>NZ_BMMM01000009.1:241974-275928 GCF_014645835.1 Streptomyces albiflavescens
GAACGGACGGCTGCGCGCGACGCCTTTCAGCAGATCCGCACCGGGAGGGATCGATAGGCGCAGTAAGGGAAGCGGAATCCGCCCCCGCTCGGCTGCCAGTCCTCCTCGCCCGCCGGTTCCAGTGCGGTGAACCGGTCCAGCAGCCGGTCGAAGACCGCTGTCGCCTCCACCCGGGCCAGCATCGCGCCGAGACAGTGGTGCACACCGCCGCCGAAGCTGAGGTGGGCATTGGGACGCCGGCCCACGTCGAGACCGCCCGGGTCGGCGAACTGTCGCTCGTCGTGGTTGGCCGAGGCCAGCAGCAGGACCACGACCCGCCCCCTGCGCAGGGTGCGGCCGCCGACCTCGACGGGTTCCAGGGTGAGCCGGGTCGTGGTGTGGATCGGGGCGTCCCAGCGCAGGAACTCCTCCAGCGCGGTGGGCAGCAGCGTGCGGAAGTACGCGCGCAGCCAGACGACCGCTTCGTGCGCCGCGGCACGCTCCTGTTCGGGTATGAAGACGGCGAAGGCCTTGGAGACGTCGATCGACCGCTCCATGACATCGGCGCGGTCCTGCGGAGGGATCCCCAGCAGGGTGCTCATCACCAGCACGGGCAGTGGTCGCGCGAGGTCGGTCACCGCACCGAACAGGCCCGGCACAGCTCAGCAAGGGGACGGCACCGCAGCTTCCTAGGCCGCGTTGCGCCACACCTTGACGTCCAAGGTGGCGTACGTCGTCCCGGACGAGCCCCGATACGTCACGAGCCCCACGTGCCCCGTCCCGCTGATGACGCACATCTGCTGACCGACGGTGAGGTCCTTGACCCAGATGTAGCTCTTGTAGCCGGTCGCCGCCTTGCACACGTCCAGGCTCGCCTGCCGCCCCACCGGCAGCAGGGCGAGTGAGCTGCCGGACGTGGTGCCGGGGGCGAGGACCGCGCCCGAGGAGTAGACGGCGTACGTCAGATCCTCGTCGGAGCTCCCCGTGTCCGCCTTGGACCGCACCGGGGTGTCCCCCAGATACAGGTCGTGGCTAGCCGTCATCCGGATCCCCGCGTACGTCACCGGGACCGGGGCCTTCGGGGCAGCGGGCTCGCTGGACGCGGCGCTCGCGGGAGCCGAGGTCGCGGCCCGCGTGGGCGTCGGGGGCCCCGAAGGGCTGGGAAGCAGCGTGGACTTGACGGGCTTCGGCTTCTTCGAGGTCGTGGTGGACGGGGAGCCGGACGGCGAAGGCGACGTCGTGGCGGCCTCGGCCGACCGTGACGCGGCCACCTCCCGTGCCCGGTCGTCGCTCCGGTCGCCGTTCCCCGGGACGAGCAGCAGAGCTGCGGTCGCGCCACAGGCGACGAGCACGACGGCGGCCGCCGCCACCATCCAGACCCGGCCCCTGCGCCCCTTGCCGCCCGTGGTCACCGAGGAGGTCCGCGCGGCGGCCGGCTCCTGCGGCTGCGGCCCGGCGGGCGGAGCGTAGGCCTCCGGCGCGGCCGGATGCCCCATCACGAACGGTCCGGGCAGCGCGGCATGGGACGGCGAGGTGGGGGAGTAGGCCATCGGAGGTCCGAAACCGCCGGGCGTCGGCCCGGAACCGGCATGCGCGGGCCCGGAACCGGCGTGCGCGGGCCCGAAGCCGCCGGGAGCGGGTCCGAAGCCGCCGGGCGTCGGCCCGGAACCGCCGGGACCGTGAGCGCCCTGGGGCGCTCCCGCCCGGGCCTGATCGGCCTCGTCGGTCCGAGCCGCGATCCCCGCCGCCAGTTCTCCCGGCAGCCACGCCCCGGACGTGAACAGCGCGTCGTCACCACGGTGCGCCTGCATCGTCGACACGGAGCGAATGACCTCCTCGACGGAAGGCCGCTCGGCGGCGGGCTTGCGCAGACACCACGCCACCAACTCGCGTATCTCGCCCGGCACATGGCTCAGGTCCGGCTGCTCGTGCACCACCCGGTAGAGCACCGCATGCGGGTCCCCGTCCCCGAAGGCGGCCCCGCCCGTTGCCGCGAACACGGCCGTCTGCCCGAGCGCGAACACGTCGGCCGAGGGCGCGGCCTCCGCGCCGAGCACCTGCTCCGGCGCCATATAGGCGACGGTGCCAAGAGCCGTACCGCTCTGCGTCACCGACGTGGCATCCGCGGCACGCGCGACACCGAAGTCGATGACGCGCGGCCCGTCGGCGGCGAGCAGCACGTTCGACGGCTTGAGGTCCCGATGCACGATGGCCTCGCGATGCACCGCCTGCAGTGCCTCGGCGACACCGGCGATCAGCCGCAGCACGGTGTCGACGGGCAGCGGCCCGTGGTCGTGCACCGCGTCGGCGAGGGACGGCCCCGGCACATAAGCGGTCGCACACCACGGGATGGATCCCTCGGTGTCGCTGTCCACGACCGGAGCCGTATACAGCCCGTGCACCCGGCTCGCCGCCGCGACCTCGGCCCGGAACCGCTTCCGGAACTCGGCGTTCTCGGCCAGCTCCGGCCGGATCACCTTGACCGCGACGGCCCGTCCGCCCGGCGTGTGCGAGAGATAGACCCGTCCCATACCGCCGGCCCCGAGCCGCGCCACCAGCCGGTAGCCGCCCACGACCTGCGGATCGCCGTCCTCCAGCGGCTGGAAACTCCCCGCGCCCGGCCCACCGTTGCTCAACACGCGCCACTCCACCCCGAGATCTGCTCTGTGGCCCCATTGCATCACGGGTCCCTTGCGCGGCTGCCGAGGTGTCCGCCGAGCAGGTGCATCACGGTGCGCTCGCGACGGTCGAAGACCTCTACGGGGTGGTCGTTCCGTCGGTGTCCTCGCTGAGCCGGCACCGGCCGGGAATGATGAATTCCGAACCCCGGATTCCGACAGCGCTACCGCGGTCGACGCCGCGACACTGGTCGGCAGTGCAGTTCCGGATTCCAAGGGCGCGGCTTCGTACGCCCTGCCGGCGCCAGAAAATGACCAAGACCCCGCTGCTCTCCGTGAAGCGCACAGGGGACTTGAGAGAAGACGTACGGATATGGCGACGGCCCCGCACACACGCCGGACGTGTGCGGGGCCGTCGGGGTCACTTGGCCGCGTACGGGGAGGCAGCCGCCCGGGTGCGGATGTCCGGTAGGCGGTCGTAAAGGACCTGGCCGGGGCAGAGCGTGGCGTAGCCGTCGCGGTGGCCGGAGATGGTGTGCAGGGTGGCCTTCTCGCCGGACTTGTACACGCCGGTGTCACCGGCCGCGGTGAGCGTCACCTGGGCCTGCGGGTCGACGCCGTCCAGGCTCAGTTTCCACGCGGCGACGTCGGCGATGGCCGACAGTGCCTCCGGTGTGGGGGTGCCGCCGTTCTCGTAGTCGCCGAGCAGGGAGATTCCGGAGGAGACGCCGTTGAAGCCGTAGGTGTGGGCGCCGCGCACCCGCTTGTCGACGCCGCCCGCCCGGCCCTCGAAGACCGTGCCGCACTTGTCGACGAAGAAGTTGTAGCCGACGTCGTTCCAGCCGTTCGTCTGCACGTGGTACACGAAGATCGCGCGGATGATGGCGGGCGAGTCGGCGCACGTGTAGTCGTTCGTGCCCGCAGTGTGGTGGACGAAGACGGCCTCCACCTTGGTGAGGTACTCGGCGGGGTCCTTCACCAGCGACTCGTCGGCGCCCCAGGCGGCGCGGCTGACGATCGCCGGCGCGGTGGGTCCGGCTGGGGTGGTGGACTCGGCGGGTGCGCTCGGCTCGGCGGGCGGCGTGGACTGCTCCGGCGTCGCCGTGTCGGTCGGTGTGGGCGAAACGGCGGGCGTGGTGGGGTCGACGGGCGTCGGCGACTCGGCCGGCGTCGTGGTCTCGGCGGGTGCGCTCGGCTCGGCGGACGCGGTGTCCGTCGGCGAGGCGGCGGGCTCGGTCGTACCGGCCGTGGACTCGGCGGGTGTGCTCGGCGTCGTCGTGTCGTCGACGGCGCTCGGGACCGTCTCCGGGGAGCTGGTGGAGGGCACCGGTGTGGGGGCCTCCTCGGACCCGGCGGGGGTCGGCGTCGCCGTGGTCTTGCCGGGCTTCGCGGCGCCGGTGCCCTTGCCCTTGGACTTGGGCGTGGTACCGGGGTCGACCAGGTCCAGGCGCAGCCCCTCGGGCACGGCCGTCTGCTCGCCGTCGGCCAGGACGCGCGCCTCGACCGCGTCGGAGGGCCCCGCCCACAACGGCTCCGAGGCGCCGCGCGTGTCGACGGCGCTCGTCTCGTCCGTCTCCGGCGCCACCGTGTCGAAGTCCAGGTCGCGCCAATCGGTCCACTCGCCCGTCTCGGCGCTGCGGGTGCGGATCTGGGCGGTGCCGTCGAAGCGCCTGGTGTGGTCCGCCCAGGAGACGCCGATCAGCGAGAAGGCCTTGGTCTCGGTACGCGGAAGCGCGCGCTTGGTCCTGCCGGTCCCGCCGAACGCCATCGTCTGTGCGCTCGCCGGGCGGGCCGTGTCCTCGGTGCCCGTGCCCTTGTCGGGAACGCCGGCGACCGCGACCGTCGCCAGCCCGGCGCCGCCGAGCACGGTGGCACCGACGGCCAGCCACGTGGTGCGTGAACGGCCGAGCGTGCGGCGCGCGCGGGGTCTTCTGGGGCTCATGGCCCTCCTTCGTCTTTCGCTGTTGCTTGCTGTGGGGCGCGAGGGGGGTGCGCGGTCAGCCCGCGGCGGCGTCGGCCGGGTTCGGGCTCGAACTCGGGCTGGGCAGCGTCCCGGTGCACGTGGCGCGCCCGAAACCGCCGCTCGCGGTGGCGCCCTGCAGGTGCCGGCCCTGCACGGCGACGGCGCAGCGGGCCTGGCCGCCCTTCTCGCCGAGCACGATGCTCACGACGGGGCTGCGGCCGAGCGGGACGGGCACGGTCTTGCGCCAGGGCAGGGCGGCCGCCTTCACGACGGTGGCCTTCCCGGACTCGCTGCGCGCCTGGTAGGTGATGTCGGCGGTGCCGGTGCCGGTCACCTCGTAGGTGACCGAGGCGGTGGGCACCTCGCGCTTCTTCTTCTCCTCGCCGCCCGGGGAGAGCACCCCGTACAGCACGAGTCCGCCGCACGCGGCGAGCGCCACGGCAGCCGTGATCACCCCCGCGCGGTCCGGACGGCCGGCCTTGGCGCCGGATTCCCCGCCCTGCGGCCGTTCCCCGCCCTGCGGCCGTTCTTCGACCTGTGCCCGTTCTTCGGCCTGTGCCCGCTCTTCGGCCTGTGCCCGCTCTTCGGCGTCGGGTAGTTCGTCGGATTTCGAGCTGTTGTCGCCCATGCATTTCCCCCCTCGACAAGTGAATTACCAATGCACTCAGCTCGCGCGGACTGAGGTCAGGCGGGGTTATACCCCACGACGTCGGTCCTTTTCCAGCGAGCGGAAATATCGGACATCGGCCCGTGCCTGTATGGCCGTTTTGCAGGGGCTGTCGCATCAAGTGGACGGAATGTCGTACCACTTGACTTTGTATCAGTTGGATCACTAGAACCTCCGGCCGCCACTGCGTATGCCCTCGGCCGGCCCCCTTCGGGACCGCTCGGGAAATGCGGTGGATTTCCACGACCGTTGATGGAAAGGTTTGGCGTGAGTCCCAGATTGGGCAGGGTGTTGGCGTGCCTTGTGGCAGCAGCAGTGACGGGTTCACTGATGCCGCAGGCCGCTTATGCCGCGTCCGGTTCTGATGGTGACGGCGAGGGTATCGTCGACAGCATCAAGGGCTGGTTCGCGGACGACAGCAAGGAATCGGACAAGCCGTCATCACATGACGAGGCGGGGGTGGCCGAGCGGCAGAAACTGCCGAAGGGCAAGGTGGCGCCGAAGGCGCGGCGGGTCGCGGAGCTGACCGGCCGGCGTACGGCGAACGCCCGCTTCTGGAAGCTGTCGGACGGGCGGGTGCAGGCCGAGGTGTCGGCCGTGCCGACCGCCTACCGGGCGGGGAAGTCGTGGCGGGACATCGAGACGCGGGTCGAGAAGTCCGGCCGGGACGGTTTCGAGTTCTCGAACACCACGAACGCGACGAGCAGTTGGTTCGGCAGTGACGCCGATCGGCTGATGCGGGTGGAGTCCGCCGACGGTCACGCGGTGACCCTCGGGCTGGAGGGCGCCGGAGCGTCACTGAAGCCCGTTGCGAAGGGTGACACCGTCACCTACCGCGACGCGGTGTCGGGTGCGGACCTGTCGTACGAGGTCGGTGCGGGCCGGGTGAAGGAGAACGTCACCCTGGCCGAACGCCCGGCCGGTCCGGTGAAGTTCACGTTCACGCTGGACACCGACGGGCTGACCCCGAAGGCCGCGAAGGACGGTTCCATCGCCTTCTACGGCGAGGGCACCCACCCCGTCCTGGTCATCCCGGCGCCGTTCATGGCGGACGCGAAGAAGGACGCGGGGTCGCCGTACGGTAGTGCGTACTCCACCGCCGTACGGCAGAAGCTGACCCGGGACGGCAAGGGCTGGAAGCTGACCGTCACCCCGGACGCGAAGTGGCTGGCTTCGCCGAAGCGGCAGTATCCGGTCACGATCGATCCGACGATCCAGATCGCCCCGACGCCGGCGACGGCGCAGGACGTGATGATCTCCTCGGACGGCCCGGGGTCGAACTACGACACCAACTGGCGTCTGTCGGTGGGCAACACCACCACCGGCAGCTCCCGTGCCCTGCTGAAGTTCCCCCTGACCGGGGTGCCGGCGGGCACGAAGCTGGACTCGGCCGACCTGAAGCTCTACTACGACCAGACGCACACCGCTGGTGACACCGAGGTGCATCTGGAAGCGCACCGGGCGACCCAGGACTGGCGTGAGGACACGGCGACCTGGAACAGCGCCAACGGGATCACCGGTGAGCTGTCCGGTACCTCGGTCCTGGTGGACGACGGCGACGCGGGCACCACCGCCGCCAGCGGTTCCTGGCCGGCCTCCGGCAACACGGCGTACACGCAGTACGCGGTGAACCAGGACTACCTGTACAACAGGGACTCGGTGGCCGGGAACACCTACACCTGGCAGCCAAACCTTCCGGAGGACGGCGATTACCAGGTCCAGGCGCACTATGTGCCCGCCTCGGACCGGGCGACGAACGCGCCCTACACCGTCACCTACAACGGCGGCAGCCAGACCTACAGCGTCAACCAGCAGGCCGGTTCGGCCGGGGTGTGGAAGACGCTGGGCACGCACCCGTTCAAGGCGGGTACGGCCGGCAAGACCGTCCTCGGTGACGGTCCCGCCTCGACGACCACCTCGGTCATCGCGGACGCCGTGCGGTTCACCAAGGGCGGTGTGGTCACCAAGCAGCCCTCCGAGGTGAACGTCTGGCACTCGTTCCCGGTGACCAAGACGGTCCAGTCCTGGATAGACGGGACGAACACGAACTACGGCTTCGTCGTCAAGGCCGGGGACGAGTCCGCGAACGGCCCCAAGGGCGGGCCCCGTTACGAGGGCAGCGAGTACGCCTACGAGGGCGAGGCCGCCAACTATCCGCGTCTGGTGCTGACCTACGAGCGTCCGGGTGTGGAGCTGGACGCGCCGACGACGATCCACGACACCGGTGCCGAGCTGAAGTGGTCGGTGTACAACGACCCTTCGACGGCGACCGGTGACGACATCGTCGAGTACCAGGTCCACCGTTCGATCTACCAGACGTTCACGCCGTCCTCGGCCACGCTGGTCTCGCCGGTGTCGTCGGCCGCCACGTCGTACACGGACACCTCGGCGACGCCGACCGCGGCCGACAGCGCGGACCCGTTCGGGCGCGCGTACTACTACATGGTCGCGGTCAAGACCAAGGACGGGCAGGTGATCGGCGCGCCGACGCAGTTGGTCCGGCTGCCCAAGGCCGGCCGCACCACGAAGATCGTCGAGGCCGGGCAGGACACCACGCTGTCCCAGACCGAGTCGACGACCCCGCACGACACCCTGACCGACGGCGTGGCGCAGAAGTGGCTGGCGGTGGGCAACAACTCCCCCACCTACGGCACCACGCGCGGCCTGCTGAAGTTCCCCGCGCTGTCGGACATCCCCACCAGCGCCCGCGTGCTGGACGCCACCATGCGGCTGTGGGGTACGCAGACCACGACGGAGAACACCGGCGCCGTCTACGAGATGCGGCCGCTGACCCGCGACTTCGACGAGGCGTCGGCGACCTGGGTGAAGGCGAACGCCACCACCAACTGGACCACGGCCGGCGGTGACTTCGGTGCCACCGTCGCCGACACGGTCCCCGCGCTCAGCAACGACCCGGCCCGCCACGACTGGAGCGCCACCTCCCTGGTGCAGAGCTGGGTCAGCACCCCCGGCTCCAACCAGGGTGTGCTGCTGAAGATGGCGGACGAGTCGGTGAAGCAGGAGCGCACGGTGTTCCTGTCCTCCGAGGCGCCCGAGAAGAAGCTGCGCCCGCGGCTGGTCGTGAGCTACGTCGACTCCACCACCGAGTCGACGTACTACGCGCCCAAGACCCCGGCGCGGATGACCCCGAACTCCACCTACACGGTCGAGTTCACCCTCACCAACACCACCAACACCGCGTGGGCTGCGGGTGAGCGGGAGCTGTCGTACACCTGGAAGCTGCCCGACGGCACGGACGTCACCAACGGCGGCAACCAGGTCTCGACGCCGGTCCCGGCCCTCTCCCCCGGCCAGTCGACCGTGCTGCAGGCGCAGGTCAAGACGCCGATCAACAGCGACAACGGCAACAAGCGCACGGACTACGTGCTCGGCTGGGACGTCCGCAAGATCTCCGACGGCAGCTGGCTGTCCGCCGGGACCGGCGGCATCCCGAGCCTGAAGCAGAACGTGGCGGTGGAGGACCCGACCTCCAACTCCCTCGGTCTGGAGAAGTTCTACTCCTACACGGGCAAGAACACCGGTGCCGGTTCGACGGTGATGAACAACCTCGCCTCCGGTAACAGCGTGTGGTCGTACAACGCGTTCTCCAACCCGGGACGCGGTCTGACGACGTTCGGCCGCTTCGCGTACAACTCGCTGGACACGTCCGACACCGTGCTCGGTGGCGGCTGGTCGGCGCAGATGGCCGGTCCGATCCGACTGGGCGCGCCGCTGGACTTCCACCCCAACCCGAACCCGACCGAGATCCGGCTGCCCGACGGTGACGGCACGACCCACGTCTTCACCAAGCAGGCCGACGGCTCCTGGAAGGCCCCGGCGGGTGTCCACTACCGCATCAGCATGAAGGCGGGCCTGGACTGCAACCCGGACAAGGACCCGGTGCCGGACGCGTGGACGCTGCTGCGTCCGGACGGCACGCGCTTCCTTTTCGGCTGCGACGGCTACCTGACGTCTGTCGTGGACAAGAACGGCAACACGCAGACGTACACCTACGAGGAGCGCAAGTCCAACAACAAGCCGACCAAGTTCCTCAGCTACATCACTGACCCGGCCGGCCGGCAGTCGCTCACCGTCGACTACTACACCAAGGCCGAGGCGAGCAGCCCGAAGGTCGAGGACCACGTCCAGTCGATCACGGACATCTCGACGCGCAAGCTCACCTTCGAGTACTCGGACCAGGGCCTGCTGACGAAGCTCACCGACGGCGCGGGCTCGGCCCAGCCGAAGGTGTACGCGTTCACCTACGACGCCATCCAGGGCAACAAGAACGTCAAGCTGGTCAGGGTCAAGGACCCGCGCGGCCATGACACGGTGCTCGACTACTACGCGCCGCAGGCCGGTGACGACCCCAAGTACCACTGGTGGACCAAGAAGATCACCGACCGTGTGGGCGGTGACACGACCTTCGCGTACGCGGCGAACGCCACGAACTCGAAGCACACCGACACCACGGTGACGGACGCCGAGACGCACGTGACGAAGCACGTCACGGACGACTTCGGCCGCCCGGTGCAGACGACGAACGCCAAGTCCCAGGTCACGAAGATGAGTTGGGACGCGGACAACAACGTCACGTACCTGGAGGAGGACAACGGCGCCAAGACCGCGTATTGCTACGACCAGAAGACGGGTTACCCCCTCTGGCGGCGTGACGCGGAGAACAACAAGTCGGGTGTGCCGGACCAGGTGACTGCCTGTGTGACGGACCCCTCCAAGTGGCCGGCGAACGCGGCGAAGTACGAGTACCAGACCCGTGCCGACGGCTTCGCCGCCGACCTGTTCCGCAAGACGTCGCCCGAGGGCCGCGCCTGGCAATTCGGGTACGACACCTTCGGTAACCTGAAGACGGTCACCGACCCCAAGGGCGTGTCGACCGCGACGGTGGACGACTACACGTCGAAGTACGAGTACAACGCTTACGGTCAGCTGACCAAGGCGGCGGACGCCAACGGCAACCCGACGACGTTCTTCGACTTCGGCCCCGCCGGCTATCCGAACCGGATCACCGACGCCAAGTCCGACTCGACGGACTTCGTCTACGACGAACGCGGTCAGGTCAGGCAGGTCACCGACGCGAACCAGAAGGTGACGACGCAGACCTATGACACGTTCGGCCGTCCGATGGTCAGTACGTCGCCGAAGAAGCAGGACAGCGGTGTCCTGATCACCACTCCGGCTCCGGAGTACGACGCCAACGACAACGTCACCAAGGCCACGGGACCTGACGGTTCGGTGTCGACGGCGGTGTACGACGACGCGGACCAGGTCACGTCGGCGACCGCGCCGGCGAACAACCTCACCGACCCGCGCACCTCGACGTACACCTACGACAAGGTCGGCAACCTGAAGACGACGACCGAGCCCAAGGGCGTGGCGACGACGACGGACACCACCGACTACGTCACCACCCAGCACTACGACGAGATCTACCAGGTCACGTCGGTGGTCAACTCCGCCGGTGACAAGGTCTCCTACGAGTACGACAGCGTCGGCAACGTCGTCACGGTCATCGACCCGAAGAAGAACGCGACGGCGGACACCACCGACTACTCCTCCAAGACGGCCTACGACCTGAACCACCGGGTCACCACCGTCACGGACGCGGCCGGCAAGACCAACAAGCGGGGTTACGACAAGGACTCGCTGGTCACGTCGACCACGGACGCGGAGAACAACACCACGACCGTCACCTACGACGAGCGCGGCATGAAGAGCGAGGTCAAGGTCCCCTACGAGGGCACCACGACCCGCTCGACGAAGTACGAGTACGACCAGGTCGGCAACACCACCAAGGTGATCACCCCGCGCGCCGTCGCGGCCGGGACCACCACGGCGTTCACCGCCCGTACCGAGTACGACGCGCTGAACCGGCCGGTCAAGCAGTACCAGCCGTACGATCCGGCGGACTCCCGCTACAACAACCCCAACGTCTACACCGAGACCGTGTACGACCAGGTGGGCCGCGTCTCCAAGACGTCGCTGCCGCCGTCGGAGGGTGAGACGGTCCGCAACGACACGACCTACAGCTACTTCGACAACGGCTGGGTGGAATCCTCCACCGACCCGTGGGACATCGCCACCACCTACGACTACAACGAGCTGGGTCAGCAGACCAAGCGCACCCTGACATCGGCGGGCGGCTCCTCCAACCGCACGATGACGTGGTCGTACTACCCGGACGGTTCCGTCAAGGCCCGCTCCGACGACGGCGTCCCGGTCGGCAAGTCGGTCGTCCTCGTCGACAACTCCGACACCCAGAACACCTCCTCCACCGGCACCTGGACGAAGGCGACCGCCACCGGCCAGCACGGCTACGACCACGCCACCCACGCGGCGGGCACCGGCACGGACGCGTTCACCTGGACACTGAACATCCCCCAGGACGGCACGTACACCGCGTACGTGAAGTTCCCGAAGGTCACCGGGGCGGCGACCACCGCGAAGTACACGGTCACCCACTCCACCGGCACGACCGACAAGACCATCGACCAGAACGCGACTGGCAACCAGGCGACTTGGGTGTCGCTGGGTTCGTTCTCCTTCAAACAGGGCAACGCGGCCAAGCTGCAGCTGTTCCAGAACAGCGGCGGCAGCACGGTCGCCGACGGGGTGAAGCTGGTGCGTGACACCAGCGGCGACCCGGCCGACACGGAGAAGAACAACTTCGCCTACACCTACGACCTCAACGGCAACCTGACCAAGATCGACGACACGTCGTCGACCGCGAAGATCGACGCCTACACGGTCGCCTACACCGGCCTCAACCAGGTCCAGAAGGTCACCGAGGCGCTCTCCGGCACCGAGAAGAAGGCCACGTCGTACACCTACGACGCCAACGGCCAGCCGGACACCATCACCCACCCCGACCAGTTCTCCAAGTACACCTACGACCTGCGCGAACTGGTCAAGACGGTCTCCGTCGGCAAGACCGCGACGGACACCAACCCGAAGGTGACGTCGTACACCTACACGGACCGCGGCCAGCCGCTGAAGGAGACCAAGGCCAACGGCAACACCGTCGACTACACCTACTACCTCAACGCCGCGCTGAAGACGTCGGCCGAGAAGAAGGCCAACGGCACCCTCGTCTCCTCCCACACCTACGCCTACGACGCCAACGGCAACAAGGCGCAGGACGTTGCGAAGAAGATGAACGCCGACAACAACACGGCCTACCTCGACTCGACGACGAACTTCAGCTACGACCCGGCCGACCGCCTCAAGGAGTCGGTGAAGACCGGTAACGGCGCGGGCACGGAGACGTACGTCCACGACGACAACGCCAACGTCATCCGGCAGACCGTCGACAACACCACCACCGACTACAACTACGACCGCAACCGCCTGCTGACCGCCACCACCGGCGGCACCACGGCGAACTACAACTACGACCCGTTCGGCCGCCAGGAATCGGTCACCTCGGGCAGCCAGATCATCGAACGCAGCACCTACGACGGCTTCGACCACGTCGTGAAGTCCGAGAAGATGGACGACACCGGCACGCTGAAGGCGACGACGTACACGTTCGACCCACTGGACCGCACCGCCTCCAAGACCGCCGAGGGCAAGACCACCGACTTCACCTACCTCGGCCTGTCCGGCGAGGTCCTGGACGAGAAGGTGGCCGGCGAGCTGACCAAGTCCTACCAGTACAGCCCGTGGGGCGAGCGCCTGTCGCAGATCAAGCACAACACCGACGGCACGAGTGAGGACGGCTACTACGGCTACAACAATCACACCGACGTCGAGACGCTGACCGACAAGGACGGCAACACCAAGGCGACGTACGGTTACACCGCCTACGGCAAGGACGACGACTCCGAGTTCACCGGCATCGACAAGCCCGACGCCGCCGACCCCACCAAGGAGGCCTACAACCCCTACCGCTTCAACGCCAAGCGCTGGGACGCCCAGTCCGAGACGTACGACATGGGCTTCCGCGACTACAACCCGGGCCTGAACCGCTTCACCACCCGGGACATGTACAACGGCGCCCTCGCCGACATGGGCCTCGGCACCGACCCGTTCACCGGCAACCGCTACGCCTTCGCCGGCGGTAACCCGAGCAGTTTCATCGAGATGGACGGGCACACAAGCTGCGACATCACCGGGATGTGCGGAGGCGTCTACCGCGAAACCCCGATGATCAAGCATGAAATGGCCGAAGGGGCGAAGACCCCTGCCGCCGACTCCACGCTGGTCACCATCGGCGCCGGCTGTCCGCCGGCGTGCAGCACGCCCACCAAGCAGCTCTCGGTGGAGCACCTGCTGCTGATGGGGCTTTCCGACCATTACGGTTCGCAGAAGGACCTCGACGTCTGGAGCGACTGGGACGGGGCGCAGCAGCTCTGGAACTGGGTCTTCGGTGGTGTCGACGAGGACCGGGCCCAGTACAAGGGGGACTTCGTCGCCGCATACGCGGACACCATCAAGGCCGCCGCGGCGAAGAACGACATCCCGGCTACGCTGCTGGCGGGTGTTGCTTACAACGAGGTCTCGGGCAAGCCGCCGATCACGGACCTCGCCGGAGAGGTGATGAACGGAGACGACGCCTCATACGGCAACATCAGCATGCAGATCGACGCAGCCGCCGAATTGCTCGGATATGACCCCAGTAATCTGAGCGGTTATCAGCGGAGTGAGATCAAGAGTTCACTCCAGGACAATGTCCAGAACATTTTCCTGGCGGCAAGGTATCTGTCCGACGCCCGGGACAAGGTTGCTCCGGGCCGAGGGGCGGGAGATTTCACGGACGCGGACACACAGAATGTCGGTGCCTACTATCAAGGCGGGCCTGACTTCTATGCCACCGCGCGCAGTTCGAGAAGCTACGGCGCTCGCATAGTCGGGTGGCAGCCGATGCTGCGAGATCTCCTGGGTTAGGCTCCACGGTCGGTGTGCTGCACCCGGGTCCGGGTGCAGCACACCGAGTTTCGAACCGAAAGGACTGGCGAGTGCTTTTCCCTGAAAGTCGAGGGGGCCTGTGGTCCAGGGCGGTCGTTGCCGCGTGCCTGTACCTTGCCACGTTGTTCTGGTTGGCCTTGAGCCTTCCGTTCGTGGGCGAGGACATCGGACCCACGAGTGACCCCGACGACGTTGCGGGGGCCAACTTCATCCTCTTGTTCGCCGCCGTCTTTCTGCTGGCCGCCGCCATGGTGTCCCGCAGGTGGAAGACCGCCTGGGGAGTGTCCCTGAGTCTTCTGGTGGTGCTCATCGTGGTCTGGACCCAGGTTCCTTCCCTGATCGACCACTGGAATTTCGAGGGTCCGCGCCGGTTCTGAGCGAACGGCACGCTCCCAGCAGCCATACCTGCACGGGTGATGAACGTGCGGGTACTCGTGGACGTGGTGGTGGTCGCGTCGGCCGTGTCGGCCCTCGCGATCACCTCGCGTGTCCTGGCCCGCCGCCCCGCGCGCGGGGCAGGCCTGTACTACGACGTCTGGTCGAACGTCCACTACGGCTACGTCGGCGCCGCCACCGGAATCGACGAGGATTTCCTGGAGTTCGGCGCGTCCCCGGGGCTCGAATTCGACCGCCGCAGGAAGGGACCCACGTCCCCGGCGGAACGATCATCCCGTAAAGGGCTGAGACAGCGTCACGCAGCCGCGGGGGCGGTTTGTCCATCGGCAGGCCGCCCCCGTTGTCCCCATTCATCCTGAAGGAATCCTGTGAGTCAGAGCGCGAAGGCTCCGTACAGTGCGGCGAGTTGGCTGATCGGCTGGGTGGTGTTCCTGGTCTCCGGCTTCGTGGCGTCCGCATTGCTGAGCAAAGCGTGGGACGACTGCGACATCGGCATCAACGCGTCGGCCAACCTCGGAGACCTGGTGACGGCGTCGACGACCATGGCCGTCGTGTCGACGTGCGTATGGGCCTTGATGCGCAGGGCCACCGGCCGACGACAGCTGCTCCTGCCGTTCCTCCTGACCGTCGCCACGGGGGTCGTACTGCTCTGGCCCCTGATGGCGATCTGGCATGCGTCCGACGGCTACCCGGTCAGCTTCTGCCCGCCGGACAACGTGCCGCCGTGGTGGCCCGGTTGGCTTCCGGTGTGAGGCCGGTCCGGGCGATGGCAGGCCTGCCGCTGGGACTGCTGCCGGTGCTGGGCGTCGCCCTGACCGACTCCGGCGTGATCGCCGCGCTGGAGGAGACACCCCGGACGGGTCTTGTGTCCGGGAGCAACGCCGCCATCGACGCGGTCTTCGCGTAGCCCGAGCCGCTCCGGGAACAGCTCCGTTCCGGCGCAAAGTCCCAGAGAAATCCCACGGGGGCCGCTACGCCCCTTCCCGACCCGCATGTGCGCGGGTCAGGCCGGGCGCGGCGGCTATCTGTCAGAGAGCGCTCAGATGTCCCGGAAGATCTCGATCTGTGCGCCGATCGTGTTGAGCCGCTCGGCGAGGTCCTCGTAGCCGCGGTTGATGACGTACACGTTCCGCAGTACGGACGTGCCGTCGGCCGCCATCATCGCCAGCAGGACGACCACGGCGGGCCGCAGTGCGGGCGGGCACATCATCTCGGCGGCGCGCCAGCGAGTCGGGCCCTCGACCAGCACGCGGTGCGGGTCGAGGAGTTGGAGCCGGCCGCCGAGGCGGTTGAGGTCCGTGAGGTAGATCGCCCGGTTGTCGTAGACCCAGTCGTGGATCAGCGTCTTGCCCTGCGCGGAGGCCGCGATGGCCGCGAAGAACGGGACGTTGTCGATGTTCAGGCCGGGGAACGGCATCGGGTGGATCTTGTCGATCGGCGCCTCCAGTTTGGAGGGCCGGACAGTCAGGTCGATCAGGCGGGTACGGCCGTTGTCGGCGAAATACTCCGCCGTGCGGTCGTGGTCCAGGCCCATCTCCTCCAGGACCGCGAGCTCGATCTCCAGGAACTCGATCGGCACCCGGCGCACCGTCAGCTCGGACTCGGTGACCACCGCGGCGGCCAGCAGGCTCATCGCCTCGACCGGGTCCTCGGAGGGCGAGTAGTCAACGTCGACGTCGATGTTCGGTACACCGTGCACGGTGAGCGTGGTGGTGCCGATGCCCTCGACCCGTACGCCCAGGGCCTCCAGGAAGAAGCACAGGTCCTGGACCATGTAATTGGAGGACGCGTTGCGGATGACGGTCACGCCGTCGTGGCGGGCGGCGGCGAGCAGCGCGTTCTCGGTCACGGTGTCGCCGCGCTCGGTCAGCACGATCGGGCGGTCGGGGGAGACCGAGCGATCCACCTGCGCGTGGTAGAGCCCCTCGGTGGCGGCGATGTCCAGACCGAAGCGGCGCAGCGCGATCATGTGCGGCTCGATCGTGCGCGTACCGAGGTCGCAACCGCCCGCGTACGGAAGCTTGAAGGTGTCCATACGGTGCAGCAGCGGGCCGAGGAACATGATGATCGAGCGGGTGCGGATGGCTGCCTCGGCGTCGATCGCCGCGATGTCCAGCTCGGCCGGCGGCACGATCTCCAGGTCGACCCCGTCATTGATCCACCGGGTGCGGACGCCGATCGAACCGAGCACCTCCAGGAGGCGGTACACCTCTTCGATGCGGGCGACGCGGCGCAGCACCGTGCGACCCCTGTTCAGGAGCGTCGCGCACAACAGCGCCACGCACGCGTTCTTGCTGGTCTTGACATCGATCGAGCCGGACAGACGACGTCCGCCGACGACGCGCAGATGCATCGGACCCGCATAGCCCAGTGAGACGATCTCACTGTCCAGGGCTTCACCGATTCGGGCGATCATCTCAAGGCTGATGTTTTGGTTGCCGCGCTCGATGCGATTGACGGCGCTCTGACTGGTGCCGAGCGCCTCGGCAAGTTGCGACTGTGTCCAGCCCCGGTGCTGCCGGGCGTCACGGATGAGCTTGCCGATGCGTACGAGGTAGTCGTCTGCCATGGCGCGACCGTATATCGGATGTGAGATAAACAAAAATGGAGCGCGTCCTTCCGGGTATCGGCGCCATGAAGCGCTGGCCACAGGGGAGTTCGGGTGCCGGCTCCGGGGGCGCGGTGGCGGTGACGGGGCGCCCGGGCCGCGGTCGATCGAGGGCGCCGCCGCTGATTGTCCCGAAGGAGCGCTTCCATGACGGTTCGTCGTTTTCGAGAGTGTTTTTAACCGATTTGGCAACTTCGTCGGTTGTCTCGCGCACGGTGGCGTGGACGGCGGCGGTGCGCCGCGGCGGCGCGACCGCATTCGGGCTGCGCCGCGCAGCCGCTCCCGACTCAGGCCGATCGCCGCGCAGCCATTCCCGGCTCACGCCGATCGCCGCGCGGCCGGGCTTCGACTGCTCTGTCGTCGAGGCGAGTTCGCCCGCGTCCGCCGTCACGGATCGTCCCACGTCATGGATCGTCCCTATATGGGTCTGTGCTCGCCGAAGGCGTTTCGGTGTGTCCGCCCGGAGTGCATGGGTCTGCGCTCCCGGAAGTCACCGCCCCCGCCGCCGCGTCGTCCGCCGCCACCCGAAGGGCCCCGGCAAGTCCATGGATGTCGTCCGGCGCCCGGTGCTGCTGTGCGTATGCCGTGGCCCGTGCCGCCCGCCCGTGGTGATCGACCACGAGCGGCGGTTGATGTTGAGCCGCACTCCGGGAAGGATGCGGAAGCTCTTGCGGAAGGTGAGTGGCATGGGATGCCCTCCCTGTGGCGGTTACGCCGGGTGGTCCCCGGTCGACACCGGGTACCCCCAAGGAGGCCGGGCATGACCAGCCCGCGCCCATGTACTAGAGTTATCTCGACATCGAGATATCTGCCGAGGCGCCCCGCAGCCGCCACCCCGGTAAGGGTTACCTAACTTAGCCTTACCTTAGCGGATCGGTCCATCAGTCGTGGCGGCAGGATTGTGGTGGGTACGCGCACATCAATGAAGGAGACTGTCGTGTCGGCGAACAGCTTCGACGCCCGCAGCACGCTGCAGGTGGGCGACGAGTCGTACGAGATCTTCCGGCTGGACAAGGTGGAAGGCTCGGCTCGCCTTCCGTACAGCCTGAAGGTGCTGCTGGAGAACCTGCTCCGCACCGAGGACGGCGCGAACATCACCGCCGACCACATCCGCGCGCTCGGCTCCTGGGACTCCCAGGCCCAGCCGTCGCAGGAGATCCAGTTCACGCCCGCCCGTGTGATCATGCAGGACTTCACCGGCGTGCCCTGTGTCGTCGACCTCGCCACGATGCGTGAGGCCGTCAAGGAGCTCGGCGGCGACGCGGCGAAGATCAACCCGCTGGCCCCGGCCGAGCTGGTCATCGACCACTCCGTCATCGCCGACAAGTTCGGTACGCCGGACGCCTTCGGGCAGAACGTCGAGCTGGAGTACGGCCGCAACAAGGAGCGCTACCAGTTCCTGCGCTGGGGCCAGACCGCCTTCGACGAGTTCAAGGTCGTCCCGCCCGGCACCGGCATCGTCCACCAGGTGAACATCGAGCACCTGGCCCGCACGGTCATGGTCCGAGGCGGCCAGGCGTACCCCGACACTCTGGTCGGCACCGACTCGCACACCACGATGGTCAACGGCCTCGGCGTCCTCGGCTGGGGCGTCGGCGGTATCGAGGCCGAGGCCGCGATGCTCGGCCAGCCGGTCTCGATGCTCATCCCGCGCGTCGTCGGCTTCAAGCTCACCGGTGAGCTCACGCCCGGAACCACCGCCACCGACCTGGTGCTCACGATCACCGAGATGCTGCGCAAGCACGGCGTCGTCGGCAAGTTCGTCGAGTTCTACGGCGAGGGCGTCGCCGCGACCTCCCTCGCGAACCGCGCCACCATCGGCAACATGTCGCCGGAGTTCGGCTCCACCGCCGCGATCTTCCCGATCGACGGCGAGACCCTGAACTACCTCAAGCTCACCGGCCGCTCCGAGCAGCAGGTCGCGCTCGTCGAGGCGTACGCCAAGGAGCAGGGCCTCTGGCTCGACCCGGCCGCCGAGCCCGACTTCTCCGAGAAGCTGGAGCTCGACCTCTCCACGGTCGTCCCGTCGATCGCCGGCCCGAAGCGCCCGCAGGACCGCATCGTCCTCGCGAACGCCGCGCAGCAGTTCGCGCAGGACGTGCGCAACTACGTTGACGAGGACGACGAGGCGGGCAAGGAGTCCTTCCCGGCCTCCGACTCCCCGGCCACCGCCAACGGCGTACCGACCCGTCCGACCACGGTCACCGCCCCCGACGGCTCGACCTACGAGATCGACCACGGTGCGGTGACGGTCGCGGCCATCACCTCCTGCACCAACACCTCGAACCCGTACGTCATGGTCGCCGCCGCGCTCGTCGCGAAGAAGGCCGTGGAGAAGGGCCTGACCCGCAAGCCGTGGGTCAAGACCACCCTCGCCCCCGGCTCCAAGGTCGTCACCGACTACTTCGACAAGGCGGGCCTGACCCCGTACCTCGACAAGGTCGGCTTCAACCTCGTCGGCTACGGCTGCACCACCTGCATCGGCAACTCCGGCCCGCTGCCGGAGGAGGTCTCCAAGGCGGTCAACGAGCACGACCTGGCCGTGACCTCAGTACTCTCCGGCAACCGTAACTTCGAGGGCCGGATCAACCCCGACGTCAAGATGAACTACCTTGCGTCGCCGCCGTTGGTCGTCGCGTACGCCATCGCCGGTTCGATGAAGGTCGACATCACCAAGGACGCCCTGGGCATCGACCAAGACGGCAAGCCGGTCTACCTCGCGGACATCTGGCCCTCCGAGGCCGAGGTCAACGACGTCGTCGCCAACTCCATCGGCGAGGACATGTTCAACAAGTCCTACCAGGACGTCTTCGCGGGCGACGCCCAGTGGCAGGCGCTGCCGATCCCGACCGGCAACACCTTCGAGTGGGACCCGCAGTCCACCTACGTGCGCAAGCCCCCGTACTTCGAGGGCATGACGATGGAGACCACCCCGGTCTCCGACATCGCCGGCGCCCGCGTCCTGGCCAAGCTGGGCGACTCGGTCACCACCGACCACATCTCCCCGGCCGGTGCGATCAAGGCCGACACCCCGGCCGGCAAGTACCTCACCGAGCACGGTGTCGAGCGTCGTGACTTCAACTCCTACGGCTCCCGCCGTGGCAACCACGAGGTCATGATCCGCGGTACGTTCGCCAACATCCGCCTGCGCAACCAGATCGCGCCGGGCACCGAGGGCGGCTACACCCGCGACTTCACCGTCGAGGGCGCGCCCGTCGCCTTCATCTACGACGCCTCGCGCCACTACATCGAGCAGGGCGTCCCGCTGGTCATCCTGGCCGGCAAGGAGTACGGCTCCGGCTCGTCCCGCGACTGGGCCGCCAAGGGCACCGCGCTCCTCGGCGTCAAGGCCGTCATCGCCGAGTCGTACGAGCGCATCCACCGCTCGAACCTCATCGGCATGGGCGTGCTCCCGCTCCAGTTCCCGGAGGGCGCCACCGCCGAGTCCCTCGGTCTCACCGGCGAGGAGACCTTCTCCTTCACCGGCGTCGAGGAGCTGAACAACGGCACCACCCCGCGCACGGTGAAGGTCACCACCGACACCGGCGTCGAGTTCGACGCGGTCGTCCGCATCGACACCCCCGGCGAGGCGGACTACTACCGCAACGGCGGCATCATGCAGTACGTGCTGCGCAACCTGATCCGCAAGTGATGTGCCCTTCGGCATGAGCGCCTAGGGTTCTGGCCGCCGCCCGTCATCGGGCGGCGGCCAGTGCTGCACGCGTCCGAGCGCCAGTTCCCTGGCCCCTCGCCCCCGGGTGGGGACTGCGCGTGCTTTTGTTAACCGTGTCGCCCATCCGGCGTGCACGGGCCTCGACTTCGATCGAGGGGCTGCGATCCGCGTGGTCGACGTGCCCGCAGTGAACACAAGCGAATTCTCGTCCGCAATGCAGACGACTCCGAGGACCGCATTTCTTGCATGCAGGACACGTCTGGGACGTGCCCTGCGGGGGTACCGGACGCAGTTCGCTCCCGTACCAGGCGCATTTGTATGCCAGTTGGCGCCGTCGTTCGCCAGGAATGTTGTCCAGGATTCCTAGCGTGAGCCCGGCCTTCTGCCTCGCGTTCCCTCTGTCCGTTGCCAGACAGGCCCTAGACCCAGCCCAGCGCCTGTCCGACCACGAAAGGGGCGGGGATCAGCAGCGCCATGCCGAGCCACGGGCCCACGGAATGGCCCTCCTGGCGAGGCATCAGGATGTCCACCACCAGCACCATTCCGAGGACGAACCCGCAGCCCAGCACGGCGCCGGTGATCATGCCGAGCGCGTTGTCGGGGCTCTCCTTGTCGCAGCCGATTCCGCCCCCGCAGTCGACCGACGGGTACTTGGTCAGCAGCCACCGCAGGCACAGGCCCGGGACGATCGCGACCAGCCCGATCAGCAGATTGGCCAGTGCGGGTGCCCACAGGCCGCGAACCGCCCCCGGACCGCGGCCGGTACTCGCGCCGCGGTCGGCACTCAGGCCGTGCTCGGTACCCGGGCCGTGCTCGGCACCCGGGCCGGGACTGGCCCCCCTCTTGTCATCACCACCCGATTCGGAGCACCGCACCAGCCCGCCCTTTTCCCTTGCTCGCCTTCACGTCGTTTTCATAGGTGGAAGAGGGGATGGGCGCACGCGGGGTTCCGGAGAGCCCGGCCCGGCGGCATCGCGCATGCCTCCCACGCCCCTCGCGTCGCTTGCGCGTGTCCGGATCGCTTGCCGCGCCGGGCGTTTACAGGGGTTCCGGTGCGCGCCAACTTCCCCATTGAGTGGGGTGGGAGCGCTCCCATCGCGGTGGACCGGAACCCTCCCCGGAGCCGCTCCCACCTCACGTGCATGTCCCTCAGGACCAACCAGTGAAGGAGATGGTGCACAACGCCGACTGGAACGGGGCGCTGGATCCGGGCGACAGCGCGACGTTCGGGTACGTCGTCTCCGGGACGGGTGATGATCCGTCGGCAGCTCTGCCGTGTCAGGTGGGTTGAATCGGCGACGCTCAGGGCGGACCGGGTGGGTGGTTCGGGACTCACCCGGTCCGCGAGCCCGGGCGGGGTCGGGGGAGGCCCTGCCCGGGATGGTGCGCAGCTCTCGGGGGTGGTGCGGTGGCTTGTGCCGATCGCGGTGTGCGACAACGTTGTCGAATAGTCTGTACATGACTCTACCGCCTCAACGGACAACGATGTCAAGCCAGTTGATCGACACCGGCTGGGCGTAGGGCCCCATTGGGGTGGATGTCGGCCGCGTCGTCGGCGCCGTACGCGGTCTTCCGTGGTACCCGTGACGCACGTTACTGTCCCTGCGGCTTGTGCGACCTGTGGTGCGCGACCCGTCCGAAGGAGGAGGGGCCGCGTCATGCGTTTCCGTCCGTCATCCGTTCTGCTGGCCGTCGCTCTGACGGTCGGCGGCGCCACCCCGGCGCTCGCCGCGACCGCCGCACCACCGGACCTCGTCCGGGACCCCACCGCGTACGTCGATCCGCTCATCGGCACCAAGAACGGCGGCAATGTCTTCCCGGGCGCCGTCGTCCCCTTCGGCATGCTCTCCTGGAGCCCCGAGAACACCCGCGGGGACGCCACCCGCACGGCCGCGCCGGGTGGCTACCACTACGACGCCACGCGCATCCGGGGCTTCAGCCTCACCCACATGTCCGGCACAGGATGCGCGGGCGGCAGCGGCGACATCCCGTTCTTCCCGTACGCCGGTGAGGTCACCTCCTCTCCGGCGAGCGACACCAAGGACGCCGTGTACGCGGCCGACTTCGCGCACGCCGACGAGACCGCCGAGCCCGGTCACTACAAGGTGGGCCTCGCCTCGGGCGTCACGGCCGATCTGACGGCCACCGCCCGCACGGGCTCGGGCCGCTTCATCTTCCCCGCCGACAAACCCGCCTCGCTGCTGATCCGGACCGCCAACTCCGAGGTCGGGTCGACGGATTCGTCCGTGAAGATCGACCCGGCGACCCGTACGGTCTCCGGCTCCGTCACTTCCGGGAACTTCTGCGGCTACCTCGACCCGGAGGGCCGACGCGCCTACTACACCCTCTACTTCACCGCCCACTTCGACCGCGACTTCAAGGCGACCGGCACCTGGCAGGACGACAAGCTGAGCCCGGGAACCACGGAGGCCGGCGGTGGCACCGGCGGATTCGGGCAGGGGGGCCGGCCTGTCGCGGACAAGGGTGCCGGCGGCTATGTGGAGTTCGAGCCCGGAGCCGATCCCGTGAACGTCAAGGTCGGTATCTCGTACGTCAGTCAGGCGGGCGCCGAGGCCAACCTCGCCGCCGAGAACCCGCCGTCCCGCTCCTTCGCCTCCGTCCAGGACGCCGCCCACCGCGGCTGGCGCGACCGGCTCGGCGCCATCCGGGTCGGCGGCGGCACCGACGACCAGCGGACCACCTTCTACACCGCGCTCTACCACGCCCTGCTGCACCCGAACGTCATCAGTGACGCCGACCGCAGATACAGAGGCCCCGACGACAAGGTCCATGTCGTCGGCAGCGGCCACCGGGCGCAGTACGGCACCTTCTCCGGCTGGGACGTCTACCGTTCCCAGGTCCAGCTGCTGACGCTCCTCGACCCGGTCACCGGCTCCGACATCGCGCAGTCGCTGCTCGAACTGGCCCGGCAGAACGGGGGAGTCTGGGACCGCTGGCTGCACGGCGCGAGCGGCACGCACGTCATGAACGGCGACCCGTCGGCGCCCGCGCTCGCCGGCATTCGGGCCTTCGGCGGCACGGACTTCGACCTGAAGGGCGCGCTCGACTCCCTGGTCCGGGCGGCGACCGTACCGACCGAGCAGGATCTGTCCTCGGCGGGCAAGCCCGTCCTCTCGGTGGGCCAACGGCCCTCCCTCGACAAGTACCTGGACCACCACTACATGCCCTCCGTCTCCAACGCCTGGGGCGGCGCGGCCGAGACCCTGGAGATGTCGGGAGCGGACTTCGCGATCTCCCAACTGGCCACGGCTGCGGGGGAGAAGAAGACCGCCGCCGACTTCGCGCACCGCTCCCAGTGGTGGCAGAACAACTTCAACATCGCCGCCGACCCCAGCGGCGGCTACATCGCCAACCGCAAGGCGGACGGCAGCTGGGTCACCGGCTTCACCCCGGCCACCGGCAACGGTTTCGTGGAGGGTACGGCGGCCCAGTACACCTGGATGGTGCAGCACGACCCGGCCGGCCTCTTCGCGGCCATGGGCGGCCGCGACAAGGCCCTCGACCGCCTGGACGCCTTCTTCCACAACGCGGACGGCAGCTGGGCCCTCACGGGCGGCGGCGGTGACAAGTCCGAACTGGACAACGAGCCCTCGATCAACGTGCCCTACCTCTACGACTACGCGGGCGCGCCCTACAAGGCGCAGCAGACCGTCCGCGCGGCGATGAACGAGCTGTGGTCGACGCAGCCCGGCGGCATCCCCGGCAACGACGACCTCGGCGAGATGTCGTCCTGGTACGTCTTCTCCTCGCTCGGCATGTACCCCCAGGTGCCCTCACGCGCCGAACTCACCTTGTCCTCACCGCTGTTCCCGAGGATCGAGATCGAGCGCCCCCACGGTGACGACATCGAGATCCGGGCGACCGGCGCGGCGGCCGACTCCCCGTACATCCAGTCCCTGAAGGTCAACGGCCGTACCAGCGACCGGCCTTGGCTCCCCGCCTCCTTCGTCCGGGACGGCGGCACCCTCGACTACACGTTGAGCGGCACCCCCGACCAGCAATGGGGCAGCTCCGAAGCCGCCACCCCGCCCTCCTTCCGCGAGGGCGAGCAGCCGTACCAGATCGGCGTCGGCCCGACCACGGCGACGCTCGCGCCCGGTGGCAGCACGAAGCTCGACATCCGCGCCCTCGCCCTGAGCGGCGGCGCCGGGCCCGAGGTGCGCTTCCAGGTGGACGCGCCGGACGGCGTGACGGCGACTCCCGCCGGGGGCACGGTGACCGACGGCACCCAGCAGATCACCCTGGCGGCAGGCGACGACGCCAAGCAGGGCTTCTACGACGTCAAGGTCACCGTGACCTCGGCCGACACGTCGTACGAGCAACCGGTGGCCCTCACGGTCGCGGCCCCGGACTCCCTCCTCGCCGCGTACAACAACACCGGTGTCTCGGACGACACCGGCGACCACGACGAGGCCGACTACGACGGCGGCGGCTGGAGCTACTCCCGTCAGGCCCTCGCCGACGTGGGCCTGACGCCCGGCAAACAGGGCAGCGTGGACGGCCTCACCTTCACCTGGCCCGACTCCCCGTCCGGCCGCCCCGACAACGCCTCGGCGACCGGTCAGACCATCGAACTCACCGGCGGAGCAACGCAGTTGTCCTTCATCGGCAGCGCGGTCAACGGCAACCAGCAGACCAAGGCGACCGTCACCTACACCGATGGCACCACCGACTCCATCGACCTCTCCTTCACCGACTGGACCGTCGGCGGCGGAGGCGGCACCGTCCAGTACGGCAACGAGACGGTCGCCAAGGCCGCGTACCGCAATGTCGCGGGCGCCGACAAGGACCCGGTGGCGACCTACGTCTTCGCCACCAAGCCCTTCCAGGCCCCGTCAGGCAAGACCGTCAAGAGCGTGAAACTGCCGGACAACGCGGACCTGCATGTCTTCACCCTCGCGGTCGACTGAACCGCCCCGGATGAGTCGCACCACATGAACGCGGGGCGGGCGCGGAGTGATCTCCGCGCCCGCCCCTCTCCCGTGGGGGGATGTGCGTCAGCCGAGCAGCTCCACCTCCGCGAGCGTCGCCTCGCCGTCGAGGACCAGCCGGTAGTGCGCGTACGAGCCCGGGTCCGCGACCGTGAACGCCCGGGTCTGCTTGTCCCAGGTGAAGGACTCGCCCGAGCGCTTGTCGAGGTCGGTCCACTGGCTGCCGTCGGACGAACCCTGCAGAACCCAGCCGGTCGGAGCCTTGGTGTGGTCCGACGGGGACGTCAGGGTGTACTGAACGCCCTTGGTGGCCGCGGAGACCGGCAGATCCACGGACGTGACGGTCGCGTCCGTCGCCGACGTGTTGTCGAAGAGCGCGCCGTCCCCCTTGAGGGTGTCCGTGCGGGGCGCGGGCACCTTGTCGTCCTGTGTGATCGACACGGGCGCCGCGTTCTTGCCGCTGCCCCAGGAGGACGGCTTGGCACCCATGTCGAACTCCAGCACTCCACCCTTCGAGATGAGCGAGTGCGGGAGCGAAGTCGACGTCCACTTCTTTCCGTTGACCTTCAGGCCCTGCACGTACACGTTCTTCGCGCTGTTCCTGGGTGCCTCGACGACCAGGTCCTTGCCGTTCTCCAGGTGGACGGTCGCCTTGGTGAACAGCGGGGAGCCGATGGCGTATTCACCGCTGCCCATCACCAGCGGGTAGAAGCCGAGCGAGGAGAAGAGGTACCAGGCCGACTGCTCGCCGTTGTCCTCGTCGCCGTGGTAGCCCTGCCCTATCTCGCTGCCGGTGTAGAGGCGGGAGAGGACCTCGCGGACGTTCTTCTGCGTCTTCCAGGGCTGCCCCGCCGCGTCGTACATGTAGTTGACGTGGTGCGCGACCTGGTTGGAGTGCCCGTACATGCCCATCCGTACGTCACGGGCCTCGGTCATCTCATGGATGACCCCGCCGTACGAGCCCACGAAGTCGGGGGAGGCCGTCTCGGGCGTCGCGAAGTACGCGTCGAGCTTCTCCGCCAGCCCGCTCCGGCCGCCGTACAGGTTGGCGAGTCCCCGCGAGTCCTGCGGCGCTGTGAACGCGTAGCCCCAGCCGTTCGTCTCGGTGTAGTCGTAGCCCCACACGCGCGGGTCGTACTTCGACGACTCGACCCTCCAGTCCCCCTTGTCGTCACGGCCCTGGAAGAAGCCGGCCTTGGAGTCGAAGAGGTTTACGTAGTCCTGGGCGCGGTTGAGGAAGTAGTCCGACTCCTCCTTGTAGCGCTTCTTGCCCGTCTTCTTGTAGAGCGCCCGACCCATCTCCGCGATGCCGTAGTCGTTGACGTATCCCTCCATGGCCCACGACAGGCCCTCACCCGTATCCGTGCTGGTGTAGCCGAGGAAGGGGGAGGTCGACATGCCCTTGCGGCCCACGCCCGACGCAGGCGGGACGACGGTCGCGTTCTTCAGGGCCGCGGCGTACGCCGATTCCGCGTCGAAATCGACACCCTTCACATAGGCGTCCGCGAACGCCACGTCCGACGAGGTGCCGGTCATCAGGTCCGCGTAACCCGGCGAGGGCCAGCGCGAGGTCCAGCCGCCGTCCTTGTATTGCTGCACGAATCCGTCGACCATCTCGCCCGCCTGAGAGGGCGTCAGGAACGAGTACGCCGGCCAGGTCGTCCGATAGGTGTCCCAGAAGCCGTTGTTGACGTACACCTTGCCGTCGACGATCTTCGCACCGGTGTGGGTGGGCGTGTCCGGGCTCGGCATCGGAGAGAACGGCGACGCGTACTGGTACTGCGAACCGACCTTCTCGAAGCCGGAGTTGGGGTACAGGTACAGCCGGTACATGCTGGAGTACAGCGTCGTCAGCTGGTCCGGAGTGGCACCCTCGACCTCGACCTTGCCGAGCAGCCTGTCCCACTGCTTCTGCGCCCGGTCCTTCACCGTGCCGAAGGACGTGCCGTCGGGAATCTCCTGACGGAGGTTGTCCTTGGCCTGGTCGATGCTGATGAGCGAGGTGGCGAGGCGCAGGGTGACGGTGTGGTCGGCACCGGCCTTGAACTTCAGGTACCCCTTGACCCCGGACGAGCTGCCGTCCGTGACCGGCGCGTCGAAGACCCCGTACACGAAGAGCCGTGTCGCCCCCGTCGACAGCCCGGACTTCACATCCGAGTACCCGGTGACGATCCCGTTCTCCTTGTCGAGCGTCAGCCCCGCCTGCTCGGTGACATTGTCGAAGACCACGCTCGCGTCGTCACCGGGATAGGTGAACCGCAACGAGGCCGCGTGGTCCGTCGGCGCCATCTCCGCCTTGAGCCCGTTCTCGAAGGTCACCCCGTAGTAGTAGGGGCGCGCGGTCTCGTTCTCGTGCCGGAAGGCGAGCTCGCGGGCCTCCCGGCCGGTGTCCGGAGTGCCCGAGGCGGCCGACGGCATCACCTGGAAGGTCTGCCGGTCACCCATCCAGGGGCTGGGCTCATGGCTCGCGCTGAACGCCTGGATCGTGGGCAGATTGTCCGAGTTGTTTGCGCGTGCGTAGTCGTAGAGCCAGCTCAGCGAGCCCGCGTTGGTCACCGGCGTCCAGAAATTGAAGCCGTGCGGGACGGCCGTCGCCGGGAAGTTGTTGCCGCGCGAGAAACCGCCGCTGGAGTTGGTGCCGCGGATGGTCGACGCGTAGTCGGACAGATGGGCCTTCGGCTTCTCGGGCTGCTTCACACGAAGCGAGACGTCGTCCAGCCAGCCGCGGAACTTCGCGGGCCCCTTCGGCGAGTCGTACGCAAGGAGGATCCGGTCGACGGTCTTGCCGGCCGCGACCGAACCGATCCGCGAGGCCACGTTGTTCCACTGATTGACGTACAGCACCTTGGCCGCGCCCTGCCCCTGCGGCGTCAGCGCGAAGCCGTGCTGGTCCGTCGCGTGGAGGTCGCTGAGGTAGCTGCCGTCGGTGAAGACCAGGTCCACCGCCACGTTCGTGGCGTCGTAGTCCCGGTCGCCGTCC
Organism: Streptomyces albiflavescens; assembly: GCF_014645835.1. Classification (GTDB taxonomy): domain Bacteria; phylum Actinomycetota; class Actinomycetes; order Streptomycetales; family Streptomycetaceae; genus Streptomyces; species Streptomyces albiflavescens. The sequence goes on from NZ_BMMM01000009.1 coordinate 270,736, forward strand.
GCCATGGACGGGAAGATCCGGTAGGACAGCTCGGTGTCCCGCCCGACGGCCACGTTCACGTCGAAGACCTTGTTGTACGAGTAGGCCCGGCCGTCCGGCTTGTGCGTACCCGCATAGCGCAGCGCCCGCTTGCCCGTGAAGCCTGCGCCCGCCTTCGCGGTGGGCGAGCCGCTCGGGCCGCGGTCCACCAGCGAGAGCATGTCCTTGGGCGTCGGGTCGTCGCTCTGGCCCGTCGAGAACTGCACATCGGCGAGCTGGAGGATGTCGCCGCCGTTGTTCTTCGTGACATCGAGCCGGAAGTGCTGGTACTCGACGGGGCTCGCGATGTCGTACGACTTCGTCTGGAACCGCTCGCCGAAGGACTCGCCGGAGCGGGTGTCGAGGGTCTTCCAGTCCTTGCCGTCCGTGGAGCCCTGGAGGGTCCAGTCCTGCGGGTCGCGCTCGTCGTGGTCGTTGGCCGAAGTAAGCGCGTACGTGACGACCTTGACCGGGGCGTCCAGGTCGAACTCCGCCCAGCCGGTGGGCTCGAAGGTCAGCCACTTGGTGCTCGACTCGCCGTCGACGAGGTTCTCCTTCACCTCGCCCGCACCGGTGTTCTCGCCGCTGGCACGGACGTCGGTGACGTGGTCGGTGACATTGCCGGGGATGCCGGTGCTGTAACCGCCGTCGACACCGGACGACCGCTTGGTGCCATCCGGTTCCGTATCAACTGTATTGAGCCAGTCCGGAGCGGGATCACCCGATTCGAACGATGAGGCGAACTCATGGTCCGCGGCCGCCGCTTGGGCGGGCAGGGCGACCGCCACGCCCTGCGAGGCGACGACGAGGGAAAGCGCTACCACCCCCATGACCGTTGAGGAACCCCATCTGGGCCGAGCGATAGAACTCTGTCTGTACCGAGCTCTGTGCTGCATGCGCGAGCACCCTCCCTGCGCTTGGACAACGTTGTCAACTTTGCTGCGCAAGGACCATTTGGGCGTCAAGTTGTCAGTGATGTCAAGGGTGTTGGGTGGGGTGTCCGGGGTGAATACCACGCGACGAGCTGCGCATTACTCCCAATGCGGGAGGTTGGCACCCTGTCGATCTTCGCCGGAGCCGTGCACGGGCGTCCCATATTTCCGTGAGGTCTCAACTCGGAAAAGACCGACAGTGAAACCTGCATTCGATCTTGCTCCGTTGGCGGGAAGTGGACTATACCTGTCGGCGTCTGCCAAGCCGTTCGACGGCCGTGGACTGGCAGGACCCAGGGGGGAAATCGGGAGGCCGCGGACGGTGTCACATACACCTACCGTCGCGTCGTCCCACTGAATCCCCCACGTACGACCCCAGCTTGACCTAACCGCGGTGCCGGGGAGGATCCGGTTCACCGCCTGAGTCCTGGAGAAGGCGAGGACTTGAGCATGGGATCCACCCCCGGCGTAGGCCATCGCGATCTCATCAAGCGGAGCGAGACTGCCGCTCCGGCCGCGGCCCCGGCGACTGCTTTTCCGACATCACTCAGCTGATCACCATCGGTGCCGCTGAGCGGCTCCGAGACGACGGCGAAACGCCCCGATGTGCATCTCCGCCGACATCTCAAGCGGAGACCCACACCAGGACGCGCTCAAAGAGAAGTGCGGCAAGCACGGGGCCACCCCGGCCCGGCAGCCGAACACGCAGCAAACCGTACAGATCCAATCGATCAGTGAGGATGCGGAAATGACCATTCGTGCCGGCTCTCTCGACAGGCGGACGCTCCTGCGCGGGGCGATCGCGACCGCGGCCATGGGGTCGTTCGCCGTCGCCTGTAGCTCCCCCTCCGACAGCGGTAATGACGACAAGGGGGCGAAGGGCAAGACGAGCGCCAAGAACCCGTTCGGTGTCGCCGCGAACTCCAAGGTCGACGCGGCCATCTTCAACGGCGGCTACGGCGTCGACTACGTCACCTACGCCGGCAACATCGCCAAGGAGAAGAGCAACGGTCTCGACGTCAAGGTCAAGCCGGTCGTCGACATCGCCCCGGAGCTCCAGCCCCGCTTCGTCGGCGGCAACCCGCCGGACCTCATCGACAACTCCGGCGAGGACCAGATCGGCTTCCTCGGCATCCTCGACCAGCTCGAGGAGCTCGACGACGTCCTCGAGGCGAACAACTACGAGGGCAAGAAGATCGCCGACACGATCTATCCCGGCATCAAGGGCCCCGGCACGTTCAAGGACAAGTTCGTCGGGCTGAACTATGTGATGACGGTGTATGGCGTCTGGTACTCGAAGACGCTGTTCGAGGCGAACGGCTGGACCCCGCCGAAGACGTGGGACGAGGCGCTCGACCTCGGCCAGAAGGCGAAGAAGAAGGGCAAGTACCTCTTCGTCCACGGCAAGGAGGCGGCGACCTACTACCGCACGCTCCTGATCGACTCGGCGATCAAGGAGGGCGGCGACGAGGTCCGGCTCGCGCTGGAGAACCTGGAGAAGGGCTGCTGGTCGCACCCGGCCATCCAGGGCGTGATCAAGGTTATGGAGACCATGGTCAAGGAGAAGATGTTCGTTCCCGGCGGCTCCGGCACCCAGTTCCAGAAGGCGCAGGCGATCTGGAGCAACGACCAGAAGGCGCTGCTCTACCCGTCCGGTGGCTGGATCGAGAACGAGATGAAGAAGGCCACCAAGGCCGACTTCCAGATGACCGGCTTCCCGTCGATGACGCTCACCGACAAGCCGAAGCTGCCCTACGAGGCGATTCGCGCGGCCGCCGGCGAGCCGTTCATCGTCCCCAAGAAGGGCAAGAACCCGGCCGGCGGCAAGGAAGTGCTGCGCGCGATGCTGTCCAAGGACGCGGCCGCCAACTTCTCCAAGACGAAGCTGGCCCCGACGATCGTCAAGGGCACCGTGCCCGCCGACGGTTACGGATCGTCCGCCCTCGTCTCGCAGACGAAGATGCTGGAGGCCGCGGGCACCAACATCTTCACCTACAACTTCGTCGAGGCCTACGGCATGAACACCGACCAGCTGGTGCCGTGGAACTCGTTCCTCTCCGGTGACCTCGACGCCAAGGGTCTGACCTCGGCTCTGCAGAAGATCTCCGACAAGGTCCGGGAAGACGACTCCGTCGACAAGATCAAGGTCAGCTAGCACTGCGATGAAAGACAAGACCACCATCTCCGACACCGCGAGCAGCCGGCCCGTGCCGGCCGCTCGCGGCGGGCGGCCCCGGCGCCGCAAGCTCACGTTCGACCGGGTGACGTTCTTCCTCGCGTTCCTCGGTCTCCCGGTCGCCATCTTCGTGATCTTCGTCCTGTACCCCTTCGCCCAGGCGATCTTCTGGGCGATGACCAACTGGCGCGGTTTCAGCCCGGATTACGACTTCATCGGCCTCGACAACTTCGTCAAGATGTTCCAGGACGATGTCTTCCTGAAGGCGCTGCGCAATGTCGCCCTGCTGGCGGCCTTCGTGCCGCTGGTGACGTTGACGCTCGCTCTCGGGGTCGCGGTGGCCATCACCCTGGGCGGGCCCAGCAAGGGCCCCGTCCGGGGGATCAAGGGGGCGTCGTTCTACCGGATCGTCTCGTTCTTCCCCTACGTCGTGCCGGCGATCATCGTCGGCCTGATCTGGGCGCAGATGTACGACCCGAACGCCGGCCTGGTCAACGGCATCCTCAGCGGGCTCGGCCTGGACGGCTTCAAGGAGTTCGCCTGGCTGGGCGAACAGGCGACGGCGATGCCGGCCCTGATGTTCGTCATCGTCTGGGGGCTCGTCGGGTTCTACGCGGTGCTCTTCATCGCCGCGATCAAGGGCGTTCCCGCCGAGCTGTACGAGGCGGCCAGGATCGACGGAGCCGGCCGGTTCCGGATGACGATCTCGGTCACGCTGCCGGCGATCCGGGACAGTGTGCAGACCGCGTACATCTACCTGGGCATCGCCGCGCTGGACGCGTTCGTCTACGTACAGGCCATGCTGCCGGGCGGTGGGCCGAACAACTCGACCCTCACGATCAGCCAGCGGCTGTTCAATGTCGCTTTCGCGAAGCAGCAGTTCGGACTGGCCACCGCGATGGGGGTCGTCCTCGCCGTCGTCACCCTGGTGTTCGCGGCGCTGGTGTTCGCCGTCAACCGTCTGACCGGCGGGGGCGAGAGCGAGGGCCGTAAGGAAGCGCGTGGGTTGAAGGCTCGGCGTGCCGTAGCCAAGGGGGGTGCCCAGTGAGCGTCATAGCCGCCGACCGGAAGCAGGCGCGTGACCAGAAGCGGGCGAGCGACCAGAAGCTGACGAAAGCCGTCGCGGGCAGCGACCGCAGGTTCGCGGTGATCGCGCACGGCCTGCTGATCCTGTGGTCCGTGATCGTGATCCTGCCCATGCTGTGGGTCCTGGTGTCGTCGTTCAAGACGACCAAGGAGATCCTGTCGTCGCCGTTCGCGCTGCCGAAGCACTGGCAGTTCGACAACTACTCGCGCGCCTGGAGCGACGCGAGCATCGGGAAGTACTTCCTGAACTCCGTGATCGTGGTCGTCTGCGCACTGGTCCTGGTGATGTTGCTGGGCGCGATGTGCGCGTACGTCCTGGCCCGGTTCCAGTTCCCGGGACGCCGGCTGATCTACTACGTGATGCTCGCCGGGCTGACCTTCCCGGTCTTCCTGGCGATCGTGCCGCTCTTCTTCCAGCTGCAGAACTTCGGGCTGCTGAACACACGCCCGGGGCTGATCCTCACCTACGTCGCGTTCGCGCTGCCGTTCACGATGTTCTTCCTCTACGCGTTCTTCCGCTCCCTGCCGCACGACGTGTACGAGGCCGCGCTGATCGACGGCGCGGGGGACTGGCGGGCGTTCTTCCAGGTGATGCTGCCGATGGCGCGGCCGGGCATGGCGGCGGTGGCGATCTTCAACTTCCTGGGCCTGTGGAACCAGTTCCTGCTGCCGGTCGCGCTCAACACCGACCAGGACAAGTGGGTGCTGACCCAGGGCATGGCCGCCTACGCGTCCTCGCAGGCCTACGGCATCGACTACGGTGCGCTGTTCGCGGCGATCGTCGTCACGGTGGTGCCCGTACTGATCGTGTACGTCATCTTCCAGCGGCGGATCGCCGGTTCGGTGTCGCAGGGCACCTTCCGCTGACGCCCACCGTCGCGCCGTACGGCCGGCCGGGTCGCTCGGCCGGTCCGGCGGCCGACGTCATCACGTAACCGCTGCTTCACCCGCTGCGCACAGGGGTCGGGCCCCGGAGAGACA
>NZ_BMMM01000009.1:275959-423165 GCF_014645835.1 Streptomyces albiflavescens
TGTGTACGGCGGATGGAACCGATTTCTGTCAAGGGCTTGACGCCACAGGTGCATCCAGCGGAGTTTGGGGTTCATAACTTGTACAAGGCTCAGTCACCCGGTGTGACGCGAGCCAGGGGCTAAGGGTGGAGAGTCAATGGAGACTCCGGGGTCGCAGTCGTCGCTGCATCGGGCCAATCTGGAGCGCGTCGTACGTGCGGTGCGCCTTGCCGGTTCGCTCACGCAGGCGGAGATCGCGAGGACGACGGGTCTGTCCGCCGCGACCGTTTCCAATATCGTCCGGGAGCTCAAGGACGGCGGAACGGTCGAGGTCACACCCACTTCGGCGGGCGGCCGCAGGGCCCGCAGCGTCAGTCTGAGCGGGGACGCCGGCATCGTCATCGGGGTCGACTTCGGGCATACGCATTTGCGCGTCGCGGTCGGGAATCTCGCCCACCAGGTGCTGGCCGAGGAGTCCGAGCCGCTGGATGTGGACGCCTCTGCCGCGCAGGGCTTCGACCGGGCTGAAGAGCTGGTCAGCCGCTTGATCGCGGCAACCGGGGTCGACCGGTCCAAGATCGCGGGCGTGGGGCTCGGTGTGCCCGGCCCGATCGATGTGGAGTCGGGGACCCTCGGGTCCACCGCCATCCTGCCGGGCTGGACCGGGGCGAGGCCCGCCGAGGAGCTGCGGGGGCGGCTCGGCGTGCCCGTGCACGTGGACAACGACGCCAACCTGGGCGCGCTCGGCGAGATGGTCTGGGGGAGCGGGCGCGGGGTCAAGGACCTGGCGTACATCAAGGTCGCCAGCGGTGTCGGCGCGGGTCTGGTGATCGACGGCAAGATCTATCGCGGACCTGGCGGCACCGCGGGTGAAATCGGTCATATCACTCTTGATGAATCCGGCCCTGTCTGCCGTTGCGGCAACCGGGGCTGTCTGGAGACGTTTGCGGCGGCGCGCTATGTGCTGCCGCTCCTGCAGTCCAGTCACGGCACCGATCTGACCATGGACGGCGTGGTCAGGCTGGCGCGGGACGGGGATCCGGGTTGTCGTCGGGTGATCGCCGACGTCGGTCGTCACATCGGCAGCGGAGTCGCGAATCTCTGCAATTTGCTCAACCCGAGCCGGGTGGTCCTCGGCGGCGATCTCGCCGAGGCCGGGGAGCTGGTTCTCGGGCCCATCAGGGAGTCGGTCGGCCGCTACGCGATCCCCAGCGCCGCACGTCAACTCTCGGTGTTGCCAGGGGCACTTGGGGGCCGCGCGGAGGTCCTCGGGGCACTCGCTCTCGCACTCAGCGAGATGGGCGATTCGACCCTTTTGGACGGCTCGCTGTCCGCAGTCGCCCCTGCCTTCACTTAGAGAACGCATGGCACCGTTGCCATCTCGTTAAGTATTTACTTCTTGACGTCGCACGTGTGGCCGAGTTGACTTCCAGCCACCTCGGCCGCAACGACGCGGCCTCGTCAGGGAGGTTTCTGAAGTGAACACGCGTATGCGTCGTGCCGCCGTTGCCGTTGCCGCTGGTGCGATGGCCGTCTCGCTGGCCGCCTGTGGCAGTGCCAAGGAGTCCGGTGACAAGAGCGACAGCTCCAGCTCTGCCAAGAAGGGCGACGCGATCAAGGTCGGTCTGCTCCTTCCCGAGAACCAGACCGCGCGTTACGAGAAGTTCGACAAGCCCCTGATCACGAAGAAGATCAAGGAGCTGACGAACGACAAGGGCGAGGTCGTCTACGCCAACGCCAAGCAGGACGCCAGCACGCAGAACCAGCAGGTCGACACGATGATCACCAACAAGGTGGACGTGCTGATCGTGGACGCTGTGGACGCTGCCGCCATCAAGAACTCGGTGCAGAAGGCCAAGGACGCCGGCATCCCGGTCGTCGCCTACGACCGTCTCGCGCAGGGCCCGATCGACGCGTACACCTCGTTCGACAACGAGACCGTCGGCAAGACCCAGGGCGAGGCGCTCCTGAAGGCCCTTGGCTCCAAGGCCAAGAGCGGCAAGATCGTCATGATGAACGGCTCGGTCACCGACCCGAACGCCGCGCTCTTCAAGAAGGGCGCCCACTCCGTCCTCGACGGCAAGGTGAACGTCGGCAAGGAGTACGACACCAAGGAGTGGAAGCCGGAGAACGCCAACTCCAACATGGAGGGCGCCATCTCGGCTCTCGGCAAGAAGAAGATCATCGGTGTCTACTCCGCCAACGACGGCATGGCCGGCGGTATCATCACCGCCCTGAAGGCCGCGGGCATCTCCGTCCCGGTCACCGGCCAGGACGCCGAACTCGCGGGTGTGCAGCGCATCGTCGCCGGTGAGCAGTACATGAGCGTCTACAAGCCGTACGCCCCGGAGGCCGACGCCGCCGCCGAGATGGCCGTCGCGCTCGCGCAGGGCAAGGCGCTCGACACGATCGCCAAGGACAAGGTCGACAGCCCGACCAACAAGGCCGTCCCGTCGGTGCTCGTCCCGGTCACCTCGCTGACCAAGGAGAACATCAAGGACACCGTCATCAAGGACGGCGTCTACACGGTCACCGACATCTGCACCACCGCGTACAAGGCCGACTGCGACAAGATCGGTCTGAAGTAAGTCACCGCAAGTCTCTATCCACGTACGGGAATTCGTTCTTGAATTCCCGTACGGGACTTGCGTAATCGAGCCCCTCCGGCGCCCCGCATCCAACAGCCCCGCAAGCTAAGCGGGGCGCCGGACGGTACAACCCCCCTCCAAAACTTTCTGCACAACCTCCCGCCGGGTCAGGCGGCGAAGGAGATGGTTCACGTGTCCGCTACGCCTGTCCTGGCGTTGCGCGGGGTCTCCAAGCGATTCGGTGCCGTCCAGGCGCTCACCGATGTAGAGCTTGAGGTCCACGCCGGCGAAGTGGTCGCCCTGGTGGGCGACAACGGCGCCGGAAAGTCCACGCTGGTCAAGACGATCGCCGGCGTGCACCCCATCGATGAGGGCGCCATCGAGTGGGACGGCAAGACCGTCCAGATCAACAAGCCGCACGACGCGCAGGCGCTGGGCATCGCGACGGTCTACCAGGACCTCGCGCTGTGCGACAACATCGATGTCGTCGGCAACCTCTACCTGGGCCGCGAGCTGAAGAAGCGCGGCATCCTGGACGAGGTCGAGATGGAGCGCCGCTCGCGCGAGCTGCTGGACACGCTGTCCATCCGCATCCCCAGCGTCCGTATCCCGATCGCCTCGCTCTCCGGTGGTCAGCGCCAGACGGTGGCGATCGCCCGTTCGATGCTCGGCGCGCCCAAGCTCGTCATCCTCGACGAGCCCACCGCCGCTCTCGGTGTCGAGCAGACCGCCCAGGTCCTCGACCTGGTCGAGCGGCTGCGCGAGCGCGGCCACGCGGTGATCCTCATCAGCCACAACATGGCTGACGTGAAGGCTGTGGCCGACAAGGTCGCCGTCCTGCGCCTGGGGCGCAACAACGGCGTCTTCGAGGTCAAGTCGACCTCCCAGGAAGAGATCATTTCCGCCATCACGGGCGCCACGGAGAACGCCGTGACCCGTCGTGCGGCGCGCAGCAATGGGGAGGCTCAGAAGTGAGCATCGACAAGACCTCCGCCACCCCCGACGAGCACGTCGTGGAGAACCCCGAGGCGGCGCAGGCTGCGGTCACCGCGGTCGACCCCCGGCTGCTCGTCCGGGAACAGGGCCTCAAGGGCTACATCACCGAGTTCAAGCGGAAGATGAAGTCCGGCGACCTGGGCTCCATTCCCGTCGTCATCGGCCTGATCATCATCTGGGCGATCTTCGCCAGCCTGAACTCGAACTTCCTCACCGCGGGCAACCTGTCCGACATCTCCGTCGCCATGGTCGGCACGGGCATGATCGCCGTCGGTATCGTCTTCGTGCTGCTGCTCGGCGAGATCGACCTGTCGGTCGGTTCGGTCTCCGGTGTCGCGGGCGCCGCCTTCGCCGTGCTGAATGTCACGCACGGCATGAACGAGTGGCTGGCCTTCGTGCTCGCCATCCTCACCGGCACGGCCGCCGGTGCGATCCACGGCTTCGTGTTCGCGCGCATCGGTGTGCCGGCCTTCGCCGTCACGCTGGCGGGTCTGCTGTTCTGGAACGGCTTCATGCTCCAGATCCTCGGCAGCAACGGCACCATCAACCTGGACAGCGAAGGCGTCGTCGCCAAGCTGACCAGCTACTACTTCACCGATGTGGCCGCCGCCTACGCCCTCGCGGTCGCCGTGACCGCGGTGTACTTCCTCACCTCGTACTTGGGCAACCGCCGCCGTGAGGCCGCCGGTGTGCCGTCCGCGCCGCTGAGCGAGACCATCGCGCGCACCGTGCTCCTGGCGATCCTCTCCTTCGCCGTGGCGATCCTCTACAACCAGTACAAGGGTCTGCCGCTGGCCGTGGTGATCTTCGTCGCGGTGCTGCTGCTCACGGACTTCGTGCTGCGCCGCACCTCGTACGGTCGCAAGATCTTCGCGCTCGGTGGCAGCGTCGAGGCCTCCCGGCGTGCCGGTATCAACGTGGAGATGGTCCGGATCTCGGTCTTCGCGATCTCCGGCACCTTCGCCGCGATCGGCGGTCTGTTCATCGCCTCGAAGATCGCCTCCGCCAACCAGGGCGCGGGCGCCGGTGACCTCCTGATGAACGCCATCGCGGCGGCCGTCATCGGTGGAACCAGCCTCTTCGGTGGCCGTGGCCGCACCTGGAACGCGCTGCTCGGTGTGCTCGTGATCGTCTCGATCCAGTACGGCCTCGCCCTGCAGGGCATCGCCTCTCCGGTCCAGTACATGATCACCGGTGGTGTGCTTCTCGCCACGGTCGTCATCGACGCGGTCACCCGCAAGACCCAGAAGACGGCAGGCCGCGCCTAGCGGTCCGGCCCCTTCCGGCCCTGGACGAAGTGCCCGGTACCAATGGCGGTACCGGGCACTTCCATGTCCGTACCCAGGCACTTCCACGCGCGGACCCGGGCACGCCGTTGTCCGCGAACGGACGTGCGTACGGGCGTAGAGGAAACGTGCGTATGGATGATTTACGGCCGAACGCGCGACGTGCAACGCGGAGCCCGGACGTCGACGTGAAAGGCGGAACATTAGACTCGATTGACCCGGCAAAGCTCGAACAGCTCTACTGCAAGGAGGCACGGGTGCCGCTGCTGACCCGCATCAGGGGACCGCGCGATCTGGACCGGCTCAGCCTGGAGCAGCTGGACCAGCTGGCCGGCGAGATCAGGACCTTTCTCGTCGAAGCGGTCTCCAAGACAGGCGGCCACCTCGGCCCCAACCTCGGTGTCGTGGAGCTCACCATCGCCCTGCACCGTGTCTTCGAGTCGCCCAAGGACAAGGTGTTGTGGGACACGGGCCACCAGTCCTACGTCCACAAGCTGCTCACCGGCCGTCAGGACTTCGCGAAGCTGAAGATGAAGGGCGGCCTGTCCGGCTACCCCTCGCAGGCCGAGTCCGAGCACGACGTCATCGAGAACTCGCACGCCTCCACGGTCCTCGGCTGGGCCGACGGCCTCGCGAAGGCCAACGAGGTGCGTGGCAAGAGCGACCACGTCGTCGCCGTCATCGGTGACGGCGCCCTGACCGGCGGCATGGCCTGGGAGGCGCTCAACAACATCGCCGATGCCAAGGACCGCCCCCTGGTGATCGTCGTCAACGACAACGAGCGTTCGTACGCCCCCACGATCGGCGGCCTCGCCAACCACTTGGCGACCCTGCGCACCACGGACGGCTACGAGCGCTTCCTGGCCCGCGGCAAGGACCTCCTGGAGCGCACCCCGGTCGTCGGCCGGCCCCTCTACGAGACCCTGCACGGTGCCAAGAAGGGCCTCAAGGACTTCATCGCCCCGCAGGGCATGTTCGAGGATCTGGGCCTGAAGTACGTCGGTCCGATCGACGGCCACGACATCGAGGCCCTGGAGTCGGCGCTCGCCCGTGCCAAGCGCTTCGGCGGCCCGGTGATCGTGCACTGCCTCACCGAGAAGGGCCGCGGCTACCAGCCCGCCCTCCAGGACGAGGCCGACCGCTTCCACGGCATCGGTCCCATTCACCCCGACACGGGCCTGCCCATCAAGGCCTCGGGTGCCGACTGGACCTCCGTCTTCGGCGACGAGATGGTCGAGCTCGGCAAGGAGCGCAAGGACATCGTCGCGATCACTGCGGCGATGCTGCAGCCGGTCGGCCTGAAGAAGTTCGCGGACGCCTTCCCGAACCGCATCTACGACGTCGGCATCGCCGAGCAGCACGGCGCCGTCTCCGCGGCGGGCCTCGCCACCGGCGGACTGCACCCCGTCTTCGCCGTCTACGCGACCTTCCTCAACCGCGCCTTCGACCAGGTCCTGATGGACGTGGCCCTGCACAAGTGCGGCGTCACCTTCGTCCTGGACCGGGCGGGCGTCACCGGCACCGACGGCGCTTCGCACAACGGCATGTGGGACATGTCGATCCTTCAGGTCGTGCCGGGCCTCAGGCTCGCCGCGCCGCGCGACGCCGACCAGGTCCGCGCCCAGCTGCGCGAGGCCGTCGAGGTGAAGGACGCGCCGACCGTGGTCCGCTTCTCCAAGGGCGCGGTCGGCCCGGCCGTGCCCGCCGTGGGCCGGATCGGCGGCATGGACGTGCTGCGCGCCCCGGGCAGCAATGTGCCCGATGTGCTGCTCGTCTCCGTGGGCGCGCTCGCGCCGATGTGCCTGGAGATCGCCGACCTCCTGGACAAGCAGGGCATCTCCACGACCGTCGTCGACCCGCGCTGGGTCAAGCCGGTCGACGAAGCCATGGCTCCGCTCGCCGAGCAGCACCGCGTGGTCGTCACCGTCGAGGACAACTCCCGTGTCGGTGGCGTCGGTTCGGCGATCGCGCAGGCCCTGCGCGACGCGGGCGTCGACGTCCCGCTGCGCGACTTCGGCATCCCGCCGCGCTTCCTCGACCACGCCTCCCGCAAGGAGGTCATGGCGGAGATCGGCCTGACCGCTCCGGACATCGCCCGCCAGGTCACCGGCCTCGTCGCCAAACTCGACGGGCGCTTCGACCGCTCGGCGGCGCAGGCCGTGGACTCGGTGGAACCCGCGCGCGACTGACGAATTGCTCGGTCTGACGGGCCGGTTTCGGCACCCTGTAAGGGTGGTGAAACCGGCCCTTTCGCGTGAATCGACCTATGTCGGGGCATATCCACCACGAACCCCCTCGATCATGTCGAGGACGGCAAGGTGGGAGGTACGCCCGTGAGCAGCACCCTCTTCAGGACGAAGAAGGTCGAGCAGTCGATCTTGGACACTGAGGAGCCGGAGCACGCACTCAAGAAGTCGCTGTCCGCCCTGGATCTCACCGTCTTCGGCGTCGGTGTCATCATCGGCACCGGCATCTTCGTCCTCACCGGCAAGGTCGCCAAGGAGAACGCGGGCCCGGCGGTCTCCCTGGCGTTCGTCGTGGCCGGCGTCGTCTGTGCCCTCGCCGCGCTCTGCTACGCGGAGTTCGCCTCCACGGTCCCGGTGGCCGGATCCGCGTACACCTTCTCGTACGCCTCCCTTGGTGAACTGCCCGCCTGGACCATCGGCTGGGACCTGGTCCTGGAGTTCGCGCTCGGCACGGCGGTGGTCGCCGTCGGCTGGTCCGGCTACATCCGTTCGCTCCTGGACAACGCGGGCTGGCACATGCCGGAGGCGCTCAGCGGCCGGGAGGGGGCCACGGGGTTCGGCTTCGACATCCTGGCCGCGGCCCTGGTGCTGGTGCTCACCGTCATCCTTGTGCTCGGCATGAAGCTGTCCGCGCGCGTCACCGAGGTCGTGGTCGCCATCAAGGTGACCGTCGTCCTCATCGTGATCATCGCGGGCGCCTTCTTCGTCAACTCCTCCAACTACAAGCCGTTCATCCCGAAGACCCAGACCGTGGAGGCGGCCGGCAATCTCAAGGCGCCGCTCATCCAGCTGATGTTCGGCTGGGCGCCGTCCAACTTCGGTGTGATGGGCGTCTTCACCGCCGCCTCGGTGGTCTTCTTCGCCTTCATCGGCTTCGATGTCGTGGCCACCGCCGCCGAGGAGACCAAGAACCCGCAGCGGGACATGCCGCGCGGCATCCTCGGCTCGCTGTTCATCTGCACCGTGCTGTACGTCGCCGTGGCGATCGTGGTGACCGGCATGCAGCACTACTCCAAGTTGTCCGTGGACGCCCCGCTCGCCGATGCCTTCAAGGCCATCGGGCACCCCTGGTACGCGGGTGTGATCAGCTTCGGCGCCGCCGTCGGCCTGACCACGGTCTGCATGATCCTGCTCCTCGGCCAGACCCGGGTGTTCTTCGCGATGAGCCGTGACGGACTGCTGCCGCGCTTCTTCTCGCGCGTCCACCCCCGCTTCAAGACCCCCCACCGGCCGACGATCCTGCTCGGTGTGGTGATCGCGATCCTCGCCGGCTTCACCAGCCTCAGCGAACTCGCCGAACTGGTGAACATCGGCACGCTCTTCGCCTTCGTCGTCGTCGCCATCGGCGTGATCATCCTTCGCCGCACCCGCCCCGACCTGCACCGCGCCTTCCGCACGCCCTGGGTGCCGTTCCTCCCGATCGTGTCCGTCCTCGCCACGCTGTGGCTGATGCTGAACCTGCCCGCCGAGACCTGGCTCCGGTTCGTCATCTGGATGGTGATCGGCTTCGTCGTCTACTTCCTGTACGGGCGTTCGCACAGCCGCCTGGGCCTTCACGAGGAAACGACGGTGGGCCAGGTGCTGAAGCGCCCGGGCCGGGGCGAAGAGTAATCGGCCCGGTTGATGCTCCGGCCCCGTATGTCCTGCTTCGGTGGAGACTGCGGGGCCGGATAGCGTGCACCGTATGCTCGCCGAGCTCCTGGGATCACCACGCTCCGTGGCCGAGTCGCGAGGATCGGGCCGCGGCTACTGGAGACGGCTGCTGCCCGTCCTCGCGGTGCTGGTCTGTCTCACCCGTGCCCCCTCCTTCCTGCGCCCGCTGTGGAACCCGGACGAGGGCTATCTCGCCGTACAGGCGCGGCTGCTGGCGAACGGGGGAGAGCTGTACGAGACGGTCGTGGACCGCAAGCCGCCGCTCGTGCCATGGCTGTACGAGGCGGCGTTCGCGGTGTGCGGCTCAGGCTCGCTCACCTCGGTACGGGTCCTCGCGGTGGTGGCCCAGCTGTCGACCGCCGTGCTGCTGGCGTCGCTGGCCCGGCGCCGCTGGGGCGCGGCGGCCGGGCGCACGGCGGGCGTGCTGTATCTGCTGGCCTCCATCGGGCTCAACCCCGAGGACGCGCAGGCCGCGACCTTCGAGATCTTCATGCTGCCGTGCACGGCCTTGGCGATGTGGTGCGCGGACCGGCGCCGTTGGGGTGCCGCAGGGCTCGCCGTCGCGTGCGCGCTGCTGGCGAAACAGACGGGTGGGGCAGTGCTGGTGCCGGTGGTGTGGCTGCTGTGGCGGTCCGCGGCGGCGCCCCGAAGCGGCCTGGTCCGGCTGGGGGTCGGGCTGACTCTTCCCGTGCTGAGCGCGGCGCTGGTCACCGACCCGTCGGGGTTCCTGTTCTGGACGGTCACCGGTTCGAGCGCCTACGCCTCCTTCACCGGCTCCGAACTCCATGTCCTGGTAAGAGGATTGGTCAACACCGGGATCCTGGCGGTGGCCTGCGCGGGCCTGATCCCTCCGGTGGCACGGGTCCTGCGCGTCGCGCGCACCGGGTCGGCGGAGCTCTGGCTGTGGCTGGCCTCGTCGGCGGGGGCGGTCATGCTGGGTTTCCACTTCTTCGGCCACTACTACCTGCAACTCATCCCGCCGCTGGCCCTGTTGGCGACCGCCGCGCTGCAGATCCTGCCCCGTGACCGGCTGGTGACCGCGCTGCTCACCTCGGCCTGCTGCTGCACGCTGTTCCTGGCCTGGGGACTGCTCGCGCCGCGCCCCGAACTCGCCCACGCGCAGCGGCTCGCGGACACGGTGGCCCGCCGTACGGACCCCGGTGACCGGGTCCTGGTATGGGGCATACACCCCGAGACGTACTGGCTCGCCGACCGCACCCCGGCCAGCCGCTATCTGACCGCCGGGCTCCTCACCAACTACAGCGGGGGCCGTGACGGTCCCCAGGTCGGCGAGAAGTACGCCGTCGGGGGCGCCTGGCCGGTGTTCCGGCAGGAGATGAGCGCGCACACCCCCGCCTTGGTCGTGGACGACTCCCGCGGTAAGCCGTACGCCCCCGACCGCGTTCCGAGCCTGCGCCGCCTGCTGGCGGCACGCTACGAGGAGGTGGGGAGGGTCGACGGGGCGGTGCTGTACGCCCGGGTGCCGGGGGAGTGAGGGCCTGTGTCTGAACCCCGGTCGGATCAGCGCCCGTCGTCCGGTGCGTGCGATCGCAAGGCGCCGGAAGGTCCTCGTTGCCTTAGGGGGTTTCTGATGGATCTCCGCGGCGTCGCGACGCCCGGCACGCACTCTCGCCGCACCGGACAAAAGCCCTAGTAGCTCCTCCCCCACGCTCGGCTTCGCTCGCGCGGGGGGACCCCCATCGAGGACTTCCGCCCGGCACGCCGAGAGCACGCACCGAACGCCGCTCCTTCTTCCACGGAGATCCATCAGAAACCCCCTGGTCCGGGTCACCGCGCGGAGGTCGATCTCCCGGCCTCCGGCGCGGAGGGTCGTGCCATGGTCAGCGGAGCTACCACGGCCTTTCGGCAACGCGGCGAGCGTGCGTGCCAGGCGGCGGGCGCCCGGCCGGGGTATCGGACACAGGCTCTGCGGAGCGCGGGCCGCTCCGGTCAGCCCAGTACGGCGCGCGGCCCGGTGACCTGGGCGCCCAGTTCCGCCACCCGGCGCCGCAGCTCGCGGTCGGCCGTCACGACGAGGCAGGGGCGGTCGTCGGCCGCCGCCGTGAGTTCCACGATGAGGTCGTCGCCGCTGCCGGGCGCCTCCTCCACACGCACCCCGGGCACGGAGGCCACGCCCCGGGCCGCGCCCTCGACCACCAGGATCAGCTCCAGCGGCCCGGCCAGGCCGCCCGCTCCGGACCGCGCGAACGGCACCAGCCGGTCCCGCAGGCGTTGGGCGGCGGCGCGGCGGTCGCGCCACCAGCCGTCGGGCACGGACCCGACGACGTTCGCGCCGTCCACGACGAGCAGCGGCAGGGGAGTGGCCGGGTCCGTGCCGCCCCGGGTGTCTCGGTCGTCCGCGTCGTCCGCCATGCCCTCAGGTTGTCACAGGGGTGGTCGCCCAGCGGCGTGTGATCTCGCTGACGGCGGTGGCCGCGCGCTCGGCGGGCGGTCCGTCGACGCGCACCTCGGGGGCGAACTCGACGTGCAGGAACGGCACGTGTGCGGCGTCGGCGGCCCGGCCCTCCACGTTCTCCTCGCCCTCCAGCGGGCAGCTCCGCACCCAGGCCCGGCACACGTGGAAGCCGTGCGTGCGCAGGGCGTCGGCCAGACTGCGGCCGTCCGCGCGGCCCGCCGATCCGGCACCGGTGGAGGCGACCACGTCGTAGCCGGGGGCGGAGGAGGCGGCCATGCCGTGCAGCTGGACCCCGGGCATCCCACGGCGGACCAACTCGGCGCAGATGGCGTAGAAGACGGTGTCCCGGCGGTGCGCCATGTCCGCGGAGTTCCCGCTTCCGGCTTTGCGATGTGCTCCTGCGATCACGAGAACACCGCCGGGGGAGTCGCGCAGAACCCGGACGCCCAGCTGCTCGGTGTCGTGGTCGGCGACCGGGTGCGGGACCTGGACCGACCAGCGCGGACGGTGGTCCAGGTCTATGTAGACCCGGCCCCAGCCGCGCGGCGTCACGGCGTCGTCGGTGCGGTCGGCCACTTCGGTGTAGCGGTGTTCGGAGACCCGGTCGAAGACGGTGCGCACCGTGAAGTCGCGTTGAGAAAGCAATCGTTCCGCTTGTTCGCGGTGGCCGTCGAGGAGCAGGCCGACGGCCTCGGAGATGGCCCTACGGTCCGCCCGGTCGGGCTGCCGGTAGCCGTGGCCCGGGCCGAAGCGGCTGGTGTAGTCCTCCACCTCGCGTGCCAGGTCGACCCGCTGGGCACTCGGGGAACCGGGGCCGGGAGTGGCCTCATCCCCGTCGCGGGTGGCGCGGAGCACAGCGGTCAGCCCGCCGGCCAGACCAGCGATGACCAGTAGAATTGTTGCGATCGTTATGATCCGCGAGCGAGTGGCTCTCATGGTTGTATCAAGATATCCCGGTGAATAAATGCCGTAGCCGCACCCGGTTGACCCTGCTGATCCCGCTCCTCGCCGCCGCCGTCGCCGGCTGCGGCCTTGTCTCGGACGACGGGGACGACCAGGGCGGCGGGCGTTCCTTCACCGTCGCGGCGGCCGGGGACATCCTGATGCATCCCGAGCTGGTCGACCAGGCCCGCAAGGACGCCAAGCACACCGGCAAGGGCGTGGCCGGGCTGGACTTCGGGCCGATGATGGCCGGGATCAAGCCGGTGATCAGCAAGGCCGACCTGGCGATCTGCCACTTCGAGCCGGTGATGGGCACCGAGAAGGGCCCGTTCGAGGGGTTCCCGGACTTCCAGGTGCCGCCGCAGACCGCGAAGACCATCAAGGGCCTCGGCTACGACACCTGCTCCACCGCCTCCAACCACACGCTCGACCACGGGTACACCGGCGTGAAGCGCACGCTGGACGCGCTGGACGCCGCCGGCGTGAAGCACACGGGCTCCTTCCGCACCCAGAAGGAAGCGCTCACCCCGCTGATCATGAACGTCAAGGGCGTGAAGGTCGCGCAGATATCGTTCGCGTACGGCTTCAATGAGCCGCACCAGCTGCCGAAGGGCAAGCCGTGGGTCGCCAACCAGCAGAGCCTCGGCCGGATCAAGGCCGCCGAGCAGCGGGCCCGCAAGGCCGGCGCCGAGGTGGTGATCCTCTCCCTGCACTGGGGCCACGAGCATGAGCCGAGCGCCACCGCCACGCAGCTCTCCTTCGCCCGGCAGCTGGCCCACCACACCGGCATCAACCTGGTCATCGGCCACCACGCGCACGTCGTCCAGCCGATGGAGAAGGTCGACGGCCTCTGGGTCGCCTACGGCATGGGGAACCAGATCGCCCGGCACGAGCAGCCGACGGGGCTGACCGAGGAGGGCGTGATCGGGTGGTTCACGTTCACCGAGCACGGCAAGGGCCACTGGGAGGTCCAGCCCCGCTTCGAGCCGACGCTGCTGCAGATCCCGCCGGACGCCGAGAATGCCACGGACGGCGGCAAGGCCACTTACGGTGACGACGACGCCCGGGACTACCGCCTGCTGGACGTGCCCGCCGCGCTCCGGGACGACCAGGACCTCACCGAAGGGCAGCGGGCCCGGCTGCGGCTCGCCTTCGAGCGCACCGAGGGCACCCTGTACAACCGCGGCGCGGCCAAGGACGGTCTGAAGCCGCTGACCCCGCTGCCCTGACGGCGGCGGCCGCCGCCCGAACGACGCGCACGTCTGCCCGGAACTAGCTGCATAAACGCGGATGTTGCGCAGATCACATGGGTAAGTGCGCAACTTTATGGGGCTCTTACCTATCTGAGTGCTGTGGGTACACCTGAGCAACAGTTGTGCCCATAGCGCACTCAGATTCGAAAACTTGTCCAGGCTTCCCCGTGCGGACCGATCACCCGCACGCCCTGAGAGGACCCTCCCTTGGCGTCACCGCCCCCGTCGCGGCAGCACCGAGCCCGCCGACGAGCCGATATGTCGCTGATCGGAGGCATCCGCCCGCCGATCGCGGTCCTGTCGGTGCTGTTGCTGTCGCTCGCCGGTATCACGGCACTGGTGCTGGGCCGTGTCGACAACGGCGGGGTGCCGAAAGCGGTGCAGACCTCTCAGGAGCACTTCGCGGAGGACGGCGCCATCGCGCTGCGTGCCTCCATCGACGAGTCCGTCACCGACCTCACCCGGTCCGCCGCGCTGTTCAGCGCCGGCCAGCCGGTTTCCGGCGACGCCGTCCTCGACAAGCTCGGCAGCACCTACCAGAAGTGGACGGGTACCGCCGTCGTCGAGATCCGCACCGGCAAGCTGGTCGCGGCCCGCGGCGAGACCGTCCCGCTGACCTCGGTGAACACCTCCGGCCTCGGCGACGAGGGCGGACTCGCGCCGCGCATGGTCAAGCTGAAGAACGGCGAGGCGCGCCTGCTGTCCTTCGCGCTGCTGTCCTGGCCGGGCAAACCGCAGCTGCTGCTCGTGGCCTCCAACAACCTGACGTTCCCCGGCATCAGCCTCGGCCAGTTCCGGTCCATCGCCGTGGTCGACCGCGACGGCGCGATCCTCAGCAGCGACGGCATTCCCGAGCCCGAGCAGGTACGCACCAGCACCGACCGCCAGGAGATCAAGCTCTCCCGCAAGCAGCTGAAGGACTTCGCCCAGCTCGCCGCCCGCAAGGCCCGGCAGGACCCGCGCAGCAGCAAGGAGCCCGGCGCCGGCGGCTACCAGGGCGTCAGCGGCAGCCTGGTCGGCGGGCACGTGCTGAGTGACCGGTCCGTCGCCGGATACGCCACCCTGGCCGCACCCGACCCCGGGGAGGTCACCACCGCCTCCGGCCTCGGCCTGTCCGTGGTGGCCATGGTCAAGGTGGCCGAGGACACCACCCGCACCCAATCCCTGGTGGTCGGCCTGCTGGCGGGCGGCGCGCTCCTCGTCGTCGGCGCCATCGCCGTGGCGGTGCTGCTGGGAACCGTGCAGCGCCCGCTGATCCGGCTGTTCCTGGAGTCCCGCCGACTCACCCGCGGCGATCTGACCCGGCCCGTCACGATCCCCGGCTACGGTGAGGCGCGCCGCGTCGGCCACGCCCTGGAACAGCTGCGCCGCCAGCTGCTCGGCGAGAGCGCCGACGCCACCGGGCCCACGCCGCGCCCGCGCGGACTGCGCCGGATCGGCACCCGGGCGCTGCTCGCGGCCTGCGCCGTGCTGCTGCTGGCCTGGTCGGCACCGCTGATGCTGCTGATCAACCGCGCCGACAGCACGGCCGTCGTACCGCAGCAGCTCGTCAGCGACCAGCGTGAACGCACCGACACGCTCAGCGACCGGGTGCGCCGCGCGCTCAACGAGGGCAGCGCCGACCTGGAGTCGGTCGGCTCCCTCATCGGCAACCGCACCGAACCCGAGGCCATGGAGAAGGTGCTGGAACGCACCCTCGACGAGAACCGGCGCTACCGCTCCCTCTACGTCGTCGACTCCTCCGGCGAGATCCTGGCCCGGAAGGGCAAGGACCCCAAGATGATCCGCTCCCACCGGGTCTCCGACACCCCGATCCGGCTGCTGGGCCACGGCGGCAAGGAGCCCGTCGTCGTCGCCAACGCCGATATCCCCGGCCGGGGCGGCGCGCAGCTGGTCGGCGAGTTCCGCGTCGAGTTCCTCAACGCCCTGCTGACCCGGCCGGGCATGGGCGTGGTCCGCCTCGTCGACGACCACAGCAAGGTCATCGCCGGCAACACCGGCTTCCTCGCCTTCCAGGGGCTGCCCGACGATCACCTCAAGGACCTGGTCGCGGCCAGCGCCCAGCGGCTCGGCAAGAAGGCCCGCGCGAACGGGGTGCTCTACCGCGAGCACGGCGTGCGGATCGCCGCCGCCGCCCCGTTCGCCGGCAGCGGCCCCGCCGAGTCCCTCGGCTGGAGCGTGGTCAGCTGGCAGCCCGCCAACCGGCTCGCCATCCCCGAGTACGACGCCCAGAACCGCACCGTGCTCGCCGGACTGCTCGGCGCCGCCGCGGCCGTCGGCTGCCTGGGCTGGCTGCATATCGTGGTGGCCCGGCCGCTGCGCTCGCTGGCCGACCGGGCCGAGGCGCTGGCCGGCGGCGACCGCAAGACCGTGCTGTTCCCGCAGCACCACGACGAGGTCGGCGCGGTCACCCGCTCCCTGGAACTCATCCGGCAGCAGCTGCAGGACCAGCGCCGGCAGCAGCCCCGCCGCACCCCGCCCCAGGCGTCCGCGCCGCAGCAGTACACAAGGAACTGATCACCCGTGCTCTTCCTCTACACCGTGCTGCTGGTGTGCTGCGCGATCCTGCTCGTCGCGGGCATCGTGGAGCAGCGGCGGCACTTCACCAACCTGGACCACATACCCAGCCGGGTTCTGGTCAACGGCATCCGCGGCAAGTCGTCCATCACCCGGCTGTGCGCGGGCGCCCTGCGCGGCGGCGGGCTGACGACCGTGGCCAAGACCACCGGCACCGCGGCCCGCTTCATCCACCCGGACGCCACCGAGGAGCCGGTCTACCGCAAGTTCGGCATCGCCAACGTGGTCGAGCAGATCGGCATCGTGCGGCGCGCCGCCGCGTACCAGCCGGACGCGCTCGTCATCGAATGCATGGCCGTCATGCCGGCCCTGCAGGAGATCAACCAGTCCAAGCTGATCCGCTCCACGATCGGCGTGCTGTGCAACGTCCGTGAGGACCACCTCGCCGAGATGGGCCCCACCCTGGACGACGTGGCGCGCTCGCTGTGCCGCTCGATGCCGGAGGACGGCATCTGCGTCACCGCCGAGAAGGACCGCTTCCACATCCTCCAGGAGGAGGCCGACTCCCGGAACTGCCGGCTCATCTACGCCGACCCGGAGATGGTCAGCGACGAGGAGCTGCGCGGCTTCAGCTGGTTCACCTTCAAGGAGAACGTGGCCATCGCGCTGACCGTCGCCGAACTCCTCGGCGTCGACCGGGAGACGGCACTGAAGGGCATGTACGAGGCCCCGCCGGACCCCGGTGTCCTCTCCGTCGAGCGCTATCTGACGCCCGAGGGGAAGAAGGTGCGCTTCGCCAACGTCTTCGCGGCCAACGACCCCGAGTCGACGCTGATGAACATCAACCAGCTGCTCGACCTCGGCGCCATCCACCGCCCGCTCAACGTGGTCATCAACTGCCGTCCCGACCGCGTCGAACGCAACGGGCAGATGGGCGAGATCATCCCCGACCTCGACCCGGAGCGCGTCTTCGTCATCGGCCACCCGGCCAAATCCGCCATCGACGCCATCCCCGCCGAGTTCCGCTCGCGCGCCGTCGACCTCGGCGGCGACAAGCGCGACCCGGAGGAGTTCATGGCCCGGCTGCTGGAGCAGCTCGGCCCGGACTCATCGCTGGTCGCGATCGGCAACATCCACGGCCAGGGCGAGATCCTGCTGGAGCACCTCGCCGAACTCCCGCCGGACGACAGCGCTGACGAGCCCGTGGCCGCGGCCCCGGCCGGCCGCACCGGGGCGGCGCCCGCCGTGGTCGAGCACGTCGAGACCGTGCAGCTGTACGCGCCCCGCATCGACCCGTACCAGGGTTACCCGGAGGCGTACGAGTCGCGCTACGCGCAGCAGCCGTACGTCCCGCAGGTCCCCGTGCAGCGCGACGCCCGACACCCGTACCCGAACCCGGACCCGGAGCAGGTGAGCCAGGCAGGGTACGGCCAGCCGTACCCGGACGACGTCTGGGCGCAGCAGTACCACGGTGACCAGCCCGCCCCCGCCGCGCCGCAGGCGCACCCGGACAGCGGCCCCTCGCTCGGACAGGTCCCGTCCAGGGGGCTGTTCGAGCCCCGCATCCCTCCCCAGCCTTCCGCCGACGACAGCCAGCAGTGGCACAGCCCAGGAGAACAGCGTTGATCCCCTCCGTCCTCACCCCCGAGATCGCCGCGATCGGCATCGGCCTGGGGTTGATGTTCTCGCTGATGTGCTACCTGACGACCAACCTGTCGCCGGGCGGCATGATCACGCCCGGCTGGCTCGCGCTCACCCTCATCGAGGATCTGCAGCGGGCCGCGCTGGTGGTCGGCGTGACCGTCCTGACGTACCTCGCCACGCTGCTGATGCAGAAGTTCGTCATCCTGTACGGCAAGCGGCTGTTCGCGGCCGTGGTGCTCAGCGGCGTGCTCATCCAGGCCACCGTGATCATCGTGCTGCAGATGGAGTTCCCGCTGCTGTACGCCAACCAGACGCTCGGGTTCATCGTCCCGGGCCTGATCGGCTACCAGCTGGTCCGCCAGCCCAAGGGCGCGACGCTGCTGTCCGTCGGATCGGTCACCCTCGCCACCTATGTGGTGCTGACCGCCGGCATCCTGCTGGGCGCCATGCCCTCCGCCTGAGCCCGCCTGTTCCCGACGCACACCAGGAGCCCTCACCATGCCGAAGCGCAAAGGCCGCCCCGTCGTCCACGCGGCGACGGTGCTCGCGCTGCTCGCGGGCAGCGCGTACTTCACGTACGAACTGCGCAAGGACGACCAGGCGAAGGTCCCGGCCGCCCAGACGGTCACCGACAACGCCCTGCAGAACTCGGGCAAGGCGACCGGCAAGCAGACCTGGGAGCGGCTGAACGACCCGGCGCGTTCCGTGCTGCGCGACGCCAAGGGCGCGGTCATCGCCACCTTCACCGACGGCGCCCGCACGGCCACCCTCAAGGGCTCGTCCCGCACCTTCACCGAACCGGCCAACACCAGCACCAAGGTGGTCACCGACGACTGGGTCCGTCTCATGCCGGAACCCTGGACCAAGGGCGCCCAGAACCAGCAGTGGTTCAAGGACTGGTTCAAGCAGTACTACGGCAGCCAGGAGGACGACGTCTTCGCGATCGCCTTCCAGTACGTGCAGGGCTCGCCGGTGAAGAAGGACTCCGCGGGCGTGCCGTACGAGGGCGACGCGGTGTTCGGCCCGTACAAGGCGGACGGTGTGGACCGCCTGGAGCAGAACGACTTCTACGACTACCTCGGCATCCCGTACACCTTCCGCAACGGGACCACGATGGAGCCGCGCACGGAGCGCTACCGCGCGCTGGACTGCTCCGGCTTCATGCGGATGGTGTGGGGCTACCGGTCCCGCTACCCGCTGATGGCCACCGACACCCTCGGCGACGGCCTGCCCCGCTCGGCCAACGGCATGGCCCGCTCCAAGGTCGGCGTCGACATCATCAAGCTCCAGGGCCCCTCCCCCTGGTACACCCGCCCGAAGAACATCGACACGCTGCAGCCGGGCGACCTGCTGTTCTTCAAGATGGACCACCGCACCGCCGACCACATCGACCACGTCGGCCTCTACCTGGGGCTGGACACCGAGGGCCACAAGGTCTTCGTCTCCAGCCGCAAGGAGCAGAACGGCCCGACGATCGGGGACAAGGGCGGTGTCTCCCGCATCGACGGAAACGGCTTCTACGCCGAGCTGTTCCGCAGCGCCAAGCGCCTGTGAGCGGGCGATGAGGGTCCTCGCGCCGGGGAGAACTCGAGAGCTCGGGGGAGGGCCTCGGCTCCCCGTCCGCCCCCGACTAAAGTGAACCGGTGAACGGCGACTGGCTCCTACGCGGCCGCGACGGCAGGCTCAGTGTCTACCTGCTGTCGGAGGCCGCCGTCCTATGCCGGGCCGAGCGCGGCCCCGGCGGCCCCTGGGACCCTCCGCGCACCGTGGGCGGCGACCAACGCCTGCATCCCGTGCTGGCCTTGGGCCAGGGCCCCGACGGCTACGCCCACCTCGTCTCCTGGCGCCCGACGGTCCGTGACGAGTCGGGCCTCGTGCACTCCACGCACTTCCGGCCGCGCCTCGCCGCCCTCGACTGGAACCCGATCGGGCATCCCGACAGGACGGGCGGCCGGACCGGCACACCCGCTGTCGCGGCGGACGCGCAGGGGCGCGCCCATGTCTTCGTACGCAACAAGGGCGGCGGAGTGAGCATGCTCGCCCAGAAGGAGAAGGGCGGCTGGGACCCTTGGCGCGACCTCAAGGGACGTGAGGTGCAGGAAGACCTCGCGGCGGTGACGGGCGAGTCCGGACGCGTCGAACTGTACGCGGCAGTCCCGGGCGGCATCCTGCACTGGCGCCAGGAGGAGCCGGGCGCGCAGCCGGTCCTGGAGGAGGCGCTGGAGACGCCGGTACGCCCCGGCACCCTCCGAGCCCTCGCCACCTCCCCGGAGTCCACCACTCTCTTCTTCACCGACGAGTCCGGCGACCTGTGCGCCTGGCGCCCCGGCGGCAAGCCGGTGCCGCTGCTCGCCGTCGCGGGGCCCGGCCCCGTGTCCGCCATCCGCTGCGAACTCGACGGCCACGACTGCACGTTGCTCGCCCAGCGCTCGGCGAGCGGACGCGTCGTCTTCGCCGCGTACCCGACGGAGCAGGAGTCGGCGGGCGCCTGGTGGGCCGAGTCGGGCCCTCAACTCCCCGCCGACGCCCGGGTGTCACTGGGGGAGGACGAGGACGGGAGGGTGGTGGCGGCGAGCCTCTCCCCGGGGAGTGGGGAACTGCTCCTCACCCGACGGAAGGACGAACCGGGACTGGCACTGGAGGCGTGGCGCCCGGTATGAGGGAAGTTTCTTTCGCCCAGCACGAAACGCCGGGTGCCCTGCACACCGGGCAGGCGTGCAGGGCACCCGACAAACACAGCGGAGCGCTTACGCGGGGACGGAAGCCACCCCCGCCTCCAGGAACCGCTTCCCGTTCACACGCTCGGAGACACCCTCACGGTCCAGGTAGGGAGTGATCCCACCCAGGTGGAAGGGCCAGCCCGCGCCGGTGATCAGGCAGAGGTCGACGTCCTGCGCCTCGGCGACGACACCCTCGTCGAGCATGAGCCCGATCTCCTGCGCGACGGCGTCCAGGACGCGGTCACGGACCTGCTCCTCGGTCAGGACGACATCGCCCTGCTCGAGGAGAGCGGCCACCTCGGGGTCGAGCTCCGGCTTCCCGGAGTCGTACACGTAGAAGCCGCGCTTGCCCGCCTTGACGACGGCCGCGAGGTTCGGGGAGACCGTGAAACGGTCGGGGAAGGCCCGGTTGAGGGTCTCCGAGACGTGCAGCCCGATCGCGGGGCCGACCAGCTCCAGCAGCACGAGCGGCGACATCGGCAGACCCAGCGGCTCGACCGCCTTCTCGGCGACCTCGACCGGCGTGCCCTCGTCGATGACGTTCTGGATCTCGCCCATGAAGCGGGTCAGGATGCGGTTGACGACGAACGCCGGGGCGTCCTTCACCAGAACCGCCGTCTTCTTGAGCTTCTTGGCGACGGCGAACGCCGTGGCGAGGGAGGCGTCGTCGGTGGCCTCACCGCGCACGATCTCCAGCAGCGGGAGGATCGCGACCGGGTTGAAGAAGTGGAAGCCGACGACCCGCTCGGGGTTCTTCAGCTTCGACGCCATCTCGGTGACCGAGAGGGAGGAGGTGTTGGTGGCAAGGATCGCGTGCGCCGGAGCGACCGCCTCGACCTCCGCGAACACCTGCTGCTTGACGCCGATCTCCTCGAAGACGGCCTCGATGATGAAGTCCGCGTCCGCGAAGCCCTCGGCCTTGTCCAGGACACCGGAGACCAGGGCCTTCAGGCGGTTGGCCTTGTCCTGGTTGATACGGCCCTTGCCGAGCAGCTTGTCGATCTCGGCGTGGACGTAGCCCACACCCTTGTCGACGCGCTCCTGGTCGATGTCGGTCAGCACGACCGGCACCTCCAGGCGGCGCAGGAAGAGCAGGGCGAGCTGCGAGGCCATCAGGCCCGCGCCCACGACGCCGACCTTGGTGACCGGACGCGCCAGGCTCTTGTCCGGCGCACCCGCCGGACGCTTGCCGCGCTTCTGGACCAGGTTGAACGCGTAGATACCGGAGCGCAGTTCGCCACCCATGATCAGGTCGGCGAGCGCCACGTCCTCGGCGTCGTAACCCTTCTGCAGGTCACCGTCCTTGGCCGCGGCGATGATGTCCAGCGCGCGGTACGCGGCCGGAGCCGCCCCGTGCACCTTGCCGTCGGCGATGAAACGGCCCTTGGCGACGGCCTGGTCCCAGGCCTCGCCGCGGTCGATCTCCGGGCGCTCGACGGTGATGTCGCCCTTGAGGACGGACGCCGTCCACAGCAGCGACTGCTCCAGGAAGTCCGCGCCCTCGAAGATCGCGTCGGCGATACCGAGGTCGAAGACCTGCCGGCCCTTGAGCTGCTTGTTCTGGTTGAGCGAGTTCTCGATGATCACCGAGACGGCCTTCTCCGCACCGATCAGGTTCGGCAGGATCGTGCAGCCGCCCCAGCCGGGGACCAGACCGAGGAAGACCTCGGGCAGCGAGAAGGCCGGCAGGGCCTTCGACACCGTGCGGTACGTGCAGTGCAGACCGACCTCGACGCCGCCGCCCATCGCCGCGCCGTTGTAGTACGCGAAGGTCGGGACCGCGATGCCCGCGAGGCGCTTGAAGACCTCGTGGCCGCCCTTGCCGATGGCGAGCGCGTCCTCGTGCTTCTTGAGCAGCTCGACGCCCTTGAGGTCGGCGCCGACCGCGAAGATGAACGGCTTGCCGGTGATGCCGACGCCGACGATCTCGCCGGCCGCGGCCTCCGCCTCGACCTGGTCGATGGCGGTGTTGAGGTTCGCCAGCGAGGCCGGGCCGAAGGTGGTCGGCTTGGTGTGGTCGAAGCCGTTGTCCAGCGTGATGAGCGCGAAGCGCCCGGCGCCGAACGGCAGGTCCAGGTGGCGGACGTGCGCGGACGTCACGACCTCGTCCGGGAACAGCTCGGCCGCGCCCTTCAGAAGCTCAGCGGTGGTGGTGCTCACTTGTCGCCTCCGTCGAAGTGCGGGTTCTCCCAGATGACCGTCGCGCCCATGCCGAAGCCGACGCACATGGTGGTCAGGCCGTAGCGGACGTTCGGCTGCTCCTCGAACTGGCGGGCCAGCTGCGTCATCAGACGGACGCCGGAGGAGGCGAGCGGGTGGCCGTACGCGATGGCGCCGCCGTACTGGTTCACGCGCGCGTCGTCGTCGGCGATGCCGTAGTGCTCCAGGAAGGCGAGCACCTGGACGGCGAAGGCCTCGTTGATCTCGAAGAGGTTGATGTCCTCGATGGAGAGCCCCGCCTTGGCGAGGGCCTTCTCCGTCGCCGGGATCGGGCCGTAGCCCATGACCTCCGGCTCGACGCCCGCGAAGGCGTACGAGACGAGACGCATCTTGACCGGCAGGTTGTTCTCGCGGGCGAAGTCCTCGCTCGCGATGATCGAGGCGGTGGCGCCGTCGTTCAGACCGGCGGCGTTACCGGCCGTGACGCGGCCGTGGACGCGGAACGGCGTCTTCAGACCGGCCAGGTTCTCCAGCGTCGTACCCGGGCGCATCGGCTCGTCGGCGGTGACCAGGCCCCAGCCCGTCTCGCCCGCCTCGGCGTTCGTCCGGCGTACCGAGATCGGCACCAGGTCCTGCTGGATCTTGCCGTCGGCGTACGCCTTGGCGGCCTTCTCCTGCGAGCGCACGGCGTATTCGTCGGCGCGCTGCTTGGTGATCGTCGGGTAACGGTCGTGCAGGTTCTCGGCGGTCATGCCCATGAACAGGGCGGACTCGTCGACCAGCTTCTCGCTGACGAACCGCGGGTTCGGGTCCACGCCCTCGCCCATCGGGTGGCGGCCCATGTGCTCGACACCACCGGCGATGACGGCGTCGTAGGCACCGAAGGCGATCGAGCCGGCCGTGGTGGTGACGGCGGTCAGCGCGCCCGCGCACATGCGGTCGATGGAGTAGCCCGGGACGGACTGGGGGAGTCCGGCGAGGATGCCGGCCGTGCGGCCCAGCGTCAGACCCTGGTCACCGATCTGCGTGGTCGCGGCGATGGCGACCTCGTCGATCTTCTTGGGGTCCAGGCCGGGGTTGCGGCGCAGCAGCTCCCGGATGGCCTTCACGACGAGGTCGTCGGCGCGGGTCTCGTGGTAGATGCCCTTCGGGCCCGCCTTGCCGAACGGGGTGCGGACGCCGTCGACGAAGACGACGTCCCTGACGGTACGAGGCACGATGGCTCTCCTCCAGATGCGGGATGGCACTGCTGCGATGCGCAAGCGCTGAGCGCGCGCTCAGGACCCATGCTACTTACGGGTAACGTAGCTGCCCAGTCCCCCCGGCCGGAGCGGCGAACGTCACACACCCCGCCGCGTCTCAGAAGGCACCCGGCGCCGCACGCTGTGCCCACATTTTTCAAGCTCTCGGCTCCGCCGGAGCAGCGGGGAACCCCCGTCGCCCGAGGCGTGAGGAGATCATTTTCCCGCTGCTGAAGCCCGCGATCGCGACGGTGGTGATCGTCAAGGGGATCACGGTCTACAACGACTTCTCCATCCCGTTCCTCTCCATGTCGTCCGAGGATCTTGGCGTGATCTCGACGTCGCTGTTCCGCTTCATGGGGTCCTTCGGCGCGCACTGGGAGACGATTTCGGCGGGCGCGGTGCTCGTCATCCTGCCGACCTTGGTCGTCTTCCTGCTCCTGCAGCGCTTCATCTACAACGGCTTCATGAGGGGCGCGACTACAACGGCTTCATGCGGGGCGCGACGAAATAGGCGAGCCCCGCGCCCCGTCGGGGGCGCGGGGCCGGTGCCGTCGTGCGGCTGCGCCGCGTGGGCGCGAGCAACCCGGAACAACCCGCAGCCGCCGCAGGCTGAACCCCTCACGGCGGCCCGGCGCTCAGCTCTTGGCGGCCTTCACGGAAAGCGCGGCCACCAGAACCGGCGTGACCTGCTCGACCTGCCAGGGCCGAGCCCCGTAGCCGACGAGCGCGGCGCCCACCGAATCGGCGTCCACCTGCTGCGGAGGCTCCCAGCAAACCCGCCGCACCGTGTCCGGAGTGATCAGATTCTCCTGCGGCATGTTGAGCTGCTCGGCCAGCACCGACACGGCGGCGCGCGCGGCGGAGAGCCGAGCGGCGGCGGCAGGGTCCTTGTCGGCCCAGGCGCGCGGCGGCGGAGGCCCGGTCACCGGCTGCCCCGGCTGCGGCAGCTCGGCCTCCGGCAGCGCCTTGGCACGGTCCACCGCGGCCTGCCACTGCTCCAGCTGACGCCGCCCCATCCGATGCCCGAACCCGTTCAACGCGGCGAGCGCGTGCACGTTGGCCGGAAGAGAGAGTGCGGCCTCCACGATGGCCGCGTCCCCGAGCACCTTGCCCGGCGAGATGTCCCGGCGCTGCGCGACCCGGTCCCGGGTCTCCCACAGCTCCCGGACGACCGCCATCTGCCGGCGGCGGCGCACCTTGTGCATTCCGGAGGTACGGCGCCAGGGGTCCTTGCGCGGCGGCGCGGGCTCGGCCTGCGCGATCGCGTCGAACTCCTGCCGGGCCCACTCCAGCTTGCCCTGCCGGTCGAGCTCCTTCTCCAGGGCGTCGCGCAGGTCGACGAGCAGCTCCACGTCGAGCGCCGCATAGCGCAGCCACGGCTCGGGCAGCGGCCGCGTCGACCAGTCGACGGCGGAGTGCCCCTTCTCCAGTACGAAGCCGAGCACGCTCTCGACCATCGCGCCGAGGCCCACGCGGGGGAACCCGGCGAGGCGTCCGGCCAGCTCGGTGTCGAAGAGCCGCGTCGGCACCATGCCTATCTCGCGCAGGCACGGCAGGTCCTGGGTGGCCGCGTGCAGCACCCACTCCACTCCGGAGATCGCCTCGCCGAGGCCCGACAGATCGGGGCAGGCGACGGGGTCGATCAGCGCGGTCCCCGCTCCCTCGCGGCGCAGCTGCACCAGATAGGCGCGCTGGCCGTATCGGTACCCGGACGCGCGTTCGGCGTCGACGGCGACGGGGCCGGATCCGGCGGCGAAGGCGGCGATCACCTCGGCGAGCGAGGCGTCGTCGGCGATTACGGGCGGGATGCCGTCTCGGGGCTCAAGCAAAGGGATCGGCGCCGATTCGACGTCGTCCGGAGGGGCGCCTCCGGTGGTGCGCAGTGAGCTGTCTGCTGCGGTCTCTTGGGCGTCGGTCACCTGTCAAGGGTATCTGTGTATGGACAACGCCCGCCGACGGAACGTTCCGTCGACGGGCGTCTGAGGGTCGTAAACCAGTCAGGTCGGTGAAAGTTCCGGTTCACGGTCGGGGGAGGGCGCGGCTCACGGTCGGTGGGGGCTCGTTGCGGTCGGTGGAATCGGTTGTCCCCCCGGGCTCGGTGGATTCAGCTCGGTGGATTCAGTGGATTCAGTGGATTCAGTGGATGATCCCGGTGCGCAGGGCCACCGCCACCATCCCGGCGCGGTCGCCCGTGCCGAGCTTGCGCGCGATGCGGGCGAGGTGGCTCTTGACGGTCAGCGCGGACAGGCCCATGGAGACGCCGATGGCCTTGTTCGACTGGCCCTCCGCGACCAGGCGAAGGACCTCGACCTCGCGGCCGGACAGCTCGCGGTAGCCGCCCGGGTGGCTCGGGGCGCCCGGGGGGCGGCGGTGCATACGGGCGGCGGCCGAGCCGATGGGTGCGGCGCCGGGCCGGGTGGGGAGCCCGACGTTCGTACGGGTGCCGGTGACGACGTAGCCCTTGACGCCGCCCGCGAGGGCGTTGCGTACGGCGCCGATGTCATCGGCGGCGGAGAGGGCGAGGCCGTTGGGCCAGCCCGCGGCTCGGGTCTCGGAAAGGAGGGTGAGGCCGGAACCATCCGGCAGGTGGACGTCGGCGACGCAGATGTCGCGCGGGTTGCCGATTCGGGGGCGGGCCTCCGCGACGGACGACGCCTCGATGACGTCGCGCACTCCGAGCGCCCACAGATGGCGGGTGACGGTGGAGCGGACCCGGGGGTCGGCCACGACCACCATGGCGGTCGGCTTGTTCGGGCGGTAGGCGACCAGGCTTGCGGGCTGCTCGAGGAGAACGGACACCAGGCCTCCTGGGGTGCGGGACGGGAGCGGCTATGGGGATGGAGCCGCGACGAACCGTGCTTTCAAGGTCACAGACCTCTTCGGCACCAAACCCCTCGTCCTTTAGAGAATGATCACGATTTGGTGAGTAACAATCCGTGCAATTCGGACACGCGATCGATCATCCGAAGATCGAACCGAGTCGCTCCGCGTCAATACGCGGCCGAAAGTGGCCGTATCGACAAAGAACCGGTAAGAGTCGGCGAGGGGTGCGCGAGTCGCCGTGCGGGTCCGCGCCTACCGCTGCTCTCCTGGACTCGGCGGGACCGCGGGCACGGCGACGTCAGCAGGACTGCGGCCACGGTGACGTCAGCGGGACTGCGGCCACGGTGACGTCAGCGGGACTGCGGCCACGGTGACGTCAGCGGCACTGCGGCCACGGTGACGTCAGCGGGACTGCGGCCACGGTGACGTCAGCGGCACTGCGGCCACGGTGACGTCAGCGGGACTGCGGTCCCCGGCGCTGCGGAAGGGAGACCACCGACGCGTCGCCCGGGGTCACCGGCGGGAGCCCGGCGACCTGGCACAGCAGATCGCACCACGCCGCGAGGTGCGTGGCCGTGTCCGGGACGCCGCCCAGGCCCTCCCGGGGGGTCCACGACGCCCGGATCTCGATCTGGGAGGCGGCCGGGCGCTCAGCGAGGCCGCCGAAGTAGTGCGAGCTCGCGCGCGTGACCGTGCCGCTCGCCTCGCCGTACGACAGACCACGGGCCTGGAGTGCGCCGGTCAGCCACGACCAGCAGACCTCCGGGAGCAGCGGGTCGGCGGCCATCTCCAGCTCCAGCTCCGCGCGGACCAGGGTTACCAGGCGGAAGGAACCCTGCCAGGCGTCGTGCCCCGCCGGGTCGTGCAGCAGCACGAGCCGGCCGTCGGCCAGATCCTCGTCGTCCGCGACGACCGCGGCCTCCAGCGCGTACGCGTATGGGGCCAGGCGCTGCGGCGGGCGCGTCGGGTCGATCTCGATCTCCGGCCGCAGCCGCGCGGCCCTCAGCGCTTCGACGGCTGCCCGGAAGGGCAGCGGAGCCGTCTCCGTCGCATCCCGCTCCCCCTCCTTCGCGTCGTCCATTCCGCCAGCGCCGTCCGACAGTCGTCCCTGAGCCGCAGCCATGCGGGGAAGATTAAGGGGAACGGAGGCTCCGCGCAGGGAGAGACACCCGTGCCTCCGACGGTTCGGCGGGAACGGCTCGGTTTCGCCGTGTTCGTGACGTTGACCGGGTGTGGCCGTGGGCGGTTCGTCCCCGGGGTCCGGTCGTGTGGGGCGCTGCGGGTGGTCCCCGGCCGCTCGCGCCCGCGCGACGGAGCCGCACGATGTCACCGGCCTCGCGTCCCTTCGCCACGCTGCCCCCGGAATGGGGCGCCGGTCGGCCGTGCGAGACTTTCCGTCGTGAGTGCCAACCACAGCCCCGCCGGGCAGCAGCCGACAGCCACGTACGAGTCCGCCTTCCTCAAGGCGTGCAGGCGCGAACCCGTGCCGCACAGGCCGGTGTGGTTCATGCGGCAGGCCGGACGCTCGCTGCCCGAGTACCTCAAGGTGCGCGAGGGCATCCCCATGCTGGAGTCCTGCATGCGGCCCGAGCTGGTCGCCGAGATCACGCTCCAGCCGGTGCGCAGGCACAACGTGGACGCGGCGATCTACTACAGCGACATCGTCGTCCCGCTGAAGGCCATCGGCATTGACCTCGAGATCAAGCCGGGTGTCGGCCCCGTCGTCCAGAATCCGATCCGTACCCGCGCCGATCTGGCCCAGCTGCGCGATCTGACCCCCGAGGACGTCAGCTACGTCACCGAGGCGATCGGCCTGCTCACGGCCGAACTCGGCGCCACCCCCCTCATCGGCTTCGCGGGCGCGCCTTTCACCCTCGCGAGCTATCTCGTGGAGGGCGGTCCGTCCAAGAACCACGAGCACACCAAGGCGCTCATGTACGGCGACCCGCAGCTGTGGGCCGACCTGCTCGACCGCCTCGCCGAGATCACGTCCGCCTTCCTGAAGGTGCAGATCGAGGCGGGCGTCAGCGCCGTCCAGCTCTTCGACTCCTGGGTCGGCGCCCTGGCACCCGCCGACTACCGCCGCTCGGTGATGCCCGCGTCCACCAAGGTCTTCGAGGCCGTCGCCTCCTACGGCGTCCCGCGCATCCACTTCGGCGTCGGCACCGGTGAGCTGCTCGGCCTCATGGGCGAGGCGGGCGCGGACGTGGTCGGCGTCGACTGGCGCGTCCCGCTCGACGAGGCCGCCCGCCGCGTCGGCCCCGGCAAGGCCCTCCAGGGCAACCTCGACCCGGCCGTCCTCTTCTCCACCACCGAGGCCGTCCAGGCCAAGACCCGCGAGGTCCTCGACGCCGCCGCCGGTCTCGAAGGCCATGTCTTCAACCTCGGCCACGGCGTCCTGCCGACCACTGACCCGGACGCGCTGACCCGGCTCGTGGAGTACGTCCACACGCAGACCGCGCGCTGACCTCCCGCCGCTGTCACCAGCTGGGCCGCGCCCGCCTGCCCCACAGCAGGCTGCGCGGCTCCGGTGGGGGCGGGGTGCCCGGGCGGAGCGGCCAGGCGAGCAGCATGCCGGCGAGGAAGCCGACCACGTGCGCGGCATACGCCACCGTTCCCGCGGTCGAGACGCCGCCGCCGGACGAGTACACGGCCTGCAGCACGAACCAGAAGCCCAGCACCATCCATGCGGGCAGCCGCAGCGGCAGGAAGATCAGGAACGGGACGAGGACCCAGACCCTGGCCTTCGGGTAGAGCACCAGGTAGGCGCCGAGGACGCCGGCGATCGCTCCCGAGGCGCCGATCAGGGGGTCGCCGGAGTCCTCGTTCAACAGCGCGTAGCCGTACGCCGCCGCGTAGCCGCAGGCCACGTAGAACAGCGTGAACCGCACATGTCCCATGCGGTCCTCGATGTTGTTGCCGAAGATCAGCAGGAACAGCATGTTGCCCAGCAGATGCAGCCAGCTGCCGTGCAGGAACATCGCCGTGAACACCGACAGCGGCGGCGACTTGTCGTAGTCCGGCGGGCCCACCACGCAGCCGGCCCCGTGCGGGCCGAGACCGACGTCGCCCGTGGGTACGAGGCGCGGCATCTGATGGTGGATCAACTCCTGTGGCACCGCGGCGTAGTGGTCCAGGAACGCCTGCAGATGGCACAGCTGGGACAGGCCGCTGTCGCCCGCCACCGATCCGGCGATGCCGGGGGTGTAGAGGAACACGAGAACGTTGGCGGCGATCAGCGCGTACGTCACAAAGGGCGTGCGCCGTACCGGGTTCACGTCATGGACGGGTATGACCACAAGGAACTAGTGCCCTCGATGCGCCGTCACTGAACGCCGCCGTCCCCGCGTGCGTATGTCTCCTCAACCGCCCGCGCCGCGACGAAGACGCGACGCGAGGAAGACGTGAGGACACAGGCGATGAACGAGCGAGTTACTCCTCCGATGCATGCCCTGCCCGACGGTGAGGCGGAGATCGCCCTGGTGCTGCACCTGCCCTGGGAGGACGTCGCCGCGCTCGGCCAGGAGGCGGGCCGGCTCGCGGCGCGTCTGCAGCGTCCGGTGACGCTCGACGAGGCCGTCAGCCACCGGTTGCGGTCCGCGCGGCCGGCGGCTCACGCGAAGCCGGCGCAGTCGCCGCCCGCGGTCGCCGCGCCGGCGTCGGTGTCGTCGCTGCCGGCGCGACCGCCCGCGGAGCAGGCCCGGCAGGCCATCGACCGGATCAACGGGACCGGGCAGCACGAATCCGCGTAGGTCCGCCCCGTAGGTCCGCGGAAAACCGCGGGCCGTCCTTGGTCGCGCGCACGCGGCGGAGCCGCACAATGTCGCGGCCCCGCAACCCCGTTGGGGTGCTCCCCTTACGCGGGGTTCCTGCGTACCGCCGCCACCGCCTTGCGGGCGGCGACCAGCACGGGGTCCCACACGGGTGAGAACGGGGGCGCGTAACCCAGGTCCAGTGCTGTCATCTGTTCCACCGTCATGCTCGCGGTCAGAGCGACCGCGGCGATGTCGACGCGCTTCGCCGCGCCCTCGCGGCCGACGATCTGTACACCGAGCAGCCGTCCGGTGCGGCGCTCGGCGAGCATCTTCACCGTCATGAGGGCGGCGTTCGGGTAGTAGCCCGCACGGCTGGTCGACTCGACGGTGACGGTCTCGAACTGCAGGCCCGCCCGGTGCGCGTCCTTCTCGCGCAGCCCGGTGCGGGCGATCTCCAGGTCGCAGACCTTGCTCACCGCCGTGCCGACGACACCGGGGAAGGTGGCGTACCCGCCGCCCACGTTGGAACCGATGACCTGCCCGTGCTTGTTGGCGTGCGTGCCCAGCGCGATGTGCCGCTCGCGCCCGGAGACCAGGTCGAGCACCTCGACGCAGTCGCCGCCGGCCCAGATGTTCTCGTGGCCGCGCACCCGCATCGCCAGATCGGTGAGCAGCCCGCCGTGGTCGCCGAGGGGCAGCCCGGCCGCCTTGGCGAGCGTCGTCTCGGGGTGTACGCCGATGCCGAGCACGACCACGTCCGCCGGGTACTCGGCGTCCTCCGTGGCCACCGCCCGGACCCGCCCGTCCTCGCCGGTCAGCAGCTTGGTGACCTCGGCGTCGTTGACCATGATGATGCCCAGGCCCTCCATGGCCGTGTGCACCAGGCGGCCCATGTCCGGGTCGAGCGTGGACATCGGCTCCTTGCCGCGGTTGACGACCGTCACCTCGTACCCGCGGTTGATGAGCGCCTCGGCCATCTCCACGCCGATGTACCCCGCGCCCACGACCACCGCCCGGCGGCCCTCCGTCGCCGCCAGCGTGTCGAGCAGGGCCTGCCCGTCGTCCAGGGTCTGGACGCCGTGCACGCCCGGCGCGTCGGCGCCCGGCAGGTCGGGGCGGATCGGGCGCGCGCCGGTCGCGATCACGAGCTTGTCGTACGACGTCCACTCCTCGGCCCCGGATTCGAGGTCCCGGGAGCGCACGCGGGCGCCCGCGACGTCGATCCCGGTGACCTCCGTACGCATCCGCAGGTCGATGGCGCGCTCCCGGTGCTCCTCGGGCGTCCGCGCGATCAACTGGTTCCGCTCGGGGACGTCGCCGCCCACCCAGTACGGGATGCCGCATGCGGAGTAGGACGTGAAGTGCCCCCGCTCGAACGCCACGATCTCCAGCTCGTCCGGCCCCCGCAGCCGGCGCGCCTGTGACGCGGCGGACATGCCCGCCGCGTCACCGCCGATCACGACCAGTCGCTCTTTCGCCCTGTCAGTCCCGCTCGTACGACTCATGGTCATGGGAACACGCTACGCGGGCCCCGAATTTCACTCCTCCTCGCCGCCCTCTCCGCCGCCGCGCACGGGCGGGGCCACCGGCAGCGACGCCGCGGCGGCCGGAGCCGGAGCCGGGGCCGGGCGGCGCGGCAGCCGGGGCCGCACGAGACGCATCCACACCAGGACGATCAGCGCCAGGCCCGCCGCGAACGGGAGCACCGCGCCGATCGCGAGCGCGAGCCAGCGCAGCATCGTGACCAGCACATGCCAGCCGCCGCTGAGCGCGTCCACGAAGCCCGGGTCCTCGTCCTTCTTCTCGGCCTTCTTCACCGGGGTCTCGGACAGCGAGAGCGTGATCGTGGCCAGCCCGGTGCGGTCCTTCAGGGACGCCTGCTGCGCGAGCAGCGCCTCCAGATCGGACTCACGGCTGCTCAACTCCCCTTCCAGGGTGACCACATCGCTCAGCTTGGTCGCCTGGTCCATCAGTTCGCGGACCCGGGCCACACTGGCGCGCTGCGACTTGATCCGGCTCTCCACGTCCACGACCTGGTCGGTGACGTCCTGTGCCTTGGCCGTCCGCTCGACGACCTTGCCCGCGCCCTCCAGATCGGCCAGCACCTGGTCGTACCGCTCGGTGGGCACGCGCAGCACGAGACGGGTGCGCTCGTGGCCCTTCTCGTCGCGGGTGGTGGTCTCGTTGCCCACGTAGCCGCCGGCGTTCTCGGCCGTGGTGCGGGCCTCGTCCAGGGCCTTGGGTACGTCCTTGACCTGCACGGTCAGGGAGGCGGTGCGGATGATGTGGCTCGCGGTCACCTTGGGCGGGGCGGTGGCCTTGGAGTCGTTCGCCGCGCCGCTGCCCGCGGCGCCCGAGTCCGCCTTCTCCGCCGCGCCCGGGGCGGCGGCCTTGTCGGCGGCTCCGCCGGCGTCGCTGGACGAGGTGTCGTTGGCGCCGCTGCAGCCCGCCAGCGCGAGGACGGCGGCGAGGAGCATCCCCGCCAGAGCATGGACAGGGCGTAGGGAACGTCCGGAGCGTGCGGAGCTTCGAGTGCGCATATGGGCTACCCCCGAGGGTCGTGACAACTGTGCCGTGCCGACTGACGCTCCTTCGACGCCCGAGTGGGCCGGGACGTTGGCCGGATCCGGTCCCGATGCGGTCACAGTCGGGACTCGCACAGGACACCGGGACTCATGGCGGGCGTGTCAGTGAGGTCTGAGAAGGTGGAGGCATGCGCGCACAGGAGACTCGTACGGGTACGGGACACGTCGTGGTCATCGGGGGCGGGATCGCGGGACTGGCCGCCGCCCACCGATTGCTGGACCGCGGGGCGCGCGTGACCGTCCTGGAGGCGTCGGACCGCGTCGGCGGCAAGCTGCTGCCCGGCGAGATCGCCGGCGCGCGCGTCGACCTGGGCGCCGAGTCGATGCTCGCGCGCCGCCCCGAGGCGGTGGCCCTGGCCCGCGAGGTGGGCCTCGCCGACCGCCTCCAGCCCCCCGCGACCGCGACGGCCTCCCTCTGGACCCGCGGCGCGCTGCGCCCGATGCCCAAGGGCCACGTCATGGGCGTCCCGGGCGCCGCGTCCGCCCTCGCCGGCGTCCTCTCCGAGGATGGCCTGCGCCGCATCGAGCGCGACGCCGACCTGCCCCGCACCGAGGTGGGCGACGACGTGGCGGTGGGGGAGTACGTGGCGGCCCGCCTCGGCCGCGAGGTCGTCGACCGCCTGGTCGAGCCCCTCCTGGGCGGTGTCTACGCCGGCGACGCCTACCGCATCTCCATGCGTCTGGCCGTCCCCCAGCTCTTCGCCGCCGCCCACACCCACACCTCCCTGACGGAGGCGGTCCGCGAGATCCAGACCAAGGCCGCCGCCACACAGCAGACGGGCCCGGTCTTCATGGGCATCGACGGCGGCGTCGGGCAACTGCCGCTCGCGGTCGCGGAGTCGGTGAGGGCTCGCGGGGGCGAGATCCTGACCGGGATGCCGGTGACCGAGCTCCGCAGGACCGGGGCGGCGGGTCCGGGCGGTGACGGCTCGCCGCTCGCGGCGGACTCCGCGGAGGAGCGGCCGCACGCGGCGTGGCGTGTTGTCGCAGGAAGCCCGGGACGCCCCGGAAGCCTTGGGAGCGGAAGCCTTGGGAGCGGTGGAAGCCGAGTCCTGTACGCCGATGGCGTCGTCGTGGCCCTGCCCGCCTCGGCCGCCGCCGCGCTCCTGCGTGCCGAGGCGCCCGCAGCCGCGGCCGAGCTGGCCGCCGTGGAGTACGCCTCCATGGCGCTCGTCACCCTCGCCTATCGCCGTGCCGACGTCGCCCTGCCCGAAGGGAGCGGTTTCCTGGTGCCGCCCGTCGACGGGCACACCATCAAGGCGTCCACCTTCGCCTCCCAGAAGTGGGGCTGGATCGCCGAGGCGAACCCCGATCTGCTCGTGCTGCGCACCTCCGTCGGGCGGTACGGAGAGACGGAGGTGCTCGGACGGGAGGACGCCGACCTCGTCCAGGTGTCCCGGCACGACCTGCGGGAAGCGACCGGCCTGGACGCCCAGCCCCTCGCGAACCGGGTGACACGGTGGGACGACGGGCTGCCGCAGTACCCGGTCGGGCACCATGCCCGAGTGGCCCGCATCCGCGAGCACGTCGGCAAGCTCCCCGGCCTAGCCGTGTGCGGCGCGGCGTACGACGGGGTCGGCATCCCCGCGTGCATCGCGAGCGCGTACGCGGCCGTGGACCAGCTCGGCCGGGAGTGAGCCGCAGGGGCGCGCCGGTGTCGAAAGACCGAGCGCGCGGGGGCCCGAAGGGCTGAGCGCGGTCGAGCTCCGGACACGGGCTGAAGCGCCCCTGGGGGCGCACGAGCCAAAGAACTGGAGCGCCCCGGAGGCGCACGAGCCAAAGAACTGGAGCGCCCCGGAGGCGAACAAGCCAAAGAAGCTGGAGCGCCCCGGAGGCGAACGAGCCAAAGAAGGAGGGCGACCTCGGCGGACCGGACGGCCCGATCGCGAACCCGGTGCAGAGTCCGCACGGCGGCGCGGGAGAATGGACCCATGAGTGACGACGCCCCCGCCAAGATCCCGAACGCCGGCAAGAAGGCCAAGGACCTCAATGAGGTCATCCGCTACACCCTGTGGTCCGTCTTCAAATTGCGCGACGTGCTCCCCGAGGACCGCTCCGGCTACGCCGACGAGGTCCAGGAGCTCTTCGCCCAGCTCGCCGCGAAGGACGTCACCGTCCGCGGCACGTACGACCTGTCGGGGCTGCGCGCCGACGCCGACCTGATGATCTGGTGGCACGCCGAGACGAGCGACCAGCTCCAGGAGGCGTTCAACCTCTTCCGCCGCACCAAGCTGGGCCGTGCCCTGGAGCCGGTCTGGTCGAACATGGCGCTGCACCGCCCCGCCGAGTTCAACCGCTCGCACATCCCGGCGTTCCTCGCCGACGAGACGCCGCGCAACTATGTGAGCGTCTACCCCTTCGTGCGCTCCTACGACTGGTACCTGCTGCCCGACGAGGACCGCCGCCGTATGCTCGCCGACCACGGCAAGATGGCCCGCGGCTACCCGGACGTGCGGGCCAACACGGTCGCCTCGTTCTCGCTGGGCGACTACGAGTGGATCCTCGCCTTCGAGGCCGACGAGCTGTCCCGCATCGTCGACCTCATGCGTCACCTCCGTGCCTCCGAGGCCCGGATGCACGTCCGCGAGGAGGTCCCGTTCTACACGGGCCGCCGCAAGGACATCGCCGAACTGGTCGCGGGCCTCGCCTAGGTCAGGGCGCCTGCCGGGTGGTCTTCGAGTCCGCGGTGTGCTGAGAGCCCATCGAGTCCTGCGAGTCCTGCGAGTCCTTCGCGCTCGCCGCGTTCCCTGAGGTCTCTTCGCTCGTCGAACGATCGCCCGGCGCGACCGCCTTCGGCTCCGCGTGCGGCGCGCACCCCGTGCGCCGCGCCGGGAGCCGACCCTCCAGCAGATACGCGTCCAGGTAACCGTTGACGCACTGGTTGGGCCCGCCCCCGATCCCGTGCGTCCCGGACTCCTTCTCGGTCACCAGGACCGAGCCGGACAGCCGCCGCTGCAGCTCCCGGGCCCCTTCGTACGGGGTCGCCGCGTCCCGTTCGGCCGCGAGGATCAGGGTCGGCGGCAGCGCCCCGGGCCGCGTCCGTACGTCGAGGGGCTTCTGCCGCGGCACCGGCCAGTACGCGCACGGCAGGTTCGTCCACACGTTGTCCCAGGTCTCGAACGGCGCCATGCGTGCGAGGCGCGTGTTGTCGCGGTCCCAGGTGCGCCAGTCGGCCGGCCAGGAGGCGTCGTTGCACTCGACCGCCGTGTAGACCGCGTTGCCGTTCTCCTGCTCGGCCGCCGCGTCCGGAGACGGACCGGCCTGCTCGATCAGCGGCTTCGGGTCGCCCTTCAGATAGGCGGAGAGCGCCGTGGCGCGCTGCGGCCAGTAGTCGTCGAAGTACCCGGCCTCCAGGAACGCGCCCTGCAACTGCGCGGGCCCCACCTTGCCGCCCGCGGGCGAGGCGGCGAGCTGCGCACGCACCTTCTCGTAGCTGTGCCGTACTTCTTCGGGTGTGCCACCGAGCCCGTACACGTCGTCGTGTTTGGCGACCCAGGTGCGGAAGTCGGTCCAGCGGCGCTCGAACGCGACCGACTGGTCGAGGTTGTTCCGGTACCAGATCAGGTCGGGGTCGGGATTCACCGCCGAGTCGAAGACCATCCGGCGTACGTGCGAGGGGAAGAGCGTCGCGTAGAGGGCACCGAAGTACGTCCCGTACGAGGCGCCCATGAAGGTCAGCTTCGGCTCGCCGAGCGCGGCGCGCAGTACCTCCAGGTCGCGAGCGTTGTTGAGCGAGGTGTAGTGGCGCAGGGCGCTGCCCGAGCGCTCGGCGCACCCGCGCGCGTACGCCTTCGCCTCGGCGATGCGCTCCTGCTTGTACGACTCCGAGGGGAACGTCGGCGCCTGCGAGGGTGCCTTCACAAAGCGCTTCGGGTCCTGGCAGGACAGCGGCGCGGAGCGGTCGACCCCGCGCGGTGCGTAGCCGACGAGGTCGTACGCCGCCGCGATGCGCTGCCACGCGGGCAGGAACCCCGCCAGCGGGAAGTCCATGCTGGAGGCGCCCGGGCCGCCGGGGTTGTAGACGAGGGAGCCCTGTCGCGGCACCTTCCGCTTCGAGTTCTTCGCGTCCTTGCCGCTGGCCTTGACGCGGCTGACGGTCAGCTTGATCCGCTTCCCGTCGGGGTGGGCGTAGTCGAGGGGCACCGTGACCGTGCCGCACTGGAGGCTGCCCGGGGCGTCCTGCTCCTTGGCGCACTTTCCGAAGTGGATGCCCGTGGCCGCGGCGCGGTCGGCGGCGACGGCGGTGCCGCGCATCTCGGCCGAGCCTGCCGGATCCTGCCAGGCCGGTTGGCCGGTCGCCGGAGCGGCGACGAGGGCGGTCAGGAGCATGGACCCTGCGGTTCCGTGGAGGACGGCGGCTCTCATCGCGAATCCCTTCAACGCGCGGCAGCGACAAAAGGGATGTTTCGTTCGGTGATTGGCGAAGTAAAGCACCGGGCCGCCGGTGTCGGCCCCTATGACCCCGATGCGCCCCCCTGGGGCGCCCGGAGCCCCTTTTTGCGAGCCGCCCCTCAGCCCCTTGCCGGGATCCTTCACCAGCCCCTTCGCTCGGGGCTGCGGTCGCGGTGCGTGAACGCCGCGCGCAGGTCCGGCTCGCCGATCGCGCGGACACCGCGGACGGCGACGGAGGTGAGATACGTACGGTCGTCGTCGGCGTCGTCGGCGCGCCGGGCGAGGGTGCCGAGCAGCCGCTGTCCGGCCGGGGAGGCCCAGCGGGTGTAGGGATGCACCTCGATGCGGGCGATGGCGAGGCAGCTCAGTGTGAGGACCAGCGGGAGCGCGAACCAGACCGCGACCGGGACCTCGTTCCCGGTGGTCTGGGCGGGCAGCAGCAGGGCCACGGCCCCCAGCGCGAGGACGGCCGCCGCGGCGGCCTGGACCTGGCGGACGGCACCGGCGATGGTGGTGCGGGCGCCGTCGGGGACGGCGAGGCCCGCCGCGACCAGGTGGTCGGCGAGGCGGCGAACCGAGTCCGCGGCGGCCGCGGTCGTGCGTACGGGTGCGATCCGGGACTGACCCTCCGGGCCGATGGCTCCTATGACCGAGCGCTCCATGTCGTCGCGCCCGCGTGGGTCCACGACGGTCGCCCAGCCGGTGTGCGCGAGCAGCAGCCGGCGCTGGCGGGCCATCGACACCAGGGTCAGATCGGCGACCCGGGCGGGGCCGCCGGAGAGGAACGCCGCCTCGTACAGCGTGAGGTCGTGCCCGCGGGCCGCGTTCGCGTCGACTGCCGCCGCGCGTACGGCCGCCAGGCACAGCCGGGTGCAGGAGGTGCCGGCCGCGGCCCAGGCCAGGAGCAGGAGAAGGACCCAGAACATGGCGTTTTTCTATGCCAAGGGCCGGGCGGGCGCCATGGGTTATTCACCATGTGGACGGAGCGTTGCCGGTATGTGACGTTCCGCCGTGCTCGCGCTCCCACTCGGAGTGCGGCTTCTCCGCTTGGTTCTGCGCGGCGCCCGTGGAGCCCTGCGGGGCTAGGGGGTTTCTGATGGATCTCCGGCGACGCCGCGGAGATCCATCAGAAACCCCCTAAGGAGTTGAGGAGGGCTTGGCGCGCGAGGCGGCCGGCGGCAGGGGGTAGCCCGACGACGGGGTCACCGGGATCGGCGAGCCCGGGGACTGCGTAGGGCCGGGCGGGGCCGGGGAGTTGGTGAGCGGCGGCGGACTCGCGGTGGCCGCGTCCTGGGCGAGGGCGTCGAAGTCGACGTATCCGGTGGCCTCGAGGACCTTGATGTGGTCGAGCACGGTGGTGTTCGCGTCGTCGGCGAGGTCGCGTACGAG
Organism: Streptomyces albiflavescens; assembly: GCF_014645835.1. Taxonomy (GTDB): domain Bacteria; phylum Actinomycetota; class Actinomycetes; order Streptomycetales; family Streptomycetaceae; genus Streptomyces; species Streptomyces albiflavescens. The sequence goes on from NZ_BMMM01000009.1 coordinate 314,548, forward strand.
CGAGTTGCGGGTGTTCGCGCGGACCTGGGCGACCACGGAGAAGACCTTGCCGTGAGCCTTGCGCAGGATGTTCGCGAACTTCTGGTCGTAGTCCGTGCCGTGCGCCGCGCTCAGCGTGGCCAGCCATTGCTGCTGCTGCGGGTTGGGCTGGTTGGGCAGCTCCAGGCCGAGCCGCGCGGCGACATTGCGGACTCGGGCGTCCAGGAACGTGTGGCCCTCGATGAGGTGCTCGCCCGCCGTGCGCACGGCCTGGGTGGTGCCGCGCTCCTGGGCCTGCTGGCCCGCGGGCAGCTCCCACAGTCCGGCCAGCCGGACCTTGGTGATGAATTCCCGGTCCAGGGCAGACAGCGGACCGAACTGGGTCGACACGGTCTGTGCGTTCAAGGTGTCCAGGCCGGTGCCGGAGCGGTCCGCGTACGACCAGACCGGAAAGACCAGCGCGACCAGGGTCGCCGTGAGGCCCGTGATGACGAGCCCGGTGCCACTGACCAATCCGGTGCGGTTGATGGATCGCATGGTGCCTCCTGCTTGCGGCACCGCACGCTAGTGCGCTTCGGGTGCGAGTTGGCATATTACTGCGGGCGCTACGCCAACTGCCGTACGTGGAGAAGGGATTGGCCGGGGGGTGAAACGCGCCGGATGCGGTACTTCAGGCGCACGCCAGACCACCTCAAAGCCGTGGAAACCGGGCACGCACATCCGTCGCACAGGGGGCCGTGTTAACCCCGGCACACTCCCCGGCGGTGCGGGGCCGCCGCACGCGTACTCAGCGGCGCAGCAGCACCCGGCGGGTGGCGCGGGCCAGCCGGGCCGTGGGGCGCTGCGACAGCGGGGCCGGGCCCGAGCGCGCCAGCCACCAGTCGCGCAGCCGGCGCCGCGTCTCCGCGTCCTCGGGGCGTCCCGCGAGGAGCAGCTGTTCGGCGAAGTCGAGGGCGTCGCGCCGGTAACCCCCGGTCATCGGATGCCCTTGCGCATACGCGAGAAACGCCGGCCGGTACCCCTCCGCCAGGATCTCCGGCAGCTCCGCGGCCACCTTCGCGACCACGTCCGCCCGCTTGGCGGCGAGCGCCCGCGCCTGCACCCCGAGCCGTACCCGGTCGAACCCCTCGGGCACGGGGGTGCCCGCGACGAGCGCGGACAGCAGCGCGGCCTGTGCCAGCGCGAGCCGCTGCCGGGCGGGGGCGGAGTCCTGCGCTCCGGCCGCTCCGGCTGCTCCGGAGGGAGAACCTGCTGCGTCCGAGGCGTCCGAGGCGTCCGAGGCGCCCAAGGCGACTGAGAGGTCCGAGGGGTTCACGGGAGCGGCACTCGTGGCCTTCTCCAGGGTCCCCCGAATCGCCCCCAGTTCCCTTTCGAGCTCCCCGGGCTCCGGAAAGTTCTCGTCCCGTTCGAGGAGGACCCCCGGCGGGCTCACCCGGGAGGCGAGGTCCGCCAGAATGTCCAGGACCTGCCGGGGCACGGGGTGGGCGTGACTGTCGTGCCAGACGCCGTCGCGTTCGAAGCCGCCGGCGACGTGGACGTAGGCGATGGCTTCGACCGGGAGTTCGTCGAGGGCCTTGGCGGGGTCCTCGCCTCGGTTGACGTGGTTGGTGTGGAGGTTGGCGACATCGATGAGAAGGCGTACGCCGGTGCGGTCGACCAGGTCGTAGAGGAACTGGCCCTCCGTCATCTCCTCGCCGGGCCACGAGATCAGCGCGGCGATGTTCTCCACCGCGAGCGGAACGGGCAGGGCGTCCTGCGCGATACGGATGTTCTCGCACAGCACGTCCAGGGCGTCCCGGGTGCGGGGGACCGGCAGCAGATGCCCGGCCTCCAGCAGCGGCGAGGCGGTGAGCGGCCCGCCGGCCCGTACGAAGGCGATGTGCTCCGTGACGAGCGGTGAGCCGAGCGCCTCGGCCCGCTCGGCGAGCGCGGTGAGGCGGGACTCGTCGGGCCGGTCCGCGCCGCCGAGGCCGAGCGAGACCCCGTGCGGCACGACCGTGACCCCGCGCTCGCGCAGCCGCAGCAGCGACTCGGGGAGATGCCCGGGGCACAGGTTCTCGGCCACGGCCTCGACCCAGTCGATGCCGGGCATGCGCTCCACGGCCTCGGCGATCTCCGGCCGCCACCCGATTCCCGTCCCCAGTTGCGTCAGCTGCTTCATGTCCCCTCCTCCGTCAACTCCGTCAACAACCTCGACCAGACCCTGCGTGTCGTCTCCTTACGACGGACCTGTTCCGGCGTGACGGAGTCATGGCCCCGGGACCCGGGGCCGAACCCATCCGAACGGACCTTCAGAGCAACATTTGAGGTTCCGCGCGGGCTACTGGAGCACCTTGTCCGAGTCCGTGGGCTGCGGTCGGCTGGTGTTGATGTTGGCGTCGGGCTGCGGCAGCGCCGACGGGTTCGACGAGACGTTGACACCGGCTCCCGGCTGGACGGGCGGCGCGGAGGCCGTCGACGCGCCGACGGTCGGCGCCGGGGGACCGGTCGGGCTGGCGGTCGACGTGGCGGCCGCGGCCGCGGCGATGGCGTCGAAGTCGACCGCTCCGGTCTTCTCCAGCATCGTGATGTGGTCGAGCACCGTCAGGCTGGTGTCCGAGGCCAGCTGGCGCACCAGCGTGTTGCGGGTGCTGTTGCGGACCGCGCCGATCGCCGGAAAGATCTTGCCGTGCGCGGACCGCAACAGGTTCGCGAACTTGTACTCGTACTCCTTGCCGGACGCCGCCGTCAGCTCCTTCAGCCAGCCCTGCTGCTGCTCGTTCGGCTGGTTGGGCAGCTCGACGTTGAGCTGGGCCGCCACGATCCGCACCCGCTTGTCGAGGTCGGTGTGCCCGACGATCAGGTGATCGCCCGCCTCCTTGATCGCTTGGGTGGGAGCCCGCTCGATCGCCTGCTGGCCGGCCGGCAACTCCCAGAGGCCGGCCAGTCGCACGCGTACGATCAGGTCGCGGTCGGCGGCGGTCAGCGGCCCCCAGCGTGTGTTCACCGTCCCGGCCGCGAGATTCGCCGCGCCCGTGCCCGAACGATCGGCGTACGACCACACCGGGAACGCGAGTGCGCCGACGGTGGCGACGAGTGCCGCGATGACGAGGGCCGTACCGTTGATACGCCGCAAATGTGCCTCCCGGGTGAACCAACTGGTCGTTGGGAACCTGTGCTTGGCCAGTGCCAGCAGGTACGTACGGGAAGGCTGTGGTGTTCAACCCCGTCGGCGATCAGTCGCCCGAGCCCGGGATCGACCGCCGCCGGGCTCCCGAACCGGCGGTTCGACGCCGACTCGCGCGGTGCCGTCAGTTCGACAGCGGCCACTTCTCCGGGTCGCGTCCCAGGAGTCGCAGCGCTTCTTCCAGGGAATCCGCCCCGGCCGTCACCTGGAGGGCCGACGCGAACGCGAAGCTCGCGCCGCGGCCCGCGGGATCCGTCGGTACGCGGCGGGCAACGGCCAGCCCCGCTTCGAGGACATGGCCGGGCAGGTCGAGCCCGACGCCCAGCGTGGCGGCCACGTCCCAGGCGTGCACCACGTAGTCGATGAAGTGGAACCCGACGGCCACCCGCCCCGGAAACCCGCCCCCGAGCCCAGACAGTACGAACTCCCGCTCCCCGACACCCGGTTCGGCGAACGCGGCGAGCACCGTCGTCGCGGCTCCCCGGTAGGTCCGAGCCGGGTCGCTCATGTCCTCCGGCTCCCGCCAGTACGCCTCCTCGTGCCCCGCCCCGCGCGCGGCCGCCGCGAACCCGTGGTGCTGTGCGGCCATGTGTGCGACCAGTCGCCGCAGTGTCCACCCGGCGCAGGGTGTGTCCCGCTCCCAGTCCGTCTCCCGCGCCAGCCCCACGACCCTGAGCGACTCGTGTACGGCGATCCGGTCGAGCTCGACGATGTCCGGTCCAGTCGTTGTCATCCGGCCTCCTCGGTGAGGAGCCGAGCATAAAACTATGCGAACGGTCGTGCTACTAGTTTGGTGTCTCGCCATGGAATCCAACTTCCCTGCGACTTAGGAGACTTAGGGGATCCGGGACGGATCAGTCGCCGCCGCCCGCAGTCGCGAGGTGATCGCGACACGGGCCCTGTGGTAGGCGACCGTCTCGTCGCGCAGGACGGAGACGGCGTTGGCCGTTTCCATCAACGCGATGAGTTCGAAGGCGAGTTGAGGGGCGTCGATGTCGGGGTGGAGGTCACCGAGGTCACGGGCCTCGGCAATCGTCCGCTCCACGTGGTCCGTCCACTCCCGCTGGGCGCGGACCACCGCGTCGTGCACGGGCCCCGACCTGGCGTCGAACTCGGCGATGACCTCGTAGAAGAAACAGCCGCCCGGGAAGACCCTGCCCTGGGAGTAGTCCAGCCAGAGTTCGCACAGCCGCCGGACGCGGCCGACCCCGGCCGGGGTCTCGGCCGCCGGCCGGATCACCTGCTCGACGTAGATGCGCGCCGCCTCCCGCACGGTGGCCAGTTGGAGCTCCTGCTTGGAGCCGAAGAGCGCGAAGACTCCGCTCTTGCTGAGCCGGAGCTCGGTGGCCAGACGTCCGACGGACAGCGCCTCCAGTCCCTCGACGGAGGCGATGTCGACGGTGCGGCTCAGCACCAACTGCCGTGTACGGTTGCCGCGTTCGACCCTGCCGTCCAGCCGGGTGCCGGCCATCGTGACCTCCCCAGATCCCTCTGTGTGGCAAGAGCCTAACCGGCGCGGGGCGCGCCATCGGGTGCCCGGTCGGCCATGCCGTTCGGTGCCCTAGGGGGCTTCTGATGGATCTCCGCGGCGTCGCGACGCCCGGCACGCACTCTCGCCGCACCGGACAAAAGCCCTAGTAGCTCCTCCCCCACGCTCGGCTTCGCTCGCGCGGGGGGACCCCCATCGAGGACTTCCGCCCGGCACGCCGAGAGCACGCACCGAACGCCGCTCCTTCTTCCACGGAGATCCATCAGAAACCCCCTAAGTGCCCCGCGACTCAGCGTCGTCCGTCCCATGCCGGACTCTGCCGGAAGTACGTGTCGTACAGCTCCTGGACCTCCAACAGGCTCTCCGGCGGCACCTTGCCGAAGGCGATGCGCTCCAGGTGCCGGAAGTACTCGAAGCGTTCGACACCGGGCGTGATGACGATGAGGATGTCGGCGTCGTGCCCCGGCGCGGCGGAGAACGCGTGCGGAACACCGGGCGGTACGACGACGAGGTCGCCGCGCTCGGCGGTCACGATCTCCTCGCCGGAGAGCAGTTGGGCGGTGCCGTCGAGCATGTAGAACAGCTCGGCGGAGCCGGCGTGGTGGTGCGGCTTGGCGCCGTCGGCGCCGTCGGTGAGGGTGGCGCGCAGCGTTGACAGCGCGCCACCGGTCGAGCTGCTGTCGGCCAGCAGTTGGATGGCGGTGGGGGCCCGGCCGATCACTTCGGCCTCCGCGGAGCGGACGATCACGGACTTGTCGAAGTCCGGCACGATCAACGACATCTCATGACTCCCTGATGCAGGCGATGGTTCGGATGATGACTTTCAGACCGCGAAGAGCAGGGCAGCGCTGATGAGGACAACGACCGCTGTGGCGAAGTGAATTCCGAACGCGACCGCCTTCGTGCCGCCGTGGCGCAGCACTATCAACGTGTCGCCGAGCGGTGTCAGCGCCACGAGCAGCATGAACCATGCCTCGGCGGTCGCGCCGGCGAAGGCGAGCAGTGCCAGGCCCATGACGCCGAAGGTGGCGTCGCGCAGGCCCTTGATCGCCAGGTAGGCGGCGTCGCCCTGCGGCTTGGCGGGAACGCCGTACGCGGTGGCGGCCGGTTGCGGCTGCAGCAGGAACCGTGCACCGATGAACAGGACGAGGAGGTCGAGCACGATGGCAAGGCCGTAGGCCGTGGGCGTGAGCATGTCGGATCTCCTTGCTAGCAGTGCTAGGGACAAGAGCGAAGTTAGCGTAGCGCCGACATAAATGCTAGCGATGCTAGAATTGCGGTCATGTCGATCCAGCCGCGCCGAGAGCCCGAACGAGCGGAGCGCGAGCGGCTGATCGTCACGGCCGCGCGGGAATGGGCCGAGACCGAGGGCTGGGACGCGGTGACCACACCCGACTGGCTCCTGATCGGCCACTTCACCCCGCCCGCGTAGGGGCCGAGTGACAGCCGCGGAAGCGTCGGCCGTGGAACGTCGGCGGGCCGGCGTCGGATGGAGCGTGGTCGGCTCGAACGCCGGATGTCCGGCCGCGCAGGCTTCCCCCTCATCCGTAGACGAGTACCTGCTGTCCTGACGGAAGGTGATGTCCTCGGGTCAGTCCTCACATGGGGAGATCGTGTCCATCACGCACCAAGTCGTATGGAGGATCGTGCCGTTCACGGACGCCACGATCCTCACGGGTGGCGTAGTCCTGCGATGAGGAGTGCGACCAGTCGGCGTGCGTCGTAGCGGGAGTCGCTTTCGGCGCCGATGCAGAGGTTTCCGATGCCGCGCATGAGTTGGTAGGCATCGAGGTCGGAGCGGATCTCGCCGGACGCCGCGGCAGCGTCGAGGAGCTGGGTGCACACCGGCAGCAGGCGGTCCAGGAAGTAGGCGTGCAGCGTCTCGAAGCCGGCGCTGTCGCTCTGCAGCGCGGCCGCGAGCCCGTGCTTGGTGACCAGGAAGTCGACGAAGAGGTCGACCCATCGTCCCAGGGCGGCGTGGGGTGTCGGGCTGGTCGTCAGCAGGGCCGGGCCGGCCTCGGCGCAGGCGTCGACCTGGTGGCGGTAGACGGCGATGACGAGGTCCGCCCGGGTGGGGAAGTGGCGGTAGATCGTGCCCATCCCGACGCCGGCCTTGGCCGCGATGTCACGCACCGGCGCTTCCACGCCCGACGTGACGAAGACCGCGGCGGCCGCGTCCAGCAGGGTCTGCTGGTTGCGGCGGGCGTCCTTGCGTCTGGATCCGGCTGAGCTTCCCGCGTCCTGGCCGCTGTCGTTCATCGCGACACTCCTTTCGTGACCGGTCTTGCAAAGCGGAACAGCGCTCCGTATTGTTTGCGGAGCGACGTTCCGTTTCACCATGATGGCAGACCAGAGGGTCGTCCACCAGGCCGCTGTCGCCATCACGCTCCACCCGGACGGAAGAGCACGCGACCGCCGATACCCGGCGTCGATGTGGCTGCGCATGAGAACCGCTGCTCGCTTCCCACCCCGCCCGGCCTGCGGCGCCACCGATCGCCGGGCCCACCGAACCAAGAGTGCGAAGGCACTGAACGGAAGGCACTTCCATGTCCGACTCGAAGACCGCGAACGCGCAGAAGATCGCGGGTACGCCCACCACGGTGATATCCACCAAGCCGGTCGTCCTGTCCGCCCCGGGCCGCGGTGAGGACCTCCAGGTCCGGGTGTCCGCCCCCGCGACCGGCAGCGATCTACCCGTCATCGTCTTCTCGCACGGCTACGGCTGGTCGATGAACGGCTACGCCCCGCTGGCGGACTACTGGGCCGCGCACGGCCTCGTGGTCATCCAGCCGACCCATCTCGACTCCCGGACCCTCGGCATTCCCGCCGAAGACCCCCGGACGCCGCGGATCTGGCGCTTCCGTATCGAGGACCTCACGCGCGTGCTGGACGGATTCGACGTTCTGGAAGCCTCCGTACCGGGCCTCGGCGGGCGCCTCGACCGCGACCGCGTCGCCGTGGCCGGCCACTCCTGGGGCGCCCAGACGGCGAGTGCGCTGCTGGGCGCACGAGTCCTCGGCTCCGACGGCGTTCCCGGGGAGGACATGTCCGACCCCCGCGTCAAGGCGGGTGTGCTGCTCGCCCTGACCGGCCTGGGGGACGACCTGACCCCGTTCGCCGCCGAGAACTTCCCCTTCATGAAGCCGTCCTTCGACACCATGACCACACCGGCCCTCATCGTCGCCGGGGACAACGACCAGTCCCACCTGTCCACGCGCGGACCGGACTGGTTCACCGACCCCTACACCCGCAGCCCGGGAAGCAAGAGCCTGCTCACGCTGTTCGGGGCGGAGCACTCACTCGGGGGCATCCCCGGATACGAGGTCGCCGAGACGACGGACGAGAGTCCCGCGCGCGTCGCTCTGATCCAGCAGCTCACCTCGGCCTTCCTGCGCAGCGCCCTCCACCCGGAGGACACCAGCTGGAGGGCGGCGGCCATCGCACTCGAGGAAGACCCCAACGCCCTGGGGAAGCTGCAGAGCAAGTGAACAACCGGCCCTCGATCGCAAAGGATCAGGACTAGCCACCGCGAGGTGCCGCTCTGCCGGTGGCGGCACCCGCCCCGTATCCCCATGTCAGGCCCCCGGTTCGAGATCCTGCAGGATGGCCGCGGCCGCCGCGCGGTGCTCGGCGGCCGCGGCCGGAGCCGTCTCGTCGAGCAGGGCCGCGATGCCTTCGTGGGCCAGTGCCTCCTCGTACCGGTGCCCCAGTTCCGGGGCCAGTTCCAGTGCCTCCCGGTGCAGCCGCAGGGCCTGATCGGGCAGGCCGGCCAGCCGGCAGGTCTCGCCGTAGCTGTTGAGGAAATGGATCTTCCAGTGTTCCTCGAACAGCTCGTCAAGGAGCGCGAACGCCTCCCGATGGCCGGCCAGCGCCTCCTCGTACCGGCCCATCTGCCGCAGCGCGACGCCCAGGCAGTTGAGGCACCAGGCCTCGTTGTGCTTGTGCCCGTCCTCGCGGGCCAGCGCCAGCGCCTGATGGAGATGTTCCGCGGCCTCGTCCGGGTCCTCGTGCGCGATGGCCACGCCGAGAGTGATCCGGGCCGTCAGTGTGGGCGGCCCGGCGGGGTCGGCGTGCGGGATCTCCAGCGCCTCCCGGGCCAGTCGCGCCGCCTCCTCGCGGTGTCCCAGCTGCAGCATCGCCCAGGCCTCGTACGCGGTCGCATGGGCCGTGCCCATCGGACAGTCCGCGTCCGCGTACAGCTTCCCCGCCAGCCGGAAGAGTTCGAGCGGCTCCTCGACATACCCCTCGTCCCACCTGAGGTAGCCGCGGCGCATGGTCAGTTCCGCCTCCGACCGGGAGTCACCCGCGTGGGACAGCAGCGGCGCCGCCTCCTCGTACGCGGCGGCGGCCTCCGCCATCCGGCCCGCGTTGTACCGTGCGAATCCCAGGTCGCTGTGTGCCTCGGCCAGTTGCAACGGATCGCCGAGCCGCTGCGCGGCGGTCAGCGACCGCTCGAAAAGGGCGTTGAGCATCGTGGTGCCGCAGCGCCGCGCGAAGTAGGACCGCATGAAACGCGGCAGTTCGCACAGGTGCGTGTCGGCCCCGGCGGCGTCCGCCGCCTCGAAGGCGGCCAGCAGGTTGGTGTACTCCGTGCCGAACCAGGCGAGGGCCGCGTTCTTGTCGGTGAACCGTGGCAGTTCGGCCGGGGGCGGGCCCACGGAGGCCGCCCGGCTGAGGGACAGGAACGGCATCGCCGCGTCGGCGGCGGCCGCCGCGTGCACGTAGTAGTCGAGCACCCGGCCCAGCGCCTGGTCCCGCTCCGCCGGTGAGTCCTGCTCCGTGGTGGCCCGGCGCGCGTGCTGGTGCACCAGGTCGTGCAGCCGGTAGCGGCCGGCCGCCGGCTGCTGCACCAGGTGCGCGTCGAGCAGGTCCTCCAGCATCGCCCGGGCGCTGCGCAGCGACACGTCCGCCAGCGCCGCCGCCACGTACTCGTCGAAGGACGACCCGGGCAGCAGACCCAGCAACCGGAACAGCCGGCGCCGACCCCGGTCCAACTGCCGTACGGACATGGCGAACGCGGTGTCGAACTCGCTCGCGCCCTCCGTCATTCGTTCGACGAGGATGCCCACGGTCCAGCCGGGCCGGTGCCGCAGCCGGGCCGCGGCCAGCCGCACGGCCAGCGGCAGATGGCCGCACAGCCGCAGCACCTCGGCGGCAGCCTCCGGTTCGCGGGCCAGCCTGCCGTCGGGGCCGCTGGGGTCGCCGCTGGCGCGGGCCAGCAGCTGTGCGCTCTCCTGCGGGGGCAGCACGTCGAGCGAGACCGGGGGCACCTCGTCCAGGCCCAGCAGCCGGTTGCGGCTGGTGATCAGGGCGACGGAGGGTCCGGCGCCGGGCAGCAGCGGGCGGACCTGGTCGGCGTCGGCGGCGTTGTCGAGGACCACGACGGCCCGCCGGGCGGCCAGTTCCGACCGCCAGCAGGCGGCCAGCTGCTCGACTCCTCCCTCCTGCGGGACCTTCTCGGAGGGGACGTCGAGCGCGGCGAGCAGCGCCCGCAGCGCGGGGTCGGGACCGAGCGGCTCGCGCCCCTCGGTGAAACCGTGGAGATCCAAGTAGAGCTGGGCGTCCGGGTAGTCGGCGGCGAGCCGGTGTGCGGCGTGTACCGCCAGACAGGTCTTGCCGACGCCCGCCATGCCGTCGACGGCGACCACCCGGCTGCTGTCCACCGTGGCGAGCAGGGCGGTGAGCTGGGCGTCGCGTCCGGTGAAGTCGGGCACGTCGCGCGGCAGATCGTTGCGGGGTGGGCGCGGGGCGCCGGCCGGCGGTGACGGGGGCTGGACCTGGCGGCTGGTCTTCGGGGGCGCAGGGAGGGGGTTCGAGGCCCGTTCCCACAGGGGACGCAGGGGGCGGGGGTCGCGCTTGACGAGGCGGCACAGGGCGATCACCGCGGGCCAGGGGGGCAGGGTCTGCCCGGTGAGGTAGCGCGACAGCGACGAGGAGCTGAGGCCGGTGTCGCGTGCGAGGGCCCGTACGCCGCGCCCGGACAGCTCCTGGAGCAGGCGCAGCCGTTCGGCCAGCTCGTCCTGCGGGTCGGCCTTCGCCGTCCTTTGTTGCCCCTCCACCGTTCCCCCGTCTTCCCGTCCCGCTCCGGCAGAAGTGTGCCGAGTCAAGTCGTGGCTGTTCAAGGCCGTTTCAGCTGTCCCACGGTGTCCCATCGCCCTCGTCGTGGCAAGCCCGTCCGGCTGTGATGGAGTCACGCCCCGAGGGAACGGGGCACCGACCCGGAAGAGGAGAAAACCGAGATGCAGTCCCGTATGCAGAACCCCGCCGTCGTCCTGTCCGACGCGATGCAGCCCATCCAGCAGATCTTCAAGGCCGTGCACTCCGGCGGGGTGGACGAGCAGACGCTGGAGCTGGTGCATCTGCGGGTCAGCCAGATCAACGGCTGCAGCGCCTGCGTCGACGCCGGCGCCAAGACGGCCCGCAAGGCCGGAGTGAGCGACGAACGCCTGGCCACGGTCGCCGCCTGGCGGGAGGCCCCGTACTTCACCGATGAGGAGCGGGCCGCCCTCGAGCTGGCCGAGGCCGCGACGCGGCTGGCCGACCGCCCCGACGCGGTGAGCGACGAGGTCTGGGACACCGCCGCCACCTACTTCGACGAGAAGCAACTGGCCGCGATCGTCCTGATGATCGGCGTCACCAACCTGTTCAACCGGCTCAACGCCACGACCCGCCAGATCGCCGGCGCATGGGGATGAGGGGTGCCGGTCCCGGACAGCGGGCACGAACCCGCTGTCCGGGACCGGGCCCCTTCGGCTCCGTCCCTCCGCCTCTGCCCCACTGAGACCCCCGACAGCCATCGAAGGAGTCCCCGTGTCCACCGCAGCCGACACCACCGGGCCCGCCGCGGCGAACCGCTCTTACCGCGACGTCCTGTCGCGCAACCGGCGGATGGCCGGCCTGCTGCTGGGCGATCTGCTGGCGAACGCCGGCACGGGCATGCTGATCGTCGCGATGCCCGTGCAGACGCTGGCCGTTCACGGGACCGTGGACGCGGCGCTCGCGATCGGGATGGTCGAGGCGGCGCCGTTCCTGCTCTCCACGGTGCTCGCCCTGGTCATCAGCCTGGGGCGGTTCTCCGCGCCGCCGCGGCGACTGCTGCTCGCGGACTGTGCGCTGCGCGCCGTCGCGTTCACCGGTCTGGGCGTGCTGGCGATGGCGGGCCGGCTCACGCTGCCCTTGCTGGTCGGCGGGCTGCTGCTGGGCAGCATCTGCAGGATGGCGGGCTCCAGCAGCCGCCGGCTCCTGGCCACCTCGATGGTGGATGACGCGGACCGGTTCGCCGTCAACGGGCTGCTGGGACTGGGCAGCAACTTCGCGCTGCTCGTCTTCGGGCCGGTGGCCGGAGGGCTCCTGGTGACGTGGGCGGGCGCCGGCTGGACGCTGTTCGCCGACGCGTGCGGGGCGCTGATCCTGCTGGCGTCGGTGCTGCGGTGCGTGCCGCGGGCTCCGGCCGTCCGCGCGGAGGGCGAGGCCGGGCCGAAGCGTGAGTCGGGGTGGCGGATCCTGCGGCGGCGGCCGGTGGCCGGGCGCCTGCTCGTGGTCGTCTTCTTCTTCAACTTCCTCTACATGCCGATCGAGGTGGCCCTGCCGCTGTACGTGCGGGAGACGTTGCACACGGGTGCGTCCGGCCTGGGGCTGCTCTGGACCGCGCTGGGCGTCGGGGCGCTCGTGGGCGCCGGCCTGGTCGACCGGCTCCGCAGGCTGCCCCAGCGCCCGCTGCTCATCGCCGTCATCGCGCTGTGGGGGCTGTGCCCGATCACGCTGGCCGGCGTCGGGAATCAGACCGCGGCCATGGTCGTCTTCGGTCTCGGCGGCCTGATCTGGGCCCCGTTCACCCCTGTCGCGTACAGCTTCCTGCAGTCGGGTCTCGGCCCCGGCGAGCAGCAGCCGGTGGTCACCCTCTGGACGACGGGCTCTACGGTCGCCGCCCCGCTCGGCCTGCTGGCCGGCGGCCCGCTGATCGCCCTGACGGGCATCCACACCAGCCTGGTCCTCTCCGGCCTCCTGACCCTGCTGCTGGCTCCGCTGGCGGCCTGGGGCGTGCTGAACGGGTAGCGGCGCCGGTCGCCGGGCTCCGAAAGTGCCGCTGGACACGCTGCAGGCACCCGCCCGGGAGCGGCTCCGAAATCCTGCCCGGTGAGATGGCGGCCTGCGACCCCGAGCGCCTCAGCGCCAGGCGGCCGGTCCTCGCACATGCTGGGGCAGAGCGCCGACCCGGTCGTATCCCTCGGCTGCGACGGTAAGCCCGGGCGCGATCTCCGTGAAGCCCGCGTCGTGGACCAACGGGATCCCGGAGGCGGTCAGTTCGCGCCAGCGGGCCGGGTCCGCGGTGCGCACGGCGAGCGCGTAACCCGCGTCGCGCCAGGCCGCGCGCTCCTCGTCGGACAGTTCCCACCAGGCCAGTTGGGCGCCGTGGCCCACCTGCGCCATCGTCTTGCCGGCCGACATGTCGAGCTCGGGGTTGAGCCACAGCACGGGCACCGTCGGGTCGGCGTCCACCGGCGGCTCCGGGTCGTCGAGGTCCGTGCCGGAGACCTGGAGCCTGGCCAGGTCCTTGGGCCAGCCGTCCAGCGGGATCGGCGGGAAGACGCGCACCTCGGCGGACTTCCCCGTCACCGTGATGCCGGGCAGCGCCTCGGCCCGCCGCCACTCCGCGCCGCGCGCCCGGCGGACGACCTTGCGGATCCGCGCGTCCTGCCAGTCCCGCATCGCCTGCGCCCATTCCCCGTCCCCGAGCGAACGCTCGTCGCCGAGGATGGTGAGCACGGCGCGGGCCGCGGTCTCCAGCGCATCGGTACGCGCCGGGGGAGCGGCCTTCTCGATACGCACGACCAGGGGCAGCACGAACTGCGGTGCCTCGTCGCGCGCGGTGCGCTCGGAACGGAAGGGGCTGTCGCCGGGAACGGATGGATCACTGGTCACGTCCTCCAGTCTGCCAGGGCGGGAGACCGGTCCTTCCGCGGGCGGTCGCGAGGACGAGCGAGGAGGGGCGCCATGAAACGTGAGCTACGGCTGGAGGGCGTCGGCCGTCGTTACGGCATCCACGGACCCTGGGTGCTGCGCGGGGCGGACCTGGATGTGACCCCCGGCACTCTGATCCGCGTCGAGGGCCCCAACGGCACGGGAAAGTCCACCCTGTTGAGGCTCCTCGCGGGGATCGACGCGCCGACCGAGGGCCGGATCACCGGGCGCCCGCGCACGGCCTACGTCCCCGAGCGCTTCCCGGCCGCCCTCCCCTTCACCGCGTCCGGCTACCTCACCCACCTCGGTGCCGTCCACGGCCTGACCCGTACCGCCGCCGCCCGCGCCGCCGACGAATGGCTGGAGCGGCTCGGCGCCGCCGGGTACGCCCGTACGCCCCTGTCGGAGCTGTCCAAGGGCAGCAGCCAGAAGGTCGCCGTGGCCCAGGCCCTCCTTGCCGAGCCCGAGCTCCTCGTGCTCGACGAGGCCTGGACCGGCCTCGACGCCGCCGCCCGCGCCGAGCTGGAACGAGCCGTCGCAGAGCGCACCGCCGCCGGCGCCGCTGTGGTCTTCGTCGACCACGACCCGAGGCGCCTGTCGGGGGTGCCCGACGCGACGTACACGGTGATCGCGGGGTCACTCAACCGCCGTACGGACAGCGTCACTTCGGTCGTGAGCGGACCGCACGTCGTGGTCGAGGCCGAGGGTCCGCCGGACGCGGAGCCGCCCGCCGAAGCGGCCGGGCTGTCGACGTCCGTGCGGCGGACCGCACCGGGGACGACACATTTCACCGTGCCCGAGTCGCACTCGGACGTGCTGCTCAGGTCGCTGCTGGGCGCACGGCCGCCGTGGCACGTGGTGCGTGTGAGCCGAGCACACCCGCAGGACGCGGCCGAGAGCGCCGTAGACCCGCTCCACACCGAGAGCCGCCGATGATCGCCCTGCTCCGCTACCAGACCGCCCTCCTGCTGCGCTCCCAGCGCTGGTTGCCGCCGTTCATCCTGTACGCGGCGTTCCTCGCGATCGGTGTGCAGAGCGGCCGGCCGGTGCTCGACTCGCTCGGCTACTCGGCAGCGGCCGTGCTGCCCGTCGCCGCCTGGCTGGTGCGGATCTGCGCGACCAACGAGCCGCCCGCCGCGCGCAGTTGTGTGGGAGCGGCGGTCGGCCCCGGGCGCGCGCACCTGGCGTGTCTGGCCGTGGCGCTGGGGGCGGCCGTGCTCATCGGGGTGGCGGCGACGCTGGTCGTCACGGTGATCAGCGATCCGACGAGCACGGACCATCAGAAGCGGGTGCCGGTGCTCGCGGCGGCCGGTGCCGGGCTCCTCGCCGCGCTCGTCTGCGCGCTGCTCGGCACGGCCGTCGGCGCGCTCACCACGTGGCCACTGCTGCGCTCGCCGGGCCGCGCGGTTCCCGCGATGCTGCTCGCGGCGCTGCTCGCGCTGGTGGTGACGGGCTCACCGGCCCACGCCGCGCTCACCGACCTGATCACCGGCTCGCGGGCGGGCACGGTCCCCGCGCCGTTGCTGCCCCTGGCCGCCGCCGTACTGCTCACGGCCGCCGCGATCGCAGCGGCCTGCGTGTTCACCTCGCGAAGGTCGGCCTGAACGGGCGGTGCGCCGGGCCTGCCGCCGGTCGATCCGCACAGGCGATGCGCTTCCGGCCGGTCAGCTCAGCCCGAGCAGGCGGTGCGCTGTGCCTCCTGCCACTCGCAGACGGGGCACAGCGTGATCCCCTTGTACGACTCCGGGTACTCCGTCGGCTTCCGGCACAGCACGCACTCGGCGAACGGGGGTCCGTCCGCCGCGGGGGCCGGATCCGCGTCGGTGCCGGTGGCGCAGTAGTCGCTCATGGCTCCAGGGTAGGGGCGGCCCGGCCGTTCAGTGGTCAGGGTGCGCTGCCGTCCCGATCAGCTCGGACACCTTCACGAACCGGTACCCCTGCTTGCGCAGCTCGGGAACGATCGTCCGCAGGGCCTCCTCGGTCGTCGGCGCCGCACTCCGCGTGCAGTGCATCACGACGACGGATCCGGGCTTCACGCCCTGGAGGACCTGCCGCGCCACGGCATCCGCGTCCGTCGCGAACGCGTCACCGCTCACCACGTCCCACTGCACGGCGGTCACACCGACGGAGCTCAGCGTCCGCAGGGCCTTCTGGTCGTAGCACCCACCGGGGAAACGGAAGTACGGCATCGCGTTCCGCACGCCCGCCTTCTTGAAGGCGGTGTACGCCTGCTCCACGTCCGCCCGCATCCGGTCCTCGGGCACGGTCGGCAGGCCGTAGCAGTTGTCGGTGAAGGCGTAGTGGCTGTACGAGTGGTTGGCGATCTCGAACAGCGGATCCTGCCCGATGTCCTTGGCCTCCTCCGGATACTCGTCGGCCCACCGTCCCGTCATGAACACGGTCGCCGGCACCTTGAACGCGCGCAGCGTCGCGATCAGTCGGGGATTGTCGAAGTGCTCCCCGTCCGCCGCCCGGGGCCCCTCATCCGCGGTCATGTCCGCGTCGAAGGTCAGTGCGACGGTCTTGTCGGGCGTCCGCGGACCGTTGGTGAAGACGGGGGTCAGTCCTGCGGGACCGGGAGCGAGCGTCGGGGGGCGCGACGGCGCGGCACTGGCGGACGCGGGTTGCCCTGGACGGGCGGCTTGCGGGGTGCCGGGGGCACCACAGGCGGCGAGTGCGACCCCCAGGGCGCTGAGGGCGCAGGTCGCGGCGAATCGTCGTACTGGAATGATCACCGTATGAAGCTATCGTCACAAATGTGACTATTCGGCCCTCCTGGGTGTGTGCCGCGCGGATGCGGCCCCGAAGTCACCTGCCTGGAGCCGCGACCCGGGGTCCGGGCCGGCACGGCATGACCTGCTACGCGCGGTGGAGAATCGCGTCCATCGTCGCTTCCAGATACGCGGGGAAGTCCTCGCGCGAGGGCAGCGCGGAGGGCACGGCATGGCTGAGCTGGGTGTGCCCCAGGTAGAAGCTATACGCCAGCAGCCCGCGCCGCCGCGCCTCGTCCTCGGCGAAGCCGAGTTCGGTGAAGAGTCCGGCCAGGTAGTCGATGCGGCGCTCGGTGACCTGCCGCAGCGCGGCGGCGACTTGAGGGTGGTCCGTGCTGGCGAGCAGCGAGAGCTCGAGCGGATCGGCGCCGGCCGGCTTGGTGACCTCGGTGAACAGTCTGCGCAGACGCTTCTCCGGGTCCGGCTCGGTCTCGACCGCCGCGATGATCTCCTCGGTGTCCGCCTCGACCCAGCGGGCGAGCGCCGCCTCGATCAGTGCCTCGCGATGGTCGAAGTGCCAGTAGAAGCTGCCCTTCGTGGCGCCGAGGCGGGCCGCGAGCGGCTCGACGGCGACCGCCGAGAGGCCGCCGCCTTCACCGATGGCGGCGAGCGCGGCATCCGCCCAGTCGCGGGCGCTGAGCCTGGCCTTCTTGGTCTGTCGCCGTTGCACCATGACCATACGCTACCGTATGGTTTCCATACGCCAGCGTATGGAGGTACGTGATGGTCAAGGACAGGCCCTTGTCGGTGGGGTTTCCCGAAGGCGCTCGGTTGATCAGAACAGCCGTGGACCGGCCCGACTATCAGGACGCGTACGCCATGGAATTGCGACCCGGGATGCCGCGCGATCCGGCGGCCTGGACGGGCATTCTGCGTGACGCCTTCCCGATCGAGGCGCAGCAGGACGGCGAGGCGCTCATGAACGTCAGCACGGCCGGTCTCGACGCCTGGGCCTCGATCGTCGTCGACGAGAAGTACGTCACCCTCTGCAGTTCGGTGAAGACGAACGCCTGGCGCTCCAGGCTCTATTGGGGCGCCGTGAAAAGGGTTCACCCCTTCATGGCCCGCGCCATGATGGTTCGCACCCATCGCAGGCTTGCTCGCGCCGCACAGGACGCCGCGTAGGTGGCCGGCCGGTTCCCGGGTTCTATGGCAACCCCTGGCGGCGAGGGGCCGCACGGTCCGGCGTGAAGGCGCGTGCGCGGGCGACCAGCAGGGCGACGTCGTCGTGGACGTCGGTGTGCCGGAGTTCGCGGAGGAGCCGGTCGCAGGTGTCCTCCAGGGGGCACTCCGGGGCGTCGAGGACGCGGAGGAGGACATCGAGGCGCTCGTCGATCGGGTGGTGGCGCGATTCGACCAGTCCGTCGGTGTACAGGACCAGCTGGTCGCCAGGGGCGAGGCTGAGGCGGGTGGTTTCGAAGGGGACGCCGCCGACGCCGAGCGGGGTGCCGGTGGGCAGATCGAGCAGCTGGGGGCGCCGGCCGCTGCGGATCAGAGCGGGCGGCAGATGGCCGGCGTTGGCGATGTGGCACTCGGCCCGGTGGGGATCGTAGGCGGCGTAGACGCAGGTGGCGATGTACTGCTCCAGCCTTGATGTGATCTTGTCGAGGTGCTGGAGGACTCGGGCCGGGTCGAGGTCGAGGTCGGCGAAGGCGGCGGTGGCCGTGCGCAGACGGCCCATGGCGGCGGCCGCCTGGATACCGCTGCCCATGACGTCGCCCACGACGAGCGCCGTCCTGTCGCCGCCGAGCGGGAGAACGTCGTACCAGTCGCCGCCGACCTCGTAGGCGGCCTGTGCCGGCAGGTAGCGGGAGGCGACCTGCAGGCCGGGGAGGTGGGGCGGGTGGTCGGGGAGCAGGCTGCGCTGCAGGGTCTCGGCGGCGTTGCGCACACTCTGGTGCGTCCGGGCGTTGTCGATGCACACCGAGGCGCGGGAGGCGAGTTCGGTCGCGATGGCGAGGTCGTCCTCGTCGAAGGGCCGGGGGTCGCGAGCGCGGGTGAGGCCCAGGAAGCCGAGGGTGGTGCCGCGTGCGGTGAGGGGGACGGCCAGGTAGGAGTGCACTCCGGCGCGGGCCAGGAGGGCGGCGGCGTGGTTGTCGCGGGCGATGCGGTTGAGATCGCTGCTGTCGGCGTGAGAGATCAGGACGGGCCGGCCGGTGCGCACGCACTGGGTGGCCAGCCGGTCGCTCTCGTATGCGGCGATCCGGCCGGGCGGATCGGCGGCCCGGACGGCTTCGGTGGGGTAGCCGGCCTTGACCGCGAGGGCGCGGAAGGCCGCGGGGCCGCTGCGGGAGGCGGGGCGGTGCTCGTCGAGGACGGACTCGAGCAGGTCGACGGCGGCCACGTCGGCGAGGGCGGGAACGGTGACGTCGGCCAGCTCCTGGGCTGTCTGCCCGACGTCCAGGGTGGTGCCGATGCGGGCGGAGCCGTCGGCGATCACGGCGAGACGCCGCCGGGTCTCGGTGGCCTCCATGGCCGACTCGTATCGCTCGGTGACGTCCACCACCAGGTCGGCCACCCCCAGAACGCGGCCCTGGGTGTCCTCCAGCCGGTACAGCGAGATCGACCAGGCGTGTTTTCTGAGCTCCGGGTCGGCCGGGCTGCGGCCGACGATGGTGGACTGGTCGACCAGGGGGACCCCGCTGCGGAGGACCTCCCGCATCGCGGCCTCCGGCACCTCGAACTTCGTGTCTCGCATGATCTCGCGGTAGGCGCGGCCGAGATGGTCCTTCGCGGGAATGCCGTGGATCCGCTCCAGAGCGGGATTGACGGCCACGTACCGTAGGTCGGTGTCGAGAATCGCGATTCCGATCGGGGACTGGGAGATCAACCGGGTGGACAGCGCGACATCCCGCTCCACCTCGCGCAGCCTGGGGGAGTCGGTGCCAAGGCCGAGGGCGTAGAAGTCGCCCAAGTCGTCCAGCAGCCGCATGTTGCGCAGCTCCACCAGCCTCGTGCCGCCCCCCTTGCACTTGATGGGGAACGTGCCACCCCAGCTCTGCCCGGTCTCCATGACCTCGACGAACTTCTTGATCACCCAGTCCCAGTGCTCTTCGTGGACCATCAACTGCACGGCGTACTGCCCGAGCGCCTCCGCCGCGGTGTAGCCGTACAGTTCCTCGGCCTGCGGACTCCACAGGACCACCCGCCCGTCGGAGTCCAGCAGTACCGCCGCGACACCGAGGAGATCCATCAGCCCGCTCGGCTGCGACGGCCCTCCCTCCGGCCGAGGGGCGTCCCGCCGGTCGAGGTCCACGAGAGGCCGTTCGGCTTCGCTCATGGCAGGCACTCCTTCCGTCGACCGGTGCCACGGGGGCCATCCGTCGGCCTGGCTGGAGCGGGACCTGTCTGTGTCTGCAAGTGCTTCGGATTCCATGGTCCCCCCGGAACACCGGACGACGCACCCCTGTCCTTCGCGGCACATGCTCTGCGACCGCGCCGACAGCTCACATGGTGGTCGGCCTCGTCTCATTCTTCGGTCACCCGACCGGTGCCTGGGCGCACACTGGAAGCAGAAGTCCATGCATCAGCCGAACGTGGAGGTGCGTCATGAGCATCCTCGAAGAACACGTCGATGTCGGAGTTCCGATCGACAAGGCCTGGGAAAGCCTTCATCGGGTGGAGAACTATCCGCGCTTCGTGGAAGGAGTGCGCGATGCCCGTACGGAGGCGGGTGGCCGAGCGCATCTGGACGTCGAGGCCGGCGGCCAGGCGCGGGAATTCGAGGCCCGGGTCTCCGACCGCAGTGGAGAGCGCGCGATGGAGTGGCGCACCACAGGCGCCGCGGAGCTGACGGGATCCTTCTCGCTGCAGCCGATCGACAAGAACCACACCCGGGTCCAGGCACGGCTCGAGTACGACCCCGACAGCATCAGGGAGACCTTCGGCGGGCCTAAGGGATTCGCCCAGGCGAACGCGGTCGAACGGCTCGTCCGCAGCGATCTGGAGCAATTCAAGGAGTACGTGGAACAAGGGCGGTGAGCGGCCGCCCTCCGCGGCAGGCCGGGCCCTCCGCGACAGCGGAGGGCCCTTCCCTGGACATTCATCAGGCGCTCGCGGCTCTCCTCTGTCGAAGTCGGCACCGCCCGAGATCACTCCGATGACAGACCCTGGGCCTCCCTGGCTGCGGAGGGAAGTCGCTGCTGGACAGGTCTTTGCCTGCGTCGGTGAAGGCACCGGTCAGAAAGCCCCTGCCGAGCGGCGAGTACGGCACGAAGGCGACCCCCAGCGCGGCGGCCGCGCCCATCGCGCTGCGCTCGACGTCCGGCTGAAGACCGACCACTCCGACTGCGGGGCGGTGATCGGGTGGACGGCGTGGCGGCCGTCAGGGTGGTTTCTCGGCGCCGGATGATCCCTTCCCTCGCACCCGGTGGAATACGGGCTCGGAGCAGCCGTCCCTACCGTATGCCGGGCCGAATGGTCCGGCCCAGTGAGGAGTGAAGGTTCATGGCCGTGTGCGAGGTCTGCAGCAACGACTACGACATGACATTCGAAGTACGGGCGGCCGGCGCCGTCCACATTTTCGACAGCCTTGAATGCGCGGCGCAGCGGATGGCCCCGACCTGTGACAACTGTCAGTGCCGCATCCTCGGCCACGGCCTGCAGGCCGATGGCCAGTTCTTCTGCTGTGCCCACTGCGCACGTCAGCGCGGACACGCCCAACTGGTCGACCACGCCTGACGAGGCGGCCGTCGCACGGACACCCTGCCGGGAGCCGCCGTCAGCCGTGCGGCGGCACGTCCACGGCAACCGCTGGGCGGGACACCCCCGATGCCGTCCGTCGCTCGCGATACCCGTACCCGCGAACGGTGTGCTGCTCCCGATTGCGGTCACAGCGACACCCACTTAGGTTCGAGACGTCGGAAACTTCCGATAAAGCCAACATGGTCCCATATGTTGGCTTTTCCATGGTGGCATCGAATGGAGCATTCATGTCGGTGATGACCGGTACCCAGCCCCTGCAGCAGTACGGCCAGCAGCAGTACGGCCAGCAGATGGGCGGCCAGCAGCAGATCGCACAGGTCGTCCAGCAGGCGATCCAGCAGGCCTGCCAGCAGGCGAGCCAGCAGATCGCGCAGCGCATGCAGCAGTCGCTGCAGCAGATCCAGCAAGTCCAGCAGCAGCTTCAGCAGCAGGGCCTGGCCCAGCAGGCGCACCCGTACCTCGCCCTCTCGCTGCACCACACGCTGCACACGGGCATCCGTCACGCTGTGGAGCAGTCCGTGCAGCAGGCGCTGCCGACCGCGATCGTGACGCTGCTTCAGCAGAGCCAGCAGGGCCAGCCGGGCCAGCCGGGCCAGCAGCAGTGGGGTGGCGGGTTCGGCCAGCAGCCCTTCGGGCAGCAGCAGTTCCCGCAGTTCCAGCAGCCGGGCTTCGGCTACGGCCAGGTGGGTCAGCCCTTCGGTATCGGCTGACCTGCGGGCGGCGTGCGATGCGGTGTGCCCGGAGTCGTTCCGGGCACACCGCATCACCGTGAAAGCGCGAGCCGCCCTTCGCCGGGTCAGGGAGCACAAGGACAACGAGGCGTGGTGAAGGTGGACGTAATGGTCAAGGAAAGGCCCCGAAACAACCGTGAGAACGGGTCCGGCGGCGCGGCGGCAAGCGGGCCGGGATCCGAAGGCAAGGAAACGGAGCCACGCAAGGAAGGCGTGCAGTCACCGCTCGCGGTGCAGTCGCGCCGGGAGCGGTACTTGGTGACACCGCTGCCTCAGTATCTGCTCCCGCCAGGAGTATCCGAATTCGGCATGGACGCGGTGTGCGACCGGCTGGACCTGATGCCCGAGGTCAAGGTGATCCGCAGGCTGGAGCCGTCGAAGAAGCTCCAGTCGGCCGGGCTGACCCCTTCCTGCCCGGAAATCGCGGTCGTCGAGGCAGCCGCTGCCCAGGTACCGGCCATGCGGTCGCTGCACGTGCACATCGAGCCGGACCTGCCGCTGGCCGGAACCGGACCCGCCGCCACGCCGACCGTGGGGAGTCTGGCCCTCCGTGATCCAGGGCTGGTCATGCCGCTGGAAGAACCGGTGGACATCACGTTGCGCGTCTGCGGCCCGGATGGCGAACCGCTGGCCGGCGCAGGCGTGTTCCTGATCGGGTCGAACTGGCCGAGCCAGGGCATCACGGACGCCGAGGGAGCGGTCACTGTCACGCTGGCGACGGAGACCGCCCAGTCCGTTCAGTCCCTGTACGTCCGGCCCAGGAGCGGTTACACGGACCGCTGGATCCATCGCCCCGACCTGTCGGCGACCCGGGAGAACCTCGTCACCCTCACCCCGCTGGCCAAGGTGTACCCGGAACTGGAGAAGCGGCAGCAGTACGGCTGGGGCCAGCAGGCCATGCGGCTGGACAGGCTGCCTCCCACCTTCCGCGCCTTCGGTGTCAAGATCGCGGTCATTGGTTCGGGGGTCAGTGCCGAGCACCCCGATCTCAAGCAACAGGTGCGCGCCGGGGCCGATATCGTGCGCGGCACGGACGAGGGATGGGCTCACGACACGGTGGGCAGCGGTACCCACGCGGCGGGCATCATCGCCGGGGCGGACACCGGCAAGGGTGTCATCGGCATCGCGGTCGACGCCGAGATCGATGTGTGTCAGGTGATGCCCGACGGGCATTTCAGCGACCTGATCGCCGCCTTGGACCGCTGCATCGAACGCGAGGTCGACATCGCCCACATCGAGGTGGCGACCCCGTTCTCGTCGGCGCTGGTATCGCGCAAGCTCGCCGACGCCAACGCGGCGGGCATCGCCTGCATCGCCCCGGCGGGCGACACCGGCGGGCCGGTCGCCTTCCCGGGCTCACTGCCCACCGTGTTCGCCGTGGGCGCGCTGGGAGTCTTCGGGTCGTATCCGCAGGAAACCTCCCAAGCCACGCATTCGGGGCGGCAGTTGACGCCGGAAGGGCTGTTTGCCGCGCCGTTCAGCTGCTACGGCCCCGGTGTCGACGCGGCTGCCCCCGGTGTGGCGGTCCTGTCGTCTGCGCCGCAGAGCGGTTACGCGGCCGTCGACGGCACCGGCACGGCCTCGGCCCACGTGGTCGGCCTTGCCGCGCTCGTCCTCGCTCACCATGAGGACTTCCACGGCCAGTTGCTGCCTCGCGGCCCCGGCCGGGTGCAGCATCTGTTCGACATCATCGCCACCAGCTGCCGCCAACTGGCCGTTCCGGGCACGGTGGAGGCGGCCCGCGTGGGTCGCGGTCTGCCCGACGCCCTCGTCGCCCTCGGCCTGGCCCCCGGAGTGCAGCTGGCTCCGGCCTTGTCGCCCTACGTCCCGTCCATGGTCGGTTGACCAACGGCTCCGCCGGCCCGCGCTCTCCATCGACGCTCGGGCCGGGTGGGCGGCGAAGTGGTCTCGGCGGACCGGACGGCCGCCACACACTGCTGACGCCTGCCCGTGGTGGTTCCTTCGCCAGGGCGAGGGCGCGGTCAGGGTTGATCCCTCCCGCCCCTCGCCCTGCGGCGCGATCCGCGCGCGGTGTGCCCTCAACTCCCTTGTAGGAGTAGCTTCCGGCTCTCCTCGACGTCGAAGTCGGCCTTCGGGTACTGCGGATCCATCGCCTCGAGGTGCTCAAGAGGGAGCTTTGAGGTCGACGCCCTTCCCGCCGGGGATGCGCAGGAGCTCACGGATCCGGGGCGGGGCCTTGCCCGCGGCCTTCCGTCCGTCGGCCTTCCCGTCGCCCTTTCCGTCGCCCTTTCCGTCGCCCCTGCGGCCGTCCCGCCTGCCATCCTTCGTACTGTCCTTCTCGCCGTCGTACTGGTCCTTCTCGCTGTCCTGCTTGGTCACCGTGTCCCCCTTCCGGACCTGGCCCTCGATGGTGCGACGGGCGGACGGGGCGCGCTACTCGCGTTCAGGCGTCCCCGTCGAGCAGTTCGGCGCCGCGGGCGTCGATGGGCCCTGCGATGCGGCGCAGAACCTCGGCGGCGGGTCGGGCGTCGAGGCGGCGGCCGTCGCGCAGGCGCAGCGCGATCATGTCGGCGGCGGCCTCCCTGGGGCCGATCACCGCCTGGTACGGGACGAGGCGGGCGGCGCGTACCCGGGCGCCCAGGGTGCCCTGGTCCGGGGCGACGAGCTCGGCCCGGAGCCCCTGGTCGCGGCAGCGGCGTACCAGCGCCGCGGCCCGGTCGACCTCGGCGTCGGAGACGGGCAGGGCCACCAGCTGGGTGGGTGCGAGCCAGGGCGGGAAAGCACCGCCGTGCACCTCGATGAGATGGGCGACGGCCCGTTCCAGGCTGCCGATGACGCTGCGGTGGACCATGACCGGCCGGTGCTTCGCGCCGTCGGGGCCGATGTAGTGCAGGTCGAAGCGCTCGGGCTGGTGGAAGTCGACCTGGACGGTGGAGAGGGTGGATTCGCGCCCCGCCGGGTCGGCGATCTGGACGTCGATCTTGGGGCCGTAGAACGCCGCCTCGCCCTCGACGGCCTCGTACGCGACCCCGGAGCGGTCGAGGACCTCGCGCAGCAGCGCGGCCGAGCGTCGCCACAGCTCGGGATCGACGACGTACTCGCCGCCGGGGCCCGGCAGGGAGAGCCGGTAGCGGGCCGCGCGGATGCCCATCGCCTCATACGCCCGGCGGATCAACTCCAGTGCCGCGTACGCCTCTTCGGCGACCTGGTCCGGGGTGCAGAAGATGTGTGCGTCGTTGAGCTGGATGGCGCGTACGCGGGTGAGTCCACCGAGGACGCCGGACGGCTCGGAGCGGTACATGGCACCCAACTCGGCGATACGGAGGGGAAGTTCGCGGTAGCTGTGCGAGCGGGAGCGGTAGATGAGCGCATGGTGGGGGCACAGGCTCGGCCGCAACACCACCTGCTCCCCGCCGAGTTCCATCGCCGGGAACATGTCCTCGTTGTAGTGCGACCAGTGCCCGGAGATCTCGTACAGCTCCCGCTTCCCCAGCACTGGTGAGTACACATGCCGATAGCCCGCCCGCCGCTCGGCGTCGCGGACGTACTCCTCCAGGGCGTGCCGCACGGCCGCGCCGTCGGGCAGCCAGTACGGCAGGCCCGCGCCCATCAACGGGTCGGTGTCGAACAGGTCCAGTTCACGGCCGAGTCGGCGGTGGTCGTGCACGGTGGTCTCCTCGCGAGGGAGGGACGGGTGCCCGCACGGCGAAGCCCCGGGGCACTCGCCCCGGGGCTTTCGACTCACGTCAGCGGTCAGCGCGCCGGGACACTCTCCGGCGTCGTCGTGTTCACAGCGGCACGCTTCATGCCGGTGACGCTAGCAGGGGACCGCAGGGCAGGCACGGGATTTACTCTGCGGTCATCGGCAATGCTCCGCACCCCGGGCCAGGAGGTACCGCGATGACAGCACCGCAGGACATGACGCCCCCGCCGGACGCCCCCACCGCCCCGCTCGCCGGTTCCGTCGAGCCTGCGGGCGGGACCGTCGCCCGGCTGCTGGAGGGGATCGCCGAGCGGCTCGGCGGGCGGGCCTCGGTGACGGCCGTCTTCGGCGAGGCCATCACCCGCGAAGGCGTCACGGTCATCCCCGTCGCCAAGGTCGGCTTCGGCTTCGGCGGCGGCATCCTGCGCGGGCTGGGCCGCGCGAAGGACGGCGAGGGCGGTGGTGGAGGCGGCGGCTGCGGGGCCCGCCCGCTCGGCTTCATAGAACTGCGCGACGGCACGGCCACCTACCACCCGATCCGCGATCCGTGGGCCGACGTCGTCGCACCCTTGGCCGCGCTGCTCGTCACGGCCGCCGGCCCCGTCCTGACCAGGGCGCTGACCCGCCGCCGGAAGGGCTAGGAGGGCATGTCGGCCGGGCAGCGGCCCTTGGGCAGACGGTGTCGTCAGGGACGCGCATCGCCCGGAGCGGGCCCGTCGGGCGCGCCGAACGGACCCTGCCCTTGGTCCAGTTGGTCGGAAACTCGCCCACACCGGCGTGTTGACCGCTTCGATTGCCACGCGCGCAGCAGGTGTCACTCGTCGCCCTTGGGCTCATCGAGCTCATCGAGTTCCTGGAGCTGGTCGGTCTCGTCGAGCATGCCGGGCTCATGGAGCCGGACGGCATCATTGAGCAGGCCGGGTTCATGGAGTGGGAGTGGCTCATCGAGCGGGACCGGCTCATCGGGCACGTCGAGTGGGATGTGCTCATCGGGCCGCGGGGGCGCCGACTGCTCGGCGGTGGGTGACACCTGACCGCCCTGCGCCCGCTCCAGAAACCTCAGCAGCTCCACCGGGAAGGGCAGTACGAGTGTGGAGTTCTTCTCCGCCGCGACCGCCACCACCGTCTGCAGCAGCCGCAGTTGGAGCGCCGCGGGCTGCTCCGACATCACTCCGGCGGCCTCCGCCAGCTTCTTGGACGCCTGGAGTTCCGCGTCGGCGTTGATGACCCGGGCGCGCCGCTCACGGTCGGCCTCGGCCTGCCGGGCCATCGACCGCTTCATCGTCTCCGGCAGCGATACGTCCTTGATCTCGACGCGGTCGATCTGCACACCCCAGCCGATCGCCGGGCTGTCGATCATCAGCTCCAGGCCCTGGTTGAGCTTCTCGCGATTGGACAGGAGGTCGTCGAGGTCGCTCTTGCCGATGATCGACC
Source organism: Streptomyces albiflavescens (assembly GCF_014645835.1). Taxonomy (GTDB): domain Bacteria; phylum Actinomycetota; class Actinomycetes; order Streptomycetales; family Streptomycetaceae; genus Streptomyces; species Streptomyces albiflavescens. Next base: position 341,447 of record NZ_BMMM01000009.1, read on the forward strand.
GCAGCGAGGTCTGTGCCATCTGCGAGACCGCGAAGCGGTAGTCCTCGACCTGGATGATCGCGTCGGGGGCGTTGACCACCTTGAAGTAGACGACCGCGTCGACCCGCACCGTGACGTTGTCCCGCGTGATGCCCTCCTGGGCGGGCACCGGCATCGTCACGATCTGCATGTTGACCTTGTGCAGCCGGTCGACGATGGGGACGATCATGGTGAAGCCCGGGGGGCGGACGTCTCCCCTGAGCCGCCCCAGCCGCAGGACCACCCCGCGCTCGTACTGCTTGACGACCCGGGCCGCCGCGGAGAGATAGACCAGACCGGCCGCGCCGGTCGCCACACCCGCCGCGATGAGTTCCTCGACCATGACGACCCCTTCCCGAGCCGCCCAGCATGCCTGATATGTCTACTTCATGCCTGATATGTCTACTTTACGTCGAAAGGCCGGGCCCGCTGCGTGGCGGGCCCGGCCACGGGCTCAGGCCCCCGGCGTAACCCTCACCGGCTCGATCCCCGCCGCACTGTGCCGCGCCGACCAGTTCTCCAGCGCGGTGCGGCACGCGTGGTCCAAGTGGTGCAGGCCGGAGAGGTCCAGCTCGACGGGGCGGTCCTGCGGCAGCGCCTCCAGGCTGTCGAGTATCTTCGGCAGCCGCAGGAAGGTCGCGTTGCCCGAGAGGTACGCCTGGACGGGTCCGGCGCCCTTGTCTATGACTTCCAGGCGCACGTGCGAGGCCTCCCACGCCGTCTTGACGACGGCCAGCGCGAGCCCGATCAGGACGCCCTCGAACATGCTGACGGCGACGATCGCCACGGCGGTGACGACGAGAATCAGTGCCTCGCCACGGTGCTCACGCCACAGCGACGCGATCTCCCGGAGCGGAATCAGCTTCCAGCCCGCGTGCACCAGGATGCCGGCGAGGGCGGGCAGCGGGATGACGCCGAGCGCGGCGGGCAGCAGCGCCGCGAACAGGAGCAGCCACAGGCCGTGCAGCACCCGGGACGCCTTCGTGCGGGCGCCCGCCTGGACGTTCGCCGCGCTGCGTACGATCACGGCGGTCATCGGCAGCGCGCCGAGCAGCCCGCAGACCGCGTTGCCCGCGCCCTGCGCCATCAGCTCCCTGTCGTACTCGGTCCGCGGCCCGTCGTGCAGCCGGTCCACGGCCGCCGCGCTGAACAGCGACTCGGCGGAGGCGATCAGGGTGAACGCAAGGATCGTGCCGAGGACTCCGACACTCGCGAGTTCGCCGAACGCGTCGGGCGAGGGCAACTGGATCGAGCCGAGCAGCCCCCGCACCTCCACCGTGGCCACGGGCAGGCCGAACGCCAGTGAGACCAGGGTGGCCAGCGCGACCGCGCCGAGCGCCCCCGGCACCGTACGCACCCGACGCGGCAGCCGCTTCCACAGAACCAGCACGGCGATCGTGCCGGCCCCGAGCCCGATCGAGGCCAACGCCTCGGTGCTGCGGGCCGCGTCGACGAGCGCCTCGGGCAGCCCGGCGAGCTTGTCGAGTCCGGATGCCGGTGCCTTCAGGCCCGCCATCGAGTAGAGCTGGCCCGCGATCAGCACGAGCCCGATCCCGGCCAGCATGCCCTCGACGACCGCCACCGAGATCGCCCGGAAATAGCGCCCCAACTTCAGGGCGCCCATGAGGAGTTGGAGCACGCCCGTGGCGAGCACGACGACTCCGAGGACGGCGAGCCCGTACTCCCGTACAGCCTCGAAGACCAGCACGGTCAGCCCGGCGGCGGGCCCCGACACCTGGAGGCTGCTGCCGCGCATCAGACCGGTGACGAGACCGCCCACGATGCCGGTGACCAGGCCGAGTTCGGCCGGTACGCCGGAAGCGACGGCGACGCCCACGCACAGCGGCAGGGCGACGAGGAATACGACGAGAGAGGCCGTGAAGTCCTGTCGCAGGTACGGGAATTGCTTCGCGAGGCTCGGGAGTTTCATCGCGCGGCTCACAGCGCCTCGAAGGAGTCGGTGTCCGGCGTGTACGCGCGTACGGAGCCGGTGTGGACCTCGTAGTACCAGCCGTGCAGGCGCAGCTGACCAGTCGTCATGGCCCGTTGCACACAGGGGTATTCGCGAAGCCTGAGCAGCTGCGCGAGGACATGGTTCCGCACCGCGTCGGCGACGGCCGGGTCGTCGTCGGGCATGTCGGAAGGGGGTTCGGCCTGTGCGAGCCAGTCGCGTACGGCCGGTACGGCGTCCAGGTCCTCGCCGCGCACCAGTGCGCCGACGGCGCCGCAATGCGAGTGGCCGCAGACCACGATCTCGGACACGCCGAGTACGTCCACCGCGTACTCGACGGTGGCCGCCTCGGAGGTCGGCCGGTCGGAGGCGTACGGGGGGACGATGTTGCCCGCGGTGCGCAGCTCGAAGAGTTCGCCCGGGCGGGCGCCGGTGATCAGGGCCGGGACGACCCGGGAGTCGGAGCAGGTGATGAACAGGACCTGGGGGGACTGGCCGTGGGCGAGCGAGGCGAAATCCTCGGGTCGCCGGCCGAAGGAGCGGGCATGGTCGATGAGAGGCTGCATGTCGGTTCCTCCTGGCGCGCCATGAGGGCGCGTCGGTTTGCACAACGGAGCGTGGGGGGAAGCGCTCCGCTCAGCAGCGGAAGACCTGAAGTCCCGCGGGGGAGTGGCCGGCCGAGGATCTCGACGTGCGGGGGTGCGAGGCGGTGAGAGGGACCTGCGGATACGTGCCCGCGAGGTCGCTCGCGAGCAGGGCGCGCGCGGGCGTCTCGGGTACGAGGTCCTCGTCGTGGGTCCGTCGCCGGGCACCCAGGGGCGGGGCCACCTTGTGCGGGTGCTCGGCCTCGGCGCAGGAGGCGACTTCGCCCCTGTGCGCGGACGCGAACGCCTCGGTGGGGGCGAAGAGCTGCAGACTGATCAGGACGGCGGCGAGTACCACATACAGGGTCCGGGCCGTCGTACCTCGTATCATGCGCCCCCTCCCGGCATCTCTTCCCTCATGTCAACACATAGGTTAACAAGGCAAGTTGTTTGCAGGGTTAACTCAACGTTTCACCCGGAAGAGGGCCGGAACCGATACCTCGGCGGCCGGAAACTACGCTTCCACGAGCCCCTTGGCGTCCCGCGCCAGCGCCGTGAGCCGGGATATCGCGCGGAAGTACTTCTTGCGGTACCCGCCGTTCAGCATCTCCTCGCTGAACAGCTTGTCGAAGGGCATTCCGGAGGCGAGGACAGGCACCTCGCGGTCGTACAGACGGTCGGCGAGCACGACGAGCCGCAGCGCGGTCGACTGGTCCGGGACCGGCTGGACGTCGGTGAGGCAGACTGCCGCGACGCCGTCCGTCAGGGCGCCGTACCGGCTGGGGTGGACGCGCGCCAGGTGGTCGAGCAGGTGCGGGAAGTCGTCGAGCGAGGCGCCGGCGGTGGCGTACGCCGTCTTGGTGACCTGCTCGTCGGAGAACGGCGCCGGGGCCTCGGGCAGCCCGCGGTGGCGGTAGTCCTCGCCGTCGATGCGCAGCGGCCGGAAGCGCGCGGACAGGCCCTGGATCTCCCGCAGGAAGTCGGCGGCCGCGAACCGGCCCTCACCCAGCTTGCCCGGCAGCGTGTTCGAGGTGGCGGCGAGCGCGACGCCCGCGTCGACCAGCTTGCCGAGCAGAGTGGAGACGAGGACGGTGTCGCCGGGATCGTCGAGTTCGAACTCGTCGATGCAGAGGAGACGGTGGCCCGAGAGCGTCTGCACGGTCTTCTGGAAGCCGAGCGCGCCGACCAGGTTCGTCAGCTCCACGAAGGTGCCGAACGCCTTGAGCGCGGGCTCCGCCGGGGTCGCGTGCCAGAGCGAGGCGAGCAGGTGCGTCTTGCCGACGCCGTAGCCGCCGTCGAGGTAGACGCCACGGGGGCCGACGGGAGCCTTCTTCGGGCCCTTGCCGAAGCCGAACAGCTTCCGCTTGCCGCCGCCGACGGCGTGCGCCCCGCCGAGTCCGGCGGCGAAGCCCTCGAGGACGTGTACGGCCTCGGTCTGGCTCGGCTGGTTCGGGTCCGGGATGTACGTGGAGAAGCGGACCGAGTCGAAGCGCGGCGGCGGCACCATCTCGGCGACCAGTCGGTCGGCGGGGACGTGCGGCTCGCGGGCGCACAGGGACAGGGGGGCCGCTTCGGCTATCGGGTCGATCCCGGAGGCGGTGGTGGAGGACGACACGGTTCCCCACTCTAAGGGCCGTGCCACACTGCACGTCATGCGACGCCTGTTCCCTGTGACCTATGAAACAGCAGCCCAGGCCTCGGGCGGGGCCCCTGAGGCGGATGTGACGGACCGGGAGTGGGGGCTCGGGGAACTGGCGGAGGCCTACGCCTACCCCGACCGCCGGGAGCCCTGGCTGCGCGGCAACATGGTCTCCACGCTCGACGGTGCGGCCCAGCACGACGGGCGCTCACAGCCCATCTCCAGCGCCACCGACATGCGGATCTTCGGGGTGCTGAGGGGGCTCGCCGACGTGGTGGTCGTCGGCGCCGAAACCGTACGCCAGGAGGGCTATCGTCCGGCACGCGCGCGTGAGGCCTTCGCGGAGCTCCGGGAGGCGGCCGGACAGGGCCCCGCGCCCGCCATCGCCGTGGTCACCGCGAGCCTCGACCTGGACTTCTCGCTGCCGCTCTTCACCTCGCCCCTGGTGCCCACGCTGGTGCTGACGGGTGCCGGGGCGGCACCCGACCGGGTCGCGGCGGCCGAGAAGGCGGGCGCCCAGGTGGTGATCGCCGGGGACGGGATGGGGGTGGACCCGGCCCGCGCGGTGCGGGCCCTCGGGGAACTCGGTCTGACCCGGCTGCTGACCGAGGGCGGGCCCCGGCTGCTCGGCCAGTTCGTCGCGGGGGGAGTGCTCGACGAGCTCTGCCTGACCTTGTCGCCGATGCTCGCCGCCGGTGACGCGCAGCGCATCGCCGGGGGGCCCTCGATGGCGGTCCCGGCGAGATTCGAACTCGTGTCGCTACTGGAGGAGGCCGGGTTCCTGTACAGCCGATACCGTCGGTCCTGACAAGTCGGTGAAATCCCTTATTTCGGTTATCTTCCGCTGGGCACACTAAATCTCGCAGACCCCGTACGGTCACGGGGCAGGATGGTTTCCGCAGGGGCCTGGGACGGGCCCATGGAGGAGAAGGGCGCCTGTCGTGTTCACAAGCGTATTGATGATCGAGAAGGCCCTGACGTCCGCCGACGTGGAGTTCGTCACCACCTTGCACGGCGACGAGACGGTCGCCTTCCACGTGCTGCTCCAGCCGCGTGGGGACCAGGCGGACCGGCTGCTGCGGGCGATCGACGATGTGGCGCTCGGTGAGCTGGACGAGGCGGCCCACGAGCGAGAGACGCCGGAGGGCGAGGCGGCGGTCGGACAGGGGCAGCAGGCCCTCGACGTGTCCCTGCTGGCCCTGCGCTCGGCCGGCAGCGAGGCCGAGGGCCGGCTCATCGAGGACCATCCGCTGGACGCGCTGAAGGCCCTGGTCGACGAGATCGACGCCGACGAGGTCATCGTGCTGACCGACCCCCACTACGTGGAAGAGTTCTTCCACCGTGACTGGGCCTCCCGGGCTCGCCACAAGGTGGGCGTGCCGGTCCTGAAACTGTTCTCGCACAGCAAGGTGTGACCGCTGCCGCTGCCGCCGTTGGGCCCGCCGTGGGGCACGTGGGGGGTGTTGACGGCTGTCGGCCGCGGGTCCGTCCGTCGCGGCCGGTCGCGCCCACGCGGCGGAGCCGCACAAAGTCACAGCCCCGCGCCCCTTGCGGGGCGCTGCCCGCGCCACGGCATAGGCTGGGGGCGCGCTCCTTCACGAGGGCGCACTTCAGCCTCGTACCGGATCTTGGGGAGAACAGCGCATGGCACCCGGCCTTCCTACCGCCATGGACCGACCGCACTTCATCGGCATCGGCGGCGCCGGAATGTCGGGCATCGCGAAGATCCTCGCGCAGCGCGGGGCCAAGGTGGCGGGCAGCGACGCGAAGGAGTCCGCGACCGCCGAGGCCCTGCGCGCGCTCGGCGCGACGGTGCACATCGGGCACGCGGCCGACCACCTGGCGTCCGACGCCACCTGCGTCGTGGTCTCCTCCGCGATCCGCCCGGACAACCCGGAGCTGGCCCGCGCCGCGGAGCTCGGCATCCCGGTGGTCCACCGCTCGGACGCCCTCGCCCGGCTGATGGACGGCCTGCGCCCCATCGCGGTCGCGGGCACCCACGGCAAGACGACCACGACGTCGATGCTGGCGGTGTCCCTGTCCACCCTGGGCCTGTCCCCGTCGTACGCGATCGGCGGCGACCTCGACGCCCCCGGTTCGAACGCGCTGCACGGCGAGGGCGAGATCTTCGTCGCCGAGGCCGACGAGTCGGACCGCAGCTTCCACAAGTACGCGCCCGAGGTGGCGATCGTGCTGAACGTGGAGCTGGACCACCACGCCAACTACGCGTCCATGGACGAGATCTACGAGTCCTTCGAGACGTTCGTGGACCGCGTCACCGAGGGCGGCACGCTGGTGATCTCGGCGGACCACGAGGGCGCCCGCGAGCTGACGCGCCGCGTCACGGCCCGTGACGTCCGCGTGGTGACGTACGGCGACGCGGCGGACGCGGACGTCCGTGTGCTCTCCGTGGTCCCGCAGGGCCTGAAGAGCGAGGTGACGGTACGCCTGGACGGCTCGGAGCTGACCTTCACGGTCTCCGTCCCCGGCCGCCACTACGCGCACAACGCGGTGGCCGCGCTGGCGGCGGGCGTGGCGCTTGGCATTCCGGCCACCGAGCTGGCCCCCGCGCTCGCGTCCTACACCGGTGTGAAGCGCCGCCTCCAGCTGAAGGGCGAGGAGGCGGGCGTCCAGGTCATCGACTCCTACGCGCACCACCCGACGGAGATGACGGCCGACCTGGAGGCGATGCGCGCGGCGGCCGGTGACGCCCGCATCCTGGTGGTCTTTCAGCCCCACCTGTTCTCCCGCACCCAGGAGTTGGGCAAGGAGATGGGCGAGGCCCTGTCCCTCGCGGACGCCTCGGTCGTCCTGGACATCTACCCGGCCCGCGAGGACCCGATTCCGGGCGTCACCAGCGAGCTGATCATCAAGGCGGCACGTGCGGCGGGCGCGGAGGTGACGCCGGTCCACGACAAGGCAGAGGTGCCCTCCGTCGTCGCGGGAATGGCGAAGCCCGGTGATCTCGTTCTCACCATGGGCGCGGGCGACGTCACGGACCTCGGACCCGAGATCCTGACCCGCCTGTCGCAGTAGCCATACGCCGTATTTGTAGTGAGGGGTTGAGCTTCATGTCGTACGACATCGAAAAGCCGGACGAGCAGTGGCGCGCGGAGCTGACCCCGGCTGAGTACGCGGTCCTTCGCAAGGCGGGCACCGAGCCCGCCTTCACGGGCGAGTACACCGACACCAAGACCGAGGGCGTCTACTCCTGCCGCGCCTGCGGCGCCGAACTCTTCACGTCCAACGAGAAGTTCGAGTCGCACTGCGGCTGGCCGTCCTTCTTCGACCCGAAGGACACCGACGCGGTCGAGCTGATCGAGGACCCGTCGTACGGGATGGTGCGGACCGAGGTGCGGTGCGCTCGGTGCGGGTCGCATCTTGGGCATGTCTTCGAGGGCGAGGGGTATCCGACCCCGACCGACCAGCGGTACTGCATCAACAGCATTTCGTTGCGGCTGACGACTGACGAGAGCTGAGACCGGGCGCAGGCATGCGCCGGTGACGGGCGCCCACTTCGGCTGTGCGTAAGGGCAGCCGCGGTGCCCGTCGCCGGGGGCGCATAGGGCGCGTGGAGGCAATCTCCGGCACACCCGATCCACCAAATGCGACGCGTTGAGTGTTTGGCATGCTGTTCGGTGATGCGCGATGAGATCGACTGAGACCCCAGAGCCCCCGAGCGTCCCAAAAAGCACCCGCATTACCCTTCGGTAACATCATTGCGGTGTCGGCTCGCGAATCTGGAGTAGTGAACTCCGAATGCGCAAACGCGGAGATCGCTGCTCCGAGCGGCGGCCCGTTTCCATGTGGAGGCTGCCGGGTATTTACCTCGCAGCCCAGGTGAAACGCCTTCCGGTCGGACACACTCCGCAGGGCTGACTCCAGGTACTTCGATCTGCCCGGAAGTGCCGCTTGAGAGATAAGTGGCCGTGAGTGGAAAGACGTATAAGCGGGGGGCGTGCCGCGATGAATGAGCGGTTCAGGCAATTCGGTGTGACGGTGGGGGCGGTCCTGATCGCGTGCTTTGGTTGCGCGGCCCTGAGCGTACTGCTTGTGCAGATACCTGCCCTCCAGAGTGACAGCAGCAGCAATGCCGGGCAAGCGTTCGGCGCGGCATCGGCGGCGAGTTCCACCGCGGTTCTCTTCTATATGGCGCGGACCATGCGCATGCAGAAAAAGGAATCTGAACTGCAGCGACTCGCGCTCCAGTCCCAGCTGGAAGCTCTCGAGGCGCAATGCCATGTGGCTGGGCTGTCCAAGGGGGAGCTTCATCGAACGTCCGAGGCCTTGATTCGTGGCCTGCACATGTCGATATTGAAGATGGCCATGGACGATCCGGAATTGGCCGCCACCTGGCCTTCGTTCGGTCGGGACGAGTCCGCCTCGCGCAACAGGCAGTTTCTCTACATGAACCAGGTGCTGTCGCTGCAGATGCTCGCCTTCGAGATGGGCTACACAGAACGCCATGTCGAAGCATCACTGCGATCGCTTTTCGTCAACCCGCTCTGGCGGGAATTCTGGGAGAGTCGCCGTCCCTCCCGCGCGCAGAACATCCCTCCGGACACTCTCGAAGGAGAGTTCTCTCGAATCGTTGAACGCGCCTATGAAGCAGCAGTCGGAGCCACGCCGCTGAGGCGGCATGGCTAGACTGCGGAGCGAAGCGGACGGGTTCGATGATTCGCGCGGCGTTGTGGAATGGGATGCGGCTACGACGCGGGGATGTCCGCCCGGGCGCCGACAAGGACTTCCCGCGGCACGACAATCACACGTTCTTTCGGACCCACTCCGGCGTCGCCGGGAAGAATGTCACGGAATTCTTCCGTCATGTCCATTCCGATGATCGCGAAGCGGCCATCGCTGAGTTCGAAAACATCGGGGCAATTGGTGTCGGTCAGGCACCCTCGGGCCTGGGGCGACTTGCCGAGACGACGCTTCACCATCAATGCGAACACTCCGGAGATAGATCAGCGCGTCGGGGCGCCAAGATGTGCGGAAAGGTAGGGCGAGGGTACTCGCAATGATGGTGAAATTCCAGCTCAAAGCGCGCATTGATGGAACGGCTCTAAAATGTCGATATGCGGGCATGGTGACCAGTCGCGCATCGGTGAATCGAACGAATGGCGGAAATGCCTGCCGGCCGTGATGATGTGCGGCACTCCGCCGCGTCGGGTGCGGTCAGTCGATGAAGTCGGCGACGAGGGTGGCGAATTCGTCGGGGGTGCCCAGGCGGATGCCGAGGGTCTCGGCCTTGGCGCGTTTGGATCCGGCGCCTTCTCCGGCGACGACCAGGGTGGTCTTCTTGGAGACGCTGGAGGAGGCGCGGCCGCCGGCGCGTTCGATGAGCTCGTTCATCTGGTTGCGGCTGAGCTTCTCCAGCGCTCCGGTCATCGCGCCGGTGACGACGACGGTCATCCCGGCCAGCGGCCCGCCCATCGGCTCCGCGGTCTCTCCGCCGCTGTCGGCGTCGCCCGCAGCAGTGCCCTGCGGCGTGGCGCCGGGCTCGGTCATGTTCACTCCGGCCGCCGCGAGCTTGTCGATGAGCGGGGCGAGGTCGGAGAGTTCGGCGACGATGGACGGGGCCTTCTCGGTACCGATGCCCTCGACCCGCTGCATCGCTTCGGCGTCGGCGGCGCGGATGTTGTCCATGGTCGCGAAGTACCGGGCGATGCGGCGGGACATGGACCGGCCGGTGCCGCGGACGCCGAGCGCGCACAACACGCGTGACAGCGGCTGCCCCTTGGCCGCACTGATGGCGGTGAGGAGGTTGTCGGTGCTGGTTTCCCCCATCCGTTCCAGATCGAGCAACTGGTCGCGGGTGAGGGTGAACAGGTCGGCGAGATCGGCGACCAGACCGGCTTCGACCAGCTGAATCACTCGGGTGTGGCCGAGGCCTTCGATGTCGAGCTGGTCGCGGCCGGCGGCGTAGGAGAGGGCTGCGACCAGGTGGCAGTTGCGGCCGTTCTCGCAGCGCCACCGTTGCTCGCTGGTGTCGATGCCGGCGCCGCAGCGCGGGCAGACCTCGGGGAAGACGATCGCTTGCTCGTCGCCGGTGCGCAGGTGGGCGACGGGAGCCTCGATGCGCGGGATGACGTCGCCGGCGCGGTGGACCATGACATGGTCGCCCAGGCGCAGGTCGCGGCGGGTGATGTCGGCCGGGTTGTGGAGGGTGGCGTACGTGATGGTGGAGCCGTCGATCTCGACCGGTTCGAGGACGGCGCGCGGGGCGATGATGCCGGTGCGGCCCACGTTCCACTCCACCTCCAGCAGTCGGGTGATCTTCTCCACGGCCGGCAGCTTGTAGGCGATCGCCCAGCGCGGGGCGCGCGAACCGGATCCGGCGGCCCGCTGGTCGGCGGCCAGGTCCGCCTTGATGACGATGCCGTCGATCCCGAACGGCAGCTCGGCCCGCAGCGCGGCGATCTCCTCAACGCGCGCCAGGACCTGCTCGGCCGTTTCAGCCGTGACGCCGGGCACGGCGGTGCGGGCGGTGGTGTTCACGCCGAGCTCGGCGGCCTGCGTCATCAGGGCGCTGTGCGCGCTCTCGCCCAGCCGCGCCGTCAGCGCCGCATCGGTGTCGGGCAGCGGGAGCAGGCCGTAGCCGAAGAACGTCATCGGCACGGTGTACGCGCGGTCCTTGGCGCGCAGCGTGCCCGCCGCGGCGTTGCGCGGGTTGGCGAACGGCTGCCCGCCGTGCGCGGCGCGTACCTCGTTGGCATGCTCGAACTGGTCCGTGGTCATCAGGACCTCGCCGCGCACCTCCACCGTGACCGGCTCGACGAGCTCCCGAGGCAGGCCTTCGACGGTGCCGATCGCATGTGAGACGTCCTCCCCGGCCGTCCCGTCGCCGCGGGTGATCAGCCTGGTGAGGCGGCCGCGGGTGTAGCGGGCGGCGATCGCGAGTCCGTCCAGTTTCGGTTCGACGCTGAATCGTTCCGCTTCGTGGCCGATGCGCCGGGCCAATGACGCGGTCCAGGCGGTGAACTCCTCGGGCGAGAACACGTTGTCCAGGCTCAGCATCGCCACCGTGTGCGGGACATCCCCCTCTGCAGCGCCCCCGGCGACCTTCCCGGTGGGCGAGTCGGGCAGCACCTCGTCGGGGTGATCGGCCTCCCACGCCGCGATGCCGCGCACCAGCCGGTCGTAGGCGTCGTCGTCCAGTACCGACGTACCGCCCGCGTAGTAGGCGGCCGACGCCTTCACCGCGTCCTCGACCGCCTGCGCGTAGGCGGCGGCATCCACGATCACTGCAACAGGTGTTGTCATGCCCGCCATCCTGCACGCCACCACTGACAACGCCCCGGGCGTGACCACCGACAACGCCCCGGGCGTGCGCGTTCAGCGCGCGAGACATGACCGAGGGGCCGGCGAATTCGCCGGCCCCTCGGGTTTCAGTAGCGGGGACAGGATTTGAACCTGCGACCTCTGGGTTATGAGCCCAGCGAGCTACCGAGCTGCTCCACCCCGCGTCGGATGACCCCACTCTACGCCAGGAATCGCGGCCTCCACACCAAGATCGCCCGTGACGAGGGGCACAGACAGCACCGGAGGCACCGGCAGCACCGGCGCGGTACGGGAGTTGCGCCTTCGGATCACAGCGCCTTGCGGTGGACGAGGGCCGAGAGCACGAGTGCGCCCGGCAGCAGGGGCAGCCAGATCGTCAGGACGCGGTAGCCGATGACGGTCGCCGTGGACAGGTCCAGGGGGGCGTCCAGCGCGACCATGGTGAACACCAGTGCCGCGTCCACGGGGCCGATGCCGCCCGGCGCGGGCACGGCTCCGACCGCGGTGCTGGCGGCGAGGAACGCGAACACCACCTGTGGCCAGGACAGCGGCAGACCCAGCGAGGCCCCGACCGAGGCGATCACGCTCGCCTGGAGCACCGGGGCGATGGCCGACCCGCCCCAGAGGGCGAGGACGCGGCTGGGCCGGGAGTGCAGCACCCGTACGTCGGTCAGAGCGGTGCGTACGAGGTCCAGGACGGGGCGACGCAGCGGACGTACCACCGTGATGAGCAGGGCCGGCACGGTCAGACCGATGGTCACGCCCCCGGCGATCAGGAGCAACGTCCGCTCGTCCGGGACGAGTTGACCGAGTCGCAGCAGGTCGGGGAAGGCCACCAGGAAGACGAGCAGCACCAGTGTCTTCGCGATCGGTTTGACCAGCGAGTACAGGGCGAGCGAGGCGGTGGCCCGGGCGAGCGGGATGCCGTGCCGCTGAAGAAAGCGCAGGGTGACCGCATGCGCGCCGATGCTCGCCGGAAGCACATGGTTCGCGGCGCCGGCAGCGAACTGCGACGCGAGGAGCGGCCCCGGCGGAAGCCTTTCCGGAATGGCTCCCTGCCGGACGACCGCGGCGGCCACCCAGCCCAGGCAGGTGAAGAAGAGCCCGGAAAGCAGCCACCAGGGGTCGGCGGAGGCCAGCCGGGCGGCGCCGTCGGACACCGCGTGCCAGTCGACCACCGCCCACGCTCCGATCAGCAGGAGCGGGACCAGACTCAGCACCCGGCCGGCCAGGCGTGCGGCGGAGGGGGAGCGGACGGGGGTTGCCGGGGCGGGGAGCGGCCCGGGGAGTTCATCGAGCGGGAGCAGGGACACGGCGCACGTCGTCCTTCCACGTCGCGCACCGCGCGGTGCGGGCGGACGGATACAAGGCGAGGCAGGAGGGGACGGCGGAAACGTGCCCGCTCGGTGTGACGCCATGGTGTCCGGGAGTCGAAGGAGCGCGGGCGGGTGGGCGACGCGGCCGACGCCCGTCGCCTCGCACTGCGCGTTCCTGACGCAGGTGATGCGTACGGGCCTGGTGAGCCGAACCGCTTCGAGGCATGCGATTCCGATGCGGCGCTCCGGCCTACGTCGGGGTCCGGCCCGAGTGGACGTGTGTCGAGCCCCTGGTCTCCGTGTCGCGGCTGTCCGGAGAAGGTCCCCGGCTCCAACCCGCGAGGGCCTACCTGTCGTTCGGGGTCGTCGACGGCTCGGCCGACCTGTGGAACCGGACGGCCGAGCAGCCGGTGAAGCTGGAAGTTGAGACGGGCGGATGCTCAGGACGGAGAAGGTTCCGGGGTGAGGTCCTCCTGACCGATCCTGCGCGCGTTCTGATAGATCGTCACCACGCCGTCGTGGATGCGATAGCGGTAGGGGCCGTTGTGTGCCTCATACCCCTCGGACGTCTTCTCCGCGGACATGGCGATGCCCTTCTCCCGGTGGTCGCTGAATTCACCGAAGTAGTACAGATCGCCGCCGCCCGTCCGGCAGAGGGTGATCTGCTTGTTCTTCGTGCGGAACGCCTCGACCAGCTCCGCGCCGTCTCCGGACGGCAGCGCCGAGGCGATCCGCTCAGGGCACGACGACGTATTCTGCGACGTCTCCGGATCGGGTGAACTCCCGCCGGACGAGAACGCACCGGCACAGCCCTTGGCGAGCAGCGACAGCACGAAGAGCGCGAACATCACGCCGAGGCAGCCCTGCACACATCCCTTGAGGCCACTCTTCTTCGGCGGCCGGTATACCGGGGAGGTGGGCCGCGGATAGGACGGAGTGGGGGCCGGGCGTGGTGCCGGGGAGGTGACTGGGCCGGGACGCGGGGTGGTGGTGGTGGGCGGAACGTATCCGCTGGAGGCCGCCGTCGGGTAGAAGACCTCGGCTGTGGGCGTACGGCCGGGGGCGGCCCGACGCGTGCCGCCGGTGCCGGCGGCACGCGTGGACGTGGACGACCGGGGACTGCTCGTGCCGGACCGTGGCCGGGACGAGGTGCTCGAACCGGTGCCGCCACGAGCAGATCCGGACGGCTTGGCGGCCGTCGCTCCCGGCGTGGGCGCTGCCTTCCTCGCCGTCGTCTTCTTCGCGGCCGTCTTCTTCGGTGCGGGCTTCTTGGTGGCGGGCTTCTTCGTCGCCGCCCGCCACCCGGTCTCGCAGGCGATGCAGGAGAGGTCGGTGCGTTCGTTGTTCGTGTCGCACTTGAGACACGTCCAGTCTCCCGGGGGCCGGGCAGGTGTGGGGCGCTTGGGTTTGCCGCCGCCTCCCGACTTCGCGGGCGTGGCCCGCGGCGCTCCCGGTTTCGGTTCGGGCGCGCGTGCGGCGGGCACGCTGCGCGCCGTGTCGCAGACCGTGCACGCCTTCGCCGTGGACGCGTTGAACGTGTCGCACTCCGTGCACCGCCAGTTGGCCCCAGCCACCCCGCTCCCTTCCTCCCCGTTCCGGCCGCGTCAGGACGCCGGATCGGCCGCCAGCCGCTCGAAGACCTCTCGGTACAGCACCTCGGACGAAACGCCGGCCGGAGCGGTGACCCACTCCGCGCTGTCACGCGGCACGCGTCGCAGCGGTTCCTCCTCGGTGGCGGCCGCCGTCACGTCCTCGATGCCGTACACACGTCTCAGCTCACCGACGAACCAGCCGGCCCGTTCCGTGAATTGCGCGGGAACGTCGACGCGCACCATGACCAGTCCGGCCGTGACCTGCTGCCCGGGTAGGAACCGGAAGGCGATCTGCACGCCGCCGTCCTGCCCGTGGGGACGGACGCTCACCGAGGCGCACCGGTCCATCGGCACATCCAGCTGGCTGAATCCCCGCCACTCGACAACGAGGGTTCCCTCGGTCACGAAGAGCCGGCACCCCGGCAGTTCCAGCCTCACAGGCTGTTCGCGATCGTCTCGATGATCTCGTCCATCTCGAACTCCTCGAGGCCCTGGCCCGCTTTGGACTCGAAGTGCAGCGTGAGGTCCCACTCCTCGGCGATGGGGTCCTGCCAGGGGGCGCCCTCCGGCGCGAAGAGCACGAGCCGCTTCGCCGATTGCTCCATCACCGCGGTCTGACTGCGTGCGTAGCCCCACTGTTCGAAGAGCTCGTCCATGCTGCGCGGAATCACCGCGGGATACGACTGGGCGGAGGCGCCCACCGTACCGAGGGGATGGGCCGGGGCGTCCGTGAACATCACGACGACGTGCCGCCGACGGTCGAGGCCCTTCTCCCAGGGCGAGTTGATGGCCAGCGCGAGGGCCTCGAGGCCGGACTCGGGGATGTCGCCGCCGCCAGTGGCCTCGATGCCCCGTACGAAGGTCTCGAAGTCCTTGGCCTGGGAAGGGAGTTGAAGGAAGCCGGTCTGCTCGATCGCGTTGGAGGGATCGTCGCCGAAGTCGCGGAACGCGATGACCTTCAGGCGCAGTTGGCTGATGGCCTTGCCCTTCTTCGCCATCACCTCATTGAGCCGGTCGTGGAACTGCAGCGCGCTCGACTTCACCGAATCGAGGACCGGGAACATACTGCCGGTCGCGTCGATGCACAGCACGATGTCGACCGCGTACTGCAGATTGCCCTGGTACTGCTCGATGTTCGCGTTCATGTGGTGTGTCCGTCTCCTCAAGGATGTCGTTACGGCTTGCGGCGGTCACCCAGGTTGATCCGCACCCTGGATGTCTTCGGCGCCGCGGATTTCGGCTCCTCGGCGGGAGCGGGAGTGGGAGTGGCGGCCGGGGGTTCGGGTGCCGGTGCCGCAGGCGTCGGTGTACGGGGGACGCGCGGGCCACCGCCGCCCTTGAGGTTGGCCCGGATGCGGCTCGTGCGGGCCGGGGAGCCCTCGGAGCCCGCACCGCCGTCGGGGGCGGGCTTCGAGGGTTTCGCGGGCTTCGGTTTCGCGGTGCCCGGGCGGCGGTGCACGAGAGCGCAGACCTGCGGGTCCGCCAGGGCCTTCAAGTAGGTCGCGATCCGGGGGCGCTTCCTCGGTTCCTGCGCCGTCATGGCCCGGATCAGCCCCTCCATCGAGTCCGACAGCCGCATGTCGAGCGTCAGCGCCTCTCCCGCGTTGACCGCATCCGCCGGAGAGCCGTACCGGTCGTCGTGGCCAGGGATGGCCCCGGTCAGGTAGTAGTGCGTCATCAGGCCG
This sequence comes from Streptomyces albiflavescens, assembly GCF_014645835.1. Classification (GTDB taxonomy): domain Bacteria; phylum Actinomycetota; class Actinomycetes; order Streptomycetales; family Streptomycetaceae; genus Streptomyces; species Streptomyces albiflavescens. The sequence goes on from NZ_BMMM01000009.1 coordinate 357,513, forward strand.
AGGGCGAAGACGTCGACCGCCGTCGTCAGATGCTCCGCCTGGACCGCCTCGTCCTCCTGTACATACCGGCGCCATTCGGGCGCGCCGTACAGGGAGTCACCGGCGATGTCCTGGCGCCCGGGCGGCCGGCCCGACAGATAGGAGTCGTCGAAGTCGATCAGCTTCGCGGTGTGGAAGGCCGCGCCACCCCGCTTCTGCACCAGCACGTTGAGCGGTTTGAGGTCGCCGTGCACCACGTCGATGTCGTGCAGCAGATGCAGGCTGTTGGCGAGGGTCTTCAGCAGGACGGCCTTCTGACGCGGCTCCAGGGTCTGGGGTTTCTCCAGGCTGGAGGTGTCGATGCGTTCCGTGACCTTGTAGTACGTGCTGCCCTCGTGGAAGAAGTCCGTGGCGAGGACGAGGTTGCCGCCGCCGCGCGCGTCCGGACGCAGCCGCTTCATGATGCCGCGGTGTCGGTCCTCGAACTCCTGGCAGACCTCCAGGCGGATGCGGCGACTCGCCGCGCTCGCCGTGGAGCCTTCGCGCGGCCGCTTCGGTTCGAGGAAGCGCTTGAGGAAAAACTGCTTGCCGTCCTTCTCGGCGAAGGCCCAGATGCATTTGCCGCCGTTGGCGTTGGTCGGCTCGCTGATGACGCGGTACCCCGCGATGACATCGCCCAGTTTCATGGCCGCTCCTCCGACAGAGGTGGCAGATGGGTCTCGTAACCGGCGCGGTAGGCCCCCCAGGTCGCCTCCTGCCAGGGGCGCATGGCGGAGGCCTGGTCGGCTCCCTGGGGCCTGCCGTCCAGACACAGCTCCTCCACGACGGCACGGCGCCCGGAGAACGCGGCCCGCAGCTGTGCGAAGTCCCCATAGCCCAGCGCGACCAGTGCGAGGGAAGCGTCGTCCGCGGTGTAGTCCTGCACCCTGCGGCGGATCAGATCGGCCCACTCGAACTCGTCGTTCGCCCGCATCAGCGTCTTGAGCAGGACGTACTCGAACTCAGCCGGCGTATGCACGTATCCGAAGAAACCGTCCGTGGCCGCGAGCAGGACGCAGGGGAGCTCCAGCGTCACCCGCTCCGCGTCGACATAGAACTCCCGGTCCGCGCTCACCGAGTTGGTCATCGGCGGGTCCGAGCGCAGCAGCGCCAGCGCGTCGCTCTCCTCCGTGTGGTCGCGGGTGAGGACGTGCAGGCCGGACTGCGGCAGCAGGACGTACGCGCGCGAGTCCCCGGCCCACAGGGCCTGGCACTCCAGCACGTTGTCCTCGTACATCCGGTACTGGACGGCCGCCAGCGTGGTGGGCAACTGACGGCGCATCTTCCCCACGATCTTGCTGCGCCGCTGGGGGGCCGAGGCGAGGAAGTGCTCCAGGTACGCATGCAAATGGTCGGGTGTGTCCGCCTCGTCCTCGCCGACCACATCGTGGAACCAGCAGTCGGTGGCGAGCCGGGCCACCCGCGAACCCACCCACGCACCGGTCCGCGTCTCACCGTCCGGCGCCTGCCAGACGGGGGAGGAGCCCGCACCTCCCGAACCGTCGAAGACCGCGATCAGCCCCTGCCCTGTGCTCAGGTGGTGGGCGATGAACGGCTCCGCGTCCTCGCCGCGACCGGGGACGCGCTCGGTCCACACGCTGACGGCCTGCAGACCCTGCTGTCCATGGCGCCAGATCATTTGCGGTGGTGGGGGCCGGTGGGGCGACGGGTTGAGCACGGAGTGTGCGGAGGTCGGTGCGCCGGTTGCGCCCGGTGGCAGGCCGGGCGGCGGGGCGTGGGACGGGTCGGGTGGGGCGCCGCCGTGCGGCGGGTCCGGGCGCTCGGGTGTCCCCGGGCCCGATCCGGCCGCCCTGTGCGGGGCACCGGCCGGTGCCGGTGCTCCGGCCGGGCCGTGGTGTGTCGTCATCGTCGTTCTCCGCCGTCCCTGTCGGTGCCGCTCGTTCCACCGGCGCCACCCGGCCGTTTGGCAGTGCCCCGTACCCGGCTCACGCGTCGGGGCTCGGACGGCTCGGGGCCGGCCGACTCCGGTCCGCGGTGCCGTGGCTCCTCCCGCCCCGGTCCCGGACGCTTCGGCTCGGACAGGCGGGAACGCGCGGGCGGGGTGTCGGCACCGGGTGCGGGTACCGGCTCGTCCTCCGGCGGCCGGGAGGCAGCTGCCGACCGTCGGGAGACATCCTCCGACGACCGGGAGGCATCTCGCGGCGGAACCACCTCGCCCCGTAACGCCGCACGCCCGGAAGGCTCTTCGGACTCGAAGCGAGGCGAGGTCTTCGGCTCGGCGAAGTCACCTCCCGCGCTCAGCGCACCCCGCACCCGGCTGCGCCGCCCGCCGCCGAAGGGTCCCCCGCCGTCGCCGAGGATGTCCTCCACAACGGCGCGCTCCAGCTCCGCCTGCTCGAACGGTTCGCGGTGGGCGTCGCCGCGCTCCAGCACCATCCGCATGGCCGCCAGGCGTGCCTCCCGCTTCTCCGCCTCGCCCTTCTCGATCCAGGCGAGCGCCGCGTGGGGCCCTTCCCGCTCCATGATCTCGGCGATGATGCCTTCGACACCTTCGTCGCGGAGGAGGTCCAGGTGGCGTCGGCGGCGCATCCCGTCCAGCCGGGTTTCCCGTACGACGTCCCGGAACTCACGGCCGCTCGTGGCGATCTCGTCCTCGTCCACGAGCAGTTCGATCTGGATGCCCCGCAACCGTACGGCCGAGTCACCGGCGAACCCACGGACGGCGGCGTTGAGCGCCTCCTCCGCCTCGTGGAACTCGGCGACGTCGTAGTCGCGGGAGACCTGTCGCAGCATTCGCCGGATCGGCCCGTACAGGGCACCGCTCATGTCACGGATGCCACGCGCCACCACCTCGGCGGGATCGGCGACACGGCACACCAGCTCCACCCGACCGCGGAAGGCGAACGTGGCGTCGCTGCTGAGCAGGGCGATGTCGAGGACGAGGCGGTGCTCGGTCAGATCGACCGTGTAGACACGCTGATACGCGCCGAAGCGGGCGGCGGGTATCTCCTCACCGGGACGCACCGTCAGCGCCGCCCCGCTGTCGGGGACCAGCACCAGGGCTCGACCCGGAGCAGGTGGCCGCAGCGGATTCGTCAGCCGCCAGCGTGGCACCGGCTGGCTGTCCAGCACGGGGTCGTACGTCAGCTCCTCCACCGCATTCCTTTCCTTGTTGGGCGCCCGTGGTGAGCGTCGGTCCGTCAGACCGACCGCTCCAGGGCGCGGGCCAGTACGGCGGAGTTCGGCGAGGGCCGTTCCCGGTCGTCCGCCCATTTCGCGAGCCACCACAGCAGCCGCTCACGGTGCTTGCCGGGCTTGCGGGCGATGTCGACCAGCAGCTCACGGACGGCGTCCAGGGCGCCGGGGCATTGGTCCGCGTACTCGTCGATCCACTGGCGCAGGGCGGCAAGTGCCGGATCCTGTACGGGCTTACGGGCCAGGGCGCGCGCCCAGAGCTCCGCCAGCCGGGGCGTGTGACGAGGCAGCCCGCCGAGGAGCAGCGGGACCCCTGGCACGACACCGTCCGCGGCCCGGGCACCGAGCGTGCCGGGGCCGGTCGGCTCGTACGGCATGGACACCGCGAAAACGAACGCCGACAGGGTCTTCGCCACCATCGGTGACATGTCCCGCGGCCGCGACCAGTCGAGGTAGGCGTCCAGGACCTCACTGACCCTGCCCTGGTGGAGCAGATGCACTCCGCCCCAGGCGACCGGGGTGAGAGTTCCCCAGTCGTCCCCGCGGTCGAGCGCGGTACGCAGCACGTTCAGGGCCCGGTCCGGCGTGTCCCGGCCGAGCAGTCCGCCGACCGCGTTCGCGGCGGTTGCGGCTAGTCGGCGCTCGTGCGCGGACGTTCCGCCGCGCGCCCATTCGTGCAGCAGCTCCCAGACCTGTTCGGTGGCGTCCGGTGCGGCGCCCGCGACGCCCAGCGCCGTCGCAGCGGCCTGGCGCACGGGCCAGGAAGTGCTGCCCGCCCAGGACTTCAGGAACCGGTGCACGGCGTAGTGGTGGTCGGTGCGGGCCAGCAGGCCGGCGGCCACGGCCGCCCGTGCTCGCACTTCGAGATCGGCGTGTCCGAGCAGGCGGCGCAGCCAGCCGAGGACCGCGTCCCGCCGCCCGTCGAGGGTCGTCCACGCGTAGGCGAGCACCACCTGGCGCAGCAGAGAGCTGCGGAAACGCACCCGGGGAGGCCCCGGTGTGCCGCCCTCTTCGGCGAAGACCGTCTCGATCCACGGCTGTTCGTGCCCGATCCGGTCCCGGAACCGGATGTCGGGCGGTGCCACGGTCTCTGGCGCCAGCGCCCGGTGCAGGGCCATCGCGGCGTCGGTGACGGTGAGGTAGCCGCTGTCCTCCAGGACCGCCACGGCGAGGGCGAAGGAGATCGCCTCCGGCTCGCGGTGGACGTGGAACCACGCGTGCACCTGCTCGCTCGGGTCGCGCAGTCTGGCGACTGCCGCCGCGAGGTCTCCGTCCGCGGTGACGACCGAGGCCAGGCCGGTCGCGTGGCTCGCCGAGGGACGCTCGCGCAGTGCTGCCACGGCGCCGGTGGCCTCCAGCATGGCGCGCAGTTCGTCGCGCAGTTCGGGATCGGCGCCGTGGCCGAGGACCCGCCGTTCCACGACGGCCACCGGGTCGAGGGCGGCCAGGGAGTGGCGGGCCACCGTCTCGGCGCCGGGGGCCGAGGCCAGGACGTCGAGATCGTGACCGCCGACGATCACCAGGTGACTCTGCGCGGTGCGCAGCCTCGTCACCGCCCCGGCCAGCCCTCGCAGACCGGCCGTCCCCAGCTCCGCCACGCCGGCGGGACCGTCGTCGAGGACGGCGAGACACCCACTGTGCTTGGCCGGCGGCTCCCAGTCGGGAGCGGTGATCCCCGCGACGTCGAGCACGCGGTGGCAGCCACCGCCCGTCGTTCCGTTCAGGGCCAGTGCCTCGGAGAGGAGGTTGACGGCGGCAGCCGTGCGCCCGCTGCCGGGCGGCCCCGTCAGCACCAGCACATGGCGTTCGCGCAGGGCCTCCAGCGCTTCGTCGTAACCGTCGGGATGGACGTACAGCTCGGTGTGCTCGGCGAGTTCGGTGTCGTCCAGAGGCACCGTGCCCGTACCGCCGATCGGCCGCGCCGGAGTCCGTACGCCGCCCGTGTGGAAGCCTCCGCCGAAGCTGACGGTCTCGTTGAACAGGGCCAGCGTGCCGATCCGGGTGCCGACGGTATCGGAGTTCAGACGTTCCGCGATCATGTCGGCGATGGCTCCCGCGCGGATCGCTTCGGAACGCTCGGACGCGTCGGGACCACCGCCGTCCGCCAGCGACTGCAGCGCGTCGGACTCACTGACGGGACCGTCGCCGTCCACCGTGCTCCGGGCCGACTCCGGGGGCGCGGCGGGCTCGGCGCCGGGCGGGCCGGCCTTGTGCGCTGCCGCTTCCGGCAGTGTTTCCTCGCTCACGAGCGCTTGCTCTTCCGTGCCTTTCCCCGGCCCGTCAGGAAATGTTCCAGTCGCCCTGGATCTCGACCTTCTCGTTGAAGACCTGGGCGTTCTTGATGAGAGCCGCGTTCACCTGAGCCTTGCCGCCCTGAGCAGCCACCGTTTCGTCGACGATCCGCCGGATGTCGGCCTCGAAGTCGGGGTCGCGCAGCATGTGGGCCAACAGCGTGCGCTGTAGCTGCGCTTGCGCGGCCTCGTCCTCGGGGCTCTGCTCCACGCGCTCGAGTGCGCCCTCGGCGGCCGTGTCGTCCCGGAAGCGCGCACGCACCCGCTCGATGATCCGCGCGCCGCCGCTCCAGCCGGAGCGGCCCGCCTCCTGCGCGGCGGACTCCAGAACTCCCTTGACCACCAGTGCGACGCCGGCCGCCGCGGCAGCGGTGATCGGATCCATGTGCTCCCCCGTGCATCCCTGGACTCATGCGGACAGACCCATCACGCTAGGTGAGCACGGTCACGCGCGTCGCGTACTGAACGAGAATGTCCTGAAACCCATTGTTGGCCGACTTTCGACCGTGGCGCGGAGTGTGCCCACCACTACTTCGCGGCGCTCGGCCGCTGCGGCTGCGGCTGCGGCCGCGGCCGCGGCAGATGGCTCACCCCCTAGGGTCGCCGACTCCCGTACCGCATCTCCCGAGGACTCACTCCGAACCGCTGCCGGAACGCTGTGCTCAGCGCGCTCGCCGAGGAGAAGCCGGAGGCGTACGCGAGGTCGGTGATGGTCAGGTGTTCGCAGTCGCCGCATTGGAGACGCTCGCGGACGAGCCGGAGGCGTTCCTCGCGGATCAGGTCGCGCGGTGTGGTGCCCGCCCGTTGCAGGGCCAGTTGGATCTGGCGCAGGGACCAGCCGAGGGCGCGGGCCATGGACGTACCGGTGAGGGCGGGGTCGGGGGCGTGCTCGCGGACGTAGCGGCGGACCGTGGTCTCCACGTCGGTCAGGTGCCTGGACCCGTCCGGGCGGTCGTCCCCGGTGGCGAGCATGCACAGGAGCTCGACGATGCGGTCGGAGACGGCGTTGAACTGCGGGTCGGTGAGGTGGTCGCGTTCGGTGTACAGGTCGTTCAGCATGTTGCCGACCACGCGGCCGAGGCCTCTGTTCAGGTCGAGGCCGGTGGCCAGCGGCGACTTGCGGTTCAGCGGGCCGTTCACCTCACGGGCCGGGATGGTGAAGATGAACGCCTGGGTGGACGCGTCCTGGAGGCACTCGAAGGGGGACCCGAAGGAGACCAGCGTGCCGGTCCCCGGCGTCAGCCGTGCCTCCTGGCCGTCCTGCCGCAGAACGATCTCTCCGCTGAGCGGGAGCAGCAGGCGGTAGTCCTCGTCGGGGTCCGCCCGGACCTGCCCCGCGGTTCTGCTGTACTCGATCTCGTCCGACCGGAATCTGACGAGCTGATAGGCCTCGGTGCGCTGGCGGACCGTCTCGCCGCGGAAGTTGTCGGTGTGCGCGTACCGGTAACCCATCCGGGACTGGTAGGAACCGATGTGCTCGCTCCAGAAGTCGACACGCTCGCGCGGATCCACCTCACCGGTCGACTGTGATTCCACGAGGTAGCTCCCCGCAAGCGACGACACCCTCAACTCCTGTGCAGCTGGCGGTAGTTACGCGCCGTCAGCCTAGTGCACACAGCCGGTGCGTATGACGGCAACTTCCTTGCGTGCCGGGGCAAGCGCGGGCGCCGACGCGCGGCTACCGTCGTGCGGCGCGTCCACTCGCGACCCACCCCTCACCCTTCCCCCTGCCCTTCCCTTCAACTCACGTACGTATTTGAGGACTTGAAGACTCATGACCGAACGGATACCGGAGGCAGCGTTCTGGTGCGTGGCCGTCGGCCTGCTCGCCGTCACCGTGCTCCTGCTGCGCCAGCGCGGGATCACCGGGCGGCAGCGCAGCCGCAACACCGAGCTGGCACAAGGGCTGCGGGCCCGGGACGAGGAGCTGCGCCATCTGGTCGCGGTCCGCCTCCCGGCCCTTGAGGACGGCCCGCACCAGCCCCACCCCGCGGTGGGTCTGCTCGACGCCCGGCTCGCCGACACGGACTTCGCGAAGTGCCTCGACAGCGTTCTCGACCGGTTCTCCGGAGCCGTGGAGCACGCGCAGTCCCGCGCCGACCAGTCCGCGAAGGCCGCCCTGAAGGCGTCGATGCGCTCCATCCAGGCCCTCGCCAACGAGCAGCAGGTGTCCATCTCGGAGATGCAGGACCGGCACGACCATCCCGACGTGCTGCGTGACCTGCTCGAAATCGACCACACCAACGCCCAGTTCGGGCGTCGGGCCCAGGCCATCGCCGTCCTGTGCGGCTCCTGGCCGGGGCGGCAGCGCGCCACCTCCGCGCTGATCGAGGTCGTACGCGGCGCCACCTCCCGGGTCCGCGACTACCGGCGCATCCGGATCAACGGGCAGGTCGACATCGCCGTCGAGAGCCGCGCGGTGGAGCCCGTGGTCCTCGCGGTCGCCGAGCTGTTGGACAACGCGGCCCGCCACTCGCAGCCGAACACGAGCGTCGAGGTCAACGTCCAGTCGGTGCACAACGGTGCCTGCGTGATCATCGACGACGCGGGCGTCGGGATGGACGGGCAGGCGACTGAGCACGCCGCAGCGCTGCTCGCCGGCCGGGACGCGGTGGACGTCACCCGCCTCGACGACCCGCCCCAGTTCGGCTTCGCCGTCATCGGAGTGCTCGCCGCGCGGTACGGATTCAGCGTCTCGGTGGACACGCGCTCCCCGTACGGCGGCGTGCGCGCCGTGGTGTTCGTACCGGCGGCCCTGCTCACTCACGCGGACACGGTCCAGGAAGCGCCGACGCCGGCCGACCCGACACCGACGCCCGCTCTTACCACGACTCGTACGTCCCCTCGTACGACCGAGCCCGCGGAGGCCATCACGGCCGGAGGACTGCCCAAACGGCGCCGTCGTGCGCCGCAGGCGTCGGCGACCGCCGAAGAGCGAACCGCCGCGCCGACCGAGGAGATCGGCGGCCGGTCGGCCGAGGAGAACGCCCGGCGCATGGGCGCGTTTGCGCGCGGCACCCGCTTCGGCCGGGCCGCCCAGGACGCCTCCGCCGCCGACGAAGCCCCCCACGAGAACGAAGGGAACACACAGGGATGATCGCGCCCATGACCAACGAGCTGGGGTGGATGCTCGACGAGGTCCTGAAGGTGCCGGAGGCGCGGCACGCGATCCTGCTGTCCGCCGACGGCATGCTCCGGGCCCACTCCGCCGACATCGACCGGGACGACGCGGAGCGGCTGGCCGCGGGCCTGTCCGGGGTGCAGTCGATCAGCCGCAGCACGGCCGAGTTCTGCGGCAGCCCGAACACGCCGTGGCGGCAGACCCTGATCGAGTTCGCGCACGGGTACGTCTTCCTCGTCGCGGCCGGCGAGGGCGCGTATCTCGCGGTGTCGACGACGGAGAACGTCGATATGGAGGCGGTCACCTACCGCATGCACAAGCTGGTCGACCGGCTCGGCAAGGAGCTGACCAGCCCGGCCCGGCAGGACGCCGGCAGTCCGGCATGACGCCCCGGCGCCGTCCCGGAGAGCGGCTGGTGCGGTCGTACGTCGTCACGGACGGCCGCTCCCACCCGTCCCGCAACACCCTCGACCTGGTCACGCTGTTGATCGCCGCCGACGATCTGCCGTTGACCGGGCTGAGCCCGGAGAAGCGCCGGCTGATGGAGCTGTGCAGGCCCGGAGCGCTGTCGGTCGCCGAGGTGGCCGGGCATCTGGAGCTGCCGGTCAGCGTCACCAAGGTGCTCGTCGCCGACCTGATGGACAGCGGTCACATCGTCACCCGCGCGCCCGTCCCTTCCGCCCGCCCTTCCGATGCCCGCATCCTCCAGGAGGTGCTCGATGGGCTCCGCGCCCGCCTCTGACGACGTCTATCTGCGCCCCAGTGTGCAGACCGCGGTCAAGCTGCTGATCGTGGGCCACTTCGCGGTCGGCAAGACCACCTTCGTCGGCGCGCTGTCCGAGATACGGCCGCTGCGCACCGAGGAGGTCATGACCCAGGCCGGCGCCCTCGTCGACGACTTGGCCGGTACGAGGGACAAGACGACCACCACGGTCGCGCTCGACTTCGGCCGCCTCACCCTCAACGACGCCTTGGTCCTCTACCTCTTCGGCACCCCGGGACAGCAGCGCTTCACCGAGCTGTGGCAGGACATGACCCGGGGAGCGCTCGGCGCGCTCGTCCTCGCCGACACCCGGCGCCTCGACCAGTCCTTCGAAGTCATGGGTGTGCTGGAGGAGTTGGGGCTGCCCTATGCCGTCGCCCTCAACGACTTCGACGACGCACCCGCACATGATCTGGAGGAGGTGCGCGAGGCCCTGGACCTGCTGCCCTCGACCCCGCTCGTACGCTGCGACGCCCGCGACCGGGTTTCCTCCACCGAGGCGCTGATCGCCCTCGTCGAATACCTGCTGACCCGCACCGGCGAAAGCCGCACAGGCGAACTGGAGCACGCGTGACCGCCGTACCACCACCGGGCTGCCCCTTCCACGAGCCGCTGCACGGACCGGAGTTCGCGGCCGACCCGGCCGCCGTCTACCAGCGGCTGCGCAGGCTCGGACCGACCGCCCCCGTGGAACTGGCTCCCGGGGTCCAGGCGACGCTCGTCACCTCGTACGAGGCCGCCCTGCACGTCCTGCGCAGCCCGGAGACCTTCTCCAAGGACCCCCGCCGCTGGAGGGACCTGGCCGACGGCACGGTCCCGATGGACAGCCCGGTCGTGCCGATGATGATGTACCGGCCCAACGCGCTGTTCACGGATGGAGAGGAGCACCGTCGGCTGCGCGGAGCGATCACCGACAGCCTGGCCCGGGTGGAGCCGAACACCCTGCGCGGCTACGTGGAGCGCAGCGCCGACACGCTCATCGACCGGTTCGCGCCGCTCGGCACGGCGGATCTGCTCGGCGAGTACGCCCAGGTCCTGCCGCTGCTCGTCTTCAACCACCTCTTCGGCTGCCCCGCCGACTACGGTGTGCGGCTGGTCGAGGGCATGTCCGGGATCTTCGACGGGGTGGACGCCGAGAAGGCGAACGAGCTGCTCAGCACCACCCTGCTCGACCTGGTCACGCTGAAGCGGGCCAAACCCGGGCAGGACATGACGTCGTGGCTGATGGCGCACCCCGCCGGTCTCACCGACGAGGAGATGATCCACACCCTTGTCGTGCTGATGGGCGCCGGCACCGAGCCCCAGCAGAACCTGATCGCGAACAGTCTGCGGCTGCTGCTGTCCGACGACCGCTTCGGGGGCGACCTGTCCGGCGGCAGCCTGCCGGTGGAGGACGCCCTGGACGAGGTGCTGTGGACCGACCCGCCGATGGCCAACTACGCCGTGCACTATCCGATGCACGACGTCGTGTACGAGGGCACGCCGCTGCGTGAGGGCCGTCCGCTGGTCGTGAGTCTCGCCGCCGCGAACACCGACCCGTCCTTGACGACCGATCAGCGGGTCGGCAACCGCGCCCACTTGGCGTGGAGTGCGGGACCGCACAACTGCCCGGCGCAGAGCCCGGCCCGGCTGATCGCGGCGGTCGCGGTGGAGAAGCTTCTGGACCGCCTCCCCGACGTCGAACTGACCGTTCCTGTAGGGGAGTTGGTCTGGCGACCGGGCCCGTTCCACCGTGCGCTCGCCGCGCTGCCCGTGCGCTTCCCGCCCACCACGACGGTCGTACGGCCCGACGGTGAGCGGCATCCGTACGCGAGTGCCGTTCCGGCACCCGCCACGGAGCCGCCCACCGAGGGGCCCGACCGGCCGAGGAGCGGCTGGGCCCGGCTGCTGGCGTGGTGGCGCGGGGAGTGACCTGCGTCTACCCGATCCTGGCGGGCAGGGAGCGGTGGCCGTTGGAGATGAAGGAGTCCACCGGCCGCAACTCCTCCGAGAGCATGGCGAGCCGGAGATCGGGGAACCGGTCGAAGAGTGCCGGGAGCGCGATGCGGGCCTCCAGGCGGCCCAGCGGGGCGCCCAGGCAGTGGTGCACGCCGTAGCCGAAGGCGAGGTGCTCCTTGTCGGCGCGGGTGACATCGAAGCGGTCGGCGTCCTGGCCGTGCCGCTCGGTGTCGCGACCGGCGGCGGCGTACGCGGCGAGGATCGCCTCGCCCTTGCCGATCACGATGCCGTCCGGGCCCCCGAGCTCGGCGAGCGGCAGGTCCTCCACGGCGTACCGCAGAGGCAGGCTCGCGACCGGTGCGTCCACCCGCAGCGTCTCCTCGATCACGTCGTCCCAGGTGGCGCGGCCCGTGCGGACGTGCGCGAGCTGCTCCGGGTGGGTGAGCAGGGCGTGCACGGCGTTGTCGATGAGATTGACCGTGGTCTCGTGCCCGGCGCTGATCATCAGCACCAGGGTGTCGAGGAGCTCCTGCTCGCTGAGCTGTGTGCCGCCCTCCTCGTCGCGGGCCGCGATCAGCCCGGTGGTCAGGTCGTCGCCGGGCGACTTCCGTTTGGCGGCGACGAGTTCGGCCAGCACGACGAACAACCGCTCGTAGGCGGCGGTCATCTCACCCGGGTCGGCGGAGGTGTCGAAGATGCGGTCCACCAACTGCCGCAGCTCGGGCCCCCGCTCCTCGGGCAGGCCGAACAGCTCACTGATCACCTGGATCGGCAGCGGGTAGCAGAGTTCCTCGCGCAGGTCGACGACCTGGGACTCGCGCCCGGCCTCCGCGATCCGGTCGAGGAGCCGCTCGGTGATCTCCTCGATACGGGGCTGGAGCGCAGCCGTCCGGCGTGCGGTGAACGCCTTGGAGACCAGGATGCGCAGCCGTTTGTGGTCGCCGCCGTACGCGGTGAACATGTTCTGCACGGCGACCCAGGTGAACAGCGGCCAGTCCGGTGTGATCTCCCCGTTCGCGAGCGGGGGCCAGTGCTGCCGGGCGTCCTTGGAAACCCGGGGATCGGTCAGCAGCCGTTTGAGCAGCTCAGGACTGCTGACCGCCCAGGCCTCCACGCCACCGGGGAGCGCCACGGGGGTCGCCGGCCCCCTGGCGCGGATGCGGGCGGCTTCTGCGTGAATGTCGCGGCCTGTCGCGTCTATCACTAAGGGGCTTGGGTTTCCCATCGGGAGCCTCCCTGGCACTCGAACGTCAACACGGCAGGTCACGCTACGCGGGAGTACGGTTCCCCAGCGAGACCGCCTGACGCCACATTCGTACGCGGGCAACTTCCCTGCGCATACACGCAAGTGGTCCTACGACAGGCCCTGGGCCTCGGTCGCCGTCCGCTGCTGTTCACGGCGGCCCCGCAGCAGTCGCCGGCGTGGCTCCTGGTCCGGGAGCCAGCCGAAGGTGAGGCAGCTGCCGATGGCTCCGAGGAGCAGGCCGATGAGGAAGCCGCCCAGGTTGGAGGTGAGCCAGGTGCCGAGGGAGAGGAGGATGCCGAGCAGGGAGTAGAAGAGGCGCTGGGTGGGGTTGAAGAGGATCAGCAGGCCGCAGAGCAGCATCAGGGTGGGGAGAAGGTATCCGGCCAGGCCCTGCATGCCGATGTGCATGACGACCTTCAGGGACGCCTTCTCGGTCAGCAGGATCTCCGCCCCGGCCAGGGTGAGCAGCAACCCGCCCCAGAAGGGGCGGTGCGCGCGCCACTGCCGGAAACCGGACCTCGGGTTACGGGCGGAGGACATCAGCAACCCGTGTCGCTGAAGCGGAGTTTGAGACCGGGAAGCTTGAACACCGCAGCGGTGGTCGCGTAGTTGGTCTGCCGCAGGTTCGCGATGCGCACGGTGTCGGCCTGCTGGCTGAACACGCCCTTGGGGCCCTGGACTCCGGCCTTGTCGAGCGTGCCGGCGTCGTTGCCGATCTCGATGTTGTCGAAGGACGCGTCTCCCGACAGCTCGGTCGAGTCGGTGGTCAGATGGCTTGCCTGCACCTTGTCCGCTCCGCTGCCCGCGGTGATGAGCAGGTTCGTACCTCCCAGGTCGACGCTCTGGCACAGCTTGGTCAGGGTCGCGCTCTTGATCGCGGAGGTGACGACCAGGACCTGGCCGCCGGTGTCGCCGGCGTTCGGGCTGCCCTCCGCCATGTTGTCGAGGCCGCCGAACTGCTCGAAGCCCGTGCCGTTGAGCTCCGTCGCCGTGACCGTGAACGGCATGCCGGAGATGGCGAACTGGACGCCCAGGGCGCCCTGGGCGGTGAGGATCATCAGTCCCGCGGCGATCGCGGTGGCGGGCAGCGCCATCACGGCGGCGCGGCGCAGGCGGACCCGCCCGCGTCTGTCCGACGTGTCGGCGGCGGAACCGCTTTCCGCGTTCTCCGGGGTCTCGGGGGTGGAACCGTTGGACGCCGTGGCGTCCGAGGACGAGGCCATGTCTGCTCCCTGGGCATGGTCGATGCGGGTAGGGGTCCAGTGGCACGTTGTCCTGGCGCGGACAGCGGCTGCCGCGCACGCCTCCTCACCTCTCCCGGAGGAGGCAAGGGCTTTCTCGTTACGCGGCAGTAGCCGCCGAGGAAGTTACCCGGGGTTACATTCGCGGTCAAGTGACGTGTGAGAAAAGGGTGTTGGTTGTGCCATGCCTGTGAATACGACGCGACGGCGTGGCCGCTCTGACCTTCAACTTCCTTGGCCCGCCTTGACGTTGACCCTTCACCAGGTCTACAACTCTCCCTTGTTTCCCACGGATCCGTGGCGCCGGATCCGTTGCGGTGCGCGCACGTCACCTCCCGGACCCCGATCTGTACGGGGCAGTCGTGACACGTCCGAACGCGCAGTGCGCCCACTCGCCCACCCCCCACCCCCGTGGCACCGGCGCGGTCGCCTTCCCCCTGGGCCGTGTCCGGTCGCCCGGCTGTCGCCGCCGGTCCGTGGCGTACGGAGAAGACGCCACGGACCGGCGGCGGTTCACCCCCGCACGCCCCGCGCCCCGCGCGGCCAGGCACCCCACACCCCCTTCGGAGAAGAGGCACCCCCCATGCGTACTCGATCCCTCCTTGCCCTCGTCGGCGTCGCCGCGGCCCTCTCGGTGTCGGCGGCCGTCCCCGCCTCCGCTGCCGACACCCCGGTGCTCACCACCGGGGCCGCAGGCGGAACCCCCGTCGCCACCGGTGACGTCCTCAGCGCCTCGCTGGCGAGCGGCACCGCGGCCACGCTCTACTCCAGCAGCACCGGCACGAGCGGCGTCTCCTGCTCCTCGTCGACCTTCACCGCCACCGTCGCCGACAATCCGGCGGCCCCCGGTGCGGCCACCGAGTCGCTCACCGGGCACACGTTCGACAGCAGCACGTGCACCAGCAACGTGACCGGCGTGCTCGGCGTCACCAGCATCACGGTCGACAACCTGCCGTACACCACCACCGTGGCCTCCGACGGCACCGTCACCGTCACCCCGGCGGCCGGCTCCACCATTCAGACCACGGTCAAGCTGCGCACCCTGCTGGGCAGCATCACCTGTGTCTACCAGGCGCCCAGCCTGTCCGGGACGGCGAGCAACACGGACAACAGCATCGCCTTCACCAACCAGCAGTTCACGAAGACCTCCGGCTCGTCCCTGTGCTTCGGCAACGGCTACTTCACCGCCAAGTACGCGCCCGTCACGGACACCAGCCAGTCGGGGAGCCCGGCGGTCTTCGTCAACTGACCGCTCAGCGGCGGCGCCGGATGGTGACGGCGACCCCCGCGGTGAGGAGGAGCGCCGCGGTCCCCCCGGCCACGAGGGGGAGCGCGGCGCTGCCGCCCGAAGTGCTGTCGGCGGCGGGCGCCAGGTGATCCGGCGCCGTCTCCTGAGCCGGTGACGTGGTCACGAGTGACGGAGGCTCGGTCGTCGGCGTCGGCGACGTGGTCGTCCGGGCGGGCGTGGGCGTCTGCCGTGCCGGTGCCGTTGTCCTCCGGGTGTTCTGCGCGGCGGCCGTCGAGGCCGCACGCCCACCGGACAGAACGACGTCCGAGCACGAGTAGTACGTATCCGTCGTGCTCGAGTTCTGCCAGATCGTGTACAGCATCTGGCGGCCGGTCCGATCGGACGGCAGCTTGGCCTTGATGCGGTAGGCGCCGTTCACCAGAGCCGGATCGGTGGCGGTGGCGAACGGCTGCGTCGGCAGGTCGGACCACTTCAAGGGCCGGGTCGGGTCGTAACCCGGCTTGGTCAGATACAGCTTGAACGTCCCCGTGTGCGGGATCGTCGAGCTGTACCTGAGGGTGAAGCTCCCGCCGGAAGTCAGCCGGGTCGAGGGCCAGTCCGCGCGGGCGAGGTCGAGGCCCTTGTAGGCGGGCAGGCCCCCGCTGCACAGGTGCCCGTCGGGGATCACCTGGCGGTCCCTGCCGTTGACGCCGGCCACCCTGAGGTTGTCCCAGGCGGTGAAGGGCGCGCCGTTCGCGGCGATCGCCGCCTTGCAGGCCGCGGTCCGGATCAGGGTGCCGCCCTCGGGCGAGCAGGCCGCGACCCGGCTGACCGGATCCGTCGGCGCACCGTGCGCCTGGGCGGGCCCCGCGGCCCACGTCGCGAGGAGCAGCGGAGCCGCCACGGCGACAGCGGCCGCGGTGGCGGTGCGGTAGGCGGTCATCCGGTGGGTCTCCTCGGTATGTCGGCGAAGCGGAGCGGGATTCCGGCGGCGTGGCCGAGAGCCGTCGCGGCGGATGCCACCGCGCGCGGCCTGGACGCACTCCTCGCTCGGGGCACCGTGAAGTACGGGGCCGCGGAGCCGAGCGTTCAGCGCCGTGATACGCGCGAAACGGCATCTTCTTGGCCAACTGACCCCGAGAGAGGGTCGGTTACCGGCCAGATCGAGGGTTTCCCCTGTATCCCTCTTACCTGCCCTTTGCCTATCGTTCGAGCACAGGCGACCCACAGGAAACCCCTCCCCGGGTCGTACGCGCATGGCCGGCCGCCGCGCCGCTTTCTGGTTTTGCACCCCCCGCCGCTTCGACGACGAAGCGAATCGACCGCTGCTCCGCATCGCACCGCGCTGCCCGGAGCCGGCTCCGAAAGGCAAGCCCTTGCGTCCCTCCCCCTCGCCCTCCCCGTCCCGCGGCGGCAGACGGAAGCTGCTGTCCGTCGCCGCGATATCCGCCGCGCTGCTGGCCGGAACGACCACCACGGTGGCCGCCCAGCCGTCCACCGGGACCGTGCGGGTCACCCCCGCCGCGCAGTCGGCCGCCGCCCCGGCCGAGCGCCTGATCGTCGGCTACAAGTCCGGCGCCCCCGAGGCCAAGTCCAACCAGGCCGCCGACGCCGACGCCCAGGTCAAGGGCGAGAAGGCCGGCGAGGACCTCGACTTCCAGCGCCGCCTCGGCACCGGCGCGGCCCTGGTCGACCTCGGCACCGAGCTCAAGAAGGCGGACGTCGCCGACGTCATCGCGCAGTACCGGGCCGACCCGCAGGTCGCCTACGTCGTACCGGACCGCCTCAACAAGCCGCAGGCGGACCCGAACGACACCGAGTACGCCAAGCAGTGGGACCTGTTCGAGTCCACGGCGGGCATGCGCGTTCCGGGCGCCTGGTCCACGTCCACCGGCAGCGGGGTGACCGTCGCCGTCATCGACACCGGTTACGTGGCCCACTCCGACGTCGCCGCGAACATCGTCGGTGGCTACGACTTCATCTCCGACACGGCGGTCTCGGTCGACGGCGACGGGCGCGACAGCAACCCGGCCGACCCGGGCGACTGGTACGCGACCGACGAGTGCGGCGCGGGCACCGGCTCCAGCAGCTCGTCCTGGCACGGCACCCACGTGGCGGGCACCATCGCCGCCGTCACGAACAACAACAAGGGTGTCGCGGGCATCGCGTACCACGCGAAGATCTCCCCGCTGCGTGTCCTCGGCAAGTGCGGCGGCTACGACTCGGACATCATCGACGCCATCACCTGGGCCTCCGGCGGCAGCGTCTCCGGCGTCCCGGCCAACACCAACGTCGCCAAGGTCATCAACATGAGCCTCGGCGGCTCGGGCGCCTGCACCTCCGCCACCCAGAGCGCCATCAACGCGGCCGTGAACCGCGGTACGACGGTCGTCGTGGCCGCGGGCAACGACAACGACAACGCCTCCAAGTACTCCCCGGCGAGCTGCAGCAACGTCATCACCGTCGCCGCCACCGGCCGTACCGGCTCCCGCGCCTCGTACTCCAACTACGGCTCGATCGTCGACATCGCGGCCCCCGGCGGCGAGATGAGCACGGGCACCGCCAACGGCATCCTGTCCACGCTCAACTCCGGTACGAAAACGCCGTCTTCGGAGTCGTACGCGTACTACCAGGGCACCAGCATGGCCACCCCGCACATCGTCGGCCTTGTGGCGCTGATGAAGTCGGCGAACCCGTCGCTGACTCCGGCTCAGATCGAGTCCGCCATCAAGGCCAACGCCCGTGCGCTGCCCGGGACGTGCTCGGGCGGCTGCGGTGCGGGACTCGCGGACGCGACCAAGACCGTCCAGGCGGTGGCGTCCAGCGGCGGTTCGACCGGTGGCACCACCTTCTCCAACACCACCGCCCTGTCGATCCCGGACGCCGGCTCCGCCGTCGAGTCGTCGATCGCCGTCAGCGGCCGCAGCGGCAACGCGCCCTCCACCCTCCAGGTCGGCGTCGACATCACCCACACCTACCGCGGTGACCTCGTCATCGACCTGGTCGCGCCCGACGGTTCGACCTACCGCCTGAAGTCCTCCAGCACCTCGGACTCCGCGGACAACGTCAGCGCCACCTACACCGTCGACGCCTCCAGCGAGACGGCGAACGGCACCTGGAAGCTGCGCGTCCAGGACGTTGCCGCGCAGGACACCGGCACGCTCAACAGCTGGAAGCTGACCTTCTAGCGGACCGGTTGAGCTCTACGGGGGGAGGGGTCGTCCGACGCGCACGCGCGTCGGCCGGCCCCTTCTGCTCGGCCGGTACGGTGAGCGGCATGCCCGAGCACGCCGAGACCCCCGATTCCCCCCATTCCGCAGCTCCCGTCGACGCGCCCGTGATCCTCAGCAACGCGGTGGGGTCGTTTCCCTGGAGCGTGTTCGCCGAGCGGCACCCGGCGCTCATCCGGAAGGTGCGGGACGCCTTCCCTTACGGTCCCGAGCAGCACCGCGCGCTCGACGCCCTGCTCAAGAGCAGCACCGAGGGCGTCATCGAACCGCTCGGCGCGCAGGCGGCGGACCGGGAGCAGTGGGATGCGTGGGGGCAGGAGCACTTCGGGCGATCCTGGTTCGACGTGCCCTTCCTCTGGGCCGAGAGCTACTGGTACCGCCAACTCCTCGAAGCCGTCGAGTACTTCGTCCCGGGCCCCTGGAAGGGCATCGACCCCTTCCGGCCCTTCAAGCTCGCCGAACTCGATACCCCGGAGGCCGACGAGGAACTCGCCGCGCTGGACGAACTCGCGAAGCGGCCGGTCGAGGACCAGGAGCAGGCGCTGCTGCACGGCTCGCTGTGGGGCAACCGCGCGGACCTCGGCTTCCGCCTGGCCGCCAAGGAGGGCGAGCCGACGGTCGATTCCCCACTGGTCGCCAATGACGGCGAGTCGCTGCGGGCGTTGTTCGCCGGCGGCACGCTCTGCCTGGTCGCGGACAACGCGGGCCGGGAACTCATCCCCGACCTGCTCCTCATCGACCATCTCCTCCTCCACCACCGTGTCGGGCGGGCCGCCCTGCACATCAAGCCGTACCCGTACTACGTCTCCGACGCCACGACCGCCGACGTGCTCGACGCGCTGCGCCGCCTCGCCGCCGCCAAGGGTGCCGCCGCCGACTCCGGCCACCGCCTCTGGTCGGCCCTGACCGACGGCCGCCTCGTGGTGCGGGCCCACCCCTTCTCCTGCGCCCCGCTGCCGTACGCCGACATGCCCGACGACCTCCGTCAGGAGTTCGCCGAGGCCGATGTGACGATCATGAAGGGCGATCTGAACTACCGCCGCCTCATCGGCGACCGGCTGTGGCCCGCCACCACACCCTTCGCCGTTCCCACCGCGTACTTCCCCGGCCCGGTGGCCGCCCTGCGCACCCTCAAGTCCGATGTGATCGTCGGTCTCGACGCTCGCACCGAGTCCGCGCTCGTCGCCGCCGAGGATCAGCGCTGGCGCACGAGCGGCACGCATGCGCTGATCCAGGTGAGGTCCTGATCCGTCAAGTCACCTCCACAGGGAGCGACTTGAGACCGTTGATGAAGTTCGAGACAAGGCGTCGGGGAGGTCCGGCGGTTCGTAGCGAGGGCAGGACGCGCAGCGTCTCCTCGTGGAGCACGCGCAGCTGCAGCCGGGCGAAGTGGGCACCGAGGCAGATGTGCGGGCCGTCGCCGAAGGAGACGTGGGGGTTCGGGGTCCGGGCGAGATCGAGCCGGTGCGGGTCGGTGAACACACGCTTGTCATGGTTGGCCGAGGCGTGGAAGACGACCACCTTGTCGCCCGCTCGGATGCGCTGCCCGGCCAGTTCGGTGTCGACGGCCGCGGTACGGCGGAAGGTGAGCACGGGAGGATGCCAACGCAGCAACTCCTCGACGGCGGTGTCGAGAGCGATGCGACCCGCGCGCAGTCCGTCGTACGCGTCCGGGTGCTCCGCCAGCGCCAGCAGACCCCCGGGAGCGGCACTGCGTACGGTGTCGTTGCCCGCCACGGTGAGCAGGAAGAAGAACATCTCCAGCTCGGCGGGGGCGAGTTCGGGGTCGTTCGCGAGGGTGGTCATCACATCGTCGCCGGGATGGCTCTTCTTGTGGACGGCCAGCTGGTGCGCGTACCCGAACATGTCCCGCAGCATCGCGGGGGAGCGCGGATTGACGGGCCGGCCCCGAGCGTCGAGCACGGGCTCGCCCGCCTCATCGGGGTCCTGGTAGCCGATGACCCGCTGCGTCCAGTGCAGCAGCAGCTCCCGGTCGCCCTCCGGCACACCGAGCAGGTCCGTGAGGTTGAGCAGGGCGTAGTCGTCGGTGACGGCGGCGACGAGGTCGCAGGTCCCGTCTCCCGCGCGAGCCTCTTCCGCCGCCCGCCCGAGCAGCGCACGGGCTCGTGCGCGCGCCACCGACGCGAAGCGGTCGACACGGCGCGGGGTGAACGCACGGCTGACCAGGCGCCTCAACCGGCCGTGCTCCGGCGGGTCCTGATTGAGCATCATGCGGCGGATGAACGGCAGGTCGTCCGGTTCCGGATCGCGGATCTGGGTCGCTCCGAGGTACGACGAGTACGTCGCCGAGTCCTTGAGGACCCGGACGACGTCCGCGTGCCGGGTCACCGCCCAGAACCCCGGTCCCGACGGCCAGCCGAGCACCTCGGGCTCCTCCTGCCAGGCCACGGGGTGATGGTCGCGGAGGGTGCGGTACGCGGCATGAGGGACCCCGTCGGCGTACCGCCGTGGATCGAAGACGTCCGGCACGGGCGGCGCGGTCTCACGCGCGACGCTCACGCGGGGTCGCCTTCGTCCGCACGCCCGGTCGTGGCGGCGCCGGAGCCGTCCGAAGGCCCGGTGGGGAGGGCGCCGGAGCCGTCCGAAGGCCCGGTCGCGGGAGCGCTCGTGTCGTCGTCGCGGCGAGTCGTGGGCGCGCCCGTGTCGTCCGCGCGCAGGAAGTCCTCGACCACGCGGATCAGCTCCAGAGGGGTCTCGTCCATCGCGTAGTGGCCGGCTCCGAGCAGCTCACGTGCCTCGCCGCAGGGGTACCAGGACAGCCAGGTCTCCCGCATCAGGGCCGCCGAGAGCGCGGGATCCAGCGCGCCCGTCACGGCCAGCGCGGGCACCGTCGCCCCCTCGACCTCGGTGTGGAAGTCCTCCCCGGCCCAGGAGTCCAGCCAGGCTCGGAACGCCTTCGCCTCGCTGACGGCGAGCGAGCGGGCCACCATCCGGTCCAGCCAGATGGCCGGGCGGCGGCCGCCCGTCGTGAAGTCGATGATGGCGCGCCGGTTCTCCGGTTTGTGCGCGGCGTCGGCGAAGAGTTCCCACTGGTCAGCGGGCATCGGCAGCCCCGACGCGGGCACCGGGGAGACGCCGACCAGGCGGCGCAGCCGGTCCGGGGCGAGGGCCGGCAGACGCTGGGCGACGGCGCCGCCCATCGAGTGACCGATGACCGAGAACCGCTCCCAGCCGAGCCGGTCCGCCAACTCGACGAGATCGGCCGCGGCCTCGGCGGTCGTGTACGCGCCGACCGCGTCCTTCGCCTCCCCGTAGCCCCGCAGATCGACGAGCGCGTACTGGAACGCGGCGCGGTCCAGATCCGGCAGCACCGCCGCGTACGCGGACCGGTCGGCGAACCAGCCGTGCACGGCGAACACCTTGTGGGCGCCGTCGCCGTGCACTTCATGGGGGAGCACGAAGGAGGTCATGCGACCACGGTGACCCGGGGGATGCGGGTCGGCAAGGGCGCGTGAGGCCACGAGGACTGGGCAGTTCCCCGCGCCCCGTCAGGGGCGCGGGGAACTGCGCGACAAGCCCCCACGCACCCGCAGTCGAAGGGCTGGTACGGGACGGGTAGGGGCGGAGGGGGCGAAAACCTCCCTGTACACCTGGCCTTCACGCATCGAAAACGGGTGGATTCACGCGATGGTGTGATCATGTCCCGGCAGCCGGATGTCGCCGGGGGGCCATGGGTAGTGCCCGGCCATGACGCAGCCGTTCGAACTCCCGCACTTCTACATGCCGTATCCCGCGCGGCTGAACCCGCATCTCGACGAGGCACGGGCTCATTCCGTCGAGTGGGCCCGCGGAATGGGCATGCTGGAGGGCTCCGGCATCTGGGAACAGTCCGACCTCGACGCGCACGACTACGGCCTGCTGTGCGCGTACACGCACCCCGACTGCGACGGGCCCGAACTCTCCCTGATCACCGACTGGTACGTGTGGGTGTTCTTCTTCGACGACCACTTCCTGGAGACGTTCAAACGCAGCCAGGACCGCGACGGCGGCAAGGCCTACCTGGACCGGCTGCCCCTCTTCATGCCGCTGGACGTCTCGGCCTCCGTACCGGAGCCGGAGAATCCGGTCGAGGCGGGCCTCGCCGACCTGTGGGCGCGCACGGTGCCCTCGATGTCGGTGGACTGGCGCAAGCGCTTCGCCGTGTCCACGGAGCACCTGCTCAACGAGTCGATGTGGGAGCTCTCCAACATCAACGAAGGGCGGATCGCCAATCCCGTCGAGTACATCGAGATGCGCCGCAAGGTGGGCGGCGCCCCCTGGTCGGCGGGGCTCGTCGAGTACGCGACCGCCGAAGTGCCCGCCTCCGTCGCCGGATCCCGGCCCCTGCGCGTGCTGATGGAGACGTTCTCCGACGGTGTGCATCTGCGCAACGACCTCTTCTCGTACCAGCGGGAGGTCGAGGACGAGGGCGAGCTCAGCAACGGCGTCCTCGTCCTGGAGACCTTCTTCGGCTGCACCACCCAGGAGGCCGCCGAGACCGTCAATGACATCCTCACCTCACGGCTCCACCAGTTCGAGCACACCGCCCTCACCGAAGTGCCCGCGCTGGCCGAGGAGAAGGGGCTCGCCCCGGACGAGATCGCGGCCGTCGCGGCGTACACGAAGGGCCTGCAGGACTGGCAGTCGGGCGGCCACGAGTGGCATCTGCGGTCGAGCCGTTACATGAACGAGGGGGCGCTGGAAGGGAAGCGGCCGTTCGACGCCGGCGGCTTCGGCACGTCTGCCGTGGACGTCGGGGCCCTGCTCTCGGCAGCCGGCGCCGAACGGCTGCGCTCGTACACCCATGTCCCCTTCCAGAAGGTCGGACCGTCCCGGCTTCCCGACTTCCACATGCCGTTCGAGGTGACGCTCAGCCCGCATCTGCCGGGCGCACGGGCCCGCCTCACCGGCTGGATGCACGCCATGGGCATGCTCCAGGAGGGCGTCTGGGACGAGGACAAACTCGCCGCCTACGACCTGCCGTTGTGCGCGGCCGGTATCCACCCGGACGCGACGGCGGAGGCGCTCGACGTCAGCTCCCGGTGGCTTGCGTGGGGCACCTACGGCGACGACTACTACCCGCTCGTCTTCGGCAACCGCCGCGACCTGGCCGCGGCCAGATTGACCACCGCACGTCTGTCGGCCTGCATGCCCATCGACGGCGAGGAGGCCCCCGTCCCGGTCAACGGCATGGAGCGCGGCCTCATCGACCTCTGGCAGCGCACCGCCGCGGAGATGACCCCGGACGAGCGGCGCCGGTTCCGGTCCGCGGTGGACGTGATGACGGAGAGCTGGCTGTGGGAGCTGTCCAACCAGATCCAGCACCGCATCCCCGACCCGGTCGACTACCTGGAGATGCGCCGAGCCACCTTCGGCTCCGAACTCACCATGAGCCTGTGCCGCCTGAGCCACGGCCGCAAGGTCCCACCGGAGGTCTACCGCAGCGGCCCCGTCCGCTCGCTGGAGAACGCGGCCATGGACTACGGGATGCTCATGAACGACGTCTTCTCGTACCAGAAGGAGATCGAGTACGAGGGCGAGGTCCACAACGGCATTCTCGTCGTGCAGAACTTCTTCGGCTGCGACTACCCGACCGCGCTCGGTGTCATCCACGACCTGATGACCCAGCGCATGCGGCAGTTCGAGCATGTCGCCGCCCATGAACTGCCCGTCCTGTACGAGGACTTCAAGCTCTCGGAGGAAGTGCGCGAGATCATGCAGGGCTATGTCGTGGAGCTGCAGAACTGGACGGCCGGGATCCTGAAGTGGCACCAGGACTGCCATCGCTACGGCGCGGCGGACCTGGCCCGGCGTGCCCACGGCTTCGTACCGGACCAGGTGCCCGCGCTGCCGTTCACCTGGCCGGCGGCTCCGGTAACGGCTGCTCTGCGACCGGGCTCTCCTGCCGCTGTCTGACACTGACCCGGGCCGCCTCGGAGAGTTCCGCGAGGAGCGTCGCGGTACCACGCCGCGGCTGCCGCGTGCCCCTGTGGTCAAACGGGCTGCCCCTCGCTCGCGACGGCCGCGTGGGCCACGGCGGCTCGCGCCAGCGCCCGCACGATCGGGTGCGGGCGCGAGCCGTCCCCGGACAGCTCCGGCTGGAAGAGAGTGGCCAGGTAGAAGGGGTGTCCGGGGAGTTCGGCGATGCGGACGTGCCCGTCCTCGTCGTGTCCGCTGAAGCGCAGCCCGTGCGCGCGCAGGGCATCGAGGTGGCGGGAGGGTCCGTACGCGCAGAAGTAGCGCTCGACCGTCCGCTCGGAACCGATCACCGACTGGGCCAGCGAGCCGGGCTCGACCGTGACGGCGGCCTCGTGGCCCACGAGCGAACAGGCGAGGGGCTCGATGAGGAAGTCGTCGGCGTCGGGGTCGTTCTCGGCGTGCGCGACCTGGGCGAGATCGCACACATTGCGGGCGTACTCGAGCAGGGCGTGCTGGAAACCGCCGCAGGTGCCGAGGAACGGGGTGCCGTCCTCGCGGGCGGTGCGGATGGCCGTGAGCACTCCCGCCTCACTGCGGTAGGGGCTGCCGGGCAGCACCCACACGGCGTCGAAGCCGCGTACCGCCTCCTCGTCCTTTGCGTCCTCGGACGGGACCCAGTAGGCGTCCAGGACGATCCGGTCGCGGTCGGCGAGAGTGTCGAGGAGGAGCGGGACGCGGGTGTGCGAGACGACGTTGGGGGAGCGGTCGCCGACCAGAGCGATCCGGGCGGTCTGTGCGGTGTTCGTGGTCATGCCGTTCATCCTGGGCGCGCCTCGTGGTTCACGTCCAACGATGATTTCTGCACCCTTGATAAGCAATGCTGATGACGTACGGGATCCTGGGACGCATGGACCCGCATCTCCTGCGTACGTACGTCACCGTCGCCCGGCTCGCGTCCTTCTCGGAGGCCGCGCGCGAGCTCGGCTACACCCAGTCCGCGGTGTCCCAGCACATCGCCGCGCTGGAGCAGGACCTCGGCACGCCCCTGCTCACCCGGCGTCCGGTCGCGCCCACCGCCGCGGGTGAGCGGCTGCTCGAACACGCCGGACCGCTGCTCCTGCGCCTGGACGCGGCCCGCGCCGACGTAGCCCGGATGGTGGCCGCGCCCGAGCACGGGCTGACGCTCGCCGCCGCGCCGACCGCCCTCGGACCGCGTGCCCTCGCGGCGCTCCCCGCCGCCGGCGTGACCCTGCGCGTGCTGGCCCGCGACGACATCCCCGAGGCGGTCGCCACCGGCACCGCGGACCTCGGCCTCGTCGACGGGCTGGCCGCGCCCAGCGACCCTCTTCGGCTGCCCGACGTGGCGCCGCTGACCACGCACGGCGTGGGCGAGGAGCCGGTCTGCGTACTGCTGCCGGCCTCCCATCCGCTCGCCCGGCGCACGGGGTTGCGCCTCGGTGACCTCGTCGACGCCCGCTGGCTGGACGCCCCCGGCGCGGGACTGCCGCTGGACCACCTCCGTGCCGCGAACGGCAGCGGCGGCTTCCGCCCCGCCCTGCGCTACGAGGGCACCGACATCCGTGCCCTCACCACTCTGGCCGCCGCGGGACACGGCCTGACCCTGCTGCCATGCACGGCGGCCACCGGCCTGCCCGGAGCGGTGGCCGTCCCGCTCGTGGCGCCCCGCCTGGTGCACCGTGTGGAACTGGTGCACGGCGGATCGCTGCGGGGAGCCGCGGCGACCATGGCGGACAAACTTCTCGAACACGCTTGACAGTCTCACTCGTTCGTGAATCGTCGCGCGCCGGCGCGCAGGGTAGAGCAAGAGCCGGAGGCGGTCCGTAGAGCATCTGCCGGAGGCGATCCATGGAACAGACCGCGTTGCGTCCCAAGCCGATGCCCGGTCAGGAGCCGGGCGGCGGCCGTCCGTCCGGCGGTCCCCGGCGTCCGCACGCCGCGCGGCGGCGCGGCAGGCGGTTGATGAGTCTGCTCTTCGGCCTGTTCGTCGGTATGGTGCTGGTCCTGTCGGGCGTCGGACTCGGCACCGTGAGCGCCACCGTGATCGGCATGAGCAAGCTGGCGGATCTTCAGAAGCAGGCCGGGGCGCAGGGGGCTGCGGGGCAACCGGGGCGGATCTCCGGCGCGCCGCAGGCCGGCGGCTCCAAGTCGGCCTCCGGGGCGGGGAGTTCGTCCCCTTCCAAGGAACCCGAGAAGGAGTCCGAGAAGGAGTCCGAGAAGGAGTCCGGGAAGGCCACCCTCGGCATCGAGGTCGTCGACGCCTCCAAGGACGGGGGCGCCCTCCTGGTCGGTGTCCACATCCCGGGTCCGGGCTACACGGCGGGCCTGGTGCGTGGCGACGTACTGCTGGCCTTCGGCGAGAGCCGGATCACCTCGGCCGCCGACCTCGCGCGCGCGGTCGCGGCCGCGCACCCGGGGTCCACCGTCACCCTCACCGTGCGCCACGCGAACGGCAGCCGGCAGCGATTGTCCACGGTGCCAGGTGTGGTGACCTGACGTCGCAGGACACGTCGGAACGTCATCCCCGACGTCGCCTCATTAGGTCGCTGATGTGCGCCAGTACGAGCATGCTCGTCCCCTCGTTGACCTAATGGAGTCTGTTCATCTGGGCATTACCTCTAATGGGAGGGCGATGATCTCCCGTTAGATGAGAAGCCGGAGAGGGAACGCGCCGCACGAAACCGGAAAAGGGCTGGCCGCAGGAGAGGCGGCAGGTCACGATGGCCGCATGCTGAGCACCCTTCTCGCCTTCCTCGGCGCCTGCACTCTGATCGCCGCATCGCCCGGCCCGAGCACCGTGCTGATCATCAAGCGGTCGCTGCGCAGCAGGCGGTCCGGCTTCCTGACCGTGCTCGGCAACGAGACCGGCGTCTTCGTCTGGGGCGTCGTCGCCGCGTTCGGCCTCACCGCACTGCTCGCCGCCTCCGAGATGGCGTACGACATCATGCGGATCGTCGGCGCCGCCGTGCTCATCGCCTTCGGCGTCCAGACGCTGTGGCAGGCGCGCCGCTCCAAGGGAGCCGTGGACGGCGGCTGGGAGGACGCGGAGAAGAGCGGCTGGGCCTCCTACCGGGGCGGGCTGCTGCTCAACCTCGCCAACCCGAAGGCGGCCATCTTCGCGATGTCCTTCCTGCCGCAGTTCGTGCCCGAGGGCGCCCCGCATCTGCCCACCATGGTCGGTCTCGCAGCGCTCTGGGCGGTCTACGAGGTCGGCTACTACGGCCTGTACGTGTGGTTCGTCGGCCGGATGAAGGCCGTGCTGTCCCGGACCGGCGTACGCCGACGCCTGGAGCAGGTCTCCGGAGGCGTGCTGCTGCTCCTGGGCGCCCGCCTCGCCCTGGAGAGCTGACACGCGGCCGCGGTAACCGGCTCGCGCGCGCCTCCCCGGAAGGGCAGGATGCTGCCCGTAGCCCCCTGGGGAACTGCGGACAGACGGAGGCATGGATGACCGGCACGCCCGCGCCCTTCACCGCCGACGACTACGAGGCACGCATGCGGCGCGCGGCCGAGGCAGCCGCGGACGCCGGGCTCGCCGGCGTCCTGGTGGCGCCAGGGCCCGATCTGGTGTGGCTGACGGGGTATCGGCCGGTGGAGACCGAGCGGCTCACTCTGCTGGTGCTGAGGGCAGGAGAGGATCCGGTCCTGGTCGTGCCCACTCTGGAGGCGCCCGACGCGGCCAAGGCGACCGGCGCGCCCGCACTGACTCTCCGCGACTGGACGGACGGCAAGGACCCGTATGAGGCGACCGCCTCCCTCCTTGCCCCCGAGGGACGCTTCGGCGTCAGCGACAACGCCTGGGCCCTGCATCTGCTCGGCCTCCAGAAGCGGCTGCCGGACTCGCGCCACGTCGCCCTCACCGAGGCCCTGCCGATGCTGCGGGCCGTCAAGGACGCGGCCGAACTGGAGCGGTTGGCGGCCGCGGGAGCGGCCGCAGACGCAACGTTCGAGGAGATCCGGAGGGTTCCCTTCGTCGGCCGCAGGGAGGCCGACGTGGCCGCCGACATCGCCGATCTGCTGCGGCGGTTCGGCCACTCCCAGGTCGACTTCACCATCGTCGCCTCGGGGCCGAACGGCGCCAACCCGCACCACGAGGCCGAGGACCGGATCATCCAGCGCGGCGACATGGTCGTCCTGGACTTCGGCGGCCTCAAGGACGGCTACGGCTCCGACACCTCCCGCACGGTCCACGTCGGCGAACCGGACGACGAGGAGCGCAAGGTGTACGACATCGTGCGCGCGGCCCAGGAGGCGGGGTTCCGCGCGGTGCGGCCGGGAGTGGCGTGCCAGGACGTCGACCGGGCGGCCCGCGAGGTGATCACCGAGGCCGGCTACGGCGAGTACTTCATCCACCGCACCGGGCACGGCATCGGCGTCACCACCCACGAACCGCCCTACATGATCGAGGGCGAACAGCAGCCCCTCGTGCCCGGAATGTGCTTCTCCGTGGAGCCGGGCATCTATCTGCCCGGCCGCTTCGGGGTGCGCATCGAGGACATCGTGACGGTGACCGAGGACGGCGGACGCCGCCTCAACACCACCTCCCGTGAACTGGTGATCGTCGACTGACCGACCATCGGCAGCATTCCCCAAGGCCCCAAGGCCCCAAGGCCCCCAACGACAACGGCGCGACCATGACCCAGGCACCGACACCGAGCGCGGACACCGTCCGCCGACTGGTCCGTTCGCTGGTCGCCGACGGCCTTGCGGCGGGAGCGGGACCCGACGTCCGGCCCGTCGCCGAGGGCGGTGAGCACTCCACCTGGTGGGTCGGCACGCGCCATGTGCTGCGACTCGCCCAGGACCGCGACGCCTCCGTACTCCAGCGTCGCGAACTGCGGTTGCGCGACCTTGTCCGTCCGCACATCGGAGTCCCGGTCCCGGTGAGTGTCGCGCACGGCGAATGGGCGAGCGGACTGAGCTGCACCCTGGACACCAGGCTGCCCGGCGTCTCCGGCGAGAAGCAGGCTGTCTCGGCCGTCGGTGAGGCAGACCTGGCGGGACTGCTCACGGGGCTGCGCGAAGTGCCGGTACGCCAGGCCGAGGCGCTCGGCGTACCGCGCGCCGCGCCGCGCTCCCTGGAGGAGCTGCGGACGGCCGCCGCGCACGCGGCCGAGGAACTCGCCGCCGCCGAGGAGTTCGACCCCGCCCGCCTGGCCCAGCTCACCGCGCCCGCGGCCCTCCAACTCGCCGCGCAGCCCGCCGCGGCGATCCTCGTGCACCACGACCTCAAGGGCGAACACCTCATGGTCAGCGCCGACGGCCGGGTACGCGGCGTCCTCGACTGGGCCGACGCGGTGATCGGCGACCCCGCCGAGGACATCGCCGGGCTCGCGATCGCCGTCGGCGCCCCCGCGGCCGTACGCGCCGCCACGCTCGCCGGCTACGGCCCCCGTCCCTGCCTGCGCGGCCTGTGGCTGTCCCGCTGCGACACCGTGATCCGCCTCGCCGATCGCCTTCATGGCCGCCGCGACGACAGTCCCGTCCCGCTGCTGGAGACACAACTGCGCCGCGCCTGGGAGGCGATCCTGCTGGAACGGGTCACCGATCTGCGGGACGGGCTGGACGAGACGCCGTAGGTGAGGGGGCCTGGCCGGAGGGCTGGGCCGGGGCCGCGCGGGAGGCGTCATGTTTGGTCGCGCGTCGCATGCTGTGCCTGGGCGCCGCACGCCGTCCGTGGCACCGCCGACGGCGAGCGCCTCACGCCTGCGTCAGCACCACGCACGACTCGCCCGGCACCCTCAACACCCCGTCCCCGTCCGGCGCTTCGACGGGCTCCCAGGCGGCCAGCACGCGCGCGTGGCGGATGCCGAGAGGGATTGCCGCGGTCTCCTTGGCGAGATTGACAGCCACCCGGACGTCACCGCGCCGCAGAGCCAGCCAGCGGGCCTGCGCGTCGTGGGCGACTCTGACCGCCGCGAGATCGGGGTCCGAGAGGTCGGCCTGACGGCGGCGCAGGGCGATCAGGTCGCGGTACCAGGCCAGTACGCGCGCGTGGACTGCCTTTTCGGGTTCCGACCAGTCGAGGCAGGAGCGGTCCCGGGTCGCCGGGTCCTGCGGGTCGGGGACGTCCTCCTCGGCCCAGCCGTGCGCCGCGAACTCACGGCGCCTGCCCCGCCGTACGGCCTCGGCGAGCTCGGGATCGGTGTGGTCGGTGAAGAACTGCCAGGGCGTGCCCGCGGCCCACTCCTCGCCCATGAAGAGCATCGGCGTGAAGGGCGCGGTGAGCGTCAGCGCGGCGGCGCAGGCCAGCAGCCCGGGGGAGAGGGAGGCCGAGAGCCGGTCGCCCTGGGCGCGGTTGCCGATCTGGTCGTGGGTCTGGGCGTAGCCCAGCAGGCGGTGTGCCGAGACGCGGGTGCGGTCCAGCGGGCGGCCGTGAGAGCGCCCGCGGAAGCTGGAGTACGTGCCGTCGTGGAAGTAGCCCGACGTAATCGTTTTCGCCAGCGCCGTGAACGGGGCGCGTGCGAAGTCCGCGTAATAGCCCTGTGCCTCGCCGGTCAGCGCGGTGTGCAGCGCGTGATGGAAGTCGTCGTTCCATTGGGCGTGCATCCCGAGACCGCCCTCCTCGCGCGGAGTGACGGTTCGAGGGTCGTTCACGTCGGACTCGGCGATCAGGAAGAGCGGCCGGCCGAGGTCGTCGGCGAGCGCGTCCACGGCCGTCGAGAGCTGCTCCAGGAAGTGCACCGCGCGCGTGTCGCGCAGTGCGTGCACCGCGTCCAGGCGCAGCCCGTCGAGCCGGTAGTCGCGCAGCCACGCCAGCGCGCTGCCGACGAAATACGCGCGCACCTCGTCCGAACCGGGCGCGTCCAGGTTCACGGCGGAGCCCCAGGGCGTCTGGTGGGTGTCCGTGAAGTACGGCCCGAACGCGGGCAGGTGGTTGCCGGAGGGGCCGAGGTGGTTGTGCACGACGTCGAGGACGACACCCAGACCGACTTCGTGCGCCCGGTCGACAAAGCGCTTCAGCGCCTCGGGACCGCCATAAGGTTCATGCACGGCCCACGGCGAGACGCCCTCGTACCCCCAGCCGTGCCGCCCCGGGAAGGGGCACAACGGCATCAACTCGACGTGGGTGACGCCCAGTTCCGCCAGGTGGCCGAGTCGCTCGGCGGCCGCGTCCAGTGTGCCCTCGGGCGTGTACGTTCCCACGTGCAGCTCGTACAGGACCGCGCCCGGCAGCGGGCGTCCCGCCCATTCGGTGCGCCAGTCGTAGCGCCCCTGGTCGACCACCGCACTCAGCCCGTCGGGACCGTCCGGCTGGCGCCGCGAGCGGGGATCGGGCAGCACGGGGCCGTCGTCCACCGCGAACCCGTACCGCGTCCCGTCCTGCGCGTCCGCGTCACCTGTCCACCACCCCGTACGCTCCCGATCGCGCTCCAACGCGCGCGTGGCGCCCGCGCAGTGGAGCGTCACCCGGTCGGCCTGCGGTGCCCACACATCGAACCGCACAGACGGTTCCCCCTTGTCAGCTCACCGTGACGTAGCTTGTCCATGGTGCTTCACATGAGATCAATTCGCTTTCGAATCCACCCTTTTGCCGCGTGTTTGCCGCCCTCTTGTCACGCGGAACGCTCCGTCCGGCCGCAGCGGCCGTTTCCGTGTTTTCTGGACACCCCGCTCTCGCTGCCCGACAATCGCCAGGGTGACGTCGTCTTTCGAGTTCCACACGTACCCCGCGCGGCTGTCCGACGCGGAGCGCGACCGGGCGCTCAAGGCGCTCCGTGACGGCGTCGCCCTCGGTCGCCTCTCGCACGACACGTTCATCCGACGCATGGAGTTGGCGCTCGCTGCCCGCAGGTCCGACGAACTCGCCGTGCTCACGGCCGACCTGCCCACCGAGGGCCGCTGGTCGAAGCTGGTGTTCGGCACTGTGGAAGCGGTCTCCGGCTTCACCGTACGAGTGCGCAGGGCTTGGCAGGCCGAGCGGCTCCCGAAGTTGTTGCTGCCCCATCCGGGCAGCCTGTACCCGCTGCGCATCGGTCGTGACCCCGCCAGCGGACTGCGGCTCAATCACGAGACGGTGTCCCGGGTACATGCCGAACTGAGCCGGCAGGGTGGCGTGTGGGTGCTGCGCGACCTGGGCTCGACGAACGGCACGACCGTCAACGGACGGCGCGTCATCGGCGCCGCCGTCGTCAGGGACGGCGATCAGATCGGCTTCGGGCGGATGATGTTCCGCCTCGCGTCGGAGTGAACCGTGGCGTTGCGGCTGAACGGTGGCGTTGCGGCTGAACCACGGCGTTGCGGGCTCGCGGCGGAGCGAGTCCTCCGCCCTGTGTCGGAACGATTCCTGATGATCCGCCTTGCGTGGGAGCGACTCCTGATGATCGGCCTTGCGTGCGAGCGACTCCTGATGATCAGCCTGGCGTCGGCGCGAGTCTGACGTTCCGTTTCGCGTCGGACAGCCCCGGTCCCACCGACCTCTGGCCTGGGATTCACCCACCGCTTTCCTCGATATCCCTTGCGTTCCGCAGTGTTGACGTACCCCCGGAGCCGTGACTGACTGTGCGTACACCATGCACATCAGGTGAACCGACGGCACCACATAAGTGGAGGTGTGCCCTGCCGCCACTCCTCCGCTACCCGACTGTGGACGAGCTGGGCGCCCGTGCGGCCGCGCTCGTCGCCCGCCGTCCGAGGGACGCCCGGCTGCGCCGCGTGGGCACCTCGCGGGCGGGGACGCCGTTGTGGCTGTTGTCCGTCGGACACGGCACTCGCCAGGTCCTTGTCGTCGCGGGACCGCACGCCAACGAACCCGTCGGCGGTGCCACGGCCCTGCGCCTCGCCGAGCGGGCGCTCGCCGACCCCCGGTTGACCGAGGGGGCGGACGCCACCTGGAACCTGCTGCTGTGCCTCGATCCCGACGGCTCGCGCCGCAACGAGGCCTGGCTGTCGGGCCCGTACACCCTCGGCCAGTACTTCCGGCACTTCTTCCGGCCCGGCTTCCTGGAACAGCCCGAATGGCTGCCCGAGGGCGCGGACGGGGCCACCCTCCCGGAGACCCGCGCCCTCCTCGACCTCCAGGACGAACTGCGGCCCTTTTTGCAGTGCTCCCTGCACGGCGTCGACGTCGGCGGCGCCTTCGTCGAGCTGACCCGCGAACTGCCCGGCCTCGCCCAGCGCGTCGCACACACCGCTGCGCGCCTCGGTATCCCGCGCGAGCTCGGCCCGTACGACACCCTGTACTGGCCGGCGCTGGGGCCCGCCGTCTACCGCATCCCGCCGCCGCGCAGGGGCGGCCTGGCCGCCGCCATCACGGAGGCGGCGGTCGAGTCCACCTGGTTCCACCCGCACTCCTACGGCACGGTGACGGCGGTCGTCGAAGCCCCCATGTGGGGCGTCGCGGCCGTGGAGGACGCCACGCGGCCCGCCGACGCCGACGCGATGCTGCGCACCATCAGCCGCACGCTGCGCCGCGACACAGGACTCCTGGAGGGCATCCTCGCGCGCGTGCGACCCAGCCTCGGCGCCTCCCCGGACGTGGCCTGCCTCCTCGCGCCCGTCGACGACTATTTACTGGTCGGCCCCGGACTCGCCGACTCGTGGGACCCCGACGTGTACGACGCCGGTGCACGCCCCCTGCCGCCGCTCGACACCGCTCGTCTGACGGCACTGCGCCTCGCGGGGCGCCGGGTTGCGCTGCGCACGGCCGGGCTGCTCCACCAGCTCGTGTCCGCCTCCGGGCACGACCCGTGCGGCGTGCAGCCGGAGCTCGACCGGCTCCTCGACGAGTGGTGCGCCGACTACCGCGAAGGCTGCGGGGCACGCTGGATCCCTGTCGCCCGTCAGGTCGAGTACCAGGCGCGTGTGGTGCTCGCCTCGTTCGAACTCGCCGGGCGGCACGCGCCCGTGCGCTCCCGTTCGGGTGAGTCCGGATGGGGTTCGGAGGCCACGGTGCCGATGCATCTGGAATGACGAAATCCGTTCCGGCGAAGACCGTTCCGGCGAAGACCGTTCCGGCGAAGACGGTTCCGGCGAAGGCCGTTCCAGCGAAAGCCCTCCGAGCGGTACGTGTGGGCGTGCTCGCTGCGGCCGCTCTCCTCACGGTGGGTGCCGCCCCGGTCCAGGCGGCACCCCAGGGGTCGTTCCCCGGCAACTGGCTCTACCTCACCGTCACGCCCGGCGACGCCGTCTCCAGCGACACCCCCGGCACCCTGCTTCTCTGTGACCCGCCCCTGGGACACCCGCACGCGGCACAGGCCTGCGAGGAACTCCGCGCCGCCGGTGGCGACATCTCCCGGATCCCGCCCAGGGCCGACGCTCTGTGCCCCTTGATCTACGCCCCGGTGACCGCGTCGGCCCAGGGCGTATGGGACGGCCGCCCGGTCGCCTACACGCATACCTTCGCGAACTCCTGCGTGATGGTGGCCGAGACGGGAGCGGTGTTCGAGCCGGCGGACTGACCGGACCGAGTCGGGCGGCGGACCGGTACGCGCGCGTGCCCCTGGAAAACCTCACGCCGCGTTCTCGCGCGCGTGGTGGGCCGCCGCCACCACCGTACGTGCCTGGTGTTCGACCTGGTGCTCCAGTGGCACCCAGCGGGCGCGGAACCGTTCGGCGAACGCGTCGCTCCACGCGGCGACGAGGGCTTCGAGGCGCTGCGCCTCGCGGTCGTCGGCCTCCTGGAGGACGCGCAGCAGCATCGCGGCGGCCCGCAGTGGGAGCCGGCGGCCGAACGCGTCGACACTGCCGACGTACGCCATCGTCGTGTCCGGAGGCGGCGTCTGGATCCAGTCGTCGGCGAGGCCCGGCACCAGGTCCAGCGCCCACTTCGCGGCCCGCAGAAGCGGCCCGTCGGGTCCTGACAGCCGCGGCAGGGCCTCCGTGAGCACCGCCTCCACCTGGAACGCGTCCCGCACCAGTCGGCGCGCCAGTCGCCGCATCGCCGCCGCGGGGGCGGGGTGCGGTGCCGGATCGTCCACCAGGTCGCTGGCCCACATCGGCACCTCGACGACGGCGGTCAGCCCGCCGTACCGGTGGGCGTGGTACCAGGTGCTGTGCCGGGCGTCGTCGGGCATGCTCGGGTACGCCGCGTCCGAGCCGGGCGCCGGCATCACATGCACCCCGGGTCCGGAGGCGGGCCAGCCGGCGGCGTCCGAGGCGGCCGTCTCCACCGGGATGTGCAGCTCCGCCGCGGACTTGGCGAACGGCTCGGCCAGCCCCGGGATGTCCTTGGTCAACTGCACCCAGCTGCCGCCCAGATCGGTCCCGTGCAGCGTCACCTGGAGGTAGGGCCGCAGCTCGTCGATGACGCGGGTGAGGGCGCGGGTCTCGGGCGGCAGCAGATCCGGCGGCAGCACGGACGGCGACCACTCCGGCTGCTCGGGGCCGGCCGGACGGAAGAATCCCAGGTGGTAGTCGAGCAGTGTGCGCGGCGCGGGCGTCACATGCAGGCTCGCCCCGTCCGGGTCCGCGCAGAGCAGGAAGTGCCAGGACGTCTCGGCCCGCAACTTCCGTTCGCGCAGTGTGCGTTCGGCCAGGGACAGCAGGGTCGAACCGCCCGTCGGTTCGTTCGCGTGGGCGCCCGCCACGACGAGGACCGCACGCCGCGCGTGGCCGACGGACAGCAGGTGAAGGGGTCTGCCCGCGCGCGAGACGCCCACTTCTCTGAGGACGCACAGGCCGGGTCGGTGAGCCGCCAACGCCCGGGCGGACGAAACGATTTCGGTCACACTGGGGTAGCGCAACTCCGGCAGGTGACTCACCCCCGACTTGTCCGCCCTGCGTCGCTTTCCGCAGTACTCCACGGACTGAGTGAACTGTCAAGGAGTCGACGGGGCGGCTCCCGGGGGCGCCAGGTGGCATTCACCGCCGGCAAGGGGGTTGCCGGCTGCTTGCCGGGGAGCGTGCTACGCAGTCCACAGGAACGGTGTGCACCGCCAGAGGACGGACTCACCGTCGGTGAGGACTGCGTGGCGCTCTCCGTCGACCTGCCCTGGAGAGTCGGGCCCCGACCGTCTTCCGGCCGGTGCCACCGACGGGTGGTGAGGGGGCCTGCGCGGATGCGCCCGCTTCACCCGTTCGGCCGTATGGGGGCTGCGGCCCCATCGCATCGGTGGTCGGCTGAGAACTACCGCGCGCGGTCCGGCGCGCACATCCGATGTGGGAGGCCGCCGGTGCTGTGCCCTCACGGCCTTCCCGGTGAAGGCGCGCCCGCGCCCACGTCGACGGGAGCACCGCCCGCGCGGCTGCTGCCGGAGCCGCCGGAGGTCGGGGTGGGGAACCCGTTCGCGCCGCCGGGCCCGTCCGCCGCTCGGACGCCGTCGGCGCCGTCGAGCCGGGCCGAGCCCGTGAGCCCGCGCCCGGAGAGCCGCTCGGCACCGCCGAGCCTGCTCGCCCCCGGTACCGAGCGCGACCCGTACCCGCTGTACCGGACGCTCCGTGAGCGGCACCCTCTCGTGTACGACGAGCCGTTCGGCGCCTGGCTGGTCAGCCGGTACGCCGACGTCCGCGCCGCGCTCGCGGATCCCCGGCTCGTCGCGCCGTCGCCCGGGCGCACCCTCGCCGACCTGGAGGACGGGACGCACAGCGTGCATCGGGCCC
Source organism: Streptomyces albiflavescens (assembly GCF_014645835.1). Lineage (GTDB taxonomy): Bacteria > Actinomycetota > Actinomycetes > Streptomycetales > Streptomycetaceae > Streptomyces > Streptomyces albiflavescens. The sequence continues at coordinate 394,219 of NZ_BMMM01000009.1, forward strand.
TCGTCTCACCGGCGTTCCGAGGCGCCGCGTTGGCCGCGCTGACCGCCGGTGTCGAACGCACGGCGTACGTCCTCGCTCGCCGTCTCGCCGCGCGTCAGGAGGCCGATCTCGTCGCCGAGTTCTGCCACTGGCTGCCCACCGCTGCGGCCGTCGCCGCGCTCGGGCTGCCGTACGAGGACACCGCGCGCGTCCATGCGTGGTGCCGTACGGGCCTTGACCACCTGGGGGGCCACCATCCCGAACTGGACGCCTTCCTGCGTCCGTACATCGCTCGACGCCGTGCCCAGCCGGGCGCTGATCTGCTGTCCGCGCTGTGCACGGCCCGGGCCGACGGCCACCCACTGCCGGACGAGGCCGTGTCAGGGCTGGCCGGGACGCTCCTCGGCGCGGGCGGCGAGGCGACCGCCCACGCGCTCGCGTCGTTCCTCGCCAATCTCCTCGACCACCCTGGCCAGTTGGGGATGATCCGCGCCCGTCCCGCGCTCACGGCCGGTGCCTGGGCCGAGTCACTGCGCCGTGATCCGCCGTTGCACGTCGTCTCCCGCCGGGCCGTCGAGCCGGTCGGCGTGATCCCGGAGGGTGCCACCGTGGCGTGTCTGCTGGGCGCCGCGGGACGCGACCCGGCACGGTTCGCCGACCCGGACCGCTACGACGCCTTCCGCGCCGACCCGGGTGAGCTCGCGTACGGCTCCGGACGGCACTTCTGCCCGGGCGCGCTGCTCGCCCGGCTCACAGCGGAACACGGTCTGCACGCCCTGCTGACCGCCCTGCCGGACCTGCGCTGGGCCCCGGGCTTCCGGCCGGCTCCGGAGGGCCTGATCAGCCGCTCTCCCCGGACCCTGCTGGTGCGTCCGCGCTGACCCGCTCAAGCAGCACCACGGGCAGCCGCTCGAAAAGCTCCTGCACGCGCGCGTGCCCCGTGAACTCCCTTCCTGGGGAGAGCACATCGGCCCAGCGCCCCTCGGGGAGCGCGAGCCGGGTGTCGCCCCAGCCGCCGGTGTCGGCCAGCCGCAGCGACATCCGGGTGACGGCCGTGACCACCTCTGCGGAGCGTACGAACGCCACACAGTGACCGGCGCCCGGGCCCTCCGCCACCAGCGGCGCGTACGTCGCCGAGTCGCCGAAGACGGCCGGGCGGCGCGCGCGCAGCCGCAGCGCGGCCGCCGTCAGCGCGGCCTTCTCCGAGGGCCGCTCCTGCGGGGTGAACGGCCGCCGGTTGTCCGGGTCGACCAGCGCCAGGTACTCGCCCTCGGTGCCCTGGTAGACGTCCGGGACCCCGGGCATCGTCAGATGGACCAGGGCGGCCCCCAGGACGTTCGCCCGCACATGCGGTGCCAGGGAGGCCCGGAAGTCGGCCAGGAGCCGTCCAGGCGCCCCGCACGGCCCCTCCGAGACGAACGTCGCGACCGTGTCCTCGTACGAGGGATCCTGCTCCGTCCAGGAAGTGTGCAGTCCGGCCTCCCGGACGTGCTTCAGCAGTGCCTGCTGAACACGCTCTTCGGAGGCCGGGCCCAGACCGAACGCCGTCTGCCAGGCGGCCCACGCCACCTGCGGGTCGGGCATGCCCGTGCCGTCCCGGGTCACCTCCGCCAGGACGTCGGCCCACCGTTCGGGGCACTGGGTGAGCACCGAGAGCGCCGCGCGTACGTCGGCGCTGCGTTTCGTGTCGTGCGTCGACAGGGCGGTGCCGGTGGCCGGCCAGTCGCGCTGTACGCGCGCGCAGTAGGCGTGGAAGTCCTCCGGGGACACGGCGGGAGCGCCCGGGGCGCCGCCCACCTCGTTCGCGGACAGCAGGGGCACATAGCGGTAGAACGCCGTGTCCTCCACGGACTTGGCCCGCAGCGCGGACGAGGTCTGCGCGAACCGGGCTCGCAACTCCGCGTGCCCGGCCCCGTCACCGGCCCGCCCGGTCACCAGATCCCGTACGACGTCCACGGCATGCGCCTCCTCGGGCACCGCGAAGACCGCCCGGGCCTCCTCGGCGGCCTCCTCGGTCACCACCAGGGAGGCGTCCGTGGAGGGGTACGGCCGGTACACCTCCAGGCGTACGAGGAGTTCCCGCAGCGCGGTGCCCAGGGCCCAAGGGGCGTGATCGCGCCATGCCGGGTCCGGGGACGCGGAGCACACGCCGCTCACCACGCGCGTGAGGCGGTCGACCTCTGTGGCCAGCTCGTGCGTGACCACCTTGTACGCCGCCCTGCGCACCGTCGACTCCCAGTGGCCGCCCCGGTCGGCCTGGGGGGCGGCGAACCGCCGGTACTGGCCGAGGAGTTCGCCCGCGCCCGCCGGGTCCGTGAACAGGCCGTCCACGTGCCGCAGCGCGTCGTAGCCGGTGGTGCCGGCGACGGGCCACGCGGCCGCAAGCGGCTCGCCGTCCGCGAGGATCTTCTCGACCACCGTCCAGCGGCCCCCGGTCGCCTCGTGCAGGCGGCGCAGATACGCGTCCGGGTCCGCGAGCCCGTCAGGGTGGTCGATGCGCAGCCCCTCGACCACGCCGTCGTCGAGCAGCTCCAGGATCTTCGCGTGGGTCGCCGTGAACACCTCCGGGTCCTCTACGCGCACGCCGATGAGCTCCGAGATGCTGAAGAAGCGGCGGTAGTTGAGCTCCGTACGGGCCAGCCGCCACCACACGGGGCGGTACCACTGGGCGTCGAGGAGTCGCGGCAGCGGCAGGCTTTCGGTGCCTGCGCGCAGCGGGAACACCTGATCGTAGTAGCGCAGTACGTCGCCGTCGACCTTCAGGTGGTCGATCTCCGTGCCGAGCCGGCTCCCGAGCACCGGCAGCAGGAGCTGACCGCCCTGGGCGTCCCAGTCGATGTCGAACCAGCGCGCGTACGGCGACTCGGGGCCCTCGCGCAGCACCTCCCACAGGGGGCGGTTGTGGCGCGGGGCCATGGCCATGTGGTTCGGCACGATGTCCACGACGAGGCCCAGGCCGTGCTCACGCGCGGTGTCCGCCAGGGAGCGCAGCCCCTCCTCACCGCCCAGTTCGGCCCGCACGCTCGCGTGGTCCACCACGTCGTAGCCGTGCGTCGACCCCGGGACGGCCTCCAGCACGGGCGAGAGGTGCAGATGCGAGACGCCGAGCGAGGCCAGATACGGCACGGCCGCCTCGGCTGCCCCGAAGGGGAACTCCGGCTGCAGCTGTAGCCGGTACGTGGCGGTCGGCACGGCGGGAACCACCGGGCCGGGGACCACCGGGTCCGCAATCACCGGGTCGGGACGCTCAGGTGTCATGCGAACCTACGTACCCGCCCTACCGCCTTTCGTGTCATCGACGCATGCATCCGGGCACGCGCGCGTGGCCGGCGTCGAACGATGGGGAACAGGAACCCGGGGCGGCACGTCCCACCGGACACGTCCGCCACCTTGGCGACCTACCGCCGCGTGGTCGCGCTGACCGGGGCGGCTTTCCCGGTCGTGTCCTTCCTCGACCGGCTTCCCGTCGCCACCATCCAGTTCGGCAGTGTGCTGCTCGTCGCGCGGACGAGTGATTCGCTGGGGACGGCGGGGCTGGTCGGTGGCACGCTCGCCGTCGGGCAGGTGGCCTGCGGGCCGCTCGTGGGCCGTCTCGCGGACCGGCGCGGTCAGCGCACCGTCGCGCTCGTCTGCTCCCTCGCCAACGCTCTCGCGATCGCCGCCCCGGTGACGGGCGCGCTCACCCACCTGGCTCCGGGGCTCCTCGCCCCGCTCGTGGCCCTGGCCGGAGCGAGCGTGCCGCTCATCGGCCCCCCGGCCCGTGCCCGCGTGGTCGCCCTGGCCCGTGGCGGCGGCGCGGACGACCCTCGGGGCCCGCCGGAGAGCAGCCACCGCTGCCGCCTTCCTGCTGTCCCTGCCGCTGCTGTGGACGGGGAGACGGGGAGACGGGGAGTCTGTGGGGCCTGTACGCCGTCGTCACCGTCCTCGGCGTCGCGTACGCGCCCCACCCGATCACCGTGTTCGGCCTCACCGAGCGTGCCGTGCCGCCGGCGCGGCCGACCGAGGCGATGGCCGTCGCGACGAGTGCGATCGTCGGTGGCCAGGCCGTCGCCGTGGCCGTCACGGGACGCCTGGCGGAGTCCTACGGCCCCACCGCGGCGTTCGCGGTCGGGAGCGCGGCCGCCGCGCTCGCCTGGGCCATCGCACCGACGGCGCGCCCGACGACGTACACCGAAACCGAGAACGACCCCACGCGCGCGTGCCTCCGGATGTCGACCCCCACGCGCGCGTGCCCTCGAAAAACGACCCCCACGCGCGCGTGCCCTCGAAAAACGAGCCCCACACGCGCGTGCCCGAGGAGAACACGCCCGCCTAGGCAGGCCGCTGCAACACCGTCAGGCTCCGGTCGATCAGCGTCAGTCGGCCCCCGGCCTCGACCTTGGCGCCCGTCCCCGGCGCCACCCCCTCCGATCGGGCCGTGTCGACGACGACCTGCCACTGCCGCCCATGATTGACCGGCACCACGAACTCCAGCGCCTTCGGTGAGGCGTTGAACAGCAGCAGGAAGGAGTCGTCGGCGATGCGCTCCCCGCGCGGGCCCGGCTCGGAGATCGCATTGCCGTTGAGGAAGACGGACAGCGCCCGCGCCTGCGCGGAGCCCCAGTCGCGCTGGGTCATCTCCTCGCCCTCCGGGGTGAACCACGCGATGTCGGACAGCTCGTCGTGGGTGCCCTGCACGGGCCGCCCGTGGAAGAAGCGGCGCCGTCGGAAGACGGGATGGTCGCGCCGCAGCCACACCATCGCGCGCGTGAAGTCCAGCAGTTCGCTGCCGTCCTCCGGCCATGACACCCAGGCCAGCTCGCTGTCCTGGCAGTACGCGTTGTTGTTGCCGCCCTGGGTGCGCGCGAACTCGTCGCCGTGGCTGAGCATCGGCACGCCCTGGGAGAGCATCAGCGTCGCGATGAAGTTGCGCATCTGCCGGGCGCGCAGGGCCAGTACGGCCTCGTCGTCGGTGTCGCCCTCGGCACCGCAGTTCCAGGACCGGTTGTGGCTCTCTCCGTCGCGGTTGTCCTCGCCGTTGGCCTCGTTGTGCTTGTTGTTGTACGCGACGAGGTCGTGCAGCGTGAAGCCGTCGTGGCAGGTCACGAAGTTGATGGAGGCGAGCGGGCGGCGGCCGTCGTCCTGGTACAGGTCCGACGACCCGGTCAGCCGGGACGCGAACTCCGCCAGCGTGCGCGGCTCGCCGCGCCACAGGTCCCGAACGGTGTCGCGGTACTTGCCGTTCCACTCGGTCCACAGCGGCGGGAAGTTGCCCACCTGATAGCCGCCCTCGCCGACGTCCCACGGCTCGGCGATCAGCTTCACCTGGGAGACCACCGGGTCCTGCTGGACCAGGTCGAAGAAGGACGACAGCCGGTCCACCTCGTGGAACTGCCGCGCCAGCGTCGCCGCGAGGTCGAAGCGGAACCCGTCGACGTGCATCTCGGTGACCCAGTAGCGCAGCGAATCCATGATCAGCTGGAGCACGTGCGGGGAGCGCATCAGAAGGGAATTGCCGGTCCCCGTGGTGTCCATGTAGTAGCGGGGGTCGTCCGCCAGACGGTAGTACGAGGCGTTGTCGAGGCCCCTGAAGGACAGCGTCGGGCCCAGGTGGTTGCCCTCGGCCGTGTGGTTGTAGACCACGTCCAGGATGACCTCGATGCCGGCCTCGTGCAGTGCGCGGACCGCCGACTTGAACTCCAGGACCTGCTGGCCGCGATCGCCCCAGGAGGCGTACGCGTTGTGCGGGGCGAAGAAGCCGATCGTGTTGTAGCCCCAGTAGTTGCTGAGGTCCATGTCCACCAGACGGTGGTCGTTCACGAACTGGTGAACGGGCATCAGTTCGAGCGCGGTGATGCCCAGTTCCGTCAGGTGTTCGATGATCGCCGGGTGTGCCAGCGCCGCGTATGTGCCACGCAGCTCGTCGGGCAGCTCCGGGTGCTGCATCGTGAGGCCCTTCACATGGGCCTCGTAGAGCACCGTGTGGTGGTACTCGGTGCGCGGACGCCGGTCGTCGCCCCAGTCGAAGTACGGGTTCACCACGACCGACGACATGGTGTGCGGCGCCGAGTCCAGGTCGTTGCGCTTGTCGGGGGCCCCGAAGGGATAGCCGTACACCTCCTCGCCCCACTTCACCGAGCCGCTGATGGCGCGCGCGTACGGGTCGAGGAGCAGCTTCGCGGAGTTGGCGCGCTGCCCGCGCCCGGGCGCGTACGGCCCGTGCACCCGGAAGCCGTACCGCTGTCCGGGCATGACCCCGGGGAGATACGCGTGCCGGACGAACGCGTCGGTTTCGCGCAGCTCCACCGCCGTCTCCGAGCCGTCGTCGTCCAGCAGACACAGCTCGATGCGGTCGGCGGCCTCCGAGAAGACCGCGAAATTGGTACCGGCGCCGTCGTACGTGGCACCGAGTGGATATGCCTCTCCAGGCCAGACCTGCATGGATACGACTCTTCCAGTAGTGCCGTGCCCCTGGGGGCGACTCCCGGCCGAGTCTCCCCGAAAGTGATGGAACCTCCTATGACTTACGTCCCTCTTAACCGATGACCAGGCATACGTCGTATGCCGAACCAGTGGGGCTCAAACGACTCCTGACGACATAGGGGGAGTAGGGGGAAATGTGCGCAAGATAGTGCACCGCCATCTGGGTAAGGTGGTGGCAGGTGCGGCCATAGCGGTGGCCGGGACGGCCGTGATGGTCGGAATCACACTGCCGGGCACGGCGGGAGCCGACGACTCGGGCGGGGGCCAGGGCGTCAAGGGGTCCTCGCAGCAGGCAGGACAGCAGGGACAGGCGGCAGTGCAGCCGGGTGTCGTCGAAGAGGCGCCGGCCGAGGGCGACAAGGGCAAGGGCCGCGACCCGCTGACCGACGACGAGATGAAGCGCGTCGAGCGGATCGCGCTGAGCCAGCAGTCGTTCGGCGCCAGTGAGAACGTCGAGGGCAAGCGCGGCCCGCAGCGCATCAGTGTCGACCTCGCCGAGCCCGATGCGAACGAACTGGACGACCCCGACGCGCCCCGGCGCGCCGACGTGTCGTTCTACGACTACAAGAACGACACGCTCGTCACCAAGACCGTCAACCTCGACACCGGGAAGGTCGAGAAGACGGGCACTCAGCACGACGTCCAGCCGCCCATCAGCCGCGACGAGATGATCGAGGCCGTCAAGCTGCTGATCGCCGACCCGCTCGGCGCGGGCCTGAAGGCGGACTTCAAGGACGCCACCGGCAAGGAGCTGACCTCGCCCGACCAGCTGATGCTCAACAGCATGGTCTACCGCGCGACGTCCGGCGCCCAGCCCGCCGTCCTCGACGCATGCGGCGAGCACCGGTGCGTGCGGCTCTTCCCGAAGGTCAAGAACGGGCCCTGGATCGACAGCCGTGACCTGGTGATCGACCTGAGCGCCCGCAAGGTCGGCAAGCTCGGCTGAGCGCGGCCTTCTCTCACCTCCCACCTTCACTGCTTTCCGCAAGGAGTCACTTCTTCATGCGCGTCAACAGAAACAGCCGTGCCCGCAGCCGGACGGCGGTGGGCCTTTCGGTGCTCGCCCTGGCCGCCGGCGCGACGACGGCCGCGGGACCGGCGGTCGCCCAGCCCAAGGCCGCCTCCGCGGCGGCCGCCGACTGCAGCGCGGCGTACAAGATCGAGCAGAAGCTCTCCACCGGCACCACCTGGCGGATGTGCTGGCACTACGAGAGCGAGGCCGGGCTCGTCCTGGAGAACATCTCCTACCAGCCCCCTGGCGAGGCCCACCCGATCAAGGTCCTCGCCAGCGCGAAGCTCGCCCAGATCGACGTCCCCTACGACGACGGCTCGGTCGAGTACAGCGACCTCACGGGTGCCGGCTTCGGCCAGGGCCTGATGGACATGGCGACCGGCGAGTGCCCCGGCGGCACCATCAAGACCGTGAAGGTTCCCGACGCCTGGGACCCGCAGCACGCCAACGTCAAGGGCCTGTGCACCACGACCCGTTCGCGCGGCCACGCCTACCGCATGCAGTCCGACACGGGCAACAAGGTCTTCCAGAAGCAGGGCAAGGACCTGTTGATCTACACGGTCAACAAGGTCGGCTGGTACGAGTACATCACCGAGTGGCGCTTCCAGGACGACGGCACCCTCAACATGAACGTCGGCGCCACCGGCAGCCTCTCGCCCGGTGACTACGACGCGGGCGACGGCCGCGGCTGGCCGCTCGGCAAGGGCGCCAAGGCCTACGCCACCAGCCACAGCCACAACATCTTCTGGCGGCTCAACTTCGACCTCGACGGCTCCTCCAAGGCCAAGGTCGAGCAGTACGACTCCGCGGTCAGCCCGCCCGCGCACGGCGCCGAGGCCCCGAGCAAGAAGACCACGCTCACCAAGATCACCAAGGAACTCGCGGGCGACGCGAAGAACTCGCGCTGGTGGCGCCTCGTCAGCAACTCCGGCAAGAACAAGGACGACCACGCGCGTTCGTACGAGATCGTCCCGGGCGCGACCACCAAGTACCTCGGCCGCCCCTTCACCAAGCACGACATCTTCTTCACCGAGTACAACAAGTGCGAGCAGTTCGCCAGCGACAACCTGCGCAACTGCGGTGCCGGACACGGCAAGTCGGTCGACAAGTGGATCGGCGGGCAGACGCTCACGCACCCCGTGGTCTGGATCAACTCGGGCTTCCACCACATCGCGCGCGACGAGGACCAGCAGCCCATGCCGGTCCACTGGCAGGGCTTCTCCATCGCCCCGCGTGACGTCACCGCTATGAATCCGCTCACTCCGCCGGAGCTGGCGGACCAGAACGGCCATGTGGAAGAAGGTCGTTGAGAAACGACCCTGTCCATCGGGCTGCACCGCCCACCGCTCCCGGAGTACCCTTCCTTGATCGTTGACTAGGGGAGAGCTCGGGGGAGCGGAAGGCGGTGCGTGGGTGGGCTCGGGAGGGCTGGAGTTGCCTCCTGGTGACGAGGGTCACGAGGGGAACTCCACAGATGTCCCACCCGGCGCGGTGTCCCTGGCACGGCCGATGGAGATGGGATCCATTGGACCGGAGTTGGACTGGGGTGCCGACGCCTGGCGCGAAGTGCGTACGCGCGCCCAGCGAGCCGGGCGTGCCTACATCTGGCTGAACCTGGTCGAACAGCGGCTGCGCGCGGTCGTGGCCGCTGTTCTCCGTCCCATCTACGAACCCGTCCACGGCGACGACTGGGTGGTCGCCGCCGCGGGCCCTGCCGGGCAGGAATGGGTCCAGCGCGCGGTCGCCGTACGCGAGGTCAGCCGTCGCAAGGGGTATTTGCTCGATCCCGCCGACGACAACGTGCTCAGCTTTCTCACGTTGCCGCAGCTGCGTGAGCTGATGGTGCAGCACTGGCCCTGCTTCGAGCCCTACTTCGACGAGCGTCGGGACGTCGAACTCGCCCTGGACGAGCTGGAAGTGACCCGGAACGTGGTCTCCCGCAACCGGGCCCTGTCCGAGGCGGTCCTCAACCAGGCCGAGCGGGCCGCGGCGAAGCTCCTGGAGATACTCGGCGCCGGCAGTGATGTGCCCTCCGCGCGCCGGCTGCCCGTGGACGCCGTCGAGGATCTGGTCGGCGACCGGTACGCGGACGTCGTCGGCGTGCACTCGGACCGCGTACGGCTGCTGCGTCAGTTCCCCGCCGAGGACCTCTTCGGCGGTGCCCGTCGCCTCGACGCCATCGGTATCGGCCTGAACCTGCTGGTGCAGAACTTCTCCGGACGGCGGCTCGTACGCCTCGCCGAGTCCGGCTGCCGGGCGCGGCTGCTGTTCCTGAATCCCGCCTCCAGCGCGGTGAAGCGGCGCGAGCGCGAACTCGGCATCAAGCGGGGCGAGTTGAGCCGCGCGGTCGAGATGAACATCCTGCACATGCGCCGGGTGCGGTCCAAGCTGCGCGATCCTGGCGCCTTCGAGATCCAGGTCTTCGACGAGACACCTCGCTTCACGGCCTACCTCGTGGACGGGGACGGCTCGGACGGCATCGCGGTGGTGCAGTCGTATCTGCGACGCACGCGCGGCATGGAGGCTCCGGTACTCGTGCTGCGTGGCGGAGGCCGAGTGGTCAAACCGGATGACACTACCGAAGAGGGACTGTTCCCGACATACCGCGAGGAGTTCGAGGTGGCCTGGGCGGATTCGCGGCCGGTGTCCTGAGATGCCGCTCCTCTGGGGAAGCGGAACGCGGTCCTCGGATTGTCAGTGGCTCATGGGATCGTGGAGACCACTGGGGGAAAGCACCACGAAGAAGGGGGGCCGCCCATGGGCTGGCACCGGGAGCTGCTGATCGGCTTCGACCTGGAGACGACCGGGACCGATCCGCGCGAGGCGCGCATTGTCACGGGGGCCGTGATCGAGGTCAGGGACGGAGAGCCGATAGGGCTCCGTGAGTGGCTGGCCGACCCGGGCGTGGAGATCCCGGCGGACGCGGTGGCGGTGCACGGCATCAGCAACGAACGGGCGGCGGCCGAGGGTCGGCCCGCCGATCAGGTCGCCGACGCGATCGCGGGCGTCCTCGTCGCGTACTGGAAGACGGGCGTCCCCGTCGTCGCGTACAACGCGGCCTTCGACCTGACCCTGCTCTCCGCCGAACTGCGGAGGTACGGACTGCCGTCGCTGCGCGAGAGGCTCGGTGGCATCGACCCCGCTCCGGTCATCGACCCGTACACGATCGACCGCTCCGTGGACCGCTACCGCCGCGGCAAGCGCAACCTCGAAGCGGTCTGCACGGAGTACGGGGTGGCGCTGGACTCGGCCCATGACGCCTCGGCCGACGCGCTCGCCGCGGCCCGGCTCGCCTGCGCGATAGCCGGTCGCCACCCGAAGGTCGCGGCCCTCGGACCCGCGGAGCTGCACCGTCGCCAGATCGAGTGGTATGCCGAGTGGGCGGCCGACTTCCAGAGCTTCCTGCGCCGCAAGGGGGAGACGGACGCGGTGGTGGACGGGACGTGGCCGCTGCGGGACCTGGCGGACGAGAAGGTCTGACCGGGCCTCCGGTTCAGCAGAACGGCACCCGGCGCACGTTCGGGAGAGGCCGGCGCACGGTCAGAAGGGGTACCACCGCACCGTCTCGTCCCCGTACCGCAGTGACGCCACCCGGCGCTCGAACTCGGCGAGGGCCTTGGGGTTCGTCGGCGCGTGCTGGGCGACCCAGGCGCAGCTGGCGGTCTCACGTGCTCCTCGCAGGACGGAGCAGCCCTCCCACGCGCGGACGTCCCAGCCGTACGTCTCGGTGAAGGAGTCGTACGCCTCGGCCGGGAGCCCGTAGCGGTCGCGGGAGAGAGCCATGACGACCAGGTCGTGCTCGCGCAGGTCGGAGGAGAAGGTCTCCAGGTCGACCAGGACCGGGCCGTCGGGGCCGATGTGGACGTTGCGGGGCAGCGCGTCGCCGTGGATCGGCCCCCGCGGCAGATGCGGGATGAGCGTGGCCGCGGCATCCGCGAAACCGTCGCGCCGTGCCCGCAGATACGCCGCGTCCGCGGGGTCGATCGCGTCGCCGGCCAGCCGCAGCCAGCGCTCCACACCGCCCAGCAGCTCGCGGGGCGGCAAGGGGAAGGAGGGGGAGGGCAGTGCGTGCACCACCCGTAGCAGTTCAGCCAAATCTCGCGGCTGTGGGGGGCGTACGGGATCGGGCAGCCGGTGCCACACCGTCACCGGGTGCCCCTCCACCAGCAGCGCCTTGGCATCGGCCGCCCGCACCGCGGGGACGCCCGCGTCGGCGAGCCAGACCGCGATGTCCAGTTCCCGCCGCGCGCGGTCCAGGAGTTCGGCGTCGCGTCCCACCTTGACCACCAGGTCACCGGCGGCGAACACCGCGTTCTCGCCGAGGGTGAGGAGCGAGGCGTCCCGCACCGGCCCCGGCAGCACACCCGCCGCCGTCAGTACGTCCCGCGCCCGTGCCTCGTCCATCCTTCGCCTCCGTGTTCTCGCGCGGTGCCACTGAGGTTCCCGCACAGTCTTCGCCGGCAGCGTCGTGTTCACGCCATCCGTCGGCCAGTGTCGCATTCCCACAGGTCGGACGGCATGCGCAGTGCCTTGACGCCGTAGACCACCTTCACGACCATGACGGGGGCCGCCCGGGCGGCCAGACTCTCACGAGCCGCCCAAAGGAGCCGATTCCATGACATTGGCGACCGCGACGAGGCGGTCGGTGAAGCAGGCGTCAGGCAGGGGCCGGGACCGGCGTCCCGTCGACCACGGGGCCTGGTTCCTGGTGCTGCCCGCGCTCATCCCGATCCTGGTGCTCAGCGTCGGACCCCTGCTGTACGGGATCGCGCTGGCGTTCACCGACTCGCAGTCGGGGCGGACCACGGCGACGCAGTGGATCGGGGTACTCAACTTCCAGGACCTGCTGCACGACACGCTGTTCTGGGACTCGTTCCGGATCGGGCTGCTGTGGGCGGTCGGGGTGACCGTGCCGCAGTTCCTGCTCGCGCTCGGGCTCGCCCTGCTGCTCAACCAGGAGCTGCGGTTCCGCTGGCTGGCGCGGGCCCTCGCGATCATTCCCTGGGCCATGCCCGAGGTCGTCGTCGGCATCATGTGGCGCCTCGTCTACAACCCGGACGCGGGCATCCTCAACGAGACCCTGCGCGACCTCGGCCTCGGCGACGGCCGCGACTGGCTGAGCGGCCTCGGCACCGTCCTGCCCGCCGTGATCGTGGTCGGTGTCTGGGCGGGCATGCCGCAGACCACGGTCGCGCTGCTCGCCGGGCTGCAGAACACCCCGCGCGAACTCCACGAGGCGGCCGCGATGGACGGCGCGGGCGCGTGGCGCCGCTTCCTGACCGTCACCTGGCCGGCCCTGAGACCGGTCGCGCTCACCATCACGGCGCTCAACTTCATCTGGAACTTCAACTCGTTCGCGTTGGTCTATGTGCTGACCAACGGAGGACCGGGCGGCCGTACCCGGCTTCCCATGCTCTTCGCGTACGAAGAGGCGTTCCGCTACGGACAGTTCGGTTATGCGGCCGCGATGGGCTGTGTGATGGTCGCGGTGATCTCGGTGATCCTCGCGGTGTATCTCGTGGGCCGTCTGAGGGGAGATGAGAACGCGTGAAGACCGGCAAAGGGGCCCGCACGGGCCAGTACCTCGCGCTCCTCGCCTATCTCGTCTTCCTTGCCTTCCCCTTCCTGTGGCTGATCTCCACCGCCTTCAAACCGGCACGTGAGCTCGCCGGCCTGCATCCCACCTGGATCCCCAAGGACCCCACCCTCGCCAACTTCCGACAGGCCTTCGACGAGCAGCCGCTGCTGCACGCCGCGCTCAACTCCCTGCTGGCGGCGCTCGGCGCGGCGGTGATCGCCGTGCTGATCGCGACCCCGATGGCGTATGTCATGGCGCGCCACCGGACGCTGCCGGCCAGGGCCGCCACCGGGTGGGTCGTGGTCAGCCAGGCGTTCCCCTTCGTGCTGGTGATCATTCCGCTGTTCCTGGTCCTCAAGAACCTCCGGCTGATCAACTCACTGCCCGGACTGACCATGGTGTACGTGGTGTGGGCGCTGCCCTTCGCACTGTGGATGCTGGTGGGCTATGTGCGGGCCGTGCCCCCCGAGCTGGAGGAGGCCGCCGCGGTGGACGGCGCGGGCCGGGCCCGGACGCTGGTCTCCATCACGGCGCCGCTGCTCGCGCCGGGCATCGTGGCGACGGCGCTGTTCGCGTTCATCAGCGCGTGGAACGAGTTCTTCTTCGCGCTCGTGCTGCTCAAGACCCCGGAGAAACAGACGCTGCCGGTCGTCCTCACGCACTTCATCGGGGCGGAGGGCGTGGCGGACCTCGGGCCGCTGGCCGCGGCCGCGTTCCTGGCGACCCTGCCGTCGCTGGTCGTCTTCGCGATCATCCAGAAGCGGATCACGGGCGGCATGCTCGCCGGGGCGGTGAAGAGCTGATGCGGACGAGATGGATGCGGGCGAGACTGCTGGTGGTCCTGGCCGTGATCGGCCTGCTGCTCACCGCGTGCACGGGTGGCAGCGGTGGCGGATCGGGTGGAGTGATCACCCTCCATTTCCAGTCCCTCGCCTGGCAGCAGGAGTCCGTCGCCGCCAACAAGGAGCTGGTGAAGGAGTGGAACGCCGCACATCAGGACGTCAAGGTCGAGTATGTCCAGGGCAGTTGGGACAGCGTCCACGACCAGCTGCTCACCTCCTTCGAGGGCGGTGAGGCACCCGACATCATCCATGACGCCTCGGACGACCTCGCGGACTTCGCCTACGGCGGCTATCTCGCAGACCTGCGCGAGCTGCTGCCCGAGCGGCTCAAGTCCGACATCTCGCAGCACAGTTGGGAGACGGCGACCTTCGGGGGAGGCGTCTATGGCGTGCCGTTCCTCCAGGAGCCGCGGGTCCTGATCGCGAACGCCAAGTGGCTCAAGGAGTCGGGCGTCCGCATCCCGACTCCCGAGAAGCCGTGGAGCTGGGACGAGTTCCGCACGATCGCGAAGCAGCTGAGCGGCAAGGGCAGATACGGTGTCGCCTGGCCGCTCAAGGAACCGGTCTCGGCGACGCTCAACCTCTCCCTCTCCACGGGCGGGCAGATGTTCCACCGGGATGCGGCCGGCAAGGTGACCGTCCGTTTCGACCCGGCGGATGCGGTGGTTCCGCGGACCGTGTACGACGAGGTGAACACGGACGGGAGCGCGTCGAGCGCGACGCTGGGCATGGGCGGCTCCGACACGCTGCCCGGGTTCTTCGGCGGAAAGTACGCGATGGTTCCGCTCGGCTTCTCCTATCGCCAGCAGATCGCGCAGCAGGCGCCGAAGGGTTTCGACTGGCAGGTGCTGCCCGCTCCGGCCGGCGCGGACGGGCTGACCCAGGGTGTCAGTCCCCAGACCCTGTCCATAGCCGAGGACAGCCCGCACAAGAAGGAGGCCGCCGAGTTCATCGACTTCCTGCTCCAGCCGAAGAACATGGTCCGGCTGGCCCTCGGCGACTGGATGCCGCCGACGGGGACGGAGGCCCTGAAGGACCCCGCCCTGCACACCGCCAAGGACGACTGGGCGACCGGCACCGCCCTCGCCGCCCAACTCCGCTCGGCGCCCGCCCAGTCCGTGCGCGGCTACCCGGAGTGGAAGGACAAGGTGGCGACGCCCGCGTTCCAGGAGTACTACAGCGGGGCGATCGGATTGAGCGAGCTCCGCAGACGGCTGGTGAAGGACGGCAATCTGGTGCTGGCCCGCTATCAGCGCTGAGGACCCCGGTTACTGGTAGCAGTTGCGTGGTGCTCGCCGGACGCCGTGAATACGCTATGATCGATCTTGAGCGAACCGCCGGAACTCTCCGCGGTGAGCCCGGCGTTGGTGGTCCAAGGAAAGACGCCCCGCTTCCTGCGGGGAGATGCAGGTGCAAGGCCTGCCCGGCGCTCCACACAGCCCCGCCTCCGGTGTTTCCGGAGGCGGGGCTTTTTTCGTGGATCCGGGCTCCGTGGAAGCGGCGCGACAGCTGGACGACTCCGATCCCCAGTACACGGAACTCCTGCTGGACGCGCTGGATTGGCAGCAGCGGACCCTGTTCGAGCTGGGACGGCGCCGCGAAGGGCTGGCGGTGCGTGAGGAGATGGCGGGAATCGGCCGCCGGGCCTTCGAGGCCGGCACGGAGACTCACTGGTGGAAAGGCCCGGAGCTGTGGGCACGCGCCCTCGCCCCCGCGCTGCCGCTCTTCGACGAGGGTGTGGCACTGGCCCGCCGACTGGGCGACGCGGCCTGGACGGCACGCGTCCTGCTCGACCGGGCGCGTCTTCTGATCGCGGGGAAGCGCTACGCCGACGCGTACACGGACTGCCTCCGTGCGCGCGTCACGCCGCGTGCGGGAAAACGAGATTGCACGAGACGTCTCGTCTCGCCTAGCCTCTCCGCATGACTACCCGACGCGCCCATATCGCCATGTTCTCCATCGCCGCCCACGGCCATGTGAACCCGAGCATCGAAGTGATCCGGGAGCTCGTCGCACGCGGGCACCGCGTCACGTACGCGATTCCGCCCGCCTTCGCCGAGAAGATCGCCGAGACCGGGGCCGAGCCGAAACGGTGGCACTCGACGCTGCCGACCGACGACGACCCGGACGCGTGGGGGACGGAGCTGATCGACAACATCGAGCCGTTCCTGACGGACGCGCTGCAGGCCGAGCCGCAGCTCGCCGCCGCGTACGCGGGCGACGAACCGGATCTGGTGCTGTACGACATCACGGCGTACCCCGCCCGGGTCCTCGCGCACCGCTGGGGCGTCCCGATCGTGCAGCTCTCGCCGAACCTCGTGGCCTGGGAGGGGTACGCGGAGGAGGTCGGCAAGCCGATGTTCGAGCCGCTCAAGCGGACCCCGCGCGGCAAGGCGTTCTACGAGACCTTCGCCCGCTGGATCGCCGAGAACGGCATGGACGTGAGTGTCGAGGACTTCATGGGCCGGCCCGACCGCTGCCTCGTCCTGATCCCCAAGGTCCTCCAGCCGAACGCGGACCGCGTCGACGAGAAGCGCTACTCCTTCGTCGGCGCCTGCCAGGGCGACCGCTCCGCGCAGGGGGACTGGCAGCGGCCCGCCGACGCCGAGAGGGTACTGCTCGTGTCGCTGGGTTCCAGCTTCACCAAGCAGCCCGGTTTCTACCGCGAGTGCGTCAGGGCCTTCGGCGATCTGCCGGGCTGGCATGTCGTGCTGCAGATCGGGAAGTTCGTCGATCCGTCGGAGCTGGGTGACGTGCCCGGCAATGTGGAGGTGCACCCGTGGGTGCCTCAGCTGTCGGTGCTGCGGCGGGCCGACGCGTTCATCACGCACGCGGGCGCGGGCGGCAGCCAGGAGGGACTGGCCACCGGCACGCCGATGGTCGCCGTACCGCAGGCCGTCGATCAGTTCGGCAACGCCGACATGCTGCAGGCGCTCGGTGTCGCCCGACACGTACCGATGGAGGCGGCCACCGCGGACACCTTGCGCGAGGCCGTCCTTGCTGTCGCCGACGATCCCGAGGTGGCGCGCCGCCTGCACGAGATCCGGGAACAGATGGCGCGGGAGGGCGGCACACGACGGGCGGCCGACCTCATCGAGGCCGAGCTGCCGATGGGGCTGTAGGTCCTGCATCGAGGCCGAGCTCGCGATCGGGCTGTAGGTCCTGCATCGAGGCCGAGCTGCCGACCGAGGTGTAGGCCCTGCATCGAAGCCGAGCTACGCCGGTAGGCACGAGCAAGGGGCCTTGCGCTCCCTCGGGGCATGAGGAAAGGGCCTGTTGGTTCCTCGGGGGAACCAACAGGCCCTCATGCGGCGGGACTTGCCGCCCAGCTACCCACTCCTGGAGCTACACCCCGGCCCGCTCACTTTCCCGGGCGGCCGGCGGCAACACGGCCTCCGGGGCCTCGTCGTGCGTGAGGTCGGGCAGTCGGTTCAGCCACTTCGGCAGATACCAGTTGCGCTCGCCGAGCAGGGCCATCACGGCGGGCAGCAGCACACCCCGGATGATCGTCGCGTCGATGAGCACCGCGGCGGCCAGGCCCACACCCATCTGCTTCATGGACTGCATGGACAGCGTCCCGAAGATCGCGAAGACGGCGACCATGATGACCGCGGCGCTGGTGACGACGCCGGCCGTGGTGACCACACCGTGCTGGATCGCGTCCTTCGTCGTACGGCCCCGCAGGCGCGCCTCGCGGATCCGCGAGACCACGAACACGTGGTAGTCCATCGACAGGCCGAACAGGATCACGAAGAGGAACAGCGGCAGCCAGGTGATGATGGCGCCCACGCCCTCCGCGCCGACCAGGGACGCGCCCCAGCCGTGCTGGAAGACGGCGACGAGGATGCCGTAGGCCGCGCCTACCGACAGAAGGTTCAGCACGATCGAGGTGATCGCGATTGTCAGGGAGCGGAACGACAGCAGCATCAGCAGGAAGGCGAAGACCACGACGAAGGCGAAGACCGGGATCACGGCGCCGCCGAGCTGGTCGTTGAAGTCGTGCGAACCGGCGACCTGTCCGGTGATCGGTGCCTGGACGCCGGCGACCTTGCCGAGCGTGGCCGGCCGTACCTCGTCGCGCAGCTTCTCCAGGCTCGTGCCCGCCTTGTCCAGGTCGGAGCCACCGACCAGCGGGACGTACACGTAGGCGATGTTCTGCGCGTCGTGCAGCTTGATCTCGACCGGGCCGCGTGAGGCGCCCGAACTGATCGCCCGCTCCTTGAAGTCGGCGAGCGCGGACTTCACCTCGGGAGCGTTGATGTCCTTCGCCTTGACGACCACCTCGGCCGGCTCGGAGCCGCCCGGGAAGGCGTCGTTGACGCGGTTGTACGTCTGCACGATGGGCAGCGAGTTCCCGAACTCCTGGTCCAGAGTGAGGTTCTGGGTCTTCATGCCGACCGCGGGAGCCGCGACGGCGAGCAGCGCACCGGCCGCCACGAGTACCGAGATGAGGGGCTTGGCGAGCACCCCGCGCAGGACGGCGGTCCAGAACCGGCTCTCCCCGCCCGTGCGGGCGGCGCGGCGCTCCATGGCCTTGCGCAGGAACGGGATGCGACCCTTCTCGACCCGCTCGCCCAGCAGCGAGAGCAGCGCCGGCAGCACCGTCACGGACCCGACCATGGCGACCGCCACGACCATCAGCGAGGCCAGGCCCATCGCCTCGAACTCGGCGAGCCCGGTGAAGAGCATGCCCGCCATCGCCACACACACCGTGACGCCGGAGACGATGATCGCGCGGCCGCTGGTGGCGGCGGCGACCCGCAATGCCGTCTGCGCGTCCCGCCCGGCCGCGCGCTCCTCGCGCTCACGACGCAGATAGAACAGGCAGTAGTCGACGCCGACGGCCAGACCCACCAACAGCATCACGGAGTTGGCGGTGTCGCTCATCGGCATCACATGGCTGACGACGCCCATCAGGCCCATCGTCGCCATGATCGCGGTGATCGCCAGCGCCACCGGCAGCAGCGCGGCCACCAGCGCGCCGAAGGCGATCAGCAGAATGCCGAGAGCCACCGGCACCGCGGAGAGTTCGGCCTTCTGGAAGTCGTCCCCGAACGCGTCGTCGAACGTCTTCATCATGCTGGCGCCGCCGATCTCCTCGATCCGCAGCGATCCGTGGTCCTTCTGCACCCTCTCGACGGCCTTCAGGACGGGCTCCACCCGCTCGCCCGCGGTGTCGGAGTCGCCGCGCATGTCGAACTGCACCAGCGCGCTGCGGCCGTCCTTCGAGATCGTCTTCGTGTCGTACGGGGACGTCACGTCCGTGACCTTGCCGGTCCCCTCGACGGCCTCGACGACCGCGGTGACGGCCGCCTTGAACTCGCCGTCCGTGGCCTTGAGACCGCCGTCCTTCGACTGGACGAGGACCGTCTCGCTCGCGGGCTCCTCGATCCCGGCGTCCTCGACTATCTTCGCGGCGGTGTGCGTCTCGCCCTTGAGCTGGTCGCTCTCCTTGACGTCGACGCGGCCCGCCGCCGAGCCGAGCCCCATCGCCAGGACGACGAACAGCACCCAGATTCCGACGGCCGCCCATCGGTGCCGGGCGCTCCAGCCGCCTGCCCGGGCGGCGATGCCCCGCACCCGTGTATCTCCGTTCCCCATGACGGGCCAGCCCCCTTGTGCGCGGTGACAGCCCCCTGCCGTCACCTTTCGTTATGAAGGTATGGGCCGGATAAGAACGTCTCGTCGTGCTGCCTGGTGAACCCTCGAGGGCGTGACTCCTCCCCTCGGACCCCGGTGTCTCCGCACTGGGGAGGATGGAAGCCCCTTACACGTAAAGGGACTTCTCGGGGATGTGGATCAGGGTGTCCGTTCTGTCAGGTGGAGTCCTCTTTATTATTTCGAAGGGTTGTTGATTAAGTCACAGCTCTATGTAGGTGTTGAACTGTGCGGGCCGATCGGACAGTGTGTCGTGCCAACCCGCAGGTAACTTTCGGTGCGGGCCGCGGCCGTCGCGCCCACCCCCACGGGGCGCGACGGCCGCTTTATGGTGGGCGGATGACGACGATGTACGCGGCGCTGTTGCGCGGGATCAATGTGGGCGGCGCCAAGAAGGTGCCGATGGCCGAGCTTCGCAGCCTGATGGAAGGGCTCGGCCTCTCCGGCGTACGCACGTATCTCCAGAGCGGCAACGCGGTGTTCGGCAGCGAGCACGGCGACGAGGAGTCCCTCGCCGCGGAGCTCGCCCAAGCGATCGAGAAGCACTTCGGCTTCACCGTCGGCGTGCTGGTGCGCGACCACGCCTACCTGAAGGCCGTACGGGAGGGGTGCCCGTTCCCGGCCGCCGAACTGGAGGCCAAGCAGCTGCACGCCACCTACTTCTCCGGGCCCGTCGACGCCGAGCGCTTCGCCTCGGTCGATCAACCGGCCTTCCTCCCGGAGGAGTTCCGCCTCGGCGACCGCGTCCTCTACCTGTACGCCCCCGACGGCCTCGGACGCTCCAAGCTGGCGGAAGCCCTGTCGAAGCCGCGGCTGCTGAAGGGCATCACCGCCACCTCCCGCAACTGGAACACCGTCGTCAAACTGGAGGAGATGACCGGTGCTTGAGCCCAGCGCCGCGGTCGAGGCCGCCGTCGAGGGCGAACTGCGCCTGCTCGACCCGGGGATCCGCCGCTCGCCCGAACGCGTCGGCGCGCTCCTGCACCCC
This sequence comes from Streptomyces albiflavescens, assembly GCF_014645835.1. Lineage (GTDB taxonomy): Bacteria > Actinomycetota > Actinomycetes > Streptomycetales > Streptomycetaceae > Streptomyces > Streptomyces albiflavescens. Next base: position 414,738 of record NZ_BMMM01000009.1, read on the forward strand.
GACTTCCAGGAGTTCGGTGCGTCGGGCCGGATCTGGGACCGCGCCGCGATCGTCGCCGCGCTGGCCGCCGAGAACGAACCGGGGGCCCGGCTCTGCACCACCTCCCGCATGAAGGGCGTGCAGCTCGCGCCCGACCTGGTCCACCTCGCCTTCGACACCGACCACAACGGCCGCCGGGCGCACCGCAGTTCGCTGTGGCGGCTCACCGAGGAGGGGTGGCTGCTGTACTTCCACCAGGGGACGCTGTGCGACTCCGACGCAGCGTGACCTTTCGTACGCCGGCGTAGGTCGTGTACGAGGTGATCTCGTCCGGGACGGTGAGGCGCCGGTCCTTGTACAGCCGCCGTAGCTCGTCCTCGGATCCGGCCGCCGCGACGGTGTCGGTCAGGGCGATGTCGTCCTCGGTGAGGGCCGCGTCGTCGAGGATCTCGGGGCCCCAGCCGTCCCAGGGGAGCACCTCGACGCCGTTGAGGGCGGCCAGGTCGTGCAGGACATTGCCCCGCACGAACCACAGACCCTTGAGGCCGAGCCAGCTGACCCCGAAGGTGCCGGGATCGGCCCGTCCGGCCCGGCACTCCCGCCAGGCCTGCCCCGCCACGACGAACCGGTCTCTCGGGACGTCCAGTGGGTCGAAGCCCACGTCGTACGGGCCGTACGCGATCTGCGCGTCCGCGAGCCGCCAACTGCCGTCCGGGAGGCGGTACTCGGTGACCCAGTGGTCCTCGTGGAAGCCCTCGGTGAAGTACGTCGCGAAACCGCAGCGCAGCCGGGCCGGTGTGCCCGTCGCCCGCAGCAGCGAGCACAGCAGCAGGGAGAAGTCGCGGCAGGTTCCGACGAACCGTTCGTCCGGCGCCCGCCGCCGCGTCAGGGGCTGGTCGGCGCGCTCCCGCAGGATCCGCAGCACTTCCGTCACGTATCGTGACTCGGCGTCCTCGGCCAGTCGGGGCTCGGGGATGAGGTACGCGAAGAGTTCGCCCTCGCCCCGGTGGATGATCACATCCCTTACGGCATGGGCGAGCCCGGCGAGATCCCTGGGAAGCCCGCTCACATCGAGGTCACCGGGATCGCTGTACGCGCTCTGCGTCAGATAGATGTCCATGCCCAGGACCCTCGGGTCTGCCCCAGGGGCAAGGTCAAGCCAGGGCGTCCGGGCGGGCCATGTCCTCGTCCGCGAGGCGCACGGCGCCCGCGTCGGTGGAACACCGCCCGTGCGGTGTACGGGGTGGCCTCCGCCGATGTCGTGTACGGGTCGGCCGCCGATGGGGAAGGGCGTTCATGCCGTGATTCCGATCCGTCGTGTCTGGCGCGCGCCGGTGACGAGGTACCCGATGACGAACAGCAGCCCCGCCGTGCCGAACACCGTCACCAGAATGTAGACGGGGTACATGTCATCGCCCTTCGGATAGCGGGTCCCGCACATCCGGACCACGCCGGGATGCGTGCGGGCCACCTCCAGGCACACCCGGTGCCCCGGCTTCGGATGGCTGAGGTCGGTGTCGAGATTCCGCACCACGGTGTGGCGGTGGTGGTCCACCGGGTACGAGATCTCCTGCCTCTGGTACTTGGTGCCGGGGTCGATGATCCGGGAAACCACGCCCGTGACCCGTATCCCCGTGTCGTCGATCAGTTCCGCACGCTGCCACTGGAGCGTCGCCGAGCACCCTCCGAACACGGCGATTGCCAGGAACACCGCTCCCAGCAGCAAGGTCCCTCTCCGCACGGCGGACAGCCTGACACGTGACGCGGCGGTGGACCAGGGCCGGGACAGCGCGTGGAGTTTGCGGAATCGTCCATGGCCGCTACACCCATCTGTGCGAGGCTCGTGGGCATGCGCTACATCATCATCGGAGCAGGAGCGGTCGGCGGCGCGATCGGCGGTCGGCTGGCAGAGGCGGGGCACGAGGTGGTTCTGGTCGCGCGGGGCGCGCACTACGAGGCGCTGCGTGCGGGCGGGCTGCGCTTCATGACCCCGGAGGGGCTGCACACGCACCGGCTGCCCGTGGTCGACGGGCCGGCGGCGCTCGGGGAGTTGCGCGCCGACGACGTGCTGGTGCTCGCCGTCAAGACACAGGACAGCGAGGCTGCCCTGGAGGCGTGGGGGCCGAGCCCGGTCGCGGGCGGCGGTACGGCGGCCGAACGGCTGCCGCTGGTGTGTGCGCAGAACGGAGTGGAGAGCCAGCGCCTCGCGCTGCGCCGTTTCCGTTGGGTGTACGGCGTCTGCGTCTGGCTGCCCGCCACCTTTGTCGAACCGGGCGTCGTGTCGGCCGCCGGCACCCCGCTCACCGGCATCCTGCACCTCGGGCGTTATCCGCACGGCACGGACGAGACGGCCCGCCGTATCGCCGCCGACCTGGAGAAGTCCCGATTCGAGGCGCCGGTGGTGCCCGATGTGGCCCGCTGGCAGTACGCCAAACTCCTCGGCAATCTCGCCAACTCGATCGAGGCGGTCACCGGGGTGCTCACCAGCGAGGAGGGCCTGGCGCTCTTCCGGCGTGTGCGCGCGGAGGGCGAGGCCGTGCTCGACGCCGCCGGCATCGCGTACGTCGGCGAGGAGGAGCAGAAGAGGACCCGCGGCGGCAAGATCCGGTTCGAGCCCTTCGACGGTTCCGAACGCGGCGCCGGTTCCTCCTGGCAGTCCCTGAACCGAGGCACCGGCACCATCGAGGCCGACTACCTCAACGGCGAGATCGCGCTCCTGGGCCGGCTGCACGGCGTACCGACCCCGTTGAACGACCTGCTCCAGCGGCTGGCGAACACCTTCGCACGCGAGCGCAGGGAGGCGGGGTCGCTGTCGGTGCCGGAGCTGGTGCGGCTCGCCGACGAGGCGGTGGTGTCGTACGACGCGGCCGTGACGACCGCTGACTGAGCCGCCTCTGCGAGGTGTCGCGTTTCTTCAAGAGTCCTGGGCACGCCGTTCCTACGGTGAGCTGCATGAAGAACGACGACATGCACTCGTACATGAGCGAATGCGCCGCCGAGGCGGCGCGTGTCGCGCGCGGCGTCACGGCGGAGCAGTTGAACGGGCCCACCCACTGCCCCGGCTGGGACGTCCGCACCCTCGTCAACCACTGGGTCCTCTACACCTCGCACGGCCTGGAGCACCGAGCGCTGCGCAAGCAGCTCTCCGAGGAGCTGACCGGGCGCGACTTCACGGCCGACCCCGCCTGGGCCGGGGCGTACGCGGTTCAGCTCGACCGCGCCGTCGCCGCCTGGGACGAGCCGGCCGTGTGGGAGGGCGAGGTCGACCTCGGGATGGCGAAGATGCCGGCCGCCGAACTCGCGTCGATGATCATCAAGGAGATGGCTGTCCACGGTTGGGACGTCGCGACCGCGACCGGTCAGGAGTTCCGCGTCTCGGACGGCGCCGCCCGGCTCGTCCTGGACGTGGTCGAGACGCACGGTGAGCTCTACCGTCAGTACGACGGCTTCGCCGACCCGGTTCCGGTACCCGACGACGTGCCTGTCTTCGAGCGCGCCCTCGCCCGCAGCGGCCGGGATCCGCGCCTGGCCAAAGCCGAATTGGGCCACTGATACAGGGAAGAATTGGACCGGGTTTCTGTGCCATTGAGCGGTTAGCCTCGACGGCATGACGAACACTTCGCCCACCCGCGTCGACTTCTACTTCGACCCCGCCTGTCCCTTCGCCTGGATCGCCTCCCGCTGGATGCTGGAGGTCGAGCGGAAGCGGCCGCTCGACCTCCGCTTTCACGCGATGAGCCTGTATCTGCACAACGTCGGCAACGAACTCCCGGACTGGTACCGGGAGTTGGTGGACAAGTCCATCGGCCCCGTACGGGTCGCGGTGGCGGCCGCCGAGCGGTACGGCGAGAAGGTGCTGCGCGATCTCTACACGGCCTTCGGTAGTCGTATCCACGAGCGCAAGGTCGGGGACTTCGACGCGGTCGTCGCCGACTCCCTGGCCGAACTCGGTCTCCCGGCCGAACTGGCCGAAGCGGCGCACGACGTGTCGTACGACGAGGCGGTGCGCCGGAGCCATGACGCGGGCAAGGAGCGGGACTCCGACGCCTATGTGGGGACGCCGACGATCCATGTCGACGGAACGGTGTGGTTCGGCCCAGTACTGCGGGCCGTTCCGCGTGGCGAGAAGGCGGCGGAGCTCTTCGACAGTTTCCGCGTCCTCGCCGCACATCCGGACTTCTTCGAGCTCAAGCGGACCCGGACCGGCGGGCTCTCCTTTGACTGAACGATGGTCCGAAATCTGAACGCTGCTCGGATGAATCAATGCCTCAGGGAAGGGAGTTACGCGTTCTTTGCATCATTCATTGACGGTGACACGCCATAGATCCTACCTTTCTCGGCGTTGGGTACAGCCTGATCCCACGGGAGGGGAACATGCCCATGCGCCGAAGAGCCGTCCTGGTCACCCTGATCTCCACATTGCTCGCCCTCGGAGTTCCTGGCGCCGCCTCCTCCGCCGCCGAGCCCCCGTCATCCGACCTCTATGTGTCCCCGGCCGGGGACGACCACGCCGACGGCACCGCCCGCCATCCCGTCCGCACGCTGGACCGCGCCCGCGACCTGGCCCGCGCCCGCGTCGCGGGCATGAAGGGCGACCTGACCGTCCACCTCGCGTCGGGCACGTACCGCCGCACCGAGCCGCTCGTCCTGGACGCCCGCGACTCGGGAACCGGCGGCCACAAGGTGATCTGGCAGGGGACCGGCCGGACGGTCATCAGCGGGGGCCGCCAGGTCTCCGGGTGGCGGAAGGTCGCGGGCAGGCCCGGCCTCTGGTCCGCCCCCGCGCCCCAAGGCCTCGCCGACACACGGCAGTTGTACGTCGACGGGGTGCGCGCCCAGCGGGCCCGCGGCGCCGTCCCCGTCGACCTCACCCAGACCCCCACCGGCTACACGGCGTCCTCCGACACGCTCGCCCACTGGAGGCACCCGTCCGACGCCGAGTTCGTCTACACCAGCGGCGAGGCCCTCTGGAACATCGAGCGCAACGGGCTCGGCCAGTGGACCGAGCCGCGCTGCCGTATCGCCGCCGCCGAGGGCACCACGATCACGATGGTCCAGCCGTGCTGGGACAACTCCAACAAGCGGGTCGAGTTCCCCGACATCCCCGGCCGGACCGTCAGCATGGTCGGCCCCGGCCATCTCACCAACAGCGGCAGGGCGACGTACATCGAGAACGCCTACGAACTCCTGGACCAGCCGGGCGAGTGGTACCTCGACCGGGCCGCGCACCGCGTCTACTACCTGCCGCGCAAGGGCGAGAACCTGGCCCGAGCGGATGTCGAGGCGGCGCAGGCCGAGCAACTGGTCGACGGACAGGGAACCGCCTCGGCTCCCGTCCATGACATCGCCTTCCGCGGGCTGCAGTTCAGCTATGCCACGTGGCTCACGCCGTCCCGGCCCGAGGGCTTCTCCGAGATCCAGGCCGGTTACACCATCACGGGGGAGAAGGGCTGGGCGACGCAGGGACTGTGCCAGTACGTCGAGGGAGGCACCTGCCCGTTCGCGTCCTGGACCAAGATGCCGGGCAATGTCTCCGTCGTCCACGGGCAGCGCATCGAGTTCAGTGACGACGTCTTCGCCCATCTCGGGGCGTCAGGGCTCGACCTGGGCACAGGATCCAAGGACTCGACGGTCAACGGCACCGTCTTCACCGACATCTCCGGCAACGGCCTGGAGATCGGGGGAGTGGACGGTCAGACCCCCGCCTCCGGCGTGCAGGTGACGAACAATCATCTCTACGGCCTGCCCCGCGAGTTCCACGGCGGCGTCGCGATCCTCAACGGCTACACCCAGCAGAACACCATCGCCCACAACCAGATCGACCACGTCGGCTACAGCGCGATCTCCCTGGGCTGGGGCGGCTGGCCCGACAAGATCGGCGACCCGGCGACGGCGAATCCCAGCCACGACAACGCCGTCCGCGACAACCTGATCTTCGACTACATGCAGATGCTCGACGACGGCGGCGGCATCTACACCCAGGGCCTCACCGGCACCTCCATGGCCGACGGCGAGAAGGTCACCGGGAATGTCATCCACGACCAGTGGGGCCTGGGCAAGAACGTCTACACCGACAACGGCTGCACCTACGAGACCGTCGAGGGAAACGTCCTCTACAACGCCTCGTACGCCAACGTCGCCTCTCGCCACACCGACTACCGCGACGACCTGGGCAACAACGACCCGACCCTCGTCAAGGACAACTGGTGGGAGGAGGGCACGTCCGACGGCGACAACAAGGGCCTGGTGACCAGCGGCAACAAGATCATGACGGGACTGTCCGACGTACCGTCGGAGACCCTCGACAACGCGGGACTCGAGCCCGCCTACGCGGGGCTTCTGGACCGCCGCATCGGCGCTCCCTCGGCGCCCGAGGCACCCTCTCGTGTCGGCACGAGCACCGCGGGCGCCGACGCGCTGTACGTCACCTTCAACCCGAGCTTCGCGGACGGCGGTTCGCCGGTCACGGGGTACACGGCACGGGCCTACGACGCCTCGGGCCGACAGGTCGGCGAACAGGCCGTCACCGCGGCCGAGTTCAAGCGCACCGCGCTCGTTCGCATCGGCGAACTCCCCTCGTCCGGCGGCCCGTTCACGGTCACCGTCACCGCGAGCAACGCCCATGGCGCCGGCGCCCCGTCCCTGGCCTCGCTCCCGCTGACACCGGCCTCCGTGAGCGCGCTCCCGGGCGCACCCACGAGTCCCAGACTCCGTACGGCAGCCGGCGCGGCCACCGTCGCCTGGACCCCGCCGACGGCAACCGGGGACGCCAAGGTCATCGGCTACCGCGTCACCGTCTCGGACGGCCGCGACCCGATCGAGGTCACGGGCCGGGACGTCCTGGTCGGCCAGCCCTCGGCGAAGGGAATGTTCCGGGTCATCGGCGGCCTGCGGCCCGCCACCTCGTACACCGTCACGGTCGCGGCGGTCACAGCGGCGGGCACGGGACCGACGGCCACGACGACGGCCACCACCAAGCCCTGAGAATGCCCCACCCCGCGCGAGCTCGGAGCGGCCGGCGGTGCCGTCAGGCGCCGACGGCCGCCAGTGCCGGTACGCGCGCCTCGTCGTACCGCTCCAGCAGGACCCGCGCCACCTCCGGCGCGGGACCGAGGACATCGGCCAGTACGTCGGCCTCGGCGGCCCCCCGGGCGATGCGGTCCGGCAGGAAGCCGGGCGCGAGGACGTAGGGGGCGACCGCGACGCGTGCGCAGCCGAGGGCACGCAGCTCGCGTACGGCGTCCTCGGTGCGGGGAAGGGATGCGGAGGCGAACGCAGGTCGCACGGCGCACCAACCGGTGTGCCGCCACTCCCGCGCGATTTCAGCGATCACTGCGATCGCCTCCGGGTCGGTGGACCCCGCCGAGGCCAGCACGACCCCGGTCGAGGACTTGTCGGCGGGGGTCAGCCCCGCCTCGTACAAACGACGTTCCAGTGCGGCGGTCAGCAGGGGGGACGGGCCGAGCACCTCCGCCTGGCGGATGCGCAGCCGCGGCGGGGCCTCCCGCAGGACCGCCGGGATGTCCGCCTTCGCGTGGAAGGCGCGGGTCAGCAGCAGCGGAAGGGCCACCACGTCCCGCACTCCCTCTGCCGCCAGGGACTCCAGCACCCCCTGCACCGAGGGGATGTTGAAGTCGAGGAAACCGGTCTCCACACGCAGGCCGGGGCGCTGGGCCCGTACCCGACGCACCAGGGCATCCACCGTCGCGGCATGGCGCGGATCGCGACTGCCGTGGGCGATGACCAGAAGGACCGGCTGACTCATGGCGGGCTCAGCTCTTCACCAGGAGACCGCGGCTGCGCAGCACCCACCGCTCCACCGGGGTGAAGATGAGCAGGTCGATGGCGATGCCGACGAACAGGATCAGGAAGATGGCGAGGAAGACCATCGGCATGGAGCTGGCGTTGCGGCCGTTCTCCAGCAGCTGGCCGAGGCCCACGCCCAGGTCGGGGGAGGAGGCGATGATCTCCGCCGCCATCAGGGAGCGCCAGGAAAAGGCCCAGCCCTGCTTCAGACCGGCCAGGTAGCCGGGCAGCGCGGCCGGCATGACGATGTGCCAGGTCCCCCGCAGGCCCGTCGCCCCCATCGTGCGGCCCGCCCGCAGGAAGAGCGGCGGCACCTGGTCGACGCCCGACACCAGGCCGTTGGCGATGGACGGGACGGCGCCGAGCAGAATCACCGCGTACATCATCGAGTTGTTCAGGCCCAGCCAGATCACGGCCGGTGGGACCCAGGCCACCGAGGGCAGGGACTGCAGGCCCGAGAGGATCGGGCCGATCGCGGCGCGGACGAACTTCACGCGGGCCACCAGCAGACCCAGCGGGGTGCCGATCGCCAGGGCGAACAGGAAGCCGAGCAGACCGCGCGAGACGCTGGTCCAGATGTAGTCGAGCAGCGTGCCCTGGAGCCAGGCGTTTTTGACCTCGTTCCAGACGTCGGAGGGTGAGG
>NZ_BMMM01000009.1:423243-424854 GCF_014645835.1 Streptomyces albiflavescens
GCGGCAGCACCTTCTGCCGGAACGTCACGGCGAAGGACCTGCGGCCGGCGGCGGAGGACTCCAGCGCGTCGAGTCCCGCCTCCAGACCGCCCAGCTCGACGCTGTCCTTGACGGCCGCGTCGGCCTTCGTCTCAGTGCTGGCCATGGCGGCGGATCTCCCCACGCAGTTGTTCGGTGATCTCGATGGACAGTTCCGCCACGGGGGCGTCCTCGATGCGGCGCGGCTGCGCAATGTCCACGGTCCACTCGCGCGCGATCCGCCCGGGACGGGAGGACAGCAGGATCACCCGCTGTGCGAGCCGCACCGCCTCGCGCACGTTGTGCGTGACGAAGAGGACGGACAGGCCTGTCTCGCTCCAGATCCGGGTCAGTTCGTCGTGGAGCATGTCCCGGGTGATGGCGTCCAGTGCCGCGAACGGCTCGTCCATCAGCAGGATCTGGCTGTCCTGCGCGAGCGCCCGGGCCATCGCGACGCGCTGGCGCATACCACCGGAGAGCTCGTGTACGCGCTTGCCGTACGCGCCCTTGAGCCGTACGAGTTCGAGCAGCTCCTCGGTCTTGCCGCGCCGCTCGGCCTTCACAACCCCCCTGAGCCTCAGGGCGAGTTCGATGTTCTTGCCCGCGGTCAGCCACGGGAAGAGGGCGTGCTCCTGGAACATCAGGGCAGGGCGCCCGTGGGTCGTGATGTTGCCCGCGGTCGGGGCGTCGAGGCCCGCGACCAGGTTGAGCAGCGTCGACTTGCCGCAGCCCGAGGCCCCCAGGAGGGTGACGAACTCGCCGGGCGCGACATCGAGCGTGATGTCGTCCAGGACGAGCTGCTGCCCGGCAGGACCGGCGAAGGACTTCGAGACGTGCTCGATGCGCGCGGCGTACTCCACCGACGTCGTGGCGTCGGCGGCCTTGGCGAGGGCGGTAGCCATGGTCGTCACCTCCTGGGAACTCATCGGGATCCGGGCTTACTTGACGCCGAGACCGGCGTCGTCGACCGGGCTCTCGCCCGCGGCCCCCAGGGCCTTGTTCAGGAGCGTGAGGTCGTAGATGCCCGTCAGGTTGGGCTTGTCCAGCAGACCCGCCTTCACCGCGTGCTCCGCCTCGGTGTTGAGGGTGGCGGCCAGCGGGTCATTGGTGATCTGGATGGACGTCCAGGCCGGGTCCAGGACCTCGGCCGGGAGCGCCTTGCCCGAGTCGGCCTCCAGCTGCTTGTTCGCCGCGGCCTTCGCCTCGTCCGGGTTGGCGTTGATCCACTTGTTGGTCTCGACCGAGCCCTTCAGGACCGCCTCGACGACCTTCGGGTGCTCCTTGAGGAACTTCTGCGACACGATGATGTTCGTGATCACGAACTTCTTGTCGGGCCACAGCGTGGACTCGTCGAGCAGTACCTTGCCGCCCTCGGCGACCAGCTTGGACGCGGTCGGCTCCGGCACCCAGGCGCCGTCGATGGAGCCGGACTTGTAGGCGTCCGGGGTGATCTTGTTGTCGGTGCGGACGACCGAGACGTCACCCTTGCCGCTCTGCGCGTCGACCTTCCAGCCCTGGTCCGCGATCCAGTTGAGGAACGCGACGTCCTGCGTGTTGCCGAGCTGCGGGGTCGCGATCTTCTTGCCCTTGACG
>NZ_BMMM01000010.1 GCF_014645835.1 Streptomyces albiflavescens
CTTTTTCCGATCCGATTTCCTCGGTGCTTTCCAGGTTTCCGCTTTTCGCGTTTCCCTTTCCGGCGGGTCCGACTCTATCAGATCCTTTCGGGCCTGACTCCCAGTCAGCGGGTTTGTCTTCGCGGCTGTTGGGCCGTTCCGACGAGTGAGACTTTAGCGGATTCCTGGCTCCCGAGCTAATCGGGGTGGCGTCCTTTCGAACGCGGATTCCTCATTTCGCAAACACGCATGAAAACGAGCCCACGACGGATCGTCGTTCGTTGAGTGCTTGTTGCGGAATGGCTGTCCGGGGACCGACCGGAGTCGACGCTCACGTCGGACAACTCGGAGAACAGTACGTAGCGGGCAGGGGTGTGTCAACTTCGCTCCGGGAACCGTCCCGGAGGCGTACTCTCCTCCCCATGACTACGCATACGTGCACCCAGCAGTGGTGGGCCGCCTGACGGCGGCCGTGCTCACGTATGTACTCAACGGCCGCCGCCTCGGCGGCCGTTTTTGTGTCTCCCTCCTGGAGAGCCGGCCGGTGGGCGCGGCGGCCTCGACCAGGAGGTGGAGAGATGACGCGGGTCTTCAGTGGGGTCAAGCCGACCGGGCATCTGACGCTGGGGAACTACCTGGGGGCCGTGCGGCGGTGGGCCGACGTCGATCAGCACCGGGCCGACGCCCTGTTCTGCATCGTCGATCTGCACGCGTTGACGGTGGACCACGATCCCGGGCGGGTGCGCAGGCTCAGTAGGCAGGCGGCGACGCTGTTGCTTGCGTCGGGGCTCGATCCGGAGCTGTGCACCGTGTTCGTACAGAGTCATGTGGACGAGCACGCGCGGCTGTCGTACCTGCTGGAGTGCGTCGCGACCGACGGGGAGATGCGGCGGATGATCCAGTACAAGGAGAAGGCCGCCCGCGAGCGGGATCGGGGCGGGAGTGTGCGGCTGTCGCTGCTGACCTATCCGGTGCTGATGGCGGCGGACATCCTGGCGTACGGGACAGATGAGGTGCCCGTCGGTGACGATCAGGCGCAGCATGTCGAGCTGACCCGGGATCTGGCGGTGCGGTTCAACCAGCGTTATGGGCACACGTTCGTGGTGCCTCGGGTCACGCGTCCGGAGGTGGCTGCGCGGGTCATGAATCTGCAGGAGCCGACGTCGAAGATGGGGAAGAGCGACGACGTCGGACCAGGGGTCGTCTATCTGCTCGACGAGCCGGATGTCGTGCGGAAGAAGATCATGCGGGCCGTGACGGACAGCGGGCGCGATGTCGAGTACGACCGGGTGGGGCGACCGGGGGTCTCGAATCTGCTGGAGATTCTCGCTGCCTGCGAGGGTGGGAACCCCGAAGCCTTGAGCGGTGTATATGAGTCGTACGGCGCTTTGAAGAAGGACACCGCAGAGGCCGTGGTCGAGCTCCTCAGGCCCGTACAGGAAAGGCACAAGCAGTTGTGCGCGGATCCTGCGTACGTGGAGGGGGTGTTGCGAGACGGTGCGGAGAAAGCCAAAGAGATGGCCAGGCCAAGGGTGGATGCGGCGTACAGGGCAATCGGTTTGCTCCCCGCGGCGGAATAGCTGACCGCCGTCCCGCAGCTCCGGCTGGACCGCCGTCCCGCTGCTCCGGCTGCTCCGGCTGCTGGGCTTTCGCCGCAGTCGCCGCTGTGGGCAATCGTCCCGCAGGCCGATGGGGGGCCGGTGGGCACGGCCTGGAGCGCCGGGGGCCCTATCAGCGAGGCTCAGTCCCGGCGCCGGGGGCAGCGCACCCCCAGTGCCGGGCACGGGTCAGCTGTTGTTGCCGGAGGCGAGCTGGCGGCTGCGGTCACGGGCGGCTTCCAGCGCGGCGATGAGCGCGGCACGCACCCCGTGGTTCTCCAGTTCGCGGATCGCGTTGATCGTGGTGCCCGCGGGGGACGTGACGTTCTCGCGGAGCTTCACGGGGTGCTCCCCGCTGTCGCGGAGCATCACGGCGGCGCCGATGGCGGACTGGACGATCAGGTCGTGCGCCTTGTCGCGGGGCAGGCCGAGCAGGATGCCCGCGTCCGTCATGGCCTCGACCAAGTAGAAGAAGTACGCCGGTCCCGAGCCGGAGAGGGCGGTGCAGGCGTCCTGCTGGGACTCGGGGACGCGGAGCGTCTTGCCGACGGCGCCGAAGATCTCCTCTGCGTGCGCGAGGTGCTCGGCGGTGGCGTGGCTGCCGGCGGAGATGACGGACATGGCCTCGTCGACGAGGGCGGGGGTGTTCGTCATGACACGGACGACTGGGGTGCCTGTGGCCAGGCGCTCCTCGAAGAAGGAGGTGGGGATGCCTGCCGCGCCGCTGATGACCAGGCGGTCGGTGGGGATGTGCGGGGCGAGTTCGTCGAGGAGGGTGCCCATGTCCTGCGGCTTGACGGTGAGGATCAGGGTGTCGGCGGCTTTCGCTGCCTCCGGGTTGGTGACCGGGGTGACTCCGTAGCGATCGTGGAGTTCCTTGGCTCGCTCGGGGCGGCGGGCGGTGACCAGGAGGTCGGTGGGGGCCCAGCCGGCTCGGATCATTCCGCTGAGCAGCGCTTCGCCGATCTTGCCGGTGCCTAGGACTGCGACTTTCTGGGTCATGGTGCGGGTGCCCTCCGAGGGGTGCGTCGTCCGGGGGCCATCCTCGCACCGGGGGTGCCGGTCGGGTGGGGCTGTCCGTTGGGCGGGACGCCTGACGGGTGCCGTCCGGGCGACGCGACTGCCCGCAGCTGCAGCTACGGGCGTCGGCTGCGTCATGCCGTTCGGCGCCTCAGTGTGGCTGCGCCCAAGGTCAGTACGAGGAGAGCGCAGCCCGCCACGATCAGTGCGTCGCGGACGAAGTCGGCTGTCATGTCGGTGTGTTTGAGGACTTCGTTCATGCCGTCGACGGCGTAGGACATGGGGAGGACGTCGGAGACGGCTTCGAGGGCGGGGTGCATGTTGGGGCGGGGGGTGAAGAGGCCGCAGAGGAGGAGTTGGGGGAAGATCACGGCCGGCATGAACTGGACCGCCTGGTATTCGGAGGCCGCGAAGGCCGAGACGAAGAGGCCGAGGGCGGTGCCGAGGAGCGCGTCGAGCAGGGCGACGAGCAGGAGCAGCCAGGGGGAGCCGACCACGTCCAGGCCAAGGAACCAGACCGCCAGGCCGGTGGCCAGGGCCGACTGGACGATGGCCAGGGCGCCGAAGGCCAGGGCGTAGCCGGCGATCAGGTCGCCCTTGCCGAGGGGCATGGCGAGGAGGCGTTCGAGGGTGCCCGAGGTGCGCTCGCGGAGGGTGGCGATCGAGGTCACCAGGAACATCGTGATCAGCGGGAAGATCCCGAGGAGGGAGGCGCCGATGGAGTCGAAGGTGAGCGGGCTGCCGTCGAACACGTAGCGGAGCAGTACGAGCATCACGCACGGGATGAGGATCATCAGCGCGATGGTGCGCGGGTCATGGCGGAGTTGGCGCAGCACGCGCGTCGCGGTGGCGGTGGTGCGGGAGAGGTTGAGGGCGCTCGGGCGTGACATCGGGGTCGCGGGCTTGCCTGTGCTGACGCTCGTGGGTGCGGTGGTGCTCATCGGACGGTCTCCTTGCGGGGGTGCTCACCAGACGTTGAGCCGGTGCCGGCCGCGTCGCCCGTTGCGGTCCGGTTGCCCGCCGCGATCGCCTCGTCGACCAGGTGGAGGAAGGCGGCTTCGACGGTGTCGGAGCCGGTGCGGTCACGCAGGGCGTCGGGGGTGTCGTCGGCGAGGATCTCGCCCTCGCGCATCAGGAGCAGGCGATGGCAGCGCTCGGCCTCGTCCATGACGTGGGAGGAGATCAGGAGAGTCGCCTGGCGCTCCGCGGCGATGGCGTGGAAGAGGTTCCACAGGTCGCGGCGCAGGACCGGGTCGAGGCCGACGGTGGGTTCGTCGAGGACCAGGAGCTCCGGGGTGCCGAGCAGGGCGACCGCGAGGGAGACGCGGCTGCGCTGGCCGCCGGAGAGGTTGCCGGCGAGGGAGTCGGCGTGGGAGGTGAGGTCGACATCGGCGACGGCCTGGGTGACGTTGGCGCGGCGGCGTTCGGCGGCGGCGCGGCCCGGGTCGAGGATCGCGGCGAAGTAGTCGAGGTTCTGGCGGACGGTCAGGTCGTCGTAGACGGAGGGGGCTTGGGTGACGTAGCCGATGCGGGAGCGGAGGGCCGCGTGACCGGCGGGGTGACCGAGGACTTCGAGTGTGCCGGCGACCTTGGCCTGGGTACCGACCGTGGAGCGCATCAGGGTCGATTTGCCGCAGCCGGAGGGGCCGAGCAGACCGGTGATCTGGCCGCGCGGTACGGCGAAGTCGAGGCCGCGCAGGACGGTGCGTGTGCCCCGTACGACGGTGAGGCCTTCGGCGCGGACGGCGGGCGACTGCGCGGGGTCGGGTGAACCCGCGGGGTCGGGTGGGCGCGCGTTTATAATCATCACTCGATGAATATTCCTCCCGCGGGGCGGGATGGTCAAGCCCCGTCGCGCCAGACGGCGCAGGCGCGCGTCGGCGTGATCGGAACGGGACGCTCCGGCGCGTAGCGGGGTGGCGCACTCCCGTCTTCACGCGGCGGTTACACGGAAGGGCTGCGCGATCAACTTCCGTTACCGACAATGGATTTCAGTGCGCGGTCCAGCACCCAAGTGGGTGTGCGCGTCGCGTCGTACGTCCGCCGTGCCCTCCCCCGGCCCGGCACCCACGCATCTCCCGCTCCCCATCGGAGGTGCCGTTGTCATGCGTAAAGCGGATCTGTTCGCGTCCCTCGTCGTGTTTCTCGTCGCGCTGCCCCTGTGCGTGGGGGTCGCCATGGCCTCCGGTGTGCCCGCCGAGTTGGGCCTGGTGACCGGGATCGTCGGCGGGCTGGTCGCCGGAATACTGCCCGGCAGCAGCCTGCAGGTCAGCGGGCCCGCGGCCGGGCTGACCGTGCTCGTGTACGAGGCGGTGCAGTCGTACGGCGTGCGGGCGCTGGGTGTGCTGGTGCTCGCGGCCGGACTGGTGCAGCTCGGGCTCGGGGTACTGCGGCTCGGGCGGTGGTTCCGGGCCGTGTCCGTGTCCGTGGTGCAAGGAATGCTCGCCGGCATCGGGCTCGTGCTGATCGCGGGTCAGGTGTACGCGATGGGCGACGCGACCGCGCCCGCGAGCGGGCTCGGGAAGATCGCCGGGCTGGTGTCGCTGCCCGGCGCCGCCGACCCGGTGGCGCTGGCGATCGGCGGCGCCACCGTGGTCGTACTCCTGCTGTGGCCGCGATGGCGGCGGGGGGCGCTTGTGGTGCCCGCGCCGCTGCTGGCGGTGGGGCTCGCGTCGGCCGTGACCGGGGTGTTCGAGCTGTCCGTGCGGCGGGTCGAGGTGCGCGGGCTGCTCGATGCCGTACGGCTCCCGTCCCCGAGTGATGTGGGGCGGCTCACGGAAGTGGGCGTGATCGGGACGGTGCTGGCGTTCGCGCTGATCGCGTCGGCCGAGTCCTTGTTCAGTGCGGCGGCCGTGGACCGGCTGCACCGGGGGCCGCGGACCGACTACGACCGGGAGTTGATCGCGCAGGGCGCGGGGAATGCCGTGTGCGGGGTGCTCGGGGCGCTGCCGATGACCGCGGTGATCGTGCGGAGTGCGGCGAATGTGCAGGCCGGGGCGCGGACGAAGGTGTCGCGTGTGCTGCACGGGGTGTGGTTACTGCTCTTCACGGCCGTGGTGCCCGGCGTCCTCGGACTGATTCCCGTGGCGGCGCTGGCGGGGCTGCTCGTGCACGCGGGCTGCAAGCTGGTGCCGGTACGGGAGTTGAGGCCGCTGTGGCGGGCGCATCGAGGGGAACTGGTGGTGCTCACCGTGACGGCGGTGGCGATCGTGGCCGGAAACCTGTTCGAGGGCGTGCTGGTCGGGCTGGCGCTGGCCGTGGCCAAGACCGCGTGGGAGATCAGTCACGTGCACATCGAGACCGAGGACCGGGGGGCCTCCGGAATGGTCGTACGGGTGGTCGGCAATGCGACCTTCCTACGGCTGCCCAAACTGCTGGACGCCTTGGAGGCGTTGCCGCACGACCGGGACGTACGACTGGAGTTGGGCGGGTTGCGGCATGTGGACCACGCCTGTGCGGCGGCCCTGGAGGGATGGGCCGCCGGGCGGGATCACGAACAGGTCGCCACCAGCAGGTCCACGACGTAGGTCTCCTCCACGATTCCGTCCGGGAAGGTCTGGAGGAGGTGACCCCTCTCCTCGGCGAAGAATTCCGCGGTGCGTTCCTCGCCGAGGACCAGGAACGCCGAGTGGCTGCCGATGTTGGCGAGGTGCGTGTCCACGGGGACGCGGCGGCTCCAGCGGACCTGGCGGCGGTCGAAGGCGAGTCGGCCGCTCGGGTCGGCGGCGAGGGTCGACGCGGCCCTTGCCCCGCTGCCGCTCTTTTCGACCACCTGGTCGATGCCGAGATAGCGCTCGGCGCGGTCGGCGGCCTCGACGATCCACGGGACGTCCAGGGCCTCGGTGTTCCACCAGAGCGCGAGGGCGCCGCCCGGGCGCAGAACGCGCAAGGCCTCCGGCACGGAGCGGGCCGTGTCGGTCCAGTGCCAGGACTGGGCATAGGTGAGGAAGTCGGCGGAGGCGGTGGCGACGGGGAGGGCGTTGCCGTCGCCCCGGACGATCGGGATGTGGGGGTGAGCGCGACGGAATTCGGCGGTCATGCCGTCGCCGGGTTCGACGGCGAGGACATCCGCGCCCCTTTCGCGGAGGAGGGCGGTCGCGATGCCGGTGCCCGCACCTACGTCGATGACCTTCGCTCCGGTGAGGGGGCGGGCCGCGAGGGCTTCGATCGCGTCGAGGAGGGCGGGTGGGTACGAGGGGCGGTTTGCGGCGTATTGGGCTGCTGCGGAGTTGAAGGAGTGAGCTCGGGTGGGGGTGGCGGGCTGGGGTGGGGGTGTCGTCATGCCGTCATGGTGACGGGTGGGCCGGGGGCGGAGGTAGGGGGTTTTCGCCCCCTCCGCCCCTACCCGGCGCGTACCTGAGGGCCGCGCCCCGAGCCCCCGTTGTCGCGCCGACGCGCCCGTCCTCGAACGCCGGACGGGCCCTAGGTCCTGTCGTCAAATTCCCGTCGTCCGCCCGGAGGGCGGGCCCTGCGGCGTCAGGTGCGTGCTCTCGGCGTGCCGGGCACAGGCCCTCGTACTGGATGTACTTGGGTCTGTGCCCGGTGCGGCGAGAGTGCGTGCATGGCGTCGCGGGGCAGACGGGAATTTGACGACAGGGCCTAGGAGCGGCGGCCTCGCTTGCGGGACGGGTTGCCGGTGCGGCGCTTGGTGCGGCGCTCGTACTGCTCTCGTGCCGTCTGGTACTCCGCGCGGTGGAGTTTCTCGCCCGGGGCCTCGGTGAGGGAGCGGAAGAAGTAGGCGAGGAGTGAGCCGATGAACCCGATGGCCAGAAGTCCGCGCAGGGAGGCCTGGCGGTCGGGGTCGGGGCGCTTGCCGAACGCGTCCCAGGTGTGGCGGAACGCGAGGGCGCTGCAGACCGCGAACATCACCACGACCAGGACGGTCACGGGCTTGCCCACGTCCGCGATCGCCAGGCCCTGGTAGGCGAAGCGGAGGACGAAGCAGGCGGCCACCGCGGCCGCCAGGGCGCCCACGGCGACGCCGATACGGCGACCCGTGTAGCCGCCGTCGTGCTCCACCCAGGTCGTCCCGAAGAAACGCAGGGGTTCGGGCTGGGGCCCCGCGGGGGTACCGGTTGCGGTCTCGGTCTCGTCGCTCACTCGACGATTATCGCTCCGGTGGGTGTCGTGGGGCCTTCGCCGGGGCCTCGGTCAAGCGGAACACTTCGGGGCTACGTAGCCGTCGCTCCCCGTGTTCACGTACGCGTCCGCCACGAACTGCCCGTTGGAGATGTTGTCCCAGATGTTCGACGTACCGTACGGACCGGTGACCGTCTCCCCCGGGGCCTGGCAGTAGATGGGGACCCTTGAACCCGCCGGCAGGATGCGGACGATGCTGAAGTGCGCACCCGGGCCGCTCCGCACATTCAGGTTGACACCCGGTGCGATCGGGTACGTGCGCAGCGCGGCCGATGCCTGGGATCCGGCCCCCGCCACCATAAGGAGCGCAGCTGCGAGCCCTCCGACCAGCATGCCCCGTCTGCCCGACATCTTCTTCACGGCGCTTCCCCTCCCCTTGTCCTCACGAGCAGCGCGGCGCGACGTAGCCGTCGCTGCCCGTCTTCACGTACACGTCCGCCACGAACTGCGCGTTGGCGATGTTGTCCCAGATGTTCGACGTACCGTACGGACCGCTGACGGACTCCCCCGGGCACTGGCAGCGGATCGGGATGCTCGAGCCCGCCGGCAGAGTGCGGACGACCCGGTAGTGCGTGCCCGGGCCGCTGCGGACGTTGACGCTGTAACCCGGTGCGATCGGGTACGTGCGCGTCACTTCCGCGCTCAGCGGCTCCGCGCCGGCCGTCTCCCCCGCACCCGTGATCTCTACGTCTTCCATGGCCATCCTGGCCTCCCCCGTTGAATGGTTCACGCCAAATTCATGCTGAGCGCCGAGGCTAGCAAGCCATCGAGGTTTCGCACGAAGCATCGACTAGGCTCTGCGCGTCGCGCACGCGGACGAACCACACGGGGGTGAGTGATGCCGCCACAGCGCAGCACCGATACGGACCCGGAAGCGGAACATCCGCGCTACGCCGGGCAGTACCTGCTGGAGGCGGAACTCGGCTCCGGTGGCATGGGCATCGTGCATCTGGCACGGTCCGCCTCCGGGTTGCGGCTCGCCGTCAAAGTCGTGCACACCGAGTTTTCCCAAGACCCCGAGTTCCGGGGGCGGTTCAAGCAGGAAGTCGCGGCCGCCCGGCGCGTCAGCGGTGCCTTCACCGCGCCCGTCGTGGACGCCGATCCCGAGGCCGACCACCCATGGATGGCAACGCTGTTCATCCCCGGCCCGACCCTCGCCGAGCACGTGAAGCGGAATGGTGCGCTGGCGCCCGCTCGGCTGCGCCATCTCATGGCGGGTCTCGCCGAGGCCCTGCGGGACATTCATCGGGCCGGGGTCGTACATCGAGATCTCAAACCCAGCAACGTCCTGCTGGCCGGCGACGGGCCGAAAGTCATCGACTTCGGTATCTCGCGGCCTTCCGACAGTGAATTGCGGACGGAGACAGGGAAGTTGATCGGCACTCCGCCGTTCATGGCTCCCGAACAATTCCGCAGGCCACGGCAGGTCGGTCCGGCCGCCGATGTCTTCGCGCTGGGCTCGGTGATCGTGCACGCGGCCACCGGGAGCGGGCCCTTCGACTCCGACAGCCCCTATCTCGTCGCATATCAAGTCGTCCATGACGAGCCGGACTTGACAGGCGTACCGGAGGATTTGGTCGACCTGGTCTCCCGCTGTCTCGCCAAGGAGCCCGAGGACCGGCCCACGCCGGACGAGCTGATGACGGCGCTGCGGTCGGTTTCGGCCTCGTACGACACCCAGGCGTTCATACCCGAACAGCGCACCCCGAGTGGGGAGTCGGCACGGTCCGGGAAAGGGAATGCTCCGGAGCCGAAGCGCGAGCGCCCGGATCAGAAGGACGACCGCACTCATTCGGGTGCCAGGAAGCTTCCCGGTCGGCGGCGGTGGCTTCCCGCTGCCATCGCCACCGCCGTGCTCGCCGTCGCAGCCGGCGCCTTCGTCTTCCTCGGCGAGTCGGAGACACCGGCCCCGGAGAAACCGGCCGGACAGCGGACGCAAAGCAGCTTCCGGCCCTGGGAGGCCGAGCTGACTGCCGACGGTGTCAAGGCCGATGGCCAGCCGCAGTGCACATACGCGCCCCACGAGTTGTACTGCATCCGACCTGGCGTGCTGGCCGCCGCGGTCGATGCCACGCACGGCAAGGTGCTGTGGTCACGGGGCGACCCTGGGTGGCAGCCCACCGACGTGACCCAGCCGCCGGTGCTCTCCGGCGGGCTCCTGCACGTCCTCAGCCGGGGTGGAGAGCGGCTGACGGCGCTGGATCCCGCCACGGGCACGACCCGTTGGAGCCACAACGTCACTCGCTACCAGGGCCGCATCGCCTACGCCGGCGGCATCATCCTGCTCACCGGCCCCGACTCCAAGGTCACCGCACTGGACGCGGCAACCGGCGAAGAGAAATGGCAACACACCATCCCGGGGCAGTCGTTGCCGAACTTCTCCTCGTACGAGGACGGAGTCGCCTACGCGGTGACATCGGCCGGGCACGAGACCCGAGTGGCCGAGGTGGACCCGGTGACCGGTGCGATGCGCTGGCAGCGGGTCTTGGACGGGGCACTGACCCCCGTCGGGGCTCATGACGGCGTGGTCTGGTTCATGTCGACGGCCACCGACACCTACACGAGCGCCGTCGTGCGATACGACGTCGCCGACCGCAAGGTCAGCCGCATCGCGCTGCGCTATCCGCTGCCCGGGGCGCAGGCCGTCGTACAGGGGAACACGGCGTATCTGCTGGCCGACGGCGGCGCGCTGGTGGCCGTGAACACCAAGACGTCGGCCCAGCTCTGGCGGGTGGAGACATCCGTCAGCTGGGCCTCGGCCCCCGTCGTGGTCGGACACCGCCTCTACCTCACTGCCGTGGACGGACGGCTCCTCGCCATCGACACCGCCCACGGCACCCTGCTCGGCCAGACGAAGGCCCGCCTGGGTGACCAGCGGGGCTCGCTGGTCAACGTCCTCCCCGCTCCACTCCCCGCCAACGGCAAGATCTACTCAACCGCCCCCGACGGCTCCCTCTTCGCAGTGGACGCCCGCGACCCCTCGGCCTGGTGAGACGGAAGAACGGAAAGGGGGCCGCTCCCGAAGGAGCGGCCCCCGGCCCAAGGCGTCAGCCCAGCTTCGAGACGTCCCGCACCGCGCCCTTGTCCGCGCTCGTGGCCATCGCGGCGTAGGCACGCAGCGCGGCCGTGACCTTGCGCTCGCGGTTGGCCGGGGCGTAGACGCCGTTGAGGGCGTCCCGGCGTGCGGTCAGCTCCTCGTCCGACACGAGCAGTTCGATCGACCGGTTGGGGATGTCGATGCGGATGCGATCGCCGTCCTGGACCAGGGCGATGGTGCCGCCGGAGGCCGCCTCGGGGGAGGCGTGGCCGATGGACAGGCCGGAGGTGCCGCCGGAGAAGCGGCCGTCGGTGATCAGGGCGCAGGTCTTGCCGAGGCCGCGGCCCTTGAGGAAGGAGGTCGGGTAGAGCATCTCCTGCATACCCGGGCCGCCCTTGGGGCCCTCGTAGCGGATGACCACGACGTCGCCGTCCGTGACCTGCTTGTTGAGGATCTTCTCGACGGCTTCTTCCTGCGACTCGCAGACGACCGCCGGGCCCTCGAAGGTCCAGATCGACTCGTCGACGCCGGCCGTCTTCACGACGCAGCCGTCGACCGCCAGGTTGCCCTTCAGGACCGCCAGGCCGCCGTCCTTGGAGTACGCGTGCTCGGCGGAGCGGATGCAGCCGTTCTCGGCGTCCTCGTCGAGGGCCTCCCAGCGCTCGGACTGGGAGAAGGCCTCGGCGGAGCGGACGCAGCCGGGGGCGGCGTGCCACAGCTCGATCGCCTCGGGGGACGGGGAGCCGGCGCGCACGTCCCACGTCTTCAGCCAGTCGGAGAGGGACGGGCTGTGGACCGAGTGGACGTCCTCGTTGAGCAGGCCGGCGCGGTGCAGTTCGCCGAGCAGGGCCGGGATGCCGCCCGCGCGGTGCACGTCTTCCATGTAGTACGTGCGGTCCTTCGCGACGTTCGGGGCGACCTTGGCGAGGCACGGCACGCGGCGCGAGACCTCGTTGATCTCGTCCAGGCCGAAGGGGACGCCCGCCTCCTGGGCGGCGGCCAGCAGGTGAAGGATCGTGTTGGTGGAGCCGCCCATCGCGATGTCGAGGGCCATGGCGTTCTCGAACGCGGCGTGCGTGGCGATGTTGCGGGGCAGGACCGACTCGTCGTCCTGGTCGTAGTAGCGGCGCGTGATGTCGACGACCGTGCGGGCCGCGTCCTCGTACAGGCCCTTGCGGGCCGTGTGCGTGGCGAGGACCGAGCCGTTGCCGGGGAGGGACAGGCCGATCGCCTCGGTCAGGCAGTTCATCGAGTTGGCGGTGAACATGCCGGAGCAGGAGCCGCAGGTCGGACAGGCGTTCTCCTCGATACGGAGGATGTCCTCGTCCGAGATCTTGTCGTTCACGGCGTCGGAGATCGCGTCGACCAGGTCGAGGGTGCGGACCGTGCCGTCGACCAGGGTCGCGCGGCCGGACTCCATGGGGCCGCCGGAGACGAAGACCGTCGGGATGTTCAGGCGCAGGGCCGCCATCAGCATGCCGGGGGTGATCTTGTCGCAGTTCGAGATGCAGATCAGGGCGTCGGCGCAGTGGGCCTCGACCATGTACTCGACCGAGTCCGCGATCAGGTCACGGGAGGGCAGGGAGTACAGCATGCCGCCGTGGCCCATCGCGATGCCGTCGTCGACCGCGATCGTGTTGAACTCGCGCGCGATGCCCCCGGCCGCCGTGATCGCCTCGCTGACGATGCGGCCGACCGGCTGCAGGTGGGTGTGGCCCGGCACGAACTCCGTGAAGGAGTTGGCGACCGCGATGATCGGCTTCCGTCCGATGTCCGCGCCCGGTACACCGGAGGCGCGCATAAGGGCGCGTGCGCCCGCCATGTTGCGGCCGTGGGTGACTGTGCGGGACCTCAGCTCGGGCATCGTCGCTCGCTCCTTCGGGGAGGCATGAGGAGAGTTATGGCTGATGTCGAGCGTACGCCCGTGCTCCACGATCCGGACAGGCCGTCCGGAATACGGGACGGACGTCTCGGTCAGCGGCCACCGTCACACGGCATACGCCCTTGTCAGCGGCTTTCCGGTGAAACCGCTGTCCGCTGCAGGTGTGCCCGGTCGCTCACGGGTTCGTCAGGTGTCCCTGTACGACCGGGGCGACCCGCCCGATGATCCGCTCCGGCTCCGCCGAAGCCAGCGGTTCCACCTTGATCACATACCGCAGCATCGCGACCCCGACGAGCTGGGCGGCGGCCAGCTCCGCGCGCAGTTCGGCGTCCGGAAGGTCGAGCCGGCCGGCGATGCGGCGCAGCAGCTGGGTGGCGATGAGACGGCGGAAGACGGCGGCAGCGGTCTCGTTGTTCACGGCGGAGCGGACGATCGCCAGGAGCGGCGTACGGGTCGCCGGGTTCTCCCAGATGCCGAAGATGAAGCGGGTCAGGCGCTCGCCGACACCGTCGAGGGGACCCTCCTCGACCGCGGCCGGGGCGGCCAGGGCGGGGGCGAAGGCCACCTCGATGGCCGCCTCGAAGACCTGCTCCTTGGTGCCGAAGTAGTGGTGCACGAGCGCGGAGTCCACTCCGGCGGCCTTGGCGATGCCGCGGACCGACGTCTTCTCGTAGCCGCGCTCGGAGAACTCCTCGCGGGCCGCCTCCAGGATGCGGTCACGGGTGGCGGGGGCCGCCTCCGTCTCCGTACGGGAAGGGCGTCCCCGGCCTCGGCGAGGGGCGGCGTCCGTCACCGGCGCGGCACCTTCACCGCGGAGGCGAGGTGGAGCCGGGTGAAGGCCAGCGCCTCCGCCAGGTCGGCCTCGCGCTCGGCGCTCGACATCGCGCGGCGGGTGTTGACCTCGATGACGACGTGGCCGTCGAAGCCGGAGAGCGCGAGGCGCTCCAGGAGCTCGGCGCAGGGCTGGGTGCCGCGGCCCGGGACCAGGTGCTCGTCCTTGTTGGAGCCGTTGCCGTCGGCGAGGTGGACGTGGCCGAGGCGGTCGCCCATGCGGTCGATCATGTGCAGGGCGTCGGTGCGGGCGGTCGAGGTGTGGCTGAGGTCGACGGTGAAGTGACGGTAGTCGTCCTTCGTCACGTCCCAGTCGGGGGCGTACGCGAGCATCTCGCGGTCGCGGTAGCGCCAGGGGTACATGTTCTCGACGGCGAACCGTACGTCCGTCTCGTTCGCCATCCGCCAGATCCCGCTGACGAAGTCGCGGGCGTACTGGCGCTGCCAGCGGAACGGGGGGTGGACGACCACGGTCGACGCGCCGAGCTTCTCCGCCGCCGCCCGGGCGCGCTGGAGCTTGACCCACGGGTCGGTGGACCAGACGCGCTGGGTGATCAGCAGACAGGGGGCGTGGACGGCGAGGATCGGGACCTCGTGATAGTCGCTGAGTCTGCGCAGTGCCTCGATGTCCTGGCTGACCGGGTCGGTCCACACCATGACCTCGACACCGTCGTAGCCGAGGCGCGCGGCGATCTCGAAGGCCGTCGCCGTCGACTCCGGGTACACGGAGGCCGTGGACAGCGCGACCTTCGCATCCGGGATGCGCACCACTGGTTCTGCCACGAGGGACAGAGTACGGGTTGCGTCCGGCGGTTGGCCGTGGGTGGCGGGCGTTGGCCGGGGGTTGTCGGTGGCCCCCGGCCTGGGAGGGACGGGTCGGCTTTCCGCAGGCCTGGAGCGGGCCGGCCCACGGCCGGGCGCCTCTTCGCCGTTGCGAGGTTTCCCTGTGCGCGAGTGCGGGTGGTGTGGGGATGGTCACGCCCGCCCGCGCGGTGGAGCCGCGTGATGTGGCAGCCCCGCCCCCCGGCGGAGCCGCGTTGATCTCACAGACCCGCGCCCTCGGCGGGGCGCGGGTCTGACCCCCTGCCTTAGGGGGTTTCTGATGGGTCTCCGTGGAAGAAGGAGCGGCGTTCGGTGCGTGCTCGCGGCGTGCCGGGTGTCGCGACGCCGCGGAGATCCATCAGAAGCCCCCTAGTCCGATGCCATGTGGTCCAGGCGCCGCAGGATGACGCCCTCCCGCAGCGCCCACGGGCAGATCTCCACGCTCTCCACGCCGAAGAGGTCCATCGCGCCCTCGGCCACGAGGGCACCGGCCAGGAGCTGGCCCGAGCGGCTCGGGGAGACACCGGGGAGTGCGGCGCGCTCCTCGGCGGTCATCGAAGTGAGGCGGGGGACCCAGTCCTCGAGGGAGCGGCGCTTGAGCTCGCGCTGGACGTACAGGCCATCCGTGGAGCGCGCGGCGCCGGCGATGCGGGCGAGCGCCTTGAAGGTCTTGGAGGTGGCGACCACGTGGTCGGGGGCGCCGAAGCGGCTGAACTCGCCGACCGTCCGTGCGATCTGCGCCCGCACATGGCGGCGCAGCGCCTTGACGTCGGCGGGGTCGGACGGATCGCTGGGGAGCCAGCCCGCGGTCAGCCGTCCGGCGCCGAGCGGCAGCGACACGGCCGCGTCCGGCTCCTCGTCTATGCCGTACGCGATCTCCAGGGAGCCGCCGCCGATGTCGAGGACGAGTAGCTTGCCCGCGGACCAGCCGAACCAGCGGCGGGCGGCCAGGAAGGTGAGCCGGGCCTCCTCCTCACCGGTGAGGACCTGGAGCTCGACACCGGTCTCGGCGTGCACCCGGGCCAGTACGTCATCGGCGTTGCTGGCCTCGCGCACGGCGGAGGTCGCGAACGGCAGCAGGGCCTCGACGCCCTTGTCCTCGGCGGCCTCCAGCGCGTCCTGGACCGTTTCGGCCAGTTTCTCGACGCCTTCGGGGCCGATCGCCCCCGTACCGTCGAGGAGTTGGGCAAGCCGCAATTCGGCCTTGTGCGAATGCGCGGGAAGCGGGCGTGCGCCGGGGTGAGCGTCCACCACCAGCAGATGCACCGTGTTCGAACCCACGTCGAGGACACCGAGTCTCATATACGGAACGCTACTGCGCTTACGGCGATCGACCGTCCCCGGAGCGGGCTGAAGCGACTTACCCTGGACGGGTGCCAAAGACGAAAAAGGCGAAGCCCGACAAATCGGCCAAGGGTTCCGCGCAGGCGACGGCCACCAAGTCCAAGAAGTCCCCGAAGAAGACGTCCGTGTCCGACGAGAAGGGGCTCGACTTCGCTCGCGCATGGGTGGAATTTCCGGATCCGGCCGATGACGAGCAGGTCTTCCGGTGCGATCTGACATGGCTGACCTCTCGCTGGAACTGCATCTTCGGAAGCGGCTGCCAGGGCATCCAGGCGGGCCGCGCCGACGACGGCTGCTGCACGCTGGGCGCCCATTTCTCGGACGAGGACGACGAGAAGCGGGTGGCCGAGCACGTGGCGAGGCTCACGCCGGAGATCTGGCAGCACCATGACGTGGGCGTGGCGACCGGCTGGGTCTCCGAAGACGAGGACGGCGACCGCCAGACCCGCCCCTACCAGGGCTCGTGCATCTTTCAGAACCGTCCCGGCTTCGCGGGCGGCGCGGGCTGCTCCCTGCACATCCTGGCGTTGCGTGAAGGCCGCGAGCCCCTTGAGACCAAGCCGGACGTCTGCTGGCAGCTGCCCGTGCGCCGGACGTACGAGTGGATCGACCGGCCCGACGACACCCGGGTGCTCCAGGTCTCCATCGGCGAGTACGACCGCCGCGGCTGGGGTCCCGGGGGCCACGACCTGCACTGGTGGTGCACGTCGGCGACCTCCGCGCACGGCGCGGGCGACCCGGTGTACGTCTCGTACCGCCCGGAGCTGATCGAGTTGATGGGCAAGAAGGGGTACGACCGCCTGGTCGAGCTCTGCGAGGAACGGCTGGCCTCGCAGCTGCCGCTGCTGGCACCGCATCCGGCGGATCCGGTGGCCTGACCTCTCCTGGTCCCACATCTTCCGGCCGACACGGTCCACCCTTTTCCGGCCGACACGGTCCACCGGCCGACACGGTCCCTGCCGGCGCTGCCCGGTCCACCGCTCTGCGACGCTTTGTCGGCGCTACGAGGACGGGCTCGGGTCGCCGCTGCCGCTGGGCGGTGGCGTCGAACCGCCCGGCTCGGAGGGGGCCGAGTCCGTGGGGGTGGGCTGGGGGTCGGACGGGGTCGGATCGCTGGGCGTCGGTGTCGGGTCGCTGGGCGTCGGTGTCGGGTCGCTCGGGGTGGGGTCGGGGTCGGAGGGGGTCGGGTCGGGGCCGTGGCCGCCGGGGTCGTGGCTGCCCGGGTCGGACGGGCCCGCGTTCCCGTACCCGTCGATCGTGACGACGGCGCCCGCCGGTGCGATCGAGAGTCGTGCGCTCCAGGGGCCCACCGGCTCGCGAAGATGATCGACGTACACCTTGATCGTCAACGACTCGCCGGGTTCGAGGGTTCCCGAGGACTGGCTCAGGTAGAGCCAGGAGGCTCCGGTGTGCGCGTCCCAGTGCACGGGTGAACTGCCGGACGCGGTCAGCCTGACGAGGGTCGTGTCGCCGCTGTTGCCCGCCGCCACGGAGAGGTGTCCGGCGCCCGGTTCCGAGGTGCTTCCGGGGGTGCTGACGACCTCCACGGAGACGTCGGGCGAGCGGCTGCCCTTGGTGAAGCGGGCATCGGGTTTCGTGCTGGCGTTGCCGGCGTTCTCGTAGCCGCCCGCCTGCTCGCTGTTGATGCCGTCGGGGCTGTGCGCCTCGCTCGCGGTGACCGGGCGGTCGTCGGTGCCCTCGCCGGTGAGGGGTGCGCCGCGGTAGGCCGCCCAGAGGGCGAGCACGGGTGCGGCGATGACGGTGGCGACGACGGTTGTCGTGACGGCACGTGCGCGGAACCGGTCCCTGCGCGCGGCGTGGTCCTTGGGGTCCATCGGGAAACCGCGCCGGTCGAAGCGCGGAGCACTGCCCCGCGCGCGGGGGGCATGCGTCATCGCGACGTGCAGGGCGGTGCGCGGGGCCTCCAGGACGGGGAGCGCGGCGGGCGTGACGCTGGTGCCGGGCCAGGCTCCGGGGACCGCGCGCTCGGCGGTGCGGCGGCAGCGCGGGCAGTCGTCGACGTGCCGGACCAGCTCACGGCGCAGGGCGGAGCTCAGGACGAGCTGGTTGTCGCCGGTGAGGCGGGCGACGCTCGGGCAGCTGCCGGTCTCTACGACGGCGAGCGCGGCGCGGGTGCGTTCGACCTCGCAGGCGGCGGAGGCGAGCAGCTCGCGCGCGAGGACCAGGTCCATGCCGAGGACGGCGGCGACCTCGTGACCGGCGAGCTGGTGGCGCACGGCGAGTTCGAGCGCCTCGCGCTGCTCGGGGGTGGTGCCGGCGGCCTCCGGCCAGGCCAGCAGGGCGAGTTCGCGTCGGCGTTGCGCCTGGGTTTCTTCGGAGACGGAGGCGCTCAGCGCCTCCGCCGCACGCCGGTCGGCGGCGCCGTTGTGAGCGTGTTTGGAGGCACCTTTGGAGGCGCCTTTGGAGGCACCTTTGGAGGCGCCTTTGGAGGCACCTTTGGGGTCGCTCTTGCGGGTCGCACGCCTGCCGGAGGCGTGCGCCGCCTGGTGCCTGCGCCGGGCCTCGGTGAGTTTGCGCAGACAGGACCAGCGGGCCAGCGCGTACAGCCAGGCCCTGCGGTCGTCCGCGGACTCGGGGCCGCGCGGGCTCCGTCGCTCGGCCAGCGCGAGGGCGTCCCCGAGGGCGGCGGTGGCCGCGTCGTGGTCGCACAGCACGGACAGGCAGTAGGTGAACAAGCCGTCCAGATAGGGCTCGTAGCGCGCGGGAGGGCGCTGAGCCATGGTGCGGGTGTGCGCGCCACGGGGCGCGGTGGCCCGCTTGCGCGCGTCTCCGTGCGCCCGGTGTGCGCCGGTGGTGTGCGTGGAGGTCTCCGTACTGCTGCTCATCACCTGTGCGACCGTAGGCGCCCAGGGGTGGCCCCTTCTTCCCCCTTGAGCACATTTAATCCGTACGGGTGAAACGATCCCTCATAAGGGGACACGAACCTCCGATTCCGTGGCCCAGACCATTACGGGCGGCGATGGCAGGCCATGGCAGATGGCCTGCCGGACACGATCGCGCGGGGCTTGCCGAGGGCCCGGCCGCCGCGATGAGTTCCGCCCCCACCGGAGCCTCCAGGGCATGGCCCCGCGACCCGACGTCGTCCGCCTCGTCGCCGACGGGATCGAGTCGCCCGGGGTCGCACCACTGTGGCCGCCGTGTCCATGCGTGCCGCTCCTGGCTGCACGCATGGACACAGCCGCTGGACACAGCCGCGACAGCCCCGGGCCCTGCACTTCCGGAGCGGCTCCCCCGGAGCGGCTCCCCCGGAGCGACCCTCGAAGAGCGGCCTCACAGGCGTGGCTCCGCACTGTCAGTGCCCTCGGCTACGGTTCCGTGCATGGCTGCCCGTACGAAAACCGCGAAGGACCGACCGTCCTACCGCTGCACGGAGTGCGGCTGGCAGACGGCCAAGTGGCTCGGCCGCTGCCCCGAGTGCCAGGCATGGGGCACGGTCGAGGAGTACGGCGCCCCCGCGGTGCGGACCACGACGCCCGGCCGCGTCACCACGTCCGCGGTGCCCATCGGCCAGGTCGACGGCCGCCAGGCCACGGCGCGCACGACCGGCGTGCCCGAGCTGGACCGCGTCCTGGGCGGCGGGCTGGTCCCCGGCGCGGTCGTCCTGCTCGCGGGCGAGCCCGGCGTCGGCAAGTCCACGCTCCTCCTCGACGTGGCGGCGAAAGCGGCGAGCGACGAGCACCGCACGTTGTACGTGACGGGTGAGGAGTCGGCGAGCCAGGTCCGGCTCCGAGCCGACCGCATCAAGGCGATCGACGACCACCTCTATCTTGCCGCGGAGACCGATCTGGCCGCCGTCCTCGGCCACCTGGACGCGGTGAAGCCGTCTCTGCTGATCCTGGACTCGGTCCAGACGGTGGCCTCCCCGGAGATCGACGGCGCACCCGGTGGCATGGCGCAGGTCCGCGAAGTGGCGGGCGCACTGATCCGCGCGTCCAAGGAGCGCGGCATGTCCACGCTCCTCGTGGGCCATGTCACAAAGGACGGCGCGATCGCGGGCCCACGGCTCCTCGAACACCTGGTGGACGTCGTTCTGCACTTCGAGGGCGACCGGCACGCACGCCTCAGGCTCGTACGAGGGGTCAAGAACCGGTACGGGACGACGGACGAGGTCGGCTGCTTCGAGCTGCACGACGAGGGCATCACAGGCCTGGCCGACCCGAGCGGCCTGTTCCTGACCCGCCGTGCCGAGCCGGTCCCCGGCACCTGCCTGACCGTGACGCTGGAAGGCCGCCGCCCACTGGTCGCCGAAGTCCAGGCCCTCACCGTCGACTCGCAGATCCCCTCCCCCCGCCGCACCACATCCGGCCTGGAGACCTCCCGCGTCTCGATGATGCTCGCCGTCCTGGAGCAGCGGGGCCGGATCAGCGCCCTCGGAAAGCGGGACATCTATTCCGCGACGGTCGGCGGCGTGAAGCTCTCCGAGCCCGCGGCGGACCTCGCGATCGCGCTCGCCCTCGCGTCCGCGGCGAGTGACACCCCACTCCCCAAGAACCTCGTCGCGATCGGCGAAGTGGGGCTCGCGGGCGAGGTCAGACGGGTCACGGGCGTCCAGCGCAGGCTGGCCGAGGCGCACCGTCTGGGCTTCACGCACGCCCTCGTACCGACCGACCCGGGCAAGATCCCGCCCGGTATGAAGGTCCTGGAAGTCGCCGACATGGGCGACGCGCTGCGAGTCCTTCCGCGCTCCCGTCGGAGAGAGGCCCCACGGGAGGACGAGGACCGCCGGTAGACTTTGCCCTGGTCTCGCCCGTCCGTACGAACCGAGGGCGACCGGAAACCTGCGACCGGAGGAGTGCAGTGGCAGCCAACGACCGGGCAGCAGCTCCCGGAAAGTCCGGTGGGAGCCCCGGTGCCGATGGCCTGATGCGCGCCTCACTGAGCGCCGTGGCACCCGGCACGGCGCTGCGCGACGGGCTTGAGCGGATTCTCCGCGGCAACACGGGCGGACTCATCGTGCTCGGCTCCGACAAGACCGTCGAAGCGATGTGTACGGGCGGATTCGTCCTGGACGTCGAGTTCACCGCGACCCGCCTGCGTGAGCTGTGCAAGCTCGACGGCGGCATCGTGCTCGACAAGGACATCACCAAGATCCTGCGGGCGGGCGTGCAGCTGGTGCCCGACCCGACGATCCCGACGGAGGAGACGGGCACGCGGCACCGCACCGCGGACCGGGTGAGCAAGCAGGTCGGCTTCCCGGTGGTGTCCGTGTCCCAGTCGATGCGCCTGATCGCCCTGTACGTGGACGGTCAGCGCCGCGTCCTGGAGGACTCCGCCGCGATCCTCTCCCGTGCCAACCAGGCCCTCGCGACCCTGGAGCGCTACAAGCTCCGCCTCGACGAGGTCGCGGGGACGCTGTCGGCGCTGGAGATCGAGGACCTGGTCACCGTCCGGGACGTCTCGGCGGTCGCCCAGCGCCTGGAGATGGTGCGGCGCATCGCCACCGAGATCGCCGAGTATGTGGTCGAACTGGGCACCGACGGGCGCCTTCTCGCCCTCCAGCTGGACGAGTTGATCGCAGGCGTCGAGCCCGAGCGGGAACTCGTGGTCCGTGACTATGTGCCCGAGCCGACCGCCAAGCGCTCCCGCACGGTCGACGAGGCACTGTCCGAGCTGGACGCGCTCAGCCACGCGGAGCTCCTCGAACTCCCCACCGTGGCAAGGGCGTTGGGTTACACGGGCTCCCCCGAGGCCCTCGACTCGGCCGTCTCCCCGCGCGGGTTCCGCCTGCTCGCCAAGGTGCCCCGACTGCCCGGGGCGATCATCGACCGGCTCGTGGAGCACTTCGGCGGGCTGCAGAAGCTGCTCGCCGCGAGCGTGGACGACCTGCAGACGGTCGACGGGGTGGGCGAGGCGCGGGCGCGCAGTGTCCGCGAGGGGCTGTCGCGGCTGGCGGAGTCGTCGATTCTGGAGCGGTACGTCTGAGCCGGTGACGGGGCGGCCGGGGGCGCGAGCCCTCGCCGCCCTTCAGCGCCCCCCTCAGCGCCCGCGGCCCTGCGGCACCCA
Source organism: Streptomyces albiflavescens (assembly GCF_014645835.1). Lineage (GTDB taxonomy): Bacteria > Actinomycetota > Actinomycetes > Streptomycetales > Streptomycetaceae > Streptomyces > Streptomyces albiflavescens. The sequence goes on from NZ_BMMM01000010.1 coordinate 21,677, forward strand.
ACCCTTTGCCCGGCGCCCTCGGCCCTACGGCACTCAACCCTTTGCCCGGCGCCCTCGGCCCTACGGCGCTCAACCCCTTGCTCAGCGCCCGCGGTCCTACGGCGCTCAGCCCCTTAACTCGGCGCTCTCGGCCCCGCAGCCCTCAGCCCCTTAACTCGGCGCCCCCAGCCCCGCAGCCCTCAGTCCTTGGACAGTACGAACGACGTCTGGGCCTTCGTCAGCCCCGGCGCCTTCGCCTCCACCAAGTACGTACCGGCGGACGCCGAACCGGCCGGAGGCGTGGCGCACTCGGGGGCACTGCCCTTGCGGTCCCACTCCACCGTGTAGGTCACCTGCCCCTCGGCCGGTACGCGGAAGAGGAGGCTGCCGACGCTCTTCGGGCAGTCGTCCGAGGACCAGATGTCGCTGTCGCTGCCCGCCTGAGTGATCGTCAGCACGGTGTTCTTCGGGCCGAGATCGACCTTGCAGGCGCTGCCGGAGGAGTTCTTGGCGATGAGCTCGAACGTGGGCTTCGCGTCGGGGGCGTACGTGTTGTGCACGCTGCGCAGGGTCAACTTGACCGCGTCGGCAGCGCAGTTGGGGAGACTGGACCCGGCGGGAACCTGCTCCCCCGCCGCTCCACCGCCGTTGGCCCCGTCGTCGGACCCACCACTGGACGCGCCGCCGCTGCCGCTGGAACCCCCGGAATCGGATCCCGACCCGTCCCCGGTTCCGCTTCCGCCGCTTCCGCCGCTGCTGTCGCTGCCGCTCGACTCGTCGCGGCCGCCCGGGTGTTGGCTGATCGCGGGGCCGGAGCCGGAAGGGCCCGGAGTGATCGAGGGCGCGGGATTCTTGCCCTTGGAGTCATCGGCGTTGTTCTTGCCGCCCCCTCCGCCGGAGCCGACCACCCACACGACGAGCAGCGCCAACAGGGCGACCACAGACAGCAGAACGGCCCTCCGACGCCAGTAGATGGTGGAGGGAAGCGGCCCGACCGGATTGCGCAGAGATCCCACGGCGCAAACTGTACGAGAGATCCGCCCCGGCGCTTGCCCCACCCGCCGCCCCGACTTCAACTTTTCCGGATCATCATCCCGACGCCAGGGGGTTGTTCGCCCCCTCCGCCCCTACCCGTGCCTTCACCGGGGCCGCGCCGCAGGGCCCCCTCGGTTGTTCTTCGGGCGCGGGTGGGTGGGGGCTTGTCACGCAGTTCCCCGCGCCCCTGACGGGGCGCTCCTGGAACCCCAGGGCCTTGGTCACGGGACGGATGCGGAGGAAGAGGGCGAAAAACCACCCCGCCCGTACCCGGCGTCGAGCGCGCACCCCCAACCCCCGCATGGCAGGATCGACTACGCCATGACTGCACCCACCAAGCCCACCCAAAACGCCCCCGGCGAGCCCCTGCACACCCCCGTCATCGCCTGGTTCGAGGAGCATGCCCGCGACCTTCCGTGGCGGCGCCCGGACGCCGGCCCCTGGGGAGTGATGGTCAGCGAGTTCATGCTGCAGCAGACCCCGGTGAACCGCGTCCTGCCCGTGTACGAGCAGTGGCTGGCCCGCTGGCCCCGCCCCGCCGACCTGGCGAAGGAAGCGCCGGGCGAGGCCGTCCGCGCCTGGGGCCGGCTCGGCTACCCCCGGCGCGCGCTGCGCCTGCACGGCGCGGCGGTGGCCATAACGGAGCGGCACGGCGGCGACGTACCCACGGCGCACGCCCAGCTGCTCGCGCTGCCCGGGATCGGGGAGTACACGGCCGCGGCGGTGGCGTCGTTCGCGTACGGACAGCGGCACGCCGTGCTCGACACGAATGTCAGAAGGGTCTTCGCGCGCGCCGTCACCGGCGTGCAGTACCCGCCGAACGCCACCACCGCCGCCGAACGCAAGCTCGCCCGCGCGCTGCTCCCCGAGAGCGAGCGCACGGCCTCCCGCTGGGCCGCCGCGTCCATGGAACTCGGCGCGCTCGTCTGCACGGCGAAGAACGAGACCTGCGACCGCTGCCCGATCGCCGCGCAGTGCGCGTGGCGGCTGGCGGGCAAGCCGGAGCACAAGGGTCCGCCGAGGCGCGGACAGACGTACGCGGGCACGGACCGACAGGTTCGCGGGAAGCTCCTCGCCGTCCTCAGGGAGGCGGTCACGCCCGTTCCGCAGACCGCCCTGGATCGCGTATGGCACGAACCGGTACAACGGGCCCGCGCGCTCGACGGTCTCGTCGCCGACGGACTCGTGGAACCGCTCCAGGGCGGTCTGTATCGGCTGCCGTTGACATAGCAGTGGAGACGATCCGCGGAGCAAAAGCGGATCAAACAGGACGTACAACCGCCTCGCCTTACCCCGCACCTACATCCGTTACACAACCGACGGACAGCCGATTGCTTGCCGCAGGCTGGCTCGGACAACCCCGTGACAACGCCTCCGTAGCTTCATCTCCGTACCGCACACAGTGCGGCACAGAGGCAACGGACAACCGGCAGCAGGCGGGTCGGAAACGGGGATGGAGGCGGTTGATCATGGCGCACGGCGAGGTGCTCGAATTCGAAGAGTACGTCCGCACTCGGCAGGACGCGCTGCTGCGCAGTGCCCGCCGCCTGGTCCCCGACCCGGTCGACGCCCAGGACCTGCTGCAGACCGCGCTCGTACGGACGTACGGCCGCTGGGACGGCATCGCGGACAAGCGGCTGGCCGACGCGTACCTGCGCCGCGTGATGATCAATACGCGCACCGAGTGGTGGCGGGCCCGGAAGCTGGAGGAGGTCCCGACGGAGCAGCTTCCGGACGCGTCCGTCGACGACTCCACCGAGCAGCACGCGGACCGCGCGCTGCTGATGGACATCATGAAGGTGCTGGCTCCGAAACAGCGCAGTGTCGTGGTGCTGCGACACTGGGAGCAGATGTCCACGGAGGAGACGGCCGCCGCGCTTGGCATGTCGGCCGGAACGGTCAAGAGCACGCTGCACCGGGCGCTGGCCCGGCTCCGCGAGGAGCTGGAGAGCCGGGACTACCAGGAGCGCGGCGTCCGCGCGCTCGAACCGAGTGAGGAGCGGGAGCGTTGCGCGGCCTAGGAACTCGGGCCAGGGAGGTCCTGACGGCGGGGAGTACGGCAGCGGCCGGGCTCACCGCCCTCGGCCTTTTCTTGACCGCCTGCGCCACGGGCGGTACGGGCGCCCGCGACGAGGGTCCGGCGGGCAGTGAGGCGGTGGCCAAGGGCGCCGCCACGCCCACCGCCTCCGCCTCCGCCTCCGCCTCGACCGGCAGGGTGGCCAAGCGGGTGGACGCGGTCCAGCTCGTCAAGGACGACCCGCAGGTCAGCGCGTCGGTCAAGCGCGATCTGAAGCCGTGCGTCGGCGATGAGTATCCGGTCGACGTGTCCTACGGGAATCTGACCGGCGGCACTTTGGACGATGTCGTGGTCAACGTGATGACCTGCGGCGATGCGGTCGGCGTCGGCTCCTATGTGTATCGCGAGGAAGGCAACAAATACGAGAATGTCTTCGCGGCCGAGGAGCCTCCGGTCTACGCCGAGATCGACCGGGGCGATCTGGTGGTCACCCAGCAGCTGTACAAGAAGGGCGACCCGGTGTCGTATCCCTCCAGCGAAGAAGTGATCACCTACGGCTGGTCCGCGACCCGCTTCGTCGAACATTCCCGGATCCACAACGACTACAGCAACGCGGTGGGCGGCACCGACACCCCCGCCCCCGCGAACTGAGAGCACACGGAGCAGCCGGATGGCAGAGCAGACCCATGTCCTGTTCGTCGAGGACGACGACGTCATCCGCGAGGCCACGCAGCTCGCCCTGGAGCGCGACGGCTTCGCGGTCACCGCGATGCCCGACGGACTGTCCGGCCTGGAGGCGTTCCGCGCCGACCGCCCCGACATCGCCCTGCTGGATGTCATGGTGCCCGGACTCGACGGTGTCTCGCTGTGCCGCCGTATCCGCGACGAGTCGACCGTCCCCGTGATCATGCTGTCCGCGCGCGCCGACTCGATCGATGTCGTGCTCGGCCTGGAGGCGGGCGCCGACGACTACGTGACCAAGCCCTTCGACGGCGCCGTCCTGGTCGCCCGCATCCGTGCCGTGCTGCGCCGCTTCGGACACGCCAACGGCGGCGCCCAGGCCACCGAGGGCTCCGCGTCCGTCGACGGCGGGGTGCTCGCCTTCGGCGACCTGGAGATCGACACCGAGGGCATGGAGGTGCTCAAGGGCGGTGTGCCGGTGGCACTCACGCCCACCGAGATGCGGCTGCTCCTGGAGTTCTCGTCCGCGCCGGGCACGGTGCTCAGCCGTGACAAGCTGCTCGAACGTGTGTGGGACTACGGCTGGGGCGGAGACACCCGGGTCGTCGACGTCCATGTGCAGCGGCTGCGCACGAAGATCGGCCAGGACCGGATCGAGACGGTCCGCGGCTTCGGCTACAAGTTGAAGGCCTGAGCGGGAGTATGCGGGGGATTTTTCAGCGTCCGGGTGGCGGCGGTGCGGGCATCGGCCTGAACAGGGACACCAGTGACGGCGTGAGCATCCGCACCGGCATCCGGTGGAAGCTCAGCACGGCCATCGCCCTGGTCGGCGCCCTGGTCGCGATCGCACTGAGCCTGGTCGTGCACAACGCGGCGCGCGTGTCGATGCTCGACAACTCGCGCGACCTGGCGGACGAGCGCATCCAGCTCGCCCAGCGCATGTACGGGCCCGGCCGGCCGCCGCCCTTCGGGGCCAAGATCGACGACCCCGCCATACCGGCGGACCTGCTGGCGAAGGTCACGGAGGGGCGGCGGGCCACCTATGTGTCCGACGGCCCGCACGGGGTGCCCGACATCTGGGCCGCCGTACCGCTCAGGGACGGCAGGGTGCTGTCCTGGCACGAGCGGTTCACGGACCGCAACGCGGACGTCATGAAGGACCTCGACCAGGCGCTCATCATCGGCTCCATCGCGGTCGTCTTCGGCGGGAGCGCGCTGGGCGTGCTCATCGGCGGCCAGCTGTCGCGCCGGCTGCGCAAGGCCGCGTCCGCCGCGAACCAGGTCGCCAAGGGCGAGACCGACGTACGGGTACGGGAGGCGATCGGCGGTGTCGTGCGTGACGAGACCGACGACCTCGCGCGCGCCGTGGACGCCATGGCGGACGCACTCCAGCAGCGCATCGAGGCGGAGCGCCGGGTGACCGCGGACATCGCGCACGAGCTGCGTACGCCGGTGACCGGGTTGCTGACGGCGGCCGAGCTCCTGCCGCCCGGCCGTCCCACCGAGCTCGTCCGGGACCGGGCGCAGGCCATGCGCACCCTCGTCGAGGACGTCCTGGAGGTCGCCCGGCTCGACGGTGCGTCCGAGCGGGCCGAACTGCAGGACATCATGCTCGGCGAGTTCGTGTCGCGCCGCGTGGCCGTCAAGGACGCGGACGTCGATGTGCGCGTGGTGCACGAGTCGGAGGTCACGACGGACCCGAGGCGTCTGGAGCGCGTTCTGTTCAACCTCCTCGCGAACGCCTCCCGGCACGGCAAGCCGCCGATCGAGGTCACCGTCGAGGGCCGCGTCATCCGCGTCCGCGACCACGGTCCCGGCTTCCCCGAGGCGCTCCTCGCCGAGGGCCCGAGCCGCTTCCGCACGGGCAGCAGCGACCGCGCGGGCCACGGCCACGGCCTGGGCCTGACCATCGCCGCGGGCCAGGCCCGGGTGCTGGGTGCCCGGCTGACCTTCCGCAACGTACGCCCGGCGGGCGCACCGGACGACGTACCCGCCGAGGGCGCGGTCGCGGTGCTGTGGCTGCCGGAGCACGCGCCGACGAACACGGGTAGCTATCCGATGCTGCCGGCGTCCGGGAAGTAGCGCGCTGACGCGTAACGCGCTGACGCGTAAGGGGCGTGGCCGGAGAATTCCGGCCACGCCCCTTACGCATGCGAGCCCGATCAGGAGGCCCGGTCAGGAGGACTCGGGAGCCCGAGGGGCCCGGAGGCCCGGAGGCCCGGAGGCCCGACGCTGCGCCACGTGCCGGTACTGGGAGCGGTGGATCGCCCTCCGTCCCCGGTACCCGTCCCAGTACTACTGGGAGCGGTGGATCGCCGTCCGTCCCAGTACTACGGGGAGCGGTGGATCGCCGTCGTCCTCGTACCACTTGGTGCAGCGAACCGCCGCCGTCCTAGTACCACTTGGTGCAGTGGATCGTCGTGTTGTAGCCCGAGTCGCCGCAGGCCCGCATCAGCTGGCCGTTGCGGTCGCGCCAGGCCTCGGTCCAGACGCTGCCGCCGCTCTCGATCTCCCGCCAGCCCAGCTGCGGCTCCCAGGTGCGCCCGCCGTCGCTGCTGCGGTCGACCCAGACGTGCATCCCGACGGCGCCGACGACGATCCGGCCCCAGGCGCAGGTGCCGTCCCCGGCCCCGTTCACCCGCAGCTCGATGCCCTGGCCGCGCGCCCCGATCACTTCCTGGACGGTCCTGCCGTTGTTGTTGTTGCAGCCGTCCGCGGCGCTGGCGGTGCTGGAGCCGGCCATGGCCAGCAGTCCGGTGGTCATCATCAATGCCGAAGCCGTGGCCGCGACCTTCTTGTTCACGCGCATGTGCTGTTCCCCCTGGAAGCCCTGAGGCACTTTCTTGTGGTCGATGCCTGAATTCTGGGCGGCCAGAGGGGGGCGGACCATCCTGGACAACAGAGGTTGACGGGCGCGCGACCTGCGTGTTAGCACCCGCCCGCAGATCGGAAGGGGGTCAGCAGCCCCAGTCCTTCTCCAGATCGAGCCCACCCTCTCGCGGCTGGTTGAACGAGAACCAGTTCCCGGAATCGTCGCGGAACACCGCTTCCGTCCCGTACGGGCGCTCCTGCGGCTCCTGCAGGAACTCCACACCACGGTCCTTGAGCTTCTTGTAGTCCCCCTGGATGTCGTCGGTGGTCAGCGCGCCCGCGCCGAGCACACCCTTGGCCACGAGCTTCTTCATCATCTCGGCGGACTCGGGGTCCATCGCGGGCGGTCCGGGCACCATGAGCGTCAGCTCGACGTCGGGCTGGTTCGCGGCACCGACGGTGATCCAGCGCATGCCGCCGTCGCCCATCGTCATGTCCGTACGGACTTCGAGGCCGAGCTTCTCGGTGTAGAACTCCTTGGCCCGGTCCTGGTCGAGGACCCAGACGGTCGAAATGGCGAGTCCCTTGATCATGGTGTGCTCCCAGCGGTGCGGGTGGTCGTCCTTGACTTGCCCTGCCACGGTAGGCAGCGACGGGCTCAGGGTGCTTCTTCGGAATTGCGCTCTCGCGCACCGGGCCCCGGCCGGAAGCCGCCGGCCCAGAGCATCGCGTAGCACCCCGGTATGAGTGCGGTCCCCCGCCCCACGTGCTGTGCCCGGTACTCGCTCGGAGTCAGCCCGGTCCATGCCTTGAAGCGCGCCGAGAACGTACCGAGGCTGCTGAAGCCGACCAGGTTGCAGATCTCGGTCACCGAGAGGTTCGCGGTGCGCAGCAGGTCTTCGGCCCGGTCGATACGACGGTGGGTCAGATACTGGCCCGGCGTCTCGCCGTACGCCGCCTTGAAGGCCCGTATGAAGTGATAGCGCGAGTAACCGGCATGCGCGGCCACCGCGTCGAGATCGAGCCCGGGCTCCGCCCAGTCGCGGTCCATCGCGTCCTTGGCGAGCCGCAGCTGCCGCATTTTGTCCACGGTTCAGATGGTGGCACGAGGGACTGACAGTCGGCCTCGACCGGAGATCTCTGAGCTCGTCCGGCCTTCGAGGACGAGCGCGAAGGGAGATTCGGGAGGTCCGGAGGCAGAGCCCCCGGATACGGGCCGGGCAGCGGGCGGAGGGAGCGAAGCCTGTCCGCCCCCAGCCCCATACACCCGCCCATGAATCCGCCCCCAGCCCCGTACACCCGCCCATGAAGAAGGCCCCCGGGGCGGACAACGCCGGGGGCCTTCGGAGCAAGAGCGGTCAGACCGCCTCAGCCACGGTTTCCATGGACGCCACATCGCCCGCAGGCTTCGGCGCGGCCGGCCCCGCCCCCTTCAGCGGAACCTCCTTCACGAACACCGCCGCGACCAGCGCGACCACAGCCACCACGGACCCGAGCAGGAACGCGGAGTGCGTACCGGAGGACACCGCGTGCTGGTAGGCCTCCCGGGCCGCGGCCGGCAGCTTCGCCAGGCTGGCCGCGTCGAGCTGCGCGGACTGCTCGGTCACCTTGGACCCGAGCGCCCCGGCCCGCTCGGCCATGACGTCCTGCACCCGGTGGTTGAACAGCGCGCCCATGATGGCGACACCGAAGGAGGACCCCAGCGTCCGGAACAGGGTGGTCGACGAGGACGCGACGCCCATGTCCTTCATCTCGACGCTGTTCTGCGCGACCAGCATGGTGATCTGCATCAGGCAGCCCATGCCCGCACCGAGCACCGCCATGTACAGCCCGGACATCAGCCGCGTCGTCTCGGTGTCCATCTGCGCGAGCAGGAACAGCCCCACGATCATCAGCACACTGCCGACGAGCGGAAAGACCTTGTAGCGGCCGCTGTTGGTGGTGACCCGCCCCGCGACCATCGAGACGGCGAGCATCGCGCCGAGCATCGGCAGGAGCAGCAGCCCGGAGTTGGTGGCGGACGCGCCCTGCACGGACTGCTGGTACAGCGGCAGGAAGAGCACCGCGCCGAACATCACGAAGCCGGTGATGAAGCCGATGATCGACATCAGGGTGAAGTTGCGGCTCTTGAAGATGTGCAGCGGCACGACCGGCGCGGCGGCCTTGGTCTGCCAGAAGACGAATCCCACGAGCGCGGCGACGCCGATCCCGATCAGCTCCATGATGCGGGCGGAGCCCCAGGCGTACTCGGAACCGCCCCAGGTGGTGACCAGCACGATGGCCGAGATACCGAGAGCCAGCAGTCCCGCGCCGAGGTAGTCGATCTTCGCCTCGACCCGCTTCTTCGGCAGGTGCAGTACGGCGCTGACCGCGAGGAGCGCTACGACGCCGAGGGGCAGGTTGATGTAGAAGGACCAGCGCCAGCCCCAGTGGTCGGTGATCGTGCCGCCGACCAGCGGGCCGAGGATCATGGCGAACGCCATCACGCCGGCCATCATGCCCTGGTACTTGCCTCGCTCCCGCGGCGGAATCAGGTCGCCGATGATCGCCATGACGCCGACCATCAGACCACCGGCGCCCAGGCCCTGAATGGCGCGGAACCCGATGAGCTGGCCCATGTCCTGGGCCATGCCGCTCAGCGCTGAGCCGATCAGGAAGAGCACGATCGAGGTCATGAAGGCGCCCTTGCGCCCGTACATGTCGCCGAGCTTGCCCCAGATCGGGGTGGAGGCGGCGGTGGCGAGCGTATACGCCGTGACCACCCAGGACAGGTGTTCGAGGCCGCCCAGTTCGCCGACGATCGTCGGCATCGCCGTGCCTACGATCATGTTGTCGAGCATCGCCAGGAGCATCGCGATCATGAGCGCGAGCAGCACGACGCGTACGCTGCGTGGCTGTTGGTCGGTCTGCTCCGTTGGCTGTTTGTCGGTCTGTGCGACCGTTTCGGTGTTGTCCGCCATCGTTCCCACTCCCCTAGGTACTGCCGCCGGGCCGACTACTTACTTGCCGACCGGCAAGTTGACTACACTCAGGGAAACTAGCCTCGCAACTAGCCGGGCGTCAAGTAAGTTTAAGTAGTTTTACTAGCCGGGCGACAGGTAAGTTTTCAGGGAGCGCAAGGAGTACGAGGATGGGCGGCACCATGGACGGCACCAAGCGACAGCGCCGCGGGGACACCCGCCAGCGCATCCAGGACGTGGCCCTCGAACTCTTCTCCGAGCAGGGCTACGAGAAGACCTCGCTGCGCGAGATCGCCGAGCACCTCGACGTGACCAAGGCGGCGCTCTACTACCACTTCAAGACCAAGGAAGAGATCCTCATCAGCCTCTTCGAGGATCTGACGAGGCCCCTCGACGAGCTGATCGAGTGGGGCAAGCAGCAGCCGCACACCCTGGAGACCAAACATGAGGTGCTGCGCCGCTACAGCGACGCCCTCACCGGCGCGGCCCCGCTCTTCCGCTTCATGCAGGAGAACCAGGCGACGGTACGAGAGCTGAGCATCGGCGAGACCTTCAAGGACCGCATGCTCAGCATGCTCGACATCATCAAGGAGCCGGGTGCGCCGCTGACCGACCAGGTCCGCTGCATCAGCGCGCTCTTCACGATGCACGCCGGGATGTTCGTCCTCAAAGACGTCGAAGGCGACCCCGAGGACAAGCGCAAGGCGGTCCTGGAGGTCGCGATCGATCTGGTGACGCAGGCGCAGGGAGGCGCGACGCCGTCTTAGACGGTCACACCCTTGGCGCGCAGGAAGGCGACGGGGTCGATGGCGGACCCGTAGTTGGGCGTCGTACGGATCTCGAAGTGCAGGTGCGGCCCGCTGGAGTTTCCGGTGTTGCCGGACAGCGCTATGTGCTGGCCGGTGGCGACGACCTGGCCGATCCGTACATCGATACGCGACAGGTGGGCGTACTGCGAGTAGGTCCCGTTGCCGTGCTTGATGACGATGGCGTTGCCGTAGGCGGGACCGTCGCCGGCACCATTGCCGCCGGCCTTCACCACGGTGCCGCCGTGCGCGGCGAGGACCTCGGTGCCCTGCGGCACCGCGTAGTCCTGGCCGGAGTGCTTGTGGGCCCACATGCCGCCGGCCTGGTTGAAGGTGGCGGACAGGGTGTACTTCTGCACCGGGTCGACCCAGGCGGCGGCATTCTTGGCGGCGGCGGCCTTGGTCTGAGCGGCGACCTGCGTCTGCACGGCGTTCGCCGCGGTGACGGTTCCGCCGGCGGCGAGGGTGTCGGCGGTCGCGACTCCGGCACCCAGCACGACCGAGGCGCCGAGACCGACGGCCAGGACGGCCGCCCGTGAGCGGATGGACGTACGGGAGAGACGGAACGTGACGCGCTTCGACATGGAGACCTCGCGGGGAAGGAGACGGGGGTCAAACACCACCCGGCGCACAGCCGGCGACCGAGTGGGCCATCCCTTGGTAACCCGGGGCCCCACAAACCCCCAAAACGCCCATCTACGACTTCAGGTCGTACTTCGCCCCAAAATTTAACGAACCTTGACAGCTCCGACATCCCTATAAGGGATCTTCCGGATTTATCACGCGAACCAAGGTTTAGCCCCTCTTCAAGGCTTCACTCCCCTTGGGAAACACCCCGTGGACCTTCGCGCCCCTGCGATACAGAAACCACGTTCGGGACACCGGGGCAAAGGTCCCTTTTGTCCGTTCTGGTCTGTCCACTATTCGACCTAGTAAGGGACAAAACGCCTGTGCGTCATGTCACCGACGGGACGGATCCGGGCGCCCGGGAATGTGACGTGGGCTACGGGAAACCAGGGCCTCTCCCCACCCAGAACGGCACGGCCTCTCCCTACTCGAACGGGGCTGCCCCAGACCCAAAAGGGGCTGCCCCAGGACCGAAGTCCTGGGGCAGCCCCTGTTCGGGCGCCGTGGCGCCTACGCGTCCTTGCTCAGGTTGGGACCGGCCCCACCCGCGGCCTGCTCGATCGGCGGGACGTCGGGGAGTGCCGACTTCTCCTCACCTCGGAAGGTGAAGGTCTTGGCCTCGCCCTCGCCCTCCGTGTCGACGACCACGATGTGGCCGGGACGCAGCTCGCTGAAGAGGATCTTCTCCGAGAGCGCGTCCTCGATCTCGCGCTGGATGGTCCGGCGCAGCGGCCGGGCGCCCAGGACGGGGTCGTACCCCTTCTTCGCGAGCAGCGACTTGGCGCTCGGGCTGAGCTCCAGGCCCATGTCGCGGTCCTTCAGGCGCTCATCCACCTTGGCGATCATGAGGTCGACGATCTGGATGATGTCTTCCTCGGTGAGCTGGTGGAAGACCACCGTGTCGTCGACACGGTTCAGGAACTCCGGGCGGAAGTGCTGCTTCAGCTCGTCGTTGACCTTGTTCTTCATCCGCTCGTAGCTGGACTTCGTGTCACCCGCGGCGGCGAAGCCGAGGTTGAAGCCCTTGGAGATGTCCCGGGTGCCGAGGTTGGTCGTCATGATGATGACCGTGTTCTTGAAGTCCACGACCCGGCCCTGGGAGTCGGTCAGGCGACCGTCCTCCAGGATCTGCAGCAGCGAGTTGAAGATGTCCGGGTGGGCCTTCTCCACCTCGTCGAAGAGGACGACGGAGAACGGCTTGCGGCGGACCTTCTCGGTCAGCTGGCCGCCCTCTTCGTAGCCCACGTATCCGGGGGGCGAACCGAAGAGACGCGACACCGTGTGCTTCTCGCTGAACTCCGACATGTCGAGGGCGATCAGCGCGTCCTCGTCACCGAAGAGGAACTCGGCGAGGGTCTTCGACAGCTCGGTCTTACCGACACCCGACGGGCCCGCGAAGATGAACGAACCACCGGGGCGCTTCGGGTCCTTCAGACCCGCTCGCGTGCGACGGATCGCCTGCGAGAGCGCCTTGATGGCGTCCTTCTGGCCGATGACCCGCTTGTGGAGCTCGTCCTCCATGCGGAGCAGACGCGAGGACTCCTCCTCGGTCAGCTTGAAGACCGGGATGCCCGTGGCCGTGGCCAGGACCTCGGCGATCAGCTCGCCGTCGACCTCGGCGACGACGTCCATGTCGCCGGCCTTCCACTCCTTCTCCCGCTTGGCCTTCGCGGCCAGGAGCTGCTTCTCCTTGTCGCGGAGGGAGGCGGCCTTCTCGAAGTCCTGCGAGTCGATCGCGGACTCCTTGTCGCGGCGCACACCCGCGATCTTCTCGTCGAACTCGCGGAGGTCCGGCGGAGCGGTCATCCGACGGATGCGCATCCGGGAGCCCGCCTCGTCGATCAGGTCGATCGCCTTGTCGGGGAGGAACCGGTCCGAGATGTACCGGTCCGCGAGCGTCGCGGCCTGGACCAGAGCCTCGTCCGTGATGGAGACACGGTGGTGCGCCTCGTAACGGTCGCGCAGGCCCTTGAGGATCTCGATCGTGTGCGGAAGGGAAGGCTCCGCCACCTGGATCGGCTGGAAGCGGCGCTCGAGGGCCGCGTCCTTCTCGAGGTGCTTGCGGTACTCGTCGAGCGTCGTCGCACCGATGGTCTGCAGCTCGCCACGGGCCAGCATCGGCTTCAGGATCGAAGCCGCGTCGATGGCGCCCTCGGCGGCACCCGCACCGACCAGCGTGTGAAGCTCGTCGATGAACAGGATGATGTCGCCGCGGGTGCGGATCTCCTTGAGCACCTTCTTCAGGCGCTCCTCGAAGTCACCGCGGTAGCGGGAGCCGGCGACCAGTGCGCCGAGGTCCAGGGTGTAGAGGTGCTTGTCCTTCAGGGTCTCGGGCACCTCGCCCTTGACGATGGCCTGGGCGAGGCCCTCGACGACGGCGGTCTTGCCGACGCCGGGCTCACCGATCAGGACCGGGTTGTTCTTCGTACGGCGGGACAGCACCTGCATGACCCGCTCGATCTCCTTCTCGCGCCCGATGACCGGGTCGAGCTTGGACTCACGAGCGGCCTGGGTGAGGTTCCGGCCGAACTGATCGAGGACCAGGGACGTGGAGGGGGTGCCCTCCGCAGGACCGCCGGCGGCGGCGGTCTCCTTGCCCTGGTAGCCGGAGAGCAGCTGGATGACCTGCTGCCGCACCCGGTTGAGGTCTGCGCCCAGCTTGACCAGGACCTGGGCGGCGACGCCCTCGCCCTCACGGATCAGGCCGAGCAGGATGTGCTCCGTGCCGATGTAGTTGTGGCCCAGCTGAAGAGCCTCACGGAGCGACAGCTCCAGGACCTTCTTGGCACGGGGGGTGAAGGGAATGTGGCCCGAGGGCGCCTGCTGGCCCTGGCCGATGATCTCCTCCACCTGCTGGCGGACCGCCTCGAGCGAAATCCCGAGGCTCTCCAGGGCCTTAGCGGCGACACCCTCACCCTCGTGGATCAGGCCCAGGAGAATGTGCTCGGTGCCGATGTAGTTGTGGTTGAGCATCCGGGCTTCTTCCTGAGCCAGGACGACAACCCGCCGCGCGCGGTCGGTGAACCTCTCGAACATCGTTAATCGCTCCTCAGAGCGGTCAGGCAGTGAGGGGACGCTCCCCTCGCTGTCCTTCCGCAGCTTAGTCCCGCAAGCGGGGACCGCTCATTCCAACTGCCGACACCGTCCTTGGCCTCCTGACCCCGAACGCCGACATATGCTCCAACCTGATGGTGCGAGACGATGTTCCCGCAGGCCAGGCAGATACCCTCACCATCTGTACGCCGATGGCGAACGTGAGATGCCCGATCCATGCGTGTCGCCCCTCCCACTAGGGATGTCTTACCCGTACGCACTGACACTCCATGCGGCGCACACCGGTTCCCTCCGCTATGGGCGAACATCCTTGCGCCGCCGAACACCTCCGCACGCCCCCTTTTCCGGCACTCTGTGCATTCACCGGAATACTCAGCGTAACTCTGGAGCTCTTCCGGCTGTTGCTCCTGGCATGGTTCCCACAGTTCCCATCGTCCCTCTCCCTCGGCGACCGCTCGACTCGAGCGATCCAGTACTGCGGTGGTACGAGAACGAACTGGGCTGGGCGGCAGTGCCCGGGCCGCCGGTACGGCTTGTCACGGGGCTGCGCTTCGACGTGCTGGAGGTGCCGGCGGAGGCGGGGCGCGCGGCGCTGCGGCATCTGGGCCCGGCGTCTCCGGTGACCTTGCAGGGGAACCGGATGCGGGTCCTGGTGGCCGCGGGCAGCGCGGACGAACTGCCGGGGCTGCTCGACTGGCTGGAGTGGGGCGCCCTCGCACTGGATCTCACGGCGATCGGCGCGGGCGGGAGCATCGAGGCTCCGCCGCCACCGGGAACGGCCGGGGCTCCCCACCCTTCGGGAATGCCCGCACTGCCGGCGGCTCCGGAAAACTCACAGGGGGCCGCCGTGTGGCTGCGGCCCCCCGAATTCGGGCGCGAGGTCGAACCCTCGCTGCCGACACTGTCGGCTGTGGGGGGCGGTGGGGGCGCCCCCGATCTCGTACGACTCGTGGACACGATGGCAACGCATTGCCATCGCGTAAGGCTGCGGCGTACGTGTGCTCAGCCGTTGGCCTTCTCGTAGGCCTCACGAATGGACGCGGGAACTCGACCACGGTCGTTGACCTCGTAGCCGTTCTCCTTCGCCCACGCGCGGATCTGCGCGGTGTCCTGGCTGCCACCGGAAGCGACACGTGCCTTTCCGCGTCCGCCCGAAGCGCGGCCTCCGGTACGACGACCACCCTTCACGTAGGGCTCGAGAAGGCCACGGAGCTTGTCCGCATTGGCGGTCGTGAGATCGATTTCGTACGTCTTGCCGTCCAGCGCGAACGTCACGGTCTCGTCCGCCTCGCCACCGTCGAGGTCGTCGACAAGAAGGACCTGAACCTTCTGTGCCACCGGATTTCCTTTCATCGATAACTTCAGGGCCGGGGGTCTGCGGCGTCCGCCGTTTCGCCGTCCCCTGTTATATGCAGTACTGCAGTACGTCGGAAAGCAAACCGCTTTTGCTGGAAAAACACAAACCCCTGGGGGAGACTCACAGGGCACTGGCAGACCGGAAACGTACGCGTTTCGGACATAGGGAACCTGGGCAAGCCGGTCCGCCGGAATAGTCGTCGGCGATCACAGATGCAGAAGCATCCGGCTGTTGCCCAAGGTGTTCGGTTTCACTCGTTCGAGACCGAGGAACTCCGCCACGCCCTCGTCATAGGAACGCAGGAGCTCAGCGTAGACATCGGTGTCGACGGGTGTCTCGCCGATCTCCACGAAGCCGTGCTTCGCGAAGAACTCGACTTCGAAGGTCAGACAGAAAACGCGTCGAACACCGAGCCAACGGGCGGTCTGCAGCAACTTCTCCAGCAACTGATGACCGACGCCGAAGCCCTTGACCGCCGGGTTCACGGCGAGAGTGCGGACTTCCGCGAGGTCTTCCCACATCACGTGCAGCGCACCGCAGCCGACCACCTCAGTACTTGAGCCGGCGCCGCGTTCCGCGACCCAGAACTCCTGGATGTCCTCGTAAAGCGTCACCGTCGCTTTGTCGAGCAGGATGCGGCGCCGGACGTTCGCATCAAGCAGGCGGCGTACGGCCGGGACATCGCTGGTCCTGGCCCGGCGGACGGTGATGGCTTTTGCGGCGACTTCGGGATGCTCTGCGGGATGCTCAGCTGGCATGGGCGGACGCTATCGCCCGGCGTCGCCCTCGGCCGCGGCGGGGTTCTCGTCCACCGGGTTCCCGGTGGGGTTCTCCGACGTTGGCGTTTCGGTGGTGGGGGTTTCCGGTCCCTGGACCATACGCACGGCATCGCGCAGGGCTTCGCGCTGTTCCGGGGACATCATGCCGAAGAAGGCGACGAGAGCGGCGGCGGGGTTGTCACTCTGCGACCAGGCATCGTTCATCAGTGCGGCCGCGTAGGCGGCACGTGTGGAGACCGCCTCATATCGATAGGCCCGGCCTTCGGCCTCACGGCGCACCCAGCCCTTCTGATGGAGATTGTCCAAAACGGTCATCACCGTGGTGTACGCGATGGACCGTTCCCGCTGAAGGTCTTCCAGGACTTCTCGAACGGTCACCGGGCGGTTCCACTTCCACACCCGCGTCATGACCGCGTCTTCGAGTTCTCCCAATGGGCGAGGCACAGCTCAGAACAATAGTGGGAGATCACCAACAAAAAGGGCGTACGACTCGAAAAACGTATGAGTCGTACGCCGTCTTACGTGGATGTGGGCGCGGAGGGTGCGATACAGCTCAGCGCGGCCGTCCTCCGCAGTCCCGGTCGGCTTGCCCGCGGCTCGCCCGCCCGCGGCCGGTCTGTCGGCCCGCGGGTCTGCCGGCCGGGCTCAGACCTCGGTGTCGCGGGAGGCCTGGCGGGCGCTCTCCGCGCGCGCCAGGGTGGCGTCGACGACCGCGTCCTCCTTGGCCTTGTTGGCCCCGCCCTGGGTCTTCACGATCGTCACGATCAGCCCGATGAAGAACACGGCCATCACTACGGGGGGCACGAGCGCGGAGACATAGTCCATGCCCTCCAGAGTAGCTAGCCCGCCGCGAGCTGCTGAGGGGGGTTCGCCGGCGGCGGCGCGGCCTTGCGCTTCGGCGGGAACACCTCGCCGGGCGTGGGGATGGGCCGGTCCGGGCGCGGGGTCTTGACCGGAGGCTGTGGCTTCGGTTCGACGGCGGGCTTGTCCGCCGGTTTCTTGGCGGGTTCCTCGGAGGCCAGGCCCCCGGGGAGGGCCAGCAGCCGGGCGCGGGACGGAGGGACCAGCTGGGTCGTGCGGCCCGCCAGGCGGGCGCGTACGTCCGCTTCGGCGAGGGCCCTGCAGCGGTCCAGGAGGGTGGTCGCGGTGGGGTTGTCACGCAGGGCCCGGAGCGCGGCGAGGTCGTCGGGGTCCGGCCGGTAACCGGCGCCGAGCGCCTCCTCCAGAAGCGCGAGGTAACCGCCGGTGGCACCCGGCAGGGCGGCGCGGTAGCGGGCGAGGTCGGCCAGCAGGAAGGCCCGGAGCCTGGCTCCCTCGCGGGTCGCCTCGTCGACGGACTGGGCGAGACGGAGGCATTCCTGGACGTCCTCGGCCGAGGCGTGGCTGGGGTGCAGGGCGAGGGCGAGAGCGCGACGGAGCACACGCAGCTCCTCCGCACCGAACGCCATGCCGCCGCGGGATCCGTATGGCGTGGGCATGCGCCGACGATACGCGCTAATCAGACAAAATCCGCATAGCAGGAGAGCGCGGCGCGTCTCCCTCCGGGTGCCGCGGGAGGGGTTCTCGCCCCGCCGCCGCTGCCCGTCCCGTCACTGGGGCGGCCGCCCCCAGCCCCCGCTTCGACCCTGGCGGCCTCGTACGCGAACGCCGGAGGGGCTGAACATCAGCCCCTCCGGCGTTCGAGGAGTGGGAGTGTGCGGGCGGAGGGGGCGAAAGCCCTACGTACGCGACACGTTCCGCTCATAGACCAGCCGCAGTCCGATCAGTGTCAGCCATGGCTCGTGTTCGTCGATGACCGAGGCCTCGCCGAGGACCATCGGGGCCAGGCCGCCCGTGGCGATGACGGTGACGTCGTCGGGATCGTCGGCGAGTTCACGGGCCATCCGGTTGACGACCCCGTCGACCTGCCCGGCGAACCCGTACACGATGCCTGCCTGCATCGCCTCGACGGTGTTCTTCCCGATCACCGCCCGCGGCCGGGCCAGCTCGATCTTGCGAAGCTGAGCGCCCCGTACACCGAGCGCCTCCACGGAGATCTCGATACCGGGCGCGATGACACCACCCGCGTACTCCCCGCGCGCGGACACCGCGTCGAACGTCGTCGCCGTACCGAAGTCGACGACGATGGCGGGCCCCCCGTAGAGCTCGACGGCGGCCACCGCGTTGATGATGCGGTCGGCGCCGACCTCCTTGGGGTTGTCCATCAGGATCGGTACGCCCGTCTTGATGCCGGGTTCGACCAGAACGGCGGGGACGTCGCCGTAGTAGCGCCGCGTGACCTCTCGCAGCTCGTGCAGGACGGACGGGACCGTGGAGCAGATGGCGATGCCGTCGATGCCGTCGCCGAGCTCCTCGCCGAGCAGCGGGTGCATGCCCATGAGGCCCTGGAGGAGCACGGCGAGCTCGTCGGCCGTGCGGCGGGCGTCCGTGGAGATGCGCCAGTGCTCGACGATCTCCTCCCCGTCGAAGAGGCCGAGGACGGTGTGGGTGTTGCCGACGTCGATCGTGAGGAGCATCTGCCCTACTCCGCCTCGCTCGTCGAGGCCGCGTCCGCCGATCCGTCGTGCGCCGACGCGTCATGCGCCGCTACCTCGTCCGGCGCGGCCTCGCGCAGGTCGAGGCCGATGTCCAGGATCGGCGAGGAGTGCGTGAGGGCACCCACGGCCAGGTAGTCGACACCCGTCGCGGCGTAGGCCGCCGCGTTGCCCAGGGTGAGCCGGCCCGAGGCCTCCAGGAGGGCGCGGCCGTCGACGAGGGCGACGGCCTCCTCGCACTCGACGGGTGTGAAGTTGTCCAGAAGGATCAGGTCGGCGCCCGCGTCCACGACCTCGCGCAGCTGGTGCAGGGTGTCGACCTCGACCTCGATCGGAACCTCCGGGAAGGACTCCCGTACGGCCTTGAAGGCCTGCGCCACGCCGCCCGCAGCGACCACGTGGTTGTCCTTCACCAGCGCGGCGTCCGAGAGGGACATGCGGTGGTTGACGCCACCGCCGCAGCGCACCGCGAACTTCTCCAGCGAGCGCAGGCCCGGCGTCGTCTTGCGGGTGTCACGCACGCGGGCCTTGGTGCCCTCCAGAGCGTCCGCCCACGCGCGCGTGGCCGTCGCGATGCCGGACAGGCGGCAGAGCAGGTTCAGCGCGCTGCGCTCGGCCGTCAGCAGGTCACGGGTGCGGGTGGTGACGCTGAGG
Source organism: Streptomyces albiflavescens (assembly GCF_014645835.1). Classification (GTDB taxonomy): domain Bacteria; phylum Actinomycetota; class Actinomycetes; order Streptomycetales; family Streptomycetaceae; genus Streptomyces; species Streptomyces albiflavescens. The sequence goes on from NZ_BMMM01000010.1 coordinate 40,971, forward strand.
AGCTTCTGGCCCTCCTCGACGCGATCGCCGTCGTCGACGTGCCGCTCGACCGCGAACTCGTCGGTGCAGACCACGGAGATGACCGCCTCGGCCACCCGCAGCCCCGCGACGACGCCCGCGTCGCGAGCGGTGAAGTCGGCGGTGGAGATGGCGTCCTCGGGGATGGTCGCGACGGTCGTCACGTCCACGCCGTGGTCGAGGTCCTCCTGGATGGCCACGTTGGCGATGTCCTCGACCTCGAGGGGGTCGAGACCGGCGTCGGCGAGGAGCTGGGCGAGCGCGGGGTCGAGGCCGCACTCCATGTACTCCTCGTCCATGTCGGCGCCGCAGCCGCAGCCGTCGCCGCAGCCGCCGCTCTGGGCGAGGGGAAGGTCGGGGGTGCTCACTGCTCTCACTGCTCCTGGGGACGGGACGCCGGCTGGGGCATGGGGGTCCCCCCTGCTCGGGCGAAGCCGAGGGCTTGGGGGACGGTCGGGGGGAAGTCTGCTGTGTCGGTGGTGTGTACGGCGAGCGTCCGGTCGGGATTCAGCCGTACGACGATGTGGCGGCGCCAGTCGGTGTCGTCGCGGTCGGCGTGGTCCTCGCGCCAGTGGCAGCCGCGGGTCTCCTTACGCCGGAGGGCGGCGGCGACCAGGACCCGGGCCACGCACAGGAGGTTGGTGGCCTCCCAGGTGTCGACGCCGGGCTCGGAGGTCTTTCCGTTCTCGTCGAGGGCGTCGCGCGCGTCGGTGTGCAGCCGCTGGAGGCGGTCGGCCGCCTGAGCGAGGGAGTCGGCCGACCTCAGCACACCCGCGCCGTCGGTCATGATCCGCTGGATCGCGAAACGGGACTCGGGGGCGAGCAACGGGTGCGCGGGTTTCTCGGGGTGCGGGACCGGTACCGGCACGCGCGCGTGGAGGCCGTTCTCCGCCTGGCTCCGCGCGATGTCGACGACGATGCGCTCGGCGTAGACGAGGCCTTCCAGGAGCGAGTTCGAAGCGAGCCGGTTCGCGCCGTGCACGCCGGTGCAGGCGACCTCGCCGCACGCGTACAGGCCCGGGACGGTCGTACGGCCCCGGGCGTCGGTGCGCACGCCGCCGGAGGCGTAGTGGGCGGCCGGGGCGATCGGGATCGGCTCGGTGACCGGGTCGATGCCGTGGGTGCGGCAGGCGGCCAGGATCGTCGGAAAGCGGTGCTCCCACATGTCGGCGCCGAAGTGCCGGGCGTCGAGGAACATGTGCTCGGCGTCCTGCTCCTGCATACGGCGCGTGATGCCCTTGGCGACGATGTCCCGGGGCGCCAGCTCGGCCAGCTCGTGCTGCCCGACCATGAAGCGCACGCCGTCCGCGTCGACCAGGTGGGCGCCCTCGCCGCGTACCGCCTCGGAGACCAGCGGCTGCTGGCCCTCGGCGTCCGGGCCCAGGAACAGGACCGTCGGATGGAACTGCACGAATTCGAGGTCGGACACCTCGGCGCCCGCGCGCAGGGCGAGCGCCACTCCGTCGCCCGTGGAGACCGACGGGTTGGTGGTCGCCGAGAAGACCTGGCCCATGCCGCCGGTCGCGAGGACCACGGCGGGGGCGTGTACGGCTCCCACGCCGTCGTGCTGACCCTCTCCCATGACGTGCAGGGTCACGCCTGCGGTGCGGCCGTCGGCGTCCGTGAGGAGGTCCAGGACCAGCGCGTTCTCCACCGTGCGCAAGCCACGCGCGCGTACCGCTTCGACCAGGGCGCGGGAGATCTCGGCGCCGGTCGCGTCGCCGCCCGCGTGCGCGATGCGGCGGCGGTGGTGGCCGCCCTCGCGGGTGAGTGCCAGCTCGCCTTCGGTGGACTCGTCGAAGTGGGCGCCGGTCGCGATCAGGCGGCGCACGGCGTCGGGGCCCTCGGTGACGAGGATGCGTACGGCCTCCTCGTCGCACAGGCCCGCGCCCGCCACCAGCGTGTCGTCGAGGTGCTGCTCGGGGGTGTCGCCGTCGCCGAGGGCCGCGGCGACGCCGCCCTGCGCCCAGCGCGTGGAGCCGTCGTCGAGGCGCGCCTTGGTGACCACCACGGTCTTCAGGCCCGCGGCCTGGCAGCGCAGCGCCGCGGTGAGTCCCGCGACCCCGGAGCCGACGACCACGACGTCCGCGGTGAGGGCCCAGCCGGGGGCGGGCGCGTGCAGTCGTATGCCAGTACCTGTACCTGTGCCATTGCCGGTCACGAGGCGGCTCCGAAGGTGAGGGGGATGTTGTCGATCAGCCGGGTCGTGCCGACCCGGGCGGCCACGGCGAGAACCGTCTCGCCGGTGAAGTCGTCCTCGACCTCCGTGAAGTCGGACGGGTCGACCAGAGCCAGGTAGTCCAGGACCAGCGGCGGCTGCATACGGGCCGCCTCGTCGAGGATCATCCGGGCAGCCGCGCGTACGCCCGAGGGGCCGCCGGGGACTGCCTTGGCGACGGCGTGCGCGTCGGCCGCCGCGCGGGACTCGCCTATGGCGCTGAGGGCCTCGGCACGCGCGCGGGTGGCGGGCACTTCGCGGGCACGCGCGCGCAGGGCCTCCTGCGCGGCATGCCGGTCACGGCCGGCGAACAGGGCCTGCGAGAGGGCCAGCGCGGTGCGCCGCTCCGTCGTCGAGAGGTAGCGGTTGCGGCTGGAGAGGGCGAGCCCGTCCTCCTCGCGCACGGTGGGCACGCCGAGGATCTCCACGCCGAAGTTCAGGTCGCGCACCATGCGGCGGATCAGCGCCAGCTGCTGGGCGTCCTTCTGCCCGAACAGCGCGATGTCGGGCCGGGTGAGATGCAGGAACTTGGCGACGACCGTGAGCATGCCGTCGAAGTGGCCGGGGCGCACGGCCCCCTCCAGGCGCTCGCCCATGGGGCCCGCGCTGATGCGGACCTGGGGCTCGCCGCCGGGATAGACCTCGTCCACGGCGGGGGCGAACACGACGTCCGCGCCTGCCTGTTCGGCGATCTTGACGTCGGCGTCGAGGGTGCGCGGATAGCGGTCGAGGTCCTCGCCCTGGCCGAACTGGAGCGGGTTCACAAAGACCGTGACGACCACTTCGCCCTGGTCCCCGGCGATTTCGCGGGCTGTGCGGATCAGCGTGGCGTGGCCCTCGTGGAGGGCGCCCATGGTCATCACGACGGCTCGGCGGCCCGCACGCGTGCGTGCGTGCAGTTCGTCGGCGGTGCGCAGCAGGGCGGTGGTCATCCGGCATCTCCCTCGGTGCCGTTGGCGAGTACCCCGAGAAGGTCCTCGGCGAGTTCCGGCTTGAGCAGTCCGTGGGCGAGCGCGCGATCGGCGGTCGCCCGGGCCATCGCGAGATAGCCGGCGACGGTCCCCGGGGCGTGCCTGCGCAACTCGGCGACGTGCGCGGCGACCGTGCCCGCGTCTCCGCGCGCGACGGGCCCGGTGAGCGCCGCGTCGCCCGACCTGAGGGCGTTGTCCAGGGCGGCGCCGAGCAGCGGGCCGAGCATCCGGTCGGGGGCCTCCACGCCCGCGGTGCGCAGCAGCTCCATGGACTCGGCGACCAGCGTCACCAGGTGGTTGGCGCCGAGCGCGAGGGCCGCGTGGTAGAGCGGCCGGCTCTCCTCGGCGATCCACTCGGGCTCGCCGCCCATCTCGATCACCAGAGCCTCGGCGGCCAGCCGCAGCTCCTCGGGCGCGGTGACCCCGAAGGAGCATCCGGCGAGCCGCTGTACGTCCACAGGGGTGCCGGTGAAGGTCATCGCGGGGTGCAGCGCGAGGGGCAGCGCGCCCGCCCTGAGCGCCGGGTCGAGCACGCGCGCGCCGTACCGCCCGGAGGTGTGCACCAGCAGCTGGCCGGGCCGCACGGCCCCCGTCTCGGCGAGTCCCTCGACCAGCCCGGGCAGGGCGTCGTCCGGGACGGTCAGCAGCACGAGCTCCGCGCGCTCCAGGACCTGCGCCGGGGACACCAGCGGCACGTCGGGCAGCAGCTGCGCGGCCCGCCGCTTGGAGGCGTCGGAGACCCCCGAGACGGCCACCGGGCGGTGCCCGGCCAGCTGGAGTGCCGCGGCGAGCGCGGGGCCGACACGGCCGGCGCCGACAACGCCGACGGTGAGCCGCGCGGGGCGGTCCTTGGGGTCTGGCTGTGGGAATGTACTCACTCGACGGCGGCCTTCCGTTCCAGTCCGCTCGGGGTACCGGACGATTTCTCGTCATGTTAACGCGATTGGTTCGACGCCCGTTTGGCCGTCCACAGGCTGTGGGTTTCCGCAGGTCCTGGGGGTGCGGAAATCGGGGTGACCGCTCGGGTGGGCTCGCGACATCATCCAGGGATGAGCGACACGGCGGCAGAGACCGAGAAGGAGCCCGCGGAGCAGCCCTCGGGCGGGACGGCCGAGCAGGTCACGGAGGAGACGGCGGAGCTGTCCCCGGAGCAACGGTTCGAACGGCGTGCTGTCGCCTGGAGAGCAGCGGAGCGGGTGCTGTGGAGGCCCAGCTACCAGCAGACGATCCGCGAGCGCCTGGCCTGGCTGGACGAGGGCGCCGAGGGCAGGTACGACCTCGACCGGCGGGCGGACATGTACGGCGACGGGATCGTCGAGACGCTGGAGGAGCGGGTCGCGGGTCTGCTCGGCAAGGAGGCCGCTGCCTTCTTCCCCACCGGCACCATGGCCCAGCAGGTCGCCCTGCGCTGCTGGGCGGGCCGCACCGGGAACGCGACCGTCGCGGTGCATGCGCTCGGCCATCCCGAGGTCCATGAGCGTCATGCGTTCAGCCAGGTCAGCGGCCTGCGTCCGGTGCGTGTGACCGACCAGCCCCGGCTCCCGACCGCCGAGGAGGTACGGGACTTCGACGAACCCTTCGGGGCCCTGCTGCTGGAACTGCCGCTCAGGGACGCCGGTTTCGTGCTGCCGTCCTGGGAGGAGCTCTCCGAGGCCGTGGAGGCCGCCCGGGAACGCGACGCGGTGGTCCACTTCGACGGGGCCCGGCTGTGGGAGTGCACCACGCACTTCGACCGCCCCCTGGACGAGATCGCGGGTCTCGCCGACAGCGTCTACGTGTCGTTCTACAAGTCGCTCGGCGGCTTCGGCGGGGCGGCGATCGCGGGCCCGAAGACCCTCGTCGACGAGGCGAAGACCTGGCGGCACAGGTACGGCGGCATGATCCTCCAGCAGTTCCCGACGGCCCTGGCCGCGCTCATCGGCCTGGAGCAGGAGCTGCCCCGGCTGCCGGAATACGTGGCCCACGCGCGCGTGGTCGCCGCCGCGCTGCGCGAGGGGCTCGCGGAGGCCGGAGTCCCGTGGGCACGCGTCCATCCCGAGGAGCCGCACACCCACCAGTTCCAGGTCTGGCTGCCGTACGACCCCGACACGCTCACCAACGCGGGGCTGCGGCAGACCGAGGAGACGAAGACCGGCCTCTTCGCGCAGAGTTGGGTCCGTGGTGGTCCAGGACTGTCCTTCACCGAGGTCACGGTGGCGACGCCCGGCCTGGAGTGGACGGCCGACGACGTCAAGGCGGCCGTACACGACTTCGTGGGGCGGCTGCGCGACGTCAGCAGCTGACACGGCGCCCGTGCAGCCACCGGGTCAGGGTCTCCCGTATCCGACCGTGGGCCGGGTGCCCCGCCACGACCGCCCGGAACTGCCGGTGGTCACGCAGCTCACGCGCGACCTGCCAGTCATGGCTGCCGGGTGCGGGCGGGGCCGGCTCGCCGTGCTGCGCGGCCCGGTAGGCGTCCAGGAAGTACTGCTGGGTGATGCTCATGGCACTTCGCCTCTCGGGGCGAGGGGTGGGATCCGGTAGGCCCGCGGCCCCATGCGTCGGCGACTCCGCCGCGGACCGGTGATCCCAGGTTGCGCCTGCTCACGGCGTCTGTCGCCCCGGTTGACGGCCGACGTCAATCGGGGCGGCGTTGTCAGTGGCGGAGTGCACCATGGGGGACATGAGCGTGCACATCGACATCACCGGACTGCGACGGGAGCGGATCGCCGTCGTGCCGTCGCCGCTGGCCGAGCTCGGGATGGCATTGCACGCCCTGGCCGAACCGGCGCACCACCCCGGGCTGCAGGGCTGGGCGACCGGTGTGACCGCGCGGCTCGACCCGCACCTCGCGGACCGGATGTGCGAGGCGGACTTCCTGTGGCGTACGACGTTCTCGGACCTGTTCCTGCCCTGCGCGGGCATCCCGGGCGGGACCACGCTGCCGGGCGCGACGCTCGCCGAGGACCTGGACCTGCTCGACAAGCTCACGGACGAGCAGTTCGTGGACGCGGCCCTGGAGTTCACGTGCGCGCTGGCGTACAGCTCGTACGGGCCCCACGCGCTCTCCGACCCGGAGGTGCGCCGGCGTGCCGTGGATCTGGCCGCCTCGCGCGGGCCGCAGCAGACGCGGTTCACCGAGCGGCTGCTGGAGGATCCGCCGCGCGTGCGGACCTGGCTGAGGCAGTTCCTGGAGGACTGCGACGAGGCCTTCTTCGCCGAGTCCTGGTCCCGGCTGCGCCACCAGCTCGCCGCGGAGGCCCGACACAAGACGGACCTGCTCCGGCACAAGAGCCTGACCGAGGCGCTGACCTCGGTGTCCCCCGCGGTGTCGCTGGACGAGACGGCCGGGCGGCTCACCGTCGACAAGCTGACCGAGGGCCACACGGTCACGACGGACGGCGGCCTCCTGCTCGTACCCACCAGCCTCGGCCGGCCCCACCTGCTGGTGCTGCACCGGTACGGGTGGCAGCCGGTGCTGCACTATCCCGTCGGCTCCCCCGAACTCGCCGCCCCGCCCTCGGTCGAGCAGCTGAGCCTGCGGATGACCGCGCTGTCCCACCCGGTCCGGATGCGGATCTGCCGTCACCTGGCCCGCAGCGCCTACACCACGGGCGAGCTGGCGCAGGTGCACGGGATGACGGCTCCCGAGATATCCCGGCATCTGAGTGTGCTGAAGAAGGCGGGGCTGATCACCACGAGACGCCGGGGCCGGTATGTACTGCACCAACTGGACGTCACCGTGGTGGCTCGACTGGGGAGTGACTTCTTGGAAGGCGTTCTGCGCTGAGGCCTGTGGACACCTTGCGGACCGTGGACGGTCGCGCCGACCACCGCGGCCCGCGGCTCAGTCGAAGCGGATGTGCTTCGCACCCGTCCACGCCCGCCGCAGGCGCCCCCGCAGCACGCCGTCCTTGTTCGGCGTGAGCGTCAGACCCGCCAACACGGCAATGCGGTCGGCTGTCTTGGCGACCGTCGTGTGGTCCGTCCACAGATGCTCGGCGAACTCCGGCTCGCGCAGCCGCTCCAGGCAGTGGTCGAGCTGCTGCACGGCCCAACTCTCGCGCCGCAGCGGGGCGTCCTTGCCGGCGACGTACTGAAGGAGATGCCCGAAGCCACGCTCACGCAGCCGCTTCAGCACGGTCTCGCGCTCGGCCAGGAGCGCGAAGTGCCGTACGTCGTGGCCCAGTTCACCCAGCCGCCCGACGGTCTCCTCGAAGTAGCGAGGGTTCGTGACCGTCATGGGCGCGATGACGACGCCGTCGTGCTTGCCGAGGGCGAGGTCGAGCACCTCGACCACACCCCGCCGCCAGGACTCCAAGTCCTGGAAATCTCCGCGCAGTTCGGGCGGCAGCATGCGGCGCAGGCCGAAGCCGGCGTGTTCCGGGTCGCAGACGACGCTGCCGGGCAGCCGCCGCTGGATCTCGTGTGCGGTCTGTGTCTTGCCGCCCCCGAAGGGGCCGTTGATCCACAGGAGCATGCGCAGACCCTAGTGCGTGGCGGTTACGCCGCGGTCACGCTCCCGGCATCCCGGCGCCCGCAGCCGGGCCGGGCGGGGCCGGGCGGGGCCGGGCCGGCCCGGGCCACCGAGTCAGCCGTGGCCGCCCGCGCGCACCAGCCCCGTCTCGTACGCGAGCACGACCACCTGCACCCGGTCCCGCAGCCCCAGCTTGGTCAGGATGCGCCCGACATGCGTCTTCACCGTCGCCTCGGACAGGACGAGGCGCGCGGCGATCTCCCCGTTCGACAGGCCCTGCGCGACCAGCACCATGACCTCGCGCTCACGGTCGGTGAGCCGCTCCAGCTCCTTGTGCTGGGGCTCCTTGCCGACGTGCGGCAGCATCGGCGCGAAACGGTCCAGCAGGCGCCGGGTGGTGGAGGGCGCGACCACGGCGTCACCGCTGTGCACGGAGCGGATGGCGGTGAGCAGCTCGCCGGGCGGCACGTCCTTGAGCATGAAGCCGGAGGCGCCCGCCTTCAGCCCGGAGAAGGCGTACTCGTCGAGGTCGAAGGTGGTGAGGATCAGCACCTTGGGCGGGTTGGGCTCGGAGCAGATGCGGCGGGTGGTCTCGACGCCGTCCAGCTTCGGCATGCGGACATCCATCAGCACCACGTCGACCGCGGTGGCGCGCAGCACCTGGAGGGCCTCGACGCCGTCGCCCGCCTCGGCCACGACCTCCATGTCCGGCTGGGCGGCGAGCACCATCCGGAAACCGGTGCGCAGCAGCACCTGGTCGTCGACGAGCATGACTCGGATCGCCATCGGGGTCCTCTTCCCTCTCTGTCACAAGCTCGGTGAAAAGCTCTGCCAGAATTCAAAAGCTATAGAGCGGTCAAATAGCGGTCAAAAAGCTATGTAGCGGCCAAAAGGGGGCGTTACAGGTGTCAGTGGGCGGGCTTCAGCGGCAACAGGGCGCTGATGCGGAAGCCTCCACCGGGCCGGGGCCCCGCGTCCAGGGTGCCGCCGACCATCCCGACGCGCTCGCGCATGCCGATCAGGCCGTGACCCCGTCCGTCGGCGCCCCCCTCCTCGTACAGCTCGTGGGGTGCGCCCTTGCCGTCGTCCTCGACGAGGAGTCCGAGGCCGTCGTCGAAGTAGACCAGGCGCACACTCGCACCCGCGTTCGGCCCCCCGTGCTTGCGCGTGTTGGTCAGCGCCTCCTGCACGATGCGGTACGCCGTGAGTTCCACGCCGCTGGGGAGGGGGCGCGGGGTGCCCTCCACCTTGAAGTCGACCGGGAGGCCCGAGGTGCGGCACTGCTCGATGAGGTCGTCGAGCTGCTCGACGTCGGGCTGCGGCACGTACTCGCCGGTCTCCTGGTGCTCGCCGGTGCGCAGTACGCCGAGCAGGCGGCGCATCTCGGCGAGGGCCTGACGGCCGGTTCCGGAGATGGTCTCCAGGGCCTTCTTGGCCTGGTCGGGGGCAGTGTCCATGACGTACGCGGCGCCGTCGGCCTGGACCACCATCACCGAGACGTTGTGCGCGACGACGTCGTGCAGTTCGCGCGCGATCCGGGCGCGCTCGGCGGCGACCGCGACCTTGGCCTGCGCCTCGCGCTCCTTCTCCAGACGGGCGGCGCGCTCCTCAAGCTGGGCGAAGTAGGCGCGGCGGGTGCGCAGAGAGTCGCCGAGCACCCAGGCGAGAGCGAACGGCACCGTCTGGAAGACCGCTATCGCGACATGGCCCAGGGCACTCGTGCCCCCCTGCGGCCAGCGCACCTCCGCGAGGGTCGCCGCGCCCAGGCCGACGGACAGCGCGAGCCGGGAGGCCCAGCGCGCCCCGTTCGCGGCGACCGTGTAGACGATCACCAGCATGGCGAAGTCGGCGACCATCGTCTCGACGTCCAGGGCCAGCTGAACCGCACCGATCGCGCAGGCCAGCAGGAGCATCTTCTCCGGCATACGACGGCGCAGCGCGACGACGACGGACAGGAAGGCGGAGATCGCGAGCACCGCGGCGAACGATCCGTGGTGGTCCGGGGCCTCGTTGACACTCGCGGCACTCGCGCCGGTCAGCCCGAGCAGGACGACGGCCCAGGCGGTGTCGACCCACGTCGGGTGTCTGCGGAGAAAGTCATAGAGGCGCTGCACGTAACCCAGAGTAGGGAAGCGTGCAGTGTGCAGGGGTCAACCGGAGGGTCGATCCGTAACCGGAACTCGTACTCCCCAAGGTGGAGGCCCCGCACTCCGTGACGCTTAGCCTGGCCCGGTGAGACGTGAGGCGACGGCTGAGTGGCGGGGTTGGCGCGAGGCGACGGAGGAGGCGCTGTACGGGCCCTCCGGCTTCTATCGCAGGCCCGAGGGGCCCGCGGGCCACTTCCGCACCTCGGTGCACGCGTCGCCCCTCTTCGCGCAGGCCGTGGCCCGGCTGCTGTGCCTCCTCGACGAGGCACTCGACCGCCCCGCCTCCCTCGCCTTCGTCGACATGGCGGCCGGCCGCGGCGAGTTGGTGACCGGCGTCCTCGCCGCGCTCCCCGCGGAGGTGGCCTCCCGCGCGCGCGGGTACGCGGTCGAGCGCGCCGACCGCCCCGCCGGCCTTGATCACCGGATCGAGTGGCACGCCGAGCCGCCGAGGGGGATCACCGGCCTGCTGTTCGCCAATGAGTGGCTGGACAACGTGCCGGTGGATGTCGCCGAAGTGGACTCCGACGGCGTACGACGTCTGGTTCTCGTACGAGGGGACGGGACCGAACGCCTCGGAGAGCCCGTGGAGGGGACGGACGCGGAGTGGCTGCGGAGGTGGTGGCCGCGGCCGTCCGAGACGCCGGGACCGGTGGCTGTGCCGCCTGAGGCGCCGTCCACGTCCGTGACTGTGCCGCCCGAGGCGCCGTCCACGTCCGACGCTCTGCCGTCCGAGCCGTCGGCATCCGACGCAGATGTTCTGCCGTCCGAACCGTCGGCATCCGAAGCAGACGTTCTGCCGTCCGGAAAGGCAGCCGCCGAAATGCCGCCCTCCGAGCCGACGGAATCCGAAACGCCGCGCGCCGAAGGAGTCGACGCGCTCTCCGAAGGGACCCGCGCCGAAATCGGGCTCCCCCGGGACACCGCTTGGGCCTCCGCCGTGTCGACGCTCGACCGGGGGCTCGCCGTCGCCGTCGACTACGCGCACTTCGCCGCCGCCCGGCCGCCCTTCGGGACGCTCACGGGCTTCCGGGAGGGCCGGGAGACGGTGCCGGTGCCGGACGGGTCGTGCGACATCACCGCGCACGTGGCGCTCGACGCGTGCGCGGGGCCCGGGGCGCGCGTGATGACCCAGCGCGCCGCACTGCGCGCGCTGGGGGTGAGCGGCGCACGCCCTCCGCTCGCGCTCGCGTCCACGGACCCCAGCGCCTACGTGCGCGCCCTCGCGAGCGCGGGCGCGGCAGCGGAACTCACCGCGCCCGGCGGCCTCGGTGACTTCGGCTGGCTGCTCCAGCCGGTTGGAATTCCGGACGCACCCCTTGGGGGACTACTTGTCGATGTCCCCCACCACGAAGAACAGTGACCCCAGGATCGCCACCATGTCCGCGACCAGCGTGCCCGGCAGCAGCTCGGTGAGCGCCTGGATGTTGTTGTACGAGGCCGAGCGCAGCTTCAGCCGGTACGGGGTCTTCTCGCCCTTGCTGACCAGGTAGTAGCCGTTGATGCCGAGGGGGTTCTCGGTCCACGCGTAGGTGTGCCCCTCGGGTGCCTTGAGGACCTTGGGGAGGCGCTGGTTGATCGGCCCCGGCGGCAGCTCCGCGAGCCGGTCGAGGCAGGCGTCCGCGAGGTCGAGCGAGTTGTGCGTCTGCCCCAGGAGGCACTCGAAGCGGGCCAGGCAGTCGCCCTCCTGGCGGGTGACCACCTTCAGGGTGTCCTGGAGCTCCCCGTACGCGAGGTACGGCTCGTCGCGGCGCAGGTCGAAGTCGACGCCGGAGGCGCGCGCGATGGGCCCGCTCACGCCGTACGCGTGCACGGTCGCCGGCGCGAGGGCGCCCACACCCCGCGTACGCCCCCGGAAGATCTCGTTGCCGAGCACCAGGTCGTCGTACACGTCCAGCCGTGAACGCAGGGCCGCGACGGAGGCACGCGCGCGCGTGGCCCATCCGGCGGGCAGGTCCTCCTTGAGGCCACCGACCCGGTTGAACATGTAGTGCATGCGCCCGCCGGAGATCTCCTCCATGACGTGCTGGAGCTCCTCGCGCTCCGTGAAGGCGTAGAAGATCGGGGTGATCCCACCCAGTTCCAGGGGGTACGACCCCAGGAACATCAGGTGATTCAGGACCCGGTTGAGCTCCGCGAGCAGCGTGCGCATCCACACCGCGCGCTCGGGGACCTCCATGCCGAGCATCCGCTCCACGGCGAGGACCACACCCAGCTCGTTCGAGAACGCGGACAGCCAGTCGTGGCGGTTGGCGAGCATGATGATCTGCCGGTAGTCGCGCGCTTCGAAGAGCTTCTCCGCGCCGCGGTGCATATAGCCGATGACCGGCTCCGCGTGCTGGATCCGCTCGCCGTCGAGCACGAGCCGCAGCCGCAGCACGCCGTGCGTGGACGGGTGCTGGGGGCCGATGTTGAGCACCATGTCGGTGCTCTCCGCGGCGCCGCCGATACCGACCATGGTCTCCGTCGTAGGAGTCATGGAGACAGTCTCTCGTACGTACGCTTGCCCCATGGAGACGGGGACCATGAAAAACGCCGACGCGGAGCCGGTCTGGACCGGACTGCCCCCCGGGCTGCTACGAATGCGACGGCTGTTGCTGGTGGTGTGGCTGGGGCTGCTGACGATCGCCGTCGGGCTGCTGCTCGGGCTGCTCGCCGGGCCGGTCTGGGCGGCCTTCGCCCTGCTGCCGCTCGCCCTGACGGTCTGGGGCTGGCGCATGCTGGGGCGCAACTGGCGCTCCTGGCGGTATGCCGAGCGCGCGGACGACCTGCTGATCAGCCGGGGTGTGCTGTGGCGCGAGGAGACCGTGGTGCCGTACGGGCGGATGCAGCTGGTCGAGGTGACCTCGGGGCCCGTCGAGCGGCACTTCGGGCTCGCGAGCGTGCAACTGCACACGGCGGCCGCGGCGACCGACGCGTGCATCCCTGGTCTCGATCCGGCCGAGGCCGAGCGGCTGCGGGACCGGCTGACCGAGCTGGGCGAGGCTCGATCGGCGGGGCTGTGACGACGCCGACGCCGGGCACCGAGGACGCCGTACAGGAGGAGAAGCCGCTGGTCGAGCGGCGGCTCCACCCGGTGACGCCGTTCCGGCGCGCCTGGGCGCCCGTCGCCGTGATCGCCGGGTGGGCGGTCCACGACCCCAACCAGGCGCAGGAGCAGCTCACCAGGCTGACAACGACCGCGCTGCTCGTCGGGCTCGCCGTGTTCGTCCCGGGTGCCGCCCTCTACGGCTTCCTGAGCTGGTGGTTCACGCACTTCGCCGTGACCGACACCGAACTTCGCATCCGTACGGGCCTGTTGTTCCGCCGTACCGCGCACATCCGGCTCGACCGGCTCCAGGCCGTCGACGTCACCCAGCCGCTGCTGGCCCGCGTCGCGGGCGTCGCCAAGCTCAAACTGGACGTCATAGGCACGGACAAGAAGGACGAACTGGCGTACTTGGGCGAGAGTGAGGCCCGCGCGCTGCGCGCCGAACTCCTCGCCCGCGCGGCCGGTTTCGCGCCGGAGACCGCGCACGAGGTCGGCGAGGCGCCGGTACGGCAACTGCTGCACGTCCCCGCGCGCGTGCTGGCCGTTTCCCTGGTGCTCACCGGCGCCACCTGGGGCTCGCTGGCCGCCGCACTCGTCGTGCCCCCGGTGCTGTGGCTCGCCACCCACAGTGTGTGGACGGTCCTCGCGACCGGTGTCCCGCTGCTCGGCGCGGCGGGCGCGAGCAGCGTGGGGCGGTTCGTCGGCGAGTACGACTGGACGGTGGGCGAATCCCCGGACGGGCTCCGCATCGATCACGGGCTCCTCGACCGTACGCACGAGACGGTGCCGCCCGGACGCGTGCAGACCGTACGGATCGTGGAGCCGCTGCTGTGGCGGCGATGGGGGTCCCCTCGCTCATGGGGGTCACCCATGAGCGAAGCCGAGAGTGGGGGAGAAGCCGAGAGTGGGAGAGGGTGGGTGCGCGTCGAGCTGGACGTGGCCGGGTCGTCGAACTCCGTGCTCGTGCCCGTCGCTCCGCGCGAGGTCGCCGAGTCGGTGATCGCGCGGGTGCTGCCGGGGGTGGCGGTGCCGGCGTCCTTGTCCCGGCCGCCGCGGCGGGCCGGCTGGTGCGTGCCGTTCTGGTGGCGGGGGTACGGGCTCGCCGTCACCGACACCGTCTTCGCGGCGCGGCACGGGTTGCTGCGCCGCAGCCTCTCGCTCGTGCCGCACGCGAAGGTGCAGAGCGTGCGGCTGACGCAGGGGCCGTGGCAACGGTTCAGGGGCGTCGCCGACGTGCATGTCGACACGGGCGCGAACAAGACGGTGACGGCACGGCTGCGGGACGCCTCCGAGGCGGCGGAGCTTCTTCGGGCGCAGGCCGACCGTTCCCGTACGGGACGGCGGGAGGCTCGGCCCGATCGGTGGATGGCCTGACGCGTGTTCCGGGTGCCCGGAGTGGGGGCGCGGATCGGGGGCCCTTGCCGACGCCTTCAGGGCGCGGATCGGGGCCCTTGCCGGCGCCTGCTGGGCGCCGCTCTCTGGTGCCACTCTCCGCCGCGCCCTGGTGCCGCTCCTCCAGGGACGGGTGCGCCCGCTTCACCGGTGCCCGGGATGGGTCCCGGCTTGGGGCGAGTGCGCTGCTCGGCGGTGGCGAGGTGGCGCGCTCCTTGGGACGAGGGTCGCCCCTGGCGGCACACATGCCCCCAGCTACGACCGTCCTCGGACACCCTTTGCCCCGCGCCCACCCGCGCCTGCGGCGGACGGGCTGCCGTCCCTCGCCGCAGGTGGAGCCGCAGTCAGGACGGCGCCCAGGTCAGGAAGCCGCGCTCCGCAGACCCGCCACGTCGATCTGTTCCGTCTCGTCGTGCGCGGTCAGGTCGATGACCTGGCCCACGCCGCGGGAGCCCTCGTCCGCGGGCTTGAACCCGGCCTCGGCCTCGGCCTTGTGGAGGGCGAGCGCCTCCTGGCCGACCACGTCCGCGAGGTCCTCGTTCTGCATGGCCTCGAGCGCGGCCGCGGACGACGCCTTCTGCGTACCGAAGAAGTCGAACCCGCCCTCGACCGAGGGCCGCCGCACGGGCGCGGCGGGTACGACGGCCACCGCGGTCGGCACCGTGAAGTGCCCGGACGGCTGCGCGGACGCCGCGGGCTTCGAACCCTGCGGCGCCATGGAGGACTGAGACGGCTGCGACGGCAGGGAGGGCTGAGAGGGCTTCGCCTCGGCGGCCGCGCGCTCATGCCCGCCGACCGCCCCGGGCTTCCCCTGCGCCTCGCCCTCCTCCGCGGCGGCGTCCGAGGAGGAGCCCGCCTCGGCGGAACCGCCCTTCGGGGACTCCACCTCCGCGGACCCACCACTCGTGGGCTCGTCCGTCACCGACTGGGACTTCGCCGGGTCGGCCTCGACCGACTCGACCAGTGCCGGGGCCTGGGACGAGGCCTCCGCGGCCTCCTCCTCCGCAGCACCGCTCTCGATCCGGCTCAACGCCGCGTTGGCCCGGAGGAAGAGCGACGACCCGGCCGGGGAGAAGACCTCGGGAGACGCCGGAGCGTCCGTCGCCACGGAGGACTCGGAGGACTCAGCGGACTCAGAGGCTTCCGAGGTCTCGGAGGCGGCAGCCTCGGCTTCGGCGGCCGTCGACGCGCTCGCGGCGGCCGCGCCCTCGGCCCCCTGCGGCACCTCGGCCGCCTTCGTGGAAGCCACCGTCTCCGAAGAGCCCTGCGCTTGCGGGGTCTCCGGCTCCGCCGACGCCGTGCGCGCTGCGGGCAGCGCACGGGCCGGAGTCGACGCCTCTATCGCGAGCTGCCGACGCCCTTCCAGCGCGCTCGCCCGCTCCGTCTCCGCCGTGGCATACCGCCGCAGCAGCGCCGCGTGTTCGTTGCGCAGGCCCGCCAATTCCGCCCGCTTCGCACGCAGTTTGTGCTCCAGCTTGGTGCGCAGCTCGCGCGACTCGTCGAGGTCGGTCTCCAGCTCGGCGACGCGCTCCTCATGACGCCACTCGTCGCTCGCCCGCGCGCGCGTGAGGTCCGCGACGCGTTTACCCGCCGCGGTGTCCCAACGGCGCATGACGACCGCGCCCACGACCGCCGTCACCGCGGCACCCGCGGCCAGCCCACGGAGCACCAGCGGCTCCGTGAACAGCCAGGGCCCCACGGCGCAGACGAGCGAGACGCCTGCGATCGCCGAAGGAGGCAGCAGCCTGTGCAAAGGCGGGGAATGGCGGTGACGTCCACGTGGCATGGCCAGAAACTTACCGCGCGTAGGCGAATCTTGGTGTCCCGCGCGGTAAAAACACACCCATCCCGCAGCCTTCACACCTCCCCTTCCGTCCACAAGGACCTCCGCTCGTCACAGAAGGGTCTCTATTTCTTGATCAAACCCTTCGACTGCGGATACTCCTCGGAGGAATTCCGGGAACATCGCCGAATATTCGGGGACCCCGTCGATGGCCCCCTCCCCGGCCGGGGTTCATCGCTCTCGTCAGCGGTCGCTCAGCCGCCCGCTGATCCACTGCAGCGTCGCCGGGATCTCCCGCCGCCATGTGTTGAAGTTGTGGCCGCCGCTGTCGAGGATGATCGACGAGATCCGGGTGAGCCGCTTGGACTTCACGAGGTCTATGAAGCCGAGCGTGGCCTTGTAGTTGGCCTCGCCCACCTTGCTGCTGCTGACGAGCAGTGAGGTGTCGGGCGCGGGCTTGTTCTTCAGGTACCACCGCAGGTCTGCACTGTTCTGCAGTGCTTTGTCCCCCTGGAAGAGGTCGCCCGTCGTGGGATCGATCGGTGCCCTGTAGTACGGCGAGAGGCCCGCGCCGGCGGCGTACGCCTCGGGGTGGTGGATGGCGAGCTTCAGCGCGCAGTAGCCGCCCGTGGAGTCGCCGATGATGCCCCAGCTGCCGGGCTTCCTGCCCACCCTGTAGTGGGCCGATACGGCGTCGGGGAGGTCCTTGGCGAAGAACGACTCGGTCTGCGGGCCGCCGGGGATGTCGACGCACTCGGTGTCCCGCGGGGGCGCGACGGTCGGCCGCAGCATGACGAGGATCATCGGCTGCATCTTGCCGGTCTTGGCCATCTCGTGGGCGGTCTGCGGATAGTGCAGCCCCTTGATGAGCGCCTCGGCGGTGCCCGGGTAGCCGGTCAGGACGACGGCGGCGGGGAAGGTGCGGGTGCGGTACTGCGGCTGGAAGTACTCAGGGGGCAGATAGACGTACGCCGGAGTGGCGATGTGCGTCGTACGGCCGACGATGTCGACCTTCTGGATCTGGCCGCCGATCTGCGACCGGGAACCGCCCGACACCTTCACCTGCTGGGTGTCGACGACTTGGAGGGGGCCGCCGCCCGAGCCGTTGTGGTCGATGACCACACCCTCGCCGCTCTCCTGCCCGAAGAGGTCCGCCCAGGTGGCGTAGAACCCGAACGCCTGGTTGGCGCAGAGGCCGATCGAGGCGAAGATCGCCACCTGGGTGGCCAGCAACAGGCCGACCCGTCCGCTGACGGCCCGCCAGTTGTGCCGTGCCAGCCGCGGCCACCACCACACCGTGCCGACGAACAGCAGCACGGCGAACAGGACTGCCAGCACCAGCACCTTGTTGCTCGTGAGACCCATGAGCTGTTCCTGCCTGCGCTTTCCGTCCCCGGCCTGCGCAGCTCCTTCGCGTGCGCTTGCCCCGGACTTTCCTTGCCTTTTGAACCGGCTTTCCGAAGGGGAGTGAACCTGTCTCCCCAAGACACCGTCCTAGAGGGCGCAATGTCGCCGGATGCCGGAATTGGCACCGGATTCAAGGTCTCTCGCAGAACTACGGGATGCGATGTCTGTCAGGATAGATGGGGAAATGTCGGGCGAGGTTCCGAGCCGAACTGGCCTGTCGCGGCGCATAGTCCGCGGCCCGCGCCCCGAGGCCGTCCCCGCCCTGGTCGCCAGGGCCTGCACGCTCGTAGGACTCCTGGACATCGCCGCCGGCGTCTTCCCGCGCTTCCGGCGCAGCCGTATGCACGCCATCGCCGAGGTGCTACCCGGCTCGTTCGGCCCGTTCGCCGCCGCGCTGTCGCTCAGTGCCGGCGTGCTTCTCCTGCTACTGGCTCACGGGCTGCGGCGACGCAAGCGCCGGGCGTGGCGGGCCGCCGTCGTACTACTGCCGGCCGGTGCCGTCGCTCAGTTCGCGTACCGCCACTCGATCATCGGCGTCGTCATCTCCCTGGCGCTGCTCGCACCGCTGCTGCGCCACCGCGGCGAGTTCGCGGCCCTGCCCGATCCGCGCAGCCGCTGGCGAGCGCTCGCCAACTTCGTTCTCATGGGCGCCGGTTCCCTCGTCCTCGGACTGGTCATCGTCAGCGTTCACGAGAACCACATGGTCGGCGACCCGAGCCTGGCCGACCGCATCACCCACGTCCTGTACGGCCTGGTCGGCTTCGAAGGGCCCGTCGACTACACCGGACCCACCTCCTGGACGGTCGCCTTCTCGCTCGGCGCGCTCGGCTGGCTGACCGCCGTCACGACGATCTACCTGGCCTTCCGGCCCGAACACCCCGCCGCACGCCTCACGGAGGACGACGAGAGCCGGCTGCGGGCCCTCCTGGAGAAGCACGGCGGCCGCGACTCGCTGGGCCACTTCGCGCTCCGCCGCGACAAGGCCGTCGTCTTCTCGCCCAGCGGCAAGGCGGCGGTGACGTACCGCGTCGTGTCGGGCGTGATGCTCGCCAGCGGCGACCCGATCGGCGACGTGGAGGCCTGGCCCGGCGCGATCGAGCGCTTCATGGACGAGGCCAAGGCGCACTCCTGGACGCCCGCCGTCATGGGCTGCTCCGAGACGGGCGGCGAGGTGTGGACCCGCGAGACCGGTCTGGACGCCCTCGAACTGGGTGACGAGGCGGTGGTGGATGTCGCGGATTTCTCCCTGGCCGGGCGCGCGATGCGAAATGTGCGCCAGATGGTGAAACGCATCGAAAGGGCTGGTTACGAGACACGGGTACGGCGCATCCGTGACCTCGGCGAGGGGGAGCTGGACCGCATACGGCGGGCGGCGGAGGACTGGCGCGGCACGGACACCGAGCGCGGCTTCTCCATGGCGCTCGGCCGCATCGGCGACCCTGCCGACGGGGACTGTCTGATCGCCACCGCTCACAAGGCCGACGTCGAACCCGGCCCGTACGGCGACCTGAAGGCCGTCCTGCACTTCGTCCCCTGGGGAACGAACGGCGTCTCGCTCGACCTCATGCGCCGGGACCGCTCGGCCGACCCCGGCATGAACGAACTCCTCATCGTGGCGGCGCTCCACGCGGCTCCCCGGCTCGGCATCCAGCGGGTTTCGCTGAACTTCGCGATGTTCCGCTCGGCGCTCGCCCGCGGCGAGAAGATCGGCGCGGGGCCCGTGCTGCGCGCCTGGCGGGGCCTGCTGGTCTTCCTCTCGCGCTGGTTCCAGATCGAGTCCCTGTACAAGTTCAACGCCAAGTTCCGTCCGTGCTGGGAACCCCGCTTCGTCGTCTACGGGTCCTCACGCGACCTCCCGCGCATCGGTTTCGCCGCCATGCAGGCCGAGGGCTTCGTGAACCTGGCCCTGCCGCGCCTGCTGCGCCGCCGGACTCCGGCTCCGCGCCCGTGTGCGCACGCGGTGGCGGAGCACGGGATCAGGGCGGCGTAGGCTCCCAGGAACAGGCCTGAGCGAGGGCCCGAACCGCCCAGCCCTGGGCCCTCGCTCAGGCCGCCCGCCCGGATACGAGGCGGTCGCTCGAATCGAGTCGGTCTCCCGAGGCGATTCGGCCCCCCGCCGGAGGCCTAGGCTGGACGTATGAGCAATGAGCGCGGGCGCGGCCGAGTCGCGGGACTGCCGGCATGGGACCGCTGCGCGGTCATGGGCGTCGTCAACGTAACCCCCGATTCCTTCTCCGACGGCGGCCGCTGGTTCGACACGACGGCCGCGGTCAAGCACGGCCTCGGCCTGGTCAGCGAGGGCGCCGACCTCGTGGACGTCGGCGGCGAGTCGACCCGCCCCGGCGCCACCCGCGTCGACGAGGCGGAAGAACTCAAGCGCGTCATCCCGGTGGTCCGCGGCCTGGCCTCCGAGGGCGTCACCGTCTCCGTCGACACCATGCGCGCGAGCGTCGCCGAGCAGTCGCTCGCGGCGGGTGCCGCCCTCGTCAACGATGTCAGCGGCGGCCTCGCCGACCCCGCGATGATCCCCGCCGTCGCGGCGGCCGGCGCCCCCTTCGTGGTCATGCACTGGCGCGGCTTCCTGCAGGGCGGCAATGTGAAGGGGACGTACGAGAACGTCGTCTCCGAAGTCGTCGACGAGCTGCACGCACGCGTGGAGGCCGTTCTGGCGGGCGGCATCGCCCCCGACCGCATCGTCGTCGACCCGGGTCTCGGCTTCTCCAAGGACCCCGAGCACGACCTGGCGCTGCTGGCCCACCTCGACCGGCTGCGTGACCTCGGCCACCCGCTGCTCGTCGCCGCGTCCCGCAAGCGGTTCCTGGGCCGCGTGCTGGCCGGCCCCGAGGGCGCCCCGCCGCCCGCGCGCGAGCGGGACGCCGCCACCGCCGCCGTCTCCGCGCTCGCCGCCCAGCAGGGTGCCTGGGCGGTCCGTGTCCACGAGGTACGGGCCACCGCCGACGCCGTCCGCGTCGCCCGGGCCGTCGAGGGCGCCCGCGCGGCGGCACCGGACACAGAGGCCCAGGCCGCAGAGGGAGCCCGGTGAGCACCGCCCGCACCGACGTCGAACAGGTCGAACTCGCCAACACCGCCTTCTACGAGGCCATGGAACGGGGCGACTTCGAAGTGCTTTCGTCGCTGTGGCTGGCCCCGCTGGACACGGCCGAGGAGGACATCGAGGGCGAGGGCGCGGTGATCTCCTGTGTCCACCCCGGTTGGCCCGTCCTCAACGGTCGCGGCGAGGTGCTGCGCTCGTACGCGCTGATCATGGCGAACACCGAGTACATCCAGTTCTTCCTCACCGACGTGCGCGTCTCCGTCACCGGCGACACGGCACTGGTCACCTGCACGGAGAACATCCTCAGCGGCGGTCCCGCCCCCGACGACAGCGACGAGCTCGGCCCGCTCGTGGGCCAGCTGGTCGTCGCCACGAATGTGTTCCGCCGCACAGCCGACGGCTGGAAGCTCTGGTCGCACCACGCCTCCCCCGTACTCGCCGAATCCGGCGAGGAAGAGGACGACGACACCCCCGGCTGAGTGGGTAGGCGACTCACAGGGACCAAAAAGTGGTTGGAATCACCTACCTCGGGGTAGGGGCGGCTACCAACCCGTGAGCCGCCGTGTTCCCCAGGGGAAACGCCCGGTGAAGCCTCATGACCTTCGCCCGGGCGCACGCCCCCGTGGGCGAGTTTTGTCAGTGCCCGCAGGTAGATTCGTTTGAGGCTGGTGTGCCGACCGCACTCGGTTCACGATGGCCGCTACCGACGATTGCAGGAGTGATTCGCGTGGATCGTGTCGCGCTGCGCGGCCTCAAGGCCCGCGGGCACCACGGTGTCTTCCAGAAGGAACGCGAGGAGGGCCAGACCTTCATCGTGGACCTGACGCTGGGCCTGGACACCCGACCGGCCGCGGCCGACGACGACCTGGCGAAGACCGTGCACTACGGCGTCGTGGCGGAGGAGGTCGTCGCGGTCGTCGAGGGCGAGCCCGTCGACCTCATCGAAACGCTCGCCGAGCGCATCGCCCAGGCATGTCTCAAGCACGACGGAGTTCAGGAGGTCGAGGTCTGCGTCCACAAACCGGACGCGCCGATCACCGTCCCCTTCGACGACGTGACCGTCACCATCACCCGGAGCCGAGTATGACCGCCTTCTACACCGAGGGTCAGAGCGACCCGACCGTACAGCCGGTGCCCGCCTCCGTGGTGGAGCGGGTGGACGCCGCCGACACGACCCTGCAGAACCCCAAGCGCGCGGTGATCTCCCTCGGCGCGAACCTGGGCAACCGTCTGGAGACCCTCCAGGGCGCCATCGACGCGCTGGAGGACACCCCCGGCGTCCGTGTCAAGGCGGTCTCCCCCGTCTACGAGACCGAGCCCTGGGGCGTCGAACCGGGCAGCCAGCCGACGTACTTCAACGCGGTCGTGGTTCTGAAGACCACCCTCCCCCCGTCCTCGCTCCTGGAGCGGGCGCACGCGGTCGAGGAGGCCTTCCACCGCGTACGGGACGAGCGCTGGGGCCCGCGCACGATCGACGTCGACATCGTGGCGTACGCCAATGTCGTCTCCGACGACCCGGTTCTGACTCTCCCTCACCCACGCGCCCACGAACGGGCCTTCGTCCTCGCCCCCTGGCACGATGTGGAGCCCGAGGCCCAGCTGCCGGGCCGCGGCCCCGTCGCCCAGCTCCTCTCGACGATCAACCGGGACGGCGTCGCGCCCCGCGCCGACCTGGAACTCCGGCTGCCCGAGTAGTCGTTAAGGTCAAGACGACCGTCAGGCCGCGAATGACCGAAGGGGCAAAGTGAAACAGCTGCGCATCAGGACGCTGGCCGCCGTATTCGTCGTGGCCGGCGTCCTGTCCTGGGCGGGCGCCCGCCTGTGGAACGCGGTGGGCACACTCCCCCGGGTCCCTCTCGCCGCTCCCATCGTCCTGGCCGTGATCGCCGTCGTCCTGCTCGCGACGGCACTCTCGCTGCGCGCCCGCCTCAAGGCCCAGCGCGAGCGCCGCCCCGGCGCCAAGGGCGTCGACCCCCTGATGGCGGCCCGCGCGGTCGTCTTCGGCCAGGCGAGCGCCCTGGTCGCCGCCCTGGTCGCCGGTATGTACGGCGGCGCGGGCGTCTTCCTGCTGGAATCCCTCGACATCCCCGCCCGCCGCGACCAGGCCGTCTACGCCGGCCTCTCCGTCGTCGCCGGCATCGGCGTCATAGCGGCCGGCTTCTTCCTGGAACGCGTCTGCAAGCTCCCCGAGGACGATGAGCACAACGGCGGGACGGCTCCGGCGGCGTAACACCGGAGCCGTCCCGGTCGCAGCAGTCAGCGCGCCATGATGAGGCTCATCGCCTCATTGCGGGTGGCGGAATCCCGCAGCTGACCGCGCACCGCCGAGGTGATGGTCTTCGCGCCGGGCTTGCGTACGCCCCGCATCGACATGCACATGTGCTCGCACTCGACGACCACGATCACGCCACGCGGCTCCAGGATCTCCATCAGGGAGTCGGCGATCTGCGTGGTGAGCCGTTCCTGCACCTGAGGCCGTCGGGCATAGACGTCCACGAGCCGAGCCAGCTTCGACAGACCGGTGATCTTGCCGTCGGTGGACGGGATGTACCCGACGTGGGCAACGCCGACGAACGGCACCAGGTGATGCTCGCAGGAACTCAGCACCTCGATGTCCTTCACCAGGACCATCTCGTCGTGCCCCAGGTCGAACGTCGTCGTGAGCACGTCCTCGGGCTTCTGCCACAACCCCGCGAATATCTCCTTGTACGCACGGGCCACCCGCCCCGGCGTCTCCTTGAGGCCCTCGCGATCCGGGTCCTCGCCGACCGCGATCAGCAGCTCGCGTATGGCGTTCTCAGCGCGCTTCTCGTCGAACTCGCCGATCACGCCCTCGCCGTCCAGCGTCACGGGGTCGGTCATCTGGTCCTCGTTCCTGTGGATCTTGCGCGTGCCTGTCGACGCGTCCCAACCGTGCGGGCACACCGAAATGCCGCACCCCCCAGGCTAGAACCTGGGGGGTGCGGCATTCATTCCGGGCCTGGTGAGGCCGCCTAGAGCCAGGAATCAGCCCTCGGTGCGGTCCTCCGTGGCCGCCTCCGTCACCGGGACGGACTCCGTCGCGCTGGCGATGGCCGCCGTCGAGCCGTTCGCCCCGTTCGTCAGTGACAGCTCCTTGGGGGAGAGCACCGGCGGGCGGGTGGACGGGGTGCGGCGGGAGGAGCCGGTCCACGCGGGGCGGGCCGGGCGCTTGACGATGGGAGCGAAGATCTCGGCGATCTGCTCCTTGCTCAGCGTCTCCTTCTCCAGCAGCTGGAGCACCAGCGCGTCGAGGACATCGCGGTTCTCGACCAGGATTTCCCAGGCCTCGTTGTGCGCGTTCTCGATGAGCTTCTTGACCTCTTCGTCGACGAGCGCGGCGACCTCTTCCGAGTAGTCGCGCGGGTGCGACATCTCCCGGCCCAGGAAGGGCTCGGTGTTGTCGCCGCCGAACTTGATCGCGCCGAGACGCTCGGTCATGCCGTACTGCGTGACCATCGCGCGGGCCGTGGCAGTGGCCTTCTCGATGTCGTTCGCAGCGCCCGTGGTCGGGTCGTGGAAGACGAGCTCCTCGGCAGCGCGGCCGCCCAGCATGTACGCGAGCTGGTCCAGCATCTCGTTGCGCGTGGTGGAGTACTTGTCCTCGTCCGGCAGGACCATCGTGTAGCCGAGGGCACGGCCGCGCGACAGGATCGTGATCTTGTGGACCGGGTCGGAGTTCGGAGATGCCGCCGCGACCAGGGCGTGACCGCCCTCGTGGTACGCGGTGATCTTCTTCTCCTTGTCCGACATGATCCGGGTCCGCTTCTGCGGGCCCGCCACGACACGGTCGATCGCCTCGTCCAGCATGGTGTTGTCGATCAGCTTGCCGTTGCTGCGCGCGGTGAGCAGCGCCGCTTCGTTCAGCACGTTCGACAGGTCCGCGCCCGTGAAGCCCGGCGTACGCCGCGCGACCGCCGACAGGTCGACGTCCGGGGCGACCGGCTTGCCCTTCTGGTGAACCTTGAGGATCTCCAGACGGCCCTGCATGTCCGGGCGGTCGACCGCGATCTGGCGGTCGAAGCGGCCCGGGCGCAGGAGGGCCGGGTCGAGGATGTCGGGCCGGTTCGTGGCGGCGATCAGGATGACGCCGCCCTTCACGTCGAAGCCGTCCATCTCGACGAGCAGCTGGTTCAGCGTCTGCTCGCGCTCGTCGTGACCGCCGCCGAGGCCGGCGCCGCGGTGACGGCCGACCGCGTCGATCTCGTCGACGAAGACGATCGCCGGAGCGTTCGCCTTGGCCTGCTCGAACAGGTCTCGGACTCGGGAGGCACCGACACCGACGAACATCTCGACGAAGTCGGAACCGGAGATCGAGTAGAAGGGAACGCCGGCCTCGCCCGCGACAGCGCGCGCGAGCAGCGTCTTACCGGTACCAGGAGGCCCGTACAGGAGCACGCCCTTGGGGATCTTCGCCCCGACGGCCTGGAACTTCGCCGGCTCCTGGAGGAACTCCTTGATCTCCTGGAGCTCCTCGACCGCCTCGTCCGAACCCGCGACGTCCGCGAAGGTCGTCTTCGGGGTGTCCTTGGTGATGAGCTTCGCCTTGGACTTCCCGAAGTTCATGACTCGGGAGCCGCCGCCCTGCATCTGGTTCATCAGGAACAGGAAGACGACGACGATGAGGACGAAGGGGAGCAGAGACAGCAGGATGCCGACGAACGGGTTCTGCTTGGACGGCGAGACCGTGTAGCCGTCCGGAATCTGCTTGTTCTGGTACTTCTCCTGCAGTGTGTTGGCCAGGGCCACGCCCTGGTCGCCGATGTAGCTCGACTGGATCTTCGAGCTGCCTTCGACCTTTGAGCCGTCCTTGAGCGAGACCTTGATGATCTGCTCGTCGCCGGTGGTGATCTTGGCTGACTCGACCTTGTTGTTATTGATCGCCTGGACGACCTGGCCGGTGTCCACCGTCTTGTAGCCGCCGGACGAACCGACGACCTGCATCAACACGACCACGGCAAGGACGGCCAGCACGATCCACATGACCGGCCCACGGAAGTATCGCTTCACGTCCATCCATACGGAGCGGTGCCGCCCCGTCCCTCCTGCCATAGTGAGTTTGATAAAGACTGTTCTTCGGACGGTACCCCAGCATTGTCACCCGAAGCCGCAGGGGACTGCTGGCATTCCCGCCTACGCATGCTCCAACGGCGCGAAACCCGCTGGGGTTCCCGATCGTCTTACAGGGACTGAGCCGCCCTCGGAAAGGGCGGGCGCTCAGCCGCCGTAGACGTGAGGCGCGAGCGTACCGACGAACGGGAGGTTGCGGTACTTCTCCGCGTAGTCGAGGCCGTAGCCGATGACGAACTCGTTCGGGATGTCGAAGCCGACCCACTCCACGTCGATCGCGACCTTGGCCGCCTCCGGCTTGCGCAGCAGCGTGCACACCTTGAGAGAGGCGGGCTCGCGGGAGCCGAGGTTGGAGATCAGCCAGGACAGGGTCAGCCCGGAGTCGATGATGTCCTCGACGATGAGGACGTGCTTGCCCTTGATGTCGGTGTCGAGGTCCTTGAGGATCCGCACCACACCGGAGGACTGGGTGCCCGCGCCGTACGAGGACACGGCCATCCAGTCCATGGTGACGGGGGTGGACAGCGCACGCGCCAGGTCCGCCATGACCATCACGGCGCCCTTGAGGACACCGACGATCAACAGGTCCTTGCCCGCGTACTCCGCGTCGATCTTCGCGGCCAGCTCAGCCAGCTTGGCGTCGATCTCTTCCTTGGTGATGAGCACCGACTTGAGGTCGGTGCTCATGTCTTTCGCGTCCACCCGCATCACTTTCGGTCGTCCGTCCCACCGGCCGCTCGGACCGCCCACGTACCGCGTAAGCGGTCCCGGTGGAGGGTCCGGTTTCAGCCTTGCCGAATAACCAGTCTGCCACCCTGGCGCTGAGCGACGACTTTGCCCGGGAGATTGATGGCTCCCTGGCCGCGCCAGCCGGTGATCAGCCGGTCGACTTCTTCGATGTGGCGGGCGAACAGCGAACCGGCCGGGGCGCCCGCCTCGATGGCGGCGCGGCGCAGGATGCGGCGGCGTACGGCGGGGGGCAGGGCGTAGAGCTTGGCGCACTCCAGGAGGCCGGCCGCGTCGCGTACGGAGGCCTCGGCCTGGCTGGCCCAGGCGTCCAGGGCGTCGGCGTCGTCGCGGGAGAGCTGGGCGGTACGGGCGAGTGCCTCGACGACGCCCTTGCCGAGCGCCTTCTCCAGGGCGGGCAGGCCCTCGTGGCGCAGCCGGGAGCGGGTATAGGCCGGGTCGGCGTTGTGCGGGTCGTCCCAGACGGGCAGCGACTGGGCCATGCAGGCCTTGCGGGCGGTCTGCCGGTCCAGGTGCAGGAACGGGCGGCGGTAACGGCCGTCGGCCCCCGAGACCGCGGCCATTCCGGACAGGGAGCGGATGCCGGAGCCGCGGGCGAGGCCGAGCAGGACGGTTTCGGCTTGGTCGTCGCGGGTGTGGCCGAGCAGGATCGCGGCGGCGCCGTGGCGCTCGGCGGCGGCGTCCAGGGCGGCGTACCGGGCGTCGCGGGCCGCGGCCTCGGGCCCGCCGTCGCGGCCGACGGTGACGGCGATGGACTCGGCGGGGGTGAGCCCCAGTTCGGTGAGGCGCAGCACGACTTCGTGGGCGCGCAGGTCGGAGCCGGGCTGCAGACCGTGGTCGACGGTGATGCCACCGGCGCGGATGCCGAGTTTGGGGGCTTCGAAGGCGAGGGCGGAAGCGAGCGCCATGGAGTCGGCGCCACCGGAGCATGCGACGAGCACGAGCGGCGGAGGGGGTGCCTCACTGCTCGAGCGCAGCAGGGCGCCTGAGAGGGGCTGCTCGTGCGGGGGCTGGGCATGGCTGATGGTGCGTCGCGTACCGGGGGCGGGCACGCGCTCCGCATCGGGGGCGGACGGGCGCGCGGCACCAGAAACGGGCGTGCGCCGGATGTCGGGGGCGGGCGGGTGCTCGGTGAGGATGTCGTGGAGTACGCGGCGAACCGCCAGGCGTATCGCCGCGACCGCAGGATGGGGACCCATGTCCGGTTCCCTTCATGAAGTTTTCGGGGGGTGAGCCCGAGGTCGGTCACTCAGAGTGTGTAGATGGTGACAGAACCGGGCCGTTCCCCGAGCATTGCACGCCTACCCATGCCCCACGGTCCCTCGGACGGGTGATTGGTGGGGCGTTCGCCTGCCGTCGGCCGGATTCGTTTCACGACCTTCCCGTAGGGTTCACGACTCCGCTTTGCGGTGCACCCGCGCGACCCAGTCCGCCGGTTTGGCGATCTCCGTCTTGGTCGGGAGGGTGTTCGGGGAGGTCCACACGCGGTTGAACCCGTCCATGCCGACCTGGTCGACAACCGCCCGTACGAACCGCTCGCCGTCCCTGTACTGCCTCAGTTTGGCGTCCAGACCGAGCAGCTTGCGCAGCGCCAGGTCGAGACGGGAGGCCCCCTTCGCGCGGCGCTGCTGGAACTTCTCGCGGATCTCGCCGACGGACGGGACCACCGCCGGGCCCACTCCGTCCATGACGAAGTCCGCGTGGCCCTCCAGGAGGGACATCACCGCGGTGAGCCGGCCGAGGATCTCGCGCTGGGCGGGCGTCTGCACGATTTCCACCAGGGAGCGGCCGCCGTCGTCCTCCTCCGTGTCGGGGCGCGAGCCCGCGAGCGACTGCGCGGCCTCCCTGATGCGCTCCAGGACGGTCATGGGGTCGACGTCCGTCTCCCCCAAGAAAGACTGGATTTCGCCCTCCAGGTGGTCGCGCAGCCAGGGCACGGCCGTGAACTGGGTGCGGTGGGTTTCCTCGTGCAGGCAGACCCAGAGGCGGAAGTCGTGGGGCTCCACGTCGAGTTCGCGCTCCACGTGCACGATGTTCGGCGCGACCAGCAGGAGCCTGCCGCCGCCGTTCTCACCGGCGGGCAGTTCACGGGTCGCCGGGGCGAAGGTCTCGTACTGCCCGAGGACCCTCGACGACAGGAACGACAGCAGCATGCCCAGCTCCACGCCGGTGACCTTGCCGCCGACGGCGCCGAGGACGGCCCCGCCCGGGGTGCTCCCCCGCCGCTCCTGCATCTTGTCCAGGAGTGGCTTGAGGATCTCCCGGAACCCCGCGACGTTCGCCCGCACCCAGCCGGGGCGGTCGACGACGAGTACGGGGGTGTCGTGCACGATGTCCTCGCCCATACGGGTAAAGCCCCGGACGTGCTCCTCCGAGGCTTTCGCGTGCCGGCGCAGTTCCGCGACGACGGACCTGGCCTCGTCGCGGCTCACTTCGGGGCCCGGCCGCACGAGCCGGGTCGCGGTCGCGACCGCGAGATTCCAGTCGACCATCTCGGCACCACCGATGCTCGTCATGCGTCAACCGTACGTGAGCGTGTCCGGCTGCGGTTAGGGGTACGTCCTGCCGGGGGCCCGCCTGTCACGGGGCCTGCGATGCCCCTGCTGCCCCCTGCGTCGGCAGGGGCCTGGCTCGGTCGGGGCGGGTACCCGGCGTTGCAGGCCCACAGTGACACCGGTTAGCCGCAGCCGCACGCCGCCAGTGCCGTTGCCGTGTGGTCCAGGGCCGCTCTGGCCTCCAGTGCGTTCGGGGGGTGTGCCTCGTCGGACGTGAGGAAGGCGAAGGCCAGGAGGCGGCCGTCGGTGTCGACGACGGTGCCGGCGAGGGTGTTCACGCCGGTCAGGGTGCCGGTCTTGGCGCGGACGACGCCGGTGGCGGTCGGGGCGTCGGTGTAACGGGTGCTGAGGGTGCCGGTGAAGCCCGCGATGGGGAGGCCGGTGAGGACCGTACGGAGTTCGGGGTGGGCCGGGTCCCCGGCCTTGGCCAGCAGCGCGGTGAGCAGGTCGGCGGAGAGCCGGTCGGCGCGGTTGAGGCCGCTGCCGTCCGCGAAGTCCGCGCCGCCCAGCGGGAGTCCGAGCTTCTCCAGCTGCGTGTGGATCGCCTTGGCGTCGCCCTCGAAGCTGGGCGGCTCGCCCGAGGCGAGGGCGACCTGGCGGGCCAGGGCCTCCGCGATGTCGTTGTCGCTGTTGGTCAGCATCCGCTCGACCAGGGCGGACATGGGCGGCGAGGAGACCGAGGCCAGGGCCTGGGAGCGGCTCGTCGCCTTCGAGGCGCCGGGGGAGGTCGTCCTGATGCCCTTGTCGTGGAGGAGGTCCGCGAACTTCCGGGCCGCGTCCGCCGCCGGGTCCAGGGCCCGCCCGGCCGGTCCGCTCGTCGTCTCGTTCAGGCGGGCCTCGTCGACCATCAGGGCGGTGACCTGCGCGAGGTTCTCGTTGATGCCGATGGGGTGCAGCGCGGGTCCGGTGTACAGCGAGGTGTCGTACGACAGCGTCACCCGGTCCATGTGACGGGCTTTCAGGGCGGTGGCCGTGTCGTCGGCCAGGGTGCGCAGGCCGGCCCAGCCGTCGGCCGACTTGCGCGCCGTCAGCGTCGGGTCGCCGCCGCCGACGAGGACGACCTCCTTGGTGTCGGGCTCCAGGACCGTACGTGTCTCGATGCGGTGGTCGGGGCCCGGCGCCACGAGCGCGGCGACGGCGGTGGCGATCTTCGTGGTGGAGGCCGGGGTCTGGACCTCGTCGGCGCCCTTGCTGTACAGCCGCTTGCCGGTCGCCACGTCGACGACGACGGCGGTGCGCCGCGCGCCCAGGGCGGCGTTGTCCAGGAGCGGATTCAGGACGTCCGCGAGGCCCTTCTCGGTGGGCGCGGTGCCGGTGGAGCCGCCGAGTCCGGCCAGGACGGAGACGGCGCTGGGCGCGGGCCGGGGCGCCTTCTGGGACGTAGCGGACGTATGGCCGTGATCTGTGCCACCCTCGCCCTCCCGCGATGCGGCCCAGTCGCGCTCCGCCGTACGCTGACCGGAGGAGTCCCAGGGACCGGCCGCGGCCACCGCCCCGGCCGCGAGCGCCAGGCCCACGGTGGCGGCGACGGCCGTGAGCTGGGGAGTCGTGAACCGCACGGAACGCGGCCGCATGGCTTGAGTGAACCGCGCCACATGCGGTTTCACCGTCCGCGCGACCCGCACCACATGCGGTCTCGCGGCCCGCCAAGCCCTCAGCTCTGGCACGACCACCAGCCCCTTTCGCGATCACACACCTGCGTGAGGGACACTTAACCACCAGAACTATGTGTTGATCATGGAGGAGCCACCGGTGGAGTTCGACGTCACGATCGAGATTCCGAAGGGTTCGCGGAACAAGTACGAGGTGGACCACGAGACCGGTCGGATCCGCCTGGACCGTCGACTCTTCACTTCGACCAGCTACCCGGCCGACTACGGCTTCGTCGAGAACACCCTCGGCGAGGACGGCGACCCGCTGGACGCCCTGGTCATTCTGGACGAGCCGACCTTCCCGGGCTGCCTCATCCAGTGCCGCACGATCGGCATGTTCCGCATGACCGACGAGGCCGGCGGCGACGACAAGCTGCTGTGCGTCCCGGCGCACGACCCGCGTGTGGAGCACCTGCGCGACATCCACCACGTGTCGGAGTTCGACCGCCTGGAGATCCAGCACTTCTTCGAGGTCTACAAGGACCTGGAGCCCGGCAAGTCCGTCGAGGGCGCCAACTGGGTGGGCCGCACCGAGGCCGAGGCCGAGATCGAGCGTTCCTACAAGCGCTTCAAGGAGCAGGGCGGTCACTGACGCCTTGTGACCTGCGGGCCGCGTGACCCTGACGGGGTCGCGCGGCCCGTTCGTGTATCCGTACGCATACTGGGGCCTACGAGAGGTCCTAGTCGGGAGTGGTGGTGTCGGACCCGGAGGCGGAAGACCGCAAGCCGCAGTCGGACGAGGCGAGGAGTGCGTTCACCCAGCCGGCCGGTGTGGCGCCGCCGCAGCCGCCGGCGGCCGACGACGAGGCGTCGACGACGTCCGAGTTCGCGCTCCCCAAGGGGCTCGACGTGCCGCAGCCGCCCGGCGCCGAGGCGGAGGGTTCGGCGTTCAGCACTCCGCGCACGTACAGCGCCAAGCACGCACCGCCCGCCTTCACCCCGGCGACCGGCATACCTGTGGTCAGCCTCGCCAAGGACGTGCCCTGGCAGGACCGCATGCGCACGATGCTGCGCATGCCGGTGGCCGAGCGTCCGGCGCCCGAACCGGTGCAGAAGGAGGACGAGTCGGGTCCGGCCGTCCCGCGCGTGCTCGACCTGACGCTGCGTATCGGCGAGTTGCTTCTCGCGGGCGGTGAGGGCGCGGAGGACGTGGAGGCGGCGATGTTCGCCGTCTGCCGCTCGTACGGGCTCGACCGCTGCGAGCCGAACGTCACCTTCACGCTGCTGTCCATCTCGCACCAGCCGTCCCTCGTGGACGACCCCGTGACGGCCTCTCGGACCGTACGCCGCCGGGGCACCGACTACACGCGGCTCGCGGCCGTGTACCGGCTCGTCGACGATCTGAGCGACCCGGAGGCCGCGATCTCGCTGGAGGAGGCGTACCGGCGGCTCGCCGAGATCCGGCGCAACCGGCACCCGTATCCCGGCTGGGTGCTGACCGCGGCCGGTGGGCTGCTCGCCGGAGCGGCCTCGGTGCTCGTCGGCGGTGACGCGGTCGTGTTCGTCGCCGCGGCGCTCGGCGCGATGCTGGGCGACCGGCTGGCGTGGCTGTGCGCGGGGCGCGGCCTGCCGGAGTTCTACCAGTTCACGGTGGCCGCGATGCCCGCGGCCGCGATCGGCGTCGCGCTCCAGCTCGCGAACGTCGATGTGAAGGCGTCCGCCGTGATCACCGGTGGGCTGTTCGCGCTGCTGCCCGGGCGGGCGCTCGTCGCGGGCGTACAGGACGGGCTGACCGGCTTCTACATCACGGCGTCCGCGCGCCTGCTCGAGGTCATGTACCTCTTCGTGGGCATCGTCGTCGGCGTCCTGGTCGTGCTCTATTTCGGCGTGAAGCTGGGCGCCGAGCTCAATCCGGACGAGGCCCTGGGCATCTCCGAGCGGCCCGTTCTGCAGATCGCGGCGTCCATGCTGCTGTCGCTCACCTTCGCGATCCTGCTCCAGCAGGAACGCTCCACCGTCCTCGCGGTGACCCTCAACGGGGGTGTGGCCTGGTCGGTGTACGGGGCGATGCACTACGCCGGCGGCATCTCGCCGGTCGCCTCGACAGCCGTCGCGGCGGGGCTGGTAGGGCTGTTCGGGCAGCTGCTGTCGCGGTATCGGTTCGCGTCGGCGCTGCCGTACACCACCGCGGCGATCGGGCCCCTGCTGCCCGGATCGGCCACCTATTTCGGGCTGTTGTCGATCGCGCAGAGCGAGGTGGACAAGGGGCTGGTGTCTCTCAGCAAGGCCGCCGCGCTCGCCATGGCCATCGCCATCGGGGTGAATCTGGGGTCGGAGATCTCTCGGCTGTTCTTGCGCGTTCCTGGCGGTACCGCCGCCGGCCGCCGGGCCGCGAAGCGGACGCGAGGGTTCTGAGGGCCGGGCGCCCGACAGCTCGGTGCTGTCTGTCGGGCGGCGGCTTCGGGTCGTCCCCGACTCGTCGCGCGGTGTCTCGCGCCCCTGACAGCTCAGCCCCGGTTCTGGGGGTACCCCTCGCCGTAGTAGCCCTGGTCCGAGGCGTACGGCTGCTGCTGGTGACCCTGGGGGTACTGCTGAGGCGGGTAGGCCTGGCCTTGGTCATAGCCCTGGTCGTAGCCGTAGGGCTGCTGGTACGGCTCCTGGTACTGCTGCGGGTAGGGCTCCTGGTACTGCTGGGGGTAGGGCTCCTGGTACTGCTGCTGATGCGGGTAACCCTGGTCCTGGTGGGGCTGGTTGCCGTACGGGGGGTTCTGCAGCCGGAGCGGCCTCGTCGCGTCGTCCATGACCGGAGGCGCGGTCTGCGTCTGGGCCGGGGTCTGGGCGGGCTCCTGCGGCGGGTTCTTCTTGGCCTTGGAGCGGGCCCGCAGGAACTCGATGATGATCGGGACCACCGAGACGAGGACGATCAGGATCAGGATCGCTTCGATGTTCTTGTGGACGAAGCCGATGTTGCCGAGCCAGGAGCCGAGCAGCGTGACACCCGCGCCCCACAGGACGCCACCGATGATGTTGAAGGTGATGAACGAGCGGTACTTCATGCCGCAGACGCCGGCGATGATCGGCGTGAACGTGCGCACGATGGGCACGAAGCGGGCCAGGACCAGGGACTTGGGCCCGTACTTCTCGAAGAACTCGTGGGCCTTGACCACGTTCTCCTGCTTGAACAGGCGGGAGTTCGGGCGGGTGAAGAGCGAGGGGCCGACCTTCTTGCCGAAGAGGTAGCCCGCCTGGTCGCCGAGGATCGCGGCGAGGCAGATCAGCAGGATGGCCGCCCACAGAGGGAAGTCCATCGTGCCCGCGGTGATCAGCAGGCCGCAGGTGAACAGCAGCGAGTCGCCCGGCAGGAAGAAGCCGATGAGCAGGCCGGACTCGGCGAAGACGATGAGCAGCAGGCCCCAGATGCCGAAGTTGTCCAGGAGCGCGTTCGGATCCAGCCAGCTTGGACCAAGGGCAAGCGTCGTCACGGTTCCGGGCTCCTGAAGGGGTGGAGGAAGATACGGCGTCCTGATACGGCCGAACAAAGCTATCAACGCCATGTGTCGACCCCAGGTTCCACCGGTGACTCCAGGATGCACTGTGGGGTGACTGGGACAAAGCTGTGAGCCATGGACATCGATGATTACGGCGGCGGCCAGGGACCCCGGTCGGACGTCCTGGTCGTGACGACGAACGACGTACCCGGTTACCGCGTCCAGCAGGTCATCGGTGAGGTCTTCGGCCTCACCGTGCGCTCCCGGCACCTGGGCAGCCAGATCGGCGCGGGTCTGAAGTCGATGATCGGCGGTGAGCTCAAGGGGCTCACCAAGACACTCGTGCAGACCCGCAACCAGGCCATGGAGCGGCTCGTCGAGCAAGCACGCGCGCGTGGCGGCAACGGCGTGCTGATGTTCCGCTTCGACGTGACGGAGGCGGCGGACGTGGGGACGGAGGTGTGCGCGTACGGGACGGCGGTGGTCCTGGTCAAGGAGTAGCGCACGCGGGTCCGAGGAGCAGCGCACGCGCGTAAGGGGCGTCCGCCAGGACCGACGCCCCTTACGCGTGTCTTCCCGCGCGTGCCGCCGTCAGGCTTCCCGCGCGTGC
The DNA here is from genome assembly GCF_014645835.1 of Streptomyces albiflavescens. Classification (GTDB taxonomy): domain Bacteria; phylum Actinomycetota; class Actinomycetes; order Streptomycetales; family Streptomycetaceae; genus Streptomyces; species Streptomyces albiflavescens. Next base: position 75,526 of record NZ_BMMM01000010.1, read on the forward strand.
CGCGCCGCGTTCGCCGTGATCGCGTCCCTCAGGTGCTCGGCGAGGCCCGGCCGCATGGCGTCGTAGAACGCCTTGAACCGCTCGTCCGAGACGTACATCGCGCCGAGGCACTGGTGGAGCTCGTACGAGCACTCGTAGAACCACTTGCAGATGTGCCGGCGGTGTTCCTCGGCCAGGTCCATGGCCGCCTGGCCGGCCGGCGGCTCACCGGCGGCCATCAGGGCCTGGTAGCGCTCGCTCCAGGCGTCGACCTCGGCCTGTACGCGCTTCCAGTCGTCCTTGGTGTAACGGGCGGCCCGGCGCTGGGACTCGGCGTACTCCTCGGTGCCGCCCCAGCGCTGCTCCGCCTCCTCGGCGTACTGCTCCGGGTCCTTGTCGCCGAAGACCTCGAACCTCTCCTCGGGCGTGAGATTGATCCCCATCTTGCGTGCCTCCATGGCGTGCTCCACGGCCGCGGCCATCTTCTGCAGCTTCTCGATCCGGGCGGTCAGCAACTCGTGCTGGCGGCGCAGATGCGCGCGCGGGTCCGCGTCGGGATCGTCGAGCAGGGCGGCGACCTCGTCGAGCGGGAAGCCGAGTTCTCGGTAGAACAGGATCTGCTGCAGCCGGTCGAGGTCGGCGTCGCTGTAGCGCCGGTGGCCCGCGTGGCTGCGCCCGCCGGGCGCGAGCAGGCCGATCTCGTCGTAGTGGTGCAGCGTGCGCACCGTGACCCCGGCGAAACCGGCGACCTGGCCCACTGAGTAGCTCACTTCCGCTCCTTGTGTCGGTACGCACTCCACGGTGGGCCCTCACGTGGCGTGAGGTGCAAGCCCGTTTCCACCGCGTGCCTCGCCTGCGCCGCTCCGGATGTTGGGCCCGTTTCGTCCGCATATGGTGAGCCCGTGGCCCAGGACTCCGCGCAGCAGGCGCCCACCACCGCTCCCGCGGCCCCCGCGCGCGCCCTGCTGCCGTTGATCCTGCCCGCTCTCGTCGTGGGTGTGGCGTCCAGCCTGCTCTTCGTCGGGGTGAGCGTGGCGGCCGAGAAGCTCCAGGGGGTGCTGTGGCAGAACCTGCCCGACGCCCTGGGGATCGGCCGTTACTCCGTGCTGTGGATGTTCGTCATGCTCACCGCGACCGGCATCGCGGTCGGACTGGTGGTGTGGAAGGTGCCGGGGCACGCGGGGCCCGACCCGGCCACCATGGGGCTGAACGCGCCCGCGCTGCCGCCCGTCGTGCTGCCGGGCCTGCTGCTGGCGGCCGCTCTGATGCTCGCGGGCGGCCCGAGCCTCGGCCCCGAGAACCCGATCATCGCCGTGAACGTCGGGCTGGCGGTATGGCTGGGCCGCCGGTTCGTCTCCAGGCTGCCGGGCGGGCTGTGGGTGGCGCTGGCGGAGGCGGCGACGCTCGGCGCGCTGTTCGGCACACCGGTGGCGGCCGCCCTGGTCATCTCGGAGTCGCTGGCCGGGAAGCCGATCAAGGGGCTGCTGTGGGACAACCTCTTCGCTCCCCTGGCCGCCGCCGCGGCCGGCGCCCTGACGACCGACCTGGTCCACCACGCGAGCTTCGACCTCCACCTGCCCCCGATCGGCCGGCCTGACGGGGGCGACGTGCTCGCGGCGATCGTCGTCGCGTCGGTCGGCGCGCTGCTCGGCATGTGCGCCGTCTACGCCTTCCCGTACCTCCACGCGGCCTTCCAGCGGCTGCGGCATCCGATGCTGATGCTTCCGGTGGGCGGGCTCGTCCTGGGGGCGTTGGGGGCTCTGGGCGGCCCGCTGACGCTCTTCAAGGGGCTGGACCAGATCGCGGAGCTGGCCCGCAACCCGGAGGGCTGGTCGGCCGGGCAGTTCGCCACGATGACGGTGGTGAAGCTGGCTGCCCTGGCGGTCGCCGCGTCCTGCGGCTTCCGCGGCGGCCGGATCTTCCCCGCCGTGTTCGTGGGCACCGCCCTCGGTCTCTGTGCCCACGCCCTGGTGTCCGGCGTCCAGCCCGCCGTGGGCGTGGCGGCGGGCGTGCTGGGCATGCTCCTGGCCGTCACCCGGCAGGGCTGGGTGAGCCTGTTCACCGCCGCGGTCCTCGTCGCCTCGCCGACGACCCTCGCCCTTTTGTGTATCGCCTCGCTGCCTGCCTGGCTGCTGGTGACCGGCAGACCGCAGATGCAGCTCCACGACGACGGAAGCCCGGTCCGCTAGGAAACGAGAGGAAACGTCATGCCACTTCACCGAGGCCACGAGAAGCCCGACGAGCACCCGAGGTCCGTCAACCCGTTCTTCGGGGAGACGAATCCGGTCAGCGACATGGTCGAGGCGCCGCCGAAGCACCGGCTCCCCGATGGCCCGCTGCCGCCCACGATCGCGTACGAACTCGTCCACGACGAGCTCATGCTGGACGGGAACTCCCGGCTGAACCTCGCCACCTTCGTCACCACCTGGATGGAACCGCAGGCTGGCATCCTGATGGCGGAGTGCCGGGACAAGAACATGATCGACAAGGACGAGTACCCGCGCACGGCCGAGCTGGAGCGGCGCTGCGTGGCGATGCTCGCCGACCTGTGGAACGCGCCCGATCCGGCTGCCGCGGTGGGCTGTTCGACCACCGGGTCGAGCGAGGCGTGCATGCTGGCCGGGATGGCGCTGAAGCGACGCTGGGCGCAGCGGAACGCGGATCGCTATCCGGGGGCGCGCCCCAATCTCGTCATGGGCATCAACGTCCAGGTCTGCTGGGACAAGTTCTGCAACTTCTGGGAGGTCGAGCCGCGCCTGGTCCCGATGGAGGGCGACCGGTTCCACCTCGACCCCCGCGCGGCGGCCGAGCTGTGCGACGAGAACACCATCGGGGTCGTCGGCATCCTCGGGTCGACCTTCGACGGGTCCTACGAGCCCATCGCGGAGCTGTGCGCTGCCCTCGACGAACTCCAGGAGCGCACCGGCCTGGACGTCCCCGTCCATGTCGACGGCGCCTCCGGAGCCATGATCGCGCCCTTCATCGACGAGGACATGGTCTGGGACTTCCGGCTCCCGAGGGTGTCGTCGATCAACACCTCGGGGCACAAGTACGGCCTGGTCTACCCGGGCGTCGGCTGGGCGCTGTGGCGGTCGGCGGCCGAGCTGCCGGAGGAACTCGTCTTCCGGGTCAACTACTTGGGCGGCGACATGCCGACCTTCGCGCTCAACTTCTCCCGGCCGGGCGCACAGGTCGTGGCGCAGTACTACACGTTCCTGCGCCTGGGCCGCGAGGGCTATCGGGCGGTGCAGCAGACGACCCGGGACGTGGCCCGCGGGCTCGCCGAGCGCATCTCGGCGCTGGGCGACTTCACGCTGCTCACCCGGGGCGACCAGCTGCCGGTCTTCGCCTTCACGACGGCGCCCGAGGTGACCTCGTACGACGTGTTCGACGTGTCCCGGCGGATGCGCGAGCACGGCTGGCTGCTGCCCGCGTACACCTTCCCGGCGAACCGCGAGGACCTGGCCGTCCTGCGCGTGGTGTGCCGCAACGGCTTCACGACCGACCTCTCCGACCTCTTCGTGGAGGACTTGAGCCGCCTGCTGCCCGAACTGCGCCGACAGTCACACCCCTTGACCCGCGACAAGGACAGGGCGACCAGCTTCCACCACTAGGACCAGGCACGCAGGAACGTTGCCTCCTCACTCGGGCGAGTGACACTACTGTCGTCAGGGGAACAGCAGAGAGCACCACCACTCACGATCTCCTTCATGGGAGCAGTCATGGCCGCAGAGGCACACACCGAGCAGCACCCGCGGGCCACTCCCGAGAACTGGATGTTCCCGCCCGAGGAGGGCTGGACGTGGGACCAGGTCAAGGAGCTGGACGTCCCGTTCGACTGGGAACTCGTGGATGGGAAGATCGTGGTACGTGGGGTTACCAGCTGGTGGCACGACCAGGTCCGAGACCGGCTTTACCTCTCGCTGGCTCTCGCCAAGCGGCCGCCGTACGCCGTCAACACTGAGCGCTGGACCCAGTTCGACGACAACAACGCCCCCAAGCCGGACTTCATCGTGTACGACAGGACCGGGCTCGACATCCGCACCCTGGACTGCACACCGGTCGCGTGCGTGGCACTTGCCATCGAGGTGGTTTCACCCGGCTCTCGCGGCATGGACCGTTTCCACAAGCCCGCCATGTACGCCGAGGCCGGAATCGCCCACTACTGGCGTGTCGAGCGCGGCGAGAACGACGTTCCGGAGGTGCACCAGTTCTGGCGCGACGAGGACAGCGGCGTATTCGTCCCGCGCCCGGACCGCCCCGTCCACACCGACAAGCTGACCACCATCGTCCCCTTCCCGGTCGACATCGACCTGCGCAACCTGCTCGAGGAGTGACCCCGACTACACACTGAGCCGCCCGAACCTCCGTACCGCCAGCGGAAAGAACACCGCCAGCAGACCCAGCGGCCAGATCGCGGCCGCCCAGAGGTGCCCCGGCTCCCCGCCGGGGCCGCCGAACAGGTCGCGTACCGCCGTCGCCGTCTGGGACATCGGGTTCCACTCGACCGCCGTGCCCAGCCAGCCGGGCATGGAATCCGGGGTCGCGAAGGCATTGGACAGGAAGCCGACCGGCCAGACCAGGATCTGGACGGCCTGGACCATCTCCGGCTTCCCGGCGACCAGCGCCAGCTCGATGCCGATCCAGAGCATCGCGAAACGGAACAGAAGGAGCAGGCCGACGGCTCCCAGGAAGGCGCCCGGACCGCCGTGGGGACGCCAGCCGATCGCGTACCCGACGCCGATCAGGGCGGCGAGACCGAGCCCCGACTGAAGCATGTCGGCGGCGGAACGGCCCACCAGGACCGCGCCGTTGGCCATGGGCATCGACCTGAAGCGGTCGATCACGCCCTTGTTGAGGTCCTGGGTGACCGCCAGCATCGTGCCCTCCAGGCCGAAGGCCATGGTCAGCGCGAGCATGCCGGGCACCAGGAAGTCGACGTAGGCGCCCTCGACGCCCCGGCCGCCGCCGATCAGATAGCCGAACATCAGCAGCAGCATCACCGGGAAGATGAGGCCGACGGCCACCTGGACCGGTTGCCGTGCCCAGTGGGCGAGTTCGCGGCGGGTCATGGTCCAGCAGTCGGCGAGGGCGTATGCCCCGTACGTACCCGGGCTGCTCGTCTCGTAGGTCGTGCTCACGCGGCCTCCTTCACTCGGTGGTCGTCTCCGGTCAGGTGCAGGAACACCTCGTCCAGCGTCGGCCGCCGCAGCGCGATGTCCTCCGCCTCGATCCCGGCCTCCTCCAGGGCGCGTACGGCCCCGGCGAGCGCCGTCATGCGGTCGGTGACCGGGGCGCTGAGGAGCCGGCGGTCGGTGTCCACCGAGACGCCCTCGGCGGGGAAGGGCAACAGGGCCACGGCGGCGCCCAGTTGGCCCCCGTCGCGCAGCACCACGTCGATGCGGTCGCCGCCGGTGCGGGCCTTCAGCTCGTCCGCCGTGCCGTCGGCGATGACGCGCCCGTGGTCGACGACGGAGATGCGGTCGGCGAGCTGGTCGGCCTCCTCCAGATACTGCGTGGTCAGCAGGACCGTGGTGCCGCCGCCGACCAGCGAGCGCACCGACGCCCACACCTCGGTCCGGCCGCGCGGGTCGAGCCCGGTCGTCGGTTCGTCCAGGAAGAGCACCTCCGGGTCGGTGACGAGGGACGCGGCGAGGTCCAGACGGCGGCGCATGCCGCCGCTGTAGCGCTTGACCGCCTTGCGGCCGGTGTCCGCGAGCCCGAAGCGCTCCAAAAGCTGGTCGGCCCGTACGCGCGCGTGCCGGGCGCGCAGATGGTGCAGGCGCCCGAACATCTCCAGGTTCTGGCGTCCACCGAGCTCCTCGTCGAGCGCGGCGTGCTGGCCGAGCAGCCCGATGCGCAGCCGTACCCGGCCCGCCTCGCGCACCACGTCGTGACCCGCGACCTCCACGCGGCCCCCGTCGGGCCGCAGCAGGGTGGACAGGATCCGGACCAGGGTCGTCTTGCCCGCACCGTTGGGGCCGAGCACTCCGTGCACCGTGCCACGTCCGACCAGTAGGTCGAGTCCGTCCAGCGCCTGCTTGTCGCCGTACCTCTTGCGTGCCCCTTCGACGGTGATCGCCGCGTCGGCCACTGACCTCTCCCTCGCTAGTCAAACTTGACTACTTCTCGAAAGTAACCCCGGTCGCCCTATTCGTCAAACTTGATTAGTGGCGGTCCCCCGGGTGCGGCGTTCCCGTCGCGTACGGGTTCTCCTCGCCCTCGGCCAGGACGCCGACGAACGGCTCGCCCTCACCCGCGAAGGTGTAGGCCCCGCCCTCGATCCGCGCGATCAGGCCGCGCGTCCACTCGGCGTCGGCGTCGGCGGTGTGCACCCAGAGGTTCATGATCTCGCCGATGTGGCCGAGCTGTTCGGGGCCGTCCTCGGGCACGTAGTGCTCGGTGACGGCGGCCCGCCACTCCCCGATCCTCCGGATCCGCTCCTTCAGGAGCGCCACCGCCTCGCTCCTCGGCAGATCGACGATGAAGCCGATCGCCGCGGACTTGACGTCCATCTTCTGGTCGTACGACGTCAGGGACTCGCGCAGGAGGGCCAGGAACTCCTCGGTGCCCTTGTCCGTGATCTCGTACTCGGTGCGCGGCGGACCGCCGGCCGTCGACGGCGCGATCTCGTGGGCGTGCAGCAGTCCCTGCTTCGCCATCTGCTTGAGCGCGTGGTAGATCGAGCCGGGCTTGGCGTTGGACCACTCGTGCGCGCCCCAGTACTCCAGGTCGTTGCGCACCTGGTAGCCGTGGGCCCGCCCGTGCTGGCGGACGGCGCCCAGCACCAGGAGACGGATCGCTGACATGCGGTCCACACTAGAGCGCCGGGGTGGACCCGCCCGCTGCCGGGCCCGTCAGCCCGCCTGCTCCCTGGCCACCAGCTCGAAGGCGGTCGCGCCGTCCAGGGACTCGCGGACGATGTCGGCGTGGCCGGCGTGCCGGGCCGTCTCGCGGATCAGATGGAGCGCCAGCCAGCGCATCGAGACCCGCTCTTCCGGCGGGAACCAAGGGTCGTTCGGGAGCGCGAAGGTGTCGTCGAGGCTGGGCACCGAGCGGAGGAACGCGTCCGTCTCGGCGGCGACCTTCTCCCAGTACGCGAGCTGCGCGTCGACGGTCTCGCCGTCGACGAGGACGAAACACTCGTGCCAGTTCGACTCGTCCCGCTTGACGGCCGGGGACTCACCCTTGGCGCGGGCGACCCAACCCTGTTCGGTCTCGGCGACGTGCTTGAGCAGCCCGGACAGCGACAGCTCGCTCGCGCTGGGGCGCGAAGCCGCCTGCTCCTCGGTCAGCCCGAGCAGTGCCCGGCGGATACCGCCCCGCTGTTCCTCGAGGAAGGAGAGCAACGCCCCGCGCTCGTCACCCTGAGCCTCCGCTCGCACATGAGTCACCATGACCGGCCGCCTTTCGTCGGGACCTCTTGCCCGGCACCTTCTGCCTGACACCGACGAAGCTACGGGCCCTTGCGGTCAGCTTCTGTCCGCAAGGGCCCGGCAGGGCGAAGACGTCCTAGAACGGGAAGAAGCTCCGGCCGTGCTGCACCGAGATCCACTTCACCGTGGTGAACGCGTCGACGGTCGTCTCGCCGTTCAGACGGCCGATGCCGGAGTGCTTCTCGCCGCCGAAGGGGACCAGCGGTTCGTCGTGCACGGTGCCGTCGTTGACGTGGAACATGCCGGTGTCGATCTGCTTGGCGAAGTTCACGCCGCGCTCGATGTCACCCGTGTGGACGGCGCCGCTCAGTCCGTACGGGGTGTCGTTGACGAGGCGGACAGCCTCCTCCTCGCCGTCGAAGGGGACGAGGAAGACGACCGGGCCGAAGATCTCCTGCTGGAGAAGGGACGAGTCGGCGGGGACGCCGGTCAGGACGGAGGGCTCGACCAGGTTGTCGGTCGTCGTGCCGTGCACCAGGGCCGTGGCGCCCTCCGCGATCGCCTGCTCGACGGCGCCGGAAATCGCGTCCGCCTGCGAGGAGTTGATGACCGGACCGATGACCGTCTGCGGGTCGCTCGGGTCGCCGGCCTTCAGCGTCTTGACCTTGGCGACGAACTTCTCGGTGAACTCGGCCTCGATCGAGCGGTCCACGAGGACACGGTTGGCGGCCATGCAGACCTGACCCTGGTGGACGTAGCGGCTGAAGACCGCCGCGTCGACCGCGTAGTCGATGTCCGCGTCGTCGAGGACCACCAGGGCGCTGTTGCCGCCCAGTTCGAGGACGGAGCGCTTGAAGTGGGAGGCGCAGACGGTGGCGACGTGACGGCCGACCTTGTCGGAGCCCGTGAAGGAGATGACCTTGGGCACCGGGTGCTCGATGAAGGCGTCGCCTATCTCGGCTATGTCGGTGATGACGACGTTGAGGAGACCGCCCGGCAGGCCCGCGTCCTCGAAGACCTTGGCGACCAGGGAGCCACCCACGATCGGGGTGTTCTGGTGCGGCTTGAGGACCACGCCGTTACCCAGCGCGAGCGCGGGCGCGACGGACTTGATCGACAGCAGGAACGGGAAGTTGAAGGGGCTGATCACACCGACGACGCCGACGGGAACCTTGTAGACGCGGTTCTCCTTGCCGTCGATCGGCGAGGGGAGGATCTTGCCCTCGGGGCGCAGCGCCAGCTGGATCGACTCGCGCAGGAACTCCTTGGCGAGGTGCAGTTCGAAGCCGGCCTTGAGGTGGGTGCCGCCGAGCTCGGCGATGATCACCTCGGTGATCTCGGCCTCGCGCTCCTCGATGATGCGCAGAGCCTTCTCGAAGACCGCGCGCCGGGTGTACGCGTTGGTCGCGCCCCATTCCTTCTGGGCGCGCTCGGCCGCGCGGTAGGCCTGATCGACCTCGCCCGCCGTGGCTATCGTGATCGACGCCAGCTTCTCGCCGTCGTACGGATTGAAGTCGATGATGTCCCAGGAGCCGGTGCCCGGGCGCCACTCGCCGTCGATGTACTGCTGAGCCAGGTCGGTGAAATAGGACGACATGTGTTCCTCAATCCCTCAATCCCTGCGCTGCCGAGGCAGACATCCGATCACGGTCTGATCACGCGTCATCGTACTTGTGTTTCAGGGGAGTTGAAGAACGCCTTCAAAGACTCTGCGGAGACTCTCAGGAGAGCTGGAGCAGCCCCCTCAGCAGGTCGCGGCTCTCGGAGGGGCCCGGACTGTCCTGCTGCAGCTGCTTCAGCGCGCCCTCGTACTGGGTGACGTCCTCACGCTTGTCCAGGTAGAGCGCGCTGGTGAGCTGTTCCAGATAGACGACGTCCGACAGGTCGGACTCCGGGAAGCTCAGGATGGTGAAGGCGCCGCTCTCGCCGGAGTGCCCGCCGAAGCTGAACGGCATGACCTGGAGTCGTACGTTGGGACGCTCCGAGACCTCGATCAGATGCTGGAGCTGTCCGCGCATCACCTCGCGATCGCCGTACGGGCGGCGCAACGCGGCCTCGTCGAGGACGATGTGGAACTCCGGGGCGTTCTCGGAGACGAGGTACTTCTGACGCTCCAGGCGCAGCGCCACGCGGCGGTCGATGTCGGCGACGGACGCGCCCTTCATGCCGCGCGCGACGACCGCGTGCGCGTATGCCTCGGTCTGCAGCAGGCCGTGCACGAACTGCACTTCGTAGACCCGGATCAGATGGGCCGCGCCCTCGAGGCCGACGTAGGTCGGGAACCAGCTGGGCAGGACGTCGGAGTAACTGTGCCACCAGCCCGCGACGTTGGCCTCTTTCGCGAGCGAGACGAGGGAGGTGCGCTCCGCCTCGTCCGTGATGCCGTACAGCGTCAGCAGATCCTCGACGTCGCGCGTCTTGAAGCTCACCCGTCCCAACTCCATGCGGCTGATCTTCGATTCGGAGGCACGGATCGAGTAACCGGCCGCTTCCCGGGTGATTCCACGCGCCTCCCGCAGGCGCCGCAGATGTGACCCCAGCAGCATGCGCCGCACCACCGAGCCGCTCGACTCACCAGCGCTCACGTTCGTCCGCCTCCCCAACCGTCTTCAGGGGCCGAAGTCTGCCACTAAAACACTTCAAGCAGTACTCGTTCGATTACGGAAACGGAAAGTAGCCAAAGGAGCCACGCAGGAAAAGGTCAGGAGAGGGGCAACAAGAGGGAAGAAGGTGACAGAAGAAATGACCAACAACTGGTAGACGAAGGTCTAATTCGGGCGCGTGCACGTGCATCTGCCCTTGCATCTGCTGTACGCATTCGGAACCATGGTCCCCGCGCCACCGCTGCATCGCAACGACCGCGAACACCCGGGAGTGCCTCGCATGGGGACGAATGGATCGACCATGCTCGAGCCCTTACGGCAGGGACTTCCGCCGCTCGATCCCGCGGCCGTGTCCGACGCCGCTTCCTGCGCTTTGCCCGCACGCTACGAAGCGGTACGCGAAGCGCGGCAGTTCACCCGCAGAACGCTGGACCAGTGGGACGTCGGCGACCGCTTCGACGACATCTGTCTGGTGGTCTCCGAGCTCGTCACCAACGCGCTGCGGCACGCACTGCCCTCGGACACGCCTCGGGACGACCAAGGCCCGCCCGTGCGGCTGCACTTGATGCGGTGGACCTCACGCCTGGTGTGCGCGGTGCGCGACCCCAGTCACGACAGCCCGGTCGCGGGCGACTCGGACGACTTCTCGGCGGAGTCGGGCCGCGGCCTCTTCCTGGTCGACTCGTTCGCCGACAGCTGGGGCTGGCACCCGCTCGCGGGCACCCTCAGCGGGAAGGTCGTCTGGGCGCTGTTCCGGCTCCAGCAGCCGGGTACGGCCGAGTAGGAAACCGCGGCGCCTTTTGGCGCCGCGGTTCTACGCGCGTTACTCAGCGTCGAGCGTCGATCGCCCTCGGTCGCACCGGCGGGCGGGCGTCATCAGCCCGCGATCAGGTGGTCGAACTCGCCGTCCTTGATGCCCAGGAGCATCGCCTCTATCTCGGCACGCGTGTAGACGAGCGCGGGCCCCTCGGGGAACCGCGAATTCCGCACGGCCACGTCGCCACCGGGCAGCCGGGCGAACTCCACACAGGAACCCTGCGAGTTGCTGTGCCGGCTCTTCTGCCAGGCCACCCCGTTCAGTGCGGTCGCGGCCATGCCGTTGTACACGTCGTCAGCCATGCCGTCGTACACGTCATCCACGTCGTACACGTCGTGGTCCACAGGTCGCTCCCCGGTCGTGCAGTGGCTGAAGTGGCCATAGATGCAGTGGTCAACTGACCCGGATCATAGCTCTGTTCATGTGCAGATGCATGGGCAGATGCACGTGCACGCGGGGTGGTCCTGCGGTTACAGCTTTTACCGCCTCTTGACTACAGCGGGTTGTGCAAGCGGCTACAGCTGGTCGTCCTCCGGCTCCAGCCGGCCGGCCTGCGGGCTACAGCTGATCCAGCGCATTCCCCAGAGCTCGCATCACATGCGATCTCCAGCCCCCGTCCATGATCTTCCGCGCCATCATCTGTGCGGGATCGTCCGGATCGAATCCCTCGTGTACTAGGAACAGACGCGTACCGCGGCCTTCGTGTTCCAGTGTCCAAGTAATGGTCCAATCCGTGGGATTGGCGGGATCCGTGTCCGCCCACCGGACGCGCAGCATCCGCTCCGGCTCATACGCGAGAACGCGCACGTCAACGGTGCCGGAGAAGTTCGAGTTGGGGCGCGGGACCGACGTCAGCGTGTACTGGTGACCGACTTCGAGCCGGAAGTCCTCCGACCCCTGCATCTGCCACTGCACGAGCAGCTCGGGCTCGGTGAGGGCGCGCCAGACCTTGGCGGGCGGGTGCGGGAGGAACTGGTCGACGCGGATGGTCGTCAGGTCGTCCGCCGGCTCGGACTGCGGAACAGGGCTCATGTCTCGTCATCGTCGGGCATACGGTCCAGGAGATCGCCGAGGCCCTTGAGCCTGTCGCGCCAGAACCGCTCGTACGGGTGGAGCCAGTCCTGCACATCGGCGAGCGGCGCGGCCTCCAGACGGTAGATCCGCTGCCGTCCCGCGCGCTCCTCCGACACCAGCCCGGCCTCTCGGAGCACCTTGAGGTGCTCCGAGAGGCTCGGGCGGCGCATGTCGAAGTGGTCGGCGAGCGCCTGGACGGGCTGGGGCCCGTCGTCGCGCAGCAGCCGCAGCACCTCTCGGCGGGTGGTGTTGGCGAGCGCGGCGAAGAGGCGGTCCTCATGGGCCCCGATGGTCGTCATGGCGCGATCAGAAGCCTTCCTTCTCCGTGATCAGCATCAGACCGTTGCCGTCCGGGTCACGGAACGAGGCCATGCGGCCCCAGGGGAGGTCGTCGGGACCTTCCACCGTGACGCCCGCGACGGCGAGCCGCGCGCAGTCGGCGTCGACATCGGTCGTGACCAACATGATCCCCCGGGTCTCGCCGGGCGTAAAACCACCCATCCCCGGACCCGAGAGCGTGAAGACGGTCTGCGCCCCCTTGGGCGCGACCTGGAGCCACCGCCCGGGAGGCATGTCCCGGTCGGCGGTGACCTCGAAGCCGAGTACGTCCGTGTAGAAGCGCAGGGCGCGGTCCTGGTCGGCGACGGGGAGGGTGACGAAGGAGGCGTGGGTGATGTTCGTGGGTTCCATGGGGCTCATGGATACGAGAATAGGTAGGAGATTCCCTACGAGTCAACCGTAGGGAATCTCCTACCTATGGGCACCCGGCCGGGCCTACCGGGACGTCACGCAGTGCTCGGCCACCCTCAACCCCGCTTTCCGTAGCGGCGCTCGAAGCGCTCGACGCGCCCGGCCGTGTCCAGGACGCGTGCGTTGCCCGTGTAGTACGGGTGGCTGACGTTCGAGATCTCGACGTCCACCACCGGGTAGGTGCTGCCGTCCTCCCACTCGATCGTCCTTTCGCTCGTCATGGTCGAGCGGGTGAGGAAGGCGTGGTTCGCGGCGCGGTCCCGGAAGACGACCGGGCCGTACGCCGGGTGGATTCCCTCGCGCATGACGGTCAGCGCTCCTCTCGGAAGTCGACATGGCGGCCCGCGACCGGGTCGTACTTGCGCAGGGTCATCCGGTCGGGGTCGCTCCGGCGGTTCTTGCGGGTGACGTAGGTGTAGCCGGTCCCGGCCGTGGACCGGAGCCTGACGACCGGACGGAGTTCGTTGCGTGCCATGCTCGTATTTTACTGAAAATGAATCCCATTGCCAATAGCTGCGGGTCGACGATCACGAGAGGTGCGTCACCTTGTCCGCCCACTGCATGCGTGGAGGTGGCCGTGGCGCGGATCCGTGCCCGAGGAGTGAAGGTCTGATGGCGAAGAAGAGCCGGATCGCGAAGAACGAGAAGCGCCGGGAGTTCGTCGCGCGGTACGCCGCCCGACGGGCCGAGCTGAAGGACATCATCCGCCGGCCTTCCTCGACCGACGCCGAACGGATCGCGGCCCAGGAGGAATTGCGCAGGCAGCCGCGCGACACCTGCGCCACCCGCGTACGCAACCGGGACGCGGTGGACGGCCGCCCGCGCGGATACCTGCGCGCCTTCGGCCTCTCCCGGGAGGAACCCGGCGTGAGCAAGCGCACGCCGGATCCCTCCCGGGCGTTCGCAAGTCCTCCTGGTAGCTTGCTGCGGTCGTTCCGGCGACCTCGGCATCCTCACCACCCTTGGGGGCTTCAGTGACTTCGGCGACCTTCCCGCGCAGGCACGCGCGTATCGCGGCCGCGATCGCGGGCCTGGCGGCCGCGCTCGTGCTGGCTGGTTGCAGCAGCGACGACGGCGGCTCCGGCGACAAGTCCACGAGCCCGAGCGCGTCCGCCACGGAGACGGCCGACACGGGCGGCGGCTCGGACAGCACCTCCGGCACCAAGAGCAAGCTGGAGGGCAGCTGGCTGGCGACCACGGGCGGCAAGGCGGTGGCGCTGATGGTCACCGGCAAGAAGGCCGCGGTCTTCACGACCGGGGGCACCGTGTGCAGCGGCACCGCCGCCGAGGAGTCGGGCATGCGGATGATCCGCCTCACGTGCACGGACGGCAGCAAGGACCGTGCGGTCGGCATGGTCGACTCCGTCAGCGGTACGGGCCTGAAGATCACGTGGCAGGGCGGGGTCGGCACGGAGTCGTACGTGAAGAGCGAGGGCGGGCAGCAGCTGCCCACGGGGTTGCCCACGGCGAGCCTGGGCTCCTGACCGCCGGATCACTCAGCTGCGGGCCGCGGAATCCTTCGGGTTCCGCGGCCCGTCGGCATGTTTCAGGCGCTTCACACGTCGCGCTGCTTTCGCGTGTTTGACCCGCTTCGTCCGGGCGGACGCGTCGGCCTTGTCCGTCGTCGGGAGTACGGCGGTGTCGAGGGCATCGGAGAGTTCGTCGAGGGCTTCCAGGAGCAGGCCCGCGCCCCGGCGGACGAACGCCGCCGGGCCGTCCCCGGGCACGCCCTCGCGGTCCCAGGCCACCAGGGCCTCGCGGACGGCGTCCCAGCGCGGGACGCGGCGCTCGCGGATCGCCTTGGCGCCCCGTCGGGTGTCTTCGCGCAGCACTTCGGCGAAGACGGCGGCGGGCGGGACCGCGGGTGCGTCCCGGTCCGGGAGGTGGGCCTCCAGGAGCATGGCGACGCGGCCCGTGTGGGCGATGGCCTCGTCGGCGGCGTCGGCCGCGGTCGGGGGCAGGCCCCGGTGGCGTACCGGCTCCGTCTGGGCGTGGGCCACGGTCGTGTGCCAGGCCGCGCGGGCGGCACGCGCGGCGAGAAGGGCCTCGCGGACGTCGTCGCCGCCACCGCCGGGGTCGGCGTAGCGGCCGATGACGGCGGCGGCGTAGCGGCCCTGCGCGGCCAGCCGGTCGGCGAGGCGGGGGCGCAGGCGCGGGGTTTCCCAGGCCGGGTAGACGGCGTACGCGATCACCGCGAGGAGTCCGCCCAGCAGGGTGAGCAGCACCCGCTCCGGGACCGTCTGGGTCCACTGCTGCCCGCCCATGCCGAGCAGGAAGACGACGTACGCGGCGATGCAGGCCTGGGAGGCGATCTGCCCCGTACGCAGCAGCAGGAACATCAGCCCCGCGCTGACCACGGCGAAGGCGCCCGAGAGGTACGTCCCGGGGTGGGCCGCCTGGACGACTCCCGTGGCCAGCGTCACCCCGACGAGCGTGCCGACGAAACGGGCGACGGCTCGGCTGTACGTCTGTGAGAAGTCCGGGCGCATGATCATGACCGCGGCCAGCGGGGCCCAGTAGCCGTGGCCGAGGGGGAGCCAGGTGCCGAGGAGGTAGCCGACGGCGGCGACGGTCGACACGCGGATCGCGTGGCGGGTGATCTGGGAGTCGCGGTGGAGTTCCTCCCGCATGGCTTTGAGGGCCACGGGGGTCAGTTCCAGGAGGCTGGGCCGGAGCATGGGTTCGGCCGGGGTGCCGTCGAGCTTCCCGGCGGCCGGGGTGGGGGCCGGGCTTGGAGCGGGGGCCGGGCTTGGAGTGGGGGCCGGGCTTGGAGCGGGGGCCGGGCTAGGAGTGGGGGCCTGGCTAGGAGTGGGGGCCTGGCTAGGAGTGGGGGCCTGGCTAGGAGTGGGGGCCTGGCTAGGAGTGGGGGCCTGGCTAGGAGTGGGGGCCGGGCTAGGAGTGGGGGCCGGGCTAGGAGTGGGGGCGCCGCTCTGCGGTTGCGGGGCGCCGCTCGCTTCGGGACGGGTGGCGCCCGCCTTCCCGTTGCCCGGGGTCGGGGCGGGTGAGCTGCTCGGCGGTTGCGGGGTGCCGCCGCCCTCCTTGGGACGGGTGCCGTTCCCGGCGGCACGCCTGCCCGCGGTCAGGACCGCTGGGATGCGCCCGAGAGCACGCGTGCCCCCGGCTGCGGCGGTCCGGAGGCGGCCGGTGTTCCCGCTCGGGTGGGGCTTCGGTCCGGTGGCGCGCGTGCGTGGGGATGTCGCGTCGCGTTCGCCCTCCACCGTTTCCACCACACGCCGGAGCAGGAATCCGAGGCGCTTTGCGGCACGGTGGGGCGGTCCCGTCAGGATGGCGTCCGTGTCCGGGGTTCTGAAGGCCGCGACGGCGTTCGGGGGAAGGGAGACCGGGGTGCCGTGGCGGATGGCGCGGGCGGCCGCGTCGAGGATGGTGGCCGCGGCGGCGAGGAGTTCGCGGACGCGGTCGCGTTCGGGGCACTCGGCCGGGACGCCCATCGCCGGGTCGGCGAGGGAGGCGAGGACGGGACGGATGCGTTCGGCGAGGCCGCGGGGGCCGTGGAGTTCGGCGGGGCGGCGGCGGGCCTGGCGCGGGGTGACGGCGGCCGCGTCGCGGGCCTCCATCAGCGGCTCCGGGTCGAAGCGCGCCAGCGGGTCGTGGCGCAGCCGGCGCGCGTAGTCCGCCTCGGCGGCCAGGGCGTCGGCCAGCACGTCACGGTGGGCACCCCAGCGCCGTACCGGAAAGAGCGCGACCAGGGACGCCTGCACCACGCCACCCGCGACCATCATCGCGCTGTGGCCCGCCGCCTGCGCGACCGAGGTGGGCAGGGTGACCGTGACCAGCATGATCGCCACGTTCGAGGTGGCGATCAGGCCGGCCGTCGGGCCCACCGCCCAGCTCATCCCGGCCGCGAACGTCCACAGCACCAGCAGCGCCAGGAACAGGGCCAGATGGGAGATGGTGAGGTAGCCGACGAACGTGGAGACGGCCAGGCTGGCGCCGGAGGCGAGCGCCAGCTCGGGACGCGGCCGCCAGCTGCGCTGGAACGTCGCGATCGCCGCCTGGAACGCCCCGAACGCACCCCCCGCCGCCGCCCCCGGCCCCAACGCCCACAGGCTCACCGAGATCACGAGCGCGAGCCCGGCGGCGCCCCGCAGCGCGATCAGCGGTTCGAGACGCTTCCGCTCGGTCGTCAGTCCCGAGCGCGCGGTCTCCTTCAGCGCCGGGAGCCAGCTCATTCCGTCAGCGTAGGGAGATTTCCGGACATTCGCGGCTCGGCGGAGGCGAACGGCCGGGGCGCGCAACGTCCGAGGATCGACATGCGTGATGATCCATGCACACCGTCACCACCCCCGGGGGAACCCCATGCGCACCCTGCCCATCGCCGTCACCGTCCTCGCGGCCGCCCTTGCCCTGACCTCCTGCGACGACAGCGGCGGCAGCACCGGCAAGACCGGCAAGACCGGCAAGACCAGCAAGGGCGCCACCGCCGACTGCCGCATCGACAAGGTGGGTATCGAGGTGGGCCCCGCCAACGCCGCCCCGGCCGCCGGGGACACCGGCAACGTCCCGGTCACCCTCACCAACCGCGACTCCACGTGCACTCTGAAGGGCTTCCCCGGCCTCGAGGTCCAGGCCGGCGGCGCCTCCACGGACATCGCCCCGGAGAAGTCCGCGAGCCCGGTGAAGCTGACCCTGGCGAAGGACGACACCGCGACCTTCACCATCACCTACGTCCGGGGCAAGGAGGGCGACGCGAAGACCTTCGACGCGCAGACGCTGAAGATCGGCCTGCCCGGCGCCACCGCCACACAGGAATTCAAGTGGTCCTACGGACCTGTCGCGGGCAAGAGCGAGGCGGCCGACCTCAACGCCTCCGTGAGCCCGTTCCAGCACGCGGGCGACTGATCACCGCAGTGGCGGCCGCCCCTTGACCTGCGCCCGGTCCGCCGCCGCGGCCCCTTCGTGCCACCCGGCCGCGTCGCTGACCCCGCGCAGCCGGGTGGTCACCGTCTCGGGGAACATCCGGTCCATGTGGTCCGCGACGGCCACGTCGCGGGCCGCCAGCACCGGCAGCAACTCCCCCTCCGTGGCCGCCTCCTGCCCTTCGGTCGCGGACGCGAGACGGTCGCCGATCCGGTGCGCGTAGGCGGCGAGGAAGGACTGCCGGAAGGTCTTCGTACGCTTCCGCCCGCCCGCCCGCTGCGCGGCCTCCGCCTTCGTCATCGCGGCCGTGGCCTGCACGAGGAGTGAGGTGTAGAGGAGTTCGGCCGCCTCCAGGTCGGGTTCGAAGCCGACGACGGTCGAGAAGCCGAGGGGCTCGTTCCACACGGCCCGGCAGCGGTTCGCGCCGGCCACCGCGTCCAGGAGCACCGCCTTGGCCGTCTCGTACGGCGGCTCGACGCCGATCCGGAAGGCGCCGGGCGCGTCCTTCGCGTGCGCACGGGCCGCGAGCAGCGCCTCGTCGATGCTGTGCCGCGCCATCAGCTCCTGCGCCTTGGCGCTCAGCGCCTCCGCCTCCTCCGGGAACCCGGTCGCCTCGGCCTTGGCGAGCAGGGCGCGGATGCGGGTGAGCATGCGGGTGTCCCGGGGGGCGTGGGGAGCGTCCTGTCGCGGCACGTCGAGGGGCTCGATCGTGGGGAGGCGGAGCAGCAGCCGGTAGAGCTCCAGTACGGCGGTCGCGTACGAGAAGCGGTCGGTGCGCGAGGCCCGGGCCTCGGACGCCAGCTCTTCGAGCTGTGCGGCCCAGCGCGGGGTCCGCGGCGTGCGGTTCTCGCTGAGGATCAGCGCGGACACCAGTTGTATGTGTACGTCGTCCAGCTCGCGGCGCACGATCCGTACGACATCGGCGGGCTGCCAGCCCCGCCGCCAGGCCGCGGCGACGAACTCCTCGCCGCGCCGGGCGAGTTCGGCGTCGGACCCGGGATCGGCGGCGAGCAGCGATGCGCCCGCGTCGAGGGCCGTGTCGGAGTCGGCGTAGAGGGCGGCTTCGAAGGCGCGCTCGACCGTGCCGGGGCTGGGGTTGCTGCTGCTCATTCCTCGATCGTGTCACGGGGCCGGGTAGGGCCGGCCCTACCCTCAGGACGCCCCCTGGTGGTCGTGTCCGGACGGCTGCCGGACGGTTCGCTCGAGGCATGACAGAAACAGCCGTACGTATGCGATCCCTGCGCCGTGACTACGGTGCCGTCGCCGCCCTGGACGGGGTCGATCTGGACTTCGCCGCCGGGACCTTCACCGCCGTGATGGGGCCGTCCGGGTCGGGGAAGTCGACCCTGCTGCAGTGCGCGGCCGGGCTCGACCGGCCGACCTCCGGGACGGTGGCTGTCGACGGGGTCGAGCTGGGCGGGCTGAGCGAGCGCCGGCTGACGCTGCTCAGACGGGAGCGGATCGGGTTCGTGTTCCAGTCCTTCAACCTGCTGCCGTCGCTGACCGCCGCGCAGAACGTCGCCCTGCCGCTGCGGCTGGCCGGGCGGCGGCCCTCGCGCGGGGCCGTGCGCGAGACGCTGGCCCGGGTGGGGCTCGGTGACCGCGCCGGGCACCGGCCCGCGCAGCTGTCGGGCGGGCAGCAGCAGCGCGTCGCTCTCGCGCGGGCGCTGATCACCCACCCCGCGGTCCTCTTCGGTGACGAACCGACGGGGGCGCTCGACACCGGGACCGGTCGTGAAGTCCTGTCACTGCTGAGGGAGTTGGTGGACCGGGAGGGGCAGACGACCGTCATGGTCACGCACGACCCGGTGGCGGCCTCGTACGCGGACCGCGTGGTGTTCCTCGTGGACGGGCGGGTGAGCGGGGAATTGACGGAGCCTTCCGCGGCGAGGGTCGCGGGGCGGATGGCGGAGCTGGAGGGGACGGCGGGAGTGGAGCGGACGGCGGGACTGGAGCGGGCGGCCGGACCGGAGCGGACGGCGGGACTGGAGCGGGCGGCCGGACCGGAGCGGACGGCGGGACTGGAGCGGGCGGCCGGACCGGAGCGGACGGCGGGACTGGAGCCGACGGCCGGGTCGGAGTGGATGGGGCGTGCGTCGTGCTGAGTCTTTCGTCGTTGCGTGCGCGCTGGGTCTGCCTGCTCGGCTCCTTCGTCGCCGTCGGGCTCGGAGTCGCCGTGATGACCGCGATGGGGCTGGCGCTCGCCGCCGGCCTCGACGCGTCCGCGCGGCCGCCGACGCGGTTCGCTTCCTCGCCCGTCGTGGTGATGGGGCGGGACACCCTCACGGTGGAGGTGCGGCGGGGGCCGGACACCGCCCTCGTATCGAAGCAGCTCGCGCATCCACACCCTGTGGACAGTGAACTCATCAGCGAGCTCCGCGCATGGGGGCGGGTGCGGACGGACGGTGCGGCTCGGGACGCGGTGGGTGTCGACGCGCCCGTCGGGGCCGTGCGGCGGCTTGTCGGTGATCGTGCGCGGGTACTGACCGGTGACGCCCGCCATCAGGCCGACCCCTCCGCCGCGCGCGATGCCGAGGCGCTGGTCGGGATCGGCTCCCTGCTGGGTACGGCGGCCGGGGTGACGGCCTTCGTCTCCGTTTTCGTGACGGCTTCGACGTTCGCCTTCGTCGTGGCCCTACGGCGGCGGGAGTTCGGTCTGCTGCGGATGGCCGGGGCGACGCCAGGACAGGTGCGGAGGCTGTTGCTCGCAGAGGCGTTCGCGGTGGGGCTCGTGGCGTCGGCCGCGGGGTGCGCACTGGGGGCGCGTGGTGCGCCCCGGCTCGTGCGGGCGCTGGTGGACGGTGGGGTGGCGCCATCGTGGTTCGCGCTGCGGGGGTCGGTGGACTGGCCTTGGCATGTCGCCTTTGGCACCGGGGTGTTGGTGGCCCTGTCGGGCGCCTGGGTGGCCTCCTGGCGGGCGGGGCGGATCGGGCCCGTGGAGGCGCTGCGGGAGGCGTCCGTGGACACGGGTGTGATGCCTCGGTCGCGGCGGGTGGTCGGTTTCGGGTTGCTCGCGGTCGGACTCGGGCTGCTGGTCTGGACGTTGCGGACGGACCCGGCCGCGCTGCTGAAGCGGAAGACATACGCGACGCAGCCGATGGTCCTGGTCACGGCCGTGGCGGCGCTGGCTCCCGTGCTCGTCCGTCCCCTCGTACGGCCCGTCGTACGTCTGCTTCCCCTCGGTCGGCCGTCCGGCGCGACCGGACTGCTGGTGCGCGAGAACGCGGCAGCGGCGCTGCGGCGGACGGCCGCCGTGGCGGCTCCCGTCCTGGTGACCGTCGCGCTGGCGGGTTCGCTGCTGGGGGCCGCGGCGACCGTGACCGGGGCGAAGGCGGCGGAGGCGCGGGAGCAGACCCGTGCCCAATTCGTCGTCACCGGGGACGGCTTGCGGCCGGTACGGGTCGCTGGGGCCACGGTCTCGGCCACCGCCTCGACCGCGGTCTTCGTACGCGAGGAGGGGACCGCGCTCGTACGGTCCGACGCGCGGGCGGTGAGCGACGTGGCGGCGTTCGCGGCGGTGACGCGGCTGCCGGTCGTCGCGGGCGATGTGCGCGATCTCGACGACCGGTCGATCGTCGTGAACGAGGAGTGGGAACGGCATGAGGTGGGGGCCCGGGTCCGTGTGTGGCTGGGGGACGGGCGGGCCGCGCGGTTGCGGGTCGTGGCCGTGTTGGCGCGGGGTACGGGGAACAGCGGGGCGTATGTGACCTCGGCGAACGCGGCGGGGGCCGTGGTCGATCGGCTCGATGTGCGGGTGAGGCGTGGGGCGGATCGGGCGGCCGTCGGGGCGGCGCTGCGGGCCTCGGCGGGGGGCACGGTGAGGTCCGCGTCGGCATGGCTGGCCGCCACGTACCCGCGCACCGGCCCGCAGGTCCGGCTGGGGTTCCTCGTGGTTCTGGGCATCGCCCTTGTGTACGCCGGGATTTCGCTGGCTGCGACGCTGCTGATGGCGACCTCCGCGCGGGGTGCGGAGCTGCGGTCCCTGCGGATGGCGGGGGCCACCCGGGGGCAGGTGCTGCGGGTGGTCGCCGGCGAGGCCGCGGTGGGGGTCTGTGTGGGGGCGGTGCTCGGGGGTGCGGTGGCCGGCGTCAACCTTGCGGGGGTTGCGGCGGCGCTGGGGCGGGTGTCGGCGCCGGTGGGGGTGGATGTGCCGTGGGAGGTGCTGTCGGGGTGCGTGGGGGTGTGCCTGGTGGTGGCGGTCGGGGCGGCGGTGGGAGGGGCGTGGAGGCGGGCGTGACGACGGGCGTGATGACGGATGTGGCGACGGGCCTGACGACGGACTGCTGGTGCTTCGCCCGTTCTTCGTAGTGGGTCGGGGCCGTACGGGGCTGATGGCCGCTGGCCCCAACGGGCGGACGGTCCCAGCTGCGGGTAGTCGTGCCGCTGGGGCGTGCCCCCGCTGCGCCGGGGCAACGCCCCGGCCCCTCGGTCACCTCGGGGTGTCAACTTTGGGTTGACACTGCGAGAGTGTCAACCTACGGTTGACACATGACTACGAACCCACTCGGCACCGCATCCGTGCGTCTCGATGACCTCATCGAGGCCATCAAAAAGGTTCACACCGACGCGCTGGACCAGCTCCAGGACGCGGTGATCGCCGCGGATCACCTGGGTGACGTGGCCGACCATCTGATCGGGCACTTCGTGGACCAGGCCCGGCGTTCGGGCGCGTCCTGGACGGACATCGGCAAGAGCATGGGGGTCACCCGGCAGGCCGCCCAGAAGCGTTTCGTCCCGAAGGCGGAGTCGGATCTCGATCCGAACCAGGGCTTCGGGCGCTACACCCCGCGTGCGCGGAAGGTGGTCATGGTCGCGCACAGCGAGGCCAAGGCCGCGGGAAACGCGGAAGGGCTCCCCGAGCACCTCGTCCTCGGGCTTCTCGCCGAGCCCGAGGGGCTCGGCGCCCAGGCGATCACGGCGCAGGGCGTGTCCCTCGACGCGGTGCGCGAGGCGGCGAAGGCGGCGCTCCCGCCGGCCGTCGACGCGGTCCCCGAACTCGTCCCGTACGGGCCCGCCGCCAAGAAGGCCCTCGAACTCACCTTCCGCGAGGCCCTGCGCCTCGGCCACAACTACGTCGGCACCGAGCACATCCTGCTGGCCCTCCTGGAGTACGAGAACGGCGAGGGCGTCCTCAGCGCGGCCGGCGTCGACAAGGCGACGACCGAGGGGCACGTCGCGCGCATGCTCGAGGAGGTCGTGAACGGGAAGGGGGAGCCGAGCACGGGCTGAGCGAGTCGGCAGCAGGGGACGGCGCCGTTGTCAGACCTGCCTGCGAGACTCGGAATCATGACCGGGCGCTGGGCTCTCGCCCCGGCCGAGGACGGTGGCGCGGAGGTCGCCGTCCTCGGCCCCGACGGGCTGCCCGCGGGGCCACTTCGCCGGGAGGCGGATCTGGCGGAGGCGGTGCGGTCGAGGCCGGAAGTGAGCCGGTGGGTCTGGCGGTCCACCGCGGACGTGTATCCGCGTCTGCTCGCCGCGGGGGTGCGAGTCGAGCGGTGTTACGACATGGAGGCCGCCGAGACGCTGCTGCTCGGGCACGAGGGGCGGCTCGGCGAGCCCCGGTCGGCGGCCGCCGCACTGGCGAGGCTGCGCGGCGGGCCCGTACCGGCCGATCCGCCGCAGCGGTCCGCCGAGCCCGGTTCACAGTCCTCTCTCTTCGAGCCGCGCCCGGTCCACGTGCCGTTGGGCGATCTCCTGGAGGTGTACGCGGACCAGCAACGGCGGCATGACACGACCGCGCATCCGGAGCGGATGCGGCTGCTGACGGCCGCCGAATCGGCGGGGATGCTGGTCGCCGCCGAGATGAACGAGGCTGGGCTGCCGTGGCGCGCGGACGTCCACCGGGAGGTGCTGCACGAGCTGCTCGGGGAGCGGTACGCGGGCGGGGGCGAGCCCCGGCGGCTCGCCGAGCTGGCGGATGAGGTGTCGGCCGCTTTCGGGAGACGGGTCAGACCTGATCTGCCCGCCGATGTGGTCAAGGCCTTCGCCCAGGCCGGGATCAAGGTCAAGTCCACGCGGCGGTGGGAGATCGAGTCGATCGACCATCCGGCCGTGAAGCCGCTGATCGAGTACAAGAAGCTGTACCGGATCTGGGTCGCCCATGGCTGGTCCTGGCTCCAGGACTGGGTGCGCGACGGGCGGTTCCGGCCCGAGTACCTGCCGGGCGGGACCGTCACCGGGCGGTGGGTGACCAATGGCGGGGGCGCTCTGCAGATCCCCAAGGTCATCCGGCGTGCCGTCGTCGCCGATCCCGGCTGGCGGCTCGTCGTCGCCGACGCCGATCAGATGGAGCCGCGTGTACTGGCCGCGATCTCGCGCGACCCCGGTCTGATGGAGGTCGCGGGGCGGGAGACCGATTTGTATCAGGCCGTTTCGGACCGGGCGTTCGCCGGTGATCGGGGGCAGGCAAAGCTCGCTGTGCTGGGGGCCGTGTACGGGCAGACGTCGGGTGACGGGCTGAAGAACCTCGCCCTGCTGCGCCGCCGCTTCCCCAGGGCCGTGGCGTACGTGGACGACGCGGCGCGGGCGGGAGAGGAAGGACGGCTCGTGCGGACCTGGCTGGGGCGGACCTCTCCCCCGGCGGTGGGTTCGTCGGACGGGAGCGGGGACGAGGCGGGTATCCCCCAGGACGATCCCGTGGAGAGCGGCCTCGATCAGGGGTGGGTTCCGGGGTACGCCTCCGCCGACTCCCGTGCCCGCGGCCGGTTCGCCCGCAACTTCGTCGTCCAGGGCAGCGCCGCCGACTGGGCCCTGCTGGTGCTCGCCGCACTCCGGCGCACCTGCGCCGGCCTCTCGGCCGAGCTGGTCTTCTTCCAGCACGACGAGGTGATCGTGCACTGCCCCGCCGAGGAGGCCGACACCGTGGTGACCGCGATCCGCGACGCGGCCGACCTCGCCGGGCGCCTCACCTTCGGAGAGACACCGGTCCGCTTCCCGTTCACGACGGCGGTGGTGGAGTGCTACGCGGACGCCAAGTGACCTCGCCGGGTCACGACGCCCGCTCCGGCTTTTCCGCCAGGAGTTCCCGCAGCTCCCCCACCACCGGGCTGTCCGTCTCCGCGAGCGCGGCCAGGGCCGACTCCCACTGTTCGTAGGCCCCTTCGAGGTCTCCCCGGCTACGCAGCAGCAGACCCCGCTGATGGCGGGCGAGCCCTCCGGTGTACCGGTCGGCGCGGCGGTCGGCGCGGCACAGCAGCAGATCGCACTCGCGCGCGGCCCGCTCTTCGTGCCCCACCCCGCGCAGGGCGCGCACCAGCCCGAGCCGGGTCTGCGACTCGCCGTGCCAGTCGCCGTGGCTGCCGAGGATGCGCAGGCTCTCCTCGAAGTGCGGTACGGCGGCGGCCGGTTCGCCGAGGGCGAGGTGGGCGTAGCCGATGTTGCAGTGCGCGGAGTGGCGGATGATGACGTCCCGGATCGTGTCGCCGATCGCGAGGCTGCGCTTGTGGTGGTCGATGGCGGCCCGGGGGTCCGTGTGCTCGTACAGGTTGCCCAGGTGGCTGTAGGTGATGGCCTCCATGTGCGGGTCGCCCAATTCCCGGGAGAATTCCAGGCTTTGCAGCAGTGCCTC
Source organism: Streptomyces albiflavescens (assembly GCF_014645835.1). Classification (GTDB taxonomy): domain Bacteria; phylum Actinomycetota; class Actinomycetes; order Streptomycetales; family Streptomycetaceae; genus Streptomyces; species Streptomyces albiflavescens. The sequence continues at coordinate 100,570 of NZ_BMMM01000010.1, forward strand.
GCCGGATTCGGTGTAGCGGCCGAGTCCTTCGAGGAGCATGCCGCGGTTGTTCAGGCCCCGCCGCACCCAGGACAGGACGCCGAGCCGGCGCCAGATCGCCAGCGCCTCGTCGTTGAGCACGAGGGCGTCGCTCGCGCGGCCCGTCATGAAGTGCAGGCCCGCCAGGTCTCCGAGCGCGTACGCCTCGGCGGCTTCGTCCCCGAGCCGCCGCGCGGCGCCGAGCGCGGCCCGCTGGAGGAGCTCCAGCTCGGCCACGCGGCCGCTGCGTTGGACGTACGGGTTGAGCAGGCGGACCAGGACGGGGACGTACGGGGAGGTCTCCGCGTGGTGTTCGACCAGCGCCACCACGTTCTCCAGCTCCAGATCGCCCCAGGCGAAGGCGTCCTTCGCGGTGCAGAACGGCGGCGTCATCGCGGCGTCCACGGTGTGCCGCTCCGGCTGCGAGGCGGTCGGCCGGCTGCGGTCCTCCCGGTCGAGCCCGGGTTCGAGGATCGCCTCGAGAGAGCGGGCCGCGACACCGGCGTACCAGCGCAGCGCGCGCTCGGCGACGGCCGCGTCGTGGCCGTCGAGGTCCGGCATTCCCATGCCGTCGGGCCCCTCGCAGGACGTCGCCATACCCTCCGTCGCCCGTGTCGCCCCCGCGATCTCGCGGGCGAAGTCCCGCACCAGGTCGTGCGGGGCGTAGCGGCCGTACGCCGTTTCCTCCAGGAGGGCGACGTCGACGAGGCGGTCGAGGGCGGCCTCGGCTCGGCGTTCGTCGATGCCGGAGAGGCGGGCGAGGAGGGGCGCTCCGTACGCGGGGAGGTCGAGCGCGCCGATGCGGCACAGGGCGAGCGCCGCGTCCCGGTCTGCCTCGCGCTCCGAGGCGCGCAGTGCGTCGTGGGCGACGGCCAGGGAGCGGCGGACGCTCAGGTCGTCGTACTCCAGGTGATGCAACCGACCTTCTGTGGCGGCCAGTTGACCGGCGAGCATGTCCGGAGTGAGCGCGTGGCGCGCGGCCAGGCGGGCCGCGACGACGCGGAGGGCGAGTGGCAGCCGGCCGGTGAGTTCGACGAGGGGGTGCCCGCCGTCGAGACCGTTGCGGCGGCCGGAGACCGCGCGGAGCAGCGCCGCGCTGTCCTCGTCCGACAGCGGCGCGAGCGGGAAGCGGTGCGCGCCGTCCAGGGCGGTGAGCGGCGAGCGGCTCGTCACGATCACCGCGCAGCCCGCGCCCGCGGGCAGCAGCGGCCGTACCTGCGCGGCATGCGCGGCGTCGTCGAGCACCATCAGCGTGCGGGTGGGCGCGAGCATCGACCGCAGCAACGCGGCCGCCGCGTCCCGGTGTTCGGGGATCCGGCGCGGTTCGGCGCCGAGGTCGCGAAGCAGCGCGGCGAGCGCCTGGCCGGAGGTGAGCGGGGTCATTCCGGGGGTGGCGCCGTGCAGGTTGACGTACAGCTGACCGTCGGGGAAACGTTCCCGCAGTCCGTGTGCCACATGCAGCGCGAGCGCGCTCTTGCCGACGCCGGCCATGCCGCTGATCACGGCGACACACGGCATCCCGTCGGCCGCCGCGACGCCGGATCCGGTGGTCCGACGCTCCGGGTCCAGCGCCAGGCGCAGCTCCTGGCGGAGGTCGTCACGTCCGGTGAAATACGCCGGTGGGGGCGGGAGTTGGGCCGGACGCGGCGGGCCGGGGTCCGACGGGACGGCCGCCGCCTCCCGCTCCGCCCGCCCGGCGTCGTCGGCCACGTCCGCCGCCCTGTCCCTACCGCCCTGCTCGCGGAGGATCTCCAGATGCGCCTCACGCACCGCGGGGCCGGGCTCGATCCCGAGCTCCTCCACCAGGCGGGCCCGCAGGTCACGGTGGACGGCGAGGGCCTCGGCCTGGCGCCCGGTGCGGTGCAGCACGAGCATCAGAAGCCGGTGGAAGGCCTCGCGGAAGGGGTGCTCGGCGGTGAGTGCGGCCAACTCGGGGGCCAGCCGGTCGAGTCGGGCGGTCGTGAGGGCTGAGCGGCCTCCTGGAAGCTCGGGTACGTTCCCGCGTCGTTCGGTGCGTGCGCCCGATGTGTCGGAAGAAGGTCCACGATGGGGGTTCTCCCCGTGCGAGCGAAGCCGAGAACGTGAGGGAGCGCCCCCTTCGGCCGTTGGCCTGTCCGGCGAAGGCGGTCCCCCCGCCCGAGCGGAGCGCGGCCAGTTCGAGGGTGGGGGCGCCTGCCGGGCGGCGCCGAGGCGTGCCTGGGCTTCCCCGAGATCACTCAGGCGCAGCTCGGCCTCGTAGCGCCACTCCAGGACGAGCAGGCGGGCCTCCTCCAAGCGCTGGACGAAGGCGTGTCCGCCGGTCTCGTACGGCAGGCCGCTGAGCGGGGTACCGCGCCACAGCGCGATCGCGGACAGGGACTCGCGCAGCGCCCGCTCCCAGTCGCGCTCGGCGTGGGCGGCACGTGCGGCGGTGGCGTGCCGTTCGAAGACACGGACGTCCAACTCGCCCTCGCCGACACGCAGCACGTATCCCGGAGGGATCGCGCGCAGCCGCTCGGGATCGTCGAGGAGGCGCCGCAGCCGCGTCACATGGTTCTGCAGCGAGGCCTGGGCGGAGGCGGGCGGTGCCCCGCCCCACAGCGCGTCCTTGAGCACGTCGACCGAGACGACCCGGCCCGGTTCCAGGAGCAGCGTCGCCAGCAGGGCACGCATCTTGCCGCTGCCGATCGGCCTGAACTCGCCGTCGGCGTCGTACAGGACCAGCGGCCCCAGCAGCCCGAACCGCAGCCCGTTCCGCATCACGCCGACCCACTGCCTTCCCGTGCGACCCCTCCGGCCGCACCCACGGCGACTTCGCGCCTTCTTCCGGCGACTTCCCGCCGACCGACTCACGGCTCCCGTTCGAACCGTTGGCCACATGTTAGCGATCCGTTGGCGTGGCCTGATGTGATCACTGCATCGGATCTGGCCCGACGGTGCGCGCGTATGACGCGTAACTCGGGGGAGTGTCGCCGCCGTGGCCGGATCCGGGGACGCGCGAGGCCCCGGTCGTCGAAGTGAACGACCGGGGCCTCCGTCTGTCGTACGGGCTCGCGCACACCCTCAGATGACGGGTGGGCGCCCCAGGCGGGTGAGCCGCCACACCGTGCGCCAGCGCATCGGCCGCCGCTCCCCGCCGGACTCCCGCAGCCCTTCCGCGAACCCCCCGAACCAGGCCTTCAGCCCGCCGACGGACCGGGTCCGTACGAGTGTGGCCAGGATCCAGATGCCCAGATGCACAGGGATCAGCGGGAGGGGCAGCCGCCGGCGGGTGAGCCAGACCCGGTTGCGGGCGGTCACCCGGTAGTAGATGGCGTGCCGCGCGGGCGAGGTCTTCGGGTGCTGGAGCAGCAGCTCGGGCTCGTACAGCACGGTCCACCCGGCGTCGATGGCACGCCAGGCCATATCGGTCTCCTCGTGCGCGAAGAAGAACTCGGCGGGCCAGTCGCCGATCTCGGCGAGCATGGGCATGGAGAGGGCGTGGCCACCGCCGAGGAAGCCGGTGACCGGTCCGCCCCGCATCGGATCCTTGGCCCCGACCCGGGGCACGTGCCGGCGCTGCGTCTCCCCGTTCTCGTCGGCGATGCGGAACCCGACGATGCCGAGCCGCGGATCGGCGGCGTACAGGTCCCGTACCCTCCGCAGGACGTCCCCGTCGACGAGCAGCCCGTCGTCGTCGAGCTCCACGACCACGTCGACGTCCCCCAGCTCGCTCAGGCGCTGGAGGGCGACATTGCGCCCGCCGGGGCACCCGAGGTTCTCCTCGACCTCGATGGTGGTCACTTCACCGGGCAGCCCCAGGCGCTCGGCGAACTCGGGCAGCGGGGCGCCGTTGCCCACGATCACGATCCGTGCGGGCGCGACGTCCTGCTTGGCCACGGAGGTGAGCAGCGCGTCGACCTCGGCGGGCCGATTGCCCATGGTCACCACGGCAACGGCAACCCGCGGCCCCTCCTCCGCCTGTGACACGACATCCACCCCATCCCGGCCGACAACTGTGCCGCGATGCTAGCCGTTCACCGTAAGTCCCCCTCAGGTACGCCCCGATGTACGTCCGAATGTACGTCCGGGCCTTCCCCCTCGAGTGCGCCCGTCCTCCGTACACCGGTTCTGCGTACGTCAGCTCCCCGGACGCCGGTTCTCTCTGCGACGGACGAACTTCAGGCCCGACCAGTCGTCCCCCAGCGCCGCCACCTTCACGTCCACGACCCCGAGGGGCAGGAAGATCTCCCGCAGACCGTTCTCGGTGATGTCGCTCTCGTGCCCGGCCGCGCGCCGGGGCCAGGCGATCCAGAGCATCGCCTCGTCGGACAGGTCCCGGACCAGCCCGGCCGCCTGCGCCACCGCCTCCGCGCGGGTCCGGAAGAAGGCGACCGTGACGTCCGCCCCCTTCGGACCCCCCGCGGAGACCGCGCAGTCCTCGGGCAGCCCGGGAATGTCCCAGTCCTGCGGCCCGTGCGTCAGCCGCACCCGCTGCCCTGCCTTGATACCGATCTTCTTGGCGAGCGGAGTACCGGAGTACCCGCCGCCCGCCGTGCCGGAGACACCCATGTCCGAAGGATGGCACCGCCGACGCATCCGTCAGGCCGTGTACGCGCCCCTGACCTCGAACTGCTCGGCGGACGGCGGACCGGCCAGCCAGTCCTTCAGGCCCGCCTGGAACTCCCGGAACTCCACGATCGCGGGCAGCGGATTCTCGATGCCGTCCGCGAGCTCCAGCAGCGCGACGTAGGTGACTCCATCGGGAAGGCGGTACGAGGTGTAGCGCACGCCCTCGGGCCGGGCGCTCTCGAGTGCGGCGAACATCTTCTTCAGAGCCTCTTCGAGCTCGCCGACGCACTCGGGCTTCACCGTGGAACGCACCATCAGAACAGTCATGTCGTCATCTCCCTCTCACCGGGCCGCATGGTGCGGCGCCGTCATCTCCCTGACGCGCGGGAGGGGGGATGTGTGACGGGGATCAGTGGGCGACCGGCGGCACGATGCAGGCGGTCTCCGGATAGGGGCCGTTGACCTCGACCCACACGGTGTCCTTGCTCACCGCGCCGGAGATGCAGGCGGTCTTGCCGACCCAGATCCCGTAGAAGGTGCCCGGCACCTTCTCCGAGTGGTCCACGTTCCATCGCGACCACGGGTCCTGGACGCGCATGTCCGCGGCCCGGAAGCCGAGGCCGGCCAGCGCGGGGCGCACGTCCTGGGGGCTGATGCGCCCCTGCTTCCGCAGTTTCTCCAGTACCGGCTTGATCTTCTCGGCCTTCTCCTTTGCGGCCGCCTCGTCGGCGGGAGTCATGTCCCCCGGCATCCGGCCGATGTTGTTCTCGGCGTTGTGCGGCGCGCTGTCGCCCCGGTCCGGCTCCGCGTGCGGGCTCGCGGGCGACGGGGAGGAGCCGGCGGACGAGGTGGGGGCAACGGAGGGTGCCGCGCCCGGCCGCTGTGTTCCGCACGCGGCAAGACATGCGGCGGCGGTGACAGCGGTCGCGGCCAAGAGGGCGGCGCGGCCGGCGCTCGCACGGCCCGCACGGCTCGTACCACTCGCACCGCTCATTCGGCTCGAACCGCTCGTTCGGCTCGTACCGCTCATACCGCTCGCACCGCTCGTACCGCTCGTACCGCTCGTACCGCTCTCGCGAGAAGGCATGACGCCAGGTTGGCAGAGCAGTCGGCCGGGGCGCCTGAGTACGGACACTCAGCTCCGCCGAAAAGAGCGCGGAAAGAGCCGGGGAAGAGCCCGGGAAGGGTGTCGCAAGAGGCCGCGAGAAGACCCCGAAGAGACCCCCAACATGCCCTGCTTCCAGGGGAGTTGCAGGGGATGGCCAGAAGAGTGCCCGGTGCCACGCTGCTCCCGCCTCCCCTCAGGCGTGGCACAGGGGCGGCACAGAACCACGGGGAGGAGCAATGACCATGCGCAAGCCGAGAAGGACCCTCGCGACCGCGGCGGTGACGGCGCTGACGGCGGCGGGCGCCGGCTGGGCCCATGTGTGGTTCACCGACGAAGCCCTGCGAGGCAAGTCCAAGAACGGCAGCCCGAACTGACCGGGCTCACCCAGCGGTTGAGGTCGCGCCGATCTCCCGCTCCCCACATCTCCGCCCCCTGAGGGCTTGCCTGCTCTGCCTGTTGGCGCCGGTCCGGTCCCTGGGTGCGGTGCACGCCCTGATCTGGGCGTGAATCCCGGAAGAAAGACAGGAAGTTGAGACGCAGCATAGTGAGACATGCGCGTGTTCCGGTCGCCACGGCCATCGCGATAGCGGTGGCCAGTGGGGTCGGTACGACGCAGGCCTACGCGGACGCGGTCCCGCCCGGAGCGGCCAACGGATGGTCCCCCACGTCGAAGTCCGCGAGCGCCACGGGCAAGGGGTCCCCGGACGACACCCATCCCGGCGCGGTTCCCGCGAAGCAGCGCGCCGAGCTGCTCGGCAAGAGCTACAAGTCCTCCTCGGACCGGGCGTTCACGACGTCGGGCGACGGTACGGGCTTCCATGTGATGGTGGCCGACGAGAAGAGCGGCTACGCGTGGAAGACCGCCGCCTCGCTGTCCGAGCCGGGGTTCGAGACGGACACCTGGATCGGCAACGCCTGTGTGACCAAGTCCGGCACATACGCCGCCGTGGCGTACGCGCCGCGCACCTTCACCAACAAGCCCGAGCTGATGAGCCGCGGCGCCTTCACCGCGATCGTGAACCTGGACAGCGGAGCCGTGCGCAAGCTGCCGTTCCAGGCCACGCTCGGCTACTTCTCCCCGGGCTGCGGCACGGGTGACGACGCCGTGTTCTCGCAGTTCACCGACGAGAACACCTCCAAGACCAACGAGACCCGGCTGGTCACGGTCGCCGCCGCCGCGGGCCGGTCCGCGAAGACGAAGGTGGCCGGCCAGGTCACCTCGGCGGTTCCGGTGGACGGCGGGATCGTCGCCGCACGGGGCAGCCAGATCGTGCGGATCGACGGCTCGACCGTGAAGACGGTGGCCCGCACCCACGCCGTACCGTTCCAGCTGCAGCCGGACGCCGACGGCGGTGTCACCTTCATCGACCGGCTGCCCGGCGGCAGGAAGAAGTCGTCGGCCGATGACCAGGCCGCGGTCTCCCGTGTCACCGCGGGGGCGCTGCGGGCGGCGAACGGCAAGGCGAGGGCCGCCCAGCTCGCGCAGGGTTCGCTGACCGGGTTCGACCTCGCGCGCACCCCCGCGGGCACCGTGTACGTCACCGGCAAGGCCCGCACCCACGGGTCCCTGCCGGGTGTCGTCCGCAACCCGGGCGGCATCGACAAGGACGCCCTGATCTCCAGCCGCGGCGGCGCCGCGGTGACCACCGCGTGGGCGGACGGCAAGGACTCCCGGATCACGCAGCAGGACTCCTTCTCGGCGCGCGGCGCGAGGATCACCCTCAAGGCCCTGGACACCGGGAAGACGGCCGTCCTGGACGCCGCCCCGGGCAACCGGTTCGGCAGAGCGGGCGCCCAGCGCGCCGCGACCGCGATGAGTCCGGCCCTTGGCACACCCGCGAAGTCCGGCAAGGCCACCCCGATGGCGTCGCCGGTCGACGACGACCGCACCTGTTCGGTCCCGCGCAACGACCCGAAGAAGCAGGCGTTCCAGCCGACGCCGCGGCAGATCGAGTGGGCCGTGGACCAGGCGATCGTCGGCACCCTCAACAAGGGCGCCACGCGCGGGGCGAACTGGAAGAACACGGGGATGTCGGCGTACGCGCCGCAGACCCTGTTCCCGCTCCAGTCGCTCAGCGGCGGCAGCGGCGCCGACTGGCACATCCCGGCTCAGGTGATGCTCGGCGTCACCGCGCAGGAGTCGAACATGTGGCAGGCGACCCGCTACGCCGTGCCGGGCGTCACCGCGAACCCGCTGATCGGCAACTTCTACGGCGTCAAGTACTCCTCCGACGGCTCGCAGACCGACCCGTGGGCCATCGACTGGTCGAAGTCGGACTGCGGTTACGGCGTCACCCAGGTCACCGACGGCATGCGGCTGCCGGGCAAGGGCCAGCCGACGAAGACGGTGCAGCAGCAGGAGGCCATCGCGCTCGACTACGCGGCGAACATCGCGTCCGGCGTGAACATCCTGGTCGAGAAGTGGAACCAGACCCGCGCCGACGGGATCATCATCAACGACGGCAACCCGAAGTACATCGAGAACTGGTTCGCCGCCCTGTGGTCGTACAACACGGGCTACCACCTCAAGGCGGACGCGGGCAGCAACGCCGGCAAGTGGGGCCTCGGCTGGACCAACAACCCGGCGAACCCGCTGTGGAAGGAGAACCGGACGCCGTTCCTGGAGGACGCGGCCGGCGCCGACGACTACAGCCACGCCGCGCACCCGCAGGACTGGCCGTACGAGGAGAAGGTCATCGGCTGGGCGGCCCGCCCGATCTCGGCCATGTTCAAGCCCGGTGACTTCCAGGCCGGTTACCGTGCCGCGTGGTGGAACTCCAACGCCTACCGCACGACGGCCAAGCCTCCGATCAGCCTGTTCTGCGACAGCAGCAACAACTGCGACCCGTCGAAGATCAGCACGGGCGCGACCAACGACACCGGCGGCGGCCCCTGCCTGCTGCCCGGTGACCCGAACACCTCGGACCCGCTGTACCTGAAGTGCTGGTTCACCAAGGCCGCGACCTGGAAGAACTGCACGTCCAGCGCCCAGTGCGGCAACCCGATCCACCGGTTCGACGACACCTATCCCGAGCAGCCGGACGCCAACTCGTATCCGCCGGAGTGCTCCGCCAACCTGCCGTCCGGTACGTACATCGTCGAGGACCTCGCCAACGGCATCGTCCCGGCCGGATCCGATACGAGATCATGCGGCACGGTGTCGTCCGCGGGTTCGTTCAACCTCGACTTCGGGAGCCCCTCGGCCCGGATCGACCTGCACCAGATCGGCGCCGCCTACGGCAACCACTTCTGGTTCTCGCACACCAACAAGAACGGGACGAGCGACGCGAGCAGGCTGCAGACCACCGGCACCTGGACGCTGAACAAGTCCGACCGCGGCTGGATGCGGGTCTGGGTGCACCTGCCCGACCACGGCGCGCACACCCGCCAGGCCCTGTACAAGGTGGGCGGCACCGACTCCACCAGTCCCCACCGCGCGCTGCCGCAGCGGGTGATGGAGAACAAGTGGGTGCCGATCGGCGTCTTCAACTTCACCGGAACGCCCACGGTGTCCCTGTCGAACGTGACGGAGGACGGCAAGGGCACCGAGGACGTCGCCTGGGACTCGGTCGGCTTCCAGCCGCTGAGCGCCAAGCCGAAGAACCAGATCGTGGCGATGGGCGACTCGTACTCCTCGGGTGAGGGCGCCTCGGAGAACGGCGGCGCGGACTACTACCCGGAGTCCGACTACTACGACAAGCAGCAGCCCGACACCGAGGACAAGTGCCACCGCTCGAAGTACGCCTGGTCGCGTCAGGCCACCCTGCCCGGCTACGCGAAGTCGATCGGGGCGATGGCCGACGACCGCGACTCCGACATGGACTACCACTTCATCGCCTGCTCCGGCGCCCGCCACTACAACATCCTGCGCGAGGGCCAGAGCAGTGAACTGCCCCAGATCCAGCAGGGCTATCTCGACCAGAACACCACGCTGGTCACCCTGTCCATCGGTGGCAACGACGCCCGGTTCGCCGACATCATCCAGGAGTGCATCACGGCCCTGACCGTGTGCAACGACAACTCCATCGACGCCGTCGACCCGGACACGGGGAAGAAGATCGACGGACAGGAGACCGGCTCACTGGAGGAGTGGGCACCGAAGTGGCTGCACGAGCAGATCCGGCCACGGCTGGCGAGCATGCTCAACTCGCTCCACCTGAAGGCGCCCAAGGCCAAGATCGTCCTCATGGGCTACCCGAAGCTCCTGGAGGGCAACGGGCAGTGCGTCGTCGGCATCGGCACCGAGGAGGCGCCGTGGCTGAACGGCATGGCCGACACGCTGGCCACCGAGATGCAGGGCGCGGTCAACGACGCCAACAGCCTGTACGGCGCGAACGCGGTCTTCTCCGACCCGCGTGACGAGTTCGCCGGCAAGGCGATCTGCGGTGACCCGGAGGACGTGCACGGCATCGTCCTGTCCGGCCACTCGCAGGCGGACAACCGGGACTGGAACTGGCTGCCGGGCAATGTGGCGCCGTCCATGAAGTCCTTCCACCCGAAGATCGCGGGTGCGCGGCTGTACGCCGACAGCCTGCAGCACTCGCTGTAGGCGGGATCCGTAAGGGGCGGGGGCCTGAGTACTCGTACTCAGGCCCCCGTCGCCGTGCCATGGAAGGCTGTAGACATGACGAACCGCAGGGCCGCCCGCTGGGTGAAGGGCGCCGCCGTGTCGGCGGTGTCCGCCGTCCTCTGCTACTGGATCTGGTCCTCCCTGCGGGAGTGGGCGCAGGGTGTGGGCGACGCCGATCCGGACGCGATGTTCGCCGGGTCGTTGGAGGCGCTCATCGCGGGGATCGCCGGGGTGGCGTCGATGCCCGTCCTGCTGTGGGCGGGGATGCGCGTACTGCGCGAACGGGGCAACCATCTGCTGGTGCTGCTCGGCGCGTTGGCGTGGATCTTCATCGGGGGCCATGTGGTCGAGGACGCCGTCGGCACGGGCGCCACCGCCGGGTTCCTGGCGCTGTTCGCGGTCCTCGGCGGGCTGCTGGCCGGGGTCCAGCCACCGAGCGAGTGAGCGACGGGCGGCGTTCCTATGCGCCTCGCCGACCGCCTATGCACGTGACCACCCGATTCATGGTTTCGCCATGGCCGACGCGTTCAACTGGTCCTCAACGCCAGTCGACTGCAACGCCACCGACGTGATCGGCGGCGGACCATGGAGGCGGTCCCATGACAACACCCCTGGCCGACTACGCGAAGTTCGCCGGCAGGCGCATCGCGATCGTCGAGCACATGCAGAACCACCCGTTCGTCCTGGGCCTGCACCAGGCCCGCGAGCACGGTCTCGAGGTGTGGCTGCTCACCGGTGACCGGGCCTGGTACACCCACGGCCACGACTGGGACTCCCACCCGCTCGCCGCGGCCGTCGACCGTGTGATCGACGTCGACACCACCGACCTCGAAGCGGTGCTGTCCGTGGTGACCGACGGCAACGGCGCTCCGCTGGTGGACGGTCTCACGTCGTTCTCCGACTACCACACGGTGCTCGCCGCGCAGGCGGCCCGGCGCCTCGGTCTGCCGGGTCCCGATCCCGCGGCCGTGGAGACCGCCAACGTCAAGGACCGGCTGCGCGTCGCACTCGGCGACGTACCGTTCAACATCCCCCACATGCTCGTCGGCAGCCGCGAACAGCTCGACGAGGCGGCGCGGCGGCTCGGCTTCCCGATGATCGCCAAGCCGCCCGCGGAGGCGATCAGTTACGGGGTCCGCCGCGTCGACGACATGGACCAGCTGGTCGAGGCCTGGCAGGAGCTGTCCGGGTTACGGCACAGCCTGCGCGGCCAGCCGCGGTCGGGCGACGTGCTCCTGGAGACGTACGTCGAAGGCGTCGAAGTCAGCGTCGAGACGATGACCGTCGACGGACACACGCATGTCTTCGGCGTCACCTCGAAGGACCTGTTCGGCGACCCGGCCTACATCGAATGCGGGCACACCTTCCCCGTGCCGCTCTCGGACGACGAGCGCGACCAGCTCTACTCCGTGGTGCGCAGGACACTGGAGGCGATCGGCTACGACCGCGGGCCCTGCCACACCGAGGTCCGGCGCACCGAGTCCGGCTGGCGCATCATCGAGGCCAACCCGCGTACGCCGTCGAGCTGCATGACCATGCTCGTCACGGACGTCACCGGGCGCAGCCCGATCCTGGACGCCTGGCTGCTCGCGATCGGCTCGGTCCCGCCGATCGAGCCGGTCGTCCACACCGGCGGCGCCGCCGTGCGCATGATCTACCCGCAGCGGCGCGGGGTCCTCCAGCGCGTGGACGGTGTGGAGGCCGCCTCCGCGGTGCCGGGTGTGCAGGTGCTGCTGCACGTGGAGAAGGGCGACCACCTGCTGCAGCGCATGGACAACTCCGCCTGCGTCGGCTTCACCTACTGCAACGGCCCCGACCGCCTGGAAGCCCAGGCCCTGGCCGACAAGGCGGCCGCGTACCTCGACTTCGTGGTCGAGGAGGACGAGCCGAACAAGTCGAGCGAGGCGGACGGAGCGGACGGGGCGGAGAAGCTGTGAAGGGCACCGGTCCGTATGCGGGCAGCCGGGGCGATGTACGGCCGGTGGCTGACGCCGCCGCGCTGCCCGCCGCCGGCTGGGACGACCTGCTCGGCGCGGAGGACTTCTTCCAGACCTCCCGCTGGCTGGCGGTCCAGGAGCGCAACTCCGGGACCACGATGGACTTTCTCGTCCAGCACCGGGACGAGAGGCCGGTCGCGGGCCTCGTCGCCGCGTGGGCCGACGACTCCGTACCGTGGCTGCTCGCCCGGCCGGACGCGATGCTCTCCCGGGCCCTGGAGGACGGCGGCACGCCGGAGGCCGCAGCCGTCCTCGACGAGGTGGCCCAGGGCGATCCGGCGGCCCTGCTGCCGTCCCTGGTGTGCGGCGGCCGGCACCTGGGACGCACCCGGGCGCCGGCCGGACCCGCCGCGCTGCCCTCGGACGTCGAGGCACTGGTGGAGCGGGCCGAGCAACTCGCCACGGAGCGCGGGGCGGCGTCCGTCTGCTTCCCCCATGTCGACGTCCGCGACACCGGCCTGGTCGAGCTGCTGCGCGGTCGCGGCTACCGTTCGCACCTCTCGGCGCACTACGCCTGGCTGCCCATTCCGCCCGGCGGCTGGGACCAGTTCCTCGAGGAGATGAGCAAGCACCGGCGCCGCCGGGTGCGTCTGGAACGCCGGGCGCTGGCCGAGGCCAAGGTGGAGGTCCACCTCGAACCGCTGACCAAGGCACTGGCCCCGCGTCTGGGCGAGCTCGACTGCAACCTGCTGCGCAAGTACGGCAATCCGGCCAGCCCGGAGCACTCGGCAGGGCTGCTGAGCTGGATCTCCGAGGTCATGGGCGACGACGCCATGGTCTCGGTGGCGCGCAAGGACGGCAGCATCATCGGCTTCGGCATGGTGCTGCGCTCCCGGGCCCGCGGCGAGGAGCAGTGGTTCGGCCACCGCGCCGGATTCGACTACGACGCCCAGGGCAAGCTGCCGCTCTACTACGACGTCCTGTACTACCGCGTCCTCGAAGCCGCCGCGCGCGAGGGCGTGTCCGTCCTGCACGCCGGGATCGGCAGTGTCGAGGCGAAGCTCGCGCGGGGCTGCCTGGCGAGTGAGGAGCACTCGTTCCTGCTGCGGATCGGGGAGACGACACGATGACTGCGCAACCCACCGAAGCGGCGGCGGGTGCCGGCTGGGACGCCGCCGTCGGCGCGACGGTGAACCCCTCGGACCGGCGCGGCGGCACCCTCCGCCTGGTCTCCTCGGCCGACGTGGACTCCCTCGACCCGGCCCGCACCTACTACGTGTGGGTGTGGCTGCTGCAACGGATGCTCAACCGCACCCTCATGGCCTACCCCACCGAGCCGGGCCCCGCCGGACTCGTCCCCGTCCCGGACCTGGCCGAGCGTCCCGGGCGGGTGAGCGACGGCGGCCGGACCTGGACGTACCGGCTGCGCGAGAACCTGCGCTACGACGACGGCACCCCGATCACCTCGGACGACATACGCCACGCCGTGCAGCGGGTGTTCGCGCAGGACGTGCTGCCCGGCGGTCCCACCTACCTCGTCCCGCTGCTCGACGATCCCGCGCGGCGGTACCCGGGTCCGTACCGGACCACCGACCCGCTGCGGTCCGTGCTCACCCCCGACGAGCGCACCATCGTCTTCCGACTGCGGCGCCCTTTCTCGGACTTCGACCATCTGATGGCGCAGCCCTGCGCGGCACCGGTGCCGCGGCGCGCGGACACCGGGGCCGACTACGGGGAGAACCCGCGCTCCAGCGGTCCGTACCGGATCGCCGCCCACCGGCCGGGCACGTTCATGCACTTCGAGCGCAACCCGTACTGGGACCGCGCCACCGACCCGGTCCGGCCGGCCCTGCCCGACCGGGTGGAGCTGACCATCGGGGTGGACGTCGACGAGCTCGACGAGCGGCTGATCGCCGGGGAGTTCGACATCAACCTCGAAGGCCGGGGCCTCCAGCACGCGGCGCAGGGCCGCGTCACGACGGACGGCGTGCTGCGGTCGTACACGGACAATCCGCGGACGAGCTTCCTGCACTTCGTGTCGATCCAGCCGCACATCCCGCCGTTCGACAACGTGCACGCGCGCCGGGCCGTGCACTACGCCGCGGACAAGATCCTGCTGCAGCGGGCCCGCGGCGGCCCGGTCACCGGCGGGGACCTCACCACGGCGCTGTTCCCGCCGAGGCTGCCCGCGCACCAGGACCTGGACCGGTATCCGACCGGGCCCGACCTGCGGGGCGACCTGGACGCGGCGCGCGCCGAGCTGGCGGCGGCGGGGCTGCCGGACGGCTTCGACGCGGTGATCGGCACCCAGCGCGGTAAGTTCCGGCTGGTCGCCGACGCGGTCGCCGAGTCGGTCGCCCGGGTCGGCATCCGGCTGACCGTCAAGGAACTGGACGTCGCCAGCTACTTCAGCCTGGGCGCCGGGCACCCGGAGACCATCCGCGAGCACGCGCTCGGGCTCATCGTCACGGACTGGGGCGCCGACTTCCCCACCGAGTACGGCTTCCTCGCGCCTCTCGTGGACGGCCGCCAGATCAAACGCAACGGCGGCAACTGGAACATCTCCGAGCTCGACGACCCACGCGTCAACGAGCTCATCGACCAGAGCCTGCACACCACCGACCCCGCCGAACGGGCCCGCCAGTGGGGGGCCGTCGAACGCCTGGTGATGGAACACGCCGTGATCCTTCCCCTGGTCCACGACAAGACCCTGCACTTCCGCAATCCCTGGGTCACCAATGTGTACGTCCATCCGGCCTTCGGGCTGTACGACGTCCAGGCGATGGGTCTCGCGCCCGACCACCGCGATTGGGAGAACACCCCTTGAACGACATCACGCACGACCTGCGCTTCAGCCCGCTGGCCGCCGACGACGAGACCACGGTCGGCCAGTGGCTGCGACTGCTCGCCGACACGGCCGGTGACGTCCCGGAGGCCGCGCCTCCCTGCACCGCCGACATGACGGGCTCGCTGCGTTTCCCGCCGCCCGCCACCAAGCTGGAGGACTGGGTCGTACGCCATGACGGGCACGGCGGCCGGGTCGTCGGCGCGCTGCGGCTCGCACTGCCCGACGGCGCCGACGTGGCACGGCTGGACCAGCTTCTCGTCCACCCGGAGCTGCGCCGGCGGGGCATCGGGCGCGCGCTGTACGGGCGGGCGGTCGACATCGCCGCGGGGCACGGACGTGCCGCGCTGAGCGCGACCGTGGTGGAGGCGCTGCCCGGCGGTCCGGCGCGCGACCCTGGACCGGCCGCCTTCGCGGCGGCGATGGGGGCGGAGCGCTCGGCCGTACCCGCCGGGGTGCACCAGTGGCTCGACCTGGACGCGCACGACCCGTTGGCCGACGGCGTCCCTGTCGTGCCGGAGGGGTACTCCCTGGTCACCTGGGGGACGATTACGCCCGACGAGTACGCGGTACGGGTGTCGGTGCTCGAACAGTCGCTGGGCGACGAGAACTTCGACGAGGACCAGGAAGTCGAGACCAGCTATGCCCGGGAGTTCGAGACCATGCGGGTGGGCCGGGGGCGGCGGGCGTACCACACCGGTGTCGTCCACGAGGCGAGTGGCCGGCTGGCCGGGTACACCAGCGTCTCGAAGACCACGGGGAATCCCTCGTACGCGCTACAGGGGATGACCGTGGTGCATCGGGCGCACCGGGGGCACCGGCTCGGGCGGCTTCTGAAGCTGGCGAATCTGGAGTACGTGGTGCGGCACGAGCCGGGAGTCCGGCTCGTGGAGACGGCCAACGCCGAGGACAACACCGCGATGATCGCGGTCAACGCGTCGCTGGGGTACGTGCCTTATGACCGCTGGGTGTTCTGGACCGGGGCGGTCGGTTCCGGGGACTGATTCCCGGTCCGGCGGGTGCGGGGGCGTCGCGGCCGGTCGCGCAGGTCTCCGCGCCCGTTCCGGGTCCTGGGGGTCCAGCCCGTTCCCAGCAGCACCCCCAGGACCACTGCCGAACCGCCCGTCAGCGACCACCCCGTCAGCTCCTCCCCCAGTACCGCCCACGCCGCCGCGACCCCCACCACCGGGACCAGCATGGAGAACGGGGCCACGACTCCCGCCTCGTAGCGCTTCAGCAGGGTGGTCCAGATGCCCGAGCCGACCACCGAGCCCGCGAGCGCGGTGTACACCAGGGCCACCAGGCCGGGCCAGCCGTCGCCGTCGAAGGAGCCGCCGAGGGCGCGCCAGCCGGTGGTCGGGCCCTCCATCACGGCGGACAGGGCCAGCAGCGGCAGCGGCGGCACGACGGACATCCACAGGGCGAAACGCAGCGGGTGGTCGGGGCGTGCCTGCCGGCTGGCGATGTTGCCGAGCGCCCAGCCGAGCGCCGCCAGCAGGGTCAGCAGCAGCGGGAGCAGCGCGGCGCTGCGGGCCCGTTCCACCGCGATCACCGCCATGCCGAGCACGGCCAGGGCGATCCCGCCCAGCTGCCGCGGGGAGACCCGCTCGCCCAGCAGCAGCGCGCCGAGCAGCATGGTGAACGGGGCCGACGCCTGCACCACGACCGAGGCCTGCCCCGACGGCATGCCCTGGTCGATGGCGAGGAAGAGCAGCCCGAACTGCAGGGCCCCGAAGCCCAGCCCGTAAACCAGCAGCCAGCGCACCGGCGCCTTCGGCCGGGGCACGAAGAGGATCACCGGCACGGCGAGAACGAGGAAGCGCAGTGCGGAGAGGAAGAAGGGCGGGTAGTGGTCGAGTCCGATCCGTACGGCGAGGAAGTTCAGCCCCCACAGCACGGCGACGAGAACGGCGAGGAGCCGGTCCTTGACGCTCACCGGGCGGCTTTCCCGTCGGCTCCTTCGCCGCGCCCTGCTCCTTCGCCGCGCCCTGCTCCTTCGCCGTGCTCCGCTGCTTCGCCGGACTGTGGGTCGGCCTCCAGCAGACCCGAGTTGATGACCCGCGCACCGAGCCCGCGCAGAAACAGGCCGTCGCCGATGGGCTTCTGCTCGTCGGCCGCCTGACGCAGCACCAGGACGTGCACAGTGCCGTCCCGGTCCTGGAGCAGCCAGCAGAACATCATCACACCGGGGCAGGAACCGGCCTTGAAGTAGACCCGGGGCCACTTGGCCTGGTCGACGGGGATGCCGGGGTAGGCGGTCAGGATGTGCTCGACGGTACCGGTGGCGTCCCGCTCGCTGTCGTGCCGGAGCCCTTCGAGGACGTGGAGCACGTCGTGCGCGGTCATGTGCCAGTCGAGGCCCAGCCGGTGCACCGTCTCGCCCAGGTCAGAGCCGCGCACCGTCATCGGCCGGGCGATCTCGCGCAGCAGCTCCCGGCGTCCGGCCTCGTCCCGCCCCGCCCACGCGGTGCGCAACTCCGGGGCGCTCCAGCCGAGTTCGAAGACCTCATGGCTGGTCAGGAAGGGACGCAAAAGGGAGGGATCATGGTGGCGGGAGGCGGTCACGGCACGCTCGACGGCATCGCGGCCCAGCCGGTCCGCGATCAGATCGGCGCCGGTGTTGTCGCTCATCGCGATCATCTTGTACGCCGTCTCGCGCACCGTGACACGGGTTCCGTCCGGCAGATCCTGCATGTCGCCCGTGGGCAGACTGCGCAGTTCGGGCCGCACGGTGACCTCGTCGTCCCAGCTCAGCTCACCGTTCTCGATCGCGTGGACGAGGGCGCGCATCACATAGAGCTTGTACGCGGAGCCGGTGGGCATCGGCCGGGCCCCGGCCGACTCGTGCAGGACGACCATTCCCTCGGGCGTGAGGCGCGCGGCGAGGACGGAGTGGTCCACGCCCGGTGTGCGCAGCGCGTCCTCCAGCTCGTCCCAGGTGCCTGTCTCGGGGATCACCGTCTCGGGCTGGAGCGCGAGGATGCGGATCAGCCCGGTCGAGTCGAGGGTCAGCGACAGCGTGTATCGCACGCCGGTGGGTCCGGACAGCACGACCCAGCCCTTGTGGGCGACGGGCTGGTAGTCCCGGACCGTGAACGGCCCCTTCGTACGCCATTCCGCCAGCGTCGCGGAGAAACCCCGCGTGTGCCGGGCGGGGAAGGTCGGCACGAACCGTGCGGCCGTGGACTCGTCCGGGGCGAGGTCGGGCGCCGTCAGCAGCCCTGACGCCCACCGGGCCGCGTCTCCCATCGGGGAGTCGTCGGCGGCGAGCGCCGCCTCGGCGGCGGTGGCTCCGGACGGGACGGAACCAGGGGCTTGGATCATGATCGCTCCTTGTCGGCCGCTGAGCGGCGAAGTGCGCCGCTGGGGCGCGGGCTCTCAGTCCTCGGTGAGCGTGATGGCTCCGCACGGGCACAACTCGGCGCAGAGCCTGGCCGCTGCGTGCCGTGCGGGTGCGGGGGTGGGGTCGAGCAGGACCACGGTGCCGGTGTCGGGGTCCTGGTCGAAGAGTTCCGGCTCGGTCCCCGCACATCGGCCCATGGCGCAGCACGCGTCCGGGTCGACGGTGATCGTCAGACGACGCGCGGCGGCCGCGCGGCTCGCGTCGCCCATGCCATTCGTCTCGCTCACGCCGCTCGTGCGGTTCACGTCGCTCATGTCGCTCGTGCCGTTCACGTCGCCGATACCGCTCACGTCGCTCACTTCGCTCACCAGGTCACCGGGAGCGCGCCGAGCCCGTAACTGGACACCTCGTGGCGGAAGTCCAGCTCCTCGAACGGCACCGCCAGCCGCACACCAGGCAGCCGGCGCAGTACGGCGGCCAGCATCTCCTCGATCTCGACCTTGGCGAGCCACTGCCCCAGGCACTGGTGGATGCCGTGACCGAAGGCCAGATGCCGGCGGGCGTCGCGGTGCGGGTCGAGGGTGTCGGGCGCCGGGAAGACCCGCTCGTCGCGGTTGCCCGCCGAGAGCGAGAGGACGACACCCTCGCCGGCCTTGATCGTCACGTCGTCCAGCTGTACGTCCTCGATGGCGGCGCGGGCCAGCCCGTTCTGCACGATGGAGTGGAAGCGCAGCAGCTCCTCGACAGCCTTGGGCAACAGGCTCTCGTCCTTGGTCAGGGCGTCGGCGAGGCCGGGGTCGGTGGCCAGGCTGAGCAGACTGAGGCTGGCCTGGCTGGTGGTCGTGCCGTGCCCCGCCACCAGCAGCAGCCGGCACATCGGGACCAGCTCCTCGACGCTCAGCCGGCCCGGCCGTACCTGGTCGGTCACCAGTCGGCTCACCAGATCGGTACCGGGATCGGCGACCCGCGACTCGACGAGCTCACGCAGGAAACCGTCCAACTCGTCCCGGGCCGCGGCCACTTGATCGGGGGTGTAGCCACGGTCGATGAGAATCGCGCTGCGGCCCTCGATGAAGTCCCGGCGGTCCTCGCCCACTCCGAACAGCAGGGCGATGACCCGGGACGGCACGGGGATCGTCAGACCGGCGACGAGATCGACGGGCTTCTCACCGGCCGCCACCAGGCCGCCCAGCATGTCATCGAGCAACTCCCGCAGCACCGGCCGCATGTCCTCGGCCCTGCGCGCGAGGAAGTCACGCGTGAGCATCGAGCGCAGCCGGGAGTGGTCCGGGTCGTCCATGCGGATGAACGAGGCCGTGTGGGGCGCCGCGCGTACGAGTTGCGAGGTGCGGGTCAGCATCGGGAAACCGGGGGCGCTGGTGACCGCGGTGAACCGGCGGTCGCCGAGCACGGCCCGGACACCGGCGTGCGAGGTCACCAGCCACACCTCGCTGCCGTCCCACAGCGTCACCCGGCTCGCGGCGCGTCCGGCCCGGAGCGCGGCGAGCTGCGGCGGCGGGTCCACGGGAGAGACGCGTGGCATCGGGTACGACGGTGCCGCCGCCCTCTCTCCCCGGAGCGCTGCATCGTTCTGCATCATCCACCGCCTATCGCTGCGCAGGTCGCTGCGCAGGGGTCGCGCCGACGTGCTGTCGTCGACCCAATCTGCCGTGCCCGCGGGGAGGCGTCCTGGCCTGCGGCCGGGCATGCATAACCGGCCGGAAACAGTCATAACTTGAGGCGCCGACAGCCATTCACCGCACAATGTCGCGGCTGATAGCGTCACGGCATCCGGCCCTTTCCAGCGCCACCACACACCATTCTCAGGACATTCGCGCGCCCTATCCGTCACCCACCGGGGGAATGATGACCACAGCACCGCGGACGGCTTCAGCACTGCAGGGGAAAGTCGCGCTCATCACGGGCGCGAGCTCCGGAATCGGCGAGGCCACGGCACGGGTGCTGGCCGCCGAGGGCGCCGCCGTGGCCGTCGCGGCCCGCCGGGTCGACCGGCTGCATGCCCTGCGGGACGAGCTGGCGGCCACCGGCGCCACCGTCCACGTACTCGCACTGGACGTCACCGACGAGCGGGCGGTCCGCGACGCCGTGCACTCGACCGTGGAGACCCTGGGGCGGCTCGACATCCTGGTGAACAACGCCGGGGTGATGCTGCTGGGTCCCGTCGAGGGCGCCGACACCACGGACTGGACCCGCATGATCGACACCAACGTCCTGGGCCTGATGTACATGACCCACGCGGCGCTGCCGCACCTGCTCAAGAGCCAGGGCGCGGTCGTGCAGATCTCCTCGATCGCCGCGCGCGTGGCGGGCCGCGGCGCCGCCGGCTACAACGCCAGCAAGTTCGCGGTGAACGGGTTCAGCGAGGGACTGCGCCAGGAGGTCACCGAGCGCGGTGTGCGCGTGGTGGTCATCGAGCCGGGTACCGTCGAGACCGAACTGCGCGAGCACATCACGCACGCGCCGACCAAGGCCGCCATTGAGGAACGGGTCGGCAAGATCCGGCAGTTGCGGGCCGCCGACATCGCCGAGGCAGTGCGCTACGCCGTGACGGCGCCCTCCCACATGACGGTCAACGAGATCTTCATCCGCCCGACCGACCAGGCCTGACGGTCCGGTCCGGTCCGGATCTATCCGGACCGTCTTCGGACGCTCTCCCCGCCCCGGCGCGAGGAGAGCACGAAGAGAGGACGCGCCTAAGATCGCCGCAGCGAATTCATTGAGCCACTGCGGACAATCAAGCGGCACAGTCCTTGACCAAAAAGGAAACCGACATTGTCTTACGGGTCAGAAATAACGCCTGCAATGACGCCTGCGATAAAGCCTGCGATAACGTCTGCGATAACGTCTGTTCCCGACCGGCCGGAACCCTTTCCCCTTCCCTTCCCCTTCACCCGACCCGACCTGTCCCTGCTGGACGCGGTGGGACAGTGCGGCGACCTCGCGGAAGTGGCCCGGCGCACCGGGTCGCGGCACGGCGCCCTGGAGCGCCAACTCGACCGCCTCGACAAGACCGTCGGTCTTCCCCTGACCCTGCGCAGCCGCCACACCGCGCGGCTGACCTCTGCGGGCTCGCGCCTGCTGGTGGCCGGGCGCCGGTTCTTCCGCCAGGTCGATCTTGCCGTCCAGACGAACATCTTCGGGCGCGGCTCGGAGGCGGTCGACGCGCCCGCCGTGCTGGCCGTCGCGTCCGCCGAACCGCTCCTGGAGGACGTGGTCGAGGACGCCGCGGCCACGCTGGACATCCTTCTGTCGGTCCATCACGACACGCCCCACCAGGTCATGCGCAGGCTGGCCGGCTACCACGTCGACGCCGCGCACACCTGGAGCCTCGACGCGCCGCGCAACTCGGTCGAGCGGGCCGTGCGCGCCTACGGCGTCCTCGACGATCCGCTGTGGGTCACGCTGCCGTTCGACCACCCGCTGGCCGGCCGGAACGCGGTCTCGCTCGCCGATCTGCAGGGCGAGAACTGGGTGTCCGAGGTCGGCCCGGACTCCGAGGTCCTGGTGGCCCGGGTCTTCCAGGCCGCCGGTCTCCCCGCCCCCGCCGCCCTGCACATCACCGGTGCCTCGGTGGCCCGCGGAATGCTGCGCCGCGGCGACGCCATCGGGCTCGGCTCCCCCACGCATCCGGCCGTGCTCGCGCGCTCCGTGGTCCACCGGTCCGTGGTGGAGCGTCCGCACCGCTCCACCAGCCTCCTCGTCGACCCGACGGTCGTACCCGGCGCCCTGGCCGAGCAGCTAGCCGCGCTGCTCGCCGACCGCTATCTGCGGCGGTTCGCCGAGCAGCACCGTGACCTGCTGGGCGACCCGTGGTGGACGCGCTGGCACCGGGAGCAGACCGCCCGGGTCACCCGTCCCGTACGGGAGAGCGACGCGCCCGAAGCGTCGCTCGTGCCGACCGCGACCAGGAAGTTCGACGTCGATGACCTGCACGTACTGAGGGCGGTGGCGAAGCACGGCAGCATCAACCGGGCCGCCGCCGTGCTGTCCATCAGCCAGTCCGCGCTGACCCGTCGCATCCACCGCCTCGAACTCGGCCTGGGCGCCTGCCTGTTGGTGCGCAGCGCCCGCGGCACGGACCTGACCAGCCCCACCCGCCGCTTCCTGCACCAACTGGCCCGCTTCGAGGCCGAGTTCCACGACGCGGCCGCGGCCTGCCGGAGCATCGGCCTGCCTACGACCCACCGGCCGGCCGACGCCCCCCGGGCTCAACTCGCCCCGAGCGCCACGTAGTCGTACATGCCGAACGACCCGGTGACGTAGACGTTGCGGGCGTCCGGGTGCCGGTAGAGCAGCGAGCGCGGGTACAGATACGGCACGATCACCGCGTGCTCCATGGTCAGCCGGTCGATGCGGTGCCAGATCTCCGCGCGCTCGGCCGGATCGCCGGAGGTGGCGCCGCGATCGAGCAGCCCGTTGATCTCCGGATCGTCCAACTCGCCCATGTTCTGGTTGCCGCGCTCCTTGATCGCCCGCCCGTCCACGATCTGCTGCAGGAACCCGTAGCCGTCCGGGAAGTCGGCCCCCCAGCCGAACATGATGATCCCGATCCCGTGCTCGCGCAGATAGGCCGGGCAGCCGCCGTAGATGTCGAAGTAGTCGCCGGAGGGAAAGTCCAGGACCTCGGCCTCGATCCCGACCCGCGCGAGCCCGGCGGCCAGCGCCTCGGCGGCCCGGTACTCCTTGAGCCGGTCCTTGCGGGCTGCGATCTTCGTACGGAACCCGTCCGGCATCCCGGCGGCGGCGAGTTCGGCGCGGGCCGCTTCGAGATCCCCGGTCCCCTCGGCACCGACGGGATAGCGATCGAAGTCCTGGAACCCGTCGATGGTCGGCGGAAGGATGGTGGTGGCGATGTCCCCGCCGACCGAACCGCCGTACGCCGCCTGCATGGCGGCCTTGTCCGTGGCGAACTGCACGGCACGCCGGCAGTGCACGTTGTCGAACGGCGCGATCCTGCTCGACAGGCAGTAGATCCAGGTGAACCCGGTGAGCGGGTTGTCGGCATGGGCCCGCAGCACCGGATCGGCGAGGATCCGCTCCTGCGTGGAGGGCTGCACCCCGAACCCGGCGAGGTCAATGTGCGCCTCCCCGGCCAGCAGCATGCGGTCCACCTCGTGCGGGTCCTTGCCGAGGTGCGCCTCGATGCGCTCGGCCCGCTGCCTGCGGACCGGGTCGGTCGCCGGATCCCAGTGCGGGTTGCGTTCCAGCACGGCCAGTTCGCCGCGGGTGTACGAGACGACGCGGTACGGGCCGGTGGCGACCGGTCGCAGCCGGTACTCGGCGCCGGTGTCGAGGCGGCGCGGCACCGGCGTCGTGCTGGGCATGGTCGCCAGCAGATCCATCCCCGCGAACGGCTCCTCGAGCCGGAGGACGAGGGTGCGCTCGTCGGGGGTCTCCAGCGTGACGGGCCCGTCGGAGCCGGGCTCCCGCCAAGGCCCGCCGTAGTCGGTCCCCAGCAGCTGCCGGAAGTAGGTGGGCCCCGCCCCCAGCACGTCGGTCCCGTAATTGCTCCTGGCGATGGCGTACTTGACGTCCCCGGACGTCACCGGAGAGCCGTCCTCGTACCGGAGTCCCGCCCGCAACCGGTACGTCCACACCCGACCGCCCTCGGACGACTCCCCCAGCGACTCCGCGAGGTCCGGCACCAGCCGCTGGCCCGCCTTGCCCGGAGCCGTGTCGAAGGTGACCAGCGTGCGGCCGATGAGCCTCAGGAAGTTCCAGGTGTAGGCGTAGTAGGTGTTCCCGGGGTCCAGCGAGTCGAAGTCGTCCGTACGCACCAGCCGAAGCGTGCCCCCCAGGGCATCGGTCGGCTTCACCACGCCACGCGCTCCCGCGTCGAATCCGTCGCCGCCCGTATTGCCCGTACTGCCCGTACTCGTCGACCGAGTGCTCTCCATATCCCTACAGCCCTCCTCGCGGATGCCTTCCTCCACATCTTGTGGGGGCGGGCGTGCGAGGAAGGGGGCGCGGGCGGGGGCACGCATAGCCGTCGACGGGTCGGTATAGCCGGGGTCGGCGTCAGGGATGTTTTCGCCCCCTCCGCCCCTGCCCGACCCGTACCTGGGGGCTACGCCCCCAGACCCCCGCTCAAAGATTGCGCAGTTCCCCGCGCACCCGCAGCCGAAGGCCGGTCCGGGACGGGTAGGGGCGGAGGGGGCGAAAAACCCACTCACCCGCACCCCCACACACCCGTCAGGTCGTGTACTCCGAGTTCAGCCGCACATACCCCTCGGTGAGATCGCACCCGTAGACGGTGAAGGCGCCGTCGGCGACGCCGAGGTCGATCCCGATGACCACCTCGTCCCCCTGGAGATGCCCGGCTACGGCGGCCCGCACCGCGTCCTCGTCCCGGGCGTCGGAGGCACGGGGCGGGTACACCTCGACGTCCCCGAAGCGGATGCGTACCGCGTCCTGGTCGATGTCGGTGTCCTCGGAGCACTTCCCGATCGCCATGGCGACCCGCCCCCAGTTGGGGTCGCTGCCGTGCACCGCGGTCTTCACCAGCGGTGAGTTGACGACGGTCTTGCCCACCCGCTTGGCCTGGGCGACGTCTCGCGCCCCGGTGACCTGGACCTCGATGAGCTTGCTCGCCCCTTCCCCGTCGCTCGCGATGTCCTTGACGAGGGCCAGCGCGGCCTCGTACAGAACCTCCTCGAAGGCGACGGGATCGACCTCCCCGGCCAGCCCGTTGGCGAACAGCACCGCCGTGTCACTGGTGGAGGTGTCCGTGTCGATGCTCACCGCGTTGAAGGTGCGGTCCATCACCCGCCGGAAGATCCGGTCCTGCTCGGCCGCGTCGAGCCGGGCGTCGGTGGCGAAGAACGTCAGCAGCGTCGCCATGTCCGGCTCGATCATCCCGACGCCCTTGGCGATCCCGACGAGCGTCGCGTCCCCGCACCGCAGCCGGACCACCTTCGGCCGGGTGTCGGTCGTCATGATGGCGCGAGCGGCACGGTCGAAACCGCCCTCCGGGAACGGCAGGGACAGCGACTTGAGTTGCTCGCGGATCTGCGGCATGGGGTACTGCCGGCCGATCACCCCGGTGGAGGCGATGAGGAGTTCGCCCTCGGGCACGCCGAGCGTGCGCGCCACGGACTCACGGATCTCGCGCGCGTTCGCCTCGCCCTCCCGCCCGGTCGCGACGTTCGCGTTGCGGGCCAGCACCACCACACCCCGCGCCCGGCCGTCGGCGACCGCCTCCCGGCTCAGCAGGACGCTCGGCCCGGCGAACCGGGAGCGGGTGAACACCCCACTGACCTGGGCCGGAGCCGTCGAGGCCAGCACGGTGAAGTCGTCCCGGCCGTCGTCGGCGAGACCGACCGGCGCGGTGTGCACGACGAACCCCTGCGGCGTCTTCTTCTCTTCGGAGTCGGGCATGGTCATCGTCTCCTGTCTGCATTACTTCCAATGAAGCAGCATATTCATGCATCGCGGATACGGCGACGCGAACGAGCCGAACAAGCCATTTGAGCCCTGCGAGCCCTGCGGCCCCACGGCCCCACGGCCCTACGAGCCGAACGAACCGCAGCCCCCTCCCGGAACGGAGAGGGGGCGCGGTCGACCGGCCGGCGACGTGGCTATCGGCGCGGAGCGAACGAGACGACGTCCCCCGCCCGCTCGCCACCCGACAGCTGGCCGTTGCGGTCCGTCCGGATGTACACCCGGTGCAGCCACCGGTCCTTGCCGTCCCAGCGCGGGCTGAACGGCGTCCGGGCGTGCGTGGTACGGAAGTTGTCGATGATGAGCAGATCGCCGGGGGTCAGCTTCACGGCCTCCGTGACGTCGTCCAGGGCCTTCGACAGAGCGGCGACCGCCTCCTTGTCGGCCGGCTCCTCGGGGGCGAGGAGCTCGCGGTCGTAGCCGAGATAGGGGTCGTTCTCGTCCCCGTACAGCGGCTTGACGTTGGCGATGGCGCCCGGGTCGTCGACGCCGCCGCGGAAGGCGACGTCCACGCAACAGGGCAGCTTGCGGTCGAACAGCCGCGCCTTCGTCTCGGCGTCGAGGAGTGGCAGCGCCTTGCGCACCGAACCGACGAGCGTCTCGGCCCTGCGCTCGTGGTCGGCGCGGGAGCAGGCGAGCATGACGTAGTTCGGCTGGAGGACGTGGTACGCCATCTCGGTGTGGAACTCAAGGAGGGTCTCGGAGGTCTCCGAGGAGAGGTAGTGCGCGCCCGGCGACGGATACACGTCGTGGTAGACCGTGCCGGAGCGCAACTCGGCGTAACCGGTGTGCAGTCCGAGCCTGCGGCCGGCGACGGCGAGCATCGCCTCCATGACCAGCCGGCCACGGTCCAGCGGCGCCGGGGTGGAGGTGGGCGTGGTGGGCAGCTCGTCGTCCGCCTCCAATGGCAGCCCGCGCAGCAGCAGGTAGCCGTCCTCGGTGCCCTCGGCGTTGAACTTGTCCAGCGCCGCGGCCAGTTCGCGCGGCAGCTTCGCGGACAGCTCCTTCGCCTTCTCCAGGAAGCCGAACAGGTCCGCGCGCGGCACCTCGGGGAGCTCGGCCGCGAGGGCGCGCAACTGCTCCCGGTGCGGGGTGCAGTCAATGATCGGAGAAGCCATGGGTGCGATATCTCCTTTTCATCTACATCTGTATGCGATGGGCGCGGGCGTACTGGTAGAGCAGTTCCGCACCGATCTCGGTCGCCAGGACGGAGGTGATCCCGGCGTGGTCGTACAGGGGCGAGACCTCCATCACGTCGAAGCCGACCGGCTTGAGGTCGCCGACGCAGCGCAGCAGCCCGAGGACCTCCCGCGAACTGAGCCCGCCCGGGGCGGGGGTGCCCGTCCCGGGCGCGAACGCCGGGTCGCACACGTCGATGTCGACCGACACGTACACGGGCCGCCGGCCCACCAGTTCCCGGACGAGGCCGGCGGTCCCGGAGACGCCCAGGTCGCCGAACTCGTCGGCGGTCACGACGCGTACGCCGTGTCCGCGGGCGTAGTCGAGCGAGTCCGGCTTCGGGTTGTGGCCACGGATGCCGATCTGCACCATCGCGGCCGGATCGATGAGCTTCTCGTCGATCCCGTGCCGGAAGGGTGTGCCGTGGTGGTACTGACCGCCGTAGA
Source organism: Streptomyces albiflavescens (assembly GCF_014645835.1). Classification (GTDB taxonomy): domain Bacteria; phylum Actinomycetota; class Actinomycetes; order Streptomycetales; family Streptomycetaceae; genus Streptomyces; species Streptomyces albiflavescens. Next base: position 128,007 of record NZ_BMMM01000010.1, read on the forward strand.
AGGCGGGGTTGGTGTCGGAGTGGGCGTCCAGGTGCACGACGGCGACCGGGCCGTGCTGTTCGGCGACGGCGCGCAGGGCCGCCACGGTCAGCGAGTGGTCGCCGCCGAGCATCATGAAGGCGGCGTTGCTCTTCAGCAGCTCCGCCAGATGTCGCTGAGCGGTCTCGATCGCGATGTTCATGTCGAACGGGGTCAGATCGATGTCGCCGCCGTCGACGCAGTTGATGAGGTCGAAGGTCCCGGGGCCACGGTCGATGCCGACACCGTGGATGAGCCCGGACTCGTTGCGGATGGCGCGGGGCCCGAACCGCGCGCCCGGCCGGTAGCTCGTGCCGCCGTCGTAGGGAGCGCCGATGACCACGACGTCGTAACCGCGCGGGTCCTGGTCGAGCGGCAGGCGCATGAAGGTGGGGATCTGGGCGTAGCGGGGCGAGACATGCGAGTCGATGCGTTCCACGGCTCAGTCCCTCTCCGGGGTCTCGACGGCGGTCAGGGACAGGTTTGCGAGAGGGGCGTACGGACGGGCGTACGGGCCCACGGCCACACGACAGCCGTACGGGCCCACGGCCACACGACAGCCGTACGGCCCCAAAGCCGCCACCGGAGGGACGTACGGCCTCATGCCGCCCCCCGTTCCAGCCGGTCCGCCACCGACCGCACCACCTCGGCGGTGCTCACCTCGCCGGGGTCCTCGCCGGCCACCACGGTGCGGTCGAACAGCTCCCGCACCACCTGCTGTTTCGCCGCGCCGACGGACTGCTCCGCGACGCCCTCCTCCAGGAGCAGCAGCGAGAAGGACGAGGTGGTGCCCGACCCCTCGTGGACACCCAACTTGGGGCGTTTGACGGTCTGTTCGGGCAGCAGCTCGGCCATCGCGGCGCGCAGCACCCACTTGTCCCGCCCATAGCGGCGCTTGAGGCCCGCCTCCAGCGAGACGAGCAGGTCGAGCACGTCGCGGTCCCAGTAGGGGTGGGTGGACCAGTGTCCGGACACGGCGGACAGCACCGGCGACATCTCGTTGAGTCCGTCGTACGTCGCCATGTCGTACGCCACGGCCGTGTCCAGATCGGGCAGCCGGTCCTCGCGGTGCATGCCCGCGAGCGGGATGTCGGCGCCGTACCCGGTCAGGACCCGGCGCGGCGGTCCGTCGAGCGCGCGGTAGAGGGCGACGAGCGGCAGCAGGTACTCGATGATGTCGGGGTCCTCGGACTCCGCCGCCCATACCGCGTACGGGAGTTGGCCCAGCAGGTCGGCGGTGGGGACGGTGATCTCCCGGTGCCGGGTGCCGAGGTGGTCGGCGACCGCCTTGGCCTGGGCGAACTCGTCGGACACCTCGGTGCCCATCGACAGCGAGTCGATCGCGCCCGCCGCCCGGTGCGCGAGGGCGGCGACCCCGGAGGAGTCGATGCCGCCGGAGAGCACCACCAGCGGCGTACCGCCCGGGGTGATGCGCGCGCCCACGGCCCGGTCGAGGGCCGTGCGTACGGCGGCCACGGCGTCGTCCTCGTCCATGATCCGACGGGCGAGCGGCGGGGCCCAGGTACGGTGCGTCTCGGCCGTGCCGGCGTCGAGGCCGATGTCCATCACGGCGCCCGCGGGCACCTGATAGACGCCCGGCAGCCCGCGCACCCGGCGGGCGTCCGCGAAGGGGAAGCCCCGTGGACCGCCGTGCCCGGCCAGGGTCTTGGCCTCGGTCGCCGCGGTGACCTCGCCGGGGCTCGCGCACACGTACAGCGGGATCGATCCGGCGTGGTCGGTGGCCAGCAGGACCTGCCGGCCGGTGCCGACGACCGCCGCGAACCGCCCGTTGACGAGGCGGAAGGCGTGCCGGCCGTAGCGGCGCAGCAGGTCCAGGACCAGCTGCGCGTCGCTGGACCGCTCGGTGTTGGGGCCCAGGACGGAGTACAGGTCGTCGCGGTTGTAGATCTCACCGGCGAGCAGTACGGCGGTGTCCGCGTCGTGTGCCTGGGCGGAGTCGGGTGGGAGCCCGGGGGCGTGCACCAGGGTCGCGCCGAGGGTCTGCGAGCGCAGGCGCAGGTCGACGCCGGTGTGGGTGCCCCGGGTGGCGAAGGCGGCTCGGGGGATCCGGCCCCCGCTCGGACGAGCGGAGGCCAGGAAACCGAAGGCCGCAGGAAGGTCCTGGGAGGCCATGATCAGATGCTCAGCGCCCCGAACCCACCGGGCTGGAAGTCGTAGTTGATGGGGACCTCGATCAGGAAGGGGCGGCCCAGCTCGGCGCCCTTGCGCAGCGCGGCGAGCAGCTCCTGGCGGTCGGACGCCTTGGTGGCTTCCACGCCGTTGGCCTCGGCGAGGGCGACGAAGTCGACGCCGTTGAACTTCACCGCGGGGTCGTGGCTGCGGTGGTGGCCGATGTTCTGGTAGAGCTCGATGAGACCGTTGGTGTCGTTGTTCACGACCACCGTCACGATCGGCAGGTTGAGGCGGGCGATGGTCTCCAGGTCGGCGCTGTTGGAGTGGAAGCCGCCGTCGCCGGCGATCAGGAAGGTGGGCTGGCCCGGGCGCGCGAGCTGGGCGCCCATGGCGGCGGGGACGCCGTAGCCGAAGCTGGAGCAGCCGGCCGAGGTGAGGAACCCGAAGGGCTGGTCGGCGCGGGCGAACAGGACGCCGTAGTGCCGGAAGAAGCCGATGTCGGAGACGATCGTGCCCTCGCCCGACCCGGCGACCTCCTCCATGACCGTGTTCATCGAGTCCATGACCTGGTGGACCCGCATGCCGTCCTCGTAGACCGTCGGGTCCGCGAGGAACTCCGCGACCCGGGCGCGCAGCGGCGCGATGTCGTGCCGCTCCTTGGCCGCGAGCGAGGCGGTCGCCGTGTCGAGGTGCTCGACGAACGCGAGGACGTCGGTGACGACGTCGACGGTGGGCCGGTAGACGCGCGGGATCGGGTTCGCGGTGGGCGAGACGCGGACGGTCTTCTTCTCGCCGCCCTTCTGCCACATGGAGGGCCGCAGGTCCTCGGCGTAGTCGTAGCCGACGGTGAGGATGAGATCCACGGGCGCGAACAGCGTGTCCAGGGCCGGGAAGTCGAGGATGCCGTCCATGTAGCCGGTGACGGCGCCGTAGTTGAGCTCGTGGCCGTGCGGCAGGACGCCCTTGGCGATGTACGTCGTGATGACCGGGATATTGAGGCGCTCGGCGAGGGCACGGATGGCGGGCACCGCACCGGAGCGGATCGCCGCGGCTCCGACGACCAGCACCGGGTGCTTCGCGCCCTTCAGGAGCTCGGCGGCCTCGTCGGCGGCCTTCTGCCAGCCGTCCGCGACCGCGCCGATCGGCTTGGCCGGGGTGTTCGCCGCCGGGTGCTCGACCGAGGCGTCGATGCCCTCGGAGGAGCCGAGCAGGTCGACCGGCAGGGAGATGAACGAGGGGCCGACGGGCTCGGTCATGGCCGCGGTCACGGCGGAGTCCACCAGGTCGGTGATCTCGTGCGGACGCTCCAGCTCCACCGCGTACTTGGACATCGGCGCGATGATCGACACGGAGTCCAGGCACTGGTGGGTGTCGTTGGGGAAGATGTCGTGCGACTCGGACTGGGCGGCCAGGGCGATGACCGGGGAACGGTCCAGGACGGACGTGGCGATGCCCGTGGAGAGGTTGGTCATGCCAGGGCCCAGGGTGGCCCAGCAGGCCTGCGGGCGGCCGGTGATGCGCGCGAGAACGTCGGCGGCGACACCGGCGGTGAATTCGTGCCGGGTGAGGACGAAGTCGATTCCCTCGACCTCGTCGAAGAGGATCGACGCGGCCTCGCGGCCGACTACCCCGAACACCTTCTCCACGCCGTGGTCACGCAGTCGCGCCAGGAGGGCGTGCGCGGCGGTCGGCTTGTTGCTGGGGCCGGTCGATACACGGGACATGGATGGTCTCCAGACTCGGTCAGCGGTGGACAGTTCGCGCCAACCCTGACCAGACCCCCTCTCCACTCCCTCTCTCTCGGATATCGGGGAGCGCGCGGAGAGAAACAGGAGATCAGTGGAGCGGAGGGCTCCGTTTCGGCCTTGGCCAATACAGACACCCTGCGTCCGATTTCGCTTATCGCGACGCCATGAATCTGATGAGTTCAGGCCACTGTTGGCCCTCGCGTGCGTCATGCCGACGGGCTTTCCTTCGGAGGTCTAGACCAGTTGACCACGGTGGTCGACCGTTCTCGGCCAGACCGCCCACGCGTATTCGGCCGAGATGGCTCCGGCGACAAGCGGAAGAGGGTGTCACCCGCCACTCTCCGCCAACCATTTCTTTCCTCTTTACCTTGTCTTGAAGCATGTGCTCGGGGAGAGACCGAAGAGAGAGAGGCGATTAATCTGCGCCATATGAATCGTTCCGATGTCTATGTTGACTACCCGCGGTACGACAGGCGTCGGTCCCGTCGTCGCGCGGCTGTATCAACGTTTGTGGCACTTGCGGCGACCGCGGGAATCGGCTACTGGGCCTACAACGCCCTGGCCAGGGACGACGGAGACGATCCACAGGTCGCCGCGGCCACGGGACAGCTGGACAAGTTCCTGGACGCATGGGAGGCGGGCGACGCCAAGGCGGCCGCCGGGCTGACGGACACGCCGGACAACGCCGAGTCGTTGATCAAATCCGTCATGACGAACCTGGAGCCGTCGAAGACGGAGATCACCGCCGGCACCGGCAAGCGGGAAGCGGAAGGGGAGGTGAAGATTCCGTTCACCGTGAAGATGGCCCTTTCCGGGGCCGGCGATTACAAGTGGGACTCGTCGGCGAAGCTCATCAAGAAGAGCGGTCGGTGGACCGTTGAATTCCATACACCGCTGATTCACCCGCAGATGGTTCCGGGCCAGACCCTCGCACTGAAGTCACGGGAGCGCGCCGCCGTTCTCGACAAGAATGGCGACGAACTCCAGTCCGCCTCTCTCGTGGGCGCCGTAGACCCCAAGACCGGCAAAGGAATCTCCGGCCTCCAGGCCCGCTACGACAAGCAGCTCACCGGTGGCGGTGGCAAGGCGCAGTCGGTCGTGATCGTGGAACGCGAGAGCGGCCGCGTCGTCAAACAGCTCACCGGCTCGGGAAGCAGCGCGGGCAAGCCGGTGAAGACCACCATCGACCCCAAGGTGCAGGAGGCCGCCGCCGAAGCACTCGACGGAGTGAAGAAGAACGCGGCGATCGTCGCCATCGACCCGAGCAACGGCGACATCCTGGCCGCGGCCAACATGCCCTCAGGCATGAATCGCGCCCTGGAAGGCCGTTACCCGCCCGGCTCCACCTTCAAGGTCGTCACCTCCGCCGCTCTGCTGAAGCAGGGGATGCGTCCCACCGACCGGGCGGACTGCCCCAAGTTCGCCTACGTCAACGGCCAGCGCTTCGAGAACCAGAACCAGTTCGTGCTGCCGTCGGGCTCGACCTTCAGGGACGCCTTCGCCAAGTCCTGCAACACGTTCTTCGTCGGCGCGCGCGGAAAGCTGTCGAACACCGCCCTGCACGACACCGCCCAGGCCTTCGGCATCGGCGGCTCCTGGGACGTGGGCACGACGACGTACGACGGAAGCATCCCGGTGACCAACAGCGACAACGACAAGGCGGCGTCCACCATCGGACAGGCCAGGCTCCAGGCGTCGCCCCTGGTCATGGCCTCGATCGCGGCCACGGTCAAGGAGGGCGAGTTCAAGCAGCCCGTCCTGGTGCCCGAAGCCGTGAAGAAGAAGTACGAGGCCCCCGCCCGGCTCGACGCGGACGTGGTCGGCAACCTGCGCCAGATGATGCGCGCCACGGTCACGTACGGCGCCGGCTGGGCCCTCAAGGACCTGCCCGGCGAGCCGCACGCCAAGACGGGCACCGCCGAGTTCGGCAGCGACACCCCGCCCCACACGCACGCCTGGATGATCGGCTACCAGGGCGACAGCGACATCGCCTGGTCGGTCCTTCTGGAAGACGGCGGGTCGGGCGGATCCGACGCGGGCCCCATCGCCGCGAAGTTCCTCAAGAACCTCAACTGACCCAAAGCGTCCGTGACGTGGCGCAGGCACCCGGAGCAGAGACAGCGGCAACGATCACACCGGCCAGAGCAGCCACCACGAGATCGACCCATCCGTGACCCGCGGCCACGGAGCCACCTTGAGCCGACGGTACGGGGGACAGCACCAGCACGATGCACGAAGCGTCACCGGGGCCGACCGCCCCACGGGTGACGGTTCCCCGCTTCCGTCAGCACCTCAGCCCCTGTTGGGCGACGGCTTGATTCACACATACAAGGGGGAACCGTCATGAACAGCAGGAACGACCTGACGATCCAGCTCCTCGGCCCTGTGACCCTGTTGAGAAACGACATACCGATACCCATCCGGGGTCAGCGGCAGCGTCGATTCCTCGCTTCCTTGGCGCTGAAGCCCGGACAGGTCACCACCAAGGAAGCGATCATCGAGGACTCGTGGGACGGCGAGCCGCCGCTGACCGTCTCCGGGCAGCTGCAGACCTCGGCCTGGATGATCCGTACGGCCCTGGCCGAGGCCGGTCTCACCCGCGACGCGCTCGGCTCGCACGCCCTCGGGTACGAACTGCGGGTCCCGGCCCAGCGCATCGACGTGTTCGTCTTCCGCGACGCTGTACGGCAGGTACGCGAACTGCATGCGCGCGGCCAGCACCAGATCGCCTCCGAGCGCCTCGACGACGCGCTCGCCATGTGGCGCGGCGCGGCCCTCACCGACGTCACCTCGACCCGGCTGCGCATGAAGGGAGAAGCGCTGGACCGGGAGCGCACCGCGGCGGCCGAGCTACGCGCGCTGATCGACGTCGGTCTCGGGCACTACGGCGAGGCGATCTCGCAGCTGTCGGAGCTCGTCGACCACGACCCGCTGCGCGAGGACCTGTACGTGGGCCTGATGAAGGCCTACTACGGCGAGGGCCGACAGGCCGACGCGATCCGGGTCTTCCACCGCGCCAAGGAGATCCTGCGCGAGCAGATCGGCATCAACCCGGGAGCACGGCTGAGGGACCTGATGCAGGCCATCCTGCGCCAGGACGAATCGCTCCTGAGGGCCACCGGGATTCCGCTGTCGGGCGACCGGGTGGGGTGAGCCGCCGTCGGACGACCGGGCGAGGTGAGCCGCCGTCGGACGACCGGGCGAGGTGAGCCGCCGTCGGACGACCGGGTGGGGTGAGCCGACGGCCACAGGATCGCCGTGCCGAGCCGACGGGGAAGGTCCTCGTCGGCTTGGTCTCTTGGCGACCACAGCGGCACCAATGACCGAAAACCACCTCATACGCCCTCATCTGCCGTAGCGTTCTTCGCACTCAAGGTGGTCACAGGGAGCGTGGCAGAACATGGCCGGGCGACGTACGGTCCTCAAGGGAGTCCTGGCGGCATCGGGTGCGGCGGCGTCCGCGGCCGGGCTGGTCGGAGCCGCGCCGACGAACGGGCGGGGCGCGCCGTACTCCACCCCCGTGCAGATGCGCTGGCTCGGCGTCTCCGGCTGGGAGATCGTCGTCGACGGCGGCCGCAGCATCCTCTTCGACCCCTATCTGAGCCGCATGCCCTACCGGGACGCCAAGGGCGCCATCGACCCGAAGCTCCCCCTGCGCCTCGACCGGGCGGCCGTGGAGCGGGTCGCCGCACGGCACCTGACCGGACCTCCCGAACTGATCCTGGTCAGCCATGGCCACTTCGACCATGTGGCGGACGTACCGCAACTCCTGGGACGCCCCGCCTGGGAAAAGCACCGCATCCGCGCGATGTGCGACGAGACGGTACGCAATCTGCTCACGGCCATGGGGACGCCTCGACCCCGTATGGACGACGTGATCCAGGTCAAGGGCGGCGAGTACCTCCAGTTCGACGGCTACACCGTGGAGGTCTTCCGCAGCCTGCACAGTCAGCAGCCCGACCACGGCTACTTCGCCCCCGGCCGCAAGACCGCCCCGCCCAGGCGCCCCACCGTGCTCGGCGACCTGGTCGAGGGCGACACACTCGCCTATCAGCTGACCGTGGACGGCGGACCGAGCATCCTGCTCATGGGCGCGAGCAACTTCGCCGAGCGTGAACTGTCCGGCATCCGCCCGGACATCGCGGCGATCGCGATGACCTCGCACTCGGCACTCCATCGCTACCTGGAGCGCCTCCTCGCCGCCATCGGCGACCCGCCCCTGCTCATCCCCACCCACCACGACGACATGACCACCCCCCTCACCGACGCTCCGTCCCTCCTCGCGGCCGCGACCCCCACCATGGCGGCCAAGGAACTCACGGCCGCCTCCGCCCCCGCCTCCCGGGTCCTCAGCCCCCACCACCTGAAGGCCGTCGACGTCACGGCGGCACTCACCTGAGGCCGCCCGCAGTGCACCCCTCGCCGGGCCCGGGAGCGACGGACAAGGGGCTCAAGGACGGCGCGCTGGGGCTCTTCTCCAGCACGGTGATCGGCCTGGCATCCACCGCCCCCGCCTACAGCCTCGCGGCGACCCTCGGCGTCATCGCCGGCATCGTGGGCCACCAGTCGCCGATCGTGATCATCCTCGCCTTCGTCCCGATGTTCCTGATCGCCTACGGCTACAAGGAGCTCAACCGGGCGGACCCCGACTGCGGCACCACCTTCACCTGGGCCTCCAGGGCGTTCGGCCCCCATACCGGCTGGCTGGGCGGGTGGGGAATCGTCGCCGCCGACATCATCGTGATGGCCAACCTGGCCCAGATCGCCGGGGCGTACGGCTTCCAGCTCGTGGGCGCGGACGGGCTGGCGCAGGACACCTTCTGGGTCACCGTGGTCGGCGTGGCATGGATCGCCGTGATGACGCTGGTCTGCTACATCGGCATCGAGATCTCGGCGAATCTGCAGAAGGTGCTGCTCACCATCGAGATCGTGGTGCTCTTCCTGCTGGCGATCACCGCACTGGTCAAGGTCTACGGGGGAACGGCGCCGAGCGTCTCGTCGGAGCTCTCCGGGTCGTGGTTCAACCCCTTCCGGATCGACTCACTCGACGACCTGACCAAGAGCGTGCTGGCCGGGGTGTTCATCTACTGGGGCTGGGACACCGCCGTATCGGTCAACGAGGAGACGGTCGACCGCGATCGCACCCCCGGCCACGCGGCGGTGATCTCCACCATCACCCTGCTCCTCGTCTACCTCATGGTCACGACATCGGCGCAGGCCTTCGCCGGGGTGGGGGACCGCGGCATCGGCCTCGCGAACCCCGACAACTCCGACGACGTCCTCTCCAGCCTGGGCGCCGAGGTCTTCGGCACCGCGGGATGGGGCGAGGTCGCCACCAAGCTCCTGATCCTGATGGTGCTCACGTCGGCCGCGGCCTCCACCCAGACCACCATCCTCCCGTCGGCCCGAACCGCCCTCTCCATGGCCACCTTCAAGGCCGTCCCGGACCGCTTCGCCCGCATCCACCCCCGCTTCCTCACCCCGACCTGGTCCACCGTCGGCATGGGCCTGGCCTCCATCGCCTTCTACGTCATGCTGACCCGGGTGAGCGGGAACGTTCTGGCCGACTCCATCGGCTCGGTCGGCCTCGTGATCGCCTTCTACTACGGGCTCACGGGGTTCGCCTGCGTCTGGTACTACCGCAGGGTCCTCACCCGCAGACCGCACGACCTGTGGACGAAGGGCGTCATGCCCGCTCTGGGCGGCGTCCTCCTCCTCTACTTCTTCGTCAACGCCTGCGTGGTGTACTCCGCCGCGGACTACGGCAGCACCTCCTGGACCCTGCCGTTCCCGCCCCGCCGACAACTCGGCGGCGTCTTCGTCACCGGCATCGGCGCACTGCTTCTCGGCGCCGTGCTGATGCTGGCGTACCAGGTGATCCGCCCGGCGTTCTTCCACAAGGAGACCATCCCGGTCTCGGCGTACGAGCGGGACGGGCGGTGAGGCAAGGGCATTCGCTACGCCCCCGGGGGCAGTCGTTCGACCTCCCTCGAAGGGTGCGCGGTCCATGCCCGGCTCATCAGGGCGAACTCGACCACCTGGTTTCCGAGGAGTTCCAGTCGTTCGCGTACCCGGAGGTCATCGAGCCGTTCACCGGAGTCGAACGGCGTGGGCTCCGTGTTCACCGTGACACCGAGTGGCGTGGGCCAGCCGCGCAGGGCGTGGACGGTGGTCCTCAGCGCGGCCAGGGCGGAGCCGGCGCCCTGGCATCCCCTCGCGACGGAGATGCACCCCACGGCACGTCCCGAGAAGTACGGCCGCTCGTCCGTGCGCAACTCCTCCACGTAGTCCAGGGCGTTCTTCACCATGCCCGAGATGGACCCGTGGTAGGCCGGGGTACCGATGATGATTCCGTCCGCCGACGCCACCGAGGCGATGAGCTTGCGCCCGCCCGCGGATCGCCCGGCCACAGTGGCGTCGTAGAGCGGCAGTATCAGCTCAGGACCACCGATCAGCTGCGTCCGCGCGCCTCGCCCGGCCGCGGATTCGAGGGCGATCCGCACCGCCCGCTCCGTGGTCGAGCCGGGTCCTGCGGATCCACCGATCCCCACTACCGTGACCGCTCCTGACACCGATTCACCTCTGCCAGCTGCGGGGACTCGCGAACATCGCCGCGCGCTCCGGCCTGCTCCAGCGGGCCGACGAACGCGGCCGCCGCGCGGCATCGTCCCGGCCCGCGTCCGAACCGGCCGCGCGGGCCAGCAGGACCGCGGTCAGGGCGGCCAGTTCGTCGGGTTCCATCGACCCCTTCTCCACACGAATCACCTGCGACACGTTCCCGTCCCCCATCGTCCGGTCCCCTTCTCACTGCGGCGGATTTCCATGCTTGCGACGAGGCAGATCGGCCTCCTTGGCCCGCAGCATGGCCAGCGCGCGGATCAGCGTCGCCCGGGTCTCGCGCGGGTCGATGACGTCGTCGACCAGTCCCCGCTCGGCGGCGTAGTACGGATGCACCAGCTCGCGCTTGTACTCCTCGATCTTCTGCCGGCGCATCGCCTCGGGATCCTCGGCCTCCGCGATGTCACGGCGGAACACCACGTTGGCGGCACCCTCGGCCCCCATGACGGCTATCTCGTTGCCCGGCCACGCCAGCGCGACGTCCACGCCGATGGACCGGGAGTCCATCACGATGTACGCGCCGCCGTACGCCTTGCGCAGCACCACCGAGACACGCGGCACGGTGGCGTTGCAGTACGCGTACAACAGCTTGGCTCCGCGCCGGATGATCCCCTCGTGTTCCTGGTCGACACCCGGCAGGAAGCCGGGGACGTCGACGAGGGTGACCAGCGGAATGCTGAAGGCGTCGCAGAACTGCACGAATCGCGCGCCCTTCTCGCTGGCTTTGATGTCCAGCACACCGGCCATGACAGTGGGCTGGTTGGCGACCACCCCCACGGTCTGTCCGTCCATGCGGGCCAGCGCGCAGACGATGTTGGGGGCCCACCCGGCGTGGACCTCCATGATGTCGCCGTCGTCGACGAGTTCCTCGATCACCCGGCGGATGTCGTAGGAACGGCTGCCGTCGGCAGGGACCAGGTCGAGCACGGCCTCACAGAGCCGGTCGGCGGGGTCCTCGCAGGGCACGGCGGGCGGCAGATCCCGGTTGTTGGACGGCAACAAGGAGAGCAGATAGCGCACTTCGGCGAGGCAGGTCTCCTCGTCGTCGTACAGGAAGTGCGCCACCCCTGACACCTCGGCATGGACGTCCGCGCCGCCCAGTCCGTTCAGGGTCACCTCCTCACCGGTCACGGCCTGTACCACGTCGGGTCCGGTGATGAACATCTGAGAGACGTCCCGCACGGCGAAGACGAAGTCGGTCAGGGCGGGCGCGTAGGCGGCGCCGCCCGCGCACGGGCCGAGGATCACACTGATCTGCGGGATGACGCCCGACGCTCTGGTGTGGCGCCGGAAGATCCCGCCATACCCGGCCTGCGCCAGAACACCCTCCTGGATGCGCGCGCCGGCCCCGTCGTTGAGGGAGACGAGCGGAGCGCCCGCAGCCACGGCCATGTCCATGATCTTGTGGATCTTCTCGGCATGCGCCTCGCCGAGTGTGCCGCCGAAGATCCGGAAGTCATGGGCACAGACGAAGACCGTGCGGCCCTCCACCGTGCCCCAGCCGGTGACCACGCCGTCGGTGTACGGGCGCCTCGCCTCCAACCCGAAGCCGGTCGCGCGGTGTCTGCGCAGCGCCTCGACCTCGGTGAAACTCCGCTTGTCCAGCAGCAGTTCGATCCGCTCGTGAGCCGTCAGCCTGCCTTTGGCGTGCTGGCGTTCGGTGGCCCCCGGGTCCGGCCCCCGGCGGGCCAGCTCCTTGAGGTCACTCAGCTCCTTCAGCCGGTCGTGGGCCCCCGCGGGCGCCTGTCCGCTCGGCACCGTCGTCCTACTCGGACGCGGGTACGGAGTGTTCGGAGAGCAGCTCGAAGGGGGCCGGGTCCGCGGTCGCGTGCTTGCGCAACTCGGACACCGGGCCGAGGAAGCCGTCACCCGAGAGGGCCTTGCGATGCGACTCGGGGTCGGTCCACTCGGCGACCTCCACAAAGGTCCGCTCGTCCCTCGCGGACCGGTACAGGCGGTGGGCCGAGAAGCCGGGCTGGTCCCTCATGTGGGCGGACAGTTCGGCGAGCAGCCTGCGGAACTCGGTGACGTCGCCGGAGACGGTGTAGCGGTTGATGAAGTGGTGCATGCTGACGGGCTCCTGAGGGTCGTGGTGTGGGCGCACGAGTGGGTGATGAGGTCGATCAGACGTCGAGGTCACTCGACTGAAGGTCGCGCAGATGCCGGTCGCGCAGCTCACGGCGCTGCACCTTGCCGGTGGCGGACCGCGGGATGCTCTCGACCAGAGCCACGTGGTGCAGACGCTCGAAGGCGGCGACCTCGGCGTTCACGAAGTCGATGAGTTCCTGCGGGGTGCAGGAGGTGTCGGCCGGTACGACCAGTGCGTGCGCGACCGCGCCGCTCAGTTCGTGCGGGGCGTCCACGACGACACAGTCCGCGACGCCACGGTGCCTGAGCAGGACCCGCTCGATCTCCGTCGGTGACACCAGCCAGTTGTCGCACTTGAAGACGTCCTTGATCCGGTCGACCACGAACAGGTGCCCGGTGGGATCCGTGTAGCCGATGTCTCCCGTGGAGAACCAGCCGTCCGCGTCGACGTCGTGGGACAAGTCGCGCCCGAGGTAGCCGAGCATCAGCTGGGGGCCGCGCACCTGGATCTCACCCCATTCGTCGACCGGCAGGGTGGTCCGGGTCTCCACGTGAACGATCCGGCTCTCGGCGGCCGGGACCAGCACACCGCAGGATCCCGGCCTGGGGCGATCGAGGTCGGAGAGGTGGGTCGCCGGAGAGGTCTCGGCGAGCCCGTAGCCCTGGACCACGGGGACGCCGAAGTGCTGGCTGAGCACGCCCGCCGCGCTGGGCGCCAGGGCGGAGCCGCCCGAGAGGATCGCGCGCAGGGCGGGAGCCTCCAGCTCGCCGAGCCGGGGGTCGGCCGCGAGTTTGGCCAACCGCATCGGCAGGCTGTAGTAGTGCGTGGCCCTGGCGACGTCCGCGCCGGTGACGGCCTCGGCCACGTCGGCACCGGGCCACAGCACATGGGTGGCACCGACGGTTGCAGCCACCGTGACATGCATCAGATGCAGCGTGGGCAGATGGTTGAAGAGCACCGAGTTCTCGTCGACCTGGTGCATGTACGCGGTCTGGGCGGCGTTGACCGTCAGATTGCGGTGGGTGAGCCTGACGGCCTTGGCCGCTCCCGTGGTGCCGCTGGTGAACTGCAGACACGCCACCTCGTCGCCGTCCACCTCGTCGCCGTCCACCTCGTCGCCGTCCGCCTCGTCGCCGTCCGCCTCGGAAGGCCGCGGGTTCGTGGGGGCGCCCGCGGACAGCTCCGCGACCGTGGGCAGTTCGGCGGCATCCGCCGCCATGTCCGGCTCGCGGTGGGTCAGCACGATGTGCTCGAGGTCGCCGAGCCGGTCCCGCACTGCTGTGAGCACCGGGAGCATCGCGGGGCTGACGATCGCCACGCGAGCACCCGAGATGCGCAGGACGTGGGCGAGACGCTCCGGTGGGAGCAGTGGATTGACGAGAGCGCTGACGTTGCCGGAGCGTGCGATACCGAAGAAGGCCTGCGGGAACACGGGGTCCAGCACCATCGCCAGGGCAACGACCTCGCCGGCGCCGCCGATCAGGGCGCGCAGGCCCGCGGAGAACGCGTCCGCCCCGGCGTCCAGTTCCGCGTAGCTGATCTCAACGGCCGGTGACCGCAGCGCGGTGCTCGTGGGCCGGCGCTCCGCCGCCCTGCGCAGGATGTGGTCGACCCGGGGGCCGGCGATCAGGTGGGCGATGGTGTCGAGCGGCGGTCCCGCCATGGCCGAGCTGGTGGTGCTCACGGAATCGGTGGTTGCCATGGCCGCACTGTGGCCGCGGTCCTTCGAAGCCGCTTCGAATCGGGACGGAGCGTGGGCCGCGGCTCCTCCAGCGAAGTTCCGACGGGCGTCGAGGCGGCCCGGACAAGGTGGCCCGGATGCAGGCTGAATGGAGGGTTGATGAGCGCGATATCCAGTGACGTCGATGTACTGGTCGCCGGGGCCGGGCCGGTCGGGCTGACGGCCGCGTACGAGCTCGTGCGCCGGGGTGTACGTGTACGGGTCGTGGACCGGGCAGAGGGGCCGGCGACGACGAGCCGCGCGACGGCGACGCACGCCCGCACGCTCGAGGTGTACCACCAGATGGGCATTCTGCCGGAGCTGTTGGCACGCGGGCAGCGCGTGGAGAACTTCACCATGCACCGCAGGGGCCGTGTGCTGACGAGCCTCGGCACGGACTATTCGGAGCTCCCGACCCGCTTCCCGTTCACGCTGCAGGTCGACCAGGTCATCACCGAGGAGGTGCTGCGGGAGCGGTTGCGTGCGGCCGGCGTCGACGTGGAGTGGGGTGTCGCGCTGGAGAGCCTCGACCACGATCCGGACGGCGTGGTCGCCCGGCTGCGGCACGGTGACGGCGACAGCGCGGAATGCGCGGCCGCGTGGCTGGTCGGCGCCGACGGCGCGCACAGCACGGTCCGCAAGCAACTCGGCATCGAGCTGCTCGGCGAGTCCTCGGAGAAGTGGATGGTGGCCGACGCCTTCATCGACACGGAGCTGCCCCGGGACAGCCTCCACTGGATGCATCTGTCGCGCGGGACCATCCTCATGGTGCCGTTCCCCGACGAAGGCAAGTGGCGGCTGCTGGACACGGACGACGTCGGCGACGAGGACCGACCGGACGTGGTGCGGGCCCGGTTCGAGGCGAAGATGTCCGAGGGTCTGGGCAGGCCGGTCAAGGTCAAGGAGCTGACCTGGATGTCGGTGTTCACGATCCGGCAGCGCATGGTGGAGAACATGCGCTCCGGCCGCTGCTTCCTGGCCGGTGACGCGGCGCACGTGCACAGTCCGGCGTCCGGGCAGGGCATGAACACGGGCATTCAGGACGCCTACAACCTCGCGTGGAAACTGGCCTCCGTGGTCAACGGTCAGGCGGGGGAAGGCCTGTTGGACACATACAGCGCGGAGCGGGTGCCCGTCGGCGAGATCCTGCTGGGCTCCACGAAGACCGCGACCAAGCTGATCGCGCTGCGCAACGCGGCCGCCCCCGTCCTGCTGCCGCTCGGCATGGCCCTGCTGAATCTCCTTGCGCCGGTCAAGCGCGGAGTGGAGCGCAAGATCCTGCGCGGCATGTCCGGGCTCGCGTTGCACTACCGCTCCAGCCCGCTCACCGTCCCGGTGTCACCGGGCACGGACAGCGGCGAAAGTGCCGTGATCGAGCCGGGCGACCGGGTCTCCTGCTCGCTGGAGGAGCTGCGCTCCAGTCCCGGCTGGCAGGCGGTGTGCGAGGAACTGGCCGACCCTCGTTGGAAGTTGCTTGTCTTCACCGGTCCCGGTGCACCTCTGGAGGCGGTGGACGATGCGCACGAGACGTACGGGGACGCGCTGCGCGTATGTCTCGTACGGGAGACGGAGGCCACCGCGCGGGATGGTGGGCCCCGACCCCTGCACGACCCGGGCGGCCGGGTGCGGCGCGGCTTCGCCGTCGCGGCCGGGCCCTCGTACGCGCTCGTGCGGCCGGACGGCTATCTGGCCGCCAAGGGACCGCTCGACGACGGAGCCGCTCTGGAGAGCCTGCTCCAGCGTGTCCATCTGGTACCCACGCGCCGCGGCGCGGCGAAGTAAGGGGCACACGTGCGCATCATCGACCTGTCCACGCCGATCGATGCCGGGGTCTGGGAGCCGAATCCGGTCGAGCACGAGATCATGTCGCCGGCCGAGGGCGGCCGGCACATGGCCGAGGGCATGCGGGAGCGGTACGGCCTGGAGTTCGACCCGGCCGACCTGCCGGGCGGCGAGTTGCTCTCGCTCGACACGGTCAAGCTGACCACGCACACCGGGACCCACGTCGACGCCCCGTCGCATTACGGCTCGACGGCGTCGTACGGCGAACCGCGCCACATCGACCGTATGCCGCTCGACTGGTTCGTGCGCCCGGGCATGGTGCTCGACCTGACGAGTGAACCGGTCGGCGCGGCCGGCGCCGATGTGCTGCGCCGCGAGTTCGACCGGATCGGCCGGGAGCCGCAGCCGATGGACATCGTCATGCTGAACACCGGCGCGGACCGGATCGCCGGAACCCCCAAGTACTTCACGGACTTCGTGGGTCTGGACGCCTCGGCGACGCATCTCCTGCTCGACCTCGGGGTGAAGGTGATCGGCACCGACGCCTTCAGCCTGGACGCGCCCTTCACCCACATGATCGAGGAGTTCCGGCGCACCGGTGACCGCGACGTGCTGTGGCCCGCGCACTTCGTGGGACGCGAGCGCGAGTACTGCCAGATCGAGCGACTCGCCAACCTGGACGCACTGCCCGGCGGCACCGGGTTCACGGTCTCCTGCCTGCCGGTGAAGCTGGTGAACGCCGGCGCGGGCTGGGCGCGGGCCGTCGCGTTCGTGGAGGAGTGACGCGGAAGGTCGGCTCCGGAGCGTGACGCGGGACGAGGCACGGACCGGTGCGGACCGGTCCGTGCCTCATCCCGCGCTACGGCAGGTCGTCCCGGGTGACCTTGCGGCTCTTCACCAGGAGCCGGCCGCCCTCCCGCACCAGTACGTCCTCGCAGACGCAGACGCGGTGCAGGACCGGCTGCTGCTCGCGTCGGGTCGCGAACACAAGGGCGTAGCACCGCACGCGCAGTGATCCGTCGTCGTTCGGGAACACCGCGACCATCCCGTGCCAGTGGCGGCGCTGCTCCTGCGCGGCTGCCAGCTCCTGTGTGGTGCGACGCAGCGTCCGCCTGAGCTCTTCCCGGCCGCGCGTCGGCTCCTCCAGGGTCGGTACGGCGAAGGTCGCGTCCTCGGTGAACGTCTCCGCCCAGGCGTCGACGACTCCGCCGTCCAACAGTTGCATGTGCTCGGCGTAGAACTGCTGTACCTCCGCGTAGACCTCGGCGGTCACGCGTTCGGCCACCTGCTGTGTGCTCACGAGTGTCTCCCTGTCCTCGGTGCGCCGTCGGCGGTGCGTGCCGGGGCGTGGAAGGCACCGTCCACGACGGGCCTCGAACCCCGTTGGAGGCCGGAGGGATCGAAGCGGCCTCCAACGCGTCTCCATTTGCGACAGGCATGGTTCAAGCGCGAAATGACCATCGAATGACCACCGCAAGCGGACCGGAGGACCTGTGTCGGCAGTGAAGACGCACCGAGTGGAAGAGAAGGCGCTGATAGCCGCGCCCGTGGACGTCGTGCGCCAGATCGTGGTCGATGTCGAGGCGTGGCCCCAGTTGCACGGGCCCGCGGTGCACGCGGAGATCCTGGAAAGCGGTGCCGACGGCGAGTTGATCCAGCACTGGTCGGTCGTGGACGACCACACCGTGCGGACGTGGGTGTCCCGGCGCAGGGTCACCGGCTCGGGCGACGTGCTGTTCACGCATGAGCCCGCGAACGCGCCCTTCGCGACGGTGAGCGGTGGCTTCCGGTTCGAGGAGCAGCCGGACGGTACCACCCTCGTCCGCATGCACCATGAGTTCACCCTCCTCGAGGAGGACGAGGGGGTGGCCTCGGAGCGCGCCGAGTCCATGCAGCGTGGAAGCCAGGCGCACCTGAACACCCTGAAGAACGCGGCGGAGAACGCCGACGAGCTGAAGAGGCTGATCATCTCCTTCGAGGACCCGCTGTTCGTGGCGGGATCCGTCGAGGACGCCTATCGGTACCTGTACGAGGCGGACAAATGGCCCGAGCGGATTCCGCATGTGATCCGGCTGGAACTGGAGGAGAACACACCGAACATCCAGTTCTTCGACATGGACACGCGCTCCTCCGACGGCTCTGAGCACACCACGCGCTCGGTCCGGATCTGCCTCCCGAACCACAAGATCGTCTACAAGCAGACCCGGCCGCCCAAGACGCTGGACGCGCACACCGGCCACTGGCTGTTCACGCGGACACCGGAGGGTGTCGTCGTCAGCGCCCGGCACACGGCGACGATCCGGCCGGAGGGTCTGCACCTTCTCGGCGAGGGCATGACGGTGGACGGTGCCCGCAAGTATCTGCGCCGCATCCTGAGTGCCAACAGCATGGGCAACCTGCGGCTGTCCAAGGAGTACGCCGAGCAGCTGGCCGGACACTGACCGACCGACCGGGCCGGGGGCACTCCATGAGTGAGTCAGCGGGCGAACGTCCGCGCCGGGTGGCATTTCTGCTGCCCGGCCAGGGCGCCCAGTACCGGCGCATGGGCGCGGGGCTCTACCCGTCCGAGCCGGTCTTCACCGAGGCGATGGACGAGGTCTTCTCGGCCATGGGCCCGGCGGGTCCGGCACTGCGCGCGGACTGGCTCGCCGAGCGGCCGTCGGTTCCGGTGGAGTCCGCGGCCTGGGCCCAGCCGCTGCTCTTCGCGGTGGACTACGCCCTCGGCAGGCTGGTCATGAGCTGGGGGATCCAGCCGGCCGCGCTCCTGGGCCACAGCGTCGGTGAGATGGCCGCGGCGGTACTCGCCGGGGTCTTCGGACTCCGGGACGCCACCGGATTGGTGCTCGACCGGGTGTCAAGGGTCGCCGCCGCACCACCGGGCGGAATGCTCGCGGTGGCGGCGACCCCGGCGGAGGTCGAGCCGTTCCTGGCCGGTGACGTAGTGATCGGCGCTGTCAACGCGCCTCGTCACACCGTCCTCGCGGGGCCGCGCGAGCTGTTGGCCGAGACGGCCCGGCAGCTCGACGCGAAGGGTCTCAGCAACCGCGGCGTGCCCTCGCACACCGCCTTCCACAGCCCGGTGCTCGCCTCCTGCCTGGCGGGCTCCGGCGAACGCGTCGCCTCGACGGCGCGCAGGCCGCCGCTGATCACGGTGTACTCCGGGTACACGGCGGCCCCTCTGCGGTCCGACGAGGCGCTCGATCCGGGTTTCTGGGCACGGCAGCCGATGGCTCCCGTGCTGTTCTGGCCCGCGCTCGACGCCCTGCTGTCCTCGGGCGATCACGTGCTGGTGGAGGCGGGTCCGGGGCGCGGCCTGGGCAGCATCGCGCGCCGGCATCCCGCGGTCCGGCGGGGTACGAGCAGCGTCGTCACCCTGCTGCCGGCCCGCCCCGGGGACTGCGAGCGGGACCACGTCGCACTGCGGGCGGCAGCCGAGGCGTTGCGCGCCGAGGGCCTCTCGCAGTCTGCCGCTTCCTAGCGGCTGTTCATCGGTTACCAACCACCTTTGGGGGTACGTGCGGTGCGTGTTCTGGTCACGGGCGGAGCCGGATTCATCGGTTCGAGCTATGTCCGTGCGCTGCTCGACGGGGAGTATCCGGGCTACGAAGACGCCCTGGTCACCGTCGTGGACAAGCTGACCTACGCCGGCAATCGGGCCAATCTTCCCGAGCGCCACGAGCGGCTGCGGTTCGTGGTCGCCGACATCGCCGACCGGGAGGCTCTCCAGGCCGTGGTCAGGGGCCACGACGAGGTGGTGCACTTCGCCGCGGAGTCCCACGTGGACCGGTCGCTGCACGACGCGTCCGCGTTCGTGCGGACCAATGTGGAGGGCACCCAGAGCCTTCTGGACGCCTGTCTGCGGGCTGAGGTGCGGCGCGTCGTCCATGTCTCGACCGACGAGGTGTACGGCTCCATCGACACCGGCGCGTGGACGGAGTCCCGCCCCTTGTTGCCCAACTCCCCCTACGCCGCGTCGAAGGCGGGCGGTGACCTGATCGCCCGCGCCTATTGGCGCAGCTACGGTCTGGATGTCCGCGTCACCCGTTGCAGCAACAACTACGGCCCGTACCAGCACGTCGAGAAGCTGATCCCGCTGTTCGTCACCAACCTTCTCAGCGGGCAGCCCGTGCCCCTGTACGGGGACGGGAGGAACGTACGGGAGTGGGTGCACGTCGAGGACCACTGCCGTGCCGTGCAACTCGTCCTCACCGAGGGCAAAGCCGGCGAGGTGTACAACGTCGGGGGCACCTCACTCTCCAACCGTGAGATCACCGGGCACCTGCTCGAGCTGTGCGGAGCCGACCGGAGCCAGGTCCGGTCCGTCGAGGACCGCAAGGGGCACGACTTCCGGTACTCCGTGGACGACGCGAAGATCCGGACCGAGCTGGGCCACCGTCCGCGGGTCTCCTTCCCGGACGGGCTGGCCGAGGTGGTCCGGTGGTACCGGGAGAACCCGGGCTGGTGGAAGCCCCTGCGTGCGTCCCAGTGACTTCAGCGACCTGACAAGGAGCCCCGCCATGCCCCTGCCCATGCCCGAAGCGCTCGCGGCCGCCGGCTCGCCCGGCCTCGGACGGCGGTTCACCGTCTCGGCGTCCGCGACCGACAGCCCGGTCACTCCGAACGCGGAGTTCGACGCATGGTTTGCGCGGAAACGACGAGCAAACCGTTTCAACGTCGCCCGGATCCCTTTCAGCGATCTCGCCGGCTGGCGATTTCGGGAGGGCGACGGAAATCTGGTCCACGACAGCGGGAAATTCTTCTCCGTCACCGGGCTGGAGGTGAACACCGACTGGCAGGACCGCGGTTCATGGATGCAACCGATCCTGGACCAGCCCGAGATCGGCATACTTGGCATCGTTGTCAAAGAGTTCGACGGCGTACTCCACTGTCTGATGCAGGCGAAGATGGAGCCCGGAAACCCCGAAACCGTTCAACTCTCGCCCACGGTGCAGGCGACCCGGAGCAACTACACCGGTGTACACGGGGGGCGCCGCACCACGTACATCGAGTACTTCACGAGCTCGGAACGGACCCTGCTGGTCGATTCCCTCCAGTCCGAACAAGGCGCCTGGTTCCTGCAGAAGCGGAACCGGAACATGATCGTCGAAGTCACCGACGACGTTCCCCCGCACGACAACTTCCGCTGGCTCACGATCGGGCAGATACACCGTGTCCTGGCTCAGGACAACGTAGTCAACATGGATACACGCACCATCCTGTCCTGTGTACCTTTCGAAGCACCCAACGGACCGGTCCGGAACGCGGCGAGCCCCGAATACCGTGAGTCCCTGGTGCGTTCGCTGTCGGGACGGCACGGCTCGCTGCACACCGCCGGCCACCTCCTGGCCTGGCTGACCGACGTCAAGGCACGGCACTCGTTCACCCGGCGCACCCTCCCTCTGTCGAAGATCGACGGCTGGTCGCACTCGGACGACGAGATCGCGCACGACGAGGGCAAGCACTTCAAGGTGATCGCCGCGGACGTCCGGGCCGACACCCGCGAGGTCGCCCAGTGGACACAGCCCCTGATCGCCCCCGTCGAGCGCGGAGTCGCCGCCTTTCTGGCCCGGCCCATCAACGGGGTGCTGCATCTGCTCGTCCACGCGAAGGCCGAGGCAGGGGCCTTCGACATGTGCGAGCTGGCGCCCACGGTGCAATGTCTGCCGGTCAACTTCCGGGATCTCCCGGTACACCGGCAGCCTCGGTACCTGGACCTCGTACTGGACCCCGCTCCGGGCACCCTGCGCTTCGACGCCGTCCTCTCGGAGGAGGGCGGGCGGTTCCACCACGCGGACAACCACTACCGGATCATCGACGTGGGTGAGGACGTCCCGGCGCAGGACGACGAGGACTACCACTGGATGACGGTCCATCAACTGATGTCGCTGGTGCAGCACAGCCGCTATCTGAACGTGCAGGCGCGAAGCCTGCTGGCGAGCCTGCACACCACATGGTGAGCCCGGGAGCCCGGCCGCAGCCGGTCCGCATGGGCGTGTTGGGCGGCGCCGACATCGCCGTACGCCGGATGCTGCCCGCCCTGACGAGTCAGCCGCTCGTGGACCTCGTCGCGGTCGCCAGCCGCAGCCTCGCCAAGGCCCAGGGCCTCGCCGACCGCTTCGGATGCGCGGCCGTCGAGGGGTACGACCGCCTGCTCGCCCGGTCCGACATCGACGCCGTCTACATCCCGCTGCCGACGGCGCTGCACGCCGAGTGGACGACACGGGCCCTGGAGGCGGGCAAGCACGTTCTGTGCGAGAAACCGTGCGCCACCGGCCCGCGTGAGGCCACGGAGGTGGTGACGGCCGCACGGGAACGCGGGCTGCTCGTGATGGAGAGCTTCATGTTCCTCCATCACGCGCAGCATGCGCGCGTACGGGAACTCGTCCGCGACGGGGCCATCGGTCAACTGCGCGAAGTCACCGCGGTGTTCGGGATTCCCGCCCCGCCACGAGCGGCGGCCGGGGAGGGCCACGCGCTCGGCAGCCTTCTCGAGACGGGTGTGTATCCGGTCCGGGCCGCCCGGCTGTTCGCCGGGGACGATCTGGACGTCGTCGGCGCCACGCTGACCCTCGACTCCGATACGGGACACGACCTCGGAGGCAGTGCGCTGCTGCGGGCCCCGTCCGGTGTGCTGGCGCGACTGGGTTTCGGCTGGGACCGCTTCTACCGGTGTACGTACGAACTGTGGGGCAGCGAGGGCCGGCTGACGCTGGACCGGGCGTTCACCACCCCGGACACCCACACCCCCGTGCTGCGCATGGAACGACAGGAATCCGTAAGGGAGTTGACGCTGGCGCCCGACCGGCAGTTCGTGAACATCGTCGGCGCCTTCGCCCGCGCCGTGGTGAGCGGGAAGGGATTCGAGGAGCACGCCGACGACATTCTGCGGCAGGCGGCATTGGTGGACCGGATACGCCGGGCAGCGTCAC
The DNA here is from genome assembly GCF_014645835.1 of Streptomyces albiflavescens. GTDB lineage: Bacteria > Actinomycetota > Actinomycetes > Streptomycetales > Streptomycetaceae > Streptomyces > Streptomyces albiflavescens. Next base: position 151,044 of record NZ_BMMM01000010.1, read on the forward strand.
CCGATAGCCGGTGCGGTACACGCGCACCGTCGCGTAAAGGTAAGTCGGATACTACTTGAGACGTATCACCCTTGAGACGGCCCAGGAATCACGGATAATGGTTTCGAGTTGCACAGCAGATGGCGGTCCGAACTGCCTCACGGGGGACCTGAATAGGTGATCCGGGTCCGATTCCCAGCCACCTGGAAGGAACGGTAAGTAAAATGCAGTTCAACATTCTCGGCCCGATGGAAGTGCTGCACGAAAACAAAATCTGCACACCGACAGCTCCCAAGGCGCGGAATACCTTGGCGCTTCTGTTGTCCCGTGCCAACCAGATCGTCGAAATACCCGCGCTCATCGACGAACTCTGGAGTGACAATCCGCCGCGCAGCGCCGTTACCACCACGCAGACGTACATCTATCAACTGCGAAAGATGCTGTGCCGGGTGGTGGGGGACGAAGCGGCCGCCCGCCTCCTGGTCACTCAGGCCCCGGGGTACGGGCTGCGGGTCGAGGAGGACCGGATCGACGCGCGCGTCTTCGAACAGCTCACCGAAAAGGGCAAGCGTCTGCTGACCCTGAACCGCCCGGAGGAGGCGGTACGCCACCTGCGCGAGGCCCTGGCCCTGTGGCGCGGTCCCGCGTTGGCCGACGTCACCACGGGACGCAGGCTCGAAGCGCATGTGGTGCAGCTGGAGGAGATACGGCTGACCGCGCTGCAGCTCCGCGTGCAGGCCGACATGAGGCTCGGCCGGCACGCCGAACTCGTACCCGAGCTCCGTTCGCTGGTAGCGGGCCATCCGCTCAACGAATGGTTCCACGCCCAGTTGATCGCGTGCCTGCGCCATTCCGGGCGCAGAGGCGAAGCGCTCCAGGCCTATCAGTCCCTGCGACGGGTCCTGGACGACGAGTTGGGACTGCAGCCGTCGCTGCCTCTCCAGCGCCTCCAGCAGCACTTGCTCAGCAACTCGGCGGACGACGACGTATCCGACATCGACCTGCGAATTTCGGCGTGAAACCGACGTAGGTTCACACAGGACAGCGCACGCGGGCAGCCGCCGAACTGCGGCCACCATCTTGTCCGCGCATCACGCGGCGGCCCCCGCTTTACCGACTTGCTCGGCGGCCCCACCCTCACGTCCGGTTTTTTTCCACTCCTTTTCGTTTTGCACGGCGCGTTCTCGTCCATGAACGCTCAGGCCGCGCTTGTTCCGAAGCGATCTCCCTGTTACGTTCCAGAGACCACTTCTTCATGCTCGGGGGAGTACGGCCATGCAGAAGCCAGGAGAATGTCGACCACGTCCACGTGCCCCACGCATGAGACCAACGGGGGAGCCGGTAGTATTCATCCGTTTCCCCGCATGCGGCGCGCCGGATCCTTCGGACGCCCTCTCCTGTCTCGGTCATATGGATTCATGGAGGGCGAAAAGATGGCTCGGGGGGCCAGTCGCGAACATCTGACGGCGGCCGCACAGACCATAAGAGTGTTCGTCACGGACACGAACACCATATTCAGAGAAGGCCTGCGGACCGTCATTGCGCAGGACGAGGGGCTGAGCGTGGTCGGCCACGGCTCGGACAACATGTCGGCGACGCTGGAAAGCGTCGCCGACACCCGGCCCGACGTGGTCCTGCTGGGGCTGGAGCGCATCACCGGCGACACGGAGTCCGTCGTGGCGGACATCCTCCGCGCGGTGCCGCTCGCGGAGGTCATCGTGCTGGGGTGGGACGTGGAGACGGACGCACTGCGGCAGTTGATGGCGCAGGGCGTGCGCGCCTATCTGCCCAAGGACGTGCCACACCGTTATCTGCTCTCGACCATCTACATGAGCACGTTCGAGGACAGCAGGATTGTCTTCTCGTGGCCACGGCCGACGCCGGAGAAGCGCAGCCCGCCGGCTGCCGTGTCCAGCCCGCCGACTGCACTGTCCAGCCCGCCGGCTGCCCTGTCCTCCCGGGAACGCGAGGTGGTCGAGCTTGTCGGCAAAGCTCTGACCAACGCGCAGATAGGGCGTCAGTTGAGCATCTCCGAAGGCACGGTGAAACGGCACCTGCACAACATCTTCGTGAAATTGCACGCAGTGTCCCGGTTGGACGCCGTCAACAAGGCCATAGATCTATCGCTGATCATGCTCGACTGAACAGGCCTGTCACCGGCTCGGGGCCGCGACCGCGGACGGGGGGCGCCATGTCTCGGCGACCTCCATCACATACCGCCCGTAGTCCGACTTGCCCAGGCGCTCTCCGAGCCGGTGGCAGGCCTCGGCGTCGATGTAGCCCATGCGCAGGGCGATTTCCTCGAGGCAGGCGATCCGGACCCGCTGCCGGCTCTCCAGAATGCCGACGAACTGACTTGCCGTGAGCAGGGCCTCGGGAGTGCCGGTGTCCAGCCAGGTGAATCCCCGGCGCAGCTCCACGAGCCGGGCTCTGCCCTCGGCAAGGTAGGTGAGGTTCACATCGGTGATCTCCAGTTCTCCCCGCTCCGACGGCCTGATGTTCTTGGCGATGTCCACCACGTCGTTGCTGTAGAAGTAGAGCCCGGTGATGGCTCGGTTGGAGCGCGGGGCAGTCGGCTTCTCCTCGATCGAGACGAGGCATCCACGGTCGTCGACCTCGCCGACGCCGTACCGCTCGGGATCGCTCACCTGGTAGCCGAACAGGACGCAGCCGTCCACGTCGCGTGCGTTCTTCTGCAGCAGCGGCGACAGCCCCGGGCCGTGGAAGAGGTTGTCGCCCAGCACCAGGGCCACGGAGTCGCCGCCGATGTGGTCCGCGCCGATGAGGAATGCCTCCGCCAGTCCGTTGGGGCGCTCCTGCCCCGCGTAGCTGAACGTGAGGCCCAACTCACTGCCGTCGCCGAGCAGACGGCGGAACTGCGGAAGGTCCGCCGGGGTGGAGATGATCAGGATGTCGGTGATGCCGGACAGCATGAGCACCGACAGCGGGTAATAGATGGTGGGTTTGTCGTAGACCGGCATCAGCTGCTTGGACACCGCGAGCGTCGTCGGGTACAACCGCGTGCCACTGCCTCCCGCGAGGATGATCCCTTTCATGTTCTCCGTCCGATCCGATGGAGTGTGCTCCGGACTGAAGCCCATCACCCGGCCCTCGCGGGGCCTTCGTGCGCCGATCCAGCGCCGGTCAGGAACCCGCTTCCCGTGGAGAGTGCGGCGGACTCGATCGGATGTCGAAGGGGCGTTGCGAGAGTGCGTCGCGCCCAGGTCCCCTCACGACATGCGGAGTTGCGTTGCGTGTACTCGTCATGGTCAGTCCGGTGCCCACGCATCTGGCACCCATTGTTCCGCTCGCCTGGGCCCTGCGTTCCGCAGGGCACGAGGTGCTCGTCGCCTGCCAGCCCGATGTGGTGGCGATGGCACGACAGGCCGGATTCAGCGTCGCCGTCATCGGTGACGCGTACGACGACGTCGGCCGGCGCCGCCGCCAGGCGCCGCCCACCGACGCCGCCCCCCACAAGCGTGTGGCCGGTCCGCCGTGGCCGAAGCTGGCGCGCGGCTGGCGCGAGCGGCTCGACCGGGTGCTGGACCCCTGCCTGACGGTGGCGCGGCGCTGGCGGCCCGACCTGATCGTGGCCGATCCTCTCGAGCTGGCGGCGCCCCTGGTGGCCGGTGAGTTGGGGATCGGTTACGTCCACCACCGCTGGGGGGTGGACGCGCTCGGCGACGAACGGTGGCGGCAGGCGGAACGCGCGCTGTCGGATGTGTCCGGCGCCCGGTCGGACGGTCTGCCCCCGCCCTCGGTGGTGCTTGACCCGTGCCCTCCCGGTCTGCAGGCGCCGGACCTGAGTCAGGGTGCGGGGATCCGGTTCGTGCCGTTCAACGGCAGCGGGAGCCGCCCCGGGCTCGCCCCGCCGCGCGGCACCCGGATCTGTGTGTGCTTCGGCACCAGGACCGTCGCGCTGGGCGGTGCGGACGTCGTACGGCGCACGCTGCGGGCGCTGACCGGTCCGGGAGCGCCCGGCGAGGTGGTGGTCGCCGGCATCGGCGCCGAGCTGGGTGAACTCCCCGACGGCGTAAGGGCCTTGGACTCCGTACCGCTGAACCTGTTCCTCTCGGAGTGCTCGCTGGTGGTGCATCACGGCGGTGCGGGAACCACCCTCACCGCCACCTCGTTCGGGTTGCCCCAACTGGTGCTGCCGCAGGCCCCGTATCTCGTCGAGCACGGGCAGCGGCTGGCCGACCGTGGCGCGGGCACGATGCTGAGCGACCGCGAGCAGTGCGAGGCAGACATCAGCGGCGCCGTGGCGGACCTGCTGTCCCGCCCCGGCGCGGCGTCGGCCGCACGCGAGCTGGCCAAGGAGATGGCCGCCATGCCGTCGCCCGGCAGCTGGGTGGCTCCGCTGGAGGAGCTCGCGGGGCGCGCGAGGGGGTGAGGTCGCGGCGGAGGGGTGAGGTCGCGGGCCGGCACGAAAGGCCGGCCGAGCGGAGAGGAGAGCCCGGTTCATGGGCTTCCTCTCCGCTCGGCCTCTTCACACGGACGGACGCGGCCGGGGGATTACCGACGCCGAACCGTGGGTCTCTCAACCGGGGCTCAGGCTCCTTCGGGGCCGGCTTCCCCGGCCTTGGCTCCGGTCGGCTCCGGCTTCGCCTGGGCCCAGTTCGGCTGGGCGTCCTGCATCGTCTCCTTCACGAAGAAGGAGAGCGCGACGGCGATCACCGAGACGGCGGCCGCCGTGAGATACATGACGTGGTTGGCCGAGACGAACGCGTCCACGACCGTCTCCCGGACCGAATCGGGCAGTTGCTGGACGGATCCGAGGTTCGCGACGTTCCCGCCGAGCTGGTCCTGCACGTCCTGCGGCAGCCGGGAATTGAAGGACGCGTTGAGGAGGACGCCGAGCAGGGCGGTGCCCAACGCTTGTCCCATCCGGCCCAGGAAGCGCACCGATGTGGTGGCCACACCGAGCTGGTGTGCCTCGACGGCGTTCTGCACCGCGAGGACCGACACCTGCATGAGACCGCCGAGGCCCGCGCCGAGCAGGAACAGATCGACCGCGATCACCCACGACGACGTGTGCGTACCCAGTGTGCCCAGCAGAACCAGGGCCGCGGTGCACAGCATGTTCCCGATCACCAGCACCATGCGGTAGCGCCCGAACCGGGAGATCCACATGCCGCCGGAGGTCGAGAAGAGCACCAGGCCGACCGCCAGGGGCACCGTGAACAGGGCCGAGCTGGTCGGTGTCTGCGCCCGTGCGATCTGCATGTACGTGGCGAGGTAGACGGGCGCGGACATGACCGCGAGTCCGGTGACGATCTGCAGCGGGGTCACCGTGCGGTAGACCGGGTTGCGGAACAGCGACAGCGGCAGGATCGGTGCGGGCGTGCGCAGTTCCCACCAGATGAACAGGGCGCTGAGCAGAACGCCGCCGAGCCCCATGGCAAGGATCAACGGCGAGGTCCAGGAGTACTTCGTACCGCCCCAGTCCGTGACGAGCAGGATGACGCTCGCGGCCGCCGCGATCAGGACCGCGCCGAGGATGTCGACCGGCTCGCGGCGCCGCCTGCCGGCCGGCAGGCGCAGTGCGTACAGCATGACCGCCAGCGCCGCGATGCCGAGCGGCAGGTTGATGTAGAACAGCCCGCGCCAGGAAAGGTGTTCACTGACCACACCGCCGACCAGCGGGCCGGCGACGCTGCCGCCGCCGATGATCGCGCCACCGAGGCCGGACCTGCGTGCGCGGTCCTTGGGCGGCGAGATCATCGCGACGATGACGAGTGTCACGCCGACGAGGCCGCCGGCACCGAGCCCCTGGATGCCACGGAACACGATCAGTTGGGTCATGTCCTGAGCGATTCCGCACAGCATCGAGCCGACCAGGAACAGGCTGGTGGCGAACACGAAGACGCGCTTCGGGCCGAAGACGTCGCTCAACTTGCCGTACAGCGGCTGGGTGGCGGTCGAGGCCAGGAGGTAGACGGTGAACAGCCAGGGCAACAGCCGCAGACCCTGCTGAGGATCCAGGTCCCGGGCGATCGTCCATGCCGCGCTGCCGACGATGGTCTGGTCGAGGCTGGCCAGGAGCAGGGTGCCGAGCGCGCTGGCCGAGATCCATTTGATCATGTTCGGCGACATCGCCCTCGGCCCGTCGGGCGTCTGCTTCGCCGTCGTGGTGGTCGGACCGCTCATCTCTGTGGAGGCTCCTCGCTCATCGGTGGTGACGCGGCCCGGGCAGGCACCGCTCGTCCGGGGACCACCGTGCGGTGCCGACCTGAGCCGGCGCTGACACGGACCTGAGCCGGCGGTCCCGCGGCTGCGGGGCGAGAGGAACAGGATTGCTCTATAGAAGTTCTAGATATATCGTCTGAGCTTGCAGGGCATTCCTGCAGTTCAGCGACAGACAGGTGGAGCATCATGAACGACGCAGAGATCCCCCCCACCGCCGAACCGGCCTCGGTGCGCGCCTTCGAGCCGGTCTTACCGCGCGCCGAGCCCGCGCTCGCCCCGGTGCCCTCCCTGCCGGCGGCCCCCATGGCCCTGCAGGCCGTCACCCCGGCCGCCGCCGTCACGGCGGTGCGCCCCCACAAGGCCGGACGCGGGGACATCAGGAGCGCGGCCCTCACCCTGCTCGCCGAGCAGCCGGCGAACGGGTACCAGATCATCCAGTACATCGCGGAGCGCAGCCACGGCTCCTGGCGCCCGAGCCCGGGTGCGGTCTATCCGGCGCTGCAGGGCCTCGAACAGGAGGGGCTCGCTGAGCAGTTCGAAGGCGCCGGCGCCGGACGCAAGAGCTACCGGCTGACCGAGGCCGGCCGCAAGCATGTGGCGGAGCAGCGGGGCCGCCTGGAAGCCCTGTGGGACAACCTGGCGGCCGCCGTCGACGAGCGTGCCGTGGAGATCAACACCTTGTGCGAGCACGTCGTCACCGCCGTACGACACGCTCTGCACGACGCCGACGACGAACGGTACGACCGCACGCGCCAGGTACTCCTGGACGCGCGCCGTTCGCTCTACCGTCTGCTCGCCGAACAGGACGACTGAGGGCAGCGGAGGGCGCGGACCACTCCCGCTCCCCCTGATCGAGGCGGCCCGCTCCGGCGGGCCGCCTCGACCGCGTTCCGAACGAGGCTCGAGCGACGGCTTCGACGATGGGCGCCGCAAGCCTGCCGTAGTCCGTCGGTGAGGGAGATCCTCGATGCGTGTCCTGTTCATGAGTACGCCGGTGTCCACACACTTCGCGCCATCGATCCCCCTCGCCTGGGCGCTGCGTGCGGCGGGGCACGAGGTGCTGGTCGCCGGGCAGCCGGACATCGTCGGTACGGCCCACGGGGCCGGGCTGTGCACCGCGGTCGTCGGCGAGTACTTCGACGCGCTGGAACCGCTCACCTCCGGCCTGCCCGACGGGAAGCGGCCGATCGAGGTGGGACGCACGAGGGTGCGGGACGGACACTGGGACGCGGTCAACAAGATCTGGCTGATCCACTGCCGTTACATGGTCTCCCGATACCTGGCGCTGGCGAGGGAATGGCAGCCGGACCTGATCGTCGCGGACCCGCTGGAGTTCAGTGCGCTCATCGTCGGCGGCGTCCTCGGGATACCGACGGTCAACCGACGCTGGGGCATCGACCCCGCCGGATTCCCCGGGCAGGAGATGGCCCGCAGGACGATGGGCACCATGCTCGGCCGCCTCGGCCTCGACGGTCTGCCGGAACCCGCACTGGTCATCGACCCCTGCCCGCCGAGCCTCCAGGTCCCGGAGGCACCGCCGAGCCAGGGAATGCGGTACGTGCCCTACAACGGCACCGGCACACTGCCCGACTGGGCGAAGGAGGAGCCGCGCGGGCAACGTCGGATCTGTGTCACTTTCGGGCGACTGACCGCCGCTCTGAACGGCATCCCCTTGTTCCGGGCCACGGCCGAGGCCGCCGGAGAGCTCGACGGCGTGGAGACGATCCTCACTCTGGAGCCGGAGTTCCAGGACGAGTTGGGATCCGTTCCGCCGTCCGTGCGGGTGGTGGATCCCGCACCGCTCAACCTCTTCCTCGACACCTGCGACGCGATCGTGCACCACGGTGGCGCGAGTTCGACGCTCACCGCCTCGGCATACGGGCTGCCGCAACTCGTGCTGCCCGGCATCACGGACACGTTCGTCGTGGCCGACCGCGTCGAGGCCGTCGGCGCGGGCAGGCAGCTCGACGAGGCGGAGACACAGAACGACCCCGCCGCGATCCAGGCTGCGTTGCGTGCCGTTCTCGACGAGCCCGGCTACACGAAGGGCGCCCACCAGCTGCGCGACGAGATCGCGGCCATGCCGACCCCGGCCGACCTGGTGCCCGTACTCGAAGAACTGGTGGGCTGAGCCCATGCGGGTGCTGTTCGCGGCCGTCTCGGTGACCAGCCACCTCCTGCCCATGGTGCCGCTGGCCGGAGCGCTGCGCGCGGCCGGCCACGAGGTCCTCCTGGTGGGCCAGCCGGATCTGCTGCCCGAGGCCGAGGCGGCGGGGTTCGTCACCGCCGCCGTCGGCAGTGAGCAACTGGAGGCGGAGCGGCGGCGCAAGATGGCACAAGTGGCCAAGCAGCAGGCGACCGTTCCCGGCGGAACCTGGCAACCGACCTGGGACCAGCTCGCCGCACGCTGGCGCGAGCGGGTGAACGGCGTGCTCGACGACTACCTGGAGATCGGCCGGTGGTGGCGTCCCGACCTGATCGTGACGGATCCCCTGGAGTTCAGCGCGCGCATTCTCGGCGGAGCACTCGGCGTGCCCGTGGTGGTGCACCGTTGGGGGCCGGAGACCATGTCCACCGAGGCGGCCGAGCCCGCCCGGCGGGCACTGGCGGACACCTGCGCGCGCTTCGGTGTCCCCGACGGTCTCGGTGATCCCGCTCTGGTGGTCGACCCCTGTCCTCCCGGTCTTCAGTTTCCCGCGGCGGCACCCGCCCGGGCGGTGCGGCACGTGCCGTTCAACGGTGCCGGGTCGGTGCCTCGGTGGGCGCGCCAGGACACCGGGGGGCGGCGCCGTGTCTGTGTGTCCCTCGGAAGCATGCCCGCGCACCTCGGCGGTCTGTCCCTGCTGCGCACCCTCGCCTCGGCGGTGGCCGGTCTCGACCGGGTGGAGGCGGTCGTCCCGCTCGCCCCGGAGCTGCGCGAGCAGATCGGCGAACTGCCCGACTGCGTACGGGTGGTGGACCCGGTGCCGCTCCATCTCTTCCTGGACGGCTGCACGGCCGTGCTCCACCATGGCGGTTCCGGCACGGCGCTCACCGCGATCGCCCACGGCCTGCCCCAGCTGGTGCTGCCGCAGTTCAACCCCGCGCTGGCGATGTGTGGGGAGCGGGTGGCGGCGACGGGCGTCGGCCTGAACCTCGCGGCGGAGAGCCGGCCCGACGCACCGGCGATCACCACGGCGCTGCGGGCCCTCCTCGACGACCCCGGTCCGCGCACCCGCGCGGAGGCGGTACGCCGGGACATGGCCCGCCAGCCGACACCGGCGGCCCTCGTCCCGGACCTTGAGTCCCTGGCAGCCGACGGCGCACCGCGATCGGCGGCGTCGAGCCGCTGATCGACAGCGCCCCGCCGGGATCGTTCAGTCGTCGACGGCGGCCGACACGAGGAGCGCGAGCGCGGCGCGTCGGCCCGTCCCCGTGCCACGACGACGCGCGGCGGCGTACACGCCCTCGCCGAGGAGACGGCGGGCGGCCTCGGCGGTGCGGGTGGCGTCGGGGCCGCCGTCCTGGGACGCGGTCCGCAGAACGGCCGCCGTGCCCAGGACATGTGCGGCCTCCTCGGGGCGGCCCTCGGCCAGTTCCAGCTCGGCGAGGAGTTCGGCCAGCCGGGCGGCGATGCCGGGCTCCGGGGCCGGCGGCAACGCCGCGACCGCCTCGGCGAATCGCTGCCGTGCGATCCGCGGCCGGCCTTCGGCCGATTCCACCGAGCCGAGGGAGGCAAGCAGCAGGGCACGCACCTGGTCGGGACGCTGTCCGGTCTCCTCGAACTCGGCCAGGGCCCGTTCGAGGAGGCGCCGTGCCCGGTCCGTCTCCCCCGACCAGCGCGCGACGTCGCTCAAGGCCTGGTGCGCGTAGGCGCGTTGCTCCCGCGCCCCGAGCTCGTCCGCCATCTGCAATGCCCCGCGCAGCTCGGCCTCGGCCCGCACCAGGTCACCCTCATGTGCCCGCTCGGTGGCCAGCCGGACCATCAGCAGCGGCTGATCCTCCCGGTCACCGAGCTCGGCGACGAGCCGGAGTGCCTCCTCGAGCGCGGCGATCGCCGATCGCCGATCGCCCCGCGCGCTCTGCGACTCGGCCGACGCCACCAGCACCTGAGCGGTACCCCACCGCTCGCCGATGCCGCGGAACAGCTCTGCCGCGATCTCGTAGTCCGACGCTGCCCGTTCGGCCTCGCCGAGCGTCATCTCGATCTGCCCGCGGTGCAGTTGGGCGAGGGCGCGCACCCACGGATCGGCGTCCTGGGAACGGCGTCTGACCGACTCCAGGATGGAGCCGTCACCGCTCAGCATGCCCGCGATGGGCTCGAACAGACCGAGCGCCGGATGTGAGAAGGGCGTCCCCGCACGCTCCAGCTCGTCGATCAGTTCACGAGCCTCGGCGATGCGCGCCCGCAGGCCGTCGGACTCCCCGCCCTCCCCGGCCAGTTGGGGAACGGCGGTGATCAGAGCAAGGGCACGCGCCGCCGGCGGCGCCTCCGCCGGATCCAGTGCCAGGGCACGCTCTGCCCAGAGCGCCCCCTCCCGTCGGTAGCCGTGCAGAAACCAGTACCAGCCGAGCGCGGCCACCAGCCGCGTGGCGATCTCACCCTCGTCGTGCTCCACCGCCCAGGTCAGGGCAGCCGAGAACTCGTCGTGCTCACAGGTCAAGCGACGCAGCCAGGCGAGCTGGTCATGCCGTCGCAACTGCGGTTCGGCCTCCTCCGCGACGGCAAGGAAGTACGCGGCGTGACGGCGCAGTGTCCGCTCCTGCCGCCCCATGGCCTCAAGTTTGGCCAGGGCGAACACACGGACGGTCTCCAGCATGCGATAGCGCGGTTCACCCTCCACCTCGGTGACGGTCAGGAACGACTTGTCGACCAGCCCCGCAAGCAGTTCGAACACCTCGTGGCCGCGGACCAGGGCCGTACGGGCGTCCCCTCCGTCGGCGGCCACCCGCTCCACCGCTCCCAGAAACGCACCACTGCGGAACACCGCGAACCGGGCGGCCAGTTCGCGCTCTCCCGCGCTGAGCAGATCCCAGCTCCAGTCGACGACGGCGTGCAGTGTCCGCTGGCGGGGCAGCGCCGTCCTGCTCCCCGCGGACAGCAGGGCGAACCGGTCGTCGAGACGGGAGCGGATCTGCTCCAGCGACATCGAGCGAAGCCGGGTCGCGGCCAGCTCGATCGCCAGCGGCAGGCCGTCCAGGGCGCGGCAGATGTCGAGCACCACCGCCACGTTCTCGTGGGTGACGCGGAACGACGGCCGACCGGCCGCCGCGCGCTCGCCGAAGAGCCGGATCACCGGGCTCTGCAGGACGATCTCGGCCGGCGTCGCCGGGGCCGGCAGGGGCAGCGGAAGCACCTGGATCAGCTGCTCGCCGGCGATGCCGAGCGGTTCTCTGCTGGTCGCCAGGACCCGGACCTGCGGGCACCGGGCCAGCAAGCCGTCGACCAGTCCGGCGACACTGTCGATGACCTGCTCGCAGTTGTCCAGCACCAGCAGCAGCCGCTTGTCCCGCAAGGCCTGGGTCAGCCGCTCCTGGGGACCGCTCGCACCGGTGACCGGGCCCGCGATCAACCCGCCGGCGCGCAAACCCAGCACGGTGACGACGGTCTGGGGCACGTCCGAGGGGTCGGTCACCGAGGCCAGCTCCACCAGCCAGGCCCCGTCGGGCATGTCCGCCATCAGCCCGGCCGCCGACTCCGCGGCGAGCCGTGTCTTGCCCGCACCCCCCGGTCCCACGAGGGTGAGCAGCCGGGACCGGCCGAACAGCCGGCCGATCTCCGCCATCTCCTGCTCCCGGCCGACGAACCGAGTGACCTGCGCCCGCAAGTTGGTCCGCGGGCGGGCCGAGGGAGGCGCCGTTCGCCGCCGCACCGGCTCGGTCTCGCCGCGCAGCACCGCAAGGTGCGCCTTGGCCAGGTCCGCCCCCGGATCGACGCCCAACTCCTCGGCGAGCAAGCGGCGGGTGTCCTCGTACGTGGCGAGGGCGTCGGCCTGCCGTCCCGCCGTGGACAGGGCCCGCATGAGCTGGCCGCGCAGCCGCTCCCTGAGCGGATGGAGGGCCACGAGCGTCTCCAGCTCGGGCACCAGGCCGGCGCCGGCTCCCGTGGCGAGGTCGGCATCGATGCGGTCCTCGGTGACAGCCAGCTTCAACTCGGCGAGCCGGTGGCGGTGCAGCCGGGCGAACGCAGCCTCACCGAAGTCCTCCAGGGCCTCTCCGCGCCACAGATCGAGGGCGGTGCGCAGGACGGCCGATGCCTCGGCGTCGTCGTCGCCGAGCAGAGCCCGGCCGCGCGTCGCCAGGTCCTCGAATCGCCGTGCGTCGAGGGCCTGCGGCGGGACGGCGAGCCGGTAGGCACGGGGCCGGGACTCGACGAGGCCCTCGGGAAGCGTCCGGCGCAGTCGCGAGACCAGCACCTGCAGTGCGTTCGGCGCACCCGCGGGCCGGTCGTCCTCGCTCCAGAGTTCGTCGATCAGCCGCTCACTGGGGACCGGTCTGCCGTCCGCCAGGGCGAGCAGCACGATGAGTGCGCGCAGCCGTGTGCCCGGCACGCCGACCAGGGTGCCGTCCTCGGTCCGGACCTCGAGTTCGCCCAGGATGTCAATGCGTACGCTGCTCACCACAAGATGATTGTGCAGGCCGTCCGGGACGCGGCAGGCCCTCGATGAGCATTCGGCCAGTTCGGGCACGGGAGTTCAGACGGTCGTGCGCAGGCCCGCCTCCAGGGCCAGGCACTCCTCGTACGTGGGCAGCAGGCCCGCCGCGGCGGCCTCGGCGAGGCTCATCGCGGAGGCGTCCTTGTCCGACATGAGCGGCTGCTCGGTCAGGCCCCAGGGGATGCCGAGCTCCGGGTCGAGCGCGTTGATGTCCACCTGGCTGCCGGGAACGAATTCGGACGAGCACAGGTAGCAGACACAGGCGTCGTCGGTCAGGGCGAGGAAGCCGTGCCCGAGCCCCTCCGAGAGATACACGGCGGCACCCGACTCGGCGTCGAGCCGGGTCATGTCGTACGTGCCGAACGTGGGGGAACCCAGCCTGGTGTCGACCACGACGTCGAGCACCGCGCCGCGCACACAGGTCACCACCTTGGCCTGGCCCGGTGGTGTGACCGTGCCGTGGATGCCTCGCAGGGTGCCGCGCCGCGAGCTGGAGAAGTTGACCTGGGCCACCGGGAACGGGCGCCCCGTCGCCTCGATCACCTGGCTGTGCCGGTGCAGCTCGAAGAATGACCCACGGCGGTCGGACAGCTGATGCGGTGTGATCCGCCACGCGCGCGGCACCGCTAGTTCACGAACGTCCATAGTGCGCCGACCGTAGGCGGCGGCGCTCGATTCTCGGTTGAGCCGACGCCGAGCGGCCGAGGACCACCGAGCGTGGACACAGGCTTGAGGCGGCGCGAGGAGCATGGTCCGCGCGCCGGCGACCGGCCACCGCACGGTGGAGCGGATCCGGGTGCACAGACAGCGGGTTGTGGAGGTACCCCATGTTCGGCAGCGCCGAAGAGCAGTACGTCACGCCCGGCGAGTCGGATCGCGCCAGAGTGGTCGTGCTGGGCGGAACGGGTTTCGTCGGAAGGCATGTGTGTGCCGCGCTCCTGGGCGAGGGCGGTGAGGTGGTCGCCGTGTCACGGCACTCCGGACCGACCCGGCCCGGGCTGCGCGGACTCGCGCTCGACCTGTGCCGGACCCCGCCCGGCGAGCTCGGGCAGGCGCTCACCCAGGGCCGGCCCACGGTCGTGGTGAACGCCGCCGGTGCGGTGTGGGCGGCCACCGAGCGGGAGATGGTCACCGCCAACACCGAGTTGGTGCGGCGGCTGGTCGACGCGCTGCGCGGCGCCGCGCAGCCGGTCCGGCTGATCCACCTCGGCTCGGTGAACGAGTACGCGCCGACGACGCACGGGCAGCCGGTCGACGAACGGACACCGACCCGCCCCACGACGGCGTACGGACGCACCAAACTCGAGGGCACCCATCTGGTCCTGGACGCGGCACGGCGCGGCGACATCGACGCACTCGTGCTGCGTATGGCGAACGTCGCGGGGCCCGGCTCACCGCCCGCGAGCCTGCTGGGCCGGGTGGCCCACCAGCTCCGCCTGGCCTGCGCCGACGGGCGGACCGCCGAGATCAGGCTCACACCGCTGCGCGCCGAGCGCGACTTCGTCGACGCCCAGGACGCGGCCTCCGCGGTGCTCACCGCGGTCCGCTCCGACGTGGGCGGGCGCGTCATCAATATCGGCAGCGGAGAGGCCGTGCCCGTTCGCTCGCTGGTCGATCTCCTGATCAAGGTGAGCGGGGTGCCCGCCCACGTCGTCGAACAGCTGGTCCACGGCGGCGGGGACGAACGGCCGGAGCGGCTGGAGGTGGACATCCGGCTCGCCCGCGAGCTCCTCGGCTGGACGCCGCGCCGACTTCTGGAGGACGCCGTGTCCGACCTGTGGCGGGCTCTCGCCGGTACGACCGGGCACTGACCCGCCCGGGCCGGGCGGCTGTCGGCCCCGCTCATCGAGAAGTCCGGCCGCACAGGGACCGTTTCGCCGCGCATCACACGACTCAGAGGCATCTCATGTGCCGGCTGTTGCTCGAACACCGACGAGAAAGAGGGCATATGCGCATACTGTTCGCCACGTGGACGGGGTCCTCCCACCTGTTCCCGATGGTTCCGCTCGCCTGGGCCGCACGGGCGGCCGGGCACGAGGTACGGATGGCGGCGCCGCCCTCCTGTACCGAGGCGATCACCGGTGCCGGCCTGACGGCGGTCCCGGTGGGCCGGGACGTCTCGGGCGAGGAAATGGCCCGCCGCACCCAAGGACTCGGCGCCTGGCTGGGCGAGACAGCGCCCTGGCCGCGGGACTGGGCGCGTTCCCCCGAGACGCTGGGGGGCGAGGTCGCCGCGGTGTACACCGCGCTGGCGGAGAAGCAGTTCGTGGTCGCCGACGCATTGGTCGAGGACCTGCTCGCCTTCGCCAGGGCCTGGCGCCCGGACGTGATCGTGCACGACACCGTGTGCTACGCGGCGACCGTGGTGGGCGCCGTTCTCGAAGTCCCCACGTTCAGTTACATGTTCGGCTCGCCGATGATCACCCGCAACGAGCTGGAGGGCATGGTGGGCGATCCGCTGCCGGGCTACGCCGCCCTGTTCGAGCGGTTCGGCGTACGGCCCCCGGAAGGCCCCACGAGGTGGCTCGACCCCTGTCCTCCGGAACTGCAGTGGCCCGGGGCCGTGGAGCGCACATCCGTCCGTTTCGTGCCGTACAACGGAAGCGGCGGCGTGGAACCGGAGTGGCTGCGCGAGCCCCGCAGCAAGCCGCGGGTCTGCCTCACCTGGGGCGTGACCGCCGCCGAAGTCCGCCCTGAACGGATGCCGGCGGCCTTCGAACGGACGCTCAAGGTGCTCTCGGCGCTGGACGCGGAGGTCGTCCTCGCCGTCAGCGCCGCCCACCGTGATCTGCTCGGCACATTGCCGCCGGGCATCCGCGTGGCCGAGTCCGTGCCGTTCACCCTCCTGCTGCCGGGCTGCGACGCGCTGATCCACCATGGCGGTACGGGCACCGGGCTGACCGCCCTGGCGGCCGGAGTGCCGCAGCTCATGTTTCCTCTCGCGCCGGTGCTGGCCGCGTTCGCGGAACGGGTGGACGCGGCGGGCGCCGGTGTCATGCTCGACCCCGCCGACAGCAGCGACGTGGAGGGGATCGAGGAGGCGCTGCGCACCCTGCTGTCCGAAGCCGGCCGCGCTCGTACCACCGCCGTCCGCACGGCGATGGAGGCCCTGCCGACTCCGGCCGATGTGATTCCCCTCCTGGAGCAGGCCGCGGCCGACCGCTGAGCCGTCCCGCCGTCGGGGTGTGCCTCGGGCGCTCCAGCGGGGTGTGCCCGGACCCTCGTGCGGCCCGGGCACACCCGACCGTTCCACCTGCCCGACGCCCGGCTATCCGGCCAGGCATTCCAGTACGGTCCACTCCCCCGTCGCGGGCTCGCCCGCGAGCCGGAAGCCCGTAGCCGCCAGGAGCCGTCGCCACTCCTGGAGATTGCGCTCGCGGCCACCCATGATCACCATCATGTCGATGTCCAGGAACTTGGCCGGATCCCAGGCGTTCAGCGGCGCCACCACCTGTTCGAGGATCAGGAGCCGCGCACCGGAGTCGCCGACGGCCGCACGAATCCGGCGCAGAATGGACTCCGCCGCATCGTCGGGCCAGTCGTGCAGGACCGTCTTGAGTACATAGGTGTCGCAGCCGGTGGGCAGCTCGTCGGTGAAGAAGTCACCGCCGACGACGTCGATCCGGTCGGCGACCGAGCGCTCCCGGAGCAGACCGTGCGCCTCGGCCACCACCGACGGCCGGTCGAAGAGCACACCGGTGGCCTCGGGATACCTCTCCAGCAGTGACGCCAGGAAGTAGCCGCGCCCGCCGCCGATGTCGGCGATCCGGGCCGGCCGGCCGAAGTCGTGGCGCTCCAGGTAGATCCGGCCGAGACGGCGGCTGATCCCGGTCATCGCCGCGTCGAAGGTGTGCAGCGCCTCCGCGTCCCGCTCCAAGTCCTCCCAGAACGACATGCCGTGCACATGGTCGAAGCCCGGCTTCCCGGTGCGCACGCTGTGCCCGAGCCCGGTGAACGCGCGGTTGAACCGCTCCGAGCCGTCGAGCAGCACCGCGTCCCGGACGTTGTCCGGAAGGTCGACACGCAACCCCTCGGCCAGTTCGGTCAGGGCGAAGACCTCCGGCTCGGTCTCCTGGAACAGCCCGATGAGCACGGCGAACCGCAGAAGGCGGTAGAGCTGTGTGGCCTGGCATCCGACGCCTTCGGCGATCTCCCGCACCGAACGCGGCCCCGCGGTCAGCTGCCCGGCGACGTCGAGTTCGGCCAGCGTGTGGATGACCGCGGTGAACCGCTGTCCGTTGGCCAGCAGCATCAGCTTCTCCCGAGCGGCCAGTTCCACGCCGTTGGCGGGTGTCAGCAACTCCACGGGGGTCGGCTCAGACATCCTTGTGCACTCCGTCCATGAGGTGGGTGGTGAAGACGCCGGCGACGGACCCGAACTGAAGGACCGCGTGGCCCGCCGCGCAGTTCACGTCCCGCCAAGCGCGCTGGACCGGGTCGGCCGTGGTCTGCGACCGTGCTCCCCCGATCCGGAAGAGCCGGTCGACGGCGGCGCCGAGCAGCTCCGCCGCGAACGCGAAGTCCCTTGGTGCGCGGGCGCGTTCGAGCGCCCCGGCCGTACCGCTGTCGGCGGCCGCCGCCGCGCGCTCCAGCAGCAGCTGCGCGGCGTCGATCTCGGCTCCGGCGCGGGCCAGCGCCGTATGGACCGCCGGGTTGGCCCGTGCCGCCCCGCCGGTGATCTCCGTCTTGACGGCCAGTCGTGCCGCCGACGAACGCAGCGCCCCCCGCGCCGCGCCGAGCACGGGCGCGACGAAGGTCAGACCGTTGACGAGTTTGAACGGGACCCGCAGGCAGGTCGCCTTCTCGGCCGCCGTCCCCGCCATCAACTCGGCCTGCGCGAATGACAGATAGCCAGGAACGAACACGTCGTCGAGGGCGACCGCGTTGCTTCCGGTGCCGCTCAGACCGACGTTGGTCCAGGTGTCCAGGACCCGGTAGTGCGTCCGCGGGACCATGAAAAACCGGTATTCCGGACCAGGGGCCATGGCGCCGAGGAGGGTCCATGAGGCGTGGTCGACGCCGCTCGCGAAGGGCCACTGGCCGCTGAGCCGGTGTCCGCCGTCGACGGCCCTCACCTCGCCGGCCGGTGCGATGGACCCCGCGAACAGGCCGTCGGGCCCCTCGCCCCAGATCTCCTGCCGCCCCTTCTCGGGCAGGTGGGACACCATCCGGCCGAGGATGGCGTGCACCGCCGCGTTCCAGGCGGTCGAGGCACAGCTCTCGCCGACCTCGGCGACGGCACCCAGCAGTGCGCTGAAGGTCCCTTCCTCGCCGCCCCAGCGGGCGGGTACGAGATGACGTGCGAAGCCTGCGGTCCGCAGTGCCTCGACGACCTCGGCGGGCAGCCGGCGCTCACGCTCGACGCGGTCGGCGCAGCGTGACGCAACGGCGCGGAGTTCGGCCGTGCGCGGTACGGCGCCGAGGTCGGCGGTGACAGGGTGTGCGGCGACAGTCATCTGGGTCCCTTCGTGGGCGTGCTGGCGGCGGTGCCTTCCTCCCGGCAAGCCGGTGACACCGTCAACCGGCCTCGCTCCCCCGCGTGTTGGCGGCGGACGCCGCCAGCTCCTCGAGGCGCGGGACGAGATCGGCCGGTGTCGGCTGGGTGAGCAGTTCGCCGCGCAGCTCGGCCGCGCCGCGGGCGTACGCGTCGTCGTCGAGCAGATCCAGTAGCGCGCCGCGCAGCGCCTTGATGCCGGCCCCTGGACCGGCGGTCAGTTCGGCCCGTACGAGGTGGCGTGCGGCGCCCAGTTGCTCCAGCCGGTCGCCGGTCATCATCTGCTCGGGACGAGGCGAGATGATCAACTGCGGGGTTCCGGACCAGACCGAGGTCATCGTGGTCCCGCCGCCGCCCTGATGGACCACCGCCGCGCAGGACGGCAGCAGCAGATGGAGCGGGAGGGCCTCGACGACGCGTACGCCGGCGGTGTCGGCGCCCAGGCGTTCGCGCTGCGCCGCCGAGAGCGCGAACACGATCTCGGCGTCCAGACCGGACACCGCCTCGACGACCTGGTCGAAGACGTCGGGATCGCCGTCCCCCTGAATCCTCCCCGTCGTGATGCCCCAGGTGACACAGACGCGTCGGCGTCCGGCCGGGGAGCGCAGCCAGTCCGGGCAGCCGCCGGGGCCGTTGTAGGGCACGAAGCGAGTGGTGAGCCTGGGTTCGGGCGAGGGGAGGCCCATCCGAGGCGGGCACGGGTCGATCCAGACGTCCGGCTCGGGTTTCGGCGCGACACCGAACCGCTCGAAGAGGGCCACGAAGTCCGGCGCGAGCTCCCCGGTGAGCGGATCCCGCTGGTGCCGTGGGATCGCGATGTTGCCCCACAGGGTGGCCACGGTCGGTACATCGAGCACCGCGCCGGCCACGAGTCCGGCGAAGGTGACCGCGTCGTGCACCACGAGGTCGGGCCGCCAGTCGCGCGCGAAGTCCAGCACGCCGTCCACCATCGCCGCGGCCATGGCGGTCTGCTTGTGCCCGAGGGCGGCGTACATCTCGCGCTGTTCAGGGCTGAGCAACTCGGGCCTGTCGTACCAGTCGGACGTCCAGCGCCGCTGGTGATGCCAGGAGTTCAGAGCGGGTGCGGTGGACATTCCCACGAGATCGGCGTCGTCGCGGACGGTCACCGGGCACAGACCCGCCCGGCTCACGGCGTCGGTCAGACCGGGGCCGACGGCGACTCGGACCTCGTGACCTGCGGCCTGCAGGGCCCAGCCGAGCGGCACCATGGGGAACAGATGTGACGGCCATGCCCACGTGGTGAGCAGTACGCGCAAGATCATCACCTCGGAGTGAGGGGTCGGAGTCGGCTGTCGCGATGTTCCCCGCAGGGCCTCGACGTCCGGCCGAGGAACGGTCGAGGGCCCCGTTCCTCTTCGAACCAGGTTCGAGACGCGGTCGGCATGCTGCGGACGCCGCCGTGCCTGTGTGGCCGGCAGGGCGTGACGACTCAGGAGGGTCTACGGATGGACATGGGACTGCGCGACCGGACCGTGCTGGTGACCGGTGGGAGCAAGGGGATCGGGCTTGCGGTGGCTCGGGCGTACTCGGCCGAGGGCGCGCGGGTCGCGCTCACCTACCGGTCGGACGAGAAGGCGGGGGCACTCGCCGCGGCCGAGCTGGGCGCGGCCGACGACCGCGCCTGCCATCTGCGCTACGCGCTGGACGAGCCGGGCTCGCCGGAGGCCGTCGTGGACGACGTGTGTGCCCGGTGGGGCGGAATCGACGTCCTGGTGGCCAACGCCCTGGTACGCCCGCGACGCCGGACCCCGGACGAGCGGTTCGAGGACCTGCCGCCGGCCGAGTGGGAGCCGCTGCTGCGCGGAAACGTCGCTGGGACCGTGCGCACGACCCAGCTGGCCCTCGCCCACATGCGCAAGCGGGGTTGGGGGCGCATCGTCTTCGTGTCCTCCCATGTCGCGGTGGACGGCAAACCGCGCCAGGAGATCTACGGCGCCGCGAAGATGGCGCTGCACGGGCTGATGCGCAGCATGGCGTGGGACGCGGGCCGCGACGGCGTACTGGTCAACGTGGTGAGCCCCGGGCTGACCCTGACGGAGGGCGTCCGTACCGTGCTGCCCGGCGAGGTACGGGAGGAGGAGCGCGGAATGACGCCGACGGGCCGACTGAGCCGTCCCGAGGAGATCGCGGCCGCGGTGACATTCCTGGGCTCCGCCGCCAACGGCAACATCTCGGGCGAGGTGCTCACCGTGGCGGGCGGCCGCTGACCCACGGCCCGTCGGCGCCCTGGTTCAGCGTGCGGGCAACCGGAGGATCTCCACGACCGCGGCCGTGCAGGTGTAGCCCGCTCCACCGCCGAACAACAGGACCCGGTCGCCGGGCGAGACGAGTGCGTTCTCGACGAGATGGGCGAGCCCCGCGTACTGGTCGCCCGCGCCGACATGGCCGGTGGTACGCCCGTACGCCCAGGACGTACGCTCGTCCGGCAGACCGAGCAGGTCGTGCAGTTCATGGCCTGTGCCGCGCCGGGAGACCGGGATGATCGCATGGGCGATGTCGTCCATGGCCGTGTCGGCGTCCTGAAGAGCCTGCGTCTTCGCCGCCACCAGCAGGTCGATGTAGCGGTGGGTGAGGTCGGGCATGGCCGCCAGTGCCGCGCCGCGGACCGTCCGCGCGCCCAGGTCGACCACCGGTGACGGCTCGACCGGGTGTGGGGCGAACGGCTCGTCACCCCGGGCGAGTATCTCCAGCGAGTTGTCCACGCCGGTGGCCGTGGACAGCACCCGGGCGAAGCCGTCACGGGTGGACAGCACGAGCGCGGCGGCGCCGTCGCCGTACATCGTCACATCGACGCTGTTCCAGCGATCGATCCGCGGGCCGGCGAAGCGGTCACCGGTGGTGAGGAGGGCGGCGTGTCCACCACCGATGCCCGCCCCGAGGTACGCCGCGGCCAACTCGATGGCCCCCATGCCACCGTTGCAGCGCTGGGCCAGGCCGAAGGCGGGCACCTGGCGACCGACGGCCTCGTGGGCGATGTAACTGGCCGCCGGCCAGAGATCGATGCCCTGGAACCACAGCGAACTGTGCAGCACCAGAGAGACATCGGCGGGGTCGACGTTCCCGCGGCCGAGCGCCTCCCGGGCCGCGCGCACCGCCATGCGCGGCGGGGCGTCCTCCTCGGCGTCGGACGCCACCGTGACCGACTCGATCCCGCGCAGCTTGCTCCGCTCCGGATCCAGCAGACCGGCGGAGACCGCGTCCTCCGCGGCCACGAGGGGCGGCAGCCAGGCTGCCACGCCGGACACGAACAGGTTTTCCCAACGCATGGAGACCTCTCCCGGTTCTGGTGGGGTGACGTGCCGGCCACCCTGACACCGTCGCCTTGAGCACCCGTCGAGAAAGAGCCGTCCCCTTCCACCGCGGCTTGAACCGGTGTCGAAGCGCATCGGTGAGGCTGGCCCCAACCGCGACGTGGAGGTGGACGATGGCCCGCGAGGCCAAACGGCTCATTCTTGAATCGGTGGCGAAATACCACCAGGAGACCGCCGGGGACACGGAGTTCATACCGGGAGTGACTCCGGTGCTGCCGTCCGGAGCGGTCCTCACCGCCGAGGACCGGGTGGCGCTGGTCGAGGCAGCGCTGGACATGCGTATCGCCGCGGGTGTCAGCTCCCGCAGGTTCGAGCGGCAGTTCGCCAAAGCTCTGGGCCTGCGCAAGGCGCATCTGACCAACTCCGGCTCCTCGGCGAACCTGTTGGCTCTGTCGTCCCTCACCTCGCCCCAGCTCGGGGACCGCAGGATGAAGCCGGGCGACGAGGTGATCACCGTCGCTGCGGGCTTCCCCACCACGGTCAACCCGATCTTCCAGAACGGGATGACACCGGTCTTCGTCGATGTCGAGCTCGGCACCTACAACGCCACGGCGGAGCGCGTCGCGGCCGCGATCGGTCCCAAGACCAGGGCCATCATGATCGCCCACGCTCTCGGCAACCCGTACGAGGTGGACGAGATCGCCCGGCTCGCCGACGAGCACGACCTGTTCCTCATCGAGGACAACTGCGATGCGGTGGGGTCCCTGCACCGGGGCAGATTCACCGGCACGTTCGGCGACCTCGCCACGACGAGCTTCTATCCGGCGCACCACATCACCACGGGTGAGGGCGGCTGTGTGCTCACCGACAACCTGGTGCTGGCCAGGATCGTCGAGTCGATGCGCGACTGGGGCCGGGACTGCTGGTGCGAACCCGGCGAGGACGACACCTGCCACAAGCGGTTCCGGTACCAGCTCGGCGACCTGCCACCGCAGTACGACCACAAGTACACGTTCTCCCACGTCGGTTACAACCTGAAGGGCACCGACATCCAGGCGGCTCTGGGCGTCACCCAGCTCACCCGGCTCGAGGAGTTCGGTGCCGCCCGTCGGCGCAACTGGCAGCGGCTGCGCGACGGTCTCGAGGGCACGCCGGGCTTCCTGCTGCCCCTCGCCACGCCGGGCAGCGACCCCAGCTGGTTCGGGTTCGCGATCACACTGACCGACGACGCCGGGTACGACCGCTACGAGCTGCTGCGTTTCCTCGGCGACCGCAAGATCGGCACACGGCTGCTGTTCGCGGGCAACCTGACGCGCCACCCCGGCTATCTCGACCGGGAGTTCCGGGTGGTCGGCGACCTCACCAACAGCGACGTCATTCTCGAACGGACCTTCTGGGTGGGTGTCTATCCCGGGCTGACGAGCGAGATGATCGACTATGTGGCCGCGTCGCTGAGGGAGTTCGCCCGCGGCGCACGCTGACCGCGCACCTCCCACGTGCGGACGCCGTGTGGGGCCGCCCCCTCGGAAGGGGCGGCCCCACACGGCGTAGTGGCACGAAGCTCAGATGTCGAGGGTGACGCCGTACGCGCCGAGCCAGGCGTTGAGCCACAGGGCCATCTCGATCCCTCCACGGGCGTAGGGCCGGCTGACGTCGCCCGGCGCCCGGTCCAGGGTCCTGCGCACCCGGTCGAGGTCCAGCAACGGGCGTACCGGTGCGCCCGGATCGCTCATCACCTCGGCCAATCGGCCGCGCAGAGCCCGCTCGTAGTGGGGGTCCTGGGTCGCGGGATACGGCGTCTTCTCCCGCCGGAGGATCGACGCCGGCAGGAGGTCGGCGGTCGCGGCCCGCAGCAGGCTCTTCTCCCTGCCGTCGAAGGTCTTCATCGCCCAGGGAACGTTGAAGACGTACTCCACCAGCCGGTGATCGCAGAACGGCACCCGGACCTCGAGTCCGACGGCCATGCTCATCCTGTCCTTGCGGTCGAGGAGCGTCTGCACGAACCGGGTGAGGTTGAGATACGTGATCTCCCGCATCCGGCGCTCGGTGGCGTCCTCGCCGGGCAAGACCGGTACCTCCGCCAGGCCCTCCCGGTAGCGGGCCGCACGGTAGCCGGGGATGTCCAGCTTCTCCAACAGGCCGGGGTCGAGCAGACCGAGACCGCCGAAGTAGCGGGCCGATCCCGAGGTGAGCCAGGGAAAGGTGTCGGCGGCTATCGCACGCGGGTTGCGGAACCAGAGGTAGCCGCCGAACAGTTCGTCCGCGGACTCGCCGGACAGCGCCACCATCGACCGCTGTCGGACGGCGCGGAACAACAGATACATGGAGGGCCACATGTCGCCCCAGAACGCCGGGGGCAGGTCGGTGGCCCTGAGGACCGCGGCCCGGACCTCCGGGGCGACCAGATCCGCGCTGTCCAGCAGCACCTCGGTGTGCTCGGCGCCGACGTACGCGGCCAGCTCGTGGGCGAACGGCGCGTCGGGGGAAGATCGCACCGCGTCCGGCGCGAACTCCCGCCCGGTCGGGGCGAAGTCGACGGAGAACGACCGCACCGCGGACTCGCTGTGCGCCGCCGCCAGCGCGGTCACCGCGGAGGAGTCGAGCCCTCCCGACAGCAGGGTGCACAGCGGGACGTCGGAGATGAGCTGGCGCGAGACGATGTCCTCGAGCAGACCGCGGACGGTACCGATGGTGGTCTGCAGGTCGTCCGTGTGCTCCGTCGCCTCCAGAGTCCAGTAGCGGCGCCGCAGCGTGCCCTGTCTGCGCACTCGCAGCAATTGGCCGGGCCGTACCTCCCGCAGCGCGGAGAAGACCGCGTGCTCCGGGGTCTTCACCATGTCCAGGGCCTCGCACAGTCCTTCGGCGTCCACGGTGCGCGGGACGGCCGGGTTGGCGAAGAGGGCCTTGGGCTCGGAGCCGAAGAGGATGCCGTGTTCGGTCTCGTGGTAGTAGAGCGGCTTGACGCCCATGCGGTCGCGCACGAGGAGCAGTTCCTCGGTTCTGGCGTCCCAGATACCGAAGGCGTACATGCCGTTGAGTCGGTCGGCCAGTGACTCGCCCCACTCAAGATAGGCGTGCAGGACGACTTCGGTGTCGCTCCGGGTTCGGAAGACGTGCCCCTTGGCGGCGAGTTCCGCGCGCAGCTCCCGGAAGTTGTAGACCTCCCCGCAGAAGCTCAGCGCGACCACCGTGCTGCCGTCCGCGTCGTACGTCATGGGCTGGGCTCCGCCCGCCCGGTCGATGATGGACAGCCTGCGGTGGCCGAGCATGACCCGACGGGCCGAGAAGATCCCCTCGTCGTCGGGGCCCCGGCACGCCAGGACGTCCGTCATGGCCCGTGCGACGGACGGGTCTGTGGAGGGATCACGCTCGTAGTCGACCCACCCGACGATGCCACACATCTGCTGTGCCCTTTCCCCAGTTCTCCGGCATGGGTGTCAAACCGACTGCGTGGACGCCTTGTTGATCTCGTCCAGCAGCGCGCGCGGCGTTCCCTCGACATCGATGGCCTCGTCCGACAGGGTGATGCCGAGATCACGCTCGATCCACCGGACCGTGTTGAAGAGAGCGAGCGAGTCGTAGCCGAGCGACTCGAAGTCGACATCGAGGATGTCTCCTTCGAGGCTCACGTCCTCGTCCTCACCGGCGCTCTCGCGCAGCACGTCCACCAGTTCCTTGACGCCGAAGGCAGCCATGTTCCGTATTCCTCTCATCAGTTGTTCCGGTACGTGTGCACCGGTTGCGGCGGCACCCGTGCGGCGGGCTGCCGGGGTCAGGCCTCGCGCCGGACGACCATGGCCGAGTTGAAGCCGCCGTAACCTCGCGCAAGAACAAGAGCGTTGGTGAGCCGGGCCTCCCGCGGCTCTCCCGCGACCAGGTCGATGAGCTCGCCGTGGGCCGGCCGGCTGATGTTCACCGTGGGCGGGACCACCTGGTCGCGCAGGGACAGCAGAGCGGTCGCGAGGTCGAGCGACGCCCCTCCGGCCAGCAGCCGTCCCGTCATCGTCTTGGGTGCGGTCACGGGCACGCCCCGGGGGCCGAACACGCCGGCCAGCACCTCGGCCTCCAGCCGGTCCAGTTCGGGGACACCGCAGGCATCGGCGTACACCACGTCGACGTCCGCCGCCGTGATCCGCGCCTCTTCCAGGGCCATCTCGAGGGCGCGCCTCAAGCCGGGCTCCTGCCCGGTTCCGGGGCGGGGGTCGAAGGTCGACGCATAGCCGGCCACGGCTCCGTACGGCTTGTCCACACCGCGCCGAACGGCCGCCTCCACGTCCTCCAGGACCAGCAGCGCGCCACCCTCACCCGGAACGTAGCCCGACGCCTCGATGTCGAACGGCACGTACGCCCGGGAGGGATTCTCGACCGCGGACACCCGCCCGGAGCGGGACATGCACAGCCACCCCCAGGGGCACAAGGCGCTGTCCACGCCGCCCGCGAGCATCTGCGGGGTGCCCTGCCGGATGTGCCGCCGGGCCTTGGCGACGGCATCGAGTCCGCCCGCCTGTTCGGTGACGACCGCCGAGCTCGCGCCACGCAAGCCGTGCCGGATCGAGATCTGGCCGGTGTTCACCGGGTAGAACCAGGCGAACGCCTGGTAGGAGCTCACGTAGGCGCCCCCCTTGCTCCAGAGCGCTTCCATCTCCCGCTGGCCGAACTCCATTCCGCCGGCGGACGCGGCGGTCACCACACCCATCGCGAAGTCCGGAAGCTCTTCTGGGTCGATGCCCGCGTCGGCCAGGGCTTCCTCGGCGGCGACGAGCGCAAGACGGGTCATGTGGTCCGTCTGCGGAAGCAGTCGGCTGGGCAGATGCTCCTTCGGGTTGAAGTCCTTGACCTCGCCACCCGTTCGGCCCGGATACCCGTCCGGTTCGAACCGGGTGATCGGGCCGATGCCGCTCTCGCCGCGCAGGGCCGCCGCCCAGTAGGCCTCCGTGCCCAGCCCGTTCGGCGAGACCGTGCCCAATCCGGTGATCAGGGGGGTCTTCATCTGGCGGTCCAATCCGGTGTGGTCAGCACGATCGCGCTCTGGAAGCCGCCGAATCCGCTGGCCACGCTGAGCACCACGTCGGACGCCTGCTCGCGGGCCGCCAACGGGACGTAGTCGAGGTCGCATTCGGGGTCGCGCTCGTGCAAGTTGGCCGTCGGCGGGATCACCGCGTGCTCTATGGCGAGAACGGAGGCGGCCACCTCCAGCGCACAGATCGCTCCGAGGGAGTGGCCGATCATGGACTTGATCGAACTGATGGGGGTGCGGTAGGCGTGCTCGCCGAGACTGCGCTTGTACGCCATGGTCTCGTGCAGGTCGTTCTGCTTCGTCGACGAGCCGTGCGCGTTGACGTATCCGACATCGGCCGGATTCGCCTCGGCGCGGTCGAGGGCCACGGTGATGGCTTCGGCCAGTTCCCTGCCGTCCGGGCGCAGTCCGGTCATGCTGAAGGCGTTCGCGCGGGTCGCGTGCCCCGCGATCTCGGCGTAGACGCGGGCGCCCCGGCGACGTGCGTGCTGGTACTCCTCCAGTACGAGGATCGCGGAGCCCTCGCCGAGCGCGAACCCGTTGCGGGTCCTGTCGAAGGGGCGCGACGCGGTCGCCGGATCGTCGTTGCGCGGTGTGGTCGCCCGGATCGCGTCGAAGCACGCCACAGTGATCGGCGAAATGGCCGCGTCGGAGGCGCCGCTGATCATGACGTCCGCCGCGCCGTCGATGATCAGGTCGGCGGCGTGGCCGAGCACATCGATGCCCGAAGTGCAGCCGGTCGAGATGACACCGACGGGGCCCTGCGCCTCCGCGAGCCAGGCGAGCTCGGCGGCCATGGACGACGGCGCGAAGTAGTCGTACAGGTAAGGCGATCCGTGCGCCTCGTCCACGTGCCACTTCTTGCCGTTGTCACTGACGATCGCGTACTCACGGTCCAGGCTCTGCGTCATCCCACAGGCTGTGCCGACCATGACGCCCGTGCGGTACGGGTCCATCTCGCCGAGCACACCGCTGTCCTCCAGCGCCTCCTTGGCCGCGACCACGGCGAACTGCGTGGTGCGGTCCCATCTGCGGATCTCCCGCTGACTCAGCCCCGAGGCCCCGGGATCGAAGTCACATTCCGCGGCCACCCTCGAACGGAACTCGCTCGCGTCGAACAGGGAAATGGTCCGTGTTGCCGTGCGCCCCTCGCAGAGCAGTTCCCAGAACTGCTTCGTACCGATTCCCCCGGGCGCGATCACGCCGATCCCTGTCACCACGACGCGCCGAGCATCGTGTCGTCCTGACACTGCCTCTCCCCACTCCGCGCCGGCCGGCCTCTTACGTTCGGACCGGGAGATCACAGTCTCGTTCGGGGCGTTCGAGCTTGTCTGGAGGAACAGCCGAAGGATTCCGCCGCCCACGAAACGGGCATTTCGGCAGCTCACTGCGCTCGCGAGTCCCACCGCGGGGGCATCGATGCGCTCACCCGGATGCTTGGGTCGACACGACCAGGACCAGGACCAGAACTCACGATTCCATGGTCAAGAAAAGAGAAGAACCGCAGATCAAAAGCTTGATCTGCGGCTTCCCACTGAGCCGCCCTCGGGATTCGAACCCGCAAGCTCACACCGCCAGTAGGCAACTGATCTCCGACCGGCAGCCCTGGAAGGCGGCGCTCCCTGCGACGGGGGTGTCGCCTTCGTCGTGTCATCCATGAGTGAGCACACAGGTGCCGGTCAACAGAACGTGTGCGGGTCAAAGGCACTCGTTGGGGTCCTCGGGCGGCACGGCCTCCTCGAACCACTTGCCGTACGGGGCGGCACCGTGCGGGGCGCCGTCCTCATGGCCGACGAACTCCCACCCGGGCGCCAGCCGGTCGCCCTTGGCGGGGCAGGATTGGTCCACGAGGATCAGCCGTACGGATCGCACGGTCACGTGGCGGGTCTCCCACCCGGGCATTTCCGGGGGGACTCCGGGGCCGGCGATCTGCGCCCCGTTCCGTGTCAGCGCCGTCAAGGCACTCGTCACCGGCAGCTCGCCGATGCGGCGGGGCAGCCCCACGTGGCCGGAGCCGGTCACCCTGCCGTCGCCATCGACGGAGAGTGTGGTGGTCCAGCCGAAGGTGGGCAGCCCGTCGATCACCGGGTCGGCGGTGACCCTCTGCCTTTTGTCCGGTGTCGGGGCTGTGGTCAGGATGGCGCCGGTCTGCCCCAGCGCCGCCAGGACGGGGAGCGCGGTGGCTTTCGCGCGGCTCTCGTCGATCAGCCGCGTGCTCTTGCTCGGGCCGATGCCGACGGCCCAGGCGCCCCACTGGTCCTTCTGTACGGTGAGCTGATCCCGCGCGGGGTTGGACCAGAAGTCCCCCTGATCCCGCATCCCCGTCACGCCGAGCGCGCGGGCGAGGCGGGCCATCTGCGCCTCGGTGACCTTGCGGTCGGCGCGGTACACCGGGGCGGTCTGCGGGCCTTGCGGCAACGGCTTCTTCACGTGATAGACGACCCGGACGGAGGGTGGTGTGGGCGGCGAGGGCGTACCCGGACCCGGCTCCCCGGCGCCCGCCTTGCGCGTGTCCCGCGTGGCGGACGCGCTGGCTCCGGACCCACCGGCCGTGCTCGTGCCACCGCCGTCGGACGTCCGGACCAGCTCGTAGGCAGCGCCGGTCAGGAGCAGCAGTCCCGCCACGGCGGCGGAGACGGCCACCCGCGGGGAGCGCCGCCCGACTCGCTTGTCCAGCCCGCCGGTTCCCGCTCCTGGAGCCTCGTCCACCGGAACCGTCTCGTCGTCCGCGCCCATCGTGTCGCTCCCCGCCCCTGAGATCCCGCCCCTTGAGCGCGACATCCCACAGACCCCGTGAAGCGGGCGTCAAGTCAACGGACAAAGCACCCTGTTGGGCGCGACCGACCGACCGGGCCGTGCCGCAACTGCAACTGCGACTGCGACTGCGGCTGCGGCTGCGACGACTTCACCTCGGCGCCGGGCTCCCTCCCCTCCGGGATCTCCTTCCCTCCGGGATCTCCTTGCCGTCCGAGCCCACGACCTTGCGGTCGCCGAGCGGCTCGTCCAGGGACACGGTCTTGCGGAAGGCCTCGGTGATCATGATGCAGACCTTGCCCTTCCAGGGCTTCTCGGTCACCTTGACGGTCACCTGGTCGGCGCTCTCCCCGCCGTCGCCTCGTAGTCGGCGCACACCCCGCCCGTGAAGCTCACGGCCGGGCACGCGCCTTCCCGCGTGGTGAAGGTGCACCGCATCCTGTCGCGCGCGTTGAAGATCGCTCACCGCCGCCGCATCGTCGGTGAGAACGCCGCCACGCTCGTTGACCCGCCGAGCATCGACGAGACCGAAGCCAACCCCTTCGCCAAGCATCATCCTGAACGAGCTGGGCGTGGACATGCCCACCATCATGGAGATCCTGCGGCACACCCAGATCAGCCACACCCGGCGGTACGTGAAGGGCAGATCACACCTGTCGAAGGACGCGATGCGGCGCATGGGCGAGTTCTTCGTGCCCGCTCCCCCGGCGCCCGATCCAGGCCCCGCTGAGACCAAAACTGAGACCCTCGACAGCCGCGCGGCCCGCTCCCGCCGCCGTCGCCGCGTCCGCTGAACGAGAAAGCCCCAGGTCAGAGTGGATCCGACCTGGGGTTTTAGGTGAGCCGCCTTCGGGATTCGAACCCGAGACCTACGCATTACGAGTGCGTTGCTCTGGCCATCTGAGCTAAGGCGGCGCGCTGTCCGCACTATGGTGCGATCAGCAACGTCGGTAAGTCTACACAGTTTCCGGGGGTGCTCCGCACACGCCCCGGGGCGTCCGGTGCCGGGGTGTGCGGACGGGCTATGAGCAGCGCTTTCCCTTGGGGGGCGGGGTGCCCTGGAGGAGGTAGCGGTCGATCGCGGAGTCGATGCAGGCGTTGCCGCGGCCGTACGCGGTGTGGCCGTCGCCGACGTAAGTGAGGAGCGTGCCGGAGGAGAGCTGGGAGGCGAGGGACTGGGCCCAGGGGTACGGGGTCGCCGGGTCGCGGGTGGTGCCGACCACGAGGATCGGGGCGGCGCCCTTCGCCGGGATGTGATGCGGCTCACCCGTCGGCTTCACCGGCCAGTACGCGCAGTTCAGGGACGCCCAGGCCAGGCCTTCGCCGAAGACGGGGGACGCTTTCTCGAAGGCGGGAAGGGCCTTCTCCACCTGGTCGGGGGTGGCGAAGGCGGCCGGGAGGTCGAGGCAGTTCACCGCCGCGTTGGCGAACATCAGGTTCGCGTACTTTCCGTCGGCGTCGCGCTCGTAGTAGCTGTCGGACAGGGCGAGCAGCCCCGCGCCGTCCTTCTCCTTCATCGCCGCGGTGAGGGCCTCGCGCAACTGTGGCCAGGCCGCCTCGTCGTACATCGCCGCGATCACACCCGTCGTCGCGAGCGCCTCGCCGAGCTTGCGGCCGTCCGCGTCGCCGGCCGGGATGGGCGCCTTGTCCAGCTGCTGGAAGAACGCCTTCAGGTTCTTGCCCACCTGCTCCGGGCTCGTGCCCGCGCCGCCCAGCGGGCAGCCGCTGTGGCGCACACAGTCCTTCGCGAACGACTGGAAGGCCGTCTCGAAGCCCGCCGTCTGGTCCTCATTGAGTTTGCGCGCGGTGAGCTGCGGGTCCATCGCACCGTCCAGGACCATCCGACCCACCCGCTGCGGGAAGAGGCCCGCATACGTCGCCCCGAGGAACGTTCCGTACGACGCTCCGACATACGTCAGCTTCTGGTCGCCCAGCACGGCGCGCAGGATGTCCATGTCACGGGCCGCCTCCACCGTGGAGACGTGCCGGAGCAGAACGGGCGAGTGCCGACCGCAGCCGTCGGCGAACTTCTTGTACGCGTCGACCAGTTGCCCCGTCTCCTTCTTGTCGTCCGGCGTCGTGTCCGTCTGCGTAAACGTGTCCATCTGACGACCGGTGAGGCATTCGACCGGCTCGCTGCGGGCCACGCCGCGCGGGTCGACCGCGACCATGTCGTAGCGGGCGCGGACCTCCGCCGGGTAGCCGATCCCGGCGTACTGCTGCAGATAGCCGACCGCCGAGCCGCCCGGCCCTCCCGGGTTGACCATGAGCGAGCCGAGGCGCTTGCCCGGTCCCGTGGCCTTCTTGCGCGCGACCGCCAGCCTGACGTCACCCGTGGCCGGTTTCGCGTAGTCCAGGGGCGCCTTCATCGTGGCGCACTCGAAGCCGGAAACCCCGCAGGGGCGCCAGTTCAGCTTCTGCCCGTAGTACCGCGCCAGTGTCGACGGCGTGGAGCTCGGCAGGGCGGCCAGCACCGCGTCCGCCGTCGACGTCGATGTCGCCGTCGCCGTCGTCGAACTCCCGGAGGAGCAGCCCGAGATGAGCAGCGCCGCGGCGGCCAGCAGCACGCCACTCGTACGGAGGGGCCTGGACGGCCGATGGGTGCGCCTGATGTACATCCAGCGAGCGTAACCTTGCGCGATCAATTGATCACCTTCAGTTGCGGATGCGCCTCGTACGAGTGACTTGGTCAACTCGTCGTGCGTCCCGTCATGCATCCCATCGTGCTCCCAGTGGCGCACTTGCACGACCTGACGCAGGACGTCGCGTGCACGTCAGTGCGCTACGGCGTGCCGGTGCGGCCCGAACGTTCCGAGCACTGCGGGCGGTTCGCAGCGCTCCGGATGCACTCAGCCCGCCCGCAGCGCCATCGTCATCGCCTCCACCGCGAGCAGCGGGGCAACATTGCGGTCGAGGGCCTCGCGACACGCGGCGATCGCGTCGATGCGGCGCAGGGTCGCCTCCGGCGAGCTGCCGCGGGCCAGGCGTTCCAGGGTGTCCTCGGCCTCCGCATTGGCGATGGCCACACGGGAACCGAGCTGGAGGGCGAGGACATCGCGGTAGAACCCGGTGAGGTCGATCAGGGCCAGGTCCAGGCTGTCGCGCTGCGTACGCGTTCTTCGGCGCTTCTGCCGGTCCTCCAGCTCCTTCATGACGCCCGCGGTGCCGCGCGGCATACGGCCGCCCTGGGCCGCGCCGAGGGCCGCCTTCAGGTCCTCGGTCTCCTTCACGTCGACTTCCTCGGCGAGCTGCTTGGCGTCCTCGGATGCCGTGTCGATCAGCTCCTGGGCCGCCTTGAGGCAGCCGCCGATGTCGTCGACCCGGAGTGGGAGCTTGAGGACGGCGGCCCTGCGCGCGCGGGCGTTCGGGTCCGTGGCGAGGCGGCGGGCCCGTCCGATGTGACCCTGCGTCGCGCGCGCGGCGGCCGCCGCGACGTCGGGCTCGATGCCGTCACGGCGTACGAGGATGTCGGCGACCGCGTGCACCGGCGGGGTGCGGAGGGTGAGCAGGCGGCAGCGGGAGCGGATGGTGGGCAGGACGTCCTCGATCGACGGGGCGCACAGCAGCCAGACCGTGCGAGGGGCGGGCTCCTCGACGGCCTTCAGGAGCACATTGCCCGCGCCCTCCGTGAGGCGGTCCGCGTCCTCCAGGACGATGACCTGCCAGCGGCCGGTCGCCGGGGACATCTGGGCGCGGCGGACCAGGTCGCGGGTCTCCTTCACGCCGATGGAGAGGAGGTCGGTGCGGACGATCTCCACATCGGCGTGGGTGCCCACCAGGCTCGTATGGCAGCCGTCGCAGAAGCCGCAGCCGGGGACTCCGCCGAGCGCGCGGTCGGGGCTCACGCACTGGAGCGCCGCCGCGAACGCCCGCGCCGCGGTGGAGCGGCCCGAACCGGGCGGACCCGTGAACAGCCACGCGTGCGTCATCTTGGACGCCTCGGGGAGCGGGGTGTCCGCGGCGATCGCCGTGACAAGGGCGTCGGCGTCCCGGGCAGCGGCGGCGAGCTGCTCGCTCACCTTCTCCTGGCCCACCAGGTCGTCCCACACGGGCATGGGGCACCGCCCTTTCGTCGCACTTTGCCTTGCCGCGTCCATTGTGCGGGTCGCCACTGACAATCGGCCCCGGCCGCCGTGAGCCGGGCCCACCCCTTACCGGTGCGCCCGCAGCGCCGACCGCCAGGACTCAGCGGCGGCGCCCGCCCCGCCCCTCGTCCCAGTCGTCGTCGCCCTCGTCCTCGTGCGGACCCAGGAGTTCGTCGGCCAGGGTCGGAAGGTCGTCCAGCGGGGTCTCCTCGGCCCAGTCGGCGCGAGGACGGCTGCGCGGGGCGCCCGCGTCGTCGACCTGAGGCAGCTCGCGCGTACGGTCACCTGAACCGTCGTGCTGCGGCGCCGGCCGCTCGTCCCGGAAGAAGCCGGGCGGCACCCGGTCCGACGGATCACCGGCCGCGGTACTGGCCGCGGTACCGGGCGTGGAAGAACCCGTGGAGGCACCCGCGCGCCCGTCCCGTACCGGAGGAAGCACCGCCGTCTCATCGGCCGCACCCGAAGCCACGGGCGGCAGCACGGCGGTCTCGTCCGCCGCGCCCGAAGCCACCGGCGGCAGCACCGCCGTCTCGTCCGCCGCGCCCTCGGGCACCGGCGGCTTCGGCAGCTTCGCCGTCTCCTCCCCGTCGGGGCGGGAGCCGGACCGAGAACCGGCGGTGTCCTTACCGGCGCGCGACCGAGAACTGGCATATCCCTCACCCGTGCCGGGCCGGGATTCAGCAGGGCTCTCGCCCGCCCGCACCGGCCGCAGCACCGCCGTCTCGTCCACCGGCCCACCCGACGCGTGCGACGGGGCCACAACGGGCGTGGGCACCGTCGTCTCGTTGTCAGGCACGGGAGCTGCGGCGGGAGAACCGGCGGGAGCCCCGGTCACGTGCGATACCGCTGTCGACGCCGCGGCCTCGGCCGAAGCCGCCGCAGCCGCCGACGCGGCCGCGGCCTCCGCCGCCACCCGCCGGGCCTCCTCGGCGCGCAGCAAGGCCTCCTCGGCCTTGCGCTGCTTCTCCAGGCGGCGCTCCTCGGCCTCGGCCCGCAGCCGCGCCTCCTCCTCGGCCTGCTTGCGCCGACGCTCCTCCTCGGCAGCCCGCGCCTGCTCCTCGGCGAGTCGCCTGACCCGCTCCTCCTCGGCACGGCGGCGGGCCTCCTCGGCACGCTGCCGGGCCTCCTCCGCCTGGCGCTCGGCCTCGCGCCGCTGGGCCTCCTCCAGCTCGCGCTGCTTGCGCTCCTCCTCCTCGGCACGGAGCCTGGCGAGCTGCTCCTGGCGCTCACGCTCCAGCCGTTCCTCCTCGGCCTTGCGCGCCGCTTCTTCCTCCGCCTTGCGCCGGGCTTCCTCCTCGGCCGCTTTACGCGCCTCCTCCTGGGCCTTCACCTCGGCCTCGGAGAGGGGCAGCATCACGTCGAGCCGGTGCCGGATGACCGTGGTGACCGCCTCGGGCTCCTGCCCCGCGTCGACGACCAGGTACCGGCCCGGGTCGGCGGCGGAGAGGGTCAGGAAACCGGACCGCACGCGCGTGTGGAACTCGACGGGCTCGGACTCCAGCCGGTCCGGCGCCTCCGTGAACCGCTCGCGGGCCGCCTCCGGCGAGACATCCAGCAGGACCGTCAGATGCGGTACGAGTCCATTCGTCGCCCACCGGTTGATGCGGGCGATCTCCGTCGGCGACAGGTCACGGCCCGCACCCTGGTAGGCCACGGACGAGTCGATGTACCGGTCGGAGATGACGACGGCACCCCGCTCCAGCGCGGGCCGCACCACCGTGTCGACGTGCTCCGCGCGGTCGGCGGCGTACAGCAGCGCCTCCGCGCGGTGCGAAAGCCCCGCCGAGGACACGTCCAGCAGGATCGACCGCAGCCGCTTGCCGACCGGCGTGGCGCCCGGTTCCCGGGTCAGCACGACCTCGTGGCCCTTGGCGCGGATCCACTCGGCGAGCGCCGTCGCCTGGGTGGACTTGCCGGCCCCGTCGCCGCCCTCCAGGGCGATGAAGAAGCCGTTCGTGGCGGGCACCTGCGCCGGGTCGTCGCCGCCGCGCAGCGCGTCCAGCAGGTCGTGCCGCAGCGGCACTCCGGAGCGGTCGTCGACCTTGGCGAGCACCAGCGCCGCGACGGGCAGCAGCAGCGCGCCCACCAGCATGAGCGTGAAGGCGGCGCCCCCGTGCGCGAACACGAACTTGCCGTTCTCCAGCCGGTGCGGGCCGATCGCGGCGGCCACCAGGGGTGCCACCAGCGCGCCGAGCGCCACGAAGACCCGTACGACCGCGTGCAGATGTTCGGTCGTCCGGGCCCGCCGGTACTCCTCGGCCTCCTGGTCGAGGAGCGCGTGCCCGGTGTTCGCGGCGACGCCGGCGCCGATGCCCGCGAAGGCGACGATCAGCACCACGGTGGCGACGTCCGGGACCAGCCCGGCGGCCA
Source organism: Streptomyces albiflavescens (assembly GCF_014645835.1). Lineage (GTDB taxonomy): Bacteria > Actinomycetota > Actinomycetes > Streptomycetales > Streptomycetaceae > Streptomyces > Streptomyces albiflavescens. The sequence goes on from NZ_BMMM01000010.1 coordinate 186,839, forward strand.
GCAGCGCGACCCCGGTGAAGGCGATCGCCAGGGAAAGCAGCCTGCGCCGCGACAGCGACGGCAGCACCGAAGGGGCCGTACGGATGCCGATGACGACACCCCCGGTCAGGGCCAGCACCAGCAGCCCGTACGTCACCGGTCCGCCGCCCAGATCCTTGGCGTGCAGCACGGAGACGGAGACGGCGGCCGAGATGGCCCCGGCGACCGCGGCGCAGGCCAGGACCAGCAGCGGAATCGCGCCGGTACGGCCCTTGTCGACGCCGGTGCCCGTCTTGGGACGGCGCAGTCCCTCGAGGGGCGACCGCGCGCGGGGGGTGCGTGCGTCGGGCAGTTCGAGGAACGTGAGCACCGAGAGCGAGGCGGCGAACAGTCCGGCCGCCACATACGAGGCGAGCGCCACCTGGTGCTGGTCGAACCAGGCGATCCCGGCGCCCAGCAGGTTGTTGACGAGCGACACCACGACGAGCGCGGCGGCCGCGAGCGGCACCGCCATGAACGCCGTACGCAGCGACAGGCGCCGCAGCGCGTCCATGTGGTCCGGCAGCGGGCGCACCGTGGCACCCTCCAGCGGGGGCGCGGGCAGCAGCGCGGGCGCCGCGCTCTCCCGGCACACCGTCCAGAACCGCTCGGCGACACCGGTCACGAACGCGGTGACCAGGAGGACGGCGAGCGCGTCGTCCGGGGTCCAGTCGATCCACAGGGGCGCGACGATGAGGAGCGCGGCCCGCAGGCCGTCGGCTCCGACCATGGTCCAGCGCCGGTCGAGGGGCCCCTCCGGTGATGTCAGAGAGGTGAGCGGCCCAAGAAGCACGGCTCCGAAGAGCAGCGTCGCGAGCACGCGTGCCCCGAAGACGGCCGCCACGGCGAGGGCCACTCCGCGGTAGCCACCGCCGAACGATCCCTCGAAGATCGCCGCCTGGAGGGCCAGGACGACCAGCACAAGCAGGGCCAGGGCGTCGGCGACACCTCCTACGAGCTGTGCGCTCCACAGCCGCTTCAACTGCGGCTGGCGCAGCAGCGCGCGAACGGCGCGCTCGCGGGAATCTGCGACCAGGGCGTCGTCGGGGGCCGGGTTGTGGGCCGTTGGCTGCTCGGCTCGCGTCATCCTGCAAGCCTATCCGGACCCACTGACTCCCCGAAGGGGTGGCCGAACATACGGACGCCCCCACACCAGAAGGTGTAGGGGCGTATACGTGCCAAGCACCTCAGGCACACGGAAACCGACGCTCGGAAGCGGTCGTCATCCCCGTGGGCCCCTGGTGCCTCAGCCCTCCGAAGCCGCCGTCTTCTTGGCGGCGGTCTTCTTGGCAGGCGCCTTCTTGGCGGCCGTCTTCGAAGTCGTCGTCTTCTTCGCGGCCGTCTTCTTGGCAGGGGCCTTCTTGGCGGGTGCCTTCTTCGCGGCCGTCTTCTTCGCCGGGCCCTTGGCGCGCTTCTCGGCGAGCAGCTCGTAGCCGCGCTCCGGGGTGATGTCCTCGACGCTGTCGCCGGACCGCAGGGTCGCGTTGGTCTCGCCGTCGGTCACGTACGGCCCGAAACGGCCGTCCTTGACGACGACGGGCTTCCCGCTGACCGGGTCCTCGCCCAGCTCCTTCAGCGGCGGCTTGGCGGCCGCACGGCCACGCTGCTTGGGCTGCGAGTAGATCTCCAGCGCCTCTTCGAGCGTGATGGTGAAGAGCTGGTCCTCGGACTGCAGCGAGCGCGAGTCCGTGCCCTTCTTCAGGTACGGCCCGTAGCGCCCGTTCTGCGCGGTGATCTCCACGCCCTCGGCGTCCTTGCCGACGACGCGCGGCAGGGACATCAGCTTGAGGGCGTCCTCGAGCGTCACCGTGTCGAGCGACATCGACTTGAACAGCGAGGCCGTACGCGGCTTGACCGCGTTCTTGCCCGTCTTCGGGGTGCCCTCGGGCAGCACCTCGGTGACGTACGGGCCGTAGCGGCCGTCCCTGGCGATGATCTGGTGGCCGGTCTCCGGGTCGGCGCCCAGCTCGAAGTCACCGCTCGGCTTGGCGAGCAGCTCCTCCGCGAGCTCGACCGTCAGCTCGTCGGGGGCCAGGTCCTCGGGCACATCGGCACGCTGGTGGTTCTCGGAGTCCTTCTCGCCGCGCTCGATGTACGGGCCGTAGCGCCCGACGCGCAGCACGATGTCGTTGCCGACCGGGAAGGACGACACCTCGCGGGCGTCGATGGCACCCAGGTCGGTGACGAGCTCCTTGAGGCCCCCGAGGTGGTCACCGTCGCCGTTGCCCGCCTCGGCGGCACCGGTCGCCTCGCCCTCGCCGAAGTAGAACCGCTTCAGCCACGGCACGGCCTGCGCCTCGCCGCGTGCGATGCGGTCGAGGTCGTCCTCCATCTTGGCGGTGAAGTCGTAGTCGACGAGCCGCCCGAAGTGCTTCTCCAGGAGGTTGACCACGGCGAACGACAGGAAGGACGGCACGAGCGCCGTGCCCTTCTTGAACACGTATCCGCGATCGAGGATGGTTCCGATGATCGACGCGTACGTCGACGGGCGGCCGATCTCGCGCTCTTCGAGCTCCTTGACCAGGCTGGCCTCGGTGTACCGGGCCGGGGGCTTGGTGGCGTGCCCGTCGACCGTGATCTCCTCGGCGGACAGCGGGTCGCCCTGGCTGACCTGCGGGAGGCGGCGCTCGCGGTCGTCGAGTTCGGCGTTCGGGTCGTCCGCGCCCTCGACGTACGCCTTCAGGAAGCCGTGGAAGGTGATCGTCTTGCCGGACGCGCTGAACTCGGCGTCGCGGCCGTCGGAAGCGGTGCCCGCGATCTTCACGGTGACGGAGTTTCCGACCGCGTCCTTCATCTGGGAGGCGACGGTCCGCTTCCAGATCAGCTCGTACAGCTTGAACTGGTCGCCGGTCAGACCCGTCTCGGCCGGGGTGCGGAAACGATCACCCGAGGGCCGGATCGCCTCGTGCGCCTCCTGCGCGTTCTTGACCTTTCCGGCGTACGTCCGCGGCTGGGGCGGCAGGTAGTCGGCGCCGTAAAGGTGCGTGACCTGGGCGCGGGCGGCGGCGACCGCCGTGTCCGACAGGGTCGTGGAGTCCGTACGCATGTAGGTGATGAAGCCGTTCTCGTACAGCTTCTGCGCCACCTGCATGGTCGCCTTCGCGCCGAAGCCGAGCTTGCGCGAGGCCTCCTGCTGGAGCGTCGTCGTGCGGAACGGCGCGTACGGCGAGCGGCGGTACGGCTTGGACTCGACCGAGCGGACCGAGAAGTTCGTGTTCTCCAGGGCGGCGGCGAGCGCGCGGGCGTTCGCCTCGTCCAGGTGGAGCGTGTTCGCGCTCTTCAGCCGGCCGAGCGAGTCGAAGTCGCGGCCCTGGGCGACGCGCTTCCCGTCGACCGTCGTCAGGCGGGCGACCAGGGACGACGGGTCGCTGGGGTCGCCGGCGCGGCCGGTGCCGAAGGTGCCGGTCAGGTCCCAGTACTCGGCGGAACGGAAGGCGATGCGCTCGCGCTCCCGCTCGACGACGAGGCGGGTCGCCACGGACTGGACACGGCCCGCCGACAGGCGCGGCATGACCTTCTTCCACAGGACCGGCGAGACCTCGTAGCCGTAGAGACGGTCGAGGATGCGGCGGGTCTCCTGGGCGTCGACCATGCGCTGGTTGAGGTCGCGCGGGTTGGCGACGGCTTCGCGGATCGCGTCCTTGGTGATCTCGTGGAAGACCATCCGCTTGACCGGGACCTTGGGCTTCAGGACCTCCAGGAGGTGCCACGCGATGGCTTCGCCCTCGCGGTCCTCATCGGTGGCGAGGAAGAGTTCGTCGGAGTCCTTCAGCAGGTCCTTGAGCTTCTTGACCTGGGCCCTCTTGTCAGCGTTGACCACGTAGATCGGCTGGAAGTCGTGCTCGACGTCCACGCCGAGGCGGCGCACCTCGCCGGTGTACTTCTCCGGCACCTCCGCGGCGCCGTTCGGGAGGTCGCGGATGTGCCCGACGCTCGCTTCGACGACATAGCCGGGGCCGAGATAGCCCTTGATCGTCTTCGCCTTGGCAGGCGACTCGACGATGACGAGTCGGCGGCCGCTGTGTGCGGTGTCGCTGGTCGGGGACAACTTCGCTCTTCTCTCCGGTCGACGCGGGGGGTCCTCCCCAGGTCTTGCTCCCGGGGGTCGGGTCGTGCTGACGCTGCGGAGTGTGACGGTACATCCCGCCCCCGTGTCAAACGGGAAAAGCCCGCAACGGCCACTCGAACGGTAACCCGACTACCGCCATTCCTGCCGCCCGGAGTGTCCACCAGCACTTTCGGGCCTATCCGGAGCGTGACCTCCCAGTTACCGGAGCCCCTGTCCTCACGCGCGCGTGAAACACCACATCCCGAGTGCCAGCGCAACGGTTCCGGCGACGCTTGCGAGCGTCGCCGATGCGACGCGGTTCACACCGTGGGCGACGGGCTCGCCCTGCCGCAGCCGAACCGCGGTCCAGGCCAGCAGTCCCCCTCCGAACAGGGCGAACATCACCCCCACGAAGATCGCCGGTCCGCTTTCCATGGTGTGTCCTTTCGCCCCGAGTCCTCAGGCTCGGGAGGCTGACACGCCCCGGAAGCGGATGCGCGAACCTGCGGTGAACGCCGGGCGACCAGAACCCCATGGGGCGCTCAGACCGTGCCGGGCGTGGGTATCTTCCCGGTCGTCTTCGTGTTGTCGGCGTGGCCCACCGTGCACACGACTGTGGTGAATCCGTCGTTCCAGTCCTCCTTGTCGCCCAGCCAGCCGTAGGTCTTCAGCTCCGATCCGGGCGCCCAACTCGACTCGAACTTGTTGCTGCAGAGCTTTCCTCCGTTGTCGACTCCCTTCTTGTAGTCCATGTCCTTCGGCGCGGCGGCGAACCCGACGACCTGGTCGGTGTGCGGCTTGGCACAGTCGGTCAGCAGGGACTGGAACGAGTCGCCACCCTTGTCGACGTACGTCCAGCAGTCCCCGATGGCCATTTGCGCGGCGTACAAGTCCATGTTCTTGTCGCGGAACCGAGCGACTTCGCCCCCGATGGGGACATGCCGTCCGAGTACGAGACATGCCGTAGCCCCGTCGGCCGCCGTGAACCCCGCCTTCGTCGGGACGAGGGCGTAGGCGCCCGCGTCGGGCAGGGCGGTGGCCACCGGCTCGGCCTGCCCCGCGCAGCGTGTCGTGCCCTGGGCGCGGGCGTCGGCGTAGTCGGTCGCCGTGTCGACGGCCACGACCTGGCCGTCCGGCCAGTCGTCGGCGCAGTCCACGACGCCGAGGTTCGGCACCGACTTGAACGGCGTGCCTGACCAGACCGCCTTCACACAGTCGCCCGCCTGCAACGGGTCGGTGAGCCCGGCCTGTTCGCCGTACGGGTAGACCGGCCCCGTCGGCTCCGGCGCCGATGTGCTCGCCGAAGCCGACGGGGCCTTCTTCGCCTCGCTGCCCTTCCTGTCGCCGTCGCCGCCCGTCAGCGAGACGGCTGCCCAGGCGCCGCCTGCGATCACGAGGACGACGCCCACGACGAGGGCGATGAGGGCGGCGGGCTTCTTGTGCCCCGCGTGCGGCGGAGGCGGCCCGGACGGACCGCCCGCATAGGGCCCCGGCCCGGAGCGGCTGCCTACGTACGTGTGGGGGGTCGGCAGGGGCGGGCCGCCCTCGTGGGGCGGGGGTGCGCCGGTCCCCGCGTACGGCGAGTCCGGGCCGCTCGCGTAGGGGTTGTTGCGCAAGTCGTACGCACCCCGCGGGGCCACCGAACTCCAAGGGCCGTACGGCGAGGGGGTGCCGGAGGTCGGTGCGGACGGGCCGCCCGGCGTGGCGGAACCACCGGCTCCGGGGGTGTCACCCACGCCCGGGCCGACCGGACCACCGGGCGTCTGCGGGGTGTTCGGCGTGGGTGGCGCGCCCGGCGTCCGGGGGCTGTGCGGGGTCGATGGGGTGCCCGGCGTCGATCCCCCGGCCCGGTCCCCGTACTGGCCGCTGCCGTACGGCCCCTGCGCCGAAGCTCCCGACTGCCCCGGGGGCGAGCCCACGACATACCCAGGAGGCGCCCCCGCGACATACCCGGGAGGCGCCCCCGCGACATACCCGGGAGGCGCCCCCGCGACCTCGTCCGAGGGCACGCTCGCGGACGGGCTGCCGGGCACGGCCCCGAAGCCGCCGGGCGGTGGCGCGAATCCGCCGGGCGCAGGCTCCGGCAGGGGCGTCGCTCCCCACCCGGGCGGGGGCCCGAACCCCGCGCCCGCCGCTCCCCGCAGCACGCGCTCCAGCCCCCGCGCGACCGCCTCCGGCGACGACCTCCGTACCGGGTCCTTGACGAGCAACCCGTGCAGCACGGGTGTCAGTTCACCGGCGCGGGTCGGCGGCGTGGGCTCCTCGCCGAGCAGGGCCGTCAGTGTCGCGTAGTCGCCGCGGCGGTCGAAGGGGCCGCGGCCTTCGACGGCGGCGTACAGCGTGGCGCCCAGGGAGAAGAGATCGGCGGCGGGGGTGGGCGGCTCGCCGCGGGCGCGCTCGGGGGCGAGGTAGCCGGGCGTGCCCAGAATGCCGGCGGTGGCGGTGAGCCGTGGCTCACGGGACTCCGGCTGAAGCGCGATCCCGTAGTCGGTGAGCAGCACGCGCGCGTAGGGATCGCCCGAAGCGTCCGGCGCCAGAAGGATGTTGGCCGGTTTCACATCCCTGCGGAGGATGCCGATCCGGTGTCCCGCGGTGAGCGCGTCGAGGACGGCGAGCCCGATCCGAGCGGTCACCGCGGGCGACAACGGCCCCGACCGCCGTACCACCGCCTGGAGATCGATCGCGTCCGGCACGTACTCCATGACGATCCACGGCAGCCCCTCGTGCACCACCACGTCGTGCACGGTGGCCACATGGGGATGCCCACGCAACCGCGCCGCATGCCGGGCCTCGCTGCGCGCCCGCGCGATGCGCTGTGCGGGCTCGCTCGCGTCCATCGGCACGTCCGGCAGCGCGACCTCCTTCATGGAGACCTCGCAGGCCAACTCCTCGTCGTACGCGAGCCATACGCGCCCCATGCCGCCCGCGCCGAGCGTCCGCAGCAGCCGATACCGGCCACTGATGACCCTGCCCTCGCCCTGATCCGGCGTCTCCCCCGCCATCACGCCTCCCCCGAGACAGCGCGCCTCCCCCGAGGACGCGCGGAACTTGTCTCTCGAAGGTAGCTTCGCACGCACCACTGACAGGAGCCCTTTTGCGGGCCAATACCATCCAATCCCGCCAGAACGGGCACATGTGACTCAGCGGTGCGGGCACGCCTCAGGGGCTACGCACCCGGCACGTCCGCGCCCCTCTTCACACGGCGGGTTCGAGGAACCCCTGCTCCACCAGCAGCCGAATCTGCGCGGGTGTCCGGTCGCGCAGCAACACCGGGTCCTCGCCGACCAATTGCGCGATGGCGTCAAGAATCCGGCCCGCGCTGAGCGTGCCGTCGCACACGCCCGCGAAGCCGGCGCCGACCGTGTCCACCTTGGTGGCGCGGCACATTCCGCGGTGCTGACGCAGCACCACGTGCTCCGGGTCCTCGGCACCGGGCAGCCCCACCTGCTCCTGGACGACCTCTTCGACGAGCTTGAAGTGCCCGGCGAGCAGGGCCGCGTCGTCGTGCGCCCGCAGATAGTCGACGCGGTCGAAGTGCGCGCGTACGGTCTCGCCGAGCGGCTGCTCCACCGGATGCGGCCACTCCTCCACCGTGATCGAGGGCTCGGCGGCCGTCGCCCTGCGCAGCGTGATCCATCCGAAGCCGACGGCCTTCACCTTGCGTGCCTCGAACTCGTCCAGCCACGCGTCGTACCGCGCCTGGTACTCGGCCGGGTCGTCGCGGTGGTCGCCCGCGTCCCGCAGCCACAACTCCGCGTACTGCGTGACGTCCTGGACCTCACGCTGCACGATCCACGCGTCGCAGCCGCGCGGCACCCAGGAGCGCAGCCGGTCCTGCCAGTCCTCGCCCTCCACGTGCTGCCAGTTGGCCAGGAACTGTGCATACCCCCCTTCGTTCAGGCGATCGCCTGCCTGTTGAACGAGCGTGCGGCACAGATCGTCCCCGCCCATCCCGCCGTCGCGGTAGGTCAGCCGGGCGCCGGGCGAGATCACGAAGGGCGGGTTCGAGACAATCAGGTCGTACGTCTCGTCGTCCGCGATCGGCTCGAAGAGGGAGCCCTCACGCAGGTCGGCGGCCGGGGCGCCGGAAAGCGCGAGAGTGAGCGCGGTGATGTGCAGCGCACGAGGGTTGAGGTCGGTCGCGGTCACGCGCGTGGCGTGCTGCGCGGCGTGCAGGGCCTGGATCCCGGAGCCGGTGCCGAGGTCGAGCGCCGCGGCGACGGGCGTACGGACGGTGATGCCGGCCAGGGTCGTGGAGGCCCCGCCCACCCCGAGGACGACGCCTTCCTCGCGGCTGCCGATACCGCCCGCGCCGCCGACGGCGCATCCGAGGTCGGACACGATGAACCAGTCCTCGCCGTCGGACCCGCCGTACGGCCGGATGTCCACAGTCGCGGCGACCTCGTCCCCACCCACCCCGGTCAGCCAGCCGCTGTCCAGACAGTCCTCGACCGGCAGCACGTCCGCCACCCGCGCCTGCGGCACCGGCTGCTGCAGCAGGAAGAGCCGTACGAGCGCCTCCAGCGGCGTGTCCCCGCGGGTCGCCCGGAGGGCGGGCACGGTCTCACTGCGCGCCAACGCCGCGTACGCGGGGGCGCCGAGCAGATCGAGCAGTCCGTCGGCGGTGAAGGAGGCGCCTAGCAGGGCGTCCCGCAGCCGAGCGGCGACGTCTACGCGGTCGGACGAGGGCAACGGTGACAGGCTGGAATGACTCACGCCCCCCATTGTGTCCGCTCCCGACGAAAGGGACGTACACCTGTGGACGGCCCCGCGCCGACACCTGTGGACGGCCCCGCGCCGACACCTGTGGACAGCCGCGCGCCTATGCCAGGAGACCGCCGCGCGCCGCTCTCTGCGGGTGGCCCGTGCCGCTCGCGGCGGACAGTCCGTGCCATGGGCCGCGCAGCCCACTCGGACGCCCCGAGACGCGCGCACCCCGCCCGTGGACCGGCACGCCCGCCCGTGGACCGGCAACCCGCCTGTGGAGGCAAGCCCGCCCGTGGACCGGCAACCCGCACCCGGCCCCGAGGCCCGGCACACCCGCGGCGCATGCCGAGGACCCGGCACGCACGCGTACCGGGCCCTCCTTCGGTTGACCGAACGAGCGCTCTCCCAGGGATCAGCCCTTGGTCGCCGAAGGCGCGGCGGACGCGGCCTTGCAGCTCGCCTGCGTGGCCATCGCCTTGCCGACGTCACCCTCTTCGAGCTTCTTCAGGGCGTCGGTCCCGCTCTGGCTCAGCTTGCCGAGCTGCTCGGCAACCCCGCTGAGTCCGTCGGCGAACTTCGCCTGGTCCTTCGTGTCCAGGGCGTCGGACTGCTTCCCCAGGTCGGCGTAGGAGGCGGAGAGGTCGTTGAGCTCCTTGACCGCGTCCTTCTGCTTCTTCTTGCCGTCGTCGACGTCCGGCGGGCCGGCCTTCTCGATGGCGGTCGCCATCACCTTGTAGGCATCCGAGATGTCCTTGAATCCCTTGGTGTCGGCCTTCTGGACGTCCTCCGGCGCACTGTCGTCCGAGGCCTCCTTCTGGATCGCGACGTTGGCGGTCGCGATCTTCTTGATCTGCGGCTGCACCGCGTCACAGACCTGCTTGGCCCAGGAGTTCAGCTTGTCGTTGTTGCCGCTGCTGCTACTGCATCCCGACAGCGCCAGTACCAGTACCGCACCGCCAGACAGTGCGGCCGCGAGCTTCTTGTTCACCGGATTGGTCCCTTCCATGGCTCTCGGCCCCGGAACATACACGCCATGCGGGCGACACTCGTATGCGGAATGTCCGCCTGATCAGCTTTTGCAGCCATTTGCACCAAGGGAGAGAAGGCTCACGAAGAAGGTGTGAACACGCACAAGGCGGGCGGAGGCGCGTGAGTACGCGCCGTCCGCCCGCCCAGTGCGCGGAACCCTGACCAGGTGCGAGGCCAGGAACCGTCCGGTTGCCTACGAAACCACCGCGGGATCGGCCGGCTTCGACACCCGCTCGGCGTTGCCTTCGTCACCCACGGCGATTCCGCGCCGCTTGGAGATGTACACCGCGCCCACGATCACGAGGAGCGCGAGAACGGCGATGAGAACCCGTACGCCGACGTTCTTGTCGTCACCGTACGAGAACTTGATGACCGCCGGCGCGATCAACAGGGACACCAGGTTCATCACCTTGAGCAGCGGGTTGATCGCGGGCCCCGCCGTGTCCTTGAAGGGGTCGCCGACCGTGTCGCCGATCACCGTCGCGGCGTGGGCCTCGCTGCCCTTGCCGCCGTGGTGACCGTCCTCGACGAGCTTCTTCGCGTTGTCCCACGCACCACCGGAGTTGGCGAGGAAGACCGCCATCAGCGTGCCGGTGCCGATCGCGCCCGCGAGGAACGAGCCGAGAGCGCCGACCCCGAGCGTGAACCCGATCGCGATCGGGGTGAGGACGGCGAGCAGCCCGGGCGTGGCGAGTTCGCGCAACGCGTCCTTGGTGCAGATGTCGACGACGCGGCCGTACTCGGGCTTCTCGGTGTAGTCCATGATCCCGGGGTGCTCGCGGAACTGCCGCCGTACCTCGTAGACCACGGCCCCGGCGGACCGCGAGACCGCGTTGATCGCGAGCCCCGAGAAGAGGAAGACGACCGCGGCGCCCGCGACGAGACCCACCAGGTTGTTGGGCTGCGAGATGTCCATCATCAGGTTCATCGGCGCACCCGCACCTGAGACCTTCTCGCCCACCTCGCTCGCGGCCGTGGTGATCGCGTCCCGGTACGAGCCGAACAGCGCGGAGGCCGCGAGGACGGCCGTGGCGATGGCGATGCCCTTGGTGATGGCCTTGGTGGTGTTGCCCACGGCGTCCAGGTCGGTGAGGACCTGGGCGCCCGCGCCCGTGACGTCGCCGGACATCTCGGCGATGCCCTGCGCGTTGTCGGAGACCGGACCGAAGGTGTCCATGGCGACGATGACGCCGACAGTGGTGAGCAGACCGGTACCGGCCAGCGCCACCGCGAAGAGCGCCAGCATGATCGACGTACCGCCGAGCAGGAACGCCCCGTACACGCCGAGGCCGATCAACAGAGCGGTGTAGACGGCCGATTCGAGACCCACGGAGATACCGGCGAGGACGACGGTGGCCGCGCCGGTGAGCGAGGTCTTGCCGATGTCCCGTACGGGACGGCGGGTGGTCTCGGTGAAGTACCCGGTCAGCTGCTGGATCAGCGCGGCCAGCACGATTCCGATCGCCACGGCGACGACCGCGAGGACCCGCGGGTCGCCGTCCTTGGCCTTGATCGCGACGTCCGTGACGCCGTCCAGATCGGCGTACTTCGCCGGGAGGTAGACGTAGACGGCCGTGGCCACCAGCGCCAGTGAGATCACCGCGGAGATGAAGAAGCCGCGGTTGATCGCGGACATGCCACTGCGGTCGGAGCGCCGGGGCGCCACCGCGAAGATGCCGACCATCGCGGTGAGTACGCCGATCGCGGGCACGATCAGCGGGAACGCCAGCCCGAAGTCGCCGAATGCCGCCTTGCCCAGGATGAGCGCGGCGACCAGCGTGACGGCGTACGACTCGAAGAGGTCGGCCGCCATGCCCGCGCAGTCGCCGACGTTGTCGCCCACGTTGTCGGCGATGGTCGCGGCATTGCGCGGATCGTCCTCCGGAATGCCCTGCTCGACCTTGCCGACCAGGTCGGCGCCGACGTCGGCGGCCTTGGTGAAGATGCCGCCGCCGACACGCATGAACATGGCGATCAGCGCGGCGCCGAGACCGAAGCCCTCCAGGACCTTCGGCGCGTCGGCCGCGTACACCAGCACCACACAAGAGGCGCCCAGCAGACCGAGCCCCACCGTGAACATGCCGACGACGCCGCCCGTGCGGAAAGCGATCTTCATGGCTTTGTGCGAGACGGTGGTGAGATCCTTTTCGGGCTCACCCTTCGCCGGGGTCGCTTCCCGTGCCGCGGCGGCCACGCGGACATTGCTCCGTACGGCGAGCCACATACCGATATAACCGGTGGTCGCCGAGAACGCCGCGCCGATCAAGAAGAAGATCGATCGGCCCGCACGCTGATTCCAGTCGTCCGCGGGCAGCAGCATGAGCAGGAAGAACACCACCACGGCGAATGCCGCGAGGGTGCGCAGCTGCCGCCCCAGGTAGGCATTCGCGCCCTCCTGGACCGCTGCCGCGATCTTCTTCATGCTGTCGGTGCCCTCGCCCGCCGCGAGCACCTGGCGCACCAGGACCCCGGCGACCACGAGCGCCGCCAGCGCGACGGCCCCGATGACCATCACGATGAGACGGTTGTCGTCGGTCAGTACTGCGGCTGCGAAGGTTGTGGGTTGGTCAAACTGATGAGGGGTAGAAAGCCCCGCCATTCGTCCTCCTTGACGCCTGTGCTGAGCTCAAGATGTGGACGGATTGTAGGTACCGGAACCTGATCAAAACAGTGCGCGGTAAGCGGAATTAGCCTTCACATGCTCTTCAGCAAATGATCGACGCCTGTCCACGGAACCCGAAAGAGGTAATGCCCTAAAAGCGTTGACCCTTGATCAAATAATCGCGTGATTGATCGTGAAAGAATTCACGAAAAGGCGGGCGGCCGGGCAGGGCATGCAAAAAGGGCCCTGCTGAGCAGGGCCCTTCGGGTGTGCCACGAGGATGTGGCCGTGGCTGCGATCGGGATGCGATCCAGCCGTGGTCGGGATGCGGTCAGGAAGCGAGCGTGGCCGGCGGCGTGGTAGGCCAGCTCATCCTGATCAGCCCGCCGTTCTCCCCGGCGGTGACTTCCACGTCGTCGACGAGGCCGCTGATGACCGCAAGGCCCATCTCGTCCTCCTCGGCGTCCGCGTCCGAGTCACCGGGGGCGGCGCCCGACACCGTCTCACCAGGAGCCGTACGCGGCGCTTCGTCGCCGACCTCGATGGAGAACTGCTTCTCGTCCTCGATCAAGCTCACCCGAACCGGCGCCGAGATACCGCCGCTCTGGTGAAGTCCGACGGCACGACTGCAGGCCTCGCCGACAGCGAGCCTGACCTCGTCGAGTACGGCCTCGTCCACTCCGGCCCTGCGCGCCACCGCTGCCGCCACCAGTCGGGCGGTCCTGACGTGCTCGGGCAGCGCGCTGAAGCGGAGTTCAACGGTGGCCATGCATCCCCCTCAGACTTCGGGCGTGCTGTCGGGGGGACGGGGCTGTGGCCCAGTCCCCCCACTTCTGGCGGGTCCGGGCCGGCGGCCCGGGAAGACCGGTGGTCAGTCGGTGGCGTTGACCGCCTCCTCCACCGAGGTGTGAATCGGGAACACCTTGGTGAGACCGGTAATACGGAAGATCTTGAGAATGCGCTCCTGGTTGCAGACCAGTCGCAGTGAGCCCTCATGGGCCCTTACACGCTTCAGGCCGCCCACCAGCACGCCGAGCCCGGTGGAGTCGAGGAAGTCCACGCCCTCCATGTCGACGACAAGGTGGAAACTGCCGTCGTTCACCAGCTCGACCAGCTGCTCGCGCAGCTTGGGCGCGGTATATACATCGATTTCGCCGCCGACCTCGACGACCGTACGGTCGCCGTTAGGGCCGGGCACATTGCGAGTCGACAGGGACAGGTCCACGGATCCTCCAGCACCTTGCTATCGAGCGGTCGCCCCATGGGACACCTCGGCAGAGCCCCCGGGACGGTTCGCCAGCCGCAATGGCATTCAATCACTTACCGGCAGGCGTGCACGACGCCTTGGCTCCATTGTCCGTCACGCCAGTGACACACTCGATGCCGATGGCCAAGAATCACCGATCCGATCGACCCTCGTCGGACACCGCTTCCCGCCCCTCTCCGGGCACGATCCTGGACCGGCTCGCCTCGGGACCGAGCCGGGCTGCGCGCATCACTCATACGGAGCACTTGCCCCCGCGCGAGGGCCGTCATGCCGTCTGGCCCGACCGGATCCGCTCGGAGGTCATCGCCGCGGTGCAGACCGCGGGCATCGAGCACCCCTGGGCCCACCAGGCACGGGCCGCCGAGCACGCCCTGGACGGCGAGTCGGTGATCGTCGCCACGGGCACGGCCTCCGGCAAGTCCCTGGCGTACCTCGCCCCGGTCCTGACGGCCCTGCTGGACGGCTCCGAGGCGCCGAACGGCCGCGGCGCCACCGCGCTGTACCTGGCCCCGACGAAGGCCCTCGCGGCCGACCAGCGCCGCTCCGTGAAGGAACTTTCACAATCTTTGGGCAATGCCGTACGCCCAGCCGTGTACGACGGCGACACCCCGTTCGAGGAACGCGAATGGGTACGCCAGTACGCCAACTACGTCCTGACCAACCCCGACATGCTGCACCGCGGGATATTGCCCTCCCACCCCCGCTGGTCCTCCTTCCTCCGCTCCCTGCGCTACGTCGTCATCGACGAGTGCCACACCTACCGCGGAGTCTTCGGCTCCCACGTCGCCCAGGTGCTGCGCCGCCTGCGCCGCCTGTGCGCCCGCTACGGCGCCTCTCCCGTCTTCCTGCTGGCCTCCGCGACCGCCGCCGAGCCGTCGGTGGCCGCGCGCCGCCTGACCGGCCTCCCGGTAGTCGAGGTCGCGGACGACGCCTCCCCACGAGGGGAACTGGTGTTCGCCCTGTGGGAGCCCCCGCTCACCGAGCTGCACGGCGAGAAAGGCGCACCCGTTCGGCGTACCGCCACCGCCGAGACGGCCGATCTGCTGACCGACCTCACCGTCCAGGGCATGCGCTCGATCGCCTTCGTACGGTCCCGGCGCGGCGCCGAGCTGATCTCGGTGATCGCCCAGGAACGCCTCGCCGAGGTCGACCGCTCGCTGGCCCGGCGCGTCGCCGCCTACCGCGGCGGCTACCTCCCCGAGGAACGCCGCGCCCTCGAACGCGCCCTGCACTCCGGCGAACTCCTCGGCCTCGCCGCCACCACCGCCCTCGAACTCGGCGTCGACGTCTCCGGCCTGGACGCCGTCGTCATCGCCGGCTACCCGGGCACCCGCGCGTCCTTGTGGCAGCAGGCCGGCCGCGCGGGACGCTCGGGGCAGGGCGCGCTGGCGATCCTGGTCGCCCGCGACGACCCACTGGACACCTTCCTCGTCCACCACCCCGAGGCGCTGTTCGACCAGCCCGTGGAATCCACCGTCCTCGACCCCGACAACCCGTACGTCCTCGCCCCGCATCTGTGCGCCGCCGCCTCCGAGATCCCGCTCACGGAGGACGACCTGGAGCTCTTCGGCCCGGCCACCGCCGGCCTGCTGCCACAGCTGGAGGCCGCGAAGCTGCTGCGCCGACGAACGAAGGCCTGGCACTGGACGCGCCGGGAGCGGGCCGCCGACCTGACCGACATCCGCGGGGAGGGCGGCAGCCCCGTGCAGGTCGTCGAGGCCGGGACCGGGCGGCTGCTCGGCACGGTCGACGCCGGCGCCGCGCACACGACGGTCCACGAGGGCGCGATCCATCTGCACCAGGGCCGTACGTACCTGGTGCACAAGCTGGACCTGGAGGACTCCGTCGCACTCGTCGAGGAGGCCAACCCGCCGTATTCGACGGTCGCCCGCGACACGACGTCCATCTCCGTCCTGGAGACCGACGTCGAAGTCCCCTGGGGCAAGGGCCGGTTGTGCTACGGCTCCGTCGAAGTCACCAACCAAGTCGTCTCCTTCCTGCGTCGACGTGTCATCACCGGCGAAGTGCTGGGTGAGACGAAACTCGACCTCCCTCCTCGTACGCTCCGCACGCGCGCGGTCTGGTGGACGGTCACGGAGGACCAGCTCGACGCCGCCCGGATCAACCCCGAGATCCTCGGCGGCGCCCTGCACGCCGCCGAGCACGCGTCGATCGGCATGCTGCCGCTCTTCGCCACCTGCGACCGCTGGGACATCGGCGGCGTGTCCGTCCCGCTGCATCCGGACACCCTGCTGCCCACCGTCTTCGTGTACGACGGTCACCCCGGCGGCGCGGGCTTCGCGGAGCGCGCCTTCCACACCGCCCGAACCTGGCTCACCGCCACCCGCCAGGCGATCGCCTCCTGCGAGTGCGACGCCGGCTGCCCGTCCTGCATCCAGTCCCCCAAATGCGGCAACGGGAACGATCCCTTGCACAAGCGGGGAGCCGTACGGCTGCTCACCGAGTTGCTGCGGGCGGCGCCGGAGGACTGAGCACGGGACGATTGAGCGCTGCCGGCGGCTCCGGGTCCGCCCCGGGTGGGCCGACGGCCGGGCCAGGGGCGCCCGGTCCTGCAGGTCCCGCCGGATCAGGTTCAGCCGGTCCCACCGGATCAAGTTCAATCGGCCCAGCCGGTCCCGCCCTCGATCTGACCTCCGCGGCGAACGGTCCTCTGCCCGATGCTGCCGTCACGTCCGAGGTCTCGCCCTCGACCCCGCACCGGACGAGTCGCGCCCGCTGCGCCCGTGTCACCCGCTCCGCCCGGGCGCAGGCCGCCGCGCCACCGTCCATCCAGTGGTCAGCCGCGGCGAGTGCCGCCAGGTCGGCCGCCCCCGCCGCACGGTGCCGAACCACGACGACCTGCCCCATGGCCAGGACCGCCCCGAACACGACACACAGCACGGCGATCGCCCCGACGGTCCAGACGGTCGCCGACCCTCGGTCCGAGGAAGTCGCCGCCCCTGTGTCCGAGGAATGGGTACGCGTGTCGTGAAAGGTCCACGTGGCCCAACCGCCTCCCCTCATCCGCCAACCACCCCCACCGTCTCCTCCGCCAGAGCGACGGCCTCGTCGCTCAGCTCCAGGGACAGCGCGTCGGGCCCCGGCGCACTCGCGGTGACCGTCACCCGGACCAGGTCGTTCTCCCGGCTCACGGTGACCTTCGCGCCGCGCGGTGCCGCGCGGCGTGTCGTCGCGAGGACCGTGTCGGGCGGGTCCTGGCGCGCCGCCGCCCGGGCTCCCGCCCTCGCCGCGTCCACGCACTGGATCTGCGCGGACGCGGCGAGCAGGGCCCAGACCAGCGCCATTCCGACGAGCACCAGCGAGGGCAGCACCACGGCGGCCTCGGCGGTCACGAATCCACGGTCCCGACACCGGGCCGGGCCGCTCCCACCCCGTTCGCTCCCCGACGCGACGACCGGACCATCCGCCCACCGATCACGCCCAAACGAAGCGGCCAGACCATCCGCCCACCGATCACGCCCAAACGAAGCGGCCAGACCATCCGCCCACCGATCACGCCCAAACGAAGCGGCCAGACCATCCGCCCACCGATCACGCCCAGACGAAGGGGCCAGACCATGCGTCCACCGTTCGCCCCCGGACGGAGCTGCCGGGCCCCAGGGCACCCGCTCACATCTGGACATTGAGCGCCCGCCCCACGATGCTCTGCAGTTCCTCACTGACCTGCCCGCTCGTCACCACCTTGTAGAGCACGGCCGCGAAAGCCACCGCAGCGATGATTCCCACCGCGTACTCGGAGGTGACCATTCCCGCGTCCCTCCGCGCCGCCAGACCGAGCATCCGTGCCCGCGCCCACGCACGTCCCCGAACAAGCCCTCGTACCGTCCTGCGCATCTCAACCCCCGTAAGGTTCGACCCTGTTGATCACTTGCCGTTCACCGCATGCCGTCGCCGCCGCCCGTCACCCACCACCTCCTCCCAGCAACCCCTCGGCCAGCCCGATCACCACGGGCAGTACGCCGATCGCGATGAAGGCGGGCAGAAAACACAGCCCCACGGGCACGGTGACCATGACGGCCGCCCGGCGTGCCCGGGTCGTCGCGGTGCGCCCCCACTCGGCGCGGGCCTCCGCGGCGAGCCGCCCGACCGGCACGGCGGCCGGTGCGCCCGACTCGCCCGCCCGCTCCAGCAGCCGCGCCAAGGCCCGGGCACCGGGTATCGACGCCAACCTCCGCCAGGCCTCGGCCGGTTCACCGCCGAGCCGCACCTCGGCAGCGCCCCGTGCCAGCCGCTCCCCGACGGGCCCGCCCAGGGCCTCACCCACGGCCTGGGCCGCTACGACGGGGCCCGCCCCGGCCGCGATGCAAGCCGCCACCAGGTCCGCCGCGAGCGGGAGTTGCCGGGCGGCACGCGCCGCGTCGTACTCCTCCGCGGGCACAAGTCGCCGCCGTCGGAGCCATCGCCAGACCCCGAACCCGGCCGCCAGACCCACCAGAACCCCGACAGGACCGCCGACCAGCACCCAGCCCGCGCACACCGCACCCGCCACGGGCAGCCCACGCCGCGCCACCTCCCGGACCTCGAAGCGTGGCCGCTCCGCACGCGCCTTCTCCGACGCCAGCAATTCCGCCAGCCTTCTATGCGCCCGCCGCTCACGCCGCGCCACCCCGAGCCACTGGACCAGCCACCCGAGCGCCAGCACCCCGCACGCAGCCACCCCCAGCCTGTGGACAACCTCCGCGCTCATGCCGCCTCCGCTCCCCGCACGATGCGCAGCGCCCACCACAGCCCCACTCCCTCCAACACCCCGCCGATCAGCAGGCAGCCCAGGCCGGGACCGGTGTGCAGCAGCACGTGGAGCGGATCGGCGCCCAGCGCGGTACCGAGCAGGAGTCCCAGCACCGGCAGCCCCGCGAGCATCACCGCGGTCGACCGCGACCCCGCCAACTGGGCCCGCAGGTCGGCTCGTTGGTCCCGCTCCGCGCGCAGCGCCCCCTCCAGGCGGTCGAGACCCGCCGCCAGGCCCGCGCCCCGGTCCACCGCCACGCGCCAGCACGCGGCGAGTCCCACCAGCCCGTCGGCCCCTGACTGCCGCGCCGCATCGGTGAGCGCGCCGGGCACATCCCCGCCGAACTTCGCCGCTGCCAGCACCACCGCCTGCGCCTCGCCCAGCCCGCCCGAATCGCGCGCGGCCCTGAGCAACGCCTCGCCCGGCTGTCGCCCGGCCCGCACCTCCCCCGCGAGGGCCCCGCACAGGGCGATCACCGCATCGCCCCGGCGCTCCCGCTCGTGTCGCGCCTGAGCGACCCGTCGTACCCGCCGGAGCAGCGGTACTCCCGCTGCTCCGAGAAGCAGCGGCAGCACGGACGCGCCCAGCAGCGCGATCACCAACCCGGCGACCACCGACCACCCTTCGCCCCGCATCCGCCCACGCACCCGCCGCCATCCGACGAGCGCCCTCTCCCACGAAGGCGGACCGGTCGCCACCACCCCGCCGCCCGCGCACAGCAACCGGGCCCTCCGCGCACTGGAATCCCAGCCGCCCGTCAACCAGGCCGCCGCCCCGGCGCACGCCATGGCCGTCCCCACCGACATCTCACCAACTCCCGTCACAACGACCACTCCCCTCACTCCCGTCACTGAACTTCGTCACGACAGCCCACTCCCCTCGCTCCCGTCCCGGAGCAGCCCCCGCAGCCGCTCCCATCCCCGCTCGTACACGAAGGCCTCCGTGCCCCACCGCAGCGCCGGCACCGTCACCACCAGCCCCGACGAGGCGCGCTCCAGCACATGCACCTCGGCGATCCGCCGCCGCCCGGCCCGGTCGCGTACGAGATGCAGGACCACGGACAACGCCGCCGCCAACTGGCTGTGCAGGGCCGCCCGGTCGAGCCCGGCCGCGGTGCCCAGTGCCTCCAGGCGGGCCGGAACCTGCGCCGCCGCGTTCGCGTGCACCGTGCCGCAGCCGCCCTCATGCCCGGTGTTCAGCGCGCCCAGCAGGGAGACCACCTCAGGCCCGCGCACCTCGCCGACGACCAGCCGGTCCGGCCTCATGCGCAGGGCCTGACGGACCAAGTCCTGGAGCGCGACGAGCCCGACGCCCTCCTGGTTGGCCGGCCGCCCCTCCAGGCGCACCACATGGGGGTGGTCCGGGCGCAGCTCCGCCGAGTCCTCGGCGAGCACGATCCGTTCCCCTGGACCGACCAGCCCCAGCAACGCACTCAGCAGCGTCGTCTTGCCGGAGCCCGTGCCTCCGCTGATCAGGAAGGAGAGCCGGGCGTCCAGCAGCGCTCTCAGCACCCGGTCCCCGCCGGGCGGCACCGTGCCCGCCGCCACCAACTCGTCGAGCGTGAACGCGCGCGGCCGTACGACCCGCAGGGACAGACAGGTGGAGCCGACTGCGACCGGCGGTAGCACCGCATGCAGGCGGGTGCCGTCCGGAAGCCGCGCGTCCACCCAGGGACGCGCGTCGTCGAGCCGCCGTCCGGCTACGGCCGCGAGGCGCTGCGCGAGGCGTCGTACCGCCGCCGCGTCCGGGAAGGAGACGCCCGTCAGCTCCAGTCCTGCATCCCGGTCGACCCACACCCGGTCCGGCGCGGACACCAGTACATCGGTCACCGACGGGTCGGCCAGCAGTGGTTCCAACGGGCCGCTTCCGACCAGTTCCGAGCGCAACCGCTCGGCCGCGCCGAGGACTTCGGCATCTCCGAGCACGCGCCCCTGCTCGCGCAGCGCCTGCGCCACGCGCGCGGGCGTCGGCTCGGAGCCGCTCTCTGCGAGCCACTGCCGTACGCCGTCCAGCAGACCCGTACGCCCCTCCAGGGGGCCCACATGCCCGTCCCGCGAGCCCGTACGCCCGTCCAGTCCCACGCCGCAGTCCATTCCCGTGGCGCCATCCCAGCTCATACGCCCCCGCCCTCCACCGGAACCCGCTCCCAGAAGGCGGCGCAGAACCGGGCGAGCGGCCCCCGCGCCGCTCCTCCGGGTGGCGGGCCACCGTCCAACGGCGCGGGTTCGGCAGGTACCTCGCCCACCAGGGGCAGTCCGAGCAGCCGCGCCACCTCTCGGTCGTCCAGGCCCGGCGCGTAGGGGCCGCGCACCGCGACCCTCAGATCGCGCAGAACCATGCCGACCGCGGACGCCACCCGGCCCGCAGCCGCGATCGAGCGCAGGTCGGCGGGGACCACCAGGAGTCCCAGGTCGAGCTGGGCGAGGGCCTCGGCAGCGCCTTCGTCGATGCGGCGGGGCAGGTCGACGACCACCGCGCCACCGCGCCGTCTGGCGGCGGCCAGGACCGCTCGTACGGCTTGCGGCGGAATCGTGACGGTGTCACCGCGATCCCAGCTCAAGACCCGCAGCGCGTGCAGTTCGGGCAAGGACTCCTCCAGGGCGCCACCGCCGACCCGGCCGCGGGACGCGGCGAACGCCGGCCAGCGCAGACCTTCGGCCGCCTCTCCGCCCAGGAGTACGTCGAGTCCGCCGCCCAGCGGATCCGCGTCCACGAGCAGGGTGCGACGTCCCTCACGCGCAGAGGTGACGGCGAGCGCGCACGCCAGCGTGGAGGCTCCGGCGCCGCCTCGGCCGCCGAGCACGCCGACGGTGAGGGCCGGCCTGCCGACCCCTTCGGCCACGTCGGCGATGCGGTCGACCAGCCATTGCTCGCCATCGGGCAGCATCAGGACATGGTCGGCACCGATCTCGACAGCCCGCCGCCAGACGCCGGAGTCGTCCTGATCCCGCCCAACGAGCACCACCCCGCTTCTGCGCGCGGCCCCGCGTACGCGCCGGGCGGCATCGTCGCCGACCAGGACGAGAGGCGCTGCCTCCCAGCCGCCCCTGCGCTCAGGCACTCCGTGGTGGACCTCCGGCCTGGCGCCCGCCGCCGCGCACAGGCGCAGCAGGTCGTCCAGCAGTTCGGCGTCCTCCGTGACGATCAACGGTCCGCCCTGCCGCCCCTCGGCGGCGGCCTGCCGGTCATTCGTGATGGCTCCCGCCACGATCTCCAGCCCCCTTCGCTGCTTCTTGCGCGGGGCCCGCAGGGTCCTCTGCGGACCCGCGATTCCCGCTCGTGTGAAGAACCGGCAACCGGCCTCCATATGAACGGCCGATACGAACCGGCCAAACGCGCCCGACAAACGGAACCGGCCATGAACTCGCCGCGAGGAACTTGCCGCGAGCGGAGCGCGCTGGAATCACGGTGCAGCGATCCCGGAAATCGTGTGGATCTTGGTCGATAACTGTGGACAACTCAGTGGTTGTGAATATCGCCTTCACCCATACCGGTGAGTCGTGTGCGACTTCCCGAGAGCAGTCTCACGACTACGTACAGTGACGGATCACGGGTGCGCCAAGAGGACGGCCAGATCGGTGGCAACAGGGCCCCGAGGCCGCGTAAGAGAGGGGAAAAACGCATCCGGACATGCGACGACCCCCGCCGGGGGGGAGAGCGGGGGTCGTCCCCACGGCCGACTCGGGGGGGGAGGAGTCGGACCGGGTTAGCACGGTCGCGAACGATCCGTGACTTCCATGGTGTACCCGAGAGCCCTCTCAGGCAAACCCACGCGCCTCACCTTACGCCGAATGGTGGGCGCCTATGCTCAGGCTCGTGGAAAACCACTCCTTGCCTCGCACAGCAGCCTTCTTTGACCTGGACAAGACGGTCATTGCGAAGTCGAGCACGCTCACGTTCAGCAAGTCGTTCTACCAAGGCGGGCTGATCAACCGCAGGGCCGCGTTGCGTACCGCATATGCCCAGTTCGTGTTCCTCGCCGGCGGCGCCGACCACGACCAGATGGAGCGGATGCGCAAGTACCTGTCCGCGATGTGCCGCGGCTGGAACGTCCAGCAGGTCAAGGAGATCGTCGCCGAGACGCTGCACGACCTGATCGACCCGATCATCTACGACGAGGCCGCGTCCCTCATCGAGGAGCACCACACCGCGGGGCGCGACGTCGTGATCGTGTCCACGTCCGGAACGGAGGTGGTCGAGCCGATCGGTGAACTGCTGGGCGCGGACCGGGTGGTGGCGACCCGCATGGTTGTGGGCGAGGACGGCTGCTTCACCGGCGAGGTGGAGTACTACGCCTACGGGCCGACGAAGGCCGAGGCGATCAAGGAGCTGGCCGTGTCCGAGGGGTACGACCTCGAGGGCTGCTACGCCTACAGCGACTCG
The DNA here is from genome assembly GCF_014645835.1 of Streptomyces albiflavescens. Lineage (GTDB taxonomy): Bacteria > Actinomycetota > Actinomycetes > Streptomycetales > Streptomycetaceae > Streptomyces > Streptomyces albiflavescens. The sequence goes on from NZ_BMMM01000010.1 coordinate 209,643, forward strand.
GCGACGGACCTGCCGATGCTGGAGTCCGTCGGCCACCCGCACGCGGTCAATCCGGGCCGCGCGCTTCGCCGCGAGGCACTCGCCCGGTCATGGCCGATTCTGGACTTCCACCGCCCGGTCCGGTTGAAGCAGCGGCTGCCCACCCTGTCCGTACCGCCCCGTCCGGCGCTCGTCGCGGCGGCCGCCATAGGCGCGGCGGCGGCCACGGCAGGGCTCGTCTGGTACGCCAGTCGACGCCGCGCGACCGCGATGTGATCACGTCACCATGGGGCGGACAGCGCATTCAGGTGCGGTTCACACCCGTTTGAACCTAAAAGTAAAGAAGTGCAGTCAGGGCTTCCGCTTCCTCGGGACCTGGAGTACAAAGGGGTTAACGGCCCGCGAGACCAAGGACATCCGAGAGGATCACCTTTAAACGCAACCAAGGCCCCACGGACCGAGCATGAACGCCGAGCACCCACGCGACGTCGACCCGTCGATTACGGGCCAGCCGCACCAGGCCACGGGCCACAGTTCCCGACCTGATGGGCAACATATCGAGGACGCTTGGTAACCCGGTGAGCATGCCAGCGGCGGTACGAGAACTCGTACCGCCGCAACCCTGTTCAGGGAGTCTTCCGCCCTCCAGAGGGAGCTTTCGCCCTCCTAGTGGAGGGCGATTCTCTTGTGGACGGCGATTTTCGAGCTTCTCACGCCGCCCCGCGCTGAAGCGCCTCGCAGACGGCCGTCGACTCCCTCACGCCCAGTTCAACCGCCTTGCCGCAGTGGGCGATCCAGGCCGCCATGCCTTCCGGGGTACCGGAGGCGTAGCCGTCCAGGGCCGCCGCATAGGCCGCGCGGCCGAGTTCGGCGTGACCGACCTCCGCAGGACAGATCGACTTCGGGTCCAGGCCGCTGCCGACCAGGACGATCCGTTCGGCCGCGCGCGCGACGAGGCCGTTGTGGGAGGTGAAGGGACGCAGCGCCAGCAGTTCACCGTGGACGACGGCCGCAGTCACCAGTGCGGGGGCCGAACCACCCGCGATGATCAGCTGCGAGAGGCCTTCGAGACGCCCGGCCACCTCGTGCGCGTCCGGAAGCGGCAGCTCGACGAGGGGCTCGTCCACCGGTTCGCCGTCCTGTCGCGGCCGGCCGACCTCGTCGCCCTTGTCCGCGGCCGCCACCAGATGCAGCCGGGCCAGCACGCGAAGGGGCGACTGCCGCCAGATGGACAGGAGTTGGCCCGCCTCGGCGGTCAGCCTGAGGGCCGCGCCGACCGTCCGGGCCTCGTCCTCCGCGCTGAAGTCGGTGCGGCGGCGTACCTCTTCGAGGGCCCAGTCGGCACCGGACAGCGCCGCGGAGCCACGCGCGCCGCGCAGTGCCGCCTCGGACGTGATCTCGTTGCTGCGGCGCCGCATGATCCGGTGCCCGTAGACCCGGTCCACGGCCTTGCGGACGGACTCCACGGATTCGGCCACTCCGGGAAGCGACCCCAGGGCCGCGAGCGGATCGGCGGTCGCGCCTGTCGTACTCATGAGTACGACACTACGCAACCTGGCGGCCTGCCCCACGAAGGAGTGGTCTTCTTCACGTACCGCAGACACCCTGAGCAATCACCCCACTACTCTTTGTGAACATGAAAATTGCTTTCGTAGGGAAGGGCGGCAGCGGCAAGACAACCCTGTCCTCGCTCTTCGTCCGCCACCTCGCGTCCTCCGGTTCGCCGGTCGTCGCGGTGGACGCCGACATCAACCAGCACCTGGGCGCCGCGCTCGGCCTCGACGAGACGGACGCAGCCGGACTGCCCGCGATGGGCGAGCGGCTGTCCCTGATCAAGGACTACCTGCGCGGCTCCAACCCGCGCATCGAGTCAGTCGAGACGATGATCAAGACGACCCCGCCCGGTGAGGGATCGCGGCTGCTGCGGGTACGCGAGAACAATCCGGTGTACGACGCCCTCGCGCGTCCGGTGGAACTCGACGGCGGCGCCGTCCGTTTGATGGTCACCGGCCCGTTCACCGAGGCCGATTTGGGAGTGGCGTGCTACCACTCCAAGACCGGTGCAGTGGAGCTCTGCCTGAACCATCTCGTCGACGGCCGGAGCGAGTACGTCGTCGTCGACATGACGGCGGGCTCCGACTCCTTCGCGTCCGGCCTGTTCACCCGCTTCGACATCACGTTCCTGGTCGCCGAGCCGACGCGGAAGGGGGTCTCCGTCTATCGCCAGTACAAGGAGTACGCCCGCGACTTCGGCGTCATCCTGAAGGTCGTCGGCAACAAGGTGCAGGGCCAGGACGACATCGACTTCCTCCGCGCCGAAGTCGGTGACGACCTCCTGGTCACCGTCGGGCACTCGGACTGGGTGCGCGCCATGGAGAAAGGCCGCCCGCCCCGGTTCGAGTTCCTGGAAGAGGCCAACCGCCGCTCCCTGCGCGCCTTGCACACCGCAGCGGACGCCACATACGAACTGCGCGACTGGGAGCGTTACACGCACCAGATGGTGCACTTCCACTTGAAGAACGCGCGCAGTTGGGGCAACACGAAAACCGGGGCGGACCTGGCCGCGCAGATCGACCCCGGTTTCGTACTCGGCGAGGGCCTGGTGGCCACGGCTTGAGCCGCCGACCCGCGGGGGACCGCTGCGGCTCGGGCCGGGGGCCTGGGGCCGCCGTTACGGCTTGACCGCCGGTGCCCCGGGGACGCCCTTCGGGGCAGGGGCGGGGCGGCCCGAGAGGAAGGACGCCCAGCCCTGCCTCGGGGCCTCGCCGACCTTGAGGCCGCGGAGTCTGTCGAGGGTGGCCGGGTCCTGGGCGTCGAGCCAGTCGGCCAGTTGCCGGAAGGAGACGCAGCGCACCTCGGACCTGGTGCAGACACTCTCGACGACTTCGTCGACGGCACGCATGTAATTGCCGCCGTTCCAGGACTCGAAGTGGTTGCCGATGACCAGCGGTGCGCGGTTGCCGTTGTAGGCGCGGTCGAAGCCCTTGAGCAGACCGTCACGCATCTGGTCGCCCCAGAACTCCTGCTTGTCGGGGTCACCCTGGGTCTTGGTGCCCGACTGGTTGATCATGAAGTTGTAGTCCATGGTGAGCTGCTCGTAGGAATGCCCGGGGAAGGGCACGAGCTGCATCGACAGGTCCCACAGCCCCTGCTTCTTCTTGGGCCAGACCTGGTTGTTGACACCACTGGTGTCGTAGCGGAAGCCCAGCTGACGGGCCGCCTTCATGAAGTTCTTCTGGCCCTCCAGGCACGGCGTGCGGGCGCCGATGAGCTCCTTGTCGTAGTCGAAGGGCAGTGAGGACGCCTTTTTCAACCCCGCGTTGGTCTTCCAGGACTTCACGAACGACTTCGCCTGGGCGATCTCGCTCTTCCACTCCGCGACCGACCACTCGCCGACCCCACCTCCGCTGCCGCAGAAGTGGCCGTTGAAGTGCGTGCCGATCTCGTTGCCCTCCAGCCACGCTCCGCGCAGCTGCGTCACGGTGTCCTTGATGCCCTGCTCGTCGTTGAAGCCGATCTCGGAAGTGCCGGGCGAGTGCTCCGGCGGCCGGTACAGGTCGCGCTTGTCCTCCGGCAGCAGGTACACGCCACTCAGGAAGTACGTCATCGTCGCCTTGTTGGCCTTGGCGACCTTTCGGAAGTGCGAGAAGAGCTTCTGGCTGTCCTCGCCGGCGCCGTCCCACGAGAAGACCACGAACTGCGGGGGCTTCTGACCGGGCTTCAGCCGCACGGGCCTGGGCAGATGCGGCTGTGCACCGGTGAACGCGGTGGAGCCGTCGCCGATCAGGCGGACCGCGCTCTTGGGCGCGGGGGCCCCGGCCGCCTCCTTCCCGCCGTGCGCGCCTTCCTTGGAACCGGTGGTATCGCTCGAGCAACCGGCGAGCGCCGTGGCGCAGGCCGCGGCGAGCGCTGCGCCCGCGGCGATCCTCTGAGTGGCGGCCATCTTCCGCCCTCCTTCTTCCTTCGGTCGGAGCAACGCCGACTAGGGCGTTCTGTAGTGATGTGCAGTGATTTGCCGACAGCGCGGCCAACGTCGCACGGGACCGAGGAGGAATAAATACGACAAGCCGATAAAACGAGCAGTTCACCCTAGTGAGTGATTTGCTGCCCCATTTGATGCGAAATTTCGCACGAAGCCTTTACTCTGCATTACGATCCGTTTACTGAGTGTTGAAAATCCCGCCGCTGTACGCCGTGACCCACGGCCGCGACCCGCCCCCCGCCGTCCTGGACGGGGGATCACCTGTTCCGCGACCGCGCTGCCCCGGAGGAGACGGGAACCATGTCCGCCTGCGTCCCCACCCGCACCGCCGACTCGACTCGGCCGAATCGCATGCACCAGCCCCACAGCCCCCCGCCGACGCCGCCCCGCCGATTCCGTATCGCGGGCGCCGATCTGTCGGCCTCGATCGCGGTCTTTCTGATCGCCCTGCCCCTGTCCCTCGGCATCGCCCTCGCCACCGGCGCGCCGCTTCAGGCCGGCCTCGTCGCCGCCGCCGTGGGCGGGCTCGTCGCCGGACGGCTCGGCGGCTCATCGCTCCAGGTGAGCGGGCCCGCCGCCGGGCTCACCGTTGTCACCGCCGAGCTCATCCACCGCTACGGATGGCGTACGACCTGCGCCCTCACGGTCCTCGCCGGAATCGCCCAACTGGGTCTGGGCTGCCTGCGCGTGGCCCGTACGGCACTCGCCGTCAGCCCCGCGATCGTGCACGGCATGCTCGCCGGTATCGGCGTGACCATCGCCGTCGCCCAGCTGCACATCGTGCTGGGCGGCACCCCGCAGAGTTCCGTCCTCGACAACCTCCGTGCGCTGCCGAACCAGTTGGCGCACGTCCACCCCGCCGCGGTGACGACGAGCGTGCTGACTCTGGCGCTCCTGTTCGCCTGGCCGCGGATTCCCGGGCGGGTCGGGCGTGTACTGCGCAAGGCCCCCGCCGCGCTCATCGCCGTCGCCGGAGCCACCGCGACCGCCTCGCTCGCGGGGCTGACCCTGCCCAAGGTCGATCTGCCCTCCTGGAGCAGCCATGCGCTGGCCGGGCTGCCCGAGGGGCCCGTGCTCGGTATCGCCGCCGCCGTCCTCACCGTGACGCTGGTGTGCAGCGTGCAGTCGCTGCTCGGCGCGGTCGCGGTGGACAAGATGGTGGCCGGGCGGCCCGCGCTGCAGCCCCGGGTGAGCCGCTCCGACCTCGACCGGGAGCTGCTCGGGCAGGGCGCCGCCAACATCGTCTCCGGAGCGCTCGGCGGACTGCCCGTCGCCGGGGTCGCAGTGCGAAGTTCCGCGAATGTGCAAGCCGGTGCCGTGAGCCGGAACTCCACAATGCTGCACGGCGTTTTCGTAGTAGTTGCCGCGCTGCTGATGGTCCCGATCCTGGAGCTGATCCCCCTCGCATCGCTCGCCGCCCTGGTGATGGCCGTCGGCATCCAGATGGTGTCCCTGCACCACATCCGCACGGTCACCCGCCACCGCGAGGTTCTGGTGTATGCCGTCACCACGCTCGGCGTCGTGTTCCTCGGGGTTCTCGAAGGCGTGGCGCTGGGCGTCTCCGTGGCCGTCGGCGTCGCCATGCAGCGCCTCGCCCGCACCCGTATCACGCACGAAGAAGAGGAGGGAGTCCATTACGTACGCGTACGAGGGCAGTTGACGTTCCTCGCGGTGCCAAGGCTCAGCCGTGCTCTGCATCTGGTACCCCAAGGGACCGACGCCGTCGTGGAGTTGGACGGCTCGTTCATGGACCACGCGGCGTACGAATCACTGCAGGACTGGCAGAGCGCGCACTTCGCGGGAGGCGGCGCGGTCGAGTTCACGGGGCGGGCCGGAACCCGGATCGCCGAGCCCGCGAGTTCCGCCCACTGCCGGTGCCGGCCCTGGACGCCCTGGCGCAATCACCAGTGCGAGACCTCCGCAGGCACCCAGCCCGTACTCCCCGGCGGCCATCCGGGCGGGTCGGTCGAGCCCGATACGCGAAGCGGGCATCAACTGGCGCGTGGCATCAGCGCGTTCCAGCGCAACACCGCCCCCCTGGTGCGGGGTGAGCTCGCGCGGCTGGCGCGGGAGGGGCAGCGGCCGTCCCAGCTGTTTCTGACCTGTGCCGACTCACGGCTCGTCACGTCGATGATCACCTCCAGTGGTCCGGGTGACCTCTTCGTCGTACGGAATGTGGGCAACCTCGTGCCGTTGCCAGGGGAGGAGAGCGGGGACGACTCGGTGGCCGCTGCCATCGAGTACGCGGTGGACGTGCTGAAGGTGCGGTCCATCACGGTGTGCGGGCACTCCGGGTGCGGGGCGATGCAGGCCCTGATGACCTCGGAGCCCGGTGGGGCGCTCACGCCGCTCAAGCGGTGGCTGCGGCACGGGGTGCCGAGCCTGGAGCGGATGGCCGCCAAGGACCGGCCGTCGGCGCGGCTTGCCGGACGGGCGCCGGCCGACGCGGTGGAGCAGCTCTGTCTGACCAACGTGGTGCAGCAGTTGGAGCATCTGCGGGCGCATGAGTCCGTGGCACGGGCCCTGCGGGAGGGCGTGCTCGAACTGCACGGGATGTACTTCCACGTCGGGGAGGCTCAGGCGTACCTGCTGGTCGACGGGGACGGGGGCGAGCTGTTCGATCACGTGGGGGCGGCGGAGGATCTGCGCCGTCCCGCGTGATCCGGGCGTGGTGCGCGGCCCCGGCCGGCGGGGTCGCGCACCATGGACCGGTCACCCGCGCACGAGCGGATGGCCGGTCTGCAGAGGATGGGGTTTCCGTGTTCCCGCCCCCTCCGGGAAGGGGGGCGAGGCGCATCGGGGGGTCGCGGGGCGCCGAGTGAACCCGACGGCCGGATGGTACGTGCCCCCTGAGGGGTGCCACCGCACATCAATAGGTCTAAACCAATTTCGGGTCGGCCCTTGTCACCGGGCCCCCCGGTCTGATGAGCTGTGGCCTGGGACACAACGGACACCCTGGGAAAGGGAGATGTCGTGAGCAACGAAAGCCTGGCCAACCTGCTGAAGGAAGAGCGCAGGTTCGCGCCGCCCGCCGACCTGGCCGCGAACGCCAACGTCACCGCGGAGGCGTATGAGCAGGCCAAGGCTGACAGGCTCGGCTTCTGGGCCGAGCAGGCCCGTCGGCTGACCTGGGCCACCGAGCCGACCGAGACGCTGGACTGGTCGAACCCGCCGTTCGCGAAGTGGTTCGCCGACGGGAAGCTGAATGTCGCGTACAACTGCGTGGACCGCCATGTCGAGGCCGGGAACGGCGACCGGATCGCCATCCACTTCGAGGGCGAGCCGGGCGACAGCCGGGCCATCACCTACGCCGAGCTCAAGGACGAGGTGTCGAAGGCCGCCAACGCCTTGATCGAGCTGGGGGTCGGAAAGGGCGACCGGGTCGCGGTCTATCTGCCGATGATTCCCGAGGCCGTCGTCGCGATGCTGGCTTGCGCCCGTATCGGCGCCGCGCACTCGGTCGTCTTCGGCGGCTTCTCCGCGGACGCGATCGCCACGCGGATCCAGGACGCCGACGCCAAGCTGGTCATCACCTCAGACGGTGGTTACCGGCGCGGCAAGCCGTCCGCGCTCAAGCCGGCCGTCGACGACGCGATCGACCGGGTGGACCAGGTCGAGCACGTCCTCGTCGTACGGCGTACGGGGCAGGAGGTCGCCTGGACCGATGGCCGCGACGTGTGGTGGCACGAGATCGTCGAGCGGCAGTCCGCCGAGCACACGCCGGAGGCGTTCGACGCCGAGCAGCCGCTGTTCATCCTCTACACGTCCGGGACGACGGGGAAGCCGAAGGGCATCCTGCACACCTCGGGCGGCTACCTCACGCAGGCGTCGTACACCCACCACGCCGTCTTCGACCTCAAGCCGGAGACCGACGTGTACTGGTGCACGGCCGACATCGGCTGGGTCACCGGGCACTCGTACATCACGTACGGGCCGCTTTCGAACGGCGCGACGCAGGTGATGTACGAGGGCACGCCGGACACGCCGCACCAGGGGCGGTTCTGGGAGATCGTGCAGAAGTACGGGGTGACGATCCTGTACACGGCGCCCACGGCGATCCGTACGTTCATGAAGTGGGGCGACGACATCCCCGCGAAGTTCGATCTGTCGTCGCTGCGGGTGCTCGGGTCGGTCGGTGAGCCGATCAACCCCGAGGCGTGGATCTGGTACCGGAAGCACATCGGCGGCGACCGTACGCCGATCGTGGACACCTGGTGGCAGACCGAGACCGGCGCGATGATGATCTCGCCGCTGCCGGGGGCCACCGAGACGAAGCCGGGGTCGGCGCAGCGGCCGCTGCCGGGCATCTCGGCGACGGTCGTCGACGACGAGGCTCTTGAAGTGCCGAATGGTGGTGGTGGGTATCTGGTGCTCACCGAGCCCTGGCCCTCGATGCTGCGGACCATCTGGGGGGACGACCAGCGGTTCATCGACACCTACTGGTCGCGGTTCGAGGGGAAGTACTTCGCCGGGGACGGCGCCAAGAAGGACGAGGACGGGGACATCTGGCTCCTCGGGCGCGTGGATGACGTGATGCTGGTCTCCGGGCACAACATCTCGACGACCGAGGTCGAGTCGGCGCTCGTCTCGCACCCCTCGGTCGCCGAGGCGGCGGTCGTGGGCGCGGCCGACGAGACGACCGGGCAGGCGATCGTGGCGTTCGTGATCCTGCGGGGGTCGGCTTCCGCCGAGGATGACGGGCTGGTGGCGGACCTGCGCAATCACGTAGGGACCACGCTCGGGCCGATCGCCAAGCCGAAGCGGGTGCTGCCGGTGGCGGAGCTGCCGAAGACGCGTTCCGGGAAGATCATGCGGCGGCTGTTGCGGGACGTCGCCGAGAACCGGGAGCTCGGTGACGTCACCACGCTCACGGACTCCACGGTGATGGATCTGATCCAGGCGAAGCTGCCCACGGCGGCGAGCGAGGACTGAGGGTTCCCCCGTCCACCCGCCCGTTTCAGGTGTGGGGGCACGCAGTGCCCCCACACCTGCGCCCCCGCGCCCCCGCGGAGGACTGCCTCGTCCTCAAACGCCGGACGGGCTGAAGCGCGCTCCCCGAACCAGATCTCCACAGCGCGCCCGGAGGCCCTTTTTCCACTTAATGTGAAGATCGCCGTGAAAACCCGGCCACATCTTAGGTAAGCTAAAGAACGCGTCAACAGCGCGACAAGAAGAACCCAAGGTGTGCCGGGAAGTCTGGTCGGCAAGTGCTCAGTCCTGCCTACCCGACCGGAGGTCTCCCTCGTGGCCGCGCCCCGCATCCCGACCCGCAAGCTGCTCGGACGGCTGTCCCTGCCCGAGCGGAACTTCGTCGCGGATGCGCTCCGTACCGAGACGGTGGGTGGCGTGCTGCTGCTGGTCGCCGCGATCGCCGCGCTGATCTGGGCGAACACTCCGCTGCGGGACAGCTACGAGAGCGTCAGCCACTTCCACTTCGGGCCAGGGGTCCTCGGGCTCGATCTGTCCGTGCAGCACTGGGCGGCCGACGGGCTGCTCGCCGTGTTCTTCTTCGTCGCCGGGATCGAGCTCAAGCGCGAGCTGGTGGCCGGAGACCTCAAGGATCCGAAAGCCGCGCTGCTTCCCGTGGTCGCCGCGGTGTGCGGTATGGCCGTGCCCGCGCTCGTCTACACCCTCACCAACATCTCCGGTGGGGGCGCCCTCGACGGGTGGGCCGTGCCCACCGCCACCGACATCGCCTTCGCGCTCGCCGTGCTGGCCGTGATCGGGACGTCGCTGCCGTCCGCCCTTCGTGCCTTCCTGCTGACGCTCGCCGTCGTCGACGATCTGTTCGCGATCCTCATCATCGCGGTGTTCTTCACCAACACCATCGACTTCACGGCTCTCGGTGGGGCCGTCGTCGGACTCGCCGTCTTCTGGCTGCTGCTACGGAAGGGCGTACGCGGGTGGTACGTCTACGTCCCGCTCGCCCTGGTCATCTGGGGGCTGATGTACAACAGCGGCGTCCACGCCACCATCGCCGGTGTGGCGATGGGCCTGATGCTGCGCTGCCACCGGCACGAGGGCGAGGAGCACTCCCCCGGTGAACACATCGAGCATCTGGTGCGGCCGCTGTCCGCCGGGCTCGCCGTGCCGCTGTTCGCGCTGTTCAGCGCCGGGGTCACGGTCTCCGGCGGGGCGCTCGGGGATGTGTTCACCAAGCCCGAGACCCTCGGTGTCGTACTCGGACTCGTCGTCGGCAAGGCGGTGGGCATCTTCGGCGGAACCTGGCTGACCGCACGGTTCACGAGGGCCTCGCTCAGCGAGGATCTGGCCTGGCCGGACGTGTTCGCCGTCGCCGGCCTCTCCGGGATCGGCTTCACCGTCTCCCTGCTCATCGGCGAGCTCGCCTTCGAGGACAACACGGTGCTGACCAACGAGGTCAAGGCCGCCGTCCTGATCGGCTCGCTGATCGCGGCGGTATTCGCCACGACGCTGCTGAAGATACGCAACGCCAAGTACCGCGCGCTCTGCGAGGCGGAGGAGCGCGACGAGGACCTCGACGGCATCCCCGACATCTATGAGCAGGACAACCCGGCGTACCACCTACGCATGGCCGAGATCTACGAGCGGAAGGCCGCCGAGCACCGAAGGCTTGCCGAAGTGGCGGGCGGGGCAAGCGAGGGGGACGACCGTCCGGCATGATCTGACCAGACGGTACAAACAGAGGCAGATGCCAGACCGCACAAACGGGGAGAACTGCGGCAGACGCCGGACCGTACCGACACGGAACACACCGCACCGACACACGGAACAAGCGGACGCGGAAGCCGGACCGTACCGACACCGGCGGAAGCCGGACCGCACACACATATGCAGAAGAGGGAGATCGCGATGAGCGCACCCGACGGCAGCCCGGTCGGCGCCGAACGCAGCATCGGCCAGCTGTTCGCCTCGGCGACGACCGAGATGTCCGCACTGGTGCACGACGAGATCGCGCTGGCGAAGGCGCAGCTCAAGCAGGACGTCAAGCGCGGTGCGACCAGTGGTGGCGCGTTCTCGGCGGCCGGCATGCTGCTGCTCTTCTCCCTGCCGATGTTGAACTTCGCCCTGGCGTACGGCATCCGGACCTGGAGCCACTGGAACCTCGCGATCTGCTTCGTGCTGTCGTTCGCGGCGAATGTGCTGGTCGCCGGCGTCCTCGCGCTCATCGGCGTGGTGTTCGCGAAGAAGGCCAAGAAGAGCCAGGGCCCGCAGAAGGTCGCCGCCTCGATGAAGGAGACGGCGGGTGTTCTGCAGAAAGCCAAGCCGCATCCCCGCCCGGAGCGGGTCGAGGACACCGGCGCGGCTGTGGCACGCTCGTCCTCATGACGGACCCCGCCACACCTTCGGCGCAACCTGCCTCGGCTGTACGGCTCGACGGCCCCTGGACGCACAGGGACGTCGCCGCCAACGGCGCGCGCTTCCACATCGCCGAGATGGGCGACGGGCCGCTCGTCCTGCTGCTCCACGGCTTTCCGCAGTTCTGGTGGGCGTGGCGGCATCAGCTGGTCGCGCTCGCGGACGCCGGGTTCCGGGCCGTGGCGATGGACCTGCGCGGCGTCGGCGGCAGCGACCGCACCCCGCGCGGTTACGACCCCGCCAACCTCGCGCTCGACATCACCGGGGTCGTCCGGTCTCTCGGCGAGCCGGACGCCGCGCTGGTCGGGCACGACCTGGGCGGCTACCTGGCGTGGACGGCGGCCGTGATGCGGCCCAAGCTCGTACGCCGGCTCGCGGTGTCGTCCATGCCTCATCCCCGGCGCTGGCGTTCCGCCATGCTCTCCGACGTCAAGCAGACCGCCGCGGGCTCCTACATCTGGGGGTTCCAGCGGCCCTGGATCCCGGAGCGTCAACTCATCGCGGACGACGGTGCCCTGGTGGGCCGTCTGGTACGGGACTGGTCGGGGCCGCGGCTGCCGGACGACGAGGCCGTCGAGACGTACCGCCGCGCCATGTGCATCCCGTCGACGGCGCATTGCTCGATCGAGCCGTACCGGTGGATGGTGCGGTCCATGGCCCGCCCGGACGGCATCCAGTTCAACCGGCGCATGAAGCGGCCGGTTCGGGTGCCGACGCTGCATCTGCACGGATCACTCGACCCGGTGATGCGGACGCGAAGCGCGGCCGGATCCGGGGAGTACGTCGAAGCACCGTACCGCTGGAGGCTGTTCGACGGTCTCGGGCACTTTCCCCACGAGGAGGATCCGGTGGCTTTCTCCTCGGAGCTCGTCAACTGGCTGAAGGATCCCGAGCCCGACCGCTGAAAAGGACCCCGAGCCCGACCGCTGAACCCGACCGCTGAACCCGATCGGTGACCCACAGGCACCTCATCGGGCTGTCATCGATGACCCGTCGGTGACCGTCCGAACGCGCCGGGTGTCCCGCCCGGTATCCGAACGAGAACGCCTGTCCTACGAACAGCCAATTGCCCGGCGCATAGGCCAATTGGGGGGCCGGGGCGCGGTTATCGACCTTGGGGCAGGGGCAGACGTCGGGGTATGGGCTGGACGCACGACTACAGTGACGCAGCACGAAACCGCCGCTCGGCCACGGGCCTGAGCTCCCATCAGAGGGGCGCCCCGCAGTTGGCGGGCACGGACCCACGAGTGGGGATTCCGCACATTCTGCGCCGCCGGGCCCGCTGGGTCTCGGTGCGGCTGCGCCACCCACGCGGCTGAGCCCGCGGCGACACCTTTCACCCGCCGGAGCTACAGCGCGCAGCTGTCGCTGTCCACCTGCTGGTTTGCGGTACGCCCCTTGTTGATGTCCTCCTGGACCTCGTCCGCGGTGAGCGCGTACCCGGTGTTGGCGTCGTCGAGCGACTTCGCGAACACCACGCCGTACACCTTGCCTTCGGGTGTGAGCAGCGGGCCGCCGGAGTTGCCCTGGCGGACGGTCGCGTAGAGCGAGTAGACATCGCGGCGCACCGTCTTGCGGTGGTAGATGTCCGGTCCGTTGGCCGTGATGCGGCCGCGCACGCGCGCGGGTTGGACGTTGTACGACCCGTTCTGCGGGAACCCGGCGACGATCGCGCTCTTGCCGCTGGTGGCGTCCTGGGCCGAGAACTTGAGCGCGGGCGCGTTCAGGTTCGGCACGTCGAGTACGGCGATGTCGCGCTCCCAGTCGTACAGGACGACCGTGGCGTCGTACTTCTTGCCCTCGCCACCTATCTGGACGGTGGGCTCGTCGACTCCGCCGACCACGTGCGCGTTGGTCATCACGCGGCGGTTACCGAAGACGAAGCCGGTGCCTTCGAGGACCTTGCCGCAGCTCTGCGCGGTGCCCATGACCTTGACGATGGACTTCTGGGCGCGAGTGGCGACGGCGCTGTTGGCGAGCGCCGGGTCGGGGGGCTGGACCTCGGTGATGGGCTCGTTGGCGAACGGGCTGAAGACCTGCGGGAAGCCGTTCTGCGCGAGGACCGAGGAGAAGTCGGCGAACCAGGTGTTGGCCTGCGAGGGCAGGGCGCGGGACACGCCGAGCAGCACCTTGGAGTTGCGGACCTCCTTGCCGAGCGTCGGCAGCGTCGTACCGGCGAGAGCCGAGCCGATCAGCCAGGCGACGAGCAGCATCGCCACGACGTTGACCAGGGCGCCGCCCGTCGCATCCAGGGCGCGGGCCGGGGACCAGGTGATGTACCGGCGCAGTTTGTTGCCGAGGTGGGTGGTGAGGGCCTGGCCCACGGAGGCGCAGACGATCACGACGACCACCGCGACGACGGCGGCGGTCGTACTCACCTTGGTGTCGTCGGTCGCCCAGCCCCAGATGACCGGGAGCAGGTATACGGCGACGAGGCCACCGCCCAGGAAGCCGATCACCGACAGGATGCCGACGACGAAACCCTGGCGGTAGCCCACGATCGCGAACCACACGGCGGCGACCAGCAACAGGATGTCCAGCACGTTCACCGCTTCAAGCCTCGCCTCATCACTTTCCGGTCGCGATCGCCCGGCCGGGGGTCTGGGGGTTGTCCCCCAGGCAGACACAGCACGAAGGTCACCTTGTCATGCGCGCCAGTCCAGCGGGACATGCTTGTCCCGGTCCCAGGGGCGCTCCCAGCCCGCGTAATGCAGGATCTTGTCGATCACTCCGGCCGTAAAACCCCAGACCAGGGCCGATTCGACCAGAAATGCCGGACCTCGGTGACCGCTGGGATGCACGGTGGTGACGCGGTTGGCGGGGTCCGTGAGATCCGCCACGGGGACCGTGAAGACCCGGGCCGTCTCCGCGGGATCGACGACACCGACCGGGGTCGGACGGCGCCACCAGCCCAGAACGGGGCTGACCACGAAGCTGCTCACCGGGATGTACAGCTTGGGGAGCACGCCGAAGAGCTGGACGCCGCTCGGATCGAGTCCGGTCTCCTCCTCGGCCTCGCGCAGCGCGGCCCGCAGCGGCCCGTCGGCCTTCGGGTCGCCGTCCTCGGGGTCGAGGGCGCCGCCGGGGAAGGAGGGTTGCCCGGCGTGCGATCTCAGGGAGCCGGCGCGCTCCATGAGCAGCAACTCGGGGCCGCGGTCGCCCTCGCCGAACAGGATGAGGACGGCGGACTGGCGCCCCGCGCCGTTCTCCGGCGGCAGGAAGCGGCTCAGCTGGAGCGGCTCGACCGTCTCGGCAGCGTGCACGACCGGGGCCAGCCAGTCGGGCAGGCCGTCCTTGCTGAGTGCCACCGGCCCGCCCTGCGTGTTGCTCGTGTGCGTCATCGCCACCCCCGTTCTGCTGTTCCCAACGCCTGCCGGTGCCGTGTTCGTTCCGTCATCCGGCGCCCAGTGGGGGTGCGGGGATACCGCCGGCGTCCAGGTACGCCTGCGGGGGCTTGAGGCGCTGGCCGGGGAAGCCGCCCTTCTCGTACTTCAGGAGCTTCTTCGCCTTCTCGGGATCGGTCTCGCCCTCCCCGTAGGCCGGGCAGAGCGGGGCGATGGGGCAGGCGCCGCAGGCGGGCTTGCGGGCGTGGCAGATGCGGCGGCCGTGGAAGATCACGTGATGGGAGAGCATGGTCCACTCGCTCTTCGGGAAGAGCGCGCCGACAGCCGCCTCGATCTTGTCCGGGTCGGTCTCGTCCGTCCACTCCCATCGGCGGACAAGCCGCTGGAAGTGGGTGTCCACGGTGATTCCGGGCCGCCCGAAGGCGTTCCCCAGGACGACGAAGGCGGTCTTGCGGCCTACGCCGGGGAGCTTGACGAGGTCTTCGAGGCGGCCGGGGACCTCGCCCCCGAAGTCGTCCCGCAACGCCTTGGAGAGCCCTATCACCGACTTCGTCTTGGCCCGGAAGAACCCGGTCGGACGGAGGATCTCCTCGACCTCCTCCGGGTTGGCCTCGGCCAGGTCCTCGGGGGTCGGGTACTTCGCGAAGAGCGCCGGAGTCGTCTGGTTGACCCGCAGGTCGGTCGTCTGGGCGGACAGGACCGTGGCGATGATCAGCTGGAAGGGGTTCTCGAAGTCCAGCTCCGGGTGGGCGTACGGGTACACCTCGGCGAGCTCGCGGTTGATCCGACGGGCTCGGCGGACGAGGGCGGTGTCCGGCGGGGGCGCCTTCTGCGGGGGCTTCTTGGCCGGGGGTGCCTTCCGGGCCGAGGGCGACTTCTTGGCGGAGGCCTTCTTGGCGGAGGCCTTCTTGGCGGAGGCCTTCTTGGCGGAGGCCTTCTTGGCGGAGGTCGGTGTCTTGCCTGCGGCAGCTTCGGTGACGGTCGTACCGGCGGCCGTGGCCTTCTTCGCAGCCGTGGCCTTCTTCGCAGCCGTGGCCTTCTTCGCAGCCGCGGTCTTCTTCGCAGCCGTGGCCTTCTTGGCGACTGCCGACTTCGTGGCGGCTGTCGACTTCGCAGCCGACTTTTTCTTGGCAGCCGTCACTTCCGTCGCCGTCCCCTTTTCGGCGGCCGCCGTCTTAGCGGCCGTCAACTTTGTCCCTTTTGTCGGTTTCTTGGTCCCGTCGGGGGCCTGTTCGCCCACAGCGGAATCGCGACGTACAACCACCCGCCCAGCCCCCTAGGCCTGTCTCTCACCGGCGATTTGGACACCCGGCCAGCCTAAAGCCCGGCACCGACATTCGCCTCGGACCCAGGAGATCGGCGCCCAATTGGCCCCCTGCCGCACTCACTGGGACGCCAGTGCGGCAGACTTGTGACTGATCACACTGTTTGGACCGTCCGGCAAGATGGGGAACACGGTCCCCTGGTACCAAGGGGGAGCAAGATCCCCTGAGCAGGTCGACAAGGAGAGAACTCGTGGACGACGTTCTGCGGCGCGCCCCGCTCTTCGCGGCGCTCGATGACGAGCAGGCCGCGGAGCTCCGCGCCTCCATGAGTGAGGTGACCCTCGCACGCGGTGACGCTCTCTTCCATGAGGGCGACCCCGGGGACCGCCTCTATGTGGTCACCGAGGGCAAGGTGAAGCTCCACCGCACCTCCCCCGATGGCCGCGAGAACATGCTCGCTGTTCTCGGCCCCGGTGAGCTGATCGGCGAGCTGTCGCTGTTCGACCCGGGCCCGCGCACGGCGACCGCCACCGCGCTGACCGAGGTCAAGCTGCTGGGCCTCGGCCACGGCGACCTGCAGCCGTGGCTGAACGCACGGCCCGAGGTGGCCGCCGCACTGCTGCGCGCCGTCGCCCGACGCCTGCGCAAGACCAACGACCAGATGTCCGACCTGGTGTTCTCGGACGTGCCCGGCCGCGTGGCCCGCGCGCTCCTGGACCTCTCGCGCCGCTTCGGTGTGCAGTCCGAAGAGGGCATCCACGTCGTCCACGACCTCACGCAGGAGGAGCTGGCCCAGCTGGTCGGCGCGTCTCGCGAGACGGTCAACAAGGCGCTCGCGGACTTCGCCGGCCGCGGCTGGCTCCGTCTGGAGGCGCGGGCCGTGATTCTGCTGGACGTGGAGCGACTGGCCAAGCGTTCGCGCTGAGTTCTGGCTGTACGTCGACGGGGTCCCGCCTTCTTGGAAGGCGGGACCCCGTCGGCCTTGACCGCCGCGTCCTCGAACGCCTGACGGGCTGCTCGAACGCCTGACGGGCTGAAAGGAAATGACGTGCCCTGCCACGTCCAGCAGGGCACAGTGGCCGCATGGCTGGACATGGGCGGCGCAGAGGGCTCGACGCCCTGGGGTACATCGAGCCCGAGGGATCCCTCGAGCAGATTCCGCACGTGTTCCGGCCCGTCGTCGCCGCGGCCCGCGATCGCTTGTCGGACGTCTTCGGGGCGCGGATGACGAGCGCGTACCTCTACGGGTCGATTCCGCGTGGCACCGCGCGCGTGGGGCGCAGCGACCTGGATCTGCTACTGGCGCTGCGCGAGGAGCCCACCGAGGCGGACCACAAGGACGCGCGAGCGCTCGACGAGGGACTCGACAAGGAGTTCCCGCAGATCGACGGCGCCGGGACGCTGCTGTCCAGCCGTGAGCGGCTGCTGAGCGACCTGGAGACGTACGACCTCGGGTGGTTCGTCTCCTGTCTCTGTACGCCGCTCCTGGGCGAGGATCTGGCCCAGTTCCTGCCGCGCTATCGCCCCGACTCCCGCCTCGCCCGGGAGACCAACGGCGACATCGCCCTGCTCCTGCCGCGCTGGCGGGAGCGGATCGACGGCGCCGCCGACACGGACGAGGCCCGGCGCCCGCTGGTCCGCTTCATGTCACGCCATCTCGTCCGCACCGGCTTCACGCTCGTCATGCCCCGCTGGAACGGCTGGACCAGCGACCTGAAGGAGATGGCCGAGGCGTTCGGCGCGTACTACCCGGAGCGGGCCGCGCAGCTGCGCGAGGCGGCCGTCCTCGGATACGAGCCGACGGGCGACCCCGCCGTCCTGCGCTCGTACGTCGACGACCTCGGGCCCTGGCTGAGCGAGGAGTACGCGCGCGTGCACGGCATCAAGGCCCCGCGCCCGTAAGTGCCTCCCCAGGGGCCTCACATACGCCTGGAGGCCCCCGTTGCCCGAGTGCCCTAGATGAGGCCGTGCTCGCGCAGGTAGTCCATCTGCGCGCGTACGGACAGCTCCGCCGCGGGCCACAGGGAACGGTCCACGTCCGCGTACACATGCGCGACGACCTCGTCCGGCGACCGGTAGCCGCTCTCGACCGCCGTCTCGACCTGGGCGAGGCGGTGGGCGCGATGGGCGAGATAGAACTCGACGGCGCCCTGGGCGTCCTCGAGGACGGGCCCGTGGCCGGGCAGGACGGTGTGGACGCCGTCGTCGACCGTCAATGACCGGAGCCGGCGCAGGGAGTCGAGATAGTCGCCCAGACGGCCGTCAGGATGGGCCACCACGGTCGTGCCGCGGCCCAGGATGGTGTCACCTGTCAGGACGGCCCGGTCGGCCGGGAGATGGAAGCACAGCGAGTCGGCGGTGTGTCCGGGCGTCGGTACGACGCGCAGCTCGAGCCCGCCGACGGTGACCACGTCCCCCGCGGCCAGCCCTTCGTCCCCGAGCCGCAGCGCCGGGTCCAGGGCCCGCACCTTCGTGCCCGTCAGCCCGGCGAACCGAGCTGCCCCCTCGGCGTGATCGGGGTGCCCGTGCGTGAGCAGCGTCAGGGCGACCCGCTTCCCCGCCTTCTCCGCCGTATCCACGACATTCCGCAGATGTACGTCGTCCAGGGGCCCCGGGTCGATCACCACCGCGAGCTCGGAGTCCGGCTCGGAGACGATCCAGGTGTTGGTGCCGTCCAGGGTCATCGCGGACGCGTTGGGGGCGAGCACGTTGACCGCGCGCGAAGTGGCGGGGCCGGAGAGGACTCCGCCGCGTGGCTGGCCCGGGAGGGCGGTGGCGTCGGTCATGCCGGGGCTCCACCGGTCGGGATGTGCTTGGTGAACTCGTCGTGGCCGGGCCAGGCGAGGACCACTTCGCCGTTCTCCAGGCGGGCCCTGGCCAGGACGGGGGTGAGGTCGCGGGCGGGCGCGGCTGCGAGGACGTCGGCGGCGCTGTCGTACTGGATGAGCTGGCGCAGGGTGGCGATGGTGGGCGGCATCATCAGGAGCTCGCCCTTGTCGTATCCGTCGGCCGCGTCCGCGGGGCGGATCCACACGGTGCGGTCGGCCTCCGTGGAGGCGTTGCGGGTGCGCTGGCCCTCCGGGAGGGTGGCCACGAAGAACCAGGTGTCGTAACGGCGGGTTTCGAACTCCGGGGTGATCCAGCGGGTCCAGACACCCAGCAGGTCGGACCTGAGCACGAGCCCTCTGCGGTCGAGGAACTCGGCGAAGGAGAGATCGCGGGCGACCAGGGCCGCGCGGTCCGCCTCCCAGTCCTCGCCCGTGGTGTCACCGACCACGGTGTCCGGGGTGGGCCCGGCGAGCAGGACGCCCGCCTCCTCGTACGTCTCCCGAACCGCCGCGCAAACGATGGCCTGGGCGGAGGTCTCGTCCACGCCGAGCCTGTTCGCCCACCACGCGCGCGTGGGGCCCGCCCAGCGGATCTGGTGCTCGTCGTCGCGGGGGTCCACCCCACCGCCCGGATACGCGTACGCGCCTCCGGCGAAGGCCATGGAGGCACGTCTGCGCAGCATGTGCACCACGGGGGTGACGTCGGTGTCCTTGAGCAGCATGACGGTGGCCGCCCGCTTGGGGGCCACCGGTGTCAGGGTGCCCTCCGCGAGCGCGCGGATCCTCTCGGGCCACTCCGGTGGGTACCACTGCCCATTCGCCATGGGCGGAGCCTATGCCGTACCGGGCGGATGTTCGAGAGGCGGTCGACGATCACGGCGGCCGGTGCCGGGGGTGCGGGTGGGGTTTTGTTCGCCCCCCGCCCCTGCCCGTCCCGTACCAGCCTTGCGGCTGCGGGCCGGTGGGGGTTGTTCGCGCAGTTCCCCGCGCCGCTTCCAGGGGCGCGGGGAACTGCGCGATCCTTCAAGCGGGGCTCTGGTCGGAGCCCCCGCCCGCGGCGCACGCCCTACGCCTCCGTCAGCTCCACCTGGATCTCGACCTCCACGGGGGCGTCCAGCGGGAGAACCGCCACGCCGACCGCGCTGCGGGCGTGGACGCCCTTGTCACCGAGGACCGCGCCCAGGAGCTCGCTCGCGCCGTTCAGGACGCCGGGCTGACCCGTGAAGTCCGAGGCGGAAGCGACGAAGCCGACGACCTTCACGACACGCGCGACGCGGTCGAGGTCGCCCGCGACGGACTTGACCGCGGCCAGGGCGTTCAGCGCGCAGATGCGGGCCAGGTCCTTGGCCTCCTCGGCAGTGACCTCGGCGCCCACCTTGCCGGTGAGCGGAAGCTTGCCGTCCACCATCGGCAGCTGGCCCGCGGTGTAGACGTACACACCGGACTGCACGGCGGGCTGGTACGCGGCCAGCGGCGGCACGACGTCCGGCAGGCTCAGCCCGAGTTCCGCCAGCTTCGACTCGACGGCGCCCCTCATGCCGACTTCTCCCGCTTCAGGTAGGCCACCAGCTGCTCGGGGTTGTTCGGCCCGGGTACGACCTGGACGAGCTCCCAGCCGTCCTCGCCCCAGGTGTCCAGAATCTGCTTCGTGGCATGGACGAGCAGCGGCACGGTTGCGTATTCCCACTTGGTCATGCGGCCGACTTTAGCCGTTGCCGTCCGGGGCCTCGCGCACACGTTGTCCACAGCCTCCTGCGTAGTACGGCGGCGGACTGGTTAGGCTCGAATACGTGAGCAGGCTCCAGGTCGTCAGCGGCAAGGGCGGTACCGGCAAGACCACGGTGGCCGCGGCCCTCGCGCTTGCCCTCGCGACCGAGGGCAAGCGCACCCTCCTCGTCGAGGTCGAGGGCAGACAGGGCATCGCGCAGCTCTTCGAGACAGAAGCGCTGCCCTATGAAGAGCGGAAGATCGCCGTCGCTCCCGGGGGCGGGGAGGTGTACGCGCTCGCCATCGACCCCGAACTTGCCCTTCTGGACTACCTCCAGATGTTCTACAAGCTGGGCGGCGCCGGACGTGCCCTGAAGAAGCTGGGCGCCATCGACTTCGCGACCACCGTCGCGCCCGGTCTACGAGATGTGCTCCTGACCGGCAAGGCCTGTGAGGCCGTGCGCCGCAAGGACAAGAGTGGGCGATTCGCGTACGACTACGTGGTGATGGACGCGCCGCCCACCGGACGCATCACGCGTTTCCTGAACGTCAACGACGAGGTCGCCGGACTCGCGAAGATCGGGCCGATACACAATCAGGCACAGGCCGTCATGCGCGTCCTCAAGTCCCCGGAGACCGCGGTGCACTTGGTGACGCTTCTCGAGGAGATGCCCGTCCAGGAGACCGCGGACGGCATCGCCGAGCTGCGGGCGGCGAAGCTGCCGGTCGGGCGGATCATCGTGAACATGGTGCGGCCCGCGCTCCTGGACGACACCGACCTGGAGCTCACGACCGCCGTTCCCCGTACGGCCATCGCCAAGTCGCTCTCCGCGGCCGGACTCGGCGGTGCCCGCCGCGGCGGACTCGCCGAGCGGCTCGTGGACCCGCTGCTCCAGCAGGCGGAGGAGTACGCCGAGCGCCACACCCTGGAGCGCGAGCAGCGGGCCGTCCTCACCGAGCAGGACCTGCCCCTGCACGAACTCCCCCTGCTCGCCGACGGAATGGACCTGGCGGGCCTGTACGAGCTCGCCGCCGAACTGCGCACGCAAGGGATCTCATGAGTCTGAACCGGGCCCGCGTACTCGACGTCGACCCGCTGCTCGACGACCCGAAGACGCGCATCGTGGTGTGCTGCGGCTCCGGCGGCGTCGGCAAGACGACCACGGCGGCGGCCCTGGGGCTGCGCGCCGCCGAGCGCGGCCGCAAGGTGGTCGTGCTCACCATCGACCCGGCGCGCAGGCTCGCCCAGTCCATGGGCATCGACTCGCTGGACAACACCCCGAGGCGCGTGAAGGGCATCGAGGGGGACGGCGAGCTGCACGCCATGATGCTCGACATGAAGCGCACCTTCGACGAGATCGTCGAGGCGCACGCGGACCCCGAGCGGGCCGCCACGATTCTCAACAACCCCTTCTACCAGTCGCTTTCGGCGGGCTTCGCGGGCACGCAGGAGTACATGGCGATGGAGAAGCTGGGGCAGCTGCGGGCGCGGGACGAATGGGACCTCATCGTCGTCGACACACCGCCCTCCCGCTCGGCGCTGGACTTCCTGGACGCCCCCAAGCGGCTGGGCTCGTTCCTGGACGGGAGGCTGATCCGGCTGCTCACGGCGCCGGCGAAGCTGGGCGGCCGGGCGGGGATGAAGTTCCTGAATGTGGGGATGTCGATGATGACCGGCACCCTGGGCAAGCTCCTGGGTGGCCAACTTCTCAAGGACGTCCAGACGTTCGTGGCCGCGATGGACACGACGTTCGGGGGATTTCGTACGCGCGCGGACGCCACGTACAAGCTGCTCCAGGCGCCCGGCACGTCGTTCCTGGTGGTGGCGGCCCCGGAGCGGGACGCGCTGCGCGAGGCCGCGTACTTCGTGGAGCGGCTGGCCGCGGAGGACATGCCCTTCGCCGGCCTCGTACTCAACCGGGTGCACGGCAGCGGCGCCGCTCAGCTGTCCGCCGAGCGGGCACTCGCCGCCGCGGAAGATCTTGATTCCGCGGCTGCAGAAAATCTTGACGAGGCCCGCATTGTGGATCAGGGGGACGGGAAAGCTGGACTTCGTAACTCTCCCGACACGTACGACAGTTCAGAATCTCCCGCTTCCGAAACACCAGCTCCTGACGGTTCCGACGAAGGCTCCCCCGCCGCCACGGACAGGATCGCCGTCACGGACGAGCATCAGACCGCCACCACGGACGAGGACCGGACCGCCGCCACGGACACCGACCGGACCGTTGAGCAGCTCACCTCAGGCCTGCTGAGGCTGCATGCCGAGCGCATGCAGCTGCTCTCCCGCGAGCAGCGCACGCGTGACCGCTTCGCCGCGCTCCACCCGGAGGTGGCGGTGGCCGAAGTGGCCGCCCTGCCGGGCGACGTGCACGATCTCGCAGGGCTGCGGGACATCGGGGACCGGCTCGCGGCCAATCGGCCGGAGCTGCCCGAGACAACCCTCGAACCGGGGGCCTGAGAGGAACGCCCTCAGCCCACCGCCGCGTAGCGCTCGTACACCTCTTCCTCGTCGAGGGGCAGCAGGCCCGCGCCGCGCTCGTACTCCGTACGCGCGGTCTCCAGCAGGCGACGCCACGAGGTGACAGTCGGCCGGCGGCGCAGCAGTGCGCGGCGCTCCCGCTCCGTCATGCCACCCCACACGCCGAATTCGACGCGGTTGTCGAGCGCATCGGCCAGGCACTCCGTGCGTACCGGACATCCGGTGCACACTGCCTTCGCCCTGTTCTGCGCTGCTCCTTGAACGAACAGTTCATCCGGATCGGTAGTGCGGCAGGCCGCCTGCGCACTCCAGTCGGTTACCCAGCCCATACCGGCGCCGTCCTCTCCCGAATCGAGGCTCCCCCACGGCGGCAGCGGCATATTCACCGCCGCCAGTTGAGGACGTTACGGAAGGTGGGCACAGCGCAACACCCCCTTCGGGCCCAATCTTGAATGGCCCGAACGGACTATGCGTAAGCGGCAGATCACCCGGGGGAGTGACCTGAGGACATGCGTGAGTATTCCGGCAAACCGGGACAGTTCAGTTGAGTCACAACGGACGCCTGGTGACGCATGAGGCTGATTCGGACACGCCCTCAACGAACCCCCGACAAAAAGTTGGGGATCCTCCGGAACGATTCGGGGTCGCCGGACGTATTGATACGTGGCCGCACTGCTGTGACAGTTGAGACCAGCTTAGGCCAAGGCATATACGCGTGTCCGGCGAATGAGAACGTAGGCTGCCCTCATGCCAAAGAAGCGCTCGGGTGGTGGTCTGTCGGCCACGCAGCAGGCCGCCAAGTTCCTCGGTGTCAGCGTGCTCGCAGGCGCCGTCATGGCCGGAATCGCGCTGCCCGCCGCGGGCGCGCTCGGCCTGGCGGCCAAGGGATCCGTGCAGGGATTCGACGACATTCCCGACAACCTGAAGAGTCCGTCACTGAGTCAGCGGACCACCATCCTGGACAACCAGGGCGGTCAGATCGCGACGGTCTACTCGCGCGACCGCACGGTGGTCGACCTCAAGGACATCTCGCCGTACATGCAGAAGGCGATCGTCGCGATCGAGGACTCGCGCTTCTACCAGCACGGCGCGGTCGACCTGAAGGGCGTCCTGCGCGCCCTGAACCAGAACGCGCAGAACGGCGGAGTGGCCCAGGGCGCCTCCACGCTCACCCAGCAGCTGGTGAAGAACTACTTCGTCGAAGAGGCCGGCGACGACCCGACGAAGGTCGCCCAGGCCACCCAGCAGACCCTCGGCCGCAAGATCCGCGAGCTCAAGTACGCGATCCAGCTCGAGGAGAAGCTCGGCAAGAAGAAGATCCTCGAGAACTACCTGAACATCACGTTCTTCGGCGAGCAGGCCTACGGCATCGAGGCCGCCGCCCAGCGCTACTTCTCCAAGCCCGCCAAGGACCTGAACCTCCAGGAGTCGGCGCTGCTCGCGGGCATCGTCCAGTCGCCCAGCCGGTACGACCCGGCCAACGACGAGGCGGAGGCCACCAAGCGCCGCAACACCGTGCTGCAGCGCATGGCCGAGGTGCACGACATCTCCCAGCAGGAAGCGGACGCGGCCAAGGAGAAGAAGCTCGGCCTGCACGTGAGCCGGCCCAAGAACGGCTGCATCACGGCCGTCAAGGGCGCCAGCTTCTTCTGCAAGTACGTGGAGCACGTCTTCCTGAGCGACCCGGTCTTCGGCAAGACCAAGGAGGCACGGGCGAAGGTCTGGAACCAGGGCGGCCTGACGATCCGTACAACGCTCGACCCGCAGTCCCAGGAGTCGGTGCAGACGTCGATAAAGGATCACGTCTACAAGTCGGACAAGGTCGCCGCGGCGGCCACCCTGGTCGAGCCCGGCACCGGCAAGATCCTCGGCATGGGGCAGTCGAAGCCCTACGGCTACGGGAAGAACGAGACCGAGTACAACTTCTCGGTCAACTACGACATGGGCGGCTCGAACTACGGCTTCCCGACCGGCTCCACCTTCAAGCCGTTCGTGGCAGCGGCGGCGCTGGAGCAGGGCGTGCCGGCGACGAAGGAATACTCGTCGCCGAACAAGATGCCCTACCCCAGCCCCGTGCAGACGTGCGGCAGCAAGCCCTGGACCAACCAGGCCAACGAGCAAGTGCCGAACGAGAGCCTGTCCGAGGTCGGTCCGTACCGGCTGAAGGAGGCGATGGCCAAGTCGGTCAACACCTACTTCGTGCAGATGATCTCGGACATCGGCCTCTGCCCGGTGATGAACCAGATCGAGAAGCTCGGCGTGGTCCAGGGCAACGGCGACAAGCTCCCCCAGGTGCCCTCCATCGCCCTCGGCGCCAAGGGCATCTCCCCGCTGACGATGGCCACCGCGTACGCCACCTTCGCCTCCCGCGGCATGTACTGCACCCCGATCGCCATCGAGTCGATCACGCAGAAGATCGACGGCAAGCAGAAGTCCCTCGCGGTGCCGAAGTCGACGTGCGCGCGGGCGATGTCCGAGAAGACGGCGGACACCATCAACACCCTGCTGAGCGGCGTGATCGACTCCGGTACGGGCCAGCAGGCCGGCCTCACCGACCGCGCCAACGCCGGTAAGACCGGCACGACGGACGAGCGCAGGAACGCCTGGTTCGTCGGCTACACGCCGAACCTGTCCGGCGCGGTCTGGGTCGGCAGCGCCACCCAGAAGGTCAAGATGGTGAGGATCAACATCGGCGGCGTCTACCGCGACAAGGTCTACGGCGGTCAGGTCCCCGGGCCCATCTGGCGGGACTTGATGACCGGCGCCCTCACCGGCAAGGACTCCCCGTCCTTCAACCTGGTCGACATTCCCGACGGCGACAAGGGCAAGGACGACGAGGACAACGACGGCCACAACGGCAATGGGAACGGAAACGGCAACGGCAACACCACCGACGGGAACACCATCGTCGGTCAGACCGACGGCGGAACGTTCCCGACGCCTTCCTTCTCCATTCCCGAAGGATGGATTCAGGGCAACAGCAACACCGGCAACGGAAACGGCGCGCCGCGCGGCTGAACCGTACGCCTTGACGTAATTGCGTCAGCTCCACAGTAAGGGCACCTTCTCGGTGGAGGCCGTGGCATATTCGCCTCCGGCCCCGCCTTGAGGGTGCCCTTGCTATTGCCATCTCACGTGGAGGGGACATGAAACTCAGATCCCGGCTCGGTGTCACGCTCAGTGCTTTGCTCGGTTCCCTGACTCTGGCCGTGGCCGTACCCACTTCGGCGCAGGCGGCCTCCTGCGACAACTTCGGCTGCGACGGCCACGATCCGAACGTCCAGACCTGGCAGACCGGCCCTGTCAGCCCCTACGGCCCGTACGATCTCGGCGGCTCGTTCGAGTACGAGCTGCGCTGGGGCAAGACGGACGGGGACCAGTACAGCTGGGGCCGCCTGTGGTACATCAGCGGCTCGGACGAGCAGAAGTGGACGGTCTACGTCCAGCGCTGCACAAAGAGCCACTCGACCTGTTACTGGCGCCTCGGCGAGAAGAAGGGCGGGGCCTCGGGCTGGACCTCGAAGATACCCGGGGGAACGAACTACTACTTCACCCGCACCCCGATGTACTACAACCCGTCGGGTTACGAAATGCGGGCCTGCGTGGAGGACCCCTCGGGTGACGAGTCGTGCACCCCTTGGTACTGAGCACGATCGGGCACCGACTGCCTATGGCCGGAAAGCGAGCGGGGATGGCGCAATTGCGTCACCCCGCTCGCCCCGTTAACAGTCTTTGGTGAGATTTATTCAACTGTCCGAATCCACAAGCGCTTCCTAGACTGGCCCCCTGAGAGGTAGCGATCGACTGCTGCTACTTGGGGGAGGCGACTTGACCGTTACGCCAGAAATAAACGCCGGTAATCCGAGAATCGACGCCAACGACCAGAAGATCCTGAATCTGTTGTACGAGGGACTGAACGACGCGTCAATTGCACGGCACTTAGGGGTGGGTCACCGCACAATACAGCGCAGAGTGCAACGGCTGATGGAACAGCTCCAGGCCAACGGGAGGGTGGCCCTGGGAGCGCGCGCCCAGGAACTCGGACTGCTGGGTGGTCCCACGGATCACTAGCGGCCTCACGGACGGACGCGGACACCCGAGTGACCTCGGGGTCCTTGCGTGCGGGCGTGAGGGTGACCCGACGGCAGGCCGACGCCCGCATGTGGGCGTCGGCCTGCGTGTTACAGATCCCCAGGGCTGCGCCGAAGCCCGTCTCCTTCTTCCCCCGGCCGCGACCGGAGAGAGCGGGGAAAGAAATCGACGACTACGAGTCGGTGCCTGCGAAAGGCGTGCAGCTCAGCTTCCCCGAGGTCTTCTCCTTGCCGCAGGCGCGGACCATATAGCCCTTGCCGCCGACCATGTTGGTCCAGTCGTGCCGCCCGTCCTTGACATCCACGGTTCGACGGCTGATGAGTGTGGTCCTGTCCGGGTTCCACTTCTCGACGGATATGGTCGCCGCGTAGACCGAATCGCCGGTGCGCGCCCAGCCGGCCCAACAGGAGTTGCTCCACCGCAGTTCGAAATCGGTTCTGCCGCCGGCGGTCGAATAGACCTCACCCACCAGAACGGTGTGCGCATCCCTGTCGCACCCCATGGAGACCGGCCCCTTGTTCTCGCAGCCAGTGCCGTTGCACCCGGCCGCGTACGCGGTCCCCCCGAGAGGCACCAGAGAGACCACCGCCGCCGCCAGGGGAACCAGCGCCACCTTGGCAAGCGATTTCATCCTGCGCGACTTTTCCATTTCCATCCTCCCCTAGGTGATTTGCATGAGGATGATGCCCACACCGGCCCACGGCTGACAAGATCAAGAATCCGGAACAATGTGACGAAATGGCGCCATTCGGCTGTCGTATTTACGCCAACCTCTCTCACTCAATTCCATGCGATACCTCAAGAAGATTTGCGCCTGGATCCGGGGAGCCGCATTTCGATGAACACGGCTCCGTGATTTTCGGAGAGAATTCCTCGAAATTTCCGCTGTAGGGCACAGAATCACCAGTCACCCACACCCGTCACCGATCGGTGGACGCAAATGAGGGTGCCCCCTGCGAACAGGGGGCACCCTCATCTCGCGCACGGGCGTCTCACGTACGGCATCTCCCGTACGGGCGTCGCACGCACGGCATCTCCCTAACGGGAAAACCTCAGTCAGCGAGCAGCTTCTTCACCACGGCGGCGACGCGGCCGCCCTCGGCCTGGCCGGCCACCTTCGGGTTCACGATCTTCATGACCTGCCCCATGGCACGCGGCCCCTCGGCGCCCGCCGCCTTCGCCTCCTCGACGGCCTGGGCGACGATCTGCTGGAGCTCCTCGTCGGACAGCTGCTTGGGCAGGTACGCGGCGAGAACCTCGCCCTCCGCCTTCTCCCGCTCGGCCGACTCGGCGCGCCCGCCCTGCGCGAAGGCATCGGCCGCCTCGCGGCGCTTCTTCGCCTCGCGGGTGATCACCTTCTGCACCTCGTCGTCGGAGAGTTCGCGCTTGGTCTTGCCCGCGACCTCCTCCTTGGTGATGGCGGCGAGGGTGAGCCGGAGCGTCGAGGAGCGGAGCTCGTCGCGCCCCTTGATCGCGGCGTTGAGGTCTTCCTGCAGCTTCGACTTGAGCGTGGTCATGCCGTCGATTGTCGCAGGTGTGGTGCGCCGGTCGCCTGCTGATTTCGGCACGAGCCGTGCATGCGCCCGCGGTTGTCCACAGGCGGGGACGCGGGGCTGCCGGGGTCTGACACGATGGACACATGCGCGCGCGATACGGAGTACCCCTGGGAATCACGGCGGTGGGCGCCGCCGGTCTGTTGTATGCGGCGGGTTTCGAGACCCGTTCCTTCCGTCTCCGGCGGGTGACGGTCCCGGTCCTGCCACCGGGGATGCGACCGCTCCGAGTCCTCCAGGTCTCCGACATCCACATGGTGAGCGGCCAGCGCAAGAAGCAGCGCTGGCTGCGTTCCCTGGCCGGACTGCGCCCCGACTTCGTCATCAACACCGGAGACAACCTCTCCGACCCGGAAGGCGTGCCGGAGGTACTGGACGCGCTCGGCCCCCTGATGGAGTTCCCCGGGGCGTACGTCTTCGGTTCGAACGACTACTACGGCCCCACACTCCGCAACCCCGCCCGCTACTTGTTCGAGAAGACGAAGGGTCGACACGGTCTGAACGGCAACCCACCGGTCGTGGGCGCCATCCACAACCCGTGGGAGGACCTCCGCGACGGCTTCGACACGGCGGGCTGGCTGAACCTGACGAACACGCGGGGGACGCTGAAGGTCGAGGGCGCGGAGATCGAGCTGACCGGCCTCGATGACCCGCACATCAAGCGAGACCGCTACGCGCGCGTGGCCGGCGGCCCGTCGGAGTCCGCCGACTTCTCGATGGGCGTGGTCCACGCCCCGTACCTGCGCACCCTGGACGCCTTCACAGCCGACGGCTACCCCCTGATCCTGGCCGGCCACACCCATGGCGGCCAGCTCTGCCTGCCCTTCTACGGCGCCTTCGTCACCAACTGCGACCTCGACACGGACCGAGTGAAGGGCCTGTCCACGCATACGGCGGAGGGCCGGACGTCGTACATGCACGTCTCGGCGGGCTGCGGGACGAGCCGCTACACGCCGGTACGGTTCGCCTGCCCGCCGGAGGCGTCGCTGCTGACCTTGGTGGAGCGCAGGTAGGGGCGGCGGGGCAGGGGCCCGACGGGTTGGACCACCGCCGACGATCGAGCCTTGACCGCGAACGCCCGGGCGATGGTCCGGGCGAAGGCAGGGACGATGGTCCGGGCGAAGGCAGGGACGATGGTCCGGGCGAAGGCAGGGGCGCCGGTGGGGCCACCGGTGGGTAGGCGCACTGGTGAGGGCGATGTAACCCACCCAGACGCCCCATATCGCCCGATTCGCCCGATCCGCTTAGCGTAGGGCCATGATCGCCCCGATGCCCAAGGACATACCCGACCTCCCCGCGATACCGGGTATCCCCCCGCCGTCCCCCTCCTTCGTCCCCGCGACAGCGGTGGTGGCCCCCACGCGCCGCCCGGTGACGGCGGCCTTCCGCCTCCTCGTGGCCCTCGCGGCGGCAATGGGCGTGACCATCGACCTGATCCTGGGCAACGCGGTCCACGTCCTCAGTTACTTCACGATCCAGAGCAACGCTCTCGTGGCCCTCGTCTTCACCGCCTCGGCCCGGCGCGCGTGGACGGCCCGCCGCCCCCTACCCGGCGTTGTGACGGGCGGCACACTGCTTTACATTTCGATCACGGGCCTGGTCTACCACCTGATCCTGACGAACCAGCCCGGCGGCTTCTCGATGACGGATGACGTCGCCCCGCTCACCGGCTGGCATGCGGTCGCCAACCAGCTCCTCCACACGGTGACGCCGATCGCGGTACTGGCCGACTGGCTCCTACTGACCCGCCCGACCCCGCTGGCCGTCCGAAACGCGGCCACCTGGCTCGTCTACCCCCTCGCCTACCTGGGCTTTTCCCTGGCCCGAGGCGCGATGATGTCCCCCGGCACCCCCATGCGCTACCTCTACCCCTTCGTGGACGTCGACGAGCACGGCTACGGCGGCATCCTCGGCAACGCAGCGATCCTCGGCCTCGCCTTCTACGCCCTCGCCCTCCTCGCTGTCGCCGTCGACCACCTGCGCCCCGACCCGGTCCGCCTTCACGTCCGACGCCCTGAAAACCGGATTTCGTCTCCGGCCACCAGTGGGCTAAAGTAAACGACGTCGCAGCGACAAGCAGCGACAATCGGGGTGTAGCGCAGCTTGGCAGCGCGCTTCGTTCGGGACGAAGAGGTCGTGGGTTCAAATCCCGCCACCCCGACAGCTGAAACACCAGGTCAGGGCCGGTTTCCCCTCACGGGAAACCGGCCCTGACTCGTTCCACAGGGTCTCTGGGGAGCAGATGGGGAGTGGATCAAGGAAATCGACTCCCCGAACGTCACCCCCGACGCGCTCTCAGCAGCGCATCGAGCGCACGCACCGGTGACCGCGGGTGCAGGGCAGACCGTGCCGCCAACGCCCCCTCCCACTGCTCGGTCAGTTCATCCATGAGCCGGTTCCTCATCCGCGCCGTGATGTGCGAGTAGCGGGCTTGCACCGAGCCATCCTCGTGTCCCATCCGTTCATCCATGAGTTTGGGCGGGGTCCCGAACTCCTCCATGACTGTCTTATGGGAGTGCCTGAGCCCGTGCGGAGTGAGACCCCGTGCGATCGGCAGCCAGCACGCGTCGGCACGGCCCGAGGCATTCCAGCCCCGCGCCGGCACCCCTGGCCAGGGGTGCGCCATCACGGGTACGGGGCGCGCCTCCTGCGGGGCCTTCTTCGGGCACCACCCCGCCGTGGCCGGATGGAACAGCCAGGTCGCGAAACCGGTACGGCGCCAGTGCGCGGCCGTCTCTCCCGTCTGACCCGCACGGACGTAGCCGAGTTCCGCGATAGCTGTCTCCACCCAGATCCGCGTTCGCTCCGCGACCATGTCCGGACGGTTCAGCACGTTCGAGACCGTTGCCGCAGAGACCTCGGCGCGGCGGGCGACTTCGACCAGCTTTGCGCCGACGTGCCGGGCAGCGCCGTTGGCGGGACCGTGGCCACGGAACACGTAGGTGTGCTCATGGCACGGGCAGGGTGCCGACTCGGTCTGGGCGATATGGCCTGCGACCAAGGCAGACAGCCACTTCGGCGTGTCGATGGTCCGGTAGGAGTCGTCCTTGGGTGGGCAGCGCTCGAACTCCCCCGAGTCGAGTTCGTACAGCTGCCACTCCACCCGCACCGATGCGGGGCGGACGAACTTGCGCTCCAGACCGACGATTTCGCCCCATCGCATGCCGGTGTACCCCTTCAGGACCACGGCTACGAATTCGTCGTCACGGCCAGACAACAGCGAAGCGCGCTCGGCTGTCAGCAGGATTCCGAGAGCGTCGGTCACCACCTTCTCGGGGCCGCGGTTCCGAGAGCGTCCGGCGCGCTTGCCTCGGCCGCGCCGCTTGGCTGCCGGGTTGGAATCGCGAAGTCCTTCATCCACGGCGTCGGCGAGGATGAGGTGCAGCGTGCCGTGCCAGGTCTTCACGCTAGACGCGGCGTAGAGCTTCCGCTCCTTCTTCTCCCAGGCGCCGACGTCCGTGGGCTGGATATCGGCGATGGCCTTGTCCTCGAAGGCAGGGAGGAGGTGCTCCTCGATGTGCCGCTTGTAGTTCTGCATAGTCGATGCGGCCAACTCCTGTGCCGCATACCAGCGGTTCACGTACTCGCCGAAGGTCTCCTTCCCTGCATTCGGGTCGCGATAGCCGACCTCTCGGACCTTGGCCTCCGCATCGTTCGCTGCCTTCGCAGCCTCGCGCTTGGTGGCGAATCTGATCGTGGCACCGTTGGCGTCCACCACAGTTCGGAGCACACCTGGTGCAATCCAGTACCGGCCTCGGTAGTAATCGGCGCGCTTCTCGCCGTAGCCCATGGTTACCTCTCACGACAAGCGAGGGGTGGAGACCATGGCTGGCCTCCACCCCTCGTGATCAGCTCTTCTATCAAGCGGCGTTCCGAGCGCGACGCGGACGGCGCGCACGGAGACTCGCTACTGGTCGTACCGGCTGCGCCAAAGTGCGGCGCCGGGGTACGGCTTCGCCCTCGATGGCGTTTGCCGGGCTGGGCCGCTCTTCAAGAATGTGGAAGATCTCTCGAACGTGATCGCTGGTAAAGCGGTACCCGCCACCGCTCCTCAGGAAGGGGATGCGCCGTCGGCGGACTTGTTCCTTCACCCACCACTCCGAGCACCCCAGTGACGTCGCTACCTCCGCCGCCGAATAGCTCAGGGGAAGTCCACTCTCCTTCGGCACCTTCGTGACTGAACCGTTCCGGGTTCGGTAGGGACTCGATCGTTTGAGAGGATCGAGTTATGGCACGTCCTTCCCAGTACCCGCTTGAGCTGCGCCGTCGTGCGGTGCGGATGGTCGCCGAGGTGCGACCGGAGTACGACACCGAGTGGGCCGCGATGAAAGCAGTCGCCCAGAAACTGGGCATCGGCACGACCGAGACCTTGCGCAAGTGGGTCCGGCAGGACCAGATCGACGCCGGCGCCCGTGCGGGTACGACGAGCGAGGAGTCGGCCGAGCTGAAGCGGCTGAAGAAGGAGAACGCCGAGCTGAAGCGGGCGAACGACATCCTGAAGGCTGCGGCGTCTTTCTTCGCGGCCGAGCTCGACCGGCCACACACACGCTCGTAGCGTTCATCGACGAGCACAAGGACCGCTTCGGCGGCGTCGAGCCGATCTGCCGGGTCCTCACCGACCACGACTGCAAGATCGCACCGTCCACCTACTACGCCCACCACAAACGCCAGGCCGCACCCGCAGCCCGCACCGTCCGCGACGCCGAGCTGAAGACCCTCATCACAGAGGCGTACGAGGCCAACTACCGTGTCTACGGCGCGCGGAAGATCTGGCGACACCTGAACAGGCACGACCACACCGTGGCCCGCTGCACCGTCGAACGCCTCATGCGCGAGCTCGGAATCACCGGCGCGGTCCGCGGCAAGCGGGTGATCACCACGATCCCCGACGCGAGCGCGGAACGGGCCCCGGATCTCGTGGACCGCGACTTCGTCGCCCCGGCGCCGAACCGCTGCTGGGTCGCCGACTTCACCCACGTCGCCACCTTCGCCGGCGTCGTCTACGTCGCCTTCGTCGTGGACACCTTCTCCCGCCGTATCGTCGGCTGGTCAGCGGCCACTTCGAAGGAGACAAGGCTCGTCCTGGACGCCCTGGAGATGGCCCTGTGGCAGCGCGACCGGGACCAACACCCCTACCAGCCAGGCGAGTTGATACATCATTCCGATGCCGGTTCGCAGTACACCTCGTTCGCGCTCGCCGAGCACCTCGACCGGGCAGGAATCGCCGCGTCGATCGGATCGGTCGGTGACGCGTACGACAACGCCCTGATGGAGTCCACGATCGGCCTGTTCAAGACCGAGCTGATCAAACCCCGCCACCCCTGGAAGACACTCTCCGAGGTCGAGCTGGCCACCGCAGAGTGGGTCGACTGGTACTGCCACCGCCGACTACACGGTGAGATCGGGCACATCCCACCCGTCGAATACGAGACCAATCACTACCACGCAACCACGAAACCCCAGGTCACAGTCACGACCTAGAGTCTCGATCAAACCCGGAACGGTTCATCGTTGCGGTAACGGTGTGATGCATCCTCCGCGACGTCGATGCTGTTCAGTGTGCGGATAGACAACAAGAACGCAAATGGAGGTGGCTGTTGAGTATCGAATCCCTGGAGGCCGCGCTGCCGGGGCTGGTGGCGCAGCGGCTCGAGGTTCCACGGCGCATCGACTGGCAGGTGCTCTTCGACGGGTTGCGGACTGGGCTGCCAGACGACTACATCGCTTTGGCGGAGTCCTACCCTCGGTTGGGGATCGGGCAGTTCCTCTCTGTGACGTCGCCGGCCCCAGGAGGCGAAGCGGAATTCGTCGAGGGGACGAGAGAGGATCTCGCCGGTGCCGAGGATATGGCACAGAAGGAAATGCTCGGTGGCTACCCTGCGTTCCCGGAATCGGGAGGGTTGCTGCCGTGGGGCGGCTCGATAGACGGGGACGAGTTCTACTGGCGTACAGAAGGGCAGCCCAACGAATGGACAGTCGTTGTGGCTGGGCGGAATGACGACTGGTTCCACTACGAGGGCAGCCTCTCGAGCTATCTCGCCTGGTTGTGCTCTGGGACGGCCGAACCGCATGGGCTCCCTCCGAACTTTCCGGGGCCCGAACCGGTGGTTTCCGTCGGATAAGAGTGCTCGAAATGCTCAGGGACCCTTGAGCGCAAGGGTCGACCCCTAGTGGGTGATGGCGTCGGCTCCTTACGCACAGTTGGACGGCGTGCGCCTGTCTCCAGACCCGGGCGCACCAGCTGCGCACCAGAACGCACGGTCAGCCACGGTCAACGGCGGTTCAGCGGGGGGCGGCAGCCATGGCAATCAAGGGGCCATCCTTGCAGGTCAGCCACCAAATCACCGTGCAAGTGCCGGTGATTCCCAAGCTCAGGTCCTCAGATCTCCGCTCAGGCCTTCAACTGCTGACTGTCGGTGGCGCCTCGTACTCTCCCTCCTCATGGGAAACTACTTCCAAACCATCGTCGACCTCCACGCCACGCCGGCCGACGCAACAGCACTGGCAGCCCGCGGCCTTGACTGGCTCGTCGCGGAAGGGATAGTCCGCGCCGAGCGCACCGACTGCGTTCTCGGCGCCCCGCTCGGACACCCACCGGGTCCGCTCTGGGCCAAGGCGGTCGAGCAAGTCGACTGGGAGCCGAGCGACGGACTCAAGGTCGAGACAGGTCGAACCGTCTTCCACGGCGGGCAGGGCGATGCCATGTACGCCGCCTGCCCTCACTGCGCCGCCCGCGTGGACCTGTATACCGATGAGTGGGACGCGATCGAGGACGCCTGGGATCCCTTCAACAAGGCCATCGGCACCTGGCGCGACTCGGGCCAAGCTGCCGTCACCTGTCCACGCTGTAGTCGAGCTGGTGACCTGACCGCGTGGACCTGGGACAACGACTACTACGCGTTCGGCTATCTGGGATTCGAGTTCTGGGACTGGCCCGAGTTCAGCCCCGGCTTCCTCGAACGCTTCGCACGCGTGCTGGGTGACCATCGCACGGTCCTGGTGGGAGGCAAGTTCTGAGGATCGGTGCTTCACGCGACCGCTCCAGGCCGCCAGTCGGCCGACCAGACCTCTTCCGTGCCCGTTGGGTACCTCGGGCCTCGGGCCCAGCCCGTCTCATTCAGCCCCGTTCACGATGGTTCGGACGCAACCCAGAGCCGAGACCACATTTGGTGGCGAGCCGCCCATGAACGCAGGTGAACGCCCCCGCACGCAGCCAACCGCCTCGCCAACACAGTTGGAAAGCGTGTTGGCACCGCTGCCCATCGGGGCTGAGGAGACGAGCCGACCTTGAACCGAGGATTCAGCGCGGCCCGCTCCGAGGAGTGGCCGACGCGCGCCATCGTGTCCTTGCGCGTGACACTCGGCTCTATCGCCTCCCCTGAGGAAGATGTATCCCAAGGCCCGGCGCGTCATCGGATGCGCCGGGCTTTGGGGGCCTCAGCTGGTGAAGGTGAAGTACTTCCAGGAGCCGTGCGTGGTCGAGTTCACGCTGTCGTTCGAGGAGTTGTTGATGTAGGACGACCGCACGCGCATCGTGTAGCCGGTCTGGTGCGTGCCGCCCAGCTGCACCACCGACTTGCCCGTGGAGTCGAGGTTGAAGTAGTTGTATCCCGCCGACCGCCAGGCTCCGCCGGAGTAGATCTGGAACTCCAGCTTCTGCGCGCGGCTGGGGTAGGCCGTCATCGTGGTCGTGAGAAGCGGATTGGTCGTCTTCCGGAAGTAGTACTTGGTGTACCCGTTGACCGTGGCCGTCTTGTAGTAGCGGCTCAGGCTCAGCGACACCTTGACCTTCGCGCCCACCCAGCTCGTGGCCGTCTTCGGGGCGGTCCGGGCGTCGCCGGAGAAGGACGCGCTCACCGTGGTGTCGCGCTTCAGGGTCAAGGTGACCGACAGGTTGCCCTCGCTGTTGACCGTGCTGGTCTTGACCAGGTACTTGCCCTTGCCGTCGCCCGCAGTGTCCGCGTAGAGCGAGAGCGTCCGGTTCTTGTACGTCGTGCCGAGGTGGGCGGTGAACGTCACGTTACTGGCGTAGTCGTAGACGGTGCCGTTCTTGTTCACTGTCAGGGTCGTCGAGTTCCGGGAGACCTCGACCGTGTCGGAGGCGGAGGCAGCCGTGCGATCGGCGCCGCCGGCATAGGAGACCTTGTACGTGACCTTGCCGCCCGCGGGCGGGGTGTCGGTGAAGGAGTAGGTCCCGTCCGCCTTCACCGTCGCGGCCGGGAGCGCCTTGCCGTTCGGAGACTCCAGGTCCGTCCGGGCAACCGCGACGGTGGTCCCCGCGGGCAGCCCGAGCGTGTTCGTGACCTTGCCGGAGACGGTCAGCGACTTGGCACGGTCGGCGGTCGCCGGGGCGTTCACCGTGACGGTGGTGACGGCCTTGCCGGGGTCGGTGACGACGCGCAGGCTGTACTTGCTGTTGAGGCTGTGTGTGACCGCGAAGAGCCGGCTGCTGTCGGGTGCGAAGGCGAGGTCGCCGTGGTCGAGCAGGGCCTCCTGGGCGACTCCGCCCTGTTCGTCGGTGAAGTTGGCGGTCCGCCTCGGGGTCGTGCTACCCGGCTTGTAGATGGACACATGGGGGAGGAAGGAGGCGTAGGTGTCGGTGCCCACCGCGACGAGGCCGTCCGGCGCGACATCCACCGACCGTTGTTCCCAGTAGCTGCTCGGATACCTGATGGTCTCCGACAGGTCCGAGGTCCGGAAGACCTGCTGGAAGTCGCCTGCCGTGGTGGCCACCACGAGCTCTGTGCCGTCCGGGGTGAGCGCCAGGTCCTCCGCGGTGTTGCCGATGGCGGCTTCCTGCCCGCCGAGGAACGCGGTCCGGCCGGCCGTGCCGGACGACACGTCATAGATGCCGAGGGTGAAGTAGTACTGGCGCGAGCCGGCCGCCAGGGTGTCGGGAGCGCCGGGTGCCGAGTCCAGCAGGGGAGCGTCCTTCCACGTCCCCTCGGCCTCCTGGGCGAGCGAAACCTGCGGCTGCCCGCCGGACAGGTCGAGAGAGCCGATGTTGCCGTGACCGACGCTGCCATAGCCGAACCAGAGTTTGCCGCCCGCGAGCGCCAGGTGCTGCGGATCTGTGCCGTCACCCGTCGCGTACCGCCCGGCCTCGGTGAGCGTCGCCGTGTCGATGGCCACGATCTCGTCAGTTCCCGGCACGGCGACGTAGACCGTTGCCGAGTCGGCGGAAAGCTCCAGGCCGTCAGCCTGCGGCAGCGAGGTGATCGTCCCGATGACGGTGCCGTTGTAGTCGGTGGCGACGACCTTGCCTCCCGACGGGTCACTGATGAGGACCCGCCGGTGAACGCCGTCCACGATGATGTCGCCGCTGGACGTGATGGGCAGCGCGGCGCTGCTGTCGGCGACGGCAGCGCCCGCCGCCGACCCGATCAGGGCGACAGAACCGAGAGTGACCGCGAGCGCTGTTACGGCCGAAATGCTGCGCACACGCACAGTGATGCAACCCCCACTAGGAAGACAGGATGCCCACAAGACCTCTGGAGCCCCTTCAGGGTTGTACGGCACACCCGCGCAAGTTTCCGCAGGTCCCACGGGATGCCGCCCAGGAGCCGGGCACCTTTTATGGCAGGTGTGCACTCGGATCGCTGCGATCGGGGTCGAGCGGGTCGTGGATCGCGGCCAGCCGTGGGTGTCCGAAGCACTCGTCAGACATGCGGCCGACGATGTCCAGGGACGGCACTCAACGGCTGCTGAATTACAGCAGCGCCCAGCAGTATGGCAGGAGAGTGCCTCGGGCCCCGACCGCAGTACAGCAGGGCTGTACAGCAACCACCACGACCGCAGCCGACCGTCAATGTTTCCAAACACCCACGTGATCTGCCGAGCAGACCTCAACGACCGTCCCGCCCATAGTTCGGGACGAAGAGGTCATCACTCATGTCTCGGCGTCGCGGCTGGCCCGGGGTACGCGATGCTTGGGGTATGGCCCCTGAAGCTAGCGCTGCCCGTCGATGAACACTCGCGTGAGTGCGGCGACCGATGGAATAACCAGAGTTTTCACGTGGGAGGAAGGCGCACGCATCGAGGTCCGCGACCTGGGTGGCGAGATCGTCATTGAGGCAAACGCTGCCGGGTTGAAGACTCTGGCCGGCCACCTCCTCACTCTCGCTCAGGACGGCACGCCGGACGGCGCTCACCTCCACCTGGAGGAGAACAACGGGCTCGAACAAGGCTCCGTAGGGCTGGTCTTGGAGAGGTGCGACGACGAATGACGCGTGCCAGACGCGTGCCAGATCGTGCGGGGAACCACGGGGAACAGCGGGGAACCAATCGACCGTCTACCGCGTGCTCGCGTCCCTCCGCCGCAGGTCAGGCCGGGAGCAAGCCCTAGATGCCCTTAGCTTCCCAAGCTGAGCTCCCGAGCTCTCGTGCCAGCCCACGCGTACCTGGCCTGTCCAATCAGCTGATGATCAAGCCGATGGCGCCGAAGATCAAGGTGAGCACGAAACAGAATCTGGCTGTTCAGTTTGCTGAACCGTCAGAGACCGGGGCATCAGCGTTTGATGCGGCCGCGCACGGCGAGGACGGGCCTGATCCGCAGCGCGGGTCGGGTCCCTGAGTGGTTCCGAGGGCCGTTTGGGAGCCGACTTCGGCTCCCAAACGGCTCCCATCAGCCCGCCACCAAGGCCGCTCGAGCACCCATCCGAGCGACACGCAGCCCGCCGCAGCGCCGAGGACTGCCTGGGCGACATCCTCCCCGAGCTGCTCGCGACCGCTCACTTCGTCGAGTCCGACCTCCGTGTGGCGGCCCGCTTCACTCGGTTCGCGACGTACAGACGCACGGTTTTCGGCCGCCGCCGGCACCGAATCGGTGCATCGGCCAATGAGTCGCGCCGTATCGACGGTTCGGCCCTCAACGGCCATGGCCTGCAGGTGATGGCTTCAACAGTCGTGCACGGAATGCGAGTTCGCGCGTACAGTTCACGCCAAGCACACAGGTCCAACACGACAGATCACCGCACTGACACCGGGGGGAATCAGTGATCCGAGTCCTGCTTGCGGAGGACATGCTCATGCTCCGCCGGGCCCTGGCCTCTCTGCTGGAGCTGGAGTCCGACATCGAGGTGGTGGCCGAGACCGGGAACGGCGACCAGGTCCTGCCGCTGGCACTGGAGCACCGGCCCGACGTGGCGGTGCTCGACATCGATATGCCGGGCATCGACGGCATCGAGGCCGCAGGGCTGCTCCACCAGAAACTCCCCTCCTGCCGGACCGCGATCCTGACCACGCTCGGCCGGCCGGGCAATCTGCGCCGCGCCCTGGAGGCCCACGCTTGTGGGTTCCTGCTGAAGGACACCGAGCCCGCCCGGCTCGCGGCGGCGATCCGGGAGGTGGCCGCCGGGGGCCGGGTGGTCGATCCGGAGCTGGCGCTCAGCGCCCTGCAAGCCGGGGAGAGTCCGCTCTCCGCCCGGGAGACCGAGGTGCTGCGGCTGGCCGCGCAGGGCGAAGAGGTGCCGGAGATCGCCCGTGCGCTGTTCCTGTCCGCGGGCACCGTGCGCAACTACCTGACCGCCGCGGTGACCCGGCTGGACGCCCGCAACCGGATGGACGCCGTGCGGATCGCTAGGGATTCCGGCTGGCTGTGACCGCGCCCTCGCCATCCTTCCCGGCGGCCTGCGCGGGCAGGACGACGGACAGCTCGAACCAGCCGTCGGGACGCTCACCGGAGTCGAGCCGGCCGCCGAGGGCCGTGGCCCGCGCCGCCAGACTGCTCAGCCCGTTCCCGCCGGACGCAGCGACGCCCGGCACCTCGGCGAAGTGCGCGCTTCTCGCGTCCGTGATGCCGTCCCTCAGCCCATCGTTGACGATCACCAGGCGCACGGAGCCGTCGGCGGCGGCGGCCTCGATCACACAGTTCTGGGCCTTGCTGTGGCGCAGCATGTTGGTGACGCCCTCGCGCAGCACCGTCGCCAGCACCGCGTCCACCGCCGGCGACACCTCACCCGCCGCCACCCGCACCGCGGCATGGATGCCGACGGCGCGCAACAGCGAGGCGGCAGCCGGGAGTTCATGGTCGAGGCTCATCCGCAAATAGCTGCTTGCCACCGAGCGCACCTCGGAGGATGCCTGCCGGGCCGCCTGCACGATCTCGGTGATCTCGCTCTCGGCGCGCTCCGGGTCGACCCGCACCAGACGGTGGGCGAGTTCGCACTTGAGGGTGATGGTGGAAAGACTGAAGCCGAGCAGGTCGTGCAGGTCGCGGGCGAAGCGCACCCGCTCCTGCGCGAGGGTCACCCGCACCAGTTCGTCACGGGCGGCCTGCACTTCGGCGATGAGCCCGGTCAGCCGGCTCAGCCCGTACACCACGACGCCGGTGAGGACGGTCGCCACCGCGTTGTACGGCAGCTGGTCCGCGCCGTAGCCCACCAGGAACTGCGCGGCGCCCGTCGCCACGACGACCAGCGCGAAGGCGGCCCAGGCGAGCGCCGGGCGCAGCACCAACAGACAGGAGGAGCAGAGGAATCCGGGCATGCCCAGCCAGGCCGCGCCGAAGAACGTGAACGGGGCGAAGGTGAGTGCTGCCTGGACAGCCAGAGTCACCCGCCGATGCCGCGCCCACCTCGGCGCCCGTGCCGGGAACGAGTGACAGAACTGCAGGCCGAGCAGCATCAGCATCAGAACGCCGAACGCCGTCAGCTTCAGCGCGCCGAAGCCGCCCTTCACCGCGTAGGTGAGCGCCACGCCGAAGAAGCAGAGAATGACGACGGTGGTGATGGCGGACGCCATCCTGGGGGCCAGTTCGACGTTGCTGACCGGTCTGTGCCGCATCGGGCCGGCCGAGACCAACGGACGGAACCATCGCACTGAAACCCCCCACTCGAATGCGATTTCGGGCGGGGTACAGCATAGGTCCGTCAGGCCGTCATCGTCCCAGTTCCGGGGCCGGTAAGGCCGACACCACGAACTCCCCCACCCCTGGCTCGGCCCGCCAGTCGAGGCCGAAGGCGCGGGCCGTCGTCTCGGTGTCGCCGAACGCCAGCGCGCAGGGCCCGAGTCCCATCGCCGTCGCCACCAGGTACAACGTCTGCTGGAGCGCTCCCACTTCCTTGAGAAGGGCCGAGTAGGCCGTGCCGCGGTAGAAACCGGCCGTACGGTGGTAGCGGGCCGTCATGCTGATCAGTACCGACGGCTCCTGGCTCATCCCCGCGTTCGCGGCGGCCTCGCCGAGCAGGCCGTCCACCAGCTCCGGCGCCGTGTCCAGCGGGGCGAGCAGATGGCCGTGCGGGTCGTAGTGGTACACCCCGCGCTTGAGGCCGCCGCCGGCGACGGTGAGGTACAGCTCCAGCGGATAGCGCGCGCCGAGGCTCGGATACGGTCGCCCGCCCGCCGGACGCTCGGCGGCGGACCGGTGCAGCAGCTCCCCCAACTGGTCGAGGGTCAGCGGCATTCCGTTGTCCACCCGCTCGGAGCGCCGGGCGGCCAGGACCTCGCTCAGGCCGGGTTCGCGCGCGCCCGCGCGGGCGCGGTCGGGCACCGGCAGGGCAATGACCGTGTCGCCGTCGACGGGGTCGCCGTACCCGCCGTCGCCGTCGGTGTCGTCGTCCAACTCGCTGGCCTTGCCCACTGGTTCGTCGTGCGCGCCCGGTCTGCTGCGCTGGTGCACGAGCAGCTCCCGCGGCGACCAGGGCTCCAGGGCGATGTCGTGATCCTCGGCGAAGGCGAAGGCGAAGGAGACGGAGGAGGATCCGTCCGCGCCACCGGAGGCCGCCTGCGGGACTCTCGGTACCAGCATCCCGGCGGCCTCCAGGTAGCCGACCACCAGAGCCGTCTCCTCCACCGGCAGCCCGAGCATGCGAGCCGCCTCGCGTACCGTCGTGGGCCAGGCGTAGCAGCCGACCAGCCAGCCGGCCTGCGGGGTGTGCAGGAGCACCCGGTGGGCGGCGAGCGGCGACTCCGCCACCCATCCCTCGGCTCCGGCCCGCAGGGTGACGAACTTCGACAGTCGGTGCACGGCGTCCACGTCGGGGCGGCCGGGGGTGAACCGGGCTCGCCGGGCGATGGGCACCACGGTCAGATGGTGGGTGCCCTCCGCCAGTGCGAGGGTGCGCACCACGACGTGCTGGAGTCGTCCGAGGGCGGCGTCCAGGGCGCCGTACTGGGGGCGTTCCTCAGCCGGTCCGGTGCCCTCGGTGAAGCCGGGCAGCACGTTGTCGAGCGAGACCGGACCGTACGTCATACGCTCCAGCGCCCGGCCGACCGCGGGGGTGCCCGCGTCGAGGCGGATCTCCCCCCAGGGGGTGCTGACGACGCCGGCGCCCGGATCGTCCGGTACGAGCCGGAATCCGCAGTCCTCACGCAGCGACCACAGCGGCTTCAGGGACGGGGCGGCGGAATTCATGGCGAGACCTCGGGGGCGGCGGTGTCGGGGGGTACGACGATGTCGGGCGGTGTCACAGGAAGAGCGGGACCGGGTTGAGGTCCTCGTAGCGGATCGGGGTGGACCGGCGGCCCAGGCGCACCGGGACGTCGTACAAGCGGCCGGGGGCGAAGCGGGCCCAGAAGGGGCGCAGCCCGGGCACCACCACCTTGACCACCGGCAGGCCGATGTCCAGCCGGGTCTGGTCGAGGACCAGCAGGTCGCTGCCGATTCCGCGGGCGAGGTCGGCGGCCGCCGCCACGTCGTCGGCCAGGTCGGCGCGCGGAACGTACCCGAAGTCCTCGGGGCTGCGGGCCGGTTCGGCCGGCCCGGGCAGCAGGTACGGCTGGTTGGCGGTGGTGGCGGTCCGCCACCAGGTCAGGACGGCGGGGTCGTCGCAGCTGTACCCGGTGCCGTCGGGTCGGGCCTGGGCGACCGGCGGGAGCATCTGGTTGAGCTCCGCCACCGCCCGGCGCAGCGCGATCCGGGGGTCGAAGTGGGCGCCGAAGCCGAGGGTGATGTCCTCGGCCGGTTTGTCGGTGCGGGCGGACAGGGCGGCGAAGACCGGGATGTCGAGGTCGCTGGTGAGGTCGAGGACCCACAGCCGCCGGGCGAGGCCCCGGTGTTCGTCGCGCACCCGCCGGACCCAGGGGTCGTCGAAGGCGTCGAGGTCCACGCCGGGCTGGCGGGTGCGGTTGTACCACCACAGGGCGACGGCGTCGCGTTCGACGAGTTCCAGGAAGCCCTGGACGACGGCGTCCTCGCGGCAGCTGCCTGCCGCCGAGCCGTTGGAGGTCGCTGCGAACGGGACCCTGTTGCCGGGCGCGTTGTAGTAGAGCATCGCG
This sequence comes from Streptomyces albiflavescens, assembly GCF_014645835.1. GTDB lineage: Bacteria > Actinomycetota > Actinomycetes > Streptomycetales > Streptomycetaceae > Streptomyces > Streptomyces albiflavescens. The sequence goes on from NZ_BMMM01000010.1 coordinate 253,429, forward strand.
GTGGGCACCAGGCGGTGCCGGTTTCCGGTCAGGGACCACATCGGCGTCCAGTCGACCGGCGCGTCCTCGTCGAAGGGGTCGCAGACGCGGTGCGCCGGGCCGTGCTCGGCGTTCCAGCGGTCGCGGTCGGCGTACTGGCGGGGGTGGAAGAGCTGGACCGTGTCCGGGTGCACGGCTCGGTCGGCGATGTCCCGGTAGGCGGCCCGCACGGTCGGCTCGTCGCCCTGGAAGTAGCCGCTGTGCCGCTCGACGGCCTCGCACAGGGCGCTCACTCTCGCCTGGGTCTCGGTGGTGCCCTTGCCCGAGCTGTGGCTGCGCAGTCCGCTGCGCACCTGGGCGAGTCCGGTGGGCGCTGCGGCCGGGTTGTGCCCGGAGTGGAAGCAGTTGAGGAAGCCGGGGCCGCGCCGGTCGCGGCGGATCTCCTTGACCACTCCGGTCAGGTCGTCGACGAGATGCCCGTACCGCCGGAGCATCTCCTCCGCCGGCAGCGACCGCTCGCCGGTGCCGGTGCCGGTCTTGGGGCGGCGGGTGATGGAGAACGGCGCCCGGACCTGGCTCGCCATCAGCTCGGGGTCGCCGCAGCAGGAGCACTGCGGGCGGCGCCGTACCGGATGGTGACTGCTCGTCAGGTCGAGGGGGTTCAGCTCCCACAGCGCGGACTGGCCGGGGTGGCGCTGCCCGGCCAGCCACTTGACGGCCTCCAGGCAGGCCAGGTGCAGACCGGCCGCGCGGCCGGCGGCGAGTGCCGAGGGCGGGGTGCGGACCGGGCGGCCGAGGGCCCGGCCGAGGAACGCCTCGGCGGGGCGGTTGCGGCGCAGCGGCTCGGCCAGGCAGTGCCAGCAGGGGCCGTCGTCCGGGCGGAACACCGGGCCGATCCAGGGCCGCCCGCCCATCAGCCGGACGAGCAGCCAGGGCGTGCCGGCGGACCGGTACGCGGCGTCCATGTCCGCGAGTTCGGCGTCGAGGTAGCTGTCGCAGAGGACGACGGCGAGGCTCGGGGGTTCGGTGTCCTCGCCGGGGCGGTGCGGGCGCAGGCCGTTGTCGGTGAGCGCGGCGGTCATCTCGGCGACGGCCTGCCGGGCGTGGGTGCCGGTGGAGGCGACGGCGACCGTGGCGACCGCGGTGCTGCGGGCGGCGGCGGGCCCGTCCATGCCCGCCAGTTCCCAGAACGCCTCGTCGGGGGAGGCAGCGGCGTTCGGCGGCCGGTGGGTGAGCAGCCCCGAGTCGAGGAGCCTGCCGACGACCTGCCGCACCTGCGCCGGGAACAGCCCGGCGGGCGCCTCGTCGGCCAGCTGGTCCAGTGTCCGGCTGCCGTCGAGGAGCGGGGCGAGCTCGGTGACTCCGGCGCCGCGCAGCACGGTCACGCCGCGGTCGGACACCAGGAACACCCCTTCCCCCGGCACCACTTCGGCCGTCAGGTGGTGCTTGAAGGCCAGTCCCGGTTCCGCGCTCTGCCGCTTCGTCACTGCCGTTCCCCCGTTCCCCCTGCGATCGGCTGCGGTCCGTTCGACTGCTGAACGCGTCACTCGGCGAGCGCGCTCTCCGACCAGCAGATGCAGGTGCCCGGCTGGAACGGCTCGGCGGCCGACGCGGCGAGGTCCTCGATGACCAGGCCGTCCATGGCCGGGGCGTCGGTGGCGGGGCAGGCGGTGGTGGCGACGGTGAGATTCATGTCGGGCCTTCCTCGAAGGTGGTGTCGAGTGGTGCTGGTGGTTCGGGTGGTGCCCGGTGGCGCTGGGTGGTGCCGCGTTCGATGAGGAAGAGTCTTCCGGGACGCGGGCGGGGCCGACAGTGCCAGCGTCACCGGCTCGACATGACGCTCTCATGATCATCCAGGGCAGCTCTCACACTCCTTCCGCGCGGCCCGGGGCAGCCGGGTCCTCCGGGGCGTCGGCCATGCCTGCCGTGAGGGTGCTGCCGTCGTCCGGGTCGATGAGCAGGAACGAACCGGTGCGGCGCAGCTCGGCATAGCCGTCGAGGGCGACCGGCTCGGCGGTGCGCACCACGATCCGCCCGATGTCGTTGGCGTCGAGCGTCCACGGCCCCGGACGCTCGGTGAGGTCCCGCAGGTCGAGCCGGGAGCCGATCTCCTCGACCCGCGCCCGCACGGTGCGCGTGGTGTGCTTCAGCAGCACCCGCTGGCCGGCACGCAGCGGGCGTTCGGCCAGATGACAGACGGTGGCGTGGATCAGCCGGGTGGTGCGGGGCGGGGCGGCGGCGGGGGCCACCAGATCGCCGCGGGCGATGTCGATGTCGTCGGCCAGGCGCACCGTCACCGACTGCGGCGCCCAGGCCGCCGGGACCGTGCCCGCCGGGGTGTCGATGGCCTCGACGACGCTGCTGCGGCCGGACGGCAGGACGGTCACCGGGTCGCCGACCCGCAGCAGCCCGGAGACGAGCTGACCGGCGTAGCCGCGGTAGTCGCGGTGTCCGGCGGTCTGCGGCCGGATCACGTACTGCACGGGCAGGCGGACCGGTTCGGTGCGTGGGTCAACGCCGATGGGCACCGTCTCCAGGTGCTCCAGGACGGTCGGGCCGCCGTACCAGTCCATCCGGTCCGAGGGCCGTACGACGTTGTCGCCGTCCAGCGCCGAGACCGGGACAGCGGTCACGCGGACGACGCCGAGGGTGCTGGCACAGCCGGCGAACTCGGCGACGATGTCCGCGAAGACCTGCTCCGAACAGCCCACCATGTCCATCTTGTTGACGACCAGCGTCACCCGGGGGATGCGCAGCAGCGCGGACACGGCGAGATGGCGGCGGGTCTGCTCCACGACGCCGTGCCGGGCGTCCACCAGGACCAGGGCAAGGTCGGCGGTGGAGGCGCCGGTGACCATGTTGCGGGTGTACTGCACATGGCCCGGGGTGTCGGCGAGGATGAACCGGCGTCGGGGCGTGGCGAAGTAGCGGTACGCCACGTCGATGGTGATGCCCTGCTCGCGTTCGGCGCGTAGGCCGTCGGTGAGGAGGGCGAGGTCGGGGGTGTCCTGGCCGCGTGAGCGGGAGGCGTGCTCGACGGCCTCCATCTGGTCGGCGAGGACCGACTTGGAGTCGTGCAGCAGACGGCCGACGAGCGTGGACTTGCCGTCGTCGACGGAGCCGGCGGTGGCGAACCGCAGGGTGTCGATGGCCGGGGCTCGGTGGATGGCCGGGGCTGAGTCGATGGTCATGGCTAGAAGTACCCCTCGCGCTTGCGGTCTTCCATGGCGGCCTCGGAGAGCTTGTCGTCGGCGCGGGTGGCGCCCCGCTCGGTGAGGCGGGCGGCGGCGATCTCGGCGATGACCTGGTCCAGGGTCACCGCGTCGGAGTCCACGGCGCCGGTGCAGGACATGTCGCCGACGGTGCGGTAGCGGACGAGGCGCTTCTCGACGGTCTCGCCGTCCTTCGGCCCGCCCCACTCACCCGCGGTCAGCCACATGCCGCCCCGCCAGAACACCTCACGCTCGTGCGCGAAGTAGATGTCCGGCAACTCGATGCCCTCACGGGCGATGTACTGCCAGACGTCCAGCTCGGTCCAGTTGGACAGCGGGAACACGCGGACGTGCTCGCCGGGCGCGTGCCGCCCGTTGTAGAGGTTCCAGAGCTCGGGGCGCTGCCTGCGCGGGTCCCACTGGGAGAACTCGTCGCGCAGCGAGAACACCCGTTCCTTCGCGCGGGCCTTCTCCTCGTCCCGGCGGCCACCGCCGAACACGGCGTCGAAGCGCTCGGCCTGGATCTTCTCCGTGAGGGGCACGGTCTGAAGGGGGTTGCGGGTGCCGTCGGGCCGCTCGCGCAGCACGCCTCGGTCGATGTAGTCCTGCACGGACGCGATGTGCAGACGCAGGTTGTGCCGGGCGACCGTACGGTCCCGGTGGTCGATGACCTCGGGGAAGTTGTGCCCGGTGTCGACGTGCAACAGGGAGAACGGGACGGTCGCCGGCGCGAACGCCTTCAGCGCCAGGTGCAGCATGACGATGGAGTCCTTGCCGCCGGAGAAGAGGATCAGCGGGTTCTCGAACTCGCCCGCCACCTCCCGGAAGATGTGGATGGCCTCCGACTCGACGGCGTCGAGATGGGACAGGGTGTACGGGTTCGCGGTGGGCGCGGGTGCCGGTGCGGTGGTCAGGGCGGTCATGCCAGCCCCCGCTCGGTGAGCAGGGCGAGCAGCACCGCCACGGACCGGTCCACGGACTCGGTGTGCGAGTCGATCCGCAGATCGGGGGCTGACGGCTCCTCGTACGGGTCGTCCACGCCGGTCAGCCCGTTGATCTCGCCCGCGGCGCGGCGCGCGTACAGGCCCTTGACGTCGCGTACGGAGCACACCTCGACCGGGGCGGCGACATGGATCTCCAGGAACGCGGTACGGCTCTCCCGGTGCAGGTCGCGCACCAGTGCGCGGGAGTCGGCGTACGGGGCGATGACCGGGACCAGGGTGAGGACGCCGTTGCGGGCGAGGACCTGGGCGACGCGGCCGACGCGCTCGACGTTGCGATGCCGGTCCTCGCGGGAGTAGCCGAGGTCGCCGGTGAGTGTACGGCGCAGTTCGTCGCCGTCGAGCACCTCCACGCGGCGGCCGTCACGTCGTAGGACCTCGGCGGCGGTGCGGGCGACGGTGGTCTTGCCGGAGCTCGGCAGCCCGGTCAGCCACACGGTCGCGCCGGGGTAGCAGGTGCAGTAAGGAGCAGGTGTGGAAAGGGAGGTGAGGTCGGGGCCCGGTCGGGTGGTCTGCAGGGTGGTCACAGCGTGCTCCATTCTCGGACGGCGGCGGTCAGCAGGCGCCGGGCCTGCCGGAACTCGGCCGCGGGCAAGTGCTCGGCGGGGGTGTGGTCCAGGCTCGCGTCACCGGGGCCGTAGGCGACCATGGGGACGCCGTGCCAGGTGGTGGCAAGCGTGTTCATGTCGCTGCTGCCCTTCTTCATCAGGTAGCGGGGCCTCAACTCCTCGGTGTGGAAGGCCCGTTGGAACGCCTTGACGAGCGGGCTGGTGCGCGGTGTGGCCACGCCCGGGGTGGCACGCAGCACCTCGATGCGAACGGGCTCCGCCACGGCGGCGCGCAGCGCGTCGACGATCGTCTCCACGGCGTGGCCCGGAGGCAGCCGTATGTCGACGACGGCTTCGCCGTCCTGGACGTCGCCCTCGTTGAGGGCGCGGACGCCCAGGGTGGCGGTGAGGGCGTTGGGGGCAACCTCAGCGACCGCCGTGCGCACGGCGGTGAGGGACTCGACGAGGCGGTCACCGGCCGTGCGGACGCCCTCGCCGGCGGTGTGGCCGACGCTCTCGCGGGTGTGCAGGCGGACCTTGATCAGGCCGTAGTAGCCGAGGGTGAGGGCGGACGCGCCGCTGGGCTCGCCGACGATCACCGCGTCGGCGGGGTAGGTGTCGCGGACGTGGAAGGCGCCGGCCCCGGTGATCTCCTCCTCGACGGCGCCGATCACCCGTAGCTCGACGCCCTCGGGAGGGTCGTAGTCGGCGAGGGTCTGCAGGAAGGTCACCAGGCTGCCCTTGGCGTCGACCGAACCGCGGCCGGAGAGCACCTCACCGTCCCAGCGGACGGGCCATCGGTAGGGCACGGTGTCCAAGTGGCCGAGCATCATCAGGCGCCGGTCTCCCGCGCCCTTGGTGGCGACCAGGTTGCCGACGGCGTCGATCTCCGACTTCAGGCCGTGGTCGGCGCACCACTCGGCGAGGAAGACGGCGAGTTCGCGTTCGTCGCGGGAGACGGAGGACAGTTGCACTGCCCGGGAGAGCAAGGTGAGGTCGGCGGCCGGCGCGGTGGTACCCCAGAAGCGGGTGGCGCCCATCGCGGACAGCGTGTGCGGGCCGGTGATCGCCGTGTCGGAGGCACCGCCGATGGCGATCTCGGCGGCGCGCACCTTCTGCCGCATACGGCCCTTCGCGTACCTGCCGCCCTCGCCCTCGGTGAGGTGGCGCAGGGTGCTGGTCGGGTCGGCGGGGTCGGAGAGCAGGCCGGCGGTGCCCGTCACCAGGCGCAGATGGTCGGCGTTCAGGGCGCGGGCCAGGGTGGCGGCGAGGACGTCGGCATCCACGTTGAGCGGTATACCGCCGTCGGTGTCGGCGACCGGCGGGGAGAGGCAGACCACGTCGAAGGCGTCGAGCAGAGCGGTGATGCGGGGCGCGTCGACGGAGGTGACGGTTCCGGCGCGGTGGTCGCGGACGACGCGGATACGGCCGTTGTCCCGCACCCGCATCGGTCCGTTGGCCTTTGCCGTCACCAGGGAGCCGCCGCGGGCCACCGACGCGAAGACCGACAGGCCACGCCGGGTCAGCTCCTCCTCCACCAGGGGGAGGGTCACCTCCTCGTACGCGGCGACGATGTGCCGCATCTCCTCGGGTGGGCAGTAGCGGATCTCGTCGCCGCCGCGGGAGACGAGGGTGCGGATCTCACGTCCGGTGCGGCGGTAGTGCTCGGCGATACCGGCGGCTCCCCCGGCGACGACGAGCAGGCGCGCGCCGCGCCCACGCAGGGCGAGCAGTTCGTCGAAGACACGGCTGTGGGCCAGGGTGGCGCTGCCCAGCTTGACCACATAGAGCGCCGGCCGCCGCGCGCTGGCGACTTCGCCCAGGGGTGGGGTTGTTCCCGGGAGCATGTGCGTACTCCTTCGACTGTGGGGCGGGTTTGGTGGGCGACGGGTCGTCGGCAGTGGGCCGGGGCGGGCCGGGATGCGTGCGCCCGTCGGGTGACGAGGCGTCGGCCCAGGGCGGGCGACACTCCCATCGGGTGATCGGACGCCGGCCGGGTGGCAGGACGTCGGCCGAGGGCCAGGGACACGCCCGTCGGGTGAGGGGAGCGGCGGCCGAGGGCCGGCGGCGCACCGCCCGGAGGCGGGGCGCCGGTCCGAAGACCGGGCGCGAGCCGGAAGGCCGGACGTCAGCTCGGGTGGCCGGGTTCACACGATGGCGCGGGTGTTGCCGCCGTCTGCCAGCAGGACCGTGCCCGTGACGAAGGCGGCCTGTTCGCTGGCGAGGAAGGCGACCAGGGCGCCGAGGTCCTCCGCGCGGCCGATGCGGCCGACGGGCAGGGAGGCGGCGACCTCGGCGAGGCGTTCCTCGACCTCGTCGCCGTACTGAACGTCGAGGATCGGGGTGCGGTGGAAACCGGGCGCCAGCACGTTGACCGTGACCCCGGATGCGCCGAACGCGTCGACGAGGCCCTTGGCGAAGCCGAGGACGCCGAGCCGGGCCACCGAGGACAGTCCGCTGCCCGGGTGGGGCCGGCGCACCGACTCGGAAGTGATCATCACGATCCGCCCCCAGCCGGCCTGCCGCAGATGAGGTGCGGCGGCCAGCGACAGCGAGACGTGCGGCAGCAGGTTGTCGTTGACGGCCTCGCGGTACTCGGCGACCTCGAAGTTCTCGACGGGGCCGAAGGGAACGCCTCCGGAGTTCGTCACTACGACATGCAGCGCGCCGAACGCCTCGGCGGCCTCCCTCACCCATCCGGCGGCGGTCTGCTCGTCACGCAGGTCCACCGACCGGCTCAGCACCCGGCCGGGACCGCACGCGTCCACCTCCTTGTGGGCCGCGGCGAGCCGCTCGGGATCGCGGCCGCAAATCGACACGTCGGCGCCCTCCGCCGCGAGCACCTTGGCGACCGCGAGCCCGATACCGCTGCTGGAGGCCGCCACGAGCGCGGCTTTGCCGGCGAGTCCGAGGTTCACCAGAACTCACCCGGCCAGAGGGGGGCGACGAAGCCTTGCCGGGCCGCCGTCTGTGAACTCGCCTTCGGGGACGGGGTGTCGGCCGTACCGGGGTGTGCGGTGCCGTTGGCCGGAGTGGGCGGTGTGCCGGACCGGCGGGACGGTGCCACCGGGTAGCCGTACCGGCCGAGCAGCGGCAGCGCCGGGACCGTGGCCGCCGTGATGTCGGCCGGGGACAGGGCGGTGCGCCAGCGCTCGTCGGGGCGGATCTGCGTAACTCCGCGCCGCAGCCGGTCCGGATTGCCGGTGACCGTGTGGTTGACGCCGAGCGGGACCCGGCCGGACTCGTCGACCGGGGCCTCGTCGTCCAGGCCGGCGAAGCGCAGCACCTCGGCCACCGTCTGCCGGGGCCGGGCGCACAGGTCCTCGTGCCGGACGCGCAGGTAGCGGTCGCCCGCCGCCGTGCCGACGAGCTCGGAGGCGAGGTTGAACGCCGTCCAGTAACCGCTGGAGCGGGCCGGGGACATCGGGTCGATGTACTCCTTCGCGCTGCGGTACGACAGTGCGGTGGCCCTCGGGTCCCGCACGATGTGCAGCACCCGTACGTCGAGGTCGGACCGGCCCAGCAGGGCAGCGGCCTCCGCCGGGCACTTGGAGCCGTCCACCACCAGCCGGTCGGCGCCGCGGGCGGCGATCCGACGGTAGACGGCGGCCGACTGGTCGAGCAGCTCGGCGACCCCGGGAGCGGCGGGCCGCGTGCCGCGCGCCTCGGCGAGCCGGTCCCGGGTGTGCCGGGTGCGCATCAGCGCGCTCTGGAGGCCCAGCATGCGGTGCGCGGTGGCCTCGGTGCCCCCGATGGGCAGGGCGGCCAGCGCCTCCGACCACAGCGGGCACTCGGTCAGCGGCCGGCCGCAGCCGCAGCTGGAGTTGGTCCCGGTGCCGAGGACGCCGTTCTTCCACAGGAAGTGCAGCTCACCGATGTGCCGGACGCCGGGCAGCTCGTTGAGGACGTTGCCGAGCAGGGTGCTGCCGCTGCGCATCCACCCGGTGATGTAGAGGACACGGACAGGGGGGCGAGGAGGGCCGGACATGGGGTTCCCTTCGTCGGCTGACGCAGGTCGGGGGCGGGTCAGTCGCGGGTCAGCAGCAGGAAGTGCTGGGGCAGGTGGACGGCGAGACCGACGCGGCTGGTCGCCTCGACGACGTCGGAGCTGTCCGGGCCCTGGCCGCGCAGCAGCGCCAGCGAGGCGACGCCGGGCACCAGCAGGGTCACGGCGGCCCGGAAGTCGCCGAGCAGGACCTGGCCGCGCGGGATCATGCGGGTGCGGGAGACAGTGATGCCCGCCGCCCCCAGCCGGCCGAGGACGCCGGCGCGGACCAGCTCCCAGTAGGTGAAGGGGTGGACGACGATGCCGTCGCAGGAGCCGCCGGTCTCCTCCACCTCGGCGGCCGCCTCCGTGATCGACGCGTACACGTCGTCGCCGAGGGCGCCGTGGCGCATGCCGGGCAGGTCGAGCAGACCAGTGATGGCCTTGTCGTCGCTGCCGTGCAGCAGGGTCTGGTTCTCCACCACGGACAGCCGGACCAGGACGCGGTAGTCGATGAAGGACGCGAGCAGCGCCGGCTCGTCGAGGAGCCCGGCGGGCAGCGGCACCCGCACCTTCAGGTCGGTGAGCTCGGCGTGCTGCAGACGGGAGGTGAAGGAACCCTCCGGGGTCGTGCGGTACGACGTGCCGGAGGCGCCCAGGTGCGTGGCCGGCTCGTGCACGAACGGCACCGGGGCGTCGGCGACCGACGCCGTCTTCAGCAGGTGCCGTACGGCATAGCGGGGCCGGGTCGCGAACAGCGGGAACACGGCCGGGAGATGGGCGCGAAACGGTATGACGCGATCCTCGTCGGCCGCGGCCCCGCGCACCGACCAGGCGAATTCCTCGCCCGGGCTGCGCTCGTCGAGGGACGGGTCGGCGAGGTTTATCCGGACGCCCTGCTGTACTGCCGAGGAGGCGGGTGCTGCCAGCATTTTTTTCTCCCTGAGTAGCTACCTGAGTGGCCCTGGACGTGCCGCTTGAACGGCTCTTGAGTGGGATCGATGCTAGGCCGCCGCCTGACATTTTGGCGGAGTAATTCCACGCCCGCTTTTTATGGTCTGAATAAGGCGCTGTGATTCCCGTTCGGGACGACTGAACACACCGGACATGAAGATCTCACACACATCCGGTGAGCTGTGCCGTGGCCGCCGCGAACCTGCTCCTCCTAGGCTGCTGCCAGCTCCAGGAATTCCAACCGACGACGGGGTGAGAGAATGCGTCACGACCTTCAGATAAATCGCCTGAGGGCATTGGTGGCCGTGGTCGAGCACGGCGGATTCCGGCGGGCCGCGGAGGCCCTGCACATCACCCAGCCCGCGGTCAGCCAGCAGATCCGCCAGCTCAGCGGCCTCATCAAGAGCCCGGTCTTCGCCGCCACGGGGCGGGAGATGCAGCTCAGCCCGCAGGGCGAGGAGCTGCTGGAGTACGCCCGCCGAATGGTGGCGCTGAACGACGAGGCGGTCGCCCGGTTCGTGCCCGAGGCCGGCCAGGTGCTGCTGTCGGTCGGCGTGACCAGCCAGCTCGCCGAGGTCCTGCCGGAGTTCCTGCGCCGGGTCAACCGAGGGCTGCCCCAGGTGCAGCTGCGGGTCCGGACGGGGGTGAGCGAGGTGCTGGCGCAGCAGCTCGGCTCCGGTCAGCTCGACGCGGCGCTGCTGTTGCAGGCCGCCCCGCCGGACCCGGGCACGGACGCCCTGGAGCTGGGCAGGATGCGCATGGGCTGGTTCGGCCGGCCCGCCACCCGCGAGCGGGACCCGCTTCCGCTGGCGCTGTTCCCCGCCCCCTGCACCCTGCGCGGACTGGTCGGCGAGGTCCTGGACGACGCAGGCGTCCCCTGGCGCGTCGCCTACGAGGGGCCCGAGCTGATCGGCCTGCGTTCGGCCGCCAAGGCCGGCCTCGGCATGACCTGCCTGATCGCCAACGGCGACGAGCTGTGGGGCCTGGCCCGCACCGCGCATGCGGGGCTTCCGCAGCCGCCGGCCCCGCTGCCGGTGACCCTGGCGCTGGCCCCCGGCGCCGCCCCGGAGGGCTTCGTCCGGATCGCGGAGAAGGCGTTCCGGCAGGCGCTCCAGGGATATCCGCTTGAGTCCGCGGGCCCCGCGGACACCCTCATTCCCACGGGCATGAGCAGCCACGCATAAGCAGCCGCGTTCACTCCCATTCGAGCCGGTCATGAAACCCGGCCGAACGGCGGAAAACCCAGGGATACAGTCCTTTTGGTTCCTTGCTCCACCAGATTCCATCACGTGAGGGGAATTCCCATGTCCCAGACCCTGACGATCACCGAATGCCTCGAGTGCGACGCGGCGGTGCCCTGGGAGAACGACGCCCGGGTCGGCGAAATCCTCGAGTGCCCGGAGTGCCGTACGGAATTGGAGGTCGAATCCGTCGAGCCGCCGCGCCTCATCCTCGCGCCCGAGGTCGAGGAGGACTGGGGCGAGTAAGCAGCCCCGGATCCGACACAGAGGCCAGAGGCCACAGGGACACAGGGGAAGGAGAAGAAGGCCATGAGTTCAGCGGCACCGCGGCTCGGCGTGCTCGCCTCACGAGTCCGCTTCGAGGAGAAAAGCATCCTGGCAGCCCTGGAGAGGCGTGGCGCCGCGTGCCTGCAGATCGACCCCCGCGCGCTGTCGGTCCGGGCGGGCTCGCCCTGGGCCGGCCCGCGCACCGTCCTCAACCGGGAGGTCGGCCACTACCGGGCGCTGTACGCGGCGAGCGCCCTGGAGTCGACGGGCACGAAGGTGCTCAACACCACCGCCGCGACGGCGGTGTGCGGTGACAAGTGGCAGACGTCGACGGCGCTGGTCGCCCGCGGTCTGCCAACTCCCGAGACCACCCTCGCGCTGACCCCGGAGGCGGCGCTCGAAGCCCTGGAGCAGCTCGGCTACCCGGCCGTGATCAAACCCCTGGTCGGCTCCTGGGGGCGCCTGGTGACCCGGGTGACCGACCCCGCGATGGCCGCGGCCGTCCTGGAGCACCTGGCGGCGCTGCCCTCCCCGCAGTCGCACATCGTCTACGTACAGCGCGAGGTCGCCAAGGCGGACCGGGACATCCGGGTCCTCGTGGTCGGCGGACGGGCGGTCGGGGCGACGTACCGGCGCAGCGATCAGTGGCGTACGAACGTCGCCCGCGGCGCGGTCAGCGAGCGCTGTCCGCTCGACCCGGACCTCACCGCACTCGCGGTGGCCGCCGCGGACACCGTCGGCGCGCACATCGCCGGCGTGGACCTGCTCCAGGACCCCGACGGTCGGCTCACCGTGCTCGAGGTCAACGACCGGGTGGAGTTCCGGGGCCTGCAACAGAGCCATGGGACGGACATCGACGCAGCGGACGCCATCGCCGCCCTGCTCATCAAGGAGGCACAGGCATGATCCGGGCAGCCGTCGTGGGCGCGGCCGGCTACATCGGCGGGGAACTGCTCCGCCTGCTGGTCAACCACCCCCAGGTGGAGGTCGTCGGCGCCGTCTCGCGCACCCTGCGCGGGCGGCCGGTCGACAGCGTCCACCCCAACCTGCGCGGCCGCACCCGGCTGACGTTCTCGTCGTACGACCAACTCGGCCACCCCGACGTGCTGTTCCTGGCCACCCCGCACCGGGAGACCATGCAGCGGATGCCCGAGTACCTCGACTCGGCGCGGGTCGTCATCGATCTGTCCGGGGACTTCCGGCTGCGCGACACCGATGTCTACGAGGACTACTACGGCACCCCGCACGAGGCGCCCGCTCTGATCGACACGTTCACCCCGGGCATCCCCGAGTTCCACCGCGAGCGGCTGCGCAGCGCCGACCGGATCTCCGTGCCCGGCTGCATGGCCACCGCCGGACTGCTCTCCCTGGTCCCGCTGGCCCGCGCCGGGCTGGTGCGGGGTGACATCACGGTGGACGCCCGTACCGGGTCCAGCGGCTCCGGCGCCAAGGCCGGCTCGGAGAACCTGCACGCCGAACGCAGCGGCGCACTGCGGGTGTTCGCGCCCACCCGGCACCGGCACGAGGCCGAGATCGCGCAGGCGACCGGGCACACCATCCACATGACGGCCACCGGCGTCGAGGCGGTGCGCGGGGTGCAGCTGCTGTGCCGGGCGGCGCTTGCCGACGGGGTCGACGAGCGCGCCATCCGCGCCACCTACCGCTCCTGGTACGGCGACGCGCCGTTCGTGCGGATCGTCGCCGCCCGGCGCGGCATGCACCGCTTCCCCGACGCCAAGATCCTGTCCGGCTCGAACTTCTGCGACGTCGGCTTCGCGCTGGACCGCGGGGCCTCCACCGTCACCGTGATCGCGGCCTTGGACAACCTCGTCAAGGGCGGCGCGGGCAACGCCGTGCAGTGCATGAACGTGCGCTTCGGCGAACCGGAGGACCGCGGCCTGGAGTTCACCGGGCTGCATCCCAACTGACCCCGACCGCACCGTCGTACGCCCGCACCCCCGTACGCCTCCGGCGTCCACTCGCCACCGCACCCGCCGAAAGGACCAGGCATGAGCAGCCCGCCCCTGCTGCGCGGCACCCCGCCGCCGGCCGCACCGACCGCCGACCGCCCCGTCGGCCCGTCCGGGGCCGAGGCACCCCGCGGCGGAGCCGAACTGCCCGAGGTCATCACCCGGATCAGGGAGCACATCGTGACGATGTGCGCGTCCGCCGAGGGCGGTCACCTGGGCGGCTCGATGTCCCTGGTGGAGATCCTGGCCGTGCTCTACTTCCGGGTGCTGCGCCACGACCCCCGATTCCCGGGGCAGCCCGACCGCGACATCCTGCTGCTCAGCAAGGGGCACGGGGGCATCGGCCTGTTCGCGGCGCTGTGCGAGGCCGGCTACTTCCCGGCCGAGGAGCTGCAGGCCTACGCCAGGCCGGGCAGCCACTTCACGGCTCACCCGCACCCCGGGATCCCCGGTGTGGAGATGCCCTCCGGCTCCCTCGGCCACGGACTGGCCGTCGGCGTCGGGCACGCGCTGGGGCACAGGCTGGAGGGCTCCGAGCGCCGCTGCTTCGTCGTCATGGGCGACGGGGAGCTGCAGGAGGGCTCGGTGTGGGAGGCCGCCTCGGTCGCCTCCGCGCAGCGGCTCGGCCATCTCACCGCGATCGTGGACCGCAACGGCTTGCAGATCAGCGGCCCCACCGAGTCCGTCGGCGCGCTCGAACCGCTGTCCGACCGCTGGCGCGCCTTCGGCTGGCGGGTGCTGGAGGCCGACGGCCACGACACCGAGGCGCTGACCGACGCGCTGTCCTTGCCACCGGACCCGGAGCGCCCCACCGTCCTGATCGCGCACACCGTCAAGGGCAAGGGCGTCCCCCAGATCGAGGGTCAGGCCCGCAGCCACTACGCCCGCCTCGGCCGCCGCCAGCAGCTCCAGCTCCTGAAGGCCCTGCGCGCGGACGCGGAGGCCCGCCGATGACCACCGCCACGGCTTCCACCGAGCGCCGAGCCGCCCCCGCCGAGCGTTCCGCTCGTGAGGTCTACCGCGACACCGTCGCCGAACTCCTCCCCCGTGAGGAGCGGTTGGTGGTCCTGGACAGTGACACCGGGCTGTTCGGCGGGGTCGACTTCGGGGACGGCACGGACCGGTATCTGAATCTCGGGATCGCCGAGCACACCCTGATGGGTGCCGCGGCCGGGCTCGCCCGTGAGGGGCGGATCGCGGTGGTCAACACGATGGCCGCGTTCGCCGCGTCCCGGGCCCTGGAGGCGGTGAAGCTCGACATCGCGCTGGGCGAGCTGCCGGTGGTGATCGCGGCCACCCACTCCGGGGTGTCGGCCGGTCACCTCGGCCCCACGCACCACGCCCTGGAGGACCTGGCGTCGATGCGGGTGCTGCCCCACATGACCGTGGTGGTGCCCGGCGACCCCGCCCAGACCACCGAACTTCTCTGCCAGGCCCTCGCGTTGGGCGGCCCGGTCTACCTCCGCCTCGGCCGGGGGGCCACCCCCGCCCTGCCGGCCGACGCCGAGCCGCCGCGCCTCGGCAAGGCCCAGATCCTGCGCCGAGGCGGCGACATCACGCTCGCCGCCTGCGGCCCCTACCCGGTCCTGGCGGCCCTGGAGGCGGCCGAACTCCTCGCCGCGGACGGCATCTCGGCGAACGTCCTGCACCTGCACACCGTCAAGCCGCTCGACACCCCGGCGCTGCTCGGCGCGCTGGGCGACCAGCGGCATCTGATCACGGTGGAGGAGCACTGGGCGGCCGGCGGGTTCGGCTCCGCGGTCGCCGAGGAACTGGGCGCGCTGCCGGTCCGGGTCCACCGGGTCGCGATGCCGGACGCCTTCGTGCCGGTCGCCGGCAGCCAGCGCCAGCTTCTCGAACAGGGCGGTGTCAGCGCCCAGTCCATCGCCGCCCGCGCCCGCCGGGCGCTCGGCAACTCCGGGGGAGGCACCCGATGACCACGACAGCACAGCGACCGTCGAACGCCCCGGCAGAGCTCGGCGACGAGTGGCGCGCGGCCGGCTTCTGGCGCGACGAGACGATCCTGCACGACCTGCGCCGCTGGGCCGCCGAGCGCCCCGACAAGCCCGCCCTGGTCTGCTACTCCGGCACCGACGCGCAGACCGTGACGTACGCCGAACTCGCCCGCCGGGTCGACCGGCTCGCGGTCGGGCTGCTCCGGCTCGGCGTGCGGCGCGGCGACGTGGTGACGCTGCAACTGCCCAACTCCTGGGAACTGGTGGCGCTGTGCCTGGCCGCCGCACGGGTCGGCGCGGTCGCCGGTCCCGTCGTACCGACGATGCGCCGCCGCGAGGTGGAGTTCATGACCCGGCTCACCGCCAGCCCGGTCTACATCGCCGCCGCCGAGTTCCGGGGCTTCTCCTACGGCGAGATGAGCGCCGAGGTCGCGGAGGCCGTGCCCACCCTGCGCCACCGGGTGCTGCTCGGCGGCGACGGCCGGGAGGGCGGCCACCTCACCGACGGCGCACTGGACTTCACCCGCGACCTGTACGCCCCCACGCCCGACCCGGACCTGCTCGCGTCCCTCGACTGCCTGGAGGCAGGGCCGGACGACGCCGGGCAGATCATGTTCACCTCCGGCACGACCGGGGAGCCCAAGGGCGTCGTGCACAGCCACAACACCTTGTACGCGATGAACAAGGCGCAGGCCGACGTCCTCGGCCTCGCCGCCGACGAGATCACCGCGATGGGCTCGCCGACCACCCATCAGGCCGGTTTCACCTGGAACTTCGTGATGCCGATGCTGCTCGGCGCGACCGCGGTGCAGGTGGACCGGTGGGACGCGGACCGGATGCTGCGCATCCTCCAGGAGCAGCGGGTGACGTTCTTCATGGGGGCGCCCACCTTCCTGTCCGACCTGATCGACGCCCAGCGCCGCACCCCCCACGACCTGTCCGCGCTGCGCAGCTTCGCCACCGGCAGCGCGCCGATCGCGCCGCTGCTGGTGGAGGACGCCGACGCGCTGCTCGGCTGCCGGGTGTACGCGCTGTGGGGCATGACGGAGAACGGCTGCGTGACCGTCACCCGGCCCGAACAGCCGCCGCTGCGGGCCGCCGAGAGCGACGGCACCGCGGTCCCCGGCATGGAGATCCGCGTCACCGCCAAGGACGGCACCCCCGTACGCCCCGGGGAGAACGGCCGTCTCCAGGTGCGCGGCGCCGCCCAATGCCTGGGCTACTTCCGGCGGCAGGAGGTCTACGACGCCTCGGTGACCTCCGACGGCTGGTTCGACACCGGCGACCTGGCCCGGGACGACGGCAACGGTGGCATCCGCATCGTGGGCCGGGTCAAGGACATGATCATGCGCGGCGCCGAGAACATCCCGGTCGTCGAGGTCGAGGGCGCGCTGCTGCGGCACCCCGCGATCAAGGACGTCGCGGTGGTCGGCTACCCGGACGAGCGGCTCGGGGAGCGCGCGTGCGCCTTCCTGGTCACCAGCGGCCCGGTCCTCGGCCTGCCCGACCTCCAGGAGCACCTGGCCGGGCTGGGCATGGCCAAGACGTACTGGCCGGAGCGGGTGGAACTGCTGCCGGAGCTGCCTCGCACCCCCTCCGGAAAGATCCAGAAATTCGCCCTGCGCGACCTGCTGCGCGCGCCGGGTCACTCCGTCCCTTCCGGCCCCGCCGCCTGACGCCCGCCGCGAGAAGGAAGCACACTCCATGGACTTCACGTTCACCCCAGCGCAGAACGAACTGGCCAAGCGGGTCGCCGAGTTCGCCGCCGAGAAGATCGCCCCGCACCGCCAGGAGCAGGACCGCACCGGCACCTACCGCCCGGACCTGATCGCGGACATGGCCGCCGCGGACCTGTTCGCCCTGCGCATCCCGGAACAGTACGGCGGCCTCGGCCTCGACGCGGTCAGCGCGGGCATCGCCCTTGAGCAGCTGGCCGCGGCCGATCTCGCGGTCTGCTTCCCGGTGCTCAACGCCGCGCTCATCGGCGGTGTCCTCGCCGACAACGGCACCCCGGAGCAACGGGCGGCCTGGCTGCCGCCGATCGCCCGCGGCGAGGCCGTCGTCGCCCTCGCGCTGACCGAGCCCGGCCACGGCACGGACGCGGCGGGCATCCGGATGAGTGCCGAGGCGGACGGTGACGGCTGGGTGCTGACCGGCGAGAAGACCTCGATCATGATCGCCGCGCACGCCACCCACGCGCTGGTCTTCGCCCGCACCGGCGGGGACGGCCCGCGCGGCATCAGCGCCTTCTACATCCCGCTGGACGACGCGCGGATACACCGGGAGCGGCTGACCGATCTGGGCTGCAGGGCCGGCGGCAGGGGCCGTATCGTCCTCGACGGGGTGCGGGTCGGCCGCGGTGAGCTGGTCGGCGAGCCGGGCGGCGGCTTCGCAGCCGTGATGCGCGGCTTCGGGGTCTCGCGGGCGTACATCGCGCTGATGGCGATCGCGGTGGGCAACGCCGCCCTGGACGAGGCGTACGCCCACGCCACCCGGCGGACCGCCTTCGGGCAGCCCCTCGGCCGGTTCCAGTCGGTGGCGTTCCCGCTCGTGGAGCACACCACCCTGCTGCACGCGGCGCGCCTGGTCGCCTACGAGGCTCTGTGCACGGCGGACCGGGGCGAGGATCCCCGCATCCCGTCGAACATGGCCAAGTGGTGGGCGCCCAAGGCCGCCGTGGAGGCCACCCACCAGGCGCTGCTGACCATGGGGCACCTGGGCTGGAGCGAGGACGGGCCGGTCGCCCAGCGGCTGCGGGACGTCATCGGCCTCCAGCTCGCCGACGGCACGGCGGCGGCGACCAAGCTGACGGTGGCGCGCCTCGTCCTGGGCAGGGAGTACGCGCCGTGACGGGGATCCTGCCGCGCTCAGCCGTTCGCCGTGTCGGCCTTCAGGCCCTGCCGGTACACCTGCATCTTGGAACGGGTGCCGCACACCGCCATGGAGCACCAGCGGCCGGTGCGGTTGCGGGCACGGTCGTAGAAGGCCCACTCGCAGCGGTGGTCATGGCAGGACTTCAGCCGCTGCCAGGTGCCTTCCTTGGCCGCCTCGACGACGATCCCGAGGATCTGCCCGAACAGGCCCTGGGCGCCCGTGCGGGCGGGCCGCAGGCCGGGCAGGCCCACGTCGTCGAAGCCGAGGACCAGCGGGGAGTGCGCGGCGACGCGCTCGACGACGGCGCGGGCCGCCGGGTCGGGGGCACCGCCGTTGTTCTCCCGCAGCAACGCCCGCAGGGCCTCGCGGAGTTCGACCGCCCGCCTGCGGTCGGCCTCGGTGACACCGTCGGCGGCGCCGGGCGGACCGTACTCCTCAAGCCAGCGCGTGATCCCCCCGACGGTGGCGAACTCGTCGGGTCCGAACTCCACGTTGAGGCTGTTGACGAAGGACTGCACCAGGGCGAGCCGACCGGGCGCGACCTCGCGGTTCCCCGGTTGCCGCACCCGCGGTCGTCCTGTCGGCTCACTCGACGCCGTGGCCTGTGCCGACATTCCGCTCATGCCGCAGACCTTACCGGTCACTCGCGTTGACCGGTATCCATCTCCACCGCTCCATCTCCACCTCCGTATCCCCCCACGAAAGGAATCCCATGGCCGGGAACACCGGCGGGCGACCGCCGCTCCTTCTGCTGTGCACCGCACAGTTCATGCTCGCCCTCGACTTCGCCATCGTGAACGTCGCCCTTGGCGGCATGCAGCGCGACCTCGGCTTCACCGACAGCGGACTGCAGTGGGTCGTGGGCGCCTACGCGCTCTTCTACGGCGGGTTCCTGCTGCTCGGCGGCCGGGCCGGGGACGTCATCGGCCGCAAGCGGCTGTTCGTCACCGGGCTCACCGTCTTCACCCTCGCCTCGCTCGTCGGCGGCCTCGCCACCGCCCCGTTCGTCCTGGTCGCCGCCCGCGCGCTGCAGGGTCTGGCGGCAGCGGCGGTCTCCCCGGCCGTCCTCGCGCTGATCGCCGCCGGGTTCCCGGAAGGCAAGGAGCGTGTGAAGGCGATGGGTGTCTTCGGCGCGGTCTCCTCCGCCGGCTTCTCCGGCGGTGTCGCGGCCGGCGGTCTGCTCACCGAGTACATCAGCTGGCGTGCGGTGATGCTGGTCAACCTGCCGGTCGGCATCGTCCTGGTCGCGCTCGCCGCGCGGAAGCTCGTCGCCGACCACATCCAGACCCGGGCCACGCGTCTCGACGTGCCCGGCGCGGTCCTCGTCACCTCCGCGATGTGCGCGTTCAGCTACGGCCTGACCGTCGCCTCGGACAAGGGCTGGGGCGCGACCCCGGTCATCGTCTCCCTGACGGCCGGCGCCGTGCTGCTGATCGCCTTCCTGGTGGTGCAGACCCGGGTCTCCACGCCGCTCGTGCCGCTGTCGATCTTCCGCAACCGCAGCCTGTCCTCCGGCAACGCGATCGCGTTCCTGTCGGGCGGTGTGATGTCGGTGTCCACCTTCTTCATCACCCTGTACCTGCAGCAGGTGCTCCACTACTCCTCCGTCAAGACCGGACTCGCCTTCTTCCCGCAGGCGTTCGTTGTGTTCCTCGCCAGCGTCCCGGTGATCCGCCTGACCGAGAAGCTGGGCGCGCGCAACACGCTGACCCTCGGCGGTGTGTTCCTCGCCGCGGGCGGGGCGCTGCTCGCGCAGGTCACGGCGGACAGCTCGTACCTGCTGGTGGTGCTGCCCGGCGGTGTCCTGCTCGGCCTGGGTGTGACGGTCATGATGATCACCACGGCCGTCGCCGCGACCAGCGGGGTCAGCGGACCGCAGATGGGTCTCGCCTCCGGCCTGTACAACTCCAGCCGCCAGCTGGGCGTGGGCCTGTGCCTCGCCCTGGGCGTGGCGCTCGCCGGCATCGCGCACGGCGCGGTCCGGGCCATCCCGATCGACGGCTTCCGCGCGGCGTTCTGGTTCACCGCCGCGCTCTCCGTCGGCATCGTCGCGGTCTCGGCCCTCGGCCTGCGCGGCACGGCGGTCGCCACGGCAGCCCGCCCGCAGGCCGACGCGGCCCCGGGCAAGGAGGCCCTGGGCACCCCGGCCGAGGCGCCGGTGGCGGCCCAGTAGTCCACCGGCGGTTCGCCGCCGTCCCCCGCGCGCGGCCGGCCCTCGCTCCCCCGGAGGGCCGGCCGCCGCGCCCATCCGGTACACGCATGCGGAGAGGATCAGGAACGAGCCATGACTCACATACTCGTCGCGGGCGGCGGCATCGGCGGACTGGCCGTCGCGCTGGGCCAGGCCCGCAGCGGACACCGGGTGACGGTCCTGGAGAGCCGCCCCGAGTTCAGCGAGATCGGCGCCGGAATCCAGCTGGCACCCAACGCCTTCCACGCGCTGGACGCCCTCGGTGTCCGCGACGCCGTGGCCGACCGCGCCGACTTCATCGACGAACTCCGCTTCATGGACGGTACGACCGGACACCGGGTCGCCGCGATGCTGCTGACCGGCGGCTACCGCACCCGCTTCGGCAACCCCTACGCCGTCGTACACCGCGCAGACCTGCACCGTGCCCTGCTCGACGGCTGCCGGGAGTCGGGTGTGGAGCTGATCGCCGGTCAGCGCGTGACCCGCTACGAGCACTCCGACGGCCACGTGACCGCGACGACCGCCACCGGCGACCGCTTCCGCGGCCAGGCGCTCATAGGCGCCGACGGCCTGCGCTCCGCCGTACGCGAGCAGCTCGTCGGCGACGGCGCGCCGCGCGTCTCCGGCCACACCATCTACCGCTCCGTCATCCCGATGTCCGAGGTCCCCGAGCGACTGCGGACCCGGGCCGTGACCCTGTGGGCGGGCCCGAAGTGGCACTTCGTGCACTATCCCATCGGCACCGGCGCCTACCTCAACCTCGCCGCCACCCGCGACGACGGCGCCGTCCACGAGATCACCGGAACCCCCGCCCCCCGCGAGCGGGTCCTCGCCGAGTTCGACGAACTGTCCGACGCCGCACGCCAGGTGCTTCAGCTCGGCCGGGACTGGCGGATCTGGGTGTTGTGCGACCGCGACCCGGTCGAGACCTGGGTGGACGGCCGGGTGGCACTGGCCGGCGACGCCGCCCACCCGATGCTCCAGTACGCCGCCCAGGGTGCCTGCATGGCCCTGGAGGACGCGGTGGTGCTCGCCGCGCTGCTGCGCTGCGACCCGGCCGACGTCTCCCAGCGCCTGGAGAAGTACAACGGCGTACGGCGCGAGCGCACCGCCCGCACCACGCTCACCGCCCGCTGGATGGGCAGCGAGCTGTACCACGCGGCCGGTGCCCGCGCCGCCGAGCGCGACGCGCTGCTCGCCTCGCACTCCGCCGAGGACCTGTACGACGTGGTGTCCTGGCTGCACGGCGCCACCGACTTCACCACCGTTTGACGCGCACGGAAGGCAGATGCCCGTATGGCCGCCCAGCACGACGACGCCAAAATGCTGCACTTTCCCGCCGAGGAGGACCTGGAGAACTGGCTCGAAGAACATCACGCACTGTCGAGCGGGGTGTGGCTGAAAATCGCAAAGAAGGGTTCCGGAATTCCCTCGGTCAATTCCACCCAGGCCCTCGACGTGGCCCTGTGCTACGGCTGGATTCCGGGCCAGCGCAAATCGCTGGACGAGCGTTTCTTCCTGCAGAAGCTCACCCCTCGCCGGCCGCGCAGCGTGTGGTCGATGGTCAACATCCGCAAGGTCGAGGCGCTGATCGAAGCCGGGCGGATGCGCGAGCCGGGCCTGGCGGAGATCCGGGCCGCGCAGGCCGACGGCCGCTGGGCCGCCGCCTACGAATCACAGGCCCTCGCCGAAGTGCCGGAGGATCTGGCGGCCGTGCTGAGCGAACGGCCGGGCGCCACCGAGCGGTTCGAACGGCTTGACCGCACCAAGCGCTACGGCCTGATGCTGCCGCTCCTCAAGGCGGTCGGCGAGCAGAACCGGGCCGCCCAGCTGAAGAAGATCATGCAGAAGCTGGAGTCCGCCGAGAGCTGAAGCCCCAAAAGCGGTCACCCAAGTAGCCGTCGCCCGGCTCCACACAGCGGGCGGCGGCTTCTCGCTTCCATAAAGGATCCGTCACCGCACACCCCCGGCTTCCGGCATTCCGGAAACTATTCTTCCCGGCATGACTCTTCACGTACGCCATTGGGGCACGGGCGACCACGTCGCCGTACTCGTCCACGGAATGCTGAGCAATGGGGAATGCTGGTGGGAAATCGGCCCGGCGCTGGCCGAGCGCGGCTATCGGGTGGTGGCCGTGGATCTCCCCGGCCACGGCCTCTCCCCCGCCGACCCCGACGCCGACCTGGACAGCTTCGTCACCGCTCTCCTGAAGTCCGTACCGACCGTTCCGGCGCTCGCCGTCGGCCACTCGATGGGGGCCTTCGTGCTCGCCTCCGCCCTGGACCGGCTGGCCCCCGAGCGGGTGGTGTACGTCGACACGCCCTTCGGCCCCAGCCGGGCCGACTTCGACTCCCCGACGCTCACCGCGGCGTACACCAAGGCGAAGGAGCGCCGTACGCTCGACGCCCTCGACCGGCAGGAACCCGGCTGGCAGCAGCAGGACCGGGTCGTCGAGGCGCGGGCGGCCGAGCAGTTCGACGTGGCCACCTCGGTGAGCCTGCTCGCCTCGGTGGCCGGGATGGACTTCGCCCCGCCGGAGCACGTCCCCTCGCTGATGATCCGCCCCGAGCCCAGCCGCTTCGTCCCGCCGGCCGCGGTCGAGCAGCTGACGGCCCGGGGCGTACAGGTGCGGTCGGTCGAGGGGGGCGGGCACATCACCTGGTACGGCCACCACACGGAGTTCATGACGGCGCTCGACGGCTGGCTTGCGGAGCCGCTGCCGAAGGCCGCCTGAAGCGTCCCCCGTACGCCCGCCCCTGTACGCCCAGAGCCCCACCGGTCGAAACCGGCGGGGCTCTCTGATGTGGTGTCCGGTCAGGCGGCGGCTGCCGGGACCCGGTCCGCGACCAGGGCCGCCATCCTCGCCACGGTCGGCTCGTCGAAGAGGTCGACGATCTCGATGTCCACCACGAACCGCTTGCGCACCAGGTCGGTCAGCCGGGCGGCGCGCAGCGAATCCCCGCCCAGTTCGAAGAAGTTGTCCTGCACGCCCACGCCGTCGAGTTCCAGCACCTCGGTCCACAGCCTGAGCAGCGCCTCCTCCAGCTCCCCGGCGGGGGCCTGGTACGGGGTGTCGATCTCGGGGCGCGAGCGCGGCGGCTCGGGCAGGGCGGCCCGGTCGATCTTGCCGTTGACGCTGAGGGGCAGCCCGCCGATGACGTACACGGCCGGGACCATGAACGACGGCAGCCGCTGGGACAGCCCGCGACGGATGTCGCGCACCGACGGCACGGTCCCCTGGCTGGGCTCGACGTAGGCGGTCAGCTGGACGTCGCCCTGCCCGTCCTGACGGGCGAGTACGGCGGCCTGGTCGACCCCCGGCAGGGTGGTGAGGACGACCTCGATCTCGCCGAGGTGAACCCGGTTGCCGCGCACCTTGACCTGGTTGTCGGTGCGGCCGACGATCTCGATGCTGCCGTCCGGCCAGTACCGGGCCAGGTCTCCGGTGCGGTACATCACGGGGTGGCGGGCGGGGTCGATCGGGTTGCGGATCCACTTCTCGGCGGTGGCCTCCGGACGGCCCAGGTAGCCGGCCGAGAGGCTGACGCCGGCGATGCACAGCTCGCCGACGAGGCCCGGCGGCAGCGGGCGCAGCTCCTCGTCGAGGACGTACGTGGTGACGTTGGTGGTGGGGCGGCCGATCGGCGGCAGCCGGCGATCCCTGCCCTGAGCGCCCAGTTGCTCGCCGAGTTCGGTGATGTCGCAGCTGGCGACGACGGTGGCCTCCGCCGAGCCGTAGAGGTTGATCAGCCGGAACGGCAGGCCGGCCGGGGGCCAGGACTGGATGCGCTCGCCGCACACCCGGATGTTCTCGAGCGGGGTGCCCTCGGGCCACTCCAGGCGCCACAGCCGCTCGGCCATCGGCTTCATCAGCAGGGTGGTGGTGATGCCCTCGCGCAGGAACCACTCCTGGAGGCGGTGCTCGGAGGAGACCACCGACACGTCGGGAATGTGCACGGTCCCGCCGCGGGCGAGGACGGGGAAGCATTCGACCTCGATCATCCCGTAGCCGGGGGCGGCGAGCCAGGTGCCCTGGGAGGCGGCGGTCATACCGCACAGTTCGGCCATGCTGTGGATCAGGTTGCGGGCGGCGCCGAAGCGGACCATGACGGCCTTCGGGGCACCGGTGGAGCCGGAGGTGTAGCAGATGTGGATCAGGTCGTCCGCGTCGACCGGCTCGCTCACCTCGGTGTCCGGCTCGGTGCGCCAGTCGTCGGTGTCCAGGGCGATCACCGGGGCGAGGCCGCTGACCTTGTCCGCATGGGCGGCGAGGGTCAGTACGACGGCGGCGGAGGCGTCCTTGATCATGTAGCGGACGCGGTCGGCGGGGAAGTCGCTGTCGAGCAGGATCGCCGCGCAGGCCAGCTTGAAGCAGGCCAGCTGGGCGACCAGGCTCTCCGCGCTGCGCGGGAAGCAGACGCCGACCCGGTCGCCGGGACGCACGCCCCGGGCGGCGAGCCGATGCGCCAACTGGTTGGCCCGGCCGTCGAGTTCGCGGTACGTGAGCCTAGTGCCGGGAAGGATCACCGCGAGCGCGTCGGGGGAGCGGCGCGCGTGCTCGGCGACCAGCTCGTGGAAGTACTCCGGGCCCACCGGCCCCTCGGTGTCGTTCCACTCCACCAAGGTGCGGTGCAGCTCCTCGTCGGTCAGCAGGGCGATGTCCCGGACGGTGCCGTCCGCGTCGGCCGCCAGGGCGGCGAGGATCCGCTCCAGGTGGCGGGCGTACTGGTCGGCGGCCTCGGCGTCGAACTCGTCACTGTCCAGGGCGAGTTCCAGGCCCTCGCCGGTCGCGGAGAGGGTCAGCGCGGCGAGCGCCGCCGACGCGGGCCCGGTGGCGTCGACGGCAGCGTGCGCCGGCCGTCCGGTGCCGCCCTCTTCGGCGACGGGGGCCTCGGGTACGGCGCGCAGGAGATCCCCGGCAGTGGTCGGTCCGTCGACGCGGAGCGCGACCGTCTCGGTGGCGCCCGGCTGCCGGCGGCGGCCTATCAGCAGGTCGGTCTCTCCCGAGTACTTGTGCACGAGCGCCGCCAGGGCGGCCGTCGCGTACACCTCGGACCGCTCGGCGACGACCGCGGGGGCGTCGATGGCACGCCGGTGCAGCGCGCCGCTCCGCGCGCCGTCCAGGACGCGCGCCAGGGGCAGGGACGAACTCGTGGTGACAGCCACGGCATTGGTTCCTCTCGGGTGTTGTTCCGGGTGGACTACAGGGGGTGTGCTCAGGCGGCGGAGGCCCGGCGGGTGTCGATCGCCGCGGCCAGGTCGTCGACCATGTGGGCCGTGGTCGACCAGTCCACGCACGCGTCGGTGACGCTCTGGCCGTACACGAGGCGGTCGGTGCGGCCGAGTTGGAGGTCCTGGCGGCCCGCGGTGAGGAAGCTCTCGATCATGACGCCGGCGATCCCCTGCTCACCCGCGGCGATCCGGCGGGCGATGTCGGCGATGACGAGCGGCTGCCGCTCGTGGTCCTTGTTGCTGTTGCCGTGGCTGGCGTCGACGATCAGCCGCTGCGGCAGACCGGCGGCGGCCAGTTCCTCCAGCGCGGCGGCGACCTGCGCGGGACCGTAGTTGGGACCGTCGGCACCACCGCGCAGCACCACATGGCCGTCGGGGTTGCCCTGGGTCGCGACGACGGCCGCCCGGCCGTCACCGTCGATGCCCGGGTAGACATGGGCGCGGGAGGCGGCGACGACGGCGTCCACCGCGTCCCGGACCCCGCCGTCGGTCGTGTTCTTGAACCCGATCGGCATACCGAGGCCGCTGCAGAACTGGCGGTGCACCTGGCTCTGCACCGTACGCGCCCCGATGGCCCCCCAGGCGACCGCGTCGGCCAGGTACGGCGGGACCAGCGGGTCCAGGAACTCGCAGGCCACGGGCAGTCCCATGCCGGCGATCTGGGCCATCAGGCCGCGGGCGAGCCCCAGCCCGCCGGGCAGGTCGTGCGAACCGTCCAGGCCGGGGTCGCTGAGCAGCCCCTTCCAGCCGACCCGGGTACGCGGCTTCTCCACGTACACCCGCATGACGACGATCAGCTGATCCCGGCTCTCCGCGGCGAGCGCGGACAGCCGCTCGGCGTATCCGAGGGCGGCGTCCGGGTCGTGCACGGAACACGGGCCGGTGATGACGACCATGCGGTCGTCGTGGCCCGCGAGCACCCGGCCGATGTCGCGGCGGGCCAGCGCGGTGGTCTTCTTCGCGAGGGCGGACAGGGGGATCTGCGCACGCAGCGCGACCGGGCTGGGCAGCACCTGCGGGGGCGCCGGGGCGGCGGGGGCGTTCGGGGCGATGCTCGCGGTACGAAAGGGAGTCATGGACGTGATCCGTTTCCTTGGGCGAAGGGTGCGGACGGGGCGGTGAAGGCCGTGTGGGGCGGCGGCGCCGGTCTGGTGCTGCGGGGGGCGCCGGGTCGCTCAGACGCCGTCGGCCGTGAGGACCGCGGCGGAGAAGGTGAAGCCCATGCCGGTGCCGATCACGAGGATGCGGTCGCCGGGGGTCAGCAGGTCGTTCCTGAGCAGGTGATCGAGGCCGTACATCTGGTCGCAGGGGCCGAGGTGCCCGATGGTCAGGCCGAGTTCGTGCACGGTGTCGCGCGGGGTGATGCCGAGCGGCCGTATGAAGCTCTCGCGGTACAGGGTCCGGCCGACGAACGGGGTCAGGAACCAGTCGATCTCGTCGGCGGTGATGCCGGCCTCGTCCAGGGCGCGTCCGACCACCTGCCGGGTGCAGTCGGCGACGCGGGTGTGCACGTCCCTGAGCGTGACCTCGCCGGACGCCAGGAACTCACGCGTCCTGCGCCGCATGTCGGGCTGCCCCTCGGGCACCGTACGGAACGGCTCGGCGCCCCGGGACAGTCCCTCCAGGACGGTGTCGGTCCGGCTCACCAGTGAGCGCAGCCGCAGCCGCCCGGTGTCACGGGTGACGACCCCGGCGGCGGCGCCGTCGCCGAAGACCATGCCGGGGGAGGTGTAGAAGCGGTCGGTGGGCGGCGCGAACCGGTCGGCCAGGGTGATCAGCACCGACGGCACGTCCGGGCGGGCGATCAGCGTGGAGGCGGCGACGTCGAGCGCGGCCAGGGAGCCGTTCGACCAGGCGTTGACCGTCGTCGGAGTGGAGTCGACGTGCTCGCCCAGCAGCTCCCGGGCGATCCAGCAGGCGGCGGGCCACAGGTCGATGCCCTGGAAGTGGCCGTGGCTGTGCAGCAGCAGGGTGTCGGTGTCGACACGCGCTCCCTTCTCCGCCGCTTCCTTGACGGCCTGCCGGCCCGCGGTCACTGCCATCTCGGGCGGCGCCTGTGTGGCCCGCGCGTAACTGACCATGCCGGTGCTCTCGGCGGCCTCGGCCGAGTACCGGCCGTCGGCGACCGCCGCGGCCACCGGCTCGAACGCGCCGAGGGTTCCTCCGGTGCCGGCGATCCAGATGTTGTCGAAGCGCATCGGACGGTTCCTTCCAGGGTGGGGCGGCGGGATAAGGAGTGCTGCGGCGGTGGGACAAGGGGTGCCGGGGCTGCGGGGGAAGAGGGTCGAGCGGTACGAAGGCCCGGCGCGCATCGCCAGGCCGCGCTACCATCAAAAACGTTATGCCGGTATCGAGGCCGGGACAACGGCCCCTCGATAAGGGCCCGTTACCTCACCGAGCAGCTCCGCGATCAGCTCCCCGAGCAGTTCGGGACCGTGCCGCGTCAGCACCGACGCGGGGTGGAACTGGACGGAGGCGAAACCGGGCCCGCGCAGCGCGTGCACCTCGCCGTCCGCCTCGCGGAACACCCGCACCAGACCGTCCCGTTCGGGGCACTCGACGAGGTCCTGGGCGCTGTGCGCGGCGAAGGTGCTGTAGAAGCCCACGGGCTCACGGCGCCCGAAGCAGTCGATCGTGCGCTGCACCCCCTGGCTGGGCACGCTGCGGCGCACCAGCGGAAGCCCGAGCAACGTGCTGAGCACCTGGTGCCCGAGGCAGACGGAGAAGAACGGGATGCCGTCCCGCAGCAGCCGCGAGGTCACCCCGCGCAGCCGGGCGATCTTCGGGTCGGCCGTCTCCCGGGGGTCACCCGGACCGGGCCCGACGATCACCAAGTCATAGTCGACGAGCGGGAGTTCGTCGTCGTGGCGGCGTACGTCGACGTACGGCCCGTGCGCCTGGAGCAGATGGCGAGCCATGTGCGTGAAGGTGTCCTCGGCGTCGATCACCAGGATCCGGCGCCCGGACAGCGCGGCCGACGGCCGGGCCCGCTCGCGCGGGTCCTCGAACCAGAAGCCGGCCAGCGGCCGGTTGCGCTCGGCCAGCGCGGCCCGCACCGCCGGATGCGCGGCCAGCGGCTCCGGCCGTCCGGCGGCGGACCCCGGCCGCGCACCGACCGGTGTCCGCAGCGCCTCGATCAGCCCGGCCGCCTTGGCCCGGGTCTCCGCGGCCTCCGCCACCGGGTCGGAGTCGCGGACCAGGGTGGCGCCCACCGGGATCCGAACCCGCCCCGTCGCGTCGATCTCCGCCGTACGTATGAGGATGGCCGAGTCCATCCGCCGGGCCCCCGAGCCGTCCCGGCCGATCAGGGCCGCGACCCCCGCGTAGTGCCCGCGCCCCTCCGGCTCGTGACGGCTGATCACCTCGCAGGCGCTCTCGAGCGGGCCGCCGGTGACGGTCGGCGCGAGCAGCGTCTCGCGCAGGATCTCCCGTACGTCCAGGGAGCTGTGGCCCTCGATGAGGTACTCGGTGTGGGCGAGCCGGTCCATCTCCTTCAGGAACGGCCCGGTGACCCGTCCGCCCAGGTCGCAGACCCGGCCCGTCATCTTCAGTTCCTCGTCGAGGACCATGTACAGCTCGCCCGCCTCCTTGGGGTCGGCGAGGAAGGCCAGCACCTCCTCCGGAACGGGCCCGCCCGGCGGATAGCGGTACGTGCCGCTGATCGGGTTCATGACGACCCGGCCGGCGTCCAGGCTGACATGGCGCTCCGGTGAGGCGCCGACGAAGGTGCGCTCCCCCGTGTGCACGACGAACGACCAGTGGCTGCCCGGGGCGCGGCCGGCCAGCCGGCGGAAGAACGACAGCGCGGTCCGCGCCGACCAGCCCTCGATCCGCGCCGTGAAGGACCGCCGGAGCACGAAGTTGGCCCCCGCGCCCCGCCCGATCTCCTCGGCGAGCACCCGGCGCACCCGGGCGGCGTACTCCTCGTCGTCGGCGTCGAAGCGGCCCTCGTCCATGGCGATCGGCACGTCCGGCAGCTGTTCGAGGACGTCCCCCAGCGGCAGCACCGCCTGGTCGTCCACGGCCAGGGCGATCAGCGGCGCCCCGTCGTCGGCACAGGCGAAGCCGCGCTCGCGGATCTGCCGGTACGGCAACAGCGCGAGCACCTCGTGCCGCTCTCCGGCCGGCTCGTCCGCAGTGGGGTCCGCGAGGGGGATGTCCGAGATCAGCTCGTGTACGGCGACCCGCCCGGTCAGTACGTCGATCCGGTCGGGCCCCGTCGCGCCGGGCCGGTACAGCAGCGCGAACGGGGGCGGCTCGGCGCCGAGGACGCGCTCGAGGATCGGGTGCGCGGTCATGACCGTCCCCCCGCCATCGCGGCCCCCGCCGTCTCGGCCATCGTGCCCATCGCGTCCAGCACTGCCCGCGTCGGCAAGGTGACCGAGCAGCGGCCCGCGACGTACTCCAGCGTCTCCCGATGCCGCCGGGCGGAGAAGTCGGCGATCGCGTCGCTCACCACGAAGGTCTGGATGTCCTGCGAGAAGCCCTCGTGCGCGGTCATGAGGATGCCGACATGGGCGTACACCCCGCAGATCACCAGCTGGTCGCGGCCGGTGCGGCGCAGCATGCCCAGCAGATCGGTACGGCAGAACGCGCTCGGCCGCCACTTGGTGAACACCTCGTCACCGGGGCCCGGGGCGATCCGCTCCGGGATGGCGCGGTGCTCCTCGTCCGCGCTCATCCCGGCGCCCCAGAAGTCCTTGAGCAGCCCGCGCTGCTCGTCGTTCATACCGCCCGGCTGGGCGGTATACACCACGGGCGCGCCGGCCGCCGCGAACGCCCCGCGCAGGGCCTCGGTGTGGTCGAGCAGATCGGTCAGCGGCTGCCGGCCGGTGTCCGGACCGCCGTACCCGAAGGGGCTGAGGAAGTAGTTCTGCAGATCGTGGACGAGCAGCACCGCACGGGCGGGATCGACCGTCCACGAGGCGGTGTTGCGCGGGAGTTCGTCCTCCGTCGGCATCGGATAGGGGTCGATGAGAGGGATCGCCATGGTGGCTCCAGGGTCTGAGCGGGTCGGGGGAAGCAGGGGCCGGCCGGACCGGCCCGGTGTGGTCAGGCTCCGAGCGCGGCGCCGCCGTCCACCACGAGGGAGTGCAGGGTGATGTGCGCGGCCTGCTCGCAGAGGAGGAAGAGCACCGCGTGCGCGATGTCCTCGGGCCGGGCGAGCCGGCCCAGCGGGATGCCCACCCGGTAGGTGTCCGGTGAGCCCTCGACGGACGGCCGGGCGAAGTCGCCGTCGGCGTACATCGAGGTGAGCATCGGGGTCTCGGTGGAGCCGGGCGCGACGACGTTGCAGCGGATGCCGTACCGCGCGACTTCCAGGCCGAGGGTCCGGGTGAAGCTGGTCGCCGCCGCCTTCGACGCCGCGTAGGCCGCCATGTTCCAGCGCGGTACGCCCGCCGAGTTGGAGGCGACGGTCACCACCGCGCCCGAGCGGCGCGGCACCATCCGTCCGACGACCGCCCGGCTGACGTGGAAGACGCCGGTGGCGTTGACCGCGAAGGTGAACTCCCAGTCCTCGTCGCTGTATCCGGTGACCTCCCCGGTGCGCAGCACCCCGGCCGCGTTCACCAGGTGGTCCAGTGGCCCGAGTTCGGCCTCGGTGCGCTCCACCGCGGCGTCCACCTCGGCGCTGGAGCGCACGTCGGCGCCCAGCGCCAGCACGCTCGCCCCGTCGGCCTCCAGCTCCTTCACCAGCGGCTCCAGGGCGGCCCCGTCGGCGTCGAGCAGGGCGACCCGGGCACCGGCGGCGGCAAGCTCGCGGGCCACGGAAGCACCGATGCCGCCGGCGGCGCCGGTGACGAGGGCCGTACTGCCGTACAGGGCGGCCTGCACCTTGGACTCGCTCATCCCGCCTGCCTCCATCCCGTGTGATGTGCGGCCGCCGCCCGGCGGCGCCGTTCAAGCGTCTCGGTCCGGCGGCGCAGCACCGCCGCGACCGTGTCGGCGTCCACGCCCAGGCAGCGCACCGTGAAGGAGGACAGGGCCTCCAGGTACTCCGCCTCCAGGGCGTCCTCGTCGAGCTCCGTGGAGCGGCCGTCCTCGATCAGGACCCGGCCGGCGACGACGACGGTCTCCACGTCCATGGAGCCGCCGAGCGACAGGAACCCCTCCAACGGGCGCGGATTGAGCAGATAGCGCCAGTCGCCGGCGGGCACTAGCAGCAGGTCCGCCTGCTTGCCCGGCTCCAGGCTGCCGATCCGCTCGCCCTGGTCCAGGCCCCGGGCGGGCAGCCGGGTGGCCATCGCGAGAGCGTCGGTGGGCAGCACCTCGGTCGGGTCGGCGTACATCTCGTTGTAGAGCTGCCACACCGCCCGCATCGCCTCCGGCATCCCGCCGAGCGGTACGGCGGCCCCGTCGGTCGACACCGACACGTCCAGCCCGGCCCGCCGGAATTCCGGGATCACCCGGGTCTCGGAGACGGTGGACTCGCCGGCCTGCCCGTACTTCGCGGGCGAGTGGCTGATGTGCGCGCCCGCGTCGATGAGCAGCGCCCGCTCCCCCGGGTCGGCGAAGCCGCAGTGCACCGCCATGAACCGGTTCGACAGCAGCCCGGCGTCGGCGAACCGCCGTACCGGAGTGGCGCCGTAGTAGGCCAGCATCACGTCGGCCTCGTTGCGCAGCGCGCCCACGTGGGTGGCGAACGGGACGTCGTAGCGGGCGATCAGGTCGGCGAACCCGGCGGCGAGTTCGTCACTCATGTTGGTGCCGTAGACGGCGGTGGGCCAGGCCCGTACGAGACCGTCGGGGTCGGCAGCGCACTCGTCGAGCAGTTCCTCGATGCGCTGGAGCTCGAGGTCGGTGTCGCGGGTGCGCCGGAAGCGGCTGTCGCCGGGGGCGCAGACCGCGTCGGCGGCCCAGGTGCTCACCGTGACCCGCATCCCCAGATCCCGGGCGGCCCGGGCCAGCGCCTGCGGCTGGTTGAGGGAGCCGACGTCGCCCAGCGTGGTGACACCAGAGCGCAGCTGGGTCCACATCGAGTAGCGGGCGATGGCGAGGGCCTCGTCGGGGGTGAGCCGGTCG
The DNA here is from genome assembly GCF_014645835.1 of Streptomyces albiflavescens. Taxonomy (GTDB): domain Bacteria; phylum Actinomycetota; class Actinomycetes; order Streptomycetales; family Streptomycetaceae; genus Streptomyces; species Streptomyces albiflavescens. The sequence continues at coordinate 285,861 of NZ_BMMM01000010.1, forward strand.
ACATGGTCGTGGAAGGTGTCGAAGACGACGGAGATCTGCGGCACGTCGCCGCCCAGCGCCATGAACACCGGTTTGTCGTCGCGGTCCGAGGCGGAACGCAGCGCGCCCTTGAAGGGGAAGCGCATCGCGAACATCTCGTGCCAGTGGGCGTTGACGAAACCGGGCAGGATCATCCGGTCGTGGGCGTCGATGACGCGCAGCCCGCCGGCTCGGTGCTCCGGCCGGATCGCCGCCTCGACCTCGGCGCTCGGACCGGCGGCGACGATCAAGCCGTCCGCCGCGAGCACCGCGCCGTCGGGCACGACCCGGTCGGTGGTGTCCGCGGGGTAGAGCACCCCGCCACGGATCAGCAGGGCGCCCATCACGCCGCTCCCGTCTCACGCACGGCCCACGCCTCGCCGAGGTGCCGGTGCCAGGCGTCGAGGGTCGGGGCGCCGGTGAGCGCGGCGAAGTCGACGGGGATGCCCTGCCGACGCCACCGGGTCACCAGCAGCATGGCCTCCAGCGACCCGAGCCCGAGGTGCACCAGATGGGCGTCACCGTCGATCTCTTCGGGCGGGACACCGATGGCCTGGCCGACGTCACGACGCAGCTCGTCGAGGGAGAGGGGGGTGGTGCGGCGGGGGGCGCGGGGCCGTACGGAGGAAGTGGGGGAGGAAGGGGCAGTAGGGGCAGGAGATGGGGTGGTGGGTACGGTCATGGTGTTCACCTCGTGGGTGTCGATGCGGGCGGTGATGGCGGCGCCGGGGCGGACCTGTCGCCTCGTCGGTGTCGAAGGGGCGTCACCTCGTCGGTGCCGGAACAGGGGCGGGCGCGACGGCCGCAGCAGCCGGGGTGGGCGGGGCCTGCCCCCAGTCGCGGGAGTACTCCGGGTCGGCGGCGGCCGCCGACAGGACCTTCTTGTCGATCTTCCCGAGCGGTGTGAGCGGCAGGTCCGCCACATACTCGGCGCGGTCCGGCAGCTTGAAGTCGGCCAGCCCCCGCTCCTGCAGCGCGGCCTTGAGCGCGCTGAGCGGCGGCGCCTCCTCCTCGGCCCGGCTGACGAGGAACGCGTAGATCCGCTCCCCGAGGAACTCGTCGGGCACCGGTACGACGGCCGCCGTGGCGATACCCGGAACGGTGACGAGGTGTGCCTCCACCTCCCCGGCGGCGATCTTGTCCCCGCCCCGGATGACGACGTCCTTGATCCGCCCCTCGACCACGAGCCGCCCCTCGGGGGTGATGCTGGCCAGGTCGCCGGTGCGGTAGAACCCGTCTTCGGTGAAGGCCCGCGCGTTGTGCTCGGGAGCCCGGTAGTAGCCGCGCAGGGTGTACGGCCCGCGGGTCAGCAGCTCCCCGGCCTCACCGACCGGAACCGGTGCACCGGTCGACGGGTCGACGATCAGCACCTCGTCCGCCTCCGACACCGGCCGCCCCTGCGTGTGCAGCACGGCGTGCGGATCGTCGTCCGGCCGGGTCATCGTGAGCAGCCCCTCGGCCATGCCGAACACCTGCTGCAGCCGGCACCCGAGTTCCGGCGCGATCCGCGCGGCCAGCTCCGGTTCGAGCCGGGCCCCGCCGATCTGCAGGACCTCGAGGCTGGACAAGTCCGCGTCGGACCACTGCCGCTCCTCCAACCAGAGCCGGGCCACGGTCGGCACCACCGAGGTCAGGGTGACGCGCTCGGCCTCGATCAGCCGGAAGCAGTCGTCGGCGGTGGGATCGGGCGCGAGCACGACGGTCCCACCGGACGACAGTGTGCCGACGACTCCGGGACAGCCCCAGGCGAAGTTGAACTCCACTGGCAGCGCGGCGAGATAGACCGACCCGGGCCCGAGTCCCGACTGCCCGGCCACCGTGCGGGTCTGGTACGCGTAGTCGTCATGGGTCCGCGGAATGAGCTTCGGCAGCGCGGTCGTACCACCCGACAGCAGGAAGAAGGCCACGTCGGACGGGTCGTTGGCGGGCAACGGCAGCGGCTCGGCGTCGACCTTCTCCAGGGGTACGACGAGGCCGTCGCCGTCCGCGGCGCCCGTGCCGCTGGTACCGTCCATGACGAACACCCGCCGCAGCGCGGGGAGTTCGGCTGCGAGCTGCCGCCCGAGGGCGGTGTGGTCGAAGCCGCGGAAGAGACCGGGCACCACATACCCGGACGCCCCCGACAGCTCGCACAGGTGCCGCACCTCCTGGGCGCGGTGCGAGGTGAGCGAGAACACCGGCTTGGCGCCGGCCCGGAACAGGGCGAAGGCCGTCTCCACGAACTGTGCGACGTTGGGCAGCTGGAGCACGATCCGGTCGCCCGGCCGCACTCCCTCACGGACGAACCCGGCGGCCCTGCGGTCAACCCGGTCGGCCAGTTCGTCGTAGCTGATGCGCTCCGGGCCGGCGACGAGGGCCGTGGCGGCGCCGTACGCGTCGGCCCATGCGCGGGGCAGCGAGCCGAGGTCGATGCCGCGCCACTGCCCGGCGCGGCGGTAGCGCTCGGCGGTCTCGGCGGGCCAGGGTGTGCAGCCGTCGAGCATCATCGGTCGTCCTCCTTGACCATGTCGTTCGTCCGGTCGATCGTTTGGTCGTCCGCGTACTCACCAGTGATCTCCACAACCGCGCAGGCGACCTCCATGCCGGGCCCGGCCGCGAGGAGCAGCACGTGGTCGCCCGGCGTGACCTCGCCCCGGGTCCACAGGTGCTCCAGGGCGATGAAGGGGTCGGCGGCGCCGACGTGGCCGATGTCCCGGCTGAACTCCCAGGTGCCGAGGGAGGGTTCGATGTCCAGGGGTGCGAGGTAGATGCTGTGCAGCGCTCCCCTGGCGTACCCGGTGTGGCAGACGCGGGCCACCTTCTCCAGGCTGGTGCCGGCCTCGTCGAGGACGCGGTCGACGGTGTCGGCGACCACCTCGCCGAAGTGCACGCTCGGCGCGGACGTCCCCTGTTCCCACTGCCGGCGCAGATGGGCGTTGCGCTCCTCGAAGTTGAGCGAGCGGCCGACGGTGATGCCGGGCGGAAAGAGCTGCTCGCCGGCACGGTGCAGTTCCTCCAGTGCGGGCGCGGATGCCGAGCCGATGGACACCAGCCGGGCGAACCCGCCGCGCCGGGAGACGACGGCGGCCGCACCGCCGTCCGCGAGGAGGAACAGCTTGGAGGAGTTCCAGCGGTCCACGACGGGGGCGGAGAAGTTGTCGCCGGAGGTGACGAGCACGGCATCCCGGGAGGGATCGGCGGCCAGCCGGTGTGCCGCCAACTCCAGTGCGGCGAGCATGCCGAGACAGCCGGGCCCGATCTGGGCGGCGCCGATCGGACGGTCGAGGGTGTGCCGCAACACGTAGTGCGGCGCGGACCAGCCGTCGGGCCCCTGGTGGTAGGTGGCGCAGTGCAGCAGCGCCCCGAAGTCGTCCGGGTTGAGCCCGGTGGCGGCGCTGCGGCGCAGGGCGGCGCGCGCGGCGCGTACGGCCATGTCGGGAGCGGGCAGCTCACCGGCGACCCGAACGGCCCGCATGCCGGAGGTGTCCCGGTCGGCGGCGTCGTACCAGCCGTGGGCCACAGCCTCCTCGGTACTGACGGCGTCCGGAAGCCAGCTGCCGACACCCGCCAGCCATATGTCCATGCCGGCGACCCTCATCGCTGGTCCCCGTCGCGGGGGTCGTCCGTCGCCGGGACCAGGAACCGGGCGACGCTGTCGAGCTTCTCGCACGTCTCCTCGAACTCCCGCTCGGGCGTGGAGTGTCCGACGATGCCGGCCCCGGCGCGCAGCCAGGTGCGTTCGCCCTGGCGGTAGGCGCTGCGCAGCACGAGGGCCGCGTCCATGGCGCCGGAGTGGTCGACGGTGAGGACGGCGCCGCTGTACAGCCCGCGCGCCTCGGTCTCGTACCGCCGGATGGAGTCGTAGGCGGCAGCCTTGGGCACACCGGAGGCGGTGACGGCGGGAAAGACGGCGCCGAAGGCGTCCCACGCGTTCCGCCCCGGGGCGAGCCTCCCGGCAACGCGGGAGGCGAGGTGCTGCACGCTTCCCCGCTCCCTCACGGCCATGAACTCGGGGACCTCCACGGACCCCTCGACGCACACGTCGACCAGTTCGTCCGCGCCGACCTTGACCGAGATGGCGTGCTCGTAGACCTCCTTCGGGGAGCCGAAGAGGTCGGCGCGCAGGCTCTCGTTGACCAGGACGTCCTCGGTGAGGGCACGGGTGCCGGCCAGCGGCTGGCTCACGACCCGCCCGTCCTCGGAGACCTGGACGACGATCTCGGGGCTGAAGCCGATGGCCTCGGTGCCGCCGAGGTCGAGCATGAAGGAGCGGGCGGGGTTGTTGCCGCGCCGCCCGGCGACGTACGTGGCGGTCAGATCGGTCCGCCCCGGCACCTCTACGACCCGGGACAGGATCACCTTGTGCAGCTCACCGGCGTTGATGTCGTCGACGGCGTGCTGGACGGCGGCCCGGTAGTGGCTGCCGTCGGTGGCGTGGACATCGAGGGCCCGAGGCTGCCCACCACCGGCAGGCGCCTGGTCGATGACGGTGTTGACGAGAGCGTCGAGCGTGGTCTGATCGGCGGCGCGCAGGAGGGCGTGCCCCTCGCCGAAGCGGACCTCGGCGCGCGGCACGATGAGCTGCATCAGCCGCTGGTCGCCGAGGTGCCGGCGGTCGCCGCCCTTGGCGTACGACAGCTCGAAGGCGGCCCAGCCGTAGGCGCGCCAGTGGGGCACCTCGACCTGGGCGAGCAGCTCGGAGACGAGCCGCAGCGGCTGGTCGCTCCAGGGCAGCTCGACGTCGGGCACCCCGTCCTGGCGCAGCCGCGCACCGTCCCGGTCGAGGGTCAGCTCGGCGCGCACACCGCCCGCGTAGGCCCAGCTCCCCCCGTTCTCGTAGACGACGTACGACTCGTGCAGCCCGGAGTCGGCGAGCCGCGCCGCGATGAGCAAGGGGTCTTCGCTGAGCGGCAGTTGGGTCTCGTAGTAGTGACGCGAGGCAAGGGCGATCATCTGGGTGGTCCCTCCCGTGAGGCTGTTACCTTCCATGAGGTTACGGAGGTAACAGCCCCGGGTCGCCGCCCAGCCGATCAGGCCTCCTTCTCGAACTGCCAAACCGAGCTACGAGGGGGGCGAGGCATATAGGACAGGAACAGACCTATAAGAGGGCTACTTTCGTAGAGCCCAACGCCCCCCACGCAGGAGGAACAAGAGATGCTGCGAGGTCTCACGACGGTCCGCTTCCACACCACCGACCTGGAGTCCGCGAAGTCCTGGTACACCGAACTCCTCGGCATCGAGCCCTACTTCGATCGCCCCGGCTACGCGGAGTTCCGCATCGGCGACTACGAGCACGAGCTGGGCCTGCTGGACAGCAAGTACGCCGGAGTCCTGGGCGCACACGGCGAGGGGAGCGCCGTGGGCGGCCCGGTGATCTACTGGCACGTGGATGACGTCCGGGCCGCCCTGGACCGCCTGTTGTCCCTGGGCGCAACACTCCACGAACCGATCCGCGAGTTCGGCGTGGGCTTCATCGGCGCCTCGGTCGTGGACCCCTTCGGCAACACCCTGGGCATCATGCAGAACCGCCACTACCTGGACATCCTCTCCACCCGCTGACCCGGCGATGCGTGGGCCCGCCCCACACCGCACTTCACGCCCTGCGATGACACGCCCAGGACGGCTCCTTGGGAGCCATCTGGGAGCCGAATCGCTCCCGGAACCCCTCCCGGACCACCCGAGACCACGGCAGCCCAATGCCCTGACCAGGTAAAACAGCAAACCCACCGATGTGGATCAGGCCCGAACCTCATTCGGGACGAAGAGGTCGAAGCGGAGTACAGCAACCGCTATGCCTGCTGCTGACCGTCCATGTCCGACGGCTCTTCCTGCTTGCGCTTGCTCCTCTTCTTGCCGTCCTTCTGCTTGCTGCCGCCCAGGGCCTTGCCCAGCTTCCGGAGCGCTCGCCGGGTCTCCGACGAGGGCACGTGGGTGTAGACCTCCACGGTCACCGCGATCTCGGAGTGGCGCAGGTTCTGCATGGCGATCCGGGGGTGGACGTCGAGCGCGGCCAGGAGCGAGGCGCAGGTGTGGCGGGTGTCGTGGACGCGGATGCGACGGACGCCCGCACGCTCACAGCGGCGATCGAATTCGCGGGAGAAGGTTCTCGGCTCCACCGGGGTGCCGTAGCGGGTGGTGAACACACGGTCCGATTCCGTCCAGAGATCCTTTGCCTGCTCCTTCGCGGCCTGCTGCTCTTTCCGTCGGAGGAGCAGGGCGGCCAGGCAGATGTCCGGCAGCGGGAGCACCGCCTCCGAGGCCTCCGTCTTGGCCATGTCGGTGTGCAGGAGGCGCCGGCGGACGCGCTGTAGCTGGTGCTGGATACGCAGCTCCCCCGCGTCCAGGTTCACGTCCGACCAGGTGAGGCCGAGAACTTCACCCTTGCGGAGGCCGAGGACAAGGATCAGGGCGTAGGCGCAGTAGAACTCTTGCACCCGCTGCACCGCACGGCCAAGGGCAGCCGTTCCTTCGTTCTCCTTCAGATTTTCCAGTGCGGTTTTGGGAGTCTGCCGAGCAGCCCCGACAAGGTCGAACGGTCGAACGCAGCGGACTCAGTCTCATCAGGCATGCGCCGCGCTCCGAGGACAGGCGACCTCCGGCGACGCCAGGCCGACACATGCCACGTGCCGGCGCGTTCCAGTCCGCCTCACCACATAGGACACGGTGTAAGTCGACAACCTCATCCGATAGGAAACCTAGCGGTTTGGGCTCAATGCGTGCCGATTGCTTGCGGGTAGTCGAAGAAGCCGGTCGGGTCGTATTTCCGCTTCACCTTGACCAGGCGGGGGTAGTTCGTGCCGTAGTAGGCCTGCCGCCAGTTCTTCAGCGTCGGGTCGGGGAAGTTCTGGTATGCCTGGTCGGGCGACTTGCCGGGGAAGATGTCGTCGTAGAACTGCTTGAGCCAGTGGAGGTTGGCTTCGGCGACGCTGGGGAGGTCGTAGTCGGCCCACGAGGTCTCGGCGGCGAAGACGAAGAGGTCGTTTCGGTGGACGAACGCGGTCGCGCTCGGTGGTACCTGGTTGATCTCACCGCCGAGGGCGAACATCGCGAACCCGGCTCCGTCCTCGTTGTTGCTGCCAGGCCAGTCCAGCAGGCGCTCGGCTGCCGCGCTGACCTGCTGATCGGTCAAGAGAGTGCGGGAGTCCAGGATCGCCGATTTGGTGGCGAAGCGATCGATCGGTGTGGTCGCGCTCAGCAGTACGCTCGCCTCACCGGGCGTGACCTGACGAACGGACGCGCTGTTGCGGGCGCGTTCCTCGGCCGTGCCGATCTTGAGCAGCGGGTCGAGGATGGCACGCAGTTCCTGGACGGTGCCGTAGAACTGGCCGATGGCGTTGACGTTGGCGTTCGCATGGATCTGTGTCCTGGTCGTCCCGTTGGTACCGATACCCAGACGCAGATGGAACCGCCTGTCGCCCACGGTGTCCTGGGCGATGTGCTGCGCGGCGGCGATGGCCGGCAGTACGGAGTCCAGGCTCCAGCGGAGCTGGTAGAAGCCCACGGTGCCCTCGAACTGCTCGTACTGGAAGGTGAACGAGGTGTTGACGCCGAAGTTGTTGCCGGCTCCGCCGCGGCAGCCCCAGAACAGGTCGGGGTGTGAGTCCTTGCTGGCCTTGACCGTGCGTCCGTCGGCGAGCACGACGGTCGTGGCAACGAGCCGGTCGCAGGTCAGGCCGAACATCTTGTCGCTGAAGCCGATACCGCCGCCAAGCACCAGCCCTGCGACCCCGACGCTGGGGCAACGACCGGTCGGCACGAACATGCCGTGGTCCTCCAACAGCGGATGCAGGTCGCCATTGGTGACGCCGGCCCCTACGGTGACGGTACCGGCGTCGTGCACGACCTTCATCGGCCCGTAGACCCGAGAGCGGGCACCGCCCGGCACCGGGGTGGAGACGATGCTCTTCATGCGGGCCATGTTCAGCAGCAGGCCCGTGGTGGTCGAATACCCGGCGTAGTTGTGTCCCAGCCCGGTGCGCGGTACGGCGGGCAGCCCTACCGAGCGAGCCCAGCGGATCGCTTCGGACACGTCCTCGGTAGTTGCGCAGGCGACAATGCCGGCAGGCCGAATTCCGGCGTACCTGTGGTTGAACGGCAAGGCCAGCGACTCGTACACAGAGCCATACGGCCGATAGAGGGTGGCCCCGGGGGACAGCGCATCAGCCAACCGCTTCCAGTCCCGAGCGCCAACCGGCCCCGCTGCCTCAGCTGCCGCGGCCGCACTCCCCGGTGCCTGCAGCCCCAGCGCCCCACCAACGCCGCCCAGCACACCTGCCCGCAGCACGTCCCGCCTGTCGATCACAGTGCCCTACCCTCACGCAGCGGTCGCAGGCTCGTCCTGCGATCCCATCGGCCAGTTCACTGATCGTCGACCGGTGCCATCCCCGTCGGCTGCCCACTCGCCAGACCCGCCACGCGAAAGGACGAGAGACGCACCGCCAAGCGGCTCAGACACACACCAGGGCCGTTTCCCGCCCGTCCAGGGCGAACATCCACTTGATCACAGAGCGAAATGGTCTGCCCCTGTCCATCGGGATCTCCGGCGCCAATCTGCACGACAGCCAGGCTTTGATCCCGCGGCAAGGCATACCGCCGATCCGGTCCCGCCGCGGCCGGCGGCGGCGCAGGCCGAGCACGCTCCACGGTGACAGGGGCTACGACTACGACCACCTGCGGCGATGGCTACGCGGCCGTGGCATCACTACTTGGCAAAGGCGCTGACGGCTTTCCAAACGTCCAGAGGATGGGTAGACCCGCGTGGTTCTCAAACCGAGGGCTGTGCCGACGCCTCGGCCTCGATGAGTTCCCGCAGGATGCGCTCACACAGCACCCTGATCGTCTCCACTCCGTCGGCCGTACGTAGTGACTCCAGCAATCGGGGCCCAGATCGGGCTGTTGCGGGCAGGCGAGGAGCCAGTCCTATGCGCAGCCGGCGTACGGGCCCCGGTCTCTCGCCCCATGGCAACTCCCGCCCAAAGCTGTTCCACCACCCACGCAGCCCGCTTGCCGCCGTCCGTGGGCCACACCGGTCTTTTCCCCCGCCGTTCGGATGACGCGCAGGCGTCCCCGGAGCGCCTACCACCTGGCCGGGGCATCCCTGTCTTTCGAGCGTGGGCGCCCAGGCCGCCCGCGCTCGAGAATCACGGCGGGGCAGGGCCGTCGGGCACGCCCCCCACGCTAGGCGGGAGAAGTTGGATGCTTGAGCGAGCAGCCCGAACGGTGTTGCGCCGGTGGGTGCCGACGGCCACGGTGGCGGTGACGGTCGGGGCGGTCGGCCTGGTCGGGGCGGCCCCGGCCGCGGCAGCCGACCGCCCCGTGGTGAACTGCGAGGACAACCCGCAAGCTCTGCAGCCCGCGATTGACAGCGCCGTCCCCGGGGCAACGCTGCTGGTGAAGGGGACCTGCATCGGCCCTTTCACCATCGACAAGGACCTGGCCCTGATGGGCCTGGAGAATGCGGTCCTCGATGGCAATCACGCCGGCTCCACCGTGACGGTCCACCCAGGCGTCCGGGTGCAGCTGGCCAACCTGACCATCACCCACGGCACCGGTACCGGCGGCGGCATCTACAACAACGGTGGCACGGTGAGGCTCACCGGCTCCACGGTGGAGGGCAACACGGCGGGCGACGGCGGCGGCATCTACAACAACGTCCACAGCACGGTGACTCTGACCGTCTCCACGGTGCGCGACAACACCGCTCACTCCGGCGGGGGCATCATCAACTTCGGCACGGTGACGCTGACCGGCTCCTTGGTGGAGCGCAACACGTCGACGATCGATGGCGGCGGCATCTACAACAATTTCAACAGCACGGTGACTCTGACCGGCTCCACGGTGGAGCACAACACGGCGGCAAGATCCGGCGGCGGCATCTTCAACATCTTCAACAGCACGGTGACGCTGACCGCCTCCACGGTGAAGCACAACACGGCTGACGGCGGCGTCGGCGGTGGTATTTGGAACGACATCAAGAGCACGGTGAGGCTGTCCGGCTCCACGGTGGAGCACAACACGGCGGGACTCGACGGTGGCGGCATCTACAACGCCACCGGCACGGTGCCGCTGACCGGCTCCACAGTGCGCGACAACCGCCCGAACAACTGCGGCGGGCCCGATCCCGTCCCCGGCTGCACCGGCTGACCTCCCCATCCCGCGGCGGCCCCCGGCCGGCCCACCGCCGCGCGTCAGCGGCCCGCAGCGCACCCGGGATCCCGTCCCGGGTGCCACTTCAAGGGCGGCTTCAGCAAGTCCACGGGAGCGGCCGGCAAGCTGCGCTTCGACGCCCGGATCGAATCCGGGACGTACGCCAACGGCGCGCACGAGCCGGCCGCCGGCGACTTCAACGACGACCAGGTGGCCGACCTGGTCGTGCTGTCGAAGCCCCACGCTCGCGGACATTCACGTAAGTGCCGGCGGGCCGCCCTCCGTCGGGGGTCTTCCCGGGCGGGGGCGGACCGCGATGCGGGGCTGACGGCGCTGGGGCGCGTAGTGGATCAAGGTGGGGGACGGTACGCGGGGGTAGAGGCGGCCGTAGCGGGGGTAATTGGCGCGGACCGTGGCGATGCCGTTCTCGGTGGGGGCGAGGTAGGACTGATCGCCGCGCTGAAGGAGGGTGACGTACTGGCGGATCTGGAGGGCCATGACGTCCTCGAAGGGCGCGTAACGGGAAGTGCTGGTGAAGGAGATGCCCTCCATGCCGGCGTTGGCCAGCGTGACCATCAGACGCCACTGACGGACGTTCATCGCTTCGGACAGGAACCGGGTCAGATGCTTCGCGGCGGTCGGTGCCGCGTCCTTGATGAGGAGTTCGATGCGTGCGTGGGCGGCCCGTGCGCGCGTGGCGGCGGTCCTGTTCTGGGCGTAGGCCTCGTCGACCTCCACGCGGGCGCGATCGCGCAACAGGTCGCGGTACGCGTCGAGTTCGGCGTTGATGAGACGACAGGCGACCTGGGGCGGGCGTTGCAGAAGGGGGGCGATCTCCTGCAGGAGGGGTTCGTCCACGTCGACCACGGCCGGGGCGTGTTCCCGGTGGGCGCGCCGGAAGACGATGCGCAGGTGCTCGGTCAGCTCGGTCTGCCGGGCGACCGCCGCGGGGTGGCGCAGCAGAGCGCGGTCGATGACGGCGGGGCTGACGTTGAAGACGCGGGCCAGGTTCATCCGGACGGTTCCGTCGTCCCGTACCGGAAGCAGCGCCTCCCGCTCGATGTTGGAGTAGCTGCTGCGGCTTATGCCGACGTGTTCGGCCGTCTCGGTCACCGTGAGGCCGGCCTGACAACGCAGCCCGTGGATGTCCGCCAGCGCGCGCTTCGTGCGCAACTCGCGCGCGGGGATGCCGAAAAGACCGCTCAGCTCGGCGATCCGCTGGGGGTCCGGCTTGGAGGTGTTGTTCTCGTACGCCAGGATTCGGCTCTTGGAGGTTCCCAGGCGCTTGGCGACGGCCGCCGCGCTGAGCAGTCTGCCTTCCACCGGACGGGTCAGCCGCGCGAAGCGCAGTGCCTCGCCGTCGAAGTCCGCGGTACCACGAGCCACTGACAACGACCCCTCTCGTCATCGCTTCAACAACCGCTACGGTACCGTTTAGGGAAAGAATCGCGTCTAGCGATTCATCCGGGAGAGTGGTTCGACCACTTTTCGCAGCTCAATCCCTGTGTTGTGGTACCGCTTAGAGCTGAATTGGGTTCACGGCGTACGGCGCGAGCGAGAGGATTGAGCACAAGCGGGGAGGCTTTCCGGGGGGATCTCTATCGTGGGGACTGCCCCTGGAGCGCGTCGCTCCGCGACGGCTTACCGAAAGTGACCGTGGACCCGTGTCCGGCGGGAACCTGAGCACGGGCCCACGTACCGGCTATTCGGTAACTGACGGCGGGTGAGGTCCCATCCTCATCCGCCGTTGCCGTACAGGTCGAGCAGCAGCCGGATCAGCCAATACAGGCACTCCCCGACCACGCGCACCCGATGCCTGCGCGACGCGCTACCGCGGTCCGGCTCTGCGGGGCCGTGCGAGGGAGAACCGTCGTCCCGATCCAGGGTTTCCGGGCCCGATGGGTCCGGATCATCCGGGTCAGGGGGGACGGCATCGTCCCGGTCGCTTGGCCGCTCAGAGCTAGCCACGTACCTGCTCCTCTCTGTTGGGATCCGGGCCGAATGAACCCGCGCGGAGCCCACCGGAACCGGCACTGAGAAGAGCTAGGAAGAGACTACCGGGTGACGGGGCCCGATCCCGTATCGCTCATGTGGGTTAACGGTGGTTCGTCAAGGGGCTGAACCCACAACTCCCGCGCCACGAGGCGCCCGTTCGGGTAGATGAGTCGACAATCGCGCGCGAGGGGCACGAGTTCCCTTCCATCTGAAGGGGCGGTCGCTCAAGTGCTTTGCAAATGATGGCAGTTGTTACCCTCTGGTAAGGCGAAAAAAGAGTGGGCAACATCTGCAACGGATCATGACGCGGGCGGCCCGCCTCCGATTCCGATGTACCATCTTCCGCTCATCTGGCGCCAGTTGCCCCGATGCACCCCCGCGATGCCGATACGGTGCCAGGTCGCACCCGCCCGAACTGGACGCGAATCGTGGTGGGACCGGCCGTACCCTGACGGGCATGAGGCGGACCTCCTTCGCGAACTGGCCCTGTTCCATCGCCCGCACCATGGATCTGCTCGGGGACTGGTGGACGCCGCTCGTCCTGCGCGAGGCGTTCTACGAGGTGCGGCGCTTCGACGCGTTCCAGCAGTCGCTGGGGATCGCCCGGAACACCCTGGCGGAGCGGTTGCGACGGCTGGTGGACGAGGGGCTGCTGGAGAAGAAGCCGTATCAGAACGAGCCGGTGAGGTACGAGTACCTGCTCACCGCCAAGGGACGGGACTTCTTCGGCGTACTCATGGCGATGAACGCCTGGGGGGACCGCTGGCTCGCCGGGGAAGAGGGCGCGCCGATCGTCTTCCGGCACGAGCGGTGCGGGCACGAGGGGCATGCCCAGGTGGTGTGCTCCTCGTGCGGCGAGGCGATGACCGCGCAGGACACCCGGCCGCGGCTCGGGCCCGGGTATCCGGCGCGGCTGGCTGAACGGGCCGAGGTGCGGGAGCGGTTCGGGAGCGGTTCGGGGGGCGAGACGGCCTCTGCGGCCTCCTAGCGGGTCGCGTACCAGTCCTCGTTGCAGGTCGCGTACCAATCCTCGTTGCAGGTCGCGTACCAATCCTCGTTGCAGGTCGCGTACCAGTACTCGTAGCGGGTCTCGCAGCAGGCCTCGTAGCGGAGACATCTTCTACGGTGCCGTGACGCACGGGAATTTGTGGGCGCTCAACGGCCCGTCCCTGTGGAACCACCCGTACCAGTACGGCAGTCTTCTCCTCCGTGGGGAACCCGGGGAACCTTCCGTCTCAGAGCGTGTCGACCGATGCCGCCGCGCACATGGTGGTGGCCGGGGACGACGCCCTGGCACACCGGCTGGCGGCCGAGCTGCGCGGAGTGTACGGCGAGCAGGTGACCCTGGTCGTGCCGCCTGCCCAGCGGAGCGTGCGGCCGCCGGTGGTGGGGCGGACACGGGCCACGGCCCTGTTCGACCGGGTGTCCGCGGCGGTGAACCGGGCCTCCGGGAACGGGGAGTCCGGGGGCACCCGGACACTCGAACCCACGGGCTCCGAGCGGCTGTTGGAGGCCTCCGAGCTCACCGAGGCCATGCTCGCCGACGCGGGCGTCGAGCGGGCCGCGGCGCTGGCGCTCGTGTACGACGACGACGAGACCAACATCCGGGCCGCGCTCACCGCCCGACGGCTCAACCCGCGGATCCGGCTGGTCCTGCGGCTCTACAACCGGCGCCTCGGCCAGCACATCGAGGCACTCCTCGACCAGGCTTCGGCGTTGGCCGCAGCGCGAGCCGCGGCAGACGCGGCGGCCGCCGGAGTCGACGGCGGCGTCGAGGCGTTCGACGCGTCCACCACCGTGCTGTCCGACGCCGACACCGCCGCTCCCGCGCTGGCCGCGACCGCCGTGGCCGGCACCAGCAAGGTCGTCCAGACCGACGGGCTGATGCTGCGCGCGGTGGAGCGGCCGCCACCGGGGCCCGGGGAGGTCGCCGATCCCGGGCTGTGCACACTGGCGCTGCTGTCCGCGACGACCAACGACCCCGCCGGTGCCGACGGATCCGAGAGCAGTGGGGCGCAAGGGCCCCAGCTCCTGCCCGACGAGCGGGCCGTGGCCGCCGCCACCGGGCGCGGCACCGTCGTACTGGAAAACGTGTCGTACTCCGGTCCCGAGCTGTCCGCAGGGCGCAGCGTCATGCCGTTCGCGTCGCTGCTGTCGCGGCGGCTGCGCTGGTCGTTCGCGGGGCTCGTGGCGTGTGTGGTGGGCCTCGCCGTCGCGTCGATGATGGTCACCGGGGAGCCTCCGCTGCAGGCGACCTATCTGACGCTGCTCGATCTCTTCGCCATCAACGATCCCGCCATCGGGCAGCCCCTCGGGCGGCAGATCCTCCAACTCTTCTCCGGGCTCGTCGGGTTGCTGCTGCTGCCGGTGCTGCTGGCCGCCGTGCTGGAGGCGCTCGGCACGTTCCGCAGCGGGTCCGCGTTGCGGCGGCCGCCGCGCGGGCTGTCCGGTCATGTGGTGCTGCTGGGGGTCGGCAAGATCGGCACACGGGTGCTGGCGCGGCTCCGGGAGCTGCGCATCCCCGTCGTGTGCGTCGAGGCCGATCCCGAGGCCCGGGGGCTGGCGCTCGCGCGGCGGCTCCGGGTGCCGGTGGTGCTGGGTGATGTGACCCAGGAGGGGGTGCTGGAGGCCGCCAAGATTCACAGGGCCCATGCGCTGCTCGCGCTGACCAGCGCGGACACGATGAACTTGGAGGCCGCGTTGTACGCGCGGACCGTGCGGCCCGATGTGCGGGTGGTGCTGCGGCTGTACGACGACGACTTCGCGACCGCGGTGTACCGGACGCTGCGGGCCGCTTATCCCGATGCGCTCACCCGGAGTCGGAGTGTGTCCCATCTGGCGGCGCCCGCGTTTGCCGGGGCCATGATGGGGCGGCAGATCCTTGGGGCGATTCCTGTGGAACGGCGGGTGCTGCTCTTCGCCGCGGTGGATGTGGGTGGGCATCCGCAGTTGGAGGGGCGGACGGTGGGAGAGGCGTTTCGGGCCGGGGCGTGGCGAGTGCTTGCGCTGGATACCGCGGCGCCGGGTGGGCGCCGGGGCGATCCGACGTCGTCCGGCTCGGCGTCCGGCTCGGCGTCCGGCTCGCGCGGCCCCGGGCTGGTGTGGGACCTTCCCGCCACGTACGTGCTCCGCCCCGAGGACAGGGTGGTGCTGGCCGCGACCCGGCGGGGGCTCGCGGAGCTGCTCGGGCGGCGGCGTCGGGAGCAGGCTGGGGCGTAAGGCTTTTTCGCCCCCTCCGCCCCTGCCCGTCCCTTACCCGGGGGCTGCGCCCCCAGACCCCCGCTGAAAAACTGCGCAGTTCCCCGCGCCCCTGAAAAGGGGCGCGGGGAACTGCGCGACCAGCCCCGGCGGTCACCGGCCCAAGTGCCGCTCCGCGAAGTCCAGTTCCAGGCGGACCTGCTTGATGCGTTCGTCGACGACCAGGGAGCCGTGACCCGCGTCGTAGCGGTAGACCTCGTGGATGGCGTCGCGGGTGGCGAGGCGGGTGACGTAGTTGTCGATCTGGCGGATGGGGCAGCGGGGGTCGTTGACGCCTGCGGAGATGTAGACCGGGGCCTTGACCGCGTCGACGTAGGTGAGGGGGGAGGACGCCTCGAAGCGTTCCGGGACCTCCTCCGGGGTGCCGCCGAGGAGCGTGCGGTCCATGGCCTTGAGGGCCTCCATCTCGTCGTGGTACGCCGTGACGTAGTCGGCGACCGGGACGGCGGCGATGCCGAGGGTCCACGCGTCGGGCTGCGTGCCGAGGCCCAGGAGGGTGAGGTAGCCACCCCAGGAGCCGCCGGTGAGGATCAGGCGGTCGGGGTCTGCCAGACCGGACGTCACAGCCCATTCGCGGACCGCGGCGATGTCCTCCAGCTCGATCAGGCCGACGCGGTGCTTGAGCGCGTCGGTCCACTCCCGGCCGTAGCCCGTGGAACCTCGGTAGTTGACCCGGACCACCGCGTAGCCGTGGTCCACCCAGGCGGCGGGGCCCGCCGCGAACGAGTCGCTGTCGTGCCAGGTCGGGCCGCCGTGGATGTCGAAGACCGTGGGGAGGGGGCCCGTGGTGCCCGCCGGCTTCTGGACCAGGGCGTGGATGCGGCCGCCGGGGCCATCGACCCAGACATCCTCCACCGGGACCGATCCCGGGGACTTCAGGCCGGGGGGATCGAGGACGATCTCTCCCGTCGTCGAGCGGACCGCCGACGGCTCGGCCGCCGAGGACCACAGGTACTCCACCGTGCCGTCCGGGCGGGCCGTCGCCCCGGACACCGTGCCGGGAGGCGTCGGGACCCGCGTCAGCTCGCGGGAGGCGAGGTCGTAATGCCACAGATCGCTGCGTGCCTCGAAGCTGTGGGCGATGAGCAGGGCGGAACCGTCGGGGTACCACTCGGCCGCCACATCGCCGGGCAGGTCGAGGCCCAGGTCCGTCTCCTCGCCGGTCCCGATGTCCCACACCAGCGGCTCCCAGCGGCCGCGCCGCTGATGCCCGATGAGCAGCCGCCTGTCCCCGTCGACCGGCGCGAAGCCCAGCACCTCCAGGCCCAGCTCGACCGTGCCGCCCTTGGTGTCGTCGAGCTCCGCGACCGTCGAACCGTCCGGGCGCAGCACCCGCAGCGCCGAGTGCATCGCGTCGCCGTGCTCGGTGTGCTCGATGGCGATCAGCGAGCCGTCGTGCGAGAGGTCGCCGACCCCGGCCGACTCGCGGTGGCGGTAGATCTCCATGGGGGCCTCGCCCGCCCGGGCCACATGAATCGTCGAACCGTCGTCGTCCGTCGAGCGGCCCACCACCGCCGTGCGCCCGTCGCGTCCGATGGTGAGTCCGGCGGGGTAGGAGGGTTCGAGGCCGGGGACCGCCGGGGCGTCGACGTCCCCGCTTGCGGGTTCGTCGGTGAAGCGCCGGCGGCGCCAGATGCCGAACTCGTCGCCGTCCTTGTCGTCGAACCACCAGATCCACTCGCCGTCGGGCGAGAGCACCCCGTCCGTCGTGCCGTTCGCCCGCTGCGTGACCTGGCGCTGCTCCCCCGTCGCGCGGTCCCACGCGTACAGCTCGTACGTCCCCGTCGCGTTCGAGACGAACAGGGAGCGGTGCGGGGCGTCCTCCGCCCAGTCCGGCAGCGACACCCTCGGCGCCCGGAAGCGCTTCTCCCAGTCGGGCATGGCCGCGTGCCGCTCCTGCGGCTGCTCGACGGCTGCCTGCTGCTCGATGGACCCGTTGCTCTCAGTCATGGCCCCATAGTGCCTGGCCCGCCCGACGATTCGACGACGAGGTCCCCAGCCTGTGGATAACTTTCGCGGCCCTGCGCTCTCCGCCACCCGCCGACCGGCACGAGGCGAGGGAGACCGGCCAGGAACAACCGCACGAGGGATAACGCCGCATGCGCCATATGTGCAGGTCAGGGCGATTGTCAGTGGCGGGGTGCAGACTTCTCCGCATGACCGATCTGCGCAAGACAGTCGAGCGGTTCTGGGCCGCCGCCGAGGCCCGGGACTGGGCCGCGTTCTCCGACACCCTGGCCGAGGACGTCGAGTACACGCTGCCGCAGACGCGAGAGCGTATCCGCGGCCGCGAGCGGTACGTCGAGTTCAACCGTGAGTATCCGGGCGACTGGCACCTCACGGTCGAGCGCGTGATAGCCGAGCCCGATCAGGTCGTGACCTGGGCCCACTTCACCGTGGGTCTGGACGAGATGTACGCCATCTCGTTCTTCACGGGGGACGGATCGGGGCGAATAGCCTCCGTCACCGACTTCTGGCCGGAGCCGTACGAACCCCCCGCGGGCCGGGATCACCTGTCGGAGCGGTACTGACCCCGCGGCCCGGCCGTCCGCACGGGCCCCGTACCTTGGAGGGCGTGTACCGGTTCCTGCTGACGCCCCGCTGGTGGGGGATCAACGTCTTCGTGCTGTTGGCCATCCCCTTCTGCATCTTCATGGGGTCGTGGCAGTTGGGGCGGTTCGAGGACCGGGTCAATGACCACCGGGCGGCGAGCGAACAGGTCACGTCGGCCAAGACGGAGGCGGCCCGTCCGCTCACCGAGCTGCTGCCCGTGGACCAGAACACGTCGGGCAAGCAGGCCACCGCCACCGGCCGGTACGACATGCAGCTGCTGGTGCCCGACCGCGAACTGGACGGCAAGCGCGGGTTCTATGTGCTGACGATGCTGCGGATCGACGGCGGCAAGGCGCTGCCCGTCGTCCGGGGCTGGCTGCCCGGTGACGCGGACCCGGCGAAGGCACCGGCCGCCCCCACCGGCGAGGTCACGGTGACGGGTGCGCTGCAGGCGTCCGAGAGTCCGGGGTCGAACGGCGTCAGTGCGGCGGGCGGGCTCCCCAAGGGGCAGACCGGCGCGATCAGCTCGGCGTCGCTGGTGAACCTGGTGCCGTACAAGCCGTACGACGCGTGGATCACCCTCGACAAGGCGGACAGCGGGATGAAGGCGGTGCCCGCCACCGCGCCGCAGAACAGCGGCCTGGACCTGAAGGCGTTCCAGAACCTCGGCTACACCGGGGAGTGGTTCGTCTTCGCGGGCTTCGTCGTCTTCATGTGGTTCCGGCTGCTGCGCCGCGAGGTGGAGTTCGCACGGGACGCGGAGCTGGGCCTGGCCACGGATGAGGCCGACGAGCGGGTCTCGGGCGAGCAGCGGGCCGAGGACGAGACCGAGCAGCAGCCCGAGGACGGGGCGAGCACCCCCGCGTCGGCGTCGCCCACCGCCTAGGGCCTAGGGGTCCCGCTGCGTCCCAGGACGAAGGCGAGGACAAAGGACGAGGGACGAGGGACGCCACCAGGCCCAGGACGCGATGCCTCTCCCCCGCGGAAACCTAGGGAAGCCGCCACGCCCAAAGGGCCGAACGCGTCCGCTCAGGAAGCCGCCAGGATCCCTGTGTGATACACCGTGCCCGCGCACGCGTTGGACACCGTCGCCGACGATGTGGCCGTGCCCGTCTCCGCCGTGTTGGAGACCAGGACGCTGCCGTCGGCCACGCCGTCCTCCGTGACGAGCTGTGCCGAGGTGCCGCCCGTTTCGGTGGAGGTGCCGCCGGTGTCGGTGGCGCCCTCCGTGGGGGAGGGGTCCGGTGAAGGCTCCGAAGTGGTGGGACAGGTCTCCGAGGGCACCCAGGCGAACTTCACCACGTACGAGCCACCCGGCTGCAGCACCATGGAGGTGACCTCCGTGGAGGGGTCGGGCAGCCCGGTGGCCGCGTCGCCCGACACATGCGTCGCCACGAGGACCTTGGCGGGGTCCGCCGCGTTCTGCGCCGTGGCACTCACCGTGCCGGCACTGGAGACCGTACAGGCGGCCGTGGAGACGTTCGAGACGGTGAAGGAGCCGTAGACCGCCCCGGCGGAGTCCGGGGTGCCGACGGCGCCGGCCCCGCCGAGCTGCTCCGCCGTACACGCGGTCGCGGTCACAGCCGAGGGCGTCGGGTCGGCGCCGCCCGTGGTGGCCCCCCCGCCGCCCGCGTCCTTCCCCTTGTCCGGCGTGCCTGTCTTGCCGCCCTTGCCCTTGTCGATGGAGGTGCCGCCGGAGCCGCCCGCGGCCTTCCCGTCGCCACCGTCCGGGTCCTTGCCCTCGCCCGCGCCGCCCTGGGCCTGCGAGGTGTTGGCGGCTATGGACGGGTCGGCGTTCGACCCCGAGGAGTTCGAGACGTGCACGAAGGCGGGGATGGCCGTGCCGATGAAGAGTGCGGCGGCCGCCATACCGATCACGGCCTGGCGCTTGCGGGCTCGCCTGGCCGGAACGGCGCGACGCAGATGGTCAAGGGTGCCGTCGGTGGGCTCGATCTCCTGGACGGCCTGGTGGAGGAGCCGGCGCAGCGCCAGCTCGTCCGAGCCGAGCCCGTCGGGGCCCGGTCCGTCGGGTCGGTGTCCGTCGGGGCCGTGGTTCACAGTTCCGTTCCCAGCCTGTTGCTCGCGCTCGTCTTCGTGGGGCTCTTGCCGGTCCATCGGCTCATGCCACTCGTAGGGCTCGTGTCGGTCGTGGGTGTCACGTCGCTCACTCATGCCGGGGCCTCCATGGCGATACGGAGCGCCGCGATGCCACGCGAGCCGTATGCCTTCACCGAGCCCAGCGATATTCCGAGCGTCTCGGCGACCTGGGCCTCGGTCATGTCCGCGAAGTAGCGCAGGACCAGGACCTCGCGCTGGCGGCGCTGGAGTCCCTTCATGGCCTTGATCAGCGCGTCCCGCTCCAGCTGGTCGTACGCGCCTTCCTCGGCGCTCGCCATGTCGGGCATCGGCTTCGAGAGGAGCTTGAGGCCGAGGATGCGCCGGCGCAGGGCGGAGCGCGAGAGGTTCACGACGGTCTGGCGCAGATAGGCGAGCGTCTTCTCCGGGTCGCGGACGCGCTTGCGCGCCGAGTGCACCCGGATGAAGGCCTCCTGGACGACGTCCTCGCAGGAGGCGGTGTCGTCGAGCAGGAGTGCCGCGAGGCCCAGGAGCGACCGGTAGTGGGCGCGGTAGGTCTCGGTGAGATGGTCGACGGTGGTACCCGCCGCCAGACTGTCCTCAGCGCCGTCGCGCTGGTTCGGTATGCGGGCGGGCCGCGCTGCGGGCATGGGCGCGATCACCGGCATGCCGCCGGGCGCGCCGGGGCTGCGGAGTCGGCGGGGTGGACGCAGGGCTGTGCCCCTTGTCTGGACCGCTGTGAATTCGAGTACCTCTGCCACGCCAGTTGGACACGCGTCCCCCCGGGAGGGTTGTACGCATCAGGCATCGCTTTTGCGTCAGGCACCCCGTTTGACAATGCGTCAAATGCCCTCATGCGTACCAGCTCATCCCCTATGACCCATATGCCATACCGCTCCGGCCGCCCCCTGAATGGCGACCGCAAAGACGCTCCCCGCCCTCCGCACGGTTGCGGAGGACGGGGAGTGAAATCTTCGAACGCCAAGTGGGTTCGATTCAAGTGGTCCGGACCATTACTCCGGCCACAGAACCGACACAGATTCTATAAACGAATCCCCCGACGGCCACCGAGATTCCGGCTGCCGGACGTCGGGGGCGCAGAACCTGCGGACCCCGCGCGCGCCCAGAACGCAGAACCTACGCCCCGATGATCTCCGCCGCCACCAACTCCGCGATCTGAGCGGTGTTCAATGCAGCACCCTTGCGCAGGTTGTCCCCGCAGACAAACAGTTCGAGAGCGGTCGAATCGTCGAGTGCCCGGCGCACCCGGCCCACCCAGGTCGGGTCGGTGCCCACCACGTCCGCGGGCGTGGGGAACTCACCGGCGGCGGGGTTGTCGAACAGGACGACCCCGGGGGCAGTGGCGAGGATCTCCCGCGCCTTCGCCACCGTGACGTCGCCCTGGAAGCGGGCGTGCACGGTCAGGGAGTGCGTGGTGACGACGGGAACGCGTACGCAGGTCACGGCGACCTTCAGCTCCGGGAGCCCGAGGATCTTGCGTGACTCGTTCCGTACCTTCATCTCCTCCGAGGACCAGCCGTCCTCGGACAGGGACCCGGCCCACGGCACCACGTTCAGTGCCACCGGCTCCGGGAACGGCCCGGTGTTGTCGCCCACGGCACGTCGTACGTCACCGGGGCAGGTCCCCAGTTCCGTACCGGCGACGAGGGACATCTGTCGGCGCAGGGTCTCGACGCCCGCGCGACCCGCGCCGCTGACCGCCTGATAGCTGGACACGACCAGCTCGCGCAGTCCGAACTCGGCGTGCAGCGCGCCCAGGGCGACGATCATGGAGAGCGTCGTGCAGTTCGGGTTGGCGATGATCCCGCGCGGGCGCACGCGCGCTGCGTGCGGATTGACCTCGGGGACGACGAGGGGGACGTCCGGGTCCATCCGGAAGGCGCCCGAGTTGTCGACGACGACCGCGCCCTTGGCGGCGGCGATGGGCGCCCACTGGGCGGCCACCTCGTCCGGTACGTCGAACATCGCGACGTCGACCCCATCGAAGGCCTCCTCCGACAGGGCCACGACCTCGACCTCCTCGCCGCGCACGGTCAGCTTGCGGCCGGCCGAGCGCGGCGAGGCGATCAGACGGATCTCGCCCCAGATGTCCGCGTGCTGGGACAGGATCTGGAGCATGACCGTGCCGACGGCTCCGGTCGCTCCCACGACCGCCAGCGTCGGTCCCGCGGGCCTGGCCATCAGCGGCCGGTGCGGCCGTGCGGACGGTGGGTCATCGTCCGGTGCCTCCGTAGACGACGGCTTCGTCGCTGTCGGAGTCCAGGCCGAAGGCGGTGTGGACGGCGCGGACGGCCTCGGGGACGTCGTCGGCGCGGGTGACCACGGAAATACGGATCTCGGAGGTGGAGATCAGCTCGATGTTCACCCCCGCGTCCGAGAGGGCCTCGAAGAACCCGGCGGTGACGCCCGGGTTGGTCTTCATGCCCGCGCCGACCAGGGAGATCTTGCCGATCTGGTCGTCGTAGCGCAGCGAATCGAAGCCGATCACGGCCTTCGCCTTCTCCAGGGCGTCGATGGCCTTGCGGCCCTCGGTCTTGGGGAGGGTGAAGGAGATGTCCGTCAGCCCGGTGGAAGCGGCGGACACGTTCTGCACGACCATGTCGATGTTGATCTCGGCGTTGGCGATCGCGCGGAAGATCGAGGCGGCCTCGCCCGGCTTGTCCGGCACGCCCACGACCGTGACCTTGGCCTCGGAGGTGTCGTGCGCGACACCGGAAATGATGGCCTGCTCCACCGGCTTGTCCCCTTGCTGAATCGGCTCGTTGCTGACCCAGGTGCCCTGCAGCCCGGAGAAGGAGGAGCGCACATGGATCGGGATGTTGTAGCGGCGCGCGTACTCCACACAGCGGTGGAGCAGCACCTTGGAGCCGGACGCGGCGAGCTCCAGCATGTCCTCGAAGGCGATGTGGTCGATCTTCTTCGCCTTCTTCACCACCCGCGGGTCGGCGGTGAACACGCCGTCCACATCGGTGTAGATCTCACACACCTCGGCATCCAGCGCTGCCGCCAGCGCCACCGCCGTGGTGTCGGACCCGCCCCGACCGAGGGTGGTGATGTCCTTCTTGTCCTGGCTGACGCCCTGGAACCCGGCGACGATGGCGATGTTGCCCTCGTCCAGCGCGATACGGATCCGGCCGGGCGTGACGTCGATGATCCGCGCTTTGTTGTGGACCGAGTCGGTGATGACACCCGCCTGGCTGCCGGTGAAGCTCTGGGCGCTGTGGCCCAGGTTTTTGATCGCCATGGCCAGCAGGGCCATGGAGATCCGCTCTCCGGCGGTCAGCAGCATGTCGAACTCTCGTCCGCTGGGCATCGGAGATACCTGCTCGGCGAGATCGATCAGCTCGTCCGTCGTGTCGCCCATCGCGGAAACCACCACGACCACCTGGTGGCCGTTCTTCTTCGCTTCCACGATTCGCTTGGCGACACGCTTGATGCCCTCGGCATCGGCTACGGAGGAGCCTCCGTACTTCTGCACGACAAGGCCCACGTGCGCTCCTCGCTCAGTCTGTCTCTGCACCGCACAACTGCGGTCGGCTCAGTCTAACGAGCGGCCGGAAATCCCTTCCGAGGTCTCGCATCGTGAGATGTCCCGCTCACGACGTGATCACTCCGGAGACGTCAGGTCAGCCGGGACTTCCGGCCGCTCCGAGACCGCACCTGCCCCCGCTCCCGCACACCACTCCGAAAAGTGCCCCGTGTCACACGGCTTAAGTTTCAAGCACCAGGGTTCCGCCTGCTCGCGTGCTCCTGATGGAAGACGACGAACGGCCGTCCAGCGGACGTGCAGGGCTGATGCAACTCCCGCCCAACTCACTCAGCGCGACTGGTCGGTCACTCACCGGCCGGGTCGAGTGCGGGAGCGCGCGTGGGGGCAAAGGCCTTCCATGACGGGTGAGTTGCTGCTGGGTGTCATCGTGCTGGTGGGGTCCTGTGTGCAGTGGCTCACGGGGATGGGCTTCGCGCTCGTCGCGGTGCCCGCGCTGGTGCTGTTGCTCGGTCCGGCCGAAGGGGTGGTCCTCGCCAACTGCGCCGCCGGGGCGATCAGTGTCGTGGGGCTCGCGGGCGGGTGGCGGAGGGTACGGCCGCGCGCGATGGTGCCCCTGTGCGTGGCGGCGGGGTGCACGGTCCCGGCCGGAGCGTGGCTGGCCCGGCGACTGCCGGAGCCCGTACTGCTGGTGCTCATGGGCGCGCTCGTGACCGTCGCCGTGGCGCTGGTCATGCGGGGCGCGCGGGTGCCCGCCCTGCGCGGGACCAAGGGCGCGGTGGCCGCGGGGGCGGCGGGCGGGTTCATGAACTCCGCGGCGGGGGTCGGCGGTCCGCCGGTCTCCCTCTACGCGGTCAACGCCGGTTGGACGGTACGGGAGTTCGTGCCGAACGCGCAGTTCTACGGGGTGGTGGTGAACGCGTTCTCGGTGGCCGCGAACGGGGTGCCCCACCTCGACGGGCCGGTCTGGGCGCTGGCGGTGACGGGAATGGCGGCGGGGGCCGCGGTCGGCAGGGTGCTCGCACAGCGCGTACCCGAGAAGGGGGCCCGCCTGCTGGTGCTGCTGCTCGCGCTGACCGGCGGGGTCACGACGCTGGGGAAAGGGTTGTGGGGGCTGTGAAGGCGGCAACAGCCGTCATGGGCATCCTCGGTGTGGCTCGACTTCACGGACACCGCCGGCCGGCCCGTCGCCGAGCCCGAAGAGGCGATCGACGGCTCCCTCTACGTCCCGCACGGCCCCCGGGACGCCGAGGGCCGGGTGGCGACAACCGTCGTCTACAACCCGGCACACCCGGAACAGGCGCAGGTCGCCGGCGCCCTGGACCAGGGGGCCCTCGACCTGGCGAGGCGCCACTGGGTCGCGCTGACCCTCGCACTCGTCCTGCTCGGCGCGGGCATCAGCAGCGGTATCGCCGCATGGCCGCAGCGCACGGGGAGATGAAGACGGCGGGCGGGAGCTACTTGACCGTACGCAGGCCCAGCGGCCCCGCGATCTCCTCCGCCATGACCTTGCCCGCCTCCTCCGCGAGGGCGTCCTCGCCGAGGCCCTGGTCGGTGTCGAGGCCGTCGAGCTCCTCCAGGGGCTGGTTCAGCCGCACATGAGCCACCACGGACTGCAGGGCGCGCAGGGTCGCGGAGGCGGTGGAGCCCCAGTTGGAGAAGTAGGAGAACTGCCACCACCAGAGGGCTTCCGTGGTGCGGCCCGCGCGGTAGTGGGCCATGCCGTGGCGGAGGTCGGTGATGACGTCGGCCAGGTCGTCGGAGATACGGGCCGGGACGGGGGCCTTGCGCGGCTCGTACGGGTCGAAGACCTCGGAGTAGACGTCGATCGGGTCCAGCATCGTCGCCAGGCGTTCGCGGAGTTCGTCGACGTCCGGCTCGGGGCCCAGGTCGGGCTCGTAGCGCTCGTCGGGGACGATGTCCTCGTGCGCGCCGAGACGGCCGCCCGCCAGGAGGAGCTGGGAGACCTCCAGGAGGAGGAAGGGCACGGCCGAATCCGGCTCGTCGCCCTTGGCCACCTCGGTGACGGCGACCAGGAAGCTCTCTACCTGGTCCGCGATCTGGACCACGAAGTCGTCGGGGTCCTGGCTGGTCGCGTGCAGCGTGGCGTCAGACATCTAGGAGTCGTCTCCCCTCGAAGGCGCGGCCGAGCGTGACCTCGTCCGCGTATTCCAGGTCGCCGCCCACAGGGAGGCCGCTGGCCAGGCGGGTGACCTTGAGGCCCATGGGCTTGATCATGCGGGCGAGGTACGTGGCCGTGGCCTCGCCTTCCAGATTCGGGTCGGTGGCGAGGATCAGTTCCGTGACCGTGCCGTCGGCCAGGCGCGCGAGGAGTTCCCTTATCCGGAGGTCGTCCGGACCCACGCCCTCGATGGGGCTGATCGCCCCGCCCAGTACGTGGTACTTGCCTCGGAACTCGCGGGTGCGCTCGATCGCCACCACGTCCTTCGGTTCCTCCACCACGCAGATCACCGACAGGTCGCGGCGCGGGTCGCGGCAGATGTTGCACAGCTCCTCCTGCGCGACATTGCCGCAGGTCGCGCAGAAGCGGACCTTGGCCTTGACCTCCATGAGGGCCTGCGCGAGCCGGCGGACGTCCGTCGGCTCGGCCTGCAGGATGTGGAAGGCGATCCGCTGCGCGCTCTTGGGACCGACGCCGGGCAGCCGCCCCAGTTCGTCGATGAGGTCCTGGACCACGCCTTCGTACAACGGACTGCCTTTCCCGGGTTTCTGGATCCTGCTTGGTCTTGTCGTCCTGTGCGTACGGTAGTTGGCCGCCGCCTGTCTTAGAAAGGCAGGCCGGGGATACCGCTGCCGCCACCGAGGCCCTGGGTGAGCGGGCCGAGCTTCTGCTGCTGGAGCGCCTGCGCGTTCTCGTTCGCCGCCTGGACGGCCGCGACGATCAGATCGGCGAGGGTTTCCGTGTCCTCGGGGTCGACCGCCTTCGGGTCGATCACCAGGGAGCGGAGCTCTCCGGAGCCCGTTACGGTCGCCTTCACCAGGCCACCGCCCGCCTGGCCGTCGACCTCCGTGCGCGCCAGCTCCTCCTGCGCGTTCGCGAGGTCCTGTTGCATCTTCTGGGCCTGCTGGAGCAGCTGCTGCATATTGGGCTGGCCACCACCGGGAATCACGATCAGCTCCTGGTTCGTACGGCTTTCCGGCAGGGTTTTCCCGCCTGGCACGAGCCTACGTGCTTCAGTGGGCGATCGCTCCAGCACTCTTTCGAGTGAGGCGATCTGGATTCCTATACCTGATCAAGGCCCTCTTCCGGGCGGAAAAGTGGTGAAATCCGGGCCATCGCCACCCATTGGGAGGTAGGAAGGGTGCGGCGCTCAGGCACCACACGTCACGATGCGTCACGCAGCGTCGTCAGTGCAGCGTCATCACCGTCGTCAGTAGGGAGTGCCGGGTGAGTCAACCGGAGATGCAGCCCGAGGGGCCGCCCCAGGACGGGCGGAGCGACGAGGCGGCGGAGCTGCGGCCGGGCGACCTGACGGGCCGGCCGTTTCCGCTCGGGGACTGGGGGGAGCCTGCGGATCGGCTCCACGAGCTGTACCGGTGGGTGGAGCGCGGAGCGCTCGACACGGCTTCCTGGTATCTCACGGACCGGGTGTGGAAGCGCTGGGGTGCGCGGGTGCTGCGGTGCGGGGCCGCGGCGGGGGCCGTGGCCGGGGCCGCGCTGCCGCTGCTCGATCTCACCGGGGTGGTGGGCGGGGTCGCCCCGTGGGGGTATCTGGCGTTGCTGCTCGGGGTCGCGTGCGTCGCGGGGGACCGGTTCTTCGGGGTGACCTCGGGGTGGATAAGGGACGTGGCCACGGCTCAGGCAGTGCAGCGGCGGCTGCAGGCCTTGCAGTTCGACTGGGCGTCCGAGAGTGTGCGGGAGGTTCTGGGGCCGACGGAGGGGACGGCGGGTGAGGCCGCGGAGCGGTGTCTGGGGGTGCTCCGACGGTTCTCCGAGGATGTGACGGAGCTGGTGCGGGCCGAGACCGCGGACTGGATGGTGGAGTTCCGGACGGGGTCGGCGCCGCTGGGTATCCAGTCCTCCCTGGCCGGTTCGCCCCGGCCCGAAGGTGCGCCGTCCGGACGGCCGCCGTTGTCTCCGGGGGCCCGACCCAACATGCCTCGGCAGCGGCCGCCGGAGCCTCGGTAGAAGCAGGGATGCACCTCCTCCGCCCCTGCCCTCCCCAAACTCTCGCTTCGCTCGAGCAGGGGGACCTCATCGCACCAGGGGCCTGCGCCCCCAGCCCCCCGCTTCGGCCTCGACGGCCTCGTCCTCAAACTCCGGACGGGCTGAATGCCCCGGCGTGCACGTTGGCCCACTGCGCGAATGTGCGGGCTGGGCGGCCCAGGAGCTTCTGGACCGTGCGGAGGACCTCGGTGCCTCGGTCGTCGTGGAGGGTGCGGTTCATGATCGCTTCCACCACTTCCGGCGGGAAGCCGTAGCGGGTCATGCCGGTGCGGGTCGCCTCCTCGGGGACTTCGCGTACGCGCAGGGGACGGCTCAGGATGTCCGCGAGGATCGACAGTTCCTCCGTCGGGGTCAGCGCTTGTGGGCCCGACAACTCGTAGGCAGCGCCCGCGTGTTCATCACCCCGTGAGGTCAGCGCCGCGCACGCCACCGCCGCGATGTCCGCCGGGTCGATGCTCGCCGCCGGGCGGTCGGCGAACGGGATGGGGACCTCGTCGGCCGCGCGGACCGCCGACGCCCACTGGAGCGCGTTCGACATGAACCGGCCCGGGCGCAGCAGGGTCCATGCCCACCCGTTGGCGGGAGAGGTCACCGCCCTTTCCGCCTCCGCGTGCCAGCGGGCGATGACATCGGCACCGCCTCCCGCATCCCGTCCGTCTCCACTGTCTCCATCCTCGCCGACGTTCTCTCCAGCCCCTCCGCCCCCTCCGTTCAGCACCGACAGCTTCACCAATCGCTCCACCCCCGCCCGGGCAGCCGCTTTCGCGAGGGCCGTGTCGTGGGTCGGGCCGGGGGCCGATCCCACCGCCTGGGACGACATCAGGAAGGCGCCGCGCACGCCCGCGAACGCCTGGTCCAGGCTCGCGGGGTCGTTCGCGTCGCCGTAGACCGTCTCCACCCGCCCCTCCACCCCGGTGGAGAACCGCGTCTGCGCGGGCCGGCGCGTCATCGCGCGCACCGACTCCCCGGCCTCGGCCAGCTGTCGTACCAGCTCGCCGCCCACATGCCCCGTCGCTCCGGTCACCAGGATCATGGTGTGCCTCCCTCGGAAGTCGTCCGGATGTCGTTCGACTCCGGATTCCTTCCAGGGTGGTCGCACAACTGCCCGTCGGCGTCCCGCCGCAGGAGGCCCCTCCCCTGCTTCCCCCGGAGTACCGAAGTACGGGAGCACGGGAGCACGGGAGTACCGAAGTACGGGAGCACCGAAGTACCGAAGTGCCGGAGTACCCGAGTACGCGGCCGTACGTCAGATCTGCGGCTCCGGGAACGCCACCGGGCTCCGGTACCCGGCCCGGTTCACCGCGCGTACGCCGAAGAAGACATTGTCCTTGGAGAGGTCGACCTCGTACGTCGTCACGTCGCCCGCCGCGATGACGTGGGTCCACTCGGGGGCCGTGGTCTCGCGCCAGACGATCTCGTAACCCGCGAGGTCGAGTTCCGTGCCCCGGGTCCAGACGAGCTGTGTGGAGTTCGTGAGGGTGGAGGTGACGATCTTCGCGCCGCGTGGGGTGCCCGGCGCCTGGGCCAGGGTCCACAGCGCCGCCGCGTTGACCTTCGCGACCCGCCCGACGAAGGCGAAGTCGCAGAACTCCGGCAGGTCGCCGAGCTGTTGGCCGTTCTCGTCGACGCGTACGTCCTGGTGCTGATGGGCGAAGTCCTCGGCCGGTTCGGTGAACCGGGCGGCGGGGTAGGCGCGTTCGAGGAAGGGGATGTGGTCGCCGCCCCGGCGGTAGCGGTCCCGGCGGTAGACGACTCGGATGTGCATGCCGGTCGCGTCGTTGTCCGCCACGTCGCGCACGAAGCGGGCCAGCTGGCGGGACGGGGAGTCGTTCTCGCCGCCGACCGAGCGGCGCGTCGCCGCCTGCTCCGGGGTCTCCGAGCTCGGGACGCCCTCCGCGAACAGGCGCAGGGTGTGGGGGTCCCGAGTGCCGTCGTCCGCCGTGGAGCTGCCGACGATGTCGTTGGTGAACATGCCCTGGACGTCCGCGCCGGCCGCCTTGAACTGCTCCGCCATGTGCGTGGCGCCGTACAGTCCTTGCTCTTCCCCGGCCACCGCTGCGAACACGATCGTCGAGGCCGGGCGGCGCGTCGCCATCACGCGCGCGAGTTCCATGGCCACGGCGACACCCGACGCGTCGTCGTCCGCGCCCGGGGCGTCCGAGGTGGCGTCCATGACGTCGGTGACCCGGGAGTCGTAGTGGCCGGACACCACGTACACGCGCTCGGGGGTGACCGATCCCCGGAGCGTCGCGATCACGTTCGTGATGCGGGTCGCCGTCGGGATCCGCGTCGCCGGCTGTTGGACGTACGACTGGAGGTCCACCGTCATACGGCCGCCGGACGCGGCGGCGTACGAGCGGAGTTCGGCCGCGATCCAGTCACGCGCGGCACCGATCCCACGCGCCGCGTCGTCCTGAGTCGAGAGGGTGTGGCGGGTGCCGAAGGAGACCAGCTTGCGGACCGTCGCCTCCATGCGGTCGCGGTCGATCTCCTGGAGAAGGGCGCGGAGTTCACGGGTGGGCGACTGGGCCGTCGCAGGCGGCTGGGCCGATGAGGGTCCCCCCATCTCGAGCGAAGCCGAGGGCTTGGAGGAGGGCGGTCGGGCCCCGGACGCGTTCGCCTCGGCCGGTGAGCCCAGCGTTGCCGCCCCCACCCCCGCCGCCGTGGTGGTCAGGACCGTTCTCCTGCTGGGGCGCATGTGTCCTCCCGGGGCTGACGCGAAGCGTTGGAACCGGACCCCGTAATGGTTGTGTACGCGACAACTTTCGGGCAAGGGCGCATACCTACGGGACGGACGTGCCCCCGAGCACCGGAACCGATCGAACGGTGAACGTCACCCGTCGCCGCAGATCTTCAGCCCCACCGGCGTCCCGCACGGCAGATGCCCGTGCGTGCGGATCACGTCCTGGCCGCTGCCCCGGCTGATGTAGGAGAGGAAACTGGAGGCGAGGGAGTCGGCGGGCGGCTGGCCGTAGGTGTAGGCGTACTCGATCTCGCGGTACGGGTAGTCGGAGGTGCCGTGCTCCAGATCCTCGACGGACGGGGTGTGTCCGTCGAGGTTGAGCCTCTGCAGGCCCTTGTAGCCGATGGCGTTGTTGAGTTCGCTGTAGCCGATCGCGCCGGGGAGCCGGGCGACCGTGCTCAACACCTGGTCGGTGGAGTCGAGTTCGCAGCGCACGACGGGGGCCGTGGCATCGTCCTTGTGGACGCAGTCCAGTGAGGAGTTCGCGATCTCACCGCGCCCCAGCACCCGCCGCTGGAAGACCTGCCGGGTACCGGAGTTGGCGTCCCTGCTGACAAGGAGAACGGGCCGGTCGGGACCGCCGAGCTGCATCCAGTTCTTGATCTCGCCGCGGTAGAGACGGCGTACGTCGGCGAGCGAGAGGTTCTTCAGCGGGATGTCGTCGTTGACGACGAGCGCGAAGACCGAGACGGCGACCCGGTTCTCGCGCAGTCGCGGGAGACCGCTCGGCTTCGGGCCGTCGGAGAGGGCGACGACGGGTGGCGAGCCGTTCTTCGACTTCGCTCCGGCGGCGTCGAGTTCGCGCACCCCGGCGGTGCTGCCGTGCGGGTCCACGGCGATCGTGGCGCCCGCGCAGTCCTTCTCGTACTTCTTGGCCAGCTCGCGCATCACGGGCTCGAAGGCGGTCGAACCGGTGACCGTCAGCGTGCCCTTCTCACAGCCGACCGGGGGCGGGGTGTCGTCGCGCAGCACGACGATCAGCGCGAGCGTGACGACGCACACGGTCAGCATCACGGTGATCATCCGGGCCGCGCGGCTGAACAGCGGCGGCTGATCGTCGGGGGTCGTACTGCGGTTGGGGCTGACCTCGCCGTCCCGGATGCCGCCGATGAGCCGTACCTCGCTGCCCACACGTCCGCCCGACAGCAGCACGAGCAGCTTGAAGTGCTCGCCCCGGTTGAGCGGCACGCGCGGGATGCGCAGGGTGCCGTCGTCGTAGTCGAGGCCCGCGGACGGGGTGAAGTGGTCCATGAGGTGGTCGGTGCCGGGCGGCTGGGTCACCGAGACACCGCGGATCGTGCGGTCGGCGAACACCGCTGTCAGACCGTGGAGTTCGCGGCCCGTGTAGTCGTTGTCGGCGATGCTCTGCGAACCGTCGTTCTCGACCCGCAGCAGGACGAAGGTGGCGTCCGCCATGCCCGGCGCCTCGTCGAACCAGCCGAGCCGCACGTTCGCCCGCCCCGAGCTCACGTTCTCGCCGATCGGGTTGTCCATCTGGACGCGGTACCCGATCCTTTTGCGCCGCGGCACCCGGCGCTCGTACCAGACCATTCCCGCGGAGGCCACGATGCCCACGACAGCGGTCGCCACGGCCACGACGTTCTCTGCGCTCAGCCACTCCACTTGAGCCACTCCCCCGAGCCTCACCGTGCGGTCACGGTACGACTCGGGCCGGAAACAGCCGACATACGAGAAATGAACTTCAACAGCCTTTCAATATGAACCAGTTGGCCGCCGAGACTGATCCCTCATCAGCCGCCCTTCGTGTACGTCAGCGCCTCACCGGAGTCCTTGTTCACACGACGCAGGCTGCCGTCCGAGAGGAGCGTGACCTCGGAGGCGGCGCCCGGTGAGCAGGAGGTGGCCGGCCGGCCGACGGTGACTTCGGAGGGGCCGATCTCCAGGGGGCCACCGGCGCTCGGGGCCTCGGCCAGCTTGGCCTGGAAGACGCAGTGGTAGGTACCGCTGCCGGCCGGGCCGTCCGCGGTGAGCGAGAGCACCGTGTCGCCCACCTCGCCCTGCTGGATGGTCAGTCGGCGGGTGTTGTGGCCGGTCGCGTTGTCGATGCTGGTGTTCCAGGTGCCGAGGAACGCCTCCGGGATCGTGCCGCCCTGGGGTGCCGACGCGCTGGGCGACTCGGACGTCGGGGACGGCTCCGACGTGGTCGGGCCGGGCGTCGTGGGCGCGCTGGACGCGGGCGACGCCCCGGAGCTCTTGTTGTCGTCGTCGCTCCCGCTGCCCTTCATCAACGCGTACACACTGCCGCCCGCACCGAGCGCGACCACCAGGGCCACGACGATCAGGACGGCGGTGGACCGGCTGCTTCGGCGCGGGGGTTCGGGCTGGTGGGGGGCGACTCCGGGACCGTACGGGGGTGTTGCGCCTCCCGGGCCGTACGGATGGGGGGCGACCCCTGGGCCGTACGGGGGTGTCGAGCCGTACGGCCCCGGCTGGCCCCAGCCCTGCTGGGGATAGCCGTACGCGGGGTGGGGCGTGCCCGGGCCGGTGGGCTGGGGGTGCTGCTGGGGGTAGCCGTACGCGGGGTGCGCGGTGGCGGGCGGCGCGGTCGGCGGAGGTGTCTGGCCGACGCCCGCGATCATCGTGGGGAGGTGGTTGACGGGGCCGGGCTGCCCGGGCGCGGGCGGGGTGGCGCCCTCCTCGGCCGGGGTGGGGGCGTGTTCCGGGGAGGCCTCGGGCGGGGCGGACGGGGGCTTGGAGAAGTCCGGGGCCGCAGCCGGCGGTGCCGGCGGCAGGGCGGGGGCGCTCGGTACCGGGGTCCCGCCCGACGCCTCGTCGGGGTTCTCCGTGTCCAGCAACTGCACCGCATGCCGCCCGAGTTGGGCGACCAGCGCACTGGGCAGCCACGGGTCGCGGGTGCGCCCGTCCGAGACGGTGTCCTCGGCGCCGGTGCGCTCCAGGATCAGGTCGAGGGTGGGCCGGGCGGCGGGGTCCTTGCGCAGACAGTCACGTACGAGGTCGGCGAGGCCCTCGGGCAGGCCCTCCAGGTCGGGCTCCTCCTGCGCGATGCGGAACATCATCGCGTGCACACCGCTGTTGGTCGACCCGAAGGGAAGGGCGCCGGTGGCGGCGTACGCGAGGACCGAACCGAGACAGAAGACGTCGCACGCGGGCGTGATGCGGTCACCGCGGACCTGTTCGGGGGCCATGAAACCGGGCGAGCCGACGAGCGCGCCGGTGCGTGTGAGGCCGCCGTCGGTCACCGTCTCCAGGGCACGCGCGATGCCGAAGTCGATGACGCGCGGCCCGTCGATGGTGACCAGCACATTGGACGGCTTGAGGTCGCGGTGGATCAGCCCCGCGGCGTGGATGTCCTGGAGCGCGTGCGCGAGTCCGGCGGCGAGGATGCGCACGGAGCGCTCGGGAAGCGCGCCGTGGTCGTGTCCGACGACGGCCTGCAGGCTGGGCCCGGCCACATAACCGGTGGCCACCCACGGGATCTCGGCCTCCGTGTCGGCGTCGAGAACGGGCGCCGTCCAGTATCCGCCCACCCGCCGCGCGGCCTGCACCTCCTGCCGGAAGCGCGCCCGGAACTCCTCCTGTTCGGCGAGTTCCTCGCGTACGAGTTTGACCGCGACGGTACGTCCCCGGTCGGACCGGGCGAGATACACGTGCCCCATCCCGCCGGCGCCGAGGCGCGCCAGCAGCCGATACGCCCCGATCCGCTGCGGATCCCCCGCCCCCAGCTTCTCCATGGCTGTGCCCACCCTCCCCCGTATGTGTGCAACAGACCGAGGATAATGCGGCCGTACGGAGAGGTGGATGGGGCGGTGTCTACGGTTCCGTAACAGCCGATGCTGTTTCTGTGACCGGCGCCGCGATCTCCGCGACCGGTGCCGTGAGGTCTTCGAGCACCGCGGACAGGTGCTCCAGCACGCGTGCGGTCTCCGCGAGTTCGGTGTCACCGAGTGCCTCGGCGAGGCGGTCGGCGAAGGTCGCGTGGCCGGGCCCGATCCTGGCGATCGCCGCGCGGCCCTGCTCGGTCGGGGAGAGCAGCTTGGCACGGCGGTGGGCGGGGTTGGGGAGATACTCCGCGAGGCCCTTGTCCACCAGGAGGTCGGCGATGCGCTGCACGCTCTGCCGGGTGATGCCCATGACGCGGGCGATCCCGGACACGGGCAGAGGCTCGCCGAGCACCGCGCCGAGCACCTGCCACCAGGCGGCGGTCAGCCCGGCGGGCTTGGCCAACTCATCGGCGATCGACAGGAATTGACCGTTGAGCCGGAAGGCCGCGAGGGCGCTGCGGCTGAACAGTTCCTGGCGCTCCCGGCTCATCGCGCGGCCTGTTCCAGGACGGCGTGGGCCGCCGCGTCGGAGTCGTGGAACAGCCGGTACCAGGCGTCCAGCACCTCGCCCTCGTACACGCCGAGGAGCCGGAAGACCTCGCGGGCGAAGGCGACGGGTTCGGTGGGACCGGCCGTCACGAGCCTGCCGTCGGTGACGGCGTCGGCGTCCACGTACCGCTCGCCGCCCGCGTACCCGGTGGCGGCGAGGTAGAAGGACACGGCGCTGGTGTGGTCACGGTCGTCGAGCAGCCCTTCGCGGGCGAGCCCGGCCGTGGCCCCGCAGATCGCGGCGACGGGCACACCGGCGCCGAGGAAGGCGCGGGCCTTGCGGGCGAACGGAGCGAGATCGTCGCTCGCGTCCCAGAGGTCCGCGCCGGTGAGGATCAGCAGGGAGCTGTCCTCGGGGCGGACGTCGTCGAGCGCGAGGTCGGGCTGGATGCGGACCCCGCCGATGGTGGTGACCGGCTCCCGGGTGGGGCCGACCGTCCGGATCTCGTACCCGGCGCGGGCCAGATACGCGGTCGTGTGCCCCGTCTCCCAGTCGGCGAAGGTGTCGTAGACGGCGAGGTGGACGGGTTTGCGGCGCGGGGCACTCGGGTCGGTGGCGGCGCTCATGGCTCCTCCTCGGGCAGGCCGAAGTTTATGTAAGCATGCTGTCAATTCGACAGCATGCTGTCAAGAGGATCGACCTGACGGCCAAGCCCGACAGACTGTCGCGGAAAGCCCCCGACCACAGACAGGACGCCGATATCGCGTCCACTCCGTGGACATTTACGCTTCGCCGCATGACCCCTCAGCCCAACCCCCAGGTCGGCGCCGCCGTGAAGGCCGCGGACCGCGCGCACGTGTTCCACTCCTGGTCCGCGCAGGAGCTCATCGACCCGCTCGCCGTCGCCGGCGCGGAGGGGTCGTACTTCTGGGACTACGAAGGCAAGCGGTATCTGGACTTCACCAGCGGGCTCGTCTTCACCAACATCGGATACCAGCACCCGAAGGTCGTCGCCGCGATCCAGGAGCAGGCCGCAACCCTGTCCACGTTCGCGCCCGCCTTCGCCGTCGAGGCGCGCTCGGAGGCGGCCCGGCTGATCGCCGAGCGGACCCCGGGCGACCTGGACAAGATCTTCTTCACCAACGGCGGCGCCGAGGCCGTCGAGAACGCCACGCGCATGGCCCGGCTGCACACCGGCCGTCCGAAGGTGCTCTCCGCCTACCGCTCCTACCACGGGGCCACCTCCACCGCGATCAACCTCACCGGTGACCCGCGGCGCTGGCCGAACGACATCGGCGCGGCGGGTGTCGTGCACTTCTGGGCGCCCTTCCTCTACCGCTCGCCCTTCCACTCGGACACGGAGCAGCAGGAGTGCGAGCGGGCGCTGCAGCACCTCGAGGACACGATCGCCTTCGAGGGCCCGGGGACGGTCGCGGCCGTGATCCTGGAGACGATTCCGGGCACGGCGGGGATCATGACGCCGCCGGCCGGCTATCTCGCGGGCGTTCGGGAGATCTGCGACCGGTACGGGATCGTCTTCGTCCTCGACGAGGTCATGGCCGGGTTCGGGCGTACGGGCAAGTGGTTCGCGGCGGACCACTTCGACGTGACGCCGGATCTGATGACCTTCGCGAAGGGCGTGAACTCCGGGTACGTACCGCTGGGCGGTGTCGCGATCTCCGGTGCGATCGCGGAGACCTTCGCCCGTCGGCCCTATCCCGGTGGGCTCACGTACTCCGGTCACCCGCTCGCCTGTGCCGCCGCCGTCGCCACCATCAACGTGATGGAGGAGGAGGACATCGTCGGGCAGGCCGCGCGGATCGGTGAGACCGTCATAGGCCCCGGGCTGCGCGATCTCGCCGAGCGGCACCCCAGTGTCGGTGAAGTGCGCGGTACGGGCGTCTTCTGGGCCCTGGAGCTGGTGAAGGACCGGGAGACCCGGGAGCCGCTGGTTCCGTACAACGCTGCGGGTGAGGCGAACGCTCCCATGGCCGCGTTCGGCGCCGCCGCGAAGGCGCACGGTCTGTGGCCCTTCATCAACATGAACCGCACCCATGTCGTGCCGCCGTGCAACGTCACGGAGGCCGAGTCCAAGGAGGGTCTGGCGGCGCTGGACGCGGCGCTCTCGGCCGCGGACGAACACACGGCGTAGGCCGTAAGGGGCTTTCTTCGCCCCCGCCGCCCCTACCCGTTCCCGTACCAGGGGGCTCTGCCCCCAGCCCCCCGGGTCGTTTTTCGGCCGCGGGTTCGTGGGGCTTGTCGCGCAGTTCCCCGCGCCCCTCACGGGGCCGGGAGGGCGGGAAAATCCACTGCCCAACCCCCACCGCGTATGGTGGCGTGCTCGGAGTGATACGCGAGTAGACCGACCACGTAACCCACGCGATGGGGGAGCGAGACACCATGCCCGGCACCGGCAGCAATGGGGCCGTCACCCGCAGCACCCTGCGGCAGCAGATCGCGGACGCGCTCCGCGACGAGGTGCTCGCGGGCCGTCTCCAACCGGGCCAGGAGTTCACGGTGAAGGAGATCGCCGAGCAGTACGGCGTCTCCGCCACCCCCGTCCGCGAGGCCCTGGTCGACCTGTCGGCCCAGGGCCTGCTGGAAGCGGACCAGCACCGCGGCTTCCACGTGCACGAGTACTCGGCGGCCGACTACCGCGGCATGATCGAGGCCCGCAGCCTGGTCACGGACGGCATGTTCCAGAGCCTCGTCGCCGGCTGCATGCAGCAGCTCAACGCCTCCCGCGCCGCCGTCGCCCTCGCCGCCGTCCGCCGCCGCGGCGAGGAGGCCCAGCGCGCCGCCACCGCCGGCGACCTGAACATCCTCATCGGCTACGACCTCCGCTTCTGGCGCGAGCTCAGCGGCCTCTTCGGCAACCCCTACCTCGCCGACTTCCTGCACCGGCTGCGCGTCCAGTCCTGGGTCTGCACGGTCCAGCACCTGCGCCGGGTCGACGACCTCAAGGGGTACCTGTGGTCCGGCCACACGGAACTCGTGGACGCGCTGGCCCGCCGCGACCCGGAGGCGGCCCAGGCGATCGTCGCGGCGTACAACGAGCACTCGCTCTCCCTGATCGAGCGCCTGGACGCAGATTCCGGCCCGCCCGGCGTCTGAGGACGAGCCCTTCGGGCGATCGGGGGGGGTGAGAGGGGCCGAACCCCCGCGAACCCGACGAGTTGTGCACCGAGCCTTCCCAAGACCGCCACGCGCACTACGCTGCCTTGACCACCCTGCACCCAAGGAGCAAGAGGAGCCGTCTGTTGGCCTGTGACCTGTGGTTGGTCCCGCTCGTCGACGTGCTGTGCCACACCCCCGACAACCCCTTCGCCGAGGAACTCGCCCTCTACGACAAGGTGCTGGGCGAGGCCGGACTCCCGCCGGTCCCGGTGTACGCGTACATGCCGGGTCTGTCCGGCGACGTGGCCCCGGTCGCGGGCTTCGACTACGACGCGCTGCACTTCCTGCGCCGCGCGTACCTCCTCCAGATGTGCGGGCTCGCGGTGACACCGGTGGACGAACTCGGGGGTGACTACGAGCAGCTCCTGGAGATGTTCGAGTCGAACGCCCAGCAGTCGCATCTGGTCTGGCACTACGACCACGCGGGTGCGTACGTCCCCGTCGACTTCCCGCACCCCCTCGCCAACGAGGAACTCCTCGCGGGCGGCGGCCCCCTGGGCTCCTCCCAGACCCTCCTGCGCGAACTCGAGTTCGTCGCCCCGTCGATCGGCATCGACCCGGCCAACCCGCCCGCCGCCCCGCAGCCCCCCATGGCCCCCACGGAGCTGGAGGAACCGGCCGCACCCGCCCCCTACGACGCCAGCCCCTTCGCCCGCGAACGTCATGTCTGGCTGGGCCTGCACGCCGCCGCGACCCGGAGCCTCGCCCAGGGGTCGATGATCATCTTCAGCTGAACCGGGGGCGCGGGGCGGAGCCGCAGCCCGAGCCCGGTGAACGCCATCTTGCCGGTGATCGGCTCGACGCGCGCGTAGTAGTACGCCAGTGAGGTGCCCTGGATGATGTCACCGGCGGTTCAAGGGGTTCACGGGCATACGGGGCTCCTGGGAGTGGGGTGGCGAGGGCAGGTGAACGGGCCGTGCGAGCCGTGCGGGGACTACACGCGTGGATCGTGGTCGCACCTCGCCCCGCCGAAACCAGGAACAGTCCATGTCCCGGTCAAGGAAGGGCATGGCATGACAACGCCCCCGGGTCGGCCGAAGCCTCACCGGGGGCGTGTCCAAGGGCCTTGCCGGCCTTGGGAGTTGACCAGGAGCCGTACTCGACGAACGAGTTGCTCAAGAGCCTTGTCGGACCAAAGAGCCTTCTCAGATGAACGAGTTGATCTCGATCGTCTCGTCACGGCCCGGGCCGACACCGATCGCGGAGATCGGCGCGCCGGACATGTCCTCGAGGGCCTTGACGTACGCCTGGGCGTTCTTGGGGAGGTCCGCGAAGGTCTTGGCCTTCGTGATGTCCTCCGACCAGCCCGGAAGCGTCTCGTAGACCGGCTTCGCGTGGTGGAAGTCGGTCTGGGAGTACGGGAGCTCCTCGACGCGCTTGCCGTCGATCTCGTACGCCACGCAGACCGGGATCTCCTCCCAGCCGGTGAGCACGTCCAGCTTGGTGAGGAAGAAGTCGGTCAGACCGTTCACGCGGGTCGCGTACCGCGCGATGACCGCGTCGAACCAGCCGCAGCGCCGGTCACGGCCGGTGGTCACACCGCGCTCGCCGCCGATCCGCCGCAGCGCGTCGCCGTCCTCGTCGAAGAGCTCGGTCGGGAACGGGCCCGAGCCGACGCGCGTCGTGTATGCCTTGAGGATGCCGATGACCCGGCTGATCTTCGTGGGTCCGACACCCGCACCGGTGCAGGCACCACCCGCGGTCGGGTTGCTGGACGTCACAAAGGGGTACGTGCCGTGGTCGATGTCGAGGAGCGTGCCCTGGCCGCCCTCGAAGAGCACGACCTTGTCCTGCTCAAGGGC
Organism: Streptomyces albiflavescens; assembly: GCF_014645835.1. Classification (GTDB taxonomy): domain Bacteria; phylum Actinomycetota; class Actinomycetes; order Streptomycetales; family Streptomycetaceae; genus Streptomyces; species Streptomyces albiflavescens. The sequence continues at coordinate 325,598 of NZ_BMMM01000010.1, forward strand.
CTGGTTCAGGATCAGCACCGTGTCCGCGACGTACGGCTTGAGCCGGTCCGCGTAGGTCAGCAGCTCCTCGACGACCTGGCCCGCCTCGATGGCGCGGCGGTTGTAGAGCTTGGTGAGCAGCTGGTTCTTGACGTCGAGGGCCGCTTCGACCTTCTGCGTCAGGATCGACTCGTCGTACAGGTCCTGGATGCGGATGCCGACACGGTTGATCTTGTCCGCGTACGTCGGCCCGATGCCGCGCCCGGTCGTCCCGATCTTCCGCTTGCCGAGGAAGCGCTCGGTGACCTTGTCCACCGTCACGTTGTACGGCGTGATGATGTGCGCGTTTCCGCTGATCAGAAGCTTGGAGGTGTCGACGCCGCGCTCGTTGAGCCCGTTCAGCTCGGAGAACAGGACCGAGGGGTCGACGACGACTCCGTTTCCGATCACCGGAGTGCACTCCGGCGTGAGGATTCCGGAAGGGAGGAGGTGGAGGGCATACTTCTGATCGCCCACGACTACCGTATGGCCGGCGTTGTTGCCGCCCTGGTAGCGCACCACATAGTCCACAGATCCACCGAGCAGGTCGGTGGCCTTTCCCTTGCCTTCGTCACCCCACTGAGCACCGAGCAGCACAAGTGCGGGCACAGGCGTACACCCCTTCCGGGCGGGGCATGTCCAAGGTCGGGGACGTACGCGGCTGCGTTTTGGATACGGCTGCGTACGCCGGCGACCTCCTTTGGCCGCGACCGTCGGACCGGATGCCCCGGAATAGACGAAGCCCCTGGCGCAATAGCGCAAGGGGCTCTTGCACCAAGATGCTACCCGAGGAAGCGAGGCATGACCGAGGTGGCGGCTTCCGACCAGCTCCTGGTGGTCATCGACCCGGTCGCCCGACGGACGGACGGCGAGTCTGTACGGATCGCGAAAGACGTGCTCAGCGCGGGTGCGGCGACGAAAGTGTGCCTCCCCGAGGGGCCCGAGGAATTCGCCCGGGCGCTGGCCCGTCGGGGGTCGCGGAGGCCCGTCGTCGTCGGCGACGACCGGGCCCTGCTGCGGACGGTGTCCCTTTTGCACCGGCAGCGGGAGCTCGCCGCCTGTGCGCTGTCACTGGTGCCGGTGGGGGGCGTGCTCTCGCTGGCCCGGTCACTGGGGGTGCCCACGGGGGCCGTGGCGGCGGCCCGGGCGGTGCTCGACGGCGCCGAGCGGCGGATGGATCTGCTCGTCGACGACAGCGACGGGGTGGTGCTGGGGGCGCTGCGGATCCCCTCGGGGCCCTCCCCCGCCCGCGTCCCCTCCCCCGTCGACGGGGATGCCGGGGCCCACCCTTGGCTGCGCTCCTGCCAGTCCCTCGTCCGGACCCTCGTGGCCCGGCCCCCACGGTCGGCCTCCGTGCCCGGACCCGGTCCCTCCCGGCTCCGCGTCGAGGTCGACGGCGTCACGGTCGTCGACCTCGACCAGCCCGTGGAGACGGTGTCAGTGACGCCGGGCTTCCCGGCGGGCGGCGCGGAGGTCGAGGTCCGGCCGGTGTCCGTGGGCGCGGAGGCGTCGCCCCTCCGGGCCGTGGGGCGACGGGTCACCGTCTCCGGCGCCGATTTCCGGTATCGGGCGGACTCAGTGGTGGGCGGGCCGGTACGGACCCGGACGTGGACGGTGCGGGAGGGGGCGTGGGGGTTGACGTTGCCGGTGGGGTGACGGTGGGGAGCTCTTCGTCCCCGTCGCCCCTGCCTGTGGGGCTCGCCGTGCGGCTACCGACCTACTGGGCTTGTCGCGCGGTCACCAACCTGTGGGGCTCACGCCGCAGCTACTGACCCGTTGAGCTTGTCGCGCGGTTACCAACCCGTGGGGCTCACCGCGCAGCTACGGACCTGTTGAGCTTGTCGCGCGGTCACCGACCTGTGGGGCGCCTCGCACAGCCACCGACCCGTGGGGCGCCTCGCACAATCACCGACCTGCGGGGCGCCTCGCGCAGCTGTCGGCCCACGCTTTCGGCGAGGGCTCTCAGCCCTCGCCGAAGTGCTGCTCCCGATACACCCGCCACCGCTCCATCATCTGCGCGATCTCCCCGTCGACGAACTCGAAGAACGCCAGCGTCTCGGAGAGACGCCGACCGGCGGGCGTCTCCCGGCCCAGGCTCTCGACCCCCTCCCGCAGGGCGTACTCCCAGCGCTTGAGCACCGCTTCGCGGTTGGTCAACGCCTCGTACCACTGATTGCTGTGCACGCGATAGCGCTCACGGCGCGACCCGGGTTCCCGCTCGCGCGAGACCATGTGCTGCTGCGCGAGATAGCGCACCGCGCCGGACACCGCGGCCGGGCTGATCTGCAGCTGCTCGCCGAGCTCGGCGGAGGTCAGGGTGCCGGTGTCCGAGGCGAGCAGCGCCCCGAAGACGCGCGCCGGCATCCGCTGCATCCCGGCCTCGACGAGCTGCGCCGCGAAGCTCTCGACGAACTTCGAGACCGCTTCCGGGTCCCGCTCCGCCTTACCGGACCCCGCTGTCGTCTCCGTCATCCCTGGATCCTCTCCCCTGCTCGCGCGCCGTCCTCAAGTGTATCCGTCATTCATATGCTTCCTTAACTTCACAAATTTGTGAATGTAGCGTACGTTCTGAACCATGACGAAGGCAAACCCCGCCATTGAGGTATCCGGACTGCACAAGTCGTTCGGCAAGACGCACGCGCTGGACGGCCTCGACCTGGACGTCGAGACCGGTGAGGTGCACGGCTTCCTCGGCCCTAACGGCGCCGGGAAGTCCACCACCATCCGAGTCCTGCTGGGCCTGCTGCGCGCCGACTCCGGCGCGGCCCAGATGCTGGGCAGGGATCCCTGGGCGGACGCGGTGGAACTGCACCGCCGGGTCGCGTACGTCCCCGGCGACGTCACGCTGTGGCGCAACCTCTCCGGCGGCGAGGTCATCGACCTGTACGGGCGACTGCGCGGAGGGCTCGACAAGACGCGCCGGGCCGACCTGATCGAGCGGTTCGAACTCGACCCCACCAAAAAGGGACGCACGTACTCCAAGGGCAACCGCCAAAAGGTCGCCCTCGTCGCGGCCTTCGCCTCGGACGTCGACCTGCTGATCCTGGACGAGCCCACCTCGGGCCTCGACCCGCTGATGGAGGAGGTCTTCCAGCGGTGCGTCGAGGAGGAACGGGACCGCGGCCGCACGATCCTGCTGTCGAGTCACATCCTCAGCGAGGTGGAGGAGCTCTGCGACCGGGTCAGCATCATCCGCAAGGGCCGGACCGTCGAGAGCGGCTCGCTCGCCGACCTGCGCCACCTCACCCGCACGAGCGTCACCGCCGAACTCGCGGGCCCGCCCAACGGGTTGGCACACCTGCCCGGCGTCCACGGCCTCGACGTCCAGGGAAAGCGCGTGAAGCTCCAGGTCGACACGGACAAACTGGACGCCGTACTGCGGTCGCTGACCGACTCCGGCGTACGGTCGCTGACGTCGACGCCACCGACGCTGGAGGAGCTCTTCCTGCGGCACTACCAGGAGGATGTCCGCACGGAGGCGATGGCGCGATGACCGCCACGACCGTCGCGACCTATGCGGTACGAGCCGGCGGATCCCGTCAACTGGCCGGAACCGGCACGCTCCTGCGGTTCGCACTGCGCCGCGACCGTTTGATGATGCCGCTCTGGGTCGGCGTGATCGGCCTGCTGGTGATCTCCATGCCGAACTCGCTGAAGACCGTCTACGGCACCCCGGCCGAACGCGCCGACGTGGCCCGGCAGATGCTCACCAACAGCTCCCTGCGCGCCACGTACGGGCCGGTGTTCAGCGACTCGCTCGGCGGACTCACCGCCTGGCGCATCGGCGGCTACGCCGGAGTGTTCGCCGGGATCATGAGCCTGCTCATCGTCGTCCGCCACACCCGTGACGAGGAGGAGAGCGGGCGCCAGGAACTCATCTCCTCGGCGATGGTCGGACGCCGGGCGCCGCTGACCGCCGCGCTGCTGGCGGCGTTCGTCGCGAACGGCGTCCTCGCGCTGCTCGTCGCGGGTGGGCTCGCGGGGCAGGGCGGCGGCGGAGCACTGGCACTGGGACTCGCCGTCGCCGGTGTCGGGATGGTCTTCGCCACGATGGCGGCGATCGTCGCCCAGCTGACGGAGAGCGCGCGGCTCGCGAAGGGGCTGACGGGCGGGCTGCTCGGCGCCGCCTTCGTCCTGAAGGCGGCGGGCGACTCGGCGACGAACGACGGCTCGTCGCCCCTGACCTGGATCTCCCCGGTCGGCTGGCTGGAGGAGCTGAGGTCCTTCGCGGACGAACGCTGGTGGGTACTCCTGCTGTTCGTCGCCGCGGTCGCCGTGCAGGGCGCGGTCGCCTACGAACTCGCCGGGCGGCGCGACGTCGGCATGAGTTTCCTGCCGACGCGGCCGGGGCCCGCGGCGGGGCGCCTCGGTACGGCCGGGGCGCTGGCCTGGCGGTTGCAGCGGGGCGCCGTGCTCGGCTGGAGCCTCGGGTTCCTGGCCGCCGGGGCCGCGTTCGGCGGGATGACGAAGGGCGCATCGGACCTGGTCGGGAACAACGACAAGACCCGGGAGATCATCGAGCGGATGGGCGGGCAGGCCGGCATCACGGACGCGTTCCTCGCGACGATGGTGGGGATGCTGGGCATGGTCGCGGCGCTGTTCGTGGTGTCCTCCGTGCTGCGGCTGCACGGCGAGGAGACCTCACAGCGGGCCGAGCCGGTGCTGGCGAACGCGGTGGGGCGGCTGCGCTGGGCCGGTGGCCATCTCGTCATCGCCTTCGGCGGCGCGGTCCTCATCATGCTGCTCGGCGGGCTCGGCCTGGGCCTCGGCTACGGCGCCGGCATCGGGCCCGTCCTCGCCGCCTGCCTCGTCCAGGTCCCGGCCATCTGGACCCTGGGCGCCCTGGCCGTCCTCCTGCACGGGCTCTCCGCCCAGTGGGCGCTGGGGGCCTGGGCAGCAGCAGGCCTCGCCCTCCTCCTCGGCTGGATCGGTCCCGCCCTGAACGTCCCCCAAACCGTCATGGACCTCTCCCCCTTCGGCCACCTCCCGAAGCTGCCGGGCGGCGACATGGCCTGGACGCCGGTGCTCTTCCTCACGGGAATCGCGGTGGTGCTGACCGCGGCGGGGTTGGCGGGGTTGCGGCGGCGGGATCTGAGTACGTGAGGAGGACCGGGGTGCGGCTGGGGTGGGTAGGGGCGGGGGCTTGTCGCGCAGTTCCCCGCCCCCCTGACGGGGCTCGTCAGAGCGTCACCCGCAAGGCTTCCAAGCCCCGGATCACGAAGTTCGGCTTTCGGGTCGGCTCCTCGGAGAGGGTGAGTGTGGGGGCGTGGGTCAGCAAGGCGGCCATGGAGGAGGCCAGTTCGATGCGGGCCAGAGGCGCGCCGATGCAGTAGTGGATGCCCGCACTGAAGGAGATGTGGGGGTTGTCCTTGCGGGCGAGGTCCAGCTCCTCCGGGGCGGCGAAGACCGCGGGGTCGTGGTTGGCGGAGCCGAAGAGCATGGCGATCTCCGCGCCTCGGGGAATGGTCGTACCGTCGATCTCGATGTCGTCGAGGACCCAGCGCTCGAAGAGCTGAAGCGGCGTGTCATAACGCATCAGCTCCTCCACCGCCGTGGGAATCAGGGAGTGGTCCGCGCGGAGGGCGGCCAGCTGCTCGGGGTGGCGGAACAACGCCCACCAGCCGTTCACCGTGGAGTTGACCGTCGCCTCGTGCCCCGCGTTCAGCAGCAGCACGCACGTCGAGATCATCTCCTGCTCGGTGAGGCGGTCGCCCTCGTCGTACGCCGCGATGAGCCCCGAGATGAGGTCGTCCCCGGGCTCCTTGCGCCGGACCTCGATCAGCTCCCGCAGATACTCGGTGAACTCGACGGACGCCCGGACCGCCTTCGCCGCCGTCTCCCCCGACGGGTTCAGCTCGTACATCCCGCAGATGTCCGCGGACCACGGCCGCAACGGCGCCCGGTCCGACTCCGGAATACCCAGCATCTCGGCGATCACGGCCACCGGCAGCGGCTCCGCGACATCGGTCAGCAGATCGCCGCCGCCCGCCTCCACCAGTCCGGCGACCAGTTCACCCGCCAACCGGTCGACGTACGGCTTCAACTGCTCCACCGTGCGCGGCGTGAACGCCTTCGACACCAGCCGCCGGATGCGCGTGTGGTCCGGGGGCTCCAGGTCCAGCATCCCGTGGTCGTTGAGCACATGGAACGGCTCGTGCTCGGCCGGCGGCGCCGTCCGCCCGAAGTCCTCGTGCGTGAAACGGTGCTGATACGTCCTGCCCAGGCGTCGGTCCCGCAGCAGCGCCGACACATCCGCGTGATGCGGCACCAGCCACTGATGGGTGGGCTCGTAGTAGTGCACCCGGCCCCGCGCACGCAGCTCCTCGTACGCCGGGTACGGATCCGCCACGAACGCCGGGTCCCACGGGTTGAAGGCCTGCGGAGTCTCCAAAGCTGCCATGGACGGACGCTAGCCCGACGCACCCCCCTCTGAACAGGGGCATCTCGACGAGCAGCCCCCGCCCGGCCCACGGACCACACCCCTGATCACCTGGGCGTGACCAGCCGCGCCTCGTAGGCGAACACCGCCGCCTGCGTACGGTCCCGCAGGCCCAGCTTCACCAGGATGCGGCTCACATGGGTCTTGATCGTGGACTCGGCCACGACGAGACGCTCGGCGATCTCCGCGTTCGACAGGCCCTGGGCGATGAGGACCAGCACCTCCGTCTCCCGCTCGGTCAGATCCCCGTACGCCGCCTGCGCCGTGGCCGAGAGCCGGGGCGCGTCCGCCAGCTTGGAGAACTCGGTGATCAGCCGCTTGGTGACGGAAGGGGCGAGCAACGCCTCGCCGGCCGCCACCACCCTTACCCCATCGGCGAGTTGGCGCGCCGAGGCATCCTTGAGCAGGAAGCCGGAGGCTCCCGCGCGCAGCGCCTGGTACACATACTCGTCGAGGTCGAACGTCGTCAGGACCAGCACCTTCGCGGCGCCGTCCGCGGCGACGATCTCCCTGGTCGCCTCGATCCCGTTCATCTCCGGCATGCGGATGTCCATCAGCACGACGTCCGGGGCGAGCTCACGGACCCGCTCGACCGCGTCCCGGCCGTTGACCGCCTCCCCCACCACCTCGATGTCCGGCATCGCGCCCAGCAGCACGGAGAAGCCCTCGCGGACCATTACCTGGTCGTCGGCTATCAGGACGCGGATGGCGCCCCTGCCTGCACCGCCGGCGCCGCTGAGGTCGTTGGTGCCGCTGGTGCCGCTGGTGCCGCTGGTGCCGTCGGTGCCAGTGGTGCTGTCGGTTCCTTTGGAGTCACCGGTGGCCTTGGTGCCTTCCGTCATGCGGGCTCCTCGGCGGGGGGTACGGGCAGGAACACCGTCACCTCGTAGCCCCCGTCGTCCGTGCCGCCCGCCGTCATCTCGCCGTCCAGCATCGTGACCCGCTCGCGCATGCCGGTGATGCCGTGCCCCGCGCCGTGGGTGGACTTCGTCAGACTCGTCGCCGGCGTGGGGCCGTTGACTATCCGCAGGCCGAGCCCGCCGAGGACGTACCCGATCTCGACGCGGGCCGCCGCGCCCGGCGCGTGCCGGAGGCTGTTGCTGAGGGCCTCCTGGACTATGCGGTACGCCGACAGCTCTACGCCCTGCGGGAGTTCGCGTACTGCGCCGGTGACCGCCTTCTCCACCGTCAGGCCGGCGTCCCGCACATTGGCGAGGAGCGCGTCGAGGTCGGCGAGGGTGGGCTGGGGGGCGTCCGGAGCTTCGTAGTCCTCGGCCCTCACGACACCGAGGACGCGGCGCAGCTCGGTCAGCGCCGCGACCGCGTTCTCCCGGATCGTGACGAAGGCCTGCTCCAGCTCCGGCGGCGGGTTCTCCACCCGGTAAGGGGCGGCCTCCGCCTGGATGGCGACCACCGACATGTGGTGGGCGACCACGTCGTGCAGCTCGCGGGCGATCGTCGTGCGCTCTTCGAGGAGCGTGCGCTTGGAACGCTCCTGCGCCGTCTCCGACTGCTGGGCGGTGACCTCCTGCTCCGCCTCACGGCGTATGTGCAGGACGGTGACGACCAGGAGAGCGAGGGCTGAGACGAACAGCAGCGGCACCGTGTTGGTCCCGTAGTAGTGGCCCGAGCCGAGGGTTGTCTCGGCACCCATCCCGTATGCGGCGGTCAGCAGCCACATCCAGGCGGCGGTACGCGGCCTCGTCCTGAGCGCCACGACCGTCAGCACCGTCAGGTGGGCGACGAAGGTGCCGGGCAGCCACGGCCATTCGCTCCAGCTGGAGCCGAACACGGCGACGACCGGTGTCGCCGCGAGGGAGACCCAGAAGGCGCCGATCGGCCGGATCAGCGTCAGCAGGACCGGGATCAGCGCGAGGAAAGCGCACAGCAGCGTCCTGATACTGGCGTGGCCCTCTCCGTCACCGTCGGCCGTGGCGACGGCCATCGCCAGCAGTCCGGCCGCGGCGACCGCGGCGTGCGGGGTCCAGGCCGCGTACTCCCGTATCCCCTCGGGCAGGCGTCGGGTGAGCGGGCCGTCCACTCGCATCCGCGGCAGCGGGCGATAGGCGAAGGCGTCATGGAACAAGTCCTGCCGCAGCCCGCGCAGGGCGTCCGCGGCCAGCCGGAACTCCGGGCTGCGTGGCTTGGCCCCGCCCGGCGGCGTCATCTGCGTCTGGGTCGTCTCGGTCACGTTCAAAAAGGTATGCCGCGGTGGGGGGCGCGGTCGTCACCTGCGAGGAGGGTCCTTGTGGGTCCGTCTCAGGTACTACGGGTAGGGCCGGGGGTCCTTCGGCGGGGGTGGTCGGGCGCCGGTGGTCGTCCGGACTCGCCCTTCGCCGGGGGTGGTCGGGCGGCCGTGGTCGTCCGGACTCACCCTTCGCCGGGGGCGGGCCGGGCGGCCGTGGTCGTTCGCGCTCGCCCTTCGCCGGGGGGTGGGTCGGGGCCGTGCCGGTACATCCGCCCGTATCCGGACGGATCAACTGTGGGGTGCCTGGTGGGCGTCGGCTGTGGATCCGTCCGGATTCGGACATTCGATGTACCGGCACGGCCCCTTCCGTGGGTGGGCGAGTGCGGGTGCGTGGGGGGATGCGTCGGTGGCTGTGGGTGCGTGGCGCGTGCCGTGTGTGTCGGCGGTGGCGCGGGTCCCCTGCCTACGGTCAGTAGCCCGCGGGGCGGACCAGGCCGGACTCGTAGGCGAAGACCGCTGCCTGGGTGCGGTCGCGTAGGCCGAGTTTTACGAGGATTCGGCCTACGTGGGTCTTCACGGTCTGTTCGGCGACGACCAGGCGTTGGGCGATCTCCGCGTTCGACAGGCCCTGAGCGATGTGTGCGAGGACTTCCGTCTCCCGCTCGGTCAGCTCGCCCACGCGCTGTTTCAGGGGTGCGCGGGGCGTGGAGTCGAGGCGGGAAAACTCGGCGATGAGGCGGCGGGTGATGCCAGGCGCGAGCAGTGCGTCGCCCGCAGCGACCACCCGTACCGCCTCGGCGAGTTGGTCGGCGGACGCGTCCTTGAGCAGGAACCCGGAGGCACCGGCACGCAGGGCGTCGTACACGTACTCGTCGAGGTCGAAGGTGGTGAGCACCAGCACCCTGATCCGGGGTGTCTCGTCGGTGATGCGGCGGGTGGCCTCGATGCCGCCGAGTTCGGGCATGCGGATGTCCATCAGAACGACGTCCGGGGCGAGTTCGGAGACCTTGGCGATCGCGTCCAGGCCGTCGACCGCCTGACCGACCACCTCGATGTCGGGCTGGGTGTTGAGCAGCACGGTGAAGCCCTGCCGGACCATCTGCTGGTCGTCGGCGATCAGTACGCGAATGGTGCCGCTCGCGCTCGTCATGGGGTCTCTTCTCCTGTCGGACCTGTGGAGTTGTCGTCGGTGGAGCCGTCGTCGGTGGAGCCGTCGTCGGCGGGAGCGGCGCCGTTGCGGGGCAGAAAAGCCGCCACCGCGAAGCCGCCGCACGACGTCTCCGAGGTCACGAGGGTGCCACCGAGCATCGCCACCCGCTCGCGCATGCCGAGCAGACCGTGCCCGGCGCCAGGGGACGGCGGGGCGGGACGCTCGGGTCTGGAGTTGACGACCCGTACCTGAAGGCCGCGCGGGAAGTGCCAGAGTTCGACACGGACCGCGGAACCGGGCGCGTGCCGCAGGGCGTTGCTCAGCGCCTCCTGGATGATCCGGTACGCCGACAGCTCCACGCCGGGTGCGAGGGGGAGCTGCTCGCCGGAGATCTCCGTGGTCACGTCCAGCCCGGCGGCCCGGGTGTTCTCGACGAGGGCATCGAGACGGTCGAGCGTGGGCTGCGGGGAGTCCGGGGCGGCACCCGTGCCCGCACCGAGGCCGTACGGGTCGTCGGGGTTCTCCGAGCGCAGCACACCCAGGACGCGGCGCAGCTCGGTCAGCGCCTCCAGCGCGTTCTGCCGGATGCCTTCCAGGTTCTCCTTCAGCTCCTCGGTGGGGTTCTCGACGAGGTGCGGGGCGACCTGGGCCTGGATGGAGATGACCGACATGTGGTGGGCGACCACATCGTGCAGCTCGCGCGCGATACGGCTGCGCTCCTCCAGGAGCGTGCGGCGGGCCCGCTCCTCCTCGGTCAGCGAGGCCTGCTCGACCAGCTGCGTACGAGCCTCTCGGCGGCCTCGGAGGGCGGTGCCGAGAAGGACCACGGCGGCGAAGACGACGACCGCCGGCACTCCCGTCGAGCCGTAGGCCTGCGCGCCGATCAGGCCTTGCACGAAGTACGTGGCCAGGGCGGTCAAGGACAGCGCGCCGACGGCCACACGCGTGGGTACCCGTAGGGCGAGGAAGAACAGCACGAAGGCGTGCGCGATGATCGCGGGCGGGCTCCACGGCCAGTCCAGGTTGCCCCGGGGCGCGACCCCCACCGCCATGTGCGAGCGCGCGGCCAGGGCGGCTACGACGGTCGCGGCCAGTGAGAGCCACCAGGCCGGAACGGGCCGCCACAGCGCCAGGACGATCGCCACGCCCTGCGCGAGCCCGGTCACCGTGCCCAGGCCGAAGCCCAGGTGATAGCTGCTGTTCAGCGTGTCCGCGCCGGCGAGCCCGACCCCGAGGGCGATCCAGCACATCACGACGTGCGGCAGCCGGCGCAGCCAACGCGGCCGGGTCAGCGGCGGCAGCGGCGCGGCCGACGGGGAGGCGAGATCGCTCAGGACCGCGCGCACCAGAGCACTGACGCCCTGCGCCCGGGCCGGGCGGGTGGAAGGGCTCGAAGGGGTCGAAGGGGTCGAAGGGGTCGAAGGGGTGGGACGGCCCTCGGGGGGTGCGCCGCTGCCGGAGGCTTCCTGGTGGTCGCGCTTGCCCGTCATTTCCCGAGGGGTGGACTTGCGCATGGCTTCCTGACGGGGGGACTTGCGCAGTGCGGCCTGCGGCTCGGGATTGCCCGTGGCGTCCTGCCGCTCGGGATGGTCCCCAGCGTCCTGCGGATCGGCCTCGGGGCCGTGGGACATGGGAGGCGTGGGAGGCATGGAGGGCTCGCTGTTCGGGTCCCGGTGCTCCTCGCTGGTCACGTGGGCAACCCTAGGCACGAGGGGTCGCGTTCGCTCCGGCCGGGCCGAGGCTTCGGTGGACACGGACGACTCGGGACGGGCGGCCAGTGCGCCGGCGGGGACCCTGCTCGTAGGTGCGAAAAGCGGACCAGCAGATGGTGAGGACCAGGGCGAAGACGGGGAGCCAGGCCAGTCGGGCTGCCACCCAGCCCAGCCCGTCCGGGATGGTGTGCAGGCCGGGGAGACGGCCCGCGAGGAGACCGAGTGCGGTGACCGCCATCATCGAGGTCTGGTGCCACAGGAATATCGTCATCGCGGAGAGATTGACGAAAGCTGTCCCCGCCCAGACCAGCGGGCGCCGCATCACCCGGCGCAGCGGCTCGCGCAGCAGCAGGGCGAGGCCGCACTGGGACAGGCCGAAGGTGACCGCGGCCAGCGTCGGCGGGTTCAGATTGGAGACCGTCGCGCCGGGCACGCCGACCATCGAGGCCGGGTAGCCGGCCCACGCCACCAACGCCGCAGTCGCGGCCGCGCCGCCGGTCAACAGCGCCCAGCCCGCGCGCCGTCGATCCAGTTCACCGCGTGTCCAGGCCGCGCCCAGGGTGTACGGCACCAGCCAGCCCGCCGCCACGTTCACCCAGCCGAGCCAGGACGGGCCGCCGAGACCGAAGCGAATGAGGTCCACATGGAGAACGACGGCCAGCGGCCACAGCGGGTTGATACGCGTCACCAGGGGCGTCACCGCCGTCAGGACCGCGAAGACCACGAGGAACCAGAGCGGGGACAGCGCCAGCTTCACCAGGGTGTGGACGGTCGCGAAGTCCGCGCCCGACACGAGCAGGCAGGCCGTGGCGACCGTCCAGAGGGTCAGCACCGCCGCGACCGGTTTGAAGAGGCGGCTCAGCCGGGCGCGCAGCCACTGCCCGTACGTCGTCCCGCGCGCCCGCGCCGACGCGTAGCTCTTCGTCGCCACATGGCCGCCCACCAGGAAGAACACGGCGAGCGTCTGGAAAACCCAGGAGATCGGGGCCAGCCAGGGCATGTGCTGCAACGGGCTCGCCGTGCGCAGCGCGCCGCCGTCCGCGACCAGGGCCGTCACCAGCCAGTGGCCGAGGACGACGCCGAGGATCGCGAGGGCGCGCAGGGCGTCCACGGCGCGGTCCCGCTCCGCCGGGGTGACCTCGTCGATCCGGCGGGCTCCGTCCCGCAAGCCGTGAACCGCCGCACGCACACCGCCGCGTACTCCTGCCCGTATGGAAGGTGCGCCCACCCCTGTGCCGGGATCGGCGGCCCCTGCACCTTCCCGTCGGCGGGGCTCACGCAGACTCAACTCACGCACGGGTCACCTCCGAGGTGTCGCCGAGGACGATGCGGGCGAGGTTGTCCAGGGACACCGAGCCCGGTTTGAAGTAGTCGCTGTGGCCGCCGTCGCCCGCCGCGAAGACATGCGCGCCGAAGGCGGGGGACACGGGGTCGGTGCCGAAGCCGATGGTGGTGCCGAAGAGGTCGGCGCTCGCGTGCGGGACGTTCGCGACCCAGTCGTCGGCGCCCCGGGCCGCCCAGACGCGGGCGGACGTGTGCAGCGCCGCCGCGGAGTCGGCGCCGGTGCCCGGGCTGCCGAGGAGGGCGATGTCCTCCACGTCCAGGCCCTGCGCCGCGCGGCCGCAGACCACTGTGCCGTACGAGTGACACAGCAGGGACAGGTGCGCCGACCGGCCGACGACGCCACGCAGTTCGCGTATGAACCCCTTCAGGCGCGGGGCCGCCTCCTCTGCGCGGCCCGTCGTCATGACCGTGGTGCTCACGGTGCCCGGAGTCTCATAGCCGAGCCATGCGACGACGGCCGTGCCCGGGCCGAGGCGATCGTGCAGGGCGAGGGCGCCGGCGCGGAAACGGCCGTACGTCTCCAGAGTGGTGTCGGAGCCGGGGACCAGGACGGCCACGTGGTCGGCGTGGGCGAGGTCGCCGAAGATCTCGACGGCCTGGCCCGAGCCGCGGCCGTCGAAGGAGAGGAAGTGGCGGGAGGGATCGGCCATGGCGCGGTCGGCGGCGGCGCGGGTGCGATCGCCGTGGTCCGCGGCCATACCGGCCGCCTCCGCGGCGTTGGCACGATTGGCCGCGTACGCCTCGTCCAGCGTCGATGCCGTCACCGGAGTGAGGACCGCGGGCGCCGGGGCGGGGATCCGGGGCCGGGCGGCGGCGGACACGGGGACGACGACGGCCCCCATGACGAGCACGGCGAGCAGCGTGCGCCGCAGCCGCCGGACGACTCGGCCACCACGGCCACCACGGCCCGCCGATCCCACTCGCGCAGCCGTCGGCTCCCCTGCGCCCGACGGCTCCGGCCCCTCCGAAGCCGGCCCCTCCGGCCCCGGGTGCTCCCGCCCCAGCCGATCCGACGCGGGCGACGTCGAGTCAGTCGAGTCAGCGGATCGGTCCGCTCTTCCCTTCGCGCTCGGCTTCGCCCGGAATCCCACGGTGTCCTGTCCTTCCCTTCCAGTTCGCCCGCTCATCGGGCGTCTCTGGAGGGGAAGTTACGGACCGTGACGTGTCGTCGGCGTCCCGCTGGGGAGCTCACTTGAGAGGTAGCTCTCAAGTATTACGGGTATGACCGGGGCGCCTCACAGGAGAGACAACTCCCGCAGCCGACAGGCCAGTTGTACGTCACCAGGCCAGTTGGGCGATCTCCTCGGCCACCACGGCGCACGCGTCCGCCGCCGGATCGATCAGGGGGAAGTGGCCGACCTCCTCCAGGAGCGTCAGGCCGACCACCTCTCCCGCCTTGGCGGCGGCATCGGCGTACGACTCGGCGACCGCCTGCGGGACGACGATGTCGGTGCGGCCCTGTACAAGAGTGGTGGCGATGCCGGTGGGGAGAAGCCGCGCCGGGTCGGCGTAGGGCAGACGCTCCGCGAACCGCCCTTCTCCGCCGAGGAGTTGGCGAGCCGCACCGCCGCACACGTCGAGCTTCTCCGCGACCTGGAAGTCCGCGATCGGGGCGAGGGCGACGACACCGCGCAGGGGAGCGGGCCGGTCGGTGCGCCAGGGGGCGTCGGCGGGCAGGAGGTGACGGGCGGCTGCCCACAGGGCCAGGTGGCCACCCGCCGAGTGGCCCGTGACCACCGTGCGCCGGGGATCGGCCTGCGGGAGCCTCTCGCGTACAAGGGCGGGCAACGCGTCCAGCGCGGCCGCGATGTCGTCGAAGGTGTCCGGCCAGCGCCCCGCGATCGGACCCGCGGCGCCCTGCCCCTGAGCCGGGACCGGGACGCTGTTCGGCTCGGGGGCCGCGGCGCCCCGGCGGTACTCGACATTCGCCACGGCGAAGCCGCGGCGGGCCAGGAAGTCCGCGAACGGGGTGACGTGCCGACGGTCGTACGGCGCACGCCAGGCGCCGCCGTGCAGGACGACCACGAGGGGGGCGAGGACCGCGGGGTCCGGCTCGCGCGGGGCGTAGAAGTCGATCACCTGGTCGGGGTGGTCGCCGTACGACGCGGTGAGGTCGGGGTCCACGGGCGGGTGCGAGAAGGCTGACGCCTCTTCCGCGGCGTCACGCTGTAGGGCCGCCTCGTGCTCGGCGGCGGCGCGCTCTGCGGCGGCTCCGTCGGCGGCGTCGTCCCGGGCTGCGGCGTCGTCGTCCTGCATGCTCCAACCTCTCAGCGGTGAAACGGATTTGGCGGACCAGGGGAGAATGCGGCCGTTGGCGGGGACGGTATCAGGCCCGTGACGTGCGTCGACACGGGGTTGTCACGCTCGGTGAGGGTTAAACGGTCCTGTTGTTTCGTTACGCTGGCAGGTAGCGTCCGCAGGCCCGCAGAAGGAGGTCGTCATGTCCGCCGAGCCCGGCACGGTACGTCCCGGGGGGCGTACCGCCCGTGTCCGTACCGCCGTGTTGCGGGTCGCCGGGGATGTGCTCGCCGAGCAGGGGTTCGCGCATCTCGATCTGGCCGATGTGGCTCGGCGGGCCGAGGTGGGGAAGACGACGGTGTATCGACGGTGGGGGTCGGTGACGGGGCTGGTCGCCGACTTGCTCAGCGATATGGCCGAGCAGTCGCTTCCCCGTACGGAGACGGGGAGCGTGCTCGGGGATCTGCGTGCCAATGCCGCGCTGGTGCGGCGGACGCTGGCGGATCCTCGGCAGGGGGCGTTGTTTCGGGCGGTCATTGCTGCGGGGGCGTGCGACGTGCGTACGGCGGAGGCGTTGCGGAAGTTCTACGACGTGCGGGTTGCCGAGTGGGCGCCGTGTGTGGAGCAGGGGGTTGCTCGGGGGGAGTTGCCTGCGGGGACCGATCCCGCACTGGTCGTGCGGGCGGTGTCGGCGCCTCTCTACTACACCTTGCTCACCACTGGGGTGGCTCCCGACGACGCCGCGGCCGATCGGGCTGCCGAGGCCGCGGTTGCCGCTGCCGTGGCTGGGGTGTACGTGGTGACCCGCCGCGGTGATACGGGCGAGTAGGGTTTTCGCCCCCTCCGCCCCTACCCAACCCGTACCTGGGGCTCCGCCCCCGGACCCCCGCCAACGGCCTTGACGGCCCTCCAGGGCCGAAGGGATGAAGTGGGAGGCCGCACTGCCCACACACCCGCAGTCGCCAGACCACGGAAGGGGCCGTGCCGGTACATCACATGCCCCGTCGCTTACGCGGTTGCCAACAAGCAGGACCATGAAAGCCAACCGATCTGCCACCGGCGACGGGGCGGATGTACCGGCACGGCCCCGACCCGCCCACCGGCGGACACGCGGAACCACCCACCGGCAGAACCCGCCCCATCCACCGACCGCAGGCGCACCTACGCCGGCGCAGCCCCGACCCGCCCACCAGCCGTAGGTGCCCCTATGCCGGCACAGACCCGACCCACCCACCAGCCGTAGGCGCCCCTACGCCAGCACCTCCCCCAGCACCCGCGCCGCCCTCTCCACATCCCCGAACCCCACGTACAACGGCGTGAAACCGAAGCGCAGGACGTCGGGATGCCGGAAGTCGCCGACCACGCCCTGGTCGATCAGGCTCTTCATCACGGTGCCCGCTTCCGCGCAGCGCAGGGCGACCTGGCTGCCGCGTTCCGCGTGGGCGGACGGGGTCAGGGACTCCACCCGGCCCTCGGGGACGTACGCCGAGACGCACTCCAGGAAGAAGTCCGTGAGGGCGAGGGACTTGGCGCGGACGGAGTCGATCGAGACGCCGTCCCACACCTCCAGCGCCGCCTCCAGGGCCAGCATCGACAGGATGTCCGGCGTGCCGACCCGGCCGCGCAGCGCACCCGGAGCCGGGGCGTACGACGGGCTCATGCCGAACGGGTCCACGTGGGAGTTCCAGCCGGGCAGCGGGGAGTCGAAGCGGGACTGCAGGTCGCTGCATACGTACAAGTACGCCGGTGAACCAGGGCCGCCGTTCAGGTATTTGTACGTGCAGCCGACCGCCAGGTCGACCCCGTGCGCGTCCAGCCCGACCGGCAGGGCGCCCGCGCTGTGGCACAGGTCCCAGACCGCCAGCGCGCCCGCGTCATGGATCGCGGACGTGAGGGAAGGGAGGTCGTGCAACCTGCCCGTGCGGTAGTCGACGTGGTTCAGCAACACCGCCGCCGTACGGGGGCCCACCGCACCGGGGACCTCGGCCGGGTCGAGCGGCCGCAACTCGCACCCCGTCAGCCGCGCCGCCGACGCCGCGATATACCCGTCCGTCGGAAACGTCGTCGCGTCGACGACGATCTCATCGCGACCGTCCTCCGCCAGCCGCACCGCCCCGACCAGCGCCTTGAAGACGTTCACACTCGTGGAGTCACCGACCACGATCTGCCCGGCCGCCGCCCCGACCAGCGGAGCGATCAGGTCACCGATCCGCTCGGGCGCGGTCCACCAACCGCTCTCCTCCCAGGAGCGGATACGCAGCTCACCCCACTGCCGGCGCACGACGTCGTCGACCCGGCCGGGCACCCCCGCCGGCAGCGCGCCGAGCGAGTTCCCGTCCAGGTACACCACGTCGTCCAGCACGAACTGCGCACGCAGCCCCGCCAGTTCATCGGCCGAGTCCAGCTTCTCCGCCTTGAGGATCAGCTCAGACATGAGACCTCGCCGTCCACAGCTCGGGGAACACGTTCTTCTGCGCCCGCTTCTCCAGCCAGGCCACCCCGGCGGAGCCGCCCGTACCCGCCTTCGCGCCCATCGCGCGCCGGGTGGCGACCAGATGGTCGTTGCGCCAGCGCCACACCAGCTCGGCGACGTCCGTCAACGCCTCGCCGAGACGGGCGAGTTCGTCGTCCTCGGGGCCCGCGTACAGGGAGGTCCACGCCGCCTCCACCTCCCCCGAGGGCTCGTACCGACGCGAGACGTCCCGCTGAAGCACGGACGTCGGAATCGCGTGCCCGCGGCGCGCCAGCAGCCGCAGCACCTCGTCGTACAGGCTCGGCTCGTGCAGGGCCTTCTCCAGCTCGGCGTGCACGCGCGGCGCGCCCCGGTGCGGGACCAGCATGGAGGCGGACTTCTCGCCGAGCAGGAACTCCATGCGGCGGTACATGGCCGACTGGAAGCCGGAACCCTCGCCGAGGGCGGAGCGGTAGGAGTTGAACTGGGCGGGGGTGAGCTGCGAGAGCGGCCGCCACGACGCGTTCAGCGCCTCCAGCTCCCGTACGGACCGCTTCAGCGCGGCCACCGCGGTCGGGACGTCATCGGAGCGGAGCGCGTTCGCCGC
Organism: Streptomyces albiflavescens; assembly: GCF_014645835.1. GTDB lineage: Bacteria > Actinomycetota > Actinomycetes > Streptomycetales > Streptomycetaceae > Streptomyces > Streptomyces albiflavescens. The sequence continues at coordinate 343,746 of NZ_BMMM01000010.1, forward strand.
CGTCTCCCACTCGTGGACGATGACCGTGAACCACAGCTCCATGACCTGGGTGGTCACCAGGAAGACCATCTCTCCGGGGTCGTCGGAGAGGGTGTGCTGGAGGTGGGTGAGCACATCCGCCTGTACGTAGTCCTCGTACGGGGTCGTGCCTTGGAAGTCGAGATGCGGGGTCTCGGGCTCCTGAGCCTCTGCGGGCTGAGCCGGATGGGACGACATCGCTGTCTCCTGATGCGTACTCCGGGTAGCGGTCCGCCCCTGCCGTTATCGACACGGGGGCCCCGGTCCCCACCGCGCATCCTCCACAATCGTCCCCCAAGTCCGCAAGGTCCGCCCGGTCACACCAGGCGGACCTGCACGCACACACGCGGAACCGGCGATCCGGCCGACCACCGAAACCCCCGAACCGGCCAACCAGCGGACCAGCGGACCAGCGGACAGGCGGACAGGCGGACCAACGGGCCGGCGGACTAGCCCAGCGTCTGCGCCGCCGTAGGCGAGGAGTCCTTCAGGAACTGGCTGCAGCGCTCGTACTCCTCCTGCTCACCGATCGCCTCCGCGGCGCGGGCGAGGGCGTGCAGGGCGCGCAGGAAACCGCGGTTCGGCTCGTGCTCCCAGGGCACCGGGCCGTGGCCCTTCCAGCCGTTGCGGCGCAGGGCGTCCAGGCCGCGGTGGTAGCCCGTACGGGCGTAGGCGTACGACTCGACGACGCTGCCACGCTCGTACGCGTCGTCGGCGAGCTGGGCCCAGGCGAGCGAGGAGGTGGGGTACTTGGCGGCGACGTCGGCGGGCGCCGTGCCATTCGCGAGGAGCTCACGCGGCTCCGGATCGTCGGGGAGGTGGGTCGGGGGCGGTCCCCCGAGGAGGTTCTCATGAATCGTCATGGGTTCCAGTCTGCTGCATTGTCCTTGATCGGTAACGGTTGCATACGGTCACTACGGAACGCACGCTTCCGGTGCAGACTTTTCCCCTTGAGCTCACCAGTCATGCTCACAACAACGGGCCTTCGCCTACAAGATCGACACCGTCGGCACCGTCACGAAGCTGGACCAGCGCTGGAAGCCTTAGGCGGTGCCGAGTCCGAAGGCGTGGTCGTGCGCGTCGGCTCCAGCGGCGGTGCCGTCACACACCCGTGCGTACGGCACTGGGGGCGTCGGCAGTCGGGCGCCGGGCGGCGTACGGTCGCGAAGGCCAGCGCCGCCCCGATCACCAGGACACCCGCGCACAGCGGCATCGCCCGCCGGAAGGCCGCGTTGAAGGCGTCCGCCGAGCGGTACGCCTCCGGGCCCATCCCGGCGAGCAGCGGCAGCGCGGCCACGGCGAGGAGCCCGGCCGCGCGGGCGGCCGCGTTGTTGATGCCGCTCGCCAGGCCCGCCCGCGCGGTCTCCACGGAGGCGAGGACGGTGGCGGTCAGGGGCGCGACAAGGACAACCATGCCCAGGCCCATCACGAGCAGCGCGGGCAGCACATCGACGACGTACGAGGCGCCCTTGCCGACGCGGAGCATCAGCAGCAGGCCCGTCGCGCACAGCAGTGGGCCCACCGTGAGCGGGATACGTGGCCCGATGCGCTGGGCGAGTTCACCCGAACGCGCCGAGAACAGCAGCATCAGGACGGTCGTCGGCAGCAGCGCCGTACCGGCTTCGAGCGCCGAGTAGCCCACCACGACCTGGAGCTGGAGCGCGGTGAGGAAGAAGTAGCCGCCGAAAGCCGCGTACACACACAGGGTGACGAGATTGACGGCCGTGAACTGGCGCGAGGCGAAGATGTCGAGCGGCATCATCGGATCGGGCCGCCGCCGCTCGACGACCACGAAGGCCACCCCTGCTGCCACGCCCGCGACGGCCGTGACGGCGACGACCACCGAGCCGCTGCGAGCCTCGATCAGGGCATACGTCACCAGGGCGAGCGCGAGTGCGCCGAGCGCGGCGCCGAGGACGTCGAAGCCGCGGTGCGCGCGCTCGTCGGACGACTCGGGGACGTGGCGCAGGGCGACCGGGGCACACACCAGTGCCACCGGGATGTTCAGCAGGAAGACCCAGCGCCAGCCGGGGCCGTCGACCAGCCAGCCGCCCAGGAACGGGCCGACAGCCGCGCCGACGCCCCCGAAGCCCGACCAGAGCCCGACGGCCCGGGCCCGGTCGTCCGGATGGAAGGACGCCTGGATGAGCGCGAGCGAACCGGGCGTGAGCAGGGCTCCGCCGATCCCCTGCAGGGCCCGGGCGGCGATCAGTACGCCTACGTTGGGCGCGAGCCCGCACAGCAGCGAGGCGGCGGCGAACCACACCACCCCCAGGACGAAGACCTTGCGCCGCCCGAAGCGGTCCCCGAGCGAGCCGCCCAGCAGGATCAGCCCGGCCAGCGTCACCATGTACGCGTTGACGGTCCACTGGAGGGCCGCGAGGCTCGCGTCCAGATCACGGCCGATGGTCGGCAGCGCGACGTTGACGACCGTCGAGTCCAGCATGGCCATGCCGGAGCCGAGGACGGTGGTCAGCAGGATCCATTTGCCCGTAGGGGTGGAGATCCGTACGGCCGGTTTCTCTCCTGATTTCTCCTGCGGAGGGGCAGCCATACCTCGGAGCATACGGAAGGGCTCGGCACCGCGGGGGTGCCGAGCCCGAACCGAACGTGATCGCTGCGCGCTACTTGAGCTTGGTGCCCGTGGAACGCAGCGCGGCGCAGGCCTCGGTGACGCGCTTGGCCATGCCGGCCTCGGCGAGCTTGCCCCAGGTGCGCGGGTCGTAGGTCTTCTTGGAGCCGACCTCGCCGTCGACCTTCAGGACACCGTCGTAGTTGCGGAACATGTGGTCCGCGACGGGGCGCGTGAAGGCGTACTGGGTGTCGGTGTCGAGGTTCATCTTCACGACGCCGTTCTCGAGCGCCGTGGCGATCTCCTCGGCCGTGGAGCCGGAGCCGCCGTGGAAGACGAAGTCGAACGGGTTCGCCTTGCCGTACTTGGCGGCGACGCCCTCCTGGAGGTCCTTGAGGAGCTCGGGGCGGAGGACGACGTTGCCCGGCTTGTAGACGCCGTGCACGTTGCCGAAGGACGCGGCGAGCAGGTAGCGGCCCTTGTCGCCCAGGCCGAGGGCCTCGGCGGTGCGCAGCGCGTCCTCGACGGTCGTGTACAGCTCGTCGTTGATCTCGTGGCTGACGCCGTCCTCCTCGCCACCGGTCGGGGTGATCTCGACCTCGAGGATGATCTTCGCGGCGGCGGCCTTCGCGAGCAGCTCCTGGGCGATGGCCAGGTTGTCCGCGAGGGTCTCGGCGGAGCCGTCCCACATGTGCGACTGGAACAGCGGGTTCTCGCCCTTGGCGACGCGCTCGGCGGAGATGTCGAGCAGCGGACGCACGTAGCCGTCCAGCTTGTCCTTGGGGCAGTGGTCGGTGTGCAGCGCGACCGTGATGTCGTACTTCGCGGCGACGATGTGCGCGTACTCGGCGAGCGCGACGGCGCCGGTCACCATGTCCTTGTTGTACTGGCCGCCCAGGAACTCCGCACCACCGGTGGAGATCTGGATGATGCCGTCGCTCTCGGCCTCCGCGAAGCCGCGCAGCGCAGCGTGCAGGGTCTGGGACGAGGTCACGTTGATGGCCGGGTAGGCGAACTTGCCTGCCTTTGCCCGGTCGAGCATCTCGTTGTAGACCTCGGGGGTTGCGATGGGCATCTGTCCGCTCCTTGTATGTGCGGGTCTGCGTACGGCTGCACTGCCGTACGACGGGACTGGTGCTTACGGCCCTGACCTAGGGGGGCGACGTCATCGTCGGCCCCATCCTCCCAGACGCGGCCCGATGCTCCAGCCATCGTGTCCGACACCCGTCGGTAACCCCTGGGAACATGAGTCCCAGGGGCCTCGTACGTCAGTCCAGCCCCAGCTCGTCCTTCGAGTACGCGAAGAGGTACGGGACCCCGGCGCCCGCCTCGATCTTCTCGGCGGCGCCGGTGGCACGGTCGACGATCGTCGCGACGGCGACGACCTCCGCGCCGGCCTCGCGGACCGCCTCGACGGCGGTGAGCGGGGACCCACCGGTGGTGGACGTGTCCTCGACGACGAGCACGCGCCGGCCCTTGATCTCCGGCCCTTCCACCCGTCGCTGCAGACCGTGCGCCTTGGCGGCCTTGCGCACGACGAAGGCGTCGAGTCGCTTCCCGCGCGCGGCGGCGGCGTGCAGCAGGGCCGCGGCCACCGGGTCGGCGCCCATGGTCAGCCCGCCCACGGCGTCGAAGTCCAGCTCGGCCGTGAGATCGAGGAGGACCTGCCCGACGAGCGGCGCGGCCTCCCCGTCCAGGGTGATGCGGCGCAGGTCGATGTAGTAGTCCGCCTCAAGACCCGACGAAAGGGTCACCTTGCCGTGCACCACGGCCTTGTCCTTGATCTGCTGCAGCAGCGCGCCGCGTACGTCACTCATGTCCGCCAGCTTAGAGGCGCCGCCAGCTCCAGGTCGTGGTCGCCTCCAGGGGCTCGATGGGGGTGACCAGACGAGGATGGGTGTTCAGCCCGTTGGGCGGCCCGGTCTGGGGCTCCACGCACACGGCCGCCTCCTGCTCGTCGTACACGACGACCCACTGCTCGCGGCTGGCGACCTTCAGCTCGAACTGTCCGGGCCAGGTCAGCGTCACGTCGACGCCGTCCGGCATGCCGAAGCAGTCGTCCCAGGGGCTGGGCTTCGGCTCGATCCGCCGCCCGGTGGGCAGGTGATCGTCGCCGCGCTCCTCCTGCCAGGCGGGCCGGAAGTCGACGCGGACGTCCTCGCCGTCTCCTCCCAGGTTCCTGTTGAACCACGGGTGCCAGCCGATCTGGGCCGGGAAGGACGATTCGTACGTCTCCACGGACGTCGTGAGCGTGAAGGCGTCCTCGGTCAGGGTGAAGGCCTGGGCGACGCGGCCGGGGTGGGGCCAGGGGGCGACGAGGTCGTACGTGATGACGGCCTCGTTCTTGGTGGTGCGGGCGGTGCGCCAGGCGCCGTCGCGGGTGGTGCCGTGGATGGCGTGCGGTGGGGAGTTGAGCGGCATCTGCTGGACGGTGGCGCCGTCCAGGAACCGTCCTTCGCGGATTCGGCCGCACCACGGGACCATCGGGAAGCACCCGAACTTCGCGCCCTGCCGTAGCAGTTCGACGCCGCCGATTCGCAGACTTCCGACCCGTCCGCCGTTGGCCGGCGTCACGGTCGCCTCCGCGTCGCCCGCGGTCAGCGTGATGTCTTCGTTACTCACGGAGTTGACCCTACTGGGACGGGGCCGGCCTGCGGGATTTCGCCCCCTCCGCCCCTACCCGTTCCCGTACCTGGGGGCTGCGCCCCCAGACCCCCTGAGTTGTCATTCGACTGCGGGTGGGTGGGGGCTTGTCACGCAGTTCCCCGCGCCCCTGAAGGGGCGCGGGGTGAAATCAGCGGCGCTTGCGGAGGGCTCGGGTCACGGCGATCGCCGAGGCGAGGGCCAAGGCCGCGGCGGGGGCCGCCCAGCGGAGGGTGGCGCGGGCGGCGGTGGCCTCCGGCGGCGGGACGGGTGCGTAGCGGCCGCGGGGCGGGGCGTGGTCGACCTCCTCCGCGCTGCGACCGATCATCGTCCGCCGCGCGTGCGCCGCCTCTGCCATGGCATCCTCCCCGTCCGGCTCCCCCGCCTCCACCACGAACTCCTCCTCGATCTCGTCGTCCACCAGCGGATCGAGCGACGGAGGCGGAACCTCGACGTCGAAGACGGACTCGGGCTCCGATTCGGATTCGGATTCGGATTCGGCCGAAGCCTCGGATTCAGCCGCCGCGTCCGGCTCGGACTCGTCCCGGGACTCGGGCAGAGCCACCGCACCGGGCTCGGGCTCCGGCTCGGCCCGGGGCTCGGGCTCCAGCGCCGACTCCGGCTGAGGCTCCCGCTCGCCTCCCGCCCCCAGGTTCTCCGCGAACCGGCTCAGCAGTCGCACCCCCGCCGAGGACACCGCGTCCGGCGGAAGTTCCGCCACGCGGCCGTCGCCGGAGGCTGTGCCGATGAAGGTGAGGGTGGTGCCGCCGTCGGTGGGGCGCAGGTGTACGGCGAGGGTGAGCTTGACGGAGCCGGTGCCGCGGGCCTCGGTCGCGTCGCCCTCGACGGCGTAGGTGCCGTCGTCCTGGGCGGTGACCCGGAGCGCCCCGCGGTAGGTGATCGTGTGGCCGCCGACGCGGACTTTCAGGCGCCCGGAGACGGGCGGCGTCCCCGCGTCCTGCTGGAGGCCCGGAACGGCACGGGCCACCCGCACGGGATCGGCCAGCGCCTCCCTCAACCGATCGGCCGGAACCGGAACGAACACCTCATGCTCCATGTCAGCCGAGCCTACCCAGCACGGCCCGAAGCGCACCCGCGTATCACGGGATTCCCCCGCCTCCTCCTCAGTCGGCGTACCGCGGATGCACCAGGGTGGAGGGCGCGAGGCCGGCCGTGACGCGCGTTCGGTGAGCCGCCCGCGCGTCCGCGGTCAGGGCCGCCCGGGTCAGCGTGTGCAGCCGTGGCCCGTGCGGGGCGAGGCTCAGGCGTACACCCGTGCGGGAGGCCGAGGCCAGGATGAAACCCCAGTCCCGCGGGGCCTTCGACGTACCGCCCGCCGTACGGTCGGGACCCGCCGCGAAGCCGGAGTCCCGGCCGCCCACCCGGTAGGGGGCGGTGCGGAGGCCGGCCGCCCGGATCGTCCTGTCCACCGTCCAGAAGACGCGGGGGCGGGAGGCGACCGGGCCCGCGTGGACCACCAGGCGCCCGTCGGGGGCGAGGACACGGTGCGCCAGACCGTAGAACTCCTGCGAGTACAGCTTCGTACTGGCGGTGATGCCCGGGTCGGGGAGATCCGAGATCACGACGTCGTACGTCGACGGGGCGCTGCGCAGCCACTGGAAGGCGTCCGAGGTCATGACGTGCACGCGCGGGTCGTCGTACGCGTGGCCGTTCAGGGCGGACAGCGCCGGGTCGCGGCGCGCCAACCGCACCACCCCCGCGTCGAGTTCGACGATGTCGACGCTGCGCACCCCGGGGTAGCGCAGCACCTCGCGCGCCGCGAGCCCGTCGCCGCCGCCGAGGATGAGGACGCGTGTGTGCGGGCCGTTCATCGCGGGGTGCACGAGTGCCTCGTGGTAGCGGTCCTCGTCGCGGCCGCTGACCCGGAGGCGCCCGTCGAGGAAGAGGTGCAGCGGACGGCCGTGCGTGCCGCCGGTGAGAACGACCTCCTGGACGTCCGTCTGGAGCGCGACTCGCACATCCGTCCCGTACACCGCGTGCCGCGCGGCCCGTTCGAAGTCGTCGACCAACACCGCGGCCGAGGCGAGGAGTCCGAGGACGACGAGGTTGGCGACCAGCAGGACCCAGCGCGCCCGGCGGGTCAAGTCGCCCCGGAACAGGCCGAGTACGAGGGCCCCACCGGCCACCGCGTTCACCGTTCCGGTGAGCAGCGCCCCCGTCAGCTGGCCGAACAGCGGGAGAAGGAGGAAGGGAAAGGCCAGACCACCCACCAGCGCGCCCACGTAGTCCGCCGCGAACAGGTCTGCCACCGCCCCACCCGGGTCCTGGCGGCGGATGCGCTGTATCAGTTCCATCAGGAGGGGGACTTCGGCGCCGATCAGCAGGCCGATGGTGAGGGAGAACGCCACCAGCAGATAGCGGGATCCGTTCGCCCAGGCGCCGCCCCAGTCGCCCGTCCACGCGAACACCGCGTACAGAGCCATCGCGCTGCAGCCGCCGACGAGCGCCAACGCCGTCTCGACCGCGCCGAAGCCGGCCGCGGCGCGGGGGCGCAGCCGCTTCGCGGCGAGCGAGCCGATGCCCATGGCGAAGACCATGACGGAGAGCACGACGGAGGCCTGGGTGACCGAGTCGCCGATCAAGTACGAGGCGAGGGCCACGAGTTCGAGTTCGTACACGAGTCCACAGGCCGCGCAGACGAACACTCCGGCGAGGACGAGAAACCGGCCGAAGCCCGGGCGGACGGGCAGCCGCGCCGGGTCCTGGACGCTCCAGGGCGGCGGTGCGCCGGGGGGTGCGGGCGCGTGCGGTTCGATCACCCAGCGAACGCTACGTCACGCCGACGCTACGCTTCGTCACCCACACGTGTGGAACCACGGCGCTTTATGGCATCCCGGGTTGGGGAGGGCGTATCCGGGACTCCGCCCCAGACCCTGCCAAGGGGCCGGGCCTCCTGTGCCCTACCCCCGCCCGGGGCTCCGCCTTTGGACCGCCGTCGGTCTCAACGGCCGGGCCCTCAAAGGCCGGACGGGCTGAGAGCGTCCATCCCCGCTGCCGCCCGAACCCCCACCCTCGTCCTCGTCGCCACCAACTGCCCGTCCTGCGGGTACGCGTGCCACGTGCGCCAGTGGACCTGGCCCTCGTGGCGTTGGGCCAGCAGGGCGGTGAAGGCGTGGGGGCTGCCGGGGAAGACGCCCGCCAGCCCGTTGGGGTGGTCGGAGACCAGGGCCAGCAACTCCTGGGCGCGGCCCGCGAAAGAGCCGGGGGACAGCACTTCGACCCGCGCCGCGAACTCGTACTCCCAGTCCCCGACCCGCTTCGCCACGCCGAGCGGGAGGGGCGTACTGCTGCCGGCGATGCACGCGACGGTCTCCGAACAGCTGCCCTGCTCCTCCTCCAGGAGCACCTGGTGGGACGCGCCGAGGAGTCTCAATTGGAGCTTTGCCCCGGCGAGTTCGAGGTCGAGCGTGGCGAGGGCCGGCAGCGGTTCGCGGCCCAGCGTCCAGGCGAGATCCGCCGCGCGCGTGTCGGTGTACGAGGTTTTCAGGGTCGTGAGCATGGGTCGGCTCCGCAAGCACGCAAAGGGAGGTGGGGGTCCGGCGCACCCGGTCGGTACCAGGGGAACGGCCCGGTCAGCCCGGTCAGGAAGGACAACCCGACGCCAAGATGACGACAGGGCCTCGGGGCTGCGTTGGTGATTTAGAGGGAATCATGAACTGTGGCGCCGCCACAGCGTTTTTACCCAACTTCGTGGGGTTTCCATCCCCTCGAGGGCTCCACAGCTCAACTGTTCAACTACGGCGTGCGCCAGGCGCACGGATGTGCCCGTCGGCAGCCGTTGCCCGACGGGCACTTCCGTGTGCTCCGGATGCGCTTCCCCCACTGGGAGCTCAGCTGCCCCGTGTCAGCTGCCTCCGCCGCATCCGCCCCCGCCGCCACAGGAGGACCCGCCTCCGCAGGACGAGCCTCCGCCGCACGACGAGTGACCGCCGCACGAGTGACCCCCGTGATGACCGCCGGACGAGCCGCTGTCGCCCGCCCCGCCGGCCCACCAGCTGTTGCTGCCGCTGTCCGACGAGGAGCCGCGGTGCGAACGGCGGCCCCCCTTCGAGAGCGTGACCTTCGCCTGGCTCCGGTCGGTGGCCATGAAGACCACGACGACCACGACGCAGACGACCGCCAGGATGATGCCGATGACCATGGCGTCACCCTCCTTTCGTTCCCCCGAAGCGGCCCCCCGTGGGCCTTGCTTCCCGTGTCGCTTCTTGCGTGAGAGGGGGATGCCCCCGCGTCTCGTGACCCAAAGCAGAGTTGAGGAACTTCAGAGGGTTCCTTCGGGGAGATGACCCCTGACCTGCACAGAAGTGCAGTTCAGGGCCGCCCGTGTCTCACTGGGCCGCCTGTGGGCCGTGATTTTGGCCCGTCCACCACCACAGGTTCCCCCCACCACACTTCGCCGTCAGGTTCGGAAAACGGCGGTGGATCCCAGCCGGGATCCACCGCGGCAATGTCGGCGAACAGCCGTTCCATCTGCGGAGAGGCGTGACCGTTGAGCAACATGCCGTTGCCGCCGGGCCGGCGGAACACGGTCCCCTCACCCCATACGAACCACGTCTCGCGCTCGTCGTCCGACATCCCGTCCCGTTCCTCGTGCCGTTCCGCGGCGCGTCCTCCTCTGTCCGCTGGTTCGAACATTCCGCTCACCGGCCGTTCAGGCAGGCTCGAAGAACGGCTCGGGCACGGCATCGGCCACGGAATAGGGCCGGAACCTGGGATCGGTGAGGATCCGGTACAGGAACTCCGTGGCGGCCATCTCGTAACGGTGCCAGTTCTCGGCGTCCTCCATATTGGCGAGGACCGGCCATGCGTCCACCGGGCCGTCCGTGACCTGCCAGAAGAACGTGTCGGCCGCACGCGAATTTCCCCAGGGGATCAGGCCCCCGGTCGTCCCGGGCTCATGGATCCGGTAGGGCGCGAACGGGCCGTCCGAAGGGTCGTCGTTCTCCAGCAGAACGCGCCACTTCCTCAGCAGATCCGCCACGCGGGTCTCATCAGAGCACAGCACCGACACCACCTGCGAGAACTCACCGGCACCGAACGCCTGGCACAACTGCTTGTAGTCACTGGGCAGTTCGGTCCCCAGTTCCGCTTCGATCTCCGCCCAGGGCTGCGCGGCGTCCCGCGCAGCCCAACCTGTGGCACGGAGAAGAGAGTCCACCCAGGAAGTTCCCTCCGGCAGTGCATCCGGCGACGGTGCAGCCCGCTCCGCCACGAGCACCATGCGCCGTGCGCCGTCATCGCCGTCCACGGTCCCGGCCCCGATCCACCAACTCCCGTAGGCCCAGGCCCGCATGTCCACCACGTGTGTGCCGAAGGGGGTGAGCAGGGGCCGTCCTGTCGTCGCGTCCGCCGTCGGATCGGCGTACCCACCCATGGCGAGGTTGCGCGAGGACCCGTACCGAGCGCTGATCCCCTCGACCAGATCGGCCAGCGCGACCTTCCCGGAAACGGCAAGACACAGGTGCCCTGCCCCATGCCCCGCCACGCCGCACTCCAGCGACTGCGGACCGCGGGCGACCAACCGCGCTACGGCATCGAGCAGTTCGTCCCGCCCCATGGACTTCCGCTCCTCCCTGCGCATACGTGCCAGCCTGTTGTCCTCCTTGATTCCCCGGATCTCCCGCATGGCGCGGAAGCCGACATAACCCCACGCCGGGAGCGCAGCGACAAGACTCATCAGCCGGTCCTCGCCGGACGCCCCGGCCCCGAGGGTGATCGACCCCATGACAGCCGCCCAGACCATCGCGAAACCGAGCAGTCGATTCATGGCCCCTCCGGCCCCCTCCGGCCCCCTTGGGGAATCGATCGGCTCTCCTGCACACCGACCCCGTAGCGCGAGCATGGGAGGCTTCGGCCGCATCACCCCGGGCGGCGCCGTCTGCAAAGCCCTGCAATGGCATGGCCCGGGTGCCGTTCCGCAGCATAGCGAGGCAGCGTCTCGGCAGGACAGCAGGAGCTGAACGTCGCGGATGCCCGTTCTGGTGCATTGGGTACTGGCGCAGGTGCTCCTCCGTGAACGTCAGTTGAGGAAGTCCAGGGCTTGGGCGCAGGATGACCGGCATGACCTCCAGCGCACGCCCGTTCCTCAACCGCCGGCTCGCCGAGTTCGGAACGACGATCTTCGCCGAGATGTCGGCCCTCGCGACGAGCACCGGCTCGATCAACCTCGGCCAGGGCTTCCCGGACACCGACGGTCCCGAGGAGATCCGGGAAGCGGCCGTGCGGGCGCTGCGGGACGGGCGCGGCAACCAGTACCCGCCGGGTCCCGGCATCCCCGAGCTGCGCACCGCGATCGCCGCGCACCAGGAGCGCCGGTACGGCCTGTCGTACGACCCGGACACCGAGGTCCTGGTCACGGCGGGCGCCACGGAGGCCATCGCCGCCACCCTGCTCGCCCTGCTGGAGCCCGGCGACGAGGTGATCGCCTTCGAGCCGTACTACGACTCGTACGCGGCCTGCATCGCGATGGCGGGCGGCACCCGGGTTCCGGTCACGCTGCGCCCGCACGAGGGCAGCTTCCGGCTCGACCTCGACGAGCTGCGCGACGCCGTCACCGAGAAGACCCGGCTGCTGCTGATCAACACCCCGCACAACCCGACCGGCACCGTGCTCACCCGCGAGGAGCTCACCGAGATCGCAAGGCTCGCCGTGGAGCGCGACCTCCTTGTGGTCACGGACGAGGTCTACGAGCACCTCGTCTTCGACGCCGCAGAGCACCTTCCGGCGGCCACGTTCCCGGGGATGCGCGAGCGGACGGTCACCATCGGGAGCGCGGGGAAGACCTTCTCGTTCACCGGCTGGAAGGTGGGCTGGGTGACCGCGCCGCCCGCCCTGGTCAGCGCCGTGCGGTCGGCGAAGCAGTTCCTGACGTATGTGTCGTCGGGTCCGTTCCAGTACGCCGTGGCCGAGGCGCTCGCGCTGCCGGACGCGTACTTCGATGCCTTCCGCGCCGACATGCTGGCCAAGCGGGACGTGCTGGCGGCGGGACTCACGGAGGCCGGGTTCGAGGTCTTCCGTCCGCAGGGCACCTACTTCATCACCACCGACATCCGGCCGCTCGGCGAGTCCGACGGCTTCGCCTTCTGCCGCGCCCTGCCGGAGCGCGCCGGTGTCGTCGCCATCCCGAACGCCGTCTTCTACGACCACCGGGAGGCGGGCGCTCCCTTCGTGCGGTTCGCCTTCTGCAAGCAGACGGAGGTGCTTCAGGAGGCGGCGAAGCGGCTCAAGGCGGCGCGGTAGTCCCGCGGGCACCGGTGCGGGAGGCTCCGTCGGCAGCGGTGCGGGAGGCTCTCCGTCGGCAGCAGAGCGGGAGGCTCCGTCGGCAGCAGAGCGGCGTGCCTGTGTGTCCGCCGGGCGCGCCGCCGGTGACTCCATGGGGAGCGCCGCCGTGACTCCATGGGGAGCGCCGCCGTTAGCACTGCGCGCGCCGTCCCTGCGGACGGCGCGCCGGGGTGAGGTGAATCGTACTCGCACGGAGGTACAAAGCTCGCAAATACCCCGTAGGGAACGCACAGTTCGGGTGTGACCCACCCGAGTACCCTCCTTCGCCCCGCCCTCACGGAGCCCGGGGACCGCGCCCGCCCGTCGCCCCGCGCCGCGCACAGCCTGCCGACTGCCACGGTGACCGCGCTCGGGCTGTTCGCCGTCGCACGCCTGACCGGCACCCTCGTGCTCGCCGCGACCGCCTGGGCCACCGGCAAGCACCCGCTCGTGCTGCTCGCGCGGTCCTGGGACTCGATCTGGTACCTGGGCATCGCGGCGCACGGCTACGGCCGGACGCTGTATTTCGAGCCCGCCATCGTCCACAGCGACCTGGCGTTCTTCCCGCTGTACCCGGCGCTGGTGCGCACCGCCACCGCCCTGACGCCGCTGAACGCGGGCACGGCGGGCCTGCTGGTGTCCTGGCTGGCGGCCGCGGCCGCCGCCTGCGGGGTGTACGCGATCGGGGCCCGGCTGCACGGCCGCGCGGTCGGCACGACCCTCGTCCTGCTCTGGGGTCTGCTTCCGCACTCGGTCGTGCTGTCGATGGCCTACACCGAGCCCGTGCTGACCGCCTTCGCCGCCTGGTCGCTGTACGCGGTGCTCAGCGAGCGCTGGCTGTGGGCGGGCTCCCTCGCGGCGCTCGCGGGTCTTTCCCGGCCGAACGGGTTCGCGGTGGCGGCGGCGGTCCTCGCGGCGGCGGCGCACGAGGTCTGGCTGCGGCGCGGACGAAAAGTTCCCCACAGGCTGTGGACGGGCGCCGCGCTCGCGCCGCTCGGCTGGGGCAGCTTCGTGCTGTGGGTGGGGCAGCGGAAGGGCGATCCGCTCGGCGGCTACTTCAAGGTGCAGCGGCTGTGGGGTTCGCGCTTCGACTTCGGGGTGGGCTCGCTCCGCTTCATGAAGCATCTGTTGCTGTACGGGGACCGCTTCGTGTTCCCCGTGACGCTGATGATCGTCACCGCGGCCGTCCTGCTGTACGCACTGCTGATCGCCGACCGCACACCGTTGCCGCTCCTCGTCTACAGCGGCGTACTCCTGCTGATCGCACTCGGCGGCTCCGGCTTCTTCGAGTCGAAGCCCCGCTTCCTGCTGCCGGCCTTCCCGCTGCTGCTGCCGCTGACGCGCGCCCTGGTGCGAACGGCGAAAACCCGGCCCTGGCACGCGACCTTGGTGGTCGGTGCCCTGGCCGGGCTCTCGTTCGCTTACGGCGCGTATCTGGTGGTGATCACACACACGCCGCTGTGAGTCCCCTAAGGGTCACTCCTCGTCGTCTTCGGGCTTCTCCGCCTCATTGATCTCCTGCTCCAGGCCCAGCTGCTCGACAAGCCACTTGTCGAACTCGATGGCGGCCCGCACCCAGCTGACCGTCGACGAGACGAAGTGCTCCAGGCTGACGCCGGTGCCGATCAGCATCTGCGCCTCGCCGATCAGGCGGACGGTGCCGTCGTCATGCGTGTGGCTGTAGACCTTGGGCCACAGCGTGCGGCGGTTCCAGTCGTCGATGGACTCGAGCAGCGCGGCCTTCTCATCGATCTGGTGCGGCCGGTCGTAGAACGTCCGTACCGAGAAGACCTGCTGGTCACCCTCTCCACGGAACATGAAGTACGTACGGAACTGCTCCCACGGCGCCGCGAGGTCACCCTCGTCGTCGACGACGTACTTGAGCTCCATCTGGTCCAGGAGCTGCTTCACGAGGTCCTGATCCGGGACGACGGGGCCCGCGGGGCCGCCGGGCTGCGGCTCGGGCTGGCCCCCGAAGTTCGGAATCGAGGACGGGTCGATGCTCACCGTGTATTTCCCTTCGTACGGATTCTGCCATCCTCCCCCATCCAGGGAGGGGAGTGGCAACCCCTGACGGGGCCTGTCGCCCGGGCGCCGGCAAGATCCGGTCGCGGGCACCGCTCGGGGCCCCTCCGCGGAGCCCCGGCGCTGGTCGTCCGAAGGGTCTTCGCACCGATCATCCGCGGCGCGTCGGCTCACCGGGCCGGGCCGGATCTTCGCCCCGGCCCGGCCCGGTGAGCACGGCCCTTACAGCGTCTTGCCCGTCGCCGGGCCCACGATCAGGCCGTGGCCGAACGCGTCCACCCGTACCGTGTCGCCGTCCTTGACCTCGCCCGCGAGGATCTCCTTGGCGAGGCGGTCGCCGATGGCGGTCTGGACGAGGCGGCGCAGCGGCCGTGCGCCGTACGCCGGGTCGTTGCCCTCGTCGGCGAGCCAGGCCAGGGCCGCGTCGGTGACCTCCAAGGTCAGCCGGCGCTCGGCGAGCCGCTTGGCGAGCCGGTCGATCTGCAGCCCCGCGATGCGCTCCAGCTCCTCCTTGTCGAGGGCGGAGAAGACCACCAGGTCGTCGAGCCGGTTGAGGAACTCCGGCTTGAAAGAGGCCCGCACGACCTCCAGCACCTGCTGCTTCTTCTCCTCCTCGGAGGTCAGCGGCTCGACGAGGAACTGACTGCCCAGGTTCGAGGTGAGGATCAGGATGGTGTTGCGGAAGTCGACCGTCCGCCCCTGACCGTCCGTCAGCCGTCCGTCGTCCAGCACCTGGAGCAGGATGTCGAAGACCTCCGGGTGCGCCTTCTCGACCTCGTCCAGCAGGACGACGCTGTACGGGCGCCGGCGGACGGCCTCGGTCAGCTGGCCGCCCTCCTCGTAGCCGACGTACCCGGGCGGGGCGCCGACCAGCCGCGCGACGGTGTGCTTCTCGCCGTACTCGCTCATGTCGATGCGGACCATGGCCCGCTCGTCGTCGAAGAGGAAGTCGGCGAGCGCCTTGGCCAGTTCGGTCTTGCCGACGCCGGTGGGGCCGAGGAAGAGGAAGGAACCGGTCGGGCGGTCCGGGTCGGCGATTCCGGCGCGGGTGCGGCGCACGGCGTCCGACACGGCCTGCACGGCCTCGGTCTGACCGATGAGCCGGCGGCCCAGCTCCTCCTCCATGCGCAGGAGTTTCTGTGTCTCGCCCTCCAGGAGCCGCCCGGCGGGGATGCCGGTCCAGGAGCCCACGACGTCGGCGATGTCGTCCGGGCCGACCTCCTCCTTGACCATGGTGTCCTTGGCGGCTTCCTCCTCGGCCTCGGAGGCTTCCTCCAACTCCTTTTCGAGGGCCGGGATTTCGCCGTAGAGCAGCCTGGAGGCGGTGTCCAGGTCCTCGTCGCTCCGGGCGCGGCTCTGGGCGAGTTCGGCCTGGCTGCGCAGCTCGTCCAGCTTCTTCTTCAGCTCACCGACGCGGTTGAGGGACTGCCGCTCCTTGTCCCAGCGGGCGTTGAGGCCGCGCAGCTGCTCCTCCTTGTCGGCGAGGTCGCGGCGCAGCTTCTCCAGCCGCTCCTTGCTGGCGGCGTCGGTCTCCTTGCTGAGGGCCAGCTCCTCCATCTTCAACCGGTCGACGACGCGCCGGAGTTCGTCGATCTCGACGGGGGACGAGTCGATCTCCATACGCAGCCGGGACGCGGCCTCGTCGACGAGGTCGATGGCCTTGTCCGGCAGGAAGCGGGAGGTGATGTACCGGTCGGAGAGCGTCGCGGCCGCCACCAGCGCGCTGTCGGCGATCTGGACCTTGTGGTGGGCCTCGTAGCGCCCCTTGAGCCCGCGCAGGATCGCGATCGTGTCCTCGACGGTGGGCTCGGCGACCAGCACCTGCTGGAACCGCCTCTCCAGCGCCGGGTCCTTCTCGATCCGCTCGCGGTACTCGTCGAGCGTCGTGGCACCGACCATCCGCAGCTCACCACGGGCGAGCATGGGCTTGAGCATGTTCCCGGCGTCCATGGCGGAGTCGCCGCCGGCCCCGGCGCCCACGACGGTGTGCAACTCGTCGATGAAGGTGATGATCTGCCCGTCGGAGTCCTTGATCTCGGCGAGGACGGTCTTGAGCCGCTCCTCGAACTCACCGCGGTACTTCGCGCCCGCGACCATCGCGCCGAGGTCGAGCGCGACGAGCCGCTTGTCCTTGAGGGACTCGGGCACGTCGCCCTTCACGATGCGCTGGGCGAGCCCCTCGACGACGGCGGTCTTGCCGACACCGGGCTCACCGATGAGGACGGGATTGTTCTTGGTACGGCGGGACAGCACCTGCACCACCCGCCGGATCTCCTGATCGCGGCCGATGACGGGGTCGAGCTTGCCCTCGCGCGCCGCGGCCGTGAAGTCGGTGCCGAACTTTTCGAGCGCCTTGTACTGGCCCTCGGGATCCGGGGTCGTCACCCGGCGCCCTCCCCTGGTCTTCTGGAACGCCTCAAGGAGCTTCTTCGCACTGGCGCCCTGCTGGGAGAGTACGTCGCCGGTGTGGCCGCCCTTCGCGGCGATACCGATGAGCAGGTGCTCCGTGGAGAGGTACTCGTCGCCGAGCTCCTTGGCGCGCTCGGCGGCGTCGGCGATGACGGCGAGCAGCTCGCGGTTGGGCTGCGGAGGCGCGACGGTGGACCCGGTCACGCTGGGCAGGCCCGCGAGGACGCGTTCGGTCCCGGCGCGGACGGAGGCCTGGTCGGCGTCGACGGCGGCCAGCAGATCAATGATGTTCTCGTTTTCCTGCCCCCCGAGCAGCGCCAGCAGCAGGTGCGCGGGGGTCAGATCCGGGTGCCCCTCGGACACGGCCCGGTTGGTGGCCGCGTTGATCGCATCCCGGCTCCTGTTGGTCAGCTCGGCGTCCACGGTCGTGTTCTCCTCCTTGCGTCAGCGGTCCTGCGTACGTCCCTCGTGCCAGCATCCCTCATGCTGAGTGTGCCAACGGGCACAAAGTTGAGTCTATTCCACTCAAGGGCGCGGCGGGGCGTAGATTCGGGCCTCATGGCTTCGTATCCGGTGGACCCGCGGCAGCCCGACGCCGCCTACCTCAGCTTTTGGCGTGAGCGGCACCTGTGCACGCTCTCGACGCTCCGTCCCGACGGGAGCCCGCACGTGGTGCCGGTCGGGGTGACCTACGACCCCGAGGCGGGCCTGGCCCGGGTGATCACCAACAAGTCCAGCGCGAAGGTGGGCCACGTGCTGGCGGCGGGGGCGGACGGCGCGCGGGTCGCGGTCTGCCAGGTGGACGGCCGCCGCTGGGCGACGCTGGAGGGGCGGGCGACGGTGTCCGTCGACCCGGCGCGCGTCGCGGAGGCCGAACGGCGGTACGCGGAGCGGTACGGACGGGTGCCGTCGCCGAACCCGTCCCGCGTGGTGATCGAGATCGACCTGACCTCGGCGATGGGGCGCGGCTGATTTCAGCCTCAGTCAGTACGGGCCGATACCGGGAGGTTTCACGTAAAACTGCAGCGGCGTCACCGTGTTCAGGTCACGGTGACGCCGCTGCGGGGGGAAGTACCTGAGCGATCTACTACGACGGGGGAATCGCGTCAGGCACTGCGGGGGGTGGCTGCAATGGTCTGCACGTCCGGGGCTTCCGGTTCGGCCAGCCGGTGGTCGCGCTGGTCGAGGTTCACAAAGATCATTCCGTATCGAATGGCACACCGCACTGGCTGCGGCGCCCCCCGAGGCCGCCGCAGACACCGGTACGCCCGCACGTCGTCCTCTTCGTCCCGGGTAACCACCACCGGTTCCCCGAACACGGTCACCATCAGTGAGTCACCGCTGTGGGGGATGGCGGTGGCCAGGTCGATGAAGTGCCAGCCGGAGCGATAGGCGGTGGCCATTTCGCGGCGGAATGAGCGGTCGTCGGGAGGAGTCGTCACGTCAGCTCCACACGCTGTCATCAGTGCCGACAGGAGTGCTGCCATCACCGGTCGTCGCGGATGCGACTGTTATCGACCAGACACTGTCCGCTCGGACGTCGCCCTTCGCATTCGCGAGGCCACTCAGCGCTCCGAAGGCCACAACGGCGGAGAAGGCGGCGACAAGCACCGAGCGAAGCATTTTGTTACCCATAGTCGGCTTCGTCCTCACTTGAAGGTCCCCTCTTCCCCCGTCGAATACGACGATGGCTCATTCGGGCACGTCATGGCCACACAATCGGTGCATCATGTTCCTGCACGTTCAGGACCCTGGGGGGTGGAGATTTGACAGCAAAGCGGACAGAAGCGACACATCCCCATGCTGTAACCGAACTGTGTGAGGAAGGTGGACGCCTCTACGCGAACGCCTTGCGCACAGGACGTATCGCCCGCACGGATGTGGAGCCCGCTCCCTGCCTGATGGAGTTCGCTCTTCTTCACCCTGATCCTGACGATGTGAACTGGCTGCGCCCCGTACCCCCGTCGGTCGCCCTGGCTCAGCGGCTCAACTCGATAGAGCACGAGATAACCGAGCGTCGGCGGTTGTCCATCAACCTCGCCGAAGCTTTCGAGCCGTTCATGGCCCTCAGCGCTCAGGCGACGGCGCCCACTCACTCAATCACGGTGCTGGAGGGCCTCGACCGCATCAATGCGGCACTCGACCTCGCCACGGCCCAGTGTCAGAACGAGATGCTCACGGTCCAGCCGAGTGGACACCGCCCCGAGGCCAGACTCATTGAGGGGCTGGAACGAGACAGGCCGCTGATCGAGCGCGGGGTGAGGATCCGAACTCTCTACCAGCACACTGCCAGGTACAGTCCCGAGAGGCTGGCCTACGTGGATCACTTCGCCAACGGCAAGGTGGAGTACCGCACGATCGATGAACTGGTCGAGCGCCTCATCATCTGCGACGAGAACGTCGCTTTCATCCCCATCCGCGACGACCGGCAGGTCGCCCTGGAACTTCGTCATCCGGGCCTCGTCAGCTACTTGATCAAGGTCTTCGAGTTCATGTGGGGCCGCGCGGTCCCGCTGAGCGCCGGTGCCCCTTATGAAACCGACCCGGACGGCATCACCAACATCCAGCACTCCATTGCCAAACTCCTCGTGGAGGGCCACGTAGACGAGGCCATAGCCCGCCGCCTCGGCATGAACGTCCGCACCTGCCGCGCCCACATAGCCAAGCTGGCCACCGCGCTCGGCAGCGGAAGCCGGGCACAACTCGGCTTTCTCATAGCGCAGTCGGGAATCCTGGATCAGGATCACTGAATGCCGACGGGGGAGAGGGACAGGTCCGCACAGCGCACGTCCACATCGCCAAGCTCGCCGCCACCCTCGGCAGCGAGAGCCGAGCCCAACTCGGCTACCTCATCGGCCAGTCGGGGATCCTTGATCAGGAACACCAGGAGCGGTGACCGGTAGCAGCTCGGGAGAGCGCGGAGGCCCGTCCAGGCCCGCCTGAGCGATACGCACCCCCAACTGCGTGCGGCTCGCCGCCCCCAGCGTCTCCGAGAGGCGGGCGATGTGCGCCCGGCACGTACGGACGCTGATTCCGAGCCGCTCCGCGACCACCGCGTCCTGGTGGCCCTCCGCCAGCAGGGCGGCGATCGAGCGCTCCCGGTGGGTGATGCCCTCGATGCCGGTGGACGGGAGCGGCGACGTCAGCGGGATCGCCAGGCGCCACAGCCGCTCGAAGACCGTGACCAGGTAGTCCACCAGCGCCGGGTGGCGCAGCTCCAGCGCGATGGTGCGGTCGGAGTTCGCCGGGATGAACGCGACCTTGCGGTCGAAGAGGATGAGCCGCTCCACGACCTCGTCGAGGGTGCGGGCCTGCGCCGCGTCGCCCATCAGCTCCATGTAGTTCAGGAGGCCCTGGCCGTGCCGGGCCACATGTGTGTACAGGTCGCGCATGCGTACGCCCCGGCGGCGCATCTCCAGCGCCCGGTGCAGACCCTCGGAGAGTTCGTCCTCGCGGCGGATGCCGCCCGGCTGCACGGCGAGGACCTCGCTCGTGCACTCCTCGGTCGCCTTGTCCATGGCGGCCTGGATCCGCGGCAATCCGTCGAGGACGCGGATCGCCACGCCCTCGGCCGGCGCCTGGACGCGCCCGCCGAGCCCCGCGTACCACTCGAACGCGGACACCGCGTCGCCCACCCGCGCCTGGCTCGCGCTGACCTCCTCGTACACGCCCCGCAGCAGTCGCGTCATGACCTCCTGCGGCGAGGTCGGCACCAGCCAGCCCATGTCGTCGGGGTCGGGGTGCAGCAGCGCCAACTCCAAGAGGCAGGGCACCGGTTCGGCGTCCTCGCGGGGCACGCGGCCGCGCCGCACGGCCCGGGAGTACACCCGGTCGCCGACCTCGCACAGTCGGTCAGCGCCGTGCGGATGCGTGTCCGTCCCGTGCCCGGCCATCTTCCACCTCTGGCTCCAACCCTGGCGTAAGCCCCGCGTTCCAGCGTCTTTCGCAGCGCAACTACTCGCGTTCCGGCGTCTTCCGCAGCGCAACTATGCGCGGACCCGTCCGGCATCGCAACACGGCTGCCCCGCCCGCGCGCCCCCTCTCGCCCTTATTCGCGGGCAAAAGTCCCCACCTCCGCCCCGCCCCTTGCAACAAGCTGACGGTGCCGCCGACCCGGCACCCGGTGCGTCGCGGGTCCGATTCCCGCGGGCGCGACGGCCGCTCCGAGCGGCCCTGGTGGGTCACCCTCCTTTTTCGGCCAGGGCCCCGCGTGCGCCGACGCACGGCGAAAGGCCGCGTGAACCGCCGGAAATCACTGAGTGATCGGTGTGTTGCGAACCGCGCTTGACGTCAATTCATGGCGGACATCATTGACGCATACGCGTTGGCCGAGGCGTGGGACGGGATGTTTGTGCGGCCGGGTGAGGTCAGGACCGCCGGTGAGCCGGTGCCGGCGGCGCTGCAGGCGATCGAGCCGGGTGAACTGCGGTTCCCGGCCACGGTCGGAGGGCGTCAGGAGGCGGCCGGCTCCCAGGGCCCGTAGATCGCCTGGTCGGCGCCCGTCGCGAGGGCCCAGTAGCGGTCGCCGTACGACCAGTGCCACCACTCGGTGGGGTAGTTGACCAAGCCCGCGGCGGTCAACGCGGCGGCGAGGAGCTGCCGATGGGCGCGTGCCGTCGCGCCGATGTTGTCCGCGTCGGTGTAGCAGGCGCCGTCGCTCTCCTCGGGGTTCGCGTTCACGCGCGTGCCCATGTCCAGCTCGTGGCCGTCGGCGTCCACGAGGGTGAGGTCGACAGCGGCGCCCGCGCTGTGCGGGGCGATCTCCGGCGGGGACACGTAACGGCTCGCCGCGTCTCGGACGCGCTCCGGGTCCCAGTCGGGGTGTGCCGCGCGCAGTTCACCGGCGTACCGCTCGAAGTAGAGCCGCTGCAAGGAGGGCGGGCGAAAGCCCTCGACGAACAGCAGCCGTACCCCGTCCGGCAGCAGGGCACCGGCCTCCACGAGCCGGCGCAGAACCCCTTCCCTCAGTTGGGCGTACGCCCCCGAGTCGTCCTGCCTGCGGGCGTCCACGGGGAACGGGGCCTTCGCGCGTACGTCGCGGAGCGGCTCGCCACAGTCCACGACGGGTATCGCGGCGATCTTCGGGTCGGACATCAACACGATCCTGGTCATGAGGAGATCATGGCGGGCTCCCGCAGCGGGCGGAGCAGATACCAGCCGAGGGCGGGCAGCACGACCAGGGGCGCCAGGGCGGTCCGGAGCGTCGTGGCATCGGCCAGGGCGCCGATGAGGGGGCTCGCGAGGCCGCCGACGCTCACGGCCAGGCCCAGGGTGACGCCGCTCGCCGTGCCCACACGGCCGGGGAGATAGTCCTGGCCGTAAGTGATGTGCAGGGAGAACGGCACGTACAGGCCGGCGGAGGTGAGCGCCACGAACAGGTAGAGCGGCGGTCCCGGCACGCAGACCACACCGGCAACGGCGAGGACCGTCAGCGCGTACGACCGCCGTACGACCGTGATGCGGCCGTATCGGGTGGCGAGCCTTCCCCCGGCCACCGTGCCCGCCGCGCCGCCCAGGTAGAGCACGAACAGGGCGGCGGTGCCGGAGACTTCCCCGCCGGAGGTGCGCTGCCGCACGTAGAGCGAGATGAACGTGCTCAGCCCGACGAAGACCGTCGACCGGCAGACGATGGCGCCGGAGAGTCTGAGGAAGGACGGCCAGTCGTCCCCTCGGGCGGGCGCACACGCGGTGGCCGTCGCCGGCGCCCGGGTGGGCGCGTTCGCCTCGGCTGCCGACGCCGGGGTCGGCCTCTTCGCCGCCCGTACCGCCGCCGCGCACAGCGCACCGCCCGCGAGCGCCGGGACGATCAGCAGCGGTGTGGCGCGCAGGCCCCCGCTCATGGCGACGGCGGCGAAGACCGCCAACGGGGCGGCGGCGAAGCCGAGATTGCCGCCCAGCGAGAACCAGCTCATCGCCGTGTGACGTCCCCGGCTGACGTGCCGTGCCACCCGCGCGGCCTCCGGGTGGTACGCGGCGACACCGATCCCGGACACGGCGACCACGAGGAGGGTGAGGGCGTAGGAGCCGGTGACCCCGCTCAGGGCGACACCGGTCCCGGCGAGCAGCGCGCTCACCGGCAGCAGCCACGGCATGGCCCACCGGTCGGTGAGCGCCCCGAACAACGGCTGCACCACCGACGACAGCAGGGAGGCGGCCAGCACGATGCCGGAGGCGGCGGCGTAGGTGTAACTCCGCTCGGCGACGAAGTACGGGACGAGTGCGGCGACCGCGCCCTGGTAGACGTCCACACAGGCGTGGCCCAGGGACATCAGGGTGACGGGTCGGTTGCTCATGGCGGTCGGGACGGTCGGGTTCGTCAACACTCTTCGAGAGTGGCGAACCCACTCCTGTCGCGCTTTCGATAATCTGCCGTGTTGTGCCGAATACCCGCCACACGCCGAAGGCTCCGCACCATCGCGACACCCCGGACGGTCCGCACCACCCCGACACCCAGGACGCTCCGCACCAACGCGACACCCAGGACGCTCCGCAGCTTCACGACACCCAGGACGCTCCGCCCGGCCGGCGCGCCCCGGACGCTCCACACAGTCAGCGCACCCCGGATGTTCCGGACGTCCGCCACAAGCCGGTCGCCCCCACCCGGGCCCAGCCCCTCGCCGCCGGTGAACGCATCGACGCACACCGGCACGACGACCACCAGATCGTCTACGCCGGTTCCGGCGTCCTCGCGGTCACCACGGACGCCGGTACGTGGTTCGCCCCCGGTACGCGCGCCATCTGGGTCCCCGCGGGAACCGTCCACGCCCACCGCGCCCACGGCCGGCTGGATCTGCATCTGGTGGGCCTGCCGGCCGACGACAACCCGCTGGGCCTGGACGCCCCGACCGTCCTGGCGGTGAGCCCGCTGCTCCGGGAGCTGATCCTCGCGTACACCCGGACGCCCGACGACACGAGCGCCGAACGCGGCCGGCTGCTTGCCGTGCTGCGCGACCAGTTGCGGGCCTCGCCCCAGCAGCCGCTACGGCTGCCCGCCCCGGCCGATCCCCGTCTGGCGGCGGTCTGCGCGCTCGTCCACGACCATCCCGCGGACCCGCGCACGCTCGCCGAACTCGGTGCGGCGACCGGAGTCGGTGAACGCACCCTCAGCCGCCTCTTCCGCGCCGAACTCGGCATGACGTTCCCGCAGTGGCGCACCCAGTCGCGGCTCTACCACGCGCTGCGCATGCTGGCCGACGAAGTCCCGGTCACAGCGGTCGCCCACCGCTGTGGCTGGTCCTCCGCCAGCGCCTTCATCGACGTGTTCCGCCGCGCCTTCGGGTACACCCCGGGCACGCACCAGGGGCGTGTCAGCCCGCGACCCAGCTGCTGAGCAGCGCCTCCCGGGCCGGCCGCCACGGTGTCGCGCCGCCGCCGTCGGCGCGGCCCCACTCCAACAGCCGTGCCACGTCCGCCGTCCCGTCCACGAACCGTTCCAACAGCTCGAGCGACAGCTCGTACTCGGACTGCACATAGCCCCCGACGGCGGCGCAGTGCACGGTCAGTTCGGCCTTCTCCTCGTCCGTGCGGACGTGGATCTCGAACGCGGGCGGGGCCTCGCCGCCACCCGCCGCCACGTCGAGGACCGTGTCCATCACACTGCTCACCAGCCACCGGGTGCTCGAACGTACCTGGGCGTAGTGCACGCTGACGTCGCGCACGTCCGCCCAGGCCCAGAACCCCTTCTGGTCCGTGCCCACGGCCTCGATCCCCTCGGGGGTGAGCCGCACGCCGAGCCCGTACCCCTCGGGCTCGGCGCCCAGGTGCACGCTCTCCTCGGTGATCCAGAACAGGCCGATCATGGCCACGGGGTGCCTCCAGCGGGGCGACGGCGGTACGGCATGCGATACGACGTGGGGTCACCCTGTGAGACACCGGCGGACCGCGAACGGTTCACCGGCACTCGGTCCGCGTCCTACTTGATCCCGTTCGCGCTGCAGGCCGCCTTGTAGCTGGCCGTGCAGATCTGCTTGACGGTGTAGATGCTGTCCTGGAGCACCGTGTCCTTGATGTTGTCCTTCTTGAGCGCGACAACGGGCACGAGCTGGGCCGGGACATCCTTGTTCGTGGGACTGTCGACCTTGTCGCGGGTGAGGGCGTCGAACTCGATCGAGCGGCCCTGGACCCTCGCCACGGCCATCTCGGCGGCCGCGGTGGCCTCCTGCGGGTACGACTTGTAGACGCTCATGAACTGGTCGCCCTTGAGGATGCGCTGCACCGCGTCCAGCTCGGCGTCCTGCCCGGTGACCGGTGGCACCTTGCTGACGCCCGCGGTCTTCAGGGCGTCGATGGCGGCGCCCGCGAGGCCGTCGTTGGCGGAGTAGACACCGGCGATGTTGTTGAGGCCGACGGCCGCGATCGCCTTCTCCATGTTGGCCTTGGCGTTGACCGGGTTCCAGTCCTTGGTGTCGTACGACTTGGCGATGACGACCTTGTCCTTGAGCTCGGACAGGGCGCCCGCCTTGAACTGCGCGGCGTTCGGGTCGGTGGTCGCGCCGTTCATCATGATGATCTTCTTCGAGGACGAGTCGCTGCCCAGCGCCCCGACGAGCTCCTTGCCCTGGACCTCGCCGACGAGTTCGTTGTCGAAGGAGATGTACGCGTCGATCGGCCCCTGCGCCAGGCGGTCGTAGGCGATGACGGGGATGCCCGCGTCCTTGGCCTTCTGCACGCCGGGCGCGATGGCCTTGGAGTCCACCGCGTCCACGAGGATGACGTCGACCTTGTCGTCCACCATCTGCTGGAGCTGGGTGTTCTGCTTGGCCGCGTCCTGCTCGGCGTTGGCGTAGACGACCTTGCCCTTGTTGCTGGTGAGCTTCTCGACCTGCTCCTTGATGATGGGGTAGTCGAACTTCTCGTAACGGGTGTTTTCCTTCTCCGGGAGGAGCAGGCCCACCTTGATGTCGTCGCCCTTCGTGGGGCTGGCCTTGGTGTCGCTGCCGCCGATCCCGTCCACGACGCCGCAGCCGGCGAGGGTGACGGCCATGGCGGACGAGGCCAGGGATATGACGGTGCGACGCAGACGGGTGTTACGAGTGTTCACATCAGGTGCCTTCCGGGCGAGGTTGCAGCATTGCGACCCAGGTGGCTGAAAGCCAACGCGGCGATCACCTCAGCGTCAAGGAGTAACCACTTAACGAGATGGCAACAGCGTTCTGTGTTCCCCAAGTGAACACGATGGGAAGAGGTCACGCCCAGTCTTCCACCAATCCCCATGGCTTCACCTTCTGTCATCCACCGTCATACAACCAATTCCCCTGCTCAGGAGTCCTGATCGCCAACGGCTTCGACCGCCGTTGGCGATCAGGACTCCTGAAGGAACGCATGAACCCAGCCAGAGGCACGACCGCGGCGCTCTCCACCGCCCTCGTGCTCGCCACCGCCGGTGGTCTGCTCACCGCGACCGTCATTCCCGCGTCCGCGGCGACGAATTGCGCATCTCCCGTCTACAAAAGGGAGTTCTTCGCGAACACTGCCTTCTCGGGCACACCGAAGAAAACGGACTGCGACGGCGCGGTCGACCAGAACTGGGGCACCGGCGCCCCCGCTTCGGGCCTGCCGAAGGACAACTTCGGCGTCCGCTGGACCGTGACCCGCGACTTCGGCTCCGGCGGCCCCTTCGCCCTCCCCGTGGCGACCCAGGACGGTCTCCGGGTCTACCTCGACGGCAGCCGCAAGGTCGACCTCTGGAAGAACGTGTCGTCGACGGTGAAGAAGACCGTCAACATCACCATCCCGTCCGGCAAGCACACCCTGCGCGTCGACTACGTCAACTGGACGGGCACCGCGAACGTCTCCTTCGCCTACACGCCCCGCACCGCGGCGAGCGTCGACACGGTCAAGCCGCTGGCCCCGACGGGCACTTCGGTGGCATACGACACGGCCACCGGCAAGGCCGGGGTCACCTGGGCCAAGAGCAAGGAGATGGACCTCGCCGGCTACCGCGTCTACCGGCGCCTCCAGGGCAGCACCGCCTGGACGAAACTGACGACCACGACCGGCACCTCGTACACCGACACCCCGCCGCCCACCGGCCAGACGTACTTCTACGAGGTCCGCGCCCACGACAAGGCCGGCAACGAGTCGGCGGGCACCGCCGACCGGCCGGTCACGACACCCGACAGGACCGCGCCGCCGGTTCCCTCCGGGCTCACGGCGACCGACGGACAGCCAGGGGTCGCACTGACCTGGAAACCTGTTCCGGGTGCGACGCATTACGTCGTGTACCGGCGTTGGGAGGAGGACGGGGGCGACGAGCCCACGCTCAAGGTGGCGTCGGTGACGTCCGCCGCGTGGACCGACGCCACGGCCAAGGAGAACCTGTACTACACGTACTGGGTCGCGGCGGTCGACGCCGCCGGCAACCAGTCCGCCAAGTCGGCGCGGGCCGGCCTCGAGCGCGGTGACCACGCGCCCTCCGCGCCCACCGGCCTGACGGCCACGACGGCGCCCACCGGCATCACGCTGACGTGGAGGGCCCCCACCACCCCCGTCACCCAGGACCTGGCGCACTACCGGATCTACCGCGAGGGTCAGCTGGTGGACGAGATCCGCTCCACGCATACCTCGTACACCGACACCGAGGTCCGACAGGGCACCGCGTACGAGTACACCGTGACCGCCGTGGACATCCAGGGCAACGAGTCCGTCGCTTCCGCGCCCACGACGGCCACCGCACCGGCGACGGGACTCGCTCCGGCGCCCGTCACGGGGCTGAGAGGTTCCTTCGACGGCAATGAGATCGGTCTGCTGTGGCAGCGCAGCCCGGAGAACGACGTGGACCACTACGACGTCTACCGGGCCGTGCTGGTCAACGGCGCCTGGGAGTACGAGAAGTGGGGCGAAGCCTACGATCCGGGCTGGGAGGACGAGCCGACGCTGGGCTACTTCCAGGAGCTCTACGAGCCGCAGGGCGAGACCGCGCGCTGGGCGGTGATCGCCGTGGACGAGAACGGCAACTCCCGGTACGGCACCGGTGAGGAGTTCTCGTACATCACCCTGACCGAACCAGTGAGTACGCCGGACGCCTGACCCACGACCGAGTTCCGGTCCCCGCATCTCCTGATCGTCGGCGGTGCTCGCGTGCCGCCGACGATCCCGCGCCATCACCGGCGGCAAGCAGATCAACGGCTCCCGCTGACCCAGGACCCGCGCAACAGGGGCCCGGAGGTTCAGATGAACCTCCGGGCCCTGCGCAGATGTGCTCGCGTCAGTCCGACGACTGCCGCTTCGGCCGCCACACCACCAGCGCGCTCGTCTGCTGGACCTCCTGGTACGGGACCAGGTCGCGGCGGTACGAGGCGTGGACGGCGGCCTCGCGCTGCTGCATGGCGGCCGCCGCGCCGTCGAGGGCCGACTGCAGCTCCGCGACGCGGGACTGCAGCGCGGCGACCTGGTTCTCCAGTTCGATGATGCGCTTGATGCCGGCCAGGTTGATGCCCTCGTCCTGCGACAACTGCTGGACGGTGCGCAGCAGTTCGATGTCGCGGGCCGAGTAGCGCCGGCCCCGGCCCGCGGTGCGGTCGGGGGAGACGAGGCCGAGGCGGTCGTACTGGCGGAGGGTCTGCGGGTGCAGGCCGGAGAGCTGGGCCGCCACCGAGATGACGTAGACCGGCGTTTCCTCGGTCAGTTCGTACGGGTTGCGTCGACGGCCGTCCATCACTCTCAAGCTCCCTTCGCGGCCTGGAACAGCTCCGCCCGCGGGTCCTCACCCGCGGTCGCCTCGCGATACGCCTCCAGGGCGTCACGAGCCTTGCCCGACACGTCCTTGGGGACCGTCACCTCGACGGTGACGAGGAGGTCGCCCCGCGTGCCGTCCTTGCGGACTGCGCCCTTGCCGCGGGCCCGCATCGTCCGGCCGTTGGGCGTGCCCGGCGGCAGCTTCAGGGTGACCGGCGGTCCGCCCAGCGTCGGCACACGCACCTCGCCGCCGAGCGCCGCCTCCGCGAATGTGACGGGCACGGTGACGGTGAGGTTGTCGTCCTTGCGGCCGAAGACCGGGTGGGCGTCGACGTGGACGGTGACGTACAGGTCACCCGCCGGGCCGCCCCGTTCGCCGGGAGCGCCCTTGCCGCGCAGCCGGATCCGCTGGCTGTCACTGACTCCCGCCGGGATACGGACCTGCATGGTCCGGGAGGACTTGGCGCGCCCCGACCCGTTGCAGACCAGGCAGGCGTGCTCCGCGATCAGGCCGCGGCCCTTGCAGTCCGGGCAGGGGTCGGTCAGCGAGAACCCGCCGCCCGAACCCCGCGCGACCTGGCCGGTGCCGACACAGGTCGGGCACACGCGCGGCGTGCCGTTCTTGTCGCCGGTGCCCGAACAGGCCTTGCAGGGCGCCTGCGACGTCATCCGCAGCGGAACCGTCGCGCCGTCCACCGCCTCGGTGAAGCTCAGCGTCACCTCGGTGTCGATGTCCTGGCCGCGCCGAGGCTGCGTACGGGTGCCGGTGGTCGTGCCGCCACGGTTGAACAGGCCTCCGAAGACATCGCCGATGCCGCCGCCGAAGCCGCCTCCCGCGCCCTGTCCCTGGGCGCCGCCTCCGAAGAGGTCACCCAGGTCGAAGTTGAAGGAGCCGCCACCGGCGCCGGGACCCGGACGGAAGCCGCCGTTGCCGAAGAGGGCGCGTGCCTCGTCGTACTCCTTGCGCTTCTTGGGGTCGCCGAGCACGTCGTTGGCCTCGGAGATCTCCTTGAAGCGCTCCTCGGCCTTGGCGTTGCCCTTGTTGGCGTCCGGGTGGAACTCGCGGGCGAGCTTCCGGTACGCCTTCTTGATCTCGGCCTCGGTGGCGTCCTTGGGGACGCCGAGGACCTTGTAGAAGTCCTTCTCGATGAAGTCCTTGGTGCTCATCCTCGACGTCCCTCCTCTCTTATGCGTTCAACGTCAGCCCTCGTCCGGGCCACCGCTCTCCTTGTCGTCGGCCGTCTCGGCCTCGTCGGCCTTGACGGTCTGCGCCCCCGGCTGGGGCTCGGCGACGGCCACCCGCGCGGGGCGGATGGTGCGCTCGCCGATGCGATACCCCGGCTGCAGAATCGCCACGCACGTCGTCTCGGTGACGTCGGGCGCGTACGAGTGCATCAGGGCCTCGTGGATCGTCGGGTCGAAGGGCTCGCCCTCCTTGCCGAACTGCTGCAGACCCATCTTCGCCGCGACGGTCTCGGTCGACTCGGCCACCGACTTGAAGCCGCCGACCAGTTCGCCGTGCTCCCGCGCGCGGCCGATGTCGTCGAGCACGGGCAGGAGCTCGGTCAGGAGGTTCGCGATGGCGACCTCCCGCACCGCGATCCGGTCGCGCTCGACCCGGCGGCGGTAGTTCTGGTACTCGGCCTGCAGCCGCTGGAGGTCCGCCGTGCGCTCGCCGAGCGCCGTGCGTACCTGGTCCAGCTGGGCCGTCAGGCCGGCCGTCTGTGCAGCTGCTGATGCGTCCCCGGCCGGGGCCGCCCCCTCCGTGGGGGCGACCTTCGGCTCGGCGTCGTCAGAGGTGGCGCCGGAGGGGACGTCAGGCTTCTCTTCGAAACCCGGGGTCTCCTCCGTCACGCGGCACCGTCCTTACGGTCCTCGTCGACGATCTCGGCGTCGACGACGTCGTCGTCGGCCCTCGGAGCCTCGGCACCGGGAGCGTCGCCGCCCGCGGCCTGCGCGGCCTGGGCGTCGGCGTACATGGCCTGGCCCAGCTTCTGCGAGACGGCGGCGACCTTCTCGGTGGCCGTACGGATCTCGGCGGTGTCCTCGCCCTTGAGCGCGGCCTTCAGCTCCTCGACGGACGCCTCGACCTCGCTCTTGACCTCGCCGGGGACCTTGTCCTCGTTGTCCTTGAGGAACTTCTCCGTCTGGTAGACGAGCTGCTCGCCCTGGTTGCGGGTCTCGGCGGCCTCGCGGCGGGCGTGGTCCTCCTCCGCGTACTTCTCGGCCTCCTGGCGCATCCGGTCGACCTCGTCCTTCGGCAGCGAGGAGCCGCCGGTGACGGTCATCTTCTGCTCCTTGCCGGTGCCGAGGTCCTTGGCCGTGACGTGCATGATGCCGTTGGCGTCGATGTCGAAGGCGACCTCGATCTGCGGGACACCGCGCGGGGCCGGCGGCAGACCGGTCAGCTCGAACATTCCGAGCTTCTTGTTGTACGCCGCGATCTCGCGCTCGCCCTGGTAGACCTGGATCTGTACGGAGGGCTGGTTGTCCTCGGCGGTGGTGAAGATCTCGGACCGCTTGGTCGGGATCGTCGTGTTCCGCTCGATGAGCTTCGTCATGATGCCGCCCTTGGTCTCGATACCGAGGGACAGCGGGGTCACGTCGAGGAGCAGGACGTCCTTGACCTCACCCTTGAGGACACCGGCCTGGAGGGCGGCGCCGATGGCGACGACCTCGTCCGGGTTGACGCCCTTGTTGGCGTCCTTGCCGCCGGTCAGCTCGCGGACGAGCTCGGCGACGGCCGGCATACGGGTGGAGCCACCGACGAGAACGACGTGGTCGATCTCGGAGAGGTTGATGCCCGCGTCCTTGATGACGTTGTGGAACGGCGTCTTGCAGCGCTCCAGAAGGTCGGCGGTGAGCTGCTGGAACTGGGCGCGCGTGAGCTTCTCGTCCAGGTGCAGCGGGCCCTCGGCGGACGCCGTGATGTAGGGCAGGTTGATCGAGGTCTCGGTGGACGAGGACAGCTCGATCTTGGCCTTCTCGGCGGCCTCGCGGAGGCGCTGGAGGGCCATCTTGTCCTTGGAGAGGTCCACGCCGTGGCCGCTCTGGAACTGCTTCACCAGGTAGTCGACGACACGCTGGTCCCAGTCGTCACCACCGAGGTGGTTGTCACCGTTGGTGGCCTTCACCTCGACGACGCCGTCGCCGATCTCCAGCAGGGACACGTCGAAGGTGCCGCCACCGAGGTCGAAGACGAGGATGGTCTGGTCGTCCTTGTCGAGACCGTAGGCCAGGGCGGCGGCCGTCGGCTCGTTGACGATACGCAGGACGTTCAGACCGGCGATCTCGCCGGCCTCCTTCGTCGCCTGACGCTCGGAGTCGTTGAAGTACGCGGGAACGGTGATGACCGCGTCCGTGACCTTCTCACCCAGGTAGGCCTCGGCGTCGCGCTTCAGCTTCTGCAGAATGAAGGCGGAGATCTGCTGGGGGTTGAAGTCCTTCCCGTCCAGGTTGATCTTCCAGTCCGTACCCATGTGACGCTTCACCGAGCGGATGGTCCGGTCCACGTTCGTGACCGCCTGGCGCTTGGCGACCTCGCCGACGAGCACCTCACCGTTCTTGGCGAAGGCGACGACGGACGGCGTGGTCCTGGCGCCCTCGGCGTTGGTGATGACGGTGGGCTCGCCGCCCTCCAGAACGCTGACGACGGAGTTAGTCGTGCCCAGGTCGATGCCGACCGCACGTGCCATTTCGATTCCTCCAGCAATGACTTGAGTGGAACGGACTCAAGTGTGCACGACGGCTGCCGCTCGGTCAACAGAGCTGAGTCGGAGGGGCTCAACTCTTATCCGTTCCTTACGCGCAGGATGCCTGTGACCTGGGATGATACTCAGCCCCGACCTGCACCCATGAGCCCATCCGGCGCTTGAGGACGAGGCCGTTCAGGCTCATACGGGCCCCTGGGGGCGGAGCGCTGAGGGGACGGGAACGGATAGGGGCGGCGGGGGCGGGACACCGGACGCGCGCCACCCACGACCACGACGAGCGCGGCGCACCCCACCACCCACCATGCCGCACTCGCTCCCACCCACCCCAGGTCGATGAGCAGCCCCACCAGCGCCCCGGCGAACGCGGCGACCCCGATGACGACCACGACCCCCTGCCGGGTCAGCCCGACCCGCCGCAGCCGGTGCGCGAGATGGTCCGGCCCGGACCGCAGCGGCGGCCGCCCGGCGCGCCGCCGCGACACGAGCACGAGCACGGCATCGGCACTGGCCACCGCCGTCAGCGCGAACCCGCCCCCGAGACCCGGCCCGGCCTCCCGCCCGGCCTGCACCAGCACGACTGCGGAGGCCAGCACGAACCCGGCGAACAGCGCTCCGCACCGCCCCGGCACGATCCGGGCCGGCGGCCACCCGTGCATCAGGAACCCGGTGAGTGCCGTGGCCAGCACGCTCAGCAGTGCCGCGAGCCCGTCCATGAGCTCGGCGGCGGCACACCCGCTGAGCGCGAAGGCGGTGATGACGCCGACGGTCCCCATCACCCCGTCGGCGTGATCGAGTGAGCCGAAGGCATGCACGACGAAGACGATCCAGCCGACGGCCAGCACGCCGACCGGCAGCCCGAGTTCGTCGTACGGCACGGTCAGCGCGGCGGCGCCCCCCACGCCGGCGACCCGCACCGCGAGCGGCAGGGCCCAGAGATCACTGACCAGCCCCAGCACGGCGACCCCGATCCC
The DNA here is from genome assembly GCF_014645835.1 of Streptomyces albiflavescens. GTDB lineage: Bacteria > Actinomycetota > Actinomycetes > Streptomycetales > Streptomycetaceae > Streptomyces > Streptomyces albiflavescens. Next base: position 377,054 of record NZ_BMMM01000010.1, read on the forward strand.
GGCCATCAGCACCCGGCCGGCCTCCGGCCCCAGCGGGGCAAGGTCCGTCCAGTCCCCGATGCCGGCGACGAACGCCGTGCCGGCGACGACGGCCACCCCGCCGAGCAGCGGAACCGGCCGTACGCGGCGCCGCTCGAGCACCCCGAGGCGCAGAGCGAACATCCGCAGCAGCGCGCTGAGCGCGGCGGTGAGCAGCAGGGCGGCCGCGGCGGCGGCGATTCCGTACAACACGACGCCAATTTAGGCGTGAATGTCACAGTATTGTGCGAATAACACGATCGGGTTTACGTGTCGGGGCGTGAGCCCGCTCCGGCCCGATCGAGACACTCCGCTCAGGCGACCCTCAGCGACGCAGATCACCGCACTCCTGGCTACAGTGCGGCGCTAGAAGTGGGTAGTCTCAGACGGACTGCATAAGTTACCGCTTAGTAATCACCTTCGAGGTCACTCTCGGAGCAACACCTCGCAGGCCCGAGGAGCCCCCAAATGCAACTCGCCGCGATCATCGTGTCGCTGGTCCTGACCGTGGTCGGTGTTGCGCTGCTCGCACGCGCCATCGGCCAGTTCGTCCGGTACTTCAAGCTCGGCCAGCCCGCACCCGCCGGCATCCGGACCGACAACCCCTACCAGCGCAGCGTGACGCTGGTCAGGGAGTTCCTCGGCCACACCCGGATGAACCGGTGGGGCATCGTCGGGTTCGCCCACTGGTTCGTGGCGATCGGCTTCCTGACGCTGCCGCCGACGATCATCACCGCGTACGGCCAGCTGTTCGAGGCCGACTGGACGCTGCCGGTCATCGGCGGGTTCCTGCCGTACGAGCTGTACATCGAGTTCATCGCGGCGATGACCACCGTCGGCATCGTCACGCTGATGGCGATCCGTCTGCTGAACCTGCCGTCGCGGCCCGGCCGCAAGTCACGGTTCGCGGGCTCCAAGATGGGCCAGGCGTACTTCGTCGAGTACGTCATCCTCACCATCGGTCTGGCGATCTACGTGCTGCGCGGTCTCGAGGGCACGCTGCACCACGTGGACCACTACGAGGCCGCGTACTTCGCCTCGTACCCGGTGATCCTGGCGTTCAAGGGCCTGAGCCTCACCACGCTCCAGAACCTCGTCTACTTCACCGCGATGATCAAGCTGGGCACCACCATGGTCTGGATGATCACGGTGAGCCTGAACACCAACATGGGTGTCGCCTGGCACCGCTTCCTCGCCTTCCCGAACATCTGGTTCAAGCGGAACGCGACCGGTGAGACCGCGCTCGGTGCGCTCCAGCCCATGACCTCCGGCGGCAAGCCGATCGACTTCACCGACCCCGGTGAGGACGACGTCTTCGGTGTCAGCCAGGTCGAGCAGTTCTCCTGGAAGGGCCTGCTCGACTTCTCCACCTGCACCGAGTGCGGCCGCTGCCAGTCGCAGTGCCCCGCCTGGAACACCGGCAAGCCGCTGTCCCCCAAGCTCCTCATCATGTCGCTGCGCGACCACGCGCACGCCAAGGCGCCGTACCTCCTGGCAGGTGGCGGCAAGACCATGGAGGGTGAGGAGAAGGCGTCCGAGGAGCAGCTGAAGGACGTTCCCGCCGCCGCCCTCGCCGAGGCCGAGCGCCCCCTCATCGGCACCGTCGAAGAGAACGGCGTCATCGACCCCGACGTCCTGTGGTCCTGCACCACCTGCGGCGCCTGTGTCGAGCAGTGCCCGGTCGACATCGAGCACATCGACCACATCGTCGACATGCGCCGCTACCAGGTGATGATCGAGAGCGCGTTCCCGTCCGAGGCGGGCACGATGCTCAAGAACCTGGAGAAGAAGGGCAACCCCTGGGGTCTGGCCAAGAAGCAGCGCCTGGAGTGGACCAAGGAGGTCGACTTCGAGATCCCGGTCGTCGGCCGCGACATCGAGGATCTCTCCGAGGTCGAGTACCTGTACTGGGTCGGCTGCGCCGGCGCCCTGGAGGACCGCGCCAAGAAGACCACCAAGGCCTTCGCGGAGCTCCTCCACATCGCGGGCGTCAAGTTCGCGATCATGGGCGGCGACGAGAAGTGCACGGGTGACTCCCCGCGCCGTCTCGGCAACGAGCCCCTGTTCCAGGAACTCGCCATGGAGAACGTGGCGGCCCTGAACATGGCGTTCGGTGAGGACGACGAGGACGAGTCGACCAAGAAGCCGAGGTCGGCGAAGAAGATCGTCGCGACCTGCCCGCACTGCCTCAACACGATCGGCAACGAGTACCCGCAGCTCGGCGGTGACTACGAGGTCATCCACCACACCCAGCTGCTGCAGCACCTGGTGGACGAGGGCAAGCTGCTCCCGGTGACCCCGGTCGAGGGCATCATCACCTACCACGACCCCTGCTACCTGGGCCGCCACAACAAGATCTACACGCCGCCGCGCGAGATCATGTCCGCCGTCCCGGGCCTGCGCCAGCAGGAGATGCACCGCCACAAGGAGCGCGGCTTCTGCTGTGGCGCCGGTGGTGCGCGGATGTGGATGGAGGAGCGCATCGGCAAGCGCATCAACAACGAGCGCGTGGACGAGGCCCTCAGCCTCAACCCGGACATCGTCTCCACCGCCTGCCCGTTCTGCCTCGTCATGCTGACCGACTCGGTCAACGGCAAGAAGAACGACGGCAAGGCCAAGGAGTCCATCCAGGTCGTGGACGTGGCCCAGCTGCTGCTCGACTCCGTCAAGACGCCGGTCGACCCGGCGGGCGAGGCGGAGACGGAGAGCGCGCCGGAGCCGGAGCCGGTGAAGTAACCGGCCCGATCGGTACGACCGACGCCCCCTGCCCCACCGGCAGGGGGCGTCGCCGTTCCCGGTCAGTTCAAGTGGTCCAGCCTCCGGCCGCGGCTTTCCGCGACGCGAAGTGCGACCAGGAGCGCCTCGGTCAGGCGCTCGGCGAGGAAGCGGAGTTCGCCCGGTGGGCTGTCCGGAAGCATGCTGTGGGCGTGCGCGAGGAGTTCCGTGCCCATGCCGAGCTGGATCGACTCCGTGGCGTCGGCCAGGCGGGACACGGGTCCGCCGTGGTCGTCGCTGACCAGGTAGCAGGGCTTGCCCTCGGGACCGGACCAGGGCAGCAGGCGCGGTACCTGCGGCAATTCCGTCCCCATCAGGCGACCTCCAGCCCATGGATCCAGTAGGGGCCGGGCGTGTCCAGCCCCAGCGTGGCCAGGGCCAGTTCGCGACGCCGCTCGCGCTGTTCGTGGGCGGTCACGTACGGGCGCACGGCGACGGTGGCGGTGCCGTCGAGGGGGAGGTCCAGCCCGTACGGGCTGCGGTTGGCAGGAAGCACCACGACTCGGGGCCATGGCGGGAGGACGGGCGTGGGGTGAGTATGGAGTGCGGGATGCGCCTCGCGCAGGTTGAGCAGGACGCTCACCCACGTGACGAGGCGGCGGATAAGGTCGGTCACGTCATCAGCTCCGATCAGCTGGTGGCCACGCCCCGGGACGGCTCCATCCGTCGCCGGGGTCTTTCGAGGATCAACCCTACTGCGGTCTACTGCCGTATGAGCGGTAAACTGTGAATCGCACAGAATGCCGCCGTCTGCGCATGGTGGTGCGGTGATGGAATTTGTTGCCGACATCCCTCGCTGGCGCCAGGTGGCCGAGGTGATCCGCCGCCGAATCGAGGACGGCACGTACCCGCCGCGCACGCGCATCCCGTCCGTCGTGGAGATCACCGCGGAGTTCGGCATCGCCGCCGTGACCGCGCAGAAGGTGCACAAGGGCCTGCGGGCGGAAGGGCTCATCTACACCGAGCCGGGCCTCGGCTCATTCGTCGCCCAGAAGCCCGCAGAGTCGTAACGACCACCGCATGGCTCACGAGCTCGATCGAACCCGACCCGTCTGGCGGCAGGTCGCCGCCGCCATTGCCACCCGCATCGCCGACGGCGTCTATCCCGTGGGCGCCCGAGTGCCGTCCGTCGTTGAGCTGTCCGCCGAGTTCGGCATCGCGGCATCCACCGCACAGAAGGCGTTGGCCCACCTCAAGGCGGAAGGGCTCATCCGAGCTGAGGTCGGCCTTGGTTCCTTCGTCGCCGAGCAGCCGACCCAGCCCTCTGAGTCGAGCGAGGCGTAGTCCGGGGCCCGCGTGACCCATCCCGCACACCCCACCCCTTAACCCCCCGCTCAAACACGTGCATGATGACCCGCGTTGTTGTCTTCGGGGCGGGTGAGGTGCGCGGTGAGCGGGCGAAGAGCGGGTACGCGGGTGGCGGCAGCCCTGGTGGGATGCGCCCTCGGGGGCAGCCTTCTCGCCGCCTGTGGCCCCGGCACGGAGGCCGGGGCCGCCAAGCACAGCCCTGCACACGTCGCGGACGCCCCGGCCCAACTCCCCATCCCCCAGGGCAAGGGCAGCAAGGTCGCCGACGACTTCAACGGTGACGGGCACCGCGATCTGGTCCTGAGCGACCTCGTCAAGGAACAGAGCCACGTGGACGACGCGGGCATCGGCATCGTCTACGGCAGCGCGCGCGGACTCACCCCCGGCGCCCGGCAGTTGCTCAGCCCGAAGAAGCAGGCCGCACCCACCAAGGGCCAACTCCCCGCCGTCTTCGACGCGGAGGCGAGCTGCGACCTCAACAAGGACGGCTTCACGGATCTGGTCGTGTCGACCGACCCCCCGTACGACGGACAGGGACAGCCACCGGTCCCCCTCCAGATCCTCTTCGGCTCCCCGAAGGGCCTCGCCGGCAGGGCGGTCAAGCTCGCCGTCCCCGCGCAGGCACGTTTCGGCAATGACTGGGCCGACCAGCCCGTGTGCGGCGACTTCGACGGTGACGGCGCCGAGGACCTGGTGGTGCACGCCTCGGCGGGCCGACTCAGCTATCTGCGCGGCCCGTTCAGCCGCAAGGGCACCCCGCGCAAGGCCGGTGCGCCGATCCCGTCGCCGGGCGAGGTCCCCACGGGTCCGGCCGCCGACGTGAACCGCGACGGATACGACGACCTGCTCGTCCGTACGGCGCAGGGCACGGGCAAGTCGGCCGTGGTCCTCGGCGGACCCGACGGCCCCGCCCGCACGGGAGTCGTCCTGCCGGCCGGCGTCGACGTGGCGTTCGGCCGCTTCGGCAAGGGCAAGGCGCTGGACGCGGCGGTCGGCGCGATGGGCGGCACGGCCATGCGCTACGACCTGCCGACCGCCGTGCGCGCCGGCCTCGCCTCCCCCGGTTCGGTGCTCGACGCCGGGGACTTCGACGGGGACGGGCTGAGCGAACTGGTCTCCAGCGGCTCGCGGCTGCATGTGTTCCGGGGCCGTACGACGGGGCTGTCGGCGGCGGGCATGGTGACCGTCGAGCCGCCCTCGCCGGGCACCACACGGGTGCTGACGGTCGGCGACTTCGACGGGGACGGACGGGCGGACCTGGCCGTGCGGACGTACCGGGGCGAGACGAAGGACACCGTCGCCGTCTATCCGGGCGTGAAGAAGGGGCTCGTGGCGGCGAAGCCGTCGGTCACCTTCTCCAGCTCGGAGTTCCTGGTCCCGTAGGCCTCTCTCTTCACAGAAACCTCAAAGATTCGTCGAACGTACGCACAACCCTCGCGCACCGCCGAGGGTCTCCTGATCGCCGATCGATCCGCCCCCTCAGGAGAACCCCGCATGCCCAAGAACCAGCTGCGACTCGCCCTCGCCACGGCCACCGCCGCCGCGCTGACGGGCGGTCTGCTCACCTGCGCGACCGCACCGGCGACGGCTGCGAGCGCTGCCCGCGCCTACAAGGCGGACTTCAACGGCGACGGCTACGGTGACGTGGCCTTCGCCGCCCCGTACGCGACGGTCGGCGGCAAGGGCCTGGCCGGTTACGTGGCCGTGGTCTACGGCAGTTCCACCGGCCTCAACCCCGCCAAGCGCACGGTCGTCAGCCAGAACACCGCGGGCGTGCCCGGCACCGCCGAGGAGGAGGACTTCTTCGGCCGGGCGCTCACCGTGGGCGACCTGAACGGCGACGGCTACACCGACCTCGCGGTCGGCGCCCCCGGCGAGGACGTCGGTTCGGACACCGACGGCGGCTCCGTCACCGTGCTGTGGGGCTCGTCGAGCGGCATCAAGAACGGCACCACGGTCAAGGACCCGGCCGCCGCCTCGCACGACGAGTGGGGCCGCGGGCTGACCGCGGGCGACTTCAACGGCGACGGCAGGCCCGATCTGGCCGTCGGCACCAGCGCCTCGCACGCGTACGTCGTCAAGGGCCGCTTCACCACCACCGGCACGACCGGCTCCGCGCAGAAGACAGGCCTGCCCGACAAGGCGAAGTACGGCATCGACGCCATGGCGGCGGGCGACACCAACGGCGACAAGAAGGCCGACCTCGTCCTCACCTACCGCACCGCCCTCAACTCCGACGGCTCGGGCGACTGGACCAAGGGCGTCGCCTACCTCGGCACCACCTCCGGCCCGGAGACCTCCGTGCCGCGCCCGCTGAACGGCGGCACCTCCATCGCGCTCGGCGACATCGACGGCGACGGCTACGACGAGATCGCCCTCGGCAACGTCTTCACGAAGGAGGAAGGCCACGAAGGCAGTCCCGGCGGCAAGGTCGTCGTCATCCGCGGCTCCGAAGGCGGCCCGGTCAACGGCGACGTCCCGATGGCCGAACTCACCCAGGACTCCACGGGCGTTCCCGGCACCGACGAGGCGGGCGACGGCTTCGGCGCCTCGGTCTCCATCGCCGACGTCAACGGCGACGGCTACGGCGAGCTCGCCATCGGCGTCCCCTTCGAGGACATCGGCTCGAACAAGGACACCGGCAGCACCGTGGTGATCGCAGGGGGCACGGTCATCACCGGCGGCCGCGGAATCTCGCAGGACACCTACAACGTCCCGGGCTCCCCCGAGTCCATGGACTACTTCGGCTCCGACGTCCTCCTGTCGGACGTCGACAAGGACGGCCACGCCGACTTCACCGTGGCCGCCGCCTTCGAGGACGAGGGCGTCGGCGCGGTCACCGCACTGCACGGCTCCTCGGGCGGCGTGACCACCGCCGGCGCCCGCTCGTTCGGCCCCGGCACCTTGGGCCTGTCGCGCACCTACGGCGGGTTCGGCACCGGCCTGATCGGCTGACCGGGCCGGGCCTCCGTGCGGGGAGCCGAGGAAGCTCGGACTCCCCGCACGGGACACACGTACGAATCTCAAAGATTTACCGAACTCACGTACAACCCTTGCGCCTCACTAAAGGTCTCCTGTTCGCCGACCGGCCCGCGAACCCTCGGACAACTCCAGGCAAACGCAGGCGGTCCGCCCCCCTATCGACTGTGGATGTCCGCCAGGCATCCCCCGCATGCCGCAGGAGAACCCCGCATGCACAAGCAGTACCCGCACCACCGGTCCCACCTGCGACTCGCCCTCGCGACGGCCACCGCGGCCGCGCTGACGGGCGGTCTGCTCACCTTCTCGGCCGCGACGGCCACCGCCGCGGACTCGTTCAAGACGGCGAAGGCCGACTTCAACGGCGACGGCATCGGCGATGTCGCCGCCTCGGCGCCCGGTGCCTACGTCAGCGGCCACGCCGACGCGGGCCAGGTCGTCGTGCTCTACGGCACCTCCACCGGCGTATCGTCCGCCCAGCGCTCGACGATCAGCCAGAACACCACCGGCGTTCCGGGCACCGCCGAGGTCGGCGACGGCTTCAGCGCGGAGACGGCGTACGCGGACTTCAACGGCGACGGGTACGACGACCTCGCCGTGGCCTCCCCGTACGAGAAGGTCGGCACCGACACCAACGGTGGCACCCTCGCCGTCCTGTGGGGCTCGGCGTCCGGCCTGACCGGCAAGGGCGTGACCATTGCCGACCCGGCCGCCTCCTCCCACGACTACTGGGGCAAGGACCTGGCCGCCGGTGACTTCGACGGCGACGGCAAGGCCGACCTGGCCGTGGGCAACTCGTCCAGCACGATCTACATCTTCCGGGGCGGCATCAGCGCCTACGGCGAGGCGATCGAGGGCCGTACCGCGCTCAAGCCGCCGATCCACTCGGGCACCAACGACTACCCCTTCGGCCCGATGAGCCTCACCGCCGGTGACGTGAACGGCGACGGCTGCACCGACCTGATCGTCGACGGCTACGAGACCCAGACCGCCTACGGCTGGAACACCAACTACTACCTGCCCGGCTCGGCGAACGGTCTGAGCGCCTCGTCCGCCAAGGCCCTCAAGCCCGGCATCATCACGGCCATCGGCGACATCAACGGCGACGGCTACGGCGACATCGTCAGCGGCGCGGGCTGGGACGGCAAGACGGACGACGGCATCCCCGTCCCGGACGCCGCCGACGGCGGCAAGGTGAACATCACCTACGGCTCCGCCTCCGGCCCGGCCTCGACGTCCGGCATCACCCAGAACACCGGCAACGTGCCCGGCACCTCGGAGAAGGGCGACGCCTTCGGCTGGGACCTCGACATGGGCGACATCAACGGCGACGGCTACCAGGACCTCGTCGTCAGCGCCCCGGACGAGGACATCGACGGCGTCAGCAACACCGGCATGGTCACCGTGCTGTACGGCTCCGCGAGCGGCGTCAAGGTCTCCTCCGGTGTGCAGTCCTTCGCCCAGAGCACGGCGGGCGTCCCCGGCAACGACGAGAAGAGCGACCTCTTCGGCGCGGACGTCAAGCTCGACGACGTCACCGGCGACGGCAAGGCCGACCTGCTCGTCGGCTCCTACGAGAACAGCGCCAACGGCGCGGTGACCTACCTGCCCTCCAACGGCACGACGATCACCACGAGCGGCAGCCGCACCATCTCGCCGAGCACCTCGGGCGTCTCGACGTCGGGCACCCCGGAGTTCGGCGCCCTCTTCGCCGACTGAGCCGTCCCCTTTCTGTTCCACCGGGCCCGTGGACGTCACGGGCCCGGCTTCTCCCTGGAGCCCGCCTTGCGCAAGCGCACTCTTCTGCTGGCCACGACCCTGACGACCGGCCTCCTCACCGCCCTCCCCGCCACCACGGCCGCCGCCGCGCCCTCCCACCTCGTCGGCGATTTCAACGGCGACGGATACCAGGACGCCGCCGCCGGTACGCCCCAGGCCTCGCCCGGCAACACGTCATGGGCCGGGGCAGTAGGCATCGCGTACGGCTCGTCCACCGGCATCGGCCGCACGACGTCGATCACCCAGAACACCTCGGGTATCCCCGGCACCGCCGAGGACAACGACTTCTTCGGCGACGCGCTGGCCGTGGGGGACCTCAACAACGACGGCTACAGCGACCTCGCGATCGGCACGCCGTACGAGCAGGTCGGCGACGACGTGGACGGCGGAACCGTCGTCATCGTCTGGGGTTCGTCGAGTGGCCTGAGCGGCGCCACGACGCTCAAGGACCCCGCCGCCACCGGGCACGACCGTTGGGGCCAGTCCCTCGCCATCGGCGACTTCACCGGCGATGGCAAGGCCGACCTCGCCGTCGGTGCGACCGGCACTACCCAGTGGATCGTCAAGGGCGGCTTCACCAAGGCGGGAGCCACCGGCTCGAAGGTCTCCTTCACCACGTCGTTCACGGCCACGGGCGGCGCACTGCGCCTGACCGCAGGGAAGATCAACGGCGACGGCAAGACGGACCTGATCGTCGGCGGCCACAAGAAGTTGAGCTCCGAGAAGTACCTGGACCGCAACTTCCTCTACTACGGCACCAGTTCGGCCCCCACACAGAAGCTGGAGCTCCCGTACGGGTGGCAGACCGCCACCGGCGACCTGAACAAGGACGGCTTCGGCGACATCGTCGTGGGCCAGACCGAGAACACGACCGACGGCGACTGGTCCTTCGGCACGGGCGTCATCTCGTACGGCAGCGCGACGGGCATCGCGAGCAAGGCCGACATCCCCGACTTCGGGACCGGCCGCCCCTCCATCGGCGACATCAACGGCGACGGCTACCCGGACCTGGCCGTCGGCAACCCGGAGGACTCCAGCGTCACCACGGTCAACGGCGCGGTCCTCGTCCACTACGGCAGCGCCACCGGCCTCGGCTCCCCGGTCACGTACACCCAGGACACCCCGGGCGTCCCCGGCTCCGCCGAGCGCAACGACTTCTTCGGGACGGCCGTGCTCCTCACCGACGTCACGGGCGACGGCAAGGCGGACCTCCTGGCCGGAGCCGACGGCGAGAACGACGGCGACGGCCTCATCACCTTCCTGAAGGGCTCCGCCTCCGGCATCACCACGTCCGGTGCCGCGAACTACGGCCCCAGCGCCTTCGGCATCTCCACGGCGGGGGATCCCACCCTGGGCGGCACCTTGACCGGTTGATCCCCACCTCTTGGATCCCACGGAGAACTCCCCTATGCGCACACGCACTTCAGTGACCCTCGCCGCCCTGCTGACCGCCGGCCTCACCCCTCTCACCCTGAGCACTCCGGCGTCCGCCGCGCCCGCCAAGTACGCCGACGACTTCAACGGCGACGGGTACGGCGACCTCGTCGTCGGTGCTCCCGACGCCACGGTCTCCGGCAAGACGGGAGCGGGTGCCGTCGTCGTGCTCTACGGTTCGGCGTCCGGCCCCGGCACGGCCCTGAACGCCGACGGCAAGGCGGAGCTGGGCGTCGGTGCGGCGGGCGTCGCGCTGGTGCTGCGCGGCACCTCCACCACCCCGACGGCGTCCGGCGCCGTCACACTGCCCGACTTCGGCGGCAGCTTCCTCGACTGACTCCGGGAGGGGCGCGCCAGGCGGAAAGTCCCGGCGCTGCCTTCGGCCGACTCAAAGTCCCGGCCCTCCCATCGGCCGACCGGAAGTCCCGGCCCGCCCCTCCGCCGTCCGGAAGTCCCGGCTCTCCCCTCGCTCCCTCTCTCCCTTCGTGAACCTTCCGACTCTCCCTTCGTGAACCTTCCGATTCCTGCCTCTGAACGGGGAACCCCCATGCGCAAGCGCACCCTCCTGCTGGCCGCGACCCTCACGACCGGCCTGCTCACCGCCCTGCCCGCGGCCACCGCCTCCGCCGCGCCCTCCGGCCTGTCCGGCGACTTCAACGGCGACGGCTACCGCGACCTCGCGATCGCCGCGCCCATCGCCAAGGTCTCCACCAAGTCCGGCGCCGGTTACGTGGCGATCGTCTACGGCACCGCGAGCGGCCTCGACACCTCCAAGCGGCAGATCATCAGCCAGGCCACGGACGGCATTCCGGGCACCCCGGAGTCGTCCGACTACTTCGGCGACCGTCTGACCACGGGCGACATGGACGGCGACGGCTACACGGACATCGTCGTCGGCGTGCACAGCGAGAAGATCGGCTCGACCGACTCGTACGGCACCCTGACGGTGCTGTGGGGCGGCGCGGACGGCGTGAAGTCCGGCACCGACATCTCCTCGCCGCTGCCGCAGTACCGCAACGAGCTCGGCTGGCAGATCGCGGCCGGCGACTTCGACGGAGACGGTCACACCGACCTGGCCGCCGCCAACAACTCCACGCCCGCCCTGAACATCTTCCGCGGCCCCATCTCGCGTACGGGCACGGCGGCTTCACTCGTCGGCGTCGACACGGTCGACCAGACCACGATCTACCCGGACCAGCTGGTCGCGGGCGATGTCAACGCCGACGGCAAGCAGGACCTCCTGGTCATGGGCCAGGAGGAGACCAGCACCGGCGACAACCGCACCCGCAGCGCCCTCTACCTCGGCTCGGCCACCGGCCCGAAGTACAGCAAGAAGCTCGCGGGCGGCTACGCGGGCACCATCGCCGACGTCGACAAGGACGGCTACGGCGACATCGTGACCGGCAACTTCATGGAGAAGTCGACGACCGAGCCGAACGGCGGCCTGGGCGGCGCGATCACGGTGACGTATGGCGCGTCGGGCGGGCTGAGCACCCGTACGCCGGTCCGTATCACCCAGGACACCACCGGCGTCCCCGGCACCGGCGAGAAGAACGACCACTTCGGCTGGAGCCTCTCCTCAGGTGACACCAACGGCGACGGCTATGCCGACGTCGTGATCGGCTCCGACAGCGAGAGCCTCGGCTCGGTGAACGACGCCGGCCAGGTCACGGTCCTGCGCGGCTCCGCCTCCGGGCTGACCGGCACCGGCTCCAAGTCCTACTCGCAGGACACCACGAACGTCCCCGGCACCGCCGAGGCCTACGACTACTTCGGCGACGCGGTCTTCCTCACGGACGCGAACGGCGACGGCCGCGCGGAACTGGCAGTCGGCGCCCGCGGCGAGAACGACGGCGCCGGCGCGGTCTGGCTCTTCAAGTCCACCAGCTCCGGCACCACCGCCACCGGCTCCAAGTCCTTCGGCAGCACCACGCTGGGCGGCCCGTCGGGACTCGCGTACTTCGGCAACGTATTCGCAGGCTGACACCGGTCCGGCCGCCCGAGGCCCGGATTCGGGATGGTGGGTCGGCCCTCGTCCTGCTCTCCCGCCCCGTCATGCGCGGGTCCCCGTAGGGGCGGCCCGAGCATCCCCCTAGACGAGTCATTCCGAATGCTGACGGTGTGTCCGGCAACGCAGACAGGGCGTCCAAGATCGT
>NZ_BMMM01000011.1 GCF_014645835.1 Streptomyces albiflavescens
GCCAACTGGCGGTAGGTCAACCCCGGCCGCCAGGACGGCAGATGCACCTCGTAGACGGAGAACGGGACCTCGTGCACCGGACGCTCAGCCCGCCCCGTCATCCAGGCGGCGTCTTCCCACGTATAGGACGACTCCGTCACGATCGACGCCGTCGCCGGTGGCACCTCGGTGCGGCGGGCCATCGGGTCGGCGCGCAGCGTGCGCGTCCCGTCGGGGCGGGTGATGTCGAACTTGTAGAGGGTGCCCTCACCGATTCCCGGAAGGAACAGCTCCCACACCCCGGAGGAGCCCAGCGACCGCATGGGAAATCCCGTGCTGCCGTCCCAGTGGCAGAAGTCTCCGCAGACCCTGACGCCCCGCGCGTTCGGGGCCCACACCGTGAAGCGGGTGCCGAGGACGCCCTCGTGGGTCATGGGGTGGGCACCCAACGCCCGCCACAGCTCCTCGTGCCGGCCTTCGCCGATCAGGTGCAGGTCGAGTTCTCCCAGCGCGGGCAGGAAACGGTAGGGGTCCTGCACTGCGAACTCGGTGCCGTCGTACGTCACCGACAGCGTGTACTCGGGGATCGCGTCGAGCCGCAGTACGCCGGAGAAGAGGCCGTCGCCCTCGTCGTCCAGCTTCGTGGACAACCCGTCCACCACCACGGCCACCGCCTGGGCGTACGGACGCAGCGCGCGGAACACGATGCCGCCCGGCACCGGGTGCGCGCCGAGCAGCGCGTGAGGATCGTGATGCGCCCCCGACAGCAGGCGCCCCCGGTCCGTCGGGTCCAGCGAAGCGGGAGTGGCCGGCCGTACGCTGACCGGTGCGGTGCGGACTGTCACGGCTTCAGCCTCCTCTAGAGGGGAAAGGGAGTGTGCGGGGTGTCGCAGTCGAAGGGCCTTCACTGGCGTTCGGCGGCGAGACGTCTGACCGCCGCCATCGGCACGGGCAGCCAGTCAGGACGGTGTCGCGCCTCGTACAGCACTTCGTACACGGCTCGGTCCGTCTCGTACGCGCGCAGCAGCTCTGGTTCCTCGCGCGGGTCCCACTCCGCCTCGGCGGCATAGCCCGCGCAGTAGGCCTCGCGGCAGCGTTGTGCCCACTCGGGACGCCAGGGGTGACGGGAGCGGGCCGCGTAGTCGAACGAGCGCAGCATGCCCGCGACATCGCGTACGGGGGACTGGACGCGTCGGCGTTCGGTGAGCGGTCGGGCGGGCTCGCCCTCGAAGTCGATGACGGACCACTGCTGTCCGGCCCGCAGGACCTGACCGAGGTGGAGATCGCCGTGAATGCGCTGGGCGGGACGGGCCGCCGTGCCGAGGACGCCGAGTGCGTCGAAGGCGGACCGCAGCCCATCCGCGTGCGGACCGAGTTCGGGTACGGAACGGACCGCGGCGTCGAGTCGCTCGCTCATCGCGGTGGCAAGCGGCCTGTTCTGAGGCGGACTTGTCACGTCTATGGGGAACGCCGAGGCCAGTGCCAGATGCACCTCAGCGGTCGCCCGGCCCAGTTCGTACGCCTCGTCGGTGAACTCCAGCCCCAAGGCGAGGGATTCGAGCGCCAGTGTCCAGCCGTCGGTGGCCTCACGCAGGAACGGCTGAAGAACTCCGAGCGTCGCTTCCTGCGGCCGTGAGGTCCGAAACCACGCGGCGGGAGCGGGTACGCGGGTGCAGCCCTGGCGGGCCAGCGCCCGGGGCACCTCCAGGTCCGGGTTGATGCCGGGCTGGATACGGCGGAAGACCTTCAGGATGAACGAATTCCCGTACACCAGCGAGGAGTTGGACTGCTCGGCGTCGAGAAGACGCGGAGCCAGACCGGTGGGCACCGTCACCCGTATGTCGCGCTCGAAACGCAGCGGACCCGCCGTGCCCGGCCGGCGCAGGCGCTCCAGGAGCAGTCCCGCCGCCCTGGGGTCGTGGAAGGCGTCGTAGACGATCAGGTCCGCCAGCGGGCCGGCGTTCGCCCGGCCGATGGCGGCATGGGCGAGACGTGGCGGCAGGACTTTCCGTACGCCGAGGAGCAGTTGATAGCAGTCGTCGGGTGGGGGAGTGCCCGGGCTTCCGTGGGCAGGCGGGTCGAGGTGCTCGGTGCGGACCAGCAGGTGCAGGCACCCTGGGTACAGTTCGGTCGTCGACACCAGGGTCACATCCGTGACGGGCCTGCCCTTGCCAGCGAACCAGCGCTGCCGCGGCAGCCACGCGCGCAGCAGTTCTGCGAGCGAGGTCAGCAGCGGAGCGGGGCCGAGGCCGCTCGGACGGTGCAGTGCGGTCTTCGCCATGGCGACACGTCCCTTCAGAGGCAGGCGGGCTTGTGGGAGCACACGCAGGCATCCGGTCAAGAACGCCTGGTGGCGCTCGGCGCGACTGCGCGACGCAGTCGAAACCAGTAGAAGCCGTGGCCTGCGAGGGTGAGCAAGTAGGGCAGCTCACCGATGGCCGGGAATCGCACCCCGCCGATCAGTTCGACCGGGTGCCTTCCGCTGAATGCCCGCAGGTCCAGTTCGGTGGGCTGGGCGAAGCGGGAGAAGTTGTGGACGCACAGGACCAGGTCGTCCTTGTATTCGCGCAGGAATGCGATGACGGCGGGGTTGGACGACTGGAGTTCGGTGTAGGAGCCGAGGCCGAACGCCTTGTTCTGCTTGCGGATCTCGATCATGCGGCGGGTCCAGTGCAGCAGCGACGAGGGTGAGGACATGGACGCCTCGACGTTGGTGACCTGGTATCCGTAGACCGGGTCCATGATCGTGGGGAGGAAGAGGCGGCCGGGGTCGCTGGAGGAGAAGCCGGCGTTGCGGTCGGGGGTCCACTGCATGGGGGTGCGTACGGCGTCGCGGTCGCCGAGCCAGATGTTGTCGCCCATGCCGATCTCGTCGCCGTAGTAGAGGATCGGTGAGCCGGGCAGGGACAGCAGCAGGGCGGTGAAGAGTTCGATCTGGTTGCGGTCGTTGTCGAGCAGGGGGGCGAGGCGGCGGCGGATGCCGATGTTGGCGCGCATGCGCGGGTCTTTGGCGTACTCCGCGTACATGTAGTCGCGTTCCTCGTCGGTGACCATTTCCAGGGTCAGCTCGTCGTGGTTGCGCAGGAAGATGCCCCATTGGCAGCCGGAGGGGATGGCGGGGGTCTTGGCGAGGATTTCCGACACCGGGTAGCGGGACTCGCGGCGTACGGCCATGAAGATGCGTGGCATGACGGGGAAGTGGAATGCCATGTGGCACTCGTCGCCGCCGGAGGGGAAGTCGCCGAAGTAGTCGACCACGTCCTCCGGCCACTGGTTCGCCTCCGCCAGTAACACCGTGTCCGGATAGTGCGTGTCGATCTCCTTGCGCACGTGCTTGAGGAATTCGTGGGTCGCCGGAAGGTTTTCGCAGTTGGTTCCCTCGACCTGGTAGAGGTACGGCACCGCGTCGAGGCGGAAGCCGTCGATCCCGAGGTCCAGCCAGAACCGCAGCGCGGAGATCATCTCCTCCTGCACGGCCGGATTCTCGTAGTTGAGGTCCGGTTGGTGGGAGAAGAAGCGGTGCCAGAAGTACTGCTTGCGGACGGGGTCGAAGGTCCAGTTGGAGGCCTCGGTGTCGACGAAGATGATGCGGGCGTCCTGGTACTGCTTGTCGTCGTCGGCCCAGACGTAGTAGTCGCCGTAGGGGCCGTCGGGGTTGGTGCGCGACTCCTGGAACCACGGGTGCTGGTCGCTGGTGTGGTTCATGACGAAGTCGATGATGACGCGCATGCCGCGCTGGTGGGCGGCGTCGACGAACTCGACGAAGTCGGCGAGGTCACCGAATTCGGGCAGTACGGCCGTGTAGTCGGAGACGTCGTACCCGCCGTCCCTGAGGGGGGACTTGAAGAACGGGGGCAGCCACAGGCAGTCGATGCCCAGCCACTGGAGGTAGTCCAGCTTCGCGGTCAGGCCCTTGAGGTCGCCGACGCCGTCGCCGTTGCTGTCCTGGAAGGAGCGGACCAGGACCTCGTAGAAGACGGCGCGTTTGAACCAATCGGGATCTCGGTCCCTGGCCGGTGTGTCCTCGAACGTATCCGGGACGGGCTCGTTGACGATCATGTTGTGGGTGACCCTCCGATCTGCGGTGAGGACGGTCGCAGGACGGTGAGGATGTGCGCGGGCCTATGCCCTGGCTCGAGACGCACATAGTTGGCCCTGCCCCAGTTGTAGGTCTCGCCGGTGAGCTCGTCGCGCACCGGCACGGACTCGTGCCAGTCCAGGCCGAGTTGCGGCATGTCCAACGAGACCGTGGCCTCCTGGGTGTGGTGGGGGTCGAGGTTGGCCACCACCACAACCGTGTTCGAACCGCGTGCGTCCGCTACAGACTTCGAGTAGGCGATCACCGCCTCCTTGTCCGTGTGATGGAAATGGAGGTCGCGCAGCTGACGCAGCGCGGGGCTGCGCCGCCTGATCGCGTTGAGCGTGCCCATCAATGGCGCGATGCTACGTCCGTCACGCTCCGACGACTCCCAGTCGCGCGGCCGCAGTTGGTACTTCTCGGAGTTCAGATACTCCTCGCTGCCGTCACGCAGCGGGGTGTTCTCGCAGAGTTCATACCCGCTGTAGATCCCCCAGGTCGGCGACAGCGTCGCGGCGAGGACCGCCCGCACCTCGAAGGCCGGCCTGCCGCCGCGCTGCAGGAACTCGTGCAGGATGTCGGGGGTGTTGACGAAGAAGTTGGGCCGCATGTACGCGGCCGCCTCGCCCGACAGTTCGGTGAGGTAGTCGGTCAGCTCCTCCTTGGTGTTGCGCCAGGTGAAATAGGTGTACGACTGCTGGAAGCCGATGGCCGCGAGCGTGTGCATCATCGCCGGGCGGGTGAAGGCCTCCGCCAGGAAGATCACATCGGGGTCGGTGCGGTTGATGTCCGCGATCACCTGCTCCCAGAACACCACCGGTTTTGTGTGCGGATTGTCGACGCGGAAGATCCGTACGCCATGGCTCATCCAGTGCCGCAGTACGCGCAGCGTCTCCTGGACCAGGCCCGGCATGTCCTTGTCGAAGGCGATCGGATAGATGTCCTGGTACTTCTTGGGCGGGTTCTCGGCATACGCGATGGTGCCGTCCGTACGGTGGTGGAACCACTCGGGGTGCTTCTCCACCCACGGGTGGTCGGGGGAGCACTGGAGCGCGAAGTCGAGGGCGACCTCCAGGCCGACGCCCGCGGCCCGGCGTACGAACGCGTCGAAGTCGTCGATCGTCCCCAGGTCCGGGTGGACCGCGTCGTGACCGCCCTCCGGGGAACCGATCGCCCAGGGCACACCGACGTCGCCCTGACCCGCGGACAGCGTGTTGTTGGGGCCCTTGCGGAAGGTCGTGCCGATGGGATGGATCGGGGGCAGGTAGACGACGTCGAAGCCCATCTCCGCGATCCCGGGCAGGCGTTCGGCGGCCGAACGGAACGTGCCGTGAGGCCGCTCCGGGGTGCCCTCCGAGCGCGGGAAGAACTCGTACCAGGAGCCGTACAGCGCCCGCTCCCGTTCCACCTGCAGTGTCAACGGCTGTGAGGACGTGACGAGTTCGCGCAGTGGATGGCGGGCGAGGATCTTGTCGACGTCGGGGGTGAGGGCGGCGGCGAGCCGGGCCGAGGCGGGGCGGCCGAGGTCGCGCAGCGCGTCGGCGGCCCGCAGGATCGTGTCCCGTCGGCCCTTGCCCTTCGGCACTCCGGTGGCCGCCCGCTCGTACAGCCGGGCGCCCTCCTCCAGGACCAGTTCCGTGTCCAACCCGGCCGGGATCTTGATGCCCGCGTGGTGCCGCCAGGTGGTGATCGGATCGCCCCACGCCTCCACCGTGTACGTCCAGCGGCCTTCCTTCTCCGCGGAGACCGTGGCGCCCCAGCGGTCGGTTCCGGGGGCCAGTTCGCGCATCGGGATCCAGGGGCCGGTGCGACCGTCCGGATCACACAGGACGGCGTTCGCGGCGACCGCGTCATGGCCCTCGCGGAAGACCGTGGCCGAGATCTCGAAGGACTCGCCGACCACCGCCTTCGCGGGCCGGCGGCCGCCGAGGACGATCGGGCGGACGTCGACGACGGGGATGC
The DNA here is from genome assembly GCF_014645835.1 of Streptomyces albiflavescens. Lineage (GTDB taxonomy): Bacteria > Actinomycetota > Actinomycetes > Streptomycetales > Streptomycetaceae > Streptomyces > Streptomyces albiflavescens. Next base: position 6,020 of record NZ_BMMM01000011.1, read on the forward strand.
GTCCAACGGTCGTGCCAGGGGCGCTGATGGTGTCGGTGGGGCCGGTGGTGCCGGCGCGGGTCTCGGCTCCGGTCTCGGCGGAGGGTTTCTCCGTGGTGCGGCAATCGGTGTCGGTCGTGTGAATCGGCGGTGCGTCGGGGGTGGTCGTCGGGGGTGGCGACGTGTGGTGCGTTGCGGGCATGACCGCTCCTGTCCGCGTCAACTCGGGTGGGCGGATGAGGGTGTGGGGAGGTGGGGCCTGCGGGGCGTACCGGAGGAGCCTTCCCACCCTATTCGGGTGGGCAATCCGGCACTTTGTTAACTACTCACGCGTATGTCCACACACAAGACCGGCCTCGTCCTGTGAGGTCGAGGCCGGTCGGTGTCCCCGAAGCCCGCTAGGGGTTGTTGACCTGCAGGAGCCTGTTCGGTGAGCCGAGACCCGCGCCCGAAATCTTTCCCGATACAGCCCGTTTCACCAGCGCCTTGGCCACTTGGGCGGGCGTGGCCCGGGAATGGTCGGCCAGATAGAGCGCGGCCGCGCCCGCCACGTGCGGGCTCGCCATCGACGTACCGGAGAAGGTCGCCTTCCCCGTGTCACTCGCGTACGACGCCGAGGTGATCGCCACGCCGGGAGCGAACAGGTCGAGCGCCGAACCGGTGTTGGAGAAGCTCGCGCGCGCGTCCGCCCTGTCGCTCGCGCCGACCGTGAGGGCCTGCGAGACCCGGGCCGGTGAGTAGAGACCGGCCGGAAGCCCGTCGTTGCCCGCCGCCACCGCGTAGGTCACCCCGGAGGCGATGGAGTTGCGTACCGCGGCGTCCAATTGGGTGTTGGCGTACCCGCCCAGGCTCATGTTCGCCACGGCCGGTTTCTTCGCGTGCCTGGTCACCCAGTCGATGCCCGCGATGACCTGCGCGGTGGTGCCGGAGCCGTCGTTGTCGAGGACGCGGACGGCGACCACCTTGGCCTTCTTGGCCACGCCGTACTTGCTGCCCACGATGGTCCCGGCGACATGCGTGCCGTGCCCGTTGCCGTCCTTGGCCGTCCTGTCGTTGTCGACGAAGTCCCAGCCGTAGCTCGCCCGGCCGCCGAAGTCCTTGTGCGTGATGCGGATGCCGGTGTCGATGACGTACGTGGTCACGCCGGCGCCCGCCGACTCGGGCCAGGTGTAGCCCTTGTCCAGCGGCAGGTTCGGCTGGTCGATCCGGTCGAGGCCCCATGAGGGCGGGTTCTTCTGGAAGTGGTCGAGCGCCACCCGGGTGTCCTGCACGACCGAGGCCACACGGGAGTCCGCCGCGAGCCGCCGGGCCTGCTTCTCGTTGACCTTCACGGCGTAGCCATTGAGGGCCGTTCCGTAGGTGTGGCTGATTCTCGCCCCGTACTTCTCGGCGATGCTCTTTCCCGCCGACGACGGAGCCTGTGTTCCCCCCTTGAGTGTCACGATGTAACTCCCGCTGACGGAACCGGGATCGCCGGCGCCGAGTATCTGCCCCTCCGGGGCGGCGTGCGCGGGCAGGGTGATGGCCGAAAGCACCGCGGCCGTCGTGACCGCGGTGAGGCCTCCCGCCCAGCGCAGACGCCTCTCTCTCGTCTGTGCCATGACTTGAGTTCCCCTCCTCAACTCGGCGTACGGCCATCGGAGCAGACCGGTGTGGGCCGAGTCCGGCCGTACGCCACCTGGCGAGCCTCTCGTGCGGTGCGAAGCCTCACAAGGCCGCCCAGGAGGGCGGAATCGGCCATATCGTCCGTGACGTACACGTGAAGGTTGCGGCGAGTTCCCGCCGAAGTCGCACAGCCCTCCGCCGATGTCACCCAGTCGGCCCGATCGACCGTCCGGACCTCGATGCGCCGTGTTGCGAAGGCACCCTCGCCGCTACCGTCGTGGGTGACGAAGGACGCACAAGGGCGTGTGTCCCTCTTCGGCGCACGCCCAGCCACGTGCGCCCTCCTGCCGCCTACGTCCTCCGTTACGTCCCCCGTGAAGGTGGAACTCGTGAAGGCAATCCGCAGATTCACCGTTCGACCCGTACTCCCCGAAGCCCTTCACCCGCTCAGTGACCTGGCGCGCAATCTCCGCTGGTCCTGGCATGCCGAGACCCGTGATCTCTTCCAGTCCGTCGACCCGGAGCGCTGGGCCACCTCGGACGGCGACCCCGTCCGCCTGCTCGGCAGTGTGTCGACAGGGCGGCTCGCGGAGCTCACCGAGGACCGCCGTTTCCTGCGCCGCCTTGCCGCGGTCGCCGACGATCTGCGGGACTATGTGACCGGCGACCGCTGGTACCAGTCCCAGTCCTCCGAACTGCCCGCAGCCATCGCCTACTTCTCGCCCGAGTTCGGCATCACGGCCGCGCTGCCGCAGTACTCCGGCGGCCTCGGCATCCTCGCGGGCGATCATCTGAAGGCCGCCAGTGACCTGGGCGTTCCGCTGATCGGCGTGGGTCTGCTCTACCGGCACGGCTACTTCCGGCAGACCCTGTCGCGCGACGGCTGGCAGCAGGAGCACTATCCGGTCCTGGACCCGAACGAGCTGCCTCTGACGCCCCTGCGCGAGCCCGACGGCACCGACGCCCAGGTGTCGCTGGCCCTCCCCGGCGGCCGTGCGTTGCGGGCCCGGATCTGGCTGGCGCAGGTGGGCCGCGTCCCGCTCCTCATGCTCGACTCCGACGTGGAGGAGAACGACTTCGGCGAACGCGGGGTGACCGACCGGCTGTACGGCGGCGGCAGCGAACACCGGCTGCTGCAGGAGATGCTCCTCGGCATAGGAGGGGTGCGCGCGGTCCGGACGTACTGCCGGCTCACCGGACACCCGCAGCCCGAGGTGTTCCACACGAACGAGGGTCACGCGGGCTTCCTCGGCCTGGAGCGGATCGCCGAACTCGCCGACGAGGGGCTGGACTTCGATTCCTGCCTGGAGGCGGTCAGGGCCGGCACGGTCTTCACCACCCACACCCCCGTACCCGCCGGAATCGACCGCTTCGACCGGGAGCTGGTGGCCCGCCACTTCGGTACCGACGCCGAGCTCCCGCGCATCGACGTGGAACGGATCCTGGGCCTCGGCATGGAGACCTACCCCGGAGGCGAGCCGAACCTCTTCAACATGGCGGTGATGGGGTTGCGCCTCGGCCAGCGGGCGAACGGGGTCTCGCTGCTCCACGGTCATGTCAGCCGGGAGATGTTCTCGGGGCTGTGGCCGGGATTCGACCCGGAGGAGGTCCCGATCACCTCGGTGACCAACGGGGTGCACGCGCCGACCTGGGTGGCTCCGGAAGTCTTCCGGCTCGGCGCCCGGCAGATCGGCGCGCAGCGCACCGAGGACGCCTTGACGGTCGGTGGCTCGGACCGCTGGGACGCGGTGGCCGACATCGCGGACCAGGAGATCTGGGATCTGCGGCGGGTGCTGCGCGAGCAGCTGGTGTGGGAGGTGAGGGAGCGCCTGTACGCGTCCTGGCGCCAGCGCGGCGCGGGTACGGCCGAGCTGGGCTGGATCGACGGGGTGTTGGATCCGGACGTCCTGACCATCGGCTTCGCGCGCCGAGTGCCCTCGTACAAACGGCTGACCCTGATGCTGCGCGACCGCGACCGCCTGATGGATCTCCTCCTGCACGCCGAACGCCCGGTCCAGATCGTGGTCGCGGGCAAGGCCCATCCCGCGGACGACGGCGGGAAACGTCTGGTCCAGGAGCTGGTCCGGTTCGCGGACGACCCACGCGTGCGCCACCGGATCGTGTTCCTGCCGGACTACGGGATGGCGATGGCGCAGAAGCTGTACCCGGGGTGCGACATCTGGCTGAACAATCCCCTCCGCCCCCTGGAGGCCTGCGGGACGAGTGGCATGAAGGCGGCGCTCAACGGCTGCCTCAACCTGTCGGTCCTGGACGGCTGGTGGGACGAGTGGTTCCAGCCCGACTTCGGTTGGGCGATCCCGACGGCGGACGGTACGGCGACCGACGACGACCGCCGCGACGACCTGGAGGCGGCGGCGCTGTACGACCTGCTCGAACAGCGCGTGGCCCCGCGCTTCTACGAGCGTGGCCAGGGCGGCCTGCCCGACCGCTGGATCGAGATGGTCCGCCAGACGCTGACCCATCTGGGCCCGAAGGTGCTCGCGGGCCGGATGGTTCGCGAATACGTGGAGCGCCTGTACACCCCGGCGGCCCGCGCCCACCGCTCCCTCACCGCGGACACGGCCCGCGAACTGGCCGCCTGGAAGTCCCGCGTCCGCTCCGCCTGGCCGCAGGTCACCGTCGACCACGTCGAGGCCTCCTCCGTCACGACCACCGCCGAACTCGGCACCACCCTGTCCCTGCGCGTGCGCGTCGGCCTCGGCGACCTCGTCCCCGACGACGTCGAGGTGCAGGCCGTCGCAGGCCGCGTCGACTCCGACGACCGCATCGCGGACGCGGTGTGCGTACCACTGAAACCGGCGGGCGGCCCGGACCTGGAGGGGCGCTGGGCGTACGAGGGACCGCTCTCCCTGGACCGCACCGGCCCCTTCGGCTACACGGTCCGCATCCTGCCCGCACACCGCCTGCTCGCGTCGAGCGCGGAGGTGGGGCTGGTGGCGGTGCCGTCGCAGGAGATGGGGGAGGGGGCGGGGGTTCTCATGCGGTGAGGCGAGCCCGTCAGCTGTCCAGGCCCGCGCACAACCGGCGCAGTACCTTCCCGCACCTCTGGGCGTACGCGTGCTGGAGCCCCCTCGTGGCGGCTCCGCCCGCGCGGGCGTACCACTTCGCCGCGCGGCTGAAGGCGGTGATGGTGAGCCAGACGGTGCCGTCGCCCGTGCGGGTGATGACGAAGGACTCCTCGCCGCACTCGGGATGGCCGGAAAGCGTGCCATAGGCCCAGGCGGTGCGGCGGGGTTCCTCTGCCGTCCAGACCACGCGGCAGGGGGCCTTGATCGGGCCGAGACCGACCGTGACGTCGACTCCAGGGGCCGCCTTGTCCGCGTCGGCGGTGATGCCGACGCCCAGGGCGCGATGCATTTCCCAGGTCATGAGGGCCTCGGAGGCGCGGCGGAAGACGGCCTCGCCCTCGCCGATCCGGGAGCGGACGTGCAGTCGGTGGAAGCCCGGCGGGCAGCGGTCCTCGCGGGTCGCGCCCACGTCCTCGTACGTGTAGGGCATGGGGGACAGCGTAAGGCGGCACCCGGAGTCGCCGTCTCTCCGGGTACCGCCGTTGTTCCACTACGCCAGGAGCAGTTCAGCTCACGTTGACGCGAGGACTAGCTCACGTTGACCGCGGACCAGGCCGCCGCCACCGCCTTGTACTCCGTGCTGGTCGAGCCGTACAGGGCCGACGCCGCGGAGAGCGTGCCCGTGCGGGCGGACTTGTAGTTCGTCGTCGACGTGAAGTACGTCGTCAGCGCCTTGTACCAGATCTGCAGTGCCTTGGCGCGGCCGATGCCGGTGACCGTGGAGCCGTTGGACGTCGGGGAGTTGTAGCTGACCCCGTTGATCGTCTTGGCGCCGCTGCCCTCGGAGAGGAGGTAGAAGAAGTGGTTCGCTACGCCGGACGAGTAGTGCACGTCCAGGTTGCCGACGCCGGAGGACCAGGAGTCGGCGGAGCCGCCGTCCTTGCTGGGCTTGTCCATGTAGCGCAGCGGGGTGCCGTCGCCGTTGATGTCGATCTTCTCGCCGATGAGGTAGTCACCGACGTCCTTGGAGTTCGCCGCGTAGAACTCGACGCCGGTGCCGAAGATGTCGGACGTCGCCTCGTTCAGACCGCCGGACTCACCGCTGTAGTTCAGGCCCGCGGTGTTGGACGTGACGCCGTGGCTCATCTCGTGGCCGGCCACGTCCAGGGACGTCAGCGGGTGGGTGTTGCCGGACCCGTCGCCGTACGTCATGCAGAAGCAGCTGTCGTCCCAGAAGGCGTTGACGTACGCGTTGCCGTAGTGCACGCGGGAGTAGGCGGCGACGCCGTTGTTCTTGATGCCGCTGCGGCCGAACGTGTTCTTGTAGAAGTCCCACGTCTCCTGCGCACCGTACGCGGCGTCGACGGCCGCGGTCTGGTCGGTGGTGGAGCTGGAGGCCGTGCCGGTGCCCCAGGTGTCGTCCGCGTCGGTGAACAGGGTGCCGGCCGACGAGCTGGTCCCGTGCGACTTGTTGTACGTCTTGTGGCCGCCGCGCGTGGTGTCGTACAGCTGGTACGTCGAGCCCGACAGGGTGGTGTTGAGGCTGACGGTGCCCGAGTAGAGGCTCTTGCCGGTACCGGTCTCGATGCCCTGGTACGCGTAGAGCTTCTTGCCGGTCGCGGCGTCGGTGATGACGTGCAGCTCGTTCGGGGTGCCGTCGTCCTGGAGGCCGCCGACGACGGTCTCGTAGGCGAGGACCGGCTTGCCGCTGCCCGCCCAGATGACCTTGCGGGGCGCCTTGTCGGCGGTGGTCTTGTCCGAGCCCGCGGACTGCGCGGCGGTCAGCGCCTGCTTCTCGGCCTTGGCGGCGGCGATCTGCGGCTTGAGGGAGGTGACCTTGATGGTGGCCTTCGTCGCCTTGGTCACGCTCTGGGTCTTGCCGGGCTGCTGGTGGACGACCAGGTCGCCGCCGAGGACCGGAAGGCCGTTGTACGTGCGCTCGTAGCGGGTGTGGACGGTGCCGTCGGCGTCCTTGACGACATCGCGGACGACCAGCTTCTCCTTGGCGCCGAGGCCTATCTCCTGGGCCGTCTCGGTACTGGCGGCCTGGGCCTTCTGGATGAGGGTCGTACGCGCCGCCGAGGACAGCTGGACCGGGGCGCCGGCGAGGGTCGTCCGGCCCTCGGAGGTCGCCTCGGTCTGGGCGGATGCACCGGTGGTCATACCGGTGGTGAGCAGGGCTCCGGCCGCGACAGCGGTGGCTATGGCCAGAGTGGTGCGCTTGTGACGCGCGTAGAGGGGGGTCACGCAAGCTCCTTCTTGTGGGGGCGACCGAACGGCGTGGGGTAGCCGAACGGAAGTGTGAAGTTGCGGTGCGGGTGAGCCGTGCGGTGGAAGCGTGCCATCTGGGGCGCGTACATGTCAGGAGCCCTTAAAGACCTTGGCCGAAAATCGTCCTCCGGGTGAACAGTGGGGTGCTCTGCGCCCAAGACCGATCTTCGTCAAGCGGCAGCAAAACCCGGGCCAGGACCTGGCAAAGGGGGTGCCGCCCCGGGGAGTTGAACCTCCGGGACGGCACCCTGTCCTTGCCGCGGCTTCGCCGGCGGTCTACGGGAACGTCAGCTTCCAGCTGTTGATGTAGCCGATGTCCTGTGCCGCCTGGTCCTGGACCTTCAACTTCCAGGTGCCATTGGCGACTTCGGAGGACGCGTTGACCGTGTAGGTCGCGTTCACGTTGTCCGCCGAGTCGGACGAGCTGAAGTTCTTCAGGCGGTAGGTCGAGCCGTCCGGGGCCACCAGATCGATGACCAGGTCACCGCGCCAGGTGTGCACGATGTCGACCGAGACCGCGAGGTTCGACGGCGCGTTGCCGGTGCGACCGGTGACGGTGATCGACGAGGTGACCGCCGCTCCGTTGTCCGGAATCGATACGTCGGTGGTGTTCTCGAACGACGTACCGCCGCCACCGCCGCCGGGCCGTGAACCGACGTTCACGGCCGCCCAGGCGTTCTGCACGGCCGTGTACTCGGCGCTCGTGGTGCCGTACAGCTCACCCGCCGCCGCGAGCGTGCCGGTGCGGGCCGCCGCGTAGTTCGTGGTGGAGACGAACTTGGTGGTGAGCGCCCGGTACCAGATCTGCAGCGCCTTGTCGCGGCCGATGCCGGTGACCGGAAGGCCGTCCGAGGTCGGCGAGTTGTAGCTCACGCCGTTGATGACCTTGGCGCCGCTGCCCTCGCTCAGCAGGTAGAAGAAGTGGTTGGCGACACCCGACGAGTAGTGCACGTCGAGGTTGCCGACACCCGAGTACCAGGAGTCGGCGGAGCCGCCGTCCTTGCTGGGCTTGTCCATGTAGCGCAGCGGGGTGCCGTCGCCGTTGATGTCGATCTTCTCGCCGATGAGGTAGTCGCCGACATCGGAGGTGTTGTTGGCGTAGAACTCGACGCCGGTGCCGAAGATGTCGGACGTCGCCTCGTTCAGACCGCCGGACTCACCGGAGTAGTTGAGGCCCGCGGTGTTGGACGTGACACCGTGGCTCATCTCGTGGCCCGCGACGTCCAGCGAGGTCAGCGGGTCGGCGTTGCCGGACCCGTCGCCGTACGTCATGCAGAAGCAGCCGTCGTCCCAGAAGGCGTTGACGTACGCGTTGCCGTAGTGGACGCGCGAGTACGCTCCCACACCGTTGTTCTTGATGCCGCTGCGGCCGAACGTGTTCTTGTAGAAGTCCCAGGTCTCCGCGGCGCCGTAGTGCGCGTCGGCACCGGCGGTCGCGGCGTTCGACGTGGTGCCGTTGCCCCAGGTGTCGTTCGTCTGGGAGAACAGCGTGCCGGTGCCGGACGTGCCGTGGTTCAGGTTGTACGTCTTGTGGCCGCCGCGCGCACCGTCGTTCAGCGTGAAGTTGGAGCCCGACTGGGTGGTCGTCAGGGTCACCTGGCCGCTGTACTGGGTGTTGCCGATGCCGTTCTTGATGCCCTGGTACTCGTAGAGCTTCTTGCCGGTGGCCGCGTCGGTGATGACGTGCAGCTGGTTCGGGGTGCCGTCGTCCTGGAGGCCGCCGACGACCGTCTCGTACGCCAGGACCGGCTTGCCGCTCGCCGCCCAGATCACCATGCGGGGCGCGCGGTCCGCGTCGGTCTTCTTCGAGCCCGCGGCCTTGGCGGCGGACAGTGCCTGCCGCTCCGCCTTGGAGGCGGCGACCGCAGGCTTGAGGGTGGCGACCTTGAGGGTGGCCTTCATCGCCTTGTAGACGTGCTCGGTCTTGCCGGACTTGGCGGTGTCGACCACCAGGTCGCCGCCGAGGACCGGGAGTCCGGCGTACGTCCGCTCGTAGCGGGTGTGGACGGTGCCGTCGTGGTCCTTGACGACATCGCGGGCCACCAGGCTCTCCTTGGACCCGAGGCCCAGGTCCTTGGCGGTGGTCGCCTTGGCGGCGTTGGCGTCGCGTATGAGCTCGGCGCGCTGCGAAGCGGTCAGCTTCATGGCGACTGCGCCCGGGTTGATCTTGCCCGACCGAGGTGCCTTCTCCGGGGCGGCGCTCGCGGCGCCCGACTGGACGGCCGCGGCCAACAGGGCGGAGACGCCGACGAGGGCGACGCCGGCGACACGGCGCTTGGTGATGTGGGAGGTGCGTCTGTGGGGAGAACTGCTACTCAACACTGACTCCTTCTGCGTGGCCGCGGGTCGCGCGGCCAGGGGAGACCGGACGATGGGTGACCCGTCCGGGCAGAACAGGCGGTACGCGGAACCAGGTGCATGGGGGTCGTACGGCATCTCACAGCGGCACAGCTATGGGGTTGCTGTGAAGTAGCCGTGGGAAGAGTGGCAGGGGATCACGCCTTCTGTCAGGAGCGCATCAAGAACTTGGCCGGAAATGGTTCGTTGTCCGGGAGGTCATGTTCGGTATACGAACCCTTGGTTGGATGGTGTGCGGATCTTCCCCGGCGTGTGCGGAGGAATTCGCTCCGGCGACATGCCCCGGGAACCGACGCGCAACAGATCCGGCACGATCCCGCCGAGCAACCGGCGGTCCGCCGGACTGCCGGTCCCGCGAGGGGAGTTGATGGCGCCCCGCTGCTCTTCAGGGGCGGCGGGGTCGGCCGAGTGAGCATCCGAGCGTGGCTGCTCTTCGTCCCCGGTGGCCGACGCTCGTCCACACCGTCAGCGCCTTCCTCCTCCGGCGGCGACTGGTGGGCGGGCAGGGCGCGCTGGACCACTCCGGCGGGTACGTCATCCCTCTCGCCGCCGGTACTTCGGGCTTTGTGGCGGCCGCCGTGATCGGCCCACGGCCGGCCCGCGACCGCGGGCACGGCGTCCCCGACAACCTCCCCCTGCTCGCCGTTTCAACGGCGCGCGAATGGCCTGTTCGTGAATTCGCGAACGCGGGACGAGGTCCTGGAGGGCGGCGGCGTCGCGGTGCACGAGGAGGCGTATCCGGCGTACTCGGCCCGCATGGCGTACTCGGCCCGCATGGCGTACCTGGCTCGCATGGCGTACTCGGCTCGCATGGCGTACCTGGCTCGCACGGCGTACCCGTACGCACGGCGGGCCCGTCGCGGCGGTGCCGCATGCGCGGCCCTGGCTCCGGGGCCGGGATCACACTGGCGGCGAAAGACGCTTCGACGGACCCAGCCGTATGTCAGTCGTCCGAAGGCCGTCGCTCCCCGTGCCACGAATGCCACAGCGCCGCGTACGCCCCCTCGGCGGCCACCAGCTGCTCGTGCGTGCCGAGTTCGGTCAGGCGGCCGTCCTCCATCACGGCCACCCGGTCGGCGTCGTGCGCGGTGTGCAGGCGGTGCGCGATGGCGATGACGGTGCGTCCTTCGAGTACGGCGGCCAGGGCACGTTCCGTATGGCGGGCGGTCGTCGGGTCCAGGAGTGCCGTGGCCTCGTCGAGGATCAGCGTGTGTGGGTCGGCCAACACGACGCGGGCCAGGGCGAGTTGCTGAGCCCGTGAGCCGTCCACCGGGTGGTCCTCGGGGCCCAGCCGGGTGTCGAGGCCCGCCGGCAGCTCCTCGGCCCAGTCCTCGGCGCCGACCGCGGCGAGAGCCGCCCACAACTCGGGGTCATTTGCGGCGGGTTCGGCGATCAGCAGGTTGTCGCGGACCGTGCCGAGGAACACATGGTGCTCCTGGGTGACCAGGACGACCTGCCGGCGCAGCTGCTCGGGGTCGAGCGCGACGATCGGCACCCCGCCGACCGTCACTGTGCCGGTGCCCGGCGCGTCCACGCCCGCCAGCAGTCTGCTCAGGGTGGTCTTCCCGGCGCCGGAGGGGCCGACCACGGCCAGCCGTTCCCCGGGCCGCACGGTCAGATCGACCCCGCGCAGCACCTCGCCCCCACGGTCGTAGGAGTAGCGCACACCGGTCACGTCGATCCGGTCGTCCACCGGGGTGGGGGAGCTGGACGGGACGGCCTGCGGAGCCCGGGCGAGGCCCTCCACACGGGCGAAGGAGGCGCTGCTGCTCTGCAGTTGTTCCACCCGGTTCAGGATCTGGTCCAGCGGCTCGCCCAGCTGGCGCATGTACAGGGCCGCGGAGACCACGACACCCAGGCTCATCGCACCCCGCGCGTGCAGCATGCCGCCCACCAGCAGCACTCCGACCACGGGAATGACGTACGAGATCTCCACGGCCGGGAAGAACACGCTGCGCAGGAACAGCGTCCACATCCGCTTCCGGCGGGCAATCTCCAGCGCGTCCCGGCTCGCGGCGATCCGGCGCTCCTGCAGCCCGAACGCCTCGACCGTGCGGGCGCCGGAAGCGGTCGCCGCGAGGATCTCGGCGATCTCCGACGTCGCGGCGCCCTCGGCGAGATAGCCGGCGCGGGCCCGGCGCAGATACCAGCGCAGCGCGAACCGGATGCCGACCAGGCCGAGCACCCCGCAGGCGCCGAGCAGCGGGTCGATGACGAAGACCGCGCCGAGGATGAACAGCGCCTGGGCGGAGGCGATGAGCAGCTCGGGCCCCGCGTCACGCAGCGTGTTGCCCACCACGGTGACGTCGGCGGTGCCGCGCGCGGTCAGGTCGCCCGTGCCCGCCCGCTCCACGACCGAGGCCGGCAGCGTCAGCGCCCGATCGACGAACTCCTCCCGCACCCGCGCCAGCGTCCGCTCCCCGAAGCGGTGCCCCACGTACCTGGCCCACCGCGCCAGCAGCAGCTGCGCCAGCGAGCACACCAGGATGACGAACGCCAGCCGGTCCACGGCGCCCACACCGTCCCCGGCCCGTACGTCGTCGATGATCCGCCCGAGCAGCCAGGGGCCGACCAGACCGGCCACGGCGGCCAGTACGTTGAGGCCGAGCACGGCGACGAAGGCCCGCCCGTCCGCCCGGATCAGCCGCACCGACGCCCGGCGCACATCGGCGGACTCGGCGATCGGCAGGTGTGCGCTCATCGCACGGCCTCCTCGGCGTCGACGGCCGACCGCGGGTCCGCGTCCGCCTCCAGGTCCGCCTCGCGGGCCACCAGCGCGCGGTAACCCGGCTCCCCGTCGAGGAGCTCGCGATGGGTTCCCACGGCCGCGACCTTGCCGTCGACCAGGAAACACACGGTGTCCACCTGGTCGAGGAGCAGCGGCGAAGTGCTGGTGACGAGGGTCGTGCGGCCGGAGCGCGCGGTGCGGAGCCGGGCCGCGACGGCCGCCTCGGTGTGCGCGTCGAGCGCAGAGGTGGGTTCGACCGCGAGCAGCACCTCGGGATCGGCGAGGAGCGCCCGCACGAGACGTACCCGCTGCCGCTGTCCGCCGGAGAGATTGCGGCCCTGCGCGTCGACGGGCGAGTCGAGACCGTCCGGCAGACCGAGGACGATGTCGTCCGCCACGGCCGCGTGCACGGCCCGTGTCACGGCTTCGTCGTCGTGCTCCCGGCTGCCCGAGACCAGGTCGCGCAGGGTGCCCGCGAACAGGTCGGCCTCGTTGTCCGCGACCAGGATCCGCTCGCGGACCTGCGGCAGGGCGATCTCGTCGAGCCGTACGCCGCCCCAGGTCACCGCCGATTCCGCATACCGGCCGAGGCGGTCGACCACGGCCGCGGACTCCGCGGGGCGGGCACCGGCCAGCGCGGTCAGCCGCCCCGGCACCACCCGGACGCCGGACTCCGGATCGTGCAGCAGCGCGGGCGACGAGGGCCCGTCCAACGCGTCCGCGCGGTCGGCGGCGGGCTGGAGGGCCAGGAACCGTGCGACGCGGCGGGCGGCGACCACGCCCCGGCTGAGCTGGTAGCCGCACTCGATGACGAAGGCCACCGGCATCACCAGGACCGCGACATAGCCGTACACCGACACCAACTCGCCGATGGTGATCTCCCCTTGGGCGGCCAGCCGGGCCGCGAGCCACGTCACCACGGAGAGGAACAGCGTCGGCAGCCCCGTGCCCAGCGCCTGGAGCCAGCTCGTCGCCGAACCGACCCGGTATCCCTGCGCCCGCAGCGCCTGCGAGTCACGGCGGAAGGCGTCGGCGAACAGCCCCTTGCCGCCGAGGCCGTTGAGGACACGCAGGCCGCCGGCGAGGTCGCCGATCCGGGCGGTCAGCACGCCCTGCCGCTCGCGGTACTCCGTCTCCGTGCCCTGCAACCGCCTCATCAGTGGTCCGATGAGCACGGCGATCAGCGGCACGCCGAGCAGGATCACCACGGCCAGCTGGAGCGAGACCGACAGCAGCAGCGCCGCCACCACGCCGTAGGTGAAGAGCGCGGCCAGACCCGGGCCGACGACCGTCAGCGACACACTGATCGTCTGCACGTCGCCGACGCCGATCGTGACCACCTCTCCGGCCCCGACCTGGCGCGACAGCGCGGCTCCCAGCCGGGTCGACTGCTCGACCACGACCTTGACCGTGCGGAAGTTGGCGTCCATCCGGAGCTTGGTCATGGTGCGGTGCCGCATGACGCCCAGCCAGGCGTTGAACACCCCGATGCCCAGCACGGCGGCGGTCCAGCCGACCAGCGCGGACTGGTCGCCCGGCTCCAGACCGTCGTCGATCGCGCGGGACAGCAGATACGGCGTCAGCGCCAGGAGCGCCATCCACACGCTGGCGATCAGCGCGCCGGTGGCGGACCGCCCCGCCTGCCGGGTGACCAGCCACCACAGATACCGCCAGCCGCCACGACAGTCCGGTGTCCCGGGATCCTCGTACGCGTCGATCATCCCCTCCCCCTTCTCTTCACGCCCCCTGCGCCCCCCGTCCCGTACCTGGGGCTCCGCGCCCAGGACCCCGCGCCTCGACACCGGAGGGGCCGACTTCTGCCCGCGCCGGCACCTCTCGGCCCGTTCGGCGGGACGGGCTGGGGCGGAGGGGGCGGAAGAACTCTCAGGCCAGACTGTCCCGCCAAGCCCGGTGCAGATCCGCGAACCGTCCCGTCCCCGCGATCAGTTCGGCCGGGCCGCCGTCCTCCACGATCCGGCCGTGCTCCATCACCAGCACCCGGTCCGCGATCTCCACCGTCGACAGACGGTGCGCGATGACCACGGCCGTACGGCCGCGCAGCACCGTCGACATGGCGCGCTGGACGGCCCGTTCGCCGGGGATGTCCAGTGAGCTGGTCGCCTCGTCGAGGATGAGGACCGCAGGGTCTGCGAGCAACGCCCGTGCGAAGGCGACCAGTTGGCGCTGGCCGGCCGAGATACGGCCACCCCGCTTGCGTACGTCCGTGTCGTAGCCGTCGGGCAGCGCGCTGATGAAGTCGTGGGCGCCGATCGCCTTCGCGGCCCGCTCGATCTCCTCGCGGGACGCGTCGGGGCGACCGATCGCGATGTTCTCGGCGACCGTGCCGGAGAACAGGAACGCCTCCTGGGTCACCATCACCACACCGCGCCGCAGTTCGGGCACGGAGAGGTCGCGCAGATCGACGCCGTCGAGAAGGACCCGGCCTTCCGAGGCGTCGTAGAAGCGGGCCAGGAGTTTGGCCAGTGTCGACTTGCCCGCGCCCGTCGAGCCGACGACGGCCACCGTCTGCCCGGCGGGCAGCGTGAGGGAGAAGGAGGGCAGGACCTCGCCGCCGGTCCGGTACGCGAAGCGGACGTCGTCGAAGACGACCTCGCGGCCGGGGTGTTCGGAGGCGAGAGCGGGCAGTTGCTTGGGGGACGACGGCTCCGGCACGGACGGCGTCTGGGCCAGCAGGCCCGCGATCTTCTCCAGCGAAGCCGCCGCGGACTGGTAGGAGTTGAGGAACATGCCGAGCCGGTCGATCGGGTCGTACAGGCGGCGCAGATAGAGCACCGCGGCGGCCAGCACACCCAGTGCCAGCGAACCCGAGGCCACCCGGTACGCGCCCCACAGCACGATCCCGGCGACCGCCGTGTTGGCGACCAGGCGGGAGCCGACGACATAGCGCGTCATCTCCAGCAGGGAGTCGCCGTTCGTCTTCTCGTGGCGCTGGTTGAGCACCCGGAAGTCCGCGTCGTTGGCGGCCTCGCGGCGGAACGCGCGTACCGGGCGGATGCCGTTCATCGTCTCCGCGAACTTCACGATGACGGCGGCGATCGCGGTCGACCGCAGGGCGAAGATACGGCCCGCGCGGTGCTGGTAGAGGCGGATGAGCAGATACAGCGGTACGAAGGACGCCACCGCCACCGCGCCGAGGCCGAGGTCCAGCCAGAGCAGCATCGCCGAGATGTAGACGAAGGACAGGATGACCGTGACGAGCTCCTGCAGGCCCTCGCTGAGCAGCTCGCGCAGTGACTCGACGTCCGTCGTGGAGCGGGAGATCAGCCGGCCCGAGGTGTAGCGCTCGTGGAAGTCGATGCTGAGCGCCTGCGCATGGCGGAAGATCCGGCCGCGCAGGTCGAGCAGCACGTCCTGGTTGACGCGGGCCGAGGCGATGATGAAGGCGTACTGCAGTCCGCCGGAGGCCAGCGAACACAGCAGGTACACGACGCCCACCGCGATGAGCGGGCCGTGGTCGTCGTGCCGGAACGCAGGTACCGCGCGGTCGAGGGCGTACGCGACGAGCAGCGGGCCCGCCTGCACCGCGGCCTGCTGGAGCAGCAGCAGGACGGTGGTCACGACCACGCGGGCCCTGAGCGGGGTGAGGAGGGAGCGCAGGAGAGCGGCGGTCGCGCCCGGGGGAGTGGGGAGGACGTCGCGGTCGAAGGGGTCCTTGTACTCCGAGGGGTCCTGCACCGGTCCGTCCTTGTCCCTGTCCTTGTCCGGCGCGGTCGTTGTGGGCGCCGTCATCGGTGGGCCTCCTCGTCGCCTGACATCAGATGGGCGTACTCGGCGTTCGTGCGCAGCAGTTCCTGGTGGGTGCCGACCGCGGCTATACGGCCGCCGGACAGCAGGGCCACGCGGTCGGCGAGCAGGACCGTGGAAGGGCGGTGCGCCACGATCAGGGCGGTCGTCTCCGCCAGGACGCGGCGCAGGGCGGCCTCGACCGCGGCCTCCGTGTGGACGTCCAGCGCGGACAGGGGGTCGTCGAGCACCAGGAAGCGGGGGCGGCCGACCACCGCCCGTGCCAGGGCGAGCCGTTGGCGCTGGCCGCCCGAGAGGCTCAGGCCCTGCTCGCCGACCTGGGTGGCGGTGCCCTGAGGGAGAGCGTGCGCGAAGTCGGCCTGGGCCACGGCGAGCGCGCGGTCCAGCTCGGGCCGGCCCGCGTCGTCGTTTCCGCCCATGAGTACGTTCTCGCCGACGGTGGCCGAGAAGAGGGTGGGCTCTTCGAAGGCGACGGCGACGAGTTCGCGGAGTTCCTCGCGGGGCATCGCGGTGATGTCCCGGCCGTCCAGGGTGATGCGGCCGGACGTCACCTCGTGGAGGCGGGGGACAAGGGCGGTGAGGGTGGTCTTGCCGGTGCCGGTGGCGCCGACGAGGGCCATGCTCTCGCCTGGGCGGATGTGGAGGTCGATGTGCTCCAGCACGGGGTTCGTGTCCGCGGAGGCGTCCGGATAACGGAACTGGACGTCGTGGAACCGAAGCCCGGCATCCCTCCCGGCCGCGGACGGTCGTGCCGCTGCGGCGGCGCCCGTCCCGAGGAGAGCGGCATCTCGTACCGCCGAGCCGCGGGGTCTTCCGCCGGCCGGCACCTGCGCCGAGTCACCGGAGCCCCGCGGTTCCTCAGGAGCCGCGTCCATCACCTCGAAGTACCGTTCCGTGGCCGTCGCCGCCTCCTGGCTCATCGCGAGGAGGAAGCCGATGGAGTCGATGGGCCAGCGCAGCGCGAGGGCGGTCGACAGGAAGGCCACCAGCGTGCCGGCGGACAGGTGGCTGTCGGCGACCTGGACGGTGCCGAGGACGAGGGCGGCGCCGATGGCGAGTTCGGGGAGGGTGACGATGACGGCCCAGATGGAGGCGAGGAGGCGGGCCTTGGCGAGTTCCGTGCCGCGCAGAGTGCGGGACAGCTCGCGGAAGGCGCGGGCCTGGCTGCGATGGCGGCCGAAGCCCTTGATGATGCGGATGCCGAGCACACTCTCCTCGACGACCGTCGTCAGATCGCCGACCTGGTCCTGCGAGCGCCGGGCCACCTCCGAGTAGCGCCGCTCGAAGATCCAGCAGACGATCACGACGGGACCGGCGGGAGCCAGCAGCACCAGCCCGAGCGTCCACTCCTGGGCCAGCATGATGGCCACGCCCACCAGGATCGTCACGCCGTTGACCAGAAGGAACGTCAGCGGGAACGCCAGGAACATGCGCAGCAGCATGAGGTCCGTGGTGCCCCGGGACAGCAGCTGACCGGAGGCCCAGCGGTCGTGGAAGGCGACCGGGAGGCGCTGCAGATGCCGGTACAGATCCGCCCGCATCGCCGCCTCGACCCCCGCCAGCGGTCGCGCCACCAGCCACCGCCGCAGCCCGAACAGTCCCGCCTCGGCGAACCCGAGCAGCAGCAGATACAGCGCACCCAGCCAGACGCCCGCGGGATCGTGACCGGCCACCGGACCGTCCACCATCCACTTCAGGACGAGCGGGAACACCAGCCCCGTACAGGAGGCGACCACCGCGACGAACGCCGCGCTGAACAGCCGCACCCGCACCGGCCGCACATACGGCCACAGGCGCAGCAGACTGCGTACGGTCGAACGGCCGGCACGGTCCTCGGTCCCCGTACGGCCGTCCTCGTCCTCGTCGTCGGCACGGTCCTTGGTCATTGCATCGGTTGTGGGCATCACCGGCGAGCCTACGGTTCGGCACTGACAGCGCCCACCGAGTTTTGGCCGGACCTGAATCGTTCGACGGCCCCGGGACCGGGCCGTTCGAGGGGTCGTACCGCGGCATCAACCGATCGGTTGATGCCGCATCGAGCGCGATGGGCGATGTGCCTCCCGGCGCCTTGCCGGGACCCTCGGGCCATGTCAGTCATCGAAGTCGGCGGACTACGCAAGTCCTATGGCGGCAGGACCGTCGCCGACGGTGTCTCCTTCGCCGTCGAGGAGGGCGAGATCTTCGGGATCCTAGGCCCTGTCGTCAAATTCCCGTCTGCCCCGCGACGCCATGCACGCACTCTCGCCGCACCGGGCACAGACCCAAGTACATCCAGTACGAGGGCCTGTGCCCGGCACGCCGAGAGCACGCACTTGACGCCGCAGGGCCCGCCCTCCGGGCGGACGACGGGAATTTGACGACAGGACCTAGGCCCGAACGGCGCCGGCAACTCCCGCCTCGTCTCCGCGGTCCGCACCCCAGGCAACGATCCCCTCTCCGCCCGCGAACGCGAGGTCCTCGCGCTGGTCGCCAAAGGCACGTCGAACCGCGAGATCGCCCGCATCCTCTTCATCAGCGAGGCCACGGTGAAGACCCATCTCACCCACCTGTACGGCAAGTTGGGCGTCAACGACCGGGCCGCAGCCGTGGCGGTGGCGTACGACCGGGGAATCCTGGGCTAGTTGGTCATTGACCGGTGCAGAGCCACTGGCGACGCCATACTGATCACACGTCAAATGTTGCTGGAGGGCTTCATGCCTCGCGTGTGGTTGTCGGTCGGATGTGATGACCCGGTCGAAGGGCTTGCGGAGCTGTCTGACTGGCTGGGCCAGGAGCCGGAGCTCCGGGGTCTGATCAGTCAGAGCGCCACGCCGGGGGCCGGCGAACTGGGGTCGTTCCCCGATGCGCTGGTGGTCGCCGTGGGCAGTGGCGGTGCGGTGAGTGTGCTGGCCGCGTCGCTCAAGGCGTTCCTGGCCCTACCGCGCCGCTCCGACGTACGGATCAAGGTCGGCGGCACGCCCGACGGGCGCACCGTGGAGATCGACGCCAAGCGCGTGAGCGACGTCGAGGCGCTGGTGCGAGAGGCACTCGGACGGGACGAATGATCGAGCGGGCGGTCGATCCCACCCGGTCGAGGATCGTACTGGTCGGGACCCCTTTCTACGAAGACCCGTTGCTGCCGGACGTACCGGTGATCGCCAACAACATCAGCGATCTCGCTCAGGTGCTCACCGATGAGAAACTCGGCGGCTTCAACCCCTTCCACTGCATCGCGGTTCCCTCGGCGGCCGGCGTGGCGCAGGTCGGCGACGCGCTGGTGCGTGCCGCTGAAGAGGCGGAGGACCTGCTGCTGTTCTACTACAGCGGACACGGGCTGCTCGGCCCGCGGCGCCGGGAGTTGTATCTGAGCCTGGCCGCGACCCGGCCCCATCAACTCGCCTTCACCGCACTGCCGTTCGAGGCGGTGCGCGATGCGTGCCTGGACAGCAGGGCCACCAGCCGGGTGGTGATCCTTGACAGTTGCTTCAGCGGGCGGGCGATCGGAGAGACGCTGGCCGGTGTCGACGAGGCGGTGCTCGGCGAGCTCGAGGTCGCCGGCACCTACACGCTGACCTCGGCCCCGGCGAATCGAACGGCACTGATCCTGCCGGGAGAACAGCACACCGCGTTCACGGAGCGGCTGCTCGCCGTGCTGCGCTCCGGCAGTCCGACGGCCGGGTCGTTGATCAGTCTCGGAGACATCTACCGGCATCTGCAGACCCGGCTGCGCGCCGAAGGCCTGCCGGTGCCACAGCAACGCGGCACCGGCACCGCGGACCTGCTCGGACTGGTGCGCAACGCCCGGGCCGCCCACGCGCCAGGTGTCGAATCAGCGGCGGGTGAAGGCAACGACCCGCAACCGGTGCGCCGCTCGGACCTGACCGTTCGCCTCACCCACGCAGAACGCATCGCGAACACGATCGGCGACAGGCTGTGGAAAGTCCGGGCGTTGGCGCAGGTCGCCCTCGCGGCGGCGACCGTCTACCCAGCCGACCGTGTGACGCATCTGATCGACCAGGCAGAACGTGACGCGGACACGATCGCCGACAGCTACGCCCGGGCCCGCGCACTGTGCGCCGTGGCCGACGCGGTGGCCGTCGGCGATCCCGAACGCGCGGGGCGCCTGATCGACCAGGCGGAACGCATCGCGCACATGGCCAGGCAGCTCAAAGCCGAGGCGCTGGTCTTCGTGGTGACCGCGGCAGCCGCGAGTGCCCCCGACCGAGTCGAAGGCATAGCCAACGCGATAGCCCACAAGCCCACCAGAGACCGCGTGTTGGCCGCCTTGGCGAAGGCGGTGGCCGTCGACGATCCCGACCGGGCCGAGTCCCTTGCGAACACGATCACCGACAAGTACGACAGGTGGCTGGCACTTGGCGTCGTGGCTCCGGCGATGGCCGCAGGCGACCCTGACCGGGCCGAGCTCATCGCGAACACGATCACCGACAAGTACCGCAGGATGAGGGCGCTCAGTGACGTGGCGAAGGCGGTGGCCGCCGACGATCCCGACCGGGCCGAGTCCATCGCCCACACGATCACCGACAAATACAGCAGGTGGCCGGCGCTCAGCGCTGTCGCCAGGTCGGTGGCCGCCGACGACCCCGGCCGAGCCGAGTCCATCGCGAACACGATCACCCGCAAATACAACAGCAGACCAACGCTCCTCGCGCTGGACCCGGCGACGGCAACCGCCGTGGCCACAGAGCTCGTCGTGGTGACGAAGGCGGTGGCCGCCGGTGACCCCGACCGAGCCGAGCGCATCGCCAGGGGGATAGCCCACAGCCCCACCAGAGAACAGGTGTTGACGGCTCTGGCCAAAGAGGTGGCCGAGCGTGACCCCGACCGAGCCGAGTCCATCGCGATCACCATCAGCGACCTGTACTCGCGAGTGGCGGTGCTGAGCGCGGTGGCTGCCGTACTGGCCGACCGTGACCCCGAACGCGCCGAGCGCCTGATCGACGAGGCGGAGCAGATCGCGAGCCCGGACAAGATGTACAAGGCCGAGTCCTTGGCCGTTCTGGCCAAAGCGGTGGCCGCCAGTCGCCCCGACCGAGCCGAGCGCATCGCCAGTGCGATCGTCCGCAGGTCCACCAGAGAGCGGGTGTCGGCCGCTGTGGCCGAGACGGTGGCTGCCGACGACCCCGACCTTGCCGAGTCCATCGCGAACACGATCACCAGCCCGGACACGCGAGTGGCCGCACTGACGGCCATGGCCACCACGATGGCCTCCACGGCGCCCGACCGGGCGGAGCGCATCGCGGGCAGGATCGGTGACGAGTCCTCAGTCGTGAAGGTATTGGCCCGTGTCGCCAGGGCCCTGGCCGTGACCGATCCGGACCGCGCCCGGCGTGTCGCCAACCGGGTTCCCGGCGCGGCCAAGGCGGCGGTCCTGCACGCCGTCGTACTTGAACTCGTACGGGGCGGGCGGGGCGACAACTCCCTCCTCACCCGGGGCGGGCGGGGCGACAACTCCCTCCTCACCCGGGGCCGGCGGGGCGACAGCTCCCCCCTCACCCCACCACCCGCAGCAACAGTACCGCCCGAGCCGGCATCGTGATCCCCGCCCCCGCCCGATGAACCACCCCCGGCGCATCCCCCTGCTCCTCCCGGGACGTATCCACGACCACCTCGTACCGCGAGGCCCACGGCGCCCCGGGCAGCACGAACCCCACCGGCCGATCGCCCGCATGCAGCACCGCCAGGAAACTGTCGTCGACAACGGGTGCCCCTCGGGCGTCCCGCCCGGGAATGTCCCGCCCGGACAGATACATCCCGAGCGTCGCGGCGGGCGCGTACCAGTCGCGCTCCGTCATCTCCGTCCCCCGCGCGGTGAACCACGCCAGGTCCCGCAATCCGTCCGCGGAATGGGCCCGCCCGGAGAAGAACGCCCGCCGCCGCAGCACGGGATGCTCGTGTCGCAGGGCGATCAGCCGGGACGTCAGCTCGAACAGCGCCCCCCATCCGGGATCGTCGAGATACGACCAGTCGACCCAACTGATCTCGTTGTCCTGGCAGTACGCGTTGTTGTTGCCGCGCTGAGTCCGCCCGAACTCGTCCCCGGCGACCAGCATCGGCACCCCGGTCGACAGCAACAGCGTCGTCAGCAGATTCCTCAACTGCCGCCGCCGCAGGGCCCGTACGCGCTCGTCCTCCGTCTCCCCCTCCGCCCCGCAGTTCCATGATCGATTGTCGTCGGAACCGTCCCGATTTCCTTCCCCGTTCGCCTCGTTGTGCTTGCGCTCGTACGACACGAGATCACGCAGCGTGAACCCGTCATGGGCGGTCACGAAATTCACCGAGGCGTACGGCCGCCGCCCACCCCACGCGTAAAGGTCACTCGACCCGGACAGCCGATAGCCCAGATCCCGCACGTCGGGCAGCGCCCCGCGCCAGAAATCCCGCACGGCGTTCCGATACCGGTCGTTCCACTCCGTCCACAGGGGCGGGAAGGAGCCCACCTGATATCCACCGGAGCCCACGTCCCAGGGCTCCGCGATCAGCTTCACCCGCCGCAGCACGGGGTCCTGGGCGATGACGGCGAGGAACGGTGACAGCATGTCGACGTCGTGCATCGACCGCGCCAGCGCGGCAGCCAGATCGAACCGAAAGCCATCCACCCCCATCTCCGTCACCCAGTACCGAAGCGAATCGGTGATCAGCCGCAGCACATGCGGCTGCACCACATGCAGTGTGTTCCCGCATCCCGTGTAGTCCGCATACCGACGGGCGTCCGACTGCAGCCGGTAATACCCCCGGTTGTCGATGCCGCGCAGCGACAGCATCGGGCCCAGCTCGCCCGCCTCCGCCGTGTGGTTGTAGACCACGTCGAGGATGACCTCGATGCCAGCGGTGTGCAGCGCCCGTACCATCCGTTTGAATTCGCCGACCTGCTGCCCGGTCGTCCCGGAGGCGGCATACCCCGCGTGCGGCGCGAAATAGCCGATCGAGTTGTAGCCCCAGTAATTGCGCATGCTCTTGCGCAGCAAATGGTCCTCGTGCGCGAACTGGTGCACCGGCAGCAGCTCCACGGCGGTCACCCCGAGCTTCACGAGATGCTCGACGGCGGCCGGGTGCGCCAGTCCCGCGTACGTGCCGCGCAGTTCCTCCGGAATCCCGGGGTGCAGTCGGGTGAACCCCCGCACATGCAGTTCGTAGATGACCGAGTCCGCCCACGGCGTCTTCGGGCGGTGGTCGTCCGACCAGTCGTCGTCGTCATGGACCACGACACCCTTGGGGACGTACGGCGCCGAGTCGCGGTCGTCGCGCACCGTGTCGGCGACCTGCTGCTGAGGCCAGTCCCGGACGTGCCCGTACACCTCGGGCGGCAGGCTGAAGTCGCCGTCGACGGCACGGGCGTACGGGTCGAGGAGCAGCTTCGCCGGGTTCCAGCGGGCGCCGGTCCACGGGTCCCAGCGGCCGTGCACGCGATAGCCGTAGCGGCGGCCGGGCAGCACGCCGGGGACGAAGCCGTGCCAGATCTCGTGGGTGAGTTCGGTGAGCGGGACCCGGGTTTCGTGGATCTCACCGTCCCGCTCGTCGAAGAGGCACAGGTCCACGGCCTCCGCGCCGCCCGCCCACAGGGCGAAGTTGGTGCCCGTGGCGCCGTCGGGGCCGACGCGGAAACGCGCCCCGAGCGGGGTCGGGGCGCCGGGCCACACGGACACGGCGGGCGTCGGCGTGTGCCGGGCGCCGTTCAGCGCGGGGACCGGCTGTGCGGGCAGCCCGCCGTCCGCGGCACGTCCCTCCTGGACTGCCTCCTGCTCGGGTGCGCTCGACACCGGTCACCCTCCCGCGGCTCGTGGAACGACCCGAAAAGGAGCGTGCGGCGTCCCGGCCGCGGCTCCCCTTCGCGTCGTCCTCCCCACTGTTCTGCCCAGAGCGTGGCTCGCACTCACGTTTCCCCAGAGGGGCACAGTCGTTGGGCCCCCTGTGAAGCACGTACAGACGCGCGCGCGGCGCGCAGGGGCCGCGCTGGCCGCCGTACTGACCTGGGCCGGCCTGCTGGCCGGAGCCTCCGGCTGCACCGCGGACGGGATCGACAGGGTGTTCGGCAAACCGCAGTCGCCCGAGGACGTCATCCGCGTCTCGCCGGCCGACAACAGCAAGGGCGTACGCCCAAAAGAGGCGATCAAGGTATGGGTGCCCGACGGGCGCCTGGAATCCGTGAAGGTCGTCAAGTCCCAGGACGCGCAGGAGTCCCCGGTGCCGGGGCACATCACCGAGGACGGCCTGACCTGGAAGCCCGATGACGCGCGGGTCGCGCTGGCGGCCAAGTACACCGTCGACGTGGTGGCCCTCGACGAACGTGGGCGGCGCTCGGCGCGGCACACGACGTTCACGACGGCTGTCCCCGACGAGCGGTTCATCGCCTACGTCACCCCGGAGAACCGATCCACCGTCGGCACCGGAATGATCGTCTCGCTCTCCTTCAACCGGGAGGTCGAGAACCGGGCCGCCGTGGAGCGGGCCATTCAGGTGAACGCCGAACCCGCCGTCGAGATCCGCCCGCACTGGTTCGGCAAGAGCCGCGTCGACTTCCGCCCCCGGCAGTACTGGAAGCCGGGTACGAAGGTCACGGTCGGGCTGCATCTGCGGGACGTCGAGGGAGCACCCGGCGTCTACGGACTCCAGTACAAGACCTTCTCGTTCACCATCGGACGCAGCCAGGTCTCCCTCGTCGACGCCGCCACGCACACCATGGAGGTACGCCGCGACGGTGACCTCCTCGCCACCGTGCCGATCACGGCGGGGGCCCCCAAGAAGGCTACGTACAACGGAAAAATGGTCGTCATGGAGATGCTGGAGGTGACGCGGATGAACAGCCAGACGGTCGGTTTCGGCGGCGAGTACAACATCGCGGACGTCCCCCACGCGATGCGCCTGACCGACTCCGGGACCTTCCTGCACGGCAACTACTGGGCGCCCGACGTCTTCGGCAACGCCAATGTCAGCCACGGCTGCGTGGGCCTGGAGGACGTGAAGGGCGGCGGTTCGGACACCCCGGCGGGCTGGTTCTTCGACCGCAGCCTCGTCGGGGACGTCATCGAGGTCGTCAACAGCGAGGACAAAACGGTCGCTCCCGACAACGGGCTCGGAGGGTGGAACATGGCATGGAAGGCGTGGAAAGCGGGGGGCGCGGTGAAGTAACCCGATTTGGGGGTACGCGCACGACGCACTCCAGCGGCGCCCCGTTCGGCGGAAGTTGGGACTGAACAGTGACATTCCCGGGGAGCCATCGCCTCAGGTCGTGTGATTAATTAGCGCGATACGCGCGTGGGACGCGCTGGAGTGCGGGCCTGATCAGGCCGTGCGAGGGGAGAACGACTTTGAACGGGCGACCGATATCGGGGGCGTCGGTTGGCGCGCGGACACACGGGAAGCAGGGAGTGCTGGCGTTGCTCCTCGCCGCCCTGCTGCTCGCCGTGACCGCCTGCGGCGGCGGAGGGGACAAGGACTCGGGGACCAGCTCGGGTGACGGCAAGGGCAAGGGCTCCAGTACGGCGGACACCAAGGCCTCACAGGCCGTCGTGACCATCGCCCCCAAGGACGGCGCCGACGATGTGAAGACCAGCGGCGCCCTCAAGGTGACCGCTGCCAAGGGCAAGTTGACCGAGGTCAAGGTCGAGGACACCAAGGGCAACGCGGTCGACGGCGAGATAACCGGCGGGGGAGCGACCTGGACGCCGTCGACCCATCTCGCCTCGGCCACCAAGTACAAGGTGCACGCGGTGGCCAAGGACTCCGACGGCCGTGAGGCCGCCGAGGATTCCGCCTTCACCACGCTCACCCCGAAGAACACCTTCGTCGGCATCTACACGCCCGACGACGGCTCCAAGGTCGGCGTCGGGATGCCCTTCTCGATCCACTTCACGCGGGGCATCACGCACCCCGACGACGTCGAGAAGGCCATCAAGATCAAGACCGAGCCGGCGGTCGACGTCGAGGGCCACTGGTTCGGCAACGACCGCCTCGACTTCCGTCCCGAGCAGTACTGGAAGGCCGGTACGAAGGTCAGCGTCACCCTCAACCTCGACGGCGTCGAGGGCCGGCCGGGCGTCTACGGCAAGCAGACCAAGACCGTGAAGTTCACGATCGGACGCAGCCAGGTCACCACCGTCGACGCCAAGACCCACAAGATGGTCGTCAAGCGCGACGGCAAGGTCCTCAAGACCATCCCGATCACCACGGGCAAGCCGGGCTACGACACCTGGAACGGCCAGATGGTCATCAGCGAGCGTCTCAAGGTGACCCGCATGAACGGCGAAACGGTCGGCTATGGCGGCGAATACGACATCAAGGACGTGCCGCACGCCCAGCGCCTGACCAACTCGGGCACCTTCATCCACGGCAACTACTGGGGCGGTGGCGCCTTCGGCAACTACAACGCCAGTCACGGCTGCATCGGCGTACGCGATGTGCGCGGCGGCTACGACGGCAAGGTGCCCGCGGCCTGGTTCTACGACAACTCGATCATCGGCGACGTGGTGATCGTGAAGCACTCCCACGACAAGACGGTCGCCCCGGACAACGGCCTCAACGGCTGGAACATGTCCTGGTCCGACTGGACCAAGTAGGAGCTGCACCGGCACGGGCCGGGTGTGCTGTGACCCAGCACACCCGGCCCGTCGTCGTTAACGCCCACTAACCTGCTCCCATGACTGTGCATCTCGAAGTAGCCGAAGGCGTGGGCACCATCCGCCTGGACCGCCCGCCGATGAACGCGCTGGACGTCGCCACCCAGGATCGGCTCAAGGAGCTCGCCGAGGAGGCCACGGGCCGGTCGGACGTCCGCGCCGTGGTGCTGTACGGCGGGGAGAAGGTGTTCGCGGCGGGCGCGGACATCAAGGAGATGCAGGCGATGGACCACGCCGCGATGGTCGTGCGGTCCCGGGCCCTGCAGGACTCCTTCACCGCCGTCGCCCGCATCCCCAAGCCCGTCGTCGCCGCCGTCACCGGGTACGCGCTCGGCGGGGGCTGCGAGTTGGCGCTGTGCGCCGACTACCGCATCGCCGCGGACAACGCGAAGCTGGGCCAGCCGGAGATCCTGCTCGGCCTGATCCCCGGTGCCGGCGGCACCCAGCGCCTGTCCCGCCTGATCGGCCCCTCCAAGGCCAAGGACCTCATCTTCACCGGCCGCATGGTCAAGGCCGACGAAGCACTGTCGCTCGGCCTGGTGGACCGGGTCGTCCCGGCCGACGAGGTGTACGCTGCCGCGCACGCCTGGGCCGCGAAGCTCGCGCAGGGCCCGGCGATCGCGCTGCGTGCCGCCAAGGAGTCGATCGACGCGGGCCTGGAGACGGACATCGAGACCGGACTCGCGATCGAGCGGAACTGGTTCGCGGGCCTGTTCGCGACGGAGGACCGTGAGCGCGGGATGCGGAGCTTCGTGGAGGAGGGCCCGGGCAAGGCGAAGTTCCTCTGAGCGTCCGGCGCCCGGCGGACCGGAGGCACTCGCCGATACGGCGAAAATCACTCTCCAAGTTCCGCTGATCCACTTGCAGTTGACGCGATGTCTTACCCGCTGTCCCCCGAAGGGGCGGTTTATGCGAGCCTTAAGGCAACCTTAAGTCTGCCTTGCCGGGGGACGTCGGCGATTGCCCTCAAGTGGTCGGTAATGGCAGGTCAGGCAGGCTCCGATACCCCTTGAACTGCCCGTGGCATATGCCGATCGGATGGTGCGGAATGATGCATTCCGGGGAGTGTATTCCTTCGGAACGGCCCCGAAGGGGGCTCTGGACGGCCATGATGGGGGGCATGGCGGGGCTGGAGGGTATCGAACAGCCGCGGCGGCACGGGAGTGCGACCGCGGCGCGCTGGACGCCTGCGGTCGAGGACGAACGGGCGCTCAGGGCACTGGAGTTGTTCGGCAATCCGACAGAGGCGGAGGTGCCGCTGCCGTCCCGCCCGGAGTCCGCGGCCACCGCGCGGCGGCTCACGCAGGTCGTGGTCCTGCGCCACTGGGGCCTGTCGCCGAAGATGACGGAGGACGCGGTCCTCCTCGTCTCCGAGCTCGTCGGCAACGCCGTACGCCACACCGGTGCCCGCGTCTTCGGGCTCCGGATGCGCCGCCGCCGGGGCTGGATCCGCATCGAGGTCCGCGATCCCTCCCGTGGTCTGCCCTGCCTGATGCCGGTCCAGGAACTGGACGTGAGCGGCCGAGGACTCTTCCTCGTCGACAAACTCTCCGACCGCTGGGGCGTCGATCTTCTGCCCCGCGGCAAGACCACCTGGTTCGAAATGCGCGTGGCCGACCGCTGAACTCCCCCCGGACACGGGGAAACCCCGGCCGCTGAGCAGCCGGGGCTCCTGGGGCACCGCGGAACGAATTGGGGTGTGAACCGCGGCACCGGCGACAACCATGGCCCGGGTCAATGGGTGGAGGTCGCACCGCTGACTATCCCAGACGCCGTCGATTGATCCAAAAGCACCGCCTGCCGAACCACGTGTCTGTACGGGAACTTTGCGCACCCTGTGCCCGAACACCTCCCTCCACGTCCGCAGTTCCTTCGCCCCCTCCGCCCCTACCCGTCCCCTACCCGGGGGCTGCCGCCCCCGGCCCCCCGCATCGGCCTTGACGGCCTCGTCTTCAAACGCCGGACGGGCTCCGCGCGCGCCCTGGCCGGAAGAGGCCGCAGGTGCCGGTGGCCGCGACGCACGCCCCCACCCGCCCCCCGGCCGAAAGAGGCCGCAGTCCCCACGACCCCGCAGCCGCCAGACCACGGAAGGGGCCGTGCCGGTACATCACATGCCCCGTCGCTTACGTGGTTGCCAACAGGCAGAGCTGTGAAGGCCAACCGATCTGCCGCCGGCGACGGGGCGGATGTACCGGCACGGCCCCGACCCACCCACCGGCGGACCGCGCCTCACCCACCGGCGGAAACGCGCAACCACCCACCGGCGACCCGCGACCCGCGCAGCTCCCCGAGCGGCCCAATCGCTGCTTTTAGGGCCAACTCCCCCTTAAATGGTGCGAGTGACCACGCCCGCGCACCCCGCGCACCCCGCACACCCCGCGCACCCCCCTCACCCGTCCAGCGAGGACGACAACGTCACCCGCCCCACCCCGGACCGACGTACGGCGCTGCGCACGGGCGTCGCACTCGCCGCCGGAACACTCGCCGCCGGCTGCTCCACAGCAGGCGCCGTAGCGCCACCCCCGACCCACAGCGCACCCCCAGCCCACGCCACACCTCCGGCGACCGACACCGCACCCCCGGCCACCCCCGCCCCGTCCCGGCCCCCCACCCCCACCCCCCGCCGCTTCCCGAACCAGCCCGAGCAGATCACCCACGGCCCCCGCACCCGCCCCCAAGTAGCCCTCACCTTCCACGGCCAGGGCGACCCCACCATCGCCAAGTCGCTCCTCGGCGAAGTCGAGAAGGCCGGCGCCCGCGTCACCGTGCTCGCCGTCGGCACCTGGCTGGACGAGCACCCCGACATCGCCCGCCGCATCCTCGACGGCGGCCACGACCTCGGCAACCACACCCTGCGCCACCTGGACATCAACGCGATGTCGGAGACGGACGCGAACGCGGAGATCCGCGGCTGCGCGGAGCGCCTGGCGCGGCTCACCGGCTCGATCGGCACCTGGTTCCGACCGTCCCGCGCCCCCCGCGCCTCACCCCTCGTAGAACGGCTCGCCCGCACCGCGGGCTACCCGCACACGCTCTCCTACGACGTCGACTCGCTCGACTTCACGTCGCCGGGAGCGCCCGCCGTCACCCGCAACGTCATGGGCGCAGTCCGCGCCGGATCGATCGTGAGCCTGCACTTCGGGTACGCGGACACGGTCGCCGCACTCCCCGCCGTCCTCGAAGAACTCCACCGCCGCGGCCTGCACGCGGTCACCACCACGGAGCTGCTGAGCTGATGCAGATGCACCACACCACCATCAAGCGTGTACTGATCGCCGGTGCCGTCCTCGCCGTGCTCGCGGGCTGTGGCAGTGAGCCGAAGGAACACGCGAACGAGGCCCTCGGCACCAAGCCCGCCGTCCAGCCCGCCCCGCCGACGAAGAAGGCGGCCCAAGGACTGCTCGGCATGCCCCCCGTGCTGGACCCGAAGGACGTCTACGCCGCCGACCGCCCGAACAGGCTCTCCCCGGTGGTCAAGGATTTCCCCGCCCGCGTCTACGTCCCCAACACCCTGTCCAACACCGTCACGGTCATCGACCCGAAGACGTACCGGGTCATCGGGACGATCCCGGTCGGCACCCAGCCCCAACACGTGGTTCCCTCATGGGACATGAAGACCCTGTGGGTCAACAACGACAAGGGAAACAGCCTTACACCCATCGACCCGAAGACCGGCAAGGCCGGCAAGCCGGTCAGCGTGCACGACCCGTACAACCTCTACTTCACGCCCAATGGCAAGTACGCCATCGTGATGGCCTCCCTCGACCGCGAACTGGTCTTCCGTGACCCGCACACCATGAAGCGTCTGAAGACCGAGCCGGTGAGCTGCTACGGCGTCAACCACGCCGACTTCTCCGTCGACGGCCGCTACTTCATCGCGTCGTGCGAGTTCAGCGGCGAACTGCTGAAGGTCGACACACAGAAGATGAAGGTGGTCGCGCAGCAGAAACTGCCGCTCCACGGCTCCATGCCGCAGGACGTGAAGATCTCGCCGAACGGCAAGAGGTTCTACATCGCCGACATGAAGGCCAACGGCGTATGGGTCCTGGACGGCGACAAGTTCACCAAGCCGACCCTCCTGCCGACCGGCAAGGGCACCCACGGCCTGTACGTCAGCCGTGACTCGCGCGAGATGTACATCTCCAACCGGGGTGAAGGCAGCATCTCCATCTTCGACTTCACGAAGAACAGGCTCACCAAGAAGTGGCGCCTCCCCCAAGGTGGCAGCCCCGACATGGGCGGCGTGTCCGCCGACGGCAAGGTGCTGTGGCTCTCCGGTCGTTACGACTCCGAGGTGTACGCCATCGACACCCGTACCGGCGTCCTGCTCGACCGTATCCCGGTCGGCAGCGGCCCGCACGGCCTCGCGGTGTACCCGCAGCCGGGCCGCTACTCGCTCGGCCATACGGGCATCTTCCGCTGATCGGAGCGCAGTTGACGTCCGGCGGATGACACGCCGCCGTCCGGGTGACGATCCCCACCCCGTCGCCGCGGAACCGAGATCGTGCTCCCCATGATCACAACTCGCCTGCGGCGGCGGGCCGCTGCCGTCGTCCTCTCCCTCGGGGCCGTCTTCGCGACGTCCGCCGCGACCCCCGCCGCCCCCGCCCCGGCCCCGGCCACCAAGGCGGCCGCGCCCGCCTGTCCCCAGTTCGCCGACCCGATCAAGGCGGCCGCCGACCGCCGCGTGGACGTCGAACGCATCACCCCCGCCCCGGTCTGGCGCAAGACCTGCGGCACGCTCTACCGCAGCGACAGCCGCGGCCCGGCGACCGTCTTCGAGCAAGGCTTCTACCCGAAGGACGTCGTCAACGGGCAGTACGACATCGAGCAGTATGTGCTCGTCAACCAGCCCTCGCCGTACGTGTCGACGACGTACGACCACGACCTGTACAAGACCTGGTACAAGTCCGGCTACAACTACTACATCGACGCGCCCGGCGGTGTGGACGTCAACAAGACCATCGGCGACACCCACAAGTGGGCCGACCAGGTCGAGGTCGCCTTCCCGGGCGGCATCGCGCGCCAATACATCATCGGCGTCTGCCCGGTCGACAAGAAGGCCAAGACCGAGATCATGAACGACTGCGAGAGCAACCCGAACTACGAGCCCTGGCACTGATGTCCAGGACCTGTCCGGCGGATCACGCCGGAGAAACGGGGCCTGATCCGGCGGACAGGCCCTGGCGGGTGAGGAGCAGCGCCTCCGACCCCACCGGACGGTAACCGGCCGCCTGGAACGCCCGCAGACTGCGGGCGTTCCCCGGCGAGATCTGGGCCCACACCGGTTCGCCCTCGCTCAGCTGTCGGGCCGCCGAGACGAGCGCACGCCCCAGCCCCCGCTGGCGTACCTGCTCGTCGACCTCGACCGCGACCTCCAGTCGGCCCGCGACCCCGCGCCCCATCACGAGCACGCCGCCCTCGGTGGCCCACACCCGCACGTCGTCGCGGCGCCTGCGGGAACTGACGACCCGCGGATGGTCGGGGTCGTGGATCTCCTTCAGCTCGAGCGGCGGCTCGCCCGGGAGCGGGGAGCCGACCGTGAGCAGGTCGATGGTGTCGCTCGCCCGCCTCGTGCGCTCCATCAGCGCCGCGAGGAACCGCGCGTTCATCGGCGCGGCGAGCGCGTCGCAGTCGACGGAGCCCAGCGCCTCGCGCACCCACCGGGGATCCTCGTCGGCGAAGACGACGTTATGTGCGGTGAAGGCGATGACCCCCGCGTCCCGGTGGGAATGCTGGCGTACGACGGTCACGGAGCCGTCAGGAGGCGGAAAGACACCACGAGCCGCCGCATCCAGAATGTCCCGCAGAGTGTCCGTCACGACCGCGCCCCCGCACCTCGAGTCCCCACGTTTGAGTGCTCGCCTTGAGTCTCCACCCACTGGAAGGCCCACACTCCCAGACATGATCGACGACGGCACCGGACTTTTCACCATCGGAGAGCTGTCCCGGAGCACCGGCCTGTCCGTCCGCACCATCCGTTACTGGTCGGACGAGGGCGCCCTGCCCCCGGTGGCCCGCTCCTCGGGCGGCTACCGCCTGTACGACGCCGCGTCCGTCGCACGCCTGGAGCTGATCCGCACCCTGCGCGAACTGGGCCTGGGCCTGGACGACGTTCGCAAGGTGCTGGCGGGCGAGACGACGATCGCGGAAGTGGCGGCCGCGCACGTGGTGGCGCTGGACGCGCAGATCCGGTCCTTGAAGGTGACCCGGGCGGTGCTGTCGACCGTGGCGCGACGCGGTTCCACCGCGGAGGAGATGACACTCATGAACAAGCTGGCGCGGCTGTCGGCCGCGGAACGGAAGCGGATCATCGACGACTTCATGGAGGAGACCTTCGGGGGCCTCGACACCGCGGACCCCGACATCCGCACCCGGATCCAGTTCAGCCTCGCTGATCTGCCCGAGGACCCCACGCCCGAGCAGGTGGACGCCTGGGTGGAGCTGGCCGAGCTGTTGCAGGACAAGGGCTTCCGCGCGCGCATGCGGAAGATGATCGAGTTCAACGCGGCGGACCGGGGGCCGGATGTGCCGGCCGGCACATCCCTGTGGTTCATGAGCCGACTGGTGCAACTCGCGGGAGAGGCGCTGGAGCAGGGCGTCGACCCCGAGTCGCCCGGGGCCGAGGAGGTGCTGGGCCCGTTGCTCGGCAACGCCGACCGGGCGGCCGTACTGGAACGCCTGGAGTCCGCGGCGCATGTCGAGATGGCCCGCTTCCGGGAGCTGAACGCACTGGTCCGCGGCATGGAGCCGCTGTCCGCGCACCGCGAGGAGTTCGCCTGGGTGGTCGCCGCACTGCGCGCTCGGCTCGCCCGTTAATCTGACCTCCGTACACGTGGCAGTAATGCACTACGAAGGGGCGGATCGGTGGCGGACATCGAGGAAGCACGGAAGCAGTTCGAGCGGATCGACACGGACGGTGACGGTTTCATCACCGCTGCCGAGTTCAAGACCGCCCTCGCCCAGGGCGGCGACTGGAACGTCACCGAGTCGGTGGCGGAGGCCATCATCGCCAGCCGCGACCTCAACGGCGACAAGGTCCTCTCGTTCGACGAGTTCTGGACCCACCTGAGCAAGTGACACCCGCGAAGGGGCGCCCCCGGTGATCCGGTGGGCGCCCTTTCGTCATGCCGTGGGGGCGGTGCTCAGGAGGCGTGCCTGCGGTACTGACCGGGCGCCACCCCGTACTCCCGCTTGAACGCCTTGGCGAAGGCGAACTCCGAGGCGTAGCCGGTGCGTTGGGCCACCTGGCGCAGGGGGATGTCGCCGGCGCGGAGCAGGCGGCCCGCGGTCGTCATACGCCACCAGGTGAGGTATGTGAGCGGGGGCTCGCCCACCAGCGCGGTGAACCGTCGGGCGAATGCCGCGCGGGAGAGGCCGCCGAGGGCGCCGAGTTCCTCGACCGTCCAGGGGTGGGACGGGGCGCCGTGGACGGCGCGCAGGGCCGCCGCGACCGCCGGGTCGGCGAGGGCGGCCGACCAGCCGGTGGGATGCCCGGAGCCGTGCCGCTCGCGCTGCCACCAGGCGCGCAGGATGTACAGCAGGAGTGTGTCGAGGAGCGAGGTGACGATCGTGTCGGAGCCCGGCCGGCGCTCCTCCAGCTCGATGCCGAGGAGTTCGACCGCGGCCCGCAGCGAGCGGTGGGCGCCGACGCGGGCAGGGAGATGGACCACCTCGGGCAGCTCGGACAGGAGCGGATGGGCGCGAGCCCGGTCCAACTGGTAGGCCCCGCAGAGCAGAACGGTCGACGGGTCTGTCGACGGTCGTGGCGGCGGAGGCTCCGGCCACGTGCCGTCAGGCCGCAGCCGTACGTCCTCCAGCGGTACGTCCACGCCGCTGGCCAGCGCGTGACCGTGGCCGTGTGCGAGGAACACCACGTCGCCGGGGCCGAGCGCCACCGGCTCCCCCTCCGCGGGGAGCAGCCACGCCGAACCCTGCAGCACCACATGGAACCCGGCCCCGTCCGAGGACTCGAAGCGCATCCCCCAGGGCGCGTATGCGTCCCGGCGCGAGGAGTGCGGGCGCCCGGTGCGCATCGTGGTGATGGCGTCGCTGAGTACGTCCATGCCCATACGGTAGCTCGTTGGCCCGGAAGCGAGACGAACGGACATGAAAGCGAGATCAGAGGGCATGGATCGTCTCGCGCTGCACTCTTAGCGTGACGGGTATGTCATCAACCACTTCACGCACTGTGCTCTTTCACGAACTGGGGGGCCCGGACGTCCTGAAGATCGAGGACGTCGAGGTGCCCGCCCCCGGCCCCGGCGAAGTCCTCGTACGCGTCGAGGCGTTGGGCCTCAACCGCGCCGAGGCCCTGTTCCGCGCGGGGACGTACTACTACCAGCCCACCCTGCCCGCCTCGCGGCTCGGCTACGAGGCGTCCGGCACCGTCGAGGCGGTCGGCGAGGGCGTCACCGACTTCGCCGTGGGCGACCCCGTGATGACCGGACCCGGCATCGAGATGAGCGCCCAGGGCGTGTACGCGGAACGCGTCGTGCTGCCCGACACCGCGGTCGTGCCACGCCCGGAGACGGTGGACGCGGTCACCGGCGCCGCGGCGTGGCTGACCTACACGACGGCTTACGGCGCGCTCCTGGAGACCGCGGGGCTGAAGCCCGGCGACCATGTCCTGATCACCGGCGCGTCCAGCGGTGTCGGCACCGCCGCGATCCAGGTCGCCCGCCGCATCGGCGCGATTCCGCTGGCCACCACCCGGTCCGAGGCGAAGAGGCGACGGCTTCTCGATCTCGGGGCGGAGCACGTGATCGTCTCCGACGACGAGGACGTGCCGAAGGAGGCCCGGCGGCTCACCGGCGGTCGCGGGGCCGAGGTGGTCTTCGACGCGATCGGCGGTCCCGGCTTCCGCACGCTGGGCGAGGCGCTCACGGAGGGCGGTGCGATGCTCGTCTACGGCTGGCTCGATCAGCGACCGGCCGAGCTTCCCTGGAACTGGCCGCTCACCGTCCACACGTACGCCAATTTCGCCCTGACCTCGACGGCGGCAGGCCGCCGCCGGTCCACGGCCTTCCTGAACGCGGGCCTGCGCGACGGCGGCTTCCGGCCACCGGTCGCCGAGGTCTTCGAGGGGCTCGACCGCATCGCGGACGCCCACCGTCTGATGGAGAGCAACACGCACTTCGGCAAGATCGTGGTGAAACCCTGAGGGCGGTCACCCGGATGCCGCACATCCCGGAATAGCGCGTCCGCCGCCGGGGTTGGTGACCCTCATCAGGACCACCAACCCCGGAAGGGCCTGGCACTCATGAAGATCGGCATCATCGGCGCGGGCAACATCGGCGGCAACCTCACCCGGCGGCTCACCACCCTCGGCCACGACGTCTCCGTCGCCAATTCCCGCGGTCCCCACACACTCACAGCGCTCGCCGAGGAGACCGGGGCGACACCCGTCAAGGTCGAGGACGCGGCACGCGGCGCCGAGCTCGTCGTGATCACGGTCCCGGTGAAGGCGGTCCCGGACCTGCCGTCCGGGCTGCTCGACGAGGCGGCGGACGGTGTCGCCGTCATCGACACCGGCAACTACTACCCCCAGCAGCGCGACGGCAGGATCGCCGCGATCGAGGACAACGGCCTCACCGAGAGCAGCTGGACGGCCCAGCAGATCGGCCACACCGTCATCAAGGCCTTCAACGGCACCTACGCCCAGGACATCCTGGACCGCCCGCGCCCGGCCGGCGCCCCCGACCGCATGGCCCTCCCGGT
This sequence comes from Streptomyces albiflavescens, assembly GCF_014645835.1. Classification (GTDB taxonomy): domain Bacteria; phylum Actinomycetota; class Actinomycetes; order Streptomycetales; family Streptomycetaceae; genus Streptomyces; species Streptomyces albiflavescens. The sequence goes on from NZ_BMMM01000011.1 coordinate 42,088, forward strand.
CGCAGGCGACGACGAGGACGCCAAGCGCGTGGTCCGCGCCCTGATCGACGACCTCGGCTTCGACACCGTCGACGCCGGCGGCCTCGGCGACTCCTGGCGCCAGCAGCCCGGCACCCCGGTCTACGGCCTGCAGGAGGGCCTCGACTCGGTGACGAAGGCGCTCGCCGAGGCACCCCGGGAGCGCTCGGCGGACTTCCGCGCCTGATCCCGACTCCCGCTCCCCGCCCGGCCAATGGCATGATCACGTCCGTGACCAGCGAAATCGTAAGGCCCCCTGCCGGAAAGTACGTCCTGTTCGACGTCGACGGAACGCTGATTGACGCGGTGGACAATCAGCGCCGTGTCTGGGAAGCGTGGGCGACGCGCTACGAGGTGGACCCCCGGCAGGTCCACCGCGTGGCGCTGCGCACCCGCCCCATGGAGACCTTCGCGACCGTCGCCCCGGATCGCGACCCGCGGGAGTGCCTGGCCGCCCTGCACGAGTTGGAGGACGAGGACGTACGTTCCGGCGTCTACGGCGCCTTCGAGGGTGCCGCGGAGCTGCTGGCCGCGCTGCCGGCCCGGCGCTGGGCGCTGGTCACGTCGAACTACGAGCACCGGGTGCGTGGCCGGTTCGCCCGGACCGGCCTGCCCGTTCCGGAGGTGCTCGTCGACGCCGCCGCCGTCGAGGAGGGCAAGCCGTCGCCGGTGCCCTACCTGCTGGCGGCGAAGCTCCTCGGCGCCGAGCCGGCGGACTGTCTCGTGGTGGAGGACGCGCCGTCGGGCGTGGAGGCCGGGCTGCGTGCCGGAATGACGGTGTGGGGAGTCAACGCTCCCGAAGTGGACGGCGTCCACCGCCACTTCGGGAGCCTGAGCGAGGCGGTACCCGAGATCCTGGCCTTCGCGGTCGGAGAGCGCTCAGCCGCCGTCCGCCCAGTCGACTAGCGCCGCCTTGTTCGCGAAGTCGGCGACGTCCTTGTCCAGGGGTTCGTCGGTGTACTGGTGGAAGCGCCACTTCGCCTGGATGCGGGGCTTGCCCGCGGTCACGTAGTCGGCGATCCACAGGCCGTCGCCCGCGTACGACGTCGTGTCGACGTTCAGCCAGTAGTTGCGGTTGGTGTAGAGCACGACCCGGTGATCGGGGCGGAGTTCCTTCACCTTGCGGATGAAGCGGTCCTTCTCCGCGTTGCTCGCGTGGGTGCCGTCGCCGGTCGTCTCCCAGTCGACGGCGAGCAGGTCGCCCGCCTTCTCCGGGGCCTTGCTGAGGAAGTACTCGGCCTGGGCCGTGATGTTGCCGGGCCACAGGAAGTGGTAGAAGCCGACCACGCAGTCGGCGTCGCGGGCCGTCTTCACCTGGGCGGTCAGCTTCGGGTTGACGTACGAGCGGCCCTCCGTCGCCTTGATGAAGACGAAGGAGAGGCCGTCGGTGTCGTACGAAGAGGATTGGTACGCGCTCACGTCGATGCCGCGCAGCATGGCGACTCCCTGAAGTGCCGGTGGGGGGAACAGGAGTTGTGGTTGATTCCTGCCCCGCCCTGGCACGTGTGATCCCCGCCCGCGGCGGGAACCTCAGCCTCGGGTGGCCATCGATCCCGGCACCGAGGCCGACTTCGCCGACCGGTCCGAGGTGATCACGCTCGTACGAAGTTCAGCACTCGATGATGTTGACGGCCAACCCGCCCCGCGCCGTCTCCTTGTACTTGACGCTCATGTCGGCGCCGGTTTCCTTCATGGTCTTGATGACCTTGTCGAGGGAGACCTTGTGGGAGCCGTCGCCGCGCATGGCCATTTTGGCGGCGGTCACGGCCTTCACGGACGCCATGCCGTTGCGTTCGATGCAGGGGATCTGGACGAGGCCGCCGACCGGGTCGCAGGTGAGGCCGAGGTTGTGCTCCATGCCGATCTCGGCGGCGTTCTCGACCTGTTCGGGGCTGCCGCCCAGGACCTCGGCGAGGGCGCCGGCGGCCATCGAGCAGGCGGAGCCGACCTCGCCCTGGCAGCCGACCTCGGCGCCGGAGATGGACGCGTTCTCCTTGAAGAGCATGCCGATGGCGCCGGCGGCGAGCAGGAAGCGGACCACGCCGTCCTCGTCGGCGCCGGGCACGAAGTTGATGTAGTAGTGCAGGACCGCCGGGATGATGCCCGCGGCGCCGTTGGTGGGGGCGGTGACCACGCGGCCGCCCGCCGCGTTCTCCTCGTTCACGGCCATGGCGTAGAGCGTGATCCACTCCATCGCGTGGGCCAGCGGGTCGCCCTCGGCGCGGAGCTGGCGGGCCGAGACGGCGGCGCGGCGGCGGACCTTGAGGCCGCCGGGCAGAATGCCCTCACGGGACATGCCGCGCGACACGCACGCCTGCATCACGCGCCAGATGCCGAGGAGCCCCTCGCGGATCTCCTCCTCGGTGCGCCAGGCCCGCTCGTTCTCCAGCATCAGGGCCGAGATCGACAGGCCCGTCTCGCGGGTCAACCGCAGCAGCTCGTCGCCCGTGCGGAAGGGGTACTTCAGGACCGTGTCGTCCAGCTTGATGCGGTCCTCGCCGACCGCGTCCTCGTCGACCACGAAGCCGCCGCCCACGGAGTAGTACGTCTTCTCCAGCACGAGCTCGCCGGAGGCGTCGTACGCGAAGATCGTCATGCCGTTCGCGTGGTACGGCAGCGCCTTGCGGCGGTGCAGGATCAGGTCGTCATCGAAGGAGAAGTCGATCTCGTGCTCGCCGAGCAGGTTGATCCGCCCCGAGGACTTGATCTGCTCGACCCGCTCGTCGGCCCCTTCCACGTCGACCGTCCGCGGTGACGCGCCCTCCAGGCCGAGCAGCACCGCCTTGGGGGTGCCGTGCCCGTGCCCGGTCGCGCCCAGGGAGCCGTAGAGCTCGGCGCGTATGGAGGTCACCGGGGCCAGCAGATCCTCATTGCGCAGTCGCCGGACGAACATGCGTGCCGCACGCATCGGACCCACCGTGTGGGAGCTGGACGGGCCGATGCCGATCGAGAACAGGTCGAAGACCGAGATGGCCACGGTGGGACTCCTAGCTGGATTTCGCCGGACGCCGTTGTCCGGAGGAGGTGGTGCTTGGGGCGGGGCACCGCGCTCACCTCCCAGTGTGCGCGGCGCCCCGGACGTTTCGCGCGAAACACGATGCTCGCACGAAAGGCTTGTACGGCAAAAACCGTACGGAACTACTTCAGGCCGGGGTAGAGCGGGTGCTTGTCGGCCAGAGCGGACACCCGGGCCTTGAGGGCCGCCGCGTCGTAGGACGGCTTCAGCGCCTCGGCGATGATGTCCGCGACCTCGGTGAAGTCCTGGGTCGTGAAGCCGCGGGTGGCGAGGGCCGGCGTGCCGATGCGCAGACCGGAGGTGACCATCGGCGGGCGCGGGTCGTTCGGGATGGCGTTGCGGTTGACCGTGATGCCGACCTCGTGGAGGCGGTCCTCGGCCTGCTGCCCGTCCAGCTCGGAGTTGCGCAGGTCGACCAGGACCAGGTGCACGTCCGTGCCGCCCGACAGGACGTCCACGCCCACGGCCTTCACGTCGTCCTGGACCAGGCGCTCCGCCAGGATCCGGGCGCCGTCGAGGGTGCGCTGCTGGCGCTCCTTGAAGTCGTCCGAGGCGGCGACCTTGAACGAGACGGCCTTGGCGGCGATCACATGCTCCAGCGGACCGCCCTGCTGACCCGGGAAGACCGCGGAGTTGATCTTCTTGGCCAGCTCGGCCGTCGAAAGGATCACGCCACCGCGCGGGCCGCCCAGCGTCTTGTGGGTGGTGGTCGTGACGACGTGGGCGTGCGGCACCGGGTTCGGGTGCAGGCCCGCCGCCACCAGGCCGGCGAAGTGCGCCATGTCGACCATGAGGTACGCGCCGACCTCGTCCGCGATGCGGCGGAACTCCGCGAAGTCCAGCTGGCGCGGGTAGGCCGACCAGCCCGCCACGATCAGCTTCGGCCTGGACTCCTTGGCGAGGCGCTCGACCTCGGCCATGTCGACCTGACCGGTCTCCTCGTTCACGTGGTACGCGACCACGTTGTAGAGCTTGCCGGAGAAGTTGATCTTCATGCCGTGGGTCAGGTGCCCGCCGTGCGCGAGGTTCAGACCCATGATGGTGTCGCCCGGCTTGAGCAGCGCGAACATCGCGGCGGCGTTGGCCTGGGCACCGGAGTGCGGCTGCACGTTGGCGTGCTCGGCGCCGAAGAGCGCCTTGATGCGGTCGATGGCGATCTGCTCGACCACGTCGACGTGCTCGCAGCCGCCGTAGTAGCGGCGGCCCGGGTAGCCCTCGGCGTACTTGTTGGTGAGGACCGAGCCCTGGGCCTCCATGACCGCGACCGGAGCGAAGTTCTCCGAGGCGATCATCTCCAGGGTGGACTGCTGGCGGTGCAGCTCGGCGTCGACGGCGGCGGCGACGTCGGGGTCCAGCTCGTGCAGGGGCGTGTTCAGAAGCGACATGTTCTACGACCTCTCAGCCGGCGGAAAAGGCGGTGTACTCGTCGGCGGAGAGCAGGTCGGCCGGCTCCTCCGCGACGCGCACCTTGAACAGCCAGCCGCCCTCGAAGGGCGCGGAGTTCACCAGCGACGGGTCGTTGACCACGTCTTCGTTGATCTCGGTGATCTCGCCGTTGACCGGGGAGTACAGGTCGCTGACCGACTTCGTCGACTCCAGCTCGCCGCAGGACTCACCCGCGGCCACCGTGGAACCGACCTCCGGAAGCTGGGCGTAGACGACATCGCCGAGCGCGTTGGCCGCGAACTCGGTGATGCCGACCGTCGAGACGCCGTCCTCGGCGACCGACAGCCACTCGTGCTCCTTGCTGTAGCGCAGCTGCTGGGGGTTGCTCATGGCCTGAATTCTCCTGTACGCGGGGGAGTGCTGATGAATGGGGGACTGCTGGACCTGCCGGTGGGCAGGGAAGCGGCGCGCGGTGTCGCTGTCGGCTACTTCTGGACCGCGCTCAGTCTCTACTTCTGACGCTTGTAGAACGGCAGCGCCACGACCTCGTACGGCTCGTGGCTGCCCCGGATGTCCACACCGACTCCGGCTGTGCCCGGAGCGGCGTGCGCGGCGTCGACGTACGCCATCGCGATCGGCTTGCCCAGTGTGGGGGAGGGGGCGCCGGAGGTGATCTCGCCGATCACCTTGCCCTCGGCGACGACCTGGTACCCGGCGCGCGGGACGCGGCGGCCCTCGGCGATCAGGCCGACGAGCACCCGCGGCGGGTTCTCGGCGGCGCGCTCGGCGGCGGCCTCCAGGGCGGTACGCCCCACGAAGTCGCCCTCCTTCTCGAACTTCACGACCCGCCCGAGTCCCGCGTCGAACGGGGTGAGCGACGTGGTCAGCTCGTGTCCGTACAGCGGCATGCCCGCCTCCAGGCGCAGCGTGTCGCGGCAGGACAGGCCGCAGGGGACGAGCCCGACCGGGGCGCCCGCATCGGTCAGCGCCTGCCACAGCTTCTCGGCGTCCGAAGGGGACACGAACAGCTCGAAGCCGTCCTCTCCGGTGTAGCCGGTGCGCGCGATGAGCGCCGGGACGCCCGCGACCGTGCCGGGCAGACCCGCGTAGTACTTGAGGCCGTCCAGGTCGGCGTCGGTGAGTGACGTGAGGATGCCGGGGGACTCGGGGCCCTGCACGGCGATCAGCGCGTACGCGTCACGGTCGTCGCGCACCGACGCGTCGAAGCCCGCGGCACGCTCCACCAGGGCGTCGAGCACGACCTGCGCGTTGGAGGCATTGGCGACGACCATGTACTCGGTGTCGGCCAGCCGGTACACGATCAGGTCGTCGAGGATGCCGCCGTCCGCCTGGCAGATCATGGTGTAGCGGGCGCGGCCGACACCAACGGAGGCGATGTTGCCGACGAGGGCGTGGTTCAGGAGCTCGGCCGCCTGCGGGCCGGTGACGGTGATCTCGCCCATGTGCGAGAGGTCGAAGAGACCGGCCTTCGTACGGACGGCGAGGTGCTCGTCGCGCTCGGAGCCGTAGCGCAGGGGCATGTCCCAGCCTGCGAAGTCGGTCATCGTCGCGCCGAGCGAACGATGCAGGGCATCGAGCGCGGTGTGACGGGGTGCGTTGCTGCTCATCGGTGGGGCTCCCAAGGCATGACGGCGAGGTCGTTCCTCCCCATCTGTCATCGGAACCTGAGAGGTTCATCACGACCCCGCGAATCGGTGGTCCTGACTTGCACCTTGGGTGGAGCCACTGGTCAGCGGCCCGCTTTTCAGATGTGCCTCGCCCGCGCGGTAACGGTGCCTGAGAGATTCAAGGGAGGGACTTGCTCCTTCGGCGCCCAGGGTGACCTGGGACTCTCCCGCGCGGATTCAAGCGGCCGGTATGCAGTTGGCGCGCACATCATTGCACGCGCCGTCCGATGACGTCAGCCCGCATCTGTAACCGGCCTGTGGCAGTCCGAGTACGGAAACGGGAAGCGCCGCGCATTACCTTCTCTTTACACTCGACGGGGATGGGACTCCAGACCCAAGAGGAGGACGATCACGGTGAACAGGACCACGGCGTACGCGACGACCTCGGGCATCGCGCTGCCCAAGCAGCCCGGAGCCCGGGCCCGGGAGTCGTGCGGCCCGCTCCCGACGGCCGTCGTCCGCGACCTCAGGGACCGCGCGGGACACAGTCCGCACGGGCTGCACTTCGGGGCGTACGACCTCGTCGTGGTCACCGGGCTGCCGGGCAGCGGCAAGTCGACGCTGATGCGCCGGGCCGTCACGGGCGCGCGCATCGACTCCCAGGACACCCGCGACCGCTGGGACGACCGGATGGCGCGCTGGCTGCCGTACGCGGTCTACCGCCCCCTCGTCCGCCTCGCGCACTACGCGGGACTGCGCCGCGCCCTGCGCTCCGACGCCGGTGTCGTCGTGCACGACTGCGGTACGCAGGCCTGGGTGCGCCGCTGGCTCGCCCGCGAGGCCCGGCGCCGGGGCGGCGCGTTGCACCTGCTGCTGCTCGACGTCACGCCGAAAACCGCCCTCGAGGGCCAGCGCGACCGCGGCCGCGGTGTCTCGCGGTACGCGTTCGCGCGCCACCGCGGCGCGGTCACCCGGCTGCTGCGCTCCGTCGAGAAGGGCGACCTGCCGGAGGGCTGCGGCTCGGCGGTCCTCATCGACCGGGACGCGGCGGACGTGCTGCGCCGGATCGACTTCGGCGGCTGAAGGACCGTACGAGCCGACGACGGAAAGGTCATAGGAAACAGGCGTACGAGAGGGGCGTACGAGCCCACTAACCTTGCCAGCCGGAACACCGGAGCACCCGAACAGCGGTTCACAGCAGGCGGTAGACAGATGGACTTCCCCGACTTCCCGGCACAGGCGCACCCCCATCCGCACGGCGGATGGCCAGGCAACGAACTGGAGGAGGTGCTGTCGGCCTCCCTCGGCGTGCCCTCGGCAGGCGCCCGCATCCTTGAGGTCCTCGGCCGCAGCTTCGTCTGGGTGCCCCTCCCGAGCGGCGGCGGTCCGCAGTCCGGCCCGCTCGATCTGCCCACGCTGGAGATCGAGGGCCAGGCGTACGTCCCCGTCTTCAGCTCCGAGGAGCAGTTCCGCCAGGTCACCGGCGGCCACATGTCCTACACCATCGCGCCCGCCGTCGAGTTCGCCCGCGGACTGCCCCCGCAGGTCGGCATCGCGGTCAACCCGGACGGCGTGGTCGGCGTACCGCTGCCGCCGCTCGCCGTCGCCGAGCTGTGCCGGGGCGGTCGGACCCCGCTGGACGGGCCCGCGAGCGGCGGCCGGGTGCGGCTGTTCGAGCCCGACTGGCAGGAGGACCCGGTGGACTTCCTGTCCGCCGCCTCCGCCGAGTTCGCCGAGACCGGCGTCGTGCTGACCGCCCGCCGCTGTCTGGCCGCCATCGAGACCGCCGACCCCGTCATGTTCATCGGCGTCGAACTCTCCCAGTGGGAGGGCGACCTGCGGGCGCTGCCCATGGAGGCGGTGGGCCGCGCACTGGGCCGGGTCGCGGTGAAGTGGCCGGTGAACCTCGTCCTCCTGGACGTGGCCCAGGACCCGGTGGGCGAATGGATGCGCGCCCAGGTGCGGCCCTTCTATCAGCAGGCCCACTAGGAGCGCCCCCTCAGGGGCACGGGGAACCGCGCGACCAGCCAGGAACGACTCGCACGCGCGTGTCGGCAACAAGCCCCGGGCTCTTGGGCGGTTGTTGTCGGCCGAGCCACCTAAGCTGGTTTCATATCCAGGGGCCAGGATTCTCGAAGGGCGGTAAAGGGTGAGCGCGAGCGGCACGGCGGCGGCCGGGCAGGTCGAGCACATGCTGCGCCAGGTGACGCCCGGGCGCTATGACGCCTACGAGGCGCTCCTTCGCGCGCTCGCGACCCCGTCGTCCGGCCAGATCTGGATGCTGCTCTGGCACGGCCAGGCCGGCTCCCCGGACGCCCAGTACGGAAACATGGAGGTGGACGGCTTCGGTTACGCGCCCTGTGTCACCTCCGCCCAGGAGCTCTCGGCCAGCGGCTGGAACCGCTCGTACGAGGTCGTCGACGGCCTCGACGTCGCCCGCACCCTGTACCCCGACCACTTCGGCCTCTGGCTCAATCCGCATGCTCCGGGCGGCGGCCTCGGCATCCCCTGGCTGGACCTGCGCCGTATCGCCACCGGCCTGGAGCGCCAGCCCGCGGGCCCGCTCCGGCTCTCCGAGCCGGGCATCGAGATCCCGCAGTTCTACGCCCTCCTCTCGCAGAACGCGCACCGCACCTCGGCCGTGCGCTCGCTGCGCCGCGCCTGGGTGCAGCCCGCGCTCGGGGCGCCTTATCTGGCCATCGGCCTTGACGTGTACGACACTTCGCCGCCCGCCGTCGACTCGGTGCGCGCGATGATGCAGCAGTCCATCGGCGCGGTCCCGGACGGGCTGCCCGTCTCGACCGTCGCGATGTCCGACGAGTACGACCCGGTGGCGATGTGGCTGCGGGCCAACGCCCGGCCGTTCTACGACCGCGAGGCGCACGCGGCTCCGGCGCAGGCACCGGTGGCGGGCGGCTACGGCTATCCGCCGGCCCGTGGCGGCTACTGACCGCGAGGACCGGGCCCGGGGAGCTCAGGGCAGATCCCGGCTGCCATCATGACCTCGTGTGGCGGTGTCGCGTCGGCCGCGTCTCGCGGCTGACCTGCGCGGGAGTGGCCGTAAGGGCTGAATGTCCACTTTGAGGCCGACATGTGACGAAAGGGTGTCTCGTGAGCCCTTGCGGCACAACTGTCCCCTGTCCGGCCCGCGTTACCCACTGTTCGGATAACGGAATCCCCTTAACCGCATCACGGTTGCGCATACTTTCTCCACCAGACCTGGCACGTGATCGTGCGCGCACTGAAGACTCCCCGTCAGACATGGGGTCATCGATCCTGTGAGCGAGTGCAAGTCGAAGGATCAGCCGGGAAACCACTCCGCACCATCTGCGGTCCCTCCCGGCATGCAAGTGAACCAAGCCGCAGACAGCGGCGGGCGTAGGCCGGTCACCACCGGTCAGAGGGGTCGGGTCACTGTGACCGCACCGATCGAGACCACCGGGGCGGCACCGGAAGCACAGCCGGAGGCCGTGCTTGCCGGTGTCGACAAGGGGCAGATCGAGGGCCGTTCCCTGGGACAGATCGCCTGGACGCGCTTCAAGCGCGACAAGGTGGCGGTCGCCGGCGGTGTCATCGTCGTCCTGCTCATCCTGGTGGCCGTGCTCGCGCGGCCCATCCAGGCGATGTTCGGGCTGGACCCGAACGCGTTCCACCAGGAGCTGATCGATCCCAACACCTCGCTGCCCAAGGGCGGCCTCGGCGGGATGAGCGCGGACCACCCGCTGGGTGTCGACCCGAAGTTCGGGCGCGACATCGCCACCCGCATCCTGGAGGGCTCCTGGGTGTCGCTGGTGGTCGCCTTCGGCGCCACGATCCTGTCGAACGTGATCGGCGCGATCATGGGCGTCGTCGCGGGCTACTACGGCGGCCGGGTCGACTCGATCATCAGCCGCCTGATGGACACCTTCCTCGCCTTCCCCCTCCTGCTCTTCGCGATCGCCATCTCCGCCACCCTGCAGGGCGGCGCGTTCGGCCTCGAAGGGCTTCCGCTCCACCTGAGCGTGCTGATCTTCGTCATCGGCTTCTTCAACTGGCCCTACCTGGGCCGGATCGTGCGAGGCCAGACCCTGGCCCTGCGCGAGCGGGAATTCGTGGACGCCTCCCGGGGCATGGGCGCCAAGGGCCCGTACATCCTCTTCCGGGAGCTGCTCCCCAACCTGGTCGGCCCGATCATCGTCTACTCGACGCTGCTCATCCCGACCAACATCCTCTTCGAGGCGTCCCTGAGCTTCCTCGGGGTCGGTATCCAGCCCCCGCAGGCGTCCTGGGGCGGCATGCTCAGGGAAGCGGTCACCTTCTACGAGGTCGACCCGCAGTACATGATCGTGCCTGGCCTCGCCATCTTTGTGACCGTCCTGGCGTTCAACCTGCTCGGCGACGGTCTCCGCGACGCTCTCGACCCGCGCAGCCGCTGAGGCCGGCCGCACACCGAGAGCCCATCAAGTTTCCGACAATGGAGGGGAACCCGCCCATCATGCGAAGGTCAGCGCTGGCCGCAGTTGCGGCCATCGGCTCCGCGTGCCTGCTCGTCGCAGGCTGCAGCAAGGCCGATGACAACAAGAACGACGACAACAACACCAAAGCAGCTGGGGCCAACGCAGCGACCAAGGATGTTGTCAACGCCTCCACGAAGAAGGGGGGCACGGTCACTTACGAGCTGTCCGACGTCCCGGACTCCTTCGACCCGGGCAACACGTACTACGCGTACATGTACAACCTCAGCCGGCTGTACGCCCGCCCGCTGATGACGTTCCAGCCCGGCGCCGGCGAGAAGGGCAACACCCTCGTCCCGGACCTCGCCGCGAGCAAGGGCGTCCCGAGCGACGGCGGCAAGACCTGGACGTACAAGCTGCGTTCGGGCCTGAAGTACCAGGACGGCTCGCCGATCACGTCCAAGGACGTCAAGTACGCCGTCGAGCGCTCGAACTTCGCGCGTGACGTGCTCTCCCTCGGCCCGAACTACTTCCAGCAGTTCATGGCCGGCGGCGACAAGTACAAGGGCCCCTACAAGGACAAGAGCGCCAAGGGCCTGTCGTCGATCGAGACCCCCGACGACACCACCATCGTCTTCAAGCTGAAGACGGCCTTCCAGGAGTTCGACTACCTGGTCGCGGCGCCGCAGACGGCTCCGGTGCCCCAGGCGAAGGACACCGGCGTCGACTACGTCAAGAACATCGTGTCCTCGGGCTCGTACAAGTTCCAGAGCTACTCCGAGGGCAAGCAGGCCGTCCTCGTGCGCAACGAGAACTGGGACGCGAAGACCGACCCGCTGCGCAAGCAGTACCCGGACAAGATCGTCGTCAACCTGAAGGTCAACGCCGAGACGATCGACAAGGACGTCCTGGCCGGCGACGCGATCGACCTCGGTGGTACGGGTGTCCAGGCCGCGACCCAGGCGCAGCTGCTCGCCTCCGCCGACAAGAAGGCGGGCACGGACAACACCTACGGTGGCCGTCTCGTCTACATGGCGATCAACACCAAGGTGAAGCCGTTCGACAAGGTCGAGTGCCGCAAGGCCGTGCAGTACGCGATCGACAAGGTCTCGGTGCAGACCGCCGAGGGCGGCCCGATCCGCGGTGACGTCGCCTCCACCGTTCTCCCGCCGGACATCCCGGGCTACGAGAAGTCGGACGTCTACGCGTCCGCCGGCAACAAGGGCGACGCGGCCAAGGCCAAGGAGCAGCTGAAGGCCTGCGGCAAGTCGTCGATCAGCACGAACATCTCGGCGCGCAGCGACCGTCCGCAGGAGATCGACGCGGCCACCGCGATCATCAACTCGCTGAAGAAGGTCGGCATCAACGCCAGCCTGAAGCAGTACCCGTCGGGCAAGTACTTCACCGACTACGCGGGTGTCCCGAAGTTCACCGAGAAGCAGAACATCGGCCTGATCATGATGCAGTGGGGTGCCGACTGGCCGTCCGGCTACGGCTTCCTGCAGCAGATCCTGAACGGCAGCGCGATCGGCGAGTCGGGTAACACCAACCTGTCGCAGTACGACAACAAGGATGTCAACGCCCTCCTGGAGAAGGCGATCGGCACCGAGGACATGACTGCGCGCAACAGCCTCTACACCGAGATCGACAAGAAGACCATGGACGACGCCGTCCTGGTCCCGCTGACCTACTTCAAGGTCCTGCTGGCCCGCCCGCAGAACGCCACCAACCTGGTTTCCACGGCAGCCTTCAGCGGTCAGTACGACTACCTCAACATCGGCACCACGAAGAAGTAGCAGCCCCGGAAGGCAGGTGAAGGCATTGGTGCCCGCGGGCTTCGCGGCCCGCGGGCACCAGCGCCGATCCCCGTGATCTCGTACATCCTCCGTCGGACGGCAGCGGCAGTGATCCTGCTTCTGGTCGTCTCCGCGGTCACCTTCGCCATCTTCTTCCTGCTGCCACGGATGGCCGGCCAGACCGCCGACCAGTTGGCGCAGCAGTACATCGGTAAGAGCCCGTCGAAGGCCGACATCCTCGCGGTCAAGCACAACCTCGGTCTGGACCAGCCCCTTTATGTCCAGTACTGGCACTTCATCAAGGGGATCGTGGCCGGCGCCACCTATGACCTGGGCCCCACCACGGCGCACTGCAACGCACCGTGCTTCGGCTACTCCTTCAAGACCCACGAGGCGGTCTGGCCGCAGCTGACCTCCCGCCTCCCGGTGACCGTCTCGCTCGCCGCGGGCGCCGCCGTGATGTGGCTGATCTCCGGTGTGGCCGTCGGTGTGGTCTCCGCGCTCAAGCCGCGCTCGTTCTTCGACCGCGCCTTCATGGGCGTCGCGCTGGCCGGTGTCTCGCTGCCCATGTTCTTCACGGGCAACCTGGCGATCCTGCTCTTCACCTACCAGTGGCCGATCTTCGGCCGCACGTACGTCCCGTTCACCGAGAACCCCGCCCAGTGGGCCAACACGCTCTTCCCCGCGTGGTGTTCACTCGCACTCCTGTACTCCGCCATCTACGCGCGGCTCACCCGCTCGGGCATGCTGGAGACGATGAACGAGGACTTCATCCGCACGGCCCGCGCCAAGGGTCTGCGCGAGCGCAACGTGGTGGTCCGGCACGGACTGCGCGCTGCTCTCACCCCGATCATCACCGTCTTCGGCATGGACCTCGGTCTGCTGCTCGGCGGTGCCCTGATCACCGAGACCGTGTTCTCGCTGCACGGTGTCGGCCAGTACGCGGTGCAGGCCATCGACGACAACGACCTGCCCCCGATCCTCGGCGTCACCCTGCTCGCCGCCTTCTTCGTCGTCATCGCAAATCTCCTGGTGGACCTGCTGTACGCCGCCGCCGACCCGCGGGTGAGGCTCTCGTGACCGAACTGTCCAAGACCGGCGCCGCGGTCGGCGAGCCCGTCTCCGCCCCGTCGGACGCGCCGAGCACCTTCCTCGAAGTGCGCGACCTCAAGGTGCACTTCCCGACCGACGACGGCCTGGTCAAGTCCGTCGACGGGCTCAGCTTCTCGGTGGAGAAGGGCAAGACCCTCTCCATCGTGGGTGAGTCGGGCTCCGGCAAGTCCGTCACCTCGCTGGCGATCATGGGCCTGCACCGGCTCGGCGCGCGCGGCAAGAACGTCCAGATGTCGGGCGAGATCTGGCTGGACGGCCAGGAACTGGTGAACGCCGACCCGGACGAGGTGCGCAAGCTCCGCGGCCGCGAGATGGCGATGATCTTCCAGGACCCGCTGTCGGCGATGCACCCGTACTACACGATCGGCAGCCAGATCGTGGAGGCGTACCGCGTCCACCACAAGGTCGACAAGAAGACCGCGCGCAAGCGGGCCATCGAGATGCTCGACCGAGTCGGCATCCCCGAGCCCGCCAAGCGAGCCGACAGCTACCCGCACGAGTTCTCCGGCGGTATGCGTCAGCGCGCGATGATCGCGATGGCGCTGGTCAACAACCCCGAGCTGCTCATCGCGGACGAGCCGACGACCGCCCTGGACGTCACCGTCCAGGCGCAGATCCTCGACCTCATCCGGGATCTGCAGAAGGAGTTCGGCTCCGCGGTCATCCTCATCACCCATGACCTGGGTGTGGTCGCCGAGATCGCCGACGAGGTCCTGGTGATGTACGGCGGCCGGTGCGTGGAGCGCGGCGCGGTCGACGAGATCTTCGAGAAGCCGCAGCACCCGTACACCTGGGGCCTGCTCGGCTCGATGCCCCGCATCGACCGGGAGACCTCCGACCGGCTCATCCCGGTCAAGGGCCAGCCGCCGAGCCTCATCAACGTCCCCTCGGGCTGCGCCTTCCACCCGCGCTGCCCGTACGCGGACCTGCCCAAGGGCGATGTCACCCGTACCGTGCGCCCCGAACTGCAGCTGGTCGGCAGCGGGCACTACACCGCCTGCCACCTCTCGCAGGAGGACCGTACGCGGATCTGGACCGAAGAGATTGCGCCGAAGCTGTGAGTGAGACGAAGAAAACGGACGCCGCCGACGCGGTGGTCCCGCAGCAGGCAGTGGCCCCCGAGGACCGCGCGGACTCCGCGAAGGGCTCGGGCGACCGCGAGGTACTGCTGCGGGTCCAGGGGCTGAAGAAGCACTTCCCCATCCGGAAGGGCGTCCTCCAGCGCCAGGTCGCCGCGGTCAAGGCCGTCGACGGCATCGACTTCGAGGTCCGCAAGGGCGAAACCCTCGGCGTCGTCGGCGAGTCCGGCTGCGGCAAGTCGACCATGGGCCGGGTCATCACCCGCCTCCAGGACCCGACCGGCGGCACCATCGAGTTCGAGGGTCAGGACATCACCTCGCTCAGCGTGGGGAAGATGCGCCCGCTGCGCCGGGACATCCAGATGATCTTCCAGGACCCGTACGGGTCGCTGAACCCCCGGCACACGATCGGCTCGATCGTCTCGGCGCCCTTCCGGCTGCAGGGCGTGGCGCCCGAGGGCGGCGTGAAGAAGGAGGTCCAGCGGCTGCTCGAGCTGGTGGGCCTGAGCCCCGAGCACTACAACCGCTACCCGCACGAGTTCTCCGGCGGTCAGCGCCAGCGCATCGGCATCGCCCGCGCGCTCGCCCTGAAGCCGAAGCTGGTCGTGGCGGACGAGCCGGTCTCCGCGCTGGACGTGTCGATCCAGGCGCAGGTCGTGAACCTGATGGACGACCTGCAGTCCGAGCTCGGTCTGACGTACGTGATCATCGCGCACGACCTCTCCGTCGTACGCCATGTCTCGGACCGCATCGCGGTGATGTACCTCGGCAAGATCGTCGAACTCGCCGACCGCACCTCGCTGTACGAGGCGCCGATGCACCCGTACACCAAGGCCCTGATGTCGGCCGTGCCGGTGCCGGACCCCAAGCGCCGGGGCGCCAAGAGCGAGCGGATCCTGCTCAAGGGCGACGTGCCCTCGCCGATCGCGCCGCCGAGCGGCTGCCGCTTCCACACGCGGTGCTGGAAGGCCACGGAGATCTGCAAGACGACCGAGCCTCCGCTGCTTGAGCTGAAGCCCGGTCAGCAGGTCGCCTGCCACCACCCGGAGAACGCCGCGGACCAGGCGCCGCAGGACACGGTGCTGCTGTCGGCGGCGAGGGAAGCGGTGGAGCTGGTGATTCCGGCTCAGTCTTCTCCGCAGGAGTCCGAGGCGTCTAAGGAGGCTTCGGAGCCGGAGGCCGCCGAGCCGGTGGTCGCCAAGGCGGCTGCCGAGGAGGAGGCGCCTGCCGAGGCCGAGGCCGAGGCCGAAGGGGCCGACGACGCCGCGGAAGCGGAGACGGAAGCCGAGGAGGGCGACGCCTCCGCCGAGACCGAGGCCCACGAGGCGGAAGCCTCCGCCGACGCCGAAGCCGCTGAAGTCGACGCCTCCGTCGAAGCCGAGACCGAAGCCGCTGAAGTCGACGCCTCCGTCGAGGCCGAGGCGAAGTCCGATGCCGCGGAAGCCGATCGTCAGGAGTCAACTGACAAGTAGGCCATGACGACTTGGCAAAGTCATGAACATGCTCGTACGGGAGAGTGCAGAGTCTCGCGTGTCCGTTAGTTCGGAACACGTTCGAAAGGGACGCTCATGGCACTCTCCCGTTCGGCACGTTTAGGGGCCCTCGCCACCGCGGCGGCCTCCTTCCTCCTCATCGCCGCCTCCTCCGCCCCGACCCCGGGCGCCGACGGCATCGGCGACCCCTACTTCCCGCAGCTCGGCAACGGCGGCTTCGATGCCCGCCACTACGACCTCGACGTGGCGTACAACCCGGACACCGACCGCCTCGACGGCCGTACGACTCTGACGGCCCGCGCCACCCAGAACCTCTCCGCCTTCGATCTGGACCTCCAGAAGCTGGACGTCACGAAGGTCGAGGTGAACGGCAGACGCGCCGACTTCACGCGAGCGGGCGACGAGATCCACATCACCCCGCGCGGCACCCTGCCCAAGGACAGGACCTTCACGGTGACCGTCACCTACGGTGGCGTCCCCGAAGCCCTCAACGGCCCCATCGTCTTCGGCTCCGACTACGGGTGGATGAAGACCACCGACGGCGTCTTCGTCGCCTGTGAACCCAACGCCGCCTCCACCTGGTTCCCGTCCAGCGACCACCCGTCCGACAAGGCCACGTACGACATCCGCATCAAGGCCCCGAAGGGTCTGACCGGTGTCTCCAACGGCCGCCTCGTATCGACGTACGACAGGGGCGGCCAGACCGTCACACACTGGCGCGAGAACAGGCCCATGGCCACGTATCTCGCGACCGCGACCATCGGCAAGTTCGACGTGAAGACCGGGAAGACCCCGGCCGGGACACCCGTCTACGTCGCCATCGACCCGGTGCTGGCCAACAGCAACAGCGTCGACGTGTACGGCGTCACGGCCGAGGCCACCGACTACTGGTCGCAGGTCTTCGGCCCCTACCCCTTCGAGGAGACCGGCGCGATCGTCGACGACATGCCGGAGGCCGGGTTCTCGCTGGAGGTCCAGTCGAAGCCCGCGTACTCCGCCGTGCGCTCGGAGTCGACCATCGTGCACGAGCTGGCCCACCAGTGGTTCGGTGACTCCGTCTCGGTGGAGCGCTGGAAGGACATCTGGCTGAACGAGGGCTTCGCGACCTACGCCCAGTGGCTGTGGTCCGAGCACAAGGGCATCCGCTCGGCGCACGACTCGTTCGTGGCCGGGTACAACGCCCGGCCCGCGGACTCGGCGTTCTGGCAGATCACGGTCGCCGACCCGCAGCGCGACACCATGTTCGCCTCGGCGGTCTACCAGCGTGGTGCGATGACGCTCCAGATGCTGCGCGAGCGCATCGGCGACACCGCCTTCTTCAAGCTGCTGCCCGCCTGGACGAAGCTGCATCGCTACGGCAACGCGAACACCGCGGACTTCATCAGGCTCGCCGAGAAGATCTCGGGCCAACAGCTGGACGACCTGTTCCAGACCTGGATCTACACGACCGGCAAGCCCGTGGTGTAGGCCGCAGAACCTGCCGCGAGCCTTGCTTTGTAAGGTGCACGCCCGTCGGCGGGTGAGAATGTTCGGGTGCTTCAGGAACTGTTCACTCCCTCCGTCCAGCATGTGCTCGACCTCGTGGGGATCTTCGTCTTCGCGATCTCCGGCGCGCTGCTGGCCGTCCGCAAGAACTTCGACGTCTTCGGCATCGCCGTACTTGCCGAGGTCACGGCGCTGGGCGGAGGGCTGTTCCGGGATGTGATCATCGGGGCCGTGCCCCCGGCCGCGTTCACCGACCTCGGCTACTTCACCACTCCGCTGCTCGCCACGCTGCTCGTCTTCTTCCTCCACCCGGAGGTGGAGCGGATCCAGGTGGCCGTCAACGTCTTCGACGCGGCCGGGCTCGGCCTCTTCTGCGTCGCGGGCACCACGAAGGCGTACGAGTACGGGCTCGGCCTGCCCCAGTCGGCCGCCCTGGGTCTCACCACCGCGGTCGGCGGCGGCGTGCTGCGCGACGTGCTCGCCAACGAGGTGCCCTCGCTGCTGCGCTGGGACCGTGACCTGTACGCGGTGCCCGCGATGGTGGGCGCCACGATGGTCGTGCTGTGCATCCGCTACGACGTGCTGTCCCCGTTCACCAGCGGGCTCGCGGTGGTCACCGCCTTCGTCCTGAGGCTGCTCGCGATGCGGTACCACTGGCGAGCGCCGCGTGCCTGGCACCGTCGCTCGACGGCAGCTGAGCCGGAGACCCCGTAGGCGTCCTGGCTCCCTTCGGGCCGGTGCCGATCTGCTGGGTCAGCCAGCGGAACACCTCCGGGACCTGCGGCCGCCACAGCCCCATGTCGTGGCCGCCCGCGCTCCTCGGCAGCAGCACCACGTCCACGGTCGTCGGCGGCTTCGCGATCTGCTGGAGCGCGGCGCCCGCCTGGTAGCCGTCCCCGGACTCGCCGGAGAAGTAGAGCGCGACGTGCGGCGGGGTGCGGTAGGCGCGCAGCAGCAGGTAGGGGTTGTTCTGCCGGCGCAGCATCAGGCTCTGTGCGGCGAGGGACTTCCGTTCGCCGATCGGGTCGTTGTAGCCGGACAGGCTCGCCGCCGCCCGGTAGCGGTCGGGGTGGGCGACGGCGAGCTTCGTCGCGCAGTGGGCCCCCGCCGAGTAGCCGGCGGTCGCCCAGCCGTCGGGAGCCGCCTCGGCACGGAAGTTGTCCGTCACCATCCTGGGCACGTCGATGCTGAGCCAGCTGTCGGCGTTCACCGTGCCCGGGACGTTCGCACAGCCCGTGTCCACCTTGGCCAGCAGTGTGGTGCGCGGCGCGACCAGGATGAACGGTGCCACCTGACCGGCGCGCATCATCGGCAGCAGTTGCTCGTGCACCTTCAGCGAACCGAACCAGGCCTTGGCCGAGCCCGGGTAGCCCGGCAGCAGCTCGACGACGGGGAACCTCCGGTGCCGGTAGGCGGCCTCGTGGTACTGCGGCGGCAGCCAGACGTAGACCTCCGCGTTCACCCCCGACACCCGGCCCTTGAGCTGGGTGACGCGCACCCCGCCCGCCTGGTGCATGCCGGGACCGTCGGCCTGGGTGAACGTCTGCCGGACCTTGGGCAGTTGCTGGAGTGCGATCCCGCCGGTGCCGTCCCTGCCGAGGTCGGCGGCCTGCTGGACGTGGTTGCCGGTGCCGAGGAGGTCGGCCCAGTTGTCGTACAGGCTGTTGGCGTTGTTGACGAGGACGAAGACAAGGGTGATCGCGGTGCCCTGGGCGAACAGCAGCATCAGCACCCGGGCGGCGCTGCGCACGGGCGCCGGGCCGCGGACTCGGGACCAGAGGGCCAGGGGCAGGACGAGGGCGAGGGCGAACAGCGCGATCGCGGTGAAGAGGAACGGCGTCCCGGTGAGGCTCATGTCAGTTCAGAGGAGAAGCTGAGCCGGTTGGTCACGGGTCATTACGGACACTTACCAAGAAATTGCCGAATCCTCACCTGGGTCACCGGGGTGGTGTCGCGAGACGTCACATCACCGCAACAGTCAAAGCTACCGCTTAGTAATTTCCTGTTGTACCGTTCAGGTATGTCAGAAGCAGCTTCGGTACAGGCCGTACGGGCCACGATCGGCGACAGTGAGTTCGACCGGGACACCGCGGTCACCCTGCGCGAGCCCGGCGTCTACGACATCGACCTCTCCGCCGGGTGGACGATCATCAACGCGGTGAACGGCGGGTATCTCCTCGCCGTCCTGGGCCGCGCGCTCGCGGACGCCCTGCCGCATTCCGACCCGTTCACGATCTCCGCGCACTACCTGACCGCGTCCCAGCCGGGCCCCGCGGTCGTCCGCACGGACGTCGTGCGGACGGGCCGGACCCTGTCGACCGGTCAGGCGTCCCTCTTCCAGTACGACGAAGCGGGCCGCGAGGTCGAGCGGATCCGTGTCCTCGCCTCGTACGGCGATCTCGACACCCTGCCCGACGACGTCCGTACGACCGCGAAAGCGCCCGCGATCCCGCCGATGGACCAGTGCTTCGGCCCGCAGGACGCGCCCGCTCCGATCCCCGGCAGCTCGGCCATCACCGACCGGCTCTTCCTCAAGCTCGACCCGTCGACCCTGGGCTGGGCGCTCGGCGCGCCGTCCGGGAAGGGCGAGATGCGGGCCTGGTTCGGTCTCGCCGACGGCCGCGACGCGGACCCCCTCTCGCTGCTCCTCGCGGTCGACGCCCTGCCGCCGACCGCCTTCGAGATCGGCCTGTCCGGCTGGGTGCCGACCGTCGAGCTGACGGTGCATGTGCGCTCCCGTCCGGCACCCGGTCCGCTGCGGGTGTCGATCACCACCCGCAACCTCGCCGGCGGCTTCCTGGAGGAGGACGCCGAGGTGTGGGACAGCGCGGACCGGCTGGTCGCGCAGTCCCGGCAGCTCGCGCGGGTCAGGCTCGGCTGAGCCGCCGCTCCTGCCTCACGCGGTGACGAGCGGGTGGCGGCCGAGCCAGGCCGCCAACCGCCCGTAGGCGTCGGCCCCTTCGGGGGTCGGCACCGCCGAGTCGAAGGGCAGCTCCTCGTCGTCGCGCTGCCCGTCGGGCAGTACGCGATGGGCGATCGCGAGCGCGAACTCGGCCAGTTCCGGGTCGAGTTCGCGCGGCCGGCCGAGGCTCTCGGACAGGTCCCAGGTGTGGGTGACGGCCTCCATGACGTACCCGGAGAGCGCGTTGCGGCCGGGCGCCTCGCCCCACGGCACGCGCACCGGCGCGTCCATCCGGGCGTCGTCCGCCCAGGCCTTCAGAACCCGCGCCCTGACGTCGTCGTACGCGGCCGGCCAGCCGTCGTCCCCGACCCCGTCCGCGAACGGGTGCACGGCGAGCCCGTCGCCGCCCTCGCCGATCACGGCGATACGGCGGGTGCCGCCGACGATGTGCGACAGCAGGGTCCGTACGTCGAAGTCGGCGCACGGAGTCGGCGCGTCGAGCTGCTCCGGTCGTACCGTCTCGACCAGCGCGGCGATCTGCTCGGTGGCACGGGTGTACAGGGGGCGGGGATCGATGGTGTGCGCGGTGTTCATGGCGTTCATGGCTGACCTCTTCCGTGTGGCGGTGTGCCCCCACGTTCGCCGCATAACCTGACAGTTTCCGTCAACATTTGCCTGACCTTTCGACGGGCGCGATCCTGGGGGCGTGAAGTCCGACCGCCTGCTCTCGATCCTGCTCCTCCTGCAGACCCGCGGCCGTGTCCCCGCGCGCGAACTCGCCGACCGCCTCGAGGTGTCGGTGCGCACCATCTACCGGGACGTCGAGGCCCTGTCCGCCTCCGGTGTCCCGGTCTACGCCGAGCGCGGGAGGCACGGCGGCATCGAACTGCTCGCCGGATTCCGCACGGACGTCACGGGGCTGACCGCCGACGAGTCCCGCGCGCTGTTCATCCTGGCCGCACAGGGGGCGCACGCCGCGCTCGGCCTGGACGCGGCGCTCGGCTCGGCGCTGCGCAAGGTGATGGCCGCGCTGCCCGCGCCGCACCGGCCCGCCGCCGAGGTCACCAGTCGCCGCATCCTGGTCGACGCGACGCGCTGGAAGGGCGGTCCACAACGGGCTGTCGACCTGGAGGTGCTGCAGGACGCGGTCTTCAGCGACCGCCGACTGCGGCTGCGCTACCGGCACAGCGGGGACGCCGAGCCCAGCACGTACACCGTCGACCCGTACGGGCTCGTGTCCAAGGCCGGTGTCTGGTACCTGGTCGCCGACCGGCGCGGCAGGCCCCGGCTGTTCCGTGCCGACCGGGTGCGGACGGCCGACGTGCTGCCGGACCCCGTGAAGCGGCGTCCGGGCGTCGAACTCGGCGACGTCTGGGAGGTGTTGCGACGCCAGGTCGAGGAACGTCCGGGCGGTCTCGATGTCACAGTTCGGGTACAGCGCTCCCGCCTCGACATGTTCCTGCGCCTCAACGCCTCCTCGCTCTCGGCGTTGCCGGAGGACGACGGCGCGAGCGCATGGGTTCTCGCCCGGCTGTCCTACGGCTCCCTCCGCGAAGCCCGCACGTTGCTGGCCTTCGGGGACACGGTGGAGGTCCTGGAGCCGCCGGAGGCGCGGGCGGAGCTGGCGGGGGCGGCCGCCGCCATCAGCGCGGTGTACGAGGGGGATTGAGCGCTGCGCGGGGCGGTTGATCCACAGCAAGGCACAGCTTCGGCACAGCGCGGCCCTACCTGGATCTGGTGCTCTGGCCCCCGCTCATCCGGCCTTCATCAACCGGCCCTGCGACCTGACTGGGAGTTACCCTCATGAATCGTCGTGCGCGACTTGTCCCCGTCGTTGCCCTGCTGGCGCTCTCGCCGCTGCTCGCCGCCTGCGGCTCGGGCGACTCCTCGTCGTCCTCGAACAACAGCGGCACCTCCGGCCAGAACTGTCAGCGGCCGTCCGGCATGCCGAGCGGGGGCCCGTCCGGGCGTCCCAGCGGTGCGCCCTCCGGGATGCCGTCGGGCGGCGCGTCCGGGGCGCCGTCGAACATGCCCACCGGGAAGGCGCCGTCCGGCAACCCCTCGGGCATGCCGAGCGGCGGTCCGGGTGGCGGCATGGGCGGCGGTCAGGGCGGCTGTGGCGGCGGCCCCGGCGGTCAGCAGGGCCAGGGGCAGCAGGCTGCCCAGGGCTGACCCGGATCGGCTCTCCCAGGGGTGACGCGCTCGGTGAACGGGTGCGTCACCCCAGCCAGTTGTGGCGGCCGATGCTGATCAGCCGCATCTGGCGGCTGGTCACGCAGGCCACCCGCTGCCGATCCTGGTCGGACCCCTCCAGCGCCTCCAGGAACGCGGAGGCCGCCATCAGCATGTGGTCGACGTACAGTCCCGCGAGCATCAGCAGATCGTCGTCGCTCCACCCCTTCGACTCCGGGTGTTCGGCCAGCGCGAGCTTCACCTCCTCGGCGAACCTGGCCAGTTGCTCCCTGATCGCCTCCCGCACCGGCTGGACGCCGCCGTGCCGCTCGCGCGCGATGAAGCGGACGTGCGCCGGGTACGTCTCGACATGGCGGGCGATCAGGTCGACGGCGCGCGCGATGCGTTCGTCGCTGTCCCCGGCCGCGGACACCGTGTCCTCGATCATCGGGTGCAGGCTGCCCAGTGCCTCCTCGACCAGTGCCACGCCGAGATCCGCCGTGGAGCGGAAGTGCCGGTAGAAGGCGGTCGGGGCGACTCCGACGGCGCGGGTGACCTCGCGCAGACCCAGGCTGCTCAGGCTCTGGTCCTCCAGGAGTCCCAACGCCGCGTCCAGGAGCGCCTGTCGGGTCTTCTGCTTCTGGGCCTGTCGGATGCCGAGAGTGTGACTCATGCCATGCAGTTAACAACTGTTCTCTGTAATTGGAAAGCCGGGCGACGCGCTAGACTCAAGAGTCAGTGAACAAGTGTTACTACAACCGTTCACTGAGTGGTCAAGTCCCCGAAACGATCGGGCCTCACTGTCGAGGCATCGATCCCGGGGTCGGGACATCGAGACTTCCACGAGAGGCATCTCATGCTGTTCCTCGTCGCCGCCCTTCTGCTGCTGGGTGTCGTCATGGGCTCCGTGGCCCACGCGCCGCTGCCCGTCACCCTCGTCGCCGCCGCCGTCATCGGTATCTGGCTCGCCGTCTTCGCGGTCCGCGAGCGCAATGCCCGCCGGCGTCACACCTCCACCAACTGACTGCCGGCGTCACACCTTCACCAACTGACCGTCGGCGTCACGCCTTCACCAACCGACCGTCGGCGTCACGCCTTCACCAACCGACCGCCGGCGTCACACCTTCACCAACCGACCGTTGGTGCCATTCGTCAACCAACCGACCGTTGGGAGCTGACCCACATCATGGAACTCACCGCTACCGCAGCCCGCCGGACCGCCACGCGGGACGCCGACGGCATGGCCGTCGCCGCCTTCATCCTCGGCCTCCTCGGCCTCCTGGTCCTCAACGTCTTCCTGGGCCCCATCGCCATCGCCCTCGCCTCCGTCGCCCTCTGGCGCGGCACGGCCCGCCGCGGTCGCGCCTTCCTCGGCCTCGGCCTCGGCGTCGCCGACCTGCTCGTCCTGGTGGCCTTCATGCAGTTCGACAGCACGATGTCCTGGAACTTCTAGGGAACTTCCAGGGCCATCGCTGTCCCGGTCGTCTGTGGGCAGCCGTTCCGCAGGGCGGTGGGGGCCCCTGCTCGGCCGGGGCTCTTGCAGGAGGGTGGGCACAGCCGACAGCGCCGGGTGCGTCGCACGAGGGGCCGCTTTTCGTGCCGACGAGGCGACGTGCGAGCCCTGGGTGCGGGCAGACCAAGGCCCACCCCCGGTGGGGGCGGAGTCAGCGGACAGCGGGCCCGTAGAATCGGGCTCACCATGGCTTACCTCGACCACGCCGCGACCACCCCCATGCTCCCCGAGGCGGTAGAGGCACTGACCGCCCAGCTGAGCATCACGGGCAACGCCTCCTCCCTGCACGCAGCCGGCCGCCGCGCCAGGCGAACCGTCGAGGAAGCCCGCGAGACTCTGGCGGACGCCCTCGGCGCACGCCCCAGCGAGATGGTCTTCACCTCCGGCGGTACGGAGGCCGACAACCTCGCGGTGAAGGGCCTGTACTGGTCCCGCAGAGACGCCGACCCGGCTCGCACCCGCGTCCTCGCGAGCCCCGTCGAGCACCACGCCGTCCTCGACGCAGTCCACTGGCTCGGCGAACACGAGGGCGCCACGGTCGAGTACCTGCCCGTCGACTCGTACGGCCGCGTCCACCCGGACGCCCTGCGCGAGGCCATCGCCCGCAACCCCGACGACGTCGCCCTCGCCACGGTGATGTGGGCCAACAACGAGATCGGCACCGTGTTCCCGATCCGCGAACTGGCCGACGCAGCCGCCGAGTTCGGCGTCCCGCTGCACTCCGACGCCGTCCAGGCCTTCGGTCAGGTCCCCGTCGACTTCGCCGCCTCGGGCCTCGCCGCGATGACCGTGTCCGGCCACAAGATCGGCGGCCCGTACGGCATCGGCGCGCTGCTGCTCGGCCGCGAGTACAGCCCCGTACCCGTGCTGCACGGCGGTGGCCAGGAGCGCCACGTCCGCTCCGGCACGCTCGACGTGCCCGCGATCGCGTCCTTCGCCGTCGCGGGGCGGCTCGCCGCCGAGCAGCGCGAGTGGTTCGCCCGTGAGATCGGCGCCCTGCGCGACGACCTGGTCGAGGCCGTGCGCAAGGCCGTGCCCGACGCGATCCTCGGCGGCGACCCGGCGGCCGAAGGCCGCCTGCCCGCCAACGCGCACTTCACCTTCCCCGGCTGCGAGGGCGACTCCCTGCTGCTCCTCCTGGACGCACAGGGCATCGAGTGCTCCACGGGCTCGGCGTGCACGGCGGGCGTGGCCCAGCCCAGCCATGTCCTCCTCGCCACCGGCACCGACCCCGACCTCGCCCGCGGCACCCTCCGCTTCTCCCTCGGCCACACCTCCACGGAGGCGGACGTCGAGGCGGTGGCGAAGGCGATCGGCCCGGCGGTGGGACGGGCACGCACGGCCGGGCTCAGCTAGGACAGGGGCCGACCCTTCGCGCGCGGGGGCCTTCCGGCGCGAGGGTCAGGCCTTCGCCGTACGGGCCTCACGTACGAGCCGTATGTACCTGTCCCAGTCCCAGTACGGTCCGGGGTCGGTGTGGTCCGTGCCCGGCACCTCCACGTGCCCGATGATGTGCTTCCGGTCGACGGGGATGCCGTAGCGCCCGCATATCCCGGCGGTGAGCCGCGCGGAGGCGGCATACATCGCGTCCGTGAAGGACGAGGCGCGCTCGACGAAGCCCTCGTGCTCGATGCCGACGCTCCGCTCGTTGTACTCCCTGTTCCCCGCGTGGAACGCGACGTCCAGCTCGCGGATCATCTGCGTGATGTGTCCGTCCTTGCGGACGATGTAGTGGGCGGCCGCGCCGTGCCCCGGGTCCTGGAATACCTTCACCGCGCTCTTGAAGCCGCCCTGGGTGACATGGATGACCACCCGGTCTATCGAGTAGTCGTCGGGCCGGTCCGCGCGCCGCCAGTTCGCCGCCGACGCCGCCACCCACTGGGCGCCCCGGAAGTCGACCGCACCCGCCACCCGCGGCTTCTCCACGCCGGGCAGCCGCCACCACAGGTGGCCCAGCTCCTCCCGCGCCAGCGCGGCCGTGCCCACGGCCGCCGCCGCACCGCCGATGAGCAGCGCCCGGCGTCCGATGCGCCGGTCGCTGTCCCCGCCCTTTTTCTCCCCCATGCGATCTTCAACGGATACGCGCGGGCTTCGGTTCCCACGGCCCCGTACTCTGGAGGGGTTATGACTGACACCTCGCAGCGCCCCCTCCGCGTCCTCGCCGCCATGTCGGGTGGAGTGGACTCCGCCGTAGCCGCCGCCCGCGCGGCGGAAGCAGGCCATGACGTGACGGGCGTGCACCTCGCGCTCTCCGCCAACCCGCAATCGTTCCGGACCGGCGCGCGAGGCTGTTGCACCATCGAGGACTCGCGCGACGCCCGCCGCGCGGCGGACGTCATCGGCATCCCCTTCTACGTGTGGGACCTCGCCGAGCGCTTCCGCGAGGACGTGGTCGAGGACTTCATCGCCGAGTACGAGGCGGGACGCACCCCGAACCCGTGCCTGCGCTGCAACGAGAAGATCAAGTTCGCCGCCCTGCTCGACAAGGCGCTGGCGCTCGGCTTCGACGCCGTCTGCACCGGCCACTACGCGAAGGTGACCGTCCGCGACGACGGCACCCGCGAGCTGCACCGGGCCTCCGACATGGCCAAGGACCAGTCGTACGTCCTCGGGGTGCTCGACGACCGCCAGCTCGCCCACGCGCTGTTCCCGCTCGGCGACACGGTGACCACGAAGGACGAGATCCGCGCCGAGGCGGAGCGCCGCGGCCTCGCCGTCGCCAAGAAGCCGGACTCGCACGACATCTGCTTCATCGCCGACGGCGACACCCAGGGCTTCCTGGCGGGCCGGCTCGGCAGGTCCGAGGGCGACATCGTCGACGAGTCCGGCGCGAAGCTGGGCACCCACGAGGGCGCGTACGGCTTCACGATCGGCCAGCGCAAGGGGCTGCGCATCGGCACCCCGGCCGCCGACGGCAAGCCGCGCTATGTCCTGGACATCTCGCCGGTGAACAACACCGTGACGGTGGGCCCGGTGGACGCCCTGGACGTCACCGCCCTGACGGCGATCAAGCCGCGCTGGTGCGGCGCGGCCCCGACGGGCCCGGGCACGTACACGGCCCAACTCCGTGCCCACGGCGGCGAGACGAGGGTCACCGCCGAGCTCGTCGACGGGCAGCTGGAGGTCAGCTTCGCGGAGGCGGTCCGCGGCGTCGCCCCCGGCCAGGCGATCGTCCTGTACGAGGGCACGCGCGTGGTCGGCTCGGCGACGATCGCGACGACCACGCGCGCGAAGGCGGCCGTTTAGCCGGCTTCTCGGGCCTGTTCCACCGGCTTCTCGGGCCTGTTCCACCGGCTTCTCCGGCTGCTCCACCTGCCTCTTCGGCTGCTGGTTCCACTGGCCTCTTCGGCTGCCGGTTCCAGCGGCCTCTTCGACCTGTTCCAGCGGCTTCTTCGGCCCAGCCCGTCAGCCGGCTTCGCCGAAGAACTCCGTCAGGAGCGGCGCGAGGGCCTCGGGGTCCACCATGTGAGTCTGGCCGTCCAGCGTGCGGTACGACCCCTCCGGCGCCGTGTCCGCGACGGCACGGGCCGCCTCGCGCAGCCACTCGGGGCTCGCGCCGCCGGCGACGGAGAGCACGGGCACGGTGACCGAGGACAGCCGGTCCCGGGGCACCAGGCCGTCTCCCATCGCCGCGTTGTCGTACGCCAGTGTGGGCGCGATCGCCTCCATGTCCGGCCAGGCCGGGGACCGGCGGGCGCCCGCGATCATCTCCGGGGGAGTGCCGGCGAGCGCCATGAAGAGCTCGACGGCGTCCCCGCGGCGGTCCTGGCCGAGGAGCTCGGTCAACCGCTCCGTGTACTCCCGGAGCTCCTTGCCGCCGCCCTCGTGGACGGCGAACGGCGTTTCGTAGACGGCGACTTTGCTCACGGGCAGTCCGCTAGCCGCCGCCTCCAGGACCAGCGCGCCGCCCGACGAGATGCCGTAGAGCGCCGCACTGCCCCCGGACGCCTCGATCAGGGCCGCGATGTCCTCGACCTCACGGGCCACCGCGAAGGGCGCGGTGTCGCCGCTGGCGCCGCGCCCCCGGCGGTCGTATGTGACGGCGCCGAAGCGGTCGGACAGGGCCGTCGCCAGGGGAGCCAGTGTGGCGCCCGTGCACATGGCGCCGGCAACCAGGACGACCGCCGGGCCGTCGCCGTAACGTTCGTACGCGATGGGGGTCCCGTCGCGCGAGAGGGTCTTCTTGTCCATGACGGTGAAGACTGCCGCGCGCGCCGGAACTCATCGGTCGGGAATCGCCGGTCAGGCCACTTCCACTTCGTAGAAGCAGAGGTGGTCCTTGATCTGCGCGACATCCGGCTTGGGCTCGGGGTAGTACCAGACCAGGTCCGGTGCGTCGGGCAGGGACCAGTAGGAGGCCGTTCCCTTGAACGGGCAGTGCGTGTGGGTGTCCGAGGGTGTCAGCAGGTCGAGTCGGACGTCCTCGGGCGGCAGGTAGTACCGCACGGGAAGGCCCGTCTCACGCAGCAGCAGAGGGCGGCGGCTCTCGGCGAGAACCTGCCCGCCGTGCACCACGCGGACGTGCTCCGAACCCTGCTCGATCGTGATCGTGTGTCCATCAGCCATACCTGTACAGCACCGGCGGGACCCGAGTTCTTCCCCCGTACGGTAGGTGCATGAATATCTGCGTCTTCCTCTCCGCCGCCGACCTCGACGACCGCTACACCCGCCCCGCGCGGGAGTTCGCCGAACTCCTCGGCAAGGGGGGCCACACGCTGGTGTGGGGCGGTTCGGACGTCGGTCTCATGAAGGTGGTCGCCGACGGTGTGCAAGAGGCGGGCGGGCGGCTGCTGGGCGTCTCGGTGGACTTCCTGGCGGCCAAGGCACGCACGGGCGCCGACGAGATGGTCGTCGCGCGTGACCTCGCCGAGCGCAAGGCGCTGCTCCTGGACAGGGCCGACGCCGTCGTGATCATGGTGGGCGGTACCGGGACGCTGGACGAGGCGACCGAGATCCTGGAGCTGAAGAAGCACGGGAAGACGGAGAAGCCGGTCGTTCTGCTCAACACGGCGGGCTTCTACGACGGCCTGAAGGAGCAGTTCCGACGCATGGAGGACGAGGGTTTCCTGCCCAGGCCCCTCACCGACCTGGTCTTCTTCGCCGAGGAGCCGGTCGGCGCGCTTGCCTACCTGGAGGAGAGTCACGGCACCCGGTGATGCGAGCATGGCGGGCATGGCTACACATGTGATCACCGGGGCGGGTTCCGGCATCGGCGCGGCCGTCGCCCGCCGCCTCCACGCGCGCGGGGACGAACTCGTGCTGCACGCGCGCGACGCCGGCCGCGCGAAGGAACTGGCGGCCGAGTACCCGGGGGCGAAGACCCTGGTGGGCGACCTGGCGGACCCGGACAGGCTCTCCTGGGCGTTCTCGCACCAGACGCTCCCCGACCGCATCGACTCACTGCTGCACATCGCGGGCGTGGTCGACCTGGGCCCGGTCGGCGAGCTGACCCCGAAGTCCTGGCGCCACCAGCTCAACGTCAATCTGATCGCCCCCGCCGAGCTGACCCGCCACCTCCTGCCCCAACTCCGGGTCGCCCAGGGCCACGTGGTCTTCGTGAACTCCGGCGCCGGCCTCAACGCCCATGCCGACTGGTCCGCGTACGCCGCTTCCAAGCACGGCCTCAAGGCCCTGGCGGACTCGCTCCGCCACGAGGAGCACGCGAACGGCGTCCGCGTCACCTCCGTCTATCCCGGCCGCACGGCAAGCCCCATGCAGGCCAAGGTCCACCAGCAGGAGGGCAAGGAGTACGACGCCTCCCAGTGGATCGACCCGGAGTCCGTCGCCACGACGATCCTGATGGCCATCGACCTGCCGCGGGACGCGGAGATCAACGACCTGACGGTGCGACCGGGGCGGTGACGCCGTGGTGGATGGACGAAGGGACGGGCGGTGACGAGATCCGCGCGTGGCTGTAGGAGGTCTGGGGACGCACCGAGGCCGCGGTGATCCTGAAGCACGGGGACGACGGCGGCCCGCTCGCCGAGCGCCGGGTCCTGGGCGAGGTCTTCGACCGGGACGGCCTCGCGGAACTACGGGCCCTCACCACGACCGGCGAGTTCCTGAACGACATCTGCCGCTGCCACGGCAGCCTGACCGTGGCCCTGCTCGACGCCGACGGGGAGTTCATCGCGAGCGGGAGTTACCACGGCCGCACCGACATCTCCTGGGAGCGCGGCCGCTTCGGCAACAACCTCGAGGTCGCCGACCCCGAGCGACTGCGCGCCTTCCTGGAACGTCGTGTGGGGCGGTCGTCGGGACCGCCCCCCTGAGGGTTACGTAGGCTTCCAGGGTGAGCGAAAACAGCGAGTTCAGGTTCGGTCCGGCTACCGGGATCGGGTCCATGCCGGGCGGGGATGCCCGGGAGGCCGCCAAGACGGTCACGGGGTCATTCGAGGACTTCCCGTATCTGCCCGAACTGCCCGCCCGCGGGCCCGGCGCGGACATGATCGGGCGGACCGCCGGGATGCTGGTCGAGCTGTACGCGCGCGTGGAGCCCAGCGGTTGGCGGATCGGGGACCGGCCCGGGCGGGACACCAAGCGGGCCAGGTCGTGGCTGGGGGAGGACCTCGACGCGCTGGAGGAGTTCACGCAGGGGTACGAGGGCCCGCTGAAGGTGCAGGCCGTCGGCCCCTGGACGCTCGCCGCCGCGCTGGAGTTGAAGAACGGCGAGGTGGCCCTCTCCGACGCCGGTGCGTGCCGGGACCTCGCCGGGTCGCTCGCCGAGGGGCTGCGGCTCCACCTCGACGAGGTACGGCGGCGCGTCCCCGGCGCCCGGATCGTCCTCCAGCTCGACGAGCCGTCGCTCATCGCCGTGCTGCGCGGGCAGATCAAGACCGCCAGCGGCTACCGGACCCACCGGTCCGTGGACCGCCAGGTCGTCGAGGCCGGGCTGCGGGACGTCATCGGGGTTCACGGAGGCGGCCCGGTCGTGGTCCACTCATGCGCACCGGACGTGCCGTTCGCCCTCCTGCGCCGGGCGGGCGCGGCGGCGGTCTCCTTCGACTTCTCCCTCCTCACCGAGCGTGACGACGACGCGATCGGTGAGGCCGTGGAAGGCGGTACGCGGCTCTTCGCCGGTGTCGTCCCCAGCGTGGACGGCCCGTTGTCAGACCCTGCCGGTAGCGTCATGGGTGTCAGGACGCTGTGGCGCAGGCTGGGGCTGCAACCGGGACTTCTCGCGGAGGCGGTCACGGTCACTCCGTCGTGCGGGCTCGCGGGGGCTTCCCCCGACTTCGCGCGCAAGGCACTCGCCCACTGCGTCCGGGCGGCGAGATCCCTCGCGGACAACCCAGAGTAACGGGAGGACAACACGGTGGCCGGCGACAAGCAAGCGGAGACGACGGTGCCCGCCGAGGCACGGGAGAAGCACGCGCAGCTCGCTGAGCAGATCGAGGAGCACCGCTTCCGGTACTACGTGAAGGACGCCCCGGTCGTCAGCGACGCGGAGTTCGACAAGCTTCTGCGTTCCCTGGAGGCGCTGGAGGAGGAGTACCCGGAGCTGCGCACGCCGGACTCGCCGACCCAGAAGGTCGCGGGGGCGTACGCGACGGAGTTCACGGCCGTCCAGCACCGCTCGCGCATGCTCTCCCTCGACAACGCCTTCAGCGATCTGGAGCTGGCCGCCTGGGCCGAGCGCGTCGCCAGGGACGTGGGCACCTCCACGTACCACTTCCTGTGCGAGCTGAAGGTCGACGGCCTCGCGGTCAACCTCACCTACGAGCACGGTCGCCTCACCCGCGCGGCGACCCGCGGCGACGGCCGTACGGGCGAGGACATCACCCCCAATGTCCGTACGATCGCGGAGATTCCGGACCGTCTGAAGGGCGACCGCGTCCCGGACCTCGTGGAGATCCGCGGCGAGGTCTACTTCCCGATGGAGAAGTTCGAGGAACTCAACGCCCGCTTGGTGGAGGCAGGCGACAAGCCCTTCGCCAACCCGCGCAACGCGGCGGCGGGTTCATTGCGTCAGAAGGACCCGCGCGTCACCGCGACCCGCCCGCTGCACATGGTCGTCCACGGCATCGGTGCCCTGGAGGGTTTCGAGGGCCTCACGCGTCTCTCCGAGGCGTATGAGTTGCTGCACTCCTGGGGCCTGCCGACCACGCGGTACGCCAAGGTCGTCGACGACCTCGAGGGCGTACGGGAGTTCATCGCGTACTACGGGGAGAACCGCCACTCCGTCGAGCACGAGATCGACGGCGTGGTCGTCAAGCTCGACGAGATCCCGCTCCAGGGACGACTCGGCTCCACCTCGCGCGCGCCGCGCTGGGCGATCGCCTGGAAGTACGCGCCCGAGGAGGTCAACACCAAGCTGATCAACATCCGCGTCGGCGTGGGGCGTACGGGCCGGGTCACGCCGTACGCGCAGGTCGAACCGGTCACGGTCGCGGGCTCCGAGGTCGAGTTCGCCACCCTGCACAACCAGGACGTGGTGAAGGCCAAGGGCGTCCTCATCGGCGACACGGTCGTGCTGCGCAAGGCCGGTGACGTCATCCCGGAGATCCTCGGCCCGGTCGTCGACCTGCGCGACGGCAGCGAGCGGGAGTTCGTGATGCCGGCCGAGTGCCCCGAGTGCGGTACGGCGCTGCGGCCCATGAAGGAGGCCGACGTCGACCTGCGCTGCCCGAACGCGCGCACGTGCCCGGCCCAGTTGCGCGAGCGGCTCTTCTACCTCGCGGGCCGCAAGGCACTGGACATCGAGCAATTCGGGTACGTCGCCGCCGCGGCCCTCACCAAGCCGCTGGAGCCGGCCGAGCCGCCGCTGATGGACGAGGGTGACCTCTTCGACCTCACCATCGAGCAGCTGCTGCCCATCAAGGCATACGTCCTCGACCAGGACAGCGGCCTGCCCAAGCGCGACCCGAAGACCGGCGAGGAGAAGATCGCCACGGTCTTCGCCAACCAGCAGGGCGAGCCCAAGAAGAACGCCATCGCGATGCTGGACAACATCGCGGCTGCCAAGGACCGCCCGCTCGCCCGCGTCCTCACGGGTCTGTCGATCCGTCATGTCGGGCCGGTCGCCGCCGAGGCGCTGGCGCGCGAGTTCCGCTCCATCGACCGGATCGAGCAGGCCACCGAGGAGGAGCTCGCCACCACCGAAGGCGTGGGACCGATCATCGCCGCCTCGCTCAAGGAGTGGTTCGCCGAGGACTGGCACCGCGAGATCCTCCGCAAGTGGCGGGCCGCCGGGGTCCGGATGGAGGAGGAGGGATCCGGCGAGGACGAGGGGCCGCGCCCGCTCGAGGGGCTCACCGTCGTCGTCACCGGCACGCTCGAACACCACACGCGGGACGGCGCGAAAGAGGCTCTGCAGAGCCGGGGGGCGAAAGTGACTGGTTCTGTCTCAAAGAAGACGTCATTCGTTGTGGTGGGCGACAATCCTGGCTCGAAGTACGACAAGGCAATGCAGTTGAAGGTTCCTGTTCTGAACGAGGACGGCTTCGCCGTCCTGCTCGAACAAGGGCCGGACGCAGCGGCGGAAG
The DNA here is from genome assembly GCF_014645835.1 of Streptomyces albiflavescens. Lineage (GTDB taxonomy): Bacteria > Actinomycetota > Actinomycetes > Streptomycetales > Streptomycetaceae > Streptomyces > Streptomyces albiflavescens. The sequence continues at coordinate 75,607 of NZ_BMMM01000011.1, forward strand.
TCGCACTTCCGATCGAGGAGTAGCGGTTGAAGACCACCCGTTCGGCGCATATCAGATGCATACGGGTGGCCGGGTTGCATTCGGGCAACCGTCGACGACCGCTGCCCGTGGAAGCCTTCTGCGGCCTACTGTTGAGATGTGCGCCTGCCGTGCCCAGTTGCGGTTGGCGCATCCCCTGCTCTTCGAGAGCCCTGGGGAAGGGTTTTCAGACGCGACGCCGTTGGCAGTTGTCGCCGTCAACGGACCGCGTGGCGTGGGCACCGCCGGCTGTGAGAGGGACGGGAATGGAACCGACCGAAAGCGCCGCCGCCGACTCACGGCCGCGCCTGCGCCGGATGACCGGCGCATGGATGGCCGGCCTTCGGACAGGGCGGCCTTCGGAGCGTGCCGGCACGGACGGGCGAGGCTTCGCATCCCTCACGACATCCACCGTTCCCGGCGTCGGCAGGCTCACCGCCGAGCGCGGCACCGGCCTGCCCGGCCACGATCACGAACGGCACGTGTCGTGGCCCGCGCTGCCGGCGGCGGTCGTCGCGGCGGCCGGGTTCGTCCTGGGCGCCGGCTTCTACCGGGCGTTCAGCGACGACCACGCGCTCTTCCCGTCCGGCACCGTCGGCTGGTCTCTGGCCGTGCTGACCGGCATCATCGTCGGCCATCTGGTCGCCCTCGGCCGGGCCCGCTGGTGGGGCGGCACCGGCTCCGGCGCGGCGCTCACCCTCGCGGTCCTGCTGCTGTACGGCTGGGTGCCCGCGGGAATGGTCAGCCTGACCGTCGTCGTCCTGGTCGGCATCGCGCGCCGCAACCGCTGGCGCCAAGGCGTGCTGCACGGCGCGGTCGACATCCTCGGCATCGGCGCCGGAGCGCTGGTCCTGGCCGCGTTCGGGCGGTTCCCGTCCGTCGAGACGCCCTGGAACCCGGAGACCTGGACGTTCTCCGCCGCTCCCGAGGTGGCGCTGGTCGCGGCCGCGTATCTCGCGATGACCCGAGCCCTGCTCTGGTACCTGCACGCGCCGCGCACCGGCGGTCTGCCCACCGTCGCCCGTACGGCGCTGGTCAGACAGGGGCTCCTCGCGGTCGCGCTGCTCGGGATCGCACCGCTGGTCTGCGTGGTCGCCATCGCGCAGCCGATCCTGCTGCCGCTGTTCTCGATACCCCTGATCGCCCTCGACTCCACGCTGTGGATCGCCCGCGCGCGGGCTGAGGAGCAGCTGCGCGATCCGCTGACCGGGCTGCCCAACCGGCAGTGGCTGCTCGAACGCACCTGGACGGCCCTGGACGATGCCGAGCGCATCGGTGCGCGTTCTGCCCTGATGCTGATAGACCTCGACCGTTTCCGTTCCGTGAATGACACGCTGGGGCATCTCGCCGGCGACCGGCTGCTCCTCCAAATAGCCGACCGGCTGCGGCTGGCGCTGCCGCGCGGGGCGGAGGCCGCGCGGCTCGGCGGCGACGAGTTCGCCGTGTTACTGCCGGTCGCCGACTCCACCACGTCGGCCACGCGGGTCGCCCGCAACCTCGTTGCCGCGCTCGGCTCGCCCCTCGACCTCGACGGGCTCACCCTCGTCCTGGAGGCCAGCGCCGGGCTCGCCGTCTTCCCCGACCACGCGCTCGACGCGGAGGGGTTGCTGCGGCGGGCGGATGTGGCGATGTATCAAGCGAAGCGGGACCGTACGGGGGTGGAGGTGTACGAGTCCAAGCGGGACTCGAACACCCCGGACAGGCTCGGTCTGCTCGGCGATCTGCGCCGGGCCCTCGACGCCGGTGACGTCGAACTGCACTACCAGCCGAAGGTCCGCTTCGACGGACAGGTGGCCGGCCTCGAGGCGCTGGTCCGCTGGGTGCATCCCGAGCGCGGGAAGGTGCCGCCGGACGAGTTCATCGCCATCGCCGAGTCGTCCGGGCTGATGCCCCACCTCACCGAGTACGTGCTGGAGACGGCGCTCGGACAGGTCGCGCGCTGGCGGGCGCAGGGCCTGTACGTGCCGGTCGCGGTGAACGTGTCGCCGCGCGATGTGCACACCCCCGGGTTCGCCGGCGCGGTCGCCGCGCGGCTCGCCCGGCACGGGGTCCCTGCGGGGGCGTTGCAGCTGGAGATAACGGAACACGTACTCCTGGAGGACCCGCAGCGGGCGGCGGACACCCTGGCCGGGCTGACCGGGCACGGGGTGAAGATGTCGCTGGACGACTTCGGTACGGGGTACTCCTCCCTCGTTCATCTGCGCCGGCTGCCGGTCAGCGAGCTGAAGATCGACCGCTCGTTCGTCGCACGGCTCGCCGTGGACACGCAGGACGCGGAGATCGTGCGCTGCACGGTCGACCTCGCTCACTCGCTCGGGCTGCTCGTCGTCGCCGAGGGCGTCGAGGACGACGAGACATGGGAGCGGTTGCGGGACCTGGGCTGTGACGCGGTGCAGGGGTGGCTGGTCGCCGCCGCGATGCCCGCCGAGGAGGCCACGGCGTGGCTGCGCGCCCGGGGGACCCGGGGGTGGCAGCGGCCGCGGGCTGCGCTGCCGGCCGCGGAGTAGGTCCTACGGTTCGTTGTCGGGTGCGGGTGCGGGTGCGGGTGCGGGTGCGGGTGCGTGGGGATTCGCCCGGTTCTCCCGCCCGCGCACCGCCTGAAGCTGTCACCCGACAAGTGGACCTCGCCCGACAAGTGGACCCCTCCCGCGGGGCGGGGCTGTCGGGCACCCACGGACGCGCCACGGCCGACCCGCAGCTTTTCGGACGGCGGGGCCGTCGGGCGTCTGCGGGCAAGCCGCAGGCGGCCGTGGGCGCTGGACCGTGGTGCCCCAGGGCAGTGCGCACGGGCGGGCGCCGACGGTGAGGAACCCCCACGGGAGAGACGGTGAGGAACCCCCACGGGAGAGACGGTGAGGAACCCCCACGGAGAGGTCCACTTGTCGGGTAACCGTCACGGGTGGTGCGCGGGTGGGCGGGTCCCGAAAGAAACCCGTGCGCGGGCATCCGTACCGGCGCCATAGGATTGGGCCCAAACCACACACACTCACCCCAGAGGATCGCTGCATGCCTGGCATCACGCGCGAGGAGGTCGCCCACCTCGCACGGCTGGCGCGTCTGGAGCTGAAGGGCGAAGAGCTCGACCACTTCGCAGGCCAGCTCGACGACATCATCGGCGCGGTCGCCCGCGTCAGCGAGGTCGCCGACCAAGACGTACCGCCGACCTCCCATCCGCTGCCGCTGACGAACGTCATGCGCGCGGACGAGGTCCGTCCGTCGCTCACCCCCGAGCAGGCGCTCTCCGGCGCCCCGGCCCAGGAGCAGCAGCGTTTCAAGGTGCCGCAGATCCTGGGGGAGGACTAATCACATGACGGACATCATCAAGCTGACGGCAGCGGAGATCGCTGCCAAGATCGCGGCAGGCGAGCTCACCGCCGTCGAGGTCACCGAGGCCCACCTCGCCCGTATCGAGGCCGTCGACGAGAAGGTGCACGCCTTCCTGCACGTCGACCGGGAGGGGGCGCTCGCCCAGGCCCGCGCCGTCGACGCGAAGCGTGCGGCGGGCGAGAAGCTCGGACCGCTCGCCGGTGTGCCGCTCGCGCTCAAGGACATCTTCACCACCGAGGGCATCCCGACCACCGTCGGGTCGAAGATCCTCGAGGGCTGGATTCCGCCGTACGACGCGACTCTCACCAAGAAGCTGAAGGCCGCCGACGTCGTCATCCTCGGCAAGACCAACATGGACGAGTTCGCCATGGGGTCCTCCACCGAGAACAGCGCGTACGGGCCGACCGGCAACCCGTGGGACCTCACCCGGATCCCCGGCGGCTCCGGCGGTGGCTCCTCCGCCGCCCTCGCCTCCTTCCAGTCGCCCCTCGCGATCGGCACCGACACCGGCGGCTCCATCCGCCAGCCGGCGGCCGTCACCGGCACGGTCGGCGTCAAGCCGACGTACGGGGCCGTCTCCCGTTACGGCATGGTGGCGTTCTCCAGCTCCCTCGACCAGGGTGGGCCGTGCGCCCGTACGGTCCTGGACGCGGCTCTCCTGCACGAGGTGATCGCCGGGCACGACCCGCTCGACTCCACCTCCATCGACGCCCCGGTCCCGCCGGTCGTCGAGGCCGCGCGCAACGGCTCCGTCGCCGGCATGCGCGTCGGCGTCGTCAAGCAGTTCCGCGGCGAGGGCTACCAGGCCGGTGTGGTGCAGCGCTTCGACGAGGCCGTCGCCGTACTCAAGGAGCTGGGCGCCGAGATCGTCGAGCTGGACTGCCCGTCCTTCGACCTCGCGCTGTCGGCGTACTACCTGATCGCCCCGTCCGAGTGTTCGAGCAACCTCGCCCGCTTCGACGGTCTGCGCTACGGCCTGCGCGTCGGCGACGACGGCACGCACTCCGCCGAGGAGGTCACCGCCCACACGCGCGAGGCCGGCTTCGGTCCCGAGGTCAAGCGCCGCATCATGCTCGGCACGTACGCGCTCAGCTCCGGCTACTACGACGCGTACTACGGCTCCGCGCAGAAGGTCCGCACGCTCATCACGCGCGACTTCGAGAAGTCGTTCGAGCAGGTGGATGTGATCGTTTCCCCGACCACGCCCACCACCGCCTTCCCGATCGGCGAGCGCGCCGACGACCCGATGGCGATGTATCTCGCGGACCTGTGCACCATCCCGACCAACCTGGCGGGCAACTCCGCCATGTCGCTGCCCTGCGGTCTCGCGCCGGAGGACGACCTCCCGGTCGGGCTGCAGATCATCGCCCCCGCGATGAAGGACGACAGGCTTTACAAGGTCGGCGCCGCCGTCGAGGCCGCCTTCGTGGAAAAGTGGGGCCACCCGCTGCTCGAGGAGGCTCCGTCGTTGTGAGTAAGGCACTGTCCAAGGCCAAGGGCTTCAAGAAGTCCAAGTCCGGTACGTACCTGTCCATCGCGACCACCGCGTTCGGTGCCGTCAGTGTCGCCAAGCAGGCCAAGAAGGCCCGCTCCGAGCACGACACGCTGCGCCTGATCGACGCGGCCGTGTCCGCCGCCGCCATCGTCACCGGCCTCGCCATCCTCTACCGGGAGCTCAAGCGCCTGGGCGACGACGACGTCCTGCTGGGCTGAGAGGGAAGTTTTCACCGTGACCACCACGACCGACCTGGTGTCGTACGAGGACGCGTTGGCGTCCTACGACCCCGTCATGGGCCTCGAAGTCCACGTCGAACTCGGCACCAGGACCAAGATGTTCTGCGGGTGTTCGACCGAGCTGGGCGCCGAGCCCAACTCGCAGACCTGCCCGACCTGCCTCGGCATGCCCGGCTCGCTGCCGGTCGTCAACGCGACCGGCGTCGAGTCCGCCATCAAGATCGGTCTCGCGCTGCACTGCGAGATCGCCGAGTGGTGCCGCTTCGCCCGGAAGAACTACTTCTATCCGGACATGCCGAAGAACTTCCAGACCTCCCAGTACGACGAGCCGATCGCCTTCAACGGCTACCTCGACGTCCAGTTGGAGGACGGCGAGGTCTTCCGCGTGGAGATCGAGCGCGCCCACATGGAGGAGGACACCGGCAAGTCGACGCACGTCGGCGGTGCCACCGGCCGCATCCACGGCGCCTTGCACTCGCTGCTCGACTACAACCGCGCGGGCATCCCGCTCATCGAGATCGTCACCAAGCCGATCGAGGGTGCGGGCGAGCGCGCCCCCGAGGTCGCCAGGGCGTACGTCGCCGAGCTGCGCGAGCTCATCAAGGCGCTCGGAGTGTCGGAAGCCCGCATGGAGATGGGGCAGATGCGCTGCGACGTGAACCTCTCGCTGATGCCCAAGGGCGCGGAGAAGTTCGGCACGCGCTCCGAGACGAAGAACGTCAACTCCCTGCGCTCCGTGGAACGTGCGGCCCGCTTCGAGATCCAGCGCCACGCCGCGGTGCTGAGCTCCGGCGGCACGATCATCCAGGAGACCCGCCACTTCCACGAGGACACCGGGTCCACGACCTCGGGCCGGGTGAAGGAGGAGGCCGAGGACTACCGGTACTTCCCCGAGCCGGATCTGGTGCCGGTGGCGCCCTCTCGCGAGTGGGTCGAGGAACTGCGTGCCGGCCTGCCCGAGCAGCCGCTCGCGCGTCGTAACCGCCTCCGTGAGGAGTGGGGTGTCTCGGCGCACGACATGCAGTCGATCCTCAACGCCGGTGCCATCGACACGATCGTCGCCACGATCGAGGCCGGTGCCGACGCCGCCTCCGCCCGCAAGTGGTGGATGGGCGAACTGGCCCGCAGCGCCAACGAGTCGGGCAAGTCCCTGGAGGACCTGTCCATCACTCCGGCACAGGTCGCCCGGGTGACGGAGCTCGTCTCCTCCGGAGACCTGAACGACAAGCTCGCCCGCCAGGTCATCGAGGGTGTGCTCGCCGGCGAGGGCACTCCGGACGAGGTCGTCGAGAAGCGCGGTCTGAAGGTCGTCTCGGACGAGGGCGCGCTGACCGCCGCCGTCGACGAGGCCATTGCCGGCAACCCCGGGGTCGCGGAGAAGATCCGCGGCGGCAAGGTGGCCGCGGCCGGCGCCCTGGTCGGCGCGGTCATGAAGGCCACCCGTGGCCAGGCCGACGCGGCGCGCGTCAAGGAGCTCATCCTGGAGAAGCTGGGCGTCAGCGAGGGCTGAGGTCAGGGTTTTCCTACTCCCTAGGGGGATGCATCGGTTCCGATGCATCCCCCTAGCCGCGTCAACACCCGCACAGGTGTGCGCGCTAGGCTGCCGCGCCATGAGTGGAAGCACTGACTCCGAGACGCACGACTTCGAGGACCCGGCGCAGGAGGCGCGGCGGGCCCGTTGGACGGCGGCCGGAACCGGAGCCCTGCTGACCCTCGCCGGCCTCACGGCGTCGGCACTGCGCTCCACCGGTTCCGCGACCGCGCTCATACCCGTGTCCTACGCCTCGGGCGCCGCCGTCTGCGCCGTCGCCTCCGTGCTGGGGGCCCGGGGGCGTACCAGGCGGGCCCTGTGGCTCATGGTCGCCGGAGTAATGATCATGGCGGTGGGTGACCAGTTCGACTGAGCGTTGCCTCGCGGGGCGACAGAGTTCACGGGAATGTCCTGTGAGTTGGGTCGCAGTCGGGTGAGGAGACCCACGAATGAGGTAAACGATCATTTCCGGCTGAAAGAGTGATGACGCATAAGTCATGCGTTCTTTGCGGGCAGTTCCCGATAAAGATCCCCAAATCACCCAGGGAGCTGGTCCGTGGCAGCCCTCGCGCGTTGGTGTGTCCAGCACCGCCTCGTTGCCGTACTGCTCTGGCTTGTCGCCTTCGGTGGCATCACCGCCGCCGCGTCCATCACGGGCTCCGCCTACTCGAACGACTACGAAGCACCCGGAACCGAATCGGGCCGCGCCACCCAGCTCCTGCGGCACGGCTTCCCGGGCCTCGGCGGCGACAGCGACACCGTCGTCTGGCACACCACGCCGGGCACCGTGCGCTCCACCGACGTCGAACAGACGATGACCCGCACCCTCGACCGGATCGCGGGGCTGCCCGGCGTGGCCTCCGTCGTCAGCCCCTACGAGGGCCGGGGCGCGGGCCAGATCAGCGCCGACGGACGCACGGCCTACGCCACCGTCACCTTCCGCGCCCAGGCCGAGAACATCGACAAGGGAGAGGCCCGGGCCGTCGTCGACACCGCGAAGGCCGCCGAGACCAAGGGACTCCAAGTCGAGCTCGGCGGCGGCGCCATCGGGCTCACCGAGTCGTCGGGCGGGCATCTCGCCGAGATCGTCGGCGTGGTCGTCGCCGCCGTGGTCCTCTTCCTCGCCTTCGGCTCGCTCGCCGCCTCCCTGCTGCCCATCGCCACCGCCCTGGTCGGCGTCGGCACGGCGTACGCGGGAATCGTGCTCCTCGGACACGCCATGACCGTCGCCGACTTCGCCCCCATGCTCGGCATGCTGATCGGGCTCGGCGTCGGCATCGACTACGCGCTGTTCATCGTGACCCGGCACCGGCGGGGGCTGAAGCGCGGGCTCCCGGTCGCCGAGGCCGCGCGGAACGCCGTCGCCACCACAGGCCGCGCCGTCGTCTTCGCGGGCGCCACCGTCTGCATCGCATTGCTCGGCATGCTCATCCTGCGGCTCAGCTTCCTCAACGGCGTGGCGATCGCCGCCTCCTTGACGGTCGTCCTCACCGTCGCGGCCTCCGTGACCCTGCTGCCGGCGCTGCTCTCCTTCATCGGTCCCCGCGCGTTGAGCCGCCGCGAGCGGCGCAGGTTGTACGAGCACGGACCCGAACCGGAGCTCCCGACCGGGTTCGCCGCCCGCTGGTCCGTCTTCGTGGAACGCCACCCCAAGCTGCTCGGCGCCGTCGCCGTCGCCGTCATGGCGCTGCTCGCCCTGCCCACGCTCTCGCTCCACCTGGGCACCTCCGACCAGGGCAACGACCCGAAGTCGGCGACCACGCGCCAGGCGTACGACCTGATCGGGGAGGGATTCGGACCGGGCGTGAACGGGCCCCTCACCCTCGTCACGCAAGTCCGCGGCGCCGAGGACAAGCTCGTGCTCGACAACCTGGATGCCACTCTCCGGGCGACCAAGGGCGTCGCGTCGGTCACCCCGGCGACGTACAACACCGGTGGTGACACCGCCTACCTCACCGTCGTCCCGGACTCCGCCCCGCAGTCCCAGAAGACCAGCGACCTCGTCAGCCGGCTGCGCACCGACGTCCTGCCGCCGGCCGAGGCGGACACCGCGCTCGATGTGCACGTCGGCGGTGTGACGGCGAGCTACGACGACTTCGCGGATGTCATCATCGGCAAACTGCCGCTCTTCGTGGGCGTCGTGATCGGGCTCGGCTGCGTCCTGCTGCTGCTCGCCTTCCGCTCGATCGGCATCCCCCTCAAGGCCGCCGTGATGAACATCGCCGCCGTGGCGGCCGCCTTCGGAGTCGTCGTCGCGATCTTCCAGTGGGGCTGGGGCAGCGAACTGCTCGGCCTCGGCCGCGCGGGTCCGATCGAACCCTTCCTGCCGGTGATCATGGTGTCGGTCCTCTTCGGACTCTCCATGGACTACCAGGTGTTCCTGGTCAGCCGGATGTACGAGGAGTGGCTGGAGACCGGGGACAACCGGCGCGCGGTCCGGGTCGGCCTCGCCGAGACCAGCCGCGTGATCAACTCCGCCGCCGTCATCATGATCTCGGTCTTCCTCGCCTTCGTCCTCAGCGGCGACCGCGTCATCGCGATGTTCGGCATCGCCCTCGCCTCCGCCGTCGCCCTCGACGCCTTCGTGCTGCGTACGCTCCTGGTGCCCGCCCTGATGCACCTGCTGGGCGGCGCCAACTGGTGGCTGCCACGGTGGCTCGACCAGCGGCTGCCGCGCATCAGCATCGAGCCGCCCGAATGCCGCGCCGCCCATGAGAGGCTGGCCGCTGCGACGGACGCCGAGGTGGCGGACGTACTGGCGAAGGAGCAGCAGCGGGATGTACGCGATATCTCTGGGTGACGACGGAGCCGAACTGCGCCCCCTGGAGCCGTGGCACGCCGAGGAGTTCCTGGCACATCTGGACCGGGGGAGGGACTTCATCCAGCAGTTCATCCCGTTCGGGGCGAAGACCACGGACGTGGCGTCCGCGCGGGAACAGCTTCAGAGGTACGCCGACATGCGCGCCGCCGACACCGGGTCCCTGCACGGCCTGTGGCTGAACGGGAAGCTCGTGGGCGGGGTGCTCTTCCTGAACTTCGACGCGGAGAGCGGCAACTGCGAGGTCGGCTGCTGGCTGGAACCCGCCGGCGCCGGACGCGGGCTGGTCACCCGCGCCATGCGCGTGCTCATCGACTTCGCCGTCGAGCAGCGCGGCATCCACCGGATCGAATGGGTCGCCGCCTCGGGGAACGAGCCGAGCCTGAACGTGGCGCGGCGGCTGGGCATGACCCGGGACGGGGTGCGCCGGGAGGCCCATCCCCATCGAGGCGTACGGCACGACCTCGAGGTGTGGTCTGTCCTCGCCCCCGAGTGGCGCGAGGCACGCGCGGGTGGCGCTCACAACGATCATTAAGAGACTTCTCAGAGAGCGTCCGTACGGTGCGGGGCATGGGAACCAAGACAGTTGACGAGGCCGTGGACGAGAACGGCACCGAGGCGAAGAGCGACCAGGAGGCCGCGGAGGCCACAACGGCCGGCGGACCTGCGAAGACCGTGGACATCACCAAGGCCGACGAGCCTGCCGACACCGAAGCCGGGGCCGAGGCCGAGGAGCAGGACGAGGCCGAGGACGAGACAGAGGCGGGCGACGACGAGATAGCGGCGGGTGACGACGCCGCCGAGGCCGAGAAGGGCGCCTCCGGAGTCGGCCAGGGCGCCGCGGCCGTGGTCTCCGCCGCGCTCGGTCTCGTCTCGCTCTCCGGCGGCTGGATCGGCACCGTGGCCGCCGCGCGCGAGACGCTCGTCGGCCAGCTGCAGACCTCGCAGAGCGCGAGCGTCGCCAAGCAGGTCAAGGAGATCTACGGCGACGCCTGGGCGACCACGGCATTGGTCGGCGGCCTCTTCGCCCTGGCGGCGCTCGTCGTCGGCGTCGTGGTCCTGGTCCGGCCCGCCTTCGGGGCCCCGGGCAAGCCGCAGGCCGCCTGGATCAAGTCGGTCGCCTGGGCGGGCGTCTCGCTCGGGGTCATCGGCCTGGTCCTCGCGGTCGCCAAGTACTCCGACATCCTGCTCGGACTGCCCTCCACCAGCTGAATCTCCGTACCTCTGAGGGGCCTTAGGGCCGGCCTGAGTCACTTACGGCCGCCCTAAGGCCCTTCGCGTGCGCAAGATGCGGAACTCTCCCGATGTGGCGCACCCCCCTGGGAGACGAAGGTTGAGGCATCGCAAACAAGCGAGGCCGAAACCGACTCTTCACGAGGGGTACGAGATGTTCGAGTACGAGCTTCAGCAGATCCGATCCGCAGAGCTGATCCGCGAGGCCCAGAACCACCGACTGGCGCAGGAGGCGCTCCGCGGCCGCCGTGCCGCCCGTCGCGCCGCCGCACGCGAGTCCGCCCAGCACGAGTCCGAGGGGCAGGGCCATACCAAGCGTCCCCGCCGGAGCCGGTTCGCCCGCGCCGCGTGAGCGCCGGGGCACGGGAGGACGGCCGTACGGGGGTCGGCCGTTCTCCGGTGCCGGTGCCGCACGCAGCAACCGTCGTCCTCCCGATAACCGGTGCCGCACGGTCGGACCCCTGTGCGATGCTCGGGCCTGTGGAGACCAGGTCCGTCAGCCCGGTGTTCGTCGGACGCGCCGACGAATTGGGGACATTGAGCGATGCGCTCGCCCGCGCTGCTGGTGGGGGTACCTCCCAGGCGTCCAGCACGGGGGGAGAGCCGCAGGCGTTGCTGCTCGGCGGCGAGGCCGGGGTCGGCAAGACCCGCCTCCTCGAGGAGTTCGCCGCGGTGGCCGCTCGCGAGGGTGCCGTCGTCGCCTGCGGCGGCTGCGTCGAGATCGGCGCCGACGGGCTGCCCTTCGCACCCTTCTCCACCGCTCTGCGCGCCCTGCGCCGCCTGCTGCCGGACGAACTCGCCGCGGCGGCCGCCGGACAGGAGGAGGAGCTGGCCCGGCTGCTGCCCGAACTGGGCGAGGCGGCCCGAGGACGCCACTACGACGAGGAGGGCATGGCCCGCCTCTTCGAACTCACCGCACGTCTCCTGGAGCGCGTCGCCGCCGACCGCACGGTCGTCGTCGTCCTCGAAGACCTGCACTGGGCCGACGCCTCCACCCGCCACCTGCTCGCCTATCTCTTCCGCACACTGCGCAGCGGCCGTCTCGTCGTGATCGCCACCTACCGCGCCGACGACATTCACCGTCGCCACCCGCTGCGCCCCCTCCTCGCCGAACTCGAGCGCCTCCGCACGGTCACCCGCATCGAACTCGGCCGGTTCAGTCGCGCCGAAGTCGGCCGCCAGATCGCCGGAATCCTGGCCCGCGAACCCGACCCGGCCCAGGTCGACGAGATCTTCGCCCGCTCCGACGGCAACGCGTTCTTCGTCGAGGAACTCGCCGTCGCCGCCCACGAGGGCTGTCGTACGGGGCTCACGGACTCCCTCCGCGACCTGCTCCTCGTACGCGTCGAAGGCCTGCCCGAGAGCGCGCAGCGGATCGCCCGGATCGTCGCCGAGGGCGGCTCCACCGTCGAGTACCGGCTCCTGTCCGCCGTGGCCCGGCTCGCCGAGGACGACCTCATCGAGGCGCTGCGGGCCGCCGTCGGCGCCAACATCCTGCTCGCCTCGCCCGGCGGCGACGGCTACCGCTTCCGTCACTCCCTGGTCCGCGAGGCCGTCAGCGACGACCTGCTGCCCGGCGAGCGCTCCCGCTTCAACCGCCGCTACGCGGAGGCCCTGGAGGCCGATCCGACACTCGTACCGGCCGACGAGCGGTCCACCCGCCTGGCCAGCTACTGGTACCACGCCCATGACGCCGCCAAGGCCCTCCCCGCCGTCCTCGACGCCTCCGTCGACGCCCGCTGCCGCCATGCGTACTCCGAGCAACTGCGGCTCCTGGAGCGGGCGATGGAGCTGTGGGACGTCGCCCCCGACGCGGTACGGGCCGAACTTCGCCCCGTCGACTACGTGGAGGTCTATCCCCCCTGCGGCTGCGACCCGGAGACCACGCCGCTGCGCTATCTCGACCTGATGGCCGAGGCGGCCGTCGCGGGCCGGCTCTGCGGGGAGCGCGAGCGCGCGCTGAAGATCACCAAGAAGGCGCTGCGCCTCCTGGAGGACGAGGACGACCCCCTGCGCGCCGCCTGGTTCTGGATCCAGCGCTCCCGCCTGGTCCAGGCGCAGGCCCGCGGCGACGGCTGGCAGGAGCTCGCCACCGCCCAGGACCTGGTGCGCGGGCTGCCGCCGTCGGAGGTGCACGCCGAGGTCCTGTCCACCGTCGCCGCCTGGTGCATGCTCCACGAGCCGGGCCCGGGCGCGCTGTCGGCCGCCGAGCGAGCCGTGGAGTACGCGCGCATGGTGGGCGCCCGGGACATTGAGCTGAACGCCCGGCTCACGCTCGGCGGTCTCATGGTCGACGCCGGTGCCGTCGAGGCGGGGCTCGCGGAGATGTACGAGGTCAAGGAGAGTGTGAGCCGCTACGGCGCCTCCCTCGTCGTGGGCCGTCTGCACATCAACCTGCCGTCCCATCTGGAGTCGCTCGGCCGCTCCCGCGAGGCCGTCCCGGTCCTGCGGGAGGGTGTCGAACTCGCCCGGAAGAACGGCCTGTTGGACACCCAGGCCTGGATCTGGGGCAACCTCTCGGAGTCGCTCTACGCGCTCGGCCAGTGGGACGAGGCCCTGGAGGCCGCGCGGAACACGCTGCGCATCGGGCTCAGCGGGAAGCCGTCCGGCCTCGGCGCCTCCCGCCTGGCGCGTCTCGCCCTGGCCCGCGGCGACCTCCCCGAGGCCGGACGCCAACTGGCCGCCGCCCGCGACCACTTCGGCACCCACGACCCCACGCCGCAGCACTCCCTGCCGCTGGTGCGCACCGCGATCGGCATCGCCGCCGGCGAGGGCCGCCTCCTCGACGCCCGCGCCGCCCTGGAGCAGACCCTGGACACGGGCTTCCCGCCCGGGACCCAGCGCTATGGCTGGCCACTGCTGCTCGCCGCCGCCACGGCGGAGGCGGACGCCCAGGGACTGCCCGCCACCGAACCGGGCCGCGCCCAGACCGTGGAGCGCATCCGCAAGGCCGCGAAGTCCCTGGCCACGGGCGCGCCCATCTGGCTCGCACACCAGGAATGGGTGCGCGCCGAACTCCGGCGCGCCGAGGGGGTGACCACCCCGCACGACTGGTCCGAGGTGGTCACCGCCTTCGAACCCCTGGAGCGCCCCTACGACCTCGCCCGCGTCCGCCACCGCCTCGCCGAGGCCCTGCTGACCTCGGGCGCCGACGAGGACGACCGTGCCCGCGCCACGGAGCTCCTCCGGCTGGCGCGGGCGGTCGCCGACCACCTGGGCGCCCGCCCGCTCGCCGACGCCGTCGCGCTGCTCGCCCAGCGGGCCCGCCTCGCCCTGGCCCACGCCCCCGAACCATCCGTCCTCGCCCCCGCCGATCCGGCGCTGGCGCTCGGCCTCACCAGCCGCGAGCGCGACGTCCTCCGCCTGGTCGCCGCCGGCCGCAGCAACCGCCAGATCGCCGAGGAACTCTTCATCTCCCCGAAGACGGCCAGCGTCCATGTCTCGAACATTCTGGCCAAGCTGGACGTCTCAGGACGGGGGGAGGCGGCGGCCCTGGCGCACCGGCTGCGGCTGTTCCCACCGGAGGCCCCCGCTGCCCAGGCGGCGGGCTGAGGCTTACGCTGTAAGGGATCCGGGCCGAGGGAGGCGCCGTGTTCAACATGTTCGAGGAGCTGTTCGCACCAGGCCGCAAGCACACCAACGACGAACGCAAACGCCTGGAACTGACCCGCGTGGACCTGAACGACGCCGACCCGGGCCGCGGCCCCATAGACCTGTCCTCGGGCAAGGTGGTCGTACGGCTGCCGAAGCACGAGCACGAAGACGAGCAGGACCCGGGGCCCGAGCCCGAGGACAGCTGAGGTCCCGCGCGCCTACGTCACCTCCAGCTCCAGAATCCTGTCGTCCCCCTTCCCGGGGCTCCCGCGCCCGTCCGTCTCGCTCGTCGTCAGCCAGAGTTTGTCGCCGCCCGCGGAGACGACCGTGCGCAGGCGGCCGTATGTGCCCGTGAGGAAGGCCTCGGGGGCGGCGGAGGCCTTGGTGCCGTTCAGGGGGATGCGCCACAGCCGTTCACCCTTGAGGCCCGCCATCCATATGGAGCCCTCGGCGTAGGCGATGCCGCTGGGGGAGGCGTCGTCCGTGTGCCACTGGGCGATCGGGTTGTGGTAGGTGGGGTTGTCGCCCTTGCCCTCGACCACCGGCCAGCCGTAATTGTCGCCGGGCTTGATCTGGTTGAGCTCGTCCCAGGTGTCCTGGCCGAACTCGGAGGCCCAAAGACGCTGTTTGTCGTCCCAGGCAAGGCCCTGGACGTTGCGATGCCCGTACGAGTAGACGACCGAGTCGCCGAAGGGATTGCCCGGCGCCGGCTCGCCGTCCGGTGTCATGCGCAGGATCTTGCCGCCCAGTGCCTTCTTGTCCTGAGCCAGCCCCCGGTCACCCGTCTCGCCCGCACCCGCGTACAGCATCTTGTCCGGGCCGAACGCGATCCGGCCGCCGTTGTGGATCATCCCCTTGGGGATGCCCTTGAAGATCGTGTCCGGCGCGCCCAGCTGCTCCCCGGCGGGCTTCCGCTCGTCGTACAGCATGCGGACGATGCGGTTGTCCGAGGCCGTTGTGAAGTAGGCGTAGATCATGTGGTCGGACGCGTAGTCGGGGGACAGCGCGATGCCCAGGAGGCCGCCCTCGCCCGCGGGGGCCACCCCCGGCACCTGGCCCAGCTCCGTCTTCTTGCCGGTCTTCTCGTCGACCCGTGTGATCGTCCCCTCGTCCCGCGAGGACACCAGCAGGCCGCCCTCGGGCAGCGGCGCCAGGCCCCAGGGGGTCTTGAGGTCCTCGGTGACAGTGCGCACCACCTTCACCGAGCCCTTGGCGGGCGGTGTCTCCTCGGCGGCCTGCTCCGAGGGCGACGATCCCGGCTTCGTACTCCCCGCGCTCGGGAACAGGCTTCCGCCGCCGTCCGACTTCCCTCCGCCGTCGGAGGAACAACCGGCCGTCACCAAAAGCGCGGCCGCGGCCAACACGGCTGTCACTGCTCGACGTTGCACCATCAAGGTCCCTTCGACGCGGCGGTCCTACTGTTCATACACCGCTCGCGTGCCCCAGGTTCCCGATCACGCCCGAGGAATCAGCGCACCGCGCCTCAGTCCCAGGATCCCCGCGCCCCCGGCAGTCCCTCCACTTCCGCGAGGTCCTCCGCCGTCAGCCGCAGCCCCGCCGCCCCCGCGTTCTCCGTGACCCAGCGCTGCCGCTTGGCCCCCGGCACCGGCACCACGTGCGGTCCCTGCGCCAGCACCCACGCCAGCGCCACCTGTGCGGGCGTCACCGCGTTCTCGTGGTCCCCGTGCCGCCGGGCGATGCGCCGCAGCCCGGCGACGATGGGCTGGTTCGCGGCCATCATCTCGGCGGTGAAGCGGGGGTGGCGGGCGCGTACGTCGTCGGGTTCGAAGCCCTCGCCAGGGGTCAGCGTGCCGGTCAGGAAGCCGTTGCCGAGCGGCATCGCCGCCAGGAAGCCGACCCCGCGGGCCGTGCACCACGGCAGGAGCGCGTCCAGCGACTCCGTCGACCACACGGACAGCTCAGCCTCCACGGCGCTCACCGGGAAGACCTGCTGCACCCGCTCCAGCTGCCGGATCGTTCCGTCGTGCAGCCGCGCGCCGGAACGGCGGGCCGACCGGGCACCCACCGCGCACAGTCCGAGCGACCGCACCTTCCCGGCCGACACGAGTTCGGCCATCGCGCCCCAGGTCTCCTCGACCGGAACCTCCGGGTCCGCGCGGTGCAGCTGATAGAGGTCGATCACGTCCGTCTGCAGGCGCCGCAGCGAGGCGTCGCAGGCCCGCTTCACATAGCCGGGGCGGCCATTGGCCACGATGTGCTGCTCGCCGACCAGCAGGCCGACCTTGGTCGACACGAAGGCCTCGGAGCGCCGCTCCTTGAGCACCCGCCCCACCAACAGCTCGTTGGTGAAGGGCCCGTACATGTCGGCCGTGTCGAGCAGCGTCGAACCCTGGTCGAGCGCTGTGTGCACCGCGCGGAGCGACTCCTCACCGCGCTGCCGCGAACCGGTGTACGCCCAGCTCATCGGCATGCATCCGAGCCCGACCGCCCCCACATCGAGCGCCGCAGCCCCGATCGTCCTGCGCTCCACCTGGCCGCACCCTCCCTTTCCTGGCACACCAAAACTAACCTCTGCGCGCGCGAGCGCTTCGCATAGCCTCCTGACCATGACTTCCGATGTGTGGCTTCCGTTTCACGCCGACGAGATCGACGGCCTCCCCGAGGGACTCGACTACCGCTTCTGGGACGGCGGCCCGGAGTTTCCCGCTGATCCCGCCGCCTGCGAGTTCTATGTCGTGCCCTATATGAAGGGGCCCGCCGTCTCGCAGCGGCCCATGGCCGACATGGCATCGGTCCAGGTCGTGCAGACGCTCTCCGCCGGTGTCGACCACGTCCAGCCGAGCCTCAAGTTCCTGCGCCCGGGCGTGCGGTTGTGCAACGCCCAGGGTGTGCACGAGGCGAGCACCGGTGAGCTCGCCCTCGCCCTGATCCTCGCCTCGCTGCGGGGCATCCCCGGCTTCGTACGAGGCCAGGACAAGGAGGAGTGGCGCTCGGGTTTCCATCCCGCGCTGGCCGACAAGTCCGTACTGATCGTCGGGTACGGGTCGATCGGGTCCGCCATCGAGGACCGGCTCGCGCCCTTCGAGCTGGCGCGGGTGGCGCGCGTCGCGCGCTCCGAGCGCACCACGGCGCGCGGTCCGGTGCATCCGCTCACAGAACTGAATTCTCTGCTTCCGGAAGCCGACGTCGTGGTGCTGTCGACGCCCCTCACGCAGAGCACGCGTGGCCTGGTGAACGCCGATTTCCTGTCCCGGATGAAGGACGGCGCGCTCCTCGTGAACGTCGCCCGCGGCCCCGTCGTCGACACCAAGGCGCTCCTCGCCGAGCTGGAGAGCGGGCGCATCACCGCGGCCCTCGACGTCACCGACCCCGAGCCGCTGCCGAAGGGCCACCCCTTGTGGCACGCGCCCGGCGTGCTGATCAGCCCCCATGTAGGTGGGCCCACCTCGGCGTTCCTGCCGCGCGCCAAGCGCCTCCTGGTGGACCAGCTGAACCGTTTCGTGAACCGGGAGCCGCTGCGGAACGTGGTCCTTACTACCGGCGCTTGAGTCACGCCCCGTTCGCCCCGAGTCCGCTTCGAGTACCCTCCGCAGTTCCTCGAATGCGGGCGGTATCGACATCTTCGCTGGTCGTTACGGAGCGTAGAGGAACTATGTCCCTGAGTGACGAGACTGGTGTATCGTCCCGACAGGGGCTGCGCCGCGCACCGTTCGGCGCCGGGGATGGACATGTGAGACTGCGAGGGGGGCGACGGGCGATGCACGGCCTATGGACGAACGATCCGACGCGGCGGGGCCGCCGACGACCCTGGCGCGCGGCCACGCGCAGACGTGGCCACGGTGGCCATGGCGGCCATCACCACCGCAGGCACAGCGGCCGCCGGAGGCATGCGCACCCGGCGCACGGGGACCAGCGGGACCCCGGGGTGCGGACCGGGTGGGCCCGGTGAGCTCCCCAGTGGCGCTGCTGACCCGCCGGCCTGTATTCGCCGGCGGGACGGGCCTGCTCCCGCAACTCGTACTGGCCCTGGTGTGCGCGGGATACGCCGTCGGTTCCGCGCTCGGCTGGGGCTCCGCGAGTCTCTCGCTGATCATGGGCGACTTCGGGCTGAGCGCCGCGGCGGGCACCTCGGCGGTCTCCTGCTTCCTCTACGCGCGCAGCCGCCGCAGCCGCTTTCGACCCGCGTGGCTGCTGTTCGCGCTCTCCTCCGCCATGGCCTCGCTCGGCAATCTGGTCTGGGGGTGGTACGAGGTCGTCCTCAGCAGCCCGGTGCCCAGCCCGAGCTACGCCGACCTGTTCTTCCTGTGCTTCGCGCCGCCCGCCATCGTAGGACTGCTCGTGCTCGCCAAGAGGCCCGTCACCAGGGCGGGGTGGATGTGCCTCGCGCTGGACGCCTGGCTGATCGGCGGCTCGCTGCTCACCCTGTCCTGGAGCCTCGCGCTCGCCCAGGCCGCGAAGTTCGACGGGCCGAGCGTCGCGCACACCGCGCTGTCGCTGGCGTACCCGCTGCTGGACATCGCGCTGGTCAGCATGGTGCTGGCCTTGCATTTCCGGCGCTCGTCGGTGAACAGATCGGCGGTGAACACGGCGATCGGGGCACTCGCCCTGACCGTGATGTGCGACGCCCTGTTCACCTCGCCCCTCCTGCACAACAACTACCACTCCGGGCAGCTCCTCGACGCGGGCTGGTTCGCCGGCTCGCTGCTCCTCGCGTACGCCCCCTGGGTCGGCACCCGGCGCGGACAGTCGGACGCCGACGGCCCCAGTACGGACGGGTGCGCACGCGTGGTGCATGAGCACATCCCGGGACAGCGCCAGGAAGGGCACCGGGAGCAGCACGGACATCAGGCCCCACATGGCCATCACGGTCAACAGCGGCAGCACGGACATCAGGCGAATCGGCAAGAACGACAGCAGGGAGGACACATGCACGTGCTCCTCCAGGAAGGCGGCCACAGCCTCCTCCAGGAAGGTGGCCACAGCCTCCTCCAGGAAAGCGGCCACAGCCGGTACCCGGCCACACGCCCGATCGCCGGATCGCTGGCCGCGCTCACGCCCTACCTGGCCGCCGCCGTCTGCACGCTGGGGATCCTCTACAACGTGCTGAACGGGCGCAATGTCGACCGCGTGGTGCTCATCACCGCGGGGCTCGTCGTGCTGGCCCTCGTCGTGCGCCAGGGCATCATGCTGCTCGACAACATCACCCTCACCCAGGAGCTGGCCCAGAAGGAGAACCACTTCCGCTCCCTGGTGCAGGGCTCCAGCGACGTGATCATGATCGCCGCGCCCAACGGAATCCTCCGGTACGTCAGCCCGGCCGCCGCCGGGGTCTACGGACGCGACGCCGACGAACTCGTCGGCTCCGAGCTCGCCTCGCTCATCCACCCGGAGGACCTCGGCTGCGTAGTGCACGAAGTGCGACGTTTCCTGGCGGCCAGCCACATCGACGAACCCACCACCCGCATCGAGTGCCGCTTCCGGTCCGGCGACGGGGGCTGGCTGAATGTGGAATCCACCGTCAACCGGCACCAGGGCGGCCTCATCTTCAACAGCCGTGACGTGACCGAACGGGTGCGTCTGCAGGCGCAGTTGCAGCACAACGCCGAGCACGACCCGCTCACCGACCTGCCCAACCGTGCGCTGTTCACCCGGCGCGTCCAGCAGGCGCTCTCCGGCCGCCGCTCCTCCGACCGCGGTACCGCCGTCCTGTTCATCGACCTCGACGGCTTCAAGGCGGTCAACGACACGATCGGGCACCAGGCCGGCGACGAGCTCCTCGTCCAGGCCGCCCGCAGACTCCAGGACTCGGTGCGGCACGGCGACACCGCCGCCCGCCTCGGCGGCGACGAGTTCGCGGCCCTGATCGTCGGCGACGGTACCCGCGACCGCACCGCGCGCGAACGCCACATCATGGAGCTCGCCGACCGGCTCAGGGTGAGGCTCTCGCAGCCGTACGCCATCGACGGCAACGATGTCCGGGTGGCCGCGTCCATCGGCGTCGCCTTCGCCGAACCGGGCCTGGGCGCGGGCGAGTTGCAGCGCAACGCCGACCTCGCCATGTACCGCGCCAAGGCAGCCGGCAAGGGACGCGTCGAGTTGTACGCGCCCCAGATGCAGCAGGACGTCGTGCGGAAGGCGGAGCTGGCCACCCGGCTGCGTTCGGCTCTTCAGGGCGGCGAGTTCGCGCTGCTCCACCAGCCTGTGGTGTCGCTCGAAAACGGCCGGATCACATCGGTCACCGCGCAGGCGCGCTGGCGCTCCTCCCAGGGTGTGCTCTTCACGCCCGCCGAGTTCCTGCGCGTCGCCGAGGACAGTGACAGGACCGCCGAGCTGGGCCGCTGGATGCTCGAAGAAGCCGTCGAGCAGGCCGCCCAGCGCGCGGCCGCGGGTGTCGCCGTGCCCGTCGCCGTCCGGATGAACGCTCGGCGCCTGCTGGACCGCTCGCTGCCCGTCGGCTCGGTGGAAGCCCTGCTGACCCGGCACGGCCTTCCCTCCGGTGCCCTGATCGTGGAGTTGTCCGACACCGACCCCCGGGTCTCCCTGGACGAGCTGGAGCGCCGACTGAACGCGCTCAGGCGCCTCGGCGTCCGGGTCGCCCTGGACGGCTTCGGCAGCGGATACGCCGCCATCACGGCACTCAGAAGGCTCCCCATCGACATGCTCAAGCTCGACAGAGGTCTCGTCGAGGGTGTCGTCGAGTCCGCCCGGCTGCACAAGATCACCAGCGGGCTGCTGCGGATCGCCACCGACCTGGGACTGCAGTCCGTGGCCGACGGAGTCGATCTTCCGGAGCAGGTCATCGCCCTGCGCGCGATGGGCTGCACCCATGGGCAGGGCATGGCCTTCTCGGGGCCCCTCGATGAATACCGGCTGCGCCGGGCGGTGTCTTCCGGCCACTATCCGGTGCCGCACGGGCCGGTCGAGCCTGCGTTCGCGGGCGGCGGCGCAGGGGTGTATACGAGTGGTGTGCCTGCTGTTTTGGGGGGCGGTACTGCCCTCCGCTCACATAATGAGACTCCCGTCCCACCCACTTGACAGTCAGTGCGTGCCGGGGGGAGGGTCAATGCCATGCGCACCCGAATTCTCGTACTTGGAAAGCGCGTCGGCTGAAGCTTGGTGGCCACCGGACAGACCCGGAACACCCAGCGACCGCACCCGGCGCGCTCCCCTCGCTTGCCTCACGGCACGAGGGGTTTTTTGTTGCACAGGCACCCGTCGTACACCGCACAAAACTCGCAAAAACCCTCAGCATCGAGAAGAGAATGCCGATGACCGAGCAGGCCACCGGGGCCCACCATCCGCAGCCGCGGCCCCGTTCCGGAGGACAGCAGTCCGCCCCCGAGCACGTCACGGGTGCGCAGTCCCTCATCCGCTCTCTCGAGGAGGTCGGCGCCGAGACGGTATTCGGCATTCCCGGCGGCGCGATCCTCCCGGCCTACGACCCGCTGATGGACTCCCAGCGTGTGCGGCACGTGCTCGTCCGCCACGAGCAGGGCGCGGGTCACGCGGCCACCGGCTACGCGCAGGCCACCGGCAAGGTCGGTGTCTGCATGGCCACCAGCGGCCCGGGCGCCACCAACCTGGTGACCCCGATCGCCGACGCGCACATGGACTCGGTGCCGCTCGTGGCGATCACCGGCCAGGTCGCCTCCAAGGCGATCGGCACGGACGCGTTCCAGGAGGCGGACATCGTCGGCATCACCATGCCGATCACCAAGCACAACTTCCTGGTGACCAAGGCCGAGGACATCCCGCGGACGATCGCGGAGGCCTTCCATATCGCCTCCACCGGCCGCCCGGGTCCCGTTCTCGTCGACATCGCCAAGGACGCCCTCCAGGCGCAGACCACCTTCCAGTGGCCGCCCACCCAGGATCTGCCCGGGTACCGCCCGGTGACCAAGCCGCACGCCAAGCAGATCCGCGAGGCCGCGAAGCTGATCACCCAGGCCAAGCGGCCCGTCCTGTACGTCGGCGGCGGCGTCCTCAAGGCGAACGCCACCGCCGAACTGAAGGTCCTCGCGGAACTCACCGGAGCGCCCGTCACCACCACCCTGATGGCGCTCGGCGCATTCCCCGACAGCCACCCGCTGCACGTGGGAATGCCGGGCATGCACGGTGCGGTCACCGCCGTCACCGCGCTGCAGAAGGCCGACCTGATCGTCGCCCTCGGAGCCCGCTTCGACGACCGCGTCACCGGCAAGCTGGACAGCTTCGCCCCGTACGCCAAGATCGTCCATGCCGACATCGACCCGGCGGAGATCGGCAAGAACCGTGCCGCCGACGTGCCGATCGTCGGTGACGCCCGCGAGGTCATCGCCGACCTGGTCCAAGCGGTGCAGAAGGAGCACAGCGAGGGCCACCACGGCGACTACACCGCCTGGTGGAAGGACCTCAACCGCTGGCGCGAGACGTACCCGCTGGGCTACGAGCAGCCCGACAACGGCTCGCTGTCACCGCAGCAGGTCATCGAGCGCATCGGCAAGCTCGCCCCGGAGGGCACGATCTACGCCGCGGGCGTGGGCCAGCACCAGATGTGGGCCGCGCACTACATCCAGTACGAGAAGCCCGCCACCTGGCTCAACTCCGGCGGCGCCGGAACGATGGGCTACGCGGTCCCGGCCGCGATGGGCGCCAAGGCCGGTCAGCCGGACCGGACGGTCTGGGCGATCGACGGCGACGGGTGCTTCCAGATGACCAATCAGGAGCTCACCACCTGCGCCCTGAACAACATCCCGATCAAGGTCGCCATCATCAACAACGGCGCTCTCGGGATGGTCCGCCAGTGGCAGACCCTCTTCTACAACCAGCGCTACTCCAACACCGTGCTGCACTCGGGCCCCGAGGCGACCGGCAAGGAGCCGAGCGCGGGCACCCGCGTCCCCGACTTCGTGAAGCTGTCGGAGGCCATGGGCTGCTACGCCATCCGCTGCGAGTCCCCGGACGACCTCGACAAGGTCATCGAAGAGGCGAACTCGATCAACGACCGCCCCGTCGTGATCGACTTCATCGTCCACGAGGACGCGATGGTGTGGCCGATGGTCGCCGCCGGCACCTCGAACGACGAGATCATGGCCGCCCGGGACGTCCGCCCGGACTTCGGCGACAACGAAGACGACTGAGAGAGAGCCGAGTCAGAACCATGAGCAAGCACACCCTCTCCGTCCTCGTCGAGAACAAGCCAGGCATCCTCGCCCGGATCGCGGCCCTGTTCTCCCGGCGCGGCTTCAACATCGACTCGCTCGCCGTCGGTGTCACCGAGCACCCCGACATCTCCCGCATCACGATCGTGGTGAACGTGATCGAGGCACTCCCGCTCGAACAGGTCACCAAGCAGCTCAACAAGCTCGTCAACGTCCTGAAGATCGTCGAGCTGGAGCCGTCCTCGGCGGTGCAGCGCGAACTCGTTCTGGTGAAGGTGCGCGCCGACAACGAGACGCGCTCCCAGATCGTCGAGATCGTCCAGCTGTTCCGCGCCAAGACCGTGGACGTCTCCCCGGAGGCCGTCACCATCGAGGCCACCGGCGGCAGCGACAAGCTGGAGGCCATGCTCAAGATGCTGGAGCCGTTCGGCATCAAGGAGCTCGTCCAGTCCGGCACGATCGCGATCGGGCGCGGGGCGCGTTCAATCACGGACCGCTCGCTGCGCGCGCTGGACCGATCGGCGTAAGTATTTAAACGGTCTCCATGAGTCCGTAAACGGTCTTGATATGGGCGGTCGGTGATCGCCGACCGCCCGTATGCCGAGACCGGAAAACTTCCCTTCCCCCGCCCGCCGTACGGTGGGATGCAACACCGGCGATACCGGCAATAACAAGGAGAACCCCAGTGGCCGAGCTGTTCTACGACGACGACGCAGACCTGTCCATCATCCAGGGCCGCAAGGTCGCGGTCATCGGCTACGGCAGCCAGGGCCACGCCCACGCGCTGTCGCTGCGTGACTCGGGTGTCGACGTCCGCGTCGGTCTGCACGAGGGCTCCAAGTCCAAGGCGAAGGCCGAGGAGCAGGGCCTGCGCGTGGTGACCCCGTCGGAGGCCGCCGCCGAGGCCGACGTCATCATGATCCTGGTGCCGGACCCGATCCAGGCCCAGGTCTACGAGGAGTCCATCCAGGGCAACCTGAAGGACGGCGACGCGCTGTTCTTCGGCCACGGCCTGAACATCCGCTTCGGCTTCATCAAGCCCCCGGCCGGCGTCGACGTCGCCATGGTCGCCCCCAAGGGCCCGGGTCACCTCGTGCGCCGCCAGTACGAGGAGGGTCGCGGCGTTCCCTGCATCGCGGCCGTCGAGCAGGACGCGACCGGAGGCGCCTTCGCGCTCGCGCTGTCGTACGCCAAGGGCATCGGCGGCACCCGCGCCGGCGTCATCAAGACGACCTTCACCGAGGAGACCGAGACCGACCTGTTCGGTGAGCAGGCCGTCCTCTGCGGTGGTACCGCGGCGCTGGTCAAGGCGGGCTTCGAGACGCTGACCGAGGCCGGCTACCAGCCGGAGATCGCGTACTTCGAGTGCCTCCACGAGCTGAAGCTCATCGTCGACCTCATGTACGAGGGCGGCCTGGAGAAGATGCGCTGGTCCGTCTCCGAGACCGCCGAGTGGGGCGACTACGTGACCGGCCCGCGCATCATCACCGACGCCACCAAGGCCGAGATGAAGAAGGTCCTCGCCGAGATCCAGGACGGCACGTTCGCCCGTAACTGGATGGAGGAGTACCACTCCGGTCTGAAGAAGTACAACGAGTACAAGAAGCAGGACGCGGAGTCTCTGCTGGAGACCACCGGCAAGGAGCTGCGCAAGCTCATGAGCTGGGTCAACGACGACGAGGCGTAAGCCTGACGACCATGGGGCCGGAACATACCGTTCCGGCCCCATCGTCGAACCCCGGGTAACGTTGTTGTCCACTGAGGCCAGCCACGTCCGGGTGATCCTTCCACGGAGGCGCAAGACGTGCCCCGTACCGGCACTAGACTGCTGCACAACATACGCGTCGGGCCCACAGCGTCGTGCGTCTTCCACGCGGCTACCCTCCACCGCCTGCGGCCGTCGGGACGGCCGTCCGCATTGGACTTGTGAGGACTCACGTGAGCTCGAAACCTGTCGTACTCATCGCTGAAGAGCTGTCGCCCGCGACCGTCGACGCCCTGGGCCCGGACTTCGAGATCCGGCACGCGAACGGCGCGGACCGCGCCGAGCTGCTGCCCGCGATCGCGGACGTCGACGCGATCCTGATCCGCTCGGCCACCAAGGTCGACGCCGAGGCCGTCGCCGCCGCCAAGAAGCTGAAGGTCGTCGCACGAGCCGGCGTCGGCCTGGACAACGTCGACGTCTCCGCCGCCACCAAGGCCGGCGTGATGGTCGTCAACGCCCCCACCTCGAACATCGTGACCGCGGCCGAGCTGGCCTGCGGTCTCCTCGTCGCCACCGCTCGCAACATCCCGCAGGCCAACTCGGCGCTGAAGAACGGCGAGTGGAAGCGCAGCAAGTACACCGGTGTCGAGCTCGCCGAGAAGACCCTCGGTGTCGTCGGCCTCGGCCGCATCGGCGCGCTGGTCGCTCAGCGCATGTCGGCCTTCGGGATGAAGGTCGTCGCCTACGACCCCTACGTCCAGCCTGCCCGGGCCGCGCAGATGGGCGTCAAGGTGCTGTCCCTCGACGAGCTGCTCGAGGTCTCCGACTTCATCACCGTGCACCTGCCCAAGACCCCTGAGACCCTCGGTCTCATCGGCGACGAGGCGTTGCACAAGGTCAAGCCGTCGGTGCGCATCGTCAACGCCGCGCGCGGCGGGATCGTCGACGAGGAGGCGCTGTACTCGGCGCTCAAGGAGGGCCGCGTCGCCGGCGCCGGCCTCGACGTGTACGCGAAGGAGCCCTGCACGGACTCCCCGCTCTTCGAGCTCGACGAGGTCGTCTGCACCCCGCACCTCGGCGCCTCCACGGACGAGGCCCAGGAGAAGGCCGGTATCTCCGTCGCCCGCTCGGTGCGCCTCGCCCTCGCCGGTGAGCTGGTCCCCGACGCGGTGAACGTCCAGGGCGGTGTCATCGCCGAGGACGTCAAGCCGGGCCTGCCGCTCGCCGAGCGCCTCGGCCGCATCTTCACCGCCCTCGCGGGCGAGGTCGCGGTCCGCCTCGACGTCGAGGTGTACGGCGAGATCACCCAGCACGACGTCAAGGTGCTCGAACTCTCCGCGCTCAAGGGTGTGTTCGAGGACGTCGTCGACGAAACCGTGTCGTATGTCAACGCCCCGCTGTTCGCGCAGGAGCGCGGCGTCGAGGTGCGCCTGACGACCAGCTCGGAGTCCCCCGACCACCGCAATGTGGTCACCGTGCGCGGCACGCTCGGCAACGGCGAGGAGGTCTCGGTCTCCGGCACGCTCGCGGGCCCGAAGCACCTGCAGAAGATCGTCGCCGTCGGTGACTACGACGTGGACCTCGCGCTCGCCGAGCACATGGTCGTGCTCCGTTACGAGGACCGTCCCGGCGTCGTCGGCACCGTCGGCCGCATCCTCGGCGAGGCGGGCATCAACATCGCCGGTATGCAGGTCGCCCGCTCGGCTGTCGGTGGCGAGGCCCTCGCGGTCCTGACCGTCGACGACACGGTCTCGCAGGCCGTCCTCTCCGAGGTCGCCGAGGAGATCGGCGCGACGTCGGCGCGTTCGGTGAACCTCGTCTGACGTTCGCGGTCTGACATTTGCCATCGAGGGCCGGACCACCTACGGGTGGTCCGGCCCTCGGTCGTATGACGGGGTCAGCCGGACGGCGTCGTTTCGGGCTCGATCAGACCCTCGCGGTAGGCGATGGCCACCGCCTCCGTGCGGCTGGCGGCGCTGAGCTTGGCGAGGATGTTGGAGACGTGGACGCTGGCCGTCTTGCCGCTGATGAACAGCTCCTCGCCGATCTGGCGGTTGGTGCGCCCGCGCGCGAGCAGGCGCAGGACGTCGCTCTCGCGGGCTGTCAGTGTGGCGATGCGGTCCTCGGCGGACGGTGACTCGGCGAGGCGGCCGCGACGGATGAGGGCGTCCAGGTCCTCCCGCAGCGGTACGGCACCGAGGCGGACGGCCGTGTCGCGGGCCGCGCGCGCGTGCTCGGCGGCCTCCTCGCGGCGATCGGCGCTCAACAGGGCTTCCGCGAGCCGCCGCTCGCAGCGGGCCAGCTCGTAGGGATCGCCGTAGCCGAACGCGGTGACGGCCTCCTCCCAGGCGGTGGCGTCCGGCCCGGTGCGGGCGCGGATCCACTCCGCCTCGGCGCGGGCGAGCCAGGCCCGGCCCTCGGGGCCCTGCTCGGTGCCGTCCTCGCCCCTGGCCGCCGTCGTCCTGGCCAGCTCCACCAGCTCGGTCGCGGTGTCCGTCCAACGGCGGGCCCCCGCCGCATCACCGGACAGACGCGACTCCTCGGCCGCGTCCGCGACCGCGGCCAGGGCCAGCGCCGCCAGCCGTACACCGACGTCGGGCCGTTCGGCGCCCGAGACGTCGGTAAGGGTCTCGACCGAGCTGTGTACCCGCTCGACGGCCGCCTCCGGGTCGCCTCGCAGCGCCGCGGTATCGGTCAGGACGATGCTCGCGACGAGGGTCGCCATCCAGTCGAAGGGCCCGTCGAGCAGAGCGCGGGCCCCTCCGGCGGCCGTCTTGTGATCGCCGCGCGCCACGGCGACGTAGAGCGCGGGACCGGTCGCGAACTCGCCGGCCGCGGGCAGCCGTTCGGCATCCGCGGCGGCCGCTCGCGCGCACTCGTCCCAGCGGCCCAGCGTGTAGAGCACCAGGGACTGGAGGTAGCGCAGCTCCAGTGCGTACGGCGAGGTGAGGAGACCGGCGCGGCGGGCGCGGTCCAGGCCGTGGGTGAGCGAGGTCAGACACTCGTCGAGGTCGCCGGATTCGTAACACCCGATGGCGAGGTTGTAGAGCGCGCGCATCTCGACCGGGATGTTGCCGGCGCTCCGGGCCAGCTCGCGGGCCTGCCGGAGCCGGTCGCGTCCCTCCGGCGTACGCCGGTTGTGCGCCTCCAGACCGACCAGGGAGATCATCAAATCGGCCTGGGCGTCGGCGAGTTCGAGCTTCTCGGCGGTGCGCATCGCCTGGCGGGCGACCCGCTCGGCGTCCTCGTCGTGCCCCACGTACCGTGCCGCTATGACGTGTGTCGCCGCCGCCCACACCCAGGTGGACGACGGAGGCTCGGCGGGGATCATGGCGAGCGCCTCGCTGCTGTACGTGAACGCGGCCTTCAGGTTGTCGATGCGTATCAGGTTGCCCGCGAGTGTGTAGCGGACGCGGGCGGCGAGTTCGGAGTCGGCGTCCGAGCCGGCTCTGGCGAGTGCGGCGCGGGTGAGGTGGACCGCCCGGTGGGCCTCGCCCGCGCGTGCGGCGGCGGCGGAGGCGCGCAGCGTGAGGGTCACCGAGTCGCCGTCCTGGGGGCGGGCGGCGGCGTCCACCGTGGTCCACAGTTCGAGTGCGGTTTCCAGATGGTGCAGCTCTTCCGCCGGCGCGCCGACTCGCTGGGCGTGGTCGGCGGCTTCGAGTGAGGCCGTGAGCGCGTCGGCGAGGTCATGACTCTCGCGTGAGTGGTGGGCCCGCTCCGCCGCGCTCTCCGCCGAACGGCCGTGCCCCGCAAGCAGTTTGGCGAACGCGCCGTGCAGCCGGACACGCTCGCCGGGCAGCAGATCGGCGTACACGGCCTCGCGGGTGAGGGCGTGCCGGAACGAGTACGTGGCGTCCTCGCCGGGGACCAGCAGCTGCCGGCCGACGGCCTCGCGCAGCGCCGACTCCAGCTCGTCCTGCGGCAGTTGTACGGCGTCCCGCAGCAGGGTGTGCTCGACACGGCGCCCGGCGACGGCGGCCGTGCGCAGGACCTGCTGAGCGGTCTCGGAGAGCTGCTCGATGCGGATGAGGAGTACGTCGGCCAGCCCGCTCGGCATGGCGGGCGACGCCGGGTCGAAGTCCCCCGGCAGGGCGGCGAGCAGCTCCTCCGCGTAGAACGCGTTGCCCTCGGCCCGGTCGACGATTCGGCGGACCGTGGTGTCCGACAGGGGGTCCGTCCGCAGCGCCCGGACGAGACGGGCCACTTCGGCGTCGGCCATCGGCCGCAGCTCCACGCGGTCGACGGCGGGCAGCCGGATCAGCTCGGCGAGCAGGGGGCGAAGGGGATGGCGGCGGTGCAGGTCGTCCGCGCGGTACGAGGCGAAGACCGCCAGGCGGTGGGCGGGGGCGCCGGGCCTCGGGCGCTGGAGGAGCCCGCGGCTGAGCAGGAAGCGGAGGAGGTCCCGGGAGGACTGGTCCGCCCAGTGCAGGTCTTCGAGGACGAGGAGGAGCGGGGCGATGTCGGCGAGGTCGGCGAGGAGCCCGGCCAGGCCCTCGAAGAGCTGCAGGCGGCTGCCGGGGTCGGGCGCGCTGTCGGTGCCGGATCCGGTGCTCAGCAGGCGGTCCACCGCCGGGTGTGCCGCGAAGGCGGGGGCGAACCTGTCGTCCGCGGCCAGTGCACCGAGGATCTCCGTGAACGGCAGGTACGGCAGGCCCACGTCGCCGAGGTCCACGCAGTGGCCGGTGAGGACGGCCATGCCGGTGGCCGCGGCGTGCGTCGCGGCTTCCGTCAGCGTGCGGGTCTTGCCGACGCCGGCGTCGCCCGCCACCAGTACGGCGCGGGGGTCGCCGTGCTTCGCCCGCTCCAGCACGCCGGTGAGCCGGGCGAGTTCGTCCTCCCGGCCGATGAACGGCGTACCGAATGTCTGTGCCACGGGGACCATCCTGGCACGCCGCACTGACACCCGTACGGTCGCTCGGTGCGGCCCACCGAACGGGTTTCGCCCGAAACGCCGGACGGGCCGGGAAACCCCGGCCCGTCTCAGATGGGCATCCTCAGGCAACCGACTCCGCGGCCTCGGCCCGGTCCTCTCGTACGTGGACCTTCCGCAGCGTCGCCGTGGCGAGCACCGCCGCTCCCAGCAGCAGGACCGCACCCGCGATCGCCGCGGCCTGCATCCCACTGGTGAAGGCCTCCCGCGCGGCCGTCGTCAGGGCCTGCCCCGCGTCGCCCGGCAGTTGCCGGGCCACGGCCAGCGCGCCGCCCAGGGTCTCGTGGGCCGGGGCCGGAGCACCGGCCGGGATCTCGTGGCGGTAGACCGCCGTGCCGATGGAGCCGAGGACGGCCATGCCCAGCGCGCCGCCGAACTCCGCGCCGGTCTCCAGGAGGGAGGAGGCGGCGCCCGCGTTGCCGACGGGGACGGTGCCGAGGGCCAGGTCCATCATCTGCGACATCACGGTGACGATCCCGGCGGCGAGGACACCGGCACCGGCGAGGACGAGCCACATCGAGTCGGTACCGGCGAGCGTCAGCAGCCCGTAGCCGCAGGCGGCGGTGACGAAGCCGCCGGAGACGACGTGGGCGCGGTGCACACCCTTCTGGACGAGCTGCGCGGCGACCGGGGCCGCGACGCCGACCAGGACCGTGGGGAGCAACGCCCACAGCGCGGCCTCCATGGAGCTCTTGCCGAGCACGGACTGCAGGTACTGGGTGGTGAAGTACGCCGAACCCATCATCCCGAAGGAGGAGATCAGGTTGAGGACGACGGCCGGCGCGAAGCCGCGGCCGCGGAACAGGGCCGGGGAGATCAGCGGGGACGTCGCGGTGCGCTGGCGGTGGACGAACAGCGCCGTGAAGACCAGACCGACGAGGACCGAGACGACGTACTCGAACTTCCAGCCCTCGGACGGTATTTCCTTGATGCCGTAGATGACGGGCAGGACCGCCGCCATCGACAGCGGCACGCTGAGCAGGTCGAAGCGGCCGGGCTCCGGGTTCTTGGACTCCGGGAGCATGATCGGGCCGAGGACCAGCAGCAGCACCATCGCGGGCAGGTTGACCAGGAAGACCGAGCCCCACCAGAAGTACTCGACGAGAACACCGCTCATCACCGAACCGAGCGCGACGCCGCCGGTCATGACGCCGGACCAGATCCCGATCGCCTTCGCGCGCTGGGCGGAGTCCGTGAACATCGTGCGGATGATCGCCATCGTCGACGGCATCAGGGTCGCGCCGCCGATCCCGAGGAGCGCGCGGGCGGCGATCAGGGTCTCGGGGCTGTTGGCGTACGCGGCGATCACCGAGGCCGTGCCGAAGGCGGCGGCGCCGAAGAGGAGGAGCTTGCGGCGACCGATGCGGTCGCCGAGCGAGCCCATCGTCATCAGCAGCCCGGCGAGCACGAACGCGTAGATGTCGAAGATCCACAGCTGCTGGGTGCCGCTGGGCTCCAGGTCCGCGCTGATCGAGGGGATCGCGAAGTAGAGGACCGATACGTCCATCGAGACCAGGAGCAGCGGAAGCATCAGAACGCCGAGGGCGGTCCATTCGCGGCGGCCGGCGAGGGCGGCGGGGCCACCCGGGGTGCCGGGTGCGGGAGTTGTGCTCGTCGAGTTCGTCATGGCAGCGACTGTACGCACGTCTTAAACGCTTGTCTAGTACGAGCGTTTAAGACGCATGTTTTGAACGTTGGTATAGGACGACTGTATGGATCGGGGGTACGCTGGTCCGCATGGGACACCGTGAGGATCTGCTCGAAGGCGCCAAGCGCTGCCTGCTGGAGAAGGGGTTCGTGCGCACGACGGCGCGCGACATCGTCAAGGAGTCGGGGACGAACCTGGCGTCCATCGGCTACCACTACGGCTCGAAGGACGCGCTGCTGACGCAGGCCTTCGTGGAACTGATTCAGGAGTGGGGCGAGAAGTTCGACCCGGCTTCGGCGCGCGAAGCCGAGCCCGGAGGCTCCGTCGAGCGGTTCCACAGCGTGTGGGCGCGGATGCTCGAGTCCTTCGAGGACTTCAGGCCCTTGTGGGGGGCCAGCATGGAGATCGCCACGCAGGGCGACCGGGTGCCGCAGCTGCGGGACTTGATGGCGAAGGCGCAGATCGAGGGCCGGTCCGGGCTCGTCGCGATGATGACGGGCCTGGACGAGGAGACGCTCGACGAGCGGACCGTGCAGTCGCTCGGCGGCTTCTACCAGGCGCTGCTCAACGGCCTGATGGTGCAGTGGCTCTTCGACCCGGCGAGCGCGTCCACGGCGGACGACCTCACGGAGGGGTTGCGGCGGGTGATCGACGCGGCCGCTGCCGCGGAGGCGAAGGGCCGGGGCGAGGGCCAGGATGAGGGCCAGGGCTGAGGCGTCGGGCCGGACGGGTCGAGTGCCGGGACCGGTCGGCAAGGGCCGGCAGCCGTGGTGCGGTCATTCGTTTCGGCGTGCTCGTCAGTCCTTCTTCGTGGCGCTCGTCCGCCGGTCCCGCATCGCCGGGATCACCGCCACCAGCATCAGTACGGCGGTGACGGCGAACGCCGGCGCATAGCCCGTCCGTCCGGCCAGCGCGCCGAAGCCGACCGCGCCGACGCCCATGCCGCCGTCGTACGCGAGGTTCCACAGCGCGCTGACGGTGCCGTAGCCGGAAGCGGGGACCCTCGCGTACATCAGGGTCAGCGTGGCGTTCTGGGCGATGCCGAAGCCGATGCCGAAGACGGTCACTCCGGCGAGGACGGCGACCGGACTGGCGGTCAGCGCCGTGATCAGCATGCCGGAGGAGGACAGGGCCAGGCTGGGCAGCACGAGTCGCGCCGGGTCGTGGCGGTCGCCGTACCGGCCGGCCAGCCAGCGGGCGGCGGTCGACGCGGCGGGCTGGATGAAGAGGGCCGCCGCGACGACGCCGGTGTAGGCGGCGGGGACGGCGAGCGGCAGGAACGTGACGATGACCCCGGTCGCGAGGGCGGTGGTCGCGAAGACGACGGCGGGGCGGGTCAGGGCGGCGGTCCGCAGTCCGGCCACCATGCCCACCGGCTTTTCGGTCGTCGACTCCCGGTCCGGCAGGCCGGGTACGGAGGCGATCGCGGCCAGCGCGGCCACGCCCGCGGTCACCGCGACGGCGGTACAGCCCACGTGCGCGGCGAGCCACACACCCAGCGGCAGGGCGATCAGGGACGGTACGCCGGAGACGACGCCCACCAGTGCCAGGCCCTCGCCCCGGCGCCCGGCGGGAATGAGCGACGCGGTGAGCGCGCCGCCCGCCACGAGCGTGAGCGCGAAGCCCAGGCCGCGGACCAGGCAGATGGCCACGATCCATGCCATGTCGCGGGAGGCGGTCAGGGCGAGCGCGGGTGCGCCGAGCAGGGCGAGGCCCGCGATCAGCGCGACACGGTATCCGTAGCGCGCCACGAGGCGTGGAGCGGCCAGTTCGCCGAGGACCGTGGCGAGCATCAGGGCACCCGTGGCAAGGCCCGCGCCCGACGCCGTCGCGTAGCGGGGGACGACCGACAGGAGCAGGAAGAAGCTCACCGAGGCGCCGACCATGCTCACGAAGCGGAGCATCAAGGGGCGGGTGAGGAGCGGGGGTTGGGCCGTCGGCGGCGTCATCGCGGCAGTCGTCATGGGAACGACGTTAGGTTGTGGCCGGACCGCCGGTAAGCTCCAATTCCATGCCGCCGCAGTGGGCCGGTTTGTCGCCCGAGCTGCTCCTGTCCGTCGACCGGGGCAGCGGTGAGCAGCTGCGCGCGCAGCTGGAACGGCAGGTGCGCGACGCGATCCGCACCGGTCGGCTGGTCGCCGGTGAACGCCTTCCGTCCTCCCGCGAACTCGCCCGCGCGCTAGGCCTGTCGAGGGGCCTGGTCCAGGACTGCTACGTCCAACTCCAGGCAGAGGGCTACCTCGTGACGCGTGTCGGCTCCGCCACGCGGGTCGCGGCGGGCGCCCATGTTCCTCCCGCGCCCGCCTCCGCCCACCCGGCGGCCCCGCGCCTGATCGCCGACTTCCGGCACGGCGTACCGGACTTGGGCAGCTTCCCGCTCGCCGACTGGCTCTGGGCGATGCGCGAGGCGGGCCGCGCCATGCCGACGGCCGGCCTCGACTACGGGGATCCACGCGGAAGTTCGGCCCTGCGCGAGGTCATGGCCGGATATCTGCGCCGGGTGCGCGCCGCCGCTGCCGACCCCGAGCGGATCGTGGTCTGCTCCGGTTACGCGCAGGGCCTCGGACTGGCCCTGCGCAGCCTGGCCGGGGCCGGCGTGCGGGTCGTGGCGTACGAGGACCCGGGCGCGCCGGCCTCCGCGACGGCCGCCGCGGAGGCCGCGGGCCTGACGGCGGTGCCCGTAACGGTCGACGACGACGGCATCGACGTACGAGCGCTCGACGCGACCGGGGCACGGGCCGTCGTCGTCACCCCCGCGCACCAGTGGCCCACCGGGGTCGTCCTCGCGCCCGCGCGGCGGCTCGCCCTCATCGAGTGGGCCATGCGGCGGGACGCGTACGTCATCGAGGACGACTACGACGCCGAGTTCCGTTACGACCGGGAGCCCGTGGGCGCGCTGCAGGGGCTCGCCGCGGACCGGGTGATCTCCATCGGCACCGTCAGCAAGTCCCTCGCCCCGGCGCTGCGCATCGGCTGGCTGCTCTGCCCGCCCGCGCTCACCGGCCCCGTCACGGAGGCCAAGCGGCTCACCGACCGCGGCTCCCCGACCCTCGACCAACTCGCTCTCGCCAAGCTGATCGAGTCCGGCCGCCACGACCGCCATCTGCGCCGTATGCGCACCCTCTACGCGACCCGGCGTACCGCCCTTGTCTCCGCCCTTGCCGCGCACGCCCCCGAGGTCCGGCTCACCGGCCTCGCCGCGGGGTTCCACGCCGTCGCGCACCTCGCCGCTCCCGCCGACGAGAGGGCCCTCGTGATCGCGGCGCGGGAACGGTCCGTCGGGCTGTACGGCATGAGCCCGTGCCGCTCCACGCACGCGACCACGCCGGTTCAACTGGTACTGGGTTTCGGGGATGTGGGGGAGCGGGCGATCACGGAGGGCATCGCGGCGGTCGGCGACCTGCTCGCAGGGCCCTGTTCCTAGAGACGGCCCCCTCCCCGGAGACACTCCCTGTCGCTGGACGGCCTCAGAGCCCGTTCGGCGGATCGGGCCCTAGAGCCGCGCCCCCTTCAACACCATGTGCAGCAGCAGCCGGTCCTCGCCGTCGTCCAGGTCGAGGCCGGTGAGCTGCTCGACCCGGGAGAGACGGTAGTAGAGCGTCTGGCGGTGGATGCCCAGCTCCGCCGCCGTGCGCCCGGCTTGGCCCGCGCAGTCGAGGAACACCTCGGCGGTGCGGGCGAGTTCGTGGTGGGCGGGAGACAGCAGGATCCGTACGGCAGGGTCCTGGGCGGCCTCCGGAGGCAGGGAGGTCAGGAGCCGGAAGGGCCCGATGGACCCCCACTCCCCGACCGGGCCGAGGCGCGGCTCGGCCAGCACGGCGCGCGCCGCGGCGGACGCCTCCTGCCAGGCCGTGC
Source organism: Streptomyces albiflavescens (assembly GCF_014645835.1). Taxonomy (GTDB): domain Bacteria; phylum Actinomycetota; class Actinomycetes; order Streptomycetales; family Streptomycetaceae; genus Streptomyces; species Streptomyces albiflavescens. Next base: position 111,101 of record NZ_BMMM01000011.1, read on the forward strand.
CCAGCTCGGCGAGCCCGACGCGCGCGGTGGCGACCCCGGCCGCGGCACGCAGGGCGCGATCACCTCCGGCCGCCCCGCCCGATACGGCTCCGGTCGTTCTGCCGGGCTTCGCCCCGGCCGATGCGGCACCCGCCGTTCCGCCGGGCTTCGCCCCGGCCGATGCGGCACCCGCCGTTCCGCCGGGCTTCGCCCCGGCCGATGCGGCACCCGCCGTTCCGCCGGGCTTCGCCCCGGCCGATGCGGCACCCGCCGTACCGCCGGGCTCACCACCTCCCGCCGTGCCACCGCCGGTGGGCCGATCGACCCCGCGGCCACCCTCCGCCTCCCGCACGAAGCGCGAAGCCGCCGTCAGTGCCGGAGTCAATACGTCCGCCGAGCGCAGTCGTACGAGCAGCGCCAGGCTCTGCCCCGTTGCCCCCCACGGCACCGTGCACAGCGCCGTCGCCCCCGGCACCGAACGGGCGGAAGGGGCGTCGTCCGGGTCGGCCGAGGGCCACGGGGCGACGCAGACGACGGTGTGCAGTCCGTCGCCGCGCGGGCCGAGGGCGGTGCGCAGTTCGGCGACGGCCATGTCGCGCTGCCAGCCGCGCTCGGCGGTGAGGACGGCGCGCAGCTCGCGGGTGAGGTCCGCGCCGGCCTGGGCCTCGTCGGCGAGCAGGGCGCCGATCCGGGAGGCGACCTCCATGGCGGCGGCCAGCTGGGCGTCGGTGGGGCCGGGCTCGTCGGCCAGCAGCCATACGTAACCGAGGACGACGCCCCGATGGCGTACCGGGAGGCAGATTCTCCCTCTGTACACCCCGGCTTCCGGAGTCGGTGGAATGCGCACCGGACCCGTCGCGCGCGCGATGCCGAAGCTCTCGAACCAGGCCCGGACCGCCGACGTGGAGCGGCGCGTGAGGATCGAGCGGGTGCGGACGGGATCGAGGGAGGCCTCGTCGAAGTCGCCGTCACTGTCGTATGCGCCAAAGGCGATCAGCTCGAAGTCGCGGTTCTCCAGCGTCGCGGGGGCACCGAGGAGCGCCGAGATCTCGTCCACCAGCTCCTGGTACTCACCGCGGCCTGCCCCGCGGACTGCCTTGAAATCGCCCGTCACACGGGCATTCTGCCTCATTTTTCACGGCGCCTCATACAGATGTCTGAGATCCAGGGCACGGATGCGTGACAGCTGTCGATGGCCGACGATCGGAGGGATCCTTAGGTTTCACGGTGGTTCTCCGTGCCGTACCCGAAAAGTCTCTTGAGGGGCCGCGGCCGTCCGTTCTTTCCGTGGAGGTGCCCCGTGCTGGGTCCCGTGATTCTCGCCGCGTCGCGCAGCGACAAGATGCGCCGCTTCGTGTCGGCGGCCCCCGGCACCAAGCAGGTGGTCGCCCGCTTCATCGCCGGCGAGACGGTCGACCAGGTCATTCCGATCGTCCAGGACGCCGTCGCCAAGGGACTCGAGGTCACCCTCGACGTCGTCGGCGAGGACATCACCACCCGCGAGCAGGCCTTCGCCGCCCGGGACGCGTACCTGGAGCTCATCGAGCACCTCAAGGACCTGGACCTCGGCACCAAGGCGGAGATGTCCATCAAGCTGTCGATGTTCGGCCAAGCTCTGGAGGGCGGTCACGAGCTCGCCCTCGCCAATGTCCGCCCGGTCGTCGAGGCCGCCGCCGCGATCGGCACCACCGTCACGCTGGACGCGGAGGACCACACCACTCTCGACTCGATGTTCGCCATCCACGAGGAGCTGCGGAAGGACTTCCCGCAGACCGGCTGCGTCATCCAGGCCTACCTGTTCCGCACCGAGGCCGACGCCCGCCGCCTCGCCGCGAGCGGCAGCCGCGTACGCCTGGTGAAGGGCGCCTACAAGGAGCCCGCCGAGGTCGCCTACCAGCAGAAGGCCGAGACGGACAAGGCGTACGTCCGCATCCTGAGGATCCTGATGGAGGGCGAGGGGTACCCGATGATCGGGTCCCACGACCCGCGGCTCATCTCCATCGCGCAGGAGCTCGCGCGCCAGGCCGGGCGCAAGCTGGACGAGTACGAGTTCCAGATGCTGTACGGCATCCGCAGCGAGGAGCACCTGCGGCTCGCCGCCGAGGGCCACCGCATGCGGGTCTACACCGCGTACGGCACCGACTGGTACGGCTACTTCATGCGAAGGCTTGCGGAGAAGCCGGCGAACCTGCGCTTCTTCGTCCGCTCGATGGTCAGCAAGGGCTGAGCGGTAGCCGTCGGCACCCGGGTGCATCCTGGGTGACGGCAGCTACCGCCCATCGGTCGGCTGAGCCGACCAGGTTCCGGAAAGGAGTTACGGAACCCGTGACTCCGCCCCCGTGGGGGCTCCTCACTCGCTCGCCGCAACGAGCTCGTGACGGTCAAGCCCTGACCGCCGCCCAACATACGCACACGGTTTCGGCTCTCCCGGGCTGAAGCCAGGGATTCACTCGGAAGAGGTAGCTCATGGACGCTGTGACCCAGGTCCCCACCCCCGTCAACGAGCCGGTGCACGGCTACGCCCCCGGCTCGCCCGAGCGCGCCCGTCTGGAGGCCAAGCTCAAGGAGCTGGCCGAGAACCCGATCGAGCTGTCGATGACCATCGGCGGCGAGAAGCGGCTCGGTGGCGGTGAGCGCTTCGAGGTCGTGCAGCCGCACAACCACAAGGCCGTCATCGGCACCGGCGCCCACGCCACTCAGCAGGACGCCCAGGACGCCATCGACGCGGCCCTCGCCGCCGCCCCGGCCTGGCGCGCGATGTCCTTCGACGACCGCGCCGCGATCATCCTGCGCGCCGCCGAGCTGCTGTCGGGCCCGTGGCGCGAGACCCTCGCGGCCTCCACCATGCTCGGCCAGTCGAAGACCGCCCAGCAGGCCGAGATCGACACCCCCTGCGAGCTCGTCGACTTCTGGCGCTTCAACGTCAAGTACGCCCGTGACCTGCTCGCCGAGCAGCCCCCGGCCAACGCGCCGGGCGTGTGGAACCGCCTCGACCACCGCCCGCTGGAGGGCTTCGTCTACGCGATCACGCCGTTCAACTTCACGGCGATCGCGGGCAACCTGCCGACCGCGCCCGCGCTGATGGGCAACGTGGTCGTGTGGAAGCCGTCACCGACGCAGACCCACGCCGCCGTGCTGCTGATGCAGCTCCTGGAGGAGGCGGGTCTGCCCAAGGGCGTCATCAACCTCGTCACCGGCGACGGTATCGAGGTCTCCAAGGTCGCCCTTGAGCACCGCGACCTCGCGGGCATCCACTTCACCGGCTCGACCAAGACCTTCCAGTACCTGTGGAAGACGGTCGGCAACAACATCGAGAAGTACCGCTCCTACCCGCGGCTCGTCGGCGAGACCGGTGGCAAGGACTTCCTGGTCGCGCACCCCAGCGCCGACCGCGCGGTCCTGAAGACCGCCCTGACCCGCGGTGCCTTCGAGTACCAGGGCCAGAAGTGCTCCGCCACCTCCCGGGCGTACGTCCCGGCCTCCATCTGGAACTCCGGCTTCAAGGAGGAGTTCGCGGCCGAGGTCGACTACCTGACCATGGGTGACGTCACCGACCTGTCGAACTTCATCGGCGCCGTCATCGACGAGCGCGCGTTCGCCAAGAACAAGGCCGCCATCGACCGCGCGAAGGCCGACGAGTCCTGCACGATCGTCGCGGGCGGTTCGTACGACGACTCGGTCGGCTACTTCGTGCGCCCGACCGTTGTCGAGTGCTCGGACCCGGAGAACGAGGTCTTCAAGACGGAGTACTTCGGTCCCTTCCTCGCCGTGCACGTCTACGAGGACGGAGACGACGAAAGCTACGACGAGATGCTGACCCAGATGGAGTCGGCGTCCGACTACGCGCTGACCGGCTCGGTCATCTCGGGCGACCGTGCGGCGACCGCGTACACGATGGAGAAGCTCCGCTACGCGGCGGGCAACTTCTACATCAACGACAAGTCGACCGGCGCCGTCGTCGGCCAGCAGCCCTTCGGTGGCGGCCGCGCCTCCGGCACCAACGACAAGGCCGGCGCCCCGCAGAACCTGATGCGCTGGACGCTGACCCGCGCCATCAAGGAGACGCTGGTCCCGCCGACCGACTACGGGTACCCGCACATGGGCTGACACGCCCCCGCACACCCGGGCCGGGAAGCCTGACCCCCCGAGCAGGCTTCCCGGCCCGTTTTCATGTCCGCCCGGGCAGACTTGCCGCATGACCGGGACGCGGAGCGAGACGGTTGAGGCCGATGACGGGGCACGCCTGTGGGCGGCGAGATCGGGTCCCGGGGCGCCGCTGGTGCTGTGCCACGGCGGGCCCGGCCTGTGGGACATGTTCGCGGACGTGGCCGAGCTGCTGGCGGACGTGATCCCGGTCGTCCGCTGGGACCAGCGCGGGTGCGGGCGGTCGGAGCGATGCGCGGGACCCTGGACGAGCGAGCGTTTCGTCGCGGATCTGGACGCCGTCCGACGGCACTTCGGGCTGGAGCGGATGGCGCTCCTCGGTCACTCCTGGGGCGCCCAGCTGGCGTTGAGCTACGCGCTGGCCCACCCGCGGCGGGTGAGCGCACTCGTGTATGTCTCCGGTACGGGCATCGGCCCGGACGCGGACTGGTACCCCGCCTTCGTGGCCGACTTCCGCTCCAGGCTCGGCGGCCATCCCGAACGTCAGGCCCGCTGGCAGGAATTGACGGACCGGCCGCACCGGACCGAGAACGAGGACCGGGAGCGGGCGGTGCTCCAGTGGTCGATCGAGTTCGAGGACCGGGAGCGGGCACTGGAGCACGCCCGCCGTATGGCCGACCCGTGGTTCGGGATCGACGACGCGTGCAACCAGGCCCTCAACGAGGAACGGAAGCGTACCTGGGGCACGCCGGAGCTGTACGCCGCCTGCGCGTCCCTCGATGTGCCCGTGCTGATCGTCGACGGCGCCCGGGACATCCGGCCGCGCTCGGCGGTCGACTCGCTGGAGCGGGCGCTGCCACGGGTACGGCGGGTGATGCTGCCGGGGGCCGGGCACCTGCCGTGGGTGGAGGACCCGAAGGGCTTCCGGGAGGCGGTGACGGCGGCGGTGCGGTGATCAGCCGTCCCTCGCCGTGCCCGACGCGGCGCTACCCGGGGAACTCCGTCCGCTCCCACCACTCGTACACGGGCAGCCTGCCCTCCGGCGTCTCCGCGTGCCGTGGGGTCGCTCTGAAGTGTTCGTATCCATTGCGCAACTCGATCTTCACATCCGTTCCAGGGGGCGGGATCGGGACGATCCGTTCGGGCAGATCATCCGGGCCGCCCTCGAGCAGTGCTTTGGTCGTGTCGCTCATGACGCAACCGTTCCCCTTGCCGGAGCCGATGCCGCATGCCGCGCGGAGTATCAGTCGTGTGGGCGATCCGCCGCTCAGCCGTGGGCCGTCGTCAGGCCGGTCGAGGACGTCCCGCAGTGGCTCTCGTTGCAGCGAACCGTGGTCGTGCGGTCGTGGATCCGGGGCACGTTCATGAGCGGCTCCCCTGACCCCTGAAGCTCTCTTTGGTGGCGTCGGTGGTGCGTCACGCCTGCCCATGGCCATTCGGGTGAGCTTCAGGGGCTAGGTTCTGTCGTCAAATTCCCGTCGTCCGCCCGGAGGGCGGGCCCTGCGGCGTCAGGTGCGGCGAGAGTGCGTGCATGGCGTCGCGGGGCAGACGGGAATTTGACGACAGGGCCTAGCGGCGATGGATCAGTTCTCGCAGGTCGTACGGCCCACGTGCGCGCGGCAGGCGATCGCCGCGAAGCCGCCCTCCGCCGTCACCGGTACGGCGAGGATGTCGCCACCGCGTACGGCATGCGTCTCGCGCACCAGCCCCGACGGGCCGTCCGTCACCGTCTCCACCAGCCAGCGGCCGGCGCCCAGGCGGACCGGTACGTCGACCGTGTGGGCGGGGCCGGTGAACGTGCCGCCGATGAACCAGCGGCCGTCTGCGGCGCGTCGCGCGAGGACCGCCGAGCGGCCCGGGTCGCCGGCGAGCAGGCGTGTCTCCTCCCAGCGGGCGGGAAGCTGCTCCAGGTAGCGGCGGGCCTCGGGGCGCGCGTCGTACGACTCGGGGGTTCCGGAGAGGTTCTGGATCCCGGACTCGTAGAGGACCGTCAGGCCCAACTCGCCGGCGTCGGAAGCGACGTTGGGGCGGTACGGGCGGTGGAAGGCGCCGGGCGTGAAGTCCATGGAGCCGATGACATTGCGGGTGAAGGGCAGCGAGGCCAACTGCTCCGGGGTGTTCGTGCGCTTCTCCTCGCCTCCGACGCCCTCCATCGTCATGACCTGCGGCCAGGTGCGCTGAATGCCCTTGGGGATCGTCGAGCCGTGGAAGTTCACCATGAGGTGGTGGCGGGCGGTGGACTCCAGCACCTCGTCGTACCAGCGCATCCGTTCCTGGGACTCCGAGTCCATGAAGTCGATCTTCACGCCCTTGACGCCCCAGCTCTCCAGAGTGGAGAGCCACTTCTCGCGCTCGGCGGGGTCGGTGAGCAGGCTGTAGTGCAGCCAGACGTGGATGCCGACACCCTTGGCCGCCGCGTAGCGCACCAGTTCCGGCATCCAACTGTCCGTCTGCCAGTCGGGATCGACCACGTCCCAGGCGTCCGTCTTGAAGTACCAGCCCGCGTCCACGACTTCGTACGGCCAGCCGCGCTCGGTCGCGTAGTCCACGTACTTCTCCTGGGCCGCCAGGCTCTGGCCGGCCTCCTTGCCGCCCGCCAGCCAGGTCCACAGGGCCGGGCCCGGTTTGATCCAGGAGGTGTCGCGGACGCGGGACGCCGGGGCGAGGTCGTCCACGAAGGTCGACTCGGTGACGGTCGCGAGATCGCCGGTGACGAGCGCGCGCCAGGGGGTGATGAGCGCGCCGGACGTCTGGACCGGCTCGTCGTTCCAGAGGCTCAGGCCGTACGTCGGCGAGTCCGCCGTGTGCGTCAGTTGAGCGCCCGCGTAGCTGCCATCGACGTCCGACTCGGCGATCAGGGCGTAACCGCCGGGCGTTTGGAAGAGTGCCTGCATCATGTACGCGCCCGTCGGAGCCGTCGCGGCCGAGTCGTAGCGCGAGAAGCGGAGTTCGTTGTCCGCGCGGTAGCCGCCGAGGAGGGCGTTCGAGCCGGCGGGGAGGGTGAAGGCCGAGGTCTCGCGCAGCACGTTGCCGTCGGCCCCCGGCAGGACATAGCGGTAGGCGACACCGTCCGGGGCGACCCGGGTCACCAGGTCGAGCCGGGCGCCGGCCGCTGTGCGGAAGCGGAAACGGGCCTCGGTCATATGGACAACGCGCATGCGGGACTTGCCCGTTGGGCTCGTGTAGTGCTCGGTGACCGTGCGGTCGGAACGTCCGGCGTAGGTCAGCCCCCGGGAGAAGTCGGCCTGTTCGGTGACGAGGCCGACCGGGGAGGGCTCCAGGACCGTTGCGCCGTCACGTCTCACCGCGAGCGTCGCGTGCCCGTCGGCGGGATCGAGTGCCACGACCGCCGTCGGGGAGCCGTGGGGTCCCCTCACTTCCCAGGCCGCTGCGCTCGGCGCGGCGGCGTCGGCGCGGGTCGGCAGCGCGGTGGCGGCGGTGGCGAGCAGGGCGGAGCAGAGCGTCAACACGATGGTGCGGGCACGCAAGGGGGCCGAGCGGGCCCGCAACTGGGCCGAGCGGGCCCGTAATTGGACCGACATTTGGCACTCTCCTTCTCACAGTCATCCGATGATTGTGAGGGTGGAGGGGGTCGGTGGGGCTGTCAAGGTGTCTCACAGGATCAGAGGTAGGAGCAATCAGCGATGCACCCGATCCGCTCCTGCACCGGAGAGGGCCGTGAATACTGGGCCGATGACCACCCGACTGCGCACCGCCCACACGGCGGACCTCACCCCCGCCGAACTCCGTGCGGCCCACGACCTCCTGGACGACGCCTTCGACGGGGACTTCAGCGACGAGGACTGGGACCACGGGCTCGGCGGCATCCACGTCCTGGTGCACGACGAAGGCGGTCTCGCGGCCCATGGCTCGGTGATCCAGCGGCGCGTCCTGCACCGCGGCCGCTCGCTGCGCGTCGGGTACGTGGAGGCGGTCGGGGTACGTGCCGATGTGCGCCGCACGGGCCTCGGCGGACGGGTGATGACCGAGCTGGAGCGGATCGTCGAGGGCGCGTACGGGCTCGGGGCGCTCTCCGCGAGCGAGGCGGGAGCCGCCCTGTACGCGGCCCGGGGCTGGCAGGTCTGGCCGGGCCGGATCTGCGCGCTCGGCCCGGACGGCATCGTGCGGCTGCCGGAGGAGGAGGGCACCACCTTCGTGCGCCTCGCGTCGGCCGGTCCCCTCGACCCGGCGCACGAGCTGATCTTCGACTGGCGTGACGGAGACGTGCTCTGACGCTGCCTCGGGTGACCGCGCCGACCGGTCACACGGACGCGCGCCGGACGATTGCCGGTGTTGCCGCCGCGGAGCATCAACAGGAAAGCGCCCACGATCCGTTCGAAGCCGACGACCACCGTCTCGTCGACAGCGAGCCGATGGTGAGCAGTGGTCTCGGAATGGCCATCATGCCCGCGCTGTCCCTCACAAGTGCACCGCTCACCACCGAGATCACCGATCTCGGTCCGGGGGCGCCCGACCCGATCCGTCGGGTACGTCACCACGCCGGAGCTCGCCACGACGGTCGCGGTACGGGCGCTGATCAGGGAGCTGCGGGCGCTGCACCCGCGGCGGGGGTGATCCGGGCGGCCACCCGCTCCAACGCCCCCCGCAACCACCGATGTGCCGGATCCGCGTCGAGCCGCACATGCCACGCCTGCCCGGACGGGATCAACGGCAGGTCCAGCGGGATGTCCAGCACCGCGAGCGGCATCACGCGCGAGGCCTCCTGCGCGACCTCCGACGGCACCAGCGCCAGCGCGTCCGTGCGCAGGGCGAAGAAGCAGGCCGCGCCGTAGGTCGGCGCGGTGGCCAGGACGTCGCGGTGCAGGCCGAGCTCGCCCAGGCGGTCGTCCACGACGCTGCGTGCGCGGCCGCGCCGGGTCACCGTGATGTGCGGCAGCGCGGCGAATCGGTCCGGTGTCAGCGGCTCGCGCGCGAACTCCGCGTCGCCCCGCGCCACCGCCACCATGCGGTGCTCGTGCAGCGCGGAGCAGCGTACGTCGTGCGGCAGCGGATCCGGCAACTCACCGACGTCCAGGTCGACATGGGTGCGCAGATCGGCCGGGTCCTCCTCGCCCTCCGGCAGCAGCCGCAGCCGTACGCCGGGCGCCTCCCGGGCGGCCAACTCCAGCAGTGGGGCGCCCAGGGACATGGCGACCCCGTCGTTCGTGCGGATCCTGAACTCCCTTTGCAGGGTGGCGAGGTCCACCTCGCGCGGCGGCCGCAGCGCTGCCACCGCGGCCGCGAGCGCCGCCTGTACCCGGGGCTGCATATCGTGCGCGCGCGGCGTGAGCGTCAGGCCCCGGCCCGACGGTACGAGGAGCGGGTCGCCGACCACCCGGCGCAGCCGGCCGAGGGTGCGGCTCATCGCCGAGGGAGACACGTTCAGCTCGGCCGCCGCGCCCGCGACGCTGCCCGAGCGGAGCAGGGCGTCGAGGGCCGGAAGGAGGTTCATGTCCGGGAGAGGTGCCGCCACGTCCGATGACTGCTGCATGAGACGCAATTCTGCATGAAGCAATCGGACCTTGTGTGCAGCAATGGCCGCCCCGAATCTGGACCCATGATGGATTCGCGCCGGCGCGGCACCGCGCTCCTGGTCGCGGGCTGCTTCTTCATGGAGATGCTGGACGGCACGATCGTGTCGACAGCCGCCCCGCAGATAGCCCACGACCTGCACACCACTCCTGCCTCCGTGGGCCTGATCATCACGGCCTACCTCGTCACCCTCGCCGTCCTCGTCCCGCTCTCCGGCTGGCTCACCGCTCGCTTCGGGCCACGCCGCGTCTTCCTCGCCGCGATCGCGGTCTTCACCCTCGCCTCGCTGGCCTGCGCCGTCGCGCCCAACCTCGGCGTCCTCGTCGGGATGCGCGTCCTGCAGGGCATCGGCGGCGCGATGATGGTGCCGGTCGGCCGCCTCATCGTCCTGGCAGGCACCGCCAAGCAGGACCTGCCGCGCGCGGTCGCCTACATCGTGTGGCCCGGGCTCGCCGCCCCGGTCGTCGCGCCCCTGCTCGGTGGCCTGATCACGACGTACGCCTCCTGGCACTGGATCTTCCTCCTGAACGTGCCCCTCGGCGCCCTCGCCCTCCTCGTCGCGCGCCGTCTGATCGCACCGGGCACGCCAGGGGAGACGGCGCCGCTCGACGTAACCGGCGTCCTGCTCACCTGCACCGGGCTCGCGGCTCTGACCTGGACCGCGCACCTGGTCTCCGAGACCCGGGGCACCCCGGCGGAGGCGGCCGTGACCGGCGCGATCGCCGTCGTCGCCCTCGTGGCTGCGGTACGGCATCTGCTCCGTGCCCCGAACCCGCTGGTCAACCTCCGCACCCTGGACGTCCCGTCCTTCCGGGCCTCGGCGCTCGACGGCTCGCTCTACATGGCGGTCGTCTCCGCCATCCCCTTCCTGCTGCCGCTGCTCTTCCAGGAGGTCTTCGGCTGGAGCGCGGTGAAGTCGGGCGCGGTCGTGCTCTTCGTCTTCGTCGGCAACATCGGGATCAAGCCCGCGACGACGTACCTGATCAACCGGTTCGGTTTCCGGCCGCTGCTGATCGTCTCCACGCTGGGGCTCGCGGGCGCGACCGCGGGATGTGCGCTGTTCACCGCGGCGACGCCGGTCTCGGTGATCGCGGTCGTCGCGGCGCTCGGCGGTGCGGCTCGCTCGGTCGGGCTCAGCGGCTACGCGACGATCGCCTTCAGCGAGACCCCGCAGGAGCGGCTGCGCGACGCCAACGCTCTCTTCGCGACCTCCCATCAACTGGCCGCCGGCCTGGGCGTCGCCATCGTCACGGTCGCCCTGCGCGGGGGCGCGGCGCTGACGGACGACCCGCGCTCGGCGTACGCCGTCGCGTTCGTGGCGCTCGGTCTGCTCTGCCTTCTGCCGACTGCGGGCGCCCTCCGTCTGCACCAGACGGCGGGTGACGCCGTTCGGACAGTCGCCGCAGGTCAGGAGCGTGTGCCCCGATCCACCGTCTCAGATAGTAGGAAGTCCGAGTAATTGTGGAGACAGATGCCCGCTCCTCGCCTAGTTTTGTAGGAGCCGAACGTCTCGCTCGACCCAGCGAATGGCGGTCGTGAGCCGGAGCCCCTGGCAGGCAACCCCTGCGGCACCGCTCCCCGCCCCTTCCGGCGTCTCGTAAATTCCTCACCGCACTTCCGGCTGCCCTTCCCGGGCCTCTCGGAGGCAAGGAGTCGATTCATCATGGCCGAGACGACCGTCCGCCGAGTCCGTCACATCTCCCGTTCGAGCGAGTCCGACCGCAAGAACGCCGCCGCCGCGCTCCAGCGCGCCCTCGACCGCAGGGACAACGGCGGCGCGACGGGGCACTGACCCGTCGCACCCCCTCACATACCGGGAGCCGCACCCGTACGGGGTGCGGCGCGAGGCATCCTGCCCCGCGCCGCACCTCGGAGTGCTGAGTCTGCGCGCTCGTGCCTCGGCGGCCCTGCCCCGAGCCGCATCCCGGAGCGCTGAGTCTCCGTGCCGCGCCTCGGCGGCTCACGCTCCGCGCCGCACCTCGAAGTAGTCGATGCGCTTTCCGCTCTGCGCGAGCGCCGACACCTTGAGCTTGGGTGACGTGCCCGCCTCCGCCTCCACCGAGAGGAAGGAGAATCCGGTGTACCGCACCCGTGACCACTCCACTGTGTCCGGCCTCTGGTGCTGCGACTTCGTCCAGTGGAAGGTCTCGATGGACTCGCGGTGCGTGACCTTGCCCTCGTAGCTGTCCTTCACCCCGGCGGGGAACCGGTACAGGCTCTTGCCCGCCCCGCCCGCCGTGACGTACACGATCCCGTCCCGTGTCGGATCGGTCGACGCGCCGACCGGCACCTGCTTGCCCACCTTGCCGCCCTGGATGGCGTCGGTGCGCTCGTACACGTGGTTGTGCCCGTTGATCACCAGGTCCACCTGGTGCTTGGCGAACAGCGGCAGCCAGGCGTCCCGCACGCCCCCGTCGGAGGCATGCGTCGACGTCGAGTACGTGCAGTGGTGGAAGAAGACGACGATGAAGTCGACCGTCTTGCGCAGTTCTCCGAGCCGCTTGTCGAGCCAGGCCGTCTGCTTGCCGTCCGTGTAGCCCTTGTTGGCGGGGATCTCGTACGACACGTCGTTCGCGTCCAGCGCCACGATCCCGACATTGCCGTACGTGAACGAGTAGACGCCCGGCGCGTTGCGCGCGTCGAAGCCGTTGTCCGGGAGGGTCCAGCGTGCCGACTGGCCCCCGTACCCGTTCGGCGAGTACCACGCCTCCATGTCGTGGTTGCCGGTCGTCACCATCCATGGCACCGACTTCGCCACCGACTCGGTCTGCTTGAGGAACAGGTCCCAGGCGCTGGGATCGTAGACGTCGGAGTCCTTGCCGACGCCGACCGAGTCCGCGTAGCAGATGTCGCCCGCGTGCAGATGGAAGGACGGATGCCGGCCGAGGAGCACCTTGTCGTTGGCGAGTGCGTCGGGGGTGACGCCCTGGTCGCCGAAGGCGGTGAACACGAACGTCCCGGGACTGGCGGGCGCCGTACGGAAGGAGCCGATCGTGGAGTGCCGCTCCCGGGACGTGGGATCGAATCCCTCGTGGCCGACGCCGTAGTAGTACGTCGTTCCGGGGCGCAGGCCGTCGAGCGCCGCGTGCAGGTAGTACTGGTCCAGCGCGAACCGCTGCCCCGCGAGTCCCGGCGTGTGCAGATCGCGGACCTCGGCCTCGATCTTCCGGCTCAGGCCCCAGGGCGTCAGCCCCACACGCACATACGGCTTCTTGACCGCGAACGGCACCTGCCAGGAGATCCGCATCTGGGTCTTGGGGTCCGCGCCGAAGGCGAGGTGGCGACCGAAGGGCGCGACGACGGAGCCGGGTACGCGGCTGGTGGCGGGGCTCGGCGTCGTGGTGGACGTGCGCGTCGACGCCCCCGAGGCGCAACCTGCCAGCAGCCCGCCGCCCGCGAACGCGCCCGCCGTCACCAGCGCGCGGCGCCGCGTGAGCTTCGTCCGCAGATACTCGTGCTGCTCCGCCATGCTCATACCGCGCGCGAGCTGCTCGGGAATGCCGACGTCAGGGGTGTCCATGACTGGGAACTTCCCAGCACGCCCCAACAACCGCCACACATAAGGGTGAACACAGCCTTACGAGTGTCCTCCGCGACACTCCGCCATGTCCGTATGGCGGACACCGCGTGTCATCCCATGGGACAAGGAGTACGGTGCGGTCATGTCTCGCAGCATCAATCTCGCAGTGATTCCCGGTGACGGCATCGGCCAGGAGGTCGTGGCCCAGGGGCTCAAGGTCCTCTCCGCCGTCCTTCCGCAGGATGTGAAGCTGGAGACCAAGGAGTTCGACTTCGGCGCCAAGCGGTACCACGCCACCGGTGAGACCCTCACCGAGGCGGACCTGGACGCCCTGAAGCAGCACGACGCGATCCTGCTCGGCGCGATCGGCGACCCCTCGGTCCCGTCCGGTGTTCTGGAGCGCGGTTTCCTGCTGAAGCTCCGCTTCGCCTTCGACCACCACGTCAACCTGCGTCCCTCGAAGCTGTTGCCGGGCGTCGCCACCCCGCTGGCCGGCCAGCCGGAGATCGACTTCGTCGTGGTCCGCGAGGGCACCGAGGGTCCGTACACCGGCAACGGCGGCACCATCCGCAAGGGCACCGAGCACGAGGTCGCCACCGAGGTCTCCGTGAACACGGCCTTCGGTGTCGAGCGCGTGGTCCGCGACGCCTTCGCCCGCGCCCAGGCCCGCCCGCGCAAGAAGCTGACGCTGGTCCACAAGAACAACGTGCTGACCTTCGCGGGCCACCTGTGGACGAACGTCTTCAACAAGGTGGCCAAGGAGTTCCCCGAGGTCACCACGGACTACATCCACGTGGATGCCGCGACGATCTACCTCGTCACGGACCCCGCCCGCTTCGACGTGATCGTCACCGACAACCTCTTCGGCGACATCATCACCGACCTCGCCGCGGCCGTCTCCGGCGGCATCGGCGTCGCCGCCTCCGGCAACATCAACCCGAGCGGCGAGTTCCCCTCGATGTTCGAGCCCGTGCACGGCTCGGCGCCCGACATTGCGGGCCAGGGCAAGGCCGACCCCAGTGCCACCGTCCTGTCGGTCGCCCTCCTGCTGCGCCACCTCGGCTACGAGGCCGAGGCCGCCCGCATCGAGGCCGCGGTCTCCGCCGACCTCGCGGAGCGCGTCGGGCAGCCCGCCCGTACGACCGACGAAATCGGCGACGCGCTCGCCGTACGAGTAGCCGGCTGACCTTCCCCCACTGCCTTAAGGGCGTGGGGGGACCCCCACGCCACTTACGTCTCGTAGTAGCCGCCGGGTCGCATCCGCACCCGGCGGCTTTCCTATGCCCTCGCCGGGTGCCACCATCAAGCCCTGGGCAATCCCATGGGGCCGCATTCACGCTGTTTTCGTCCACGGTCCTCCGCGCGCGATAATCGAACGCGGAGCCGCGGAATGAGGGAATGCTCGGACGTCCTAACACTGGCCACTGGCAGTTATGGGCGTGAGCGCGGCCCGTCACACACAACCGGTGAAGGACAACCACTCATGACGCAGCCCACGATCGAGCTCAAGCCCTCCGCCACTCCGCTGTCCTCCGCGGAGCGGGAGGCGATCCTGGCCAACCCCGGGTTCGGCCGCCACTTCACCGACCACATGGTGACGATCAAGTGGACGGAGGGCCGCGGTTGGCACGACGGCCAGCTCGTTCCGTACGGCCCGCTCTCGCTCGACCCGGCGAACATGACCCTGCACTACGCGCAGGAGATCTTCGAGGGCCTCAAGGCCTACCGCCAGCCCGACGGCTCCGTCGCCACCTTCCGCCCGGACAAGAACGCCAAGCGCTTCCAGGCCTCCGCCCGCCGGCTCGGCATGCCGGAGCTGCCGGTGGAGACGTTCATCGAGGCCTGCGACGTGCTGGTCCAGCAGGACCGCGCCTGGGTCCCGGCGCACGGCGGCGAGGAATCCCTCTACCTTCGCCCCTTCATGATCGCGACCGAGGTCGGCCTGGGCGTGAAGCCCGCCAACGAGTACCTCTTCCTCGTCATCGCCTCGCCCGCGGGCGCGTACTTCGCGGGCGGCGTGAAGCCGGTCTCCATCTGGCTGTCCGAGGACCGCGTGCGTGCCGTCCCCGGCGGTATGGGCGACGCCAAGACGGGCGGCAACTACGCGGCCTCTCTCCTCGCCCAGGCCGAGGCCGCGGCGAAGGGCTGCGACCAGGTCTGCTACCTCGACGCGGTCGAGCACAAGTGGGTCGAGGAACTCGGCGGCATGAACCTGTACTTCGTGTACGGCGACAAGATCATCACCCCGTCCCTCACCGGCTCCATCCTGGAGGGCGTCACCCGCGACTCCCTGCTCACCGTCGCCCGCGACCTCGGCTACGAGTCCGAGGAGGGCCGCGTCTCCATCGACCAGTGGCAGCGCGACGCGGAGAACGGCACCCTGACCGAGGTCTTCGCCTGCGGCACCGCCGCCGTCATCACGCCCGTCGGCACGGTCAAGCGCACCGCCACCGAGTGGCAGCAGTCGGGCGGCGAGCCCGGCAAGGTCACCCTGAGGCTGCGCGAGGCACTGCTGGACATCCAGCGAGGTGTCACCTCGGACGAGCACGGGTGGATGCATCCGCTGGGCTGAGGTGAGCGGAACGGGGTCCGCGCCGGTGCACACCGGCGCGACCCCGTTTTTACGCCCCGGGCCTGAACGGCTCTGTGTGCCAGACCGCCTCTCTCATCCGGCACCCCCAAGTTCCGTTCCCCCAGCGGCCGTTGCACGTCGAGCCGCCGCTCAGGGTTCTGTGCCTGATCGCCCGCCCGGGGATCGGGAGGTCCTGGCCGTAGAGCTCGAGAAGGAGCGGCTCGGCAGCGCCCTCGAGGAACTGCGGCGCGACGGGCTGATCGAACTCGGCTGGGTCGGCGGCGAGACCGGGCGTGATCTGCGGGCCGTACTCCGCCCCGGCCACGGACCCTGGCACGTCTTGCACTTCATCGGACACGGCGGCCTCGACCGAGTGGCCAAGGAAGGCACCCTGCGTTACGACGCGGCCGAAGCCCGCTGGTGCTCCGTGTCCGACGACTCGGACGACACCGACGCCTGAGCCGTCCGCGTGCTCAACGCCAGATAGACGAGACCGCCAACGACGCCCGACAGTACGAAGCTGCAGTCCACCCCGCCCGTCAGCGACAGCAGTGGACCCTCGTACGAGGGGAGCGACACCGCCAGCAGGCCTGTGCATGCGCCGAGGGTCCATGACACCACGGCCTGGATGTTCCAGCCGCCGCGGTACCAGTAGATGCCGCCCCGCGAGCGGCGGTTGAAGACCTGGAGGGCGTCCGGGTCGTAGACGCCGCGGCAGCGGGCGAAGCCGATGAGGGTGATGACGGCCCAGGGGGTGCCGATCGCGGTCAGCAGGAGCACGAAGGACGTCATCGCGGACTGCGCGTTCCAGGCGTAGTGGCCGACGAAGACGCACACCGTGGCGACGACGGCGACGGTGTAGGTGGCACGGGCGCGCGAGGCGCGGGGCAGGATGGCGTCGAGGTCGAGGCCCATGGAGTAGAGCATCAGACCCGCGTTGCCGACCGAGCCCGCGGAGGCGGCGAGCAGGAGCGGGATCAGGTACCAGGTGGGGGAGGCGGAGACCAGCGGCCCCGCGTAGTCGAGGGCCGCGCGGGCCGCGTACGCCGTGAAGGTGCCGAAGAGCTGAGGGACGAGGAGACCGGCGATCAGACCCAGCCAGGTGGCGTGCAGGACGGTGCGGGAGGAGTGGCGGGCCGGGGAGATGTAGCGCGTGTAGTCGCCGAGGAGGGTGATGAACGCGATGGGGCCCGACAGGCCGGCCGCCACCGCCGCCAGCAGCCAGGTCGGCCAGAAGGAGCCGAGCAGATAGCCGCCGGTCTCCGGGAGCGCGGAGGTGGTGAAGTGCGGGGCGTACGCGATCACGCCCACGACCAGCAGGGCCGTCATGCCGATCGCCAGGACACGGGACATCGCGAGCAGCACCCGGTAGCCGTACACGGCGCCTGCCACGGTCGCCGCGGCGAGCAGCCCGTAGACCACCGCGTACGAGACTCCCGACACCGGCAGTCCGAACAGGCGGTTCAGGACGCCCACCATCACGTCGCCGCCGATCCACACGGTCAGCGCGGTGTAGCCGAGTGCGAGGAGCAGGCCGACGACCGAGCCGACCAGGCGGCCGCGTACGCCGAACTGGGCGCCGGAGGAGGTGGAGAGGTTCGTCGCGGTGCGGAGCGACACCAGGGCCAGCGGTGCCGTGAGCGCCGTGCCGATCACCGTGCCCGCCACGATCGCGCTCACCGATGCCCACCAGCCGAGCCCGAAGGACGGCGGCAGCCAGCCGAAGATGATCACGCCGAGACAGAGGTTGGAGCCGAGCAGGATCGACACGAGGTCGCGCGGCCCGCTGGTGCGCTCCTCGTCGGGGATGGTGTCGACTCCGCGCTGTTCTATCGGCATGGCTGGTCTCCTTCGACGGCCGCCTGAGGGTTAGAGCGACGTTCAATGTGACGTCTTGGAAGGTCGCCCGTCAATGTTTCCGTTTCATGAATCTGCCGTTTAGAGTGATGCTCTAAAGCGAGGAAGGCAAGGAGGTGTCGTGGCGTGAGACTGACTCCCACGGAGCGTGACCGGCTGCTGCTGTTCTCGGCCGCCGAACTGGCCCGGGCCCGCAAGGCGCGCGGCCTCCGGCTCAATGTGCCGGAGGCGACCGCGCTCATCGCGGACACCGTCTGCGAGGCCGCGCGCGACGGGCGCAGGCTGGCGGAGGCCATCGAGGCGGCCCGGTCCGTGCTCGGCCCCGACGACGTACTGCCGGGCGTCGCCGACGTCGTCACCGAGGTGCACGTCGAGGCGGTCTTCGACGACGGTTCACGGCTCGCGGTCGTCAGCGACCCCCTCGGTGGCGGCCTCGGGGACCGGGCTCCCGGCGCGCTGCTGCCGGGTCCGGAGCACACCGAGCCCGAGGCGGCCGTACGGCTCCTCGTGCGGAACACGGCCACCGTGCCCGTCTCCGTCACGTCCCACTTCCACTTCTTCGAGGCCAACCCGCGGCTCGACTTCGACCGGGCGGCGGCCTACGGCATGCGGCTCGCCGTGCCCGCCGGTTCGTCCGTCCGCTTCGGGCCCGGCGAGAGCGTCGAGGTCGGGCTGCTGCCCATCGGCGGCGAGCGGATCGCGATCGGGTTCGCCGGTCTGGTCGACGGGCCGCTGGACGCGCCGGGGGCGAAGGAAGAGGCCCTGCGCAGGGCCGCCGCCTGCGGATATCTCGGAACCGAGGGAGCTGGGCAACGATGAATCCCTACGAGTACGCCGCCACCCACGGTCCGCGTGCGGGCGACCGGGTCCGCCTGGGCGACTCGGGGCTGACGATCCGCGTCGAGTCCGACGCCCAGAAGCCGGGTGACGAGTTCCTCGCCGGCTTCGGCAAGACCGCGCGCGACGGGCTGCACCTCAAGGCCGCCGCCGTCCGTGAGACCTGTGACGTCGTCATCAGCAATGTGGTGGTGATCGACGCGGCGCAGGGGATTCGCAAGGTCTCCCTCGGCATCCGCGAGGGGCGGATCTGTGCCATCGGGCGGGCCGGGAACCCCGACACCCTCGACGGCGTCGACGTCGTGGTCGGCACGGGCACGTCCATCGTGTCGGGCGAGGGGCTCATCGCCACCGCCGGAGCCGTCGACACGCATGTCCACCTGCTGTCGCCGCGCGTCATGGAGGCCTCGCTCGCCTCCGGCGTGACAACGATCATCGGCCAGGAGTTCGGCCCGGTGTGGGGCGTCGGGGTCAATTCGCCCTGGGCGCTGCGCCACGCCTTCAGCGCCTTCGACGCCTGGCCGGTCAACATCGGCTTCCTGGGCCGGGGTTCCTCCTCCAGTGACGCGCCCCTGGTCGAGGCCCTCGCCGAGGGCGGCGCGAGCGGCTTCAAGGTCCACGAGGACATGGGGGCCCACACCCGCGCTCTCGACACCGCGCTGCGGGTCGCCGAGGAACACGACGTCCAGGTCGCCCTGCACAGCGACGGACTGAACGAATGCCTGTCCGTCGAGGACACGTTGCGGGTCCTCGAAGGCCGCACCATCCACGCCTTCCACATCGAGGGCTGCGGCGGCGGTCACGTGCCGAATGTGCTGAAGATGGCGGGAGTCGCGAACGTCATCGGCTCCTCCACCAACCCGACCCTGCCCTTCGGCCGGGACGCGGTCGCCGAGCACTACGGGATGATCGTCTCCGTCCACGATCTGAAGACCGATCTGCCGGGCGACGCGGCCATGGCCCGTGACCGGATCCGGGCCGGCACGATGGGCGCCGAGGACGTGCTGCACGACCTGGGCGCGATCGGCATCACCTCGTCCGACGCGCAGGGCATGGGGCGGGCGGGCGAGACCGTACGCCGGACCTTCGCGATGGCCGGAAAGATGAAGGCCGAGATCGGGGCCCCCGAGGACCACGACAACGAACGCGTCCTGCGCTACATGGCGAAGCTGACCATCAACCCCGCCATCGCACACGGCCTCGCCCACGAGGTCGGCTCCCTCGAGGTCGGCAAGCTCGCCGACATCGTGCTGTGGCGGCCCGAGTACTTCGGCGCCAAGCCACAGCTCGTGCTGAAGTCCGGCTTCCCGGCGTACGGAGTCGTCGGCGACCCCAACGCCGCCACCGACACCTGCGAACCCCTCGTCCTGGGGCCGCAGTTCGGGGCGCACGGCGCGACACCCGCCGAGATCTCGGTGGCCTTCGTCGCGCAGGCGGCGCTCGACCAGGGCAACGACCGCATGCCGACGCGCCGCCGGCGGGTCGCCGTGCGCGGCACCCGCGGTATCGGCCCGGCCGACCTGCGGCTCAACTCCCGCACCGGAGCGGTCGACGTCGACCAGCGCACGGGCCTGGTCACCCTCGACGGCGAACCGCTGCGCTCCGAACCCGCCGACTCCGTGTCCCTCAATCGTCTGTACTTCTTGTAATCGTCACAGCCTGTAAGGATCACCCATGTCTGCTGCCGCCGACGGCTTCCGAATGCCCGCCGAGTGGACCCCGCACGAGCGCACCTGGATGGCGTGGCCGGGCTCCAACCCCACCTTCGACAGCCCCGAGGACCTCGCCGAGTCGCGGGCGGCCTGGGCGGCGGTGGCCCGTACGGTCCGCCGCTTCGAGCCGGTCACGGTCGTGTGCGGTCCGGGACAGTCTCAGGAGGCCGCCGAGCTCCTCGGCGCCGACATCGACACCGTCGAGCGGGAACTCGACGACGCCTGGATGCGTGACATCGGCCCCACCTTCCTCACCAACGGGAAGGGTGAACTCGCCGCGGTGGACTGGACGTTCAACGGCTGGGGCGCCCAGGACTGGGCCCGCTGGGAGCACGACTCCAAGATCGGCGCCCATGTCTCCGACCTCGCCGGAGCACGGACGTACGCCTCGAAACTGGTCAACGAGGGCGGCGCGATCCACGTCGACGGCGAGGGCACCGTGCTGCTCACCGAGACCGTGCAGCTCGGCCCCGAGCGCAACCCCGACTGGACCCGCGAGCAGGTCGAGGCGGAGATCCATGCCCAGCTCGGCACCAGCAAGGCGATCTGGCTGCCCCGCGGTCTGACCGGCGACTACCCTCCGTACGGCTTCGGCACGCTCGGCCATGTCGACATCGTCGCCGCCTTCGCGCGCCCCGGCGTGATCGTCGCGCACTCCCAGCAGGACCCGGCGCACCCCGACCACGAGGTCAGCAAGGAGGTCATCGGGCTGCTCGGTGCGCAGACCGACGCGCGCGGCCGCCGTATCGAGGTCGTCGAGATCCCCGCCCCGACCGTGCTGGAGGCCGACGGCCACTGGGCCGACTACTCGTATATCAACCACTACCTCTGCAACGGCGGCGTGGTGCTCTGCGGCTTCGACGACCCGCGCGACGAGATCGCGGCCGGGATCTTCCGCCGGCTGTTCCCGGAGCGGACGGTGACGCTGGTGGACGCACGTACGATCTTTGCGGGCGGCGGTGGCATCCACTGCATCACCCAGCAGCAGCCGAAGGTCTGAGGAACGACAGGAGTCACGGATGGCCGGTGCGCGAAAGAACGCGCCTCCGCGGGAGGACGTGCTCGCCGCCGCCATGAACATGATCGCCGAACGCGGTCTGGAGAAGCTGACCATGGCGGCGCTCGGCCGAGAGGTCGGCATGAGCAGCGGCCATCTCCTCTACTACTTCCACTCCAAGGACGAGCTGCTGCTGCAGACCCTGGAGTGGAGCGAGGGCCGTCTCGGCGCCGAGCGGAGCCGACTGCTGGCCGCGCGGGGAACCGCCCGCGAGCGCCTCGACGCGTATGTCGACCTGTACGTCCCCGACGGTCACCGCGACCCGCACTGGACGCTCTGGCTGGAGGTCTGGAACCGCTCGCAGAACGCGGACGAGGACGCCCGCGAGCGACAGGTCGCCATCGAGGGCGCCTGGCACCGGGACCTGGTGGCGCTGCTCGCCGAGGGCGTCTCGCGCGGCGAGTTCCGCGTGGTCGACCCGGACCGTTTCGCCGCCCGGCTGCGCGCGCTCCTCGACGGGTTCGCGATCCATGTGGCCATCGGTCTGCGCGGTACCGATCGTGGCCAAATCCTCTCCCACGTAAGGGAGTTCCTCGACGAGTCACTCGGCTGACGGATGCGGCGTCCGGTAGTCGCGGACAGTCGGTCAGCCGCCCGGAACATCTACGTACGGGATCTGCGCACCGGCACCTCCCGCCTCGCCGGCGAGGCGGTCACCGGCGGGCCCGTCACCGACTACGGCGTCTGTGTCACCTCGTTCGGCGGGCGCGACGGCAGGCTTCTCGGCCTGGGGTCGAGCTCCGCGCAGCTGGGCACCGGCGACACGAACAGGATGAGCGACGGCTTCGTGCGGCGGCTGCGCCGTCCTGGCTGACTGTTCGCATCCTGAGACACCGCGTGAGCATGGGGGCGGTATGTGCCAGACTGCCCCCGTGCTCTCGTTCGCCATGATTATTGGCAGCAGGCGCGCCGGTCCGCAGTGACCGCCACGTACCACCACGTACGGGCGGACACCGTCGTCCTCGACCCGCGCGCAGACCTCTCGCACCCGCGAGAGGTTTTTCGTTTTCCTGGCCCACCTCAAGCCGGGAGGAGAGCGCGAGGGACTATTGGGGGGACGGTGGAGCCGGTCATTCCGGTATAGACCGAGATCCAACATCAGGAGCCGAACACCATGACCGAAACCAGCGACCTCGACGATTCGTTCCACGTCTTCGACACGACCCTGCGCGACGGCGCGCAGCGTGAGGGCATCAACCTCACGGTCGCGGACAAGCTGGCCATCGCACGGCACCTGGACGACTTCGGGGTGGGCTTCATCGAGGGCGGCTGGCCCGGCGCCAACCCGCGCGACACCGAGTTCTTCGCCCGCGCCCAGCAGGAGATCGACTTCAAGCACGCCCAGCTGGTGGCCTTCGGCGCGACGCGCCGGGCGGGCGGCAAGGCGTCGGAGGACCCGCAGGTCAAGGCGCTCCTGGACTCGGGCGCCCAGGTGATCACCCTCGTCGCCAAGTCCCACGACCGGCATGTCGAGCTGGCCCTGCGCACCACCCTCGACGAGAACTTGGAGATGGTCCGCGACACGGTCTCGTACCTGCGCTCGCAGGGCCGCCGAGTCTTCGTCGACTGTGAGCACTTCTTCGACGGCTACCGCGCGAACCCCGAGTACGCGAAGGCCGTGGTCCGCGCCGCCTCCGAGGCCGGCGCCGATGTGGTCGTGCTCTGCGACACCAACGGCGGCATGCTCCCCGCCCAGGTCCAGGCGGTCGTCGCCACGGTCCTCGCCGACACCGGCGCACGGCTCGGGATGCACGCCCAGGACGACACGGGCTGCGCGGTCGCCAACACCCTCGCCGCCGTCGACGCGGGCGCGACCCACGTCCAGTGCACGGCGAACGGCTACGGCGAGCGGGTCGGCAACTCGAACCTGTTCCCGGTCGTGGCGGCCCTGGAACTGAAGTACGGCAAGAAGGTGCTCCCCGAGGGTGCCCTGCGCGAGATGACCCGCATCTCGCACGCGATCGCCGAGGTCGTCAACCTCACGCCGTCCACGCATCAGCCGTACGTGGGTGTCTCGGCGTTCGCGCACAAGGCGGGTCTGCACGCCTCCGCGATCAAGGTCGACCCGGACCTCTACCAGCACATCGACCCGGAGAAGGTCGGCAACACCATGCGGATGCTCGTCTCCGACATGGCGGGCCGCGCGTCGATCGAGCTCAAGGGCAAGGAACTCGGCGTCGACATCAGTGGTGACCGCGAACTGGTCGCCCGGGTCGTCGAGCGGGTCAAGGAGCGCGAGCTCCAGGGCTACACCTACGAGGCGGCCGACGCGTCCTTCGAACTCCTCCTCCGTGCCGAGGCCGAGGGCAAGGCCCGCACGTACTTCGAGGTCGAGTCCTGGCGCGCCATCGTCGAGGACCGCCCCGACGGCAGCCACGCCAACGAGGCCACGGTCAAGCTCTTCGCCAAGGGCGAGCGCATCGTCGCCACCGCCGAGGGCAACGGCCCGGTCAACGCCCTCGACCGCGCCCTGCGAGTCGCCCTGGAGAAGATCTACCCCCAGCTCGCCCAACTGGAGCTCGTCGACTACAAGGTCCGCATCCTGGAGGGCAAGCACGGCACCCAGTCCACGACCCGCGTTCTGATCTCCACCTCCGACGGCTCCGGCGAGTGGTCCACGGTGGGCGTCGCCGAGAACGTCATCGCGGCGTCGTGGCAGGCACTGGAGGACGCGTACACCTACGGCCTGCTGCGGGCCGGGGTGGAGCCCGCGGCGTAGCCTCCGCCGTTCAGCACGAGTCCTCGGCGAGCTTCTCGAACTCGCCGGGGCTCATGGCGCGGCCGTCGGCCCAGACCTGGCCGGGCTTCAGCGCGGTGATGTCCTCGGCCGTGAACTCGACGACGCCGTTGTAGGAGTCGCCGGTGACGTAGTGGTGGAAGGACAGCGTGTAGCGGTGGTCCGGCAGGAGTCGCTGCGTGCCGCGGTGGCGGGCCTTCCAGTCGGCCGGCGGTGTGAACAGCGGGAACGCGGCGTCGCCGCCGTGCTCGCCCTTCGTGTCCCAGCCGCCGGTGGCGGGTCCCTTGCCGCCGGACCGGGGCCGGCCGTCGAGGGCCGCGCCGCGATAGGTGTCGTCGCCGCACGGCCGGATGAGCGCCCGGGGTGCACCGTCCGTGCCCATCCGCACGGCTGCCAGGGGCAGATCGACCGCGCCACAACCGCTCAGCAGGAGTGCTCCGGCCGACACACCCAGCACCGCCGCCACGCGCCGCCTCGGACCGGCGGCCGTGCCCGGCCGCTCCCTCAGCACTTGTCGTCCACGAGGTCGTCGAAGGCGTCCCGGCTCATCGCACGGCCGTCTGCCCAGACCTGACCGGGGTGCAGCGAGGCGAGGTCGGCGGCGGTGAAGCCGAGCCTGCCGTCGTACGGGTCCCAGCCCTGGCGTGCGCCGGTGAAGTCCAAGGAGTACACGCGGCCGGGCCCCAGCTTCTGCGGCCCGATCCGCTGCGCGTGCCACGCGGACGGGGGCGAGAACAGCGGAAAGGTGGTCCTGCCGATCTCGACCCCGCTCCGCACCGCCCAGCGGGTGTCCACCTGCCCGGGGGACGCCGTGCTTGAGGGGTTGTCGACCACCCCGCCGCTCGGGTCCTCGATGTACGCGTCCGCGGCCCAGCTCGAGAGCCGCAGGCCCGTCGCGTGATCGCCGTCGCACGGCCGCACCGCCACGACGGGCTGCCCGTCCGCGCCCGGCCAGACCGCGACGAGCGGCAGCGAGGCCGGACTGCATCCGCTCAACAGCCTCAGCCCCGCCAGCACTCCGGTCGCGGTCGCACCCCGATGTCTCATGGCCCCTGCCTCCCCCTGGCCGGGCAGCAGGGCCCGATGTCCTACTGCAACCGCCACTTCTGGTTGGCGGCCCCCGTGCACGACCAGATCTGCGCCCGTGCCCCGTTCGCTGACGAGTTGTCCGTCACGTCGAGGCACTTGTCCGCCGCCGTATTGACTACATCACCCGTCGAAGAGTTGTACGACCACCGTTGCGCACCGGTCCCATTGCAGTCGTACAACTGCACCTTCGCCCCGTCCGCCGTCGACCCCGAGGTGACGTCCAGGCACTTGCCGAGCGCCCCGATCGAACCGTCCGCCCGCACGGTCCACCGCTGCGCCGTCGAGCCGTTGCAGTCGTAGAGCTGTACGGCGGTTCCGTTCGCGCTCGAACCGCCTGCCACGTCCAGGCACTTGCCCGCGAGTCCGACGAAGGAACCCGACCGGTCGCCGCCGCCCGCCTGCGTCCCCGACCAGGTGAACGTGGCCGACGTCTTGCCCGGCAGGGAGTAAGTGGCGTGCTGCGAACCCCAGTTGATGGTCACCGTCTTCGCCGTCGACGCGTCGTTGTACGCGATCAGCGCCTTCGAACCGTCCGGGTTGCGCCATGCGACGTTCGGCACGGACGAGCTCGCGGTCGACGCGATGCGCTGCGCGCCCGGCCGTACGAACTTCGTCAGATGCCCCATCGTGTAGTACTCGACGGTGTAGTCGACCGTCCCGCTCTGCCCGTCACCGTTGTGGACCGTGATGAGACCGGTGCAGGTGCCGCAACCCCCGTTGTGCGGGCCCATGTTCTGGTCCACGGCCAGCGACCACTTGGTCACCGACTTCGCCCAGTTCCGGGTGTAGTCGACGATGTTGAGCATGTCCTCGCGCTGCTGGTTGGCGATCCAGGTGCCGCCCGAGTGCTCGGTGCCGAAGGCGTCCAGCGAGGGGTACTGGTTGTGGACGGTGGTCTGCTTGGTGACGTCGCCGCCGTAGCCGTGCCACGCGATCCCGCCGAAGTTGGGGTGCGAGCGCACCGTCGCGTCGTCGACCGTCTGGGCGGCGTACGCGTCGTACACGTCCCAGTTCCAGTCGTGTGCCAGCACCTTCGTGGACAGCCCCGCCTGCTGGAGTTTCGGCAGCAGCTCGCTCTTCGTGAAATAGGCCAGCCCGGAGGCGTTCCAGCTCATCGAGGGGTACCCGGAACAGCACGTCGGCTCGTTCTGCGCGGTGACGTAGGAGACCGGGACGCCCTGGTCGCGGTAGGCCTGGAGGTATTTCACGAAGTACGAGGCGTAGGCCCCGTAGTCCTCCGCCTTCAGCCAGCCGCCGTTGAGCGACCCGCTGTCCTTCATCCAGGCCGGCGCCGTCCACGGTGAGGCCATCACGGTCAGCGACGGGTTCAGCTGGAGGGCCTGCCTGGTCAGCGGCACCACGTCCGCCAGGTCGTGTGCGATCGAGAACTGCGTGAGGTTCGGGTCGGTCTGCCCGGCCGGCACGTCGTCGTACGTGTAGCCGTACCGGGCGAGGTCCGAGGCGCCCATCGGATTGCGCAGGAAGGACAGGCCGATGCCGTCGGTCGGTGAGAACAGCTTCGTCATCGTGGCGTTGCGCGTGGTCTGCGACAGTGCTCCGCTGCTGTTCATCAGCCAGGCCGCGGTGTCCGTGAAGGACGCGCCTCCACCGGTGAAGGTCTGGTAGCGGGTGTTCTCGTCGACACTGATGTTCTCGCCGCTGCCGCCGCTGCCGGACTGGAAGGCGAAGGGAGTTTGCGCCTGCAAGCCACGCACCACATGGCGGCCGCCGGTGTCGTCCGTCGTGGTCAGCCAGGCCGTGACCTGCTCGCCCGCGGCGTGCGCGGGCACGGAGCCGACAGTGGTCAGCCCGGCGGTCGTCAGCAGCCCGGCCAGCAACAGCCGTGCCGTCCGGGTGGGTCGTCTCAGGAGACTCATGTGCGCAGCCCTTCTGGGGGTGGGGGAGTGGGGCATGCGAGGCGTGAGTAAATGACGGCTGCGGACGCGCGTCAAGGGGGTGCGCGTTCACAGGCTGAAGGAACAACTGCCCTGATCCAGCAGCCCATTGGCTGTGTACCGGTTCTGACGTGAAGTCTTGACGGGTTCGCGGGGCGCCAGTTAACTCACGCCGTGATCTAAGTCGTAAGACTACTGAGTCGCAAGAGTACTGAAGAGCCCTGAAGTGGATTTCCGAGAGTCGAGGGAAGGTCCATGCGAAGAACCGCCCTGCTCGCCTCCGCCGCCTTGCTCACCGGGCTGCTGCCCCTGGCCTCCGCGGGGGCCGCGGCGGGGGCCGACGATCCGGCCCCGGTCCCCGTCGACACCTTCGAGGGCGAGGTTCCGTTCGCGAATCCGCCCGCCGACGGCATCTTCCCCTGGGGCAGTGACACCGACGATCCGCCCCAACTCGCCCTGACCGCACGGTCCGACGCCCCCGAGGGCGCCAAGGTCCTCACCGGCAGCTACGACATCAGCGGCTACGGCGGCTTCACCCATGACTTCGCCTACGCCCAGCCGGCCCAGGACTGGTCCGCCCACAAGGGCATCCGCTTCTGGTGGGACGGCCAGAACAACGCCAAGAAGGTCGCCTTCGAGATCAAGGACGGCGGCGCCAACGGCGAGGCCTCCGAGCTGTGGACGACGTCCTTCACCGACGACTTCACCGGCTGGAAACAGATCGAGATCCCCTTCACCGACTTCACCTATCGCACGGACTACCAGCCCGTCGGCGGTATCGACCAGGTCCTCGGCCTCACCCAGATGTGGGGGTACGCCGTCACCCTGCCGGTCGGCGTCAAGGGCCGGTTCGCCATGGACGACGTCGAGTTGTACGGCAAGGCCGACCAGTCCCTGCGCGCCTCCGTCATGACCGACTCCGCCGTGTACCCGGTGAAGGAGGGCGGCACGGCCGCGGTGAAGGTCTCCGTCGCCACCACCGGCTCAGCACCGATCGACGAGCCGGTGACCGTCGCGTACGAGAGCGCGGGCGGCACCGCCGAGTCCGGCAAGGACTACACGCCGGTCAAGGGCGAGATCACCTTCCCGGCGGGCACGGCCTCCGGCACCTCGCGCACGATCCAGGTGTCCGCGCTGAAGGACAAGTCCGCCGAGTCCGCCGAGACGATCCCCCTCAAACTCACGGTCACCGGCGCGAAGGCTCCCGCCGAGACCCCGCAGGTGGTCATCGACGCCCACGGACTGCCCTACCTGAACCCGAAGTTGCCCGTGCGGAAGCGGGTCGCCGACCTCGTCTCCCGGATGTCCCTGGAGGAGAAGGCCGGGCAGATGACCCAGGCCGAGCGCGGGGCGCTCACGGCGCAGGGCGACATCGCGACGTACGACCTCGGATCGCTCCTGTCCGGCGGCGGCTCCACCCCGACGCCCAACACCGCCGCGGCGTGGGCGAAGATGATCGACTCCTTCCAGCTCCGCGCCCAGGCAAGTCGATTCCAGATCCCGCTGATCTACGGTGTGGACGCGGTGCACGGCCACAACAACCTCGTCGGCTCGACGATCATGCCGCACAACATCGGCATCGGCGCGACCCGTGATCCGGGGCTGGCCCAGAAGGCGGGCGCCGTGACCGCCGCCGAGGTCCGCGCCACCGGAATTCCCTGGGACTTCGCCCCCTGCCTGTGCGTCACCCGCGACGAACGCTGGGGCCGCTCCTACGAGTCCTTCGGCGAGGACCCGGCCCTCGTCAAGTCGATGGAGACGATCATCCAGGGCCTTCAAGGCGCCGCCAACGGCAAGGACTTGAAGGACGACGACAAGGTGCTGGCCACCGCGAAGCACTTCGTCGGCGACGGCGGCACGGTGTACGGCTCGTCGACGACGGGCTCGTACACCATCGACCAGGGCGTCACCAAGGTGACCCGGCAGCAGCTGGAAGCGATTCACCTCTCCCCGTACCAGACGGCGGTCGACCGGGGCATCGGCTCTGTCATGCCCTCCTACTCCTCGCTCGACATCCTCGGCGACGGCCAGGGCCCGGTGAAGATGCACGCCCGCGCGGACATGATCAACGGTGTGCTCAAGGACCGCATGGGCTTCGACGGCTTCGTCATCAGCGACTGGGCCGCCATCGACCAGATTCCCGGCGACTACGCGTCCGACGTCCGTACGTCCGTCAATGCGGGCCTCGACATGATCATGGTCCCGTACGCCTACAAGGACTTCCGCACGACACTGATCGACGAGGTGAGGGCGGGCCGGATCAGCGAGAGCCGGGTCGACGACGCGGTGACGCGCATCCTCACGCAGAAGTTCAAGCTCGGCCTGTTCGAGAAGCCGTATGCGGACACGAGTGGCGCGTCGCTGATCGGTTCGCCGGAGCACCGGGCCGTGGCCCGTCAGGCGGCGGCCGAGTCCCAGGTCCTGCTCAAGAACGCGGGCGGCGTGCTCCCCCTCAGGAAAACCCAGAAGGTGTACGTCGCCGGATCCAATGCCGATGACATCGGCAACCAGACCGGTGGCTGGACGATCACCTGGCAGGGCTCGTCGGGTCCCATCACGGACGGCACGACGATCCTGGAGGGTATGCGGCGGGCCGGCGGTGACGTCACCTACTCGAAGGACGCCTCGGCTCCGACGGGCGGTTACGACGTGGGTGTGGTCGTCGTGGGCGAGACTCCGTACGCCGAGGGGGTCGGCGACGTCGGCAACGGCAACGACCTGGAGCTGACCGCCGCCGACAAGGCCGCCGTCGACAAGGTGTGCGGGGCCATGAAGTGCGTGGTCCTGACCGTCTCCGGCCGACCGCAGCTGGTGGGGGACCGCCTGGGCTCGATCGACGCGCTCGTCGCCTCCTGGCTGCCGGGCACTGAGGGCGACGGTGTCGCGGACGTGCTGTACGGAAAGCGGGCCTTCACCGGTCAGCTCCCCGTCACCTGGCCGAAGTCGGAGTCCCAACTGCCGATCAACGTCGGTGACGCGTCCTACGATCCGCAGTTCCCGTACGGCTGGGGCCTCACGACCCTCACGAAGGTGCCGGCAGGGGGCACCTCGACCCTGAAGGTCCTCGCCCTCGTCGCCGAGGCGGCCGACCGGACCGGCGCCTCCGAAGCCGGCCGCGCCGCCGTGGCCAAGGCCCGCCTCCTCGTCCAGCAGAAGCTCGCCTCAACCATCACGCCCGCGACCGCGAAGCCCTTCGCCGACGCGGACCATCTCCTGCTGACGGGCCGGTACGCGGCCGCGGTGGCGAAGCTGAAGGAGGCCTACCTGGCAAGCTGAGCCCAATGTTGAGCAGTTCCCCGAGCCCCTTTCAGGGGCGCGGGGAACTGCGCACTCTTTTGGCGGGGGTATGGGGCGCAGCCCCCAGGGACGATGGGTCCCCCCTGCTCGAGCGGAGCCGAGAGCTTGGGGGAGGAGGCCGAGAGCTTGGGGGAGGAGAGGGGCGGAGGGGGCGAGAACAACCGCACCGCAACCATTCCCCACCAGCCCGGATGTCCACATTTGCGGCTATTCGGGTAGCTTCGAAGACATGAAGGCCGCACTCACCCGAGCACTCCCGGGCCTGCTGATCGCACTGGCCCTCGCCGCCCTGGCGGTACTCGCGGTCGGCGCGCCCAGGGTCCACGCGGCCACCAGCGTCGACACCGTCGCCGCGGCCCTGCGCAAGGGCCCGGTATACGTGGACCCCGCCGCCTCCGCCCAGCTCTCGGCCACCGACGCCGACTCCCTCGCGAAGAAGATCAAAAACGCGGACAAGCCCGTCTTCGTGGCGGTCCTCCCCGCCGGCTTCCCCACCCAGAACCTCTTCCAGAATCTGCGCACCGCCACCGGCATCACCGGCCTCTACGCCATCAGGCTCGGCGACCGCCTCGACGCGCGGGCCGACTCCTCGGTGATGTCCCGCACGGCCGTGCAGAACCTCGTCACCAGCGTCCAGGGCGAACCCGCGAAGACCCAGCTGAACGACTTCACGGACCGCGCGCTCACCAACATCGGCGGCTCGGCCCCCGCGGGCTGGAGCGGCGGCGACACGGGAGGCGGCGTCTCCACGGGCGCCCTGATCACGGTCGCCGCGGTGGTCGTGGCCGGCGGCGCGGGCGCGTACACGCTCGTACGCCGCAACCGCCACCGCAAGGCGGAGGAGCAGCAGGCGGCGCTCGACAAGCTCGGCGTGGTCGTGGACGAGGACATCACGGCCTTCGGCGAGGAACTGGACCGGCTCGACTTCCACCCCGCGGAGGCGGGCGCCGACGACGCGATGCGCGCGGACTACGAGCGCGCGCTGGACGCGTACGAGCAGGCGAAGTCGTCCATGGCCGCGGCCCGGCGACCCGAGGACGTACGAGCCGTCACCCAGGCCCTGGAGGACGGCCGGTTCTCGCTTGCGGTGCTCGCCGCGCGCCGCGAGGGCCGGCCCATCCCCGAGCGCCGCTCCCCGTGCTTCTTCGACCCGCGCCACGGCCCGTCCGTCGCCGACGCCACCTGGACGCCCGCCGGCGGCGCACCCCGCCAGGTCCCGGTCTGCGCGGCGGACGGGGCCCGCCTCGCCGACGGCGCCGACCCGGCGATCCGCGAGGTGGACACGGACTACGGCCGTCGCCCGTACTGGGACGCGGGCCCGGCCTACGGCCCCTGGGCCGGCGGCTACTTCGGCGGCGGCCTGCTGCCCGGCTTCCTCGTCGGCACCCTGCTCGGCAGCGTGATGTCCAGCCCCTCGTACGCGGCCGACTACGGCTCCGGATACGGCGACTTCGGCGGCGGTTACGACGGCGGTGACGTCTCGGGCTCCGACTTCGACCCCGGCGACTTCGGCGGCGGCTTCGGGGACGGCGGAGGCGGCGACTTCGGCGGGGGAGGGGACTTCGGCGGCGGCTTCTGAAAGTTCGCCGGGCGGAACCCGTTCCACCGCCTCGCGATGGGACACGATGGACAGCATGACGAGCCTCTACGAACACGCGGGCGGCGACGAAGCCCTGCACCGCCTGGAGGAGATCTTCTACGCGAAGGCACTCGCGGACCCCGTCCTGCGCGAGGTCTTCCCACGCCGCGAACCGCACCACGTCGACCGGCTGACCTGGTTCACCGCGGAATCGTTCGGCGGCCCCGACCGCTTCACCCGGGAGCTCGGCTTCGAGCACATCATCGAGGTGCACCGCGGGCTGCGGATCACCGACGAACAGCGCGACCGCTTCGTACAGGTCTATCTGGAGTCCTTGGACGAGGCGGACCTGCCGGACGACGAACCGTTCCGCGCGGCGGTCCGCTCGCACGTCGAGTTCGGCTCGCGCGTGGCCCAGCAGAACTCCCGGGCGGAGACGGACGAGGAACTGCACCCGCTGCGCGAAGTCCCGCACTGGGACTGGTAGTTCACCGGAGCGGACACGCAGCGCACCGACCGATGGTTCACGCGCTCGGATCGGTGTCCGCGAGCCGGTCCATCAGGGCACCCGCGAGACGCAGTACCTCCCGCTCGGTCTCGCTCAGCGTGCCGAGCGCCGTGGCCAGCCAGGCGTCGCGCTCGGCCATGTCCCGCTCCAGCGCCCGGCGCCCTTCCTCGGTCAGTGTGAGCACGGACTGGCGCCGGTCCGCGGTGCCGGGCTCCCGGGCGATGAGCCCGGCCGTCTCCAGTTCGGCGAAGACCCGGGTCAGCGACTGCGGCCGCTGCCGCTCGGCCGCCGCGACCTCGCCCGGTGTCGCGGCCCCGTGCCGGCGCAGATGCCCGAGCACCCCCAGCTGATTCGGGCTGAGCCCACCCTCGCCCCGCTCCTGCCGCAGCCGGCGGTTGAGCCGCACGATGCCGCGGCGGATCTGGGCGGCGCGGGAAAGCTGGTCCATGAGGAGATCTTACGCGATCATTTATTATTGGCGCCCCATATTGCCCGTACCATCGGCATGGTGACCGCATCACTCATACGCAATGCTTACGAATCTGCGCTCACCATGACGGCCGTGCTGCTCTGCTGGGCCGCCGCCCTGTGGCTGGAGGGTGCCGCCGGACTGCACACCGACGTACTGGTCCTCGCGGTCGCCCTGACGCTCACCCTGGCGGGCACCCAGCGGACCGCCGACACCCGTGAACGCCTCACGGCCCTCGTCCTGCTGCCCGTCGTGGCCGGAGCCTCGACCCTGCTCGGCCACCTCATGGCGGAGCACTACGCGCTGGGGGCCGCCGTCTTCACCCTCGGCATCTCCCTGCCGATCTGGATCCGCCGCTTCGGCCCGGCCGCGACGAAGGCGGGCACCCTGATGACACTGCCGCTGGTCGCCCTGCTCGTCGTCCCCGGCCCGGCGCTGCCGCCCAAGGCCCAGTCGTCGGTGGTGAGTTGGGGCTGGTCGGCGCTGATCGGAATGCTGGCGTGCGGCTGCGTCTGGCTGGTCCGGACGGCGGCGGACCGCTTCATCCCCTGGCGGCCCGAGCCCGCGCCCGCGCCCCAACGGAACCGCACGGGGCGCCCCTCGGCACTGCGCCCCCGCCCCAGCACCCGCATGGCCCTGCAGATGGCGGCCGCCGTGGCCGCGGCGCTCACCCTCGGACGACTGCTCTTCGACCACCACTGGCCATGGATGGTCCTCACGGCGTACGTCGCCGCGAGCGGCAACCGGGGCCGGAACGACGTCGCACGCAAGGGAGTCGAACGCTTCCTCGGCGCCTGCGCCGGCACACTGCTGGCCACCGGCGTGGCCGCGGCCGGAACAACCGGCCGCACGTCCGTCGTCCTGATCTTCGCCGTCCTGGCAGCCGCCCTGTGGCTGCGCCCACTGAACTATGCCTACTGGGCTGCCGGCATGACCACCGCCCTGGCCCTCCTCCTCGGCTACTACGGCCAGAACACACAGAGCCTGCTGCCGACCCGCCTCGAAGAGATCGCGGCGGGAGCCGCACTGGCGGTGGCGTCGGCGTGGTGGGTACTGCCGGTGGTCCGACGGCGTACCGGACCCCGCCCGGCCACCGGTTGAGACAGGAGGGCGAGGGTGCCCGGACATGCCGGAGCGCCCGCCTTCCGGATACGGGGGAATGGGAAGGCGGGCGCGCTCAGGGTGCCGACGGGAGCCGAAGGGCTCAGGCGGCGTTCTTGATCGCCGAGATGTCGAAGTTCAGCTTGATCTTGTCCGAGACGAGGAAGCCGCCGGTCTCCAGGGCCGCGTTCCAGGTCAGACCCCACTCGGAGCGCAGGATCTCGGCCTTGCCCTCGAAGCCCACGCGCTCGTTGCCGAACGGGTCCTTCGCGGAGCCGTTGAACTCCAGGTCGATGGAGATCGGCTTCGTCGTGCCGAGGATCTCCAGGTCGCCGGTGATCCGGTAGTCGTCGCCGCCCAGGGCCTCCGCCTTGGTGGAGCGGAAGGTCATCGTCGGGAACTCGTCGACCTTGAAGAAGTCGGAGCTCTTCAGGTGGCCGTCACGGTCCGCGGACCCGGTCTCGACGCTCTCCACCTTGATGTCGATGCTGGCCGTGGATTTGGAGGGGTCCGTGCCGTCCAGGTGCAGGCTGCCCTCGAACTCATGGAAGGTGCCCTTGACGTTCGTCACCATCGCGTGGCGCGCGACGAAGCCGAACGTCGAGTGCGACGGGTCGATCGTGTAGTCACCGGTCAGCGCGGCCAGGTCGGCGCTTGCGGCGGCGGGCGCCGCGGTGGTGGTGTCCTTGGCGTCGCTCTTGCGGCCGAAGATGCCCATGACGTGCTCCTTGGAGGGGCGAGTAACGGATTCTATTGAATCTTCAATGAGGTCAACAGGGACGACTGTAGAGGTATTCCGTTCAAGTTTCAACATCATCCATAGCGTGTTCACGACGTTACTTGGGGTTGGTTTTGCTCGCCCTCTGGCCGACGCGCGTAGACCTCGGGCACCATCTCCGTGCACCGCCTGCACAGCCGCCCCACAGGAAGCACGGTCGTCCGCAGGAAGGGTCCCCATGAAGTTCCGCTCCGCCCTGACCGCCCTCGTCCTCGTCGTCGCCCCCGGTGCCGCGGTCGTCGGCACCGCCACCGACGCCTTCGCCGTCACCAAGATCAGCCACGCCACAGCGACCTCGATGTTCCGCCAGGTCGGCATCACCTGGTCCTCGTCCGGCGGGTGTTCCGACCGGAACAACCCCACCTGTACGTCCTTCGAGCAGCTCAATCTTGCCACCGCGCAAGGCGCCCAGACCCTCAAGCGGGCCAGTGGCTGCGCGCTCAACATCACCGGCGGCACCGAGACCGGCCACGCCAGCGGTACGTACTCGCACTGGAACGGCTACAAGCTCGACTACGGCAAGAACACCTGCGTCACCGGCTACATCAAGAACAACTTCACCTACATCGGCCTGCGCGGCGACGGCGCCCCGCAGTACAAGTCGGGCTCCGGCAACATCTACGCCGACGAGGGCAGCCACTGGGACGTCCTCTACTACAACTGCGGTGGCTGCTAGGGCATGACCGCATGACTCCCACCCGACGTATGTTCCTGCTCGCGGCCGCCCTCACGGCGGCCGCGAGCGCCCCGTCCCCCGCGGCAGCCGACGAGGACGACGAGTACGCCACCCTGCGGCGGCGTTGGCTCGACATCGCCCTCGGCACCGGCTACGAGCCCACCGCCGAGCCCTACGCCTCCCGCCTCCGCGAAACCGGCGAACTGGCCCGCGGCTTCGGCGCGACCATGACTCCGACGGCCGGATCGCTCTGGCCGGGCTACCCCTTCGACCCGCCCTCCGGCATCACCCAGAGCTACAGCAGGCTGTGGACGATGACGCAGGCGTACGTCCAGGAGGGCACCGGATCGACCGGGGACGAGACGCTCCTCGCGCAGGTGATCAGCGGCCTCGACCACCTCTCCGCGACGGTCTACAACCCCTCCACCACCCGCTACGGCAACTGGTGGGAATGGCAGATCGGCAGCCCCCGCCTCCTCATGGACATCGTCGCCGCCCTGCACGACGAACTGACCCGGCCCCGGCGTGAGGCCGCCTGCGCCGCCGTCGACAACCGCCGGTCACCACCTCTTCGCGGCCATGGACCGCGCCGTGCACCGCGGCCCGGGTTTCGCCGCGGGCATCTCCATGGCCTCCGAGCGGATCGCGCACTACGAGTGCGGCAACGGGGAGAACCCGCGCGGCTGGCACACGGGTGCGGGGATGACGCTGTGGTGGGCCGACGGACACTCGGGGCGGGCCGATCAGTACACCGACTGGTTCTGGCCCACCGTGGACTGGTACCGGCTGCCCGGAACGACCGTGTCCACCAAGCGACTTGCCGACAGGGAGGGCGGTGAGTGGGGAGCGGCCAGGCCCGCCGTGCGCTGGGTCGGCGGTGCGACGGACGGCACCTACGCGGCCGTGGGGCAGCACCTCAAAGGGCTCGGCTCCACCCTCGAAGCCCGCAAGTCGTGGTTCTGCGTCGCGGATTCCCTCATCTGCCTGGGCGCGGGGATCACGGCCACCGACGGCGTGCCGGTGGAGACGGTGGTCGACAATCGCAACCTGGGGGAGGGCGGTACACAGCGGTTCACCGTCGCCCGCGGATGGGCTCATCTCGACGGCCACGGCGGATGGGTGTTCCCGGGCGGTACGAGGGCCCTGCGCACCCTCCGCGAGGACCGCACCGGCGCCTGGTCCGACATCAACACCACCAGCACCACCGAACGGCGCACCCGGCGCTGGCAGACCCTCTGGCTGGACCATGGCACCGACCCGGCCGGGGCGACGTACGTCTATCTCCTGATGCCCGGCGCCTCGCGCGGCGATGTCGCGGCCCGTGCGGCGGACCACGACTGGCTGTGCGTCCTTGCCAACGACGCCCGCCGCCAGGCCGTTCAGGTACGCTCCCTCGGCCTGACGGCCGCGAACTTCTGGGAGGCCGGCACGGCGGGCCCGCTGAGCTCCTCGGCGGGCGCGAGCGTACTTGTACGGAGCCGGGGGCGCACCGCTACCCTCTGGGTGAGCGAGCCGCCGCGTACCGGAGAGCCGCTGGAGATCGTCTGGGACCGGCCGGTGCGCGGGGTCGTCAGCGCGGATCCGACGGTCGAAATCCTCGGGACGGGCCGTCGGCTCAGGGTCCGTGTCACTCCAAGGATGGCATGCGCCTCTCATGAATGTGAGGTGGCTCTCAGGTGACTCCTTTGTGTGACCTCTACAAGCCGAAGGCCCTCTGAGCAGTCAGATCGCCTGCATGCAGTCGTGGTTCTGTTCAGGGGTACCAGGAAAACGGGCCGGAGACTGTACGGAGTCGACGGCTCGCTTTCCTTGGTGGGCTTCGTAAGGTCACTACATGACCGTTTTGGATGAGGCTGGATCCGCAAGCTCCACAGGCGAGCCCACGGACGCGCGCGGGCGCGTGGCCGAACTGCACGCGATCCGTGCGGAGGCGCTGCGGGGGCCCAGTGAGAAGGCGACCGAGGCGCAGCACGCCAAGGGCAAGCTGACCGCCCGGGAGCGCATCGAGCTGCTGCTCGACGCGGGCTCGTTCCAGGAGGTCGAGCAGTTGCGCCGGCACCGGGCGACCGGGTTCGGTCTGGAGGCCAAGAAGCCGTACAGCGACGGTGTCCTCACCGGCTGGGGCACGGTGGAGGGCCGCACGGTCTTCGTGTACGCGCATGACTTTCGTATTTTCGGCGGCGCCCTCGGTGAGGCCCACGCCACGAAGATCCACAAGATCATGGACATGGCCATCGCTGCCGGTGCGCCGCTCGTCTCCCTGAACGACGGCGCGGGCGCCCGAATCCAGGAGGGCGTCAGCGCCCTCGCCGGCTACGGCGGCATCTTCCAGCGCAACACCAAGGCGTCCGGTGTCATCCCGCAGATCAGCGTGATGCTCGGCCCGTGCGCGGGCGGCGCGGCGTACAGCCCCGCCCTCACGGACTTCGTGTTCATGGTCCGCGACACCTCGCAGATGTTCATCACGGGCCCGGACGTGGTCAAGGCCGTCACCGGCGAGGAGATCACGCAGAACGGCCTGGGCGGTGCCGATGTGCACGCCGAGACGTCGGGCGTCTGCCACTTCGCGTACGACGACGAGGAGACCTGCATCGCCGAGGTGCGCTACCTCCTGTCGATGCTTCCGCAGAACAACCGCGAGAACCCGCCGCACGTCGCCTCCGAGGATCCGGCGGACCGCCGCTCGGAGATCCTGCTCGACCTGGTCCCCGCGGACGGCAACCGCCCGTACGACATGGCGAAGGTCATCGAGGAGCTCGTCGACGACGGCGACTACCTGGAGGTCCACGAGCGCTGGGCCCGCAACATCATCTGTGCGCTGGCCCGCCTCGACGGCCAGGTCGTCGGCATCGTCGCCAACCAGCCGCAGACCCTCGCGGGCGTGCTGGACATCGAGGCTTCCGAAAAAGCTGCGCGCTTTGTCCAGATGTGTGACGCTTTTAACATTCCGATCGTGACGCTCCTGGACGTCCCCGGATTCCTCCCGGGCGTCGACCAGGAACACGGCGGGATCATTCGACACGGCGCGAAGCTCCTCTACGCCTACTGCAACGCGACCGTCCCGAGGATCTCGCTCATCCTGCGCAAGGCGTACGGAGGTGCCTACATCGTCATGGACAGCCAGTCCATCGGTGCCGACCTCACCTACGCCTGGCCGACCAACGAGATCGCCGTGATGGGTGCGGAAGGTGCCGCCAACGTCATCTTCCGCCGCCAGATCGCCGAGGCAGCCGATCCCGAGGCGATGCGGGTGCGCATGGTCAAGGAGTACAAGGCCGAGCTGATGCACCCGTACTACGCGGCGGAGCGGGGCCTGGTCGACGACGTCATCGACCCGGCGGAAACCCGCGAGGTCCTGATCAAGTCGCTCGCGATGCTGCACACCAAGCACGCGGACCTGCCCTCGCGCAAGCACGGCAACCCCCCGCAGTAACCCTGCGGATCCTCCGCGGCAGCCCCGCGGAAACCTCTCTCACGGAGACTGACACCTATGAACACCCCTGACATCCGCGTCGAGAAGGGCCACGCCGAGCCCGAGGAAGTCGCCGCCATCACGGCCATCCTCCTGGCCCGCGCGGCCGCCGCCTCCACTCATGCTCCGGCCCACCGCGGCCGCCTCAAGGCCGGCTGGCGCCGCCTGGAGCGCGAGCCCGGCTTCCACGCTCCGCACAGCTGGCACTGACTCTTCCAGCGCACTCGGCCCCGCTCTCCTTCGGGAGGGCGGGGCCGTGGTGTGGGGTTTGGGCGCAGTGGTGAAAAAGCGCGCATGAGAACGGCCCCCGTGCCTCCTCAGGGAGGGCGGGGGCCGTTCTCGGAGTGTGCGGTGCCCGTGCTAGCGAAGGCGCGCCATCAGCGCGTGCTCGACCAGCGTGATCAGCGTCG
Organism: Streptomyces albiflavescens; assembly: GCF_014645835.1. Lineage (GTDB taxonomy): Bacteria > Actinomycetota > Actinomycetes > Streptomycetales > Streptomycetaceae > Streptomyces > Streptomyces albiflavescens. Next base: position 150,282 of record NZ_BMMM01000011.1, read on the forward strand.
ACTTGGCGTCCGCGCGGTGGCGGGCGTCCGTCGTGATGATCGGGGTGTCGGGGCCGATCTGGAGGGCCTCACGGACCTCGTCGGGGTTGTACGGCTGGCTGCCGTCGAAGCCGTTGAGGGCGATGACGAACGGCAGGCCGCTGTTCTCGAAGTAGTCGACCGCCGGGAAGCAGTCGGCCAGGCGGCGCGTGTCGACCAGGACCACCGCGCCGATGGCGCCGCGGACCAGGTCGTCCCACATGAACCAGAAGCGGTCCTGACCGGGGGTGCCGAACAGGTAGAGGATCAGGTCCTGGTCCAGGGTGATGCGGCCGAAGTCCATGGCGACGGTGGTCGTCGTCTTGTCTCCGGTGTGCGTGAGGTCGTCGATGCCCGCGGAAGCGGATGTCATGACGGCCTCGGTGCGCAGCGGGTTGATCTCCGAGACGGCGCCGACGAACGTGGTCTTGCCCACGCCGAAGCCGCCCGCCACCACGATCTTCGCGGACGTGGTGGAGCGGGAAGGCCCTCCGCTAGAGCTTGCGAAGTCCACTGAGCACCCTTTCGAGCAATGTCACGGCTGGCTGGCCGCCGGCGCTCTCGTCGCCGCCGGGCTGATGAATGGCGACCAGGCCCGCCTCCGCCAAGTCGGCGACGAGGATCCTGGCCACGCCGAGGGGGATCGTGAGCAGCGCCGAGACTTCGGCGACCGACTTGATCTCTCGGCAGAGGTTGCAGATCCGCTGATGCTCGGGCAGCTGGCCCTGCATCTGGTGCGGCTGCGCGGTGGTGTGCACCAGCGCCTCGATGGCGAGCTGGTAGCGGGGCCTGGTGCGGCCGCCCGTCATGGCGTACGGGCGCACCAGAGGATTGTTCGACGCCCCCGCGGGCGACGGCTCGGGTGAGCGTCGCTGCGGCTGCACGGGCTGGATACGCGGCGCCGGAGGCTGGTCGTACGGCGAGGGACCGGGGCCCTGGGGACCCTGGGGCGCGTACGGCTGACGCCGGTGGCTGGGCGCGGAGGGGAAGTTGTACCGGTTCGGGTTCTGCGAACCGTCACCCTGGCCGCCCTGCCCCTGGCCGGGGCCGTACGACCAGTTGCCCGAAGGCGAACCGCCTGGGGGTGTTGCCACTTTTCTCTCCTCCTCCGACTGCGCCGGGCACCCATCAGTGTGGGACCGCGTCCCGAAACCTTACGGCCCCGGGACGCCAATACGCACCGTCTGTCTGTTAGTTGAGAAGGCTCCCCTGGAGCTCCGCTCGAAGATCCGGGGTCAGGACCGTACCCGCACGGTCCACCAGAAGCGCCATCTCGTACCCAATGAGACCGATGTCCGCCTCCGGGTGTGCAAGGACGGCGAGCGAGGAACCATCGGAAACGGACATGATGAAGAGGAATCCCCTCTCCATCTCCACAACTGTCTGGTTCACGCTGCCGCCCTCGAAGATGCGGGAGGCACCCGCGGTCAACGAGGTCAGACCGGACGCGACGGCCGCCAACTGGTCGGCGCGGTCACGGGGAAAGCCTTCGGACATCGCCAGAAGGAGTCCGTCGGCGGAGACCACCACCGTGTGGGACACCCCAGGGGTGTTGTCCACGAAGTTGGTGATCAACCAGTTCAGGTTCTGTGCCGCCTGGCTCATCGGGCTCACACTAACGCTCCTGGTTGTAGGTGCTGTCAGGACCGAAGCCCTGGCCGTTCGTGTCACTGCTTGCATTGCGTCCCCGCTGTACGCCGCGGCGCAGGTTGCTCAGCCTGCCCCGGACGTCCTCGGGAGCGCGGGAGACCTGGGGGCCGCCCTGGGGCGTCGATTCCGCGGTTCCCTCGACCAGGTTGGCCTTGGGCACCCGCCGCGGCAGACCGGACGAGGTGACCCCGCCCGCCTTGGGCTTCCGGAGCTGAGCGGCCTGCTGCCACCGGTCGTCGTTGGACGAGCGCCAGTCGCCGTTGGTCTCCGCGGCCGAAGCCGGTGCCGCCTGCTCCCTCTGGTCCACAGGGCGCTGGCCGTTGCCGCTCGCGGTGGATCCACGGCGAGGCAGCCCGGCGTCGGTCAGCGTGTGGGTGGCGGAGGGGGCCGGTCCCGGACGGGTGAAGCCTACGCGGTCCCGCTCACTCACGTCAGCGGCCTGCGAGGATTCCGTTTCCGGAGCGTAATCGGACCGATACGAGCCCTGATACGTGTCCTGCTGCGGCCAGTCGTCCTGGTAGGACGGCTCTTCGAAGGCCGAGAACGTCTCCGAGGCGGCACCTCGGGCTCCCGAGTGCTCCTCCTGGACCGGTTCCGCATAACCGGGTTCCGGGTAGCCGCCGTTGGACGGGAAGTACGTCTCGTCGTACGACGCCTGCTGCGGTTCGTCGTACGCCGTCTGCTGGTCGTACGTGGCCTGCTGCTCCTCGTAGACACCCTGCCCGCCGTCGTACGACGGCCGCCCGTTGTCGTACGCGGGCTGCTGGGCCTCGAAGTCGTTCTGGTAGCCCTGCGGGCCCTCGATGGCCTCCGGGCCGTGCGCCTGGGCCTCCAGGGCAGCGCGGCGCTCCTCACGCATCAGTGAGCGGCCCACGGGGTCCAAGTCACGGATGTCGTCGGGGATTTCCGTGTAGCGGCTGTCGTCGAAGCCGAGCTCCGCGGCGGTGCGCAGCGGCTGCTGCTGGCCCCCGAAGTCCTCGCCCTGGAACGCGCGCTGCTCCGGGATGATCTGCGAAACGGTGAACTCGTCGCGCATCGGCTGCTGCTCGCCGCCACCACCGTGGGTGATCGCGTCCGGAAGCATGACCAGCGAGGTGGTACCGGCCTGCTCGCCCGAGGGGCGCAGCTGGACGCGGATGCCGTGCCGGTCGGACAGCCGGCCGACCACGAACAGGCCCATGCGCTGCGAGATCGCGACGTCCACGGTCGGCGGGTTGGCCAGCTTGTGGTTGATGTCCGCGAAGTCCTCGGCGGTGAGGCCGATGCCCTTGTCGTGGATCTCGACCATGATGCGGCCGTCCGGCAGCCGGGTCGCGGTGACGCGGACCTTGGTCTGCGGGGAGGAGAACGTGGTGGCGTTCTCCAGGAGCTCGGCGAGCAGGTGCACGAGGTCGGTCACGGCACGGCCGTGGATCTCGGCCTCCGGGACGCCGGAGAGCTCGATGCGCTCGTACTGCTCCACCTCGGAGGAGGCGGCGCGCAGCACGTCGACCAGCGGGACCGGCTGGTCCCAGCGGCGGCCGGGCTCCTCGCCGGCGAGGACGAGCAGGTTCTCGCCGTTGCGGCGCATACGGGTCGCGAGGTGGTCCAGGCGGAAGAGGTTCTCCAGCTGGTCCGGGTCGGCCTCGTTGTTCTCCAGGTCGGTGATGAGCGTCAGCTGGCCCTCGATCAGCGACTGGTTGCGGCGCGACAGGTTGGTGAAGATCGCGTTGATGTTGCCTCGCAGAAGGGCCTGCTCGGCGGCCAGTCGGACGGCCTCGCGGTGGACCTGGTCGAAGGCGCGGGCGACTTCGCCGATCTCGTCCGTGCTGGTGATCGGGATGGGCTGCACGCGGGTGTCGACGCGGCCCGGGTCCGTGCGCGAGAGCTGGTCGACCAGCATCGGCAGCCGCTGCTCGGCGACACCGAAGGCCGCGTTGCGCAGCTGGCGCATCGAGCGGCTCATCTGGCGCGCCACCATGCCGGCCAGGATGAACGCGGCGAGCAGGGCGACCACGACGACGGCACCGGTGATGAGGGCGTCGTTCTTGGCGTTCTCGGAGATGTCCGCGGCCTCGGACACGGCCTTGTCGGCGAGGTCCGACTCGATCTGGCGGTAGGCGTTGTACCTGGCGGTGGTGACCGCCCACCAGTTGTCCGCGGTGACGCCCTGCGAGGCGAGCCCGTCGAGCTCCGCCTGCCGGGGGGACTTGAGCGTCGCCAGGGCCGGGACCATCAAGTCTCCCTTCTTGGGATCGGACGGCGGCGGCACGTAGTTGGGGTTGGCCGCGCGGGCCTGTGCGGCCTGGGCCGTCAGGTCCGTCTTGATCTGCTTCTTGGCCGCCTCGAGCTTGGCCGCGTCGGCCTCGGTGCCACCACCGATGTACTCCTCGGTGGCGATGCCTTCGAGGTAGGCGTACGAGGAGAGGGCGACGCGCTGGCTGTTGAGGCTGCTCAGGCCGGGGCCGGGTTTGATCAGCATGTGCGTGCCGATGGACCGCTGAAGCGACAGCGCCGCCTTGGACAGCGAGATCGCGTAGACCGTACGGCCGTAGCTGGTGATGTTTCCGGTGCCCAGACCGAGTTCGTTGGCGAACTCCATCAGCGGGTGCTGGATCAGCGTGTAGCCCTCTTCGGTCTGCACGCCGGTGAGCTTGGGGGAGACGTACGCGGCCTTGCGCAGGGTGTCGAGGCCGGGCTCGACCTTGCGGAAGATGGCCAGTCGGCGCTCCAGACCAGCCGTCTTCGGCATGTTCTGGGCGGCCTCGTCGAAGGCGTCGGCGGCCGCGTCCGTGGCCGCGCGGGCCTTGACGACGGTCGGGTCGTTCTGGCCCTTGCCCATCAGCAGGGGCTTGGCGGTGACGTCGCGCTCGACGTACAGCTTGTCGCCGTATGTCAGCGCCGCCTGGACCAGACGTGCCGTCTTCTCCGCGTCCTGGGCTTCCTGCCAGGTGTCGATCGAGCTCTTCACCTGGAAGCCGCCCATGACAAGGCCGACCATCACGGGTATGAGCAGGATCGCGTTCAGCCTGGTCGGCACGCGCCAGTTGCGCGGGGAGAAGCGACCGCCGCTCGGCGCGGGCGCCGCCGTGGGCTCCGGGCCGGGCACTTGTGCGGGCGCCGCTCCGCGCGGCGGCGGGGTGAAGTTGCCCCGTGCCGACGGCTCGGGACCGTTCTTGCTTCGCCTCACTCGACCAACAACCTCTCGGCGTCGGCACCTACGTTGTGCCGCGGTGTCTCCAGCGCCCTTGACTACTGGGCAGTTCAGCGCATTCCAGCACGTCAGGCGGCGCCCTTCCAAACACTCGGAACCAGGGGTTCCGGGTGAAGTAAGCCCCAGATAAAACGGTCATAAAGAGCGAGCCCCGCCAAAAGGCGGGGCTTTTGTGAGCACAGCGGCACCGGTTGACCGCGATGCGTGTCTGTGCCAGCGAAATTCTCTGTCGAAACGTTATGAACACTGTGGCCGGCCGTGTCAAACGACACAGCCGGCTCCAATGCGTCTACGACAACTGCCTTATGGAACTGTCGACTTGGCTACTACCGCAGCCGTGCCATGAGCGCGTGCTCGACCAGCGTGATCAACGCGCTCTTCGCATCGGCACGGTGCCGGGCGTCCGTCGTGATGATCGGGGCGTCCGGACCGATCTGCAGGGCCTCGCGGACCTCTTCGGGGTTGTAGGGCTGGTGTCCGTCGAAGCCGTTGAGGGCGATGACGAAGGGCAGGCCGCTGTTCTCGAAGTAGTCGACCGCGGGGAAGCAGTCGGCGAGACGGCGGGTGTCCACCAGGACGACGGCACCGATGGCGCCGCGGACCAGGTCGTCCCACATGAACCAGAAGCGGTCCTGGCCCGGCGTACCGAAGAGGTACAGGATCAGGTCCTGGTCCAGGGTGATGCGGCCGAAGTCCATGGCCACCGTGGTGGTGGTCTTGTCCCCCGTGTGCGTGAGGTCGTCGATGCCGGCCGAAGCGGACGTCATGACGGCCTCGGTGCGCAGCGGGTTGATCTCGGAGACGGCGCCCACGAAGGTGGTCTTGCCGACGCCGAAGCCGCCCGCCACGACGATCTTCGCGGAGGTGGTCGTACGACCTCCGTCAGAGCTTGCGAAGTCCACTGAGCACCCTTTCGAGCAAAGTCACGTCCGGCGCGCCGCCGTTGTTCTCGTCGCCACCCGGCTGATGGATGGCGACGAGTCCGGCCTCCGCGAGGTCCGCGACGAGGATCCTGGCCACACCGAGCGGCATGGACAGGAGGGCCGACACCTCCGCCACCGACTTGACCTCTCGGCAGAGGTGGCAGATCCGCTGGTGCTCGGGGAGCAGCCCCATCAGCTGCGCCGGGTCGGCCGTGGTGCTGATCAGAGCCTCGATGGCGAGCTGGTAGCGCGGCCGGGTCCGGCCGCCGGTCATCGCATAGGGACGTACCAGCGGCTGGTCGCCCTCATCCTCGTACGGCTGCGCGTACGGATCATGAGAGGCGGTGGGCGGGGTCATGAATCCTCCGGGCGGGACAGCAAGTCGGTCAGTGCCGTCTGTTGGGGCCGGTGGGGGGATTGTGGCGGCCGGACGGTGATTTCGTGCTGAGGGTAGAACCCAGGGCCGTCAGTGGAGCAGACTTCCCTGTAGTTCGGCGCGCAGGTCCGGCGTGAGCACTGCGCCCGCGCGGTCGACGAGCAGCGCCATCTCGTAGCCGACAAGGCCGATGTCGCACTCCGGGTGGGAGAGAACCGCCAGGGACGATCCGTCCGAGATGGACATCAGGAAAAGAAAGCCGCGCTCCATCTCCACGACCGTCTGGGCCACCGTGCCGCCCTCGAAGATCCGGGATGCCCCGGCCGTCAGCGAGGTGAGTCCGGAAGCGACGGCAGCGAGCTGGTCGGCGCGGTCACGGGGGAAGCCTTCGGACAGTGCCAGAAGGAGTCCGTCGGCGGACACGACGACGGTGTGGGACACCCCAGGGGTGTTGTCCACGAAGTTGGTGATCAACCAGTTGAGGTTCTGTGCCGCCTGGCTCATCGGGCTCAACTAACGCTCCTGCTGGTGAGTGGGGCTGGGGAAGCTGCCGGTCTGGCCGGTACCGGCCTGTCGACCCTGCTGAATGCCCCGACGGAGATTGGTCAGCCGGCCGCGTACGTCATCAGGCGCACGCGAGACCTGCGGACCGGTTTGGTGCTGTTGCTGCTGTGCCGTGCCCGCGACGAGGTTGGCTCGCGGGACGCGGCGCGGCAGGCCTGAGGTGGTGACCCCGCCCGCCGACGGCTGACGGACGCGTTCTGCCTGCCGGACGAGGTCGTCGTTCGGCGAGCTGCGCCAGGAGGCCTGGGCGGCGGGGGCCGGTGCGGCAGCCGGCCGCTGCGGAGCCGAGGGCGCCTGCGACTGCTGATGCGCGGCCTGGGGCGCACCCTGGGAACCGTTGTGGTGAGCACCGTTGGTGTGGGTGCCGTTCGCCTGACCGTGGAACCAGTTGGTCTCCAGCGTGTCGTACAGCGGCGTACGTCCGTCACCGGGGCTCGATGCCGGCGGCAGCGCCTCGGGCTCCTGCGGACGAGCGGGACGCTGCTGCGGCTGCGGCCGCTCGAACTGGCCGGTGGACGACGGGTCCTGGCGGTTGCCGTACCCGGGCGTCGCGAACTGGCCGGTGGACGAGGGGTCCTGCTGGCCGTAGCCCGGCCGGGCGAACTGGCCCGTGGACGACTGGTCCTGGGAGGCGCCGTAGCCCGGGGTGGCGTACTGGCCCGTGGCGGTGGACGGGTTGGAGGTGCCGAACACGTCGGGGCGGACGAACTGCCCGGTGTTCTGGCCGCTGTTCTGCGGCGCACCCGCACCGGGGCGCGGGGCGTCGAAGTCGGGTCGGGCGAACTCGGACGTCGAGCCGGGACCCTGGCGGTCGTCGATCCGCGGCATGCGCGAGGTGGCGTCGGACTCCTCGTGGCCACGCGGCGTGTCGAGGGACGTGCGCGGCACCGGCGGCTGCGCGTTCTCGTCGCTCCAACTCGGCGTGCGTGGCTGCGGGTTGGCACCGGGCAGCTCGGCGCGCCCACCACCACGTCCGGGAAGCTGCGGCCGACGACGGCTGCCCTTGCCGCCCGACGGCTGCTGCTGCGCGGGCGCGGCCGCGGGGCCGCTGTCGCCGAGGCCGCTCTGACGCGCACCGGATCCGCTCCGGCCCGCCCCGGGCCCGTCGCCGAAGCCCTGCGGCGCACCGGTCCCGGCAGCCTGGAGGCCCTGCGGGGCGCCCGGCGTGCTCTGCCCGAAGGCACCGGCACCGGCACCGGCCGGAGCCGGCCTGCCCTGCTGCGGATTCCCCTGGCCCTGCGGTCCACGTGCTCCGCCCTGAGCACCCGGGCGACCGCCCTGGTTGCCGCCCGGCAGCGCGGGGCCGCCCTGGTTGCTTCCGGGCAGTGCCGCCCGCGGACCCTGGCCCGCGCCGACCTGTCCGCGCTGCGGCGGGGCGCCGAGGCGGCCACCACCGGCTGCGGGAGCACCGGCACCGAGCGAGGGGCCGCCCTGCGAACCGTTGCCACGACGCGCCGCGGCGACACCCGCCGAGGCCTGCGCGGCGGCCGGACCGCCGGCGCCCGGGCCACCCTGGCCGGGCTTGCCCGGAGCGGGCTTCTTGCCGCCCTGGGCGACATCGACGGGGAGCATGACGAGCGCGGTCGTGCCACCGGAGTCGGACGGACGCAGCTGGATGCGGATGCCGTGCCGCTGCGACAGACGACCGACCACGAAGAGGCCCATGCGTCGGGAGACGGAGACGTCCACGGTGGGCGGCGAGGCGAGCCGCTCGTTGATCGCCGCGAGGTCCTCGGGGGAGAGGCCGATACCGGTGTCGTGGATCTCGATCAGGACGCGGCCGTCGGGCAGCGCGTGACCGGTGACCTTGACCTTGGTCTGCGGCGAGGAGAAGGAGGTGGCGTTCTCGAGCAGCTCGGCGAGAAGGTGCACGAGGTCGTTGACCACGCGGCCGGCCACCTCGGTGGTCGGCACGGCGGCCAGTTCGATGCGCTCGTACTGCTCCACCTCGGACGCGGCGGCACGGAGCACGTCGACGAGCGGGACCGGGCGGGTCCAGCGGCGGCCGGGCTCTTCACCGGCGAGGACGAGGAGGTTCTCGCCGTTACGGCGCATGCGGGTCGCGAGGTGGTCGAGCTTGAACAGCGAGGACAGCTGGTCCGGGTCGGCCTCGCGGGACTCCAGTTCGGAGATCAGCGAGAGCTGACGCTGGATAAGACCCTGGGAGCGGCGCGAGAGGTTGGTGAACATCGCGTTGACGTTGCCCCGGAGGAGGGCCTGCTCGGCGGCCAGTCGTACGGCCTCGCGGTGCACGTCGTCGAAGGCCGCGGCCACCTGGCCGATCTCGTCCCGGGAGTGCACACCGACCGACTCGACGGAGGTGTCGACGTCCTGCGGGTCCGACTCCGACAGCTGCTTGACCAGCTCGGGCAGGCGGTCCTGGGCGACCTTGGTCGCGGTGTCCTGCAGGCGGCGCAGCGAGCGGATCATGGAGCGGGCCACCACGAAGGCGCCGACGAGCGAGACACCGAGGACGAGGAGGATCAGCGCACCCGAGATGATCGCTTCGCTCTCGGACTCGTTGCGCAGCTGACGCGCCTTCTGCTCCATCTGGCCGAGCAGTGTGGTCTCGATGTTCGACATCTGCTGGATCTTGGCGGTGTCCTCGTCGACCCAGTCCTTGTAGCCGCGCTTGGTCTGCGTCCTGAGACCTTCGGGGCTGCCCAGCACGCGCTTGGCGTACTGGTCGGCGGACTCGATGATCGGGTTGCCGCCCTCGATGGTCTTGAGCAGGTCGGCGAAGCCGTCGCCGTAGATGTTCTTGAAGCCGCTGATCTCGGATTCCTGGCTCTCCTGAGCGGAGAGCGCGTACTGCCGGTCGTTCTCCGACAGCGAGCCGAAGGTGTTCTTCGTCTCCGGCAGCGCGGCGGCGATGACGGCCCGCTGGACGGAGGCGTACTCCTTGGCGGAGGAGAAGGCGGACAGCGCGCGGGTGCGCTGGATCATCTCCGGGTTGCTGGTGGCCTCGGCCATGTCCTGCGAGAGCGCGAGCAGCTGGGTGACGAGGCGGTGGTAGGCCTCGACCGTCTGCGTCGAGTTCTTGGGGTCGGCGTAGGCCTCCTTGCGGATGCTGCTGAGCTTGTACAGCTCGCCCGCGATGCCGACCAGGCTGTCCCGGACGCCGGAGAGCTGCCCGTTCGCCGTGGCGTCGTCGATCTCCTGGGTGCCCTCGAGGAAGTGCCTCTTGGCCACGTCCGTCGCGTCGCGGGCGCCCTTGACCGTGTAGTCGTTGGCCGTGGCGCCGTGCGCGAGCGGACCGGCGGACACGTCGCGCTCCTTCTGGAGCGCGGCGGCGAGCTCGGTCGCCTGCTTGGTCATGTCCGTCAGCAGCTTCATGTTGTCGAGCTGCTGAATGCTGTCCATGTTGTCGTTGATGCGCAGCGCACCGAGCGAGGTCGCGGCGACCACGGGGAGCGCGAGCAGCGAGACCAGACGCGTGGAGATGCGCCAGTTGCGCAGCGCTATTCGCGCGCCGGGGCCCGTCGGCTTGGGGGCCGGTGTGGCGGGAGCCTTGGGCTTGGCGCCGGAGCGAGCGGAGTGTTCACCGCTGCCGCCGAGCTCTGCCGGTCCCGGGTTCTGGGCGTGCTGGGGCGAGGAACCGCGGTCGGTCCCGCCGCGCGGCTCCGGCTCCGCCGAAGCGCTGCCATCCCTCTTGAAACGTCCCTGCACTAGCGTCGCAACCTCTGGACCAGGCGCCCCTCCGCGAAAACGGCGGGACGGTGTCGGCGTCGTACAGGGGCGCCGATGCGCCCCCTGGTGGTCGTGAGTGACCGGCGCAGGCTCCCCCTTCCCGCCGCCACTTGGCGCTGTGTTGCGCCCCCTGCGCGCCGGTTTCGATCCCGCGGCGGTCCGTGGAATTCCAGCACAGTGCCGGATCTCCAACAAGGCCCGAGTACCAGGCTGTGACCTCCGTGACAGCTTGTGAGTGTTGCGTTACGAGACGTAGAAAGTGATCTCGTACATAACGGGCGTATGCCCACGAGGTGTTGCGGCGTGCAGGGTGTCCCAGTCGCCATGATCAGGAGCGGAATGTCTGCTTCAGCAGAGCAATGTCCGTTTCGCCGGGCAAAGCTGGGGGCCTGAATTGACCGGTTTGCCTGCTAGTAAGTGAGGAAACTCACACCGCGATCATGGCCTCTTCACGGCTTCGCCCGGGAATTGCATGTTTAGCCTGACGCTTTACAGGGATGGCGAATCCGACAACCCGCGCCGACGCGGAGGCCTCTGGGCCCACCCGGCGCCCATGAGGACAAGGTCAAGTACAACAGTGAAGACGACGATGATGTTCCGCAACATAGCCAACCCCCGACGCACCACGCTGGCGCACCTCGAGGACGCCGAGGCGCTGGAGACGCCGGAGCAGCCGGAGCACTCGGTCGACCTTCCCGCCCAGACCGCCAACCCCCGCCGGACCATCCTGATGGAAGCCCCGGTCGCGGCCTCCGTCGCGGAGTAGTACGCACGCACTCCGCCGCGCGCTCACCGTGCCGGTCGATATACGCGAAGCTCGCACCCCTTGCCGCGTTAGCCTGGAGCGTCAGACTTCAGCCAGCTCAGTGAGGGGCGCAAGGATCCCGTGCGCATCGCCAGGTTCTCCATCGACGGCAACGTCGCTTTCGGCGCGGTCGAGGGCGACAAGCCGGACGAGCTCGTCCTCGACATCATCAAGGGCATCCCGTTCGCGGAATTCGAGCTCTCCGGAACAAAGGTCCCGCTGAGCAAGGTGAGGCTGCTGCCGCCGGTGCTCCCGAACAAGGTCGTGGCCTTCGGCCGCAACTACGCGGAGCACGCGAAGGAGCTCGGCAACGAGGTGCCCGACGCCCCGTTCGCCTTCTTCAAGCCGTCGACCTCGGTGATCGGCCCCGGCGACGACATCCAGTACCCGTCCTTCTCGAACGAGCTGCACCACGAGGCCGAGCTCGCCGTGGTCATCGGCCGCATGTGCCGCGAGGTCCCGCGCGAGCGTGTCAAGGACGTGATCCTGGGCTACACCTGCGCGAACGACATCACCGCGCGTGACGTCCAGAAGCGCGAGAAGCAGTGGGCGCGGGCCAAGGGCTTCGACAGCTCCTGCCCGCTCGGCCCGTGGGTGGAGACGGACCTCGACCCGAGCGACCTCACCATCCAGTGCACGGTCAACGGTCAGCAACGCCAGCTCGGCCGTACCAGCGAGATGATCCACTCCATCGAGGATCTGATCGTGAACATCACCGAGGCCATGACGCTGCTCCCCGGCGACGTGATCCTCACGGGCACCCCGGCTGGGGTCGGCCCCCTGAACGTCGGCGACGAGGTCGCCGTCACCATCGAAGGCATCGGCACTCTCACCAACAAGGTGATCAAGCGTGGCTAACGCGACCGTCCGCGTACGTTTCTGTCCCTCCCCGACCGGCAACCCCCACGTGGGCCTGGTCCGCACCGCCCTGTTCAACTGGGCGTTCGCCCGGCACAACGAAGGCACCCTGGTCTTCCGCATCGAGGACACCGACGCGGCCCGCGACTCCGAGGAGTCGTACAACCAGCTGCTCGACGCGATGCGCTGGCTGGGCTTCGACTGGGACGAGGGCCCCGAGGTCGGCGGCCCGCACGCGCCGTACCGTCAGTCGCAGCGCATGGACCTCTACAAGGACGTCGCGCGAAAGCTCCTGGACGCCGGGCACGCATACCACTGCTACTGCTCGACGGAGGAGCTCGACGCCCGCCGTGACGCCGCCCGCGCCGCCGGCAAGCCGTCCGGCTACGACGGCCACTGCCGCGACCTGAGCGCCGAGCAGAAGGCCGCCTACGAGGCCGAGGGCCGGGAGCCCATCGTCCGCTTCCGCATGCCCGACGAGACGGTCACCTTCACGGACCTGGTCCGCGGCGAGATCACATACCTCCCGGAGAACGTCCCGGACTACGGGATCGTACGAGCCAACGGCGCGCCCCTGTACACGCTGGTCAACCCGGTCGACGACGCCCTGATGGAGATCACCCACGTCCTGCGCGGCGAGGACCTGCTCTCCTCCACCCCGCGCCAGATCGCCCTCTACAAGGCGTTGACCGAGCTGGGCATCGCCAAGGAGACCCCGGCCTTCGGACACCTCCCGTACGTGATGGGCGAGGGCAACAAGAAGCTCTCCAAGCGCGACCCGGAGTCCTCGCTCAACCTCTACAGGGAGCGCGGTTTCCTCCCCGAGGGCCTGCTGAACTACCTCTCCCTGCTCGGCTGGTCGCTCGCGGCGGACCGCGACATCTTCACCATCGACGAGATGGTCGCCGCCTTCGACGTCACGGACGTGAACCCGAACCCGGCCCGCTTCGACCTGAAGAAGGCCGAGGCGATCAACGCCGACCACATCCGCATGCTCGACGTGAAGGACTTCACGGAGCGCTGCGCCCCCTGGCTGCGGGCCCCGTTCGCCCCCTGGGCACCTGAGGACTTCGACGAGGCCAAGTGGCAGGCGGTCGCCCCGCACGCCCAGTCCCGTCTGAAGGTCCTCTCGGAGATCACGGACAACGTCGACTTCCTGTTCCTGCCGGAGCCGGTCTCCGACGAGGCGTCCTGGACCAAGGCCATGAAGGAGGGCTCGGACGCCCTTCTGCGCACGGCCCGCGAGAAGCTCGAGACGGCCGACTGGTCGTCGCCCGAGTCCCTCAAGGAGGCCGTCCTGGCCGCCGGCGAGGCCCACGGTCTCAAGCTGGGCAAGGCGCAGGCCCCGGTCCGCGTCGCCGTCACCGGCCGTACCGTCGGCCTGCCGCTCTTCGAGTCCCTGGAGATCCTGGGCAAGGAGAAGACGCTGGCCCGCATCGACGCGGCGCTGGCGAAGCTCACGGCATAGCCCACGCACAGAGGGGCGGCATCCGGTTCGGATGCCGCCCCTCTCCCGTACACCGAGCCGTCACCCGGACTTCATTCCTCCACCGGACTGCCGCTCCACAAGCGGCAGTTGGATGTTGCCTGTGCACATGATGCGCATGTTCGCCATGTTTCAGGGGAGGGGAACGTGACCCGTTCACGAAGACTCATGGGGCTGGCCCTGGGTGGGGCGGTGGCCCTGTCGGGGACCGTCCTGGCGGCGCCGGCCGAGGCCGCGCCGAGCGCCGACACCCCGGTCGCCACCACGCAGTTGAACTACGTCGCCCCGGCCGAGATCCATTACACCTGGGCGGGTGCCTCCGGCTTCCGCTACCAACTGGGCATCTGGGCCCACGACTTCTGGGCCGACTATCCGGGCGTCACCCCGCCGGAGCACGCGGGCCCCGACGACCTCGCCACCGGTACGGACGTCATCTCCAGCCGGTCCGGGGCCACCGTCACACAGCAGCACCGCTCCACCGGCGCGACCGCCACCGTCGCCGTCCCGGTCGGCCAGACCTACCGGGCCGCGTCCGGCTGGAGCGTGGTGACCCAGGACGCCGCGGGCGCCCTGCACATCCTGCGCGCCGCCGCCGACGGCACCACCACGGACCTCCCGGTGACGGGCTTCCCGTCCGGCGCCGAGCCCAGCACCTTCGTCACCGGCGGCTCGGTCCGCCGCCTCGCCGTGGTCTCCACCGTGGACGGCGTCGCCTCGGCGGGCCTCATCGACCTCGCGGACGGCTCCTTCCGTACGTACATCACCGGCGTCGGCGCCTCGCCACGCATCACGTTCAACGACCGCTGGGTCGTCTCGGGCAGCAAGTCGATCCGCGTGGACTCGGAGCCCGGCACCGAACCCGGCACGATCACCACGCCCTACCTGGGCAGCGCCCAGGCCGTCGTCGGCGACCAACTCCTCGCCGCCGACCCGCAGTTCATTCCCGGAGGCGAGAAGCCCCAGCTGACGGCGGTCTCGCTCGCCACCGGGGCCAAGCGCATCGTCCTGGAGGACTCGGACGGGGCCTACACGGCCACACCCGACGGTGGTCTGCTCGCCACGGGCGGCCCGTCGAGCAGCGACTGGCACGTGTACCGCGTCCTGCCCCGCCCGGACGGCGACGTCTCGGCCGAGGCGGTGTTCACGGTGGCCCCGAACCAGGCCCGGGTGAGCGGCCTGATGATGGCCGGCGGCGAGCTGCTGATGTTCGGCAACGCGACCGTCAACGCCGGCTGGGACGCCGCCTACGCGGTCCCCCTCGACCCGACGGGCAAGCCGACCGGCACGCAGGTCCGCCGCAGCCCGTACGTCGCGTCCTCGCCCTGCTTGTCCGGCGACGCCGCCTGCCCCCAGTTGGAGGCCCTCGGCGACGGCCGCTTCGCGTTCCTGTACACGGGCACGGACGGCAAGGAGTCCGTCCACGTGGCCGGGCTCACCACGGACACGTACAGCACCGAGCCCACCGGCGACTCCGCCGGACGCCTCGGCACCGGCACCGGCCGCTACGTCCTCTACAACGGCGGCACCCCCGGGATCCAGAAGGTTGCCGACTTCCCGCGCGGCGCCGACGGTGAGACCGCTCTGGACCGCGGCCGCACCGCCGCGGCGGTCTGGGGCCAGCGTCTGTGGGCACCCGGCACCACGCAGGGCAGCGTCGTCGCGTACGACCTGAAGGCCAAGAAGAACGTGGCCACCGTCGACACCGGCGCCCCCTGCACGCCCACCGACATCCAGGCCGTCAACACCTGGCTGTACTGGTCCTGCGGCTCCTCGGGCCCCGCGGGCGTCTACGACCGCGCGACCAGCCGCGCCATCGCGGTTCCGGCAGGCCAGGCCCGCCTCGCCGACGGCTATCTGGTCCGCGAGAACCGCACCACCCACGAGCTGCTGCTCACGGACTTCCACACGGGCGCGGCGACGACCAGGACCGTGGCCGTACTGCCGACCGCGGACCAGAACACCGGCGGCAACACCGGCCGCTGGGCCGTCGACCGCTTCGGCGGCAATGTCGCGTACCTCACGGACAAGGGGCAGGTCGCGATCGTCACCGCGGGGGTTCCCACCTCGCCGCTCGCCCAGATGGAGGCGCAGACCGACCCCCAGGCGGGTGGTCCGACCCTCTCGAGCCCCTGGCGCCCCGTATGGCAGCTGAACAAGCCGTCGACCTGGACGCTGACCCTGAGCACCGGCTCCGGCACGGTCGTGCGCACCCTCACGGGCAGTTCCACCGCGGCCGCGGTGCGGCCCGCATGGGACGGCCGCAGGACCGACGGTACGCAGGCGCCCCGCGGCACGTACACCTGGAAGCTGACCGCCGCACCCCGCGACGGTCAGGGCCCCGACCTGGCGCTGACCGGCACGACAATCACCGACTGAAGGACAGACGGCCCCGCCAGGAGCTACGGTCGGATCATGAGCATCAAGGCCGTGGTCTGGGACGTGGACGACACGATCTTCGACTACACGGCCGCTGACCGGGCCGGGATGCGCGGGCACTTGGCGGCCGAGGGCCTGCTCGACGGGTACGAGTCCGTCGAGCAGGCCCTCGCGCGCTGGCGGCAGGTCACCGATGCCCAGTGGGCAAGGTTCTCGGCGGGGGAGACGGACTGGCAGGGCCAGCGCCGGCAGCGGGTCAGGGTGTTCCTGGAGAATCCGCTGAGCGATGCCGAGGCCGACGCGTGGTTCGACCGGTACATCGCGCACTACGAAGCCGCCTGGGCCCTCTTCCCGGACGTGTTGCCCGCCCTCGATGCCCTCGCCGCCAGCCACCGACACGCCGTGCTGTCCAACTCCAGTCTCTTGGTCCAGGACGGCAAGCTCCGCGTCCTCGGCGTACGCGATCGCTTCGAGGCCGTCCTGTGCGCGGCCGAGCTCGGCGTCTCCAAGCCCGCCGCGGCCGCGTTCCATGCCGCTTGCGACGCTCTCGGACTGCCTCCGCACCAGGTCGCGTACGTCGGTGACCACCCGGAGATCGACGGGCGCGGCGCCGCTGAAGCGGGTCTGCTGTCCGTCTGGATCGACCGTGACGGCGCTCGCACCGACGATGACGGAGGACCGGCCGGCCCGCGTCGGATCGCCTCGCTGTCCGAACTCCCCGCCATCCTCGGCGCGGATACCGTTTTGGAGCGCCGTCCACCTTCAGGTAATGTTCTTCCTGCGCCGCCGGAGAGCGGGCCGAAAGGCCGGTAACCGGAGGCGCAAGCTAGAACAAGATCCCCACGGGGGATTGCGTTTCAGTGGCCTATGGTGTAATTGGCAGCACGACTGATTCTGGTTCAGTTAGTCTAGGTTCGAGTCCTGGTAGGCCAGCTCGCAGAGCTCATCTGCAACCGCGGAGATCAATTCCGCAACGCCCCCGTTGTGTAGCGGCCTAGCACGCTGCCCTCTCAAGGCAGTAGCGCCGGTTCGAATCCGGTCGGGGGTACAGATCCTTCCCAGGGAGGCAGTCCGGGTCGCACCCGCTGACTCTCATGCAGGATCGCTAGGGCCCCCGTTGTGTAGCGGCCTAGCACGCCGCCCTCTCAAGGCGGTAGCGCCGGTTCGAATCCGGTCGGGGGTACGCAGTTGGTCTAAACCATATTGGTCTATGGTGTAATTGGCAGCACGACTGATTCTGGTTCAGTTAGTCTAGGTTCGAGTCCTGGTAGACCAGCTCGGATCTGCGGAAACGCAAGATCCAGGCCCCCGTTGTGTAGCGGCCTAGCACGCCGCCCTCTCAAGGCGGTAGCGCCGGTTCGAATCCGGTCGGGGGTACAAGAGGAAGGCCCTTCGCTTCGGCGGAGGGCCTTTGTCGTGTCCGGCGCCGGCTACTCGAAGCCGTACCGCCGTGTCGTCTCCTCCTCCTGGGCCAGCCGGTGCAGCGCCTGCAGCACCGGCTCGATGAGGATCGCCCCCAGGACCGCGAACTCGATCCGCTCCGCCTCGGACGGTTGTGTCTCCAGCAGGTTCAGGTCGAGAACGGCTGCCCGGTGCATCAACTCGGCGTACGGCTCCAGCAGTTCGGCCTCCCAGTCGTAGCCGATCCGGCGGAGCGCGGCCATCGCCACCACCAGTGAGCGATACGCGGAGGAGATGGTCGTGAGCCGCTTGGTGTTCTCCCAGCCGAGCCGGTCGAGGAGCGTGATGACCTCCTGCTCTGCGGCCTGGACGAACTCGTCGTCCTCGTCCGGCTCCGGCACCTGCGGCAGCGCCCACATCGCCGCGCCGAGGCGGATCGTCCGGCCAAGGGAGTCGTCGTCCACGTGCCCGAGCACCTCGCGCACTTTCGCCACCGGCACCCGGCCCACCTGGATCATCGCCCGCACCAGCCGCAGTCGGCGCAAATGCTCCTCGTCGTACTCGGCCGTCGTGGCGTTGATCTGGTGGCCCGGCGGCAACAGCCGTTCACGCAGGTAGTACTTGATCGTCGCCGTGGACACGCCGCTGCGCCTGCTCAGCTCCGCCAGCCGCATCTCTTGCGCCTTTCCTTGGGAAGTGCCACTATCCAAGCATCGCCAAAAGGATAGTGGAGCTATCCGATGAGGGGGACCGTCATGTTCGCGAAACCGGTGCCGGGCCTTACGACCGCGGGGGCCGAGGGTGACGTGGTGGTCCTGTTGATCGGCATGCGGATCAACCACTTCTGGGCCGTGCACCACTGGCTGCCGGTGCTGCTGGCGATGCCGCGCATGCTGCGCGAGCTCGGGAAGGACAAGAGCCGGGGGCTGCTCGGCCATGTGCTGCTGACAGCCTCACCGCGGACGTACTACGTCGTCCAGTACTGGGAGTCCAAGGAAAAGCTCTACTCCTACGCGCACTCGCCCGACATGTTCCACCACAAGGCGTGGGCGAGGATCAACCGCCAGGAGCGCGCCGGGAAGCTGCGTCAGCACGTCGGGCGGTGGCACGAGGCCTATGTGGTGCCCGAGGGGTCGTACGAGTCGATCTACGCGGACATGCCGGCCTTCGGGCTCGCGGCGGTGCACGGTCAGATACCGCTCGAGCGGCGGGGGCGCTCTGCGAAGGAGCGGTTCGCGCACCGGTCGGCGAAGGCGAAGGCGGCCGAAGAAGCCAGGTGACGGGGGGCGGGGGAACGAGGGGGCCTGCCGCGGCGTTGGGGCAGGCCCCCTCGTCGTACCCGAAGGACCCGAGAGGTCAGCCGGAGCGGCGCAGGGCCTCGGAGAGGCGGGCGGCGGCGTCGATGACCGCCTGGGCGTGCATGCGGCCCGGGTGGCGCGTCAGGCGCTCGATGGGGCCGGAGACGGACACCGCGGCCACCACGCGGTTGGAGGGGCCCCGTACGGGCGCGGAGACGGACGCGACGCCCGGCTCCCGCTCGCCGATGGACTGGGCCCAGCCGCGCCGCCGTACGCCCGACAGGGCCGTCGCGGTGAAGCGGGCGCCCTGGAGGCCGCGGTGCAGACGCTCCGGCTCCTCCCAGGCCATCAGGATCTGCGCGGAGGAGCCGGCCTTCATCGTGAGCGTCGAGCCGACCGGGACCGTGTCCCTGAGGCCGGACAGGCGCTCCGCGGCGGCGACGCAGATGCGCATGTCGCCCTGGCGGCGGTAGAGCTGCGCGCTCTCGCCCGTGATGTCCCGCAGGTGCGTGAGCACCGGGCCCGCCGTGGCGAGGAGGCGGTCCTCGCCGGCGGCCGCGGCCAGCTCGGCGAGCCGGGGGCCGAGAATGAAACGGCCCTGCATGTCGCGCGCCACCATGCGGTGGTGTTCCAAAGCCACGGCCAGCCGGTGTGCCGTGGGTCGTGCGAGTCCGGTGGCAGCGACCAAGCCTGCGAGGGTGGCCGGACCGGACTCCAGGGCGCTCAGGACAAGGGCTGCCTTGTCCAGAACGCCGACGCCGCTACTGTTGTCCATGAAACGATACTCGCGTCTCACTCTGTGAAACGCAAGTTCCTTTTTTCGTGAGACGCGCAACCCTTGTATGCACAGCGGCCCGCGGACCAACGGGCCTGGCGGCGGCTGCCCGGCAACCAGGGGTGAGGGCGCCGTCTCCTCAAAGATCTCTAGTTGGGCCGGCGCACCTTTGCCGGCCGGAGGGAAAGCGATGGGTAGGACACTCGCGGAGAAGGTCTGGGACGACCATGTCGTCCGGCGCGCCGAGGGCGAGCCCGACCTCCTCTTCATCGATCTGCACCTGCTGCACGAGGTGACCAGCCCGCAGGCCTTCGACGGCCTCCGCCAGGCGGGCCGTCCCGTGCGCCGTCTCGACCTCACCATCGCCACCGAGGATCACAACACCCCGACCCTCGACATCGACAAGCCCATCGCGGACCCGGTCTCCCGGGCCCAGCTGGAGACGCTGCGCAAGAACTGCGCCGAGTTCGGCGTACGGCTGCACTCGCTGGGCGACGTCGAGCAGGGCGTGGTCCACGTGGTGGGACCGCAGCTGGGCCTGACCCAGCCCGGCACCACGGTCGTGTGCGGTGACTCCCACACGTCCACGCACGGCGCCTTCGGCGCGCTGGCGTTCGGCATCGGCACCTCCCAGGTCGAGCACGTGCTGGCCACCCAGACGCTGCCCCTGGCCCGCCCCAAGACCATGGCCATCACGGTCGACGGCGAACTGCCCGAGGGCGTCACGGCCAAGGACCTGATCCTGGCGATCATCGCCAAGATCGGCACGGGCGGCGGCCAGGGCTACATCCTGGAGTACCGCGGCTCCTCCATCGAGAAGCTCTCGATGGAGGCCCGGATGACCATCTGCAACATGTCGATCGAGGCGGGCGCCCGCGCGGGCATGATCGCCCCCGACGAGACCACCTTCGAATACCTCAAGGGCCGCGCCCACGCGCCCGAGGGCGAGGACTGGGACGCCGCCGTCGCGTACTGGAAGACGCTGAAGTCGGACGACGACGCGGAATTCGACGAGGAGGTCGTCATCGACGCCGCTTCTCTGTCGCCGTTCGTCACCTGGGGTACCAACCCGGGCCAGGGCGCGCCGCTTTCGGCGTCCGTCCCCGACCCGGCTTCGTACGAAGACGCTTCGGAGCGCCTGGCCGCCGAAAAGGCCCTGGAATACATGGGGTTGGACGCCGGACAGCCGCTGCGCGACATCAAGGTCGACACCGTCTTCGTAGGTTCGTGCACCAACGGCCGTATCGAGGACCTGCGCGCGGCCGCGGCGATCGTCGAGGGCCGCAAAGTCGCCGACGGCGTACGGATGCTGGTGGTCCCCGGCTCCGCGCGGGTCGGTCTGCAGGCCGTCTCCGAGGGCCTGGACGTCGTCTTCAAGGAGGCCGGCGCCGAATGGCGGCACGCGGGCTGCTCGATGTGTCTGGGCATGAACCCCGACCAGCTGGCCCCCGGTGAGCGCTCCGCGTCCACCTCCAACCGCAACTTCGAGGGCAGGCAGGGCAAGGGCGGCCGTACGCACCTGGTCTCGCCGCAGGTCGCCGCCGCGACCGCCGTGCTGGGCCATCTGGCCTCGCCCGCCGACCTGTCCGACGCCCCTGTGCCCGCTGGAGTCTGAGAGCCATGGAAGCATTCACCACGCACACCGGCCGGGCCGTCCCGCTGCGCCGCAGCAACGTCGACACCGACCAGATCATCCCCGCCCACTGGCTCAAGAAGGTGACCAGGGACGGTTTCGAGGACGGGCTGTTCGAGGCCTGGCGCAAGGACTCGTCCTTCGTCCTCAACCAGCCCGAGCGCAAGGGCGCCACGGTCCTGGTCGCCGGTCCCGACTTCGGTACGGGCTCCTCGCGCGAGCACGCAGTCTGGGCGCTGCAGAACTACGGTTTCAAGGCCGTCATCTCGTCCCGCTTCGCGGACATCTTCCGCGGCAACTCGCTCAAGAACGGCCTGCTCACGGTGGTTCTGGAGCAGAAGATCGTGGACGCGCTGTGGGAGCTCGTCGAGCAGGACCCCGAGGCCGAGGTCACGGTCGACCTGGAAGCCCGTGAGGTGCGCGCCGAGGGCATCACCGCCGCCTTCGAACTCGACGAGAACGCCCGCTGGCGGCTGCTGAACGGCCTGGACGACATCTCCATCACCCTCCAGAACGAGGCCGACATCGCGGCGTACGAGAGCAAGCGGCCGTCGTACAAGCCGAAGACGCTGCACGTCTGACGCGCGGGCCGGATTCACCTCCGGTCGATCACCTGATCCGCGGAGACGCAAGGCTGATTTCGGCCACTGCAACACCCCTCTGTACCCCCAATCGTGGACGGTTGGGGGTACAGCTGTGTCTGCCCTCGGACGGCCCCGGCGCGCCGCTTTGGAGGGCTCCAACTCCCCTAGTTACAACGGCCGTTGCCTGGGTACGCGCACTTTGGTCCGGCGACGTGCCGAGGTGCCCGGAACCCCCTCGGGGGACGGCAGTTACCCCCTGCGCAGGCGACAACTCGCCCCAGATGGCACAATCTGTGCATGGAACACGACGGCCAACTCGAGCTCTACGTGGCAGTCGCGGCCCAACTCAAGGAAGCGCACACAAGAGTGCGTGCACTGCAAGTCCCGGAGGGCGTACGGATGGCGCTGACCCGGAAGCTGCTGGTCATTACGGCCGTGGCCAAGCACGATCTCGCCGATGCGACAAGGCGGCTGGAGCGGTTCATCAACGACCTCGACGAGGGTCGATTCCTCGAAGAGGAACGCTGAGGAATCTCCGCTACAGCCCGAGTTCGTTGCGGCACAAGGGTGATTAGCCCGTTTCGTGTTTGATTTGCGGTATATATCTGCCTAACGTGCGAAAAAGCTTGAACGCATTCGTTCGGGCAATGTCTCCGAAGGGGAAGACGTGAACAAGGCGCAGCTCGTAGAAGCGATTGCCGACAAGGTCGGCGGGCGTCAGCAGGCCGCCGACGCGGTCGACGCAGTACTGGACGCCATCGTCCGTGCAGTTGTCGGCGGGGACCGGGTCTCGGTCACCGGCTTCGGTTCCTTCGAGAAGGTCGACCGTCCGGCCCGTTACGCCCGCAACCCGCAGACCGGGGAGCGCGTTCGGGTCAAGAAGACCTCTGTGCCGCGCTTCCGCGCGGGTCAGGGCTTCAAGGACCTGGTGAGCGGCTCGAAGAAGCTCCCGCGTGGCGGCGAGGTCGCCGTCAAGAAGGCGCCCAAGGGCAGCCTGACCGGCGGAGCCGCCGCCACGGTCAAGAAGGCCGCGGCCAAGAAGGCCGCCGCGAAGAAGGTCACGGCGAAGAAGGTCACGGCGAAGAAGGTCACCGCCAAGAAGACCACCGCGGCCGCGAAGAAGGTCACGGCGAAGAAGACGACCGCCAAGAAGACCACCGCGGCCGCCAAGAAGACCGCGGCGAAGAAGACGACCGCCAAGAAGGCGACGGCCAAGAAGGCCCCGGCGAAGAAGGCGACGGCCAAGAAGGCCCCCGCCAAGAAGTCGACGGCTCGCAAGACCACCGCCAAGAAGGCCACCGCCCGCTAATCGGCAGGGGCGCAGGGGCGACTCACGCGCCGGGCCGGGTTTCCCTCGGGAGCCCGGCCCGCGGCGTGTGCGCGCCGCCTAGAGCGTCTGCAGGGTGACGAGGGTGATCCGGAGGGCCTCGCCCTCGCCCTCGGTCTCGATACGCACCCGCTGACCCGGGCGCAGCAGCCGCAGCCCGCCGGCGTCGAACGCCGGGCCGTCGAAGGGCACCGGGGTGCCGTCGTCGAGCAGCACCTGGCCGCTACGGGTCTCGGGGTCGTACGTGTACGCGGTCGCCTGCATAGGGGGCAGCCTACGGGCCCCCAACGGGCGCGGGGCTCTGACCCGGGACGCTCCGCCGCGAGGGCACACCACGGACGGCCCGCGGCGTGCGAACCCGCCTACTGCCCGGGAATCAGCAACCGCGCCGCCGCTTCCGCCGTACGCGGCCCCACCCCCAGCGCCAGCGCCACCCGCAGATCGCCCCCGGTGTCCACGTCCTGCCGTACGGAATCCACGGCGTCCAGCCTGAGTTCCATGGCGCCCGAGGCGCGGTGGCGGGCCCGGGAATCCGTACCGAAGATCGGAAGCAATTCCCGGCCCGGTCCGGCGGCCAGCAGAGTTGTGCCGATTGCGGCGGCATCCGGCAGAAATGCGCGAGGGAATTCCGCGGCCGCGTCGAGTACCCGCCCCAATTCCGCGGACCGCAGGGCGGGAAGATCGGCGTTGAGGGCCGCGACGGCATCGTCGGGGCGCCAGGACCGTACGACCTCCGCTCCGTGCGCCAACGCGGCGTTCAGGCCGCCGCCCGGCTCGTCCGGGAGGATCCGGGCGCCGAGCGCGGCCAGCTCCCGTCCGGCGAGGGCGTCGTCCGTGACTACCGCCACATCGCGGACCGCCGCGCAGGCCAGCGCGGCCGCCACGGTGTCCTGTGCGAAGGCGAGGGCGAGCCCGGGGCGCAGTCCGTCGGCGGCCGTGTCGGCCAGCCTGCTCTTGGCCCGCGCCAGGGGTTTGAGGGGTACGACCACAGTCCACCGCACCAGCGTTCCGCCCTCCCTTGTCGCGCCCCATTGTGACCCGGACGCCCTGGCGCTCCGGACGCCGGGGCGTACCGTGTCCTCGACAGACAGGCGGCCTGGGGCGACACTTGTGCGGCCCCCCAGGCCCTAGAGGAAGGTGTCCGCGTGCCCCGCCGCAGAATCGGCTTCTGGTACCGCTTCGCAGCGGTCCTCTGCAAACCGCCGCTGGTGGTTCTGATCAAGCGGGACTGGCGCGGAATGGAGAACATTCCGACTGAGGGCGGATTTATCACCGCGGTGAACCACAATTCGCATGTGGACCCCTTCGCGTATGCGCACTATCAGTACAACACGGGGCGTGTTCCGCGATTCCTGGCGAAGGCGGGCCTTTTCAAGAAGGGATTCGTGGGGGCCGCGATGCGCGGCACCGGACAGATCCCCGTCTACCGCGAGAGCACCGACGCGCTGAGCGCCTTCCGGGCCGCGATCGACGCCGTGGAGCGCGGCGAGTGCGTCGCGTTCTACCCCGAGGGCACCCTCACCCGCGACCCCGACGGCTGGCCGATGACCGGCAAGACGGGTGCCGCGCGGGTCGCGCTGCAGACCAAGTGCCCGGTGATTCCGGTTGCCCAGTGGGGCGCCAACGAACTGCTGCCCCCGTATGCCAAGAAGCCCAACCTCCTTCCGCGCAAGACCCACCACGTGCTCGCCGGTCCGCCGGTGGACCTCTCGCGCTTCTACGACAAGGAGATGAGCCCGGACCTCCTGAAGGAGGCCACCGAGGTCATCATGGCCGCCATCACCGCGCAACTGGAGCAGATCCGCGGCGAGAGGGCGCCCGAGAAGGCGTACGACCCCCGCGAGGTGCGCATCGCACAGCGCCGCAGGGCGGCGGCGAAGGAAAAAGCACAGGCACAGCAGGAAGAGGGGCAGGGCGCGTGAGCAAGCCGGTCAAGGCGGCCGTCTTCGGGACCGGATCGTGGGGCACGGCGTTCGGCATGGTGCTCGCCGACGCGGGGTGCGACGTCACCCTGTGGGGGCGCCGTGGCGAACTCGCCGCGGCGGTCAACTCCACCCGGACGAACCCGGACTACCTGCCCGGTGTCGAACTTCCCGAGAATCTGCGGGCCACCTCCGATCCTGCCGAGGCCGCCGCGGACGCCGACTTCACGGTCCTCGCGGTGCCGTCGCAGACGCTGCGCGGAAATCTCGCGGAATGGGTGCCGCTGCTCGCCCCCGAGACTGTCCTCGTCTCCCTCATGAAGGGCGTCGAACTCGGCTCCACCATGCGGATGAGCGAGGTGATCGAGGACGTCGCCAAGGTCGGCGCGGACCGTATCGCCGTGGTCACCGGGCCCAACCTCGCCCGGGAGATCGCCGCGCGGATGCCGGCCGCCGCCGTGGTCGCCTGCCGCTCCGAAGCGGTAGCGCAGCGCCTCCAGTCCGCCTGCCACACGCCGTACTTCCGCCCGTACACCAACACCGACGTGGTGGGCTGCGAACTCGGCGGCGCCGTCAAGAACGTGATCGGTCTCGCCGTCGGCATCGCGGACGGCATGGGTCTCGGCGACAACGCCAAGGGCTCGCTCATCACACGCGGGCTCGCGGAGACCACCCGGCTCGGGCTCGCCATGGGCGCCGACCCGATGACGTTCTCCGGACTCGCCGGCCTCGGCGACCTGGTGGCCACCTGCTCCTCGCCGCTGTCGCGCAACCACACGTTCGGCATCAACCTCGGCAAGGGCATGACCCTCCAGGAGACCATCTCGGTCACCAAGCAGACCGCCGAGGGCGTCAAGTCCTGTGAGTCCGTGCTGGATCTGGCCCGCAGGCACGGTGTCGACATGCCCATCACGGAGACCGTCGTCGGCATCGTCCACGAGGGCAAGCCGCCGGTCGTCGCTCTCAAGGAGCTGATGGGGCGCAGCGCGAAGTCCGAGCGCCGCTGAACCATCAGCCGCGCGACGCCCTGCGACGGCTCGTACGACGTCGGGAATCAACGCTGTGCGACCACTCGTACGACGCTGAGCAATGGCCCCGGTGGGGCGCTGACTCACCGCCGTACCAACGGGTACTCTCAACGCGATATGAGCACCGAGAACCTCCCCCAGAGCCCTGAGCAGCCGCCTCGCAAGCCGCGTGTGGCCGTCGTCTTCGGCGGCCGCAGCTCCGAACACGGGATCTCCGTGGTGACGGCCGGCGCGGTGCTGCGCGCCATCGACCGTACGAAGTACGACGTCCTGCCGATCGGCATCACCCGGGACGGCCGTTGGGCACTCACCGCCGACGAGCCGGAACGAATGGCCATCATCGACCGGCAGCAGCCGAACGTCGAGCAGCTCGCCGAGTCGAGCGAGGGCGGCGTGGTGCTCCCCCTCGACCCGGCCGACCGCGAAGTGGTCTACAGCGAGCCCGGATCGGTCCCCAAGGCCCTGGGCGAGGTCGACGTCGTCTTCCCCATGCTGCACGGCCCGTACGGCGAGGACGGCACCCTCCAGGGCCTCCTGGAGCTCTCCGGGGTCCCGTACGTGGGTTCGGGCGTGCTCGCCTCGGCCGTCGGCCAGGACAAGGAGTACATGAAGCGGGTGTTCACCTCCTTCGGGCTGAAGGTCGGCCCGTACGTGGTGATCCGGCCCCGCGAGTGGGAGCTCGACCCGGCCGTGGCCCGCAAGAAGATCATCGACTTCGCGGGCGACCACGGCTGGCCGCTGTTCGTGAAGCCCGCGCGTGCGGGGTCGTCCTTCGGCATCACCAAGGTCGACTCCTTCGAAGGCCTCGACGAGGCGATCGAGGAGGCCCAGCGGCACGACCCGAAGATCATCGTGGAGGCGCTGCTGCGCGGCCGCGAGATCGAGTGCGGGGTGCTGGAGTTCGAGGACGGGCCGCGCGCCTCCGTCCCCGCGGAGATTCCGCCCGTGCAGTCCCACGACTTCTACGACTTCGAGGCGAAGTACATCGACTCGGCGTCCGGGATCGTGCCCGCGCCGCTCACCGAGGAGCAGACGGCCGAGGTGCGGCGGCTGGCCGTCGAGGCCTTCGACGCTGCGTCCTGCGAGGGGCTCGTCCGCGCGGACTTCTTCCTCACCGAGGACGGCGAGTTCGTGATCAACGAGATCAACACGATGCCGGGCTTCACGCCGATCTCCATGTACCCGCGCATGTGGCAGGAGACGGGCGTCAGTTACCCGGAGTTGGTGGACCGCCTGGTCCAGGCGGCGCTGCGACGGTCGACCGGGCTGCGCTGAGCGCCCCGCACCGCCCTCGTGTCAGTTGGCGATCCCCTTGGGGATCGCCTTCTTGATGGAGGCGGCCATGTCGACCAGCATGCCGGAGGTGTCCCGCCCCTTGGGTACGGTCACCTCGACGTACGCGCTGCGGTTCGCGGTGGTGAAGCGGTTCGACCCGTCGTCCCGCTTCTCCATCAGCCAGTCGACGCCGTTCACGGTGCCACCGATCGCCTTCCTGTCGTCGCCGAGCGCCACCTTCGGATCAGTCATCTTCGGAGGCCGCTCGACACCGCAGCGCAGTATGATCGCCGGGCTTCCCCAGCCCGCGGTCAGCGCGGACCGGGGCTCGGGATCCTTGCGGCCGAGGCCGTCCACCTTCCGCGGCAGCACCTTGTCCAGGTTCTGGCACAGCTTGGTGACCTTCGCGTTCGGGCTCGGAACCGAGACCGAGGCGTTGTCGTCTGCTGAGGAGCAGCCCGCAATCGTGATCAGCATCGCGAGGGCGGGCAGGCCGAGGAGCCGGTGACGGAAGAAGTTCACCGGCCAAGGGTAGACGGGGGCTACAGGTGCACGACCGGGCAGGTCAGGGTGCGGGTGATGCCGTCCACTTGCTGGACCTTCGCGACCACCATGCGACCGAGGTCATCGACTGTGTCAGCCTGGGCGCGCACGATGACGTCGTACGGTCCTGTCACGTCCTCGGCCTGGATCACCCCCGGGATCTTGCTGATCGTCTCGGCGACGGTCGACGCTTTGCCGACCTCCGTCTGGATCAGGATGTACGCCTGTACCACGGAACCTCCAGGGCGGCCACGAGGATCATGTGGGGAAAAGGAACGCCACGGTATCGCGTTGCCGCTCGCCGCGGGGAGACCCGCGGTGACTGGGGCTTGCGCGCCGGGGTGCACGGACTGCACAAGTTGACGGTCAACTCGACCGTACCGACTACGGAGACGGCTCGCGACCGGGCACGAGCAGCGACAGAGGGAGCACGACGATCATGAAGGGCACCGTGGGCGAGTTGGGGGAGTTCGGGCTCATCCGAGAGCTCACCTCGCGCCTCACCACCACCCCGGCGGTCCGGGTCGGCCCCGGCGACGACGCCGCGGTGGTGGCCGCGCCCGACCGCAGGGTCGTGGCGAGCACCGACATCCTCCTGGAGGGACGGCACTTCCGCCGCGACTGGTCCACCGCGTACGACGTGGGGCGCAAGGCGGCCGCGCAGAACCTCGCGGACATCGCGGCGATGGGCGCCGTACCGACCGCGCTGCTGCTCGGCCTGGTCGTCCCGGCCGAACTCCCGGCCACCTGGCCCTCCGAGCTGATGGACGGGCTGCGCGACGAATGCCAGGTCGCCGGTGCGGCCGTGGTCGGCGGCGATGTCGTACGCGGTGACACGATCACCATCGCGATCACCGCGCTCGGCGATCTGCGCAACCACGAGCCGGTCACCCGGGCCGGCGCCCAGCCCGGTGACGTCGTCGCCGTGACGGGCTGGCTGGGCTGGTCGGCGGCCGGGTACGCGGTGCTCTCACGGGGCTTCCGCTCGCCGCGCGCCTTCGTGGAGGCCCACCGGCGTCCCGAACCGCCGTATCACGCGGGTCCCGCGGCGGCCGGGCTCGGCGCGACCTCGATGACGGACGTCAGCGACGGGCTGATCGCCGACCTCGGGCACATTGCCGAGGCCAGCAAGGTGCGCATCGACGTCCGCTCCGGCGACATCGACGTCCCCTCCCAGATGAACGACATCGGGCAGGCCGTCGGCGTCGACCCCCTCCAGTGGGTGCTCACCGGCGGCGAGGACCACGCGATCGTCGCGACGTTCCCGCCGGACGTGAAGCTGCCCGCCCGCTGGAAGGTGATCGGCGAGGTGCTCAACCCGTCGGCGTTGCCGCAGGTCACGGTGGACGGGGCGCCCTGGACGAGCAAGGGCGGGTGGGACCACTTCGGGGACATCGAGTCGTGAGCGCACCGCCCAGGGTTTGGCGGTCGCGGGTCCTGACTCCGGTGGCGGGGCCGGGATCCGGGCCGACCTGAAGACGATGCTCGCGCTCGGGGCGCACGGCATGCGTGTGATCACCGCCGTCACCGCGCAGAACTCCCTCGGCGTACAGGGTGCTTGGGAGTTGCCGTGGACGCCGTGCGCGCCCAGTACCGCAGCGTCGTCGACGACATCGGCGTCCAGGCGGTCAAGACCGGTCTGCTCGCCTCGGCCGAACGCGTCGAGGCCGTAGCCGAGTTGATCGGCGCCACGGACGCGCCGGCCGTCGACCCGGTCGGCATCTCCCAGCACGGGGATTCGCTGCTCGCCGAGTCGGCCCTCGACTCCGTCCGCACCGAGCTGCTGCCGGTCGCGACCGTCCCGAACCTCGACCAGGTGGCCCAACTCTCCGGCGTGCGGGTCGAGTCGGAGGAGGATCTCGGGCGAGCCGCGGCGGCCGTGCCGGCGTACGGGCCGAAGTGGGTTCTGATCAAGGGCGGTCATCTGCCCGGTGACGCCGAGGACTTGCTGACCGACGGCTCCGAGGAACACTGGCTGCGGGCCCCGCGCCACGACAACCGGCACACGCACGGCACGTTTACGGGCGCGGATACTCCCGCAGCTTGATGTCGGTGGCCGCCTTCTCGGTGAGCTTCTTGAAGAAGCGGGCCAGGGGGCGGGAGCTGAGGATCCGGTACATCCGGTCGCGGCTGCGGATCCGTCGCTCGGTCGGCGGGGCGAAGAACGGGCCGGCGTTGCCGGAGATCTTCTGGCAGCCCTTGGCGAAGTCCCGTATCTGCGTCTCGTACTCGGCGAACGCGGTGCGATGGTCGCCGCCCACCAGCGCCAGCTCCCCGGCCAGGACGTACGCGCCGACGATCGCGACACCGGTGCCCATGCCGCCCATGGTCGCGCCGTATCCGGCGTCCCCGAGCAGCGCCACGCGGCCCTTGGTGAGCCTGTCCACGTGGATCTGGGCGATCGCGTCGAAGTACAGGTTGTCGGCCTGCTCCAGGGCCTTGAGGACATGCGGCGTGTCCCAGCCCATCCCGGCGAACCGCTCGGCGAGGATCCGCTTCTGCGCGGAGACGTCCCGGCGGTCGTACTCCAGCTTCTCGGAGCGGAAGACGAGCAGCGCGCCCGCCCGGTCCGGATCGCCGTCGTAGTTGCTGACGGAGACCGCCCGGCCCGGCTCGCTGTAGATCTGGCCGGTGCGGTCCAGGCCCAGGTGGTTGGGGATGTCGAAGCCCGCCACATAGTGGTCGAGGAAGCGCAGATATCGGGACTCGTCCCCGAAGGCCAGGCGGCGGGTGAGGGAGTGCAGTCCGTCGGCGCCCACGACGAGGTCGAAGCGGCGGGGCGCGCCGCGTTCGAAGGTGACGTCGACGCCTTCGGGGGACTCGGTGAGCGTGGCGACCGAGTCGCCGAAGACATACTCCACGCTGTCCCTGGTGCGCTCGTACATGATCTGAGCCAGCTCGCCGCGGAAGATCTCCACGTCTCCGCTCATCATCTCGGCCGGCAGGTCGACGCGCGGGCTGCCGTCGGCGTCGACGACCGTCTGGCGGCCCATGTGGGTCTGTCGGGCGTGGATCTCGTCCCAGATGCCCATGGCGGTCAGGACGGTCCGGTGAACGTGTCCCCGGAAGTCGACCGCGAACCCGCCCTCGCGCAGGTCGGCGGCCTTCTCGACCACGGTGACGCGGGCGCCGTACCGGGCGAGGCCGAGGGCGAGAGCGGGGCCGGCGATGCTGGCGCCGGAGATCAGGACGTCGAGGTGGGCGAGTGCGGCGGTGTGGTCGGCCGGCTTGGCGGTGTCCTTGTTCGTCATGGCCAGGAGCTTCGCCGGAGGCACTGACCACGCTCTTACCGTTCGCTGACCGCCGCTGACCCGAGGCTCCGCCCCTGCTGGAAGGCCTTTTCGTACGCCTCAGGAGAGAGCGCTTCGTGTATCCGCTCCCTGATACCGACGATCTCGGGGTCGCCCTCGGCCGCGGCGCCCCGCAGGGCGACGGCCGCGCCGAGCAGGACGGCGGCGCGCTCGGGGCTCTCGGCGACGGATGCCAGCGCCTCGGTGGCGTCGGCGAGTTCGAGACCGCCGTGCACCTCGCGGGCGAGGGTATGGGCCTGGACGAACCAGTCACGGGCCTCGTCGGCGCGTTGCTCGGCGAGGGCGGTGCGGCCCAGGCCGATGAAGATCCGTACGGACTCGCCGAGGCTGAACCAGTTCCCGGCACAGGCCTCCAGGGCGTCTTCGTAGTGCACGCGCGCGCGTGCCGTGTCCCCGGACAGCCGGGCGGTGTCGCCCAGACCGCGCCGGGCCGCCGCCACCTTGTCGGGGGCACCTGCGGTACGGGCCAGGGAGGCGGCGTGTGTGTAGTGCTCCGCCGCCGCATCGTGGTCCCCGAGGTGCAGCAGGACGGTGGCGCGGCGCTGCACCAGATCACCGGTCTCCTCGGGGGCCGCCAGCTCCCGTACGTACCTCAGGGCCTCGTCGATCAGCTCCAGGGCCCGCTCGTGGTCCCCGCGCAGGTCGGCGAGCATGGCCAGTGGGTCGAGGCAGTTGGCCAGGCCCCAGCGGTCGCCGGTGGCCCGGAAGCCGGCCAGACCACGGGTGAGCGCCGCTTCGGCCGCGTCGGGCCGTCCGGCGAACAGCTGCTGGAAGCCGTCGCCCAACTCCATCAGGGCCAGTCCCCAGGGGGCGTCGCCGACCTGCGTGCGCACCTGCTCGTCGGTGACTCGGCGCGGCCCGTCCGCGACCGACCACATCACGAACGTGAACGGCAGCCGCAGTTGATGGTGCAGGGAGCCGAGCAGGACTGCCGCGCGGTCCAGGTGTTCCCGGGCAGCGGGGTCGTCGCCATCGGCACCGCCGGAGACGGTGTTGATCAGGCAGAGGACGTACTCCTCCGCCAGGCCCTCCGGGGGAGCGTCGCCCACGGCCGCCAGCAGTTCGTGGGCGAGCGGCACCTGCTCGCCGTGCAGGCCGCGCAGCCGCCAGAACCAGGAGAGGGCGGCCATGAGGAGCAGCGCGCGTCCGGTGTCCGTGCGCACGAGGTGGCGCAGGGCCGCGTCCAGATTGCCGTGCTCGGCGTCCAACCGGGCCAGCCAAGGGAGTTGGCCACCGCTTCGGAGATGCGGTTCCGCCTCCTCGGCCAGGCGCAGGAAGTACGCGGCGTGGGCAGCTTGTAGGCGCTCCTCCTCGCCCTGCTCGGCGAGATGCTCGGCGGCGTACGCGCGGACGGTCTCCAGCATGCGATAGCGCCCGTCGGAGACCTCCAGCAGCGACTTCTCCGCCAGCGAGGCCAGCAGATCCTCCGGATACGGCACCTCGCAGACAGCCTCGACCGCATCGAGAGTCGCGCCCCCCGAGAACACCGTCAGCCGCCGCGCCAACTCTCGCTCCTCGTCGACCAGGAGGTCCCAGCTCCACTCCACGACGGCGCGCAGGGTGCGGTGGCGTGCGGCCTTGGTGCGGTCGCCCCGGGAGAGCAGCCGAAAGCGGTCGGCGAGACGGTCGTCGAGGCGGTCGGCGAGCTCGTCGGGGGTGAGGGTGCGCAGCCGGGCCGCGGCCAGTTCGATGGCCAGCGGCAGTCCGTCGAGCGCGGCACAGATGTCGGCCACCCGCGCGTGCCCCTCGAAACCCGGCTTCACGGCGGCCGCCCGGTCCACGAACAGCCGGGCGGCGGGCTCCGGCGGCAGCGGCGGTACCGGGCACAGCACCTCACCCGTGATCCCCAGCGACTCGCGGCTGGTGGCGAGGATGCGTACACCGCGGCAGGTCCCCAGAAGCAGCGCGGCGATCCGGGCCGCGTCCTCGACCAGGTGCTCGCAGTTGTCCAGCACCAGGAGCAGCTCGCGGTCCTCCAGAGCGGCGAGGAGCCGCTGCGTGGTGTCGGTCGTGGGCGTGCGGAAACCTTCGCGCACGCCGAGTGCGGTGAGGATGGCGTACGGGATCTGGGAGCCGTCGGTGAGGCCGGTCAGCTCGATGAAGCAGACGTCTGCGTAAGCGTTTGCCCGCTCGCTGTCGACAGCGTTTCCGTGGGTGTTCGGGGCAGCGCTTGTGCGGGCGCTCGCGACCTCTGTCGCCAGGCGGGTCTTGCCCGCGCCGCCCGGCCCCGTGAGGGTCACCAGGCGAGCATCCGGGAGCAGTGCCCCGATCCGCCGGAGCTCCGGGCCGCGGCCGATGAAGCGCGTCAGTTGGGCGGGGACGCGCCGCTGGGCGGGAGCCGCGCCCTTGAGCAGTTCCAGGTGGAGGGCGGACAGCTCGGGTGAGGGATCGGCGCCCAGTTCTTCCGCGAGTGTGCGTCGTACCTCCTCGTACACCGTGAGCGCCTCGGCGGGCCGCCCGCTCGCGTGCAGGGCCCGCATCAGCTGCCCGTACAGCCGCTCGCTCAGTGGGTGCGCGGTGATCAGCTCGCGCAACTCCGGTACGAGTTCGGGGCCGCCGCCGAGTGCGAGTTCGGCGTCGACGCGGTCCTGGACGGCGGCGAGCCTCAGCTCGTGGAGCCGCGTGACCTGGGCGTGCGCGTCGGGGAGATCGGTCAGGGCGGGGCCGCGCCACAGGGCGAGCGCCTCCCGGAGCGTGGCCGCCGCGCCTGTGTGGTCGCCTCGGATGAGGGCCGTGCGGCCCTCACCGGCCAGGCGCTCGAAGCGATGGGCGTCGACGGTGTCGGGGGAGACGCCGATGCGATAGCCGGTGGGGGTCGCCTCGATCTCCGCGTGGGGGCCGAGCCGCTTGCGCAGCCGGGAGACCTGGGACTGGAGGGCGTTGGCGGCCCCGGCCGGTGGCTCGGCCCCGTACAGGCCGTCCGTCAGCCGCTCCGTGGAGACCGTGCGCCCCGCGTCCAGGAGGAGCAGGGTGAGAAGGGCGCGTGGGCGGGGGCCGCCGGGGTCCAGGGGACTGCCGTCTTCGGTGCGGATGTCGAGGGGGCCCAGGATGCCGAAGCGCATTGGGCAGATTCTGGCAGGTCCCGCGGAGATGGGGGCGGGAAAACGGGGTCTGCGCGCGCGTGAGGACCGCTCGGGGCGGCAAAACACGGGGGCGGAAAAGAACCCGGGGCGGAAGGGAACCCGGGGCGGAAGAAACCCAGGGCGGAAGAGAACCCAGGGCGGAAATGGGCCGGGCAGCAAAAAACCGGCCCACCGTGAGGTGGACCGGCTCAGTGCAAGCGAACCAGCAGTGGCCGCGCGCTAGCGGTTGTCAGCGCGAGACCTTGCCGGCCTTGATGCACGAGGTGCAAGCGTTCACGCGCTTCGGCGTCCCGCCGACCACGGTACGGACGCGCTGGATGTTGGGGTTCCAGCGACGGGACGTACGGCGGTGCGAGTGCGAGATGTTGTTGCCGAAGCCCGGCCCCTTGCCGCAGACGTCGCAGTTGGCAGCCACGGGTCACTCCAAAGACTTCAGATGCACTTACGGTTGATCCCGGCATGCCGGGATCAAGATCTAGGATCTGAGTGGCGGTGCCAGGGGGAAGGCCCGATCAGATCGGGCAACTGGAGCAGCATACAACGACTGCGTCCGGAGAACGAAACTACCATGGCTGCCCCGGACCCCGCTCCAGCCCTCCTCAGGGCCCCTACCGGCAGTAACCCGTCCGGGGTCTACGCTGCGTCCCACGTCCAGCAGCTCAAGGAGGCGCAGGTGCCGCAGGTGCCGCAGACATTGGATGCTCTCGCGGTGCGCACCTGGTGCGGGCTCGCGCTGGAGGCGCTGGGACGGGCCCGCGAGGAGATCGACGCGATCAATGTCTACCCGGTGGCCGACGGAGACACCGGGACGAATCTGTATCTGACAGTGGAATCGGCTGCCGCGGCGGTCGAGGCGGTCTTCGCGGGCTACGAGACCGTCGCCGGCCCGAGCGAGGCCGGTGCGGGCCATGACGCCGCCTTCACGCGGGCCGGGTGGCCCACCCTCGCCGACGCCGTGCGGGCGATGGCGCACGGCGCGTTGATCGGGGCCCGAGGCAACTCCGGGACCATCCTCGCGCAGCTGCTGCGCGGCATGGCACAGGTGCTCGCCGCCGACAGTGAGACCGCTCATGCCGACGGCCAGGGACTGCGGCTCGCCCTCCGGCAGGCGGCGGACTCAGCGCGCCAGGCCGTCGCACACCCCGTCGAGGGAACGGTCCTCACGGTCGCCTCGGCCGCCGCCGACGCGGTCACCGGTGCCGAGGGCGACTGCGGAACGGTCGCGCGCGCGGCGTACGAGGGTGCGCGGGCGGCCCTCGCGGCGACCCCCGGGCAGCTGGCCGTCCTGGAACGCGCCGGTGTGGTCGACGCGGGCGGACGGGGACTGGTGGCCGTGCTGGCGGCGCTGGTGGAGACGTTCACGGGCGAGGCTCCGGGGGCGCCGCTCATGGCCCCTGTGGAGGTCCACGCGCGCGTGGACGCGTCCGTGCCCCATGTCGCCGACGCGCATCCCGAGGTGTGCGGGGACGGGCCACCGGATGACGGGGGGCCCGCCTTCGAGGTGATCTACCTGTTGGAGGCGGAGGACGCGGCGGTGGCCCGGTTGCGGGACCGGCTCGACGGCCTGGGGGACTCGCTCGTCGTGGTCGGCGGTGACGGGCTGTGGAACGTCCATGTGCACGTGGACGACGCGGGTGCCGCAGTGGAGGCGGGCGTCGAGGCCGGGCGGCCGTACCGGATCAGGATCACGCACTTCGGCCTCGAGGACGTCCACACCGCGGGCGCGGCCGGGCGGCCGCCCCGGGAGCGGGCCCAACGCGCCGTCGTGGCCGTCGTGCCCGGTGAGGGTCTGGCCGGGCTGTACACCGAGGCCGGGGCGACCACGGTGCTCGCGCGGCCCGGGGAGCCGCCCGCCAGCGGGGAGCTGGTCGAGGCGGTACGGCGCGCCCACGCCCGCGAGGTGGTGCTCCTGCCGAATGACGCGGACCTGCGCCACACGGCGGCCGCGGCTGCCGAGCAGGCGCGCGCGGAGGGCGTCCGGGTCGCCCTGATCCCGACCCGGTCCGCCGTGCAGGGCATCGCCGCGCTCGCCGTGCACGAGCCGGAGCGTCGCTTCGACGAGGATGTCGTCGCCATGACCTCGGCCGCCGGGGCCACGCGCTACGCCGAGGTCGCCGTCGCCGAGCGGCAGTCCTGGACCATGGCCGGCATCTGCCAGGCCGGCGATGTCCTCGGCCTCATCGACGGCGATGTCGCCGTGATCGGCTCCAACATAACCGACACCGCCGAGGCCGTCCTCGACCGCATGCTCGCCGCCGGCGGCGAAATGGTCACCCTCGTCCTCGGCGACGAGGCTCCCGACGCCATCGCCGCGCATCTCGAATCCCGGGTGCGGGAGTCGTACCTGGCGGTGGACACGGTGGTGTATCGGGGCGGGCGGCAGGGGGCGTTGTTGTTGATCGGGGTGGAGTAGCGGCTGCTGGTGGGGGCGGGCTGGTCAGATTTCTTCGCCCCCTCCGCCCCTACCCTCGCTTCGGCCTTGACGGCCTCGTCCTCGGACGCCGGACGGGCCAGAAGTCTCAAGCCCCGGCCGGCAAAAGTTCAGCCCTTCCGGCGTTCGAGGAGCGAGCGTTTGAGGAGCGGGCGTTTGAGGGCGGAGCCCCCAGGACGGGACGGGACGGGACGGGCAACGGCGACGGGGGCGCCCCCCCCGCCCACCCGAACCCCCCAGTCAGCGCTCCGTACCCGCCTCCACCAGCCCGAGCATGTTCTCCGCCTCGCCTCGCCGAGCCTCCGCGGTCTCCCCTTCCACTCCCGCATACGCGGAAAGCACCGCACGCGCGCGTGCGCAGGCCGCGGCGGGGCGCCGTAGGTCGGCCTCCAGCCACCCGGCGGCGAGCTCGGCACCGGTGCGGGCGTCAAGGGCATCCTCGCCGAGGGAGCCGAACACCGAGATCGCCCGAGTCATGTGGGCCAAGGCCTCTTCGAACGCGACCCGGGCGGCGGCCTCGTCCGTCGCGTCGGGCACGGAACGGGCCAGGAGGTCCCCGAACTGGCGACAGGTGTGGCCGAGTTCGGCGACGAGGCGACCACGCACATCCTCGTCCTCCGGCGAGCCGGCAGGCGAGTCGGACAGCGAGTCCGACGGCGAACCGGCGACGGCCGACGCCCCCTCGACCGCCGACTCGCACTCCCGCACAGCCGTCGACATCAACTCCCGCGCCCCGTCGAGCCCCGCATCCGTACGAGCCACGGCCCACGCACGCGCCCGCAGCGACCGGACGAGCCCGTGGACGTTGCCGAGGGCGCGCCAGAGGTCGCCGGCTCGGGCGTACGCCTGGTCCGCCTGGGCGGGCAGCCCAGCGTGCCCGAGGGCCTCGGCGGCGAGATGCGCGAGCATCGCGTGGTCTCGCTGTTCGGGCCAGTGCCGGGCGATGTCCGCGGCCCGCAACCAGTGTTCGGCGGCCTCACGGTGTTCGCCGAGCTCGGTGAGACAGTCACCGAGCCACCACCGCGTCTGCACGATCGCTCCGTCGCCGTGCATCTCGGCGGTCAGATCGGGCAGTGCCGACTCGAGCACCTCGGCGGCCTCCGCCCACCGCCCCTGACGGAGCAGGAAACCGCCGAGCTGGTGCCGGGCCCAGGCGCCGAGCGTGGCGGCCTCGCCCGCCTCGTCGGCCCAGTGCGCGGACTCCAGGGCATGCTCCGCGGCGGGCCGGAGCTGCCCCGTGGTGCCGAGGATCTCGGCGAGCTGCAGGTGCAGCTGCGCCTGGCCCATGGGCTCCAGGTACATCCCTCCGTGGTCCAGCGCCGCGCGCGCCGCCCGTTCCGCGCCCTCGGTGTCGCCGCGGTGCAGGGCGATCCCGGCCAGCCGGGAGTCGTACTCGACGGCGAACCACGGCAGCCCGGCCGCCACGAACGTCTGCACGGCCCGCGAGAGCAGCTCCGCGGCCGCCTCGGCGTCCCCGGAACGCGCCGCGAGCTCCCCGAGCATCGCCTGCGCCTCCGCCGCCCGTGAGGCCACTGCCACGTCGTCCGCGACATGCGGCTCGGCAAGCGCCAGCAACTCCCGTGCGGCCTCCTCGGCGTCGGTCACCAGAGCGCCCCCGGCCTGCGCTGCGCCCCCGGCCTGCGCTGCGCCCCCGGCCTCATCCAGGCGGTGCATCAATATCCGCGCCCGCCCCACCAGCACGGACGCTGTCTGAGACACCCCCGTTCCGCCCCCCGCGAAGAGGGCGAGCACCTTCTCGTACGGCTCGGAGACGGCCGTGAGGGCCTCCTCGGTCGCGCCGGACAGGGCGTGGACGTACGTGGCGCGGGCGCGGGCGGCCAGCGCCTCGCCGGGGTCGCCCGCCTCGGCGTACAACTCGGCCGCGCGGTGGAAGAGTTCGATGCCCTCCGGACCGCGGCCCATCGCCGCGTGGTCGGCCATCTCCGCGCGGTCGCGGACATCCAGTTCATGGCCCTCGGCGGCCCGCGAGACCGTGGCCCACGCCTCGACGGCGTCGGGGCTCCGCAGGGCCGAGAGCCGCCGGGCCTCGGCGAGCAGCGCGGACAGGTCCGGCTCGGCGGCCGGTCGCGTGACAGCGCTCGTGGGCGGCGCCGGCACGGGGGTGCGCGCGGTTCGTGCTGAGCGCACGCCCAGAGGCAGCCGGTCCACGAGCGGCGGCTGATCCATCCGCGCACGGGCGCGCTCACTGACGTGCGAGGTGCCGTTGCGTGCATCGAAGCGCGCCGCCAGCGAAAGTGCCTCCCCGCGCGCGTGGACGGCGAGTTCACCCGCGGTCCACGCCTGTCCGGCAGGTCCGGGCACTGTCTGTTCGCCGAGCCCGAGCGACGTCAGGCGGCCCATCAGGAGGGCCACCACGGCCATGAAGTCCAGCTTGCTGCGCGGGTCACCGGTGTCCGTGAAGTACGCGGGCCGCTCCGCGAGCAGCTCCAGGGCGCGCGCCTCGTTGCCGGAGAGCGCGCAGAACTCCACGTGGTCCGCGTAAGCCCCGCGCATGCTCTCCATGGCACGCACCAGTCGGAAGCCCCGCAGGTGATGGGCGCGTGCCTCGTCGACGCGCCCCAGCCGCAGCAGGGGGAGCAGGGAGGAGGCGAGGACGGTGTGCGGCTCGTGGGCGCAGGTGTACTCGCCCTCCAGGACCGGGGTCCACAGCTCCAGCGCCTCCGCGTCCGCGTCGCGCTCCGCGCGCCACCAGCCCTGGCTGTGCAGTTCGCACGCGTGGCAGTCGGCCATGGTGTCCCGGTCGGCGGCCAGCCAGGCGGCGTAGGCCCGCTCGGCGCGCTCCAGGTCGCCCAGGTGGGCCGCGACGCTGAACTCGGCGCCGCGCACGGCCCGTTCGGAGTGACCGGCCAGCCGGTAGCGGTGCTCCATCTCGCCGAGCCACTTCTCTATGGAGGCGAGCGGAATGTGCGGCTGGTCGAGCATTCCGGCGGACATCCACTTGAAGACCCAGTGCAGGGAGTGGATCTCGTACTCGTCGAAGTCCTCGGGGCGCTCGTCCCACATGCGCAGCAGGCGCGCGAAGGGGACGAACATCTTGTCCTTCTCGGAGCTGTAGTTGTAGACCTTCAGCTGGTGTCCGAGCGCCTCGATGACGGCGAGCGGGATGTTCAGTTTCTCGGCCTCGACGAGCAGTTGCTCCGCGCGCGCGTTGCGGGCGGGACCCTCCGGTTGCTCGTAGTTGTCCGCCATCGCCTGGCGCAGGGTGTCGAAGTCCATGGCCTGGCTGCTCATCGGCGGTCGTCCTTCCCGGGGTCGGTGTGCGTGGCCCACTCCAGGAGGCCGATGAACGCGCGGTTGAGGAGCGCGGAGTCCGCGGGGCGCAGCGGGCGCTGGGCCATCAGCAGCGCTTGCCCGTAGAGGGACTCCGTGGCGGTGCCTATCAGCTCCGGGTCGCTGAGTGAACTGATCCTTCGGATCAGCGGGTTGAGGTGGTTGAGCACCAGACGCGCGCGTGGGGCGCTGCCGCGCAGCGAGCCGAGGATGCCCGCCCAGAGGTCGTCGGCCTGCTCCTCGGCCTCCGCGCGGGCCTGCTCGTGGCGGGCCGCCCGGTCGTCCAGGTGCAGCGCCGGGACCGACAGCGGGTGGAAGGCGCGCAGGGCCACATCGCAGCCCAGGGGGTCGAGTCTGGCCCGCGCGGCCGCCAGGAAGGCCGACAGGGCCAGCTCCTCGGCCGGGTCGACCGCGTCCAGGTGGGCCGTCACGGTGTCGGCGTCGAGCTCCGACACCGCCGTGCCCGGGCGCACGGACGGCAGTGCCTCGATCAGCTCGCTGTCGTACGTGTAGCCGCCGTTGATCACCCCGATGCCCTGCGCGGAGGCGATCGGCGCGACCTGCCGGTACTCCTCCACGGTCCGCGTGAAGTGCACTACGGGGTGCCGTTGCGCGAACTCCTCCAGGGACAGCCGCCCGTCGGTCGTCTCGAAGGGCAGCCACGGGAGCATCGTGCGCAGCATCTCCTTGTCGTGCCGCGCAAGGGATTTCACGCCCAGGTAGTGGACCGACAGGAAGGCGGCCAGTCGCTCCGGATCGCCCGCCGCGAGCCCGGTCAGCCAGGCGCGAATCCTTTCGCCCAGCGCCTCCCGTACGGCCGCGAGCGTCTCGTCCTCGTACAGCGACTCCCGTGACGCGGTGGGCCGCAGGCTGTCCGTGTCGAGGACGCAGCGCACGAAGAACGCCCAGTCGGGCAGCAGCTGTTCGGCCCGCTCGGTGAGCAGCATGCCCTTCAGGTGCACGCGGTGGCCGGCACGCTGGGCCGGGCTGACCGCGGACGGCAGGACGTACGCCACGCCCCGGATCCCGGCGAGCGGCACGTCCAGGTCGATCGAGTCCAGCGGCGTGAAACCGAACAGGTCGTGGCAGTGCCGGGCCAGGGCCACCCTTCGGGTGGCGGGGCTCGGGTACGCACGGTCCCAGGGCGCCGGAAGGTCCGCGATCACCTCGTCGCCGACCCGCACGTCGTACGGCAGCAGCGACCCGAAGTCCCGCGCCAGCGAACGCACCCGCTCCTCGCTCAGCCACTCGCCCGCCCCGGCGCGCGCCACCAGGTGCACGGTGGTGCCCGGTTCGGTGCGCGCCTCGTGCGGCAGCGTGCGCACGGTGTACGAGCCGTCGTCGGCCGCCGTCCACTCCACGGGCGCCGCCTCGGGCGTGCGTGCGCTGCGGCTGACGACCCGGATGCGCTCGGCGACGACGAAACACGCCAGCAACCCGATGCCGAACTGCCCGAGGAAGTCGGAACGGGCCGATTCCAGACCGTCGTTCCGCTTGGAGCTGCGGCCGATGGTCGCGAGGAGGTTGTGCACGTCGGACTCGGTGAGCCCCACACCGGAGTCCTCCACTCGCAGGGCGCCGCCCTCGGCGTACAGGCGCACGGTGGCGGGCGCGTCCGGCTGTTCGGCGCGTCGCGCGGTGATCGCGTCCACCGCGTTCTGCAGCAGCTCGCGCAGATAGACCTTGGGACTGGAATAGAGGTGATGGGAGAGCAGGTCCACCAAACCGCGCAGGTCGACCTGGAACGTATGAGGTGACTGAGGTGCCTGTGATGGCTGTGAAGTCTGGGAGTCCATCGTCGCTGCGCCGGTGGGTGGGGGGACGGGCGACGGCGCGGGGTCGGGCGGTCCCGGCGGACGGTGACCGCGAAGAGGGCCGGAGCGCGCCATCCTAGGCCCGGAACGACCCGCCTGACCAGCGGATTTCCGGGACGTATACGGCATTGTCGGTGCAGTGGTGTGCAATGGATCTCGTGCCCGTGCTCGAAGAACCACTGAAGAAGGTACTCGGTCCCGCCACCGCCAAGGTGATGGCCGAGCACCTCGACCTGCACACCGTCGGCGATCTGCTGCACCACTATCCGCGCAGATACGAGGAGCGCGGTCAGCTCACCCACCTCGCCGACCTGCCCATGGACGAGCATGTGACGGTGGTCGCCCAGGTCGCCGACGCGCGCCTGCACACCTTCGCCTCGTCCAGGGCCCCCCGCGGCAAGGGCCAGCGCCTCGAAGTGACCATCACCGACGGCAGCGGCCGCCTCCAGTTGGTCTTCTTCGGCAACGGCGTGCACAAGCCCCACAAGGACCTTCTGCCCGGCACGCGCGCGATGTTCTCCGGCAAGGTCTCCGTCTTCAACCACCGCCTCCAGCTGGCCCATCCGGCGTACGAGCTGCTGCGCGGCGACGGCGACGACGCGGCCGAGACCGTCGACTCCTGGGCGGGCGCGCTCATCCCGATCTACCCGGCCACCGCCAAGCTGGAGTCCTGGAAGATCGCCAAGTCGGTGCAGACGGTGCTGCCGAGCGCCCAGGAGGCCGTCGACCCCCTGCCGGACTCCCTCCGGGACGGCCGCGGCATGGTCGCCCTCCCCGAGGCCCTCCTGAAGATCCACCGCCCGCAGACCAAGGCGGACATCCATGACGCCCGTGCCCGCCTGAAGTGGGACGAGGCCTTCGTCCTCCAGGTCGCCCTGGCCCGCCGCCGCCACGCCGACGCGCAGCTCCCGGCAGTGGCCCGCACCCCCAAGGCGGACGGCCTGCTCAGCGCCTTCGACGGCAAGCTGCCCTTCACCCTCACCGAGGGCCAGCAGAAGGTCTCCAAGGAGATCTTCGACGACCTCGCGACCGAGCACCCGATGCACCGGCTGCTCCAAGGAGAAGTGGGCAGCGGCAAGACGATGGTGGCCCTGCGCGCCATGCTCGCCGTCGTCGACGCGGGCGGGCAGGCCGCGATGCTCGCCCCCACCGAGGTGCTCGCCCAGCAGCACCACCGGTCGATCACGGAAATGATGGGGGAGTTGGCTGAGGGCGGCATGCTCGGAGGGGCCGAGCACTCCACCAAGGTCGTGCTGCTCACGGGCTCCATGGGCGCGGCCGCCCGGAGGCAGGCGCTGCTCGATCTGGTCACCGGAGAGGCCGGGATCGTGATCGGCACGCATGCGCTGATCGAGGACAAGGTGCAGTTCCACGACCTGGGCCTGGTCGTGGTCGACGAGCAGCACCGGTTCGGTGTCGAGCAGCGCGACGCCTTGCGTGGCAAGGGCAAGCAGCCCCCACACCTGCTGGTCATGACCGCCACACCCATCCCGCGCACCGTGGCGATGACCGTCTTCGGCGACCTGGAGACCTCCGTCCTCGACCAGCTGCCCGCCGGCCGCTCGCCGATCGCCAGCCATGTCGTCCCAGCCGCGGACAAGCCCCACTTCCTGACGCGCGCGTGGGAGCGCGTCCGTGAGGAAGTGGACAACAGCCATCAGGCGTATGTGGTCTGCCCCCGTATCGGGGACGAGGAGGACGACCCCAAGAAGACCAAGAAGAAGTCCCCCGAGGACGAGGCGGAGAAGCGCCCGCCGCTCGCCGTCCTCGATGTCGCCGACCAGCTCGCCAAGGGCCCCCTCCAGGGACTCAAGGTCGAGGTCCTGCACGGCCGTATGCAGCCCGACGACAAGGACGCCGTCATGCGCCGCTTCGCCGCGGGTGAGACCGACGTGCTGGTGGCGACCACCGTCATCGAGGTCGGGGTGAATGTGCCGAATGCCACAGCGATGGTGATCATGGATGCCGACCGGTTCGGTGTCTCTCAGCTCCACCAGCTGCGCGGACGGGTCGGCCGAGGCTCGGCCGCCGGACTCTGCCTCCTGGTCAGCGAGATGCCCGAGGCCAGCGCGGCCCGTCAGCGGCTGAACGCGGTGGCGTCCACGCTCGACGGCTTCGAGCTCTCCCGCATCGACCTGGAACAGCGTCGCGAGGGCGACGTCCTCGGCCAGGCCCAGTCCGGCGTCCGCTCCTCGCTGCGCATGCTCGCCGTCATCGACGACGAGGAGATCATCGCCGAGGCCCGCGAGGAGGCCGCAGCGGTGGTGGCCGCCGACCCGGAGCTCGAGCGGCTCCCGGGACTGCGCACGGCTCTCCAGGCTCTGCTGGACGAGGAGAGGGAGCAGTACCTGGACAAGGGTTGATGACAGCGCCTCTGAATCTGAAGGGGGCGGGGGAACTGCACGAGCAACCGGAACGAACCCGCGGCCACCCCCGACGTAAAGCGTCCCCCACCCCCGCCTGCCAGACTGGATCCGTAACCATCCCGTCGAACAAGGACCCGAGATGACCCGCGTGATCGCCGGCGCAGCCGGCGGACGCCGCCTAGCCGTCCCGCCGGGCACCGGCACCCGGCCCACCTCCGACAGGGCGCGCGAAGGCCTCTTCTCCACCTGGCAGTCCCTGCTCGGCGGCCCGCTGGAGGGGGAGCGCGTGCTCGATCTGTACGCCGGTTCCGGTGCCGTCGG
The DNA here is from genome assembly GCF_014645835.1 of Streptomyces albiflavescens. Classification (GTDB taxonomy): domain Bacteria; phylum Actinomycetota; class Actinomycetes; order Streptomycetales; family Streptomycetaceae; genus Streptomyces; species Streptomyces albiflavescens. Next base: position 194,624 of record NZ_BMMM01000011.1, read on the forward strand.
CCTGGAGGCGCTCAGCCGCGGCGCCGGACACACCCTGCTCGTCGAGGCGGACGCCCGCGCGGCCAAGGTCATCCGCGAGAACGTGAAGTCACTGGGCCTTCCGGGCGCCGAGGTCAGATCGGGCAAAGCGGAGCAGATCATCCAGGGGTCGGCGCCGGCGGACCCGTACGACCTGGTCTTTCTGGACCCGCCGTACGCTGTCACGGACGACGATCTTCGCGAGATTCTGCTCACACTCCGGGCGCAGGGCTGGCTAGCGGCCGAAGCCCTCGTCACCGTGGAGCGCAGCACCAGAGGTGGCGAATTCGGGTGGCCGGACGGCTTTGCAGGGCTCCGGGCCCGTCGCTACGGCGAGGGGACGTTTTGGTACGGTCGCGCCGCCTCTACGTGCGAAGACGCACGATGACCGGACCGGAGAGCGAGGGACCACAGTTGCGCCGCGCCGTCTGTCCGGGGTCATTCGACCCCATCACCAATGGACACCTCGACATCATCGCCCGCGCCTCCAGCCTGTACGACGTCGTGCACGTCGTGGTGATGATCAATCAGGCGAAGCAGGGCCTGTTCACCGTCGACGAGCGGATCGAGCTGATCCGCCAGGTCACCGCCGAGTACGGCAATGTCCAGGTCGAGGCCTACCACGGCCTGCTCGTCGACTACTGCAAGCAGCGCGACATCCCCGCGATCGTCAAGGGCCTGCGCGCGGTCAGCGATTTCGACTACGAACTCCAGATGGCCCAGATGAACAACGGCCTCTCGGGCGTCGAAACGCTGTTCATCCCGACCAGCCCCACCTACAGCTTCCTCTCGTCCTCGTTGGTCAAGGAGGTCGCGACCTGGGGCGGCGACATTTCCCACCTGGTGCCGCCGGTGGTCCTCGAGGCGCTCAAGGAGCGGCTCGGCAAGGGCTGAGACCCTGACAGTCCGTCACCCGGTGTCGGGCGGGGCAGGAGTGGTCGTACAGTCGACCCGTCCGTCTCCATCACAGCTGTAGAGAGTGGCGAGCACACGGTGGACGTGCAGAAGAAGCTCGATGAGATCGTGTCGACGGTCGGCAGCGCCCGTTCCCTGCCCATGTCGGCCTCGTGCGTGGTCAACCGCGCCGAGCTGCTCTCGATGCTCGAAGAGGTGCGCCAGGCCCTGCCCGGCTCCCTCGCCCAGGCCGAGGAACTGATCGGCGGCCGCGAGGAAATGGTGGAGCAGGCCCGTCAGGAGGCCGAGCGGATCATCCAGTCCGCGCACGCCGAGCGCGGCTCCCTGATCTCCGACACCGAGGTCGCCCGCCGCTCCCAGAACGAGGCGGACCGCATCCTCTCCGAGGCCCGCAAGGAGGCCGAGGAGATCCGCGTGGAGGCCGACGACTACGTCGACTCCAAGCTCGCCAACTTCGAGGTCGTCCTCACCAAGACCCTCGGCTCCGTGGGCCGCGGCCGCGAGAAGCTCCTCGGCACAGGCCCCGGCGTCGACGAGCAGGGGTACGAGGACGAGGACGCCCCGGAGCGCAGCCACGACCCGGAGACCCTGCGCCGCAACGCCGACGAGTACGTCGACGTGAAGCTCGGTGCCTTCGAGGCCGTCCTGGCCAAGACCTTGGAGGCCGTCGGCCGCGGTCGGCAGAAGCTGCACGGCCGGATCGCCAGCGACGACCTGGGCCTGCTCACGGACGACGGGGCGACCGCCCAGCACACCAGCGACGCCGACTACCTGGCCGGCCTCGCGGAGCTCTCCGACGCCCCCGAGCAGCCCGTCCAGACGCCCGAGGTACCGGCTCAGCCCTCCTACGGGCAGCAGGACTCCTACGCGTACCAGCAGCAGGCCGATCCGTACGGCTATCAACAGCAGTACGCCCAGCAGGACGCGTACGGGTATCAGCAGGCCGATCCGTACGCTGCCTACCCGCAGCAGCAGGGCTACGACCAGCAGCAGGCGTACGACCAGAGCCGGCAGCAGGCCTACGCCCAGCCGCAGACGCACGGGCAGGATTCTCAGGCGCACGACCTGGACGAGACCAGCCTCTTCGACACCAGCATGATCAGCGCCGAGCAGTTGCGGGCGTACGAGCAGGGGCGCGGCGGCCACTGAGTGCGCGGCTCGGGCGGGCACTGAGCGCGGCTCGTCGGGCCTTGAGCGCGCGGCTCGTCGGGCCTGAGTACGGGGCGCGGCCGGGCTTCGGCCGGGGCGCAGGCCGGTGCACGGGACCGGGAGCGCCCACCGGATTGGGCCGAGAGCGAAAGGTCCAGTATCCTGGCTCTTCGGTCGCGCGTACGTCCGCGATCAACGCTGCCCACGGAACACCACGGGTGGCATCCCCTAGAGCTTCGAAGATCGAAAGCAGGAATGGCTCTGAACACCCGCCTCGACCACCGCAACCCTCTCGTGTTCGACACACACGAGCTGGGGCGGCGTCCTGGCGCGCTGCAGCGCTTGACCCGCACGATCGACGCCCCCAGGGATCTCGGGATCCAGGGAGTCATCGGAGTGCCGGAAGGCGCCCCGGTGGAGCTCGAACTCCGCCTTGAGTCGGTCATGGAGGGGGTGCTTGTCACAGGCACCGCCCGTGCGCAGGCCAAGGGGGAGTGCGTAAGGTGTCTGGAGCCGCTCGAGCAGGAGCTCGAAGCGGACTTCCAGGAGATGTTCTCGTACCCTGACGCCGATGACCGGGGCCGCCCCAAAGCGGAACCGGCCGACGACGCCGAGGAAGACGAGGACAGGCTCTTCCTCGAGGACGGCCTGTTCGACCTCGAATCCGTGCTGCGTGATGCGGTGGTGCTCGCACTGCCGATGCAGCCGGTGTGCCAGGACGACTGCCCCGGCCTGTGCTCCGAGTGCGGAGCCCGGCTCGCGGACGACCCGGACCACCACCATGACGCCGTCGACATCCGTTGGGCGGCACTGCAGGGACTCGCCGGTTCACTCGAAGATGGCGAGAAGGACGAGATGAGCGGCGCCGAAGCGGGCGTCGACGAGAAGCAGGAGAAGTAGCCGTGGCTGTTCCGAAGCGGAAGATGTCGCGCAGCAACACGCGCCACCGCCGGTCGCAGTGGAAGGCTGCGGTCCCCACCCTGGTTGCGTGCGAGCGCTGCCACGAGCCCAAGCAGCAGCACATTGCCTGCCCCGCTTGCGGCACCTACAACAAGCGCCAGGTCCTCGAGGTCTGAGCGGCTGGTGAGAGGTCTGATGTCTGACGCCAAGGCGGACTCGAACGCCAAGAAAAAGGCGGAAAACACAGCCTCGTCCCACACGCTTCTGGAAGGGCGGCTCGGCTACAAGCTCGAGTCCGCCCTTCTGGTGCGTGCGCTGACCCACCGTTCCTACGCGTACGAGAACGGCGGTCTGCCGACCAATGAGCGCCTGGAGTTCCTCGGGGACTCCGTGCTCGGCCTGGTCGTCACGGACACGCTGTACCGCACCCACCCCGACCTGCCCGAAGGCCAGCTGGCCAAGCTGCGGGCCGCGGTGGTCAACTCGCGTGCGCTGGCGGAGGTGGGCCGCGGCCTCGAACTCGGCTCCTTCATCCGGCTCGGCCGGGGCGAGGAAGGCACGGGAGGCCGGGACAAGGCATCCATCCTCGCCGACACCCTTGAAGCGGTGATCGGCGCGGTCTATCTCGACCAGGGTCTGGACGCGGCAGGTGAGCTGGTCCACCGGCTCTTTGACCCGCTGATCGAGAAGTCCTCGAATCTGGGCGCGGGCCTGGACTGGAAGACCAGCCTCCAGGAACTCACCGCGACCGAGGGGCTCGGCGTGCCCGAGTACCTGGTCTCGGAGACCGGCCCGGACCACGAGAAGACCTTTACTGCTGCCGCCCGCGTCGGAGGCGTCTCGTACGGCACCGGCACCGGCCGCAGCAAGAAGGAGGCGGAGCAGCAGGCCGCGGAGTCTGCGTGGCGTGCGATCCGCTCCGACGCGGACGAACGCGCGAAGACGGCCAAGGCCGCAGCGAAGGCGGCCCAGGCCGCTCAGCAGGCGGCCCAGGACGCCGAGGGGTCCGCCGACACCCCATCGGACCCGACGAGCGACCCGGCCACGGCCTGATTCCTTCACAACTGAAGTAGCGCAGTACACGAGCCCCGCCGCAGCGCAATCGCGCTGCGGCGGGGCTCGTGTACGGAGAAGGTCCCCGCGGCAGTCGTTCTGGGCCCCCGGCTCGCGGAGCTGCTCAAGGCGCACGGCGGGGCGGGCGAGTGCGCACGTTGATCGACAGGGGGAAACGGACGCCGCCCGCGGCTTCTCGACCTCCTGAAGACCGTGCGGCATCTCGACCTCCTGAAGACAAGGGAGAGCAAGCCGGGGCCCGCGCCCTCAAGACCCACGGCATCACCCCCCTTCAAAGGCCGCCCGGCCGCCCCCTGTTGACCGCGAGGTACGCTGCGGGCATCGCCCTGTGTCCCGTGCCCTCCGGAGGAGTCCCGTGCCCGAGTTGCCCGAGGTCGAAGTCGTGCGGCGGGGCCTGGAGCGCTGGGTCAGCGGGCGGATCGTGAAGACGGTCGAGGTGCGGCATCCGCGGGCCGTGCGGCGGCATCTGGCGGGGCCCGAGGGCTTCGCGAAGGCGCTCGCCGGGCAGCGCGTGGGCGAGGCCATGCGACGTGGCAAGTATCTGTGGCTGCCCCTCGACGACTCCCCGTACTCCGTGCTCGCGCACCTCGGCATGAGCGGCCAGCTCCTGGTGCAGCCGGAGGACGTCCCGGACGAGAAGCATCTGCGCATCCGGATCCGCTTCGAGGACGGCCAGGGCACCGAGCTGCGCTTCGTCGACCAGCGCACCTTCGGCGGGCTCTCCCTGCACGAGACCACCCCGGAGGGCCTGCCGGACGTCATCGCGCACATCGCCCGCGACCCGCTCGACCCCCTCTTCGACGACACCGCGTTCCACGCGGCCCTGCGCGCGCGCCGTACCACGATCAAGCGCGCCCTGCTCGACCAGTCGCTGATCAGCGGAGTGGGCAACATCTACGCGGACGAGGCGCTCTGGCGTTCCAAGCTGCACTACGAACGCCCCACGGGCACGTTCACCCGGCCGCGCACCGCCGAACTCCTCGGCCACATCCGCGACGTCATGAACGACGCCCTGGCCGCCGGCGGCACCAGCTTCGACAGCCTGTACGTCAACGTCAACGGGGAGTCGGGCTACTTCGACCGCTCGCTCGACGCGTACGGGCGCGAGGGCGAGCCCTGCCGACGGTGCGGCACGCTGATGCGGCGGCGTGCCTGGATGAACCGCTCCAGCTACTTCTGCCCGAAGTGTCAGAGGGCGCCGCGCGTCTCGTCGTAGCGCCCACGCGCCTCGAGCACGTCGTCCATGCGGCCTTCCACGAACTGGATGAGCGTCATCAGACGCTCGGCGACCTCGCGCCCGAGCGGGGTCAGTTCGTAGTCCACGCGGGGCGGGTTCGTCGGCTGTGCGTCACGGTGCACGAGGCCGTCGCGCTCCAGCGCGTGCAGGGTCTGCGACAGCATCTTCTCGCTCACACCGTCGACACGGCGGCGCAGCTCATTGAAGCGGAGAGAGCCCTCGTGCAGCGCGCCGAGGGTGAGCGCGCCCCAGCGTCCGGTGACGTGCTCCAGCGTGCCCCGGGAGGGGCAGCTCCTTGCGAACACGTTGTACGCGAGGTCCTGACATTCACCGCTCTCGGCGGTCCGCACGCTGAGCTCCATGGGATCACCATACTCTGGCGCAGCGCTAACCAGAAGCTTGCACTAACTAAAAGTTAGTGCTTTCCTTTCGTTAGCCACCACCCCCATCAGAGGAGTCCCCATCGTGAGCACCCCCGTCGTCTCCATCGCCTACCACTCCGGCTACGGCCACACCGCCGTCCTTGCCGAATCCGTGCGCTCCGGTGCCGTCGAGGCCGGCGCCCAGGTCCATCTGGTCAAGGTCGACGAGATCACCGAGGCGGAGTGGGAGCTGCTCGATGCCTCCGACGCGATCGTCTTCGGCTCGCCGACCTACATGGGCACCGCGTCAGGTGCCTTCCATGTCTTCGCCGAGGCGTCCTCGAAGCGCTGGTTCGGGCAGGACTGGAAGGACAAGCTCGCCGCCGGTTTCACCAACTCCGGCTCCAAGAGCGGCGACAAGCTCCACACCCTGCAGTTCTTCCAGGTCCTGGCGGCACAGCACGGCATGAACTGGATCAACCTCGGTCTGCACCCCGGCTGGAACAGCAGCTCCGCCTCCGAGCACGACCTCAACCGCCTCGGCGTCTTCGCCGGCGCCGCCGCCCAGACCAACGTCGACGAGGGTCCCGAGGCCGTGCACAAGGCCGACCTCGCCACCGCCGAGCACCTCGGGCGTCGGATCACGGAGGCGGCTCAGGTGTTCGCGCTGGGGCGTGCGGCTGCGGCCGAAGTGGCCGCGTAAGCGTTTACGGCGCGTACGTGTCCATGGATGCGCATGGTGCGTAAGCGTTTGCGCAATCGCTTGCGCGAGCGTTTGCGTAAACGCTTGCGTACGGCGCTCGCACGCCCGCGCGAAGGCCGCGCCCACCATGTCCAGGTGGGCGCGGCCTTCGCATACCTGCTTCCTGTCCACCGGCACCGGTTGCTCCATCACCGCTCCTGACACGACGTGCTGTCAGCCCTCACAGTCCCGCCTCACCTCTCCCGCACCGGTGGCGAGGGCCACTGGGGTGGTCTGCGGCGACACGGCACCCCCTGCGCGGCGCGGGTCCGTGGGACCGGCCCCGGGTCTGCGTTCAATCACGCCGGGGAACCGATACGCCGGGTGCGGAGAGCCGCTGACGGGCGCGGATCTCCGAGCCACGCCCCACAGCTCTTGAGGGAGATTGCCATGAGCGGCGCAACGACCTTGCCGACACCGTCTGGTCCCTATCTGGACAAAGGGCTGCTGCCCGCCGACTTCTTCGCCTACGAGGAACTGCTGTCGGACAGGGAGCGGGAGCAGCTCGAGTCCGTCCGTGAGTTCCTCCGCACGCAGGTCGCACCGATCGTCGACGACTACTGGGCCCGGGCCGAGTTCCCCTTCCAGCTGGTCGAGGGCATGGGGAAGCTCGGTCTTATGGACTGGGCCGACCCGGACTCCCCGGAATCCAGGCCGAGCAACCTTCTCGCGGGCTTCCTCGCGCTGGAGTTGGCGCACGTCGACGCGTCCGTGGCCACGTTCACCGGCGTGCACACGGGTCTGGCCATGGGCACCATCCTCGCCTGCGGCTCCGACGAACAGAAGCGGCGGTGGCTGCCGGCGATGAGCCGCTTCGAGAAGATCGGCGCCTTCGGGTTGACCGAGCCGCACGGCGGCTCCGACGTGGCCGGCGGTCTGCAGACGACCGCGCGCCGCGACGGCGACGCATGGATCCTTGACGGCGCGAAGCGGTGGATCGGCAACGCGACGTTCGCCGACCTGGTCGTCATCTGGGCCCGCGATGTCGAGACCCGTCATGTGCTGGGCTTCGTCGTGGAGAAGGACACCCCCGGGTTCACCGCGACGAAGATCGAGAACAAGATGGCGCTGCGGATCGTGCAGAACGCCGACATCGTGCTCGACGGCTGCCGCGTTCCGGAGGCCAACCGGCTGCAGAACGCGAACTCGTTCAAGGACACGGCCAAGATCCTTCGCCAGACACGCAGCGGCGTGGCGTGGCAGGCGGTGGGCGTGATGTTCGCCGCCTACGAGATCGCACTGCAGTATGCGAAGGAGCGGGAACAGTTCGGGCGCCCGATCGGGGGCTTCCAGCTCGTGCAGGACCTGCTCGTGAAGATGCTCGGCAACGCCACGGCCTCGTGCGGGATGATGACGCGCTTGGCCCAGTTGCAGGACGCCGGGGTATTCCGAGACGAACAGTCCGCCCTGGCGAAGAGCTACTGCACCGCGCGGATGCGCGAGAACGTGGGGTGGGCACGGGAACTGCTGGCCGGCAACGGCATTCTCCTCGATTACAAGGTCGGCCGGTTCGTCGCCGACGCCGAGGCCATCTACTCGTACGAGGGCACGCGCGAGATCCAGACCCTCATCGTCGGACGCGCTGTCACCGACGGCCTGAGCGCCTTCGTGAGGTGACGAAGATGACCACCGAATCCGTCTTCACCGGCCTCAAGGTCCTCGACGCGTCGAGCTTCATCGCCGCACCGGCCGCAGCCACCGTGCTCTCCGACTTCGGAGCGGACGTCATCAAGATCGAGCCGCCGGGACAGGGAGACCCCCAGCGGCGGCTGAGCTCCGTGCCGCCCAGCCCCCGGGCGCAGGCCAACTACAGCTGGCACCTCGCCAACCGCAACAAGCGCGGCATGGTGATCGACCTGAAGTCACCGGCGGCCACCGAGGTCCTCAAGCGCCTCGTCGAGTGGGCTGACGTGGTGATCACCAACTTCCCGCACGGCACGCGCGAGAAGCTGCACCTCGGCTACGACGAGGTCGCGGCCTGGAACCCGCGGGTCGTCTACGCCGACATCACCGGCTTCGGGGACACCGGCCCCGACGCCGGGCAGCCGGGCTTCGACCTCACCGCCGCCTGGTCGCGCAGTGGGCTGCTGGCCTCCACCCGGGACGTGGGAGCCCCGCCGACGGTGCCGGTATGGGGCAGCGGCGACTACATGTCGGCGATCGCCATCTACGCGGCGATCGTGACCGCCCTCTATCGCCGTGAGCGCACGGGACAAGGAGCCAGTGTCGGGACGTCGCTGCTCGCCGCGGGCGTCTGGGCCACGGGGACGCTCGTGGCCGGCGCGCTCGCCGGCGGCACGCCGTTCGAGCTGCACGACCGCAACGCTCCGGCGAACCCGCTGATCAACCCCTACCGGACCGCGGACGACGAGTGGTTCATGCTGGTCGCCTCGCCCGCGCACTGGCCGGGACTGACGCGGGCCATCGGGCACCCCGAACTGCTCGAGGATCCCCGTTTCGCGGACGTCGAGGGCTTCGTCAAGAACTCCGCCGCGCTGAGCGAGCTGCTCGACGCCGAGTTCCGCTCGCAGCCTTTCGCCCACTGGAAGGACGCCCTGGCCCGGGAACGCGTCACCTACAGCCTCATTCAGACGCCGGAGGAGGCCGCGCGGGATCCGCAGCTGCGCGCGAACGACATCGTGGTGCCGCTGGAAGGAGTCAGCGGGCTGGAAGAAACCATCAGCAGCCCGGTCAACCTCCGAGGGGTGCCGAAGGTGCCGGCGAAGCGAGCACCCGATCTGGGCGAGCACAACGACGAGATCCTCGCCGAGCTGGGATTCGGCCTCACCGAGATCGCCGAGCTGCGCGCCAAGGGAGCGATCCCCGGCGCGACGGAAGCGGAGGCGCCGCGATGAGCACGGCGTCCGAAGCGTCCGGCATGGTGCTCCACGAGCGCCGCGGCAGCGTGCTGACCATCACCATTAACCGCCCGGCCCAGAAGAACGCTGTCGACCACGAGGCTGCGGTACAACTCGCCGCGGCCGTGGATCTGCTCGACGCGGACCCGGAGCTGTCCGTCGGCGTACTCACGGGCGCGGGCGGGGTGTTCAGCGCCGGCATGGACCTGAAGGCATTCGCCAAGGGCGAGCTGCCGGTGATCCCCGGCCGGGGATTCGGTGGGCTCACCGACACGGCGGTGCGCAAGCCGTTGATCGCCGCGGTCGAGGGCTGGGCCCTCGGCGGCGGCTTCGAGATGGTGCTCGCCTGCGACCTGATCGTCGCCGCGGAAGACGCCCGGTTCGGGCTTCCCGAGGTCACGCGCGGTCTCGTGGCGGCGGCGGGCGGACTGGTCAGGCTGCCGCGCCGCCTTCCGTACCACGTCGCCGCGCGCGTACTGCTCACGGGCGAGCCGCTGACCGCCGCCGAAGGCAAGGAGTACGGGCTCGTCAATGAGCTGACCCCACCGGGTGCCGCGCTGGACGGGGCCCAGGAGCTGGCGGAGCGCGTCGCGCGGAACGCACCGCTGGCGCTGGCGGCCGTCAAGGAAGTCCTGCGTGAGACGCAGGGCCTGAACGAGCGTGACGCCTTCACACGCCAGGACGAGATCACGAGCGGGCTGTTCTCCAGCGAGGACGCGGGGGAAGGCGCGCGGGCGTTCGCCGAGAAGCGCGCCCCCGTCTGGCACGGCCGCTGATACCGGCCATGCCGGCCGTTTTCGTTGCCCCCCGCCCGTGTCCGACTTTCAGGAGTGCTGACCAGCCATGAATACGCACACACCCGTCCACCGTGTGGCGATCGTCGGCACCGGCACGATCGGTGCGAGCTGGGCGACGCACTATCTCGCCCGGGGCTTCGACGTGACGGCGACCGACCCCTCCCCGACCGCGGAGACGGCCCTGCGGTCGTACGTGGAGGCGGCATGGGACGCGGCTGCCTCGATCGGGCTCGCGCCCGGAGCCTCGCCCGATCGCCTGAGCTTTACCGCGGACCTGCCTCGGGCCGTCGCGGACGCCGATTTCGTCCAGGAGAACGCACCTGAGCGCCCGGAGCTCAAGGTCAAGCTGTTCGCCGACATCGACGACGCCACACCGCCGGACGCGATCATCGCGTCGAGTTCGTCGGGCATCACGATGAGCGCCATCCAGGCCGAGTGCCGGCGCCCGGAGCGGACCGTCATCGGTCATCCCTTCAACCCCCCGCACGTCGTCCCGCTGGTCGAGGTCGTCGGCGGGACGAGGACCGCTCCGGAGACGATCCGGGACGTCATGTCGTTCTACGCCGCGATCGGCAAGAAGCCGATTCACCTCAAGAAAGAGCTTCCCGGGCACGTCGCCAACCGGATCCAGGCCGCGCTGTACCGCGAGGTCGTGTACCTGGTCCAGGAGGGGGTGCTCGACGTGGCGGACTCCGACGACGCGGTGTCCTGGGGGCCGGGGCTGCGCTGGGGCGTCATGGGCCCCCATCTGCTGTGGCACCTCGGCGGAGGAGAGGGCGGCATCCAGCACTTCATGGACACGCTCATGCCGCGGATGGTGGCGTCCTGGGAGGAACTGGGCACCCCGAGGTTCACGCCCGAGCTCAAGGAGCAGATCGTCAACGGCGTCCTGGAGGAGGCGGGCAGTCACTCGGTGAACGATCTGGCCGCCCGGCGCGACGCGATGCTCTCGGCCCTGCTGGCCGTGCGCGCCCGGCACGACCCGTCCGGCCCGCCGAGCGCCGCGACCGGTCCCGAGACGAAGGAGGAACCGTGACGCAGCGGCAGGAGAGACTGTTCGTGCTCGAGGCCAGCAGCGGCGGTCGCCTGTTCTCCGTGAATCCCGACGGCTCCGACAAGAAGGTCCTCGTCACCGGGTGCAGGATCCCCGACGGGGTCGCCGTCGACGCGGAGGCCGGGCACATCTACTGGACGAACATGGGTGTTCCGCCGGAGAACGACGGCTCGATCGAGCGCGTGGACCTGGACGGAGGCAACCGGACGACGATCGTCCCCAGCGGCGTCACGCACACGCCGAAGCAGCTCCACTTCGAGGCCGTCGGCCGCAAGCTGTACTGGGGTGATCGCGAAGGTATGCGTGTGATGCGCTGCGACCTCGACGGCTCGAACGTCGAGACCCTCGTGCAGACGGGCCAGGGAGAGGACGACCGCCGCGACGAGACCAGGTGGTGCGTGGGAGTCGCCGTCGACCCGGTCGGCGGACACCTTTACTGGACACAGAAGGGCCCGAGCGACGCGGGACTCGGGAAGCTCCTGCGGGCCGGAATCAGCCTGCCTGCCGGGGAGACAGCAACCGGACGCGGCGACATCGAGGTGCTGTTCGAGGGGCTGCCGGAGCCGATCGACCTGGAACTCGACCTCGTGGAGCGCATGCTGTACTGGACGGATCGCGGGGACCCGCCGCAGGGCAACAGCGTGAACCGCTCGCCGATGGACCCCTCGGGCGGGCAGCGGACGCCCGAGATCCTGCTGACCCACCTGATGGAAGGCATCGGCATCGCCCTCGATCCGGACACCGGCCGCATGTACGTGACCGACCTGGCCGGGAACGTCTACGCGGCCGATCTCGAGGGATCGAACCGGAGGGAGATCCTCGTCCTGCAGGGCAACCTCACCGGCATTGCCCATGCCGTGCTGACCGGAACGAGGGGCTGATCCCGAGCCTCGTTGATCGAGTCTTCGAGGACGCTGAGCCCGCGGATGACGGCCCTGGGGCGGTCCGGCGCGGAAATTGCCCTGACCTGTGGTTATCCCAGTAGCCGAAGAAGTGACCAGCGGTCGCGTCGACCTCGGGCTTTGCAATCCTCCCGTGTGCTGACCTGTGATCGGACCGTCGACGCTTGTCAGCGTCGGTCTACGGGAGCTCCCTTTCACGCCCTGCAGACGGCCCAGAGCACCGTGGTGATGCTGCGAGGCCCGTGCGGCGAGAACTGAGTCCCGTGCGGCAAGAAGTAAGGGGGGTGTGATGAGGCGGCGGCCGTTGCTGCACGGGGTTGTCAGTGGCAAGTACTAACGTGCCCGCACCGTCCCGTCGATCTTTGTACGTGCGAGGAGCCATGATGCCCGGAGGCACACCCGAGTTGCCCGCGAAGGACCTGCGCACCCTGATACCTGAGTACGCGGGCCTTGCCCGGGAAGCCACCCTCCTCAACCCGGAGCCCGGCGACCCCGGCGCGCGGGAGAGTTCGCTGGGGGGCGAGTTGCTGTGGCCCGCGGACGAGCCGTGGCCGTACTGCGCGCAGGAAGGCCACTGGACGTTCGGGTCCGACTGGCGCAACCGCACCGAGATTGTCCCGGGGGCGGTGCCGATGGTGCCGATTCTCCAGCTGTTCGCCCGGGATGTGCCGGGGCTGGAGTTCCCGGAGGGGAAGGATCTGCTGCAGCTGGTCTGGTGCGCGCTGATACATGAGCAGGATTCCGGGCCGGTGATGCCGCAGCTGTACTGGCGCAGCGAGGCGGAGGTCGTGGCTGGAGGGCTGCTGTCCGAGATCCCCGGGGTGAGCGAGGGGGAGTACGACGAGGACCACATGCCGGAACCGTCCACGTTGTCCCCGATGACCGCGGAGGACTATCCGAGGTGGCTCGATCTGCCCAAGGACATCTGGGAGACCTGGGAACCTCGTCTCCGGTTGCCGACGGGCGGTTCCATGTGGCCACCCGACTCCAACGTCATCGGGACGAAGGTCGGCGGCTGGCCCGCCTGGACGCAGCCTGCCGACTGGCCGAACTGCGAGAGCGGACACCGCATGGAGCACCTTCTGACCATCACCGGCGACATTCAGTTGGGCGACTGCGGTGGCGTCTACTTCTTCCATTGTCGCCAGTGCCCCGGCCTCCCATGGGACTGGCGCTTCGACTGCCACTGACAGCTGAGGTCGGTGGATCGGCTTTGGGGTGGCGCTGCTTCGGCGCGAGTGATCACGGCCCCGTAAGCTTCCGGCGCGTCGAGCCCCGTATCCGGGCCGCCGTTGATCGCGTGTTCAAGGACGACGATGGTGTTCAAGGACGACGATGGTGCGGGTGACGGCCCCGAGACGGCCCAGGAAGGCTCTTGAGCCTCTGACCTGCGGTTATCTCAGTAGCCGAAGTCCTGCGTCCACCACGGGCCGCCCGAGCCGAAGTGGGCTCCGACGCCGAGGGTCTTGAAGTCGCAGTTGAGGATGTTGGCGCGGTGGCCGGGGCTGTTCATCCAGGCCTCCATCACCGCCGCGGCGGTGGCCTGGCCGCGGGCTATGTTCTCGCCGCCCAGGCTGGTTATCCCGGCCTTGGCCGCCCGGTCCCAGGGGCTGAGCCCGCCCGGGTCGGTGTGGTCGAAGAAGTCGCGGGCGGCCATGTCCTCGCTGAAGGTCTGGGCCAGGTCGGTGAGGGCGCTGTTCGCCGACACCGCGCTGCAGCCCACCTTGGCCCGCTCCTCATTGACGAGCTTGAGCACCTGGGCCTCGGCCGCGGCCTCGGCGGAGACCGTCACCGGGGCGTTGGTCCTCGGCGCCTTCGTGGCGTGCTTGGTGGGCTTCGCGGGCTTCGGGGTCTTCGTCTTGCTGGGCTTGGCGGTGGGCTTCTTCGAAGGCGTCGTCGTCGGAGCGACGGACGACGTCGCGGGAGCGGCCGAGCCCGAGGGCGAAGCGGAGCGGTCCGCGTCACGGCTCGTCGATGTGCCCTCGCGGGAGTCGGCGCTGCCGGACGTGCCCCCCTGCTGGGTCTCCAGACTGGACGGGGAGCTCGCGGCCTGCACGTTGTCGGAGTTGTTGCTGCCGCCGCCGAGCGAGTAGTTGTCGCTGCCGGGCAGTACACCGGTCGCGACGGCGACGGTGCCCAGCGCCACGGCCGCCGAGACGCCGAGCAGACCCGTGCGGACGGGGGTCGCGGCCTTCCTCTTGCGGTGCGAGCGGGCAGCGGCGGTGTGCGGGAGGTCGGCGACTGCGGCGTAGCCGTACAGATTCTCCGGACCGTAGCTTTCCGTGTGCGTCCCGTTGGTTTCCGTGACCCCGGTGGCGCGGCCAGTGGCGGCGCGGCCGGCGGCGGAGCGTCGGTGGCGTCCCATCTCCTGGGCCTTCCTCGTCTTGCGGTCAGCGGTCCTCAGTCGAACCTCACTCGAAAGAGTGAGTTTCACATGAGACTCATTGGGTCGGGACGGTACCGCATGCCGCGAGGGGAGGAAGTGCTCCGAGAGACATTGTCCGGTTAGCGTGCACCCATGAACGAGGTTGCACGGGTGGTCGTCTGGGTGCGCGGCAGGGTCCAGGGCGTGGGTTTCCGCTGGTTCACGCGCGCCAAGGCGCTGGAGATCGGCGGGCTGCGTGGTTTTGCTCTCAATTTGGACGACGGACGGGTCCAGGTGGTCGCGGAGGGCTCCCGGGACGGATGCCAGAGTCTGCTCGACTGGCTCCAGGGCGACGACACGCCCGGGCGGGTAGACGGAGTCACTGAGATCTGGGACACGCCCCGGGGGACCTATGACGACTTCGCGATCCGCTGACGGTGACCGGTGCAACGGCCCAGGAGGAAGCGGTATGGCATGCCACCGGCACCTGCCAGAAGCAGAAATGACCTGGTGGTTGCCAAGAACGGCTTGTCGTGGCAGGCTCCGCAGTTAAGGATGATCTCCACGCCCTGAGGGCCCCGCAGGAGTCGCAGCGCAGCCGTTCAAGGGCCGCGCGACAGCGGGTTGCCCGCCAATACGGGGCGTGATCGTGTTGACCGTCAAACTTTTTGGTGAGACGCTGAAAGCCCCGCGCACCTTAGCTGTTTGGCATGTGGAACGGCAGCAGGACATCAGCAGTGTCAAGCATCGCGGGTGCGATTCCCTCACGACCCACACCGCTTCGGTCGGTCACTCAGTGTGGAGGACCATCCATCATGGCAAAGGCGCTTCTCGGTTACGTCGGCGGTTCCGACCCGCGACTCATTGCCGAGATGCGACGGCTCCAGCAGCGCGTACAGGACCTCGAATCCGAGCTCGTACGGATCCAGGCCGAGAACGACGCGCTCGCGGCTGCCGCTTCTCACGATTCGCTTCTCGAGAGCATCGACGTACCCCAGGCGGAGCCTGCGCTCACCTGATCACTGCACCGCACTACGACAGCAGTGGTTGGGCAGCCCCTATCAACCGCTAAGTTGTCAGATTTGCAAGGGACGCCCTGCGGCGTCCCTTCTTTCTTTCCCCCGCGCATAGTTCCACTGTCTTTAACGTCTGGTGTGCCCTGCACGTTCATGGGTGAAACCGCGCGTTCATGGAGTGAGACCGGCACGAAAGGTAGAGTCCGGCGGCGTGCACCTCAAGGCCCTGACCCTGCGCGGGTTCAAATCGTTCGCCTCGGCGACCACGCTGCGGTTCGAGCCGGGTATCACCTGTGTCGTGGGGCCCAACGGTTCGGGCAAGTCCAATGTCGTGGACGCCCTGAGCTGGGTCATGGGCGAGCAGGGGGCCAAGTCGCTGCGCGGCGGCAAGATGGAGGACGTCATCTTCGCCGGCACCACCGGCCGTCCACCGCTCGGCCGCGCGGAGGTGTCGCTGACCATCGACAACTCCGACGGGGCGCTGCCCATCGAGTACGCCGAGGTCACCATCACGCGGATCATGTTCCGCAACGGCGGCAGCGAGTACCAGATCAACGGTGACACCTGCCGATTGCTGGACATTCAGGAGCTGTTGTCCGACTCCGGCATCGGGCGCGAGATGCACGTCATCGTCGGCCAGGGCCAGCTCGACTCCGTCCTGCACGCCGACCCGATGGGCCGCCGCGCCTTCATCGAGGAGGCGGCGGGCGTCCTCAAGCACCGCAAGCGCAAGGAGAAGGCGCTGCGGAAGCTGGACGCGATGCAGGCGAACCTCGCGCGCGTGCAGGACCTGACGGACGAACTGCGGCGGCAGTTGAAGCCGCTCGGCCGCCAGGCGGCCGTCGCCCGCCGCGCCGCCGTCATTCAGGCCGACCTCCGGGACGCGCGCCTGCGCCTGCTGGCCGACGATCTCGTACGACTCCGCCAGGCGCTGCAGACCGAGATCGCCGACGAGGCCGCGCTCAAGGAACGCAAGGAAGCCGCCGAGGCGGAACTGAAGAAGGCGCTCCAGCGCGAGGCTCTCCTGGAGGACGAGGTACGGCAGCTCACGCCGCGCCTCCAGCGCGCCCAGCAGACCTGGTACGAACTCTCGCAACTCGCCGAGCGGGTGCGCGGCACGATCTCGCTGGCCGACGCGCGCGTGAAGAGTGCCACGTCGGTGCCCGCCGAGGAGCGGCGCGGCCGTGACCCCGAGGACATGGAGCGCGAGGCCGCGCGGATCCGCGAGCAGGAGGCCGAGCTCGAAGCGGCTCTGGAGGCGGCCGAGCGTGCCCTGGAGGACACCGTCGCGCACCGCGCCGAACTGGAGCGCGAGCTCGCGGTCGAGGAGCGCCGCCTCAAGGACGTGGCTCGTGCCATCGCCGACCGCCGCGAGGGCCTAGCCCGACTCAACGGCCAAGTCAACGCCGCCCGTTCACGCGCCGCCTCCGCGCAGGCCGAGATCGACCGGCTCGCCTCCGCCCGCGACGAGGCCCAGGAGCGCGCGGTCGCGGCCCAGGAGGAGTACGAGCAGCTGAAGGCCGAGGTCGACGGCCTCGACGCGGGCGACGCGGAGCTGACGGAGCGGCACGAGGCGGCCAAGCGGGCCCTCGTTGAGGCGGAGGCCGCGCTGACGGCGGCTCGCGAGGCGGCCACGGCGGCGGAGCGCAGGCGCGCCGCCACCCAGGCCCGCCACGAGGCCCTCGCCCTCGGGCTGCGCCGCAAGGACGGCACGGGAGTACTGCTCGGGGCGAAGGACCGTCTGATGGGCCTGCTCGGGCCCGCGGCCGAGCTGCTGTCGGTGACCCCCGGCTTCGAAGTTCCTCTGGCAGCGGCCTTCGGCGCGGCTGCGGACGCGATCGCGGTCACCACCCCCGCCTCCGCCGCGGAGGCCATCCGCCTGCTGCGCAAGCAGGACGCCGGGCGGGCGGCGTTGCTGCTGGCGGGCGCACCGGAGGAGCCCGGAACGGGCGCGGCGTGGCGCGACGGCTCCGGCCCGGCCGGGAGCGTACGCAGGGACGTTCCGGCGGAACCGGGCTCTCCTGGGGCAGGGCAGGCGGCGGCCGGCCTGGCAGGGCATGCCGCAGACGGTTCGCACGCTTCCGCGGCAGCGCGGCCCGCGGTCCCGCCGGCGGCCCACGGCGTCACCGATGACGTACATCACGGGGCCGGGAGCGGTGCGGGGCCCAGGGCCGAGACCAATGAGCACCGGGCGCCGGGTGTCGCGCGTGATACGGAGCGGCGCGACGATGCGTACGGCACCCCCGATGGCGTGTCCCGTCCCGATCACCGGACCGACGGGCCCCCGTACGCCGCCGATCTCGTCCGGGGCCCCGCCGAACTCATGCCCGCCGTACGGCGACTGCTGCGGGGGATCGTTGTCGTGGGCACCCTCGAGGACGCCGAGGATCTCGTCTACGCGCGGCCCGAACTCACCGCCGTCACCGCGGAGGGCGACCTGCTCGGGGCGCACTTCGCGCACGGCGGCTCCGCCGGGGCGCCCAGCCTGCTCGAAGTGCAGGCATCGGTCGACGAGGCGGCGGCCGAGCTCGAAGAACTCGGCGTCCGCTGCGAGGAGTTGACCGAGTCCCAGCACCTCGCCACCGAGCAGAGGAGAGAACGGGCAGCGCTCGTCGAGGAGTTGGGCGAGCGTCGGCGGGCCGCCGAGCGGGAGAAGTCGTCCGTGGCGCAGCAGCTCGGGCGGCTGGCCGGACAGGCGCGGGGAGCTGCCGGGGAGGCCGAGCGGAGTACGGCCGCCGCCGCACGGGCGCAGGAGGCGCTCGACCGGGCCGTGGAGGAGGCCGAGGAGCTGGCCGAACGACTTGCCGTGGCCGAGGAGATGCCTGTCGAGGAGGAGCCCGACACCTCCGTGCGCGACCGGCTCGCCGCCGACGGAGCCAACGCGCGGCAGACCGAGATGGAGGCGCGGCTCCAGGTGCGTACGCACGAGGAGCGGGTCAAGGGGCTCGCCGGGCGGGCCGACGGACTCGACCGGGCCGCGCGCGCCGAACGCGAGGCACGCGCGCGTGCCGAACAGCGGCGGGCCCGGCTGCGGCACGAGGCGGCGGTCGCCGAGGCCGTCGCCTCCGGCGCGCGCCAGCTGCTCGCGCACGTGGAGGTCTCGCTCACCAGGGCCGAGGAGGAGCGGACCGCCGCGGAGAACGCCAAGACGTACAGGGAGCGGGCGCTCGGCGTCGCCCGCAACGAGGGCCGCGACCTCAAGGCGGAGCTCGACAAGCTCACGGATTCGGTTCACCGCGGCGAGGTACTCGGCGCCGAGAAGCGGCTGCGCATAGAGCAGC
The DNA here is from genome assembly GCF_014645835.1 of Streptomyces albiflavescens. Lineage (GTDB taxonomy): Bacteria > Actinomycetota > Actinomycetes > Streptomycetales > Streptomycetaceae > Streptomyces > Streptomyces albiflavescens. The sequence goes on from NZ_BMMM01000011.1 coordinate 213,294, forward strand.
TGGAGTCGAAGGCGCTGGAGGAGCTCGGTGTCGAACCGGCGGGACTGGTCGCGGACTACGGTCCCGACCAGCTCGTGCCGCCCTCGCTCCCCGCCGAGGGCGAGGAACTGCCCGAGGACCCGGAGCATCCGCGCAACCAGCCCCGGCGGTTCCACCGTGCCGAGCAGGAGCGGCGGCTCAAGTCGGCCGAACGGGCGTACCAGCAGCTGGGCAAGGTCAACCCGCTCGCTCTGGAGGAGTTCGCCGCGCTGGAGGAACGCCACAAGTTCCTCAGCGAGCAGCTCGAGGACCTCAAGAAGACGCGTGCCGATCTGCTTCAGGTGGTGAAGGAGGTCGACGAGCGCGTCGAACAGGTCTTCACCGAGGCGTACCGGGACACGGCCCGGGAGTTCGAGGGGGTCTTCAGCCGGCTGTTCCCGGGAGGGGAGGGACGGCTGATCCTGACCGACCCCGACAACATGCTCACCACAGGGGTGGACGTCGAGGCGCGGCCCCCGGGCAAGAAGGTCAAGCGGCTGTCCCTGCTCTCCGGCGGTGAGCGGTCGCTGACCGCCGTCGCGATGCTCGTGTCGATCTTCAAGGCGCGGCCCAGTCCGTTCTACGTGATGGACGAGGTCGAGGCGGCGCTCGACGACACCAACCTGCAGCGGCTGATCCGCATCATGCAGGAGCTGCAGGAGGCCTCACAGCTGATCGTGATCACGCACCAGAAGCGCACCATGGAGGTCGCCGACGCGCTGTACGGCGTCTCCATGCAGGGCGACGGTGTGTCGAAGGTCATCAGCCAGCGGCTCCGCTAGATACGTGTAGGCCGCACGGGTCATGACCTGGGCTTCCCTGTAAGTTCAAGTGTTGAACGCAACCCTCAGGCTCCTGTGCCCAAAATTCACAGGAAGAGAACTGTTGACTTCGAAACTTGAAGGCATAGTCTCTGCAACGTTGCTTTTACCTTCAGGGGGTGGGCGGTGCGACGTTGTGCGCCACCGGAACCATCCCTGGAGGGCTTGCCCCCACCCCCCGGCAGCGAGGCCGGTGGCCCGAGGAGTTTCACGTGACCAGCACTTCGCAGGCACCCCCATCAGGAGCCAGGACGGCTCACCCCGAACATCTCGGGCACGTCATCTTCATCGCGGCGGCGGCCGCTATGGGCGGCTTCCTGTTCGGCTACGACAGTGCTGTGATCAACGGCGCCGTCGAGGCCATCCGAAGCCGCTACGACATCGGCTCCGCGGCGCTTGCAGAGGTCATCGCCATCGCGCTGATCGGCTGTGCCATCGGCGCCGCGACCGCGGGCCGCATAGCCGACCGCATCGGCCGCATCCGCTGCATGCAGATCTCCGCCGTCCTGTTCACGGTCAGCGCCGTCGGTTCCGCGCTGCCGTTCGCGCTGTGGGACCTCGCCTTCTGGCGCATCATCGGCGGTTTCGCCATCGGTATGGCCTCCGTCATCGGCCCCGCCTACATCGCCGAGGTCGCCCCGGCCGCGTACCGCGGACGTCTCGGCTCCTTCCAGCAGGCCGCGATCGTCATCGGCATCGCCATCTCGCAGCTGGTCAACTGGGGCATCCTGAACGCCGCCGGCGGCGACCAGCGCGGCGAGCTTCTCGGCGTCGAGGCCTGGCAGGTCATGCTCGGCGTCATGGTCGTCCCGGCCGTCCTCTACGGTCTGCTCTCCTTCGCGATCCCCGAGTCGCCGCGCTTCCTGATCTCCGTCGGTCGCGACGCCCGCGCCCGTGAGGTGCTGCAGGAGGTCGAGGGCAAGGACGTCGACCTGGGCGCCCGTGTGCTGGAGATCGAGCACGCCATGAAGAGCGAGCACAAGTCGACCTTCAAGGACCTGCTGGGCGGCACCTTCTTCTTCAAGCCGATCGTCTGGGTCGGCATCGGCCTCTCGGTCTTCCAGCAGTTCGTCGGCATCAACGTCGCGTTCTACTACTCCTCGACGCTGTGGCAGTCGGTCGGCGTCGACCCGGCCGACTCCTTCTTCTACTCGTTCACGACGTCGATCATCAACATCGTCGGCACCGTGATCGCCATGATCTTCGTCGACCGGATCGGCCGTAAGCCGCTCGCGCTCATCGGTTCCGTGGGCATGGTCATCGGCCTCGGACTCGAGGCCTGGGCCTTCTCCTTCGACCTCGTCGACGGCAAGCTGCCGGCCGCCCAGGGCTGGACCGCCCTGATCGCCGCACACGTCTTCGTCCTCTTCTTCGCCCTCTCCTGGGGTGTCGTGGTCTGGGTCTTCCTCGGCGAGATGTTCCCGAACCGGATCCGCGCCGCCGCGCTCGGCGTCGCCGCCTCCGCACAGTGGATCGCCAACTGGGCCATCACCGCGAGCTTCCCGTCGCTGGCCGACTGGAACCTCTCCGCGACCTACGTGATCTACACGATCTTCGCCGCGCTCTCCATCCCCTTCGTGCTCAAGTTCGTGAAGGAGACGAAGGGCAAGGCCCTGGAGGAGATGGGCTGAGCCTCCTGAGAAAGGCTCCCCGAAGCTCGGGGAGAAGGGCCAAGTCCCCGCTGCCCCTCTCCTCGTACTCGTAAGAGACGTACCGCCCCGGCTCCGCCCTCGATTCCTCAGAGGTCCTTGAGCCGGGGCAGTACGTTTTCGCAGAACAGGTGCAGACTGCGCCAGCCCTCGTCGATCGGCATCCCGCCGGACAGCGGATGCAGCACGAAGTTGTCCAGGCCCTGTTCCACGCAGGCGTCGGGCGTGAGGATCCGGTAGACGCCCTCGGCACGCAGCTCGTCGACCGTCGTGGCCGCCGATTTCACGGCCGAGCGGATGTCGCCGGACTGCCAGGAGGCGTACGTCCGCGCCTCGTGCAGGAAGTGCCCGCCGTACTCGGCCCATGCCCGGTCCGGGTCCTCGGCGATGTGCAGCAGCGGGGTCTCGGCGGCGGGCATCATGGTCCAGCCCTCGGTGCCGTACTCGATGAGCCGCTCCTTGTAGTACGCCTCCAGCTCGGGAAGGTGGGCGCTGGGGAAGAACGGCAGCCCGAGCCGGGCGGCCCGCCGGGCCGCGGCCTTGGACGAACCGCCGACCAGCAGCAGGGGGTGCGGATCCGAGAAGGGGCGAGGAGTGACCCGAACCGTACGGCCCCGGTACGCGAACTCCTCCCCGGTCCACGCCTTCAGTACCGTCTCCAGCAGCTCGTCCTGGAGTGCGCCGCGCCGCTTCCAGTCGACGTCGAAGAGGGCGTACTCCTCGGGCCGGTAGCCGATACCGGCCACCGTGACGAGCCGTCCGCCGCTGAGCAGATCGAGTACGGCGATGTCCTCGGCGAGGCGCAGCGGGTCGTGCAGCGGACCGATGATTGCGGAGACGGTGACCGCGATGTGCCGGGTCGCGCCGAAGACCGCGCCGGCGAACGCGAACGGCGAGGGCAGCCAGTTGTTGGCGACGCCGTGGTGTTCCTCGGTCTGCACGGTGGTGATCCCGCGGTCGTCGGCGTACGCGGCCATCTCGACCGCCGCCTTGTAGCGGGCACTGAGCGACGCGGGTGCGGCGTCGGGGTCAACGAGGTTGAAGCGTACGACGGTTACGGGCATGGGGAGTCCCCCTTCGGGTGTGAAGGGGGACAGTAGCTGACGGTGCGTCAGACAGCCATAGCGGCGGGCTCTTTGACGGGCTCGGCCTCGGGCGCGACCACCGCGGGCTTCGGCAGGACGACGTACAGGAGGAAGGAGACCACGATCGTCGCCACCCAGCCGAGGCCGTACTCGCCGATGGGGTTGTTCGAGGCCAGCGGGCCCGTGAACCAGTCGGACGCCGTGAACAGCAGTCCGCTCCCCAGGCCCACCGCCCACGCGGCGACCGCGGCGGGACTGAAGCCGCCCCGGTACCAGTACGCGCTGGTTCGCGTGGTGTCGAGCAGGGCCCCGGCGTCGTACTCCTTGCGGCGCAGCATGTCCGCTCCGAACACGCCCACCCATGCCGAGAAGGCGATGGCCAGCAGTGACAGGAACGCGATGAACGAGCCCATGAAGCTGGTCGCGACCAGCATCAGGATGCCGCCGAAGACCAGCGAGATCACGGCGTTGACCGAGACCGCCCAGTGCCGCGGCACCTTGAAGCCGAGCGTCTGCGCGGTGAATCCCGCCGAGTACATCGACATCGCGTTGATCAGCAGCATGCCGACGAGGGCGATCAGCAGATACGGCACCACGATCCACAGCGGCAGGATCGCGCCGAGGAAGGAGACCGGATCGGCGGCCGAGGCCAGATCCGGCGTGGAGACCGCCATGACGGCGCCCATCAGGACCAAGGGCAGGACGACGATGCCGGCGCCGCCGACGGAGTTGCGCACGATCGCCGCGGACGACGCCGTAGGCGGCAGATAGCGCGTGAAGTCGGGGGAGGAGGGCACCCAGCTGATGCCGCCCGCGGCGATGAGGCCGACGCCCGTGATCATCAGGGACGTCTGGCCCGCCGCCTGTCCGAAGACCTTGCTCCAGTCCGTGTCCACGATCAGATAGCCGAGGACGAGCACCGAGAAGCCGCCGAAGAGGTACGTCGCCCACTTGTTGCATTTCTGGACGGCGTTGATGCCGAGGCCCGAGATCGCGAACGTCGTGATGACGAAGAGCAGCAGCGTCACGATGATCAGGAACGTGTTGCTCTTGATGCCGAAGAGAATGTCGAGGACGGTGAGCAGCGCGTAGGCGCCGGTCACCGCGTTGATCGTCTCCCAGCCCCAGCGGGCGATCCAGATCAGCGAACCGGGCAGGAGATTCCCGCGCTGACCGAAGACCGCGCGTGAGAGGGCCATGCCGGGAGCGCCGCCACGTCTGCCCGCGATGCCGATCAGTCCGACCAGGCCGTACGACACGATCGGCGCCGCGACGCCGACGACCAGGGCCTGCCAGAAGTTGAGTCCGTATGTGGCGGCCAGGGTCGCGCCCATGGTCAGCAGCAGGACGCTGATGTTGGCGGCAACCCAGGTGGGGAACAGGTCGCGGGTTCTCGCGGTGCGTTCGGAGTGGGGGACGGGCTCTATGCCTCGGGTTTCGAGGGCAGGAGTCTCAAGGGCGCCATCGGAGGGCACGGTGGTGCTCATGGCGAATCATCATACTTTGCAATGAGTGCCTCCTTCTTGCGGCGTATGTCCACTTGTGACCTATGCCCTTCGGAGGAAACTACGGAATCTCGTCCGGAGCAGGGAATCCGCCTCCCGCGGAAGGGATGGCCGATACTGGGGGACGTTATGGAAACCGTCATCCTTGTTGTAGTCATCGCCCTGGTGGTGATCGGCGCGCTCGGCGGGCTCATCGTCGGCAGCCGCAAGCGGAAGCAGCTGCCCCCGCCGCCCCCCGCCGCCCCCGACATCACCGCCCCTCCGGCCGAACCGCACGTCGGCGACGAGGCCGAGACGCCGCGCGAAGAACCGCGCCGCACGATCGAGGAGGTGGATCTTCCCGAGGGCTCGGCGGGCGCGCCGGTCGCCGTCGAGGAACCCCCGTCCCTTGTCGAAGCTCCCGCGATCGAGATCCCGGAGCCGACCGCCGGACGTCTCGTACGTCTGCGCGCCCGTCTCTCCCGTTCGCAGAACGCGCTCGGCAAGGGGCTGCTCACGCTGCTCTCGCGCGAGCACCTCGACGAGGACACCTGGGAGGAGATCGAGGACACGCTGCTCACCGCCGACGTCGGAGTGCAGCCCACCCAGGAGCTGGTCGAGCGGCTGCGCGAGCGCGTCAAGGTGCTCGGCACGCGTACTCCGGACGAGCTGCGCGGCCTGCTGCGCGAGGAGCTGCTCAATCTGCTCGGCACCGACTTCGACCGCACCGTCAAGACCGAGCCCGAGGCCAGCAAGCCCGGCATCGTGATGGTCGTCGGCGTCAACGGCACCGGCAAGACCACCACCACAGGCAAGCTCGCCCGTGTCCTGGTGGCCGACGGCCGCACCGTCGTCCTGGGTGCCGCCGACACCTTCCGTGCCGCCGCCACCGAGCAGCTGCAGACCTGGGGTGACCGGGTCGGCGCCTTCACCGTGCGTGGGCCCGACGGCGGCGACCCCGCTTCCGTCGCCTTCGACGCGGTCAAGGAAGGCAAGGAGATGGGCTACGACGTCGTGCTCATCGACACCGCGGGCCGGCTCCACACCAAGACCGGCCTCATGGACGAGCTCGGCAAGGTCAAGCGCGTCGTCGAGAAGCACGCGCCGCTGGACGAGGTGCTGCTGGTGCTCGACGCCACGACCGGGCAGAACGGTCTCGTGCAGGCCCGCGTCTTCGCCGAGGTCGTCGACATCACCGGCATCGTGCTGACCAAGCTGGACGGCACCGCCAAGGGCGGCATCGTCATCGCGGTGCAGCGCGAGCTGGGCGTGCCGGTCAAGCTGGTGGGTCTGGGCGAGGGCGCCGACGACTTGGCGCCGTTCGAGCCGGAGGCCTTCGTGGACGCGCTCATTGGCGAGTAATCCCGGCTTACGCGAAGAAGAAGGGCCCCGCCGCATGGTGCAGATGAGGCGGGGCCCTTCGCTGTTGTCGCCCGGCGGGCATCGGGCGCGCGACCTGTCTGCCGGGAGCTACACGCGCGACCGATGCGCCACGTACGCCAACGTGCCGAGCAGCAGCCGTGCCTGCGGTGGCTTCGTCGCCGAGTCCAGGGCGGGGGAGCGCAGCCACCGGACCGGGCCGAGGCCGCCTCGGTCGGAGGGCGGGGCTGTGACATATGTGCCGGGGCCCAGACCGTGCAGGTCGAGGGAAGCGTCGTCCCAGCCCATCCGGTAGAGCAGCTCGGGGAGTTCGGCAGCCGCGCCGGGGGCGACGAAGAAGTGGGCGCGGCCGTCCGGGGTGGCCGTGACCGGTCCGAGCGGGAGCCCCATGCGTTCGAGGCGGGCGAGCGCGCGGCGCCCGGCGGGTTCGGCGACCTCGATCACGTCGAAGGCGCCGCCGACCGGCAGCATCACCGCGGCCCCCGGGAACTCGGCCCAGGCCTCGGTCGCCTCGTCGAGGGTGGCGCCGACCGGGATGGTCGGCGCGAAGTCCAGCGGATGCGCGCCCGGTGCGGGGCAGTCGGCCTTGCCGCACGAGCACGCCCCGGCGGCGGCCCGGGCGCCAGGAACCACGTCCCAGCCCCACAGCCCGGTGAACTCGGCCACGGCGGTGCACTCCGACGAGCGGCCGCGGCGCCGCGAGCCGGGCCGGATTTCGCGCATCCCCCGACTGCTGCCGATCGTGAAGCCCATGCCCCCTCCAACGGGTTCGACGCACCGGTGGTTACGTCAGGGAAGCGGAACGTAACCCTCTGTTCGCAACTTCCCCGTGCCGCGCGGTCCAGGCGGCGCTTTGTGGTGCCCCGGGTGGTGTGCTCGGCGCCGTGCGCCCCAGCGCACACCGCTCCGCCCACTTTCAGTCGTCCTATGTCAAGTGAATCGCGCACTGGCGACCCAGAGTTCATTCGAAGGGGTGGCGAATGGTGGCGTTTCCGGGATCGCCATGGCTGGACGGGTGATCGTAGGATTACTTTGAGTGCACGAGTCCTGGGGACGTATGCACTCGTGGGTATGCCAAGGGCAAGTCGGCTTCCCGTTCGAAGGGTGAGAACTGCCGGACGCGCGGCCGTATTTACCGGCATTCTGATAGGGCTTGGGCGCACGCAGCGTGCAAGTGGTCTCAGGGATGGGGGCGTTCCAGTGGGCGGCAACGGCGGAAGCGGGACGAACGCTGACAAGCGCCCCAATGAGCTGCTCGGCTCGTGGTTCGTGCGTAGCGGCTGGTCGAAGGGCGAGCTCGCACGTCAAGTGAACCGCAGGGCCCGCCAGTTGGGGGCCAATCACATCTCCACGGACACCTCGCGGGTGCGCCGCTGGCTGGACGGGGAGAACCCGCGGGAGCCGATCCCGCGCATCCTGTCCGAGCTGTTCTCCGAGCGCTTCGGCTGTGTCGTCGCCGTCGAGGATCTCGGTCTGCGCGCCGCCCACCAGTCACCGTCCGTGTCCGGAGTCGACCTGCCCTGGACCGGCCCGCAGACCGTGGCGCTGATCGGCGAGTACTCGCGCAGCGACCTGATGCTGGCGCGCCGCGGCTTCCTCGGCAGCTCGCTGGCGCTCTCCGCCGGCCCGGCGCTCATCGAGCCCATGCAGCGCTGGCTCGTGCCCACGCCCACACCGCCGCACGAGGAGTTCGAGCCCCCGGCCTCGACCCGCCGCGGTGGCCGGCTCTCCAAGCCCGAGCTGGACCTCCTGGAGTCCACCACCGTCATGTTCCGGCAGTGGGACGCCCAGTGCGGCGGCGGCCTGCGCCGCAAGGCGGTTGTCGGCCAGCTGCACGAGGTGACGGACCTACTGCAGGAGCCCCAGCCCGCCGCGACCAACAAACGCCTGTTCAAGGTCGCCGCGGAGCTGGCCGAGCTGGCGGGCTGGATGAGCTACGACGTGGGGCTCCAGCCGACCGCGCAGAAGTACTTCGTGCTCGCCCTGCACGCCGCGAAGGAGGCGGGCGACAAGCCGCTCGGCTCGTACATCCTCTCCAGCATGAGCCGCCAGATGATCCACCTCGGCCGGCCCGACGACGCCCTCGAACTCATCCATCTCGCGCAGTACGGAAGCCGTGACTGCGCGAGCCCGCGCACCCAGTCGATGCTGTATGCGATGGAGGCCCGCGCCTACGCGAACATGGGCCAGCCCGGAAAGTGCAAGCGGGCCGTCCGGATGGCCGAGGACACCTTCGCCGACGTCCATGAGTGGGACGACCCGGACCCCGACTGGATCCGCTTCTTCTCGAAGGCCGAGCTGTACGGCGAGAACTCGCACTCCTACCGTGACCTCGCCTATGTCGCCGGGCGCAGCCCCACGTACGCGTCCATGGCCGAGCCCCTGATGCAGCAGGCCGTCGACCGCTTCGGCACGGACCAGGAGCACCAGCGTTCGTACGCACTCAACCTCATCGGCCTGGCCACCGTGCACCTCCTGCAGCGCGAGCCCGAGCGGAGCGCGGTGCTGGCCAAGGAGGCGATGGCGGTCGCCAAGAAGGTGCGCTCGGAGCGTGTCAACACTCGTATCCGAAAGACGGTCGACACGGCGGCCCGCGACTTCGGGGACCTCGCCGAGGTCATCGATCTCACCGACCAGCTCGCCATCGACCTGCCGGAGACCGCCGAGGCGGTCTGAACGGACCGCGTGAGCGGCCCCGCCCCAGTACTCCGGCCACGGCCGGCTGTCCCGAACTGCCCGACTCGGCTCCCCCCATGCCAGGTCATCGGACGGCCGTCCGTGGCCGGTTTTTCGCCTTCCAAGAAGGTTGCGCCACGATAACGATCGCTCGGCCCGGCATCAGGCAGTTCATGGACGCGTAACACACAGGACCTCTTCGTCACTGGTGCGAAACATCGAGGGGCTTCGACGGAAACGGCGCTGCGTCAATCTCATGGCGCATAACCGGCCCGCCCCTCACGCCCACTCAGGCTTCGCCCGCACGGGGCCGTACCAACGACGAGGAGACGCCGATGGCACCAGCCATCACCCTTGCCGCAGAAGCACCCAAGCTGTCTGCCGCCAACACAGGGTTCATGCTCATCTGTTCCGCCCTGGTGCTGATCATGACACCCGGCCTGGCCTTCTTCTACGGAGGCATGGTCCGCGTCAAGAGCACCCTGAACATGCTGATGATGAGCTTCATCAGCATGGGGATCATCACCATCCTGTGGGTGCTGTACGGCTTCTCCGCCGCCTTCGGTACCGACCACGGCTCGTTCATCGGTTGGACCTCCGACTGGGTCGGCCTCAGCAACATCGGCCTGACGCAGCTGTGGGACGGCTACACCATCCCGATCTTCGTCTTCATGGTCTTCCAGCTGATGTTCGCGATCATTACGCCGGCGTTGATAAGCGGCGCGCTCGCGGATCGCGTGAAGTTCACCGCCTGGTCCCTGTTCATCGCCCTGTGGGCCACGGTCGTGTACTTCCCGGTCGCCCACTGGGTCTGGGGCGCCGGCGGCTGGGCCTTCGACCTGGGCGTGATCGACTTCGCCGGTGGTACGGCGGTCCACATCAACGCGGGTGCCGCGGCGCTCGGCGTGATTCTGGTCATCGGCAAGCGCGTGGGCTTCAAGAAGGACCCGATGCGTCCGCACAGCCTCCCGCTGGTCATGCTCGGCGCCGGTCTGCTGTGGTTCGGCTGGTTCGGATTCAACGCCGGTTCGTGGCTCGGCAACGATGACGGCGTCGGCGCGCTGATGTTCGTCAACACGCAGATCGCCACCGCCGCCGCCATGCTGGCCTGGCTCATCTACGAGAAGATCCGCCACGGCGCGTTCACCACGCTGGGTGCCGCCTCGGGCGCCGTCGCCGGTCTGGTCGCCATCACCCCCTCGGGTGGTGCGGTCTCCCCGCTCGGTGCGATCGCCGTCGGTGTCATCGCCGGTGTGCTGTGCGCCATGGCCGTCGGCCTGAAGTACAAGTTCGGCTACGACGACTCGCTCGACGTCGTCGGCGTCCACCTGGTCGGCGGTGTCGTCGGCTCCCTGCTGATCGGTCTCTTCGCCAGCGGCAAGGGCCAGTCCACCGTGGAGGGTCTCTTCTACGGCGGCGGCATGACGCAGTTCTGGAAGCAGTGCGCCGGTGTCTTCGCCGTCCTGGCCTACTCCCTCATCGCCTCCGCGGTCCTCGCCTTCCTGATCGACAAGACGATCGGTATGCGGGTCACCGAGGACGAGGAGATCGCCGGTATCGACCAGGCCGAGCACGCCGAGACCGCATACGACTTCAGCGGGGCGGGTGGCGGCGTCGTCGGAGCCGCCGTATCCGCCCTCGCGGGCACGGAGAGCAAGAAGGTGGACGCATGAAGCTCATCACCGCCGTCGTGAAGCCCCACCGGCTCGACGAGATCAAGGAGGCCCTGCAGGCCTTCGGGGTACACGGTCTGACGGTCACCGAGGCCAGCGGCTACGGTCGGCAGAGGGGCCACACCGAGGTCTACCGTGGCGCCGAGTACACGGTCGATCTGGTCCCCAAGATCCGCATCGAGGTGCTGGCCGAGGACGACGACGCCGAACAGCTCATCGACGTCGTCGTGAAGGCGGCCCGCACCGGCAAGATCGGTGACGGCAAGGTCTGGTCCATCCCGGTCGAGACAGCCGTCCGGGTCCGGACCGGCGAACGCGGCCCGGACGCGCTCTAACCGGACCCGCTCGAAGAGGAAGAAAGACAGGAGTCGCTGGGTGACGAGTACGGACATGCGTACGGAAGCAGAGGACTCGGGACCCAGCGGCTACGCGGCGGCCCGGCTGCGCCTCCTCCAGGAGGAGGCGCGGTCCGGGCCGCCGCGCCGTGCTGCCCTCGCGGAACTCACCGACGACTGGCTGACCGGCCTGTTCACCGCCGGCTCCGAGGGGGCGCGCGGGGTGTCGCTGGTCGCCGTCGGCGGCTACGGACGCGGCGAACTCTCGCCCCGCAGCGACCTCGATCTGCTGCTCCTGCACGACGGCAGCGACTCCGGCGCGGTCGCCGCCCTCGCCGACCGCATCTGGTACCCGGTCTGGGACCTGGGTCTCGCCCTCGACCACTCCGTCCGTACGCCCGTCGAGGCACGCAAGACCGCGGGCGAGGACCTCAAGGTGCAGCTGGGGCTGCTGGACGCCCGGCATGTCGCGGGCGACCTCGGCCTCACCGCCGGATTGCGTACGGCCGTCCTCGCCGACTGGCGCAATCAGGCGCCGAAACGTCTCCCCGAACTCCAGGAGCTGTGCGTCGAACGGGCCGAGCGCCAAGGAGAGCTGCAGTACCTCCTCGAACCGGACCTGAAGGAGGCGCGCGGCGGGTTGCGCGACGCCACCGCCCTGCGCGCCGTCGCCGCATCCTGGCTCGCGGACGCGCCCCGCGAGGGCCTCTCCGACGCCCGGCGCAGGCTCCTCGACGTACGTGACGCGCTGCATCTCACCACCGGACGCGCCACCGACCGCCTCTCGCTCCAGGAGCAGGACCAGGTCGCCGCGGAACTGGGGCTGCTGGACGCCGACACCCTGCTGCGCCAGGTGTACGAGGCCGCGCGCGTCGTCTCGTACGCCAGTGACGTCACCTGGCGCGAGGTAGGGCGCGTGCTGCGTTCACGCGCCGTTCGTCCGCGCCTGCGCGCCATGCTGGGCGGCTCCAAGCCCGCCGCGGAGCGTTCCCCGCTCGCCGAGGGTGTGGTCGAGATGGACGGCGAGGTGGTGCTCGCGCGAGCCGCACGCCCCGAGCGCGATCTCGTACTTCCGCTCCGCGCCGCGGCTGCGGCGGCGCAGGCGGGGCTCCCGCTGTCCCTGCACGCAGTACGTCGCATGGCCGCCGCGGCGCGCCCGCTGCCCACGCCCTGGCCCGCCGAGGCCCGCGAACAGCTCGTCACGCTCCTCGGCTCGGGCCGCCCGACCGTCGAGGTCTGGGAGGCGCTGGAGGCGGAGGGACTGATCACCCGGCTCCTGCCCGACTGGGAGCGGGTCCGCTGCCGGCCGCAGCGCAACGCCGTGCACATCTGGACCGTCGACCGCCACCTCATCGAGACCGCCGTCCGCGCCTCCGAGCTCACCCGCCGCGTGGGCCGCCCCGACCTCCTGCTCGTGGCCTCTCTGCTGCACGACATCGGCAAGGGCTGGCCCGGCGACCACTCCGTGGCGGGCGAGATCATCGCGCGGGACGTCGCCGCCCGGATCGGCTTCGACCGCGCGGACGTGGCGGTGCTCGCCGCCCTCGTACGCCACCATCTGCTGCTCGTCGACACCGCGACCCGGCGCGACCTGGAGGACCCGGCCACGGTCCGCTCGGTCGCCGAGGCGGTCGGCTCGCAGGGCACCCTCGAACTGCTGCACGCCCTGACCGAGGCGGACGCCCTGGCCACCGGCCCCGCCGCCTGGTCCTCGTGGCGCGGCTCCCTCGTCGCCGACCTGGTCAAGCGGGTTTCGGCCGTACTCGCCGGGGACGACCCCGAGGAGCCCGAGGACGCGGCGCCCACCGCCGAGCAGGAGCGGCTCGCGATCGAGGCGTTCCGTACGGGCGGGCCCGTACTCGCGCTGCGCGCGCAGACCGAGCCACCGGCCGAGGAGACCGCCGGCGACCCGGAGCCGCTGGGCGTGGAGCTCCTCATCGCCGTGCCGGACCAGCCCGGCGTGCTCCCCGCGGTCGCGGGCGTCCTCGCCATGCACCGGCTGACCGTCCGCACCGCCGAGCTGCGCGCCCTGGACCTGCCCGACGGCGTGCAGGGCTCGGTACTGCTGCTCAACTGGCGGGTCGCCGCCGAGTACGGGTCCCTGCCGCAGGCCGCCCGCCTGCGCGCCGATCTCGTACGCGCCCTGGACGGTTCCCTCGACATCACGGCCCGGCTCGCCGAACGGGACGCCGCCTACCCCCGCCGCCGGGGGACGGTCGCGCCGCCGCCCCGTGTGACGGTCGCCTCGGCGGCCTCTCGCCACGCCACGGTCATCGAGGTCCGTGCCCATGACGCCCCCGGTCTGCTGCACCGCATCGGGCGGGCCCTGGAGGACGCGAACATCCGGGTGCGCAGCATGCATGTCTCCACGCTCGGCGCGAACGCCGTGGACGCCTTCTACGTGACCGGCCCGAAGGGCGCGCCCCTGCCGGGGGAGGAGGCGGCTTCGGTCGCCCGCGCCCTGGAGGAGACGCTGCGGGGTTAGGGCCTGTCCCGTACGGGATCGGGGGGGGTGCCCCCGGTCTCGTACGAACGCGGTGGAGACCGCACCGCACGCGGCCAGATACCCTGGAGGGCGATTCCCTTCGCCCCCGACCCCTGAGGACCGACGAGCGCCGTGTTCGATACTCTCTCCGATCGCCTCTCAGCGACGTTCAAGAACCTGCGGGGCAAGGGCCGGCTGTCCGAAGCTGACATCGACGCCACCGCACGCGAGATCCGTATCGCGCTCCTCGAGGCCGATGTGGCCCTGCCGGTCGTGCGGACCTTCATCAAGAACGTCAAGGAGCGCGCGCTCGGTGCCGAGGTCTCCAAGGCGCTGAACCCGGCCCAGCAGGTTCTCAAGATCGTGAACGATGAGCTCGTCACGATCCTCGGCGGCGAGACCCGCCGCCTCCGGTTCGCCAAGAACCCGCCCACCGTGATCATGCTCGCTGGTCTGCAGGGTGCCGGTAAGACGACCCTCGCGGGCAAGCTCGGCAAGCACCTCAAGGACCAGGGCCACTCGCCGCTGCTCGTCGCCGCCGACCTCCAGCGCCCGAACGCCGTGAATCAGCTCAGCGTCGTCGCCGAGCGCGCCGGCGTCGCGGTCTACGCGCCCGAGCCGGGCAACGGCGTCGGTGACCCGGTCAAGGTCGCCAGGGACTCCATGGAGTTCGCGAAGACCAAGGTCCACGACATCGTGATCGTGGACACCGCGGGCCGCCTCGGCATCGACCAGGACATGATGCAGCAGGCCGCTGACATCCGTGACGCGGTCTCGCCGGACGAGATCCTCTTCATCGTCGACGCGATGATCGGTCAGGACGCGGTCAACACCGCCGAGGCCTTCCGCGACGGCGTCGGCTTCGACGGCGTGGTCCTGTCGAAGCTCGACGGTGACGCCCGAGGCGGCGCGGCCCTCTCCATCGCGTCGATCACCGGCAAGCCGATCATGTTCGCGTCGAACGGCGAGAAGCTCGACGACTTCGACGCCTTCCACCCGGACCGGATGGCATCCCGCATCCTCGACATGGGTGACCTGCTCACCCTGATCGAGCAGGCGGAGAAGACGTTCAGCCAAGAAGAGGCCGAGAAGATGGCCTCCAAGCTGGCGTCCAAGAAGGGCCAGGACTTCACCCTGGACGACTTCCTGGCCCAGATGGAGCAGGTCCGGAAGATGGGCAGCATCAGCAAGCTGCTCGGCATGCTCCCCGGCATGGGCCAGATCAAGGACCAGATCAACAACCTCGACGAGCGCGACGTCGACCGCACGGCCGCGATCATCAAGTCGATGACCCCGGCCGAGCGCCAGGAGCCGACGATCATCAACGGCTCGCGCCGCGCCCGTATCGCCAAGGGCTCCGGCGTCGAGGTCAGCGCCGTCAAGGGCCTGGTCGAGCGCTTCTTCGAAGCCCGCAAGATGATGTCCCGGATGGCTCAGGGCGGCGGCATGCCCGGGATGCCCGGGATGCCGGGCATGGGTGGCGGCCCCGGCCGCACCAAGAAGAAGGCGAAGCAGGCCAAGGGCAAGCAGCGCTCCGGCAACCCGATGAAGCGCAAGCAGCAGGAGCTGGAGGAGGCGCAGCGCCGCGAGGCGGGCGCCCAGGGCGGCAACGCGTTCGGTCTGCCGCAGCAGGGTGGCCAGGACTTCGAGCTGCCGGACGAGTTCAAGAAGTTCATGGGCTGACGGTTCTTCGCGTACGGGCCTCTGTGCCGGTACGTCACTGGGGGCACCCCTCGTCCGAGGGGTGCCCCCAGTCTGTTGTGTGCGGGTGCTGGTGCGCATTTAGTGGCGTAACGTCCGAATATGAGCAACTCTGTGCCGCCGCGCAAGGCACCTGACCAGCCGTGGCGTACCGAGGGCACACCGCCGGAGCCGACCGGGTCGCCCTCCGGGAAAAGGAGGATGCCCGGCGGTTGGATAGGCCTGACCATCGCCGCCCTGGTCGTGTTCGTCATCGCCATCCTGGGGCTGTCCTTCTTCAACGAGGGCAACGGGCCGACGATCTCGTACACGGAGTTCAGCAAGCAGGTCGACAACGGCAACATCACCAAGATCTACTCCAAGGGCGACGCGATCCAGGGCCAGCTCAAGAAGGCCCAGGACAACCCGGAGGGCGGCGGGAAGTACACCAAGTTCCAGACCCAGCGCCCGTCCTTCGCGGACGACAAGCTCTGGCAGAACCTGGAGAAACACCAGGTCGCGGTGACCGCCTCACCAGTGGTCCAGCAGCGCAGCTTCCTCTCCAACCTGCTGCTCTCCCTCGCCCCGATCGTGCTCCTGGTGGTGCTGTGGGTCTTCTTCGCCCGACGGTTCCGGGCGGGCATGGGCAGCGCGGGTGGCATGCTCGGCCGCAAGGCGCCCCCGAAGCCGGTCGAACTGCAGCCCGGCGCCCCGCGTACGACCTTCGCCGACGTGGCCGGCATCGACGAGGTCGCGGGTGAACTGAACGACGTCGTGGACTTCCTCAAGAACCCGGACGCCTACCGCAGGATGGGTGCGAAGATGCCGCGCGGCGTACTGCTCGCCGGTCCGCCGGGTACGGGCAAGACGCTGCTCGCGCGGGCCGTGGCGGGGGAGGCGGGGGTTCCCTTCTTCTCGGCCTCGGCCTCCGAGTTCATCGAGATGATCGTCGGCGTCGGCGCGTCCCGCGTCCGCGAACTGTTCGCCGAGGCCCGCAAGGTGGCCCCCTCCATCATCTTCATCGACGAGATCGACACGATCGGCCGGGCGCGGGCGGGCGGCTCCGGCATGGGCGGCCACGACGAGCGCGAGCAGACGCTGAACCAGATCCTGACCGAGATGGACGGCTTCTCGGGCTCCGAGGGCGTCGTCGTCATCGCCGCCACGAACCGCGCGGACATCCTGGACCCGGCGCTCACCCGCCCCGGCCGCTTCGACCGCATCGTCAACGTCGCGCCCCCCGACCGCGGCGGCCGCGAGGCGATCCTGGAGATCCACACCCGCGACATTCCGTTGTCTCCCGATGTGGACCTCTCCCAGGTGGCCCGTACGACTCCGGGCATGACCGGAGCGGATCTCGCGAATCTCGCCAACGAGGCGGCTCTGCTGGCGGTCAAGCGCAAGCAGGATCAGGTCATGCCGACGGACCTCTCCGAGGCGCTGGAAAAGGTACAGCTGGGCGCGGAACGCGCACTGGTCATGCCGGAGGCGGAGCGCCGCCGCACGGCCTACCACGAGAGCGGCCACGCCCTCCTCGGCATGCTGCAGCCGGGCGCGGACCCGGTCCGCAAGGTCACGATCGTCCCGCGCGGCCGGGCCTTGGGTGTGACGTTGTCGACCCCGGAAGCGGACAGGTACTCGTACACGGAGGAGTACCTGCGCGGCCGCATCATCGGCGCCCTGGGTGGCATGGCCGCCGAACACGTCGTCTACGGAGTCGTCACCACGGGCTCGGAGAACGACCTCGAACAGGTCACCAACATCGTCCGCGGCATGGTCGCCCGCTGGGGCATGAGCCAACGAGTCGGCCGGCTCTCCGCCCTCCCGAACGACGCCCAACAGGCCTACGGACTCGCGGCTGCGCCCGCGACCCTCGACTCCATCGACCACGAGATGCGCCGGATCGTCGACGAGTGCTACGAGGAGGCTTGCGACAAACTCCGCGAGCACCGTGACCAACTCGACGCCCTCGCGGAAGCGCTCCTCGCGAACGAAACGCTGGAGGAGGCGGAGGCGTATCGCATCGCGGGGGTGAAGAGGCTGGAGTAGGGGTCTTTTTCATCCCCGCGCCCCGTCAGGAGCGCGGGGAACTGCGCGACAAGCCCCCACTCGCCGGCAGTCGAAGAGCAACCCTGCGGGGTCTGGGGCGCAGCCCCCGGGAGGATGGGGGTCCCCCGCTCGAGCGAAGCCGAGAGCTTGGGGAAGGGCAGGGGCGGAGGGGGCGAAAGACGCCTGTGACCTCAGCCCGTACGAGCGATCAGATACCGGAACACGTTGGGCATCCACACCGTCCCGTCCCGCCGCTGATGCGGATGAAGCGCCTCGGTCAGCTCCTTGTCGACCTGCACCTGATCGGTGGCGTCGACCGCCGCGTCGAACAACCCCGTCGACAGCAGCCCCCGCACCGCACTGTCCACATCGGCATACCCGAACGGACAAGCAACCCGACCGGACCCGTCCGGCCGCAACCCGGCCCGCTGGGCGACCTCCTCCAGGTCGTCCCGACAGGCGGCCCGCCAACTCCCCGCCCCCCGCAGGGGATCGGCCAACTTGGTGGCGACCCGCAGCACGGCGGAGGTCGTGCACCGCTCGGGCGGCCCCCACCCGACCAGCACCACAGGCGCCCCCCGCTCGGCAAGCGGCGTGGCCGACCCGAGCAGCGAACCCAGCACTTCGGAGTCCCCGGCCACGCACCCGATCGGCTCGAACGCCGTCACGAGGTTGTACGCCGGCGCCCCCGCGACGGCCGCGTCCGCGGGGGACCCGTCCACGAGCCGAGTGTCCGCACGCGCGCGTGTGCTCCATGCCTCCGGCAGCAACCGCTCCCGCGCGAGGGCCAGCCGCTCGGGCGACGAGGAGTCGACACCCGTGACGGCGGCGCCCCGACCGGCCGCCATCAGAAGGGCGAGCCCCGACCCGCAGCCGAGGCCGAGCAGCCGCGTCCCGCTGCCCACTTCGAGTCGCTCGTAGACGGCCTCGTAGAGCGGCACCAGCATCCGCTCCTGGATCTCGGCCCAGTCACGCGCGCGTGCAGACTGATTCACCCGGGGTACCGCCCCCGCGTGAGGTAGATGCTGCCGCACGAGCGTAGGTGTCATCGAAAGCGCCCCAATCCACCGAGAGTTGCCGCTGTGCCCCGTTTCCATGGCCCCCGTGCAGTGCGCCGCACTCCCCCCGTATGTCAGGTAACTCCGCGCTCGACGTGGCGTCCAGGGGTTGCGGCGCCCGGCTTGTGCGCTCCCCGTGCGCGCCGCGAGAATTCACATTCCGGCAACGTGGCCCCGTACCATCGCCGCATGGCAAAGGCACCCGTTCTTACGCCCCAGGCGGCCGATTTCCCGCGCTGGTACCAGGACCTGATCAACAAGGCCGAGTTGGCCGACAACGGGCCGGTGCGCGGCACCATGGTCATCCGACCGTACGGGTACGGGCTGTGGGAGCGGATGCAGCAGGAGATGGACGCCCGCATCAAGGAGGCGGGCGCCCAGAACGCGTACTTTCCCCTCTTCATCCCGCAGTCGTATCTGACGAAGGAGGCCGAGCACGTCGAGGGCTTCGCCCCCGAGCTCGCGGTCGTCACGCACGGCGGCGGCAAGGAGTTGGAGGAGCCGGTCGTCGTCCGCCCCACCTCCGAGACGATCATCAACGACTACTTCTCCAAGTGGGTGCAGAGCTATCGCGACCTGCCGCTGCTGATCAACCAGTGGGCGAACGTGGTCCGTTGGGAGATGCGCCCGCGCGTGTTCCTCCGTACGACGGAATTCCTCTGGCAGGAGGGCCACACCGCCCACGCCACGTACGAGGACGCCCGCGACTACGCCGCGTACATCCACGAGAAGGTCTACGCGGACTTCATGGTGAACGTCCTCGGGATCGACGTGGTGCTCGGGCGCAAGACACCCAGCGAGCGCTTCGCGGGTGCCATCAACACCCTCACGCTCGAATCGATGATGGGTGACGGCAAGGCCCTCCAGATGGGCACCAGCCACGAGCTCGGGCAGAACTTCGCCAAGGCCTTCCACACCCAGTACCTGTCCAAGGACGGCAAGCAGGAGCTCGTCTGGCAGACCTCCTGGGGGTCGTCGACACGCATGGTGGGTGGCCTGATCATGTCGCACGGCGATGACAATGGGTTGCGGGTGCCGCCGCGGCTCGCCCCCGTACAGGCGGTCGTCCTCGCGATCAAGGGGGACGATGCGGTTCTGGCCAAGGTCCGCGAAATCGGCGACCGGCTGAAGGCGGCGGGTGTACGCGTCCAGGTGGACGACCGTACGGACACCCCGTTCGGGCGCCGCGCCGTCGACTGGGAGCTCAAGGGCGTACCCGTACGCATCGAGGTCGGCCCCCGTGACCTGGAGAGCGGCACCGCGATGCTGGCCCGCCGCATCCCCGGAGGCAAGGAGCCGGTGGCGATCGACGCGCTCGTGGGCCTGCTCCCCACGGTGCTCGAAGAGGACCAGGCGTTGCTTCTGAAGCAGTCGCGCGAGCGCCGCGAGTCCCGTACGTCGGAGGTGTCGACGATCGAGGAGGCCGCCGAGGCGGCCACCGCCGGCGGCTGGGCGCGCATTCCCTGGGCCGACCTCGGCGAAGAGGGCGAGGCCAAGCTGGCCGAGCACTCCGTGACCGTACGGTGTCTGGTCGCCGAGGACGGGTCGGTGCCCGACGCCGACGACGCACCGGGTAACGTCGCCGTCGTCGCGCGCGCTTACTAAGTAGCCCCCGAGGGCGACCGAAACGCCTCTTGCGCATCTGCAGACCTCAGGTGCCCCGGCGCGCGGACACCGTCTACGCGCCGGGGCGTACGTATGCCTACGTACCGCCTTGGTACGAGCTGTGAGGCTTCTCCGCAGATCAGCGCACCCGCCCTCGTCAGGACGCATCAGCGGCAACTGACGGGTACGTGCAAATTATTTGGGATGCCCCGGAATAGGAACACAGAGGCACCCCGGCTCGTTGTCATTACGTGAGCACGACACCACCTGTTCTCGCCGCAGAGCTGGCAGGGGCGTGGGCCGACATTCAGCGGCACCACCCCGAACTGCCCGATCTTGCCGCGCCAGAGTCCCTGATCGGAGAGTCGTCGTCCGCCTGCGGGCACGAACTCTCCTTCGAGCGACTGCTTCATGAGGCAGTCCACGGCATCGCCGCCGCCCGAGGAGTCCGCGACACCTCGCGCGCCGGCCGCTATCACAACCGCAGATTCCTCGCGATCGCGGAGGAGTTGGGCCTCGACCACCCCGAGGAGCCGCATCCCAGCAGCGGCTTCTCCCTGGTCACGCTCAACCCCGAGGCCAAGCGGCGCTACCGCCCGACGATCGAGCGCCTGCAGCGCGCGCTCAAGGCCCACACGGCCGCGACCGCCGCAGACACCGCCCGCTCGTTCCGCGGCCCGGCCGCCCGCCACGGCTCCTCCGGAGGAGGCGTCCGCGTCAAGGCGGTGTGCGACTGCGGCCGCAACGTACGGGTCGTCCCGTCGGTACTGGCCCAGGCACCGATCGTGTGCGGGGGATGTGGAAAGCCGTTCCGGATCCCGGAGGTCGTGGGCGCGGCCGCCTCGTAGCCCCCGGGCGGGAGTGCCGCTGGGACGGCGCCCGTCCCGAGGAGAGGCGGCACCCGGTAAGCGCCGGGTTGCGCAGTCGTCGGCAGCGATCGGTAGCGGCATCTCGTGGATGCCGGTAGGCGCGGCCGACGTCGGACTCATCCCGGCGCCGAGTGCCGCTCAGCCGTGCTCCGGCGGCGGGCTGTCCGGTGAAGGCGCCCCGCCAGGATGTGGCACAATGGCTAGCTGTACTCGACAGCCGCACAGGACCCCTCTCTCCTCCGGCTGACGCGTCCATCGGGCACTCGGGTACCGCAACCCCACGCGGCCATCTCGCCGTGCCCAACCACGTCAAGACCAGGAGACACCACTTCCGTGGCAGTCAAGATCAAGCTGAAGCGTCTGGGCAAGATCCGTTCGCCTCACTACCGCATCGTCGTCGCCGACTCCCGTACCCGCCGTGACGGCCGGGCCATCGAGGAGATCGGCCTGTACCACCCGGTACAGAACCCCTCGCGCATCGAGGTCGACTCGGACCGCGCGCAGTACTGGCTGGGTGTCGGCGCGCAGCCGACCGAGCCCGTTCTCGCGATCCTGAAGCTGACCGGCGACTGGCAGAAGTTCAAGGGCCTGCCCGCCCCGGCTCCGCTGCTCGTGGCCGAGCCGAAGGCCGCGCGCCCGCTGTTCGACGCCCTTGGTGGCGACGACGAGGGCAAGGGTGAGGCCATCACCCAGAAGAAGAAGGCTGAGAAGAAGGACGAGGCTGCCGCCGAGTCCGAGTCGACCGAGGCCTGAGCATGCTCGAGGAGGCTCTCGAGCACCTCGTGAAGGGCATCGTCGACAACCCCGATGATGTGCAGGTCGCCTCGCGCAACCTGCGCCGCGGACGCGTTCTCGAGGTCCGGGTGCACCCCGACGACCTCGGCAAGGTGATCGGCCGCAACGGCCGCACCGCGCGCGCTCTGCGCACCGTCGTGGGCGCCATCGGCGGACGCGGTGTCCGCGTCGACCTGGTCGACGTGGATCACGTCCGCTGACGTAACAGGCAGCACCGGCTCGGGCCGGGGAGCAGTATCGGATGTGCGGCTATCGCCGCGTGGCCGAGCTGTCCCCGGCCCGTAGTCGTACCGACAGGAGATCAAGCACAGTGCAGCTGGTAGTCGCTCGCGTCGGCCGCGCCCACGGGATCAAGGGCGAGGTCACCGTGGAGGTCCGTACGGACGAGCCGGAACTCAGGCTCGGGCCCGGCGCCGTCCTGCTCACCGACCCGGCCTCCGCCGGACCGCTGACCATCGAGACGGGCCGGGTGCACAGCGGCCGTCTGCTGCTGCGCTTCGAGGGCGTGCGGGACCGGAACGCCGCCGAGGCGCTCCGCAACACCCTGCTGATCGCCGAGATCGACCCGGACGAGAGGCCCGAGGACCCGGACGAGTACTACGACCACCAGCTGATGGACCTGGACGTGGTCACCAAGGACGGTGTGGAGGTCGGGCGGATCACGGAGATCTCGCATCTGCCTTCGCAGGACCTGTTCGTGGTCGAGCGCGCGGACGGGACCGAAGTCCTGATCCCGTTCGTCGAGGAGATCGTCGTCGAGATCGACCTGGAGGAGCAGCGGGCCGTCATCGACCCGCCGCCGGGCCTGATCGACGACCGGGCCGAGATCGTCTCCTCCCGCGACGAGGACGAGGCGTAATGCGGCTCGACGTCGTCACGATCTTCCCCGAGTACCTCGACCCCCTGGACGTCTCGCTCGTCGGCAAGGCACGCGCGCGTGGACAGCTGAATGTGCACGTGCATGATCTTCGGGAGTGGACGTACGACCGTCACCACACGGTCGACGACACCCCGTACGGCGGCGGCCCCGGCATGGTCATGAAGACCGAGCCCTGGGGCGACGCCCTGGACTCCGTGCTGGCGGACGGCTACGAGACGGGCTCCCACGGGCCCGCACTGGTGGTCCCCACGCCCAGCGGGCGCCCCTTCACCCAGGAGCTCGCCGTCGAGCTCTCCGAGCGCCCCTGGCTGGTCTTCACGCCCGCACGCTACGAGGGCATCGACCGCCGCGTCATCGACGAGTACGCC
This sequence comes from Streptomyces albiflavescens, assembly GCF_014645835.1. GTDB lineage: Bacteria > Actinomycetota > Actinomycetes > Streptomycetales > Streptomycetaceae > Streptomyces > Streptomyces albiflavescens. Next base: position 236,204 of record NZ_BMMM01000011.1, read on the forward strand.
ACCCGGATGCCCGTCTACGAGGTGTCCATCGGCGACTATGTGCTCGCCGGCGGCGAGGCGGCCGTCCTGGTCGTCACGGAGGCCGTGGCGCGGCTGCTGCCCGGCGTCCTCGGCAACGTCGAGTCCCACAGGGACGACTCCTTCGCCCCCGGGGCCATGGCCAACCTCCTGGAGGGGCCGGTCTACACCAAGCCCCCGGCGTGGCGCGGCCGCGAGATTCCGGAGGTACTGGTCAGCGGCCACCACGGGAAGATCGCCCGCTGGCGCCGCGACGAGGCCCTGCGCCGTACGACGGCGAACCGGCCCGACCTCATCGAGCGCTGCGACCCTTCCGTCTTCGACAAGAAGGACCGCGAAATGCTCTCGATCCTGGGCTGGCAGCCAGGTCCCGACGGCCGATTTTGGCGCAGCCCAGAGGCCGTGGAAGAATAGACCGCTGCTGTACGTCGTCCGGCGTGCGCCCCTGCCACAGGGGGACACGACGCCCGCCCCGACGCGGCAGCACCCTCTTGGAAAACTATCTCCCGTTGATGACCTGTGGCATCAACGAAGAAAGCAGACGAAATGTCTCACCTGCTCGACTCCGTCGACAGCGCGTCGCTGCGCAGCGACATCCCGGCCTTCCGCCCGGGTGACACCGTCAACGTCCACGTCCGCGTCATCGAGGGCAACCGCTCCCGTGTGCAGCAGTTCAAGGGCGTAGTCATCCGCCGCCAGGGCGCCGGTGTCCGCGAGACCTTCACGGTCCGCAAGGTCTCCTTCTCGGTCGGCGTCGAGCGCACCTTCCCGGTGCACACCCCGATCGTCGAGAAGATCGAGCTCGTCACCCGTGGTGACGTGCGTCGCGCGAAGCTGTACTACCTGCGTGACCTCCGCGGCAAGGCCGCGAAGATCAAGGAGAAGCGCGAGAGCTGAGCTCACACCGGGGTTCAAAGCGGGGCCGGATAACATCTGGCCCCGATGGACACCGAAGCACAGCCCCTGGAGCGCGACCGCTCCTCCCGCCCTTCCGACTCCGAGAACGCCTCGGACACGGACAGGCCGGAGGGTCGGTCGCGTTTCGCGTTGCTGGACCGGGTCGCGGACTGGCTCCCGGGCGGGCGGATCACCCTGACCGTGCTGGTCTGCCTGGTCTTTCTGCTGCTCGTCAGCCGGTTCGTGATGCAGCCGTTCCACATTCCCAGCGGCTCCATGGAGCCGGGATTGAGGATCGGGGACCGCGTTCTCGTAAATAAGTTGGCGTACCGTTTCGGTGCTGAGCCGCACCGGGGCGACGTCGTTGTGTTCGACGGCACTGGGTATTTCGGGAACGCCGACTACATCAAGCGCGTCGTCGGTGTAGGAGGAGACCATGTGGTCTGCTGCGACAAGGAAGGGAGGCTCGAAGTGAACGGCAGGTCGGTCGACGAGTCGACGTTTCTGCATTCCGGGGACAGTCCGTCCGACGTGGGCTTCGACGTCGTCGTGCCCGACGGGTCCCTCTTCCTCCTCGGCGACCACCGCAGCGACTCCAGCGACTCCCGCGACCACCTGGGCTCGCCCGGCGGCGGCATGATCCCCGTCTCCGACGTCATCGGCAGGGCCGACTGGATCGCCTGGCCCGCCGACCACTGGACCCGGCTGACGCGTCCCGACGCCTACGCGCGCGTGTCCGCCGCGGACGGTGCCCATGGGTAACCGTGGCAAACCGCGCGGGGTCTCCACCAGCGCCGCGGACAACCTGCTGCCCACCGGCACCCGGCGTGCCTCCGGGGGCGCGGTCCGGCCCAGCCGTGTGGAACGGCGCAAGCTCGCTCGCAAGATCAAGCGGCGCAGGCGGCGCTCGGCGATCAAGGAGATACCTCTCCTCGTCGGTGTGGCGGTGCTGATAGCGCTGGTTCTCAAGACCTTCCTCGTCCAGGCGTTCGTGATCCCGTCGGGCTCCATGGAGAACACGATCCAGATCGGCGACCGCGTCCTGGTCGACAAGCTCACCCCCTGGTTCGGCTCCAAGCCCCAGCGCGGTGACGTCGTCGTCTTCAAGGACCCCGGAGGCTGGCTCACAGCCGAGGAGACCAAGAAGAAGGACGACCCCGTTGTCGTCAAGCAGGTCAAGGAAGGGTTGACCTTCATCGGCCTGCTGCCGTCCGACAACGAGAAGGACCTCATCAAGCGGGTCGTGGGCGTCGGCGGGGACACGGTCAAGTGCTGTGACGCGCAAGGCCGGGTGACCGTCAACGGCACGCCGCTGACCGAGCCCTACATCTACGCCGGCGACAAGCCGTCGGATTTCGCCTTCGAGGTGAAGGTGCCCCAGGGCCGCCTGTTCGTTCTGGGAGACCACCGAGGCAACTCCGCCGACTCGCGCTACCACCGCACCGACAAGTTCAGCGGTACGGTCTCCGAGAAGTCGATCGTCGGCCGGGCCATGATCATCGGCTGGCCCGTCGGTCACTGGACCCGCCTGAAGGAACCGAGCACGTTCGCGACGGTCGCCGACGCGCCTGGAGGGTCGACGTCCGCTCTCGCCCAGTCGCATAGGGTGGCCCCTGCGGATCCAGACGGATTGATCCCCCTCCCGAGCCCTGCGGAACTCCCGCTCGTTATGGGAGTGGTGGGCCTGCGCCGAATTCGACGACGCGGGCGGCGGCACGGAGTGAGGAGTGGATGTGGGGGATGTGGCGGTCGGCGCACGGTCCGGACACGAAGGTCCCGAAGGGCAGCCGGAGCGGCCCGACGATTCGGGTTCCCCAGCCGTAGAGGGCGCATCCGGCTCCGCGAGTGAGTCCGAGGACGGCAGCGCTGCGACCGAGCGCGCCGAGCAGGACGCGAAGTCGAAGAAGCAGCGCTCCTTCTGGAAGGAGCTGCCGATCCTGATCGGCATCGCCCTGGTTCTCGCGCTGCTGATCAAGACGTTCCTGGTGCAGGCGTTCTCGATCCCCTCGGACTCGATGCAGAACACCCTCCAGCAGGGCGACCGTGTCCTGGTCGACAAGCTGACCCCGTGGTTCGGCTCCGAGCCGGAGCGCGGCGAGGTCGTCGTCTTCCACGACCCCGACAACTGGCTGGCGGGCGAGCCCACGGCCAACCCGAACGCCCTGCAGACGGTCCTCAGCTGGATCGGCCTGATGCCGTCCGCCGAGGAGAAGGACCTCATCAAGCGGGTCATCGGCGTCGGCGGCGACACCATCCAGTGCAAGGGCACCGGCCCGCTGACCGTCAACGGCAAGGCGCTGAACGAGCCGTACGTGTACCCGGGCAACACCCCGTGCAGCGTCGACGAGGACGGCGGCCAGTTCAAGGTCAAGGTGCCCAAGGGCATGATCTGGGTGATGGGTGACCACCGCCAGAACTCGCGGGACTCGCGCTACAACCAGATGGACAAGCACCACGGCATGGTCCCCGTGGACAAGGTCGTCGGCCGCGCCATTGTGAAGGCCTGGCCCATCAACCGCTGGGGCACCCTCCCGGTCCCGGACACCTTCGGCCAGACCGGCCTGAGCGACCAGGCGGCGGCCGCGGTCACCTCGCCGGCTGCCGTGGCGCTGGTGGGCGCGGTACCGCTGGTGCTGGTACGACGGAAGCGGAAGTCGTCCAAGTAACGCGCTGAAGCGCCCCCTTGGGGCCGGTCGGCTCGGATTCGTCCGGGCCACCGGCCCCTCGGTCGTATCGGGCGCTCGGCAGCACGTAGGGGCGCCGGCGGGCCGGGCGCGTTCCGGAACCGGCAGGTGTGATCAGACCATGGGCTGACCGCGCACCGTACCCCCGGGTAAGGTGCGGACCCATGGGTGGCGAGAGCGCGACACGTACGGCCCCGCACAGCGGTGGCGCAAGCAAGGCCCAGGCGGGCGGCCGGGTCGGACAGAGGCTGTCCGGACTGGCTGTCGCGCTGGGCCTGGTGCTGTTCCTCGGAGGATTCGCCTGGGGGGCGGTGGTCTACCGGCCGTACACCGTGCCCACCAGTTCGATGGCGCCGACGATCGACGCCGGTGACCGGGTATTGGCACAGCGCATCGACGGCAGCGAGGTACGCCGCGGTGACGTCGTCGTCTTCCGCGACAAGACCTGGGTCACCAACGCGGCCGTGGTCAAGCGCGTGGTCGCCGTCGGCGGCGACACGGTCTCCTGCTGCACCAACGGCAAGCTGACCGTCAACGGCAAGCAGATCGACGAACCGTATCTGCCCAAGGGCAGCCTGGCCGAGATCACGAAGATCCCGACCGTGAAGGTGCCCGAGGGGCGCCTGTTCCTGCTCGGCGACGAACGTCAGGGCTCCCTGGACTCCAGCGCCCACCTCACGGACGCGGCCAGCGGCACGGTGTCGCGCAATGCCGTGACCGCCAGGGTCGACGCCGTCGCCTGGCCCATGAACGGCATGCTGAAGCGGCCGACCGGCTTCGAGACCCTCGGCAGCCTTTCCCAGCCGGGACCGCTGCGCCTGATGGTCGGCGCGGTGATCGCCGGTGCGGTGCTCGTCCTGGGCGGCGCGGCGTACGGTCCGATCGCCGGCCGTGCGGGCCGACGTGCCAAGGCCCGGACGGAACTCGCCGGTGCCCGCTGAGGTGTCCTACGACGAACCTCCGCACGACGGCGGAACGGGGACGCCGGACGAGTACCGGGGCGGCCCGCGGAAGGTCGCCCGCGTGGTGCTGCTCGACCCCGAGGAGCGCATTCTGCTGCTGCACGGGCACGAGCCGGACGATCCCGCCGACGACTGGTGGTTCACGCCCGGCGGCGGCCTGGAGGGCGCCGAGACCCGCGAGCAGGCCGCGCTGCGCGAGCTCGTGGAGGAGACCGGAATCACCGAGGTCGAGCTGGGCCCGGTGCTGTGGCGGCGGTTGTGCTCCTTCCCGTTCGCGGGGCGCCGCTGGGACCAGGACGAGTGGTACTACCTGGCCCGTACGACCCAGACGGCCACGGAGGCCGCGGGGCTGACGGACCTGGAGCGGCGCAGTGTCGCCGGAGCACGCTGGTGGACGTGCCAGGAACTGACCGAGGCACATGAGACGGTGTATCCGACCAGACTCGCCGAGCTGCTGCGCAGGGTGCTCGACGAGGGTCCCCCGGCCACGCCCGAGGTCCTCGACACGGAAATCGTCTAGGGGCTCGCGGGGCTGGCGCACAATAGGGGGACGCACGGCTGAAGGGGAACATGCCATGAGCGCCGAGGACCTCGAGAAGTACGAGACCGAGATGGAGCTGAAGCTCTATCGGGAGTACCGCGATGTCGTCGGTCTGTTCAAATATGTGATCGAGACCGAACGGCGCTTCTACCTCACCAATGACTACGAGATGCAGGTGCACTCGGTCCAGGGCGAGGTGTTTTTCGAGGTGTCCATGGCGGACGCCTGGGTGTGGGACATGTACCGACCCGCTCGCTTCGTGAAGCAGGTACGCGTGCTCACATTCAAGGACGTGAATATCGAGGAGCTGAACAAGAGCGACCTGGAGCTGCCCGGCGGCTGATGACGGGCGGTGCGGCGGGCGGCTGTGGCGCGCCGCCGCGACGTGCGGTGAGCGCTCGCGCGGGTGACGGAGTTATCCACAATCATCCGCTCGTCCACCAAGATCCAATACCGGCTCGAAGTGGCCTCAATGTTGGCGCCGGAGGTGGTGCCGACATGAACACACCCAAGGCACACAGGGCACTCGGAGAGTACGGCGAGGATCTGGCCGCGCGGCGGCTGACGGAGACCGGGATGACGGTCCTGGCGCGCAACTGGCGGTGCGGCAGGACCGGCGAAATCGACATCGTGGCACGTGACGGCGACGCGCTCGTCGTCTGCGAGGTCAAGACCCGCAAGGCGGGCGCATTTGAGCACCCGATGGCGGCCGTCACCCCGGCCAAGGCCCAGCGACTGCGTGGCCTGGCCGAGCGCTGGCTCCAGGAACACGGCGGGGCACCACCCGGCGGCGTCCGCATCGATCTGATCGGCGTCGTCCTCCCCGACCGCGGTGCGCCCGTGGTCGAGCACGCGCGGGGGGTGGCCTGATGGGATTCGCGCGTACGTGTTCAGTGGCGCTCGTCGGCGTCGAGGGCGTCGTGGTCGAGGTCCAGGCCGACCTGGAGCCAGGCGTCGCGGCCTTCACCCTGGTCGGCCTCCCCGACAAGAGTCTGACGGAGAGCAAGGACCGGGTTCGGGCGGCGGTGGTGAATTCCGGCGCGTCATGGCCTCAGAAGAAGCTCACGGTGGGGCTGAGTCCTGCGTCGGTGCCCAAGGGCGGCAGCGGGTTCGATCTCGCTGTGGCCTGCGCGGTCCTGGGTGCTTCCGAGCGGATCGATCCACGGGTGCTCTCCGACATCGTGATGATCGGGGAGCTCGGCCTGGACGGACGGGTACGGCCGGTGCGGGGTGTGCTGCCGGCGGTGCTGGCCGCGGCGGACGCCGGATACGAGCAGGTGGTGGTGCCGGAGTGCGCGGCGGCCGAGGCCTCGCTGGTGCCCGGGGTCTCGGTGCTCGGGGTGCGCAGTCTGCGCCAGCTGATCGCGGTGCTCGCGGATGAGCCGGTGCCCGAGGAGGAGCCGGACGAGCAGGGGCGGCCGGATCCGCTGCTGGCGGGCCTGCGCGTGCCCGGCACGGGGGAGGCGACCGGTCTGTGCGGCATGGCCGTGTCGGAACACGACCAGGGGCACGACGACCTCGCCGATGTGGTCGGCCAGATGTCGGCGCGCACCGCGATGGAGGTCGCGGCAGCCGGTGGGCACCATGTCTTTCTGCAAGGTCCACCCGGCGCGGGCAAGACGATGCTCGCCGAGCGGATGCCGTCGCTCATGCCGCGCCTCACCCGGCAGGAATCCCTCGAGGTGACGGCGATCCACTCGGTCGCGGGCCTGCTGCCGCCGGGCAAGCCGATGGTGGACGTCCCGCCGTACTGCGCACCCCACCACTCGGCGACGATGCAGTCCCTCGTCGGTGGCGGCAAGGGGCTGGCGCGGCCGGGCGCGGTGTCGTTGTCACACCGCGGTGTGCTCTTTTTGGACGAGGCCCCGGAGTTCAGCGGCTTCGCACTCGATGCCCTGCGGCAGCCCCTGGAGGCGGGTCACGTCGTGATCGCGCGCAGCGCCGGTGTCGTGCGGTTCCCGGCGAAGTTCTTGATGGTGCTCGCCGCCAACCCCTGTCCGTGCGGGCGCTTCAGCGTGGCGACCGACTTCTGCGAGTGCCCGCCCTCCTCCGTACGTCGCTACCAGGCCAGACTTTCCGGGCCGCTGCTCGACCGGGTCGATCTGCGGGTGGAGGTCGAGCCGGTCACCCGTTCCGAACTGACGGCGCGCGGCGCCCGGGGTGAGTCGACGCGGACGGTGGCCGACCGGGTGAGCGCCGCACGCGAGCGTGCCGCCGCGCGGCTGACCGACACTCCATGGCATACCAACAGTGAGGTGCCGGGACGCGAACTGCGCAGCCGCTGGCAGGCACTGCCGGGAGCGATGGACGAGGCGGAGCGCGGACTGGAGCGCGGTGTGCTGACCGCACGCGGCCTGGACCGGGTGCTCCGCGTCGCCTGGACGGTCGCCGACCTGTCGGGACACGACCGACCCGACGCCGGGGATGTGGCCTTGGCACTGCAGCTGCGCACCGGCGTGCCGCGAGGGGTGCCGATGATGATCGGCTCGCCGAAATGACCGACGACGAGCGCATGGCCCGCGTCGCGCTCGCCCAAGTCGTCGAACCAGGGGACGAGGCCGGTGGGCGATGGTTGCGGGAGTTCGGGGCCGTCGAGGTGGCGCGGCGGCTGGTGCAGGGAGGCGAGCCGCTGCCGGGGGTGAGCGAGAAGCGATGGGAGGGGCTGCGGGGGCGGTCCGGCCGGGTGCGGCCGGACCGGGATCTGGCTCAGGCACGGCTCGCCGGAGTGCGGTTCATCTGTCCCGGTGAGCCCGAGTGGCCCGCGCAACTCGACGATCTGGGGGACGCCCGGCCCATCGGACTGTGGGTACGGGGGCGCCCGAGTCTGCGGATATGGGCGCTGCGCTCCGTCGCCGTCGTCGGAGCCCGGGCCTGTACCGAGTACGGCGCCCACATGGCGGCCACCCTCGGCGCGGGTCTCGCGGAGCGCGGATGGGTGGTCGTGTCCGGTGGTGCCTACGGAGTGGACGGTGCCGCGCACCGGGGCGCCCTCGGGGCGGGCGGCGCCACCGTCGCCGTGCTGGCCTGCGGCGTCGACCGGCCCTACCCGCGCGGACACACCGAGTTGATCAACAGAATCGCGGAACAGGGACTGGTGGTGGGCGAGTTGCCGCCCGGCGAGCACCCGACGCCGAGCAGATTCATTCTGAGAAACAGGGTGATCGCGGCGCTCACCCGGGGGACCGTGGTCGTCGAGGCGGCCTATCGCAGTGGTGCGCTGGTCACAGCCCGTGCGGCGCAGCGGCTCGGGCGGTTCACGATGGGGGTGCCGGGCCCTGCCACGAGCGGCCTGTCGGCGGGGGTGCACGAACTGCTCCGGGGCGAGGCGGTGCTGGTCTCCGACGCCGCGGAAGTCTCCGAACTGGTGGGTGACATGGGTGAGCTGGCCCCCGACCGCCGTGGGCCCGTGCTGCCGCGCGACCTGCTGGACCCGGGCGCCGGACGCGTACTGGCCGCGCTGCCGGCGCGCGGTCTGGCGGGGGCGGAGGAGATCGCCCGGGGCGCGGCGACCACCCCGGACGACGCGGTCGGGAGGCTGTACGAACTCCGAGCACTTGGTTTCGTCGAACGACACGGCGATGGCTGGAAGTTGACACGCCAGGCGATGATCTCCGTCCGCGGCGATCGGGGACGGTGCTGACCCAGCGTGTTCGGCCGTCCGGGCGAACGCCGACACCCTTGGGAATTCCCGCAGTTGGCGTCTCTCGTCGGTTACGCAGCGCGATCGTCGTCACACCGGGAGACGCTCAGTGGAATGCCTCTGTGTGCGGGTGATCCGCAGTTCTTCGCGCACTGCGACACCCCAGTCACGCTACGCTCACGAGGATTCCGACTCAGACCGACAATCTCGGCATCAGGCCGACAGGACACCCAGGTACTCCCAGTTCACGGCAGAACGGCACAAGGCGACGAATGCCCCAGCACACCTCCGGGTCCGACCGGGCGGCGATCCCGTCAGCCGCCCGCGACGACGGCAGCGTTCGCCCGCCCGCTCCCTCGACGCTCGATGAGCTGTGGCGGTCGTACAAGGCGACGGGTGACGAGCGGCTGCGGGAACAGTTGATCCTGCACTACTCGCCTTTGGTGAAGTATGTCGCGGGGCGGGTGAGTGTGGGCCTGCCGGCCAATGTGGAGCAGGCCGACTTCGTCTCGTCGGGCGTGTTCGGGCTGATCGACGCGATCGAGAAGTTCGACATCGAGCGGGAGATCAAGTTCGAGACGTACGCGATCACGCGGATCCGGGGCGCGATGATCGACGAGCTGCGGGCACTGGACTGGATCCCACGGTCCGTGCGGCAGAAGGCGCGCAATGTGGAGCGGGCGTACGCGACGCTGGAGGCACGGCTGCGGCGCACCCCGTCGGAGTGCGAGGTGGCCTCCGAGATGGGCATCGGGGTGGAGGAACTCCACGCGGTGTTCAGCCAGTTGTCGCTGGCGAATGTGGTGGCTCTGGAGGAGCTGCTGCACGTCGGCGGCGAGGGCGGTGACCGGCTGAGCCTGATGGACACGCTGGAGGACACCGCGGCCGACAATCCCGTCGAGGTGGCCGAGGACCGGGAGCTGCGGAGGTTTCTGGCGCGGGCGATCAATACGCTCCCCGACCGGGAGAAGACCGTCGTCACGCTCTACTACTACGAGGGGCTCACGCTCGCCGAGATCGGCAACGTGCTGGGAGTGACCGAGAGCCGGGTGAGCCAGATCCACACCAAGTCGGTGCTCCAGCTGCGCGCCAAGCTGGCGAGTTTCGGCCGCTGAGCTCGGCGGTGGCATGCTGCTGAATCGTCCCTGCCCAGCAGGTGTCCGGGCTTCCCCTCCGCCGGTCGGGTGGGCGGAGTGGCTCCCGTCCGGGGCGGTCCGTCCGTAGAGTGGTTGACGTGCCAAGGATTCGAGCGGCCTCCGTGGCCGAGCACCGGTCGATGCAGCGAGCCGCCCTGCTGGATGCGGCGCGCTCCCTGTTGTCCGAGGGCGGGACGGAGGCGCTGACCTTCCCGGCCCTCGCTGAGCGCACGGGGCTCGCGCGGTCCTCCGTGTACGAGTACTTCCGGTCGCGGGCGGCCGTCGTCGAGGAGCTGTGCCAGGTCGACTTTCCCCTCTGGGCGGCGGAGGTTTCGGCCGCGATGGAGCGGGCCTCCTCTCCGGAGGACAAGGTCGAGGCCTATGTCCGCCGGCAGCTGGCGCTGGTCGGGGACCGGCGGCACCGGGCCGTGGTCGCCATCTCGGCGAGCGAGCTCGACGCCGGGGCGCGGGAGAAGATCCGTGCGGCTCACGGTGGGCTCGTGGCGATGATCGTCGAGGCGCTGGGGGAGATGGGGCACGGGGAGCCGCGGTTGGCCGCGATGCTGCTTCAGGGCGTAGTGGATGCGGCCGTGCGGCGGATTGAGCTGGGGGCGGCGGAGGACCCTTCGGTGATCACCGAAGCGGCCGTCGGGATGGCTCTGCGGGGCGTTCGGGGCTGAGTCCGTCCTTGTTCGGCACTCAGGGTCGGGGCTGAGCTCCGGTTGGGTCGCGCGGCGCGGCGCTGTAAAGGGTGCCGCTCTCTCCGGGGCGGGTGCCGCCCTGGTGGCGCGTAGGCGCAGCTCCGTGGGTTGCCGTTCTCGGCGGTGCGTGTGCCCACGGCTCCGTGGGTTGCCGTCCTGGCGACATGCGGGCCGACGGCTACAGGGGTGCTCGTCCCGGCGACACGCGTGCCGACAGCTACATGGGTTGCCGTCCTGCGCGGTACGCGTGCCCACCACCAGGACGGTTTCCCGACCACCGGCAGCAAGCGCGACGGGCCCCTGTGCAGCAGCCATGGTGGGAGCAGGGACAGAGGGTCCAGGTAGGTCTTCCCTCTCAGCAGGCCCCAGTGCAGGCAGGACGTCGGGCAGTGGGAGCCGCCCGGCTCCACCGTGCCCAGGACCTCGCCCGTCGTGACCTCGTCGCCCTTCTTCACCGAGGCCCGTACCGGTCCGTATGTCGTCCGCAGGGGCGGTGTTCCCGTGCCCGACAGTTCCACCGAGACGACACCGCGGCCCGCGACCCTGCCGGCGAAGGACACGCGCCCGGGTGCGACCGCCCGAACGTCCGTCCCGGGGGCCGCCGCCAAGTCCACGCCGCGGTGGCCTCGGCCGTAGGGCGTTGCCGGGGGTCCCCAGCCTCGTACGACCAATGGGCGTAAACCCACCGGCCACGTACGGGCGACCGTCGGGACCGTCGGATCGGGGCCCGGTGGTCCCGGGGTACCCGGCGGGGCCGTAGCCGCCGCCGCGGTCGTCCGGGCCAGTGCCGACGGGCTCAGCGCACCCAGGACGGTCACCGTCATACCCAGCAGCAACCCCAGCCACGTCCGCACACATCGTTTTGCTCGCATGCGAGAACCGTCCCGCATCGGGCGGATCATGGCCGGGATCTGTGGAGTACCGGTCGGTTGTGGACAGCGACGTCACCCGGTGCCTCTCGGGTCCCGTACACTTCTGATGGCGATCCGGGTCACCGGGTCGACTTCGCACGCCCCGACACCTGGTCATCAAAAACCGGTGTCAGCGCCTCTCGGTCCCTCGTGGCAAGGCGCATCGCGGGCGTCAGGCGCGAGTGCCGTCCGGCACACGCGGCACAACCGAGAACACCAAGGAGAACGGCCATGGCCGTCGTCACGATGCGGGAGCTGCTGGAAAGCGGCGTCCACTTCGGTCACCAGACCCGTCGCTGGAACCCGAAGATGAAGCGCTTCATCTTCACCGAGCGCAACGGCATCTACATCATCGACCTGCTCCAGTCGCTGTCGTACATCGACCGCGCCTACGAGTTCGTCAAGGAGACCGTCGCCCACGGCGGCACGGTCATGTTCGTCGGCACGAAGAAGCAGGCGCAGGAGGCCATCGCCGAGCAGGCCACCCGCGTCGGCATGCCCTACGTCAACCAGCGCTGGCTGGGCGGCATGCTCACCAACTTCTCCACCGTCTACAAGCGTCTGCAGCGCCTCAAGGAGCTCGAGCAGATCGACTTCGAGGACGTCGCCGCTTCCGGTCTGACCAAGAAGGAGCTTCTCGTGCTCTCGCGCGAGAAGGCCAAGCTGGAGAAGACCCTCGGTGGTATCCGCGAGATGCAGAAGGTGCCCAGCGCCGTCTGGATCGTGGACACCAAGAAGGAGCACATCGCGGTCGGCGAGGCCCGGAAGCTCAACATCCCGGTCGTCGCCATCCTCGACACCAACTGTGACCCCGACGAGGTCGACTACAAGATCCCGGGCAACGACGACGCGATCCGCTCCGTCACCCTGCTCACCCGCGTGATCGCCGACGCCGTCGCCGAGGGCCTCATCGCCCGCTCCGGCGCCGGCAAGGCCGAGGGTGACAAGGCCGCGGGCGAGCCGCTCGCCGCGTGGGAGCGCGACCTGCTCGAGGGCGAGAAGAAGGCCGACGAGGCCGAGGTCCAGACCTCCGCCGAGACGGAGAAGGTCGCCGACGCCGAGCAGGCCGAGGCTCCGGCCGCCGAGGCTCCGGCCGCTGAGACTCCGGCCGCTGAGGCTCCGGCCGCTGAGGCTCCGGCCGCGGACGCCGAGCAGGCCTGACCCCTCACCCCTTCGGGTTGCGAACGGCGGGGGCCCCAAAGCCCCCGCCGTTCGGCCCGTAGATCTTCAGACTCCGAGAGAGATTCCAGGAATCATGGCGAACTACACCGCCGCTGACGTCAAGAAGCTCCGTGAGCTCACCGGCGCCGGCATGATGGACTGCAAGAAGGCCCTGGACGAGGCCGACGGCAACGTCGACAAGGCCGTCGAGGCGCTGCGCATCAAGGGCCAGAAGGGCGTCGCCAAGCGCGAGGGCCGCTCCGCCGAGAACGGCGCTGTGGTTTCCATCATCGCTGACGACAACACCTCCGGTGTCCTGGTCGAGCTGAAGTGCGAGACGGACTTCGTCGCCAAGGGCGAGAAGTTCCAGGCCGTCGCCAACCAGATCGCGCAGCACGTCGCCGCGACCTCCCCGGCCGACCTCGACGCGCTCCTCGGCTCCGAGATCGAGTCCGGCAAGACGGTTCAGGCGTTCGTCGACGAGGCCAACGCCAACCTGGGCGAGAAGATCGTCCTGGACCGCTTCGCCCAGTTCTCCGGCGCCTACGTCACCGCGTACATGCACCGCACCATGCCCGACCTGCCCCCGCAGATCGGTGTTCTGGTCGAGCTGGACAAGGCCGACGCCGACCTCGCCAAGGGCATTGCCCAGCACATCGCCGCCTTCGCGCCGAAGTACCTCTCCCGCGAGGACGTCCCGGCCGAGGTCGTCGAGTCCGAGCGCCGCGTCGCCGAGGAGACCACCCGCGCCGAGGGCAAGCCCGAGGCCGCCCTCCCGAAGATCGTCGAGGGTCGCGTCAACGGCTTCTTCAAGGAGGCCACCCTCCTCGGTCAGCCGTACGCGCTCGACAACAAGAAGTCCGTCCAGAAGGTTCTGGACGAGGCCGGTGTCACCCTGAAGCGCTTCACGCGCATCAAGGTCGGCATCTGAGTCCGTACCGCGATCGACGCGCGACCCCTATAGGGTCGACAGCAGTCGTCCGTGTACGCCGGCACCCACGCGCGTGTGCCGGACGACAGCAGATCTGACGAGGAGGCCATTGCCGAGCATGGGATGCGAACGACACCCCAGCGGCAATGGCCTTCTTCGTATGTGCACCATGAGGAGATCTCCATGACCACCACCCAGGCCGACAAGGGCGAGAAGACCGACGACGGCAAAGGCGCGGGACGCTTTCTGCTGAAGCTTTCCGGCGAGGCGTTCGCCGGTGGCGGCGGACTGGGCGTCGATCCCGACGTGGTGCACAAGATCGCCCGCGAGATCGCGGCCGTGGTGCGCGGCGGCGCCCAGATCGCGGTCGTCATCGGCGGCGGCAACTTCTTCCGCGGCGCCGAACTCCAGCAGCGCGGCATGGACCGGGCCCGCTCCGACTACATGGGCATGCTGGGCACGGTCATGAACTGCCTCGCTCTCCAGGACTTCCTGGAGAAGGAGGGCATCGACAGCCGCGTCCAGACCGCCATCACCATGGGTCAGGTCGCCGAGCCCTACATCCCGCTGCGCGCCGTGCGCCATCTGGAGAAGGGCCGTGTGGTCATCTTCGGCGCCGGTATGGGGATGCCGTACTTCTCCACCGACACCACGGCCGCCCAGCGCGCCCTGGAGATCGACGCCGAGGCCCTGCTGATGGGCAAGAACGGCGTGGACGGGGTCTACGACTCCGACCCGAAGACCAACCCCGAGGCCGTCAAGTTCGACTCGCTCAGCTACGGCGAGGTCATCACCCGGGACCTCAAGGTCGCCGACATGACCGCCATCACGCTGTGCCGGGACAACAAGCTGCCCATCCTGGTCTTCGAGCTCCTGGCGGAGGGCAATATCGCACGGGCGGTCAAGGGTGAGAAGATCGGCACACTCGTGGGCGACCAGAGCGGCCGGTCCTGACGGGGACCATCCCGGACGGGGGACTAACCCCGACCGAGGACGGACCCTGACCGGGGGATGGACAATGTCCTGCCGGTCCGGAACCGTGCAGGAATAAGACGCGACGCAGCCGGCCGCCGACCCCGACGAGGAAACAGCTGCCGGGCCTACTCAAGACACGCAGGAGCAAGTGGTGATCGAAGAGACCCTCCTCGAGGCCGAGGAGAAGATGGAGAAGGCCGTCGTGGTCGCCAAGGAGGACTTCGCCGCGATCCGCACCGGTCGTGCGCACCCGGCGATGTTCAACAAGATCGTGGCCGACTACTACGGCGCACTGACGCCGATCAACCAGCTGGCCTCGTTCTCGGTGCCGGAGCCGCGCATGGCCGTGGTGACCCCGTTCGACAAGAGCGCGCTGCGCAACATCGAGCAGGCGATCCGGGATTCCGACCTGGGCGTCAACCCGAGCAACGACGGCAACATCATCCGAGTGGTGTTCCCGGAGCTGACCGAGGAGCGCCGCAAGGACTACATCAAAGTCGCCAAGACCAAGGGCGAGGACGCCAAGGTCTCGATCCGCTCCGTTCGCCGCAAGGCGAAGGACGCCATCGACAAGCTGATCAAGGACGGCGAGGTCGGTGAGGACGAGGGCCGTCGTGCGGAGAAGGAGCTCGACGACACCACGGCAAAGTACGTTGCTCAGGTGGACGAGCTCCTGAAGCACAAGGAAGCGGAGCTGCTCGAGGTCTGATGAACGAATCTTCCTGGGGGGCGCCGCCACAAGCCGGGTACTGGGGGCCGTCCGAGCAGGGGCCTGTCCAGGGGGCAGCCCCGGCGGGTCCCGCGTACGATGCGCATGACGCGCAGCAGACTCGGCCCATGCCCATCGTGCCCGACGTACCCGCACATGGCGGAGACCAGGATGGCGATCGGGGGGCCGCTCGGCTGGGCGGCCCCCTGTTCCGCGAACCGCCGGCGGCGTCCTACGGGGATCCGTCACAGAAGCCGCAGGAGCCCATGCCCAGCGCCCCACAGCCCGCCCCCGCACCGCAGAAGAAGAGTGCGGGACGCGACCTGGGCTCGGCCATAGGAGTCGGCGTCGGGCTCGGTGCGGTGATCGTCGCGTCGTTGTTCGTCGTCAAGGCCGTCTTCGTCGGAGTGATAGCGGTCGCCGTGGTGGTGGGCCTCTGGGAGCTCACCTCACGGCTGGAGGAGCGCAAGGGCATCAAGGCGCCCCTCGTTCCGCTGGCGCTCGGTGGTGCCGCGATGATCGTCGCCGGTTACGTCCGGGGCGCCGAGGGCGCGTGGGTGGCGATGGCGCTCACCGCGCTGGCCGTCCTGGTCTGGCGCATGACGGAACCGCCCGAGGGCTATCTCAAGGACGTCACGGCGGGGGTCTTCGCGGCCTTCTATGTGCCGTTCCTGGCGACGTTCGTGGCGATGATGCTGACGGCCGACGACGGCCCGCGCCGCGTCCTGACCTTCCTGCTCCTGACTGTCGTCAGCGACACCGGCGCCTATGCGATCGGCTGGCGGTTCGGCAGGCACAAGCTGGCGCCACGCATCAGCCCCGGCAAGACCCGCGAAGGCCTGTTCGGAGCGGTGAGCTTCGCGATGGCGGCGGGTGCGCTGTGTATGCAGTTCCTGATCGAAGACGGCACCTGGTGGCAGGGCCTGCTCCTGGGCCTCGCGGTCGCGGCCAGCGCCACACTCGGCGACCTCGGTGAGTCCATGATCAAGCGGGACCTGGGCATCAAGGACATGGGCACCTTGCTGCCGGGGCACGGCGGGATCATGGACCGGCTGGACTCGTTGCTTCCGACGGCTCCGGTGGTGTGGCTGCTGCTGGTGATCTTCGTAGGTTCCGGCTGATCTTCGTGAGATCCGGCTGACCCGCGTTCGCGATCGCGGACGGTACGCCACTGACCTGCGGTTTTGGCGGTTGGGGGCTCGTTGTCCACTGGGCGGCGGGCCCCCTCCGTATATCTGCGTCACTGGTAGGGCCATGCCTGAGCCCGGAGAACTGGCAGTGTCAGGGCAGCGATAAGTCCCCTACCAGCGCGTTTGGCGCGGATAGGGGGCCTGGAGTGGGCCACTGGGCCGTCTCTGGGCCGTCAGGCTCGCGCGGAGCGGGCAGAAGCACCCGATCCACGGCCTTCCTCGTACGCTCCTGGCTCGACGGCATCAGGTGCGCGTACACCCGCAGCGTCAACCCAGGGTCGGAGTGCCCCAGGTACTCACTCACGGCCTTGATGCTCTCGCCGGCGTCCAGCAGCACCGAGGCGTAGAAGTGCCTCAGGGCGTGCATGCCGTGCTCACGAGCGGACTCGTACTTACCGTCCTCCCCGGGTGCCCCGATCAAGTGCCCGCGCGAGCGCGGGCTGGCCCCTGGGGCCCGACCCCTCTGCGCCTTCGGCGCCGGGGCCGACCCCTGGGGCCGCAGCAAGCGACGGCCCATGAGTACAGACCTGGACGCGGAGTCACCTGGTCAGGACGTGCCTTCGGCGGGGGCGCTCAGGCTCCGAGATGGAGGGGGCGCCGTTCGCGAGTGCCGGCCGAGTGTGGCGTGCGCGGGGTGCTCCCATCCCGTCTGCCATCGACCCAGGCAGAGCCGAGCAGTCGCGGCCCAGGGCGTCCAGGTCGTTCGTACAGTGGCGCGCTCCACCTGGACGCCACGGACCACGCCCGCTCCACGGTGTGTGGGTCGACGGCAGACGGGATGAGAGCTGGGGTAAGTGGTGGGCTGAGGGAGCAGCGAGCGCGGGAAGACTGCGGTTCAGTACCAGAAGGCCTTGACGACGGCGTGCCCCGTGGGGACAGTCCGGGTGTAGAAGGCCTGCAGGTCGGTGTGGTGCCTGAGGAACCAGCCCTTGACCTCGGCTTCGTCGAAGTCAGAGAAGGGAGGCAGGACCTTCCGCCGGGCCGCTTCCCAAAGATCGCCGAAGGAGACCGCAGCCAGGAAGTCTGCTACCTCGCGCACTTGGGCGGGGCGGAGTATCAGAAACGGCGGTTGGGCGTAGGTGGCGTGGTACACAGGGCTGCCCCCGAAGACCGGGAGCTCCCAGGCACGAGAACCTTGCAGGGTGTACGCCGCCTCGTAAACCTCATGGAGTTCTTGAAAGTTTCGTTCCACGAGTTTGGCGATTCCGGCCCGGCGTTCGGCCTGGAAGCGGTCGAAGTCCCTGGCGGCCCCCATGAGCTCCTCCAGCCAAGCCCAGTCTTCTCGGATGTCGGACTCCGGCATGGCCCGCAGCTGCATCTCGATGCTCATGCCGCGCATTCTGGCCGAGGCAACCGACAACGTCGATTCGGTCGGCTGACATCAACGCCTGACACCAACAAGTGCGGACGGAGCCGACCAACGCCGAATGGCAACGGACGATCAGCCGAGGAGACCGGCGGTTTGGCTGGCGTCGCCGACCCCCCGTGGTCGACCTGATATGGATGAGGCCACAGGTTCAAATCCTGTGCCCAGCGCGGGGCCCGACTCGCCGGAAGCTTACGGGGCCGTGATCACTCGCCCCATGGCAGCTCCAGCCCAAAGTCTCGGAGCCAACCTCTCGCCGTCGTCGACTACAGGTCGTGTGGTGGGTTACGGGGTTGGCATCCCAAAGAGGAGGACAGCCACCAGTATGTACACCGGAATGGCTAGGGCCACAGCTAGGGAATCCGCAGGTCACGCCTGTGATCGCCCCACCTCGCTCCTAAAGCGGGGGTCGCAGTTCGCAGTCTCCTCCGGTCGAGATCGCCGCCGGACGGCGTCGCTCATCGCCGGTAAATCAAGGGCACAGACGCCAGTCGCGCCACAGAGGAGACCAGCCCTGGTATGAGGAACCATGCCGGCAGATTCTCCGCCGGCATCCCGACGGCGAGGACCGCTACGGACACCATCAGCTGCACGGCTGCCACGCAGCGGCCGAGCGTCCGGTTCGGAGGCAGCCAGGGCAGCGCGGCCCAGGCGACGGGCACCAGTAGCCATAGAACGAGCGCGATAACCATTAGTGCCTTCTGTCTACCGATTCACCGGCTTGGTGGCCCCGGAGGATCTGGGGCTCCCTGCGAACCGACGACCGAGCGCGTTAGACCATATGCGCCTCGGTGCTGCTGGAGTGAGTCAGCGGTACGGGGTGAGTGTCTAACTGCGTGACAACGCCAGCGAACAACAGCGGACGAGCGCGGACGGCTGCGGACCATCCGCGCAGGTGACAGACACGTGTAGCCCACGACCTCTTCGTCCCGAAGCAACTTGGGTCGGCGTCATGAGCAGTCCCGTTTTGGCTCCCATGGCCCCTCCCGGATGAGTCGCGCTCGATGGTCGTTGCACCATAGCCACCGGCACTGACATCGCCAGGAGGTCCGCCCGAGTGCCGCGCTGGGCCGTCCCTGGGCCGTGCGAGGCCGACCAAGGCTGACAGCCGGCACCCACGGGTGACCGCCCCCACCCCGCTCTGGCCTGGGCTGGTGGAGTTGATCTGCGACACTGGTACAGCCATGCCTAAGCCCGGAGAACTCACTTTCGTCGCCCCGCGCGGAGCCAAGAAGCCGCCGCGGCACCTTGCCGATCTCACGCCTGCCGAGCGTAAAGAGGCGGTTGCCGCGATCGGCGAGAAGCCGTTTCGTGCCAAGCAGCTCTCGCAGCACTACTTCGCGCGGTACGCGCACGACCCCGTGGAGTGGACGGACATCCCGGCCGCTTCGCGCGGCAAGCTCCAGGAGGCGCTGCTCCCTGAGCTGATGACCGTCGTGCGGCATCTGTCCACCGATCAGGACACCACCCGCAAGACCCTGTGGCGGCTCTTCGACGGCACGCTCGTCGAGTCGGTGCTGATGCGCTACCCGGACCGGGTGACCATGTGCATCAGCTCGCAGGCCGGCTGCGGGATGAACTGTCCGTTCTGCGCCACCGGACAGGCCGGTCTCGACCGGAACCTGTCGACCGGTGAGATCGTGCACCAGATCGTGGACGGGATGCGCGCCCTCAGGGACGGCGAGATCCCGGGTGGTCCGGCGCGGCTGAGCAACATCGTCTTCATGGGCATGGGCGAGCCGCTCGCCAACTACAAGCGAGTGGTCGGGGCGATCCGGGCTCTCACCGACCCCGAGCCCGACGGGCTGGGGTTGTCACAGCGCGGAATCACCGTGTCCACCGTGGGGCTGGTTCCCGCGATCCACCGGTTCTCCGACGAGGGCTTCAAGTGCCGCCTCGCCATCTCGCTGCACGCGCCGGACGACGAGCTGCGCGACACTCTCGTACCGGTCAATACGCGGTGGAAGGTGCGGGAAGTTCTCGACGCGGGCTGGGAGTACGCGGCCAGGTCTGGGCGTCGGCTGTCCATCGAGTACGCCCTGATCCGGGACATCAACGACCAGGCGTGGCGCGGTGACCGGCTCGGGCGGCTGCTCAAGGGCAAGCCGGTGCACGTCAACCTCATCCCGTTGAACCCGACTCCGGGTTCGAAGTGGACCGCCTCGCGGCCCGAGGACGAGAAGGCGTTCGTCGAGGCGATCGCGGCCCACGGGGTGCCGGTGACCATCCGGGACACCCGGGGTCAGGAGATCGACGGGGCGTGCGGTCAGCTCGCCGCCACCGAGCGGTAATCTGTCCTGCGTCCGTACATCTTCATATTCCGACAGGGGAGCGCCACAGCGCTGAGAGTGCGGGAGAGACCGCAGACCCTCTGAACCTTGCCCAGGTCATTCTGGGTAGGAAGTTCGGTCACCACTCAAGCTGTTGCGCCCTGCCCGGGAACTGTCAGAGGTTCCGGGCAGGGCCGCGTCTCTTCCTGGTCATCCAGGAGGAAATCAGTGAGCAACACCAAGAAGTTCGCGTCCGTGGCCGTCGGCCTCGGTCTGGTCACACTGCCGGTATTGACCGCGTGCGGGTCCACCGACAGCGGCGGCTCCGCGGACTCCAAGACCGTGACGCTCGTCAGCCACGACTCGTGGGCCGTGTCCAAGAGCGTGCTCAAGGACTTCGAGAAGCAGTCCGGTTACACGGTCAAGGTCCTGAAGGACGGCGACGCCGGGCAGGCCGTCAACAAGGCGATCCTGACCAAGGACAACCCCCAGGGCGACGTCTTCTTCGGCGTCGACAACACTCTGCTGTCCCGCGCGCTCGACAACGGGCTCTTCCAGTCGTACGAGGCCAAGGGCTCGGACCTGATCCTCCCGGAGTACCGGGTCGACCAGGACAAGCACCGGGTCACGCCCATCGACTCCGGCGACATCTGCGTCAACTACGACAAGGCGTACTTCAGCGAGCACAAGCTGACGCCGCCGCAGTCCTTCGACGACCTGATCAAGCCCGAGTACAAGAACCTCCTCGTCACCGAGAACGCCTCCACGTCCTCGCCCGGCCTCGGCTTCCTGCTCGGGACCGCCGCGAAGTACGGCGATGGAGGCTGGCAGGACTACTGGAAGAAGCTCAAGGCCAACGGCGTCAAGGTCGTCGACGGCTGGGAGCAGGCCTACAACGACGAGTTCTCCGGGTCCGCCGGCGGCAAGAAGGCCAAGGCCGACCGGCCGCTGGTCGTCTCGTACGCCTCCTCCCCGCCCGCCGAGGTCATCTACGCCGACCCCAAGCCGACCACCGCGCCCACCGGTGTCGCGGACGGCACCTGCTTCCGGCAGGTCGAGTACGCCGGGCTGCTGAGCAACGCGAAGAACACCAAGGGCGGCAAGGCGCTCCTCGACTTCCTGCTCACCAAGGAGTTCCAGGACGACATGCCGCTCAACATGTTCGTCTACCCGGTGCGGGAGGCCGCGCAGGTGCCGCAGGAGTTCGTGAAGTACGGCCGGCAGGCCAAGGATCCCGAGACCATGGCGCCCACCAAGATCGCCGACAACCGTGACCAGTGGGTCAAGTCGTGGACCTCGCTCGTACTGAAGTAGCGCCGGCGAAGGCCCGTAAGGGGAGCGCGGCGCGGCTCGGGCTCATGGCCCTGCCCGTCGCGTTCTTCGCCGTCTTCTTCGCCTACCCCGTCGCCGCGATCGTGGCCCGCGGTCTCAAGGCCGACGGGGCCTGGCAGTTCGGGCGGATCGGTGATGTGCTCGCGCAGTCGGACATCCGGCACGTGCTGTGGTTCACCACATGGCAGGCGCTCGTCTCGACGGTGCTCACGCTGCTGATCGCGCTCCCCGGCGCGTATGTGTTCGCGCGCTTCGACTTCAGGGGCAAGCAGGTCCTGCGGGCGGTTGTGACCGTGCCCTTCGTGCTGCCCACCGTCGTTGTCGGTACGGCCTTCCTGGCCCTCGTCGGCCGCGGCGGGCTCCTGGATCAGCTGTGGGGCGTACGGCTCGACACCACCGTCTGGGCGATCCTGCTCGCGCATGTCTTCTTCAACTACGCGGTCGTCGTACGGACGGTCGGTGGGCTGTGGTCGCAGCTCGACCCGCGCCAGGAGGAGGCCGCGCGGATGCTCGGCGCCTCCCGGTTCGCGGCCTGGCGCAAGGTGACGTTGCCGGCCCTGAGTCCGGCCGTGGCCGCCGCGGCGCTCATGGTCTTCCTCTTCACCTTCACCTCCTTCGGCGTGGTGCAGATCCTCGGCGGACCCACCTTCTCGACGCTCGAAGTCGAGATCTACCGGCAGACCTCGGAGATCTTCGACCTGGCGACGGCGGCGGTGCTGACGATGATTCAGTTCGTGGCGGTGGGCGCGATCCTCGTGGTGCACGCCCGGACCGTACGCCGCCGGGAGACCGCCCTGCGCCTGGTGGCCCCGGAGACGACCGCGCGCCGGCCGCGCGGGGCCGGGCCATGGGCGCTGCTGGCGGGGGTGCTGGCGAGCATCGTCGTCCTCCTCGTGCTTCCGCTCGGTGTGCTGGTCCAGCGGTCCCTCGACGCCCCCGGCGGCTACGGGTTCGCGTACTACAGGGCGCTGGCCTCCGCCGACGGCGGCATCTTCCTCGTCGCGCCGATCGAGGCCATCGGCAACTCGCTGGAGTACGCGCTCGCCGCCACCGCCATCGCCGTGGCGATCGGGGGGCTGGCGGCCGCGGCCCTGACCCGCCGTAACACCGGCCGTCTCGTCAGAGGCTTCGACGCGCTGCTGATGCTGCCGCTCGGCGTCTCCGCCGTGACCGTCGGCTTCGGGTTCCTGATCGCGCTGGACAAGCCCCCGCTGGATCTGCGGGCGTCCTGGATCCTGGTGCCGCTCGCGCAGGCGCTGGTGGGCGTCCCCTTCGTGGTACGGACGATGCTGCCCGTGCTGCGAGCGGTGGACGGGCGGCTGCGGGAGGCGGCGGCCGTGCTCGGGGCGTCGCCGTGGCGGGTGTGGCGCGAGGTCGATCTGCCGATGGTGCGGCGGGCGCTGCTGATCGCGGCCGGGTTCGCCTTCGCGGTGTCGCTCGGCGAGTTCGGGGCGACCGTCTTCATCGCGCGGCCCGACAACCCGACGCTGCCGGTCGCCGTGGCCCGGCTGCTCGGGCGGGCCGGCGACCTCAACTACGGCCAGGCGATGGCCCTTTCGACGATCTTGATGGTGGTGTGCGCGGTGGCGCTGCTGTTGTTGGAGCGCGTACGGACCGACCGGACCGGGGAGTTCTAGATGCTGCTGAGCCTCGAAGGCGCGACCATACGCTTCGGTGGGCGGCCGGTGCTCGACGCCGTCGACCTCGATGTCGCCGAGCACGAGATCGTCTGTGTGCTCGGGCCGAGCGGCAGCGGCAAGTCCACGTTGCTGCGGGCGGTGGCCGGATTGCAGTCGCTGGACGCGGGCCGTGTGGTACTGGGCGGGCGCGACCAGGCGGGGGTGGCGGCGCACAAACGGGGCGTCGGCCTGATGTTCCAGGACCATCAGCTCTTCCCGCAGCGGGACGTGGGCGGCAATGTCGCCTTCGGGCTGCGGATGCACGGAGCGCCGAAGGGCCGACAGGCCCTGGAAGTAGGAGAGTTGCTGGAGCTCGTCGGGCTGCCGGGTGCAGAACGGCGGGCTGTCGCGGAACTCTCCGGCGGCGAGCAGCAGCGGGTCGCGCTGGCCCGCGCGCTCGCGCCCCGCCCGAGTCTGCTGATGCTCGATGAGCCGCTCGGCCAGCTGGACCGCTCGCTGCGCGAGCGGCTCGTCGTGGAACTCCGGGAGCTGTTCGGCGAGTTGGGCACGACCGTGCTCGCCGTCACGCACGACCAGGGCGAGGCCTTCGCGCTCGCGGACCGGGTCGTGGTGATGCGGGAGGGGCGGATCGCCCAGTCCGGTACGCCGCTCGAGGTCTGGCAGCGCCCCGCGGACGAGTTCGTGGCCCGCTTCCTCGGCTTCGACAACGTGGTCGAGGCGACGGTGAGCGGGGAGGCCGCGGACACCCCCTGGGGGAAGGTTCCGGTGCCGGAGGGCGCCCGCCAGGGGCCCGGCACCCTCCTCGTACGGCCCGCCGGCGTACGGCTCGTGGCCGCGGCCGACGGACTGCGCTGCACGGTTGCCGCGCGCACTTTCCGGGGCACCCACGTAGCCGTGCATCTGCAGCCGGAGGACGCGCCCCGGCTCGAAGCGGCGTGCGCGCTGCGGGATGCGCCGGAGCCCGGCGACGAGGTCGGCGTGGAGTTCGACGCAGCCGAAACGGTCGTGCTCGGGGAGCCTCCCGCCGCATAAGGTGCGGATCATGACGCTACTCGGACATGACCGCTACTGCGACGCGATCGAGCTGCAGGTACGTCAGCTGAGGGACGCGGTGGCCTCGGACGGCGCCGACCTGTCCGCCACCGTGCCGACCTGCCCCGAATGGTCGCTGGAGCAGCTCGTGCGGCACACGGGCGGTGCGCTGCGCTGGGTCGAATTCATCGTCCGCACGCGGGCGCAGGAGAACGTCCCCGAGGACAGGATTCCGCTCGTCGGCGGTCCGGCGGCCGAGGGCGACTCCGCGGCTCTGGACACCTGGCTCGCGGAGACCGGCGAGATGCTCGTCGGCACGCTGCGGGAGGCGGGGCCCGACACACGGGTGTGGGCGTGGGCCGGGGTCCTCAACTCCGGCTTCTGGGCGCGCCGGATGACGCATGAGCTGGCGATCCACCGGGCCGATGCGTCGCTGGCCGCCGGGCTGCCGTACGTGGTCGACGCCGACGTGGCCGTGGACGCGATCGACGAGTGGCTCGCGATCGTCGAGTTCGTGCAGCGGACGCAGCCGCACGAGGCGGCGGCCGAGCTGCGCGGTCCGGGCCGCAGCATCCACCTGCACGCCACCGACACCACCCCCGAGCTGAACGCGGAGTGGGTCGTGGAGCTCACCGAGAACGGTGTCCGATGGCGCCGGGGCCATGAGAAGGCGACCGTCGCGCTGCGCGGCCCGCTCACCGACGTACTGCTCGGCTTCTATCGCCGACTGCCGCTGGACGGCGGGCGGTTGGAGGTACTGGGGGAGCGGGAGCTGCTGGACTTCTGGCTGCAGCGGGCGACGTTCGGATAGCCGTACGCGAATGGCCCGCCCCCCGGGGGGACGGGCCACGCGTGCGTGCGGTGTGTGCGGGTCAGTTGGCCTTCGACGCGCCACGGCGGCGCATACCGAAGAACACCGCTCCGCCGCCCACCACGACGAACGCACCGGCGATGCCGGCGATCATCGGGGTGTTGGAGTTCGCACCGGTCTCGGCGAGGTTGGAGTCACCGGCCGCGGGAGACGGGGAGTTGTCGCCCGTCGTCGCGGGGGCAGTGGTGCTCTCGGAGGCCGACGGGGTCGGCGTGTCCGAGGGGGTCTCCGACGGCTTGGGAGTCTCCGACGGCTTCGGGGTCTCCGAAGGCTTCGGCGTCTCGGTGGACTTGCACGCCTCGGACGGCGCGGTCAGAGCCGGCGAGATGTCCGCGTCGACGATGTTCCCGGCCTTGATGTGCACGCGGTACTGGGCGTTGGGCGCCCAGTCCTCCGAGAACGTGACGGTCGCGCCCTCGCGGGTGCCGGTGACCGTCTGCTCGCCGATCTTCTTCGCGTCGGCGCCGTTGGACTCAAGGAAGACCGAGACGGTGGCCTCCTTGCCCGAGGCGTCCGTGTCGGTCACGGTGATGATGCCCTTCCCGTTGTCGTCGCAGGAGGCGACGGCCGAGAAGTCACGGATGTTGCAAGCAAGTGCGTTGCCCGCGACGCCGAGCGCGAGCGCGGCCGAGGCGGAGGCAACACCGAGGATTCGCACGGAACGTGCGGTACGGCGAGATATGGACACGATTGCCCTTCACAGAATGCGCAACTGCGGGGGGTGGGTGGGGGTTCTGCGACAACAGCGCCCCCAGGAGTCTCACAGGTTTATAAGCGCCGCCTAAGGGCTGTCAATGCATATGCCCTGCCCGGCGGTTGGCTTTGCCTTGTCATTAACCACCGAGGCGTTTGAGCGCTTCCGGAGCGTGCTCGATCCGGTCGACCAAGGCGATGCGCGACTCCATCGGGCGCTCCCGGGCCAGCGACTGGAGGAGCGGCCATGTGGGGTGTCTTTCGGTCCAATGCGCCCGGTTCACCAGGACCATGGGGGTGGGTTCGCCACGGGACTCGTAGTAGTTCGGAGTCGCGTTGTCGAAGATCTCCTGTACGGTCCCGGCGGCGCCCGGCAGGAAGACGACACCCGCGTTCGAGCGGGCCAGCAGTCCGTCCTCACGGGTCGCGTTGGCGAAATACTTGGCGATGTGCTCGGCGAAGGCGTTCGGCGGCTCGTGGCCGTAGAACCAGGTGGGGATGCCGACCGAGGGACCGCCCGAGGGCCAGCGCTCCCGTATGTCGAAGGCGGCGCGCGCCCAGTCGGTCACCGAAGGGGCGAACGACGGTGCCTTGGCGAGGAGTTGGAGAGACTCGGTGAGCATCGAGTTCTCGAAGGGCGCCGCGTACGCGCCGAGGTTCGCCGCCTCCATCGCGCCCGGGCCGCCTCCGGTGGCGACCGTGTAACCGGCGCGCGCCAGCTCACGGCCGAGGCGCGCGGCACCCTCGTACTCCTGTGTGCCGCGCGCCATCGCGTGGCCGCCCATCACGCCGACCACCCGGGCGCCGACGAGGAGTTCGTCGAGCGCGTCCGAGACGGAGTCGTCATGGATCGCCCGCAGCATCGACGCGAATATGTCTCCGTCGGCCTTGGTGCGCTGGAACCAGGCGTACGCGCGGGCGTCCGGCGTCGCCTCGTAGCCCGCGTCGAGGGATCCGAAGAGCTCGTCGGGGGAGTAGAGCAGGCCCCGGTACGGGTCGAAGGGCAGGCCGGGCACGGGCGGGAAGACCAACGCGCCCGCGGCCCTGACCTTTGCCGCCGTCTCGGGGTCCATCGGGCAGCCGAGGAAGACGGCGCCCGCGGTGTCGACGGCGAGCAGCTCTGCCGAACGGTCCGTCAGGTCGATTGCCTGAACACGGAATTGGGCGAGCGAGCCGCCCGCCGAGACGACCTCGTCGAACTCGGCGAGGGACTCGATCTCACGGTCGCGGGATGCGTGGAGAGGTGTCGGCTGCACGCGCCCATGCTAGGGCCTGTCGTCACATTCCCGTCTGCCCCGCGACGCCTGGCACGCTCCCCCACTGCCTTAACGGCGTGGGAGGTGCCCCCACTCGCCGCACCGGACGAAAGCCCAAGTACGTCCAGTACGAGGACTTCCGCCCGGCACGCCGAGAGCACGCACCAGACGCCGCGGGGCCGCCCTTCGGGCGACGACGGGAATGTGACGACAGGCCCTGGGCGCGGCGTCCGACGCGGACGCGCGGACCCCCGTACCGCGTGCCCGGCCCGCCCCGCACGTGCGCCGCGTACCGTGCCGGCCGGGGATCAGCCCTGGACCGCCGTCGGGTCCATCCACATGACCTCCCAGGTGTGGCCGTCCGGGTCGTCGAAGGCGCGGCCGTACATGAAGCCGTGGTCCTGCGTCTCGCCGGTGGCCGTGCCGCCCGCCGCGATCGCGCCGTCGACCAGTTCGTCGACCTTCTCGCGGCTCTCGGCGCTCAGACACAGCAGCACCTCGCTGGTCTTCGTCGAGTCCGCGATCTGCTTCTTCGTGAAGTCCGCATAGCGCTGCTTGCTCAGCATCATCGCGATGATCGTGTCGCTGATCACCACGCAGGCGCAGTCGTCCGTCGTGAACTGCGGGTTGATCGTGTAGCCGAGCTCCGTGAAGAACTTCTTCGAGGTGTCCACGTCGGCCACGGGCAGGTTCACGAAGATCATCTGCTGGTACATCTGAGGTCTCCCGTCGGTGATGTGCTGCTCGCAGGGGTAGACCGGAGGTCCGCGCGAAACTCATCGCTCGGCGCGAGCTTTTTCGCACGAGGTTCGGCGGACTCATTCCGTACGAGGTTCAGCGGACCAGGGGGAGCGCGGCCAGCTCGGCGACCACCCAGGTCAGTGGGCCGAACACGGCGAGCAGCGCGCCCATGCGCAGGGCCACGGCGCCGCGGAGCATCGCGGTGGGCGCCCCGAGCCGCAGCAGCGCCGCCGTGGTGTCCGCGCGCGCCTGCTTCGCCTCGACCGCCGCCGTCGCCAGGGTCAGCAGCGTGCACCCGGCGACCAGCAGGGCGCCGAGCGTGGTCAGCGGCCCGAAGTCCGGGCGCGCGCCCCTGTAGAGCGTCGCCATCGCGAATCCGCCCGACGCCACCGCACACACCACGCCGAGCGGCTGCCCGATGCGCCGCGACTCCGCCTGCAGCACCCGCCCGGCGAGCAGCCGCAGCGCGCCGGGCCGCACCGCCTGCAGCAGCCGTCCGCACAGGTACGTGATGGCCGGCCCCGCCAGCGCCAGGCCGACCGCGGTCAGCACCCAGCCGACCAGCACCCCGCCCGGCCCGCCCACGAAACCGCCGGGCAGCGCGAGCCCGGGCGCTGGGCGGCCCGAAGGGCTCGCGTACGTCTCCACGGCGAGGCCCGCCGCGAGCGCGGCCGCGCCCCAGGGGAGGCCGCTCGGGGTGGACTCCAGGGGCGGAAGCCGACGGGGGGCCGACGCGGGGGCTGTGGCACGGCCCGCAGGGTCGGATCTGCCCGCAGGGTCGGATCTGACGGACGCGTCGGACGCGTCGGATGCGCCGTACGGGGTCGGGTCGCCGGCCCGGTCGTCGGCGGCCGCGTGCCGGTGCGCGAGTGCGGCCGGGCGGAGGTCGGAGGAGCGGAGGCCGGAGTCGTCCTGGTGGGCGTCCCCGTCGGCGTACGCCTCCGCGGTCCAGTGGAAGTCGGAGCCTTCGAGGGCGGCGGCCGTGTCGTGATCGGTGCCGGAGAGGTCGTGGGTGTCGGTGCCCGGGCCTCGGTGGGCGTCGCCACCGGCGTACGCTGCCGCGTCCTCGTGGACACCGGAGCCCTCGCGTCCGTGGGCGCCGGAGCGCGTGCCCGGGGCCACGAGGGCGTCCGTGCCGTCGTGCGCACCCGCGTGCTCGGGGCCGTCGGCGACGGTGGCCACGTCGGCGGGAGCGGACGCGCCGCGCTCGCCCCCCGCTCGGCGCCCGCCCTGCCGGGCCCCGCGGCCGGTCGCCTGGCGGGTCGCGTTCTGCCGTGCCGTGAGCCAGGTGCGGCCGTACGACCGCATGGCGCCCTCCGGCTTCCCGCCGTGCGGCCGCAGGACCAGGGCCACCGTCACGGAGGCCGCGATCGGGACCAGGCTGAGCAGGGTGAGGGCCGCGGGCAGCGGCAGGGACGCGTCGGCGGCGAGGAACTCCGCGGCCGCGCCGTCGAACGGCATGCCCGTCAGATCGCCGCGCAGGTGCAGGAAGACGAGCAGCGCCAGCATCGAGCCCAGGGTGGTGGAGAGGGCCGTGGTGGCGGCGGAGACGGCCATCAGGCGGCTCGGGCCGAGGCCGATGGCCGAGAGGCCGGGCCGTGGGCGGGTGCCGGGGTCGGTGCGGGCGACCGCGACGGCGAAGTACACCGTGGCGGCGAGCGGGGCGACGCACCAGGCCAGGCGCAGGGAGCTGGCGGCCGAGGCGTCCGGATGTGTCATCGCGTACCCCAGCGTGCACAGCAGCAGGAAGCCGGTGCCCCCGGATGCGGTGGCGACCAGGAGCCGGCGGAGCTGGACGAGGGGCTGGGCCCCGCGGGCTAGACGGAGAGCGAGCACGCGGCTCGGCCTTCCGTCTCGGTGACCGGGGGCAGGTGGACCGTGTTCACACGCCGTCCGTCGAGCAGTGACACCGTGCGGTCGGCGAGCGCGGCGGTGTCCGCGTCGTGCGT
Source organism: Streptomyces albiflavescens (assembly GCF_014645835.1). GTDB lineage: Bacteria > Actinomycetota > Actinomycetes > Streptomycetales > Streptomycetaceae > Streptomyces > Streptomyces albiflavescens. The sequence goes on from NZ_BMMM01000011.1 coordinate 265,810, forward strand.
GGCGAGGACGACCGTGATGCCGTGGGAACGGGCGGCCGTGGTGAGGGTGCGCAGCACATGGGCGCGGTCGGCGCGGTGCAGCGGGGCCGTCGGCTCGTCGGCGAACAGCACAGTGGGGGCGGGGACGAGTGCCCGCGCGATGGCGACGCGCTGGCGCTCGGCCTGGAGCAGGGTGTGCGGGCGCTTGCGGGCGCAGTCCCCGATGTCGAGCCGCTCCAGCCATTCCAGGGCGGTCTTCTTGGCGGCCCGGCGTCCGGTGCCGCGCAGCATCAGCGGCAGCGCGGCGTTCTCCCAGGCGTTCAGCTCGGGGATCAGGACGGGGGCCGGGTCGATCCAGCCGAAGCGGTCGCGGCGCAGACGTTCGCGGCTGAGCGGGCCCATGGTGTGCACGGGCACGCTGTTGAACCAGACCTCGCCCTGCTGCGGCAGCAGCTGGCCCGACAGGCACTGGAGCAGGGTTGTCTTGCCGCTGCCGCGCGGGCCGCCGACGGCCAGGATCTCGCCCTCGCGGACTCCGAGCGAGACACCGCTGAGCGCGGGCGAGCCGTTGTGCTTGACGTGCAGGGCGCGTGCCCAGAGCACGTCGTTGTCCGGCGGGGCCACCATCGCGTACACCTCGGTTCAGATCGGATTTGCGCTGCCCGAGCGGCCTGGGGAAGGTCGCTCAGTCCCCCGGTCGGGGGAACGAAGGCAGGGCCGATCGGTCACTGCGCACGCTAGGGAGTCGGGGCCGGGAGGCCGGACAGCACGCGGCCCCGGGCCGCCCATTCTCACTCGAACGGGCGGCACCGGGGCCGGTGTTGATCAGTCAGCCGGAAGGCCGGAGCTTCCTGGAGCGGACTACAGCTTCGTCCACGCCTCCGTCAGCACCTGACGGATGATCCCCTCGATCTCGTCGAAGGTCGACTGGTCGGAGATCAGCGGCGGCGACAGCTGGATGACCGGGTCACCGCGGTCGTCGGCGCGGCAGTAGAGGCCGTACTCGAAGAGCTTCTTGGAGACGAAGCCGTAGAGCACGCGCTCCGACTCCTCGTCCGTGAAGGTCTCCTTGGTGGCCTTGTCCTTCACCAGCTCGATGCCGTAGAAGAAGCCGTTGCCGCGGACGTCGCCGACGATCGGCAGGTCGTGCAGCTTCTGCAGCGTCTGCAGGAAGTTGGCCTCGTTGTCGAGCACGTGCTGGTTGAGGCCCTCGCGCTCGAAGATGTCGAGGTTGGTGAGCGCCACGGCCGCAGAGACCGGGTGGCCGCCGAAGGTGTAGCCGTGCAGGAAGGTGTTGTCGCCCTTGTAGAACGGCTCGGCGATCCGGTCCGAGACGATGGCGGCACCGATCGGGGAGTAGCCCGAGGTCATGCCCTTGGCGCAGGTGATGATGTCCGGGATGTAGCCGAACTTGTCACAGGCGAACATCGTGCCGAGGCGGCCGAAGGCGCAGATGACCTCGTCGGAGACGAGCAGCACGTCGTACTGGTCGCAGATCTCGCGCACGCGCTGGAAGTAGCCGGGCGGCGGCGGGAAGCAGCCACCGGCGTTCTGCACCGGCTCCAGGAAGACGGCGGCGACGGTCTCCGGGCCCTCGAAGAGGATCTCCTGCTCGATCTGGTCGGCGGCCCAGCGGCCGAAGGCCTCGGGGTCGTCGCCGTGGATCGGGGCGCGGTAGATGTTCGTGTTCGGCACCTTGTGCGCGCCCGGGACGAGCGGCTCGAAGGGGGCCTTCAGGGCCGGCAGGCCCGTGATGGACAGGGCGCCCTGCGGGGTGCCGTGGTAGGCCACCGCACGCGAGATGACCTTGTACTTCGTGTGGTTGCCGTTGAGCTTGTGGTACTGCTTGGCCAGCTTCCACGCGGTCTCGACGGCCTCGCCGCCACCGGTGGTGAAGAAGACCTTGTTCAGGTCGCCGGGGGCGTGGTGCGCGAGTCGCTCCGCCAGCTCGACGGCCTTCGGGTGGGCGTAGGACCACACCGGGAAGAAGGCCAGCTCCTGCGCCTGCTTGAAGGCGGTCTCGGCCAGCTCGGTGCGGCCGTGGCCCGCCTGGACCACGAACAGACCCGCAAGACCGTCGAGGTAGCGCTTGCCCTTGTCGTCGTAGATGTAGGTGCCCTCACCACGGACGATGGTGGGAACGGGCGCGTTCTCGTACGAGGACATGCGGGTGAAGTGCATCCACAGGTGGTCGTACGCGGTCCTGCTGAGATCCTTGGTGCTCACGGCTATCGGGTTCCCCACATGTAGGTCTGCTTCTTGAGCTTCAGGTAGACGAAACTCTCGGTGGAGCGCACTCCGGGCAGCGCCCGGATGCGTTTGTTGATGACGTCCAGCAGGTGGTCGTCGTCCTCGCAGACGACTTCTACGAGGAGGTCGAACGAGCCCGCGGTCATCACCACGTACTCGACTTCCGGCATGGCGGTGAGAGCGTCGGCCACAGGCTCGAGGTCCCCCTCGACAGTGATGCCCACCATCGCCTGCCGGCGGAATCCCACGGTGAGCGGGTCCGTGACGGCGACGATCTGCATCACGCCCTGGTCGAGCAGCTTCTGGACGCGCTGGCGCACGGCCGCCTCGGAGAGGCCGACGGCCTTGCCGATCGCGGCGTACGGGCGGCGTCCGTCCTGCTGCAGCTGCTCGATGATGGCGAGGGAGACGGCGTCCAGCTGGGGACTGCCGTTCCTGGACTCGCGGGAGTCCCTGGGGTCTGCGCTTCGACTGGCCACGACCTCACTGTGCACGACGTCTCGACAGTTCCGCAAGGCCGCAGCGATGAAATTCGTTGTTTACGAGGACGTGTCTTGCGGATTTCGCAGTTCTGGGGCGATCGGGGGTGTTGAAAACGTGGAGGCACGGATTAGGGTGGGGTCTCAGGCATCTCAGGTAGTGGACACCTGAGTCGTTGGACATCCGACAGGAGGGCCGGGCAGTGAGCACCGAGCTGCGTCGTCTGCGCAATTACATCGACGGAGAGTTCCGCGATGCCGCCGATGGACGGACCACGGAGGTGGTCAACCCCGCGACCGGCGAGGCGTACGCGACCGCGCCGCTCTCCGGCCAGGCGGACGTCGACGCCGCGATGGCCGCTGCCGCGGCGGCCTTCCCGGCCTGGCGCGACCAGACCCCGGCCGAGCGCCAGAAGGCCCTCCTGAAGATCGCGGACGCGTTCGAGGAGCGGGCCGAGGAGCTCATCGCGGCCGAGGTGGAGAACACCGGCAAGCCGATCGGGCTCACCCGCTCCGAGGAAATCCCGCCGATGGTGGACCAGATCCGCTTCTTCGCCGGCGCCGCCCGCATGCTCGAGGGCCGCTCGGCCGGCGAGTACATGGAGGGCATGACCTCGATCATCCGCCGTGAGCCGATCGGCGTCTGCGCCCAGGTCGCGCCGTGGAACTACCCGATGATGATGGCCGTATGGAAGTTCGCCCCGGCGCTCGCCGCGGGCAACACGGTCGTCCTGAAGCCGTCGGACACCACCCCGGCCTCCACCGTCCTGATCGCCGACATCATCGGCGGCATCCTCCCCAAGGGCGTCTTCAACGTCATCTGCGGCGACCGCGACACCGGCCGCGCGATGGTCGAGCACCCGACCCCGGCGATGGCGTCCATCACCGGCTCCGTGCGCGCCGGTATGTCGGTCGCCGAGTCGGCGTCCAAGGACCTCAAGCGCGTCCACCTGGAGCTGGGCGGCAAGGCCCCGGTCGTCGTCTTCGAGGACACCGACATCGCCAAGGCCGTCGAGGACATCTCGGTCGCGGGCTTCTTCAACGCGGGCCAGGACTGTACGGCCGCCACCCGCGTCCTGGTCCAGGAGTCCATCCACGACGAGTTCGTCGCCGCGCTCGCCAAGGCCGCCGCCGACACGAAGACCGGTCAGCCGGACGACGAGGACGTGCTGTACGGCCCGCTCAACAACCCCAACCAGCTCAAGCAGGTCGCCGGGTTCATCGAGCGCCTCCCCGCGCACGCCAAGGTCGAGGCGGGCGGCAAGCAGGTCGGCGAGAAGGGCTACTTCTACGCCCCGACCGTCGTCTCCGGCCTCAAGCAGGACGACGAGATCATCCAGAACGAGGTCTTCGGCCCGGTCATCACCGTCCAGTCCTTCTCGGACGAGGCCCAGGCCATCGAGTGGGCCAACGGCGTCGACTACGCCCTCGCCTCCTCGGTGTGGACCAAGGACCACGGGCGCGCGATGCGTCTGTCGAAGTCGCTCGACTTCGGCTGCGTGTGGATCAACACGCACATCCCGCTGGTCGCCGAGATGCCGCACGGCGGCTTCAAGAAGTCCGGCTACGGCAAGGACCTGTCGGGGTACGGCTTCGACGACTACACGCGCATCAAGCACGTGATGACGTCGCTGGACGCGTAGTCCGTACGGCGTGAACCGCGCGGCCCCGGACGGGAGTTGATCCCGTCCGGGGCCGCGGTGTTCCCCCTCCGCGGTGGTCAGGCGAGTTCGCCGACGCCGGTGAGGGACGGGAGGTCCGACTGCCCGGCGGGCTTTCCGGGCTGGATGTGCAGTGACGTGCCCGGTCGACCTCACCGACAACGCCGTACGCCACAACCCTCCCGAAGGTGTGGAGAGTTGGGTCCGCCTGTGGACCGGGGTGGAAGGCGGGCAGCCCGTGCTCCGGATCGCCGACACCGGTCCGGTGATCCCGCCCGACCAGGTGACCGGGCTCTTCCAGCCCTCCCGCCGCCTCGGCGCCGAACGGGTCCACGGGCGCGACGGCCTGGGCCTGGGCCTGGCCATCGTCGCGGCCGTCACCGTCGCACACTGCGGCAGGGTCGAGGCGTGGCCACGCGCGGAGGGCGGGCCTGAGCGTGCAGGTCACGCTCCCGAGGTACGCACCGACTCGTGCGCCGCCGGTCGCCATGGGACGCCGTACGACCTGATCAGACCGCTGCCAACCGATCGACAGGGTGTCGGGTCGCGGGACGACCGGTCGACGCAGCGTCCATTGTCCGGCCATGGGCGGGGGCGGCATGCTGCCCGCGTGTCCGTGATTCGGAAGACCTCGCCCCTGTCCCGCCGGTCCCTGCTGCGCGCCCTGGGCGGTGGTGCCGCGCTCGGCGCCCTGGCCGGATGCGGGGTGCCCGCCGCCTATGTGTCACCCGGCGACCGGGCCGGGGCCGATCTCTCCGCCCGCGACAAGCGGCTGACGTGGGCGAACTGGCCGTTGTACATCGACACCGACGACAACGACACCACGAAGCGGCCCACGCTGGAGGCCTTCGAGAAGCGCACCGGGATCTCCGTCGACTACATCGAGGAGATCAACGACAACGACGAGTTCTTCGGCAAGATCAGCCCGTCCCTGATGAACCACCAGGGGACGGGCCGCGATCTGATCGTCATCAGCGACTGGATGTGCGCGCGTTTCGTCCGCCTCGGCTGGGTCCAGGAGATGGACCGGGCCAAGCAGCCGAACGTCACCAAGTACCTTGACCCGCTGCTGCGTTCGCCCGCCTTCGACCCGGGACGCAAGTCCTCCGTGCCGTGGCAGTCGGGTATCACCGGCATCGCGTACAACCACCGCAAGGTCGGCCGCGAGATCAAGCACGTCTCCGACCTCTGGGCCGACGACCTCAAGGGCAGGGTCACCCTTCTCTCCGGCCTGGACGAGGCGTTCGCGCTGCTGATGCAGGGCAACGGCGTCGACATCACCCAGTGGACGGCGGACGACTTCCACCGGGTCTGCGACCAGGTCGAGAAGCACGTCCACAGCGGCCAGATCCGGCGCTTCACCGGCAACGACTACATCAAGGACCTCTCCAGCGGCGATGTCCTGGCTTGCCAGGCGTACTCCGGTGACGTGATCCAGCTTCAGGCCGACGACCCCGACATCCGCTTCGTCGTCCCCGAGGAGGGCGCCGAGCTGTGGGCCGAATCGCTGATGATCCCCAACCTGGCCCGTCACAAGGCCAACGCGGAGAAGCTCATCGACTACTACTACGAGCCGGAGGTCGCCGCCGAGCTGGCCGCCTGGGTCAACTACGTCTGCCCGGTCCCCGCGGCCCAGGACGTCCTCGCCTCCTCCAAGGACGAGGACACCGCCGCCCTCGCCGAGGACCCGCTGATCTTCCCCGACGCCACCATGCGGCGCCGCCTCGCCATCGCCCGTGACATCACGTCGACCGAACGCACGGAGTTCGCCAAGCGCTGGAACGCGATCGCGGGGCTCTGACGGGGACGTCACCTGGTGTGACGAGGATTTTTAGTTGGCACAAAAAGAGGGGTAGTTGGCACCAAGATCACTGTCAGAGCTCAGAGGTGCCGGCGCATCACCTCGATGCACGTGGCTCGGGCCGCGACCGTGACGACACCAGCGGCCAAGTGTTTGTGCGGGATGTGGCCACCGGCCACGCGATCTTGGAGAGCCCCTGACCGCATTGGATACTCCGGTGACGGCGGTGGCATGCACTGTCCTGGACGGGCGCCCGATCGCCGTCATCAGCAGCGCGACCCCGGGTGTCTGGGATCTACGCACGCGACAGTGCTTTTTCGTGCCGAGCCTGCAGCACGTTTGCAGTGGCGCACGACGGCAGTCTCGTCGTATCGATGACACGCGATATTGCAGTCTTCCGGCACTGCTCCGGTCGTCCGGCCGGCACGTAGCGTAGGGGCTTTCGTTTGGATCAGCGGGCGGACCAGAGGACGAGCCTGCGATGTGGAGTCCGGGCAGGCAGCTGGTGGCGGTCTTCTCGGAGTGAGCGGCGATGCCTTGCCACGGCTGTCAGTGCAGTTCTGGGAACTTTCTGAGAAGCGGGCCGGGACTTCGGCCGTCGGTGTGCTGTGACCTGCGTCGTTCTCCGTCGGCTCTCAGGAATCTCCCAGAACCTCTCGGGAACGTCGTATCCGCAACCGCCACTGTGTGCGGGTCCCCATGGGCACGCGGCGCCGCACTCTCCCCCGTCCGGCGCCGCGTGTCTCCTCGTGAACGAAGCGGAGTTGTTCTGCATGGCCGCCACCACGCCCCGTCTCCAGACCAAGCCAGGCTCCAGTCCGCGGCCTGGTGCCGGAACCAGTCCGCGGTCCGGTACGACCCCCCGGCCGCCACGCCGTACCGTGCCGGTGCAGTTCGTCGGGCCGTGGGAGAACTTCGTGGAAGGGGCGGCGGCGGCGCTGTGCGCGGTGGTCGCCATGGCGGCCGTGTCCGCGCTCGCGCTGATGTTGCTCGACCCGGGATCTGGCGGCTCGGTCTGGTCGCTGACCATGGCTCTGACGGCTATGGCCGTCGGCGGTTCGGCCAGTGCCGGTTCTGATGTGTCCGGGGACAGCGGGTCGATGGGCGGCCTGGCCTCCCTGTTCGGCGGTGGTGGCGGTGGCATGAGCCCGTCGCTGAGCGGTGCGGCCGATGTCGTACCGCTCAGCGTCACACTCGTCGGCGCCGTCGTGCTGTGGATCGCCTTCTCCCGGCGGTTGGGCTATGGGCAGCAGCGGCGGTTTACCGCCGGTGAACTGGCCGTCCGGGCGGCTGGAGCGGCGAGTGCGGCGCTTTTCACGCTCATGATGGTGGCTGCTCTTGCGAAGGGATCGGCCACCATGCCCGCGTCGGCGATGACCGGCATGGGGGGCGCCGGCGGCGGCCAGGCTGCCGAGGGTTTCGGAGGGAGCGGCGGCCTTGGTGAGCTCATGGGCGGTGGCAGCGGTGGTCTGGGCGGTCTCATGGGCGGTGGTTCGGGGACCCAGATGGCCGTGACGTACCACGTGAGCGCCGGGTCGGCAGGCTTCGGTGCGGTGCTGTGGGTGGCCGTCGTGCTCGGTGTGGGATGCCTGATCAGCCGACGCGTGCGGCTGCCGTTGGGCGGCGCGCTGGACCGACTGCGCAGCGGCTGGGGCCGGAGTCTGTCGGCTGTCGTACGTACGGTCCTCATCCTGGCGGCCGTGCCGCTGGTGGCCTTGGCCGTCGTCGGGTCTGTGGTCGCCGGCAAGGCGGGCTCGGCGGCGGGTGCCGCCCTGTTGCTCGCCCCGAACGCCCTTGCGGTGTTCCTGACCCTGGGCGTCGGTTCCTCGTGGACGGCCGAGATGCATCCGGTGCAGAGCGACAGCAGCAACCCGCTCGCCGCTCTGATGGGCGGCATGGGCGGGAGCACTGGGGCCGTGGGCGGCGGCCAGCAGACCGACCGTACCGAACACCTGAGGTCCCTGGTGCTTGGCGGCTGGCCCCTGTGGCTCGCGGCCCTCACGGTGACCGCACTCATCCTGGTCTGCTGTGCCTACCGGGCGGCCCGAGCCACGAACCCGGCCCACCTCGTTCCGCTGCACCCCTACCGAGGACCGCTGGCCGGGCACCTCGGCATGGCCCAGCGGTTCGGTGTCGTCACAGCGGTCGTGATGGGTGCGGCGGCCTGGCTGGTGGGGGCATCCGGCAACTTCGGCGTCAGCATGTTCGGCAGCGAGATGGGAGGAATGAGCGTCGAACTGAGCGGCAGCGTGCTGCGGACGCTCGCCTTCGGGCTGCTCGTCGGAGGGCTGGCCGGGTTCGGCGGGAGTCTGTTGGCCGCTGCGCGCGGTGCGTTCGGGGCACGGTGACAGCGGACTTTATGCGGCGAAGACAGGACGGTTCCGTATCCTGCCGTGCAGGATCCCGGCTGCCGTGCGCTGCGCGTTTTCCGCCGTGCCCCCTATCTGTGGCGGGGCCGGGAGCATGTTCCCGGTTGCCTGGAGGCCCCCTTTGATTGCAATTGAGCGTGCTGCCCGGCCTGGCACCGGTGCTGGAAGCGACTTCAACCTGACGCATGCCAGAGATGTGAATCTGTTGGTGGTGGACGACGAATCCACCGTCCGGGAGCTGCTGTGTGCGGCCTTGAGGCACGCAGGCTTCACCGTCGCCGCGGCTGGGACGGGTCAGGAGGCGCTGGACCGGGCGCGGGAGGTCACACCGGATCTGGTGCTGCTCGATGTCATGCTGCCCGACCTGGACGGCTTCGAGGTGATCCGGCGGCTGCGCGGGCAGCACCGCCCTGCCTCGGGGCCCCAGACCGGACACGTCTCCGTCGTGTTCCTCACCGCCCGCGACGGCACCCGGGACAAGATCGAGGGGCTGGTCCTGGGCGGCGACGACTACGTGACCAAACCCTTCGACCTGGAGGAGCTGATCGCGCGGATCCACGCGGTGCTGCGCCGCACCAGCGGCGACCCCACCGCACTGCTGCGAGCCGCCGACCTGGAACTCGACCCCGAGGGAATGCAGGCGGCCCGCTCGGGAGAGCCGCTGCGGCTGTCGCCCACCGAGTTCCGGCTGCTGCACTACCTGATGACCAACGCCGGACGCACGGTCTCCAAGACGCAGATCCTCCAGCGCGTGTGGGACTACGACTTCAACGGCGACACCGGCATCGTCGACACCTACATCAGCTATCTGCGCCGCAAGATCGACAACGGCGGTCCCAAGCTCATCCACACCGTGCACGGCGTCGGGTACGTGCTGCGGGGGCCGAAGTCGTGACCAGCTCCCGTATGCCTGGGGTGTGGACGAGGGCGTCGCTGCGCAGCCGGGTGCTGCTGCTTGCTGTCGCGCTCCTGACGCTCGGCTTCACGGCGTTCAGCCTGGTCACCGGCAACGCCCTGCGTGGTTACATGGCGGACCGCGTCGACGCGCAACTGCGCGCCGCCGCCCAGGTGTTCGCCCTGGTTCCGCCCACAGCGGCGGCGAACGGCGCCGTACGAAAGCCGCCATCCGGCCTCGGTGACTTCAGCACGGACGTCCTCGGCAACCCCGTCATCACCTACGTCACGAAGGACGGCACGGTCGAGACCAGTGTCGACTCCCTCGCCGGGACCAGCCGGACCGACCAGGCACGAGGCCCTGTACTGCCCCGGATGAACACCGCCGCGGTCATCGCCCGCGACGGCCGCCCCTTCACCGTCGCCGGCACGAAGGGCGACACCCGCTGGCGGGTGATCGCCGTGCCCAGGATCACCGGTGCCCGTCTGCCGGGCGCCGCAACGACGAACCCTTCCAAGTCCGGCAGCGTCCTCGTGGCGACGACGATGACCCAGGTGGACAGCACGGTGAACCGCATGTGGCGGATCTACCAGAGCACGGGACTTGGCCTGCTCGCGGTCCTGGCCGTGGCCGGCTGGTTCGCGGTCCGATCCGGGCTGCGTCCGCTGTCCCGTATCGAAGAGACAGCAGCCGAGATCGCCGGCGGCGACCTCTCTCGTCGTGTGCCCGAACTGGCCGGTTCGAAGACGGAGTTGGGGCGTCTGGCGGCGGCGCTGAACGGCATGCTCGGGCAGCTTGAGTCCGCCTTCGCCGCCCGCGCCGAGTCCGAGGCGCGGATGAGCCGGTTCGTCGCCGACGCCAGCCACGAGCTGCGCACCCCGCTCGCAGGCATCAAGGGCCTGACCGATCTGCACCGCATGGGCGCCCTGCCCGAGCGGGAGGATGTCGACGCCACGATGGACCGCATCGCCCGCGAGTCCGAACGTCTCACCCGGCTCATTGAGGACATGCTCCTGCTGGCCCGCCTCGACGAACACGCGCTGAAGACCACGGGCAAGTCTTCCGGTTCCCGCGTGCCCGGGGGCCCGCCGGATCTCGACCTCGCCCCCGCCGACCTGCGCACCCTGGCCGCCGACGCCCTCCACGACGTACGCGCTCTGGACCCGTCCCGCGCCGTCACGCTCACCGGTCCGGGCGGCGAGGGCCCACCCGCCCTCGCGCCGGCCCTCGCCGACGAGGCCCGGCTGCGTCAGGTTGTCACCAACCTGGTCGGGAACGCCGTCGCCCACACCCCGTCCGGCACGCCTCTGCGGATCGGCGTCGGGACGGTCGGCGGCCACGCCGTCCTGGAGGTGGCCGACGAGGGCCCGGGGCTCATGCCGGAGCAGAGCGACCGTATTTTCGAGCGCTTCTACCGTGCCGACACCTCACGCGACCGCGCCACCGGCGGGGCGGGCCTAGGCCTGTCCATCGTCCAATCCTTGGTCACCGCCCACGCGGGACACGTCGTGGTCGACTCGACCCCCGGTCAGGGCGCCACGTTCCGGATCCTGCTCCCAAGACTCGCCGACCAACCGACGCCGACCAGCCCGCTTGAACCAGCGACGCTCAAGGGATGACCGGTGCACACGGGTGCTGGCTTCGGCCGGCTCTGTGGACACCGTGCATCAGGCCGCGGGCCGTATGAGGCCGGACTCGTAGGCGAAGGCCACCGCCTGGACGCGGGCTCGGGCGCCGATCTTGGCGAGGATGTTGCTGACGTGGGTTTTGACGGTCGTCGGGGCAATGGACAGCCGCTCGGCGATCTCGGCGTTGGACCAGCCGGAGGCGGCGGCGATGAGCACATCGTGTTCCCGACCGGTGAGCGTGTCGAGCCCGGAAGCTTGATGGAGTGGGTGGGTGGTGCGCTGCTGCCGGACGGCGTCTATGAGCGCGCGGGTCAGGCCTGGGGTGATGACGGCGTCACCGGCGGCCACGATGCGGATGGCTGCGGTCAGTTCCTCTGGTTCCGCGTCGTTGACGAGAAATCCGCCGGCTCCGGCGCGCAGGGCAGCGTAGGCGTATCCCTCCTGGCCGACTGCGGTCACAACCAATACGCGAGGGGTGCGATGTTCGGCCTGGGCGGGTTCAGGGGCGCCGGGGAGGCGTGAAGGTCGTGCGATGCGCCGGATGGTCTCAAGACTGTCCGCCCCCCTGGACAGATGACTGTCTGTCCAGGAGGACCACATCGGGGCGGAGGGCTGTGCTGGCGAGGACCGCCTCGTTCCCACCCGTGGCTTCCCCGATGACGGTCAGGTCGGGCTCCGCTGTCAGGAGCAGGCGTAGGGCGTGGCGCTGGAGAGATTGGTCGTTGACGACGAGTACGGAGACCAATGCCTGTCTTCTCCATGAGATGAGGGGGATGACTGCGTCGTGCATGCGAGGAAAGCAGGGTAGTGAACGAAACTGTTTCGTTCACTTAAACTCGGAATGCTCCTGTGGAACGGAGCAGGAAGGCACGATGGGGTATGTCAGGCGTGTGCCGGACGCACCCGGGCTACGACTTCGCCTTGACCAGCCCGGCGTCGTAGGCCGTGATCACGGCCTGGATGCGGTCGCGGGCGCCGATCTTGGCGAGGACGCGGCCGACGTGTTTCTTGACGGTGGACTCGGTGAGGACGAGGCGTTCGGCGATCTCGGTGTTGGTCCAGCCCTGGCCGATGGCGATCAGGACCTCGCGTTCGCGGTCGCTGAGGGTCCGCAGCCGGGGGTCGTCGGCTGCGGGGGCGTCGGCGGGCGCGAGGACCTGGTGGGCGTAGGCGTCCAGCAGGCGGCGGGTCAGGCGGGGGGCCACGACCGCGTCGCCGGTGGCCACGGCGTGGATGCCGGCGACGAGTTCCTCGGGGCGGGCGTCCTTGAGCAGGAAGCCGCTTGCGCCTGCGCGCAGGCCTTCGTAGGCGTACTCGTCGAGGTCGAAGGTGGTGACGATGAGGACGCGGGTGCGGCCGCCTGCGGCGATGATGCGGCGGGTGGCCTCGAGGCCGTCCATGCCGGGCATGCGGATGTCCATGAGGATGACGTCGGGGCGCAGTTGTGCGGCCAGGCGGACCGCCTCGGCGCCGTGCTCGGCCTCGCCGACCGGTTCCAGGCCGGGGGTCCCTTCGAGGAGCATGCGGACGCCCATGCGCTGGAGGGGCTGGTCGTCCGCGATCAGCACGGTGGTCATGACGGTTGCACTCCTGGTGCCGGCGGGGTGGGTGCGGAGGGTACGTCGAGCACGACGTCCACCGTCCAGCCGTGGCTGGTCTCGCGCGGCCCGACGATGACGGTGCCGCCGTACATGGCGGCCCGCTGGCGGATGCCGACGAGACCGTGCCCGGGGTCGTTGTTCTGAGTCTTCGGCTTGGCTCGCGGAGGCGCCCCTGGCGGTACACCGGTGTCGGCGACCCGGATCCGCACCTCTCCCGCCTCAACGGCGATGGTGACATCGGCGGATGATCCGATTCCCGCGTGCTTGATCGTATTGGTCAGCGATTCCTGGACGACGCGGTAAACGGTGAGTTGGACGCCGCTGCTCAGAGAGTCGAGGTTGCCCACGGTCCGGTAGGTGACCGCCAGTCCTGCCGCGCGTACCCGCGTCAGCAGCGGGTCGAGGTCCCCGATGGCCGGCTGCGGGCTGAGCAACTGTTCGCCGTCCCGCTCCTCGCGCAGGACGCCCAGTACGCGGCGCAGTTCGCTCATGGCCTGGCGGCCGGTGTCGCCGAGGATGCGCAGGGCGTCGGTGGACTGCTCGCCCCGGTTGGCGGCGAGGGTCGCGGCGCCGTCGGCGAGGCTGACCATGACGGAGAGGTTGTGGCCGACGATGTCGTGCATCTCGCGGGCGACCCGGGAGCGTTCGGCGGCGGCGGTGAGCCGGAGGCGTTGGTCCTGCTCGATCTCCAGGCGTTTGGCGCGGTCCTCCAGGGCCCCCAGGTACATCTGGCGGATGCGGAGGGTCAGGCCGATGGCGATGGCTGCGGTCGCCGTGCCGAGCAGGAAGAAGCTGCCGAGCAGCGGATGTTCGATCGGCACCAGGAGGAAGACGGCCAGCAGCAGTTCGGCGACGGTCAGTGCGGCGGCCCAGCCCAGTACTCGCAGGGAACCGTTGCGGGCCAGGGTGTACAGGGCGATGAGCGCCCCGATGCCCGCCGGCAGCCAGAGGCCCAGTGACCACTGGACAAGAGAAACCGACGCGATCACGAAGTAGGTGATGGCGGGGGCCCTGCGGCGCCACCACAGCGGGACGGCGAGTGCGGCGGCCAGGGCGAACGGGACGGCGGCGGGCAGCTGGTCGCGGGCGTCCGTGTCCCCGAAGGGCGAGGCGCCGTTGCCCCAGAGCAGGTCGGGCAGACTCACCGCCACGACGATCAGCACCACGGCGGTGTCGAGCAGCCACGGGTGGCGACGGTCCAGCCGCTGCCGGCGGCTCTGGTCGCGCAGCAGGCGCCCCAGTAGCGGGTGCGCCCAGGCGGCGTCGAAGCCGGGGGACGGCAGGGCCGCCGCCCCCTGGGCGGTGTCCGCGGCGGCTGCCGGACGGTGCGCACTCATGGACACCATTGTCCTCATTGTCCTTGTGCTCTGGTCAGACGTCGGTCTTGACGAGCCGGTAGGCGGCCCCGGCGAGGGTCAGTGCCACCCAGCCGGCGAACACCGCGAGTCCCGCCCCGGGCGAGAGTGCGTCGGAGGACTGGTGCAGGGCGTAGACGGCCGAGCCCGCGTTGCTGGGGAAGTAGGGGCTGAGGGTGTCGTACCAGGAGTCGGGCAGCAGCGAGGCCAGGCCGGGCAGGATCAGCAGGACACCGACCAGGGCGGCGATGGCTCCGGCGGAGTTGCGCAGCAGCACGCCCAGAGCCACACCGAAGACGGCGACCAGCCCGAGGTAGAGGCCGGCGCCGGCCAGGCTCCGCAGGACGCCGTCGTCCCCCAGGGACAGTGCGATCTTCTCGCCGTCCAGGCCAGGCGTGCCCAGCTGGAACGCGGCCAGTGCGCCTAGGGTGGTGAGGACCAGCGCGATCGGGCCGATCACGGCGGCCTTGGACCACAGGACGGGCAGTCGGCGCGGCACCGCGGCGAGCGTGGAGCGGATCATGCCGGTGCTGTACTCGCCCGCGGCCAGCAGCACCCCGAGGACGCCGATGGCCAGCTGAGCGAAGGACACGCCGGTCACGGCCAGACTGACCGCGTTGCTGTCGCCGCTGGAGCTCCCCGGTCCGGGCGGCCCGCTGGTCGCGACGGCGTCGGGACTGTAGGTGTAGGACGCGATCGCCCCGAAAAGGACCAGCAGGAACACCGCGACACCCAGGGTGATCAAGGTCGAGCGCAGCGTCCAGAACTTGGACCACTCCGAGCGCAGAACGCGGATGCCGGTCACCTTGTACTTCGTCGTGGGGGTGGTAGGCGTCTTTGGATCGGGTGCCGCGGACAGGTTCTGGTGCTTGCCGGGGCGCCGGTTGCGGCGCAATGCGGTGGCGGGCATCAGGCGGCCTTTCGTTCGGTGTCGGCCGGAGCACTCTGGTACTCGACGACATCGCGGGTGAGGTCCATGAACGCCGCTTCCAGGGAGACGGCCTGCGGGGTGAGTTCGTACAGGGCCACCCCGTGCTGGGCGGCGATCGCTCCGATCTCCCGGGCGTCGCGTCCGGTGACCAGCAGCTCCTCGGCGGAGGAGGAGCTGATCGTGATGTCCGGGCCGGCCAGCAGCGAGCGCAGCTTCCTGGCCTCGGTGGTGGCGACCCGCACGCCTCCGCCGCTGGCCTCCCGGGTGAAGTCGTCGACGGTGGTGTCGGCGAGCAGCCGGCCCCGGCCGATGATCACCAGGTGGTCGGCGATCAGGGCGGTCTCGCTCATCAGGTGCGAGGAGAGCATCACGGCCCGGCCCTCGTCGGCGAGCCCGCGCAGCAGGTTGCGCACCCACAGCACGCCCTCGGGGTCGAGGCCGTTGACCGGTTCGTCGAGCATGACGATCGCCGGGTCGGCCAGGAGCGCCGAGGCGATGCCGAGCCGCTGGCCCATGCCGAGCGAGAAGGCGCCCACCCGCTTGCCGGCCACGCTGGTCAGCCCGGCCAGCTCGATGACCTCGTCCACCCGGCGGCGCGAAATGCCGTGGGTGTAGGCGAGCGCCATCAGGTGGTTGAAGGCGCTACGCCCGGGGTGGACGGACTTGGCCTCCAGCAGGGTGCCGATCTCGTGCAACGGTGCGGCGTGCTTGGCATAGGACCGGCCGCCCACGGTGACCGACCCCTTGGTGGGGGAGTCCAGCCCGACGACCATGCGCATGGTCGTGGACTTGCCCGCGCCGTTGGGGCCGAGGAAACCGGTCACCTCACCGGCCTTCACGGTGAAGCTCAGGTTGTCGACGACCGTCTTGTCGCCGTACCGCTTCGTCAGCTCGCGCGCTTCGATCATGGGAGTGGGCCTTTCCTGCCTCGAACTCGGCCGCGGATGCACCGCGGTGTCTGCATTCGAAGTTAGGAGCGAGGCAGGCCCGATCTCTGGGACCGCGGGGGAATCTTCGGGCGGTGATTGGTACCGGGGTACCACTCACCCTGGCGCTCGGGTCGCGATGTCCACAGCCGGCGGCGCGTCGGTCGGGTGGTGCAGGGACACACTGTCGGGTGCGGTCATCGTGCTGATCTCCTTCGAGCTTCGACATCTCGAAGATCAGCCGGTGGCCGTTCTTGTATCCGGACACTCACTCCGACGCCGGGGCAAACGCCCGGATCAGGTGGGAGTCCGTACACCACTTCTCAGGACGCAACCCGACCGACCGCGAGGAGATCGAGGCGAATGCCTTCGCAGCGAGCCTGTTGATGCCTGCCGACCTACTCCGATCGGAACTGTCACGTCTGCCTGCTGTCGTTCGTCATGGTCCGGAACGCTGCACCAGTGCGCTGGCCGGCATCTTCGATGTCAGTGACTCGGCAATGGGATTCCGCCTCATCAACCTGGGTCTTGTGAGGTGACGCGGATCTGATGGAGCGGCTGGTCGAGGGTGCGTTTCGGGTTGCGTGCACGAGTCGGTGCTCCGGTAGACCTCGGTGGCGCATTCTGGCTCGACCTGCATGGCGCGTTGCGTGCCGACAACCATGCGCTGCACCGCGAACTGATGGCCCTACGGCAATCCGCCGACCTCCCCGCGACCGTCAGTGCGCTGCGTGTCTGCGACGTGGTGCTCTGGATGTATCACCGTACGGATCATCGACAGAGAAGCTGCATCGGGACCTGAAGTCCGTCGGCCGCGCACGAGGGAGCCTTCCGCCCGGAGGGCAGATGGCCCCCTGCTCCCGGCGAAAC
Source organism: Streptomyces albiflavescens (assembly GCF_014645835.1). Lineage (GTDB taxonomy): Bacteria > Actinomycetota > Actinomycetes > Streptomycetales > Streptomycetaceae > Streptomyces > Streptomyces albiflavescens. The sequence goes on from NZ_BMMM01000011.1 coordinate 282,555, forward strand.
ACCCCCATGACCTGCGGTGTACCAAAGTGCCAACTATCTCTCTGATTCCGTACTTCCAGTCGCTGAACCTACTTGGCATCAGCGCAGGTCCCGAACGCTGCCTGATGCCAACTATCGATCCTGGTCACATGGGTGTGACGAGGAGTAGGCGCGTCGATCGGCCGCCCGCGCAGACAGCTCTCGGCGTGGACTCGGCGGGCCTTCGGCGGACTTTCGGCGGGCCTTCGGCGAATTCCCGGTCTGCTGCCTCGGGTTTACACGCTTGGACCGCGAGGTTCCGCACAGCTCGGTCTCCGGTCGACGGCTTCGTCCTGCCGCGGCAGACCCTTTCCCGTGCGCCGATCCCGATCGTGTGTCCCGACCTCCGGACCCCGACTCGGTGACCCTGCCCCCGACTTCCGCCTTGCCTTCTACGGCGCGGCAGGCCACAAGTTCCCTGCCGGGAACCGAACTCGCCACCGCCCGGCCATGGCCTTCGGCGCCGGACTCCCGCCGGCGACGCTGTGCGTGGTGCCGGCCGTGCGTTCCCTGCCGCACCACGAGGTCGCACGGAGGTGCGGCGAGACCAGGATCGCGCAGCGCCCCGCCCCGGGACCCCCTGCGGGCCTTCCGTCCGGTGCCTCTTGACGGTCTCGCGGCCGGGCGCCGTGTCGGCGCCGGTGTCCCGCTGACCAGCGTCTACCGTGACCGCTACCGGAAGACCGACGGTCGCCGGTACTTCGCCGAACGGGTCTTGTCCGCCGACCCGCAGTCGGAACACCGCGGTACGGCGTCGAAGGCCCCGCTCGTCGGCCGCTTCGACGACTTCCTCAAGGAGTGACCGCCATGCCGCAGCACAGCCGGTTGGGAACGTTCGGCATCTGGAGCGGGGCCTGGAGCGACGCACAGCGCGGGGCCCAGCCCTACACCGCCGAGTTCGACGAGGCTGCCGCCGAACTCGACGAGCTGGGGTTCGGCACGCTGTGGATGGGCGGGAGCCCGTCGGTCGTGTGGGCGGACAGGGTCCTGGCCGCAACCTCCCGCCTCACGGTCGCCACCGGGATCCTCAGTATCTGGGAGCACGAAGCGGCCGACGTGGCCGTCCAGCGCGCCGGACTGGAGAAGGCCCACCCGGGACGGTTCCTGCTCGGGCTGGGGGTGAGCCACGGCCACCTCACCAAGCGGTACGCACAGCCCTACTCCTCGATGCGGACGTACCTCGACGTCCTGGACACGGCGCCCGAGCCCGTGCCGGCCGAGGCCCGGGTGCTGGCCGCGCTCGGGCCGAAGATGCTGGGGCTGGCCCGTGACCGGGCCGCCGGCGCGCACCCGTATCTGGTGACGGCGGAGCACACGGCGAAGGCCCGCGAGATCCTGGGGCCGGACCCGCTGCTCGCTCCCGAGCTGAAAGTCGTGCTCGACACCGACCTCGACAGGGCGCGTGCGACGGCGCGCGGCCACCTCGCCTTCTACCTGCCCATGCCGAACTACGCCAACAACCTGCTGCGGCTGGGTTTCACGGAGGACGACTTGGGCGGAGGAGGGAGTGACCGGCTGGTGGACGCGGTGTTCGCACTGGGCGATTCCGATGCCGTCGTCCGGCGAGCGGCGGACTTCTTGGCAGCGGGCGCCGACCACTTGGCCCTCCAGGTGGTCACGGACGACACGTCCCACCGTCTGCCCCGCCCGGCCTGGCGACAACTCGCAGAGGCGCTCGCGCTGCGCGACTGACGCCGCCCGAGCCGCCTACCCGAACCCGTACCGCATCCGGGCAACACGCAATCAGCGGGTCGGTGGCTCTCAGGGGAGCCCGCCTCGGACCAGGTCGAATGCCCTGTTGAGCACGGTGACCGCGTCGTCGCCGGAGTCGGAATGCCGGCAGGTAACGGCTGCCTGCTGGGCGGCGAAGGCGACCGCCGCGGTGGTGCGGACGTACAGGTCGCTCCCCGGCAGGCCGGTGCGTGCCGCCACCGGCGCGATGACCGCGTCCTCGACTCGTCCGCCGGCCGGAACCCGATGGTCCATCAGAAGCTGCTGCGGCCCGGTGCGGTGGTCCGGGCGGACTTCGCGTTGCACAGCAGGCAGGACAAGGTGTCGCGGCAGGCGCACCAGGCACTGCGCGGTGACGACCGGAGCGCCGTCTCGCGTGGCGTCTCGCCGTGTGCGCCGGCCGCGCACACGGTCCCGCCCGACCGGGCCGACATCCACGGCGGTCCGCGCCGCGCCCCACTAGTGTCGTCCGCATGACCGACAAAACTCTGCGCTCCGTGACCATCGAGCGGACCGGCGCCGGCCACTTCACCGCGACGAACGCGCGCGGTGGCGAGATCCGCTTCGGCACCAGTTCCGATCCCGACGGCGGCGCCGACTTCACGCCGGTCGAGCTGTTGCTCGCCGCGATCGGGGGCTGCACCGCGGCCGATGTCGATGTCGCCACCGGCCGCCACTCGGAGCCCACCGGGTTCACCGTCACCGTGACCGGCGACAAGATCAGTGACGAGCTCGGCAACCGGATGACCGATCTCGCGGTCACCTTCTCCGTCGCTTTCCCGGACGGCGAACTCGGCGACCGTGCCCGCGCGATCCTCCCCAGGGCGGTCAAGACGTCCCACGACCGGCTCTGCACGGTCAGCCGCACGGTCGAGATCGGCACGCCCGTCACCGCGACGGTTGCGGACGCCTGACCCCACCGAACCACCCGCGTGGCCGCCGCGTTCCTGGTGCGTGCGACGCCGCGGCTTCCGGACATGCCCGCGTAACCGCCGCGTTCCTGGTGCGTGCGACGCGGCGGCTTCCGAACACGACCGTGTCCCTGCCGCGTTGCCGTAGCGCGCCACGTGGCGGCTCCCGGCGACTTTGCCGTCTCTTTACAACCCGCTCCGCCGCTGCCTCGTCTCTTCGCTCGATCCGTAACCCAGCCCGCCGCGTCACCGGATGGGCGGACCGACGAAAGAGAGCGATTCATGCGCCGAACTGTCCTCAGCGCCATGGCACTCGCGAGCACCGCCGTGCTGGCGAGCACGGTGCCCGCGTTCGCCGACGGGGCGAGCCCCACCCCCACGGCCCGCCGGAGCGCCACCGCTGCACCCGCCCCGGCGACCACCGCGCCGACCCGGGCCCCGAGCGCCACCCCCGCGCCGACCACCGCATCCTCGGAGCCGAGCGCCGTGCCGACGCGGGCGCCGGCCTCGCGCCAGGTCTCCGTCGTACCGAGCGGTGCGCCGAACACCGGTGTGGTGCCGGTGTCGAAGCAGTCCGGAGCCGGGGGCGGGCTGATCGGCGGGGGCGCTGCCGCGGTCTTCGTCGTGGGAGGCGCCGCGGTGTTCGTCGTACGGCGTCGGCGGGCGACCGGGGCATGACCCTGCCCTCCAGGCGGGCCTTCGCCACAGCGGCGATGGCGGCGTTGCTCGTGGGCTGCGGCGGACACGGGGCCGACCGGGCCACGACCGCACACCGCAGGAGCACGCCGCCCCCTTCACCGTCCCCCGACAAGGCCGTGCATGCCCTCGGGCGTTCGGTGCCGGTCACGTTGCGGATCCCCGCCATCGGGGTCGACACCCCGGTCATCCAGCTGGGGTTGGCCTCGGACGGCAGCGTGCAGGTGCCTCCGATCGCGGCGCACGACCGGGCCGGCTGGTATCGGCATTCGCCGACGCCGGGTCGGATCGGCCCGTCGGTGATCCTCGGCCATGTCACGGTCGGCACCTACGGGGACGGGGTCTTCCGTCACCTCGCGCGGCTGCGCCGGGGCGACCGGATCGTGGTGCGCCTGGAGAACGGCACGACAGCGGAGTTCGCCGTCACCTCCGTGCGGACGGTCGCCAAGGCGGAGTTCCCGGCGGACGCGGTCTACGGGGATGTGGACCGTCCCGAGCTGCGGCTCATCACGTGCGGCGGCTCCCGTACCGGTGACGGATACCTCGACAACGTGATCGTCTTCGCGGCGCTGAGTTCCGCGACTCCCTGACCTGCCCCCGGATCCCGGGCCGACGGAACGTACGCCGACGGCCCGGGCTCTTTCCCTACGAGTGCCGCACGAGTCTCCGCGAGTGCCCCCACGACCATGGAGAGCGTTGAAACGGTCCCGCGAGAAGGCAGCGTCCGAGCTGTTCGCCGCCCTCTATCCGCGTCTTGCTGGCTGGTGCCGCCGGCTGGTCGACGACGACGAGACGGCCCACGAGATCGCCTCGGAGGCGTTCACCCGGCTCTGGGCCCGCTGGACCTCCGTGGCGGAGCCCCGCGGCTTCCTCTACATCACCGCCGCCAACCTCGTCCGGGACCACTGGCGCAGGCTCGAACGCGAACGCAGAGCGATGCGCCGTGCCACCGTCGAAGCCGCCGTCCGTCCGCAGACCGAACAGGCCGATCCGTCGGTGCGCCTGCTCGTGCAGGCGCTGCCGGAACGACTGCGCGTCCCGATCCTGCTGCACTACTACGCTGACATGCCGATCCGGGAGGTGTCCGTGCTGACCGGGCGCAAGGAAGGAACCATCAAGGCCGACCTCCACGCGGCCCGCGAACTGCTCCGCGCCCACCTGAGGAGAAGCCTTGATCACACACTCTGACGACGGCCCGGACTTCGAACCGGACGACCCCCTCGCCGTGATCCTGCGGCCCTCCTCCGACTACCTCGGCCCACCCGCCGGCCGCTACGAGACGATCCGCCGCGCCGCGGCCCGCCGCAGGCTGCTCCGCACCGCGGTCGGGGTCGGCCTGTCGTGCGCCGTCGCCGCCCTCGTCGCGCTGCCGTTCCACCTGGCGGCGACGTCCGAGGCGCCCGGGTCCCCGACGGTCCCTCTCGCCCCGGCGCCCGCGAGCGGTCCTTCCCTCGCACCCACTCCGTCGGCGTCGCCCGAGCCCGTCAGCCCCCGCCCCAGCAGCAGCGGCACGCAGAGCACCCCCCGCCGACCCACCGCGAGGACTCGTACGGACAGCCCCGGCGCCCCGACCCGCACGACCGTCCCCACCCGCGCGCCGTCGGCGACGCCGACCCCTGCGCCGAGGTAGTTTTGAACATGTTCAACTCGGGGCGTACGCTCCTGCCATGAGTGACAGAGCCGCCCTCCTCAAGGGCATCCGCGCATGGCTGGTCATCTTTGTCGTCTGCCTGGTGCTCAGTGGCGCCACGGCATTCCCCCTGGTGCACGAACTCCACTGGACCGAGGATCTGTTGCGGTCGCTGTCGGTGCCCGAACATCTGCCCGTGCTGATGGACTGGATCGAGCACGTGCGCCGGGGGCTGGACGCCACCGACGCCAAGTACCCCTTCGTGCTGTACGGAACGGACTGGCTGGCGTTCGCGCATCTCGTGATCGCGGTCGCCTTCTACGGGCCGTACCGCGATCCGGTCCGCAACATCTGGGTCGTCGAGTTCGGCATGATCGCCTGCGCCGGCATCGTCCCGCTCGCGCTGATCTGCGGGCCGATCCGCGGAATCCCCTTCTGGTGGACCGTCATCGACATGTCCTTCGGCGTCATCGGGGTGATCCCGCTGTATGTCGTACGCAAGAAGATCAAGCGGCTCGAGGCGCTCACCGCGCAACCCGGCCGGGCCGCACCGGCTCTGGCTACGTGAGCGCCGCCAGTGCGATCCGCTGGGCCACCGGGTTCATCGACTCGCCCTTCGCGTCGGTCGCGTTGACCGAGTGGACGAGGGTGCGGGACAGGTCCCGGGTGGCGCCGACGACCGCACTGTAGCCGTACCGGGCGCCCGACTTGAGCCAGTAGACCCTGCCCCCGTACTCGAAACGCTGGAGTCCCGCGCTCATGTCGGCGCCCTCGATGCCCGAGGGGACCGTGAACACCTCCTCCAACTGCGGCTCCGGGACCAGGTCGCCCCGGAAGAGGTGGGTGATCAGCCGCTCCAGATCCGCCGTCGTGGAGATCATGTCGCCCGCCGCCCATCGCTGCCGCGCCAGCGTCCGTCGGTGCCCCCGACCCGGACGAGCGCGACGGTCGCGTCCGCGTCCGGGAGCCCGGCACGGGGGCCGGCCACCGGAGCAGGGGGCCTGGAAGGCGTCCTCGCGGGGGCGAAAGTCTCGCCCCTCTCGACCTCGCAAAAAAACTGTTATCGCGGAGCGTCCCCCTCCGTCTCCCAAGGGGAAACGTCGTGGCCATGGCCCAGCACGCCGCGGCCATGGCCGAGAAGGTACGTTCCGACGGCGAAGAGACCAGGGGAGGGGCGGACGTGGACGGGCGGGAGTGGCGCTCCATCATCGCGGCCGCGCAGGCCGGTGACCGGCGCGCGCTCGACGAACTGGTCGCGGGCTGGCTGCCCCTCGTCTACAACATCGTCGGCCGCGCGCTCAATGGCCACGCGGACGTCGACGACGTCGTGCAGGAGACCATGCTGCGTGCCGTCGACAACCTCGGCACGCTGCGCGATCCGGACAGTTTCCGGTCCTGGCTGGTGGCCATCGCGATGCGCCAGATACGGGACCGGGCGCGCCGCCGGACTTCCGAGACGCTGGACGACGGCGCGGGCGACCAGGCCACCGACTTCGCCGAACTGACCGTCCTGCGGCTCCAGCTGGAGGGGCAGCGGCGCGAGGTCGCGGAGGCGGTGCGCTGGCTCGACGACGAGGACCGCCAGCTGCTGTCGCTGTGGTGGCTGGAGGTCGCGGGCGAACTCACCCGGCGGGAACTGGCGGCGGCCGTGGGCATCAGCCGACAGCACGCCGCCGTCCGCGTCCAGCGTATGAAGGAGCGCCTGGAGACCGCGCGCGGCATCGTCCGGGCACTCGACTCGTCCTGCCCCGAGCTGCCCGAGGTGACCGCTCGCTGGGACGGACGGCCCGACTCGGTGTGGCGCAAGCGGCTGGCCCGGCACATCCGGGGCTGCGCGTACTGCTCGGGCGCGCGCGAGGGCGTCGTACCGGCCGAACGGCTCCTCGTCGGGATCGCGCTCGTCCCAGTGCCGGTCGGCTTCACGCTGTCACTGGCCCTGGGCGGCAAGACGGCGGCGGCCGCGACAGGGGTCGGATGGTCGGCCAAGGTGATCAGCGCGCTCACCAAGCCCGCCGTGGCGTTGACGGCCGGCGCGACGATCGTGGCCGGCGGCGCGTACGTCGTGACGCAGGCCCCGGACAAACCGCCCCCGCGGGCCGCCGTCGCGCCCACGGCGGCGAGCACGGCCCGCCCTCCGTCGCACACCCCGTCCGCCACGCCGTCCGCCTCGCCCTCGCCGTCGCCGACGAAGACCGACGTGTACGGGACGGTCGTCGATGCCGTCGACCGGGCTCCGGATCCGAACGCGCGGCCCGGCACCCTGGCGCACCGGCCCGAGTCCGGGGTCACCAGCACGGGCGGCGCGAAGGCCGTGATGCAACACCGCGGAGACAGCGTGACCCTCAGCGGCAAGGGATACGTCCTGGTGCGCTGGCAGATCTCGCCGAAGTCCCGGCCCGGGGCGCTGGTCATGCCGGCCTGGACCGGCCTCGAGGGGAAGCTGTTCCACGTGGCGTCGGGCGGCGGCCGCCGCATGGATGACGCCCTCCCCGGGGCCCCCGACGGCTACGCCACCGGCATGGGCGGGCCGAGCATCGGATACACCGTGCTGCCGTCCGGCACCCAGCAGATGTGGCAGAACGAGTACTTCTACCTCGACGGCAGTGTCACCCTCACCGTGAACGAACGGGGCGCCGACTACGGCCTGATCGTCTTTCCGTCGAGCTGGGACGCGGCGAACAAGGATGTCACGACCGGTCCGGCCCAGGGAGCGATCCGCTACGGCCTGGTCCGCGACAACGGCGAGGACACGGCCCCGGTACCGCAGTATCTGACCCGCGCCACCCCCACCGACCCGGCGACGGTCGCTCAGCGCTCCCGCGTGTAGCGCTCCTGGGTGGCCATGACCTCGTCGCCGCGCTCGAAGGCCCAGGCACCGAAGGCGCCGATGGAGTCGGGCAACGACCGTCCGAGCCCGCTGAGTTCGTACTCGACCGCGGCGGTGAACCGCCGTACGCCCGCCGCAGGACGAGCCCGTTGAACTCCAGCCGCCGAAGCGTCTCGGTCAGCACCTTCTGGCTGATGCCGCCGATGCGCTCGCGCAGCTCGCCGTGGCGCACCGGGCCGTGCCGCAGGGCCCACAGCACCACACGGTTCCAGGTGTTGGCGAGCGGATCGAAAGCAGGCCGGGCCCGGCAGCCGGTGCTGCCCAGGCGATCGCCCCGCCGCGGGAGTTCGCGGGCGAGCGCCGGCGCCCGGCGCCGCCGGGCCCACTCCTCGCGGCGTTGCCGGGGCCCGCCCATGGTCCTGCGGTCCAGGTGACGCGAGTACGCCGTACCGACGCCCGAGTCAGCCCTTGCGCAGGGCGCACAGCGCGTCGATGCGATTCGTCGTGATCGAGTCGACGCCCATGTCCAGGAGGCGCCGCATGGAGCGGCGGGTGTCCGGGGTCCATACGGACAGCAGGTAACCGTCGCGGTGGACACGGGCGGCGAGCTCCCGGTCGACCAGCCCGAAGCGGTAGTTGAGCCACCGCGGTCGTACGGCGTCGAGCAGCGTCGGCCGCGGTGGCGCGACGCTCGTCCAGGTCAGCGCGATCTCCGCGGCGGGGTCGGCGGCGCGTACCGCCAGCATGGCCGGGGCGCCCGCGCAGTAGTACACCCGCTCTTCCGCCCCGCACTCGCGGATGACGTCGATGATCCGGCGTACGGCCCTGCCATCGGGTTCGCCCGGCAGGTCCACCATGATCCGGCTGTCCTCGGTCTCCTTGAGGGCCTCGACCAGCGTGGGCACGCCGCCCGCCGTGAGCCCGCCCACCTCGTCCGAGGAGAGCGAGCGAAGCGGCCGGTCCTGCTCCCACAGACGTTTCAGCGTCTCGTCGTGCAGCAGGACGGGTACGCCGTCACGGGTCAGTCGTACGTCGATCTCGACGGCGTCCGCGCCCAGTTGGAGCGCGGAACGCAGCGAGTCGATCGTGTTCTCGCGGACACGGTAGGGGGCGCCGCGGTGGGCGACGGCGGTCACGGTGCGCATGGGCCCCATTGTGGTGGTGCGGTGTGTCAGGGCGCGAGCCACGTCGAGGCGTAGGTGTCGATCTCCGCGGTGAGCCTCGTCCTGCCGGCCTCGTCGAGGAACGACGCCTCGACCGCGTTCTTGGCGAGCGCGGCGAGGCCCAGCTCGTCGAGGTCGAGGAGACGGGCGGCGACCGCGTACTCGTTGTTCAGGTCGGTGCCGAACATCGGCGGGTCGTCGGAGTTGATCGTGACGGGCACCCCGGCCCGCGCGAACTCCTTGATGGGGTGCTCGTCGAGGGTGCGGACCGCGCGGGTGGCGATGTTGGAGGTGGGGCAGACCTCCAGGGCGATCCGGTGCTCGGCGAGGTGGGCGAGGAGCTTCGGGTCCCGCGCGGAACTGGTGCCGTGCCCGATGCGCTCGGCCCGCAGGTCGTTCAGCGCGTCCCAGACCGTCTCCGGCCCCGTCGTCTCACCGGCGTGCGGCACCGACCGCAGTCCGGCCGCGATCGCCCGGTCGAAGTACGGCTTGAACTGCGGGCGCGGTACGCCGATTTCGGGGCCGCCGAGCCCGAAGGAGACCAGCCCCTCCGGCCGCAGCCGGTCGTCGGTGGCGAGCCGCACCGTCTCCTCGGCGGCCTCGAGCCCCGCCTCTCCCGGAATGTCGAAGCACCACCGCAGTACGACACCGAACTCGGCCTCGGCCGCCTTGCGGGCGTCCTCGATCGCGTCCATGAAGGCGAGTTCGTCGATACCGCGGCGGGTGGAGGACCACGGGGTGATGGTCAGCTCGGCGTAACGGACCTGCTGGCGGGCCATGTCGCGCGCGACCTCGTACGTCAGCAGCCGTACGTCCTCCGGGGTGCGGATGAGGTCGACGACCGACAGATACACCTGGATGAAGTGGGCGAAGTCCGTGAACGTGAAGTAGTCCGCGAGGGCCTCGGGGTCGGTCGGCACCTTGGAGTCGGGGTGCCGTGCGGCGAGGGCGGACACGATCCGCGGGGAGGCGGAGCCGACGTGGTGCACGTGCAGTTCGGCCTTGGGCAGTCCGGCGATGAAGGCGTGCAGATCGCGGGTGTCATCGCCTGGGGTGCGGTGGTCGGTCAAGGTTCCTCCCCGGAACGGCGTCCCGGACAGTGGTCGGCGGGACGCGGGTGATCGGCTGATCGGTGACTCAGGGATCATCGTAGGCGGGGGCCCACGCCGCTCCGGGCCCGGGCCGTAGCATGACGGAACGTACGACAGAAGAGGGGGCCCCGCGCATGTCCGACGACGCCCAGACGCCGGAAGCGCCACGTGACGCTGACGCGTGGGCTCCACCGGGCCAGGCGAGTCCGACCTCTCCGAGCGATGCGGCACCTGGGGAGGGCGGCACGTCGGGTACGGAACCGACCGATGCGGCGCCTGCGGAGGGCGGCCGCGCGCCGGGTACGGAATCGAACCCCGCGATGCCTGCGGTGGGCGGTGCGCCGGGTCCGGAACCGGAGGATGTGGTGCCCGGAGAGGGCCGTGCTCCGGGTTCCGAGCCCGAGGACGCTGCTCGCGTGGAGGGTGTCGAGCCCGAGGACGCTGCTCGCGTGGAGGGTGTCGAGCCCGAGGACGCTGCTCGCGTGGAGGGTGTCGAGCCCGAGGACGCTGCTCGCGTGGAGGGTGTCGAGCCCGAGGACGCTGTGGGTGCCCAGGGTGCCCAGCTGGATGACGCCTTTCACGTGCGGGGCCACGCGCCGGGTGCGCGCGCCTGGGGCAACTCGCCCGCAGCGGGGCATGACCCGGACGCCCGCCCCGAGCAAGCCGCCCCCGGTCCCAAGGTGCCCTTGGACAAGCCCGGCGCCGACCCCCGCCCCGGGCCGAACCCCTGGGCTCCGCCCATGGAGACCGCTCCGTACGGCGGAAGCGCCGCGCCCCTGCCTCTCCCGGTGCACGACCAGCCGACCTACACCTCCCTCCCCGGGGCGGGCGCCCCCGGCCCCCAGCCCTGGGAGAACCCCTTCGCACCCCCGGGCGACCTCCCGCCCACCGCCGGTCCCACGCCCTCGGGCGTCTCCGGGAACCCCTTCGCGGCCCCCGCGGCCCCCTCCCCCTACCCTCAGCCCGCTCCTGGAGAACCCGTCCCCCCGCCCCCCATCGCGCCCGACGGCCCCGGCCGGCTGCCGTACGGATACGGCTTCCCCCAGTACGCTCCCGCCCCGCCGCACGCCGCCCACCAAGGTGTCCCCGGCTACGGCTGGCCCCCGGTGCTGCCGCTCGCGCCGAGCAACGGCATGGGGACCGCCGGCCTCGTGCTCGGCATTCTCGCGGCGCTCGTGTTCTGTCTGTGGCCGCTCGCCATCGTGCTGGGCATCCTCGGCGTGATCTTCGGCGTGATCGGCCGCCGCAAGGCGCGTCGCGGCGAGGCGACGAACCCGGGCCAGGCGCTGGCCGGAATCATCTGCGGAGCGGTCGGTATCGCCCTGGGGATCGCGATGCTCGTCTTCCTCATCGTGGTCCCGGACGACAGCGGCGACGGCGACTCGGGCGGCGACGACGGCTTCTCCACGTCCCTTGTCATGGAGCAGCCGTAATCCCGTAGAGCAGCCGTAATCCCGTAGAGGAGTGGCGCGGCCCACGAACCGCTAGGCCAGCCTCTCCCGCGCCTCCATCAACGCGAACCCCAACAGATTCGGCCCCCGCCAGCGCTCGGGATCCGAGGCCCGCTCGTCGTCCGCCGCCAGCCCGATGCCCCACACCCGGTCCATCGGACTGGCCTCGACCAGCACCCTCCCCCAGCTTTCGGCCGGGGGGACCCCCATCTCGCTTCGCTCGCCCGTGCCCAGCAGAAACTCACGCAGGTCGGTGTGCGCGGCGAATTTGTGGACGCTGCCCTCGACCACGATCCCGAACCGCTCGCGCTCCCATATGGCCTCGTCGAAGCCGCGCACCAACCGCCCCGCCTTCTTGGCGAGCGCGGGGTTCGAAGCCGCGAGGACCGCTCGCTCCGCCTCCTCGTCCCCGAAGAGCCGTGCCTTCGACGCCATCATCCAGTGCTCCGCCGTCGCGTACTCGACATCGTCGACCACGAAGGGCGATGGCCACCACTGGCTCAGACAGCTCGCGCTCACCCGGCCGTCGGGTCGCGGGCGGTGCCCCCAGAAGTGCAGGTACTTGACCCTCGCTCCCGAGTGGACCGCGCTGACCAGCGCTTCCCAAGAATCGATCTTCCCCATGCACGCCACTCTGGCACGCACCACTGACATTCCGTCCCGCCTTTTCCAGCGGGACTCGACACCTGGTCGAAGGATTCCGTCGCGTAACCAAAAGGCAACAACGGAATCACTTGTTGGAGTCCCTTTGCTCTGTCAGGATCGGCACTCAAATCGAGCTGGAGCTACGCCGACCCCCGCGACGACGGGGAGAACGGCGGAGGAGAGCGACATGCACAATCCGGGCCATCGCTTCCAGGCGCAGGACCGCTTGGCGGACGGCGCGCAGTACATTGCGGGCCGATTCACCAAGGGCACCTCCGGCCGCACGCACGCGGTCGTGAACCCCGCCACCGGCGAAGAGGTGTACACATACGAGCTGGCGAGCACCGCCGACGTCGACGCGGCCGTCGCCGCCGCCCACGAGGCGTTTCCCGGCTGGTCGAGCGCCACCCCGGGCGAGCGCTCCGACGCGCTGCACCGCTTCGCCGCCGTACTCGCCGAGCGCGCCGAGGAGTTCGCCCAGGCCGAGTCGCTCCAGTGCGGAAAGCCCCTCAAGCTGACGCGCGAGTTCGACGTTCCGGGCACCATCGACAACACCGCCTTCTTCGCGGGCGCGGCCCGGCATCTGCAGGGCCAGTCCGCGGGCGAGTACTCCGGTGACCACACCTCGTACGTACGCCGTGAACCCATCGGCGTCGTCGGCTCCATCGCGCCCTGGAACTACCCCCTCCAGATGGCCGCTTGGAAGATCCTCCCGGCCGTCGCCGCCGGCAACACGATCGTCCTGAAGCCGGCCGAGCTGACTCCGCTCACCTCGCTGCTGTTCGCCGAGGCGGCCACCGAGGCGGGGATCCCCGACGGTGTCATCAACATCGTCACGGGCCTGGGCAAGGAAGTCGGTGAGCACCTCGTCGGCCACCCGGACGTCGCCATGACCTCCTTCACCGGGTCCACCGCCGTCGGCAAGCGGGTCGCCGAGATCGCCACCTCGACCGTCAAGCGGCTCCACCTGGAGCTGGGCGGCAAGGCGCCCTTCGTCGTCTTCGACGACGCGGATCTGGACGCCGCCGTGAACGGCGCGGTGGCCGGTTCGCTCATCAACACCGGGCAGGACTGCACGGCCGCCACGCGCGCGTATGTGCAAAGGCCGCTCTACGAAGAGTTCGTGGCGAAGACCGCCGCCCTGATGGCGAGCGTCCGCGTGGGCGACCCGTTCGCGTCCGACACCGACCTCGGCCCGCTGATCTCGCACGCCCAGCGCGACCGCGTCGCCGGATTCGTCGACCGGGCCCGCGACTACGCGCGCGTGGTCACCGGCGGAACCGCCCCACAGGGCGAACTCAAGAGTGGTGCGTTCTACGCGCCCACGCTCGTCGCGGACGCCGCCCAGGACAGCGAGATCGTGCAGGCCGAGATCTTCGGCCCGGTGCTCGTCGTGCTGCCCTTCGACACCGACGACGAGGGCATCGCGCTCGCCAACGACACCCCGTACGGACTCGCGGCCTCCGCCTGGAGCCGCGATGTCTACCGGGCAGGCCGCGCGACCCGCGAGATCAAGGCGGGCTGCGTCTGGGTCAACGATCACATCCCGATCATCAGCGAGATGCCGCACGGCGGCTACAAGGCGTCCGGCTTCGGCAAGGACATGTCTGCCTACTCCTTCGAGGAGTACACGCAGATCAAGCACGTCATGTTCGACAACACCGCGGTGGCCAGGAAGGACTGGCACCGCACGATCTTCGGGGACCGCCCCTAGCCGACTGTCGGCTGAGGCCGAGTGACAGACCAGGCCGCGACCACGGCCGCGACCCTCCCGAAAGGGCACCACGAGCATGGAGCAGTACGAGCCCGAGCGCCTGACCCCGGCCCAAGTGGCCGCCATGCGGCGCAGTTTCAGGAACGGCAGGGCCTCCCTCAGCCGTCGTTCGCTGTTGCGCGCCTCCGCGGGCGGCGCGCTCGCCGTCGGCGGTCTCGGGGCGCTGAGCGCCTGCGGGATCCCCGCGGCCGGCAAGACCCAGGGCGGCGTCTCCGCCGAGGACCACTCGGCCAAGGAGAAGACGATCAACTTCTCCAACTGGACCGAGTACATGGACGTCGACGACAGCGAGAAGCACCACCCCACGCTCGACGCGTTCACCAAACGGACCGGCATCAAGGTCAAGTACACCGAGGACATCAACGACAACGTCGAGTTCTTCGGCAAGATCAAGCCGCAGCTCGCGGCCGGCCAGGACACCGGCCGCGACATCATCGTCGTCACCGACTGGCTGGCGGCGCGGCTGATCCGCTTCGGATGGGTCCAGAAACTGGACGCGTCCAACCTGCCGCACGCCTACACGAACCTGTCGCAGCAGTTCCGCGACACCGATTGGGACCCCGGCCGCGCCTACTCGTACCCCTGGCAGGGCATTTCGACCGTCATCGCCTACAACAAGAAGGCGCTGGACGGGGTCGAGGTCAAGTCCGTCTCCGACCTGCTCGACAACCCCAAGCTCAAGGGGCGCGTCGGCTTCCTCTCGGAGATGCGCGACAGCATCGGCATGACGCTGCTCGACATGGGCAAGGACCCGGCGAAGTTCACCGACGACGACTTCGACGCGGCGATCGCCCGGCTTCAGAAGGCCGTCGACAAGGGCCAGATCCGCCGCTTCACCGGCAACGACTACACGTCCGACCTCACCAAGGGCGACCTCGCGGCCTGTGTCGCCTGGGCCGGTGACGTCGTCCAGCTCAAGGCGGACAGCCCGGACGTCGACTTCATCATCCCGGACAGCGGCTATCTGACGTCCACGGACAACATGCTGATCCCCAACAAGGCACGTCACAAGACGAACGCCGAGCGGCTCATGGACTACTACTACGAGCCCGAGCCGGCCGCGGAGCTCGCCGCCTACATCAATTACGTCTGTCCGGTCGACGGGGTGAAGCCCTACCTGGCGAAGATCGACAAGGACGCGGCGAACAACCCGCTGATCATTCCTGACAAGGCCATGGCCGCGAAGTCGCACGCCTTCCGCTCGCTGACGCAGAAGGAAGAGACGGCCTACGAAGAGAAGTTCGCGAAGCTCACAGGGGCGTGACCACGATGACCAACGACAGCAGCGGCGACGTCCGCCTCTCCGGGATCAGCAAGACGTACGGCGCCTTCACCGCCGTACACCCGCTCGACCTGACCGTGCCCCAGGGGTCGTTCTTCGCCCTCCTCGGGGCGTCGGGCTGCGGCAAGACGACCACTCTGCGGATGATCGCGGGCCTGGAGGAACCTTCCTCCGGCACCGTCTTCCTGGGCGACCAGGAGGTGACGAACCTGCCGCCCTACAAGCGGCCCGTGAACACCGTCTTCCAGTCGTACGCACTCTTCCCGCACCTCGACATCTTCGAGAACGTCGCCTTCGGCCTGCGCCGACGCGGCATCAAGTCGGTGAAGAAGCAGGTCGAGGACATGCTCGAGCTCGTACAGCTCGGCGAGCAGGCCCGCAAGAAGCCGCACCAGCTCTCCGGCGGTCAGCAGCAGCGCGTCGCCGTGGCCCGCGCGCTGATCAACCACCCCAAGGTGCTGCTCCTGGACGAGCCCCTCGGCGCCCTCGACCTCAAGCTGCGTCGCCAGATGCAGTTGGAGCTCAAGCGCATCCAGACCGAGGTCGGCATCACCTTCATCCACGTCACGCACGACCAGGAGGAGGCCATGACCATGGCCGACACGGTCGCCGTGATGAACGCGGGCCGTGTCGAGCAGCTCGGCTCGCCCGCCGACCTCTACGAGAACCCGAACACCACCTTCGTCGCCAACTTCCTCGGCACCTCGAACCTCATCGAGGCCGCGGTCGACTCCAAGAGCGGCGACGACATCGTCCTGCAGGCGGGCGGCGGCAAGCTCGTGCTGCCCCAGGCGCGCTGTTCGGCACCCACGGCGACCGGCGGCAAGGTCCTGGTCGGCATACGCCCCGAGAAGATCTCGCTCACCCACGCCGACGACGCGGGTGAGATCCCGGAGGGCCGCAACCGGATCACCGGCAAGATCGCCGACTCCAGCTTCATCGGCGTCTCCACGCAGTACGTGATCGACAGCGCCGTCTGCCCCGAGTTCGAGGTCTACTCGCAGAACATCGACCGCGACGCCCGGCTCACCCCCGGCGCCGACGTCGTCCTGCACTGGAGCCCGGCGCACACCTTCGGCCTGGACGCCGCCCAGGACATCGACGCCGGGGTCGAGACGGTGGAGCCAGAAGAGGGGGTGGCCGCCTGATGGCCGCCGTCACCGAGGCGCCACCGCTCGCGCCGCAGCCCGCCGAGAAGCCGCCCCGCAAGCGTGGCCGCCTCGTCCCGTACTGGCTTCTCCTGCCCGGCATTCTCTGGCTGATCGTCTTCTTCGCGCTGCCGATGATCTACCAGGCCTCCACGTCCGTGCAGACGGGCTCCCTGGAGCAGGGCTTCAAGGTCACCTGGCACTTCCAGACGTACTGGGACGCGCTCGCCGACTACTGGCCGCAGTTCCTGCGCTCGGTGCTCTATGCCGGTGCCGCGACGATCCTGTGCCTCGTGCTCGGCTACCCGCTCGCGTATCTCATCGCCTTCCGCGCGGGGCGCTGGCGCAACCTGATCATGATCCTGGTGATCGCGCCGTTCTTCACCAGCTTCCTGATCCGTACGCTCGCCTGGAAGACGATCCTCGCGGACGGCGGCCCGGTCGTCGGCGCTCTGAACTCGTTGCACGTCCTGGACGTCACCAACTGGCTGGGCTTCACGTCCGGCGACCGCGTCCTGGCCACGCCGCTCGCGGTGGTCTGCGGACTCACGTACAACTTCCTGCCGTTCATGATCCTGCCGCTCTACACCTCGCTGGAGCGGATCGACGGACGGCTGCACGAGGCGGCGGGTGACCTGTACGCGGCGCCCTTCACGACCTTCCGCAAGGTCACCTTCCCGCTGTCGATGCCCGGAGTCGTCTCCGGCACGCTGCTCACCTTCATCCCGGCCAGTGGTGACTACGTGAACGCCGATCTGCTCGGCTCCACGGACACCCGGATGGTCGGCAACGTCATCCAGACCCAATTCCTGCGGATTCTCGACTATCCGACGGCCGCGGCCCTTTCGTTCATTCTCATGGCCGCGATCCTCATCATGGTCACGCTCTACATCCGCAAGTCCGGGACGGAGGATCTGGTTTAAATGGCCTTCGTACGCTGGCTCAAGCGCCATCTCGTCGTCATCGCGGGACTGCTGACGCTTGGATATCTGCTGCTGCCCAATGTCATCGTCACGGTGTTCTCCTTCAACAAGCCGAAGGGGCGCTTCAACTATGAATGGCAGCAGTTCTCGACCGATGCCTGGCGCGACCCGTGCGGCGTCGCCGACATGTGCGGTTCGCTCTCGATCAGCCTGCAGATCGCCGTCTGGGCGACCATCGGGGCCACCGTCCTCGGCACGATGATCGCCTTCGCGCTGGTCCGCTACCGCTTCCGCGCGCGCGGCGCCGTGAACTCGCTGATCTTCCTGCCGATGGCGATGCCCGAGGTCGTCATGGCCGCCTCACTGCTCACGCTGTTCCTCAACATGGGTGCCCAGCTGGGCTTCTGGACGATCCTGATCGCCCACATCATGTTCTGCCTCAGCTTCGTCGTGACGGCCGTCAAGGCCCGTGTCATGTCGATGGACCCGCGGCTGGAACAGGCGGCGCAGGACCTGTACGCGGGACCCGCGCAGACCTTCCTGCGCGTCACCCTGCCCATCGCGGCCCCCGGAATCGCCGCGGGTGCGCTGCTCGCCTTCGCGCTCTCCTTCGACGATTTCATCATCACCAATTTCAACGCGGGCTCGACCGTCACCTTCCCCATGTTCGTCTGGGGATCGGCGCAGCGCGGAACACCCGTTCAGATCAATGTCATCGGTACGGCCATGTTCCTCGTCGCCGTACTGTTCGTCCTGGCCGGAATGGTCATCGGCAATCGCCGGAACAAGCAAAAGGCATAACGCTCGTCACCCTGTAGGGAGTTGAAATCATGGCCCCAAGCGCCATGACACGTGGGAATCATTGGACGAAGTCTCTTTCCGACGTCCAGCCGGTCTCGTACTGGCTGGACGACCCCGGCAAGCCTCACCCCGAGCCCGCGCTCACCGGTGCCGAGACCTGCGATCTGCTGGTCGTCGGCGGCGGCTACAGCGGACTGTGGACCGCGCTGATCGCCAAGGAGCGCGACCCGGGGCGCGACGTGGTCCTGGTCGAAGGACGTGAGGTGGGCTGGGCCGCCTCCGGCCGCAACGGCGGCTTCTGCGCCGCCTCCCTCACCCACGGTCTGGCCAACGGTCTCACCCGATGGCCGGACGAGATCAGGAAGCTGGAGGAGCTGGGCGCCCGCAACCTCGACGAGATCGAGGCGGCCGTCGCCCGCTACTCCCTCGACTGCGACTTCGAGCGCAGCGGCGAGATCGACGTGGCCACCGAGCCGCACCAGGCGGCCGAACTGCGCGCATGGCACGAGGAGCTGGAGCGCGAGGGTCTCGCGGACGGCGTCGAGTTCCTGGACACCGAAGCGGTACGGGAACAAGTCGACTCACCGACATTCCTCGCCGGGCTGCACGACCGCCGCGGCGTCGCCATGCTGCACCCCGCCAAGCTCGCCTGGGGCCTGAAGCGGGCCTGTCTGGAGCTCGGGGTGCGGGTGTACGAGCACACGCCCGCGCTGCGGTTGAAGCCGTACGGCGCCGGCATGGCCGTACGCACTCCGTACGGCTCGATCCGGGCTCGCCGGGTCGCGCTCGGCACGAACATCTTCCCGAACCTGGTCAAGCGGGTCCGCTCGTACACCGTGCCGGTCTACGACTACGCGCTGATGACCGAGCCGCTCACCGCCGACCAGCTGGCGTCCATCGGCTGGAAGAACCGCCAGGGCCTCGGGGATTCGGCGAACCAGTTCCACTACTTCCGGCTCTCCGCGGACAACCGGATCCTGTGGGGCGGCTACGACGCGATCTACTCGTACGGCGGCCGGGTGCGCGCCGAGTACGACGACCGCCCGGAGACGTACGCCAAGCTCGCCGGGCACTTCTTCACCTGCTTCCCGCAGCTGGAGGGGCTCCGCTTCACCCACGCCTGGGGCGGCGCGATCGACACCTGCTCGCGGTTCTCGGCCTTCTTCGGCACGGCCCACCAGGGCAAGGTCGCGTACGCGGCGGGCTATACGGGCCTCGGGGTCGGCGCCACCCGGTTCGGCGCGGACGTGATGCTCGACCTGCTGGCGGGGGAGCGCACGGAGCGCACCGAGCTGGAGATGGCCCGCAAGAAGCCGCTGCCGTTTCCGCCCGAGCCCCTCGCCTGGACCGGCATCGCGCTCACCAAGTGGTCGCTGGCGCGGGCGGACTCGCACGGGGGCCGGCGCAATCTGTGGCTGAAGACGATGGACAAGCTGGGACTCGGCTTCGACAGCTAGGCCTTGGTGCTTCGGCTGTCGGGCCTGGTAGGGGCGTGTCGAAGCGTTCGTGATCACGCGGCGCGCGCCTCGCCCCGGTCGGCGTACGCCCTGCGTGATCACCATGACCCGATTCACTGCCAACAAGTAGCCAGAACCCGCGTAATGCCCGGCCCGGACCTCCCTCTCCCCTGTGACGCGACCAGCGTCGACACGAGAAAGGGAGGTTCCGTCATGACAGGGGCCAAGGCGGCGGTCGAGCGGCCGGCATCCGTAGCTCCGCGGCACCTGGATCGTGGTGCCGTACCCGGGACGGTCGACGGGCGGGGTACGCCGGCTGATCCCGCCGGACGGCTCCGGCGCGCTCACCGATCCGGCGCTGCTGGAACTGGCCATGCACGAGGCGGCGGCGGGTCTCGCGAACGAGGGGGACACATGACGGCCCCGTGATGTGCCAGAGGTCTTGACAAGCGAATTGGTCTGGACCAAGTTGGGCGCGCTCCACCCTCCAATTCCCCCATGCCCGGAGGCACTTGTGGACCGCCACAGACCGCTCTCTCGTCGACGCAGGCTACTTTCCGTGCTCACGGCCGCGGCGCTGGCCGTGCCCGGCATCACCGCGCTGTCGTCGGCCGCCCGTGCGGCCGACGCGGACCTCGCGAAGAACGGCGGGTTCGAGTCGGGCCTGGACAACTGGACCTGTACGGCGGGCAGCACCGTCAATTCCCCGGTACGGACCGGTAGTTCGGCGTTGCGCGCGACCCCGGCCGGCAACGACTACGCGCAGTGCTCCCAGACGGTGACCGTCAAACCCGACTCCCAGTACACCCTCTCCGGTTATGTCCGGGGCAGCTACGTCTACCTCGGCGCGAGCGGCACCGGCACCACCGACGTCTCCACCTGGACCCAGTCGGCGACCGACTGGCAGCAGCTCACCACCACCTTCCGCACGGGCGCGTCGACCACCAAGGTCACGATCTACACGCACGGCTGGTACGGCACCGGCACCTACTACGCCGACGACCTCTCCCTGGTCGGCCCCGGCGTCGACGCGGGTCAGCCGCCGGCCGCGCCCACCGGGCTGACGGTCGGCACCGTCACGTCCTCGACCGTCGCCCTGTCCTGGTCCGCGGTGACCGGCGCCACGGGTTACTCCGTCTACCGCGACGGCGTCAAAGTCCAGACGGCCGACGGCCCTTCGACGACCGTGAGCGGACTGTCCCCCTCGACGGCGTACTCCTTCCAGGTCGCCGCCACCAACGACGCGGGCGAGTCGGCGAAGTCGGCGACGGTGACCGCGACGACGTCGGCGGGCTCGGGCGGAGGCTCCTCGGACCTCCCCACCCATGCCCTCGTCGGCTACCTCCACGCGAGCTTCGCGAACGGCGCCGGTTACACCCGGATGGCCGACGTCCCCGACAGTTGGGACGTCATCGACCTGGCCTTCGGTGAACCGACCTCCACCACCTCCGGCGACATCCGCTTCACCCGCTGCCCGGTCACCGAGTGCCCCACGGCCGAGAGCGACGCCGACTTCAAGGCGGCGATCAAGGCGAAGCAGGCGGCGGGCAAGAAGGTCCTGATCTCGATCGGCGGTCAGAACGGGCAGGTCCAGCTGACGACGACGGCGGCGAGGGACGCCTTCGTGTCGTCCGTCTCGAAGATCATCGACACCTACGGGCTGGACGGCCTGGACATCGACTTCGAGGGCCACTCGCTCTCGCTGGACGCGAGCGACACCAACTTCAAGAGCCCGACCACGCCGGTGATCGTCAACCTCATCTCGGCGCTGAAGACCCTGAAGGCCAAGTACGGCTCGAAGTTCGTCCTGAGCATGGCCCCGGAGACCTTCTTCGTCCAACTCGGCTACCAGTACTACGGCACGGGCAAATGGGGCGGCCAGGACCCGCGCGCCGGCGCCTACCTCCCCGTCATCCACGCCCTCCGCGACGACCTGACCCTCCTGCATGTCCAGGACTACAACTCCGGTTCGATCACGGGCCTCGACAACCAGTACCACTCCATGGGCGGCGCGGACTTCCACATCGCCATGACCGACATGCTCCTGACCGGCTTCCCGGTCGCCGGCGACGCGAACAACGTCTTCCCGCCCCTGCGCCCCGACCAGATCGCCATCGGCATGCCGGCCTCGACGAACGCCGGCAACGGCTACGTATCACCGACGGAGGTGAACAAGACCCTCGACTGCCTCACCAAGAAGACCAACTGCGGCTCGTACGCCACCCACGGCACCTGGCCGGCCCTGCGCGGCCTGATGACGTGGTCGATCAACTGGGACCGGTACGGGAGCTGGGAGTTCTCGAAGAACTTCGACGGGTACTTCGGCTGAGGCGTCAGCCCAGCACTGCCCCTGAGGCGTCAGCCCAGCACTGCCCCGAGCACCTGCGCGAGCGTCACCGTCCGCTCGGCGCTCCCTGGAGCGCCGGGCATCGACGGCAGATCCAGCGACACCGACCGCACCCGAGCCGACGTGGCGCTGTCCCACCGGCGTACGGCGAGCTGCTGCTCGTCCGTCATCGCGCCTCCCGCGCCCCGCTCGCCGGTCCGCGAACGGTCAACCCTCCGCCGCTCCTCGACGGTGGCGCGCGACGACCAGCAGCATCAGCTGAAGCAGGATCAGGGACAGGCACCAACTGGCCGCCACATCCAGCGGCCAGTGGTAGCCGCGGCGGATCAGGCCGAAGGCGACGAGGGCGTTGAGGGTGAGGCAGGTGACGACCAGCCCGCGGCGGGCCGAGGGGGTGCGCAGCCAGGGGAGGAGGAGCAGGGCCCCGGCGCCGTACGCGATGACGGCGGTGGCGGTGTGGCCCGAGGGGTAGAAGCCCGTGCCAGGGCCCATCACCGGCGGGCCGGGGCGGGCCACGGCCTCCTTCAGGGGCACGATCACCGCCGGTACGGCGGCCATCAGCACCGCCGCCGCGGTGGACGGCAACCACCAGCGGTCCGTACCGGCCCGGCGGGCGCGGACGGCCGTGTACACGAGGACGACGGCGAGGATCGGGACGGCGACCGTGATGTTGCCGAGGTCGGCCAGGAGTTCCGAGAGGCGGTCCGGGTGCACCAGGGAGCCGCTGAGGTGTTCGTCCGCGCGGGCGAGGGGGCCGTGGGCCGCGACCTGCCAGGTGATCAGCGCGAGGAGGAGGGCCGGGAGGCCGAGGAGGAAGGTCGGCCGCCCCGGAACAGGGGGGGTAGTTCCGAGGCGGCCGTCCTGATCGGAATGCCGCGCGCCCCGGGGGGTTTGGGGCGGGCGACTGTCCGATCGGTGAGGAGAACCGGAGCCGGAAGCTCCGGGTGTGTGCGCGAGGGCACGACCAGGGCGAAGCTGGGGAGGCCTCGACCCGGTGTCACCCACAGTCCCCTGTGGGCGGGGTGTATCTCTCATCTGGGTAAGAACCTACGGCAGGGGGTGCGGCTCCGACAGACGGAATCGCGTCCCGTCATGCACCTCGCACACGTTCTTCACACGCTCTGACGTCGGTCGCCCCGGCACCGGAATCAAGCGGAATCGCCGTGGGCGGTCGGCCGGATCGCGGTACTGGGGCGGGTGGGGCGTCAGATGCGAGTGAAGGCCTGCTCGATGATGTCGAGACCCTCGTTCAGGAGGTCCTCGCCGATGACCAGCGGGGGCAGGAAGCGGAGGACGTTGCCGTAGGTGCCACAGGTCAGGACCATCAGGCCCTCCTGGTGGCAGGCCTTGGCCAGCGCGGCGGTCGCCTCGGGGTTCGGCTCCTTGGTGGCGCGGTCCTTGACCAGCTCGATGGCGATCATGGCGCCACGGCCACGCACGTCACCGATGATGTCGAACTTCTCGGCCATCGAGCCCAGTCGGGCCTTCATGATCGCCTCGATGTGCTTCGCCTTGGCGTTGAGGTCGAGCTCCTTCATGGTCTCGATCGCGCCGAGCGCGCCCGCACAGGCCACCGGGTTGCCGCCGTAGGTGCCGCCCAGGCCGCCCGCGTGCGCGGCGTCCATGATCTCGGCGCGGCCGGTGACGGCGGCGAGCGGCAGACCGCCCGCGATGCCCTTGGCCGTGGTGATCAGGTCCGGGACGATGCCCTCGTCCTCGCAGGCGAACCACTGGCCGGTGCGGCAGAAGCCGGACTGGATCTCGTCCGCGACGAAGACGATGCCGTTGTCCTTGGCGAACTTGCTGATGGCCGGAAGGAAGCCCTTGGCGGGCTCGATGAAGCCGCCCTCGCCGAGCACCGGCTCGATGATGATCGCCGCGACGTTGTCGGCGCCGATCTGCTTGTTGATCATGTCGATGGCCTGGGCGGACGCCTCGGCGCCGGCGTTCTCCGGGCCGGTCAGCCAGCGGTAGCCGTACGCCACCGGCACGCGGTAGACCTCGGGCGCGAACGGGCCGAAGCCGTTCTTGTACGGCATGTTCTTGGAGGTCAGCGCCATCGTCAGGTTCGTACGGCCGTGGTAGCCGTGGTCGAAGACGACGACGGCCTGGCGCTTGGTGTACGCACGCGCGATCTTGACGGCGTTCTCGACGGCCTCGGCGCCGGAGTTGAAGAGCGCGGACTTCTTGGCGTGGTCACCCGGCGTGAGCTCGGCCAGCGCCTCGGCGACGGCCACGTAGCCCTCGTACGGCGTGACCATGAAACAGGTGTGGGTGAAGTCCTGGAGCTGGGCGGAGGCGCGGCGTACGACGGCCTCGGCGCTCGCGCCGACGCTGGTCACGGCGATGCCGGAGCCGAAGTCGATCAGCCGGTTCCCGTCGACGTCCTCGATGATGCCGCCGCCGGCGCGCGCGGTGAAGACAGGGAGCACCGAGCCCACACCGGCCGCGACCGCGGCGGTACGGCGGGCCTGCAGCTCCTGCGACTTCGGGCCGGGGATGGCGGTGACGACGCGGCGCTCCTGCGGAAGTGCGGTCATGAGGGGCTCCCTGATGATCTTGCGAACCGGAGGGTTCCGGCGAGCCGGTTGTTCCGGCAGGCCGGGGGTTCCGGGCGGGGTGTTTTTCGGACGCTTTCTTCTTTCTTCGCAGGCTAGGGCCGGGGATGGGGGGTGGGCATGCTCCATGTGGGCGTTGTCGAGGGATTCGCTTGTCCGTGGTGGACATAGAACGGCGGAGATGCGGTCGTCTCGGTTCGTCCCGGTCCGCCGTCTCGGTTCGTCCCGGTCCGCCGCACGTCGGGCCGTACGAACGCCCGGGGCCCGGCCGGGTAAACAGTGAACTCGCCCCGCAGGGGCACTAGATTGACTCGCGGACGACGCACGGAGCGGCTGGTCAGGGGGCAAGGGCGATGGACAGCGACGGGACCCAGGACGCACGGGGCACGCATGCCGATTCTGTGCCGCGTCCGGCGGGGCCGCCCGATGTGCCGGTGACGCCGCCGGAGGTACCTGCCGCGCCGCCACGGCCCGCGCGGGCCCCGGGGGTGCCGCCCTTGCCGGACGGGTCCGCCTTCCTCGCGTGGGTGCGGGCGCCCAGGCCGGAGGCGGCGCCCGGGGTGTGGCGGTTCGGGCATCGGCCACGCCCCCAGGAGGAGCCGGAGCAGATTCCGGCGCGGCAGCTGCTGAGCGGGGCCGTGATCGCCTTCCTGGTGGGGTGGCTTATCTGGTCGCTGCTCTGGAACGGGTATCTGGGCGGCTGGTGGGTCCTGCCCCTGGAGCTGTTCACCCCCGACTCCTGGCGGCACAGTGGCGATCGCATCGGAAACGCGTTCCTCTGGTACGGCTACTACACGCTGATCGCCCTTGTCATCATGATCGGCGTGGGCCGGCTCGGCCGATGGGGTGAGGTGTGGCGGCGCTACGGGCTGCCCGCCTGGCAGCGGGCGGCTCCCGCGAGCGAGCGGCTGCCCGAGCCCGAGGAGGACCCCGCCCAGTGGAACCAGCTCCGCGCCGCCGGAGCCGGTGACGCCGCCGAACGGCTCGCCGCCGAGGCCCGCGCCGGGCTGATGCGGGACGTCGACCACGCCCGGATCGCCCGTGCCTGGCAGGGTGTACGCAGCGGGCGGCACAGTCTCGCCACGTTCACGGGGGCGGTGCTGAAGGACGGGGCCGCCGCCTGTCTGCATCCCTCCGGCGACCGCGATCTGCCGGGTCGGCTCGCCCGGCACGACCTCGTGTCCGGGCAGGTACGGCTCGGGACGACCGCCGATGATCCGCGCAATCCGTACGCCTATCGCGGCACCGGACTCGCCCTCGGACCCGATCTGCTGGGTACGTCGCTGCTCGCCGTCGGCCCCGCCGGGTCCGGCAAGACCGGCGGTGTCGTCTGGCCGCTCGCCGAGTCGCTGTGCCTGCACGCGCTCGCCGGGCGGGCCGCGGTCGTCGTGGTGGGTGCCGCGGGCGCCGGGCTCGGGCCCGCCGACGCGTACGACGTCGTCGTACGGATCGGGAATCCCGAGTCCGTGTACGACCTCGACCTGTACGGCGGGACCACCGACCCCGACGAGGCCGCGGCCGTGCTCGCCGAGGCGCTCGTCGGGGATCTCGCCGATCCGCATCCCGGGGGCGACAGCCGCCGCTCGACCACCGTGCTCGCCCAACTGCTGGGGCCCTTCCAGGCCGTCCACGGACGGTTCCCGTCCGTGCCCGAGCTGCGCCGGCTCCTCGACGGCGCCCCCGGACCGCTCGGCGCGCTGCGCAAGGCCCTGGAGGACACCGGGCAGGCGTCGTTGCTGCGAGAACTGGACGCGCGCGAGCGGCAGTTGGGTCACCCCGGTGATGTCGGGGGTGTGCTCGCCGACCGGGTCGCCCTGCTCGACCGGCCCGCGTTCGCGGGGTTCTTCGACACGTCCGGGCAGTCGCGGCCCTTCTCGCTGCGCGCGCTCGACCACCCCGTGCGCGTACGGATCGATCTGCCCGCTCGGGGGCACGCCGACGCCTCGCGGATCCTGGCGCGGCTGGTGCTCGCGCAGTTCACGGCGAGTGTCGCGGTGCGCGAGGACCGGTCGCTGTTCGCCTCTCTGGTGCTCGACGACGCGACGGGGGTCGTCACACCCGACGCCGTACGGGGGATTCAGCGACTGCGGTCCGGCAACGCGGGGGCCGTGCTGACGCTGCGCACGCTCGACGACGTGCCACGGCCGCTGCGCAGCCCGCTGCTGGGCGCGATCGGGTGCCGGATGGCGCTGTCCGGGCTCACTCCCTGGGACGGACAGGACTTCGCCGAGGTCTGGGGCAAGGAGTGGACCGAGGCGCGGGACGTCACCGACCGGCAGATCATCGCCGAGACCCCGGCCGGCAAGGCGGTGCACATGCTGCGGCGGGTGATCACCGGCCACGCGCCGACCGCGCGGGCCGTCACCGTCCGACAGGTCGAGCGGGAGCGCTGGTCCGCGTCCGAACTGGCACACGGGGTGCCCCCGGGGCACGCGGTGCTGTCGCTGACCAATGTGAAGGGGGAGCACGCACCGCCGTTGCTGGTGGATCTGCGGAGCTGAGGGTGAGGTGTGGATCTGACCGGCTGAGCTGGACATATGGACATCAGGGCACATGGTGACCGTACGGTGAGGCAGAATCGACACAGGTCGTTCATACGAAGCGGCCAAAAGATCACAAAGATCACACAGACCTGAAGGCCTCATGCCCCCCACGCTCGCCTCGCTCGTCCACCACTCCGCGCTCAAGCTCACGGTGCGCGCGGGCGAGGACCGCCTGGACGTGCCCGTCCGCTGGGCGCACGCCAGTGAGCTCGCCGACCCCGTGCCGTACATGGAGGGCGGGGAGCTGCTGCTGATCACCGCGCTCCAGCTGGACGCCGAGGACCCCGAGGTCATGCGGCGTTATGTGAAGCGCCTGGTGGGAGCCGGGGTGGTCGGGCTCGGCTTCGCGGTCGGAGTCAACTACGAGGAGATCCCCAAGGCGCTCGTCGACGCGGCGGAGGAGGAGGGGCTGCCGCTCCTCGAAGTCCCCCGGCGTACGCCCTTCCTCGCCATCAGCAAGGCGGTGTCCGCCGCCATCGCGGCGGATCAGTACCGGGCGGTCACCGCCGGGTTCGCCGCGCAGCGCGAGCTGACCAAGCGGGCGCTGAACGACGGACCCGAGGGGCTGCTCGCCGCGCTCGCCGGGCAGGTCGACGGATGGGCGGCGCTGTACGACGCGTCCGGTGAGGTCGTCGCCTCCGCGCCCGAGTGGGCGGGGCGCCGGGCCGCGCGGCTCACGCCCGACGTGGAGCGGCTGCGGGAGCGGCCCGCGCCGGCCAGCTCCGTCGTCGGTGGCGAAGGCCGGGAGGACCGAGTGGAACTGCACTCCCTCGGCGCCGGGCGGCGGCCGCGGGCCGCGCTCGCCGTGGGGACGGCGGCCGCGCTCGGGACCGCCGAGCGGTACGCCGTGCACTCGGCGATCGCCCTGCTGACGCTCACCACGGAACGGTCGCGGTCGCTGCACGCGGCCGAGCAGCGGATCGGAGCGGCCGTGCTGCGCATGCTGCTCGCGGGCCAGCCCGACCACGCCCGGGCCGTCGCCGGGGACCTGTACGGCGCGCTGCTCGACGCGCCCTTCCGGCTGATCCTCGCCGAGTCGGCGTCCGCGTCGGCCGCGCGGGCCCATGCGGACGGTCACGCGCGCGTGACCGCGACGGCGCCCTCGGCCGCCACCGTCGCCGTGCCCGAGACCAACGGCGACCCGCTCGGCGGGCTGGCCGAGGTCGTGGAGTCCGCGGCCGCCCGCTCCGGTGAGTCCGTGCTCGTCGTGCCCGACGGGGAGCGGCTCGTCGTGCTCGCGGTGGACGGGGGTGCGGCGGTCGCCGCGTGCGGGGAGTACGCGGCCGCGCTGGAGGCCGCACGGGCCGCCGTGCGGGAACAGCCCGCCGGGGACGAGGCCGAACTGGTCGTCGGGCTGTCGGCGCCCGCCGGGCCGATCGCGGCGGGCGCCGCCTACAAGCAGGCCGAGCAGGCGTTGTCCGTGGCGCGGCGGCGCGGGCGGTTCCTCGTGGAGCACGA
This sequence comes from Streptomyces albiflavescens, assembly GCF_014645835.1. GTDB lineage: Bacteria > Actinomycetota > Actinomycetes > Streptomycetales > Streptomycetaceae > Streptomyces > Streptomyces albiflavescens. The sequence goes on from NZ_BMMM01000011.1 coordinate 311,009, forward strand.
GGAGCTGGCCGCCGGGTCTGTGCTGCCGTTGCTGGCGGATGACGCGGTCCGGGCGTTCGCGGACGGGTTGCTGCGGGCGTTGCACGAGCACGACGCGACCGGGCGGGGGGATCTGGTGGCCTCGCTGCGGGCGTGGTTGTCGCGGCATGGGCAGTGGGATGCGGCGGCTGCGGATCTGGGTGTCCACCGGCACACGTTGCGGTACCGCATGCGGCGGGTCGAGGAGATCCTTGGACGGTCGCTGGATGATCCGGATGTGCGGATGGAGCTTTGGCTGGCGTTGAAGGCCACGGCGGGGACGGGGGAGTAGGCGGGTTTTTCGCCCCCTCCGCCCCTGCCCGTCCCGTACCTGGGGCTGCGCCCCAGACCCCCCAGGGTTGTCTCTTGAGTGCGGGTGCGTGGGGGCTTGTCGCGCAGTTCCCCGCGCCCCTGACGGGGCCGGGAGCCACGAGGGGGCGTCGGGGTACCGTGCCAAAGCGGCGTACCCCCCGCCCCGACTGCTACGACTCGGACAAACGACCCTTCGCCGCCCCGGCCCTACCGTGGAACACGAAAACCCAGAACAACACCCCCAACGCGGAAGGGCCGGGACTCGCACATGACTTCCACCCACGCTTTCTGGCTCGCCGGCCGCCAGGCCACCGGTGAGACCACCTTCGACGTCACCTCCCCGTGGGACGGCCGGGTCGTCGGCAAGGTCAGTGTGCCGACCGAGGCGCAGGTCGAGGAGGCCGTGGCCGCCGCGTACGCGGTGCAGGACGAGTTTGCCGCCACCCCGGCCCACGTACGGGCCGCCGCCCTCGACCACGTGTCGCGCCGCCTCGTCGAGCGCACCGAGGAGATCGCGCAGCTCATCTCCGCCGAGAACGGCAAGCCGATCAAGTGGGCCCGCGGCGAGGTCGGCCGTGCGGTGTCCGTGTTCCGGTTCGCCGCCGAGGAAGCCCGCCGCTTCAACGGGGGCGAGGCGCAGCGCCTGGACACCGACCTGGGTGGTCAGGGGCGGCTCGCGCTGACCCGCCGGTTCCCCAAGGGTGTCGTGCTGGGCATCGCGCCGTTCAACTTCCCGCTGAACCTGTGCGCCCACAAGATCGCCCCGGCCATCGCCGCCGGCGCGCCGATCATCCTGAAGCCCGCGCCCGCGACCCCGCTGTCCGGCCTCATCATCGGCGACCTGCTCGCCGAGACGGAGCTGCCCGCCGGTTCGTGGAGCATCCTGCCCGTCTCCAACGAGCAGATGCCCGCCCTGGTCCAGGACGAGCGGCTGCCCGTCATCTCCTTCACCGGGTCCGAGAAGGTCGGTTACGCGATCATGGACTCGGTGCCGCGCAAGCACTGCACCCTGGAGCTGGGCGGCAACGGCGCGGCCGTCGTGCTCGCCGACTGGGCGAGCGACGAGGACCTGGACTGGGCCGCCACCCGCATCGCGACCTTCTCCAACTACCAGGGCGGCCAGTCCTGCATCTCCGTGCAGCGCGTGATCGCCGACGCGTCCGTGTACGAGCGGCTGCTGCCCCGTATCGTCGCCGCCGTCGAGGCCCAGGTCACCGGTGACCCGTCCGACGACAGGACGGACGTCGGCCCGCTGGTCAGCGAGGACGCCGCCAAGCGCGTGGAGACCTGGGTCGACGAGGCCGTCGGGGCCGGTGCCACGCTCCTCGCCGGTGGCAAGCGCGACGGCGCCTCCTACGCGCCGACCGTCCTCGCCGACGTGCCCGCCGACGTGACCATCTCCTGCGAGGAGGTCTTCGGACCCGTGCTCACCGTGCAGAAGGTGGAGGGGGAGGCCGCCGCCTTCGCCGCCGCCAACGACTCCAAGTACGGGCTCCAGGCCGGTGTGTTCACGCACGACCTGCAGACCGCCTTCCGCGCCCACCGTGCGCTGGAGGTCGGCGGCGTCGTGGTCGGTGACGTGCCGTCCTACCGCGCCGACCAGATGCCCTACGGCGGTGTGAAGCAGTCCGGCGTCGGCCGCGAGGGCGTGAAGTTCGCGATGGACGACTACACCTACGAGCGGGTGCTGGTGCTGACGGGCCTCGCCCTCTGACCGGACCCCACGACGAGCCGACGGCCGGAGCCCGCTGTGCGGGGGCTCCGGCCGTCGGCTTGTGAGGAATCGACGACAGACCTAGCTAACGACAATCATTTTCATGAACTCTCCGGATGAAGGGGCCCGGCACCGATGCCTTCCGGTGCCGGGCCCCTGTGTCAGCCCCTCCGGACCCTCAACCGGAGAAGCCGACGCGCGCGAGCCGCAACGGGCCGCGCAGCCTGATGTGTACGTCGTGCACACCGGCGGCGGCGATCTCGGCGCCGAGGGTGGTGTAGTCGTACGGTCCCTTGGTCGCGCCCAGGGTCAGTACGGCGTTCGACGGGCCCCCGTCCAGGGAGAGTTCCACGCTGCCCTCGCCCGCCGCGTCGACGGTGACCGACGTGACGCCGCCGTCGCCGAAGTCGCAGTGCCGGAAGACGAGTTCGCCCGCCCCGCCGTCCACCGGTGTCACCGCGTCGCCCGTCACCTTCGTACGGTCGACGATGGCGATGTTCCGGTGCTCGTCGAAGTCGGCGGCCCCCAGGTCGCGTTCGCGGACGGGGCGAGGTGCGCCGGGCTCGCCGTCGAGTTCGACCGTCGTACGCAGCCGGACGTCCTCGCTGGATGCCCCGACGAGCATCTCGTACGCGCCCGGCTCCAGGCGCGGGCGGCCGAGCGCCACATCCCAGAACTCGAAGGCGGAGAGCGGGACTTCGAAGCTGAGGTCCGTCGACGCGCCGGGGGCGAGATGGACGCGGCGGTGCGCCGCCAGTTCGCGCCGGGGGCGCGGCACGGACGGGGCGACGGCGCGCGTGTAGAGCTGGGCGACTTCGTCGGCGGCCACGTCGCCGGTGTTGGTGACGGTGAAGGAGACGGCCAACCCTCCCACGCGCTGCCGGACTTGAAGATCCGTGTAGACGAACGGCGCGTACGACAGCCCGTGTCCGAACGGGAACAGGGGCGTGCCCTCGAAGTACAGATACGTCTGGCGGCCACCGATGACGTCGTAGTCGAGAAGACCGGGCAGGTCGTCGTCCGAGGCGTACCAGGTCTGCGGGAGCCGGCCCGCGGGGGAGACGTCGCCGGCGAGCACGCGGGCCAGGGCGGTGCCCGCCGCCTGGCCGCCGTGAGCCGTCCAGAGGACGGCCCGGAGGCCGGCCGGGTCCACCGCGTAGGGGTACGCGGAAACAAGGGCGAGCGCCGTGTTCGGGTTCGCGGCGCGGGCGGCGCGCAGCAGGCGCTCCTGGTGCCCGGGCAGGCGCAGCGTCGTACGGTCCTCCGTCTCGCGGCCGTTGATGTGCGGGTCGTTGCCCGCGACGACGAGGACGACGTCGGCGGCCGCCGCCACGCGGGCCACCGCGTCCTCGCCGCGCTCGGTGAACTCCAGCTCGAAGATTTCGGGGTTCTCGGCGGCAACCTTCACGCCGTCGGCGGCGACGGAGACGTAACCACCCGTCCCCAGATGCTTCAGGAGGTGACCGTTCTCGTGGGTGCCGGAGACCTCCTCGATGCGGAATGTCTCCTGGACGACCCAGCCGCCGGGCTGATCGGCGGAGGCGCGAAGACAGCCGTCCTCGGCGACCGAGAGGTAGCGGCCGTCGGGGGCGCGCAGCGTCAGCACGCCCTGGCCCCAGTCGATCAGGGCGAGCTCGGTGCCGGTGGCGTCGGCGGTCAGCGGGGGCAGGTCGGTGCGGCCCGCGAGGAGCGCCGGGTCCAGCGCGCCCTCGGCGCCGCGCACCTCGTCGGCCGCGTCGTCGACGGCGGGCACCGACAGATACGTACCGCGGGAGGTCCTGAGGCGGACCCGGTCCACGCCCTCGGCGAAGTCCACGCGCTCGGCGCCGAAGCGCTCGTACAGGCCCTCCAGGGGCGTCGAGCGGTGGATGAGCGTGCCGCTGTACCAGTCGAGCTTGCACTCGTCGGCGAGGAGGCCGACGACGGCGACGCGGACGTCGGGGCCCAGCGGCAGCAGCCCGTCGTTCTTGAGGAGCACGATCGCCTGCTCGGCCGCCTCCTGGGCGAGGGCGCGGTGGGCCGGGGTGTCGAAGTCCAGGGTGTCGGCGTGCGGGTCGGACTGCGGGTCGAACTCGCCCAGTCGGAAGCGGATCGCCAGCTGGCGGCGGACCGCCGCCTCGATGTCGGCCTCGCTCAACAGGCCCTGGACCAGCGCCCCCTGGACCCGTTCGACGATCTTCGAACTGTCCGTGCCGTGGTCGGTGAAGCTGTCGACCCCGGCGAGGACCGCGGCCGCGGTCGCCTTCTCGTGGGTGTCGAAGTAGTGCTCGGAGTCGACCAGGTTGGAGGGCGCGCCGGCGTCCGAGCAGACGAGGAGGTCCTGGTCCGTCCAGGCGCGCAGGTGCTCGCGCAGATACGGCGAGACGTGGTTGGGCCGGCCGTTGACCAGGTTGTACGCCGGCATCACACCGGCCACCGCGCCCGCCTCGACCGTCTCGCGGAAGGCGCGCAGGTCGTACTCGTGCAGGACGCGCGGCCGGACCGAGGAGGACGTGGTGTCGCGGTCCGTCTCGTTGTTGTGCGCGAGCCAGTGCTTGAGGACGGGCGCGGTGCGCCAGTAGTCCGGGTGGTCGCCGCGCAGACCCCGCGTGTACGCGGTGGCGATGGCGGAGGTGAGCTTCGGGTCCTCCGAGTAGCCCTCCTCGTTGCGCCCCCAGAGGGGGTGGCGGAGGAGATTGACCGTGGGCGACCAGACGTTGAGGCCGACGCGGTCGTCGCGGGAGCGCATGGCGCGGGTCTCGGCCGACACCGCTTCGCCGATCCGGCGTACCAGGTCGTCGTTCCAGGTCGCGCCCAGGCCCACGGCCTGCGGGAACACAGTCGCCGGGCCCATCCAGGCCACACCGTGCAACGCCTCCTGCCCGGTGCGGAAGGCCCCGACGCCGAGCCGCTCGACGGCGGGCGCGAACTGGTGCAGGAACGCGATCCGTTCGTCGAGTGTGAGCCGTGCCAGCAGGTCGTCGATGCGCTTCGCGAACGGCAGTCGCGGATCGCGGAAAGGCGGCGTAGGCAGCGTTTGTGCGGTCACGTGGTGATCCCTTTGCGATGGAGCGACGGGGCGCCTTCGAAGCGCTTCGATGCTCATTCGACCGAGGGGTGGGTGTCAAGACATCCCGGAGCAACAAGTCGGCTTCCTCACCGTAATTTCAAGTGCCAGACGGAGCAGCTCTGTTACGCGACACCTCCGAGGAATCTTGGAATCGACTCTTGTGCACCCCCATGTGTTCACTTAACCTCGCAGCAACATCGAAGCGCTTCGACTGACGGACTGCCCTCTCCGAGGGCGCAATCCCCCGAGGACCGCTTCAGCTCAGCCAGTTCCACTCAAGACACCGCAGCCGACGGCTCCCCCCGCCGGGTGTCCTGCTGTGCGCCATGAAGGGTTGACGCAATGACGCCGAACTCCGCCACCTCCGCTCCCAGCCGGAGAAGCTTCCTCGCCTCCACGGCGGTCGCCGCCGCGGTCGCCGGAGGGATGCCGCTGCTCGCCGCCTGCGGCGGCGGGAACGACGGCAGCAAGGACGGCACCACCTCCGGGAAGGACGCGCAGAAGATCCTTCCGACCTTCGTGGCGTCGAGCGTCGTCACGCCCGACATTGCGTCGAAGAACGGATCGGCGGCGGGGTTCACCCAGGCGATCGACCTCGACGCGCTGAAGACGTCCGTGCCGAAGAAGCTGGGCAGCGGCAGCGACCTCAAGATCATGTCGCCGTTCTGGGGCAGCCCGCCGGCCAACGACAACGCGTACTACACCGCCATGAACGAGGCCATCGGCGTCAAGGTGACCTGGCAGAACCAGGACGGCAACACCTATGACGAGAAGCTGGGCGCGATCCTCGCCTCCAGTGACATCCCGGACGTGGTGGTCGTCCCGGGCTGGAATCTGAACGGAAAGATACCCAGCGCCATCAACGCCAAGTTCGCGGACCTCGGCCCGTACCTGTCCGGCGACAAGGTCAAGGACTACCCGAACCTGGCGGCCGTACCGACCGACGCCTGGCAGCGCTCCATCTTCGGCGGCCAACTGCGCGCGATCCCGATGCCGGCCTCGTACGTCACGAACATCGCCCCCTTCTACCGCAAGGACATCTTCGCCAAGAAGGGCTACACCCTGCCCAAGACGCCCGACGAGTTCCTGGCGTGGGCGAAGGAGGCCACCGACGCCAAGGCGAAGGTGTGGGCCTGTGACGACCTCAAGTGGACGGCCTTCAATATCTGCGGTGTCCTCAACGGCAGTGACAAGGCGCTGTGGTGGGACCTGCGGGACGGCAAACTGGTCAACCGGATCGAGACCGACGAGTACCTCGAAGCCCTGGAGTGGACGCGCAAGCTGTACGCGGCCGGCGTCGTCCACCCCGACGCCAAGGCCGTCAAGGGCGACGCGTCCAACCGCTTCACCGCCGGCCAGTCCCTCGTCTTCAACGGCGACTTGTCCTACTGGTACGGCTCGACGGCCGAACAGCGCACTCAGAAGGCCGACTTCGAGATGGGCGCGTTCGACATCTTCGGCCCCGACGGCGGTGACCCCACGCTCTGGGCGACCCAGCCCGCCGGCATCTTCACCTTCGTCAGCAAGAAGGCGTCCAAGCAGCAGATCAAGGACTTCCTCGCGCTCGCCGACTACTGCGCCGCGCCGTACGGCACCAAGGAGTACATGCTCACGGTCTACGGCGTCGAGGGCACCGACTACACGCTGAAGAACGGCCTGCCCACCAAGACCACCAAGGGCACCAACGAGGTCAACGGCGCCTACGACTACACCGGGGACCCGGCCGCGTACCTCGCCCACCCCGACCTGCCCGAGATCGCCAAGCTCCAGGTCGAGTGGCAGCAGCGCATGGGGGCCTTCACCAAGAAGTCCTCCTTCTACGGGCTCACCATCACCGAACCCAACCGCTGGACCAACCTCGCCAACGACTTCGAGCAGCTCGAAGACGACATCGTGCGCGGTCGCAAGAAGATCAGCGACATGCAGCAGGCCGTCTCCGACTGGAAGAAGAAGGGCGGCGACGACCTGCGCGCCTGGTACAAGAAGCTGCTTGACGACAACGGCTCCACGGCCAAGTGACCCAGGGCTGAGGCAAGGAGAAGGCCGTGTCCCACAGCACGGTGCCTCGGAGCAGGGCCGAGGCGAAGACGACCGATCAGCAGACGGCCCCGGGGCCCGCCAAGAAGCGCGCGGCCTCGGGAAGGCGTACGGGGAAGATCAGCTTCCGGCTCCGGTTCAGACGCGACCGCACCCTGATCCTGATGACGCTGCCGGCGATCGCGCTGATCCTCGTCTTCACCTACATACCGGTCCTCGGCAACGTGGTCGCCTTCCAGGACTACGACCCGTACCTGAGCGACAACGGCTTCGTCGCCATGTTCGAGAGTCCCTGGGTCGGCTTCGAGAACTTCCAGCGGATCTTCGAGGACTCGGCCTTCTGGCACGCGGTGCAGAACACCTTCGTGCTGTTCTTCCTCCAGCTGGTGCTGTACTTCCCGATCCCGATCCTGCTCGCGCTGCTGATCAACAGCGTGGTCAGGCCCCGGGTCAGGGCGGTCGCCCAGGCGATCATGTACCTCCCGCACTTCTTCTCGTGGGTCCTCGTCGTCACCGTCTTCCAGCAGATCTTCGGCGGCGCGGGCATCATCGCGCAGACCCTGCGGCAACACGGGCACAAGGGCATCGACCTGATGACCGACCCGGGGATCTTCAAGTTCCTGGTGACGGCCGAGGGCGTCTGGAAGGACGCGGGCTGGGGCATCATCGTCTTCCTCGCGGCCCTGTCCTCCGTCTCGAACGACCTGTACGAGGCCGCCGCGATGGACGGCGCCGGGCGCTGGCGGCGGATGTGGCACGTCACGCTGCCCGCGCTGCGTCCGGTGATCGCCCTGCTCCTGGTGCTCCGCGTCGGCGACGCCCTCACCGTCGGCTTCGAGCAACTGCTGCTCCAGCGCGACTCCGTGGGGCCGGGAGCCTCCGAGGTCCTCGACACCTACGTCTGGTGGAACGGCATCCGCAACCAGGACTTCGGTTACGCCGCCGCTGCCGGACTCATCAAGGGCATCGTCGGCCTGGGCCTCGTCCTGACCGCCAACAAGGTCGCCCACCTCATGGGTGAGCAGGGGGTGTACAAGAAATGACCGCCGTCATCGACAAGCCCGCCGCCGACTTCTCCGGCAAGCCGAGCCGGTGGGCCGCGCCGCCCCGGCCGGCCTGGGAGGAGGAGCCGAGCAGGGCGGGCCTCGCGGGCAAGGGCCTCGCCCTCACCCTGGCCGCTCTCGCGATCCTCTTCCCGCTCTGGATCGTCATCGTCACCAGCCTCCAGTCGAGGAAGACCATCGACGCGGCCGGCGGCCTGGTGGTGATCCCCAGGGGCATCACCTTCGTCGCCTACAAGGAACTGCTCACCGGCGGCCAGGTCCAGCGCGCCCCCATGGTCAGCCTGGGCGTGACGCTCGTCGGCACCCTGTTCAGCATGGCCGTCTCGGTCCTGTGCGCGTACGGCCTCTCGCGCATCGGATCGCTCGGGCACCGCTGGCTGCTGATGCTGCTGCTCGCCACGATGTTCTTCGGCGCGGGCCTGATCCCGACCTATCTGCTGGTGCAGGCCCTCGGCCTCACCGACACCTACCTCGCGCTGATCCTGCCCAGTGCGGTGAGCGTCTTCAACATCCTGGTGCTGCGCTCGTTCTTCATGGGGATCTCGCCCGAACTCATCGACAGCGCCCGCATCGACGGTGCGGGCGACTGGCGGATCCTGTGGACGATCGTGATGCCGCTCTCCCGGGCCGTGCTCGCGGTGATCTCGCTCTTCTACGCGGTCGGGTACTGGAGCGCCTGGTTCAACGCCTCCATCTATCTCACCGACCAGGACATGATGCCGCTGCAGAACGTCATGATCCAGCTGGTGCAGAAGCAGGAACGTCCCGTTGGCCTCGCGACCCAGATCAACACCGGTCAGCTGTCGCCGCTCGCCATCCAGATGGCCGTGATGGTCATGGCCCTGCTGCCGGTCGCGATCCTCTCGCCGTTCGTCCAGCGGCACTTCAAGAAGGGCATGCTCACGGGCGCGGTCAAGGGCTGACGTGCGTCGGCCCTCTCTCCCCGGCCCCTCTACTCCGCCGCGGCCGACCCGCTCCTGATCGGCGGTCGGCCGTGGCGGGCCCAGCGATCCGCCCCGTGGGCCCGACGTTCCACTCCATGGGGTCGACCGGAAAACCGGGTCCGTGAACTGCCCGCCGTCCGTGAGCCACGGATCCGTCGTGGCTGGTCGCGCAGTTCCCCGCGCGCCTGACGGGTCCTGCCGTCCACCCCTGTCACAGGGCGCCCCCTCGCTTCTCCCCACCCCCTCTCCCAGAACGAGGCATGTCATGCGCACACCCCGTCTGAGCAGACGAGCCGTTCTCGCCGGGACCGCCGCCACGGCCGCGCTCACCACCGTCCCCGCTCTGGGGTCCCAGGCGCACGCCGCCGAGACCACCGCCACTCCGCCGTACCGCTGGCGCAACGCCGTCATCGGCGGCACCGGCTTCGTCACCGGCGTTCTCTTCCACCCCGCCGTACGCGGTCTCGCCTACGCCCGCACGGACATCGGCGGTGCCTACCGCTGGGACGACCGGGTCGCCCACTGGACGCCGCTCACCGATCACCTCGGCTGGGACGACTGGAACCTTCTCGGCGTCGAGGCGCTCGCCGTCGACCCCGCGCACCCCGACCGGCTGTACATCGCCCTCGGCACCTACGCCCAGTCGTGGGCGGGCAACGGCGCGGTCCTGCGCTCCGAGGACCGCGGTGCCACCTGGACCCGTACCGATCTGTCCGTGAAGCTCGGTGCCAACGAGGACGGGCGGGGAGCCGGGGAGCGGCTCCTCGTCGATCCGCGCGACAGCGACACGCTGTGGCTGGGCACCCGGCACGACGGGGTGCTGAAGTCCACGGACCGGGGAGCCACTTGGGCGGCCGTCAGCGCTTTTCCGGCGACCGCGAGCTCCTCCGGGCAGGGCATCACCTTCCTCGTCGCGGCCGGACGCGCCGTCTACGCCGGCTGGGGCGACGGCGACGGCACCGCGGGCACGGCGAACCTGTACCGCACAGCCGACGGCACGACCTGGGAGGCCGTACCCGGGCAGCCGTCCGGCACCTCCGCCAAGGTCCCGCTCCGCGCCGCGTACGACACGCACACCCGCGAGCTGTACGTGACGTACGGCAACGCGCCCGGGCCCAACGGTCAGTCCGACGGCAGTGTGCACAAGCTGCGCACCGCCACGGGGACGTGGACCGACGTGACCCCGGTGAAGCCGGGCGGGACCACGTCCGAGGACCCCGCCCACACGTCGAGTGGTGGGGGTGGCTCCGCGGACACCTTCGCCTACGGCGGTGTCGCCGTCGACGCCTGCCGCGCGGGCGCCCTCGTGGTGTCCACCAACAACCGCTGGGCGGAGGGCGACACGGTGTTCCGGACCACCGACGGTGGCCGTACCTGGAGGTCCCTCAAGGACGTCGCCGTGTTCGACGTGTCCGAGACTCCCTTCCTCAACTGGGGTGGCGACCAGCCCAAGTTCGGCTGGTGGATCCAGGCCGTCGCCGTGGACCCGTACGACTCGAAGCACATCGTGTACGGGACCGGGGCGACCCTCTACGGCACCCGCGACCTCAGGCGCTGGGCGCCGCAGATCCGCGGTCTGGAGGAGACGGCCGTGCGCCGGCTGATCTCGCCCCCGACCGGGGAGGCGCATCTGATCAGCGGACTCGGGGACATCGGCGTGATGTACCACGAGCGGCTCACGGCGTCTCCGTCGCGCGGCATGGCGGCGAACCCCGTGTTCGGGTCGGCGACGGGACTCGCGCAGGCCGCGGCCAAGCCGTCGTATGTCGTCCGCGCGGGCTGGGGCGACAACGGCAACGGTGCTTACTCGCACGACGGCGGGCAGACCTGGGCGCCCTTCGCGGCCCAGCCCGACATCGCCAAGAGCGCACCGGGGCCGATCGCCACCAACGCCGACGGCAGCACCCTGCTGTGGTCCTTCGTGCACTGGGACGGCACGACGTACGCAGCGCACCGCTCGACGGACAACGGTGCGACCTGGTCCGAGGTCTCCTCCTTCCCGAAGGGCGCCACGCCGGTCGCCGACCCGGCCGACCCGACGCTCTTCTACGCGTACGACACCGACACAGGAACACTGTTCGCCAGCACTGACAGTGGCCGCTCCTTCACGGCCCGTGCGACCGGACTGCCCTCGGGCGACAGCCAGTTCCCACTCGTCGCGGCGCCGGGGCGCTCCGCCGACCTGTGGCTGAGCACGAAGTGGAATGGCCTCTACCGGTCCACCGACGGTGGCGCAGGCTTCGACAAGGTCACCAGCTGCTGGGCCTCGTACACGCTCGGCTTCGGCAGGGCCGCCGACGGCGCGGACTACCCGGCGATCTACCAGGTCGGTTCGACGGAGACCATGACCGCCGTCTACCGCTCCGACGACGCGGCCGGCACATGGGTCCGTATCAACGACGACGCCCACCAGTGGGGCTGGATCGGCGAGGTCTTCACGGGCGACCCGCGCGTGTACGGCCGGGTCTACCTCGGCACGAACGGGCGAGGCATCCAGTACGGGGAGCCCGTCTGATGCCGGGGCTCAGTGACGCCACCCGTGGCCGCATCCTCTTCGGCGGCGACTACAACCCCGAGCAGTGGCCCGAGGAGACCTGGCACGAGGACGTACGCCTCATGAAGGAGGCCGACGTCAACTCCGTCACCGTCGGTGTCTTCTCCTGGGCGAGGCTCGAACCGCGCCCGGGTGCACGGGAGTTCGGCTGGCTCGACCGACTGATGGATCTGATGCACGCGAACGGCATCGGTGTCGTCCTCGCCACGCCCACCTCCTCGCCCCCGCCCTGGATGGGCCGCCTGCACCCCGAGACACTGCCCCGGGACGAGGAAGGGCGCACCGAATGGTGGGGCTCCCGCCAGCACTTCTCGCACTCCAGTGCCGTCTACCGTCGCTACGCCGCCGCCATCACCGAGGATCTGGCGGCCCGCTACGGCAGCCACCCGGCCCTCACCCTGTGGCACATCAACAACGAGTACTGCACCTTCGACCACGGAGACGAGGCGGCCGCCACCTTCCGCCGCTGGCTCCAGGACAAGTACCGCACGATCGAGACTCTCAACGAGGCCTGGGGCACGGCCTTCTGGAGTCAGGGTTACGACGGCTGGCACGAGGTGCTCCCGCCACGCCACGCGCACTACATGAAGAACCCGACGCAGGTGCTCGACTTCAGGCGCTTCACCTGCGACATGCTCCTGGAGTGCTACCGCGCCGAGCGGGACATCGTCCGCCGGCACACCCCGGACATCCCTGTCACCAGCAACTTCATGCCGATGTGGGTGGGGCAGGACGCCTGGAAGTGGGCCGCCGAGGAGGACGTCGTCTCCGTCGACATCTACCCGGATCCGCGTGACCCCTTCGGCGCCCAGAACGGCGCGCTCATCCAGGACATGACCCGCTCCCAGGCGGCCGGCGGCCCCTGGATGCTCATGGAGCAGGCGGCCGGACCCGTCAACTGGCGCGGGGTGAACCACCCCAAGCCGCGCGGCCTCAACCGCCTCTGGTCCCTCCAGGCCGTGGCGCGCGGCGCCGATGCCGTCTGCTACTTCCAGTGGCGGCAGTCCCGGCAGGGCGCGGAGAAGTTCCACTCGGGGATGGTCAGCCACGCGGGGGAGCGGGGTCGCACCTTCCAGGAGATCAAGCAACTCGGTGCCGAACTCGCCCTCGTCGGCGGCGAAGTCGCGGGCACTCGGCTCACCTCCGACATCGCGATCCTGCACGACTGGAACTCCTGGTGGGCCGGCGCGCAGGACGGCCGCCTCTCCCGCGAGGTCGACTACCCCGAGGTCATGCGTGCCTGGCACCGTGCCCTGTGGGAGGCCCACCTCACCACCGCCTTCGCGCACCCCGAGCACGACCTGTCCGCGTACCGGCTCGTCGTCGTACCGCAGCTCTACCTGCTCACGGACGCGGCGATCGACAACCTCCTCGCGTACGTACGAGGAGGGGGGACCCTCGTCTGCGGCTTCCTCAGTGGCGTCGCCGACGAGGACGACCGGGTACGCCCCGGCGGCATGGACGCTCGTCTGCGCGAACTGTTCGGCATCCGCACGCTGCACGAGTGGTGGCCGCTGGATGCGGGGGAGACCGCCGAGTGCGACGGCTTCCGGGGCACCCTGTGGTCCGAGGAGATCGAGGCGGCCGAGGACGCCGTCGCGGAGGCCGTGTACCGGGGCGGCGAGTTGGACGGGCTGCCGGCCGTGCTCCGTAAGGGCGGCGCCTGGTACCTCTCCACACTGCCCGAGCCCGAGGTGCTGCGGGTCCTGCTGGCCGGGATCGCGGAGGACGCTGGTGCGCGGCCGCCGCTCGACGGCCTTCCCGCCGGGGTGGAGGCCGTACGTCGTGGCGGGCTGCTGTTCCTCCTCCATCACGGGCCGGACCGGGTCGCCGTCTCGGTGCCCGGACGCCATCGTGACCTGCTCACCGGTGCCGATGTGACGGAGGCCGTGGAGCTGGGCCGGTACGGCGTCGTCGTGCTGGAGCCGGCCCCATGAGCGCGCCCGTCCACAGCACCTGGGAACCGCTGCCCGCAGCCCGCTGGGAGGACGCCTTCCTGAGCGGGAACGGTACGCATGGCGCCATGGTGTTCGGAGATCCGAACGGCGACCGGGTCATCGTCAACCACCACAGCCTGGTCCGGCCGAACGGCAGCGAGCGTGCGCGTCCGCCCGCTCTCGCCGACCAGCTCGCCGACGTACAGGACCGGTTGCTGGCCGGGGACGTCACGGCGGGGGAGGCCTTCACCGACGGGCGGCCGCTGCTCTGGGTACAGCCCTTCCACCCCGCGTTCCAGGTGCGGCTGCGCCGACCGGCGGCGGAATGGCGCTCGTACCGGCGCGAGGTCGACTTCACCACCGGTGTCGTCGGCGCCGAGTGCGGCAGCTGGCGCAGCGAGGTCTTCGTCTCCCGGGCCGACGACGTCGTCGTCCAGTACGTGACCGAGTCCGATCTCACCGTCGACGTGACCCTCGACCACCGACTGCCGGGCGCCCCAGCCGACTTGACGGTGGGGCACAGTGCCGTCCTCACTCCCGAGGGCGCCCTCCTCACGCTGCGCGCCCGCTATCCGGGCAGCGACCTGGCGTACACGGGGGTGACGCTCGTCGTGGTCACGGGCGGCCGGACTCGGACCGCGCTTCCCGGCGTACGGGTGGAGGGCGCGCGCTCGCTGCTTCTGCTCACCCGGGTGCGGCGGCACACGGGCGAACTGGACGCCTTGACCGAGGCCCGCGAGCTGCGCGCCCTGCTGCGCCAGGCCGTCGGCCGGGGCGCCGGCCAGGCCACCGGTCGAGTCGACGCCGAAGCCGGCACCGCCGCCGACTTCGGCTCCGACAGCGACTTCGGCTCCGACTTCGCCTCCGCCTCCGCCTCCGACGATGCCGCGTACACCCACCTGCTGGCCCGCCACACCGCACTCCACCGCCCCGCCTACCTCCGCACCGCTCTCGACCTGGACGCCGACGCCGCCGAACGTGCGCTGCCGGGCTCGGACTTGGTCCACCGCCCCAAGAGCCCCGCCCTCCTGGAGCGGCTCTTCGCGGCAGGGCGCTACCACCTGCTGTCGTCCGCGGGGACGCTGCCACCACGGCTCACCGGACTGTGGACGGGCGACTGGGACACTGCCTGGTCCGGGGCGTTCACGACGGACGCCAACCTCAACCTCCAGACGGCGTCGGCCGCCGCGGCCTCGCTTCCGGAGGTCACTCAGGCCCATGCCGCCCTGGTCCACGGCCAGTTGCCCCACTGGCGCGACAACGCCCGGGCGATCTTCGGCACACGGGGTGTCGTGGCCCCGGCGCACACCGACGGCGAGTCCGGGCACATCTACCACCTCAGTCGCGAGTACCCCCTGCACGTGTGGACCGCGGGCGCCGACTGGCTCCTGAAGCCGCTCGTGGACCACGACGAGACGCGTGGCGAGCACGACGCGCGCCTCGGTGAAGCCCTCGCCGAAGTGGCCTGCTTCTACGAGGACTTCCTCACCCGAACCGATGACGACGGCCACCTAGTGATCGTGCCGTCCTACTCCCCGGAGAACCGGCCCGCGAACGCGAGCTGGGTCACCCTGAACGCCGCGATGGACCTCTCCGCGGCCCGCCACGCCCTGCGCACGGCGGCCGACTACCACCCAGGACCCGACGCCGAACGCTGGCGCGCGCTCGCCGACCGGCTGCCGCCGCACCGGGTCAACGCCGAGGGGGCGCTGGCCGAGTGGGCCTGGCCCGGTCTCGACGACACCTACGACCACCGCCATCTCAGCCACCTCTACGGCGTCTGGCCGCTCGACGAGATCAACCCCTACGACACCCCGGATCTCGCCGCGGCGGCCCGTCGCGCGCTCGAACTGCGCGGCGCCGAGAACGACTCCGCGCACGGCCACCTCCACCACGCCCTGGTGGCGGCCCGGCTGAGGGACGGGGAACGGGTGGCGGCGGCCCTGGACAACGTCCTGGCCGGGAACTTCTTCCACGTCTCCCTGATGAGCGGGCACTACCCGAACCGGCACGTCTACAACGCGGACGCCGCCCACACCCTGCCCGCCGTGCTGATCGAGATGCTCGTCCAGTCGACTCCCGACCGGCTGGTCCTGCTGCCCGCGCTTCCGGCGGCGTACCCGACGGGGCGACTACGGGGCATCCGCACGCGGTTCGGGGCGGAGCTCGACCTCACCTGGAGCCCGCGAGAGACCACCGCGGTCATACGCCCGACCCGTACCCACCGCGTCGAAGTCCGGACTTCCCTCGGCGCCGAACCGCTCGACCTCGTCGCCGGAGAAGACCACGTCCTCAGCCTGGGGGCGTGGTAACCCCCGCAACTCCCCCCACCCATGGAAGGGACACCATGGCAACACGCACGCTGAGCAGGATCACCAAGGCGATGCTGGCCCCCGCCCTCGCGCTGGGCGCCACCATCGGCCTCGCCTCCGCCCCCGCCCAGGCCGCCGTCTGGAACTCCTGCGACCAGTGGGGCAACACCACCCTGAACGGCTACACGCTCTACAACAACATCTGGGGCTCCGGCGCCGGCAGCCAGTGCATCTGGGCCAACTCCGGTACCAACTGGGGAGTGTGGGCGGACCACCCCAACACCGGCGGCATCAAGTCCTACCCCAACTCCAAGAAGGTGATCAACAAGTCGATCACCTCGCTCGGCTCGCTCTCCAGCAGCTACAACGTCACGGTCCCGTCGTCCGGCGCGTACAACACGTCGTACGACATCTGGGACACCGACTACGACTACGAGATCATGCTCTGGGTCAACAAGACCGGGGCCGTCGGACCCCTCGGCACCTCGCAGGGCAACGTGACGCTGGGCGGTCACACCTGGACCGTCTACAAGGGCAACAACGGCGCCAACGACGTCTTCTCGTTCGTGCGCACCTCGAATTCCAGCTCCGGCACGGTGAACGTGCTGCCGATCCTGAAGTGGATCAAGGACACCAAGGGCTGGTTCGGCAACGAGACCATCGGTGATGTGCAGTTCGGCTTCGAGATCACCTCGTCCTCGGGCGGCCTCGAATTCGTCACCAACAATCTGACCGTCAGCAGCAGTTGATCCGGCTCCTCGGCAGCAGCCCGACAGTCATCAGCAGCTGACCGAGAGATGAGCCCGTGCGGCCGGTTCCCCTCGGGGGACCGGCCGCACTCCGTTATTCGGCCACGGGCAGTCGCGCCCCGTCCCGCAGGAACAGCGGGATGCGGTCCAGCGGGGCGTCGACGGTCACGGCCACGCCCCCTTCGTAGGTCTCACCCGTCCACGCGTCCGTCCAGTACGCGCCCGCCGGGAGGTACGCCGTACGGGCCGTCGCGCCCGCCGTGAGCACCGGTGCGACCAGCAGGTCGGGGCCGAAGAGATACGAGTCGTCCACGGACCAGGTCGCCTGGTCGTCCGGGAACTCCAGGAAGAGCGGGCGCATCACCGGCAGACCCTCCTCGTGGGCCTCCCGCATCACCCCGAGCACGTACGGCTTCAGGCGCTCGCGCAGCCGCAGATACTTCTCCAGGACGGCGCCGGCCTCCTCGCCGTACGACCAGACCTCGTTCGGGCCGCCGGTCATGTCGGGGCCGAGCGGCATGCCAGGGTCGCGGAAGCCGTGCAGGCGCATCAGCGGAGAGAGCGCCCCGAACTGGAACCAACGGACCATGACCTCGCGGTACGCCGGGTCGTCCGGGTCGCCGCCGTGGAAGCCGCCGATGTCGGTGTTCCACCAAGGGATGCCGGAGAGCGCGGTGTTGAGTCCGGCGGCGATCTGACGACGCAGGGTCGCGAAGTCCGTGCCGATGTCGCCGGACCACAGGGCGGCGCCGTAACGCTGACTGCCCGCCCACGCCGAGCGGTTGAGGGTGACGACCTCGGTCTCACCGGCCGCGAGCATGCCCTCGTAGAAGGTGCGGGCGTTCTCGCGGGGGTAGAGATTGCCGACCTCCAGGCCCGGGCCCGCGTAGTAGCGCAGGTTCTCCGAGAAGCCCGGCTTCAGCTCCGGCTCGCACGCGTCCAGCCAGAAGGTCGAGATGCCGTACGGGTCCAGGTAGTTGTCCTTCACACGTGACCAGAGGAAGTCGCGTGCCTCGGGGTTCGTCGCGTCGTAGAACGCTACCTGGACCGTGGACGCGACCTCCTTGTCGGGCCAGTCGGCGTGCGCCATCGGCCCGTACTCCGTGCCGATGAAGTAGCCGCGCTGCTCCATGAGCTGGTGGTTCTCGGAGAGGGGTGAGACCGACGGCCAGACGGACACGACCAGCTTGACGCCGAGTTCCGTGAGCTCCCGCTGCATCGCCGCCGGGTCCGGCCACTCCGCCGGGTCGAACTTCCAGTCGCCCAGATGCGTCCAGTGGAAGAAGTCGCAGACGATGGCGGACAGGGGCAGGCCCCGTCGCTTGTACTCCCTCGCCACCTCGAGGAGTTCGTCCTGGGTGCGGTAGCGCAGCTTGCACTGCCAGAAGCCGGCCGCCCACTCGGGCAGCATCGGCGTACGGCCGGTGGCGGCGCTGTACCGGCGCTGGGCGTCGGCGGGGGCGCCCGCCGTGATCCAGTAGTCGATCTGGCGGGCCGAGTCGGCGACCCAGCGGGTGCCGTTGCCCGCGAGCTCCACGCGGCCGATGGCCGGGTTGTTCCACAGGAGGGTGTAGCCCCGGCTGGAGACGAGCACCGGGACGGTCACCTCGGCGTTGCGCTGGATCAGGTCCAGGACCGCGCCCTTCTGGTCGAGCAGCCCGTGCTGGTGCTGCCCGAGGCCGTACAGCTTCTCGCCCTCGTACGCGGCGAACCGCTGCTCCAGGCGGTGGTGCCCGTTGCCGGTCGGGGTGTACAGGCGCGGGCCCGGCCACCAGAAGTGGGCGCGCTCCTCGGCGAGGAGTTCGCCGCCGTCGGCGGTGCGGACGAAGCGGACGAGGCCCTCGGCGGTCACCACAACGGTCAGCGCGCCGACCGTCAGCCGGCCTTCTCCGCCCTCGATCTTGACGGTGCTCTCGGTGGCCGGCGGCTCGTCAAGGAGCGCGCCCGGGAGGTTCTCCAGAACCGGACCGCCGAGCCGCGCCCGGACACGGACCGCGTCCGGACCCCACGGCTCGATCCGTACGGTCTCCGTGCGGCCGCTCCACTCCAGCGCGCCGTCCCGCTCGCGGAACGTGCCGACGGTCGGGGAGGACTGCGCGAGGCTGACTGTGCCCTGAGCGGGCTGGTTTTCGGCAGGCTGATTCACGTGGGGTGCTCCTGGGAGAAGGAGTGGCGAGGTGACCCGGCGCGGCTCTGGCGGGCCGGGACGGGGTGGTGCCCTCACGCGAGGGCATGACTCGTCCGCGCCGGACCCCCGGGAGGGCGTACGGCTCGGTGTACGGCGCCTCACGGCGGGGCGTACGGCTCGGTGCGCGGTGTGGCGTGCGGTGCCCCACGGCCGGCACCGCGGCAGGGCCCCGGCAGGAGGCCCAGGGTCAGGCGGTCGGCGCCGGGCCCGTGCTCGCCCGTACCGTCAACTCGGGTGCGATCAGCACGACTTCGTCCTTGCCGCGCCCTTCGAGCTTGGCGATCAGATGCTCCACGGCGTACCGGCCCATCTCCTGCGCGGGGATGGCGACCGAGGTCAGCCGCACCGAGGCCTGCGTGGCGACCTGGTCCGGGCAGATCGCGATCACCGACACGTCCTCGGGCACGGCGCGGCCCTGCTGGCGCAGCAGCGCGAGCAGCGGCTCGACCGCGGACTCGTTCTGCACGACGAAGCCCGTGGTGCCCGGGCGCTCGTCGAGAATCCGGGCGAGGGTCACGGCCATCGCGTCGTACCCGCCCTCGCAGGGGCGGTGCAGCACGCGCAGGCCCAACTCCCGCGAACGGGACCGGAGTCCGTCGAGCGTGCGCTCGGCGAAGCCGGTGTGCCGTTCGTAGACCGCGGGCGCCTCGCCGATGACAGCGATGTCACGATGGCCGAGGATCGCCAGATGCTCGGCACACAGTGCGCCCGTCGCGCCGAAGTCGAGGTCCACGCAGGTCAGTCCGGAGGTGTCGGCGGGCAGCCCGATGAGCACGGACGGCTGATCCGTCTCGCGCAGCAACGGCAGCCGTTCGTCGTCCAGTTCGACGTCCATCAGGATCATCGCGTCGGCGAGCCCGCTGCCGGTGACCCGGCGTACCGCGTCGGGCCCCTCCTCGCCGGTGAGCAGCAGCACGTCGTACCCATGGATGCGGGCGTTGGTCGCCACCGCGATGGCGATCTCCATCATCACGGGTACGTACATGTCGGTGCGGAGCGGAATCATCAGCGCGATGATGTTGGACCGGCTGCTCGCCAGGGCCCGGGCGCCCGCGTTCGGGTGGTAGCCGAGCTCCTGGATGCTCCGCTCGACCCGCTGCCGGGTGCCCGCGGAGATGGACCGCTTGCCGCTGAGGACATAGCTCACCGTGCTCGCCGAGACTCCGGCGTGCTGGGCGACCTCGGCGAGGGTGACCATCCAGCTCTCCAAGCTTTGTGAAGCGCTTCGACAGTGCGCGTATTGCGGATAGGGCGAGTGAGGGTGGCTTGACAGTAGCCCGGTGAAGAAGACGTGTCCATAGGTTGTCGAAGCGCTTCGACAACTAAATTCTTGAGTGCGTCATGGCCATCGCTTACGCCATGGCAACCCTTTGACCGTGCGGTGGCCACTGAGGGGCGTACACAGACCGTCCCCCGGAAGGACCCCCCGATGCAACACCGTCGACCGCACCTGTCCAAGAAGGCGAAGACGCTCCTCGCGAGCTCGGTGGCGCTCGCTGCGGCCGCCGGCATCACTGTCGCCCAGGCGGGCGAGGACGGCAAGAAGTGCGGCGCCTTCGACACCGTCACGATGGGCAAGTACTACGTCAACAACAACCTCTGGGGACAGGGCGACGGCACCTTCACTCAGTCACTCGTTCGGCGCAAACTGATGAGCAAGGACAAATACCTCTCCGGCATCGAGTCGGGCAGCGAGGTCTTTCGCGGTTCCGGGCGGCTTGATACGAGGTCGTACTCGGTGGACATCGGCTGACACCCGGGGGCGCACATCGGGTCGAACGCTGCGCCAGGACTGGTGGGGGCACCCCGAATCGGGTACATACGATCGAGTAGCACCGGTCAGTAACGATCGCTATGAAGAACGGTGTACGAGCCCAAGATCCCTATTCGCGGCGAGGTGAGCCTCATGTCCGCTACACCCCACAAGCCCACAGTCACCGAACGTGAGGCCCGGCAAGTCGCCGAGGCCGCGCGCGAACAGGACTGGCGCAAACCCAGCTTCGCCAAGGAGCTGTTCCTCGGCCGCTTCCGGCTCGACCTGATCCACCCGCACCCCATGCCCGCCGACGAGGACGCGCAGCGCGGAGAGGAGTTCCTGGCCAAGCTGCGCGACTTCTGCGAGACGAAGATCGACTCGGCCCGCATCGAGCGCGAGGCGCAGATCCCCGACGCCGTCATCGACGGCCTCAAGGAGCTCGGCGCCCTCGGCATGAAGATCGACACCAAGTACGGCGGCCTCGGCCTCACCCAGGTGTACTACAACAAGGCGCTCGCCCTGGTCGGCTCCTCGAGCCCCGCGATCGGCGCCCTGCTCTCCGCGCATCAGTCGATCGGAGTACCGCAGCCGCTGAAACTTTTCGGCACCCAGGAGCAGAAGGAAACCTTCCTGCCGCGCTGCGCCCGCACCGACATCACGGCCTTCCTGCTGACCGAGCCGGACGTCGGCTCCGACCCGGCCCGGCTCGCGACGGCCGCCGTACCGGACGGCGAGGACTACATCCTCGATGGAGTGAAACTCTGGACGACCAACGGCGTCGTCGCGGATCTCCTGGTCGTCATGGCACGCGTACCGAAGTCCGAGGGCCACAAGGGCGGCATCACGGCGTTCGTGGTGGAGGCCGGCTCCGAGGGCGTCACCGTCGAGAACCGCAACGCCTTCATGGGCCTGCGCGGCCTGGAGAACGGCGTCACGCGCTTCCACCAGGTCCGCGTCCCGGCCGCGAACCGGATCGGCCCGGAGGGTGCGGGCCTCAAGATCGCCCTGACCACCCTCAACACCGGCCGTCTCTCCCTGCCCGCCATGTGCGTGGGCGCGGGCAAGTGGTGTCTGAAGATCGCCCGCGAGTGGTCGGCGGCGCGCGAGCAGTGGGGCAAACCGGTGGCCTTCCACGAGGCGGTCGGCGCGAAGATCTCGTTCATCGCGGCGACGACGTTCGCGCTGGAGGCCGTCCTCGACCTGTCCTCGCAGATGGCCGACGAGGACCGCAACGACATCCGCATAGAGGCCGCCCTCGCCAAGCTCTACGGCTCCGAGATGGCCTGCCTGATGGCCGACGAGCTGGTTCAGATCCGCGGTGGCCGCGGCTTCGAGACCGCGGAGTCGCTCGCCGCGCGCGGGGAGCGGGCGGTTCCCGCCGAGCAGATCCTGCGCGACCTGCGCATCAACCGCATCTTCGAGGGCTCCACGGAGATCATGCATCTGCTGATCGCCCGCGAGGCCGTCGACGCCCACCTGTCCGTCGCGGGCGACCTCATCGACCCCGACAAGTCCCTCTCGGACAAGGCGAAGGCGGGCGCCAACGCGGGTGTCTTCTACGCCAAGTGGCTGCCGAAGCTGGTGGCGGGGCCCGGGCAGCTCCCACGCTCGTACCACGAGTTCAACCAGCAGGTGGATCTGTCTCCGCACCTGCGGTACGTGGAACGCAGCGCGCGCAAGCTCGCCCGCTCCACCTTCTACGCCATGTCCCGCTGGCAGGGCCGCATGGAGACCAAGCAGGGCTTCCTGAGCCGGATCGTCGACATCGGCGCCGAGCTCTTCGCGATGAGCGCGGCCTGCGTCCGTGCCGAGCTCCTGCGCACCACCGGGGAGCACGGCCGCGAGGCCTACCAGCTCGCGGACGCCTTCTGCCGCCAGTCCCGCATCCGCGTCGAGGAACTCTTCGCCCGCCTGTGGACCAACACCGACGACCTCGACCGCAAGGTGGTCAAGGGTGTCCTGTCGGGCACGTACGAATGGCTGGAGCAGGGCATCGTCGACCCCTCCGGTGAAGGTCCCTGGATCGCGGACGCGACACCGGGGCCGTCGAAGAAGGAGAACGTCCACCGCCCCATTCGCTGAGCTCGCCACCCCATTCGGCAACCTTTTCCACAGGAATGCACACCAGCCCCGTTCGCCATTCCGCTGCTTGCCGCACCGAAGTTGTGCGTCAACAATGAAAGGAATGGCGAACGGGGACGGCAGATGCGCCAAGGAATCGGGGAAGAATACAGTCACGGTATTTCCGTACAGCTGACGCGTGCTCGCGGGGAGGCGTGGCGGCAGCTGAACGAGATGGATCTCGTACGGGCGCTGCGCACCGTGCGCAATGAGGTGCAGCCGCTCGCGCAGAAGCTGCGCGAAGCTGCGCCGGAGACCTTCGACGGGCACCGTGACGCGCTCGCGGTCCTCCTCAACGACTGCGCGTTGTCCGTGGTCGACGAGGTGCCGCGGCCGCCCGTGGCCTCCTTCGACGCCCTGCGTATCCGGAGAATCGACCTCCGCGACATCGACGGCCTGCTGGATTCCGGACGGCCCGGCGAACGGCCCGTCATTCAGCAGCTCTTCCGCGCCGCGCTCGACCTGGTCGAGGACCCCGTACTGCGCGAAGTGATCAAAGCGAATCAACAGGGCGTCCTCATTCTCCAGCGGGCCAATCGCTGGATACGGATGCTCGTGGACGCCGTTTAGTTGTGCTCAGTTCTGGGGGAATTTCCCATGGCAGGTAAAGGTCTGGACGCCATCACCGGCAGGATCATGCGCGCCGGCGAGGGCAGGCTGCTCCGCCGCCTCGAGCGCATCGCCGAACAGGTGGGCTCCCTCGAGGAGGAGTTCACCTCACTGACCGACGAAGAGCTCCAGGCGCTCACCCCGGAGTTCAAGGAGCGGTACGCGGGCGGCGAGAGCCTGGACGACCTGCTGCCGGAGGCCTTCGCCGCGATGCGCGAGGCGGCCCGGCGCACTCTCGGCATGCGCCACTTCGACGTACAGATCATGGGCGGCGCGGCGCTGCACTCCGGCAACATCGCCGAGATGCAGACCGGCGAGGGAAAGACCCTGGTCGGCACGCTTCCGGTGTATCTGAACGCCCTGACCGGCAAGGGAGTTCACCTCGTCACGGTCAACGACTACCTGGCCGAGCGGGACGCCGAGTGGATGGGGCGCGCCTACCGGTTCATGGGGCTGACCGTCGGTGTGATCAAGACGCAGTCGACCCCGGCCGAGCGGCGCGCTCAGTACGCCTGTGACATCACCTACGGCACCAACACAGAGTTCGGCTTCGACTATCTGCGCGACAACATGGCGTGGTCCCAGGACGAACTGGTGCAGCGAGGCCACCACTTCGCGATCGTCGACGAGGCCGACTCGATCCTCATCGACGAGGCGCGCACCCCGCTGATCATCTCCGGTCCGGCCGATCAGCCCACGCACTGGTACGAGTCCTTCGCCGCGTTCGCGCTGCGGATGAAGGGCGTTCTCGTGCAGGAGGAGCAGTTCACCACCCAGGTGGACAAGGACCGTCTCGCCGAGCTGCGGACCCAGTACGACTACGAGTACGACCCGAAGAAGCGCACGGTGGCGATCCTGGACTCCGGAGTGGATTTCCTCCAGGACCAGCTGGGCATCGACAGCCTCTACGAGTCCGACCACACCCCGCTCATCGGACACCTGAACAACGCGCTCAAGGCCAAGGAGCACTTCAAGCGGGACAAGGACTACGTCGTCGTGGACGGTGAGGTGCTCATCGTCGACGAGCACACCGGCCGCATCCTCGCGGGGCGCCGCTACAACGAAGGGCTGCACCAGGCCATCGAGGCGAAGGAAGGCGTGACGATCAAGGACGAGAACCAGACGCTCGCCACGATCACCCTGCAGAACTTCTTCCGTCTCTACGAGAAGCTCGCCGGCATGACCGGCACCGCCATGACCGAGGCCGCCGAGTTCCACCAGATCTACAAGCTGCACGTCGTCCCGATCCCCACGAACCGGCCGATGGTCCGCCGCGACGACCCCGATCAGATCTACCGCACCGAGGAGGCGAAGTACGCGGCGATCCTCGCCGACATCGCCGAGAAGCACGAGCAGGGCCAGCCGATCCTGGTGGGAACCACCTCCGTCGAGAAGTCCGAGGTGCTGTCCGCGCGGCTCAGGAAGCAGGGCATCCGGCACGAGGTCCTCAACGCCAAGAACCACCAGCGCGAGGCTCAGATCGTCGCCCAGGCCGGACGCAGGGGCGCGGTCACCGTGGCCACGAACATGGCGGGCCGCGGCACCGACATCATGCTCGGCGGAAACCCGGAGGCGATGGCGCTCGCCGAAACCGCGGAGGACGCGGATCCGCAGGAGCGCCAGAAGGTGCTCGACCGGATCACCGCCGGAGTCGCGGCCGAGCACGACGAGGTCAAGGAGCTCGGCGGCCTCTACGTCCTCGGCACCGAGCGCCACGAGTCACGCCGCATCGACAACCAGCTGCGCGGCCGCTCGGGCCGTCAGGGCGACCCCGGCGCCTCCCGCTTCTACCTCTCGCTCCAGGACGACCTGATGCGACTGTTCCGCGCCAACGTCGTGGACCGGGTGATGTCCATGGCGAACGTCCCCGACGACGTACCCATCGAGAACAAGATGGTCACCCGCGCCATCGCCTCCGCCCAGGCCCAGCTGGAGCAGCAGCACTTCGAGTCCCGCAAGGACGTCCTGAAGTTCGACGAGGTCCTCAACAGGCAGCGCACCCTCATCTACGCCGAGCGCCGCCGGGTCCTCGCGGGCGAGGATCTGCGCGAACAGATCCTGCACTTCATGGACGACACCGTCCGCGCGTACATCGAGCAGGAGACCAGTGAGGGTTTCGCCGAGGAGTGGGACCTGGAGCGGCTGTGGGGCGCGCTCAAGCAGCTGTACCCCATGGGGATCACGATCGAGGAGTTGGAGGAGGAGGCCGGTGACCGCGCGAACCTCACCGCGGGCGACCTGATCGACGCGGTGACGGGCGACATCCACGCCCGGTACGAGGAGCGCGAGGCCGAGCTCGGCGCCGAGGCGCTGCGCGACCTGGAACGCCTCGTCGTCCTCTCCGTCCTCGACCGCAAATGGCGCGAGCACCTCTACGAGATGGACTACCTCCGCGACGGCATAGGCCTGCGCTGGACCCTCGGCCGGGAGCCGATCGTCGAGTACGAGCGCGAGGGCTTCGACATGTACGGCGCGATGACCGACGCCATCAAGGAGGAGTCCGTCGGCTACGTCTTCAATCTCGACGCCGCGGCTCCGGGCGCCGGGACGGGGCGCGGGCCCACCGACGGCCTGCACTTCACCGCGCCCACGCTGGACACCGCGGAGGGCGTGGTCGAGGGCCACTTCCCTTCGGCGGAACCACCGCAGGACCGCCCCACCGACACCGTGCCCGAAACCGAACGGCCTGGCGGCACGCGCCCCGCCAGGACCAAGGCACGCCGCCGCCGCAAGCGGTGACAGGCGGCCGGAGGGGCTGATGTCAGCCCGTCCGGCGTTTGAGGACGAGCGCGTCAGCGCGTTACCGGCGGTCCGGGGGGCGGAGCCCCCAGGGACGATGGGGGAGGGTAGGGGCGGAGGGGGCGAAAAAAGGGGCACCCTGTCCTGCCGGGGACGCGTTGCGGCCACAATGGAGGGATGAGCGACAGTCCAGCCCCCCTCGCTGATCCGCATCTTGTCTTCGACCCCGTGGACGGAGTCCGGGATGTCGTGATCCTCGGCTCCACCGGCTCGATCGGCACCCAGGCCATCGACCTCGTGCTGCGCAACCCCGACCGGTTCCGGGTCACCGGGCTCTCCGCCGCCGGCGGGAGGGTCGGACTGCTCGCCGAGCAGGCCCACCGGCTGCGCGTGCGGACGGTCGCCGTGGCACGCGAGGACGTCGTACCGGCGCTGCGCGAGGCGCTGACGGCGCAGTACGGAGCGGGGGAGCCGCTCCCCGAGATCCTCGCGGGCGCGGACGCCGCCACCCAACTCGCCGCATCCGACTGCCACACCGTGCTCAACGGCATCACCGGCTCCATCGGCCTCGCCCCGACCCTCGCCGCCCTGGAGGCGGGCCGCACGCTCGCGCTCGCCAACAAGGAGTCGCTCATCGTCGGCGGCCCGCTGGTGAAGGCACTGGCCAAGCCGGGCCAGATCATCCCGGTCGACTCCGAGCACGCGGCGCTTTTCCAGGCCCTCGCCTCGGGCACCCGCGCCGACGTCCGCAAACTCGTCGTGACCGCTTCCGGAGGCCCCTTCCGGGGTCGCACGAAGGCCGAACTGGCGGACGTCACCCCCGAGGACGCCCTGGCCCACCCCACCTGGGCCATGGGCCCGGTCATCACCATCAACTCCGCGACCCTGGTCAACAAGGGACTCGAAGTCATCGAGGCGCACCTCCTCTACGACATTCCCTTCGATCGCATTGAGGTGGTGGTGCACCCTCAGTCGTATGTCCACTCGATGGTGGAATTCACGGACGGATCGACGATCGCCCAGGCGACGCCCCCCGACATGCGCGGGCCGATCGCCATCGGGCTCGGCTGGCCCGAGCGGGTGCCGGACGCCGCGCCCGCTTTCGACTGGACCAAGGCGTCGAGCTGGGAGTTCTTCCCGCTCGACACCGACGCGTTCCCGTCGGTCGGACTCGCCCGGCATGTCGGGCAGCTCGCGGGTACGGCCCCGGCGGTGTTCAATGCGGCCAACGAAGAGTGCGTGGACGCGTTCCTGAAGGGCACACTGCCGTTCAACGGGATCATGGAGACTGTCACACGGGTGGTCGAGGAACACGGCACACCGGATACGGGAACTTCCCTGACCGTCGCGGACGTCCTCGAAGCGGAGACCTGGGCGCGCGCCCGGGCCCGTGAACTGACAGCACAGACGACAACCGCGGAGGCTCGTGCATGACGACCCTGATGATGATCCTCGGCATAGTCGTCTTCGCGGTCGGCCTGCTCATCTCGATCGCCTGGCACGAGCTGGGACATCTGTCGACGGCCAAGCTCTTCGGCATCCGCGTGCCGCAGTACATGGTCGGCTTCGGCCCGACGATCTGGTCGCGGAAGAAGGGCGAGACCGAGTACGGGGTGAAGGCGGTCCCGCTCGGCGGCTACATCCGCATGATCGGGATGTTCCCGCCCGGCCCCGACGGCAAGATCGAGGCCCGCTCCACCTCGCCCTTCCGCGGCATGATCGAGGACGCCAGGTCGGCCGCCTTCGAGGAGCTCAAGCCCGGTGACGAGACCCGTCTCTTCTACACGCGCAAGCCGTGGAAGCGCGTGATCGTGATGTTCGCGGGCCCCTTCATGAACCTCATCCTGGCCGTGGTGATCTTCCTCGGCGTGATGATGACGTTCGGCGTGCAGACCCAGACCACCACGGTCGGCAAGGTCTCGGACTGCGTCATCCAGCAGAGCGAGAACCGGACCAAGTGCGAGAGCGGCGACCAGGACGCACCCGCCAAGGCCGCCGGGCTCAAGGGCGGCGACAAGATCGTCTCCTTCAACGGCAAGGCGGTCGACGACTGGTCCACTCTCCAGTCCGACATCCGCGCCAACCCCGGCAAGGACGTCACGATCACGGTGGTGCGCAAGGGTCAGCAGGTCGACCTGTCCGCCCACCTGATCAAGAACCAGGTCAGCAAGACCGATGGCAACGGCGGCTATGTCGAGGGCAAGTACGTGTACGCCGGCTTCCTCGGCTTCACGCCCGCCTCCGGCATCGTCCAGCAGTCCTTCGGACAGTCCGTGGACCGCATGGGCGACATGATGCAGAACGGCGTCGAGTCGCTGGTCGCGCTGCCCGGCAAGATCCCCGACCTGTGGAACGCGGCCTTCGGTGACGGCCCGCGCAAGGCCGACTCCCCGATGGGCGTGGTCGGCGCGGCCCGGGTCGGCGGCGAGGTCTTCACCCTCGACATCCCGCCGTCCCAGCAGGTCGCGATGATGCTGCTGCTCGTCGCCGGCTTCAACCTCTCCCTCTTCCTCTTCAACATGCTCCCGCTGCTCCCGCTCGACGGCGGGCACATCGCGGGTGCGGTGTGGGAGTCGCTGCGGCGCAACACGGCGAAGGTCCTGAAGCGGCCCGACCCGGGCCCGTTCGACGTGGCGAAGCTGATGCCCGTCGCGTACGTGGTGGCCGGAATCTTCGTCTGCTTCACGATTCTGGTGCTCATCGCGGACGTGGTTAACCCGGTGAAAATCTCCTAGTAAGACGCTGTTTGTGGCGGCCGGACACCATAGGTGTCCGGCCGCCCTCCAATGGGTGGGTTTAGGGGCGTGATGTGCTCGGGCGTGTGCCCGTGCCGTAATCTCGAAGCCTGGAGCCCACGATTCCGGGACCTTGATCCACAACTTGGGGTTGCACAGCAGATGACTGCGATTTCTCTCGGCATGCCGTCCGTTCCGACCAAGCTGGCCGAGCGCCGCAAGAGCCGCCAGATCCAGGTCGGAACCGTCGCCGTGGGTGGAGACGCACCGGTGTCGGTGCAGTCGATGACGACGACGCGTACGTCGGACATCGGCGCCACGCTCCAGCAGATCGCCGAGTTGACCGCGTCCGGCTGCCAGATCGTGCGGGTCGCGTGCCCCACGCAGGACGACGCCGATGCCCTCGCGACCATCGCCCGCAAGTCCCAGATCCCCGTCATCGCGGACATCCACTTCCAGCCGAAGTACGTCTTCGCGGCGATCAACGCCGGCTGCGCGGCCGTCCGCGTCAACCCCGGCAACATCAAGCAGTTCGACGACCAGGTCAAGGAGATCGCGCGGGCCGCGAAGGACACGGGCACCCCGATCCGGATCGGCGTCAACGCGGGCTCCCTCGACAAGCGGCTGCTCCAGAAGTACGGCAAGGCGACGCCCGAGGCTCTCGTCGAATCCGCGCTGTGGGAGGCGTCCCTCTTCGAGGAGCACGACTTCCGCGACATCAAGATCTCCGTGAAGCACAACGACCCGGTGGTCATGGTCAACGCCTACCGGCAGCTCGCCGCCGCGTGCGACTACCCCCTGCACCTCGGTGTGACCGAGGCCGGTCCCGCGTTCCAGGGCACCATCAAGTCGGCCGTCGCCTTCGGCGCGCTGCTCTCCGAGGGCATCGGCGACACGATCCGGGTCTCCCTGTCCGCGCCCCCCGTCGAGGAGGTCAAGGTCGGCCTCCAGATCCTGGAGTCCCTCAACCTCAAGCAGCGTGGTCTGGAGATCGTGTCCTGCCCGTCCTGCGGGCGCGCCCAGGTCGACGTCTACAAGCTGGCCGAGGAAGTCACCGCCGGTCTGACCGGCATGGAGGTGCCGCTGCGCGTGGCCGTCATGGGGTGCGTGGTGAACGGGCCCGGCGAGGCCCGCGAGGCTGACCTCGGTGTCGCCTCCGGCAACGGGAAGGGGCAGATCTTCGTCAAGGGCGAGGTCATCAAGACCGTGCCCGAGTCGAAGATCGTGGAGACCCTCATCGAGGAAGCGATGAAGATCGCGGAGGAGATGGAGGCCGCCGGTATCGCCTCCGGCGAGCCTTCGGTGTCGGTGGCCGACTGACCTGCCTTGTGGCGCGGGGGACCCGGGTGCCCCTCCGGAGGTGGCGCCCGAGTCCTCTGCGTGCGGTGCCGCTCGGTATCTCCGGTTAGAGTACGGAGATCAGCAGACCGTGTGACTCCACCCCGAGGGGCTTCTCGCAGTGACGCGACGGTCAAGCCCCGACCGGTGCTCGCGAACGAGCACACGCCGACGCTAGCAGGGTGTTCGATGGGCTGTCGTTGCCCGCAAGGAGTGATGGAGCCGCCCCGTTGTTGACCCAGACGACCACCAGGATCCTCGAACCGAGTGACCTGGACGCCGCGCTCGCCGTCCTCGACCGCGAGCCGGTCGCGAACGCGTTCGTCGCCTCCCGCGTGCAGGTCGCAGGGCTCGACCCATGGCGACTCGGCGGAGAGATGTGGGGCTGGTACGAGGACGGCATGCTGCAGTCCCTGTGCTACGCGGGCGCCAACCTGGTACCGATCGGCGCCACCTCACGAGCCGTGCGCGGCTTCGCCGACCGCGCGAGAAGGGCCGGCCGCCGCTGCTCCTCGATCGTCGGCCCCGCCGAGCCCACCGCCCAGTTGTGGCGGCTGCTCGAACCGAGCTGGGGCCCCGCCCGCGAGGTCCGCGCCCACCAGCCCCTGATGGTCACCGACCGGCTCCCCACCGACATCGCCCCGGATCCGTACGTCCGCCGCATCCGCAAGGACGAGATGGAGACGATCATGCCGGCGTGCGTGGCGATGTTCACCGAGGAGGTCGGCGTCTCGCCGCTCGCCGGTGACGGCGGGCTGCTCTACCAGGCACGCGTCGCCGAACTCGTCGGCTCCGGACGGTCGTTCGCCCGCATAGACCAGAACGGCAAGGTCGTCTTCAAGGCGGAGATCGGCGCCGCGACCGCGCAGGCCTGCCAGATCCAGGGGGTCTGGATCGCGCCCGAATACCGCGGGCAGGGCCTGGCCGCCCCCGGCATGGCCGCCGTCATGCGGTACGCCCTCACCGATGTCGCCCCGGTCGTCAGCCTGTACGTCAACGACTTCAACACGGCCGCCCGCGCCACGTACCGCCGCGTGGGCTTCCAGGAGGTCGGCGCGTTCATGAGCGTGCTGTTCTAGGGGGTTTCTGATGGATCTCCGTGGAAGAAGGAGCGGCGTTCGGTGCGTGCTCGCGGCGTGCCGGGCGGAAGTCCTCGTAGCGGAGCTACTAGGGGCTTTCGCCCGGTGCGGCGAGAGTGCGTGCCGGGCGTCGCGACGCCGCGGAGATCCATCAGAAGCCCCCTAGCCCCCTCCGAAGTGCCGTTCTGACGCTTGTACCCGACCTGTAGTCTCCGGGCATGCTGCGCTTTCCCGGTCAGGGCCACCGCAACCCCGACGACGTGGTCATCGGCCCGCTGGATCTCGCCGCGCGCGTCGACGAGGCGCTCGCCGTACAGGCCCTGGCCTTCGGGCTGGGCGCCGAGGAGATCGCCGTACGACGTCAGATCGTGCTGCGTCACCTCACGTACCCGGGAGCGCGCGCGCTCGGCGCGACGACGCCCGACGGACGGCTCGTCGGGTTCGTCTACGGCATGCCCAACGACCGTACGCACTGGTGGTCCACCGTCGTCGAGCCGTATCTGCGCGGCCAGGGCTACGACGACTGGCTCGACAACGCCTTCGTGATCACCGAGCTGCACGTCCACCCGCGCTATCAGAACCGCGGCATCGGCCGCCGCCTGATCACCGGCATCACGGACAGCGCCGCCGAGCCCCGCTCGATCCTCTCCGCGATCGACACCGACAGCCCGGCCCGCGGCCTGTATCACTCCCTGGGCTACGAGGACCTCGCGCGGCAGGTCCTCTTCCCCAGCGCACCCAAGCCGTACGCCGTGATGGGCGCCCCTCTGCCGCTCCGCAGGCGTTAACCGATTTCCACCGGGATGGACCGCCCGGCTAACCTCGCTTCCATCACCCTTACGCAGCAGGAGTCAAGAATCATGGCCCAGGTCCAGCGCATGTCCCGTTTGATGGTCAAGACACTGCGTGACGACCCGGCAGACGCCGAGACGCTCAGCCACAAGCTGCTCGTCCGTGCCGGCTACGTGCGCCGGAACTCCGCGGGCATCTGGACGTGGCTGCCGCTGGGCAAGAAGGTCCTCGACAACATCTCCCGGGTCGTGCGCGAGGAGATGGACGCCATCGGGGCGCAGGAAGTCCTGCTCCCGGCCCTGCTGCCCAAGGAGCCGTACGAGGCGTCGGCCCGCTGGGAGGAGTACGGCGACCTCCTCTTCCGTCTCAAGGACCGCAAGGGCGGCGAGTACCTGCTCGGCCCGACCCACGAGGAGATCTTCACCCTCGTCGTGAAGGACCAGGTCGCGTCCTACAAGGACCTGCCGGTCATGCTCTACCAGATCCAGACCAAGTACCGCGACGAGGCCCGTCCGCGCTCCGGCGTGCTGCGCGGCCGCGAGTTCCAGATGAAGGACTCGTACTCCTTCGACACCACGGACGAGGGGCTCGCCGAGTCCTACCGCCTGCACCGCGAGGCCTACCAGAAGATCTTCGCGCGCCTGGGGCTGGACTACCGCATCGTGTCGGCGGTCTCCGGCGCGATGGGCGGCTCGGCGTCCGAGGAGTTCCTCGCCCCCGCCGCCGCCGGTGAGGACACCTTCGTGGACTGCCCGGCCTGCGACTACGCGGCCAACACGGAGGCCGTCACCTTCAAGCTGACGCCCGTGGAAGCGGAGCACGGCCCCGTCGAGGAGCTCGACACCCCCGACACCCCGACCATCGAGACCCTCGCCGAGCACCTCGGCGTCCCGGCCTCCGCCACCCTCAAGAACCTCCTGGTCAAGGTCGACGGCGAGATCGTCGCCGTCGGCGTCCCGGGTGACCGCGAGGTCGACCTCGGCAAGCTGGGCGAGCACCTCGCCCCGGCCGTCGTCGAACTCGTCACCGCCGAGGACTTCGAGGGCCGCGGCGACCTCGTACGCGGCTATGTGGGGCCGCAGGGCCTGGAGAAGGTCCGCTACATCGCCGACCCGCGGGTGGCCCCCGGCACGTCCTGGATCACCGGCGCCAACAAGATCAACACGCACGCGAAGAACGTCGTCGCCGGCCGCGACTTCGAGGTCGACGACTACCTGGACGTCGTCGTGGTGGAGGAGGGCGACCCCTGCCCCCAGTGCGGCACCGGCCTCAAGCTGGACCGCGCCATCGAGATCGGCCACATCTTCCAGCTCGGCCGCAAGTACGCCGACACCTTCCAGCTCGACGTCCTCGGCCAGCAGGGCAAGCCGGTCCGCGTGACCATGGGCTCGTACGGCATCGGCGTCTCCCGCGCGGTGGCGGCGCTGGCCGAGCAGTCGGCGGACGAGCAGGGCCTGTGCTGGCCCAAGGAGATCGCCCCCGCCGACGTCCATGTGGTCGCCGCCGGCAAGGCCCTGCAGACCGAGCTGGCGCTCGACGTGTCACAGAAGCTGGGCGCCGCGGGCGTCCGCGTCCTGGTGGACGACCGCGCCGGCGTCTCCCCGGGCGTGAAGTTCACCGACGCCGAACTCATCGGCGTACCGAAGATCCTGGTCGCCGGACGCCGCTCGGCCGAGGGCGTCCTGGAGCTCAAGGACCGCCGGACCGGCGAGCGCGAGGAGCTGACCGTCGACGAGGCGATCGCCCGCCTGACGGCATAACCGCGGCGGTTCGAAGTACTGCCGAAGCCCGGCAGTGGTTGAAGTCTGTGATCGAAGGCGTCTCTCGGAGACTTCTTCCGAGGCGCATGGGCGCCGCACGGACTTCTCTCAGGCTGCTCCCCGACCGTAGGACGTGACAGAGCGTCATTCGGAGGGGAGCAGCCATGACAGGCAGCGAGCGGGCCCATCGCCGCCGCCTTCGGACAGCGATCGGAAACCCGTCGGACAGCGGTCAGAGCCAGCCCGCGAACTCCAGCAGCAGCTCTGCGTCCCGCGGACGCCCGACCCGGCGCGCCCGGACACCCGACTCGACCGCCCGGAACAGGGTCCAGCCCCGCAGCCGTTCCTGGTCCACTTCCAGGGACTCGGCGAGCCGCTTGACGCGTCGGCGGGTGATCGACGCCCCCGAGGGAGACGCGATCAGGTCCTCCACCCGGTCGCGGACCAGCCTGGCCAGGTCGAAGGCGCACTCGCCGACCACCGGGTCGGGACCCACGGCCAGCCAGGGCATGCGCTCACCGGCGAGCACCTTGCTCTGCCGAAAGGTGCCGTGCAGCAGCCGCTCCGCGGGCGGCTCGGCGAGCAGCTCCTCGCGGGCCGCGAGCGCCGCGTCGACCAAGGGGCCGATCTCTGCGTCGGCACTCGCCGTCGCCCGCATCGCCTCGGCCTGCCGACCGGTCCGCTCGGTCACGGTCTCGAAGACATGGGCGGCGGGCGGCTCGACCCACAGCCGCCGCAGCGTTCCCGCCGCCTCCAGCAGGGCCTTCGCCTCGGGCAGCGACCGCACGGACATCTCGGGATGCAACCGCTCCAGCAGCAGTACCCCATGCGTGTCACCGGGATTGAGGAGCCGGACCGCGCCCCGTCCGTCCCAGTGGGCGAGCGCGGCCCGCTCGCTCTCCGGACGGGCCCGCTCGGGCGCCAGCTTCAGCACGGCGGGCGTCCCGTCGATCTGCCGCACCAGCATCACCAGGCTGCTGCGCCCACCCGGCGCCTGCACCCGCTCCACCGTCAACTCGCGTAGATCCACGGCCTGTTGGGCCAGCTCGGGCAACCTCTCCAGCCAGTCGCCGGCCCCGCCGTCCCCGTTGTGCTGCGTCTCGCCGAGCGCCCGCACGAGGCGCGGCGGCGGTTCGAAAGCCATGCGCGAGTTGTTTCCTTCCAGGTCGCGTTACGTCGGCGAGGGCGCCGACGCGGACGGGGTGGCCGCCCGCTCGGCGAGCCCAGGGAAGGCTACGCTCTCGCCGCGCCAG
The DNA here is from genome assembly GCF_014645835.1 of Streptomyces albiflavescens. Lineage (GTDB taxonomy): Bacteria > Actinomycetota > Actinomycetes > Streptomycetales > Streptomycetaceae > Streptomyces > Streptomyces albiflavescens. Next base: position 346,069 of record NZ_BMMM01000011.1, read on the forward strand.
CGCACCGCCCGCACCGCCGCCTCCCGCAGTGCCTCCGCGGCCGTGCGTCGCTGGTCGCCCGTGGAGGCGCGTACGAGGTCGGAGTACACCCCGGCCACCCGTTCCTCCAGCTCGGCCGCGAGTCGCACGGCCGTGGCGGAGTCCTTCACGGCGAACGGCAGCGCGTACGCGGCCGCCGAGGCCTCGGGCTTGCCGCCCAGGTCGCCTACGGCACGCACCAGTTCGTCCCGGCGTGCCCGGTGGGCGTCGTACGCCGCCCGGGCCTCGCTCCGCCGGCTCTCGGCGATCTTGCCGCCGACGACGCCGTACCCGTAGACGACGGCGTGCTCGGCCCCCAGCGCGGCCTGCAGCGCCTTGAGTTCGGCCTCCTTGGCCGCCGAGACGTCATCGGACCGCTTGGCGCGCTTGGTGCCCTTGGTCTCGTCGATCCCGCTCACTTCGCCCCCTCCGTCAGCAAAAACGCGTGCGCGGCCCCGGCCGCCGCCACCGAGGCCATCAGCCTGGCCAGCTCTCCCGGGACCTCCAGCAGGGCCTTCGTGCGCTCGTCCACGAGGGTGCGCTCGGCGGAAGCGAGGTCGCCGAGGGCGTCCTTCTGGTTCGCCGGTACGGCGGGGGAGGCGCTCGGGAGCGTCGACGCGGACGCAGACGCGGACCCCGAAGCCGATGTCGAAGCCGAAGCCGAGGAGGACGCCCCCGGTCGGCCGTCGGCACCCCCGAATGCCCGTGCGTGCCGTACGACCTCCGCGCGCAGCGGGCGCAGCCGCTCCGCCAGTGCCGGATGCGCGGCGATCACGGCGGCGTAGTGGCCGGCCAGTGTTTCGCTGTCGCGGGCCGCACGCGCGCGTGCCCGGTCCGCGACCGAGGGGCTGCCGCCCGTCGTGTCGGTGGACGACTCGGGGGTGGAGCAGCCCGCGAGCACGAGGGTGCCCGCGGCCGACGCGAGCAGGGTCCTTCGGCGCGGTCCCGACGGGGTGCGCGACGGCAGGGTGAACGGCACGACAGACGTCCTCGTAGGGCTCGTACGAAAGGGAGGGCGAGACGCCCGTGATCACGGTACCCGCGCACCGGTCGATCACTGGCCAGCGGCTCTCCCACAAGGGCGCCCCGCCGGGCTATTTGACCCCCTCCGCCCCTACCGTCCCCCGAACTCTCGGCGTCGCTCGAGCAGGGGGAGCCCCATCGTCCCCGGGGGCAGCGCGACAAGCCCTCACCGTAGGCAGGGCAGCGGGGACGAAACACCCACCGCACCCACACCCCTGCTCCGATGGACGGCAACACCCCCTACGACCGGATACCCTTTGACCTGACACACGACCTACCCACAACAGCACACGCGGCCGAGGAGTCACCCGGATGAGCACCACCCAGAGGGAGAGGCTGCGAGAACTGCTGGAACCGCTCGTCAGCTCTCAGGGACTCGAACTCGAAGAGGTCGAGGTGGACTCGGTCGGACGCAAGCGGGTGCTCCGTGTGGTCGTCGACTCCGACGAAGGTGCCGATCTGGACGCGATCGCCGATGTGAGCCGCGCGCTCTCGGCGAAGCTCGACGAGACGGACGCGATGGGCGAGGGCGAGTACACCCTCGAGGTCGGAACCCCCGGTGCGGAGCGCGAGCTCAAGGAGCACCGTCACTACGTACGCGCCACCGACCGCCTGGTGAGGTTCCAACTGACGGAGGGCGGCGAACTGGTCGCCCGCATCCTGACGGTCGAGGACGACGGCATCGACGTCGAAGTGCCGGGCGTGAAGGGGCGCAAGCCCACCGCCAAGCGGCTCGCCTTCGAGGACATCGCCAAGGCGCGCGTCCAGGTCGAGTTCAGCCGTAAGAACAAGAACGAAGAGAACGCAGAGGAGGCGTAGCCGTGGACATCGACATGAGTGCCCTGCGGGGCTTGGTACGGGAGAAGGAGATCTCCTTCGACCTGCTGGTCGCGGCGATCGAGTCGGCCCTCCTCATCGCCTACCACCGCACCGAGGGAAGCCGCCGCCACGCGCGCGTGGAGCTCAACCGGGAGACCGGCCACGTGACCGTGTGGGCGAAGGAGGATCCCGAGGATCTGGAGGAGGGGCAGGAGGCGTGCGAGTTCGACGACACCCCGTCCGGGTTCGGCCGGATCGCCGCGACCACCGCCAAGCAGGTCATCCTGCAGCGTCTGCGTGACGCAGAGGACGACGCGACGCTCGGTGAGTACGCGGGCCGCGAGGGCGACATCGTCACCGGTGTGGTCCAGCAGGGCCGCGACCCGAAGAACGTGCTCGTCGACATCGGCAAGCTGGAGGCCATCCTGCCGGTGCAGGAGCAGGTCCCCGGAGAGAACTACGAACACGGTCTGCGGCTGCGTTCGTACGTCGTTCGGGTGGCGAAGGGTGTACGCGGTCCGTCCGTGACCCTCTCGCGCACGCACCCCCATCTGGTGAAGAAGCTCTTCGCGCTCGAGGTGCCGGAGATCGCCGACGGGTCCGTCGAGATCGCCGCCATCGCCCGCGAGGCCGGTCACCGTACGAAGATCGCTGTCCGGTCCACGCGCTCCGGCCTGAACGCCAAGGGCGCCTGCATCGGCCCCATGGGTGGCCGTGTGCGCAACGTGATGGCCGAGCTGAACGGCGAGAAGATCGACATCGTCGACTGGTCGGACGACCCGGCCGAGATGGTGGCGAACGCGCTCTCCCCGGCCCGTGTCTCCAAGGTCGAGGTCGTCGACCTCGCCGCCCGCTCCGCGCGGGTGACGGTCCCCGACTACCAGCTGTCGCTGGCGATCGGGAAAGAGGGGCAGAACGCCCGTCTCGCGGCCCGGCTGACCGGCTGGCGGATCGACATCCGTCCGGACACCGAACAGCCTGCCGAGTAGGCCGGGGAATAGATCCAAGCCGCAGGTGGCTCAGATCACGACAACAACCGTTCGATTCATGCCCCAAAGGGGTGAGGTCGGTACGGGGAGGTAGACTTAAGAGTGTCTGGCCGGACGCGAGCCCGCGCATGCCCTGAACGCACCTGTGTGGGGTGCCGGGAGCGAGCGGCCAAGAAGGATCTGCTGCGCATCGTGGCGGTCGAGGGCGAATGTGTCCCCGATCATCGCGGTACGCTGCCCGGCCGGGGTGCGTATGTGCACCCCGCCCTGGTCTGTCTCGACCTGGCGGTCCGCCGCCGGGCGTTCTTGCGGGCGCTGCGTGCCCCGGGGACGCTCGACACAAAGGCGTTGCGCCACTACGTCGAGCAGGCAACACCGTAAGACGCGTCGTACGGAACCCCCGTGCGGCCCTGGTACCCCGCGAGTTGGAAGTAGGTCGAGATTGCGATGAGCACTCGATGAGCACGCGATGAGTACGCCCATGAAGTAGCGACGGTCCGGACGCAACCCGGACCTAAAAGGAGCGAAGTGGCTAAGGTCCGGGTATACGAACTCGCCAAGGAGTTCGGGGTTGAGAGCAAGGTCGTCATGGCCAAGCTCCAAGAGCTCGGTGAATTCGTCCGTTCGGCGTCCTCGACGATCGAGGCGCCCGTTGTACGCAAACTGACCGATGCCCTCCAGCAGGGCAACGGAGGCGGCAAGCCCGCCCCCGCTCGTAAGGCTGCCCCGGCCAAGCCGGCAGCCCCGTCTCCCGCGCAGGCCGCCCGTCCGGCTGCCCCGCGCCCGCCGGCCCCGAAGCCGGCCGCGGCTGAGAAGCCCGCGGCTGCGCCGGTCACTCCGGCTGCTCCGGGCCCGCGTCCGACCCCGGGTCCCAAGCCCGCCCCGAAGCCCGCTCCGGCGGCTCCGGCTCCGGTCGCGGCCGAGTTCACCGCGCCCCCGTCGGCCCCCGCGGCTCCCGCCGCAGGTCCCCGTCCGGGCGCCCCGCGCCCCGGTGGCCAGGCCCCGCGTCCCGGTTCACGTCCGGCCGGTCCCGGCCAGGGCCGCGGCGACCGTCCCGATCGCGGCGACCGTCAGGGCGCCCCGCGTCCCGGCGGCCAGGCTCCGCGTCCCGGCGCTCGTCCGGCCGGCCCGCGTCCAGGCAACAACCCGTTCACCTCTGGTGGCTCCACCGGTATGGCGCGCCCGCAGACGCCCCGTCCGGGCGGCGCACGTCCTGGTCCCGGCGGACACGGCGGCGCAGGCGCCCCGGGCGGTCCGCGTCCCCAGGGCGCGGGTCAGGGTGGTCCCCGTCCGCAGGGCGGTCCCGGTGGCGCTCCGCGTCCCCAGGGCGGTCCGGGCGGTGCCCGTCCCACTCCGGGCGGCATGCCCCGTCCGCAGGCGCCCCGTTCTGCCGGTGGCCCTGGCGGCGCCCCCGGCGGTAACCGTCCGAACCCGGGCATGATGCCGCAGCGTCCTGCTGCCGGCCCGCGTCCCGGCGGCGGTGGCCCCGGTGGCCGTGGTCCCGGTGGCGGCGGTCGTCCCGGCGGTCCCGGTGGCGGCGGTCGTCCGGGCGGCGGCGGCTTCGCCGGTCGCCCCGGTGGCGGCGGCGGTGGCGGCTTCGCCGGTCGTCCGGGTGGTCCCGGTGGTGGCGGCGGCGGCTTCGCCGGTCGTCCCGGTGGTCCCGGCGGTGGCGGCGGTGGCCGTCCCGGCTTCGGCGGTCGTCCGGGTGGTCCCGGTGGCCGTGGTGGCACGCAGGGCGCCTTCGGTCGTCCCGGCGGTCCCGCGCGTCGTGGTCGCAAGTCGAAGCGGCAGAGGCGCCAGGAGTACGAGGCCATGCAGGCCCCGTCGGTCGGCGGCGTGATGCTGCCTCGCGGCAACGGACAGACCGTCCGCCTGTCGCGCGGTGCCTCCCTCACCGACTTCGCGGAGAAGATCAACGCCAACCCGGCGTCGCTCGTCGCCGTGATGATGAACCTCGGCGAGATGGTCACTGCCACGCAGTCCGTCTCCGACGAGACCCTCCAGCTGCTCGCCGGCGAGATGAACTACGTCGTCGAGATCGTCAGCCCGGAGGAGGAGGACCGCGAGCTGCTCGAGTCCTTCGACATCGAGTTCGGCGAGGACGAGGGTGGCGAGGAGTTCCTCGTCGCGCGTCCGCCGGTCGTGACCGTCATGGGTCACGTCGACCACGGTAAGACCCGACTGCTCGACACCATCCGCAAGACGAACGTCGTCGCGGGCGAGGCCGGCGGTATTACGCAGCACATCGGTGCGTACCAGGTCGCGACCGAGGTCAACGACGAAGAGCGTCGCATCACCTTCATCGACACTCCGGGTCACGAGGCGTTCACCGCCATGCGTGCCCGTGGTGCGAAGTCGACCGACATCGCGATCCTCGTGGTGGCGGCCAACGACGGTGTGATGCCCCAGACGATCGAGGCGCTGAACCACGCCAAGGCGGCCGACGTGCCGATCGTGGTCGCGGTCAACAAGATCGACGTCGAGGGCGCCGACCCGACGAAGGTGCGCGGTCAGCTCACCGAGTTCGGTCTGGTGGCCGAGGAGTACGGCGGCGACACGATGTTCGTCGACATCTCCGCCAAGCAGGGTCTGAACATCGACCAGCTGCTCGAGGCCGTGGTCCTGACCGCGGACGCCTCGCTCGACCTGCGGGCCAACCCGGAGCAGGACGCGCAGGGCATCGCGATCGAGTCCCACCTCGACCGTGGCCGCGGTGCCGTGTCGACCGTCCTCGTCCAGCGCGGCACGCTGCGCATCGGCGACACGATGGTTGTCGGCGACGCGTACGGCCGTGTCCGGGCGATGCTCGACGACAACGGCAACAACGTCGAGGAAGCGGGTCCGTCGACCCCCGTCCTGGTCCTGGGTCTCACCAACGTCCCGGGCGCCGGCGACAACTTCCTGGTTGTCGACGAGGACCGCACGGCACGTCAGATCGCCGAGAAGCGCGCGGCGCGCGAGCGCAACGCCAACTTCGCCCGCCGGGGTGTCCGGTTCTCCCTGGAGAACCTGGACGAGGCCCTCAAGGCCGGTCTGGTGCAGGAACTCAACCTCATCATCAAGGGCGACGCGTCCGGTTCGGTGGAGGCTCTCGAGTCCTCGCTGCTCCAGCTCGACGTCGGCGACGAGGTCGACATCCGCGTCCTGCACCGCGGCGTGGGTGCGGTCACCGAGTCGGACATCGACCTGGCGACCGGCTCCGACGCGATCGTCATCGGCTTCAACGTCCGCGCTGCGGGCCGCGCGGCGCAGATGGCGGAGCGCGAGGGCGTCGACGTCCGGTACTACTCGGTGATCTACCAGGCCATCGAGGAGATCGAGGCGGCCCTCAAGGGCATGCTCAAGCCGGAGTACGAGGAGGTCGAGCTCGGCACGGCGGAGATCCGCGAGGTCTTCAAGTCGTCCAAGCTGGGCAACATCGCCGGTGTCCTGGTCCGCTCGGGCGAGGTCAAGCGCAACACCAAGGCGCGCCTCGTCCGCGACGGCAAGGTCATCGCGGAGAACCTCACCATCTCCGGTCTGCGTCGCTTCAAGGACGACGTCACCGAGATCCGCGAAGGCTTCGAGGGTGGTATCAACCTCGGAAACTTCAACGACATCAAGGTCGACGACGTCATCGCGACGTACGAGATGCGCGAGAAGCCGCGGGCGTAACGCAGTGGCTCAAGCTGGCCGGCGGTGAGAAATCACCGCCGGCCAGCTTGCCGTCTGCCCCCGACGTTCCGTTGGCTGCGGGCCGGTGGGGGCCGACCGTGCCCACGCGGCGGAGCCGCACCATGGCACAGTCTCGCGCCCCTTACGGGGCCGCGAATATCCGTCGAACAGCCCCACCCGTTCGTTGTACGGTTCTGATGTCCCTGCCAAGTGCATTGGCAGGCCATCTATCCCGTACCGGCGGGACATCCGGTTACACATGTATGTGGGGACGCTGTCCTTCGACCTGCTCCTCGGCGACGTTCGCTCGCTCAAGGAGAAACGCTCTCTCGTCCGGCCGATCGTCGCCGAACTTCAGCGGAAGTACGCGGTGAGCGTGGCGGAGACGGGCAACCAGGACCTTCATCGCAGGGTCGAGATCGGCCTCGCGGTGGTCTCCGGAGACACCGAGCACCTCACCGACGTACTGGACCGGTGTGAACGGCTCGTAGCGGCACGACCGGAGGTGGAACTGCTCTCGGTGCGGCGCAGGCTCCACACAGACGAAGATTGACGAAACAAGCAAGGCGAAGAAGGAGACGGACCAGTGGCCGACAACGCGCGGGCTAAGAGGCTGGCGGACCTCATCCGAGAGGTGGTGGCCCAGAAGCTGCAGCGCGGGATCAAGGACCCGCGGCTCGGTACGCACGTCACCATCACGGACACCCGGGTCACCGGGGACCTCCGGGAGGCGACCGTCTTCTACACCGTGTACGGGGACGACGAGGAGCGTGCGGCGGCCGCCGCGGGCCTGGAGAGCGCCAAGGGCGTGCTCCGCTCGGCGGTCGGCGCGGCGGCGGGCGTGAAGTTCACGCCGACGCTGACCTTCGTCGCGGACGCCCTGCCGGACACCGCCAAGACCATCGAGGACCTGCTCGACAAGGCGCGGGCCTCCGACGCCAAGGTGCGCGAGGTCTCGGCGGGCGCCACCTTCGCCGGTGACGCGGACCCGTACAAGAAGCCGGGCGAGGACGACGAGGGCGACGCCGCGGAATGACCCAGAAGCACACGACGCCCGACGGGCTTGTCATTGTCGACAAGCCGTCGGGCTTCACTTCGCACGACGTGGTCGCCAAGATGCGCGGGATCGCCAGGACCCGCCGCGTCGGACATGCCGGCACCCTCGACCCCATGGCGACGGGCGTACTCGTCCTCGGCGTCGAGAAGGCGACCAAGCTCCTCGGGCACCTCGCGCTCACCGAGAAGGAGTACCTGGGGACCATCAGGCTCGGGCAGAACACGCTGACCGACGACGCCGAGGGCGACATCACGTCGTCCACGGACGCGTCCGGCGTCAAGCGCGACGCCATCGACGCCGGGATCGCCAAGCTGACCGGCACCATCATGCAGGTGCCGTCCAAGGTCAGCGCCATCAAGATCGACGGCGTGCGCTCGTACAAGCGGGCGCGCGAGGGCGAGGACTTCGAGATCCCGGCCCGCCCGGTGACCATCTCGTCGTTCGCGGTGTACGACATCCGTGACGCCGTCGCCGAGGACGGCACACCGGTGCTGGACCTGGTCGTCTCCGTGGTCTGTTCCTCCGGGACGTACATCCGGGCGCTCGCCCGGGACCTGGGCGCGGACCTCGGCGTCGGTGGTCATCTCACCGCGCTGCGCCGTACCCGTGTCGGCCCGTACAAGCTCGACTCCGCGCGCACGCTCGACCAGCTCCAGGAGGAGCTGACCGTGATGCCGATCGCGGAGGCCGCCGCGGCCGCGTTCCCGCGCTGGGACGTGGACGCCAGACGGTCCCGGTTGCTGCTCAACGGCGTGCGCCTGGAGATGCCCGAGGAGTACGCGGGCAAGGGTGCCGTGGCGGTCTTCGACGCCGAGGGGCGGTTCCTGGCGCTGGTCGAGGAGCAGAAGGGCAAGGCGAAGAGCCTGGCGGTGTTCGGCTGACGCCGACCGCCTCCGGTTGCGCATCGTGCCGCCCGTGGAGCGGCGATCACGGGGTCTCGTGCCCGCCGCTCCACGGTCCCCCCTCGGTTCCCCCACCCAAGGGTGTATCCATCCGCCCTCGCCGATTCACCCCTTCGGGCAGGCGCTCGGAGTGAACCGAGGGAGCGGAAGGGGGCGCGTTCGCCACGCGATCTGTTCCGCTGATCACCTCGCGCCTACCGTCGGAAACAGGAGTACGGCGGGGAGGTTCGAGCATGGCGGGACGGGGCCCGCGGACCGGGGGCCGACAGGCGACCGACGATACCCGGGACGCACGAGACGAAGCCCTGGTACGCATTTGCGATCTGGCGGGGCGCCCGCGCGGCACGGGTTTCGTCGCCGACCACCACGGCACGGTGATCACCAGCCACGAGGCGGTCGACGGCCTGGCCCGCCTTGTCCTGCACGCCGCCGGCGACCGCACCTGCGTGGTGGCCGCCGACGCCGTCACGCCGCTGCCCGACGCCGATCTGGCTCTCGTACGTACCGAAGGTCTCGGTCTCGACCCGCTCCCCGTCACCGCGCGGGACCGTATCGCGACCGGCACGTACGTCCGGATCGCCGCGGGCGGCTGGCGCGAGGCACGTGTGCTCGGCGCGTCCGCCGTGACGTACACCGCCACCGACCGCTTCCATCTCCTGGGCGACGCCCTGGAGTTGGCGATCGGCACGGCGGGCGCGGATGCGCTCCGGCTGGGCGGCGGCGCGGCCGGGGGGCCGGTCCTCGACGCCTCGACCGGGGCGGTGCTGGGGGTTCTCGGCACCGCGCTGCTCCCACAAGCTCTCGGGGGCGGTCGAGCGGGGGAGACCCGCGTTCGACACCGGGCAGCGGGGTTCGCCGTCCCCCTGCGAGGTGTGCCGGGACCACTCGTCGAGCTGCTGGCCCGCAACGCGTCGACCGTGCCCGCGTACGGGGCCGATCTCAATCTGGCGGGCGTACTGGAGCTCACCGCGACCTCGGTGGGGTCGGACGGGCCGGGGGCGGCGACGTCACTGGGGTCCGGCGGCGCGCCATGCGGACCGGTCGAACGGCCCGACGCCGTCCGTGAGTTCGCCGCCTTCGAGCACGGCCGGGCCGCCGTCCTCGGGCTCGTCGGACCGCCCGGCAGCGGCCGTACGACGGAACTGGCGGCCCTCGCCGCCCGCCGCACCCGGGGCGCGCAACCGGCGCCCACCCTGTGGCTGCGCGGCGCCGACCTCCTCGCCACGGACACCTCCGTGGCGGACGCGGCGACGCGGGCGCTGGAGCGCGCGGGACGGATCGTGGCGGCCTCGCGGGACGCGGGCGCCGCCGCGGGGGAGGGGCGGGCCGCAGGGGCCGTGCCCTCCGATGTGCTGCCGCCGGGCAGGTACGACGGTGAGCTGGGCGACATCGGGCCGGAGCGCCTGGCCCGGCTGGCACGGGATGCGGGACGGCCGTTGCTGCTGCTCCTCGACGGCCCCGAGGAGATGCCGCCCGCCCTTGCCCACCGGCTGCCCGAGTGGACCGCCGGGACGGCCGCATGGCTGCGGGAGACCGGCGCGCGGCTCGTTGTCGGGTGCCGGGCCGAGTACTGGGAGCAGGCGGGGGCCGCGTTCCCGGGGGAGTTGCTGCACGGGCCCGAGGCCGGCCCGGACTTCTTGATTCCGCCCTGCGTGTGGATGGGAGACCTCACCGAGGGGGAGGCACGGCGGGCCCGGTCGCGCGCCGGGATCCCTGAGGACGCGCTGGTGGCGGCCGATGAGCGACACCCCCTGACACTGCGGCTGCTCGCCGAGGTGCGGGCCGCGCTGCCGGACGCCCCCGCCGGGCGGCTCGACCGGGACGACGTCTTCGCCGCGTACCTGGACCTGATGTGCCTGCGCGTCGCGGTCCGGCTCGCCGCGACGAACGGGCTGCGGGGCACCGCCGTACGGCGGCTCGCCGCCCAGGTCTCAGGTCAGGTGCACGAGGCCGCGCGGCGCTGTCTGGGCCCCGGGCAGGGCGAGCTGGACCGCGCGTCCTTCGAAGCCGTGTTTCCGTGGGGCGCCGCCCCGCGACGCCGCCTCTCCGGCACCAACGGCTGGGCCTCCGCCGTCCTCACCGAAGGCCTCCTCGCCCCCGCCGGCAACGGCTACCGCTTCGCCCACGAGGAACTCGCCGACTGGATTCAGGGCACCCATCTCGACCTGGACGCGGCACTGCACGCGTTGGTCCACCGGGGGCGGGCGGCTGCGCCGAGTGCGGGGGCCCCGGGGACGGCCGGCTCGCGGCGGCGGCGGTCCCGGTCCGCGTCCACGTCCGCACAGGCCCACGCCCTGGCCGTCCCCCGGCACCGCATCGGACCCGTCGTCGAGACCCTGCTCCTGCTGGCCCGTCAACAGGGCACCGCCGAGCTGGCCCTCCGTCTGGAGGACCTGGTCGACGCCGTGGACGACCTGCTGCCGGAGGCGCCGGGCCCCCTCAGCGACCCCGTCTGGTGGGCCACCCACCTCTGCGCGGACGTCCTGCGGCGTGTGCCCGACGCGACGCCCTACATCGGTGTCCTGCGGCTGCTCGCCGAGCGGATCGTGCGGTGGCGGGAGCACGGCAGGGGCGTACCGGGGGAGTTCGGACCCTCCTTCTGGGAGGCGCTGCACCTGCCGGAGAGCGAACGACTCGACCTGCTGAGGCGCCTGGTGATCGCGGACGAGGCGCGGCACACGGCGGACGTGGGAGACGAGACCGGCGGCGCCGGTTCGCCCCGGGTCCCCGAACCACGTACGCCGCACCAGTCCAGGACCTCGGGCACGGACGCACTTCATACGGGAGCGGCGGACCCACTTCGTACGGGAGCGGCGGATCCACTCCGTACAGGTGTGACGGACCCATTCCGTGGCGGACCGGCGGGCCGGTTCCGTATGGGTGCGGGGGACCAACTCAGGTCCGGAGCTACGGACCCGCACCGTACATTGGCGGCGGACCCGCTCCGTGCCGGAGCAGCGGACCGCCTCCGTGCCGGGGAGCGTGCCGCCAGTACCCCCACCGCCCCCCGCTACCTGGACGCCGTGGCCCGTCTCCTCGTCGCCGAGCCCGCGGCCGTCCAGCTCCACCTCACCCGCTGGTTCGACGACGAGCGTCCCCTCCCCGCGACGCCGCACGCGACCGTGGCGACGGCCGCACAGGCGTTGCTGTACGCACATCGGCGGCGGGCGCTCGACGACCTGGCGGAGGCGCTGGTCGGCAGTGCGCACCGGCGCGGCGACGAGCTGCTCGCCGTGCTCGCCGAGGAGGAGCCGTCGGCCGTGTGCCGGGCGGTCGACCGATGGGCGCACGACGAACGGCCGGCGCGGCGGGTGGCAGCGGTGGCGTACGGATTGCGGGCGGCACCGTTCGCGCGGACCGAGGCCGACCGCGAGCTGCTGCGTTACGCGGCGCTCGCCCTGCTGGCCCGCCCCGGCGACTGCACGCTGCACGGCGGAGCGCTCGGTCTGCTCGTACGGGATCCGTGGACGCGAGCGCGATACCTGCCCCAGGCTCTGGAACGCTTCTCGTCCGGTGACCCACAGCTGCCTCCGAGCGCCCTGGTCGCCGCGCTCACCACCCATCCGGACCAGGTGCTGGCCGCCTTCCGGACCCGGCTGCGGCAGCCCGGCCCCGGCACCAGCCAGGTGCTGCTTACCCTCGCCGATGTCACCACGCCCGCCCTCGCCCGTCATGTCGCCACGATGGTGAGGGAGGTCGTGGAGCTGCGCCCCGAGGCCGCCGCGCACGTGGCCGCGTATGTGGATCGACGCCTCGAATATGGCCTCACCACGCGGGCGGTGCTCTTTCCGCTGGTCAGCGGTCTGCTGGAGGGCTGTCCCGCACCGGTGCGGGCGGAGCTCGCGGCCGTCCTGGCGGCGCCGGGCAGCCGCGCGTCGCGCCCGCTGCGGCGCGAGCTGCTGGATCTGCTCCTCGCGCACGAGCGGGACCCGGCGGTCCTCGACACCCTTCTCCGGGCCTTCGCGGACGGCGCGGTGCGCAGGGGTGAGGAGCCGACCCGCGAACTGGTGCACCGCACGGGCCTCCTCCTGGTCCGCACCCCGGCCGGAGCCACCCGCTTCGACCGCGGTCTGGTGGAGCTGGCCCGCCACGTTCCTGGCTTCGCGATCATGGTGGCCCGCTGGCTGACCGGCGCCCCCGAGGAGTGGGCCGGAGTGGTGGGTCCGAGCACCCGGCGCATGATCGAGAACCTGGCTGGGGTGCGGGTACCCGCCTGACTCCACGCCCCGGCCACTGCGGGATGCGTCACAGCTCGATGCCGATGCAAGCCGAGCGCACGCGGCATGGCACCCTTAGAGCTGCGAATGAGGCAATCACAGACACGGGTTCGACAAGGAGCGGTCACAGTGCAGCGCTGGCGTGGCTTGGAGGACATCCCCGAGGACTGGGGGCGCAGCGTCGTCACCATCGGTTCCTACGACGGGGTGCACCGCGGGCACCAGCTGATCATCCGGCACGCCGTGGATCGCGCCCGCGAGCTGGGCGTGCCCTCCGTGATCGTCACCTTCGACCCGCACCCCAGTGAGGTCGTGCGCCCCGGCAGCCACCCGCCGCTGCTCGCGCCGCACCACCGCCGCGCCGAACTGATGGCCGAACTGGGCGTGGACGCGCTGCTCATCCTCCCCTTCACCACCGAGTTCTCGAAGCTGTCGCCCGCCGACTTCGTGGCCAAGGTCCTCGTCGACAAGCTGCACGCCAAGGCCGTGGTCGAAGGCCCGAACTTCCGCTTCGGTCACAGGGCCGCCGGCAACGTCGACTTCCTGCGCGAGCAGGGGGAGACGTACGACTTCGAGGTCGAGGTCGTCGATCTGTATGTGACGGGTGAGGCGGGCGGCGGCGAGCCCTTCTCCTCGACCCTGACCCGGCGGCTCGTCGCCGAGGGCGATGTCGAGGGCGCGCGCGAGATCCTCGGGCGCCCGCACCGCGTCGAGGGCATCGTCGTACGCGGCGCCCAGCGCGGCCGTGAGCTCGGCTTCCCGACGGCGAACGTCGAGACCCTCCCGCACACCGCCATCCCCGCGGACGGTGTCTACGCCGGCTGGCTGCACGTCGAGGGCGAGGCGATGCCCGCCGCGATCTCCGTCGGCACGAACCCGCAGTTCGACGGCACCGAGCGCACCGTCGAGGCGTATGCCATCGACCGCGTCGGCCTCGACCTGTACGGCCTGCACGTCGCCGTCGACTTCCTCGCCTACGTCCGGGGCATGGCCAAGTTCGACTCCATCGAGGCGCTGCTGGAGGCCATCGCGGACGACGTGAAGCGGTCGCGCGAGCTGATCGAGGCGTACGACGGGGAGTAGTCCTCCGTACGTGGAGGGGGCGCCCGGTGGTGGTGACAGCACCGGGCGCCCCTCTTACGTGGCGACCTGCGCCCTCTCTTAGGTGGTGACCTGCGCCCTCGCCCAGTGGCACGCCACCTGCGTCCCGCCGCCCCCGCCGAGCACCTCCAGGTCCTTGCTTCGGCACGCGTCCGCGACACCCGCCCGTTCCGCCTCCCCGCTCGCGAGGATCTGGCAGCGGGCGTGGAAGCGGCAACCGGACGGGATGCGGGACGGGTCCGGGGGTTCGCCGGTCAGGACGACCGGATCGCCCGGGGCTTCGGGAAGGACGGACAACAGGGCCTGGGTGTACGGGTGTCGGGGTGCCGTCAGGACCTGCTCGACCTCGCCCGTCTCCACGATCCGGCCGAGGTACATCACCGCGACGCGGTCGGCGATGTTCCAGGCCAGGCCCAGGTCGTGGGTCACCACCAGCGCGGACAGGCCGAGCTCGGTGCGCAGCCGCAGGAGCAGGGCGAGGATCTCGCCGCGTACCGATGCGTCGAGGGAGGCCACCGGTTCGTCGGCGACGATGAGTTCGGGTTCCAGGACGAGCGCGCCCGCGATGACGACGCGCTGGCGCTGGCCGCCGGACAGCTCGTGCGGATAGCGGAGGAAGAAACGCTCCGGAGGGCGCAGTCCGGCCCGGGAGAGGGCCTCAGCCACCGCCGCCCTCTCGTCGCCGCCGTACCCGTGGATGCGCAGCCCCTCGGCCACCGCGTCGTACACCGTGTGCCGGGGGTTGAGCGAGCCGCTCGGGTCCTGAAGGACCAGCTGGACGCGCTTGCGGTACGCCTTCAGAGCGCGCGAGGAGTAGTCGAGCGGCTTGCCGTCGAAGGTGACACGGCCGCCGGTCGCCGGGACGAGTCCGAGGAGGGAGCGCGCGAGCGTCGTCTTGCCGCAGCCCGACTCGCCGACCAGGGCGACGATCTCGCCGGGCCGGATGTCGAGGTCGACGCCGTCGACGGCACGGGCCCGGGCGGCGCCGTGACGGCCGGGGAAGGTGACGTGCAGTCCCTCGGCGCTCAGGAGCGGCGGTGTCCCCTCGGCGCCGAGAAGCGGTGGTGTCGTCATACGGTGCTCCTCGCGTCCGGGACCGGGGCCCCTACATGCACACAGGCCGCCCACCGTGCCGCTCCCGCGTCCCGCAGCGACTGGTCCTCCGTCGCGCACGACTCCAGCGCCACCGGACACCGTGGGTGGAACGTACAGCCGGACGGCAGTGCCGACGGATCCGGCGGGTCGCCCGGCAGCCCGCGCGGCGCGAAGCGCGACGCCGTGTCGCCGATGCGCGGAAAGGCGGCCGACAGGGCCTTGCCGTAAGGGTGTTGGGCATCCTCGTACACCTGTTGGGCAGGACCCTCCTCGACGACACGGCCCGCGTACATCACCGCGAGCCGGTCGCAGGTGTCGGCAAGGACCGCGAGGTCATGACTGATCATCACGAGGCCCAGCTCCTGCTCGCTGACGAGCTGTTCGATCAGCCGGAGGATCTGCGCCTGGATCATCACGTCGAGCGCCGTGGTCGGTTCGTCGGCGATGACCAGCTGCGGGTCGCAGGCCAGTGCCATGGCGATCATGACGCGTTGGCGCTGGCCGCCGGAGAGTTCGTGCGGATAGGCGTCCGCGCGGGCGGCGGGCAGGCCGACGTGTTCGAGCAGCTCGCCGGTCTTCTTCCTCGCGCCCGCCGGGGTCGCCTTCCTGTGCAGCAGGATCGGCTCGGCGATCTGGTCGCCGATGCGGTGCACGGCGTTCAGTGAGTGCATCGCGCCCTGGAAGACGATCGAGGCGCCGGCCCAGCGCACCGCCCGTACGCGCCCCCACTTCATCTTGAGCACGTCCTCGCCGTCGAGCAGGATCTCTCCGCTCGTGCGCGTGCCCGCGGGCAGCAGCCGCAGCAGCGCGAGCGCCAGCGTGGACTTGCCGCAGCCGGACTCGCCGGCGATGCCGAGCTTCTGGCCCGCGTCGAGCGAGAGGTTCACGCCGCGAACGGCGGCTGCTCCGCCGGCGTACGTCACTTCGAGGTTTCTGACCTCCAGGAGCGTCAACGTGCCACCCCCAGCCTGGGGTTGAGAACCGACTCGACCGCGCGCCCGCACAGCGTGAAGGCCAGCGCGACCACCGCGATCGCGACTCCGGGCGGCACCAGATACCACCACTTGCCCGCGCTGACCGCGCCCGCCTCCCGCGCGTCCTGGAGCAGACCGCCCCAGGACACCACTGTCGGGTCGCCCAGCCCGAGGAACGCGAGCGTCGCCTCGGCGAGGATCGCGGAGGAGATGATCAGGGTCGTCTGGGCCAGCACCAGCGGCATGACATTGGGCAGGACATGGCGGGACATGATGTGCCAGTGCCCGCCGCCGAGCGCCTTGGCCCGCTCGATGTACGGCCGCGACTCGACCGCCAGGGTCTGCGCCCGCACCAGCCGGGCCGTCGTCGGCCAGGTCGTGACACCGATCGCCAGGATGATCGTGCCGAGCGACCGGGTCATCACGGTCGCCAGCGCGATCGCGAGGACCAGGGTCGGCATGACCAGGAACCAGTCCGTGATCCGCATCATCACGGTCGCGTACCAGCCGCGGAAGTGCCCGGCGGTGATTCCGATGAGCGCGCCGATGGCGACGGAGAGCACGGCCGCGAGCAGTCCGACCAGCAGCGACACCCGGGCACCCCACACCACGAGGCCGAGCAGACTGCGCCCGAACTGGTCGGTGCCCAACGGGAATTCGGCGCTCGGACTCTCCATGGGATTCCCCGGCGCGTCGGTGACGCTCTGCACGTCGGAGCCGACGGTCAACGGCGCGGTCAGCGCGATGAGCGCGAAGAGGCAGAGGGCGGCGAGCCCGAAGACTCCGGCCCGGTGGGTGCGGTACTGCTTCCAGAAGCGGGCGGCGGAGTGGCGACGGCGCTGCCGGGCGAGAGCGCGGGGGCTCTTCGTCGTCGCCGGTACGGCCTGCTCGGCCGCCGTGGATTCGGTTGTCATCGGCCCGTCCGACTCGGTCGTGGTCATCGGCCCACCCGGGGGTCCAGCAGCGGATAGATCAGATCGGCCAGCGTGTTCATCACGATCACCGCGGCCGCGAAGACGAAGAACAGCCCCTGCACCAGCGGCAGATCGGGCACGCTCAGCGCCTGGTAGAAGAGTCCGCCGAGGCCCGGCCAGGAGAAGACGGTCTCGACGAGGATCACACCGGCGACCGTGCGGCCGAGGTTGATGAAGATCAGCGTGACCGTCGGCAGCAGCGCGTTCGGCACGGCATGCCGACGGCGTACGAGATCGTCCCGCAGGCCCTTCGCCCGGGCCGTCGTCAGATAGTCGCTGCCCATTTCGTCGAGCAGCGCCGAGCGCGTGACGAGCAGTGTCTGCCCGTACTCGACCGCGACCAGTGTGACCACCGGGAGGACGAGGTGATGGGCGACATCGACGACGTATGCGAAGCCCTCCTTGCCCCCCGACTCCATGCCGCCGGTCGGGAAGAGACCGGGGATCGGCCCCATGCCCACCGAGAAGACGATGATGAGCAGCAGCCCGAGCCAGAACGACGGAATCGAGTAAAGGGTCAGGGCCAGACCGGTGTTGAGCCGGTCGCTCAGCCCGCCGTTGCGCCACGCGGAGCGGGTGCCGATGAAGATACCGAGCGCGGTGTAGAGGACGAACGCCGTACCGGTGAGGAGCAGCGTGTTCGGCAGGGCCTCGGTGATCTTGTCGATGACGGGCGCCCGGAACTGGTACGAGGTGCCGAGGTCGCCCGTGAGCGCCTTGCCGCAGTAGTCCGTGAACTGCTCCCACATCGGCAGGTCGAGCCCGAACTCCTTGCGGTAGTTGGCGAGTTGCTCGGCGGACACCTGACGCCCGCCCGTCATGTACTTGACCGGGTCGCCGGGGATGAGACGGAAGAGGAAGAAGCTGGTGACGAGGACGGCGAGCAGCGAGACGGCCGCGCCGCCCAACTTGCCCGCCACGTACCGCAGATACGCGGTCCGGGTGCGCGCCCGTGGCCCGCGGACCGACGGCCCGGCCTCCGCCGGACCGCCGGTCGCCTCGACCAGCGAGGGTGTTGCCTCAGCGGTCATGAACTACTCATTCGCTCGTACGTTCATGGGGTGCCCTGGGCAGGGCGTCACGCGTGTGCCCTACTCGCGGTCCTCGGCCGTGGAGCGGCGGCGCATCGCGAAGAACGCTCCGGCGCCCGCGAGGACGACGACGCCCCCGACGATGCCGATGATGACGCCCGTCGAGCTCGAACTGTCGGAGGACTCACCGGACGAGCCCGCCGGAACCGCCGACCACCAGCTCCAGTAACCGTCCTGGCCGTAGATGTTGCCCGCGGCCTTCGGCATCGTCTCGATCGACTTGATCTGGTCGGTGCGATAGGCCTCGACCGCGTTCGGGTACGCCATGACGTTCATGTACCCGCTGTCGTAGAGCCGCGACTCCATCTGCTTGACGATGTCGGCCCGCTTGGCGGAGTCGTACTCGGCGAGTTGCTGGTCGTACAGCTCGTCGTACTTCTTGTCGCAGATGAAGTTGTCGGTCGCGCCCGTGTCCTTGGGGGTCGCGGGCAGGGCGGCGCAGGTGTGGATGGACATGACGAAGTCGGGGTCGGGGTTGACGGACCAGCCGTCGAAGGCGAGGTCGTACTTGCCCGCCAGCCACGGGTCCGTCACGTTGTCCAGGCAGTTGAGGGTGACACCGATACCGAGCTTGCCGAACCACTCCTTCAGGTACTGTCCGACCGCCTTGTCGTTCGGGTCGGTCGCGTGGCAGAGGACCCGGTAGTTGATCGGCTTGCCGTTCTTCTCGACGCGCTTGCCGTCGCCGTTCTTCTTGTAGCCCGCCTCGTCGAGGAGCCTGCCCGCCTTGGCCGGGTCGTAGGCGAGTTCCTGACTCGCCGACGGCTTCCAGAAGTACGTCGAGAAGCGTGGCGGGATGTAGCCCTCGCCCTCGACGGCGTGACCTTGGAAGACCTTGTCGATGAGGGTCTGGCGGTCGATCGCCATGAAGAGTGCTTGGCGCACCTTCTGGTTGAGCAGCGACTCGGCTCCGTCACCGAAGTGCTTGCCGTTCTTGGCCTGGGCGCCGGGGTTGGTGGCGAGGGCGTAGAAGCGGCGGCCGGGGGCGTCGTTGACCTTGATGTTCGGCTGGCTCTTCAGTGCGGCCGACTGTGCCGGCGTCAGTCCGGAGACGAAGGACACCTCACCCTTCTGCAGGGCCGCGACGGCCGCGTCACCGTCCTTGTAGTACTTGAAGACCAGCTCGTCGAACTTGGGCGCGCCCCGCCAGAAGCTCTTGTTGGGCTTCAGCCGTACGTAGCTGTCGGCCTTGTAGTCCGTCAGGATGAACGGCCCGTTGCCCACGATCGGGAACTTCTTGTCGTTGTTGAACTTCGTGAAGTCCCCGACCTTCTCCCAGACGTGCTTGGGCACGATCGGCACATCGAGCGCGGCCATCGTGGCCTGCGGCTTCTTCAGCTCGATGACGAGCTTGGTGGCGCTGGGGGCCGTGACCTTCTTGAAGTTGGTGACGAAGCTGCCGTTGGCGGTGGCGGCGCCCTCGTCGGTCATCATCTTGTTGAACGTCCACGCCGCGTCCTCGGCGGTGGCCTGCTGACCGTCCGACCACTTGGAGTTTGAGCGGATCGTGTAGGTCCAGGTCAGCTTGTCGGCGGACGGCTCCCACTTGGTGGCCAGGGCGGGGATCGCGTGGTTGTCCGCAGGGTCGTAGTTGGTCAGGTACTCGTACATGAGCCGGTGAATGCTCGTACTGACCAGCCGCGATGCCAGGAACGGGCTGAGCGAGTCGACGCTCTGCGCGACCGCGACGGTGAGGACCTTCTTGCTCTCCTTGGCCTGGGCCTGCTGGGGCGCCGGGTTGAGCGGGGTCGCGAGACCGGCGGTGAGGGTGAGCGCGGCGGCGCCGGCGGCGGCGATGAGCCGGGGGAGCCGGGTCCCGGTCCTGAGGCGGAGGCGCGGGCGCCTGCTGTCGTGTTGATCTTGTGTGTTCATGGGTCGGTGACCTCGCGTCATCGCTCGCACGGGGATGGCTTGTTGAACTACTTGATCGGGTGACTGGTGACGCCGGCGGGATTGATCTGTGTGTCTATCAGCGGTGGTCTGCACGCGTCAACGGCACGTGAACCCCTTGTGGCCTGCGGAAATAACGAGTTGACGCGAATTTTTCGCTCATTGGTTCAGACCGGTGAAGCCCCCCAGGTGATGGCCTGACGGCTCGAAACGCCCGTGGATACGCCAAGGGCCCGCACCGTACGGAGACGGTGCGGGCCCGGGCGGCAATCGGTCCCTCGGAAGGGGCCGATCGGGTTACTGCTGAGGGGGCGCCGGCGGGGGCGGGGTCTGCCCCTGGTTCGGCTGATAGGGCCGGCCCGGCTGGAAAGGCTGTCCGGGCTGGGGCTGCGCCTGTGGAGGCTGCTGGGGATATGCCTGCCCGGGCTGCGGGTAGGGCTGGCCCGGCTGCGGGTAGGGCTGGCCGGGCGGCTGGGCGTACGGCTGCCCGGGCTGCGGCTGCTGCGGCCCCTGTCCCGGAACGGGCTGCCCGGGGACCGGCTGTCCCGGAACGTACTGACCCGGCATCGGCGGGGCGGCCACCGGCGGCGGGTTGCCGTCGTTGGTCCACAGCCCGTGCGACTGCTGGTGCCGTGCGATGTCCTCGGCCACCATCGCGGAGAGGTTGAAGTACGCCTCCCGCACCTTGGGCCGCATCATGTCGAGGTCGACCTCGGCGCCGGCCGCCAGGTGCTCGTCGAACGGCACGACCACGACACCGCGGCAGCGCGTCTCGAAGTGGCTGACGATGTCCTCCACCTTGATCATCTTGCCGGTCTCGCGCACTCCGGAGATGACGGTGATGGAGCGCGAGACCAGATCCGCGTACCCGTGCGCCGACAGCCAGTCCAGCGTCGTACTGGCGCTGCTCGCACCGTCGACCGACGGCGTCGAGATGATGATGAGCTGGTCGGCGAGGTCGAGCACCCCGCGCATCGCGCTGTACAGCAGGCCTGTTCCCGAGTCGGTCAGGATGATCGGGTACTGCTTGCCCAGGACGTCGATCGCACGCCGGTAGTCCTCGTCGTTGAACGTGGTGGACACCGCCGGGTCGACGTCGTTGGCGATGATCTCCAGCCCGGACGGGGCCTGGGAGGTGAACCGCCGGATGTCCATGTACGAGTTGAGGTACGGGATCGCCTGGACGAGGTCACGGATGGTGGCCCCGGTCTCGCGGCGCACCCGGCGGCCGAGCGTGCCCGCGTCCGGGTTGGCGTCGATCGCGAGGATCTTGTCCTGCCGTTCACTGGCGAGCGTCGCGCCGAGCGCGGTGGTCGTGGTCGTCTTGCCCACGCCGCCCTTGAGGCTGATCACGGCGATCCGGTAGCACGACAGCACCGGCGTCCGGATCAGCTCCAGCTTCCGCTGCCGCTCGGCCTCCTCCTTCTTGCCGCCGAGCTTGAACCGCGACGACGCGGCAGCCGGGCGACCGCTCTTGGCCTTCTGCTTCTTGTTGTTGAGCAGCCGGTCGGAGGAGAGCTCCACCGCGGCGGTGTACCCGAGAGGGGCGGCACCGGGGTTGGTGGGCTGCCGCTGGTCGTGCTGCACGGGCTGCGGCCAGGCGGCTCCCGCGCGGGGGTCGACGGGCGCGGCCGGCTGCCCGGGCTGCGGCTGCTGCGGCGGGTACGGCGGGCCCACCTGCGCCGAGGGGAGCGGCGGCTGCGCCGGGGCGGGCGCGGCCGACTGCGTGGGAGCCGGGGGCGGTTGGGGGAGGTCGTAACCAGGCTGCGGTACGGGGGCGTTGGGCGCCTGCGGCGGGAAGCCGTACCCCTGCTGCGGGGAGGGCGCCTGCGGGGCCACGGGGTTCGCCGGGGGCGTCGTCGGCTGGGGGAATCCGTAACCCGGGCCCTGAGCGGGCGGGTTGGCCGGAGCCTGGGTGCCGGGCTGCGGGAATCCGTAGCTGCCTTGCGGCGTGGGGTTCGGCGTCGGGGTGCTGGGCCGGGGGAAGCCGTAGCTCCCTTGCGGTGCGGGGGCTGGAGCCTCGGCGGCCGGAGCAGGAGCGGGCGCCTGGGTGCCGGGCTGCGGGAATCCGTAGCTGCCTTGCGGCGTGGGGTTCGGCGTCGGGGTGCCCGGTTGCGGGAACCCGTAACTCCCCTGCTGTGCAGGTGCCGGAGGTGCCGCGTGCGGAGCCTGCGGCGGGGCCGGAACGGGGTTCTCGACGGCCGGCGGGGGCACCGGCACGGGCCCCTGCGCCGGACCCGTGGAGACGGGCGCGCCGGAGGATGCGGGCCACGCCGGAGCCGGGGGCTGAGCCGCGGGCTGCGGCGCGGGCGGTTGGAAGGCCTGGCCGGGCTGGGGCGCGGGCGGTTGGAAGGCCTGGCCGGGCTGGGGTGCCGCGGGCTGGAACGGCTGGCCCGGCGCCGGTGCGGGCGGCTGAGCCTGCGGCGGCACCTGCGCCTGCGCGGGCTCGGCCGCGGCCGGCTCCGTGGACGCGGGCCACTGGGCCGCGGGAGCGGGCGCCGCGGGCTGATACGCGGGCGGCAGCGGCGGCAGCCCACCCTGCGGCAGCGGCGGCGGAGCCCAGGCCGGGGGCGCGTCCTGCACGGCCTCGGGGGCGTCCGGCCCGGCCACGGGCACGGCGTCCTGAGGTTCGCTGTCCTGGGGCACGGCGTCCTGATGCTCGCTGTCCCGGGGGACCGCGTCCTGAGGCTCGCTGTCCCGGGGGTCGGCATCCTCCGGCTCCGCGACCGGCGAAGGCACCGCATGGCTGGATTCGGCCTGCGGTGGCGCCGCATCGCTGACGTCGTCCTGCGTCGCGGCGTCGCTGACCTCGTCGGCCGGATCCGCCGCCTCGGCCGCGCCCACGGCATCTGTCACATCCGTAGCGCCGCCGTCGTCCGCGCGCCGCAGCTCCACGACGTCGGCGACGCTCTCGTCCTCGGAGGCATCGCTCGGCCCATCGGCGGAATCCGCACCGGGGGACGCCAATTCGGCCTCGGCCGCGGCTGATTCCTCCTCGACGTCCACGTCGGCTCCGTGCGAGGAAGCCTCCAGGGACTGGTACAGGGCCACGGGATCAGGCGCGGTCACGGCATCATGCGCGGCGGCCCCGGTCTCGGCGTCGGCCGCGGTGCCGGGCGCGGTATCGGCGTCAGGCGCGGCATCGGGTTCGACTCCCGCCGATGTCTCCGCCTCCGCCTCCGCCTCCTGCGACGCCGCGGCAGCACGCTCCGCGATCTCACGCTTCAGCGCGACAGAGGAGATCCGCATGGTCGCGCCGCTCTCCAAGTCCCCGTTCCCCGGCTCCGCCTCGTCAGCAGCGGCGATCGGCGCGACGGGTGCGACCGGAGGGGCCGGCGCGGCCGGGGGAGCGGGAGGAGTCCACTGGGCCTGAAACCCACCCACGGGAAAGTTCGGCACAGCCGTCGGGCTCCCGGCGTCCGCGACAGGCGCCACGGCCGGAGCCTCCGGCTGTGCGGCCTCCGGCTCGAACCCACTGCCGACCGGCAGCTTGGGCACCGCGACGGGACTCTCCGCCGGAGGCGCAACAGGCGTCTGAGAAGCCGAAGTTCCCGAAGGCTCGGAGGCTTCGGACGGCTCCGAAGCCGTCGAGGTCTCCGAGGTCCCCGAAGCCGCCTCGGAATCCGAGTCCGCCTCGCCCGAACTCCCCGACGCGTTCTGCGTGTACCAGGCGGGCGGCGCGTAGTCGATGGTGAACTCGCCCGTCGTCTCGACGGCGGACTCCGCGTCGGACTGGTCATCGCCGGGTGTGGCCCAGCCCCCGCGGATCCCGTCCCGATCGCTGTTCACAATTCCTCCTGGTGTGGTCGAGCACCCTCAAGCCGTGCCGGGGCGACCGTTTTCTTGTCGTCCGTAGACGCCCGTAGTCGTCCGAAGTCGTTCGAAGTCGTTCGAGGTCGTCCGAATTGACCCGGCTCCCCCTGGGACGCGGGCGGCCCGTTCCCGGGTTCTGGCGTCGCGCCCGGTCCCAGCCTAATCACCATGACTGTCACTGCGGCAGGCCTGTCCACCCCACCGCGGCTGCCCGCTACGTCACACCCTGCCCAGAAGTGGCGTACGCACGCTCACTATTGAGCCTCAAAGCGGACAAACGAAGCCATCGAGGCAGCCGTCCTGCCCCCTGCATGTACACGATCAAGGGCCGTGCATAGTAGAGGGCTCCTCCAAGACCGACCGGTTCTCACCGAAAGGACCCGAGCGCGTGAGCTTCGGCCCACCCCCGTCCCCGTACACCCAATCCGCGTTGGCGGCGGACAGCGAGCGAAGAAAGCGCCGCATGAAGCTGTTCGGCGTCGTGGCCGCCGTACTCGTCGTGGTGTTGTGCGCGGGCGGGTGGCTTCTGATGTACGCGACCGGTGACGGCTCCCCGGCGAACAGCAGGCCGACGGCCGCCCCGCAGGCCCCGGACGAGATCAGGGAGACGGTCGAGAAGTTGCCGAGCACGCCCGAGGGCGAACTCGTCATCGACTTCGACGAGGAGAAGTTCAAGGACGACGAGACCCGGTACGCGCCCGGCACCTGGGCGACCGACAAGATCTTCGCCAAGGGCATCAAGAACACCATCACGGGGTTCAAGTTCGGCGTGGACGAGGCGGCGTGGAGCATCAAGCTGGACGGCCACATCTGCGCGACGACCAAGCACGTCACCGCGGACGGCCGGACGGCCGTCGTCGTCCAGCCGTACAAACGCAAGGGCACCAAGGATGCGGGCATCTGTGACGAGGTGGTGTTCTTCGACCTCGACACCGGCAAGAAGCTGTGGACCGCGACGATGCCCGACGCGAAGACCGCGTATGTGACGAACACGAATCTGAGCATGACGCGCGGCACGGTCGCCGTGGCGTGGGGCAACGGCTCCGTGGCCTACGACATGAGCCATGGCAAGCAGCTCTGGAAGAGCACCGACGTCTCCACGTGCGAGGACGTCGGCTTCGCGGGCGGTCGCAACCTGCTCGTCCTGCTCCGGTGCGGAGAGGAGTCCACCCACGCGTACCGGGTGCAGAAGATCGACCCGCGCACGGGCAAGCCGCAGTGGACGTACAAGCTCAAGGACGGCCTGTCGGGCGTCTACATGCCCTCCTCCGACCCGCCGGTACTGGCCGTGGGGGCGGGGGACTACGGCGTGACCGACCTGATCACCCTCGACGACCGGGGCAGGCACAGCGCCACGATCTCCATGCGGGGCGGGCGCTTCGATCCCATGTGCGGTGACTCGTTCGACGGAACGCAGTACTTCGGAGTGATGGAGAACTGCTACGCGATGGTCGTGGGGAACGGCCAGATCTTCGTCGCGAGCAAGGCGGACGGCGACATCGACCAGGCGGAGAACTGGATCGTGGGTTTCGACGCCAAGACGGGGAAGACCCTGCGGAAGTTCGACGGACGGCCGCTGCAGCCGCTGTGGCCCGTGAAGATGAGCGGGGACAAGCTCCTGGCCTACCGGCCGAGTTCCGACAACATCGGTCCCGCCGCCATCGTGAGCATCGACCCCGCCACCGGCAAGGAGACACCGTTCCTCTTCTTCAACCTGCCGGACGACGCCACACGCATGGAAACCCCCGAGTGGTCCGACATCCTCGTCGAGCACGGCCGGGCGTTCTTCTCTCCTCGGCAGCTCTCGGCTCCCGACTCGTCTCCCCACGATCCGGTGAGGGCCGCGGTGGGCATCGCCCCTGTGCACTGAGGCGCCCCCCGCGCACTGAGACCCCCGTGCGCCGAGACGCTGAGGGCCGACGCGGACATGTCCGCGTCGGCCCCTGCCGTTCCCGCTCTGCCGCTACTCCGTCGCGAGCCCGCCATTGTGCGGTGCCGGCTCCAGATCGAACTCTCCGTCCCGGGCCCCGAGCACGAAGGCCCGCCACTCGGCCTCGGTGTACCTGAGGACCGTGTCCGGGTCGAGGGACGAACGCATGGCCACCGCGCCCTCGGGCAGATAGGCGATCTCGACCCGCTCCTCGTGCTGCTCGGTGCCCGGCGCGCTCTGCCATTCGACGCCCGAGATGTCGAGGGCGTAGAGCTCGTCCTTCTCCCGCTCCTTGCGCGCCTTGACGTCCTTGTCTGCTTCCTCGGCCATGATCCCGCGGCCCCTTCCCCACGTATTCCCCACGTACGAATGACCTCTGCCGTCACCCTAGTGGCCAGGTCGGCGGGTTCGCGGACCCGGGCGGACGCCTCCGCCCGGGCTGGTACCCTGTGTGACGGCCGTTTGTGTACGCACCCCCGGAGCTCACGCTCTGGAGGCCGCGCCCAGCGGATCCCCGCCTCCCGAGTAACGGAAGCTCCCCTGAGATGTGGACCAGGGGCACTCGGTGGCTACTCAGAGACTACGAGGAGTACGCGTGTCGCTCGACGCCGCTACGAAGAAGCAGATCATCAGCGAGTTCGGTCAGAAGGAGGGCGACACCGGCTCCCCCGAGGTCCAGGTTGCCATGCTCTCGCGCCGGATCTCGGACCTGACCGAGCACCTCAAGACCCACAAGCACGACCACCACTCCCGCCGTGGTCTGCTGATCCTGGTCGGTCAGCGTCGCCGCCTGCTGCAGTACCTGGCCAAGAAGGACATCCAGCGCTTCCGTACGCTGGTCGACCGCCTGGGCATCCGCCGCGGTGCGGCGGGCGCCAAGTAAGACGCCGTGAAGGGAGCGGTTCCCACTTCTTTGGGAGCCGCTCCTTTTGCTGTACGTGCTGCTGTACGTCTCTGTACGTGCGGAGTGTCACTGACGCTTTGTAGTGTGGTAGCACAACGCAATACGCAGGACACAACACGTACGACACAGCGTGATGACGCCGTACCCGCCGGGTAGGGCCCACCACGTCAATGAACGAGGAGAAGCGCACCTCGCCGCCGCCGGTCCTCGGTAGTGGCCCCCGGGGGATTGCGAGCCCCGGGTGCTTCGATCGAAGACCGGCCCGCACCAGAAGGAGCGCTCTCCGCCACCGTCCCCCTGCCACACGGGCAGGACGGGACGAAGACGAGGAGATATCGCTAGTGGAGAACGAGACCCACTACGCCGAGGCCGTTATCGACAACGGTTCCTTCGGCACCCGCACCATCCGCTTCGAGACGGGCCGCCTGGCCAAGCAGGCCGCCGGCTCCGCCGTGGCGTACCTGGACGACGACACCATGGTGCTGTCGGCCACCAGCGCTTCCAAGAAGCCCAAGGACCAGCTCGACTTCTTCCCCCTCACGGTGGACGTCGAGGAGCGGATGTACGCCGCCGGCAAGATCCCCGGCAGCTTCTTCCGCCGTGAGGGCCGTCCCTCCGAGGACGCCGTCCTCACCTGCCGTCTCATCGACCGTCCGCTGCGTCCGTCCTTCAAGAAGGGCCTTCGCAACGAGATCCAGGTCGTCGCCACGATCATGGCGCTCAACCCCGACCACCTGTACGACGTCGTGGCGATCAACGCCGCCTCCGCGTCCACGCAGCTGGCCGGTCTGCCCTTCTCCGGCCCGGTCGGCGGCGTCCGCGTCGCGCTGATCAACGGCCAGTGGGTCGCGTTCCCGACGCACACCGAGCTCGAGGACGCCGTCTTCGACATGGTCGTCGCCGGTCGCGTCCTCGAGGACGGCGACGTCGCGATCATGATGGTCGAGGCCGAGGCCACCGACCAGACGATCCAGCTGGTCAAGGGTGGCGCCGAGGCGCCGACCGAGGAGGTCGTGGCCGCCGGCCTCGACGCCGCGAAGCCCTTCATCAAGGTCCTGTGCAAGGCGCAGTCGGACCTCGCCGCGAAGGCCGCCAAGCCGACCGCCGAGTTCCCGATCTTCCTGGACTACGAGGACGACGTCCTCGAGGCCCTGACCGCCGCGGTCAAGAGCGAGCTCGCCCAGGCGCTCACCATCGCCGGCAAGCAGGACCGCGAGGCCGAGCTGGACCGCGTCAAGGAGATCGCCGCCGAGAAGCTGCTCCCGCAGTTCGAGGGCCGCGAGAAGGAGATCTCCGCCGCGTACCGCGCGCTGACCAAGAAGCTGGTCCGCGAGCGCGTCATCAAGGACAAGATCCGCATCGACGGCCGCGGCGTCACGGACATCCGTACGCTGGCCGCCGAGGTCGAGGCCATCCCGCGCGTGCACGGCTCGGCGCTGTTCGAGCGTGGCGAGACCCAGATCCTGGGCGTCACCACCCTCAACATGCTCCGCATGGAGCAGCAGCTGGACACCCTTTCCCCGGTGACCCGCAAGCGCTACATGCACAACTACAACTTCCCGCCCTACTCCGTCGGTGAGACGGGCCGCGTCGGCTCCCCGAAGCGCCGCGAGATCGGCCACGGTGCGCTCGCCGAGCGCGCCCTCGTGCCGGTCCTGCCGACCCGCGAGGAGTTCCCCTACGCGATCCGTCAGGTGTCCGAGGCCCTCGGCTCCAACGGTTCGACGTCCATGGGTTCCGTGTGCGCCAGCACCATGTCGCTCCTGAACGCCGGTGTGCCGCTGAAGGCCCCCGTCGCCGGTATCGCCATGGGTCTGATCTCCCAGGAGATCGACGGCCAGACGCACTACGTCGCCCTCACCGACATCCTCGGTGCGGAGGACGCCTTCGGCGACATGGACTTCAAGGTCGCCGGCACCAAGGAGTTCGTGACCGCCCTCCAGCTCGACACCAAGCTGGACGGCATCCCGGCCTCCGTCCTGGCCGCGGCCCTCAAGCAGGCCCGCGACGCCCGCCTCCACATCCTCGACGTGATGATGGAAGCGATCGACACGCCGGACGAGATGTCCCCGAACGCCCCGCGGATCATCACCGTCAAGATCCCCGTGGACAAGATCGGTGAGGTCATCGGCCCCAAGGGCAAGATGATCAACCAGATCCAGGAGGACACCGGCGCCGACATCACGATCGAGGACGACGGCACGATCTACATCGGTGCGGTCGACGGTCCCTCCGCCGAGGCCGCCCGCGCCACGATCAACTCGATCGCCAACCCGACCATGCCGGAGGTCGGCGAGCGCTACCTGGGCACCGTCGTGAAGACGACGACCTTCGGTGCGTTCGTGTCGCTGCTCCCGGGCAAGGACGGTCTGCTGCACATCTCGCAGATCCGCAAGCTCGCCGGCGGCAAGCGCGTGGAGAATGTCGAGGACGTTCTCGGTGTGGGCGCCAAGGTCCAGGTCGAGATCGCCGAGATCGACTCCCGCGGCAAGCTCTCCCTGATCCCGGTCATCGAGGGTGAAGAGAACGACGAGAAGAAGGACGACACCGACAAGTGACGTCCAGTAGCTCCACGGCGACGGCCCGCACCTCCTCGGAGGCGCGGGCCGTCGCCCGTACCCAAACCCTCATCAAGGGCCAGAACGGCATCGGTACGGTCCGTAAGACCACCCTCCCCGGCGGCCTGCGCATCGTCACCGAGACCCTGCCCTCCGTACGCTCCGCCACCTTCGGCATCTGGGCGCACGTCGGCTCCCGCGACGAGACGCCGACGCTGAACGGCGCCACGCACTACCTGGAGCACCTGCTCTTCAAGGGCACGTCGCGTCGCAGCGCGCTGGACATCTCCTCGGCGATCGACGCGGTCGGCGGCGAGATGAACGCGTTCACGGCAAAGGAGTACACGTGCTACTACGCGCGCGTGCTCGACACCGACCTGCCGCTGGCCATCGACGTCGTCTGCGACATGCTGACCGGCTCGCTCATCCTCGAAGAGGACGTCAACGTCGAGCGCGGCGCGATCCTCGAAGAGATCGCGATGACCGAGGACGACCCGGGCGACTGCGTGCACGACCTGTTCGCGCACACGATGCTCGGGGACACCCCGCTCGGCCGTCCGGTCCTCGGCACGGTCGACACCGTCAACGCCCTCTCCGCGGACCGCATCCGCCGCTTCTACCGGAAGCACTACGACCCGACGCACCTGGTCGTGGCCTGCGCGGGCAACGTCGACCACAACAAGGTCGTACGTCAGGTCCGCGCCGCCTTCGAGAAGGCGGGCGCCCTGCATGGCCCCGATGCCATCCCGCTCGCCCCGCGCGACGGGCGGCGCGCCATCCGCACCGCGGGCCGCGTCGAGCTCCTCGGCCGCAAGACCGAGCAGGCCCACATCGTCCTCGGCATGCCGGGCCTGGCCCGCACCGACGACCGCCGCTGGGCGCTGGGCGTGCTGAACACCGCCCTCGGCGGCGGCATGTCCTCCCGCCTCTTCCAGGAGGTCCGGGAGAAGCGCGGCCTGGCCTACAGCGTGTACTCGTACACCTCGGGCTTCGCCGACTGCGGCCTCTTCGGCGTGTACGCGGGCTGCCGCCCGAGCCAGGTCCACGACGTGCTCAAGCTCTGCCGCGACGAGCTCGACCAGGTCGCCGAGCACGGTCTGTCGGACGACGAGATCGGGCGCGCCATCGGTCAGCTCCAGGGCTCCACCGTCCTCGGCCTCGAGGACACCGGCGCGCTGATGAACCGTATCGGCAAGAGCGAGCTGTGCTGGGGCGAGCAGATGTCCGTCGACGACATGCTGGCCCGGATAGCGTCGGTCACCCCGGACGAGGTCCGCTCGGTCGCCCGGGACATCCTGGGACAGCGGCCCTCGCTGTCGGTCATCGGCCCGCTCAAGGACAAGCAGGCGTCCCGTCTGCACGACGCGGTCGCATAAGTCCTGTCCGCAAGGTCTCTGCAAGGTCTCTGCAAGGTCTCTGTAAGGAACGAAGCAATGAGCAAGCTGCGCGTGGCGGTCCTCGGTGCCAAGGGCCGGATCGGATCTGAGGCGGTGCGAGCCGTCGACGCCGCCGACGACATGGAGCTGGTGGCCGCGCTCGGCCGGGGCGACGGACTGGAGACGCTGGTCGAGACCGGCGCCCAGGTCGTCGTCGAACTGACCACGCCGGACTCGGTCATGGGCAACCTCGATTTCTGTGTACGGCACGGCATCCACGCCGTGGTCGGTACGACGGGCTGGACCGACGAGCGCCTCGCGCAGCTCAACACCTCGCTGGCCGCCTCGCCCGAGACGGGCGTGCTCATCGCCCCGAACTTCTCCATCGGCGCCGTGCTGACCATGAAGTTCGCCGAGGTGGCCGCGCCGTACTTCGAGTCCGTCGAGGTCGTGGAGCTGCATCACCCGAACAAGGTGGACGCCCCCAGCGGCACCGCCACGCGCACCGCCCAGCTCATCGCCGCGGCCCGGGAGCGCGCGGGCAGCGCCCCGCAGCCCGACGCCACGGTGACCGCACTGGACGGCGCCCGCGGCGCGAACGTCGACGGTGTCCCGGTGCACGCGGTCCGCCTGCGCGGGCTGCTGGCCCATCAGGAGGTGCTGCTCGGCGGCGAGGGCGAGACCCTCACCATCCGCCACGACTCCCTCCACCACAGCAGCTTCATGCCGGGCATCCTGCTCGGCGTACGGCGTGTGGTGACCACGCCGGGCCTCACCTTCGGCCTGGAAAACTTCCTGGACCTCGGCTGAGCCGAGGGACGTACAACAGATAGTCGGCAGACATGCGCGCGAAGATCACCTACGCCGTCACGGCAGCCGCCCTGGTCGTCTACTTCGTCCTGGTCGGCAGCCGCGGCGTGCTGCTCATCCAGAACGGCACCCTGATCACCGTCACCTTCGGTGTCGCCGTGCTGATCCTGCCGGTCATCGGCCTGTGGTTCCTCTGGAAGAACACCCAGTTCGTCCGGAAGGCCAACCGCCTCGCCGCCGAGCTGGACGCCGAAGGCGGCCTGCCCGTCGACGAGTTGAGGCGCACCGCCGGCGGCCGCATCGATCGTGATTCCGCCGACGAGGTCTTCGCCAAGCGCAAGGCCGAGACCGAGGACGCGCCGGACGACTGGCGCAGCTGGTTCCGCCTCGCGATCGCCTATCACGACGCCCGCGACACCCCGCGCGCCCGCAAGGCGATGCAGCGAGCCATCGCCCTGCGCGAGGGCAGGTCCCTGGAGGCCTGAGGGCCGTACGCGGCTCCATGGAACACAGATGCGAAGGGCCGGTCCGCGCGCTGCGGACCGGCCCTTCTCGTCCTGCCGTGGAAGGCGTACGGGTGCTCAGCCCCGCCGGTATTCGTCCGCCCACACCTCGATGGCGTCCGCAGCGCGGTCGAAGGCCTCCGCACGCCCCAGGAAATCGGCGTTGTGGGTGGTCAGCAGCGGCGGCACGTCCTCGGGCGAACGAGCCTTGCGCACGAGGACCAGCGCCTGCCCCTGAACGGTGCGCGGCAGCCCGAGCCAGCGCACCGGCTGCTGCACCGTCCGCACCGCGGCGACCCGCTCCCAGGGCGTCGTGCTCGTGAGGAAGAAGCCCACCCGGCGCAGCCCTCGCGCGCTCACCCATACGCCCATGCGCAGCAGCCGCAGCGCGCTGAGTATGGCGACCGCGGCCCCGCCCAGACAGGCCGTGGCAGCGTTCAGGGTCCCGGCGACCGCGATGACCACCGCGGCGACGAGCACATACGAGGCGAGCAGCAGGACGAGCGCGGCCGCGCCCACCCGGCACGGCCCGGGTCGGTAGGGACGCCGCCAGCGGTCACGGTCGTCGTAGGGCAGCGCGAGATCGTCCGCCGCCTCGTCAAAGGCGCGGTCCGCCGTCAGGAAGGGCAGGGGCACGATTGATCCTCACTCAATCCACGCACGGGCTGTGCCCGGTGAGGTTATCGAGCCGGGTGCGTGCTCACCACCCGTGGGGGGCCATGGGGGTGCCCCCACGCGGTTCGGTCGGCGAGGGGAAGGTCAGCGGTCGTTCGACGCCTCGGAATGCTGCGTCGTCGCAGGTGACTGATCCTGTGACAAGGCGGGCATTCCGAGTATCAGGGAGCCGGCGAGCCCCGCGACCACGGTGAGGCCTATGAGCCACCGACCGACTATCTGTCCGGCGGACGCGCGCTCGCGGGGTGGGGGAGCGACATTGCTGCGGAACTTGTCGGCTTCGGCGATGAAGGCGAACGGAACAGGCTCGCGCCGACGGAACATGGGGCTTGCTTCTCCTCTGGACACTCGTACGGGAGCAGTGACCTGCTGACCGGCGACCGGCGACTCGAACGAAGTCGCCGTCACCCATACAGACGAGCGAATGTCCCAGGAGGTGCCCAGAATCACCGAATTCGCAGAAGTTCGCCGATGAATGTCGCGGCAAGGTACCGAACGCCCCGTTGTCAGTGCCGGGCCGTAGAGTGGGCGCCGCCCGAGCCTGTGATGGGAAGGACCCTCCGAACCGTGACCGACACCCCCGCCGACGACCTGAAGCCCAGCTTCCGCAGCGATGTCACCGTCGAGCTGATCAAGCACACCGCGTCCGACGCCGACGTGCTGTTCGCCGCCCGTGTCTCCACCGCCGGGGAGCAGTCCCTGGACGAGCTGAAGAAGGACCCGGAGCGTTCCAAGGGCCTGATCAATTACCTGATGCGGGACCGGCACGGCAGCCCCTTCGAGCACAACTCGATGACGTTCTTCGTCAGCGCCCCGATCTTCGTCTTCCGCGAGTTCATGCGGCACCGTGTGGGCTGGTCGTACAACGAGGAATCGGGCCGGTACCGGGAGCTCGAGCCCGTCTTCTACGTTCCGGACGAGTCCCGCAAGCTGGTCCAGGAGGGCCGCCCGGGCAAATACGTCTTCGTCGAGGGCACCCAGGCCCAGCAGGAGCTCACGGGCCGTGTGATGGAGGACTCCTACCGACAGGCGTACGAGGCGTACCAGGAAATGCTCGCGGCCGGCGTAGCCCGTGAGGTGGCCCGCGCCGTCCTCCCGGTGGGCCTCTTCTCGTCGATGTACGCGACGTGCAACGCCCGCTCATTGATGCACTTCCTCGGCCTGCGCACCCAGCACGAACTGGCCAAGGTCCCGTCCTTCCCGCAGCGCGAGATCGAGATGGTCGGGGAGAAGATGGAGGCGGAGTGGGCCAAGCTGATGCCGCTCACGCACGCGGCCTTCAACGCCAACGGGCGCATGGCGCCGTAGCGAGCTTCCGCACGCCATCCGGCACAGATGTACGCATCAACCGAGCGAAGTGTCCGTATTGCGGCATTTCGAGAAGTTCATCTAGCCTGATCAAACGGACCCGGCACTGCTTGAACCCCCGAGCAGGCAGTGCCGGGCTCCACTTTTGTCACGACTTGTCGCCTGCCCCGTGGGCAGACCCCGCCTTGAGCAGCGAGTAGCGTGTTACCCATGGCTCCGACCTCCACTCCGCAGACCCCCTTCGGGCGGGTCCTCACCGCCATGGTCACGCCCTTCACGGCGGACGGCGCACTCGACCTCGACGGCGCTCAGCGGCTCGCTTCCCACCTGGTGGACGCAGGCAACGACGGCCTGATCATCAACGGCACCACCGGTGAGTCCCCGACCACCAGCGACGCGGAGAAATCGGATCTCGTACGAGCCGTACTGGAGGCGGTCGGCGACCGCGCCCACATCGTCGCCGGCGTCGGCACGAACGACACCCACCACAGCATCGAGCTCGCTCGCGCCGCCGAGAAGACCGGCGCGCACGGCCTGCTCACCGTGACGCCGTACTACAACAAGCCCCCGCAGGAGGGCCTGTACCGGCACTTCACGGCCATCGCCGACGCGACCGAACTGCCGGTGATGCTCTATGACATCCCCGGCCGCAGTGGCGTGCCGATCAACACCGAAACCCTGGTGCGCCTGGCCGCGCACCCGCGTATCGTCGCCAACAAGGACGCCAAAGGAGACCTCGGCCGCGCCAGCTGGGCCATCGCCCGCTCCGGCCTCGCCTGGTACTCCGGCGACGACATGCTGAACCTGCCGCTGCTCTCGGTGGGCGCGGTCGGCTTCGTCTCCGTCGTGGGCCACGTCGTCACCCCGGAGCTGCGCGCCATGCTCGACGCGTATGTCTCGGGCGACGTCCAGAAGGCCACCGAGATCCACCAGAAGCTGCTCCCCGTCTTCACCGGCATGTTCCGCACCCAGGGCGTCATGACGACCAAGGCCGCGCTCGCCCTCCAGGGCCTGCCCGCCGGACCGCTGCGCGCTCCGATGGTCGAGCTGTCGCCCGAGGAGACCGCTCAGCTCAAGATCGATCTTGCCGCCGGCGGGGTAGAGCTCTAACCACAGACTTCACAACTGAATACGTACGACCACGCAGGCCATCGGGCCTGCAACCCCACACAGACAACTGCTACTGCACGAACGTCACGCGCGCCACGTGCCTTGCCAGGTACGTGGCGCGCGTGGTGAGGAGAGTCTTTTGAGTCATCCGCATCCTGAACTCGGCCCGCCGCCGAAGCTCCCCGAGGGCGGCCTGCGGGTCACCCCGCTCGGCGGACTCGGTGAAATCGGCCGGAACATGACGGTCTTCGAATACGGCGGCCGGCTGCTGATTGTCGACTGCGGAGTGCTCTTCCCCGAGGAGGAGCAGCCCGGAATCGACCTGATCCTGCCGGACTTCACGTCCATCAGGGACCGCCTCGACGACATCGAGGGCATCGTCCTCACCCATGGCCACGAGGACCACATCGGCGGCGTCCCCTTCCTCCTGCGCGAGAAGCCGGACATCCCGCTGATCGGCTCCAAGCTGACCCTCGCCCTGATCGAGGCGAAGCTCCAGGAGCATCGCATCCGTCCGTACACGCTCGAAGTGGCCGAGGGCCACCGCGAGCGCATCGGCCCCTTCGACTGCGAGTTCATCGCGGTCAACCACTCCATTCCGGACGCGCTGGCCGTCGCTATCCGCACCCCCGCGGGCATGGCGGTGCACACCGGCGACTTCAAGATGGACCAGCTCCCGCTGGACCGCCGCCTCACGGACCTGCACGCCTTCGCGCGGCTGAGCGAGGAGGGCATCGACCTCCTTCTCTCGGACTCCACGAACGCCGAGGTCCCGGGCTTCGTCCCGCCCGAGCGTGACATCTCGAACGTGCTGCGCCAGGTCTTCGCCGGCGCCCACAAGCGGATCATCGTGGCGAGCTTCGCCAGCCACGTCCACCGCATTCAGCAGATCCTGGACGCGGCGCACGAGTACGGCCGTCGGGTCGCCTTCGTGGGCCGGTCGATGGTCCGCAACATGGGCATCGCCCGGGATCTCGGCTACCTGAAGGTCCCACCGGGCCTGGTGGTCGACGTCAAGACGCTGGACGACCTCCCGGACCACGAGATCGTGCTCGTGTGCACGGGCTCCCAGGGCGAGCCGATGGCTGCCCTGTCGAGGATGGCCAACCGGGACCACCAGATCCGGATCGTCCAGGGCGACACGGTGATCCTGGCGTCGTCCCTGATCCCGGGCAACGAGAACGCGGTCTACCGCGTCATCAACGGCCTGAGCCGCTGGGGCGCCAACGTCGTCCACAAGGGCAACGCCAAGGTGCACGTCTCCGGCCACGCCTCCGCGGGCGAGCTGCTGTACTTCTACAACATCTGCAAGCCGCGGAACCTGATGCCGGTCCACGGCGAATGGCGCCACCTGCGCGCGAACGCCGAACTCGGCGCCCTCACCGGCGTCCCGCACGACCGCGTCGTGATCGCCGAAGACGGCGTCGTCGTCGACCTCGTCGAGGGCAAGGCCAAGATCTCCGGCAAGGTTCAGGCCGGATATGTGTACGTCGACGGCCTCTCGGTCGGCGATGTCGGCGAACCCGCACTCAAGGACCGCAAGATCCTCGGCGACGAGGGCATCATCTCGGTCTTCGTCGTGGTGGACGCCAGCACCGGCAAGATCACGGGCGGACCGCACGTGCACGCCAGGGGATCCGGCATCGACGACTCCGCCTTCGCCGACGTCATCCCGAAGATCACGGAGATCCTGGAGCGTTCGGCCCAGGACGGCGTGGTCGAGCCCCACCAGCTGCAGCAACTCATCCGCCGCACGTTGGGCAAGTGGGTGTCGGACAACTACCGCCGACGCCCGATGATCCTCCCGGTCGTCGTCGAGGTCTGACCCCTCGCACGCGCCAACCCGGAGCGGGGGGGCTCGATTTGCATCGAGGCGCCCCGCTCCAGTAGGTTTACGGCTCCGCCTGAACGGGAACCCGGCACAACTGCGTGCCAGGACACCCCGAGCGGGACGGAAATTCCGACTCAGAATCTCTGATAAAGTCGGAACCGCCGGAAAGGGAAACGCGAAAAGCGGAAACCTGGAAAGCACCGAGGAAATCGGATCGGAAAAAG
>NZ_BMMM01000012.1:0-27484 GCF_014645835.1 Streptomyces albiflavescens
CGGCAGCGACATCCTCAACCCCGACCCCATCAAACCCGAACCCACCGCCGCCCACGGCCGCCCCGCGAGCATCCAACTCACCCTGCCGCCACTCGCCACCGTCTGGCTCCGCCCCGCCTAGGCATCTTTCGCCCCCTCCGCCCCTTCCCGTCCCGTACTGGGGGCTGCGCCCCCAGACCCCCCTAAAAGATTGCGCAGTTCCCCGCGCCCCTGTTCAGGGGTGCGGGGAACTGCGCGAACGGTTCTGGGGCGGAGCCCCAGGGTCGGGACGGGAAGGGGCGGAGGGGGCGAAGAAACCCGCCCTACACCAGCCCCGGCCCCCTCAGTGACTCCGGCAACTCCCTGGTGTGGAGCACCCCCAGCGCCTGCGTAGCCCGAGTCAGAGCCACATACAGGTCACTCGTCCCGTACAGCGCGGGCTCGACCACCAGGACGGAGTCGAACTCCAACCCCTTGGCCTGCCGAGGATCGAGCAGGACGACGCCACGGGTGAGGTCGGGCTCGGCCCCCGCCGTCACCCCGTCCAGCCGCCCGGCGAGCGAGGCATGAAGGGAACGCGGGGCGATGACAGCGACCCGCCCCTCCACCGGCGTCAACTCGCCCACCGCCTTGGCGACGGCCCCGGGAAGATCGTCACCCGCGGCGCGCACCCACGGCCGTACCCCGGTGGACCGTACGGACCGAGGCGGCTCGAACCCAGGACGCTCCGCCCGCACCACCCCCGCCGCGACATCCATGATCTCTGACGGGGTCCGGTAGTTGACGGCGAGACGCGTGTGCTCCCACCGGTCCTCGACGTACGGCGCGAGGATCTCGGACCAGGAGCCGACCCCCGCCGCCTCGGCGGTCTGCGCGGGATCGCCGACGAGCGTCATGGACCGCGTAGGACTCCGCCGCATCAGCAGGCGCCACGCCATCGGCGACAGCTCCTGCGCCTCGTCGACGATGATGTGGCCGAAGGCCCAGGTCCGGTCGGCCGCCGCCCGCTCGGCGGCGCTGCGGTGGTCCTCCTCCTCGTGCCGCTCGGCCATCCGCTCGGCGTCGATGATGTTGTGCGCCGAGAGGACCTCGGAGTCCTCCTCGTCCTTGTCCTCGAACTCGTAGGTACGAGAGGCGTAGGAGACGTCCAGGACGCCCTGCGCGTACGCGACTTGGGTACGACGCTCGTGGTCGGCAAGTGCCCGGGCCGCCCGGTCGTCCTCACCCAGCAGCTCGGCGGCCTCGTCGAGAAGGGGGACGTCCGCGGTGGTCCACTCGCGCGTGAGCTGCCGCCGTATCGCCACCGCCTCCTCCTGCGAGACGTATCCCTCCGGCTCGGCAAGGAAGTCCGCGACCACCCGCTGCGGGGTCAGCCGCGGCCACAGCTGGTCGATCGCGCCCCACACCTCGGGGTTCTCGGCCAGCTCGTCCCGGATCTGCGTGATGTCGCTCGCATCGAGCATGTTGGAGCCGTCGAACGGATCCGTGCCGATGCGTTCGGCCAGCATGTCGGTGAGGGTGTTGAGGATGTGACCCTCGAAGTGCTCGCGTGCGACGTTGTGGGGCAGTTTGGTCTCGCGGGTGCGTTCCCGGGCGACCTGGACGAGCCCGGCGTCGAGCATCAGGATGTCCCGGTCGTGCTCGATCGCGATCACCGGGTCGGGAAGGGCCTGGCGGTCACGGACCACGGCGGCCAGCACCTCGGCCATGTCGGCGCGGCCCTTCACGGCGGCCGCTTCGGGGGTGTCGATCGCCGTCGCCTTCACGCCGGGGAACAGCTCGCCGACCGTCGCGAGCAGGACGCCCGTCTCGCCGAGCGAGGGCAGCACCTCACCGATGTAGCCGAGGAAGGCCGGGTTGGGGCCGACGACGAGGACGGCGCGCTTGGCGAGCATTTCCCGGTACTCGTAGAGCAGGTACGCGGCGCGGTGCAGCGCCACGGCCGTTTTGCCCGTACCGGGACCGCCTTCCACCACCAGCACGCCCCGGTACGGGGCGCGGATGATCTGGTCCTGCTCGGCCTGGATGGTCTGCACGATGTCGCTCATGCGTCCGGTGCGCGCGGAGTTGAGCGCGGCCAGGAGCACCGCGTCGCCGGTCGGGTCCTCGTGGCCGGTCCGCTCGTGGTCCCCCAGGTCGAGGATCTCGTCGTGCAGATCGGTGACGTGCCGGCCGTCGGTGGTGATGTGGCGTCGCCGCCGCAGGCCCATGGGCGTGTGGCCGGTGGCCAGGTAGAAGGGGCGGGCGACCGGGGCCCGCCAGTCGATGAGGATCGGGGTGTGCTCGGTGTCGTCGGCGCGGATGCCGATCCGGCCGATGTGGTGGCTGACGCCGCTGGTGAGGTCGATGCGGCCGAAGCAGAGCGAACCGTCCACGGCGTTCAGCGCGGCGAGCAGACCGGAGCGCTCGGCGACCAGGACGTCCCGTTCGAGCCTGGCCTGCATGGGCGTGCTGCCCTGGGCGAGCGCGTCCCCCACGGATGCCTCCGTGACACCGCGCAGGGCGTCCACGCGCGCGTACAACCCGTCGATGAATTCTTGCTCATGGCGCAATTCATCGTCGGGAAATTCTGTGTGTGAGCCCCTGTTTGACAATTCCGCTCCCGCCCGGATATACTGTGGCCAGTGAACTTCCCCGCGACCCATTTTCTTGAAGTCGCGAACCATTGAATATACGCAAAGAAATCCCCCGAGCGCAATCGCTCAGGGGATTTTTTGTATGGCCGACAGAGTCCCGGTAAGGGTCAGAGCACGTCGGACAGCTCCTCCAGCAGCCGTCGCTTGGGCCGGGCGCCCACCATCGACTTCACGGGCTCGCCGTTGCGGAACACCATCAGCGTGGGCATCGACAGGACGCCGTACGCGATCGTGGTCTGCGGGTTCCTGTCCACGTCCAGCTGCACGATCTTGAGCCGGTCGCCCTCCTCGAAGGCGATGTCGCTGAGCACCGGTGCCAGTTGCCGGCACGGTCCGCACCAGTCGGCGGTGAACTCCACCAGTACGGGCAGGTCCGCCCCGATCACCTCCGTCTCGAAGTCCGCGTCCGTCACCTCGGCCACGCCTGCCGCCTTGATCATCGCGTTCGCCCTCCCAGTTCGCATACGGGTTCCGGGCCGCCCGGAACCTCCGCGTCGGCCGCCAGTACGTCACGCGCGCGCTCCGCCCGCGCCAACTGCTCACCGACCTTCGCGCGCACCGACTGCAACTCGTCGATCAGCCCGTCGAGTTCGCCGAGCTTGCGGCGGTAGACCGCGAGCGACGCGGGGCACGAGTCGCCCTCCGGGTGCCCGGCCCGCAGACACTCCACGAAGGGTCGCGTCTCCTCCAGGTCGAACCCGAAGTCCTGCAACGTCCTGATCTGCCGCAGCAGCCGCAGGTCGTGTTCGTCGTACGTCCGGTACCCGTTCTCGCCCCGCCGCGCGGGCAGCAGCCCTCGCGACTCGTAGTAACGCAGAGTCCGCGTGGTCGTCCCGGCCCGCGCCGCCAGCTCGCCGATTCGCATGCGTTGACGGTAGTCCTTGACGCCGACGTCAACGCAAACAGTGAGTTCGGGTGCCCCGCCCACCCGCATCGCATCAGCGTCCGACAGGCGGCAGCAGCGGCTTTTGCCGCACCGGCGAGGACAGCACGATCGAGGTCGTCGTACGCCCCAGCGCGGAGGTCTGTTCCAGGACGTCCTCCAGGTGGATCGTGTCCTCGACGGCGACCTTGAGGATCCAGCAGTCCTCGCCGACGACGTGATGGACCTCGACGACCTCGGGGCGGGACAGGAGCTCCAGGGTCCTGGGGTGCTTCAGGGTGTAGCCGCCGTGCGGGTTGACGCGGATGAAGGCCTGGATGCCGTAGCCGAGGCGCGCCGGTGAGACATGGGCGCCGTAGCCGGTGATGGCGCCCGCGGACTCCAGGCGCCGGACGCGTTCGGCGACGGCCGCCGGGCTCAGCCGTACGCGGCGGCCCAGCTCGCTGAGCTTGATCCGGCCGTCGTTCTGCAACAGCTCCAGGATCTGCCGGTCGAGCGCGTCGAAGGCCACCGACGTTTCGTTGGCGGCGGCGCGCAGCTGCCGTGGTTCCTTCGGTGCCGCGGCCGGATCTCCCATGACTCCCCCTTCAGACCTCACCCCTATGTCGGGAGAATTATGACCACAGGGCAGGAGCACACGGAATGAGAAGCGGGGAGGGCGTCGTGCGCGAGATATGCGTCATTGGCGGGAACCGGTATTTCGGAAAGCGTCTGATAGCGCGGCTGATGGCCGCCGGTGACCGGGTCACTGTCATCAATCGCGGTTCGTCGGCACCGCCCGCGGGGGCAATTCATCTGGTCGCCGACCGCAATGACGAGAATTCCCTGGAGAAGGCGCTGGGTTCGCGGACTTTCGACGTCGTCATCGACCAGGTCTGCTATACGCCCCGGCAGGCGGAGATCGCCCGAAGGGTGTTCGCGGGTCGCGCGCGGCGGTACGTCATGACGTCCACCGTCGAGGTGTACGAGTACGAGGACTCGGCCGCCCTCGTGCGCGAGGACGCCGTGGACCCTCGTACGGTCGCCGTCGACCTGGAACTCCCCTGGGACGACCCGGAGTTCCTCGACGCGCACTACGGCGAGGGCAAGCGGCAGGCCGAGGCGGTCTTCGCCCGTACCCGACCGGCCGAGCCCGCGTTCCCGTACGTGGCCGTCCGCGTCGCCCATGTCCTCGGCGGGGACGACGACTTCACCGGCCGCCTCGACCACTACACCGACCGTATCCGCACGGGCGAACCGATCGCCGTGCC
The DNA here is from genome assembly GCF_014645835.1 of Streptomyces albiflavescens. Lineage (GTDB taxonomy): Bacteria > Actinomycetota > Actinomycetes > Streptomycetales > Streptomycetaceae > Streptomyces > Streptomyces albiflavescens. The sequence continues at coordinate 4,749 of NZ_BMMM01000012.1, forward strand.
CGCCGTGAACCACCCGGCGACGTACATCCATGTCGAGGAGATCGCGGACTTCCTCGCCTGGGCGGCGGGCGCGGACTTCACCGGGCCGGTGAACGCCGCCTCCCACGGGGCGCTCACCACGGAGGAGTTGTGCGAGGCGGTCGCCGCGCACGTCCCCGAGGGCGGGACGGTCTTCCGGAGTGTCGAGGTCGGTGAGGTCTCGCCGTTCTCGTTCGCCCGCTCCTACGGGATGGACAACTCCCGGGGCACACGGCTCGGTTTCACCTTCGGCGAGTCGAGCGAGTGGCTGCCGCGCGCGGTCGCCGAGACGCTCGGAAAGGACAACTGACATGAGGACCAGGCCCCTTGGAGATCTCCGCGTCGGCGCGGTCGGCCTCGGCGCGATGCCCCTGTCCATCGAGGGCCGCCCGGACGAGGCGCGGGCCCTGGCCACCGTGCACGCCGCCCTCGACGCGGGCGTGACCCTCCTCGACACGGCGGACTCGTACCATCTGCCCGGCGCCGAGCCCGGCCACAACGAACGGCTCCTGGCCCGCGCCCTGGCGACGTACGGCGGCGACACCAGCGATGTGCTGGTGACCACGAAGGGCGGCCGCGGCAGACCCTCCGACGGCAGCTGGACGGTGGCGGGGTCTCCCCCACACCTGAAGTCGGCCGTGGAGGCCTCCTTGAAGCGGCTCGGTGTCGAGGCGATCGGCCTCTACCAACTCCACAAGCCCGACCCCGCCGTCCCCTTCGAGGACTCGGTCGGCGCCCTGCGCGAACTCCTCGACGAGGGCAAGATCCGCCTGGCCGGCATCTCCAACACCACCACCGACCAGATCCGCCGGGCCCGCGCGATCCTCGGCGACCGCCTCGCCTCGGTCCAGAACCAGTACTCGCCCGCGGTGCGGCACAGCGAGCCGGAGCTCCGCCTGTGCGCCGAACTCGGCATCGCCTTCCTCCCCTGGAGCCCGCTCGGCGGCATCTCGCGCAGCTCCCTGGACGGCCCGTCGAAGGTGGCCTCCGACGACGCCTTCGACGCCTTCGACGCCTTCCACGCGGTGGCCCGCGAGCACGGCGTGAGCCCTCAACAGATCTGCCTGGCCTGGCTGCTGGCGATTTCCCCCGGTGTGATCCCGATTCCGGGCGCCAGCCGCCCGGAGACGATCCGGGACTCGGCGGGTGCGGCGGACCTGGTATTGGACGCGCAGGAGCTGGCGCGCCTTGACGCGGCGGCGGGGCGAGAGTGAGCTAGAGATCCATCAGAAACCCCCTAGTCGTCCTGAACATCCTCCAGGACGGTGCGGGGTGCCTGCTCCTGGCCGGCGGACCGCTCCGTCCGCACTCCCAGCAGCCTTCGCGTCAGCCGGTCCCGGTCCGAGAGCAATTCGTCCGCCGCCGCGCGCAGATCCTCCGGCCCCGTCCGCTCCGCCTCCCGCTCGGCCGCGATCAGTACGGCTCGTCGTACGAGCTCCTTGGTGAAGGATGCCGTCGTGCCCTCCGTGCGGGTGACGATCTCGTCGGTGAGGTCCTTGCCGAGGTCGAGGGAGGAGCCGTACAGGGCGAGGAGGCGGGCGCGGCCCTCGGCGTCGGGGACGGGGATCTCGACGGCGAGGTCGACGCGACCGGGCCGTTGGACGAGGGCGGGTTCCAGCAGGTCCGCGCGGTTGGTGGTGAGCAGAAAGGCGACGTCGGCGTCATCGCCGAGGCCGTCCATCTCGTTCAGCACCTGGAAGAGCAGGGGCTGTTCGCCGCCGCCGTGGTCGCGGGCCTCGGCGATGAGGTCGCAGTCCTCCAGGACGACGAGCGCGGGCTGCAGCATGCGCGCCAGCGCGCACGCGGGGCCGATGGCGTCGATGCTCGTTCCGGCCAGCACCACGACCGTGAACTCCGGGAGGTGGGAGAGGAGATAACGGATCGTGTGGGTCTTGCCGGTGCCGGGCGGGCCGTAGAGAAGGAGGCCGCGCCGCAGGTGCTGGCCGGCGGCGCGGAGACGCTCGCGGCGGCGCGCCACCCCGACCACCTGCCGCTCCACCCGGTCCAGCAGCCCTTCCGGCAGCACGATCTCCTCGCGGGCGAGCCCGGGACGGCGGTGAAAGCGGAACGGGCCCAGGCCGTGGCCGAAGTCGGAGCCCTCGAAGGAGAGGACCTGCCCGCGGAAGATGTTGTGTTCGCGGACCAGTGCGTCGATCTCGGCGAGCAGCCGGTCCGCGAACTCCTTCTCCTGGGCCAGAACCTCGATCTCGACCTTGTTGCGCCCGTACTCGTCCGCCGGGCCCCGCAGCAGCACCGCGAACCGCTCGTCGCCCTCCTGGCCGAGGTAGAACCCGAAGGAGACGCAGGCGAGTTCCTCGTCGGGCGAGATCGGCAGATGCGCGTAGTCCACCGCGCCGATCACGAACCGGTTGTACCGGTCGGCGGATTCGAGGATCTCGCCCAGCGTCAGATCCCCGTGGTGCGAGGCCCCCCGCATGCCGATCAGCTCGTACGAACGCCCCTCGGCCGCGAACCACCGCTCCACCGCCAGGTGCACGTTGGGCAGGTCGTAGGGGGCGTACGCGGCCTTGACCACCGGCTGGTCCCCCGGTGCCGTGCCCAGGTGCGCGCGCATCCGCTCGGTGAGATTGCGGCCGTCCGCGACCTGGGGTTTGGGCCGCGCGACCGCATCGAGGAACTGCTGGAAAAGCTCGCCGACCTGCTCCAGCGACAGCGGGGAACTCTCCCCCTCCGCGGCGAGCCGGGCCCGGTACTCCGAACTGCTGATGATCTCGGTCTCGCCCATGCCCGCCTCCGTGCCGTCCGGCCCACTGGGATCTCCCAGCCTGGGCCCCCACACGAGGGCCGGTCAAAGCATTTGGGCCTTATGACGTCGAACGTGCCCGTACCACCTCGATCGTGCTCGCCCAGCTGTCGGCCGCGTGCCCCCGGGCGATGGCCCGGTCGGCGATCTCCTTCACCGAGCGCAGGGTGCTCACGTCGAGCCCGCGGTGCTCGGCGGCCTCCAGCACATGGCCCGCCCCCGCGGCCATCATGCCGAGGTTCGCGGCGGCGCCCGGGTAGCTGCCCGCGTCGATGTCCTGGGCGGTACCGGCAGCGATGGGCGGCAGGATGGCGGCGATCGTGTCCAGGTAGGGGGCGAGCGAGGCCGCCGGCACCCCGTCCGCCTCGGCGAGCGCGAAGGCGTGCACGAGTCCGGCCATGCCGGAGTAGAAGAAGTCGAGCAGCGCCAGGTCGTAGACGGCGGCGAGGCCTTGGTCCTCCCCGAGGTACGCGGGGCGGCCACCCAGCGACTTGAGCGCACCCTCGTACTTCTCGTACGCCGCCCGCGGACCGCTGTAGAAGATGAGCGCCTCCGGCTGTCCGACGACCGGGATCGGCACCATGATCGAGCCGTCGAGGTAGTCGATACCGCGCTCGTTCGCCCAGGCGGCGGTGGTGCGGGACCGCTCAGGGGTGTCGGAGGTGAGGTTCACCAGGACCCGGCCGGGCAGGTCGCCGGCGGAGGCCTCGATGACCGACTGGGCCGCGTCGTGGTCGACCACGCAGACGACCACCAGGTCGGCCGCGCGGACGGCCTCGGCGGCGCTCACGGCCCGGACGGCGCCCTGGGCCGCCAGGTCACCGTCCTTGCCGGGCGAACGGTTCCACACGGTCGTGGGGTGGCCCGCACGGAGGAACGCGGCGGCGAGGGCCCGTCCCATCGCGCCGAGACCCAGGACGGCAACCGGAGTGCTTTCAAGGTCATTTGTCATGGCGGCCATGCTTCCCAAGGGGACAACCTCGCACAAGTACCGACTATTTGGTCAGTTACTCACCGAAAGGTAAGCAGTCGCCCGCCTCGGGGTCATGAAGACCACCGCCACGCCCGTCCGCGCAGGACCTGGCGCACGCCCTGGCCCGCCGCCCGGACACGTCGTGGGTGCGGCCGGCGTCGGGCGGCACGGAGATCCCGGCCGTGGCCCAGACGCCCGCGGGCCTTAGACCATGACGCCGGCGGACTCCTCCACCTCCAGCAGGGAGGCACTGTGCCGCTCCTCGTCGAAGGCCTTGCGGCCGCCGCGCAGCCCGAACAGGCGCTTGGCGAGGGCGATGTAGAGCACGGCGAGGATGTTGAGGACGAGCGTGGCGATCTTCAGATAGCTGACGTGCTCGCTGAGTTCGTAGATCTCCAGCGGGAGGAAGGCGGCGGTGGCGACGACCGTGAGGTACTCGGCCCAGCGCTTGGCGTACCAGAGCCCGCCCGCCTCGATGAGTTCGATCAGGGCGTACGCAAGGAGCAGCACGGCCACCAGCACCAGCGTGGAGTGCTTGTAGCCGAAGGTCTTCTGGATGGTGCCGACCACGGGAGAGTGGTCGAGGTCGTAGTGGAAGTGCTTGAAGACCGGGCGGAAGACGTCGAGATACTCGTCGAAGAGCCGGCGCACCGAGTCCTGGCTGTTGCTGAACTTCCACACGGCGGCCGCGACCAGCACGATGAACACGCCGCGTACGGCCCGTTCGATGGCCAGGAAGCGCAGGATGAACAGATCGCGCAGCACCTTGCCGCGCGGCACGAGCGGGGCTTCCTCCGCGGGTCCCGAGCCGTGCGGCTCACCGAGGGCGAAGTCACCGCAGCGCAGACAGCGCCACGCCTCACCGTGGCTCGTCTCGGCACGCAGCGGCACACGCAGCGCCGACTCGTCGGGCGCGTACGTCACGTGGCCGCGCCGCGCGCACGTGCGCCGGTCCCAGTCGATCTTCATGCTCCTTGCCCTCCGCAGAACGTGCCGTGCCGTGCCGGTCAGTCCGGCACGGCACGGTAGTGCATGTTCTACGAGACGGTGACCCGAGGGTCTCGGTTCCGAGCCCGGACTCGTCCGACGCCACCTCGGCCGCGACATCGCGCTCGGAATCGTCCGCCGGTTTGCACAGAACTGTGCAAGTTGATGAGGTGGAGGCCTTGTGGACGCAGCGCAGGACCTCGGCGAAGGGCATGCACCATGGCAGCCATGACCACGGGAAACGTCAGCCGCGCCGATGCGAACCGTCGTCGCATCCTCGACGTGGCGCTCGCCGAGCTGCTCCGCGACCCCGACGCGTCCATGGACCAGATCGCGCGGGCCGCGGGCGTCGTACGGCGCACGGTGTACGGGCACTTCCCGAGCCGGGAGGCATTGATCGGGACGCTCTTCGACGGGGCCGCGGAGGCGGTGGAGACGGCGCACGCGGACGGCCGGAAGGGCGTCGAGGACCCCGCGGAGTCACTGGTCCGCTCCACCCTCGCCGTGTGGGAGGTCGCCGACCGCTACCGGCTGCTGGTCGCGCTCGCGCAGCGCAGCGTCACGGTCCAGGGCATCCGCGAGCGGCTCACGCCGGTGCGTGAGGCCTGCGCGGACGTGCTCCAACGCGGCCTGGACCAGGGCGTCTTCGAGTCACCGCTGCCGGCGCCGGTACTGGCGTACGTGCACGAGCAGATGCTTTTCGCCCTCATGGAGGCCGTGAACGACGGCCTCCTCGCACCCGAAGAGGCGGGCCGCTCCGCCGCGGTCACCATACTGACCACGGCGGGCGTACCCGCCTCCCGCGCCACCGAGCTGGTGGCGAAACTGAGCGACTGAAGCAAGAGAAAAGCGACCGCGACAACGGAGCAAAGCGGCAGCGGAGCAAAGCGGCAGCTGAGCAAAGCGGCAGCGGAAACAAAAGGGCCGAGCGGCCAGGTCCACGGGGGAGGACCCAGCCACTCGGCGCCTTGGGGGCGCGCCCCGTTCAGGAGGGCACGCCCAGTTCGGGAGAGACGTCCCGTGAGGGGGCGGGGAGCCGCGCGACCAGCCACGACGTACTCGCGGTTGGCGCACGGCACTTCTCGGCCCGCGCCCCCAGTGGCGGGTTACGCCTTGGCGAGTTCCTTCTCGCCGCCCTGCCCGGGCACGTCCACGTGGGCGTCGGCCGCTTCGTCGTCCAGGAGCGTCTTCTCGTCGAACGGCAGCTCACCGGCGAGAACGCGGTTCACACGCTCCTTGTCGACCTCACCCGTCCACGTACCGATCAGCAGAGTCGCGACCGCGTTCCCCGCGAAGTTGGTGACGGCACGCGCCTCGCTCATGAACCGGTCGATACCGATGATCAGGCCGACCCCGTCGACGAGGGCGGGCTTGTGCGACTGCAGGCCGCTGGCCAGCACGGCGATACCGGAACCGGAGACACCGGCGGCTCCCTTCGACGCGACCATCATGAAGAGCAGCAGCCCGATCTGCTGGCCGATGCCCATCGGCTGGTCCATCGCGTCGGCGATGAACAGCGAGGCCATGGTCAGGTAGATCATCGTGCCGTCGAGGTTGAAGGAGTAGCCCGTCGGCACGGTGATGCCGACGACCGGACGGCTGACGCCCAGGTGCTCCATCTTCGCGATGAGCCGCGGCAGCGCGGACTCGGACGACGAGGTGGAGACGATCAGCAGGAACTCCCGGCCCAGGTACTTCAGCAGCTGGAAGAGGCTGACCTTGGCCACCAGCTTCGTCAGCGTGCCGAGCACGATGACGATGAAGAGGAAGCAGGTGATGTAGAAGCCGAGCATGATCGTGGCCAGCGCCTTGAGCGCATCCATACCGGTCTCGCCGATCACCGCGGCCATCGCGCCGAAGGCACCGACGGGCGCGGCCCACATGATCATGCCGAGGACGCGGAAGACCAGCCGCTGGATGTGCTCGACGCCGCGCAGCACCGGCTCACCGGTGCGGCCCATGGCCTGCAGCGCGAAGCCCACGAGCAGGGCGACCAGCAGCGTCTGGAGTACCTGGCCCTCGGTGAAGGCCGAGACGAACGTGGTCGGGATGATCCCGAGCAGGAAGTCGACGGGACCCTCGGCGGCGGCCTCGGCCTGGGTGTGTCCGACGCCCTTCACGGCCTCGGTCAGGTGCATCCCGCTGCCCGGGTGGATGATGTTGCCGACCACCAGACCGATGGCCAGTGCCACGAAGGACATGGCGATGAAGTAGCCGAGCGCGAGACCGCCGACCTTGCCGACCTTGGCGGCCTTCCGTACGGAGCCGACGCCGAGCACGATCGTGCAGAAGATGATCGGCGAGATCATCATCTTGATCAGGCTCACGAAGCCCGTGCCGATCGGCTTGAGCTCCTTGGCGAAGTCCGGCGCGGCGAACCCGACGGCGATGCCGAGGGCGACCGCGATGATCACCGCGATGTACAGATAGTGGGTGCGGTCCCGCTTGGCTGCGGGTGCGGCAGGTGCGGTGAGCGGTGTGCTGGCCACGGCTGCCCTCCTTGACGACGTCGTCGGCATCATCCGGCGTGCGGCTCACGACCGGGGGAACCCGGCGTGCGGCTCACGACCGGGGTATCCGGGAGGCGTGGACTCCCGGGGGATGCGGTGACTATCTCCCGGCCTGTGAGGGCGGTCACCCTTCCGTTCATTGAGTACATCGAAACGGCGAACGGCAGCGTGCTTACGCACTGGAGAAGGCTTCGAGGAGCGCCACGCAGCGACACAGAGCCGAATTTCCCTCTCAAATGGGGACAGAAGCAAATTAGTTCCTGTTTATGCAAAAACGCGGCACTGGAAGGTGACGGGCAGGAGCGAGGCACACTGATTCCATGCGATTCCCCCGCGTTCCGAGACCCCGCAGCCTGGCCGGCCAGCTCTTCGGCATGCAGGCCGTGCTGATCGCGGTCCTGGTCGCCGGGTACGCACTGTTCACCTACGTCAGCGACCGCAGCCAGGCCGAGGAGGCGGCGGGCCGGCAGGCCATGGCCGTCGCGCGTTCGGTCGCGGACGCCCCGTCGGTCCACCAGGCCATCCGCACCAGCAACCCCACGAAGGACCTTCAGCCGTACGCCCTCCAAGTGCAGCGGGACACCGGGGTCGACTTCGTGACGATCATGAACCCGCGGGGCATCCGCTGGACCCACCCGGACGAGAAGCTGATCGGCAAGCACTTCCTCGGGCACATCGGCCCCGCGTTGGCGGGCACATCCTTCACGGAGACGTACACAGGCAGCCTCGGGGCGTCCGTGCGGGCCGTCACCCCGATCTACGACAACGGCCACATCGTCGGCCTGGTCAGCGCCGGCATCAAGGTCGAGGCGATCACCAAACGCGTCCAGGACCAGGTCACCGCCCTCGTCGGGGTCGCGGGGGGCGCCCTGATCCTGGGCGGCATCGGCACGTACGTCATCAACGCCCGGCTGCGACGCTCCACTCACGGCCTGAACGCGGCCGAGCTCAGCCGTATGCACGACTACCACCAGGCCGCCCTGCACGCCGTGCGTGAGGGGCTGCTGATGCTGGACGGGCAGTTCCGGGTGGCGCTGATGAACGACGGCGGACGGGAATTGCTCGGCGTGACGGACGAGGCGGTCGGCCGCTCGGTGGCCGAACTCGGCCTGCCCGCGCCGCTGACGGGCGCGCTGCTGTCGGCCGAGCCGAGGGTGGACGAGGTGCATCTCACCGCCTCGCGCGTCCTGGTCGTGAACACCTCCCCGGTCTCGGGAGGCGAACGCCGGGGCACGGTGGTGACCTTGCGCGATGTGACCGAACTCCAGTCCCTGATGGGTGAGTTGGACTCGGAGCGCGGTTTCAGCGAGGCCCTGCGCTCACAGGCGCACGAGGCCGCGAACCGTCTGCACACGGTGGTGTCCCTCATCGAGCTGGGCCGCGCCGAGGAGGCCGTCGACTTCGCCACGGCTGAGCTGGAGCTGGCGCAGGCGCTCACCGACCAGGTGGTCGCGGCGGTCAGCGAACCCGTGCTCGCCGCGCTGCTGCTCGGCAAGGCGGCGCAGGCCAACGAGCGGGGCGTGGAGCTGGTGGTCTCCGACGACAGTGCCATCGACGACGGGCTGCTGCCGGCCTCGCTGTCCGCCCGCGACCTGGTCACCGTCCTCGGCAACCTGATCGACAACGCGGTGGACGCGGCACAGGGGACGGTCGGCGCGCGGGTCACGGTGACTGCGTTCACGGACGAGTCCGTGCTGGTGCTGCGGGTCGCCGACACCGGCGCCGGGGTGGACCCGGCCCACGCCGAACAGGTCTTCCAACGCGGCTGGTCCACGAAACCGGCGGGGCCCGGCGGTCGGGGTCTCGGCCTGGCACTCGTACGGCAGGCCGTGAGCCGTCACCAGGGCAGGCTGACGGTGCGGGAGGCGGCCGGGGGCGGGGCGGAGTTCGAGGTGCGGCTGCCGTTGCCTACGGTGTCCTCGGCCTCGGGCGCCCCGGGAGCAACCGTTGCCGAGCCCGAGCCCACCCCGTCCGAGCCCACCCCGTCCGAGCCTGCCCAGCCCGCCTTGCCTGGAGGCGACGTATGACCGACCCCGAGCCCATCCGCGTACTCGTCGTCGAGGACGATCCGGTCGCCGCCGACGCACACGTCATGTACGTCGGCCGGGTGCCCGGGTTCACGGCGGTCGGCAAGGCGCACACCGGCGCCGAGGCGCGCCGCGCCCTGGACCGTACGCCCGTGGACCTGCTCCTGTTGGACCTGCACCTGCCGGACGTGCACGGACTGCAGCTCGCCCGCTCCCTGCGGGCCGCCGGCTACCACGCGGACGTGATCGCGGTGACGTCCGCGCGGGACCTCGCGGTCGTACGGGAGGGGGTCTCGCTCGGGGTCGTCCAGTACGTCCTGAAGCCCTTCACCTTCGCGACACTGCGGGACCGGCTCATCCGGTACGCCGAGTTCCACGCGGCGGTGGGCGAGGCGAGCGGCCAGGACGAGGTGGACCGCGCCCTGGCCACCCTGCGTGCCCCGGGCCCGGCCGCCCTTCCCAAGGGCCTGAGCGCACCGACCCTCGAACGTGTCACCGTCGCCCTGCGGGACTGCGCCGACGGCCTGACGGCAGCCGGGGTCGCCGAGGCGGTCGGCATCTCCCGGATCACGGCCCGGCGGTACCTGGAGCACCTGGTCGAGGCGGGGCGGGCGGCGCGCGCTCCGCAGTACGGGCAGGTGGGGCGGCCGGAGTTGCAGTACCGGTGGGTGAAGGGATGACTCCTCGGAGGTGGCGTCACCTGTTGGGCAGGGTGACCGCCCGACCGTTCACCTTCCCGGCGTGCAGGCGCTCGTACGTGAGGGGCGCCTCGTCGAGCGAGCACGTCTCGGTGTGCACGGAGACGGCGCCGGCGCGGGCGAGGTCGAGGACCTCGATCAGCTCGCCGCGGGAGCCCCAGTAGGGCGCGCTGACCGACACCTCCTCTTCGTGCGAGCCCATGCCACCGGGGAAGCCGCCCAAGTCCCAGCCGCTGCAAGGTCATTGACCTGACATCCGCACGCCTCTTAGGTTCACCAGGCAGACAACTCGGCTCCGCCGACAACGATGTCGGTCAGTAGGAGGTCGTGCCCGTGCGCCCCACCGCCGCCCCACTTGTCCTCGCAACTCTTCTCACCGCCACCGCACTCACCGCCTGTGGATCAGGGTCCGGAAGTGATCCGGACACCGTGAAGATCTCCTTCAAACAGTCCACGGACAACTCGATCCGCGTCATGGACACCTACTTGGGCCAGATGAAGAAGGAGTTCGAGAAGGCGAACCCGGGGAAGAAGGTCGAACTCGTCCCGATCAAGGCCCCGGACTCCGAGTACTACACGAAGCTCCAGCAGATGCTGAGGTCGCCCAAGACGGCGCCCGATCTGGTCTACGAGGACACGTTCCTCATCAACTCGGACATCACGAGCGGGTACTTGAAGCCTCTCGACCCGTACCTCGACAAGTGGCAGGACTGGGGCCAGTTCATCGACACGGCCAAGGCGGCGGCCAAGGCCCAGGACGGGAAGACGTACGGCGTCCCGGACGGGACGGACACCCGGGGGCTCTGGTTCGACAAGGACATCTTCAAGAAGGCCGGCCTGCCCGGTGACTGGCAGCCGAAGACGTGGGACGACGTGCTGAGCGCCGCGCGCGCCATCAAGGCGAAAGTCCCCGGCGTCACCCCGCTGAACGTCTACACGGGCAAGCCCGCCGGCGAGGCCGCCACGATGCAGGGCTTCGAGATGCTGCTGTACGGGACGGGCGACGGGAAGACGGACCCCCTGTACGACACCGCCACGAAGAAGTGGATCGCCGGAAGCCAGGGTTTCAAGGACGCCCTGACGTTCGTGGAGACGGTCTACAAGGAGAAGCTCGGACTCGACGTCGCCGACGCTCTGGATCCCAACATCCAGACGAGGATCCGCGGTGAGCTGCTCCCCAAGGGCAAGCTCGGCATCGACCTCGACGGCAGCTGGCTCCCGCAGGACTGGCTGAAGGGCTCCGGCCACGAATGGCCCGAGTGGTCGCAGAAACTCGGCCTCGCCTCCATGCCGACCCAGCACGGCCAGGCCCCCGGCAAGGTGAGCATGTCCGGCGGCTGGACCTGGTCGATCCCCTCCAAGGCGTCCAACCCCGATCTGGCGTTCAAGTTCATCGAGACGATGCAGACCAAGGCGAACGCCCAGAAGTGGTACATCGCCAACTCAGGTATCGCGGTGCGCAAGGACGTCGCCGCCGACCCCGCGTACGTGAAGGCGCAGCCCGGCATCAAGTTCTTCACGGACCTGGTCGCGAGCACGCACTACCGGCCCGCGTACCCGGCGTACCCGAAGGTCTCGACCGCCATCCAGGAGGCCATGGAGGGCGTGACGACCGGCGACAGCTCGGTCGAGAAGGCGGCGAGCGGCTATGACGAGGCGCTGAAGACAGCCACCGACAACCAAGTGATCAAGAAGTGAGTGCGGGTACGGGGGCGGCGGCGCCCCCGGTCCGCTCCGCGGTGACGAAGGGCGCCCCCCGGCGCCGGGGAGGGGCGCGCCGTTCCCTGGCCCGCGCGCTGCCGGTCACCCCGGCCGTGGTCCTGCTGCTCCTCTTCCTCGCGGGTCCGATCGTCTATTGCGCGTACATCGCTTTCACGGACCTGCAGTTGACGGGCCAGGCCCATTCGTCCTTCGTCGGCTTCGACAATTTCCGGGCGGCGTTCAAGGACGACGCCTTCCTCAACGCCGTGTGGCTGACGCTGGTGTTCACGGTCCTGTCGTCACTGGTCGGCCAGAACACCCTGGGCCTGGCGCTGGCTTCGCTGATGCAGCGCGCGTCGAAGCCGGTCCGCACGCTGGTCGGCGGGATCGTCATCACGGCGTGGGTGCTGCCGGAGGTGGTGGCGGGCTTCCTGCTCTACGCCTTCTTCCGCCGCGAAGGGACCTTGAACGCCATCCTCGAATGGCTCCATCTCCCTTCCCAGAACTGGATGTTCACGCTGCCGATCCTCGCGGTGTCGTTCGCGAACGTCTGGCGTGGCACGGCCTTCTCGATGCTGGTCTATTCGGCGGCGCTGAACGAGATCCCGAAGGAGATCACGGAGGCGGCGGAAGTGGACGGGGCGGGGGGTTGGCGGCGGATGTGGCACATCACCCTGCCGATGATTCGCCGATCGATCGGTACGAATCTGATGCTCAACACGCTGCAGACGCTGTCGGTGTTCGGGCTGATCTGGGTGATGACGCGTGGCGGCCCGGGGAACAGGAGTCAGACGCTTCCGTTGTTCATGTATGAGCAGGCCTTCCAGAACAGCATGATCGGGTACGGGACGGCTGTGGCGCTCTTGCTCCTGGTGGTCGGCTCGCTGTTCTCGGTGGTGTACATGCGGCTGCTGCGAACGGAGGTGTGAGATGGCCCTGTTGACCCGGGGTACGGGCACGACGCTCAAGTCCCGCCGCACGGGGCGGCGCCTGGCGGCGGACGCCGGCCTCCTCGTCGTGGCCGCCGCGTTCGCGCTGCCACTCGCCTGGGTGGTCCTCTCGTCGCTGGACGCGCACGCCGATCTGACGGTGAAGGTGCCGGACGGGGTCACCCTGTCCAACTTCGACGCCGTACTGAAGCCGGACATCACGTTCACGCCGCTGCTCAACAGTCTGATTCTGTGCGGGGGCGGGACGCTGCTGACGGTGGTGTGCGCGGCACTGGCGGCGTACCCGCTGTCGCGATTCCGTTCGCGCCTCAACCGGCCGTTCCTGCTGACGATTCTCTTCGCGACGAGTCTGCCGATCACCGCGATCATGGTTCCGGTGTACGCGTTGTTCGTGCAGGTGAATCTGATCGACACCATGCAGGGGACGATCTTCTTCTTCGCGGCCTCTCAACTTCCCTTTGCCATCTGGCTGATGAAGAACTTCATGGATGGGGTCCCGAAGGAGCTGGAGGAGGCGGCCTGGACGGACGGCGCTTCGTCGTTTCAGTCGCTGGTCCGCATTGTGCTGCCACTGATGGGTCCGGGCGTAGCCGTGGTGACGGTCTTCTCCTTCGTGATGATGTGGGGGAACTTCTTTGTGCCGTTCATGTTGCTGCTCACACCGGATCAGATGCCGGCATCGGTGAGCATCAATGAGTTCTTCGGGAATCGGGGGATGGTGGTGTACGGCCAGCTGGCGGCGTTTTCGGTGATTTATTCGACGCCGGTGCTGGTTTTGTATGTGCTGGTGGCGAGGAAGCTGGGTGGGGGGTTTGCTCTGGGCGGGGCGGTCAAGGGATGAGGCCGCGCGCCCGCCCGGCGCACCGCGCGATCCAGCACCTTCGCCTGACGCGCGATGCTCGCGTCCCAGTCCGTGAAGATCAGGTGGTGGTCGGGGGCCAACTCGTCGTAGAAGTCCTGCACCGAGGGTTACACCGGCTGATCCCGGCCATCGGGCACCGCCGGATCACCGCATGACCTTCGGCCACCTCGGACGGACGGCCGAAACCGTATATTCCTACAATCCGTAATTGTGGCCGAACAGACCGTAGTCACGGCTGTCCCGGACCCATAGCTTATGCGCGTGCACCGACCGCAAGCCCAACAGCCCACCCCGCCCTTCAACGCCACGGCCGCCCGCAGACTGCGGGCGGCGCTCGGCATGGGACCCGAGCATGTCGCGTACGGGATGAGAGCCTCGTACGGGCTGCCGTACGTCACCCCCGACCTCGTCGCCGCCTGGGAGCGCGGGATCACCTCGCCGAGCGCACCCGAGCTCACCGCGCTCGCGGGCGTGCTGTGGTGCTCGCCGGGCGAGCTCATCGGCGCGCCGCGCACCCTGCGCGAGCACCGCGTCGCCCGCGGCCTGGCACCGGAGGACGTCGCACGCGCCGTCGGCCTCGAACTCCTCGCGTACCAGCGGATGGAGGAGTCCGGCGAATGGCGCGGCAACGAACGGCAGTCGGCCGCGCTCGCCGACGTCCTCGACCTCTCGCTGCCCGACTTCATCACGGTGACGGGGCGCGACGACAAGCTCGCGGAGCTGCTGCGCAGCGCGATGACGACGCGCTGGCAGGCGTATGTGCGCCCGGTCGGGAAGATGGTGCCCCTGGACCGGCATCTTCTGGAGAAGGTGCTGGAGGAGATGCACACCGACTACCAGGGGCAGATGGTCGCCACGCTCAGCTGGGGCGGCGGCTCGGCCGCCGCCGACTCCAGCGACTCGGGCCGGGACTTCCTCGGCCGGATCGTCGACCACTTTTGGTCGATCGTCCAGGGGAGCACGTACTGACCCAGAGGGCCCAGAGGGCCCAGAGAGCCCTGGGTGTCCGGATGCTCCCCGGAGGTACCTCTCTCCTAGAACACCGACTCCGCCTCGTCCATCCGATCCTTCGGCACCGTCTTCAGCTCGGTGACCGCCTCCGCGAGCGGCACCATCATGACGTCGGTGCCGCGCAGCGCCGTCATCCTGCCGAAGTCGCCCCGGTGGGCGGCCTCCACCGCGTGCCAGCCGAAGCGGGTGGCGAGCACCCGGTCGTACGCCGTCGGCGTGCCCCCGCGCTGGATGTGGCCGAGAATGACCGGCTTGGCCTCCGTGCCGAGGCGGCGCTCCAGCTCGTACGCGAGGGCCGCGCCGATGCCCTGGAAGCGCTCGTGGCCGAACTGGTCGATCGCGCCGTGGCCGTAGTCCATGGTGCCCTCGGCGGGGTGTGCTCCCTCGGCGACGCAGACGACGGCGAACTTCTTGCCGCGGGAGAAGCGCTCCTCGACCATCTTGACCAGGTCGGCCGGGTCGAAGGGACGCTCGGGCAGGCAGATGCCGTGGGCGCCGGCGGCCATGCCGGACTCCAGCGCGATCCAGCCGGCGTGGCGGCCCATGACCTCGACGACCATCACGCGCTGATGGGACTCGGCCGTGGTCTTGAGGCGGTCCATGGCCTCCGTTGCCACGCCGACCGCGGTGTCGAAGCCGAAGGTGCGGTCCGTCGAGGAGATGTCGTTGTCGATCGTCTTCGGGACGCCGACCACCGGCAGCCCCACGTCCGACAGCATCCGCGCCGCCGTCAGCGTGCCCTCGCCGCCGATCGGGATCAGCACGTCGATACCGAACTCGCGCGCCATGTCCTGCGCGTTCTCGCAGGCCTCACGGAGCCGGTCGCGCTGCAGGCGCGAGGAGCCGAGGATGGTGCCGCCGCGGGCGAGGATGCCGCTGACCGCGTCGAGGTCGAGGTTGCGGTAGCGGCCTTCGAGCAGGCCGGCGTAGCCGTCCTCGAAGCCGATGACCTCGTCCCCGAAGTTGGTGACCGCTCGGTGCACGACCGACCGGATCACTGCGTTCAGGCCGGGGCAGTCGCCGCCTGCGGTGAGAACTCCGATGCGCATCGTGCTGTGTCTCCTGCTCGCTGTTGGTACCGGTGAGACAGTCCGATTGTTTCACGGCCCACAGGGCACCGGCGCGCCCCTGCACCCCACCAGGACCTTTGTCCTGCCGGGCGCCGTAGCTACCCGCAGAGGTATTGTCAAGAGGGTTCTGCTCACCCCAGCGGGCCATTTTGTCGCGCCGCCGAGACCGCGGACGCGACCCCGCGACGCCCCAGAGCACAGCACCGAAGCACAGCACCGAAGCACCCCAGCGACGCAACGGATGGAGAGCACGCGTGACGCGCAGCGTGTACGTGACCGGGATCGACCGCGGCGACGGCCGCCAGGTCGTCGAGCTGGGGGTCATGGAGCTCCTGACCCGCCAGGTCGACCGGGTGGGGGTGTTCCGTCCGCTCGTGCACGACGGCCCGGACCGGCTCTTCGAGCTGCTGCGCTCCCGCTACCGGCTGGCACAGGACCCGGCGACGGTGTACGGCATGGACTACCACGAGGCGTCCGCGCTCCAGGCCGAGCAGGGCGCGGACGAGCTGGTCTCCTCCCTGGTGAACCGCTTCCACGCGGTGGCGCGGGACTATGACGTCGTCCTCGTCCTCGGCACCGACTACGCCGACACCCAGTTCCCCGACGAGCTGGCGCTCAACGCCCGACTCGCGAACGAGTTCGGCGCGTCGGTCATCCCGGTCGTCGGCGGCCGCGGCCAGACCGCCGAGTCCGTCCGTGCCGAGACGCGCAACGCCTACCGGGCGTACGACGGCCTCGGCTGCGACGTCCTCGCCATGGTCGTGAACCGGGTGGCCCGCGAGGACCGCGCCGAGATCCACGAGCGGCTCGACTCCCGTCTGCCCGTGCCCTGTTACGTCGTGCCCGACGAGCCCGCGCTCTCCGCGCCCACCGTCGCGCAGATCACCCACGCCCTCGGCGGCAAGGTGCTCCTCGGCGACGACGCGGGGCTGGCCCGGGACGCGCTCGACTTCGTCTTCGGCGGCGCGATGCTGCCGAACTTCCTCAACGCGCTGACCCCGGGATGTCTCGTGGTCACCCCCGGCGACCGCGCCGACCTCGTCGTCGGGTCGCTCGCCGCGCACAGCGCGGGCACCCCGCCCATAGCCGGCGTGCTGCTCACCCTGAACGAGACCCCCAGCGACGAGATCCTCACCCTCGCCGCCCGTCTCGCCCCCGGCACCCCGGTCGTCTCCGTGGCGGGCAACTCCTTCCCCACCGCCACCGAACTCTTCGGCCTCGAGGGGAAGTTGAACGCGGCCACGCCGCGCAAGGCGGAGACCGCGCTCGGCCTCTTCGAGCGGTACATCGATACCAGCGACCTGCTCAAGCGGGTCTCCGCACCGAGCAGCGACCGGCTCACGCCGATGATGTTCGAGCACAAGCTCCTGGAGCAGGCCCGCTCCGACAAGCGCCGCGTCGTCCTGCCCGAGGGAACCGAGGAGCGCGTCCTGCACGCCGCCGAGGTGCTGCTGCGCCGGGGTGTCTGCGATCTGACGCTGCTCGGGCCCGTCGACCAGATCCGTAAGAAGGCCGCCGACCTCGGCATCGACCTGGGCGGCACCCAGCTGATCGACCCGGAGACGTCCGAGCTGCGCGACTCCTTCGCCGAGAAGTACGCCGCGCTGCGCGCCCACAGGGGCGTCACGGTCGAGCTGGCGTACGACGTCGTGGCCGATGTGAACTACTTCGGGACGCTGATGGTGCAGGAGGGCCTCGCCGACGGCATGGTGTCGGGCTCGGTGCACTCCACGGCCGCGACCATCCGGCCCGCCTTCGAGATCATCAAGACCAAGCCGGACGCCAAGATCGTGTCGTCCGTCTTCTTCATGTGCCTTGCCGACAAGGTCCTCGTCTACGGCGACTGCGCCGTGAACCCGGACCCGAACGCCGAGCAGCTCTGCGACATCGCCATCCAGTCGGCCGCCACCGCCGAGCAGTTCGGCGTCGAGCCGCGGATCGCGATGTTGTCGTACTCGACCGGTACGTCCGGTTCGGGCGCCGATGTCGACAAGGTGCGCGAGGCGACCGAGCTGGTGCGGCTGCGCCGCGGCGATCTGAGGATCGAGGGGCCGATCCAGTACGACGCCGCCGTCGAGCCGACGGTCGCGGCGACCAAGCTGCCGGACTCGGAGGTCGCCGGCCAGGCGTCCGTGCTGATCTTCCCGGACCTCAACACCGGCAACAACACCTACAAGGCCGTGCAGCGCTCGGCCGGCGCGATCGCCGTCGGCCCGGTCCTGCAGGGCCTGCGCAAGCCCGTCAACGACCTGTCCCGCGGCGCGCTCGTCCAGGACATCGTCAACACCGTCGCCATCACGGCGATCCAGGCCCAGACCCCCGACCAGAAGGCTTCCCGGCAGTGACCTCCCACCCGTCGCCCACCACCGCCCCGTCCGACGAGCCGCGCTCGGCCCCCGTCGCTTCCCGCGTCCTCGTCCTCAACTCCGGCTCGTCGTCGGTGAAGTACCAGCTGCTCGACATGCGCGACGGCTCCCGGCTCGCGGTCGGTCTGGTGGAGCGGATCGGCGAGGAGACCTCCCGGCTGAAGCACACACCGCCGGCCGGCGGTCACCCCCGTGAGCAGTTCGGTCCCGTCGCCGACCACGAGGCGGCCCTGAAGGCCGTCGCGACGGAACTGGCCGCGGACGGGCTCGGTCTGGACTCCCCCGAGCTGGCCGCGATAGGCCACCGGGTCGTGCACGGCGGGATGTACTTCACCGAGCCGACCGTCATCGACGACGCCGTCCTCGCGGAGATCGAGCGGCTCATCCCGGTCGCCCCGCTGCACAACCCGGCGAACCTCACCGGCATCCGCACCGCCATGGCGCTGCGTCCGGACCTGCCCCAGGTCGCCGTCTTCGACACCGCCTTCCACACCACAATGCCGGAGTCGGCGGCGCGCTACGCGATCGACGTGAAGACCGCCGACGAGCACCGCATCCGCCGGTACGGTTTCCACGGCACCTCGCACGCCTATGTGTCCCGCGCGACCGCGCGGCTCCTGGGCAGGGCACCGGAGGACGTGAACGTCATCGTGCTGCACCTGGGCAACGGCGCCTCGGCCTCGGCGGTCAGGAACGGCCGCTGCGTGGACACCTCCATGGGGCTCACGCCGCTGGAGGGGCTGGTGATGGGTACGCGGTCCGGCGACATGGATCCCGCGGTCATCTTCCATTTGATGCGCGTTGGCGGAATGTCCACCGACGAGATCGACACTTTGCTCAACAAGCAGAGCGGCCTGATCGGCCTGTGCGGCGACAACGACATGCGCGAGATCCGCCGTCGTATCGACGAGGGTGACGAACAGGCCCGGCTCGCCTTCGACATCTACATTCACCGCCTGAAGAAGTACATCGGCGCCTACTACGCGGTCCTCGGCCGGGTGGACGCCATCGCCTTCACCGCCGGAGTCGGTGAGAACGCCGCCCCGGTGCGCGAGGCCGCGATCGCCGGCCTGGAGGAAATGGGCCTCGCGGTCGACGGCGACCTGAACGCCGTACGCAGTGACGAGCCGCGGCTCATCTCGCCGCCGGACGCACGGGTCGCGGTCGCCGTGGTGCCGACGGACGAGGAACTGGAGATCGCCACACAGACGTATGCACTGGTCGGAAAGAACCACGCCTGAGCGCCCGGCCGCCCATTTGTATCTTCCACCAGACGGAATATTCCGTAGCGAAACAAACCGATAGGATCGCCCCATGCGCCGTTCGAAAATCGTCTGTACTCTCGGCCCCGCGGTCGACTCCCACGACAAGCTGGTCGCGCTGATCGAAGCCGGCATGAACGTAGCCCGCTTCAACTTCAGCCATGGCACGCACGAGGAGCACCAGGGGCGCTACGACCGCGTCCGGGCCGCCTCGGCCGAGACCGGCAAGGCCATTGGTGTGCTCGCCGACCTGCAGGGTCCGAAGATCCGTCTGGAGACCTTCGCCGAGGGCCCCGTAGAGCTGGAGCGTGGTGACGAGTTCACCATCACGATCGAGGACGTGCCCGGCGACAAGACCATCTGCGGCACGACCTACAAGGGTCTGCCCAGTGACGTCTCCAAGGGCGACCAGGTCCTCATCAACGACGGCAACGTCGAGCTGCGAGTCGTCGAGGTCGACGGCACCCGGGTCAAGACGGTCGTCATCGAGGGCGGCGTGATCTCGGACCACAAGGGCATCAACCTGCCCGGCGCCGCCGTGAACGTGCCGGCGCTGTCCGAGAAGGACATCGAGGACCTGCGCTTCGCCCTCAAGATGGGCTGCGACATGGTCGCCCTGTCCTTCGTGCGCGACGCCAACGACGTGGCCGACGTCCACAAGGTGATGGACGAGGAGGGCCGCCGGGTCCCCGTCATCGCCAAGGTGGAGAAGCCGCAGGCGGTCGAGAACATGGAGGGCGTCGTCGCGGCGTTCGACGCGGTCATGGTGGCCCGTGGCGACCTGGCCGTCGAGTACCCGCTGGAGAAGGTCCCGATGGTGCAGAAGCGCCTCGTGGAGCTGTGCCGCCGCAACGCCAAGCCGGTGATCGTCGCGACCCAGATGATGGAGTCGATGATCACCAACTCCCGCCCGACCCGCGCCGAGGCCTCCGACGTGGCCAACGCGATCCTGGACGGCGCCGACGCGGTCATGCTGTCCGCCGAGTCGAGCGTGGGCGCGTACCCGATCGAGACCGTGAAGACGATGTCGAAGATCGTCGTCGCGGCCGAGGAGGAGCTCCTCTCCAAGGGCCTGCAGCCGCTGGTCCCCGGCAAGAAGCCGCGCACGCAGGGCGGTTCGGTCGCCCGCGCCGCCTGCGAGATCGCCGACTTCCTCGGCGGCAAGGGCCTGGTCGCCTTCACCAAGTCCGGTGACACCGCTCGTCGGTTGTCCCGCTACCGCGCGTCCCAGCCGATCCTCGCCTTCACCACGGACGAGGGCACCCGCAACCAGCTGACGCTGAGCTGGGGCGTCGAGTCGCACATCGTGCCGTTCGTGAACAGCACCGACGAGATGGTCGACCTGGTCGACCAGGAGCTCCAGAAGCTCAGGCGCTTCAACGACGGCGACGTCGTCGTGATGACCGCCGGTTCGCCCCCCGGCGTCCCCGGCACCACCAACATGGTCCGGGTGCACCACCTGGGCGAGGGCAACCGCGCCCACGCCTGACCCACGGTCCCCGTACGCCACTGAGGGCGCCCCCTGCGAACAGGGGGCGCCCTCAGTGTGTTGCGGCTCCCGGACGGGATCTGGGGGGCGCTCAGTCGGTCTGGTACGAGCGCAGCCCGGGCACGGTCAGCGTCCCGCCGAACTGGCCGGCCTGGACCACCTTCACCTTGGTGAAGTAGATCAGCGGGATGTTCAGCGGCGGCGGGTTGTCCGGGCTGAATGTGATCGGGATCAGGCCGAGCAGATTGCCGGAGATGCTCTCCGTGTACATGACCGTCTTGCCGTCACGGATGGTGGACGTCGAGCCGTCGGCCGCCTGCACGTGGTACGTCTTGCCGGACTGCTTGTCCTTCACCGTCTGGTGCAGGTCGCCGATGTCGGTGCCGTCGGAGATGACGTACTTCAGGACCTTCTTGGTCGTCCCGTTGGCCGTCTTCACCTTCACGATGCCCTGGTAGTCGGCGCCCTTGAGCAGAAGCGAGCTGGCGTTCAGGTACCAGGGGTCGTCGGGCAGCGGCGTGGTGTTGTCGACACCGCCCACCTCGTCCGTGGCGACCGGGCAGTTCGACGGGTCCGTGCTGGAGCTCGCGGACGGGCTCGGGGTCGCGGTGGCGGCGTCGGCCGCCGCCTTGACCGTCTCCGTGGTGTCCGAGGCCGCCTTGGACGCCGTGTCGGTGGTGTCCTTCACGGTGTCCGTGACCGTCTCGGTGACCTTGTCGGTCGTGTCCTTGACGGTGCCGGAGGTGCTGTCGGAGGTGTCCTTGCTCGCGGACGCGCTCGCGCTCGCCGTGGCGGACGGCGTGGGGCTGGAGCTCGCCGTGGAGTCGCCACCACCGGTGAGGACGTCGTTGATCGCGTTGCCGATGGTGTCCAGCACGTTGCCGCTGCTCGCGGACGCCGAGGGGGTCGGCGTGGACGTGCCGCTGTCCGCCGACGTGTCCGACGTACTCGACTTGTCCGACGTACTCGACGAGGAGGCGGACGCGGACGGCGTGGGCTCGGCCTTGTCGCCGGAACCTGAATCCGACGAAGAGGTCTGGCCCGAGGACGCGGAGGCCGAGGGGGTCGGCTCCGCCGTGTCGCTGGACTTGCTCGCCGAGGCGGAGGGCGACGGCGTGGCCGAGGCGCTCGCGCCGTCCTCGGAACCGGTCACGGCCGCGACGCAGTCCTTGTACTCGTCGGCCGTCAGGCTCTTCGACGACCCGTGGTCGTCGGCGAGGGCAAGTGTCGGAGTGAACCCCATCCCCATCAGGACTGCTGTCGGCATCGCCGCGATGGCGACGGCCTTCCCGGCAGGCATGTGGAACCTGGTGAACAGCGGCTTCCTGGGGGCCGCGTGGCGCGGCCCGGTTCTCACACGGGACTCCTCCACATCAGTCCCGTGGGTCACCTCGTCAGCCGGCACTGTGCCTCCCGTTCGCCCCGTTCGCCGGGCTCGTTCCTGACAGATCGTTCGGCTCGCTCAGCTCGCTCACGCTGTCCGGGGTCCCCACGGGCGCCCCCTCGGGGGCCTCGCCCTCACCCGTGGCCACCGTCTTGGCCGGCTCCGTCTCGGACTCGCCCGGAGCCCAGGAGACCGCCATCGCGCCGCCGATCATGGCGAACAGGAAGCCGATGAGGAAGCCGCCCAGGTTGGACACCGGGATGGACACCAGGGCCAGCAGAATCGCCGCGACTCCGGCGAAGGTCCGTACGTGCTTCTGGAACCAGAGGCTGATGCCCAGCACGCCGAGCAGCACACCGATGATCAGGGAGCCCGCACCCGCGGTGGTGGCCATGGCCAGCGTCAGATGGCCGATCTGGAGGTTCGCATACGGGAAGTAGGCGATGGGGAAACCGCCGAGCAGGACGAACAGACCGGCCCAGAACGGGCGGTCGCCCCTCCAGGTACGGAAGTTCCGCCGGAAGACCCGGAGGTAGTGCTCGTTCTGGCCGGGCGCGGCAGGAGTCTCGGCGCTCATGGAAAACAGCTCCCTGGAACGGCTTTGCTGTGAGAAGTACGCGTGAGTGGTCCGCGCGTGGCGGTGAGGAGCGGGGCGGGGGGGGGG
>NZ_BMMM01000012.1:27495-87499 GCF_014645835.1 Streptomyces albiflavescens
CCCCCCCCCGCCCCCGGGGTGCTTAGTAGCACTCCTTGACGCCCTTGGACAGCGACATCTTCAGGCCGCTGAGCTTGAACGTACCGGCGGTGGTCGCCCACGCCGTCTGCTTGACATCGGTCAGGTCGGCCGAGTCGGCCTGCTGAGCGAACCCGTACGGGTTGGCCGCGTCACCCTTGCCGATGCCCGGACCCTTGCTGGCGTCCTTGGCCGCAACACCGATGTCGATGTTGTGGAACGTCGCGTTGGCCTCGAGGTCCTCGACGTCGATGTACAGGTTCTCGGCCTGGACCGGCGTGCCACCGCCGCCCGCCTTCAGGATCAGGCTGACTGATCCGAGCAGCGGGATGTCCGGGGTGACCACCGACTGGCACATGTTGGTGATCGACGCGTTCTTGAACGCCGAGACCGCGACGGGGTGAGCCGTCTTCTTTCCGTCGAGGGTGTACCCCGAGTCGATGGCTCCGTACTGCGAGAAGCCTTCGCCGTGGAGCGAGTCCGCCGTCACCTTGAACGACTGACCCGACACACTGAACGACGCGGCGAGAGCGCCCTGCGCGAGGGCGACACCTATCGCTGCCGTGGCGGCCACGCTGGGCACCATCACGACCGCGAACCGCTTCCATCTGGTCCCGCCACGCACCTGGGACTCCATATTTCCTCCTTCTCGGACGTACATCTCCTGGCCCTGACTGCCCCATGTCGGCGGCTCAGCCGGGCAGGGATGGGAGAAGTGCTACGTCCTCGGGAAGGAGAGCGCCCGATCTCGGAGGCGCGAACAGCGCCCGAATCACCGGCGATCACCCCCGAGCGACAACCACTGGTCGCGCCTGACACACATCACGCACAACCCTGCTGGACAGGCTCTGCCGAACGGCAAAGACCCCCCTGCCCAAGAGACGGCGCCACTGCCGCCGCCTCTACTCGGTGGGGACCCAGAAAACCCCTTGACCCGATTGGTTGTCGGGGTGGGGGAATGGACCGAGCGTCGCCGATCGTGGTGCATTCTCGCCGCCCGCACAAGGGGGTTCGTTACTCGCTAGTAACGGCCGGATAACCGAACAACGACCCGTCGGTATCGGTCGGCGACACAGGGTGGCCT
Source organism: Streptomyces albiflavescens (assembly GCF_014645835.1). GTDB lineage: Bacteria > Actinomycetota > Actinomycetes > Streptomycetales > Streptomycetaceae > Streptomyces > Streptomyces albiflavescens. The sequence continues at coordinate 28,598 of NZ_BMMM01000012.1, forward strand.
CAGGCCGGGTGGCAGAACGGTTGATTAGCGGACGAAATCCGACAGATCAAGGCCCCTGACTTACTCCAAGTAACAGCGGCCGCGTTTACCAAGATTTGGTAAAGCGCGGCCACGTGTCGCTCTCTCGGCCAATCTTTCACCTGGGCATCACAAGCCCCGGTGTTTAGGGACAGGTCAGAACAGGGCCCTGGCCAGTGCCCGGCGCGCCGCGATCACCCGCGGATCGTCGGCACCGACCACCTCGAAGAGCTCGAGCAGCCGCAGCCGTACGGCGTCACGGTCATCACCCGCCGTGCGACGCACCGTGTCGATGAGCCGCCCGAACGCGTCTTCGACATGCCCGCCCACCAGGTCCAGGTCGGCGGCGGTGATCTGTGCCTCTGCGTCACCGGGCTTGTCGGCGGCGTCCTTACGCGCCTGCTGCGGGTCGACGCTCTGCACGCGCTGGAGCAACTCGGCCTGGGCGAGGCCCAGTTTGGCCTCCGTGTTGCCCGGGTCGTCACTCAGGACGTTCTTGTACGCCTGGATGGCACCGCCCAAGTCGCCCGCGTCCAGGGCCTGCACGGCGGCCTCGAGGAGCGCGTCGTACGGGCCGGCCGGCACCTCGGGCGCCTCCGGGGCGCTGCCGGGCTCGGCGTCCGCGTCGACGGTCAGGCCGGTGAGGCCGAAGCGCTGCTCGGCCACCTGGACGAGCTGGTCGAGGGTGCCGCGGATCTGCGCCTCGCCGGCCGCACCCTGGAAGAGCGGCAGCGCCTGCCCGGCGACCACCGCGAAGACGGCCGGGATCCCCTGGATCCCGAACTGCTGCATCAGCATCTGATTGGCGTCGACGTCGACCTTGGCGAGGACGAAGCGCCCGTTGTACTCGACGGCCAGCCGCTCCAGCACGGGGCTCAGCTGCTTGCAGGGCTCGCACCACTCGGCCCAGAAGTCGATGACGACCGGCACCTCGGTGGAGCGCTGCAGGACGTCACGCTCGAACCCCGCCTCGTCGACGTCGATGACGAGACTGGCGGGTGACACGGCCCCGCCCCCACCGCCCTGCCTGGCCGCTTCGGCGCGTGCCTGCTCCGCCTTCGCCTTGGCCTCCTGGGCCGCCTTCACCGCGGCGAGGTCGACGACTCCGCTCATGGACATGTTCCGTGGCTGCATGAGTACATCCTCCCCCTTCTGTGCGCGCGCGTGAAAAGCGTTCCGAAAGCCAGGCGTTTTACGACTTGATACGTGATGCTCGGCGCCGGGTCCCCACCTGGCGCCAGTGGTTGTCGCTCGCACACGATCGCGGTGCACGAGCTTTCGCTACGCGTCGTAGCGTAACTGTCGGGAGACCTCTTCGTGGGCGATACCCCGGTGATCTCCCTCACGACTTCACAGAACGGCCGGATATGGTCACTGGCATGCAAAGTCGCACTTCCGCCCCCCGCACGGGGCGCCCGCGCAGCGCAGCCGCGGACGCCGCGATCCTGGAGGCGACGCGCGCGGCGCTGGTCGAACTGGGCTGGTCCAAGCTGACGCTGGGAGACGTGGCGACCCGCGCCGGGGTCGCGAAGACCACGTTGTACCGCCGCTGGGCGGGCAAGAACGAACTCGTGGTGGACGCCGTCGCCGTCCTCTTCGACGAGCTGGAACTCCCCGACCGGGGGAGCCTGGCGGCGGACATCGAGGGCGTCGTGCTCCAGTTCGCGGCGATCCTGGGCCGCCCGGAGGCCAAGACGGCGCTGATGGCCGTCGTGGCGGAATCCACCCGTGACGAGCCCCTGCGCGAGCGCATCCGTACGTCGATCGTCGACCGGCAGAAGCGCCTCGTCCTGGAGGGCCGCGCCCGCGCCACCGCCCGCGGTGAGCTTCCCCCGGAGTCCGACCCGGCCGCCGCCGCCCGGACCGCCGACCTGATCTTCGACATGGTCGCGGGTGCGGTGGTCCATCGCACCCTCGTCAGCGCGGAGCCCGCGGACGAGGAGTGGGTCCGCAGCTTCACCCGTGTACTGCTGCTGGGGCTGAAGGGGGCGACGGGGCAGGACTAGTACGCGCGGTTCCCCGGACCCCTTCAGGGGCGCGGGAAACCGCGCGGGCGGGGTCCGGGGCGGAGCCCCGGGTCGGGACGGGCAGGGGGCGGAGGGGGCGAAGAAACCCCTCAGAAGCCCGCCGGCTCCGTGTACACCCCCCACTCGTCCCGGAGGGCATCGCAGATCTCGCCGAGCGTGGCCTCGGCCCGCACGGCGTCCAGCATGGGCGCGATCATGTTGGCCCCGTCCCGCGCGGCCGCCAGCATGGCGTCCAGAGCGGTCCGGACAGCCGCGTCGTCCCGCCCGGCCTTGCGCCCGCCGAGCACCCGCACCTGCTCCCGCTCGACCTCATGACTGACCCGCAGAATCTCCAGGTCGCCCGTCACCGAGCCATGGTGGACATTGACGCCCACCACCCGCTTGTCGCCCTTCTCCAGCGACCGCTGGTACTGGAACGCGGACTCGGCGATCTCCCCGGTGAACCACCCGTCCTCGATCCCCCGCAGGATCCCGGAGGTGATCGGTCCGATCGGATGCTGCCCGTCGGGGTGCGCCCGCAGCCCCCGCTCCTTGATCTGCTCGAAGATCTTCTCCGCGTCGGCCTCGATCCGGTCGGTGAGCTGCTCGATGTACCAGGAACCACCCAGCGGGTCGGCCACGTTGGCGACCCCGGTCTCCTCCATCAGCACCTGCTGAGTGCGCAGGGCGATCTCCGCGGCCTGCTCGCTCGGCAGCGCCAGCGTCTCGTCCAGCGCGTTCGTGTGCAGGGAGTTCGTCCCGCCGAGTACCGCCGCCAGCGCCTCCACGGCCGTACGCACCACGTTGTTGTACGGCTGCTGAGCAGTCAGCGAGACACCCGCCGTCTGGGTGTGGAACCGCAGCCACTGCGCCTTCTCGGACGTGGCCCCGTAGACATCGCGCATCCAGCGGGCCCAAATCCGCCGCGCCGCCCGGAACTTGGCGATCTCCTCGAAGAAGTCGACATGCGCGTCGAAGAAGAAGGAGAGACCGGGGGCGAAGACATCGACGTCCAGTCCGCGCGACAGGCCGAGCTCCACGTACCCGAAGCCGTCCGCCAGCGTGTACGCCAACTCCTGCGCGGCGGTGGCCCCCGCCTCGCGGATGTGGTAGCCGGAGACGGACAGCGGCTTGTACGCGGGGATCTTCGACGCGCAGTGCTCCATGAGGTCGCCGATGAGGCGGAGGTGCGGCTCGGGCTGGAAGAGCCACTCCTTCTGCGCGATGTACTCCTTGAAGATGTCGGTCTGGAGGGTGCCGTTGAGCACCGACGGATCGACACCCTGCCGCTCGGCGGCCACCAGGTACATGCAGAAGACGGGGACGGCCGGACCACTGATGGTCATCGAGGTCGTCACGTCACCCAGCGGGATGTCCTTGAACAGGACCTCCATGTCGGCCGCCGAGTCGATCGCGACCCCGCAGTGCCCGACCTCGCCGAGCGAGCGCGGATCGTCGGAGTCGCGTCCCATGAGCGTGGGCATGTCGAAGGCCACCGACAGTCCCCCGCCTCCGTTGGCGAGGATCATCTTGTAGCGCTCGTTGGTCTGCTCGGCGTTGCCGAACCCGGCGAACTGCCGGATGGTCCACGTACGCCCTCGGTAGCCGGTCGGATACAGGCCGCGGGTGAAGGGGTACTCGCCCGGCCAGCCGATCCGCTCGAAGCCCTCGTACTCGTCTCCGGGCCGCGGCCCGTACACGGGCTCCACGGGGTCGCCGGAGAGCGTCGTGAAATCTGCCTCGCGCTTGCGCGAAGCGTCGTAGCGGGCCTGCCAGCGTCGGCGGCCTTCCTCGATGGCGTCAGCGTCCATACCTTCGAATTTACTAGGACGTCCTAGTAAATGTCGATGGGACACCGCCGTACGTTGCCCGCACGGCGGTGGAAGTTATGCCTTCGCGACCGCGGGAGAGTCGTCCGCGACCTTGGACTCCAGCTCGTGGGAGACCTTGCGCTCCACGAAGAAGGCGGCCGTGGGGATCGTCCCGGCGAGCAGCACCCACAGCTGCTTGCCGACCGGCCACTTCGCCTTGGAGCCCAGGTCGAAGGCGAAGACCAGGTAGACGACGTACAGCCAGCCGTGCGCGATACCGACGACGCGGGTGAAGTCCGCGGCACCGTCCATGTCGAGCACGTACTTGGCGATCACGCCGAGGGTCAGCAGGACCAGCAGCACACCGGTGACGTAGGCCATCACGCGGTACCTGGTCAGCACGCTCTTCTTCATGGGGACGAGCGTAACGACCCCATTTGCGCGATCTTCGCGCGCCCCCACTCGTCCTCGGACACCCACCCTGGGAGCGAGGCCCTACTCGTCCTCGGACACCCGCCCTCGGAGCGAGGCCCTACTCGTCCTCGAAGTCCCGCGCGGCGACCCGCAGCGGCCGCAGCATCGCGAAGATCTCCGCGCACTCCTCCTCGTCGTACGCCCCGAGCCCGAAATCCATGGCCATCAGGTCGCGGGTGGCCGCGTCGCAGACCTCGCGGCCCTTCTCGGTGATGGAGGCGAGTGTGCCGCGCCCGTCGTTGGGGTTGGGCCGCTTGTCGACGAGCCCGGACCTCACCAGCCGGTCCACGGTGTTCGTGACGGACGTGGGGTGCACCATGAGCCGCTCGCCGATCTTGGACATCGGGAGCTCGCCGGCCTTGGAGAAGGTGAGCAGCACCAGTGCCTCGTAGCGCGCGAAAGTCAGTCCGTACGGCTTGACGACCGCATCCACCTCGGCGAGCAGGATCTGGTGTGCGCGCATGATCGATGTGATCGCGGCCATGGACGGTACGGATCCCCAGCGCTGCTTCCAGTGTTCGTCGGCGCGGGCGATGGGATCGAAGGCAAGGCTGAGCGGCTTCGGCACGCCAAAGACCTTACCGGCCGGTCACATCATGGTCAGCCCCGTCTCGCGTTTCGGTCGCCCGCCCCGGCGCGAGGGGGATTCCGCCCCCTCCGGCACCGGTCGCGACTCCCCTGTCCACCCTCCGCACGACCCCCTTTCCCGCGCACCGCGCCGCCGCCGATTCCGCTCGTCGCGCCTCCACCGCCAGCAGGACGCAGCAGACGGTGCCCAGCACACCCGCGCCCGCGACGGCAGCCCGCACCCCGGCGAACTCCGCGGCCACCCCCGCCAGCGCCATCCCCAGCCCCTGGACGGTCATCAGCCCCGCCGTGTTCAGGGTCATGGCCCGCCCCCGCAGCTCCTCCGGAACGGCCCGCACGAACCACTGGTCGAGGCCGAGCGTGTACGCCGACCCGGCGCCCGCGAGCAGCAGCAGGACCAGCGACCAGCCGAGTCCGGGCCGTAGGGCGTAGCCCACGTAGGGAAGGAGGGTGACGCAGACGAGCGGGAGGACGAGCCGGGTGCGGATGGCCGGGCGCAGCCTCGCCCCCGCGTACAACTCCCCCGCGATCGTGCCGACCGGCAGCGCACACATCAGCAGGCCGAGCCCGGCCGGCCCGGCGCCCAGCCCGTCGGCGTACGGAGCGGCCAGCGCCTCCGGCGCCACGGCGAACATCGGCGGCACCCAGAACAGCAGGAGCAGCGCACGCACGCGCCGGTCGGCGAGCACGAGCCGGGTGCCGCGCAGCGAGTCCCGCACCAGGGCCCCCGCCTGCCGGTCCCGGGCCGGCCGCCGCCGGGTGCCGAGACGCAGCAGTGCGGCGGACGCCAGGAACGTGCACACGGTGACGACGAGGGCGTGCCGCGGCGTGACGACGGTCAGCAGCAGGCCGCCGGCCGCGAAACCGGTGAGCAGCGCGCTCTGCGAGACGATCCGCAGCAGGGAACGGCCGAGTACGAACAAGTCTCCGTCGCCGAGCACGTCGGCGAGGGTCGCCGTCCGTGTGCCCTGGAAGACCGGTGAGACCACGGCGAGGGCGCACCTCATCGCGAGCAGTACGGCCGTGGGCGCGCCCGGCGTCACCATCACGGCCACGCACCCCGCGCACACCAGGTCGCACACCACCAGCACCCGCCGGGCCGGGAAACGGTCGGCGACGCCCGCGAGCAGGGTTCCGCCGACGAGGTACGGCAGGAAGCCGAGCGCGAAGGTGAGGGAGCTCAGCAACGGGGAGCCGGTCAGGTCGTAGACCAGGACCGACAGGGCGATCTCGCTGACCACCAGCCCGAGCAGCGACAGGGCGTGCGCGGCGAAGACGGCCCTGAACTCCCGTACGGCGAAGACGCGGCCGTAGCCCGTGACGTCGGGGGCGGCGTCCGCGGCGCGCGGCGCCGGGGTGCCCGCCGGCCCTGTTCCCTCTGTGTCCTGCGCTTCTGTGTCCTGCGCTTCTGTGTCCTGCGCTTCTGTGTCCTGCGCCTCTGTGTCCTGTGCTTCCCGCATGGGCAGCAGCGTGCCCGCCCGCCGACGGGACCCGTAGAGTTTCGGTCTCAGCCGAATCTTCCGGACCGTCGAAGCCCAGCGTGGGAGGCGCCGTGCCGTCCCTGCTGCACTTCGGGGAGGACGACCTCCTCAACTGCCGCTTCGCGGTGTCCCCGCTGTGGGAGACCCTCGAGGCGGTGCGGACGCTGAACCGTCCCGCGCGCCACGGCTACCACGCGCACTGGCTGCGGCGGATCCGCGCCGCCGCGGCGGGGCTCGACCTCGCGCCCCTGTGGCTGCTCATGCCGCGGCGCGGCTACTCCCCCGACTGGCTGGGCCGGCCTCCGATCGGCCCGGCCGCCACCTTCGGGGAGGAGATCGCGGCGGTCCGCGCGGCCGACCCCGAGTCGGCCCGTGAGGAGACCGCACGGTCACTCACGGACACCCCCGGCGCCCTCGAGTCCGCCCGCGGGCGGGCCCTGCTGGAGGACCCGGTCCGCATGGTCCGGGAGCTGGCCGACCTGGTGGAGGAGGCCTGGCACACCCTCCTCGAACCGGACTGGCCACGGCTGCGGGCCCTGCTGGAGGCGGACGTCTCGTTCCACTCACGGCGGCTCGCCGAGGTCGGCCTCGGCGGGCTGCTTCCGGAGATCGACCCGCGGTTCGGCTGGCGCGCCCGGACGCTGGCCGTCGAGTGGAAGGGGCTCCACGAGCGGGACCTCGCGGGGCAGGGACTCGTCCTGGTGCCCAGCGTCTTCATCTGGCCGGACGTGGTCAGCTCCTTCGACCCGCCCTGGCAGCCCACGCTCGTCTACCCTGCGCGGGGCATCGGCGGTCTGTGGTCCGGGCCGTCGGACCGAGCGCCCGACGCGCTCGTACGGCTGCTCGGGCGGGGGCGGGCCGCCGTGCTCACCGCACTGGCCGAGCCCGCCACCACGACGGTCCTGGCGCAACGTCTCGGGCTCGCGCCGTCCTCCGTATCGGCCCACCTCGCGACGCTCCGCGACGCGGGCCTGCTCACCTCCCGCCGCTACGGCCACCAGGTCCTCTACGAGCACACGCCCCTGGGCCTGGCCCTGGCGTCCGGAGCTGGGTGACCCGCTGGGGCTCCGCGTTCACGGCGCCGGCCGGGGCGCGCTGACGGACGCAGGCCGCGAGGCACGAAGAAACCCCGGCCCAGGGGCCGGGGTTCGGGAGACGGACCTCCACGGGAGGTCCGGTTGACGGAGGCTTACGCGGACAGGTGCCGCTCCACCGTCTCCACCTTGGAGGTCATACCGTCCGTCACGCCGGGACGGATGTCCGCCTTGAGGACGACCGAGACGCGCGGTGCACGCTCCTCGACGACGGCGACGGCGCGCTTGACGACGTCCATCACTTCGTCCCACTCGCCTTCGATCGAGGTGAACATCGCGTCGGTGCGGTTCGGCAGACCCGACTCTCGGACCACGCGGACGGCGTCGGCGACGTACTCCCCAACGTCCTCGCCGACGCCCAGCGGTGTCACGGAGAAGGCGACGATCATGCGTTCACGATCCCTTCCTTGCGGGCGCGAGACGCGATGACCGCGTTCTCGGCCTCGCGCTTGAGCTTGCGCTCGGCGAAGAAGCCGCCGGTCGGCAGGACGGAGAGAACGAAGTAGAGGATGCCGGTCCCCCCGCTCCACTTGGCGCGGTTCCAGGCGTCCGCCCAGAAGATCACGTACAGGATGAAGAGGACGCCGTGGATGGCGCCCATGACGGGCACCGCGTTGAAGTCCGTGGTCCGCTTCAGCACCGAGCAGACGAGCAGCAGCAGAAAGGAGACAGCCTCGGGGGCCGAGACCAGGCGGAGGCGGCGGAGGGCGGAGGCGGTCTTTATGTCCACGGGTCACCTTCGGTGGGAGAGTCGTCAACGCTTTGTGAACGCAAGCACAAGCGTCCGCCCATTGTGGCACTCGGGCTTCGCGCCTCCCGGCAGGGGGTCTCGGGGTGTCTTCGGGGTCCGGATCATCCCGCGGGCTCTGTCGGCGGCCCCACCCGGCGGCTACCTTCACAGCGTGGCGATGTTTCGACTTCAAGGCAGCAAGGTGCTGGCCGTCGACATGACCGGGGACGCCGTAAAGGCGAAGAACGGCTCGATGGTCGCGTACGACGGCCAGATGGCCTTCAAGAAGCTGAGCGGGGGCGGTGAGGGCATACGGGGGATGGTGACCCGGCGCCTCACCGGTGAGCAGATGACGGTGATGGAGGTGAAGGGACACGGGACCTGCTGGTTCGCGGACCGTGCCTCCGAGATCAACCTCGTCGATCTCCAGGGGGACAAGCTGTACGTGGAGTCGAGCAATCTGCTCGCGACGGACGCGGGGCTGCGCACCGGCACGTCCTTCACGGGCCTGCGGGGCGCCTCACAGGGCAACGGACTGTTCACGACCACCGTCGAGGGACACGGGCAGGCGGCGATCATGTCCGACGGCCCGGCGGTGGTGCTGCGGGTGAGCTCCCAGTACCCGCTGACGGTCGACCCGGGCGCGTACATCGCGCACCAGGGCAATGTGCGCCAGTCCTTCCAGTCCGGTGTGACGTTCCGCACGTTGCTCGGCGAGGGCGGCGGCGAGGCGTTCCAGATCCGCTTCGAGGGCGACGGCCTGGTCTATGTGCAGCCCAGTGAGCGCAACACGATCGCGGGGGACGTGTGACATGCCCTTTCGCGAAGTGAACTCGAAGATGGTCGAGGCCACGGTGCTGCCGGGCCAGCGGATGTTCAGCCAGCGCGGCGCGATGCTCGCCTACCGGGGCGAGGTCTCCTTCACCCCCAACATCCAGGGCGGCCAGGGCGGTGTCATGTCGATGATCGGCCGCCGCCTGGCCAACGAGGCCACTCCACTGATGACCGTCGAGGGCTCCGGCACGGTGCTCTTCGGGCACGGCGGCCATCACGTGCAAGTGATCAATCTCACAGGCGACACCTTGTACGTCGAGGCGGACCGGCTGCTCGCCTTCGACGGCACTCTCCAGCAGGGCACGATGTTCCTCGGCTCGCAGGGCGGGGTCATGGGCATGATGCGGGGCCAGGTGACCGGCCAGGGCCTCTTCACCACGACCCTCAAGGGACACGGCGCGGTCGCCGTCATGGCGCACGGCGGCGTCTTCGAGATCCCGATCACCCCGCAGCGCCCGGTCCACGTCGACCCGCAGGCGTACGTCGCCCACCACGGCGACGTACGCAACAAGCTGTCCACGGCGCTGGGCTGGCGCGACATGGTGGGCCGCGGCTCGGGCGAGGCGTTCCAGCTGGAGCTGAGCGGTAATGGTGCGGTGTACGTCCAGGCCTCGGAGGAGAAGCTGTGAGCGCGTACGGGACTCCGGGCGGCCCGGTGATCCACGACCCGATGTCGCTGCCGGTCGACGACAACGTCAACAAGTACACCTTCTGCGTCGAGCTCAAGGGGAGCCAGTGGTTCCTGCAGAAGGGCAAGATGATCGCCTACTACGGGTCGATGGAATTCAACGGCGTCGGACACGGCCGGCTCGACCGTCTCGTGCGCACGTCGTTCCATTCGCCTCTGCACGCGAGCGACTGGGTCGTGGCCGAGGGTTCGGGCAAGATGCTCCTCGCCGACCGGGCCTTCGACGTCAATTCGTATGACCTGGACGACGGCAACCTGACCATTCGCTCGGGCAACCTCCTCGCTTTTCAGCCAAGTCTTGCCCTCAAGCAGTCGATCGTGCCGGGGTTTCTGACCCTGATCGGAACCGGCAAGTTCGTGGCCGCATCCAACGGTCCGGTGGTGTTCATGGAACCTCCGATTCGGGTGGACCCTCAGGCCCTGGTGGGCTGGGCCGACTGCCCCTCCCCGTGCCATCACTACGACCACGGGTACATGACAGGTGTAATGGGCGGTCTACGTGCGATGACAGGCCTCGGCGGGGCCTCTGGAGAGGAGCACCAGTTCGAGTTCGTAGGGGCCGGCACGGTGCTGCTCCAGTCCACCGAAACCCTCATGGCCGAGCAGGCCACGGGCGCGGTCCCGCACGAGCCGGGAGTACCGGGCGCGAGCGGGGTACCAGGTCATCAGGGACAGCAAGCCGGCACACCGCGCCTTCCCGGACAGCTGGGGGACCTCCAGCGTCGCTTCGGGCTGTGAGCGGTAGTCTGCGGAGTGTGACATCGAACGCGTGCGCACAGTCACACCACCCTCACTAGTTCGCCTTTCAACATTTTAGGTAGACTTCATTTATGGAGACCGAGACGGCCACGCGCTGGCTGACCGATGCGGAGCAGTGCGCCTGGCGCACCCACCTGGAGGTCAACAGGCTGTTGACGTACCAGCTCGAGAGGGACCTGCAGCCGTTCGGGCTGACGATGAACGACTACGAGATCCTGGTCAACCTCTCCGAGTCGGAGGGCCTACGGATGCGGATGAGTGACCTCGCGTCCGCCACCCTCCAGTCCAAGAGTCGGCTCTCGCACCAGATCACGCGCATGGAGAACGCGGATCTGGTGCGACGCGAGAACTGCGAGTCTGACCGCCGGGGCCTGTATGCCGTCCTCACCGAGCACGGCATGGAGACGATGAAGAAGGTCGCGCCGTATCACGTGGCGTCCGTGCGGAGGCACTTCATCGATCTGCTCTCCCCGGAGGCTCTGGAAGACCTCCACAAGTCGTTGCGGCCGATCGCCGAGCATCTGCGAGGGCAGCGGGGCAAACCGTAGCGGTTCGGAAGCTGCCGGACGTCCTGGGGCGGTCTGACGTCCTCAGACGGCCGGCTGCTCGGGAGCTGTCGGCTGTTCGTGGCTGATCGCGCAGTTCTCCGCGCCCTCGACGGGGCGCGGAGAAGTGCCCGCACCCCGCACGGAGATCAGGCCCGCGGCGACGGCCACCGCTCCCGAGGCCGCGAAGCACAGGCCCAGTGACACGTGGCCCACCAGGAGCCCGACCCCTGCGGCGCCCCCCGAACTGCCCGCGTTCACCGCGGTGTTCACCCAGGCGCCCGCCTGGGTGCGGAAGCCCGGCGGAGCCGCCTCGTCGGCGATCAGGTAGGACGTGGTCAGGGCCGGGGCGACGAAGAAGCCCGCGCAGGCCACGGCGACGGTCAGTGTGCCGAGGCCGGGAGCGAGCCCCGCGGCGAGCAGGGCGAGACCCAGGCCGCCGGCCTGGAGCGGCAGCCGCACCCGCGCGGGCCTGCGCCAGTTGACGGCGCCGTTCAGCAGGCCGCCCAGCGCGCTGCCCACCGACAGCGCGGCGAGCACCCAGGCCACTACGTCGTCCCCGTGATGGCGCTGCTGGGCGAAGGCCATCACGAGAAGGTCCAGGGATCCCAGAGACAGCCCTACGCCCGCCGCGACGACGACGGGCTGCGCGAGCGCGCGTCCGCCGCGGAACCGGCGCCCGGAGCGTGCCCGCTTCTTCTCCGCGGCCGGTCGTACGCCCGCCACGACCGGCGACAGCACGAACGCGAGGGTGCCGGCCCACACCAGCAGGGCGCTGAGCGCGACCCCGGCGGCCGGCGGCGCGAACTGCACGACCGCGCCCACCAGCAACGGCCCCGAGACGAAGAGGATCTCCTCCGCCACGCCGTCCAGGCTGTACGCGCGCTGCAACAGCAGCCGGTCCTCGACCACTTCGCCCCACACGGCGCGCATCGTGGGGCCGAGGGGCGGCGTGCAACTACCGGCGGCGACGGCCAGCGCGCCGAGTGCCGCCGCCGGCGCTCCCGGCCGCCAGGCTGCCGCCGCGAAGGCCGTGAGCAGGCCCGCGTACAGCGAGGCCATCGGGAGGAGGGCACGGCGGGGGCCGTACCGGTCGATCAGGGCCGCCCTCGCGGGCGACAGGAACACGCTCATCGCGCCGAACAGCGCCATGACCGTGCCGGCCACGGCGTACGACCCGGTTGCCCGGGTCACGGTGAGCATCATGGCCAGCGAGATGATGCCGTACGAGAGCCTGCCGATCAGGGCGGCGGTAAAGGTGCGGCGGGTGTGGGGAATGCGGAAGAGCGCGGCGTACGAGGGCCGCGAGAGCGTCGCAGACATGCGAAAGGTTCCTCGACTTCGAGGCGGGTTGGGGGACGCCTGAGTGCCGCGACGACGCAGCGGCGATGCGCTGCCTGTCCGTCGCGGGCCTGGGCGGGCCCTATGCCAAGAGGAGGAACATGCGGCCCAACTTAGCAGCGGCCGGTGGAAGTTGACCAGGGAGTTTCTCGCCCCCTCCGCCCCTGCCCGTCCCGTCCCTGGGGGCTGCGCCCCCAGACCCCCGCCAAAAGATTGCGCAGTTCCCCGCGCCCCTGAAAAGGGCGCGGGGAACTGCGCGACACTGCGGGACGGGCAGGGCGGAGGGGGCGAGAAACGCCTCGGCTCAGCTCTCTGTCAGGCCCTCCACCAGGGAGTCCGCGGCCCGGTACGGGTCGAGTTCACCCGCCACGATCCGCTCCGCGAGCGCGCCGAGGTGACGGTCACCATGGAGGTCGCCGATGCGTTCACGCAGGGCCGTGACCGCGATGGTCTCCACCTCGTGGGCGGCGCGGGCCAGGCGCCGCTCGGCGAGCACCCCGTGCTCTTCCATCCACGCCCGGTGCTTCTCCAGCGCCTCGACGACCTCGTCGATCCCCTCGCCACGGGCGGCAACCGTCTTGACGATCGGCGGCCGCCAGTCGCCCGGACCGCGGGACTCTCCCAGCCCGAGCATGTGGTTCAGCTCACGCGCCGTCGCGTCGGCCCCGTCCCGATCGGCCTTGTTGACGACGTACACATCGCCGATCTCCAGGATTCCGGCCTTGGCCGCCTGGATCCCGTCGCCCATGCCGGGAGCGAGCAGGACGACCGACGTGTCCGCCTGGGACGCGATCTCGACCTCGGACTGGCCGACACCCACCGTCTCCACCAGCACCACGTCGCAGCCCGCCGCGTCCAGGACGCGGATCGCCTGCGGCGCGGCCCACGCGAGCCCGCCCAGGTGGCCGCGCGTGGCCATCGAGCGGATGTACACCCCGGGGTCGGACGCGTGCTCGGACATGCGCACGCGGTCGCCGAGCAGCGCGCCTCCGGAGAACGGCGAGGAGGGGTCGACGGCCAGCACTCCGACGCGCTTGCCCTGTCGCCGGTACGCCGTCACCAGGGCCGAGGTCGACGTCGACTTGCCGACGCCCGGCGATCCCGTCAGCCCCACCACGTACGCGTTACCGGCCAACGGCGCCAGCGCCGCCATGACCTCACGGAGCTGCGGTGCCGCCCCCTCCACCAGGGAGATCAGCCGGGCCACGGCCCGCGGCCGTCCTTCCCTGGCCTGGGCCACCAGCGAGGAGACGTCCTGCATCACAGCTCCGTTCAGTCGAGATTCCGCAAGAGGGGAACGCGTGTCAGGCCTTGGGTACCCGCACGATCAGCGCGTCACCCTGACCGCCGCCACCGCACAGCGCGGCCGCGCCCACGCCGCCGCCGCGCCGCTTCAGCTCAAGGGCGAGGTGCAGCACGAGCCGGGCACCGGACATCCCGATCGGGTGACCGAGAGCGATGGCGCCGCCGTTGACGTTCACCTTTTCCGTGGACACCCCGAGATCCTTCATTGACTGCACGGCGACCGCCGCGAAGGCCTCGTTGATCTCGATCAGGTCGAGGTCCTCGACCTCCAGGCCCTCCTTCTTGAGGGCGTGCACGATCGCGTTCGAGGGCTGCGACTGCAGGGAGTTGTCCGGGCCTGCCACGTTCCCGTGCGCGCCGATCTCGGCGATCCACTCCAGGCCGAGCTCCAGCGCCTTGGCCTTGCTCATCACGACCACGGCGGCCGCGCCGTCCGAGATCTGCGACGAGGTGCCGGCGGTGATCGTGCCGTCCCTGGTGAAGGCGGGGCGCAGCTTGCCGAGCGACTCGACGGTCGTCTCGCCGCGGATGCCCTCGTCCTTGCTGAAGACGACGGGCTCGCCCTTGCGCTGCGGAATCTCGACCGGCGTGATCTCCGCCTCGAAGATGCCGTTCTTCTGCGCGGCGGCCGCACGCTGGTGCGAGAGGGCCGCCACTTCGTCCTGCTCCGGACGGGCGATGCCGAGCCGCGTGTTGTGCTTCTCCGTCGATTCGCCCATGGCGATGTTCTCGAAGGCGTCCGTCAGACCGTCGTACGCCATGGCGTCGAGCATCTCGATCGCCCCGTACTTGTAGCCCTCACGGGACTTGGGGAGGAGATGCGGCGCGTTCGTCATCGACTCCTGGCCACCCGCGACGACGACATCGAATTCGCCCGCTCGGATCAGCTGGTCGGCGAGCGCGATGGCGTCCAGGCCCGACAGACACACCTTGTTGATGGTGAGCGCCGGGACGCTCATCGGGATGCCCGCCTTGACCGCGGCCTGGCGTGCCGGGATCTGCCCTGCCCCGGCCTGGAGCACCTGGCCCATGATCACGTACTGCACCTGGTCGCCACCGATCCCCGCACGGTCGAGGGCGGCCTTGATCGCGAAGCCTCCGAGGTCGGCTCCGGAAAAGGACTTCAGGGAGCCGAGCAACCGTCCCATCGGGGTGCGGGCACCCGCGACGATCACGGAAGTCGTGCTGTTCGTTCCAGACATGAGGTGCGATCCCCTTCCAGCTTGCACAGCTGAGGAGTGAACGAGGGTTTACTTGAATGTACTGAGCGGTAAGCCAGCCGTCATCCGGCCGCGAGTGTGATCGCGCGCACGTTGCGTAACCACCTCCGGAGCGCTGCACTGACTCCATGCTGACGCGAATCGACCACATTGGGATCGCCTGTTTCGACCTCGACAAGACCGTCGAGTTCTACCGGGCCACGTACGGCTTCGAGGTCTTCCACTCCGAGGTCAACGAAGAGCAGGGCGTACGCGAGGCCATGCTCAAGATCAACGAGACGTCCGACGGCGGCGCCTCCTACCTCCAGCTCCTGGAGCCCACCCGCGACGACTCCACCGTGGCGAAGTGGCTCGCCAAGAACGGCGAGGGCGTGCACCACATCGCCTTCGGTACGGCGGACGTCGACGCCGACGCCGCCGACATCAAGGACAAGGGCGTACGCGTGCTCTACGACGAGCCCCGGCGCGGGTCCATGGGCTCCCGCATCACCTTCCTGCACCCAAAGGATTGCCACGGTGTCCTGACAGAACTGGTCACTTCGGCTGCTGTTGAGTCACCTGAGCACTGACCCCCGTATATCTGGGCCGGTAGGGTTGGGGGCGGCCGTCGCCTTTTCGCGGGGACGGCCGAGGTCCTGCCGCATTCCAGCGCGCAGAACCGAGGGCCGGGGTCCAGGTTTCGAGGGACGAGCGTCGGGGCAGCAGCCCATGCTCCGCCGTTGATCTGACACCATTCCCCGGGGGCCCCGTTCGGCGGATGGACGGAGCTCGTTTGGAGAGACTTGCGACCAGGGGACGGATGGGACCGCGCAGTGCGGGGCTACGAACGCCAGGAGCGAGAGCCGGCGGCTGACGTCGACCACCTCTCTCGGTTCGAGGCCGAGATGGAGCGGCTGAAGACCGAGCGGGAGAAGGCCGTCCAGCACGCCGAGGACCTCGGCTATCAGGTCGAGGTGCTGCGCGCCAAGCTGCACGAGGCGCGGCGCAGTCTGGCGACCCGTCCTGCCTACGACGGCGGCGACATCGGGTACCAGGCCGAGCAGCTGCTCCGTAATGCCCAGATCCAGGCCGACCAGCTGCGCTCGGACGCCGAGCGCGAGCTGAGCCAGGCCCGCGCGCAGACGCAGCGGATCCTGCAGGAACACGCCGAGCAGGCCGCGCGCCTTCAGGCGGAGCTGCACCAGGAAGCGGTCACGCGCCGCCAGCAGCTCGACCAGGAGCTGGCCGAGCGCCGGCAGACCGTCGAGTCGCACGTCAACGAGAACGTGGCATGGGCGGAGCAACTGCGCGCCCGCACCGAGTCGCAGGCCCGCCGTCTCCTGGAGGAGTCGCGCGCCGAGGCCGACCAGGCGCTGGCCGCCGCCCGCACGGAGGCCGAGCGGGTCGCCGCCGAGGCGCGGCAGCGGCTCACCACCGACGCCGAGGCGGCCCGCGCCGAGGCCGAGCAGCTGCTGCGCCGGGCCCGCACGGACGCCGAGCGGCTGCTGAACGCGGCGTCCACGCAGGCCCAGGAGGCCACCGACCACGCCGAGCAGCTGCGCAGCTCCACCGCGACCGAGTCGGACACCGCCCGCCGCCAGGCCACCGAGCTGAGCCGGGCCGCCGAGCAGCGCATGACCGAGGCGGATGCGGCGCTGCGCGCGGCGCGGGCCGAGGCCGACAAGGTCGTCGCCGAGGCGAAGGAGTCCGCGGCCAAGACCCTCTCCAGCGCGGAGTCGGCGAACGAGCAGCGCACGCGCACGGCGAAGGAGCAGGTCGCCCGGCTGGTCAGCGAGGCCACCAAGGAGGCCGAGACCACCAAGTCCGAGGCCGAGCAGGTCGTCGCGGAGGCGCGCGCCAAGGCCGAGAAGATCGTCGCGGAGGCCGAGAAGAACGCCCGCAGCCTCACCGCCGAGGAGACCGCGTCCCAGCTCGCCAAGGCCGCCCGTACCGCCGAGGACGTGCTCGACAAGGCGTCCGAGGAAGCCAAGACGACCACCAAGGCCGCCGCCGAGGAGGCCGAGCGGATCCGCACCGAAGCGGAGGCCGAGGCCGACCGGCTGCGAGCCGAGGCGCACGACATCGCCGAGCAGCTCAAGGGCACGGCGAAGGACGACACCAAGGAGTACCGCGCCAAGACGGTCGAACTGCAGGAGGAGGCGCGCCGTCTGCGCGGCGAGGCCGAGCAGCTGCGCGCCGACGCGGTCTCCGAGGGCGAGCGCATCCGCGCGGAGGCTCGCCGCGAGGCCGTCCAGCAGATCGAGGAGGCGGCCAAGACCGCCGAGGAGCTGCTCGCCAAGGCGAAGGCCGACGCGGACGAACTGCGCCAGACCGCCGCGACGGACAGCGAGAAGGTCCGCACCGAGGCCATCGAGCGCGCCACCACACTGCGCCGGCAGGCCGAGGAGACCCTGGAGCGCACCCGTGCCGAGGCCGAGCGGCATCGGGCGGAGGCGGTCGAGCAGTCCGAGGCGATCAACGCGGAGGCCGAGCGTGCGGCCGAGCGGCTGCGCGAGGAGACCGAGCGCGCCATAGCGGCTCGCCAGGCCGAGGCCGCCGAGGAGCTGACCCGTCGCCACACGGAGGCCGAGGAGCGCCTCGCCGCCGCCGAGCAGGCGCTGACGGACGCGCGCGCGGAGGCCGAGCGGATCCGCCGCGAGGCCGCCGAGGAGACGGACCGGCTGCGCACGGAGGCCGCCGAGCGGATCCGCGCGCTGCAGGCACAGGCCGAGGCCGAGGCCGAGCGACTGCGCAACGAAGCGGCCGCGGACGCGTCCACCTCACGCGCCGAGGGCGAGACCATCGCCGTACGACTGCGTTCGGAGGCCGCGGCGGAGGCCGAGCGGCTGAAGTCGGAGGCCCAGGACAGCGCCGATCGCGTACGGGCGGAGGCGCAGGCCGCGGCCGAGCGGCTGGCGACCGAGGGCGCCGAGACGCTGGCCGCCGCGCAGGAGGAGGCCGCCAGGCGCCGCCGCGAGGCCGAGGAGCTTCTCGGCTCCGCGCGCCAGGAGGCCGACCAGGAGCGCGAGCGGGCCCGTGAACAGAGCGAGGAGCTGCTGGCTTCCGCGCGCAATCGCGTCGACGAGGCGCAGGCCGAGGCCGTACGCCTGGTCGAGGAGGCCGACCGGCGGGCGACCGAGATGGTCTCGAGCGCCGAGCAGACCGCTCAGCAGGTGCGCGACTCCGTCGCCGGGCTGCACGAGCAGGCCCAGGAGGAGATCGCGGGTCTGCGCAGCACCGCCGAGCACGTGGCGGACCGCACGCGGACCGAGGCGCAGGAGGAGGCGGACCGGGTCCGCGCCGACGCGTACGCGGAGCGGGAGCGGGCGTCCGAGGACGCGGCGCGCATCCGGCGGGAGGCGGCCCAGGAGACGGATGCCGCCTCGTCGCTCGCGGAGCGCACGGTTTCCGAGGCCATCGCCGAGTCCGAGCGGCTGCGCTCGGACGCCGCCGACCACGCCCAGCGTGTCCGCACCGAGGCGTCCGACGCCATCGCGAACGCCGAGCAGGATGCTTCGCGGACCCGTGCGGACGCCCGGGAGGACGCCAACCGGATCCGTTCGGACGCGGCCACGCAGGCGGACACCCTCATCACCGAGGCGGCGGCGGAGGCCGAGCGGCTCACGACCGAGACCGCCGCCGAGGCCGAGCGCGTACGGGCCGAATCCGTGGCCAAGGCCGAGCAGCTCATCTCGGACGCGACCGGAGACGCGGAGCGGCTGCGGGCCGAGGCCGCCGAGACGGTCGGTTCCGCGCAGCAGCACGCCGAGCGGGTCCGCGCCGATTCGGAGCGCGTCAAGGCCGAGGCGGCGGCGGAGGCCGAGCGGCTCACGTCGTCGGCGCGCGAGGAGGCCGAGCGCACGCTGGACGAAGCGCGCCAGGAGGCCAACAAGCGCCGCTCCGAGGCGGCCGAGCAGGTCGACACCCTCATCTCGGAGACCGCGTCCGAGGCGGACAAGCTGCTCTCCGAGGCGCAGCAGAGCGCGCAGAAGACGACGGCGGCAGCCGAGTCGCAGGCCGACACGATGGTCGGGGCGGCGCGCAACGAGGCCGAACGACTGGTCTCCGAGGCGACCGTGGAAGGCAATTCCCTGGTGGAGCGGGCCCGTACGGACGCGGACGAGCTGCTGGTCGGCACGCGCCGGGACGCGACGGCGATAAGGGAGCGGGCGGAGGAGCTGCGCGACCGCATCACCACGGAGATCGAGGAGCTGCACGGGCGGGCCCGCCGTGAGTCGGCCGAGGCGATGAAGACGGCCGGCGAGCGCTGCGACGCGCTCGTGAAGGCGGCCGAGGACCAGCTCGCCGAGGCCGAGGCGAAGGCGAAGGACCTGGTGTCGGAGGCCAACTCCGAGGCGAGCAAGGTGCGTATCGCCGCGGTCAAGAAGGCGGAGGGTCTCCTCAAGGAGGCCGAGCAGAAGAAGAACTCGCTCGTCACCGAGGCCGAGAAGATCAGGTCCGAGGCGATCCAGGAGGCGAAGGCCGCGGTCGAGGAGGGCAAGCGCGACCTGGAGGTCCTGGTGCGCCGCCGCGAGGACATCAATGCGGAGATCTCCCGTGTCCAGGACGTCCTGGAGGCGTTGGAGTCTTTTGAGGCCCCGTCCGGCAACAAGGACGGTGGGATCAAGGCCGGCGCCGCCGCGGGCGCGACTCGTTCGGGTGGCAAGTCGTCAGAGGGCTAGCCAGAAGCACCGATTCCATGCTTTGTAGGGACCTTTGTCACAGGCTCTGGCAAGCCCTCCGACAGTTAGCCACCCAAAAGGAGTGTCATTCTCCAGATCAAACACGTATCCGCTCGATGACACACCGCTTTGACCCCTAGGATTCCCCCTATCACCTCACCGGTCTCATTCGACAGGAACCCCATGAGCGACACTTCCCCCTACGGCTTCGAGCTTGTGCGGCGTGGGTACGACCGCGCGCAGGTGGACGAACGCATCTCGAAGCTCGTCTCCGACCGTGACAGCGCTCTGGCCCGTATCACTGCTCTGGAAAAGCGCATCGAGGAGCTCCACCTCGAGACGCAGAACGCCCAGGCCCAGGTCAGCGACGCCGAGCCGTCGTACGCGGGTCTCGGCGCGCGCGTCGAGAAGATCCTCCGCCTCGCCGAGGAGGAGGCGAAGGACCTGCGCGAGGAGGCCCGTCGCGCTTCCGAGCAGCACCGCGAGCTCGCCGAGTCTGCGGCCCAGCAGGTCCGCAACGACGCAGAATCGTTCGCTGCGGACCGCAAGGCCAAGGCGGAGGACGAGGGCGTCCGGATCGTCGAGAAGGCCAAGAGCGACGCCTCGCAGCTGCGCGCCGATGCGCAGAAGGACGCGCAGTCCAAGCGCGAAGAGGCGGACGCCCTCTTCGAGGAGACCCGTGCCAAGGCCGCCCAGGCCGCCGCCGACTTCGAGACGAACCTCGCCAAGCGCCGCGAGCAGTCCGAGCGCGACCTGGCCTCGCGTCAGGCCAAGGCCGAGAAGCGTCTCGCGGAGATCGAGCACCGCGCGGAGCAGCTCCGCCTGGAGGCCGAGAAGCTGCGCACGGACGCCGAGCGCCGCGCCCGCCAGACGGTCGAGACGGCTCAGCGCCAGGCCGAGGACATCGTGGCCGACGCGAACGCCAAGGCCGACCGCATCCGTTCGGAATCCGAGCGCGAGCTCGCGGCTCTCACCAACCGCCGCGACTCGATCAACGCCCAGCTCACGAACGTCCGCGAGATGCTCGCGACGCTCACGGGCGCCGCGGTGGCCGCCGCCGGCACGCCGGCCGAGGACGAGCCGATCTCCCGTGGGGTTCCGGCCCAGCAGTCCCGGTAATCACCGAGCACCGTCAAAGGCCCGCACCCTCCGCCGGGGGCGCGGGCCTTTGTCGTACGACGAGGGGCGCGCGCCGTCGAGGGGGGCGCGGGGCCGTGACATGGTGCGCCTCCGCCGCGCGGACGCGCCCGGCCCGGGCGGCGCGGCAGCCGGCCACGGCGAGCAAGCGGCAGAGCCCCCGTGCTCAAGTGGCAGGGCCAAACCGCCCGACTTAGCGTGGCCGCATGATTGAGCTCGAGGGGCTGACCAAGCGGTACGGCGAGAAGGTGGCGGTGAACAACCTCACCTTCGCCGTTCGACCCGGCATCGTGACCGGCTTCCTCGGCCCCAACGGCGCCGGAAAATCCACGACGATGCGGATGGTGCTCGGGCTCGACCACCCGACCGCGGGCGATGTCCGGATCGACGGTCAGCACTACGACCACCTGAGGGACCCGCTCACATACATCGGCGCCCTGCTGGACGCGAAGGCCATGCACGGCGGCCGCAGCGCGTTCCATCACCTCCTCTGCCTCGCCCAGAGCAACGGCATCCCCAAGGCACGCGTCCACGAGGTCCTCGACACGGTGGGGCTCACCCCGGTGGCGAACAAGAAGGCCAAAGGCTTCTCGCTCGGTATGGGCCAGCGGCTCGGCATCGCGGGCGCGCTGCTCGGTGACCCGCGAATCCTGATGTTCGACGAGCCGGTCAACGGGCTGGACCCCGAGGGCATCCACTGGATCCGCAATCTGATGAAGTCGCTCGCGGCTCAGGGCCGTACCGTCTTCGTCTCCTCCCATCTCATGAGCGAGATGGCGCTGACCGCCGACCACCTCGTCGTCATCGGCCAGGGCAGACTCCTCGCCGACACTTCCATGGCCGACTTCATCCAGCAGAACTCGCGGTCGTACGTCCGTATCCGCTCCCCCCAGCGCGAGCGGCTTCTCGACGTGTTGCACGGCGCCGGGATCACGGTCGTCGAGACGGGCAGCGGCATGCTCGAAGTGGACGGCGGCAAACCGGAGCACATCGGCGAGCTGGCCGCGCAGCACCAGATCGTGCTGCACGAGCTCAGCCCCCAACAGGCCTCCCTGGAGGAGGCGTTCATGCAGCTGACCGCGGAGTCGGTGGAGTACCACGCGCACGCCGACACCCCGCACACACCGACCCCGCGGCCGGCCCCGCAATGGGGCGGCGACTGGAAGAGGGGCTGACCATGGCGGCCACCCAGGTTCTCAAGTCGGAGTGGACCAAGATCCGGTCCGTCGCGTCCACCGTGTGGACGCTCAGTCTCGCCGCGATCGTCACCATCGCTCTCGGCATCCTGATCTCGCTGCTGTCGAAGAACGAGTTCGACAACATGCCCGTGCGGGAGCGGCTCTCCTTCGACCCGACGTTCATCAGCTTCGCGGGCATGACCCTCGGTCAGCTCGCGATGATCGTGTTCGGGGTGCTGGTCGTGGGCAACGAGTACAGCACCGGCATGATCCGCACCTCGCTCGCCGCGGTCCCGCAGCGCGGCACGTTTCTGTTCAGCAAGATCGCGGTGGCGGCGGGCCTCGCCCTCGTCGTCGGCATGATCACCAGCTTTGTCGCCTTCTTCCTGGGGCAGGCGGTGCTCGGCGTGCACAAGGCGTCCATCGGCGACCCGGGTGTGCTGCGCGCGGTGATCGGCGGCGGGCTCTACATGACGCTCATCGCCGTCTTCTCGATGGGCGTCGCGGCGATGCTGCGCAGTCCGATGCTCTCGCTGGGCATCCTGATGCCGTTCTTCTTCCTGATCTCCAACATCCTGGGCGCCGTCTCCGCGACCAAGAAGGTCGGCCGCTATCTGCCCGACCAGGCCGGCAGCAAGATCATGCGGGTCGTGACCCCGATCGGCGACGACACTCCGTACGGCCCCTGGGGCGGCCTCGTGATCATGGTGCTGTGGGTGGCCGCGGCGCTCATCGGGGGTTATGCGCTTCTCAAGAAACGGGACGCCTGAGACTGCGTGCGATCGCTCAGGAGCCCGGGCGCGTGAGCTGACTCAAGAGCGCGGGCGCCTGACCTCGTCCTCGTCGGGCGGCGTCCGCCGGATCAGCCCGTCGAAGTCCGTCCAGCCCTCCCAGCGCCACACGTCCTTGTCCAGGTCCGGCTGGAGCGGCACGAAACGGCCGAGCTCGAAGTCGCCGCCCTCCAGGTCGAACCAGCGCTCGTCGGCGACCTCGGTGCCGAGACCCACGGTGCGCGCGGTCAGCCGCACGAGCAGCTTCACGCCGTACGACCCGGACAGGTTCTTGCCCTGGATGCGCCGGAAAGGCAGCTCGGCCACCGGTGCCTCGACCGGTATCCACACCGTGAAGGGCGCCCCACGCTCGACCGCGAGCCAGGACCGCTCATCGGCGGGCTCGCCCTTCGCGTCCAGGACCTTCAGCCACTGCTTGTAGATGACGAGGCTGCCATCGTGCGGGGAGCGTTCCAGATAGCGCAGGTGGGCTCGGGCGCGCAGGTCCACGACCGACAGATTGTCGAAGCGGTTGTAGAAGCGGACGGCGATGATCGCGTGGTCACTGTTCGCGTGGAGGCGCGAGTAGCCGGGGAAGTCCGCGGTCCAGGCGTGCGAGATGCTGGCCCGCTGCCGCCAGACGAAGGGCCGCAGGGCGAACATCTTGATCAGGACGATGCCGAGGAGCACCGCGGGCACCAGGGAGCCGGTGACCGAGGCGAGGGTGGCGAGCAGCTGGTGCGCGGTGCTGTCCGGTTCGGGTTCGAGGTTGTCCGTGCCGACGCAGGCGCGCAGCACGGTGAGGCTGAGGTCGAAGAGCCGCTCCTCGTTCGAGAACCGCTCGGCCATCGATCGGGGCGAGTGCTCGGTCAGCGTCCAGGCGGTCGCGATGACCAGCGAGAGTCCGGCCAGCGCGCCGAGCGTCATCAGGAGCAGGGCATGGACGGTGCGTCCGGCGATCCACCAGCGAACGGACGTACGAAAGCGCGGATGCGCCCGGCCCCGCCCCGGCCTTCTCAGTAAACGCAACTCGCCACCCCCGTAACCGACTTCGTCCCCATTCGTACAATGGGACGGCATGATTCCCGGTGTCCGGTCCGGCCAATCCCGTCCAGACGGGGAGACCAGGCCCCGCCCCGGGTACATCTCGCGTGGAAGGCTGTGCCCGTATCGCGCGACCACCCCCGAAGGGCGTCACCGTGACGACGAAGGACCGAAGCCTTGAGGCACTGGGCCTGGACGACGTGCCCGCCAAGAAGCCGCTCACCTATCCCGGCCGTCCCACCACCGAGCCCTCCCTGCTGACCGGCGGCGAGCTGCTCCAGCTCGACGTGCGGCCGCTCAGGCTCGGCGAGTGGTACGTGGAGGAGCAGGAGGCGCAACAGCGGCTCGACGAAGCGCTCGCCGACCTCGGCCAGGTCGTCACCGGACGTCGTCACCCGGTCATCGCGGTCGGCTCGAACGCCTCCCCCGGGCAGGTCGCCCACAAGCTGACCCGGCTCGGCATCCCGGCGACGGTGCCGATGGTGCCGGTGCGCGTGCAGGGCATCGGGGTCGGCTGCTCGGGGCACATCAGCCCGGCGGGCTACGTGGCCGGGACGCCGTACGTCGACCGGGGCGCCGAGACCACGCTCGTGGTGACCTGGCTGGATTCGACGCAGTTGAAGGCGGTCGACGACACCGAGTTCCCGGACTACCGGCGGGCGATACTCCCGGGCGACACGTTCGCGATGACGATGCCGTCCGGGGAGCGGCTCGGCGGCGCGTACATCTACTTCAGCGCGCACGGCGTGCTGGCCGACCCGGTCACGGGACAGCCCCGTCCGGGGGGCGGCGACCAGTCCGAGCTGCTCGCCTCGCTGCTCGCGGACTCCGCGCGGCTGCGCGAGCTGCTCGGCCCCGATCCGGCGACCTGGGTGCGGCGTGCTGGGGGCGAGCGGTCGCTGCGCGAGCGGGGCACCCGGATCTTCGGCGAGGAGGGCTGGGTGCTGCCCCAGACCGACTTCCTGCCGTACGTCGACGAATCGGCGGAACTGCGGCTGTACGACGACCTGCCGCCGCTGGACGACTCGCTGCCGTTTCGGGTGTGAGGGTTCCGTTTCCGGCCTGACCAGGCACGACGGGTACCTGCCAAAGGCGGGAGTGCGGGTAAGAGCCCTTACCCGATCTCTCCCCCTTTTGACCTGCGCTGTTTTACTTTCTCTTGAGTGGAACCGTCAGCGCCCCGATATCCTCCTAACCCTTACGGGGGCGTGCGCCCCGACGTCCTGAACCTTTCGATGGGTGCGGAGCATGATCGAGGCAGTCGGCCTGACGAAGCGCTACGGCGCCAAGACGGCCGTGTACAACCTTTCCTTCCAGGTGCGGCCGGGCGCCGTCACCGGCTTCCTCGGGCCCAACGGCTCGGGCAAGTCGACGACGATGCGGATGATCCTCGGCCTGGACAACCCCACCTCGGGGCAGGTGACGATCGGCGGCTTCCCGTACCGCAAGCTGCCGAACGCGCCCCGCCAGGTCGGCGCGCTCCTCGACGCCAAGGCCGTGCACGGTGGCCGGCACGCCCGCAACCACCTGCTGTGCCTCGCCCAGCTGTCGGGCATCCCGGCCCGCCGCGTGGACGAGGTGCTCGGTGTCGTCGGGCTCCAGGACGTGGCCAGGAAGCGCTCCAAGGGCTTCTCGCTCGGCATGGGTCAGCGGCTCGGCATCGCCGCCGCGCTGCTCGGCGACCCGCAGGTGCTGCTCTTCGACGAGCCGGTCAACGGCCTCGACCCCGAGGGCATCCTCTGGGTGCGCAATCTGATGAAGTCCCTCGCGGCGGAGGGCCGCACGGTCTTCGTCTCCTCGCACCTGATGAGCGAGATGGCGCTGACCGCCGACCACCTGATCGTGATCGGCCGCGGCCAGCTGCTCGCCGACATGAACATCAAGGACTTCATCTCGCACAACTCGGCCGACTTCGCCCGGGTCCGCACCCCGGACACCGAGCCGCAGCAGCGCGAGAAGCTCACCGCCGCGCTGACGGAGGCCGGCGGCCAGGTGCTCCCGGAGCAGGACGGCGCCCTGCGCGTCACCGGTCTGCCGCTGCCCCGCATCAGCGACCTCGCGCACTCCGCCGACGTACGCCTGTGGGAGCTGTCGCCGCACCAGGCCTCGCTGGAGGAGGCGTACATGCGGATGACGCAGGGCGCCGTCGACTACCGCTCGACCATCGACCAGAAGGCCGGGCTCCAGCAGGAGCTGCCGCCCGGTGCCGTGCCGCCCCAGCAGCTGCCGGTTGCGGGCCAGGGCCAGCCGGGCTGGTACGCACCGCCGCCGCCCCAGCAGGGGGGGCAGCCGTTCGGGATGCCGCAGGGTCAGCCGGGCCTGTACGGCGCACCGGGTGCTCCGGGCGCCCCCGGTGCCGGTCAGCCGGGCCCGTACGGCGCACCGGGTGCTCCCGGCGGTGCCGCGGACGCCAACCCGTATGCCCAGGCGCAGCCCCAGGCCCCCGCGCAGCCCGTCCAGGCCCCCGCGCAGCCGCCCGCCGCGCCCGCCGCCGCACCCGCCGCCCCCGACCTGACCAAGCCCGAGGACGCCCGATGAGCACGCCCCAGCCCCCGATGCCGCAGCAGGCCGTCGCTGCCCCCAACTGGCAGGCGGCGCCCGGCACTTCGTACACGTCACCGATTCCGATCACCCGCACCCACCTCGGTCACGCGCTCACCTCCGAGTGGACGAAGATCAAGTCGGTGCGCTCCACGATGTGGACGCTCGGCATCTTCCTGCTTCTGGTGATCGGTATCGGCTTCCTGGTCGCCGCGCAGACCTCGAACTCCGACTTCACCGACGTCCCGTACACGATCCCGGCCTTCTTCGGCCTGATGCTCGGGCAGATCTGTCTGATCACGCTGGGCGTCCTGGTGGTCTCCTCCGAGTACGGAACGGGCATGATCCGTACGACGTTCACGGCCTCGCCGCAGCGGCACCGGGTACTCGCCGCGAAGCTGATCATCTTCTTCGCGGTGGCGTTCGCCGTGTCCGCCTTCGCGATCGGCCTGGTCGGCCTGATCACCTCGGGGATGCACGGCGGCTCCTCCAACGTCTCGTGGGGCGGCACGGTCGTCATGGGCGCGCTGTACGTCTCGCTGCTCGGTGTCCTCGCGCTCGCGGTGGGCTCGATGCTGCGCCACTCGGCCGGCGCGATCACCACGATGCTCGGTGTCGTGCTGGTGCCCGCGATCATGCCCGCGTTCCTGATGATGTCCGAGAGCATGCGCACGATCGGCGAGAAGATGCAGGAGTACAACGCTCCCAACGCCCTCGCCAGGATCTTCCGTCTGGACAGCGAGAGCGGGCACGGCGGTGCGCAGCTCGGTCTGCTCGCCGGAGTGACGGCGGCGGCGATCGCCGGCGCCTTCGTGCTGCTGGAGCGCCGGGACGTCTGACCCCGCCCGGACCGATATCCGAAGTCGCCCAGGACCTGGGCGCGTTGACCGCCTAGAACCTGGGCGCGTTACGGGACCGCTGCACCCGCGAGGTGCGGCGGTCCTTCGCGTTCCAGCAGGCCTTGTGCCAGTGCCGGCGGTCGTCGACGCCGGAGTGCTCCGGCCAGGCCACCACGTGCGGGACACCGGAGGGGATCATCTGGTCGCAGCCGGGGCAGCGGTAGGTCTTGCCCTCGGCGCTCGCGCCCGCCACATGGCGCACGCTCCACTCCTCGCCCTGCCAGCTCTCCGTGGACTCCCAGCCGCCGTAACGGCCCGAGCGGTCCTCGTCCGCGCTCCGACCGGACGAGCCGGCTTCCTTCGGACGGTTGCGACGCGGGGACACAGGACACCTCACGGAGCTATACAGGGAGCAGGGGCCATCTCCAGCCTACGCGGCACGCGCAGGGGTTCGCGTACTCCACGAACCTGCACAGATCCCCCACCGGGCGGCCCATTTCGCAGACAATCCGCAAATCTCTCCGCCAGGCCGTGACTTCGGCACGTGTCATGCGGTTATGCCCGATGGGGGAGCTCCCTGTCGGAGCCGAGGAAGCAGGAAGTGCGATGCACGTAGGAAGTTTTGTACTGGCGGCCCAGTTCCCGGGACAGGGCCAGGGGGAGACCCTCCACCGGGCGGTGCGGTCCGCCGAGGTCGCCGAGGAGGCCGGACTCGACTCGGTCTGGCTGGCCGAGCACCACTTCGTGCCGTACGGCACATGCCCGTCGGCCGTCACACTCGCCGCGTTCCTGCTCGGCCGCACCAGTCGCATCCGGGTCGGCACGGCGGTCAGCGTGCTGCCCACCGTCCACCCCGTCGCGCTCGGCGAGCAGGCCGCCCTGCTGCATCTGACGTCCGGCGGACGGTTCTCGCTGGGCGTCGGGCGCGGCGGCCCCTGGGTCGACCTCGAAGTCTTCGGTTCAGGACTGGAGGCGTACGAGAAGGGGTTCCCGGAATCACTCGATCTGCTGGTGCGCTGGCTGTGCGAGCCGTCCGTGCAGGGCACCTCGGAGCGGTTCAGCTTCCGTGAAGTCGCCGTCGTCCCCCGGCCGTCGGAAGCGCTGAGTGGCGCTCCCGGGCCCGAGGTCGTCGTCGCCTGCACCTCACCGGCGAGCGTGCGGCTCGCGGCCGAGCGCGGGTTGCCGATGCTCCTCGGGATGCATGTCGGGGACGAGGAGAAGGCCGAAATGGTCGCGCTGTGGCGGCAGTACGCGCGCGCGGCCGGGCACCCGGCGGACAAGATCTTCGCGGCGGCCCATGTCTCCGCCGGTGTCTGCCAGATCGCCGACCGTCGCACCGAAGCCGTCGAGACGCTCCTCAAGGCGGTGCCCGGCTGGCTGAAGCAGGGGCTGGACGCCCATGTGACGGTCGACGGCCGCGCCCGCTCGATGCGGGACCCACTGGCGTACACCGAACTGCTCTGCGGGCTGCACCCGGTGGGGACCCCCCGGCTGTGCGCCGACCGGCTCGCCGCGACCTCGGAGCGGACCGGCATCTCACGCTTCGCCCTGCTCGTCGAGGGTTCGGGGGACCTGGCGGCGACGGAGGAGAACGTACGCCGTCTCGGAGCCGAGGTGCTGCCGCACCTCAGGTGACCGGTCGCCGCCGGTCCAACGGGCTGTAGGGCCCGTCCAACAGGCCGTCCAGCCCCTCCCCCGGGCCGGACGCGCCGGGAGCTTGCCGCCCCGGTACAAAATGCACCTCCCGCGTACGGAGCGGCAAGCAATTGCGGCATCACCGCGTCAGCAGTCCCGGAACTCCGGGGACTGATTCAGCAGCTGACTGCGGACCGAGGTGAAGCGTGCCAGCGTGTCGTCCACTGTGGCGTCCAGCGGGAACACCGCCACCCGGTGGCAGTTCTGAAAGGCCAGCCGCACTCCGAAGTGACGCTGCAGCGCGCCGCGTATCGCGTCACTCGCGAGCGCACGCAGCAGCTGGCCACGTGCCTGCTCGTCCGGCGGAGGCGTCTGGTTGTCGGCGAAGTTGCCGCCGTCCACCTTCAGCTGGGCCACCAGGGAGCTGATCATCTCCCACGCGTAGGGCAGGGAGGTCCGGACGCAGTCGACGAAGTCAGCTTCGTCGACCTCGCCTCGCTCGGCCTGTTGGAGTAGGGCCGGTGAGACGTCGAGCGACATGGGTTCTCCTCTCGCACCCCCAGACCTCGGGGGTTGCCGGACAGGGATAGGGAATTCGCGATATCGAACACCCTGAGTACACGCATCGCGACCTCCCGTTTATACGGTAAGCAACGGCCGGTGACGGCACCAGGAGAATGCGCACATAGCGAACTCTCAGTAGGCACACAATCAGCCACGACCGAACAGGCTTCTTCCAGGAAGAAAGGGGCGGGACCGGAGGGACCTCGGATGAGGGTGGTGGTGGGAGACGGGCGGAAAAAGGGGCGGGACCGGAGGGACCTCCGTTGAGGGTGGTGGTGGGAGACGGGCGGAAAAAGGGGCGGGACCGAAGGGCCCTCGGATGAGGGTGGTGGCGGGAGACGGGCGGAAAAAGGGGCGGGACCGGAGGGACCTCGGTTGAGGGTGGTGGTGGGTGACGGGCGGGCGAATCGCGTGCACCACTGCCCGTCGAGTAGCGTTGCCGACCATGCGTCTCGTCATTGCCCGCTGTTCCGTGGACTACGCGGGCCGGCTCACCGCCCATCTCCCGTCGGCTCCCCGTCTCATCCTCGTGAAGGCGGACGGCAGCGTCTCGATCCACGCGGACGACCGGGCCTACAAGCCCCTCAACTGGATGTCGCCGCCCTGCACGCTGAAGGAGGGTTCCGGCGACGAGGAAGGTACCTGGACCGTCATCAACAAGGCGGGCGAGAAACTCATCATCACGATGGAAGAGATCCTCCACGATTCCTCGCACGAATTGGGCGTGGATCCCGGCCTGATCAAAGACGGCGTGGAAGCACACCTTCAGGAGCTCCTCGCGGACCGCATCGAAACGCTCGGCGAGGGCTACTCGCTCATCCGCCGCGAGTACATGACGGCCATCGGCCCGGTCGACATCCTGTGCCGGGACGCCGACGGGCAGACCGTCGCGGTGGAGATCAAGCGGCGCGGTGAGATCGACGGCGTGGAGCAACTCACGCGCTATCTGGAGCTGTTGAACCGCGACCCGCACCTCGCGCCGGTGCGTGGCATCTTCGCCGCCCAGGAGATCAAGCCGCAGGCCCGCGTCCTCGCCACCGACCGCGGCATCGGCTGCGCGGTCCTGGACTACGACGCGCTGCGCGGGATCGAGGACGACAAGCTGCGGTTGTTCTGACCGTACGTACGAGGACAGCAGAGGGCCGGGTCCGCATCATCGGACCCGGCCCTCTTGCGTCGTACGGTCAGATCACCGCGCCGCTCGGCGCCGTGGCCGGGCTGCTGCCGGCAGGCACGCTGCTCCCCGGTGCGCTGGCGGTGGTGCTCGCCGGGGCACTGGAGGCCGGGCCGCTCGCGGAGTCCGACGTGGACGGCGTCGTCGGCGTGCTGGACGTCGGCGTCTCGGAAGGCGTGTCCGACGGGGTCGGCGTCGGCGACGTCGAGGTGGTCGGCGGCTTCGACGTGGACGACGGCGGCTTGGACGTGGACGACGGGGGCTTCGAAGGCGACTTGGACGGCGACTTCGAGGGCGTACCCGAACCGTGCGTGCCGCTCGGATCGTCGGACGGCTCACCGCTGCCCGTGTCCGAAGGCGTCGGATCGTCCGACGTCCCGTACGTGCCGTCGGGCCCCGGATCCGTGGGCGTCGCCGCGACCCCCGTGTCGGAGTCGCCGCCCTTCTTCGCCTTGTCCGCGCCCAGGCTGTCCTCGTCGCTGCCCTGGCTGGCCGAGGGGTTGACGCCGACCTTCTCGGACGGGGTGTCGTTGTGGTCCGAGGTCGCGCCGAGCGTCACCACGGTGCCGAGCACGGCGGCGAGGAGCGCGCCCGCGCCCGCGGCCACCAGGTTGCGCCGGGTACCGCTCACCAAGCGGCCCGTGATGCCCGAACGCTTCGGCGCGGGGCCGCCGGGGGCTGCCCGGTGGGTGACCAGCGTGGAGGGCTCGCCGGGGGGTTCGGCCATCGTGAAGGCCGCCGGTACGCCACCGGGCGGCGACGCCGACTCCTCGTAGCGGGCGTCGGACACCTCCTCCCCAACGGTGGACCCGAGGCCGGGTGTGTCGCCGGAGCGGTCGGCGACCAGCGCGAGGGCGCGGCGGCCCGCGACCGTGCCGCGCTTGTCGGCGAGGGCGCCACGCAGCCCGATGGAGGCCTCCAGCTCGGCGCGGGCCCGGTCCAGTTGGTCGCCGCAGAGCGCGAGGATGCCCAACTCGTGGTGGAAGTAGGCCTGTTCGCCGACCGCGCCGGAGAGCCGGGAGGCCTCGACCCCGGACCGCAGCGCGCGCTCCCAGGCGTTCCAGTGCAGGCCGGCGGCGAACGCGGGCGCGGCCGTGCGGGCCAGCCTCACGGCGACGCTCTCGTTCTCCTCGCCGATCGGGGCCGTGGTGAGCGGGACCAGCACGGTGAGCGCCGCGAGCAGCGCGTCCGCCTCGGCACAGACCCGCTCCGGGGTGACCGAGGGGTGCCCGGCCCACCAGGTGTAGTGCTGAGCCGCGGCGCGGGCCTGCTCCTCGATGCCGTCCACGTAAACGGCGGCTTCCAGCTGGGCCTGCACTCCGGCGGCGAGCCGGTAGCGCGAGCCGACCGGGGAGACCAGCGCGCAGCTCGCCAGTTCGGCGAGTGCGGCGTCGGCGTGGGTGTCGCCCACGAGCGCGGGCAGGTGCGCCTGGTGCGGCACCTCGCCGCCGAGCGCGACCGCGAACCGCAGGGTGGCGCGGGCGGATTCACTCAGCCGGGAGGCGAGCAGCGCGGCGGGCGCGGCCCCCTCGGCGAGCGACGGCAGCGGTACCTCGTGGCCGTCCTCGGCGTCGAAGGGCGCGTCGACCGGCACTTGCTGGAAGACGCCGAACTCGTCGACGGCGCCCTGGCTGGCCCGCAGCTGGTCGCGTTGCCGCAGCAGTGCCCCGGCCTGCATGAAGCGCAGGGGAAGGCCCTCGGACTCGAACCAGAGGTCGCCCGCCCAGTTCGACTCGTCCTCGGTCAGGACGCGGCCGACGGCACGCTCCAGGAGTTCGAGGCCCGCGCTGCGGTCGAGCCCGCCCAGGAACACCTCTTCGAGGAGGGAGTCGCTGGACGGCGCGGGGACGTCGGGCGTCGCGCTGATGACGAAGGCGCACTCGGGGGTGGCGTCGAGCAGCTCGTCGAGCGCGCTGCCGCCGAACTCCACGTCGTCGAGGACGACGACCGCGCCGATCTCGTGAACGAGCCGGTGCAGTTCGTCCCGTTCCGGGCGGTGCAGGGGCGCGTCGTAGACGGCGGCGAACAGCTCGTGCAGCAGATCGCCGGCTGTGCGCCGGTAGCCGGAGAGACGTACGACGCCGTCGGGCGCGAGGTCCGCGCAGTCCTCGGCGACCGCGTCGAGCAGGCTGGTGCGGCCCGAGCCGGAGGGTCCGGTGAGGCGTACCGAGCGACCGCGCGCGAGGAGGCGTACGAGCCGCTCACGCTCCTCCTGGCGCTCCAGGAGCGGCAGCCGGGGCTGCGCCGGCCCCGGCGGGACGGGCGGCTGAGCCGCGCGGGCCCGCTCGACGCGTTCGGCGGCGCTGAACTTCGCCGGCGGCCGCGGCCGCTCGTGCGGCGGGCAGTTCTCGATCTCGCTGCCGTCGACGGGGTTGACGGTGAGCAGGAAGTCGCCCGAGACGAGCTGAACCGTGCGGGCGGGCACGGGCGAATGCTGGCCCAGGTCGGGTGTGAGCGGATCGCGCGGCGGGCGCGAGCGAGGCGCCTGGCCGTCGTCGTCATGGCCGTACTCTTCGGGTCCCCGGTTGTTCGGGTCCATGTTCCAAGCCCCCCAAAAGCGTCGTGTGCCGAGCCCCTCCCGGCCTTACTGCACACCGCGCTGTCGCTTCTGGTCCGGTGCCCGCTCGTAGGGTTTCGGGTGGCGGGCAGCCGAACCCTAAACCTTCGCACAGTATCTACGAACTGCCGGGGTACCGCGCCGTCCGAGACGTCACAGCTTCGTGAGGATTGTGCGCGTGGTGCGTTTCGTACGCCGGTCAGGACGCGTGTACGAGGTCTCACTCCCGAGGCGGTGACACGCCCCTGGTGGCTCAGACCCGGGGCAGGGAGTCCACCCCGATGCCGCCCTCGATCGCCAGGATCCGGTGCAGTCGGGTGGCGACCAGCAGGCGCTGCATCTGCGGTGGTACGCCGCGCAGCACGAGCCGTCGGCCGCACCGCCCGGCCCGTCGGTGGGCCCCCATGATGACACCGAGCCCGGTGGCGTCCCAGGAGTCCAGCTCGGACAGGTCCAGCACCAGGTCGCCGACTCCGTCGTCGACGGCCGAGTGCAGGACCGTACGGGCGTCCGCCGCGCTGCGTACGTCGAGGCGGCCCCCGACGACCAGCTCGGCGTGGTCGCCCCTGATGTACATATGCGCTCCCCGAGAGTGCGTCTCGTACTCCGCGTGTGTCTGTTCGCAGTCGCGTCTGTCTGTTGTGCACGGTCTGACTGCCTGAAGGCCGCAGAGGTTGCCGTCTGTAAGCGAACCGATACCGAATTCACCTCATGGAGTGATACCCCAGAGGCGCGTGCGGTTTCCGTGCCTGGGTGCGGCGCCCTTGTCCGGGCGCCGCAGAATCGTTCTCAGTGCTTGTAGAAGCCCTGCCCGCTCTTGCGCCCGATGTCACCGGCGTCAACCATCCGGCGCATCAGCTCCGGTGGGGCGAACTTCTCGTCCTGGGTCTCGGTGTAGATGTTGCTGGTGGCGTGCAGCAGGATGTCGACACCCGTCAGGTCGGCGGTGGCCAGGGGGCCCATGGCGTGGCCGAAGCCCAGCTTGCAGGCGAGGTCGATGTCCTCGGCGGTGGCCACGCCCGACTCGTACAGCTTCGTCGCCTCGACGACGAGCGCCGAGATGAGGCGGGTGGTCACAAAACCGGCGACGTCGCGGTTGACGACGATGCAGGTCTTGCCGACGGACTCGGCGAACGCCCGCGCGGTGGCGAGCGTTTCGTCGCTCGTCTTGTAGCCGCGCACCAGCTCGACGAGCTGCATCATCGGCACCGGCGAGAAGAAGTGCACGCCGACGACCCGCTCGGGGTGCTCGGTGGCCGCCGCGATCTTGGTGATCGGGATGGCGGAGGTGTTGGAGGCGAGCACGGCGTCGTCGCGGACGATCTTGTCGAGCGTCCGGAAGATCTCGTGCTTGACCTCGAGCTTTTCGAAGACGGCCTCGACGACGATGTCGGCGTCGGCGGCCGCGTCCAGGTCGGTGGTGGCGGTGATGCGCGCGAGCGCCGCGTCCGCGTCCGCGGCCTCCAGCCTGCCCTTGCTCACGAACTTGTCGTACGAGGCCCTGATGCCGTCGAGGCCCCGGGCCAGCGCCTCGTCGGTGACATCGCGCAGGACGACGTCCCAACCCGCCTGGGCGGAGACCTGGGCGATACCGGACCCCATGAGTCCGGCTCCGATGACCGCGAGCTTCCGTGCCACTCCGACTCCCCTTAACACGCTGTTCAAGTTGCCTCTTCGGCGGACCTTAGCGCTCGGGCGTGCCTGTGTGACCGGTAAGTAATGCGCGTCACGTCTCAACTGACGGACATCACACCGGGGCGTGTCATTCCGCCGCCCGTACGGCGTAGTTGAGGACCTTCTCGCTCAACAGCTCCTCCATGTCGTCGAGGAGCACCAGCACTTCACGTGACACTTCACCCGGATTCCGACCGGCCATCATTTCTCGTCCGATAACGGACATGACGGTCTGGTGAACCCAGTTGATCTGACCGGCCATCAGGCCGGGCAGAGGGTCGTCGGCGGGCGCGCCGGTCTCCTCGCGCAGCGCCTCCTCCAACTTGTCGACGACCTCCTGACTGATCGCCCACAGCCGCGAGCGGAGCGCGGGGGCGTCGTGGATGACCCGCATGAAACGGGCGTAACCGTCCATCAGGCCGAGCCGGGGCGAGACGGCCTCGAGCTCTTCGCGCAGTTCGCGCACCACCGCGGCGGCGGCCGACTCACCCTTCTCCCGGCCGCGCACCCAGCGGGCGAGCCGGTCGACGACCCCTTTGGAGCGGTCGAGGAAGAGGTCCTCCTTGGCCGGGAAGTAGTTGTAGACGGTGTTGACGGAGACGTTCGCGGCGTCCGCCACCTCCGCCACCGTCACCGCGTCGAACCCGCGCTCCAGGAACAGTCCCGTGGCGACATCCGAGATGTACTGCCTGGTCTGCCGCTTCTTGCGCTCCCTGAGTCCCTCAGCCATGCCCGCATCGTAGCTTTCACTGGACCCTCTTAAATCTTGGAGTCATTGCAAAATTTCAGGGACTCTGTTTTTCTGAGGACATGGCAATCATCAGTACGGCCGGTCTGGCCCATACCTTCCGGACGAAGCGCGGCCCGGTGGAGGCGGTACGCGGTATCGACCTCACCGTGCGGCCGGGCGAGATCCTCGGGTTCCTCGGGCCGAACGGCGCGGGCAAGACGACCACGCTCCGGATGCTCACCACACTGCTGCCGCCCACCGGCGGCGCGGCCACGGTCGCGGGCTGTGACCTGGCCACCGACCCGGGCGGAGTGCGCCGCGCCACCGGCTATGTGGCGCAGTCGGGCGGCGTCGACCCGCAGGTGACGGTGCGGGAGGAACTCGTCACCCAGGGACGGCTGTATCGACTGACGAAGACCCAGGCGGTCGAGCGCGCACAGGAGTTGGCGCGCGACCTGGACCTCGCGGAGTTGCTCGACCGCAGAACAGCCGCGCTCTCCGGCGGCCAACGGCGTCGCCTCGACATCGCGATGGGGCTCACCCACCGCCCCCAGGTGCTCTTCCTCGACGAGCCGACGACGGGTCTGGACCCCGGCAGCCGGGCCGACCTCTGGGACCTGGTCCGCCGACTGCGCGACGAGTACGGCACCACGGTCTTCCTGACCACCCACTACCTCGACGAGGCGGACGCCCTCGCCGACCGGCTCGTGATCGTCGACAAGGGAGTCGTGGTGACCGAGGGAACCCCCGGCGCACTGAAGCTGGAGTACGGCGGCTCGATCGACGCGACGCTCCAGGACACGTTCCTCGCGATCACCGGACGCGGCCCCGCGTCGGCCGACTCCGCACCCGTGGCCGTATAGCCGACTCCCTCCCCCGTATCCATAGAGGACCTGGAACGACATGCTGCTCCACGACACCGCGCTGATCTTCGGCCGCTACGCCCGCCAGACCCTGCGCTCCCGCTTCGCGATGCTCTTCGGCGTCCTGATGCCGC
Organism: Streptomyces albiflavescens; assembly: GCF_014645835.1. Taxonomy (GTDB): domain Bacteria; phylum Actinomycetota; class Actinomycetes; order Streptomycetales; family Streptomycetaceae; genus Streptomyces; species Streptomyces albiflavescens. The sequence goes on from NZ_BMMM01000012.1 coordinate 64,993, forward strand.
TGCTGTACCTCCTCTTCTTCGGCCCTCTCCTGACCGACCTGCCGCTCGGCTCGCCGGGCAACTCCTGGCAGGTCCTGGTCCCCGGGCTGCTGCTCCAACTCGGGCTGTTCGGAGCCGCGTTCGCCGGATTCACGATCATCATCGAGAAGAACCAGGGGATCGTGGAGCGGATGCGGGTCACCCCCGTCAGCCGGCTGGCACTGCTCCTCGGCAGGGTGCTGCGCGATGCCGCCGTCTTCGTCTTCCAGGCCGTGCTGCTGGTCCTGGCGGCGCTGGCGATGGGCCTGCGCGCCCCGGTCACCGGCATCCTGATCGGCTTCGCGTTCGTCGCCCTGCTGACGCTCTCCCTCGCCTCCCTCTCGTACGCCCTGGCCATGAAGGTCCGCACACCGCAGGAGTTCGGCCCCGCGATCAACGCGATGACGATGCCGTCCATGCTGCTGTCGGGCCTGATGCTGCCGATGACCCTGGCGCCGGGCTGGCTGAACGTGCTCTCCCACTTCATGCCGTTCCGCTACCTGGTGGACGCGGTGCGCGACGCGTACGTGGGCTCGTACGCCACGGCCCACATGCTGTACGGCGTCCTGGTCGCCCTCGGCTTCTCGGCGCTCTCCGTGACGGTGGGCACACGAGTCTTCCGGAAGGCCGGAGCGTAACTACGCTGGCCTCATGGTCAATCTGACGCGCATCTACACCAGGACCGGCGACCAGGGCACCACCGCCCTCGGCGACATGAGCAGGGTCGCCAAGACCGATCTGCGGATCTCGGCGTACGCGGACGCCAACGAGGCGAACGCGGTGATCGGGACGGCGATCGCGCTCGGCGGCCTGGACGAGGAGATCGTCAAGGTGCTCACCCGCGTCCAGAACGATCTGTTCGACGTGGGCGCGGACCTGTCGACTCCGGTGGTCCAGAACCCGCAGTTCCCGCCGCTGCGGGTGGAGCAGTTCTACATCGACAAGCTGGAGGCGGACTGCGACCTCTTCAACGAGCGGCTGGAGAAGCTGCGCTCCTTCATCCTGCCCGGCGGCACGCCCGGCGCGGCGCTGCTGCACCAGGCGTGCACGGTTGTCCGGCGGGCTGAGCGCTCCACCTGGGCCGCCCTGGAGGCGCACGGTGAGGTCATGAATCCGCTCACCGCGACCTACCTCAACCGGCTATCGGACCTGCTGTTCATCCTGGCCCGTACGGCCAACGGTGAGGTCGGGGACGTGCTGTGGGTCCCGGGCGGGGAGCGCTGACGCCGGGGCCTTCTTCGGCCACAGCGCGTAGGTGAGGGCGACCAGGCCATGGATCGCCGTCGCTCGCAGCGCCACCCACTGGAAGGACCGCAGCGAGTCCGTGTCGCCGTCGCCCACGTACTGGATCGCGGCCTGCAGGAGGGCGCAGGCGACGGCGGCCGCCAGCACCGTACGCAGCCACATCCTGCCCTCGTGCCTGGCCCGGGCCATCCCGTGACGGGGTGGCCTCACCGGGGGCGGGCCCCCGGCGAGCCGGTGCGCGGCGTGGCCGTCGAGCCATCGGATCGTGTAGTGGCCGTAGGCCACGGTGAAGCCGATGTACAGGGCGGCGAGCCCGTGCTCCCAGCCCGGCTTCGCGCCGTTCTTGAGGTCGACGGCGGTGACCACGAACAGCACCACCTCGAGCAACGGCTCGCACAACAGCAGCGCCACGCTCGTGCGACGCCACTTCACCAGGTACCGGACGGCCAGCCCCGCCGCCAGCAGCACCCAGAAACCGACCTCGCACGCGACGATCAACCCGACGATCACGGTTCGCTCCTCTCGATCCCCTTTCCAGGCTCCCGGCGGTCGGCGCCCGAATCGTCGTCGGCGGTGACGACGTCGCGGTACATCGAAAGATGCAGTTCCGGACCCTTCCCGGGAAGCACGCGGACGGCCCGTGCGCCGTGTTGGATGGACGTATGGCCCTACGACTCCCCCGCCCGCACCGCGACGACGTGCGCATCGCGGTCGGCGGTCTGTTCGGCGGGCTCCTGCTGTGGGTCCTCGGCCTCGGTCCACGGGAGGCCACCGACAGCCTCGTCCTGCTGCCGCAGCGCTGGGCCCTGCTGGTGCCGCTGGTCGTCACGGCCGGCTGCGAGCTGCTGCGCCGCACCCGGCCCAGGCCGGCCCTACTGATCGGCACGGCCGCGCTGGTCGCGGACACGGTGACGCAGGGCAGCGTGGTCACGGTCGTGATGTTCACCGACCTCATGTACGCGGCTGTTTTGTACGGCACCCCCGCCACCGCCCGGCGCCTGCCGTGGCTCACCGGACTGCTCACGGTGATCGGCGCGGTGGTGCCGCTCATGCTCTGGCGCGACCCTCAGGCCCTGCTGATCGGCGTGGGTGTCGGCGTGGTGGCGCTCGCGCCCGCCGCCACCGGCTGGGTGGTCCGCAACCACCGCGACACCGCCATCGCCGAACGTCTGCGCGCCGAACAGACCGCCCTGCTCGCCGAGATGGACCGCACACAGGCGGTCACCGCCGAACGGGCCCGCATGGCACGGGAGCTGCACGACATGGTCGCCAACCATCTGTCCGCCATCGCCATCCACTCCACCGCCGCGCTCTCCCTCGACGACCCGAGGACGTCCAGGGAAGCCCTCTCGGTCATCCGCGAGAACAGCGTCGAGGGGTTGGCGGAGATGCGCCGGCTGATCGGCATCCTGCGCGACGGCAGCGGCGACCGGGAACCGACCGCGGCCCCCACCCTCGACGGACTCGGCGCGCTGGTGGAGAGCGCCCGCGCCAACGGGCTCGATGTCGTGCTGGTGACCGACCACGCCGACGGACTCCCCGCACCGGTCGAGCTGGCGGCGTACCGCATCGTCCAGGAATCCCTGACCAACGCCCTCAAGCACGCCTCCCCCGGCGCGGTCAAGGTAGGGGTCGCCCAGCGGGACGGCTCCCTGACGGCGTGCGTCACCAGTCCGTACGGCGACCGGGGCGGGCCGCGGGCCCCGGGCTCGGGCGCCGGTCTGGTCGGCATGCGGGAGCGGGTCGCGCTGCTGCGCGGCACCCTCGAGGCCGGCCCCGAGGTTTCCCCCACCGGCAGGGTCTGGGCCGTCCGCGCCACCCTGCCCCTGACCCGAGGAGAATCCGTATGATCCGGGTGCTCGTCGCCGAGGACCAGTCCGCGGTGCGTGCCGGGCTCGTCCTCATCCTGCGCAGCGCTCCCGACATCGAGGTGGTCGGCGAGGCGGAGAACGGGGAGCGGGCGGTCGCGCTGGCGCGTGAACTGCGGCCGGATCTCATCCTGATGGACGTTCAGATGCCCCGCCTCGACGGGGTGTCCGCCACCCGCCAGGTCGTCGCCGAGCAACTCGCCGACGTCCTCGTGCTCACCACCTTCGACCTCGACGAGTACGTCTTCGGGGCGCTGCGGGCGGGCGCGTCCGGCTTCCTGCTGAAGAACACCGAGGCCAAGGATCTGCTGGAGGCGGTACGGACGGTGGCGCGCGGGGAGGGACTCATCGCCCCGGCCGTCACCCGCCGGCTGATCGCGGAGTTCGCCGCCAAGCCCGTACGGGAGCCGACGGCTGATCCGTCCGTCCTGGACGCTCTCACCCGACGGGAGCGCGAGGTGCTGTCCTGCCTCGGGGAGGGGCTCTCCAACGCGGAGATCGCGACCCGTCTCGACATGGCGGAGGCGACCGTGAAGACCCACGTCAGCCGCCTGCTGGGGAAGCTGGAGCTGCGGAGCAGGGTCCAAGCGGCCGTGCTGGCACAGGAGTTGGGCGTGTAACAACTGACGACAAGCCGCCGTCTCACTGGTCTGGACCTATTGACCTATGGTCCAGACCTTTCTATTGTCCACCGCACCTCATCAACTCCCCCGGAGGAGACGCAGGATGCGTTTCAGACACAGAGCCGTCGCAGGGCTCACCACCCTGCTGCTTCCGCTCGCCGCCCTCGTCGGGCTCGCGAGCCCCGCCTCGGCGGCCACCACCGCCACCGCCACGTACACCAAGACCCAGGACTGGGGTACCGGCTTCGAAGGCAAGTGGACCGTCAAGAACACGGGGACCACGGCCATCAGCTCCTGGACCATCGAGTGGGACTTCCCCTCCGGTACGTCCGTCACCTCTGCGTGGGACGCCGACGTCACCAACTCCGGCACCCACTGGACCGCCAAGAACAAGTCCTACAACGGCACCCTCGCCGCGGGCGCCTCCGTCTCCTTCGGCTTCAACGGCGCCGGATCGGGCTCGCCCTCCAACTGCACGCTGAACGGCGGCAGTTGTGACGGCGGCACCACCGTCCCCGGCGACAACCCGCCCTCCGCGCCCGGCACTCCGACCGCGTCCTCCCTCACCGACACCTCGGTGAAGCTCTCCTGGACGGCCGCCACCGACGACAAGGGCATCAAGAACTACGACGTCCTGCGCGACGGCGCCAAGGTCGCGACGGTGACGACGACCTCGTACTCGGACACCGGTCTGACCGCCGGCACCGACTACTCGTACACCGTCCAGGCCCGCGACACCGCCGACCAGACCGGCCCCGCGAGCGGCGCGGTCGCCGTGCACACCACGGGCGGCGGCACCACTCCCCCGCCCACCGGCAACGCCGTCAAGCTCGGCTACTTCACCGAGTGGGGCATCTACGGCCGCAACTACAACGTCAAGAACCTGGTGACGTCCGGCTCCGCGGCGAAGATCACGCACATCAACTACGCCTTCGGCAACGTCACCAACGGCCAGTGCGCGATCGGCGACTCCTACGCCGACTACGACAAGGCCTTCACCGCCGACCAGTCGGTCAGCGGCGTCGCCGACACCTGGGACCAGCCGCTGCGCGGCAACTTCAACCAGCTGCGCCAGCTGAAGGCCAAGTACCCGAACCTCAAGGTGCTGTGGTCCTTCGGCGGCTGGACCTGGTCCGGCGGCTTCGCCCAGGCGGCGGCCAACCCGACCGCCTTCGCGCAGTCCTGCTACAACCTGGTCAAGGACCCGCGCTGGGCCGACGTGTTCGACGGCATCGACATCGACTGGGAGTACCCGAACGCCTGCGGTCTGAGCTGTGACACCAGTGGTGCCGCGGCCTACAAGAACCTGATGTCCGCGCTGCGTGCGAAGTTCGGCAGCGGCAACCTGGTGACCTCGGCCGTCACCGCCGACGGCTCCTCCGGCGGCAAGATCGACGCCGCGGACTACGCGGGCGCGGCCCAGTACGTCGACTGGTACAACGTGATGACGTACGACTTCTTCGGAGCCTGGGCGGCCCAGGGCCCGACGGCCCCGCACTCCCCGCTCACCTCGTACAGCGGCATCCCGACCGCCGGCTTCACCACGGCCGACGCGATCGCCAAGTACAAGGCGAAGGGCGTGCCCGCGAGCAAACTGCTGATCGGCATCGGCTTCTACGGACGCGGCTGGACCGGCGTCACGCAGGACGCGCCGGGCGGCACGGCGACCGGGCCCGCGGCGGGCACGTACGAGCAGGGCATCGAGGACTACAAGGTCCTCAAGACGTCCTGCCCGGCCACTGGCACGATCGCCGGTACGGCCTACGCGCACTGCGGCAGCAACTGGTGGAGCTACGACACTCCGGCCACCATCGGCACCAAGATGACCTGGGCCAAGAACCAGGGCCTGGGTGGCGCGTTCTTCTGGGAGTTCAGCGGGGACACCAGCAATGGCGAGCTGGTGAGCGCCATCAACAGCGGACTGGGCTAAGAGCTAAGAGCTAAGCCACATTGACGCGCTGACCGGGCGGGGCTGCTTCCAGCCACGCGAGAAATCCGGTCAGCGCGTCTTCGCTCATCGCCAGTTCGAGGCGCGTCCCGCGATGGAGACAGGTGAGGATGATCGCATCGGAGAGCAGCGCGAGTTCCTCCTCGCCCTCGGGGGTGCGGCGGCCCGCCACCTCGATGGCCGAACGCTCCAGGACGCGGCGCGGGCGGGGGGCGTAGGAGAAGACGCGATACCACTCGATGCGGTCACCGTTGTAGCGGGCGACTCCGTAGCTCCACCCTTTGCCGCTGAGGTCCCCTTTCTCGGGGACGTCCCAGCGCAGGCTGCAGTCGAAGGTGCCGCCGGAGCGCTGGATCAGCCGGCGGCGGAGGCCGAAGACGAACAGCCCCACCACTACGAGCGCCACTACCAACCCGCACACAGTCAGAGCGAGGACCATCGACACCGACCTCCTCGTCTCCTAGGTAACGGAAAAGAAAAAACCTCCGCATTTGCCTCAGCCGCGGCTGGGGCCGGAGTCATCCGGTCCCAGCCGCGGCTGAGGCAAAGCATCACACAGTGCGCAGTGTCAGCGCGCCGACACCGCACGCAGTCGAACGTCCGCGCGGCGCTCGGCAGCGGCGTCGCCCTCCGCCTTCGCGCGCTCGAGCTCCCGCTCCGTGCGCTGGACATCGATCTCGTCCGACAGCTCGGCGATCTCGGCCAGCAGCGACAGTTTGTTGTCCGCGAATGAGATGAAACCGCCGTGCACCGCGGCGACGACCGTTGCACCATCACTCGTACGGATGGTCACCGGGCCCGACTCCAGCACACCGAGCAGCGGCTGGTGACCGGGCATGACGCCGATGTCGCCGGACGTGGTACGCGCGACGACCAGGGTGGCCTCGCCGGACCAGACACTGCGGTCCGCGGCGACGAGCTCGACGTGCAGCTCAGCAGCCAAGGTGGGCTCCTCGGGTCACCACCCGGCGTTGCTGCCGGGTGTTGGGTCAAAGTCTAGTAGGCGTACGGAGGGGGCCGGGACGCACCCCGCGAGGTGCGTCCCCGCCCCCCTCAGCACGAGACGGGGCCGGCGTCAGGAAACGCCGAGCTCCTTGGCGTTGGCCTTGAGGTCCTCAATGCCACCGCACAGGAAGAACGCCTGCTCCGGGAAGTGGTCGTACTCGCCGTCGATGATCGCGTTGAAGGCCGAGATCGACTCGTCCAGCGGGACGTCCGACCCGTCGACGCCGGTGAACTGCTTGGCGACGTGGGTGTTCTGGGACAGGAAGCGCTCCACGCGACGGGCACGGTGGACGGTGAGCTTGTCCTCCTCGCCCAGCTCGTCGATACCGAGGATCGCGATGATGTCCTGAAGGTCCTTGTACTTCTGAAGAACCGACTTGACGCGCATCGCGGCCGCGTAGTGGTCCGGCGCGATGTAGCGGGGGTCCAGGATGCGGGACGTGGAGTCCAGCGGGTCCACGGCCGGGTAGATGCCCTTCTCGGAGATCGGACGGGAGAGAACCGTCGTCGCGTCGAGGTGGGCGAACGTGGTGGCCGGGGCCGGGTCGGTCAGGTCGTCCGCGGGGACGTAGATCGCCTGCATCGAGGTGATCGAGTGACCACGGGTCGAGGTGATGCGCTCCTGGAGGAGACCCATCTCGTCGGCCAGGTTCGGCTGGTAGCCCACCGCGGAGGGCATACGGCCGAGCAGGGTCGAGACCTCGGAACCGGCCTGCGTGAAGCGGAAGATGTTGTCGATGAAGAACAGCACGTCCTGCTTCTGCACATCGCGGAAGTACTCCGCCATGGTCAGACCCGCGAGGGCCACGCGCAGACGGGTGCCCGGGGGCTCGTCCATCTGGCCGAAGACAAGGGCGGTCTTGTCGATGACGCCCGAGTCCGACATCTCCTCGATGAGGTCGTTGCCCTCACGGGTGCGCTCGCCGACACCGGCGAACACGGAGACACCGTCGTGGTTGTTGGCGACGCGGTAGATCATCTCCTGGATGAGCACCGTCTTGCCGACGCCGGCACCACCGAACAGACCGATCTTTCCACCCTTGACGTACGGGGTGAGAAGGTCGATGACCTTGACGCCGGTCTCGAACATCTCGGTCTTCGACTCGAGCTCGTCGAAGCGCGGGGCCTTGCGGTGGATGGACCAGCGCTCGCCCGAGTACTTCTCGTCGGTGTTCAGCACCTCACCGAGGGTGTTGAACACCTTGCCCTTGGTGAAGTCACCGACCGGGACGGTGATACCCGTGCCGGTGTCGGTGACGGCAGCCTGGCGGACCAGACCGTCGGTGGGCTGCATGGAGATCGTGCGGACCAGGCCGTCACCCAGGTGCTGGGCGACCTCCAGGGTCAGCGTCTTCTTCTCGCCGACGTTGGCCGGGTCGGCCACCTCGACGTGAAGGGCGTTGTAGATGTCCGGCATCGCGTCGACGGGGAACTCCACGTCGACGACCGGGCCGATGACCCGGGCGACGCGGCCCGTGGCAACGGCCGTCTCTGAAGTCGTCGTCATTACTTGTCACTCCCCGCGGTCGCGTCGGCAAGGGCTGCGGAGCCACCGACGATCTCGCTGATTTCCTGGGTGATTTCGGCCTGGCGGGCCGCATTGGCAAGACGGGAGAGCGAGGTGATCAGATCTCCCGCGTTGTCGGTCGCCGACTTCATCGCGCGGCGCGTGGCGGCGTGCTTGGAGGCAGCCGACTGGAGCAGCGCGTTGTAGATACGGCTCTCGACGTACCGCGGCAGCAGGGCGTCGAGGACGTCCTCCGCCGACGGCTCGAACTCGAACAGCGGAAGGATCTCGCCCTTGGTGGACGGCTCCTCCGCAACCTCTTCGAGACGCAGCGGCAGCAGGCGGCCGTCGACCGCCGTCTGCGTCATCATCGAGACGAACTCGGTGTAGACGATGTGGAGTTCGTCCACGCCGCCCGCAGCCGTGTCCTTCTCGATGGCCTCGATCAGCGGAGCCGCGACCTTCTTCGCGTCCGCGTAGGCGGGCTCGTCGGTGAAGCCCGACCACGACTCCACGACCTTGAGCTCGCGGAAGTTGTAGTGGGCCAGACCGCGGCGGCCGACGATGTACGTGTCGACCTCCTTGCCCTCGGCCTCAAGGCGGGCGGTCAGCAGCTCCGCCTCCTTGATGGCGTTGGAGTTGAAGGCGCCGGCCAGTCCGCGGTCGCTCGTGAGGAGCAGCACCGCGGAACGGGTCGCCGTCTCCGCCTCCGTGGTCAGCGGGTGCTTGGTGTTCGAGCCGGTGCCGACCGCCGTGACCGCGCGAGTGAGCTCGGTCGCGTACGGCGCGGAGGCCGCCACCTTGCGCTGCGCCTTGACGACGCGCGAGGCGGCGATCATCTCCATCGCCTTGGTGATCTTCTTGGTCGCGGTGACGGATCGGATGCGACGCTTGTAGACCCGGAGCTGGGCTCCCATGAGTCAGGTCCCTTCCTTACGTCACTTGGCCGCGGCCGGAACGTCTTCGCCGAGAAGCTTGCCGTCCGAGGTCTCGAACTGCTTCTTGAAGTCCGCGATGGCGTCCGCGATGGCGGTGAGGGTGTCGTCCGACATCTTCGCGCCCTCCTTGATGGAGGTCATGAGGCCCTGCTCCTTGCGGTGCAGGTACTCCAGGAGCTCCTTCTCGAAGCGGCGGACGTCGGAGACCGGTACGTCGTCCATCTTGCCGGTGGTACCGGCCCACACGGAGACGACCTGGTCCTCGGTCGGCATCGGCTGGTACTGAGGCTGCTTGAGCAGCTCGACCAGTCGCTGACCGCGCTCCAGCTGGGACTTCGACGCGGCGTCCAGGTCGGAACCGAAGGCGGCGAACGCCTCCAGCTCGCGGTACTGGGCGAGGTCGAGACGGAGTCGGCCGGACACCTGGCGCATCGCCTTGTGCTGGGCGGAGCCACCGACGCGGGAGACCGAGATACCGACGTTCAGGGCCGGACGCTGGCCGGCGTTGAACAGGTCGGACTCCAGGAAGCACTGGCCGTCGGTGATGGAGATGACGTTGGTCGGGATGAACGCCGACACGTCGTTCGCCTTGGTCTCGACGATCGGCAGACCCGTCATCGAACCGGCGCCCATGTCGTCGGAGAGCTTCGCGCAGCGCTCCAGCAGACGGGAGTGCAGGTAGAAGACGTCACCGGGGTAGGCCTCGCGGCCCGGCGGGCGGCGCAGCAGCAGGGACACGGCGCGGTAGGCGTCGGCCTGCTTCGAGAGGTCGTCGAAGATGATGAGGACGTGCTTGCCCTCGTACATCCACTGCTGACCGATGGCCGAACCGGTGTACGGCGCCAGGTACTTGAAGCCGGCCGGGTCGGACGCCGGGGCGGCGACGATGGTCGTGTACTCCAGCGCGCCGGCCTCTTCGAGGGCGCCACGCACGGAGGCGATGGTCGAACCCTTCTGACCGATGGCGACGTAGATGCAGCGGACCTGCTTCTTCGTGTCGCCCGAGCGCCAGTTGTCGCGCTGGTTGATGATCGTGTCGACGGCCAGCGCGGTCTTGCCGGTCTGACGGTCGCCGATGACCAGCTGACGCTGGCCGCGGCCGATCGGGGTCATCGCGTCGACGGCCTTGTAGCCGGTCTCCATCGGCTCGTGCACCGACTTGCGGACCATGACGCCCGGGGCCTGCAGCTCGAGGGCGCGGCGGCCGGTGGTCTCGATCTCGCCGAGGCCGTCGATCGGGTTGCCGAGCGGGTCGACGACGCGGCCGAGGTAGCCCTCGCCCACGGCGACGGACAGCACCTCACCGGTGCGCTGCACCGGCTGGCCCTCCTCGATGCCGCTGAACTCGCCGAGGACGACCGCACCGATCTCGCGCTCTTCCAGGTTCAGCGCGAGACCGAGGGTTCCGTCCTCGAACTTCAGCAGCTCGTTCGCCATGGCCGAGGGGAGACCCTCGATCTTGGCGATACCGTCGCCGGCGACGGTGACCGTACCGACCTCCTCGCGCGAGGCCGCGTCCGGCTTGTACGACTGGACAAAGTTCTCCAGCGCGTCCCGGATCTCCTCCGGCCGGATCGTGAGCTCCGCCATCTGGGTTCCCTGCTCTCCTTGTTGGGCCCGAAGTTTCACTTGGGGGGATGGGGACTCCCCCCTGAATGAGGTGAATCCTCTGCACGGCCCAACCAGGGCCGTAAGTACGTACTGCTTGCTTATGGAGTTGCTAGCTCGCCATGCGGCGGGCGGCGTCCTCGAGTCGGTCCGCGAGGGAGCCGTTGATGACCTCTTCGCCGACCTGCACCCGGATCCCGCCGACGACATCGGGGTCGACGTCGAGGTTGAGGTGCATCTGACGGCCGTAGAGCTTCGCCAGAGCGGCACCGAGGCGCTGCTTCTGTCCGTCACTCAGCGCGACCGCCGACGTGACCACGGCGACCATGCGGTTGCGGCGCTCGGCGGCGAGCTTGGACAGGGACTCGAGTCCCGCCTCCAGGCTACGTCCACGCGGCGCGGTCACAAGGCGCGTCACCAGACGCTCGGTCGTCACATCGGCCCGGCCGCCGAGCAGGCTGCGCAGCAGCTCGCTCTTGGCCGCCTTCGCGGCGGCGCGGTCGGTCAGCGCGGCACGCAGCTCGGTGTCCGAAGAGACGATCCGGCCGAACCGGAACAGCTCGTCCTCCACGTCGTCGAGCACATTCGTCCGCTGGGCGGCCGTGAGGTCGGCGGTGGCGGCCAGCTCCTCGAGGGAGTCCACCAGGTCGCGAGGCTGCGACCAGCGGGAGCGCACCATGCCGGCCACCAGGTCGGCGGTCGTACCGCTGACCTGACCGCCGAGCAGGCGCTGGGCCAGTTCGGCCTTGGCCTCGCCAGGCTGCGCCGGGTCGGTGAGGACCCGACGCAGGGACACCTCACGGTCGAGCAGCGCGGTGACGGCGGCCAGCTCGTCGGCGAACTGCGCCGCGTCCACGGACGTCGAGTCCGTCAGCGCGTCGAGACGCTTACGTGCGGAAGCCAGGGCCTCGCGGCTCGCTCCGTTCATCGCGCCGCCTCGGCCTTCTCCTCGAGATCAGCGAGGAAGCGGTCGATCACGCGGCTCTGCCGGGCGTGGTCCTCGAGGGACTCACCGACGAGCTTGCCGGCCAGGTCGGTGGCCAGGTGGCCGACGTCCTGACGCAGCGCCTGAGCGGCGGTCCTGCGGTCGACCTCGATCTGCGCGTGACCGGCGGCGATGATCTCCTCACGCTGCCGCTGGCCTTCCGCGCGCATCTCGGCGATGAGCGTGGCGCCCTGCTCCTGCGCCTCCTGGCGCAGCCGCGCGGCCTCGTGCCGGGCCTCGGCGAGCTGAGCCTTGTACTGCTCAAGAACGCTCTGGGCCTCGGTCTGAGCGGCCTCGGCCTTTTCGATACCGCCCTCGATGGCCTCGCGACGCTGCTCCAGAACCTTGTTGATGTTCGGGAGGAGCTTCTTGGCGAGGAAGCCGAAGACGATGACGAAGGCGATCAGGCCGATGACAAGCTCGGGGATCGGCGGAATGAGGGGACTTTCCGTCTCCGCAGCCGCGATAGTGAGCAGCTGGCTCATATCAGTGCCTTTCGTCTAGTGGGCTGTCGTGGATCCGCAGATCACTTGCCGTAGACGAACGGCATGACCAGACCGATGAGGGCGAGCGCCTCACAGAAGGCGAAGCCAAGGATCTGGTTGGCGCGGATCAGGCCGGCAGCCTCGGGCTGACGGGCCAGAGCCTGGGTGCCGTTACCGAAGATGATGCCGACGCCGACGCCAGGACCGATGGCGGCGAGGCCGTAGCCGATGGAGCCGAGCGAACCGGAGACGGCGGCGAGGGTCTCAGTGGCAGCCATGCTGATTCTTCCTTCTCTGTACGGACCGGCGGGGGTTGGCCACCGGACGCTTAGGGGGTTTTGCAGGGGTGTGCTCAGTGGTGCTCAGCGAGCGCGCCCTGGATGAAAGTGCAGGTCAAGAGCACGAAGACATACGCCTGCAGGGCCTGGATGAAGAGCTCGAAGGCCGTCATCACGATGACCATGATGAAAGAGACACCGGCGTAGGCGATCCCGATGCCGTTCAGCAGGTACCAGCTGGCGATCGTGAAGAGCAGCAGCAGCGTGTGGCCCGCGAACATGTTCGCGAAGAGTCGCACGGCATGCGTGAACGGCCGGACGAGCAGGTTCGAGAAGAACTCGATGAACATGGCCAGCGGGAGAACCGGGCCCAGCGTCTTGTCGTAGCCGGTGAAGTTCTTGAACGCACCGACGAACCCGTGTCGCTTGAAGGTCAGCGAGACCCACAGGACATACACGATCAACGCGAGGACCGCGGGATACGAGATGATCGCCGTGACCGGGAACTGGGCGATCGGCACGATCGACCAGAGGTTCATCATCCAGACGAAGAAGAACAGCGAGACGACCAGCGGGACGTACTTCTCGCCTTCCTTCTTGCCGATCGTCTCGTAGACGACGCCACGACGGATGAAGTCGTAGCCCGACTCGGCGACCATCTGCAGCTTGCCCGGGACAACCTTCGGCTTGCGGAAGGCGGCCCAGAAGAAGCCGACAACGATGATCGAGCCGAGCAGCGCCAGAAGCATCGTCTTGTTGAAGTACAAGTTGCTGTCCCCGTCGCCCAAGAGGGGCTCGAACAGGAACGAGTGCAGGCCGGGAGCCGGGAATCCACAGCCGTCGAAGATGTGGCAATCGGTCTCGAAGGCGAGCACCTGCGTCGGGTCAGCACTCACCGCGGGCTCCTTCAGCGTGGCGCATAGGTACGGCAACCTCGTTGTGTCGGCGCGGCGCGCAGCCGCGGTTCGGCACTGGACTGGTGTTACGGATGTGGGGGCGGCTGTGGGGCATCAAGCCTCGCGATTGAGCAGGCGTCAGCTCAGATGCCCGCGCCCGCGATGCCGCAGTTGGCACCGGACGATAGCAGGATCTCTTACGCGCCTTTATCCCGGCCCTACCCCTCACGACGAGTGCCCCGTCTTCTCGGGCTTGTCGCCGTTCGAGGAGTCGGGTTCGACGTAAAGGATCTTGGCCTTCATCTGGGCACGCGCCTGCGCACCGATCCACGCGAGCGTGGCGGCGACGAGCGAGATCGCGAAGGCCTTGGGGTTGAACAGCGAGGTGTTCTTGAACGCGGCGACGAAGATGAACAGCAGGAGAATCTGCGCCGTGTAGAGCATGAGGCCCATCGCCTGAAACAGGTGCGGAAGCGATTTGGCGGTGCGCTGCAGAACGTAGAGCCCGATACCCATGAAGAGGATCACGACCAGCGTCGCGACGATCGCCCCGATCGCTCCCTTGCCGCCCGCGACCACACCACTGACGACGGCGGCAATCGCGCCGACGGCAGCTGTGGGCACAGCGGCCTGAAGGAGAATCCGGGCGTCATTGGACGGCATGGCGGCAACTCCGCTTGTAAGGGGGCGTGTCGTCATGGACGAGCGTAGTCCCGGGATGAGAGAGAACCTCACGCCAAGGGACCGTCGCACTACGGTCCTTCGGCTCTGTCCCGGGTTCTCGTGAACCGTATCACAAACTATTTGATGCGGTCTTTACCTAGAAGGTGTGCTTGCTGTCACACATGAGAGTGATGCCGCGCGTCTGTGCATCCAGCGCGCCAAGTTGTCTGGTATTTGGGCGCTTTGCACCCCCACGACTTGGCAACGCGTTAGTCAGATTCTTACCTTGCGTCAGCGCGACGATCCGGCTTTGCGCCGATCCAGGAAGCGTGAACGGGCACCAATTGCCGTCGCTCCGTTGACTCCTGAGACACCGGCCGCGACCGGCGCGCGGTGCTCGCGGGCCTCCTCCGGCTCCTCGGCCTCCGCCGTCCCGTGTGTGACGGACGGCTCGGCCTCGGCCGCGGAGGCGGCCCTGCGGCGGCGGTAGCGCGGCGGCACGAGGTGCTCGGCCCAGCGCGGGGCGCGCGGCGTGAAGCGCGGCAGCAGGAGCAGGACCAGGCCCACGGCGCTGAGCGCCGCGATGCCGAGCACGATCCACATGGACGCCGAGTTGACCGAGAAGGCCAGGGCGCCGAAGGCGATCAGCGCCGACCAGAAGTACATGATCAGCACGGCGCGGCTGTGCGAGTGGCCGACCTCCAGCAGACGGTGGTGCAGATGTCCGCGGTCGGCGGCGAAGGGGGACTGTCCGCGCCAGGTGCGCCGCACGATGGCCAGTACCAGGTCGGCGGCCGGCACCGCGATGATCGTCAACGGCAGCAGCAGCGGGATGTAGACGGGCACCATCTGGTGCACAGTGTTGCGCTCCGAACCGGAGAACAGGTTCATCGCGTCGGGATCGACCTGGCCGGTGATGGAGATCGCACCGGCGGCGAGCACCAGGCCGATGAGCATCGAGCCGGAGTCGCCCATGAAGATCCGCGCGGGGTGCATGTTGTGCGGCAGGAAGCCCAGGCACATGCCCATGAGGATCGCCGCGAACAGCGTCGCCGGGGCGGCGGCCTCGATGCCGTAGCTGTACCAGATGCGGTACGCGTACAGGAATGACGCGGCGGAGGCGATGCACACCATGCCGGCGGCGAGCCCGTCGAGGCCGTCGACGAAGTTCACCGCGTTGATGCTGATCACCACGAGCGCGACGGTGAGCAGGGTGCCCTGCCACTGGGTGAGCGCGACCAGGCCGACGCCGGGGATCGGCAGCCACAGGATCGTCAGACCCTGCATGACCATGACGCCCGCGGCGATCATCTGGCCGCCCAGCTTGATCAGCGCGTCGATCTCGAACTTGTCGTCCAGGACACCGATCAGCCAGATCAGCGCCGCCCCGGAGAGCAGCGCGCGCGGCTCGTTGGAATTCGAGAACACCGCGTTGAGGTTCTTCAGGTGGTCGGCGACCAGCAGGCCCGCGCACAGCCCGAAGAACATCGCGATGCCGCCGAGCCGTGGAGTGGGTTCCCGGTGCACGTCGCGCGCACGGATTTCCGGCATGGCTCCGGCCACGATCGCGAACTTCCGTACCGGCCCTGTCAGCAGATACGTCACCGCGGCCGTGACGCAGAGCGTCAGCAGGTATTCACGCACGGGCTTCCCCACAGGTCTCGCTGGCCATCTCAGCCCCACACCCTAGCGATGCGCGCATATGGTTGGGGACTTCCGGGTAGCGACGATGGTTGCACGAGTGGCTGTGCACAAGGACGCGCCTACCCCTCTCTAGCCGGGATAGGGCGGAAATCTTCCGGTGAGCTCCCGCACTTCTTCACGCGCTTTCTTGGCTTCGATGTCCTCCCGCAGCACCCCCGCGAGCAGTACGGCGATCCGCGCCATCTCCGCCTCGCCCATCCCCTGGGTGGTCAGCGCCGCCGTACCGAGCCGCAGGCCACGGGCGTCGCCGTGGGGCAGCGCGCAGCAGTCCAGCACCATCCCGGCGGCCGCGAGCCGGCCCCGGGCGGTCCGCCCGTCGACTCCGAGCGGCGCGGGGTCGACGGTCAGCAGATGAGTGTCGGTGCCTCCGGTGATGACCGCGAGGCCCTCGTCGCCCAGTTCATCGGCCAGCACCCGGGCATTGGCGACCACCTGATGGGCATACGCCGAGAAGGCCGGTGTTGCCGCCTCACCGAACGCGACGGCCTTGGCGGCGATGGTGTGCATCTGCGCGCCGCCCTGGGTGAACGGGAAGACGGCCCGGTCGACGCGCTCGGCCAGCTCGCTCCCGCACAGGATCATGCCGCCGCGCGGCCCGCGCAGCACCTTGTGTGTCGTCGCGCACACGACATCCGCGTACGGCACCGGATTGGGCGCCGCTCCACCCGCGACCAGCCCTATGGGGTGGGCGGCGTCCGCGATGAGATAGGCGCCCACCCTGTCGGCGATCTCCCGGAAGGCGGCGTAGTCGATGTGCCGGGGGTAGCAGATGGACCCGCAGACGATGGCTTTCGGGCGGTGCGCACGAGCGAGCGTGTGCACCTGCTCGTAGTCGATGAGCCCGGTTTCCGCCTCCACGCCGTAGCCGACGAAGTCGAACCAGCGGCCCGAGAAATTGGCGGGCGACCCGTGGGTGAGGTGACCGCCGAAGGACAGGCCCATCGCCAACACGGTGTCACCGGGGCGCAGCAGGGCGGCGTACGCGGCCAGAACGGCCGAGGACCCGGAGTGCGACTGCACGTTGGCGTGGTCGGCACCGAAGAGGGCCTTGGCCCGGTCCACCGCGAGCCGCTCCGCGACGTCGACGATCTCGCAGCCGCCGTGATGACGGGCGCCCGGATACCCCTCGGCGTACTTGTTCGCCAGCGGCGACCCGAGCGCGGTGAGCACAGCCGGCGAGGTGAAGTTCTCGGCCGCGATCAGCTGCAGCGTCGTCGACTGCCGGTCCAGCTCCCCGAGGAGAATCTCGGCGAGTTCCGGGTCCTGGCGCCGCAGGGCATCCGCTTCCAGCGTTTGTGTGACCGGCATGGTGGACTCCGGACCTCGGCGGGGGGTGCGCTACGTCCAATGTAGGCCGGTGACCCATGGTGCGCCCGGTGTTGCGGCCGTACCGCTCCGGCCGATCGTCCCGCAGGGCGACGGGAGTCCCCCTGTTCTGGGGGTCCCTCCCAGGCCCTTAAGGCACTGGGGGAGAAGCCGACGGCTCGGGGAGGTCGGGCACGGCCTGCGGCGCCGGGTGCCGTGCAGGGGAAACCCCGGCGGCGGCCTACGTACGCGCGGGCACCCCGGTCAGCGCGGTCACCACAGGGTCCAACGCCTCGTTGATCTCGTCCCCGATCGACCGGAAGAACGGCAGCGGCGCCCCGTACGGGTCGAACACCTCGTCCGCCTCCGCGGTGGGCGCGAGAAGCCACCCGCGTAGAGCCGCGGCAGCCTGGACAAGCGCGCGGGCACGCTCGATCACACCCTCGTTCAGCGGCGGGAGCGTCGCCGTGTCTATCGCCCGTACGAGCCGCGTGAACTCCTTCAGGGTGAAGGTGCGCAGCCCTGCCGAGTGCCCCATGGAGATGACCTGGGCCCGGTGGTCGCGGGTGGCCGTCAGGACCAGATCGGCGCGGATGACATGGTCGTCGAGGAGCTCGCGGCCGACGAAGCCGGACGGGTCCGCGCCGAAGTCCGTGAGGACCGTCGCGGCGTTGGCCTCCATGGGCGCCCCCTCGTGCCCCCAGGTGCCCGCGCTCTCCACGATGAGGCCACCCCACAGGGGGTCGCCGAGCCGGTCCGCCAGGGCATGCCGGGTCAGCCGCTCGGTGATCGGCGAGCGGCACACGTTGCCGGTGCTGACGTGGAGGATGCGGAAGGACCCCCTGGAGGACCCATTGGCCCCCGTGATCCCCGTGCCTATGCCACGCCCCGCGTCAGGGGCTGTCAATTCGCCACCTCGAGGTCGGGTACGACCTTCCGGAGCTCCTCCGCCGACAGTGCCCCCTCGCGCAGCAGCACGGGTACCTTGCCGGTCACATCGACGATCGAGGACGGGACGATGCCCGGGGTCGGGCCGCCGTCCAGGTAGACCGAGATGGAGTCGCCGAGCATCTCCTGCGCGGCGTCACAGTCCTCGGGAGCCGGGTGTCCCGTGAGGTTCGCGGAGGAGACGGCCATCGGGCCGACCTCGGTGAGCAGTTCGATCGCCACCGGGTGCAGCGGCATGCGCACGGCGACGGTGCCACGGGTGTCCCCCAGGTCCCACTGCAGGGACGGCTGGTGCTTGGCGACAAGCGTGAGCGCGCCGGGCCAGAAGGCGTCGACGAGCTCCCAGGCCATCTCGGAGAAGTCCGTGACGAGGCCGTGCAGGGTGTTCGGGGAGCCGATCAGGACGGGGGTGGGCATGTTGCGGCCCCGGCCCTTGGCTTCGAGGAGGTCGGCGACGGCCTCCGAGGAGAACGCGTCGGCGCCGACGCCGTACACGGTGTCGGTCGGGAGGACCACCAGCTCGCCACGGCGGACGGCGGACGCGGCCTCACGCAGACCGGTGGTGCGGTCGGTCGCGTCGTTGGTGTCGTATCGCCGTGCCATTTAGCGGGCCTCCTCGTACACGTACTGCTGGCTGGGGAACGCGATGCGCGTACTCACGGCATCGCCTTGCGGGCGGTCGCGAACCGCGGCCGGTTGTTGAGGTCCGGGTGGTCGGCCGCATCGGCCCAGCCCCGCTCCTCGGTGAAGATCCACGGCACCTGCCCGCCCTGGGTGTCGGCGTGCTCGATGACGACGACGCCGCCGGGGCGGAGCAGCCGGTGCGCGGTGCGCTCGATGCCGCGGATGAGGTCGAGTCCGTCCTCCCCCGAGAACAGGGCGAGTTGAGGATCGTAGTCCCGGGCCTCCGGCGCCACGTACTCCCATTCCGTGAGCGGGATGTACGGCGGGTTGGAGATGACCAGGTCCACCTGGCCGTCGAGGTCCGGGAAGGCCTCCAGGGCGTCTCCCTGGCGCAAGTCGACCCTGGACCCCTCGACGTTCTTGCGCGTCCACTGGAGGGCGTCCTCGGACAGCTCCACGGCGTGCACACGGGAGCGCGGGACCTCCTGCGCCAGGGCGAGCGCGATGGCGCCCGAGCCGGTGCAGAGGTCGACGATCAGCGGCTCGACGACGTCCATCGCGCGTACGGCGTCTATGGCCCAGCCGACCACGGACTCGGTCTCCGGCCGGGGGACGAACACCCCGGGCCCGACCTGGAGTTCCAGATAGCGGAAGTAGGCCCGCCCGGTGATGTGCTGGAGCGGCTCGCGGGCCTCGCGGCGCGCGGTCACCTCCCAGTAGCGGGCGTCGAAGTCCGCGTCCTTGACCGTGTGCAGCTCGCCCCGCTTCACGCCGTGCACGAAGGCGGCGAGCTCCTCCGCGTCGTTGCGCGGCGAGGGCACGCCGGCGTCGGCCAGCCGCTGGGTGGCCTGGGCCACTTCCGCGAGCAGCAGGTTCACGCTGGTCCTCCGGGGCTGAGCTGTTGTCGTACGGCTTTACGGGTACGCGGGGCTGAGCTGTTGTCGTACGGCTTTACGGGTACGGCTTTACGCGGCGGCGAGCTTGGCCGCCGAGTCCGCGTCGACGCAAGCCTGGATGACCGCGTCGAGCTCCCCGTCGAGCACCTGGTCCAAGTTGTACGCCTTGAAGCCGACGCGGTGGTCCGAGATGCGATTCTCCGGGAAGTTGTACGTACGGATCTTCTCGGAGCGGTCGACAGTACGAACCTGGCTGCGACGGGCGTCGGCGGCCTCCCGCTCCGCCTCCTCCTGCGCCGCGGCGAGGAGCCTGGAGCGCAGGATACGCATCGCCTGCTCCTTGTTCTGCAGCTGGCTCTTCTCGTTCTGGCAGGAGGCGACGACTCCGGTGGGAATGTGCGTGATGCGCACTGCGGAGTCGGTCGTGTTGACGGACTGGCCACCGGGGCCCGACGAGCGGTACACGTCGATGCGCAGATCGTTCGCGTGGATCTCGACGTCGACCTCCTCGGCCTCGGGCGTGACCAGCACACCGGCCGCGGAGGTGTGGATACGGCCCTGCGACTCGGTCGAGGGCACCCGCTGCACGCGGTGCACCCCGCCCTCGTACTTCATGCGCGCCCAGACGCCCTGGCCGGGCTCGGTGGCACCCTGGCCGCCCTTGGTCTTCACGGCGACCTGGACGTCCTTGTAGCCGCCGAGCTCGGACTCGGTGGAGTCGATGATCTCGGTCTTCCAGCCGACGCGCTCGGCGTAGCGCAGATACATGCGCAGCAGGTCGCCCGCGAACAGGGCGGACTCGTCGCCGCCGGCGCCCGCCTTGATCTCGAGGATGACGTCCTTGTCGTCGCTGGGGTCACGCGGGACCAGCAGCAGGCGGAGCTTCTCGGTGAGCTCCTCGCGCTGCTTCTCCAGGTCCTTGACCTCGGCGGCGAAGTCGGGGTCGTCGGCGGCGAGCTCCTTCGCCGTCTCGATGTCGTCCCCGGTCTGCTTCCACGAGCGGTACGTCGAGACGATCGGGGTCAGCTCGGCGTAGCGCTTGTTCAGCTTGCGCGCGTTGGCCTGGTCGGCGTGGACCGACGGGTCAGCGAGCTTCTTCTCCAGATCGGCGTGCTCGCCGATGAGTTCCTCGACCGCCTCGAACATCTCCGGCTCCAATGGACTGTCCCCAGCTCCAGTGTGGGCTCGGGGACGTAGGTACGGCATGGGGGTCCCCTGCTCTGGGGGTCCCTCCCAGGCCCTTAAGGCACTGGGGGAGAAGGCGAGAGCTTGGGGGAAGGGGCTGCACCGCAAAGCGCCGGTCCCGGCACCCCCGGCATGGGGGCACCGGAGACCGGCGCTGTGGGCTCGCTACTTCTTGGCAGCGGCAGCCTTGCCGAAGCGGGCCTCGAAGCGGGCCACACGGCCACCGGTGTCGAGGATCTTCTGCTTGCCCGTGTAGAACGGGTGGCACTCGGAGCAGACCTCGGCGCGGATGGAACCGCTGGAGATCGTGCTACGGGTGGTGAACGACGCGCCACAGGTGCAGCTGACCTGCGTCTCGACGTACTCGGGGTGGATGTCGCGCTTCAAGGTGTCTCCTAGTTTCGGGAGGGCGCCGGGTCGCCGCCGCGGATTGCGGGAGCGTGAACCGGAGCCGACGTACCAGTCTGCCAGGACTGACCGCATCCCCCAAAACCGGAGGGCGCGGTGATCTATTCCCCGGGGGTTCTCATGCCGCTCAGCCGGAGCTGACGACGCCCTTCGCGGTGCCCGTGGCCGTGCCCTCGGTGGCCGCCTTCGGGATCGGCAGGTCGTCCTTCAGCGCCTTCCAGACCCGCTCGGACTTGGCCTTGTCGACGAGGACGCGGTTGGCGTTGGCGGCGTCGTACTGGACCGGCATCGTCACCATGTGCATGTTCGAGGAGCTGATGCCCTTGAGGCCGTTGGCGAAGGACGCCAGGTCGGAGACCGAACCGATCTCGGAGTCGGTGGTGACGGCCTTGGTCGCGGTGTCGGCGAGGTCGTACAGCTTCTTCGGGTTGGACAGGACGCCGATGTGCTTGACCTGGTCGACCAGGGCCTTGATGAACGCCTGCTGGAGCTGGATGCGGCCGAGGTCGGAGCCGTCGCCGACGCCGTGCCGGGTGCGGACCAGGCCGAGCGCCTGCTTGCCGTTGAGCGTGTGCGTACCGGCCGACAGGTTCAGGTGGCTGTCGGGGTCCTTGATGTCCTTGGTCGTGGTGACCGTGACACCGCCCAGGTCGTCGATGAGCTTCTCGAAGCCGCTGAAGTCGACCTCGAGGTAGTGGTCCATGCGGATACCGGTCATGGACTCGACGGTCTTCACCGCGCAGGCGGCGCCCCCGGTGGAGTACGCGGAGTTGAACATCACGACAGAGGCCGCGTCGTGCGTCACGCCCTGGCTGTCGGTGCACGAGGGCCGCTCGACGAGGGTGTCGCGGGGTATGGAGACCACGCTGGCCTTCTTGTGCCCCTTGTACACGTGCACGATCATCGCCGTGTCGGAGCGGGCGCTGCCGTCGTCGGTGCCGCCACCCAGCTTCTTGTTGCTGCCGGAGCGCGTGTCGGAGCCCAGGACCAGGATGTTCTCCGAGCCGTTGTCGACCTTCTTCGGCCGGTCGGTGCCCAGGGCCTGGTTGATGTCGACGTTCTTCAGGTTGCTGTTGAGCTTGAAGTAGAGAATCCCGGCGCCCGTGCCCCCCAGCACGACGATGCCCGCAGCGGTCCAGGCCGTGACGAGGAGTGCCTTGCGGCGCGTACTGCGCGTCTTGCGGCGGCGGCCCTTCGCACGGCCGCTCGGGACGCTGGTGCCGGACTCCCCGGGTATGCCGGATTCCGGCGTGCTCTCGGCAGACATCTGCTCCTCAGTCCCTTTGCGGTCGGTTACCCCCTGCTTTCAGGGCCAAGCCCGTCTGGCCGTGACGATGCGTACCGCGTCATGGTCACTCCGTACGGTCAGA
>NZ_BMMM01000012.1:87572-145365 GCF_014645835.1 Streptomyces albiflavescens
CACCTGCGATTTCAGCCGAAAATGTCGTACTGCTTGAAATCGGTACCGACGGAGACCCTTGTGGCGAAGATCTCGCTGGTCGCCTTGCCGGTGCCCTTGTACAGGTAGAGCGTGCCGCCGGGCGTACGGGCCAGGAAGTCGGCCTTGCCGTCGCCGGTGATGTCACCGACCGCGTCGAAGGCGTTGTAGCCGGTCCAGGCGCTGCGCACCTTGACGCGGCTGGAGAAGGCGCCCGTGCCGGACTTGCCGGTGCCCTTGTACAGGTAGAGGTCGCCGTTGCTCTTGGAGCGCGCGAGCAGGTCGGCCTTGCCGTCGCCGGTGAAGTCGCCGTGGCCGCGCACGGAGTTGTACTGGTTCCAGCCGGAGCTGACCTGGACGCGCGCCGAGAAGGTGCCGTTGCCCTTGCCCGGGTAGAGCCACAGGGCGCCGCCGGAGTCGACCGAGAGCAGGTCGGGCAGGTAGTCGCCGGTGAGGTCGCCGGGAGCGACGATGCGGGTGCGGGTCTTCCAGTCGCTGAAGATCTTGTCGGTGGACCAGCTCTGGCTCGCCCACACGTAGTGCGACCAGTAGACGTCGCCGGTGGCACTGTCGCGGACCACGAGGTCCTGGACGCCGTCCCGGTTCAGATCGGTCTGCAGCACGACGTTGACGCCGGTCCAGTCGCCCCACGACTGGCGCGCGGCGAACGCGGACCCCGTGGAGTCCTTCTCGTAACCGGTCTTGGTGGAGGAGTTGCGCACCCACAGGTCGGCCTTGTGGTCACGGCTCAGGTTGCCGTCCTCGACGCGCGGGTACGCGGCGCCCACATACGTGCTGACCTTCGAGAAGACGCTGTACGCGCCCTTCGCGACGCAGTCCTCCACACCCCAGGAGACGACGCCGACGATACGGCCGCCGACGATCAGCGGACCGCCGGAGTCGCCGTTGCACGCCGTGGTGGTGCCGGTGTCGCTGCCGGTCGCCGGCTTGCCGGCGCAGACCATGTGGCCCTTGATGAAGTCGCTGCCGTAGGCACCGGCACACGTCGTGTCGGAGTTGATCGGCAGCGTGGCCGTCTTCAGCGTCTCGGAGATGTCCTGCGTGGTGGAGCTGGTACGGCCCCAGCCGTAGAGCGTCGCGTTGGTGCCGGCCGCGTACGAGGCGGTGTCACCGGACGTCGTCATCCGGATCGGCTTGGCGGTGACCGGGGTGTCCAGCGTGAGGACCGCGATGTCGTTGTCGATGGTCGTCGAGCTGTACGACGGGTGGTTCCACTGCCGCAGGGGCAGGGAGACGGTGCCGCCGTGCAGGTCTGTGTTGCCGGAGCTGTCGGTGGTCGGCAGCTGGGCGGTGCCGGTGACGACGGCGCCGTACTTGTACCAGTTGTAGCCCTTGACGCAGTGCGCGGCGGTGAGGATCTTCGTCGGCGACACGACGGAGCCGCCGCAGAAGAAGCCGAGGTCGTCGCTCTCGTCGGAGGTGCCCTTGTCGTCGTAGTACCAGAGCTGGGCCATCCACGGGGCGGTGCTGATGGTGGTCTCGCTGCCACCGATGATCTTCGGGTCGACGCTCGCCGTGTTCGTACTGGCGCTGAGCGACGACTTCTGGGTCGTCCGACCCGCCGTGTCGTCCCCCGCGATGCCCCCCGCGACACGCCTCTCCAGCTCGGCCAGGCCGGGCGAGGAGGTGCTGGGCTTGACGGTCGGCGTCGGCAGCGCGGTGGCGGCGTTCGCGGACGACATCAGGAGCGCGCCGGCGACGGCGGCCGCCAGGCCTGCCGCCGCGACAGGCACGACGATGCGTAGCCGACGTCTGTGACGACCGCGGCCGGATATGGATGTATCCACTCAAGTCCCCCCTGAGACAGGTGAATTCAACGCTGGAATTCAGTGAATGCTGAAAGAAGCGAGATCGTACACCTGCCCCAGGCAGCGCAAAGGGCCGCCCCCGTCACCTGCGTGACGGGGGCGGCCCTTGTCTTGCTTGCCCTACGGACTCAGTCGTTGCCGTTCGGCATCGGCGTCGTCTTCTGGATCTGGAGCAGGAACTCGGCGTTCGACTTCGTCTGCTTCATCTTGTCGAGCAGCAGCTCGATCGCCTGCTGCTGGTCGAGCGCGTGCAGCACGCGGCGCAGCTTCCAGGTGATGGCGAGCTCGTCGCTGCCGAGCAGGATCTCTTCCTTACGGGTGCCGGACGCGTCGACGTCCACCGCCGGGAAGATGCGCTTGTCGGCGAGCTTCCGGTCGAGCTTGAGCTCGGCGTTGCCGGTGCCCTTGAACTCCTCGAAGATCACCTCGTCCATGCGGGACCCGGTGTCGACGAGCGCGGTCGCGAGGATGGTCAGCGAGCCGCCGTCCTCGATGTTGCGCGCGGCACCGAAGAAGCGCTTCGGCGGGTAGAGGGCCGTCGAGTCGACACCACCGGACAGGATGCGGCCGGAGGCCGGGGCGGCGAGGTTGTACGCACGGCCCAGACGCGTGATCGAGTCGAGCAGCACGACGACGTCGTGACCCAGCTCCACCAGGCGCTTGGCGCGCTCGATGGCGAGCTCCGCGACCGTGGTGTGGTCCTCGGCCGGACGGTCGAAGGTCGAGGAGATGACCTCGCCCTTGACCGACCGCTGCATGTCGGTGACCTCTTCCGGACGCTCGTCGACCAGGACGACCATCAGGTGGCACTCGGGGTTGTTGTGCGTGATCGCGTTGGCGATCGCCTGCATGATCATGGTCTTGCCGGTCTTCGGCGGGGCCACGATCAGACCGCGCTGGCCCTTACCGATCGGCGCGACGAGGTCGATGATGCGGGTGGTCAGCACGCCCGGGTCGGTCTCCAGACGGAGCCGGTCCTGCGGGTACAGCGGCGTCAGCTTGTTGAACTCCGGCCGCCCGCGCCCGGATTCGGGCGCCATGCCGTTGACGGAGTCCAGGCGGACGAGAGCGTTGAACTTCTCGCGGCGCTCGCCCTCCTTCGGCTGCCGGACCGCGCCGGTGACGTGGTCGCCCTTGCGCAGGCCGTTCTTGCGGACCTGGGCGAGGGAGACGTACACGTCGTTGGGACCCGGCAGGTAGCCCGACGTACGGATGAAGGCGTAGTTGTCGAGGATGTCCAGGATGCCCGCGACGGGGATCAGGACGTCGTCCTCGGCGAGCTGCGGCTCGGCGATCTCGTCGCGGCCACGACGGCCACGACGGTCACGGTAGCGCCCGCGACGGCCGCGACGGCCACCCTCGAAGTCGTCCCCGTCCTCGTCGGCCCGCGGACCGTTGTCACGCGGCTGCTGGCGGTCCTGACGGCCGCCGCCCTGCTGCTGACGGTCCTGGCGGTCCTGACGCTGCTGGCCACCGCCCTGGCCGCCCTGCTGCTCGTCGCCCTTGCCTCGGCGGTCGCGGTCACGGCCACCACGGTCGCGGTCACGGCGGTCACGGCGGCCCTGACGGCCGTCGGCACCCTCGGCGGTGTCGCCCTTGGGCTCGCCCTGCGCCTGGACCGGCGTCTCGGCCTTCGCCTCGGCGGCGACCGTCTCGGGGCTGCCGGCCTCGGCGGTGGCACGGCGACGACGGCGCTCAGCGGGGACGTCGTCTCCCGCACGCTCGGCTTCTCCCCCATGCTCGGCTGCGCTCGCGCGGGAGGGGCCCCCAGCGGGCTGGCCGGGGATCTCGATCTGCTGCTGGGCCACGGCCTTCTCGGCGGCGACCTTCTCGGCCTTCTTCTCGGCCTGAGCCGCGGTCTCGTCGCCCGTACGGGACTTCGAGGTGGCCCGGCGCTTCGGCTTGGTCTCGGTGGCTGCCTCGGCGGTCTTCGCCGGGGCTCCCCCTCCCGCCTGCGCCTCCTTGATGACCTCGATCAGCTGGCTCTTACGCATGCGCGCGGTGCCCCTGATGCCGAGGCCGGATGCGACCTGCTGCAGCTCGGCCAGCACCATGCCCTCGAGGCCGGTACCGCGGCGCCGCCGGGAGCCGGCACCGGTGGCAGGCGCGGAGGCGTCCGTGGCGGGCGCGGCAGCGGTCTCCTCGACACGTGCGCCCATCAGATCGGTGGTGTCGCTCACGAAGGGTCCTTCCCTGGAGCGGACGTCGGCCTGTCTGGCTCGGCGACCGGTTGTGCTGTCCGGCTTTGGTCCTTGCTGTGTGGACCGTGCCGGGGCGGTGGTCCGCCAAAAAGGCGGAAGAAATATCTGGAGATGACGATTCCGGAGCCGTGGCACTGATGTGCGGTGTCATCGGCACGGTCACGCCGGTTCCGGAGCGTGGTCAGTACTGCTCAGCGCATAGCACCCAATGCATGCGACAAAGCAGTTTGGGAGGCTCCCGGAAGGATGGTTGTCCCGGACGGGGACACGAAGCACCTCGACATGGTGGGTTCGGGTGCAGACTTGAGGTTAACACTACCGGATCCAACAAACATTCCCCCTCTCCAAATCCTGCATCCGTGCGCCGCTAATTGACCCCGAGGGGTGCGAGCGGCAGCACACTGGCCCCTTGGGCATCGAGGTCCAGCCGATTGGCGGCCCAGCCCTGACCTGCGAGATCGGCCACCTTGTCGGCCGATGCCCGGTCCGCAAGGGCGAGGACGGTGGGGCCCGCGCCGGAGATCACCGCGGGGATGCCATCGGCGCGCAGCCGCTCCACGAGAGCCGTGCTCTCCGGCATCGCCGGGGCGCGGTACTCCTGGTGCAGCCGGTCCTCGGTGGCGGGCAGCAGCAGCTCGGGGCGCCGGGTCAGGGCCTCGACGAGCAGTGCGGCGCGGCCCGCGTTGGCGGCGGCGTCGACATGCGGCACGGTGCGCGGCAGCAGTCCGCGCGCGGTCTCGGTGAGCACCGGCTTTCCCGGTACGAAAACCACCGGAACGATGGAATCGGCGGGCTCCATCCTGATCGCCCGCGCCGCACCGGCCTCCATCCAGGAGAGCGTGAAGCCGCCGAGCAGACAGGCCGCGACATTGTCGGGGTGTCCCTCGATCTCGGTGGCGAGCTCCAGGAGCGCGGTGTCGTCGAGCTTGCTGTCCCCGCCTATGGTCACGGCGCGCGCGGCGACGATGCCGGCGCAGATGGCGGCGGAGGAGGAGCCGAGGCCCCGCCCGTGCGGGATGCGGTTGGCGCAGACGATCTCGAGACCGCGCGGCTGTCCGCCCAGCAGATCGAAGGCGGTGCGCAGGGAGCGTACGAGGAGGTGACTCTCGTCGCGCGGGAGCGTCTCGCTGCCCTCACCTGCGATGTCGATGTGCAACCCGGAGTCGGCCACCCTGACGACCACGTCGTCGTAGAGCCCCAGTGACAGACCGAGGGCGTCGAAGCCCGGGCCGAGATTGGCACTGGTGGCGGGGACGCGCACCCGGACGGCGGCGGCGCGGAACGCTGGACCGGCCATCGCTCGATGACTCTCCTTGAGCTGCGTGATGTACGAGATCTTCGATGAATTGAGATGAACTGCGACGAGTTGCGATACGTGTGGAAGACCCGGAGACCGTAATGACGGCGCGGCACCGCGGCATATGCGGCGGGCGGGTTCGGTACAGCCTATCGAAGGAAGGTTCTGTGGCGACATAGGGCGCACAGGAGGCGCACGATGCGTGTCGTAAG
The DNA here is from genome assembly GCF_014645835.1 of Streptomyces albiflavescens. Lineage (GTDB taxonomy): Bacteria > Actinomycetota > Actinomycetes > Streptomycetales > Streptomycetaceae > Streptomyces > Streptomyces albiflavescens. Next base: position 93,130 of record NZ_BMMM01000012.1, read on the forward strand.
CCCCCTGTGCACCCCCCGTGGGGTTGCCGTAGGGATGGCCCCGGCGTCGGGCGGTTTTCGTCGGCTTCTGGCGATTTTCCGCCCGCCTCCGACGCGGTTCTCGCCCGCCTTCTGCAAACTCTGCGGTCCACCGGCCGACTCTGGCGGGTTTACGCCAGGCGGGTTTACGCCAAGCAGCACCGCTCGGCCTTGCGCCAGGCAGCGCCACTCGGCCTGCGCCAGGCCGAGCCGTTCGGCCTGACGCCAGGCCGAGCCGCTCCGCTCTATGCCAGGCCGAGCCGCTCCGCCGCCGTCACCGCGTCCACCGGGACCGTGACCGGCTGCGGGGCGCCCGCGACAGCCCAGTCGGGGTCCTTGAGGCCGTTGCCGGTGACCGTGCAGACGATCGTCTGGCCCGGGTCGACCTTGCCCTGCTCGGCGGCCTTCAGCAGACCGGCGACGGACGCGGCGGAGGCGGGCTCGACGAAGACGCCCTCCTGGGCGGCCAACAGCCGGTAGGCGCGCAGAATCTCACGGTCCGTCACCTCGTCGATGAGACCGCCTGATTCGTCCCGCGCGGCCAACGCGAACTTCCACGAGGCCGGGTTGCCGATGCGGATCGCGGTGGCGATGGTCGAGGGGTCCTTGACGACCTCACCGCGCACGATGGGGGCGGATCCGGAGGCCTGGAAGCCCCACATACGGGGCGTCCGCTTGGCGATGCCGTCGGCGGCGTACTCGGTGTAGCCCTTCCAGTACGCGGTGATGTTGCCCGCGTTGCCCACCGGCAGGACGTGGATGTCGGGCGCGTCGCCGAGCATGTCCACGATCTCGAAGGCAGCGGTCTTCTGACCCTCGATGCGCACCGGGTTGACCGAATTGACCAGCGCCACCGGGTAGTTGTCGGACAGTGAGCGCGCCAGTGTCAGACAGTCGTCGAAGTTGCCGTCGACCTGGAGGATCTTCGCACCGTGCACGAGGGCCTGGCCCATCTTGCCGAGCGCGATCTTGCCCTGCGGAACGAGGACGGCGGAGACCATCCCGGCCCGTACGGCATAGGCCGCCGCGGAGGCGGACGTGTTGCCGGTGGAGGCACAGATGACGGCCTTCGCGCCTTCCTCCTTGGCCTTCGTGATGGCCATGGTCATACCGCGGTCCTTGAAGGACCCGGTCGGGTTGGCACCCTCCACCTTGAGGTGGACCTCGCAGCCCGTGCGCTCGGAGAGCACCTGCGCGGGCACGAGCGGCGTGCCGCCCTCACGGAGCGTCACGACCGGCGTGCTGTCGGATACCGGCAGCCGGTCCCGGTACTCCTCGATGATTCCGCGCCACTGGTGGGTCATTGCTGGTTACTCTCCTTCAACCCGCATGATGCTGGCGACACCCCGCACGGTGTCGAGGTTGCGCAGCGACTCGACGGTCCCGTTCAGGGACGCGTCGGACGCACGGTGGGTGACGACGACGAGGGAGGCCTCGCCGTCCTTGCCCTGCTGGCGAACCGTATCGATGGACACGCCATGCTCGGCGAAGACCGTGGCGACCTGGGCGAGAACACCCGGTTTGTCCGCCACGTCGAGGCTGATGTGGTAGCGCGTCACGACGTCACCCATGGGCGACACGGGCAGCTGGGCGTAGGCGGAGTCGCCGGGCCCGGTCGCACCGCTGAGCTTGTTGCGGCAGACGGCGACGAGGTCGCCGAGCACGGCGGAGGCCGTCGGGGAGCCGCCGGCGCCCGGCCCGTAGAACATGAGCTGCCCGGCGGCATCCGACTCCACGAACACGGCGTTGTACGCGCCGCGCACGGAGGCGAGCGGGTGGCTCAGCGGAATCATCGCCGGGTGCACGCGCGCCGTGACCGAGCCCCCGTCGGCGGCCCGCTCACAAATGGCGAGCAGCTTGATGGTGCAGCCCATCTCCTTCGCCGAGGCGAAGTCGGCGGAGGTGACCTCGCTCATGCCCTCGCGGTAGACGTCGTCGAGGCGCACGCGCGTGTGGAAGGCGATTCCGGCCAGGATCGCTGCCTTGGCGGCGGCGTCGAAGCCTTCGACATCGGCGGTCGGGTCGGCCTCGGCGTATCCCAGGGCGGTGGCCTCGTCGAGGGCCTCCTGGTAGCCGGCCCCCGTGGAGTCCATCTTGTCGAGGATGAAGTTCGTCGTTCCGTTGACGATGCCCATCACGCGGTTGATCTTGTCGCCGGCCAGGGATTCGCGCAGCGGCCGGATCAGCGGGATGGCACCGGCGACGGCGGCCTCGTAGTAGAGGTCCTTGCCGTTCTCTTGCGCCTCCGCGTGCAGCGCGGCCCCGTCCTGGGCGAGCAGCGCCTTGTTGGCGGAAACCACGGAGGCGCCGTGCTCGAAGGCGGTGGTGATGAGGGAGCGGGCGGGCTCGATACCGCCGATGACCTCGACGACGACGTCGATGTCGCCGCGTTTGACGAGGGCAGTGGCGTCGGTGGTGATGAGGTCCGCCGGGATGCCCTCGCGGACCTTGGAGGGCCGCCGGACGGCGACACCGGCCAGCTCGATGGGGGCTCCGATGCGCGCGGCGAGGTCATCGGCGTGCGTCGTCATGATGCGCGCCACCTCTGAGCCGACAACCCCACAGCCCAGCAGCGCCACCTTCAGCGGACGCGTACGCATCATCCGACCTCGTTTCCTCATACCGTCTTCGGTTGGACCAGTCTCACTCACCGGACGGGAGTTTCTATCCATCGTCCGGATCGTGAGATGTCTATTTCATTTTTCCGGGGGCGACGCACAGGAGATCTTTCGTCGCCCCCGGGGGCTTCTTCGACCCCGCCTCGGGGGCTGCTTCCAGCCCGCCTCAGGGGCTTCTTTCAGCCGACGTCCAGACGCAGGAGATCCTCTTCCGTCTCGCGGCGGACGATCACCCGGGCCCCGCCGTCGTTGACGGCGACGACGGGCGGGCGCAGCGCGTGGTTGTAGTTGCTGGCCATCGAGCGGCAGTACGCGCCGGTCGCCGGAACCGCGATGAGGTCGCCGGCGGCCAGGTCGGAGGGCAGGAAGGCGTCCTTCACCACGATGTCGCCGCTCTCGCAGTGCTTGCCGACGACGCGGACGAGCATGGGCTCGGCGTCGGACGTACGCGACACGAGGGCGACGCTGTACTCGGCGTCGTACAGGGCGGTACGGATGTTGTCCGACATGCCGCCGTCCACGGAGACGTACGTGCGCAGCCCGTCGAGCGGCTTGATGGTGCCGACTTCGTACAGGGTGAAGGCGGTCGGGCCCACGATGGCGCGCCCGGGCTCCACAGAGATCCGAGGCGTCCGCAGCTTCGCGGCTTCGCACTCACGCGTGACGATCTCGCTGAGGGCCTTGGCGATCTCGTGCGGCTCGCGAGGATCGTCGTCACTCGTGTACGCGATGCCGAGACCGCCACCGAGGTCGATCTCGGGCAGCTCGACACCGTGCTCGTCACGGATCGCCTTGAGCAGCCCGACGACGCGGTGCGCGGCGACCTCGAAGCCCGACATGTCGAAGATCTGCGAGCCGATGTGGCTGTGGATGCCGATGAGTTCGAGCCCGTCGAGCTGGAGCGCACGCCGTACGGCCTCGGCGGCCTGCCCCCCGGCCAGCGGGATCCCGAACTTCTGGTCCTCGTGAGCGGTGGCGATGAACTCGTGGGTGTGCGCCTCCACGCCGACCGTCACCCGGATCTGCACACGCTGCCGCTTGCCGAGGGACTGGGCGATGTGGGCGACACGGACGATCTCCTGGAAGGAGTCGAGGACGATGCGTCCGACGCCGGCCTCGATGGCCGTACGAATTTCGGTTTCGGACTTGTTGTTGCCGTGGAAGGCGATGCGATCGGCGGGCATGCCGGCGGAGAGGGCGGTGGCGAGCTCGCCGCCGGAGCACACATCCAGATTGAGGCCCTCCTCGTGCAGCCACCGCACGACGGCGCGTGACAGGAAGGCCTTGCCGGCGTAGAAGACATCGGCGTCGTGTCCGAAGGCGGTACGCCAGGCACGCGCCCGGGACCGGAAGTCCGCCTCGTCGAGGAAGTAGGCGGGAGTGCCGAACTCCTCGGCGAGCCGCGTGACTTCGATCCCTCCGACATTCACCACACCGTTCTGGTCACGGGTGACAGTGTGCGCCCAGACCTTGGGGTCGAGGGCGTTGAGGTCGGCGGGCGGGGCGGTGTAGTGGCCCTCGGGGAGGACGTCGGCGTGACGGGGCCCGGCGGGGTGTGCGGAACGGCTCATTCTTCTCTCACAGATAGTCAGGGGCACTGATGCCGAGCAGGGACAGGCCGCCGGCCAGCACCGTCCCGGCGGCTTCGGCGAGCGCGAGCCGGGCGCGATGGGCGGCCGAGGGTTTCTCGTCGCCGAGCGGCAGCACGGTGTGCTGGTGGGCGAGGAAGGCGTCGGCGGTGTCGACGAGGTGCCGCGCGAGCCGGTCGGGCGTGCGCTGGGTCGCGGCGACGCGCAGGGCGTGCGGGTACTCGGCGAAGGCACCGAGGAGGCCGAGGAGCTCGCCCTCGTGACGTACGTCACCGGGGTCGCCGACGTATCCGAGCGCGGCGGCGTTGCGGCGCAGGGCCCGGGTGCGGGCGTGGGCGTACCGAACGCGGAAGAGAGGGTTGCTCTCGCGCTGAACGAGGTGGTCGGCGGTGATCCGGGGCCGGTCATGGGGTGCGGGATGCAGCAGGGCCCAGCGGGCGGCGTCGGGGCCGAGCGGGGCGGGGTCCTCCGGCGCCGGCACGGGCCGCAGGTTCACCGGCTCGGCGTGCCGCACCTCGGCGCGTCCGCCCTGGGTGGCGACGATCCGCACGAGGGTGTCGGCGACGACCTCGGCACGGGTGTCGTACGGCACGCGCAGCTCGACGACCTGCCCGGCCAGTACGTCACTGTGCCCGTACGTCGGCCCCTGCCGCAGGACATCTTCCACCAGGGCGGCGGACGCCCCACCGCCGAGGCGAATGTTCAGAAACCCCGGTCCGGTGATCGCGACGTCCGCGACACCGGGGGCGCCGCTGATGTGCGGCCGCAGGATCTCGGCGACCCGCAGGGGCGGCCGCCCGGCCTGACGCGCCAGCTGGAGGGCGATGTTCGTGGCGTAATCCCCAGACCCGCCCGGCCCCGGCAACGTGACCACGGCCCGTGCGGGCACGACGACACTCAGCTCCCCCGCGTCGACAGCACGACGCACCGCGCACAGCACGGTACGGGAGAGCTCGACGGGGGTCACGGGACAAGCGTAGGGGAGGAGGGGGGTGGGTAGGCGAGTCGGTTTGGGCGACGGTCCGGGATGTGGACGGACCCGGAACCGCCGGGTGGCGCCGGACCAGGCGGCTGCACGCTGCGGCGGACGGGGGTCGGGTTGGGTGGCGGGTGTGCCGGCTGGGGCTGTGGGCGGTGCGGGGAGGTGGGGCTTCGTGTGGGTTATGGATGGGCGTAATGGGTGGTTGTAACTGAGTCGTGACTGGTGGTCGTGACTGGTGGTCGTGACTGGTGGTCGTGACGGATGGTCGTATTCGTCAGCGCCGGTCGGGCGCACGCGTCCGGGACGGGCGCATTTGGTCAGCGACGGTCGTGCATGTTCGGTCGGGGACGGTCGTATCCGGCAGGGCCCGTCAGGCACACGGCACACGCGTCCGGGACGGCCGCATTCGTCAGCGACGGTCAAGCGTGCCCGGTCGGAGGGATGGTCATATCCGTGAGCAACGGCCATCCGCACCCGTTGGGGCGGTCGTATCTGTCGGCGACGGCCCGGCCATGCGCAGCGGTCAGTGACCGGCGCGTCCTGCGCGCTCGGCTTCCTCGACCCCGGCGGTGGCGCCGAAGGCGTCCTCGAACGAGGGCGAGCCACCCTCACCACCGCCCTCCGCGCTGCCCCCAGGCCTCCGCCGCTCCATCAACTGGCGTACGAGCCGCACGAGTTCGGCAGGTTCGAAAGGCTTGGCGAGAAAGGCGTCGACACCCACATCCAGCCCGCTCTCGACCTCGTACTGAGTGCAGGCACTCACGATCGCGAGCGGAAGATTCCGGGTGAGGGGATCGGCACGGAGCCGGGCGGCGGTCCGCAGCCCGTCCAGCCGGGGCATCACCACATCGAGGGTCACGACATCGGGCCGCACCTGGTGCACGATGTCCAGGCACTCGGCACCGTCGGCCGCGGTCACGACCTCGAGACCCTCCAGTTCGAGGTTGACCCTGATCAGCTGCCGGATGACCTTGTTGTCGTCCACAACAAGCACCCGACCGGACGCGCCTGGCACAACTCGAGAGTAGGTCCGCGCCCGCCGCCGCGTCCGGGTTTTCCCGACTTCCACCCCGTCCGGGGGTGAGGTTCGACCCCGTGCGGGAGTCACGTTCCACCCCGCGCTGAGGTTACGCACGGGCTCGGCTCGTGCCCCCTCCACCACCTCACCCGCGTCCCGCCATCACGCCACCCCGGGTTCCGCCGCCACTCCGCCCCACGCCCCGCCGCCACTCCGCCCGGACCAGGCCCTCACCCCGAGAACAGAGCCACCGCCCCCTCCCCGGAACACCACCTCTCCCCCGCCAAAACCCGTGGCAATCACCCCGGAAAGAGCTGGTAGGGTTCTACCCGTCGCCGCGAACACCGCGCCCGACACGCCCCCGTAGCTCAGGGGATAGAGCAACGGCCTCCGGAGCCGTGTGCGCAGGTTCGAATCCTGCCGGGGGCACCCTGCATGAGGTGCCCAAAGACCCCGTCACCAGCGGAAACGCTGAGGCCGGGGTCTTCGCGTATCTACGATCATGCGCAGGCGGATGCCGCCGAAAGCAGCCGTTTGCCAGTGATCACGCTGTAATAGCGTGTTGATCTTGAAGGGCTTCGCGCCAGGTCAGAGGGCCTGTGCCCGGCCTCCGGACTCGGCTCTGTGGACCATACGTGGACGGGCGCGAGCCCCGGACCGTTCCCAGCCCGGGGCTCGCATTCGCCAGTCGTGCGATTGATCAGTCTGCGGTGCCGTCCTCCTCCCCCAGCCCTTGCATGATTCGGTCGTTCATCTCCTGCTCCTGACCGTCGATGCACTTGGCGTAGATCTTCAGAAGCACGTCCACCGAGTGGCCCGCGCGAGCGGCGACCTCCGGGGCCGGGACACCGGAGTTGAGCCACTGGGAGACTCCCGCGTGACGGAGGTCGTACGGCCGGAAGGCGAGGACCGAGGCCACTTGATCGGGTACGAGGGCGAGTTCCCGCGCCTGCTTCCACGCACGCGAGTACGAGGAGGCCGCGATCACGTTGCCCCGCTCGCTGGAGAACAGCCGGCCGTCCTTCGCCGTGCCGAACTCCTTCAAGTGCTCGCGCAGCAGCCGCACCAGCGGAGGCGGAATCGGCACGATGCGCACCTCGCCCTGGGCCCGCTGCTTCAGCCCCCGCCGATCATGCGCCTCGCCGGAGTCGGTCCACGCCTTCCCCGCCGAGGGACGCGTCTCTGCCAGTTCGATACGCCCCCAGCCCGACGCCGGAAGCGTGCAGTCGGAGCGGCGGAGCCCGAGCGCCTCGCCCGGCCGCATGGCCGCGTAGTACAGGCATCCGAAGAAGGCCCGCAGCCGCCGACCGCTCGCCCGCTCGAAGCCGCCCACGTAGGTGAGCGCGGTCAGCAGTTCCCGAGCCTGCCGCGGATTGACCACGACCCGGCGGTCGACTTCCTGCACCGCGCCCTTGCCACGCTTGCGCCGTACCCGGCTCAGCGGGTTGGACGTGAGGTGCTCCAGCTCCACCGCGTATTCGAGCGCGTTGAAGACCACCGCCCGCCGACGCCGATACGTCTGCATCGCCGCAGGCTTGCCGTCCAGCCTCCGCCCCAGTCCGTCGATCAGCTCATGGACACGGGCGATCTCCTGCAGCTCTCCGACCGGAAGCGACGCCTTCTCGATCCAGCGGACAGCAGAGGCGATCTCTTCCGGACGCTCCTGGTCCCTGCGCGGCACGGGCAGGACGTACGAACGAAGCGCGCGACGCAATGTCTCCGAGGCTGGCCGCCCCCGTCCCGGTTTGATGAGGACGGGAACGACCGTCGCCAAGGCATCGGTCATGCTGTCCCGATGCTTGGCCGATGCCTCCGACCACCGGGCATCGACGTACTTGATCGCCAGGTCGAGGAAGGACAAGGCCGCCTTCCCACCCCGCAGAGAGTCGGGGAGACCCGTCACCGTGTCGAACGGCTCCCCCTTGTCGAGTGCCCGCACGAGCTTGGCGCGGAAGCGATCGGCCAGCGCCTTTGTCTTGTGCGACTCGCTGAACGGCTGTCCGTCGACCACCCAGCGCACGAGGTAAGTCGGCTTCTTGGTGGTCTTGTTGACCGACAGCTTCCAGACAGAGACTTTGTACGACTTCACGAGGCCACCCCCTCCGCCCGCTCCTCCAACCAGTCGTTGAGCACGTCACGCCGAACCCGCAGCTCACCGTTCGGCAGCCGTATGCAGGCCGGGGCGATACGGAGCTCCCGCCAGCGGTAGAACGTGCGCCGGGAGATGCCGCCGAGCTCATCGAGTACCTGCCGAACGGTGAGAAGTTCGGCCGATTTCGTACGGGCGTCACGCGCCACGGGAAGCACCGCCCTCCCGTACCGAAGCAGCCAGGAGCGCCGCTTCCGGCGAGTAGCCGCGCCCGGCGTAGCGCCACGCGCCGACCGTGACCGTGGGCCGCGAGCCGAAACCGAAGGCGGTTCGCTGCTCCTCCGCGCGATGCTCTGCGCGAGCCTGCCGGAGTGCGGTCAGAGTGGTGGAGTAGCGCCGCGACTTGCTGGAGAAGTGGCCGCCGTAGCCGAGCATGTGCGCCCAACGCCGTAAGCCGAGCGATGCGAAGTCCGGCAAGCCGCCGAGCCACCAGCACGTGCTGATCATGCGGAGCACGTGGGCGCGTACGGGCAATAGGACCAAGTCCCGGGCCCCGTGAATACGACCGTCCACCGCGCCGGCGGTCTCGGCGCCCTTCGTCGCGTACTTGGCGATGTAACCGGTGACAGCCGCCGAGGTCAGCCGCTCCCCCGCCCCGAAAGCAGAGATGGGGCGTACGTCGATCTGCTCTCCGAACCTCAGCAAACGCGGGCCGACGATGTCCCATCCGGGAGCCAGGAGCCGCACCCTCTCGGCAGCACCGCGGACAGCCGCCGAGAGCAGAGCGGTCGTGGCCCAGCCCGGCGGAGTCGAGTTGGCCCCCTCCGGGCCGTCGAGGCGGATGACTGCATGGAAGTGGACCAGTCCGCGCCGCTGATACTCGGCGACCTTGGCGTACGACAGCCGGGCGCTCTCGCCGAACTCCCCACGGGAGAGCCCAGCCGTCCGGGCGATCTCGCGACGCAGCTCCAGGACGAAGCGGTGCCAGAGACCACCTGATTGCGCCTGCCAGAGCACGGCTCCGGCGTAGTCGTAGCAGCGCGGGCAGAGAGGTTCCCCAAGCCGCGGGTCGTCGTCCGTGTGCCGTGCGTGGCACCCGGCCAGCGATCCATGCGGGCAGGACTCCCCGGACTTGCGGGGTCGGCAGGCCCGTACGCGGCTGTCACGCTCCCGGCGAGTGTGGACCGGGCCGAAGCCAGGAGCGGTGAGCGTCGCGAACACCCGCGGGTGGCCACCCACTTCCTCCCCCACGCTCTTGCCGCCGACCAGTCCGGCACGGATCAGTTGGTACGTGTCCGCCTGGTAGATGCGGGCGCAGGTCGGGCAGACCGTCGCCCGGCGGTTGCCGCAGGCGGTGAGCAGTCGGCCGCCGTAGACGTCCGAGCCGTACGAGAGCAGGGCCTCGCCGGTCGACGAGTCGACGACCGTAGCAGTGCCGACGAGGTGAATCGGGTTGGTGCAGCCACCGAGGCGGATGATCTGGCGTCGCCAGGCCTCGAAGCCCGGTTCTCCGGCCCTGTCGATCAGCGCGGAGACGTCCTTCGGGAGAGGCAGGGAAGACGTGGTCATGGACGACCACCGCCGCCGAACGCCTGCCACATGACGGCAGAGATCCCTTGGGGCCGAGTCTTGGCACTGAAGCGAAGCGTCGGATCGGTGAGCCAGAGAGCGGCAGCGTGCGCCGGGCAGAGCCAGCGTTCGAAGCCGTCGAGTCCGACGAGAACGACCTGTTCCCGTCCGAAGCAGGTCGGCTGTTCTCTGTCCCTCAGCTCGCAGTCGAGCGGAGGGGATTTGCGCGGACGATGCGCGGTGGACAAAGTGAGGGTGCTCCTTTCACTGCTCACGTGGCGGATGGAGTGGGTTCCTGACGGGGTCGGGTTTGGCGACTTCGCGCCCCGTCGGGAGCCCGTTGTGCGGGCGCTGTTCAGCTGAGGCCGTGTGGGATGGGTCAGAAGCGGAGCCCTCCGAGGAAGGCGCCCAGGCCGTCGAGGACCGTGGCCACGAGGGGCGCGGCCATCGTCCGGGCGAGCAGGAAGCCGAAGGCCGAGCAGAGCAGCAGGTCGGCCCAGCGCAGATAGCGGATGCGCAGCAGGAACCAGATGAGCAGTCCGAGCAGCAGCACCGCCGAGACGGACACGAGCACGATGGACCCCTTTCACTTCGCGTCCAGCAGTTCGGGAAGGTGCGGGGTGAGGTGCGCGTACTCGGCCGCGATGGCTTCCGCGTCCGCTTCGGTGATCAGGTGGGATCGGGCGCGTTCCCAGCCGTCGCCGGAGGCCAGCACCGCGGTACCGGCTTGTTCCGGCGTGATTGCTTGCGCTGCTTTGAGCGCGTCCGGGTTGAGGTCACCGAGAGCCATCTCTGCTGTGCCGGGGTCGGCGACGCGGTGGCAGACTCGCCCGCCGAGCTGGGCACGTAAGGCTGTGACTCCGGGCCCCAGGTCGGATCCGACGCGTTGGCCGGCGACGAGGAGGAAGACGCCGAGTGCCGCGCCGAGTTGGGCAAGCCGGATCAGCGCCGTACCGGCCGCGTGCGCTTCGTCCTTCTCGTTCCTGCTCGCGATGAGGAACAGTTCCGCGATCTCGTCGACGATGACGACCACCGGGACCGGCCGCTCCTGCTCCGGGAGGCCCCAGATGTTCCGAACGCGAGCCGCACGGCAGACGGTCATGCGGTCGAGGGTGAGATCGACCAGCGCGGCCAGGAGCCTGACGGCTTGCTCACGGTTGGTCGCGAGCGCCGATAACCGCGGTTCGTACAGCGACAGTTCCATGCCGCCCTTGCAGTCGACGCCGACCAGGGCGACGGGTTGCGGAGCCAGGCCCGCCACGAGTGCGTTAATCAGCGTGGACTTCCCGGAGCGGGTGGCGCCGACGATCAGCCAGTGCGGTATGCGACGCAGGTCGATCACCCAGGCGGCGCCGGTCTCCAGTGCCCCGACCGCGACGCGGAGAAGGTGCACAGGCCCACGCTGCTTCGGTATGCGCGGGTACGCCAGCGGGTCAGTGACGGAGGCTGTGATCCGGACCGTTCCCGGTTTCTGGGGAGCGACCCGGACGGCATGCATCCCCCAGGCTTCAGCCATGGCGGGCGCCGCCTTGACGAAGTCGTTGGGCACTTGGCCCGGAAGAAGACGCGCCAGCAGCCAGAAGCCGCCGGCAGTCGGCCGTATGAACCCGAACCGGGGCACCAACGGCTGAGGGGGTGGCGCCCCCTTGCCGACGAGCCCGGACACGACCGTCAGAGCAGGACGGCGACTCACAGCCAGACCGCACCCGGCCATCAATGGCCGCCACGTACGGATGACCCGGCAGCATGCGACCGGGAGCCCGAATAAGAGCCACCAGGCAACGGGGTAGCGGCGGCGCAGGGCCGGGCCTGCGAGGAGCAGGCCCGACACCAGCACTGCGGCCACCACCAGGAACGAGCTCGGCCAGGTCGTCCCGGCCGAAGCGGTGGAGGCCAGGATTATCACTGCGCGGCCCCCTTTCCGGCCGGAGCCGGAGCGCTCAGGGGCCGGATCTCCGCCGCACGGAAGGCGACGCCGTGCCGGCCGTCGTTCTCCCACGGCGTGGCCACCAAGTCCCGTACAGCCACGGGCATGCCGAGCTGCACGCCGCTGGGCTCACCGGGGACGTTCACGGTCACGACGTCGGCGGAGGCGCCCGACATCAGGCACAGGCCGACCTGGTACATGGTCTTGCCCGTGTCGCGGTCAACGCGGAGCTGACCGGTCTCACGGTTCGCGATCCGCGGAGTAGGGGGAACGGCGCAGATGATCCCCGTGAACTTCGCGGTGTCGATCGGAAGGCTTGCCACTTGTTTGGACTCCTCATCCATCGCACCCGAAGGCCGATCCTTCAGGTTGCTTGACAACCCGTACTACGGGTTCGGAATCCAGAGTGGCCACCCGTAGTACGGGTTGTCAACCGCCTTGGGATGAGGGACGCTGTCCAAGAAGTTGGGCAAGCTGCCCAGAATCACGGCCACGGAGGGCCTACATGCCGCCACAAAACACGCAGCCGAAGTACCGGCAGATCGCCGAGTACCTGCGCGAAGGCATCCTGAACGGCACGTACCCCGCTGGCCAGCCACTGCCCTCCGAGGAAACACTGGCCAAGCAGTTCGGCGTGACGCGCCCCACAGTCCGTCAGGGCCTCACCGAGCTCAGGGCATCCGGTCTCGTCGAGGTCATCATGGGACGGGGCACCTTCGCCCGCTCACCCCAGACCCGCCCCAGCCACACGCGCCCGCGCGGCATCCGACGCACGCCGGACGGCGGCTACGTCGAGGCCGACGGCATCCGTTGGGCCAACGCGGAACCCCCAGTGGCCACCCGCACGGACGCCCCGCTCGCACTCGCCGACCTGTTGCGCATCCCGCCGGGCGAGCCGATGTTCACGTACGACGCGTTGCAGACCGCCGACAACGGCCGCCTGCGCCAGCTCCACCGCACATACGTGCCGTTCTCCGTGCTGATCGATACGAAGTACGAAGAGGAAGCACCCCCGCCGGCTCCGGAGCTCTACGCGGCACTCGGCGACCTGGGCCACGAACTCCACTTCACGGAGTACATCCGCACCCGCATGCCCCTCCCGGACCAGGCCCAGGCCCTCCGACTCCCCGAAGGCGTCCCGCTGCTCCACATCACCCGCGTGACCCTCACCGCGACAGAGAAGCCGCTCGCGCTGGAAGAGTTCCACCTTCCAGGCGACGACCTGGAGCTCTCCTTCAGGCTGTAGCAGACGCCCAGTTGGCTCAGACTTTCTCTACTGGTTCAAGGCGCCCGGCTGCGCTCCGCTCCGCCGGTCGGGCTTCCCGGCTCCGCTCGGGGCGCCGCTCCTGCCTTCGGCCCGCTCCGCCCCGGCTGCGCCGACGCCCGCCCACACATGGATGGGCCCGGTGGTATGAGCCGAGCACCCGACATCCGCGGCCACCGGTCAAGGACGATGCCTCCGGCGGGGGATCGGCCGGCACCGGGATGGAGGGGGCGCCGTTCCCGACTTGCGGGTCCGTAGCGGCGTGCGCGGGGAGCTCCCATCCCGTCCACCGCCGACCCAGGCAGAGCCGAGCAGACGCGGCCCATGGCGTCCAGGTCGTTCGTACAGTGGCGCGCTCCACCTGGACGCCATGAACCACGCCCGCTCCACACTGTGTGGGTCGACGGCGGACGGGACGGGAGCTGGGGTGAGTGGTGGGTAACGGATGCTGGTGAAGTGCGGCTCGAACGACGGGCACACGAGCCAGCCACCAAAGACTCCGCCGACCTATGCGTCGAGCTCGTCGCCGGGCTAATCAGGGGCGAACCGAGGGGTCGTCCCAGCCGGCCACGGCGTAGCTCGGGGCGCGGCGGCTGAGGCGGGCGGAGATTGCAGTCCTCGGCGGCGGTCGTCAGGGACGGCCGCCCCGCACCTCCCCAGCGGAGGGGTCAACAGCTCGACGCGCCGGAGGCATCGACCTGGCCCGGGCCGATCGCGACCAGCGCGCGGTCCAGGACCTCCTGGACCTGGCCGAGGGCCGAGATCGTGGTCACCAGACCCTGGGCCTGGTAGTGGTCGACGACCGGCGCCGTCTCGCTGCGATAGACCTCCAGTCGCATACGAACAGTTGCCTCGCGGTCGTCATCGCGCTGGTACAACTCACCGCCGCAGACGTCGCAGGCTCCTGCCACTTCAGGCGGGCTGTAGTCGACGTGGAAGATGTGTTCGCGGTCCCGACGGCACAGCCATCGTCCAGCGATCCGCTTGACCACCTCAGCCTCGGGAATCTCCAGGTCGAGCACGGCATCCAGCCTCGACTCCGAGTCGGCCAGGACGCCGTCCAGCGCCTCCGCCTGGGCAAGATTGCGGGGGAAGCCGTCCAGCAGGAATCCGCGCTCGGTGTCCGGGCGGGCAAGGCGCTCTTTGATCACCCCGATCGTGACCTCGTCCGGTACCAGAAGGCCGGCGCGCAGGTGCGTGTGGGCGTTTTGCCCGAGCTCGGTGCCCTGGTCGATGTGCTCGCGGAACAGGTCACCGGCGGAGATGTGCTGGATCGACAGATGCGCGGCAAGGCGCACTGCCTGCGTGCCCTTGCCCGCTCCGGGCGGCCCGATCAGGAGGATGCGCATCGATGAGGTGTCCCTTCGTCATGCGTGGCCAGGGTCAAACCCAGGATTCGAAGTAGCTGGATTGTGCGGTGTGTGACGGGATGCTCGCGGCCTAGTTCTGCGGTGCCAGGGTGCGTAGGACGTCGAACTCGTTGCCCTCGGGGTCTGCCATGACCACCCAGTTCCGGTCTGCGCCGTGGCCCACATCCGTCTTGGTGGCGCCGAGGCCGAGCAATCTGGTCACCTCGTCCTCCGTGCTGGCATCGATCGGGCTGACGTCCAGGTGAAGCCGGTTCTTCACTGTCTTGCCCTCGGGTACCTGGATGAACAGCAGAGTGGGCGGCATCTGGCGGGCCCGAACATCCTCAACAGTCGGCACCCAGGAGCCGATCTCCACCTTGCCCTCGCTCCGGTCGATCACCTTGAAGTCCAGGACCTCGCACCAGAACGCCGCGAGCCTCTCCGGGGCGTGGCAGTCAACGACCAACTCGGTGAACCTACTTGTCATGCCTCTCCCAGATAGTGCGGACGGGACTCAGACTATGCCGCCCGTCCGGCAGATCCGAGATCCTCGGCAACCGTGAGACCTGTCCTCAACCGCTATAGCAACGATGTGCCAGGTCGGGAGACGTCAGCGACCTTCGTGTCCATGGTTCGCATCTAGGGGCACACCGCAGCACCCCCGCTCGGGCCGTCCCTGGGCCGTACGGGGGTGCTCAACGACGGCCAACGCTGACAACCGTCGACAGCTAAGCAGGTCGCAGCGTTGATCGATTACACGGTCGCAGGTCAGAGACTCGGCCCTTCACTTCTTCGGCTACTAAGGTCTCCTGAAGACAGCTTGACACCGCCCATTGGGACTCCGCCGACCGCGTGCGACAGCCAGAGGCCGCATGCATAAACCGACTGCGAATTAGCAGGTGCGCCAGTAACCTGAAAAGCTCCGACGAAGGAGCGATGCGGTGACAGACCCTGCGATGAAATTGATCACCAATGAAAAGCTTCTCCCTTTCTGGGAAAAGGTCACCTGGAGCGCAGTGGAAAACGCCGTCATGTTTGACGAGGTGGACCTCGACAGTCTCAGCGATGAGGAGGTTGTCCTAGAAGCTCTTTCGCTGCACCTTGACTATCTCGACATTGACCCCGGCGAAGAGCTAGACGTTAGTAAGAAGACCGAGAAGGCAAGCCAGGTCCAGTGGTCCTCAAACCATGAACAAGACTTGAAGAGCCAAGGGGACAAGTTCTTAGGCGAGGGAAAACACGAGTTCGCGATACTGTTCTACGCGACTTGGATTGAGCACTGGCTAAATCGAATCATCTTGTTGCGCGCAACCGGCAAGGGGATGCACCCCGAGCTGGCCACAGCACTCATCAGGAGCTCTCGAATCGAGCTCAAGATGGGGAGAATATGGACGAGCTTGGGAAACCGGAGTTTTCCCAAGGAGCTGGCTCGGCAAGTCACCCGCGTAATGGAGTCTCGGAACGCGTTTGTCCACTACAAATGGCCCAGCGAGGATGACGAGACGCACAGCGAATCGATCAACCGCACCAAGCTGGAGGCGCAAAAGGCGCAGCAAACCATCACAGACCTGATCGAACTAGAAGATTCGATCTTCTATAAGGGCAGAAGCAAAGCGATCAGAGAGGCGTTTCGCAAAGGGTGGTACGAGAGAAGGCGTGAGACTCTAAACCAGGCGACGTCGAGCGGAGCCGAGCAGGCGAACGATTAGCACCCAGCCATGTCCACGCCGCTCGTTGGTAACTCGTGGACAATTTATGGTGGCGGTGACTCCAGAACGCTACGCACGTCACGGATAAAGTCTCGGTATGCATATTGAATTCGCGACTGTATTTCATGCAGTTGGGCACTCTTCTCAGAAACATCAGCTTCTGACAGCAGGTCATCACGCCATGCTTTGAGGGAGCTAACAACCTCCCGCAAGAGGGTAGCCATCTTCCCCGCGCTTTTCGAGGCAAAGTCAGGTCCGTTAACTGCAACCCGACTTCGGGCAGTAATGAAAGTGTCAAGCGACTCTTTGAGGGAGACTGTCAGATCTTGCAGTCCTTCAGCCTGCCCTTCCTTTAATTCGTCCTCCAGCGCCGTAGCGGCTCCGGCAAATCGATCATAGGCGATCAGGAAATCCTCATATGCCCGCTGGCGCTGCTCACGTAACCACTGTCCGTGCTCAACGCGCCCTTGCTGTCGTGTCGTCAAATACGTCAAACATGCGGTACCCAGTGTGCCGATGATGCCGACACCCGCTCCGAGTACCGCCGCTAAGCCCGTGTCCACGCTGTCATACTGCCGATCGATCTCTGGATCTACAACCGGCTCGACCAGACCATGGATCACAAGCCTTGTTCGTGCAGCCATGTGGCCAAGGCAGGCGGACTGCCGTACAGCACAGGAGCACAGCAACCGTGGCCACCCGCAGTTCGCATCGAAGGGTCGACGCGGAAATGCCGTGGAGCCCGAGTCACGTGGTGAGTGTCTAACTGCGTGACAACGCCGACGTACAGCAGCGAACAAGCGCGTACATCTGCGAACCAGCGCCGCAGATGGAAGGCGCACCGGCTCCTGGTCGGCGGCCCAGACGAGTTGCTTCGGGACGAAGAAGTCGTGAGCCCTGTTGCTCGGTCTGGCCGCAGGTGAGCTTGCTCCCGCCCGCGTGAGTAGCCCTCACGCCAAGTCCCCGCTCGCGCTGCCGCAGACGGGGACTCCGCCCTGGGCGTTAGTTCCTCCGGCGACGCCCCTGCGCATAGGGGCCGTGGCGATCATGTTCCCGCCATTCCTCGTCATCAGGGTCACGGTCTTCGGCGCCCGCATTGTCTCCGGGAGTCGAGATGTGTTCGCCCTTGTTGACCTTGGCCAGCAGCGAGGCGAGGGGGTCAGGGGGACCATCGCTGAAGCGATCGGAGCCGCGCTCGGGCCGCGGCCCCGGCTCTGTCCTGTCGTGCCGCGCCCGTGATGTACCGCTCATGAGCAGCCCCCTCCGACTCGCTGAGATGCACTCGAGGTCCTTCCCTGGAAGGTCGCGAGTAACCCGACTTCGCCCTTGCCAGCTGTGCAATCTTGCCGGAAGCCAACCACCATTGGACACACTCCAGACCTTCAACGTCCGCTCATGCATTGCGTGTTGGCTGCGCCACGGGAAACGGCGGGGACCGGGCCGCCGGTCAGACAGGCTTCCTGCCTGCTCCGCCGCAGTTCAGCCAAGTCGGCTCCCACCGAGAACTCAAGCTTCCGCCCACACCTACACCATCAGGCGACCACAGAACCACCCTCTGACGCCGTGCAGCCTGCACCACAAGCACACCAGATCGAGCGGGGAACAGCGGGGAATCACGGTAAAAGCCAATCGGCCCGACAAGACTCCAGCCCGACCGTTCGCCCAGGTCAGCTCCCGAGCCGCCTTCAAATGCCCGCAGCTTCCCAAGCTGATGGCGCTCTTCCCTGGGCTGCGCCATCATCGGACTCATGTCCGAGTTCGCGTGGCCTCTGGAGTCCCCGCCACCTGAGGAGGTTCGTCAGTCTTGGCCCAAGACTGTGGCAGCTCTCCCCGCTGGCACCCACGTCACGGGGCACGTCATTGGGCGACAGAGGTTCGGTGTCTTCGTCCAGATCAAGGGCCACGCCAACGCTGTCGGCCTCGCCGAGGTCAGAGGCAACATGCCCCACCACATGGAGTTGCCTCAGCTGGGAGCTGAAGTCGGCGGGTGGGTCGTTGACCACGCAGACCACAATCACCAGGTCAAGATCAGGCTTGATGAGTGGACGGCTGATCCTGCAGGTCGCTAGGTAAGTGCCTAACTGCGCGACAACACCGGCGGACGAGCACGGACGCCAGCGGACCAGCAGCGCAGCTGACGAGCACACCAGCCCAAGGCACAGCCCTCACCCAAGTTGCCTCGGGACGAAGAGGTCATGGACCCCGCTACTCAGTACGGCCGGGGGATCTCGTGCTGTTGCAATGCATCCTCGTAGCGCGTCAGCAGAGCGTCTAGGCCCTCCAGGAGGAGGCCGGCAGAGTCTCGGGCCTCGGCCAGATGGCCACGCTCGTACGCCTCAACCACCTCGGCCAGATCGCCACGAAGGATGTGAAGGGAGTCGCCCTGCATCAGCACCCCCGGGAACCTCCGACCGGGCAGGCGAACGACAGCGTCATTGCCGCCATCAGTGAACAGCTCCGCCTCAACGCGCTCCATCACGCCATCCAACCTGACATCACCAGCTGACATCAACGGCGGCGCACACCTGCGGCCTTGAGCGGTCACGCACAGAGGACCAGCAAGGGCGCCAAGGCCCTAGGTAGGCCGAGGGATCGAACTCCTAAGGCGGGTGTCAGAGTCCGTCTCGCGTACTGGTCGTTGACTGTAGGACGACGAGGCCGGTCTCCCAGCCAGCTGTTCGCCCACAGGCATCGACACGGTTGAGATCTGATCTCTGCACTGGGGATCTACGGTTGGGGTGTGAAGCCGCAGCCGATCCGTACGTCGCAAATACAGGTCCTCAGAACCGGCAGAACCTACGGGGCCTGGCCCCTGCTCGCCGAAACTGCCGACGGTCAACTGGTGGTGTTGTCGTCCTCCAACGGCGGAGACCGCTGCTCTCGGTGGGATCCGGAGACTGGCCGCGAGGTGTGGTCCATCGAGTTCTACGCGGGCGGTGTCCGCGGCAAGGCTGTCACGTGCCCACCTGGCGGCGGTGCAGTACTGGCCTCAGCAAATGAGGATGGTGTCGAGCGCCTGGACGCCTTGACCGGCGAGGAACTGTCCAGCCCGTACATGGAAGAGGTGGGCACCGTCTGGGACGTGGCTGCAGGCCTATTGCCCGGAGGGCGTCGGTTCTTCGTCGGCGCCGGCCACGACGGCCGGGTTTTCCGCTGGGACGCCATGAGCGGCGATCCGCTGGGCGCACCGCTGACGGGGCATCGAGGTTGTGTCATGGCCGTGACGGCCGTCCCGGGGCGGGACGGCACTGCGGTGTTCGCTTCAGGTGACGAGAATGGCGTCATCTTGCGATGGAACCCCGAGACTGGTGAACGGATCGGGAACCCCCTCACCGGATCCTGCACCGCGATCAGCCAGATCACCTCGCTGATCCTTCCGACCGGCTCCACCCTCCTCATTGGCACAGACTCCGACAGCACCTTGTGGCGCTGGGATGCGTCAACTGGTGAATCGGTCGGGGAGCCGATATCGCTGGGCTCGGAGGACCCAAAGGTGGCCCCGGCTGTGGTGGATGGTGCCGCTCGGCTGTTCACCTCGGGGGCAGACGACATGGTCCGTGAGTGGGACGCAGCAACCGGCGAGTTGGTCGGGATTCCGTGGACTGGAATCGACATCGAAGCACTCGCGCGTGCCGACGGCAGCACGGTGTTCGCCACAGGGTCACCCGACGGCGACATCAGCCTGTACAAATGACGGTTTTCGCACTGCCGATGCACTGTGGCGCGTCTGCGTCATGCCGTGCTCCAGCGCTTGCCTGCTAAGTCGAGCTCTCCTGGGCAAACCCAGCAGTCGACGGCAGTGACGGCAACGACAGCGGACGGCAACGGGACACGGCGGCCTTGAGCGGTTGCGACGGGGTGGCATCGGACGGAACCACCAGGGCTTGCCCGCATTTTCTAAGGGCCGGGTCGCATCCCGGGTGAGTGTCTAACTGCGTGACAACGCCGACGCACAGCGGCGGACGAGCGCGGACGGCTGTGGACGCTCGCAGCAGGTGAGAGGCCCACCGACCCATGGTCGGCCACCTGCACAAGTTCTTTAGGGACGAAGTAGTCATCGCCCAAGGGCCAGGCGCCGGGTCGACGTCCTGTTCGCCAGCTCCGCGCTGGCACCTTCTACGAGTCGAGTCCAGCCGCAGCGGTCAGCTGGACCGCGGTCCGTCATCAGCACCACGCGGTCCGCAGCAGGATCGAACCCGAGCACTCGGTTCCCGTAGTCGCCTTCGGCGGTCATGGCCACCGGCTTGCCCAGCCGCCGGCCGACCGCGGCCAGAAACCCGCACAGCACGTCTACTCCTGCCTGGCCCTGCAGCTCGTGAAGGTCGACATCGAAGTCGATCTCTTCGGCAGACATCGGACGGAAGATCACCAGCACGCCCGGGACCGGCCAGACCCGCAGATCGACCGTCTCAGCATCGGCACGCGTCAGCACTTCCGCCGCAGGAGGCAGCGGCCAGGCGACGCCACCCTCCAAGTATTCCCACGCCCAACCGCTCGACCGGACCAGTTCGAACACCACCTGCCAGTCCTCCACCGAGGTGCCCTCCACAGACACGTCCGGCAGAGCACCCATCAAGTCAGGGTCGAAGAAGTTCCTGACGTCGTCCCACAGCAGATCCGGCATCTCGCCATGCTGGCCGCCAAACCCATCAAGCGCAGCCCGATTTCCTTGACGAACCACATAGAGGCACCCCAGGCGTGGCCAAGGCTCAACTTCCGAGTCGTGCCATTCGCGTGCCAGATCCTGCGGGGACTCACGGGGAACAGGCCACGGATCTCCAGAGACTGGAACCCGCTCCGCCGCAGGTCAGCATCGTAATTAGCTCTAGAGAACCCAAGCTTCCCAATCCGATGTCTTTCATGCGGGTCAGATACGAGCCTTGCAGCCAGCCACCGAGCGTTTTGGGTCTGCCGCTTCGTCCGGGCTGCGGCGCTGGGGCGCCGGTCCCGGCCGAGCGGCAGACCAACAGCAAGAAGGCGTGGCGCATAGCAAAAGACCCCGCACATCGTTCGCCGGGGGAGACGAAGATGGACGGGGCCGCCGACCGGTCGCGGGAGCATGCTCGAACCGCATTCGGCCGGAGTCTCACGGGCTGAAGTGATCAGGTCGCCGACGAGTTGCGGCAGACGCGCCCCTACTCCTGCGGCAACGCATCAGCGTGCATCGCCATCTCCGCCGCGAAACCCGCCACGATCAGTTCAGCCAGCATCAGAGCTGCCTCCGGCCGGATAGTGCCGAGGCGTACCAGGCCGTCACCCGCAACGTTCACGTCGGCCGTAAGGCCGGGGAAGTCCGGCTCCAAGCCCAGGTCGATCAGTTGGACGGCCAAGGTGCCTGCGCTGCGTCGAGCCTGTGCCCAACCGCGGACGTAGGGGGCACCGGGCATCAGGTTCTCGGCGCGCTTGGCGACGACTCCCCGTCGGTCGGTCATGGCGTCAGTCCTTTCCTGTGCGGTGTTCGTCAGTTTCGTCGCTGCTCTCTTCAAGACGCTGCAAGCCCGAAGCCAGCGCCAGCCGCAGCAGTTCCGCCAGGCGCTCAGCGGTGGCCGGCGACACGCGTCCGAGTTCGACCAGACCGTGTCCGAAGGCGTTCAAGTCAGCCCGCAGGTAGGGGAAATCCTTCTCCAGGCCTGCGCTGATCAGGGCGTCCCGGAGAGCAGTCGTGGCATTGCGCGCGGCGTACCAGCCGTCGCTGTCCAAGGGCGACCAGGTGGCAGCGTCGTGCCGGTCGGTGGCGTCATCCCGCATCGGTCGCAGCCCCCTCGATTGCAGACCTTGCCAGGGCAGCCGCGGATGGGTAGCGCTCGCCGTACCGGTCCACGCGGGCGAGTAACTCGGCGGAGGCTACGAGCATGGTCGCCAAGGCCACCGGGCGGAGCGGGTTGGCCATCGGTCGCCGAGTCGGGGCGCGGAGCCACTCGTAACGGTCGCCTGACATAGGCATGGGACCAGGGACGACGACCACCGAACCGCGGCTCAGGTAGCGGTAGGCGGGTGGCGTGGCCTCTTCCTGTGTGAGGTAGTGGACGAAGGTCTCCTGACTCTGCGAGCCCAGGAAGAAGCCCACGCGTTGAGCCTTGTGGTCTAGCACCGTAGGACCGAACGGCAGCCCTCGGCGCAGCAGTTGATCGAATGTCTCGATGCCGATTCGCTGGTCGACCGATACCACGTCGAAGAAGTGGCCAGTCGGCAGCATGTACGCCGCTCGGGGGTCCTCCGTCCAAGTAGTCCGACACGCCATCGGATCGTCTGCCGCTGCGGAGAGCCACTCAACGCCCCTCCTGGTCATCCTCTGCACGTGATCTCACCTCGGTCAGACTCAGTTGCGGCTGCGATGCCGCCTTGTGTCCAGACTCAAGGTCGCCACCTTGTCCAGGGCAGATGACGAGAGGTGACGGGGGATGACGTGTCACGCGTGCACGCGTCATCCCCCGTCACGGGGCAACCGCCCCCGATCTCCGGTTACTTGCAGCGCGCAGCCGTGAACAGCGCGTACATTCGGTCGTAAGGTCAAAGAGTCGTGCACCCAGCAGCCGCATCAGTACACACGCGGGGAGGGAACGGTCACGTCTTCGATGCAGCCGACCAGCGTTCGCTTACGACAAGCCCGTATGGGCCGAGGCTGGAGTCAGCCGCGATTGGTGCGGGAGTTGCGTCAGGCTGCGGTCCGCCGTGGTCACCACCTCCCGGCGGACGCCAGCGTGAAACGGCGTATCGCCAGTTGGGAGAACGGACACAGCACGCCGGACGACTTCTATGGTCCGTTGCTCTGCGATGTGTACGACCTCAGTGCCGCCGAACTCGGGCTGAACCACGAAGGTGAGCGGGACACTGGGCTCTTGGACGCCAGTTATCCGGCAAGTCCGGAGGGCGCAATCGAAACAGTCGGCCAACTCTGGCGCGCCGATCTCAATCGGTACGAGCCCCTGTTGCAGGCCGAGCCATCCGAACCCGCGTGGAACGAAGCCTCGCTCCGGTGGTTGGTCGCACCTGAGCCCGCCGTTCCCCGGCAGCGTCAGGACGGAATACGCGTCGGTCTCGGAGACGTGGCCGCCATCAAGACGACCGCGGACATGTTCTCCGAGCTGGACGATCGTTTTGGCGGCGACCACGCGCGGCACGCAGCCGTTCAGTACCTCAGCACCGAAGTCACGCCGCTCTTGCGCGGGCAGTACACCGAGCGGGTTGGGAAAGCCCTGTTCTCCACCGTGGCGGAAGCAACGCTCCTCGCCGGTTGGATGTCCTACGACGCCTGCCGCCACGGCTTGGCACAGCGGTACTTCCTCCAGGCTCTCCGGTTGGCCCAGGACGCCAACGACCGCCGGCTCGCCGGAAGCATCCTGTCCGCCATGAGCCATCAGGCGACGTTCCTCGGCCGCTACACCCAGGCCGCAACGCTCGCTCGAGCCGCTCTCATGGGCATCTCACCCGTGGCCACACCGACACTGCGCGCCCAGTTCCACGTCATGGAGGCCCGCGCCCTTGCCCGAACTGGTGACGTAGGGGCCTGCGAAGCCGCCTTGGGTGCGGCCACGAGAGCACTAGAGAGTCGGAACAGCGACGACGAGCCCGAATGGATCAGCTACTTCGACGAAACCGAACTCGCCGCGGAGGCGGCGCACTGCTTCCGCGACGTCAACAGTGCACGGCAGGCCGTTGCCCACGCTGAGAACGCCATGAGCGGCAACCATGTACGGAGCGACTTCTTCGCGACCATGGTTCTCGCTGACGCCCACCTACGCGCCGACGACGTCGAGGAGGCGTGCCGCGTGGCCCTTGATGCGCTCGATCTTGGCGAACAGCTGAAGTCAGCTCGATGCGTCAGCTACCTCGCCGAGTTCCGGCAGGACCTCGCAGCCGTCGGCGACAGCGCGGACGCGCGCGCCTTCACTGAGCAGGTCAGAGAACACAGGCTCTGGGTTGCCTCCGACGTTCACGTCGCTGTCTGACACCAGGACGCGAACCCTGCGCTCAGAACGGGCCCCACTCGTCACGGCCCTCGCCTGTACGGAGGGACCGCACTCGCCGAGCGAATTCGGCGGCAGACCGATCACTCGTCGTGACCTGGTGGCCGAGCCAGGCAACCATCATCAGCTCACGTAGGTCAGCGAGGGTTTCGTAGCCGGGCCAGTTCATCAGGTCGAAGCTGTACCGGTGCACGAACTCGGCGTACTCCGCCTTTGTGTGCCAGCCGTACCTGTCGTAGAAGATCGCCGTCTGGATCAGATCCCACTCGCGTGGGGCGAGGGCGAAGCCGTCCAGGTCGATGAGCACAGCGTGCCCGTTCCGGTGGCGGAGGATGTTCCCGATGCTGGCGTCACCGTGGATCATGCCGAAGGGAAGGACGAAGTCCAGCCGGTCGTAATCCTTGGCGAGACTCGCCGCTCGCTCCTCCAGGAACGTCCGGTCCTCCCCCGGGATGCCGTCCAGCCCTTCGAGGGACACCGCCAGCTTGGCCAGCGGATCGAAGTACGGGAGGCCCAGGGATTCCGGTTCTTCGAGCCAGTGCAGGCGGCGTAGGAGGTCGGCCAACTCACCGACCGTCGCGTACTCCTCGTTCTCCTGGACGCTCTCCCAGAAGGTGACCACCAGGCCGCCGACGACGAGCGGCTGTACGACCGACGCCGGCGCACGCATGGCAGGGAAGTCGTGCGACTCAAGCCAGCGGGCTACGCCCACGGCCCGTTCCATCTCTACAAGAACCGCCGGATCACGCGCGATGCGGACGATGACGGGTAACGACGTGAGGCGGTAGACGGCGTTCGATCCGAGCCGCAGCAACTCGGCACCGCGGTAGTCGAGTCCGGCTGTCGCGCATGCCTCCCGAAGGACGGGTGCCAGCCCCTCCGCCGTGAAGTTCGCGCCGCCGTCCAGTCCCCCGCCGCTGCCCGAGATCATGCTTCGACCATACGGCCCACGCCGATCGCCCGACAGGCCGCCCACGTAATAGGGGCGTAATGATCTTGATCAGTCCTTGCCCGGCCGTGGCCTCCGCCGCAGGTCACGCCACCGAGGGTCTCTCCGTCTCACCTGGGCTCCGGAGCCGTGTGCGCAGGTTCGAATCCTGCCGGGGGCACCCTTCATGAGGTGCCCAAAGACCCCGTCACCAGCGGAAACGCTGAGGCCGGGGTCTTCGCGTTTGTGCAGCCATGTGTCGCCCGGAGCGGCCGTATGTCGAGGTCTGTGGACTATTCGTGGACAGGATCTTGGAGCATCTGCCCTGGTCGGACCCAGGATCGGCGAAGACCCCTGGACGGATCCAGGGGTCTGAAGGCCAAGCCGTCTGCTATCGAGTCGTTGACTCACACCGTGACTGCACGCTGATCCACTAATCGGCAGTGACTCCCCAGTAACCGATCTCCGTGGGCTGACCTTCGCGGTAGAGCACCGTGCAGTTACCGGAGCCGCGCCCTGGGTAGTCCAGCTGCTCGGAAGCGAGGGCTTCGACCCACTCGTCGTGCGTGGGCTGGCCGCTGGGAGCCCACCCACGGACCTCCTGGTCGGTCAGCGGTCGCATGAAGGGGCCCTCGTCAGTGTCCGCAGCATCGATCACGAGAGGGAAGTCCAGCACTGTGCCCGTGCCACCAGTGAAGATGTACTCATGCCACTCCGGGTCCCGCCACAGTTCTTCTATGGATCGGCCCTCAAAACCATGGTTGTCCAGCGCCAACTCCCGTTCCTGCTCCTGCCGGAACGCCGCCGCCAGATCCCTCTGATACGGGCCCGTTTGCTGCCATGCGTTACCGCCCACCAGATGCCTCTCCATCGATTCGTTCGATCGGAAACGCAGCGTAGGCGGGGGCACTGACAGCGCATCGTTGGACACCGCCCCCTGCTCGGCTCGCTTGCGATCACTCGTACTCGCGGAGAAGCTCTTCGATCTTGCGGTTGGCGATCTCCTGTCTGCCATCGATGCACTTCGCGTAGCGGCTCAGCAAGACCTCGACGCTGTTGCCCGCGCGTTCAGCCACCTCGGTGGCATCCACCCCGGAGTTGAGCCAAGTCGACAGCGCCGAGTGACGAAGGTCGTAGGGGCGCGCGACAAGCGGCGAGGCGACCACGGCCGGCGGGAGTGCCAGGGCCCGGGCTTCGCGCCAGACGCGGTAGTAGGTGGACGAGCCGACCACTCCCCCGCGCTCGTTGGTGAACAGGCGCCCGTCCTCCGCGGTGCCGAAGGTGGCGAGGTGTTCCCAGAGGATCGCGACGAGCTGAGGCGGGATCGGTACGGGCCGCACCTCTTCCACGGGCCGATTCTTGAGCCCGCGGTCATCGTGCGTTTCGCCAGTGTCGGTCCACTGCCTTCCGACGCTGGGTCGAGTGCGGTTCAGCAGCGCCCTTCCCCAGCCTTGCTCGGGCAGCTTGAGATCTGCTTCCGTGAGGCCAAGGGCCTCAGCCGGGCGAAGAGCGCCGTAGTACATACAGGCGAACAGTCCGACCAGTCGCCGACCGCGGGCTCGGCCATATCCGCCAACGTACGAGATGGCCGTCAGCAGGGCACGAGCCTGTTCGGGGTTGGCCACCACGCGGGGGTCGACTTCATGGACGACCTTCGGTTTCTTCCAGCGAACCGCGGTGATCGGATTCTCTTTGAACTCGCCGAGATCCACTGCGTAATGCATCGCGTTGACGAGCGTTCGCCGCTTGCGCCGTACGGTTTCGGCCGCTGCCGCCGTCCCATCGAGCTTCAGCTTCAACGAGTCCAGGACAGCCCTGCCGATCGCGGCGTCGGCAAGATCCGAGAGAGGACGCGAAGCTTTGGCCACCCAGTGGAGGGTGTTCGCGATCTCGGTCGGCAACTCGCGATCGTCAGGGCCGGGCAGGACAAAGGCCCAGTTACGGAGCGCCTTCCTGAGCAGCTCATCAGCCGGCCGTCCCGGACGATCATCGAGAAGAGCCACCGTCACGGCGGTCAACGCCTCGTTGATCCCGCTGCGAGTGTTCGGCGCGGCGTGCGGCCACTTCATGGTGAGGTACTTCAGGGCGAAGGCGTACCAGGTCATCGAAGGCGCCTTTTCGATCATCGAGTCAGGCAGCCCTGTCACCGTGTCGAACTCTTCGCCGTCACGAGCGGCGCGGAGGAGCTTGGAGCGGTAGTGGTCGGCGAGCCCCTTGGTGCGGAACTGGTCGGAGAACACGTTCCCGGCAACGGTCCACCTGATGTCATAGGACGACTTCTTCGTGTTCCTCTTCCGGACGCCCCAGACCTTCACATCGAGCGACTTCACGCCGTCGCCCTCTCTCGGGCGTTCAGCCAGGCGTTGAAGTCACTGCGCCACACCCGCAATTCCCCGTTGGGCAACTTGAAGGCCTGCGGCGCCTGCCCCAACTCGCGCCAGCGATAGAAGGTCCGACGTGAAATGCCCTTGAGCTCGGTGCAAACCTCCCGCACGGTCATCATCTCGTCTTTCACGTCAACACTCCTTCCTGGGCAAGTTGGTCTTGCATGGCTTGGCGGGCGGTTTCGCGGTTGAGCTGGAGGTCGCGAGCGATGCTGGCGGCGAGGACGGATTCGCCGGGGGTGTGGCCGTGGCCGGCGTACTGCCAGCTCGCCAGGACTAGGACGGTGTCCGGTTCGGTGTCGTCGAGGCCGCGGGCTTGGCGTTCTTGGGCGGCGCGGTAGTCGGCGCGGATCTGGCGCAGGGTGCCGAGGGTGGTCGAGTAGCGGCGGGACTTGGTGGAGAAGTGGCCGCGGAAGCCGAGCATGTGCGCCCATGCCCGCAGCCGTCGGTCCGGGTAGAGGGGGTCCAGGTCGAAGCAGGCCTCGATGAGGCGGCGGGCGTGGTCGGGGACGCCGAGGATGACGGGGGCTTCGCGGTTGCCGATCGGCCGGTCCAGGGTGCCGGTGTTCTCGGCCGCTTTGGTGGCGTACTTGGCGACGTAGGAGGCGACCGCCTGTTCGGTGATGTCGGAGCCGTCGCCGAATGCCTTGACGGGGCGGATGTCGAGCTGGGTGCCCCACTGGAAGGTGCGGGCCGGCTGCTGCCCGGCGGCGGGGGCGGTGACGGTCGCGTAGCGGTGGACGGCGGCGGCTCGGATGGAGTCCATCAGGAGCGTGGTCGTGGCCCAAGACGGCGGCGGGTCGCCCGGCCCGTCGGGTCCGTCGAGGCGGATCACGGCGTGGAAGTGGATGGCGCCGCGCTTCTGGAACTCGGCGACCTTGCCGTAGGAGACGCGGCAGGCGTCGGCGAGTTCCCGCTGAGTCAGGCCCGCGCGGGCGGCGATCTCGCGGCGCAGCCGCTTCGCGAAGCGGTGCCACAGGTCGCCTGCGTGGTTGTTGAAGAGGACGGCGCCGACGTAGTCGTAGGTCGCGGGGTCAAGCGCGGTGCCGAGCGACGGATCGTCCTCGGCGTGCCGGAGACCGCAACGGCAGCAGCCGCGGGCAGGCCGGTTATGGACAGGGCCGAAGGACGGGGCAGTGAAGGTGGCGAAGACGCGAGGGCGTTCGCGGACGGCGGCAGGGATGTCGTAGCGGTCGTCGCCGGCCAAGCCCGCCCGGATGAGGTGGTAGGTATCCCCTGCGTAGGTCCAGGCGCAGGACGGGCAACGGGAGGCACGACGGTTGCCGCACGCAATGCGCAGTCGGCCGCCCGGCTCGTGCTCGGTGCTGTAGTGGTGCAGCGTCTCGCCGGTCGTCTTGTCCTTGGTGAGGGTCCAGCCGGTCAGATGGATGGGGTTGGCGCATCCTCCGGTGCGGCGGATTTGGTCCTGCCAGCGGTCGAAGCCCGGTGCCCCGGCCACCCGCAGCACGTCGGCGAGGGCGGCCGAGTCCAGACCCGCAAGGGTCGCGGTGTCGGTCATGCGGCACCCTCCGGAATGCGCCCGGCCAACTCGTCCAGCACGGTGGCGGCCTTCTCGGCGGCCATGGCCAGGGTGCGCAGGGCCGGGGCGGTGCCGAGGTCGGCGAGGAACACGACGTCCACGTCGCCGTTGCCGATGCGGAGGCTGACGAACGGCGCAGCGCTGGCGTGGCCAGTACCGTCGAAGACGCGGATCACGACCTCGGTGTCGGGCCGGAGGTGGGCTGTGGTGGTGAGCATGTTCATTAGGCGGCCACCTCCCACTGCGAAGGGCTGAATCGGCGTCGCAGGGGCAGCGTGCCGATGCCGTGGCAGGCCTGGCAGTAGACCGTGACAGTGCGCAGGTGGCCGTTCCGGTCACGGCCGCCGGAGGACACGGCGGCGGAGGCGAAGCCATCGCAGTCCGGGCAGATCCGCGCCGATGCAGCCGGGGCGAGAGCATGGTCGGTCATGATGAGGGTTCCTTCCGGTTCAGTGGATCGGACAGGGGCACGGCGCCCGGAGCGGACGAGACTTGGCGGTTGAGGCCGCTCCGGGGGCCGGTCAGCGTCGCTTCGCGTCGGTGGTGATCAGGGAGCGGATGACCAGGGCGCAGATGGCGAGCGAGGCGCCGGTGAGGGCGACGGCGAGCAGCAGCGAGACGAGGACCGCGCCGACGACGAGAACCACGGCGACACCGCCACCGACGACGGCCACGACAGAGCCCGGGGAGAGCTGGACAGCGGGCCGCGACGGCGCGGGGGCGACGGGGGCCGGGGCGTGGTGCTGGCAGCCGCAGGGAGCTGCGGGGGTGTGGTGTGGCTGCTCGATGGCGGTCGGCGTGACCACCGGCACGACCTGCCGGGTCGGGGTCGGGTTGACCGGGATGCGGGGCTGGAACACGGGTTGATCTCCTTTCACTTGGTGGTGGTGTCGATGGCGGGGGCCAGGAAGCTGTCGGCGAGGAGGTAGCCGCCGAGCAGCAGGACGATGACGAGCCAGAGCGGTGGGCGGACGAGTTTGATGCCGACCCATCCGATGCAGGCGATGAACAGCCACAGCGGCACAGTCATGAGCCGGACTCCTTCCCTGGGATCAGCGGACGGGGCAGCGGTGGCCTTGGGCGGCGACCATGGCGGCGGCGTAGGTGTCGTAGGAGCTGGACCAGCCGCAGTCCTCGGTCCCGCAGGCGGCGATGTAGGAGGAGTGGCCGTTGCGGTCCTGGCCGCTGCCGACGGTGGTCGTGCCGACGCGGTGCAGTTCTCGGTAGATCCGGTACAGGCCCATGGGTGGTGCTCCTTTCGGGTCAGGTGAGGTGGGCGGCGATGGCGTCCGCGAGCGGGGCGGGGACGCCGAGGCGGGCGCGCAGGGTGTCGGTGTCGATCCGGGTTCCGGTGCGGGCGTGGTGCTCGTCGGCGACCTTGCGGGCATGCGCCACCAGGGCCGCGGGAACGGCCGGAGCAGGGTCGACCGCGGGCAGGGCGGGAATCGGCTCGGGCACCGGTGCCGGCTCCGGAGCAGGGGCGGGCTCCCGTTCGATGTCGAGGGAGGGGGCGGGGGCTGCGGGAGCCGGCGGAACCGGCACTCGCTCCCCGGCCGAGTTCGAGTGGGCGAGCAGGGTGCCGCCGAGGAAGGCGAGGGCGGGCCATCCGGCGATGCCGAACCGCAGCCAGGCGGGCGGATGCGCCAGGTCGAGGAATCCGGCGGTGGCGACGTTCGCGCCGAGCGAGGCGACCAGGGCGATCAGGAACCAGGACCAGGCCAGCCGCGAGGGTCCATCGCTGCGCAGTCGTCGCCAGGCGGCCACGAGCAGCAGGTCGACGGAGACGGGGTAGGCCCAGGCCTTCCAGCCGGTCTGTCCGGCCGCGTCGGCGAGGTCGTGCAGGTGGGCGAAGGACAGCGCACCGGCGATCACGGCCTGTACGAGGACGGCATCGGGGCGGATCGAGCGGGTCACGGTCTTCACCTCCTTTGCGGGGGTTGGGCCGGGGCGGGGCGGGGATCAGGTCCGGCCGCCCCGTCCCGGCGGGGTTCAGTCGGTGGGGGCTTCGCCACTGCCCCAACAGGTGAGGCAGAGCCCGGTCTGCTGATCAGCGGTGGTGCGGTGCTTTCGGGCGCCGACGCGGACGGATTCGGTGCTCTCGCCCACGCCGTCGCAGTCCGGGCACTTCGCGGGCTCCGGCTTGGCGGGCTTTCGGCGTGGGGCGGGCTTGCGGGCGGTCATGGTCACCACCCCTGGCCGGGGTACTCGGGCCCGTCGCTGGGGTCGTAGCCGGGCGGGAAGATGCCGGGCGGCGGCTCCGGCAGGGACGCGGCCAGGGACGGGCCGACAGCCTCGACGAACGTCTGGTCGGCACCGGTCAGATCGGCGTACAGGGCCAGCGAGCCGAGCATCAGCACCGTGCGGTGGAAGTCCTCGCAGTGCTCACACATGCCGCTCACCGGCCTCGGGACGGCCGTTGGCGGTAGCGATGGCCTTCAGAACACGACCGAGGTTGATGGCGTCGAGGCCGGTGAGCGCGTCGCCGAGGCGTACCGGCACCCTGCTGTCGGCCAGCGAGGCGGCGATGGCCAGGATGCGCAGTTCGCTCCCGGAAGCGGCCAGCTGCGAGCCGTTCGCGGCTTCAGCGAGCGCGGCCCAGTCGAGGTCGTACACCTCGCCGGTCTCGCCGTCGGCCACCATCAGGTCGTCGCGCTCAGCGAGACGAGGCAGCCAGGTGCCATGGGTGCTCAGCAGCTCAACCGCGGCCGTCAGAGGAGGGATGCCCGACGCGGTCTGCCTCAGGACGCCTTCCAGGTCGTCGGCGGTCCAGCTGTCCTCGGTGGCGTACCAGGGGCAGTCGCGTTCGTCGTGGTCGATGCCGGTCTCTTCGCCGTCGGTTTCGCCGCAGTGTTCGCAGAACATCGCGGTCTCCTTTTCGGATTTGGACATGGCTCGGGTAGGGACATGGCGCGAGGCGGTCGCGCCGGCCGGTGAAGCAGGAGCGGGTTAAGCGGCTTCGGCCACCGCGGGCGCCTCGATGGGCGCGAGATCAACCAGGGGCTTGAAGCGGGCCAGTTCCGGCAGATGCGGAGTGAGGCCGGCATGCCGATTGCAGGCGGTCACGGCCTGCCGCATCGAGGTATGCGGGGTACGGATACGGACCCACTCGCCGGAGGAGTAGCCGACCACGGCCATCCCCGGGCGGCGGTTAGGGATCTGGGTGGCGGCGAACACGGCGTGCGCGGAGATGTCCCCGAAAGCCATCTTCGCCGACGCCTCGTCGTTGACCCGGTGCACCGTCCGGCCGGTCAACTGCGCGCGCAGCATGGTGATGCCGTCGCCGAGCTCGGAGCCGAACCGCTGGCCGTAGATGTCCAGGAAGACCCCGGCGGCACGGCCCAGTTGGGCGAGGCGGACCAGGGCAGTGATGATCCGGTCCCGGCGCGGGTCACTCTTCTTGGTGCTCAACGCGAGTTCGGCGATCTCGTCGATCGTGACCACGATCGGCACCGGTCGCAGGGCTTCGGGCAAATCCCAGATGTTTGCGGCGATCTCCCCATGAGGGGTGTCGGCGCTGATCCGCTGCTCGCGTCGGATCAGGTCATAGATCCCGTCCATCCGGGCCACGAGCGCTTCCAGCAGGTCAGCCGCGTCGTCTGGGTTGTCGGCCAGGGCGGAGAAGCGGCGGGCGAGCGGGCCGAGTTCCACGCCGTTCTTGCAGTCGATGCCGACCAGCGCGACGTGCTGCGAGGCGAGTTCCTTGACCACTTGGCGTTGGTAGACGGACTTCCCGGACTTGGTCGCACCCAGCGTGATCGAGTGCGGGATCTCCTGGTAGTCGCGGTAGTGCACGGTGCCGTCCTCGGCGAGCGCGACCGGGATCTTCAGCTCGCCGTTCTCGGTCTTGGCGGGCATCTGCACCCGCTTGAGCACGTCGTAGCCGGTCATCGCGATCTCGACCACGCCGGGTTTGATCTCGCGGGAGGTGACCTGATGGACGGCGAAGGAGTGCCTCAGCCGGTCGGCGGCGGCGGAGAACTCGAACGCGTCCTGCCCAGGCCGCATCCGGATGCGGAGCCGCAGGCCGGTGCGGGTCGGCCGCAGCCACAGCAGCCGGGGCACCTGCTGGCGGGGGATGTCCCGCTTCAGCATGCGGGCCAGCGCGAGGCGCCAGCGCGGTGGCGGGACGGTGAGGTGACAGGCGTCCATCACGGAGGCGTAGCGAAGCCGCACTCGCAGGATGGCGAGCAGGACGCCGAAGGTCAGCCAGTACCAGGCGGGGCGGCGCCACCTCAGCAGCAACGCCAGCCCGACCACGGCCGCGAGAGCGGCGAGCACTAACCGGCCCATGATCAGGCCGCCTTGGGCTTCGACGCGCCGGCGGCGAGCGAGGTGACGGCGACCGCGCGGAAGCTGATTCCGTGCCGCTTCTGGCCGTTGAACTCGTTCTCCCAGGGACGGGCGACCAGGCCGGTCAGCGCGACCGGGGTGCCCATGGCCAGCTCACCGGAGATGTCCGGCTCGGCCACCGTGATGGTCACGACCTCGGCGTGGCCGTTCATCACGAACAGCACGTCCACGGTCATCAGCTTCGGTCCGTTGTCGCCGTCGGTGGCGATCACGCCGTTCTTCTTGTCGCGCATCTTGACCTGTGGGGGCTGGGCGACCATCAGGGTCGCGCCGTTCGTGTCGACGGGGATCTGACGCATTATTAGAACTCCCTATTCCGAGGGGCGGGAGCGGCGGACTACTTGGCGGTGGGTCGCCGCTTCTGTGTGTTGTTGGTCTTGGTCCGCATACAGACGGCCACGGACTCACGTTCCCAACTGGTGCGCACCAATAGATTCCATCTGGTGCGCACCAGATGTCAAGCCCTGTCACGATCCGGCTTCTCAACTCGCCTTCCTGCGACACTTCTAGGCAACCGCGCTCGCCAACTCCGCGGTAGCCAACAGGGGTTAACGCGGCTTGGATTAACCCTGCCGACCTGCACCGATGTGAGGCATGCTGCTGTTACGGCTCAGGACTCACATGCAGGGCGGTGCACGTGACGAACGGACTCCGAGCAGCGAGGAACGCGCGCGAGTGGTCGCAAGAGCGGCTGATCCGAGAGATCGAGCGGTTCGCGCAGCAACACCTGCTCACGATCGCGTCCACGGCCAGCCTGCACGTCTACGTCTCGGAGTGGGAGAACGGCAGGCGCCCGATCACGGAGCGGTACGCAAAGATCCTCCGGGCATTGCTCGGCATCACCGACGACGAGCTGCATGGCGGGCACACTGCACCAGTTCCCCCGGAAGCCGACGGGTACGACGAGTTGGTTAACCGGATCGACGCAGCTCGGAGCGTCAGTCTCACCATGGTGAAGACGTTCATGGACCAGACCGAGCTACTGCGGACCGTCGATCGCCAGATGGGCGCGGCCAGTCTCATCGACCAAATGACCGGGCATCTGTCGACACTCGAAGAGGCGTTGACCTTTGCTGTGCTCCCCGACACGCGGCGGCCCGTAGCTCAAGCTCTTGCCGGAGCGGCGACGCTTGCCGCATGGCAGGCTCTCGATGTCGGAGCCGTCGAACGAGCGTGGCGGCACTACGAGTTGGGCAAGCACGCGGCCAAGGAAGCCGATGCACCGATGTACCTGGCGCACGCCACGGCCGAGCAGGCATACGTGCTTTGCGACGCCGGCCGACCTGCCGTAGCGGTTGAGCTGATCAGGGATGCCCAAAGCGCCGGCGGGAAGGCGACGTCTCCCCGGCTTCGAGCATGGCTGCACGCGGCCGAGGCCGAGATCTGCGCCAAGGCCGACATGCCCGACGACTGCCGCCGAGCGCTGGACGACGCGATGCAATGCCTGCCATCAGGTGCAGAAGCTCGCGACCCGGACATGCTGAGCATCTTCCTGAACGAAGGTCACCTGAGCCGGTGGCGGGGCAACGCCCTCGCCCTGCTTGGCGATGACGATGCGGTAGACAGCCTCTACGTGGCCCTCGACGCCGTGGACCCGACGTTCATCCGGGCAACGGCCGGACTGCGATGCGATCTCGCACAGGCGCATCTGGCCCGCGGTGAGTACGACCAGGCAACCGATCACCTTCGGCAGGCACGTCTGCTCGCAAACCGCACAGGATCAGTCCGCCACCGGCGCCGGATCGAACAGCTCACACAGCGGTTGTAGGGGACTTCCCACCTGCTCGTGAAGCAAGCACGTGAAGGAGCGCAACGAGGGTTCCCGAGCCCATCAGCTCCCCGCGCGCCATGAGCCCGGGGATGTCGGCGAGCGGTACCCACGCGACATGTCCGGCCTCTTCGAGGTCCGTCGGTTCCCCGACATGCTTAGCGCCATGGCCTACGTAGATCTCATGGGGCGAGTCGACCATTCCGACCATGGGCTGATAGGTGACCACGTGCTTCAGATCGTCGGGCCGCCAGCCGGTCTCTTCCTCGACCTCACGGGCAGCAGCCGCGGCGGGATCTTCACCCTCGTCGACGATGCCACCGGGCAGCTCCCACCCGAAGGAGTCGATCACGAAGCGGTAGCGCCAGAGCATCAAGACTCGGTCCTGATCATCGAGGACTGCGGCGACCGCAACATGGTGCAGCCGCACTACATGATGCTCGAACCGTTCCAAGCCGGGCGGCTCAACATCGACTAGTCCGAGCTTCACCCACCGGTTGTCATAGAGGGTCCGTTCTCCGTGGATCTGCCACCGCTCCAAGTCCGTCGGCGTCGCCACTGAGACACCGTGCCCGGGGACTCGGTACGAACTTCGCCCGTGAACTTCCACGACACCTTCGACCGCAAGGCGACCCAGGACGACGCGCAGTTGAGTACGCCCGATGTCGAGGTCTTCGATCAACTTACGCTCGGACGGGAGCTTGGATCCCGGCGGGTACTTGCCCGTTGCGATCCATTCGCGAATCGTGCGGTCAACCCGCGCCGACTTCGTTTCCATCCGTTGAGCACACTCCCCGATGTCATCAGCTGGCCCGCACCAGCCTAGCCGCCGGACCCGACAGGCGACAGGACGATCAATCAGCCTCCCTTGATCACTCAGGCGCGCAGCCAGGCGCGCCGATGCCGCGCAACGGCGTAGACCCGTTCCACCTGGTCGGGAGTGAGCTTGCCTGACAGGGGGCCGAGGGCTGACACCTCCCGCTCTTGATAGACCCGCACGGTGTACTGCGTGGCAGCACGGTTCAGGGACGCTACGCCGACGAAGACAAGGACCGGTTCCACTGGAATGGCGATCTCGCAGTGGCGCTCAAGTACCCCTTGGGCGTAGACGGCTTCTGCCTTACTCGCCGCTGCGTACGGGACCGGCCGACCACGGTTGACCTTGGCCATCTCGTCGCCGACCCACACCGAAGCGCCTTGATGGCTCTTCGTGTTGATGGTGAACACACCACCAGGGCCGATCAGTAAGTGATCGATGTCGCCGCCATTACTCTTGGGTACGCCGTGCAGAACCTTCCAGCCGTCTGCGGAGAGGCGTTGCAGCTCTCGACCCACGCGCCGCTCACCCTCGAGGCCGGCGTACCAGCTATCCCACTCTGAAGAGCGCCGCAGCACCTTCGCCCAGAACCGCTGCATCGGTGACGGACCCCGAGCCGCAATTGTCTCAAGCAGGACTGCTCCTGGGCGGTTCTCTGCCAAGTCGTCTGCGACGGTCAAGTCTGGCAACTTCACGGACCGATCGCGTCGGGGCGAGCGGGAAGACTCGGACGAGCGAAGTGGATTCACAGCTGCCGTTCCGGTGGGCACGCCGGACTGCGACGAGTCAGGGCGAACGGTCGCCGGGCCGCCGAGATGCTCACGGAGCAGAGCCACAGCCTCACTTCGGTACTTCTGCACCTTGACGGTGATGACCTTCGTCGGTCGATCCGCCCACGCAACGGTGCTCCCATCCGGCAGATTCACATAGAGCCGGTCCTTGCCGTGCCGCCTCCACGGGTTCACCGTGAGATCACTCATTGGCCCGCCCCCGAATGTGGGTTGTCCCCACACACATGTCAGCAGCAGCCCACCACCCCGGCAAGAGGGCCTTGCGGTCAGAATTTCCCTACATCATCAAGGCTCGCTACGCTCGCTCGCCCGCCGGCCGACGGCGCTTGTCGATCACCGCCACCCCGACCGCCGCACACTCCGCCCATGCGCATCAACGGCCGCTCCCGGCCCGCATGCCACCGCCACCACGATCCGGCCTCGGGAGGGGAAAGACGCATCAGCGGTCGGACCTCGACGCCCCGCTTCTGGGGCCACCACGCACCCCTTTCCACCCAGTTGCCTACACCAGTAGGTCGGATCAACCGAGGGCCGCGCAAGCGCGGCGGCGCCGACCGGTCGCCGCCGCGCCGCCTCCATGTCTTCGCCACCGGCCGCACGTCGCCGCCCGTCCGTCGCCACACGCAGCGGCCAAATTCCAACACGGGCACGGGGGGCGAACGCTGATCCCCAACAGTGCAGGTCAAAGACGCTTTGTGTTACCGAAAGAGGCCGGATCGTGGTGGCGGTGGCATGCGGACCGACGCTGCCAGATGCGCGGGCGTTCGTACGACCCGCTGATCCCGCACCGGGCCACGGGCCACCGTCCGGACGGCGGGCGCGGCAATGAGGGGGAGAAACCCGTTGTGGCTGGGGCGGTCGGCTCCACGACTTTAGCCAGCCACTTTGGCGCGAGCCTCGAAGATCATGGCCCCAACGTCGTGCTTTACCGGGCAGGTCCACAGACTGCCCGACGCGCCGGAAGCTTACGGGGCCATGATCACTCGCGCCAAAGCAGCTCCCGGCCAAAGTCGCTCCGCCGACCGGAGATGGACGTCAGCCAGCACGAACAACGGTGCGGATACCAGAACCTGACGGGTCGTAGCGTAGACCGTGACCCATACTGTAACTTTGCGTGGTCTTCAGTTACAGGAGGGGTGGCAGGGTGAACGTTAGGCGACGGCTGCCCACGATCGAACACGTTGGGTTGCAGAATTTTTCCATTTACAAGGAACGCCCAACACTTGATGTGGAAATCCGGCGTGGCGTGTTCTGCCTGGCAGGGGCAAACGGGCTAGGAAAGTCTTCCTTTCTCGCCGCCATCAATTTCGGGCTCACAGGTATCGTAACGAATCCAGACCGGAACGCCTTCGCCTCCACCCGCAAGTTCTACACTAATAATCTTGAGTACTCGCGCCATTATTTTGACGGCCGAATCGACGAGTTGGACCGAGACACCGCCGAAGTGAGTCTGAGGTTCACTGTCGGTTCGCGCCGGTACGAGTTGACGCGCAACCTCTTCGAACCCGAGGCGCTTCGCTTTCTCCGCGTCGTAAGCGAAACGGGTGAAATCGTCAGCATCGAGACAGATGACGACGAAAGGCGACACGAGAACTACAAGCGTCTACTCCTTGAGGATTGCCGCTTAAGCAGTTTTGATCAGTTCGTCTTCATTCAGCATTTTCTGCTTACCTTCGATGAGCGACGCCATCTACTTTTCTGGGACGAGCAAGTAACAACCCCTATGTTGTACTTGGCCTTTGGTATCCATGCCGAAGACGCCAAACGGGCAGACGAGTTGACCCATGCCGTCAATAGGGCTGAATCTCAGCGCCGAAACGCACAATGGCAAGCAACAACAGCCCGCAGGCGCATGAAGGAACTGGGTGTCGACGACATAGATGAGGCTGCCTTCGAGGGGCTCGCCGAGAGACATCAAAACTTGGTCGACCAGGTGGACGCTCACGCGAATGAGCTCCACAGACTTCAGCGCGAAGCGGCTGACGCACGGCTCGACCTTGCCGACGTAAGTGCCGAGTACCAGGCGCTAAGGCATCAGTACGACAAGGTCTTCTCAGAACGACTGAAGGCGCATTCAGTCCCACGCCTCCACCCTTTGGTCGCCGAAGCACTGCAGACCAACAGGTGCAGTGTATGCGGAACCGAGGGCTCCCATATCGGCGTAAGACTAAGCGAAAAGCTGGACCGTCACAGCTGCCCGCTATGTGATTCGGCAATCGAGCGGGAGTCACCCACTGCTGAGTCCTTTGAGTCACTCAAACGCGTCGACACGGAACTTGCCGCGACTCGGGACAAGGTGAAGGCCGCCCAAGTGCGTCGCGACAGGCTCGACAAGGCAGTCGACGAAGCACTAAAACTCCACAGCAGTTCGACGCAAGCCCTCGAAGATTTCGAAACTGCCAATGAGAAGGCGCTGCCCACAGCAGACGCTAGTATCTCCAGCTTGCTAGATCAACGACGCGTGGCTGAAGCCGAGCGTAAGCGAGCCATGGAACGAAGGGATGAATGGCGCGATAAACGCGACGCAGCCCGCCGAGAACTAGAGCCGCTTCAGCGCGCCCTGCGCTCTGCATACGAAACAGCAGAGACTGAGTTCGTGCCGGCGTTTCGGGAACTGGCTCGTCAATTCCTAGGGCTCGACCTCGACGTTTTCCTAGACATGGCAGACAAAACCCGTTTCGTACTTGGGCTTGAAGTCCAAGGAACTCGGCGCCGTGCCACAACAGCGCTTTCGGAAAGCCAACGATTCTTCATTGACATAGCACTTCGAATGGCTCTGATTCAGCAGATGACCGAGCCCAGCGAGACGGTCACTAGCTACATAGACACACCTGAGGGTTCGCTAGATATTGCGTACGAGGCCCGAGCTGGCGCAATGTTCGGCAAATTTGTCCGTTCCGGCAAAAACATGATCATGACCGCTAATATCAACGCCAATCAGCTACTTCTTCGTCTGGCGGAGGTATGCCGGTCAGAGCATATGGAACTCGTGAGGATGACCGATTGGTCAGCCCTGAGTGAGGTCCAGGCAAGTGAAGAAGCTCTCTTTGATGAGGCCTACTCGCGGGTGGAAGCGGTTCTCTCCCGGGTCGAAGAGCAGCAAGGCGCGGTGCAGCAGTGACACTGAGCCCCGACGCTGTATTCGACACACTCACCATCACTAAAGAGCTATCTGTCGTCTCAGGCGGGGCGACTGAAGGCGAGATAAGTCTTTTTGCTTACCTGTCTTGCCTTCTCTCTGTTTACGAAGGAAACCCGCCAAGCGAATGGGGATATCAGTTTTCAGCGACGCACTCTGCCGCCCCCTATAGCGAATCACTTGCGTCAGCTGTGGAGGAACTGAAGATATCCTCTCTACTCGTCGAGAGCCCTTCTGGCTTGCAATTGTCCAATGGCGGACTCGAAGAGTGGCATCAGTATGCGTCGCTGGGACGATTCCAGGCACGCATGCCATATCTCACAGGGGCCTGCGGAAGTACCCTTGTGATGCCCCTTCCCGCAGTGGGAGAGTCGATCAGCGCCGAGCCTTCATTGCGTCGGGCTTTGGAACTATCCAGCAAACGAGAGCTCCTTGGCGAGGGCGGCCGCGAAACTCTGATGGAACATTTCCGTGCGGTATCCGAGGCCGTGCCGGAGGCCGACGACCTAATGATTCCTGCGGTCGTTTGGCTCGAGTACCTCTCAACCACACTCGACGGCGTCGGAAAGATCCGTCCGTCTGAAGAAGCTGACGACTGGGCCGTCTAGGGGGTAGCGGTGCAGGTAGATATGAAGGCCATGGCGGACATTGCGCGTGAACTTTTTGCGGCGAAGGTCTATCGCGAACTTGGTTCCGCGGGTTCTCAGGCACTGAAAGAACTGATTACCAGGGTTAGGGAAACTCACGATGCACTAACCACTGAGCGGCTAGCTAAAGGGCTAACTGTCATACGAACCTTGGATACCGGTTCCGTGGAAGCCGACGTAGCACCGGCTGTATTCACCCAAACACGTGAATTGACAGCGTGGTATCGGGAAGAAGCAGGGCCTCTTTCTATTCATTTCGAACAGAACGGCACCATACGCGCTTGGTGTGCGGAGATAGACACGAGCGCCATCAGCGGGCAATTTGTTTCTTACCGCTACGCGGGCCATCAGAAGGAGCAGATTCTCACTCCCGGAGGAGCCCACAGCGTACCCACAATAGCAAACTTTCCGAGTTATTTCGCAGTCCCATATTTCTTGGACCTACGAGAGGCGCTCGTCCGGTACGGCACTATTTCGGTCCGTCATGCACAGTGTGACATCTTCCGCACCACTTGGAGAGAACCGGCGCGTCTGGTCTTCGTAAATAAGCCAGAAGCAACCATGCGCCGCTCCCTCCAACAATACCTGCGCGCGTCCCTACGTGATCACCTCCCGATTCAAGTGATGCCCGAACAGAACGTCAACGAGACCAAGCCTGTGGACATCAAAGTCACCTGGACGGCCTCAAATCGGGTTGCCCTAATCGAGATCAAATGGCTCGGACTTAGTCACGATGCCACAAAAAAGACGACAACACCGTACTCAGCCGCACGTGCAAAGAGCGGAGCCAAACAGCTCGCCGCCTACCTCGACTCCTACCACTCCCACGACCCAGACACCGAAGCGCGGGGGTACCTAGTGGTCTTTGATGGTCGACGAAGAGGTGTCACCCCCGAGAGCACGCGTGTGACTTACGCTAACGGATTTCACTACGCGAATGAGGAGATCGATTACCCGGCAGCGTTACTCGCAAGGGGCGACTTTGATACACCTGTGAGGTTCTTCTGTGAGCCTGCATGCGAGTAGCCACCCCCTCTTCCCCAGTTCACCTAGAAGCTGCGCATGACAATAACAAACGTGAGCCACTGACATGATTAACGCTAATCCCAACGTGGAAGCCCACTACGGAGCCCTGGAAACTCGATGGAATGCTGTCGACGGTTCGCTTGACTTCGAGCGTCTCGTCGTACCTACAGGAAACAGCGAGTCTCCATTCCACAGGTGGTTTCACCTGAAGGAGGCCTTTTCGGTGGACCTGTTGCCTTCAATACTCAAGAAATTGAGTTTTGAAGGCCTGTCAGAGCTCCGAATTCTGGACTGCTTCGCTGGGGGCGGTACAACGCTCGTGAGCGCGCTTGAATTGTCGTCCCAAGTTCGCGTCACCGCAACCGGAATTGAGCAAAATCCATTTCTGCATCACGTATCAAGCAGCAAGGTCAAAGCGCTCCAGGAAGGCCCCCAACTGGCCCAGCAGCTACAAGATGCCTTTAACGAAGTAGGGCGAATCTATGGGAGTGATGCCTCTTTTAAGGCCGACATGCCGGCCCTTTCAACGTTCTCGAATGAGGCATACTTTCCACCCTCTCTGCTGGCCTCGCTATTGCGTATAAAAGCGGCCATCGAGCACTGTGACATTCCTACACTTCCACGTGACCTCCTGCTTACGGCTGCCGCCTCCTGTGTGGAATCTACAAGCCGACTTCGTAGGGATGGGCGCGCACTTCGTTACGCTTCCGAGCGACAGCCTAGGGAGCCGTGGGATGAATTCTCAGCTCGCGTTCAACAGATGATTGACGACATCGACCTTTCGCAGCCGGCATCAGGCACAGGGACAGTTATACGGGGTGATGGAAGGCGGCCGCTGCTTCACGTGGATGGGGCCGCAAAGAAGGATCTAATCATTTTCTCTCCACCCTATCCAAATAACATCGACTACACGGAGATATATAAGACTGAAGCGTGGTATCTGGACTTCTACACAGATGCGCAGCAGTTTCGCTCTCAGCGACTTAAGACCCTGCGAAGCCATCCAAGCGTTCGATTTTCCGATGAGTATGATTTCGAATGTTCTAGTGATGCCGCAGCAGTGAGAGAACTGGTCAAGCCGATACTCGAAGCCGTTCCTGATGACAAATACGCAACCGGCAGGAAGCAACTTATCAAGGGCTACGCGGACGACATGCTCACGCTCTTCCGCCAGTGTCGTGAGATCATTTCCAGCGACGGTCGGCTAGTGTACGTCGTTGGAAACTCGGCTCATGGGAGCGGGGATGCACTCTTTATCATTGCTGCTGACCTCATCATGGCCCGCCTAGCTGAACTCGCGAACTGGCGGGTTGAGGAGATATCGGTAGCACGTGGCCTGCGGCGTCGCGTAACGAACTCCCGCTTTCTCCGAGAGAGTGTCGTGACTCTCTCTCCCGCGTAGCGGCAACACGTACACGCCGGCCTGGACTCTAGGCGAGGGTGGTCGCTAGTCCACGGCCCTGGCAGGACTCGCGCCCGACTCGCGGACCAATCGTGGACTGGGAGGACTCCTCACCGCCGTGGTAGGCGTCTGACCAGCACGATTCTCCATAGGTCAAGGGGCCTCCGGAGCCGTGTGCGCAGGTTCGAATCCTGCCGGGGGCACTCGCCTAGGAACAGCAGAAATCAAGCGCTGACCAGGGCGGATGCCGACAACAGAGGGCG
Source organism: Streptomyces albiflavescens (assembly GCF_014645835.1). Taxonomy (GTDB): domain Bacteria; phylum Actinomycetota; class Actinomycetes; order Streptomycetales; family Streptomycetaceae; genus Streptomyces; species Streptomyces albiflavescens. Next base: position 136,284 of record NZ_BMMM01000012.1, read on the forward strand.
GGAGTCAGTCTCACTGACTCCCGCCCTCTCTCGTTGTCTCTCACTGCTCGCGCACCATCTGCGATACACGCGACACACCCTGGCCCACCGCCGCGTACACGCCCTGCCGTGCCGGACGACGTTGCCTGTTGCTCGGAGAGAGGCAGGCTCTGCAAACCTCGGTGTGCACACCCTCCTCCCGCTGCCATGATGAGTAGTCAGTCAGCGCCGACTCTCTGACATCGCGGACAACAATTGGCAGCGCGAGACCTACTCGAAACTCCGGAACGGCTCACAAAATCGGCTTCCGATTTCTATGCGCAGCATTTCACAAACATGATGACTTTCAGTCTCAGTGAAATGGCCATGCGGGCTCACAGGAGGTTCCTCACCTCTACCGCCCAAGTACTCGGCGGAGACGCAAAGGAACCTCACGAGGCCTTTCCGGATCAGTTCAAGCAACTCGACCTGTACGGTGAATTCTTGAGCGAAACCAGACCGGCGCGCCGAGAAATGACGTTGTCCCGAAGCGTTGACAACTTCCTGTCATATATCTCAGATATTCTGACGCAAGCCATTGTGACTCGCCCGCACCTACTTAAAACCCGGGAGCAGGTCACCCTAGAAGAGGTACTCACGCATGCCTCCCTGGAGGACTTTGTCAGGTGGGCGGCAGAGAGGCGCGTGAATCAGCTATCCTTCAAGGGCCTCAAGGAAATTGCTGACTATGTAGAGAGCCGACTCGGACTGAAGCTTCACACCTCTGACGACGACTGGACAACACTGAACAAGGCGGTTGCCGTCAGGAACATCGTGGTCCACCGTCGCGCGATTATCGACGAGCGTTCTCTCTGGTCCGTCAAGGAACCAGGATTGGAACTCGGACAGAAGTACGAAGTCAGCCAGACCGACATGGCGGAAAGCATGAAATGCGCCATGCGAATGGTGCGCGACTTCGATACGCGCATTTCCGACAAGTTCGACCTTGCACTTCTGAATGCAAGCGACCAGTCATGGTTCGAGGAGCGCGCACACTCTGCCGCTGCATACGAAAAGGAAGTTGTGGCGCAAGACGACCGGAGCCTTGCACCACAATCCGACGATCAGTCGTCACCGTCTTGAGAGAGCGACCTCTCGATCTTGGCGTTGGCGAGTTCCTCGTGGCCGTCGATACAACCGTGATACCGGCGGTGGATCACCTCAGGAGAGTTGACGACACGCCGCGCCACTTCCGCGATCGGAACCCCCGCGTTCAACCACCGAGTGATGCAGGCGTGGCGCAGGTCGTAGGGGCGCCCGGCCAAGGGCGAGTCCACACGCTCGGGCGGCAGCGCGTATTCCCGTGCTTCCTCCCACACCCGCCAATAGGTGGATGAGCCGACCGCTCCCCCGCGCTCGTTGCCGAACACGCGCCCTTCCTTGGCCATGCCGAACGTGTCCAGGTGTGCCCGCAGAATCGTCACCAGGACGGGCGGGATGGGCACCGGTCGGTCGCTCTTGGCCTCCCGCGCCTTGAGCCCGCGCCGGTCGTGACGTTCCCCGGAATCGGTCCACTGCTTCCCGGAGACAGGACGCGTCTCCCGGAGCGTCAGCGTGCCCCATCCTGTGTCGGGGAGATGGCAGTCAGACCGCCTCAGTCCGACCGCCTCAGCCGGACGCAGGCCCGCGTAGTACAGGACGGCATAGAAGGCCACCAGACGCCTCCCACGGCACCGATCCCATGATCCGACGTAGGACACTGCCGCGAGCAACTGACGGGCCTGTAGGGCGTTCACGAGGACTCGCCGGTCGACCACGTCATTGGAGCCGACGTGCTTCCGGCGGGCGCGCTGAAGCGGGTTCCCCGAGAGGTCCCCAGCGACCACAGCGTGTTCGAGAGCGGTGTTCAGGGCCCGGCGGCGACGCCTATACGTGTCGCCTGCGGCTGGGGTGCCGTCCAGCTTGTACCCGAGGCGATACAGCACGTCCTCGAACACCGCAGATCGGTCATCCGTTCCGCGAGAGATCGACGGTCGCCACCCCGAACGACGCGCCACCCGATGCCGGGAGCGGACTCAACAACACCGTCGGCTTCGAGAACCTTAAGAGCACGCCGGATCGTGTTGCGGGAGACGCCGTGCATGTCCATGAACTCAGCCTCTGACGGCAGGGCGCCGCTGCCCTCTCCCGCTTCGATCTCGTTTCGCAGCGCCTCCGCAATGACCAGGTAGGTTCCGCGCGGACTGGCCTCCGGCACTTCGGCTCCTCTCATTCCACCCATTGCCCGCTGTCAAGAGTGCCACCAGGCCCCGCAGCGCATTGACGGACAGCAGTGTCCCACGTGTCCAGCTGTCCGGTTAGGGCTCTCACCTGCACAAACGGGCCGGACAGCTCAAATGGCCGCTGTCCGGGCTGTCCGGTCGCAGACGGCTGTAACACCCCCTGGGTGTTGCAGCCTGTCGGCGAAGCCGACCTCTCAATGGGCAGGAGCCGGAGGCGACTTCCGATCTGATCTGCCTCACAAAGGGTGACCAGCCGGGCGCGGAGTCTTTTCCCTACCAGATCAAGGCGACTGGCGTCGCTCACGCTCCGCCGGGCGCGCGGCCCGCGTCCGGCCGCGCCCACGCTCCTGCCTCCGTCCCGCTCGGCGCGCCGGCCGCCGCCGCGCGCCACATCAGGTAGGCCGGGGGCATGAGGTGAGAACCGCGGTGGCTGGGGCGGGCGCCGACACGATCTTTAGCCACCTCCCCGGTCCGGGACCCGACGTCGAGCAAGACCGGGCAGGCAGGAGCCAGCCCGATCCGCGGCCAGCGTAAGGCCCCCTGGCCATGCCCGACCCCAGTCCTGGCAGGCCACCGGCCAAAGATCGCGCCAACGCCCGCTTGGGTACGCTCACCTGTAGTGGGGTCCACATAGAGGATGTGGGAGGACGCAGGCGCCGTCATGTGCGTCGGAGGACCAGCACGGCCACGTCGTCGAGGTGGTCGACCGCGACCGCGGCGTCGAGGATGCGGTCGGCGGTCTCCTCGGCGTTCAGCCCGTCGTGGACGGCTTGGGCGGCCAGTGTTCCGGCTCGTTCCAGTCCGGCGTCCAGCGTCAGGCCCGGTCCTTCGACCACGCCGTCGGTGACCATGACCAGCGTGGTGTCCTCGTCCAGGGCGAAGGCTTCTCGCGGTATTTGATGCCGGGCACGACGCCCAGGACTGGCCCGCCCGGCAGCTCACGAACACCGTGACTGCCGTCCCTGTGCGCGTACAGCACCGGCACATGGCCGGCGCTGGTGCCGGTGACCCGTCCACCGCGCGGGTCGACATGCAGGAGGGTGCAGCTGGCGAATCGTGCGACATCCATCGTGGTCAGCAGCTCGTTGGTGCGGGTCAGCACGGTTCCGGGATGCGGTTCCTGGTCGGCGATCAGGCGCATGGACAAGCGGACCTGTCCCATGAAGGCGGCGGCGTCCACGTCGTGCCCCTGTACGTCGCCGATCTCCAGGGCGATCGCGCCGTCGGGCATCACGAAGGCGTCGTACCAGTCTCCGCCGATGTCCAGCCCGTCCCGGCTGGGCCGGTAGCGGGCGGCGACCTCCAGACCCGGGAGGTGCTCGGGCAGCGTGGGGAGCATGGTCTGCTGCAGCGCCGTGGCCAACTCGACTCGCGCCTGCTGCAACCGGATGCGCCGCAGCGCCTGGCCTGCCAGGTCGGCCAGCGTGCCCATGAGGGTCCGCTCGTCCAGGGACGGCAGGTACCCGCTGTCGTAAACCATCCCCCACGCCCCAAGTGGCTGATCGCCGGTCTCGCTGAGGGGGGTGATCGCGAAGGCGTAGTCGGAGCCGAGCCGGTCGAGCCGCGGAAACGGGCCTTGCGGCCAGCGGTGGCTGTGATTCTTCCGGTCGGGGACGAACTGCGGCCGGCCGGTGCGGATCGCCTCGGGCAGCGGACTGGGATGGCCCAGCCGCAGGCCGTGCAGGGCCTCGACCTCGCGCATGGCTATCCCGGCATCGGTGGAGACATGCAGGCGGTCTTCGTCGACGAGTGCGAGCAGGGCGCCGCAGGCCCCGAAGGTCGCGGCGAGCCGCGTCAGGACGACCTGCTGCAGCTCCTTCTCCGTGGCCGCGGTGATCAAGGCGGCGGAGAAGTCGGCGATGTCCCTGGCGCGCTGTCGCTCGGCAGCCAGTGCGGCCTGCGCCTTCTGCTTGCGCTTCTCCTGTTTGGTGTCGTCGCGGACTACCCCGAAGATCCGTTCAGGGCCGCCATACCCCAGCTGGAGGCGGCGGGTCTGGGCGGCCAGTTGGTGCCAGCCGTCGTGCTGGGTGAGGTATCGCAACCTCACCCAGGGGGACTGCTGGATGGGGGCCGAGCGCAGGAGCTGCCGGAAGGCCTCCCGGTCGTCGGGATGCACTGCCGCGATCACCCTGGAAAGCGGCGCAATGGAATCCTGGAAGAGCGCGGTCACGACGGGTGCGCCACCGAGCCACTCCAACTGGCGTCCCTGGGGTGAATACATCCACAGGCCGAGGTCGGCGGCCTCGGTGGCGAGCCGGAACGGGATCAGCAGGCTGGACAGGTCGTTTCCCGCATCCAGCGCGTGCACCCAGACCAACTGATCGCCCCCGGCGGGATCCTTCACTTGCCGCGCCTCGATCAAGCAGACAACGGGTACTCCGCTTTGCCCGGGGAACTCCAGCACCCGCATCGCGGCCGTACTCGTCCTGGCTGCGTGGCCTACCAGACTCTCGGCCGACGTCCGCTGGCTTGCAGGCCACAGATCACCGAAGTCACGTCCCAGACACTCTTCCGCCGACCTGCCCAGCGCCGAGGCCATCGCGGCGTTGAGGCCGTGCATGGCACCGTCCAGCGTCAGAAGAGCCGACGGGCAAGCCCTTCGAAGAAATTCGTTCGAGACGTCCATCTGAGGCTCCCTGGGGCGCACGGCAAAACAGCCTCTTCAGTCATATTCGCGTATTTCGATGCGATGTATTAGCCGAAGGGGGTGTATGACCGGATGCATAGAGTGACGACGGCGCGGAAACCGCTTGAAACTGTGGGCGGCGGACTGTGATGAGGACGAGGGGGCAACGGGGCTCGGTTGCCCTACAGCCGCGGAGTACAGCAACGGGCCCGCGCACGGCGCGGGCGCGCGCCGCCTCTGCGGCGCGCTACGTGCTGCGGGCGGAAGCGAGAAAGCCACCCACGGGCCAAAGATATGCCTCCGGCGGGGATCGGCCGGCACCGGGCTGGAGGGGGCGCCGTTGCCGAGTGCGGGCACGTCGTGGCGTGCGCGGGGAGCTCCCATCCCGTCCGCCGTCGACCCAGGCAAAGCCGAGCAGACGCGGCCCATGGCGTCCAGGTCGTTCGCACAGTGGCGCGCTCCACCTGGACGCCATGGACCACGCCCGCTCCACGGTGTGTGGGTCGACGGCGGACGGGATGGGAGCCGGGGAGAGTGGTGGGTGAAGGAAGCCCGGGACCTTGAAGTCCCGGGCTATATGCAGGGGGTGCGCGGTTGTGGTCTGCGCATCCTGGGAGGTCGGGCCGCCGCCCTGCCGGATCTGCGGTGCCCGCGTTTTCCACCCCTTCCACGTGGTCCTGCGGCGGCCGTGGTGGACCGCGTCGGCATCAGCCCCGGCTGCAGCCCTGTCACAGATCTGAGCCCTGCCTTGTCAATCACCTAAAAGGTACAAATTTCAACGACTTGATCTCAGCGGGACCCGGCCGAGGTCGCCCATGTCCCGCCGGGACACATGCTGCTCCAGCCGTCCACCCCGCCGTGCTCCTGGTCGCCGCAGCCGACCCGCGTGAGAACGAGTCACCTAGTGAGGAGGGCAGCTCGATGACCAACACGGACAGGGTGACCCTTGGCAAGCGATTGAACACACGCGAGGTATCCGAGTCGGCGGTCGCGATGCTCGACGAGCGTGGGACGGTGGTCGCATGGACGCAGGCCGCCGAGCAGCTTCTCGGGTACTCCGCCAGGGAAGTGGTGGGCCGGTCCGCCGCACTCATACTGCCGTCTTCCGAGAAAACGCCGACAATATCGGCGCTCATCGAGCAGTGCCGTGCCCGAAATGACTGGTCGGGCACGATGACGGTGCGCCACCGCGACGGCCGCATGCTCGACATCAACCATCGGATCTCGATGTTGCGGAGGCAGGACGGAACATTCCGGTGGCTTGTGTCCGTCACCGACATCGGCACGCTCTCCCGGGAAACGGGAAACGGATCGCTGCGGGAATCGCTCCTCACCCACGCGCCGATCGGCATCATCGTTCGCGACCCGCAGCTGCGTTGCGTCTGGGTGAACGACACGATGGAGAGCCACGACGGCATCTCCCGTGACCGGCGGCTCGGCCAGCGACTCACCGATTCACTGCCCGGCTTCGAGGCCGAAGCCCTTGAAGCGGTGATGCGACAGGCGCTGCGGAACGGCACCACCGCGGTCCACGAGTACCGGGCGTGGCCGACGGAAGATCCGCGCCGGGAGCATGCATTCTCGGCCTCGTACTTCTGCCTCCAGGACGCGGACGGCAAGACACTGGGGGTGTGCGGCATAAGCGTGGATGTCACCGGAAGTCAGCGGGCGCGCGAGCGCCTTGCCATCCTCAGCCAGGCCAGCACGCGTATCGGCAGCACCCTTGACGTCATGCGGACCGCGCAGGAACTGGCCGACCTTGCCGTGCCCCTCCTGGCCGACTACGCCTACGTCGACCTGGGGGAATCCATCCCGTTCGGCGAAGAGCCCTCGACCCGAATCGACACGACGAGCGATCGCCCCACCGCTTTCCTCCGCGCCGGTCAGGCCTCGATCCACCCAGGAACCCCAGAGTCGCCCTATGCGCGAGGGGAGACGGTTTTCGTCCCCCCGACCTCGCCGCTCGCCAGCGCACTGCGCACGGGAAGGTCCCACCTGGAACCGGTGCTGGACACCTCCCCTGGGACATGGGTCGACCACGACCCAGCGCGGGCGCAAAAGATCCGTGAGTACAGGATGCACTCCGTGATGATCGTGCCCATCATTGCGCGGCGCGCCGTCCTGGGTGTCGCGCTGTTCCTCCGCACCGAGGACCCCGTTCCGTTTCACGAGGATGACCTGCTGCTCGCCGAGGAGCTCGTCACCCGCGCCGCGCTGTCCTTGGACAACGCCCGCCAATACACGCGCGAACACACCGCGGCCCTCGCGTTGCAACGCAATCTGCTGCCCCACCGTTTGACGGGCGGCGCGGCGGTCGAGGTGGCCTGGCGCTACCTGCCGGCCGACGCGGAAGCCGGCGTCGGAGGCGACTGGTTCGACGTGATCCCGCTGTCCGGCGCCCGGGTGGGCCTCGTCGTCGGCGATGTGGTCGGGCACGGCATCAACGCCGCCGCGACCATGGGCACGCTCCGCACCGCCGTACGCACGCTCGCCGACCTGGAGATGCCCCCCGACCAACTGCTGGCCCATCTCGACGACACCTTCCAGCGACTGGCCGAGCAAGACGCCGACGCCGCGGACCAGACCCCCACGGTCGTAGGCGCCACCTGTCTGTACGCCGTCTACGACCCGACCACCCGGAAGTGCACCATGGCACGGGCCGGGCACCCCCCACCCGCGATCATCGACCCGCAGGGACAGGTCACCTTCCCCGACCTGCCCACCGGAAGCCCACTCGGCGTCGGGCTGGGCGTCCCCTTCGAGGCCGTGGAGCTGGAACTGCCCGAGGGCACTCTCCTCGCCCTGTACACCGACGGCCTGATCGAAACCCGCGACGACGACATCGACGTGGGAATGCGTTGCCTGGGCACCGCCCTGGCACACCCCAGTCACTCCCTGGAAGACCTGTGCACCCGAGCCACGGAGACCCTCCCACGCCAGGCGCCATCCGACGACATCACCCTGCTCCTAGTGCGGACGCTCTCACTCAGCCCCACCCAGGTCACCTCCTGGACGCTGCCGAACGACCGGACCGCTATCCCCAACGCCCGGCACATGGCAGCCCGCCAGCTCACCGAATGGGGCCTGGAAGGTCTCCAGGACTCCACGGAGCTGATCGTCAGTGAACTGGTCACCAACGCCGTCCGCCACAGCACAGACCCGATCGGACTGCGCCTGATCCACCACCAAGCCCTGACCTGCGAAGTATCCGACACCGACGCCAACTCCCCGCGCCTGCGTCACGCACGCACCACCGACGAAAACGGCCGCGGCCTCTTCCTGATCACCCAGCTGTCCCGCAGATGGGGCGCCCGCCCGGAATCGGGCGGCAAAGTCATCTGGGCCGAACAAGCCCTGGACTCCGCACCCTCACACGCACCGGCCCCCGGCACGCCACCCCCACGCAAGGAATAACCGAGCCATCCCCCTCCGCTGCGAGCATCCGGCATGCTCCGCTGCGAGGGACACCCCGGCCGCCCAAGCGGGGCCGCCTGTGAGCCGTCCCAGGGAGACCAAGGACGACCAACGACGACAGAGAACAACGGCGTCCTTGCTGGTCAGGAAACAGTGGCTGCAATCCGCCGAGATAGCCGAGCCAGGACATCACTTCTTCGGCCACTGGTGGAGCTGGGCCCGCCCGTCGACACGCGTGCCGTGCCCATGCGTGCTCCTACCTGGCCGGGACCGTGCCCCTTGCGTGCCCGTTCCGGCGGGACGCAGCGGGGACTCACGGGGAACAGCGGTGCCGATCGCGCTACGGCCAAGGTCAGGGAGTTGCCAGGCCAGTCGCCATCCGCATACCCCGTCTTCCAAACTAGTGACCTGAGTCGGAGACTCTTCGGCAGTATGCGGCGACTTTGTCGAGGATCTCGTCGGTGGTCTTGGTCCAGATGAAGGGTCTGGGGTGCTCGTTCCAGTCCGCGAGCCATGACCGGATGTCACGTTCGAGGGCCTGGACGGAGCGGTGGACTCCGCGGCGGAGTTGCTTTCGTGTGAGTTCGCCGAACCACCGTTCCACCAGGTTCAGCCAGGATGAGCCGGTGGGTGTGAAGTGCAGGCGGAAGCGAGGATGTGCCAGCAGCCACTTCTTGACGGCGGGTGTCTTGTGAGTGGCGTAGTTGTCCAGGATCAGGTGGATGTCGAGCTCGTCGGGGACCTGCTTGTCGAGCTTGGCCAGGAACTTCTTGAACTCGATGGCCCGGTGCCTGCGGTGCAG
>NZ_BMMM01000012.1:145473-380348 GCF_014645835.1 Streptomyces albiflavescens
CACCGGCTGCGAACGGTCCAGGGCCTGGATCTGCGATTTCTCGTCCACGCATAGCACCAGAGCCTTCTCCGGCGGGTCTAGGTAGAGGCCCACTACGTCGCGGACCTTGTCGATGAACAACGGGTCCGTGGACAGTTTGAACGTCTCGCTGCGGTGCGGGGCCAGGGCGAAGGCACGCCAGATCCTGGACACCGCCGACTGGGACATACCGGTCGCGGCTGCCATGGAACGGGTCGACCAGTGAGTGGCGTTGGCAGGTTTCTCCTCGAGTGTCTTGACGATGACCCGTTCCACGTCGGCATCGGTGATCTTCCTGGGGACACCCGACCTGGGCTCGTCGGACAGACCGTCCAGGCCACGGTCGAGGAAGCGCCTTCGCCAGGTGCGGACCGTGTCCGGAGCGACGCTCAGCCGCCGAGACACCTCCATGATCGAGTGTCCCTCGGCGCACTCCAGCACAATGCGTGATCGCAAGGCCAGGGCCTGAGCCGTTGAGCGACGCCGCACCCACCCCTCAAGTACTGCCCGCTGGGCATCCGTTACCGACAACGGCGGGATCTTCGGTCCACGACGATTCACACCAAACCAACGACGAACCTCTGACTCAGGTCACTAGCTACGCGGGTTCGATTCCCGTCGCCCGCTCCATATGGCGTAGGGCCAGGCCAGAGGTTCATTCCTCGGCCTGGCCCTAGTCGTTTCCGGGGCTCCGATCAGCCCTCCGTGCAGCCGCTGCACTCCGTGTCGGTGGCTGGCGTGGTGGTACGCGAAGACGGACGTGTTCTGACGATCCGGCGTGCAGATAACGGCACTTGGGAGCCGCCCGGAGGCGTTCTCGAACTGGACGAGGCACCCGAAGATGGCGTGCGGCGCGAGGTTTTCGAAGAGACCGGTGTAAAAGTCGAGGTCGGCGACCTGACAGGCGTGTACAAGAACATGACGCTGGGGGTCGTGGCACTGGTCTTCCGATGCCGCGCAGAGGGTGGGCACGAGCAGCTCTCAGACGAGTCCACGGCCGTCGAATGGTTGTCTCCTGAAGAGGTCGCCGAGCGCATGGGCGAGGTCTACTCAATCCGCATCCTCGACGCCCTCCGAGACGACGCCCCACACGTTCGATCTCACGACGGCCGCAAGATCCTCGACGCCTAGCCTCCGAGACCGCTGATCCAGCTGTCGAGTCTCAGTTGATGGTTGACGGGTTGGCGTCGGGTGATGCTTGACGTCTGCCCTAGACGATCTTCCGGCGGTTGTGTTCGCCGGACTTGCGGACCACCACCTCCTTGCTGGTCACGCGCGGGACGGTGGTGACCAGCTCTGGGCCGTGGAAGATGCGGATCATGTCTTCGTCCAGGTGGGCGGTGACGACCGACGACCGTCTGCACAGCGGCTGCGCGCGTGAGATCCTGGAACTGCGGTGATGCGATGTGTCACACATGGTGGTCGCACCCGGTCTCCCTTGTGAGGGGTGGCCTGCACACGCCCCCTCAATGCATCGTCGCGTCAAGCATACGTAGGGAATGGTGTACATGTCGTACCCGAAGCAGGTGTATTTCGGAGATGGCGGCGAGATCAGCGCGAATTTCCGGCCGGAGAGCACCGGACCCAATCTCGGCGAGCCCGGCAAGGACGCCATCCACTATCTTGCGACCACAGCCACCACACGAGGCGAGTTCGGACTCTACCGAGTCGAGATGAGTCCGAAGGCAGGCGGCCCCAAGACGCATTTCCATCGGTCCATCTCGGAGTCGTTCTTCATCCTCGACGGAACCGTTCGCCTTTTCAACGGCGAGGAGTGGGTCGACGCGCAGAAGGGCGACTTCTTGCACGTGCCGCAGGGTGGACTTCACGCCTACCGCAACGACTCCGACGCGCCGGCTCAAATGCTGCTGCTCTTCGCACCGGGCGCACCGCGTGAGAAGTACTTCGAGGGACTGTCGCAGCTGGCCCATGCCACGGATGAGGAGCGAGCCAGGTTCCTCGACGAGCACGACTCGTACTTCGTGGAGTAGCCCGTCCCACCGGGTGCCGCCCCGGCGCGGTCCCACCTGGCGGCTCCTCGTGAGACCGCCGGGTGGCCGAGCACCGAGCGGCTCACCGGGCGGCCGGTCACCGCCGGGGCCTGGCGTTCGCGACCGCGCGGCGTGCGGCGACCAAGTGCCGAAAATTAGGTATGGGTTGGTCTGCCCCCCTTTAGCACACTGAAGGCATGGACGGACTGTACGTGGTCAGGCATCAGCCCTGGGTCCTCAGCAAGAGCCATCGCGGCAAGCGGCTCTTGCACGGCCCCGAGCTCCTGACCGAACTCGTAGTCTGGGTCGAGTGGCGGGAACTCAAGGAGATCGCAGAAGTGCTCTCCACCCACGTCCTCCACTGCATGGAGCGTCACGACGAAACCCCGTTTTGTCGGCTCTATGGAAACCCACCAAACTCCAGCTAGGTTCTCCGTCGCGGAACGTCCCAGGAACTGCTCGATCCCTTGCCCACGCTTAAGGGCTCCGACAGCGAACGACTCCACCAGGTAGCGCATGCGCGCAGGGTCGCGACCAACGACGTGCGATGTTCACCGTGACCGTCCGAGCTGCTTCCAGGCTGGTCACAGCAAAGCACGGAGCCTGGGCCGTCTCTGGGCCGTGCGGGGGTGCTCAACGACGACCAACGCTGACAACCACTGACAGCTAAGTCGCAGGTCGCAGCGTTGATCGATTGCACGGCCGCAGGTCAGAGACCCGGCCCTTCACATCTTCGGCCACTGGTGGAGCTGGGCCCGCCCGTCGACACGCGTGCCGTGCCCATGCGTGCTCCTACCTGGCCGGGACCGTGCCCCTTGCGTGCCCGTTCCGGCGGGACGCAGCGGGGACTCACGGGGAACAGCGGTGCCGATCGCGCTACGGCCAAGGTCAGGGAGTTGCCAGGCCAGTCGCCATCCGCATACCCCGTCTTCCAAACTAGTGCTCCAGGATCCGAGCGCAGCGGCGCTTGACCGGGTCATTGAAACTCCCGGCCAAAGTCCTGGAGCCGACCTCACGTCGTTATCAGTCCTCAGCCCTCTGAGCGTCAGTCGTGTCGGGCGATCCGCCATCAGAGCCCCGGGGGCGCCTGGCCAGCGTGAAGGCGGCTGCTCCGGTAAGGAGGGTGCCGGCGCCGCTTGCCATCGCTCCCAAAGCGTTCAGGACATCTGACGGCTCATTGGCCAGGAATCGGCCGTAGGGACATCCCGGGCTTGGGCAGGGGTCATTGGAGGGCGCGACATACACGTAAGAGCGGCCGCCGGGGTACCAGCCGTTGTTGATGACTAACAGGACTACGCCAGCCAGACTGAGGACGAGTCCTGTGCTGACGATCCAGGAAGAACGCCGTTGGTGCCCGCGTACGCGGGTGCGCGGGCTACGCATGGAGACACGTTGACATTGAGCGGCGCGGTACAGCAATACGACGTTCTACGTGTTGAGTTGTCAGTAGCGCGACCTTTGACCCGGCTCGGACGCTGTTGCACTTGCGGTGTGCCGAGCGTGCGTTGGAAGGGGAGGAGGAGGGGCGAAGCGGTGCGGCACAGCAGAGAAGTACAGCAACCGTGTGGACCGCAGGCGACCGACTCCAATCGCCAACATCCCCGTGACCAGCGCGGACGACCTCAGGGACCTTCCCGCCTGTAGTTCGCATCGAGTGGCACCCAGTTCGGGCGATGACTTGACTCGGTTCTTCAGAGTCCGCCGACCTGGTTGTGAACAACTCCAGTTCCTCGTACACGGGCAAGGTGACTGACCTACTGTGGTGCCACCCAATGGCTATCGCTGAGGAGGCGCTCGTGCAGTGCCCCTCGTGTGCTGCTCCTACCGTCGCTGTGGCGCGTAGAGGCTCCGAAGACGGCCTTTCGATCAGGCGGCGTCGTCAGTGTTCTGCCTGCACGTTCTTGTTCACGACCGTTGAGACGGTGATTGTGATCAAGCGTGCAGGTGTCACGGAGCCCTTTTCGCGGCAGGCGGTGATTGCAGGAGTTCGCACCGCTGCTCAGCGGCAGAGCTTCATTGCAGATGCATCAGCTGGTCGAGCGCAGTCGAGACGACGATCACGGCACGCACCGCTGGTCTGCCCTCGATCCGAACACCTGAGCACGCAGTCCAGCTGGGACAGCGCTGAGTCGCTGTTCCCGCTGGTGGCTGCTTCGGGCCGGGGCTGAGCCAGCGTCGTCTTTCAACCGTCTGATTGGCATACGAGGAGCGCGATGCGCGATCCGGCCCTCTAGCGCATCCACGCCTTCATGGGGCCCTTGATCCGCGATCTATCCATCAACATCCTGAGCGGCGCACTCGTCAGCCTGATCGGAGTGGTGCTGCGGCAGCTACACCGACGGCACATCCGCAGGCGGACAGAGCTGACATCAACGACTGACACCAACAGCACCGAATAGCAGCGGTCGTCAGCGGTCGCCGGAGCGGCTGTAACCGCACGTGATCTCTTGCCGAGCAGGCGCAGAGGGAACAGAGACTCGACCTTACAAGGCAGATGTCCCCCCAGCGCACGATCGCCCTCCTGGGCCGCCCTGGGGCCACGGGAGGACACGCCGTGGCCCCGCTACGGACCCGCTCCCTGCCTGATACGCACTATCTGCGATACAGGAGGGCACCGCGCACCTCCCACGATCAAGGAAATTGCTGCTCAGAGCCCATTTGCAAGCCCAACTCTGATTGTGCTCCGGAGCCGTGTGCGGTCGCGGCGAAGCACTGTCAGTGGCCAGTTGTACGGTCCAGCCATGGCTGAGAGACCTACGACAGGCTGGCGCGAGGGCATCGAGGAGGAGCAGCGAAAGCTAGACGCCGGCACGCTAGATCCGAAGTGTGCGTGCATGGCAGAACTGTTCCCGGAGGGCCTGATCACCGCCACCGACAGCATCTTGGACGCGTTCGAAGGTGATCTTCCTTCGCTCCAGGGATCTTCAGACGAGCGCGTCTTCGCCGCCGTGCAAAGTGTCGTCCTGGCCCTGAACATCGTCAACGACGAGCACAACGGCGGCGCTTACGAGACGGACGAACGTGAGCAACTGTGCGAGTACATCGACGAAGCACTCACCGAGCATGGGGTCGATGTCGGTGCTCTGACCGCGCGACACGGTTTGGGGCGCTACCAACTCACGGACCGGTGGCGCGACTGGTAGCGGTGCGGTTGTGTCGAATACGCGTCGAAGCGAGCTCACCGGTCAGCAACGCGTGCGGAAGAGGCCAGTTCAGGGGCAGTCCTCTCCCGAACCGCCTTAGCCTCTTCTAAGCGCTCGGTCGTTCGGTACGTGCCACTGTCGTGCCACATCGTGCGGTCAACCACGGTCAACGACGGTCCGCCGCAGTTGAGATGCGCCGTTGACCTGGGCTCCCGCTAGAGCCCGTGTGACCTGGGCGCCACGGCCATCCCACACCCCCGCCCTTACAAAGCCGCGGTGCCCGGTCTACTGCTGGAGCCCACGTAGGCACCCAGTAGCCTGCGGCCAATAGCCTTTGTCGACCTTGGAGGCTCCGTGGTCCATGCTGCTCTCACCGAACCGGATCGGCTGTGGTCGGCGCAGGAGGTCCTGTCGCGTCCCAGCCCGGTGCCGGCGGCGGCCGGGGTCTACGGCTGGTACTTCGAACAGGCTCCCTGCGAAGACCTCGCTGTCGGGCGCCTGCTTTACGTCGGTATAGCCCCGCGATACATGGCGAACCGGACCAGCAGGCAGAACCTGCGCAAGCGCGTGCGGTATCACTACCGGGGCAATGCGGCCGGATCGACTCTTCGCCTCACCCTCGGTTGCCTGCTCGGAATTGAGCTACGTCGCGTAGGTAGCGGGAAGCGCATGACCTTCGGCAAGGCCGGAGAAGCCGCCCTCAGCCAGTGGATGGCGGAGAACGCCCGAGTGTGCTGGATCGAGCATGAGGAACCGTGGACCATGGAGTCGGCGCTCATCTCTCAACTCGACTTGCCCCTGAACCTCGACCAGAACCGCCGCAACCCGTTCCACAGCCGACTCACGGAAGTGAGATCCCAAGCCCGCCAGCGAGCACGGGAGTTGGCCGTCGGCGCCTAGCCCATCGGGCTGACATCAACGGCGGCGAACGATGGTGCACCGAGGCGGTCGCGGCCGGATCGGCGAGCAACCCGCGGGCCTCGTTCCGGCACGCCGCACAGCGCTGCGATCGAACTTACAAGGCGGATGTCACTTGTCCTTCAGGGATCCCGCGGGGGCGCCATTCGCCCCGTGTGGCCGGATCGCTCCCTTGTGGGCACTTCGTGTACGTGTCAAACAGTTGAGGGGCGGGGTGATTGGGGGAGGGGGACGCTGCATGTCTGCGTTAGGTGACAACCGGGTTGCGCCTTCGGATTGGGCGGAGGAGCGGTTCGGGCAGCATGCCAGCAGGCTCGCCGCCGCGGTTCCGGTGCAACTTGCCAGGGCTCACGCGCGCGCTCACGCGGTGCACCTCACTGCTCGGTTGAAGAAGCGAAGCCCCTACGGCGCCACCCTGGCGGAGGCAGTTCGCGAGAACCTGGCGGATTCGGCGCGGGAGCTGGGCGGAGCCGTACGGGACGTGCGCGGGTACGAGTACGCCGTCATCAACGACCACGCGCTCTTCCCCTTCAAGTACGCCGACCGTCCGAGGCCCCTTGATCGTGCTCGGCTGGCTTCCAACGCTTCACCTACGCGACGCCGGATGCTCTGGGGGCACGGGCCGCAAGCGCCAGACACACTGTTCCCCCTCGACGACGACCTGACGACCGAGGAGTACGAGGAGCTGCACGAGACGTTCGAGGCCCTGGGTGCCTCCACGAGGCTCGTCTGTCTCTTCTTCACGGCCGACCCTGAGAACGGCATCCACGCCATCTACTGGGGCGACGCCCACCTCGAACCTGACCGCACCTTCACCTGGCTCCACAGCGAGCAGCTCCCAGTCGCTCCCCAACCGCTTGCGTGACGGCCGAGACTGGGCGTGAGCTGCGTCATGTCGGCAACGGGCGGAAAGCTCCTGGGCCGTGCGAGGTCGCTCGACAGCGACCGACGGCGACAACCAGTGGCCAGTTACGGGCCGTTCGCCTACGAACAGTCTCACAGACCGTCTCACGTGTCCGATGTCCGGTTAGAGCCCTGACCTGTGTAAACGGGCCGGACACCTCTAAGGGGACAGTGTCCGGTGTGTCCGGTCCAGAGGGCTGCAACACTCGGGGATGGGTGTTGCAGCACCCTCCTCGCAAGGTGCTCGCCTGGGCATTCGAGTCGTCCGGTACGGCGTCCTCCGCCAAATACGCGGCGAAGTTGGCCGTCAGAGGGCGATCTACTTCGCCCAATCCCAGGCCGTTGCGCGAGGCTGGGCGCCGATCTCGGACATGAACGAGTCGGTGCCGTCCGCCGGCGCTGGGTTCTGCTTGGAGGCCAGCTCGGGCGCGCATACCTGCCAGTACAGGGTCCGGGTCCCGTACGGGGCAATGCCCGCGTCCTGAGTGAGCGTCTTGACCGGGCCGTCCACGTCGTCGGGATACTCGCCATCGGCGTGCTTGGGCGTGTACAAGGTCTGGAACTTCTGGGAGATGGAGATGACGGCCGTGTCAGAGCGGTTCTCGTAGACGGTCATGACGTTCACGCATTTGTTCGTCGCGTCGCCGTCGTGCCATTCGGTCAGGGTGACCGATCCCTGCGGGGTGCGGGCCGGGGCTGGCGCAGGCGCCGAGGACGCGGCCGGCTTAGGGATGGCCGAAGTGCGACTGGCTACAGGTGTGGATGTCGGTGTGGGGGTAATGGTCTGGGTGACCGTGACCGTGGGGGCTGCTGCCGTGGGGGCGTCGTGTGCAGCGGGCTGCGGGGCGTCGCTGCTACAACCAGCGCCGAGGAGTGAGGCCGCGCAGGCGGCTATGACAGGAAGGAACCGGCGGGCCATGTCTGCCTTTCACGTTCAGCGAGATGACTGCGGCAGGCGCTGGGCGGCCGGTTCCTGTGGGGACGAAAGCGGGGGTCGCCACCTGACGTTCGGTACGACGCGGATCATAGCGGCGGGTACGGCTGCGCCCGCGACCCCACGTCACTGAGTAGCACCGCCGTTCGCGGCTGGTGACGCGGTTCTCTTACCAGCACCCGATGGGCGTAGGAGCCGGAGGCCACTCCCGACCTGCCTCTGCTGTCCGTGCTCCTCGCGACACACCTCCGACACACTCTGTGTCGCCGCGCACCCCCCGTCAGCCTCCGCCGCAGGTCAGACGGGGTGCCAGGGTGCGATCAAACAATCTCTCCGGAGCCGTGTGCGCAGGTTCGAATCCTGCCGGGGGCACTTCGCCTCAACCAGCACCATCACGCGGTTGACCAGCGCAGATACCTAACGAGAAGAGCGAGATCCAGTCTCACTGGGTCCCGCTCTTTGTCGTTGTTGCGCGCTGATCTCGTGTAAGCGGCGTGTGGGGACACGACTGTGCCTTGCGTGGCTAGGCCTCGCGGTCAGGCCGCATCCCTGGGGTGCGGCACCATGACGGGCATGGATCTTGAGGGGATAGGCGCGCTCTCCGCAGCCGGAGTGGCGCTGATCGGGATACCCGCCACGGTGCTCATTGGCCGATGGCAGATGAAAGCCGCCTTGCGCACGGCAGAGGCCACTAGTGAGGCGGGCTTGGCTCAAGCCGAGTCTTCCTACCGTGCAGCATTGGACGCTGTCCGCGCCGAGACATACGCCACTCATATGCAGTGGCGTCGTGGCATCCAGCGGGAAGCTTACGCCTCCTTCCTACTTGCAGCGCACCGCGTGGTGGAGGTGGGTGAGCGAATTGTCGCGGACAATGCGGAAGAACTCCCGCGGGAGAGCATCAGAGCAGGGAAGATCGCCATCGACGATGCTCTTGCGACACTCAAGGCAGCTCAAACGATCATCGAACTGGAAGGCCCGGATGACGTAGCTGCCCCTGCCGCAGGTATGACCAATGCTGCTCAGTTGATGGCGCTCTACCTTGGCTACCAAGCCACCTTCGAGAGAGCGCAGGGAAAGCTCCACAGAATGCTGGATGATCAGCCGCAGCCCGTGAGCACCCCTGCTGAAAGGCTCATACAGGCGCTATCTCATCTGGGCCGTCTCCGATCGGCGGCCCCTTCCGATTCCGCAGACCTGGACGAACACGAGACTCAGGAAACTCGAGCAGCGGAGCGGTCCTGCCGTGAAGCCGGGAACGCCCTGCCGCCCAATGCCCTCGACTACGAAGAGTTCGAGGCGCTCCTCGAGGGGCACTCGCGCCGCCCCCCAATGCTCAGCAGCAGGTACCTCGATGCTGCTCGTCAATTCGATGCCGAGGAAGTAATTTTCGTCCGAGCCGCGAAAATGGAACTGCACAGCCGGGTTTCCTGAATTAACTCTGCAGCGGTGGATACAACAATCCAGCGGAGTACGCGAGTTGACGCGGAACAACTGAGCGGACCCCGAGGAGACCGCTCAGTTTTTTCATAGCATCTCTAGGTAGTTAGCCATCGCGAGGTAGCTAGCCATCGCGGCCTGCCCAACCCATAGCCTTCTCAATCTTCGGGTCTGATGCAGGCTTGGGTGACTGGTTCGGTCACGCGGCCTGGAGGGCCGGTGTGGTCATGACGGTTTCGTATTCGACGGGGGTCAGCCGGCCGAGCGAGGCTTGTCGGCGGCGTCGGTGGTAGGTCCTCTCGATCCAGGTCACGATCGCGATCCGCAGTTCCTGACGGGTGGCCCACGAACGGCGGTCGAGGACGTTCTTCTGCAGCAGGCTGAAGAAGGACTCAAGGGCCGCGTTGTCGCCTGCCGCCCCGGCCCTCCCTATGGATCCGGCAATCCGGTGCCGGCCGAGTGCCCGGACGAATTTCCGTGACCGGAACTGCGATCCGCGAGCGTTATGCAGAACGCACCCGGCAACGTCCTCGCTCGACCGCGCAGCGCAGACCGGGCGGGAACCTTCGAACCCTCATCGCCGGGGGTGCCACTGAGCTTCGGCGTCGGAGCGGTGGCCCCAACACCGGCTTACCGGCTACAGGTAGCTCGTCTGTCATCGCACCGATCCCCCTGGGAGTCCGCCGGTCCGTTCCCGGGCTCTGCTGTAGACCACCACGCTACTGACTGGAATCGAGGCGTAGCCGCGGATCTGGAATCAGCGCCGGCCGCGGCAGCAGTCGGCGGGACGCCCCTCGGCGAGGGTAGAAACGATGGTGATCGGGCGTCACTTGCTCGACGTCACCAACGGCTGGGAGGGGACGCCGCCGGCGGGTGAGCAGGTGGTCGTGGTCTCGCACCGGCACAAGCCCGAGGCATGGCGCCCTGCGGCGTCGTACGACTTCGTCGGCGATGTGGCACAGGCGATCACGAACGCCAAGGAACTCGCAGGGGAGCGCAGTCGCCGTGGCGGCGGGCAACGTCGGCGGGCAGCGCATTCGCCCTCGGTCTGGTGGACGAGGTGGCCATGGACGTCGTGCCGGTGGTCTTCGGCTCGGGCAAGCGGTATGTCGGGTCGGTCGACGCCTGGCATCTGCCGGCGGACCCGCACGCGGTGATCCAGCGACCGGGTGCTGTACCTGCTGTATCGAGTCTCCGGTGACGAGGTACGGCGACCAATCTCTCGGCCCGGAGGACGGCAGCCATTGCAGGCTGGGGCCGGCCTGCACCCACCGCGGCCCGACCCGCCGACGGCTCGGGTGCACGTGCCGGATCTGCTGCGCATTGGTCGCGAGTGTGACGTCTGCGGTGCCCGGCGCGCTGTATCCGGTAGACCGGTCAAACACGGTCCCGTGGTGTTCGCTCGTTCCCCCGTCGGGCGGACACGCACGCCCGGGGCGGGCAGATTCAGTCCCCATCGTCTGCCCGCCCTGCGCGAAGCCGGCCGCACCCCGCACGCCCGGACCGCTTCGCTAGGCTCACCCCTCGAAGCACCACAACTACGCCCATAATCATGGAAATTGGGCGCCGACTGTGTGTGCTGCCGTCCGAGGCAGAAGGGTTGGTGTACGAGTGCTGCTGGCGGATCGATACCGCTTGGACGAAGCGCTGGGGCGCGGCTCCACGGGCGAGGTGTGGCGTGCCGTGGACCAGGCCCTCGATCGTGCGGTGGCCGTGAAACTCCTGCATGCGCAGGAGGAGACGGACACCGAGCGCTTCCGCCTGGAGGCGCAGACCGCAGGCCGCCTCAACCACCCCCATGTGGTGAGCGTGTATGACTTCGGCTCCGACCACGACCAGCCCTACCTCGTCATGGAGCTCATCAAAGGCCGGACCCTGGCCCAGGAGCGCTCACTGCGCGGCACCCTGCCCCCGCACGAGGCGGCCGGCATCGCGGCACAGATGGCGGCGGGCCTTTCCGCGGCGCACGGTCAGGGCGTGATCCACCGGGACATCAAACCCGCCAATGTGATGCTCACCACCGACCGCACCGCGAAGATCACCGACTTCGGCATCGCCCGTTTCGCCAACGACGCCGCCAGCACCCTCACCGCCACCGGCAAGATCGTCGGCACCGCCGACTACCTGGCCCCGGAACGCGCCCTGGGTCGTGCCGCGCAACCCTCCTCCGACGTCTATTCGCTGGGTTGCGTGTTGTACGAACTGCTCACTGGCGGGCCGCCGTTCCTGGGCTCGACGTCGCTCGCCGTGGTGCAGCAACACGTTGATGCCATCCCGGTTGCACCCACCCGGCTGCGCCCCGAGATACCTGGCCCGCTTGCCGATTACCTCCTGCGCCTGCTGGCCAAGGACCCCGCGCACCGCCCCACCGCGGAGCAGGCAGCCGCCTGGCTCGCCGGGCCATGGCACGAAGAGCAACCGCGCGACACCGCTCCCCTGCTCGAACCACCCGTCGCCACGGCTCCACCCCGCACCATAGCCACCCGAGTTGCGCACTCCGGTCCCCACGATCGCCGCAAGGGCGTATCGAAGGCCGTGCTGGGGGGCGCGGGTGTGCTGCTGTTCGTGGCAGCGATCGCTCTCGGTACCTCGCTGAACTCCGGTGACGACGCCCCGTCCTCACCCGTTCCTGCAAGCACCGCGCCCATCACCCACGCGCCTACGAGTGCGGCGCCCCTGTCCGACGTGCCGTCGACGACGCCGTCACCCTCCTTGCCACCTCGACCACTTGAGGACCGCCAGGGCCAGGAGGAGAGGTCGAGGGATGAGCAGCACGGTAAGGGGAAGGAAAGACACGGACAGGACTGAGGATCCGGAGCGAACGCAGTACGGCGCCGAAGCAGTGGTTCGGCGAGTGGTCCTCGGTCACGCCGTCGGGTCGAACAACGGTGATCCTCTCGGATGTCCTTGGCCTCGCGGCGCGGATGGCAGCGTTCATCCGGAGCTCGTCACGGGGCGCCTCCGAGGTGTTCTGCCGTACGCCGTTCTTGCTGAGCACCACGATGTCGCGCCGCCAGGCGGTGGCCATGACCTGGTCGCCGGGCGCGAGCCGCTCCAGGAGCGGCCCCGGGTCGCCGAAGGACACGGTTCCCCGCCAGGAGTCCGCCTACCTACTCCGTCCCAGCGTCCATCAGCCAGAGGCAGGAATGCACCCAGGTCGCACGGCAGTCTGCGAGAGCGGCCGGCTTCCGCATCCCGGCAATCCCAGCTGAGCGGGCCGAACGGATCGTTCAGTGGGCAGGGCATGAGCACGCCAAGCTCACCCACTACGTCTACGACATCGCACTGATCGATCTGGCCACCGCGACCGATCAGATCGACTGGGACTGGATCACTGCGCGTCGCAGCCCGGCTGTCTCCGACCAGGAGGCCCTCTCTGTGCTGGTTGCAGGCGAGTGCCCCCGCCGCCTACGGCCCGCCATTGAAGAAGCCGGACTTCAGGTCCCCGACGACGGCGTCGAGTGGATGCCCACTGACGATGAACGCTCCACTCCATGGCGCGCTGAGTGCGAAGAGCAACGCCAGGCTCAGCCCGACCACACTCGCAATACCTACGACGAGCAGCGACGTTCGCAGGCTGCAGCGGAAGACCAGCGCGCCGGAGTTCACGATCAAGGCCAGTCCGCTGACCACAAGCGTGACGACGTAGAGCGCGGGAACGTCGCGCGAGGCGGCCGCGACGCGGGCACGACGACTACTGGTGACACCGTCCAGGGAAACCACCAGCTCCGTGCCTGCCGGGGTTCCCACCTCGGGCCGGGCCGCCTCGGCGCGCACGCTTCGCTCCAGCCGTGCGATCGCGCGAGCGGTGGCCGTGTCGGTACCGGACGCTGCGGCTGTACCCTCCCATTCCTTGGCACGCGTGGTCTGCAAGTAGTCCAGCAGTGCCGCATGGATCGGCTCCGACTGGACTCGGGGACTTGTCGCCGCCCATGCCAGGCGGGAAGCCGCGGCCGCCTCGTCGCTCACCAACCCCTCTGCTGCGCGCAGGTAGCCGGCCTCGCTGGCCAGTGAGAGTGCCGCAAAGATCGCGAAGGCAGCGCCGAGCGTCGGCATCAGGGGCGGGGCGATCTGCGGCACCCGATCCCGTTCCTCGACCGGTACGAGCGCCCGGACGCCGATGCGCGCCAGGGCGGCGACCAGTAAGGCGAGTACGAGCCCGCACACAACCAGCACCACCGCCGGCAGCGAGGTCAACCAGTTCACCACATCACCTACTGCGCGTTCCCACGAGCGCCCCTCGGCGGCGACGCATCGGCCCCCGCGACCTGAAGCTCCTCGTCGATCACTGTCAATGAACGCTCCATGATCACAGGCCGAAGACCTTTGCCGCTCGCGACGCCCGGCATGGCATCTCGCTTCGTTGGCCAAACGGCCGAATACCGCCCAGTACGGGGCTGTACTGACAACCGCCGCCGCGCCTGTCTCACTTTCCGTCTCATTCAGCCTGGTTCACCGTCGTTCAGCCGAGACCGGAAGCCGATCCCCATGCGGCGAGCCTCAGCAGGCGTCCCTACAAAATGACGAAGGCCCCCGGACAGGTCCAGGAGCCCTGCGTAGGACACGCGGCGGCCAACGACGAAGCCACCACTGCCGGTGGAAGAGCGAACAGGCGGGGTTCCTGCCAGGCGCGCGAGGGCAAGAGCAAGACGCGCGAGGGCAAGAGCAACAAACGAACTTCCGCGCGCGCAAAGATCGCGCCGTGATGGCCTCATGGGGGAATCCACTGTGCGCACAGCGTTCCGTCCGACGTTCCTCGAAGATCATGGCCCCAACGTCGTGAGGCCGGGTAAATTCGCTGGTTCGACCTATTGGTGCTGGCCATACTGCCGCCATGGATCCCCTGACTCTGAAGACCGCGCGCCTCCAACTCAGACCTTTCGCCCCCTCCGACGCGGACGCGGTGTACGCAGCCTGCCAAGATCCGGACATCCAGTACTACACACCAGCGCCCACGCCCTTCCAGCGTCAGGACGCCGAGAAGTACGTCACGGAGACTGCGCCACGGGGCTGGGACACTGACCACGACCACATCCTCGGCGCCTTTCGCTCGGACAACGCTGCACTGGTCGGTTCCTTCTGTCTGACCAAGCTCTTTCAGGGCGTCTACGAACTCGGCTACTGGGCAGCCAAGGAGCAGCGCGGCCAGGGGTACTCCGCAGAAGCGGCACGGGCGCTGTGCGACTGGGGATTCACCGCACTCAACGCCCACCGAATCGAGTGGTGGGCGATGGTCGGGAACACAGCCTCGCGCGCGCTCGCCGAGAAGCTCGGCTTCACGCTCGAAGGGACCCTCCGCAACCGCAGCATGGTCCATGGCGAACCGCACGACTGGTGGGTGGGCGGACTCCTGAAACCCTGACGCCACGCCTCCGGCACCTGAGGCTCGCGGCTGTGCAGCAGCAACCGCAGCTGTTGCAGTACACCACCGGAACTGGGGTGGCCGACCGGGTGGCTGCTCGCCGCCCGGCGACGGGATCGTAGAGATGACCTCCTCGTGCGGGAGTCCCTCGTTGGCGGTACCGGCGCCCGGGCAGCGAGCACCGTCCGCCGAGACCAGGCCGCGACCAGGCCGCGACCAGGCAATTGGCCCCCGCGCGGCCCGCCGTCCCGGAACCGGCGGGCCAGCGACTCGAAAGGCGCCGTCGCGGGGTAAGCGGAACCTACGCCTCCGCTAGCCAAAACGGAAGACCCCTGTTTCTGCAGCGGCCCGGCCGCTCAGGCATGGGCGGCTGGGTCGGCGCCTCGGCACAGTACTCCGGGGTCGTGCATCCAGGACATACGTTCGTCCGTGCGCACCGCCCAGTACCCCAGCTTCGCTCGCTGAAATCGCTCCTGCACGAGAGTCGGTACGTACGCCCGGGCACCAACCTCCCAGGGCGTCGACGGTGGTGAGGCCGAGGCCGGTCTCCAGGGCCCTCACCGTGGCCGGCGGGATTCCCGGCGGCGCCATCGAGGAGGGCTTGAAGGACACGGTGGCGTTCGTCCTGCGGGGGTGCGCGCCGTAGCGGACGCACGGGGAGGCGATGACGCACGCCCGCCGTTCAGTTGGCCGTTGTCGGCTCCGTTCAGTTGGCCGTTGTCGGCTCCGTTCAATTGGCCGTTGGCCGCCCACCGCGCCCGGCTCGCGCTCGCCCAAGCCGCCGGGACGGCGGCTGCGTTCCATTGGCCGTTGTCGGTTGCCCCCTCGGGTGACTGACACCGTGTCAGCGGCCCGGGGCCCGCTGCTTCACCTCCTGGAGCACCCAGCCGTTGCCGTCGGGGTCGCTGAAGTCCGCGTAGGAGCCGTAGTCGGCACGGTCGGGGTGCGGGCCGGTCAACCGGTCTCCCTCCTCTTCATGGACGACCCGTCCGGCATCGTGGCCGTGGTGGAAGAGCCCTGCGCCGTCGTGGAACACCTCGCTCACATCGACGCCGCGGCCGACGAGCTCCGCGCGGGCCTCCTCGATGTCGAAGACGACGAGGTACAGGCCCTGGGCCGAGCCGGGGGGAGCGGAGGTGACCCCCTTGCCGAAGATGATCGAGCACTCGGAGCCGGGCGGCGTGAACTGCACACCCCGGAAGTCCTCACTGGCGACGTAGTCGATGTCCAACCGGAATCCCGCCGCCTCGTAAAAGTTCTTGGCCCGATCGACGTCGGAGACGGGCAGCACGATGACTTCGAGTTTCAGATCCATGAGGATGTCCTTCAATCCAGCAGCACGACCCCGGTACGGCGGCACGTCCGCCGCCCCAGGGCCTAGCTCGCTGATGGTTCGTCAAACGTGATGTGGAAGGTGAGCCGCCGCTCCGTCTGACCGGCGGGGACGGTGTGGACATAGCCCCGGGCCGTACGGTAGGCGCCTGAACCGCCGGTGATGGCGATGTCGATCGCGGGGGCGGGAGGCAGGTGGAGCAGGGCCTGCGAGGTGACCTGTCCCTGGGGCAGAGCGAAGGTGCCGACGCACTGGAGCTCGTCCGGGTTGATGTGAACATAGGTGCAGACCACGCTGTGGTCGCCAATCTTCCTGCCGTCACGGTAGAGGTCTTCGGCGATGATGTTCTCGTCGCCCTGACTGAGTCCCTTGCTGCCGAGATCAAGGGATGCGGACTGGGTTTGTTTGGCCACCAACTCGATGGTTTCCGTGCGTTGGTGAGTCTCCTGCCCGGTGCCGGCGGTCGATGTGGTGGCCGATGCCAGGGGGGCAGCGACGAGGGCGGCGGCCAGGACGGCGGCCGCGCTCAGGCTGCGTAGATTGCTCTCGCGCATGGAGCGTCTCCCGCCCGACGCGGAAATGTGCCTTTCACACCTCAATTTACCGGTTTGCGTGATGCCTCGCGCGGTGTGCCTCACCGCCCCTTTCACCGCGACCGATGATCAGGGGACGCTCGCCGCCCTCGCGCCTGCCCCGCAGCACCCCACCGGACGTAGGCCGCTCGGCCGATCCAGTGCGGCTACGCAGGGCCCAAGGCGAAGGCATACCGGCTGATCTTGATTCTCTGCTTCGAGCTCATCCCGGGCAGCCGTATGTGCGGCAATGGACGAGGGGGCGGAATTCAGCCAATTCGATCACACGGCCCGACATCGCTGTGCTCTCACTTCACAACTCTTCACAAGAATCCCGCATGTTGGGGTCTGTGGGTGCCACGGGAAGGCCCTCGTGAGGGCCGGTGCTCGCGGATCGTTTTCCTGCCATGTCCTCGATCAGATCTTGTCGCGCATGCTCATGCCATGACTACAGTGACCGCGCCCGGAGGGTTAGTCCAGACCAGACGTCTCCAGGGTTTGACCATGCACGGGGGGAACGTCCCACAGCGCCGGGACCATGCGCGACGGGACACCCCCTGCCTTGCAGCAGAAGGAAACAGGGGGATACACGTTGCGCCCTGCCAGATCCGTAGCCGCACTTTCCGCTGTGGTGGCCTCGTTCGCCGCCGTCCTAGCGACGGCGCCGTCCGCATCCGCTGCGACCTCCTATGCGTCTGACGCGTGCAGTTCCGCCTACAACCGGGCCTGCTTCCGCATTCACTTCAACTCCCGTTCCGAGACGACACAGTTGTCCCAGAGCGCCTGCTTCGCCAGCAACAAGTCGATCAAAGACCACTGGGGTTACTCCCCGAACGGGGCCTCGATCGTCCGGTATATCTTCGGCGGATTCCCCGGCTACTACACGGACCCCGATGGTGACACCCACAAGGGCATGTCCAATCCGTGCGACGACACGGGCAACGGGCAGTACGCCACGGACAACGCCGCTTCCGCCTACAACCAGGACCCGTCCCACTCGTACACCGTTTACAGCAACGCCGGATACAGCGGCAGCAAGAAGACGATCCCGAAGTACGACGGCATCGCCCGCAACCTGGGCAGCGGCCTGAAGAACAAGAACTCGTCGAGCAAGAGGAACTAGCTATGACCAAGAAGTGGATGCGCTCCGCTGCGCTGGCCGCCTCGTGCTCGGCGCTCGCCCTGACCGCTGCCTGCGGCACCCAGCACGCGCAGGGACAGCAGACGGTGAAGACCAAGACCGAAGCCGGCTCCCTGCCGGATGCCACGAGCCGGGCGAAGTGGCCGACGGCGCAGGTGGAGAGCGGCCTCGCGGCCGGGATGCGGCTGCCGCTCGAGGACTACATGGTGTCGTACCCGGACGAGGTCGACGTCGAGAACGCCAAGGACAAGGTCAAGACCGCGTGCATGGCGCGTCTCGGGTTCACGTTCGCCCCGCCCGCCTCCGGCACGACCCCGGCCCTGTCGTACGACGGCATGAATATGGAGCGCCGCTACGGCATCACCGACGCCAAGACCGCTCAGACGTACGGCTACCAGGTGCCCGCGGCCGCCCAGGAACCCGCGGACGACACCGCCGCGGAGGAGGCCAAGGAGGGCCGCACCGACAACTGGTACGAAGCCCTGGAGAACACCTGCATCCCCGAGGCGAACAAGAAGGTCGGCATCCTGTACGAGACCGACATCGCCGGTGACCTGGCCGCCGAGTCGCTGGAGGTCACGAAGACCAACCTCAAGGTCCAGGCGGCCCTGAGTAACTGGTCGGCATGCATGGCCAGGAAGAGCTACACGAAGTTCCCCGAGCCGCTGCAGGCCGGCGAGTCCTTCGCCCAGTCGACGGGAACACAGGCGTCCCAGACAGAGATCGACACGGCTGTCGCGGATGTCGACTGCAAGGAGTCCTCCGGCCTGGTGAAGAGCTGGTTCAGCGCGGAGACCAGCCGCCAGACGCAGCAGATCGGCGATCACAAGGCGGAGCTGGACGCCGAGAAGGCCCGCAACACCAAGATGATCGAAACGGCCAGGGCCATCCTCGGCCAGAACTAGCCACCGCATCCTCTTCAGCCGACCGCCGCGGCCCCTGTTCTGCCTTGGGGCTGCGGCGGTTCGGCAAGCAGAGCCACGTCGATCGAGCCGCCGGTACGGGGCGGATGGCGTTGGTGCGGGGGGCGACTTCTCGCAGGAGCGGCAACGGTCTGCCGGGGTGAGGGGAGTCGGGCGGTCGTCCATCGGTCGGCAAAAGGGGTCAGGGGCGGTCCCCCGTGGACCGCCCCTGACCAAGGCGGACCGCCCCTGACCAAGGCAGAAGCGAAGGTCAGCAGGTCACGCCTTCGCCGCCGACGTCTCCGGCGCGGAGTCCGACATCGCGTCAGAATCCGACTGCCCCTCGGCCACCGGGCGGACGGGGATGAGGGAGGCGACGGCCGCGGCCGCGAGACCCACGCCGCAGCCGATCAGCATGGCGACGCGGAAGCCGTTCTCCGACGGCAGGGAGTAGACGCCGAACTTGGTGGTCATCTGGGCCAGGACCACACCGATCACGGCGGCGGACACGGAGCTGCCGATCGAGCGCATCAGCGTGTTGAAGCTGTTGGCCGAGGCGGTCTCCGACTGGGGCACCGCGCCCATGATGAGGGCCGGCATCGCACCGTAGGCGAAGCCGACACCCGAGCTGCCGACGATGGTCACGAGCAGCAGGCCCCAGGGTGAGCCGGAGCTGATCAGCGGCAGGGAGACGCCGTATCCGAGGGCGATGACGAGGGCGCCGACGACGAGGGTGACCTTGGGGCCCTTCGCGGCCGACAGCTTGGCGCCGACCGGCGAGATCAGCATCATCATCAGGCCCGCCGGGGCCATCCACAGGCCCATGGCGAGCATGGACTCGCCCAGTCCGTAGCCGGTGGCCTCGGGCAGTTGGAGCAGTTGGGGTACGACCAGCGACTGGGCGTACATCGCGAAGCCGACCAGGATCGAGGCCGCGTTCGTCGTCAGCACCTGCGGGCGCGCGGTCACCCGGAGGTCGACCAGCGGGTCGGTGATCCGCAGTTCCCACCAGCCCCAGGCCAGCAGCACGACGACGGCGGCGGCGAACAGGCCGAGCGTGGTGCCGCTGCCCCAGCCCCAGTCGGCACCCTTGGAGACGGCGAGGAGCAGACAGACCAGCGCGGTGCCCAGACCCAGCGCGCCGAGCAGGTCGAAGCCGCCCGACGCGGTGTTCGCGCGGTCCGTGGGCACGAAGAACCAGATCAGCGTGCCGACCGCGAGGCTCAGCGCTGCGACCACCCAGAACAGCACCCGCCAGCTGGCGTTCTGCGCGATCGCCGCGGAGAACGGCAGGCCGAGCGCGCCGCCCACCCCCATGGACGCGCTCATCAGCGCGATGGACGTGCCCAGCTTCTCCGCCGGCACCACATCACGCAGCAGGCTGATGCCGAGGGGCACCACACCCATGCCCATGCCCTGCAGACCGCGTCCGGCGATCATCGGGAGCACCGAGGAGGACAGGGCACACACCACCGAGCCGAGGATCAGCGGGACGAGCGAGGCCAGCAGCATCCGCTTCTTGCCGTACATGTCGCCGAGGCGGCCGGCGACCGGGGTCATCACCGCGGCGGCCAGCAGTGTGGCGGTGATCACCCAGGAGGCGTTCGAGGCGCTGGTGTCGAGCAGGGTCGGCAGTTCCCCGATCAGCGGCACCACCAGGGTCTGCGTGATCGCGGCCACGATGCCACCGAAGGCAAGGATGCCGACGACTCTGCCGGAGCCGGTCTCGGGCTTGGAACTGTCCACGGGTACTCCCTCGCGCTCTGTCAGATCCGTATGCACCATGCATTCGATATGTATCATGCACGTGAAGTGCATCATACACATGCGTGGTATACCTACTGGTAGGCGGTCTCCCTGAGAGGGAAGAGGGAGGCCGACCAGGAGCCGAAGGAACCCCGCATGGACAAGCCCCTTGATCTGATCGAATTCGAGACGATGCTGCTCGGGCGGTACATGCACCTGCTGACACCGCGCATGCGAAACGGCGACCGGCGGCTCGACCGCAGCGCCTACCTTCTGCTCAGCCGCATCCAGGTGGACGGCCCGATGTCCATCGGCCAGCTCAGCGAGGCGTTCGGGCTGGACACCTCCACGCTCAACCGGCAGACCGCCGCAATGCTGCGGGCCGGGATCGTCGAGCGCATCACCGACCCCGACGGGGGCATCGCCCGCAAGTTCGCCATCACCGCCGAGGGCGAACGCCGGCTGGCCGCCGACCGCGCCGAGAACCTGCAGGGCCTGGAGAAGGTGATGGAGGACTGGACGCCGGACGAGGTGGCCGAGTTCGCCAACTATCTCGGACGCCTGAACCGCGACATCGAGCGCCTGGACGGGCGCCCCTGGCCGCGCCGCTGACGCACCCGCAGGATCGTACGCTCAAGCAGGGGACCCCCCTCGCCCCTGGGGGCTCTGCCCCCAGGGCCCCTCGGGCTGTCCTTCGAGTGCGAGCCGGTGGGGGCTTGTCGCGCAGTCCCCCGCGGCCCTGACGGGGCGCGCCCGGCGGGTCAGGCCGACGCACGTTTCCGCGGTGCGGCCTTCTTCGCGGTCGTCTTCTTCGTGGCGGTCTTCTTGGCCGCCGTCTGCTGGGTGGTCGTGGCGGCGGCCTCCTTGGTGGCCGTCTTGGTGGCCGTCTTGGTGGTCGACTTCTTCGCCGTGGTCTTCTTCGACGTCGTCTTCTTGGCCGCCGTCTTCTTCGCCGCGGACGTCGACTTCTTGCCGCCGACCTCCTTGGGAGCCGTACGGGCGGACTTGCGGGCGGCCGTACGGCGGCCCGGGAGGGGTGTGACCTCGGCGGGCTCGCCTGGCTCGACCGCCTCCTCGCCGCGCGACTCCTTGGCCGCGCGCACGCTCTTCTCCAGGGCGGCCATCAGGTCGAGCACCTTGCCGCCGGGGCGCTCCCCCGCGGGGACGGCGGGCGCCTCCACGCCGGAGGCCTTGGCGGCGATGAGCTCCTCCACGGCATCGCGGTAGTCGTCGTGCAGGTCCTCGAGATCGACCTCGCCGAGGGTGTCCATCAGGGCGTCCGCCAGGTCCAGTTCCTTCTCGCGGACGGTGACGCTCGTGTCCGGGGCGACCTCGTCGGTGGCGCGGATCTCGTCCGGCCAGAGCAGCCCGTGCATGGCGATCACGTCGTCGACCACGCGCAGCATGCCGAGCCGTTCCCGCCCGCGCAGTGCGAACTTCGCGACGGCGACCTTCTGGCTGCGCTTCAGGGCCTCGCGCAGCAGGACGTACGGCTTGGCGGCGGGGACGCCGTTCGCGGACAGGTAGTACGCCGTGTCCATCTGGAGCGGGTCGATCCGGTCGGCCGGTACGAACGCCACGATCTCGATGGTCCTGGCGGTCGGGATCGGCAGCGAGGCCAGGTCCTCGTCGGTGATCGGGATCAACGTGCCGTCCGCGTCCTCGTACCCCTTGCCGATCTCCGCGGTCGAGACCTCACGGTCCTCCAGCTCACAGAACTTGCGGTAGCGGATGCGGCCGCCGTCGTCGAGGTGGATCTGGCGGAAGGAGATCGAGTGGCTCTCCGTGGCGTTCACGAGCTTGATGGGGATGCTGACCAGGCCGAAGGAGATGGCGCCGTTCCAAATGGATCGCACGTGCAGCACCTTCCTGACATCGATTCGAGAGGTGCGTGTGAAAGCTGGAAATCCAGGCTGAAACCAGGCTAAACGGACGTCCCCGACGGCACATCCGCAGGCACTCTCCCCCGGTGCCGCGCGCCCCGATTCCTTTCGGCGACCCGGCTGGTCTTCATCACCAGACGCTGGAACGACGAGAGGGAAAACCATGACCAGCACCGACACCACCCCCGTCCAGGCCGAACGGGACGACGCCGAGCGGGCCGTACTCGCCGTGCTCGAAGACGTCTACGCCGCCTGGGCGGCGAACGACCCGGACGCGTTCGTCGCGGACTACACGGCCGACGCGACGGCGCTGCTGCCGGGCACACATCTGCGGGACAAGGAGGAGATCCGCGCCGCCATGGCGGCCGCCTTCGCCGGGCCGCTCAAGGGCTCCCGGGCCGTCCACGACGTGCAGAGCATCCGGTTCCCGGGCCCCCGGACCGCCCTCGTGATCAGCAAGGGCGCCATCCTCCTCGCGGGCGAGAGCGAGCCGCGGAACGAGAACCGGGCGCTGGACAGCTGGGTGCTCTCCGAGCAGGACGGGGCCTGGCGTGTCCGGGGCTTCCACAACTGCCCGGAGCACACGGCGTGAGGCGCCCGGCAGGACAGGAGACCGAGCGGACGGGAGACACGGAGATGGCAAGTAGGCAGTCGGGTGCTGTGGCCAAGCTGTACAAGACGTGGCTGGGCAGCCCGGCCGAGGATGACGTCGTCCGGGACCAGTCGCAGTGGGACGTACTGACGGCGGAGCCGGGCGGCATCGACTACCTGGAGACCGACGCGGGCGGTACGGCGGCGATGTGGGCGGTCCCGAAGGGATGCGCCGAGGACCGGGTGCTGCTGTGCGTCCACGGCGGCGGCTTCGTCTCGGGGTCGATCCACACCCACCGCAAGATGTTCGGCCACCTCGCCAAGGCCGCCGGCGTCCGGGCGCTGATCGTCGGCTACCCGCTGCTCCCCGAAGGGGTGCATCCGCTCCCGGTCGACCATGTGGTCGCCGCCTACCGGTGGCTCCTCGGCCAAGGGGTCGACGCCCGGCGCATCGCGTTCGCGGGAGACTCGGCCGGCGGCGGGCTCGCGGTCACCGCACAACTGCGCGCCCGGGACCAGGGACTGCCGCTGCCCGCGGGATCGCTACTGATCTCACCCTGGGTCGACATGGAGGTCACCGGCGGGACGATGGTGTCGAACAGCGGGAAGGACGCGCTGTTCAACCAGCCGTGGGTGAAGGAACTGGCGGCGAACTTCCTGGGCGGCGGCAGCCCACGGGACCCGCACGCCAACGCGCTCCACGCCGACCTCACGGGCCTCGGGCCGATCTACGCCCAGGTGGGCGACCAGGAGCTGCTGCTGGACGACAGCCGCCGGCTCACGGAACACGCCGAGAAGGCCGGGGTGTCCGTCCGGCTCGATGTCTTCCCGGAGCAGCAGCACACCTTCCAGATGATGGTCGGCCGGGCCCCCGAGGCCGACGACGCGATCCGCCGGTTCGCGGAGTGGGTCGGCCCCCTACTGGGCCGGTGACCGGGCCGGGCAGCCGAGCAAGGGAGCGATGATGGCGCAGCGGGCAGCGGCCGGGCGTCCCGGTGATACCGCCGGATCGGACGGCCCGAGCCCGGACGGCCCGAGCCGTACCGGTGGGTCGGACGGTCCAAGCCGTACCGCCGGATCGGACGGCCCGAGCCGTACCGGTGGGTCGGACGGTCCAAGCCGTACCGGCGGGCCGGACGGCATCGAGTTCGCCGAGCGCACCGCCCCGTTCCGGCGGGAGCTGCTCGCCCACTGCTACCGGCTGCTCGGATCGGTGGACGACGCCGAGGACCTGGTCCAGGAGACCTACCTGCGGGCGTGGCGCTCGTACGACGGTTTCGAGGGCCGGTCCTCGGTGCGGGCCTGGCTGTACCGCATCGCCACCAACGCCTGCCTGACGGCGCTGCGGCACGGTTCCCGGCGTCAGCTGCCGTCCGGGCTCGGCGCTCCCGGCGACGACACGGATCCCGCGTCGGCCGGCGGCTCCGAGGCCGGCCGACTGCAGCCGGTGCCCGACGCGCTGGTGACCCCGGAGTCCGGCGACCCCGCGACAGTGGCCGTCGCGCGGGAGAGCCTTCGGCTCGCGCTGATCGCGGGGCTGCAGTACCTGCCGCCCGGCCAGCGGGCCGTGCTGCTCCTGCGGGACGTGCTGGCCTTCCCGGCAGCCGAGGTCGCCGAAATGCTCGGCACCAGCACCGCGGCGGTCAAGAGCAGCCTGCAGCGGGCCCGGTCCCGGCTCGCGCGGGTGGCGCCGACCCCGGAGCGGATCAGCGAACCCGCCGAACCCGAGATGCGCGCGCTGCTGGATCGGTACATCGCCGCCTTCGAGCGGTCCGACGCGGCGGCCCTGGAGCGGCTGCTGCGCGCCGACGCCACGCTGGAGCTGCCGCCTTCCCATGGGTGGTACACGGGCGGCGACGCCGCCGCGCACGCCGTCGCGGGGCTCGGCTCGCCCGGCGACTGGCGGATGGTCGCGACGGCCGCCAACGGGCAACCCGCCGCGGCGGCCTACCGGCGCGGCGACGACGGCGCCCATCACGCGTACGGGATCGTCGTGCTCACCGCGGCCGGCACCGGCATCGCCCGGATCACGGTGTTCGCCGACCCCGCCCTGTTCACCGCCTTCGGCCTGCCTCCGGTCCACAGGACCGATATTTCGTGATCTGTTCGTCTTGGTCGCCTTTCATGGGATTCTCGACCCATGACGCCGATCACGGAGGTGGAGGGGCGCAGGCTCGCGCTCAGCAACCTGGAGAAGGTGCTGTACCCCGCGACCGGCTTCACCAAGGGCGAGGTGCTGCACTACTACGCGACCGTCGCGGACTCGCTCCTCGCTCATCTCCACAACCGGCCGCTCTCCTTCCTCCGCTACCCCGACGGGCCGGACGGGCAGGTCTTCTTCGCCAAGAACGTGCCGCCCGGTACGCCCGACTGGGTCAGGACCGCCGAGGTCCCCCGCTCGGAGGGCCCTGCCCGCATGGTCCTGATCCAGGACCTGGCCTCGCTCATGTGGGCGGCGAACCTCGTCACCGAGTTCCACACGCCCCAATGGCGGATGGACGCCCCCGGCGAGGCCGACCGGCTGGTGTTCGACCTCGACCCGGGGTCGCCGGCGACGATCGTCGAGTGCTGCGAGGTCGCGCTGTGGCTGCGGGAGCGGCTGGCCGCGGACGGGATGGCGGCGTACGCGAAGACGTCCGGGTCGAAGGGGCTGCATCTGCTGGCGGCGCTGGAGCCGACGCCGTCCAAGGAGGTCACCGCGTACGCGAAGGAGCTCGCCGTCGAGGCCGAGCGTGCGCTGCGGGGCCGTGTCACCCACCGGATGACGAAGAACCTGCGGGGCGGGAAGGTCTTCGTCGACTGGAGCCAGAACGCCGCGCGCAAGACGACGGCGACGCCGTACACCCTCCGCGCCCGGGCCGAGCCCACCGTGTCCGCTCCGGTGACCTGGGAAGAGGTCACGGAGTGCGCCACCGCGAACCAACTGGTCTTCCGCGCGCCGGACATCCCCCCTCGCCTCCAGCGGTACGGCGATCTCCTCGCGCCGCTCCTGAATCCCCGTCGCGCCGGGGCGCTGCCCTGAGTCGGTGTGGGCGCCCCGCGGCCCGCGCCCCGGAAGGGGCCCCCGGTTACACCCGTGCCCAGGTCTGGCGGTCGCGGGCCATGGCGTGGAGGGCCTCCACGTCGGCGGGTTTCAGGACGCCGCCCAGGTGGGCCAGGGAGGCGAGGTCGGTGTCCTGGAGGATGCGGATCTCGCGTGGGGGTGCCACGACGTCCAGGTCGGCGGGGCCGGACACGGCGAGGACGGGGTGGACCTCGGCGGTGAGGGCGTAGGAGGCGCGGTCGGCGTCCGCGCGGACTCGGCGCAGAAGCGGTTGCGGCTCGTGGCGACCCACGGTGACCATGGGGTCGGCGATCAGGACGCGTTGTTTGCGGGCGTAGAGGGTCCGGACGCAGAAGAGGCCGCCTGGCCCCAGGAGCAGGTGGTGGATGCGGTCGCCGCCGGGGAGGGGGATCGAGTGGAGGGTGTGCCACCCCGCGCCCTCCAGCTGGTCCAGGGCCTCGCCGACGGCCTGCTCGGCGGCCAGTGCGCGGCGTCGCGGATCGGGACGCAGCCGGTGCGCGGGGCCGGGATCCCGGTCGAGGGCGATCACCAGCGCCTCGCCGGGCCGGTTCGGGGCGAGGTCGTCGTCCGGGTGGAGGGTCAGCCGGGCCAGCTCGGCCGGGGTCGGGACCGGCGGCGGCCCCACCGTCACCGGGCCGGTCAGGAAGGGACCCAGCACATCGAGCACGTCCTCGCGCCGGTCCTCGCTGAGCAGGTTGACCCGGGCCGCCTCACGGTCGTACCAGGCGACGTTCCTTCCGTCCGCCAGACAGATGTACAGCCGCTCCTGGCCGTGCCGCCAGGTCGGTATGACGCGCAGTCCGTTCATGCACCATCACCCCATGACCATGGGAACAGGCGGGGTGCTCCAGGGGCAAGAACCCGGTTACCTTTGGGAGGAGTTGGGGGAGTTGGGATTCGGTGGGAGGCGGCGTTGCGGACTCGCAGGAGGCAACCCGATGTGCCCGCTCCGGACAGCCCCTGGAGCGAGATCGTGCCCGGCCTGTGGATGGGCGGACACGCGTTCTCGGGCCGTTCCGGTGAGCCGGAATTCGCTGTCGTACGGAATGAGTTCGACCTGGTCCTGACGCTGCTGCGGCTGCCGGGGCACGGCCCCGACCCCGGCGTCGAGCACCATGTGTGGCCCATTCCGGACGGACCCCTCGACGGTACGCAACTCGCGGGTGTGATGCGACTCGCGCGGGCCGCGGACGACGCGCTGGAGGACGGGCGCCGGGTTCTGGTGCGCTGCTATCACGGGTACAACCGTTCGGGACTGGTCATCGCGCACGCGCTCGTCCTCGCCGGGCACACCGCCGAGGACGCGATACAGCTGATAAGGGCCCGTCGCTCGCCGTGGGCGCTGCACAACGAGCTGTTCGTGGAGTACCTGCGAGCGGGACTGGCCACGGCCCGCCTCCTCGAGGAACTCGCGGAGCCGTGACGCCATAGCCGTACGAGCACCCATTCCCACCATGCCGGACATCCGGCGTCGTACGCATGAGCAGACGGCTCCACGGCGGCCTTCAACGTCCGCGAGATCCCGCGGACGAACAAAAGGGACTTCCCTACGAATAAGGTGGACGGGGCGACCGGCCGTCCGGAGCTGCGCCTGATCACCCGTGGTGGGCCCATCGTGGACGGTCACCGCGCCGACACCATCGTTCATTCTCTACGCCGACCTCGCGCGGGAGCGCTCTGCGGGGCGAGGGCGGCCCGGACGCAGGAGTGCAGTGACCCCCAGCCGCCCCAGCCGCCTCACGCGGGCAGCCGGCAGGCCCACACGCGCGGCCCTCGGTGCCGCCGTCGCCGCCGTACTCGTGGCGACCCTGGCGGGCTGCGGCGACTCCGGCGACCTGCGTGCCGCGGGAGCCACCCCCACCGCCGTCGGCCCGACCAAGCTGTGGCCCGAGGTGCCGCCCGCCTCGACGCCCGCCCTCGACTACGGCGAGGCGGACACCGAGACCGTCAAGGGCATCACGGCACCGGGCGACGACATCCACCGGGTGGATCCGGTCGCCGTGGTGCGTGCGGAGGTCGCCGCGCACCCGGACGAGTACACCGGCCCGCACGCCATGTACGCACAGACCGTCGACCAGCTGACGTACTGCGGCAAGAAGGGCGCGCAGGGCAGGAGGTGCCCCATCCTCCAGGCGTACTACCGCGATCTCACCGGCGACGGGAAGGACGACCTGGTGCTCGGCATCCGCTTCCCCAAGGGCCAGCTGGGGGTGCGCGTGTACACCTTCACGCACCACAAACTGGTGCAGGTCATGGGCACCTCGGACAGCGTGGTCAGCGTGGAGCTGGCGGGCCGTGACGTGATCATCCGCTCTCCCTCGACACTGCCCGGATACGAGTTCCGTACGGTGTGGACCTGGGACCCGCACCAGCACGCGATGCTGGCGACGCGCGACGAGATCCTGCGGGTGGGCACCGCCCCGCCGACGACGGCGATCCCCACGCTCTCGCCCTCCGCGAGCGCCTCATGAGACAGACGTTTCAGCGCCTCCCCCAGTGGACCGCCACCCTCACCTGGAAGGCGGCCGCCTTCATCACGGTGATGTGCTGCGGCCTCGCCGCGCTCCTCGGCATCCTCGTGCACGTGTCGGTGACCGACCAGACCGTCGGCGAGGCCCGCGGCCGTGCGCTCGACCGGCTCGCCGACGTGACCACGAGGTACGAGGCGGGAGACCGGCTGCCGCCGGACGCGGGCGTCGATCTCCCCAGGCTGCCGCCCGCGCTGCGCAAGCTCGCGGCGGACGGGAAGCGCGGCACGATGGTCCGCGACCAGGACGGGCACCCCACGATGTGGGCGGCAGGACCGGCGGACGGCGGACGCGCGCTCGCCGTCCAGTACGACTACGCGCAGGGCGCCCACACCATCGACGCCCTGGACCGGGCGATCGTGTGGTCCTCGGCGCTGGCGATCGGCGCGACGCTGCTGGTGGGCTCGTTCGCGGTGACCCGGGTGACCCGCCGGCTGCACGCGACGGCACAGGTGGCGCGGCGGATCAGCGCGGGCGATCTGGACGCGCGCGTCAACGACCGGTGTACGCAGGATCCGACGCGACCCCAGGACGAGGTGGGCGCGGTCGCCGGGGCCCTCGACACGATGGCGTCCTCACTGCAGAGCAAACTCCTGAGCGAGCAGCGGTTCACGGCGGACGTGGCGCACGAGCTGCGCACCCCGCTGACCGGGCTGCACGCGGCGGCCGAGCTGCTGCCGCCGGGACGGCCGACCGAGCTGGTGCGCGACCGGGTGGCCGCGCTGCGCACGCTGACCGAGGACCTGCTGGAGATCTCCCGCCTCGACGCGCGGAGCGAGCGGCTGGAGCTGGACTCGGAACCGCTGGCTCCGCTGGCCGAGCGGGTGGTGCGTGCGTCGGGCACCGACACCGAGGTCCGGGTCGCGCGGGACGCGCGCGTGGAGACCGACCGGCGCCGGCTGGAGCGGGTGCTGGGGAACCTGGTGGCGAACGCCCACAACCACGGCGCCGCGCCGGTGGTGCTGACGGTCGACGGCCCGGTCGTCACCGTGCGGGACCACGGCCGCGGCTATCCGGAGTACCTCGTGGCGCACGGGCCGCAGCGCTTCCGCACGGAGGGCGGTTCGAAGGGGCACGGGCTCGGGCTGACGATCGCGCTCGGCCAGGCGGAAGTACTCGGCGCGCGGCTGACGTTCGGCAACGCTCCCGAGGGCGGCGCGGTGGCAACCCTGACTCTCCCTCAGTCCGGCCTCCCCGAACGGCCTTCCGGAGCAAGCTGAACGACCGTCCGGAGCAGCCCGAAGGACCGTCCGGAGCAGCCCGAAGGACCGTCCGGAGGACCCTGGGCGCCTCCGCGTCCCCGATGGCGCAGCGTGACCTGCGCGCACCCAGCGCCGCTCCTAATGTGGCGATTAGTCAGGTTAGCCCCCCTCTCGGAGGAGCCCCCCATGTCTCAGCGATCCAGGTACGTGCGTCTCGCCATAGTCCTTGCCGCGGGCAGCCTCGTCGCCCTTGCCGGCGCCACCCCCGCCGTCGCCGGCGAGGGCTGGGATCCCGGGAGCGGCGACAGCCGCGAGTGGGTCGACGGATGGGACAGCAGCGGCGTGTCATTCGCCGAAGGCTTCGACGGAAGCGAATCATTCGGCGAAGGCTTCGCGTTCACCGACGGCGGCGACGGAGGCGTCAGCACCTTCACGGTCAAGGGCAGGGTCAACCTGAACGGCGGGCTGATCCTGCGCAGCTCCCCGACTCGCAACAGCCGGCTGGTCCGTGTCGCGAGGAACGGCGAGATCGTCCACATCTTCTGCAAGACCCGGGGCGAGTCGGTCAACGGCGACTCTCTCTGGTACCTGCTCGACGACGGCGGCACCTGGTCCTGGGGCCCGGCGCGCTTCATCGACGCCGTCGAGTCTCCCCCCTGGTGCTGAACCGCCGACGCCGGCTTCCCCGGCAGATATACCGGAACAGCCCGTTTGTCATCACATAACGGGACATCAGGTCCCTTGCTTGCTACGTTCCGGTCATGATGCAGCGCGGAATGCCCGGAACGACCGTGACAGCGGCCCCGCCCGCACCCGCTGTACGCCTGCCCAGGCGCCGTGGCATCGAGTTCACCCTCATCGTCCTCGCCGTCCTGCTCTGCGTGTACGGCTACTGCGCTGTCGGTTTCGCGAAGAACGGCACGGTCCCGCCCGGCGCCGCCGGTTACGGCGCCGGGCTCGGCGTGCTCGCGCTGCTCGCGCACCTGGCGGTTCGGTTGCGGGCGCCGTACGCCGATCCGCTGCTGCTCCCCATCGCCGTGCTCCTCAACGGCCTGGGCCTGGTGCTGATCTACCGGCTCGATCTGGAGACCCCGGGCGACCGGGCGGCCCCCATCCAGCTCATCTGGTCGACGCTCGGTGTCGCGCTCTTCATCGTGGCCGTGCTCGTCCTGCGCGACCACCGCGTCCTTCAGCGCTACACGTACGTCTCCGTCGTCACCGCGCTGGCGCTGCTGATCCTGCCGATCCTCTTCCCCGCCGTGAACGGCGCCCGCATCTGGATCCGGATCGCCGGATTCTCCATCCAGCCGGGCGAGTTCGCGAAGGTGCTCCTCGCGGTCTTCTACGCCGGATATCTGGCCGCCAACCGCAACGCGCTCGCGTACACCGGCCGGCAGATCTGGAAGTTCAAGCGGCTCCAGCTCCCCACCGGCCGCGTGCTCGGCCCGATCGTCGCGATCTGGCTGCTGAGCGTCCTGGTGCTGGTACTGGAGCGGGACCTGGGCACGTCGTTGCTGTTCTTCGGCCTGTTCGTGATCCTGCTGTACGTCGCCACCGGCCGCACCGGCTGGATCGCGGTCGGACTGCTGCTGGCCTGCGTGGGCGCGGTCGCCGTCGGCTGGCTCGAACCGCACGTCCACAGCCGGGTGCAGGACTGGCTGCACCCCTTCGCCTCGATCGAGGCGGGCCAGGGGCCCAACCAACTCGCCCAGTCCCTCTTCGCGTTCGCCGCCGGCGGGATGCTCGGCACCGGTCTCGGGCTCGGCCACTCGATCCTCATCGGCTTCGCCGCCAAGTCGGACTTCATTCTGGCGACCGCGGGCGAGGAGCTGGGCCTGGTCGGCCTGTCGGCGATCTTCCTCCTCTACGCCCTCCTCGTGGAGCGCGGCCACCGGGCGGGCCTCGCCCTGCGCGACCCCTTCGGACGGCTCCTCGCCATCGGCCTCGCGTCGATCATGGCCCTCCAGGTCTTCGTGATCGCGGGCGGGGTGACCGGCCTGATCCCGCTGACCGGCATGGCGATGCCGTTCCTCGCGCAGGGCGGTTCCTCGGTCGTCACCAACTGGATCATCGTGGCGCTGCTGATCCGGATCAGCGACTCCGCCCGCAGTCAGTACGACGGGACGGCGGCGCCGTGAGTGCTCAGGAGGTCTCGCCATGACCAAGTACATCCGACGGGCCACGGTCCTGTGCGCCCTGCTGCTGGTGGCCCTCCTGGTCAACGCCACCCGCATCCAGCTCTTCCAGGCACAGTCGTACGACGACAACCCCGCCAACCGGCGCCGCACGATCGCCCGTTACGACCAGCCGCGCGGCGACATCGTCGTCGGCGGCGGCACGGTCACCGGCTCCAAGGACACGGGTGAGCTGCTCCGTCATGAACGGACATACCGGAACGGTCCGTTGTACGCGCCCGTGACCGGCTTCGCCTCGCAGCTGTACGGGACGACATTCCTGGAGAACGCCGAGGACGCCATCCTCTCCGGCACCGACCCGATACTCGCCCCGCTGCCCCTGTGGGGCGACATGACCCGCGCCCAGAACCCCGGCGGCACCGTGGTCACGACGCTCAACCCGGCCGCGCAGCAGGCGGCGTTCAAGGGACTCGGCTCGCGACGGGGCGCGGTCGCCGCGATCGAGCCGTCCACCGGCCGGATCCTGGCGCTGGTCTCCACACCGTCGTACGACCCCGGGGAGCTGTCCGGGACCGGCTCGGGGGCGACGCAGGCGTGGGCGCGGCTGAACGGGGACGCCGGCAAGCCGATGCTCAACCGGGCGATCCGGCAGACGTATCCGCCGGGGTCGACCTTCAAGGTGGTGACGGCCGCGGCCGCGCTGGAGGCGGGTGTGGTGAACGATCTCGACACGTCGACGGCGTCGCCCGACCCGTACCGGCTGCCCGGCACGACGACCAGGCTCACCAACGAGATCAAGGGCTGCGAGGACGCGTCGTTGCGGGAAGCCTTCGAGTGGTCCTGCAACACGGTCTTCGCCAAGCTCGGCGTGGACGTGGGCCTCGCCGACATGACGCACACAGCGGCGGACTTCGGTTTCAACGACCGGACGTTGAAGATCCCGTTCTCGGT
This sequence comes from Streptomyces albiflavescens, assembly GCF_014645835.1. Lineage (GTDB taxonomy): Bacteria > Actinomycetota > Actinomycetes > Streptomycetales > Streptomycetaceae > Streptomyces > Streptomyces albiflavescens. The sequence continues at coordinate 178,228 of NZ_BMMM01000012.1, forward strand.
CGTGCCCAGCAACTTCGACACGCGACTCGACAACGCGCAGCTGGCCCTCTCCTCCATCGGGCAGTTCGACACCCGCGCGACTCCCCTCCAGATGGCGATGGTCTCGGCGGCCGTGGCGGGCGGGGGTTCCGTCAAGGCGCCCTACCTGGTGGAGAGGACGACCACGAAGGGCGGTGCCACGCTGTCCACGAACGGTCCGAGTACCGTCCACCAGGCGATGAACCCGACGACCGCGCTGCTCATGCGCGAGCTGATGACCGACGTCGTGACGGAGGGCACCGGCACGAGCGCCGCCATCCCCGGCGCCACCGTCGGCGGCAAGACCGGCACCGCCCAGCACGGCCTCGACAACTCCGGCCTGCCGTATGCCTGGTTCATCTCCTGGGCGCAGGCAGACGGCTCCATGGAGCCCGCGGTGGCCGTCGCGGTCGTCGTCGAGGACGCGGCGGCCAATCGCGGGGACATCAGCGGGGGTGGGGACGCGGCGCCGATCGCGAAGGCGGTGATGGAGGCGGTGCTCGGGTTCGGAGGCAGAGGTGCTGGTGGGGGTGGGGGTGGGGGTGGGGGTGGGGGTGGGGCGCGTGGTGTACCTGGGAGGTGAGGCGGTGGGTGGAGCGGGGCGTGAGGCGGGGTGGTCGCCGTCGGTGCTCGCTTCGTGAGACGGGGGGTGTTGTGCGATGGCCGCCCGACCTACCGTTCGGTCATGACTCAGCCAGTAGCCGCGTACGAACTCGCCCAGGTCAACATCGCCCGCCTCAAAGCCCCCTTGGACTCACCCCAGTTGAAGGACTTCGTCGAAGCCCTCGACCCCGTGAACGCCGTCGCGGACGCGGCCGACGGATTCGTCTGGCGCCTCCAGAGCGACTCCGGCAACGCGACCGATGTCCCCGTCTTCGGCGACGACTGGCTGATCGTCAACATGACCACGTGGCGTGACACGAACGCGCTGACGGCGTTCATGTACCAGGGGCAGCACCGGGAACTGCTGGCCCGTCGGCGCGAGTGGTTCGAACGCCTGGAGGAGGCGGTGACGGCCCTCTGGTGGGTCCCGTCGGGCCACCGCCCCACGGTGGCCGAGGCCGAGTCCCGTCTCCTCCACCTACGCGAACACGGCCCCACACAACACGCATTCACCCTGCGCACGCCCTTTCCGGCGGGGGGCTAGGCACCCCCCGGCACCGGCTCCCTGCGTTGGAGCCAGGGTTCCGGGGCGGTGTCGACGCCCGTGCGGGCGGCCACGATGCCGCCGGTGATCGCGCAGGTCGTGTCGACGTCGCCGAACCCCTCGGCGGTACTCCAGAGTGCGGCGGTCAGGTCGTCCGGATGGCGGGCGGCGCACCAGACGGCGAAGGGAACGGTGTCGTCGGCGCGGACCCGCTGACCGTTGCCGAGGAGGTCGGAGGCCTTCCAGGGAGCGGTGGCGAAGGGGAGGCGGGCCGCCCGGGCGAGCCCGTCGCGGACCGCGCTCGCCGGGGTCGCGGAGACGACGGCGTCCAGATCCAGCTCACCACGCGCGGACAGCGCCGCGGCCGTGGCCACGGCGACCGCACCGGCGACGCCCTCCGGATGCGCGTGGGTCACCTGCGCCGACAGCGCCGCCTGCTCGGCGACGAGCGGCAGGCTGTCCTGGAACCACGCCCCCAGCGGCGCGACCCGCATCGCCGCACCGTTTCCCAGGCTGCCCTGGCCGCCGAAGAGCCCCCGCGCCAACTCCGGCCAGCGGTCCGGCTCTTCGAGGAGGCGAGGGAGCAGTTCGTGCATGCCGTGGCCGTACCCGCGGGCGGGATCCGCGTCGTAGCCGAGGGCGAAGGCCTGGGCCAGCTCCGTCTGCCGGATCTCACCGTGCTCTTCGAGGATCCGCAGGACCCCGAGCGCCATCGCCGTGTCATCGGTCCAGTGCCACTCCGGCTCCTGGGGTGTGCGCCGGGCGCGGATCTCCTCGTACGCCTGGAGGCGGTCGCGGAAGAGCGGGAACCAGCGCTCGCCGAACGCGTCCCCGAGGGCCAGGCCTTCAAGACTGCGACGAGCGGCGGCTCGGCGTGCGGCGGGGGTCATGCGATCACCTTCCGGACCTCGGTGCCGGGGAGGTCCCGGGCGAGCTCGTCACGGTCGTCGAGCAGCGCCCTGGGGCGGGTCGGGCTCGCCCCGGGGAAGCCGCAGGGCGCGACGGGGCGGCCGTACGGGCTCCGGTGCGGTGGAGGCATGGACACACCGGGACGTTACTCCACGTGAGTGAGCGGTCAGGGCTCGATGCCGCCGGCCTGGATCGCGTCCTGCACCTCCGCGACCCGCTCCTGCTCCTCCGCCGCGAACCGTTCCGCGTCCAGCTTCTCCGCGATCTCCTCGTCCTGGGCCATGAGTTGGTCGAGGTTGGCGTTGCCCATCTCGAAGACGCCCATGTCGACGTAGGCCTGTTGGAGGCGCTTGCCCCACAGGCCGATGTCCTTGACGCAGGGGACGATCCGGGAGAACAGCAACTGGCGGAACAGGGCGAGGAATTCGGACTGTTCGCTGTATTCCTCTGCCTCGGCCTTCGGAATGCCGAAGTTCTCCAGCACCTCGACGCCGCGCAGGCGATCGCGCATCAAGTAGCAGCCCTCGATGACGAATTCCTCGCGTTCGCGGAGTTCGGCGTCGGAGAGTTGCTTGTAGTAGTCGCGCAGCGCCATCCTGCCGAAGGCGACATGCCTCGCCTCGTCCTGCATCACATAGGCCAGGATCTGTTTCGGGAGAGGCTTGTCGGTCGTGTCCCTGATCATGCCGAAGGCCGCCAGTGCCAGGCCCTCGATCAGGACCTGCATGCCCAGGTACGGCATGTCCCAGCGCGAGTCGCGGAGGGTGTCGCCGAGGAGCGACTGCAGGTTGTCGTTGATCGGGTAGAGCATCCCGATCTTCTCGTGCAGGAAGCGGCCGTAGATCTCGGCGTGCCGGGCCTCGTCCATGGTCTGGGTCGCCGAGTAGAACTTGGCGTCCAGGTCGGGGACCGATTCGACGATGCGCGCGGCGCAGATCATCGCGCCCTGCTCGCCGTGCAGGAACTGGCTGAACTGCCAGGAGGCGTAGTGCTTGCGCAGTTCGCCCTTGTCCCGGTCGGTCATCTTCGCCCAGTAGGGGGTCCCGTACAGCGTCACCGCCTCGTCGGGGGTGCCGAGCGGGTCGTACGGGTCCACTTCGAGGTCCCAGTCGATCCGCTTCTGACCGTCCCATTGCTTGTCCTTGCCCTTCTGGTACAGGGCGAGCAGCCGGTCACGACCGTCGTCGTACTCCCAGCTGAAACGTGCCGCCCCGGAGGCCGGTACCTGCCAGAGAGGGTCTCCCGAGTCCTTGGCGTACAGCTCATACGTCGGCATACATCGCAGGCTCACACGGGGTAGACGCGTCGTCAACAAGTCGGACGCAGGGGATTGACGAGCTTGCTGACAGGCAGTCTCATAAGACGTGACCGCCGGTAACCCCTGGAGTAATCCCGTACGACGAGGTGGGAACAGCCATGACGACGGTGACGGAAGACGGACTCGATGGTCTCCGCGACGCGCTCGGCCTGCTCAAGGACCGGGAGCAGGTGGCCGAGCGGTTGCTCGACTCTTCCGCCAAGCACTCCTTCGACCCCGACAAGGAACTGGACTGGGACGCGCCCTTCGAGGAGGGCAAGTGGTTCTGGCCGCCGGAGCTGGTGTCGCTGTACGACACCCCGATGTGGCGGCGGATGAGCGAGGAGCAGCGGATCGCGCTGTCCCGGCACGAGGCCGCCGCGCTCGCGTCCCTGGGCATCTGGTTCGAGATCATCCTGATGCAGCTGCTGGTGCGGCACATCTACGACAAGCCGGCCACGAGCGCGCATGTGCGGTACGCACTGACCGAGATCGAGGACGAGTGCCGGCACTCGAAGATGTTCGCCCGGCTGATCTCGCACGGCGGGACGCCGTACTACCCGGTGAGCCGGGCGCACCTGAACCTCGGCCGGCTCTTCAAGACCATCTCGACCACGCCGGGGTCCTTCACGGCGACGCTGCTCGGCGAGGAGATCCTCGACTGGATGCAGCGGCTGACGTTCCCGGACGAGCGGGTGCAGACGCTCATCCGGGGGGTCACGCGCATCCATGTCGTGGAGGAGGCGCGACATGTGCGGTACGCGCGGGAGGAGCTGCGGCGGCAGATGGTGACCGCGCCGCGCTGGTCCCAGGAGTTCACCCGGGTCACGTCCGGCGAGTTCGCCCGTGTCTTCTCCGTCGCCTTCATCAACCCGGAGGTCTACACCAACGTCGGCCTCGACAAGCGGGAGGCGATGGCGCAGGTCAAGGCGAGTGGGCATCGGCGGGACGTGATGCAGACCGGGGCGAAGCGGTTGACGGACTTCCTGGACGAGATCGGGGTGCTGCGGGGGGCCGGGCGGCGCCTGTGGAAGTCGTCGGGGTTGCTGGCGTGAGATTTCGCCCCTCCGCCCGTGCCCTCCCCCAAGCTCTCGGCTTGGCTCGAGGAGGGGCCCCGTCGTCCCTGGGGGGCTCCGCCCCAGGGGCGCCTGGGTTGTCTGTTCGGGTGCGGGTGGATCGGGGCTTGTCGTGCGGTTCCCCGCGCCTCCGACAGGGCGCTCCGGCCGCTCCCTGGGACAGGATCGACAGGGGCGGAGGGGGCGAATACACGGATACGCTGCAGACATGACCTCCGAGGCTCCCACCCGCGCGTACCGACGGCTGAGCGTCGAGGAGCGGCGCAGTCAGCTGCTCGAGGCGGCGCTGTCCCTCTTCGCGCACCGCGCGCCCGAGGAGGTCTCGCTGGACGACGTGGCGGAGGCGGCGGGGGTCTCACGGCCGCTGGTGTACCGGTACTTCCCGGGCGGCAAGCAGCAGCTGTACGAGGCCGCTCTGCGGTCCGCGGCCGAGGAGCTGGAGCACTGTTTCGCGGAGCCCCCGGAGGGACCGCTCACCCAGCGGCTGTCCCGGGCGCTCGACCGCTATCTCGCGTTCGTGGACCAGCACGACGCCGGGTTCAGCGCCCTGCTGCAGGGCGGAAGCGTCGTCGAGACGTCTCGGACCACGGCCATAGTCGACGGGGTGCGGCGAGCCGCCGCCGAGCACATTCTCGATCATCTGGCGGTCGACGACCCGGGACCGCGGCTGCGGATGACCGTACGGATGTGGATCACCGCGGTGGAGGCCGCCTCGCTGATCTGGCTGGACGAGGACAAGGAGCCGCCGCTCGACGAGTTGCGGGACTGGCTCGTCGAACAGTTCGTGGCGGCGCTCGCGGCGACCGCGGGCCGGGATCCGCAGGCCGCGGGGGTGGTGAGGGCCGCGCTCGCGCTGGAGACGGCGGACGGGGTCGTCGGGACGATGGCCCGTCGGGTCCTCCCGCTGATCGGGGACGCGGCGCGACTGCTGTGACGGCGGTGACCGTGGTGTTTGTGACACTGGTTGTGTGAAGAGCGAAGACACTCCCTTTGTGGGCGGCCCGCTGGACGGCCGCGTGCTGCCCGTCCTGCTCGGCCTCACGGGACATCCGCCGAAGACCTACCGCGTTCCGGTGCCGGACGCGAACGGCGGGCCGCCCACCGTGCTCGTCTACCAGCGCGTGCAGGCGAGCCGGAGCAAGCGGCTGGGGCTGCATCAGGGGTGGAAGTACGAATACGACCCCGAGGGGAAGCTGGGGCGCGGGCTGAAGTGGCCCTGGTCGAAGACCGACGCCAAGGCCGACCGGCCGAGCGACGCCACGCCGGACCCCCACGCCGACGAGTGACCTTCTTGGGCTGACCCGACCAGTCCGCGCGCGCTCGGGATGCGCGCACCCGATCCTGCCGGTGCGAGGTGGAAGTACCACCCCAGCACCGGAGGTGATGACGTGTCAGGAAAGCTTCTGCGCCTGGTGTGTACGGCGACGGTGACGGCCGGGGCGCTCCTCGCGCCCACACCCGCCATGGCCGTCCCGGTTCCCGGACCGACGACGGGCACGGCCGTCGGTGAGCCCGGACAACGGTCCGTGGCCGCACTGCTGACGGACCTTCAGCAGCTGTACCGGGATGCCGAACGGGCCACCGAGACGTACAACGCGACCGCGGAGAAGCTGAGGAAGCAGCGCGCCGAGACCGCCCGGCTCGACGCCGGCCTCGCCAGGGCCCGCCTCTCGCTGAGCGACAGCCGGGGCGCCGCGGGGCGGCTCGCCCGGCAGCAGTACCAGAACAGCGGCGAGATCTCCTCGTACGTACGACTGCTCCTCGCCCGTGATCCGCAGCACGCCCTCGACGAGGGCCACCTGATCGGGCAACTGTTGCTGGAACGGTCCGAGACCGTGGAACAGGTGGCCGGGAGCGAGCGGAAGGCCGATGCGCTCGCACGCGCGGCCCGGAAGGCGCTCGACGGTCAACTCACCCTCGCCGCACGGCAGAAGAAGGAGCGTGACGACGTACGCAAGCGGCTCAAGGGCGTCGAGGGACTGCTCGCCTCACTGACCGTCGACCAACTCGCCGAGCTGGACAGGTTCGAGAAGTCGGGGACGGCCGAGGCCCAGAAGAAGTTCATGACCTCGGGGGCACTCAGCAGCGCACAGCGACCCTCGCAGGAGGGCGACAAAGCGCTGCGGTACGCCGTGCGCCAGATCGGGAAGCCGTACCAGTGGGGTGGGGAGGGCCCGAAGTCGTACGACTGCTCGGGCCTGACCTCACAGGCGTGGCAGCGCGCCGGACAGCCCATCCCCCGGACCAGCCAGGAGCAGTGGGCCCAGCTCCCGAGAATCCCGCTGAGCGCACTGCGCCCCGGCGATCTGGTGATCTACTTCCCCGAGGCCACGCATGTGGCGATGTACCTAGGCGACGGCATGGTCGTGCAGGCGCCGCGGCCGGGGACCCGGATCAAGGTGTCGCCGATCGCCGCGAACCCGCTGCTCGGCGCGGTCCGCCCCGACCCTGCCGGGGAGCCTCTGCGGCGGTACACGCCGCCGAAGCTCCCCGTGAGGGCGACAGACGGTTCGAACAGGGGCTACCGCGGCTCGCTGTAGCCAACGCCCGGAGATCCGGTCCGGTCGCCGACGCCCGGGAGCGAACGCATTCCGGCCACCGACGCCTGTCGCTTTCTTCGGCGACACCCGGACCGCTCCGAGCGCGAACTCAATATCAGGTTGTACCGTTATCGCCCATGAAGTTCTGGTTGCCGGTGTCCGCCGTGCCCCGACTTGCCGGTGCGGTGGTCGTCGGAGTGGCGATCGGCGTGGCCGCGGGCTTCCTGACCGACGCCCCACTGGGCGTTCTCTCCGGCATCGCCGCCACCGAGACGCTCTTCGTCGTGGCGGGCCTGAGCGTGCTGTGGCCCATGGACGCGACCACCACGCACCGCTATGCACAGCGCGAGGACTTCCGCCCCCTCACCGAGGAAATCGCCGTCGTCGCGGCCGCTCTGTTCGCGCTGCTCAGCATTGTCGTTCTCCTGCTGCGCGGGAAATCCGCGGAAGGCCACATGGCAGCCGCGGTAGCGCTCGGCGGCGTGTTCATGAGCTGGGCGTCTCTGCACCTGATGTACTCCACCCGCTACGCATACCTGTTCTGCGCGAAGCCGACAGGCGGCATCGACTTCAACTCGGAACACCCGCCCGCGTACGCCGACTTCCTGTACTTCAGCTACAACCTCGGCATGACGTACCAGGGATCCGACACCAGCGTTTCCAGTGCACGAATCCGTGCGGTGGTGCTCCGCCACTGCCTGCTGTCCTACGTCTTCGGTACCAGCATCCTGGCTACCACGATCAACCTGGTGACCGGGATCGTCACCAGCTGACCCCCGGGCTCCTGAGCGGTGTCCTGGAGTCCTGGACGGCGGCCTAGCCGGCCGGCGGCTCGGGAAGATCGTTGAGGAAATTCACGGTCGGCACATAGAAAAGGCAGCCGGTGGTCGCCGTCGAGAAGTCGAGGATCCGGTCGTGGATCCCGGGACGGTCGCCGAGGAACATGTTGCGCAGCATCCGTTCGGTCACCTCAGGCGTGCGCGCGTAGCCGATGAAATACGTGCCGTATTCCCTCTTGCCGATCGTTCCGAACGGCATGTTCTCCCGCACGATCTTCTGTTCGTTGCCGTCCTCGTCCGTGATGGTGTTGAGGGCGACATGAGAATCCGGGGGCTTGACGTCGTCGGGCATTTCGACGTTGGCCAACTTGCTTCGGCCGATGACGTTCTCCTGTTCCTGTGTGGTCAACCCGTTCCAGGAGACGAGGTCGTGGAGATACTTCTGGACGATCACGTAGCTGCCGCCTACGAAGGGCTCGTCCTCGGCGCCGACGAACACCGCGTCGGAGGCCGCCCGTTGTCCGGGATTCTCGCTGCCGTCGACAAAACCCAGCAGGTCACGCTCGTCGAAGTACTTGAAGCCGTGCACTTCGTCGACCATCGTGACCGCTCCCGCGAGGCGTGCGGCGATCAACCGGGCCAGTTCAAAACAGAGGTCCATCTCGTGGGCGCGCAGATGGAAGAGGAGATCCCCCGGTGTGGACAGAGCCTTGTGGACAGTGCCTTCCAGCGGCACGAAGGGATGCAGGTCACGAGGGCGCGGACCGGCGAACAGCCGGTCCCAGGCGCGGGAACCGACGCCGACGACGCAGCTGAGCTCGGCGTACGGGGCGCGATAGCCCACCGACCGCAGCAAACCTGCCACATCTTCGAGCAGGTCACGGACAGTGGCCTCGCCAGCGGGGTCGATCGTGGCCACGAGGAAAACGGTGGTCTTGGCCGGCGGGGCGATCACCCTCTGCGACTCGTACACGAAGCCTGCCTCCCGCCTGTCGTGATAGCGACGGTACGACCCGTCGGCCGATCCTGCGCTCCGCAGGACCACGTTCCGCGGAAGAGGGGCCGGGCCGGCCGGGCGGATGCCGTGAGTGTGCGCGCCACTGCGGGTGTCATCGGCCGTCGGGCAGCTCGCCGACGGAGAACCGCACGGTGACCGTGCTGCCCACGCCGACCTGATCGGTGCGGGGTGCCCCCGCGTCGCTCGCCTCACGAAGCCGCGAGGAGATCTCGTCGATTTGGTCGTCGAGGCGCTGGAGTTGGCCGGCACGCTGCAACTCGTCGGCTTGGTCCGCGTGGTCGCCCACTTCCTCGGGGTCCTTCAGTGTCGCCGCGACCGTGTCCCGCTCGGCGCGCAGGTCCGCCAGCTCCTGTTCGAGCGCGCGACGTGCCGTGTCACCTATCGGACCGTGTGCACCGGACATTCCTGCTCCCGCGTTTCAGTGGGAATCAAACGGAAATAACGGTGTCAATAAGACCATTTCAGAGCATAGCAGTCGGGCTGCTCCGGCGAAGAGGGCCGCACAGGCTCCGCCGGGCCCGGTGGAGCGTGCCTCTGGGGCCGCCGAGCGATCCGATCACGCGAGGCGCTGGTCGGATGTCCCGTGTGCTCCCGCCTCCGGAAGCCGCCTGGCGAGGGATGATCAACCGGCATAGCCTGAGGGGAAGCGCTGAAGGTGGTCCATGCACCGCACGGCGAAAGGGTGAGACTCTTGCCCCCCTCGCATGACGAGCCGGGAAAGCCGGAACCCACAGTGGGCCCCGAGCCCAAGGGCGAACCACGATTCCGCCCCTGGAGGGCGCACCGGCGATCGCCGACGCCGTTCCCGGCCGGGGTTCGTGCAGCGCCACCGTGGGCCTCGAAGGCACCCTCCGCCGACAGGTCGCATCCGGCGAGGCTCGGCGGCAGGTGGACATTCCCACCGGTCAGCAGGGATGTCCACCTCCGACTACGTCCGGATCGCCGCCCGGAAGCCCGCTACGCCCCGGTCACCGAGGCCAGGTAGGCCTCGGTCTTCTCGGGCTCGAAGAAGAAGTTCTCGAAGTCGGCCGGGTTGTCGAAGCCGTTGGCGAAACGGTCCGCCACGGGCTGGAGCTGGCCGGCCGCGCCGATGAGGTTCAGGACGTGCTCCGGCGGCACGCCGAGCATGGCGTTCGTCCACTTGGTCACGTGCTGCGCCGTGTCCCAGTACCGGTCGAACGTGGCCTGCATCCACTCCTCGTCGAAGGGCTTGTCGCCCTGCTCGAGGATCGAGGCGAGGTACGCGGCCGCGCACTTGGAGGCCGAGTTGGAGCCCTGCCCGGTGATCGGGTCGTTCGCCACGACCACGTCGGCGACGCCCAGGACCAGGCCGCCGCCGGGGAGGCGACCGATCGGGTTGCGGACGGTGGGGGCGTACCGTCCCGACAACGTGCCGTTCGCGTCGGTCAGTTCCACCTTCGTGGCCCGCGCGTACTCCCACGGCGTGAACCGCTCCATGAGTTCCAGGGTCAGGGAGAGGTGTTCGGCCGGGTCCTTGACGCCGTTGAAGACGTCGAGCGGGCCGCCGGGTATGCCCTCCCAGAAGAGGATGTCCGCACGCCCCGAGGTGGTGAGGGTCGGCATGACGAAGAGCTCGCCCACGCCGGGGACAAGGTTGCACCGGACCGCGTCGTAGTCCGGGTGCTCCGGGCGCGGGCCCAGACCGTGGACGTACGCGACCGCCAACGCCCGCTGCGGCTCGCTGTACGGCGAACGGGAGGCGTCCCGGCCGAACATGGACACGAGCTCGCCCTTGCCCGCCGACACCAGCACCAGGTCGTAGGTACGGGAGAAGTAGTCGAGGTCGGAGACCGCGGCGCCGTGGATGACCAGCTGGCCGCCACGCTGCGCGAACGTCTCCATCCAGCCGGCCATCTTGACCCGCTGGTCGACCGACTGCGCGTACCCGTCGAGCCTGCCCACCCAGTCGATCGCCCGCTGCGTCGGCCCCGGGTCGTGCGAGCCGGGGGCCGCGACCGAGACGCCGAGTCCTTCGATCTTCGGGGCCTGGGACTCCCAGAAGTTCACCTGGAGATCGCGCTCGTGCTGGAGTGCCGTGTCGAACATGCACTGTGTCGACATGACACGGCCGGTACGGATCTCGTCCGCCGTCCGGTTCGACATCAGGGTGACCTCGTACCCGTGCGACTGGAGTCCGAGGGCGAGCTGGAGTCCGGACTGGCCGGCTCCGACGACGAGTATCTTCCGCATGCGCGTCCTAACTCTGCGTACGTCTTATTCGGGGCTCACGTCGAGCGCGTGCCCCACCAGCGCGAGCAGGGTCTCGACAACCGAGATCCGGCGCCTGGCATCCATGATCATGACAGGTATGTGTGGGGGCACCGTGAGGGCCTCGCGCACGTCCTCGGGCTCGAAGTGCTCGCTGCCGTCGAAGTGGTTGACGGCGACGACGTAGGGCAGTCCGCAGCTCTCGAAGTAGTCGAGCGCCGGGAAGCAGTCCGACAGGCGGCGGGTGTCGGCGAGGACCACCGCGCCGATGGCACCGCGCACCAGGTCGTCCCACATGAACCAGAACCGCTGCTGGCCCGGCGTGCCGAAGAGGTAGAGCACCAAGTCGTCGTCGAGCGTGATGCGCCCGAAGTCCATGGCCACGGTGGTGGTCAGCTTGTCGGGCGTGCCGGTGAGGTCGTCGGTGTCCTCGCTGGCCTGGGTCATCAGCGCCTCCGTCTGGAGGGGCGTGATCTCCGAGACCGCGGTGACCAGCGTGGTCTTGCCCACGCCGAAGCCGCCCGCCACGACGATCTTGGTGGCGATCGGCGCGCGGCTGCGGTCCGTCTGCCAGGCCTGCAGATTCTCCTCGTCGTCGAGGAGGGGGGCGACGCCCGGCGCGGCGTCAGAGACGACGGAGTCCACTCAGCACCCTTTCCAGCAGAGCGCGGTCCGGCTGTCCCGGGCCGTGACCTGTTCCGTACACACGGATCTTTCCCTGGTCCGCCAGGTCGCTCAGGAGCACTCGGACCACGCCGAGCGGCATCCTGAGGAGGGCGGCGATCTCCGCCACCGTACGCATCCGGCGGCAGAGTTCGACGATGGCCCGCATCTCGGGCATCACCCGGTGGGAGAGCGAGCCGTTGGTCAGCTCCTTGCGCTCCTGCGGGGCTTCGAGCGCCGCCACGAACGTCTCCACGAGGAGGACGTGCCCGAAGCGGGTACGGCCGCCGGTGAGCGAGTAGGGGCGTACGCGGGCGGGTTTGCGGTCGCCTCCGCGGACCGGAAGCTTGTTGGGCGTGCTCGGCGTACTCATCGGGCGCTCCCCATCGACTCGGTCTCCAGGGATTTTCGGAGTTCACTGCGCAGTTCGGGGGTCAGGACGTGTCCGGCACGGCCGACGAAGAGCGCCATGTGGTACGCCACCACGCTCATGTCGCAGTCCGGGGAGCCATGCACGCCGAGCAGCGAGCCGTCGCTGATCGACATGACGAAGAGGCTGCCCTCGTCCATCGCGACCATCGTCTGCTTCACGCTGCCGCCGTCCATCAGCTTGGCGGCGCCGATGGTGAGGCTGCCGATGCCGGAGACGATGGTCGCGAGGTCGGCGGAGGAGCCCTTGGGGCCCGTCGGCCGGTCCGTCTCGGCCGTCCTCGCCTCCGCGTTCCTGCCGGGGTCGGAGGAGAGCAGCAGCAGGCCGTCGGAGGAGACGACCGCGACCGACAGGAGGCCCGGCACCTCCTCGACGAGATTCGTCAGCAGCCAGTGCAGATTGCGGGCTTCACTGCTCAGGCCGAAGGTACTGGGCGCGGTCAACTGCTTGCCTCCTCGACTGTGCCCCCCGATGCTTCTACGTCCTGTGCGTGCGCGTCGGACGTCGATCCTGCGGGCGCGTGCGCTTCCGGCCCCTGTACTGCGGATGCGTTCGTCTCGGCCGTCTGCTCGGCGATCTCCGCCTCCACATCGCGGCGGCCTTCCACCGCACCCCGGTGGAAACCGCCGAGCCTGCGGCGCAGGGCCTCGGCGTCCACGCCACCCGTGCGCGGCCTCGGGACCGGCGCGGGCGCGGAGATCTTGGGCGTCCGCTTGGGCAGACCCTTGTCGGTGAGCCGCGAGCCCTCGTCCGGGACACGTTCGTGGGTGTCGGGGCCGATGGCGTACGGATCGGTGGTGGTGGCCTGGGCGGGGACGCGGACTTCCGGAGCGAGGTGGGCCGGGGTCGCTTCCGGGTCACGTTCGGGAGCGGGCGCTTCCTCCGGGGGCTCCGGAAGCAGCAGCTCCATCGTGGTCTCGGGAGCGAGTTCCGGCTCGGACGCCGGCTCTGGCTCGGGCGTGGGCCGGGGTACGGGCGTGGGCCGGGGTGCGTACGACGCCTCGGGTTCGGGAGCCGCCGCTTCCGCGCCGGGATCCCGGGCGTCCTCGCGTACTCCTGCTTCCTGCGCGGAAGCCTCCCGTACGGCCGCTGTGTCCGCGGGAGCCTCCCGTACGGCTTCTTCCGCCGTGGAAGCTTCTCGTACGGCCTCTTCCGCCGCGGCGATCAGTGGGTCCTCGTCGCCCGCGGGTTCCGATGCCGTCGGGACCGAACGGCCCGGCAGGACATTGGAGTTGGCCTCCGCGTCCGCGCCGGGCAGCGACACCGAGGACGCGCTGCCGACCAGCCGGGTGGCCGTGGGGGCGGTGACCGCGGACGCGGCGGCGAGCAGCGCCTTCGGCAGGACGACCACGGCGGCGACACCGCCCTGCTTCTGCTCGCGCAGCTGCACCCGTACGCCGTGCCGGTGGGCGAGCCGGGCCACCACGTACAGGCCGAGCCCGAGACCGTCGCCGCCCTCCAGGTCGTAGGCGTCCTCCGGATCGAAGTCCGAGAGACGGGAGTTGAGCTGGCTCATCCGCTCGGCGGTCATGCCTATGCCCTCGTCCTGCACGGAGAGCATCACCTCGCCGCTCTCCAGGAGCCAGCCGGAGACCTCGACGGCGAGGTCGGGCGGCGAGAACGACGAGGCGTTCTCCAGGAGTTCGGCCACGAGGTGGCTGATGTCGTCGGCGGCGAAGCCGGCGAGGTGCGCGTGCGGCGGCAGCGCGGCGATGCGGACCCGCTCGTACCGCTCGATCTCGCTCACCGCGGCGCGCACGACGTCGACGAGCGGGACGGGACCCGCGTGGTGCTGGACGTGCTCGGCGCCCGCGAGGACGAGCAGGTTCTCACTGTGCCGCCGCATGACGGTGGCGAAGTGGTCGAGCTTGAAGAGCGTGGCGAGGCGGTCCGGGTCCTGCTCGCGCTCCTCCAGGCCCTCGATGACGCCGAGCTGGCGCTCCACCAGGCCGAGTGTGCGCAGCGCGAGGTTGACGAAGGTGCCGTGGATGGTGCCGCGCACCTGCTCCAAGTGGGTGGCGGCATCCGCGAGTTCGGCACGCAGCCGGTCGCGCTCGTCGGCCATCAGCTGACGCTGCCCGATGAGGTGCTTGCGATCGCCTTCGAGCGTCGCGAGCCGCTCATGGAGCGCGGCGGCGTGCTCGTGCAGCGCGTTGACGGAGCGGACGACCTGGGCGAACTCGTCGTTGCGGCCGGTGAACCTGACCGGTTCCTCGGCGCCCGGGTCGGCGGCCAGGCGGGCCGAGCCGATCCGCAGCACGGCCAGCGGGCGGGTGAGACTGCGCGCCATGGCCATCGAGACGCCGACCGCGACGAGCAGCAGCGTGCCGATGAGGGCGATCCGGATCTCCAGCGCGGTGACGTCGTCGTCCCGCAGCTGTTCGAGGTCCCTGGTGCGGTGGTCGTTGAGGGAGGCCTCGGCACCGCGCATCAGCTCGACACGGGCCGACAGGGCCGCGTCCAGCTTCTTGGTGCTGGTGTCGAGTTCGGCGTCGGAGAGCGTCGGCTGGTCGGTGAGGCTCGCGAGGTACTTGTCGGCGCTGCCGACGTCGGGCCCGGTGACCGTGGAGTCGTACGAGGCCGTGGCGGCCTTGGGCGCCGTCTCGCGGAAGCCGGCGAGCGCCGCGTCCGAGCGGAGCCGGGCCTGCTGGGCCGCGGCGCTCAGCGCGTCGCGCTGCTTGGTGTCGGCGGCCGAGGAGACGCTCGTGGTGGTCGCCAGACCGGTGATCGGGTTGATGGCGGTCTGGGTGGTGCGCGGAATGCTGAGGGCGGCGAGGAGCAGTCCGCGGGCGGCGGCGGACTGCTGGACCGCGGAGTCCAGCTCGGCGAGGGCGTGCGCGCCGGAGCCCGCGCGGGGCGGCAGCTGATCGGCCAGGTCCTCGGCGAGGGCATGGAGTTCGGCGATGGCACCGGAGTACGCCTGATGCGCTTGAAGAGCGGTGCTCTTTCCGGTGAGCGCCGCTCTGCGCAGGGAGGCGATGGAGTCGAGGTCCTTGAGCAGCGTGGCGGGGGCGTCCTCGTCCGCCCGCAACTCCTCGACCTGCCGGTCGACGCGGGCGCCGCGCTGCTCGGACGGGGCCTTGGCCTTGGGCCTCCCCGCGGCGATGTACGAGGTGACCTCGTCCCGCTCGTCGGCCAGCGAGTGCGCCAGGGTCAGCGCCTGCTGGGTCCGCTGCGCGAGCGTCACCAGGTTCTGGGAGTCGTTCAGTTGCCCCGAGGCGGCCAGCACCGTGGGGGCCCCGGCACCGGCGATGGCGGCCGCGACGACCGCCACGGCGACGATCAGTCGGTTGCGTACGTGGGCGGGTCGGCCCCTGCTCGGGGAGTCGGCGGTGTCGCCGGCGGCACCGCCCCCGGTTGAGCTGGAGGCCGTCTGCTTGCCTGTGCGCCTCGGCCGCGTCTTCTGCACCGGTGCTCGCATTCCTGACTCGTGTACCCATGGGCCCGGGTGATGACGCCCTGTCAACTGGGGCGTCCGCCCTCCCCCAAGCTTTCGACTTCGCTCAAGCCAGGGGGCGCCCCCATCGGCTCCCGACCCTCCCAGTGCCGGTGGGCAGTGGCCCCGCATCATCTGGCCCGCCACCCGAAGGAGTGAACATCGGACCGGAGTTGGCGGGCAAGTTCCCCCGGCGTGTTCGACGGTCTTGACCGGCGGGCCGGTTGGACGTCGGCGACGCGCTTTGGCACTATTCGCCACCACGCTTCACCGGAGTCGATCATTCCATGCCAAACCCGGCGCCTGAGCTGGTGGTCCGCACCCGTTCGGCAACGGATGCCAGCCTTTCGTAGACCTTGTGAAGGGCTCGTGCAGACTGGCCGGATGCGCACTGAACTCGTCTCGGAGCCCGGTGACCCGGACCGCCCCAATGAGGACTTCGCATCGGTCGGCCTTCCGGCCTCAGGACAGGGGGGTTCGCTGGTCGTCCTGGACGGCGTGACGCCCCCTCGGAGCGACTACGGCTGTCTGCATTCCGTCGCCTGGTTCTCCACACGCCTCGGCGGAGCCCTGACCGAACTGTCCGTTTCCCGCCGAGATCTGACCCTGCCGGAGATCCTCTCCAGGGCCATTCGCCGCGTGGCTGACGCCCACGCCGACACCTGTGACCTTTCTCACCCACGGACACCGCAGGCAACCGTGGTCCTCGCCAGATGGTCCGCCGCCGAGGTCGAGTACCTGATCCTCTCGGACTCCGCCCTGCTGGTGGAGTCCCCCACGGGCGACGTGACCGCACTCCTGGACGACCGCCTCTCCCGCCTCCCCCGCACCTCCCTCGCGACGGACGCCGTCGCCGACGCGACCGTCCGCAACAAGGAGGACGGCTTCTTCACGGCGGCGGCGGATCCCTCGGTGGTCTCCCGCGCGGTGACCGGCACACTGCCCCGCACGTCCGTCCGCGCCCTGACCGCCCTCACGGACGGCGCCACCCGCTGGGTGGAAAAGTTCCACGAGGGCGACTGGGCCGCCCTGTTCACCCTCGTACGGAAGGAGGGCACACAGGCACTCGTCAACCGCGTACGGGCACTGGAGACCGCGGACGCGCAGGAGCGGGTGCATCTGCGACGGAGCAAGACGCATGACGATGCGACGGCGGTGTTCGTGGAGCTGTGAGCCGGGATGCCCGCGAGGCGCGCATCCTCGGGGAAGCGGGCCGGCCGGTGGCCTAACGCTGCTGTTCCATCCCCGTGTTCAGCTGGTGCAGCAGCCGGGCCAGTTCCGCGACCTCGCGGGGGTCCCAGCCCGCGAGCTGCCGGACATAGCGGGCCCGGCGGGCCTGTCGGACCTTCCGGAAGCGTTCCTGTCCCTCCTCCGTGAGGTGGACGAGCCAGGCGCGGCCGTCGGCGGGGTCGGGCTCGCGGGCCACGAGGCCGAGATCCTCGAGGGCGCGGAGCTGACGGGACATCGTGGCCTTGCCGACGCCGATGTAGGCGGCGAGCTCCGTGGCACGCTGCCGGCCGCACTCCTCCAGCCGGAAGAGGAGCCCGTACGCGGAGGACTCCAGGTCGGGATGGACCTCGCGGGCCATCTCACCGGAGGAGGCGCGGGCGCGCCGCAAGAACACGGTCAACTCGCGTTCCAGCGCCGGGAATTCCTGGTCCACACCACTTCCCGACGCCGCGGATTCGACACGCTGCCCGCCGCCGTTTCCGTTGTCGTGCACGTCAGCACCCCTGCCCCGGTTTCCCGATCCTGAAAGTTTCCGCCACAATCCGCCATTGCCGCAGCTCCGCCAGTATTTCGCAGGCGTAGACCAACGGCAGCCTCCGGGCCCTCTTCCCACGCCGTCTTCTACGTGCGTAGCTTCTTTATCAGGCAATCAGTGGCATGCCCACGCCATCTGCAGGTCGACGAGGACCTGACCCCCCACCCGGGCGTGCGCGTGCCGTCAGCGTTCCCCCCACCGAGCACCACCGTGCACCACCGATCTCTTCGGAGGCACGACATGCCCGTGCACAGACACAGACCCGCAACGACCCACCGCCTGCGCCCGCTCGCGTTGGGAATCCTGCTCACCGCCTTCTCCCTCCTGTACACCCTCCCCTCCTCCGCCGCCGACATCCCCGCCCGGGGCTCCGCCCACATGGGCATGGGCGTCGTCGCGCACGACGGTCAGGACGGTACGCCGAGCAGCGGTGACGCCACGCAGACGGAAGGCGTGGACGTCTCCGGCTACCAGGGCAACGTCGCCTGGTCGACCCTGTGGAGCAGTGGGGTCAGGTGGGCCTACACCAAGGCGACCGAGGGCACGTACTACACGAACCCGTACTTCGCCCAGCAGTACAACGGCTCGTACAACGTCGGCATGATCCGCGGCGCGTACCACTTCGCGACTCCCGACACGACGACCGGCGCCACGCAGGCGAACTACTTCGTGGACCACGGCGGTGGCTGGTCGAAGGACGGCAAGACGCTGCCGGGCGCGCTCGACATCGAGTGGAACCCGTACGGGGCCGCCTGCTACGGCAAGACCCAGAGCGCCATGGTGAGCTGGATCAGCAGCTTCCTCGCCCAGTACAAGGCGCGCACGGGACGCGACGCGGTGATCTACACGGCCACCAGCTGGTGGACCCAGTGCACGGGCAACTACGGCGGCTTCGCCTCCGCCAACCCGCTGTGGATCGCCCGTTACGCCTCCGACCCCGGCACGCTCCCCGCCGGCTGGTCCTACTACACGATGTGGCAGTACACGTCGTCCGGACCGACCGTCGGCGACCACGACAAGTTCAACGGGGCCCTCGACCGGGTGGTGGCGCTGGCCAACGGCTGACCCGCCCGAGCGTGGGCACCGCGCGCACGGTGAAGGCCCGGGCCTCCCTCACGGGACCCGGGCCTTCCCTTTCCGGTCGCGTCCGTCACGCCGCTACCGGAACCTCCGGCGTCGCGCCGTTCGTCGCCGGCGACAGCGCCAGCTCCAGGACCTGTCGGACGTCCGTGACGGCATGGACGTCGAGCTTCTCCAGGACCTCGGCCGGGACGTCGTCCAGGTCGGGCTCGTTGCGCTTGGGGATGATGACCGTCGTGACACCCGCGCGGTGCGCGGCGAGCAGCTTCTGCTTCACCCCGCCGATGGGCAGGACACGACCCGTCAGCGAGACCTCACCCGTCATCGCCACATCGGTGCGGACCAGGCGGCCGGACAGGAGCGAGGCCAGCGCCGTCGTCATGGTGACGCCCGCGCTCGGTCCGTCCTTGGGGACCGCGCCCGCCGGGAAGTGGATGTGCACGCCCCGGTCCTTCAGGTCACCGACCGGCAGTTCGAGCTCGGCACCGTGCGACCTGAGGAAGCTCAGCGCGATCTGCGCCGACTCCTTCATCACGTCGCCCAGCTGACCCGTCAGGGTCAGGCCCGCCGCGCCCGTCTCCGGGTCGGCCAGCGACGCCTCGACGTAGAGCACGTCACCGCCGGCGCCCGTGACGGCCAGACCGGTGGCGACACCGGGCACCGCCGTGCGCCGCTCGGCCGGGTCCTGAGCGGACTCGGGCACGTGGTGCGGCCTGCCGATCAGACCGCGCAGATCCGCGTCCGTGACCGTGAAGGGCAGCTCCCGCTCGCCCAGTTCATGCTGGGCCGCCACCTTGCGCAGCAGCCGCGCGACGGCCCGCTCCAGGTTTCGTACACCCGCCTCCCGCGTGTACTCGCCGGCGAGCTTGCGCAGTGCGCTCTCGTCCAGCGTGACCTCCTCGGACTGCAGACCGGCCCGCTCCAGCTGGCGCGGCAGCAGGTGGTCCCGGGCGATGACGACCTTCTCGTCCTCGGTGTAGCCGTCGAGGCGGACCAGCTCCATACGGTCGAGCAGGGCCTCCGGGATGGCCTCCAGGACGTTCGCCGTCGCGAGGAACACGACGTCGCTCAGGTCGAGTTCGACCTCCAGGTAGTGGTCGCGGAAGGTGTGGTTCTGCGCCGGGTCGAGGACTTCGAGCAGGGCCGCGGCCGGGTCGCCGCGGAAGTCGGAGCCGACCTTGTCGATCTCGTCCAGCAGGACCACCGGGTTCATGGACCCGGCCTCCTTGATGGCGCGGACGATACGGCCGGGCAGCGCGCCCACGTACGTACGCCGGTGTCCGCGGATCTCGGCCTCGTCCCGCACGCCACCCAGGGCGACGCGGACGAACTTGCGGCCCATGGCGTGCGCGACGGACTCGCCGAGCGAGGTCTTGCCGACACCGGGCGGGCCGACCAGCGCGAGCACGGCACCGCCGCGCCGCCCGCCGACCACGCCGAGCCCGCGCTCGGAGCGCCGCTTGCGCACCGCGAGGTACTCGGTGATCCGCTCCTTCACGTCCTCCAGACCGGCGTGCTCGGCGTCCAGGATCGCCTTGGCGCCCTGGATGTCGTACTCGTCCTCGGTCCGCTCGCTCCACGGCAGTTCGAGCACGGTGTCGAGCCAGGTCCGGATCCAGCTGCCCTCGGGCGACTGGTCGCTGGACCGCTCCAGCTTGTCGACCTCCTTGAGCGCGGCCTCGCGGACCTTCTCGGGGAGGTCGGCGGCCTCGACGCGGGCGCGGTAGTCGTCGGACTCCTCCGCGTCCGAGGACTCGCCGTTCAGCTCGCGCAGCTCCTTGCGGACGGCTTCGAGCTGACGCCGCAGCAGGAACTCGCGCTGCTGCTTGTCGACGCCCTCCTGGACATCCTTGGCGATGGACTCGGCGACATCCTGCTCGGCCAGATGCTCACGGAGCTGCTCGGTGGCGAGCTTCAGCCGGGCGACCGGGTCGGCGGTCTCCAGGAGCTCCACCTTCTGCTCGATGGACAGGAACGGGGAGTAACCGGAATTGTCGGCAAGGGCGGAAACATCATCAATCTGCTGTACGCGGTCCACGACCTGCCAGGCGGCGCGCTTGCGCAGCCAGCTGGTGGCGAGGGCCTTGTACTCCTTGACCAGGTCGGTGACCCGGCCGGGCAGCGGGTCGGGCAGAGTCTCTTCGACCCGGGTGCCCTCCACCCACAGCGCGGCACCGGGACCCGTGGTCCCCGCGCCGACCTTCACGCGCCCACGCCCGCGGATCAGCGCGCCCGGGTCGCCGTCGGCCAGGCGGCCGACCTGCTCGACGGTGCCGAGCACACCGGTGCCCGCGTACGTCCCGTCGATGCGTGGCACCAGCAGCACCTGTGGCTTGCCCGGTGTCGAACGGGCGGCGGCCTGGGCGGCCTCCACCGCTGCGCGTACATCGGTGTCGTTCAGGTCCAGCGGAACCACCATGCCGGGCAGTACGACCTCGTCGTCGAGCGGCAGCACGGGCAGGGTGAGCGGTGTGGACGTCGAAGCCATGATCTCCCCTTCGGCAGTCAAGTTGAGTTACACCGGCTCAATGCATGGAGGCCTTGCATTGTTCCCCGGGGTCCGTTCGCTGTCAGCGATCAGCTCTGCGATCTGCGATCAGACCGCCTCGCGCCCGAGCGCGGCCCGCGCCCGCACAGCTCTCCTCGCCCCCGGAGCGCGGCCCGCGCCGGGAATGAACGTCGCGCACGGCCCGGGCGTCACAGGTGCGGTGCCGGATGCGGTTCCACTCCACCGTCTGCCTCCGGGGGGCATCATGCGGTCCGTCAAACTGCTCGTCGTACTCGGCCTGGTCGCCGCCGCAGCCGTCGGATGCGGCAACGAAACGACACCCCGCGGCGGCGACAAGGTCCGGGACGGCGGCACCGCCGCCGACTCGGAGCGCGCCCGCCAGGTCGCCGCCGCCTGGGAGGGCTCCGAGGCGGCGCGGGTGTGGCAGCGGGGCTACTACCCGCTCGGCGACGCCGTTCAGCTGCCCGAAGGGGCGTTCCACAACGACGCCGACAAGCGCGCGTACCTCACCCAGAACTTCGAACTGCGCGCCTCTCTTCCCGACGCGCCGAAGAAGAAGGGGGAGATCCGGTGGCGCGACGGCGACTCGCTCGCCGTCCCGGTCACCTCCGCGCGAGCGGCGTACGAGAAGCTCGACCGGGGCGGTAATTCGGGTCCCGCCCTCACCGTGACCGGTGCCCGGCTCGGCGAGATGACCCTGCTGACCAGCCGGGGGGCGGCGACGGTCCCCGCCTGGCACTTCACGATCAAGGGCTACGACACTCCGCTCGAACGCGTCGCGGTCACCCCCGCGAAACTCCCCCGGCCCCCGATCGGGCCCGTGCGGCAGCAGACGGCCGAGCTGGGACCGCTCGCCGGGCTGGACACGGTCGCGGAGGACGGCCGGACGGTCACCCTGCGCGCCGAGCACGGATCGTGCGACGACGGCCCAGCCGTCGACGTGCTGGAGACCGGGGGCAGCGTGGTGTTCTCCGCCTCGGTCCGCGGCGTCTCCGACGGCCCGTGCACGTCCGAACTGCGCATCGAGAAGGTGACGGTGAAACTGGACCGCCCGATCGGTGACCGCATGCTCCTCGACGCGTTCACCGGCAGGCCCGTGCCCTACGAGCAGCCCCACTCCACCTCGCCGACCTGGAGCTGACTCCACCCGGACGGCGCGGAGCGAGCCGGGCACATCGACATCGCGCCCGCGCTTCTCGACGCGGCCGGGATCGGGCCGGACACCCCGCACGACGGGCACTCGCTGCTCGGCACGGACGACCGCGGGCATCTGCTCGGCGAGTGGTGGTGGAACCGCCAGGACGAGCAGCCGATCCACAGCTGGGCGTCGTACATCGGCAAGAACGAGCAGTACACGGAGTACTACGACCTGCGCCTCGACGAGAAGGGCCGCCTGCCGAGCACCGGCGACAGCGCGGCGGTGGTCTTCCGCGCGTACGACGACCTGCGCCGTGACCCGTACCAGCTCACGAACGAGCTCCACGGGGCGACCGCCGCCCGGGACCATCGGCTCGGCATCCCTGGGCCGGCACGACGCCTCGCCGCGGTCCGGAACGGCTGACCGACGAGGGCACTCGCGCCGCCTGCCGACGCCGCACCAGCGGCCACGTCGAGATGCCGATCGTCAGGGACATCAGGTGTCCCCAGCCTGTCATCGGGTCGGTGAAGGCGAGGAGGTCGCCGACGAGCATCGCGGCGAAGCCGATCAACAGCGGCCAGCGCAGCCAGGGCGACAGCAGTCCCGCGAGCGCGCCAACGCTCGTGGCGACGCCGAAGCTGATGCCGTAGTCGAGGCGGTGCAGGGAACTGTCGGGCAGATGGCCGACCAGCACCGCGAGCCCGACGGGCACTTCGGTGGCCAGCGTGGCGACCACGTGCCCGAGCAGGAAGACACCGGCCGTCCGCAGCCCGCCTGTCCGCCGCTCGAGCGCCGTCAGGACGACCAGGAACGCCACCGCGTAGGGCGAGGTGATCCCGCCGACGATCCACAGCGCGCTCGCGACCAGCACCAGCACCGGGTGCTGCGCGAGATGCGCGACGTCCGTGCTGGATGCCTGGTGCAGCGCGTGCACGAGCGTGGGGTCCGCGTACTCGGTGACGGCCGAGGTGACGGCGAGGACGGCCGCGTATCCGAAGGTGAAGGGCGTCCCGAGGGGAGTGGGGAAAAGCCGCCAGGGGCGGAGGGTACGGAGCCGCCCGGCGAGCGCGCCCAGGGCGGACACACGTGCGGCAGCAGGCGCGGCGGCCGGTCCGGGCGACGCGACCGGGACCGCTGCCGCCCTGCCCGGTCCGCGCGACGCGACCGGAGCCGCTGCCACCCTGCCCGGTCCGCGCGACGCGACCGGAGCCGCTGCCACCCTGCCCGGTCCGGGGGACGCGACCGGAGCCGCTGCCCCCGTGACCGGTTCGGGTGCCACGGCCGAAGCCGGTGCCTCCGCGGCCGCGTGGCGGGGCGTGGTGAGCGAACCGTCGCGCTGGCGGGGCATCCCGTCCAGAAGATCGTCGAGGAGAGGCGCGCCCGTCTCGGGGTCGGCCGGCACGGCGTCAGCCCGCGCGGTGGTGCTCCGGTCCACGGTGAGGCGCTCCTTCCGTCGCGCCCCACCCTTCGTGTCCCACACGTCGCTGTCTATGACCGACGCCACGCGAGAGCCGATTCACAGCAACTTCCAAGACCCGTCAGGCGTCCGCCGCCCTGGCGCCGTTCAAGGCGGCCATCGAGGCCGGCTGCTCGCAGCTGATGCCGTACTACGGCCAGCCGGTCGGCACCGACTGGGAGGAGGTCGGCTTCGGCTTCAACCGTGACGTCCTGACCGACCTTCTGCGGGGACGGCTCGGTTTCGACGGCATCGTCTGCACCGACTGGGGCCTGTTGACCGACGCGCCCGTCTTCGACGAGCTGTTCCCGCCCGCGCCTGGGGTGCCAAGCACCTGACCGTCGCCGAACGCGCGGCGAAGGCGCTGGACGCGGGCACCGATCAGTTCGGCGGCGAGCAGTGCCCCGGGGTGATCGTGGAAGTGGTTCGCTCGGGCCGCGTCCCGGAGGCATGTATCGATGAATCTGTACGTCGACTCCTGCGCGAGAAGTTCGCGCTCGGCCTCTTCGAAAACCCCTATGTCGACCCGGACCGGGCCGAGGAGGTCGTCGGGGCGGGCGAGTTCACCGCGCTCGGCGAGGCGGCCCAGCGCCGCTCCCTCACCGTCCTGACCGCCCAGGACCTGCTGCCGCTGAAGGGCCGTCCGAACCTGTATGTCCAGGGCGTCTCCGAGCAGACGGCCTCGGCGTACGGCCAAGTCGTCGCCGACCCCGTCGACGCGGAACTCGCGGTGCTGCGCCTGCGCACCCCGTACGAGAAGCGTCCCGGGATCTTCGAGTCCTTCTTCCACCCCGGTTCGCTCGCCTTCCCCGAGGACGAGCTGAAGGAGATCCTGCGACTCCTGGAGCCGGTGCCGACGTTGGTGTGCGTCAAGCTCGAACGACCGGCCGTACTCCCGGAGATCGCCGAGAAGGCGGCCGCCCTGGTCGCCGGCTACGGCGCCTCGGACGCCGCCCTGCTCGACGTCGCCTTCGGACGGGCACGGGCCGAGGGGCGCCTGCCGTTCGAACTCCCGCGCTCCATGGCGGCGGTGGAGGCGTCCCGGCCGGATGTGCCCGACGACACGGGGGATCCGGTGTTCCCGTACGGGCACGGGGCCGCACTCAGGGGTTAATTCGGCTACCCATCCTGGTGAAACTGCCAGGATGGGAGCCATGACTGCTTCGTACGACACCCCTGTGGTCATCGACCGTCGCCAGGGCCCCTACGGCGAGGTCGTGCTGCGGCGACACGGCGCGCTGCTGCAGATCATCGCCAACGGATGCTTCCTGATGGACACTTCCGACGGCCGCTCGGAGCGGCTGCTCGTGGACGCCGCGTACGACGCGCTGGACGGGCGTGCGCGGCCGGATGTGCTGATCGGAGGCCTCGGCGTCGGGTTCTCGCTCGCACACGCCGCCGCCGATCCCCGGTGGGGGCGCATCACGGTCGTCGAACGCGAGTCGGCCGTCATCGACTGGCACCTCCACGGACCGCTCTCCGCAATCTCCGCCGAGGCTCTCGCCGATCCGCGCACGGAAATCGTCGATAACGATCTGGTTGCCTACGTCAATGAGAAGTCGGCCACGTACGACGCGCTGTGTCTCGACATCGACAACGGGCCCGGCTGGACAGTCACCGAGGGCAACGAAGGCCTGTACTCGAAGGCCGGACTGGCAAGCTGCGCAAGGGTTTTGAGGCCCGGTGGGGTGCTCGCGGTGTGGTCGGCACAGCCCTCTCCGGAATTTGAAGGATCCCTACGGAATGCCGGGTTCCAGCGGGTGCGTACCGAAGAGATCCCGGTTGCCCGGGGCGTTCCGGACGTCGTACACCTCGCAGTCAGGGCTGGATAGCCGCGGCACGGTGACTGCCCGTACTCTGCTTCCCTGACGCCGATCATTCAAGCGTCAAGCGCAGTCATGGGATCACCCCACGGATTCCGGAAAGCACACTTCAGGGGCGGGCGATGGAGCAGACACACACCTCCCACAACGGCACGGCGGCGACACCGGGCGCTCAACGCCGGGTGTTGGTGGTCGAGGACGACCCGACGATCGTCGACGCCATCGCGGCCCGCCTGCGTGCCGAGGGATTCCTGGTGCAAACCGCGGGCGACGGCCCTGCCGCCGTCGACACCGCCGAGGCCTGGCAGCCTGACCTGCTGATCCTCGACATCATGCTGCCCGGCTTCGACGGCCTGGAGGTCTGCCGCCGCGTGCAGGCCCAGCGCCCGGTGCCGGTGCTGATGCTCACCGCGCGCGACGACGAGACCGACATGCTGGTCGGACTCGGCGTCGGAGCCGACGACTACATGACCAAGCCGTTCTCGATGCGCGAGCTGGCCGCCCGCGTGCACGTCCTGCTGCGCCGGGTCGAGCGCGCCGTCGTGGCCGCCTCGACGCCGCGCAGCGGAATCCTGCGTCTCGGCGAGCTGGAGATCGACCACGCGCAGCGCCGGGTGCGGGTGCGCTCGGAGGACGTGCACCTGACGCCCACCGAATTCGACCTGCTGGTGTGCCTCGCGAACACCCCCCGTGCCGTACTCTCGCGCGAGCAGCTGCTCGCCGAGGTGTGGGACTGGGCGGACGCCTCCGGTACCCGGACCGTGGACAGCCACATCAAGGCGCTGCGCCGGAAGATCGGTGCCGAGCGGATCCGCACGGTCCACGGCGTGGGCTATGCGCTGGAGACCCCGACTCCCTGAGCCGGGGCTTCGTCGGAAGCTTCTTGAGGGGGCTGATGTGATGAGCGGGCTCGGGCAGCGCGAGGTCGACGGGCACGGTTTCGGGGAGCACAGGAGCGCTGTTCCCTGGGGCGTCGTACGGCCCTTCTCCATCAAGACGAAGCTCGGCACGCTGGTCGTCGTCTCGGTCTTCATCACCACCGGTCTGCTGATGATCGCGGTGCGCACCGAGACCGAGCTGCGCTTCATCACGGTCTTCTCGATGATCGCCACACTCTTGATAACGCAGTTCGTGGCCCATTCGCTCACCGCACCGCTGGACGAGATGAACGCGGTGGCCCGGTCCATCTCGCACGGCGACTACACGCGCCGGGTGAGCGACAGCCGCCGCGACGAGCTGGGCGACCTGGCCGAGACGATCAACCTCATGGCCGACGAGCTGGAGGCCCAGGACCGCCAGCGCAAGGAACTCGTGGCGAATGTCTCGCACGAGCTGCGCACTCCCATCGCGGGCCTGCGCGCGGTCCTGGAGAACGTCGTGGACGGCGTCTCCGCCGCCGATCCCGAGACGATGCGTACGGCCCTGAAGCAGACGGAGCGCCTGGGCCGGCTGGTCGAGACGCTGCTCGACCTGTCGAGGCTGAACAACGGCGTCGTACCGCTGCACAAGCGGCGTTTCGAGGTCTGGCCGTACCTGTCGGGCGTGCTCAAGGAGGCCAACATGGTCGCCTCCGCGCGCGCGGACATCGCCTCGGGCTCCGGCAGCCACACGCGCACCGACGTCCATCTGCACCTCGACGTGTCCCCGCCGGAGCTGACCGCGCACGCGGACCCGGAGCGGATCCACCAGGTCGTGGCGAATCTCATCGACAACGCGGTCAAGCACAGCCCGCCGCACGGCCGCGTGACCGTGAAGGCCAGGCGGGGCGACCTCCCGGAGTCACTGGCCCTGGAGGTCCTGGACGAGGGGCCCGGCATTCCGAAGTCGGAGTGGCACCGGGTCTTCGAACGGTTCAACCGGGGCGGGGTCCCCTCGCCGCACGGTCCCGGCAGCGACGGCGGTACGGGGCTCGGCCTGGCCATCGCGCGCTGGGCGGTCGATCTGCACGGCGGCCGGATCGGTGTGGCCGAATCCGAGCGGGGCTGCCGGATCCAGGTCACCCTTCCGGGACTTCCATCTCTGCCAAGTTGACGTAAAGTTCGAACCGGAGCCACAAGATCCATCGGTGTCCGCACTGGCGGACACGTGTGATCAGGCAGAGGGGCCGCGTGAGTCGTGCCGCGACCCGGAATCGACATACCCGAACGAGCCCGTCCGGAACCGGAACCACGCTTGTTTCCCGCCATTTCCACAGCCGAAACACGGTTTCCGATGTGACTTGCACGACGTTGGACGGGCCCGACCTGACCTTCCCGGCCACAGGGGCGTAGCCTTAATTCCCGCTGTCCATCACCTTGTGAAGCGGAAGAGGGCGGTTGCCGCCGTGTCGCCACAGTCCCCCAGTAACTCGAGCATCTCGACCGATGACCAAGCCGGGAAGAACCCCGCTGCTGCGTTCGGTCCCAATGAGTGGCTCGTCGACGAGATCTATCAGCAGTACCTCCAGGACCCGAATTCGGTAGACCGAGCCTGGTGGGACTTCTTCGCCGACTACAAGCCGGGCGCCGCTGCCGCCTCGGCTCCGGCGGGTACTGCGGCCGCGGGGGCCGCAGGGACCACCACGGCGGCCCCGGCCGCGCCTGCCGCTCCGGCAGCCCCTGCGGCGCCCGTGACGCCCCCGGCTCCGGCTCAGGCCGCTCCCGTGGCTCCTGCCGCGCCCGCGCCCGCTCCGGTGGCCGCTCCCGCGGCACCGAAGCCCGCTGCCGCCGCCCCGGCTCCCGCGAAGGCCGCTCCGGCCGCCGCCAAGCCGAAGGCCGAGCCGGCCACCGAGGCCCCCGAGGGTCCGGAGTACGTCACCCTGCGTGGCCCCGCCGGTGCCGTCGCGAAGAACATGAACGCCTCGCTGGAGCTGCCCACGGCCACGTCCGTGCGCGCGGTCCCCGTGAAGCTGCTCTTCGACAACCGCATCGTCATCAACAACCACCTGAAGCGCGCCCGGGGCGGGAAGATCTCCTTCACCCACCTCATCGGCTACGCGATGGTGCAGGCCATCAAGGCCATGCCGTCGATGAACTGGCACTACGCGGAGAAGGACGGGAAGCCCACCCTCGTCAAGCCGCCGCACGTCAACTTCGGCCTCGCCATCGACCTGGTCAAGCCCAACGGCGACCGCCAGCTCGTCGTCGCGGGCATCAAGAAGGCCGAGACGCTGAACTTCTTCGAGTTCTGGCAGGCCTACGAGGACATCGTCCGCCGCGCCCGTGACGGCAAGCTCACGATGGACGACTTCACCGGTGTCACGGTCTCCCTGACCAACCCCGGCGGCCTCGGCACCGTCCACTCCGTGCCGCGTCTGATGCCCGGCCAGTCGGTCATCATGGGCGTCGGCTCCATGGACTACCCGGCGGAGTTCCAGGGCACCTCCCAGGACACCCTGAACAAGCTCGGCATCTCCAAGGTCATGACGCTCACGTCGACCTACGACCACCGGGTGATCCAGGGCGCCGCCTCCGGCGAGTTCCTGCGCATCGTCGCGAACCTGCTGCTCGGCGAGAACGGCTTCTTCGACGAGATCTTCGAGGCGCTGCGGATCCCCTACGAGCCGGTCCGCTGGCTCAAGGACATCGACGCCTCGCACGACGACGACGTCACCAAGGCCGCCCGCGTCTTCGAGCTGATCCACTCCTACCGGGTCCGCGGCCACGTCATGGCCGACACCGACCCGCTGGAGTACCGCCAGCGCAAGCACCCCGACCTGGACATCACCGAGCACGGGCTCACCCTGTGGGACCTGGAGCGCGAGTTCGCGGTCGGCGGCTTCTCCGGCAAGGCCCTGATGAAGCTGCGCGACATCCTCGGTGTGCTGCGCGACTCGTACTGCCGCACCACCGGCATCGAGTTCATGCACATCCAGGACCCGAAGCAGCGCAAGTGGATCCAGGACCGCATCGAGCGCCCGCACACCAAGCCGGAGCGCGAGGAGCAGCTGCGCATCCTGCGCCGACTGAACGCGGCGGAGGCCTTCGAGACCTTCCTGCAGACGAAGTACGTCGGCCAGAAGCGCTTCTCCCTGGAGGGCGGCGAGTCCGTCATCCCGCTCCTCGACGCCGTCATCGACAGCGCCGCGGAGTCCCGCCTGGACGAGGTCGTCATCGGCATGGCCCACCGTGGCCGCCTGAACGTCCTCGCGAACATCGTCGGCAAGTCGTACGCGCAGATCTTCCGTGAGTTCGAGGGCAACCTCGACCCGAAGTCGATGCACGGCTCCGGCGACGTGAAGTACCACCTGGGCGCCCAGGGCACCTTCACCGGCCTGGACGGCGAGCAGATCGCCGTCTCGCTGGCCGCGAACCCGTCCCACCTGGAGACGGTCGACCCGGTCATCGAGGGCATCGTCCGCGCCAAGCAGGACATCATCAACAAGGGCGGCACGGACTTCACGGTCCTGCCGGTCGCCCTGCACGGTGACGCGGCCTTCGCGGGCCAGGGCGTGGTGGCCGAGACCCTGAACATGTCGCAGCTGCGCGGCTACCGCACGGGCGGCACGGTCCACATCGTCATCAACAACCAGGTCGGCTTCACCGCCGCCCCGGAGTCGTCGCGCTCCTCCATGTACGCCACCGACGTGGCCCGCATGATCGAGGCGCCGATCTTCCACGTGAACGGTGACGACCCCGAGGCCGTCGTCCGCGTCGCCCGGCTGGCGTTCGAGTTCCGCCAGGCGTTCAACAAGGACGTCGTGATCGACCTCATCTGCTACCGCCGCCGCGGACACAACGAGTCCGACAACCCGGCGTTCACGCAGCCGCTGATGTACGACCTGATCGACAAGAAGCGCTCGGTGCGCAAGCTGTACACCGAGTCCCTGATCGGCCGCGGCGACATCACCCTGGAGGAGGCCGAGCAGGCCCTGCAGGACTTCCAGGGCCAGCTGGAGAAGGTCTTCACCGAGGTCCGCGAGGCCGTCTCGCAGGCGCCCGAGGTGCCGGCCCCGGACACGCAGGCCCAGTTCCCGGTCGCCGTGTCCACCGCGGTCTCCCAGGAGGTCGTGAAGCGGATCGCCGAGTCCCAGGTCAACATCCCCGACCACGTCACCGTGCACCCGCGTCTGCTGCCTCAGCTGCAGCGCCGCGCGGCGATGATCGAGGACGACACGATCGACTGGGGCATGGGCGAGACCCTCGCCGTCGGCTCCCTGCTCCTCGAGGGCACTCCGGTCCGCCTCTCCGGCCAGGACTCCCGCCGAGGCACGTTCGGCCAGCGTCACGCGGTGCTGATCGACCGGGTCACGGGCGAGGACTTCACGCCGCTCCAGTACCTCTCGGACGAGCAGGCGCGCCTGAACGTCTACGACTCGCTGCTCTCCGAGTACGCGGTCATGGGCTTCGAGTACGGCTACTCGCTGGCCCGCCCGGACGCGCTGGTCATGTGGGAGGCGCAGTTCGGCGACTTCGTCAACGGCGCGCAGACGGTCGTGGACGAGTACATCACGGCCGCCGAGCAGAAGTGGGGCCAGACGTCCGGCGTCACCCTGCTCCTCCCGCACGGCTACGAGGGCCAGGGCCCGGACCACTCCTCGGCCCGTATCGAGCGCTTCCTCCAGCTGTGCGCGCAGAACAACATGACGGTCGCCCAGCCGACGCTCCCGTCGAACTACTTCCACCTCCTGCGGTGGCAGGTGCACAACCCCCACCACAAGCCGCTGGTGGTCTTCACCCCGAAGTCGATGCTGCGCCTCAAGGCCGCCGCGTCGAAGACGGAGGAGTTCATCACGGGCGCCTTCCGCCCCGTCATCGGCGACGACTCGGTCGACGCCGCGGCGGTCCGCAAGGTCGTCTTCTGCGCCGGCAAGCTGTACTACGACCTCGAGGCCGAGCGGAAGAAGCGCGGCGTCACGGACACGGCCATCATCCGCATCGAGCGCCTGTACCCGCTGCCGGGTGCCGAGCTCCAGGCGGAGGTCAACAAGTACCCGAACGCCGAGAAGTACCTGTGGGCCCAGGAAGAGCCGGCGAACCAGGGCGCCTGGCCCTTCATCGCCCTCAACCTGATCGACCACCTCGACCTGGCGGTCGGTGCGGACGTCCCGCACGGCGAGCGCCTGCGCCGCATCTCGCGCCCGCACTCCTCGTCCCCCGCCGTGGGTTCCGCCAAGCGGCACCAGGCGGAGCAGGAGCAGTTGGCGCGGGAGGTGTTCGAGGCGTAGGCCTCGGCACGCGGTCGCCCACGACCGCTTCCTGTACGACGGCGAAGGCCCGGTTCCCTTTCGAGGGGCCGGGCCTTCGGCGTGCGGGCCCGTTCACGTGGTCAGGGGTTCGAAGTCCCAGAAGGGGCGCTCGCGGTTTCTGGCGGAGCGGGTGCGGGGGTGGTCGGCGCCCAGGGTCGCCTCCAGGTTGTTGAGGGCGACCTGTTCCAGCCGCTCGGCCTCCCCACGGTCGCCCGTGGCCCGCAGGTCGGCGGCAAGAGCGATGCGCGCCGACAGCGTCAAGGGGTGGGCGGGGCCGAGAACTTCGTCGGCCTCGGCCCTGGCCGCCGTGTCCAGGCTCATCGCGAGAGCTCTCTCTCGATCACCGGCCAGGGCAGCCGCCGCGGCGGCATTGAGAGCGCAGCCGAGCGCCCAGGGGTGGCCGGGCCCCACCGCCCGCTCCATGTCGGCACATGCTCGGTCTGCGAGGAAGCGGGCCTCTTCCCGTTCGCCGACCACACGCAGGATCAGGGACTGGTTGGCGTGGACGCCTGCGACGTAGGGGTGGGCGGGGCCAAGCATGTGCTCATAGCGGGCGACGATCGGCTCGCAGATCTCCCGCGCCCGGTCGAGGTCCCCGTGTACTCGTACGAAGCAACTGTGGGCGACGGCGAACATCAGGCTCAGTGGGTCGTCTTCGCCGACAACCCAATCACCGCGTTCCACGACCGAGGCAAACAAGGCCCATGCCTCCTCGAGCTCGCCGGCCTGATAACGGCACATGGCCAGGTTGTACTCGGCGTGCAGGGTCTGGGGGTGGTCGGGGCCGAGCTGCGCGCGGTGGCGTTCCGCGCTGGCCGCCTGGACCAAGACGGCGTCCCGCGGGTGGCCGAGCAGGCGCAGATCGGTCGCGTAGTGGATTTCGGAGAGCAGCGTCCACGGATGGCGGGGGCCCAGAACCTGGTCGCGGGCGTGCAGGACGCTCCGGTCCGTGTCCCGTGCGCGCCGGTAGTCACCGAGCAGGCGGAGCGACATTGCCAGGTTGTTCCGTGCCGCGAGAACAGCCGGGTCGTTCTCATCGCCCACGAGTTCCTCGTAGGCGTCGTAGATCTCCTGCGAGAGTCCGTATGCCTCTTGGTAGCGGCCCAGCGCCCGCAGGTCTGCTGCGAGGCCGCTCGCGGCCCGCAGGTACGGTCGTCGGCGGTCAGGGCGGCCGCTGGCCCAGTGCCGCTCGGCGGCGGCGCGGCTGACGGCCTCGCTGTGCCGGTAGTCGCCGACCGCACGCAGCAGGTTGGCGTAGTGGTGTCCGAGGTCCCACAGGGCCGGATGGTCGGAGTCGAGGAGCGCTTCCCAGACGGGGATGGCCTGTTCGGCAAGGCGAAGGCCAGTGCCGTACTCGCCGGCCAGGTAGAGGTGGCGCAGACAGTCGAGGACGAGGTTCTGTACGGCCGGGTCGGTATCGTGCAGCCCACCCGCGTACTCCAGGTGCGGGACGATCTCGGCATAGGCAGGCCACGTCTCCGGGTCGCCGGGCCTACCGGGAGCAGCGGCAGCGAGCGCGGCGCGGGCCGCGGTGGCGTACTCCCGGGCGTCGTCCTCGGGGATGTTCTGGCGGACGATCTGGTGCACCATGCGGTGCACGTACACGGCCGTCCCGCCGGACTCCAGCCGGATCACCGAGTACTGAGCCAGCCGCTGGAGCGTCCTGTCCGACAGCTCCTGATCATCCATCAACCATCGGATGGATTCAGGCCTTTGGTTGACCGGTATGCCTGTCAGGAGTCGTACGGGGATGGAGCCCGGCGAAAAGAACATGCACAAATTGAGGAGATCGACGGATTCGGGGGCCGTATCGCGCAATCTGTTCAGCAGGATCGCCCAGGCGGTCCGGAAGGTGAGCGGGAAGTCCGCGGAGACCGTGACCGCGTCGTACTCGCCGCCGCTTTCCAGCTCGGCGATGTACTCGCGGACCGACATGTCGGAGTCGCTCAGCCAGGCGGCTGTCTGGGCGAGCGCGAGCGGCAGGTCCCCCAGCGCCTCGGCGAGTTGGTCCGCCTCGGCTCCGGTCAGGCGGGGTGCGCGACGGCGGATGAAGGCGACGGATTCGGCGCGCTCGTAGAGCGGGACTTCCAGCAGCGCGGCATCGTGCCGCTCCCAGTCGGCGTTGCGTGTCGTGATCACAACATGGCCAGTCCCACTCGGCATCGTGTCGGCGACCAGTTCGGGGTCGTCGGCGCCGTCCAGGACGAGCAGCCAGCGCCGGTACGGCGCACCTTCGCGCAGCGCCAGGTGCACCGCGCGGATGCGCTCGCCGATCTCCTGGCCGGTCCGCAGCCCCAGCACCGGGGCCAGTCGGGCGAGACCCTCCCTGCAGGTGGAGCGTTGGTCAGCGCTGACCCACCACACGACGTCGTACTCGGAGCCGAAACGGTACACGTACTCAATGGCGAGCTGGGTCTTGCCGACGCCCGGCATGCCGCACAGCGCGGCCACGCCGGATTCCCTGTCCTGAAGCAGTCGGCCCACCCGCGTGAGCAGCGCTTCACGACCGGTGAATCGGGTGTTCCGGCGCGGCACCCCGCCCCATACCTCGGGCACCTCCATGGGGAAGCGCGGACGGGAGCGGCCGGAGTCGGCCGGCACAGACGTTGTCGGCACGCCGAGCCGGCGCAGCAGCCGTCGTTCGGCCTCCTCGGCGTCCACGCCGAGCAGCTCGACAGCCCGGAGGACCGCGGTCGCGGACGGAAGGGGCGCCGAGGTGATGCTGACCGCTGCGAAGCGGTCGGCGTTCGGCGCGACAACCTCGCGCAGAGCCTCGTTCCAGTCGTCGTGGCTGCGCGGCCCCAACTGGAAGTACCACTGGCTGAGGATCAGGAGCACTGGGCCCGGCACCGAGAGGAGCTCGCGCATCGCGTCCCCCGTGGAGGTGCCTTTCGACGGGTCCCAGCGGAGCAGCCTGACAGATCGGCCGCGCTGCTCCAGGCGGTCCGCGATCCACACCGCCCAGGCCCGGTTGTAGCCGGCGAAGCTGATGGTGATGGTCTGGCCGGTGAACGACTGGCCGGTGACGGTCTGAGGGTCACTCCGCTCGGGAACCGGCGTCGGCTGGATGGTGCGGGTGGAAGGCGGCTCCGGCGTCCGCGGCCTCGGCGGGGCAGGGAGGGAGGCCCGAGCCCGTACGACCTCCGCGAGCTGCGCCGCCGGTGCCCTCCCCGGCTCGCGTTCCCAGATCTCCGAGCGCAGTTCGGCCTTGCGGACGGGCACCCCCCACTGGTTGCTGACCGTCAGCCACAGCGCGGCGGGCCCTGGGATGGTGCCCGTGGTGACGCGGAAGGAGGCCGGGCCGTAGGTGCCGCCGAAGCGGTGCAGGACGACGCTGGGTTCGTCGAGCGCCGTACAGACGAAGTGCGGGGAGCCGTCGAGGGCGACGGTGAAGGTGAACTCCTCGTCGGGGTAGGGCCATTCGGCCTCGCCGCCGTCCGGCGCCAGCGGACCGCTCAGGTCGACCGTGACGAGGTAGTCGCAGTCCGTCTCGGCACGGTGCGGCCAGGCGACGACGGGTTCGATGAGGAGGGGGCGTTGATCGGGTGAGGTCATCGCGCCTCCACCCCCCGGGCCGTCAGTCGCAGCGTGGTCTGCGGGTGCCCGTAGTAGTGGAACATGAACGCGTACAGCAGGCGCAGGACCCGTTTCTGCCCGAACTCGTCGACCCTGCCGTCGTCGTCACGGATCGGGGGGACGGCGGACGGCGGGCCGAACTCCTCCGCCGCGCGGGCCCGGAAGGACAGCAGGGTCCGGGTGACCGGGCTGTGCGGGTGTTCGGCGACCTGTTCGACGAGACCGCGGACCAGGGCCCGGGCCTCCTTGTCGCCGACCTGGCCGGACGTGACGATGCAGCCGCCGGCCCCTTTGCGCAGGAAGAGTTCGGCGAACCCGCGCAGTGCCTGCTCGCCCTGGGCGCTGTTGAGGACGGCACGCCCGGAGTGGCAAGCGTTGAGGCACACCAGGGAGCGGTCGGCGCGCAGGGCGCCCATGGCCTGGCCGTTGAGCTCCGCCCAGGTGCGGTTACCGAGCGTGAGGCGCGGGACGCTGTCGCCGTAGGTGCCGTGGCAGCCCATGTAGACGAGGCCGGTGGGATCACCGGGGGTGTCGAGCGCCTGGAGGAACGCGGTCATCCTGGCGTGGAGCTGGTGGGCGTAGGGGCGGAAGACCCGTCCGTCGTCGGCCATCTCGTGGTGGAGGTAGCCGAGCACCCGGCCGCGGCAGTCCGTCGTCTCGCGCGGCAGGTCGTGGCCGCTGTCGTGCACGGTCGTCCAGCGGGACATCACGACCTGAGCGCCCAACCAGGCTTCTTGGAAGCCACGCGTGGCGTCGCCGGGCAGCAGGAAGAGCTCCCAGGGGAGTTCGTACCCCGTGTCGTCCCAGACGAGAAGCCGCAGCGACGCGCCGTGCCGGGCGCGGACGCGGTTGAACCAGTCGCCGAGTTCCGGCTGGTTGCGCGACCACAGGTGGATGCCGTGCAGGATGTCGGCGGGGTACTCGCCGTCGCGGCGGACATTCCCGAGGCCCACTCCGGGAGCGCTCAGCCGTGGAGATTCGGCCGCGCTGCGGACGGTCAGGTCGCCGCACCAGCCGGTCACCCGGTAGGCGTCGCGGCCCGCGCCGTCCTGGGCCCGGACGACGTACAGCACGGCGTCGCCGTCCTTGAGACGCTGATAGGGGTGGGCCGCGGCGCCGCCGACTCCGGACGCCGCCTCACGCGGCTGCCGCAGGCTGCGCAGGGAGGCGGGGGCGCGACGGGCCGCCTCCTTCAGACCGGGCAGCGACGCCCTGCGCACCATGGATCCCGTCCCGGACAGCCACCGGGCACCGTGCTGTTCCTCAGCCCCCATGGCTGTCCCGCCCCTCGACGACGGTGGCGCCGAGGGTATCGGCCAGCGCGAACGGCAGGTCTCCGTACGGCCTTCGAGCCGTGTCGACGACCGCCACGTTCAGCCTGCCGCGGTCCATGGCGGCGAACGAAGCAGCCGCGGTGAGGCTGTCCTCGATGCCCTGCACGGCCACGGGTCCGTGCAGTCGGCCGGTGTGGCTGGCGCGCAGCGGAACGTTGCCGCGGCCGTCGGTCACCACGACCAGCCAGGCCTCGGCGAGGGCGCTGCCCTGTCTGCGGAACGCCTGGCGCAGCACCTGCCCAGCCTGTTCGATGCCGTGGGCGAGCGGTGTGGCCCGCCCCTTGGGCCGGTACAGGGCGGCGAGTACACGCGGGTCGAGCACACCGCGCGCGGCGAAAGACTCGGCTCGCAGTTCATCGGCCGCGTCGGCACCGCCGACCTCGACGACGTGGATGGCGGCCCTGGATGTGTAGGCCCACTGGAGGAACGGAGTGAGCGCGTCCTGCCAGTCCCAGTCACCTCGACAGGTGTGGTCGAGGAGCAGGGTGAGCAGGCGTTCGGGGGCGGGTGCGCGGAGATTGCTGTGCAGGTCGACGGGGGCGACGGTGAACTCCCTGTTGCCCCGGATCCTTTGGTGCACGGCAGCTTCCCGCACCGTGCGCACCAGTGCGAGGTCCCGCAGGTCGCGCGCCCGCCGGGTTCCCACGACGGCTCCCCTCGTCGAGGTGGGCCCGGAGCGCCGCTGCCACGGGTTGCGCAGCGGCATGAACTCGCGCAGGGCCATGGCCTCGTCCTCCGGGTACGGCATGCCGAGCGTGGCACCCGGCGCGGGGCCAACCCCTTCGGCGGGCCCGGACGCGAGCAGCGGCAGCTTCTCCTCCGAGCGGCGCCGCTTCGCGGGCCGGCCTCCGCGGCGGCCGATGTCACCGGGGCGCGGCAGCGGAGGGAGCCGGGGGCCAGGTGCCTCGCTGTCCGCACGGTCGTCGGCCGGCGTCGGTTCGGTCACGCGCAGCCCGATGAGCCGCGCCGCCTCCTCGCAGTGCTGGGCCGTCACCTCCCGATGGCCTCCCAGGGTGGCGAGCGCCCGCGCGATCCGCGCGAGGGCCAGGCTTCTGCGCGGGCCCGCTCCCGGCCCGAGGATCTCATGTACGCGGGTGACGGCCCGGTCCGTGGTGGTGGCGAACGTGTCGTGGGGCAACGGTGCGTCGGTGGGGCCCGCATCCGGGACCGTACGCAGTCCGGGCACGGCGAGCCGTACCGCGAACCGGTCCAAGAGGTGCGGGGTGACGCGCCCCGCGTCCTCGGAGCGGCATAGTGCGAGCCACCGGGTACGCGGTCGATCAGCGATACGCAGCCCCGGCTGTTCGACCGAGACGAGATCGGCGCCGATGAGCTGCACGGCCGCCCGCATTCCGGCGACGCTGAGACTCGCCAGATCCGCGACGACGGCCAGGGGCGGGGGTGCCGCGCCGTCGACGAGGGGACTGGGCCCGACAGTGAACGCGATGCCGTCCGGGCGCCGTTCGAGTCGTGAACGGCACCACAGCTCCTCGTCGCGGGTGGCCGCGCCGAGCGGGATCCTGGCGGCGGGTGGGCCGGCCGGGCCGCCGAGGACCGCCGCGAAGACGCGGGAAACGGGTTCGATCAGGCGTGGCTCCAGGTCGAAGAGCAGCACCCCGGCAAGGGCCGGGTCGAGAGCCGCGCAGCGGAACGCGCACTCCAGCCGCCGCGCGTCGTCAGACGGTTCGAGGGCAGGGGTCGCGGTCGTCATGAGGTCGGCTCAACCCGCGTCGAAGAGGTCCTTGATCCGGGCATGGTCGTCGCGCCCCCAGTCGAAGGTCCCGCCGTGCGCCGCCTCGGGCCTGCGATGGCGCAATGCGAGGGGCAGTGCTTGAAGAAGATGGCGCGGCTGGACCCGGAGGACGCCGTCCAGGGCGGCGAGGGCACGGGCGGCCTGGGTGGCGACGATCTCGCCGCGCTGTCCGACGGCGTCGAGTTGCCCGGCGGCCTCGGCGCACAGGCGCAGGATGTCGTCGGGGACCTCGACCTGCGGGAATCGCTCCCGGGCGGCTTCGAGACGGTCGCGGACGACGCCGTTGTGCCGTTCGGCCTCGGCCAGCCACTCCGAGGTGCCCCGGGTCCGCTCCTCTTCGAAGGTGAGGACGGTACGGATCATCCGGTGGCGGGCGTCGGTGTCCAGGTCCGCGGCGGTGACCATGAGCCCGAACCGGTCCAGCAGTTGCGGCCGCAGTCCGCCCTCTTCGGGGTTCATGGTGCCGACGAGCCCGAAGGCGAGTTGCTTGGCGCTTGCGAGCCCCTCGCGCTGCACGGACAGCACCCCGGTCGAGACGACATCGAGGATGATGTTGACGACGTGGTCGTCGAGAAGGTTCACCTCGTCGACGTAGAGCAAGCCCTTGTCGTGTGCCTCCTCCAGGAGCCCGGGCTGTTCGCGAGTCTCTCCCCGCATCAGGGCGTCGAGCTGCCAGCCTCCGACGACACGGTCGTCGGTCGCGTTGATGGGCAGCGTGACGGGCAATTCGCCGTGCATCATCAGGGCGAAAGCGCGGACGATCGTCGACTTGGCGGTGCCGCGCTGCCCCGCTATGAGGACACCCCCGATGCCGGGCGCCACGTGGTTGAGCTCCAGAGCCAGCTTCAGGTCGTCCTGTCCGACTACACAGCTGTACGGGAGGATCCACGCCCCCGGCGATGTGCGGCTCACGAGGCGGCTCCGGGCGCGCCCCCAGCCGCGTCCGGAGCGCCGGAGGTCTGCCAGCGGAAGGTGATCTGGAGCTGGGCCTCGGCACCGCTCTTGACCAGGGCCGCCACACCCGCGTCGACCTTGATGGAGAGCTGCATCTCGATCTCGTCGGGCCTCAGGCCCGCTTCCAGCTCCTCGAACCTCCGTACCGCTTGTGCGGCGCACCGGCGTGCCAGGTCCAGTCCGTCGGTGTAGGCGTCGTGGGCGACCTCGACGACACGGCGGGCGGCTCCTCCCCTGGTGCTCTCGTCGCCGTAGACGAGGTCGAGACCGTCGGGGTCGGACGGATCGAGGTCCGTGTCGACTTCGACGGGGATGGGTCCATCCGCGCCCGTCGGGACGGGCCCCACCAAGATCACCACGCGTCCCCCTGGTTCAACTCTCTTGAAATGCACGGCTGTTGAGAGAGAACTTGGTCATTCCCCGGCGCGCGGGGGGTTATGCGCGCCGGGGTGGGCGACTCGGGGATCAGGTCGACAGGGGTTCGAAGTCCCAGTAGGGCCGGTTGCGGGAGCGGGCCGAGATGGTGTGGACGTGCTGGGGGCCCAGCGTGGCGGCCAGGTCGGAGAGGGCTTCCTGCTCCATCTTCTCGGCCT
Source organism: Streptomyces albiflavescens (assembly GCF_014645835.1). Classification (GTDB taxonomy): domain Bacteria; phylum Actinomycetota; class Actinomycetes; order Streptomycetales; family Streptomycetaceae; genus Streptomyces; species Streptomyces albiflavescens. The sequence goes on from NZ_BMMM01000012.1 coordinate 217,917, forward strand.
GCCGACGGTCCCTGATTCCGCGCAGGTCCGCCGCGAAGGCGATGCGGGCCGAGAGCGTCAGCGGGTGAGTGCGCCCGAGGGCCTCGGTGGCCCGCGTGACCGCCTCCTGGCTGAGTGACGCCGCCGACTCGGGATCGCCGACGAGGTTGCGCAGAGCGGCGGCGTTGATGGCACAGCCCAGCGTCCAGGGATGGTTCTCCCCCACCGCCGTGGTCATATCGGCCAGCACCTGTTCGATGACCGCATGCGCCTGGTCCCGTTCGCCGACGCTCCGCAGGACCAGGGCGTGGTTGGCCCGGACCCCGGCGATGAAGGGGTGCCCCTCGGCGAGCATCACCTCATAGCGGGCGACGACGGACTCGCCGAGCTCCCGCGCCTGATCGATATCGCCGTGCTCTCGCAGGAAACAGCTGGTGGTGGCGGCGAACCTCAGGGTCTGTGGGTCGGTCTCGCCCAGGACGCGCTCACACCGCTCCAGCACGCGGGTCAGCAGCGTGCCCGCCGAGGCGCGGTCGCCGCTGCGGTAGTGGCACAGGGCGAGATTGTGTTCGGCCTCCAGGGTCGGCGGCGCGTCGGACCCCATGACGAGACGGTACTCGCGCACGTTCTTGGCCTGGATCGACTCGGCCTCGGCATAACGGCCGAGAAGGCGCAGATCCGTCGCGTAGGACCACTCGGAACTCAGCGCCCACGGATGCCGCGCCCGCAGCAACAACCTGCGTGCCTCCATCGTCCGCCGGTCGATGTCCAGTGCCTCCTCATAGCGGCCGAGCAGCCGCAGGGACACCGCCAGGTTGTTCTGGGCTCCCAGGGTCCGCGAGTCCTGTTCACCCAGGAGCTCCCGGTACGTCACCGCGAGCCGCTGGGAGAGTTCCAGCGCCTCGTCGTAGCGGGCGAGGCCGCGCAGGTCGGCGGCGAGACCGCTGACCGCGCGCAGGTGGTCCAGGTCCTGCTCACCCCGTTGTTCGCGCAGATGGTCGACGGCGGCGCGCTCGATCATCTCCGTACGCTGGTAGTCGCCGACCTCGCGCAGCAGGTTGGCGTAGTGGTGGGTCAGTTCCCAGATCCTCGGATGGTTCTCGCCGAGCAGTGTCCGCCAGGCCTTCAGGGCGCGTTCACCGAGTTTGATGCCCGCCCGGTACTCGCCCGAAATGTACATGTACCGAAGACAGTTGAACACCAGCGTCTGCACCGCCGGGTCCTTGCTCTTCAGCACGTCCGCGTACTTCAGGTGCGGGACGATCTCCGCGTATCCGGGCCACAACCGGGTGTCGGTGGGGCGGCGCGGATCGGCGGCGGCCAGTGCCCGGCGTACGACGTCGATGAACTCGCGGCGGTCCTCGTCCGGCATGTCCTTGTGGACGATCTGGTGGACCATCCGGTGGAGGTACAGGGACTCGCCGGAGGACGCGGCCTCGTCGGTGGCCGCCTCGTGGGACTCCAGGCGGACGACCGAGTACTGGCGGAGCTGGTTGATCGCCTTGTTCCACAGGAGCGGGTCGTTGAGGAGGCCGGCGATCTGCTCGGGCAGCTCGTCGTGCGGCATCTCCTTCAGAAGGCGTACGGGGATGAAGCCGGGTGCGAAGAAGGTGCACAGGCGGAGCAGGTCGACGGACTCCGGGACGGTGTCCCGGAGCTTGTTCAGCAGTATCGACCAGGCGGTCTGGAAGGCGACCGGGAAGTCGGCGGAGATCTTGACGACGTCCTGGTCGATGCCGCCCTCCAGGAGGGCGATGTACTCCTGCACGGAGAGGTCGGAGTCGTTGAGCCAGCCCGCCGTCTGGTCGAGCAGGAGCGGCAGGTCCTCCAGCGCTTCGGCGAGCTGGTCGGCCTCGGGCTCGCCGAGGCGGGGCGCCCGGCGGCGGATGAAGGCGACGGACTCGTCGCGGGCGTAGACCGGCACTTCCAGCAGCTTGCTGTTGTGCTCGCTCCACTCGGGGTTGCGCGAGGTGATCAGGACATGGCCGGGGCCGGTGGGGACGAGGTCGTAGATCTGGTCCGGCTCGTCGGCGCCGTCCAGGATCAGCAGCCAGCGGGCGTACGGGTCGCCGCGGCGCAGCGAGTCCCGCACCGCGCGCAGCCGCTCGCCGTACTCGGCGCCCGTCGACAGCCCCAACTGCGGTGCCAGTTCGGCCAGCCGGCGCCGATAGGTGACCCGTTTCTCGGCGTTGACCCACCACACCACGTCGTACTCGGAGCCGAAGCGGTACACGTACTCCGCCGCGAGCTGGGTCTTGCCCACGCCCGACATGCCGTGCAGGGTGACCACGCCGGCTCCCGACTCGGCGCCCTGGAGAAGATGGTAGGCGTCGTTCAGCAGCGGCTCACGGCCGGTGAAGCGGGTGTTGCGGCGGGGCACGCCGCCCCACACCTCGGGCATGGCCGCGGGGAAGCGCGGGCCCCGGCGCGCGCCCTCGACGGACTCCGGCAGGGGGTCGGCGGGCAGGTCGAGGCGGTCCAGGACGCGACGCTCGGCCTCGTCGGCACCCGTGTTGTTGAGCTCGACCGCGCCGAGTACGGCGGCGGCGGTGGGCACCGGACTGGTGGTGACGGAGACGGCCGCGAAACGGGTCGGCTCGGGGGCGACGACCTCGCGCAACGCGGTGTTCCACTCGTCGTGGGTGCGCGGGCCCAGCTGGAAGTACCACTCACTGACGACGATCAGAATGCGACCCTGGGCGAGCTTCAGGTCGCGCAGCAGGTCCACGAGCGGTACCTCGGCCGGGGAATCCCAGCGCTGGTACACGACGCGATGACCACGTCGCTCCAGACGATCCCCGATCCAGGCCGCCCAGGCCCGGTTGAAACCGGCGAAGCTGATCGTGACGGTCTGCTTCGCGGCCCCCCTCTCGGTTGGCCCGACCGGCGTACGAGCTCCAGACATGCAGCGGCCTCCCCGCGCGAAATTTTAGAACCGCTGCGAGGTCCGGCGATAGGCACTGACGGATACCAGTCGCTTGCTTCACGGTTCCTTTCCATCCTTTTCAAGCGACGATCTTGGCGCACTGATCGTCCCGCGTCCGGGAACCCGCGGCTTTCGGCGAGGATGGCTCAATCGAGCCGGTGGCGCGGCGCGTTCGGCGGGTGCGCGATACGTCCGGTGCGCGCCGCGCATGGCTGGTTCACCCCGGCTCCCGGCTTACTCGCCCGGCACGTGGCGCTGCGTCCACAGCGCGCGGGCCGCCCGTATGTACGCCTCAGCGCGCGCCGTCTGCCCGCGCGGCGCGGGATGCTCGGCGAGCCGTTCGTAGACCGCGACCATCTGGTCGACGAACCGGCGCCCCTGCGCCGTGAGGTCCCCCGATCCGACGAGGGCCGGCAGTACGGCCCCGACCTGCTCGCGGTAGCGGGCGTGCTGGGCCCACGCGGAGTCCCGGTGGGCCGGGTGGGTGGTGACGAGCGCGGTGCGCTGGAAGAAGTCCGCCAGCGCGAGGTGGGAGTACGTGCCCTGCAACAGGCCGTCGTACGGGCGCGGGTCGGGGCGCCAGGGCGCGAAGTAACGTGCCTGCGGACCGGCGTGGTGGAGCGTCAGCATGTCGCTGAGTGCCGCCAGTTTGGTGTGCTGCAGTTCGTGCACCAGCGTGGCCGCGAAGGTCATGGGTGTGGGCGGGGTGCTGCTGAGGAGGGCGCCGAAGGCCTCACGCCGGGTGCCGCTGCAGCTGCCGGTGGTCCGGCCGCCGGCCGTCGAGCCGGGCGGCGCGGACAACGGGACCAGACAGCGCAGCAGGGCCACAGCCTCCGTGACGCGGTGCTCGCCACCTGGTCGGAGAACGGAGGCGATGCCCGACCACGACTGCAGCCAGCGCTTGCGCTCGGCGTCGTCGAGGGCGACCGGTCCGCTGAGCTCGTGGTGCTGGGGGCCGCCACGCGCGGTGCGGTACGGGTCGAGATCGTCCAGGGGTACGGGGTCCGAGCCGGGCAGCAGACCGGGCAGCGCGTAGGCGGGTGCCCACGCGGCGGCCTCGGACCAGGCACCGAAGCCGCCGCCCTGCAGGCGCACGACGATGTTCTTCTCGCCACGGCGGCGCAGGGTCAGAATCCCCCTGCGGTGCACGACGTCGACCGGGACGTCCCCGGACGCGGATGTGCGCAGCGCCCCGAGGGACGGCAGGGTGAGCACGCCGTCGCGCGCCCTCAGCCGTACCGCGTAGGACACCCCCGCGCGGGCGGCGAGGACCGCGGCGAGCGCCCCGAAGTAGGCCAGATCACGGCTGAGTTCGCGCCCGTCCCGCCCGGCGCGCGGCCCGGCGGCCGCGCCGAGCCCGCGCAGACAGTGCCGGGCCCACGGTCCGACGAAGGGGTGCAGGAGCTGGGTACGAACCGGCGAGAGCGTGACTCCGGCGAGGGCGCGCCCGGCCCCGGTCGTGGATACCGGGCCGACATCGCCGCCGCCCTCGGACACCGGCGCCCCGACGGCTCGGTACGCCACTGACCGCGGGCCGACTCGGGAATCGCCGTTCGACGCCGCCGACTCCACGTCCGGGTCCGCGTACACACCCGGCCCGTCCGGGTCCGCGTACACACCCGGTCCGTCCGGGTCCGCGTACGCACCCGGCCCCGGAGCTACACCGGGGCCGCCCCCGGACGCCGTCTCCGCCACCTGTCCGTACGTGGCCGACGCCGGGTCGGCAACAGCACGGCCCCCGGGCGCCCTCGCGTCCGCGGGGGCGGCACCCGCACCGGTCCAGGGCCCGGTGCGGCTCACCCCCGCGATTCCCGAGCCGTCCTCGTACCCCCAGCCGCCCCGCCGGACGGGCGGCTCCACCCGGTCCGCCTCCTCCAGCAGACCCCAGTCCTCCCGCAGCCGCGCCCGGGCGTCGGCGGAGCAGACCCCGGGGTCGGCCGCCTCCACCGCGTCGAGCACCGCGCGCAGCAGCAGCAACCGGCGCGTGTACTGGTCGCGTACGAGGAGGCCCAGGGTCTCGGGGCCGCCTTCGGTGCGGCCGAGTTCGGTCAGGGCCCGGTCCGGGACCACCGGCAGGATCACGGGGTGCCTCCTTCGAGAGAGGCGGTGACGGGCGCGGCGGCCCCCGCGAGCCGCCCCGCCACATGGCGGATGAAGCGCTGAAGGTCGGCGCAGTAGACGGAGGGGTTGGCGAAGCCGTCTCCGGCCCGGTAGCGGTGGGCGTAGTGGCCGCCGCCGCAGACGGAGAGGAGCGGGCAGGCACGGCATCGCGCGGCGAGCGAGGCTGCGCCCGTCTGCCGGGCCGCCACGCCGGGGTGACGCAGGGCCTCGTCGAAGCTGTGCCGGAAGACGTCGAGGCCGGTCTCCGCCGCCCCCTCGTAGCAGGACTTCAGGGAGTCGACCTGCTCGATCGACCCGTCCGTCTCCACGACGACGGCGTCGAACGGGGCCAGCCCCAGCGACTCGGTGGCGGCGGGCAGCCCGAACAGCAGCGCCAGGCACTCCTCGAAGAGCCGCACGCGCGTCTCCCGCCGCCCGGCCCCCCACCAGCGGTCGAAGACGGCACACAGCCAGTCCCCGTACGGAACATCGGTGCCGTCCCAATGCGGCGGCGGGGCCGACCAGTTGCCGTGCGGCAGCAGCAGGTCGAGGGCCGGCGGCCGCAGGGCCAGGAGCGACTCGTACAGCTCGACCGGGTCGGTCGTGGGGTCCACGACCGTGAGGATCCCGGCGTACACCTCGGGGAAGCGGTCGGCGATCAGGCGGGCGCCGCGCGCGGCGGCGGGCCAGGACGGGCGCCCCGCGCGGTCGGTGCGCAACGTGTTGTGCGCGGGCAGGCCGCCGTCGAGGCTGATGCCGACGCGGATGCCGTGCCCGGCCAGCACGGCGAGCCGCCGCTCGGTGAGCAGGGTGGCGTTGGTCTGGACGGTGGCGTGCACGGTGCACGAGTCCGGGACCCGGTCGCGTACGAGATCGGCGAAGCGGGCGAGCGTGTCCGCGCCCGCGAGCAGCGGCTCGCCGCCGTGCAGGACGAGGGAGAGCGCCCTCATGCCGTGGGCGCGCGCGTGCTCTCCGATCCGTAGCGCGGTCCGGGCCAGCACATCGGGCGGGGCGGCGGCGGGGCGGCTGCGCCAGGTGCGGTCGGGGCCCTCGTAGAGGTAGCAGTAGCGGCAGGCGAGGTTGCAGCGGCCGTGCGCCTTGACGATGAACTGCCGGAAGGGGAACGGCGGTTCGAGTGTCGGGACAGAGGTGATCGAGGTCGCCCGGACAGCTGCGATCGAGGTCGCGGAGGTCGCCTCTTCAGACACTCCGGCACCCCCATGCTCTACGGCCCGCGATCCCACGGTACGGTCCGCGTCACGGCCCCCTGCCCGTACGGGGCGGCATTCCCTGGCGGGGGCCGGACGCAAACGCGGCACGATCGAACTTGTCCGGTTCAATAACAGAGCCGACCGGAACTGACGCCTTGTGAACGGAGATTGATTACTTCTCTATTCATCTCGCCCCTCGGATCGTCCCTCAGAACGCGTTGTTGAACCCCCAGAGCATCTCGCTCGGCTGCCCGGCACGTTCCCTCAGCTCCTCCAACACCTCGGTCAGTACCGGGTGTTGAATCGTCCTGAGGTCCGCGAGGTCCAGCTCCAGCAGGTCCGGCAGAATCTGCGCATCCGGCAGATCCCGCAGCCGCTCCGCTGCGACGTCGGAATCCAGTGCGTCGTCCCGTGCACCCATGTCCTCCCCCTCTTCCCTCGCTCCGCTCCGGCACCAGCCGGACAGGCGCTCCCTCACCCCGCCCCGGCGGCCGCCGGGCAGGCGCTCCCTCACTCCAGCTCGGCCAGCCGCTGTGCCGTCTGCCGAGCCGTCGGCTCGCCCGTGCCGACGGCGCCGTCCGGCAGCCTGGACCACTCGGCCCGGGCGGCCCGGTAGGCCTCGCGTGCGGCACGCGGGCGCGCCGCCGCCTCGTAGGACATACCCCGCCAGTGATGCGCCTGCGCACCCAGTTCCACGGCCGCCTCGCGACGGCGGTCCGTCTCCGCCTCCTCCTCGGCGTCACGTGCCGACTCGGCGGCGGCGCGGAAGGCGTCGACCGCCTCGTCGAGCCGGGCGGGCCGACCCAGGCTCTGGTAGGCCTCGAACTGCGCCTGCCCGAGCTCCAGCCAGCAGCGCGCGGCCGTCAGCGGTTCGCCGGCCTCCAGCGCCGCGAGCCCGAAGAGGTGCTCGGCCTCGCGCAGATCCACCCGGTCGCCCCGGGCCCGGTAGCGCAGCATCAGGGCGCGGCCGAGCAGCAGCAGCCGGTACGCGAGTTCTCCGCTGCCCGCGGGGGTTTCGGTCCGGCAGTCGCGCAGCACCCGGATGGCCTGGGACAGCGACTCGCGCGTGCCGGGGCCGTTGGCGGGAACCGCCCGGCGCAGCAGCACTTCGCCCCATTCGGCGAGGATGTCCGCGTGCGCGGGGGCGTCCCGCGGCACGCCCCGGGAGGCCTGCTCGAAGCGTTCGGCCGCGTCCTGGAGCTCGCGCGGGTCACCCGACTCGGTGTACCGCGCCGCCTTGACGCGCCCCGCGCGCACCAACAGCGCCGCCCGCAGGCCCTGTTCACGGGTCAGACTCAACGCCTCGTCGACGTGTGCCTGGGCGTCGTCCAGCGCGCCGCCCGACTTCAGGATCGCGTCGACGAGGTCGAGGAGGATACGGACCCGGGACGGCTCACCGGCGGCGGGGAGCCCGGGCTCGGGGCCGGGTTCCAGGGCGGCGCGCAAGGAGTGCGCGCCCTGTTCCGCGTACAGCCGGGCCTGTTCGTGGTCGGCGGTGGCGCTGGACAGGCGCAGCAGGACACGGCCATGCGCCAGCGGCAGTTCGGGCGGGCGGTGACGCCGGTCGGGCCAGGCGTCGGCGAACGCCTCCAGCATGCCGACCGCGCCCTGGAGCAGCGCGCTGTCCCCGCCGAGGCGCCACTGGGCCTCCAGGGCGCGCACGCGCTCCAGCGTGAGTCGCAGGGCTTCTTCGGCCTCCAGGTCGGGCGCGGCGCAGGCCACCGCGTACTCGCGATCGGCGCGTTGCAGCAGATCGAGCGCGCCGCGCCGGTCGCCGCGGCGCCTGCGGTCGATGGCGGCGGCGTGCAGCACCCTTGCCAGCACGGCCCGTTCGCGCAGCGCACGCGGGTGGGCGACGGCCCGTTCGGCGGCCGCCTCCGCCTCGCGCAGCAGCTCCGCGCCGCCCTGCACCTCCCACAGCCGCAGCACACAGTTGGCGTACTCGGCCCACAGCTCCGGGTCGGCGCCTGGGGGCAGTTCGTGCTCGGTGGCGCCGCGCAGCAGTTGTACGGCGTCGATGAGGTCCTGCACCATGCCGTCGGTGTCGAACTGCCCGGCCAGGGAGCGGGCCCGGGTCACCGCCGCGTGGGTGGGCCGCTCGTCGGGCAGGTCGGTGCGCCCCCGGGCGCCGTACAGGGCGAACTGTTCCGGCAGCGGCATGAAGCGCTCCAGGACCCGCGCGGCGACCTCGGCGAAGGGCTGCGGGACCAGAGTGGCGCCGCCGTTGTCGCCGTTCTCGCCCGGATATCCGGCGCCCGGCGCGTACGGCCGCCCGGAGCCGCCCTCTCCGAGCTGCGCGAGCGCCAGGGCCGGGAAGTTGGGTCCGCCCTTGCCGAAGCGGTACTCGATGTACTCCGAGCAGTGCTTGAGCACCAGCATGGCCTCGTCGCGGCCCAGCGGCGACAGGAGCGCCTCTTGCACGCCGGGCGCGAACTCGTACCACTGGGCGCCGTCCGCCCCGAAGTCCTCCCCCTTGGCGCGTGACACCAGGCCGCTGAGCAGGACCTCGGCCAGTTCGGACGGCCCGGAGTCGGGCAGCATGGTGCGCTGCACGAGCTGCATCACGGGGAGACTGAGGGGTGCCGCCGCCAGATAGCCGGCCAGGCGTCCGGCCGTCTTCGAGGCGTTGGAGCGGAACCGGCTGACCAGTTCGAGCGCGGACAGCCGGCGCCCGGGGCGGGCGGCCCGGGCGGGCGGATGGTCGTGGCGCACCCAGCCGACGGCACCGGCGACGGGTCCCGCGCCGGCCCCGGACAGCAGCCGCGCCCATGCGCCGAGCGCGGCAGGCTCGGGAGGCAGTACCGGCACGGGCAGCGCGCCGGCGCGGGCCTCCGGCGGGGCGCCGGTCGACAGCCGGACCTTCAGGGTGGCCGCGCCCGCGAGCGCCTCGCCGCGCGTCAAATCGCCGTACGACACGGGGAGTCGGGTGCGGTTCCACATGCGCTGCGGCAGCGGCTGGATCACGGCGGCGGGGCCGAGGCGGGACAGGTGGTGCAGCAGTCGGTGGGCGTGGCCGCTGTGCCACAGGGGCCCCGCGCAGTCGCTGACAAGAAGCGTGATCCGGCGGCCCGTGGGGTCGCTCAGCCGGTCGGCGGAGTGCAGCGGGGCCGCGCCTGGCTCGGGACTGCGGCTGACGGCGGGCTCACCGTCCGGGCCCTGGTGCAGATGGCTGACCTCGATGTCCCAGAAGGCGCCCAACTGACCGAAGACCTGCTCCAGTTCGGCGAACATCCGGTCCCACACCCGCATCGACGAGGAGGCGTCCATCACCAGCTGGAGTGCCGCGTCGGCCCGCGTCACCCCGCGGAACACCGGCAGGACCAGACCGCCCGCCCGGGCGCTCAGCTCCGCGGTCGCCGTCTCGTCGAGGACCGTGCGCAGGGGCGGCGCGGCGGTCCGGTAGCCCTGCAACGGCCGTAATGCGCGCTGGAGTTCGAGCGGGGCGGGGAACGCGGGTGCGGCGGGCACCCCGATCGGCAGCACCGTCACCCGGCCCTGCCCGTGCCCCTGCGGCGCGCCGTCCCGCGGCACGGGATAGAGGGCGACACGCCGGTCCACTCCCCCGTCCTGCGGAGGCGGTTCACTGCCGTCGCCGGGCGGCTCCGGAGCGGTGACGGACGGGTCCGTGCGCTCCGGGAGCAGGTCGCCCCCGGCACCGGGCAGGGAGCCGTACGCCGGGACGCCGCCCTCGGCCGGTTCGACCGCTTCGGTCGGGCGCGCCCAGCGGGCCAGCCAGAGACTGTCGCACAGCTGCTGGGCGTCGGGGTCCAGCCCGATCTGCCGCATCCGGGCGACGAGTTCGGCGATCGGGTCGCGGCCGGGCAGGGCGGTGCCTCCCGCCCCACCGGGTGTGTCGGGACCGTGGCGCGCCGCGGCGTCAGGCATCGGGCCTCACCTCGGGCGGTCGAGTCGCTGGATGAGCAGGTCCGCGAGACGGTCGCGGCTGGGCGGGGCGGCCGCGTCGGTGAGGTAGATGGCGTTCAACAGCTGGTCGGCCGCGACGAGTTCGCTGCGCGAGCGCTCCAGGAAGTGGGTGATGAGATCGTCCCCGGCGCGCGCGGCCTCATCGCCGAGATGGGCGCGTACGAAGGTGGCGAGCCGCTTGTGGTCCGGGCGCCCCAGTTCGAGGTGGATGCACCGGCGCATGAGGGGGGCGGGGAAATCGCGCTCGCCATTGCTGGTGAGCACCACGAAGGGGAACGCGCGGCAGCGCACCCGGCCGTCGCGCACCCGAGCCTTGGTGCCGTCGGCGGTGAGCACCTCGGCCTCGCCGCCGGGCAGCCGGTCGGCGACGCGCTCCAGCTCGGGAATGGCGAACTCGCCCTCCTCGAGCACGTTCAGCAGGTCGTTGGGCAGATCGATGTCGCTCTTGTCCAGCTCGTCGATGAGCAGCACTCGCGGGGCGTCGGACGGCAGCAGAGCGGTGCCGAGGGGGCCGAGCCGGATGTAGCTGCCGATGCCCTCGACCGAGCCGGGAGCCCCGGGCGTGGCCGGATCGGTGCCCTGCGGGGCGGCGATCTGCACGTCCTGGAGGCGGGCGATCGCGTCGTAGTGGTACAGCCCGTCCTGCAGCGTGGACCGGCTGACGATCGGCCAGCGCAGCACATTGCCCAGGCCCAGTTCGTACGCCACCGAGTGGGCGAGCGTGCTCTTGCCGGCGCCCGGGCTGCCGGTGACCAGCAGAGGCCGGCGCAGATAGAGCGCCGCGTTGATCATTTCGAGTTCCTCGGCGCCCGGCCGGTGCAGCTCGGCCAGATGCCGGTGCGCGCCCAGCCTGCGGTCCTCGGAGCCGTCACCGTTTCTCCCCGCCGCGTCCCGGCTCGCGAAGTCGCGCCAGGGGGGTGGGGCCGGGAGGCGGTCTATGCCGTCGTGGGGTTCACCGGCACCTCGGTAGATGAGCCACTCGCTGGATTCGGTCATTGCCCAGTCCTCGTCGTCACTCGTCCACCATGGCCGCCGTCGAACATGCGGGAGCGTGCATCACCGTATCGACCCTCGATGACCGCCGAAAGAGCCCAGTACGGGCTCGTGACGGCCCAATTCGGCGCCGTGAAAACCCAGTTGGCCTTCATGGCGGCCAGGCGCGACGGAGCGCCGTATGCCACGGTCATGGCGCCTCCAACAGGTCACCGGTACCGGGCAGATGCAGGCTCGGATCGTCATAGAACAGGGCGATGCCGTCGGCCCAGTTGGTCTCCCGCAGGCCTGCGCGCAGCCCCACCCGCAACGCGTGGACGACTTCGGGAAGCCGCTCCGCGCTGCCCGCCTCCGCGATGGTGTCGCCGACGCGCCTGTGGAACTCACCGCAGACGGCGTCCGGTTGGCGCGGCCGGCGCCGCCACAGCGCGACGCCGTAGCCGCCGTGCACGATCCGCAACAACGCGACCGGGTCGTCCTCGAAACGATGGTCTCCGTAGCGGCACAGCACCGGGACCGTGGTGTGGGGCAGCCCGCGCAGCGACTCCGTGGACGGTACGGATACCCGCAACCCGTCCTCGCAGTCCAGGACTTCGGCCTTCCCACCGTACGCGTGGATCCACCGCCAGCGGGCCTCGCGCTCGTGCTGCTCCTCGTCGGCGGGCAGCTGCCGGTCGATGAAGTCGCCCTCGTCGGGCAGCTGCTCCCGGTCGGCGCAGCGCACGACCACCGGCCGGTGGGCGCCGAGCGGTGGCGCGTCCGGCGCGAACCGCCAGGCGTCGACGTCCAGTCCGAGCAGCTGATGGGGCAGCGCCACCTGGAGAACCGCGGGCCGCCAGGGCTGGTCGCACTGCCGGAAGGCTTCCGCCAGGGGCGCCGCGAGACTGCCGGTGAGTTCGGCCAGCGGAATGCGCTTGTCCTCGCCCAGTCGCACCACCTCCCCGTCGGGACGGCCCACGGAGACCCGCCAGTCGTAGCGGTCCCGTTCCCAGCCCAGCTGTTCCAGTTCGAGCAGGGCGTAGGGACGGGGCGCACCCTCGGCGCCATGCGCCAGGGCGCGCGCCCTCTGTGCCTCCGCCTGATACTCGGCACGGTTCAGCAAAGGCCGGAGGCTCTCGACCTTCCGCTGCGCGAGCTGGCGGCGGTACCTGACGCCAAGGCTCTCCGCGGCCCGCCACGCCCAGCGCCACAAGGCCCGCTCCGCGCTCTTGGTATCGGCGTCGACGAAGGGGCGCTCGGCGGTCATGACCCGCACCACATAGTCGATGACCAGTTCCAACGCGCCGTCCTGGCGCGAGCTCTCGTACAGCGCCCCGAGGCCGTCGCGCCAGGCGCGCGGCGCCGGGTGCGGGATCGCCGCATGGCTGCCCAGCAGGGATTCGAGGATGCCGAACAGCTCGCCGGTACTGGCCGGAGGCGGCAGATCGGCGAGCCTGCCGAGCAACCGGGTCCGCTCGAACGGGCTGAAGGCGCGGCCGGGCCGCGCGCCGAGCTGACCCTGCACGTCGGCCCAGGTGTTGCCGTCGTAGTCGGGATGGCGCTGCCGGTCACGGTGATAGCGGTCGTGGGCGCGGAAGACGGCCTGGTACAGATCCGCGTCCTCGCCTCGCACCTCACCCGTCGGCACCGGCAGGGACCGTAACTGCTCCACGCCCGTGCAGGTACCGCCGAGCCCCCGGTCCGCCTGCGACTTCAGAACACCGACGACCTCACCGCGTACGGGATCGACGACCGGCCCTCCCGAGACGCCGGGCGGCAGCACATCGCCGCCCAGCCGGATCTGCTCGCCCTCGGACCAGCCACCGAGGGTGCCCTGCACCGTGCAGGTCCCGTTCACCCGGCGCAGCTCACCGCCGACCACGGACCAGCCCGAGTACAAGACCTTCGCCTCTTCGTAGTACGCCACCGGACGCTCGGTGACATAGGCGCAGTCGTGGTCGACGGACTCGCGCAGCCGGACGAGCGCGAGGTCGGGGGCCGGCCAACTGCCGCGCACCACACCCTCGACATGGGGCGGGAGAGTCGTCGCCACGTCGCCCGCGACAGCGGACGTACCGCGGCCCGGTCCCGTCTCATAGACCACGGTCACCTCGCCCCCCTCCCCGCTCCGAGCCACATGCGCGCAGGTCAGAACCCATTCCGGAGCGACGAAATAGCCACTCCCGAGGAACGTGCCGGGCTCGTCCAGGGCATACCCGGCCCCCGCTCGATGGATGCGCACCGTCGCCGCGGTGACGAGATCACGCAGCGCACGGTGAGCGTTCCCGGGGCCGCCCGGTGCGCCCGGGGCGTGCCCGTCCGTCATGCCCCGCCCCCGACGGAGGCGTCACCGGAGCCGCCGTGCGCCGGGGCGCCGGGGGACGCGCCCGCGTGTGGGTCGGCCGGTGGGTTCGCCCGTGCGTCTGGGCCGGTTGAGCCTGGCTGCGGGTTGCCGCCGGTGCCGGTCGGATGTGCGTTTCCGCCGGTGCCGGTCGGGTGTGCGTTGCCGCCGGTGCCGGTCGGGTGCGTATGGGGGGTGGTGGTGCTCGGCCGCGCGTTCACGTCGGTCTCTTCGAGGTCCGGTGGGCCGCCGTTCCAGGTGAGCGTCACCGTGATGCCGGCCTTCGCCTCGCCGTCCGCCAGGAGGCCGACCACCTTGCCCGCCTTGGCCGTCAGCTCGATCCCGAACTCGACGCTGACCTCGTCGGGCCGCACCGCCCGCAGCGGCGCGGCCAGCGACCGCGCAACACTGGTGATCACCGACTGCAGGCTCTCGACCTGCGCCTCCACCCGGTCGCCGAACCCCGTGTCCGTGTACGACAGCCCGCCGGACGGTTCCTCCAGCTCCTCGGCCCCCGAGATCCGGGCCCAGACCGGCGTCCCGTCCGGCATCTCGATCCGTGCGATCCGGGTCACTGCGTCACCCATGGCATCCCCCGTTCCCCCACGCCCCCGTGGTACCGCCGACCTTGCAGGCTAGCCGCAGGGAGGCGGTCACGACAGAGGACCTCCGCGCGCGACGCGCCCCACTTATCCTTTTCCCAGCGTTCCACTTCACTTTCACCGACGGAGCACCATCCATGTACTTCACCGACCGTGGCATCGAGGAACTTGAGAAGCGGCGGGGCGAGGAAGAGGTCACCTTCGAGTGGCTCGCCGAACAGCTGCGGACGTTCGTCGACCTCAACCCGGACTTCGAGGTACCGGTGGAGCGGCTGGCGACGTGGCTGGCGCGGCTGGACGACGAGGACGACGAGGAGTAGGGCGACACTCGGGGCTGCGTACAGCGTGGGCGTCACGCCACCGGGGGCTGCGTACGCGTGGGCGTCACCCCGGGGGCTTGGTGCTCGTCGGCTCGCCCCTCGGGACTCGCGGTCGCGGTCGTCGGTCGGACTCGCGGTCGTCAGTCGAAGGCGCGCAGGTGGCCGTATGCCAGGCCCAGAGCGCCGTGGATCACCAGGAGCGCGCCGGCGGCGATCCAGCCGGCACTGCGGCGCCGTACGCCCCAGGCGGTGAGCGGGAGGCCGGCGGCCAGCTCGGCCGTGGCGAGGTCACGGGCCCTCGCGCCGCGGAACCAGGACGCCAGGCTGCCGCCTTCCATCACGTCGATTTCCGCGCGGACGGCGGCACGCCACCCCGACCACTCGATCTGCTCGGCGCCGGGCTGGATCCGGGCCACCTCACGGAGCCGGTCGGTCGGTTCTCCCGGGCTGATACCGGCCGGAAGCACCATCCCCGCGCGCGTGAGGACGGTGAGCAGAGTCCACACGCGCGTGCGTGCGTCCGCACCGGGGTCGGGCTTCGTCAACTGCTCCAGGGACTGCATGTCCAGCACCGGATCGAGACCGAGCCGCGCGGCCAACGTGCGCATCGCCTCGTCCTCGCCGACCGGGGTGCCGTTGGCCAGCCATTCGTAGCCGACGGTGCGACGGAAGCCCGAGGCGAGAGTGCAACCACTGTGGTCGGCGTCCCACCACAGGGCGAGTACCGGCCAGGAGGCGCCGACGGCGAGAGCCGCGGCCCAGCCGCTGAGCACACGGTCGACGGATTCCTCGCCGTGCCGCCAGGGCTTGCCCTCGGGAACCAGCACGCTCCACTCGGGACCGGCCCCGGCGAGCAGCATCCGCTCGCGCAGCAGCTGGGCGGCGGGACCGACGGACTCGGGGTGCGCCCGGCACAGGAGCAGGGCGCCGGGGGCCGTGGCCGAGGACTCGCCGGGCACAGTCGACATGGCCCCACTTTAGGACGTTTTGGCCCCTACATCTCGCCCATGATCCCCAGAACGGGTGTCTTGACTTTCAGCAACCGCGATATATCGTGAATGACGGGAGACGCGATATGGCGCGTCGAGTCCGGACTCGACGGGGGTCCGGTCCGGTCGAGGAGGTCTGCACCATGTCCGAGTGGTCCGTCGCAGAGCCGAGGAAGCTCACCTTCGACGACCCCGTGACGGCGCTGCACGTACGCATCGTCAATGGAACTGTCAACGTCGTGGGCACCGACGAGGGTTCCGCCCGGCTCGAGGTGTCCGACCTCGAGGGCCCGCCGCTCCAGGTGACCCAGAAGGACGGCACCCTCAGCGTGGCGTACGAGGACCTGCCCTGGAAGGGCTTCCTCAAGTGGCTCGACCGCAAGGGCTGGCGTCGCCATGCGGTGGTCTCACTGGCGGTCCCCACCGGCACCCGGGTCGAGGTCGGCGTGGTCGGCGCCGCCGCCGTGGTCTCGGGGGTGGACGCGCGCGTGGAGGTCAAGGGCGTCACGGGCGACACGACTCTCGTCCGCATCGCGGGTCCCGTGCGGGTGGACACGGTGTCCGGAAGTCTGGAGGCCCAGGCCGTCACCGGCGACCTCCGCTTCAACTCCGTCTCCGGCGACCTGACCGTGGTGGAGGGCTCGGGCTCCTCCGTGCGGGCAGAATCGGTGAGCGGCTCGATGATCGTGGACCTCGACGCCACGGGCGCCCCGACCGACGTCCAGCTCACCAATGTCTCGGGCGAGATCGCCATCCGACTCCCGCATCCGGCGGACGCGGAGGTCGAGGCGAACACCGCGAGCGGCACCGTCTCCAGTGCCTTCGAGGATCTCCGGGTCGGTGGGCAGTGGGGTGCCAAGAAGATCACCGGCCGACTGGGCGCGGGCAACGGCAGGCTGAAGGCGGTGACCGTCTCCGGCTCCATCGCACTGCTCCGCAGGCCACCGACGGAGGACGGGCCGTACGACGACGATCCGGCCCTCCGGCACGCGGCCTCGTCCGAGGGTCCAATCGACGACTCGACGATCACGTCGACCGACGACCCGACCGACGACTCGACCCACACCTCGACCGACGACTCGACAGACACCTCGACCGACGGCCCGACCGACAAGAAGGTGCTCTGACATGCCTCCCGTCTTCGCTCATGGCCGCCTTCGCCTCTACCTCCTGAAGCTGCTGGACGAGGCACCGCGCCACGGGTACGAGGTGATCCGGCTCCTGGAGGAGCGCTTCGAGGGCCTGTACGCGCCCTCGGCGGGCACCGTCTACCCCCGGCTGGCGAAGCTGGAGGCCGAAGGACTCGTCACGCACACCACCGAGGGCGGCCGCAAGGTGTACGCGATCACGGACGCGGGCCGCGCCGAACTCGCCGACCGCAGCGGCGAACTGGCCGATCTGGAGCTGGAGATCCGGGAGTCCGTGGCAGAGCTCGCGGCCGAGATCCGTGCCGATGTACGGGGCGCGGCGGGCGATCTGCGCCGCGAGATGCGGGCGGCCGCCACGGAGGCCCGGCGGGGTTCCAAGGGTGGCACCGGGGCCAAGGAACACGACGCGGAGCCGGGCGACTTCGGGGGCATCGGCGACTACCAGGACAAGGAGTCGTGGCGGGCGGCGAAGGAGGAGATGCGGCGCGTCCGGCAGGAGTGGAAGGAGCAGGCCCGCCGAGCGAAGGACGAGAGCCGCCGCGCCCGCGACGAGGCCCAGCGCGCCCGTCGCCAGGCCAAGGAGGCCCAGGAGCGAGCCCGCGCCCAGGCCCAGGAGGAGATGCAGCGGATGGCCAAGCGGGTCCAGGAGCAGGTGCAGGACCATTTCGCGCGGGGCGACTGGCCGACCGGCGTGCGCGAGGGACTGACCGAACTGGCCAAGGAATTCGGCGACTTCGGCAAGAACTTCGGAAAGGACCTCGGCAAGGACTTCGGCTTCGGCCGTACGGACACGAAGGCGGGTTCGACCACCGAACCGGAGTACACGGTCACCCGCGAGGACTTCCCCGCCGACTACGAACCCTCCTGGGCCCACGAGGACTCCACCGGCAATCCCGCCCGCGACCTCGACCGCCTCCTGGACCGCTTCCGCGACGACATCCGCGACGCGGCCCGCGACCACGGCGTCACGGAGGACCAACTACGGGAAACCCGCCGCCACTTGTCGACCGCGGCGGCACACATCGCGGCGTCACTGCGCAAGCACGTCTAGCCCGTCCGGCGTGCGAGGACGAGCGCGAAGCGCGATACGGGGGCCTGGGGGCGTAGCTCCCGGAGAGGGGAGGGGCAGGGGCGGAGGGGCGAAAACGCCCCCAGCCCCGCCCCGCCCACGCCGCCATACTCACCCCGCGCACCTTCACCCCGCCTCGGCCACACCACCGCCGCCGCCGTACAGCACCCGCGTCACCGCCTCGTGCGTAACCCCGTGATCGGCAAGCACCTCCGAGAGAACCCCGGGCCGCACGGTGAGCGCCATGAGCAGATGCTCGTCACCGATGTGCCGCTCACGCCGAGCGAGAGCGATCCGCAGGGACTGCGTCAGCACACCCTTCGCCCCCTGGGCGAAGGGCCGCCGCCGGGCCCGCCGACCACCCCCACCCCCTTTCCCCGAGTCCAACGCCCCTTCCCCGTGCGCCTCCTCGACCCGGGAGACGATCTCCGACAGGTCGATACCCAGCCCGGAGAGGGCGTCCGCATCGGCACGGGAGAGACCACCGCGACGCCGCGCCTCGGCGAGGTCCCGCTCCACCGAGTCCCGCCGGCCGGCCAGCCCGAGCGACGCCAGAGCGAACGATCCCCGGCTCCCCTCCCGGTCAAGCAGAGCGAGCAGCATGTGCTCCGCCTCCACCGTCTCGGCCCCCGCCCGCTCGGCCTGGAGCACCGCCCCCTCGACGACAGCACGCGCATCCTTGGTGAACCGCTCGAACATCACTGCCTCCCGTACTTCTTATGCACGGCCTGCCTGCTCACTCCGAGTTCCGCGGCGATCTCCTGCCACGACCAGCCCTGATTGCGCGCACTGCGCACCTGCACCGCTTCCAGTTGCTCCAGCAGCCTCCGCAGCGCGGAGACGGCGCGCAGCCCGACCCGCGGATCGCGATCACCCGCGCGCTCGGCAAGATCCGTTGCTTCGGTCATGACGTCAACCTACGTTGACAGGTCGAAACTTGTCAACCATAGTTGACACACGACAACGGCCGGCCCGGAGAACCGGACCGGCCGTTGTCGGCGGAGAAAACCGTCAGGAGTTCGTCAGCACGATCTTCCCGAACTGATCGCCCGCCTCCAGCCGCTCGAACCCTTCGCGGGCCCGGTCGAGCGGCAGCACCTCGTCGATGACGGGGCGTACGCCGGTGGCGGCGCAGAAGGACAGCAGGTCCTCGAGCTCGTCCTTGGTACCCATCGTGGAGCCGACGATCTTCAGCTCCAGGAAGAAGACGCGGGTCAGTTCGGCATGCGAGGGCCGGTCGCCGCTGGTCGCCCCCGAAATGACCACCGTGCCGCCGGGCCGCAGTGACTTGATGGAGTGTGACCAAGTGGCGGCACCGACCGTCTCGATGACGGCGTCGACCCGCTGCGGCAGCCGCGCCCCGGACTCGAGCGCCTCCACGGCCCCCAGCTCGACGGCCCGCTTCCGCTTGGCCTCGTCGCGGCTGGTGGCGAACACCCGAAGCCCGGCGGCCTTCCCGAGCACGATCGCGGCGGTGGCCACGCCGCCACCCGCGCCCTGCACCAGGACGGAGTCACCGGGCCGCACCCCGGCGTTGGTGAACAGCATCCGGTACGCCGTCAGCCAGGCCGTGGGCAGACAGGCGGCCTCTTCGAAGGACAGTTCCTTGGGCTTGGGGAGGATGTTCCACGTAGGTACGGAGACCTGCTCGGCGAAGGTGCCCTGGTAGTGCTCGGTCAGGATGGACCGGGGTTCCTTGGGGCCTACCCCGTGGCCGGTCTGGCCGATGACGGAATGCAGCACCACCTCGTTGCCGTCCTCGTCGATCCCGGCGGCGTCGCAGCCGAGGATCATCGGGAGCTTGTCCTCGGCCAGGCCGACTCCGCGGAGCGACCACAGGTCGTGATGGTTGAGCGAGGCGGCGCGTACGTTCACGGTCGTCCAGCCCGGCCTCTTCTCGGGGGTCGGGCGCTCCCCCAACTCCAGGCCGTTCAGCGGCTGGTCACGGTCGATTCGGGCGGCATAGGCAGCGAACATGACCTTGACGATAGGCTCCGCCCCCGGCCGGGGGAACCATGTCCCCCTGTGACACGCGTCCCGCCACCCCCGACGCGGGGGTGGGTTCGGGGGATGTCCTTCGCCCCCTCCGCCCCTGCCCTCCCCCAAGCTCTCGGCTTCGCCCGAGCAGGGGGACCCATGGCGGAGGTACCCCGCTGGGTCTGCTCCGCCGGCCTCGGCCGCCGACCGAGGCCGCGAGGACCGCTGTCCGTGCCTGGACCCCATCGAACCTGGGGGCTACTCCCCCAGACCCCCGCCAAAAGATCGCGCAGTTCCCCGCGCCCCTGAAAGCAGTTCCCCGCACCCATGAAAAGGGGCGGAGCCCCCCCCGCCCGAACGCCCCCACGCAAAAGTGGCCCCGCCGAGAAACCCGGCGAGGCCACCACGCACACCGCGTCAGCGGCGAGCAACCCCCTCGGCCCGGGCAGCCGCGGCCACCGCCGCGGTCACCGCCGGAGCCACCCGCTCATCGAACGGCGAGGGAATCACATAGTCCGCCGCAAGATCGTCCCCGACGACCGCGGCCAGCGCGTCGGCCGCCGCGATCTTCATCCCCTCGGTGATCCGGGACGCCCGCACCTGCAGCGCCCCCGCGAAGATCCCGGGGAACGCCAGCACGTTGTTGATCTGGTTCGGGAAGTCGGACCGCCCGGTCGCGACGACGGCCGCGTACTTGTGGGCGATGTCGGGGTGCACCTCGGGGTTCGGGTTGGCCATCGCGAAGACGAAGGCCCCCTCCGCCATCGACGCCACCGCCGGCTCCGGCACCGTACCGCCGGAGACGCCGATGAAGACGTCGGCGCCCGCGAGCGCGGACTCCAGCGTCCCCGTCAGACCGGCCTTGTTGGTGATCTCCGCGAGCTCACGCTTGACGTCCGTCAGGTCGTCCCGGTCCTTGGACACGACGCCCTTGCGGTCCGTGACGGCGACATCTCCGAGCCCTGCCTCCAGCAGGAACTTGGCGATGGCCACACCGGCCGCACCCGCGCCCGAGATGACCGCGCGCAGGTCGCCCAGCGACCGCCCGGTCAGCTTCGCGGCGTTGCGAAGCGCCGCCAGCGTCACGACCGCGGTCCCGTGCTGGTCGTCATGGAAGACGGGAATGTCCAGCCGCTCCTGGAGCTTGCGCTCGATCTCGAAGCACCGCGGTGCCGAGATGTCCTCCAGGTTGACGCCACCGAAGGACGGCGCCAGCCGGGCCACGGTCTCGACGATCTCGTCGACGCCCGTGCAGTCGAGCGCGATCGGCACGGCGTCGACGCCGCCGAACTGCTTGAACAGGATGGCCTTGCCTTCCATGACCGGAAGGGAGGCCTCGGGGCCGATGTCCCCCAGCCCCAGAACAGCTGTCCCATCCGTCACCACAGCCACGACGGACGACTTCCACGTGTAGTCGTGGACAAGGTCCGGCTGCTCGGCGATGGCGCTGCACACCTTCGCCACGCCGGGCGTGTACGCCAGGGACAGGTCGTCCTTGTCGCGGATCGGCACGGTGGCCTGCACAGCCATCTTGCCGCCGCGGTGCAGCGCGAATGCCGGGTCGAAGGAATCGAGGGGCTCGCCCCCGGCTTCCTGATCCGTACTGCTGTCGCTGCGAGGATTGACGATCTCCGCTGCCACTTTGTTTTACCCCTTAAGTCTTCATTGTTTGAGGGTGACCACTCCTGGTTGAGGGGTGGGCGGGCACCACGCAAGCCCAGCCGCCGTGGTTGCGTACGAGCTTGGCGCGACGGGCGCGCCGCACACGCGCCCTGAGCCCCGGATGAGGGGTGTAAAGAACCTTCTTACCGGACGGACGGTGTCGACGACGAGTCCATAACGCGAAGGTCACATGCCGGTGACATGACTCATAACCGAATATGTGGACAAGTCCACGACTTGTCCTCCTGTCGCCGCAAGTGAGGAGTAGCGGCCGCCCGCATCGCGAGATGCGCCGAAGATCTTCCGGCCGGAACGAGAGATTCCCGCACAAGGTCCGGCCTTGATGTACCGGCCCGTAGCGGTTCGGGGGTCACCCGTTATCCGATTTTGACATAGCGAGTCCCCTGAATGGCGTCGTCCGAATGGCAGGATGCCGTCATCACACAAGGTCGCGGCACTCGAAGGTCTGTGTTGTCGTCGACCTATCGGCTACTCCCTCATCCGCCGGAGGAACCCAACATGACCGCACGCTCCACCCGTCGTACGACCGCCATGCGCTCCCGGACAGCTGCGGTCGGTGCGATCGCGGTCGCTGGCGCCCTGATCCTCACCGGCTGCGGTGACCAGACGAAGGACAACTCGAGCAAGTCGACCACCGGCACGAGCTCGGCGCCACTGGCCGACAAGCTGCCCAAGGCGATCCGCGACGCGGGCGTCATCAAGGTCGGCTCGGACATCGCGTACGCGCCGGTCGAGTTCAAGGACAGCTCCGGCAAGACGGTCGGCATCGACCCCGACCTGGCGGACGCGATGGGCAAGCAGCTCGGAGTGAAGTTCGAGTTCCAGAACGGCACCTTCGACACCCTGATCACGGGCCTGCGCTCCAAGCGGTACGACATCGCGATGTCCGCCATGACGGACACCAAGGACCGTCAGGAGGGCATCGACGCCGACACCGGCAAGAAGGTCGGCGAGGGCGTCGACTTCGTCGACTACTTCACCGCCGGCGTCTCGATCTACACCCCCAAGGGCAAGACCCAGAACATCAAGACCTGGGCCGACCTGTGCGGCAAGAAGATCGTGGTGCAGCGCGGCACGGTCTCCGAGGACCTCGCCAAGTCCGAGTCGAAGAAGTGCACCGGCGGCAAGAAGATCGCCATCGAGTCGTACGACAACGACCAGCAGGCCCAGACCCGACTCCGCGGCGGTGGCGCCGACGCCGGCTCCTCGGACTTCCCGGTCGCCGCGTACGCGGTGAAGACCTCCGGCGGCGGCAAGGACTTCGAGCTCGTCGGCGAGCAGGTCGAGGCGGCGCCGTACGGCATCGCGGTCGCCAAGTCCAACACCCAGCTGCGGGACGCCCTCCAGGCCGCGCTGGACGCCGTCATCAAGAACGGCGAGTACGACAAGGTCATCTCCAAGTGGGGCGTCGAGGCCGGTGCCGTCAAGACGGCCACGGTCAACGGCGGCAAGTGACCGCGGATCCGAGCGGGCACTGAAAGGCAACAACTCCCGTGACTCTTGACATCGACAAGACGGCGGGCCCGGAGGACACTCCCCCGGCCGGACCGGAGGCCATCAAGGCGATCCCGGTCCGGCACTACGGGCGGTACGTCTCCGCGGTCGTCGCGATCGCGCTCCTGGTAGCCGTGATCTACGCGTTCTCCCAGGGCAAGATCAACTGGGGTGCGATCCCCGACTACTTCTTCGACCACCGCATCATCGACGGCGTACTCAAGACGCTGCTGCTGACGGTCCTCTCGATGCTGATCGGCGTCGTCGGCGGTGTGCTCCTCGCCGTGATGCGGCTGTCGAAGAACCCGGTGACCTCGTCCATCGCGTGGTTCTACATCTGGTTCTTCCGCGGCACCCCCGTCCTCGTGCAGCTGGTGGTCTGGTTCAACCTGGGCCTGGTCTTCACGTACATCAACCTCGGTCCGATCTACAAGGACTACTGGTCCAGCTTCATGACGCCGCTGCTGACGGCGCTGCTGGGGCTGGGTCTGAACGAGGCCGCGTACATGGCCGAGATCTGCCGGGCCGGTCTGCTCTCGGTCGACGAGGGCCAGACCGAAGCCAGCCACGCGCTGGGCATGAGCCACAGCAAGACCCTGCGCCGGATCGTGATCCCGCAGGCGATGCGCGTGATCGTGCCGCCCACGGGCAACGAAGTCATCAACATGCTGAAGACGACCTCGCTGGTCGCCGTGATTCAGTACTCCGAGCTGTTCCGCGTCGCCCAGGACATCGGCCAGACGTCCGGCGCCCCGGCCGAGATGCTCTTCCTCGCCGCCGCCTGGTACCTGCTGCTGACCTCGGTGTTCAGCGTCGGCCAGTACTACCTGGAGCGGTACTACGCTCGGGGTAGCAGCCGCACCCTCCCGGCCACCCCGTTCCAGAAGATCAAGGCCAGCCTGCTGTCGCTGGGCCGTCCGAGGGGAGGCATGGCATGACCGCCAATGTGACCAAGGCGGACTCCGCCACGACGATGGTCAAGTCCGAAGGCGTGCACAAGTCCTTCGGCCCCATCGAGGTCCTCAAGGGCATCGACCTGGAGGTGAAGTCCGGCGAGGTCTTCTGCCTCATCGGCCCCTCCGGCTCCGGCAAGTCGACCTTCCTCAGGTGCATCAACCACCTGGAGAAGATCAACGCCGGTCGCCTGTACGTCGACGGTGAGCTGGTCGGCTACCGGCAGCACGGCGACAAGCTGTACGAACTGCGCGACCGCGAGGTCGCGCTGAAGCGCCGGGACATCGGCATGGTCTTCCAGCGCTTCAACCTGTTCCCGCACATGACGGCGCTCGAGAACGTCATGGAGGCGCCGGTCCAGGTCAAGGGCGTCAGCAGGGCCCAGGCCCGGGAACGCGCGGGCCAGCTCCTGGAGCGCGTGGGCCTGGCCGACAAGGCGAAGAACTACCCCTCGCAGCTCTCCGGCGGTCAGCAGCAGCGCGTGGCCATCGCCCGCGCGCTGGCGATGGACCCGAAGCTGATGCTCTTCGACGAGCCGACCTCGGCGCTCGACCCGGAGCTGGTCGGTGACGTCCTCGACGTCATGCGCGACCTCGCCGAGTCCGGCATGACGATGATCGTCGTCACGCACGAGATGGGCTTCGCCCGCGAGGTGGGCGACTCGCTGGTCTTCATGGACGGCGGTGTGGTGGTCGAGTCCGGCCACCCCCGTGACGTACTGACGAATCCGCAGCACGAGCGGACGCAGTCGTTCCTGTCCAAGGTGCTCTAGCGGTACGCGGAAGCAAGGGGCGGTACGGAGTTCCCGTACCGCCCCTTCTTCATGCCGTCCCGGCTACGGCCTTCATGCCGTCCCGGCTACGGCCTTCATGCCGTCCCGGCTACGGCCTTCATGCCGTCCCGGCTACGGCAGCAGCACCGGATTCAGGATCAGCTTGTGCAGCTGGGCCCTGGTCAGCGGCGGCGTCTTCAGCAGCGGACCGAGCTGGCCCTTGCCCTGGAAACCGGTGGTGTCGCGGACCTGGAGGATCCCGCCGTCCGTCAGCTTCAGCGAGGCGACGTACGTCTTGCCCCACTTCGGGTAGGAGTAGCTGCCCGGCTCGGGCACGCCCTCCTGCCAGATACCCAGCAGGCTGCCGTTGGGGAGCTTCTCGGTGGTGCAGTTCACCCGGCCGTCCTTCGGGGCGTCCTTGCAGGGGTCCTCGATCCCCTTGCGGCCCGTCTTGACCGCGACCTGCTGGGAGGTCAGGACCCGCACGCTCAGGTATCCGGTGCCGCCGTCCCGGCTGACCGCGTAGTCCCCGTCGTACGGCCCGACACGCTTCGGGAGCGGCGCCTTGGGCACCTGCTTGACCAGCCGCAGCAGCGACACCTCGCTGATCTTCCCGGTCCCGGCGGGCAGCAGCTTCGCGAACTTGGCCGCCTGGGTGGTGAATTCACCGGCGGTGGGCTCACTGGCGACACTCGACCCGCCCCCGCCGCTGTTCAACAGGCCGGGGCCGACGGCCACCAGGCCGGCTGCAACGGCCGCGGCCACAGCGCCGGTCGCCGCCGCACGCCGCCGCCACCGCACGCGCGAGGCCTGAGCGAAGACGGCCTCGCTGCCGCGGCTCCCGGGCGCCCGCACGTCGTGCACGGCCCGCCCGAGCAGTTCCCTGACGTGCTCGCTCTCGACTTCCTTCTGGTTCATGCGTATTCCTCCCGCACCGCGGCCCTGAGCGCCGCGAGTCCCCTGGCCGTGTGGCTCTTGACCGTGCTCTCCCGCATCCCGAGCAGCTGGGCCGTGGCGGCCACGCTCAGGTCCTCCCAGTAGCGCAGCACCAGCACGGCACGCTGCTTGGGCGCGAGCTCCGCGAGAGCGGCCCGCACCATCAGTCCGGTGTCGCTGTCGACCAACTGCCCCGCCACGTCCGGCACTTCGCCGTACGCCTGCTCGCGCCGCCAGAACCGGCGACGGGCGGAGATGAAGGTGTTGACCAGCGTCTTGCGCGCATAGGCCTCGAGGTTGTCGAGGCGTCCGTGCCGGCGCGCGCCGAGGACGACCTTCACCAGGGTCGTCTGCACGAGATCCTCCGCCTCGTCGCGGTTGCCGCACAGCAGATAGGCGCTGCGGAACAGCGCCGTGCGTCTGCCCTCCACGAAGGCGTGCAGAGCGACTTCCTCGCCGCGCGTCATCCCGCCTCCCTCCCCGGCCCGCGGTCGCGGACCGTCTCACCCTTCCAGTGCGGTGGGAGGTCACACAGGACGCAGAAGAGGCGGTACGGAATTTCCGTACCGCCTCGATCGCCGTCGCCGGCGCTTGGTTGGGGGTCCCGTCGGGCTTACTTGAGGGCCAGGAGAAGCGTGTCCGAGGGTGAGCACCACACCGGCCGGGCCTCCCCGAAGCCCTTCTCGCGCAGCACCCGCGCGTGCCAGGCGGCGGACGGCGTGTCGCCGTCGGCGTGCTCGCCGTAGATCTCGAAGCGGCGGGCGGTGGGCGCGGCGAGGACGGGGTCCTTCGCGGCCAGCTCCCACCATTCGGCCCAGTCGAGGGCGCCGTTCTTCTTGGCCTGATCCATATGGGCGTGCCGCTGCGCACGCTCGGCCGCGTTGATCCTGGGCGTCGTCTCGTCGATCATGTGGTCGGCGTTCATGAAGACACCGCCGTCGCGGACGAGTTCCGCGACCTGACCGTAGAGGGCCGCGAGAGGTTCGCTGTGCAGCCAGTGCAGGGCCGTGGCAGTCAGGACGGCGTCGTACGAGTCGTACGGCAGCAGCGTGGGCCACTGCGGGTCCTTGAGGTCAGCCGTGACGAAGGAGACCCGGTCGTCGCCCTCGAAGGTGCCCTCGGCGATGGTCAGCAGCGCGGGGTCGAGATCGACGCCGGTGCTGGTGGCGCCGGGCAGGCGGGCGAGCAGCCGGGCCGTGATGGTGCCCGTGCCGCAGGCGAGGTCGAGGACGCGCGGCTCGGGCCCGACCAGCGCCTCGACCATGTCGAGCATCACCCGGAAGCGCTCCTCGCGGTCCGGCATGTACCACTCCTGCTGCCGGTCCCAGCTCTCCTGCCAGGCGCGCCAGTCGGTTCCGGTGCTGACGGTCATGGAAGCCCCTTACTTCGCTCGCCCACGTAATACCCTGGAAGCACGATCATCTGTTACCTGACCGCAGCCACGACGATAGAGCGCCCCCGTAAGGACTACAAGTGGAACTGGCCTATTACTCGGATTACGCTGTCCGTCTCGTCAACAGCGAGGAGCCGGGCCGGGGCAAGGACTCGCTGACCTCGGTCGAGGCCGTCCGCGACCTCTTCGGCGGCAACTCCTCGGCGGCCCGCCGCGCCACGGACGCGGACGTCACCCGCTTCCGCTCCGTACGGGCTCGGCTGCGCGCGGTCTTCGAAGCGGCGGACGGCGGCAACGAGACCCTCGCCGTGGACCTGCTGAACTCACTCCTCCTGGAGTTCCCGGTGAGCCCGCAGATCTCCGGCCACGACTACCGGGACGACGACGGCCGCCCCCTGTGGCACATGCACCTGGCGGATCACCCGTCGAACGCGACGGCGGGCTACGCGGCCATCGCGGCGATGGGCCTGGCCTTCCATCTGACGGAGTACGGCGTCGACCGCCTGGGCCTGTGCGAGGCGTCACCCTGCCGCAACGCCTACCTGGACACCTCGACCAACCGCTCCCGGCGCTACTGCTCGGACCGCTGCGCGACCCGCGCCAACGTGGCGGCCTACCGCGCCCGCAAGCGCCTGGAGGCGGACCGGTCGGACAGCACGGGCCTCGCGGCCCCCGCCACCCACCGGACGACGGCGACCGGCGACCGCTGATCACCCTTCAGGGGCCGGTACCGGAACCGCACCTTCCCGAGGACGAGCTCCTCGGGAACGGTTCCGTAATCAGTGCTGTCTCCCCCGGCGAACGCATTGTCCCCGAGCACCCACCAACCCCCCTCCCGGCGCTCCGCGATCCGCTTGACGACCAGCAGATCCTGCTGGAACGGATGACGCAGGACGACGACGTCACCGGGCCTGACCCGCGCCCCCCACTGCACGACGAGCCGATCCCCGTGCTGAAGCGTGGGAACCATGGAGGGTCCCGTCACCTCGGCTGCTCCGAACGGCAGCACGGCCCTCCCACGCTCGGTCTCCTGCGACAGCTCCGGCATCACCGGCACCTCCCCGGTCCTATCCTCCACCAGTCCCAGTTTCACCCTGGACTTTTGTCCTAAGCCCATGGGGGCACTCGCGAAAACCCCTCTCCCACGGAGTAATGTCCCACCTGAGAAGACGATCACGAGGAAGGACAGCTCAATGCTCTCCCGCCTGTTTGCCCCCAAGGTCAAGGTCAGCGCGCACTGCGACCTGCCCTGCGGTGTGTACGACCCGGCCCAGGCCCGCATCGAGGCGGAGTCGGTGAAGGCCGTCCAGGAAAAGATGGCCGGCAACGACGACCCGCACTTCCAGGCTCGCGCCACCGTCATCAAGGAGCAGCGCGCCGAGCTCGCCAAGCACCACGTGTCGGTGCTCTGGAGCGACTACTTCAAGCCCCCGCACTTCGAGAAGTACCCGGAGCTGCACCAGCTGGTCAACGACACCCTGAAGGCCCTCTCGGCCGCCAAGGCGTCCACGGACCCGGCGACGGGCCAGAAGGCGCTGGACTACATCGCCCAGATCGACAAGATCTTCTGGGAGACCAAGAAGGCCTGATCTATGGCTAGGCCGTCTGACCTGCTGTTTCGCGGGTCGCATCGCCTACCTGTCCGCACCCGGTCCGCAGGCCGCCGAAAACGGCGTCCATGACGGTCCGGGTGCGGTCTTCTTCTCCCGGCCACAGGTGCGCGCAGATCCGCAGTGTGATGACGGCGGATGCGTGGCCGAGGACGAGTTGGACCTGCTTGACGCTCGCTCCGCCGGCGATGAAGGCGGAAGCGAAGAAGTGGCGCAGGTCGTGGGTCACCATGTGCGGCAGCTCGACGGGCTTGCGGCCCTCACGCTCGGCCGTCTCGTTCTCTGCCGCCTGGAGCGTCCCGCGGACGCAGTTCCACTCCGTCTTCCAGCGGCGGCAGTTGAGGGGCTCGCCCTCCTCCATCGTGAACAGCCATTCCTTGGAGGGGCGCGCGGCGAGGTGTGTGAGCAGCGCGTCGGTGACGACTTCGCCGACTGGGACGGTGCGCCGGGACTTGGCGGTTTTCGGCGGCCCGATCTTCCCGGACTGGAGGCGCTGACGCTCGACGCGGATGGTGCCGGCCTTGAAGTCGACGTTCGACACCTTGAGGCCGAGCAACTCGCCTATTCGCAAGCCTGATCCGGCGAGGGTGACGATCGCCGCACGGATGTACGGCGTCGCGCGGGCCCCCTGATGGAGGGCATGACCTCCAACCGCACCCGCAAGGCGATTACCTCGCTCCGCTCCACCCTGTCCATCTACCAGCGCCGCAGAGTGCCCGGAGCCGCCGAACTCGCCCGCCGCGCACGCGAAGCGCCGGCCTAAGCTGCCACCATCCGGCCGACGAAGGGACACAAGCCGTGGCTCAGCGGACCACCGACGACCAGCCCAAAGCCCTGCCGCCCGCCCTCGAATCCATGACACTGCTGGTCGCCGCCGTCATCGTCCACGACCAGGCCACCAATCGCGTCGTCCTCCTCCAGCGCAGCCAGAACGCCAAGTTCGCCCAGGGCATGTGGGACCTGCCCGTCGGCAAGAGCGAGCCCGGCGAGCCGATCACCGAGACCGCAGTGCGCGAGCTGTACGAGGAGACCGGCCTGACCGTGAAGCCCGAGTCGCTGAAGGTCGCCCACATCATCCATGGCGCATGGGGCGTCGAAGCGCCAAACGGCTTCCTCACCGTCGTCTTCGCCGCCCACGAATGGACCGGCGAACCCGAAAACCGCGAACCGCGCAAGCACGCCCAGGTCCGGTGGGTCGACGCCGATGCAATCCCGGAAGACTTCGTGGACACCACCTCAAGCGCCCTCCACCGGTACCTCGTGGGAGGCCGGGAGGTCTCCCTCGACGGCTGGCAATAGAAGCGCCACCTGCGGCCAAACCGGTTGCCAGAGCGGGCCCTTCGCCACTCGTACTCGGCAACCAAGACCTGCCGCATGATGACCGAACCAGCCACCAGGAGCATTCCCACCCCATGACCGACGCCACCGCCCGCGTCCGCGAGCTCAACCTCTACCGCCAGTACTTCGACCTCGTCGCCGCGGGCACCAAGACCATCGAGGTGCGGGTCAAGTACCCGCACCTCGCCGACCTCGCCGCTGGCGACACCATCCGCTTCCGCAGCAAGGGCACCGACGAGACCTGCGACGTGAAGGTCAAGCGGGTCACTGAGTACTCCGACTTCGAAGCCCTGCTCGACGGCGAGGGCGCCGCGAACGTCAACCCGACCGCCACCCGCGAACAGCAACTCGCCAACATCCGCGCCATTTACCCACCCGAAAAGGAATGCCTCGGCGCCCTGGCCATCGAGATCGAGTTGCTTCAACTCGGCCTGTGAGCGTGATAGGCAGACTGCGAAAACAGACTGCAACCAACCCCTCTCAGACATCGGCAAGGTCCACGCACGGCCACGGTTACGGAGCGGCTGGCCCACGCCACCGTGCAGGCCCCGGCGGCGTGGGCGTCAT
Organism: Streptomyces albiflavescens; assembly: GCF_014645835.1. Classification (GTDB taxonomy): domain Bacteria; phylum Actinomycetota; class Actinomycetes; order Streptomycetales; family Streptomycetaceae; genus Streptomyces; species Streptomyces albiflavescens. The sequence goes on from NZ_BMMM01000012.1 coordinate 248,222, forward strand.
GGGGGGGAGCGTCCGGCCGTCACCCGCACGTGCCGGCCTCCCCGCCCGGGATCGGTGTCCTTGAACACGCGCTTGGTGTTCAGATCTGCTCGGTGGGGCGTACGAGCAGTTCGGCGACGTTTACGTGCCGGGGGCGGGTGACGATGTAGCCGACGGTGTCGGCGATGTCCTGGCTCTGCAGCCGATCGATCTCGCCGATGGCGGTGGCGAGTTGCTGCTGGACGACGGCCGTGTTGTGAGTGCGCAGCTCGGTGTCGACGCTGCCGGGCTCGACGACGGAGACGCGGACGTGCTGGCGTGCCAGTTCCTGGCGCAGGGCCTCGCTGAAGGCGCCGACGCCGAACTTGGTGGCGCAGTACACGGCGGACATGGCGAAGGCGCCACGGCCCGCGAGGGAGCCGATGTTGACGATGTCGGCGACCTGACGCGGCTGATCGGCGGCTGCCTTGACCAGGTGGGGAATGGCCGCGTGGGTGCTGTACATCAGGCCCATGAGGTTGATGTCGATCATGCGGCGCCAGTCGTTCAGGTCCGCGCTGGGGGCGGGGCCGAGCAGCATGAGGCCGGCGTTGTTGACCAGGGTGTCCAGGCGGCCCAGGCCCTCCACGGTCCGCTCGACCGCTTCCGCGGCGGCCTGGGCATCGGTGATGTCGGCGGGCACGACCAAGGCGTTTCCGCCGGCGGTGGAGATTTCCCCGGCGAGGTCGGTGAGCCGGTCCTCGCGTCGGCCTACCAGGGCCACCGAGGCGCCCTCGCGGGCCAGCTCCAGGGCGGTGGCGTGGCCGATACCGCTGGAGGCCCCGGTGACCAGGGCGACGGTTCCTTCAAGACGACGAGTCATGTGTACAAGCCTTTCGATGAACGGCCACGTTGCTGCGGGCCGCACGGGATAGGGGGAGGACGGCCCCATGGGGGTGGGACCGTACGAGGGTGGAGGCCGCTCAGGGCCGGGCCGAGGGCACAATGGGGAAGTGAGCAGCACTGGGCAGAAGACCACCAACGCCGCACGTCGAGAGATCAAGAGCGAGGGGGAGCTACCGCCCCGCGAACGCTTGGTCCGGGCCGCGTCGCGGCTGTTCTATTACGAGGGCGTCCGCGCGATCGGCGTGGAACGGCTGATCGCCGAGGCCGGCGTGACGAAGGCGACCTTCTACCGGCACTTCGCCTCCAAGGACAACTTGGTGGTGGCCTATCTGCTGACCAAGGACGCCTACTACCGGCAGGTGGCCGAACCGCTGGCCGCCGGGCACCCGCCCGCGGAGGCGATCGACCTGATCTTCGAGGCGATCGCCGAGCACGCCCGCGAGCGCGGATTTCGCGGATCGCCGTTCCTGAACGCGGCCGCCGAGTACCCGGATGCGGATCATCCGGTCCGCGGTCTGGTGACGTCCCACCGGGACTGGATCCGCACCCTCTTCCAGGAGCTGCTCACCCGGCTCGGCCACGCCGACCCGAAGTCGGCCGCCGGTGCGCTGCTGATGCTGTACGACGGCGCTATGGCCGCCGGCTACCTGGATGACTGGTCGGCCGCGCACAAGACCCTGCTGGACGCGGTCCGGCTGATCCGGTCGGGGAGCTGACCCTGTCGGGAGGGGCCGCGACACGGCGGCCCTCTGCGGGGCTCCGGCCAGGCCGGGGCACGGATTGCTTTCATGGAACCTTTTGATCTTTCGTCGGTGTGCGCCGGGGACCCACTTGCACTCCTGTGCCTGGAGGCAGTCCCGCACGGAAGGCCGAGGGCCAGCATCCCATCAGGTAGGAAGACCGGTCGTTCTACCTAGAAGATAGCCTCCCTGGCGTCGTCGCGCTAGCGGTCAACCCATTTATGAGATCCCTCACCGGGTCGCCACTGACTCAGAGGGCCTCCCCGGCTTGCACGTCCGCGCTCGCCTGCTCCCTGATCTCCTGACGCCCCCTTCGAACCGCACTTCGTTGGGAGTCCTGAGCCAGCAGTGCAGTACCACGCCCAGTAGTCCGCACACAGTCCGCAGGACACTCGATCGCGACCGTCGCACCCCATCGCCAGCAATCACCAAACGGCCAGGTCATGGGTGGGTTTCACGCCCAGCGGGCTGCTTCGCCCCCGTGAAACCGCCGTGAAACCGCCGCAAATCCGCGACCCCGCACGCTCCTCGCATGACAACGAACACCGCGACCGCGCACCACCCCGCCAGGACCGCACCGGCGTACGCCATCACGGCGACCGGACTGCGCAAGGAGTACGGCGAGCAGGTCGTCCTCGACGGGATCGATCTGGCTGTCGCCGAGGGCACCGTCTACTCGCTGCTCGGGCCGAACGGCGCCGGCAAGACCACCACCGTGCAGATCCTCTCGACGCTGCTCGACGCGGACGGCGGGGAGGCGCGGATCGGTGGGCACGACCTGTCCCGGGAGCCCGACGCCGTGCGGGCGCAGATCGGCGTCACGGGGCAGTTCGCCGCCGTGGACGGCATGCTCACCGGCGAGGAGAACCTGCTGCTGATGGCCGACCTGCACCATCTGGGGCGGCGGGAGGGCAAGCGGCGGGCCGCCGAGCTGCTCGAGCGGTTCGAACTGACCGGGGCGGCGAAGAAGCTGCCCGCCGCCTACTCCGGCGGGATGCGGCGGCGGCTCGACATCGCGATGACGCTGGTCGGCGACCCCCGTGTGCTCTTCCTCGACGAGCCGAGCACCGGGCTCGACCCGCGCAGCCGGCACTCCATGTGGCAGATCGTGCGGGAGCTGGTCGCGGGCGGCGTCACGGTCTTCCTGACGACTCAGTACCTCGAAGAGGCCGACCAGTTGGCCGACCGCATCGCCGTCCTGAACGGCGGCCGGATCGTGGCCGAAGGCTCCCCGGAGGAGCTCAAGCGGCTCGTACCCGGCGGGCATGTGCGGCTCCGGTTCGCCGACCCGGCCGGCTATGAACGGGCAGCGGCCGCCCTGCGCGAGGCGTCCCGCGACGACACCGCGCTCACCCTGAACGTGCCGAGCGACGGCAGCTCCCGTGAACTGCGGTCCCTGCTCGATTGGCTGGAAGCCGAGTCGGTCGAGGCCGAGAGCCTGACCGTGCACACGCCCGACCTGGACGACGTGTTCTTCGCCCTGACGAGCCCGACCACCGGCCCGATGAACTCCCTCAAGGAGAGCCTCCGTTGAGCACCCACTCGTACGCCATGAGCGACTCGGTGACCATGCTGCGCCGCAATCTGAAGCACGCGATGCGCTATCCGTCCATGACGCTCACGACAGCGGCGATCCCGATCATCATGCTGCTGCTGTTCGTGTACGTCTTCGGCAACGCCCTCGGCGCTGGGATCACCCCCTCGGGCGGCGGCGACTACGTCGACTACGTGGCACCCGGCATCATCCTGATGGCCGCGACCTCCGGGGCGATCTCGGTCGCGGTGTCCGTCTGCGTCGACATGACCGAAGGCATCGTCAACCGGTTCCGCACCATGTCCATCTCCCGGGCCGCCGTACTGAACGGGCATGTCGTGGGAGGCGTGATCCAGACGATGACCTGCATCGCGCTGGTCATCGGGGTCGCGTTGCTCACCGGGTTCCGGCCCACCGCCACGCCCGTCGAGTGGCTCGCCGCCATCGGAGTGCTCGCCCTGGTCGTCCTGGCGCTGACCTGGGTGTCGGCGGCCCTCGGACTGCGGGCCAAGACGGTCGAGTCGGCCAGCAACGCACCGACTCCGCTGACCTTCCTGCCCTTCCTCGGCAGCGCCATCGTCCCGACGGACTCGATGCCGACGGGCGTGCGCTGGTTCGCCGAGTACCAGCCCTTCACGCCGATCATCGAGACGCTGCGCGGGCTGCTGATGGGCACCGAGATCGGCGACAGCGCCGCCCTCGCGGTCGCCTGGTGCGTCGGGCTCACCGTCCTCGGCTACTTCTGGGCGCGGTCGGCGTACGACCGCGCCCGCTGACCCGCCTACTGGTGGGCGTGCTCCCGCAGCAGTTCCAGCGCCGCACCCCGCAACTCCCCGCCCCCCAGGGCGGCATACGCCGACACCGCGTCGTCGTACGCCGCCCTGTCGGCGCGCCCGGCCGCCTCCCCGAGGCGGGCGGAGGACATCGTCGGCTGGAAGCCGCGCAGGCAGCGGAAGCGCTCGGCGAGGGCGAAGAGCCGTGCCGCGGGGACGCACTCGCCCCGCTCCAGACCGACCATGGCGAGCGCCAGCAGGTAGGTGCCGCACACCGGCAGGTCGACGACGTACGCGGGCTGCGTGACGGTCGGACGGGTCAGCAACACCCTGAGCCTGTCGGGCAGTTCCCGTACCAGCGGCTCCACCAGGTCGAGCCGGCCGTGCTGGGCGTGTGCGATGACGGCGACGGCGTGCGCCTCCAGGTTCCACGCCTCCACGCCGGACGGATCGGCCTGGAAGAGGGGCCCTTCGGGGCCGGGACCCGGCTCGGCGGCCCGCCGCCAGGTGCGCAGACCCTCCTCGGTCCGCCCGCGCGCGAGCAGGATCTCCGCCCGCACCCCGTGGCCGTACATCAGCATGCCGAACGGGTCGTCCGCCTGGTTCAGTGCCGTCTGCTCCAGCCAGTGCTCGGCCTCGTCGAGGGCACCGAGCCGGAGGTGGACCAGCACCAGGGCCCAGCGGACTCCCATCGTGTCGGACCAGGGGCCCAGGAGCTGTTCCTGGAGCCGCTGCGCCACCAGGATGTGGCGCCGGGCCTCCTCGCCCCGCTCCAGCTGGAGGCAGAGTTCGCCGATCCGGGCGTGGGCCTGGGCCAGCATCCATGGGCTGCCCCGCCCGTCGAGCGCGGCGAGCGAGCGCCGGGCTGCCCCGAGGGCCCGCTCCGGGTCGTTCTCGTTCTCCGCCACGAAACTCATGGCGGAGTTCGCGACACCGGTCACCAGCGGTTCGGTGCTGTCGCACAGGGCCGGCAGCTCGGAGTGCGCCCGCGGCAGGGCGTCCAGCACCGTCGCCGCGGCCCGGACGAGGGTGTCCGGCGGCGCCGGCGGAAGTCTGCGCAGGGTGGCCAGGGAGCGCAGTGCGGGGGTCCGCGGCCCGTGCAGCAGGAACAGGTTCGCAGTAAACAGCACGGCCGCCGTCCGCGTGACCTCCAGATCCTCCGGCCCGGGCCGCAGACGTGCCAGCAGCGGGCCGTTCTCCTCAATCAGCGTGACCACGCGCGTGTAGTTGGACTCCAGGTTCCAGATGCCGGAGAGCACCGCGGACACCGCCGCCACCGTGGCCCCGTCGGCGCGGGCCTGCGCGAGCCGCAGCGCGTGGACGAGGTTGTCCTGCTCGGCGCGGATCCGGTCCAGTGCGGCGACCGACTCGACGTCCAGGACCGCCTCGTGGTGGGCCCGCCCGAAGTCCCGCGCCCACGCCAGGAGTCGGCCGGTCACCCGGTCCGTCTCCCCCTCCGTCTCCCGACGGGCGGCGCTGAACTCCCGTACGGTCTCCAGCATGCGGAAGCGGACGCCCGATGCGGTGTCCGTGACCTTGAGCAACGACTGGTCGACGAGATGCTCCAGGACGTCGAGTACGTCCATGGCGTCGTCCCCCAGCAGATGCTGTGCCGCCTGCGCCGTGAAGCCGTCCGGGAAGGCCGACAGCGCGCGCAGCGCAGCGCGGCCCTCGGCGTCGAGCAGGTTCCAGCTCCAGTCGACGACGGCGAGCAGCGTGCGGTGCCGCTCCGGGGCGTCGCGCGCGCCGCCCTTGAGCAGGGCGAAGCGGTCGTCGAGGCGGCGGGCTATCTCGGGCACCGACATGACACGGACGCGGGCCGCCGCCAGCTCCGTCGCCAGCGGCAGGCCGTCCAGGTGGCGGCAGAGTTCCTCGACCGGGCCCGCGGGCAGGTCGACGCCCGGCCGCGCGGCCCGCGCCCGCTGCCCGAACAGCTCGACGGTCGTCGCCAGGCTCAACTCCGGGAGCAGGTACACCGATTCGGAGGACAGGCCGAGCGGGGCCCGGCTGGTGGTGAGGACACGCAGGTCGCGGGTGGTGGACACGAGGCCCTGTACGAGGTCGGCAGCGCCGCGCACGACGTGCTCGCAGTTGTCCAGGACCAGCAGGGCGCCGGGGCCGAGGGCGCCGGCCATGCCGGTGAGGACGTCGGCCGGGACGCCCGGGTGGCCGCCGGGTCCTCCTGCGACGCCGAGCGCGGAGGCGACCTCGTCGGCCACGTCGGCGTCGGAGGTGACACCGGCGAGCGGCACGAAGTGCACGGACTTCTGCTCGGCCGCCCGGCTCACCACGTGCGCCATGCGGGTCTTGCCGAGGCCGCCCGCGCCGACGATCGAGGTGACCCGGGAGGCGCGCAGCAGATCCATGACCGCCGCGATGTCGTCGGCACGGCCGAGCAGCGGGTTCGGCTCGTGCGGGACGCCGTGGCGGACGGCCGGGGCCTCGTCGCGCAGCAGCTCCTGGTGCACGGCGCGCAGCGCGGGGCCCGGGTCGGTGCCGAGGTCGTCGCGCAGCGTGCGGCGGTAGGTGTCGTAGCGGGCGAGGGCGGCGGCGGGGCCGAGCGTGGCGGCTTCGCAGCGCAGCAGCTCCGCGAGCACCTCCTCGTCGCGGGGGTGCTCCCGTACGAGGCCGGTGAGCGCCTCGGCCGCCTCGGCACGGCGGCCGAGCCGGGCCAGGGCGAGCGCGCGGGCGCGCACCAGGGTCGTGTACGCCGGGACGCGCGCAGCGCGCAGCGCGGAGACGGGGTCGGCCGCCAGGTCGTCGGCGCTGCCGTCCCACAGCGCGAGCCCCACCTCGGCGTGCGCCAGCGCGGCGGTGTGGTCGCCGTCCCGGGCCGCCCGGGAGCTCGCGGCCGCGGCGAGCAGGACGGCGGAACTGTCCACCTGTGCCTCGTCCAGCGTGAGGCGGTAGCCCGTGGCAGTGCTGGCGATCAGCTCGGCACCGAGCTGGGAACGGGCCCGCGAGACGAGGACCTGCAGCGCCTTCGTCGGATTCTCCGGCTGCTCCTCGGGCCACAGCCCGTCGACCAGCCGGGCCGTGCTGCACCCGGTGCGCAGATCGTCGGCGAGCAGGGCGAGCAGGCCACGCAGCCGGGGTCCGGCGACCTCCCGGTCGCGATAGGACACCCGCGAGAGGAAGGTCAGCTCGGCGGTCATTCGAGTAGGTTAGCGAGCGCGGGTGCCGGGGCGTGCGGGTAAGGGGACCCCTCGGTGTCAGCGCTCCGGGCCATCGTGTCGGCGCCGGATGCCATCCTGGTGTGGTGAATGTCGAGGACTTGGTCCGGCTGCGCCGGGCCCGCGACCGGATGGACCGTGAGTACGCGGAGCCGCTGGACATGGGCACGCTCGCGCGCACCGCGCTGATGTCGTCGGGCCACTTCCAGCGGAGCTTTCGCGCGGCCTTCGGCGAGACGCCGTACACCTATCTCATGACCCGCAGGATCGAGCGTGCCAAGGCTCTGCTGCGCCGCGGCGACATGACGGTCACGGCGGTCTGCTTCGCCGTGGGCTGCACCTCGCTCGGCTCCTTCAGCTCCCGCTTCACGGAGCTGGTCGGCGAGACTCCGAGCGCGTACCGGGCCCGCCCGCACGACCACGGCGCCCCCATCCCGTCCTGTGTGACCCGGCGGCTGACCCGCCCGGCCCGCCACCCGAACCCGGAGGCGGAACCGGGCTCGCGCCTCTAGGGGGCTTCTGATGGATCTCCGCGGCGTCGCGACGCCCGGCATGCTCCCCCACTGTGCCTTAAGGGCGTGGGGGAGCATGCCAGACGTCGCGGGGCAGACGGGAAGGTGACGACAGGCCCTGGCGTCCGCGCCGCGGTCCGCCGGGCCGGCAGGCCCGAGGGGCTGGACGGCAGATCGAGGCGGCAGGCCATAGCGTGAGGCGTATGGACCTGAAACTCTCCCAATGCTTCATCGCCGTGGACGACCACGACAAGGCGCTCGCCTTCTACCGGGACGTGCTGGGCCTGGAGGTCCGCAACGACGTCGGGTTCGAGGGGATGCGTTGGGTCACGGTCGGCTCGCCGCTCCAGCTGGACGTGGAGATCGTCCTGGAGCCCCCCGCCGCGAGCCCGGACATCTCCCCCGCGGACAAGCAGGCCATGGCCGAACTGCTGGCCAAGGGCGTCCTGCGCGGTGTCATCTTCTCCACCGCCGACTGCGACGCCCTCTACGAACGCGTCCACGCCTCCGGCGCCGAAGTCCTCCAGGAACCCATGGACCAGCCCTACGGCCTCCGCGACTGCGCCTTCCGCGACCCGGCGGGCAACGTGCTCCGCTTCACCGAACGCTCCGGTGCCTGACCTGGACCACCGTTGGGTGCCGTGAGGTCGGGATCGTGCGGGAGGCAGACTACGTCCGTGTGTTCCGCGTGCGTGGTCTGCCCGTGGAGCGGAACGTCCGCGCAGTGTCCGAGGAGTCAGCCATGCCGTCCGCCCGCGCCCGTGTCCTGTATGTCAGCGACCTGGCTTATCCGGCCAAGGGGCGCCGTTACTGCGACGAGGACATCTTTCTCACCTCGCGGCTGCGCGACGAGTTCGACATCGCCGTGTGCCACCCGCTGGACGCGGCCGGGCTGATGGACGGCTTCGATGTCGTGGTCGTGCGGAACAGCGGGCCGGTGCTGAACTACCAGGCGGAGTACGACGCGTTCCGGGAGCGGGCGGTCGCGGACGATGTGCGCGTGTACAACGAGCTGTCGGGCAAGGGGGACATGGCGGGGAAGGGGTACCTGCTGGAGCTGACCGCGGCCGGGTACCCGGTCATCCCCACCATCGACCGCTCGGAAGACCTGGGGCGGCTGCCCGACGTCGACACATACGTGGTGAAGCCGAAGCTGGGGGCCGACTCCATAGGGCTGGAGTTCGTGGCGCGCGAGCGGCTCCCCGAGCTGGCGTACGGCGACGTCCTCGTCCAGCCGCGCATCGACTTCCGCTACGAGGTGTCCTTCTACTTCGTCGACCGCGCCTTCCAGTACGCCCTGTACGCGCCCCACCCGGACCGCCGCTGGGCCCTGGAACCGTACGAGCCGACCGAGCAGGACCTGGAGTTCGCGCAGCGGTTCGTCGACTGGAACGACATCGCGTACGGCATCCAGCGCGTGGACGCCTGCCGGGCCCCCGGCGGCGAGCTGCTCCTGGTCGAGCTGGAGGACCTCAACCCGTATCTGTCCCTGGACGTCCTCGCCCCCGAGGCCCAGGACGCCTTCGTCGCGAGCGTGAAAACCTCGTTGCGCGCTCTGATCGGGCGGGAGACGGTACGAGCCGTACCGACCGGCCGACAGGGAGCGCCCCGATGACCGCACAACCGATCCGGTGGACCTATGCCTTTGTCGACCGGCCCATGAAGGAGTTCGGGCCGGCCACCGATTTCTGGACCGCGGTCACGGGGACACGGCTGTCGGAGCCCCGCGGCGACCAGGGCGAGTTCGTCACCCTGCTGCACGAGGGCGCCGATGCGTGCGTGAAGGCGCAGGGCGTCGAGTCGGGCGAGGGCGGCGCGCATCTCGACCTCGCCGTCGGGGACGTGCCGGCGCTGGTGCAGTCGGCGCTGCGGCTGGGCGCCGTACTCGTCGCCGATCACGAGGGGTGGGCCGTACTGCGTTCCCCCGGCGGGCAGTTGTTCTGTGCGGTGCCGTGGCACGGGGAGTCGGCCCGGCCGCCCGTGGTCGAGTCACCGGGCGGCGCGACCAGCCGGCTCGACCAGGTGTGCGTCGACGTGGCACCGTCCGTGTACGACACCGAGATCGCCTTCTGGAGCGAACTCACCGGCTGGGACTCCCACCCGGGCGCGCTACCGGAGTTCCACCTGGTCAAGCCCCCCGCCGCCCTCCCCTTCCGCATCCTCCTGCAACGCCTCGGCAGCGACCGCCCCACCTCCGCCCACCTCGACATCGCCTGTTCGGACATCGAGGCGGTGCGGGCCCGGCACGAAGATCTTGGCGCCACCCTGGTCGACCGCGGCGCCCGCTGGGCGGTGATGCGGGACCCGGTCGGCGGCACCTACTGTCTGACACCCCGCGATCCCGGGACGGGCAGCCTTCCCGGCTGACCGGCCCCACCGCGCCCGACCAGTTCGTCGGGGCCGACGCAGGAGCCGTACAAGAAGGAGCCGGAAACGCTATGGCTTCAGGCGTGCGGACCGCGCGTGCAGATAGCGCTGTTCGGGAAGGCTGAGCGTCTTGCGGGCGGCGGACTCGTACGCGGCGCGGGCCGCCGCCGTGTCGCCCGCGCGTTCCAGCAGGTGGCCGCGGACCGCGTCCAGCCGGTGACCGGACGCCAACTCCTCTTCCAACGCGTCGAGTTCGGCCAGACCTGCCCGCGGCCCGTGCACCATGGCCACCGCCACCGCCCGGTTGAGGCGCTCGACGGGGCCCGGGACCTGACGCACCAGCACGTCGTACAGGCCGAGGATCTCGCGCCAGTCCGTCTCCTGCGGGGACGGCGCCTCGTCGTGCACCGCGGCGATGGCGGCACGGAGCTGATAGGGCCCTGCCCGCCCCCGCGACGACGACAGCGCCCGTGTCACCAGGGCCACGCCCTCCTCGATCGCCGCCTTGTCCCACAGATCGCGGTCCTGCTCGTCGAGCGGCATCAGCTCGCCGTGCGGGCCGGTGCGGGCGGCCCGGCGGGCGTCGGTCAGCAGCATCAGCGCCAGCAGGCCCGTCACCTCGTGGTCCTCGGGCAGCAGCCGGTGCACGGTACGTGTCAACCGGATGGCCTCGCCCGCGAGTTCGGCCCGCCGGAGCACCGCTCCGGACGTCGCCGTATAGCCCTCGTTGAAGATCAGATACAGGGTGTGCAGGACGGTCGGCAGTCGCTCCTCCCACTGGTCCGGGCGCCCGAATCGCACCCCCTTCACCCGCTGCTTGGCCCTGCTGATCCGCTGGGCCATCGTCGCCTCGGGCACGAGGTACGCCCGGGCGATCTCCGCCGTGGTCAGACCGCCGACAGCCCGCAGGGTGAGCGCGATCTGCGCGGGCGGGGTCAGATCGGGGTGGCAGCACAGGAAGAGGAGCGAGAGCGTGTCGTCCTCGCTCGGCGCCCGGTCCACGCCCGGCGGCGACGCCGTGAAGGCGTCCCGGGGAGTCAGCGCGGCCGCCCTCTCCTCCCGCAGCCGCCGCGCCTCCTCACTGCGCAGCGCATCGGTCAGCCGCCGCGAGGCGACCTTGATCAGCCAGCCGCGCGGATTGTCGGGCACACCCTTGTCGACCCACTGCCCGGCCGCCGCGAGCAACGCCTCCTGTACGGCGTCCTCGGCGGCGTCGAAGTGTCCGTACCGGCGTACGAGCGCGCCGAGGACCTGCGGCGCGTGCCGACGCAGCAGATCCTCGACCTCGATGCTCATGCCGGTCAGATGTCCCCGGCGCCGTCCAGAATGGGCCGGATGACGACCGGGTAGTCGGTGGCACCCTCCGGGCAGGGGCACCGCGTGACGCGCTCGGCGATCTCGGTGACCCGCTCCAGGCTCGCGCACTCCAGGACCCAGTAGCCGGCCATCAGCTCCTTGGTCTCGCTGTACGGGCCATCGGTGATCACTGCCTTGCCGTCCTTGCCCAGGGCGACCAGCCGGGTCTGCGCGGGTTCGGCCAGCCCCTGCCCGTCGATCAGCTCACCCGTCTCGGACAGATCGTTGTTGATCGCGCCCATGTACGCGTACATGGCCTGCAGTTCCTGCTCGCTCCAGGCCGGGGCCTGCGCGGACGCCTTGCCGCGCATGGCCTCGTAGTCGGCCTGCGTGCCCTGCACCATCACCAGGTACTTCATGAGTCCGCTCCTTCGGCTCCCGCCGCCCGCGGTGGGCGGCTCTCAGGGGGGACGTCGGAGCCGGCCCTCGATTCTCTACACGGCCTCGCTCGTTCGGTCAGGATTTCCCCGTAACCGGCTCGTCCGGCTCGCTCGGGGGCTCCGCCGCGGACTCGCCGACGTACGCCGAGGACTCACCGACGTACGCCGCGCACTTCGGATTCCGGCAGGGCCCAGGCCGCCAGAGGGGGACCCACGCACCCAGCGTCTTGTGACGCCGTACGACCGTGGCGACCGGCTGCCCGCATTCGGGACATACTCGCTCATCGGTGCCCATGCCTTCAGGGTAGGACGCCGGGGCCTTCAGCGCTTCCTGCTGTACGTCCGCACGAGCACCCCGTTCTTGAACACCCGCACGCCGTCGAGCGTGAACTCGGCGACGTCGAACCCGGAGCCGAACATCGGCATGCCGGAGCCCAGTACCACCGGGTAGGTCTTGATGACGAGCTCGTCCACCTCGTCGATCAGCGCGCCCGCGAGCTGCGAGCCGCCGCACAGATAGATGCCCAACTCGCGGTCCTCCGCCTTGAGTTCGCGGACCTTGCCGAGGACGTCGTCCGCGACGATCTCCACGTGCGGGTCGGGCGACTCCTTGAGGCTGCGCGAGGCGACGTACTCGCGCAGATGGGCGTAGGGGCTGGTGACGCCGGCCTCCAGCGCCAGGTCGTAGCTGGCGCGGCCCTGGATGATCGTGTCGAAGTGCCGGTTCTCGAGATCGTCGATACCGAGCGGGCGGCGGCCGTGGGTCGACAGCGTGTCCGGGTACTCCGCCTTGAGGAAGTCCTCGAGGAACTCCTCGTCGACGAACGGCATGAAGAACTGGGCGTCGCCGTCCGGCGCTCCGATGAAGCCGTCGATCGAGCAGGCGATGAAGTACGTGAGCTTGCGCAAACGGGTCTCTTTTCGTCAGTCGGCCGACGGTCGGCCGTTTCGCAACCACTCCAGTTATAGTGCTTCATCTGTAGTGGTTACAAGAGACTCAAGAGACTTCTGGAGGTTGCGCGATGGCACGGAACCCGGAGCGCAGAGCGGCTCTCGTCGACGCGGCCGTGGAGGTGCTGGCGCGCGAGGGAGCGCGCGGGCTGACGTTCCGCGCCGTGGACGCCGAGGCCGCCGTGCCGGTGGGCACCTCGTCGAACTACTTCACCGACCGCGACGACCTGCTGAGCCAGGTCGACGCCCACCTCCACCAGCGCCTCGCCCCCGACCCGGCCGTACTCGCCGTATTGCTGCAGGGGCCGAGGGACCGTTCCCTGGTGCTGGAGTTCATGCGCGACCTGCTGGCCCGCGCGACCCGTGACCGCACGGGCTATCTCGCCCTCTTCGAGATGCGCCTGGAGGCCACCCGCCGCCCCGCCCTGCGCGCCTCGTACACCAGGTCGGTGCGCGGCGACCTGGAGCAGGGCATGGAGTTCCACCGGGACGCCGGGCTGCCCGGCGGCGACGAGACCGTGACAGTGCTCTATCTCGCCGTGCTCGGGCTGCTCCTGGAGCACCTGACCCTGCCCGGGGTACTGGACGGCGTACTACAGGGAGTCGCCGTCCCGGACGAGCTGCTCGAACGGATCGTGACGACGATCGTCCCGGCGAGCTAGGGGGTTTCTGATGGATCCTGCCCGGGCCGCGGCTCGCGCCACATGGGCCACATCTGCGGGCCGTCCGGCAGATCGAGGGGACGCCCGACAAGGTCGAACCCGAGACGCTCGTACAACTTCCGGCTGCGGGCGTTGCTCGCCTCCAGATACGCGGGCACGCCCTCGCGGTCGCAGCGGTCGAGGACCGACTGGATGAGCGTGGTGCCAAGGCCTCCACCCTGCCGCTCCGGCGCCACGGCGATCATCCACAGGTACTCGTGGTCGCGGCCCGCGGGGTGGACGTCCGCCGTCAGCCGCCCGATCAGCTCGACGCGCTCATTCTCCGGGTCGACGGCCTCACGCAGCTGCACGGCACCGTCCTCGTCACCGTGCTCCTCGGCGGGAACGGGCAGCCACAGGGCACACGCCGCACCGTCCTCGGCCACATCGACTCGCCCCTCGGCGAGCACGACATCGAGAAACGCGGCCATCAGCTTGTGGTGCGTGGCACGCCGGTACGCCTCGTCCGGAAACACCCAGCCGCTCACCGGATCATCCAGAAAGGCCGCATCGAGCAGCCCGACGACCAGCTCCCGATCCCCCTCGCCCGCCGTACGGATCGCCACGCCCATGTGCCCGCTCCTTTGCCCCAACTGACGTTGATCGTATGGCGGTTGAAGCGTAACCGGTGGGGCCGGCCGCTTCAGCCCCAGCCCCAGCCCCAGCCCGCATCATCCAGCACCGTCCGGCGTTCGAGGACGAGGCCGTCGAGGCCGAAGCGGGGGGTCTGGGGGCGGCAGCCCCCAGATACGGGAAGGGCAGGGGCGGAGGGGGCGAAAGAACGAGCCCCGCACACCGTGGGGATGTGCGGGACCCGCCCGGCCGGAGCCCGGCGCCGTACGGAGGTCAGGTGCCGTACGGAACCGGCGGCTCCGGGGTCTTCGACCGGCGCGCCACCCCGGTCAGTCGGTGCGCCGGGTCACGAACTCCGCCAGCGCGAGGAGCCCGCCCGCCGCCTCCGGATCGGGCACCGCCCGGGACAGCTCCTGCATCGCCCGGGACATCCGGTCGACCGCCTGGCCCTGCGCCCAGTCGCGGCCACCCGCCCGCTCGACCGCGAGGACCGTACGCTCCAACTCCCCTTCTTCGTAGGGCGCTCCGTACAGCTCGGCCAGTTCGCCGGCTGCCGGCGTGCCCGAAGCGAGCGCGGCGACCACGGGCAGCGACTTCTTGCGGGCGATGAGATCCGCCCCGGCCGGCTTGCCGGTGCGGCTCGGGTCCCCCCAGATCCCGATCACGTCGTCGATCAGCTGGAACGCCAGCCCGGCCTCCCGGCCGAACGCGTCCAACGCGTCGACGTCCTCCTCGTCCGCCCCCGCGTACAGCGCCCCGAGGGCACAGGCGCAGCCGAGCAGCGCTCCCGTCTTCGCCTCGGCCATGGCGAGGCACTCGTCGAGAGTGACCTCGTCGGGGCCGCGCTTCTCCATGGCCGTGTCCGCGTGCTGTCCCGCGCACAGCTCGACCACGCAGGACGCGAGCCGAGCCGCGGCCGCCGAGGACGCCGGGTGCGGGTCCTCGGCGAGCAGCCGCTGGGCCAGCGCCTGCAGGGCGTCCCCGGCGAGGATCGCGTCGGTGTCACCGAACACGGTCCAGGCGGTGGGGCGGTGCCTGCGGGTGGTGTCCCGGTCCATGACGTCGTCGTGCAGCAGGGTGAAGTTGTGGATCAACTCCACGGCGGCGGCTGCCCGCACGGCCGTCGTGTGCTGTCCGCCGAGCGCCCGGACCGCGGTCAGTACGAGCGCGGGCCGGATCGCCTTGCCCGCGTTGCCCGCCGCCGGAGTGCCGTCCGCGTGCTCCCAACCGAAGTGGTAGAGCGCGATCCGGCGCATCGAGCCGGGCAGGGATTCGACGGCCCTGCGCAGCTCGGGGTCGACCGACTCCCGGGCGCGCTCCAGGATGCCCGCCGCTTCCTGCCCCTCGTGCGGGCTCGGTGGACCCTTCCTGTCCATGAGCCTCCCGATGGGGCTCCGCCTGTGCAGGATCTCGGTCGGGCTCCGCGTCGTCTCCGTCATGAAGCCACCTGTGCACTCACCCCTGACCAACTCACCCATGGAATCGCCCCGGAGAGCCTGCGGACAGTGGTACTTCCGCGGCCGCTGGGCGCGTACCCCCTCGATGTACCCGCCCCGGAAGGCGGGCACACGGCGACCGCCGGCTCGCGGAAGGTCACCGCCAGCGACCGATCTCGACGTTCTCCAGGATGCCGAGGGCGTCCGGCACGAGCACCGCGGCCGAGTAGTACGCCGTCACCAGGTAGGAGATGATCGCCTGCTCGTTGATGCCCATGAAGCGCACCGACAGGCTCGGCTCGATCTCGTCCGGGATGCCCGCCTGCTGGAGCCCGATCACGCCCTGCTCGGCCTCGCCGGTACGCATGGCGATGATCGAGGTCGTACGGGTGTCGCTGACCGGGATCTTGTTGCACGGGAAGAGCGGCACCCCGCGCCAGGTCGGGATGCGGTTGCCCGCGATCTCGACGCTTTCGGGGACGAGTCCGCGCTTGTTGCACTCGCGGCCGAACGCGGAGATCGCGCGCGGGTGGGCGAGGAACAGCTTGGTGCCGCGCCTGCGGCTGAGCAGTTCGTCGAGGTCGTCGGGGCCGGGGACGCCGTCGTGCGGTTGCAGTCGCTGGTCGTACTCGCAGTTGTTGAGCAGTCCGAAATCCCGGTTGTTGATGAGCTCGTGCTCCTGGCGCTCCTTCAACGCCTCAACGGTAAGCCTCAGCTGCTGCTCGGTCTGGTTCATGGGCTGGTTGTAGAGGTCGGCCACGCGCGTGTGCAGGCGCAGCACGGTCTGGGCGATGCTCAGTTCGTACTCGCGCGGCGCGGCCTCGTAGTCGACGAAGGTGCCGGGGATGTCCGGCTCTCCGGTATGGCCGGCCGCGAGGTCGATCTCCTTCTCGCCGTACTTGTTGGTGCGCTGCGCCGGAATCGCGCGCAGCTCCCGGAGGTGGGTGCGCAGGGACTCGGCGCGCTCCGCGACCTGTTCGAGATCCTGGCGGGGCAGCGTGAGCACGGTGACCGCGGTGACGGCACGGGCCGTGTACT
Organism: Streptomyces albiflavescens; assembly: GCF_014645835.1. Taxonomy (GTDB): domain Bacteria; phylum Actinomycetota; class Actinomycetes; order Streptomycetales; family Streptomycetaceae; genus Streptomyces; species Streptomyces albiflavescens. The sequence continues at coordinate 264,620 of NZ_BMMM01000012.1, forward strand.
CCCAGATGGCGTCCGGGTCGATGAGCGCCTGCTCCCCGAAGTACGCGCCGTCGGCGAGGACACCGAGCACCGCGTCGTCCCCGTAGGGGCCGGTGCCGATTTTCTCGACCCTGCCGTGCGCGAGCAGGAACACCTCGTCGGCCTGGCTGCCGAACGAGGCGAGCACTTCCCCTGGCACGAACTCCCGCTGCCGGCAGCGCTGGGCGAGCTCGCCGAGCACCTCCTGATCCTCGTACGACCGCAGTACGGACAGCTCGCCGAGCTCCGCGGGGATGACCTGGACGCGGTCACCGGTCTTCACGAACGTCACCCGGCCGTCGCCCACGGAGTAGCTGAGCCGCCGGTTCACGCGGTACGTGCCACCCTGCACATTCACCCACGGCAGCATGCGCAGCAGCCAACGTGAGCTGATCTCCTGCATCTGGGGTGCGGACTTGGTGGTGGTGGCCAGGTTCCGCGCGGCGGATGTGCCGAGACTCTGCTGCGGCCTGCCCTGCTCCGCGCGGACCTCTTCGCCTACCGACATGAAAATTGCCCTCCCGGTCGTGCACTGATCTGCGGGAACAAGACTTCCATCACGGAGCGTGCCGGTGCTATTACACGAATGAGCGGGAATGGATCATCCCGGACTGGGCACCCAACGGAATTCTGTCCAGGGAACTCCAAGATCCGGCCAACCGTTTGCCCCTTTGAACGGACACCTGAACGGACACCGTTTGCCCCTTTGACGGACAACGACAGGAGACGGCAGTGGCAGGCTTCCTGGACCGTGCGAAAGAACAGGCGCAGCGCGGCCTCACACAGGGCAAGCAGAAGCTCGACGACGTGCAGGCGCAGCGCGCCGGCGGCGACCTCCTCAAGAAACTGGGCGCGGCGTACTACGCGGAGCGGCGCGGCAGCGGCTCCCCCGAGGCGACACAACAGGCCCTGCAGGCCCTGGAGAGCCACATAGCGGCGCACGGGGACGCGTTCCTGCGCTCCTGACCGGCCCACTCCGCTCCTGACCGGATCGGCTCGCACGCTGTGCGAACGAGTAGGCCCGGCCACCCGATCATGGGTACAAGCTGCGGTACGAGACGGCCGCGACAGGTGGCCGGCGTGCAGCGCGAAGGAGGCGGCCATGGCCCCACCCATGTCCGCGGGCAGTTTCCTGGACCGGCTCAGGGAGGCAGGCGTCACCGTCGTCGAGGTCGGCGACTGGGAGCATCACAACCGCAACCACAAGGGCCCGTGGGGTCCGGTGTACGGCGTGATGATTCACCACACGGTGACCTCCGGCAGCGAGCGCACCGTCGAAATCTGCCGCGAGGGCCATCCGGAGCTGCCCGGGCCGCTGTGCCACGGCGTCATCACCAAGGACGGCGTCCTCCACCTCGTCGGCTACGGGAGGGCCAACCACGCGGGCCTGGGCGACGACGACGTCCTGCGTGCGGTGATCGCGGAGAAGGCGCTTCCGCACGACAACGAGGCGAACACCGACGGCAACCGCCACTTCTACGGCTTCGAGTGCGAGAACCTCGGCGACGGAATGGACCCCTGGCCCGAGGCCCAGCTGGAGACCATCGAGAAGGTCTCCGCCGCGATCTGCCGCCACCACGGCTGGACGGAACGCTCGGTCATCGGCCACCTCGAATGGCAGCCGGGAAAGGTGGACCCGAGAGGATTCACCATGGCCTCGATGCGGGAGCGCATCCGCGACCGCTTGAAGTCTTGAAGTGACGAGCGGGCGCGGGTGGCTGCCCCACCCCCGGACAGATGTCCGACAATGGCGGGGTGACCAGCCCTGACGTCCCCGACGCTCCCGAAGCGCTCGGCCCGACCGCCTTGCGGCCGCGACTTCCGTCGCCGCTGCGGGAGGCCGCGGACGAGCGCTTCGCCCGCCATGGCGTCCGGCTGCTACTCAAACGGGACGATCTGATCCACCCGGAGCTGATCGGCAACAAGTGGCGGAAGCTGATCCCGAACCTGAAGGCGGCGGCGGGCCGCACGGTGGTCACCTTTGGCGGTGCGTACTCGAACCATCTGCGCGCCACGGCCGCCGCAGGCCGTCTCCTGGGCCTGCCCACCGTGGGCGTGATCCGCGGCCAGGAGCTGGCCGAGCGCCCCCTCAACCCCTCGCTCGCCCGGTGCGCGGCCGACGGCATGCGGCTGCATTTCATCGACAGATCGACATACCGTCGCAAAGCGGAGCTGGAGACCCTGGCCGGCATCCTGCGCACGGTGGGCGCCGAGGACGCGTACGTCGTGCCCGAGGGCGGCAGCAACTCCCTGGCCGTATGCGGCTGTCAGGCGCTCGGCGCGGAGCTGCGCGGCCACGCCGAGGTGGCCGCCCTCGCCTGCGGCACCGGCGGCACCCTCGCGGGCCTGGCCGCCGGACTCGGCCCCGACCAGCGCGCCCTCGGCTTCCCGGTCCTCAAGGGCGGCTTCCTCAGCGCCGACATAGGGGCCCTCCAGCACGCCGCCTTCGGCGCCCGCCGCGGCACCTGGTCCCTCGACGATCGCTTCCACTTCGGCGGCTACGCCCGCACCACCCCCGAACTCGACGCCTTCGCCGAGGACTTCGAGCACCGCCACGGCCTGGCCGTCGAACGTCTCTATGTCGCCAAGATGCTGTACGGACTCGTCGCCCTGGCGGAGGAGGGCGCCTTCCCGCGCGGAACGACCGTCGCGGCGGTGATCACCGGAGCGCCCTTCCCGGATTCGGGGCTGGGGCCTCACGCCGCCTCCCGATAGGCCGCCGCCTCCTCCAGGTCCAGGCGGCGCAGCAGGGTCCGCAGCATCTCGTCGTCGATGTAGCGGTGGTCCCGGAGCTTGACGAAGACCTCGCGCTCGGCACCGATCATCTCGCGGGACAGCCGCCGGTAGGTGTCGTCGGCGGTCTCGCCGGTCACCGGGTTGACCGCGCCGAGGCGCTCCCACACGGCGTTGCGGCGCCGCTCCAGGACACTGCGCAGACGGTCGGCGAGCGGCGGGGGCAGGGCGTTGCGCTCGTCGGTGAGGAGGTCGTCGAGGCGCTGTTCGGCGACCCGGGACGCCTGCGCCTGGGCATTGGCCTCGGCGAGCGTCTCGGCCTGCGGGTCACGCCCCGGCAGCTTCAGGAACCGGATCAGCGGGGGCAGCGTCAGCCCCTGCACGACCAGGGTCCCGATGACCGTCGTGAAGGTCAGGAAGAGGATCAGATTGCGCCCGGGGAAGGCCTCGCCGCCGTGCACGGTGAGCGGGATGGAGAAGGCGATGGCGAGCGAGACCACACCTCGCATTCCGGCCCAGCCGATGATGAACGGCCCCTTCCAGCTGGGGTTGTCCTCGCGCTCCCGGATGCGCGCCGACAACAGGCGCGGCAGGAACGTCGCCGGATACACCCACACGAACCGGGCCGCGACCACGACGAGGAAGAGGGCCACCGCGTACCAGGCGGCGGTTGCGCCCTCGTACTGCCCGAGCCCCTTGAGGACGACCGGCAGCTGCAGTCCGATCAGTGCGAACACCGCGGACTCCAGGATGAACGCGACCATCTTCCAGACCGCCTCCTCCTGGAGCCGGGTCGCGAAGTCCACCTCCCAGGCACGGTGCCCGAGGTAGAGCGCGACGACGACGACGGCGAGCACCCCGGAGGCGTTCAGCTGCTCGGCGATCCCGTACGCGACGAAGGGGATCAGCAAGGAGAGGGTGTTCTGGAGAAGCGCCTCCTTCATGTGGGTGCGCAGCCAGTGGATGGGGATCATCAGGACAAGCCCGACCAGCACGCCGCCGACCGCGGCGATCAGGAACTCGCCGACGCCGCCCGCCCAGGTCGCGCCCTCACCGACCGCGGCGGCGAGCGCCACCTTGTAGGCGGTGATCGCGGTCGCGTCGTTCACCAGGGACTCGCCCTGCAGGATGGTGGTGATCCGCGAGGGCAGCCCCACCCGGCGCGCCACCGCCGTCGCCGCGACGGCGTCCGGCGGTGCCACGACCGCCCCCAGGACCAGCGCCGCGGGCAGCGGCAGGTCGGGCACGATCAGATACGCGGCCCAACCGACGACGAAGGTCGCGAAGAGCACGTACCCGACCGACAGCAGCGCCACCGGCCGCAGCTGCGCCCGCAGATCCAGGTACGAGCTGTCGGTGGCCGACGTGTACAACAGCGGGGGCAGCACCAGCGGGAGCACAATCTCGGGGTCGAGTTCGTAGTTGGGCACCCCGGGGATGTACGAGACGATCAGGCCCGCCGCGACGAGCAGCAGCGGCGCGGGGACCGGGGTGCGGCGGGCCGCTCCGGCGACCGCCGCACTACCCGCGACCAGCAACAGCAGTGGCAAAACGTGCATCGTCTTCCGCCCGCCCTCGTTTTCGCGCGGCTTCCCGCACACCCGACGTAACCTGGCAATCATGAAACAGTGCACGCACACCGACGCGCTGCCGCACCCCGAACCCGAACCCCTGAGCGAGACCTGTGTGGAGTGTCTGGCCGCCGGCACGCATCCGGTGCAGCTTCGCCTGTGTATGGAGTGCGGGCACCTCGCCTGCTGCGACTCCTCACCGCTGCGCCACGCGACGGAGCACTTCAAGGACACCGGACATCCGATCATGCGCACTTTCGAGCCCGGGGAGAACTGGCGTTGGTGCTTCACCGACCACGTCCTCGTATGACGCGCGGACGGCATACTGAAAGGACCCGCGGATCACGTAGGTGCGTGACCCTCGATCCGGACGGTTCGACGGTCTGACGCCTGGGTACGTCAACCCGGCGCGCGCTCTTCCTATTTGGGCCCGCAGACCCCTAGCCACTGTCCGTACTCGTAGGCTTACTATGAGTGACAGCAAGGGAGCGGGGTCCCCAGGACAGGAAACTTGGGAGCGCGGTAGCGTCACCGCTGAACCACCTAGCGCGTTACCCCGGGGGGCGACCCTCGGCCCCGAGAGAGCTCGAATGAGCTTGTACCACCATGGAGGTGAGGGTGTCCCAGATCGCAGGCGAGCCCGCGACGAAGGACTTCGTGGAAGTCCGGCTGCCGGCCGCGGGTGCCTACCTGTCGGTGCTGCGCACGGCCACGGCCGGGCTCGCAGCCCGTTTGGACTTCACCCTCGACGAGATCGAGGACCTGCGCATCGCGGTCGACGAGGCCTGCGCGATCCTGCTGCAGCAGGCCGTCCCCGGCTCGGTGCTCAGCTGTGTGTTCCGGCTCATCGACGACTCTCTGGAGGTCACGGTCTCGGCCCCGACCACGGACGGTCACGCCCCCTCCCGGGACACCTTCGCATGGACCGTCCTCTCGGCCCTCGCCGGCAAGGTCGACTCGACCGTCGCCGAGGACAAGACCGTTTCGATCAGCCTCTACAAACAGCGCGGCGCGGGACCCGGGCCGGCGTGAGGAACGGGGACGGGCCGGTGCAGGACGAAGAGCGCGGCACACGGGAGCTTCCCGCTGAGCGTGTCGACGGCCTCGACGGGCCGCGGCGCACGGCGGAAGGCGTCGACGGCATCCCCGAGCAGGCCCGACCGCACCCGGAGGACGGCGCCTCCCCGGCCGTATCCGAAGCGCCGATCGACGAGCACGAACGGGAGAGACTCTCCGGCCGGGACGACGGGCAACGGGATCCGGAGGGTGCCGCGCGGAGCACGTCCTCGGAGGGGCGACGGCTGGTGACGGGCGGGACTATGAGCGAGCACGAGCGAGACGACGAGCTGGGAGCGCAGAGCGTGCAGGGCGCGCAGCACGGGCCGAGCGCCCAGCACATCCAGCACGACCCCCAGGACCGCAGCGGGGCACGGGCGATGTTCATCGAGCTGCGCAAGCTGAAAGAGGGCAGCGCCGAGTACGCCGAGCTGCGCAACCAGCTGGTCCGCATGCATCTGCCCCTCGTCGAGCACCTGGCCCGCCGCTTCCGCAACCGCGGGGAGCCGCTGGACGACCTCACCCAGGTCGCCACCATCGGCCTGATCAAGTCGGTCGACCGCTTCGACCCGGAGCGCGGCGTCGAGTTCTCGACATACGCGACGCCCACCGTCGTCGGCGAGATCAAGCGGCACTTCCGCGACAAGGGCTGGGCGGTGCGGGTGCCGCGCCGACTGCAGGAGCTGCGGCTCGCGCTCACCACGGCGACCGCCGAGCTCTCGCAGCTGCACGGCCGCTCCCCCACGGTCCACGAGCTGGCCGAGAAGCTGGCCATCTCGGAGGAGGAGGTGCTGGAGGGCCTGGAGTCCGCCAACGCGTACTCCACGCTGTCCCTGGACGTCCCCGACACGGACGACGAGTCCCCGGCCGTCGCGGACACCCTGGGCGCCGAGGACGAGGCCCTGGAGGGCGTCGAGTACCGGGAATCGTTGAAACCGCTGCTCGAAGACCTCCCTCCGCGCGAGAAGCGCATCCTGCTGCTGCGCTTCTTCGGCAACATGACGCAGTCGCAGATCGCGCAGGAGGTCGGCATCTCCCAGATGCACGTGTCACGGCTGCTGGCCCGCACGCTGGCGCAGCTGCGGGAGAAGCTCCTCGTGGAGGAGTGAGATCAGCCGCTGGTGGGACCGGTTACCTCTGGTCCTGTGCGTCACTGCCGGGCCCTCGGATTCCGAGGGCCCGCGTCGTGGCCGGGTTCACCAGCAGCACCAGAGCCACGATCGCGACGACCGCCAGGGCGATGCCGCCGGGGATCGCGACGCTGTCGGCCTGCAGCAGGTTGTAGGCCACGGGCAGCGCCATGATCTGGGTGATGACGGCCGGGCCCCGGCTCCAGCCGCGGCGCAGCAGCAGTCCGCGCGCGGCCAGCAGGGGCAGCAGGGCGAGCACGATCAGCGTGACGCCGCCGGTGACGGCCTGCTGCCGATCGTCCGGGTCGCCCGTGAGACCGAGGACGAGCATGTAGACGCCGCCCGCTACGAGGGCGAGCCCCTCCAGCGCGGCCAGCGCCGCCGCGGCGGTCAGCCGCCCGGGGCGGGGTTCTGCGGTGGGGGCGTCGGGGGTGGGGTTCTGCTCAGGGCTCACCCCTGAAGAGTAGCCGTCGGCCCTGGGCCGCCGACCGCACCGGGTCGCACCGGGTGTACAGACTCAGGTCACCGGGTGGGCAGACTCACGTTCCCATCTCTTACCTGATCCCTACCTCGGTCTGGGATGAGTACCACCCAGTAGGTACGCTGCATCGCATGCGTGCACTTCTCGTGGTCAATCCGGCAGCAACCACCACAAGTGCGCGCACGCGTGACGTCTTGATCCACGCGCTGGCCAGCGAGATGAAGCTGGAGGCGGTCACCACCGAGTATCGCGGGCACGCCCGGGACCTCGGCCGGCAGGCCGCGGAGAGCAAGGACATCGACCTGGTCGTGGCCCTCGGCGGCGACGGCACGGTCAACGAGGTCGTGAACGGCCTGCTCCACCAAGGCCCCGATCCGGAGCGCCTGCCGCGCCTCGCCGTGGTCCCCGGCGGCTCCACCAATGTCTTCGCCCGCGCCCTGGGCCTGCCCAACGACGCCGTGGAGGCAACCGGCGCCCTGCTGGACGCGCTGCGTGAGGAGCGCGAGCGCACGATCGGCCTGGGTCTGGCCGCGGGCACACCCGGCACGGCGGACGAGGCCGTGCCCTCCCGCTGGTTCACGTTCTGCGCGGGACTCGGCTTCGACGCGGGCGTGATCGGCCGGGTCGAGCAGCAGCGCGAGCGCGGCAAGCGCTCCACGCATGCGCTATATCTGCGCCAAGCGGTGCGCACGTTTTTGGACGAACCCCACCGCAGACACGGAACGATCACACTGGAGCGCCCCGGCGCGGACCCGGTCACCGATCTGGTCCTGTCCATAATCTGCAATACCTCGCCGTGGACGTTTCTCGGCAATCGTCCGGTGTACGCCGCCCCTAAGGCCTCGTTCGATACCGGGCTCGACGTACTCGGTCTCAGCCGCATGTCGACGACCGCTGTCGCCCGGTATGCCACGCAGTTGCTCACTTCGTCCCCCGAGCGCGGACCCCATGGCAAGCACGCCGCATCCCTGCACGACTTGACAGACTTCACCTTGCATTCGAAGGTCCCGCTGCCCCTTCAGATGGACGGCGACCACCTCGGACTGCGAACCAGCGTGACGTTCACAGGCGTACGCCGTGCACTGCGTGTGATTGTGTGAGTGGAAGGGCCCAAAGTCCTTTCACTCGAACGTTTAGACCAGGATCCACCCCATGGAAGTACGGCTGTGACCTAGTCGACACCGAGGAATCAAAAAAAACTTTCCTGAAGGGGTTGTATCCGCCGCTGAGGTTTGCGAGTCTCTACGTGGCGCTCGGGACGGCCCGCAACATCGGCCACCACAGAGAGCCAGAACCCCTCCTCAAATCACAGGACCACGCCAGTCCGTCTGGTAGTCGGCCCTTCACTTGTTGAGGGATTCGTGAAAGCGTTCACATTCACAAGCAACCTGCATGTAATACCAAGGAGAGGTAGCAGCCATGGACTGGCGTCACAACGCCGTTTGCCGCGAGGAAGACCCCGAGCTCTTCTTCCCCATCGGCAACACCGGTCCTGCGCTGCTGCAGATCGAGGAAGCCAAGGCCGTCTGCCGCCGCTGCCCCGTCATGGAGCAGTGCCTGCAGTGGGCGCTCGAGTCCGGCCAGGACTCCGGCGTCTGGGGTGGCCTCAGCGAGGACGAGCGCCGCGCCATGAAGCGCCGCGCCGCCCGCAACCGGGCCCGTCAGGCTTCCGCCTGACACCCCACCCCGCACGAGCCTGAGCTTGGCGGCGCGTACAGCGAGTACGCATCTCCCGCCCCCGAGCCGCAGCGCGCAGTACCCCCGATGCGCATAGCAACGTGAGCGTGAGCCCCGGACCACTCAGTGGTCCGGGGCTTATTGCTGTTTGCGGCTGCAGGGATTGCTCTCCTGCGTATCGGTCACCCGTGCGACCGGCTCGGTCACTTCTGGGCCCGCACCGGGATGTCCAGGATCACCTGCGTACCGCACTCCGGGGCGGCCACCATGTCGAAGGTGCCGCCCAACTCGCCCTCCACCAGCGTCCGTACGATCTGCAGGCCGAGGTTGCCCGAGCGGTGCGGGTCGAAGCCCTCGGGCAGACCGACTCCGTCGTCCTGGACGGTGACCAGCAGACGGGCCTCCTTGGTGGTGCCGCCGCGTACGGCCGCGACCTCGACGGTGCCCCGGTCGCCCTCGCGGAAGCCGTGCTCCAGGGCGTTCTGGAGAATTTCGGTGAGGACCATGGAGAGGGGGGTCGCGACCTCGGCGTCCAGGATGCCGAAGCGGCCGGTACGCCGGCCGGTGACCTTGCCGGGCGAGATCTCGGCGACCATGGCGAGCACCCGGTCGGCGATCTCGTCGAACTCCACGCGCTCGTCCAGGTTCTGGGAGAGCGTCTCGTGCACGATCGCGATCGAACCGACCCGGCGTACGGCTTCCTCCAGGGCCTCCCGGCCCGTGTCCGAGTCGATGCGCCGGGCCTGCAGCCGCAGAAGTGCCGCCACCGTCTGGAGGTTGTTCTTCACCCGGTGATGAATCTCCCGGATGGTCGCGTCCTTGGTGATCAACTCGCGCTCACGGCGCCGCAGTTCGGTGACGTCACGCAGGAGCACGAGTGAGCCGACACGCGTGCCCTTGGGCTTGAGTGGGATCGCACGCAGCTGGATCACGCCCTCGCCGCTCTCGATCTCGAACTCGCGGGGCGCCCAGCCGCTGGCGACCTTGGACAGTGCCTCGTCCACCGGACCGCGGGACGGGGCGAGTTCGGCGGTGGTCACACCGAGGTTGTGGCCCACCAGGTCCGCGGCCAGGCCGAGGCGGTGGTAAGCCGACAGCGCGTTCGGCGAGGCGTACTGGACGATGCCGTCCGCGTCGAGCCGGATCAGTCCGTCGCCCACCCGCGGCGAGGCATCCATGTCGACCTGCTGGTCGGGGAACGGGAAGGTGCCCGCCGCGATCATCTGGGCGAGGTCGGAGGCGCTCTGGAGGTACGTCAGCTCCAGCCGGCTCGGGGTGCGCACGGTGAGGAGGTTGGTGTTCCTGGCGATGACACCGAGGACGCGCCCCTCACGCCGTACGGGAATGGACTCGACGCGGACCGGAACCTCCTCGCGCCACTCCGGGTCGCCCTCGCGTACGATCCGGCCCTCGTCGAGCGCCGCGTCCAGCATGGGGCGACGGCCGCGCGGGACGAGGTGGCCGACCATGTCGTCCTGGTACGAGGTGGGGCCGGTGTTGGGCCGCATCTGGGCGACGGAGACATAGCGGGTGCCGTCGCGCGTGGGGACCCACAGGACGAGGTCGGCGAAGGAGAGGTCGGAGAGCAGCTGCCACTCCGAGACCAGCAGATGCAGCCACTCGAGATCGGAGTCACCGAGGGCGGTGTGCTGGCGTACGAGGTCGTTCATGGAGGGCACATCTGCGAGCGTACCCGGCGGATACGACAGGCCCCGAAATCAGTCGTCGGCACCGGCTCCGGAAACACCCGCGGGCCGCGGCGCCTGGGAGGGACCCTCAACCCTCCCGGCACCGCAGCCCGGAGCAACAACGGCCGCGGGGTGTGCGGTCCCGGTCGGCCGAAGAGAGGAGCCGGAGCAGTCAGGGCAGAGAGCGCCGGTTCCTCGGTCCGCCTTCCTGTGCGGGGAAGACGGAGGCTTGTTCACTTGCCTTCAATGCTTTCAGTTGCCAAAGCATTGTGGACTAGACCATGGTCCTGCGTCCATGTGCCTTCTGTCCATGCGTCGGCGGATGTTAGTTGTTGTCTGCTTATCCAACATCCAAAGGCATCCATCACGCAGACTAACCCGCTTCGGTTCATGAACGGGCCGGATTGGCGGATGAGTCGGCCCGGATTGGTTCATGACGGCGACTGCCGCGGCTCATGACGGCGACTGCCGCGGCTCATGGCCGGGGCCAGAGCGCCATGGCGAGTTCGGCGAGGGCCTCCAGCTCCTCCCTGGCGGCGCCGTCGCGGGCTTGCTGGCTCATGCCTTGGATCATCGCCCCGGTGTGCCGGGCGAGGGCCGCCGCGTTCGTGTCGGCGGGCAGCTCACCCTCGGCGATCCCCGCCTTTATACGACTCTCGAACGCGGCGATGTTGGCGTTGCGCCGCTCGCGCAGCGACTCCTCCACCTCCGGTGAGGTGCAGTTGGTGGCCGCGTGGATGACCAGGCAGCCGTGCGGACGGCCCGGGGCGGTGTACTCGACAGCGGCCTCGCGCAGCATCCGCTCGACCGCGCCACGGGCCGTGGGCTCCTCGGCCAGCGCGCGTTCGCCGAACGAGCCATACCTCGTGCCGTACTCGCGCACGACCTCGTCGAAGAGCGACCGCTTGTCGCCGAACGCCGCGTAGAGACTCGGGGCACCGATGCCCATGACGCGCGTGAGGTCGGAGACGGAGGTCGCCTCGTACCCGTGCTCCCAGAACGCGAGGATCGCCCTCTCCAGCGCGGTCTCACGGTCGAAGGAACGGGGGCGGCCACGCTGCTTGGTCACGGCCGTCGCGGCCTCGTGCCGGGCCGCGCCCGCCTCGGTCTGCTGCCTGCTCACCATGAGGTGGATTTTATAGCGGGTGCTAGAGAAATGTCGGTGGGCTGTTGTACGGTTTTTTCTGTAGCGACCACTAGTGAAATGGGGAAGGGGGCGCCGACATGGACGTGCTCACGGGCAGGACGGCACTCGTCACGGGTGGCGGCAGGGGCATCGGGCGGGGCATCGCCGAGCGGCTCGCACGGGACGGCGCGCGGGTGGCCGTGCACTACGGCAGCAATGAGGCGGCGGCGAAGGAGACGGTCACCGCGATCGAGGCGACCGGAGGATCGGCGTTCGCCATCGGGGTGGAGCTGGGGCGGCCGGGCGACGCGAAGGCCCTGTGGGAGGCCTTCGACCGACAGGCGGACGGCCTGGACATCCTGGTGAACAACGCGGGGATCGGCACGTCGCGGCCCCTCGATGAGATCGACGAGGCGGAGTACGACAGGGTCTTCGCGGTGAACGTGAAAGCGCCGCACTTCATCGTCAAGCACGGCCTGGACCGCCTGCGGGACGGCGGGCGGGTCATCAACATCTCCTCCGGGCTCGCACGGACCGCCGCCATGCCGGACAAGATGGCGTACGCGATGACCAAGGGCGCCCTGGATGTCTTCACCCGGGACCTGTCCAAGGTGCTGGGCCCTCGGGGGATCACCGTGAACTCGGTGGCCCCCGGCATCATCGACACCGACAACACCGCCGAGTTGCTGCACGGGACCGAGGACGGATGGGCGCAGGCCTCGGCGATATCCGCGCTGGGCCGGGTGGGGGTGCCGGCCGATGTGGCCGACGTGGTGGCGTTCCTGGCCTCGGACGACGGGCGGTGGATCACGGGGAGTTGGGTGGATACGACGGGTGGTTCGCTGACGTAGGGCCCGCCGGGGCCGAGGCGTGGGACCGGGCGGGATGCCAAGGCGCCGGGCCCGGCGGAGTGCGGAGGGCGCCGGGTCCGGCGGGGTGCGGAGGCGCCGGGTCCGGCGGGCCCTGGGTCTCAGCGGGTCTCCGTCACCTTCGCGAGGGCGCGCGGCGCGTCCGGGTCCTGACCGCGGGCGATGGTGACCTCGTAGGCCAGGAGCTGGAGCGGGAGGATCTCCAGGAGCGGCTGGACCTCTTCGGCGACACCCTCGGTCGGCAGGACGAAACCGGCCGAGGCCTGTTCGACCTGGGCCCGGGGGCCGATGACCACGAGGTCGGCGCCGCGGCCGCGCAGCCGGTCGAGCACGGGCTGGAGCGCTTCGCCGCCCTTGCCGTCGGTGACGACCGCGATGACCGGCGAGATGTTGTCGACCATGGCGAGGGGGCCGTGCAGGAGGTCGGCGCCGGAGTACGAGAGGGCGGGGATGTAGCTGGTCTCCATCAGCTTCAGGGCGGCTTCCTTGGCGGTGGGGTAGCCGTAGCCGCGAGAGGTGATCACCATGCGCTCGGCGAAGCGGTAGCGCGAGGCGAGGGCCCTGACCTCGTCCTGTCGGGCGAGGAGACCGGCGGCGAGGTCGGGCAGCACCTTCGCGGGAGCGCCGTCGCCGCCGCACAGGCCTTCGACGAAGAGGTAGAGAGAGAGAAGGGAGGCCGTATAGGTCTTGGTGGCAGGGAGGGCCTTCTCCGGTCCGGCCATGATGTCGATGTGGTACTCGGAGACGGCGGCCAGCGGTGAGTCCGGGTTGTTGGTCACCGCGAGGGTGATGGCGCCGGCCTCGCGGGCGGCCCGGGTCGAGACGACCAGGTCCGGGGAGCCGCCGGACTGGCTGACGGTGATCACCAGGACGTCGGTGAGATCGGGGTGCGCGCCGTACGCCGTGGTCGTCGACATCGAGGTGAGCCCACAGGGCAGGCCCAGGCGGATCTCCAGGAGGTACTTCGCGTACAGGGCGGCGTTGTCGGAGGTGCCGCGGGCCGTGAGCAGCACGAAGCGCGGCTTGCGGGAGGCGATCCGCCGGGCCACGTCCTGGATCCGGGGCCCGCCCGTGTCGAGGATCCGCCGCAGCACGTCGGGCTGTTCGGCCATCTCCCGGGCCATGATCCGGCCCGGGCGGTCGCCCCGGGATGCGCCCTGGGGGTGCGAGGGCGTGGCGGTCATGGGTGCCTCCTTGTGCGAGGTGTGCGGTGAGCGGTGATCTGTGCGGTGCGGAGTGGGCCGGGTGCGGCGTAAGTCGGTGTGGGGTGGCCGGGTGCGGCGTGAGTCGGTGTGCGGGTGGCCGGGTGCGGCGTGCGTCGGTGTGCGGTTTCCATTGCACTCCCCCAGGTGGGGGCTCGCGCGTCCTGGTGGGGCCTTCGGGGCGACGGGCGGGTGACGCTCTGCTAGATTGGTCTATACCACACGTGTCCCCCTTCGGGTTCCAGTTGAGTCCCCTGAGTCCCCTCTCCAGATCGGCAGGCCCAGCGTGGAAGTTGTCATCGTCCCGGACGCCAAGGCGGGCGGCGAGCTGATCGCCGAGGCCATGGCCGAGCTGCTCCGGCGCAAGCCCGACGCCCTGCTCGGCGTGGCCACCGGCTCGACTCCGCTGCCCATTTACGAGGCTCTGGCGGCCAAGGTGGGTTCCGGTGCCGTGGACGCCTCGGGCGCGCGGATCGCGCAGCTCGACGAGTACGTGGGGCTGCCGGCCGAGCATCCCGAGTCGTACCGTTCCGTGCTGCGGCGGGAGGTGCTGGAGCCGCTGGGCCTGGGCATGGACGCGTTCATGGGGCCGGACGGCACCGCGCAGGACGTGCAGGCCGCGTGCGTGGCGTACGACAAGGCGCTGGCGGAGGCCGGTGGGGTGGATCTGCAGCTGCTCGGGATCGGGACGGACGGGCACATCGGGTTCAATGAACCGTGCTCCTCGCTCGCCTCGCGGACCCGGATCAAGACGCTGACGGAGCAGACCCGGGTCGACAACGCGCGGTTCTTCGAGGGCGACATCGAGCAGGTGCCGCACCACGTCATCACCCAGGGCATCGGCACGATTCTGGAAGCGCGGCATCTGGTGCTGCTCGCGACGGGTGAGGGCAAGGCGGACGCGGTTGCCGCGACTGTGGAGGGGCCGGTTGCCGCGGTGTGCCCCGCTTCGGCCCTTCAGCTTCACCCGCACGCCACGGTGGTCGTCGACGAGGCGGCGGCTTCCAAACTGAAGCTTGCGGATTACTTCCGGCATACGTTTGCCAACAAGCCGAGCTGGCAGGGGATTTAGGTCGGCTGATGCTGTGCGAAGGCGCCGGACACCCTTTCTCGGGGTGTCCGGCGCCTTCGCACATCTCGTGCCTGGGGTACTGACGCGGGTGCGGCTGCGTGGGTGGTGTGTTCCCACCCGCCTCCAAGCCCTCGACTTCGCTCGAGCGGGGGGACCTCCATCGCCCCTTGCGGAACACTCGCCCCAGGCCACGGCCTTCTTGCACGGCGCTCGTGGCAAGCGCGCACCGCACGGTCCGCTCCGGAGCTCAGGCTCCCGTGATGACCTCCGCCGCCGCTCGGCCGCATACCCTTGCCGCGCCGTGGGTGGCAATGTGGAGGGCGCCACGAGGCGAGGACTGGGGTACGCCCATCTCGACCACGACGGTGTCGGGGCGGGCTGCGAGAAGGGTGTCGAGGGCGGCTGCCATCCAGGGGTGGCGGTGTTCGTCCCGGACGACGGCGACGATACGGCGGGGGCCCGCGGCGGCGAGGGCCGAGGGGCCCGCTTTCTCGCCGGTGAAGCTGCCGGTCTCCGTGCCGGGGAGCAGACGGGCCAGTTCCGCCGCGACGCCCCAGGGAGTCTCGTCGCCGACGGCGATGTTCGCGACCGGGGTGAGGGCGGCGACGTACGGGGCCTCGGTGAGCGGGGCGTACGTCTCGGAGTGGGTCACTGTGAGCGCGCGCCGGGCGGCCACGAGCCCGACCTCGACACGATCACTCGCGCCCGCGCCCGCCTCCGCGCCCGCTCCCGTACCGGCACCGGCACCGGCACCGGCACCGGCACCACCCACGAATGCCCCGGCTCCCCCGCCCGCACGCGCAGCCCCGGAAGAAGCCGTCCAACGAGCCAGTTCCCGTACCCGGCTCGCCGCGTCCGCGAGGCGTTCCTCCGGGAGTTCACCGGTGCGGACGGCGGAGACGAGGGCGTCGCGCAGGCGGCGTACCGTGTCGTCGTCCGCCAGTCCCCCGCCCACGCAGATCGCGTCGGCGCCGGCGGCGATGGCGAGGACGCTGCCGCGTTCGATGCCGTACGTCGCGGCGATGGCCTGCATCTCCATGCCGTCGGTGACGATGAGGCCCTCGTAGCCGAGTTCCTCGCGGAGCAGGCCGGTGAGGATGCGGCGGGAGAGGGTGGCCGGGCGGTCCGGGTCCAGGGCGGGGACCAGGATGTGCGCGCTCATCACGGCGCGGGTGCCGGCGGCGATCGCGGCCCGGAACGGGGCGAGTTCGCGGCCCTCCAGCACCGACAACTCGGCGTCGATGCGCGGCAGCGCGTGGTGCGAGTCGACCGCCGTGTCGCCGTGGCCCGGGAAGTGCTTGGTGCACGCCGCGACGCCGGCCGCCTGGAGTCCGGTGACGTAGGCCGCCGTGTGCCGGGCCACCAGATCGGTGTCGGCGCCGAAGGACCGTACGCCGATGACCGGGTTTCCCGGATTGGAGTTGACGTCGGCGGACGGGGCCCAGTTGAGGTTCACTCCACAGGCGGCCAGGCGGCGGCCGAGCTCGAAGGCGACGTCCCGCGTGAGCGAGACGTCGTCCACGGCGCCCAGCGCGTGGTTGCCCGGAAAGGACGAACCCGTCCGCACCTCCAGGCGGGTGACGTCACCCCCCTCCTCGTCGATCGCGACGAGCACGTCGTCGCGTTCGGCGCGCAACTGCGCGGTCAGGGCCGCCAGTTGCCCGGGTGAGTCGATATTGCGACCGAACAGACCGACCGAGGCGAGGCCTTCGCCGAGGCGGCGGAGCAGCCAGTCGGGGGCCGTGGTCCCCGTGAAACCGGGCTGCAGGACGGTCAGGGCGTCACGGGTCAGGCCATCTTTTTCTGAATTGGACGCAGCGGTACCACTGGCGAGTGTCGTCATCGGGGTGGCGTTATCCCTTCACGGCGCCTGCGACAAGGCCGCTGACGGCCTTCCGCTGCAGGAAGACGAAGAGGATCAGGATCGGTACGGCGAAGAGCGAGGCCGCTGCCATGGTGGCACCCCAGTCGTCGCCGAAGGTCGTCTGGAAGCTGGACAGCCACAGCGGGAGGGTCTGGGCCTCGATGTCCTTGTTGAGGATGAGGACCATGGGGAACTCGTTCCAGGCGGTGATGAACCCGAAGAGCGAGGTGGCCATCAGGCCCGGCGCGAGCAGCGGGAAGATCACCTTGATGAAGGCCTGGGTGCGGGTGCAGCCGTCGACCATGGCCGACTCCTCCAGCTCCTTCGGCACGGCGGCGACGTATCCGCGCAGGGTCAGGATGGTGAAGGGCAGCACCATGACCATGTAGAAGATGGTCAGCGGGACCAGACTGTTGAGCATCTCGGAGTCGCGCACGATCATGTAGATCGCGATGACCATGACCTCCCAGGGGGCCATCTGCGCGATCATGAATGTGACGATGAAGCCGCGCCGCCCCCTGAACCGCATCCGCGCCAGCGCGAAGGACGCGAGCAGCGCGATGACGAGCGACAGGAGAACCGACAGCACGGTGACCGTCACGGAGTTGCCGACCAGCGTCCAGAAGTGGTCCGCGTCCACGGCTTTCTTGAAGTGCTCGAACGTGGCGTCGGTCGGGAAGAAGACGGGGTCCTCGGCGATGATGTCGCCGGTCGGCTTGAAGGCCGTGGCGAACATCCAGTAGACGGGGAACGCGAAGACCACGAAGAGGACGATCGCTGTCGCGTTGGGCCAGAGACGGCGGATCGCCGAAGAAGCAGTGCGCTTCACAGCTCGTCCTCCTCCTGCTTGAGCACGGTGCGCAAGTAGTACGCGGTCAGGGCCAGCAGGATCAGGATGGTGAGGAACGAGATCGCCGCGCCCATCCCGAAGTGCTGGTTGCCGACGCCCTCGACGAAGGCGTAGACGGGCAGGGTCTCGGTGAGCCGGTCGGGTCCGCCCGCGTTCATGGCGAAGACCTGGGTGAACGCCTTGAAGATCCAGATGACCTCGAGGAACGTCGTCGACCACAGGAACGGCCGCAGGAACGGGAAGGTCACCGAGGTGAAGCTCTGCCAGGCGCCGGCGCCGTCCAGCGCGGCGGCCTCGTAGAGCTCCTTGGGGATGGTGGTCGTGGCGGCGTAGAGGTTGATCGCCACGAACGGAATGGATCCCCAGACGATCAGCAGGGTGACCACGGAGAACGTGGACAGCTGGGAGCCGAACCAGTTGTAGTCGGCCATGGAGTGCCAGCCGAGTTTGTCCAGTACCCAGTTGACGACGCCGAAGCGCTGGGCGAACAGCCACTGGTAGACGGTGGTCGCGGCGACGACCGGCATCGCCCAGGCCAGCACCAGGCCGAGCATCAGCGTCAGCCGCATGCGCTTGCCGAGCCGCGCGAGGAGCAGGCCGATCAGGGTGCCGAGCAGCATGGTCAGAACGACGTTGACGGCGGTGAAGACGAGGGACCGTCCGACGACCTTCCAGAAGTCGGAGCCGGTCAGGACTTCCTTGTAGTTGTCGATCCCGTTCCACTCGGTGAGGTGGAGGATCAGCTGCCGCGGGTTGAGGTTCTGGAACGACAGCATGCCGTTCTTCACCAGCGGCCAGCCCAGGAGTACCGCGGTGGCCGCCAGCGCGGGCAGCAGGAGCAGATAGGGGACGGCTGCGCCGCCTCGGCTCTTCCCGCGGTTCTCCCCGTCTCTCCCGACTCCGGGTGGGGAGGCGTCGCTCTTGCGGATTCCGGCCGCCGCGGCCGTGTCCGCGCGTTCGGTCTGCACTGACATGCTCGCCATCTCTCTGTGGCCCTACTGGTCGATGCGCCACGGCGCCGGGCACCCTGTTCGGTGCACCACGGCGCCGGGGCGCCCCGTTCGGGGCGCCCCGGCGCGGGTGATCAGCTCGTCTGCGAGAGACGCTTGTTGATCTCGGACTCGACCTGCTTGGCGGCGTCGGCGGGCGACTTACCGTTCAGCACCGCGGTCATGTAGGTCTTGATCGGGTTCGGGGCGTTCTCGACGGCGGCCCACTCGGGGATGAGCGGCGTCGTGCCACCGCCGGCCGCGGCCGGGGCGGCGGCCACGGCGGCGGGGTTGGCCGAGAGGTTGGACTGCAGCGACTCCTTGTTCGGGATGACGCCGTTCTCCTTGGCGAGCGCGCCCTCGAACTTGTCGGACAGGGCCATCTTCAGGAACTCCTTGGCGAGTTCCTGCTTCTTGCTGCCCGCGGCCACCGCGAAGTTGGAGCCACCGAGGAAGACGCCCTCGGGCTTGTCGGCGGTCTCACCCGGGATGGTGAAGTAGCCGATGTCCTTCTCGATCTTCTTGTTGGCGGCGATGGCCGTGCCGGCCTCCCAGCCCATGCCGATGAAGGCGCCGACGTTGCCCTTGGCGAAGACCTCGGCCTGCTGCGGGGTCGCCTCGTCCTTGTCCTTGGGGGCCTTGGAGTAGGACTGGTACTTCTTGTAGGTCTCCATGGCCGCCGCGACCTTGGGGTCGGCGAGGTTGGAGACGTACTTGTCGCCTTCCTTCTTCACCAGGTCGGCGCCCTGGCCGATGGTCAGGCCGTCGAAGAAGTACCAGTTCTGGCCGGGCAGGTAGATCGGCTCGGCCTTGGTCTTCTTGCCGATGGTGTCCAGGTCCTTGAAGAACTCGTCCCGGGTCTTCGGGGTGTCCTTGATGCCGGCGTCGGCCCAGACCTTCTTGTTGTAGACGACGACGCGGTTGGCGAAGTACCACGGGGCCGCGTACTGCTTGCCGTCGTAGACCGAGGACTTGTTGAGGGCCTCGGTCCAGTCGGCGCCGATCTCCGACTTGAGGTCCGTCAGGTCGGCGAGACCGCCGGTGGCCGCGTAGGCGGGGGTCTGGGTGTTGCCGACCTCGATGACGTCCGGCGGGGTCGACTCGGAGAGGGCGGTGGTGATCTTCTGCTGGATCCCGTCCCACTTCTGGGTCTCGAACTTCAGCTTGGCGCCGGTCTTCTTCTCGAAGGCCGCCTTCAGGTCCTTGGTCCAGGTCGGCGGCGTGGAGCCGTCCATTGCCCAGACGGTCAGGGTCTGGCCCTTGTAACCGTCGGCCCCCGCCTTCTTGTCGCTGCCGCCGTCGTCGCCGCCGCAGGCCGCGACCGACACCATCATGCCCGCGATACCGATCGCGGCTATCAGCTTGCGCTTCACGCCACCCTCCTCAGGGATGCCACAAACCCCCCTGGCTCCCCGCGGTGACGTACGACGTGTACCGCCCGTGGGGCCGGGACTGGACCAATGGTGTAGACCAGTACGGGGAGCTTGGCCTAGACCTAGAAGGGTGTCAAGGAGTTCGCGAGCCCTCTGACCGTCCGTTATGGGACCTACATATGAAGGGACCTTTAAGTAGGTAACCGACATAATTCTCGGCGCTGTTCGCGCGCCCACAGGTGGACCACTTCAGCGCGGTGGACTAGACCAACAGGTGCGCCGACGGTATATAGAGGGGATCACGGAGCGTGCGGGGGGACACTCGCACATAAAGCCGTGCCACGATGTGAGCCGTGGCCGATGGGGATGTCGGCCGTTTCGGCATCCGGAGCCGGGAAGGCAGAGCATGAGCGCCGACGTCAGCAGTGCGGAGAACGAGGGTGGGGCCCCCATCCGTACCGCGCGCGTGCCCAAGTACTACCGCCTGAAGAAGCACCTGCTCGACATGACGGAGACACTGCCGCCCGGCACGCCGGTACCGCCCGAGCGCACCCTCGCCGCCGAGTTCGACACCTCGCGCACGACCGTGCGGCAGGCCCTTCAGGAGCTGGTCGTCGAGGGCCGCCTCGAACGCATCCAGGGCAAGGGCACCTTCGTGGCCAAGCCCAAGGTCTCCCAGGCGCTGCAGCTCACCTCGTACACCGAGGACATGCGCGCCCAGGGCCTCGAACCCACCTCGCAGCTGCTGGACATCGGCTACATCACCGCCGACGAGACCCTCGCCGGGCTGCTCGACATCTCGGCCGGCGGCCGGGTGCTGCGCATCGAGCGCCTCCGCCTCGCCAGCGGCGAACCGATGGCCATCGAGACGACCCACCTGTCCGCCAAACGCTTCCCCGCCCTGCGCAGGTCGCTCGTCAAGTACACCTCCCTCTACACCGCCCTGGCCGAGGTGTACGACGTCCATCTCGCCGAGGCCGAGGAGACCATCGAGACCTCGCTGGCCACTCCGCGCGAGGCCGGACTGCTCGGCACCGACGTCGGCCTGCCCATGCTGATGCTCTCCCGGCACTCGCTGGACAAGCAGGGCGAGCCGGTGGAGTGGGTGCGCTCGGTGTACCGCGGCGACCGGTACAAGTTCGTGGCACGCCTGAAGCGCCCGCAGGAGTGATGCGGCGGCCCAAGCACCCGCAGGACCACCGAGTCCCAAACACCTACAGGACCATCGAACCTCAAGCACTCGCGGGAGCGATGAGGCTCAAGCGCCCGCGAGAACAAGCCACTTGAGGTAGGCGCGTGGTGTAGCGCGACTCATCTTCCTGCTCTACGTTCCTCCCGTCACCGCATGGACGGGAGGACGAACGGTGCGTACCGCCAAGCCTCGAACCATCGTCATCTGGACCCTCGTCGCGCTGGTGGGCGCCGCGGGCTGGTCCGTGCTCGCGCTCTCGCGGGGCGAGAACGTGTCGGCCGCCTGGATGGTCGCCGCCGCGCTCGGCTCGTACGCGATCGCCTATCGCTTCTACGCGAAGTTCATCGCGCACAAGGTGCTCAAGGTCGACGGCACACGAGCCACCCCTGCGGAGCGGCTGAACAACGGCATCGACTTCCATCCGACGGACCGGCGCGTGCTGCTCGGCCACCACTTCGCAGCGATCGCGGGCGCGGGCCCGCTGGTCGGCCCGGTGCTGGCCGCGCAGATGGGCTATCTGCCCGGCACCATCTGGATCATCGCCGGAGTGATCTTCGCGGGCGCGGTCCAGGACATGGTGGTCCTGTTCTTCTCCACGCGCCGGGACGGGCGGTCGCTCGGGCAGATGGCCCGTGAGGAGATCGGCCCGTTCGGCGGGGCGGCGGCGCTGCTCGCCGCCTTCGCCATCATGATCATCCTGCTCGGGGTGCTCGCACTGGTGATCGTGAACGCGCTCGCCGCCTCCCCCTGGGGCACGTTCTCGATCGGGATGACGATCCCGATCGCCCTGCTGATGGGCTTCTACCTGCGCGTCCTGCGCCCGGGACGGGTCACCGAGGTGTCGCTGATCGGCGTGGCGCTCCTGCTGCTCGCCCTCGTCGCGGGCCGCTGGGTCGCCGAGTCCTCGTGGGCCGGCACCTTCACCCTCGCCCCCTCCACCCTGGTCATCTGGCTGGTGGCGTACGGCTTCATCGCCTCGATCCTGCCGGTCTGGATGCTCCTCGCACCCCGCGACTACCTCTCCACCTTCATGAAGATCGGCACGATCGCGCTGCTCGCGCTCGGCGTCGTCATCGCGCTGCCGACGCTGAAGATGGACGCGGTCACGGACTTCGCCGAGCGGGGCGACGGCCCGGTGTTCGCGGGTTCGCTCTTCCCGTTCGTCTTCATCACCATCGCCTGCGGCGCCCTCTCCGGTTTCCACGCACTCATCTCGTCCGGCACGACGCCCAAGATGATCCAGAAGGAGACGCAGGTCCGGATGATCGGGTACGGCTCCATGCTGATGGAGTCGTCGGTCGCGATCATGGCCCTGGTCGCCGCGTGCATCATCGACCCGGGCCTGTACTTCGCCATGAACGCGCCCGCGGGCGTCGTCGGCACCACCGTCGAGTCGGCTTCGCACGCGGTCGCGAACTTCGGGTACACCATCTCCCCGGCGGACCTCGCGAAAGCCGCGCACCAGGTGGAGGAGCAGAGTCTGCTCTCCCGCACCGGCGGCGCGCCCACTCTCGCCGTCGGTGTCTCGGAGATCTTCTCGAAGGTCACCGGCGGAAGTCTGCGCGCCTTCTGGTACCACTTCGCAATCATGTTCGAGGCGCTGTTCATCCTGACGGCGCTGGACGCGGGCACACGCGTGGGCCGGTTCATGCTCCAGGACATGCTGGGGAACGTCTACCGCCCCTTCAAGAACGTGAGTTGGAAGCCCGGCCTGATCGCCACCAGCGCCCTCGTGTGCGGACTGTGGGGCTACTTCCTCTGGGTCGGTGTCCACGAACCCCTCGGCGGCATCAATCAGCTCTTCCCGATCTTCGGCATCTCGAACCAGCTGCTCGCGGCGGTCGCCCTGGCCGTCTGCACGACCCTGCTCGTGAAGTCCGGACGCCTCAAGTGGGCCTGGATCACCGGCATTCCGCTCATCTGGGACGCCACGGTGACGCTCACGGCCAGCTATCAGAAGGTGTTCTCCGGCGATCCGCGTGTCGGCTTCTTCAAGCAGCGCAGCGTCTACCAGGACGGCATCGACGCCGGAAAGGTCCTGCCGCCCGCCAAGAGCATGGACGACATGCACACCGTGGTCACCAACTCCACGGTGGACGGCGTCCTTTCGGCCGTACTCGCCGTCCTCATAGTCGTCGTGATCGTGGACGCGGCCCGGGTGTGCGTCCGGCACGTACGCCGCCCGGCCCTCTCCACGTTGAGCGAGGCACCGTACGTGGAGTCGAAGATCGTCGCCCCGGCCGGGCTGATCCCGACCCAGAGGGAGAGGCGGGAGGAGCGAGATGCGATCGGCGCTGCACCGGGCAGCTAGCGGAATCCGTTGGTATATACGGGAGCTGACGGATGAATCCGCATATGACCGCTATGTCGCACACATCCGCCAAGACCACCCGGACGCCCCCGTGCCGTCACGCCGGGACTTCGAACGAGCACGCACGGACCGTCAGGAGGAGGACCCGCGCCAAGGGTTCCGCTGCTGCTGAAGGCCGGACCCTACCCCACACGAACCCTCCACATCCGCTATCCGGAGGGGGGTTCCATAAAGCGGAATCGTCGCCTAGATTGCCTGCGCGTTACACAGGTGATCAGTGAGGGGACGGAGCCGCCATATGTCAGATGTGCCCGAAGTGAAGCCACCGGCGGTGACGCCGGTCCGTGTCGTGATAGCCCTCTGCCTGTTCGCCCCCTTCGTGGCGATGCTGTGGGTCGGCTCGTACGCGAAGACGGATCCGGCCTTCATCGGCATCCCGTTCTTCTACTGGTACCAGATGCTGTGGGTGCTCATCTCCACGGCGCTGACGATGATCGCCTACAAGCTCTGGCAGCGTGACCAGCGTGCCCGCGCCACCACGAAGGGCGGTGTCGAGGCATGAAGGACGGCGTGAACGGCGTGGCACTCGCCGTCTTCATCTTCTTCTTCCTGGCCGTCACGGTCATGGGCTTCCTGGCCGCGCGCTGGCGCAGAGCCGACGACGAGCACAGCCTCGACGAATGGGGCCTGGGCGGACGCTCGTTCGGCACCTGGATCACCTGGTTCCTGCTCGGCGGCGACCTCTACACGGCGTACACCTTCGTCGCCGTACCGGCCGCGATCTACGCGGCGGGCGCCGCCGGCTTCTTCGCGGTCCCGTACACCATCCTGGTCTACCCGCTGATCTTCACGTTCCTCCCCCGCCTGTGGTCGGTCTCCCACAAGCACGGATACGTGACGACGTCGGACTTCGTGCGCGGCCGCTTCGGCTCGAAGGGCCTGTCCCTCGCCGTGGCCGTCACGGGCATCCTGGCCACCATGCCGTACATCGCGCTCCAACTGGTCGGCATCCAGGCCGTCCTGGACGTGATGGGCGTGGGCGGCGGCGAGAACACGAACTGGTTCATGAAGGACCTCCCGCTCCTCATCGCCTTCGGCGTACTGGCCGCGTACACCTACTCCTCCGGCCTGCGCGCCCCGGCCCTGATCGCGTTCGTGAAGGACACCCTGATCTACATCGTGATCGCGGTGGCCATCATCTACATCCCGATCAAGCTGGGCGGGTTCGACGAGATCTTCAAGGCAGCGGGCGACAAGTACACGGCGGCGGGCGCGGGCGGAATCGTCCCCGCCGAAGCGGGCCAGTGGACATACGCCACTCTCGCCCTGGGCTCGGCACTGGCGCTCTTCATGTACCCGCACTCGATCACGGCGACGCTGTCGAGCCGCAGCCGCAACGTCATCCGCCGCAACACCACGATCCTCCCCCTCTACTCCCTGATGCTGGGCCTGCTCGCGCTGCTCGGTTTCATGGCGATCGCGGCCGGAGTGAAGGTCACGAACGGCCAGCTCGCCATCCCTCAGCTCTTCGAGACCATGTTCCCGGACTGGTTCGCGGGCGTGGCCTTCGCCGCCATCGGCATCGGAGCCCTGGTCCCCGCGGCCATCATGTCGATCGCGGCCGCGAACCTCTTCACGCGCAACATCTACAAGGACTTCATCAAGCCGGACGCGACCCCCCAGCAGGAGACCAAGGTCTCCAAGCTGGTCTCGCTCCTGGTGAAGGTCGGCGCGCTGGTCTTCGTCCTCACCATGGACAAGACGGTCGCGATCAACTTCCAGCTCCTCGGTGGCATCTGGATCCTGCAGACCTTCCCGGCCCTGGTCGGCGGCCTGTTCACCCGGTGGTTCCACCGCTGGGCGCTGCTCGTGGGCTGGGCCGTCGGCATGCTCTACGGCACACTCGCGGCGTACGGGGTCGCCTCCCCGACGCAGAAGCACTTCGGCGGCAGCGCGAAGGAGATCCCCGGGATCGGGGAGATCGGCTACATCGGCCTCACCGCGTTCGTACTCAACGTCGTGGTGACCGTCGTCCTCACCTTCGCCTTCCGCGCGTTCAAGGCCCCCGAGGGCATCGACGAGACGTCCCCCGAGGACTACACGGCGGACGCGGGCGACCCCGGCGTCGAGGCGGAACTCCCACCGGCCACGGCGGGCGCGAGCCACTAGACCCGGGCTGAGCTCGGCGGCACGATTGCCCGCAGCTGAGCCAGTACGCACCCGCAGTCGCCAGACCACGGAAGGGGCCGTGCCGGTACATCACATGCCCCGTCGCTTACGCGGTTGCCAACAAACAGGACCCTGCAGCCCAAGCGATCTGCCACCGGCGACGGGGCGGATGTACCGGCACGGCCCCGCCCCGCCCACCGACCGCAGGCGAACCGCCCCACCGAGCCGCAGGCGCAAACGCCCCACCGAGCCACAGGCGCAAACGCGCCACCGAGCTCAGGCGCAAACGCAGACGCAGACACCACAGGACGGGCCGCCGGACAAAATCCGGCGGCCCGTCGCCGTGCCCGTCCGGCACACTCCCCGCATGGACATCGTCATCAGACGCGCACAGCCCGAGGAGTACGCCACCGTCGGCGAGATCACCGCGCAGGCCTACCTCGGAGACGGCCTGCTCGACTTCGGGGAGCACGACGAGTACCTCGGAGAGCTGCGGAACGTGGCCAAGCGGGCCGCCGCCGCGGACGTACTCGTCGCGGTGGCCCACGACCGCGTACTCGGCGGCGTGACCTTCGTCCCGCAAGGCGGCCCCATGGCCGACATAGCCCGCCGGGGCGAGGCGGAGATCCGCATGCTCGCGGTCGCGCCCGAGGCCCGCGGCCGGGGCGCGGGCGAATCCCTCGTCCGCGCCTGCATCGACCGCGCACGCGCCACGGAAGGCTGCGTACGCGTCGTCCTCTCCACCCAGCGCACGATGCTCACAGCCCACCGCATCTACGAACGTCTCGGCTTCACCCGCACCCCCGACCGCGACTGGAACCCGATCCCGGACATCGACGACATCCTGCTGCTCACCTACGAGTTGGCGCTCAAGCACACTCCGTAGCACTCCCCGACGCCGACGCGACACAACATGTGGGGGTGCTCCCGCAGCCCGGCACAAGATGTATGCTCATGCTCGCTGTCGTCGCAGGGGAATCCGGTGCGAATCCGGAACTGTCCCGCAACGGTGTACTTGTACGTGTTCATGCCCAGCAGAGCCGCGTACGAGTTTCAGTCCGAGGACCTGCCGACAGCGCGCCCCGGCCATCCGGCCCGGGCGCCGACGACGTCCGGGCCTCGCGGAATGGGCCGGTGGACGCGGTGCGCCGCTGCCCAGAAGCGCCCCCGTGTGCCCCGCTCCTCCCCAACAGGCCCCGTGCCGAGCGAGGGAGAGCCCCAAGTGACCATCGCGCCAGCCGACCCGGCTTCAGCTTCCGTTTCCGTGAAGCAGGTCCCGGTGGAGACGGACGGTCCCGGTACCACGCTGCTGCGTACCCTGACCGACCTCACCGCCGACCTCCCCGACGCCGACCCCGGCCGGGTCGCCGCCGCCGCGCTGCGCGGCCGGTCCGCCCGCGCGGACGACGCGGAGCTGCGCGAACTGGCCACCGAGGCCGCCGCGGGCCTCATCTCCGAGGACCCCGCGTACTCCCGCCTCGCCGCCCGCCTGCTGACGATCAGCATCGCGGCGGAGGCCGCCTCGCAGGGCGTGCGGTCCTTCTCCGAGTCGATCGCCACCGGCCACCGCGAGGGTCTGATCGCCGACCGTACGGCGGAGTTCGTACGGCTGCACACGGCCCGCCTGGACGAACTGATCGACGTGCACGCCGACGACCGCTTCGGCTACTTCGGCCTGCGCACCCTGCACAGCCGCTATCTGCTCCGGCACCCGATCACGCGCAAGGTCGTCGAGACGCCCCAGCACTTCATGCTCCGGGTGGCGTCCGGCCTCGCCGCGGACACTGTGCTCGATTCAAAGACGGGGACCAGAGCGCTCGACGAAGTCGCCGCCCTCTACCGGCTCATGAGCCGCCTCGACTATCTCCCCTCCTCCCCCACGCTCTTCAACTCCGGTACACGGCACCCCCAGATGTCGTCCTGCTACCTCCTCGACTCCCCGCTGGACGAGCTGGACTCGATCTACGACCGCTACCACCAGGTCGCGCGCCTGTCGAAGCACGCGGGCGGCATCGGCCTGTCGTACTCCCGGATCCGTTCCCGCGGTTCGCTGATCCGCGGCACGAACGGGCACTCCAACGGCATCGTCCCGTTCCTCAAGACCCTCGACGCCTCGGTCGCCGCGGTGAACCAGGGCGGCCGGCGCAAGGGCGCGGCCGCGGTCTACCTGGAGACCTGGCACTCCGACATCGAGGAGTTCCTGGAGCTGCGCGACAACACCGGTGAGGACGCCAGGCGTACGCACAATCTGAACCTCGCGCACTGGATCCCGGACGAGTTCATGCGCCGGGTGAACGAGGACGCCGCCTGGTCCCTCTTCTCCCCGTCCGACGTACCCGAGCTGGTCGACCTGTGGGGCGAGGAGTTCGACGCCGCGTACCGCAGGGCGGAGGCGGCGGGGCTGGCCAAGAAGACCATCCCGGCCCGCGACCTGTACGGCCGCATGATGCGCACCCTCGCGCAGACCGGCAACGGCTGGATGACCTTCAAGGACGCCGCCAACCGCACCGCCAACCAGACGGCGGAGCCGGGCCACACCGTTCACTCCTCGAACCTGTGCACCGAGATCCTGGAGGTCACGGACGACGGCGAGACGGCGGTCTGCAACCTCGGCTCGGTGAACCTGGGCGCCTTCGTCGACCGGGCGAGCGGCGACATCGACTGGGACCGCCTGGACGAGACGGTCCGCACGGCCGTCACCTTCCTGGACCGGGTCGTCGACATCAACTTCTACCCGACCGAGCAGGCGGGCCGCTCCAACGCCAAGTGGCGCCCGGTGGGCCTCGGCGCCATGGGCCTCCAGGACGTCTTCTTCAAGCTCCGTCTCCCCTTCGACTCGCCGGAGGCCCGCGCCCTCTCCACGCGCATTGCCGAGCGCATCATGCTCGCCGCGTACGAGGCCTCGGCCGACCTCGCCGAGCGCAACGGCCCGCTCCCGGCCTGGGAGAAGACCCGTACGGCCCGCGGTGTCCTGCACCCCGACCACTTCGACGTGGAGCTGACCTGGCCGGAGCGCTGGGCGGCGCTGCGGGAACGGATCGCCGCCGTGGGCATGCGCAACTCCCTCCTCCTCGCCATCGCGCCCACCGCGACGATCGCGTCCATCGCGGGCGTGTACGAGTGCATCGAGCCGCAGGTGTCGAACCTCTTCAAGCGCGAGACGCTCTCCGGCGAGTTCCTCCAGGTCAACTCCTACCTGGTGGACGAGCTGAAGAAGCTCGGCGTGTGGGACGCGCAGACACGGGAGGCGCTGCGCGAGTCCAACGGCTCGGTGCAGGGCTTCACCTGGGTGCCGCAGGACGTGCGCGACCTGTACCGCACCGCGTGGGAGATCCCGCAGCGCGGTCTCATCGACATGGCCGCCGCCCGGACCCCGTTCCTGGACCAGGCCCAGTCGCTGAACCTGTTCCTGGAGACGCCGACCATCGGCAAGCTCTCCTCGATGTACGCGTACGCCTGGAAGTCGGGCCTGAAGACGACGTACTACCTGCGCTCCCGCCCGGCGACCCGCATCGCCCGCGCCGCACAGGCGCAGGCGCAGACCCAGACCCCCATCCCCGTACAGGCGACTCCCGACGAAGACACCGTCGCCTGCTCCCTTGAGAACCCCGAGTCCTGCGAGGCCTGCCAGTGATGAGCTCTACCGAAAAGAACCTGCTCGACCCAGGCTTCGAACTCACCCTCCGCCCCATGCGCTACCCGGACTTCTACGAGCGCTACCGGGACGCCATCAAGAACACCTGGACCGTCGAGGAGGTCGACCTCCACTCGGACGTCGCCGACCTCGCGAAGCTGTCGCAGGGCGAGCAGCACATGATCGGCCGGCTGGTCGCGTTCTTCGCGACGGGCGACTCGATCGTGGCGAACAACCTCGTGCTGACGCTGTACAAGCACATCAACTCCCCCGAGGCGCGGCTCTATCTGTCGCGACAACTCTTCGAGGAGGCCGTGCACGTCCAGTTCTACTTGACGCTGCTCGACACCTACCTCCCGGACCCGGAGGACCGCGCCGCCGCCTTCGCCGCCGTCGAGAACATCCCCTCCATCCGTGAGAAGGCCGAGTTCTGCTTCAAGTGGATGGACTCGGTGGAGAAGCTGGACCGGCTGGAGACGAAGGCCGACCGCCGGCGCTTCCTGCTCAACCTCATCTGTTTCGCCGCGTGCATCGAGGGGCTCTTCTTCTACGGGGCCTTCGCGTACGTCTACTGGTTCCGCAGCCGGGGTCTGCTGCACGGCCTGGCGACGGGCACCAACTGGGTGTTCCGGGACGAGACGATGCACATGTCCTTCGCCTTCGAGGTGGTCGACACCGTCCGCAAGGAGGAGCCGGAACTCTTCGACGACCTGCTCCAGCAGCAGGTGACCGACATGCTCCGCGAGGCCGTCGAGGCCGAGCTCCAGTTCGGCCGCGACCTGTGCGGTGACGGTCTGCCGGGCATGAACACCGACTCGATGCGGCAGTACCTGGAGTGCGTCGCCGATCAGCGCCTGACGCGGCTGGGCTTCGCGCCGGTGTACGGCTCCGAGAACCCCTTCTCCTTCATGGAGCTCCAGGGCGTTCAGGAGCTGACCAACTTCTTCGAGCGGCGGCCGTCGGCGTACCAGGTCGCGGTGGAAGGAACCGTCGACCTCGACGAGGACTTCTGACGACACCTCAGGGATGATGCCGGGCCGCGCATGCGGCCCGGCATCATCGCGTCTCGTCCATGGACCGTCCATGGGTCGTCCATGGACCACCTATGGAGCGGCAAAGTTCTTCCGGCGCCGCTATCCGCGCCTCATCGGCCCCGGCTAGGTTCTGGCCGTCCTGACATGTCACACACAGCGGCATGCCGGGTGAGCAATTGGCATGCCCCTGACACTTCTCCAGGTACCAACGCTACGCGCGTCACAGGCCTGCCAGGCAACGCCGAGAACCCCCACTTCCGGCTGTGGAGCCGCGTACGGCCCTACCCGGTCCGCGCGGCACCGGCCTCAAACCGATGGAGGCAGCACCCCCATGCGTGAGACACGCTCCGTCAGACCCGCCCGGAGACTGCGAAGACTCCTGACCGCCGCCCTCCCCGCCCTCGCCCTCGGCGTCGCCGGGTTCGCCGCGGCCCCGCCGGCGGGTGCGCAGACCGCGCCCACCCCGCACGTCTCCCGGGTCGCCCAGAACGCGAAAGCCCTGACCTCCCCCGCTGCCCAGGCCGTTCACCCGACCGGCAAGGCCGGCCAGAAGGTGTCCACCACGCATCTGTGCGGCACCCCGACCCCCGGGCACGCCGCCTGCTTCGCCCAGCGGCGCACGGACATCAAGCAGAAACTGGCCGCGGCGATATCCCCGAACGCCGCCGCCGCGGTGTCCGGCCTCAGCCCGGCCAACCTGCACAGCGCGTACAACTTGCCCTCGACCGGCGGCTCCGGCCTGACGGTCGCCGTGGTCGACGCCTACAACGACCCCAACGCCGAGTCGGACCTGGCCACTTACCGCTCGCAGTTCGGCCTGTCGGCCTGCACCAAGGCCAACGGCTGCTTCAAGCAGGTCAGCCAGACCGGCTCGACGACCTCGCTGCCGTCGAACGACACCGGCTGGGCGGGCGAGGAAGCGCTCGACATCGACATGGTCAGCGCTGTCTGCCCCAACTGCAACATCATCCTGGTCGAGGCCAACTCCGCGAACGACACCGACCTCGGCATCGCGGAGAACGAGGCGGTCTCGCTGGGCGCGAAGTTCGTGTCCAACAGCTGGGGCGGCGACGAGTCCTCCTCCCAGACCAGCGAGGACACCCAGTACTTCAAGCACCCGGGTATCGCCATCACCGTCTCCGCCGGTGACTCCGGCTACGGCGCCGAGTACCCGGCGACCTCCCAGTACGTGACGGCCGTCGGCGGAACGGCGTTGACCACGTCCTCCACCTCCCGCGGCTGGAGCGAGTCGGTCTGGAAGACCAGCAGCACCGAGGGGACCGGCTCCGGCTGCTCCGCGTACGACGCCAAGCCGAGCTGGCAGACCGACACCGGCTGCACCAGGCGCATGGAGTCGGACGTCTCCGCGGTCGCCGACCCCGCGACCGGTGTGGCCGTCTACGACACCTACGGCGGCTCCGGCTGGGCGGTCTACGGCGGTACGAGCGCCTCCGCGCCGATCATCGCCGGTGTGTACGCCCTCGCGGGCACCCCGGGCTCCGGCGACTACCCGGCGAAGTACCCGTACTCCCACACCTCGAACCTGTACGACGTCACCAGCGGCAACAACGGCTCCTGCTCGACCTCGTACTTCTGCACCGCCACCACCGGCTACGACGGCCCGACCGGCTGGGGCACCCCCAACGGCACCACCGCCTTCACCTCGGGCACCAGCACTGGCAACACGGTGACCGTCACCAACCCGGGCAGCCAGTCCACCGCGACCGGTGGCTCGGTCAGCCTGCAGATCTCGGCCTCCGACAGCGCGGGCGCGACCCTCACGTACAGCGCGAGCGGCCTGCCGACCGGTCTGTCGATCAACAGCTCGACCGGCCTGATCTCCGGCACAGCGAGCACGGCGGGCACCTACAGCGTGACCGTCACCGCGTCCGACAGCACCGGCGCCTCCGGTTCGGCCACCTTCACCTGGACCGTCAGCACGTCCGGCGGCGGCACCTGCACCTCGGCGCAGCTGCTCGGCAACCAGGGCTTCGAGTCGGGCAACACCACGTGGAGTGCCTCCAGCGGGGTCATCACCAACGACAGCGGTGAGGCGGCGCACGGCGGCTCCTCCTACGCCTGGCTGGACGGCTACGGCTCCACCCACACCGACACGCTGTCCCAGTCGGTGACCATCCCGAGCGGCTGCAAGGCGTCGCTCACCTTCTACCTGCACATCGACACGGCCGAGACCAGCACCAGCACGGCCTACGACAAGCTCACCGTCACCGCCGGATCCACCACGCTGGCGACCTACTCCAACCTCAACAAGGCTTCCGGCTACGCCCAGAAGACCTTCGACCTGTCCTCCTTCGCCGGCTCCACCATCACGCTGAAGTTCAGCGGCGTCGAGGACTCCTCGCTCCAGACCAGCTTCGTCGTCGACGACACCGCCCTGACGACCAGCTGACCCGCGAAAGCCCTGGCCGCCGTCGCGGCCAGGGCTTTTCCGTGCCCCGAAGTGGATCCTGATGCGGGGGTGGCACGTCCAAGCGACGAGGAGGCCCCCCATGCGCCGAACGACCCACCACCGAACCATCGCCCTCGCGGCACTGACGCTTCTCCTGGCCGCGGGCTGCGGCACACAGAGCGGAAGCGACGCGGGCGGCAGCGGCACCGTGTCACCGTCCCCCACGACATCCCACAAGGGTTGTGCGGAGGCGAAGGCGGAGCTCGGTGCCGCCGACACCGGCCGCACGTTCTGCCTGACGACGGGCGATGTGCTCCGCATCAGCCTGGACGGCACCACGAGCCGGCCGTGGGCGCCGGTCAAGGTCGGCGGCAGCGGCCTGGAGGCGACCAACAGCGGCATCGTCCTACAGCCGGGCGACGCCTCCGCCGCCTTCAAGGCCGTCTCCGCGGGAACGGCGCAGCTCACCTCGTCCCGCCCGTTGTGCCCCAGCGACCCGGCCCGGATCTCGTGCAAGGGTCTTCAGGACTGGACAGTCACAGTGGTGGTGACGAAGCCCTGAGGGCGGGAGGGGCGGTCCGCCTCGGGGCGGGCGGCCCGGGCCGCCCTGAGCTGACGATCGACGCGCCGCTCGTGGGCGAGCCCGATCAGCGAGGGGAGCGCCACGACCGCGAAGATCCCAAGGACGGTCAGGATTCCGACGAGGTTGTCCATGAGTGTGTTCATGAACACCACTGTCGCGCCGATTGCTCCTGACCGTCAGTGGCAGGACTGCCGCACACCCTCGAATTACTGCCACTTCCGAGGCACACTGAAAGGCATGCTGAAGAACGTGGCCGCAGTCCTGCTCGACGGTGTGCACCCCTTCGAACTCGGAGTCGTCTGCGAGGTGTTCGGTCTCGACCGCAGCGACGAGGGGCTGCCCGTCTACGACTTCGCGATCGCCTCGGCCGAGGGCCCCACGCTCGACACCCATGTCCCCGGGTTCACCGTCTCCACCCCGCACGGCCTCGACCGGCTCGACGAGGCCGACCTCGTCGTCGTACCGGCCGGGGACACCTATGCCGTGCGCGACTATCCACCCGAGCTGCTGGACGCGCTGTGCCGGGCCGTCGAGCGCGGCGCGCGGGTGCTCAGTGTGTGCTCCGGTGTCTTCGTGCTGGGCGCGGCCGGGCTCCTGGACGGCCGGCGCTGCGCGGTGCACTGGCATCATGCGGAGGCGCTCGCCCGGCAGTATCCCCGGGCGATCGTCGAGCCGGACGTGCTGTACGTCGACGAGGACCCGGTGATCACCTCGGCGGGCACCGCCGCCGGCATCGACGCCTGCCTCCACCTCGTCCGCAAGGAGCACGGCCCGGAGGTCGCCAACGCCATCGCCCGGCGCATGGTCGTACCGCCGCACCGCGACGGCGGCCAGGCCCAGTTCATCGAGCGCCCGCTGCCCCGCTCCCGGTACGACACGGTCGGCGAGGTGCTGGTGTGGATGCAGCAGCACCTCGACGAGGAGGTGACCGTCGAGCAGCTCGCGGCCCGCGCCCATATGTCCCCGCGCACCTTCGCGCGCCGGTTCCAGCAGGAGACGGGGACGACTCCGTACCGCTGGATCCTTCGCCAACGGGTGCTGCTGGCCCAGGAGTTGCTGGAGGCCACGGACGAGACGATGGACGCGATCGCGGGCCGCGCCGGGTTCGGCAACGCGGCCGCGCTGCGCCATCAGTTCGTCCGGAGCCTCGGGACGACCCCGCAGGCGTACCGGCGCACGTTCAGGGGCCCGCGAGCGGCCTGAACGTGCGCCGGTAACCACGCACGGTCAGCGCGGCTGGGCCTTCAGCACCAGCTTGTGCGGGCGCAGGGTGATGCCGACGTGGGTCGCGTCCTTGGAGCCCGACACCTGCTCGAAGCGCCACCGGGACGCCACGGTCGCCGTGATCAGACTGAGCTGGGCCATCGAGAAGTGGTCACTGGGGCACTTCCGGTTGCCCAGGCTGAACGGGCGCATCGCGTACTTCGGTATGTCCTTGGACCGTTCCGGAAGCCAGCGGTCGGGGTCGAAATCCTGGTGCTTCTGGTACGACCGGGGATCGCGCTGGATCGCGTACGGGCTGTAGACGATGTCGGCACCGGCCGGAATGCGATAGCCGCCGAGCTCGGTTTCGGTCACGGCGCGCCGCGTCAATATCCACACGGCGGGATGCATACGCATCGTCTCGACGACGACATTGTTCGTGTGCGACAGCTTCCGGACGTCGTCGAATCCGACGGGCCGGTCGCCCGCGACGGATTCGACCTCCTTGCTCACCTTGTCCGCCTGTTCCGGGTGTTCGGTGAGGGCTTGCAGGAGCCACATGATCGTGGACGCGATGGTTTCGCCGCCGGGGGTGAGTATTGCTACGACTTGGTCGTGGATCTCCTGTTCGTCGATGGGGTCGCCGTTGTCGTCCTTCGCCTCCAGCAATGCCGTCAGCAAATCGTCCGGCTTTTGACCAGATGCCCGCCGCTCGTCGATGATCTCGTCGACGAGGTCATGCAAATCGGCCAATGCGCGGTCGAATTGGCGGTGGGACGGAAGCGGCAGCCGATAGAGCGGCCCGGCCGGGATGACCATGCGCCGGTACATACCACGGAACACGGTGCCGAGCGCGATGCTCAGCCGCTCGGCCCGCTCGTCCATGAACTCGCCGCGCAGCAGACAGCGGGCCGCGATGCGGACGGCGACGCGGAACGACTCGGAGGTGCAGTCGATGGTCTCCCCCGGCACCATGCGCGCCGCGAACGCGCGCGCCTCCTCCTCCATGATCGGCCCGTACTCGTGGATGATGTCGGCCCGGAACGCCGGCTGGATCGTCCGCCGCTGGCGCCGGTGCTGCGACCCGTTGGCGGTCGCGACCCCCTTCTTGCCGAGCAGCCCCTCGAGGGACTCCCACAGCGGGCCGCCGATCTCGTAGTCGGGGTTGAGTGCCAGCGCCCCGGTGAGCGCGGGCGTGGTGACGGCGTACACCGTCTTGGGGCCCAGCTTGAGCCGGACGACGTCGCCGTGGTCGCGCAGTTGGGCCAGGAAGCCCAGCGGGTCGCGGACCAGTTTCCAGCCGTGGCCGAGACCCGGCACGCCTCCACCCGCAAGGGGCGGTGTGGACAACTCCAGCGTCTCAGGTACCTCGGGCCGCACAGACTCGACGGTCATTTCTCACCTGCCGCTTCATTGTTGACGTACGGGGGTGTGGAGCGGTCGTCCCAGCTGTCGACCATGTACCGGCCCGACTCGTGGTGGAACCAGTACACGGAGCTGAACCAGTTCCGCATATTGCCGAGGCATTCCTTCACGGCGATGCTGCATTCCTTGCCCCGCACGGTCCCGTCCGCGAGGGCGTCGGCGAGCCGTAATACGTCCCTTTCGGCGACGAGGAATTCCTTGATGGATTCCTCGACCCGTCGCCGTACTTCCGAGACGGCCTCTTCGAGAGTCAGCCCCCCATGGTGAATGAGACTGATTCCGAGATTGTGGACTTCGTCGCCTGCTATTTCCTTGGGAAGCGAGCACAGATCGTTGTACCAGGCGGCGAATTCCTGGCTGAGCAGTGCCGCCTTCCTATATGCGGGGTGATTCCGCACTTCGGTGGGGAGTTCGTATCCCGCGCTGGGTTCCAGAAGGTCGGTCCAGATCCAGTGCGCGAACGTCAGACGGCGGAGTTCGAGATACTCCTCGACCGTCGGAACAGTGCCCGATGCGCGATTCCGGAACTCCTGGTCGTACGCCTCGATCACCGCGTGGAAGTGGAGTGCGAACCGCTCGTTCCACTTCTTGCCGAGGAATGAGTACAGCCGCACCATGCTGTCCGCGAACCCCGCCACCAGGGGATCCTGGTGGTGCAGATGGTCCCTGGGGGAGTCAAGGGCCGCGTGCAGCTGGAACCTGAGCCTCCGCCAGGCGTCGGCGCGGCCGTGGATGACGTCGCGGTCGTGGCGGTCGTCCCAGACGAAGAACCACGCGCTGTAGTCCGCTATCGCCTGCATGACCTCGTCGGGAGCGCCAATGTAGTAGCCCGCCATGAGGTCCGTGTAGCACAAGCCGTCGGCATATTCCTCGACCTTGTCCGCCGGCATGAGCCGTTTTTCGAGCAGCCAGGTCCTGGTCTTCTCCTGGAGCCTGGGCCAATACGGATGCAGTTGACGGGGAAACTCTGCCTCGATCACCGGGAGAGAGAGCGCCGGTGGAACCGCGACCGCTGTCGGTGTCGATGAAGTGCCGTGTGAGAAAGCATGCACGAACAAACCCCTCTCAGCCGCCTGTTGCGCTACGCCCCTCCGGCTGTGCCGGGCGTGCGCCGTTGCGTATCCCCGCACTTCCCATTCAGCACCACAACTGACCGCCCTGGGAACGGATTTGCTTCACTCACTACCCCATGATGCCGAGAATCTCCCCTTGTGTGACTGAATATGGATCACTAGAGGAGCACAAAGGATCGAACGTACGACGTACACACGAACGGCGCCTGGTCAGGAGGGTTCCCTGACCAGGCGCCGTTCGAGCAAGCTCACAAGAGGTTGCGAGCCCCAGCTGTCATTTTCTGTCTCAGCCGTTCGCGAGGACGATCGCCGTCGCGTCTCAGCCATTCGCCAGGCCGGTCGCCGTCGCGTCTCAGCCGTTCGCCAGGCTGGTCGCCGTCACGTCTCAGTCGTTCGCCACGATCGGGTAGCGGGGCTCGTTCTCGGCCATCTGCCGCAGCGCGTCCTTACGCTCGCGCTTGGAGAGCCGGTCGATGTACAGGTAGCCGTACAGGTGGTCCGTCTCGTGCTGGAGGCAGCGGGCGAAGTAGCCGGTGCCGCGCACCTTGATCGGATTGCCCTTCTCGTCCTGCCCGGTGACCTCGGCGTAGTCGGGGCGGGCCAGCGGCGCGTACGCGGTCGGCACCGAGAGGCAGCCCTCGTTGCTGTCGTCCAGACGGCGCTGCTCGGCGGGCAGCTCGACGAGCACGGGGTTGCAGACGACACCCACGTGCCGCTTGCCCTCGTCGTCCATGCAGTCGTAGACGAAGACCTTCAGGTCGACGCCGATCTGGTTGGCGGCCAGGCCCACACCCTCGGCGGTCCGCTGGCTGGCGAACATGTCGGCGGCCAGCTGGTCCAGCTCTTCCCCGAACTCGGTGACGTCCTTGCACTCCTTGTGCAGCACCGGGTTCCCGACGATCGTGATCGGCCGCGAGGTGCCGCGCGCGCGGTAGGCCTCCTCACGCTCCTCGCAGTCCTCGGTGTCGATGACGAAGCCCTCGTCGTCCACGGGGAGCACGCCCGCGTGCTGCTGATCGGTGTCCTGCTGCGCCATGACCGACGTATGCCTTCCTGAAAAACGGGGGTGTGATGCTGATACAGGGTACGGGGCGGCGCCCGGTAAGGGGCGCGGGACCGCGTCCGAGGTGCGGCTCCGCCGCGTGGGCGCGACCAGCAGGCGACCAGCCACGACGAACCCGCAGCCGGCCTTCCTCCCCGCAGCCTCCTAACAGACCTCTTCCAGGTCCCGCCAGTCCCTGGAGTCGGGGCTGTCCGCGACCCACCCGTCCAGCAGCCCCCTCACCAGCGAGGCCGGCGCGGCCACCCCGCACTCCCGCTCGGGCACCCAGAGCTGCCCGTCGGTGCGGTGGCCGAGCGGACCCGGATGGCCGGGCTCGCTGTGGTCGTGCGGGTCCAGGTGCTCGCCGTCGCCCTCGTCGGAGGGCATCCGCGACTCGGAGCACATCCGGCAGAGCAGCCGTACGGACGACGACCAGTCCTCGGCGGCGAAGCCGGCGTCGGCGGCGAGCTGCTCCAGCGCGTCCCGGTCGTCCTCGGTGGCCGCCTCAAGGAGGACCACCCAGGTAGGCACCGGTGACGGCGCCCACAGCTCGATCTCGTCGAAGACGGGGTAGGCGTGCCCCGCGGCGGTGGTCCGCTCACCGTGCGGGACACCGTCGTGCAGCACGACTTCGCCCCAGCGCCGCCCGGAGGACGGCAGCGGAATGGACAGCACCTCGACGCGGGCGGGGTCGAGCCTGCGCCCCCACACCACCTCGGCCTCGCCCTCGGGAGACAGCCGGACGGCCGCACTGCCGAGGTCCATGCCCACCGGTTCCCCGGAGACGGCGGCGCCGCCGGGTACCCGCAGCCCGTACGCCTGCCAGGCGCGCCGGGCCAGCGGCCAGTCCTGCAGGGCGGTGGCCGCGATGCCCACGTTCCACCAGTCGGGCGCCCCGGTCTCGCGGTCGAGCAGCGCGACGGCCCTGAGTCCCGCGGCCCGCGCCTGCTCCCAGTCATGCCGGAACTTGTGCAGCAGGGCCAGATTGAACCAGGACTCGGACAGCCACGGCTCCAGGTCCGCGGCGCGCGTCAGCAGCGCTCCCGCGTCTTCGTACCGGCCGTCGCCGATCAGCGTGAACGCACGGTCGGTGGCCTGCCGCCATGAGGCGGAGGGCCGGTGTCGTCCCTTGCCGAAGATCCTCACGATTCCCGCCTGCCAGTTCCTTGCGTTTCCCGCCTGCCGGTCCCTTGAAGAGTCCCTTGAAGACAGCGCAGCCCCGGGCTGGCCCGTGCCCCCGAACACCCTCTTCCTCGCATCCAACCACGTACCGTCGGACGGGCGCTCATTACCCATGGGTTACCCAGCCTGGGGCAGGGTCAGACCGCCCCTTGCCAGGACCCTGGCCAGCGACTCCACGACCTCCGGCTGATAGTCGCGGGCCGTGGCCAGACGCAGCTTCTCCAGGGCGGTCAGGGTTCCTCCCGGCCCTGCTTCCCTGGCCAACTCCTCGTATGCGTTCACGGCTCGTACGATCCGCGCGGTGACCGGTTGCTCCCGGTACGGGTCGGCCTGCCGCTCCACCACCACGGCGACCTCGGCATCCACGCCGGTCTGGCGTACGACGGCACCGCCGAGCAGAGCTATCCGCCGCTGCTCCTCGGCGGGAAGCACGGCAGTGGCCCCGGCGGGGACGGGATCGACGAGACTCAGCTGCCCGATGTCGTGCATGAGTGCCGCGTACTCCAGGACGGTCAGATCGGGCTCGGACAGCCCCAGCTCCCGCCCCACCGCACTGCTGAGCACGGCCACCCGCCGGGCATGACCTGCGGGGGTGTACCCGGCTATCTCGGTCGCCCGAGCGAGGGAGGCGATGGTCTGCCGGTAGGTGACCCGCACGCCCGCGTACCGCCGGAAGGACAGCTGGGTCAGCAGCAGGGGCAGCGAGAAGACGGGCAGGGCCCAGAGCCCGACCACGGCGACCGCGAGCGACATCACGGCCCCGGTCGCGCACACGGCCGACCCGATGCCGAGCATGGACCGCAGCTCGTCCCGCAGCAGCGGCCCGAACGGCCACCGGGTGCGCGAATGCGCCATCGCGGCCGCGAGCACGGCGTCGCACAGCGCGGTGAGCACGAGCAGCGCGACCAGCAGCAGGGCGTACGCGGGGCCGCTCCACCCGTGAAATCTCCCCTGGTTGTACAGGGGTTGGAAGCAGACGGCGGCGAACCCGACGGTCAGTACGCGCCGGGTGAGGTGGTCGAGGGTCGGGCCCCGCCCGCCCGCGACATGGGGCACGCACCCCAGGAGCGCGGCCGCGGTGACGACGGCGACGACCTGGGCCGCACCGTGGTGCGTGGGCTGCCCGGCCTGCGCCCCCAGCAGGGCGTACGACAGCGCCCCCGCGGCCCCGAGCGGAGCGGTCTCCCGCTCCTCGGCACCGCTCCAGCGGGTGAGCTCGCCCAAGGCGATGAGGAGACCGAAGGCGAGGGCGGTACCGCGTTCTTCGAGGCCGGTCCAGAGGGTGACGGCGAGGGACAGGGCCCCCAGGAAGAGGGCGAGCGCACGGACGAGGGTGAGGGCGAGGGATGTGGGCGCGCCGGTAACCGACGGGAAACGAGCGGAGCGGGTGGGAAACCCTCGCCGTGGGGCGGCGGTGCTCATGTCGGATGCCCTTCCAGCCGACCGGAAACGGACGGAGCGGGCGGGTAAACACCGTTGTCGGCCGTGACGGCGGGATGCCACCCCTGTCGGGAAAGGGCCCGGGCCAGCGCCCGTACCATCCCGGGGTCGAACTGCGCCCCGGCACACCGCTCCAACTCCTCCAGCGCGGCGGGCACGGGTCGGGCCCGCCGGTAGGACCGGGTGGACGTCATCGCGTCGAACGCGTCGGCAACGGCCACCACCCGCGCGAACTCCGGAATCTGGCCGCCCACCAACCCGTACGGATACCCGCTTCCGTCCAGCCGCTCGTGGTGGTGCAGGATCGCCGAGCGCGCCTCCCCCAGGAACCCGATCCCCCGGACCATCTCGTGCCCGTACTCGGGATGCAGCTCGATGACCCGCCGCTCCTCGGGAGTGAGCGGCCCGTCCTTGCGCAACAGCCGGGTAGGAACGCCGAGTTTGCCCACGTCGTGCAGAATCCCGGCGAACCGCAGCACTTCGACCCGCTCGTCGTCCATCCCGAGTTCCCGCGCGATCATCATGGACGCCTGCCCGACCCGCTCACTGTGCCCGCGGGTGTACCCGTCCTTGATGTCGACGGCCTGGACCAGCGCGCGAATCGTCGCCTGGTGGGCGGCCCGCTCCCGGTGGTACTGCGCGAACACCCAGCAGGACACGTACATCGGCAACAGCACGAGCAGCGCGGCGACAGGCCCGTACGGACTGCGCCACAGCACCGCCATCATCAGCCCCGCCAGCCCGTGCACGGCGACGGGCGCGAGAGAGCGCGCGAACAGCCCGCGCCAGGCGCCCCGCACCGGCACCCGCTCGGCGAGCGCCAGGATCCCGCCGTCGAGGACGGTCAGCACGAGGCAGAAGGTGAGCACTGCGGCCCCGGCGGGCACCAGCGCCTGCGGAAAGTGGGGTTCGACCACCGCGCTCCGGCCGCCCAGCGCCCGGTGCACCCTGGAGGCCGCCCAGATCGCGACGGCGAGCTGTGCCGCGCGCCAGATCCGGCGCAGCCACCGCGGCCGCTGCTCGACCCGGGCGAGCAGGGCCCCCGGCAGCGCGACGAGCGCGGCGGCGGCGGGCGGCAGCAGAAAGGCCCCGGCCAGTAGCACGGGGAGGAAGGAGCCCATCCCTTTGGGGGCCTCACGGCCGGAGGCCCCGGCGGCCCGGGGGCCGCGGGGCAGCGGGATCCGCTCGCACCCGGCGTACAGTGCGGCGAGCAGCGTCACGACCCACCACGGCACGTGGAGGTCCGGCAGGGGGACCAGGCAGACCAAGGCCCCGAGAACGACACAGGCCACATACACACGGGCCCACGCCGGAACCGACCCCATCCTCGCCCCCTCCCCGACTTCAGGCTCCGGAGCCTAGAGCGGCGGGGGTGCTACGGGGACACCTATGGCCGAATCCGCGGGCTGGTAGCCCGCGGATTAGCACGTTCGGGTGATAAAGGGACGATCTCCGCCAGGAGTTGACGTCCGACGTCGGGAGTTCAGGACTCCTGAGGCGTCGCCGTCACGTCGTGCTCGGGCACGACCTGTCCGGAGCGGATCAGATCGATGCGGCCCATGACCTTGGCGCGCAGATCGCTGGGCACGTCGTCATGACCGCAGCACCGCTTCACCAGCTTCTTCACCGCCTGCTCGAGGCCGTACTTCTCGAGGCACGGGGAGCACTCCTCGAAGTGCACCTCGAACTTGGTGCAGTCCGCGTCCGGCATCTCATGGTCGAGGAACTCGTAGAGATGATCGAGTACCTCACTGCAATCCGTCTCGTGCGGCTCTCCGCAGCTCATGAGCCCGAGCCTTTCGCTTCGTTCGACTCCCCGGCGCCGGCCGGGACCAGCCCGCGGTCACGCGCGTAGTCCTCGAGCATGCCGCGCAGTTGACGGCGGCCCCGGTGCAGCCGGGACATCACCGTACCGATGGGTGTCCCCATGATGTCCGCGATCTCCTTGTACGCAAAGCCCTCTACGTCCGCGAGATAGACGGCGATGCGGAATTCCTCGGGGATCGCCTGCAGCGCTTCCTTGACGTCCGAGTCGGGCAGGTGGTCGAGCGCCTGCGACTCGGCGGAGCGCAGACCTGTCGACATGTGCGACTCGGCACGCGCCAGCTGCCAGTCCTCGATCTCCTCGGCCGCGGAGCGCTGAGGTTCGCGCTGCTTCTTGCGGTACGAGTTGATGAAGGTGTTGGTGAGAATGCGGTACAGCCACGCCTTGAGGTTGGTTCCCTCACGGAACTGGTGGAAGGACGCGTACGCCTTCGCGTACGTCTCCTGCACCAGGTCCTCGGCGTCGGCCGGGTTGCGCGTCATGCGCAGGGCGGCCGAGTACATCTGGTCGAGGAATTCGAGCGCGTCCCGCTCGAAGCGCGCGGTGCGCTCGGCAGACGACTCCGTGCTCGTGCCCTGGCCCTCGGGCTGCTCCGCCTGGCCGTGTTCGGTCCCTGCGTCGGTCCCAGTGACCGGACCCACCTCCTCCAGCGACGACGTGAGACCGAAACCGGTCCCACTGGAATCGGAGGATAGACGAACATCAGGCCCACCCGCCGCCCGAATAGGGGCGGTCTTGCCCGCGTGCAGCACCGTCCAGTCCAGGTCAGCGCTGCTGCGACGGCTCGGGCAGATGGTCGAACCCATGCGGCGGACTTCCTCTCGTACGAACGGTCAGCACGCTCCGTGCTGTCTGATCCGCACAACAGTTGTCCGCCACCCAACATTCCCGGGCGTTACACGAGTGACGCGGTCCACTTCACGACACCGTCCGTGATGACCGT
Source organism: Streptomyces albiflavescens (assembly GCF_014645835.1). Classification (GTDB taxonomy): domain Bacteria; phylum Actinomycetota; class Actinomycetes; order Streptomycetales; family Streptomycetaceae; genus Streptomyces; species Streptomyces albiflavescens. The sequence continues at coordinate 307,785 of NZ_BMMM01000012.1, forward strand.
CAGCGCCTCGTCCTGCTCGATCGGCGCCCTCTTCGGAACGGCGAAGCCATGATCGCCGTACGGCACCTCGATCAGCTCGTACGACCCCGTCGGGAACTCCTCCGGCTTCCCGAAGGGGTCGTTGCCGCCCTGTACGACCAGTGTGGGCACCCCGGAGCCGAGCAGCTCGTCGGCACGCGACTTCTCGGGCTTGCCCGGCGGGTGCAGCGGAAAGCTGAGCGCCAGCACGGCATGGGCTCCCAGCTCGACGGCGGTACGACAGGCGACCCGAGCCCCGGCACTCCGGCCGCCGGAGACCACGGGCAGCCCCGGACGCGCGAGCGCGGGCCACAGCCCCCGCCACCCGACATCCAGGGTCTTCGGCGCGGGCGCCACCTTCTTCCCGGCCACCCGCCAGGGCTGCTCGACCAGCGCGACACTCACCCCGTGCCCGGGCAACACCCCGGCCAAGGCCCGCAGGTCCCGCGCCTCGATCCCCCCACCAGCCCCATGACTGACGGCCAGCACGAGCCGCGCCTTCTCGGCAGGGTGCCAGGTGATACGGGCGCTGCCCGCCTCGGTCTCCACCGTCTCACTGTGCGCCACGGAACCATCCTGTCACTGCCCCGGCTGTGGGCAGGCGTGCCACCAGGCTCGGCAGCGGCAGGGGGCGCCGTCGCAGCCGTCATGGCGGTAAGGCGCCTGCGGGCAGTGAGGGGCCGCAGCCCACCCCCGCAGCGGAAAGATCCCCGACTGTGGGCACGCGTCCCGCCAGGGCGGCACGCGTGGGCACAGCGGCCCCCCAATGCGCCGGGCCGCGCGCCCCACCCCCGACGCCACCCCCACCTCGGGGCACCCGTCAGAAGAGCGTCCCCTCCTCCGGCCCCTCCAGCTCCTTCAACAGCTCGGGCCCGTTGTTGCGCACATTGCTCACCGCCGTGGACACGGGATACGCCCGCATCAACCCCTCCGGAGGCGGAGCGAGCAGCGACCGCAGGTCCTCGACATCGGTCCGCGCCGGATCGAGCCAGGCGTCCCACCGATCCGGCCCGAGCATCAGCGGCATCCGCGGATGGATGTCGGCCAGGGCGCGCGGCCCCTCGGCCGGCGCGACCGCGAGCGGCGAGCTCTCCGCCTCGGTCGTGATGACCGAACACGTCACCCACCACGCCCGCGGATGGTCATCGGGCAACGTCTTGTCGCGCCAGAACTCGTACAGCCCGGCCATCGCGAAGACGGAACCGTCCGCGGGGGTCACGAAGTACGGCTGCTTGCGCGGCCGCTTCTTCTTGCCCTCGACCTCCAGATCGCGCTCGGTGACGCCGGTGACCCACTCGTAGTAGCCGTCGGCGGGCACGATGCAGCGCCGGGCGGCGAAGGCGCGACGGTAGGAGGGCTTCTCGTGCACCGTCTCCGCGCGCGCGTTGATCATCCGGGCGCCGCCCTCGGGCGTCTTGGCCCAGGACGGGACGAGCCCCCACTTGAGCCTGCGCAGCTGGCGAACCGGCTTCGGGCTGTCGGCGTCCTTAAGGGGGCGGTCGAGAACGGCGTAGACCTCCTTGGTCGGGGCCACGTTGTAGTCGGGGTCCAAGGTCTCCTCGGGCTCCCACTTCTCGATCTCAAAGATTCCTGCGAGATCCTCGGGCCTACGACTCGCTGCATACCGTCCGCACATACGTGCCACACTGCCAGACTCCGCGTTACGAGAGGGAGCTCCCGCCGACAATGGACAGCACCGCATCCACCTCGCTGGCCGGCCTCTGGGACCAGATCTTCGGCAGCCAGCCGGACCCCGACCTGTGGGTGGTAATCGCCACCATGGTCGCCGCGCTGGCGCTGATCGTCCCGCACGGCGTCTGGCGCGTCTCCCGCAACGCCATCACCATCGCCCACGAGGGCGGCCACGGCCTGATCGCCCTGCTCACCGGGCGCAGCCTCAGCGGCATACGGCTGCACTCGGACACCAGTGGCCTCACGGTCAGCCGTGGCAAGCCCACCGGCCTCGGCATGATCCTCACGGCCGCCGCGGGCTACACCGCTCCCCCGCTGCTCGGCCTGGGCGGCGCCGCGCTGCTCGCCGCGGGCCACATCACCGCACTGCTGTGGCTGGCGACGGCCCTGCTCGTGGCGCTGCTGCTGATGATCCGCAACGCGTACGGCGCGCTCACCGTGATCCTCACCGGCGGCACGTTCGTGGTGGTGTCCTGGCTCGCCGGACCCCAGGTGCAGGCGGCGTTCGCGTACGCCGTGGTGTGGTTCCTGCTGCTCGGCGGCGTTCGCCCGGCCTTCGAGCTCCAGGCGAAGCGGATGCGAGGCGGAGCGGGCGACTCGGACGCGGACCAGTTGTCACGCCTCACCCACGTCCCGGCCGGCCTGTGGCTGTTCCTGTTCCACGCGGTGTCACTGTGCTCACTGCTGGGCGGAGGCCGCTGGCTGCTCCAGGTCTGATCAGCACCCCGTCAGGGGCACGCGACGGTGCACTGTGCGGCTCCCCCGCGTGAGCGCGACCAGCCACAATGCACCGGCAGCCGACGCACGACCCGCGTTCCCGGCCAAACCCAGCGGAGCGAACCCCCATTAAAGTGGGGCGCATGACCGTGAAGCCCGCCCACACCGCCCTCTGGCCCGCCCCGCACGCGAGCGGAGCCGTCGACGCGACGGTCCACGTGCCGGGGTCGAAGTCGGTCACCAACCGCGCCCTCGTGCTGGCCGCGCTGGCCTCCGAGCCGGGCTGGCTGCGCCGCCCGCTGCGCTCCCGCGACACCCTGCTGATGGCGGGCGCCCTGCGCGCGATGGGCGTCGGCATCGAGGAGACGGTGGCGTCCAGCTCCACGGTCGCGGCCGGTCCCGACGCCTCCGGCGAGGCCTGGCGGGTCATCCCCTCGGGCCTGCACGGCCCGGCCACGGTCGACGTCGGCAACGCGGGCACCGTGATGCGCTTCCTGCCCCCGGTCGCCGCGCTCGCCGACGGCCCCATCCGTTTCGACGGTGACCCGCGCTCGTACGAGCGCCCCCTGAACGGTGTGATTGACGCACTGCGCCTGCTGGGCGCCCGGATCGACGACGACGGCCGTGGCGCACTGCCGCTGACCGTGCACGGCGGCGGCGCTCTGGACGGCGGCCCGGTCGAGATCGACGCGTCCTCGTCCTCCCAGTTCGTGAGTGCTCTCCTCCTCTCCGGCCCGCGCTTCAACCAGGGTGTGGAGGTCCGGCACATCGGCTCGACCCTCCCCTCCATGCCGCACATCCGGATGACGGTCGACATGCTGCGCGCGGTCGGCGCGCAGGTGGACACCCCGGAGTCGGGTGGCGAGCCCAACGTCTGGCGGGTCACGCCGGGCGCCCTGCTCGGCCGCGATCTGATCGTCGAGCCGGATCTCTCGAACGCGCAGCCGTTCCTGGCGGCGGCCCTGGTGACCGGCGGCAAGGTCGTCATCCCCGACTGGCCGACGCGCACCACCCAGCCCGGCGACAGGCTGCGGGAGATCTTCACCGAAATGGGCGGTTCCTGCGAACTGACCGAGAGCGGCCTGGAGTTCACCGGTTCCGGCGCGATCCGCGGCATCGATGTGGATCTGAGCGAGGTCGGCGAGCTGACCCCCGGCATCGCGGCGGTCGCCGCCCTCGCCGACTCCCCCTCGACCCTGCGCGGAGTGGCCCACCTCCGCCTGCACGAGACGGACCGGCTGGCCGCGCTCACCAAGGAGATCAACGAGCTCGGCGGCGATGTCACCGAGACCGCCGACGGTCTGCACATCCGCCCGCGCCCGCTGCACGGCGGCACCTTCCACACGTACGACGACCACCGCATGGCCACCGCCGGCGCGATCATCGGCCTGGCCGTGGAGGGCGTAGAGATCGAGAACGTGGCGACGACGGCGAAGACCCTGCCGGACTTCCCGGACATGTGGACCGGAATGCTCGGGAACTGACGGGCGGACCGGGATCATGCGCCGTTACGGCAAGCACACCGACGAGGACGACATCCGCCAGCGCCCCAACCGCAAGGGCAACCGTCCGCGTACGAACATCCGGCCCAAGCACGAGGAGGCGGTCGAGGGCATGGTCCTCACCGTCGACCGGGGCCGCCTGACCTGCCTGGTCGAAGACCGCGTCGTGATGGCGATGAAGGCCCGGGAGCTGGGCCGCAAGGCAGCCGTGGTCGGTGACCGGGTGGCCATCGTCGGCGACCTGTCCGGCGCCAAGGACACCCTCGCCCGCATCGTCCGCATCGAGCCGCGCACCTCCGTGCTGCGCCGCACGGCCGACGACGACGATCCCTACGAGCGCGTGGTCGTCGCCAACGCCGACCAGCTCGCCATCGTCACCGCCCTCGCCGACCCCGAGCCGCGCCCCCGTCTGATCGACCGCTGCCTGGTCGCGGCGTACGACGGCGGCCTCACCCCGCTCCTCGTCCTCACCAAGTCCGACCTGGCCCCGCCCGACGAACTCCTGGAGCTGTACGGGGCGTTGGGCGTCCCCTATGTCGTGACCAGCCGGGAGGAGCTGGAGAGCGGCGAGGCGGTGGACCGGGTGCGCAAGCAGTTGGACGGCAAGATCACGGCGTTCGTCGGCCACTCGGGCGTCGGCAAGACGACCCTGGTCAACGCGCTGGTGTCCCTGGAGCGGCGGCGCAGCACCGGAGTCGTCAACGCGGTCACCGGGCGCGGTCGGCACACCACCACGTCGGCGCGCGCGATCCCGTTGCCCGACGAGGTCGGCTGGGTCATCGACACCCCGGGCGTCCGCTCCTTCGGCCTGCACCACGTCGATCCGTCCCGGGTCATCCACGCCTTCCCCGACCTCGAACCCGGCACCGAGGGCTGCCCACGCGCGTGCAGCCACGACGAGCCGGACTGCGCCCTGGACCAGTGGGTAGCGGACGGCCACGCGGACCCGCAGCGGCTCTACTCCCTGCGTAGGCTGCTCGCGACGCGCGAGCGGAAGGAAGGCGACTGATCGCCGTGCGACCTGACCTCCGCGTTGTTTGCGTCGGCGGCTCGTCGGTAAGGGCTTAGCCGGTCGGTAAATGCATAATCGCACCGAGCGACCCCGGAGCGGCCACTGACCGGATCCGAGCCAGACGAAGCAGTCGACGTGCGGACACGGGAGGACAAGACATGGCGTGGCTGCTGGTCGTTGTGGCGGGACTGCTCGAAACCGGCTTCGCCGTCTGTCTGAAGCTCTCGCACGGCTTCACCAGACTCTGGCCGACGGTCGCCTTCTGCATCTTCGCGCTCGGCAGCTTCGGCCTGCTGACCCTCTCCCTGAAGAAGCTCGACGTCGGCCCGGCGTACGCCGTGTGGACCGGCATCGGCGCGGCCGGCACCGCGATCTACGGCATGATCTTCCTCGGCGACCTGGTCTCGACGCTGAAGATCGTCTCGATCAGCTTCGTCATCATCGGAGTCATCGGCCTGCAGCTGTCGGGCTCCGCCCACTGACGCCACGCTCCGGGCGCACGTCGCGGACAGCACGCCTGCGCCTGCCGTCCGAGTCGACGTCCGGTCCGGTCCGGTCCGGTCACTTTCGAGCGACGTCCGGTCCGGTCACTTCGCGCACCGGGGTTATCCGGTTCGGCTTCGGCCCGGCCGGCTTCGGCCCGGCCGGCTTCGGCCCGGCCGGCTTCGGCCCGGCCGGCTTCGGCCCGGTCGGCTTCGGCCGGTTCGGCTTCGGACGGGTCGGCTTCGGGCGGGTCGATCAGACGCTCTGGACACCGAACCGGCGGTTCGGGGTCAGCGCGGTCTTCACCAGGTCCGTGACCCCGCCCTCACCGGGCGGCGCGGCCACACACGACAGGGCAAGACGGACGACCAGTTCGCAGGAGCGTGCCAGCTCGGCCGCGTCCGCCTTGGAGGTGGCCAACGAGGCCACCGCACGGTCCCGGACAAGGGCCACGAAGTCGGCGGGCGAGGGCAGCGGCCCGTCGGCCCGCCGCTGCGCGGGCACGGCGGACGACGAGGGTACGGCCGACAGCGTCGGCGAGGGCAGCCGCTCGCTCCAGCAACCGGTGAGCATCGCCCGTACAAGAGCGTTGCTCCGCGCGGCCGAGGCGGTCCATTCGGCAGTCGCCACCAGCCGCTCCCGGGCGTCCGCATGCGCGGCCAGCGCCCGCTCGACCCCGGCGAGATAAGCATCGGCCTCCCGCCGCACCAGAGCACGCGCGAGCCCCTCTTTGCTCCCGAACTCGTTGTAGAGCGTCTGACGTGACACCCCGGCCACGGCGGCCACATCGACCATCCGCACCGCGGACCATGCGCGACGCGCGAGTGCCGTATAGGCGGCGTCCAAGAGGGATTCCCGCGCTGCAGGCATCATCGCCTCCCTGGGGCGAGCGAGTCTGCAGCTCAGATTTGACGCGCACAGGGGCACTGTCAAGGGTTCGCGGCGGCCCGAAGGGGCGTACGCCACCCTGCGCACGCACCGGCAGACGGACACAAGCCCCCACGGCCCCGCGGGCCGCCGAGCCGGCCCGTCACCGGGCGGCGGGCGAACCCGCCACCGGGCAGCCGGCCAAGGGCCGGAGTGATCCCCCGGCCCATGTAGCCCCGCCCCGACGCGGGCAGATACGGTTCACTCATGCCCGACTATCGCGATGACCTGCGCCTCGCCCATGTCCTGGCGGACGCCGCCGACGCGGCGACGATGGACCGGTTCAAGGCGCTCGACCTGAAGGTCGAGACCAAGCCGGACATGACGCCGGTGAGCGAGGCGGACAAGGCCGCCGAGGAGCTCATCCGCGGCCAGCTCCAGCGGGCGAGACCACGCGACGCGATCCTCGGCGAGGAGTACGGCATCGAGGGCACGGGCCCGCGCCGCTGGGTCGTCGACCCGATCGACGGCACCAAGAACTATGTACGCGGCGTCCCCGTCTGGGCCACGCTGATCTCCTTGATGGAGGCGGGCGAGGGCGGCTACCAGCCGGTCGTCGGCGTCGTTTCTGCCCCCGCGCTCGGCCGCCGCTGGTGGGCCGCGAAGGGGCACGGCGCGTTCACCGGCCGCAGCCTCTCCTCCGCGTCCCGGCTGCATGTCTCCCAGGTCTCCCGCATGGCCGACGCCTCGTTCGCGTACTCGTCGCTGAGCGGCTGGGAGGACCAGGGCCGTCTCGACGGCTTCCTGGACCTGACGAAGGCCGTCTGGCGCACCCGCGGATACGGCGACTTCTGGCCGTACATGATGGTCGCCGAGGGCTCGGTCGACATCTGCGCGGAGCCCGAGCTGTCCCTCTGGGACATGGCGGCGAACGCGATCGTGGTGACCGAGGCGGGCGGCTCCTTCACCGGCCTGGACGGCCGCCCGGGCCCGCACAGCGGCAACGCGGCCGCTTCGAACGGCATCCTCCACGACGAGATGCTGGGGTATCTGAACCAGCGCTACTGAGCGAGGGTCACTGTGAACCCGTTCACTCGTGAACCGGGTTCACAGTGAGCGGTGTTCAGTACCGAGCGGAATGTTCTGCCGAACGGAATGCACCACCGAACGGGGTTCCTGAGCAACCCCGGCTGAGCTGGGACTATTGAGTAACCCCCGGGCGCCCCCGAACTCACCGCACGCGCCCCCTTGTTGACCCTCCCTTTAACTGCGACTCTGAGAGTCCCCCCACTTGTGAACTTGTGAATCGCTTCTCTTGGCGTTTCACCAAGGAGGTGGCTCCAGCCCATGCTCGTCCGCGACGCCATGAGCACGGTGGTTCTGACCATCGGCCCGGCACACACCCTCCGCCAGGCGGCCCGACTGATGTCCGCACGCCACGTCGGCGCGGCCGTGGTCCTCGACGAGGACTCGTCCGGCCTTGGCATCCTCACTGAGCGCGACATCCTCAATTCCCTTGCCCTCGGTCAGAACCCGGACACGGAGACCGCAGGCACCCACACCACCACCGACGTCGTCTTCGCGGCCCCCGCCTGGACCCTGGAGGAGGCCGCGACCGCGATGTCGCACGGCGGCTTCCGTCATCTGATCGTGCTCGACTCGGCCGGCCCGGTCGGCATCGTCTCGGTCCGCGACATCATCCGCTGCTGGGCACCGACGCGACAGCAGGTACCGGCCTGAGCATGTGAGTGGGCCGGAATCCCGAAGGATTCCGGCCCGTCACCCACGACAAGCGTTCCAGTGCTGGTTGTCAGCCGCGCAGGGCCTGGACCGCGGCTTCCAGCCGCTTGCCGAAGTCGCCGTCCGCCTGGCGGAAGTTGTTGATCGCGCGCTCGGCGATGTCGTCACGGGAGACCTTGGCGACGAAGCCCGCCAGGTTCTCGACCAGGCGGCCCTTCTCGTCCTCGGACATCAGGCGGTAGAGGTTGCCCGCCTGCACGAAGTCGTCGTCCTCGGCGTGGACCGGAGCCGCGGTGTCGCCGGTGACCCCGGTGACCGGGATCGGCTGCCACAGCGGACGGTCCGTCTGGAACGGGCCGCCGAAGCTGTTCGGCTCGTAGTTCTTCGCACCCTTGTGGCGGCCGTCGTACAGGAAGCCGTCACGGGAGTTGGTGCGCGCCTCGGTAGCGTGCGGGCGGTTCACCGGAAGGTGGTCGGCGTTGATGCCGACGCGGTAGCGGTGCGCGTCGCCGTACGCGAAAAGACGGCCCTGGAGCATCTTGTCGGGCGAAGGACCGATGCCCGGCACGAAGTGAGCCGGCGAGAAGATGGACTGCTCGACCTCGGCGAAGATGTTCTCCGGGTTGCGGTTGAGCTCCAGCTTGCCGATCTCGATCGGCGGGTAGTCCTCGTGCGGCCACACCTTGGTGAGGTCGAACGGGTTGAAGCGGTACGTCGCCGCGTCCGCCGCCGGCATGATCTGCACCTGCACGGTCCACGTCGGGAAGTCGCCGCGCTCGATGGCCTCGCGCAGGTCGCGCTGGTGGGAGTCGGGGTCCTCACCGGCGAGCTTGTTGGCCTCGGCCTGGGTGAGGTTCTTGATGCCCTGGTCGGTCTTGAAGTGGTACTTGACCCAGAAGACCTCGCCGGCCTCGTTGTTCCACTGGTACGTGTGCGAGCCGTAGCCGTTCATGTGACGGTACGAGGCCGGGATGCCCCGGTCCCCGAACAGCCAGGTCACCTGGTGCGTGGACTCGGGGGACAGCCCCCAGAAGTCCCACACGTTGTCCGCCTCCTGCGAGCCCGTGTACGGGTCGCGCTTCTGGGTGTGGATGAAGTCGGGGAACTTGATGGCGTCCTTGATGAAGAACACCGGGGTGTTGTTGCCGACGAGGTCGTAGTTGCCCTCTTCGGTGTAGAACTTCAGCGCCCAGCCACGGGGGTCACGGACGGCGTCCGCGGCACCGAGGTTGCCGGCCACGGTCGAGAAGCGCAGGAACGTCTCGGTCTGCTTGCCGATCTCGGAGAGGAACGTGGCACGCGTGTACGGGGTGACATCGGCGGTGACCGTGAAGGTGCCGTAGGCACCGGCGCCACGAGCGTGCACGACACGCTCCGGTATGCGCTCACGGTTGAAGTGCGCGAGCTTTTCCAGCAGCAGCTGGTCCTGCACGAGGACGGGCCCGCCGACGCCCGCGGTCTCGCTGTTCTGGTTGTCGGCCACCGGCGCGCCGGCCTCCGTCGTAAGCGGTCCCTGCGTCACGTGCGCCTCCTGCGTCATTCCAGGCCAGTCCTGCCCCTTGGCCAATGCCGGTCTCGATCCTACAATGGACATTGTCCAAGTCAAGTGCAGCTCCAAAGTCACACCTGTTCGGGATCTGGTCCCCTTGCTGTTAGGCTGTCCGTATGAGTGACCTGTTGGAACGGCTGCGCGGACGCGGATGGCGAATGACCGCGCAGCGACGTGTCGTGGCCGAGGTCCTCGACGGCGATCACGTCCACCTGACGGCCGACGAGGTACATGCGCGTGCCGTCGCCAAGCTGCCCGAGATCTCCCGGGCGACCGTCTACAACACGCTGGGTGAGCTGGTCTCACTCGGCGAGGTGCTGGAAGTCGCCACGGACAAGCGCGCCAAGCGGTACGACCCGAACGCGCACCGTCCGCACCACCACCTGGTCTGCGCCCAGTGCGGCGCCATCCGGGATGTCCACCCGACCGGCAATCCGCTCGCCGACCTCCCGGCCTCGGAGCGCTTCGGCTTCACGGTCTCGGACGTCGAGGTGACGTACCGCGGCGTCTGCCCGAACTGCGCGGCAGGCTGAGCCCCGCCACGTCCACGAAAGCCCCGGCACGCGACGCGCGCCGGGGCTTCTGCTGTTCGCCGTCCACAGCGGCGTCTCTGCTCCACCGTCCATGAACACACCGAGGGCCGGAATCCTGTCGGATTCCGGCCCTCAGCCTTCAGTAGCGGGGACAGGATTTGAACCTGCGACCTCTGGGTTATGAGCCCAGCGAGCTACCGAGCTGCTCCACCCCGCGTCGATGAACTGAACAGTACGTCAACTGGGTGGACCAGCGCAAATCCCTTGATCAAGCGCCCCGACATGCACCTTTGCAGCTCCGGCCGACGATCACGTGTCAGCCCCTCCGGCGTTCGAGGACCAGACGGTCACAGCCGACAGCGGGGGCATGGGGGCGACAGAGGTGGTCCGGGAAAGCCAGCCCCCAGATACGGGACGGGCAGAGGCGGAGGGGTGAAACCGGCCTGGACCCCGGCCCTACCCCACCTCAGCCCCACCGTCACGCGGACAACTCCTCCCGCAGGGCATCCCGCAGCCGAGCCGCCCGCTCCGACACCTCCGCCGGTCCGAGAGAGACGGCACGGTCGGCCCACCGCTGCCCCTCGGCAAGCTCCCCCTGCCTCGCGTAGACGAGCGCCAGCCGAAGCGCGGCCCGCCCGTGCCCCGCGTCAGCGGCCCGCGTCCACCACAACGCGGCCTCCGGCTCACTCCCCTCCCGAGCCAGCAGCAGCCCAAGATTGAACGCCCCGTTCCGAGACCCGGCCTCGGCGGCCTCGCGGTACCACCGAGCCGCCTCCACCACATCGCCCCGCGCGGCGGCCAGCATCCCGACCCGCACCTGCGCCCGCCGATGCCCCTGGGACGCCGCCCGCTCGTACCACTCCTCGCACTCGCTCTTCTCCTGAGCGGGCTCCCCCAGCTCATGAGCGGGCGCCGGCGGCCGCCGCGCGTCGAGCACGGCGGCAAGCCGGTACGCGGCCTCCGCGCTACCGCCCCCCGCCGCAGACCGCAGATGCCGCTCGGCGGCCGGCTCGTCCCCCTCCCGGAGCCTCGCGATGGCGACCTGGAGTGCCGCCTCGGTGTGCCCGGCGGCGGCAGCCCGCTCGTACCAGCGCAGCGCGGCCGCGTCGTCGTCCTCGCTCCCCCGCCCGGCATGCAGAATTCCGAGGTTGAACGCGGCGTCCACACTTCCGGCCTCGGCGGCCTTGGAGAACCAGGGCTCGGCCCCGGCCGCGTCGCCGACCTGCAGCAACAGGATCGCCAAGGCATTCGCGGCCTCGCGATGACCGGCGTACGCGGCCCGTCGATACCACTGCTCGGCCTGCGCGGTCCGCCCCTGCTCGGCGCAGAGCAGTCCGAGGTTGTACGCCCCGTTCACATCGCCCGCGTCCATCGCGGCCCGGTACCACCGCTCGGCGGTCTGCGTCTCACCTCGCTCGGCGTGCAGCGCGCCCAGGGCGTTCGCGGCGTTCCCGTCCCCGTCCTGCGCGGCTCGCAGCCACCAGACGGCGGCGCTCTCCGTGTCCCCCGCGTCCCGCAGCAGGAACCCGAGCGCGCAGGCGGCCCGCGCCTCGCCGTCCTTGGCGGACGTCAGATACCAGCGCCCGGCCTCCTTGAGGTCACCCCGCTTCTCCAGAATCGCCCCGAGGTGCAGCGCGGCCCTCCGGTGACCGCGCGCGGCGGCCTGCCGGTACCACTGCTCGGCCTCTTCACCCGCAGCGCCGATGACACCGATGACACCGATGACACCGTTGTCAGCGCCGACCTGGACCGCGTCCGCGGCCTTGCGATCAAGCGTCCGCGCCAGCCGGTAGGCGGCCTCGCGGTGCCCGCGCTCGGCGGCGGCCCGCATCCACTGCTCGGCCCCGACATCACTGCGGTGCTCCAGCAGGTCGGCGAGTGCGTATGCGCCGAGGGCGTGTCCCTGCTCGGCGGACTGGCGCAGCCAGTACTCGGCGGCGGGCTCGTCGCCGCGCTCGCGATGGTGCCGCCCGAGCGCGTGCGCGGCGGCCGCGGAACCCGCGACCGCGGCGATCCGCCACCATCCGGCGGCCTCGTCGGCGTACCCGCGCTGATGCAGGAGGACACCCAGGTTGTTGGCGGCGGCGCGGTCACCGGCGGCGGTGGCAGCGCGCAACTGAGGCTCGGCTCCGTCGAGATCACCGCGGCGCAGCAGCATGGCCCCGAGGACGCTCATCGCCTCGACGTCGCCGGCTTCGGCCGCGAGCCTTTGGCGCGTTTCCTCGACAGCCTCGCCGGTTTCGTCCCGGTCGGAAGGCTGCGTGAGATCCGCAGGCTGCGCAAAGTCGGCATGCTGCGCAAACCGCCCCGTATCCAACAGAGTTGCCTTGTCCCCCATAACGTCCATCGTCGCACCACCTGCAACCTGGGTACACCTGGTATACCGCAGCCAGTGAGGTCACTTCAGCGTTTTGTCGACATGCCCACAGAGAGACAAGTCAAACACAGATTTCCCAACTCCCCCCGCATGGCGCAGCACTTCACGCAAGTCGCCAGGTCACCAGGGGCGCCTCGGCGTGGCGCGGCACACGTCGAAGGCCCGGATCCATGATCAGGATCCGGGCCTTCGACTTCAGTAGCGGGGACAGGATTTGAACCTGCGACCTCTGGGTTATGAGCCCAGCGAGCTACCGAGCTGCTCCACCCCGCGCCGTTGTGCTGCAACCGTACCACGGCGCGGGGTGGGCTCCTGATCAGCCGCTTCCGGAGCTCTTGTCGCTGCTCTTACTTCCATCGCTGCTAGTGCCACCGCTGGTTTTGTCGGCCGTGGCCTGCGCGTCCTCCGCTCGTTTCAGCGCGTCCTCAAGATCCTTCTGTGCCTGGCCGTACGCCGGCCAGTCGCCCTTCTTCAGGGCTTCCTGTCCCTGATCGAAGGCCTTCTGGGCGTCCTTGAGCGCCTCTTGGACCGTTGGGTTGCTCGACGTGGGCGGCTTCGTGGTCCCCCCGTCGGACGGCGGGGTGGTCGAACCGTCCGCTCCGAAGACCTTGTTGAGCGCCTTGTCGAGTGTGTCCTCGAAGGCGGTGCTGCCTCCGTAGGTCACCAGCACCTTGCGCAGCAGTGGGTACTTGAGGTCACCACCGCGTACGTAGACGGGCTCCACATAGAGCAGTCCTCCGTCGAGCGGAACCGTCAGCAGGTTGCCGTACTCGATGTCCGAGTCACCGCCCTTGAGGAGTCTGATGGACTCGGCGATGGATGGCTCGGAGTTGAACTGGCTCTGCACCCGTTTGGGTCCGTCGACGGTTCTGCCCGTCGGCAGTTTCAGGATGCTGATCTTGCCGTAACCGGGCTTGCCCGCTTCGGCGTTGACGGACACGAAGCCACTCAGGTTGTCACGGCCGTTGGGCGTCATCGTCGTCGTCAGCGAGAACGACTGCGTCGTCTCGCCGGGCAGCTTCATGCTCAGGTAGTAAGGCGGCACGGGCCCCGACTTGTTGGTCGGGTCGTCGGGGACCTGCCACACCTCACTGCCGCTGAGGAACGTCTGCGCGTCCTTGACGTGGTAGCGGGTGAGCAGTTCGCGCTGGACCTTGAACAGGTCCTGCGGATACCGCAGATGAGCCATCAGCGACGGCGAGATCGAGTCCTTGGACTCCACCGTGTTCGGGAACGCCTTCATCCAGGTCTTCAGGACCGGGTCCTTGGTGTCCCACTGGTAGAGCTTGACCTCGCCGGTGTACGCGTCGACGGTCGCCTTCACCGAGTTGCGGATGTAGTTGACCTGGTTCTGCTGGGCCACCACCGCGCGCTGGTTGTTGGCCGCCGTCAGCGAGTCCGCCGTCGTGTCACCGAGCGTGGTGCGGGAGGCGTACGGATAGCCGTTGGTGGTCGTGTACGCGTCGACGATCCACTGGATCTTCCCGTCGACGACCGCCGGGTAGGCGTCGCCGTCGATGGTCAGCCAGGGGGCGACCGCCTCGACCCGCTCCTTGGGCGTGCGGTTGTAGAGGATCCGCGAACCCTCGCCGATCGCACCGGAGTACAGGATCTGCGGCTCGCCGAACGCCACCGCGTACGCGGCCCGGTTGATCGGGCTGGAGAGGCTGACGCCGCTCTTGCCCTTGTAGCTGGTGGTCTTCTCGCCGCTGTCGTCGGAGTAGTCGATCTCCTTCTGGGGACCGCCGACGATCGAGTACTGGGTGGTCTTCTCGCCGTAGTAGATCTGCTGCTGATACGTGCCCAGGTCGCCCTTGGACGGCAGGTTGTACTCGGTGAAGACCGGGCGGCCCTCGCTGTCGGCCGAGGTGCCCTTGGCCGCGACGACGCCGTATCCGTGGGTGTAGCGGAAGTGGTCGTTGATCCAGTTGTTCTTCGGGATGCCCTGGAGGTTCAGCTCACGCAGACCGATGACCGTGTCCTGGGCCTTGCCGTCCTTGGTGTACCGGTCGACGTCCAGGTTCGACGGGAAGCCGTAGTAGTTCCGCACCTGCTGGAGCTGCTGGAAGGTCGGCGACACGATGTTCGGGTCCATCAGACGGAGGCTCGCGGCGTTGTTCGCGTCGTCGCGCAGCGCGGCCTTGTCCTTGGTGTTGCTCGTGCCCGGGTAGTCCGTCACCTTGGTGCCGTCGATCCCGTACGCCTCGCGGGTCGCCTTCAGGTTCTTCTCGACGTACGGCGCTTCCTTGGCCTGCTCGTTCGGCTGGACCTGGAACTTCTGGACGATCGCCGGGTACAGGCCGCCGATGAGGATCGCCGAGAGCACCATCAGGCCGAAGCCAATGACGGGCAGCTGCCAGGTGCGCCGCCACAGGGTGGCGAAGAAGAGCAGCGCGCAGATGACGGCGATGCAGAACAGGATCGTCTTGGCGGGCAGATACGCGTTCGCGTCCACGTACCTCAGGCCCGTCCAGTTGCCGGTCGCCTTGAAGTCACTGGACTTCACGGCGAGTCCGTACCGGTCCAGCCAGTAGGCGACCGCCTTCAGCGCGACGAAGATGCCGAGGAGCACCGAGAGGTGCCCGGTGGCCGCGCCCGTGGCGCGCGCCCCCGGGCTGGTGATCCGCAGCCCGCCGTACAGGTAGTGCGTGAGCGCGGCGGCGATCAGCGAGAGCACCGCGGCCGCGAAGCCGAAGCCGAGCAGGAAGCGGTACCAGGGCAGGTCGAAGGCGTAGAAGGAGACGTCGAGGTGGAACTGGGGGTCCTTCTGGTGGAAGGGCACCCCGTTCACCCACATCAGCCAGGTGCGCCACTGGCCCGAGGCGGATGCTCCGGCGATCAGCCCCACCAGGGAGGTGATGCCGAGCAGCAGCCACGTCTTGTAGGGCGCGATGCCCATCCGGTACCGGTCGAGGCTCTGCTGCTCCATCGACATGGCGCTGAGCGGCGGGCGCAGCCGGTGCGCCAGCCAGATGTTCACGCCGACCGAGACCGCCATCAGCAGGCCGAAGACGAAGAAGAGCCCGACCTTGGTCCACAGGGTGGTCGTGAAGACGGACGAGTAATGAACCGATCGGTACCAGAGCCAGTCCGTCCAGAACCCCGCGAACATGACGAAGGCCATGGCCAGCACGGCCAGCACACCCAACGTCATGAGCAGGGTCCGGACACGCCGGGAGGGTCGGCCCACTCTGATCCGTGGCCCCGTCGGGCCTCCGCCGCGGTCCGGCATCTGGAAAGCCAAGGTGCGCACCTCGAAGTCGCTGTTGATCCGTCAGGCCCCCGTGATGGTGGACCGTCCGTAAGGCTCCGTGATCGTGGGGCCTCATCTATGCAACTTACTCACGCTTTACTCGGTTCCCGCTTCCGGGTATTAACGAGGCAGGATTGTGACCATGTCCAACACTCCCATGGCAGCGAGCCCGCTCACCCGGGCCGTACTCGAAATCGACGAGTACGCCTCCGGCCTCGGCTGGGACCAGCCCGCTCGCCTCTTCGCCCTCGTAGACACCGCGCGACTGCGGGCCCAGGAACCCGGCCTCGCGGCCCAGCTCGGCCTGCAGGACGAACCGGAGACCACCGGTCTCACCCCCATCGAGCAGGACGAGATCCCTGCCGACAAGCCGCTCGACGAGTTCCTCGGCACCATCGCCTGGCCGGACGCCGTGGTCGGCTGCGCGCTCACGGTGGAGCGGCTGATGCTGCCGCCGTCCGCGGAAGCCTCCGTCCCGGAGGGCCTCAGCGAGAAGAAGCTCGCCAAGTGGGTCGCCGAGCACCCGGACCGTCAGGAGGTACGCATGACGGTCGGCGTCCTGCGCGACGGCACCCGCGACTCGGCGCTCCGTCTGCGCGAGAAGGACGCGCCCACGGAGGTGCTCACGGGGTCGGGCCTGGTGCCGGGTCTGGCGGAGGCACTGTCGGCGACGTTCGCGGACTGATCTCTCGCTGTACGTGGCTGGGGGCGCCCCCTGATTCCGGGGCGCCCCCAGCCACGCACAACCCGATGTCCGTCAGCCCTTGGTGGTGCACTTCGGCAGGTCGGCCGTGTTGCCGGAGCTGATGTCCTTGAGGGCGCTCATCGCGTCGTCGATGGTGTTGACCTTGACGAGAGTGAGCCCCTTGGGGGTGTCCTTGGCGGCGGCCGCGCAGTTGTCCTTGGGCGTCAGGAAGTACTGGGCGCCCTTCTCGCGCGCGCCCACCGTCTTCATCTCGATGCCGCCGATCGGGCCGACCTTGCCGTCGTCGTCGATGGTGCCCGTGCCGGCCACGAACTTGCCGCCGGTGAGGTTCCCCGGGGTGATCTTGTCCACTATGCCGAGCGCGAACATCAGACCGGCGCTCGGTCCGCCGACGTCTGCCAGCTTGATGTCGATGGTGAACGGGAACGTGTGATCGGTCCCGGCCGAGATCCCGACGATCGCCCGATCCTTACCACTGTCGTCGGACTTGGTCGTGGTGATCGTCACATCCTTGGTCGCCGTCGCCGTCTTGTTCTCCTTCTCGGCGGCGGCCTGCTCCTTGGCGGGCACGATCGTGAAGACGACCTTGTCGCCCGGCTTGTGCTTGGTGACCAGCTTCGCGACCTCGTCGGGCGCCTTCACCGTCGTACCGTCGACGGCCTTGATGACGTCTCCGGCGTGCAGGCGGCCTTCGGCCGGGGAGCCCTTGAGGACCGTGGAGACGATCACCCAGGACTTCACCGGGATGTTCAGCTCCTTGAGGGCGGCCACCTTGGCGCTCTCCTGGGACTGGCTGAACTCCTCGGCGTTCTCCTGCGTCGACTGCTCCTCGGTCTTGCCGTCGGGGTAGAGCGTGTCGTGCGGCACGACCTTGTTGTCATGCGCCAGCCACCCGTACACGGCCTCGACGAGGTTCATGTTGTAGTCGGCGCTGGTGACCCGGACCGTGGTCATGTTCAGATTCCCGGTGGCCGGATACGTCTTGTGCCCGGAGATCTGCAGCACCGGCTCGCCGTCGTGCTCGCCCAGTGTGTTCACCGTGGGGCCCGGTGACATCTCCGAGTACGGCACTTTGATGAACACTCCCGCGCACAGGAGCGCGATCAGGATCAGAGTGGAGGCGAGCATCGTCGCGGTGCGGCGTGGCATGGAACGACAGTACGGGACGGTGCTGTAAGCGCACCGTCGGGGCCGTCCGTACGGGGTGGGACGGAGACGGGCTCACAGGCCGGGAGGGCGGTGGATACGGGGTCGGAGTGCGGAGGACTCACACGGCGTCGGAGTGGGACTTCTCGCCGTCCGCGGACCTCTCGATGGCGTCGGGCCTCTCCATGGCTTCACGGAAGCGCGTGTACCCCGCGAGCTCGATACCGTCTCCCGCCGTCTTGCGATTCCGGCCGGCCCAACTGCCCCACAGTCCGGCACCGACCGCAGCCACAAGCGGGATCAGCAACCAGGTGAGCGCCGCCATGTCGACCTCCCAACCCCATGAGCGACCGCAACTGACTGATCAGCAGATTACCCATCCGCAGTGCTAACGCTCACGGCAGGGGCCCGGTTACGCAACCGGAGGGCAGGTGAGAGGTTGGTTAACCCTCAAGGCCGAATGAGCGGCCGAATTCTCTGGCCGAACGAGAAGCCGGATCGTCGGCCGAATGCCCCGGCGGATCCTCGGGCTCAACGACCGGGCGGATCCTCGGGCCGAACCACCGGGCCGAACGACCGGGCCGACCCCCTCGGGCCGAACGAGCGGGCCGATCCCCTCGGGCCGAATGACGGGCGGCCTCAGCAGGCTCCGACCCACTCCTCCGTGCCGTCGGAGAACTTCTGGTGCTTCCAGATGGGCACTTCGTGCTTCAGGTCGTCGATGAGCTTGCGACACGCCTCGAAGGCCTCGCCCCGATGCGGGCACGAAACGGCGACGACGACCGCGAGGTCACCCACGGCCAGGTCCCCGATGCGGTGCACGGCGGCCAACGCCCGCACCGGATACTCGGCGACCACCTTCTCGGCGACCCGCAGCATCTCCGCCTCTGCGCTGGGGTGACACGAATACCCCAGCTCATCGACGTCGGCACCCCCGTCATGATTCCGGACGGTCCCCACGAACAGCGCGGTCCCCCCGGAGGCGTCGTCCCCCACCGCCTTGAAGACCTCGTCCAAGGAGAGCGGCGTCTCGCGAATGGCGATCAACTTGATCGCGTCCTGCGCCGCCTGCTCACCGGGATGGTCGTTCATGGATGCCATGGGCCCATCGTGCCCCACACCACTGACAACACGAAATAGAGGTTTCACCCGGCACACGCGCGTGCGCCTTTGGAGCCTCCTACAGGAGATCGTTCAGCCCGTGCCACCCAGGCCGGACCCAGACCCCCTCAGACCCGCCGCCGAGCCTTCCGAGCCCGCCGGACCACGGCAGCGGCACCCAGCAGCGCCACCGTCGCCCCCGCGGCCCCAGCCGCGGTCGCGTCCTTGCGCCCGAGCCGCCGCCCGGCCACGGTGTGCCGCCCGGCAACCTCCTCCAGCAGCTCCGCGAGGACCTCCTCATTGGTCCACTGCGGCCGCCACCCGGCGTCGTGCAGCCGACTCCCGCTCACCACCCAGGGATACATCGTGTACGCCAGGTCCCCGGCGGGCGAAGGAGTGAGCCCGATCCGGTGAAGCCGAGCGGCGGCCCCCAGAGCGACGGCGGACGGCAGTTCCATCCGCCGAATGCCGCTCAGCTCCTCGACCTCCTCCTGCTCCAGCCATCCGTCACACCCGACGGCGAGCTCCCCCTCCACCTTCTCCACGACGGCGTACTCCAGAGCGCTGCACAGGTCCTCGACGTGGCAGAACTGCCAGGCAGGCCGGGATCCCGCCACCACGAGCAGTCGAGGCGACTCGAAATACCTGGTCAGAGCGGTATCGGTGCCACCGACGAGCACGGCCGGCCGCACGACGGTGACATTGAGACCCGGATGCGCCCGCGGCGCCCGCCGCGCGAGCCGCTCGATCTCCAGAAGGTCGCCGACGCCCGTGGCCTCGGCCGTCGCCCGCAATTCGGCGTCCTCGGAGAGCGGCAGTTCGTTGTCGGGCAGCGCCCCGTAGACCATCGCGGACGTGCACAGCACCACGCGATGGACCCCGGCCGCGGCAGCGGCCGTGAGCACGGTCTGCGTCCCCCGAACGTTGTATGCCGTCCGCGCCGCCGCGTCCGTCTCCAGATCGAGGTCCAGCGCGAGATGCACCACGACATCCGCCCCGCGCAGCTTCTCGGCGATCGCCGGGTCCCGGACGTCCAGGATGTGCCACTGAGCGGCCGCGCACTCGCCGCGCCGCTCGTCGATGGCGATGACCTGCTTGATCTCCTCGCTGGCGGCGAGCCGCTCGGTGAGCAGCGCACCCACACCGGAAGCGGCGCCGGTGACCGCGACGACGGGCCCGCGTGGAGCTGGGCTGGTTGAGTGGTTTCGCGCTGCGCGAACCTGCGGATCTGGGGAACTCACCGGGCGTCTCCAGCGGTTGTCTTCAGTAACGGACACGCGTGACGCGTCCGTACCAGGTGGCATCCATCCTGCCGCAGGCCAAGAGTCGGCGAAGCACCGACGCCCGATCGGGCTGTGGTGTCTACGCTGGGTGGTGTTGTCGGGCAGCCGCCGTCGGAACGAACCGGCGGCCTTACCAGCCGAGGAATCCCGTGAGTGACACCCCATTCGGATTCGGCCTTCCGCCGGAGGAGCCGGAGAACGGCGACGAGGGCAAGAAGAAGGACCAGGAGAGCGGCGGTGGTCAGGGACCGTTCGGTTTCGGGCTGCCCGGAGCCGGTGGTCCCGGAGCCGACAATCCGCTCGCAGCCATGTTCGGTTCCATGAACCCCAATGATCTGGGCGCCGCGTTCCAGCAGCTGGGCCAGATGCTCTCGTACGAGGGCGGGCCGGTGAACTGGGACATGGCCAAGCAGATCGCCCGTCAGACGGTCTCCCAGGGCGCCCCTGGTGGCACCAAGGACGCGAGTATCGGTCCCTCCGAGCGCTCCGCGGTCGAGGAGGCCGTGCGCCTGGCCGACCTGTGGCTGGACGACGCGACATCGCTGCCGTCCGGCGCCGGCTCCGCCGTGGCCTGGAGCCGCGCGGAGTGGGTCGAGGCGACCCTGCCCGTGTGGAAGGAGCTCGTCGACCCGGTCGCCGAGCGCGTCGGCGCGGCCATGGGCGACGTCCTGCCGGAGGAGATGCAGGCCATGGCGGGCCCGCTCATCGGCATGATGCGCTCCATGGGCGGCGCCATGTTCGGCACGCAGATCGGGCAGGCCGTCGGCGTGCTCGCGGGCGAGGTCGTCGGCTCGACCGACATCGGCCTGCCGCTGGGCCCGGCGGGCAAGGCCGCGCTGCTGCCGCTGAACATCGAGTCGTTCGGCAAGGACCTGGGCGTCCCCCAGGAGGAGGTACGGCTCTACCTCGCCCTGCGCGAGGCCGCCCACCAGCGCCTCTTCGCACACGTGCCGTGGCTGCGTTCGCACCTGTTCGGCGCGGTCGAGGGCTTCGCGCGCGGCATCAAGGTCGACACGGCCAAGCTGGAGGACGTGGTCGGCCAGTTCGACCCGCAGAACCCGGAGGAGCTCCAGCAGGCGCTCCAGCAGGGCATGTTCCAGCCGGAGGACACCCCGGAGCAGAAGGCCGCGCTGGCCCGTCTGGAGACGGCGCTCGCGCTGGTCGAGGGCTGGGTGGACGCGGTCGTGCACTCGGCCGCCAAGCCGCGTCTGTCGTCCGCCGACGCGCTGCGTGAGACCCTGCGCCGCCGGCGTGCCACGGGCGGCCCCGCCGAGCAGACGTTCGCCACGCTGATCGGCCTGGAGCTGCGCCCGCGCCGACTGCGGGACGCCTCGCGGCTGTGGGCCTCGCTCACGGACGCGCGCGGCGTCGACGGCCGCGACGGCCTGTGGGCCCACCCGGACATGCTGCCGACCGCGTCCGACCTGGACGACCCGGACGGCTTCGTGCACCGCGAGCAGCTGGACTTCTCCGAGATCGACAAGATGCTCGGCGAGGCGGCGAGCGGCTCCGCCGAGAAGCCGAACCTGACGAAGGACGACGCCCCCAAGGACGACGACAAGGGCGACGACGCCGAGTGAGCCTTCACGACGACGCGGTCCTCGTACTGAAGAGCTACGAGGACCAGGAAGAGCTGCGCCAGGCCTATCTGGACCACCTGGCGGCGCACCCCGACGGCATGTGGAAGTCGTGCCACTCCGGGCACGTCACGGCGAGCGCCCTGGTGATCGATCCCGAGGGCGGCCGGGTGCTGCTCACGCTCCACAAGAAGCTGCGGATGTGGCTGCAGATGGGCGGCCACTGCGAGCCGGGTGACGCGTCCCTGGAGGCCGCGGCCCTGCGCGAGGCCACGGAGGAGTCCGGTGTCGCGGGGCTGACGCTGCTTCCGGGCGGGCCGGTCCGCCTCGACCGCCATCCGATTCCGCCGCCGTGCCACTGCCACTTCGACGTCCAGTACGCCGTGCTGGCACCGCCGGACGCGGTGCACGCGATCAGTGATGAGTCGCTCGACGTGCGCTGGTTCGCGTACGACGAGGTGGCGGACGTGGCCGACGAGTCCGTCGTACGCCTGCTGGAAGCGACGCGCGCCAGGCTCTGAACGGGCCACAGGCTCTGAACCTGTAAGGGGCGACCGCCATGACGGTCGCCCCTTACGTTTGCCTGCCGGCCTGCCGGGTGGTCAGCTCCAGACGTTGCCCTGGTTCTGCCCGTGCGCGCCGTGCTGGCCCATCCCGTACTGAGCGGCGAGGCCCTGTCCGATCACGGCATTCTGCGGCGGCAGCAGTTCGCTGGGCTGCACGAGCGCGTAGCCGTTGCCCATGAAGCTGAGCTCCCAGCCCTCACCGGTGTTGCCACGCCGCCGGAACACGCCCGAAGAGTGCGTCTGGGCCTGCATCTGCACGCGCAGACTCGTGGACCACGCGACGATCGCGTCGGCGTCGCAGTTGACGTACCGGTCCGGCGTGACCTGCATCATCAGCGGCATACCGGAGGTCATCAGCGCGACCTTGCCACGCCCCGTGATGTTGAGCTGGTACTTGCCGGAGCCGGAGATGCCGTACTGGCTGTCCACGGCGATGACCTCGTAGTGCAGCGCGGAGTCCATCGCCAGGACGTAGCTGCTGTCGACGGTGAGGCCGTCCTGGTCCACGTCCACCACATGCACATGCTGGCCGAGGTTGGCGAGGTAGACCGTCCCCTGCCCGTGACAGCGCATCAGGTCGAGGCCCTCACCGGTGTACGCACGCGCGCGGTGCTGGCTGTTGTTCTGGTACTCGGCGTCGAACTCGACGAGCCCCTGGTACGCGACCATGGTGCCCTTGCGGGCGAGCATGTCGTCGTGGCCCTCCAGGACGACGCGCAGCATCTGCGAGTTCTGCAGGCTGTAACGCTCCTGGGTCTGCTGCTCGTTGTAGCCGAAAAGCGGGCTCTGCATGGTGTCGTACTCCCCCTCAGCCCCGGACTCGGAGGCGGTCGGTGCTGTCCTCGCTGGGCTGGACGACGACGATGCCCTGCCCGGAGAACGCCATCTGGTACGCCTCGCCGCTGCCGCGTCCGATCAGCGACTGTGCCTTGAAGCTGCGCTTGCCCTTGACCTTCAGGTTCGGGGACCAGGCGACGAGCGCGTCCGGGTCGACGTACGTCTCGTCCTCACCGCCGCCGCAGTCGACGACGATCGGCTTGCCCCGGGAGGTCAGCGCGACCCATCCCTGGCCGGAGATCTTGGTGTTCCACAGTCCCTGTCCGGCGAACTTGGCGAGCCCCTTCACCCGTTCGACGCCCCACTGGAGGTGGGCGTCGAAGGCGAGCAGGTTGGTGGCGTTGACGGAGATCGCGTCCCCGTTGAGGTTGATGACGACGACGTTCGCCCCGTAGTCGGCGAGGTAGAGCAGGCCGTCACCGGAGCACTTCATCAACGGCGCGCCCTCGCCGGTGACCCAGTCGCGCGCGATCTGGCGTACGGCGGGCGGGTTGGGCTCGTACTGGACGAACCCTTCGTAGGCGACCATCGACCCCACGCGCGCGAGGAGGTCGTTTCCGGTCTGCATGGCGACCTTCAGCATGTGGTTGCCGTGGTTCTCCATGCGGGCGGTGACGGGTGCCGGGGCGAAGCCCGCGAGTGGCTGGTTCATGACGGGCTCCCTCAGACCTCGTACGGCTGGACGACGATGAAATTGCCGGGCGCGGCACGGAACTGAAGGTTCACGCTCTCTCCGGTGTCGCCGGGGTAGGCGTTGCGGCGCATCCGCACCTGGCTGGAGACGATCACCTGTGCGGCCGCGGACCAGGCGACGACCGCGTTGCAGTCGGCGAAGGTCGTGGGCGTCACCGGCAGCACGACGGGAGCACCGTGGGTCTTCACGACGATGGTGCCGGTCCCCTGGAACTGCATCGTGAACAGCGCGCCTCCGGGGATGCCGTGTCCCTCGATCCGGCGCACCTCGTACTGGAGCGACTCGTCGAAGGCGAGCACGTTCTCCGCGGACACACAGATCGCGTCACCCTGCAGCTCGATGGGGTGCAGCATCGTGGAGTTCTCCGCGAGGAACACCTGGCCCTGGCCGGTACAGCGCATCAGCTGCATCTCCTGGCCGGTCGCGTTGCCCACGATCCGGCCGGCGAATCCGGCGCCCTTGTAGCTGAAGTCGACCTTGCCCTGGTAGAGCACCATGCTGCCCTGGCGGGCCAGCACGGGCTGGCCGCCGATGCCGAGGTCCACCCGGATGAGCTTCTTGTTCTGCTGGGTCCACCGCTGGCCGGTGGGCGTCTCCTTGAAGGCTCCCAGCGCGGCGGCCACACCGGCGCCGCCCTGCGGAGCGCCCTGCGGAGCACCGTACGGGGAGGGTGCGCCGGGCTGGCCGGGGTACTGTCCGGGCGCCTGGCCCGGGACCTGCCCGTACTGCGGCTGCTGACCATAGCCAGGAGGCGCGGTCGGCGCCTGCTGACCGTAACCGGGAGGGGCGGTGGGCGCCTGCTGACCGTAACCGGGCGGCATCGGAGCCGTCTGGCCGGGAGGCTGCTGGCCGTATCCGGGCGGCGGACCGGGCTGCCCGGGCGGCTGCGCGTACGGCGCGGGGCCCGGCGGCGGCACGGCGCCGCCCGGTGGGGTGTGCAGGGGCCCGACGATGGTCGGCGCGGCGTGCACCGAGGGCGCGGCGGGCGCCGGAGCGGGCGGCGGCGTGACTCCCGGGGGCGGCGCGAAGCCTTGCGCGGCGGGCTGCGGCGCGGGCGCCGGAGCCGGGGCCGGCGCGGGTGCCGGGGCGGGCGCGGCCGGGGCACCGAACACGGGCGGCGCGGTGGCCTGGGCCGGCGGCGCGAAGGACGGTGCGGCCGCGGCCTGCGGCTGCTGCGCGGCGGGCTCCTCCTCCGCGACCTCGCCACCGAAGTTCTTCAGCAGCGCGTCGAGGCCGCCGTCGAAGCCCTGTCCCACGGCGGCGAACCGCCAGACGTCCTTCAAGTAGAAGTCGCCCAGCATCACGGCACGTTCCGTGGAGAACTCCGCGCCGTTGAACGCGTACCGCGCCACCTCCTCGCCACCGGCGACAACACGGAGGTATCCGGGGGCGATCTGCGACATCTGCCCGGCACCGTCGATGGTCGCCGTGAAGGACAGCTTCTGGATCTGTGCCGGGATCCGGTCGAGGGTCACGCGGAAGGACTCCGTGTCGCCCGACTGGGCGCCGAGGAGTTGGATGGACTCCTCAGGGGTCTTCGGCTGATTGAAGAAGACGAAGTACCGGTCGTCCGACAGCCGTTCGTCGGCGTCCAGACCGAAGCAACTGATGTCGAAGGTCAGTCCGGGGCCGGTGATCTGCACGCCTACGTACAGATCGGTGCCCGCGGTGAGGTCACTGATCTTGGCCTTGTGGCCGCGTTGGAATTCCCTGGCCATGCGTAACGACCGTCCCCCATCCCGAATACAAGTGCGTCGCGTCAGGCTAACGGCAAACTCTCGGAGTGGACGAAGCCGGTACAGACCCGGTACACAATCGCCCTCTTGAGGGCGGACCCGCTCTACTCGTCGCGCGCGGCGGGCAGATGGGGCAGCCGGTCGGCGGCGACGACCCCTTCGAGGTAACCGCGCGCACGTTCGGTACGCGGATACGCCTCGAGCAGCTGCCAGAAGCGGGGCCCGTGTCCGGGCACGAGCAGGTGGGCCAGTTCGTGGACGAGGACGTAGTCGACGACGTACTCGGGCATGCCCTGCAACCGGTGCGACAGACGGATGCTGCCCTCGGACGGGGTGCACGAGCCCCAGCGCGTGTTCTGATTCGTGACCCAGCGCACCGACGTGGGCCGGGCCCGGCCGTCGAAGTACTGGACCGACAAGCGCTCCGCACGCTCGGTCAGCTCGGCATCGCCGAGCACCCTCTTGTTCTCCTGGGCGGCCAGTTTGTCGAGCATGACGGTCACCCAGCGCTGCTCCTCCGCCTCGGACATCCGAGCGGGGATGAGCACGACGGTGCGATCGCCCTCGCGGTACGCGGAGACCGTTCTGCGCCGTCGCGTGCTCCTGCGGACCTCGATCGCGCTCGCCCCCGAGCCGCTTGGCGGCGGGCTCGTCGTGCTGCGCTGTGGACTTCCGGCGCGGTGCAGTGGGTCGGCGGGCACGCCCTGACGTTACCCGCTGCACACGGGGGAAGTCCCGCCCCCGGGACGGTTCGATGCCGATCCGCACTCCGTGCGCTTGATTTGTATGACGAACAGTGCAGCCTGTGGACAACTTTCGGCACCGTTCGGCCCGGAGGGGCATGCTGGCATTCGATCGGTGACGCAGCAGGCACACCGCCGAGACACGGGGACGGTCTATGGGCTACGGGGGTAAGTCATGCATCCGATGGTGAAGCCCGCGTTGCGGCGCGGCTGGCGGGATCTCAACACCGTGCAGTTCGGGATGGCACCCGCACACGCGATGGTGCTGGGCCCGATGGACACGGCGACGGGCAGTTTCCTGGACCTGCTCAACGGGGCACGCGGGATGCCGCTCCTGCGCGAGGAGGGACGCAGGATGGGGCTGCCCGAAGGCCATGTCGACGCGCTGGTGGAACGGCTGGCCCGCTCCGGCCTGCTGGACGACGCGACCGGAGGCGGTGCGGCCGCGGACGCCTTGCGCAAGAAGAAGGGTGTGCTGGAGCGGCTGCGCCCCGACCTCGCCTCCCTCTCCCTTGTCGCGCGCGAACCGGGCGCCGCCGTCGACCGGCTGGCCGCCCGCCGCTCACTGCGCGTACAGGTGCGCGGCGCAGGCCGGGTGGGAGTCGTCCTGGCCTCGCTGCTCGCAGGCGCGGGGGTGGGCGAGATCGATGTGCGCGACGTCGGTCGCGTCGAGCCGTGGGACGTGGCACCGGGCGGGCTGCCCGCCGAGTCCATCGGTCAGCGCCGTGAGGCGGCCGCCCATCGGGCGGTGCGCCGAGCGGCACCGGACCGTCCACTTCGGGCATCCTCGCAGGGGACCTCCTCGAACGAGGAGGACAAGGACAAGGAACGGGGACTGGCGCTGGTGATCCTCACCCCCCGGGACGGCCTCGGCATCCACGCGCCCGATCCCGCGGCGGCCGAGACTCTGATCGCCTCAGGGACGCCCCATCTCTACGCGGGTGTAGTGGAAGGCACCGGAGTCGTCGGCCCCTTGGTCCTGCCCGGCGACACCGGCTGCGCGGGCTGCCTCGACCGGGGACGCGTCGACCGGGATCCGACATGGCCTCGTCTGGTCGCGCAGTGGCGCTCCGGGCGGCAGCGGCAGGTACCGGCGTGCGACCTCCCGCTGGCGGCAGGCGTAGCCGGTCTGGCCGCCGGACACGCGCTGGCCTTCCTGGACGGCGCATTGCCCTCCAGCGCGGGGGCCCGCTGGGAGACATCGGTCCCGGGCCTCGACTGGCACGCGAGACCGGTCTGGTCGCATCCGGCATGCCCGTGCGGCGCATCGGAAAAAGCTAAGGGGGAGCGCGCCTCCGAGGACGGCGAGCCGCACGAGACAATGGCGGAGCAACGGCCGCACGCGGCACGGCTGTCTGGGACTTGGAGGGCGCATGTCTGATCTTCCCCGGAAGGCGGTCACCCGTACCGCCAAACTCGCCGCGCTGCCGCTCGGCTTCGCCGGGCGGGCGACCTGGGGGCTCGGCAAACGGATCGGCGGGAAATCGGCGGAGATCGTGGGCCGCGAGCTCCAGCAGCGCACGGCGGAGCAGCTGTTCAAGGTGCTCGGCGAGCTCAAGGGCGGCGCGATGAAGTTCGGGCAGGCACTGTCCGTCTTCGAGTCCGCGCTGCCCGAGGAGGTCGCGGGGCCGTATCGCGCGGCGCTGACGAAACTCCAGGAAGCAGCGCCGCCCATGCCGACACACTCGGTCCACTCCGCCCTGGAGGAGCGGCTCGGCGAGAACTGGTCCGAGCTGTTCCTGGAGTTCGAGGACAAGCCGTCCGCGGCGGCCTCGATCGGCCAGGTGCACCGGGCGGTGTGGCACGACGGGCGCGAGGTCGCCGTCAAGGTGCAGTACCCCGGGGCGGGCGAGGCCCTGCTGTCCGATCTGACCCAGCTCAGCCGATTCGCCAGACTTCTGGGCCCCCTGATCCCCGGCATGGACATCAAGCCGCTCATCACCGAACTGCGCGACCGGGTGTCCGAGGAGCTCGACTACGGGCTGGAGGCGCAGGCTCAGACGGCACACGCGGAGGAGTTCGCGGGCGACCCGGACGTCCTCGTCCCGGCGGTGGTCCACCAGTGCGACCAGATCCTGGTGACCGAATGGATCGACGGGACACCGCTGTCGGAGGTGATCGCCGACGGCACCCAGGAGCAACGGGACCGCGCCGGCCAGTTGCTGGCGCGCTTCCTCTTCTCGGGACCGGCTCGCACGGGCCTGCTCCACGCCGATCCGCACCCGGGCAACTTCCGTCTCCTGCCGGACGAGAAGAACGGCTGGCGCCTGGGTGTCCTGGACTTCGGAACGGTCGACCGCCTCCCGGGGGGCCTGCCCCTGCCGATCGGCGACTCCCTCCGTATGACCCTCGACGGCGATGCCAAGGCGGTCTACGAACTGCTCTGCGAGGAGGGCTTCGTCAAGGAGTCCATAGACCTCGAACCCGACGCGGTCCTGGACTACCTCCTGCCGATCATCGAACCGGCCGCGGCGGACGAGTTCACCTTCACCCGGACCTGGATGCGCAGCCAGGCCGCCCGAGTGGCCGACCCCCGCTCCCCCGCCTACCAACTGGGCAAGCAGCTCAACCTGCCCCCGGCCTACCTCCTGATACACCGCGTGACCCTGAGCACCATCGGCGTCCTGTGCCAACTGGGCGCCACGGTCCGCCTACGCGATGAACTGGAGGAGTGGCTGCCGGGGTTCCTGCCGGACGAGGAGCTGCTGGGCGACGAGGAATCGGCAGTTGAGGCGTGAGCGGGCGGGCCTACCGGCCTACCACCACGCCGAGTCCAGACGGCCCTCGATCGCTCTGAGGTTGATGCGGGCGCAACTGTCGCAGAAGTAGTGGCGGGTGCCGTTCTCGACGGAACAGGTCCAGGTCGGCCGGGGGCCCTCGGCCGGGATGCCGCAACGGGCGCACACGATGTGCTGGGCCTCGCCCGCGTCGCGTCGCGGTGCAGAGCCGGTGCTGTCACTGTCCCCGGAAAGACTCGTCACTCCGCGACGATAACGCCGTCGTCCACGGTTCGCTCGGCACAACGCACCGCGGGGGCCGGTCCGTTCGGACCGACCCCCGCGAGGATTCACTGTCTGGTACTGCCGCGACTGCAGTGGGCTACTGCATGACCGCCATGGCCAGCGCGCGCCGGGCTCGCATCGAGGCGCGCTCGGCCCGGCGCTGCATGCGGCGGGCGGTCGCCAGGCGCACGGCCCGGCGTTCCTGCTCGGCCTGGTGCAGTCGCTCGTGCATATGCGCACGAGCCAGGGCTTCTGGGATGAGTTGCATCTCTCGGGTCCTGTTCTGACGCGAGTCGTTCGCGCCGGTGGTGGTGAAGTCTGGGATCGCGGAGCCTGCGGGCTCGCTGGTGGACGGCTTCATCGGTGCCTGCTTCTTGGGGTCGTGCGTCTGGGGGCGGTCGATCGTTCCTCGGGCGTTCATGCCGCAACCGGGTTCTTGCGCGGGCGGCCACGCGGCCGCTTGCGGGCCACGACAACGCCCTGGACGAAGAGCTCGCCACCCCAGACGCCCCAGGGCTCACGCCGCTCCTTGGCGCCGGCGAGGCAGGCCTCGATCAGCGGGCAGGTGCGGCAGAGGGACTTGGCGTACTCGACATCGGCCGGCGACTCGGCGAAGAAGACCTCCGGGTCGTAGGAGCGGCAGGGGACGGGTACGCCGAGGTTCTCGATGGCGTCGTCGAGCGCGGTGAGCGCGGTGAGCGGGATCAAGGTGGAGTCCTCCGTGAGGCCGGGCGGGGGGATCGTTTCGGAAGGCGGTACGGACGGGGCGTGCGCTTCGAGTTGCACGGTTCGTCTTCCTCGTCTGGTCGTGCCGGCCGGTTGGCCGGTTGGCGGCTGGTACCGGGTTCTTTTCTTGTCCCGAGGCCCCTTCGCTCTGCCGTCCCCGGTCGGGGACAAACAGAAGGGCCGCGGATCCCGGGTGGGGTTCCGCGGCCCTGAAGGCGCCGGCCTGATCGAGGATCAGGCTGGATCACTCCAGGGTTCAGGCCCACGGAAGGCCCACATCGTGTGGTGCTGCGTCGTCTGCTTCAGGGCTCCGGCACCGGCTGCCGCAAAGGCATAGGCCTGGGCCTCTGCCACTACTGCTGCTTCCAGTGCCTGCGTCGGTCGCTCATTGCGCTCACGGATGGGAAGACCCGCGAGAGACAGGGAGGACGCCGGCCGGGCGGCACGAATGCCGGACAGACCGGTGCCCAGGTTCGAGACGCCGAGCATGCACGTGGAGACGACCGAGCGATCGGTCATTTTGACGGTGCTGATGGAGCTGGTGGTGATGCTGATCACTGGAATCGCCTCCTCTCGGCGTCTAAGGGGACCGGGGTGAGCCAGTCCGACGGTTATTAAGTACAGCACGAAACCAGGGCCTTGGAGAAGGCCGCCGTTTCCGTGCTTAGAACCTATGGGGATCGCTGGGGCATGCGCAAACTATTTTTTCGACGAGTTTGTATCAGTCACCATCTTCGTCCCCTCCAAGCACCTGACCTGCACAGATGGCCAGAACTTCGGCTCCGAAGCGGTTGAGCTTGCGTACTCCGACGCCGGGGATCCGCGCCAGCTCGCCCTCGTCGTCGGGGACGGCCTCGGCGATCGCCATCAGTGTCTTGTCGGTGAAGACACAGAACGCGGGCTGCCCACTGCGCTGCGCATGCACCGCGCGCCACTCGCGCAGCCGTTCGTAGAGACCCTCGTCCATGTCGGAGGGGCAGTCCTCACAGCGCATCAGTTTCATCTCGCCCGCGTCGGTCAGGGTGCGGCCGCAGACCCTGCACCGGGCGGGGGTTCGACTCGTCCGCCGTACGACGGTGCCGCCGCTGCTTCCGAAGCCGCGCTCGATGCCTCCCGTACCGCCGCCGCTGCCGCGGCCCGCGGTGGCGACGGAGCCCGGTCGCAGTCCGTCGAGGAAGCGGCTGGGCCGGCGGTTGGGTCTGCCGCCGGGTGAGCGGGACAACGCCCACGAGACGAACAGGTGCTCTCTGGCGCGGGTGACGCCGACATAGAGGAGGCGGCGTTCCTCCTCGATCTGTTCGTCGGTCTTTGCGTAGGTGATCGGCATCATGCCCTCAGCCACGCCGACCAGGAAGACCACGTCCCACTCAAGGCCCTTGGCGGAGTGCAGCGAGGCAAGCGTGACGCCCTGGACGGTCGGGGCGTGCTGGGCGCTCGCGCGTTCGTCGAGCTCCGCCACCAGGTCACCGAGAGTGGCGCCGGCCTTGGCGGCGGCGAAGTCCTGTGCCAGGTACACAAGGGCGGCCAGCGACTCCCAGCGCTCTCTGACCGCGCCGGAGCCGGCCGGGGGCTGGCTGGTCCAGCCTTCGCCGGACAGCACGGCACGAACCTGTGAGGGCAGGTCGACAGCGTCGTCGAGCAGGGAGTCATTGCCCCCGAAGCGGGCCGCGGCACGCAGGGCGGCACCGGCCTTGCGCACTTCGGGGCGGTCGAAGAACCGCTCGGCGCCGCGCAGCTGGTAGGGCACTCCGGCGTCGGCGAGGGCCTGTTCGTAGATCTCGGACTGGGAGTTCGTACGGAAGAGGATCGCGATCCCGCCCGCGGGGACGCCGGAGGCGATGAGGTCGCGGATGCGGCGGGCGGCTCCCTCGGCCTCGGCGGGCTCGTCCGTGTACTCGGCGTAGACGGGCTCCGGGCCCGGGGCACGCTGGGAGATCAGTTCCAAGCGGTGCTCTGCGGCCCGGCCGCGGGCCTGGGCGAGCAGTCCGTTGGCGAGGTGGACGACCTGGGGCGAGGAGCGGTAGTCGCGGACGAGCTTGACGACGGTGGCTCCGGGGTGGCGGGTACGGAAGTCGAGAAGGTGGTCGGGAGTTGCACCGGTGAACGAATAGATCGTCTGGCTGGCGTCACCGACGACGCACAGGCTGTCGCGCTCACCGAGCCACAACTCCAGGAGTCGCTGCTGGAGCGGGCTGACGTCCTGGTACTCGTCGACCACGAAGTGCTGGTACTGGGAGCGGACCTGCTCGGCGATGTCGTGCCGGTCCTGGAGGATGGCGACCGTCAGCAGCAGGACGTCCTCGAAGTCGATGACCGCGCGGTCGCGTTTGAGGTCCTCGTACGTCGCGTAGAGCTGGGCGATCTCGGCCGGATCGCGGGGGGCTTCGCGACCGGCCTTGGCGACGGCGGCCGCGTAGTCGGCGGGGATGGTCTGGGTGACCTTGGACCACTCGATCTCGCCGGTGACATCGCGCAGTTCGCCCCGGTCGAGGCGGATGCGGCAGGCGGCTGCCGCATCGGCTACGAGCTGGATCTTGCGGTCGACCAGCCGGGGCAGACTGCCACCGACTGCTTTCGGCCAGAAGTACTGAAGTTGGCGGAGCGCGGCGGAGTGGAAGGTGCGGGCTTGTACCCCGCCGGCGCCGAGCTGACGGAGGCGGCCGCGCATCTCGCCCGCGGCGCGGTTGGTGAAGGTGACGGCCAGCACGCTGGAAGGCTGCAGGATCCCCGCGCGCACCCCGTAGGCGATGCGGTGGGTGATGGCCCGCGTCTTGCCCGTGCCGGCGCCCGCCAGCACGCACACCGGACCGTGCAGGGCGGTGGCGACCTCGCGCTGCTCGGGGTCGAGCCCGTCGAGCACCGCGTCGGCCGTGTCCGGAACCTGCGGGAAGAGGGTGGAGTGCGTTGCTGCTGTCACCCCGCCATGCTGCCAGGTCGCCGGAGACGGATGAGCTGGTTGTCCACAGGGAGGCACCTGCAGTCGTACTAATGCGGCAGGCGTCACGTCCCAAGCCGGGACACTCGGATACCCCCTACGGGAATGGCGGCCAGGTCACATACGTTGCACTGCCAGCGACCACGCACCCCGAAGCCGTGAAGGAGCGCAAACGACATGCAGGGCACTGTGACGATGTACAGCACCACGTGGTGTGGCTACTGCCGTCGGCTGAAGAGCCAGATGGACCGCGAGGGCATCACGTACAACGAGATCAACATCGAGCAGGACCCGCAGTCCGCGGCGTTCGTGGAGAAGGCGAACGGCGGAAACCAGACGGTTCCCACCGTTCTCTTCCCGGACGGTTCGACGCTCACGAACCCTTCGCTGGCACAGGTCAAGCAGAAGATCGGCGTCTGAGCGACGTCAGGCGGCTGCCCCTCGCGTCGGCAGGGGCTTGCCGTACCAGAGCTCGATGAGGCGGGCCGCGATCGAGATTCCATAGGGAGGCAGCACCTCCCCGGACTCGAAGGCGGCCCGCAGGTCTTCCCGGGAGAACCAGCGGGCCTCGTGGATCTCCTCGCCGTCGACGTTGATCTCGGACGAGGTGGCGCGGGCCATGAATCCCAGCATGAGGCTGGAGGGGAAGGGCCAGGGCTGGCTGGCGATGTACTCCACCTCACCGACCGTGACGCCCACCTCTTCGAAGACCTCGCGGCGCACGGACTGCTCGATGGACTCGCCGGGCTCGACGAAGCCGGCGAGCGTGGAGAAGCGGCCTTCGGGCCAGTGCACCTGACGGCCGAGCAGGATGCGGTCCTCGTCGTCCGTGACGGCCATGATCACAGCCGGGTCGGTGCGGGGGTAGTGCTCGGCTCCGCAGGCGGGGCAGCGGCGGATGTGACCGGCGGCCGCGATGACCGTGCGCTCGCCGCAGCGCGAGCAGAAGCGGTGCAGCCGCTGCCAGTTCTCCAGAGCGACCGCGTGCACCATCAGACCCGCGTCGCGGGGGGACAGCAGCAGCCCGGCCTCGCGCAGCCCCGCGGCGCGCGCCGACTGGTCGATACGGCCGGGAAGCGCGTCCTTCTGGAGTGCGAAGTAGCTCACACCGTCGTCGTCCGTGCCGAGGAAGTAGCGGTGCGCCTCCGTGAGCGGGGCCTCGAAGGAGGGGGTCATCACGAGTTCGGTGGTGCCGTCCGCCGTCTCGTCGATGAGCACCTGACCGCCGGAGACCACGAAGACACGGGTCGTGGGATGGCTCCAGGCCGCCGCGAGCCAGGCCTCGTCGAGCCGGTGGTGGGCGGCCCGGTCGATGCCGCTCGGGGCGGTGAGCGAGATGGGACGGTCGGCGGTGCGGTCGGTCCAGGTGGTCACGGGTGCTTCCAACTCCCCCGGTGGAACGGTTATTTCGGCGGGCGGTTCAGCAGGACGTACGGCGGTGCGGTGGTGCGGGGCGCTCTTCAGGACATGGATCGCCTTTTTCGTGGATGCCTGTTCAGTGTGCCTCGCGCCAGCTTTCGGCCAGATCGCCCCACAGGTGGGCGGTGGTTTCGACGCCCTTCATGAGGAGATCGAGCTCGACTTTCTCGTTGGGGGCGTGCCAGCCGTCGGAGGGGACGGAGATGCCCAGGAAGAGCACGGGGGCGCCGAGGACCTCCTGGAGGTCGGCCGCGGGTCCCGAGCCACCCTCACGGGTGAAGCGGATCGGCTGCTCGAAGGCCCGGCCCATCGCCCGTACGACGGACTGGAGGGCCGGGTGATCCAGCGGCGTCAGACACGGGCGCGTGGCCGCACCGAACGTGATCTCGTACCGGATCCCCGCGGGCACCTGCTCGGCGGCCCAGGCGCGTACGGCCTTCTCGATGTGCTCGGGGTCCTGTCCCGCGACCAGCCGGAAGGAGAGCTTCACCATGGCCGAGGACGGGATGATCGTCTTGCTGCCGGGGCCCTGGTAGCCGCCGCCGATGCCGTTGACCTCGGCGGTCGGGCGGGCCCAGATGCGCTCCAGGGTGGTGTGTCCGGCCTCTCCGTGAGTGGCCGTCGACTTGGCGGTGCGCAGCCACCGCTCCTCGTCGAAGGGCAGCTCGGCGAAGAGCTCCCGCTCCTGGTCGGTGAGTGCGGTGATGCCTTCGTAGAAGCCGGGTACGGCCACCCGCGCGTGCTCGTCGTGCAGGGCCGCGACAAGTCGGGCGGCGACGGTCGCCGGGTTGGGCACGGCACCGCCGAAGGATCCGGAGTGGATGTCCTGGTCGGGGCCGTACAGCTCGATCTCGCACTCCGCGAGGCCGCGCATCCCGGTACACACCGTGGGGGTGTCCTCGGACCACATGCCGGTGTCGGAGACGATCACGGCGTCGGCGGCCAGCCGCTGCGCCTTCGCTTCGACGAGGTCACGGAAGTGCGGGGAGCCGGATTCCTCCTCGCCCTCGATCAGGAGCTTGAGGTGGACGGCCGGGGCAGTGCGCCCAGTGGCGGCGAGGTGGGCGCGGACCCCGAGTGTGTGAAAGAACACCTGGCCCTTGTCGTCGGCAGCCCCGCGCGCGTAGAGGCGGTTTCCGCGGATCACCGGCTCGAAGGGCTCCGTGTCC
Organism: Streptomyces albiflavescens; assembly: GCF_014645835.1. Classification (GTDB taxonomy): domain Bacteria; phylum Actinomycetota; class Actinomycetes; order Streptomycetales; family Streptomycetaceae; genus Streptomyces; species Streptomyces albiflavescens. Next base: position 343,168 of record NZ_BMMM01000012.1, read on the forward strand.
CAGCCGTCCTCACGGGCGGCGGGCTGCACGTCGTGGTGCCCGTAGACCAGGACCGTAGGAGCTTCCGGGTCCTCGGAGGGCCACTCGGCGAAGACGGCCGGGGCGCCCGCGGTCGGCCAGACCTCGGTGGTCGGGAAGCCGGTCTCCCGGAGCTTGGCGGCAAGCCAGTCGGCGCTGCGCGCCACGTCCGCGGCGTGGTCGGGCTGCGCCGACACCGAGGGGATGCGCAGCCACTCCGCGAGGTCGTCGAGGAAGGCGGTGCGGTGGTTCTGGATGTACGTGCGGACGGTGCTGACGGCGTTGTCAACGGGCTTGCTCATGCTCACGAGCCTATCCGCCCACGGGGGCATGTTCGTCCGGCGGTTCTCCGGCAGCCCCTTCATGTGGGCCTGCTGGGTCTTCGATGAGCAGGCGCTCCAGTGCGGCACGGTCCGGGAGGTGGTCCGGCCGGACGACCTCGCCGCTGCGGACGTACAGGAACGCGGCCTTGACGGACTCCAGGGGCACGCCGTGCTGCTCGGCCCAGGCGAGACGGTAGAGCGCGAGCTGAAGGGGGTCGGCGGTGCGGCCGCGGCCCGTCTTCCAGTCGACGATCTCGTACGTCGTCCTGTCGCCGTCGCCCTCCCTGTACACGGCGTCGATACGGCCGCGTACGACGCGTCCCGCGATCGCGAGCTGGACGGGCGTCTCGACGCGATACGGGGTCCGGTGCGCGTACGGGCTGCGTTCGAAGGCGTCCTTGAGGGCCTCCAGGTCGCGCTCGTCAGCGATCTCGGCCTCGCTGCCGGGCAGCTCCTCCGGCTCCAGCATGGGCAACCGCAGCTCTTCGAAGCGGGACTCGATCCAGGCATGGAAGCGGGTGCCCTGGCGCGCGGCCGGCTGCGGGGGGCGCGGCATGGGGCGTGCCAGCTCCTGCGCGAAGCCGTCCGGATCGGCGGCCAGGCGCAGTAGCTGCGACGCGGTGAGCGACGGCGGCAGGGGTACGTCCGTGACGCTCACGCGGGCGCGCAGGAGCTCTCCGGTCAGCGCGTCCAGGTCACGGTCCCAGGAGGCGAGGGTGCGGGCCTCTTCGGGGGTGAGGTGCAAGGGATCCTCGGGGTGAGGACGAGCCTCCGGGGCGGGCGCCTGGTGCGGAACCGTCGGGCGGGCACTCATGCGATCGGTCGCCCGGTCCGTCGGGCGATCCGTCGGGCGGTCCGTCGGGCGATCCGTCGGGCGGTCCGTCGGGCGATCCATGGTCCAGGAGTCCCAGTCGGAGTCGTCCCCGTCGGGGAAGCCGTCGTCCCCGTCGGGGAAGCCGTCGTCCCCGTAGGGAATGGCGTCGTAGGAGGGGTCGTCGTCCTCCGGCGGAGGCGGCCAGTCCGGATCGTCGTACGAGGACGAGTCGTGCGAAGCCCTGGGGCGCCCCGCGGCCCCGGGGTGGACCTCCTCGTGCGACGCCACCCGCTCCAGGTGGGCGAGTACGGTCTCCGCGGCCGCGCGGCGGCGGGCGAGTGCCGCGTCGTCGAGCGGGAGCGGCCACGCGTGGTCGGCGGCCGCCTCGCGCAGGGCGGGGTTCTCCTCGTCCTCCGCGGGCTCGTCCGCCCAGACCTCGATCTCGCCGTGTCCGGCCGCGCAGTGCTCGTACAGGGCATGCAGGAAGTCCGAAGGGCCGCGGGGTTTCTTCTGGGAGGGGCCCCACCAGTGGCCGGAGCCGAGCAGGAGCGAGCGGGGGCGGGTGAAGGTGACGTAGCCGAGGCGGAGTTCCTCGGTGTGCTGGTGGTCCTTCATGGCCTCGTGGAAGGCCTTGATGCCCTTGGCGTCCCAGGCCTCGATGTCGGGCAGCGTGTCGGCGTCGCCGCGCAGTTCGTGCGGCAGGACCTTGCCCTGGGCGGTCCACTTCTCGCGGCCCTGGGTGCTGGGGAAGGTGCCGGTGACGAGGCCGGGGACCGCGACGACGTCCCATTCCAGGCCCTTGGACTTGTGCGCGGTCAGCACCTTGACGGTGTCCTCGCCGCCGGGCAGGGCGTTGTCGAGGCCCTTCTCGTACTGCGCGGCGGTGCGCAGGAAGCCGAGGAAGGCCAGCAGGGTCGCCTCTCCGTCGCCCGCGGCGAAGGACGCGGCGATGTCCAGGAAGTTCGACAGGGTCTCGCGGCGGCGGGCGGCCAGGGCGTGCGGCGACGCGGAGAGCTCGACCTCCAGGCCGGTGACGGCGAGCACCCGATGCAGGACGTCCATCAGCGGGTCGGCGAGGGAGCGGCGCAGGTCGCGCAGCTCGGCGGCGAGCCGCGCGAACCGCACTCGCGCGTCCGGCGAGAAGGGCAGCCCGTCGTCGTCCCCCTCGGCCTCGATGGGCATCTCCAGGAACGTGTCGAGCGCGTCGGCGAGCGATATCACCTCCGACGGATCGACCCCCTCGACCGCTGCGGCGAGTCGGCGGTCCGGATCGTCATCGGCCCCCACGCGCGCGTGGGACACCAGGAGGCGAGCACGCCGCCCCAGGAGGGCGAGGTCGCGCGGCCCGATCCGCCAGCGCGGACCGGTGAGCAGGCGTACCAAGGAGGCGTTGGCGCCCGGGTCCTGGAGAACCTCACAGACCGCTACGAGATCCGCGACCTCGGGAAGATGCAGCAGCCCGGAGAGGCCCACCACCTCGACCGGAATGTCACGGGCGACGAGCGCTCCCTGGATCTCGGCGAAGTCGGTGGCCGTACGGCACAGAACCGCGATCTCGCCGGCCGCCTTTCCGGTGCGTACGAGATGGGCGATGGAGTCGGCGAGCCAGTCGATCTCCTCGGCGTGAGTGGGCAGCAGCGCGCAGCGGACCACGCCGTCGCGCTCTGCTCCCGGGGCGGGGCGCAGGGACTCCACGCCCGCGTGCATGGCGCGCAGGGGCTCCGCGAGGCCGTTGGCAAGGTCGAGGAGGCGGCCGCCGCTGCGGCGGTTCTCGCTGAGCGCCTGGCGGGTCGCGGGGCGGCCGTCGGGGTGCGCGAAGTGCTCGGGAAAGTCGTCGAGGTTGGCGACGGAGGCGCCGCGCCAGCCGTAGATCGCCTGGCAGGGGTCGCCGACCGCGGTCACCGGGTGCCCGGTGCCGCCGCCGAACAGCCCCGCGAGCAGGACGCGTTGGGCCACCGAGGTGTCCTGGTACTCGTCCAACAGGACCACGCGGAACTCGTTGCGCAGGATCTCTCCGACTTCGGGCCGGGTGCGGGCGAGGGTGGCAGAAAGGGCGATCTGGTCGCCGAAGTCGAGCAGATCGCGCTCCCGCTTGGCCGCGCGGTAGCGGCCCACCAGCTCGGCGAGTTCACGTCGGGCCGCGGCCGCCTCGGGGACCTTGCGCAGATCGGCATTGGTGAGTTTGGCGCCCTCCAGGGAGCGCAACAGCTCGGCGTCGTACGCGCGCAGGTCCTCGGGGCGTACGAGGTGTTCGGCGAGCTCGGAGTCGAGCGTGAGGAGGTCGCCGACCAGGTCGGGGAAGGAACGGGTCAGCGCCGGGTACGGCCCCGGTGCCTCGCGCAGCACGCGCGCGGCGAGCTGATAGCGGGTGGCGTCGGCGAGCAGGCGGGACGTCGGTTCGAGTCCTATGCGCAGCCCGTGGTCGGTCAACAGGCGGCCCGCGAAGGCGTGGTAGGTGGAGATGACGGGCTCGCCCGGCGGATTGTCGGGGTCGATCACGTCCGGATCGGTGACGCCCGCCTTGATGAGCGCCTTGCGGACGCGCTCGGCGAGTTCACCCGCGGCCTTGTTGGTGAACGTCAGGCCGAGCACCTGCTCGGGAGCGACCTGTCCGGTGCCGACCAGCCACACCACGCGCGCCGCCATCACCGTGGTCTTGCCCGAACCGGCTCCGGCCACGATCACCTGCGGGGCGGGCGGTGCGGTGATGCAGGCCGTCTGCTCCGGGGTGAACGGGATGCCGAGGAGCTCCTTGAGCTGCTCGGGATCGGTGATACGGGCGGGCACGTCAGAGAGGCTAATGGCGCCCACTGACAGCCGGGGCCACATCGGCCGCCGAGGCGAAAGAACCGCTGGTCAGCACACGTGGTGCCGTACATCACTCGACCACAGGAGATCCCGCGGGCACCTCAGTCGACCACGTGCCGCCCCTCCGGTCGAGCGCTGCACGACGCCCGGAACGCGCAGTGTGTGCAGTGTTGTCCCGCAGTGGGCGAGAACCGTTCGTCGAGGACCTTGCCGGCGGCGGTGGCCAGGAGATCGCCGACCCACTCGCCCTCCAGGGGCTCCTGGGCCTGCACTTTGGGGAGGGTCTCGCCGCCGCTCTTCTTGGCGGCACCCTGGCGCAGCTGGACGAGTTCGGCGCCGCCCGGTTCAGGGCGTACGCCGTCGAAGGCGTCGTCGACGGCGCCCTCGTGGACGGCGAGCTGGTAGACGGCGAGCTGCGGGTGGTGCGCCACCTCGGCGGCGCTCGGCGCCTGCTTGCCGGTCTTGAAGTCGACCACGTAGGCGCGGCCTTCGGTGTCCGCCTCGACACGGTCCATGGAGCCGCGGATACGTACTTCGTAGGAACCCGCTTCGAGGGTCACGTCGAAGTCGTGCTCGCTGGCGACCGGCGTACGACCCGTGCGATCCATGACGTGCCACTTCAGGAAGCGTTCGAGGGCCACGCGCGCGTGCTCCTTCTCCTGCGCCGACTTCCAGGGGGCGTCGAAGGCGAGGGCGTTCCACACGGAGTCGAGGCGCTCCATGAGGACGGCGAGGTCGGCAGGGGTGCGTCCGGACGCGACCTCGTCGGCCAGGACGTGCACCACGTTCCCGAAGCCCTGGGCTGCCGTGGCCGGCGCGTCTGCCTTCACCTCGCGGCCCAGGAACCACTGCAGGGCACAGGTGTTGGCGAGCTGGTCGAGGGCGCTTCCCGAGAGCACGACCGGCTGGTCGCGATTGCGCAGCGGGACCTTGCTCTCGGTCGGCTCGTACATGCCCCACCAGCGGTAGGGGTGCGCGGACGGGACCAGGGGCCGGCCGTCCTCGTCGGCGAGCGCGGCGAGTCGGGCGAGGCGCTGTGCCGCGGCCTGCCTGAGGGTGTCCGAGACGCGCGGGTCGACGGTCGTGGCGCGCAGCTCGGCGACCAGTGCGGCGACAGACAGCGGGCGGCGCGGACGGCCCGTCACGTCCTTGGGTTCGACGCCGAGCTCGGTGAGAAAGCGGGAAGGCTGGTCGCCGTCGTCGGCAGGGGCCTTCACAGCGGTCACGACAAGGCGTTCGCGCGCACGCGTGGCGGCCACGTAGAACAAACGGCGCTCTTCGGAGAGGAGTGCTCCGGGTGTGAGGGGTTCGGCGAGCCCGTCACGTCCGATGCGGTCCGCCTCCAGCAGGGAGCCGCGGCGACGGAGATCCGGCCACAGGCCCTCCTGGACGCCCGCGACGACGACGAGGCGCCATTCCAGGCCCTTGGAGCGGTGCGCGGTCATCAGACGTACCGCGTCGGGGCGCACGGCCCTGCGGGTGAGCGTGTCGGCGGCGATGTCCTCGGCCTCGATCTCCTCCAGGAAGTTGAGGGCGCCACGGCCCCCGGTGCGCTCCTCGGCGCGCGCCGCGGTCGCGAACAGCGCGCACACGGCGTCGAGATCCCGGTCGGCGTTGCGCCCGGCCGCGCCGCCACGGCGGGCGGCCCGCTCCAGGCGCTGCGGCCATGGTGTGCCCTCCCACAGGTCCCAGAGCGCCTCCTCGGCCGTGCCGCCGCCCGCGAGGCGCTCCCGTGCCTTGCGCAGCAGCGCGCCGAGGCGCTGGGCTCCTCGGGCGTACGCCGGGTCGTGCGCGACGAGCCGCTCCGGCTCGGCCAGCGCACGGGCGAGCAGATCGTCGGACGGCGGCGGTACGAGGTTGCCGGCGGCGCGCTCCTCCTCGCGCAGTGCGCGGCCCAGGCGCCGCAGATCGGCGGCGTCCATGCTCGCGAGGGGCGAGGCGAGCAGGGTGAGCGCGGTTTCGGTGTCGAGCCAGGGCGGTGCTACGGACGCTTCGGAGGTGGCGCTCTCTTCGGGCTCGGCGGACTCGTCGACGGCATCGGCACCGCGGCCTTCCGGCGGTACCGCCGACTCGCCTTCTGCCGGTACGGCGGGCTCGCCTTCCGCCGATACGGCGGGCTCGGTGCCGGAGCCCTCCCCCAGCTCTGCTTCCTCCGCGTGCTCCGCTTCCTCCGCTCTCTCCCCCAGTTCTGCTTGTGCCACCGCCCGCAACGCCGTCAGCAGCGGCGCGACCGCCGGCTCGTGTCGCAGCGGCAGATCGTCGCCGTCGATGTCGAGTGGCACCCCGGCCGCGGTGAGCGCCCGTCGGACCGTCGGAATGGTGCGGGAGCCCGCGCGCACCAGGACGGCCATGTCACACCAGGGGACGCCGTCCTCCAGGTGGGCGCGGCGCAGGATGTCCGCGATGTTGTCGAGCTCCGTGCCGGGCGTCGGGTACGTGTAGACCTCGACGCTGCCCCCGCCCCGTACCGGGGACAGCTCGCGGTGGGCGCGTACCTTCTCCGCCGGGAGGCGGGTCAGCGGCATGCGCTGGGTCAGCAGGCGGGTGGCGGCCAGCAGGGCGGCTCCCGAGCGGCGGGACGTCCGGAGGACCTCGACCGGCGCCAGGCGGCCGTCCGCGCGCGGGAAGGCGTCGGGGAAGTCCAGGATGCCGTTCACATCGGCGCCCCGGAAGGCGTAGATCGACTGGTCGGGGTCACCGAAGGCGACGAGGGTGCGCCCGCCGCCCGCGAGGGCTCGCAGCAGCCGCACCTGCGCGGGATCGGTGTCCTGGTACTCATCCACGTAGACCGCGTCGTACTGGGCGGCAAGGCGCTGGGCGACCTCGGGACGCCGGGCGAGGAGCACCGCGCGGTGGACCAGTTCCGCGTAGTCGAGCACTCCTTGCATGTCGAGGACGTCGAGGTACTCGGCGAGGAAGGCGGCCGCCGCACCCCAGTCGGGGCGGCCGATGCGCCTGGCGAAGGCGTCCAGGGCGTCGGGGCTCAGGCCCAGCTCGCGGCTGCGGGCGAGCACCGCGCGGACCTCGTCGGCGAAGCCGCGGGTGGTCAGGCAGGCGCGCAGCTCGTCCGGCCAGCGCACATGGGCGAGGCCGAGCCGCTCCAAGCCGGGCTGGCCCGCGAGCAGCTCGCGCACCGCCACGTCCTGCTCGGGACCGGACAGCAGTCTCAGCGGCTCGACGAACAGGTCGCTGTCCTGGTGGGCGCGGACCAGGGCGTAGCAGAAGGAGTGGAAGGTGGTGGCCTGGGGCGCGCGGGCGGCCCCTATGCGCAGCGCCATGCGGTCGCGCAGCTCGACGGCTGCCTTCCTGCTGAACGTGAGCACCAGGACCCGCTCCGGGTCGCCGTCCCGTGCGATTCGGGCGGCCACGGACTCGACGAGCGTGGTCGTCTTGCCGGTGCCCGGACCTGCGAGAACGAGGAGCGGACCGCTCCTGTGGTCAACCACCGCGCGCTGCCCTGCGTCAAGACGAGGGGGATCCACCCGGGCCGGCGGGGTACGCACCAGTCGGTACGCGCCACGGGTCCCCTGGCGCACCTGGAGGTGCGTCAGGCGCCTGGTGGAAGAAGAGGAGCTCACGTGGTTCGCCGGTCCTGGTGGTTGTGCGGTTTGTCACTGCCGGCGCGGAGCGCCGTCGTTGAGGGGTGGTGGTCGGGTGACGGGTGGGAGGACTACCGCCTGTGGAGGGCGGTGACCGCGGGGTGAGGGGGATACGCGTCGACGACGCTACGCCGGTGGGCTTCCTGGAAGGAGGGCTTCCCCTTCTTCCCTCAAGCCACGTGCGTCCCTCGCTCCACGAACGTACGGCACGTCACGGATGTGCCTCATTTCCCCCGTACGGGCCACAGGTTCCCCTTCCGCACGTCCGATGCCGGAAGCTGTCAGGTGTGACCTTCCGCGCGCCCGCCGCCGTCCCATCGAGCCCGTCTCATGTCGACGCGCGGCAGATGCCCCTCGGAGGCTCGGCTTGCCTCCTTCAGGGGCGTGCCCTCGTCCCGGTAATGGGCCAGCGCCGCCAGTTCGTGGCCCGGGAGCAGCACGCCGTCCGCGCGTATGACACGCCACCAGGGCACCGCTCCTCCGTAGAGGGCCATCACGCGGCCCACCTGGCGCGGCCCGCCCTCCTCCAGCCATTCGGCGACGTCGCCGTACGTCATGACGCGTCCGGGCGGGATCAGCTCGGCGACCTCAAGCACACGCTCCGCGTACTCCGGCAGGGCATCCCCCGGAAGGCTCTCCTCGCTCATCCGCCCCATCCTGCCCCACCTCACCGACAATGTGACGCGGTCACGACTGTGCGTATCCCTCGCCCCGCGGCGACGCTTGGGGCAGACTGTGCGCCCCCGCATTTGCACCCTGATGCCCCCGTGTGTCGGTCGGGCATGCCACCATCGTGCGGGCGGTGACTGGTGATACGAGATCAAGAAGAGTCAATGAGGCAGCAGGGCGTGCACCCCGAAGACGCGGAGGGCACCTCCGAGGCCTTGTCACGCCCGGACACCGACGGCGTCGGCGAGAGGGACGCGGGCGGGGCGAAGAGCGAGCCCACGACCGCCAAGGCGAGCGAGGCCGCATCCACGGCGTCCACAAAGCCCGCCCCTAAGACGTACGAAAACGAGAAGCAGCAGGTCAAGCAGGACGCCGACTGCGCCGACGAGGCCCATGCCGACGAGGTCGAGGGCGACGAACCGCTACTCCCCGCGCGCGTGCACCGTCCGTCCGACCTGATGCGGCTCCTGGTCGGCTTCCTCGCGATCGTCGTGCTGCTCGCGATCGCCGCGTTCGCGCACGGCACCACCTCGGGGCTCGAACAGGACATCAACAAGGGCACGGGCCAGGCACCCGATCTGCTGATCAAGATCGCGGGTCTGGCGTCCAGTATCGCGATCCTCCTGGTGCCCGTCGCCTTCGCCATCGAGCGGCTGATCAAACGGGACGGGCTGCGCATCGCCGACGGCGTCCTCGCCGCCGTGCTGGCGCACGGAGTGACGCTCGCCACGGACCTGTGGGTCGCGAAGGCCGCCCCCGAGTCCATCCAGGAGGCGCTCACCCAGCCCTCGCCGGGGGACATCCACGCCCTCACCGACCCCGTGCACGGTTATCTCGCACCGGTCATCGCGTACATGACGGCCGTCGGCATGTCCCGCAGACCGCGCTGGCGCGCGGTGCTGTGGGTGGTGCTGCTCCTGGACGCCTTCTCCATGCTGGTCACCGGCTACACGACGCCGTTCTCGATCATTCTGACGGTGCTGATCGGCTGGACCGTCGCATACGGGACCCTGTACGCGGTCGGCTCGCCGAACGTGCGGCCCACCGGACGGACGTTGATGGCGGGCCTGCGGCACGTGGGCTTCCACCCGGTGAGTGCGGCCCGCGAGGAAGCGCCGGAGGCCACGGAGAATGGCGACCGCGGCCGACGCTACTTCGTCACCCTGGAGGACGGCCCACCGCTGGACGTCACGGTGGTCGACCGCGAGCAGCAGGCGCAGGGCTTCTTCTACCGGGTGTGGCGCAGGCTGACGCTGCGCGGCATCACCACGCGCCGCAGCCTCCAGTCGCTGCGCCAGGCCCTGGAGCAGGAGGCCCTCCTCGCGTATGCGGCCATCGCGGCCGGGGCGAACGCGCCCAAGCTGATCGCGACCTCCGAACTCGGTCCGGACGCCGTGATGCTCGTCTACGAGCACACCGGTGGCCGCACGCTCGACTCGCTGCCCGACGAGTTCATCACCGACGATCTGCTGCGCGACACCTGGCATCAGGTGCAGGCACTGCAGTCCCGGCGCATCGCGCACCGCAGGCTCGCGGGTGACGCGATCTTGGTGGATCGTTCCGGCACGGTGGTCCTCACCGATCTGCGCGGCGGCGAGATCGCGGCCGGGGACCTGCTGCTGCGCATGGACATCGCCCAGCTGGTCACCACGATCGGTCTGCGCGTGGGCGCGGAGCGCGCGGTGGCGTCGGCGGTGGGCGTACTCGGCCCGGACGCGGTCGCCGACTGCCTGCCGATGCTGCAGCCGATCGCGTTGTCACGCTCCACGCGCGCGACGCTGCGGAAGCTGGCCCGCGAGCGCGCACAGCGCGAGCGTGACGCCGTGCTGGAGGCTTCCCGGCAGGACAAGCTCGCTCGCGCCGAGGAGGCCAAGGAAGACACCGGGGTCGTACTGGAAAAGCCCGGCAAGAAGGCCGTACGCGCCGAGCAGCGGGCCGAGAAGCGGGCGATGGACGAGGCTCTGGACGAGGCACGCGAGGAGGATCTGCTCACCCAGATCCGCCACCAGGTGCTACGGATCAGGCCGCAGGCACCGGTCGAGCCGGCCCGCCTGGAGCGCGTCCGGCCCCGCACCCTGATCAGTTTCATCGCCGGCGCCATCGGCGCGTACTTCCTGCTGACACAGCTCACCCATATCGAGTTCGGGACCCTGTTCGACAGCGCCGAGTGGGGCTGGGTCGCCGCGGCGGTGCTGTTCTCGGCGTTGAGCTACTTCGCGGCGGCGATGAGTCTGCTCGGCTTCGTGCCCGAGCGGGTCCCGTTCCTGCGGACCGTGGCGGCACAGGTCGCCGGCTCGTTCGTGAAGATCGTGGCCCCCGCGGCGGTCGGCGGTGTCGCCCTGAACACGCGCTTCCTGCAGCGCGCCGGGGTGCGGCCGGGGCTCGCGGTGGCGAGCGTCGGCGCGTCGCAGTTGTTCGGGCTCGGCTGCCACGTCCTGATGCTGCTGTCCTTCGGCTATCTGACCGGCACCGAGAAGACGCCGTCCCTGTCTCCGTCCCGCACGGTCATCGCGGGTCTGCTGACCGTCGCGGTGCTGGTTCTCGTGGTGACGTCGGTGCCCTTCCTGCGCAAATTCATCGTCACGCGCGTGAGGTCGCTGTTCGCGGGCGTCGTACCGCGCATGCTCGATGTGCTGCAGCGGCCGCAGAAGCTGGTCACCGGCATCGGCGGCATGCTGCTGCTCACCGCCTGCTTCGTGATGTGCCTGGACGCATCGATCCGAGCGTTCGGCCACGAGGAGACCACCACACTCAGCCTCGCCAGCGTCGCCGTCGTCTTCCTCGCCGGCAACGCGCTGGGCTCGGCGGCGCCGACCCCCGGCGGTGTGGGTGCGGTCGAGGCCAGCCTCACGCTCGGTCTCATCGCCGTCGGTCTGCCCAAGGAGGTCGCGGCGCCCGCGGTGCTGCTGTACCGACTGCTGACGCTGTGGCTTCCGGTGCTGCCGGGATGGCTGTTCTTCAACCACCTGACTCGCAAGGGCGCGCTGTAGGTCGCGTACGGGGCCATCGGTGCGAGTCCAAGAGCCGTCGTCCCGTGCGCGCCCCCTGGCCATCCCGTACGAGTCCAGGGCCGTCCCATCGCGTCCACTGGCCGTCCCGTACGCATCCCCTGGCTGTCCCGTACGGTGCACGGCGGGCCCTCACCCACACGGCTCGCGCCCCGAGCATCCTGCCCCGCACGCCCGCAGGATGGGAGCATGCCGAACCCTCCCCAGCCGCGCGCCGCTGCCCTGACCTTCACCGCCGTCCTGCTGTTCTCCTTGATGACGGGTTGCAGCGACGGTTCCAAGAAGGAGGAGGACCTGACGGCTCAGAAGCTGAACTGGAAGGAGTGCCCGGCACCGTCCGAGTCCGAGGGCGGAGGCAACGCTCCCTCACCCCTGCCGGGCGGTACGGAGTGGCAGTGCGCCACCCTGAAGGTGCCTCTCGACTGGGCCCACCCCAAGGGCGACACGATCGGGCTCGCACTGATCCGGGCGAAGACGAGCGGCGACCCGAGCAAGCGCATCGGCTCGCTCATCTTCAACTTCGGCGGGCCGGGCGGCTCGGGCGTCACCACACTGCCCGCCTTCGGCGAGGACTACGCCAAGCTGCGCACCCGCTACGACCTGGTGAGCTTCGACCCGCGCGGGGTCGGCCGCAGCGCGGGCGTGAAGTGCGAGGACGACAGCCAGCTCGACGCGTTCTTCCAGCAGGACGCCACCCCGGACGACGCCGCCGAGCAGCAGAAGCTGCTGAAGAACACCAAGACGTTCAACGCGGCCTGCGAGAAGAACTCCGGCAAGATCCTCCCCCACGTCCCCACGACCGACGCTGCCCGTGACATGGACCTGATGCGGCAGGTGCTCGGCGACGCCAAGCTGTACTACTTCGGCATCTCGTACGGCACCGAACTGGGCGGCGTCTACGCCCACCTGTTCCCCAAGAAGGTGGGACGCGCCGTCTTCGACGCGGTCGTCGACCCGACGCAGAACTCCGAGCAGAGCTCGCTCGGGCAGGCCAGGGGCTTCCAGCTCGCCCTCGACAACTTCGCCGAGGACTGCACCTCGAAGACCGAGGACTGCCCGATCGGCGACACCGCGCAGGACGTCAAGGACCGCATCGCCAAACTGCTGAAGGACCTCGACAGCAAGCCGATCCCCGGCGTCTTCCCTCGCCAGCTCACCCAGACCGCCGCGACGAACGGCATCGCTCAGGCGCTGTACTCCAAAGACTTCTGGGAGTACCTGACGGAGGGCCTCGAGCAGGCGTACGACGGTGACGGCAAGGTGTTGATGCTGCTGTCGGACTCGATGAACGGACGCAGCGAGAACGGCCAGTACAGCAACCTCGTCCCGGCGAACATCTCCATCAACTGCGCCGACGACAAGCCGCGTTACACCTCGAGCTTCGTGGAGTCGAGGCTTCCGGAGTTCCGGGCCGCCTCGCCGTTGTTCGGCGACTATCTGGCCTGGGGCCTGGTCAGCTGCACCGACTGGGCCGTGGCGGGCGCGGCCGACCATCCGGACGTCAGCGCCGCCGGTGCGGCGCCGATTCTCGTCGTCGGCAACACGGGCGACCCGGCCACACCGTACGAGGGTGCGAAGAAGATGGTGAACGCGCTGGGCAAGGGCGTCGGCGTCGAGCTGACGTACAAGGGCCAGGGGCACGGGGCGTACGACAGCAAGAACAAATGCGTGCAAGGCGCCGTGAACGGCTACCTGCTGGAGGGGACCGTACCGCCGGCCGGAACCGTCTGCTCATAGAAAGTCACAGGTCACAGCGTTATCCACAGGGCTCGGCGGCAGCTGAGCGACGACGCCTAATATGGCTTGCATGTGATCCGCGACTTCGAGCGGATCACGGGCGAGGGGGAAGCTGATGACACGTTTGGCACGGTGGACAGCTGCGACGGCCGCCGCGTTGCTGGTGGCCGGCTGCAGCAGCGGCTCGTCGGGGGACGGCACGGACGAGGGGAAGAACAGCGATACGTCCTCGGCCGCCGCGCCCTCTTCCGGCACGACCTCGGGTCTGCCCGCCTCGCTCACCTCGCAGAAGCTCGACTGGGGCCGCTGCAAGGGCACTTCGGACACCCCGGCACCGGGCGGCGACTGGCAGTGCGCGACGCTGAAGGTGCCCCTGGACTACGCGAAGCCCGACGGCGGGACGATCGGCCTCGCCCTGATCCGTTCGAAGGCCACCGGCGGCCAGAGCAAGCGCATCGGCTCCCTCCTGTTCAATTTCGGCGGCCCCGGCGGCTCGGGCGTCTCCACGATGCCCGCGTACGAAAGCGTCGTCGGCACGCTCCACGAGCGGTACGACCTGGTGAGCTGGGATCCGCGCGGCGTCGCCGCCAGCGAGGGCGTGCGCTGCCGCAGTGACAAGGCGATCCAGGCCGCCGAGTCGGTGGACGCCACACCGGACGACCCGGCCGAGGAAGCGGCTTACTTCAAGGACGCCGCCGACTTCGGCAAGGGCTGCGAGAAGGCCGCGGGAAAGCTGCTGTCACACGTCTCGACGACGGACACGGCCCGCGACATGGACCTGATGCGCCAAGTCCTCGGCGACCAGAAGATGCACTACTTCGGCATCTCCTACGGCACCGAACTCGGCGGGGTGTACGCCCACTTGTTCCCGAAGAACGTGGGCCGTCTGATCCTGGACGCGGTCGTCGACCCGAGCGCCGACACGGTGGGGCACGCGAAGAACCAGACCCTGGGCTTCCAGCGCGCACTGGACGACTACCTCAAGTCCACGGGCCAGGACCCGAAGCAGGGCTCCCAGAAGATCGTGGACCTGCTGAACCGGATCGATGCCAAGCCGCTTCCGACATCCAGCGGACGCAAGCTCACTCAAACTCTCGCGCTCACCGGCATCGTCCTGCCGCTGTACAGCAAGGAGGGCTGGTCACACCTGACCAGCGCGCTCAAGGACGCCGAGGACGGGGACGGTTCTGAGCTGCTGGGGTTGGCCGACGGCTACAACGATCGTGACGCCTCGGGCCACTACGGCACGACGACGCACTCACAACGGGTCATATCGTGCTTGGACGACAAGCAGCGGCCGACCCCGGAGGAGACGAAGAAGCTGCTGCCCGAGTTCGAGAAGATCTCGCCCGTCTTCGGGGACTTCATGGGCTGGGACACGGCCGGTTGGTGCCACGACTGGCCAGTGGCCGGACAGTACGACACCCCGGAGGCGAGCGCGCCGGGAGCCGAGCCCATCCTGGTCGTCGGCAACACCGGGGACCCGGCGACGCCGTACGAGGGCGCTCGCAGGATGGCCGACGAGCTGGGCAAGGGCGTCGGGGTGGAGCTCACCTGGAAGGGCGAGGGCCATGGGGCGTACGGGAGTGGCAGCGACTGCGTCGACTCGACCGTGAACAGCTATCTGCTGAAGGGGACGGTGCCGAAGGACGGCAAGGTCTGCGCGTCATAGCAGTCCCTGCCCCTCGGCGGCACCTGCCTCGAGCCGCACGGATCGCCCCGTGTGCAGCCGCACGGATCGCCCCGTGTGCAGCGGCGCGGATCGTCCCGTGTGCAGCGGAAAGGGGCCCGGCACCTGCAGTGCCGAGCCCCTCGTCCGAAGAAGGTGTACGCCTAGTACACCGGCTTGTCCGGCTCGATCTGGTTGACCCAGCCGATCACGCCGCCGCCGACGTGGACGGCGTCCGAGAAGCCCGCGGACTTCAGGACGGCAAGGACCTCCGCACTGCGGACACCCGTCTTGCAGTGCAGGACGATCTTCTTGTCCTGCGGCAGGGTCTCCAGGGCGGTGCCCATGAGGAACTCGTTCTTCGGGATCAGCTTGGCGCCGGGGATCGAGACGATCTCGTACTCGTTGATCTCGCGGACGTCGATGATCTCGATGTTCTCACCGTCGTCGATCCACTCCTTGAGCTGCTTGGGAGTGATCGTCGAGCCGGCGGCCGCTTCCTGGGCCTCCTCGGACACGACGCCGCAGAAGGCCTCGTAGTCGATGAGCTCGGTGACGGTGGGGTTCTCGCCGCAGACCGCGCAGTTCGGGTCCTTGCGGACCTTGACCTGGCGGTACTGCATCTCCAGGGCGTCATAGATCATCAGGCGGCCGACGAGCGGCTCGCCCGTGCCGGTGAGGACCTTGATCGCCTCGGTGACCTGGATGGAGCCGATGGACGCGCACAGCACGCCCAGGACGCCGCCCTCGGCGCAGGAGGGAACCATGCCCGGCGGCGGGGGCTCCGGGTAGAGGCAGCGGTAGCAGGGGCCGTACTCGGACCAGAAGACCGAGGCCTGACCGTCGAAACGGTAGATCGAGCCCCACACGTACGGCTTGTTGAGGAGCACACACGCGTCGTTGACCAGGTAGCGGGTCGCGAAGTTGTCCGTGCCGTCGACGATCAGGTCGTACTGGCTGAAGATGTCCATCACGTTCTCGGCTTCGAGCCGCTCTTCGTGAAGGATCACGTTCACGTACGGGTTGATGCCCAGCACGGAGTCGCGGGCCGATTCGGCCTTGGAGCGGCCGATGTCCGCCTGGCTGTGGATGATCTGGCGCTGCAGGTTCGACTCGTCGACCTCGTCGAACTCCACGATGCCGAGCGTGCCCACGCCCGCGGCGGCCAGGTACATCAGCGCCGGCGAACCGAGGCCGCCGGCGCCCACACAGAGCACCTTGGCGTTCTTCAGCCGCTTCTGCCCGTCCATGCCCACGTCGGGGATGATCAGGTGGCGGGAGTACCTGCGGACCTCGTCTACGGTGAGCTCAGGAGCTGGCTCGACCAGGGGTGGCAGCGACACGGGGGCTCCGTTGGTCGGTCAATCACTACGGTTGTTCTCTCCGTAACACTGCCACGCCCTTCTTCATTCCGAGACACCCGTTCCGATCCGCGAGACGATTTCGTCCCAGTAGCCGGGCATCGTCTCCCAGGGGTCGGCTCGACCGCCGTGGTCCGTGCGGTCGGTGAAGTAGATCGTCGAGGCGCCCTGCCAGCGGGCGATGCGCAGCGCCTCGTCCAGGTGGCCGCGGGGCACACCGTGGACGAAGTGGCAGAAGCGCTCGGGCGGATAGTCGGCGGTCCACTCGGCGACCTGCGACCAGCGGTAGTCGCTCCAGGGGCCGGAGAAGGTCACCAACTGGTCGGCGTGCTCCGCATACCCGGGGTACGGGTGGCCGCCGTGGCCGAGCACGATGTGCGCGCCGTCGCGGAGCGCGCGGAGCCTGGTGATCGTGTGGCGGACCTCGGGGAGCGCGGCGCGCTCGGTGGGGCAGCGGTCCAGGAGGAAGCCGTCGACCCGGTACCAGTCGAGATACCGGTGGGCGTCGGAGATCAACTCGCCGAAGCAGCGTGCGCCGTAGGTGGTGTTCAGGTGTCCGAGGATCCGGACCCCCGCGTTGCGCAACCGTCCGGCGGCCTCCAGGCAGTGCGGGTCGGGGCGCGTTCCGGGGCCGCCCGCCACATTCAGGACGACCCAGTGCAAGGGGGTGCCCGGGCGGGTGAGTTCGCCCCACTCCATGGGAGCGACGAGGGGGTGCGCATAGCCGGGGATGCCGAAGCCGAGGCCTAAGTCGGTGCTCGCGGTGCCTGTTGCGGTGCTGGTCAGATACGGCATGCCGCCTCCATCCAGATATCGGCGAGGGATTCCTCGAGGTTGATCCGGGGCCGCCAGCCGAGCCGGTCGCGTGCGGTGCGCACGTCGGCCTGCTGCCAGCTGCCGCAGCCGTCCGGATAGGGGTACGCGACCGGGGCCGCGTGGTCTGGTTCGGTGCGGGGGTGGCCGATGGATGGCCTCATGGGTCCGGGCGGGCCGTCGAGTTCGTGCAGAGCGCCGCCGTAACCGGCCACACGAGCGAGGACGGCGGCGGCGTCGCGGAGGCGTACGGCACGGCCCGAGCCGATGTTGATCACGCCTTGCGCGGCCGAGAGCGAGGCGGCGTGGACGGCGCGGGCGACGTCACGTACGTCGATGAAGTCGCGTTGGACGCCGAGGCCGCCGAGTTTGAGTTCGCCGTCGCCCGACTGCATGGCGCGGCGCAGGGCCTCGGCGAGGCGGCCGAGTGGGGATCCGGCGGGGGTGCCGGGACCCGCGGGCGAGAAGACGCGGAGCACGACGGCGTCCAGGCCGGATCCGAGGACCAGTTCGGTGGCGGCGAGCTTGCTCACGCCGTAGGGGCCGCCCGGGCGAGGCACGGCGTCCTCGGCGGTGGAAGAGCCGGGCTGGCTGGGCCCGTACTCTGCGCCGCAGCCGATCTGGACAAGCCGGGCCCCGCAGCCACTGCGGCGCAGAGCCTCGCAGACGGTGGCGACGGCGACGGTGTTGTGCCGGGTCAGTTCGCGGGCGCCGCCGCGGGTGGCGCCCGCGCAGTTGATGACGACTCCGGGGTGCACCGCGTCCAGGAAGCGGGTGAGTGCGCCGGGGCTGCCCGAGGCGAGGTCGAACCGTACGTCGGCGTCGTCGCCCCGGCCGAGCGCGGTGAGCTGTACGGCCGGGTCGGCGAGCAGTCTGTCGGCGACGAATCGGCCCAGGTATCCGTTGGCTCCGATCAGCAGGACCCTCATCGGGCGGCTCCCGGGGCGGATTCTCCGGTTCGGGAGGTGATCATCTGGCGTTCTCCTTCGAGGTGATGCCGTAGGTCGGGGAGAGGGCCCGCGGTGTCGGCCCCGCGGGAGATGGGTGCGGGCGCCTCCGGCGTGGAGCGCCCGCGGGCTTGTGGGGTTGCGGCCGCCGGGCGTTCTCGCGGCCGCTGTGGGGCGCCTGCGTGCTTGTGGAGTTGCGGCCGCCGGGCGTTCTCGAGCCGTGGCAGGGTGCATGCGGCCGGCAGGGGCGTCGTGGGTCCTCACCGCTGTCGCGGGGCGCGTGCGGTCGGGGGCGGGGCGAGGCCGTGCCGGTCCATCCACCCGTTGCGGGGCGGGCGCTTCTGCCACGCTCAACCTGGCTGGGGTGAGCAACGGACATGCGATGCAGCCGTACCGGTACGGCCCGTTCCGCCGGTTCGGCGACTGCGGGTGCGTGGGGGCTTGCGGCCGCCGCGACGAGGCGCCCGTCTGCGCTCCGGTGGCCCGTCACAGCGGCTCGCCCGGCGGCGTCGCGTGGGCCGAGGCCCGGGTCAGGGTGCGAGTCGAGTGGATGAGGAGGACGAGGGCTGCCGCACCGCACACCAGCGCCGGTACGGCGCCCGCTCCCCAGGCATCGACGACGGTCTCGACGGGGACGGTCAGGAACGAGCAGCCGGGGAGTCGGCCCGCGAAGACCGTGGCCAGGGCCGTCGCCTCGGCCGCGCCCGCTGCGGCGAGCACGACGGCCGGGGCGTGGGTGAAGCCTCGCGCCGTGAGCAGCCGGGCGAGCAGGAGCAGTGCGCCGAGGGCTCCGGCTCCGGCGTACGCCGCGGGCTCGCCCAGTGCGGCGCCGCACAGCGCGAGCAGCCCGACGAGGGCGCACAGGAACAGGCCGAACACCCCGAGGAGCAGGGGCTGTACGGAGGCGGCGAACTCCTCGAGGCCGCGGCTCGCGGTCAGCCGTCGGCTCGCGCGTACGGCGAAGAGATGAGCGCACCAGGCTGCCGGGGCGCAGGCCAGCGCGAGCGCCAGTACCGGTGCGGTGGCCAGGGGCCAGGGGCCGTCGGGGCCGCCGTCGAGACCGGCGCTCAGCAGTCCGTTGCCGAGGAGGGCGTATGCGATGAGCCAGCACGTCCACGCGCGCGTGGCGACTGTCGTGCGGTGGCCGGTGCTCAGGGGACCGCGGCGCAGAGCGACCCGGAGGCCGAACGCCACGGCCAGGGCACCCACCGCGGCGACCGCGAGGCGCGGCCTGCCGTCGGTGATCCGCAGCCCCACCACGGCTGCCGCGCAGAGGGCACCCGGCACCAGGGCGAGCGCCGCCCAGTCGGCGCGTGCCCCGGGGCGCCCCGGGGTCTCCGGACGGGGCACGGGCTCCCCGTCACGCGCGACGCGCGCGTACATCTCCTCGGCGAGCGAGAACACGTCCCGGTGCCGGAACCGCACGGCGGTCCGGTCGGTCACCCCGTGCGCCTCCAGACCTGCCGCGATCTCCAACGGGTCAACAGCCCGCTCACAGAGCTCACGGTGCCGATGCATCAGGGCTTTCACGGGGTCGACGGCACCACGACGCCCGGGGGAGGCAGGCGCGGAAGAGGGAGACGTAGTGGGGGCGGGGGAGGCAGTGGACGCGGCGGGCTTGCGGGTATCGCCTCCCGTGCGGGCCGCACCACCGGCTCCGCCTGCATCGCCCGTATTGCCTGTATCGCCCAAACCGCCTGACCCGGCGAGTGAACCGCCCGCACCGCCCGAGCCACCCGAACCGTCCCACCCGGCGTGTGAACCACCCGCGCCTCCCGCGCCGGCGCGCACACCCCTCACGTCGTCGCTCGCTTCTCGGGACAGGGCGCCGGCCCGGCCGGCGATGTCGGCCCCCTCGACCATCCCCTCCGCCGGTACGTCCATCTCCCCGCCCCCCGCCACAAGCCACTCCCCCGACCGTGCATCCCAGTCGCCAGGGCTGACCGGCCTCTCTGGGTGGTCCAGTGATCCGAGTTCGCTCATCACGCGCCCTCCCCGGCGACCAGGGGAACCGTGGCCCGCACCGGCGCACCGGCCGCCCAGCGCGGTCGGCCCGTGGACATGAGGCGCGTCTCGGTCCAGCGGCCGGGTACATGGGCCTCGGCCGGCACTCCGAAGGGCAGCGGCTCACCCTCGTCGTCCACGACCACCCGACGTACCGGGGAGTGCGAGACGATCTCCAGGTAAATGCCGTGAAATGCTGCGATGTTCTGCTCGACGGTGAAGAGTTCGAGGGCGCGTGCGCGAGCAGCCGCGCCCAGGCGCTCACGGCGCTCGCTGTCGCGCAGCAGCGCCACGCACGCCTCGGCGAGCGCCCGCGGATTGCGTGGCGGTACGACAAGACCCGTACCGCCGATGACTTCGACGACGGCGCCCACATCCGTGGAGACCGTGGCGCGGCCGCAGAACATGGCCTCGACGAGGCTGATCGGGAAGCCCTCGACGACGCTGGACAGGACGATCACCGCTCCGGAGGCGTACGCCTCCGCGAGGCTCGGGACCTCCGGGCCGCCGATCTCCTCGAAGGACACCGGGTTGTCGCCGACCGCGTGCACGCCCTCCGCCTCGTCGGGGAAGAGTTGCGCGGCCAGCGCCTTGCAGTGGGCCAGATAGGTCGTGCCCTCCGGCCCGTCGGCGGCCGCGCCGACGATCCGCAGCCGGGTCTTCGGTTCCTCCTTGCGGATCTCCGCGAAGGAGTGCAGCAGCGAGATCAGATCCTTGGCCGGTTCGATGCGGCCGACCCACACCAGCGTGTCCGGGTCGGCGCACCTGCTGCCCTCCGCGTTCTCCCCCACCTCCGCGAAGCGGGAGGCCTCCATACCGGGATAGACGGTGCGCAGCTTGGCGCGGTCGGCGCCGCAGCGTTCCTGCCAGCGACGGGCGTGCGTATTGCCGGGCGTGATGAGCGCGGCCGCGCGGTAGACCTCGGCGGCGAGTCTGCCGTGGAACGCGGCGAGCAGCGCCCGTACGGCGGGAACCTCCCCGACAGTGGTGGAAGCCAGGTAGTGCGCCCGTAACTGCACCCCGTACTCCGTGACCAGCAGGGGAACACCGGAGAAGTGCCGGGCGAGGAGGCCGGGCAGCGCCGCCGCGCCGCCGGCCGCGGCGTGGCACAGGTCGACCGAGTCGAGCCCGTCGTCCTCGTACCAGTCCAGCGAGAGGGGGCGCAGCGCGCGCTCGACATGGGCGGCGACGGCGAGCAGATCGGGTACGCGCGCGGTGCGGGCAGCGCGTAGTGCGCCGGGCGCGCGACAGGCGCGCTCCAACGCACGCACGGCGCCTTCGGAGCGCAGCGCTCCGACCAGGCCGCCCTCGTCCCTGGCGAGTTCGGCGAGCCCGTACAGCGCGCTGCCGAAACGGTCCGCCTCAACGCCGTCAGATGCCGCCGGGCCGCCAGGAGCCTCCGCACGACCAGCGACCCCCGGTCCGCCGGTCGCTCTCACGTCGGCGTCGGGAATCCCCGGTCCCTCGCACATCGCCGCGGCCAGTTCCCCGTACGCGTCCGCGAACCGCCGACGCGCCCGCCGCCCGTACACCATCCCGTCGTCCTCGGCGGTCCACAGCGGGGCCGTCCGTACCCGGCTGACCTGGGGCGGCAGCTGGATCCAGCCCTCGTCCTCCTGCCGCTCGCTGCGGCTGAGCGCGTAGATGTCGAACTCGTGCTGCCCGAGCCCGCGCACGAGCCGGTCGCACCAGAGTCTGGCGTCACCGCTCACATACGGATAGCCACCCTCCGTAAGCAGTCCGATGCGCACGAGTGCACCCCCGATCTCCCGTATGGGGAGCCGCCGTTGACCCGGCGGCTCGCAGCGGGACGAACGTATGCGGACATGACGGTGGCGCGACGGACGGTTGTCCATCGCGCCACCAAAAGGGGTGAACGGTCGTAACTTTCTCGTGCGGGTCGCGTTCCGTCGCGCTAAGAGATCAAGCAGTTACGTTTCGTTGAGCTCAACCCCTGGCCGTCCCTCTCACACTGCCCGGCCCTCTCACACCGCGCGGCCCGCTCACGCCCTCAGTCCCGCCACGTCCTCAGTCCCGCTCACGCCGTCGGGCCGCTCACGCCGCGGTCAGCTCCCTTCGGGCCGTGCGACGCCGTGCCGCGACCTCCGGATCGAGCGCCGGTACGGCGGCCAGCAGCTGCTTGGTGTACGGGTCCTGCGGGGATTCGTACACCTCGTCGGCGGGCCCGTACTCGACGATTCGCCCACGCCGCATCACCGCCACTCGGTCGCTGACCTGGCGTACGACCGCGAGATCGTGCGCCACGAACACCAGCGCGAGCCCCAGTTCCCGCTGCAAATCGCCCAACAGGGCGACGACCTGGGCCTGCGTGGTGACGTCGAGCGCGGAGACCGGCTCGTCGCACACGATGACGCGCGGTTCGGCGGCGAGCGCCCGCGCGATGCCGACGCGCTGGCGCTGACCGCCGCTGAACTCGTGCGGGTAGCGGTCGTAGTGCGCCGCTTCGAGCCCCACGCGCTCGAGGAGTTCCCGTACCCGCCCCCGAATGCGCCCCTCGTCCCGTTCGCCGCGCGCCCGCAGCGGGTCGGCGATGGACTCGCCCACGCTGCGCCGGGGGTTGAGCGAGGAGACCGGGTCCTGGAAGACCATCTGCACGGAGGGGCTTACGCCGGACTGCGCGCGCCCCTCGTAGCGGACCGCACCGGTCGTGGGCTCCAGGAGCCCCACGAGCATCCGGCCCAGGGTCGTCTTCCCGCTGCCGCTCTCACCGACGATGCCGAGGGTCTCGCCCCGGTGGATCGCGAGCGACACGTCGTCGACCGCCGCGAACTGCCGCTTCCCGTGCCCGAATTCGCGTCGCAGTTCCACCGCTTCGAGGACGACCTCGTCCGACACGCCACCGTCCGACTCACGCGATGCGTCCACGCGCGGCACCGCGCCCAGCAACTCCTGCGTGTACGTCTCCCCTGGCGCCCCGAGCACCGATGCGACCGGCCCGTGCTCGACCGCGCGGCCGTGGCGCATGACGAGGATCTCGTCCACGCTCCCGGCGGCGACCCCGACGTCGTGCGTGACCAGCAGCAGACCCATCCCGGTCTCCTCCCGCAGGGTGTGCAGGAGGTCGAGGATCTGGGCCTGGACGGTCACGTCGAGGGCGGTGGTCGGCTCGTCGGCGATCAGCAGGTCGGGTTCGCAGGCCAGAGCCATCGCGATGAGGGCGCGTTGGCGCATGCCACCGCTGAACTCGTGCGGGCGCGAGCGGGCACGACGAGCCGCGTCCGGTATGCCGACGCGGTCGAGCACCTCGACGGCACGCGCGCGTGCCGCTCGCCGGGATGCCTTCACGTGCACCCGGTACACCTCGGCGATCTGATCGCCGACGGCGTAGTACGGGTCGAGGGACGACAGGGGGTCCTGGAAGACCATGGCGGCCTTCCCGCCGCGCAGCCGCCGCAGTTCGTCGTCGGACGCCCGCTGTACGTCGGTGCCGGCCACGCGCACGGCGCCGCCGACGACGGCACCTGTCCCCCGGTGCAGCCCCAACAGGGCGGACGCGACGGTCGACTTGCCCGAGCCGGACTCGCCGACCAGGCCCAGTGCGGCGCCTTTCTCCAGCCGGAAGGAGAGCCCGTCGACGGCGCTCAGCGGCCCGAATCCGACCGTCAGGTCGGTGACTTCCACCAGGCTCATACGAGCACCACCCGTCGGTCGGCCACCGCGTACAGGACGTCCGCGACGGCGTTGGCGAGAACCACGAAGAAGCCGATGACCAGGACCATGCCGACGACCACCGGCAGGTCGACGACGTTCACCGCGTGCACCAGTTCCTGTCCGATGCCCGGGAGTCCGAAGAGCGTCTCGGTGAGCACCGCACCGCCGACCGCCGAGCCGACGTTGTTGGCGTTCAGCGCGATGACCGGCGCGAACGCCCCGCGCAGCGCGTGCCGCCCGATGATCGACCGCTCGCCGACGCCGTAGGCGCGGAAGGTCCTGATGTGGTCCTCGGCGAGCGTCTCCAGCATCGACGCCCTGGTCAGCCGGGCGAACGCGGCGGCCTCGATCAGGGCGAGCGAGAACCAGGGCAGCAGCAGGTTCCACGCCCACTGCTCGGGGTCGTCGGTGAAGTCGACGTACTGCGGGAAGGGCAGCAGCTGCAACTGGCCACAGACGACGATCATCAGCACCAGGCCGATCACGAAGACGGGAGTGGCCACGCCCGCGAGCGTGATGCCGGTCAGCATGCGCTCGCTCAGCCGGCCGCGCCGCCATGCGGAGAGCACGCCGGTGCCGACGCCGAGGACCAGCCACAGCACCATCGCGCCGAACACCAGCGAAAGGCTGACCGGCAGCTTGGTCAGGATCAGCTGCGTGACCTGCTGGTCGGTCTGGTACGACAGGCCGAGGCAGGGCGCCGAGCAGTGCTGCACCGACGTACCCGTCGAGTAGTCCTGGCCGACGACGATGCCCTGAAGGAAGTGCCAGTAACGCACGTACAGCGGGTCGTCGAGATGCAGTTGCTGGGCGACCTGGTGGACCTGGACCGGAGAGCAGCGCGGGCCACAGGTGATCTGGGCGACGTTGCCGGGGGTGGCGTAGAAGACCAGGTAGATGATCACCGAGATGGCGAACAGGGTGACTACGGTGCCGATGGCGCGGCGCAGCACGAAGCCGCCGAAGCCGTTCACGCCTTGGCCTCCTTCGTCGCACTCGCGTCCGCCGACCCGGTACTCGCGTCCGCCGACCCGGAACTCGCGTGGACCGTCCCGGAACTCGCGTGGACCGTCCCGGCGCCGGCGTCCGCCGTCGTGGCGCCCGCGCTCGCTCCCGCGTCCGCCATCGCCTCGCGCCTGCGCCCCGTGCCGACGCGCAGCCGCGAGGCCGCGCGCGGGTCGAGTGCCGTGCGCACGCCGTCGCCGAGGACGGTCAGGGCGAGAACGGTGACGAACAGCGCGCCGGCAGGCAGCAGCAGGTACTGCGGAGCCGCCTGGTACCAGACGTCGGCGGCGGTGAGCATCTGCCCCCACGACGGCGTCGGCGGTTTCACACCGACCCCGAGGAACGACAGGGCGGCCTCGACGCTGATGTTCTGCGGTACGAGGAGGGCGGAGTAGGTGATGACGGGCGCGGCAAGGCCGGGCAGCAGCTCACGGCGGGCGATCCGCCAGGCGCCCCAGCCACTGAGCCGGGCGGCGGAGACGTAGTCGAGCTCCTTGAGGGTGAGCGTCTGGGCGCGCACGATCTTCGCGATGTTGCCCCAGGCGATCAGGCCGATGACGAGCGCGACCAGCACGGGCCGCGGGAAACTGCTGGGCACGATGGCCAGCAGCGCGAGCGACATGATCATCAGTGGCATCGCAACGATGATGTCGGTGGCACGGCTCAACAGTTGATCAACCCATCGGTTCCCGAGCGCGGCCGCGACACCCACCACGACACCGATGAACACCTGCACCAGCGTCGCCGCCAGTGCGACACCCAGGGAGACCCGGGCGCCGTACGCGAGCCGTGCGAACAGATCGCGTCCGGTCTGTGGTTCGACGCCGAGCCAGTGGTCGCCGCCGATGCCGCCGAGTGATCCGACGGGCACGCCGCCACGCGCCGAGTCGATCAACGAGGGGTGGTACGTGGTCGGGTCCTGGCCCTCGATCGCCGTGAGCAGCGGCGCGGCGAGCGCGACCAGGACGAGCAGTGCGACGATGCCCGCCGCGACGAGGGCGGCGCGCTGCGCTCGCAGCCGTCGCCAGAACTGACGAGCCCCCGAGACCCCCGGGACGGACGTGTCCGTCCCGGGGGCCCGAGAGGCGACAAGTGCCTCGCTCACGGTGCTACTTCACCGCGACCTGGGAGATGTCCAGAACGCCGGTCCAGTCGCTGATCACGATGTTCTTGACGGCGCTTCCGTACAGCCGCTTGTAGACGGGGTGGAACAGCGGCACGGTCAGGGCCTGCTCGCCGATCTTCTTGTCCAGTGCACCCCAGCGCTTGGCGGCCTCGTCAAGATTCGTCAACTTGTTGATCGCGTCAATCTCGTCATTGACCGACTTGTCATTGAGGAAGCCGGTGTTGAAGTTGGCGCCGTCCTTGACGATCTGCCGGCCGTCGAAGATCGGGGCCAGGAAGGGGCCGCCCGAGGGCCAGTCGGCACCCCAGTGGGCGAGGAAGAAGCCCGGCTCCGTCTTGACGCTGTGGATCTTGTCCTTGTAGTCGTTGATCTCCAGACCCTGGAGCTTGACCGTGATCCCGGCCTTCTTCAGGGCGTCCTGGACGGCGGTCGCGATCTCCGGGCTGGTCTCGAAGTCCTTGTCGTTGGAGTGCGTGAGCGTGATCGTGAGCCCGTTCTTGTAACCGGCCGCCTCCAGCAGCTCCTTGGCCTTGGCCGGGTTGCCGGACTTGCCCGCCGGGAAGAGGTCGTACGGCGTGTAGCCGAAGGACTTCTGGTTCGGCAGATACGTCGTCGCGGGCTCGGCGAGCGACGAGCCGCCCGCCGCGTTGATGACCGACGTACGGTCGATGGCGTACGAGATCGCCTGGCGCACCTTGGGGTTGTTGAACGGCTTCACCTTCGGGTTGAAGGCGATGTAGTTGGTGTAGCCGAAGTGTCCGGTGCCGACGCGCGAAGCAAGGTCCTTGTCACCCGTCACCTTGGCGAGCTCGGCGGGGCCGAGGTTGGTGTCCGTCGTGACAGCGGTGGCGTCCGCACCTTGAGACGCGGACAGCCGCTGGTTGATCACGGACGAGTCCAGACCCGACCGTACGTCGATCTTGTCCGGGTAGGCCTTGCGCTCGGCGTCGGTCGACGCGGACCAGTACGTGTTGCGTTCCAGCGTGAGCCGCTCGCCGTCGTTCTCGTTCTTGACGACCTTGTAGGGACCCGACGAGATCGGGTGCTCCTCGTACTTGGTGCCGTTGTCCTTGGCCTTCGGCACGGGCGCGAACTGCGTCTGCGTGGCCAGGTAGGGGAACTCGCCCTCGGGCTTGTCGAGGTGGAAGACGATGGTCACGTCGTCCGGCGTCTCGATCGAGTCGAGGCCCTTCTTGTCCTTGTACGGACCCTGGTAGTCGGCGCCGCCGATCAGCCAGTCCCTCAGGTAGGGAGCTCCACCGGAGAGTTCGGCGGCGAAGGAGCGCTCGATGCCGTACTTGATGTCGGCGGAGGTGATGGGCGTGCCGTCCTCGTACTTGAGGCCCTTCTTCAGGGTGTACGTCCACACGGTCGCGTTCTTGCTCGGACGACCGGTGTCCGTGGCGAGGTCGGGAACGACCTCGGCGCCGGCGGCACCGCTCTCACGGTTGCGCGTGGTGAGCGTGCGGAAGACGAGGGAGGGGACGTTGCCACCGCCGGAGGTGTAGAGCCGCGCCGGGTCGAAGTCCTCCTGCGGGTTCGCGTTCAGGACGGTGAGCGTGCCGCCCTTCTGCGGCTTGGCGTCGCCACCGGAGCTCTTGGCATCGTTGTCCTTCGGCCCGCAGGCGGCGACGCCCGCTGCCACGACCAGGCTGACGGATGCCGCGGCCACGCGGCGCGCTATGACGGACGGATGACGCATCGGAAGACGACCTCTCGGATGGTGAGACGGATTGACGCAGAGTGAGACGGAAGAGCGCAGAGCTCGCCCAAGGCGTCAGGCGTCGACATCCGACCGAGAGAGACCAGGGTTGACCGGACCGGAAGAGACCCGCGCGCCACAACGGGCGCACGGACAAAACGGGAGAAAGCGACGCACTCGCCAGGGGCGGGCGTCAGCGACAGTGAATGTCGGCCACGCAGAGCGCGGTCACGCCGATCAGCGCCAGCTCAATGGCTGCGCGGACGGAGACGTGACGAGGCGACATGCGGAGAAATATGAACGAACTTTCGCCGCATGTCAACGTGACCTGTGAGGCCCCTGTCAACTCCCGGGATACGGCCAGGGGTTGGCTCTGCAGTGGATCCCGTCATGGTCGAGGAACTTGGTCTGCTGTTGCATGACGGGAGCGAGTTCGCCGTCCTTGCCGCAGGTGACGTGGCCGTATCCGAGCCGGTGGCCGACCTCGTGGTTGATCAGCATCTGCCGGTACGCGTGAATTTGATCACCGTAGGTCTTGGAGCCCTGGGCCCAGCGATACGCGTTGATCATGACGCGATCGGTGGACGCCGAGTCGCACGACACGTTGTCCTCCGTCGTGTCGAGCCCCGACTTGGCGCACCACTTCGCGGTGGTGCCCGGGCTCGCCAGCGTGATCACGAAGTCGGGCTTGCCGGAAGAGATCCGCTCGAAGGTACGGCCGCCGTTGTGGGCCCAACTCCGGTCGTCGTTCAGGGTCTTCTGCACGGCCTGCGCGAAGAGGGCGCCGTCCAGGCCGAGGCCCTGCTCCACGTCGATGCGATAGGTGTACTTGCGGCCCTTGCCCGGCGCCTTGTCGAAGCCGAGGACCGCGTCGAACTCCCCCGACCCCGTGAGCGTGGCGCCGAGCGCGTACTTCTTGGCCATCTTCTGGTCGTACGTCAGTGTCGCCGCGCTCGGTGTCCCCGACTGGGTCGGCCGGTCGTTCCCGCGCGAGGCCGAGTCGTGGGTCTCGCGGTCGTTGCCGCCGGCGGACCGTGCGCTCGCGTCGGCGTCCTGCCGCCCGGTGGCGACCTGCCCGGCCACGACGACGGCCAGCACGGTCGTGACGGCGGCCGCCGCGATCCCGGTGAACGCCCGCCCCTTGGCCGCCTTGCCCTTCGGCGGCTCCTCGACCTCGGGCAGCGGCTTCTCGTCGGCCTCCGTGTCCCAGTCCGTGACGGAGCCGTACGGGTCGGTGGGGTGCGCCGCCGCGTCGCGGGGCGCGAAGACGTCGACGTCCTCGTCGGCGTCGAGGTCGAAGGCGTCGACGTAGGACTGCTGGGGACCCTGCCCGGACTCCTGGCGCTGACGGGGGATCCGGGGTCCGGGAGGGCCGGACGGCACGCCGTACGGAGCGCCCTGCGGCGCCCCCGGCGACGCGGTCTGCGGCCCGCCGCGCGGCACACCGCCGCCGAACTCGCCCCAGCCGCCGCCCGGTTCACGCTGTTCGGGGTGACCGCCACGTACGCGGGGGACGCCGTGGGCGGGGGTCCCGTCGGGAAAACGGGGGACGCCGTGCGCCGGAGTCCCGTCGGGAAAGCGAGGCACCCCGTGCGCCGGAGTCCCGTCGGGGAAACGCGGCACCCCGCGCGCGGGGGTCCCGTCGGCCATGCGCGGAATCCCGCGCGCCGGAGTTCCGTCCGGGAGGCGAGGCACGCCGTGAGCGGGCGTCCCGTCCGGGAAGCGGGGCACGCCCTGTGCCGGAGTCCCGTCCGGGAAGCGGGGCACGCCGTGCGCGGGCGTCCCGTCCGGAAGACGCGGCATTCCGTGCGCCGGCGTCCCACCCAGCGGAGGCCGTGGACCCGGCGCGCCCGGAGGCGGAGTCGCCGTACGACGAGAGGGGGCAGGTCCCGGCGTCGGGGCCCTTGTCGCGTCCTGCGCCGGAAACGCGGGTATCTCGGAGGTATCGGTCTTGCCTGCCCGCCCCCGACGGCTGTGACGTCCCACCCCCGCCTCAGCTCCCCGCGCCGACAGCGGACGATGATACCAACTCGCCCGTGTCCGTGAGGAGTTCATGGAAGGCCGTGGCCACGGTCTCCGGGTACTCCATCATCGCGACATGCCCCGCCTCCGGCAGGGACAGCAACCGGGAGTCACGGAAGGCGCGGGCCGCACGGTGGGCCATGCGGTAGCCGACGAGCTGGTCGCGGCCGCCGTAGATGAGCAGCGTCGGCGCGAGCACGCGCTCGGCCTGGCGCCACAGTCCGTGCTGGCCGCCCAGCGTGTACGCGTTCACCAGCCCGCGCGACGAGCGTGTCATGGCGTCCCAGAAGTACGGGAGGGCGAGCCGCCGCTCCAGCTCCTCGACCGCCTCGCGGAACGCCTCGGGCGTCACGATGCCGGGATCCCCGTAACAGAGCGCCATGACCCCGCGCACGCGCTGCTCGGCGCTCCACTCCTTGGTGAGGCTGGTGAACAGCCGCGCCACACCGGGCACCGCGAGCAGCGCGGTCGGCCAGGCGGTGCGCTGCGCCCGGATCTCCGGGAGCGCGGGCGAGACCAGTGTGAGGGTACGGACGAGGTCGGGGCGTACGGCCGCGACGCGCGTCGTGACGGCCCCGCCGAGCGAGTTCCCGAAGAGGTGCACGGGGCCTCGCCCGGCCGCGTCGAGATAGCGGATGACCGCGCGCGCGTGCCCCGTGACCGAGTAGTTCCCGTCGTCCGGCGGCGGCGAGTCCCCGAAGCCGGGCAGATCCACGGCCTCGCTGTCCACGAGCCCGTCGAGCAGCGGCATCAGCCCCGACCAGTTCTGCGAGGAACCGCCCAGGCCGTGCACGTACAACGCGGGCGGCAGTCCCTCCCGCGCCGGCGGTCTCGACCGGATCGACAGCGTGATCCCCGGCAGCCCCACCGATCGCAGCCGCTCCCCCGCCGCGACCCTGACGGCACCGACCCGCGGTGTGACGGTGGTGGCCAACACGGGCGGCAGCTCGGTCGAAGACATGCGGCAATGTTACGAGACGATCACGCAGTGGCTCATGTGTTCGCCGTCACAGATCGCGAGCAGATGGCATAGCGCCCCGATCGGGTGTCTCCTAGGCTTCAGACGAGGGCACTCGTACGCATACAGGAGCGCACTCGCCCCGCTCGGGAAGAGGAACCATGACAGTCGACCCGACAGACCCCGAGACCTTCAACGACCAGTTCCGGGAAATTCTCGACGCGGAGGCTCCGGAAGCCGCCGCGGCCGAACAGGTCACCGAGCTGGACCCGGCGGAGGAAGCCGACTCGCGGCCGGTCGGCGACCCCGACAACGCCAACGAGGCGGACCTCGCCGAGCAGGCCAGGGTCGTAGAACTCAACGAGGACGACTACCGGTGATCAACGAGAACGCCTACCGTTGATCAACGAGGGTGACCGCCCGCGACGGGACGCCGCTGAACAGGGCAGTCGGGGCGGTGTAGCGCCCATCTCACCCCGTTCGACAGGCTTTGTGCCACTATCGCCCGCGTCCGGTCCGTGAAATTCTGCGCTCGCACCGCGCACACCACGGTTACCGAAAAGTACGATGGCCGCGCGGCGCACACCGCATGTGGACAATTTTGGGAGGCGGCGTGACAGCCATCGAGCAGACAGAGGCGGCACGCCCGCGGGGCACTCGCCTGCCGCGCCGTGCCCGACGCAACCAGCTCCTCGGCGCCGCCCAGGAAGTTTTCGTTGCGCAGGGGTACCACTCGGCCGCCATGGACGACATCGCCGAGCGCGCGGGCGTCAGCAAGCCGGTCCTCTACCAGCACTTCCCGGGCAAGCTCGATCTGTACCTCGCCCTGCTGGACCAGCACTGCGAGTCGCTGCTCCAGGCGGTTCGGACCGCGCTCGCGTCCACCACGGACAACAAGCTGCGCGTCCGCGCGACGATGGACGCCTACTTCGCGTACGTGGAGGACGACGGCGGCGCCTTCCGGCTGGTCTTCGAGTCGGACCTGACCAACGAGCCCGCGGTCCGCGAGCGCGTCGACAAGGTGACACACGAGTGCGCCGAGGCGATCTGCGAGGTCATCGCGGAGGACACGGGTCTGTCGCGCGCCGAGTCGATGCTGCTTGCCTCGGGCCTCGGCGGCCTCGCCCAAGTGGTGGCCCGCTCCTGGCTGCACAGCGACCGCAGCGTCCCGCGCGACCAGGCGGTCCAGCTGCTGACCTCGCTGGCCTGGCGGGGCATCGCGGGTTTCCCGCTGCACGGCACGGATCACCACTGACCGCCACTTTGTTCCCGTCCCCTGTTCGCTCCTGGCGTTCTTGGGCGGAGCGTGTACGTCCCCTCACCGGGCTAATGTGTGCTGCGTACGGCGCGGACACACGCGCACATCACTGACCGTCGGAGGGACAAAGCCGTGGAGGTCAAGATCGGCGTGCAGCACGCGCCCCGCGAGATCGTTCTGGAGAGCGGTCAGACCCCGGAAGAGGTCGAGCGCGCGGTGTCCGAGGCGCTGGCCGGCAAGTCGCAGCTGCTGAGCCTCGTGGACGACCACGGCCGCAAGGTCCTGGTTCCGGCCGACCGCTTGGCGTATGTGGAGCTCGGTGAGCCCACGCAGCGCAAGGTGGGATTCAGCGCGCTGTAATGCGAGCGAGCGACAGCAGAAGCGTGAGGGCCCGGTGGCACAGCCACCGGGCCCCTTCGTTTGCACGGGGCCCTTCGCTCACACAGATGGAGCACAGATCGGCCACAGAGGAGGATTGCATTCCGCACGTCAGGGGTAAGACCGGCTACGACCGATTTGCACCGGCCGTGCGGGAGGGACCCTCACCATGTTCTTGGAAGCGCTCGGCTCCGCGATGCTCGGTCTCGCGCTGGCGTGGGCCGCTGCGTACCGGCTGCCGCATCGGCTGCCGGCCCGCAGTCTGGTCCTGTCGACCGGAGTGGCCGGAGCCCTGTTCGGTGCCTTCCTGACGCACACCGCACTGGGCACCGGCCACTTCCTGGTGATCCTGCTCGGCGCGGTGGCGGTCTCCGCGGCCCTGCTCTCCCTGCTGCTCCGCCCGGAGGAACGCTTTCGCCGCCGCTCGGCGACCGCGTAACCCGTTCCGTAAGGCCCCCAAGACCCCCAAGACCCCCAAGGGCCCCAAGCCGCCCGATTAGGCCGCCAGCCCCAGCGCAGCCATCCGCTTCGTGTGCGCCTCGGTGATCCGCGAGAACATCCGGCCGACCTCCGCGAGGTCGAAGCCGTCCGCGACACCGCCCACGAGCATCGTCGACAGGGCGTCACGGTCGGCGACCACGCGCTGCGACTGGGACAGGGCCTCACCCATCAGACGGCGCGCCCACAGTGCGAGCCGGCCACCCACACGCGGGTCCGCGTCGATCGCGGCGCGCACCTTCTCGATGGCGAAGCCGGCGTGCCCGGTGTCGTCGAGGACGGCGAGGACGAGCCCGCGCGTGTCGGAGTCGAGCCGTGCCGCGACCTCTCGGTAGAAGTCGCTGGCGATCGAGTCGCCGACATACGCCTTGACGAGGCCCTCCAGCCAGTCCGAGGGCGCCGTCTGCTTGTGGAAGCCGTCCAGCGCGGCGACGAACGGCTCCATCGCCTGCGTCGGCTCCGCGCCGATCGCCGCGAGGCGGTCCCTGAGCTGCTCGAAGTGGTGGAACTCGGCCGACGCCATCTTCGCCAGCTCCGCCTTGTCGCTCAGCGTCGGCGCCAGCTTGGCGTCCTCGGCGAGCCGCTCGAACGCCGCGAGCTCGCCGTACGCGAGCGCTCCGAGCAGGTCCACGACCGCGGCGCGATACTGAGGGTCGGCGGAGGCCGTGTCCCAGTCCTGGGCGGCGACTCCGGTGGCCGCGGGAGCGGTGTCGTCGGCGGCCTCGGCAGGGGTGTCAGCGGCGTTGTCAGGCGTCGTCATGAAGCGCACAATAGCCCGCTCACCGCGGCAGGGAAGTCCCTGGTCAATCAGTGTGACGACGAGTACGTGACCAAATCGGCCATCGCGTGTGCGCGATTCCAGGGTATGGTGGTAATGCGCCCGGCGAGTATTCGACGGGCCGCACGAATGAGGATGCCCGGTCGGTGGCCCGATCGGCTCCGACCCGACAGCCCTCCTCGTCCGTACGGCACATTGCGTACTGACGATACGGAGGGACCCTCAGCGGTACGAGCGCTCGAGCGTCGGCAGTGGTCCCAATGCCACTCGGCCCGCCCGACAGGCGGCCGACGTCCCCGGCACGGTTCCGACACGACCCCCGCGCTCGCCTCGCACCGCGTACACAGAAGAGGCAGCACCCTGACTACGACTTTCCGAGAGCTCGGAATCCTTCCCGAGACGGCCGAGGCCCTTGAGGCCGTCGGCATCATCAACCCCTTCCCCATTCAAGAGATGACGCTCCCCGTTGCCCTGTCCGGCACCGACGTCATCGGCCAGGCCAAGACCGGCACCGGCAAGACGCTGGGCTTCGGCCTTCCGCTCCTGGAGCGCGTCACCGTCCCCGCGGACGTCGAGGCGGGCCGGGCCAAGCCCGAGCAGCTCACCGACGCCCCGCAGGCCCTCGTCGTCGTCCCGACGCGCGAGCTGTGCACCCAGGTCACCAACGACCTGCTGACCGCGGGCAAGGTCCGCAACGTACGCGTTCTCGCCATTTACGGCGGCCGGGCGTACGAGCCGCAGGTCGAGGCCCTCAAGAAGGGCGTCGACGTCATCGTCGGCACCCCCGGGCGGCTGCTGGACCTCGCGGGCCAGAAGAAGCTCAACCTCAAGCACATCAAGGCGCTCGTCCTCGACGAGGCCGACGAGATGCTCGACCTGGGCTTCCTGCCCGACGTCGAGAAGATCATGAACATGCTGCCGGCCCGCCGTCAGACGATGCTGTTCTCGGCGACCATGCCGGGCGCGGTCATCGGCCTCGCGCGCCGCTACATGTCGCAGCCCACGCACATCCGCGCCACCGCGCCGGACGACGAGGGCGCGACGGTCCGCAACACCGCGCAGTTCGTGTACCGCGCGCACAACATGGACAAGCCCGAGTTGGTCGCGCGCATACTGCAGGCCGACGGCCGCGGTCTCGCGATGGTCTTCTGCCGCACCAAGCGGACGGCGGCGGACCTCGCCGACCAGCTGCAGCAGCGCGGCTTCGCCTCCGGCGCGGTCCACGGCGACCTCGGCCAGGGCGCCCGCGAGCAGGCGCTGCGCGCCTTCCGCAACGGCAAGGTCGACGTCCTTGTCTGCACCGACGTCGCCGCACGCGGCATCGACGTCGAGGGCGTCACGCACGTCATCAACTACCAGTCCCCCGAGGACGAGAAGACCTACCTGCACCGCATCGGCCGTACGGGCCGCGCGGGCGCGTCCGGTACGGCGATCACGCTCGTCGACTGGGACGACATCCCCCGCTGGCAGCTGATCAACAAGGCGCTCGACCTCGGCTTCAGCGAACCGCCGGAGACGTACTCCACGTCCCCGCACCTCTTCGAGGAGCTGGGCATCCCGGCCGGCACCAAGGGTGTCCTGCCGCGTTCCGAGCGCACCCGCGCCGGGCTGGCGGCCGAGGAGGTCGAGGACCTCGGCGAGACCGGTGGCCGTGGCCCGCGCGGTCGCGGTGGCCGTGGGGATCGCAACGATCGTGGTGACCGCTCGTCGGCGCCGTCCGCCGAGCGCGAGCGCGCGGCACGTACGCCCCGGCGTCGTCGCCGTACGCGCAACGGTGCGCCGCTGGACGAGACGTCCGCGTCTCCGGCTGCCCAGGCCACGACCGAGTCCGCCTCCACCGAGGCCAACGAGGCCGTCGAGCCCCGTACGCCGCGGCGTCGTCGCCGTACGCGCGCTGGGGCGGCGTCGGAGGCGGTCGCATCGGTGACCCCAGTGAACGAGGCCGCGGACGCCGCCGTGGCGACGGCCGAGGGTGTCGTCGATGAGCCGGCCAAGCCGCGCCGTCGCCGGACCCGCAAGACGGCGGAGCCGGTCGAGACGGTGCAGTCCGTGGAAGCCACGGAGACCGTGGAGACGGCCGAGGCCGTCGCGGTCGAGACCGTCGCCGAGGCTCCGGCCAAGCCGGTGCGTCGCCGGACCCGCAAGGCCGCCGAGGCCGTGGTCGACACGGTCGAGGCCGTGTCGGAGGCTGCGGCCGAGACCGTGGCCAAGCCGGTGCGTCGTCGTACTCGCAAGGCCGCCGAGGCCGTGGTCGACACGGTCGAGGCCGTGTCCGAGGCGGAGGCCGAGGCGGAGGCCAAGCCGCGCCGCACGCGTGCCAAGGCCGCCACTGCCGTGGACACCGCCGAGGCCGCCGAGGCCAAGCCCGTACGTCGCCGGACCCGCAAGGCCGCCGACACCGAGATCCCCGCTCAGGCGGCTGCCGAGGACGCCGAGGCCAAGCCGGCGCGTCGTCGCACCCGCAAGGCCGCGGAGGCTGCCGTCGAGACCGCTGAGGGCGTTGCCGAGGCTCCGGCCAAGGCGCGGCGTACGCGCAAGGCCGCGGTCGCCGTCGTCGACGGGGCCGAGGTCGCGGCCGAGGCGGAGACCAAGCCGCGCCGCACGCGCGCCAAGGCCGCCACTGCCGTGGACACCGCCGAGGCCGCCGAGGCCAAGCCCGTGCGTCGCCGGACCCGCAAGGCCGCCGACACCGAGATCCCCGCTCAGGCCGCTGCCGAGGACGCCGAGGCCAAGCCGGTGCGTCGTCGCACCCGCAAGGCCGCGGTTGCCGCGGAGTCCGCGGAGAGCTGATCCGCTGTCTGATGGCCCGGTCCTGCCTTTCGGTGGGGCCGGGCCATTGGTTTTTTCGCCCTCTCGGCCCCTACCCGTCCTGTACCAGCCTTTCGGCTGCGGGTTCGTGGGGGCTTGTCGCGCAGTTCCCCGTGCCCCTGAAGGGGCGCGGGGGCCAAAAACCACCCCCAGCGCCCACCCACAGAGCGCTCACCAACTCCGCCCGATAGCCTCAAGGGCATGAGCAGGCCGCCCAGCTTCATCCCGCCCGCCGGAGTCCGTGCCTACCGGCTCCCCACCGCCCGCGGTGAGTTCGCCGTGCTCGATGCCGCACCTCAGGGACAACCCAAGGGAACCGCCCTCCTGCTGCCGGGGTTCACCGGGAGCAAGGAGGACTTCATCGCGCTGCATGAGCCGTTGGCGCGTGAGGGCTATCGGACGGTCGCCGTGGACGGGCGCGGGCAGTTCGAGACCGGGGGGCCCAAGGACGACGAATCGGCGTACGCACAGGGCGAGTTGGCGCAGGACGTGCTTGCGCAGGCCACCGCCCTCGGTACGCCCGTGCACCTCTTGGGGCACTCCCTCGGCGGCCAGATCTCCCGCGCCGCCGTGCTCCTGGACCCCGCGCCCTTCCTCTCGCTGACACTCATGGCCTCGGGTCCCGCCCAGATCTCCGTCTCCCAGCAGCAGCGCGTCAAGCTGCTGCGCGACGCGCTCGCCGTGATGAGCATGGCCGAGGTGTGGGAGGCGATGCGGTCGATGGAGCCGCCCGAGGAGACCGACGCCGGCGGACTCGACCCGGGGCTCGACGACCTCGTCGACCTGCGGCGCCGCTGGCTGGACAACAGCCCCGCCCAGCTCATCGCCACGGGCCGCCAGCTGTGCACCGAACCCGATCGCGTCGCCGAACTGGCCGCCGTCCCGCTGCCGAAGCACGTGCTCTCCGGAGCGCTCGACGACACCTGGCCGATCACCCTGCTGGACGAGATGGCCATACGACTCCAGGCCAGACGCACGGTCATACCGGGAGCGGAGCACTCCCCCAACACGGACAACCCGCCGGAGACGGCGCGCGCCCTGATCGAGTTCTGGAACGAGAACCAGTAGCGAGGAGCGGCCACGAGCACCACGACGGCCGCCCGTTGCCAGTACTACGCCTGTACCAGAAACTGCGCCTGTACTAGTAGGACTCCGTTAGGTCTTCCTCTCGGCCCTGTTTGGGAGCATGTTGGAGGTGTGGACGCA
>NZ_BMMM01000013.1:0-214052 GCF_014645835.1 Streptomyces albiflavescens
CGGAAGGTCGTGCCGATGGGATGGATCGGGGGCAGGTAGACGACGTCGAAGCCCATCTCCGCGATCGCGGGCAGGCGTTCGGCGGCCGAACGGAACGTGCCGTGAGGCCGCTCCGGGGTGCCCTCCGAGCGCGGGAAGAACTCGTACCAGGAGCCGTACAGCGCCCGCTTGCGTTCCACGAGCAGGGGCAACGGCAGCGAGCGGGTGAGGCGTTCACGCAGCGGGTGCCCCGAGAGGGCGGTGACCACCTCCGGAGCCAGGGCGGCCGCGAGACGGGCGGCCGGTGGCCGGGACTCGTCGCGCAGGGCGTTCGCCGCGGCCAGCACCGCGTCCCGGCCGGCTGCGTCCGGTACCCCGGCAGCGGCCCGCTCGTGCAGAGCGGCGCCCTCCTCCAGGACCAACCCGAGGTCGATACCGGCCGGGACCTTGATCTCGGCGGAACGGCGCCAGGCGGCGACGGGATCGCTCCACGCCTCCACCAGGTAGGTCCAGTGGCCCACTTCGCCCGGTGTGACGTGGGCGCCCCAGCGGTCGGTGCCGGGGGCCAGTTCGCGCATCGGGGTCCACGGGCCGAGGCGGCCGCTCGGGTCGCGCAGTACGACATTGGCGCCGACGGCGTCCTGGCCCTCGCCGAAGACGGTGGCCGTGACCTGGAAGGTCTCACCGGAGACCGCCTTCGCGGGCCTTCTGCCGCACTCGACGACCGGGCGGACATCCACGATCGGGATGCGGCCGGTGTCCGGGTTTGCGTCCATGCGTTTCGCCTCCGGCGTCCTCGAGCCCCACGTGTGGTTCGCGTCCGCGAGCCCAATCTGCGTTTCAGATCCGTGCCCGAACGTCCCGCAGATAGTGCTCGGCGGCGTCTGCGGCCTCCCGCGCGCAGCGCTTCCCCATCAGGACGCACAGGGTGTACCCGGTGTTCTCGAAATTGCCCCGCACCACGATGTCGGCGGGGGCCGCGAGCAACAGGCGTTCCCAGGCCCGGTATCTCTCCAGATGTCTCGCGACCTCGGCTTTGGCAGGCAGCAGCATCACGCTGGTCACCCTCTCTCGACAGCGCACGGCTCGCCTGGATGGCGAGTGGGGGCCGTGCACGCAGGGGCACCGATCCGTTACGGAGATCAGAGCCCTCACCCATGGTGCCCGTACCGCCACCGAGCGTCTTGTTGGTTCTTCAACAACACGGAGGGGTGCTCTCGTGTTGCACGGATGGAGTAGTGCTCGCACTCTAGGACTGACTCAGAAGCGATCAGTGCTCACGCTTTGTGATCGGGGCTCGGCCCGCGAGGGCGAGGAGAGGCGGGAGCTTCGCCGTGAGGAGCCAACGACGATGAAAGCTGCAGTGCCCTGCTACTACCACCTCGACGTGGAGGTCAGCCCGGAACGGGTCGGACAGGTCAGGCGCATTCTGGCCGCGCACCTCCGGTACTGGAACCTGGAGATTCTCGTCGAGTCCGTATGTCACTGCGCCGAAGCGCTGCTCCACACCATCGAGGAGCACGCGGCGGACAAGAACACGACCATCGAGATGTGGTGGAACGGCCAGCACCTCATCGCTGCCGTCTCGGACAACAACCAGGACATCCGCCCGCACAACGCGCCCCAGGGCTGCCTGGCCCAGATCGCCGCGCTGAGTGACGGCTGGGGCTGCTGCGCCACGGGCGCCGGCGGCAAGATCATCTGGTTCTCGTGGCGCGCCCGGGCCGCCGAACGCGCGCCCCTGGTTCCGGCCGCACCCGTCCCCAGCCTGCAGGAGGCGCGCCAGGCGCCCCGCCAGGCACCGCTGCCGGAGCCGGCGTTCGCCGGCCTCCGTGACGATACGGAGGCTGTCGCAGCCGTCGGGTGATCCCCTGACGGCAACGAGGCCGTGAACGCCCTGCGGTGATCGGGTACGCGCCGCGAGCGGGTACCCCGGGCCAACGGGCGCGGCCGTCGACGGCGGAGGAACCGACTCCGCCCTGTTGACCGAAGTCGCCGAACGCGTCGATCGCATCCTGATCGACGCGTTNCCCGCGACTCTGCCACGTCCGCGCATCCCGCCGCACCACGGCGAGTTCACAGCCGGACCAGAACAGGCGCGTCGGACCCATCGGAGGGAGACTGAAACAGGGAGTCCAGACAGCGGACCCTGGTACCGGTCCCCAGACACGGGGGATGTACATGGCGATCACACCGGCACAAGCGGCACGTCAGGAACTCACGGGATTCAAGGGGCAGCTGATCGGACCGGAGGATTCCGGCT
The DNA here is from genome assembly GCF_014645835.1 of Streptomyces albiflavescens. Classification (GTDB taxonomy): domain Bacteria; phylum Actinomycetota; class Actinomycetes; order Streptomycetales; family Streptomycetaceae; genus Streptomyces; species Streptomyces albiflavescens. The sequence goes on from NZ_BMMM01000013.1 coordinate 2,243, forward strand.
ACGACGAGGCCCGTAGCGTGTACAACGCGATGATCGACAGGCGGCCGGCCCTGGTGGCGCGGTGCACCGGCCCCGAGGACGTCGCTCAAGTCATCGGCTTCGCCCGCGACCACACCCTCCCGCTGGCCGTGCGCGGCGGCGGCCATCATGGCGCGGGTCTTGGAACCTGCGACGACGGCGTGGTCCTCGACCTCTCACCCGTCAAGGACGTCACGGTCGACCCGGAGGCCCGTACGGCACGCGTCGGCGGCGGCTGCCTCCTGGGCGAGGTCGACCGCGCCACTCACGAGCACGGGCTGGCCACACCGAGCGGCATCATCTCCACGACGGGCGTCGGCGGCATCACGCTCGGCGGCGGCATCGGACACCTCACCCGCACGTACGGGCTGGCCGTCGACAACCTGCTCGCGGCCGATCTCGTCCTGGCGAACGGCGAGCAGGTGCACGCGGACGCCGACGAGAACAGCGACCTGTACTGGGCGATCCGTGGAGGCGGCGGCAACTTCGGAGTCGTCACCTCGTTCCTGTTCCGGCTGCACGAGCTGAGCACGGTTGTCGCGGGTCCCACCTTCTGGCCCGTGGAACTGGGCGCCGAAGTCCTCACCGCCTACCGGGACTTCCTCCCGCGGGCTCCCCGCGAACTGAACGGCTTCTTCCTGTTCACCTCCGTGCCGCCCGCCCCGCCGTTCCCGGAGGAGCTCCACCTGCGCAAGGTCTGCGGCATCATGTGGTGCTGGGCCGGCGACGACACGGACGCGGCCGCCGAGGAGATGGCGCCGCTGCTCGACGTCCTCCCCGCGCCTCTGCTGCACGGCCCGGCCGCGATGCCGCACCCCGCGATCCAGTCCGCGTTCGACGGGGTCTACCCGCCCGGTGACCAGTGGTACTGGCGTGCGGCCTTCATCGACGAGATCCCCGCCGAAGCGGCCGACCTGCACGCCAAGTTCGGTGCCGAGATGCCGACCTGGAAGTCGACGATGCACATGTATCCCATCGACGGCGCCGTCCATGACCATGCTGCGACGGACACCGCGTGGAGCTACCGCAGCTCCGGCTGGTCGGCCGTCTTCGCGGGGGTGGACCCGGACCCCGCGAACGCAGGCCTCGTCAGACAGTGGAGCGTCGACTACTCCGACGCTCTGAACCCGTTCTCCGCGGGCGGGGCCTACGTCAACATGACGATGGACGAGAGCCAGGAGCGGGTACGGGCCAGCTATCGCGACAACTACGCACGCCTGGCCCGTATCAAGGCCGACCGAGACCCCGGCAACCTGTTCCGCCTCAACCAGAACATCCAACCGGCGGCGCAGGCCTGAAGCGGCTGATCACGGCATGCGGGCCACGCCCCCGTGGACGTCCGTGGGCTCGGGCGACGTACCGGGCTCCGGGCGCCACAGCGGGCAGGACACGATGCCCGGGTCGATCAGTTCGAGGCCCTCGTAGTACGCGCTGATCTGAGTGGGACTGCGCAGCACGTACGGGATCGCACCAGTGTCGTCGTAGCCCTGCTGGGCCTCCTTGAGGGCGGCGTCGGTGTCGGTGCTGTCGTAGTGCACGAAGTAGCTGCCGGAGGGCAGGGCGGCCTGGAGGCGGCGGACGATCGACTTGGCCTCCTCGTAGTCCTGGACGTGGCCGAGGATGCCCATGAGCATCAGGGCGACGGGCTGGTCGAAGTCCAGGATGCGGCTCGCCGCTTCGATGATCTTCTCGGGCTCGTGCAGGTCCGCGTCGATGTAGTTGGTGACGCCCTCGGGGGTGCTGGTGAGCAGCGCCTGGGCGTGGCGGAGCACCAGGGGATCGTTGTCGACGTAGACGATGCGCGACTCCGGAGCCACGCGCTGAGCGACCTGATGGGTGTTGTCGTACGAGGGCAGGCCGGTGCCGATGTCCAGGAACTGGCGGATGCCCAGCTCGCCGGTCACGAAGGTGACGGTACGGATCAGATAGTCACGGGAGGCTCGGGCCATGGTCTCGATGTTCGGGGCGACTTCGCGGTAGGCGTCGCCCGCCACCCGGTCGACCTCGTAGTTGTCCTTCCCGCCCATCCAGTAGTTCCAGATGCGAGCGGAGTGCGGCACCGTGGTGTCGATCTTGGACAGCGCCTCTTGGTCGGGGGTGGATTGGCCGTCTGCCATGGGAAGTCTCCTGCCGTACGTCACGCGGTCGGTCTCTAACCTATCGTCAACGCCTGTATGCAGCCCCGGAGTTGGGGCAGAGGGGAGGCGGGACCTCGGATCGGATGGCCCAGGTCTGCCGCGTCGACCGTCACGACGGGGACATGCTGGGCCAGGGTGCGCACCGCCCGCTCGTACGCGCCGACCGCCTCGGTGTCGTCCGCCTCGCCCGTCATATGGATGAGGGCGCCGTTGCGTTCGGCCACCGCCTCCGCGAAGTCGAGTGCCTGGATCCAGGTCACCCGGGAGCGCCCGCGGCGCAGCGGTCCATAGACCAGTTCGTGGACGAGACTGCCGTCGATGGCCAACCGCCCCGGTGCGGCGAGGAGTTCGTGGTAGGGCTGGGTGGGGTTCACATGGTGAAGGTGCCCGCGTGAGCGGCGGATCATGAATCCGCGGCGGGCCAGTTCGGCGAGCAGAGCGCTCCTGCCGATGCCGTCGGGGCCGTCGACGACCAGCGTCCGGCACTGGGCGAGGGCCTGGTGGAGGATCATCCCCGCACCCACTCCCTCCGAGACGACCGACTCCCTCAGTGTGCGGGGGACAACCCGCACGGGGGGAGTAGGCGTGCGGGTTGTCCGGTTGTGCGGGCGTAGTGGTGCAACCTCGGGGTCCTGCGCTGAGGGTGCTCAGAGGATCAGGAAGTCGGCCTGCCCCGACTTGGCGCCCTGCAGGAACGCCATCATCTCGTCCCGGGAGTAGACCAGCGCCGGCCCCTCGGGGTCCCTGGACTGACGGAAGGCGACGCTGCCGTCGGGCAGCCGCTTGGCCTCGACACAGCTCCCGCCGTTCGTGCCGCTCCAGGGCTTCTGCCAGCCCTCGGTGCCCAGATCGACGGCGGGCATGCCGCTGTAGACGGATCCCATGGATCACAACTCCTTACGCAGTTCACCCAGGATGTCCCTGGTTCGAGCGACCGGCTCCGCCTGCACGGACATCCGGTCCAGTACTTCGAGATAGCTGACGACGTCGTCGGGCCGGTCGACGTAGACCGCGCCGACCAAGCTCTCCGTGTAGACGACGTCGGGGAGTTCGGAGAAGCCGAAGCGGAAGTGGTGGAACGGCCCGAAGGCGCCCGGGTGGGCGCCCACCCTGAAGCGCATGATCTGGATCCGGACCTTCGGCATGTCCAGGACCTCGTGCAGCCGGTCGATCTGAGCCCGCATCACCTCGGCCCCGCCCACCGGGCGGCGCAGCACCGTCTCGTCCAGAACGGCCCAGATCGCGGGCGCGTCCGGCTTGGCGAGCAGGTCCTGACGTTTGATCCGCAGGGCGACGCGGCGGGCGATGTCCTCCTTCGACTCGTTGGGGAAGCCGACGCGCATGAGCGCGGTGGCGTAGTCGGACGTCTGCAACAGGCCGGGAACGTAGTGGGGTTCGTAGAGGCGGATGACGCTGGCTTCGCTCTCCAGGCTCACGTAGGCGCTGAACCACTCCGGCAGTACGTCGCGGTACTTGTACCACCAGCCGGGCTGGTTGGCCTCCCTGGCCAGGGCCAGGAAGTCGTCGATCTCCGCCGCCGGGACCCCGTAGGCGTGCAGCAGTTCCCGCACGTACGGAATCCGGAGCCCGACCTCGGCCTTCTCGATCCGGCGGACCGTCAACGGTGTGACCTCGATGGCCCGTGCCGCTTCCTCGAACGACACCGCTGCCTGTTCCCGCAGCTGTCGCAGCCGCTTTCCGAGAACCATCCGCAGGACGGTGGGTGCGCTGCCGCCAGAGCGGTTCTCGCTCACGTCCTACCTCCCCGGAACGGCCGTCACAGCGTGCAGTGTGCCACGCGGTCGGTGACAGAGACAGGGCGATGCGAAACGTTCTGAAATTATCAGAACGCCGGTTGCATGCTGAGTGTGTCGGCCACCATAGTGATCGAGTGACGTGTCGCACACTCCGTGGCGACGACGCACAACTGTGTTCGGTCGTACGGGAATTGATGTCCCGCCAAGTACGGACGGGCGCAACCGCACGCGACCGTGAGGCGAGACCGGGATGGCCACCGTGACGGACGGACAAGCAAGGAACGCCGGCAAGGCCCCCACCGGGGTCAACAAGGTGCTGGCGGCCGCCCTCAAGGAAGCCGGCTGCTCCTACGCCTCACTCGCATTGCGGGTCAACGAGCTGGGCCGCCGTCAGGGCACGGACTCCCACTACGACAAGGCGTCGGTCACCCGCTGGCTCCAGGGCCAGCAACCGCGGGGAACCACACCGGAGTTGATCGCCGCCGTGCTGTCCGAGCGGCTCGGTCGCGCCGTGTCGTCCGCGGACCTCGGCTTCTATTCCGATCAGCAGCGCCCGGTGGCGAGCAGGGCGCTCATCTATGGCGAAGACGTGGCAGAAACCCTTCACACCCTGTCCGAACTGGGATCCACCGACATCTCCCGCCGCAGCCTCCTCGGCTCGGTCCCCTTTGTCGCGGCTGCCCTGACGATCCCTCAGCGCGAGTGGCTGCTCTGGCTGTTGGAGCACCGGGATGCCGTCGAACCGACCCTGGTCGCGAGCGGCGGGCCGGTCGAGCAGGTGCACGCGATGATCGCCATGTTCGACCAGATGGACAACCACTACGGCGGCGGCGGAGTGCGCACCAGCATCGTGCACTACCTGTCCACCGAGGTCGTCCCCCTGCTGCAGCGGCGCGGTACACCGCCCCGGCTGCGCCGCCAGTTGTACGCCGCCGCCGCGCGCCTCGCTGCGATGGCCGGGTGGAGCTCGTACGACGCGGGGGAGTACGGCCTGGCCCAGCGCTATATGACCCAGGCGCTGAGACTCTGCGCCGAGGGGCGCGACCGGGTGCTGGGTGGTCAGATCCTGGCCGGACTCTCCCATCTGGCCACCAACCTCGGCCGCCCCGACGAGGGGGTGGCCCTGGCCCGCGCCGGAATCGTCACCGCGAAGGAATCGGGCAGCCCGCTCGGTCTGATGCGCCTGCACGCCATGTCGGCGCGCGGGCACGCCGCGCGGGGCCGCGCGGACGAGGCCTCCGAGGCGCTGCGTCTGGCCGAGCGACAGCTGGACGCGAGCAAGGGAGCCGCCCAGGAGTCGGTGTGGGTGCGCTATCTCGACCACCACTATCTGCAGGCCGAGTCCGCCCTGTGCTTCCGTGACCTGGGCCTCGCCGCGCAGGCGGAGCGCACGGCGAGCGAATCGCTCAGCGCCAACGCGGACCGGCGCAGGCGCCAGGCCATCAGCCGCTCCGTCCTCGCCACCGCGCATCTCCAGCAGGACCGCCTGGACGAGGCCGTCGGCACGGCGACCGAGGCGCTGGACACCCTCAGCACCGTGCACAGCGAACGGTCGATCCAGGCCCTGCGCGACTTCCGCAGGCGGCTCGAGCCCCGCCGCCACGAGCCCGTGGTGCAGGAATTCGAGCGCAGGTCGCGCCCCGTACTGGGAGCGGTGGCATGACCGGTAAGGGCTCGCCGGATGCCTTAGTACCCGTCGGGGGAGGGGGCGTTCTGGGCGCGGTCGACCGGCAGGTGGGCGCCCGAGATCCCGCTCGACCAGTCCGACAGCAGGAACGCCACCACGCGTGCGACCTCCTGCGGCGCGACCGGCTCTCCGCCAGGAAGCTCCGCCGCCACGAATCGGGCGAACGCCTGGGGTTCCTCCCTGCGCATGCGATCCCAGCGCCTGCCGGGGATCAGCATCGACCCGGGGGAGACGGCGTTCACGCGGATGCCGTCGGCGCCGAGCTCGCGGGCCAACGACGCGGCCAGATGGATCTGCGCGGACTTCGCGACCCCGTACTGGGCGTGCGGGCCGGGCTTCCAGCCGGAGATCGACGAGATGACCACGACCGAGCCGCCGCCCGCCGCCCGCAGATGCGGGACCGCCGCCCGCACCAGCCGTGCCGCATGGCCGACGTTCACTTCCCAGGTCGCCGCCCAGTCCTCGGCGTCCGCCTGCTCGATGCCGCCTCCATGAGAACCGCCCGCGCAGGCCACCACCCCGTCCAAGCCGCCGAAACGTTTCGCCGAGGCTGTGACGAACTCTTCCAGCTCCTCGGGCGCGGTCACGTCGAGCGGCTGGGTGAACACGGCCGAGTCCATCGACATGGCCAGCGCCTCCAGGTCGAGCGCGGTGCGCGCGCAGGTCGCCACCCGCGCGCCCTCGGCGGCCAGCAGTCGCACGATCTCTTCGCCGAGCCCCCGCGTACCACCAGTGACCAGTACGCGTTTGCCGAGCACCCCCGGCCACCCGGTGCCACCGCTCCGTTGCACCGCTGCCCGGCCCCCGCTCACGTTCCTCACCCGATCGAACATACATCCAATGCCACTACGTGCCTGCAACCGGACAACCCCCATACCCCCTGGTCCACCCGCCGCTTCGGCGTGTTGGCTGCACGGGCAGCCACCGAGACCGTCCCCCACCCGTGCTGCACCCGAAGGAGGACCGATGACGGCATCCAGGGCGCATCGCCGCGGGCCGTCGCCCTCACTGGCGCAGGACGTGCACGCGCCGGTGCACAACGTGCACCCCGCCGACGACCACGCGCCCGTGGGCCGGGCCCGGCCCACTGAGGCAGCCACGATCCCCGAGTCCCCACCGACCCCTGCGAGCCCCCTGAACCCCGTGACGCATGCGATGCCCGTGAGCGAAGCCCACCTCTTGCGGACCACCGTCCCCGCCCACCCCTCGCGTGCGGCGGGCGTACGGGCCATGCTCGCCGAGCACCTCACCCATCTGCGGCTCCCGCCCGAGTGCCTCGACAACGCTGTCCTCGCCACGGATGAGCTGTTCGTCAACGCGGTCCAACACGGAAGTCCCGACCGCGGCAACATGATCACCGTCACCATCGAGTACACCGAGCGGGAGCTGCGCGTGACGGTCGCCGACAGCTCGCCCGACCTGCCGTGCCTGCGTACGCCGGACGGCGCCGAGGAGTCGGGACGCGGACTGGCCATCGTCGCCGCGCTGGCAAACGATTGGGGCACCGCACCGCCCGACCCGGGCGGCCCGGGCAAGAAGGTGTGGTTCGCGCTGGTGCTCCAGGGGATGCCGTGAAGGGGCACCCGGGGCACCTCGCGGTCGACGACACGCGCCAGGAGCGCGCGACCGCGCGGCGCATGGTCCCGGCGCTCGCGGCGGCTCTCGCCGGGGAGCTGGTGCGCCGGGCGGACGAGGAGCGGCACCTCATGCAGCAAGCACGGGTGGACCCCACCTCGCCGTGCCGAGGTGCCCTCCACAAGTGCCGCGAGGCCAATGCCGAAGCCCTCCGGACGATCGTCCGCAGGCACGGCTGGCCGACCGCCGACCTGGTCGGCGCACCTGCCTCGACGGCAGCCCTGATGATCCTGCTGCACGCCGGCGACCTGGACTTCCAGCTCAGGTGCCGCGACCTGATCGCCCAGGCCGCAGCCGACGGGCGCTGCCCCGCCCTGCACCACGCCTACATCGCCGACCACTGCGCCGTCGAGGAGGGCCGGCCGCAGTTCTACGGCACCCGCGTGGATCCCCTGACCCTCCGCCCGTATCCGATCCGCCGGCCCCAGACCCTCGACGAGCGCCGGCGCGACGTCGGACTGGGGCCGCTCGACGAGCAGATGCGGACCCTGTGCGAGGGTGGATGAGTCGCCGCTGGACGTGATGTGCAGCACGCGCGGAAATGTCGCCACGGCCGCCGGGGAAAGGTTCTGGCTGCGCACGGCTTGATCGCCGATCAAGAAAAGGGAAATCCCTGGCCACGGTATGTTCCGCGCATTTGACACTTCGTTCTGAGCACAGATAGGAAACAGCTCTCTGAGGTGAGAGGTGGACTGTGCGCGAGCCGAACGTGGTCGGGGACTGGCAGGAGTACGACGAGCATGCCGGCCTGCGTGTCCGCGTCCACGGTGTGGAAAAGGCGGAGCCGCCGCGGGGGCGCGACGACGCCGCCGACGGACTCACCTACTTCCGATTTCGGGTGACCGTTGAAAATCGCGCCACCGAGCATTTCGGTATCCATCTCGAAGACGGACAGATCGATATTCGCGTCGGCGCCGACGGCGAGAGCGCGTTCCTCGACTGGCGGAACTCACAGTTCATCGAGGGCTTCGACGTCTACCCGCTGCGCCGGGCCACGGCGGTCCTCTACTCCGCGGGTCCCGACGCCTTCCTGCACCACGTGGACATCCAGATCCAGCTGAAGGTCGACGACGAGTGGACCGAGCGCTTTCTCTGGGCCGGCGGCATCGACCTGTACGAGACCTCCGCCGACGACGCGGGCACGCGTCCCGGCACGGACAGGGACAGCCTCGCCTGTCAGGTGAGCAACTTCCTGAGGAGGGAAGCGGACTCGTGAGCGACGGGCCCTAGCCTTCCCCGGCCGGGTTCTGCTCCACCCACTGGATGAGGAGCTGGCGCACGTACGGATTGCCCTCCTGCGCGGCGTGGGCCAGTCGCTCCGCGCTTGCCCGGGCCGCTCGCCAGCCCGCCGGGGTGTCTTCGCCGTACGCCTGGTCGGCGGCGGCCAGCGCGTCGGCCGCCAGGTGGCGTAGCTCCTCGGACAGATCGTCGTCGGCCGCCGTCCGGTACGCCTCCAGACGCAGGGCCGCCAGGTCCCGCGGGGAACCGGACGGCAGTGTGAGGGGCTGGGCGTACCCGCTGACGGCGATGACCACGCAGAAGGTGGCCACGTCCCGGCGGCCCTCCCGCTGCCCCTTCGCGATGGCGGGCGCGAGCCACGAGGGGGCCCTCCAGTGCGCGACCGACGCGGCCGCGACGAGGACAGCGGACAGCAGCACGACGGGGATCCAGCCACCCAGGACCCAGCCGATCGGCCCGAGCACCAGGAAGCAGGCCGCGTTGCCCAGCCATATGCGACGGCGACCGAGTCTCAGGTGTCGAGGATCCATACGGCTCAGTGTCCCAGGGGCACGCGGGGCGCGATGAGGGGGCGGGCGATTCGCGTGGGCACCGTGTCTCCCGCCCCGCGACCGTCTGGCCGGGTCACTACGGCTGGCATCCCACCCCGCCGAAGGCGTCGACGGCGACGCCGCTCGACGGACTCGCGGGGGTCCGGATGCCAGTGCGCGACGTGGACGATGCCCGGCTCAGCCCGCTCGGTCGGCTCGAGCCCGTCGAAGAAGCCGCCGATCTCCTCGATGCCGCGCACGGAGTACGGCACTGCGCCAATGGAGTTCTAGGCTTCCGACGCCGCGATCATGCCCCTACGTACGACTTTTGGCCACACACGCCTCGCGCCGTACGCCGGGGCGGACCCGGTGTGCCCCCCCGTGAGGACACTCGCGCTCGTCGTCACGCTGCCCCTGAGATGCCCCGCCGCTAACGTGACGTACATGCGCCGTACGAGCCGCCGGAAGGCCACAGCCATCGCGGCGGCAGCCGTGCTCGGATTCACCGCCGGCTGCGGGGGTGGCGGCGGCGCCGCTGCCGCATCCGCCGCACCGACGCCCCATGCGTCGAAGACGATCACGGTGTCCAGCACGGCCTTCGCGGACGGTGCGAGCATCCCGCGCCGCTACACCTGCGACGGTGAGAACGTCTCGCCGCCGCTGGACTTCGACGGTGTGCCGGGCGACGCCGCCGAGCTGGTCGTCCTGGTCGAGGACCCGGACGCCCCGCACGGCACCTTCGTGCACTGGGTCGTATGGGGCATCGATCCCCACGAGACGGCGCTCGGCACGGGTGAACTGCCGAGCGGAGCCGAGCAGGGCCGCAACAGTTTCGGGAAACGCGGCTACGGCGGACCCTGCCCACCCAAGGGCAAGTCCCATCGCTACGTCTTCTCGGTGCTCGCCGCCGACGCGAAACCGACCCTGCCCCAGGGTGCCTCGGCCGACGACGTCAAGCGCGCGCTCACCGGACACACCGCCGCATACGGCACGCTGACCGGCCGCTACGGTCGGTGACCCGGCTCGCGCGATCCCCATCGGTGGCGTCGAACGACCGGTGTCGAATGGCCGGAGATGACTCTGGCCGCCACGGGCACGCGTACGTACGATTCCGTCACTCCCGGTCTTCACGGCTCCTTCACAACCGGGAGGAAGTGCGCATGCGCTTTTGTCATGCGCATGATTCAACGAGCCACGCTTGATCCAACGCACTGGTCTGCGACGGCTCCCCGTGCGCACGGGGAACCGCACCCCCCATTCCACGACGGCACACATCCCGTGCTGCCGCCGGAACACCAACGCAACGGATTGGAGCACCATGGCTGGTGGGCTGCTTCTGGGCGGCGCGATCGCCGCCCTGTTCGCCTCAGCGCTCCCGATACAGGACCCGTCCTCCGGGTTCGTCGACCCGCCCCCGGACAAGATCGTCATCAAGGTCGCCACGGTGAACGGCTCCGGCTGTCCCCAGGGGACCGCCGCCGTCGCGGTCTCCCCCGACAACACGGCCTTCACGGTGACCTACAGCGACTACCTCGCCCAGGTCGGGGGCAATTCCGACCCCACCGCGTTCCGCAAGAACTGCCAGCTCAACCTGATCGTGCACGTACCGCAGGGCTTCACGTACGCCATCGCCAGCGCGGACTACCGCGGCTTCGCCGCACTCCAGCAGGGCGCGAGCAGCACCGAGAAGGCCTCGTACTACTTCCAGGGCTCCCCGAACACGGCCGCCATCACCCATCCGTTCAGGGGCCCGTACAACGACAACTGGCAGGCCACGGACGCCACCGACTGGGCGCAACTGGTCTGGGCGCCCTGCGGTGTTCAGCGGAACTTCAACATCAACACGGAGCTGCGCGTCAATGCAGGCACCTCCGCACCCGCCAGCACCAGCTTCATGACCATGGACTCCACGGACGGTGACATCAGCACCATCTACCACCTGGCCTGGAAGGAGTGCCCCGCCTCCTGACCCATCGCATCTGACCCCCTGTCTCCCGCACATGGGTCCTTGACCGGCTCCGCCGCACCGGAGCCGGTCAAGCTTCAAGGCAAGCTACGGAAGCAGCTTGTCCATGGCCGCCGGCCCTTCCTCCTGCAACTTTCGCTCGGCCCAGGCGAGGTTCTTCGGAGTGATGTCGCGGCCTGCGGCGAGCACCAGGTCCTCGGCGGTCACGTGGTCGCCGGAGCCGGTGTGCAGCAGCGCGTCGGGGGTCGCCTTGTCGTCGGACGGCGCGGGCGAATCGGGTTGGCTGGTTGACATGATTTCTCCCTCTTCCACCTGACCTGTTCTCACGCTACGGGCATTCCGCACACCCCGCTCGACGCGTTTCGCGCAGCCGCAGCTCAGGGGGCGCCGCTGGGCGGGAGGGGCCCCGTTCGGGTGTACAGCGATGTCGGCCGCCGCTCACGCAGGTGATGGTGGAGGAACTCGCACCCCTGCGACTGATCGGAGCTTGAAATGCGTATTCGTCTGATGGCCGCCGCCGGGCTGGCGAGCGTGGCCCTTCTGGCCACCGCCGGGACCGCCTCCGCTGCCGACCCCGACCCGGTCGGTGTCGCCGCGAACAGTCCCGGACTCGTGTCCGGCAACGTCATCCAGATCCCGCTCGACCTTGGTCTCAACCTCTGCGGCGACTCCATCAACGTGATTGGCCTGCTGAACCCGGCGGCCGCCAGCACCTGCTCGAACGACTGACCGCCGAGTGCCGCCGGGCAGGGCTTGCCCTGCCCGGCGGACGGCCGGGATCAATGGAATCAAGGAGATCCCGGTGATCAGGTCGACTTCGGGACGACCCGGTGGCTCACTCGTCCTCCCCGGTGAGCTGCGCGTCCGAAGGCGGGACGATCCGGGCCCGGAGGTCCGGGTCGGCCATCTCCGGGTCGAACGGGAACATCGGGCGGCGGATGCGGCGGTGGCCCAGCCGGACGAGGTCCTGGTCGACGCCGCCCGGAGTGAGCGCCAGTTTCCAGCCCACCGACATGTCGAACAGTTCCGGTTCCAGATAGCCGATCTTGACGAGGACGATGTCCGCGCCGCGCGGGTCCAGGGAGAGGTCGGTGAAGTCGTGCTCGTGGTGGTACGGCTTACGGAGCCTGGTGATGATCACGTACACACTGCCCACCCGCAGCACCACCTCGGTCCCCGCGTCCCGGTCGCCGTGCCGGACCGCGTGCACGACCCCCGTCATGGTGAGCGGCCCCGCATGCCGGTCGTCGACCTCGGCACCGGCCGTGACAGTGACGGTCGCGCCGACACCCGCCCGCTCCGCCGCCTCGACGGCCTGCGGGCCGGGCACCGAGGCGTAGATCACCGTCGGGCCGGACGCGTCCTTGAACTCCGGCCGGGCGAGGACCCGTTCGAGCCCCCAGGTGACATCGCCGGCGCCGCCCGCGGTCGGATTGTCACCGGTGTCGCTGATGAAGAACGGCCGCGCGTCGGGGGACGAGGCGAGCGCCTCGTCGAGACACTCGTCCAGTGATCCGGTCGGCGCCACGAAGGCGAACGCGTGCCGTGCCTCCCAGAAGCCGCGGGCCAGCCGTTCGGCGCCCGCGGTGACAGCCGCCTCGGACGGCCCGGTGACGACGACGGCGGCACGGTTGCGCGGCTCGTCGGCCCAGGCATACCCGACCCAGATCGCGGCGTCGGTGACGCCGTCCATCGCCTCCACGTCGTCGACCGCCGCGTAGACGCTCCTGGCGGGTTCGATGCGCGTCGAGGTCTGCTCGCCCGCCAGCAGCACGGGCACCGGTATCCAGGCTTTGACCGGCCGGGGCGCGCCGGTGGTGAGCAGCCCCACGAGATGGCGGGCAGCCCGCTCCTTGGTCTCCAGGTGATCCTCGTGCGGGGCCGTCCGGTAGCAGGTGATCAGGTCACTCATATGGGCGAGTTCGCGTGAGACGTTGCCGTGCAGATCCATGGAGGTGGACACGAGCACGTCCGGACCGACGGTCTCGCGGATCCGGGCGAGCAGGACGGCCTCGGCGTCGTCGATTCCTTCCACCGTCATGGCGCCGTGGATGTCGTACCAGAGGCCGTCGAGACGCGGCATCGACGCGAGTCGCGCGATGAGTTCGTCGCAGAGCTCGGCGAACGCGGCGGCGGTCACGGTGCCGCCGGGCAACGCCTTGCCGACGAGCGCGCCGCGCCATTCGGCGGAGGCGAGCAGTGGTGTCCCGGGCGCCAGGAAGGGATAGCGCGTCAGGACCTCCGCGCCGCGCAGCGGATGGAAGGCGGGGGCCTCGGTCCGGGCCGGCGAGAACGTCGACGACTCGATGCCGAGCCCGGCGATGGCGATGACGGGGCGGGCGACGGGGGTGCGGGGTTGCGGCACGGCTCCTCCTTGCGACACGACTGCTCGGGCTCCTTACGACACGACTCCCGGGGCTCCTTGCCACCCGGATGCTCGTGCTCCTTGCGGCAGGACTGCGCGCTCTCCTTGCGGTGGCGCTGCTCCTCGACCGGTGCTCGGTGTCAGAGGCCCGTGCGCGCGGCGCCGTGCCGCGCTTCGGGGTGCGGGGCGGCGACACCGGTTCCGATGACGGCCTGGAGCGCGTGGGCCAGCGCGCGTTGGAGGGCGAACTGGCCCGCGCCGACGAGTCCCGCGTCCGCGCCGAGGCTCGCCCGCTCGATCACCAGGTGCTGGGTCACCAGCGGATGGCAGCCTTCGTACAGCTGACTGCGCACGGCGGCGACGAACGGTTCGAGCGTGGAGAGGATGCCGCCGAGGTACACGGCATCGGGGTTGAAGAAGTTGACGTTCGCGGCCAGCACCATGCCGAGATACCGGCCGGCCTGGCGCACGGCGCGGGTCGCCTCCGGGTCGGCGTCGTGCGCGAGGCGCACGACGTCCTCGATCGTGGCGACGTCCAGGCCCCGCTCGCGCAGGATGCGCACCAGCGCGGCACCCGAGGCGACGGTCTCCAGGCATCCTGTGTTGCCGCAGGAGCAGGGAATGTCGTGGCCGGCTTCGACGCGTACGTGGGTGATCTCGCCCGCCGCGCCCGTCCCGCCCCGGTACAGCCGCCCGTCCGCGATGACGCCCGCGCCGATGGCCGACCCCATCTTCACCATGATCGACTGGCGTCGCTCGGCGGGCCGGACGCTGTGCTCGCCGACGGCCATGCAGTTGGCGTCGTTCTCGATCGCCGCCGGAACACCGAACCGGTCCTCCAGCCAGGCCTGAACGGGAAATCTGTTCCAGCCGGGCATGCGCGACGGCAGTGTCACCACGCCGGAGGCGACGTCGACCGGGCCCGGGAGGGAGAGGCCGACCCCCTTCAGCAGTTCCCTGCCGTGCTGCTCGGCGAGGCCTTGCAGGGTCTCGGCGAGTCCGGGCAGCGCCGCCTCGGGCCCCTCAGCCGTCGCGAACGGGACGGTCGAGACATCGGTGAGCCCGCCGCCGGGCAGCACCACGCCGACGTGTGCGTGCCGGCCGCCGAGTTCGGCCGCGACGGCGAACCCCTCGCTGCCGCCGAGCCGCAACACCTTGCGCGGACGTCCTCCGGTGGAGGAGCGCGTGCCCTGCTCCGCGACCAGCCCGTGGGTCACCAACTGGCCGACGGTGAGCGAGATCGTCGACGGCGCCGCACCGAGCAGATCGGCCAGTTCGGTGCGGGTGGTCGCCTGCCCGGAGGCGAGGAGTTCGAGGACGCGCTCGGCAAGTGAGGAGACGCCCGTGGCGCCCCTGCGGTGCGACACGCTTTTTTCAGACATGGACGAAGTAACTTCCGACGTGGGGTCCGAGAAGGGGAGCGTACGTCCAAAAGGTCGCCTCTCGACTTTTTCCAGAACAGCAGAAACAGACTTTTTACAGGGAGCCGTCTGTTTCTTCGAACGGTCGGGTCGTTGACTGGCTCCGCCACACGCCGTCGCTCACCCCGAGGAGAGCCATGTCCCCTGCTCGCCCGACACTCGTCGCCGGTGCCGTCGTCTCGGCGGGCACCCTGCTGCTCGCGGGCTGCTCCGGCACGAGCGGTACGTCGTCCGCGTCACGCGACTCCATCAACTACGCGCTTCCCGCGAACTTCACGCCGAACTGGATCCTGCCGATCGGTACCGCGGCGCACCTCAACACCAACAACATCTCCATCGCCGCGAGCCTGTGGGAGCGGCTCGTCGCGTACGACGGTTCCACCGGCGAGGTCGCCTGGAACAAGAAGGCCTCCATCGCCACCGCGGCCGACTTCGCGTCCGACGGCAAGAGCGTCAAGATCACGCTGGGGGACCGCAGTTGGAGCGACGGCAAGCCGATCACCTCGCGCGACGTCGAGTTCTGGTTCAACCTGATCAAGGCCAACAAGGCGCAGTGGGCGGGCTACACCCCAGGCAAGTCCCCGGACAACTGGACCTCGTTCAAGACCGTCGACGACCGTCACTTCACGATCACCTTCGACAAGGCCTACAACTCCCAGTGGATGCTGGCCAACGAGCTGAGCGAGATCACCCCGCTGCCGCAGCACGCCTGGGACAGAACAGGCGCGTCGGCGACGGTCTCGGACGCCGATCGAACGGCCGCGGGCGCGAAGAAAGTCTGGGCGTACCTGAACACCGCCGCGAAGAACATCTCCGGCTACGAGAAGGACACGCTGTGGAAGACCATCAGCGGCCCGTACGCGGTGAAGTCGTTCTCGACGTCCGGCAAGGTCGTCCTCGCGGCCAACAAGAAGTACGACGGCGGTGAGAAGGCGAACATCGCGACGGTGAACCTGCTCCCCTTCACGACGGCGGACGCCGAGAAGAACGCCCTGCGCTCCGGCGGCGTCGACTACGGCTACATCGAGGCCACCGACCTCGACCAGAAGGACCGCTTCACCGCGCAGGGGTACACCGTGAAGCCGTGGTCCGGCTGGGCGATCACATACATGCCGTACAACTTCAACAACCCATCCATGGGCGCCGTGTTCAAGCAGTTGTACGCCCGCCAGGCGGTCCAGAAGTCGATCGACCAGGCCGGTCTGTCGAAGGTCATCTTCAACGGCACCGCCGTCCCCGGCTATGGTCCGATCCCACAGGGCCAGTCGTCGGACTTCCTTTCGCCGGCGCAGAAGGACAACCCGTACCCGTTCTCGACCTCAGCGGCGAAGACGCTGCTGAGCAGCCACGGTTGGACGGAGCAGGGCGGCATGATGGTGTGCACCGACTCCGGCACCGGCACCGACCAGTGCGGTGCGGGCGTCGCCAAGGGCACCAAGTTCCACATGCAGGTGCTGTCGCAGTCCGGCTCGACCGTCACGGACAACATGATGAGCGCGATCCAGTCCTCGCTGGAGAAGACCGGCATCAAGTTCTCGATCAAGACCGCGCCTGTCAACTCGGTGCTGTCCCAGACCCCGCCGTGCACCGCGAACCAGTCGATCTGCAAGTGGCAGCTGTCGTTCTTCGGCACCGCGGGCAGTTGGTACTTCAGCGCCTTCCCGACCGGTGACTCCCTCTTCCAGAGCAAGGGCGGCTCGAACTTCGGGAGTTACTCCAACTCTGAGGTCGACAAGCTCATCACCGCGTCGACGACCTCCAACTCGCCGCAGGCCGTTCGGGACTACAGCGCCGCCGTCGCCAAGGACCTGCCGGTGATCTGGCTGCCCGAGCCCGACTACCAGATCTCCGTCGTCAAGAACGGTCTCGGCGGTTTCGCACAGGACTCACTCGCCAACTTCCACCCCGCGCAGTGGAAGTGGACCAACTGACGCCGCATGGACACCTTCCTCTACCTGACCCGGCGCGTCCTCCAGTCGCTCGTGGTGATCCTCATCGTGACCGTGGTGGTCTTCTGCCTGCTGCACGCGCTGCCCGGAGGTCCCGCACGCGGGATCCTCGGCCCGCAGGCTACCGCCCAGCAGATCGCCCAGTTCAACCACGAGCAGGGCCTCGACCGCTCGCTCCCCGTGCAGTACCTCTACTACCTGCGCACGCTTCTGCACGGCGACCTCGGCACCTCGTACACCCTGAATGAGGCCGTCTCCCGGCTCATCGAGCAGCGCTTGCCGAAGACGCTCGTCCTCACCGTGCTGTCCGCACTCGTCGGACTCGCTCTCGCGGTTCCCCTCGGCATGTGGCAGGCGGTCCGGCGCAACAGGCCCGTCGACTACGTCATCACGACGCTCAGCTTCGTCGCCTACTCGACGCCCGTGTACTTCCTCGGACTCGTGTTGGTGCTCGTGTTCACCCAGCTCCTGCCCTGGTTCCCGTCGCAGGCACCCCAGGGCGACACGCTCGGGCAGGTGCTCGCGCAGCCGAACGCGCTCGTCCTGCCGGTCGTCGCGGGAGCCGCGTCCATGGTCGCCGTGTTCAGTCGGTACATGCGCGCCGCGACGCTGGAGAACCTCTCCGAGGACTATGTACGGACCGTGCGCGCCGGCGGCTCCGGGCCGCGCGCGATCCTGTGGCGGCACGTGTTCCGCAACTCGCTGACCCCCGTCGTCGCGATGCTCGGTTACTACGTGCCGGTGCTCTTCGGTGGGGCGCTCGTGGTCGAACAGCTCTTCAACTACCCCGGAATGGGGCTGCTGTTCTGGAGCGCCGCGCAGTCCTCCGACTATCCGGTGCTGCTCGGCTGCGTCCTCGTCATCTCCGTCGCCACCGTCGTCGGCACGCTGCTCGCCGACGTCGTCCAGCGGATCATCGATCCCCGAGTGAAGGCGGGCCGCGCATGAGCGCCGTATTGCCGGTGACACCACCAGTTGAGGCGGCTGCCGGGTACCGGCACTCCGTGCGCCGGTTCGCGAGGAACAGACTCGCCGTCGCCGGGCTCGTGGTCGTCATCCTGTTCCTGCTCTTCTCCTTCCTGGGCCCGTTGTTGTACTCGACCGATCAGACCCACACGAACCTCACGCAGGTGAATCTCGCCCCCGGCGGCGCGCACCTGCTCGGCACCGACGCCGTCGGACACGACGAGCTCGGACGGCTCATGTACGGCGGCAGGGTGTCGCTTCTCGTGGGCCTGGCGGCCGGCATCCTCGCCACCGTCATCGGCACGCTCTGGGGAGCGATCGCCGGCTATGCGGGCGGCTGGATCGACGCCGTCATGATGCGCGTCGTCGACGCCGGGATCGCGATCCCGGCGCTCTTCATCCTGCTGGTGGTCTCCGCCATCACCACCCCGGACACCGTCGGACTCATCCTCATCCTCGGTCTGGTGTCGTGGCTGGTGCCGTCGCGGCTCGTCCGGGCGGAGACCCTCACCCTCAAGAACCGCGACTACGTGCTGACCCTCCGCGCCGTCGGAGGCACTCACGGGCGGGCGATCACCCGGCACATCCTGCCGAATTCGGTGTCGACCATCGTGGTCGCCGCGACCTTCCAGGTCGCCGACGCGATCCTGCTCGTCGCGTACGTGTCCTATCTCGGCCTGGGCGTGCAACCGCCGTCCACCGACTGGGGCGGGATGCTGTCGGCCGGGCTCACCGCCGCCTACTCCGGACGCTGGTGGCTGATCGTTCCGCCGGGCCTCGCCATCATCCTCGTCGTGTGTGCGTTCAACGCGATCGGGGACGGGCTGCGGGACACGTTCGACGTGAGGGGGCGGGGATGAGCATCCTGGAGATCGAGAACCTGGGCGTGACGTTCTCGACAGAGACGGGTGACGTGCCCGCCGTCCGCGACGTGTCGCTACGTGTCCGACCCGGTGAAACGCTCGCCCTGGTCGGCGAGTCGGGCTCGGGGAAGTCGACGGTCGCGCTCGCCGCGATGGGGCTGCTGCCGGGCAGCGCCCGCGCCACGGGCCGCGTCCGCGTCGGTGGGACCGATGTCATCGGCGCGGCCGAAGCGGACCTCGCGGGCCTTCGCGGGCGTACCGCGTCGATGGTGTTCCAGGAACCCGCGACCGCGCTCGACCCGCTGACCCGGATCGGCGCGCAGATAGCCGAGGTCATACGCAATCACCGGCCCGTCCCGGTCAAGGACGCCGCCCGAGAAGCGGTCGAACTGCTGCGCCGTGTCGGCATCCCCGAGCCGGAGAGGCGGGCCTTTGCGTACCCCTTCCAGCTCTCGGGCGGTCAGCGGCAGCGCGTGGTCATCGCCATGGCGATCGCGAACGCGCCGAGCCTGCTCATCGCGGACGAACCGACCACCGCGCTCGATGTCACGGTGCAGGCCGAGATCCTCGACCTGCTGCGCGGGCTCGCCGCCGATTCCGGTACGGGGGTGCTGCTGGTCACGCACAACATGGGCGTCGTCGCGGACTTCGCGGACCGCGTCGCCGTGATGCTCCAGGGGGAGGTCGTGGAGACGGGCCCGGTGGAGGAGGTGCTGCTGCGGCCCACGGACGACTACACCCGACGTTTGTTGGAGGCGGTGCCGAGGCTGTCCCTCGCCGATCCGCCAAGTGGCGCTCGCGACCGGCCCGTTGAGGAGCCGGTGGTCGATCTCCGAGAGGTGTCGGTGCGTTTCGGCCGCGGTCGCCGGGCAGTACGGGCGCTCGACGGTGTCTCGCTCACGGTCCGTCCCGGCGAGACCGTCGGCCTCGTCGGTGAGTCCGGCTCCGGCAAGTCGACCGCGGCCCGTGTCGCACTCGGCCTGGTCGCGCCCTCCGCGGGCTCGGTCTCGCTCTTCGGCGCCGACCTCGGCAGAGCCGGGGGACGAGCGCGTCGCGCCCTGCTGTCCGGCGTCGGCGTGGTGCTGCAGGATCCGGTGGCCTCGCTCGACGCCCGGATGAGTGTGGGGGAGTGCGTCGCCGAACCGTTGCGCGTGCACCGCAGGGGCATGTCGTCGGCCGAACGCCGGGCCCGGGTCGCGGACGTACTCGAACTCGTGCGTCTGCCACGGGACTTGGCGCACCGGGGGCCACGTGAACTGTCCGGGGGGCAGCGTCAGCGGGTGAGTCTGGCCCGCGCGCTGGTCCTTCGGCCGCGGCTGCTGGTCGCCGACGAGCCGACGAGCGCACTCGACGTCAGTGTGCAGCGGTCGGTGCTGGAGGTGATCCGCGAACTCCAGGACGAACTCGGCTTCGCCTGTCTGTTCGTCTCCCACGACCTGGCCGTCGTGCAGCAATTCGCCCAGCACGTCGTCGTCCTGCGCGCCGGGCGCATCGAAGAGGAGGGCAGCACCGCGACCACGCTTCTGCACCCGCGCACCGACTACACGCGGCGGCTCATCGCCGCCGTGCCCGTACCGGACCCTGTCCTGCAACGCCGTCGTCGCGACGAACGCCGGGCCGCCATGGGGGTCAAGGCGTGACCGCATCCCACCCCGGCCGCCCGACTCCCGAGGTGTACGCCGGTGTCGACATCGGCGGCACGACCACCCAGGTCGTGCTGTGCACGGCCGACCTCGCCGTCGTCGACAGCGTCGAGGTGCCCACGCCGGCCGCGCGCGGCGGGCAGGCGATGATCCGCGCCGCGCTCGACGCGCTGGGTCTGCTCCAAGGCCGTGTGCCCTCTCGCCTGCTCGGGGTCGGAGTCGGCGCGGCGGGCGTGGTCGACACCCGTACCGGGCGCATCCTCGTGGCGAGCGACTCCTTCACCGGCTGGGCCGGATTCCCGGTGACGGCGACGATCGAGAAGGCGCTCGGCGTACCGGCCTTCCTCGACAACGACGTCAACGCCTTCCTCCGCGGCGAGGTGTCCAAGGGCGCCGTCGCGGGCGAACCGCACGTACTCGGGATGACACTCGGCACCGGAGTCGGCGGCGCGCTGTGGATGAACGGCACGCTGGTCGAAGGCCCGCACGGGGCCGCGGGCGAGATAGGGCACATCCCGGGTTTCGGTGAACTTCCCTGCACCTGCGGCGGCCGGGGCCATCTGGAGACACTCGCCTCCGGGCGCTCCATCGCCACGCGCTACGGCGAGCGGACGGGACGGAACCTCACCGCGTGGGGTGTCGCCGAGGCGGCGGTCGTGGGGGATGCCGACGCGATCGCCGTCTACGAGGCGGCGGGAGCGGGGATCGCCCGCGCCCTCTTGATCACGGCGGGCCTGGTGGACCTCGCGACCTTCGTGATCGGCGGCGGCGTCAGCAGGGCGTGGGAGCTCCTCGAACCGCCGATCCTGGCGACGCTCGCCGCCGAGCCGCCCGTCAGCGGGCAGCCGATCCGCGTCGTACGGGCGCGGCTCGGCAGCGGTGGCGTCGCGCTCGGGGCCGCGTCGCGTGCGCGTACGGAACTCGCGGCGGCGACACCGGATCAGGCGGCGACACCGGTCCAGAGGGCGTCCTCGCCGCCTCCTCGGCGGTGACGTGCCTCGTGGGCGGTGAGGCGTCACCTCCTGATGGGTGAGCCGTCACCTCGTGGACGGTGGATCGCCCCTGGGCCGGTGAGGCGTCGTCCCTGGACGGTGCGTCGCCTCCTGGTCGGTGAGGCGTCGCCGCCCCTGGACGGTGCGCCGCCTCCGGGGCCATGAGTCGCTTCCTGGACGGTGAGCCGACGACTGACGTCCATTCATTGGTCTGTACATGACCATCATGTCGGGCCAGACTGTGCGCCGAACACACCCCCCACCGAGGAGTCGACCTCATGCGCATGCTCGCACGGCAACGTTGTCACGCCGCCCTGGCCGGTCTCGTCACACTCGCCACGGCGGTCGTCCTGTCCGTCGCCACCACCGCGCCCGCCACGGCCGCCGACGCCTGGAACGAGGTGGGCTCGGACCGTGCCGATCCGCTGACCGAGAGCCAGGGCCTGACCTCGGTCGAGGTCCCGGCCGGAAGCGCCAACCGTTACACCGGCATAGGTACCATCCCCTCCAGCGTGAGCAGCCGCGGCTGGAACCACGTCGGCGACCCGGACGCCTCCTACAACGGCTACTACATCGAGCCGTATCAGAGCGACTCCGGCGGCTCGAAGATGTTCCGAGTGCAGGCACCGGGCGGCGGCTGGTCGGAGTACGTCCACGCGCTGAGCGCGGGAGAAGCGCTGAACAACTCGTTCGTCACCATCGCCCCGAGCGGTACATGGATGGTGTCCGGCGAGTACGGCACGATGAGCCGGCTGCTGGTGTTCCCGACCCCGGGCGTGAACCCGAGTACGTCCCCCTCGGCGAACCTGCCTCAGGCGTCCACGATCAACCTGGACCACGCGGTCCGTGACATACAGGGCTGCGACTTCGTCACCGCGACGCAGCTGTTGTGCTCGTCCGACGACCCGGCGGGCACGCTGTTCGGCATCACCAAGCCGCTGCTGCAGGTCGACCTGAGCGGCGAGCCCGGCTCGGCTGACGTGTCCGGCCATGTCACGGCGCTCCGCCAGCTCCCGCTGCGCAGCTCCTGCTCGGGCACGTTCGAGGCGGAGGGCATCGATTACGACCGGCGCACCGGCACCCTGCGCGTGATCGTCGTGTCGCCGGGCTTCTGCGTCCTGACCGACAGCAAGACCTACCGGTTCACCAGGAGCTGAGCGTCCGCGCCCTCGGCAGGCCACGAGGATCGACAGGAGCATAGGCGCCCGACGCAGGTGGGGTCTAAGGTCGGAAGGAGAACAAGAACGATTGGGGGCGGCCGACAGTGGTGCAGGACGACGCCGTGATCGGCTGCACGGGGGAACTACTCGTCGGCACGCGCGGAGCCGCTGGTCCCGGCGAGATCCTCGTGCGGGTGAGAGGCGGCTCCGAGACCTTCCTTGCCTGGTCGCAGGAGCCCCTGCCGACAGGGGCGACTGTGCTCGTGATCGAATCACGTGGATGTCGCGAGGTCGACGTCATCGAGTGGGCCGATCCGCTGGACGCGTTGGGCGGCGCTGCCGCCGACGCCGGCTAAGGAGAAGAAGACGTTATGTTCGGTTACCGCGTTCCCGCCCCCGACGAGGCGATGCTGATCTCGGGAGGCAGGCGGGGACTGGGGGGCGCGCCGTTCCGAGTGGTCACGGGGCACGGCAAGTTCGTGCTCCCGATCTTCCGCAAGACCCGCTTCCTCACCCTGTCGATGTGCGAGTCCGAAGTCACCGAGACCTGTGTCACCAGGCAGGGCATCGCGCTGCACGTTCGTGCCGTCATCGCGTTCAAGGTCGGTAACGACACCGAGAGCATCATCAACGCGGGCCAGCGGTTCCTCTCCGACCAGGAGCAGATGTCGGTGCTGACCGGCCGGATCTTCGCCGGCCATCTGCGCGCCATCATCGGCTCGATGACGGTCGAGGAGATCGTCACCGAGCGGCAGAAGCTGGCCGCGGAGGTCCTGGACACCTCCAAGACCGAGATGGCGAAGATCGGTCTGATCGTCGACTCGCTGCAGATCCAGTCGATCGACGACGGCGACACCGGCTACATCGACGCCATGTCCGCACCGCACAAGGCGGCCATCCAGCGGCAGGCCCAGATCGCGCAGGCCCAGGCCACCCAGGCCTCCGTCGAGGCGGAGCAGGTGGCGGCGCGCAACCAGGCCGAGTACGCCCGCCAGACCGCGATCGTGAAGGCGGAGTACTCGGCCGAAGTGGACCGCGCCCAGGCGCAGTCCGCCCAGGCCGGGCCGTTGGCGCAGGCCCACGCCCAGCAGGAGGTGCTCGCTGCCCAGACCGAACTGGCCCAGAAGGCAGCCCAGTTGCGCCAGCAGCAGCTGGTGGCCGAGATCGTGAAGCCCGCCGAGGCGGAGGCCGAGCGGATCAAGGTGCTCGCCATCGCCGAGGCGGAACGGATGAAGATCCAGGCCGAGGCCGCGGCCTCGCACGACCGTGTCGCCCTCGACCGGATGCTGATCGACCAGCTCCCGTTGATCGTGAAGGAAGCGGCGGGCGGTCTCGCCGGAGCGAACGTCAACGTCCTGAACGGCGCGGACGGCCTCGGCGAGATCGCGGCCGGCCTGGTCGCACAGGGCCTGACGATCCTGGACTCGGTCCGGCAGAACCTGAACGGTCAGAACTCCGACGGCCGCCCCGAGAAGGCGGGCGGCCCGCTCGAACTTCAGGGATTCGTGCGGACGCCGGAGAAGGGCACCGACGAGGACAAGCCGGAGGAGGGTCCGTCTTCGACGGCATGAGCCGCGAGATGGCGCCCGCCCCCGCCGAGTTGTGCCCGTGCGGGGGCGGCGCCCTGCGGCACACGGGTACGCTCCACATCGCCGTGCGCCCCGCTTCATGGCTCTATGGCGCCGGAGCGCTGGGCGACTTCAGCGGTGTCCCGCGTACCTGTGTCGCCGTCGATGTGTGAGCCGTGCTGCGTCGAGGTGTGAGCGGTGCCGTCCGACGTGTGAGCCGTGCTCGCTGCGGTGAGTGGGTCGTTGCTGTTGCTGTTGCCGACGCCTGAGCCGTGCCGCGTCGGCGCCTGAGCCGTGCCGCCTCGGCATGAAGTCGGCCGCCGTCCTCGCCCGGACGGCGGCCGCACTCGTCCCCCCTCATGCGGCAGCCGTGAAACAGGGTCGTTGGCGGGAATCCACGGTGGTCCCCCGCTCGTCTCAAGACCCAATCCCCTTAGACTCGGCCGGAGTTGATCGCTGCATCCCGCCTGCCCCAGGAGGAGCGCATGCCCCGGACACCCTCGCGACGCACCGCACTGCACGGCCTCGCGGCCGTCGGCGCCGCGGTGATCGGGTTCGACCCCTTCACCCGCAGTTGGGCGGTCAGCGCGTCCGACCGGCCGCTGACCGACCTTCCGCCGCTCGACGGGACCCTGCACACCGACGAGGCATCACTCACCGCGGCCGCCGACGACTTCGGACACATCGTCCACCGGCGTCCGGCCGCGGTCCTGCGACCGGGCTCCATCAGGGACGTCGTCGCGATGATCCGCTTCTGCAATGCGCATGGACTGCGGGTCGCCCCACGTGGTCAGGGTCACGCCACTCAAGGTCAGGCGCAGGTCGACGGCGGCCTGGTCATCGAGACCGCGCCGTTTGCGGCCATCGGTGCGGTCGGACGACGGAGTACCACGGTCACGGTCGGGGCGGGCGCCAAGTGGAGCGACGTGGCCAAGGCCACCCTGGCCCACGGCCTCACACCCCCCACCTTCACCGACTATCTCGAACTCTCCGTCGGCGGCACCCTGTCCGTCGGCGGGCTCGGTGGTCAGACCCATCAGCAAGGCGCCCAGGTCGACAACGTCACGGAACTGCAAGTCGTCACCGGCGCCGGAGAGTTCGTCCGCTGCTCCCCGACGCGCCACCGTGATCTCTTCCACGCCGTGCTCGCCGGACTCGGCCAGTGCGCGGTCGTCGTCGGCGCCACACTGCGTCTGGTTCCCGCGCCCGAGACCGTGCGCCACTACCTCCTCCCGTACGACGACCTGCGTACGTTCCTCGACGACCAACGACTACTGGTGCGGGAGGGCCGTTTCGCCTATGTCGAGGGCCAAGTCACCCCGGACAGCGAGGGAGCCTTCCGCGGCTACCTCCTCGAAGCCGTCGCCTACGGCCCTCCCGTCGGTCCCGCCCCCGACGACAGCGCACTGCTGCGCGGACTGCGTCACGACCCGTCCGGCGTGCAGACGTCCGACCTCGCGTACTACGACTTCCTCGACCGGCTCGCCCCCGGCGTCGCCGCCCTGAAGGAAGCGGGTCTTTGGGCGTACGCCCACCCCTGGCTCAATCTGCTGCTGCCTGGTCGCGAGGCCGTCGCTCTTGCCGGGTCCCTGCTCGACGACCTCACCTCGGCCGACCTCGGCCCGGGCGTCGTCCTCCTGTACCCACTGCTGAGCGAGCGGCTGCACGCGCCGCTGCTGCGCACCCCCGACGATCCCGTGCCGTACCTCCTGGCCGTTCTGCGTACGACGCCGCCCGACGACACCGCGACCATCGACCGTCTGCTCGCCGCCAACCGCACCGCGTACGACACCGTTCGCGCGGCAGGCGGCACGCACTATCCGGTCGGCTCCGTCCCCTTCGGCCCGTCGGACTGGCGCGACCACTTCGGCTCCGCCTGGCGCCAACTGGCCACGGCCAGACACACCTACGACCCGAACGGAATCCTGGTCCCGGGACAGGGCATCTTCTGACAGGACTCTGTCCTGACGCCCTGACGCCCTGACGTCCTGACGCGTCCTGACGTTCTGCCGCACGCCTGCCGGCCGTGGCTCACCAGCGCCGCGTCTCGCTGCCCACGATCGCCACCGACGGCTTGCCGTCGACCCCCTCCGGGACATCGCCTGTGAGCATCACGCGGTGCATGACCCGGGGGTGGTCGACATGGGCCGTGTCGCTGGGCGCCAGATGGATGGTGGCCCGGTTGTCCCAGAAGGCCACGCTGCCCGGCTCCCACCGGAACCGGACCGTGTACTCGGGCCGGGTCGCCTGCTCCAGCAGCATCTCCAGCAGCGCCCGGCTCTCCGCGCGGGACACCCCGAGGATCTGCTCGATGTAGTAGCCGTTGACGAACAGCACCCGCTCGCCCGTCTCGGGGTGCACCCGTACCAGCGGGTGGTCCGAGGCGATCTGATGGTCCAGCAGATGGCGCACATACGCGTCGTCGCCGGGCCGTGACTGGTACCCGACCCCGAGCCGGTGTTCCGCGCGCAAGCCGTCCACGAAGTGACGTACGGGCTCCGAGAGGCCCGCGTAGGCGACGGCCAGGTTGGACCAGGTCGTGTCACCGCCGTACGGCGGCACGGTCTCGGCGCGCAGGATGGTCGCGGCCGGCGGATCGACGCGGGCCCCGTGGTCGCAGTGCCACCCCCGCAGCAGGGAATGGCGGCGCCGTCGCAGCCACTCGTCGTGGTCCATCCCGTAGCGGCCGCCGAGTTCCAGCCGATCGGCCGTCGTCTCGACCTCGGGGAAGTCCCGGGGCGACGCACTGCCGCGTGACCTCAGACGGACCGGCTCGCCGAACCGCCGTGCGAACGCGACATGCGAGGCGTGATCCAGCCGCTGTGCCCGGAAGAACACCACCTTCCAGCGCAGCACCGCCGCCCGGATCCGGTCGACGACCTCGTCCGTCAACTCCCCGGCCAGGTCGACCCCGGTGATCTCGGCGCCGATATGGCCGGCGACCGGCTTCACTTCGAGACGGGTGGCCTGGTCTGTCATCTGGGCTCCGTTGATCGCGCGGGCGGCTCGTCGGGGACCAGCATGACCGCAAGGTCCGGCTCACGACAGGGCGCCTCACGGGGGAGACGCACGGGAGACGCGGCGTGCACACGGGGTGTGCCCCGTGTCGCGGACATGCCTGGTCGCACTCCCTGCCGGAGACCGGAACCGGAGTCGAAAATGAAGCGCAGTGAACGGGACCCGCCCACCATCCGCGAAGGGGTGGGCCCCGTTCACGCGGGCACTCCGCCGGTCGTGCGTCAGCTCCGGTGGTCGCGCAGCGCGGCCAGGGCCCGGTCGGCGTGCGCGCTCATCCGCAGTTCGCTGCGGACCACCTCCAGGACCGTGCGGTCCTGCGCGATGACGAAGGTGACCCGCTTGGTCGGGGCCATGGAGAAGCCGCGCTTCACCCCGAACCGCTCACGTACTGTCCCTTCGGTGTCGGACAGCAGCGGGAACCCGAGCGTGTGGCGTCCGGCGAACTCCTGCTGCCGGTCGACCGCGTCACCGCTGATCCCCACGGGGCGCGCGCTCGCGGCGGCGAACTCGGCGGCCAGATCACGGAAGTGGCAGGCCTCGGCGGTGCAGCCGGCGGTGAGGGCGGCGGGATAGAAGAACAGCACCACCGGCCCGTCGCCGAGCAGTTCGGACAGGCTCCGGCTCGCCCCGGTCTCGTCCGGCAGCGTGAAGTCCTCGACCGTGTCGCCCACGTTCACCCGAGACGTCATGACCGGACCTCCGCGCCCCGGGCGACACCGCGCGCCCACAGGACGAGCGGCACCTGCAGCGGCAGCCGCGCGAGAGCCGCCGCCTTGAGGGGGGCCGGACGACGGCGCCAGTCCACCGCCATCTGGACGTTGGCGGGGAATACGCCGACGAAGAAGGCGGCGGTCGCCAGCCCGGCGATACGCCGTGTACGGGGCAGCGCGACTCCTGCCGCCAGCGCGAGTTCGGCTGCACCGCTGGCATAGGTCCAGGTCCGCGGCGCTCCTGGCAGAGCACGCGGAATGGTCGCGTCGTACTGCCGTGGCGCGACGAAGTGGGTGACGCCCGCGGCAGCCAACAGGCCGGCGAGCAACAAGGGCGAGCGTTCCGATCGTGGCACGGTTCCTCCTCCAGGGGCCTGTCGCGGGATATTACTGGACGGTAAGTGACCGTGGGGCGAGGTGCACCCGTTGCCGGCCACCGGTGCCGGGAACGCGGAGGATTCAGGTGGCCGGGGGAGCGGCGGTGGTACCGCGCGTGACGAGGTGCGGTTCGACGACGATCTCCTGCCCCGGGCCCTCGGACGGCGCTTCGCCCTCCAGCCGTGCCACGGCCCGGCCGACCGTCAACTGTGCAAGATGTGCGATGTCCTGACGGACCGTCGTGAGGTCGACATGGGCGAGCCGGGCCAGACGGGTGTCGTCGAAGCCGATGACGGAGATCTCGTCGGGGACAGGTACGCGGGCACGCAGAAGCGTGTCGAGGACGCCGGTGGCACAGAGGTCGTTGAAGGCGAGGACGGCGGTGGGCCGACGGTCGGCGTCGAGGAGGGCGCGGGCCGCCGCGGCACCGTCCTCCTCGGTCGATCCGCCCGGCAGGACCTGCGCGTGCTCGCCCAGACCCTGGCGGTTCATGGCCGTACGGTAGCCGCGGCGCCGGTCGGCCGCGCCCGGCGCCCGGCCCCCGTCGATGTGGGCGATGTCCCGGTGGCCGAGGGCCACCAGATGATCGACGGCCTGGCGGGCGCCCTCGTCGTCGGCCGTCCGTACGACATCCACCCCGGAGGGGGGCGGCCGCAACCGCCGGGCCACGGAAACGACCGGCAGCTGTGCGGCGAGCTCCGCCAGCCGTGCGGCGGGGACCTGTGGACCGAGCAGGATCAGTGCCTCGCAGCGGTCGGCGAGCAACGCCTCCACGGCCTGCCGCTCGCTGCGGCTCGGGGCGACGGCGCCGAGGGCGATCTGGTAACCGGCGGGTTCGGCCGCGCTGTACAGGCGCTCCACCAGGTCGGTGTGGAACGGCTGCTGGAGCTCGAACTGCACCCCGAGCAGGCGCGAGCGGCTGCTGCGCAGCAGCCGCGCCCGGGAGTCGGGCCGGTAGCCGATCTCCTTCGCCGCCCGCAGCACCCGCTCCCGGGTGGCGGCCCCCGCGCCCTTGGCCCCGCGCATCACGACGGAGACCAGGGCGACGGAGACATCGGCCCGTGCCGCGACATCGGCGAGGGTCGGTCGCTTGCCGCCCGGGACCGCAGGGGTCGGTGACACGGCTGCCCTCCCTGGACGAAGTGTCGAAGCGTGCTTCCCGTCGAGGATCGTAGACCAGACGCGAACGCGCTGGTCGGCATTACTGCAACGTTCTAGCTCCGCGCCTTCGCGGAACCTTGACAAAGGCGCTCGGCGGCTGGCGTACTGCTGTTCCGGAACTAGAACGTTCTAGTCACCGGAAACCGGAATGGGGGCGACGAACGATGTACACATTGGCGGTCTGCGCCGAGATGGTCTTCCTGGACCTGTCGATCCAGGAGCGGGCGCGGCGGATCCATGACGCCGGCTTCCAGGTCGAGATCTGGGACTGGGCCCGGCACGACCTGAGCGCACTGTCGCGGACCGGGGCGGTCTTCTCCTCGATGACCGGCTACCTTCGCGGCAGCCTCACCGACGTGGACGGAGCGGCCGAACTGCTGCGTACCGCGGAGGAGTCGGTCAAGGCTGCTCAGCTGCTGGGATGCACCCGGCTGAACCTGCACGGCACCGGCCTCGACTCCCAGGGCCTTCCGGTCACCGCGGTCGCCGGTGAGGCCACCGGTCCGATGTGGATCGCCGCCCACCGCACGCTCACCCGCATCGCCGAACTGGGGGAGAGCGCCGGGGTGGTCTTCACCCTGGAGAACCTCAACACCGCGGTCGACCACCCCGGAGTGCCGTTCGCGAAGGCCGCCGACACTCTGGCTCTGGTGGCGGCCGTGGACCGGCCAGGACTGCGCATGAATCTCGACCTCTACCACGCGCAGATCGGCGAGGGGAACCTGATCGAGCTGGTCCGCCGCGCCCACGGCCGGAGCCTGATCGGCGAGATCCAGGTGGCCGATGTGCCCGGCCGCTGCGAGCCCGGAACCGGGGAGATCAACTACCCGGCCGTCGCACGCGCTCTCGTCGACCTCGGCTACGACGGCACCGTCGCCATGGAGGCCTGGGCCTCGGGCGACAGCGACCGCGCCCTGGAGCGCTTCCGCTCCGCCTTCACCCTCTGACGACGCACTCCCTGACGACGCCCTCCCCGCCCCGCACTCACTCACCCACGTACGGAGAACTCGCATGGCCTCGCAGCAACCGCTCGCCGTCGGCCTCATAGGCGCCGGACGGATGGGCTCCTTCCACGCCGAAACCCTCGCCCACCGTCTGCCCGGTGTCCGCCTCGCCGCCGTCGCCGACCCCGCCCCGGGCGCCGTCGAGCGCCTCGCCGCCCCGCTCGGCTGTGCCACGGCGTACACCGCGATCGTCGATCTGCTGGCCGACCCGCGGATCGAGGCGGTGGTGATCGCCACCCCGGCCCGCACCCACGCGGACCTGGTGGAGGCGGCGGCGCGGGCGGGCAAGGCCGTCTACTGCGAGAAGCCCATGGCGGTCACCCTCGCCGAGGCCGACCGTGCCGTCTCGGCCGCCCGAGACGCCGGGGTGGCTCTCCAGGTCGGCTTCAACCGGCGATACGACCCGGGCTTCCGGGCCGCTCACGACAAGGTCGTCGCCGGCGCCGTGGGCACCCCACAACTGCTCCGCTCCCTCACCCGTGACCCGAAGCTGGCGGACCCGGCGCCCATCCCGCCGTGGACGATCTTCCTGGAGACTCTGGTCCACGACTTCGACACGCTGCGCTACCTCAACCCCGGCGCCGACCCCGTCGAGGTCTTCGCCATGGCCGACGCCCTGGTCCGCCCCGATTTCAAGGACCGCGGACTGCTCGACACCGCCGTCGTCACGATCCGCTTCGACAACGGCGCGCTCGCCACCGCCGAGGCCAACTTCCAGGCCGTGTACGGCTATGACGTGCGCGGCGAGGTGTTCGGCTCGGAGGGCATGCTCACCCTGGGTGACATCCGCCGCACCCATCTGACCTCCTACGGCTCGGGCGGCATCACCGCCGAGTGCGTCGGGTACGACCAGGACCTCTTCCGCGACGCCTACGTGGCCGAGCTCGCCGACTTCACCGACCGCGTCCGCACCGGCCGCGCTCCCGCCGTCACGGGTGAGGACGCCCGCGCCGCGCTCTCCATCGCCCTTGCCGCCATCCAGTCGGTCACCGTCGGCGCGCCGGTCCGCATCGACGAACTCAAGGAACACTGACGACACCGCCCCCACGGGTACACCCCTGGGGTATGCCCGCAGGCTCTCCGCTTGCTCGCTCTTGACCGTCCCTTTTCCGAATTACCTCTGACACAGAGCTATTCTCGATGTGTGGAGTCCGAGAGTTTTCCCGAGGCGCTGGCCGACACCCTGGCCGGAGTGCAACGGCTGATCCGGCGGCGGCTGCGCAGAGGCATGACCGCTCCGCGGCTGCGCGGTGCGGAGGTCGAGCTGCTGCGCCTGGTCGTGGCCCGTCCCGGCATTCGTGTGTCGGAGGCCGCCAAGGAGCTCTACCTGGCGGGAAATTCGGTCTCGACTCTGGTCAACCAGCTGGTGCGGGACGGCTATGTGATCCGCGAGACGGACCCGGCCGACCGGCGGGCGGCGCTGCTGCTGCCCACCCCGGCGGCCGACGCTCGGCTGCGCGACTGGCGGCAGCGGCGCGCGGCGCTCGTACGGCGCCAGGTGGCTCGTCTCGACGAGGCCGACCGTGTGGCCCTGGAGGCGGCCCTTCCGGCCCTGCGCAAGCTGGCGGCGAACCTGCACGAGGAGGCCGAGGAGACATGACGCGGAACACGACCGGAGGCCAAGACCCCGCCCAGGACGGAAGCCGGGCCGTGGCGAACGGCGGCGCGACGGACGCGGCCGACGGCTGGGCCGTACCGACGGATGGCGGGAAGGGCGCGGCCGACGGACCTGCCGCGCCGACGGGTGGGGGAAAGGGTGCCGACGGACCGGCACAGGCAGCGGCTACCGGGACGGACGCCGTCACCTGTGCGGGGCTCGCGTACGCCTTCGGTGAGACCACCGCGGTCGACGGCCTCGAACTCTCCGTCCATGACGGTGAGGTCTTCGGACTGCTCGGACCCAACGGCGCGGGAAAGACCACGGCGATCCGCTGCATCACCACCCTCCTGCCCGTTCCCGCCGGCATGGTGCGTGTCTTCGGGCACGACGCCACCCGCGAACGCATGGCCGTACGGCGCCTGTTGGGCTACGTACCGCAGCAGCTCTCCGCCGACTCCGGGCTCACGGGGCGGGAGAACGTGGAGCTGTTCGCCCGTGTCTTCGACGTCTCCCGCCGGGAGCGCGCGGCACGCGTCGACCAGGCGCTCGCGGCGGTCGATCTCTCCGACGCGGCCGACCGGCTCGCCAAGACCTACTCCGGAGGCATGGTCCGCCGCCTGGAACTCGCCCAGGCGTTGGTGAGCGCGCCCCGGCTGCTGATCCTCGACGAGCCGACCATCGGCCTCGATCCGATCGCCCGGACGAGCGTGTGGGAGCACATCAACGCCGTGCGCGCCGCCACGGGCATGACGGTGCTCGTGACGACGCACTACATGGACGAGGCCGACCAGTACTGCGACCGGGTCGCGCTGATGCACCGCGGCCGCGTCCGTGCTCTCGGCACCCCCGACGAGCTCAGGACCGGCCTCGGTGCGCGACGTGGCGCCACGAACAACGGTGAACTGCCCACGCTGGAGGACGTCTTCCGCGATATCGCCGGCAGCGGCCTCGACGACCAGTCAGGAGACTTCAGCGATGTCCGAAACACGCGTCGCACCGCAACCCGTGTCGGCTGACCGCGTCCACCCCACCGGCCTCGACCTGCTCGTCGTACCGCCCCGGGCCCGGAGCGGCTGGAAGGTGCTGCCCGCCCGGGTCGGCGCGATGTGCGCGGTCGAGTTGCAGAAGCTCCGCCACGATCGCACCGAGTTGTACACCCGAGCGGTCCAGCCGGCGCTCTGGCTGCTGATCTTCGGCGAGACCTTCACCCGGATCAAGGCGATACCCACCGGCGGCATCCCGTACATCGACTATCTGGCGCCCGGCATCATCGCCCAGTCGGCCATGTTCATCGCCATCTTCTACGGCATCATGATCATCTGGGAGCGGGACGCCGGGATCCTCACCAAACTCCTCGTCACACCGACTCCGCGCTCGGCGCTCATCACCGGGAAGGCCTTCGCCGCGGGCGTGAAGGCGCTGATCCAGGCGGTCGTGGTGGTCGTCATCGCCGCGCTGCTCGGGGTGGCGATGACGTGGGACCCGCTGCGGCTGCTGGGTGTCGCGGTGGCCGTCGTCCTCGGCTCGGCCTTCTTCTCCTGCCTCTCGATGACGATCGCGGGCATCGTGCTGACCCGGGACCGGCTGATGGGCATCGGCCAGGCCATCACGATGCCGCTGTTCTTCGGCTCCAACGCCCTGTATCCCTTGGCCGTCATGCCCGGCTGGCTCCAGACCATCAGCAAGATCAACCCCCTCAGCTACCAAGTGGACGCGCTGCGTGGCCTGTTGCTGGGCACACCTGCCCATCTGGCCCTCGACTACGGGGTTCTCGTGCTGGCCGCCGCCCTCGGCATCCTGTCCGCCTCGTCCCTGCTGGGCCGTCTGGCCCGCTGAGCCCGGCCCCACGGCCGAGACGCACGTTCAGGGCAGCGGCTGCTCCGCCCAGATCACCTTGCCGGAGGGGTTGTAACGGGTGCCCCAGCGCTCGGCCATTTGTGCGACCAGGAACAGGCCGCGTCCGCCCTCGTCCGTGATCGCCGCCTGACGCAGGTGGGGTGAGGTGCTGCTGCCGTCGAAGACCTCGCAGATCAGGCTGCGGTCGCGCAGCACACGGATCCGGATCGGACCGCTGCCGTAACGGATCGCGTTGGTGACCAGCTCGCTGAGGATGAGCTCCGTGGTGAACGACATCTCGTCCAGTCCCCACTCCGCCAGCTGCCGGGTGACGGAGGCGCGCACCTCGGCGACGGCGGCAGGGTCGGACGGCACCTGCCACTCGGCGATCCGGTCGGCACCGAGCGCCTGGGTGCGGGCGACGATCAGGGCGATGTCGTCGCTCGGCCGGGGCGGGAGCAGGGCGTCGAGCACGGCCCGGCAGGTGTCCTCCGGCGACCGGTCGGCCCCGGCGAGGGCGGTGCGCAGCAGCTCCAGACCGCTGTCGATGTCCCGATCCCGGTCCTCGACGAGTCCGTCCGTGTACAGCACCAGACGGCTGCCCTCGGCCAGTTCGAGCTCGGCCGTCTCGAACGGGAGGCCGCCCAGCCCGAGCGGCGGACCGGCCGGCACCTCCGGGAAGTCGACGCTCCCGTCGGGACGCACCACCGCCGGCGGCGGGTGCCCGGCCCGAGCGACGGTGCAGAGCCGGGAGGTCGGGTCGTAGATGGCGTAGAGGCAGGTGGCGCCGGTGACGGCGGCCCTGCTGTCCTCCGTCTCCTCGTCCTGGTCGATGCGGCCGACCAGTTCGTCCAGGAGTCCGAGGAGCTCGTCGGGCGGCAGGTCCAGGGCGGAGAAGTTGTGGACCGCCGTACGCAGCCGTCCCATCGTCGCCGCGGCATGCAGTCCGTGCCCGACGACATCGCCCACGACGACCGCGACACGGGCGCCGGGCAACGGCAGCACGTCGAACCAGTCCCCGCCCACTCCGGCCTGCGCGGGCAGGTAGCGATACGCGATGTCCAGGGCGCTCTGCCCCGGAAAGCTGCGCGGCAGCAGACTGCGCTGCAGCGTCACCGCCATGGTGTGCTCGCGGGTGTAGCGACGCGCGTTGTCGATCGAGACCGCGGCCCGGGCGACCAGCTCCTCGGCCAGGGCCCGATCCTCGCTGTCAAAGGGTTCGGGCTTCTCCGAGCGCCAGAAGTTGACCACGCCCATCACCAGGGGGCCCACCCGCAGCGGGACTGTGATCAGTGAGTGGATGCCGTAGTCCACGACCCGCCCGGTGCGCTCCAGGTCCTGGGCCAGCCAGCCCGGAGACCCACCGAGGTCGGGCTCGATGACGGCCTGGCCGGTGCGCAGGCTGTGGGCCTGCGGGGTGGAGCGGACGAAGCCGATGTGTTCGCCCACCGGATAGAGCGGAGCGTCCGTGCGGATTCCGCCGGACGCGGTGCGGCGCAGATCGGTGCCCGCCTCCGGCTCCTGCCCGTTCAGCACGGCGTCGGCCAGATCGACGGTGACGAAGTCCGCGAAGCGTGGGACGGCCACCTCCGCCAGTTCCTCGGCGGTGCGTGTCACGTCCAGGGTCGTCCCGATGCCCACCCCGGCTTCGTACAACAGTTTGAGTCGTTCCCGTGCCACGTCGGCCCGGCCGGAGAGCGCGCGCAGTTCGGTCGAGTCACGGAGCGTCGCGACACTTCCGGCCGGGCCGCCCTTGAGGTCCGTGGGCCGTTGGTTGATGGCCAGCAGCCGTTCGCCCACCAGGTGCACCTCGTCGGTGGCGACGCGTCCCGAGGCCAGCAGGTCGGCGGTGTCCGAGTCGAGACCGAGGTCGCGTACGTTCCGCCCCTCGGCGTCGTCGGGCAGGTCGAGCAGTCGGTTCGCCTCGTCGTTGGCGAGCACCAGCTGTCCCTCGCCGCCGACGATGATCACTCCCTCCCGGACGGCGTGCAGCACCGCGTCGTGGTGCTCGTACATCCGGGTCATCTCGTACGGGCCCAAGCCGCGGGTCTGGCGCAGCAGGCGCCTGCTCACGAGCGCCGTCCCGCCGGTGGCCAGGGCCAGCGCGACCCCGGCGGACGTCAGCATGAGCGGCAGCTGCCGGTCCGCGACACCGCCCACGTTCGCGATGGTGATACCGGCCGACACCAGGCCCACCACCTTGCCGTCGGGTGCCTCGACGGGCACCGTGGCCTGCACCAGCGGTCCCAGGGTTCCCGTGATCTCTTCGACGACGGGGTGCCCGGCCAGCGCGGGCGCGATGGTTCCGACGAATTTCTTGCCGATCCGGTCGGGCTTGGGGTGGGTGTAGCGGATCCCGTCGGTGCTCATCACGACGATGAAGTCCACGTTC
Organism: Streptomyces albiflavescens; assembly: GCF_014645835.1. GTDB lineage: Bacteria > Actinomycetota > Actinomycetes > Streptomycetales > Streptomycetaceae > Streptomyces > Streptomyces albiflavescens. The sequence goes on from NZ_BMMM01000013.1 coordinate 38,239, forward strand.
GCCGCCTTGCGGGCGGCTTCGGCCCGTGACTGAAGCAATGCCGTGGGATCGGGGGCGCTGAGAGCCGCGGGGGTGCCCGGTGCGCGGGCGAAGGTCTCGGCGACGGCGAGTGAACGGTTGCGGGCCTCCTGGGTGCTGTCGTGACGTACCTGGAGCACCAGCGCCACCACCCCGGACACGACCAGGAGCAGCACGATCACCACTTGCAGGAGGAAGACCTGCCCGGCGACGCTGCGCCCGCCCAGCGCCGACCGGAGCCCGGCGGACGGGCCGCGTCGGTGCCTGCCTCCGTGTGGCCCCTCCTGATCGAGAGGGGTCTTGAGGCGGCGGGTCGACTGAGCCCGGGATCGACCCAATAGTCCGACCATGTGCCTATGTCTACACTGCCCGGCGCGTGGAGGCGAGAGGCGTCACGCAATGTGAACGAAGCTCGCCGGGGCCGTGTGGCACGGGCCGACGGCGTTCGTCGTCGCGAGTGCTGCTTCCGAGTGAATCTGGCCGCATCATGGAGGGGAACCTATTTGCCCACATTTGTCACCAGCGTGGGAGGGCGTCATGAAGACCATGGACCGCTACCGGCTGACCTTCACGCAGCCCGGATCGGGTACCGGCGTCGTGACGGACGAGGTGGTCGTCGAAAGGACCGACGCCCTCGGCCCGGGCGGCAACCCGGTGTACTGCGATCCGACGGGCATCCTCCGTGCCGAGATCAGCCCGGCGGGGGAGGTACGCATGCTGGCCAGTGGCGCCTACCAGTCGCCGATCAACCCCTCCGCCGAACCGATTCCCTGACGACGTCTGCCTCTGCGGGCACCGCCCGGTCGGTGTCCCGCAGTTCCCGGACGAAGCGAAGGCCCGGGCGACCGCTCAGCCGGATTTCGCCGACGGGCTGAAATCCCGTACGGGCCAGGACGGTTCGCGAGCCGCTGTTGTCCAGAGTCGTACGGGCCCGCAGCCTGCTCAGGCCGTACTCCGTGACGGCCAGGGCGCAGACTTCGCGCACAGCTGTCGTGGCGAGTCCCCGCCCCGCGGCCCGCTCGGCGATCCGATAACCGAGTTCGGCCGAACCGTCCGTCACGTCCACCAAGTTGACGCGTCCCAGCACCGCACCGCCACTGTCCACCACGAGGTGGAAGAAGTGCAGCCCCGCCGCCTGTTCGGCGAGCAACTCGTCGTGGCGTGCGTCGAAGTGGGCGAAGTACTCGTCGCCTCGGTCGGGAATCGAAGCGGCGAAGTAGTCCCGATTCTCCCGCTCGAACCGAAGAAGAGCAGGGGCGTGGTCGAGGCGCAGGAGCTGGAGTCGAGTCATCCCGCAATGCTATGCACCCTGATGCCGCTGACGCGGTGACGCCTCCGCGTTCCACACTGCCGTTCGGACCGTGTTGCAGTGCGGCCTCCACGGCCATTCCCCTTACGGAGCAGGGGAGTTAAGCAGCGACGCGGGTGCGTGGTGTATGCGTTCACCGGCGAACCGCCAGGCTCTCCTCGACCCACTGCCGCAGCGCCGGAGCGGGTGCCGCGCCCGTCGTGCGGGAGATCACCTCGCCCTTGTCGAGCAGCAGCAGGGTCGGTACGGCCTGCACCTGGAAGTGCTGGGCGAGCCGTGGATTCTGGTCGATGTCCACCTTGACCAACTTGACCTGCCCGGCGAGTTGGTGGGCCACCTGTTCCAGTGCGGGGCTGACCATCCGGCAGGGCCCGCACCAAGTGGCCCACAGGTCGACGAGGACGTACGGCTTCGCCTGCTCGGCGATCTCCGCGAAGTCCCGGTCGCCGGCGTCGGCGATCCACGCGAGCGGGGAGTGGCAGTTCCCACAGCGCGGGGTGCCCTCGGCCGCCGCCGGTACCCGGTTCTTGCGGCCGCACTGGTCACAGTCGATCGTCCTGCTCCGGCTGGTGGCCATCGGACTCACGCGGCCTTCTGAACGTCCGGCCGGGCCGACTCGGCGTATGTGACGACCAGTTCGCCGTTCTGCGCGTCCACGCGGATCGTCGAGTCGTCCTGCACGTCGCCGCGGATCAGAGCCCGTCCGACGAGCGTCTCGACCTCGTGGGAGATGTAGCGGCGCAGCGGCCGCGCCCCGTACACGGGGTCGAAGCCCTGCTGGGCGATGAGTTCGCGGGCAGGTTCGGTGAGATCGACGGTGATCTGCCGTTCGGCCAGCCGCGTGCGCAGGTTGTTGAACTGCAGATCCACGATGCGCTCGATCTGGCTCAGGCCCAGCGGCTTGAACAGCACGATGTCGTCGACGCGGTTGAGGAACTCGGGCCGGAAGTGGCTCTGCAGCTCGCTCATCACCAGGGAGCGCGCGTCGGGCTTGATCTCGCCGTCGGCGGTCACCCCGTCGAGCAGGTGCGCCGAGCCGATGTTGGAGGTCATGATGATCACGGTGTTGCGGAAGTCGACGGTCCGGCCCTGCGAGTCGGTGATCCGGCCGTCGTCGAGGATCTGCAGCAAGGTGTTGAACACATCGGGGTGGGCCTTCTCGATCTCGTCGAACAGGACCACGGAGTACGGCTTGCGGCGCACCGCCTCGGTGAGCTGGCCGCCCTCCTCGTAACCGACGTACCCGGGTGGTGCTCCGACCAGCCTGCTGACCGTGTGCCGTTCCTGGTACTCGCTCATGTCCAGCCGGATCATGTTCTCCTCGGAGTCGAAGAGCGCCGCTGCGAGCGTCTTGGCCAGCTCGGTCTTTCCGACACCGGTGGGGCCGAGGAAGATGAACGAACCGATCGGCCGACGCGGATCGCGGATGCCGGAGCGGGCCCGGATGATGGCGTCGGTGACCAGCTTGACCGCCTCGCCCTGGCCGACCACACGCTCGCTGAGGATCTCGTCGAGACGGAGCAGCTTCTCGCGCTCGCCCTCTTGGAGGCGGGTGACCGGGATCCCGGTCCAGGCCGCGACGATCTCGGCGATCTCGTCCTCGGTCACGGCCTCCCGCAGCAGCCGGTTCTCGCCCTGCTTGGTGTCCAGCCGCTCCTCTTCGGCCGCCAGCCGGCGTTCTACTTCGGTGAGCCTGCCGTAGCGCAGCTCCGCGGCACGGTTGAGGTCGTAGGCGCGTTCCGCCTCCTCCGCCTCCTGCCGTACCTGCTCCAGCTCCTGACGCAGATCCTGCACCCGGCGGATGGCCTGGCGTTCGGCCTCCCACTGGGCGCGCATGGCGTCGGCCTCGGCACGCAGGTCGGCCAGCTCGCGGCGCAGCTCATCGAGTCGCTTGGCGCTGGCGGCGTCCGTCTCCATGGCCAGTGCCGCATCCTCGATCTCCAGGCGGGTCACCCGGCGGGTGATCTCGTCGAGTTCGGCCGGCATGGAGTCGATCTCGGTACGCAGCCGCGCGCATGCCTCGTCGACGAGGTCGATGGCCTTGTCCGGCAGGAACCGGTCGGTGATGTAGCGGTGGCTGAGGGTCGCCGCAGCCACCAGCGCGGTGTCCTGGATCTTCACTCCGTGGAAGATCTCCAGGCGTTCGCGCAGCCCGCGCAGGATGGAAACGGTGTCCTCCACGCTCGGTTCGTCCACCAGGACCTGCTGGAAGCGGCGTTCGAGGGCGGCGTCGGACTCGACGTACTTGCGGTACTCCTCCATCGTGGTGGCGCCGATCATGTGCAGCTCGCCGCGCGCCAGCATCGGCTTGAGCATGTTCCCCGCGTCCATCGCGCCCTCGGCGCCGCCCGCGCCGACAACCGTGTGCAGTTCGTCGACGAAGAGCAGGATGCGCCCCCCGCCCGCCTTGACCTCGCTCAGCACGGCCTGCAGGCGCTCCTCGAATTCCCCTCGGTACTTGGCGCCCGCCACCAGCGAACTCAAGTCGAGCGAGAAGATCGTGCGATCACGCAGCCCGTCGGGCACGTCACCCCGCACGATGCGCTGGGCGAGACCTTCCACGATGGCGGTCTTGCCGACGCCCGGGTCACCGATGAGCACCGGGTTGTTCTTGGTCTTGCGGCTGAGGATCTGGATCACGCGGCGGATCTCCGCGTCCCGGCCGATCACCGGGTCCATCTTGCCGCTGCGTGCCTCCGCGACAAGGTCACGGCCGTACTTCTCCAATGCCTCGTACGACGCTTCGGGCGTCGCCGAGGTGACGCGCTGGTTGCCGCGGATGCGGGTCAGCGCCGACAGGAACGCGTCCTTGGTGACGCCGTGCTCCTTGAGCAGGCGTCCTGCGGACGTCCGGGACCCCTCGTCTGCGAGCGCCAGCACCAGGTGCTCGACGGACACGTACTCGTCCTTGAGCCGCTTGGCCTCCTGCTCGGCGGAGTCCAGCACCTGCGCCAGCCGCTGAGTGATGTACACCTGCCCCGGGGTGGCGCCGGGGCCCGTCACCTTGGGCCTGCGGCCCAACTCGGCGGTCAGCGCCGTGCGCAGGGCCCGGGTGTCGGCGCCCGCCTGGTCGATCAGCCGCGGTATCAGACCGTCCGGCTGGTCGAGGAGCCCGAGCAGCAGATGCTCGCCGTCGACCTCGGTCTGGTTCAGTCGGCCGGCGATGGTCTGTGCTTCCTGCAGCGCTTCCTGGGACTTCTGGGTGAGCCGGTTCATATCCACGATTCATCACTCCTCGACGAGCCGGCGTTGCTGCGCCTCAGCGCGTCCTCCAACTCACTGATCCGGTCGAGCAGATCGAGCACCAGACCCATGGAGGCGTAGTTGAGGGGGAGCGCGGCCCGTAGACGTTGGATGCGGGCGAGGGTGGCGAGAGCGGACGGCTCGAACCACAGCCGCCCGCCGGCGTCCCGGGTGGCGTCGACGAGGCCGAGGGCGACGAACCGTCGAACGAGATCCGGATGGAGTCCGGAGTCCCGGGCGACGGCGTCGAGACCGAGCCGTCGGTCCGGCACGAGAGTGGTGGTCCGGGTGGTACGGACAAGGACGTTGATGGCCGGCCGGGAGGCCGGGGTGGTGGGCGGCCGACGGCTCTCGCCGCCAGGACGGGGGGCGGTGGTCATCGGGGCCTCCTCGGGTCGAAGGCGGACACGGCGGTCAGCTCCTCGAAGAGCTCACGCTCGCGGGCGGTCGGCTCGGGCGGCACCATGATGCGGACCTCCGCGTACAGGTCGCCGTCCTTGCCACGTGGGTTGGGCATGCCCTCGCCGCGCAGCCGCAGCCGACGGCCGCTGGACGAGCCCGCGGGGACCGAGACCTTGGCCGTGCCGCCGGGGGTGGGCACCGGCACGGTCGCGCCGAGCGCTGCCTCCCAGGGCGTCACCGGGAGGACGACGTGGATGTCGCGGCCCTCCAGCCGGAACCGCCCGTCGGGCTTGATCCGCACCCGCAGATACAGATCGCCCGACGGGGCGTCTCCACTGCCCCTGCCGCCCTCTCCGGCCAGCCGGATGCGCTGCCCGTCGACCACACCACGCGGGATGGTGACGTCGTAGGTGCGCTGCCCGTTCGGGCCGCCCAAGGTGATGCCGCGCTTGCCGCCCCGGTACGCCTCCTCGACACCGAGCTGGATCTCGGCCTCCTGGTCGGCGCCCGGCACCGGGCCCCAGCCGCCCCCGCCGCCGCGTCCGAAGATCCCGCCGAACAGGTCCTCGAAGTCGACGCCGGAGCCGTCGAAGTCGACGCCGTCGGCCGTACGGAAGCGCACCCTGCTGCCTCGTCCGCCAGCCCCTCCGACTCCCGCGCCCCAGCCGCCACGGGCACCCGCCGCCGCGGCCACCCGCTCGTCGTAGTCCTCCGGGATCTGCCGGAAGTTCTCACCGAAACGGTCGTAGCGCTGCCTTGTCCTGGGGTCCGACAGCACGCTGTACGCGTCGTTGATCTCCTTGAAGCTCTCCTCGGCCCCCGGATCCTTGTTGATGTCGGGGTGGTGCTTGCGCGCCAGCTTGCGGAAGGCCTGCTGGATCTCCTCGGAGTTCGCGTCGCGCGACACTCCGAGCACGTCGTAGTAGTCGCGTGCCATGAGGTGTCACTCCTGCCGCTTGCTGACCACGACGAACGCGGGGCGCAGCTGCTTCCCGTCCGCGCCGTAGCCCGGACTCACCACCTGGGCCACCGTGTTCGGCTCGGCATCGGGGTTGTCGACCACGCCGACGACCTCGTGCCGGGTCGGGTCGAAGGGCACTCCGGTCTCCTCGTAGCGGGCGTATCCGAGGCCGCGCAGCACCTCGACGGCTTGGTCGCGCACGGCTTCGACACCCTTCAGCACGGCGCTGGGGTCGGAGTCGGCGTGGGCCAGGGCCCGTTCCAGGTTGTCGAGGACGGGCAGCCAGGCGGCCGCCGTGCGGGCCCGCTCTTCACCGCGCACACGTTCCAGCTCCTTCGCATGGCGCTTGCGGAGGTTGTCCAGGTCGGCGAGCGTCCTGTGCCAGCGGTCCCGCAGTTCCTCGAGGGCCGCGGCCTGCTCGTCCGCCTCCGGTTGTGCGGTGGCCGGTGAGGTCTCGACCGGCTCCTGCTGCTCCGGGGGCGTCATCGGCTCCTGCCCAGTGGCCATGACGACACCTCAGCTCTTGTCGAATTCCGCGTCGATCACGTCGTCGTCGGAACCCGCGGTGGTGCTCGCGGTCTCCTGCGCCCCGGTAGCAGGCTGTTCGGCGGCCCCCGCACCCGCCTGATGCGCGGCGAGCGCGGCCAGCATCTGCTGCAGCTCGGAGGCGAGCGGCTTGGCCTTGTCCGGCGGCGCCTCCTGCTTGACCGCCTCCCGCGCGTCGGCCACGAGCATGTCCGCGCGGGCCCGCTCGTGCGAGGGGACGGCGTCGCCCAGCTCGCCCAGCCGGCGTTCGACCTGGTAGGCCACGGCGTCGAGCTCGTTGCGGGCGTCCACGGCCTCGCGCAGTGCCTGGTCCTCGCCACGGTGGCGTTCGGCCTCCTGGATCATCCGGTCGACCTCGCCCTGGTCGAGGTTGGAGCCCTCGCTGATGGTGATGGACTGCTCCTTGCCGGTGTCCTTGTCCCGTGCGGTGACGTTCAGGATGCCGTTGGCGTCGATGTCGAAGGTGACCTCGACCTGTGGCTCACCGCGCGGTGCCGGGCGGATGTCCTTCAGCTGGAACCTGCCCAGGACCCGGTTGTCGGCGGCCAGTTCACGCTCGCCCTGTAGGGCGACGACGTCCACGGCCTCCTGGTTGTCCTCCGCGGTGGAGAAGGTCTCCGAGCGGCGGACCGGGATCGTGGTGTTGCGTTCGATGATCTTCGTCATGACGCCACCGCGGGTCTCCACGCCCAGCGACAGCGGTGTCACGTCGAGCAGCAGGACGTCCTTGACCTCGCCCTTGAGCACACCCGCCTGGATCGCGGCGCCCAGCGCCACGACCTCGTCCGGGTTGACGCTCATGTTCGGGTCCTTGCCGCCGGTCAGCCGGCGGACCAGGTTCTGCACGGCCGGTATGCGGGTGGAGCCGCCCACGAGGATGACCTCGTCGATGTCGCTCTCACTGACCTTGGCGTCGGTCATCGCCTGCTTGACCGGCTCCATGGTCCGTTCCACCAGATCTGCGGTGATCTTGTCGAACGTGGACCGCATGATCGTCTCGGTCAAATGCTTGGGTCCGGCGGCGTCCGCGGTGATGAACGGCAGGCTGACCTGCGTCTGCGTGACCGAACTCAGCTCGGTCTTGGCCTTCTCCGCGGCCTCGAAGAGCCGCTGCAGCGCCTGCGGGTCCTTGCGCAGATCGATGCCGTTCTCCTTCTGGAAGTCGTCGGCCAGCAGATCGACGAGCCGCCGGTCGAAGTCGTCCCCGCCGAGGTGGCTGTCGCCCGCCGTGGAGCGCACTTCCACCACCCCGTCGCCCACGTCGAGGATGCTCACATCGAAGGTGCCGCCGCCGAGGTCGAAGACCAGCACCGTCTCGTGCCGCTTCTTGTCCATGCCGTACGCGAGAGCCGCCGCCGTCGGCTCGTTGATGATCCGGAGCACCTCGAGCCCCGCGATACGGCCGGCGTCCTTGGTCGCCTGGCGCTGTGCGTCGTTGAAGTACGCCGGCACGGTGATGACGGCCTCGGTGACCCGCTCGCCGAGCTGCTTGCCCGCGTCGTCGGCAAGCTTGCGCAGCACCTGAGCGCTGATCTCCTCGGGCGCGTACAGCTTGTCGCGCACCTTGAAGCGGGCGACGCCGCCCTCGCCCTCGACGACGTCGTACGCCACCGCCTTGGCCTCGTCCGATATCTCGTCGTAGTGCCGGCCGATGAACCGCTTGGCCGAGTAGATGGTGCCCTTGGGGTTGAGGATCGCCTGGCGCCTGGCCAACTGGCCCACCAGACGTTCTCCGCCTTCGGTGAAGGCGACGATGGAGGGCGTCGTACGCGAGCCTTCGGCGTTCGGGACGACGGTCGCTTCACCGCCCTCCCACACGGCGATCACGGAGTTGGTGGTGCCCAGATCGATTCCGACTGCCTTGGCCATGAGGAACTCCTTCGCCTGCCACCCAGGCATCCACCCGCACCCGGTGGTGGCGGCTGTGTTCAGGTGAGGGGGCCGTGTCGTCGGCGCGCTCCCGCAGAGCCTTCGGCGCTCTCGCCGTCGGCGCGCTGAGAGGCCCGATGCGAACTCGGATTCGTGGTTCGTCGCTCCTGTCTCCATCAGCCTGGTACAGGACCAAGGGGGACGCTTGCTCCCGACGGGGCCAAATTCCACCCGCGACTCAGCCTCGGAGCACAGCGGAGCGGGGGGCGCGACTCGGCTGGGCCGGGCCGGCGCACATCGCACAGGGGACCGGTTCGCGGAGACACCGACGGCGCGTCGCCCGACCGGAGAACGCCGGCGGCGCTCGGCCGCGGGGCCTGGCCCCGGGCACACGGGACATTCGGCCAGGAAGTGATCACCGCTCCGGCAATCGACTCGGCAAGCGGCCGAATGGTGCAAAAGTTAATATTGCCCCATGCCTGGCAAGGCGGACGACGTCACAGGTGCCGCGTACCAGAGCTACGAACCGGGTGGGCTCTACAACCAGGCGCCGACCACGGCCCCGGCCACCTGGGGGCGTCGGCAGCTGGCGAGTCTGTACAACCTCTTCGCGCTTGCCATGACCATGTTCGACGGACGTTCGGGGGAGGACATCCTCCAGCTGGCCATGGACGAGGTGCCGCTCCTCGGGGGCTGCCGGCCGGAAGCCTGTTATCTGCTCCGCGACGGACACTTCGCCCTTGCGGCCACCCCGAACACGGAGTCCATCGACAGTGGCCCGCGGCGGGACATGCCCGAACCGGCCGACCAGCTGGCTGCCCTCGCCGGCGAGGACGGCGCCGTCAAGTTCGCGGAGGGCGGCTGGGGATGGGCGGCAGGCCTGCGGTGTGCCGACCAACTCCTCGGCTACCTCGTCGTCAGCGCCCCGAAGCCACCGCCCGACGACGAACACTTCCTCCTGTACGCCCTTGCCCGGCCGACCGGTGCCGCGCTCTCCAATGCCGACGCGCGCCGCCGCGACCGCGAGTACGCCCGGCAGCTGTTCCGGGCCATCGAGGACCGGGACGCGGTCAATGAACGGCTCACCGCGCTCGTGGCGGAGCTGGAGGGACAGCGCACGGTGCATGACGTCCTCAACCGGACGTACATCGCCGACGAGGGAGAGGCGGGCATCGCCGACGCCGTGTACGAACTGACCGGCCTGCCCACCCGCATCGAGGACCGCTTCGGGAACCTGGTCGCCTCGGCCGGGCCCGGATCCGCCGAGGCCGGTGACAAGCCCGATCCGTCGCGGCGGGAGCGGCTCATACAGGACGCGCTGCGCGATGTGACCCCCGTCCGCCGTGACGGTCGGCTCGTCGGGCTGGCCCGCCATCACGGCGAAGTCCTCGGAGCCATCGCACTCATCGACCCCGCCGACAGGGCGGGCGCGGCCGACGAGTTCGCCCTCGGACACGCATGCACGGCCCTGGCCCTCGAATTGGCCCACCGCCGCAGTCTGGCGGAGGTCGAGCTGCGGTTGCGCCGGGAGCTGGTGGACGACCTCCTGACCGGCGCCGACGAGGGCGGCGCGTACGCCAGGGCGGCAGCGGTCGGCCACGATCTGCACGGACCGCAGCATGTCGTCGTCGCCCAGTGGCAGGGAACGGTCGCCGACGACCGGTTCATGGGAGCGGTGGGCCGTGCCGCGCAGGGACTGGGCCTCAGGTCACTGCTCGCCCGGCGTGCGGACATGGCGGTGCTCGTGGTGCAGGGCAAGCCGCGCGACGCGGGGCTGTACGAGGCCGTGGGTGAGGAGTTGGGCTCTCATCGGGGCGCCGTGGGCATCGGCAGCGTGTGCGAGACCATGGCCGACATTCCCCACTCCTACGACAAGGCCGTCCGCGCGCTGAACGTACGAGGCCAGTCGCACCCCCCGCACGGCACCACCGCCTACGAGGAGCTGGGCCTCTACCGCATCCTCGACCGAGGAAACGACTCCCACGACGTGCAGCTGTTCGTCCGTGAGTGGCTCGGCCCGCTCCTCGACTACGACCACGCCCACCACAGCGACCTGGTGCTCACCCTCACCCAGTACTTCGACCACGGCGGCAACTACGACGAGACGGCACACGCCCTCGCCGTCCACCGCAGCACGCTGCGCTACCGGTTGCAGCGCATCCGCGAGGTCAGCGGCCGGCGGCTCGACGACGTGGACAGCCGGTTCAACCTTCAAGTGGCCACGCGGATCTGGAAGGTGAGCGGCACCGCGGCGGATGCCGCCTCGCATACGGATGTGCGTCCGCGCGACGGATCACGGGGGTGACGGGTACCTACCCGGCGCCCCTGACCACGGCGACACCGCCGCCGCGCCTACGACTCGTCGACGATGTGCCGCAGGTAGGCGTGCGGGTCGGCGAGATAGCGGCGCCAGTGGTCCACGACGCCGAGCTCCCGCCAGGCGACCCTGCGCATTCCGTGCTCGCCGACCTCGACGATGTCCGCGCCCGGCAGGGCGGTCAGCAGGGGGGAGTGCGTGGCGCAGATGATCTGGCCGCCCTCCTTGGCCAACCGGTCGATGTGTCCGACCAGTTCGAGACACGAGGAGAACGAGAGTGCCGCCTCCGGCTCGTCCAGGACATAGAGCCCCGCGTGCTGGAACTTCCCGCGGAACGCCGCGAGAAAGCCCTCGCCATGGCTGACCGAGTCCGGCGACAACCCCTCTCGGCCCAGGGCATCCAAGGCCGTCTCGGCCCGCAGGAAGAAGCCCTTGCGGGCCGACCAGCTCGTGACCATACGACGTCCGCGCGGGGCCGCGTCGAACCTCATCCGCTCGCCGAGTACCGATTTGCCCCGAGGGGACGCGTACCGCCAGTCGTGGGAGCCGCCGTAGGAGTCGAGGCCGAACGCCTCCGCCAGCGCTTCGACCAGGGTCGACTTCCCCGAACCGTTCTCGCCGACCAGAAAGGTCACCGGCACGGTGAAGCGCAGCCCTTCGTCGAGCAGCTGCCGGACGCAGGGCACCGACCAGGGCCAGGTGTCCTGGTCGTACGAGGACCGGTGGGCGTACGCGCGTTCGACAATCACCCGACCAGTGTCACCCGGGGCCGCGGAGAACGTACAAAAACGGCCCGGTGATCACGACGTCGTGCGGGAACCTCACCCGGGTGCAGGGCCCTGTCGATTCGGCCGGTGGCCGTTCGTTCAGTGGGTGAGACGTCGGCGTCGTGCCGGCGCCGGACGAGGGCTGTGATGAGGATGAACGAGGTACGGACCCTGCTCGGCGGACGGGGACTGGTCGAGTCGCCGCGCTGGCACGGTGACCGGTTGTACTTCTCCGACTGGTCGGTCGGCGAGGTCGTCGCGGTCGATCCGGCCGGTCGCAGCGAGGTGATCGCACGCGTGGCATCGCTGCCGCTGTGCACCGCCTGGCTGCCCGACGGACGGATGGTGATTGTCTCGTCGGCGGACGGGAAACTGTTGCGCCGGGAAGGCGACGGATCGCTGGGCACCTGTGCGGACCTGGGCAGGCCGGGCTGGAACGACATCGTGATCGACGGCCGCGGGAACATCTACGTCAATCGCGGCGACTTCGACCCGATGGCGGGGGAGGCCTTCAAACCGGGCTCGGTCTCGCTGGTCACACAGGACGGCTCGGTGCGCGAAGTGGCCGACGACATCGCGTTCCCCAACGGGATGGCGGTGACGCCCGACAACTCCACGCTGATCGTGGCGGATTCGTACCGGCACAGCCTGCTGGCCTTCGACATCGGCGCGGACGGCGGGCTGTCCGGCCGGCGGGTCTGGGCCGACCTCGGCGAGGGGACCCCGGACGGCATCTGCGTCGACGCGCAGAACGCCGTCTGGTACGCCGATGTGCCGGGCCGGTGCTGTGTGCGCGTCGCGGAGGGCGGCGCGGTGCTGGACAGGGTCGACCTGGACCGAGGCGGCTTCGCCTGCGCGCTGGGCGGCCCCGACGGAACGACTCTGTTCATCGTGGCCGCCGGGTGGCAGGGGATGACGGCGTCCGAGCTGGTGACACCCGGCTCCGGACAGGTGCTCGCCACCGAGGTCGAGGTACCGGGGGCCGGCTGGCCGTGAGGCCGGCGATCACTCCTCCGATGGCCCGGCGGGCTGGCGTACTTCCAGAACGATCGCGGTGCTGGCCACCGTCCGGTCCTCATGCATGGTGATCCGGCGGCCCGGTCAAGATGCCGCCACCCGGAGGGCACGAGGGGCACGAGCCGCACCCGGCACCGTCCACCGGGCTCGAGGAAGGGCACGTCCTCGAGCCACAGCGCCGCGATGTTGACCGACCGGTCGCCGGTAGCCGTTCTGTGCCCGATGTCCCACATCGGTCGCAGAACTCCGGTCCCGTCGAGGGGAGTTGTACGGCGGCCGTCTCCGGCCGGGCGGAGCGTCAGGTCCGCGCGGATCATGCCGTTGCGGATTTCGGAGCAGCGCCAGTGGCACCAGGCCGCGCTCCGTTCCATGCACAGCTGCTCGGCGGCGTCGCCGAGGGTCTCCCAGAACGTCAAAGGGAGCGGCCCGGCGTCCCCGAACTCCTCCAACAGGCCGAGCGCGGTCTCCCACTCGTCGGCGACGAGGTACTCCCAGACGTCGCGCACCGTGATGTCGTTCTCGGTGGCGGTCTTCTGGGGGACCAGGAGGCCGGCCGCTTCGAGTATTTCGGGCACGTGCATGCGCTGATTGTGGACCACCTCTAGGGATAACCCTCGAATAATCGCAAGGGCATGTCATGCATCGGTCAACGATGCGACTCTTCCCCCACCAGTCCCGCAGGTCGCGCTCCACCTGTCCATGCAGGTCGCGCAGGGCCTGCGCACGGTCACGCTCCCGCACACCCCAGCTCAGCTCGTCCCGGACAGCACATCCCGTCTGCCCGGTCTGTCACCGGCCGTCGACGCGCGGCCGTCGCAGAAGGAGTACGAGTGAGACGCATCCCCCGTCAGGCGACCGCGGCCGGAGCCCTCGTGGCCACCGCCGCATTCCTGGCCGTTGGCATACAGGCGGTCCCGGCGGCCGCCAAACCCACCCCCCACCCCACCCCCCTGCGCACCGGCGGCCTGGAGGCCGAACTCACCCCGGCCCAGCACACGGCGCTGCTGAAGAAGGCGTCGAAGCAGACCGCGGCAACCGCCGACTCCCTCGGCCTGGGCGCCAAGGAGAAGCTGGTCGTCAAGGACGTCGTCAAGGACAACGACGGCACGGTGCACACCCGCTACGAGCGCACCTTCGCCGGACTCCCGGTGCTGGGCGGCGACCTGGTCGTGCACACCCCGCCGGCCTCCCTGGCCTCCGGCACGGTGAGCACCACCTTCAACACCAAGCACACCATCAAGGTCCCCTCCACCACTGCGACGTTCACCAAGTCGGCGGCCGCGAGCAAGGCGCTGAAGATCGCCAAGACCCTCGCCGCGGAAAAGCCCGCCACCGACAGCGCCCGCAAGGTGATCTGGGCCGGTACCGGTACCCCCAAGCTCGCCTGGGAGACCGTGATCAGCGGCCTCCAGGACGACGGCACCCCGAGCAAGCTGCACGTCATCACCGACGCCACGACCGGCAAGGAACTCCACCGCTACCAGGGCATCGAGACCGGCACCGGCAACACCCAGTACAGCGGCACGGTGACGCTCAACACGACCCTGTCCGGCTCGACGTACCAGCTGTACGACACCACGCGCGGTGGCCACAAGACGTACAGCCTCAACAACGGCACGTCGGGCACGGGCACGTTGATGACCGACTCCGACGACACCTGGGGCACCGGATCCGGGTCCAACACCCAGACCGCAGGCGCCGACGCCGCGTACGGCGCCCAGACCACCTGGGACTTCTACAAGAACACGTTCGGCCGCAGCGGCATCAAGAACGACGGCGTCGCCGCCTACTCCCGCGTCCACTACAGCACGGCGTACGTCAACGCCTTCTGGGACGACGACTGCTTCTGCATGACCTACGGCGACGGCTCGGGCGGCACCCACGCCCTCACCTCGCTCGACGTGGCCGGCCACGAGATGAGCCACGGCGTCACCTCCAACACCGCGGGCCTGGACTACAGCGGTGAGTCCGGCGGCCTCAACGAGGCGACGTCCGACATCTTCGGCACCGGCGTGGAGTTCTACGCCGGCAACAGCAGCGACGTCGGCGACTACCTCATCGGCGAGAAGATCGACATCAACGGCGACGGCACGCCGTTGCGTTACATGGACGAGCCCGACAAGGACGGCGGCTCCGCCGACAGCTGGTACTCCGGCGTCGGCAACCTGGACGTCCACTACTCCTCGGGCCCGGCGAACCACATGTTCTATCTGCTCTCCGAGGGCAGCGGCACCAAGACCATCAACGGCGTCACCTACAACTCGCCGACCTCCGACGGTGTCGCCGTCGCGGGCATCGGCCGGGCCGCGGCGCTGCAGATCTGGTACAAGGCGCTGACGACGTACATGACGTCCAGCACCAACTACGCGGGCGCCCGGACCGCAGCCCTCAACGCCGCCACTGCCCTGTACGGCGCCAATTCCACCCAGTACGCGGGGGTGGCGAACGCCTTCGCGGGCATCAACGTCGGCGCCCACGTCACTCCGCCGTCGAGCGGCGTGACCGTCACCAACCCGGGCAGCCAGTCCTCCACCGTCGGTACGGCGGTGAGCCTGCAGATATCGGCGAGCAGCACCAACAGCGGCTCACTGACGTACGCCGCGACCGGACTGCCGACCGGCCTGTCGATCAACAGCTCGACCGGTGTCATCTCGGGCACCCCGACCACCGCCGGGACCTCCAGCACGACCGTCACCGTCACCGACAGCACCGGCGCGACCGGCACCGCCTCCTTCACCTGGACGGTCAGCTCCTCGGGCGGCGGCACCTGCACCTCGACCCAACTGCTCGGCAACCCGGGCTTCGAGTCCGGCAACACCACCTGGACCGCCACCAGCGGCGTCATCACCAACTCCAGCAGCGAGGCGGCCCACGGCGGCTCGTACAAGGCCTGGCTGGACGGCTACGGCTCCACTCACACCGACACGTTGTCCCAGTCGGTGACGGTCCCGTCCGGCTGCAAGGCCACCCTCACCTTCTACCTGCACATCGACAGCGCGGAGACCACCACCAGCACCCAGTACGACAAGCTGACGGTGACCGCCGGTTCGACCACTCTGGCGACCTACTCCAACCTCAACAAGGCCACCGGGTACACCCAGAAGTCCTTCGACCTGTCCTCGTTCGCCGGTACCACTGTCACGCTGAAGTTCAGCGGCGTCGAGGACTCCTCTCTCCAGACCAGCTTCGTCGTGGACGACACGGCCCTGACGACGAGCTGATCGGCACCACCTGACACCTCTGCGCCGGCCGCGACGTGACTCATCCGTGAGGACGAGCCGCGTCGCGGCCCCGTCCCGCTCACAGGCGTGGCCGGTCGATCAGCCGGGAGAGCACGATGACGCTCTCGGTGCGCTCGACGGGGGCGGTGGCTCGTACGCGCTGGATGGCCTGTTCCAGGTGAGTGATGTCCCTGGCCAGCATGTGAAGGACCGCGTCCGCGGCGCCGGAGACCGTACAGGCCTCGACGACCTCCGGGGTACCCTCCAGCGCCTGGCGCAGTTCCCCGGGAGTGGGGTTGCCCCGGCAGTAGACCTCGACGAATGCCTCGGTGCGCCAGGCCAGCGTCTGGGGGTCGACGATCGCCGTGAAACCACGGATCGCTCCGGTCGAGACCAAACGGTCGAGGCGACGCTTGGCGGCCGGCGCGGACAGCCCGGCGGCCTTGCCGATCTCGGCGTATGTGGACCGGGCGTTGCGCAGCACACAGCGGATGATCTCCTCATCGATCGAGTCCACGAACGGCCTCCGGGCGTCAGGGGAGTCAGGAGCGCGCAATAATTCTCTAAAGCGCGCAAAATATTGCAATGGATCGCCTGTGAGGGACAGGATATGGCGATTGTTTGCGTCGTTCTCGCAGCCATAGTCTCCGATCGTCCAGACGTCGACGTGCGGGGAGCCCAATCGCCATGACAGCGAACCTGAGCGATGTGGAAGCGGCCGCGCTGGCAGCGGTGGACGAAGTGACCATCGCCCGGGTGCTGCTGGAACTGCTTGCCGTTCCGAGCGTGACGGGCAGCGCCGCGGAGTCCGAGCTCCAGCACATCCTGGCCGGGCACCTGGAACGGCTGGATCTCGACGTCGACCTGTGGTCCATGAACGTGCCCGAGCTGCGCGCGCATCCCGACTTTCCGGGCTCTGAGGCCCCGCGCGAGGAGGCGTGGGGGCTGGTGGGCAGCACGGGGAACGGCGGTGATGGCCCTACCCTCATACTCCAGGGCCACGTAGACGTCGTACCACCCGGTGACCGCGCGCAGTGGGCGGGGGATCCGTTCGTCGCCCGCTGCGCCGGAGATGTGGTCCACGCCCGCGGCGCCTGCGACATGAAGGCCGGAGTAGCGGCTGTGCTCGCCGCCCTGGCGGCGATCCGCGACGCGGGCGCCGAGCTGCGCGGCCGTGTCGCGGCACACTTCGTGGTCAGCGAGGAAGACGGCGGGCTCGGCGCGTTCGGCACACTCCAGCGCGGCCATACCGGTGACGCCTGCATCATCACCGAACCGACCAGCGCCACGCTCGTGACCGCGAACGCCGGGGCACTGACCTTCCGGATCGAGGTGCCCGGCAAGGCCACCCACGGCAGCACCCGATACGCGGGAGTCAGCGCCCTCGACGCCTATCTGCCGATTCATCGCGCACTGGGCCGCCTTGAGGCCGCCCGCAACGTCGACCCGCATCCGCTGATGGCCGAATACCCCATCCCCTACCCGCTGTCCGTGGGCACGGTCCGTTCCGGCGACTGGGCCAGCAGCGTCCCCGACCTGCTCGTGGCCGAAGGAAGACTGGGTGTCCGGCTGGGTGAGGACCCGTCACAGGCGTGTACGGAACTGGAGACGTGCGTCGCCGAAGCCTGCGCGGACGATGCGTGGCTGCGAGACCACCCCGCCACGGTGACCTGGCCCGGCGGCCAGTTCGCCAGCGGACGTCTGCCGGCCGGGCACCCGCTCGCCGTGGCGGTCGGTGGCGCGCACGCCGAGGTCACCGGAAGTCACCGACCGCACGAACACGGCGCGCCCTACGGCAGCGACCTGCGGCTGTACTGCACGGCGGGCATACCCACCGTGCAGTACGGACCCGGCGACGTGCGACTGGCGCACGGGCCGCGGGAGCAGGTACATCTTGCCGAAGTCGCGACCGTCACCCGTTCGTTGGTGCTCGCCGCACTGCGCACGGTCGGCACCAAATAGCAGGTGCCGTGGGCGATCCCGGACTACTCGAACCGTGAGGGATCGCCGGCCCCCAGACGGACGACCTCCGGCTCTGGGCCGGAGAAGTCGATGACAGTCGTCGGCTCGGTGCCGCAGTCACCGGAGTCGATCACCGCGTCCACCGCGTGATCGAGCTGCTCCTTGATCTCCCAGCCCTGGGTGAGGGGTTTGTCCTCGTGCGGCAGGAGAAGGGTGCTCGACAACATCGGTTCGCCGAGTTCGGCCAGGAGCGCCTGGGCGACGACATGGTCGGGGATCCTCACCCCGACCGTCTTCTTCTTCGGATGCAGCAGCCTGCGGGGCGCCTCCTTCGTCGCGGGGAGGATGAAGGTGTAGTTGCCGGGGGTCGCCGCCTTGACCGTACGGAACACCGCGTTGTCGACGCGTACGAAGTGGCCCAGCTGCGCGAAGTCCTGGCACATCAGGGTGAAGTGGTGGCGCTCGTCGAGCTGGCGGATCGAGCGGATGCGGTCGAGCCCCTCCCGGTTGCCCAGCGCGCACCCGAGCGCGAAGCAGGAGTCCGTCGGATAGACGATGAGCCCTCCGGAGCGAACGATGTCGACCACCTGCCCGATGATGCGCCGCTGCGGGTTTTCCGGGTGCACGTCGAAGTACTTGGCCATGCGCCGAGCTTAGATCCGCGGCGCGGCCGTCCGGGCGACCGGCGCTCGCCCCACACATCTTCACCGCTCTTGGCTATAGGAACCTTGCGGTCCTCTCGCTACCCTCCGCCGCATGATTTCCACGGTGGTCTGGGGTACCGGCAACGTCGGCCGCGCGGCCATCCGCGCCGTCGAGGCCCATCCGGCGCTGAAACTCGCGGCCGTGCTCGTGCACAACCCCGACAAGGTCGGCCGCGACGCCGGTGACCTCGGCGGGCTCGACCACGGACTGGGCGTCGCGGCGACCGACGACATCGACGCCGTGCTGGCCGCCGGACCGCAGGCCGTGGTGTACGCGGCGTCCGGCGACATCCGGCCCGACGAGGCCCTCGCCGACATCGGCAGGGCGATCCGCGCCGGTGCGGCGGTCGTCACCCCCGCGCTCTACCCCCTCTACGACCAGCGCAATGCCCCGCCCGAGTTCCGCGATCCGGTGCTCGCCGCCATCGAGGACGGCGGCGGCTCGCTGTTCGTCTCCGGTGTCGACCCCGGTTGGGGCAACGACGTACTGCCCCTGTTGATCAGCGGACTCGGCACCGAGGTGGACGCGATCCGCTGCCAGGAGATCTTCGACTACTCCACGTACGAGCAGGAAGAATCCGTTCGGTATCTGGTCGGCATGGGCCAGCCGATGGACTACGAACCGCTCATGCTCGCGCCGTCGATCCCCACCATGGTGTGGGGCGGGCAGGTACGGCTGATGGCCAGGGCGCTGGGCGCCGAACTCGACGAGATCCGCGAGACCGTGGAGCGGCGCTCGCTCGAAGCCACGGTGAGCACGCGCACGATGGGCGAGTTCGAAGCCGGAACCCAAGGTGCGGTCCGGTTCGAGGTGCAGGGGATCGTCGGGGGCGAACCCCGGATCGTCGTCGAGCACGTCACCCGCATCCACCCGTCCTGCGCACCGGACTGGCCGACACCGCCCGACGGCGACGGAGCCCATCGCGTGATCATCGAGGGGCGCCCCCGCATCCAGGTCACCGTGGAGGCCACCGACGAAGGCGAGAACCGCTCCGCGGGCGGGAACGCCACCGCGGTCGGCCGGCTGGTGGGCGCCATCGACTGGCTCGTGGACGCGGAACCGGGACTCTATGACGCGCTCGACGTCCCGCTGCGTCCCGCAGTCGGCAGACTGGGAAGGAAGTGACCCCATGACCATGCACATCGACATCCCCGAGGGCCAGGAGCCGATCGGGTACGTGTGGGGCGAGATGGTCCCCGGCATCGGCCTGGCGGCCGCGAACTTCTCGCTGTCGGTCTACGAGCACACAACTCTGGGACTGCGCGAGTTCGAGGCCGCGCGGCTGCGCATCGCGCAGATCAACGGGTGCCTGTTCTGCCTCGACTGGCGCACGGAGCGGGACGGGCAGAAGGTCGAGGAGGAGTTCGCCGACGCGGTGACCCAGTGGCGTACCACGGACGCCTTCGACGACCGCACCCGGCTGGCCGCGGAGTACGCCGAGCGGTACGCACTGGATCACCACGGTCTGGACGACGAGTTCTGGACTCGGATGACCGCGCATTACAGCCAGCGCGAGGTCGTGGAGCTGAGCATGAGCATCGGCTCCTGGCTGGCATTCGGCCGGCTCAACCATGTGCTGGGCCTGGACACGGTGTGCGTGCTGCCCACCCACTGAACGGGCCCGGGCCGGTTGAGGGGACCCGGCACGGTTTCGGGCCGTCCGGTCGTACCGGCCGGCGCTACAGGTCGGTGGCGATGATCTTCTCGATGTTCCGTTCGGCGAGCGCCGTGATGGTGACGAACGGGTTGACGCTCGTGTTGCCGGGGATCAGCGAGCCGTCGATGACGTACAGGCCTGAATAGCCCTGGAGACGGCCGTAGTTGTCGGTGGCCTTGTTGAGCACAGCGCCGCCGAGCGGGTGGTACGTGAGGTGGTCGCCCCAGATCTTGTACACGCCGAACAGGTCGGTCCGGTAGATCGTCCCCTCCTTTGCGTTGATCTTGTCGAAGATCGACTTGGCCATGTCGATGCCCGGCTGCTTCCAGGCGGTCTGCCAGTTCAGATCGACGTTGCCGGTGGCGGCGTTCCACGAGAACTGGGCGCGATTCGGGTTGTTGGTGATGGACAGATAGAACGACGCGTAGGTCTCGATCCCGGTGGGCAGCGGCGCGACCTCGGCGAACGCGCCACCGGCGGTCCAGTTGTCGATGCCGCCGCAGGGGATGCTCGACTGGAGCGCGCCGGTCGGGTCCCACAGGTGGTTGGCGCGCCCGCACATGACGTTGCCGTTGTCGCCCCAGCCCTTGCCGATCTGGTCGTTGAGGCCGGGCAGTGCCCCGGTGGCCTTCAGCTTGACCAGCAGTTTGCTGGTGCCGACGCTGCCGGCCGCGAAGAACACCCGGTCCGCGGTGACCGTCTTGGTGGCCGTGGTGTCGCCGGTGGTGTTGATCTGGTCGATGAGGACCGTGTAGCCGCCACCGGCCGCCGGGGAGACCGAAGTCACCTTGTGCAGCGGTGAGATGGTGACCTTGCCGGTTGCCTTGGCCTGGGCGAGGTAGGTCTTCTGCAGGGACTTCTTGCCGTAGTTGTTGCCGTAGAGGATCTCGCCCGCCAGCGCCGACTTGGGGACGGTTCCGGCGGCCTCCTGCTCCATGTAGCCCCAGTCGTACACGTCGGGTACGAAGACGAAGGGGAATCCGGAACGCTGGGCCTGCTTACGGCCGACCCGCGCGTACTGGTAGCAGTCGGTGCTGTCGAACCACGTCGGGTCCACGGTGGCGACCCCGAGTCCGGCACGGGCGCGCGGGTAGTAAGTGCCGTACATCTCGTCGGCGTTCACCGAGGGGAGGATGGCGCCGAAGTTCTCCCTCTTGGGGGTGACCGCCATGCCGCCGTTGACCAGTGAGCCGCCGCCGACGCCGCGACCCTGGTACACGATGATCTGGCCCATCTCCTCGGCGTCCAGGATTCCCGTGTAGCGGGGGACGTCCTTGTCGATCGGAAAGCCGAGGAAGTTGCTGATGGGCTGCTTGGTCCTGGTGCGCAGCCAGTACGACCGGTAGTCCGGGCTCGTCGTGTTGGCGAAGATCTTGCCGTCCGAGCCCGGGGTGTCCCAGGCCATGCCCATCTCGACCATCTGTACGTCGATACCGGCCTGGGCCAGTCGTAGGGCGGCCACCGAGCCGCCGTATCCGGTGCCGATCACCAGGACGGGGACATGGGCACCGGAGGGGATCGACGCGGCCGCCGTGACGAGCGGCGCCTCGGCCGCGATGGCGCGACCCGCCAGGGATACGGCACCAATAATAGAACTGGTTCCAGCCATGAATCTTCTGCGCGAGACACCTCTGGATGCCTTGTTTTGCTGGGCAGTGTCACTCATGTGACGCTCCTCACTCTCGATGAGTGGGAACACGTTCTACTGTTGCTTGCTTGTTAAGTCACTACATACCTCTAGGTAACTTGTGTCCGATCTTGGGGTGATCTGGAGCGATGGGTCGTGCGTGTCTTGACTTCACAAGACCCTCGCGCGACAGTCCCTGACGCCGCATCAGAAATACTGCAACGGGGGCCCGTTGGCTCCAGGAGTACGGCACGCCTCACATCCCTTCGCCCTGCTGGAGCGCCCTGCCATGCCCATGAGCGCGGATCCCGTCAGACGTACCGAATCCTCCTCGGCGCCCGGTCCGTCGCGGCGCCATGTGCTCGGCGCCGCGACGGGTGCCGGGCTCGCGCTCGCGGCAGGCCTCCCAGGTGTCACCGAGGCGGCCGATCTGCCCCTGCTCGGCACGTACGACGTCGTGGTGATCGGTTCCGGAGCGGCGGGCATGACCGCCGCGCTGACGGCCGCGAAGCAGGGACTGAGTTGTGTCGTCGTGGAGAAGGCGGCCACCTTCGGGGGCTCGGCGGCACGCTCCGGCGCGGGCATCTGGATCCCGAACAACCCGGTGATCCTCGCCGCCGGCGTCCTCGACACCCCGGCGAAGGCCGCCATGTACCTCTCCGCGGTGGTCGGCCCCGATGTCTCCGCCGACCGTCAACAGGCCTTCCTCGGCCACGGACCCGCCATGATCTCCTTCGTCATGGCCAACAGCCCGCTCCGCTTCCGCTGGATGGAGGGCTACAGCGACTACTACCCCGAGCTGCCCGGCGGGCTGCCGAACGGCCGCTCCATCGAGCCCGACCAGCTCGACGGGAACATCCTCGGCGCCGAACTCGCCCACCTGAACCCGTCGTACATGACGGTCCCGAGCGGCATGGTCGTCTTCAGCGCCGACTACAAATGGCTCACCCTCTCCGCCGTCAGTGCGAAGGGCGCCGCAGTCGCCACCGAATGCCTCGCCCGCGGGACCAAGGCGGCACTGCTCGGCCAGAAGCCCCTGACGATGGGCCAGTCGCTGGCGGCCGGCCTGCGCGCCGGACTGCTCGCCGCCCAGGTGCCGGTGTGGTTGAACACCCCGCTGTCCGATCTGTATATGGAGAACGGAGCCGTCACCGGCGCCGTGGTCACCCAGAACGGCACATCAGGCCTGGTCAGGGCCCGGTGCGGGGTGATCGTCGGCTCGGGCGGCTTCGAGCACAACGCGGCCATGCGCGCCCAGTACCAGCGGCAGCCCATCGGCACGGCGTGGACGGTGGGCGCCAAGGAGAACACCGGCGACGGCATCCGGGCGGGGGAGAGGGCCGGCGCCGCGCTCGACCTCATGGACGACGCCTGGTGGGGCCCGGCGATCCCGCTGCCCGACCAGCCCTACTTCTGTCTCGCCGAACGCACCCTGCCCGGCGGGCTGTTGGTCGACGCCGCCGGGGCGCGCTTCGTCAACGAGGGCGCACCCTACAGCGATGTCGTGCACACCATGTACGAGCGCAACGCCACCGCGCCCGACATCCCGGCCTGGCTGATCGTCGACCAGAACTACCGCAACCGCTACCTGTTCAAGGACGTCGTGCCGACGTTCACATTCCCCGACGCGTGGTACACGTCCGGCGCCGCATGCAAGGCCTGGACGCTGGACGCCCTGGCCGCCGCCATCGGCGTACCCGCGGCCGCCCTGCGCACGACGGTCAACCGCTTCAACGGCCTCGCCCGGAACGGCAAGGACACCGACTTCCACCGTGGCGACAGCGTCTACGACCACTACTACACGGACCCCGCGATCCTCCCCAACTCCTGTCTGGCCCCCCTGTGGCTGGCCCCGTACTACGCCTTCAAGATCGTCCCCGGTGATCTGGGCACCAAGGGCGGACTGTGCACGGACGCCCGCGCCCGCGTGCTGCGTGCGGACGGCTCCGTGATCCCCGGCCTGTACGCGGCCGGGAACGCGAGCGCGGCGGTCATGGGGCACAGCTATGCGGGCGCCGGTTCGACGATCGGTCCGGCGATGACGTTCGGGTACATAGCGGCGCTGGACATCGCGGCGACGGCCTGATCGCGCAGGGTTTGTCGTGCACGGCACGCCCGAGCGCGTCGAGCCGATCGCGAGAGGCCCCCAGCGCGTCAATGCGTACGAATGGCATGTCGGCGTCCTCCCTCCAGATGGTCGGCCGCCTTCATGATCGCGATCGTACATACTAGTAAGTACAATTTCCACGGTCCGCTCACGACCAGCACATTCACCACCAGCCGACGCAGGATCGCCGCTTGCCTGGTGGGAGATGCTGAGCTCTTCGAGCGCCGATGGGCTGACGGGGGCGCTCACCCCTGGTCGCCGTCCGACAGTGGTGTGAGCACCAGCATCGTGACGTCGTCGCGCACCGTGGCGCAGAACTCGACGAGGTCCTCCCACAGGCCCTCGATGAGTGCGGTCGGCGAGTCCTCGGCGAACTTGGCCAGGCGATCGGTCAACGGATAGAAGGCGCCGGTGTCGTCTCGGCCCTCGGTGACTCCGTCGGACGCCAGGAACAGCCGGTCACCGCGCTCCAGCGGGACGGTGCGCCCTTGCGGCGGACAGGCGCCGACGAGCCCGAGGCCCACCGGAGCCCCCGGCTCGAGATCCAGTTCGATGGCCTCCGCACCGCGCAGGAGCAGCGGATGAGGATGCCCGCACGACACCAGCCGCACCGCATCGGCGCTGGGCGAGAACTCCAGGAGCAGGGCGGTCGCGAACAGCTCGGCATGCTCTGTTCCCGCGGAGTCCACGACCAGCCTGCGATCGAGCCGGGCCGCCACCGCCCCCAGGTCGCGCTGGTCGAGCACTGCCTCCCGGAACGCCCCGAGGAGTGATGCGACCGTCCCCACGGCCGAGAGCCCATGCCCTTGCACATCACCCACGACGGCCCGGACTCCATAGGGCCCCTCACGTACATCGAAGAAGTCACCGCCGACCAGCGTCTCGCGCTGTGCCGCCCGGTACAGACCGGCGCAGAGCAGCGGGCCGACGCGCTCGGGAAGCGGCGGCAGGACGGCGCGCTGGGCGGCCTCCGCGACGGTCCGCACCGTGACCAGGTGCGCCTCCCGTCGGGCGCGTATCAGGGATACGAACACGCTCAGCACGGCGATGAAGGTGATGGTCCACAAGTCGGTATTGCCCGGGCGGTTGAGCTGCAGAGCAGGGACATTCAGGAGAAGGATGACGACGACTCCGAAGATGCCCGTCGCCACAGGGCCGTAGGAGAGCACGGCCAGCGACGGAATCGTGCCCAGCAGAAAGCCGATGTCGAGCGGATGGTCACTCCCGAGCTCGGCCGCGCAGACAGCCACCAGCAGGGTCGGCGGCAGGGCCCGCACCCAGCGCGGGGGCGGCGAGCCACGCAGCCATCCCGACTCCTCACCGTCCTGTCGCCCGGAAGCGGCCCTGCTGGCCATCACACTCCTCCTCACATCACCACGCTCCTCCGTTCGTCCTCACCGCGCATTCCGATCCACTCGCGAAGGTCGACGGCAGCGCGACGAGCACGATCGCCCAGTCCGCCGCCATCCGTGCGATGGCTCGTCGCACGCGCACGAGGGCCCTACGCAGTCACACGGCTGCGCTCCGTGGCGTACGCGGCGCTGTCGGCGGCCCCGACCTGGCGGCCGCCGCAGCCCCGCACTGCGGCCTGCGGCCGTTGACGAGGTCGGAACCCATGCCCGGCGTGCCGGGCAGGTCTGCCAGGCCCAGGGCCTCGGAATCACCGGAGGAGAAGCAGGGGCTGGTCGACGTTTGCGACGGCCGCCACCGCCCGAGGGTTCCGGCCGACGCGCGCATGGGGGCGTCGGCCGGAACCTGTTGTGCTCACTGCCGCCGTACACGTTCCGGCACTTGGACGGTGTGGGAACGGTCGGTGGCGCCGGCGGCGGGTTCGGTCAGGCGGTGTGGAGGGTGAGCCCGTAGCGGTTCAGGATCTCGTTGACCGGCTGGTACCAGGTTTCGCCGCCGCTGCTGCAGTTGCCCCAGCCGCCCGAGGTGACGCCCTGGGCCTGGTCGCCGCTGATGAAGGAGCCGCCGGAGTCCCCGGGTTCGGCGCAGACGCTCGTCTTCGTCATCTCGTGCACGGCGCCCTGGCTGTAGTTGACGGTCTCGTTCTTGGCGAGCACAGTGCCGCAGTGCCAGTGGGAGGTGGAGCCCGAACGGCAGATGGACGCACCGACAGGAGCCTCCGCCGATCCGCGGACGAGCTGGTCGGAGACGGTCCCCCAGCCCAGGACGACCGGCACGGTCCACCAGCCGCTGCCGACGTTGACCCACGCGTAGTCGTTGTCGGGGAAGGAGGAACCCTGGAAGTTGCCGATGTAGCTGTGGTCCCAGCCGCTCACGCCGGCTCCGGGCTGTCCGCAGTGTCCGGCGGTGACGAAGCCCCCGTACACGGAGAAGCCGATGGAGCAGCGGACGTTGCCCGTGTAGTAGGGGTCTCCGCCCACTGTTCCGGCGGCGAGAGTGCGTGGCGCCTGCCGTGTCTCTTGGACGATCACCGGTCCGGCCTGGCGAGCGCGCCCCAGAAACGTCCGGACATCGTTGTCATTCTGTCGTGCGCCGACCACGCTGACGACGACCGAGTTGCTCTTGGGATCGACATGCCAGCCACTGACGCTTCGCGGGGCGTCGAGGGTGTCGATCCTCGCCATGGCGGCGTCGAGCTGTCGTTCGGTGTGCTCCACAAGAGCGACCCGGGCGCCCGTGGCCTCAACGGCCCTCTTCTGCGCACTGTCGGCGATCGCGACGGTGAGTCGGCCGCTGTCCGCCTCGAACCATGAGCCACCGTACGAGCCTCCCGCGGCACGGCGGGCGGCTCGCTCGACGGCGCGCGCCGTCGACTCGGCCTTGAGCCGGGCGGTGGCCTGGCTGTTCGACAGGCCAAGATCCCGCTCCATGGCGGTGATCAGGGCCGAGGATCCCAGCGCACCAGTCGCGGAGGAGGACGTGGCGGCGGGGGCGTCGGCCGCGGACGCTTGGGTCGTCAGGGCGGCGGCCACGGTGCTCACCAGCAAGGCCGCGGACAAGCCGACCCGCAGAACAGTCTTGCGTCTCAAGGGAGTTGCCTTTCGTCGTTCCGTCATGGGGGAGTGGAGCGGAAGGGCAGTGAGAGCGCTCTCACGCGTGTGCGTCGATGAGGTTAGTCACGGATCATGAGCAGGTCCATGCCAATGCAAGCCATTGCTCGACCCGCGGCTACTGGTGAAGAGGCAGTGTTCAAACGCTGCGCTATTCGACGTGCGTGGTTGGTGCTGGGACTGATGGACTGCGCGCAAGGCTCCAGGGTTCTCACAAACTGAGGTGCGTTGGGCGGTGCCGTCCGCGCACACTCCACGCATGGGTGCTGACAGCGCCGTATCGCTTCAGGAGAAGGCTCTGCAGCATGTCGCAGGGTCGTGCGAGGGAGAGCCGCTCGCTCGTGACCTACGGGTGACGATGCACTTCCATCCCGATCGTTCCGCAGGGGACCGTCTGATCCTGGCCCAGATGGCAGAAGACGGCGTCTGTCGGTCACAGTTCGCGACAGGCGCGGGCAACGGTGGGCTGACTGCTCACCCTGGTGGTGACCGATGGCGTTGGGAGAGCCGTATTTTTGGCGGCGCGTACGATGACGCCTCAGTTGATCAGCGCCCTGTATACGGTGCGTTGAACTATCGTCGTGATCCGATCGGTGGTGCGCCGCGGTTCGGCTCCTCGTACTTCAGACTCAACACCGAGGCCCTCAGGCGCACCACATTCTGCTACCCCGACAGTTCTACTGAGCCTTCCGACTTCGGCATAGCCGACCGCTGCTCGCTCATCGAGCTTGCCGAGGCGGACAATCTGGACGCTTTGGATGATCACGTCGAGGCGCAGATCCATGGACCGCTCAGGTTCGACTGTGACGTAGAGGCGCTGGTGTTGGATCCCAGCTATCGCGGCACAGACGTCGAAAACGCAGCCGGCCGTCTTCCATGCCCAATCGAATGGCATCCCGGTTTTCGGCTCAGCGTGGCTGAACTGCGACGTCACTCGAGCTACCGCGGACAGGAATACGTTGATTTGGGTGCTGAAATCGCCGTTGATTGCTGGCTCAATCCCAAGATTATCGGGGATGCCGCCCGCACGGGCCGATACGGCCTTCAGGATCTCAAGAAGGTCTGGCGCTGCCTCGCCCGCTTCGGGGAACGCACCACCTGCTGACGAGGAAGCGTCACCTTGGGGCCGCCCCCTACCGGGTGGCTGTTGAGGCCCCACCTGATAGGGCGTCATTCTGCAGCTCTGAGGGTTGCGAGGTAGCCGGCCCAGCTGTCCTGGGCAGTGCCGCCCACGCATTCGCGGTGTTCCTGTGGACGCCGAAGGGGTCGCTGATGATGATCGGCGGTAGGTCCCCGGCCCTACCGAACAAGGCCGTGTCAGCGCCACGGTCAACCTGACGCGGGGCTGCACCCGCGAACCTCCTACCAGGCCAAACGGCGCTGTCGTCACCGTACGCAATGTTGCATTTGATGCAAGTCAGCGCGTTTTCGGCCAGAGCTTCGGCATAGTCGCATGATGTCCGGTTCGTGATCACGTGAGACCGAATAGTGCGAGTGGGCGTTTCGGGTCGCGGGAGTTGGCGCGGAAGGCAGCGGCGATGTTGTGGGTGCCGGCGATGCGTAAGGCGCCGATGGCGAAGTTGCTCCAGGCCGCCATGGTGCGGGGCGCGCTGCGAGTCCGAACCTGTGAGGCGTCCTCGGCGAACGTGGTGTCCCTCACGTGGTGCAGGGCCTCGATCTGCCAAGCGCCGCGGCGTCGATGTCTCGGAAGGGGCAGGTCGCCCAGGGCCGGAAGCGAGGGCTCGTCGGTCCGGCTCGGCCACCAGTGGTCGACGATGTGGTCCGTGAGGGAGATTTCGCCGTCGCGTGGGTCGACGAACTCGCCACGCTTGGCGTCTTCGCTCGTATCGAACGAGCGGTCCTGGACTCCAGGGGTCCCTTTGAACCGGTAGCGCGTAACCGGCCAATGTGAGGTCCTCCCGACGGTGTGCTGATCACGAGCTGGTTGTGATCAGGACCCGATCATCCTGGCATGCCCCCGCCATCAACGTCTTGCTCACGACAGCCCGCGTCGGGCGACGCCCGGTGGACCCCCTTCACACGGACGGCCCAGGGAGCGGGCCGGGCACATGCGGCCGGGCGGGAGCTGTGGAAGCGTCACGAGCAACCGATCCCATTCCCCGCTGCTCATGAAGGGCCGACGGTGGTTGCTGCGGTTGCCGAGACGGAAGCTCGACTCGCGCTGTCCTGGGGGGAATTCCGCCTCGGCCAGTACCTGGGGCTGATCCTGATCGCAGTGGGGACGCTGGTCGGCGCATGGCTGGGGCGCCGGTGGTCACACCGCTCGACGATGCTGCTCGGCGCCGCGTCCGGGGTGCTGCTGGCGGTGGCCGGCGCCGACATCGTGCCGCACGCCCTGCACGAGGCGGAGGAGCAGGACCTCACGGGCTGGATCGTGCCGGTCGTCGTCGTCGCGGCCTTCGCTCTCGCCTCGGCGGCGCACGTCCTGCGCAGACAGGGTGAGCCGGGGCGGCTTCTGGGCGCCGGAACGGCCGTCGCCCTTGTGCTGCACCGGCTGGTCGAGGGCATGACGGTGGCTCTGCTGGCCTCGGTTCCCGTGGTGGCGGCGCTGACCGTGCACTCCGTCAGCGAGGGACTCGCGTTGACGGCGGTCCTCGACGCGCGCGGCCGAAGGCCCTTGACGCCGTGGCTGGTCGCCGTCTGCGTGAGCCCGCTCGTGGGCGGCTGGATCACCCTGGTGGCACCCGTGCCGGAGTGGACGCACGTGCTGCTGCTCGCCGTCGTCGCGGGCGTGCTGTTGCGGAACGCGGGCACCGCCCTGGCCCTGGCCCGGCGCCGGCACCTGGCCGGGGCGCTGCCGGCAGCGCCCGTGCTGCTCGCGCTCGGCTCGGCTGCCGCCGTCACCACGGCGGCCGTGCTGGTCCTGCGCTGACCGCGCCGATCGTGCCGGCCGCGCGCCGTTGAGTTGCAGGTCCGTGACCCGATGCGATGCTGGAGGTGGTTACCCCACTCGGGGTATGCGCGGCACGCCCCTCATCCGCTGCCGCGCCCTCCCACCCGCGCCTCGGTCAAAGCCGAGTGGCGCGCGGTGGCAGCCACCCTCCCCACCGGAAGGGCAGAACCATGGCCCAAGCGGCTCGAGTACGTCGTGATACGACGAAAATGACAGATTCCTGGGACCCCCACCTTCTCTGGTACGCCCGAGCGGTACGGCGGATGCAGGGCAGGCCGGAATCGGAGCCGACCAGCTGGCTCTGGCAGGCCAACATCCACGGCGAGAAAGCGGAAAACCCCGGCCCCAACCCGGAATGGAACAACTGTCCGCACGGTGGCTGGTTCTTCCTGCCCTGGCACCGCGCCTACATCCTCTGCTTCGAGGAGATCGTGCGCGATGTCATCCAGAACGAGCTGGACGGACCCGACGACTGGGCACTGCCGTACTGGAACTACACCCGGGTGACGAACGGCGACCCGGACAGCCCGGAATCCCTGGAATGCCGTCGCCTGCCGAGCGCGTTCCGCAGCCCGGTCTGGCCCGACGAGGAGGGCGACAACCCGCTGTTCCTGGCCGAGCCCGATCGCAGCCCGGGTGCCGCCCTGGGAGCTCCCATCGGGTGGACCGAGGTCAACCCGTACAAGGCCATGCAGGCACCGCGCTTCACCGGCGTGACGCAGTTCGGCAGCGAGTACACCGACAGCCATCTGCTCCACAGCAACGGGCAGTCCGGTCTGCTGGAAATGCAGCCGCACAACCTCATCCACGGTTACGTGGGAGGGGTGATGTCGCAGTTCTTCTCGCCCCGGGACCCCATCTTCTGGCTGCACCACGCCAACATTGACCGTCTCTGGGCCGCTTGGATCGCGAGCAACTCCGGGCACAAGAACCCGACGGACGCGGACTGGCTCGGCTTCACCCACACCTTCCGCAACGCGCAGGGCAACCAGGTCAGGTTCAAGTCCGAAGACCTTCAGTCCGAGGAGGCGCTCGGGTACGTCTACGAGTCGCTGACGGACGGAGTCGGGCTGAAGCCGCCCGAGCGGTTGGTCGCCATGCTGGCGGCCGGAGTCGACCCCCCGCCGCAGCAGGTGGCGGCCACCTCGGGCCCGACCGACCTGGGCCCGGACGCTCTCGCCGTCCCGCTGACCCCTGAGCCCAGTGCCCGCGCCGAGGCCCTGCCCGAGGCCGCCTCACCGCAGACGCCGAACCGCGCCATCCTCACCATGGACGACGTACGCGCCGACGCGCCGCCCCAGACGAACTACCGCGTCTTCGTCGGCGCCCGCCCCGACCACGAAGAGGACCTCGACCCGGAGGGCCCGTACTTCATCGGCCACGTTCACTTCTTCGGCGCGGTCGGCGACAACACCCACCATCACGGTGGTGGAGGGCTCACCTTCAAGTTCGACATCACCGAGCACCTCACCGAGCTGCGCCAGCTGGGCGTGTGGGACGGCGAGGGCATTCCGCTGGTCGTGGTGACACCGGCCCCGCTCGGCCCGCCGCCGCCCGACGCCGGGGAGGAGGCACGCGCTCTCGCGGCCGTGCCGACGCCACCGCCCGGCTCGCGTCCCCGCATCGGCAGCATCTCCCTGAGCACCACCTGACCGAGGCACGGAGGCCGGAATGGACACAGCAGACCTGGCCGGAACCTACACCTACCGGAGCTTCCTCAACTGGCCCGAGCCGGTGGACGACTTCAACCGGCTGCGGTTCGCCCAGCTGGAGCTGAGGCTGTCGGTGGAGCCCGGCGGGGCGATCAGCGGAGCGCTGGTCTTCTCCGACGCACCCGACGACTTCCTCGCGATGGACATCACCGGGAAGACCACGAACGGGTCCCTCGTGCACTTCACCCTGACCGGCAAAGGACAGCCGGACACGCCCATCTCGGACTTCCACTACGAGTACGACGGCATCATCCTCCCGCACTGGCCGACGGGGGTGAACCAGCGGCAGACCCTGGCCGGGACCGTGTTGCGCGCGGCGGACCACGGCAGCGGTCCCGACCTGGCACCGGCCGGCCAGACAGCCAGCTTCCTCGCGGTCAAGCGGGGCGGCTGATCCCGCACGCACGGGCGCCGGCGGCGGACGAAAGGATCCGCCGCCGGCGCCCCGCCCTGTCTGGGGGAGTTGATCAGGTCGCACGGCGGGACCGACACGGGGTAGGGGCGTCAGCGCCGCGAGGGCCGTAAAGGCGGCCCGAGGCACCGTGCGCTCCGCCATGGGCGCAGTGGCACAGGGCCCCCTCAACCGCCTGTTCGTGCTCAACGTGCCGAACGGCAACGGCGGCACGGCCGAACCCCAGATGTCGGGCAGATGCGCCTCCGTGCGGCCCAGCATGAAGGTGGCACGGTCGGTGCGGTACTGACCCCGCGAAGCCACGCTCCGCATGCACAACTCCCCCCACCGGCGCAGAATAAGAAGCATGGGACTTGTCCGGCCCGCGTGAACACACGGCCCCCGCTCCGAGTCCCCGGCGCAGGGGACTCGTGACTCTCCTCAAACAGCCCTCTAAGAAGGAGGGACCCTTATGCGCCCCGCCTGCGGCATCCTCCCGCCGTACATCCTCGAAAAGCTGGCCGAGGCGGCGGACCATCCCGACGCCCGCGAGGCCGCCCGGGAAACGCTCGCCGTTGCCGCCGACTTCCGGCAGAACCGGATCGACACGCCGAGCCTGGCGGCACCCGTCCCGACCACGCAGTTCGTCCTGACGCGGACAATCTACGACACCAACAACAGCATGGCGCTACCCGGCAACGTGGTCAGGGGAGAAGGCGACGTCCCCACGCTGGACGGCACTGTCAACCGTGCCTACGAAAGCCTCGGTCTCACCTTCACGTTCTTTCAGAACGTCTACGGGCGCCACTCCATCGACGACGCCAACCTGCCGCTGGACGCGACGGTTCACTATCGTCGCCGGTTCAACAACGCCCTCTGGGACAGCAGCCAAATGATCTTCGGAGACGGTGACGGTCGCGTCTTCAACGACTTCACCCTCTCCCACGACATCATCGCCCACGAACTCTCGCACGGGGTCACGCAGTACACCGCCGGCTTCGTCTACCAGGACGAGTCGGGCGCCCTCAACGAGTCGGTCTCGGATGTCTTCGGCTCGCTCGTGAAGCAGTACGCGCGGCAGCAGACGGCCGATCAGGCCGATTGGCTGATCGGGGCGGGCCTGTTCACCCCGGCGGTGCGCGGCCAGGCCCTGCGGTCCATGAAGGACCCAGGTTCGGCGTTCGACGACCCACAGATGGGCGGCAAGGACAAACAGCCGAAGCACATGAGCGGCTATATCCGCACCACGCTCGACAACGGCGGCGTCCACGACAACTCCGGCATCCCCAACCAAGCCTTCTACCTGACCGCGACCGCCATCGGCGGCTTCGCCTGGGAGAAGGCGGGACGCATCTGGTACGAGACGATGACCTCCGGGCAGCTCTCCGAGAACTGCACCTTCCAGGAGTTCGCGGATGCCACGGCGAACACAGCGAAGCGGCTCTACAACTCGGGGAGTGAGCTGACGGCGGTGGAAGACGCTTGGCGGGCCGTCGGCGTGCTGTGAGCCCCCACGCCATGCGCATCCGGCTGGTCAGAAGCGGTGGCCTGCTCGGCATGCCCCGCCGGGCCGACGTGGACACCTTCGGACGGCCCGACGGGGCGGAGCTGGAACGGCTCGCGCACGAGGTCCTCGCCGAGCCGGACAACCGGCCCCCGGCCGGGCCGGGCGTGCCCGACGCCTACCACTACACGCTGACCGTGGACGACCAGCCCCCGCTCGAGTTCACCGACCCTGGACTGACCGAGGGTCAGCTCCAGCTGGTCGAGCGGGTGCTCGGGGAGGGCTTCTGAGTCGAGTAGCCCATCACCTTCTCCTGGGTACGGGTACTCACGAGTTGGTGCGTGAGAGCGGGTGGGCATGCGCTCGTGGTGAGGGGCATGGTCGATCGGTCGGTGTTGACGCATCCGTTGTTCACAGGCGTTTCCATGGCGCATCTGGCGGCGCTGGTTGAGGAGTTGGCCAGCCCGTGGACCGCTGTCGAAGAGGGCCGGGGCTTCCAGGCCCGGGGCGGGATGAGGAAACGGGCGCCGAGTGCGGGTGCCCGGTACCGGTTGGTGTACGTGGACCGGTTGATCGCCACACTGATCCATCTGCGTCACGACCTGCCTCACGCTGTGTTGGCGATGTTGTTCGGCGTGGATCGGTCGACCGTCACGCGTGGCATCGGCGAGGTCCGGAAGCTGCTTGCCGACAGGGGCTGTGCAGTGCCCGACCGTCCCCCTGCGGCTTCGGACGCTGGAAGACGTGTTCGCCTACGCCCAGGCCGAGGGTGTCGAGTTGCGGCTGGATGCCGCCGGCCTTCCGCGCTGGAAGGGCGGGGGTTCGCGGTGGGGAGGTCAAGTTCGTAGGTTGCGATCGTTGACCAGGAAGGTGCAGTGCAGGTCAATCGGAATCTACTCAACAGGGTCGGGACGGCGCTGCGGGTGATCGGCGATCCACGTCCATGCGGTCCACGTGCCATGTCACGGCCGGTGGTACCAGGCGTTTTCACGCCCGCCCCGGGCCACGTCATCCGCCCGCGGCGTCCTCGGCCTCCCAGCGCAGCAGGTCCCCCGGCTGGCACTTGAGCACCTCGCAGAGGGCGGCGAGCGTCGCGAAGCGCACCGCCTTGGCGCGGCCGTTCTTGAGTACCGCCAGGTTGGCGGGCGTGATCCCCACGCGGTCCGCGAGCTCGCCCACGGACATCTTCCGCCTGGCCAGCATCACGTCGATGTCGACGGCGATCGGCATCAGATCACCTCGTCCAGCTCGGCCTGCATCTGCGCCGCTTCGACGTCGCGCGCAACGGCCTGGGCGAGCAGCATCCGCAGCACGAGCACGATGAGTGCGACACCCAGGATGGCCACACCGACCCCGCCCATGATGACGGTGACGCCCGGGTCGGCCCGCTGGCCCGGTGCATTGAGGGCCGTGACCGCGAACCACACAAGGGCAGCCGCCACGATCGCGCCGATCACGCCGTCCACGTACCGGAAGGCGGCGTGGGAGAACACGGTTCCGCGTCGCACCATCGTCACCAGCCGCCATACGCAGACCAGGGCGACCTGGACCGACACCATGCCCAGGATTGTGATCACGCGCAGCGGGGTCAGTGGGAGCGACCCGTCCTCGGGGTCGGTGGCCAACGCCCACACCATCAATGCCTGTACGAACACGGTGCCGGCGAGCACCACCACGAGCACGGCGCGCAGCGCACGCACTGCCAGCTTTCCCATGACCCACCCTTCCATCGAGTTACGATGGGAATCTATCGAATATCGATAGGTTGAGCAAGGGCTGGGGCGGAGGGTGGGCGGCGGTTTCGCACCGTGGCGGGACACCGTCGCCCCCTCTCATGGCAGGGCGTTCGCGCGAACCGTCTTGATCTTGTCGAAGTCGGCATCGCTTGAGCACAAATCGGACGCCACCCGACTACGCCGAAGCCCCGCGTTTTCGGCCGCCATGACTGCCGGCCCCATGTCGGACACAGGTTCGCCGCGGGTGACGCCGGAGAGCGCCCACCGCGGCGAACCAGTGCGTGGTCAGCTGTCGATGCGGTGCTGGGTCCAGAACGAGGTCAGGTCCGTGGTCGTGGCGGCCTGGGCGGCGGCCTTGAACTCGGCCGTGGTCGAGACGCCGTACCAGTGCGAAGTGGCGTAGTCCTTCAGGAGTTTGGCCATGACGCTGTCGCCGAGGACGCGGCGCAGATCGTGCAGCGCGCACTTACCGTATCCGTAGACGACGGTGGAGTAACGGGAGGAGTGGGCGTCCCAGTAGGCCATCGAGTTGGTGATCTTCTCGGCCGACGAGGCCCACGAGACGCTGTTCCAGCAGTTGGTGCCGGTCTTGTTGAGCGCCAGATCGGTGGCGTAGTCGGTGAACGCCTCATCGAGCCACGGGTTGTTGTACTCGTCGTCGCCGACGATCCCGTACCACCACTGGTGTCCGATCTCATGGGTGAGTGCCGTGGTGCTGACCAGGTCGAGGACGAACCCCGGGTACTCCATGCCGCCGAACCAGAAGTTGTTGTCGATCACCGCGTCCAACTCGCCGTACGGGTAGGCGCCAAAGCGTGACGCGTGGGCGTCGACGGCGGTCTTGGCGGTGGTGAGCATCGACTGGGCGCTGGACGAGCTGATGCCCGAGACGGAGTAGATGTTGATCGGGGTGCCTGCGGTCGAAGTGCCGGAGAGCTTCGTGAACGGGCCGGCCGCCCAGGCGAAGTCACGGACCTTGGAGGCGGTGGCCGTGGTGACCGTGCGTCCGCTGGAGCCGGGGGTGTCGACCGAGGCGCCGGTGGCCGGCACCAGCAGGGTGCTCGGGTGGTCGAGGGCCACCTTGAAGTCTGCGGCCAAGGAGTAGAACGACTCGCCGTTGTTGGTGTACGGGTCGAGGTGCCAGCCGGATCCGTCCTTGACCGCGAGGACGGGCAGGGCGTTGCCGATGAAGCTGAAGGCCCCGTCGTGGCCGAAGCGGTCGGCCCCGCTGGGGACCGTGATGCCGAGGTCGAAGCCGATCGTGGCGGTCTGCCCCTGCGCCAGGGGTGTCGGAAGGTCGATCTTGAGGGCCGTGCAGCCGACCGACAGGGCGCCCGCGGTGCCGCCGGTCACGTTGCTGACCGTGATCGGCATGGCGGAGCAGGTGCCGTGGTAGTTGTCCCACAGCCTCAGGTACACCTCGCTGAGCGCGGTCGAAGAGGCGTTGGTGAAGACCGCGCTCTCGTGACCGGTCCAGACGGTGCCGCTGGTGTTGCTGCTCAGATTGACGGTGTACGAGGGTGCGGCCGGGGTGCGCGTGGAGTCCGCCGGCGGGGTCGTGTCGCCGGAGGTGTTGAGGGCGACGTCGTCGAGGACGAAGCTCGTCCGGAGACTGGAGTCCTCGGTGCCGGTGAAGGCGACGTCGACGGTCTGGCCCGCGAACGACGACACGTCGAACGACTTCTGCGCATAACCGGTGTTCTTGTTCAGGTTCGAGTACGTCGCCAGCGTCGTACTGCCGATCTTCGCCGTGAGCTTGTCGTACGCGGTGGACGACGTCGTCTCGGCGGTGTCGATGTGCAGCCAGAAGGTGAGCGTGGCGCTACTGCATCCGGACGGGATCGTGACGCTCTGGGAGAGCGTGTCGGTGTGCGTGCTGCCGACACCGTTCAGCCAGGCGAAGGTGGTGCCTCCGTGGGCGGTCTGGCCGGTGCGATTGGTGATCACCGTGGACGACGACGGGGTCCACGGCGAGGTGCCGCTTTCGAAGCCACCGTTCGTGACCACCTGGCTCGGGGTACAGGCCGCGGCCCGGGGTGCCGCGTGCGGCGTGGCTGCGGCAGGGGCGACGGGGAGAGAGACACCGGCCGACGCGGCGAGGACGAGCACGCTCGCGGCGAGGGCTTTGCGGGGGGTTGGTCTCACGCGAACTCCTTTACGGCGGCCGGGATTCCGGCCTGCTCGATAGCCGCCCGGACGGCTGGGGTGCGCCGGAGGCGGCTGGCTGCGGGAAGCCTGGCAGATTTGACCGAGACATGCCATCAGTCGGGACTGTCGGGAGTGGGCCGGGGTCCGCCCGGGCGCATCCCGAACAGGAAACGCGTCACTGGTGTGCGCCGCACGAGCAGGTCGTAGGCGGCCAGGGTCAGACAGAGTGAAGCCGCCACGATCAGCGCGTATTTGACCGGGATCGAGGCGTCCATACCGACCACGCCGTACGCCACCGCCACCACGATCGGCTGGTGCAGCACGTACAACGGCAGCGCCCCGACGGCCACATACCCGAACCAGCGCCGACGCCGCCCGACATCGGCCCCGCCGGCGCCCCCTCCGTCGGGTGCCGGCACAGGCCGCTTTCGCCGGTCGAGCAGCCCGACGATGGCCACGATCCAGCACCAGCCCGCCGCACCGTACAGCGTCCGCGCGAGGACAGCGGGACCGGTCCAGTCCATGAAAGGGTCACCTTCGGCCATGAGGCCGGGCGCACTGGCGGCGAAGAGGAGCGGACCGAGCACGGCCGCCACCACCGCGTCACGGCGCAGCGCCGCCCGCAGGCGGTCGTCACCGGCCAGCATGAATCCGTACCCGAAGAACAGCAGATACGTCCACCGATGCCAGGCCGCGTAGTTCTCCTCGAGGCCGAGCAGCGCGCACATCACGGCAACCGGAACCGCCCCGAGCAGCACCACGCCCCGACGCTCGCACGCACGAGCCACACCGTCGCGGATCCGCCGGGCGTATACGACGGAAACCCACCGCGCCAGCAGCGTGAGCAACAGCGAGAAGGTGAGCAGCAGCACCACGAACCACAGATGCCCTGTCTCGAAGTAATCGCCCTGGACGACGAAGGGGAACTCGGACAGGTCCAGATGTACGTCGAAGAAGTGTGGCAGGAAACGGAGATACGACTCGTCGTGACCGGGGCGCGATGCGCGCTCGCGCAGCCACTGAGGGAGGGGCAGCAGCACGACCGTCGCGAACAGCAGAGGTACGCCGAGCCGCAGCAGCCTCTCCCGGGCGAAGCCGCGCGGGCCGCGGCGGCGCAGCGAGTACCAGGAGCCGAGGCCCGCGACGAAGAACAGCATCGGCATCGCCCAGACCACACCGAAACCGCCGATGACCAGGATCGTGTCGGTGGTGTCGCGGTTCTTTACGTAGAAGTCGTCGTCCGTGGCGAAGACCAACGCCGAATGGAAGAAGACGAGTCCGATCACGACCAGGGTGCGGATCGCGTCCAGTTCCGTGCGCCGCCCCGGCGCGGCTGTCGGTTCCGTCATGCTGCCTCCCCCGTAGGCCCATGGCGCCACCAGTGTCCGGCCTGCGCGGTGCGGACCGCCAGGGCCGATCTGGGCGTTCTACGCCTCCCCCTCGCTGAACGCGGGCGTCAACCGCGCCCAGGGATTGGGGAGTTCGCCCGTCACGGGCCCGGCGACCGCCGCGCCGCGATCGCGTGCGGTGCGGACGGCGAGCGGGACGAGCGCCTCGGGCACGCCGTGGACGCGGCGGCGGAACCGCTCGGGCGGGTGCCGCCGTGGTCCACGCCGGTGTGCTGAACGTCCGGCGGTACGGGGTCGCGGCACCCGTGAGGAGAGGCTTGCGGTAGGGACGCTCCCGCGGGCCGAAGGGGCGCGCTGCACATCGCGGGGGACCGCGCGTGGTTCCGCTGGAGCGACGAGCCGTTCGGCGACGACGAGTCGTGAGTGCACCCTGGACGCCCTGCTCCAGGGGCGACGGCCCGTGAGCGCACCCGGGGGCCACTGGCTCGTGGGCGACGGCGGGTGAGCCGCAGCCCTTTGCGTCACTCCCGTGCCATGTCGGATTCCGCGGAGCTTGCCGCCGACTCGGCGTCCTTGACCAGCTTCTGCAGGTGCGTGAGATCCGTGGAGGAGGCAGGCGCAGGGCTCTGCGTGTTGTCGCCGTGGCTGCCGCATGCCGTCAAAAGCAGCAGCAGTGCGGCGCCGGTGGCCAGCCCGGCGCGGCGCGCGCGCATCACTTGTCGGCTCCGTTGTCGTGCGCCTCGCACCACTTCTCCACGTCCGCCAGATCTTTCTGGCGCGCCTCCAGGGTGGGGACGAGGGAACGCCGGAAGGTGAGCCGGCCGTTCAGATAGGTCTCGATCTCCGTGTGTCCCGCCGATTTGGCGTTGGCCACGCGTTGTTCCAGGCGGGCGATGGAGCCACGCTGTGACGCGTCCCCGTTCAGCCGGTCGAGGATCCGCTCGATCCGGCGGTCGATCTTAGGTGCCCGCTTGCAGAGTGCGGACGCGCCGTCCCCCGTGGGGGCGCCCGACGGCGTGGGCTGTGGGTCGTCGGCCGTCGCGGCGCCCGCGGCACCGAGCAGCGTGCCGACGGCGACCAGCGAGACGACGGTTGTCCTGGTCCTTGGCATGACGAACTCCTCTGCGTTCACGGGCGGTTGCCCTCACGCCCGGAAAGCTAGGAGTCCTCTTTGTGGAATTCTTGTGGCCGGCCCGCGGTCGTGATCATCCAGTTGCGCTGGAGGGGAAGTGTGGCCTCCGCGCCCGCCGAGCCGTTGATGAGCGGCAGGGTGACCTCGATCCGGGTGCCCGTCCCCGACGGCGGATTCAGTATGCGGATCCCGCCCCGGTGCAGGTCGATCTGCTGGGCGACGAGGGTGAGCCCGAGGCCGGAACCCGGGCTGTCCGGTCGGCGCTTGAAGCGTTCGAAGACCTCGGCGCGACGATCGGGCCGGATGCCCGGTCCCCGGTCGTCGACGATGAGGACCGCCAAGCCGCCGCTCGCGCGCAGCGTGATCTCGACCTGCGCGGGCCGACCGTCCTCGCCGCCGTGCACGAGCGCGTTGGTGAGGAGATTGTCCACGACCACGCGCAGCCCGGGCTCCCAGCCGTGGACGCGCAGCCCCACCGTGCAGTCGCTGGAGATCAGGGCGAGCGGATGACGTCGCCGCTGCTCCTCGGCGCTCACCTCGACGATGTCCGCCAGGTCCACCGGGCCGAAGGCGTCCGCCTCGACCAGATCGCCTCGACCGAGTTCGCGCAGCATGACCAGCAGCCCCAGCAGCCGGCCGTGCTCACGGCGCAGGTCGCCCAGCACTTCGTCGCGGTCGGGCCCCGGAAGCTCGGGATGCTCGGTGAGGATCTCCAGATTGGTCTGCATACTCATCAGCGGAGTACGCAGTTCGTGCGAGGCCGCCGAGGCGAACGAACGGGCCGTGGTGAGTGCCTCGGCGGTTCTGGCGGCCTGTTCGTCGTAGCGGGTCAGGACGGTCTGCAGGGTGTGCGCCAGGTCGTCGACCTCGGCGATCCGCGTCGGTGCGTGCTCCAGCCGGGCCGCGTTGATGCGGGGGTCCAGGCCGCTCGCACGGTCCCGCAGGCGGCGCAGCGGACGGCTCGCGCGGGTGGCGACGGCCCCGGCGAGCAGTCCGGACAGCGGTGCGGCGAGCAGCGCCACGGTCACGACGCGTCTGCGAACCAGGCGCAGTTGCGTGTCACCGGCCGTGTCCGGCGCGAACAGCCAGAGCGTGCCGCGAACGCCCGGCCGGGCGCCGGTCACCCGCGTCGACAGAACCCGCCAGCTCCGTCCGTCGGCCCGCAGCGTGACCGGAACCGGCGCCCTCTGGGGCAGTGCCACGCCTTCGCCGGGTTGCGGGCCGCCGGTGAAGGTCTCCTCGGGACCGATCAGCCGTACGCCGACGTCCAGGGCGGAGGTGAACAGCCGCCGCTCGCGGGCCCGTTCCACCGCTGCCGACCGGTCGGCAGCGCTCGCGCGCAGCAGCCCGCGCGCATCCTTGGCCACGGCCGTGGCGCGCTCTCGCAGGTGAGTGTCCTGCTCGTCGTGCAGGTCCGCCGCCACCAGCCGCAACAGCAGCCAGCCGGTGGCCAGGACCAGTACGGGCACGGTGGCCCCGACGGCCAGAGCGATCCGGGTGGACAGCCTCATCGCCCGTCCCCCGCACCGTCGTCCCGCAGCACGAAGCCCACTCCTCGTACCGTGTGGATGATCCGGGAGCGGCCCGATGCCTCCAGCTTGCGCCGCAGATAGCTCACGAACGTGTCCACCGCGTCGGTGCGCACCTCGAAGTCGTACCCCCAGACACGGTCGAGGAGTTGGTCGCGGCTGAGCACGAGGCCGGCGTTGCGCGCGAGCACGTGCAGAAGCTCGAACTCGCGCCGCGTCAGCTCCACGGGGTTCCCCTCGAGGCTCACCCGACGGGAGGCGGGATCCAGCAGCAGTCCGCCGACTCGTACGGTGTCGGCGTCCCGCGGCGGTCGGCGCCGGAGCAGTGACTGCAGGCGCAGCACCAACTCCTGCAGAGCGAAGGGCTTGATCAGATAGTCGTCGCCGCCGGCCTGCAGCCCCGCGATCCGGTCGGTGGTCTCGTCGAGCGCGGAGAGCATCAGGACGGGGACGTCGTTGTTCTGGCCGCGCAGCGTCCGGCACACGTCGATGCCGCTGAGGTCCGGCATGGAGATGTCCAGCACGATCGCGTCCGGTGGCGTCCTTCCGACCGCGGCCAGCGCCGGGCGGCCGCCGTCGGCGAGGTCCACGGTGAAGCCGCCGAGCCGCAGCCCGCGTTCCAGCGAGCGCCGTATCGCCGCGTCGTCGTCGACGACCAGGACACGGCCCCGGTCTCCGCTCATCGCCACACACCCCCAGGTCGCTGGAAACCGGCCATTGCGCCCGGCCCGCCCATGGTGCATCAGCACCGTCGGGAGCCCCTTCACCGCCCGCGGGCACGAAACGGTAACGAACGATCTGTGTGGCGTAATCGATCGACCGCGAAGCGTAACGTCCCCTGTCCTGGGGGCTCGTGGGGGAGCCACCAGGTGTGGGGGAGGGGATGTCATGTCCGTCAGGACAGGTGTACGAGGGCTGCCCGGAATCGCTCGGGAGCGCCTGACCGCAGCGGTCGGCCTGGGGCTCATATGCGCCACGCTGACCGGGTGCGGGGACGGGGGCCCGACACATGCCACAGCGTCGTCGACTCCACCCAGCACCTTCGCGTCCCCTCCGACGGCGTCCAC
This sequence comes from Streptomyces albiflavescens, assembly GCF_014645835.1. Taxonomy (GTDB): domain Bacteria; phylum Actinomycetota; class Actinomycetes; order Streptomycetales; family Streptomycetaceae; genus Streptomyces; species Streptomyces albiflavescens. The sequence goes on from NZ_BMMM01000013.1 coordinate 80,469, forward strand.
CTCTCCGCCCGAACCGACGCCCACGGTCAGCGACGTAGCGACGACCGCGCCAGACGATCCGGTCACGGAGTCCGCGGAGGACGAACCGGTGACCGCCGGCGCGTCCGGCGCCTCGGCGCTGTGGGGCAAGGCGTACAGCGGCGCCGCCGACATCTCCGTCGACATCTATGACTACTGCAATGCCGACGGCTCCCGCCGCCTGGCCGACAGCCAGACCTACTCCCTGGCGAGCACGCTCAACCTGAGCCGGCCGCGGACCGGCGGTGACGAGACCGAGGACAACCCGTTCTCCCTGTTGTTCGCGGCGGGCGATCCGTCCCAGGCCGGTGCGGTGTCGTTCTGGTCCTCCGCGGTCGGCACGACCTCCGGCCAGGACCTGGCGGGCAACCCCCGTGATCCGCGACTGCTGTTGACGTACTGGGATGTGGGCTGGTCCGACGGCGAACTGGACGCCCGGCTGACCGACCCGCACACCCAGGAAGCCGTGGCTCTCAATCTGCTCAACTGGCCCAGCCCGGTGGTGGCCTGTCGGACCGACCTCGGCCAACTGCCCGGAGGGTATCCGCACGCACTGGCCTCCGGTGCGACCTTCGCGGGACACCTCGACGGCTCCACGGCATCCCTGACGGCGGAGGGCGGCAGCACCGACGGCCTGATCGAGTTCCGCTTCGAGTTCCAAGGGACCGCCTCGTGAGGCGGCGGACGTGGGCGACCGGACACGAGGACACCGCACACAACGTGACCGGACGCGGGGAGGCCGGATGACGACGACCGACCGACTCGACAGCTGGAGCGTACGGATCGCCGCGTGGGCCGCGCCCGGTGAGACCGCGCTGGCCGCACAGACCACTCGGGCGTACGCCGCGGGTGGCACCACTCGCCGGAACCTCTTCGCTTCGCGTGGGCACGCACCCGGCGGGATGGGCGGCGGGACGGTCTCCGTCCTGCCCGCGGTGCTGGACGCCCTCGCCTATGCCGTCGAGACCATCAAGTCGGCCTTGGCCAGCCCGGAGTTGAGCAACGCGCTCTCTGCCACAGGGCTGTTGCTCGGACTGCGGGCGCAGCGATCCGCATCGTCGGGACACGCCGTGGAAGGAAGCGACCCGGCCCTGCCACGACACGCCGACGGAGAAGACGGCGCGGATCCGGATGCGCGTGGGGATTCACAGGGCCCGGCTGGTCAGGTGCACAGTCCTGACCCGGATTCCACCACGGACGACATCGGGGCACCGGCAGCGCCCACGACGGAAGTCATGCGAGCCGCCCTGCAGATGAGCGGACGGCTCCGAGCCCGGGGGATCGAACCGTCCGAGGCCGACGAGCTGGCGGCACGGGTGACCGCCCGGTTACTCGCTCACGACGATCCGGCCGAGGTGGCAGCGTTTCTCGACGCCCTCGTCGCCGAGGAACCACCGCAGCCGGCCGTGACCGGGGCCCACCCCCGGCGTACCGGACTGCACCGGTTGACTTCCGCTGCGTCGGGCCTGCTGTCCCGCGTCGGACGGCCGGGTACGACGGGCCCCCGACCGCCGTCGTCCGGTGCTGACGGAAGGAGCCACGGATGACCCGGTCGCCGACCGGAAACTCCCACCGGCCGTGCCGACGCGGCGGACACCGCCGCACGACGCCATGAGCGGGTCCCCGCCCTCGCGGCTCGCCCGCTCTGCGAGTCCGCCTCCGTGGCTGTGGCTGATGCTGCTCCTGTTCCTGGCACAGGTTCCCTCACTCATCGGCCACGCCTTCGGGGTGAGCACGGGGCTGGAGCGATTCGACGGGGCGCACCGGGGCCCCTTCGTCACCGCGATGCTCAGTCTGGTGCAGTTACTGCCCCTCTTCTTCCTGCTCGCAGCCGTCCTCGCGGTCTTCGCACCGCGGCTGCGCTGCCGCTTCGTGGAGCGGCGCTACGGACTGCTGCCGCCCGACCATCCGCTGATGGCTCCGGCGGCACGGCCGGCGCCGGAGCCCGGCGAAGTCCCTGAGCCGCACTTCCACGACCGGATGACGGCCTTCCTCGATGAGCACGCGCCGGGCACCCAGCTGCGCCTCAGCACCCAATCCGGACTCTCCGCCCGCGTCTACCCGAGCAGCCGGCGCGGTACTCGGGTCGGCGTCTTCGCTCCGCTCGTCCACCTGTGGGAGACGGACGCGGAGGCGGCCCACGCGGTCCTCCTCCACGAGCTCGGGCATGTGCGCCGCGGCGAACAGCATGTCGCCGGGCTCGGCAGCCCCTTCACCGCCCTCGTCCGCGTCTGGCCGTACGTGCTGGGTGGCTTGGTCGCACTGCCCGTCACCCTCTTGTTCGTCACCGGCAATGCGACCGCCCGCATGACGCTCGCCGAGGTTGTCCTGGTCCTGTGCAGTGTGCCGAAGGTGCTGCTCCTCGTGGTGGCCGCGCTCTGGTCGGCGGAACTGGGGGCGGACCGGTGCGCTGCCGAGGCCGCGGGGCCCGACGCCCTCGTACGCGCGCTGCGCCGCCTGGAAGAGGGGGATCACGGCGGCCTCGCCCGGCTCTACCACCCGCCCGTAGGTGTACGGATCTGGTTCGCCTCGCACGGCGAAGCCGGCTCGGCGCAGCTCCTGCTGACGCTGCTGTGGCCGGCCGCTCTGCTCGCTCAGCTGCTGCTGGCCATGGTGGGTGCGATGCCCGCGTACGTGCTTCTGGGTGCGTCGCAGAATCGCGCGACACGGGAAGTTCTCGCGCTGGCCCACGACACGCTCACAACGGACCCCGCATGGTGGGCGACGCTTGCCCTCGTCCTTGTCTGGCCCCTGGTGACCGGCGTCCGATCCTCGACCGGTGGGCGGCCCGCGTTCTCCGTCTCGCCGAGGGTGTACGCGACAGCTGCCCTGTTCCCCGCGGTTGTCCTGCTCGTCGGACTTCTGCCCTTGGTCTCCCGCCCGGCCGGGGATGTCTTCGCCGACGGCCGGGGTGGGCACGCCACCGCGTCCACGGGGGTGCCCGGCCAGGGCGGTGGCGACACGGACGACGGCGCGTCGACGCCGTGCCCCGGCCGTTCGGCACCGGCCGATCCGGCGCGTCCGCCCGGGCTCCCTTCCTTCACGCGAGGAGGTCCGGCGGCAACAGGTGGGTCGGCGCCACACCCGGCGGACGGACCGCGCGCCTTCCGCACCCTGAGCGTCACATCGGTCGAGGCGCTGTCCGGATCCAAGGCTCAGGCCCAGGACCTGGGTGATCGTCTCCGCGGAGCCCGCTGGATATTGCACGGCGACGGCAGCCTGAGCGCAGACGTCGTCGGCCTCCCCGTTCTGCGCACGACCGGCGTCAGCGATACGACACGATGGCTCACCGGGCGGCGCACCGAACGTGCCGATGTCAGCGTGACCACGACCTGGCTGGAGGCCCGCCTCGTCGTCGGCGCGAACCAGCCGCCACGACTTGACCTCATCCGGGCGGCGGCGCAGGTCATGCGGGCTGTGGTCAACTGCCGTGAATTCACGTCCACATCGAGCACGGCACAGCGCCTGTCCCTGACGCTGGGCGAACAGCCTTAATGGCGGGTTAAGCATGCCTTAAGCAGTCTTCTTCCGCGTGGGTTGCTTCAAATAACCCCAGGTCAGGGCGATTTGACGATCGCGTCGGCCGGTTGGCCGCGGAGTTGTTCGTGCGTAGCATCGGGGCCCACCGGCGGCGCCCGCCGCTCGCGAGAGAGCGCTCTCAAGCCTGTGAGGCATCGACTGCCGCGCAAAGGGCGCTGACAACGTTGCCTTCGGCGCCGGTGGTCACCGCCCGCGCTCTCCTCCTCATCCCCCCACCGCCTCGCAGAGGCGCACGTACCAAGGAGCACACCGCATATGACACCTCGTCACCAGCGCAACCTCAGCCGCCGCAAGCTGTTCATCGCTCTGGGTGGCGCGGCCGTCGCCGCTCCGGCCGTCGGCGCCCTCGCGCCGTACGCCCTCGCCGGCACGACCGACGGCTCGACCAAGGCCGCGGCAGGCTCGCTGCCCCTGACGATCGCCAACCAGAGCGGCTCGTTCGACAACGCGTCGGTGCACGTCTACATCGTCGGCAACCAGGACGGCAAGCAGGTCCGCGTCACCCAGGACGGCACCCTGGCACCCATATCCCTCTCGGACAACGGCGCGGACGGTTTCACCGACTACGCGCTCCCGCTGGCCGGCAGCGGCGAGACACAGCTCTCCCTGCCGTACATGTCAGGCCGTATCTATGTATCGCTGGGAGAGAAGCTCAAGTTCAAGGCCGTGGCGGACGGCAACGGCAACACCGCTCTGCAGTATCCGGCCGGCTGGGTCACCTCGGACCCCAACTATGCCGTGCTGCACGACTGTGCCGAGTTCACCCACAACGCGGCCGGCATGTTCTGCAACACCACGATGGTCGACATGTTCAGCGTGCCGATGAGCATCCGGCTGAACGGGGAGAAGGAGCAGACCACGGGCACCGTGCGCGCCGGCGGGCGCGCCGCCGCCTTCGCCGCTGTACGGGAGATCGAGGACTTCGCGCCGCTGGTGGTGGACGACGTGCGCGTCATCGCCCCCGGGCACGGCCTGGACGCCGGTCTGTTCGCCAAGGACTACTTCGCCCCGTACATCGACGAGGTATGGAGCACCTACACCGGAAAGGACCTCACCGTGGCCACCAACGCCGGCACCTTCACCGGCCGGGTGCGCGCCGACAGGTTCACCTTCGACGGCCCCGCTTCGGTCTCCTTCGGCAAGCCCTCCACCCGTGACGTCTTCTTCTGCGACGGCAACCTCGCCGCGCCCAACGACGGCACGACCGGCCCGGTGGCCGCCGTCCTCGGCGCCGGCTTCAACCGCTCCACACTGCTCAGCAACTCGGCCCAACCGACCACCGACGCAGGCGACTTCTACAAGACCGAGCTGACCAACCACTACTCCAAGGCAATCCACGCGGCGACCGAGGACGGCAAGGCCTACGGCTTCGCCTTCGACGACGTCGCCGACTTCGCCTCCTACATCCAGGACACCGCGCCTTCGGCGATCCGCCTCACCCTGACGCCCTTCTAGGCCCTTCCGAGCCTGTCCGGGCCGGTCTCACATGTCGATGCGTGTGCCCCAACCGCCGGCATCGGCGACGGTGTGGGCGACATGCGCGGCGGCGACGTCCAGGTGCGGCGTGGCCGGTGGATGTGAAGAGGGTGAGTTCGGTTTCGTCCCGTCGGCCGGGGTGGTGGCCGGCGAGGACGGAGCCGACCAGGGTGACGATCTGTTGGGCAGGGAGGTCCTGCAACTCGTGTGCGCGATCTGGGCACGTGCTTGGGCGCCGGTGCCTATGACCGCGACACGAGTTCGCGCGGCTGGGCGCGGCTACGGCCTGTGCGGGTCGTCGTCGGGCAGCCAGGCGTCGGGTGCGTGGATGCCGAGGTCGCTGACGCCGCTGGTCAGGGCGTCGACGACGGCCCGGACCGCGGCGCGTTCTTCTCCGCTGCGCCAGACCAGCGACCAGGTCCAGTAGACCTTCGGCGCGATCACGGGACGCTGGACCAGGTCGGGTGGCAGCGGGGTGGTCTGGCCCTTGGGGGAGTTGACGACCGGGCGGCGGATGCGGCGGACGTGGTCGAAGAACGCGGGACCGGTGATGCCGCCGTCGTGGATGCGGATCGCGCGGGCACCGGTGCTGTGGGACAGCTGTTCCGCGAAGGCGTTCCAGGACGCCCACGACGTGATGTCGTCGTCGAGGAGAACGACGGTGTCCTCGGCCCGTACGTCGCTGGTGTCGTCGCCGACGGCAACGGCGTAGAGCCGGTCGGCGCCGAGGAGCCGGGCCTCCAGCCCCTGTCGTTCCAGCTCCGCGGTCCCTGCCCAGCACACCGCGAGGTCGAGGCTGCCGTCGGAGACCCGGGCGGCCTGGGTGTGAGAGGGGGCGACCCATGCGTCGACGTGCAGTTGGGCCACCGCGGCGGTGCGGGAGGTCAGGTCCGGGGGCAGCCAGTTGACATAGCCCAGCCGCACGGTCTCCGAGCCGGCCAGCCGGCCCGCGCGGCGCTGGAGGTCGTCGGCCCGCTCCAGCAGGTCACGGGTGTGCGGGAGCAGGGAGGCGCCGGCCGGAGTGAGGGCCACGGAGCGACGGTCTCGGTCGAACAGTCGTACGCCGAGATCGCGTTCGAGTGACTTGATCTGCTGCGAAAGTGAGGGGCCGGCGATCAATAGCCGCTCGGCGGCCCGGCCGAAGTTCAGTTCCTCGGCGACCGCGACGAAGTACCGCAGCTGGCGCAGCTCCACGCTCGTCATGCTACGTCGCTGGAAGGCTCCGCCTACCAGCAGGGAGAAACCCTGTCGTGGCGGCTGTCCTGGTGTCAGGCCCACGATGGACGCATGGAAACGCGACAGCGCGTCAGCGCGGGGACTACGGCCGACGCCCGGCGGGTGATCGCGGGGCGCTCGACCGGCACCCTCGCTCCCGCCGCCCGCTGCTTGTACGGGACGGTTCGGGCTCCGAATGCTTCGCCCATCGCGCCACGTCGATCCTGTTCACCGGCGGCGCTCACCCGCGACTGGACACCCTGAACCTGGGCGTCGGCACCGCCGTCGCCGTGTCCGCCGACGGCCGGAAGCACCCCACCGCTTGATCGGCCACCGTTCGAGAACACAGACCCCGTTCACCACACATGGCGTTCCCGCTCCCGGCGGGCGCCCGGCCCATGGGAGAAAGCTCATGCGAGAGTTCCTGGTCGAGATCACCACCACCGTTCCCGAGGGCACCAGCCAGGACGAGGTCGACCGGCGGCGCGCCGCCGAATCCGTCCGGGCCAAGGAACTGGCCGCGACCGGCAACCTGGCGCGGCTGTGGCGCCCGGTCGGCGAACTGCGCAGCCTCGGTATCTGGCGCGCCGCCGACGAGAACGAGCTGCACGAGAAGGTGCTCGGCACGCTACCGCTGCACCCGTGGATGACTTTCGACGTCACCGCGCTCGAGTCCCACCCGAACGACCCGGGCAGGGCCGACGCCGCGTCCTGACGATCCACCTCCCACTGTCCATACCTTCCGTCCCTGCCGCTGCGTCGACACCGCCGCACCGGTGTGGATGGGCCCTGCACCTCATACAGGGATCACCTTACGAGGACGTTGTCATGAGCGCGCGGATACGGCGCCCCTCTCCCGCCGGGGCGGGAACCCCCGAATCAGGAACCCCTGAAAGGGAAACTCCTGAGACGGAAACCCCCGAGACGAAAGCCACCGGAACAGGCACCGCACCCCACTCGCCGTGGTCCCACGTTGCCCGCGCCGCCGCCGCGCTGGCGGCCGGCATGGGCGTCGGACGGTTCGTCTACACCCCGATCCTTCCCCTGATGCACAGCGGTGCAGGGCTGTCCGCGGGCGCGGGCGCGAACCTTGCCACCGCCAACTACGTCGGCTACCTCGTCGGTGCGCTCGCGGGAATCCTGGTCCCCGCGCTGGTCCGCTCATCCACGGTGCTGCGCGGCTCCCTGGTCGTCCTGACCGGCACTCTGGCCGGGATGTCCGCCACACACAGCACGACCATGTGGATGGTGCTGAGGCTGCTGGCCGGGGGAGCCAGCGCCCTGATCTTCGTCATCGCGGTCAGCTCCCTCCTCAGCCACCTCCGGGACCAACCCGCCCATCTGCCCGGGTGGGCCTTCGGCGGTGTGGGCGCCGGTATCGCCCTGTCCGGACTGCTGGTCCTCATCCTGCGAACCGTCGCCGACTGGCAAGCCGCCTGGTGGGCCTCGGCCGGCCTCGCGGCAGTCCTCGCCGCCGCTTCGTGGAACCTCCGACCCGAAATCCCTGTCGCCCCCTCCGGGGAATCCGGGGCGGCACCGGTCAGCCCGCCCGCGCAGCGCACCCATCGCTGGTTCAGCGCCCTGTTCACCAGCTACACCTTGGAAGGCATCGGCTACATCGTCGCCGGCACCTTCCTGGTCGCGGCGATCGGACAGAGCTCACCGGGCTGGATCGGCAGCGGTGCCTGGGTGCTGGTCGGCCTCGCGGCCGTGCCGTCCTCGGCGCTGTGGGCCTGGCTGGGACGCCGCTGGTCCCGTCCCGACCTGCTGCTCGCCGCGCTCGTCGTCCAGGCCGTCGGCATCGTCCTGCCCGCCCTCGTCGGGGGAGTGGCAGCCGCTCTGGTCTCCGCGTTCCTTTTCGGCGCGACCTTCCTCGGTGTCAGCACCATCGCCCTGGCCGCAGGCGCCCACCTGCAGTTTCCCCGCTCCGTCGCCCTGCTGACCACCGGGTACTCCGCCGGTCAGATCCTCGGGCCCTTGACCGTCGCTCCCCTCCTCCGCCACGGCTACCACCAGGCCCTCGTTCTCGCGGCTGTCGTGGTCATGGCCGCGGCCATCGCGGCGGCCGTTCTGCGCATCGGCTTCCCGCACCGGATGGGCGTCGCAGGGAACACCGTTGCGGGACTGCGGTCCGTACCGGCAGAGGCCGCCGCGGCTTCGACCGACCGCGCCTGACGAAGCCGCGCTACAGTCGACCCTGTACGTGACCATGGACGTGAAGTGCCTTTTCCGAAACGCCCTCTGTGGCGTCCGGCGGGGCGTCGCGCCCGGCGCAACCGCCGGCGTCGCCTCCCCCTGACGTGGAGCCGTTGATGAGCACACCGCGGGACCTGTTCGTCGTGTCCATGGATGTGGAGCTCCCTCGTCCCGTGGAGCCGGGCGACCTGTCGCTCGCTCTCGCGGGAGCCGAGGTGATCGACCTCATCGAAGCCCAGTCCATCACGCTGGACGGTGACCTCATCGTGCCGGGTGACTGGGCGACACCCGCTGATCGCCTGTTGGCCGAGGCCGCGTCGTCCGTCACTCGACAGGCGCCCTACGAGTCGGTCGAGGACTGGCTGTGGCGCAGAGGGCGTGGCCTGTCCGCGGCGTATCTGGCCGACCTCGAGGCGGAGGGACAGGTGACGCGTCAACGCCGCCGGTGGTTGCCTTCCCGGACCGGCGAGACGGCCCTGGCGGATTCACTCGCTCGCCGCAGCGCGGCCGAGCGCTGGGCCTCGCAGGAGCCCGTGCTCACCGCTCTCGCGACGGTCGTCGGCATCACCGACAAGTCGCCGGAAGACTTCCCGGCCATCACCGACGAGGCGGTGCTGACCGTGCTGACCGCCGTCGACGACGCCGTGACGGAACTGGTGGCCGTACGACAACGGCGAGCCATCGAAGATGCGGCGTTCGACAACATCTGGCGAGCCCCGTGACGCGGGCGCCGACCGGGCCGTGACGGCCCTGTACGGCCGCGCGGCGGGTGCTCTGACGGGGCGTCGGCGCGGGTTTCAGTAGTGCGGCCGGGCCAGGGGCCCCTTGTGCGAGTTTTGCAGGTAGTCAGAGTCACCTGTCGAAATGGTGATGTGAACCTGAACCATGTCTTTCCGTGCGGAAATCCTGCCCTTGACTTCGCCGCGACGCTTCGCGCCCGCAGGTCGGCACGGTTCGAGATGTTCGTGTCGCCGGACCGGCTGGACGCCTGGTACATGAAGTCCGGGATCTGTCGGTGTGGCGTCGGGTTGCGGCGCGCGAAGCCGTCGGCCTCGAGCACGGCCGCGGCGAAGGCTTCGGGGGCTTCCTGGGGCACGTTGTGTCCGATGCCTTTGAGGGTCCTGTGTGCGTAAGGGCCCGAGAACTTGTTCCGATACATCGCTCCGTCCCCGGCGGGAGTGAACGGATCCAATGCGCCGTCAAGGGTGACCGTGGGAACTCCGATGCCGGGCCCCTGGGAAAGCTGCTGCTCAAGAGCGTCGTATCGCGGATCGCCCGGCGCGAGACCCAGCCGCCAGCGATAGTTGTGGATCACGATGTCGACGTAGTCGGGGTTCTTGAAAGCCGCGGCGGTGCGTTCGAACGTGGCGTCGTCGAAGTGCCACGACGGGGAGTTGAACTTCCAGACGAGCTGTGCCAGGTCGTGCCGGTACTCCTCCTTCTCGAGCCCGAGCCGTCCCCTTTCCGTGGACCCGAGCCGTCCCCTTTCCGTGGAGAAGTAGTACTGGTACCACCAAGCCCACTCGGCCTTGGGCGGCAACGGCTGCTTGTTGGCTTCCCTGTTGGTGATGAGGTACCCCGTCACGGAGACCAATGCCCTGCAGCGTTCCGGCCAGAGCGCGGCGATGATGTCGGCCGTCCGCGACCCCCAGTCGTACCCGGCGAGGACCGCCTTCTCGATCCGCAGTGCGTCCATCAAGGCGATGACATCGAGAGCGATCACCGACTGTTGGGCATTGCGGAACGTCGCGCTGGAGAGGAAACGTGTCGTCCCGTGGCCGCGCAGGTGAGGGATGATCACTCGATAACCCCGTGCTGCCAGCAGTGGGGCGACGTCGACATAGCTGTGGATGTCGTAAGGCCATCCGTGCAGAAGGATGACGGCGGGGCCGTGGACCGGCCCGGTCTCCGCGTAACCGACGTCGAGGACTCCGGCCCTGATCTGCCGCAGTGAGGCAAACGATGTGTGCTTGGTCGTCGAGGGCGTCGGTCGGCGAGCTCCCCTCGCCCGTGGCTGCTTTCGCCTGTGCCGAGGGCGCGGCCCAGCCGGCCCACGATGCCCCGACCGCACCCGCACCAGCGACCTTGCCAAAGCTTCGCTTGTTGAACATCAGGGATCTTCCCTCCGCCGTCATCGGGCAGTACCAGCCTCGCGCGATTACGGGGCTTGCGCTCGATCAGCGGCCCCGGCCTGTGTGCCACGGCCGGTGGGCATGACTTTTACTGAGAGCTTCGTCACCTGTCAAATGGGTGATGGACTCAAAACATCCTGCCCCTGTAGCCTCTGAAAAAAGCGCTCCTTCTCCCTTCGTCACCACCTTGACAGGTGATGCGTCGGGTGCGAGCATCGTCACCACTCAAGCTGAGGAGGGCGAGATGACGCGCGCGGAGAAGAAGAATTCGGATGCTGCCGAGATCCTGCGCCATGCGCGGTTCGGCAGGTTGCCGGAGCGAATCCGCCTGGAGGACACGGTTGAAGAGAAGCCGGCCACGATGCCGGATCCGGCGAAACACGCGTACGACCCCGACGTGTGGCTCGTTCGTACCTGTCTGTGAGGCGCATATGAAACTAGTCAAGATCCTCAAGAACCTGTCGGCAGTCCTGGCTGCGGTCGTGATCGCCTTCGGCTGTTTCGCGCAGCTCTTCTGACACGCTGCGGTGCCTGTCGACGGGGGCGGCCTTTACCGTCCGGATGCCCCGGCGCGGCCCGAACCCCGAGTCCGGGCCGCGCCGGGGCGACGTGACGGCCTCCGCCTCCCGGCAGCTGACGCCCCGCCGATGTCATGCGTCAGCCAGCAATACCCCCAACGCCACAGCCGTATCCGGATGGCGCCCGACCAGTTGCGCGCCTCGCGGGCGGGGAGCCGCTGACTCCCACACCCCGTCGCAGCCCAGCAGGCTCGCCACCGCGTCGCAGGTCGCGGGGTGGGCGGCGAGCAGCGTGACACCGCGGCTGCCGTCAGCGCGCCACTCCGACTGCGCGGCGACTGGCTCGGGTTGCGCCCGCCACGGCGGCACCCACTCGTCCAGCATCGCGAGCCGGCCGGGGAAGATCCGCCCGGCCTCACGGATCAGCAGCGGAGCGAGCTCGGCGCCGTCCGATCGCAGAGAGGTGATCAGGGTCGGCAGCCACGGCAGGAGCACCGGGTCCGGCAGTCGTCCGAACGCGTTCGACACCGCCTCCACGACGAAGTCGGTGAGGCCGGGGACGGGCTCCAGGGCATGGACGAAGCCGCTGAGGTAGCGCGGATAGGCGGGCACCACCAAGGGGTTGCCCAACAGATCGTCGCACCTCGCCCTCAGGTCCGCGCGGGAGAGGTGCCCGAGCTGCACTTGAGCCGCCCACAGCAGTGCCGTTCTCGACGGGTCCTCCGGATGCGACTGGGCGACCGCCAGCTCCAGTTGGGTCCGGTCGCAGCCCAGTGACAGCGCCAGGCTTTCCATGCTGAACAGGAAGCCCAGCATCGCCGCCACTTGGCGGACAGTGGCGTCGTCGTCCGTGAACGCGGTCGGCAACAGGGTGCAGTAATGCGCGTATCCGGTCTTGACGAAGGACTCGATCCACGGTGGCAGCGATGGCTCGCTGGTGCGGTAGTACGCCAGCAGCCGCCGCACCCGGCGCAGCACTTCGGGCGCGCCGTCGACGCTGCGTTCCGCCGACAGCACCTCAAGGGCGCGGGTGCCCAGCTCGTCGGCGAGGCGGCGGCTGCGCAGATACAGCGTCGCGTCCTCGACGGCCTCCAGGACGGTAGCGGCGGTGGCCTGCGGGGCGTACGCCGTGCGCCGCAGGCGCTGCTCCAGGACCTGCTCGATGCTGACGCCCTCGTAGCCGAGCTCGATGAGCGCACGCTGGTGGGTACCCAGCGCCAGATCCCACGACTCCTGGATCGGCCGCTCGCCCAGTCTCCGCTCGCCCATGATCGGCCGCGCGGCACCCTGCGGCATCAGGTAGCGCAGCATCCACAAGACGTCGGAGCAGCGCTCCAGTTCCGGCTGGGAGGCGATGTCGAGCAGTGCCCGTTGCACGCCGCGCTGTTGGAGTTTCAGGTTCAACAGCGCGAGCCGGTCGTGCACGTCGCGGGCCAGTGGTGGCAGCGCGTCGTAGCCGACCTGGCCGATCCGGTCGCCGCCCATCATGATCTCCACGAGCCGGCGCACGTCGCGCCGGCCGGGCACGGTGTCCTTCTCGATGCAGGTGACGGCCGCGTCCTGGAAGTCATAGGGCGTCGGCTTGGCCCGGTCGCGCATCCCCGCCAGCAGGATCGACGTCTCGAACACCGCGATGGCGTCGGCGGTGGAGGCGAGATAGCCGTTGCGGCGCGCGGCGCGCACGATCTCCACCGACCAACCGAGCAGTTCCGTCTCGTCCAGCCGGTCCAGGACAGGCGGTTGCCGCAGGAAGCCGGTCAGCTTGTCCGAGGGCGGGACCACCGGTACGAAAGCGGCCGCGGCCGCTGTCCTCTTGGCCTTGGACTTCTTCACGCCCGCCTGACCCGCCAGGCGGTACGGCTCCACGCGCGTGCGCTTCACGTTCTTCGCCCAGACCGTCGCGGCGATCGACACCGAGCCGGCGGCGAGGCCGAATTGCGCCTCGATCGCCGCGTGGCTGGACGGAATCAGACCGTGCTGCCACTTGGTGGCACTACGCGGGCTGATCTCAAAGGTGTCCGCGCCTTTGAGGCCGAACTCCGCGACACGGCTGGCCGCGTGGAAGGCACCGCACACGTAGAGGCAGTCCGCGGGATCGGTACCCGTCGCGGACAGGTGCTCGCGCATGCGGGTCCACATGTACCGTTCGCGGTCCTCGTCCACGCGCACCCGGTGCGGGTCGCCGGGTGCCAGGCGTCGGAAGAGGCTGCCGATCAGGAGCATGACCTGGCGGTAGGTGTCGTGGTCGCTGTCGCCGAGGGGCAGTTCGACGTACTGGTGCCACCACTCCGACCAGTGGCGCACCCTGCCGTGGCGCAGAAGGTGCTCCTCCAGTTCCGCGAAGCGAGGCCGCAGGTCGCCGATCTCCACTCCGACCGCGTCACCGTGCAGCGCGGCCTCCTCCTCGGCGGGCGGTGCGTCCGGATCGGCCGGCTCGGCTGTGTGTTCGGCGCGTGCGTCCCACTGGAAGACGTGGTCCGAGGAGCGGTCGACGAGGACCAGTTCGACGCCCGGCGTGTCCAGCGCGTAGGCGATCGCCTGATACTCGGCCGAAGCCTCCGTGATCGGTGCGACCACCGACAGCGGTGACCAGTCGGCCGGGAATCCGTCGACCTCGGTCGCGAACGCCTGGACCGCCACCGGCAGCCTGCAGTTGCGCAGTTCGGTCAACAGCGGCGCCATGTCCTCGCACAGCTCCAGGTACACGACCTTCGGCTGCTTCTCCCGCAGGCGACGTGCCATCGCGATCGCCGAGGCGGGCGAGTGGTGGCAGACGGGGAAGATCTCCAGCGGCTCGCGCACGGCCCGGTCGACGTCGTCGACGATTCCGAGGAGGATGCCCTCCAGGGCGTCGGGCCCATCGGCGAACGTCCCGGCGGCCTCCTGCAACTGCGCGCGCAGTGCCTCGAAAGTCCCTTCGTGCATCCCGGTCACGACAGGGTGGCGATCGCGTCGCGGCCGCCCTCGAGGAACTCCGGCCAGGATCCGCCCTCTTCCTTGCTGCGCGGCTCGACGACGCCGTGCAGGTACTTGTTGAGGATGGCGAGGTCCTCGGGCTCGCGCCGTGCCAGTGACCCGACGAGCGAGGAAGCCAACGTGCGGGCAGTCAGGGCGCGCTCGCCGAAGAAGTTGCTGTGCAGGATGGCGTCCTCGAGCACGCCGATCTGTTCGGCGGAGGACAGCGCGGACTCCAGCTTCTCGTCGTCGCTGCCGGCCGCGGCGGCCGAGGCGCGCAGGTCGGCGAAGCTCTGCAGCAGCACGTCGAGCAGCGTCGGCGGTACGTCCAGCTCGATCTGGTGGCGGCGCAGCAGTTCCTCGGTGCGGAAGCGGACGATCTCCGCCTCGCTCTTCTTGTTCGTGACCACAGGGATGCGGACGAAGTTGAAGCGGCGCTTGAGCGCCGAGGAGAGGTCGTTGACACCCCGGTCGCGGCTGTTGGCTGTCGCGATGATCGAGAAGCCGGGCTTGGCGAACACGATGTTGTCGCTGTCCAGCTCGGGAACGGAGATGTACTTCTCGGACAGGATCGAGATCAGCGCGTCCTGGACGTCGCTGGTGGAGCGGGTGAGTTCCTCGAAACGGCCGATCGCGCCGGTCTCCATCGCGGTCATGATCGGCGAAGGGATCATCGACTCCCGCGACTGGCCCTTGGCGATGACCATGGACACGTTCCAGGAGTACTTGATGTGGTCCTCGGTGGTGCCGGCCGTGCCCTGCACGACCAGCGTGGAATTACGGCAGATCGCGGCGGACAGCAGTTCGGCCAGCCAGCTCTTGCCGGTGCCGGGGTCGCCGATGAGCAGCAGGCCGCGATCGGAGGCCAGCGTGACGATGGACCGCTCGACGAAACTGCGGTCGCCGTACCACTTCTGCGGGATCTCCCGCTCCAGACCGTCGGCGCGCTCGGAACCCAGGATGAACAGGCGGACCATCTTCGGGGACAGCCGCCAGGAGAAGGGCTTGGGGTTGTCGTCGATGGACTCCAGCCAGTCGAGTTCCTCGGCGTACTTGATCTCGGCAGGGGCGCGCAGCAGGTCGGACATGTCAGGGCCTTTCTCAACTGGTATTAAGCAACTGGTATTAAGCGAGGAACGTCTTGAGTTCGTGGACGAGCTTGCGGATGTGGCCGGAGATCACCGGCGTACCGAGGTCCTTGAAGCGCTCCCGGAACCACGGGTTGACGCTGCCGCGACCGGAGCTGGTCACCGAGCCGACCGGGATGAACTTGGCTCCCGAGCGGTGAATGGCGGCCATGCTCTCGAACAGCTGCTCGGTCCGCCATTCGTAGAAGTCGGAGATCCACACCACGACGGTGTTGCGGGGCTCGGCGATCTTCGGCTGGGCCAGCGCCATGGCGACCGTGCCGTCGGTGCCGCCTCCGAGGTTGGTGCGCAGCAGGCTCTCGAAGGGGTCGTGCACCCAGGGCGTGAGGTCGAGCGCCTGTGTGTCGTACGCGATCAGGTGGACGTCAACCTTGGGCAGCCCGGCGAAGATCGACGCCAGGATGGTGCAGTTCACCATCGAATCGACCATCGAGCCCGACTGGTCCACGACGACGATCAGGCGCTGGGGCGTCGTCTTGCGGGCGGTGTGCCGGTAGTAGAGGCGGTCGACGTACAACCGCTCTTCCTCCGGGCTCCAGTTGGTGAGGTTCTTCCAGATCGTGCGGTCGAGGTCGAGGTTGCGGAACACCCGCTTGGGCGGGACGGAGCGGTCCAGGGCGCCTACCGTGGTCTTCTCCACCTGCGTGCGCAGCACTTCGGCGACCTCGTCGACGAACCGGCGGATCAGGGCCTTGGCGTTGGCCAGGGCCACGCCCGAGAGGTTGTTCTTGTCCCGCAGCAGCTGCTCGATCAGCGACATGCTCGGAGTCAGCTGCGCGGCGAGCTTGGGGTCGGCCAGCACTTCGCGCAGATGCATCCGCTTGACGAGGTCGGCCTCGATGGCACCGAGTTCGGGGCCGATCGCCGGAATCAGCCGGCTGAGATCGGGCGTCCTGCCCGGGCCGCCGGTGCCGGTCGGACTCACGCCTGGTCCTGCGGTGCTTGCGCCGGCCCGGCCGCCGCCGCGGCCGCCGCGCAGTTCGCCGGGCTTGCAGCCGAGCGCGAGCTCCAGCCAGCCCGCGTCGGACTGCCAGCGCGCCAACTGTCCGGCGGTGACGGTGCCGGACCCTGAGGCGAAGACATTGAGCAGTACCTTCGACACCAGGGCGGCGCGCCGTACTTCGGCTGCCCGGTCGCGCGCACCGTCGTCGACGGGCGCGGGTGCCATCAGGCCGTCGAACTCGGAGGCCAGCTCCGGGTGGCGCTGCACGATCGAGTCGACAGAGACCTGTGGATCCAGCAGCCCGGACGGCAGACCGATGTCCTCGACGACGGCGAGGCTCGCCGATTCCAGCGTCGCCTGCTCCTCGTGGTCGAAGAGCCGGGCGAGGAGCCGCCAGTACAGGACCTGACGGCGGTTGTCGTGGAGGTCCACCTCGGGGTTCTGTGGGGTCGTGTACGCGGGCGATTCTTCGGTCGAGTGCTCCGTCATTTCCGCAGCAGCCTCCCCGCACGCTCCCGCAGCACGGCCACGGCGTCCGTGGCGGCCTTCTCGGCCTTGACGCCCGCCTTGTCGGTGGTGCCCCCGGCCCATCCTCCGGCGTGGATCGCGACAGCCTTCTTCCGCACGGTCGTCTCGACGGCCAGCGGCTGGACGCGATAGGTCCCGGCGTCCCAGCGGAGCAGCCCGATGCACGCGCCGGAAGCCGCGACGGCCTCGGGGGTGAGCGGCCCGGCGCTCGGAATCCGGTCGGTGTCGACGATGAGAGGGTGTCCGGCGACGGCGAACGAGAGCGCGTCGTCGTCGGTCTGAGCGACGTAGCCCTCCAGGAACACGGGCACGGCGATGCGCGCCGGGTGCCGGTCGAGAGGTGCGGTCACCGCGTCGGTGGCGGTGGGCAGCGCGACGCGTGCGGTGGCGAAGGCGTCGGCGGGCTCGCCCGGGCGTGCTTGCTCGTCGCTCCAGACCAGGTCACCCTCGGCGGTGACCGGCATGCCGACGAGGTCCATCGAGCGGCCTTCGCCTAGGGCCGCGAGGAGCGACATGTGCGGGCGAAGCAACTGCCAGAGGCCGGCTCCCACGACCGTGTCGGGCTTGGGCACCGACACACTTGCCCGCACCACACGGGACACGGCTCCGCCGACGGGCTCGAACACCGCGTGGACCTGGGCCTGTACGGCGGTCGCGTGTTCCTGCAGGTCGACGCCGAGGGGCAGGAGTCGGCCGGTAGCCGTACCGGTCGCGGGCTCTTCGGCGGCGCCGGGCAGCGTCAGGAGCATCGCGCGCGACCAGAGGTCGCCCCAGCGCCGTACCGGGACGCGCTCCAGGGACGTGCCCGGGCAGGACGCGGCGAGTTCCGCGGCGAAGCCGTCGAGCAGCGTCGCCAGACGGCGCAGGGCCGGGTCCGGCAGCATCGCGGAGACGACCTGTGCCGACCCGGAGATCACGTCGTGGTCGATGCCCTGCCAGCCCGAACGCGCCAGATCGGACAGCCAGGAGCGGGCGGCGACGAGGAGATTCGCTGCCTGCCGCTCGGCGGCCTGCGGGGCCGTCTCCTCGCTGCGGGTGCGGCCGAACGCCTCGTCGAGGCGGCTCACGAGGGCGTCGTGCACGGAGCCGAGCAGTGCCGTGCGAGCGGCGGCGAGAGCGATGAAGTGGTCTTCGCTCGCGGCTCCGG
Source organism: Streptomyces albiflavescens (assembly GCF_014645835.1). GTDB lineage: Bacteria > Actinomycetota > Actinomycetes > Streptomycetales > Streptomycetaceae > Streptomyces > Streptomyces albiflavescens. Next base: position 98,285 of record NZ_BMMM01000013.1, read on the forward strand.
CCGCCGTCTTCTCCGCCGCCTCGGCGACCCTGGCGGCGAGCGGCGTCCCCGCGACAGCGTGGGCGAGCTCGGTCAGTCCGGCGGCCTGGGCCGGTTGGGGACGGAGCAGGCCGGCGACGAGAGCCTGGTCAAAGCCGTCGACGGCCGCCAGGGCTTCGTCGAGCCCGGCGATGGGCTCGGACAGCAGGTCGGCGCGCATCACGCCACCCCCCTGGTCGGCGGGAACCACTGCATCTCCGGCAACGGCGCGGTGCTCGGGGCGAGTTCCAGATAGGCCAGGTGGCGCAGGAACCGGCTGAAGACGGGCGCGGCGGCCTTGGTGTCCCCCTGCGACGGACGTGTGTTGCTCATGACGTCGGCGATGGTCTGCGCGCTGGGCTCCCCGTCCACGGTCTCGACCCTCAGATAGCGGGCGACGCGCTCGGCGCCGTACTGCAGCACCGCCTCGCTGATCAGGGCCCGGATGTGATTGCAGAACGAACCCCGTGCACCGCCGCAGGGTCGGTTGTTGTTCGTACTGCAAGCGAACGCGTAGGTGCCGACCAGCACCGACGAGACGTAGACCCGCTCGATGTCCGAGCCGCTGGACACCACGCCCTGCAAGCGTCCGTCGGCCAGCTCGACGAACGGGACCTTGGCCAGCTTGCGCGGCCGTGCGGGTGCTATCACCCGTTCCGTGCTCGACCTCTCCCAATCCGACAACGCACCATCTCCTATGCACTCAGGGGGACTTCCACACCACATCGGCGGGACACGACTGAACATAGTGGCGACCACTGACAACGCCCGATCGTGAAGGCGCGGCCGCTTCGGGGCACGGTCGTTCCGATGGCCTGCGAAGCCGCTGCGCGGGTGGGCGCGGACACCTGGTGGTGAGACCTGCGGCCTCGGACAGCCGCGGACGGGCCGACTCGCAAAATGCACTGCGACGTGCGCCAGGTGTCAGTCACAGGAGCCGTGGGCCCTCGACCCTCGGTCGCTGTCGCCTTTCAGCCGAGCGTGCGGACCAGCAGGAGCGCCACATCGTCGTCGGGATCGGGGCGCAGCGTGCCGAGCAGCATGTCGCTGGTCCTCTCCAAGGAGTGCTGTCTGCCTTGAAGGATCCTCGTCATGGATTCCAGCGCGATGTCGATGGGCCGGCTGCGGTTCTCGACCAGCCCGTCGGTGTACAGGGCGAGCAAGGAGCCCGGTGGCAGTTCCTGCTCCACGGTGCCGAAGGGCACGCCGCCGACGCCGAGAGGTACGCCGCCGGGCACGTCCAGGAGTTCCGCACTGCCGTCGGGGCGGATCATGACGGGCGGGAGATGACCGGCGCTGGACATCAACGCCCGTTCGTTCAACAAACAGGACCGCATCCTCGCCTCGGAACTCGCCGCACGTGCGGCGACCTGCGTGGACAACGCCCGGCTCTACGGGCGCGAGCGCACCGCGGCGCTGGCGGTACAGACTGAGCGTGCCCAGCACTTCACCCCGGGCCACCAGCGGGACGGCCAGATAGGAGTGGACGTCCGCTGTACGCAGGATCTGGGCGGCATGGGAGTCCGTGGCGATGCGTCGCATCATCGCGGAGTCCACACGCGCCACCAGGATCGGCCTGGCTTCCCGGACGCACTGGGTGATGATCCGGGTGCAGCCGTAGGTGGCCGGCTCACCGACCGGGTCCGCGGCGTGGATGGCGTCCGTGAGGTACCCGGCCGATACGGCCAGCGCCCTGAACTCGGCCTGGGCGTCACCGGTGACCGCGGTGGTGGTGGCCAGCCCGAGGACGCGGCCCTCGGCGTCCTCGATGCGGTGGTACGACTCCGAGTACGCCCGCTCCTCGGGCTCGGCTGAAAGGGCGAGGTCCCGCTCCACGCGCCGTACGGTTGTGGCGTCCGTCGCCAGGCCCAGAAGATGGGCCTGCCCGTGGCTGTCGCGCAGCCGCATGGTGCGAAACTCCACTGGGCGTTCGGTGCCGTCCCTGTGCTGCAGGGGGAAGACACCCGCCCATCTGGCTCCGGACCGGACCTGCGCGAACAGCTCGCGCGCTCGCTGCCGGTTGCCGATACCAGGAGGTGGTCGGCGCCGTGACCCAGAGCCTCGTCCGCCCGATATCCGAGCAGTTGTTCGGCTTCGGGACTCCGCAACACGATGCGCCCGTCACTGTCCAGCACCACGGCCGCAACCTGCAACAGGTCGAGCAGCCGGCCCGGCGCGGCGGTGATCCCGTCGTCGTTCCCGGTTGCATACTCGTGCATTTCAGCCGCTCCCTCCGGCCCGGCACCGGCACTGCCAAGATCCGCCCTGCGGGTTCTCCGATGACGTCACAACGCGCTCCGGAGGGCAACACCTGCACCATGGATCCGTTCACGAACCGCAGATGGCGGGCGTGGTGGCGTGTGGTCGCCGTACCCCGCGCGCGACCGTACGGGTGACGGTGCTCCCCCCGGGGGCGCGGCCCGGCGCGACCATCGCGTACGCCATGGTCACCCTGTGGGCCAACTGAAGGAGAGCCGCTCATGAGCGCATTCCTCACGCCGCAATACGTCAGGACGACGCCGGAAGGCATCCTGTGGGAGCCGAGCGAGCGCTGGGTCCGCGGCCGCACCGGCGAGATCACCGTCGTCGACAGCAGGCATCCGGTGCTTGTCTGGGAGCCCGGTCGGCCGGTCCCGCTGTACGCCTTCCCCCGCGAGGAGATCCGGGCCGACCTGCTGCGCCCGGCCCAGAATCCACCGCTTGGCACGCACTCCGGCTCGCAGATCTTCTACGACCTCGAAATCGGCGGCGAAGTGCTGGAGAACGCTGCCTGGACCTTTCCCGCCGACGACCTGGCCGACCACATCGCGTTCGAATGGTTTCAGCGCAGCGGCAAGGGACTGGACCACTGGTACGAGGAGGAGGAAGAGATCTTCATCCACCCCCGCGACCCGCACAAGCGGGTCGACGCTCTGCCGAGCAGTCGTCACGTCAAGGTGGAGATCAACGGCACGGTCGTCGCGGACACGAACCGGCCGGTGGTGCTCTTCGAGACCGGTCTGCCCGTGCGCTACTACATCCCGCGCGAGGACGTCCGCCTCGATCTGCTCGTCCACACCGACCACACCAGCGGCTGCCCGTACAAGGGCACCGCCGAGTACTGGTCCCGGCAGGGCGATGCCGACGCCCCGCCGAACCTCGCCTGGAGCTATCCGCACCCGCTGCCCGCGGTGGCCGGCATCGAACGGCTCATCGCCTTCTACAACGAAGCAGTCGACATCACCGTGGACGGCGAAGTTCTGGAGCGCCCTGTCACTGCGTTCAGCACCACCCTCCTGGAGCGCCCGGCGACGTAGGGCCGACACCCATTCCCTCGGTCATGGCCCGTCGGATGTGCCTTGACCCGTGGGGAGGGGCCGCAGCCCTCACGGGCTCCGGCCCCTCGTGCTGATCCCGGGGCGAGTACGTTCCCCATGCCCGGCTGCCGTCGCGGGGGCGCCACCCATGCGCAGAACGACAAGCAGCCCCACGCAGCCGTAGCTACGCGGGGCTACCGGGGAGAGATCAACTGGCTTTACCGAGTTGACTCGCCGTCAAACTTCAACCGTCAGTGGCCGCCGCCGCCGCCACCACCGCCGCCGTGGCCGCCGCCACCGCCGCCGCCGTGGCCGCCGCCACCGCCGCCGTGGCCGCCACCGCCGTGGCCGCCGCCGCCGTGGCCGCCGCCGCCGTGTCCACCGCCGCCGTGGCCACCGTTACCGTGTCCGCCGCCGCCGTGTCCACCGCCGCCGTATCCACCGTTGTCATGTCCGCCGTTGCCACGTCCACCGTTGTCGTACCCACCGTGGCCGTGTCCACCGCCGCCGTATCCACCGTGGTCATTGCACGAGTCGCCCCAGTAACTGCTGTTGCAGTAGTCGTTGGACGAATCGTGGTGGTACGAGGTGGCGGCACTGGCGACGCTTGCTCCGCCAAGGGCCAGAGCCAGGGCAGCGAACAGGCTTGCGAACAGCCGGAAAGCCGTTGATGTGATTACCCGCATGGTGTTCCCCTTCCCGGGAGCGTTGACGGCTCCGAGCCCCGCTCGGTCGCGGCGACGTCAGCACCAGGGAGGCACTGAGACGTTTGCGAAGGGGTCCGGTACATCGGCCTTGAAGTGGCGGGAGTTGCCGTCGCCGACTCATGCGCGGGCGCGCAAGCATCGGGCCCCGACGGGGCTGCTCAGTGCGGCAGTCCCCTAGGCAGGGCATTCGTCCGTCGTGCGACCGACGACCGGGTGACCGGCGGTCGCCATGTTGAGATTGTTCGTCTCATCAGGCAAAAGACGGACATTTGGTTCAATGCGCTTCTAACTTACGCATATGATCGCATCGAAGTCAAGCGGGGCAGATGGGGCCCCGAGGCCTGGAAATTCGGGCCTGGAGTTGCGTGCAACTCCCGGTCGCGGCCGAACAATTGGCGCCCGCTCGGCCCGAGTGTGCCGTCCATGATCCGGGCCGCCGGACGGGGGGTGGCGTTACCGCGTCATCACTGTGTGCTACGAGGGGTGTAATGTCCGTGCGCCTGGCGCGATACGCGGCGCGATGTGTCGGTCACGAATTCGATTCGGGGCTCCTTCGGTGCCTCCGGAGCTGGTGACACCCCCACGCCCTGCATGTGGCACGCAGAGGTCTTCGTACCAACTCCGGAGGCGGCTAGGCCCATTGCGAGCTACGAAGACGGTGGTGGGCGGGTGGTCGACATCATCGTCACTTTCGGTAGCCGAGGATGGTCATCATGCCGGATTCGGAGTGATACTGGTTGTGGCAGTGGAGCATCCACAGGCCTGGGTTGTCGGCGTTGAAGTCGACGACGAGTTTGCGGTGCGGCAGCACGATGGACGTGTCTTTGCGGGCTCCGACCGCGTCGATGCCCTTGAGGGCGAAGGTGTGCCCGTGCAGGTGGAGGGGGTGCCACATGTCGGTGGAGTTGATGAGGGTCAGGCGGACCCGCTCGCCCTCTCGGACCGGGTGGCGACGTGCGAGGGAGTAGGGCTGGTGGTCGAAGCTCCAGTTGAATTCCCGCATGTTGCCGGTCAGCCTGACCCGAATCTCGCGGTCCGGCTTACGGCCGCAGAGGGCTACGGATTCGTGTGGCACGAGGCGTCGAGCCGGCACGATCTCGCCGTCGAGCTCCCGCGGATGTACGGAGGCATGCGGGCTGGCCCCGCCCCCGGTGCGCAGGAGTGCCAGGGCTTGGGCGTTCTTGCCCTCGGCGAGCGCGACCAGCGGGAACACTCCGTCCTTGGCGGTGATCAGCACGTCGTAACGTTCAGCCATGCCGAGCAGGAGGGCGTCCGTCTTCTTGTGCTCGACCCGGTAGCCGTCCGTGTGCGTCACCGTCATCTCGTGGCCGCCCAGCGCCACGCGGAAGGCCGTGTCGCCACTGGCGTTGATGATCCGCAGCCGGATGCGGTCCCCGGGGCGGGCCCGGAAAACCGAAGGAGCGTGCGGGAGGCGGCCGTTGACCAGGTACAACGGGTAGTCGACACTGCCACCCATGCTGTGCAGGATGCGGCTGTGGGAGTTCTGCAGGATGCGGGAGGGGCCGTGGGAGCTGTTGCCGTCGTGTTCACTCTCCTCGCCCGTGTCCACATCCATGTCCATGCCCATCGGCGCACCCCTGCCGTGGCGCAACTGCGCGAGTACGCCGTCCGGAGTGGAACCGGCGACGCCGTCCACCCAGTCGTCCAGGACGATGACCCACTCCTTGTCGTAGGACAGGGGCTCCCTGCGGTCCTCGACGATCAGCGGGGCGTAGAGGCCGCGGTCGAGCTGCATTCCCGAGTGTGAATGCAGCCAGTACGTGCCTGGGTGGGTCACGGCGAAGCGGTACCTGAAGTCCGCGCCGGGCTTGATGGAGTTCTGGGTCAGATTTGGTACGCCGTCCATGTCGCAGCGCATTCGGATACCGTGCGAGTGCAGCGTCGTCGTCACCGGCAGATGGTTGGCGAGCGTCAGATCGAGGATGTCGCCCGCGGTGATCCTCACCTCCTTGCCGGGCAGTGTGTCGCCGTACGCCCAGGACCTGACGGTCCGCCCGCCCAGGTCGAGGGACGTCTCGGCAGCGGTGAGCCTGAACGTGCGGACGGGGCCGGGCCCGCGTGCCTTTTCGGCGGCGATGACCTCGGGATCCGAGGGGTTCACGTATCCCTTGGGTCCCTTGGGGACGAAGCCCCTGCCGCCGTGCCCGGTCGTCACAGCCCTCGGCGGGGAACCCGCCTTTGGGTGGGATCCGGGCTCAGTGTGCGAGCCGGGCCCCGGGCGGGCTCCGGACACCGAGCGGGAGCCGGTCCCGGAGCGGGAGTCGGTCCCTGTCTGGGAGCCCGACCCGGAACAGGCGGACAGGACTCCCGAGCCGACGGCCACGATCGAGGCACCGAGCAAGGTGCGCCGCGTATGTGTGTGCATGGATGAATAACACACGTTTTGTGCCCAAGTGTCAGAGAACCGGGTCGGCGCGTCTCGTGAATCGCATGCTCCGCCCTACGGGGACGCAGGTCGCGCATGACGAGGATTCGTCGAAACCCGGTGGGGGACTCACCTGAATGGAGGAGGGGCAGGGTGTTCCAGCGGGGCCGGCTCGGTGCGAGCGCCTCTCTCGACCTGGGCCGACGCATGGTCTCGCTCGCCCGGGTGGTACATCGCGGGGCGCGGTCGTAGCGTCGAATGAGGAGCAACTGCTGGACGAGGCGCCGCTGTCAGGGGCGACTGCTCCTGGCGCGCCGACCGCCGAGCGCGGGCGGATGAGGTGTGGACCGAGGGCCGCGTGGGCTCGTACATAAGGCAGCTGGGGAGCCGGCATGCAGAAACAGAAGTTCAAGTCGGCGGTTCTGCTCTGTGCCGCCGCAGCGCTGGCAGGGGCATTCGTGCCGGCCTCCGCTTCCGCGGAGTCGCCCGCGAAAGCTCCGGTGGTGGCGGTCGACTGCTTTTCGAAGCCGCAGATAAGGCCCGGCGACTTCTTGCTGGCCTGCGGCGATGGCAACAACCGCCTGACGGCACTGCAGTGGTCCCATTGGGGACGAACGTCCGCGGTGGGCAGCGGACTGGACGCCGTGAACGACTGTCTTCCCTACTGTGCCGCCGGGAAATTCCACACCTTCCCTGTCACCGTTCGGCTCGACCGCCCGGAGACCTGGCAAAAAAATCCTGGGCTGGAGCATTTCACCCGACTCCGACTGACCTATACCGACAACAGGCCGCCGCAGCTGCAGCAGCGAGAAGTGACGTACAAACTCTGGGGCTGACGATCGACAATTCTCTCGGTCGTCATCTCCGCCGAACAAAACGGCCGAGCGGGCGATTGTGTGGGCGGCTGGAATAGAATCTGATACGGGCGGACGGTCCGGGTTTGGTTCACGGTTGTCGCGCGGTGAAGTGTGGGTGATGCGCGATGGATTCGACACCGGATGGGGCGAGTTCGTATGCGGGTCGGCCCTCGGGGCTGATTGGCGCGCAGATCGCGGGTTACCGCGTGGAGCGTGAGATCGGCCGTGGGGGTATGGCCGTTGTGTATTGTGCGAGGGATTTGCGTCTGGAGCGCACGGTTGCGTTGAAATTGCTTGCCCCGGAGATGGCTCGCAACGACACGTTCCGGCGCCGCTTCACGCATGAGTCACGTGTGGCCGCCGCGATCGACCATCCTCATATTGTGCCGATCTTTGAAGCCGGTGAGACGGATGGCGTCCTGTATATCGCCATGCGTTATGTGTCGGGCCTTGACCTGCGCGCTCTGCTCGACCGGGACGGGCCATTGACGGTGGAAACCGCGCTGCGTATTGCCACTCAGGTGGCGTCGGCGCTTGACGCAGCCCATGAGCATGATCTCGTGCACCGGGACGTCAAACCGGGCAATATTCTGGTTGCTCAAGGCACTGACAGTGATCACCCTGAGCATGTCTATCTCACGGATTTCGGTCTGACGAAGAAGTCCTTGTCGTTGACCGGGTTCACGACGGTGGGCGAGTTCGTCGGCACGCTGGACTATGTGGCACCGGAGCAGATTTCGGGCCGTCCGGTGGATGGCAGATGCGATCTCTACAGTCTCGCCTGTGTCGTCTACGAAACTCTTTCGGGCGGTCCGCCTTTCCAGCGAGATGAGGACATAGCGCTGCTCTGGGCGCATCAATACGATCAGCCGCCTGCCCTGAGTGAGATGCGGCCGGGGATCACGCGTGCGTTGGACGGTGTTCTGGCAAAGGCATTGGCGAAGGTCCCCGAGGACCGTTATGACTCCTGTCTGGAGTTCGTGGCGGCTTTGCGGGCTGCTGCGAGCGGTGCCGAAGAGGGGGCGCAAGCGCCGGTGCAGGTGGGGTCCTGGGGTGCTGCGGGCGCGCGGCAGCCGGGGCAGGCGCCGGACCCGCCGGTCTGGGCGCGGCCGGTCTTTGGCCGCCTGCCCGGTTAGGTCGGTGGTGGTGCCTCTTCGGGGAGGAGACAGGCGGTGAGGGCGGCGGTGTCGTCGTGCAGGTGGTTGTCGCTGTAGGCGAGCAGATCGTGATGGAGGCGGTCCAGGAGTTGTCGGGGAGGGAGGGGGCCCCAGGAGCGGACGCGCTGGATGAGGGGGTAGAAGGAGCCGGTCGGGTCGCGGGTTTCGGTGATGCCGTCGGTGTAGAGGAGTAGCTGGTCGCCGGGGCGGAAGGCGTGTTCGTCGACCTGGTACGGCTCCCCGACGAGCATGCCGAGGTTGAGGGGTGGCGCGGACCGGGACGTCTCCAGCTCACTCACTCCGTCCGGACGGATGAGCAGAGGCGGTGGGTGACCGCAGTTGACGATACGAAGGATGCGGTCGTCCTCGACGATCTCGGCGAAGACGGCGGTCACGAAGCGCTCGCTCATGTCGCTCCCGGGGAGCTGGGCGGCCCTGCGGCCCATGCTGGTCTCCACCCGGCCCGCCAGCTCGGCCAGGTCGCGTTCGTCGTGAGCGGCTTCGCGGAACGCGCCGAGCAGGGTGGCGGCGGTTTCCACGGCGAGCAGGCCCTTGCCGCGTACGTCTCCGATCAGCAGGCGTACCCCATGTGTGGTGGGCACGGCCTCGTAGAGGTCGCCACCGATGCGTGCCTCCGCGGCGGCGGAGAGATAGAAACTCTCCACCAGGATGTTGCCGATCCGGTGAGGGAGCGGCCTGAGCAGAACGCGTTGGGCGATGTCGGCCACGAAGCGCACGGTGGCGAGGGTGCGTTCGCGTCGTATGCGGTGGGCGGCGAGGAAGGTTCCCAGGGTGCCGACCAGAGCGGTGCAGAAGTAGGCGGCCACGTAGTGGCGGTCCCACAGATACCCGACGGAACGGCCGGCGCAGCACGGGGTGCCGGCCAGGACCGCCTCGAAGGCGATGGCGAACACCGTGATGCCGATGACGGCGACGGGTCCGTGCGCGAAGGCGGCCACCAGCGGCAGGGCGATCAGGAGGAAGCTCACGGGCCATTGCACGGGCGTCATGGGTTCGATCAGCAACACGGCCGCTACGTAGAAAGCGGGCATCCAGCGCATCCATGCCGGTGGTGCCGGCAATGCCTCGCCGCCGCCCGGCCGAGGCTCACGGTGACATGCTTCCGAAGTGCGACCCGGCCACCTCACTGCCCCCTCCAGCGCCCGGACGCCGCCGTACCGGCGAGGTGTCCCCGGACGGGGCCTGTGAGCGGACGACGCACCTGACGGCTCGATTGACGCAGCCTGCACACACGGGACTCCTGGCACAGATTTCGGCAAGAGGACCAGCCTGCTGCGCCCCGGCACGGCGTACGGGGCATTGCTCCACTCGGCGGCATGTCAGGGCCCACGTGTTGCCGCCCTGGTGTGCGGATCGCTGCTCTGTCGCGTCCGTGACCTGCTGCGACCTGATGATCTGGCCCCGCCTCAAGCGCGCCGAAGTGCATCCGCACGTGCCGCCGCGCTCGCCGTCGCGCGGGCCGCGCGGAGTCGCCGAGGTCCGTGCGCCTTGCCTGTGCCGTCCGCCCGGCGCACGCTGGTCGTATGGGTGCTCATGACGGCCCTACGCTCATCACTTCCGTGCAGCGGGCCTTCCGCCTGCTGGAAGCGGTGACCACGCACGAGAACGGCGCGCCGGCGAAGCAGCTGGCACGTGAGACGGGCCTGCCCCTGGCCACCGCCTATCACCTGCTGCGAACGCTGGTCCACGACGGCTACGTACGGAAGCTGGACGACGGCGGATTCGTCCTGGGCGACAGGCTGGAGACGCTGCACACCAGGGGCCGCGGTCAGACCATGCTCAGCCGTGTCCGCCCCACGCTCGCCGCTCTGCGGGACGAGTTCGCGACCGCCGCGTACCTCACCTTTTACGAGGAGGGCGAGATCCGGGTCGCCGAGATCGTCGACGGTCCCCGGGCACCCAGGGTGGATCTCTGGGTGGGATTCGAGGACGCGGGGCACGCCACCGCGCTGGGCAAGTGCGTGCTGCGAGAACTGGACGACGACTCCCGCAAGGACTATCTCTCCCGGCACCACCTCGCCGACCTCACGCCACGGACCATCACCAGCTCTCCGGAACTGCTCCGGCGAATCGACTCCTCACCCATGGCCCCCGCCGTCACGGATCTGGAGGAGTACGCACTCGGCACGGTCTGCGTCGCCGTGCCCGTCTACAACGGGGACACGCTCGGCTCGCTCGGCGTCTCACTGCCGGCGGACCGGCTCTCCCGACTTGAGGAGATCCGGGAGCGGCTGATCCCGACCGCGAGTCGTGTGACCAGGAGCCTGTCCATCACTATCTGAAAATCCTGTTCTTGTGACACTAGGGCAAATCGCCTTTCCTGGATGAAACGGGCATTTCAGGAGTGTGCCCGCGCTCAGGTGAGGACTGCAGACAGAACATGAGTCAGGCCCGAGACCATGGCAGCGACCACTGGCAGATACGGCCGCGCAGGGACCGAGTGGCCAGCCCCGGGGCGTCGGCCCTCAGGCGCGTCGCAGCACAGTTGGCCGCCGGTGCACCAGTGCTGCCCGTGCTGATCGTTGCCGTCATCGCGCTCGTCGACCTCCTCGGTGGAGCGGGGATGATCTGGCTCCCCCTGCTCGCGGCCGGGCCCGCGCTGGCCGCCACCACCAGCGGGACGCGCGGGGTGCTCTGTGTCGGTCTCCTCGCCGCAGTGGTGGGCGTGCTGCTCGGAGCCCGGGATGGCGCTCCGCGACACGAGCTGGCGGCCGTACTCTCCGTCGTGGTGGCCGTCACGCTGGCGAGTGGCCTGGCCGGCGCGCTGCGCGGGCGCCGTGAACGGGTGCTTGCAGCCGTCCGTTCGGTCGCGGAGGCTGCCCAGCAGGCGCTTCTCACGCCCATACCGGCGACTGTCGGGCCCTTCCGGGTGGCCGTCCGCTACAGCGCCGCGGCGGCCGAGGCCCGTATCGGCGGGGATCTCTACGCACTGGTGTCCACCCCGTACGGGGTCAGGCTGATCGTCGGCGATGTGCGCGGCAAAGGGCTGCCGGCCGTGGGGACGGCCGCACTCGTGCTCGGCGTCTTTCGCGAGGCCGCCTACGAAGAGCCCGATCTTCTCGCCGTCGTCGAAAGGATCGAGCGGAGTCTGGCGCGCAACCTCGAGTTCGACGACTTCGTCACCGCCGTAGTCGCCGGATACCCGCAGGCAGGGCATCTGGAGGTGGTCAACTGCGGACATGCGCCTCCGCTGCTGGTACGCGAATCCGGAAACGTCGTGGCGGTGGAGACCGAGCATCCGGCCCCACCCCTCGGACTGCGCGCCCTCACGGGCGAGACGCCCAGCCTCCAGGTGCTGCCCTTCGCCGACGGGGAACAACTGCTGCTCTACACCGACGGGGTCACCGAGGCGCGTAACCACAGCCGTGAGTTCTACCCGCTCGCCGAAGGGCTGGCGCGCCATGTGTCCGACGAGCCGGCGCGCACCCTCACCGCGCTCCATGACGAACTGCTGGTGCATGTGGGCGGCCGACTGCACGACGACGCGGCGCTCCTCCTGCTCCGCAAACCGTCCCTGCTCGAAACGGCCGTTCCCGAAGCGACCGTTCCCGAAGCGACCGTTCCCGAAGCGACCGTTTCCGAAGCGATCCTTCCCGAAGTGACCGTTCCCGAAGTGACCGTTCCCTGGAAGACCCACGTGCAGGCACGCTCCTCCTGATCCCCGGGTTGGCCCCCGGTGGGCCACTCGCGGACAGCGGCCGTGACAGGGAAAGATGAGACCGCAACGGACGGTCAACACATGCGGAGGAGCGGGCACATGGTGCACGAGCGAGCGGGCAGTCCGGCCGGTCCCGAGGATCTTGTCGACGTCGCCCGACTGGTCACCGCGTATTACGCACTTCACCCCGACCCGGCCGAACCGGCGCAGCGCGTCGCGTTCGGCACGTCCGGACACCGCGGGTCGTCACTGGCGACCGCGTTCAACGAGGACCACATCGCCGCGACCAGCCAGGCCATTTGTGAATACCGGGCCGGCCAGGGCACTGACGGTCCCCTCTTCCTGGGTGCCGACACCCATGCGCTGTCGGAGCCCGCGAAGGTCACCGCCCTGGAGGTGTTCGCCGCCAACGAGGTGACGGTCCTCATCGACGCCGCGGACGGCTACACGCCCACCCCGGCGGTGTCACACGCCATCCTCACCCACAACCGCGGGCGCTCCTCCGGTCTGGCGGACGGCGTAGTCGTCACGCCGTCCCACAACCCACCCGCCGACGGAGGCTTCAAGTACAACCCGCCGAACGGCGGACCGGCCGGCTCCGAGGCGACCTCCTGGATCCAGGACCGCGCCAACCAGATCATCGCGGGCGGGCTGAAGGACGTGCGCCGCCTTGCCTACGCCCAGGCCCTCGCCGCCCCCAGCACCGCGCGGTACGACTTCCTCGGGACCTACGTCTCCGACCTTCCGAACGTGCTGGACCTCGACGCGATCCGTGCCGCCGGCGTGCCTCTCGGCGCCGACCCGCTGGGCGGGGCATCGGTCTCCTACTGGAGTCGCATCGCCGAGCAGCACGGACTCGACCTGACGGTGGTCAACCCGCTCACGGACCCGACCTGGCGCTTCATGACACTGGACTGGGACGGCAAGATCCGTATGGACTGCTCGTCGCCCTACGCGATGGCGTCGCTCATCGAACAGCGCGACCGTTTCCGGATCGCCACCGGCAACGATGCGGACGCCGACCGGCACGGCATCGTCACACCGGACGCGGGGCTGATGAACCCCAACCACTACCTGGCCACCGCCATTTCCTACCTCTACTCCCACCGCGAAAGCTGGCCCGCGGACGCGGGTGTCGGCAAGACCCTGGTGTCGTCCGGAATGATCGACCGGGTCGCGGCCGACCTGGGCCGTCAGCTGGTCGAGGTTCCCGTCGGCTTCAAGTGGTTCGTGGACGGGCTGGTCGACGGTTCGCTCGGTTTCGGCGGCGAGGAGTCGGCCGGGGCTTCCTTCCTGCGCCGGGACGGCTCGGTGTGGACCACCGACAAGGACGGCATCATCCTGGCGCTGCTCGCCGGTGAGATCACGGCGGTCACCGGCAAGACACCGTCCGAGCACTACGCCACGCTCACCGACCGCTTCGGCGCACCCGCATACGAGCGCATCGACGCCCCCGCGTCACGCGAGGAGAAGACCCTCCTCGCCCGGCTCTCACCCGAACAGGTCGGCGCGGACACCCTCGCCGGAGAAGCCGTCACCTCTGTGCTGACCCACGCCCCCGGCAACGGCGCGCCCATCGGCGGCATCAAGGTGACGACCGCCGACGCCTGGTTCGCGGCACGGCCCTCGGGCACCGAGGACGTCTACAAGATCTATGCCGAGTCGTTCCTCGGGCAGGACCATCTGCGTACGGTGCAGGAGGAGGCCAAGGCCGTGGTCCAGGCGGCATTGGGCGGCTGAACCGGGGCAGCTCCGAGACTGCGGCCGGCCCGCCGTGCCGATGGTGCCAACGCTCCTGGCAGCTCTTTTGTCCGTGGCGGCCGATTCCGGCTCGGTCGACGCGCCCGTGGCCGGAAGAGCAGGCGGTTGGGTGGCAGAGGCGGTCAGCGCACCGAAGCGCGACACTGGGACCAGCGACTGATATCCGGAGGTTCGGATGACGGGCCCCGAGCTGGACTACGACTGTAGTGTGACGGTCCTCGGCAGCGGGGCTTCGCCATGACTGCCACACCCAGCGCCACCGGCACCCATCGTCGTCCTGACCTCGCCGACCAGACTGTTGTGGTGATCGGCGCCAGCGCGGGTATCGGGCTGGAAACCGCCCGCCAGGTACGCGCGGGCGGGGGTCGGGTGGTCCTGGTCGGCCGCAATCCGGAACGGCTGCAGGAAGCCGCACGCGAGCTTGACCCGGTGAGCACGGCGGCGTTCGACGCCACCGACACCGATCGCCTCCAGCAGTTCTTCCAGGATCTGCCGGGCCCGGTCGACCATGTGATGGTCACAGCCGGCAGTCCTTCCTACATACCCTTGGCAGGTATGGACCTCGCAGCCGCCCGCCGAGAGTTCGACGAGCGTTTCGCCACGACACTCGGGGTCGCCCTCTACAGCCGTGACAAGGTCCGAGCCGGCGGCACGCTGCTGTTCATGGGCGGCACCGGCGGCCGACGCCCTGGTGTCGGCATGGCCGTCGCGTCCACCCTCACTGCGGCGCTGCCCGCGCTCATCGCCAACCTGGCGCTCGAACTGGCGCCGATCCGGGTGAATCTCATCGCTGCCGGATTCGTCGACACGCCCCTGTCGGCCTCGCTGCTGGGCGATCAACTCGACGCCCGGCGTGAGGAACTGCGCGCCGCGCTCCCCATCCGCCGGGTCGTCGAACCGGCGGACGTCGCCGCTCTGGCCGTGCACATCATGTGCAACGACGCGCTCACCGGCGCGACGTACGACATTGACGGGGGCCAGCAGCTCGTCGCCCACTGACCACCGGGAAGGACTCGGGGACGGCAGTGCCTCCTTCGGGGCCGCCCCGGGACCGATATCCCGGGGCGGGGCCAAGAACGTCGCGATGGGCGCGGAGTCCGGCGCGGGCCCGGTCAGCGGGCCGTGCCGAAGTCCTGCGTCCAGTAGCTGCCGGGCTGCGCCAGGCCGACGCCGATCTCCTTGAAACCGCAGTTCAGGATGTTCTGCTTGTGGCCGGGACTGGACATCCAGCCCGCCATGACCTGCTCGGGAGTGGAGTATCCGTACGCGACGTTCTCGCCGTAGGCGCTCCAGGTGTAGCCGGCACGCGTGATCCGTTGGCCCGGGTCCGAACCGTCGGAGCCCGTGTGGGACATGTTCTTGTGGCTTGCCATGTCCGCGCTGTGATCCTGGGCGGCCTTCGAGAGCTTTGCGTTCAGCGTCACGGGGGAGCATCCGGCCTTGCTGCGCTCGCTGTTGACCAGGGCCACGACGCGAGCCACGGCGCTGGATGCCGGGGCCGCCGTGCTGGGTGCGCTGGGGGATGCGGCGGGGGGCGTCCTGGGTGCGGCGGGTGCCGTCGAGGCCGGAGCGGTAGGTGGAGCGGCCGGCGCCGAGGGCGCGGTGGGGGGAGCGGGTGCCGTCGTGGCGGGCGCGGTGGGTGCGTGCGAAGCCCGTGCCCAGGGCTTCGAGGTCTTCTTGCCGCCGCTCCACCGGTGTTCGCCGCCGCTCCACCGGTGTTCAAGGGACGCGTTCTTCCACTGCCTCCACTGGCCGTAGGGCTTGGCGTTGTCGCTGCCCGGATCGTTCGTACAGGCCAAGGCGGCGGACGGTATGGCCAGCGCGCTCAGTGAGACGGCAGCGATGGCTATCTGCCGGTGGCGCGTCTTCCTGCGGTGCTTGCTCATGCGGACCTCGCTCCGTCGTCGCGGGAGCGCCTCCGCTGGGCTCGGCTCTGCACGGACGCGGTGCCTGAGCTGCGGTGACGCCTGCTGGGGCCGTCATTGTTAAAACCTGAGTGAGCGACTGCAACGAGCAGCACTACTACCCTGCCTCGTAGTCCGCGATCGCCCTTGAATCGGGCGCACAGGTGTGCAGCCCCGGCTCGCTGGATCCTGGCAAGACCTGACGCTCCGTCAGGAGGCCCTATGTGCCCGGCGAGCGGCGCGAGGGAACAGAGTGGGACGCATGCCACCAGATCATGTGCGCCGTTTGTCTGTTTCCGGATGGCAAGTCTCCACATGTCGCCCGGGAGTCATGTACTACCGAGCCGCGTTGGTGCGGGAGTGCGGCGTGACGGATGTCACTATGAGTCGGTGCAACCATTCCCGACGGGGCGACGGGGAGCGGTTCGGTAGGGGCCCACCACCCGCCGTGCGTTTCTTCGGCAGCGCGGACTGCCCGAGGCGCCCACTCCTGGTGAACGCCAGGAATCGTGTTCGCGAACGCTGCTGAGATGTCGACCTTGGACACGTCCGGCATGGTCCGGCGCCCACAGCCCGAGGACGGTGTCCAGGGGGACAGCGGTAACCCGACGCCCCGCTCCGGCGGCTGAGGCTGCGGTGGACTCGGCCGCCCCCAGGGCCGGGTCCACCCTCACCTGTCCGGTGGCGTCGGTCAGGACAGCCGGTGCCTCAGGGTTGCAGCGGGCTGCAGTACAGGGCCGCGGGCCCTGGAGTACTGCCCAGGCGGGTGGTGAAGGCGATACCGGCGGCGTATTCGTCGGCGGCGCACTGGCCTTTGTAGTGGCCGTGGGCGAATTCGCCGCCGGCTCCATCGGTGGGCCGGTTGTCGGAGCGGTCGAACCAGAGGGTCCGTCCAGTGCGGCCCAGCGAGGCGCGGGCGGGCGCGCACAAGGCCGCCGACACACGGTCACCGCGGCGGCTGTAGCCGATGAGGAACTGCCCGGCGGGGCACTGGAGTTTGGTGTAGCCGCCAGCCCAGTCGCCGCCTGCGGGGACGTAGCGTTCGTCGGAGACGACCGTCTGGGCGTTGCCGGCGGCGCGCAGGTCTCCAGTGGTCGTGTCGGTGCACAGGCCACGGCCGCCCGTATGGCTGAGGCCGATCAACCGCAGGCCGTCGGGGCAGGCGGCCTTGTAGGCTCCCGGATCCCAGTCACCACCGGCCCGCACCCGCAGAGACTCGACATGGTCGCCGTGGTCGGTGGTGAGCATGCGCCACACCGGCGCCGGCGCGACGTACCCGGTGCGGGTCGGGGACGTCATGAGGTGATCCCAGGCGGTGCGGCGCCAGTCGCCCTGGTCGAGGATGCCGGACCGTCGCCCCGCGGTGTCGTAGCGCAGCAGGGCCCAGTCGTCGTGGCCCTCCCATCCGACCAGGGGCCAGTAGGCGAAGTCGGTGTCATGGTCGGCGAAGTAGTCGGTGGTGTTGCCGAACCAGGTGCGGGCGGCGGTGCCCGTCTCATTGGCTCCGATGCCGAACTCGCTGACCCACACCGGCGCGGTGTAGTGCTGTCCTCCCGTGGTGACGAAGAAGGCCTGGTCGGCGAGGACTTGGTAGAGCTGGTCGCGGGTCAGGTCCTGGTAGCGGGGATCGTGGGTCTCGCCGATCCCGGTGGCGCCACTGTGCCGGGGACCGGTGTAGCCGTAGAAGTGTGCTGAGTAGACCAGCTTGTGAGCGTTTACGAGAGTGTGCGAGAGCGTGCGCGCGGGCGTGAGGGTGGGGCGCTCGTGCGGCAGTCCGTCGACGGGCAGACCGGTCCAGTTGATGCCCTCGATGACGATGAGGAGATCGGGATTGGCCTCGGTGAGGATGCGGTCGGCGGCGAGTTGTGCCGCGGCGTACCAGTCGTGGCTGTCACCCAGGCCCCAGTTGGGGTCGTCCATGATGTCGCGGCGTACTTCGTTGTAGAGATCCGCGCCCACGACACGGGAGTCGGTGGCGTAACGGCGGGCCATGAAGACCCAGTCGTCGGCCCACTGCTGGGTGGACTGACTGCTGTTCCAGCGCTCGTTGCCGTCGATGCCGCAGCACCAACGGGAGGTGTTGGTGTGGTTGTTGAGGATGACGGCGAACCCGCCCCGGGTGAGTGCGGCCACGACGGCGTCGTAGATCTGCAGAGGCGTTTTGCCGCGCAGCTGCGGGTTTGCTGCGACAGCGGCGTCCGGCACGGCGGTCGTCGTGTGGATCATCTCGTTGGAGAACGGCAGCCGGATGCTGTTGATGCCGAGTTCGTGGAAGTCGGCGAGCAGCTGGGACAGCGGGGCGCGGTCCAGGCCGAGGGGTATGCCGTACGTGTTCTGGCCGGCGTGATGGTTGGCGGGATCGGCGGTGCTGCCGCTTCCCGTCCATGAGCCCTGAGCGCCGTCCCAGTTGGCCGACTTCAGGCGGAACCGGTTCCCTTGGGCATCGACGATGTACCGGCCGCGGGTGGACAACGGCGCCTGCCAGGTGTCGGCCGCCGGGGGAGTGGTCTGTGCGGAGGCTTCGGAAGCGGGGTGCTCCGGGACGGCGGCGACCGCGGTCGGCGCTGTGGTCAGCAGCGTGAGAACCGCGGCTGTTGCTGTCAGGTACTGGACAAATCTGGTCGGCATTCGGTCCTCTGCGGGCGCGCGGTGGGGAAATGGACGATCAGTGGCTGCCACCCTACGGACGAACACCGGCCAGGTCGACGTCAGTTGTCGCCACTGTGCTCATCCGTCGGCGCGCACGAGTCGGGACCGCGCCGCGGACTTCCGGTGACACGTGTGAAATGGGCTGCCGACCCGGAGTTGAGCGCCGTCCGAGCTCTGCTCGGCGCCGACGAGCGTTGGTCAGCTCGTTCGGGCCTGCTCCCTCCCCAAGGTTCAGAATCGGCTTCGGTTCGTCCGATTCAATTCGTAGTTCGGGACGTCCTCTGCCCTTCGGCGGGGATGAACACAATGACGTAGTCCTCGAATCCCGCGCGCAGGCCCCATTCGTCCCGCTCCATGGCCGCCTCGTAGCGGGATCGGGAGTCCTGGCGGCCCTTGGCACAGACAAGGACGGTGTAGACCTTGGGAGGGCCTGACCGTACGTGACGGCGAGTTCCGCATGGGGGCACGGTGGAAGTGGAATGGCCGGCTCGACGCCTTTGGCGCCGAGCCGGCCATTCCGGTGATCCATCTCCCTCGGGGATGTCGAGGGGTCCGCTGGGCGGGGTCGCTCAGTCCGTGCCGGACTCCATCGCGGCGCGGTCCAGCATCTCGTCGTCGCCGGTGACCTCGCCGCGGGAGGCGATGGCTTCGGCGCCGCCCTCCGGCATGGTGCCGATCAGCCCGGTTGCGGCCGCCTGGGCGGCGCCGATGGCGGGGCTGCCGGTGCCGATCAGGCCGAGCCCGGCGTACTGCTCCAGCTTGGCGCGCGAGTCGGCGATGTCGAGGTTGCGCATGGTGAGCTGGCCGATCCGGTCCACCGGGCCGAACGCGGAGTCCTCGGTGCGCTCCATGGACAGCTTGTCCGGGTGGTAGCTGAACGCCGGGCCCGTGGTGTCGAGGATCGAGTAGTCCTCACCGCGCCGCAGCCGCAGGGTCACCTCGCCGGTGACCGCCGAGCCGACCCAGCGCTGCAGCGACTCGCGCACCATCAGGGCCTGGGGGTCCAGCCAGCGGCCCTCGTACATCAGCCGGCCCAGGCGCCGTCCCTCGTTGTGGTACTGGGCGAGGGTGTCCTCGTTGTGGATCGCGTTGACCAGGCGTTCGTACGCCGCGTGCAGCAGGGCCATGCCGGGCGCCTCGTAGATGCCGCGGCTCTTGGCCTCGATGATGCGGTTCTCGATCTGGTCCGACATGCCCATGCCGTGGCGGCCGCCGATGGCGTTGGCCTCCATCACCAGATCGACGGGGGAGGCGAACTCCTTGCCGTTGATCGTCGCCGGACGGCCCTGGTCGAAGCCGATCGTCACGTCCTCGGTGGGGATCTCGACCGAGGGGTCCCAGAACCGCACACCCATGATCGGCTCCACGGTCTCCACGCCCGTGTCGAGGTGCTCCAGCGTCTTGGCCTCGTGGGTGGCGCCCCAGATGTTCGCGTCCGTCGAGTACGCCTTCTCCGTGCTGTCGCGGTAGGGCAGGTCGTGGGCCACCAGCCACTCCGACATTTCCTTGCGGCCGCCGAGCTCGGTCACGAAGTCCGCGTCCAGCCAGGGCTTGTAGATCCGCAGGTGCGGGTTGGCGAGCAGACCGTACCGGTAGAACCGCTCGATGTCGTTGCCCTTGAAGGTCGACCCGTCGCCCCAGATCTGTACGTCGTCCTCGAGCATCGCCCGGACCAGGAGGGTGCCCGTGACCGCGCGGCCGAGCGGCGTGGTGTTGAAGTAGGCGCGCCCGCCCGAGCGGATGTGGAACGCCCCGCAGGTGAGCGCGGCAAGGCCCTCCTCGACCAGCGCCGCGCGGCAGTCGACCAGGCGGGCGATCTCGGCACCGTAGGTCTTGGCACGTCCGGGCACCGAGGCGATGTCGGGCTCGTCGTACTGGCCGATGTCGGCGGTGTAGGTGCACGGGACGGCGCCCTTGTCGCGCATCCACGCGACCGCGACCGAGGTGTCGAGGCCGCCCGAGAAGGCGATGCCGACGCGTTCGCCGGCGGGAAGGGAGGTGAGGACCTTAGACATAGGAAGAGTATGCATCTTCGCGCATGGTCATGCAAAGCCGCTTCAGGTTCTTTGTCGCACACTCGGTGCGTCTGCGCGCTGCGAGCTCAATGTTGTCTTGACAAGAGTTGTCACGTCAGTCATGGTGGAGGGGTGACAGCCACACCAAGCGGCTTGCGTGACCATCTCGGCTACTGGCTCCGTCGGCTCTCCGACGAGGTGCACGGGCGCTTCGAGAAAGAACTCGCCCGTCATGACGTGACCGTCTCCCAGTGGGCGGTGTTGGTCACCGTCCACCGCGGCGACGCGACGACCACAGGGGAGGTGGCCCGGTATATCGATATCGACGCAGGCGCCGTCTCGCGCCTGGTCGACCGCCTTGCCGCCAAGGGACTGATGACGCGCGAACCGGACCCGGCCTCGCGCCGCAGCCTGCGCCTGACGCTGACGCAGGCCGGGCGCGACCTGGTTCCCGAACTGGCCGTGATCGCCGATCGCAATGACTCCCACTTCTTCGACTCCCTCACTCCCCAGCAGCGCGAACAGCTGGAGGGGTGGATGCGCCGCCTCGTGGGCGAAGCCCAGCGCGACACCATGGGGACGAACAACTGAAAGGCCCTGGCATGAGCACCACCGTGACCACTGCCCGATCCGTCACCAAGACGGTCAGCATCGACCGGCCCGTCGCCGACGTCTTCGCGTTCCTCGCCGACGCGGCCAACTGGACCCGCTGGGCCATCGTCAACGTCCAGGCGATCGAGCCCACCGACGAGCCCGACTGGTGGCTGATGACCACTCCGCACGGCCCCGCCAAGCTCCGCATCCGCGGCGACGCCGAACAGGGTGTCCTCGACCACGACTATGTCGAGGAGATGGCCTCCTGGCGGGTCCCCGCCCGTGTCGTCCCCAACGGCGCCGGGAGCGAATTCATGATCACCTTCTTTCAGCCGTCCACGTTCACCGACGTTTTCTTCGACGAGCAGACCGCCCTGGTCGACACCGAACTCGCCACCCTGAAGCAGGTGCTGGAAGCAGACGCATGAGCCTGCCCACGGGGTGGAGCCCCCCAGGGGGTTTCTGATGGATCTCCGCGGCGTCGCGACGCCCGGCACGCACTCTCGCCGCACCGGACAAAAGCCCTAGTAGCTCCTCCCCCACGCTCGGCTTCGCTCGCGCGGGGGGACCCCCATCGAGGACTTCCGCCCGGCACGCCGCGAGCACGCACCGAACGCCGCTCCTTCTTCCACGGAGATCCATCAGAAACCCCCTAGTCGCCGGCGGCCAACGGGCGCTCACCGAGTAGCAGGGCCCAGCGGCGGTCCGTGCCCGACTTCCCGCCGAAGGCGGATGGCCACGCGGACGGCGCCGCCGCCCCGGTCGCCGATAAGGTGGGGAGTGATCAACCGGGCGGCGGGTGGGGGATGAGGGCAGCGGACGGCATGGGCAGCACCGAGGACAGCCACACGACGGGAACCGGGCGTCCCACGTCCCGGGATGTCGCCCGGCTCGCCGGTGTGTCGCACACCGCGGTCTCCTTCGTGTTCAACGGCCGTGCCGATGGCAACCTCTCGCTCGCCACCCAGGAACGCATCCGCCAGGCCGCGGCCCAGCTCGGCTACCGCCCCGACCCCGTTGCCCGCGGCCTGCGCCGCCGTCGTACCGCAGTGATCGGTCTGATCACCGACGAGATCGCCTCCTCGCCCTTCGCGGGCCGGCTGCTGCGCGGCGCCATGGAGACCGCCTGGGACAGCGAGCATCTCGTCCTGACCGTCGACTCGGGCGGCGACCGGGCCATGGAGGACGCGGCGGTCGCCGAACTCCTCGACCGCCGCGTGGACGGCATCATCTACGCGGCCATGTCCCTGCGGCGCGTCCGTGTTCCCGAGGGACTGCATCGCACCCACTCCGTCCTCGCCAACTGCCTGCCCGAGGACAACTCCCTGCCCGCCGTCGTCCCCGCCGAACGCGCCGGAGGCCGTACGGCCGCCCGCCTGCTCCTCGGCCAGGGACACCAAAGGATCGCGCTGGTCGGCGGCCTTGACGACATCGCGTCCTTCGAGCGCCTGCGCGGATTCCGGGACGCACTGCGGGCGGAAGGGATCACCGTCCCCAAGGAGTGGGTCGTACGGACCGGAGGCGAGATCTCCAGCGGCTACGAGGGTGCGGCGCGGCTGCTCGACGGTGCCGGCGTCGACCGGCGCCCCACCGGGATCTTCTGCTACAACGACCGGGTCGCGGCGGGTGTCCTGCATGCCGCGACCCGGCTCGGGATCGCTGTTCCCGACGACCTCTCGGTGGTCGGATATGACGACCAGGAGCACATGGCCGCCTTCCTCGCGCCGCCCCTCACCACGATCGCGCTGCCGCACCGGGCGATGGGCGAGGCCGCCACCCGGCTGCTCCTCGACGCCATCGACACCGGCCGGACGCCCCCCACCGCCACGCGGCGCATCGCCTGCCCCGTGATCAGCCGCGCGTCGGTGGGACCTGCTCCCACCCCATGACGGCCGCTGCCGATCCCGTCACCACGAGCTCCCGTACGTCGTCGGGGCGCCGGTAGACCCGCTCGGTGACGGTGACCCGGTCGTCGACGAACAACTCGTACAGGGAGCCGTCGACAAGGATCCGGAACCGGAGCTCTTCCCGGGGCGGCACCCGCACCTCGATCGGCGGGGCCCCCTCGTCGCCCGTCCGGGGCCAGCCGCCGCGGTCCAGCGTCACGGTGCCCGCCTCCGGGTCCAGGCGGACCGTCAGCTCCTGGCCCGAGGCGGACCGGAGCAGACTTACGGTCGTCCGGGCGCGAGCGGTGACGCTCAGGTCGTACGCCTCGGGGAGTGCGGTCCGGCCCGGTGCGGTGACGAACGGCTCGGCGGCGCGCAGCAGTTCGAGCTCCTCGGCCGGGGAGACCCGCAGCGACCCGTCCGGGTGTACGTCCACCACTCGGGGCGCTGTGAGGACGCCGGCCCATCCGGCGCGCACGGCCTCGCTGGGATCACGTGCCTCCCAGGACCAGCCCCACATCAGGGCCCGGTCCGCCTCCTGGAGCACGGCGGGGGCGTAGAAGTCCCGCCCGTGATCGAGCCGGCCGGCGAAGCGTGCCTCGAAACGCAACTCCCCCTCGCCGTATGGTTGCAGACGTCCCATCAGGTAGCCCGTGGCGCACGGATCTCCGTCCCACAGTGAGACCACCAGCCCCCATTCCCCGCTCGCCGTCGCGTACATCTGCGGGCACTCCCAGCCGACCGCCTTGTCGCCGAACGCGTCCCCGGCGACAGGGTCGTTGCCGTCGACCAGGACCCCCGCGAACCGCCAGTCGGCCAAATCGTCGCAGTCGTACAGCAGGACGGACGGCGTACCGTCCGCGTGTCCTGCCCCCACGAGCGCCCAGCGCCGGCCGTCGTCGGCGAAGACGAACGGGTCGCGGAACATCACCACGTCCAGACCGGGCGGTGGGCCGGTCACCACCGGCGTGGGCAGCGGCTTCCACTCGGTGAGCGTGGCGTCGTCGGGGTCCGTCGCCCGCGCCAGGCAGATGGTGCCGAGGCCGGAGTGGTGACGGTCGACTCCCGTGTACACAGCGGTCGGCACACCTCCGTCGTCGACCACGCACCCGGACCAGCAGCCCGCCTCGTCCGGGCCGCCGGGCGTCGGAGTAAGGGCGATCCGGTGGTGGTCCCAGTGGGCGAGGTCGAGGCTGGAGACGTGGCCCCAGTGGATGTCCGCGTGCACCGGCGCGTTCGGGTTGTGCTGGTAGAAGAGGTGGTGGCGGCCTCGCCAACGGAAGGGCCCGTTCGGGTCGTTGATCCAGTGGGAGGGCGGACGGACCCGGAAGCGCGGCGCATGGGGGTCGTGGCTCAACGGTTGACTCCTGCGGAGGTGATGCCCTCGCGGAGAGGGCGCTGACCGACGACGAACACGGCGACGGCAGGGAGCATGGAGAGGACGACACCGGCGAGGACCACCGAGATGGAGCCGGTGCCGAGGTTGCCCTGGAGGGAGACCAGGCCCAGCGGCAGGGTGTAGTTCTGGCCGGAGGTCTCGAGGATCAGTGGCCGGAAGAACTCGTTCCAGTGGTAGTTGAAGGCCAGCACGCCGACGATGGCGAGGCCGGGCGCTGCCAGCGGTGCGTAGACGGACCGGAAGATCCGCCAGGGCCCGGCGCCGTCGAGCATGGCCGCTTCGCCCAGGTCCTTGGGCATACCCAGGAAGTACTGGCGCATCAGGAAGGTGCCGAACGCGGTCGGGAAGGCCGGCACGATCAGGCCGAGCAGGGTGTCGGTCAGGCCCATCGACTTCAGCACCAGGAACACCGGCACGATGGTGACCTGCAACGGCACCATCATGGTCGCCAGCACGAGCCCGAACAGCGGCTTCTTGAAACGGAATTCGAGGCGTGCGAAGGCGTATCCGGCCAGGCCCGCCGTGATCATCTGGCCCACGGCGATCAGCGCGGTCACGAGCGTGGAGTTGAGGGCGAGCAGCCATACGTCGATCTGGTCGAAGACCCCGTGGTACGCCTCGGTGGTGGGATGCGTCGGGATGATCCGCGGCGGCAGGTCGAAGGAGTCGGCCGGGGTGCGCAGCGAGGTGGAGACGGTCCAGATGACCGGCCCGAGCGTCAGCAGGGCGCATACGGTCAGCCCGGCGATCCGTGCCCAGGGCGCGAGTGAGTGCCGCGTACGGCTCAGGGACAGCGTTGCTTGGCTCATGGGACTCACCCGGCTCACTGGTAGTGGACGAAACGCCGGCTGAGCCGGAACTGGAGGGCGGTGACCGCCATGATCAGCACGAACAGCAGCACGCCCACCGCGGACGCCTCGCCGAACCGGAGCTGTTCGAAGGCCTTCTCGTAGATGACCATCACGGCGGTCCTGGTGGAGTCGCCGGGCCCGCCGTTCGTGAGGACGTACGGCTGCTCGAAGACCTGGAGCGCGTTGATGATGCCGACGACCGACGCGACCAGCAGCGTGGGCGACAGCAGGGGCAGCGTGACGGTGAGGTGTTTGCGCAGGCCGGTCGCGCCGTCCAGGGCGGCGGCCTCGTGGATCTCCTTGGGGATGTTGTTCAGGCCTCCGACGAACAGCAGGAAGGAGAAGCCGAACTGCTGCCAGACGTACACGAGAATCACGGCGGCCATCGCCGAGTTCTCCGATGTCAACCACGGCACCGGGGCGATCCCGATGAGACCGAGCAGCCAGTTCACCACCCCGAAGTCCTGGTTGAACAGGTACTTCATCACCACCGAGATGGACGCGGCGGACAGTACCAGCGGGAAGAAGAACGCCGAGCGGAATACCGACCGCAGCCACACCGGCATCCGTCCGTTGACGGCCAGTGCCAGCACCAGGGCGATGAGCAACTGCAGTGCCACCGCGAACACCATGAACACGAGGGTGTTGCGGAAGGAGACCAGCACGGTCGAATCGCCGAACACCTCACGGTAGTTGGCGTCCCCGGCGAAGCTCGGGGAGTCGATCACGTTCCAGTGGAAGAGGCTGAGGACGACCGAGCCGGCGATCGGGACGACGGTGAAGACGACGATGCCGACGATCGTGGGTGCCAGGAACAGCGCGGCCAGCAGCCGGGTGCCGCGCTCGCGGGCGGAGGGCCGGCGGGCGACCGCGAGCGGTGCGGCCGGGCGTGTGCGTACGGCCGGGGTCTGGGTGTTCGTCATACGTCACGCTCCATGGCCTTCTCCAGGTCGCCCTGCATCCGGCGCAGCGCAGGGCGCACCGCCCGCGGGGAGGCCAGCGCGGTACCGGTGTGCTTGAGCAGCACCTGCTCGACCTCGGCGACCTGCGGCGGCGCGGGGATCGGCCCGGTGTCGGGGAACTTGTCGAGGGTGTCGTAGAAGACCTGCCAGTGCGCCGGGCCGGTCTCCTGGTAGCGGGTGCCGGTGAGCATCGAGCGGCGCGCCGGGGTGGTCTGGTTGCCCTTGAAGAGCTGGGTCAGGGTGTCCCTGCGGGCGGAGTACTTGATGAACTCCCAGGCCTCGTCCTGCTTCTTGGACGTGCGCAGCAACGCGTAGCCGGCCGCGCCGAACTGGTGGCGCTGGGTGCGCCAACGCGGGAAGTACTGCACGTCGTAGCCGCTGGGCCGCATGCCTGCCAGATGCAGACCGCCGGCCCAGAAGCCGCCCGCCGGCGTGACGCCGACCCGGCCGGTGGAGAACACGCCGACCAGGTTGCTGCCGTTGCCGCCCTCGGGTCGGGTGCACAGGTCCTCCTGGATGAGCGAGGCGAGGTAGTCGTACGCCTCCGCCACGCGGATGTCGGTGGCCTGCGGGGTGGTCCACCGGAAGCCGCCTCCGCGCCCGCGCCGCTGGGCGGCCGGGTAGAAGGTGTCCCACAGCCAGGAGCCGCCGGGCGCCTTGGACTCGGCGAGCAGGTTGGTGCCGTTCGCGAACAGCCAGGGCACCACGCCGCCCCACAGCCGGTTGGTCCAGAAGTACGGCGTGAAGTGGGAGCCGCTGGAGCGCTTCATGTCCCGCAGCAGCGCGGTGAAGTCGTCGCGGGTCCAGTCGGCGGCCGGGAAGTCCGCGCCCGCCCGCTTGAGCACCTGCTTGTTGAGATACATGTCGGCCGCGTTGAACTCGACCGGCAGCTGGTAGAGGCTCCCCTCGTACATCATCGACTCCACCAGCGAGGGGTGGACGTCGGCGAAGTACTCGCGCAGCTCGGCCCCGTCCCGCTTCACCCAGCGGTCCAGGGGGACGCCGAGGCGCTGGGCGAAGAGCTGGACGCCCTCGGTGGCGACGTAGACGAGGTCCGGAGCGGTGCCCGCCGCGATCTGGGTGAGGATCTTCGCGAAGAAGTCCGACCAGTCGACGGCCTGCACCGCGTTGATCCGGAGCCTGATGCCCGGGTGCAGTTTCCGGAAGCCCTCGCTGAGGCTGCGGACGGCGGCTTGGTCGAAGGCGGAGCCCAGGGTGGCGACGACGAGGGAGCCGTCGTCGCGGCCGGGAATGTCGGCTCCGGTGAGCCGCTCCCAGCTCGCGGCGGTGCCGGCCAGGGCGGCGGCTCCAGCGCCGTAGGCGCCGTACCGCAGCAGGGTGCGGCGGGAGAGGTGCGAGTCGGTCATCAGACGGGCCTAACTCGTGTTAGTTCAGGGGTGATGCCCCAGATGATGTGAAGCGGGTCGCGGCACTGTCAAGGGTCGTGAACGCTTGACCTTTAACGAGTTAGGTCTACAGTCCTGGTTCCACATGAGCCACCGTTCGCATGACTCGCACGAGAGGAACGATGCGTGATGCGTGGGATGTCCAGGAGAGCCTTGTTCGCCGGGTCGGCCGCGGGAGCGGCCGCCGTGGCGCTGCCCGCGGTGCCGGCCGTCGCCCGCCCCAAGGGCGGGAGATCCGGCGCGAGTTACCGCGCCGAGTACCACTTCACGGTCCCTGACGCGTGGAAGAACGACCCGCAGCGACCGGTCTGGATCGATGGTGAGTACCACTACTACTACTTGTACAACGCGGACTACTTCACCGGAGCCGTCGGCACCGCCTGGCGCCTGGCCACCAGCACCGACCTGGTCGCCTTCCGGGACCGCGGTGTCGCCGTCCCCAAGGACACAACCCCGAACGGGGACGTCTGGTCGGGCTCGGCTGTCGTCGACGCGGACGGCACAGCGGGATTCGGCGCGGGCGCGGTCGTCGTCATCGCGACGATGTCCCACGACGACGGGCCCACCTCACAGGCGCAGTACCTGTACTACTCCACGGACGGCGGCCGTACCTTCACGAACCACGGCACCGATGCGGTCCTGCCCAACCCCGGCGTGCGCGACTTCCGCGACCCCAAGGTGATCCGGGACGAGGAGCGCGACCGATGGTTGATGACGCTCGCCGAGGGCACGAAGATCGGCTTCTACCACTCCGACGACCTCAAGAGGTGGACGTATGCGGGCGGCTTCGTCAAGGACGGGATCGGCACGCTGGAGTGTCCCGACCTGTTCCGCATCACGACGGCGGACGGTACGGCGAGGTGGGTCCTGGGCGTGAGCGCGAACGGCAAGGGGTCGGGGCTGCCGAACACATATGCGTACTGGCCGGGCTCCTTCGACGGAAACGCCTTCACCGCCGACGCCGCCGACCCGCAGTGGCTCGACCACGGCTTCGACTGGTACGGAGCCGTCACCTTCGACAAGCGTCGGGCTGACGGCTCCGTCGACCCGCGCACCCGGAACGCCCTGGGCTGGCTGAACAACTGGGACTACCCGAACATCACTCCTACGATCGACTGCGACGGCTTCAACGGCACCGACTCGATCGTCCGCGAGATCACGCTCGAGCGCGCCGCTTCCGGCGCGTACTACCTGGCCTCGCGGCCGATCGCAGCCCTGGACGACCATGTCTCGCGCACGGTGCGCCTCGGCGACCTGAAGGTCGACGGCAGCCGAGTGCTGGACTACACCGGCGTCGCCTACGAGCTCTCCTGCGAGATCGCCTGGGATCAACTCGCGGGTGCGGGCGTGCAGTTGCGCCGCTCGGCCGACGGCGGACGGCACATCGACGTGGGCGTGTACGGCGACTACGCGTTCGTCAATCGGCGCGGTGCCGTCAACCCCGACACCTCCGGCAAGTGGCAGGAGAGCCACACCCCGTTCGACCCCTCCGCGCGCAAGGTGAAGCTGCGGATCCTCGTGGACCGCACGTCCGTCGAGGTGTTCGTCGACGACGGCCGGTACGTGCACTCGATGGAGGCGTTCCCATACCTCGTCGACACCGGGCTCGCGCTGTTCACGATCGGTGGTGCGGCAGTGTTCCGGAACACGGTGATACGGGAGTTCAGGGTGTGATACCTCCCGCGCGGGCATGACCGAGGTCACCGGCATGTCGACCGGTCGCCCGCGCGGGCCGGTATCTTTCCGGTGGGGCCGATGCACCGTCAGCGGCTGTTTGTGCAGGGGCGTGGGGACACGTTCCGGACACGTTCCGTGTCCTCACGCCGGGGGAAGTCCGCCAGCCCTGCGGACAGTTCGGGCCGCTCGACCACCGCCCTGCCCGAGGCCGGGGCACACAGCAGAGTGTGGGCCCCGGGTCCGCGCGGGCCGAGGGCGATCAGGCCTTGCGTCCCACGCCACCGAACATGGCCACCTCAGCAGGCAGACCGGAGTCACCTCCGTCGTCCGGACGCCACCAGTTGCAGGAGACCACGCCGGGTTCGAGGAGTTCCAGCCCGCCGAAGAACTCGGCGACGGCGGTGGGGGTGCGCTGCGTCAACTTCGGCGTGCCGTGCTCGTTCCAGAACGCCACCGCGGCGTCGACGTCGGGCATGTCCGGCCGTGTGATGGTGTGCGAGAGGACAAGGTGGCTGCCCTTGGGCAGCGCGTCCATGAGGCGCCGCACGATGCCGTACGCCGCCTCGTCGTCCTCGATGAAGATGACGACGCCGAGCAACACCAGCGCAACCGGTTCACTGAAGTCCAATGTCCGGGCCGCCTGCTCCAGGATCGCGTCCACGTTGCGCAGATCCTCGTCGAGGTAGTCCGTTCGCCCCTCCGGCGTGCTGGTCAGCAGGGCGCGGGCGTGCGCGAGCACCAGCGGGTCGTTGTCGACGTAGACGATGCGGGACTCCGGCGCGACGCGCTGGGCGACCTCGTGTGTGTTGTCGGCGGTGGGCAGACCGGTGCCGATGTCGAGGAACTGCCGTATCCCGCACTCGCCCGCGAGGTGCCGTACGGCGCGTCCGAGGAACAGCCGATCGGCGCGGGCGTAGTCGCCGATGCCGGGGTGCAGCTTGCGGATCTGGTCCCCTGCCTCCCGGTCCACCTCGTAGTTGTCCTTGCCACCCAGCCAGTAGTTCCAGATCCGGGCCGTGTGCGGCTGGTCGGTCTTGATTCTCTTGCGTACCTCGCTCGACGCGGCGGGGGTCTCGCTCACGGGGGTGTCCTCCAGATCAGCCGTTGATCGCTCAAGAGGCAACCTAGCGTCAGGAGTTGAGAACAGCGACTCAATCCGGCACCGGACCGAGGACGGGCGACCACACACGGGGCTCGCTGCCGGCCAGGGGGCGGCCGCATCAGGACCCCGTGTGTGTCGCCCCCTTCGTGCGCAATCCCGCACCCGGCCCCGCGCAGCTGTGTAAGTTCTGTCCGTTCGGCCCGACAGGCGGGCCCCGGCGAACTGGAGGACTCGTCGCCGTGAGCATCCATCTACACCTTCGCGCCGTCGCGGGGTCCGAGATCCGGGACGACCACAGGTGGCTTGCGGCGTTCATGTCCGAGGCTTGGGACAACCACCCCGACGAGTACGCAGCGGGTATCGCTGACTCGATCGACAAGGTCTGGGACGACGTCAATGACCTCTACGCCGCTGCCGATGCCCTCGAAGCAGACGCCGACAAGCCCTGGGCGCTGCCGATTTACGGCGGCCGCCCCGTGGCGCACAGCGCCGACGCCGACCCCTCCAACCCACCCCTGATGATTCTGGAGGCGCCTGGGGTGTCACAGGCCGCAGACTTCCTCGCGAGTGTCTCTTTCGACGAGCTGTGGAACGTCGCCAGTGCCAGGCTTCGCTACTCCGGCCGAGACGAGGCGCAGGACAGGCAGGAGTTCCTCGACCATCACAGGGACCTCCTGGGGTTCTACGGGCGGGCGGCTGCAGTGGGCCACGCCGTAGTCAAGGGGGTGTGGGCTTGAGGCGTGGTCACGTGCCGTTTTCAGCCATTCGTTGATGGCTGCGACCTGCACGGTTGCTGGGCAGCGGACGGCGAGTTTGTCGTGGCGACGGCACGATGGCGTTCGAGCCGTCGGCGAGGATTCCCGTAGCGCCGAGCACCTGGAGTCCGACACCGGCGGCGGAGATCTCGCGCAGCGTGTCGAGAAGGCTGCTCAGGGCCTCGGGCATGTTTGCCCGGTACGGCAGCGCCGGCGAGGCCGAGCGACACGAGGTGGAGACGGAGGTCAGATCTCCATCACGGCATCGCAATCGGGGCAGACCACGGACGCATACTCCGCGGGGTACCACGGCGCTCCGGGGTGCTCGGAAGGCTTCCAGGAGCTTGTCTCCATGGCGAAGGTGTCCTTGCCGCAGAGCGTTCGCGGTCCGGTCGCGGTGAGCGCCCCTGGTGCGGGGGGCGCCGCGTGCACCCTGAGGACGGGCCGTTCCTCACCATGCGCTACGCCCGGCGAGGTGCGCGTGGCCGTCGACCGGTCGACCTCGTACACGACGACGATCTCGCTCATGCCTCTACGGTAAGCGGCCGCGCGGTCGACCCGCCTGTCGCAGCCGGCAGGCTGCCCGGAGCCGGGTGCCGGATCGAGTTCGGTCACTGAGGAGTCCCTCCGGGCGAGTACGTTCCGTCTGCCGGCGCCACAGCCCCCGAGGGCAGGGAGGGGATGTGGCCGGGCCGTCGAGGCAGCCCGGTCTCCGGGTCCCCCCGCCTGCCCCCCTGCCGAATGGCGGCGCATCCGCATCTTGTGGGTGGGACGGCGCGATGGAACGCTTCCCCTCCGCTGGTGTGACCAGAGGGCGGCATCGTTGTCACGGACGTGTGGCCGGCGGCCCGGTGATGCGGACGGAGAGAGGGCGGATGGAGCTGGAGCTTCGGCATCTGCGCGTGCTGTGCGCGATCGCTGATGCGGGGAGCCTGGGGCGGGCCGCGTCGGACCTCGGGTACTCCCAGCCGGCCGTGAGCACCCAGCTTCAGCGGATCGAACGCTTCTTCGGTCAGTCGCTGTTCGAGCGCGGGGTGTCCGGTGTGAGGCTGACGCGATACGGAATGGAGGTCGTGGCTCAGGCACGGGACGTCCTCGCACGCGCGGAGGCGATCGGGCTCCGTCCAGTCGGGGGCGCGGCGAGAACGCGCCGGGTCCTGCGGGTGGCCGCGACCAACTCACCGGTGCTGTCGGGCATGGTGGTCCGTGTCCGAAGTCGGCTGCCGGATGTGTCGCTGACGGTGAGCAGCGTGTACGCGTCCTCTCAGATCGTGGAACTTCTGGAGAGGGGCGAGGTGGACGTGGCGATCGCCGCGGACTATCCCGGAATGGAATTGCGCCACTCCGCCGCGGTGGCCCATCGAGGGATCGTCACGGAGCCGATGTTTGTGGCCCTGTCGGCTCGTCATCGGCTCAGGCATCGCCCTCAGGTGGCGCTCGCAGATCTGGCCGATGATGCGTGGTTCGTGACACCTGACGACGGGGCGGGCTGGCCGGGAGTCTTCTATGCCGCATGTGAGGCGGCCGGCTTCTCGCCGGTGGCGGTACACGAATTCCTGGGCGACCGACTGCAGTTGCAGAACATGATTGCCGACGGCCTCGGGGTGTCCTTGGTGCAGGCGACGCTCCGGCCGACGCCGGACGTGTTGATCAAACAGTTGATCGGCACACCGCTTTGGTGCCGCTACGTGCTGACCTGGCGGCGCGACAGAGTTCCCGACGAGCTGGCGGAGACGCTCTTCGTTTCCGCCACCGCGGCGTACCGCGAGCTCATCGCGCAGTCGCCGCACTTGAGGGCGTGGGCGTCGCGTACGTGGAGCGTGGCCGGGGCGTAGGGGCTGGGTTCAGGCCGCACCGGCTGGTGCGCGGCTGCCTGCGGCACCGGGCATCCGGTCGACTGTCGGGCCGGATGGTGAGGCCTGGCCCGGATGTTATGGAGCAGCCGTGCAATGTGCTATGTCACACCCCATTGTTGGCGGCGAGGGGGATTGAGAGGGTGCCTCTCACGCCTCATCACTGTTTTCGAGGCGCATCTATCCGTGAAGGAGTCCAGATGCGCTACCGCTTTGCCCTGCCCAGATGCCTGGTCGGTTCTCTCGCTGCCGGTGTCACCATTGCCGGGCTGCTGGCGACGCCGGCGCTCGCCGCGCCCCCGTCGCCGGCCGACACCAACGCCGTCACCGGATCCCGAAGCACGACGCCGCCCGTGCCGCCGACCGGCTCGGCCCTCGGTTCCTCCGACCGGGCCGTGCAAGGCCGACGGGTGACTCCCGCTCAACTCCCGCCCCTCAGGGCAGCGATGCCCCCGCATGACCCGGCTGCCACGGCCGGACCGAAAGTCGCACCGGGGGCGGCCTCCTGCACTCCGGCCGACTTCGGCAACCGCACTGGATCCGCACTCGTCGCATTCGTCAAGGCGTCGACCACGGACTGCATCAACAGCCTGTTCGCCGTCACCGGTACAGACGCGCACAAGATCTTTCGCGAGGCCCAGATGGCCACCGTGGCGAAAGCCTTCACGAGCGCGGCCCGGAGGTACGGCGGCGACAACTCGGCTCACGTGTGGCAACTCGTGCTGTTCGTGCGTGCCGGCTACTACGTGCAGTTCTACAACCCGTCGGACGTCGGCCCCTACGGCGCGGCCCTGACCAGAGCCACGGCGGCCGGGCTGGACGCGTTCTTCGCCCGCCCGCATTCGAGCGACGTCACTTCCGCGAACGGCGACGTTCTGGGTGACGTCATCAT
This sequence comes from Streptomyces albiflavescens, assembly GCF_014645835.1. GTDB lineage: Bacteria > Actinomycetota > Actinomycetes > Streptomycetales > Streptomycetaceae > Streptomyces > Streptomyces albiflavescens. The sequence goes on from NZ_BMMM01000013.1 coordinate 132,091, forward strand.
CCTCACCGACAGCGCTGACCTGCAGGACCGTTACCTGAACGTCTACCAGCGGGTGTTGGGCGGATACAACAGCTCCTACGACGCGGTGCCCAGCATGCTGGCAGCCGTCAACGACGTCTACACGCCCCTCTGGCGCGGCAACTGGAACCCCGCCTACGTCGATGCGGTAGCGGCCGACCCGGGCATCATCGACACCCTCGACCGGTTCGCGCTCGCCCACATGAACCTGCTGGGGACCGAGCGTGCCTACCTGGATTCCAACGCGGGAATGAACCTCGCCCGCTACGTCGAGCATCCCGCGCTGCAGGCCCGGGTCCGGCCGCTGGCCAAGGGGCTGTTGAACGCCTCGGAGATCACCGGCCCCAGGGCCCAGCTGTGGGTCGCGGTCGCGACCCAGGCGGACTACTACGACAAGGCCAGCTGCTCGTACTACGACGTCTGCGACCTGGCCGACAAGTTGACCGAGGCGGCGCTGCCGATCACCCACGCCTGCGACGCGACGCACACCATCCGGGCTCAGGCACTGACCGCCGCCGACCTCGACGCGACATGCGCCGACGTGCTGGCCCAGGACCCGTACTTCCACGGCCTCGTCAAGGACGAGGGCCCCATACCCGGCCAGTACGAATCCACCATCCAACTCGTGGTGTTCGCCCACCGCGCCGACTACCAGACCTACGCCGGGGCGATTTTCGGCGTCAGCACGGACAACGGCGGCATAACCCTGGTGGGAGATCCGGCCGACCCTCACAACCAGCCCCTTTCGATCATGTACCAGAAGGACTACGACGACGGCTTCGTGGCGCGGATCTGGAACCTGAACCACGAGTACACGCACTACCTCGACGCCCGTGACGACATGAAGGGCGATTTCCCCCAGCAGACCTCCGTCCCCGATGTCTGGTGGATCGAGGGCCTGGCCGAATACATCTCCTACAGCTACCGCGGCATCACCGATGACCAGGCGGTCACCGAGGCGGGCAGGCACACCTACACGCTGAGCACGCTGTTCCAGAACACCTACGCCAACAGCGATGTGACCCGCACCTACCCCTGGGGCTACCTCGCGGTCCGCTACATGTTCGAGAGGCACCCGGCGGACATCCAGCGCATGCTCGCCCACTTCCGAGCCGGCGACTACGCGGGCGGCTACGCCGTCTACAACTCCGACATCGGGACACGCTACGACGCCGACTTCGACGCCTGGCTCACCACGTGCGCCGCGGGCGCCTGCGCCGAACCGGCCGAAGGAGGCGGCGGCTGACACGGCGGCCTCCGTCCGACGCGTTGGTCCGACCGAGGGGCCGAGCGGCTCCAACCGCCTGGCATCACTCGGCGGGTGCGTCCTGTCGAGGCCGATGACGACACGGTCCCACCAGGCCGCCGGTCTGGTGGGACCTGGACGCACGCGTGAGGCGAGTAAGGCCTGCGTTTGGCTTCTCCCTCGGCAATGCTCGCGGTCGTAGTACGCCCTGGATGGGGGGAACACCCTCCCGGACCGTCCGCCGTCCCGCGGCTGCCGTTCGGCCGTGTGGGCCCTGAAGACATGGAACGGCGGCACACCGCATACCGTCATCGATATGTCCGCCGATCCAAACCCTTCTCGACCAACCCCTCGGCGGAACCCTCCGAAAGGCATGTCACGATGAAGACCTCGGACCATCCCGGCCATGGATCCGCGTTCGCTCCGGTCGACCACCGTGCGGCGGTCGCGGCGGAGACCGCACAGTTCGTGTCGGTCGTCAAGGACGCCGACTTGGCGACAGCGGTGCCCAGCTGCCCCGGGTGGACGCTGGCCGACCTGGTCAAGCACACAGGCAGCGTCCAACGCTGGTTCTCGGTCCTGTTGCGGACCCGCATCCAGGAACCCCCGCGGAAGCGAGAAGTGGATCTGCGGCTCCCGGACCAGGAGAACGCATACGCCGACTGGCTGGCCGAGAGCGCGACCGTGGCCGCGGAGGCCTTCGCAGCCACCGATCCGAACCTGCCGATGTGGGCATGGGGTGCCGACCAGCACGCACGCTTCTGGGCACGCCGGATGCTCTTCGAGACGCTGATGCACCGAGTCGACGCCGAGCTGGCACTCGGCCTGCGGCCCACGATCGACGGCCCTGTCGCGGTCGATGGGATCGATGAGTTCCTCGTCAATCTGCCCTTCGCCGCCTCCTTCGCCCCCAAGGTGGCCAACCTGCGCGGCGCCGACAAGACCATCCGCCTCCGCACCACGGCCGGGGACGACGAGTGGCTCGTCCGCCTGCGGCCCGACGGCTTCGGGCTCGACACGACCCGTCCGACCGCAAAAACTGCTGACGCGACGGTCCGGGGGACCGCGTCCGACTTGCTCCTGCTCGTCTACGGCCGCCTGTCCTACGACGCGGAGGTCTTCGTGCACGAGGGGGACGAGGACCTGCTGACCCACTGGTTCGCCAACTCCGCCTTCTGAGGACGCGCCGTCCTCTCGTCCGGGTGGCGCCGGAGTCTGCGACGGGCTCGGCCCACGACGCGGTGAACGTCGTCGCCGAGCTGTTCGTCTGCCAAGCCACCGCCGTGGAATGTGGGCGGCGGTGGCCGGAGGGCATGTGAGGCTGGGGCACGTACGGGATCGCTCCAGGGTGCTGCGCCCGCCTTGCGGGAGTCAGGCTGCCTGGGGCGCGGTGATCGACGGCTGGGAACCGAGGACGTCCTCGCCGTACAGGTCCTGCACCCAGTTGGTCTGGTAGATGGTCTCCAGATACCGCTCACCCAGGTCCGGGGCGATGGCCACCGCGGTCAGCTCCCGTCCTTCCTGCCGGGCCAGCCAGTCCATCGCGCCGCTGACCACTGTGCCGGTGGAACCCCCGAAGAGAAACCCACGCCTGGCCAGCAGGTGACAGGCCCGGATGGTGTCGGCCTCCGCCACGCACACCACATCGTCCACAGAGGACTCGTCCAGCAGCGGCGGGCGCCTGCTGGTGCCCAGGCCGGGAATCATGCGCCGGCCCGGGGCGCCTCCGAAGGTCACCGAACCCACGCTGTCGACGGCCACGATGCGTACCGGCCGGTGCCACTCGCGGAAATAGCGCGCACAGCCCATCAGCGTCCCGGTGGTGCCGGCACCGACGAAGAGCACATCCAGGTCCGGGAACTGTCGGGCGATGGCCGGCGCGGTCCTGCGGTAGTGGGCCATGCCGTTGCTGGGGTTGGTGTACTGGTTGAGCCACACATAGCGATCATCGGAGGCGCACAGCGCACGGACGTGGTCGATGCGCGCGCCGAGGAAGCCGTCGACGGGGTCGGGCTCGGTGATGATGTGGACCTCGCCGCCCAGGGCCTCCATCGTCAGCCTGGTCGCCAGGTTGCAGCGGGAGTCGGTCACGCACAGGAAGCGGTAGCCCTTGCTGGCCGCGATCATGCTCAGCGCCACACCCAGGTTGCCCGAGGACGACTCGACCAGAACCGAGTTGGGCGTGAGCAGGCCGTCGCGTTCGGCGGCCTCGACCATTTCGGTGGCAGCCTTGAGCTTGATCGATCCGGCGAAATTGAACCCCTCGCATTTGAGGAACAACGGGTGACCGATGGTTCGCTCAAGGTCGACGTAGAGGTCGTCCTCGTTGAAGGCCTGGGGAACGGATATGACGGGCATGTTCGTCTCCTCGACTTCGACGGAGTCCCGCCCGGCCGCCGATCCGTCTCGGCCCGGCCCGGGGGAAAATTCGGCGGCGACTTGCGATTCGCCGGAATACATTCAGTACGCCCGAATCGGCGCAGCCTTGTCATGCCACCGAAATTCGGGACTTGACACGCACCCTGTTCGCGCGCAGGCGTCTGTGGCTGCGCCCGGGGGAGGGGCTGAATCGGCTGCCGGCACCAGGGCCGCGGCCACTCCCGCGAGCTGCCGCATGCATATACCGCGCCCATGACCTGCCCGATCGTGGTACCTGGCCCGCACCGGAAACACCGGGCCGGAGGGCGGGTCAACTCAATTCCCGGGTGATTTCCCCACGGATTGAACGGGTGCCTGCGATACGCGGCCATAAGTCGGGCGACGCGCTCGGAAAGCAGGGGATCGCGGGGCCGATGACCGGCAAAGCTGTCGGGTTATCAAGATCGACGTGTTGCGTCAAGCCCCGAAATTCAGGGGCAGGACAGGAATTCCCCGGCCAGGCGTACTGGAGAGGCGGGCATCGCGAAACCGTCCGCACCGAACCACGTCGACCGAAATGTCCTCAGGGAGCTCACGTGATAGGGAAATCTGTCGAAGTCTTGTCGGCTGTTCCGGCTGACGTCTCGACCCTCCAGGGTGGCGGGGACGCCGGCCCGGCGACCGGCACCGAGAGACTTCTGGCCGAGGTGCTGGCCGGCGTCGTGCGTGTCGAGCAGGTACCGGCCGACAGCCACTTCTTCAACGACCTGGGCGCCGATTCCCTGGTCATGGCCCAGTTCTGTGCGCGGGTCAGGAAGCGGGCGGACTTGCCGACGGTGTCGATGAAGGACATCTACCGGCACCCCACAATCCGGAGCCTGGCCACCGCGCTCGGCGACGCCGTGCCCACGCCCGGCCCGTCCCCGGCCTCGGCTGCGGACGTGTCGGTACCGGTGCAGACACCGACCGATGCGGGGGCTGCGAACGCCATGCCGGCACGGACCGAGGCGGCGGCGCGAGCCGAGGTACCGGCAGCCGGAAGTACACGGCGCTACATCGTGTGCGGAACGCTGCAGTTCCTGATCTTCCTGGGCTACTCCTGCCTCGCAGCCCTCGTCGGCACGCAAGGCTACGAGTGGATCTCCGCGGGCTCGGGCCTGTTCGACCTCTACCTGCGGTCGGTCCTGTTCGCCGGCGCGAGCTTGCTGGGCCTGTGCGCCTTCCCGATCGTGGCGAAGTGGGCGCTCATCGGCCGCTGGCGATCGGGCGAGTTTCCCCTGTGGGGCATGGCCTATCTGCGGTTCTGGGTCGTCAAGACCCTGATCCGCAGCAGCCCGCTGCGCCTGTTCGCCGGTTCACCGCTGTACGTGCTCTATCTCAGGGCGCTCGGCGCGAGGATCGGAAAAGGCGTCACGATCCTGTCTCACGCCCTACCGGTCTGCACCGACCTGCTCACCGTCGGTGAGGGCACGATCATCCGCAAGGACGTACTTCTGTCCTGCTACCGCGCCCATGCCGGCCTGATCCAGACCGGCCCGGTCACCCTCGGCCGCGACGTCCTCGTCAGCGAGCACACGGTCCTCGACATCGAGACCTCGATGGGCGACGGCGCTCAGCTGGGCCACGCCTCCTCCCTGCGCACCGGCCAGGTGGTGCCCGACGGGGAACGCTGGCACGGCTCGCCGGCGCAGCCGACCGAGGTGGACTACCGGACGGTCGGCCCGGCCGACTGCTCCACCGTCAAAAGGACCGTGTACGGCGTTATGCAGCTGCTGAATCTGCTGGTGGTGGTTCTGCCGCTGGCGGTGGGCGGTGTGAGCGTCCTGTTGGCCGAGTTTCCGCAACTTCATGCGCTCGTGAACCCGCAGCGGGTGGACGTCACCAGCCCCGCCTTCTACGCCTGTGCGCTGACCGCTTCCCTGGTGCTCTTCCTCGGCTCCCTGCTCGTCGGCCTCCTCGTCGTGGGCATCGTGCCGCGTTTGCTCAACCGGGCCATCAAGCCAGGCAAGGTCTATCCGTTGTATGGGTTCCACTACGGCGTCCACCGGGCTGTCGCGCTGATGACCAACAGGAAGTCCCTCAACACGCTCTTCGGCGACAGCTCCGGCATCGTCCACTACCTGCGCTACCTCGGATACGACCTGTCCCGCTTCGAGCAGACCGGGTCGAACTTCGGCACCGAACTGAAGCACGAGAACCCGTACCTGAGCGCTGTCGGAACCGGCACCATGATCGCCGACGGACTGTCCCTCATGAACGCCGACTTCTCGAGCACGTCGTTCCGCGTGTCCCGCACGTCGATCGGGCCCCGTAACTTCCTCGGAAACCGCATCGCCTACCCCGCACAGAGCAGGACCGGTGACAACTGCCTGCTCGCCACGAAGGTCATGGTGCCCATCGACGGACCGGTGCGCGAAGGCGTGGGCCTGCTGGGCTCACCCAGCTTCGAGATCCCGCGCACGGTGATGCGGGACAACAGGTTCAACCACCTGCAGACCGGCGACGAGCTGCGCCGCCGCCTGGCCGCCAAAAACAGGCACAATGCCGCAACCGTCGGCCTGTACCTGCTGGCGCGGCTGATCCACTTCTTTGTGATCACCCTCATCACCATGGGTGCGGTCGACCTCTACCCCTCGCTCGGTGCGCCGGCGATCGCACTGGCAGGCGTCCTCACCCTGACGTTCACCGTCGTCTACTTCGCGCTGATCGAACGGGCCTCCACCGGATTCAAGCCCCAGAAGCCGCTGTACTGCTCGATCTACGAGCCCTCTTTCTGGCGCCATGAACGCTTCTGGAAGATGGCCTCGATCGACTACATCCAGGTCTTCGACGGCACGCCCTTCAAGAACGTGATCCATCGGCTGCTCGGGGCCCGGATCGGCAAGCGGGTCTTCGACGACGGCTGCTTCTTCCCGGAGCGCACCCTCGTCACCATCGGCGACGACAGCACGCTGAACGCCGGGACCGTGGTCCAGTGCCACTCGCAGGAGGACGGCGCCTTCAAGTCCGACCGCAGCGCCCTCGGCAGCGGCTGCACCCTCGGGGTCGGCGCCTTCGTCCACTACGGCGTGACGATCGGCGACGGAGCGGTGCTCGCCCCCGACTCCTTCCTCATGAAGGGCGAGGAAATCTCCCCGCACGCCCAGTGGGGAGGCAACCCTGCCCGGGAAATGCCGGACAACGAAGCCCATCTCGAGGGCCGCCGAGAACACCGGGCCACCCACGCCGCCCCGGCCCGCGGCCACTGACACCGCGACACCGGCGAAAAGCAGAGGAAACGAACCGATGGCAACGTATGTGAACCGCACTCAGACGAACAGGGAGTACTGGCGCGGCGTACTGACAGCCGGCGGATTCACCCCCGCCCCATGCTGGACCCACCACCCGGAGACGGGCGTGGGGGAGTACGAGACACAAGCCTCCGACGACACGGTGACCGGGCTGCGCCGGCTGGTGGACGAGCTGGGTATGCCGCTCGATTCGCTGTTGCTGGCCGCGCACGCCAAGGTGCTCGCGGTGCTGTGCGGAGAGCGGGAAATCACCACCGGCTACGTCACCGAGGGCGGCCGCCCGCTGCCGTGCCGGCTGACCACTGCACCCGCCTCATGGCGGGAACTGCTGCAGAACACCCACCAGGTCGCCGCTGAACTGCGGGCACACCAGGACGTCCCGGCCGAGGACATCGACACGCTGAGGCGCGAACTGGGTCTGACCGGGCCGCCGTTCGAGACCGTCTTCGATCCCACCGCGATCGACGGGGAGCTCACCGAGGACACCGCGCTGTGGGTGGGCATCCGTCACCGCGACGGCAGGCTCGTGCTGCGGCTGCGCTACCGCACGGACCGGCTCGACGCCGACAGCGCCGCCCGCATCGCCGGCTATCACCTGACCGCACTCGCGCAGATCACCGCCGATCCCGACGCCGGACACGCACACCAGAGCCTGCTGTCCGACGAAGAGCGGCGATTCCAGCTCGAGCAACTGGCCGGACCGGTCCGGGAGTTGCCGAACGCTCGGGTGCATGAGCTGTTCGAGGACCGGGTGCGGATGCATCCGGATGCCGTCGCCGCCGTGCACGCCGGCCGGCAGTGGACCTATGGGGAGCTCAATGCCCGGGCAAACCGGCTGGCCCGCGCCCTTGCAGCTCGCGGGCTCGGCCGCGAAGGCGTCATCGCGGTGGTGACCGAACGCAACCTGGACTGGCTGGCCGCGGTCCTGGCGGTCTTCAAGGCCGGAGGTGTCTACCTCCCCATCGAGCCGCACTTCCCGGCCGAACGCATCGCCGCCGCTCTCTCCCGCGCCGAATGCACCCTGGTGCTGACCGAACCCGGCAGCACCACCACCCTCGACCAGGCACTCGACTCCCTGCCCGAAGTCGACAGGCTCCTCGTCGACACGGCCTACGAGGAAGACCACGCCGACGATGATCTCGGCATCCACGTCGCGCCCGACCAACTCGCCTACATCTACTTCACCTCGGGCTCCACCGGTGAGCCCAAGGGGGCGATGTGCGAGCACGTGGGCATGCTCAACCATCTCTACGCCAAGATCGACGACCTCCATATCGGCGAAGGGCAAGTGATGGCCCAGACCGCTCCCCAGTGCTTCGACATCTCCCTGTGGCAACTGGTCGCCGCACTCCTGGTCGGCGGGCGGACCCTGCTCGTCGAGCAGGACGCCATCCTCGACGTCCCCCGCTTCCTCGACACCATCACGGACGGCAGTGCCACCGTCCTGCAGGTCGTGCCCTCCTACCTCGAAGCCCTCCTGACCGAACTCGAACAGCGCCCCCGCACGCTGCCCGACCTGCGATACGTGTCGGTCACCGGGGAGGCGCTGAAGAGGGAGCTCGCCGAGCGCTGGTTCACCTCTCAGCCCGGGACCAGGCTGGTCAACGCCTACGGTCTCACCGAGACCTCGGACGACACCAACCACGAGGTCATGGACCGGGCGCCGGAACGCATCCTGCTCGGCCGCGCGGTCAACAACGTGCACATCTACGTCGTCGACGAGCACCTCGCACCAGTGCCGCTGGGCGCCCCAGGTGTGATCGCGTTCTCCGGGGTCTGTGTCGGCCGCGGCTACATCAACGACCCCGAACGCACCCAGGAGGCCTACCTGGCCGATCCGCACCGCCCAGGCATGCGGCTCTACCTCGGCGGCGACTACGGACGCTGGCATCCTTCGGGGAAGCTGGAGTTCCTCGGCCGCCGCGATGCCCAGGTGAAGATCCGCGGGTTCCGGATCGAGATCGGCGAGATCGAGAACACCCTGCTCCGCGTCCCCGGTGTCCGCGATGGCGCGGTGGTGGTGGCCGAACGCACCGACCAGAGCAAACACCTGGTCGCCTGCTACGCCGCCCCGAAGCCCCTGGACGCCGGGATCCTCGCCTCCCGGCTGGGTGCCTCGCTGCCCGCCTACATGGTCCCGGCGGCTTTCCACTGGTGCGAAAACCTGCCGCTGACCGCCAACAGCAAGATCGACAAGAAGGCACTGGCGGCGCTCGCCGCCGAACTCGCCACGACCGAGGACGACCACGAGCCGCCGGTTTCACCGACCGAGCATCGGCTGGCAGCCGCATGGGGACACGTCCTCGGCGTCGCACAGGACCACATCGGACGCCGCGACCACTTCTTCGATCGCGGCGGCACCTCCCTCTCGGCGGTGAAACTCGCCATCGCCCTGGACCGCGCCGTGTCCCTCAAGGACGTCACCGCACACCCGGTCCTCACCGACCTCGCCGCCCTGGTCGACCACCGAACCGAGCGCCACGCGACCGAACCCATGACCTCCTCTTGAACCTCATCGAAAACCGCATCGAAAAAGAACCGCATCGAAAGACCACACCGAAAGGAAAAGCACCATGTCCTACCCGACCACGGCGGCCCTCCTCAAGCTGGACCTGAACCCCGGCAAGCCCCCGATCCTGTACACCGAGACCCCTGACGACGTGTCGGCCTGGGCGGCTGAACACCACCGCGCACTGCGCGCTCTCGTCACCGAACACGGCTCGCTCCTCATCCGCGGCCTGCAACTGTGGGACGCAGAACGGGCCGGCGCCGTCCTCCACCGTCTGGCCCCGGCACGCATGACCGACAAGGAAGCCTTCGCCCGTCGCCAGGAGTACACCCCGGGCGTGTACTCCTCCTCGGCATGGCCGCCGAACCAACCGATGTGCATGCATCACGAACGCAGCTACGTCCTGCAGCCCCCGGGCCTCGTGCTGTTCGCCTGTCTGACCGCGCCCAGCGCCGGTGGAGCCACCGCCGTCGCCGACGCCGCCACCGTCCTGGAGGCACTGCCCGCCGAGCTGGTCCAGCGCTTCGAACAGGAAGGCTGGCTGCTCACCCGCACCTACAACGACGAGATCGGCGCGCCCTACGCCGAGGCCTTCGGCACCGACGACCGGAGGGCCATCGAGGACTACTGCCGCGCCGCCGCCATCGCATTCGCCTGGCAACCCGACGGCAGTCTGAGCACCCGCCAGCGCCGCCCCGCCGTGACGGTCCACCCGGTCACCGGCCGCCGCTGCTGGTTCAACCAGATCGCCTTCCTCAACGAATGGACGATCGAGCCCGAAATCCGTGAATACCTCATCGAGGTGTACGGCGCCGAGTCACTGCCGTTCAACACCCGCTTCGGAGACGGCGACCCCATCGGCCCGGACGTCATCCAGCTCCTCAACGACACCTATACCGCCCACACCGCCCGCGAGCGGTGGAAGGCCGGCGACCTCATGCTCGTCGACAATGTGCGCACCGCGCACAGCCGGGAGGCCTTCCAAGGACCACGCGAGGTGCTCGTCGCGATGGCCGAGCCGCTGCGTCAGGCCCAGTGCCCGCCGACCGCCGAGGTGAGCGCCGCATGACCACCGTCCGTTCCACCGCCATGGAGTCCGTCATGTCCCAGCCGCACACCGTGCCACCGTTCGCAGTGATCTCCGGCGCCCAGGTCCAGCAAGCCCTTCAGGACCGGGAAAAGCAGGTCGTGGACCTCGTCGAGGCCACCTACGAGCTGCACGCCGCCGGAGAGTCTGTCAACCCCCCTTCCTACTTCCTGCGTTTCCCCGACCGCCCTTCCTCCCGGATCATCGCGCTGCCCGCCTCGATCGGCGGGCAGGTGCGAGTGGACGGCCTCAAATGGATCTCCAGCTTCCCCGACAACGTCCAGTCCGGCATCCCCAGGGCCTCCGCAGTCCTGATCCTCAACGATCACGACACCGGCTACCCGTTCGCCTGCCTGGAAAGCTCCATCATCAGCGCCACCAGAACCGCCGCGTCCGCGGCACTGGCCGCCGACCGCCTCACTCGCAACCGACAACGCCCCACGCGCATCGGGTTCTTCGGCACGGGCCTGATCGCCCGCTACATCCACACCTTCCTGACCGCCGTGGGCTGGTCCTTCGACGAGACCGGCGTCCACGACGTGTCCCCGGACAGCGCTGCCGGCTTCCGCGACTACCTCCGACAGACCTCCGCCGCCGGACAGATCACCCTGCACGACAGCCCCGAGGAACTCATCCGCTCCAGCGACCTCGTCGTCTTCGCCACCATTGCGGGCGAGCCACACGTCAGCGACCCGGCCTGGTTCGATCACAACCCCCTGGTCCTGCACGTGTCCCTGCGCGACCTCGCGCCCGAGATCATCCTCGCCTCGACGAATATCGTCGACGACGTCGAACACTGCCTCAAAGCCGGCACCTCCCCCCACCTGGCCGAGCAGCTCACCGGCAACCGCGACTTCCTGCACGGCACACTCGCCGACGTCATGACCGGACGCGTCACACCCCCCACCGACCGGCCACTGGTGTTCTCGCCCTTCGGCCTCGGAGTACTCGACCTCGCCGTCGGCACATACGTCTACGACGAGACGGCCCGCTCCGGGCAGCTCCGCGTCATCGAGGACTTCTTCCACGACTTGCGTCGACACGGATGACCGGTTGCGCCGACACGGATGACCGGCCCACCGCACCGTCCGGCGGAGGGGGAGCCGAAGCGCAGGCCGACGTCGATCGGTGCGCGGGTCGACGGGGGTCGGCGCACAGTGCAGGCGGTGTTCGTAGACGACCGTACGCGGTCAACCGATCCAGGACTTCCCTCACCACGTCCCACGTCGTCGGAGTGCGACGAAAAACGTGCTCAACGGACATCGATCTGCTGCCGGAGCAGAAGGCTCTGAGCGGACGAGCAGCCGCCCCGCTCCGACACTGGCTGGTGGACCTTAGTGCCCGGCGCAGAATGACGTGCTGGGGATCAGAAGGCACCGCATTCACTCACACCCGCGACCGGACACACGCGACACGCTGCCGCTTGCCTGACTTCCCACGAGCCCAGGAGATGACGCCATGAGCTCCTTCTCACCCGGTTTCCGCGGGCGTGCCCGCTCTCTGGCGGACCGTCTGCCTCCCGGCCAGTACCCCACGGAGCAGTTTCCGGTGCTGTAGGCGGGCCCTACTCCGCGCGTCCCCACGGAGACGTGGGCGTTCACGGTGACCACGGAAGAGGGACGCACGCACCGCTGGACGTGGGAGGAGATGATGGCCCTTCCACAGCAGGACACGGTGGCGGACATCCATTGTGTGACCCGCTGGTCCAAATTCGACACCGCATGGCGCGGTGTCTCGCTGGACGCCTTCTTCGAGGACGTCGAGACGGCCGCCGAGTACGTCGTGGTCCACAGTCATGGCGGTTACACCACGTACGTGCCGCTGGAGGACCTCCTTGATGGCAAGGCCTGGATCGCCCACTCCTACGACGGCTATCCCCATGGCCGACGAGCTACCGTCGGGCGCCGAGGTGGAAGTACGCGGTCCGCTCGGCAACTGGTTCGTCTGGCGCAGCGAGCAGACGGAACCGGTGCTTCTGGTGGCGGGTGGCTCCGGATTCGTACCTTTGGCGGCGATGATCCGCGCCCACCGCGAGGCGGCATCGCGCAGCCCTTTTCACCTGCTGTATTCCGTGCGGACCCCCGACGATGTCTGGTACCGAGACCACCTGGCCGACGGGGATTCCTGCCTCGACGTCCGCATCGTGTACACGCGCCAGGCCCCACCCGGCAGCACCCGCGCGCCCGGCCGTCTTACGCCGGACGATCTGGACGCGTCGGCGGCCGGACTGCAGCCGAACAGCCCCATCTACGTCTGCGGACCCACGGGCTTCGTCGAGAGCGCCGGCGACCTGCTCCTCGACCTGGGGCGCGACCCCGCCACCATCCGCACCGAACGCTTCGGCTGACTCGCCGACCAGAACCGCACGGGAGGTCCTCATGACAGACGCGTCCACCCACCTTGACGGCAACTGTCTCGCCGGCCCGCTCTCGGAGATCCTCTCGGTGGAACCCACCACGGCCTGGTGGCGCTGCCCGGAGTGCACCCGGTCGGGCCCACTTGCCCGACTGCACGTCTACGGCCCCGAGCCGGGTCTGACCGCCCGGTGCCCAGGCTGCGCGTATGTCGCCCTCAGGCTGGTCAGGGAGGGGGAGCACATCTGGCTGACGATGGGGAGCGGTACCGGCGCGTTCCGCTTCTCCCTCACCTAGAGCTTGTCCCGTACGGGGCTCGTGCTGTGCCCGTTACCGTTTGATGGGAGGGAAGCGGACCACTCCTGGTGGGACAGCCGAGGTCGCTGCGGCCGGAGGTGGTGGGCGGTCACCACCCCGGCCGTTCACGGCAGTTGTGCGGTCGCGGGCATCGTGGGGTTGTGTCCCGCTCACCCTGCGGCCTGCGGCGGTGTGTCCGCCTTCGACTTCTTCCAGCGTGTCAGCAGGTCCCCTCGTCCTGCCAAGGCCCCCACTCCGAGGCGCCAGGCACCTCGTTCTGGGTCCACCACTTGGCCTTCCAGTTGTGCTTGTTGTACGAGACCTCGTTGCCGGCGACGTAGACGGCCGTCGAGCTCCAGGCGGTCGTGCATCCGGTGCTCGGAGGCGTCGGGGTCGGAGTGGGTGTGGGGGTGCTGGTGGGCGGGGTGGCTCCGGCGAACTTCACCGAGTACTTCGCGAAGTCCCAGGAGTTCTGCGCCACGCTGGAGCACGTGCCCGATGTACGGCCGCCGTTGTCGACGGGAGTGCACTGGCGGTCGCGGTTGAGGGACCAGAAGGTGAAGCGGTCCATGGTGTGGCTGGTGGCGTAGTCCAGCACCGTCTGGAAGTCGGCCTGCGAGAAGATCTCGCCGGTGTCGCTGCGTCCGTTCATGCCGGAGAAACCCTCGTGGGCATAGGCAGTCGCCTGGTCCCAGCCGAAAGTGGACTGGAGGATCGTGTTGAAGTTGGTGAGGGCGCTGGTCTGAGAGGCCGCGCCGTTGAAGCCGCCGTCGAACGGCATGATGGAGAAGTTGTTCGGCGTGAACCCCTGCGACTTCGCCTCCAGCAGCATCTGCTTGCCGAACCAGCCGGTGCCGTCCGCCGTACCGGCCGTGGTGACGGAGACGTAGAGGCCGGGATTGTTCTGCTGGAGGATCTTGGCAGCGCCGATCTCGTTCTTGATGGCCGCAGTGTTCTCGTACTCAGGCTCCTCCAGATCGAAGTCGATCGCGTGCAGGCCGTACTTGGTGATGACCTGCTGGTACGCCGCGGCTGTGGCGGCCGCGTCCGAGCAGGCCTGTCCGAGCTTCGTGCCGCCGTACCCGCCGATCGAGACGGAGATGTCGCCGCCCTTGGCGCGGATCGTGTTGATGACCGACTGCACGGCCGTGTCCGACGAGACGGCGGCTGTGCCGCCCCAAGTGGGGGAGCAGCCACCGCCGTTGGGCGCGAGGATGAACGCCAGCTGGAATGCCTTGAGGCCGGTTGCGTCCATGATGGCGGACGGGTCCGGCGGGTCGTTGTCCAGTGGCATCAGATAGGGAGCGGCGGCGTACCAGCGGTTGCTGAGCGCGGTGGTCGCACCCGAGGCATTGCCCGCGACCAGGGCGGTCGTGCCGACTGCGGTCAGGCTCACGGCGGCTGCCGCGCCCAGACATGCGCGAAGACGTCTCACTGTGCCTCCAGGGCAGTGGGGGAGTGGCCCCAGCTTCTGGGCACTGTCGCGATCATGTCAATGCGTTGGACTAGACCAGAAGGGTCTTTGGACTAGACCATGCGTTTCCTTTACCTGGACGGCATGAGCTCGGCCAAGGTGGTCGGGTACGGCACCGGGGAGGTCGGCGACCGGCAGAAGAGAAGCCGGCTCGACGAGTCGGCGACCTCGCGGTACTACGTCTCGAACGTCTTGTCCCCGAGCCGGTACAGCCCCTGAGACGCAGCGGGCGCAGCGTGCCCCGACCGGCGGACGGTTGACCAATTCCCGCCGCGGGGTGGCCCTGTCCGGATCAGTGGGCGCGATCGTACTCGTCGTGGCGGCGCAGCCAGAAGGTCTCCTCGCCGTCCTCGTGGCGGCCCATCGGCGTCCGGTCGAGGAGGCCGTAGTAGGCCATGGCAGGCTCAAGGCCGCGCGCGGTGGTGACGTACGTCCGGTAGACGGTGTCGTCCGAGCGCGCGTATGCGCTCAGTCCCGGGCCTTCGGTGACGTACCCGAGCACGTCCGTGCCGGACGCCTGCGCCATCTGACTCACGGTGGGCGGAATCTCGCCGTCGAGGAACGGCCTCAGCTCGTCCTCGGTGTGCAGAAAGCCGAGGTCGCGGTGGAAGTCGCTGCCGACGGTGGAGACCCAGTCGAAGCTCCAGCCCATCCGCTCCCTGTAGGCAAGGAGCTTGTCGAGTGGCGCCCGCGAGGAGCAGATCAGCGTCACGTCACGGGCCTTGAGGTGGACCGCGTTGGGGTCGAGGGTGTCCGCGATCGAGGAGCAGACCGTGCATCCGGCCTCGTACGGCGGGCCGAACATGAAGTGGTAGACGAGCAGTTGCGAGCGTGTGTCGAAGAGGTCGGCGAGCGACTTCGTCCCGTCCTCGGTCTCGAAGCTGTAGTCCTTCTCGACCGGTACCCAGGGAAGGTCCCTCCGCTTCCGGGCGAGCTCGTCGCCCCGTCGGGTGAGTTCCTTCTCCTCCACGAGCAGTTCTTGTCGTGCGGCCTCGAATTCCTCCTGCGTGCCGATCCTGTGCTCGGACATTGCCTTTCCCTCCTGTGTGGGAGCAAAGCAACGCATCGCATCGGGCGGTCGCCGCAGCGGCTGCCTGCAGCGCCCGCACCGGCGTACCTGTCCGGCTATACGTCCACCGTACGCGCGCGGTGGTGGGCCTTCGAGACCAGCCGGACATCGCGGAGGGCGGCGAGATCTGCCTGGTCGAGACCTGGGTGGCCGACTTCTTCCTCGTGCTCGTCCCGTTCCGAGTCGACCCACGGGCCGGGTCACGGAGGGCGCGTCGACGGGTGTGCCGTCAGTGGGCGGTCGCCGAGGTGACAGCGGCCCGAGCCTCGCGTTCCACCAGGGCGATGCCATCCTTCATCGACGTGTTGCCGTCGGAGAGGACGGCGACGAGGTAGTGACGTCCGTTCGCCGTGACCCGTCCGACGCTGTTGACGTCCCACAGTCCGGTTGTGTTGCGCTGCAGCCAGCCGTTCTTCAAGGCCCACCCGGAGCCGCCGGCCGCGGAGACGCCCCACGCCTGCTCGCCGACGATGCGCGTCATGAGCGTGCGGATGTAGGTTCGCGACGCCTCGGTGAGCGCAGTGGAGCCCCCGGGTGAGGCCGAGCCGGTGTCGAACACCGCGCGCAGCAGTCGAATCTGGTCGCTCGCCGTCGTCCGTGTCAGCCCCCACTTGGCGCCGGGGCCGCCCTTGGTCGCAGTCAGCCCCAGCCGCTTGTTCGCCGCTTCCAGGCCCGGCGCCAGGCCGATTCGCCGCCAGAGCGCGTTCGCCGCCGCGTTGTCGCTGCGCTCGATCATCGCCTCTGCCTGGTCGCGCTCCTGCGCGGTCAGGGCGTGTCCCGTGTCCTGCGCCTTGAGAAGTGCTGCGGCAAGGATGTCGACCTTGACGATGCTGGCGGTGTCGTAGGGGGTGTCGTCCCCGTACACCGCGGGCTCCCGGCCCGTGCCGTCCAGGTCGAACACCGCAGCCGTCACCCGCGCCCGCCCCTGAGGCTGGACGAGTGCGCGGGCGTCAGTCGTGGCGGTGTCGGACCGCACCGACGCCGGGGCGGCGACCGCCCGGTCGAGTGAGGCGGCTGAGAAGAGCGTCGCCAGTGAGGCCGCGAGAATGCCGGTGCGGACCACGGCGCGCCTGCCATGCGGCTTGGGCCTCCCCGCATTCTGCGGTCGCGGCGAGGGGGACGGTCGGTGCGCCATGGGGAGGAGCCTCGGCAGTTCATGGGAGAGGTACAGAACTGCGAACGTATAGAAAACGCCCGTCCCACGACGTGACCGCTGCCACGAAAGGGCCCATTGGGGGCGAAATGTGTCGAGAGCCACAGGTTGGTGCGCGGGTGACTCCGCACTGGCTCGCCGCCGCGACTTTGACCCGCCATCCGGGCGGTCGCGGCCTCACCGGCAGCAGTCACGTACGTCTCGCTGGCTCAGGTGCTCAGGTGCTCAGGTGCTCAGGTGCGGAGGTGCGGAGGTGCGGAGGTGCGGAGGTGCTTCAGCGAGCCGGGGAGAGCGCCGCGCGTGCGATCGTGAGGATTTCGTCGGACAGCGGCGAGTCTTTGACGGCACGGGCCAGCACGACGGCGCCGAGCATGGTGCACAGCCGCGTGATGCCGTCCTGGTCCTCGGCGGCGAGCCAGGTGGCGAAGTCCTGTACGCCTTCGGAGTAGGCGCGATGGGCGTCGTTATCACCTGTGTCGCGCGCCATGTCGGCGGCGAGCGCGGCGGCGGGGCAACCAGTGGACGCGTTGTCCCGGTGGCGGGGAGACAGGTACGCGTCGATCATGGTCCGCTGGGCGTCTTCGCGCTGCCCCTCGTTCTCCTCCAGGGCGGCCGTGCGCCACTGGGCCAGTTCGTCGAACGCATGCCTGACCGCCTCGTCGATCAGGGCTTCCTTGGAGTCGAACTGCTTGTAAAAGCCGCCGTGGGTCAGGCCTGCGGCCTTCATCAGGTCGGCGACGCTCACGCTCGTGCCCCGCTCCCGAAAGAGGCGCGAGGCCGTCTCCACGACCCGCTTGCGGTTCTCCTGCGCCTGCGCCTGCGACACGCGGCCCATGAGTACCTCCTCGATGGATGACGGTTGGCATCTATCCTAGCTCCGGAATAAATTATGCCAATAATCTATTTGGTCGAGCGTGGCAGCCGCCCCCTGGCCACCGTGCCGACCATCGCCCGGCCCCTCCCCGCGCCGCCTGCCCCTTCCACCAGAAAGTCCCTTCATGGAAACCCCCGTCGGATCCGCTCCCGCGTGTGAGCAAAGACCCTGCGCAGCGGACGAGCTCTCCCCTCAGCGAACCCCGGCCGCCCGCCGCCGCCCGCCGGTGAGGGCCTGGCTCCAGCCGACAGTGATCGCCTTGATCGTCGTGGCGGCCTTCATCGGCTGCTACGTGGGCCTGCAGCGCGACCCTCAGCCCCACCAGATCCCCCTCGCGGTCAGCGGACCGAACCTGCCGAGCCAGATAGGCCAGGCCCTCGGCGGCACTGTCGATGTCCAGCCGGCCGCCGGTGCCGAGGACGCGCGCGCGGCACTCGAGCGCCACGACGTCGTCGCCGCGCTCAGCGCCGACGGCCCGGGCCGGCTGCACCTGGAGATCGCGGGGGCAGTCGGCACGTCCACCACATCGGCCGTGAAGAACCTCGTCGGCGCCTACGCAACCGGTGCGGGTGAGCACGTCACCACCGAGGATGTTGTCCCCCTGGCCCACTTCGACGCCCGGGGACTGGCCGGCTTCTACATGGCCTTCGGCGTGACCCTGGCCGGTTTCGTCCTCGGCTCGAACGCTCTCGGCCTGACCGGTCTTCTGCGCCTGCGCCACCGGTTCTGGCTGCTGGCCGGCGCCTCCGCGGCCATCGGCACCGTCGCGGCGATCATCGCCGGCCCCGTACTGGGAGCGGTCCCGGCCCCGGTCGTCCCGCTGGTCTGCACGCTCACCCTGCTGGCAGCTGCGGCTGCCTTCACCACCAAGCTGCTCGGCACCTATCTCGGCCCCATCGGGGTCCCGGTGGCCACCCTTGTACTCCTCACCGCCGGCAACGCCACCAGTGGTGCCACCATCGGCGCCGATCTGCTGCCTGCCGGAGCCCGAGCCGTCTCCGCACTGCTGCCACCTGGCGCGGCCGTCCGCGCGATCACCGACCTGAGCTACTTCGACGGCGCACACACAGCAGGCCCTGTGATCACGCTCGCTCTGTGGGCCGTCATCGCCGGCGTCCTGGTCGGCCTGCGTCCTCGGCTGATGCGGCGGCGCGCCGCAGTCGCCGCCTGACCCCTGCCACGTGCTGAACGCACGTGCGATCACGCCACCACTCAACTACCCAGCTGTCCAAGCGGAAGGAGAATGGCCAATGTCTGCCGGCAACCTTGTTCTCATCACCGGCGCCGGTGACGTGGGCCGCACCGTCCTCGACCAACTGCGCGCGCAGGACGTGCCGGTGCGCGTGATGGTCCGTCGCGACGACGATCGTGCGGCAACGTTTCGGGCGCTCGGCGCGGAGGTCGTCATCGGCGATCTGACCCGGCCCGAGACCGTCGCGGCCGCGCTGAACGACGTCAAGAGGATGTACTTCGCGATGCCCGTGTCGCCGGACCATCTGCTGGCCGCGACGGTGGCGGCCACCGTGGCCCGCGAGAACGGGCAGCTGGACGGCCTGGTCGACATGTCCCAGATGACGGTGTCGCAGATGACCGCTACCAGCACCGCGGAGTCCCACCAGCAACGGCTGCACTGGCTGGCAGAGCAGGTACTGAACTGGTCGGGCCTGCCCGTGATCCACATCCGGCCGACGTCGTTCCTGGACAATGCGCTGTTCACCACGCTGGCGGCGCAGTCGATCCGGGCGAACGGCACGATCGCGCTGCCGTTCGGTACCGGGCGGACCTCACCGGTCGCCGTGGCCGACGTCGCCAGGGTGGTCGCCACCGTGCTCCGCGACCCCGCTCCACACATCGGTCACGTCTACGAACTGACCGGGCCCCGCACGGTCGACATGACGGAGATGGCCGAGGAGTTCTCACAGGCGCTCGGGCGTCCGGTGACCTATGTCGACGTGCCGCTGGACCAGTGGCGGGCAGAGACGCTCGCGAAGGTGGGCCTGCCGCCGCACACCGAACAGCACATCGTCACCATGGCCCGACTGCACCGCGAGAACCGCTACGACCGCGCATCCGATGACGTCGAACGCGTCACCGGGGTACCTGCCCAAACCATCGAGGCGTTCGTGGCCGCCCGCAAGGACTTCTACCTGGGCTGAGCCGGTCTTCAGTCGGCGCCCAGATGCATGGTCATGGTCGCTGCGGAAGGATCGGCAGGGGTGGTCTGTGCTCTGCGATGCCGCGCAGGGCATACCGCCGACCAGTGCCTCGGCGCCCGTCCGAGCTGGGGGTACTCCCGTTCCGGCGTTCTTTCCGGAGCATTGAAATGGATACGAAGCACATCTTGAGCTCTCTTTCGAGTCCTACGGAATCGCGAGCGGATGTCACCACCGCGGCGACGTCGTCCGCGGCCGACTGGGGCCTTTTGCTGATCAGACTGACCTTCGGCCTGCTGCTGGCCGGGCACGGCGCACAGAAACTGTTCGGGATTTTCGGCGGTGGCGGCCTGACGGCGACCGCCAAGGGGTTCGCCGACCTCGGCTTCCGCCCGGGAAAAGTCTTCGCCGTGATCGGTGGCCTGTCCGAATTCCTCGGTGGCCTCGGCCTGGCCGCAGGACTGTTCACTCCACTCGCGGCCGCCGCCGTGATCGGCGTGATGATCAATGCCATGGCGACCGTCACCGGCGCTCACGGTCTGTGGGAGCAGAATGGCGGCGTGGAGTACAGCGTCTGCATCGCCATCGTTGCCCTGGCTGTCGCCGCCATCGGTCCGGGCCGGCTCGCTGTCGACCGGTTCTTCCGCTGGGGCGCGGGCGGCTGGGGCGAGGCCGCCGTCGCCCTCGGCCTGGGCGGTATCGGCGCTGCGATCACGCTGAGTCTGTGAACCTTGAGGGTCGCGCCTGTAGCACAACTTGGCCGACGCCTCCTCGAAGGCCCTCGCAACGGGCGATGAAGGCCCTCGCAACGGGCGAGTTTCCCGCAGGGATGCGGACCTGCAGCACGAGCAGCTCCCGTTTCCACGTCTGTGGTCGACGGTCACGGTCGCGCATCTCCCCGTGCTGCCAGGCCCGTATGACAGAAGCGCAGAGCCAGAGCCCAACGAAGCACCGCCAGCCGTGCGCTGCAGCTCACCGCACCGACTCGACGGGCGGACGCTCGCGCACAGCGCCGTAGCCGATGAAGTACGCCGGCACGCGCTTCAGCCACGGTGACGTGGTGAGCAGCTTGCTCATCCGCTCCGCCCGCCTGGCGTTGCCGAGGGGCGGGCGTCCCCCGAGCACGGGCGCGATGACCCTCGCGTGAGCGATCCGCTGCAGTGCCTGCGTTGCCGCCGTGGTCGGCCAGCGGCGCCGCTGGACGCCGCGTACGTCCCGCAGGCCGACCACACCTTTGCGCAGCGGCCCGACGAGATACCGCGCCGCGGCCACCGCGTCTTCGACGGCGAGGTTGATGCCGATGCCGAAGACCGGTGACATCGCGTGTGCCGCGTCGCCGATGCACAGCAGTCCCGGGCGGTGCCAGCGCCGGAGGCGGTCGAGCCGTACGTCGAGCATCTTCACCTCTTCCCATGACCGCAGCGCATGGGCCCGGTCCGCCAGCCAGGGCACGGCGGCCGAGAAGTCGGCCATGAACCGCTCGAGTCCGGCGGCGCGGCGCTCGGCGTCGGTCCCCTTGGGAATCAGCGCGGCGCACTGCCAGTACTCCCCACGGTCGATCAGCGCGGTGAGGAACCGGTCGCCGGCGCCGCCCACAAGCCCGTGCGGGTCGCCTGTCCGCCGTGGCAGCCGGAACCACCAGGCGTCCATGGGACAGGTGAACTGCCGCAGTCGCAGTTCGGGCCGCGACCGGGCCAGCGAGCTCCGACCGTCGCAGGCCACCGTGAGGGTGGCCCGCAGTTCGCCGGTGCGGCCGTCGGTCGTGCGGTATCGCACTCCGGTGACCCGTCCATGTTCCACCAGGAAGGACGTCGCCTCGGTGCTCATCCGCACGGAGAAGGACGGCTCCTTCCTGGCCTCGTCGGCGAGGAGGTCGAGCAAGTCCCATTGCGGCACCATCGCCACGTAGTTGTATGGCTCCGGCAGCGCGCTGATGTCCGAGACGGTGATCAGCGAACCGTCCACGCCGAGCGGCAGCTGGACCGTGGTCACCCGACGTTGCTGCAGACGGGCGAAGCGCTCGGCCAGGCCGAGATCGTCCAGCAGCGCCAGGGTCGAGGGATGAACTGTGTCGCCGCGGAAGTCGCGCAGAAAGTCGCCGTGCTTCTCCAGGACCGTGACGGCTACGCCGGCCCGGGCCAGCAGCAGGCCGAGGACCATTCCCGCGGGGCCTCCGCCCACCACGCAGCACGTTGTCCGCTCCATCGCAGTCCTTCCCTTCGGTGTCGTCCGCGACCCAAGCCATTGGGACATATACCCTCAAAAATGAACAAGTTCGCCGTGTGGGATCGTGACGCCCCTGGAGACCCGATGAGCCAGCAGCCGGTCCTTCTGCCATACGCCGATCCGGCCTTCATGGCGGATCCCTTCCCGCTCTACCGGCAGCTGCGTGAGGACGGCCCGGTACGGCGCGCCGTCGTCGCCGGCGGCCTCGAGGCATGGTTGGTCACGCGCTACGAAGACGGCCTCGCAGCCCTGTCCGACTCACGGCTGAGCAGCGACGTGCGAGACGCCTCGGACCCCCGGCTGCTCGAGCGGCTGCCCGCCACGGAACGCGAGTCGATGCTGCGCACCATGCTCCGCTCCGACCCGCCCGACCACACTCGCCTGCGCCGCCTGGTCTCCAAGGCGTTCACCGCCCGCAGGGTGGCCGAGCTTCGGCCGCGCGTCCAGGAGATCACCGACCAGTTGCTCGACGCGATCGTGCCCGCCGGCAAGGCCGACCTCGTGGAGGACTTCGCGCTGCCGCTGCCGGTCACCGTGATCCGCGAACTGCTCGGCGTGCCCGTCGCCGACCGGCACGACTTCCAGCGGTGGACCGACGAAATGATCCTTCAAGGAGACGAGCCGCCGGACCCGGTCCGGGTGGGCCGGGCATGGCGGCAGATGCGCTCGTACCTGACCAGACTCCTCGCAGACAAGCGAGCCCGGCCCGGTGACGACCTGCTCAGCGCGCTGATCGCCACCCGAGACGAGGAACACCGGCTGGACGAGGACGAGCTGATCGCCATGGCCTTCCTCCTACTGGTGGCCGGATACGTCACCACCGTCAATCTGATCGGCGGCGGCATCGCCGCACTGCTCGCCCACCCCGACCAGCTGGGGATGCTGCGGGACGATCCGGAACTGCTGCCCGGTGCGATCGAGGAGTTCCTGCGCTACGACGGTCCGGTCAACCCCGGCATCGCACGGTTCGCGCGCGAGGACGTCACGATCGCGGGAGTGACGATCCCGCGCGGGGCGACCGTGCTGGTCGCCTCCGCCATCGCCGACCGCGACCCCGCGCGGTTCCCGGACCCCGACCGCCTGGACATCACCCGGCAGGACAACGCGCACCTCGCCTTCGGGCACGGCATCCACTACTGCCTGGGAGCGCCGCTGGCCCGGCTCGAGGGCCAGATCGCCATCGGAACCGCCCTGCGCCGCCTGCCCCACCTCGGCCTGGCCGTGTCGCCCGGCGAACTGCGATGGCGCTCGGGCGGTCTACGTGGCCCCGCACAGCTGCCCGTCACGTTCACCCCCGACGACGCCGGCTGACGGACCGCCCGCGGCACCTGCAGCACGCCCGGTGTGTTGACCACAAGCGTGAGCCGGACCCAGCAACGCTCAGTCCGGCTCGCTGCGGTCACGCGGAATCGATGTCGTCCACCCGCTCGCCCTCCGCCTGGGACGGCTCGGTCCTGGGGACGTCCGGGTGCTTCATGGCTGCACGCTCAGCCGGTTCGTCGCGCTCGCCCTCGGCCTGGGAGGGAGTGTGAGAGTACAGCCAGGTGTCGTAATCCGAGGCTTCGGATGTCATGGCGCGCCTCCCTTGGTGGCTCATCTCCCATGGTCCTCCCTCGGCCCCAGCAGGGCGAGAGCACCCGGCACTGCCTCTCGCGCCCCAAGCCACCGAAGCTGCAGGGATCCGCAGCCCTGCCGATCCCGGGTGGCGCTGAAACCCCCGGCCGCCCTCCGCCGCCGGACACCGGCCGGGCGGACGGTGAGGAAGATCGAGGGGACCGCCGAGTTCTTGGACCTGGTCGGTGCTGCCGCCGGTTCATGGCCGCCTGCGGCCCACGCACCGTGCCCTGGGCGTGTGCCGCCCGGCTTACGTGGTGCTTCTCTGGGGACGCAGCACGGCGGCGCTCGCGCGCAGGAGCGCGGAGACGTGTGGTCCCACCCATCGGGTGAGGTCGCGCGGCAGGGCGGGGTCGAGCTCGATGGTCACTCGGAGATATCGGGTGTGCAGCTGAGTGACCTTGGTGTGACGGGGTGCGGCGACTTCCGGCCCGCGCTGCAGTGCGGCTCGGTAGGTGTCTTTACGCTGATTCACGCCTTGTCCTGACGTTTGATGAGTTCGTCTGCGAGGTCCATGTAGGCCGAGCCCTTGACTTCGACCGTGCTGCCGAATGACTGGGCGTACAAGTCGAGCCGTGGAATATGGGTGGACAGCACGTCGAAGCCCCGTTCGGTGAGGGCTTCGCGCGCGTCGGCATCAGGACCTGTGCGCGTGGCCTCGGGCCGGTTGGTCCGGTTCAGCAGGACGGTGGCGCGGGCCGGCTGGGCGCGCAGGGACTGTACGTCGCCCATCTCACCGCCGATGGGCGCCATGCGGTCCAGCTCGATGGGGGCCGGGGTCACCGGCACGATCCACTCGCTCGCGTACCTCATGATGCTCCGGGCGATATGCGCGTGGTCCTCCATCTGCGGGGCGTCGAACACGACGGCCTGCCGATTGCCGAGGAAGTCGTTCACACGCCGGTGCACATCGCCGACCGGAAGGGCGACCACGGGAAACGGGAAGCCTCCTGCCAATTCGCTCCAACGCAGCGCGGAGGAGGCCGGGTCGCTGTCCACCAACAGCGGTGAGATGCCCGACTCGTGAAGTGCGTGAGCCAACCAGACAGCGCTGGTCGTCTTTCCCACTCCGGGTTTCAGATTCACAAAGGCATGGCTCATCAACACAAGAGCCAACGCTAATGACCGAGAGCGGCCGACTGCCGTCGGCGCGGGGCACACAGTCTCACCGTTCACCCTGCGGTGCCGGTGAATCATTCGGTTGGGTCAATGCGGAAGTCGCCAGGCCCAAAGGGGGCCTGGCGTGGCGACGGGCACGGCACAAGGACACCGTTTCGTCCCTGTCGCGACCACCCGCGGCGCCGAGGCATCCGGCACATC
Organism: Streptomyces albiflavescens; assembly: GCF_014645835.1. Taxonomy (GTDB): domain Bacteria; phylum Actinomycetota; class Actinomycetes; order Streptomycetales; family Streptomycetaceae; genus Streptomyces; species Streptomyces albiflavescens. Next base: position 157,133 of record NZ_BMMM01000013.1, read on the forward strand.
TCCCCGCAGGGGACCGGCAGTCGGCCTGTCCGCCTGTGCACAGGCTCAAGCGGACACGCCTTCCGCCGTCGACGAGGGCTGTTTGAGTCGGCCAACCGACTCAAACAGCAGTCAGACCAGTCAGACAGTGCCGCAGTCGGAGATGACGATCTTCTTGGCGGTAGCGCCGTTACGGCTGCCGAGCGCCTCGATCGCCTTCACTACGTCCATGCCTTCGACGACCTCGCCGAAGACGACGTGCTTGCCGTCCAGCCAGTCGGTGACGATGGTGGTGACGAAGAACTGCGAGCCGTTGGTGTTCGGGCCCGCGTTGGCCATGGACAGCAGTCCCGGCTTGGTGTGCTTGAGCTTGAAGTTCTCGTCGGCGAACTTCTCGCCGTAGATGCTCTTGCCGCCCGTGCCGTTCTGGTTGGTGAAGTCGCCGCCCTGGAGCATGAAGTCCGGGATGACGCGGTGGAACGGCGAGCCCTTGTAGCCGAAGCCGTGCTCGCCGGTGGCCAGCTCACGGAAGTTCTGCGCGGTCTTCGGGACGACGTCGTCGAAGAGTTTGAACTCGATACGACCGATCGGCTCGCCGTCGGCAGTCACCTCGAAAAAGACGTTCTGGCTCATTGCTCCGCTCCTCTGGACTCGAATGGTTGCACCCGAGCATATGAGGCCGAGGCCCTCGGCGCGTGACCCGGGGCGATCATGCGTCGTCCGGCGTGGGACCCAGGAGCTGCTGCAGCTGGGCCACGACCCGGTCGGGGTCGTGTCGCCTCCGGCTCACGCAGCTGTCGATCCGGGCCGGTTGACGCTACTGGCCGAGCAGCGGCAGTACGGGAAAAATGTGGTCCTGCCAGATCAGGCGGGAGGCTTCCTCCGGGTAGGCGGTGACAGCCGGCCGGCTGTCGAAGAGCTGCACGAGGCGTTGCTCGGTGTCGTACGCGGGCCAGCCGGGGTCGCCGTGGGTGGCGAACGCCGTCCATGCGGCGCGCATGCTGGTGGAAAGCGCCTCTGCCTCCGGGGACGGGCCTTCGCCGATCAGCATGGCAGGCTGGCCGCGGTCCAGATTGCCGAAAACGAGCGGTACGTCGAGGCCGTGGCAGGCGCCGAGGGCGCCGCCCATGCCCGGGGCGGGCCAGGTCAACTCGTAGACGTGGGCACGGCCGCCGGCGACGGTCTGGGCCTGTGCGAGGTGGAGGCTCGGCATACGGAACAGCCAGTCGGACTGGACCAGTTCGTGCAGCTCGTCCGGGCTCGCGGCCGGAAAGCCGTCGCGGTAACGGCGTGCGCCGTCTCGGCCGGGGCCGAAGACATGCAGCGCGGTCGCCGCCTGTTCCTGTGTCACCTGGCCGAGCAGGCCGTCGAGCGCGGTGAGCAGGCGCTGTTCGTCGCGGGTGTGGCCGACGAGGAGCTCGATGTCCCGCCCGGCGCCGTCGGCCAGGGCCTGCCATGGGGTGACCGGCAGTATCTCCCCTTCGACGACCGGCGAGAACGGGATCGACCGGTGCGCGACCGGACCCCAGCGTTCGGCCCACTCGGCCATCCTGCCGCCGACCGCATCACCGGCGGCGGACAACCGTGCCGGGGCCACTGTGGACAGGTCGGCCGCCGTGGGCCTCAGTCCCAGCTCGGCGGCGCAGGCGGTGGCGATGTCGGCGGCGAGCGCCGGCGAGAAGAACGTGCCCGGCACGCTCTGCGCGACGGCCCGGGAGAAGAGCCCGGCCGCACGCTTCATCGCCAGCAGCGCCGCGACCGATCCGGCGCCTGCCGACTGGCCGAAGACCGTGACGCGGTCGGGGTCGCCGCCGAAGGCCCGGATGTTGTCACGCACCCACTCGAGAGCGGCGACCTGGTCAAGCAGACCCCGGTTGGCCGGCGCCCCCTCGATCTGCCCGAAACCCTCAAGTCCCACACGGTAGTTGAACGTCACCACGACGACACCGCTACGCGCCAGGCGGCCGCCGTCGTACTCGGGAAGACCCGACATGCCGATCGTGTAAGCGCCGCCCTGAATCCACACCATCACCGGCAGCCCTCCGCCCGGGCCCGGCTCGGGCGACCAGACGTTGACCGTCAGCCAGTCGTCGCCCACCGCGTCCTGCGAGCGCGCGTCCATGCCGAAATGGCCGCCTTGAGGGGGTGGCGGTCCGTACGACACCGCCGCCCTCACCCCGTCCCATCCCCGTACCGGCCGCGGCGCGGCGAAACGCAGCGAGCCGACCGGCGGCTCGGCGAACGGGATGCCACGGAAGACCGCCACACCCGCCTCCCGGCTGCCGCGTAGCGCCCCGGCCGCGGCACGGACCTCGGGCTGGGACCCGGACGGCTCGGACGCGACAACGGTCATCGCAACTCCCTCTCTGGACAGGTGGAGCGCGATCACATGGGTTCGAGTCGGCCCGGACCCTCCGGATCATCCCGCTGCATCAGGATGCGCGCCAGCCATTTATGGACGGCCCGGACTCGTGGGACAGGGCACCGCCGACCAGAACCCCGATCACCAGGGTCGACACCCTACTGTGGTCCGACGTCGACCACGAGAACATCCACATCGACGAAGTGAGCGGCCCGGAGGCGCCGCGGCCCAAGGTCGACCTCGTAGTGCAACTGCTCTGCGAGGGCGGCATGTTGAAGGTCATCCGCTTCCACTGCCTTGTCAATGGTGGCTGCCAGGATCGTCGACCGGACCCGGTCGGTGCCGGCGAGCAGCCAGGCGAAGCCGCCCGCGTGCCGCCAGCCGTCGCTCACCGCCAGAAACGTCCGGCACGAGGGCGGCAACCGGTGCCCGAGCCGCTGCCGGCCCCCGCGCCCGGGCGAGGGCTACGCGACCCTCCGCGCGGTGCGGCAGCGGCCGTAGAGGCCCTGCCGCACCACACGGCGGTGGTCGCTCCGTCTCCCCGCGGACATCGTCACCGCCACAGCCCAGACACTTCTCCGCCTCCACCGGGCCGAGGCCTAGAGGCGCGGCGCCCCGGTCACCGACATCACCAGCGAGTACAGGGAGGTGGTGGCCGTGATGAACAGGCGGTTGTTCTTCGGGCCGCCGAAGGCGATGTTGGAGACGGGCTCGGGCACGCGCAGTCGGCCGATGAGGGTGCCGTCGGGGTCGTAGCAGTGGACGCCGTCGTCCAGGGCGGCGGCCCACAGGCGGCCCTCGTCGTCGAAGCGGATGTTGTCGAAGTGGACGTCGCCCCGGCCCTCGGCGAAGACCTTCCCGTCGGAGAGTGTGCCGTCCTCGCGGATGTCGAACATGTGGATCCGCGCGCTCCGCGAGTCGGAGACGTACAGCCGCATCTCGTCGGCGGACAGGATGACGCCGTTGGGTCCCGCGAACCCGTCGGCGGCGAGGTGCACGTCCCCCGTAGCGGGGTCGATCCGGTACACGTTGCACGCGCCGATCTCGGAGTCGGCGCGATGGCCCTCGTAGTCGCTGGTGATGCCGAAGTCCGGGTCGGAGAACCAGATCGTGCCGTCGGAGCGTACGACGGAGTCGTTCGGGCTGTTGAGCCGCTTTCCGGCGTACTGGTCGGCGAGGACGGTCACGGTCCCGTCGGGCTCGGTGCGGGTGACGCGACGGTTGCCCTGCTCGCAGGTGACCAGGCGGCCCTGCCGGTCGAGGGTGTTGCCGTTGCTGTGGCCTGCTGGGGTACGGAAGACACCGACCGTGCCGGTGGCCTCGTCCCAGCGCAGGATGCGGTCGTTCGGGATGTCGCTCCAGATCAACTGGCGCCAGGCGGGGAGATACAGCGGGCCCTCGGCCCAGCGGCAGCCGCCGTAGAGGACCTCCAGCCTGCTGTCGCCGTTCGCACAGCGTCCGGTGCGGAAGCGGTCGTCCAGGATCTCGTACAGGCCGTCGGCGGACATGGTGTCCTCTCAGAAGGATTGACCAGAATGCGATTCAACGTAGCACGCATATGCCCGAACCAAGTATGGTCATCGCGTGAAACCAGTAGATGACATCGACCGTCAGCTGATCGCGCTGCTCCAGCGGGACGCCACCCAGTCGTACGCCGCACTGGGCAAGGCGGTCGGCCTGTCGGCGGGTGCCGCGCACGAGCGCGTGCGCAAGCTGCGCGAGCAGGGGATCATCCGGGCCACGACGGTCGACGTCGACCCCGCGGCGCTCGACCGCGGCGTCCTCGCCTTCGTGCTGGTCGACTCGACGGCCTGGATGGGCGACCGGGCCGATGACTTCGCCGCCGTGCCGGAGATCCAGGAGGCGCACGTCATCGCGGGCAGCGCGGCCGTCCTGGTCAAGGTGCGCACCGCGACCACCGAGCGGCTCCAGGACGTGTTGCGCCGTCTGTACGCGATCGACGGGGTCAGCGGGACGCAGGCAACGGTGGTTCTGGAGACCTTCTTCGAAAGGCCGTTGGACGCCGGTTAAGTCTCGGTCAGGCCGTGTCTCTTGGATGAGACCGACTCGGAGGGGCGGCCGCGCCGAGGCGTACGCCGACATCCTCAGCCGGTACGGGCTGGCGGAGCTGACGGCGAACGGCTACAGCAAACCCCGGTCACAGGACGAGCTGGGAATGGCCCTGGCGGGTCCCTTCGGCGCCAAGTTCGTGGAGGTACGCGTCGATGCCGAGCTGGGACTCGTACGCATCGCCCGGATCGTGTCCGTGATCGACGGCGGCCGCAACCTCAACGAGAAGACCGCCCGGAGCCAGATCGTCGGCGGGACCGTCGGCGGTATCGGCATGGCACTCTTCGAGGACACCATCACCGACGCCCGCAGCGGGCGGATCACCAACGGCACCTTCGGCGACTACCTCATCCCCGTCAATGCCGACGTGCCTGACATGGATGTGGTGTTCGTGGGCGACCGCGGCCGAGGTAGCCCCATCGGCACCAAGGGGATCGGCGAGGTCGGCCTGGTCGGTATCGCCGCCGCCGTGACCAACGCCGTGCACCACGCCACGGGAAAGCGCATCCGCTCACTTCCCGTCACCCTCGACGCACTGTTGTGACGTCCCCAGCGGTCGGGGCCGGGGTCATGTCTGTCCCGTCAGGGACACCGTTGGCGAATTCGGCAGTGGTTGTGCGACGAGGGGCGTTCGGTCCAGTTCCAGCCCCCGGCGCGAGGAGCCGGTCCGAACGGTGCGCGGCATGGTCGAGCGGCGACAAGTAGGTCACCGCAGAAGTCAGCGGCCCCTCAGCTTCTCCTGCAGCCAGTCGAAGACGACCTCGCAGTGCTGCTGCGGGGCCATCGGAGAGCAGTGCAGCTGCGCGCCGGTGGCCCTGGTGAGCTTCACGTAGTCCTTGGGAGCCGTCAGCTTGTCGAACATCTGACGCGGCTGGCCGGGATAGAACTGCTCGTCGTCGTAGTCGAGGACCAGCGTGGGCATCTTGATGCGGCCCACGACGTTCGTGATGTCCAGCGACTGGATGAGTGTGGCGGGGGTGTAGAAGTCGGTGAACATCTTGCCCGCGCGGGCGTCGAGCATCGCCGGCACGGAGAAGGGCTCGAAGCGCTTCTTCAACGTCGCAGCCGCGGACGGAGGCAACTGGGGCACGACCTCCTTGTTCCAGATGTTGTTGGTCTTCGCCTTGTCCGGGGTGAGGATCTCCCGGATCTCAGGGGGAAAGCCCAGCCAGGGCATGAGCACTCCGGGCATCGCCACCAGAGCGGCGATCCTGTTCTCGAAGGCCGCGGCCCGGGGCGCCAGGTCTCCGGCCATGCTCAGCCCGGTCAGGGCGATCTTGCCCGTGTCCACGTCCGAGCGGGCGGCCAGCCAGTCGACGAGCGGCGTGACCACGGTCTCCCATCGCGGTGTGAAGACCACCTGGTTCACGAAGAGCAGCTGTCCCTGGCCGGGCCCGTCATAGACGAGTGCATTCCAGCCGCGCTCCAAAGCGGCCGAGACGCCGTAGGTCCACATGTCGACGTTCTGTCCGTCGCTGCCGTTGGTGAGGATCACGGTGGGGCGCCGCTCGGCGGAGTCGTCCGGTCGGAAGAACCACACCGGCAGCGGGGTCTTCCCGTACGGGATGTCGGCCTTCACCGGTGCCGGGTCGGACAGCTCGCAGAACTTGTCCCAGGCGCCGCGTCCGGCCTTGTACAGCTGTTCTTCGCTGCCGGGGTCGTCGGTGCCGAGGACGAAGAACAGCGCCTGGCCGTAGTACTGGGCGGCCCGCAGCGCACGGAAGCGTGTGGTCTGCGTACCGGGCTTGCTGCCCTGGGGCGCCCCCATCAGTTGATCGCCGAGTTTCCTGAAGGTCTCGGTGTACGTCTGCGCGGAGAGGCCGGCCTTGTTGATCGCGTTCACCGCGGTGAGCACCTCGCCCACCTCTGCGGCGCCGTAGCCGGACGCGCCGAGCGCGAGGAGCCCGTTGAAGTTGAAGGCCGAGTCCTTGAAGAGGGTCATCACCCCGGGCGTGGGACCGTCCGCCGGGGCGGAGGCCGAGGCCGTGCGGCCGGGGGTGGACGCCGATGCGGGCGACGCGTCCGACGGGGTGCACCCGGCGGCCAGCATGGCCCCGGCCCCGCCGACGAACCCGGCTAGAGCGGTGCGGCGGGTGGGGCCGGATGCGCGATCACTCGATACGTATGTCACGCCAGCCGAACGTACGAGCCGCGCCTCCCGGCCCTTTTCCGCGACACCCGCCGTTCCCTCGAATGGCGCACCGCTCAGTCCTTGGGCGGGACTTCCCATGGTGATGGACCGGCTCGACCCCGAAGGGCCCTACGAGTGTGGCTTGGGCCCTGTACTACGTTGGAGCTGGAGCTGGAGCTGGAGCTGGAGCTGGAGCTGGAGCTGGAGCTGGAGCTGGAGCTGGACTCCGAGCCGGGAAGGGGACCGTCATGCGACAGGGCAGCGACGCGGACGAGCGGACCCGCCGGATTTGGGAGCGCGAGGCGCCACGCTACGACAGCTGGATGCGCCGCTTCGACCGGTACATGCTCCGCGACGGCCGTTCGTGGGTGTGTTCCCAGGCTCGCGGCCGCGTTCTGGAGGTCGCCGTCGGCACCGGCCTGAACCTCCCCTTCTATCCCAACGGCACCGACGTGACCGGCGTGGACCTGTCCTCGGCCATGCTGGACCGCGCCCGCACCCGGGCGGACGAAGTGGGCCTGAAGGTTCCTCTCGTCGAGGCGCCGGCCACCCGACTGCCTTTCCCCGACGCCTCCTTCGACACCGTGGTGTGCGCCCTTGCCCTGTGCTGCATCCCCGACGACCGTACGGCCGTCGCCGAGATGCACCGCGTCCTCAAGCCCGGCGGCACGCTGCTCCTGATCGACCACGTCATCAGCCATCGCTTTGCCGTGCGACTGGTGCAGCGCCTGCTCGATCCGCTGATGGTCGCGTTCGCCGACGACCATCAGCTGCGCCGTCCGCTGCACCTCGTGCGCGAGGCCGGCTTCACTGTCGTCCGCCGCGACCGCTACAGCCTCGGCATGATCGAACGCCTCGCCGCCGTCAAGGACACCGCAACAGTCCTGTGAACCCGTCAGGACCGCCCGGCGGAACGGGCAAGCCGACAGCCGGCCCATGGGCAGGGAAGCACGCGCGGCGGGAGCACCACGCAGGATGACGGTCGCCGGGCGGCGGCGCACGGATCGGGCCTGAGCGTGCCGAATACTCCAATGGCGGCGGTGACCACGGCTGGTCACAGCCACTCGTTGAGGGCTGCGGCCGGCACGGTCGCCTCGTGACGGACGGGTTGTGACCGCGCCTGCGTGATGGCTACGCCGTCCGACGGAACGCGGCTCCGTTCGGAGCGTGCGGTCATCGTCTCCAAAAGCCAGTTGAGATGCTGCCGTACGTTGGGCAAAGGTCTGTGGTCATGGAGTTCTTCTGTTACCACCGTGATCGGGCCGGCTCCGTGGCGTTGCGCGACGAACTGCTGGAAGAGCACTGGTCCTACATGGACCAGTACGCGACGGAGATGATCGCGCGTGGCCCGACCTTCGCCGACGACGGCGATACGCCTACCGGTAGCGTGCACATCCTCGATCTGCCCGATCCCGCCGATGCCCGCGCGTTCGCCTTCGACGAGCCCAACTACCAGGCCGGCGTGTACCGGGACGTGCTGCTGCGTCGGTGGCGCAACGTGCTGGGGCGCACCATGTGGGATTTCCCCGGCGGCCGGACCGATGGCAACCGGTACCTGGTGCTCGGTCTCGGCACGGGGCAGGCTGTCGACCTCGTCGTGCCGCCCAACCGGGACGAGTTGATCGCGTTCGGACCGCTGCTGTCGGACGACGCCACCACCTGGCTGGGTACGGCGGTGCTGGTCCGGGCCCCAGACCCGGACAAGGCACGTGCCGTTCTGACCCCGGACCGGTATGCGGAGATAGAGGTCCACGACTGGCAGTTCGGCGGGCGGCCGTCATGAACCGGGGACGTGCCGTGCCGACGGCGCGCGGCCGTTGATCGCGGTGGGAGACGGCCCAGGCGCCGGCTTCCGCGCCCGCTGAGGCCTCTGGACTGACAGGACAACAGGTTGCCCCGCCGGTACTGGCTCGCGCCCCGCCGGTACTGGCTCGCGCCCCGCCGGTACCGGCTCGCGCCCCGCCAGTACTCGGCATTGACGAGTTCGCGTTCCGCAAGGGAGGGGATGGGAGCCGTCCCCGCATTCGGCGAGGGCACCGAGTCGATCCTCGCCGACCTGGGGTACGGCCGCATCGAGATCGACGGCCTGCGGGCCGACCATGTCATCCGAAGCCACCCCGCCACCCCTGAGCCCCCCAGCAAGGAGCGCCAGAGCATGAGCACCCTCGACGTCCTGTCCGAGGACGAGCAGTTCATCGTCAGTACGGTGCACGACTTCGTCGACAGGGACGTCAAGCCCGTCGTCCAGGAACTGGAGCACGCGAACACCTACCCCGAGGCCCTGATCGAGCACATGAAGCAGCTCGGCGTCTTCGGCCTCGCCATCCCCGAGGAGTACGGCGGCACCCCCGTCTCCGTTCCCTGCTATGTGCTGGTCACCGAGGAGCTGGCCCGCGGGTGGATGAGCCTGGCCGGGGCCATGGGCGGGCACAACGTGGTCGCCAAGTTGCTGCTGCACTTCGGTACCGAGGAGCAGAAGCGGCGCTATCTGCCGCGAATGGCCACCGGCGAGGTCCGCGCGACGATGGCACTGACCGAACCGGGCGGCGGCTCCGACCTGCAGGCGATGCACACGGTCGCCCGCCAGGACGCGGACGGTTATGTGGTCAACGGGACGAAGACGTGGATCACCAACTCCCGCCGTTCGCAACTGATCGCCCTGCTGTGCAAGACGGACACCGAGGCGAGCCCCGCGCACCAGGGCATCTCCATCCTCTTGGTCGAGCACGGCCCGGGGCTCACGGTCTCGCGTGACCTGCCCAAGCTCGGCTACAAGGGCGTGGAGAGCTGCGAGTTGTCCTTCGAGGACTACCGGGCGCCGGCGGACGCGGTGCTCGGCGGTGTCGAGGGCAAGGGGTTCGCACAGATGATGAGGGGCCTGGAGACCGGACGGCTCCAGGTCGCCGCCCGAGCCCTGGGCGTCGGCCGGGCCGCGTTCGAGGACGCCCTCGCCTACGCCCAGGAGCGCGAGTCGTTCGGCAAGCCGATCTGGCGGCACCAGTCCATCGGCAACTACCTCGCGGAGATGGCCACTTCACTCACCGCCGCCCGCCAGCTGACGCTCTACGCGGCCCGAGAGGCAGAGGCTGGGCGCCGGGTGGACATGGAGGCGGGTATGGCGAAGCTGTTCGCCTCGGAGACGGCCATGCAGATCGCCCTCAATGCCGTCCGTATTCATGGCGGTTACGGCTACTCCACCGAGTTCGACGTCGAACGCTACTTCCGGGACGCCCCGTTGATGATCGTAGGCGAGGGCACCAACGAGATTCAACGCAATGTGATCGCAAGCCAGCTTGTCAGGCGCGGAGGACTGGACGCGTGAATATCGGTGTGTGTGTGAAGCACGTGCCCACGAAAGTGACGGTACGCCAGAAGCAGCCCTCCATCGCCTACCGGTCCCTCGCAGACCGCTCCGACATCGTGGAGCTCTCCCTCGTCTCCCGCGACGGTGCGTACGAACCGTTGGTGCGGGAGTTCCTGCGCATCGCGGCAGCCGGGCCGCAGCCGGCGCCATGAGGGTCAGCCGGCCGGGGTGAAGGCGAGACCCGGACGAGCGGGAGACGACGGCTTCCTACCTCTGGTCGCAAGAACCAACTGGCCGGTATACAAGCCACGTCGGGCTTGCGCGGTCGGACCGGACCTGGCTCCGGCCCTGCAAGCCGCCACGGACTCAGGGGGAGGACCTCGATGAAGCAGCCTACGCATCCGGGCACCACGGCGCCCAGGCGCCGACGAGCGACCTCCATCGGTGCGGCGGTCGGCAGTTGTGCGCTGGTCGTCGCCTCCGTCGTTTCCGCGGCACCCGCCGCGGCGGACGGCGCAGGCCTCGGCCGCGGTTCGCGTTACGTGTCCCTGGGCGACTCCTACACCTCGGGGCCGGGGATCCCGCAGCAGGTGGACGCGAACTGCGCCCGCTCCGACCACAATTACCCCTCGCTGGTCGCGGCGGAGCGAAGAGCGACCGCGTTCAAGGACGTGAGCTGCGGTGGAGCCACCACGGAGCACATGTGGAAGCCGCAGGGCACGAACGGCCCGCAGCTGGACGCCCTGGGGCGTGACACCGACCTGGTGACCGTTCAGATCGGCGGCAACGACATCGGTTTCAGCTCCATCATCGGCACGTGCGCCCAGCTCTATGCCACGGATCCGACGGGAAACCCCTGCCAACGCCACTACAGCTCCTCCGGGGTCGACCAGTTGAGCCTCAACATCCTGGAAACGGCGCCGAAGGTCGCCAGTGTGCTCCGGGCCGTGCACGGCAGGGCACCGCACGCGCGCGTGCTCGTGGTCGGCTACCCGGATCTCCTGCCGGACGACGGCATTGGCTGCGCCCCCGCGGTGCCCTTCGCAGCCCAGGACTTTCCCTACCTGCGCGACACAGGCAAGCGCCTCAACCTGATGCTCCGCCTGGTGGCGCAGCTGAACCGGGCCGAGTACGTCGACACGTACGGGCCCACCCGCGGTCACGACATGTGCAAGGCGCCCGAGGACCGCTGGATCGAGCCCCTGCGGCCAACCTCCCCGGCGGCTCCGGCACACCCGAATGCCAAGGGCGAGGAAGCCATGGCGCGTGCTGTGCTGCAACGTCTGGGCGGCGGGCGCGGGCACAACTGACAGACGCCGCCATGGTCCTCGTTCCGGATCGGCTGACGTACCGGAGGCGAGGGTCCGCCGGGGGCCATGGCCGGGCTGACCAGTACTTCAACTGTGAAGAATAAAGAGTCGCAACGTGGACGGCGGCCGGGTCAGCCGGAAACGCGTGCCGTCATCCTTGCCGTCGCTCGGCGGCACTTCCTCGAGGACGGCCATCACGCTGTGACGTTGCGTTCGATCCGGGGCAGTGGGCTTGCCCAGCGGGCCCAGCAGCCGGCTGCGAAGGTGGGTCCAAGGGGGGCGGTGCACGGCCTCGCCGGACACGTGATCGACATGTGAGTAGGCTCGTCGAAGACGGCCACGACGTGCGCCGCCGCAGCAACCCGGACCCTCGATGCGGCACACGCGATGCGACGAAGGAGAGCCCATGGGAGCGTACGAGGATGTCTTCCGTGCCAGTGTCGAAACTCCGGAGCGCTTCTGGCTGACGGCGGCGGAAGCCATCGACTGGGATGTCGCTCCGTCTCGCGCCCTGGATTCCTCGGGTGCGCCGTTCTACCGCTGGTTTCCCGACGGGCGGCTCAACGTGTGCTTCAACGCGGTCGACCGGCACATCGAAGCCGGCCGGGGCGAGCAGCCCGCGCTCATCTACGACTCGCCTGTGACCGGCACCCGGCGCACCTACACCTACGCGCAGCTGAGGGACGAGGTGGCGGCCTTCGCCGGAGTGCTCGCGCAGCTTGGTGTGGGGCGCGGTGACCGGGTGGTGATCTACATGCCGATGGTTCCCGAGGCCGCGGTCGCGATGCTGGCCTGCGCACGGATCGGCGCGGTCCACTCGGTCGTCTTCGGTGGGTTCGCGCCGCACGAACTCGCGATCCGTATCGACGACGCCGCCCCGAAGGTGGTCGTCTCCGCCTCCTGCGGCATCGAGGGCAAGCGTGTCATCGCGTACAAGCCGATGCTGGAGCGGGCGATCGAGCTCGCCGTCCACAAGCCGGAAAAGTGTGTGATCCTGCAACGCCCGCAGGCGGTGGCCGAGTTGGGGCCCGGCGATCTCGACTGGGCCGAGGCGGTCGCTGTGGCGCCACCGGCCGACTGCGTTCCCGTCCCGGCGAATGATCCGCTGTACATCCTCTACACGTCCGGAACGACCGGGAAACCCAAGGGCGTTGTGCGGGACTGCGGCGGCTACGCGGTGGCCCTGCACTGGTCGATGGGAGCCGTCTACGACGTGGGCCCGGGCGAGACGATGTTCACCGGTTCCGATGTCGGCTGGGTCGTCGGGCATTCGTACATCGTCTACGGGCCGCTGCTGGTCGGCGCGACGACGGTCCTGTACGAGGGCAAGCCGGTCGGCACCCCGGACGCGGGCCAGTTCTGGCGCGTCGCCGACGAGTACCAGGTCAAGACCATTTTCACGGCACCCACGGCCTTCCGCGCCATCCGCAAAGAAGACCCGAAGGGGTCGCTCACCGCGGACTACGACCTCTCCCGGCTGCGCTACCTCTTCCTCGCCGGTGAGCGCCTCGACCCCGAGACGTATCACTGGGCGAGCGCGCTCCTGAACATCCCGGTGATCGACCACTGGTGGCAGACCGAGACCGGCTGGCCCATCGTCGCCAACCCGGTCGGTATCGAAGCCGCTCCCGTCAAACCCGGCTCCCCGACCCGTCCGCTGCCCGGCTGGGACGTCCGCGTCCTTGACCCCTCGGGCGAGCCGGTGCCCGCGGGCGTCGACGGCGCCATCGTCGTGAAGCTCCCCCTGCCGCCCGGTTCGCTCCCCACGCTCTGGAACGACGACGACCGCTACGTCGCCTCCTATCTCTCCGCCTACGACGGCTACTACCTCACCGGCGACGGCGGCCATATCGACGAAGAGGGCTACGTCTTCGTCATGGGCCGCACCGACGACGTCATCAACGTCGCCGGACACCGCCTGTCCACCGGCAGCATGGAAGAGGCCCTGGCCGCCCATCCCGACGTCGCCGAATGCGCCGTCATCGGCGTGGCGGACGCGCTGAAGGGACAGGTGCCGCGGGGCTTCGTCGTCCTGAAGGCGGGCACCGGCCGCGAACCGCACGAGGTCGAGGCCGAACTCGTCCAACTCGTACGTGAGCGCATCGGCGCTGTCGCCTCACTGAAGGACGTCGCGGTCGTGGCCGCCCTGCCCAAGACACGCTCGGGAAAGATCCTGCGCAAGACGATGCGCGGCATCGCCGACGGCCACGACGAACCCATCCCCTCCACAGTGGACGACCCCAGCGTCATCGAGACCCTGCGCCCCGTTCTCCGCCGCGCGGGCCACACCCGTTGAAGGCAGCCTGAGCCGTTACGGGGAGGGCGGCCTCGCCAGGACGTCCGGCTGTGTCGAGCTGCGGCGTGTCATGTGCGGCTCGCGCGGCAACCTCGCCTGTGACATCAGTCGATTCTTAGAGCAACCAATGGTTGCGCATGCTGGGGGAGTGCCCTAAAGTCATGTGCAACCAAAGGTTGCGAGAGGATGGAGGGGCGGGATGGAGTACGGCAGCATCGAGCGGGAGATCCACGTCGAAGCCGCGCCCGAGGTGGTCTACGAGGTCATCAGCACGCCCGAGCACCTGCGGGAGTGGTGGCCGGACGAGGCGGAACTGCAGCCGGTGCCCGGCGGCACCGGAGTCATCTCGTTCGGCGACAAGTCGACGCGGGAAGCGAAGGTCGTACCCCTCACGGTGGTGGAGGCCGACCCGCCCCGGAGGTTCTCCTTCCGGTGGGTGTACGACGAGGGTGAGGCCGCGACGCCGGCCAACTCGCTCCTGGTGACCTTCGAGCTGGTCCCCTCGGGTGCGGGCACGCTGCTGCGGTTCACCGAGTCGGGGTTCCGGGAGAAGGGCTGGGAGGCGGCCGTGCTCGAGGAGCAGTACCGCGACCACGTCACCGGCTGGGACTACTTCCTGCCCCGCCTCGTCACGTATGTCGCTCGGCTGGTGTCGACGCGATGAACGTCACCGTCGACGACGAGCTCTGGTCGGCGGTGGGGGACCCCATCCGGCGGCGGATGCTCGACCTGCTGTTGACCGGTGGCGCCGGGACCGCGACCACGCTGAGTGAGCAGCTGCCGGTCACGCGGCAGGCGGTCGCCAAACACCTTGGCGTGCTCGACCGGGTCGGGCTCGTCCACGTCACGCCGTCCGGACGCGAGCGCCTCTACCAGGTGGACGAGGCCCAACTCGCCCGCGCGGTCGCGCAGCTGTCGTCGGTCGGAGCCACCTGGGACGCCCGGCTGCGTCGCATCAAGCAGATCGCCGAGGCAATCCAGCGCAGCCAGGAGGGCTGACCCCCTTACGGACGAACGTCGCCACATCCGAGGCGGCGCTGATGCACCGCGCCCGCATGCGGGCGCCTGCACGAGAAAGAGGTATCGAGATGGTGGACATCCTGCACAGGATCGGAGTCACGTCGTCCCCCGACGCTGTCTACGCGGCCTTGACCACGGTCGATGGGCTGGCGAACTGGTGGACGGAGGACACGGACGGTGACGGCAATGTCGGGGGAGTGCTCCGGCTCTGCTTCGAGCCCGGCGGGTTCGACATGAAGGTCCTGGAGGCTCAGCCGGCCGAGCGCGTGGTCTGGGAGGTCGTCGACGGCCCCGAGGAGTGGATCGGCACGCAGGTTCGCTTCGAGCTCAAGCAGGAGGACGGCTTCACGATCGTGTTGTTCCGGCACGAAGGCTGGAAGGAGCCCGTGGAGTTCATGTACCACTGCAGCACCAAGTGGGCGACCTTCCTGTTGAGCCTCAAGAAGCTGGTCGAAACGGGCAAGGGCGAGCCCGCGCCGCACGACGTCAAGATCAGCAACTGGCACTAGACGCCGATCCTCAGCGAGCAGGCGCTGGCCGAGTCGGTCGCCAACCCCGCGCTGAAGCCGTTGAAGTGTCACGCGCCTGAGGCTCGTTGACGGCTTACTGCGACGGTGCGGCGGTGCGGCGATGCGGCGGTGCGGCGGTGCGGCGGGTGCAGGCCAGTCGTACGTCTGGGTGAGCTGGTTGACCAGCGCTCCGCGCGAGGCGGAAGTGCCGTCATGGGCACCTGCTCCTGCCAGGAGTTTCCGGGTGAGTACGCGGGGTCTGGCTCTGAGTAGCGGTACTCATGCCCGGTCCGCTGCTCACGCCCACACTGCGAACATGAGCCGACTTTCCAGGGAAACCTTTCGAATCGGTCGCATACGGCGACCCTCCCATGTCCGGCGTGGCGCGGCGCTGGCGGCGTTGTGCGCGCTAGCCCTCGCCGCCTGCGGCACAGAACGAGCGGGCGACAGGAGCCCGAAGGCGGGACTCGACGACCGGGTCGAGGCCGGCTCGCCCGCACCCTCCCCGGCCGATTCCGAGGGCGCCGAGTTCCTCCCGTTCATGGAACTTCTCGTATCCCTCGCCGAGCCGTGTGTGAAGGACGTCCCGGCCCCGGAGCTGCCGGACGAGCCGGATCCGGCGGAGCCGCCCACCGAACCCGTGCCCGAGTTGTCCGTCCCCGACGAGCCGCCACCCACAAGTGAACCCCGGGACCCTGAGGCCGCCAAGAAGGAGGTGGAACTGAGCTCCGTGGAGAAGTGCGAGGCCGGTATCCACGCCCGTCGCATCACGAAGGCCCTCAAGGGCACGCCCGATCCGACGCCGCGGCAGGTCAGGGAGGTCCTGCGCGGCCTCGGCTACATCGACGAGCGGATCCACGGCCCGCAACGCTCCGATGAGAGCGTGGAGTTCACCCTCGACCTGCGGGTGATGGGCGGCCAGCTGTGTCTGTCCGGCAGCGCCAAAGGCACGCGGTCCGTGATCGAGCCGTACGGCGCTTCTCCTGAGGTCGGCTGCCTGGATGTGCAGCGTCACCGCTGAACAGAGGCAGACAGGCCGAGCCGTCCCTGACACGGCCGTCACCCTCTTCGAGCGGACCACGACGATCAGCCGGGTGTCAGCGTCAATGACCAACCGCCGTCAAGGAGCCCACCGGGCGAGTCGCCGTCATTGGAAGCCCTGCAAGCGATGGGGGTCGCACTCGAGCATGGCGCGGTCCCACCGTCCGCGTTCGGCTGCCGCCTCGTAGGTGGTCTGAAGGAACGCGATGAGCGTGGCATCCGGGTCACCGGCGGTGCGAACGACCTCGTACGGCAGGAGGAACTGGCCGTTTTCCCTGCTGTAGAAGGCATCAGCCGGAGTGACAGGGTATTCGGCGAAGCCATCGGGCTCCGGGTAGGCATAGGCGTAGAAGGCTCCTTCCTCGCCGCCGCCGGGCCAGAAGCCGCAACTGCTCAGCTCGCGGGAATAGCCTTCCACCATCACCCAGTCACCGCAGTTGGGTGCGCCGCCAGGATGCTGTGGGGCGGGGCGGCCGGAGAACCTCGTGCATGCCAGGTCCATGGCTCCCCAGAAGTAGTGCACCGGGCTTACCTTGCCGGTGAAGCGTGAGCGGAAAACGCTCATGACGCGATGGGCTTGCAGCAGTTGATGCCAGAAGAGGCGGGCCGCGGTGGCGTCGTAGGAGGCGTGGCGCTGATCCTCGGCGAACGGGATCGCCGGTTCCACTTCGTTCGGGTGGGCCTGGATCCGCGCCTCGATTCCCACCTCGTCCAGGGCGCGCATCGTCTCGACGTAGAACTGGGCCACTGGCTTGGGCTCCAGGGCCACTCTGCGGACGGCACCGTCGCTGGTACGGATGCACAGCTGGTGGTCGACGAAGTCGAACTCGATATCGAAGGTTCCGGACCCGTACGGGATGGCGGAAGTGGTCAGCCCGCGTGGACTGACGTACAGCGTGACCTGCCACCAGTGGTTTATCAGCGGTGCGTGCGCCAGGCGCACTTTGCCGACGATCTGGGTCCACATGTGCAGGGTGTCTCTTGTGTCGGCCCAGTCGGCCACCCGTAGCTGTGGCCAGGCTTCGTGCCTGTGCGTTGTCTGCTGTGTCACCGTTGTGCCTTCCGGATCGGCGTCATCGGTGTTCGGGACGGAGGCAGACTCGGCCGGTGGGAAGGGCCGATCGGCTGCACAAGCTCCCGGGGGCACACGCTCCTGGCCGCTGCCGGGGACGGATTCCCTTCTAAGCAGGCTCACCTCCACGCGCCGCATGGGCAACTCGAACGGCTGCACGGCCACCGGCGCAGTCGGGCACCGGCGAGACGCACTCCTGACCTGGGTAAACGGCGACCATGCGTGCCACGCCGGCCGCATATTCCATGATCAAGCTGCTTATTCCCGGACCAAGCGGGAACCCTGGCTGAGCCGGTCCGGGCACGAGAGGTGGGCCCGGCGCGCGGCCTGGCTCTGCACCCGCACGAGAGGGTTATGACGATGACGACTCCTGGTGATCTGCCCGCACCTGACCAAGGGCTTGTTCTCACCCACTTCCTGACCGTGCGCGACGTGGCGAGATCGAGTCGCTTCTACGCAGAGATCCTCGGCGGTGAGGTCGTGCTGAAGGAGAACCCGGCCATCGTGAAAGTGGCCAACAGCTGGATCATCATGAACCCAGGAGGCGGACCCACCCCGGACAAGCCCGGCGTGACCCTGGCACCGCCGGAGAGCAGCGACACCGTTTCCAGCTTCCTGAACGTCCGTGTCGCCGACATCGGCGCCTTCTACGCCGACGCCGTGGCCAAGGGCGCGGAGTTCCTCACGGAGCCTCTCGACCGGAAGGCCGAGCTGCGCTGCTACATGCGTGACCCCGACGGCTACCTCATCGAGGTCGGCCAGGCCACCGGCATGCGCCACGGCGTGTTCGCCGACCCACCCGCCGGATCGCAACCTGCGGTGTGACCCGCCGGCCCCGGCGTGCAGTGGAGTCAGACGCGGTCGGCTGCGATCAGCAAGTACTGGAAGCTGCCGTTCCCGTAGGCGGTCAGGAAGGTGTCCTCGATGCCTGTGACCAGGTGGTCGGCCTGCTTGCGCAACTCCCAGTAAGGGATGGTGTCGGCGGTCAGGTCCTGTACATGGACGGGGACGAGGCGGTTGCGGGCCAGGGCGCGGAAGTACTCCGACCGTGGGTGGATGTCGCAGATGTAGTGGGCGTTGATGAGGGACACCTCACGGGAGGCCCGTCCGTAGGTGTTGTTGTAGCAACCGGTGATCGTCACGTAGCGTCCGCCGCGGCGCAACAGCCGGGCGTGTTCGGCGAACAGCAGGTCCAGCTCCACGTACATGGTGGACTCGTTGTTCCAGGAAGCCGCGTACGAGCCGGAGGGAAAGCCGGTGTCGAGCATGTCGCGGTGGTGGTAGCGCACCTTGTCGTCGATGCCACGCCTGCGGGCCTGCTCGCCTGCGAAGTCGGCCTGTTTCCGGGAGATCGTGACGCCGTCGGCGTGGCAGCCGTACCGCAGATGGGCCACCACGCTGCCGCCGCCGCGTCCGCAGCCCGCGTCGAAGACGCGATCGGCGGGGGAGAGGGGGCCGAGGTGGCGGGCGAGCAGGTCGGCCTGGGCCTGCTCGAGGCGGTGCAGCTCGGCGGTGATCCGCTCCCGGCGCCGGGTGAGTCTGGAGTCGACATCGTCCGGGCCGGTGTCGTCGTCCTCGTCGAGCACGGACCAGTCGACGTCTCCGACGCCGTAGTGGTGGTGGTACAGGTCGTCGATCTTTCCGAGTTCGAGGTTGACCGGGTTCTCCTCGGCGTTCCAGTAGTCCGCGACGCGGTTCTGGTACGTGGACTGGGTCGGCACCGGTGCTGTCGTGGTGCCGCCGTCGATGATGGTCAATGGTGACTCCTCGTGGTGCGGTCGGCGATGGGCATGTCGATGGGCGCTCGGTGATCACCAGTAGTCGGGCAGGTGGTAGCGGTGGGTGTTGGTGGCATGCCACTCGTGGTTGCCGGCCACCCAGGCGGCCAGGCCTTCGGCGTAGCGCCCGACCAGCGGTGAGGTGGCGGACAGGGCCGCGGATTCCTCCTCGAACGCCTCCATGATCCGGTTGTGGATCTCGACGGCCTTCAGAAAGGCGGCTTTCAGCCCGCACCGCTCGTTCGCGGCGATGACCTGGGGCAGGTTGAGATGGTTCGGATCGGCGGCCAGTTCCTTGGCGAAGGAGTACAGGTCATTGACGAGGGTGGCGGCGTTGCCGGCGAGGGCGGTGATCCGCTGGATCTCGGGCTGTACGCAGACCGCCTCGGGCAGCTCGTAGCCGTCCACGGCGTCGACGATCGCCAGACAGGGACGGAAGTTGTTGAACTGGCGCATCACCAGGTACTCCCACACCCGCGGCATGTACCGGATGTCGGCCCAGCCGGCCTCGCCGAGATAGCCCAGATGCAGCCGGGCCAGGTCGTGCACGAGCCGGTCGGTCTGGCTGGGCGTGGCGAGGACGGCGTAGTCCCGTAGCGCGAAGTGGTACGAGCGCAGCGGCCCGTCGGCCCGCACGCCGTGTTGCCACTCGTTCTCCAGCTCGGGGGTGCCGTGGTACGGATCGAGCGCCGACTGGGCCATGAGCAGCCGGCCGCCCAGTCCGTGCGGTGATCCGCCCCTGTCCTCGTCCATCTCGCAGTAGCAGTTGTCGACGAGGTGCTCGGCGACCAGCAACTTGCCGGCGGAGGTAAGGCGTTCGAGGTCGGCGGCGCCCGGATGCGCGAGCACGACGGCTCGCCCGAACTGGGACCTCGAGAAGTCCTCAGTCCACGCGGGCGGGAACAGATCGAGGCGACGGGCCCAGGACTCCAGCCTGCGGTCGACCTCGGCGGCCTTCGCGGGGTCGGCGGGGACGGCGGGCCGGTGCCGCAGCCCGGGTATGGAACCGCCTCGCCGGGCCCGCGCCCTACGGGCCAGGCTCGGCGGGCCGGGCAGCCGCGATCCATAGGACGTCACGGACGAATCGGATGTCGACGGTGCGTTCATTCCGGGATCCACCCGACCTGTACGTTCTCCAGGATCCCCGCGGCGTCGGGCACGAGGATGGCCATCGAGTAGTAGGCGGTGACCAGGTAGTTCATGATCGCTGTGGTGTCGATGCCCATGAACCGTACGTTCAGACCAGGCTCGTACTCCTCGGGGATACCGGTCTGGTGGAGGCCTACCGCTCCTTGGTCCTTCTCTCCGGTGCGCAGCGCGATGATGCTGCTGGTGTGCTGCGGACTGATCGGGATCTTGCCGCAGGGAAAGACCGGAACGCCACGCCAGGCGGGCACTTCGTGCCCCTCGACGTTCACGGTGCCGGGCACGAGGCCGCGCCGGTTGCACTGCCGGAAGAAGGCCGCGATCACCTTCGGATGAGCCAGGAACAGCTGGGTCTTGCGGCGCATCGACAGCAGTTCGTCGAGGTCGTCCGGTGTGGGGGGACCGGAGAAGGTGCTGATGCGCTGGCTGTAGTCCACGTTGTGCAGCAGCCCGAACTCGCGGTTGTTGACCAGCTCCCACTCCTGGCGTTCGCGGATCTCCTGGATGGTCAGGCGGAGTTGCTGTTCGGTCTGGTCCATCGGGTTGTTGTAGAGGTCGGCGACCCGAGTGTGGACCCGCAGCACGGTCTGGGTGAGAGAGAGCTCGTACTCGCGCGGCACCAGGTCGTAGTCGACGAAGCCGCCGGAGAGGGTTGCCTCGCCCACGTGCCCGGCCTGCACGGGGACGTCGGCCTCGCCCTTGCGGTTCATGGGCTTGTTCTGCTGCTCCGCGAAGGCGTCCAGCTGGGCCGCGAGGGACGGGGTGCGCTCGACGAACTGCATCAGGGTGTCCCAGTTGAGCGCCAGCACCACTCCTGGCGTCTCGGCCCGTACCGAGCTGAACCACAGCGGGTCGGCCTGGCCGATGGCCTCGTCTCCCATTCCGTCGCCGTCGGTGATGACTCCGATGACCTCTTGCTCGCCGTACTTGCCGGTGGTGTAGCGGGTGAACCGGCCATGGACGACGAGATAGGCCTCCGTGACGGGCTGCCCGGCGTCGAAGAGGACCTGGCCGGCGCGTACCTCCCGTACCCGGAACCGCTGGGATATCTCCCTCAGGGCAGCGGTGTCGGAGTAGCCGCGCAGGGCCGGCAGCTCGGTGAGCGTCTCGGGGATGACCTTGATGTCGTCGGCGCCGTTCTGCTCGAACTGCACCCGGCCGCGGCCGACGCGCAGTTGAAGGCGGCGGTTGACCCGGTAGGTGCCGCCCTTGACGTCCACCCACGGGAGCATTTTGAGCAGCCATCGGGAGGTGATGGCCTGCATCTGCGGTTCGGACTTGGTGGTCGTGGCGAGCTGACGCGCCGCCTGCGTGCTGAGACTGGTGAAGTGTTGTCCGTCGGCGGTGGGTCCTGCGACGGGTCCGGCAGCGGGTTCTGCGGAGCTGTCGGAGGAGCCTTCCGGTGCTGACACATTCCCTCCCGATACGTGAGCGGACGTTGGCGGGCACGAGCGAACAGGGGCGGACACGGCCGGAGCGGTCGCGACGAGCGAGTCCGTCGTCCGTGAGTGAGCGCGCCGGCTTCCTCCAGTGGACGTCGACGACGTGGAACGCGGAGGGGGCGCGCCTACGACTTGGCCGCAGACGAGACGTGCTGCGTTCTGTTGCCGCAGGCGAGCCGACTGCGGCGCGTTCAAGGGCTGTCAGGGGGTTACGGCGCTCCGAGCAGACGGGAACCCCGGGATTGCCGAGGCGATGCGCGGGCGGCCGAGGGGGGTGGGTTCACGGAGGCGGTGGCGGTCGAGGACGGGTTACGGGGAGATGGACGCCATGACAGCAACCTAGTGACGGTGCGTGCGGCTGAGCTGCGCGCGCTGTCAGTAGAACCAAACAGCCTCGGATGGCGGTCGGGAACCGCGTGAAAGGGGCGTGTTCGTGACTCGGAGGTGCAGATCCACCGAGCGAGGCAGACCATGAGCGGGGAGGTGCGCCCACGCCGGTCGACTGCCTCTGCCACCGGAGCAGAGGGCGTAGGGAGCTTCCGAGAAGGACGGGCGCGGCCGCACGTCCCGGTTGCCCTTCGGTCCGGCCGGCATTGTCGCGTACGTACGGCGGTCCCCGCGGTGCCTTCGGGTGACGTCCTGCTGACCGGCTTCGCCGGTGGACGTCGCCCGCCGCGTCGACCACGCCGATGCCCACGTCGAGCGGCGTCTTGACGGCGGGGCGGGTGCAGCAGATGGGCAGGGTGGGTAGGGGCAAGGTCATCTCCGCGGTGGAGGCCGAGGACCGGCTGACCGCCAACGTTTCGATCTGAGGATGGGGGCTGGGATGACGCACCGCGTCACCGCCTTTCCGCTGGGCGCGGCGACGACGCTCGCCGAGCTGAGCCGTGACCCGCATCCGCGGCTGGCGCTACTGCGCGCCCGAGAGCCGGTCTCTTGGCTGCCCGAGCTGGGCGGCTGGCTGGTCACCCGGCGCGACCTGGCGGTGCAGGTGATGCGGGACGCGGAGACCTTCACCGTGGACGACCCCCGCTTTTCCACCGCGCAGGTGGTCGGCCCGAGCATGCTGTCGCTCGACGGCGCCGAACATGCCCGGCACCGGGCGCCGTTCACCGACCCCTTCCGGCCCCGAGAGGTGCTGGGCCGGTTCACGGCGTTCACGGCGAAGGAGGCGGACCGACTGATCGACGCCCTGGTCCCGCAGGGGGCGGCGGAATTGCGAAGGGGCTTCGCGGGGCCGCTCGCCGTCGCCGTCATGGCGGAGGCGCTCGGTCTCGCCGGAACCGCCACCGGCACCGTACAGAGCTGGTACGACGCCATCGTGGACGCCGTCACCCGGATCACGGCGGGGCAGGCGCCCGGCCCGGACGGGGCCGCCGCGTACGAACAGCTGAAGACGGCGGTGGAGCACACCGTCGGCGGCCCGGACAGCACGTCGCTGCTGGCATCGGCGGCCGGGGCGCTGAGCCTGTCCGAGGTGACGTCCAACGCGGCGGTACTGCTGTTCGGGGGCCTGGAGACGACGGAGGCGATGATCGCCAACCTCCTTGTCCAGCTGCTCAACGACTCCGAGCAGCTGGCCGCGGTCCGCGGCGGCGGTCCGGATCCGCTCGACGGCGCCATCGAGGAGTCCCTGCGCCTGGAGCCCGGCGCGATGGTGGTGGACCGATACGCCACCCGGGACACCACCCTCGACTCGGTGACCGTGACCGCCGGGGACCTGGTCAGCGTGTCGCTGGCCGGCGCCAACCGTGACCCGGCGGTCTTCATGGATCCGGACAGGTTCGACATACGGCGGGGCAACGCGCGCCTGCAGCTGGCCTTCGCCCACGGTCCGCACTACTGCGTGGGCGCGCATCTGGCACGCCTGGAGACACGCGTTGCCCTTCGGCGGCTGTTGGAGCGCCTGCCGGGGCTTCGGCTCGACCCGGGCCGCCCGAGGCCAGAGACAAGGGGGCTGGTGTTTCGCAAGCCGCAGGCCGTTCACGTTGTCTGGGGCTGACGCCCGCGGTTCCTCGCAGGAATCACGCTGAACGCCGACCCATCGCAGAAGAGACGGGATCGGCTGTTTCCGGCCTGACGGCCGGGTCTGAGGCCAAGACTCTGGTGATCAGCGGGGGGCGTCCGGCGCCACCAGCGTGTGGATCAGCGGGACGCGGACGAGAATCAGCGCGCCGCACACGACGAGAAGCGCGCCCAGCAGCATGGGCAGTGCGAACCAACCGCCCCGCAACTCCTCCTCGAAGAGGGTGACACCCAGACTGAGGCTCACCGTCGCGTCCCCCAAAGTCAGCGCCGGCTGAGAGGCCACCAGGGGCCCCGACTGCAACGCATTCTCCAGCAGGAAGACGGCGGCAACCCCGACGAGCGCGAAGCCGTACGTCTGCCAGGCGGTGAAGAAGGCGGCCGCGCCGTCGGTGTTCCACGCCTGCGTGGCGTCCTTCAGCAGCGCCGCGGTCAGCGCGTAGCAGATGGCCGCCCCCAGACCGAAACAGGCGGCGCGCAGCCGTCCCTCCGGGCGCCGCACGGCGACCGCGAGCAGAAGCAGCACGGCCGCTACGCAACTGGCCAGCGCCATCACCCACACCTCCGTACGCGGCCGGTCCACCCCGGCACTGGGGGAGGCCGCCCACAGCCCCATGCCCAGCCCCGCCACCACGCTGCCCACCGCGGCCCAGCCGCGCGGTGGCAGCCGCCGGCGCAGCACCATGCCGCCGATGAACAGCGCGAAGGGCAGTTCCAGGACGAACAGCGGCTGGACGAGGGAGAGCTCGCCGTTGAGCAGGGCCAGGGCCTGGAAGGCGGCCGCCACGATCACCGCCCCGAAGCCTGCGAGCCACACCGGCTTGCGCAGCAGCTCCCCGATGAGGGCCGGCCGCAGCCCCACGGACAGGGGCACCGTCCGGGCCGCGTACCGCTGCAGAACCGTGGCCAGGGCGTTGCTGCCCGCCGCCATCAGGGCGAACAGCACGGCAAGGGTGGTCTGCACCAGGAATCTCCTCCCTCTCGTGCCGCACGGTACTTGATCGACTCGCCACCGTTCCGGAGACGTGGCGAGTGCGTCTGCCGCCCTCGAAGACCGACCGTCTGCCGCTAGGCCCTGTCGTCAAATTCCCGTCTGCCCCGCGACGCCATGCACGCACTCTCGCCGCACCGGGCACAGACCCAAGTACATCCAGTACGAGGGCCTGTGCCCGGCACGCCGAGAGCACGCACCTGACGCCGCAGGGCCCGCCCTCCGGGCGGACGACGGGAATTTGACGACAGGACCTAGGCCCGCCCGGGGACGGCGACCGCACTGGGATCGAACGCACACAACCACCTGAGGAGCCCATCGCTCCTGGTGAGGGGGGATGGATGCCGCGTGGCGGATGCCGGCGGCCCAGTGCAGGGCGAGCACGGCTGAGCACGCTGAACGAGCACGTTGAGCAAGGGCTCTTCGGGTGTCTCGGCTTGACCCGCCCCCGCGAGGGCGGCGGGCCACCAAGGCGGGGCCGTCACGCCGGGTAGACGAAGTGCTGGGCGGCGCAGGGGTGTTGGTGTCGAACAGCGCGCACGCGGGCGCTTCTGGTGGTGTCAGCTGCGCCCGATGCTCCGCTTCTGCGCGGTCCGTGTCCGGGCTGCCGCGCTTCCCGCGGACCGTGCACCAGGCACGGCATGCGTGAGGCGGGTTCGCCTCTCGGCCTTCTCCAGCGCGAGGACGCGCTGCTGGGGCCGGGCCCGTAGGCTGAGGGCGCTTGGCACACGCGCGTGCACTCAGTCGGAGCTCCAGCGATCGCAGCACAGGAGGAACCGTGGCCGGTCAGTTCGAGGCGACAGCCGAGATCAACCGCCCTGTCGAGGAGGTGTTCGCCTTCCTCGCCGACGGCACGAACGACCCCAAGTTCAGCCCCAGGGTGCAGGAGATCACAAAAACGCCGGAGGGTCCCACGGCGGTGGGCACGGTCTTCACGAGCACGGTCAAGGACGCCGGCATGAAAACGGGCCGGAAGTTCCGGATCACCGAGTTCGATGCGCCCCACCGGATCCGCTGGACGGAAATCTCGAAGAACATCGTGACGGCGGACGAGGGTGGCTACGACCTGGAGTCCACCGGTCCGGGCACGACCCGCGTGAGGATCTTCAACGTCCTCGAAGGCCATGGCATCGGCAAGCTCCTCGTAGGCTTCGCGCTGGGTGCGGCACGTAAGGATGCGGACGCGTTCGGGCAGCGGATCAAGGCGGCTGTGGAGGCGTCCTGAGGGGGCTGGACCTCACTCGGTAATCCGCTGACCGGGCATACGCCTGGAGCACGACAGCGGTCGGCTCCGCCTGCGGCCTTCGCCATGGCGGACCAGGCTTCGCAGCAGACCGCTGAGCTGCTCGAAGACTCTGTCCTCTGGTCGGCAGGCGAAATATCGGGGGCCGCGTCCGGTGAGCGACCGGCGGTGCCAGCACGGCAAAGTCAGCTCCGGACTTGCCCGACCGCGGCTATGCCTGGGGATAGAGCCACCGCCGCAGCACCCTGCTGAGCCGGGGCATGACCGCGTAGGTGAGGAGAGGCGCGAGGAAGATCGGGAAGACCAGCGTCCGCCAGGGCAGTGGCCAGCTGTGGAAGTGCTCGGCGACCAGCCCGTCGTACAGCAGGGCGAACGGATAGACCGCGAGGACCGTCATCAGCGACATCTTCCACCGGGCCGGAGGCCTCCCCGGCAGGCCGGGGACGTTGAACCAGGTCTCCAGGCCGGTGGTGGTCAGTTTGGGCCGCACCGACCGGCCGAAGGGCCTGACGCGCTCCTGCCAGGCGGCTCTCTGCGGCGAGGCCATCCAGCGGTCCAGGGCCGCGGTGTCCGCGAAACGGACCACCGCGTGGTAACGCCCATGCCCAGCCTCCCCTTCGGGTCGCAGCCAGGTGACGCCCCGATGGCCGGCGAAGGCCGCTGCCTCCGTCTCGATCCCGTGGGCCCACCGCTCGAACTCCGCTTCCTTGCCGGGCTTCGCCTCCCAGGTGAAGACCACGGTCACCGCCTCACTGGCGTCCAGCGCGCTCTCGCTCATGCCGAAATCCTACGGTTGCAGGGCATATGTGCCTGTATGACGATTGAGGGGTCTCTCTCTGGAGGTGGCCCATGTCTGCACAGAGTCCGGCTCCCCTCACCGAGCGTGGGCAAGTCCTCGAAGAGCGAGGGCCGGGCCCGGTCGCGGTCACCTTGTCAGTCAACGGCGTGGAACGCTCCCTGGAGATCGAGCCGCGCGTCAGCCTGCTCGACGCGCTGCGCGAGCACCTGGACCTGACCGGTGCGAAGAAGGGCTGCGACCAGGGCACGTGCGGTGCCTGCACCGTGTGGGTGGACGGCCATCGTGTGCTGTCCTGCCTCACGCTCGCCATGACCTGCGAGGGGCGCGAGGTGACCACCATCGAGGGACTGGCGGAGGGCGACGAACTGCACGCCGTACAACAGGCGTTCATCGCTGAGGACGCCTTCCAGTGCGGCTACTGCACTCCTGGTCAGATCATGTCGGCCGCCGCGCTGCTGAAGGAGGGCCATGCCGGCGACGACGCCGAGATCAAGGAGTGGATGAGCGGCAACATCTGCCGCTGCGCCGCCTACCCCCACATCCGGGCCGCGATTCGCGCAGTCCGCGACGGAGCCTAGGGAGCCTTGCCGTGCGGCCGATCACCTACTCGCGCGCCATCGACACCGCGACGGCGATCGCCGCGGTCAGCGCCGACCCCACCAGCGACTTCCTCGCCGGCGGCACCACCGAGATCGATCTGCTCCGGCAGAACGTCCTCCATCCGCGGCGGCTCGTCGACATCAACGACCTGCCCCTGACACAGATCGAGGCCACCCCGGAGGGAGGTCTGCGCATCGGCTCCCTGGCCCGGATGAGCGAGGTCGCTGCGGCACCCGTGGTGCGCGAGCGCTTCCCGATGCTCAGCCAGGCCCTGGAGCTAGGCGCCTCGGCACAGCTTCGGCACATGGCGTCCATGGGCGGCAACCTCCTGCAGCGGGTGCGGTGTTCGTACTACCGGGACGCGGAGTCCCCGTGCAACAAGCGTGAGCCGGGCACCGGTTGCTCTGCCATCGAGGGGTTCAGCCGCGGGCACGCCGTCCTTGGCACCAGCGAGCATTGCATCGCCACCCACCCCTCGGACGCGGCCGTGGCGCTGATGTCCCTCGACGCACAAGTGCACACACTGGGCCCCGACGGCGGCGAACGCACGTATGCCTTCGACGACTTCTTCCTTCTGCCCGTCGACTCCCCGCACCGCGAGCACCCGATGGAGCACGGCGAACTGATCACGGCCATCGAGGTGCCCGCGGCGCCCGTGGCCCGCCACTCGCTCTATCTGAAGATCCGGGACCGCGAGAGTTACGAGTTCGCGCTCGTCTCCGTGGCGGCCGCGTTGTCCGTCGTGGACGGCATCATCGCGGACGTGCGGGTGTCGCTCGGAGGTGTCGCCACCAAACCGTGGCGGGCCCGGCGGGTCGAGGACTTCCTGATCGGCGCCGCCGCGCAGCGGAGCAACTTCGCCCAGGCGGCCCGGGTGGAGCTGATCGACGCCCGGGCGACCTCCATGAACGCTTTCAAGGTCGAACTCGCCCAGCGCGCGATCGTGCGCGCCCTCGAAACCCTCACCGGCGACGGAAGCGAGAGCCCGGCATGACGACCGCACCGGCAATCGGACAGCCCCTCGACCGTGTCGACGGCCGCCCCAAGGTCACCGGCACCGCCCGCTACTCCGCCGAGATCCCGATCCCCGGCACGGCCTACGCCTGCCTCGTCGGCTCTCGCGTCGCCAGCGGCCGCATCACCGGGATCGACGCAAGCAGCGCCCAGGCGGAGGAGGGCGTACTCGCCGTCCTGACCCACCAGAACCTGCCGAGGATCGCGGAGCAGCCGCCGCTGGTCCCCTCCCTGGCCGGCACCGCCGCCCCTGGGCAGACCTTCTTCCCGATGCAGGACGACATCGTCCACTACGCGGGCCAGCACATCGCGATCGTCGTCGCCGACACCTGGGAGCGGGCACAGCACGCGGCGAGCCTGCTGCGCGTCTCCTACGAGGAGACGCCCCCGGTCACCACCCTCGAGCAGGGCCGCGACCAGGCATACGAACCCGAGCGCATCTTCGGCGGCTGGCTGCCGGGCCGGGTGGAGCGCGGAAACATCGATGCGGGGCTCGCCGAGGCGGACGCGCGGGTGGAGGCCACGTTCACGTACGCCGCGAACAACCACAACCCCATCGAGCCGTCGTGCACCACCGCCGAGTGGGACGGCGACGAGCTGGTGCTGTACGACTCCACCCAGGGCGTCAACGCGACCCAGCTCACCGTCGCGCGCCTGCTCGGGACCCCACTGTCGAAGATTCGCGTCATCGGCCACTACGTCGGGGGCAGTTTCGGCTCGAAAGCCATGATCCACGACCATGCGGCACTGGCCGCGATGGCTGCCCGGGAGGTCGGCAGGCCTGTCAAACTCGCGCTGAGCCGTGAGCAGATGTTCACCTCGGTCGGGCACCGCGAGGAGCAGGAGCAGGAGATCGTCCTCGGTGCGACGCGCGACGGCCGGCTGACCGGGATCCGGCACCACAAGCTGTCCCCCACCTCGCACTTCGACGACTGGGCCGAGCCCTCGATCGGCGTCGCGTCGGAGATCTACGCGTGCCCGAACTACCAGGGCGTGTACCGGCTCTTCCGGGCCAACACGATGACACCGACCTTTATGCGGGCGCCCGGGGAGGCGAGCGGCATGCTCGCGCTCGAGTGCGCGATGGACGAGCTGGCCCAGGAACTCGGTGTGGAGCCGATCGAGCTGCGGCTGCGCAACTACACGGACGCGAGCCCCTCGTCGGGCCACCCGTGGTCCAGCAGCGGGCTGCGGGAGTGTTACCGGCGTGGTGCCGCGCGCTTCGGCTGGGAGGGCCGCGATCCGCGGCCGGGCATGCGCAGGGAGGGGAACTGGCTGATCGGGACGGGCATGGCCAGTGCGGGCTACCCGGTCGCTCCGCCCGCCAATCCGCAGCGCGCCCGCGCCCGCCTCTACGCCGACGGCACCGCCCTCGTCCAGGCCGCCACCCCCGACTTCGGCACGGGTGTGGCCACGGTCATGACGCAGGTCGCCGCCGACGGGCTCGGCATGCCGGTGGACCGCTGCCGGTTCGAGAACGGCGACACCGACCTGCCCAACATCGCGGCCGCGGTGGGCTCCGCGGGCGCCGGAATGATCAGCGCCGCGGTGCACAGCGCGGCGACCGCCCTGCGCAACCAGCTGATCGCCAGGGCCGTCGCGGACGCCAACTCCCCGCTGCACGGCGCGAACCCGGTCGACGTGGTCGTACGGGACGGGGTCATGACGGCCGGGACTGCCTCCGATTCCTACGTCGACCTGCTGCAACGGAACGTCCAGCCGGACGCCGAGGCGTCCGGTGCCTGGAGTCCGCCGGCCGGCGACGCCCCGTACGCGATGATGACGTTCGGTGCCCAGTTCGCCGAGGTGGCCGTGGATCCCGAATTCGGTCTGGTCCGGGTGCGGCGTATGACCGGCGCTTTCGCTCCCGGCCGGGTCCTCAACCCCAAGTTGGCCCGCAGCCAGCTCATGGGCGGCATGCTCTGGGGCCTGGGCCAGGCGCTGCTGGAGGCCAACTACACGCACCCGCGCACCGGCCGCTGGGCCAACGCGAGCCTGGGCGAGTACCTGGTCGCCGTCAACGCGGACGCGCCCGACGTCGACGTCGAGCTCGTCGAGGTCGAGGACGACATCGTCAATCCGCTGGGGGTCAAGGGCGTCGGCGAGGTCGGGCAGGTCGGTGCCGCGGCCGCGATCGCGAACGCCGTCTGGCACGCGACCGGCCGACGCGTCCGCAAGATGCCGATCACGATCGAGGATCTGCTGTGACGCAGGGACAGGGCAGCCGACCCGCGGACTGAGCTCAGACGGCTTGTGAAAGTGTCCGGTCCCGTTGGACGACGATCATGGCCATGTCGTCGTCCAGTCGGCCGCCCGCGTACTCCCGCACGTCGGCGGCAAGCCTTTCGACCAGCGGACCGGCCGCCTGGTCAGCCCAGGCTACGGCGCGTTCGGCGAGCGGATAGAAGACACCCCGCCCGTCCCGGGCCTCGCTGACGCCGTCGGTGTAGAGGACCAGCCGGTCGCCGTGGTCGAACGGGAAGGTCGCCGGAGCATAGGTGCTGTCGGGCAACACGCCGAGGCCGAGCGGCGGCGACGGCTCGGGCACCGCGAGCGCGGTCGCCGTGGCGGTGGCGTGGCGCAGCAGGAGGGGCGGCGGGTGCCCGCAGCTGATCACGTGCACCACCGGCTCGTCGTCCGGGATGTCCACCACCGCGGCGGTCACGAAGCGCTCGGCGGCGTCCTCCTCCAGTTCTGCGAACTCCGCGAGTCCCCAGCGGACGGCATCCTCGATGTAGGCGACCAGCTCTGGCAGCGGGATCTGACGGTGTGCCGCGGCGCGGAAGGCGCCCAGGACGATCGCCGTGTCGCTGATCGAGGCGAGGCCCTTGCCCCGGACGTCCCCGATGAGCAGCCGCGTGGAGCCGGGGATCCGGGCCGCTGCGTAGAGGTCACCGCCGATGCACGTGTCTGCTTCGGCGCTGCGGTACTCCGAGGCGAGGGAGACGGGCCCGGCCCGCTCCGGGAGCGGTCGCAGTACGACGCGCTGCGCTGCGTCGGAGACCGAGCGCGCCCGGGCGAGCTCCAGCTCGCGCCGGTCCCGCGTGCGGGTGAAGAGGATCAGGAAGGCGGAGACGGCGACAAGAGCGGAGAGTTCGACGATGACACTCTCCGTGGTCAGGGTCTGTCGCTCCGCTCCGGCGGCTACCAGTGCGAGTACCGCCAGTACGCCGATCAGGGCGGTGGCGCGCGGTCCGGCGCCGACGGCGGTGACCGCCACGGCGACGGCCAGCAGGTGGGCGAGATGGATGTCCGGCGGCAGGAACACGTCGGCCACCGGAATGGCGACGATCGCCAGAAGAGGGCCGACCAGCCACAGCGGGTCCGGCGCAGCCCGGCGCCAGGCCCGCAGGGTTTCGGTCACAGATGTGGTGATGGTGGCAGCGCTCACGTCGTGCTCCGGTGCTGGTCGTCCTTTCCCCACCAACACATGGCCGTCCGTCCGTCATTCCTCGGGCAGTGGGCCCGGCCGCCTCGAGCGCCTTCGACGGTTGCCCGGTGTGGACGACGCGGGAACTCTGAGTAACACCGGTCGGGCCACGGGCGCGCCCTCAGGACGCCGGCCGGTTGTGCGGCGTGATGGCGTGGGGACGCCGGTACCTGTCGGACGGCGTCGGCTTGGACCGGGCCGTCGCTGCCGACGACGTGGTCATCGTCGCTGGTGCCGCCCGCGCCGACCGGACCGAGAGCCCTCTCGTAGCGATCCGGTGTGTGGCCAGGGCGCTGACCTGCGGCGATCAGATGAGTGGAGACGCCAGGATGGCGGTGTTCTCCGACAACCAGGTCTCGCAGGGATGAACGGCCGACGACCGCCGCCGCCCGTGTTCCGTGCCTCTCCGGATGCCCCGCTGGAGTCAGAAGCGCGATCGGTCCTGCCACCCATGGTCGACGGGCCCGATGCCGGCGCCCAGGGCGAAGCCGGCCGCGATGGCCTCGGTGACGTACTCCTTGGCCCGCCGTACCGCGTCCGGCACCTCGCGGCCCTGCGCCAGGCCCACCGCGACGGCCGACGCGAGGGTGCAACCGGTGCCGTGTGTGTGCTGGTTGTTGTGGCGCGGAGCGCGCAGCCAGTGCTCCGCGCTTCCGTCGGTGAGCAGGTCGACGGCCTGCCCTGGGAGATGGCCGCCCTTCACCAGCGCCCAGCGGGGACCGTAGGCGAGCAGCCGCTCGGCGGCCCGGCGCATGCCCCCCTCGTCCGTCACCGTCACACCGGTGAGCTCCGCAACCTCGTCGAGATTGGGGGTGACCACGGTCGCCAGCGGCAGCAAGCGGGTCCGTACGGCGTCCAGCGCGTCGTCCGCCAGCAGGCGGTCTCCGTGTTTGGAGACGCTCACCGGGTCGACGACGACGGGAGCGGCCAGGTCCGACAGCAGCTCGGCGACCGTCGTGACCAGATCGGGCGAGGCGAGCATCCCGGTCTTCACGGCCTGGACGCCGATGTCGTCGACGACACTGCGGTACTGGGCGCGCACCGCCTCCACGGGCAGCGCCCAAGCACCCTGCACACCGAGGGAGTTCTGCGCGGTCACCGCGGTGAGCACGCTCATCCCGTGGGCGCCGAGCGCCAGCATCGTCTTGAGGTCGGCCTGGATGCCGGCGCCTCCGCCGGAATCGGAGCCGGCGATCGTCAGAACCAGGGGTGGCCGGGGCATGGGAGATGTTCCTCTCGGTCAGCCGGCGCAGGGCCGTGCCTGTGCGCGGCGGCGCAGCCGCAGGGGGGCGTACGTGGCCAGGGCGACGACGAACGCCACGTAATAGGAGAGATCGGCGCCGTGCAGCGCGTGGGCGACCGGCCCCACGTACAGGCCGGTGTCCATGAACGGCACGGCCGCGGCGAAGGCGGCGACGAACGCCAGCAGCGGAGGCCACCATGGCTGTGGCCGGGCGGTCTCGACGGTGAGGTCGACCGCGGCGCCGCCCCGTGCGCGAGCCCGGGCGATCCAGTCCACCACGATGATCGCGACGAACCCCGGGATCCAGTAGCCGACGAACAACAGCACGTTCTGGAAGCGGGTGGTGGTGTCGGCGGCGTGCATCCACAGCACCAGCGGGAAGCCGAGCGCGGCGGCGAGCGCGGCGGCCACCGGACGCGGCACGCGGACTCCGACGGTCTGCAGCGCCAGGGAACCGCTGTAGTCGTTCATCGCGTTGCTGCACACCGCCGCCAGCGCCACCGCCAGCAGCCCGAACGCGCCCGCTGCCCCGCCGCCCAGCAACTCGTCCACGCCCGCGGCCGTTTGATCGGTCAGCACGGACGCACCCCACAGCCCCAGAGCCTGGACGGCCACGAAGGACACGACGAGGCCCAGCAGGGTGCACCAGAACATGCGGGCGCGGGAAGTGGTGTGCGGCAGATAGCGGCTGAAGTCGCTGGCGTACGGGGCCCAGGACAGGGCGAGACTGAGCGCGATGGTGCTGGTCAGCACGAACGCGCCCGCGCGGTCGGCGCCCGCCGCCGGGCCGGTCGCGGCGGGGTGGACGCCGTCGAGCATCCGCCAGGCGATCACCGCGAAGGCGAGGGCGAGCACAAAGGTCATGGCGATCTGCAGGCGGTGGATGGCCTCGTAGCCCAGGACCCCGAGCGCTCCCTGAGCAAGCATCATGACCAGCACCCCGAGCCAGAACGGCCAGCCGCACAACCGGGCCAGCGCGTCCCCTCCGAAGAGCCCGATCAAGGCGTCCCAGGCGACCGAGGACAACCACTGCAGGATGCCGGGCAGCGCCACCGCACGGCCGAAGGCCAGCCGAGCGAGGGGGAGTTGGCCGGTCCCCGTGAGGCTGCCCCAGGTACTCAGATATGCGGTGGGCAGCGCGCCGAGCAGGGTGCCGAGGACGACGGCGGCGAGGGCGGTGGCGAAGTCCAGACCGAGCGCGATGCCGATGGTTCCGGTGAACACGCCCGTCATCGTGAGGTTCGGGGCGAACCACACCGTGAACAGGCGTCCGGCGCCGCCGTACCGATTGCTCTCGGGTACCGGCTCGATGCCATGGCCCTCGACCCGGAGGTCACCGGGAGCGGCCGGCATCCGTCCGTCGAAGACGGTCGGCCGGCTGTCGGCGGGCAGCCCGCCGGAAACATGCGCAAGTGGCATGGAGACATCCCTCCGCCAGTACGAACTGGTTCAGGTTCGACGGGTGTGATCTCAGCCCTCACATGGGGCACCCCGTGTCCGGTACGACGGACACACTAACCCGACCCGGTGGCGTGTGTGCACGGAGGAGCTGTGCTCACGGCCCCGAAGACCGGCTCTCCCGTGCGTTGGGTCGAATGCCCGATGCTCCGGCGGCCAAGGAGATGAGTCCACCGCAAGCCTCCATCGATGCCGCCCCGGCCCGTCTCCGCAAGGGCGAGTACCGGCAGGGCGCGCGGCTGTTCGCGGAGAAGGCCGCGCTGGGGCCAGACCTGTGGGACCGGCTGCTCGCCGCAGCGCGCGAGACGTTCGTGCGCAACGCCCCCATCTGGCTGGACGAACAGTGCGACCCCGCCCGGGCGACGCTCGATCTGAACGTTCTCGCGCGCTGCACCGCACCGGTGCGCTGAGCGGCGGCACAGAGAGTCCGAGGTGGCTGGGGACGGTCCTCGACCGGTTGGCGGCCGTTATGCCGCAGGCGCGGGGCCAGGCCATCGAAGGGGCGGGATACATCCCTCACGTCACCCATCCGGAGCGGTACGTCGCGGGCCTCACCCGCTTCATCGGGGCGGTCTGAAGGGCGCCCCCCGTCGTCTGGTCGGCGGACGCTCGCGCCACAGCGCGGGCCGCGCCGTCGATCGGTACTGTCGGAAGTGATCGCCGCTCGCTCTCCGCTCCCGGTTCCCGGACCCGGGTGACCGAGCGGAAGGAGGCAGGGTGCCGTGACCGTGATCTCCCTGAAGTCCGCTTCGGTGCGGGAAGGGGTCACTCTCCCGTACGCCGAAGCCGGCTACCCCAGCGGCACACCGGTCGTCTTCCTGCATGGTCTCGCCGACTCCTGGTGGTCCTTCGAGCCCCTGCTGAGACGCCTGCCGCCGTCCCTGCACGGCTACGCCCCCACCCAGCGCGGCCACGGCGACGCCGACCGCCCTGCGCAGGGCTACGCGCCCGGGGACTACGCCGCCGATCTTGTGGCCTTCCTCGACGCCGTCGACATCCCCGGCGCCCTCCTCGTCGGCGCCTCCAGCGGCGGCGTGGCCGCCCGGATGGTCGCCGGCAGCCATCCCGACCGGATCTCGGGGCTGGTGCTGATCGGGGTGCCCGGCACGCTCACCGACAAGCCCGCCGTGACCGGACTGCGGGAGAGCGTCGAGGGCCTTTCCGATCCGGTTCCCCGAGAGTTCGTCGAGGACTTCATGGCCCGCACGGCGAACCGGCCAGTCGCCCGGGGACTCGTCGAGACCATGGTCGAAGAAAGCCTCAAGCTCCCCGCGTACGTCTGGAAAGAGACCCTGCGTGGTCTGCTGGAAGCCGATCTCCGCGCGACCCTCGCGGGCATCCTGGTGCCCACTCTCGTCATCTGGGGTGACCAGGACGACATCCTGCCCCGCGACGACCAGCAGACCATCCTGGACGCCGTCCACGGAGCGCACCTCCTCGCCTACGAGGGCGCCGGCCATGTCGTCCACTGGGAAGAGCCCGAACGCGTGCTCGCCGACATCGCCGCCTTCGCCACGCGCATCGAGCACCCCGGTACTTCCCGCCCGCTGTGAGGGACTCCTCGCGGCGGGCGGGTGCGCGGTCTCGGGGTCCCGGATGAGGTGTCAGGCCGCCGAGTACGGTCGGTCACGGCGAGCGTCGTGGAGGACGGACCCCCACCAGAGCATCTGGTCGAGCATGATCTTGGCGGCGCCGGCCGGGCCCTCAGGGGCGTGGAGGGTGCCCTCGGGCGTGAAGAGCTCGTAGTAGCGGGGGAACGAGACGTAGTCGCGGACAGTGTGAGCCTGCAACTCGTTGAAGACCTGGCGCAGTTGCTCGATCGCGAGGAGGCCACCGCTGGCTCCGCTGTAGCCGACGAAGCCGATCGGCTTGGCGCGCCACTCCGTGTAGTGCCAGTCGATGGCGGCCTTCAACGAGGCCGGGAAGCTGCGGTTGTAGTCGGGGGTCACGATCACGATCGCGTCGGCCGACCTGAGCCGCCGGGTCAGCTCGGTCATCCCGGCGGGACGGGGCAGGTCGGGCTGCAACGCCGGTGGCACGGATGGCAGTTCGAGCGGGAGATCGAAGCTCGCCAGGTCGATGAGCTTCACTGCGAACTGGCCGTGCTGCTCGGCCTGTTCGACGAACCAGTTCGTGACGACGGGCCCGAACCTCCCCTCTCGGACGCTGCCGGTGATCACTACGAGGTTCAGCCGCTCACTGGGCATGGCTGTGCTCCTTGTTCTGACGAGTGGGATGACCCCTCGGTGGGGTCAGTGCTCCAAACTGCCGGGCGGACCGCGGGGGAGGAAGGCCGGGCCGAGACTGGTAGTGGCAGGGCCACGACCCGGCGGGGCAGGGCTGTTACGTTCAAGGGGTGAGCGACAACGAGCTGGGCCTGTTCCTGCGTCTGCGCCGCGAGGCTGTCAAGCCTTCGGAGGTGGGACTGCCCGCGGGCCCGCGCCGCCGTACGCCCGGACTGCGCCGAGCGGAGCTGGCGACCCTCGCGGGAGTCAGCGTCGAATACGTCACCAGGCTCGAACAGGGGCGGGATCGCCGTCCGTCCGCGGAGGTGCTCTCCGCGCTGGCCGACGCGCTGCGGCTGACCGTGGGCGAGCGCGTCCACCTGCACCGTCTTGCCAAGGGGGCAGAGGGCGGATTCAGCTGCACGGGCGGCGCGATGCCGAACCGTGTCGTGCGGCCGACCGTCCAGGCTCTGCTGGACCGGCTCGAACCCGCTCCCGCCGTCCTGCTCAACCGGCTGAGCGAGATTCTCGCGTGCACGGCAGGTTATCGGAGACTTGCCGGGCCGATCGGGCTGTTGGACGGGACCTGGCCCAGCCTTGCGCGTTTCGTGTTCACCGATCCCAGGGCGCGTGCCGCGTACCCGGACTGGGAGCGCGTCGCCGACGAGCAGGTCGCCGCCCTCAAGCAGGGGCCGGGACTGTCCGACCCTCATGTCGCCTCGCTCATGGACGAGTTGACCATCTCGTGCGGGGCGGAGTTCGCGGGGCGGGTGGAGACGCTGCCGGGGCTGCCGAGGCCGAGCGGGGTCATGCGGCTGCTTCACCCGGAGGTGGGGGAGCTGCGGCTCGCGTACGAGATGCTCGAACTGCCCGCCGACGACGACCAGTGCCTCGTGGTCCACCTCCCCGCCGACGAAGCGAGCCACATCGCTCTCGATCGCCTGACGGGACGCCACCCGGGCGCTCTACGAGCGGTCTAGACGACTGAGACCTGGTCTTGCCGGCGACGACCGTGCCGATGGACGCGACGGAGCCCGTGTCGTGGCCTACGACGTCCGTGTCGGACTGGCGGACAGTTGTCGGGCCGACCGGGGCGGCGAACTCGCCCGCCGCGATCTGCCGGGGCACGGTCGTCGTGCCGTTGTCGAACTCCGAGGTACCGACGGCCAGAT
This sequence comes from Streptomyces albiflavescens, assembly GCF_014645835.1. Taxonomy (GTDB): domain Bacteria; phylum Actinomycetota; class Actinomycetes; order Streptomycetales; family Streptomycetaceae; genus Streptomyces; species Streptomyces albiflavescens. The sequence goes on from NZ_BMMM01000013.1 coordinate 194,793, forward strand.
CGCCTCAGGGGGAGGGGCGCAGGCCGTCCACCGTGACTTGGACGAGCCTGCGCACCGCGGCCTGGGACCGCAGCCCGCCCGCCGCACCGAGGGCGTGCAGGCAGTAGGCGGCGAGCTCGTCCTGCGCTACGTCGTCGCGCACCTCGCCAGCCTCCACGCCTTCGCCGAGCAGCTCACCGACAAACCGGAGCAGATGCCGTTCGGCGTGCGCGACGTGTTCCCCTCGGTGCAGCACGGCACCGATCTCCGCGTCGTGACCGTGACGCCGTTGCTGGATGCGGGCGTAGGCGCCGAGAACCGCCGTCAGCCGCTCTCCGGGACTGCCGGGCCGATCGCGCAGCGCCGCGAGTTCCTGGAGATGGCCGTCGATCTGACGCTCGTGCCAGGCCGTGAGGATCGATTCGACGTCCGGGAAGTACTTGTACAGCGTGGCCCGGCCGATCCCGGTCCCCTCGGCGATCCGGGACATGGTCACGCCCCGTAGCCCCTGCTCGGCCACGAGAGCGGCCGTGACCTCCAGCACCGTGTCCCGTACCGCGCGGCGGTGCTCCTCGATCGTCTCGTTCCACAGCTTCGGCACATCCGTAGTCTACGAGGCGACCTATTGGATACACCCTGACTTGACGTAGACACAGTGTATCGATAAATCTGAAGGTGTCGCCCGGAGCCGAATCCCGGCGACGACGATCCGGCCGCTCGCAAGGGGAGGACCCCCCATGTCCGTCTCACCGCATCGCTCGGACGCCACTGCTCCCCGGGGACCCGACGACCTGTATGCCACTCCACCGCCCTGGGACATCGGCCGCCCCCAGCCCGCCTTCCTCGCCCTCGCCGAGGAAGGCGCCATTCGAGGCCGGGTACTGGATGCCGGCTGCGGCACCGGGGAGCACGTGCTCATGGCCGCCGCGCTCGGGCTCGACGCCACCGGCATCGACCTCGCCGCACGAGCCCTGCGCACCGCAGAGGAGAAGGCGCGCGCCCGCGACCTCACGGTGCGGTTTGTGCGTCATGACGCCCGGCAACCGGCCGACCTCGGCGAGCACTTCGACACCGTGCTCGACTGCGGGCTCTTCCACGTCTTCGACGGCGAGGACCGCACCGCGTACGTGGGCGGCCTGCGGTCCGTACTGCCGCAGGGCGGGCGCTACTTCATGCTCTGCGTCAGTGACCGGGAGCGCGGCGCCTGGGGCACGGTGCACAAGGTGACGCGCGGCGACATTCAGACGGCGTTCTCCGACGGCTGGCACATCGACTCCGTCGAACCGTCCGCCATCGAGCTCAGCGTCGCCCCGGGCCACGTCGAGGCCTGGCTCGTCACTCTGACCAGGACCTGAACCTCCCATCGACCACCACCGACCTGAGGATCGCCATGCCGATCGCCGAAGCCCGCGTCCCCACCAACCGCCCCAGCCGGTATCTCGTCCAGTTGTGCAAGCACTTCAGCAACAAGGGCCGCCACCTCGGCCACCGCGCACGGTCTCACAACGGCGGCGATGCCGTGCCGCCGGCCGGGATGCACATGCCGCCCGATCTCAAGCCCGACCAGATCCATGTCGAGTGGTCGGAGACCCAGGGCGTCCTGAGCCTGCCGTGGGGCCGGTGCACCTTGGATGCAGAAGCGGATGCGCTGATGCTGCGCGCCGAAGCCGACGACGAAGAGGGGCTACGGCGGCTCCAGGACCTCCTGGAAGCGCACATCGGCAGGTTCGGCAGGCGCGACGAACTGCGAGTGGACTGGCAACAGCCGGACAGGCCTGCTGCCGAGCGTGCGGAGGCTGCCGGCGCCACGGCCCCACCCGCGGCATCGGTCTCGGCGCGGCGCGGACGCCTCACCTGGGCAGGTATCACGGTCCTCGGCGTCCTCGCCGTGGCCGTTCACCTGGGCCTGGCCGGTGCGGTGCTCTCCGGGCCGCGCTGGACGGGCTGGGTCGTCGGCGCCGTCCTGGCTGTCATCGTCGTGAAGATCACGGCACTGACGGTGTTCGGCCGTCGTGTGCATCGCCGCAGCCGGGAACAGGCCGGGTAGTCCGCGCTGCCTCGCGCCATCCCGTGCTGCCTCGTGCCGTCCCGCGGTGCGCCTCAGCCGCGCGGTCTCTCACCTCGATCGTCCGGACGTGTCCGCTTCGGTGAAATCGACAGCTCGCCCGCAGCCTGCGTCACGGCCATGTCGCGGCCGCCGTGCCGCCCGGCGGCATGCGCCCGGTTCAGCTCGATGTGAGAGGTCCTCACCGCCCTCCGGAGGAGCGTGCCCCCGTGAGGCCGGCCTCGCCGAACCGGGGGACATCCGTTCGGGCGAAGAACGCGTGCACGGCTCATTCCGACCGGCGGTTCACCCGATAACGGACCGCGAGAGAGCCGAGACCCGACCCGCCCTCAGGAGCCCGAGATGAGTGACGCAGCCGACCGAACCATCCCCGATTTCGTCCCGAACGCGGCCGAACCGGTGCGCGAGCACCTGGCCGCCTCCACGGACCTGGCCACCTTCCTGCGGACAGCGGGCACGCTGACGCTGGTCGAACGCCGGCTCATCGCCGCCCAGGCGCTGATTCTGCTCGAGCAGAACTACGTCCACCTGCCCCTCAAGGCCGCGATGTACGCGGTGAATCCCCTCCAGCGTTTGCGGCTGCTCATCCACCACATGGAGCGTCTGACGCCGCAGACCATGCCACCGGAGTGGATGTTCCACACCGAGATGTCGGAGATCTTCCACTCGGTCAGGGACCTGCACACCAACTACCTGCTCCCCGAGCCCTTCGTCGGCAAGATCGCCTTCCTGCCGTTCCTCGTCGAGCGGTACACCGACCAGCAGGGCGCCCATTTCATGGTCACCCAGGTGGCCGAGGGCTTTGTGGCGCCAGGCTTCACACCGGGCGTCGAGATCACCCACTGGAGCGGCGTCCCGATCGCCGACGCCGTGGACCTCGTCGCCGCCCGGTTCGCCGGTAGCAACCCCGAGGCCCGCCGCAGCCGGGGTGTGCAGTCGCTGACCGTACGGCCGCTGCGTATCCACCTGCCTCCGTTCGAGGAGTGGGTGACCATCAGCTACCTCGACGCGAACGGCACCCAGCGGGAGTTCCGCGAGAACTGGCGAGTCGTGGACAACCTGCCCGCCTTCGTCGACGCGGACGCGGTCAGCAGTGTGGCCGCAGCCCAGGGACTGGACCTCGAAGCCGACGAGACCAGCCGCGCCAAGGTACTGCTGTTCGCTCCGAGGGTGGTCGCCCAGGTGCAGGCCGCAGCGGTCGGCGAACCCGCCCCCGACCTGCGCGCGGGCGAGATCGCCACCACGCTGCCGAACGTGTTTCGGGCGAGGCAGGTGGAGACGTCCGCCGGGACTTTCGGCCATCTGCGGATCTTCACCTTCAGCGTGGATGACCTCGAGGCATACATGGAGGAACTCCGGCGGCTGATCAGCCTGTTGCCGGACCGCGGCCTGATCCTGGACGTGCGGGACAACGGCGGCGGTCTCATCTTCGCTGCCGAGTTCGCCCTGCAGCTCTTCACCCCCGGCCGGATCACCCCCGAGCCGGTGCAGTTCATCAACACGCCCCTCAACCTGCGGATCTGCCGCGAACACCAGGACGACCCACGGGTCAACCTGGGTGCGTGGGTGCCCTCCATGGACCAGGCCGTCGAGATCGGAGCCGTGTTCTCGGGCGCCTTCCCGCTGAGTCCCGAGGACGCCGCCAACGCCATCGGTCAGCAGTACTTCGGGCCGGTTGTGCTCATCACCAACGCCCGTTGCTACTCCGCCACCGACATCTTCTCCGCCGGCTTCCAGGACCACCGCATCGGCCCGGTCCTGGGCACCGACCAGTGCACGGGCGCAGGCGGCGCCAACGTGTGGACACAGGACTTCCTCACCGATCTCCTGGCCGGTGAAGCGGACTCGCCGTATGTGCGACTGCCGAAGAAGGCCGGCATGCGTGTGGCGATCCGCCGCACCCTGCGGGTGCTCGACAACTCCGGCACCCCCGTCGAGGATCTCGGCATCACGCCCGACGAACTCCACCGGATGACGCGGGCCGACCTGCTCCAGGACAACACCGACCTGCTGGAGCGGGCCGGCCAGATCCTGCAGGGCCTGGCCCCGCATGCCGTGTCGATCACCAACGCCACCGCCGTCGACGGCGCCCTGCGGCTCAAGGTGACGACCACCAACATCGACCGGCTCGACGTGTATGTCGACCAGCGGCCCCGCGCATCGCTCGACCTCGTCGACGGCCAGGCCGACGTCACCGTGCCGGACGCCGCCACCGCGCGCTCGGCCCGGGTGGAAGGATTCGCGAGCGGCCGGCTCGTCGCAAGCCGGACCGAGCAGTTCCAGTAGCCACGGCGCGGTGCCGGCCCCCGCGGCCGGCACCGCCCCAACGGCCGCGCCACACAGGGGGCCGCCCTTCCGGCCGACCGGGGTGACGCCCCGTCAACTGAACAGCCGGGATGTGCGGCTGGTGGTGGACACGGCGACGGTGGTAGCGAGTCCGGGTGACGGGCCGCCGCCAGAGCCCGGTCTGCGAATGGTCGCCAGGACTCCTCAGCCACGCCCTCCCGGAGCCCCGGCGGCCGGCAGCGGATCGAGCTCCCGGCGTCGGCGGCTGATCGAGTCGGGATCCCAGCCCGGTCGGGGAACGGAAGCCAACAGGAGCTGCGTGTACGGGTGTCCGGGGTGGGTGAGGAGGTCCGCGACGGGGCGGTGTTCCATGGTGCGGCCCCGATACAGGACGAGCGCCTCGTCGCACACGTACCGCACGACGGCCAGGTCGTGGCTGACGAAGACCAGGCCGATGCCGGTATCGCGGCGGATGTCCGACAGGAGATTGAGCACCTGTGCCTGTACGGATACGTCGAGGGCCGACACCGCCTCGTCGAGCACGAGTACGGCCGGTTCGACGGCCAACGCCCGTGCGATCGCCGCGCGTTGGCGCTGGCCGCCGGAGAGCTTGCGGGGGAGCGCGGTCGCCTCACGCTCGCCGAGGCCGACCTGGGCGAGCAGTTCCTTGGTGCGGGCGGCCCGGTCCGCCCGGTCCGTCAGGCCGTGCAGGCGCAGCACCCCGTCGATGGTCGCGCCGATGCTGATGCGCGCGTCCAGCGAGAGGTACGGGTCCTGGAAGACGATCTGGACCGCCTTGGCGCGGGCGAGGCGGGCCGCCTTTCCACGTACGGTCGCGGCCAGCGGCTCGCCCTGGACCAGGATCCGTCCCGCGTCCGGGCGTTCGAGGCCGATCAGCATCCGGGCGGTGGTCGTCTTGCCGGAGCCCGACTCCCCTACGATGCCGAGCGCGCCGCCGGCCCGTACGGAGAACGACAGGTCGTCGACCGCGACGAACTCCGCTTTTCCCGTCCGGTAGGTCTTGCGCAGACCGCTCACCTGGAGCAGCGTGCGCGCGTCGCTGGTCAACTGTCCTCCCTGTTGGTCGAGTTGGGGACCGTCGCCGTCGGGGCGAGCGTGGCGGGCGCGTCGGTGAGGTCGTCGGCGCGGTAGCAGGCGACCAGGGCCGTTCCGTGCTGCTCCAGGGGCGGTGGGGACTGATCGCAGACGCCGGGCCGGGCGAAGCGGCAGCGGGCCGTGAAGGAGCAGCCGGACGCGGAGTCGAGCAGACCCATCGGGGCCCCGGGGATCGGAGTCAGCCGGGCGGGCGGGCCGTCCGGCGCCGACAAGGGAGGGGACGAGCCGAGCAGGCCCGCGGTGTAGGGGTGGCGAGGCGCCGCGAACAGCTCGGCGGTGGGCGCCGTCTCGACGATCCGCCCGGCGTACATCACGTAGATGCGGTCGCAGGCGGCGGCCGCGAGTTCGATGTCGTGGGTGATGAGGAGCAGGCCCAGGTCGCGTTCGCGTTGCAGCCGTCCCAGGATGGCCATGATCTCGGCCTGGGTGCTGACGTCGAGGGCGGTGGTCGGTTCGTCGCACAGCAGCAGCCGGGGCTCGGCGGTGAGCGCTCCGGCGATCATGACGCGTTGGAGCATGCCGCCGGAGAGTTCGTGCGGATACTGGTTCAGGTGCCGGGCGGGGTCCGGGAGGCCGACCGCGGTGAGCAGTTCGACGGCCCGGGCGTTCGCGCGGTCCTTGGCCCAGCCGTGGCTGACGCGCAGCGACTCGGTGAGGAAGTCCCCGATGCGGCGCACCGGGTTGATGCCCGCCCGGGGGTCCTGGAAGATCATCGACGCCTTGGCCGTACGGACAGTGCGCAGGCCGGTGGCTTCGGCGCCCACCAAGTCCGTTCCGTCGACCCGGACTTGGCCTTCGAGCCTGGCCCCCGCAGGGAACAGGCCGAGGGCGGCGCGGGCGGTGACCGACTTCCCGGAGCCGGATTCGCCGACCAGGGCGACGACTTCACCGGCCGACACGGTCAGGTCGATGCCATCGAGGACCGGGCGGGCCATCCCGGGCAGGGCGATGCTCAGGGCCTCGTACTCGAGCAGTGCCATCAGGAATCCCTCCCCGCGAGCCGGTCGCCGAAGTTCTCGCCGACGACGTTGAAGGCGACGACGACCAGCGTGACCGCGACCGCGGGCACGATCGCGGACAGCGGCCGGCCCTGCAGCACGGCGGCCTGACTCTGGTTGATCATCGCGCCCCAGTCGGGTGCCGGCGGCTGAACGCCAAGGCCCAGGAAGGACAGGGCGGCGAGGTCGAGCAGCGCGTAGCCGAAGTTGACCGTCGACTGGGCGAGCACGGTCGGGCCGATGTTCGGCAGCAGCCGGCGGACCGCGACGAACATCCCGGAGTGCCCCTGGACGCGGTAGGCGGCGATGTAGGGCCTGGCCTGCTCCTGCAGGGCGAGGCCGCGCACCAGCCGGGCGGTGTACGGCATGTAGGCGAGGGACATGGCGATCACCGGTGCCGTCATCCCCTTGCCGAAGACCGCCACCGCGAGGATCGCGACGAGCAGCGCGGGGAAGGCGAACACGACGTCGAGCAGGCGCCCGATCACGGTGTCGACCCAGCCGCCCCGCCAGGCCGTGAACAGGCCGACGGCGATACCCGTAGCGGTGGAGAACAGCACCACCGCGAGCGGCCCGACCAGGCTCGTACGACTCCCTTCGATCAGGGCCGAGAACGTGTCGTGCCCACCCTGGTCCGTGCCCAGCCAGTGCTCGGGGCTCGGGCCCACGAGCCCCGCACCGAGCTCGCCGTAGGTCGGATCCTGCGGCGCAAGCCACGGCGCGAACACCGAGACCAGCACGAACAGGACCAGAAACAGCAGGCACAGGTTCTGCAACCAACCGCCGCTCAAGGCCCGCAGCCGGGCGAGGGGACCGCGCATCACGCCTGCGATCTGTGCGCTCATCGTGCGCTCCCCGCTGCGGCCACCCGCGGATCGATCAGTGGATGCACCACGTCCACCAGGGCGTTGACCACGACGAACGCGGCCACCACGAGCAGCACGATCGCCTGCACCACCTGGAAGTCCATCTGGTTGACCGACTGCACGAGCAGCGATCCCACGCCTGACATCCCGAACGCGGTCTCCACGATCGAGGTGCTTACCAGCATTCCCGAGACGAGGAGCGCGGAGACGGTGACGATCGGTCCGAGCGCGTTGCGCAGCACATGACGCCGGATCACGGTCCAGCGTGGTGTGCCGCGGCTCACCGCGACCTCGACGTGCTCACGGCCCAGCTCCTCCAGCATGGACGAGCGGGTCACCCTTGTCACCAGCGCCATGAACGTCACCGACAGGGCCACGGCTGGAAGAACGACGTGATGCAGTCGGTCGAATACGCCGGTGCCGTTGCCGATGGTCGGGAACCAGCCGAGCCGCACCCCGAACAGCGAGCGCAACAGCAGCGCGGCGACGAAGGCGGGGGCGGCGGCGCCCACCGTCACCAGGAGCATCAGTAGGGAGTCGGTCCGCGTGCCGCGACGCAGCGCGCCGACCATGCCCGCCGCGATGCCGACCACCGCGATCAGCAGGGCCGACACCGCGATCAGCAGCAGCGTGGCCGGAAGGCGCGAGGCGAGGACCGAGCTGACGTCCTGGTGGAAGACGTACGACCGGCCGAAGTCGCCGTGCAGCACGCCGTTCAGCCAGTGCCCGTACCGGACCAGGAACGGCTGGTCGAACCCGTACTGCCGCCGGATCTCGGCGAGTTCCTCGGGGCTCGCGCTGCGGCCGCGGACCAGGAAGCTCGCCGGGTCGCCGGGCGCCAGGTACAGCGAGGAGAACACCAGGAACGAGGTGACCAGGAGGGTCGCGGCCATCCCGGCCAGTCTGTGCAGGCCGCCGAGTGCCCGCGTCGCCGCGACCGTCATCCCTTCGCCCCGATCTCGGCCGCCCACGGGTAGTACAGGTAGGCGATCGACGGCTGGACGCCGGTGATCCGGTTGCCGAGGAAGACGCTCACGGGCTGCGTGTACAGGGGCAGCCAGGGCAGTTCCCGCAGGGCGATCTGCTGCGCCTTCGCGTTGGCCTCGGCGTGCGCGGCCGGCTCGTACGTGCCGACGGCCTGCTCGACCGCCTTGTCGAAGTCCTTGTTGGACCAGCCCCCGTAGTTGGTGAACACGCCGGTCTCCAGGGAGCCGTACATGTCCAGCGGGTCGGTGATCGACGTGTACCAGAAGGTGAGGAAGAGGTCGATGCCCTTGCGGGCGGCAGGGTCGGTGAAGAGCGTCGAGTACTTCTCCGGGGAGAGGGTGTCGATCTTGGGATTGAGCCCGATGGCCTTGGCAGCCTGGGCGACCGCCTGCGTGATGATCGTCGTCTGCGAGTCGAGCGGGCTGGTCGCGATGACGATCCGCTGACCGTGCACTCCGGCCTGCTTCGCGAGCTTCTTGGCCTTGGCCGGGTCGTACGAGTAGCGCGGTATGTCCTTGAGGAGGGCCGTGCGGGTCGCGGCGGGCACGTTGTTCCACATGTTGTCGGTGACCAGGGAGTCGGCGACCTCGCCGACCCCGCCGACGCCGGCCTTGACGATGCCCTTGCGGTCGATGGCCATGAGCAGGGCCTTGCGCACCTGGGTGTCGCCCAGCGGGCCCTTGAGATCGCCGACCACCTCGTCGGCGACGGTGGTGTTGCGGCCGAAGTAGAGCTTTCCGGCCTGGGACGAGCGGAGTTGGTCGTAGGCGTCGGCCGGGACCATCCAGCCGCCGTCCACCTCACCGCTCTGGAAGGCGTTGACGCGGGTCGTCGCATCGCTCAGGAACACGAACTTGACCTGGCGCGCCTTGGCCTTGAGCTTGGGGTTCCAGTAGCCGTCGAACTTTCTGAGCACGAGCGACTGGCCCGGGGTCCAGGACCCGAACGAGAACGGCCCGGTGCAGTTCACGCCGCCTTTGGGACTGCCGTAGTTCTTGCCCTCCTTGGCGAGGGTGGCGGCCGACTCGACGGTGCCGGGGCTGGCGGCCATCTCCTGGTTGAAGGTCGAGTCCGGCTTCTTCAGCTTGACGGTGACTTCCAGCGGCCCGGACGTGGCGATCGACTTCACGTTCCGGAACGAGTTGGCCCAGGCGCTGCCCACGGCGGGGTCGAGGTGGCGGCGCAGCGAGGCGACGACGTCCTGCGCGGTGAGCACCGTTCCGTCGTGGAAGCGCACCTGCGGGCGGATCTTGTAGACCCAGGTCGTGGGCGTCGGATTGCTGTACGAGGACGCCAGGTTCGGCGACATCGTCAGGTCCGGATTCCAGCGCAGCAGGCTCTCGCAGACGTTGGAGAGGATCTGGTTCGGCGGGTAGTCGAACGCGTAGGCGTAGTCGATCGAGGTCGGCTCGGCGTAGATCGACCACGTGAAGGAGCCGATGTTGCCCGCGGCGGCGGGCGTCCGGTCCGTGAGCTTGTACGCGGCGCTCCTGCTGCTGCCCTCGTCGGGGTGCGCCGTGCCGCTGCACGCACTGGTGATGAGGACCGCGGCCGCCGCGAGGAGGGTCCCCACCGTGCGGCGCAGCGGTGGTGTCCGTCGTCTCGATCTTGCGCTGTCTGAGGGCATCGTCTGTCTCCGTCCAGGATTGGCTCGGCGAAGTAAGGGGGGATACGTCAGTCGTTCGCGGTGAAGACGAGCCGGCCCTCGACATAGGTCCGACGCACCCGGACGTCGGCGATCTCCTGGGAGGGGTGCGTGAACGGGTCGCGATCGAGGACGACGAGATCCGCGTACTTGCCCTCCTCGACGGTGCCGGTCACGTCGTCGAGGTGGTTCACCCAGGCGCTGCCCGCGGTGTACGCGGTCAGCGCCTCGGCCAGGGTCAGGGCCTGCTCGGGGAAGAACGGCGGGTACGCCGCGCCGGATGCCTCCGCCAGGGGTACGGCGCGGTTGACCGCGACATGGATGCCCCACAGCGGGTTGGGGCTGCTCACCGACCAGTCGCTGCCCGCGACCAGGCGGGCCCCGGCGCGTCGCAGATCCCCGAACGGGTATTGCAGAGCGGCCCGTTCGGGGCCCAGGAACGGGATCGTCAGCTCATCCATCTGCGGTTCGTGCGCGGCCCACAGCGCCTGGATGTTCGCGGCCACGTCCAGGCTCGCGAAGCGTCCGATGTCGTCGGGATGGACGACCTGGAGATGGGCCATGTGGTGCCGGTTGTCATTGACGCCATTGACGGCGAGGGCCGCGGCGAGCGCGTCGAGGGCCTCGCGGACGGCGCGGTCACCGAGCGCGTGGAAGTGGACTTGGAAGCCGGAGCGGTCGAGCGCGCACACCGCCTCGGTGAGCAGGGCGGGTTCGACGAAACTGAGCCCGGCGTTGGCGGTGGGGCAGCCACAGCCGTCGAGGTAGGGCTCCAGCATTCCGGCGGTGAAGTTCTCCGCGACCCCGTCCTGCATGATCTTCACGCTGGTGGCGTTGAAGCGGCCCACCTGTCCGGTGCGGCGGCGCTCCTCCAGTTCGGGAAGCTGTTCCAGGCCGCGTTCGCGGTCCCACCACAGGGCGCCGACGACGCGGGCGAGCAGTGAGCCTTCACGCGCCGCGCGCAGGTAGATGTCGAAGTTGTCGGGGTTGCCGGGGAAGGCGCCGATCATGGCGTCCTGCCAGCCGGTCACCCCGAGCGAGAAGAGGTACTCCTGTGCGGCGAGCAGTCCGGCGTACGCCTCGTCCTGTGTCGCGAGCGGCACATGACGGGCCACCAGTTCCACGGCGCCCTCGTGCAGGGTGCCGGCCGGGGCGCCGTCCGCCTCCCGTTCGATCCGCCCGTCCACGGGGTCGGGGGTGTGACGGTCGACCCCCGCGATCTCCAGCGCGCGGGTGTTGGCCCAGGCGCCGTGGCCGTCCCGGTTGGTGAGCATGACGGGCCGGTCCGGCACCACCGCGTCGAGCATGCCGCGCGTAGGCGTACCCCCGGGGAAGCTGTCCATCGACCAGCCGCCGCCGCGGATCCAGGCCGCATCCGGATGCTCCTTGGCGTACTGGGCCACCACCGCGAGACAGCCCTCGGCCGTGCTCTGCTCACTCAGGTCGCAGCCGAGCATCAAGGCTCCGGCCACCACGGGATGGACATGGGCGTCCTGGAACCCGGGGATGAGCAGCCCGCCCTCCAGGTCGACGACCTCCGTGGCGGCTCCGACGAGCGACCGCACCGTGCTCGCGTCGGCGACGGCGAGAATCCGGCCGCCCCCGACGGCGACGGCGGCGTCCACCGGGGCGGACCCGGCTCCGGTGAAGACTCGGCCACCCACGAAAACGGTGTCGACCCGTTGGCTGATGTGCGTCATCAACGCATCCTCCGGCTCGGCGGGCGGACCCGCTGGCTTGTTGTTGAGGAGGAGTGAACGGCAGCGCAACGTTGTTGTCAACGATGTTGCGCAATCTCGCTTTCCGATCGATACACTGGCTGCACCATGCCGAAATCACCCGCAACCACAGTCCGCAGCAAGCGCGCAGGCAGTCAGCTCACGCCCGACGCGATCATCGACGCGAGCCTGCGCATCGCGGCCCGCGGAAGCGAGGACGCCTTCACCGTCCGACGCCTGGGCGAGGAGCTCGGGGCGGACCCGACCGCGATCTACCGGCACTTTCGAGACAAGGACGAGCTGCTGCTGTCGGTCGCGGACCGCACGCTCGCCGAGGTGCTCGACAGCATCCCGGAAGGCCTCGACTGGAAGGACCGCATCCGGGCACTCGCCGCCGGATCACTGGCGGTCGCCCTCAAATATCCGGTGGTGGCCTCGGCCATGGCGAGCCGGACCACGCGGCGGGCCAACGAGTTCCGGGTCGTCGAACTCATCCTCGGCGCTGTCATGGAGGCCGGACTCGAGGGCGCCGAGGCGGCCGTCCACTACCGCATGGTCGGAGACTCGCTCCTCGCCTACGTCGGTCAGCAGGCCGCGTATCTGCTGTTCGACCCGGACGCCCGCGCGGGCGACGAGTCCTCCTGGAGCCGCGAGTACCGCCTGGTCGACCCGCAGGGTTTCCCGAACATCACCCGCCTGAGTGCCGAACTCCCCGAGGTGACGGACGAGCAGATCTTCACGACCACGGTCGAGGCGCTGATCTCGGCGATCGAGAAGCGGGCCGAGACCCTGCGGGGGGCCTAGTACTCCAGTCAGGGTGGTCTTGGCCCGGCTCCCCCCAACTGGAGCGGGGCGAGGTCACCGCGGTTCGTCGCTCGCACGGGGGCGGCCGCCGTCAGACAAAGATGACGTGGGAGGCGGCCGGGACAGCCACTGAGCCCGCACGGTGGGGGATGCCTGTTGTGGGGGCGATGTCGAACCATGTGACATCGCCCGAGCGCTCGTTCGCGACATACAGGCGGGTGCCCGACGGGTGCAGTGCCAGGTCGCGTGGCCAGTGGCCCCCGCACGGAACCGACGCGACCACCTCCGCCTTCTCGCCGGTCTCGTCGAGTGCGAGTACGACGATGGTGTCGGGGCCGCGTACCGCCACCCACACATGCCGGCCGTCGTGTGAGACGACCGGGGCCGACGGGGAGACGGGGCCGTTGACACCGTCCGGGAACAGCTGAGTTTCCCCAGCCGGCTCGAGCACACCGGCCGCAGCGTCCCAGCGGCACACGGTCACGGTGGGGCGGAGTTCGCCGAGCACATAGGCGTGGCGTCCGGCCGGGTGGAAGGCAAGGTGTCGTGGTCCGGTGCCGGGCGGCAGCGCGGTCTCCCTGTGCAGTGTGAGTTCTCCCGCCTCTGCGCCCAGGGAGTAGGACCGCACCGAGTCGGTGCCGAGGTCGACGGCGAGTGCCCAGCGTCCTGACGGGTCGGCAAGCACTTGGTGGGTGTGCGCGGCGAGCTGGCGGTCAGGGTGTGGTCCTGTGCCCTCGTGGCGTAGCACGCTGCTTGGGGGTTGTGGGGTGCCGTCGGCGGCGAGCGGCAGAACGGTGACGCTGCCGGAGCCGTAGTTGGCGGTCAGCAGATGGCCGTGGGCGATCGCGAGATGTGTTGGCTCATCTCCGCGCACCGCCACAGGTGAGCAGATCGGGCGGGGGTTTGGACCGGTGATGTCGTAGGCGGCCACCGCCCCCGGTGCCGTTTCGGATACGGCGTACAGAACCGGGCCGGCCTGAGTGTGGTGTACGGCGAGATACGACGGGTCGGCGACGCCACCGATGGCGCCGGTCACGGTCAGCGCTCCGGTGTTGGGATCCACGTCGGCCACGACAATCCCACGCCCGCCTGCCGAGGTGAAGGAGCCGATGAAGGCTCGCCTCATGCCCTTGTCATCCACAGCGTCCTCCGCCCTGGCCGCACGCGGGGCGACGCTAGCAGGCGGTCTCGTCGCGGCTGTGCCCGGCGACGCGGGCACCGTCACGAGTTCAGCAGTGTGGCGGTAGGTGCCCTGGGCTGCCCGCCCGGTCCTGTGGCAGTGACGTGTCGCCGGGGTCAGGCTGGGAGTAAGAGGGCGAGTCAATTACGGGAGGCATGGTGGGCAACCTGGTCGTCGTGGGAGTGGATGGCTCGCCGTCCGGTCTCGCAGCCGTGGAGGCGGCGGCTCGGGAAGCCCGATGGCGTCGTGCGGAGCTTCGGGTGGTGCATGCCATCTGGCCAGTCATCACGCCCGGGCATGTGCCGATGGCCGCTGCGCCGTTCGGCCCACCCGAAGGCGTGCTGCCGGAAGCGGTGGAGCGCCTGGTGACTGAGGCGCTGCACCGTGCCGGCAACGTGGCACCTCAGGTGGAGGCCACCCATGAGGTGGTGGCCGGTGAGGCGTTGACGGTGCTGGAGCATCAGTCGCGCGATGCGGATCTGGTGGTCGTCGGATCCCGGGGCAGGGGAGGCTTCGTCGGGATGCTGCTGGGATCGACGGCGGTGTACCTGACTGCCCACGGCCAGTGTCCGGTGATGGTGGTGCGGGAGCAATCGGATGCCACCGGACCGATCGTGCTGGGCGTCGACGGGTCGCGGGCGGGCGAGAAGGCGGTCGACTTCGCGTTCGCCGAGGCCGCGCTGCGTGGGGCTGAAATCGTCGCCCTGCATGCGTGGACCCCGGACAATGTTCCCCTGCCTCCGCCGCAATTGCCGGACGCGCACCGGCCGGGCACGGTCGCCGAGGGCGAGGAGCGTCTGCTGGCCCAGGCGCTCGCGGGTCGTCAGCAGAAGTATCCGGACGTGTCCGTCAGGCATGAACTGGTGCACGGTGTGCCCCACGAGGCATTGATCGAGGCGAGCGGGACCGCCCAGCTCATGGTCGTCGGGGCCAGGGGAAGGGGCGGCTTCACCGGGTTGCTCCTGGGATCGGTCAGCCAGGCTCTGCTGCATCACGCTCACTGTCCAGTCACCGTCGTCCGTGGCAAGGAGTGACGCGTTTTCACTGAAACGGCGGATCGCCGAAGCGGCCGGATCGCGACCCGGTTCGGCCGCTGAGAGCGTGGGGGCAAGGTCTGTGCGGTGAGCCATCGCCGCCGTTTCGATGGCGGGGCGCCTGGCAGGAGGGATGCAGCAGTTGAAGACATTTGTGATGAAGGAGATCGGGCGTGTGGGCTTCTTGGAGAAGCCTGTTCCGCAGCCGGGTCCGGGCGACGCGGTCGTGCAGACGACCAGGGCCCTGATCTGCACCTCGGACTCCCACACGGTCCAGGGTGGCATTGGTCCGCGGGAGAACCTGACGCTGGGCCACGAGGCGGTCGGCATCGTGCACGCAGTGGGCAGCGAGGTGAAGGACTTCCGGCCCGGCGACCGTGTGCTGGTCGGCGCCATCACCCCTGACTGGGGTGACCTGGCCTCTCAGAACGGGTACCCGTCGCAGTCCGGTGGCCCGCTCGGCGGCTTCAAGTTCGCGAATTCCAAGGACGGCGTCTTCGCGGATTACTTCCACGTGAATGACGCCGACGCCAATCTCGCGAAGATCCCTGATGGCATTTCTGACGAGGCGGCGGTCTACTGCGCGGACATGCTGTCGACCGGATTCATGGGAGCGGAGAAGGGCAACATTCCGGTCGGCGGAACCGTGGCCGTGCTGGCGCAGGGGCCGGTGGGCCTGATGGCGACCGTAGGAGCGCGGCTCCGCGGCGCCGGGCTCGTCATCGGGGTCGAATCGGTCCCCGACCGGCAGAAGCTCGCGCGCACCTACGGCGCGGACGAGATCGTGGATTTCACCAGCGAGGATGTCGCCGAGCGGATCCATGAACTGACGCAGGGCCAGGGAGTCGACACCGCCATCGAGGCACTCGGCGCGGACGTGACGTTCCAGACCGCAGTCAGGATCACCAAGCCTGGAGGCACGATCTCCAACATCGGTTATTTCGGCGAGGGGGAGTTCGTACGCATTCCCCGCGTCGCATGGGGCGTCGGCATGGCCGACAAGACGATCGCCACCGGCCTGTGCCCCGGAGGCAGGCTGCGCATGGAGCGGCTGCTGAGGGTGCTCGAGACCAAGCGCGTCGACCCCTCGCACATGACGACCCATGAGTTCGGCTTCGACGACATGGAGCGTGCCTTCGAGGTGGCGGACAAGAAGCTCGAGGACGTCGTCAAGGTAATGATCACCTTCTAGACGCGATCATGCGGCCGCACGGTTGATTCGGCCCCGCGGAAGAGAGACGGCATGCACGATCCTGATCCCCCCTTCCGGCCGATCCGCCAACGGGAGGGCTACCTGCCGCTGGAGGATCTCGGCCTCATCGGCGACGGTGCGACGGCCGCGCTGGTCGGAATGGACGGTTCCATTTCCTGGATGTGCCTGCCCCGATTCGACTCCGAGCCGCTGTTCTGCGGCCTGCTGGATCAGGCACGCGGAGGGCACTTCACCCTGGCCCCGGACGACCTGGTCGAGGCCCGGCAGCGCTATGAGCCCGACACGGGCGTACTGATCACCGAAATGCGCAGCCGCACCGGCGTGGTCCGCGTCACCGACGCCCTCGCCCTGCGCTCCGGCACCGATCTCACCGATGACGCCCCGGCGGACCGGGCCGAACTCGTACGATCGGCCCTGGTCCTGGACGGCAAGGTCCGCCTGCGGATGGGCGTGGAACCCCGCGGCGGCGGGCAGGTGCGGCCGCTGTTCAGCGGGCTGGAACTGCGACCGTCCCGACGGCCCGACCTGCGATTGCATCTGCGCTCCAACCGCCCCCTCATGGGCCTGCACAGCACACACGACCTGCAACAGGGCGATCGCCTCGATCTCGTGCTGTCCTGGGGCCGCTTCCACCGCCACCACCGGTTCGACACCGACGCAATGCTGCAGGCAACCGCCGACGCGTGGCAGCGCTGGATGAAGCACTTCGCCTACAGCGGCCCCGAGGAACCCTTGGTGCGGCGCGCCGCGATCACGTTGAAACTGTGCGACGACTGGGCCAACGGCTCGCTCGTCGCGGCGCCGACCTCCTCCCTGCCCGCACCGGTCGGCGGGATCCGCAACTGGGACTACCGATATGCCTGGATCCGCGATGCGGCCTACGCCGTCTTCGCCCAGCGCCGTATCGGATTCGGTGGCGAGGCCGATGCTTTCCTCGGCTGGGTCCTGGACGCCTTCGAGTACAGCCGGCGACCCCGGATCATGTACACCTTGGGCGGCAGCCTGGTGCCGGACGAGGTCGAGGACACCGAACTGGCGGGCTATCGCCGCTCCACCCCGGTGCGATGGGGCAACGGCGCGGCCGACCAGCGCCAGCACGACGTCTACGGCGAGATCCTGGACTGCGCCGACCAGTGGCTGATCTCCGGCGGCGAGATCCAGCCCGCGCTGTGGGCCGGCCTGGCCGGGCTGGCCGACACCGCGGCGCACGCGTGGCGCCAGCCGGACCAGGGAATCTGGGAGGTCCGCAACGAGGGCCGGGTGTTCACCTACTCGGCCGGGATGTGTCACGTTGCCCTGGACCGGGCCGCGGCGATCGGTGAGCGGCTCGGCCTTCCCGGGCGGATCGGCATGTGGCGGGATTCGGCCGACCACCTGCGCCGACTCATCCTGGACAAGTCCTGGGACGAGAAGGCGCAGACGATCAGCGCGCATCTGGACGGCGGCGGCACACTGGACGCCAGCCTGCTCGCGCTTCCGCTGCGCCACGTCGTCCCGGCCGATCACCCACGGATGGCGGCCACCACCGCGGCCATCGCCGAGCGTCTGTCAGCCGGTGACGGCCTGCTCTACCGCTACCTGCACAACGAGTCACCCGATGGTCTGGCCGGTGACGAGGGGGCCTTCGTGCTGTGCAGCTTCTGGCTGGTCGACAACCTCATCGGACAAGGCCGCATCGAGGCGGCCGAGGAGCTGTACGCCTCGCTGTGTGCCCGCGCGAGCCCGCTGGGGCTCCTGTCGGAGCAGATCGACCCATCCACAGGAGAGTTCATGGGCAACTTCCCTCAGGCGTTCAGCCACATCGGGATCATTGCCAGCGGCGTGAACCTCGCCCGAGCGAAAGCAGACGCCACCACATGATCAACCGGCTCGTCATCTTCGGCGCGACAGGCGACCTCACCGCACGCTATCTGCTGCCGGCCCTGGCCGACCTGAGGGCGGCAGGACACCTCGGCGATCACTTCCAGCTGACCGGCGCCAGCCGTGAGGACTGGGACAGCGAGCAGTACCGGGAATGGGTGTCCACGCAGCTCACTCGCCACGGCGGCACCTGCCCGGCCGACACCAGGAAGGCCATCGCGGACGCGGCCCGCTACCAACGGGCCGACGTCACCGACCCCGTCGACGTAGCCTCGGCCATCGCCGGTGAGGGACCCGTCGCTGTCTACCTCGCCCTCCCTCCGGCTCTCTTCCCCGTCGTGGTCACCGCACTGCATAACTCGGGCCTCCCCGCAGGCAGTCGGATCGTGCTGGAGAAGCCATTCGGCGAAGACCTCGCCGGCGCACAGGAGCTGAACCGGCTCCTCGCCGACCTCGTGCCGGAGCAGGCCCTGTTCCGCGTCGACCACTTCCTGGCCATGACGACCGTCCAGAACGTGCTCGGCAGCCGACTCGCCAACCGCGTGCTGGAGCCCATTTGGAACAGCACCCACATCGCCCAGGTGGACATCGTCTGGGACGAGACGCTCGCGCTGGAAGGCAGAGCCGGCTACTACGACACCGTCGGCGCGCTGAAGGACATGGTGCAAAACCACCTGCTGCAGTTGCTCTGCCTGGTGGCCATGGAACCGCCGATCACCCTCGGCGAGCGGGACCTGCGCAACCGGAAGGTCGACGTGCTGCGGTCGGTGCGGCTCCTCACCGAGGACGACGTCGTACGCCGCACGCGCCGTGCACGCTACCTACCCGGTCGGATCGGTGACCACGACATCCCCGCCTACGCCGACGAAGAAGGCGTGAACCCGGCCCGCCGTACCGAGACCTTCGCCGAGGTGGAGCTGGAACTGGACAGCTGGCGCTGGGCGGGAACCATCTTCCGGCTCCGCACCGGCAAGGCACTCAAGGCCGACCGCAAGGAGGTCGCGGTACGCTTCCGGACCGTCCCCCACCTGCCCCTCGGCCAAAGCGGCGAAGCCCTGCCCAACGTGCTGCGCTTCGGACTCGAGCCAGAGGGGCTGGCCCTGGACCTGACCGGCATCGGTTCCCGTGCCCACACCCTCACTCCGCTCTCGCTGACCGCGCAGATGGAACCACCCGAACTCCCCGCCTACGGCCGACTCCTCCTGGACGTGCTGACCGGGGATCCCGCCATGTCCATCCGCGGCGACGAGGCCGAAGAAGCCTGGCGGGTCCTGACCCCCGTACTGACCGCCTGGGAAAGCAACCTTGTTCCGCTCGAGGAGTACCCGGCCGGCTCCGACGGGCCGGCCCCCCGGCAGGAATTCGGAGACGGGCAGTGGCGGCGCGACGATCTGCTCCACGCCGAGGCAGCGACACCGAGACAGCCTTCCTCCTGATACCCCGGAGTGGCGCAGGCGAGGATCATCCCCGCGAGCGATGCGGGCCCGGATCGTGGCGTGGCCGGCGCCG
>NZ_BMMM01000013.1:214082-330278 GCF_014645835.1 Streptomyces albiflavescens
GGGCCTACCGACGGTCAGCCGTCACCACGGCTTGCCCGGCTTCGCTGGCGCAGCGAGATCCGGTTGCCGTCCGGATCCACTGCCTCGATACGGACCCCGAACGCGTAGTCCTCCGGTTCGGGCCGGTCGAATGTCACACCGCGGTCGCGCAGCACCTTGAAGTCCTTCCTCAGGTCGTCCGATTCGAGGAAGACCGGACCGGGCACGGTGCCCCGCTGCGCCTCGGCCGGCTGCCCCGCGGCCGCAGCGTGCGGCCACAGGATGAATTCGAGCGGACTGCCGGGGACGCCAACGGTGAGGAAGCGTCCTTCAGGACCCGGATAGTCGACGCGCTTGTCCAGGCCGAGCTGTTCCGTGTAGAACCTCAGCGCGCGGTCTTGATCGGTGACATAGAGCGTCACGTACATGACGTTTGTCAGCATCGTGTTGTCCATTCCATTTGTCGGTCCGACGACGTGCATGCCCGGGTGTCGATCGGCCCGGGAGTTGGAGTCGGTTCTCGGTCACACGGGGTGGGCCGTGTTGCTTCGTCACTCCACTGACGGGCCCTGACCGGAGAATGTGACGGATGGACGGAAAAACCTGTGTAGGCCGGCTCAGTCCTTGAGCTGCGGCCTCTTGTTGCTTCGAGGGCTCGGCGAGCGCGGCGGACACGCCGGTGAGCGGGACGGGTGCCGACTGGTTCCATTCGTTGTCAGGACAGCGGCCCCCGTCCACGCACACGCAGCGCAGGCACACCCCGCTCACGACGACGCCGAGACCTCAGGAACGTTGTATCCGTCGAGGCGAACCTGAGGACGGCCGGACGGCAGCTCCTCGGCCGGCCAGGACAGGGTGATCGACCGGGTCTCGTCCGGCAGCAGCCACAGGTAGTTGTCGCCGTACAGGGTGGGCAGAACGCGGTCGCCCGTGCTCGCGTCGTGCAGGGAGAGCCGGACCATGGCCGCGACGGAGGAACCGCGATTGTGTACGCGTGCGGTGAGTTCGCGTCGTGTCCCTGTCCGGAGCATGCGGCCGAGGCTGACGGAGACCTTGGTCGAGCGGACCGCGTTCAGGGCGCGCATGTCCGAGGGTTCTCGGTAGCGCCAGTAGGTGTTGCTCGACAGCAGCGTCCCTCGGGCATCGCTCAGGTGGAGCCGCAACAGATGGAACGCCGGGAGCGAATCGGTCAGGCCCGCTGTGAAGACCTGCGTGGTCGCGGAAGCCCCGAGGTCGATGCTTCTACGCTGCTCCTTGCCGAGCCGGCGCCCGTCGAGGCCGTAACACTGTGCCGTCACCACCGCATTGGAGATCTTCCGCGGGGTGTGGTTGACCCCCATGACGTGCCAATCGGTGGGGTCGGCCTGGATATGCAGGGGCTCACAGGCTGCTCGGGCACCGTAGTAGGTGCCGTTGACGTCGAAGTCGTAGTCGTACGTCTGCCACACCGTGCTGTACCAGGCGGGATGGGACATCCACAGCATGAGCCCACCGGCGTCGTCCCACAGGTTGGCGTTCCAGGCCTCGAACATGGCCCTGAAGTTCTCGTAGTTGACGAACTGCGCCTTGCGGCAGAAGTCCTCCAGGCCCTTGGCCGTGTCGAGCCGGGCTTCGATGGCCGCCTGATAGTTCTGCGGTGCCTGATTTCCCCTGGTGCTCCAGTCGTGGTGGAACCACGCGCCGCCGATCGGCCACTCCGGCTCCGAGCCGACGAGCCGGCGCATCGTCCGTGCCGTCGGCACGGTGGGCATCCCGATCTCGGTGTGGAAGCCGAAGCTCCCGCTGCCGTAGGTGGACGCGGAGTAGTAGCGCGTCGGCTCGACCCAGCCGTAGGGTCCGCCGCCGGACACGATCCCGCCCGCAGAGTTGTTCTGGTACAGCAGATCGGGCGCCTCCGCCCGGACCGCGGCGCGCATACCGTTGTCCACCGCGCCCGGCGGATTACCCTCGTTGGCGCCGCACCACACGACGATGCTCGGGTGGCTGCGGTAGCGCCGCACGGTGTTCCGCGCCAGGTCGAGGAAGGCCTTGTGGTCCGGCGGGTCCATGGCCCAGGCGTTGGGGAAGTCGTTCCAGACCAGCAGACCGTGTTCGTCGCAACTGGCGTAGAACTCCTCGCGGTTGCTGCTCCCCACCCAGTTGCGGATCATGGTGAAGTTCATGTCGCGGTGCATCCGCACCGCCGCGTCCATCCGCGCGGCGGGCATACGGCGCAGCAGTTCGTCCCAGCCCCAGTTGCCGCCGCGGGCGAAGACGCGGACACCGTTGACGCTGATTTTGAGCGGGACGGGGGTGTTGTCGACCGACTTCACGTCCGTCCAGTCGTCGCCGTTGTCGGAGACCTGGAGGGTGTACGTCTTCGGGTACGCCGCCTCCCAGACGATGACGACACGGTCGAACGACTGGGAGGACCCGAGGTCGACCTGGATCCACTGGTCGTTCTCGAAGGCGGAGGACCAGCGGGTCCCGGGATTCCCGTCGACCGCGTTGCCCGGCTGGTTCGAGGAATCATCGACGGAGGACGCGGTCGCCGTCCGGCGCAGGGCGAGATCGGTGTCCGGCGAGGAACTGTCCAGGATCGACAGACTCCACATCGACGAACCCCAACTGGTCGCGCGCGTACGGCAGAAGACGCGCAGGTACCGCGCGGTCCGGGCCTCGAACTCGACACTCTGCAGGCTCGCCGAGCCCCCCGACCGGAACGGCAGAGGAACCGCCGTGTTGTCGACGGACTGTACGTCCGTCCAGTCGCTGCCGTTGTCCGAGACCTGGACGGTGTACGTCTTCGCGTACGCCTGTTCCCAGGTGATGACGACCTGATCGAAGGAGAGCGACGACTCCAGGTCGACCTGGATCCACTGGTCGTCCGCGAACGCGGAGGACCAACGGGTGCCCGCATCGCCGTCCGTGGCATTGCCGGGCTGGTTCGCCGCATCGTCCACGGACGAGGCGGTGGCCTTCTTGTGCAGGGCCAGGTCGGTGTCGGGCGCCGAGCTGTCCGCGACCGACAGGCTCCACATCGACGAGCCCCATTCGGTGGCCCGCGTCCGGCACCTGATCCGTACGTAACGGGCCTTCTGGCGAGCGAAGTTCACGGTCTGTGCGTACGCGTCGCTTGCGGACTGGAACGTCAGCGGCACGTCGTACTCGTAGCCGTACTGACGTATTCCGAAGCGGGTGGCGCGGCGGTCGCTCTCCTGGCCGCCGATGGAGGCGGCGAGGGTGAGCCGGTGCAGGTTCGGTTCGCCGTAGCCATTGGGCCACCACAACTTCGGGTCGTTCAGGCGAAGTTCAGGGTGAGTGGCCGGCGTGAAGGAGACGTCGACGCTTTCGCCCGCGGGAACCGTGACCGCCTGCGTCAGCCGTACGTCGTCGAAGGCGGCGACGACGGTCACACGTCTGCTGTCCGAGTCGGCATTGCGGACCGGCACCACGATTGTCAGCTCGGCGGTGCGGGTGTCGGGCAGGTCCGGCAGCCTGGTGTCCACCCGGGGATCGCCGAGGACGGCGGCTCCGGTGGAGCGCAGGCGGACGTGGTTCCAGATGCCGGCGGCCCGGTCCCGCACCGCGGGCATCCAGTCCCAGCCCGAAGAGGCCAGGTAGGTCGGCGAGTTGCGGTTCATCATGTTGGCCCCGGCGTCCACGAAGGCGAGGCCCGCCGGACCTTTGTCTCCAGGGCTGCCCGGGAACGGCATGGGCGTGATCTTCACCGCGAGCGCCTGGTCGCCGCCGTCTGTCAGCAGTTCCGTGACGTCGTGGGCGGCGCGTGCGAAGGGGAAGGTGAGGTCGCCGACCCTGGTGCCGTTCAGCCAGATGTCGGCCTGGTGGTTGATACCGTCGAACTCCAGCCAGATGTGGCGTCCCGCGCCGGTGCGCAGCTGCGTCGGGAGACGGAAGCCGCGCCGGTACCACCAGGCGTGCCGCGACAGGGCTTCCGGGATGTGGAGGTTGTTGAGTCCGGAGACCGGGTCGGGCAGGTGGCCCTGGTCCACGAGCGAGGACAGGACGGTGCCGGGCACGGTCGCCGGCAGCCAACGACTGGTGTCCACCGACGGCTTGGACAGGTCGGCTCCGTCCCCGTCGGCCCAGTCGTCCATGGTCAGTTCCCAGCCGGACTCCAGGGGTACGGTGCCGTCCTCGGCGATCGTGAGGGAGGGCGGCGTCCGATGGTGGGTGCCCCAGTCGGTCCAACCGGTGGCGTCCGGGCGCGGGGTGCGGCACGTGCCGTACACCTGAAGTCCGTTGAGGCCCAGCGGGTTCGCGTTGGACCGCTTGTGCACGGTCATCCGCACCCACCGCGCGGAGACCGGCTCGGACAGGGCGATCTCCATGACCCCGCCGGTCCCGGCGTCGGTGCGGTACACGGACGTCCACGCCGTGCGGTCTCGGGAGGTCTCGATGACGAAGTCGACCGCACAACTGGACAAGATCTCCTGCCCTGTTGTGTTGTCGCGGGGATTCCCGCCGGGGGCGTCGACGTACGCCGGATCGTCCGCGGTCGCCTCGAAGGTGAGACGCAGCGATTCGACCTCGCACACGGCCTGCAGATCGACGGAGATCCACTGTGGATCGCCGGACGCGGCGCGCCATCCCGTTCCCCGTACTCCGACGGTGTCGACCTTGTCGACCACGAACTCGGCGGGTGTGGGTGCGTAGTCGGTGGAGGACACCTCGATGGGGCGATAGGTGGCCAACTCGCCGTGTGACGCGGTCTGATCGGACTGTCCGGTTTCGGCCGCGAAGCCGTCGGCGGGCAGAGCCATGCCGAGTCCGAAACCCGCGAGCAGCGTGGAGCCGGCGGACAGGACCGTGCGCCGGGAGGGGAGAGACGACTGATCCGACATGAACAACGGCTCCGATCAGGGAAGTTCGAGCAGCGGGTGAAATCGGAAGAGCCAGAAGACAACGTTGCCAACGTCCTTTGACAACGTTGCCAAACACTGCACCGCCGGGCTAGGCCTGTCAAGGTTTCGCGCGCCACGGTCCCGCCTGTCTCAATAAATTAGGAATAAATATTGACAGGGTTTCGGTCGCGCGCCACAGTCTTCGCCGTGACACCGTCGGCCCCAGTGTCAGGGCGGCCCGTGTCACGTCCTCCTGCTTCCCAACGACCGGGAGAGGTAAGTGACTTCACTTCAGCCGGACCGAAGAACCCCAGGTCCCATACCTGCTCGCCGCGCCGCGGCGATCGCGACCGCGGTGGTCCTCGCCGTGACCGCGGCCCCCACGGCCACGGCGAACACAGCCGACGACCAAGGAGCGCCCGAGTACTACGACAGCGGACTTGCTCCGACGCCCTACATGGGCTGGAACACGTACTACGGACTGGGAGCGCCCACCGAGAAGGAGGTGCGCGCTGTAGCCGACCGGCTCGTCAGCAGCGGTCTGCGCGACAGCGGCTACGACATCGTGTGGCTCGACGGCGGCTGGCAGGCCGACAACCCCCGAGACGAGCAAGGGCAGTTGGCTACCAACCCGGACCGCTTCCCTTCCGGGATCCCCGCACTCGTCTCCTATCTCCACCAACGTGGTCTGCGGGCGGGCATCTACACGGACGCCGGCACCTACGACGGCGGCAAGAGCTGCGGCCTCGGCAGCCGCGGCCACTACACCGAGGACGCCCGGCAGTTCGCCGACTGGAAGATCGACGCGATCAAGGTCGACTTCCTGTGCGGGATCGCCGAGAAGCTCGATCCCGGGCCGGCGTTCAAGGAGTTCAGCGACGCGGTCGCCAAGTCGGGCCGCAGGATGCTGCTCAATCTGTGCAACCCGCTGACCGACGACTGGGGGCTGCCCCACACGCCGGAACAGGACGCCCACAACACGTACGTCTATGGTCCGACGGCCGCGGACTCCTGGCGCACGGGCACCGACATCGCCTGGGGCACGCCGAGCCCGGGCCAGTGGCCCAATGTGCTGCGCAACATGGATGCCAACGCCTGGCACCCCGAGGCGCAGGGCCCCGGCCACTACAACGACCCGGACTACCTCATCCCCATGCGCCGCATGGCGGACGGCGGCTACGAGCTGACGCAGGAGGAGTCCACCACCCAGTTCGTGATGTGGGCCGAGATGGGGTCACCGCTCGTCCTGGGCTCCGATCCCCGCACCCTCTCCGACGCCATGCTCGCGACGCTGCGCAACCCGGAGATCATCGCCGTCGACCAGGATCCGCTGGCCGTTCAAGGCGTCAGAGTGGCCACCGACTCGGTCGGGGACGTCTACAGCAAGGTGCTCCAGGGGCACGGCCGGCGCGCGGTCGTCCTGCTCAACCGTTCGGATCAGCCGGCCGAGCGCACGGTTCGGTTCGCCGATGCCGCCCTGGGCGGGCCGGTCAAGGTCCGCGATCTGCGGGCGCGTGCCGACCGTGGCACCCACTCCGGGTCGTACACCGTCCAAGTTCCCGCGCACGGCACCGCGTTCCTGAAGCTGACCGGTGAGGACGCGCTGCCCGGGACGAACCTGGGCGAGAAGACCACGTCGAGCCCGGCGGTCGTGCGCGACGGCGACACACTCACCACGTTTCTGCGCGGCCCGCACGGATCGCTCGTCCAGCACTCGGCCGCCGCCGGCGGGGGCGGCGCATCCCGGACGAGGGATCTCGGCGGCCCCGTCCAGGGCCGGATCCTGGGTCAGCCGGCCGCGTACGCCTCACCGGGCGGCCGCATCGACGTCTTCGTCCGTGGAGCCGACTCGCAGGCGTACCGGCGGGTCTTCGCCGACGGTCGCTGGGGCGACTGGCAGCACCTTGGAGGGAAGTTGACCGACGCGCCGTCCGTGGCGTTCACGGACCCTGCGCACTGGACGCTCTTCGCGCGCGGTGCCGACGGCCGGGTCGTCCAGCGCGGCCCCTCGCCCGACTGGTCGTCGCTCGGGGCGCCGGGGGACCGGCCGACCTACGGAAGGCCGTCCGCCGCCGTCGACGCCGAGGGGCGCGTCCATGTGGCCGTACGCACCGCGGACGACTCCGTTTGGGCGAGGGCACGAGACGCCAACGGCGCCTGGTCCGAGTGGAGTTCGCTCGGCGGGACCGTGAGCGGCAGCCCGACGCTGGTCTCCGTGGATGGCGCCGTGGTGCTGTATGCGCGGGCCGGCGACTACACGCTCTGGCAGCAGCGTTACGAGTCCGGTGCCTGGCAGGGCTGGACTAAGCGGCAGGAGTTTCCCAGCGCAGCTTTCGAAGGCGCGCTCGGAGCTGTCGCCGGGTCGGGGGGCACGGTCGACGCGGTCTTCCGCGGCGTCGACGGGTATGTCCACCGGACTCAGTTCAAATAAATTAGTAATTATTCTTGACGTGGTGCGAGCGCCACGCGAATCTGGATCCGCCGTGAGCGGGGCACCGGCCGTCAGGAGGGCCGGGCCCCGCCGTGCGGGCCCATAGGGAGTACTTCATGACGAACCATCAGCTCAGCCGACGGCGCGTCCTCGCCGGACTCGGTGCCGCCGGGACGACGGCACTGATCAGCGGCTGCGTCACCTCCACCTCCTCCGGCAAGAGCTCCTCGAAGGGTGCGGTGACCCTTCAGTCCAACCTCTCCGCCCCCCAGGCCAAGTCGGCGATGGAGGACCTCGTCGCCGCCTACGCCAAGCAGGGCTCGGGGCGCGCCAGCCTCAACACCGTCGCCTCGGAAACCTTCCGCACCCAGCTGCCGACGTACCTGACGTCCGCCAACCCGCCGGACGTGTACACCTGGTATCCCGGCTCGGTGGCGGACTCGTACGCGAAGAAGAATCTGCTGCTGGATCTCAGCGATGTCTGGGACTCGCCCGACCTCAAGCGCTACTCGAAGGCGCTGCACACGCTGTGCACCGCGAGTTCCGGCAAGAAGGTCTTCGTGCCCACCACGTACTACTGGTGGGGCATGTTCTACCGCAAGTCGAACTTCGCCAAATGGGGCGTCGAGGAGCCCAAGAGCTGGGACGACTTCCTCGACCTGTGCGACAAGCTCAAGAGCAAGGGCGTCGCTCCCATCGGCCTGGGTGCGGGCGGCAACACGGCCTGGGTGGCCTCGGCCTGGTTCGACTACCTCGACATTCGCATCAACGGCGCTGACTACCACCGCCAACTCCTCGCAGGCAAGCACCGGTTCGACGACCCCGAGGTGCGCAAGGTCTTCGACCGGTGGCAGGAGGTGCTGCCGTACTTCGACCCGAACGGCGCCGCCGTCCCCTTCGAGGACGCCACGACCTCCCTGCTCAACGGCCGCTCCGGCAT
This sequence comes from Streptomyces albiflavescens, assembly GCF_014645835.1. Lineage (GTDB taxonomy): Bacteria > Actinomycetota > Actinomycetes > Streptomycetales > Streptomycetaceae > Streptomyces > Streptomyces albiflavescens. The sequence continues at coordinate 222,277 of NZ_BMMM01000013.1, forward strand.
GATGCTGATCGGCACCTTCTTCGCCGACGCGGCGCCCAAGGACGCCCTCGGCGACATCGACTTCTTCCGCTTCCCCGTCATCGACGCGAAGGTGCCGCTCGCCGAGGAAGCCCCCACGGACGGCTACTTCGCCAGCGCCCGCACCGGACGCGGCGACCAGGTGAAGGACCTGCTCCGCTACCTCGCCACGGCCGAGGCCCAGGAGATCTACCTCAAGGGATCCTCGGGCACCGCGCTGCCCTGCCACCCCGACGCCAAGGACACCGGCACGGCCCTCGTGAAGAAGGGCCGCAAGCACATCGAATCGGCCGCCGAGATCACCCAGTTCTTCAACCGCGACTCCAGCGACGCCCTTCAGCCCACCGCCGACAACGCGCTGATCAAGTTCCTCGCCAAGCCCAAGACGATCGGCAGCATCCTCACCGACTGGCAGCGCGACGCCGAGAAGATCTGGAGCGCGTGAGGTGGCCGTCCTGACCGCCCCCGAGCGGAAGGCCCAGGCCTCGTCGCCACCGCGCCGCGGCCGGGCCCGGAGCATCCACGCCACCCCGCCGCTGGTGCTCGCGTTCGTCCTCGTCCCACTGCTCGCCGAGGCACTGTGGGTGTTCTGGCCCGCGATCCAGGGCTTCTACCTGGCTCTCACGCGGTGGGACGGCGTCTCCGCACCCCGGTTCATCGGCCTGGACAACTTCCGGGAGATGGCCCACGACGACGTCTTCCGCAGCGCGGCCGGCCACACGGTGCTCTGGCTGCTCCTGTTCGGCGGCCTGTCCGCGCTCCTCGGACTGGGCGCCGCCCTGCTGCTCCAGCAGGAACGCCGGGGCGTCGGCTTCTACCGGGCCGCCCTGTTCCTGCCCGTGGTCTTCTCCCTGGTCGCCACCGCCCTCGTATGGCAGGCGATCTACCAGCCCGACGGCGTCCTCAACCAGCTCCTGCAGTCGCTCGGCCTCGGCAGCCTGCGCCACGCCTGGCTCGCCGACCAGGACACCGCCCTGTACGCGGTCATCGTGCCCGCGCTCTGGCGCCAGATCGGCTACGTGATGGTCCTGTACGTCGCCGGACTCAAGGGCATCGACCCGGCGCTGTACGAGGCGGCCAAGGTCGACGGGGCCGGACCGTGGCAGAGGTTCCGGCATGTGACGCTGCCTCAGCTGCGGAGCGTCAACGCCGTCGTCCTGTCCGTCATCATCATCGACTCGCTGCGCTCCTTCGACGTCGTGTGGTCGTTGACCCGCGGCGGCCCGTACCACTCCTCCGAGCTGCTGAGCACCTACATGTACTCCACCGCCTTCCAGTCCCTGCGCCTGGGATACGGCTCCGCCCTGGCCGTCGTCATCTTCGTCCTGGCCTTCGGAGTCATCTGCTCCTACCTCGTCCGCGCCTTCCGGGAGGCCGACTGATGCCCGGTACGTCCACGGCGCTGCGCCGGCGGCGCGCCGCGACCGCCGGATTCCATCTGGGCGCCGGCACGCTGGCGATCCTGTGGCTGCTGCCCATCGCCCTGGTCCTCGTGACCAGCCTGCGCTCCTTCGACGACATCGCCGCCCACGGGCTGGGCAGTTGGCCCCGCTCCTTCACCCTCGGCAACTTCCGCCAGGCCTGGGTCGACGGCGGCCAGCAGCGCGCCCTCATCAACAGCCTGATCGTCACCGTCCCGTGTGTGCTGGTGACGCTGATCCTGGCGGCCATGGCCGCGTTCGCCCTGAGCAGGTACGCGCTGCCCTTCCGCCGCGCCCTGCTGCTGCTCATGCTCGGCGGCAACCTGCTCCCGCCGCAGATCCTGCTCATCCCCGTGTCGAAACTCAGCGAACTGCTGGGCGTCTACGACACACTGCCCGCCCTCATCGGCGTCCAGATCGGCTTCGGCGTCGGCTTCTATGTCTTCGTCCTGCATGGCTTCATGCGCGCCATCCCGCCCGAGATCCAGCAGGCGGCCGTGGTCGACGGCGCCGGTCCCTGGCAGCTCTTCTGGCGGATCATCCTGCCGCTGACCCGACCCGCGCTCGCCGCGCTCAGCGCACTGTCCTTCACTTGGATCTTCAACGACCTGCTGTGGGCCATCACCGTGCTGCGCAGCGACACCAATATGCCGATCACCGCTGCCCTCATCGGACTGCAGGGGCAGTACGTGTCGATGTGGAACGTGATCGCGGCCGGCTCCGTCATCGCCGCCGCGCCCACCGTGGCCGTGTTCCTCCGGTTCCAGCGCCACTTCGTGGCCGGACTCAATCTGGGAGCCGTCAAATGACGTCGTACCGGCGCTGGACCCTGCGCACCGAGCACACCGCCTACACGGTCCGGCTGGCCCCCGACGACACCTGGGCCGAACTCCACGCGTGGGGACCGCACGGCGTCGAGGAGGGCCCGTCCGCCCTGGACTGGTCCCGGCGCACGCACTTCATCACGCCCGCCGACGCCGCGCCCGTCGAGTATCTGCCGTACGGCGCACGGCCGTTCACCGGCGCCGACCTGGTCGCGGGCCGCCCGGGCCACGACCGTGGCGTGTGGTGGACCTTCGCCGACGCGCACGAGGGCGACGGAAGCCTGCGGCTCACCTTCACCGACGACGTGCTGGGCCTGCGGACCGCCCTGTGCTACGCCACGGTCCCGGACACCGACGTCATCCACCGCTGGACCGAACTCACCTGCACCGGAGACGAGGAACTCCGCCTTGAACGCCTCGACTCGGCCGCCGTGAACATACCCGTCACCACCGGTGCGCGGCTCACCTACCTCACCGGCCAGTGGTCCCAGGAGTTCCAGCGCACCCAACTCGACCTGACCAGAGGCACGTTCACCATGGGCAGTCGCCAGGGCGTGCCCGGACACGCGTACGCGCCCTGGCTCGCCGTCCAGGACGCGGCGGCACCCCGCGACGCTCCCGCCCCGGCCTACGGCATGGCCCTGGAATGGCCCGGCAACTGGCACTTCACCGCGGAGGCGGAACCCGGCGGCGCCGTGCGCGTGCGGGCGGGCCGGGTGCCGCACGAGGGCGCGGTCCACCTGGCGCCCGGCGACACCCTCGTCACGCCCCGTCTCGCGTGTGCGTTCAGCGCGGACGGGCTCGACGGCCTGTCCCGCGTCTGGCACCGCTACGAGCGCAGACTCGCCGGAGACCGGCTGCACCGTACCCGCAAAGTCCTCTACAACTCCTGGGAAGCCACCGGATTCGACGTCGACGCGTCCGGTCAGCTGGAGCTCGCCAAGGCGGCCGCCGACATCGGGGCCGAGCTGTTCGTCGTGGACGACGGCTGGTTCACGGGCCGCACCGACGACACCGGAGGACTGGGTGACTGGCACCCCGATCCGGCGGCGTTCCCGCAGGGCTTCGACCGGTTCGTCGACGACGTACGTGCCCTGGGGCTGGACTTCGGTCTGTGGGTCGAGCCCGAAGCCGTCAGCCCCGGAAGCCGCCTGTACGCGGAACACCCCGACTGGGTGTACCGGATCGACGAACGCCCCGCCCGACTCGTGCGCAACCAACTCCTGCTGGACCTGGGCCGCACGGACGTCCAGGACTTCGTCATCGCCACCCTCGACCGGCTGCTGACCGACCACGCCGTGAGCTACCTGAAGTGGGACATGAACCGGCCGCCGACCGAGCGCGGCCGGCCCGGCGCCGGCCCCGCCGACCGTCTCGACCTGGACGCCGAGCACGTCGCCGGCTATCTGCGCGTCCTGGACCACCTTCGCGCCGCGCACCCCGACGTCACGGTCGAGGGCTGCGCGGGCGGCGGCGGCCGCATCGACCACGCGACCCTCGCGCGCACCGACGTCGTCTGGCCCAGCGACAACACGGCACCGCTGGACCGGCTCTCCATCCAGTTCGGGTTCCTGCACGCGCACGCGCCGCATGTGATGAGTTCCTGGGTCACCGACGCGCCGGGCGTGTTCGACCCGCGCCCGCGCAGCCTCGCCTTCCGGTTCGTCAACGCGATGTGCGGGGTCCTCGGGATCGGCGCCGACCTACGGACCTGGAACCCCGAGCAGCGAGCTGAAGCCGCCCGGTGGATCGCCCGCTACAAGGAGGTGCGCGAGGTCATCCACCGGGGCGAGGCCCGGCTGCTCGGCTGCCCCGCGGACCCCACCTGCGGTGTGCAGTACGACGCCGAGGACGGAAGCCGCACCGTGGTCGCCGCGCTCAGCACCGGGCGCCTCGATGGCGCCCCGCTCGTACCCGGCCGTCCCGACCGGCTGCGCCTGCGGGGCCTCACCCCGGACGCCCACTATCACGACGCCGCGACGGGAGCGACGTACAGCGGAGCCCATCTGCTCCACTACGGACTGCCGTTCGCGTGGAGTGCCGACCATGACGCCGAACTGGTGGTGCTGATACGGCAGTAGGACGTCATCCGGCATAGGTTTCCCAGCAGCCCCGTACGGGTTTCCCAGCATTCCGCATCGGTTTCCTGGCGCGGCCCATCAGGCGCGGTCCGCCGCGCCCGTACAGAAGGAGTCGAACCGCACCATGGACACGTCCGCACGACGGTACGGTGCCCGCTTCGTCGGCCGCACGGCCGTGGTCACCGGAGCGGCCTCCGGGATCGGAGCCGCCACCGCCGAACGCCTTGCCCAGGAGGGCGCCGCCGTCGTGCTCGCCGACCTCGCGGAGGAACGCGGCGAGGCCGTGGCGGAGCGGATCGCCAAGGACCGCGGCCGGGCCCGGTTCGTCGCCGCCGATGTCGCGGCCGAGGCCGACTGGACACGGATCGTGGCCGCCGCGCACACCTTCGGGCCCGTGGACGTCCTCGTCAGCAACGCCTTCACCGTCGACGTCGCTCCGGCCCACGAACTGTCCCTCCCCTCCTGGCAGCGGCAGATCGACGTCAACCTCACCGGCGCCTTCCTCGGTTTCAGGACAGTCCTGCCGGATCTGCGGTCCCGCCGGGGAGCGGTGGTGCTGACCTCGTCGGTCCACGCGCACAAAGGCATCCCCGGACATCCGGCGTACGCGGCGTCCAAGGGCGCCCTGCTGTCGCTGTGCGGTCAACTCGCCGTCGAATACGGGCCCGATGTACGGGTCAACGCCGTCCTGCCCGGTCCGATCCTGACGGCGGCCTGGGACAGAGTCCCGCCCGAGGAGCGGGAGCGCAGTATCGCCGAAACGGCCGCCCGCCGCTTCGGGGCACCCGAGGAGGTGGCCGCGGCCATCGCGTTCCTCAGCGCCGACGAAGCCTCCTACATCACCGGGTCGAGTCTCCTGGTGGACGGTGGCTGGAGCGTCGTCAAGGCCTCCGCATGACCCACCGTCGCCCTCACCTCTCAGCAGAAAGGCTCACGACATGACGCCCTACGCCCGCCGCGGCGTGCACGGCCAGACCGTGGAACTCCTCGCCCGCCGCGTCCTGAGCGGCGAGATTCCCGAAGGGGCGACGCTCGACCTGGTGGCACTCCAGAGTGAACTGGACGTGAGCCTCACGGCTTTGCGCGAGTCGCTGAAGGTGCTGGCCGCGAAGGGGATGGTGGACGCCCGCCAGAAACGCGGCACGTTCGTCAGGGCGCGCGCGGACTGGAACCTTCTGGACGCCGACGTCCTGAGATGGCAGTTCGAGGGCGGTCGCGCCACCGAGGCCGACGAGGCGTTGCTGCGGAACCTCGGAGAGGTACGCGCCATCATCGAGCCGGCCGCGGTCCGCCTCGCGGCGCAGCGGCGCACCGACGTCGACCTCGCCGCACTGGAGAGCGCCCTGGAGGCGATGGGGGAGGAGGACACCGACGCCACCCATGCGGTCGAGGCCGACCTCGCCTTCCACCGCGCCCTGCTCGCCGCCACCCACAACGAGCTGCTGGAACGCATGGAAATGGTCATCGAGTCGGGCCTCGCCCACCGCGACCGCATCGTGCACAGCTCCCCCCACAGCGACGACCCCGTGCCCAGCCACCGCGCCGTCCTCGACGCCGTACGCGACCAGGACCCGCAGGCCGCCGAGGCCGCCATGCGCGCCCTGCTCGACCAGGCCGTGCGCGACCTGGACCGGCTCAGCGCCTCCGACGACACGAAAGGCCCCCGCGGCAAGTGAAGATCGCTCGCATAGAAACCTTCCTCGTTCCGCCGCGCTGGCTGTTCTGCCGCATCGAGACCGACGAGGGCGTGGTCGGCTGGGGCGAGCCCGTCGTCGAGGGACGCGCCGAGGTCGTCCGGGCCGCCGTGGACGTCCTGTCCGAATACCTCGTGGGCCAGGACCCGTTGCGCGTCCAGGACCACTGGCAAGTGCTCACCAAGGGCGGCTTCTACCGCGGCGGTCCCGTCCTGTCGAGCGCCGTCTCGGGCCTCGACCAGGCGCTGTGGGACATCGCCGGCAAGACGTACGGGGCGCCGGTGCACGCCCTGCTGGGCGGTCCCGTGCGCGACCGGGTGCGGGTCTATGCCTGGGTCGGCGGCGACGAACCGGCCCAGCTGGCCGACCAGATCGCCGCCCAGGTCGAGGCGGGCTTCACCGCGGTGAAGATGAACGCGGCCGGTGTCACCTCACCGATCGCGACCGCGGCCGAGACAGCGGCCGTAGTTGCCCGGGTAGCCGCGGCGCGTGAGATCCTCGGCCCGGACCGCGATGTCGCCGTCGACTTCCACGGCCGCTTCACCGCCGCGAGCGCACGCCGGGTCCTCACCGAACTCGCACCCCTGCACCCGCTGTTCGTGGAGGAACCCGTCGTCCCCGAGCAGAGCCATCTGCTGCCCGGGCTCGTCGCCGCGAGCCCGGTGCCGCTCGCCACCGGCGAACGACTCTACGGACGCGGTGACTTCCTGCCGGTTCTCACCGCAGGCGTCGCCGTCGTGCAACCGGATCTGTCCCACGCCGGTGGCATCTCCGAGGTGCACCGCATTGCTTCCCTTGCCGAGACCTACGGCGCCCAACTCGCCCCCCACTGCCCGCTCGGCCCCATCGCGCTGGCGGCCAGCCTCCAAATCGCCTTCGCCACACCGAACTTCCTGATCCAGGAACAGAGCCGGGGCATCCACTACAACAAGGACGCCGACCTGCTCTCCTACCTCGCCGACCCCGAACCCTTCCGCTTCGTGGCGGGCCACGCACGGCGCGGCGACCAGCCCGGCCTGGGCATCACCATCGACGAGGCCGCCGTACGCGCCGCCGACCGCACCGGGCACACCTGGCGCAACCCGGTGTGGCGGCACGCCGACGGTTCCTTCGCAGAGTGGTGACCCCCCTCGTGCCCGCCCCACTCGCCATCGAGACCGACACGGCCCACGGCGGCCGCTGGACCTCGCTGAAGGCCCGCGGCCGTGAATGGCTCTGGCAACGTGCTGCTCCGGAACGTGCGAGCGTGTCGCCCGGCGACGCGTTCGCCGACGCCGGCGGACTGGAGGAATGCATCCCCACAGTCCGCGGCACCCCCGACCACGGAGACGCCTGGTCGCGTGCCTGGACCCGCAGCGCGGATGCCGAGAGCGTGCGCTGCGACCGCTTCGCCCTCACACGCACCATCCGCGGTACGGCGGACGGCGCCGAGGCCCACTACACACTGACCGCCGAGCCCGGCTTCCGATTCGTCTGGGCGGCTCACGCCCTGCTGGACCTCTCGCAGAACGCGACCCTCCAGATCAGCACCGGCGCCGCCACCCGCCTCTTCCCCGAATCGGCCGCCCTCCTGGCAGAACCGTGGCCCGCCCGCGCATCGTGGCTGGAGGGCCCCTGGCCCGCGCCCCGTGGACTGCGCCTGGACCGGCTCGGCCCGGACGACGGCACCGCGGTCGGAGCCGTCGTGGACGCCTCCCGATGCTGTGTCCACGACGCGGAGGACCGCCTGGCACTGGCCCTCGAAGCGGACGGTCAGCCGACCGCCATCGCCCTGTGGCGCAACCTCGGCGGTTTCCCCACCTCAAGTCCCTACCGCAGTACGGGTGTCGAGCCGATGCTCGGCCGGGTCTTCGACCTCGCCGACGCGGGCCCGGGCGACGCCGCCCGGGTACCGGCGTCGGGTGAGGTCCGTTGGCGGCTCACGCTGACCGCGGACTGCCGCTGCCCCTGATCCGAACGCAGATGACCCTAATGCCCATCGCCCGAGGGTCGATGGCCCGAATGCCCATCGCTCGAGGGTTGATGGCCCGAATTCTGATGATCCGAACGCTGAGAAAGGAGCCCCGCCCATGGACCTGCGAGCCGCACTGGCCACGCATCGCCTGGTCGCCATCGTGCGCGGAGACGAGCCCGAAGCCGCGCTGCGCACCGTGCTGACCCTCGCCGAGGAGGGCATCGAGCTGATCGAGGTGTCGCTCACCGGCAAGGACGCCCTCACCGTCATCGAACGAGCCAGAAAGGCCCTCGGACCGGACAGGCCCCTCGGCGCCGGCACCGTCCTCAGCGCCGACGACGCCCGTGCCGCCCACCGCGCGGGCGCCGACTTCGCGGTAACCCCCGGGCTGGGGGAGGGAATCGACGCGGCACGCGATCTGGGCATGCCGGTGCTCGCGGGCGTGCTCACCCCTACCGAGATTCTCGCCGCACGCGCTCTCGGCGCGGCCGCACTGAAGATCTTCCCGGCGGCCCAGGCCGGGGGAGCCGCCTACCTCAAGGCGCTGCGCGGCCCGTTCCCCGACGAACCGATCGTGCCCGTGGGCGGCGTCGACGAGACCTCCGCCCGGTCCTATCTGGCGGCAGGCGCCACGGCGGTCGGTGTCGGCTCGCCCCTGGTCGGCGACGCCGCGGACGGCGGAAGTCCGGCTGAGCTCCGCAAGCGCGCCGCAGCGTTCCTCACCGTGGTACGAGAGGCCACGCGGTGACCGAAGACCACCCCGGCTGCGGCCGACCCGACCGGCTGGAACTCGGCGAAGGCATCCGCTGGACCGACGGACGCATCGTGCTCGTGGACCTCCTCGCGGGGCGCCTGCTCACCGCCCCCGACGATCCGACGGCGCCCCTGCAGACACTCGCCCAACTCCCCGTCCCGCTGGGGGCGGTGGCCGCTGTGGCCGACCGGCCGGGCAGCTGGATCGCCGCCGCGGGCACCGGCATCTGCCTGCTCGCACCCGACGGTGCCCTGACCTGGCTGGCGCGGCCCGAAGGTGACGCCTCCTCGCGCATGCGCATGAACGACGCCACCGCGGATCCTTCGGGACGCTTCTGGGCGGGCAGCATGGCGTACGACGCCGACGAGGGGGCCGGATCGCTCTACCGGGTCGACCACGACGGCACGGTGGTCCGCGTCCTGCGGGACATCACCGTGCCCAACGGGCCCGTGTTCACGGCGGACGGCCGCTTGATGTACCTGGCCGACAGTGCGCGAGGCATCGTACGGCGCTACCCCGTCGATCCCACAACAGGCCAACTCGGCACGCCTGAGGTGTTCTTGACCATTGACGACGGCAGCCCCGACGGGATGGCCATCGACGCCGAAGGCGCCGTATGGGTGGCCGTCTGGGGCGCCGCGACCGTGCGGCGCCATCGCCCGGACGGCACCCTCGATCGCGTGCTGCGACTACCGGCGACTCAGCCCGCCGGTGTCTGCCTCAAGGACGACTCCCTGCACATCACCACCGCTCGTGTCGGACTCTCCGCCCCTGGACCCTTCGACGGCGCACTGTTCACCGCTCGGGTCGACGTGCCCGGCAACCCGGCGGCCCCCTACCGGCCGCACGCCTCAATCTCCGCAAAGCTGTCGCCATCCGCCGTGCCGGAGTCCGCATGACGAACCCCTGGCGACCTTCCGGAGGACCGGTCTGCTGCGTCGGCGAGACCATGGCAGCCCTGGCGCCCGATCCGCCCCAGCCACTGGAGCAGGCTGACGGCCTGCGCCTGTCGGTCGCCGGGGCCGAGTCGAATGTGGCGATGTATCTGGCGGACCATGGTGTCCACGTGTCCTGGCTCTCGGCCGTCGGGGACGACGCGTTGGGGCGACGCGTGCGTGCCGCGATCGCCGCAGCGGGCGTCGACGTCTCGGGCGTGCGCACGGACGCGAACAGGCCCACGGGGCTGCTCGTCAAGGACCCGGACTCAACGGGCACCCGCGTCCACTACTACCGTACGAACTCGGCCGCCGCGGCCCTCGGAACGGATCTGCTGGACGCCGAAGAGCTGCGGCAGGCCTCCCTGGTGCATTTCACCGGGGTCACGCCGGCACTGTCGCCGTCCTGTCGGGACCTGGTGGTACAGGCACTCGCCGTATCGGCGGACCAGCGCCCGTACGCCGTGAGTTTCGACGTGAACCACCGTCCCGCGCTGTGGCCCGACGGTGCGGCCGCCCGGGTTCTGCGCGACCTCGCCGACCGGGCCGACATCACGTTCGTGGGACTCGACGAGGCACAGCATCTGTGGGGCAGCGACCTGAAGGCCGTGGATGTACGGGAGTTGCTGCGGCACCCGCGCATCCTGGTCGTCAAGGACGGCGCGCACGCCGCGACCGCCTTCAGCGACGAGGGCGTGTGCACCGTGCCGGCGCTGAGCACGACCGTCGTGGAACCCGTCGGTGCGGGCGACGCCTTCGCCGCCGGGTTCTTGGCCGGGCTGCTGCGGGGCGCGGACAGGAAGCGTGCACTGAGGCTCGGCCACATCACCGCCGTGTCCGCGCTCCAAGTGACGGGGGACCATGGGCGTTTGCCGGACGGTGACCGGATCGATGAGCTGCTGGATCTCAGGGACGAGGACTGGCTGACGCGCACGTTCCCGACGCACGCCGTGTGACTGATCGTTTCAGGATGCTGTGCGGAGCCGTCGGAGGCGGATGAGGCCGCAAGCGAGGCGGACGTCGCCGGCCTGGAGCTCGGCGGGCAGCGTCATCAGCTCGGCGGCGCAGCGGGCGAGGCGCGTGAGCTTGTCGACGGTGAAGACGACCGGCGTCCCGGGCGCGGCCTCCTGCCGGAGGTCGCCCGGTGGCCTGACTCAGCGATTCAATCGGCCCTTTCGGAAGGTGAGTTGGCCCCGCTGAGCACCGCGGCCGGCCCTGCCTGGTGGCGCGGCACTCAGCGGGAGGTTCCGTGTTCGTTCGCTTGGACGGTCGGTGGGCGCTCTGCGCCGAAGACGTAGAGCGCCCCCGCTCTGTACCGAGGGATCGAGGCCCGGGGACATCCCAAGGAATCCGCCCGGCGCCCACACAGCCGCCACCTACCCCGAGCACCAGGACCCGATGTCACGCACCGAACCGCGCCGAACTCGGCCGGAGACAGGCCCGCCCTTTCGAGTCACGATTCCGCGCTCAGCTGACGGCAGTGCCGAACCACTTGGGCAGTCGGCTGAGCAGATCCTGCTGATCTTGACCGACCCACGCCACGTGGCCGTCCGGCCGCAGCAGTACTGCGGGCACGTCCAGTTCCTCGCTGACGTCGACGACGTGGTCGACCCGGTCCGCCCAACCCGCCACCGAGAGCCCGCCGGTCTGGTCGAGCAGCAGTCCGCGGCCGCCGTGCATCAGCTTGTAGAGCCGACCCTGCTTCAGCTCGACGTCCCGCAGTCGCCGACCGAGCAGTTCATGTCCCTCGCCGAAGTCGTAGCAGACCCCGATCGCAGTGATCTTCTCGATCAGGTGCCTGTTCACCTCCTCGAAGTCCATCAGTTCCGACAGCAGCCGGCGCACTGACTGCGGGCCCGCCTCGGTGGACATCAGCTGCATCTGCGCTCGGGTGTTGTCCAGCACGTCGGCGGCCACCGGATGCCGTTCGGTGTGGTAGCTGTCCAGCAGCCCCTCCGGTGCCCAACCTCCCACCTCCGCGGCCAGTTTCCAGCCGAGATTGAACGCGTCCTGGACACCGAGATTGAGCCCCTGGCCGCCGGTCGGCGGGTGGATGTGCGCCGCGTCGCCGGCCAGCAGCACACGGCCGGTCCGGTAGCGCTCGGCCTGCCGGGTGGCGTCGCCGAAGCGGGACAGCCAGCGCGGTGTGTGCACGCCGAAGTCGGTGCCGGCGATCACCCGCAGCCGCTGCTTGAACTCCTCGAAGGTCGGCGGGACCGAGCGGTCCCCGGCCGTCCCCTCGGCGGGCACAACGACGCGATGCACCTCGCCTCCGAAGGGCACGACGCCGAACCGCTTCTGGGTCTTGCGGACTTCGGCCACCACGGCGGCCACGGTCTCCGGTGGTGCGGCCACCTCCATCTCGCCCAGCAGCGTCTCGACCCTGCTGGGCTCGCCGGGGAATCCGACGCCGAGCAGCTTGCGCACCGTGCTGCGGCCGCCGTCGCAGCCGACGAGGTAGCGCGTGCGCAGCCGCGTGCCGTCGGCCAGCTCAGCAGTCACCCCGTGGTCGTCCTGGCTCAGCCCGACCAGCTCGCAGCCGCGCCGGATCTCGGCGCCGAGCTCGATGGCGTGCTCGGCCAGTAGGCGATCTGTGGTGGTCTGTGGGATGCCGAGGACGTAGGGATGCGCGGTGTCCAACCGGTCGGGCGAGGGTTTGTCGATGCCGGCGAAGAAGCCGCCGATCCCGTCGTACCGCCGGCCGTGCGCGAGGAACTGCTCCAGCAGACCGCGCTGGTCCATCACCTCGATGCTGCGCACGTGCAGGCCGAGCGCGCGGACCACCCTGGTCGGCTCCGCCTCCTTCTCCAGCACGACCACGTGCACACCGTGCAGCCGCAACTCGCCGGCCAGCATCAGCCCGGTCGGCCCGCCGCCGGCAACGATCACGTCAATCATGAAACCCCCGATTCGACAAGGTTGCATTGCGGCCAGATGTTCTTCGCGGTGCGGCGGCGCGCACACCCGCACCTCCGCGCCGAGTGCCCGCAACCGCACCGCGCGTCCCACCGGCGGTTCGCGTCCCGCGAGACCCATACGAGCCCAAAAGTGTGCGCACTTCGCGAATTTTTGATTTCCGCAGGTTCTGGCTTCGGCCGGAGATTGTGCAGCACGACCCGGGGCTTGCCGCAAGGCCCCCGGTGCGCTATAGGTTGAGAGTGGCAAGGAGCGGACAACCTCCTTGCCTTTGCTTTTTTGTCGTCCGCTGTGAACGGACAAGCTCCTCCCGAAGCGGTGACGCGCCGCGCAGGCCACGGCCGGCCGGGGTGGAGGCGCGGAAGCTGTAGTTGCCCAGCACGTTGACGTTCAGACCCGCGTCCCGGCGAGGGTGCCACCGTCGGATCCGCCGACATCGCTCATCGGGGAGACGTGCCGCTGGGATGGGCGTAGGCGGTTGAGTACGGCATGGCGGTCCTCGCAACACCTTCGCGAAGGTAGCCTCTTGCGGCCGCCTTCCCATGCCTTTGCCGCGTGGATTGGCGTGGCTGGGGGTTCGTCCTTCGCTGGGCCCGTCTCGCCGAGCACCTGGTTGCACAGGCCGACTACGTACGCCTCATCACCGTCGTCTCTCGTTCCCATGGCGGCGCATCATGCCAGCCCCCTGCTGCAGGCCGCCCTGGAGCCGGAGATGGACGAGCACCTGGCCACGGAGGCCGGCCGGGTCGGCGGGCGAGTCCCGTTCGGGCGGCAACATGCGCAACGGCTACCGGGCCAAGAAGGTCATGACGGAGGTCGGTGCGAATAGATCCCTGTGATCACCGGCTTCACGGGCCGACCCTCGCGCAGGGTGCACCGGCTCCTGCGGCTCCTGCGCGACGGTCGGCCCGTGCCGAACCCGCGAAGGCCTGCTGGAGCGCACAGTTGGGCAGTGTGACGCGTCACAGACAAGACGGCGCCACTGTGGGAACTTCAAGTGCCCTTCGTGCCGGGCAAGTTACTGAAAAGCCGAGAGTGAGGTCCGGCCGACCGCACGGATTGCGTCGCTCGTCCCGTGTGTGCGTAAGAGGCGGAACCGCGAGCCGGCGAGGGAACCGACGAGAGGGACGGCCCGCATGTGGAGAGGATCGAATGCGCTCTTTGGAAGCCCTGACGCTTGATCAGGTAGTCGACACGGCTCGCTATCCCCTGTCGGAAGTCGCGAGCACCCGGGGAGAGGCCGTGGTTTCCCGTGCCCGGCGCGACCTGTTGACTCTCGGCTGCACCGTGCTGCCGGACTTCATCCGCCCGTCGCTGCGCGATGTGCTGCGGCAGGAGTGCTCGGCCATTGCCCCCCGGGCGCACCACGACGTCGAGACGGTGAACGTCTACAACATCGCAGTGGACTCGGCGCTGCCGGAGGACCATCCGGTCCGGAAGGCCTTCGAGCGGGGTAACGCGTTCGTCGCGCGGGACCGCATCCCCGCGGACTCCCTCATCAGCCGGCTCTACTCCCACATGGTGTTCCGGCACTTCATCGCCCGCTGCTTCGAACTGCCAGAGCTGCACGAGTTGGCGGACCCGCTCTCCGGGCTGGTTCTCAACGTCATCGCGCCGGGTATGGAGCACCCCTGGCACTTCGACACCAACGAGTTCACCGTGAGCATGCTCACCCAGCAGGCGCAGGCCGGCGGCGTCTTCGAGTATTGCCCGAACATTCGGACCGCGCAGGACGAGAATTTCGACGACGTCCGGGAGGTAGTGGACGGCCGGGGCGAGCGGTTGACCCGGCGCCTCCCCCTGCAACCGGGTGACCTGCAGTTGTTCAAAGGGCGCTACTCGCTGCACCGAGTGAGCCCGGTGCGCGGCGAGGTCGCGCGCCACTCCGCGATATTCGCCTACAGCGAGCGCCCCGGCGTCATCGGGAGCGTGGAACGGACCCGGCAGCTCTTCGGCCGGGTGCTGCCCGAGCACCTGGCGGCCGAGGGCCGGGCGGTCCGCGGCGACCGGCTCCTGGACTAGCGGGCGGCGAGAACGCGTAGTCGTCGTAGGCCGTTTCCCCCTGCGCGATCCCATGGAGGAGTAAGCCCTGTGCGTTTCGACGTGACCGGAAAAGTCTCACTCGACCACATCTACGACCAGCCCGATCCGCGAACCTATTTCAGGGTGCTGCGCCCGCTCGGCTACGGCGTTCCGCAGCAGGCCAAGCCCTACTTTGCCAAGATCATCACGGAGTACCGGGAGTCCCAGCACGTCGCGGTACCGAAGGTGCTGGACATCGGCTGCTCGTACGGAATCAACGCCGCCCTGCTGAAGTACGACGCGACCATGGACGAGCTGTACGCGCGCTACGGCGACGAGGAGCGTGCGGGTGAGAGCCGCGAGGCTTTGCTGGCCCGCGACCGGGGGCTGGCTCGGTCACGCCAACCCCCGCAAGCGATCCGCTTCGTCGGCCTCGACACCTCCGGCAGCGCGCTGTCCTATGCTCTTGAGGCCGGGTTCCTCGACGACGTGGTGCACGCCGACCTGGAGGAGCACGAGCCCACACCACGACAGCACGCCCAGCTCTCGGGTACGGACCTGGTGATCTCGACGGGCTGCGTCGGCTACGTCACCGAGCGGACGCTCACGCGAGTCGTCCGGGCGCAGGGCATCCGCCGGCCCTGGATGGCGCACTTCGTGCTGCGGATGTTCCCGTTCGACTCCGTCGAGCGCGCGTTGGCGAGTCTGGGCTACCGGACCGTCCGCGTCGACGAGGTGTTCAGACAGCGGCGGTTCGCCTCCCCGCAGGAGCAGGCGCTCGTGCTCGACAGCATGTCGGCCGCAGGGGTGGATCCACGGGGCCTGGAGGCGGAAGGCTGGCTGTACGCACAGCTCTACCTTTCCCGGCCGTACGACATCACAGGTACCAACGATCCGAATCGAGAACAGAGTTGAAGACCAGTCAGGATGCGTCAGGCAACGCGACCTTCGCCCAGGAGGGCAGCCTCCCGCGCGTGCCGCTGCCTACGCTGGATGCGAGCTGCGAGAGGTTTCTCGCCTGGTGTAGGCCGCTGCTGACCGCCGACGAGCGGTCGGCGACCGAGGCGGAGGTTGCCGCCTTTCTCCGACCCGGTGGCCCCGGCCGGGTGCTGCATGCCGCGCTGGAGGAATACGACGCCACGGAGGGCGTGCACAGCTGGCTCGACACCTTCTGGCCGTACCGATACCTGGGCCGCCGGGACCGGATCGCGCTCAACGCCAACTTCTTCTTCCTGTTCCAGGACTCCGACCAGGCGCAGGTGGAGCGGGCGGCCGGGCTCGTCGCCGGGGCCCTCAACTACAAGCGGCAGCTCGATCAGGGGCTGATTCCACCGGTGGTGCAGCGCGGAGCGCCTCAGTCGATGGTGCAGAACAAGTTTCTGTTCTCCACCACGCGTATCCCCGGCGTGCAGCAGGACACCGTCCGCGCCCCCTACACCGAGGAGTGGCCGGGCCCGTCCGAGGCCCGGCACGTCGTGGTGTTCTTCCGGGGCGACATGTTCCGGCTCGACGTGCTGGGTCGGGACGGTGTCCCGCACAGCCTGGATGACATCCAGGCGGGGCTGCGCGCCGTGATGAAGGCCGACCCGGCCGGCGCGGACACCTCGGTGGGCCACCTCACCACCATGGCCCGCGCGGAGTGGGCGGCCGCCCGGGAGTCCCTTCTCGCCTGCCACCCCCGCAACGCCGACGCCCTTGACGATGTCGAGACCGCGCTGTTCTGCGTCGCTCTAGAGGACTTCGCCCCCGCGGACGTCCAGGACGCCTGTGACCAGCTGCTGTACGGCGACCGCGGCAACCGCTGGTTCGACAAGGCCGTGACCTTCGTCGTCTTCGCCGACGGACGGGCGGGCATCAACGTCGAGCACTGCGAGTTGGACGGGACCACGATCCTCACCTTCACCGACGCCCTGCTCAGCACCCCGGCCGAGGAGCAGTCCCGGCAGTCCGGAGCCCGCTCCCAGGGGCTGCCGGCGCTGGAGCCGATCGTGTTCGAACTGGACGACGCGCTGCGGGACCAGGTGCGCTCCGCCGCCGACGCGTTCGCGGCGTACGGGGAGAACACCGCGACCAGCACGTTGTCGTTCGCGGACTTCGGCAGCAGCGCGGCCAAGGTGTTGGGGGTCTCGCCGGACGCGTTCGTCCAGGCCGCTTACCAGCTCGCCCACCAGCGCGCCAAGGGGCACCTGGGCGCCACGTACGAGTCGATCGCCACCCGGCAGTACCGGCACGGGCGGACCGAGGCGATGCGCGTCGTCACCACCGAGATGGTGGCCTTCGTGGCGGCGATGGAGGACCCGGCAGCGGACGCGGACGCCCGGCGCGCCGCGTTTCGGGCAGCCACGGAGGCCCATGTGGCGCGTGCGAAGGCGTGCCAGGCCGGGCAGGTGCCGGAGCAGCACCTGTGGGAGCTGGAGCTGATCCAGCGCCGGCGGGGGGCCGAGCTCGGGGTGACCGAGCAGCCCGCGCTGTACCGGACGCCGGGCTGGTCGACCATGCGGGACGACTATCTGAGCACGAGCTCCGCGCCGTCCGTCAATATCCAGTACTTCGGCTTCGGGTCGACCAGCAGCCAGTGCATCGGTGTCGCCTATGTGCTGCTTCCCGAGCGGTTCAACCTCTACCTGAGCACGCCGTTGGCGGTCGCCGCGCAGATGCGGACGTTCGCCGATCGGCTCCGGGAGGCGATGGACGAACTCCGGGAGCTACTGGCGCCCGAGCGGCCTGAGGACTGAACGGACCCCGCCGCCGGACCGGAACTCCCGGTCGGGGACCACGGTCCGGCGGCCCGGACGGCTTCAGTGGCTGAGCCTGTCCTGAGCTGAGCTGAGCTGAGCTGAGCTGAGCTGAGCTGAGCTGAGCTGAGCTGAGCTGAGAAAGCCCAGGTCAGCGTCGCCGCCGTCGCGCGCCGCGCGGACGTTTCCCGCACCTTCCTCTACGGCAATCGCGACGTCGGAGCCGCAGTCGCCACTGCCATGGCCGAGGCCGGAGAACGCCGCTCCCAGTTGCTCGTCCACCAGGACGACGGCGCCCAGTACGCATCGAAGGAGTGCGCGAACGTGTGCCGTGAACTCGCCGTGACCAGTTCGCGTGGGGCGATCGAAACCTCGGCGGACAACGCCGCCGCCGAATCAGTTGGTGACGCGTAGGTACACGCACTTGAGTCACTGAGACCACTTCAGACCAGCTTCAGATGAGGCTTGACGGTTGTGTGTCGGTTGATGCTTTCCGATTCCTGGCCTGTCGTGCGGTTCTTCGTGCCGTAGGCCTTGAAGCGGGTCACCTCCTTGCTGGTGGTGCGGGCACCATCCGCCGCCGCGCGCCACATCAGGCAGCCCCGGGGCATGAGGTGAGATCCGCTGTAGCCGGGGCGGGCGCCGACACGATCTTTAGCTGCCTCCGTCCGGGACACGACGTTGAGCAAGCCCAGGGGGCCGATCGGGCTTGTTGCGGGCAGGCAGGAGCCAGCCCGATGCGCAGGCAGCGTATGGCCCCCTGGCCATGCTCGACCCCAGCCCGGGCAGGCCACCGGCCAAAGATCGGGCCAACGCCCCACGTGGACGGCAACGCCGTCGCCGGAGCGTTGTCGCTGGTCCTGGGCCGGGAGGCCACCACGATCGTCCTCGAGTGCGCCGAGTGCGGCGATCGGCACCGCGTCGCCGAGACCCGGGCCTACCTGCGCTGTCCCGGCATGGTGCTGCGCTGCCCAGCGTGCTCGGCGTGCGAGGTGCTGCTCGTCGACCGACCCCACCGGCTACAGCTCACGCTGATGTCGATCCGTACCTTGCAGCTGCCGTGACCCCCGCCCCGCCGAATGACGACCGAGAGGCGGTGGCCAAGCGGCGTGCTCGGGCCGTCCGGTCGCTGAGATGAGGACGCATCTCAACCGATGACCTCCCCTGTGGCAAGCTCTTCGTCACACTCTCTGCTGTCAGCACCGGCGGGCCCTTTCAAACTCGTCGACGACTGAGGTCACACTCGGGGGATGAAAGAGCTCAAGGGTGTTGATGCCGGGACGCCGCATGCGCAATTTCTGGCGACCGAGCACTGGAGTTTGCTGGCGACGCGGACCATGACGTGGCAGGAGATCTTCTCGGCGGGTGCCGCACCACAACCGCACCATGGGCCGAGGCCGCCCCGTCCGTCGTCCCCTGTCTCGGAGCCGGGCGCAGCCGCATATGCAGGCCAGTCGTCGAAGTGACTGCCGGCGAGTGCGCACGACGGCGTTCGGGAAGGTCCGGCCAGACCAAGGGGCAGTGGCGTCGGCACGGGAGGCTTCGGCAGGTGTGTCAGGCGGGTGGGCATCCGAACCAGTTCACCGTGCCGTTGCTGGAGGTGTAGCCCAGGCATCTGATGGTTCTGTTGTGCAGGGTCTCGGTCCGGTCGACCCCTCCATCCAGAGTGTCCCCCTTGTAGTGGGTCTGTACGAGGGTGTCGATCTCGATGGTGTACCAGCGGCTCTTGTTGGTCGGGATGCTGCAGTCGTAGCCGGTCACGTTGCGGCTGGGATCGTTGCTCCACATGTCCTGTTCGGCACGGTCGCAGTACGCGCTGTCGCTGGCGGCGCCGGCGGCGCCGGCACCGGTGCCAAGCAGGGCCGCCGCGCCCGTGGCCACCGCCACGGTAACGCCGAGCAGGCGCTTCAGAGTGAGGTTCATCGATTGGGCCCTCCTGCCAGGTGTGGTGACGGCTCGGAGTCGCCATGTCACCCTGGTGTGATGGTCACACTTATCTGGGATGTCCGGCCTGGCAGCCGGCGGCGCAGTCCCCCGACCTGGTGACATCGGTGATGCCAATGCAGCAGGCCGCGGTCATACCCCCGGCCGCGGCCGGGGAACGGGCCTCGGTTGGTGCCGGGGAGCGCCGCCTCATCCCGGTCACCGCCGACGGCCGACGAGCCCTCACGGTGTGGCGCCTTCTGGCAACTTCCCGAGCACCGCTCTGGCCGTCCGGGTCGACATCGAGCTTCCGCAGGCCTTGGCCGCCGCACCTTCGTGATGCAGAGGTATGTCGGCTGCGCGAAGCTGGAAAACGACCGGGCCACGGACACCGTGGTGGGCGCGACCTTTGTCGGGTTCACCGTCCCGGACATCGCCTGCGCGGCGACCGCGGCCGTCGTCGCGCGGGTACCGCTGTCCGTGCCGTGGCAGGTCGTGCTCAGCCATCCCATGCCGAGCGCAGTCCGGCTCCGGCTGCTGGAGGCACTCCATACCCAACGTCGCGCGGAGTCGAGGCCCAGCGGGCCGCCCTGTCCGATGCCGATGCGATCGTAAGGAACCCCACCATGCCTTTCATCACCACGAAGGACGGTACCGAGATCTTCTACAAGGACTGGGGCTCCGGTCAGCCGGTCGTGTTCAGCCACGGCTGGCCGCTGACCGCCGACGCGTGGGATCCCCAGGCGAAACTGGTCGTGGACAACGGCTTCCGAGCGATCGCCCACGACCGGCGCGGCGGCGGGCGCTCCGGCCAGCCCTGGGACGGAAACGACCTCGACACCTATGCCGAGGACCTGGCGTCCCTGATCGAGACGCTGGATCTGCGGGACGTCATCCTGGTGGGCCACTCGACCGGCGGTGGGGAGGTGACCCGCTACATGGGCCGATACGGCACCGGCCGGGTCGCCAAGGCCGTTCTGCTCGGCGCGATCCCGCCGTTGATGCTGAAGACGGCGGAGAACCCCGAGGGACTGCCGATCGAGGTCTTCGAGGAAATCCGCAACGGCGTCGCGAACGACCGCTCGCAGTACTACCAGGACCTCAGCGCGGCCTTCTACGGCGCCAACCGCCCCGGATCGACGGTGACGAAGGGCACCCGCGACGCGTTCTGGCTGTGGTCCATGTCCGTGGGCATCAAGGGCGCCTACGACTGCATCAAGGCGTTCTCCGAGACCGACCTCACCGAGGACCTCAAGCGGATCGACGTCCCCACCCTGATCATCCACGGCGACGACGATCAGATCGTCCCCATCGTGGCCTCGGGCAACAAGTCCTCGAAGCTGGTCAAGGACTCGACCTTCAAGGTCTACCAAGGCGCCCCGCACGGCCTGTCGATGGTCCCGAAGTTCGCCGACCAGTTCAACGCCGACCTGCTGGCCTTTGCCCGCGGCTGACAGCGTCGTCCGACTCGGCCGAGCGACGGCCGTAGGCGAGCGCGATCCTTTGCTCGAGGCTTGTCCGCCTGGCTGCGGGGTGGCACGCGTCCGCGAGCACACAGATCTTTGAGGAACTGGGGCCGCACGTAGGGTCGAGTGTCGTAGCAATGGGCCGAAGCGCCCATCGCAACCGTCGAATGAGGTGTGAGGCTGAAGTTGGCCCCTGTGCTGCACGGCGCGGCACCCCATGAAAGGCGGTGGGGGCGATGACACTCCCTCTGGTGGTGGGCGTCGACGGCTCGGACGCGAGCCTGCTGGCGGTCGACTGGGCCGTGGACGAGGCCCTCCGGCACGGTGTCCCGCTCAGGATCGTCCATGCCTCCCCAGGGGAACGAGACGAGGGTGCCCTGCCCTCGACCGGCTCTGGGCAGACATCCGAGCGGGTGCCGGCAGAGCACATTGTGGCCTCCGCGGCCGAACGCGCGGAGCGGCGGAACCCTGATGTGGAGGTCACCACGGACATCATCCCGGAGGAGGCCGCAGCCGCCCTCGTGAGCGAGGGCAATCATGCGTTCGCCCTGGTGACGGGGTCTCGCGGTCGCGGAATGCTCAAGGGACTGCTTCTCGGGTCGGTCGGTCCGGCCGTGGCGGCCCGGGCGCAGTGCCCCGTGATGGTGGTCCGAGGGGATCGCGCGGGAATGGCCGGTACACACGGGCGGATCCTGCTCGGCCTAGGGGACGCCGACACCTCTGCTGAGGCCCTGCGTTTCGCCTTCCGGGAGGCCGACGCGCGCGGCTGCATCCTGGACGTCGTCCGTGCCTGGGGCAGCCACGCCTACGATGCCGGCGGCGATCGAACCAGGGGCGAGGAGCCGGCACACGCTCCCGAGGAGCGAGCCTCCACGCTGCTCGATGCCCTGCTCGGCGACTCGATCGCCGACCACCCTCACGTGCGGACGCACCGTACGACGCTTGAGGGCCCGGCAGGAAAGACCCTCGCGCACCGGTCGGCGGCTGCCGACCTCGTGATCATCGGGGCCAAGCGCTCGACGGGTCACTTCGGTCTCCAGCTCGGCGGGGTGAGCGACAGACTCCTGCACCACGCGCAGTGCCCGGTCGCAGTGGTGCCACAGAGGCCACGCCTGTCTCGACAGGACGGCCCAGAGATGCCCGGCACAGGGCGCCGACCGCTGTGACGTCCTGGACCTGGGAGTACGACGGCTACGCTCCTGCGGACGAGCGTCTCAGGGAGTCGCTGTGCGCCCTCGGGAACGGTTACTTCGCCACGCGCGGCGCACTTCCCGAATGCGTCGCGGACGACGTGCACTACCCGGGCACCTATGCAGCCGGCTGCTACAACCGGCTCACCTCACACGTCGCCGGCCGCCACGTCGAGAACGAGGACATGGTCAATCTGCCGAACTGGCTGCCGCTCCGCTTCCGGCACGTCGACGGCGCATGGCTCACGCCGGACACGGCGACGGTGCTCGATCACCGGCAGGTGCTGCATCTCGACAGGGGGCTGCTGGAGCGCTGGACGACGTACGAAGTGGCAGAGAGCGAAACAGTTGCCGTGCGCCAGCTGCGTCTGGTCCACATGGCCGATCCGCATCTCGCGGCTCTGCGCACGGAGTTCACCGCCTACGGGGAGGCCGTCGACCTTGATGTCGAGGCCGCGCTCGACGGCAGCGTCACGAACTCAGGGGTGGCCCGCTACCAGCTGTTGGACGGCCGTCACCTCACCCACGTGCACAGTGGCACCGCCGCCCCCGACACCGTGTGGCTGCGCTGCCGTACCAGCACTTCGGACATCCGGATCGGCCTCGCATGCCGCCTGACCGCCGGCGTACCGGTGTCGGACGCGCACCTGCCGCAGCGGGCCGTACAGCGCCTGCGCATCCGCCTGGCCCCTGGACAAACGGTCGCCGTCGACAAGACCGTCGCCCTGCACACCTCCCGCGACCCCGCGATCAGCGACCCGCTGGACGCGGCCGTCGACCGGGTCGCCGCCGCGCCCGCCTTCGAAGACCTGTTGGCCTCGCACACCACGGCTTGGGCGCAGCTGTGGCGGCGGGCCGAGATCGACGTGCCGGGCGAGGCGGGGCACATCCTGCGCCTGCACCTGTTCCATGTGCTGCAGACGCTGTCCCCGCACACCGCCGACCTCGACGTGGGTGTCCCGGCTCGGGGCCTGCACGGTGAGGCCTACCGAGGGCACGTGTTCTGGGACGAGCTGTTCGTCCTGCCGTACCTCAACCTGCACCTTCCCGAGGTGTCCCGCGCCCTGCTCGACTATCGCCACCGCCGTTTGGAGCGGGCTTGCTCGGCGGCCCGCGGCGTCGGCCGACGCGGGGCCCTCTACCCTTGGCAGAGCGGCAGCGACGGGCGTGAGGAGACCCAGCAGCTGCACCTCAACCCCCGCTCCGGACGCTGGCTACCGGACAACTCCCGGCTCCAGTGGCACGTCGGCTCGGCCATCGCCTACAACGTGTGGCAGTACTGCGAGGCCAGCGGCGACACCGACTTCCTGCACACCAAGGGCGCCGAGATGCTGCTGCAGATCGCCCGCTTCTGGGCGCACTCGGCCACCTACGACGAGCGCCTGCGCCGGTACAGGATCCGCGGAGTGGTCGGCCCGGACGAATACCACGACGCCTATCCGGGTGCCGCTGAACCAGGCCTGGACGACAACGCCTACACCAACGTCACGGCCGCCTGGGTGCTCGCCCGCGCGCTGGAATTGCTGCGCACGCTGCCCGAACCCCGTCGGCTGGAACTCACCGAACGCACCGGGCTCGACGGCAGCGAGTTCGAGGAGTGGGAGCAGATCTCGCATGCGCTGTACGTGCCGTTCCACGACGGTGTCATCAGCCAGTTCAGCGGCTACGAGGACCTCTCCGAGCTCGATTGGGACGGCTACCGCAAGCGGTACGACAACATCCGTCGACTGGATCGGATCCTGGAGGCGGAGGGCGACACGGTCAACCGCTACAAGGCCTCGAAGCAGGCCGACGCGCTCATGCTGGGATATCTGTTCTCGCCCTCCGAACTCCGCAGGGTCTTCGGGCAGTTGGACTACCGTCTCGATGAGGAGACGTGGCTGCGAACCGTTGACTACTACCTGAACCGGACCAGCCACGGCTCCACATTGAGTGGGCTCGTCCACGGCAGAATCCTTGCCCGCGCCCGTCGCGCGGAGGCGTGGACGTACTGCCAGGAGGCCTTGCGAGGTGACATCGCCGATCTGCAGGGCGGCACCACGGGCGAAGGCATCCACCTGGGGGCCATGGCGGGCACTCTCGACCTCGTCCAGCGGGGACTGACCGGACTGGAAACCCGCGAGGGGGCTCTCTGGCTCGATCCCGTGCCGGTGCCGGGGGTGTCGTCCTACGGGTTCGCCATCCAGTACCAGGGACATTGGGGTGTGCGGCTACGACTGCAGCACAAGCACATGCAGATCTCCGTGCCACTGTCCGACCGTCGGCCGATCGAGGTGCACTTGGCCGACCGCGTTGTCTGTGTCCCGCCAGGAGAAACAGTGCGCCTGGCGCTGCCGGGGTGACAGGAGGCGGTCGGGTCACAACGACGCGGTTCCGTCATGCCGCTGGACGCTCATTTCTGGCGGCATGACGAGGTCTCGCGCACCGTGGGGACGAGGGGGTGGACCGGCCAGGCGGGCTCAGAGGCCGCAGGAGAGGTGGACACATGGACAGCAACGTCTCCGAGCGGAGAGTCGTGGTCGGTGTCGACGGGTCACCGTCCTCGGACGCTGCTCTGCGTTGGGCCGTGCGCTACGCGGGTCTCCTCGGCGCCACCGTGGAGGCCGTGACGGCATGGGAGCTGCCGGGACTGTACGGCTGGTCGGCGCCCGCGGTGGACACGGACGTCGATGAAGACGAGGCCCGGCAGCGGATGCGGCAGGGACTGACCGACGTGCTCGGCGTGGACGCGGCCGACTCGGTACGGACCCACCTGGTGCACGGCAACGCAGCCGACGTCCTGCTGCGGGCCGCCGAAGGCGCCGAGGCTCTGGTCGTCGGCAGCCGGGGAAGGAGCGGGTTCGCACGTGCCCTCCTCGGTTCCACCAGCCAACACGTGTCGCAGCACGCGAGCTGCCCTGTCGTGATCGTGCGCTCCGAGACGTCGTGAGCCGAGGCCCGGCGATCTCGGCGTCACGCCTGTCTGGTGGCCGACCTGGTTCAGCGGGTATGTATCGACGAGCTGGGCTTGTGGGAGCTGCCGAGTGTGATCGTTCCTCGGCCGCTGTGGCCCGGGCCGTCTCACCGCGCTGGTCTGTCTCTGGAGTCGTACTGCTCGACGTGGGAGGCGAGGACCGCCGCCTGGACCCGACGCTGCACGCCCAGCTTGGCCAGCAGCCGCGAGATGTGGTTCTTGACGGTCTTCTCGGACAGGTACAGCTTCTTGCCGATCTCGCGGTTGGTCAGGCCGTCGCCGATCAGGGCGAGGATGTCCCGTTCGCGCGGCGAGAGGCCCGCCAGTTCAGGCGGCAGCGAGGGGGTCTCGGCGGGGTCGGCCCGCAGGGAGCGCATGAGGCGGGCGGTCGTAGCCGGGTCCAGCATCGACTGGCCCGAGGCGACGGTGCGCACGGCTGAGACCAGGTCAGAGCCCTTGATCTGCTTCAGGACGTACCCGGAGGCGCCTGCCATGATCGCGTCGAGCAGCGCGTCTTCGTCATCGAACGAGGTCAGCATCAGACACGCCAGATCCGGCATGTGGCTCCGGAGCTCACGGCAGACCGAGATGCCGTCGCCGTCGGGGAGGCGGACATCGAGTACCGCGACGTGCGGGCGCAGTGCGGGGCCGCGGGCGAGGGCGTGCTCGGCGGTGTCCGCGTCGCCGACCACGGAGATGTCCGGTTCGGCGTCGAGCAGGTCGGTCAGGCCACGTCGCACGACCTCGTGGTCGTCCAGCAGGAACACGCGGATCGGGTCCTGTTCCGTGAAGGTGCGTGTCTCGTCCATGACGACCTTCCGTTCCCCGGGGGACGGACAGACTGCCGCTGCCCTCGAGGCCGATCATCGCCCGTCGCTGCCGCATGCACTAGTGCCGACCGGCCCCACTCACTCCGTGGTGGTCGTGCGCGAGATCGAACGCCACGTCCACCACCCCTTCGACCGCCCGGACCAGGCGCGCGGCCACGGGGACCAGCGAGGTGTCGCGGACCCGGCCGATGAGCGTCACGACCCCGTCGTCCACTTCCACCTGGATGGCCGAGGACGGCGGCGGGAAGAGGCACGACACGATCTCGCTGCGGACCTCCTCGGCGATGTCCTCGTCCGCGCGAAGGAAGACCTTCAGCAGGTCCGCACGGCTGACGACGCCCTCCAGTAGACCGAGGTCGTCGACAACGGGCAGCCGCTTGACCCCGGCCCGCGCCATGATCCGGGCGGCCTCGGCCAGCGTCGCGTGCGCCTGGACGGTGATCGCGGGCGAGGACATCAGGTCCCCCGCGGTGAGCGCGCCGGCCTTCGCCAGGTCGGAGGGGCGGCGCAGCCGCGTGTATGCCTTCGAGGGGTCGTCCCGGAGTTCTTCCGTGGGCAGCAGGTCGGCCTCGGAGACCACACCGACGACGCGGCCCTCGCCCTCGAGCACGGGGAGAGCGCTGACCTTCCAGTCCTGCATCATCCCCACGATCTCCTTGAAGGAGGCCCGCCTCCCGACGGCGGCGACCGTGTGCGTCATGACATCGCTGACGATCTGCGAGGTGCCGTACATGATGACTCCGTGAGCTCCTCGGCTGGACGGTCCTGCCACTTCCAGCGTGGCCCGGTCACCAGCGGTGGGACAGGGGCCGCCTGCCCACGGGCGAGCCGTTCGGCCTCCCGCTGTGCCTGCCTGCACGAGGAATCACCGGTCGCGGCACCAGGCCCGGTCCGCGGCCACCGCCGTCGGCAGCGTCGCTGGCCGCGACGCCGGTTCTCGGCGGCCGGTGCGACAGAGACTGACGGGACATCATCGGCGGACCGTACGGATTCGGCGGACCGTACGGACTCAACGGATATGGGGCGGGACGGATGCACCCGGAAGGGCACCTTCCGGCCGACGGCGAGGGCCGGTCGGCCCAAGCGCAGCCCCTCGCGCAGCGCACAAGCTGAACGTGCGGGGCAATCCCGGCACCGTGCCGGAGCCCGGCCCGCGTCCTTCGTCGGACGCGCCAAGACCGGGTCCCGCAGCACACCGAAGAGGGTGAGGAGCGCCATGAAAGGCTTCGTCTTCCACGGTCCCGGACAGGCCTCCTGGGAGGACGTCCCGGACCCGGCCATCAAGGAGCCCACCGACGCGATCGTGAAGGTCGGCGTCGTCACCATCTGCGGTACGGACCTGCACATCCTCAAGGGCGATGTGCCCGAGGTGCGCCCCGGAACGGTGCTCGGCCACGAGGCTGTCGGCGAGATCGTCGAGGTCGGCGGCGACGTACGCTCGGTGCGGCCCGGTGACCGGGTGCTGATCTCCTGCATCACCTCCTGCGGGCGGTGCCGCTTCTGCCGGGACGCCAGCTACGGCCAGTGCCGGGGCGGGGGAGGCTGGATCCTCGGCCACCTGATCGACGGCACCCAGGCCGAGTACGTCCGCGTGCCCTACGCCGACCTGTCCGTCTATCCCCTGCCGGGCACCCTCCGCAGCGAGGATGCCGTGCTGCTCGCGGATATCTTCCCCACCTCCTACGAGGTCGGTGTCCTCAACGGGCACGTACGTCCCGGCGACACCGTCGCCGTCGTGGGCGCCGGGCCCATCGGCCTCGCGGCCATCGCCACGGCCCGTCTGTTCTCGCCCAAGCGCATCATCGCCGTCGACCTGGCACCGGCCAGGCTGGAGGCGGCCCGGCAGCTCGGTGCCGACGCAGTGGCCGACGTGCACGAGGCTCCCGGCCAGCTGGTCGCCGACCTGACCGACGGGCTCGGCGCAGACGTGGTCATCGAGGCGGTAGGCGTGCCGGAGAGCTTCGAGCTGTGCACCCGCATGGTCCGCCCCGGCGGGCACGTGGCCAACATCGGTGTGCACGGCAGGCCGGCGACGCTGCACCTCGAGGACCTGTGGATCAAGAACGTGACCATCACGACCGGCCTGGTGGACACCTACTCCACGCCGGCCCTACTGCGGATGGCCTCCGCCGGCCGGCTGCCCACCGGGCAACTGGTCACTCACACCTTCCCGCTGGAGCACATGGAGGAGGCCTACGACGTCTTCTCCCGGGCCGCCGAGACCGGTGCGCTCAAGGTGCTGCTCGGCGGGGAGCGGCACGAAGTGGCCGTCCCCGCGGCCTGACGAGAAGGGGTGCCCGATCATGACCGAACAGACGAGGGCAAGCATGGCGACGCAGACGCCCGCGGATGTGACGACGGAAGCGCCTGCGGATGTGGTGCTGGAGACGCCGCTCGGCGACCTCGGCCGCCGGCTCGTGGCCCGGCGGGTGAAACTCGGGCTGACACGGCGGCAGACGGCCGCACGCGCCGAGATGGCGACCGGCTACCTCAGGTACCTGGAGGAGCATCCCGGCGCCGCGCCGGGCAGCGGCGTGCTGATGAAGCTGGCCGAGGCACTGGAGACCACCGTCGCCGAACTCACCGGCGGTGCCGTCGACCTGCCACCCGGAACCGGACGGGCCGGGCACGCACCGGAGTTCAGCAGGCTGCGCCTGGGCGAGTGCCGCGCCTTGCTGGCGACCCACGGGGTGGGTCGGCTCGCGGTCCCCACGACCTCCGGGCCGGTGATCGTGCCCGTCAACTACTCCGTCGTGGACGACGCGATCGTCTTCCGGACCGCACACGGCGCAACCCCCCTCCTCGCCGCAGGCTGCCAGGTGGGTTTCGAGGTCGACCGCATCGACGACGCGTTCAGCCAGGGCTGGAGCGTCCTCGTCCGCGGACCCGCACGCGAGGTCACGGACCCGCAGGAGCGGCGCAGGTACACGGAACGGGCACACAGCACGCCGTGGGCAGGTGGCTCCCGGAGCGTGTGGGTGCGTATCGACCCCCTCAGCGTCACGGGCCGCCGGATCACCGTGTGAGGTGGAGACGGGGCATGAGGAGACGGGGCATGAAGGGAGGCGGCGCGCGTACGACCGTACGCGCGCCGCCTCCCTTCATGCCCTGCATGCGCGGTCGGCTCATGCCCCGCGCGGTCGGCGGAATCAAACTCGCGGTCGGCGGAATCAAACTTCCGTCGGCGCCTCGCCCGGCGCGGTGAGAAGGACTCCGGTGATCAGGTCGGGATGGATGCGCACTGCGTGGTCCATGCCCGGTTGGGCCGCCCATGGCTCCAACATGGCCCGGATGCGATCCAGTTCGCCGGGATCGGTCACCAGGCGGGCGTAGCCCGTGACGACCACGCTCCAGCCGAGGTGCGTGTCCGGGTCGATGACGTCGGCCTCGTAGGCGACGACGACACCGGTGTGGTCCGCGTGCCGGGCCTGGGAGGTCAGGGCCGCGCCCTCGTGGGTGCGGATGACGATGTCGCCGTCGTCGAGGACGTGATTGACCGGGCGGATGGTGGGAAGAGCCTGCCGGGTGAAGACGATCCTCCCCAGCGACACGCTGCCCAGCAGCCGCAGAGCCTCGGCGCGGTCGAGGTCGATGCGCCGGTGCGCCGGGATGTCGTGACGGATCATGGCGGGCTTCTTCGTCGGTGGGGCGTTCTCTCCTCGCCGGTTCCGGAGTTCACTGTGAACGCCGGGGTGAGGCAGGGGCCGAGCGACACCGCGGGGGATCGGTTCCGCTCCGGTGCCCACTGTCGCCCATGCCCTGCTCCCTCTCCAGTGCCGATCGGCCCTGATGAGGGGTCGGGAGTCCCTGCGCCGCTCATCATCGCCGCCGTACTCGCCGCGGACGCCGGCCTCCAGGTCCGGGCGGAAGGCACGGCCCTCCTCTACGGCGATCCGGCGTTGGACGGTCGCCGGCGGAGGTGCTCGCGGTCTCCTGGGGTGGGCCGACAGGCCCCGGGAGCGCGGGGTGCGGCGCTCGCCGCGATTTCGCACCACCCGCGTCGAGGATGGATACCGTGGAAAGGACCCGACCGGTCCGGGTCCGCCGAGGTGACCTGGAGGAACGTGGTGGTGAGCCCCGAGGAGCCCCGCGTACGACTGCCGCAGCTGAAGCTCGACGAACTGCTGGAGGAGCTGCAGGCCCGGATCGACGCCGCCCGGGGGACCCGGGACCGGGTGCACAGCCTGCTCGAGGCGGTGCTCGATGTCGGCCGGGAGCTGGATCTGGAGCAGGCCCTGCACTCGATCGTGGACGCGGCCGCGGTGCTCGTTGACGCGGAGTACGCCGCCCTCGGCGTCATCGGACCGGACGGCACCAGGCTGTCCGGCTTCCACACGGTAGGCGTCACCGAGGAGCAGATCGCCAGGATCGGGCCGTTTCCGGAAGGCCATGGCATCCTCGGTGAACTCATCCGTCACCCGGAGCCGCTCCGGCTCGCGAAGATCTCCGAGCACCCGGCCTCGTACGGCTTCCCGCCGAACCACCCGCCCATGAACAGCTTCCTCGGCGTCCCGATCCGGGTCCGCGACCAGGTCTTCGGCAACCTGTACCTGACCGAGAAGCGCGGCGGGGCGCAGTTCGACGAGGAGGACGAGGCGGTGCTTTCCACGCTGGCTGTGGCCGCCGGCGTGGCCATCGACAACGCGCGTCTGTACGAGGACTCCCGGCTGCGCGAGCGCTGGCTGCGGGCGAACGCGGAGATCACCCACAGCCTGATGTCGGGGAGCGCACGCGCCGAGGCCCTGGGCCTGATTGCCGAACGTGCCCGGGAGATCTCGGGCTCGGCCCTCGCGGCGGTCGCGATGCCGATGGAGGACACCGAGTCGCTCACGGTGGAGATCGCCGTCGGAGTGGACGCGGAGGCACAACGGGGACTGGTGCTGCCCCGGCACGAGAGCCTGATGGGACTGGCGTATTCCGCCGCCGCTCCGGTCGCCAGCGACGACGTCACCCAGGATGCGCGGATCGCCCCGGAACCCGCGCGTTTCGACGGACTCGGCCCTGCCGTCGCCGTCCCCATCGGCACGGGGGAGGGCGGCACCCGGGGCGTGGTCCTGCTGGCGCGCGAGGCCGGGCGGCCGGTGTTCTCGGAGAAGGAGACCGAGACGCTGCAGGGTTTCGCCGCGCAGGCCGCGATCGCGATGGAACTGGCGGAACGCCGGCAGGACGCTCAGCAGATCGCGGTGCTCCAGGACCGCGACCGGATCGCCCGGGATCTGCACGACCTGGCCATCCAGCGGTTGTTCGCCACCGGGATGACGCTGCAGAGCGTGGGCCGCTTCATCGACCATCCGGAGACCTCCGAGCGGGTGCTGCGGGCTGTCGACGATCTGGACGAGACCATCAAGATCATCAGGTCGACGATTTTCGGACTGAGGGCGCACGAGGGTGCCGTCGGCAGCGGACTGCGGGCGCGGGTCGTACGGGTGGTCGGCGAGGCGGCCCCCGTGCTGGGCTTCGCGCCCAGCGTGCGCATGGAGGGCCTGGTGGACACCGACGTGCCGCGCGAGATCGCCGACCACGTCGTGGCCGTGCTCTGCGAGGCCCTCACCAACATCGCCCGGCACGCCCACGCCGACCGGACCCAGGTCGTCCTGACGACGGATGGCCACGAGGTGTCCCTGACGGTCTCGGACAATGGCGTGGGCATCCCGTCCGAGGGCCGCCGCAGCGGGCTGGGCAACATGGCCGAGCGGGCGGAACAGCTGGGCGGGCGCCTTGAGGTGTCCAGCCCGGACGGCGGCGGCGCCCTGCTGGAGTGGCGGGTCCCGCTGCCCGCGAAGTAGCCGCTCGAGCCCGCTCGGATTGCCCAAGCGTGGCGCTTCGGACCCCGGGACGGGCCACTCGGCCCATGCCCCGAACGAGTCCGCGGCCTCAGGCTGAAGGTGTCGTAGGACGGCACTCGAGCCCCTCTGGAGGACGCCATGTCCCTATACGGCACTCCGACCGTCGTGAACGACGTGATGACCCGCACGGTCGTCGCCCTGCGCACGGGAGCGGCCTTCAAGGACATCGTCAAGACCATGCGGGAGTGGCGCGTGAGCGCTCTGCCGGTGTTGGACGACGGCGAACGCGTCGTCGGTGTCGTCTCCGAGGCCGATCTGCTGCCCAAGGAGGAGTATCGCGAGGGCGACCTCGGCCGGCACGGGCTGGTGCAGCACCTCTCCGACGTCCGCAAAGCAGACGCGGTGACCGCCGAGGAGTTGATGACCGCTCCGGCCCTCACCGTGACGCCCGACGCCACCCTGGCCCATGCCGCGCACGTCATGGCCCGCAGCAGGGTCAAACGACTGCCGGTCGTCGCCCCCGATGGGGCCCTGAAGGGCATCGTGAGCCGCTCCGATCTGTTGAAGGTGTTCCTGCGGGACGACGAGGACATCGCCGAGGACGTCGGTCGTGCGGTCGTCCTACGGCTCTTCGGTACGCGGTCGGCACCGGTGCGGGTCGAGGTGCACGATGGAGTGGTCACGCTCACCGGCCGGGTCCACGACACCGACCTCGTACCGATCGCCGTCCTCCTGGCGCGGTCGGTACCGGGCGTGGTCGACGTGCGGTGCGCGCTGAGCGGCCCACGCCGTCACCCGGACCTCGACGCCGACCTGCCGGAGCCGAAGGCGACGGCCTCCGGCTGACAGCGGCCGACGGCATGCCCTCGCGAGAGGAGGCGGCGACCGATGGGGAAGACCCCTCCCACGACCGTGACACGCGTACGGCTGTGGCGCTGGCGGCGCAATAGGCTCAGGCGGCACAGCGACGTCGTCGAGGCCTGGATCGTGCTCGGGACCTGGATCCTCGTCCTCGTGGGCGGAGCCTTCACGGGCGTGGTGGCAGCACAGGCTGTGGACTCGGCTTTCGCCACGAGGCGGGCCCAGGTGCACGCCGTGTCCGCCGTACTCACCGACGACGCGACGAAGACCCCGCCCGCCGGCACCGGATACGACGACGGCCGGGTGTGGGCCGCCGTGGGCTGGACGGACGCGCAGGGCTCGGCCCACCATGACCGGGCGAAGGTCGTCCCGGGCGCCCCGGCGGGCACCCGCCTCACGGTGTGGACGGACCGCACCGGCCGAGTGGTTTCCGAGCCCGCCAGTGCGGGGGAGGCAAAACTGCAGGCGTACCTGACCGGCGTCCTCGTTGCCTCGCTGACCGGCGCGACTGTCTGGGGCGGCGGATGGCTGGTCCGCACCGGGCTCGTGCGGCGGCGTCTGGCTGAGTGGGACGAGGAGTGGAAGCGGGTCGGGCCCGAGTGGCGGAACCTCAGTGGGGGCAGGGGCTGAGTGCTGGTGTGCCCGAACCGAAGTCTGAAGCTCTGAAGTCTGAAGCTCTGAAGTCTGAAGCTCTGAAGTCTGAAGCTCTCAGGAGTTTGAAGCTCTCGGAAACAAGGCCTGTTGGAGCTCTCAGAAACAAGGCCTGTTGGCTCGTTCCATGTCGAACAAGGCCTGTTGGCTCATTCCGTGTCGGCCGCGGTGAGCCGGCAGTCCACGCGCACCACACCCTCGACGCCCCGCGCGAGGCGGGCGGCGAGCGGAATGCGGGCGGCGTCCCCGAGGCGGACGCGGCCGGTCAGGGTCGCGACGCCTTCGGCGACCGCGATGTGCACGGGCTCGACCGGGGCCGGGAAGAGCGGCTCGACGACGTCGCGCCGGATCTCGTCGGCCAGCTCGTTGTCCGGGCGCAGGAACACCTTGAGAAGGTCCCCGCGGCTGACGACGCCCTCGAGCAGTCCCTCCGCGCTCACGACGGGCAGCCGCTTTACGTTGCGCAGGGCCATGACGCGCGCTGCTTCGGCCAGCGCTGCGTCGGCGTGGACGGTGACGGCCGGGGTGCTCATCAGCTCCTCCGCGGTCACCGCCCCGGCCTTGGCCAGGTCGGACAGCCGGTGCAACTGGGTGAACCGATCAGGATCGCCTTCACGGAACTCCTCCTTGGGCAGCAGATCGGCCTCGGACACCACCCCGATCACCCGGCCGTCGCCCTCCAGCACGGGAAGGGCGCTGACCTGCCACTGTTCCATGCGCTCGACGATGTCCTTGAACAGAGCCTTGCGGCCCACCGCGACGACGGCACGCGTCATCACGTCACTCACGTGGTGCGGGCTGCTCCGCATGCTGTCCTCCTCACACGGCCGGAAGGTCACGGCAGGCCACCGCTGCCGTAGGGGGCGTAGAGGTCGAGCAACCGGATCCGGGATGCGTGCAGCCGCTGGGCGACCACCCGCCCGACCCAGACCGCGATCGCCCGACCGAACTCGGAGTCCTCGGCGCACATGGCTCGGACCATCACCGCGTCGAACTCCCAGGCCCGCACCGGGCTCATCGCCTCGGCGCCCAGGTGCCAGATGTACGGCGGGAGGTGCCAGGACCAGCCGACCAGATCACCCTGACCGAGCGATTCGATGACGGCGGAGCGCCGGCCGGGCACGTGCAGGTCGAGTGCGACGGTGCCGGTGCGGACGATCCAGAAGCGGTCGGCGCGCCGGCCCTCCTCGAACAGGCGGGTCCCGGCCTCGAAGGAGACCTCACGGGCGACCCGCATCAGCCGTTCACGGTGCTCGGCGGGGAACGCTGCGTTCATGGTGGTGGTGGCGGAGGTCATCGCACCGGCTCCCTTCGTGACGTCTGATCCCAGCGTGTGCCTCCTCCGACCCCGGCACCACGGGCCGCCCGGGCCCGACCCGGGGGTCCTTCGGCCTACCCGGGCGGCAGCATCCTGGGCGAGGAACCGGAGGCGGGCCCCGTCGGCGGGTTTCGCTCCTTCCCGGCCCCGTGGCGCGGCATCGTCGTCGAAAGCGACTTCCGTGGCCGCTGCCCCGTGCCGGCCGTTGCCGTCGCGCACTTCCCAGGGCCGTTCGGGGCAGCCGGCGGCGGGACGTCGGCCGACCCCCGGGCGGTCATCGGACGCGGTCAGCCCGTTCGGGCGCGGAGGCGGCGCAACATGCGCGGGTCCTCGAAGCCGACGGAACGGGCGGCGGCGTCGATGGTCGCGCCGTGGTGGATCAGGTGTTGGGCGCGTTCGAGGCGGAGGGTCTGCTGGTAGCGCAGTGGGGTGAGTCCGGTGGCGCGGCTGAAGAGGCGGGTGAGGGTGCGTTCGCTGACGCCGACGGCCGAGGCCAGGGTGGGCAGGGGGAGTGGTTGGTCGAAGCGGGCGTCGATGAGGTCCTGGACGCGGTGCACGGTGTCGTCGAGGTGGGACCGGTGCCGGAGCATCGCGCTGGACTGTGGCTCATGGCCGTTGCGGCGGGCGTAGACGACCATGTCACGGGCCACCTGGGCGGCGACGGCCGGTCCGTGCCGGGTCGCGACCAGGTGCAGAGCCAGATCGATGCCGCTGGCGATGCCGGCCGAGGTGATCACCCGGTCGTCCGCGGTGAAGAGGACGTCGCGGACGACCACCGCCCCGGGGTGACGCAGGGCCAGCTCGTCCTGCACGTCGTGGTGCGTGGTGCAGTGGCGGCCGTCGAGCAGGCCTGCCTGGCCGAGCGCCTCCGCACCGGCGCACACGCTCGCCACCGTCCCGCCCCTGGCGTGATGGTTCCGGAGGGCCTGCAGGGACGCGGCGCCGATGGCGGGACCGTCGGCCAGGGCGACCGTCCGCCAGCCGGGTACCACGATCAGATCCTCCGGTCCGAGGTCCGGCCAGTCGAGCCCGGCCGCCAGCGGCAGCCCTTGGGCGGAGGAGACCTGCGGCTGCTCGGCGACGTAGGTGAGCGTGTAGGGGTGCCCGAAGTCGGCGGTCGTGGAGAAGACCTGCGCGGGGCCGGCCAAGTCCAGCAAGTGGACTCCGGGCACCAGGAAGAAGACGATGTGACTCACAATTCGGTCATCATGCCTGACGTTCTGCTGCGGCCTCGAGCTGGTCGACCGTGGCGATGGTGGCGAAGCGTCCGGCGAGGGCGTACTCGGTGCGCCTGATGACCTCTTCGGCAGGCAGCGTGCGGGGGTCGGCCAGTAGTTCGGCGACGCTCTGGTCGGCGGGAGCGTCGCGGTGCGGGATGGGATTGGTTGCGGTCGCGTCGATGACAAAGGTGACCTGGTAGCCGAGGTCGCCGGCGACGCGTGTGGTCGTCTCCACGCACTGCTCGGTGCGGATGCCGCAGACGGTGAGCTCGCGGATACCGCGCTCGGTGAGGAGTTGCTGCAGATTGGTGGTGGTGAAGGCGTTGTGTGAGGTCTTGTGGATCAGCGGCTCCCCGTCCACTCGCTCCAGCTCCTCCATCAGCCGGACATGGCCGAGGGCCGGGTCGAAGACATCGCCGGTGCCGGGCTCGGAGTGCAGTATCCACACCACCAGGTCCCCTGCTTGACGGGAGAGCCCGACCAGGCGGTTCACCTTGTCGGCGATCTTCAGGTCGGAGGTGGTCTCCCACAGCGGACGGGCGCGGAAGGACTCCTGGACATCGATGACGATCAGTGCTCGGGTCATGTCCCCAAGCCTGAGCCGCGCGGGCGGGGCGGCGACAGGCCGCATCGGGTCCAGCAGCGGACCGATCCGGTCATCAGCAAGTCAGGTGGTTGAGCAACCGAGTCAGGGCGGGGAACCGCCCGAGATCGGCAGGGGCGACGGATGAAGAGTCGGCTCCCGAAGTCGCCCGGCAGAGGCGGTTCAGCCGTGGCGTCCGGATGGGGCGATGAAGAGTCGGCTCCCGAAGCCGCCCGGCAGAGGCGGTTCAGCCGTGGCGTCCGGACGGGGCGCGGTATCCGGCGGCACCCCTGCTCACCGACGACGGGGCGGCGGAGCAGGGGCAGGACCGTCAGGCGGGGCAGCCGGAGTCGGCGATCACGTAGTAGCCGGTGGAGGTCTCTTCGAGGGTGTGGGTGGTGAACGTGTTGTACAGGCCCATGTTCTGGTCGGAGCCGTTCGCGTAGGTGTAGCCGCCGCTCTGGTGGGCGCGGCCGGAGGCGACCTGGTTGTAGTTGTTGGCCCTGAAGCACTGTGGCTGGAAGCCGGTGGTGGTTGCCGACACGGCCGCCGAGGCGGCGCCGGCCCTGCCCGATGCGTCGACGGCGGCGACGGTGTAGCTGTATCCGGTGCCGGAGGCGAGTCCGGTGTCCGTGTACGAGGTGGAGGCCGTCGAGCCCGTCTTCGTACCGCCGCGGTAGACGTCGTACGACGCGGCGCCACTGACGGCGTTCCACGACAGCGAGGCGCTCGTGTCCGTGGTGCCGGTGACCTTCAGGCCGCTGGGCGCGGGCAGGCTGCCGGTGCCGCCGGAGGAGCCGTCCAGGCCCCAGAATTTCGCCGTGTAGTAGCTGGAGCAGATGTAGTTGAGGTAGTAGGTGCCGGTCGTGCCGCACTGGTCGGCCCCGGAGCCGGGGTTCACGGCGAGGCCGTGTGCCATGCCGGCGACGGTGAAGGTCTCGACGGCTGGGTTCCCGTCGGCGTCGTTGTAGACGGCCTGGGTCGTCCCGCCGGTGAGTGTGGTGGTTGAGGACGGGGTCTGGCCGATGCCCCAGACGTTCGTCCACTGGTCGCGGGACTCGGTGGCGTTGGCCGGGTTGACGGTCGAGTCACCGGAACCCTGCCACACGGCCACCCGCGGCCAGGGACCGCTCCAGCCGCCCGACGCGCTGCGGACCAGGTCGCCCCACTGCTGCGGGGTCTTGCTCACCGGGTTGTACTCGCAGGTGAGTCCGCTGCTGAGATCGGTGGCGCAGCCGACCGGGATGCCGGAGTCGATGGACCCGCCCGCGAAGACATCGGGGTAGTCGGCGAGCATCACGGAAGTCATGGCGCCGCCGGCGGACAGCCCGGTGACGTACACGCGGGCGCGGTTGCTGGCGTACTGCGTCGTGGCGTAGTCGACCATCTGCTTGATGGACAGGGCCTCACCCTGGCCGCGGGTGTAGTCACCGGACTGGTACCAGTTGAAGCACGAGTTGGCGTTGTTGGCGCTGGAGGTCTGAGGGAAGACCAGCGCGAAGCCGTACGCGTCGGCGTACTTGGGCCAGCCGGAGTGACTGTAGTAGTCGCTCGCGCTCTGCGTGCAGCCGTGCAGTGCCACGACCACCGGAGCGCCGGACGGCAGGTTGTCGGGGACGTAGGTGTACATCGACAGGTTGCCGGGGTTGGAACCGAAGCCGGTCACCTGAGTGAGCGACGCCGCCGATGCGCTCTGCGGCACGGCGAACAGGGCGAGGAGCAGGGCCAGCAGCCCGGCCCAGCAGGAGAGACGGGTGCGGTCACGAACCGACATGCGGTCCTCCCGTGGTTGGGGGATCAGGGGCGACGCCGCCCCGGTCGTCCCCCGGAGCGGGCGGTCGGCTGCACCGTAGAACCGCAACGGCCGCCCGCCAGTGGGAGCGGACCACACTTCTCGATCACTACGGGTGTGGGCCCTCCCTACTACGGAGTGCGTCAACGTCAAGACAGCACACAGGAGTTGGCCAGGTGGGGATGCCGCGCATCATCCCTCCCGACAGACCACCCGTCAGGAGAATCGGCAGAGACGGACCCACGCATGCGAGCGCCCGCCCAACGAGGGGGCGGGGCACAGCAGTGACCCGGCTCGGGACGCCGGTACGCGGCTGCCGATGTGGACGAGGCGCCGTGGGCGCCGTACTGCCGCAAGCCCGCCCGGCTGTACCGGAACGCCGGGCACCTCGGTATCCCAGTGGCAGACAAGCATGGCCAACACCTGGGTGCCGGACCCTCGCGACCTCAGGCGGTCCGCTCGCCCGCTAGCTTTCCAGGTGATCACACACCCTGGGGAGATCATGAAAATCGTCTGGCCGCTGCTCGCCCTCACCCTCGGCATCCTCGCCGTCCGTGCCGCCATCGCCGCCACCCGCGAAGCCGACGCCATCTCCGTCATCGGCCTGATCGCCATCAGCGTTCTCCTCGCCTGGGCGGCCATCGCAGCCTGGCGCCGCCGCGGTTGACATCGCACCACGACGGGGGATGCGTTCGCCTGACCTCGGATGAGGTCCGCGAGCCGTTCGGCGGCGGCGATGGCCGGAGATTCGAGGTGGCGCGGGGCAACTCCCGAAGAAGACCGAGGCGTCGGCGACCCACAGCCCGTCGACATCGGGCACGCGGCCGGTAATCGTTCTGGAGTCCGCCGTGACGCTCGGCGGACCTGTGAACTGCTCACCTCATGTGCACGTGCGGGTACACAGAGCACCAATAGCCATGAAATGTTCTGCTTTGGGTGTTGGGGACTTATTTGGGCGATGTTATATGGGGGCATGCACCAACTGATCGGACGCGTACGGTCCTGGCTTGGGCTACGCACCGTGGCGGGCCAGGTCTTCCTCCTTCAGGCCGTTGTCGTCCTGATCCTTGTGGTGGCGGCGGTCGCCGCCCTGCTGCTGCAGTCCAAGGCTGACGCCGTGCGTGAGGCCCGCAACCGCTCGCTGGCCGTTGCCACGGCCATCGCCGCCTCCCCCTCTGTGCGGCAGGCACTGTCCAGCCCGAATCCGACCGCCGCGCTTCAGCAGCAGGCCGAAGAAACCCGCAAGCGCTCCGCCGTGGACTTCGTCGTGATCATGAGCCCTACAGGCATCCGCTACACGCATCCGAACCGCGCAGAGATAGGCCGGCACTACATCGGCAGCATCGAGGCGGCGCAGCACGGCGGGATCGTCACCGAAACGACCGCCGGTACGCTGGGCCCCTCGGTCCGGACCGTCGTTCCCGTCATCGCGGGTGACGGAAAGGTCGTCGGGCTGGTGGCCGCGGGCATCACAGTCAAACGAGTGAGCGTCGCGGCCGACCGACAAGTGCCGCTCGTCCTGGCGGCGACCGGGGTGGTGCTTTCGGCGGCCACCGGGGGTACGGCATTGATCAGCAGGCGTCTGCGCCGCCAGACACACGGTCTCGGACCCGCGCAGATGACGCGCATGTACGAGCACCACGACGCTGTTCTGCACTCGGTACGGGAAGGTGTTCTCATCGTCGATGCCCAGGGGTGTCTGCTCCTGGCCAATGACGAAGCCCGGCGCCTGCTCCAGCTGAGGACGGACGGGGAGGGCCGACCCATCCCGGAACTGGGACTCGAGCGCAAAGCCGAGCAGCTCCTCGAGTCGGGCAGAGCGAGCACGGATGAGGTGATCGAGGTCGGCGACCGGCTCCTGGCCGTCAGCCAACGCCCCATGGTGCAGCAGCCCGGACCGGGAGGCTGGGTGGCCACGCTGCGCGACACCACCGAACTCAGGGCCCTGATGGGTCGAGTGGAAGTGGTCCAGGAACGGCTCAAGCTGCTGTACGACGCAGGAATACGCATCGGCACCACCCTGGACGTGACGCACACCGCTCAGGAACTGGCGGAGTTCGCCGTGCCCAGGTTCGCCGACTACGTCACCGTCGACCTGGTCGACGCCGTGGTGCGCGGGGAGGAAGCGAGTCAACTGAGTGCAGCGGAGCTACGTCGTGTCGCATTGCAAGGCATCCGGAAGGATGTGCCGCTCTACCCGCCCGGTGGCCTCATCAAATTCAACCCCTCCACACCACAGGGTTCCGGCTTCGACTCCGGGCAGATGGTGCTGGAGGCCGACATGGGAGCCTTTTCCGGCTGGCAGGCTCAAGATCCCGACCGAGCTCGCAAATTGGTGGCATACGGCATCCACTCCATGATCGTCGCTCCGCTGCGAGCCCGCGGAGTGATTCTTGGCGTGGCAACCTTCTGGCGTTCGAAGGAGCCGACACCCTTTACTCGAGAAGACCTCTCGCTGGCAGAAGAGCTGGTCGCGCGTGCGGCGGTGAGCATCGACAACGCCCGTCGCTTCACCCGGGAACACACCATGGCGGTCACGCTGCAGCGCAGCCTTTTGCCGCACGCGCTCCCCGAGCAGAGCGCGGTTGACGTGGCCCACCGCTATCTTCCGGCAGAAGCAGGGCTCGGTGGTGTCGGCGGCGACTGGTTCGACGTCATACCTCTCCCCGGAGCCCGCGTCGCCATCGTGGTGGGCGATGTTGTGGGACACGGACTGCATGCCACCGCCACCATGGGTCAACTGCGCACCGCCGTCCACAACTTCTCCACGCTCGACTTGCCACCCGACGAACTGCTCTGGCATCTGGACGAGCTGGTCACCCGCATCGACCAGGATCGAGACGGCGACAGCGATACACCGACGCTCACGGGCGCCACCTGCCTGTACGCGGTCTACGACCCGGTCTCCCGCCTCTGCACCATGGCCAGCGCGGGCCACCTGGAACCCATCATCGTGCGCCCGGACGGTCACGCGGACCTGCCCCGAGTGCCGGTCGGCCCGCCCTTGGGGCTGGGAGGGCTGCCCTACGAAAAGACCGAGATACTTCTGCCCGAGAACAGCAGCATCGCGCTCTACACCGATGGTCTGATCGAGGACCGGCAGCGTGACATCGACGAAAGCATCGAGCGCCTGCGTCGTGCTCTCGGGCACGCCGGACGAACGCCGGACCAGATGTGCCAGGCGGCGATGGACGCCATGCTCCCCGCAGCGCCCCGGGACGACGTGGCCCTGATTGTCGCTCGTACCCGTCTGCTCGACGGCAAGCACACTGTGTCCTGGGCCGTACCGTCCGATCCCTCGGCCGTTGCCGGCGTCCGTGCCGCCGCCACCCAATGCCTGCTGGACTGGGGCTTGGAAGAGGAAGCGTTCACCGTGGAGTTGGTCCTCAGCGAGTTGGTCACCAATGCCATCCGGCACGCAACCGGCCCCATCGGCGTGCGCTTGATCCGCGACCGCAGCCTCATCTGCGAAGTCTCCGACGGCAGCAGCGTATCGCCGCATCTGCGCCGAGCCACCACCATGGACGAAGGCGGCCGCGGCCTCTTTCTGGTGGCCCAGTTCGCCGACCGCTGGGGCACGCGCTACACATCCGACGGAAAGGTCATCTGGACCGAACAACAGCTCAATGCGCAGCCATGACTCACCAACCCGTCGCGCACAGTTCGCGTGCCCAGAGGCATCGACGCCGACAGGTCGAAGGACGGTGCGGGATCCAGCAACGTGCTCGATCAAAGGTGGTACCGCGTGAATGACGGCCGCCCCAGCGCGCGCACCCGCTCACCGTGGGCTGCGGTCAGTGGCCACCGGAGGGACGGTCGCAGCCGGGGTGGTCGGGATAGCCGCCGAAGGCGTCCGCCTGGGTGGACTTGCGGTCCATCGTGCCCTCCACACACAGCGGGAAGGCATCGATGAGGAAGCCGACTCCGGTGGGACCGTCCTGATACGACCGCACTTTCCCCACGGCGTAGCCGAGGCCGGTGAGCGCGCTGCGGGTGCTCTCCGGGTCGAAGTCACCGCGCTCGCGCAGTGGTTCGAGGGCGCGCTGGACGCGCCCGACGGCCGCGAGCCCCTCGCAGCGGCGCTCCCCGTGCAGCGGGAAGGGGACCATGAAGCCGTGGTTCTCGGCGTAGTGGTCCGTGGGCGGCGCGGCCGGGACCGAGGTGACCGCGGTCGTCGGTGCCGCCGGCGTGGCGCTCTCGCCGGGGCACCGGAAGTCCACCGGCCTGCTCGGCGTAGCCGTCGGGGCCCGCGAGGGCCCGTCCGCCCCGGCGTCGTTTCCTGGCCGATGCGTTCCACAACCCGCCGCCAGCACGGCCAGCACCGCCATCGGCAGTATCCCGAGCCGGACCCGTGTCGTCCTGATCATTGTCATGCCCCGATCCTCCCCGCGTCGCGGCGGAGCGTCATGAGTCCTCCTACTCAGCTACGGTCGGCGCGCCTTCCTCGCCGGCTGACGGCGTGACCGATGCACAGGGCGCGAACGGATGGAAGCGCGCGGGGGGATGGTCGATCGAGAGGTCGGGACGCCACGCGGTGAGGCACTGCGCGCTGGGGTCGAACAGGCCGTCCGGGAGTTGATCCAGCGGGTAGAAACGCCAGTCGCTCACACTCTCGTCCGGCTGGTCCGAGGGCTCGCCCGCCCAACGGGTCACCAGGGCGACCACCGTCGTCCGAACGACGTCGCCGACGTCGTCGAGCAGTGTTCCGAGCAGGACGACGTCCTCCTCACGGGCGGTACATCCAGTCTCCTCCTTGACCTCGCGCACCACGGCGCCGGCGTAGGACTCGCCGGGCTCGACCCTCCCTCCCGGGAGCTCTCTGGTCCCTCGGCGGTGCAGGCCGAGCAGCAGACCTCGCGGGCCGTGGAGGAGCGCGCCGACCCCCAGTGCGTCGTTCGGCTCCGGGGGTCGGCTGGTGCGCGGCCGGCTCGTGATCCGAACGCGGCGCCGGGCGTGGAAGAGACGGCACGAGACGGGGTTGTCGTCCTCGGGGGCGTCGAGGGTCTCAATCCGGTCGACCACGAAGCCGTGCTCGCCAAGGAGGTCCTCCCACAATTGGGGGGTGAGCACCCACATGGATACGGTCAGTGGGTCATCGCTGCCGGCGAGGTGCAGGTT
Source organism: Streptomyces albiflavescens (assembly GCF_014645835.1). Classification (GTDB taxonomy): domain Bacteria; phylum Actinomycetota; class Actinomycetes; order Streptomycetales; family Streptomycetaceae; genus Streptomyces; species Streptomyces albiflavescens. Next base: position 265,322 of record NZ_BMMM01000013.1, read on the forward strand.
CTCCGGCCGGACGGTGAGGGTCGGGGAAGGGCCGCGGCCGTTCAAGTCGGTGTGCAGGACGGAGAACACCAGGCGTCCGCCGGGCTTGAGCGCGGTGGTGAGGGCGGGGAGCAGGCGGCGGGGATCGATGTAGCCGAGGCCGTGGATGGAGTAGATCAGGTCGTACGGGTCGGCCCGCACGAGGTGGTCGGCGGCGTCGGCCAGATGAAGGGTGAGGCCGGGCAGATCGCCGTACCGGGCGAGGGCGCGTTCGTGCTGAGTGGGGGAGGAGTCGACGGCGTCGATGCGGGCGCCGTGCTCGCGGACGAGGAACGCGGCGTACTTGCCAAGGCCTGAGCCGAGGTCCAGAACTCGCTGCCCGCAGAGGTCGCCGAGGACTTCGGTGCCCGGGCCGGTGGGCCAGAAACCCCAGGCCAGGCGGTCGACCTCGGGTACGTGCGTGCCGCGCCGGAGGTGGTGCTCGCCGTACGCCGTCCATGCGCGGGAGTTCGTCGCTTCGGCGCCGATGCTGGTCATGATGCTCCTGTGGGACGTCGGGAACGGGGGAGGGGCGGGGCCGCGCTGTGGTGCGGCCCCGCCTGCGGTTGGTGATCGAGTCAGCGGTCCTGGGCGAGCGCGTACAGCTCGCCCAGGAGACTGCCGTCGGTCTGGACGAGGTCGTCGAAGGTGCCTTCCTCGCGGATGCGTCCCTTGTCGAGGACGATGACGCGGTCCGCCATGCGGACGTTGTCCAGGCGGTGGGTGACGACGACGGTGATCCGGTCCGGGGCCATCTTCCGCAGCTCGCGGAAGATCAGGTGCTCGCCGCGGGCGTCCATCTCGCTCGTCGGCTCATCCAGGACGAGGACGGCCGGCCGACGGTACATGGCGCGAGCGCAGGCGAGCCTCTGCCATTGCCCGCCAGACAGCTCCTGTCCGCCCCACACCGATCGGGCGAGCAACGTGTCGAGCCCGTCAGGGAGTTCGCGCACATGATCGGCCATGCCGACGCGGTCCGCCGCGTCCCAGATGGGTGCGTCATCGTGGTGGCGGGGCTGGCCGAGGGTGATGTTCTCCCGGGCGGCCAGGGGCCAGTGGCCGCTCTTCTGCGGAACAAGGCCGACGTGCTGCCAGACCGCCTCGGCGTCCGCGGTGGCAAGGTCGGTGTCGTCCCAGTAGACGGCGCCCTCCGTCGCCAGTGTCAGGCCGGTGAGCATGCGGATCAAGGTGGACTTGCCGGCGCCGTTCTCGCCCACCAGGGCAATGACCTGCCCACGCTCGAAGGTGAGGGAGATCGGGTGCAGAGCCGGCGTGCCCTTGCTCGCATAGGTGAAACCGGCCGACTCGAAGCGGATCTTCTCGGGTGCCTTCGGCCGCGCGCTGCCGCGCGCGGCCGTCATCGAGCCGACCTCCGCAATGAAGTCGAAGTAGTCACTGAGGTAGAGGCCGTGGTGGAACATCACGGCGCCGTACCGAACGATGGAGTTGAGGGCGCGGCCGGCCGTCTGCGAGGCGACGATCGCGGTCCCGGCGATCGCGGTGGTCATGCTGCCGGCCAGGACGAGCGCGGCGAGCGACGCCCACATCCCCAGGGTGAACAGGCCGGCCAGGGACGCGGCGAGCAGCGTCACCCAGAGGTACGGGCGTGCGCCCTCCAGCTCGCGGCCTTCGACCCGGTCGCACATCGTCCGGTACCAGAAATGGAGGTATCCCCTCATGGTGTTGGCGCGCAGCTCGTCGGCGAGTTCCGATGTGGTCAGCCACCACCGCATCATCCCGCGCACGTTACGGGCGGAGATGGTCCGGTCGTGGACCCGGTAGTCGATCCGCGCGGCCACCACGCCGCCCAAGCCGCGGGGGACGACCGACAACAGCAACACCCCCAGCAGGAGCGGGTGTAAAGAGGTCAGGACGGTTGCGGCGGACACCAGCTGGACGAATCCGTTGGTCAGGGTCTTCGCGTCGTCGGCGAGGTCGACCGCGCGCATCGCGCCGACCTCTGCGGCCTGGCCCCGGTCGGTGAAGCCCGGCGTGTCGTACGCGGACAGTTCGGCGCGCATGTGCAGGTCCACCAGCGCCAGATCCGCGGCGGAGGCGATCTTCGGGTTGAGGCGGCGGGTCGCCCAGTCCGCGAGGATCCACATGCCCGAGCCGGCGCCCAGCGCGACCACGGCGACGGCGAGCGCCGGCCACGCCTGGGCAAGTCCCGCTCCGGGATCGGCCGTTGTCAGCAGCGGCAGAGCCTTGGACACGGCGGTGAGCATCACGGCCGTGCCCACACCGGACATCAACTGGCACACCAGGATGGTGATCGCCATCCGTCGGTCAACGGACCAGGCCAGCCAGGCCGTCTGGGCGAGCGCCCGCGGAATCCGCCGCGCCATCTCCACCAACGACGCGTTGTCCATCGCCCTGCGGTGCTTGCGGCCGTTGTAGTCCAGTTCCGGAGGCGCCGCGGGCCGCGGTGGCCCCTGGCGCGCGGTCGGCACGGCCGACGCATCCTCCGCCCCGTACTCCTGGCGGCCATCGGTCACGGATTCCGTCATGCGAAGCCCCCCGTCATCAGCCGGTCCAGCGTCTTGCGACCACGGTCGGCGACCTCGATGTCGCCGTGCTCGGGAGCCCACGCCAGGCAGCTCGCAGCGTCGAGCGCCGCCAGGCAGGTCAGGGCGTGCCGCTCGGCCGGGGACAGCTCGCGGCCGTACCCGCGGAAGAACGCGGTCCGCAGCCGCGGGTTGTCGGCCCAGACACCACAGCTCATCACCACGAAGTCCTGCACAGCGGCGCCGAAGCGGGCCCGCTCGAAGTCGACCCACGCCGACCGGTCCGACCACAGCACGTTCCTCGCCCACGCGTCACCGTGCAGGAACGCCAGCGGCACCGACCCGACCAGCAGCAGTTCCTCGGCCAGACGCCGCACGAGCTGCTGCTCCGGCGCGCTCAGCCGATCGCCGGCCGCGGCGAGGTGCCTGTCCACGCCGCTCGCCGCGCGGTGCAGCGCCTCCTCTGCCTCCACCCTGTGTACCCCGCGCAGATCGCCCGCCGCATGGAGACGGGCCAAGAGCACACCAGCTTGCCGGTAGGCCTCCAGTTCCTCGGCCGGCGCCAGCGGGAGCTCGGCCAGAGGGCGACCCGGGATCGCGGTGACCAGCAACGCGAAATGCTCCGCGCTGGACTCGACCAGCTGCGGCGCCGCTCCCGAGCCCAGCGCCGGCACTGCCGAGCGGTAGGCGAAGGACTCCCGCTGGTAGGGCACCGGTCCGGCCGCGATCTTGAGATAGACAGCCCGACCGCCGGGCCGCACGAGTTCCCACACCCGGGAGGCCGTACGCCGATGAGAGACATCCCGTACGGCCGTGATCGGCCCGATGTGCCCCTGAGCCCACGCCCGCACGGCAGGCGGAAGGATCTTCGCGTCGGTCATACCCCCCACCTCGATGACGGGTGTGCTGCGGAGGAGAACAGGGCGCGCCGGGCGTCCGCAACGGGCCGCCGGAAGCGGACCGGCGCCGCCACTGCTGCAGGCGCAGTTTCGAAAACAGGATGAAGGGCGACGAGCACGGGCATGGGATTCACGGAGTCCTCCTGTGATGACGGGCTGGCTTGAGCACCCGGACAACGCACCTGATCAAGGAGCCGACACGGGCCGACCCGGGCGAATCTTCGATCGCGAGTTCGATGGTGGCCGGGCGGGCCAAGTGCCGCCTGAGCCGAGCTCCGTGATGTCCCGTTCGAATTCACTCGTCGGGGTTCGGAAGGGGCGCGGAACACGTGTGGGGGATTGCGTGACCCCCCGCTGCGGCTGCATCGTGATCCCTCCGGCGGAGCACTGGCTTCGGGCGCGAGGGAACACTCTCGCGCGCGGCACTGACAATCGCCGGGGCCGGCACAGGCATGGCGCGCGGGCGAACGCGGCCGCGGCCGACCATGCCCGTGTCCGATCACGCCCGCGGCTGGCATCTCGGCTGCGCAGGACCCGTAGTGAGGAGGTAGCAGGTCTTGTCGGCGTCATCCTTGCCGCGGAAGCAGTGCCGGCTCTGCCCGACGCCACGACGCTTGGGCGCGAACAGGGAAATGCCCCGACTGGTCGGGGGAGGCCGGCCGGGGCCGTGGGGCGGTGGCGTGCGGAGGGCGCTCGCTCATGGCGGAGGGGCGGGACGAGGCCAGTCCGGTCCGATCCATGGTTCGACCGGACTGAACATCTTCATCTCACTCGCCGGGCGTGTTCGGTCGCAAGACCTCTCGGGCCGACGTCTCCGCTCGCTCCGCGTTGGACATGACGTGAGACTGCCCACTGGGCCACCAGGTCAGTTCAACGAGAAAGAACGCGACCACCAGCCACGACACCATTGCTTCCCGGGTCGATCCGGTGAACGTGTCGCTCAGCGCGAGGGCCACAGACAGTCCGACGCAGATCAGGAGCATCCATGGGAACAGCCGATCTCGTTCCCGGGCCGCTCGCAGCGCGCTGCCGTAGTCGAGGACGGCGTGCGCCAGTCGGGCATGACCGATGTCCTCACCCCGCCGGGTGGCACGAACCACCGCCATCCGGTCGGCGGAGTCCAGGTCTCTGGCTCCCGGCCAGGCTCGGCTTATCCGACGGGCCACCCTGATTCCGTAGAAGGGGCTGAGGATCATGGCCACCAGAGCCGCGCCCACCCATGAGCCCGACTCGGCGAGCACAAGTGCACCGCAGAGGACACCGACTGGAAGGCCGATGCTCACTGCCCGGCGAAACGCACCGCCGCGCCATGCCCAGCCCGGGATCAACACCACAGGACCATGCTGGCAGTCGTCGTTCCGCGGAGCCATCACCCACACCGGCGCCGCCGGGCACACGGTTCACGCGGGGAATCTCCATACGTCGGTTCCCCGTCCCCGACGCCTCACGCCGCACGGGCGAGGTGGAGAACCGGGACGGCGAAGTCCCCGGTGGCAACCGGCCCGGCCAGGAACGGTGTCTCCCGAACCAACGGACAGCGTTCTTGAGATGTCCGGTGACCTGATTCCTCCGCAGCCGTCGAAGGTACCGGGGCGCTTGAAAATCACTCGTGGGGATTGATGGGGCGTCATACAGTGGAGTCCGCCGGGTGGAGCAGGTAGGCAGCTCGCTGGGCTCATAACCCAGAGGTCGCGGGTTCAAATCCCGCCTCGGCCACGAAGGACCGGGCCCGTCGCGTGATGCGGCGGGCCCGAGTCGTTGGCCGTGGCGGTCCGGGTGTTGACGAGTCTCGGTCGACATCGAGTTGGTCCGGGACTGACCCGGAGCCTGATGCCGGCCCAGCCTGGACCGCCATCGCGCGGTGTCACCTCACGGTGGTCCCGGTGCTGTCAGGTCCCATGCCTGAACCGCGTACGCGGCGGTGGCAACGCCCACGGCGTCCGCCTGCACGCGCCAGGGGCCGTCGCCGACGGGATAGAAGCGGACGGTGAGGGTGCGGCCGGAGGCGGTGAAGAGCTCGGCGACCGAGTGGTCCAGAAGGATCCGTAGGATCGCGGTCGGCTGTTCCGCCGGGAGCTGCCAGCGGCCGCGCTTGGCGCGGGGGTCCAGCGAAGCGTGGTCGCGATCGACGACCAGCTCACCCGTGGCCGGGTCGTGGAGAACGTCGAGGTACTCCGTCCCGTCCGAGGAGGTGAGCAGCCGGAGTCGTCCGCCGCGTTCAAGACTCACGGTCAAGTCGCTTGCCCGGGCCACCTCACCGAGCATCACAGGCTGCTCGGCGGTCACCCGGCCGGTGGCGGCGATCCGGTGCTCGCCCCGCAGGTTGAGCAGTTCGCGGGCCGGTTGTTGGGTCAGCTCGCCGCCGGTGCCGGGCGCCAGTTCGCGGGGCAGCGACAGCATCCCGGCCCAGCCGGCCTCGTCGGTCCACGTGCTGGGTGCGCCGACCCGTTCCTCATCCCTGGCTTCCCAGATCCAGGCCCACATCAGGAACCGTCCGTCGGGGGCGCGGAGCAGGGCGGGGGCGTAGAAATCGGGTCCGTGGTCCAGGAGTTGGGGCGCCGCGGCGTGGAACTCACCGTCCTGTTCGCGGCCCGGCCAGTAGACGGCGCAGATGGCGCCGTCCTCCGGGTCCCAGGCGCTGGCGAGGACGGCTCCGGTTCCTTCGGGGAAGGAGACGTACTGGGCGCATTCCCAGCCCTCCTCGGTGGTGCGGCCGCCGCGCAGGGGGTGCGGCGGGCGGGCGAGGAAGATGCCCTGGTACCGCCAGTGGTCCAGGTCGTCGGCGACGTACTCCAGGGCGGCTCCCCGGCCGTCGGCGAGCGCGGCGCCGACGAGCATCCGCCAACGGTCTCCGTCCCTCCACACATAGGGGTCGCGGAACATGGTGGTGCCGTCGGGCGGTTCGGGGATGAGCAGTCGGCCGTGCTTGGTGAACGTCGTGCCGCCGTCGAGGGAGTGTGCCGAGGTCACCGGCTGGTGCCGGCGGTCCGGGTGACGGGCGGAGTAGAAGGCGGTGATACGGCCCTTGTACGACACCGCGTTGCCCGACCACACTCCGCCCCGGTCCTCGCCGTCGGGCGTGGGGGCGAGGGCCACCGGCATCGGCTCCCAGCGGATCAGATCGCGGCTGCGGAAGTGGCCCCAGTGCATGTCGGCGTGGCGGGCGCCATGCGGGTTGTACTGGAAATAGACGTGGTAGTGGCCTTCGTGGAAGACCAGGCCGTTCGGGTCGTTGAGCCAGTTCGCCGGGGGGCGCAGGTGGATTGCGGGGAAATGCGGGTCAAGCGTGACCGGGGCTGCGATGCGGGTCTCAGCCATGGGCGCGCTCGTCGTAGCGGCGCCGGACGACGGCGGCCTGCTTGACGTTCGCCTCGGATTCCTGAAGGGAGCGCTCGCCGCGCTGCCGGGTGCGCTCGGCGAGGTGCTCCATGTGGTGTTCGAAACGCTCCCGGTACCTCTCGCGCATCACTGCGATCTCCTCGGCGACCGCACCGGTGCGTGCCGCGGCGATGGGCATCGGCTGTCCGGCGGGGCGGACCGGTAGACGCTGTTCCAGCGGGAGGACGGTCGCCTTCGGTGAGGGCAGGGTTTGGTACCAGTACGCGGTCGACGCCCAGTCGTCGGCGAGGTGATTGCCGTGGCCGTGCTCCACGGTCACGCGGATGCGCTCCTCGAAGCGGACCGGATCGGCCACGTGGAAGCGGTAGTTGACCGAATAGCCGGGGACGTCCGCCTCGTGGACGATCGCACCGTGGTAGAGGTAGGCGTTCTTCTGCATCCCCCAGGCGTGGTTGAAGTAGTCCTCGGTGCCGGTGCCGTGCAGCGAGGGCGGCCAGCTGGTGGAGCCGTCGGGCAGGAAGTCGTCGTCGATCCAGATCATGTCGTTGCCCTCGCCCCACCAACTGCCCTGCCGGTGGTGGACGGAGAGGTTGCAGCCGACATAGTGGCCGCGGCCGGCGGTGTCGAGGATGACGTAGTTGTCCTCGCCCGTGAGGTCGGCGATGTTGACCTCGGGGCTGTTGGTCTGGATGTCGGGGGCCCAGCCGTTGCAGGGGTTGCTGCGGTTCCAACGGGCGTGGAAGTAAAGAGTGTCCTCGGGCAGCGGGTCCGCGTACAGCTCGTAGTCGATGTAGAAGTACTGCTGGATCGGCAGGTCGTTCTCGTTGACCAGCTCGATGCGGGCGCGCTTGTTGAAGGGCATCGGCGTCCAGCAGTTCAGGGCCGCGCTGCCACCGGGGATCAGGGACTCCTCGGGCTTGGCGGAGACGGTGAACAGGGCCGACTGGTAGCTGTTGGGCAGGCAGTGGCCGATGCCGAAGAAGTCGCCGAGCGGGACGAGGACGGCGGGCTCCTCCTCGTCGTCCCAGGTGATCCGGATGAGGACCTTGCGGTAGTAATCGGGGTCCGGTTCCTCCCAGTTGACGCCGAGCGCGTTGTGGATCTCCATGACCGGGGCGACGGTGTCTGCTTCCAGTGGATCGATCAGGCCGGGGCCGAGAGTGCGGCGGCAGAACTGGGTCATCCAGATGTGGGAGATCCGGCCGGGTCCCTCGAGGTCGGCGAGGACCCGGGTGGAGTGGGCCGGTGTGGTCCAGTAGTCCTGGTTGCGGCCGCGTTGGTCCCAACTGGAGACGCGGGCCGTGCGCGCCGCCGTGGGCCGGGTGAGGTGGTCGAGGGACGAGGGCATGAGAAGGTGTTCCCTTCGGTGATCGTGCGTGATGGTGCGTCGCTGAACTCGGGCGGCGGGAGACTGGACCTCTCCCGCCGCCCTCCTCGTGGAAGTGAGGCTCAGTCGGGGCAGCCGCAGGATTCGCGGTAGGTGATCTCGGGCTCGAGGCGGATGGAGCGGTGCCGGGAGGTGAGCGTGCCGTCGATGCGGCTGATCAGCAGTTGCATCGCCGTGGCGCCGATCTCGTGGGCGGGTTGGGTCACCGTGGTGATGCCGGGGCGAAACAGGTCGGAGTGGGGGAAGCCGTCGAACGTGGCGAAGGCGAAGGTCTCCGGCACGGCCAGACCCAGCTGCTTCGCCGCCTCGAGCACGCCCACGGCGGTCTCGGTGCTGGCCGCGACCACCGCCGACGGCGGCTGCGGCTGCCGCAGGACGCCCAGCATCCGCTCGCGGGTGTCGTCCGCGCGGCCGCTGCCGGTGACGACGAGTGTGTCGTCGACCTCGATGCCTGCCGCGGCGAGCGCCTCCAGGTAGCCGCGCCGGCGCTCGGCGATGGTGGACACGTCGGCGTCGCCCGCGGCGAGTGCGATACGGCGGTGGCCGTGCCGTTGCGCCAGGTGCAGTACCAGTTCCCGCATGGGAGCGGTGTTCTCGACCCCGACCTGGTCGGCCTTGACACCGCCCAGACGGTCCATGAGGACGACGGGGGTGCCCTGGTCGATGACGCCGGTGATCTCCTCGCTCCGGGACCGGGCGACAGGGGCGATCAGAACGCCGTCGACACGGCGTTCGGTGAGCACCTCCAGCGCGCGGGCTTCCAGCGCGGGGTCCTCGCCGGAGTTGGCCAGCAGCAGGGTGTAGCCGGCGGCCATGGCCTCCCGCTCGACGCCGCGGGCCATCGCGGCGAAGGCGGGCTCGGCCACGTCCGTGACGATCAGACCGATGGAGTCGGTGCGGGAGCGGCGCAGTGCGCGGGCGAGGCTGTCGCGCCGATAGCCCGTGGCCCTGACCGCCTCCTCGACCCGGGTGCGGGTTTCGTCGCGGACCGGCCGCGTGCCGTTGATGACGTGCGACACGGTGGACGTGGACACGCCCGCGATCCGTGCGACGTCGGAGATCGTCGCCACTGCTGATTCGCCGCCTCCTTGGGCCATCGGATCGGATCCGCTGGTTCGGTCCGTCCGTTCCATGAGTTCCATCAGTTGCGTGGGCCCGTCGGTCCACGCTCTGTCAGCGCGTCCGGTCTATCAGGCCGTAGGTCCATCCCGCTCCGACGACCTCACGAACTCATCGAAACGATTGCGCAGACCTTGGCACGCCCTCACGGTGCCAGTCAATGCGTATGACCAGTGCGAGCTCTCTTTCACCCGGAAACAACACCGACACACGGTATTGACAGCCCGCGACTCCCGAGTACCTTTCATCGAAACGTTTGCGCGCCGCGCCGTACACCGGTCCCCACGCCGAATGCCCAGGCGCATCGGACATCAGAACCCTCACGGCCCGCGCCGATCACCGCACCGGTGTCCCGTCCCCCCCCCGCCCCGGTTCCGCCTCACCCAGCTCCCGGAAGGCAACAGCACCATGGCGACCTCCCCTCAGCCCGCGCCCCTCCCGTCGAGAAAGCGCCCCGGCATCTCACGCAGGCTCCTGATATGCGCCACCGCGAGCGCCCTGCTCGCAACCGCGGCCGGATGCGGCTCGGCGACCAACAGCCAGGGCGGCGCGGCGTCGGACGGCCTGATCACGCTGTCCATGCACAACCCGGACAGCAAGACCCAGGACCCGGCCACGTATGAGCTGGTCCAGGAGTTCAACGCCGCCCACCCCGATATGAAGATCAAACTGGAGGGCCAACCGGTCGAGCAGCATGAGCAGCGGATGACCATCGCGGCGCAGAGCGACACGCTGCCGGAGATCTTCTGGGTGTACGACTCACTGGCGAAGACCATGGTCAAGGACGGCGACCTGCTGGACCTCACCCCGATCCTCGACGAGGACAACCTCAAGACGAAGTTCGCCCCCAGCATGCTCGCCGGATTCCAGGCGGACGGGACCCAGTACGGGGTGCCCTACCAGGCGCTGATCACGGGCTTCTACGTCAACAAGGACATCCTCGGCGAGCACGGGATCGCCCTGCCCAAGACGTTCGACGAGCTGCTCGCCGCGGTGAAGAAGTTGAAGGCGGCGGGAGTCGTGCCGATCGCCCAGGGCGCGAACAACTCGTCGTTCAGCGTGTGGGCCTTCCTCACCATGCTCGACCGCTTCGGGTACGAGGAGAAGTACCCGGCGATCCTGTCCGGCAGGGTCCGCTACGACAACGCCGACTTCCTGCGCCTCTACCGGCACGTGCGCGAACTCGCCGAGGCCGGCGCCTTCCCGGCCAACATGTCCACCCAGACCTACGCCCAGGCCGTGGCCTCCTACATGGCGGGCAAGGCGGCCTTCCTCGACGCGGGCGTCTGGGAGGCGGCGAAGATCCAGAAGAGCAAGGTGGGCAGGAGCACCGACTTCTGGGCCGGGCCGACCTTCTCCGACGGCGTCGGAGAGCAGAAGATCGTCATGAACGTTCCCTCGGCGCCGTTCGTCGTGAGCGCAAAGGTGAAGAAGGACAAGAAGAAGTACGCCGCGGTCAAGGCGTTCATCCAGTTCTACTACAGCGACGCGGGCCAGAAGATCCTCGTTGACAACGCCCAGCCGCCGGTCACCACGTACAAGCCGGACGTCGACACCGCCTCGGACCCGGTCTTCGCCGCCGTCCTCGCCGCAGCGGCGAAGCCCGGCTGGAAGAGTCCCGAGGCCCAGCCCGACCTGGTCGTCTCGGCGGCCACCGCCAGCGCCATGTACGACAGCTTCTACGGCGTGATGGGCGGCAGCCTCAGCCCCGAAGAGGCCGTACGCAGTGTTGAGAAGACCATCAAGTAGCTGTCGGCGCCACGGCGCCGCTCATGCGGCGCCCGGGCACCGGACGACGGGAACGGCATGAACTGGCTCACCACCCGCCGGCATTTCGCCCTCATGATCGCGCCGGCTCTCCTCATCTACAGCCTGTACATGATCTATCCGATCCTGTACTCGCTCTACTACAGTTTCACCGACTACGACGGCGTCTCCGCCACCACCTTCTCCGGTCTCGACAACTACCGTCACATGGCCGCCGATCCGGTCTTCTGGACGTCGCTGCGCAACACCGGAGTCATCCTCGGCATCGCCCTGCTCCTGCTGATTCCCCTGGGCTTCCTGCTCGCGGTCCTGCTCAGCGGCCGAGTGCGGGGCAGCGGGGCACTACGGGCGCTGGTGTTCGCCCCGGCCATCGTCGCGCCGATCCTCGTCGGACTGATCTGGATCTTCATCCTGGACCCGCAGATCGGCCTGGTGAACGCATTCCTCCTGGCGATCGGCGTTCCCGCACACCCGCAGTGGATCGGCGGCCCCACACTCAGCCCGTACTCGATCGCGTTCGTCTATCTCTGGCAGCAGATCGGCTTCGTCCTCACCATCTTCTACGCGGGCATCCGCATGCTGCCGCGCGACGTACTGGAAGCCGCCGGCCTGGACGGCGCGACGCGCCTGCAGCAGCTGCGATACATCCAGATCCCCATGCTGCGCGAGACGTTCGGCATCGTCACCGCACTGGTCGTCACCGGCGTCTTCAAGGTCTTCGAACTCGTCTTCGCGCTCACCGGCGGCGGCCCCGTCCACCTCTCCGAGGTGATGGTCAGCTACATGTACCACATCACCTTCACCACCCAGCAGTACGGCTACGGCATGGCCCTGGCGGTGGTGGTGTTCGTGGTCGGCGCGCTCGCCTCGGGAGCCACGTTCCTCGGCAACCGCCGAAGGGAGAAGCAGAGTTGAGCACGGACACCAGCCCACGCCCCGCCACGACCGGCCCCCTGCCGACGCCCGACCGGGTCGGTGGCGCCACGCCCCGCACTTCCCGGCGCCGCAGCCGCGGCGTGATCGTCGCCTCGGCGGTCGCCTATCTGATCACCTTCGTGATCCTGTTCCCGCTGCTGTGGATCGTGCTGTTGTCGTTCCAGACCAATGACAACATCCTGGCGCACCCGTTCTCCCTCTCCGACCTCACTCTGGCCAACTATCAACAGGCCCTGGAGACCCTCAACCTGCTGGTGATGTACAAGAACACGCTGATCCTGGCCGTCATCTCGGTCACGGTCGGCTTGGTCATCTCGTACCTGGCGGCGTTCGCGCTCACCCGCATGGTCTTCCGCAAGGGCGGTCGCCGTACCCAGAACGCGCTGCGCTACTACTTCCTGGCCGGACTCGCCATCCCGGTCTACATCCTGCTGTTCCCGGTGTACCGGATCGACATCGCACTCGGCCTGTTCGGCACCTACTTCGCGCTGATCCTGCCATACATCGCCATCACGATCCCCTTCAACATCCTGCTGCTGACCGGCTTCCTGAGGGACTTCCCGGACGAGATCGAACAAGCGGCAGTGATGGACGGGGTCGGCCTGTGGCGCATGGCCTGGCAGGTCACCTTCCCGCTGATGCGGCCGGTCGTCGCCACCCTCGCAATCCTCAACGTCATCTATGTCTGGAACGAGTTCCCCTTCGCGGTCACGCTCATCAACGACCCGACGCTCACCACCGTGTCCCTGGGAATTTCCCAGTTCCAAGGCGTCTACAGCGTCGATTACGGCGCGATGATGGCGTCCGCCACCCTCGTCCTGCTGCCGCAGCTGGTGATCTACGCGGCCTTCCAGAAGCAAGTCATCGCGGGCATGACGGCAGGCGCCGTCCGCTGATCGATCCCGCACCCACACCTGTGAACCCATTGAAGTCACAGCACTCATGAGGAGCCGTCATGGACTCTGAACCACAACTCGCCCTGCCTCGACGCACGTTACTGAAAGGAGCCGCCCTCACGGCGCTGACCACGCTGGCCTTCCTGCCCCCGGCACAGGCGCACGCCGCCGTCCCGGACCTCACCGAGCCCGACAAGCCCGTGGCCGAGCCGCATCCGTCGTACGCGGTGATCGTCGGACTCCTCTGACCTCAAACCGGAACTGGAAGGACATCCCGTGGCAGACACCGTCTACGACGTCACCACCTGGACCGGCGCCAGCGTCTCGCCGTACACCGACATCGGCAAGGTGATCAACGAGATCATCGCGGACATCAAGTCCAAGCAAACCACCCAGACCACCAGACCCGGCGCCGTCATCTACATCCCGCCGGGTCACTACGACCTCCTCACCCGCGCCGTCATCGACATCAGCTTCCTGCAGATCAAGGGCTCGGGCCACGGCTTCCTGTCGGAGGCCATCCGCGACGAGTCCTCCACCGGCTCGTGGGCCGAGGTCCAGCCCGGCGCCAGCCACATCCGGGTGAAGAACACCGACGGCAACAACGAGGCGTTCCTGGTCCAGCGCTCCGGAGCGCCGGGCACGGTCGGCCGGCTCAATGCCATCGTCTTCCAGGACTTCTGCATCGACGGTGTGTCGTCCTCCAAGCCCTACACACCGGGCAATGGCAAGATCGGCATATCGGTGCAGTCGGACAACGACTCGCTGCGCTTCGAGGGGATGGGCTTCGTCTACCTCGCACACGCGTTGATCGTGAAGGGCGCGGATGCCCCGAACATCACCAACAACTTCATGGCCGAATGCGGCAGTTGCATCGAACTGACCGGTGCCTCACAGGTAGCCAAGATCACCAACAACTTCCTGATCAGCGCCTGGGCGGGCTACTCGATCTTCGCGGAGAACGCCGAGGGCATCCTCATCTCGGGCAACAGCATCCTGTGGGCCTGCAACATCACCCTCACCAACTCCCACCGCACGACCATCTCCGCCAACAAGCTGCTCAGCAACTTCCCGAGCATGATCGCGCTGCTGAACGGCAGCTCGGGCAGCCTGATTTCCGGCAATCACTTCCGCCGGGTGTACGGCGACGGCACCAGCACGCGATTCGACGACCTCTACGGCCTGGTCCACATCGACGGCAGCGACAACGCGGTGACCGCCAACCAGTTCTCCTTCTCCGTACCGGCTGAGAACATCAGCCCGTCGGGGGCCAGCCCGACGATCATTCTGGTCACCGGCGGCGCCCGTAACTACCTGGCCACCAACAACATCACCAGCAACGTCGACGTCAAGGTCGTCCTCGACGCCTCCTCCACCGCCACGAAGATCCTCTACAGCGCCCAGAGCTCGCAGCTGCAGGCGTACACCGTGAACTACTCGCTCGTGGCCACACCCTGAGCGGATCGCCTTGCGCGGGCACGGGATTGCCGGATCTCCCTGCCCGCGCAGGCGTGTGCGCGCTGCCCATGGGTGCAGACAAGACGATCCATGTCGAGGGCGACGACCTGCACAGCACGAACGCGATCGGCACTCCCGCGGTGCCGGCGAAGGTCCGCGAGGGGCCGAACCGGGAGGGGATCTGCAGGGTGGGCCGCTGGGTTCACACTGCTCCGGCCGCGAGGACCTGGTGTGCGAGTGCCACCAGGTCAGGGATGGCCGGATGGCCCAGCCCCTCGCGCCAGGCGAGGACGACGGGAACGGGCGGCGCGTCCGCGAGCCGGCGGTAGACCAGCGAGGGGTGGGTGTGGTGGCTCGGGGTGGCCGTCGTGGAGATCCCGACGGCGCGGCCCGCGGCGATCACGACGAGCCACTCGTCGGTATTGGACACCTCGATGGTCGCGACGGGTCGGGCCGCTGGCGGCCACAGATCCATCGTCGTGGTGCCGGAGACGGTGTTGAGGGCGATCGGATGGGCGGTGAGGTCAGCCAGGGTGACCTGGGGGAGAGCCGCCAGGGGGCTGTCCGCCGGCATGACCACCACCCGCTCCTCCGACAACAGCAGCTCCGTGCGCAGCCCCGCCAAGGGGACCGTGCCGCGTAGCAGGGCCGCATCGACCTTGCCCTGCGTGAGGCCCGCCGTGCGGTCGTCAATACGGAGCAGCTCCAGCGGAATGCCGGGGTGTATTTCGTCCCAGCGTCGTAGCAACGGGATGGTGTAGTCGCCGAGTGCCGCCCAGGGGTGGCCCAGGCGCAGCGGCCAGCGGCTCAGCCCCCCGGGTTCGAGGGCGGTCTCGACGGCGGCGACGGCGGCAGCGGCCTTGTCGCGGAATGTGTGACCCTCGGCGGTGAGTTCGAGGTGGTGAGTGGAGCGGTCGACGAGGCGGGCGCCCAGGTACTGCTCGAGTTGGCGCAGGGTGCGGGAGAGTGCGGGCTGGCTCAGATGGAGGCGGGCGGCGGCGCGGGTGATGTTGCCTTCCTCGGCGATGACGAGGAAGGCACGCAGGTGCCGCAGCTCGATGGTCATGCCTCAGGAGCATAACCGCAGCGGAATCGGCATTTCACGCGACGCAGCCGGATTCCTAGCGTGAGGGGCATGACATCGACGGCGCACACCTCATCCGCGGCGACGGCCGCGCCCGTTCTCGTACGTCACGTCGCCGGACGCGCCGGCGTCGGCGGCGTTGGCCTGGTGCTGGCCGGAGCGGTGTCCGTTCAGTTCGGGTCGGCCTTCGCCGCGCTGCTGTTCCCGCAGGCCGGGGCGCTCGGTGTGGTCGCGCTGCGGGTGACGTTCGCCGCGGTGCTGCTGTTCGTCGTCACCCGGCCCCGGCTGCGCGGTTACTCGCGCGCCGACTGGGCGGTGGCCATAGGGTTCGGCCTCGCTCTTGGCGGCATGAACATCCTCTTCTACCAGGCGATCGACCGTATCCCGCTGGGGCCGGCGGTCACCCTTGAGGTGCTCGGCCCACTGCTGCTGTCCGTCGTCGCCGCGCGTCGCGCGGCGAGCCTGCTGTGGGCCGCTCTCGCGCTGGGCGGGGTCTCTCTGCTGGGCCGCGACGGCTTCGGCCAGCTCAACGTTGCGGGCGTGGCCTTCGCGCTGAGTGCCGGAGGGATGTGGGCGGCGTACATCGTGCTCAACGCCCGTGCGGGCGCCCGCTTCCCGCGGCTGGACGGCCTGACGATCGCCATGGCCGTCGCCGCGTTGGTCAGCCTGCCGCTGGGCATCACGGCAGCGGGCGGGGCACTGCTCAAGCCGGGGGTACTCGGCCTGGGACTGGCGATCGCGGTGCTGGGCTCGGGTGTGCCCTACACCCTCGAACTGCTGGCCCTGCGACGACTGTCCGCAGCGACGTTCGCGGTGCTGACGAGTCTGGCGCCGGCTCTTGCCGCGATGGCGGGCTATCTGGTGCTGGACCAAGGGCTGTCGCTGCCGCAATGCGCCGCGATCGCGCTGGTGGTCACGGCGAGCGTAGGCGCGGTACGCATGGGCAACCGACAAGTCCTGACCCCGCCCGCCGCGGACAGTCCTGGTGACCGCTGACACCGAGGGGGATGCGGTCTTCCTGGAGTCGATCATGTCCCTGAGGTGGACGATGATCTGGGCGGCGGCGAGGCGGGCGGTTGACGCCGTGCGGGCCGGTGCGCTCGTCGTCGTAGGCGCCGATCTCGGCGAGGTCCATCAGCGACTGCCGCAGGCGGTGGCCGTTGACGGTGATCGTGTCGGCAGCCTCATCATGGCCTGATCGCCAAGAGGTTGTTGGATGCGGTGGGTGATGGGTGGGGGGCGCATACGGGTCAGCCGGAGGTGGTGGCGATCGCGAGACCGAAGCCGATCAGCACGACGCCTGTGGTCCGCCCGAGCGCACGACGGGTCCGCGGTCTTTCGAGGACGTGCCTGACCTTGGACAGCAGGAGCACGTAGCTGCCGAGCCAGGTGAGGGTGAGGGTGGCGTGGAGGAGGACGAGGAGCGTCATGGCCCAGGCGGCGGGCAGTTGCGGTGGGGCCAGTGTGGGGAGCAGTCCGGTGTAGAAGACGGCGATCTTCGGGTTGAGGACGTTGCTGACCAGGCCGGTCCCCCACGGGTTCCCGGCGGTGGTGCCGGTACCGGTCTCCGGCGTGGCATGGGCGACCCGGCGGCTGTTTCGCAGTGCCTGTGCGCCCAGGAACAGCAGGTAGCCGGCGCCCAGGAGCTTGACGGCCAGGTAGCCCGTGGGTGAGGCGGCGAGCACGGCCGCGAGTCCGGCCACGGTCAGCGCGCCCCAGATCAGCAATCCGATCGCGATTCCGCCCACGGTCCGCAACGCGTCCGTGGGGCCGGAGGCGACGGCGCGGCGGGTCACCACCGCCATGTCCGGGCCGGGCACGACGGTCAACAGGCCCAGCACACCGAGGGCGCCTGCGAGGTGGGTCAGCATGCCGCCGCCCTCCTGTCGATCGAATCGGTCGACATCGGGGTTGTGAACGTGCAGCGGTTCAACTCAGGGGTCTTTCGGAGATCCGGGCTTCAGTGATCGGCGGTGGAGTGCGGGTTGGCGGCCGGGCCCTCGGTGCTCAGAAGGACGACCACTGAGGACGGGCCGAGCCCCAGCGCCGTACGGCGTTCGTCGGCACCCACGTTCGTGAGCGCCGCACGCAGACCGGCGAGCGCCGCGGCCCCGCAGGGACCCGAGGACACACCGAGGGCCGCAAGGTGAGCGGCCGCGCGAGCACTGTCGACGTCGGGGATCGCGACCGCGGCGTCCAGCCCGCTGCGCAGGACGGGCCAGGCGATGCTTGACAGGGTGCCGCAGTTCAGCCCGGCCATCGTGGTGTCGCCGGTGGTGATGCTGACCGGTTCGCCGAGAGTGAGACTGCCGAGGACGCAGGCCGCGGCCTCCGGTTCCACCGACAACAGTGTCGGAGCAAACCCGGACGGGCGGCTGCGGTAGTGGGTGACCACGGCTTGGGCCAGAGACCCCACCCCTACCGGTATGGAGACGAGGTCAGGTCCCTCGACGACCCCTTCGGCGGCCAGCTGCTCATCGATCTCGGCGCAGAGGGTGGAGTAGCCCTCGACGATCCACCCCGGGATCCGTTCATAGCCCGACCAGGCGGTGTCCTGGACCAGGACCGCGTCCGGCCCGTCAGCCGCCTCGGCCGCAAGGCGCACCGCCTCGTCGTAGGGCCTTGAGACCTCCGTGACCTTCGCCTGTTCGGCGGCGATGGCCGCCACGGCCAGCGGATGCACGCCCTGCGGAACGAAAACGTGGGCGTGCTGCCCGAGCCGCCGTGCCATGCGGGCCACGGCCCGGCCGTGGTTGCCGTCGGTGGCAGTGACCAGCGTGATCGGGTCGGGCTCGGTGCCGTTCCCGGCCCGCTCGGCAAGGGTGCGGTGGACTGCCCAGGACGCACCCAGTGCCTTGAACGCGGGCAGGCCCAGACGGCACGACTCGTCCTTGACGAAGACCCGTCCAACCCCCAACTCGGCTGCCAGCGAGGGGAGTTCGGTCAGTGGGGTGGGTGAGTAGTCGGGCAGCGCGGCGTGGAAGCCCCGTACCTCGGCGGGTGGGGGTTCACACCGCCAGGTACGCGCGCTGGGCCGCACAAACCACGGCAGCGTACGGGAAGGGGAGGCGTTCTCAGTCACACGCTCAGGGTCCGATGCGCTCCTATGAACGGTCCAGCGAATGTTTCCAACCTATACTCATCGAGAAAACCGACTCATAAGGCCCCGCCCCGCGACGCGAGGAGAGCGGTCTGGCGATGTTCGACCTGCACCGACTGCGCCTGCTGCGCGAACTCAAGCACCGCGGCACGCTCGCGGCCGTCGCCGCCGCCCTGTCCTACGCCCCCTCTTCCGTGTCCCAGCAGCTCTCCCAGCTGGAAGCCGAAGTCGGCGTCCCGCTGCTGGAACCGGTCGGGCGGCGGGTACGGCTGACCGAGCAGGCCGAGATCCTCGTCGCCCACACCGAAGCCGTCCTCGAACGCCTGGAGCGCGCGGAGGCGGAGATCGCCGGCTCCCTGACCGACCTGACCGGCACGCTGCGCATCGCCTCGTTCCAGACCGCCGCCCTGGCCCTGGTCCCGACCGCACTCGGCCTGCTGCGCGACCTGCACCCGCACTTGCGCGTCCACGTCACGCACATGGAACCGGAAAAGGCCCTTCCCGCCCTGCAAGCCCGGGACTTCGACCTGGTCCTCGCCGAGGAGTACCCCGGCAACCCCAACCCGAGGCCCGCCGAACTCGAACAGGAAGTCCTGCTCGACGACCCCCTCCACCTCGCAGTGCCGGAGCCGACCGCCGGATCGGACACCACGAGCCCGATGGCAGCGCTGCGCTCACTCGCCGACCAGCCCTGGGTGATGGAACCCGAGGGCACGACCGCCCGGCACTGGGCCATGACCATGTGCCGCAACGCCGGCTTCGAACCCGACGTACGGTTCGAGACCACCGACCTCCTGCTCCACCTCCGCCTCGTCGAGCAGAAACACGCCGCCGCCTTTCTTCCCGACCTCGTCTGGAGCGGCCAACTTCCGACCGTCACACTGCGGCAGCTGCCCCGCGGCCAGCGCACCCGCCGCCTCTTCACCGTTGTACGCCGCGGCCGCAGCCGACACCCCGCCGTCCTGGCCTGCCGGGACGCCCTCCACCGGGCGGTCACCCTGAGCTCCCGTCAGACTTCGAATTGAGGTTCAGCTGCCATGACTCCGCCTCTGATCAGCCGCAGTTGTCTTCCCGTTCGAATCGCACTCCTTGGGGCGGGGAGGGGGCAGGCGCCGGGCAGGTGTCCCGGCAAGTCCTATCTGGCCTGTTCGCGCCTGGCTCGTCCCTGTTGGGTGGTGATGTTCTGATCCGTTGTCAGTGCCTGTGGTGAGCATTCGCGGTTGTGCGGGGATGCTGTAACGAGGGGGAGGCAGCCATGCCTTGGGGCAGGCCATACGCGTGTTCTGACGGGACACCGGTGCAGGGGTATTCGCGCTGGGCTCCGGGCGCACGCCGGGAGATGACGGTCTTAGCCGTGGCGGCGCCGGCGGCCGTCGGCACAGGGAACGGCAACGTCACCGTAGGTACGGGCAGGGGCGGGAGTCCGCGTCCGCAGCCGACCGTGCCCTACCCGATCACGGTCCCGGACACCAGCAGGGTGACGGTGCGGCGCTCGCAGCCCACGGTGTCCTACCCGATCCGTTTCGACGCGCCGGGCGGTGACCAGTGACACGCCGACGCTCCCGTCGGCGCACCAGGCGGCAACAGCTGGCGGACACACAGCTGTTCGTGGCCCTGGTGACGGCGGCCGCGGCCATCACTCTGTTCGTGATGGTGGTCAACTGGCTGACTGCTCACTGGTGGGTGCTCATCGGCGCCGTACTGCTCGCCGGAATGACGGTGGTGGGTTGGGCGTACCGGCGTCAGCACCAGGCGAAGTGGGAGGCGGTCCGCACGCGCACGCTGCGGTACGCGCTGGGGCAGCTGGACACACTGCACCACACCCAGTTCGAGCACGCGGTGGGGGAGTTGCTGCGGCGCGACGGATGCCGCGATGCGGCCCGGGTCGGCGGCGGCGGTGACCTCGGCGCTGACGTGAAGGCCACGGATCCGTACGGCCGGCGCTGGGTGATCCAGTGCAAGCACCGCCGCAACGGCGACCGAGGCTCCGCCGTGGGCACCCCCGACCTGCAGGTGCTCAACGGAACCGCCCGACCGGTCCATGGTGCGGACGTCGCGGTGCTGGTCACCAACGGCCGCATCACCGCGCCGGCTGTGGCCTTCGCGAAACAGCAGCGCTTGCACCTGGTGGACCGGCGACTGCTGGGGGCGTGGGCAGCCGGCTCACAGCCCCTGTGGGAGCTGCTGAGGGCGCTTCCACCTCCACGCAAGCCGTCCGCACTGTCCTGACAAGCAGCGCGCCAGATGTGTCAGGCCGGTCCGCGGGTCTCGATCACTGCGGGGTAGCGGACTGGCCCTCGTCGGATGGTGTGCGTGCCGAGGGAAGTATCGCTCGGCGCTGCAAGCGCTGCGGGAGCGAAAACGTCGGCAAGGGGCCGGCCGTTCCGCAAGGCGGTCACGTGACAACCTGACCCTGACCACATGGACGGTCCCCGCGAACCGCATCCAGCACGTCCTGCAACCGCCCAGGCTTGCAGAAGACACGAGCAATGACATGAGTCATGTCCGGTGCCTCTTCTACGCAGGACCGGAATCACGTTTGACAATCCGGCACGTCGGTCGCCTTTGGTACCTCCGCGTGTCGCCGATGTTCGGGTGGAGCGGACTATCACCCGTGTGTCCTCCTGGTGCGGCGTCGCGGTGACGGCGGTAGCGTCGTCCGTGATGCACCCCAGGGAGGCCGCGATGACTACGACCGGGAACCTCGGCAGCGGAGCGAGTGGGACGGCGGGTGTCGACACGAAGCTCGAGGTGATCACCATCCCCGTCTCGGACGTCGACCGGGCGAAGGAGTTCTACGGGAGGCTCGGGTGGAGGCTGGACGAAACGCCGCCCGGCGTGGTCCAGTTCACGCCGCATGGCTCGGGGTGCTCGGTCCAATTCGGCCCGGACCGCACATCGGCCGCGCCGGGGTCGTCCCAGCGCCAGTTCCTGATCGTCTCCGACCTCGAGGCCGCTCGGGACCAGCTGGTTGCCGCCGGCATCGAAGTGAGCGAGGTCTTCCACCCCGGCAAGGACGGCCAGGTCAACGGTCCGGATCCGGAGCATCGCAGTTACTTCTCGTACGCCTCGTTCAGCGATCCGGACGGCAACAGTTGGCTGCTCCAGGAAGTCACCACGCGCCTGCCCGGTCGCATCGACCCCGGTCCAACGACGTTCGCGTCGGCGAGTGATCTGGCGAGCGCGCTTCGGCGTGCGTCGGCCGCCCACGGCGAGCACGAGAAGCGTATCGGCGAGGAAGACGCGAACTGGCCCGACTGGTACGCCGAGTACATGGTGCGCGAGCAGGCCGGCACGGAACTGCCCTTGTAAGCGACGATGTGATCGTTCTCGTCGGCCCCGGCGGGGCGCCGGGGCAAGTTCTGCGCTGCGCCGCGGGCTGAGCGGCGCCCTCGGCGAGTGGGAGCTCATCGGCGTCGACGAGTCCTTCTGGGCCTGTATTCCGTCGAGGTGCTCGCTTCGTCCGGGCGGCGGGCAGTGCGGCGCAAGGCGGGCACGAACGCGCGGCTCGACGTGCCTCAGGACGCGCCGGCCGGGCCGGACCTCACGGTGTCGGGCTGGTGAGCGCAGGCCGGCGGATCGGGGCATCGGTCTGTTGGCCGACCGGGGCATCGACCTGTTGCGAGGCGCGGGCCGGCCGGCCGGCATCGGCGGGGCACCAGTTGCTTCTGCCGGGGCTGAGTGTGCCGACCCGGCAGCGGGGACGGTCGCCCTTCAGATCCTGAGGAGAAACCGTGGCAGAGACCTACAACCCCCGCCGCACGGCGGTTCTGCTGGTCGATCCCTACAACGACTTCATCTCCGAGGGTGGCAAGGCCTGGCCGCGACTGGAGCCCGTGGCGAAGGAGGTCGGCCTGCTGGACAACCTGCGTTCCGTGGTGACCTCCGCCCGGCAGGGCGGGGTACGGGTGATGTTCGTTCCGCACCGTCGATGGGAGCCGGGGGACTACGAGACCTGGGCCTACCCGAACCCGACCCAGCAGAGCATCCGGACGCGGCACAGCTTCGCCCGCGGTACCTGGGGCGGGGAATTCCACCCCGACTTCCAGCCGCAGGCCGAGGATATCGTCATCCACGAGCACTGGGCGCAGAGCGGGTTCACCAACACCGACCTGGACCTCCAGCTCAAGCAGCACGGTATCTCCCACGTAGTGGCGGTTGGCGTGCTGGCGAACACCTGCGTCGAGTCCACCAGCCGTATCGCCATGGAGCTCGGCTACCACGTGACGCTGGTCCGCGACGCCACCGCGGCCTATCTCCCCGAGATGATGCATGCCGCACATGAGCTGAACGGCCCCACCTTCGCCCACTCCATCGTCACCACGGCAGAGGTCGTCGCCGCGTTCGAAGAAGCGAGGTCCGGGGCCGCATAGCGGGGCGACGCAGCATTGCCCACTGGGCGTCGGGTGCACCTGCACAGTCACGGGGCCGGGGTTGGCCCGGGTCGACCGAGACGGTCTGCGGCGTCCCTGACCTCACTGCCCAGCAGGCCGACGCGGCCGAGCTCGCGGCGTGGTCCCGCGGGTACGACTCTCCCTGGGGCCCTGTGTCGCCCCCTCCGGGAATACATGCGCAGTCATGTTGTCAACGCGCCGCCACCGAACTCGTACTCCTGCTGCGCAGCGGCGTCGGCCGGTCGATCACCGACAGCGCCTGGACCGGCTATCAACACCAATTCGGCGGCAACGCCACCCGCGCCGAACGCAGCGCTGCCGACGTCGACTTCACCACCGACCTCATGCACTCGCCGCCGGCGGAAGCCAGTGAGAGCGCGCATACATAGGCGGGACGGCGACCCGACATGACCCACTCCTCCCGCGCGATCCACGGCCAACTGCGCAAGCGTTGCATCCGGGCGGTGATCCCCCCTCGGGGCAGACCAGCACCCTTGTTGCCGCGACGCAGCCGGTAGCCGTACAGATCGACACTTCGACGTGTTTGCGCTTGGGCCTGCGGCCTCGCCGCCCGTCATCAGAAGTGCGGGGCAGTAGGCGATCAGGCGGAGCCTGTCAACATGGCAGGTCGTTCGGTCATTCACTGGGCCGTCCCAGGAGGTGCCGGGGCGGCGCGCCCTGTCATTCTTGTTGGTTGACACGCATGCCGAATGCTCGCGACGGGCAGCCGTTGCCCGGTCGCTCATCGAGGGCAGGCGGCGTGCTGAAGGCCCGTGTATGCGAGGTGGGGCAAGGTCTTGTTCAGACCAGACGACCTTGCCGCCCGATACCGAGCGGGAGCCCCATCTGCGCGACAGTTGGGAGACGAGGAAGAGGCCGCGGCCGTTCTCATCGGTGGTGCGTGCGCGACGCACACACGGGGAGCACTCGTTGGTGTCGAACACCTCGCAGCTCAGGACTTGGTGCTGGATCAGTCGCAGACCGATCGAGCCGGTGCCGTGGCGGACGGCGTTGGTGACCAGTTCACTGACGATCAGCTTCGTGGAGTCCTCGAGATCTTCCAGGCCCCATTCGGCCAGCTGGCCGGCTGCCATGTGGCGGGCGCCGCGGACAGCGGTCTGTTCACACGGCAGCGTCCAGGTGGCGACCTGGGTTGGGCTGAGTGAGCGGGTCCGAACGAGGAGCAGGGTGACGTCGTCGGACGGTGCCTGGCCCGGGACGCTCTCCATGGCCCGGGTGCAGAGGTCTTCCAGGGAGCGACCCGGTTGTGTCAGAGCGGTGCCCAGGCGGTGCATTCCCGCGTTGATGTCCTGGTCGCGGGTCTCGATCAGGCCGTCGGTGTACAGGGCGAGGAGACTTCCCTCGGGCAGTTCCAACTCCACGGCCTCGAAAGGGACCCCCAGCCCGATGCCGAGTGGGGTTCCGGCGGGAAGGTCGGGGAAGGTGACCCGGCCCTGCGGGTCGACGATCGCAGGCGGGGGGTGCCCGGCCCGTGCCATGGTGCACTTCCGGGTGACCGGGTCATAGACGGCGTACAGACAGGTGGCGCCCACCACCGCGGGCGTCTGGCCCGGGGTGTCGGCGGTTTCCTCGGCCAGTCGCTGGATCGCGTCATCGAGGCGGGCCAGCAGTTCGTCGGGGGGCAGCTCCATGTCGGCGAGCACGTGTACGGCGGTGCGGAGTCGACCCATGGCCGCGGTGGCGTTGATGCCGTGGCCAACCACATCGCCGATGACGAGGGCCACCCGGGCGCCGGACAGCGGGATCACATCGAACCAGTCGCCCCCGACGCCGATGTCCATGTCGGCGGGCAGATAGCGCGAGGCCGCCTCGACCGCCGTGCCGCCCCTCAAACGGTGAGGGAGCAGGTTGCATTGGAGCGCGAGGGCCGCGGCGTGTTCGCGGGCGTACAGGCGAGCGTTGTCCAACGACAGCGCGGCGCGACTGACGAGTTCTTCGGCGAGGAGCAGATCGTCCTCCTGGAACGGCACCGGATCCTCGGTGCGGATGAAGAACGCCACCCCCAGCAGGACTCGCCTCGCGCGAATGGGTACGACCATCAGGGAGTGCATGCCGTTCTCATGGATCTTCTGCGCCCGTGCCGGGTCCTGGTCGATCCATGTGCCCGGAGCGGCGTCCAGGATCGGCTCCAGGTGGGACCTCCCGGTGCGCAGAACGTCGGTGAAGGGTGAGGCGGGCGGCACGGTGACCGACTCACCGCGACCCCACGGGGATTCTGGGACCCCTTCGCGGATTGAGGCCAGACCGGCTCGCCGGAAGATGGGGAGGCGCTCGCCCATCGGGCCGATGTGGACCGGGGGCCCTTCGCCGAACGGGACCGAATGCTCCAGGTCGACGACGGCGTAGTCGGCGAACAGAGGCACGGCGAGGTCGGCCAGTTCCTGGCTGGTCTGCATCACGTCCAGGGTGCTGCCAAGGCGCGTACTGGCCTCGCTGAGGATCGCGAGGCGCTCGTGCGCCCGTCGGCTCTCAGTGACATCAAGGGTGATGGCGCACACCGCCAGCGCTTGGCCTTCGGCGTCCTGGAGGCAGTAGAACGAAGCCGCGAAGATGTGCTCTTGGCGCGGACTCGTCGGCAGCCACCTCCGGAACTCGTGGACCCTGGTGGTGCCGCTGTGGAGTGCCTGCCGCATCAGTGCCTCGAGTGCTTCGACCTTGACGCCGGGCAGCGCATCGGTGGATCGACGTCCGAGTCGTCGGTCACGGGATACGCCGTCTTGGCTCTCCATCGTGTCGTTCACCCAGGTGCAACGCAGCTGCAGGTCACGAACGACGATGCCGATCGGTGCGCGGGTAAGAAGCGACTCCCGCACCGATCCGTTCAACGCTTCCTGGGAGAGCTTGCCGATGTCAGTCACGCACACGAGCCACCGGACTGTTCCGTCCTCCCCCCACAACATCGAGATCCGCAGGCTGACGGTGAGTATGCGGCCGTCTCGGTGGCGCACTGCCGTAGTGCCCGACCAGCCATTCTGGGCGCGGCACTGCTCGACGAACGCCGATTTCGTCGGCGCCTCCTCGGAGGATGGCAGTACGAGTGCGGCGGACTGGCCCACCACGTCCCCGGCGGCGTATCCGACGAGCCGCTCTGCGGCCTGCGTCCATCCGAGCACCGTCCCCTGCTCGTCGAGCATCGCGATCGCCGAGTCGGATATGTCGCGCGTGTTCAGCTGCTTACCGAGTGTCGCCTTGTCAGTGCTGGTCATCGAGCTTTTGTCCTCAGGTATGTGGGGGAGGGGCGGTATAGGGCGCGGGAAGTCGATCCGCGGACGGCTACGGTGACCAGGACCACGGCGGGGTGGACAGCTGGAGCAACCCGTGTCTCATCTCCGTTCTCGAATCCAGACGCAGATGTAGACATCGGTCTGACTTGATTTGCGCCGTTTGGGTGATTGACCGGACGATGCTCCGATTTGTGACAGCCGCAGCTGTGCTCAGCTTGTTGGTCGGCCTCAATGCGAGCCCGCCGGTCCTTGCGCTGGGCCAGCTCCTCGTCGTCGACCAGGGTCAGCATGGGCTGACCCGGCGTGCACATCATCGTCACGAGGAAACGGCTCCAGGACTCCGTTCGGTTGTTCCCGTCCTGGTAGTGGATGACGTCGCCGCCCGGCTCCCAGAACGCCTCGCCGGCCTTGATCACGCGCTCCGGCTCACCTTCGAGCTCGAAGAGCATCTCCCCCTCCAGCATGAACGCCTGGACCGGACAGCGCGGATCGGTCCCCTCCGGCGGATGTGCCGGCTCTTGCGGCGGGGAGGAGGTGAGCACCTTTCCCGTTCGGCACGTACGACCGACGGGGCGGAGCCCCTGGTGGTCCCTGGGACTCCAACCGCGGAGCTTGTCGAGGGCGACCACTGACCAGCTAACCCTGGACGAAGGTGACCGTCTCGTCGAGCGGCGCCCGGCCCGTACGGGCGTAACCCACCGTGCCGTCCTCGTACCCGATCGACATGCCGCAGTAGAGGATGAGCCCGTCCGGGGGCGACAGGACCTCCGCGACGGTCGTGCGATACACCGACCACGCCATTTGCGTGCAACTATGCAGCCCTTCGGCGCGGAGCAGCAGCATGACGGTCTGCAGATACATCCCGACGTCGGCCCATTGGGGTGGGCCCATGTCGCGGTCGATGTAGCAGAACAGGGCGGCGGGCGCGCCGAAACAGTCCCAGTTCGCGGAAGCGGCCCTCTGGCGCGCCTCCCCGTCCTCGCGTGAAATACCGAGTGCGCCGTAGCGCTGCTCGGCGAAGGCGGTTCGGCGCTCGCGGTAGGGGGACTTGAGTGTGGGTGGGTACATCTCGTACTCCCGCTCGTCCCAGGGGTCGCCTGCGGCCACGCGCTCGCCGGCGAGCTTCTTGAGCTCGGCCAGCGGCCCGCCGGTCAGCGCATATGCGTGCCACGGCTGGAGGTTCGACCCGGACGGCGCCCAAGCTGCGGCGGACAGCACGCGCTCCAGCACCTCCCTCGGGACATGCCGGTCGGTGAATCCGCGCACCGCCCGTCGGCTCCTGACCGCCTCATAGACGTCCAAGATCGCTCACCTTCCTATATGTCCGCATCCTACCCAATTGACAGTTGGGGTCCGGAAAATGTGACAGGACGCCACCGCCGCACGAGTGACAGCCGCACCGGGACGCGCCCCGCGCGGGTGACCATGCGGTGGGCACCGTGCTTGGAAAACCCGTGCGCCCAGTCGCCTTCACCGGTGCTGGAAGGGAATCACCCAGCCGGCAGCCGGCTGGTGCGGCCCAACTTCCCCGGTGCGCAGAATGTGTTCGACATCGACATCGACATCGACGCGCTGCCTGCCGCGGTCGCGTTCGATCACCATCTCCAGCCTCTGGCAGCGTGAGCGCCGGCGTATCGCGCTCCCTGGTCCCGCCGGGGGCATCGCCGACGGCGCGTAGGAAGGGCATGGCCGACCGGTACCGCACTCACGTGGCGTGTGCGGTACCTGTCGTCTCCTCTCTTGCGGTGCGACCCGGTGCCACGGCGCTCTGACCGCACCGCAACCGAATGCCGGCCGGGCGCATCGACTCCTTGCGAAGGTAGGTTTGGCGCATAAGGTTACGTACTGCACATAGCCATCGAGAGATGGGCGATACCATGAAATTCGCGGTCATCGGTGGAACCGGGCTGATCGGGTCACGGGTCGTGGAGAACCTCGACGCGGCCGGCCATCAGGCCGTCCCGCACTCCCCGGCCACAGGCGTGGACCTCGTGACCGGCCGGGGCGTCGAGGAAGCCGTGGCGGGCGCCGATGTCGTCATCAACCTGACGAATTCCCCGGCCTTCGACGAAACCTCGCCTGCCTTCTTCCGGTCGTCGATGGACAACCTCCTCGCCGCGAGCGGGAAGGGCGGCGTCGGACACTTCGTCATCCTCTCGATCGTCGGCGTGGACCAGGTGCCCGAGCTGGAGTACTACCGGGCCAAGGTGCTTCAGGAAGACATCCTCAAGGCCGGCCCGATTCCGTATTCCATCGTCCGAGCCACGCAGTTCATGGAGTTCATCGACGCGATCTTGTCCTGGACGACCGACGGCGAGACCGTCCGTCTGCCGCGTACGCCGCTTCAGCCGATCGCCGCCGAGGACGTCTCCCGCATCGTCGCCGAAGTGGCCGCCGGCACCCCGCTCAACGGCGTTCTCAACATCGCCGGACCTGACGTCTACCCCCTCGACGAAATCGGCCGGCTGACCCTCACGGCCAAAGGCGACGGGCGCTCCGTCGTCACCGATGACACCGCCGGGATGTACGCCGCCGTCCACGGTGACGTCCTCACCGCAGGGAAAGGCGCCCGCATCGCCCCCACCCACTACACGGACTGGCTCTCCTGAACCAGCCGCGACCCCCGACGTTCCATCAGAGCCTCGAGGTACATCCTCGCGCTCATGCGTGTGGTCACGGTTGCGGTCGAACTTGCCGAGCAGCAAGGATTGTGCACGTGCCTTCGAAGAACAATCCAGCGGATGACGCCGAGGACCTCCGGGAAGCGGAGGCAGCGTTCCAGGACGCCCGCGGCTACATGTTCGGGATCGCCTACCGGATGCTCGGCAGCGTCGGCGAAGCGGAGGACATCCTCCAAGAGGCCTGGATCCGATGGCAGACCTACGACCGGTCCAAGGTGGAGAACCCACGGGCGTTTCTCACGACGACTGTGACGAGGCTCGCGATCAATGTGCTGCAGTCAGCGAAGGTCCGCCGTGAGACCTATGTCGGCCCGTGGCTTCCGGAGCCGGTCGACACCAGCAGTGACCCGGCGCTGGGCGCCGAGAACGCGGCATCACTGGAAGTCGCGGTGCTGATGCTGTTGGAGAAGCTCACCCCCACGGAACGGGCGGCGTACGTGCTCCGGGAGGCATTCGACTACCCGTACGAGCAGATCGCGGAGATCATCGGCCAGACGAACGCCAATGCACGCCAACTGGTGAGCCGGGCGCGGAAGCACCTGGCCGCGGAGAAACGGGCCAGCGTCGCGGCCGCTGACCACCAGAGGCTCCTGACAGCGTTCGTGGCGGCCGCCCAGGAAGGGAATGTGGCCGTACTGGAGAAGCTGTTCACGGAAGACGTCGTCTCGTATTCCGACGGCGGAGGCGTCGTGCGGGCGTCGAAGTTCCCCGTCGTGGGCCGTCACCGCGTGGCGAAGTACTACCACGCGTTCGCCGACCGCTTCTGGGTCGGCGTCACGGTGGAGCCGGCCGAGGCCAATGGCAGGCCGGCGGTGAGCCTGTCCCGCGACGGCACCGTGTTCGCCGTCCTCACTGTGAGCGTCACCCCGGACGGCATCGACCGAGTGTTCGTCATGATGAACCCGTCCAAACTCGCTGCCATGACCGTCTGAGCAATTGGCGGACCGGCCCCGTGTCGCGCCCCGAAGTCCGACGACCCCGGACGAGGCAGGACCGCCTCGGCGGGGCAACGCGTGCCCGCCCCGCCGAAACCGCCACGACCTCACGGCGACCAGACCAAAGGAGGCATCCACCGGTCAGTCGACACAGCACGAGTCGTGCTGGTCGAAGAAGCCGGCTGATCCGTTCGGTAACCAGGCGCAGCAGCTCCCGCCGAGGGCAGCTGCTCGACGTGGGATGACCGCCGCCCCAGCCCCACGGGCACAGCGCAGAGCGCCGGCCCGCCATCGCGGACGTCGACACCCACAGTGGACATAGCCCGAGCGCAACGAAGCCTCAGCGCAAAGCTGTTGGCCCGGCCGGGGCCGCTCCCGCCCGCGAACTCCCCGTGTCCTGCGGACAGTAGGTGCCGACGACGGCCAGGGCGCGCGGTTCCGGCAAACCGGCCCACGGCAGACGATCACCTGCTACCGATCACACCACCGACCAGCACGAGCAGCCCATACCTCACCCATACCAGCCCCGTGACCAGCAACTTCAAGAGGAATCAGCTCAATGCTCGTCAGCCGCCCACCTGTCGTCCGGAGATGCTCTGCCACCTGGCGAATGTCCAGTTGCTCCAGTGCCCGGGCGTGCAGCCCGCTCGCCCGCTACCGCGAGACTGCCCGGCCCCTGCCCGACCACGTCAGGGCCGCGTTTGGCCACTCGCGGCGGAAGGGGAGGCGTTTCCGCCGCGTCCGATGTGCGCTACGTCTCATCCGCGGGCCGTTACGCCGGATGCGCAGCTGGTGTCTCCATGCCGAGTCCATAACGCGAGGGAGACATGATGAACGGGAACGTCGAGGTGGTCGTGGTCGGCGGCGGGTACGGGGGCGTGACGGCGGCCAATCGCCTGGCTCGGCGCGATGGTGTGTCGGTGACCCTGGTCAATCCGCGTCCCGACTTCGTCTCGCGGATCCGCCTGCACCAGCTCGTGACCGGCTCCGATGACGCGGTCGAGGGCTTCGGTGAGGTTCTGGGCGGGAACGTCCGGCTGGTGGTCGACACCGCGACCCGGATCGACGCTGCCGAGCGCCGGGTGTCGCTGGCGGGCGGTGGCACGGTCTCATACGACTACCTCGTCTACGCGGTGGGCAGCGGCGCCGCAGATCCCGGCGTGCCCGGAGCGGCAGAGTTCGCTCATTCGGTGTCGGACCTCGAGGGAGCGGAACGACTGCGGTCTGCGCTGGCCGCGACGCCCGCGACGGATCCGGTGACCGTGGTCGGGGCCGGCCCGACCGGCCTGGAGACCGCCGCCGAGCTGGCGGAAGGGGGCCGCCAGGTCACCCTGGTCTGCGGCGACGTGCTCGGCGCCTCCCTGCATGCCCGGGTCCGCCGCCCGGTCGACCGCCGGCTCGCCAAGCTGGGTGTGACCATCGTCGAAGGTACCCGCGCGCGGGTGACAGAAGTGACTCGCGACGCCGTACAGCTCGACGACGGCCGCGAGCTGCCCAGCGCGGTGACGATCTGGACCGCGGGATTCCGTGTCCCAGACCTGGCTGCCCGCAGCGGGCTGCGCACCGACACCGAAGGCCGCCTGCTCACCGACGCGACGCTGACCAGTGTGGACGACGTACGCATCGTCGCTGCCGGGGACGCGGCGGCGATGACGGACCGGCCATTCCGGATGAGCTGCCAGGCCGCCGTGCAGCTGGGCCCGGGGGCCGCCACCACGGTCCTGCGCCGGATCGCGGGGAAAACACCCGCTCCCGTCCGGTTGATGTTCGGCGGGCAGTGCCTCAGCCTCGGCCGAAACGAAGGCGTCACCCAGTTCTCCTACCTGGACGACAGGGTGAACGCGCTCCACATCAGTGGGCGGTTCGGTGCCAACGTCAAGGAGTTTGCCTGCCGGTTCACCCTCCATCAGTTGGTGTCCGGGGCACGCAGGGCCAGTTCCCGCGCATCCCATGGCGACAGCATCGATCGCCTGGAAACGCCTCAGCCTGAACACCGCACGACGCCGTCCGGCACCTGACGCGCGGCCTGGCCGCCAAGGCCCCTCCTTCGGCCGGACCGACCGGTCCGGCCGAAGGAGGACCGAGCCGCAGTGACAAGCACACAATGTTGCGGCCTCGTGTGCCGTGGCCGGGCGCCGGGAAGCCATTCCCACCGGCCCACCCACGCGGCCTGATCAGTGGGGAGGCTGCCGCCGACACCCCCGTCATCGGACCGGGTACTTGTTCCACGGCCTGCTTCCGGCGCATGGGTCCGACCACGAGAGAGTGAAGCGCACGACATGAACGACCGCGTCACCGACCCCGCGACCGAGGCCTTCGTCGCCCACCGCGACCTGCTGTTCACCGTCGCCTACGAGATGCTCGGATCGGCGGCGGACGCCGAGGACGTCCTCCAGGAGGCCTGGCTGCGGTGGGTCAAGGTCGACCTGGCGCAGGTGCGGGACCAGCGCGCCTACCTGGTACGGATCACGACCCGGCAAGCACTCAACCGGCTACGCACCCTCAAACGGCGCAAGGAGGCCTACGTCGGCCCCTGGCTGCCCGAGCCCCTGCTCACCGCGCCGGACGTGGCCGAGGACGTCGAACTGTCCGAGAACCTGTCGCTGGCACTCATGTTCATCCTCGAAACCCTCTCACCGACCGAACGCGCCGTCTTCGTGCTGCGCGAGGTCTTCGACATCGGCTACGACGACATCGCGGCCGCGATCGACAAGAGCCCCGCCGCCGCACGCCAGATCGCCTACCGCGCACGCCGGCACGTCGACGCCCGCCGGCCGCGCACACCGGTTTCACCGGAAGAAGCCCGGGCAGCGCTGAATTCGTTCCAGCGCGCGCTCATGACCGGGGACCTGCAGGGGCTGCTCGACGTACTGGCCCCGGACGTTGTTTTCGTCAGCGACGGCGGCGGCCTCAAGCTGGCGGCCCTGCGGCCGGTCGTCGGCGCCGACAAGGCGCTCCGTTACATGGCCGGCAGTGTCGACAAGGCCGGCGGCATCTTGACCAGTGAGACCACGACGGTCAACGGTAACCCCGGACTCATCCTGC
Organism: Streptomyces albiflavescens; assembly: GCF_014645835.1. GTDB lineage: Bacteria > Actinomycetota > Actinomycetes > Streptomycetales > Streptomycetaceae > Streptomyces > Streptomyces albiflavescens. Next base: position 298,129 of record NZ_BMMM01000013.1, read on the forward strand.
GCCTGGACGGCGTGATCGACGGCGTACTGGCGTTCCGCGTGGAGAACGCCCGCGTCACCGGCCTCTACTACGTCCGCAACCCCGAAAAGCTCACCCGCGTCGAGTCCGAAACCCCCCTCACCTCGCGCTGACCGTCCCCCCGGGACACGGCCGACCGAGGTGCGCAGTGGCGCAGGCGTCGCGGAACAAGCCGCTGACCGCCGCCGAGAAGCAAGCGAACCGGCTGGCAGCCGAGAACGCGCGGCGAACGAGCACGGCTTCGCCGACGTGAAGAACTGGCGCGCCCCCGCGCGGACGCTGCATACCCAAACAGGCTGTCGCTGGATGCGTCGCATACCGCTTCGGACGGCTTGGATGAGGTGGTCGCGGTGGATGAAAACCGTGTTGGCGGCAGCGGTGCGACGTAGTAGCCACCAGATGCCCTCGACCGGGTTCAGGTCGGGCGTGTAGGTGGGCAGTTGGACGATGGTGAGCCAGTCATACTCGGCCGCGTGCCGGCGAACGGACTGCTGCGGTGGACGTGCAAATTGTCCCAGATGGCCAACACGGGGCCACCCAGTTGGAGGTGCGCCCGCACGAGCGGGTCGCGATAGTCCTGTCGGGTGAACTCCCGATGATTCCCGCCTTGTCCGACCCCGTCGCCGCCGTGAAGTCCCGCTGCACCGTGGGCCCGCGGTCGACCAGCACGATCAGCACGGCCAAGTGCCGCAACTCGATGCCGAGCGGCCGAAGCGCCTTCTCCATCACCGCGGCCGCGCGCCAGTGCGCCCGGCGCAGCAGCAAGCCGAGGGCGAGAGGCGAGGCCTAGGGGGGTCGGTCACACGGAAGGCGGTGGTTCTGTGAGGATCGTCGGCGATCATGAGGCCACACACTCCAATTGGGGTTGCAGTGCTAAGACTCCAGTGGACGTGACCCCCTCCCGCGGTGCCTCCAGGCCTGCATGACGGGACTATTTCGACGCTGGCACATCCCCGCCGAGTGGTCCCTGTGTTTCTACCGCTCTGGGGGTCGCACCAGTGTGAAAGGGCCCCGCCCTGCGGTGTCCGCTACAGCTCTCGCAGGGACGGGGCCGCCCGCCCCCGTTGCTCGGTTGGGCGGGCCGCGGGCGGCTGTCCCCTGACGCCCGCCTCCTGAAAGTAAAACGAACGATTATTTTTTGCAAGCCCGGGACGCTGCGCCGTCGGCGTCGGGGCGCTGCGGGTCGCAGGGGTGTCGGCGGGGAACTCTCTGCCTCCTGGTGTGCGCGCACGACGTCGGTGAGCTCAGCCCTGGCCGGTGTCGGCCTGCACCTTGGTGCTGCTCCGTGACTTTGGGTTAGCTGCAGTGCAAGAAAAACGAATGTTCGTCTTGACCTAGCCTCACCGAAACCCGCAGGATGGGGGATGAAAAAAGAACGATCATTCCGGGAAGGGGGTGGTGGCATGAGCACGGTGCAGGCCGGAGGACTGGCGGTGTCCCCGCGACAGCAGCCTCAGAGTGCCATCGGGACGCCACGGGCGCCTGCGGAGGCCGAGTCCGCACCGAGCGGCACCGTGGCGTTCGTGCTGCAAGGTGGCGGCAGCCTGTGTGCGCCACAGGTCGGCATGCTGCGGGCACTGACCCAGGCAGGGATCAGACCGGACCTTGTGGTGGGTTCCTCGGCTGGGGCGCTGAACGGTGCGGCCTTCGCTGCCGACCCAAGCATCGGCGGTATCGATCGGCTGGAAGCGCTCTGGATACGCCTGAAGCGTCGGCACGTCGCACCGCTTTCACTGCGGACCCTGGCCAGGGCCGCGCTGGGCCGGAGCGACGCCGCGGTCTCCAGCGCAGCGCTGCTGCAGCTGCTGCGGAAGCCCATCACTGTCGGTCGACTTGAGGAGGCTGCTGTCTCGATGCACGCCGTGGCGACCGACTTCGAGACGGGTGCGGCGGTCGCCCTCTCCAGCGGGGAGGCTGTCCCGGCCCTACTCGCCTCGGCAGTCTTCCCGGGCCTGTATGCCCCCGTGCGCAGAGGAAGGCACCTGCTCATCGACGGGGGAGTGTCGGCGGACGTGCCTGTTCTCCAGGCAGTGGGGCTCGGCGCCACCACTATGTACGTGCTTCCCGCCGCGGTCACGAAACAGGCGGGGCGCCCGGTGCACGCGGCACTGGTCGTTGCCTCCCGGGCCCTTGGCCAGATCTTGGATGAACGGGAAAGACGGGACATCGCGGCGGTCCGCGGATCGGTCCATCGACTGCCCACCGTCACTACTTCCGTGGCCAATCTCATCGACTTCCGTGACACTCAGCGGCTGGTCCAGGCCGGCCATGGGCTCACCGCGGCCTGGCCGGCCGGGCAGACCGCGGCCAGAGAATGAGGACGGCCGATGGCCAACTGCGCCTCTTCCGTACGCCGCCGGATTCAGGGCCTCGCGCGTACACCGGACGGCAGTACACATCCCCGATGGTGGGCGGAGTGGCTGTTGGTGGGATTGCTGTACGCCGTCTACGAGACCACCCGAGGTCTGCAGCGGGGATGGACTGCCATTGCGGACCACAACGGCCGGAGCATCTTCCGCTGGGAGCACACCGTCCACTTCGCACCGGAGCGGCCACTCAATCAAGTACTCCACCAGCTTCCAGTCCTGGCTGTTCTCGCCGCGTACTTCTACGCCACTCTGCACTTCGTTGTCACGCCCGCCGTGCTGATCTGGCTCTACCGGATGCACCCCGAGCGCTACCGCGGTGCTCGTACCTGGCTCGCCATGGCGACCATGAGCGCCCTCCTCGGGTTCTGGCTCTTCCCCGCCACTCCGCCGCGGCTGCTTCCCCACGCAGGAATCCATGACAGCGTGGCCGACGTCCAGCGGTGGGGCTGGTGGAGTGGAGAGACCAGCGCTCCGCACGGGCTCGGCGGACTCGTCAACGAGTACGCGGCCATGCCATCACTGCATGTCGGCTGGGCTTTGTGGTCTGGCTGGCTTCTCTACCGGCACGCACGGCGAAGGACCGTCAGAATCCTCGGCCTTGCCTATCCCGCTCTGACAACCCTGGACGTCGTCGCAACCGGCAACCACTATCTGGCCGACGCCATTGCAGGCGCCGCGCTCATCGTCTTCTTCGGCGTCCTGCAGCACCGCATTCGTATCGTCGGCGGACGCGCCGCAGCCATGCGATGGAGCCCGTTGACCGCTGTCGGGCTCGTCACCGCAGTTGCCCGGTCGGACATCCCCGGGGCCCCCTCACACAGACTCCCTCCAGGTGACTCACCATGATCTACTCTTTCGGGCTGCCCCCACGCGCTGATGAAGACCCCCCGTATCCCGATTTCCATCTGCAGGACACGGAACACGGCAACGACCGCAGCGGGTCCAGCAGTTGGCTGTACAGCAGGCGTCGAGGGAAGGCCGACTCGTATCTGCCACTGCACCTCGACGACGCCTTTATGGTCAGCCCGGACACTGAGGAGCTGATCGGGGGGCGGGCACGCTTCCGGATATCCGACTGCGACACATCCGGCCATCGCCGACGGGCCTGGCGGCATCCGGCAGCTCTGACGCACCAACTGGCAGGGACCGGCGGGGAGCTGCGGCTGGTTCGGAACTATGACGGCGACCAGGGCACCGCCTGGGAAGAGGTCACCGCCATGCTTACGCTCAACGGCATTACTGACGCCGTCCCTCTTGGCCGGTTGAATGTTGTCGGTCCTCTGCCGTCGATCGCAGACGGCGGGGGCCACGTTGCGGCCGTAAGTGTTGACGTGCCGTTTCGTGCGAGCGTATGGGGCCTGGCCCTCCCCAAGCACGCATGGTGCCACGTGCACCTGGAGGGCCTGGGGCACCTGCTGCCCCAGTGGCCGGTGCAGCGATGAGCTGCTCGCACCAGACCGAGGCGGGCGACCACGGATGCATCCACGTTGCGACTCCGAGGTCGGAAGCCCGGGCGGGACAGGCGGACGAGGACGACGGGGGCACATCCCCGTCACGCTCTCGACCACGCGTCGCGCTCGCCATGGGCGCCGTCGTGATGTTGCTGAGTGTCGAGCTGGCGCTTGTTGCGCCCTACGTGCGGGGTGCGGCAGACCAGCTGGCCCACGCTCAACCCGCCTGGTTTCTGCTGGCTGTCGCGGCAGAGATGGTGTCGATGGCGGCCTTCGCCCGGCTGCAGCGCCTGGCACTGAGCACGGGCGGGCTGCGAGTGAAACTGCGCCCTGCGGTTTCCGCCGTGTTTGCCGGGAACGCTCTCAGTGCGACTCTGCCTGGCGGCAGCCTGGTATCAATCGCCTACCGGACAAGGCGTATGCGTACCTGGGGTGCCAGTGTGCCTTTGATCGGCTTCACCCATGCTGTGACCGGTGTTCTGAGTACGGTCGCACTCGTCATGCTTGCTGGAATTGGCAGGACTCTGGCTGGGGACAGTGCCCAGCTTGTAAGGGCCGCCGTTCAAGTCTCAGCGGTTTTGGCCGTCACCGTCGCCGCGCTCGCGCTCGTCCAGCACACCGACGTGTTGCGCCGGCCGGTGAGCGCTGTTCTTCGTGTGTGGCAGAGACTGCGGCGCGGCCAGGACGGGCAGACGTCAGCCGATGGCCTGCTGGAGGAGTTGGCTGCCATGCGGCCTCCAGCTCGCTTCTGGGTCCTGGGGCTTGGCGCTGCCCTGATCAACTGGGTCGGCGATCTCGTGTGTGTGCTCGCTGTGTGCCATGCGGTGGGCTCGGCCCCGGCCTTGGGCAAGGTGCTGCTCGCCTACGTCGCTGCGATGACGGCCGCATCGGCTCTCCCTCTGCTGCCCGCGGGACTTGGCCCTCTCGACGCGGCTCTGGTCCTGACCCTGCATCACGGCGGAATGCCGATGGCGGCCGCCACGGCCGCTGATCTTCTCTACCGGACCCTCAACCCAGGACTGATCGGTGTCGTCGGGTGGTCGGTCTTGCTCGTCCAGCGACGGAGCCGGTCAGGGCGTGGCCGGATCCGGCCACAGAGCCCGTACCGCGTCGCCGACCCCATCCACGAGCGTGGGGTCGAGCATGGCCACCTGGAGGATGTAGCCGGGTAGGAAGCAGACCAGCGCGCCGGCGATCGACTCGGCAGTCACCTCCTTGGGCAGAGCACCACTTTCTTGGTGCTCTCGCACGACCTCTGAGAGGTCGGAGCGCATCTGGGTCAGCAGGGTGCTGAACTGTCTGGCCAACGTGGGGTTTCGCAGGGCCTCGGACCAGGCAAGCACAGCCAGTCTTGCGATGTCGTGTTCCGCGGATCTGGCTGATACGAGGTCGAAGACATCAGCGATGACGGCCCCTACGGAACCTCTGGGCCGAGTGGTGGCGACGGTGTGGACCAGCGTCAGGACCTCACGCATGTTCTCTTCGGCAATGGCCAGGATCATCTCGTCTTTGCTCGCGAAATGCCGGTAAACCGCGCCCGCCGAGAGCCCGGACTCTGCGAACAGATCCTGCATCGACGTTGAGTGAAATCCGTCGCGCAGGAAGCATCGTCGTGCTGCGTCCAGGATTTGGGTACGGCGAGCGTCCATGTACTGCTGGGATACCTTCGGCATGGGGGCATCCTATCCAAATAAGAAAAACGAATGTTCGTCTTGACTCTCCGACGGCGAGCCTAGCAGACTGGGTTCCAAGAGAATGATCATTCGCCTTTGGGAGGCAAGACCGTGAAGACCCCGTTGGTGGGACACCAGTCATGGCGTCATGTGGCCATCATGGCAGTGGCGTTGCCGCTGGTGATCTCACTGGCAGTGATGGCCTATGCGTGGCCTGCGGCGCGCATAGCGCCGCGTGACCTGCCAGTGGGGATCGTGGGTACGAGTACGGCAAGCCAGGGCGCGGTCGAGGGCCTGGCGCACAGCAAGCCGGGCGGCTTTGACTTCCATCTTTACCCCGACGAGGCGTCGGCGCGGTCCGCCATCAGGGAGCGGGACGTCTACGGTGCCTTCGTGGTCGCCCCCAGCAGCCTCACCGTCCTGGAGTCCACTGCCGCGAGCCCGACTGTCGCCCAATTGCTGGGCAAGACCGGCCAGCAACTGGCCGCCCATGCATCCAAGGCTGCCGCGGACCGCGCTGCCTCATCTGTCCACGGCACGTCCGCTCGCTCCAAGAAAGGTGAGGCCGGTCCCAAAAGGCCGGCGCAGATCCGGGTGAGGACGGTGGATGTCGTTCAGACCTCGGTGGATGACCCCCGGGGCGTGGTCTTCAGCTCGGCGCTTCTGCCGCTGACGATCTGCAGCATCATGATTGCCTTGGTCATTGCGATGTCACGGAGGCTGCGACCTGGGTCGCGTCTCATGGCCTTGATCGTCGTGAGCGGAGCGGCAGCCCTCGGGGTCTACGTGGTTGCCCAGGGCTTTCTCGGTGCACTACCGCACGAACCTCTGGCAACCTGGGCTTCCTTGTCACTCACCATTCTCGCTATCAGCGCCACCACTGCCGGGGTACTCACGCTTGTGGGTTCGGCGGGGCTTGGGCTGAGCGCGGCGCTCATGGTCTTTGTCGGCAATCCGTTTTCCGGCAGCACATCCGCACCAGAACTGCTGCCCAAGGCGGTTGAGGACATCGGCCAGTGGCTGCCGCCGGGCGCCGGCGCGAGCCTCGTGCGCGGCACGGCCTACTTCAACGGCAATGACAGCGCAGGCCACATCGCTGTCCTTACCCTGTGGAGCGTGCTGGGACTGGCAGCCGTCCTGTTCGGCCACCGTGCGTCCCGCGTTGGGAACGGCCCCGTCGCTCACGAGAGCGCGACTCCGGGTACGGAGCGTCCGGCGAACGACGTCGCGACGCCCCAGTTGCCGTTGGCCCCCGAGGAGTCCGCAGACTCGTCTTCGCCTGCACGAATCGGGATGCACGCACACTCGCACGCCCGACACGCTGCGGGCACGTGATCCAGCCCTTGAAGAGAAGGCGGCGCTGCGGGGGCGCGCCATCTTGCAAGGGGTCGTCCGCCAACGACTGGGCCGGCGGGTGGAGCAGCCCAGCGTTTCGTCGACCACCCCGAGGCGGTCGAGCGACTCGCGCGGACTGTCGATGACCTCGACGACACCATCAAGATCATCCGGTCGACCATCTTCGGCCTGCGAAGGGGCGGCGGTGCCAAGGACGTCAGCGGATTGCGTGGCCGGGTCTCCGAGGCGGTGAGGGCCTCGGCCACCTCGTTCGGCTTTGCGCCCGCGTTGCGGATCGAGGGGCTCGTCGACACCGAGGTCGACGACGACGTCGCCGACCATGCGCTCGCCGTGCTGGGCGAGGCGCTCAGTAATGCGGCCCACCACTCCGGGCCGGTCCGTGGACGTTCATCTGCGTTGTAGCGGTGACGAGTTGACGCTGATGGTGGCGGACAACGGTTGCGGGGTGCCGCACGGCGTCGCGCGCAGCGGGCTGAAGAACCTGGAGGAGCGGGCCCACGCACTCGGCGGCGTGCTCACGCTGGGCGAGCGGCCGGAGGGCGGTCGTACGCGGCTGGTGTGGCGCGTGCCGACGTGGTCAGCGAAGGACTGAGGCCCCCGCGGGTTGGAAAGGGGCCGGCGGCGGATCTCAGGCGAGAGTCTGCCGCGCTGTGCGACGAGGGGAAGAGGCACCCTCCGGCCCGTATCCCAGGCGGATCACCATATGGGCGTGATCGCGCCGATGGTCTGCCCGCGGCACGAGCTGTTCGCGCAGGTCGAACCACTCCAGCGCTTGGTGCATCAGCGAAGCCCGTACGCCGTGAGCGGTGGCGACCAGCAGGACGCGTTCGAGCGCCTGCCCCGCGCGCAGCCAGTCGGTCCTTCGGTCGTGCGCGGTGGACAACACAGCGATCGAGGGCCGCTTCTCGAAGGTGCGTGCGGGCAGGAGGGCGGAGTGCCGGGGGGCGCCGAAGTCCCGCATGGGGATCCGGTTCCGGAAGTCCTGTGGTCCCAGTGCCTCCGGCGGAATCCCCAGAGCCGAGTAGTTCGGCTCGTGCACCCAGAGGCGGCTCTCCGCTGCCCGCTCGGAATTGACGGCGTTGCGATGTTCTGCCTCTCCCGTGAGCCGTAACAGGCGGTCGGTCTCCCGAGGGGAGGGAAGACTCAGCAGAGCACCTTCCGCGTGCGCGGCTTCGATGAGTTCGGTGAGTACGGCTGGGGGCAGTCGCCGGTCGGAGAACGGGAGGCGACTGCTATGTCGGTGCCACAGAGCGTCGTACAGGTGCGGATCCCGGAAGGCCCTGGTGGTGCCGCCGAGCCGTACCGTGGCGAGCAGGTCGGGTTCGGCCGGCCGAGGCAGGAGCCGGGGCACCGGTTCCCACCCGAAGTGGGCCACCGCCACCCGCAGATTGAGCAGTGCGCAGCCGACGGAAATGTGCAGTGCGCGCCCGGTCGGATCGCTGTGCCGCAGGCCGCGGTCGATGGCCGCGCGGATTTCCAGCGTGACGGTGTCCGCGTCGAGGCGGAACAGCCAGGGCTGGGTGTTGTGGATGGACGGCGCCGCCACGGCAGCGCCGACGAGCGCCTCCAGGGTGGCGACGTCGAGAGTCGAGGAACGCATGTGAACTCCTCTTCGCCGTGAACCGAGTGTCGGCGGGGCGCTGATCCTCGCGTGCGGAGGCGTGGTGCGCCTGCGGATCGAACGTCGAGCCACCGAGCGGTGGGGCGAGGAGTGGGACCAGGTCGGCCCGCGGCGGGGGCACAAAGCCGGCTGAGGGCCGGGGCACGCTGTGCCCTTTTCCGCCCCGGCCACGGCACCGCGAGGTGGTGGCCCACGGCGAGGTGGCCAGGGTGCTGCCACCGGAAGCCAGGGGGCCTTCGACAACCGTCACGCCGGGAGAACGCTCGCGTCCCCTTCCGTCGTGACCGCGGTTGCCCCTGAGGTCCGGACAGGCTCGTCGAGGTCGAACTCCACGTCCACGACACCCTCGACGGCCCGGATGAGACGTGCGGCCACGGGGACCAGGGACGTGTCCCGGATGCGGCCGATGAGTTCTACGACGCCATCCCGTGCCTCTACCCGTACGGCTGACACGGGACTGGGGAAGAGGTACGCCACTACTTCGCGCCGGACCTCCTCGGCGATGTCCTCGTCCTCGCGCAGGAACACCTTCAGCAGGTCTGTGCGGCTGACGATGCCCTCCAGCATGCCCAGGTCGTCGACGACGGGAAGCCGCTTGACCCTGGCACGCGCCATGATGCGCGCGGCCTGCGCGAGCGTCGCGTTCGCGTGGACGGTCAGAGGTGGAGAGGTCATCAGGTCGCCGGCGGTCACCGCGCCGGCCTTGGCGAGGTCGGACAGACGGCGCAGCTGGGTGTACCGGTCGGGGTCGCTGTCGCGGAACTCCTCCTTGGGCAGCAGGTCGGCCTCGGAGACGACGCCGACCACGCGGCCCTCGCCCTCCAGGACGGGCAGTGCGCTGACCCGCCACTCCTGCATCATCCGCACGATCTCTTTGAAGTTCGCTCCACGTCCGATGGCGGCGACCGTGTGGGTCATCACATCGCTCACGATGTGTGGGGTGCCGTGCATGACGTCTCCTCGATCGGTCCGCTCACTCCTGTCGAGGCGGTCAGCGAATGCTGCCGCTGCCGTACGGGGCGTACAGATCCAGCAGCCGGGTTCGGGCCGCCTGCAGTCGGTGCGCGAGGATCTTGCCCACCCAATTCGCGACCGCCATACCCAGGGCCGGATCGTCCTGGCACATGGCCCGAACCGCCGCTGCGTCGAACTCGTAGGCCCGCACCGGCGTCGTCGTCTCGGCGCCCAGATGCCAGGAGTGCGGGGCGAACAGCCAAGACCAGCCGACGAGGTCGTTGTGATGGAGGGTCTCGATGACGGCAGCCTTGCGGCCGGGCACGTGCATGTCGAGGTCGACCGAGCCGGTGCGGATGATCCAGAACCGGTCGGCGCGCCCGCCCTCCTCGAAGAGGCGCGTTCCCTCACGGAAGGACACCTCCCGGGCGATCCGCATGAGCCGCTGCTGATGCTCGGTGGGCAGGGCTCGGAGCATGCTGGATGTGGGGGGAGCGCTCATGACGGGCCTCCAAGGCGTGTGTACGGACCTGCCGCTTACAGCGTGTTCCCTTGCTCCGGCCCAGGCCATGGGCCGCCTGGCCCCATCGCCGGGCCACCCGGCACCGCGCGACAACCTTTCGGCGCGCTGCCGGGAGGCCTGGCTTCGACGTGCGATGAAGGCTTGAGGGAAGCAGCGGTCACCGTCCCGATCGACGGGCTGGAGATTCCCGATGGCGCCCGGAGATTGCTGGAGTCGACGCCGGGCCGGCGGTGCCCGTGAACTCCTGGTGCTGTTGGGCCGAAAGACCCCGGAAAGAGGCTGTGCGGCCCCTGCGCACCGGCCCGCTCGTGCACAAGGCTCGACACAATAGCGGGCAGGCCTGGATATGGGAGGCGCGCATCATGGTTCAGCACGTCGTCACGGGAGTTGACGGATCCCCCCAGGGCCTCGCCGCGGCGCACTGGGCGGCTCGCGAAGCGCTGCGCCGCGGGGCCTCGCTGAGCATCGTGCACGCGTGGAAGTGGCATCCGCGCGCCGCCCCCTACGTGCCTGCGGGCAGCACGGCGCGCAACTGGGCCGAGCAAAGACTGGACCAGGCGGCGAACAGCGTCCGCGCTGCGCACCCCGGGCTGCGGATCGTTGAGCACCTGGTGCCCGACTCCGCCGTCACCGCTCTCCTCAGGGCGGCCGAAGAAGCCGACCTGGTGGTGCTCGGGTCCCGCGGCCTCGGCGGCGTCGCAGGATTCATGCTCGGCTCGGTGTCCCAGCGCGTCATCGCCAGATCCTCGGGCCCCGTGGTGCTCGTGCGTGCAGGCGAGACCGTGGCCGACGAGCACCTCCCCGCCCCGGACGGCATCTCACCGGACGAGATTCCGGAGATCCCGCATCGCGATGTCGTCCTCGGGCTGGACACCCGGCACCCCTGCGACGAACTGATCGAGTTCGCCTTCGAGTCCGCCCGGCGCTGCCGCGCCGCGCTGCGCGTGATCCACGCCTTCGGCCCTGCTCCGGCCCGCGTCGGCGACGACCAGCCAGTCCCGGAGCCCGGAGCCGAACTGTTCGCCGGACACGAGCGCACCGTGCTCGCGACGGTACGCCCATGGTGCGAGAAGTTCCCCGAAGTGCCGGTGAGCGAGACCGTTTGCGCGGGGCACGCCGCCACCGAACTGGTACGGGCGTCCACCGGAGCCTCCCTCGTCGTCGTGGGGCGCCGTAAGCGGGACACCCACATGGGCACGCACATCGGCCCCGTCACGCACGCCGTGCTCCATCACGTCGGCTGTCCCGTCGCCGTGATCCCGCATGCCTGAGTCGCACGACGTCCGTGACCGCGTCGAGGGCGCCGACGAGCCAGGGGCGAGAAGCCGTCCACACCATCAAAGGGCGTGCTCGTCGAACCATGGAGGACTGACCCATGCCCATCGTCGTCGCCCTGGGCGGCAACGCCCTCCTGCACCAGGGTGAACGCCCTGACGTGGCTGGCCAGGAAGCCAATGCCGACCGGGTGACCACCGCGCTCGCGGCCCTTGCCCACGAACACGAGATCGTTCACGCACGGCAACGGGCCCCAGATCGGCCTGCTCGCCGTTGAGAGCGCCGCCGAGCCGGCGCTGACCTCTCCCTACCCACTGGACCTGCTTGGCGCCCAGCCCCAGGGCGTGATCGGCTCCCTCCTCGCCCGTACCCTGCACAACGCGCTGCCCGGCCGTCACATCGCGGCGCTCGTCACGCACACGCTCGTACGGGCCGGGGATCCCGCCTTCGACCGTCCTGCCGAGTTCGTCGGCCCGGTGTTGCCTCGGGAAGTGGCGCCTTCACTCGCCCGAAAGCGCGGTTGGCGCATCGCCGAGGACACCACCGGCCGGCGTCGCGTCGTCGCGTCCCCGGCCCCGAGCGGGTTCTTGAGACGGGCACCGTCCACGAGCTGCTGGGCAGTGGCACGCTGGTCATCTGCAGCGGGACAGGGGGTGTCCCCGTCACCGCCGACAGCGACACGGGCGCGCTGACCGGCACGGAGGCAGTGATCGACAAGGACCTCACGGCGGCCCTCTTCGCCGAGGACCTGAAGGCCGACTCAACTCGGCGCCGCGAAGTACGAAGCCCTCAGTGGCGCGCGCGGCTCGTCGAGTGGGAAGCAGGCGCACGCCCGCATTTTTCCAGCGCGTTGCACGCCTTGTCGTGCCAGTCGAGTCAGTGAGGTTGGGACTCGGTCCACCGGTGGTATGCCTCCACGGCTGTCGGCAGGGTGGGGTAGATCAGGTCGGTGCCGACGGAGTCCGTCAGGCCGTATGCCTCGAGGTCGTCCCGCAGGTCCTGTTTGACGCGGGCGAGGGCGAAGACGATGCCGCGGCGGGCGAGTTCGCGGCGCAGATCGTCGACGGCGTCCAGCGCCGTGATGTCCACTTCCACGTTCGCCTCGGTGTTCAGGACGAACCAGCGGACCGGGTCTTGCTGCTCGTCGACGGCGGACAGAGCCCGGTTCCGGAAGTTCTCCGCGTTGGCGAAGAAGAGCGGGGAGTCGTAGCGGTAGATCAGCAGGCCGGGGATGGTGCGTGCCTGGGGATAGTCGTCGATGTCGTGCATGCCGGCGAGTCCGGGCACCAGACCTTGCACGGCGTCGTGCGGGCGGGCAACCCGGGTCAGCAGTTCGGCCACCGAGAGGCCGACGGCGACCAGGACGCCGTAGAGGATGTCCAGGGCCAGCACTCCGCCCAAGCAGCCGAGGGCCAGTAGGAGTTCTCTGCGTCGGAAGGACGCCAGCCGGCGGAAGCCGGACAGGTCGATCATGCGGACGGCGGCGTAGACGACGAGCGCGCCGAGCACGGCCGAGGGTGTGCGGGTCAGAAGCGGGCTGAGGAAGAGCAGGACGGCGAGGACTGCCGCGCCGGCGACCAGCGAGTACACCTGGCTGCGGGCGCCGGTGGAGGAGGCGAGCGCCGTGCGGCTGGCGCTGCTGCTCACCGGGAAGCCGTGCAGGACGCTCGCGCCGAGGTTGGCCGAGCCGAGGGACAGCAGCTCTTGGTTGGAATCGAGTCCAGGGCCTTCGTCGTCAGGGCGGTGGAAGGCCCGTGCGGTAAGGATGAAGTCGGTGTAACCGACGAGGAGGACGCCGAGGGCGGGCAGTACCAGGTGCGGCAGCTCGGTGAGATCCGGCAGGGCCACGCCGGGCAAGCCCGCCGGAACTTCCCCGATCACCTTGATGCCGTGCCGGCCGTCGAGGTCGAAGGCGGTCACGGCCGCTGTGCCGAGGACTACGGCGAGAAGCGGTCCGGGCACCTTGGGGAAGAACCGCGCCACCGTGAAGAGGAACGCGAGCGCGACGGCGGCGAACAGCACGGTGGCCGGATGGATCTGCGACAGGTGGCTTACGAAGGACCACAGTTGGGAGAAGAAGGCCGAACCCGTCGTCTGCACGCCGGTGAGCTTCGGGAATTGGTCCACCGTCATGATGCAGGCGACGCCGGCCAGATAGCCGATCAGCACCGGCCGGGACAGCAGGTCCGCGACGAAGCCGAGCCGTGCCGCCCATGCCACCAGGCACAGCAGACCGATCGTGGCCGCGAGGGCGGCCGCCAGCACGGCATACCGACCCGGATCCCCCGCGGCGAGCGGGCCGACCACTGTGGCCGTCATCAGCGCCGTGGTCGACTCGGGGCCGACCGACAACAGGCGTGAGGACCCGAGGAACGCGTAGAGGGCGAGGGCGGGCAGGATTGCCCAGAGTCCGGCGACCGGAGGCAGACCGGCCACGCCCGCGTATGCCATGACCTGCGGAACGAGATACGCGGCCACGGTCACCCCGGCCAACAGGTCACCCCTCAGCCAAGCCCGCTGGTACCCGAGGAGGGTGCTGAGTCCGGGCGTCAGGCGGCGCCACATCGGGATACGGCCACCCGAAGGCTGGGACATGGGGCTCCTTCCGCCGCGTGCTCTCAGGATTCCACCGAAGATCAGGGAGGCGCGAGATCAGTGTCACCGTGGGCCTCGACGGCTCGCCGGAGAGCCGGGCCGCCGCCGAATGGGCCGCCCGCGAAGCGAAGCTGCGCGGCCTGCCCATAAAGCTGGTCCATGTCTGGGAGCCGGTACCGGAGCCCATGGCGCACGTGCCGCTCCTCGGAGCCGAGACCTTGCGGCACTGGACCGAACGGATTCCCCGTGAGACTGCCGAAGGCATCCGCCTGCGCCACCCCGGGGTGGAGATCACGTCCGAGCAGATCGCCGGCCAACCTGCGGAGACCCTCGGCCGGGTCGCCAACGGCGTGCTGCACCACGCGGCCCGCCCGGTCGCCGTCGTACCGCACCGGGCATGAGGCCGGGGCAGCTCAGAGGGTCGCCACGTGGTCGGGGACGAAGGTCTGCAGATCGCGCGGCGGGCGCTCGTAGCCGGTGGACGGCGGGCGCGGCGGCAGTTCTAGGACAGGCGGCGGCACCTCGTAGTACGGCACGGAGCCGAGCAGATGGGCCATCATGTTGAGCCTCGCTCGCCGCTTGTCGTCGCTTTCCACGACGAACCACGGGGCCTCCGAGATGTCCGTGTGCACGAGCATCTCGTCCTTCGCCCGGGAGTAGGCCTCCCATCGGGTGATCGACTCCAGGTCCATGGGGGAGAGCTTCCAGCGGCGCGTCGGGTCCGTGAGCCGACGCCGGAACCGTTCCTGCTGCACGGCGTCGCTCACCGAGAACCAGTACTTGCGCAGCAGGATCCCCTCTTCGACCAGCATGCGCTCGAAGATCGGGCACTGGCGTAGGAAGAGCTGGTGCTCCTCCTTGGTGCAGAAGCCCATGACGTGCTCGACGCCGGCGCGGTTGTACCAACTCCGGTCGAACAGCACGATCTCCCCGGCCGCAGGGAGATGCTCGACATACCGCTGGAAGTACCATTGGGTGCGCTCGCGCTCGGTCGGCTTCGGCAGGGCCACGGTCCGCGCCACGCGCGGGTTGAGGAGCTCCGTGACCCGCTTGATCGTGCCGCCCTTGCCGGCCGCGTCCCGTCCCTCGAACACGACGACCAGGCGGGCGCCCTCCGCGCGGACCCATTCCTGCAGCTTCACCAATTCCGTCTGCAGGCGCAGGAGTTCTCGATCGTACGTCGTGCGCGGCACCCTCGCCGTCTTCTTGTCGGCCATGCCGCCTCCTCCGTCCGATGAGTTACGGAGTCACCTCGATGACTGACAGAGTCATCATGCCCAAGATCGAGTACCAGGACAGCAGCCTACTGGCACGACGGCCACAGGGCACTCGGCGTGCTGCAGAAGCGCCTGCACGGTGGGCCCGAGCGACACGCCGCTGCGGCCCACCACCAGAAGCCCGGGAACGTGAGGCATGCACCAGGGCGGCGGGCGGGGTCATGAGCCGGACGTCTTCCTGAACGTGCACGTGCGGGTGTTTCTCCCGCCACGGCCTCAGCGCGTCCCGCAGCATCTGCACCTCCTGGTCCTCCCAGGCACCCCGGTCCTCCTCGGGTGCCGCGAACGGCATCCACCTATCCGCGGGGGAGGGGAGCCGCGTGCCGGACGCGGAGCGGGAAGCGGAGCCGCAAACGTCCGTAGAAGTCGCGGTTGCAGGTTGCTCGCGCGTGGATGGGCGGGTACCCCCGGTGGTTCCGTCGCAAACTCAACTGGAGGGCGTGAGCGGGGACCGCATGCCGAGCCACTGCTCGGCGCCCCAGGCCTCGAACCGCTCTACCTCAGTGAACCCCAGCTTCGCCGCGAGACGCATCGAGCCGACGTTGGCGGTCTGGGTGGTGAGCACCACCGGCTCGCCGGGAAGCGCGCCGGCGAGCCAGCCGAGTGCCGCCGCGCACGCCTCGGCGGCGTACCCGAATCCCCACGCCCGCGGCAGGAACAGGTAGCCGAGATCGGCCTTTTCCGCGGCAGCCGGGCGACGGTGCCCCGTTGCTCTCCTGAGCAGGATCTGGCCGATCATCGACCCGTCGAGATCAACGGCGAAGCTCCCGGGCCACCGCTCGGGCGCCCCGGACATCTCGCGCTCAAGCTCGTCACGCGGTCGGGGGCCGCCGAGGTAGGTGTGCACCTCTGGCGAGGCGAGCAGCTCGATGAACGCCGCACGGTCCCGGGTCTCGGGCTCACGGAGCACGAGCCTCTCGGTCCTGATCGGCTCAGGCGGCCAAGCCACGGGTCCCAGATCTTCCATCCGCGCACGCTAACAGGTGGTCAAACCATAGGTCAGCCCGTAGCGACACATGCGCGCAGCGTACGAGGCGGCGTCTGCTGGTACCACCGCTTTGTAAGGGTGGTCGTGTCGTGCGGCGAGAGTCCGCAGCTCACTCCTGCTGTAGGCGCAGCCCACAGCGATGGCACATCTCGACTGCCACGAGCCGTTGTTGACCGTGGCTGACCGCACGATGTGGCACGGCTGTGGCACGCCAGGTCCTGGCCTTGTCGAACTACGTTGCCGTCCATGGCTTCGTACGCTGTCCGAGCTCGTGCGATGCGCCCGGCCCCTCTCGAGGCCACCTTCGTCCAGTCCGAGCGGGTGCTGGGCGACACGCACCCCGACGCATTGATTACCCGCAACAACCTCGAAAGCGCTCGCCGGGCCGGCCAAGTTGTACGGCAGCCAAATGCTGTACGGCAGCCACATACGGCAACCCCAGAAACCGCACCTACCCGGCAAGGATACTCAGAGTCCCCGGAGCGACCGCTATGACTCTGACCGACCGTTCCAACAAGAGCTGCGGATATGGAAGGTTGTGAGGGGGGTGGGTGTGGAGCCATTGGCCGCCGTGTTTCCTCAGAGCAAGCGGCTTCCCGGGACTTCAGTACCGGGTCGTTGACATCTCCGTGGCGGATGTGCGACCGCCGCCCGCCCCGGGGCCGCCCCCTCCTGGGGCGGCCGCCCAGCCTTGTGGAGCACGAGGATTCCGGGGTTCTCATTGAAACCGTTCAATGCCCTCGCGCCCGCCTCGCGCACCCGCACCGCTCGGAGTGATCGCCAGGTTTGGGGCGTCAGGAAATCATCTGCACGACAGTTGACCCTCGCCTCACGCGGCTTTACGTTACCCACGCCTCTCAAATCTGAATCGATTCACCCATTCTGTGTGAGTGAGGAGTCGTAGTGATCAGCAGGAGGAACATTCTCGCGGGCGCGGCCGCCACGGTCGTGGCGGCGACCGTCGACGGCGTACCGGCGACAGCCGCACCGGCATCCAGACAGGTACAGGCGCAGGCTCAGGCGCACACGCAGCGCGACGGGCTGCGCGTCACGGCGCCGACCGTGGAATACGTCCAGCACCCCCTGGGACTCGATGCCCAACGACCCCGGCTGAGCTGGCCGTTGGTATCCGACAAGGCCGGCATGCGCCAGAGCGCCTATCAGATCCGCGTGGCCACCACCGCGTCGGGCTTGCCCCGCCCGGATGTCTGGGACAGCGGGAAGGTCACGTCCGGCGAGTCCGTTCTCGTGCCGTACGGGGGTCCCGTGCTCAAGCCCCGGACGCGCTACCACTGGTCCGTACGCGTGTGGGACGGCGACGGTCAGGTCTCGGGCTGGAGCGCGCCCTCGTGGTGGGAGACCGGCCTCATGGATGGCGGGGAATGGACCGCCGAGTGGATCTCTGCGCCGGCGAGCCTCGTGGATGCGCCGTCCTTCGAGGGCAGTTTCTGGATCTGGTTCCCCGAGGGCGATCAGACGAACAGCGTTCCGGCGGCCACCCGTTGGTTCCGCGGCACCGCCGAACTGCCCGACGGGATCACGGCGGCGACGCTCGCCATCACCGCGGACAACGTCTACACCGTCTCCCTCAACGGAGTCGAGGTGGCCCACACCGACCTCGACACCGACAACGAGGACTGGCGCCGGCCGGCCGTGATCGACGTACTGGACCGGGTGCGCAGCGGTGACAACGTTATTGCCGTCTCCGCCACCAACGCGACCGTGGGCCCGGCGGGGCTCGTCGCCGTCCTCGTGGTCCGTACCGCCTCCGGTGAGCAGAGGGTGGTCACCGACGCCTCCTGGAAGGCCACAGACCAGGAACCTCCCGCGGACTGGCGCGAGTTGGGCTTCGACGACGGGGGCTGGCCGGCGGCCAGGGTGGCGGCCGCGTGGGGTGGCGGACCCTGGGGGAAGGTCGTCCCGGTGTCGTACGCCGTCACCCAGCTGCGGCACGAATTCCGGCTGCCGCGCCGGAAGGTGGCACGCGCGCGCCTGTACGCCACGGCGCTCGGCCTGTACGAGGCCCACCTCAACGGCAGCCGGGTGGGCCGCGACCACCTCGCTCCAGGTTGGACGGACTACCGCACCCGCGTCCAGTACCAGACGTACGACGTCACCGAGCTGCTGCGGCCCGGCGCCAACTCCATCGGGGCGTACCTGGCACCAGGCTGGTACGCGGGCAACGTGGGCATGTTCGGGCCCGGCCAGTACGGCCGGCACCCGGCGCTGCTCGCGCAGCTGGAGGTGGAGTACGCGGACGGGACGAGCGAGCGCATCGCGTCGGGCACCGACTGGCTGGCCGCCTCCGGGCCGATCGTCGCCGCCGATCTGCTGAACGGCGAGACGTACGACGCGCGCAAGGAGACTCCCGGCTGGACCTCGCCCGGCTTCGACGACGGGGGCTGGCTCGGCGTACGGGGCGCCGGAGATGTCGCTCCCGGCCTGATCGTCGCGCAGGTGGACGGTCCGGTGCGCGTGGAGCGGGAGCTCACGCCGGAGAAGGTGACCCAACCCAAGCCCGGCGTCTACGTGTTCGACCTGGGGCAGAACATGGTCGGATCGGTGCGGCTGCGTGTGTCGGGCGACGCGGGGGCGACCGTCCGGATCCGGCACGCCGAGGTGCTCAACCCCGACGGCACCGTCTACACCGCGAACCTGCGGAGCGCGGCGGCGACCGACACGTACACCCTCAAGGGCGAGGGGGAGGAGGTCTACGAGCCCCGTTTTACCTTCCACGGGTTCCGCTACGTCGAGGTGACCGGATTTCCCGGCACTCCCTCGGCGAGGGCTGTCACGGGCCGCGTCATGCATACGTCCGCCCCCTTCACCCTCGACTTCGAGACCGACGTACCGATGCTCAACCAGCTGCACCACAACATCACTTGGGGGCAGCGCGGCAACTTCCTCTCCGTACCGACCGATACGCCCGCGCGCGACGAGCGACTGGGCTGGACGGGAGACATCAACGTCTTCGCACCCACGGCCGCGTACACGATGGAGTCGGCCCGTTTCCTCAGCAAGTGGCTCGTCGACCTTCGGGACTCCCGGACCGCGGAGGGCTCGTTCACAGACGTCGCGCCGGTGATCGGCACGCTCGGCAACGGCACTGCCGGCTGGGGCGACGCGGGCGTCACGGTCCCCTGGTCCCTCTACCAGGCATACGGCGACCGTCAGGTCATCCAGGACGCCTGGCCGTCCGTCCAGGCCTGGCTGACGTACCTGGAGAAGAACAGCGACCAACTGCTGCGCCCGGCCCAGGGATACGGCGACTGGCTGAACGTCGACGACGAGACCCCCAAGGACGTCATCGCCACCGCGTACTTCGCGCACAGCGCCGACCTCGCGGCCCGGATGGCTGACGCACTCGGCAAGGACGCCACCCCGTATCGCGACCTCTTCGGACGGATACGAGGGGCCTTCCAGAAGGCCTACGTCACCTCCGACGGCAGGATCAAGGGTGATACGCAGACGGCTTACGTCCTGGCGCTGTCGATGGACCTGCTGTCGGACGCGTCGCGGAAAGCCGCGGCCGACCGGCTCGTCGCTCTCGTCGAGGCCAAGGACTGGCACCTGTCGACAGGATTCCTCGGCACGCCCCGACTGCTGCCCGTCCTGACCGACACGGGGCACACCGACATCGCCTACCGCCTGCTGCAGCAGCGCTCCTTCCCGAGTTGGGGCTACCAGATCGACAGGGGTTCCACGACGATGTGGGAACGCTGGGACTCCATCCGGCCCGACGGCAGCTTCCAGGACCCTGCCATGAACTCCTTCAACCACTACGCCTACGGCTCGGTGGGCGAGTGGATGTACACGAACATCGCCGGCATCTCGGCGGGCCGGCCCGGCTACCGCGAGATCGTCATCCGTCCCCGTCCGGGCGGAGACGTCACCTCCGCCCGAGCTGACTTCACCTCGGTCTACGGCCCTGTCTCCACACGGTGGCGGCAGCGGGCCGGCCACTTCACCCTGATCTGCGCGGTGCCGGCCAACACGACCGCCGAGGTATGGATCCCCGCGTCGACGCCGAAGGCGGTCACCCACACCCACGGGACGTTCCTGCGCCAGGAGGAGGGCTGCGCCGTCTACCAGGTCGGCTCCGGCACACACCACTTCACGGCCTGACGATGCTCCGGGCCCATAGGCGGACACAGCGCATGTGTCCGCCTCGCGGCAGACCTCAGGGCCGGCCTTTTCGTACAAGCTCGGCACGCATCGCGCATGCGCCGTCGGCAGCAGCTGCTTTCCCGTTGATCCGCCGCGCTTTTGTAGCCGCCACGCCCCAGGAGATGGGGCACGCGGAGGGCACGCGGTCTGGCCGAGGCCACGCGCTTACCGCTCCCGGTGCCGTGGCGCACGGCTGACCTGTGGTTTCACGCCGAGCCCCGTGAGATTCACGGAGGGAAGCCCTCAACCCGCGGTTCCCCGGAGAACTCCACCGGGCGGTGCGCCGTGCGAGGAACCGGCCCGCGGGAGGCTCGTGCGGTCCGTGTCCACCGATCGGTGGACACGAAGTTCAACCTGGTACCTCTGTCCGCCAACTGCCCTGGCCAGCAAGGATTTTGGGCATGAACTCATTCACTGTGCGCATGGCGCGTTGGAGTGCTCGGCACCCCTGGCGGGCCATCGTCGGCTGGCTCGTGTTCGTGGTGCTGTGCCTGGGGATCGGCAGCGCCATCGGCACACACGGCGCGACGACGGCCGACTACCGGGTCGGCGAGGCCGGCCGGGCGGAGGCGATGGCCGCCGAGGGGCACCTGGAGCGCAGGTCCACCGAGCAGGTGCTGATCTCTTCCCGGTCGGGCCCTGTCGACCGGACCGCGGCCGAAGCCGCCGCGAGGGACCTGACCGCCCGGATGCAGCGGCTGCCCGAGGTCGCGGGCGTGGCCGACCCGCTGCTGTCCGAGGATCGCCGGATCCTCATGGTCGAGGTGGCCCTGAACGGCGAGGAGCGGGACGCGAAGGACAAGGTCGACGCGCTGGTCGAACAGACCGAGGTCGTGGGGAAGGCGTATCCAGGGCTGTTGCTGGAGGAGACCGGGAGTCCCTCCATCAGCAAGGGAGTCGACCAGCAGCGCAGCGACGATCTGGCACTCTCGGAGAAGATCACGCTTCCCATCACCCTGATCACCCTGTTGGTCGTCTTCGGGTCCGTGACCATGGCGGGAGTGCCGCTGCTGCTCGCACTGTCGTCGATCGCGGCGGCCATCGGACTTTCGATGGTGGCGTCACACCTCTCACCTGACGCCGGGGTCGGCACGAACGTCATCCTGATGATCGGCCTCGCGGTCGGCGTCGACTACACGCTCTTCTACCTCAAGCGTGAGCGGGAGGAGCGTGCCCGCTCGGGCGGCCGGCTGAGTTCCGAGGCGCTGGTGGAGCTGGCCGCGGCGACCTCGGGCCGGGCGGTCGTGGTCTCCGGACTCGCGGTCGTGGCCTCCACCGCGACGTTGTATCTCGCCGCCGACGTCATCTTCTCCTCGCTGGCCACCGGCACCATCGTGGTCGTCCTGGTCGCGGTGGCCAGTTCCCTGACGGCGCTGCCCGCGCTCTTGGTCAAGCTCGGGAAACGAGAGGAGCGCAGGGCGCGGCGTCGCGTCGAGCGCGGAAAGCCGGCGCGCCGGGCGCGGGACAACGACGCCGGCCGCGTGTGGGCCGCGCTGCTGCGGCCGGCGAACAGGCACCCCGTGGCCACTCTGTGCGTCTCCGTTCTCGCCCTGCTGGCGCTCGTCACCCCGCTGGCCGGGTTGAAGATCACGGAGATGAGCCGGGACACGCACTCCCGCGACATCCCCGCCATGCGTGTGTACGACAGGCTCAACGAGGCGTTCCCGGAGCAACGGGTCACGCACCAGGTCGTCGTACGGGCCGACGCCGCGCGCTCCGGCGAGGTCACCGGGGCTCTGCGCGAGCTGGCCCGGCGCGCCGACGCCGACCCTCTGTTCGCCGGCGCCTCGCGCATCCGGACATCCGCCGACCAGCGGATCAGCACGCTCGAACTGAAGGTGCCGTACCTGGGTAACTCCGACCAGGCGTACAACTCCCTCGACCACCTGCGGAGGGACTACCTGCCCGCGACCGTGGGCCGGGTCGCCGGGGCGGAGTTCGGAGTGAGCGGGGACGTCGCCCGGTATACCGACTATCCCGCTCACCAGAACAGCAAACTCCCGCTGGTTCTCGGGGCGTTGCTGCTCGTGACCTTCGCGATCACCGCGTACGCGTTCCGCTCGGTGGTGCTGGGACTGATCGGTGTCGTACTGAACCTTCTGTCCGCTGCGGCGGCGCTCGGGCTGCTCGTCCTGGTCTTCCAAGGGTCCTGGGCCGAGGGGCTGTTGGACTTCCACTCCACGGGTTCGATCGGATCGCGCGTACCGTTGTTCCTCTTCGTGATCCTCTTCGGGCTCTCGATGGACTACCAGGTGTTCGTGGTGAGCCGGATCCGGGAGGCCGTGCTCGCGGGCGTGCCGACGAGGCAGGCCGTACTCGATGGAATCCGCCGGTCGGCGAGCGTGGTGACGAGTGCGGCGGTGGTGATGACGACCGTCTTCGTGAGTTTCGTCTTCCTTCACATCATCGAGATGAAGCAGATCGGCTTCGTCCTCGCGGTGGCCGTGCTGCTCGACGCCTTCATCGTCCGGATCATGATCCTGCCGTCGGCGATGCTGCTGCTCGGGGAAGCGAGCTGGTGGCCCTCGCGGGCATCGGGGCGCACGGCAGCAGCCTCAGCCCGAACGGCCGACGGGCGACAGGTGGTCGACGTACGTTGATGGGTATGACTGCTCTGGCCGCACCCTTGGCCGCCCCCTTGGCCGATGCCTTCTGGGCCACGTCGCTGCGCCGGTGGAACACGGTGTGCTGGGTACTGTTCGGTGCGATGGCCGTCGGGCTGGTGACGACGGCTCCGCCCGGCGGGAGCAAGTACAAGGCGCTCGCTCTGCTCAGCTGCGTGGTGCTGTGCTACGCGGTTCTCGACCGCTTCCCGGGGAATCCTGTCGTACGTCCACAGGTCTACCTCTCGGTGCTTGTGCTCGCACTCGCCGGGCTGGCGTATCTGGGCAGCAGTTATGCGGCGCTGTTCATGGTGACGCTGCCGCACTACTGGATGTTCGGGCGCACTCCAAGGGCCTCGATGGGATTCCTCGGGCTCGCCACCGGTGCCACACTGACCGGGAGCCTGGTCCGGCAGGGCTGGTCGGCGGAGTTCTTCGGCGAGACGCTGGTGTCCACCCTGATCGTGGTCGCGGTGGGCGTACTGATCGGCCTGTGGGCGCACTCGGTTGTCGCGCAGAGCAGCGAACGGGCGCAGCTGATCGAGGAGTTGGAGCGGACACAGGCGCGACTTTCCGAGGCGCACCAGCGCCAGGGAGCGGCGGACGAACGGGAACGCATCGCACGGGACATCCACGACACCCTCGCGCAGGGCTTCGCGTCGATCATCGTGCTTGCGGAGGCGGCACGGGCGGGAATGTCCGATGATCCAGCGCGCAGTGCCCAGCAACTGCGGTCGATCGAGTCCACCGCCCGGGAAAACCTCGCCGAGGCCCGGGAGTTGGTCGCCTCGGCAAGGCCGCCGGGGCCGGGCCGGGTGGTGTCCGGTTCGGTGGCGCAGACGCTGCGCCGCACGCTGGACCGCTTCGCGGAGGACACCGAGCTCGCCGTGGACGCCGACCTGGCAGACCTCGACTGCGACCAGCAGACGCGGATCGCGCTGCTGCGCTGCACCCAGGAGTCCCTGGCCAATGTGCGCAAGCACGCGTGCGCGTCCACGGTCGGTGTGGTGCTGGTGCGGCGGCCGCATGGAGTGGAGCTGGAGATCACCGACGACGGAACCGGATTCGTGGTGGAGGAGTCGACGGGCTTCGGGCTCGACGGCATGCGCAAACGACTGGCGGGACTGGGCGGGAGGCTCACGGTGACGAGTTCGGTGGGCGACGGGACGCGGATCCTGGCGATGATCCCCACGGCAGACGAGGTGGAGGCATGAGCGGGGGAGGTCTGCGCATCGTCGTGGTGGACGATCACACCGTGATGCGCGCCGGAGTCCTCGCTCTGCTCGCGGACGAGGACAGTATCGAGATCGTCGGTGAGGCGGGAGACGGACGTGCGGCGCTCGCACTCGTAGAGCGGTTCGACCCCGACGTGGCCCTGGTCGATCTGCGGATGCCCGTTCTGGACGGGGTGGCGACGACGACCGAGATCGTCGCCAGGTATCCGCGCACCCGGGTCCTGATCCTGACGACGTACGACACGGACGCGGAGATCGAACGCGGGGTGGAGGCCGGTGCCATCGGCTACCTGCTCAAGGACACCACTCGCGAACAGCTCGTCGACGCCATCCACGCGGCGGCACGCGGAGAGACGGTGCTCGCTCCCCGGGTCGCCGCGAAGCTGGTGGCGCGGATGCGCCGACCGGCCCAGGAACCGCTGACCGACCGCGAGACCGACGTCCTGGGCGCGGTGGCCGACGGCCTTACCAACGCCGAGATCGGCAGACGCCTCGTCATCGCCGAGGCCACGGTGAAGACACATCTGCTGCGTCTGTTCGCCAAGCTCGACGTGAACGACCGTACAAGGGCAGTGGTGGTGGCGATGGAAAGAGGGCTCCTGCCGCGGCCTCAGCCTCGATTCCCGGTGCGGAAATCCGATTGAGGCCGACGCTGCCAGTGGTCCGGCTGCGGGAGGGGCGCCGCGGTAAAGCCGGTCCACCGGCACGCCCTCGACCCCGGCCTCTTGGCATGCGATGTCGATGACAGCCGGCGGACCTGGTACCGCTCCGGCTCGGCGTGCGCGGTGCGAGCGTCCGCCGCAGAGCTGCGGCTGTCCGTCATGGGCTGACATGCCGCCTCCGCTGCGCACCAGCATCCCGTCCTCATTCGGGCAGCGCTCAACCCACAACCTGGTGCAACACGATTCAAATCAGTTCGGGTTGCGGTTCCGGTTGCCGCGCTGGTGCGGCCCTCGGTTCCCAGAGTTCGGTGGTTCGGACGTAGCCGTAGACCACCGAGGTCAGCGCCAGCATGAGGAGTGGTCCGGCCACCCACGGATGCATGGCCATCTCCAATGGCAGAAAGCGATACGACACCAAGAGCGCAGCGAAGACCGTTGCGCCGTATGCGACCAGCTGGATCCCCGATCGGTCCCAGCCGCGGTCGAGCGAGCGCAGAGCTGCCTCGATCGTGAGCACAAACACCACGCCGGCAATGAGATCCGCGCCGTAGTGCCAGCCGAATCCCAGCGTCGCGGTGAGCGTGGCAATCAGCCAGAACATTCCTGCGAATCGCAGAATCCGTGGGCCCTTCCGGGAATGAATGAAGATCGCGGTGGCCCACGCTGTGTGCAGGCTGGGCATGCAGTTCCGTGGGGTGATCTCGTCGAACGCCATGTGGTGCGGGGTACTGATCGGCGGCGGCGTTCCCGGCCACAGGTTGGCCACCGCCCAGTGCTGGGTGGGCGGTATTTCCGACCACAGGCCGACCGCCCTCCAGTGCTCGGCTCCGGTGCCGTAGGCGAAGATCGGTCCGACCACCGGGAAGATCATGTAGAAGGCCGGCCCGAGGAGGCCTATCACCAGGAAGGTGCGCACCAGATGATGGCTCGGGAAGCGGCGCTCGACCGCCACATTGCGCAGTTGATACAGCGCGACGATGACCGCGGCCACCGCGAGTTGACCGTAGACGATGTCGAGCACATGGAGGCCGATCGGGCCCGTCGCCGTGACGATCCGGCCTACCAGCCACGACGGGTTGCCGAGCGCGTGATCGGCGGTTGCCACGTACTGGTCGAGCACCGCTGGGCGGGTCTTCGAGGTGATGAACAGCCAGGTGTCGCCGGTCTTGCGGCCGGCCACCAGTAGCAGGCTCAGCCCGACGCCCTTCAGCAGCAGGACCCGTTCCCGGCCGGTGCGGCGAGTGACAGCGATGACCGCACAGCCCAGAATCACCCACAACGCGCCGTTTCCGAAGGGGTGGCCGTCGGGCACCTTGGCATCGACCGCCCACCGGACCACCAAGAAGGCGACGTCGATACCGATCGCGGCACCAACCGCGATGAACCGTTGCCGCCAGGTGAGCACCACCATCATCAACGCCATACTGGCGTACAACAAGAAGCCCGATTTGGGAGGGAATATCACCTCTCGCACCTGGTTGGTGATCGGCCCGGGCAGGCCGTAGCGACGCGCGGCGAACTCCAGCGCAATGAGGAATCCAAGGGCCGCGACACCCGCCACGGCCCAGAGTCTCGCCCGTCGTTGGCGCCACACGGAGAACGTGATTCTGCTGTTTATTCGCGAAAAGACCTGCGGTGGTGTATTTCTCAATTTTTGGCCGATTTGTTAGATGTTGGTAAAGGTCAAAGGAGAGGGTGGGTTTCGCCGTCACCTTACGGTCGAGGCCGCTTTCTCCCTCACGAAGAGCAGCCCGCCTGACGGGGGGAAGACGGAAAGACCACAGTCCGGGTTCCGGCCTCGTTCTTGGTGTGGCACGGGACGCGTCGCCCGTTCGTTCGCTCCGGCTCTGCGAGGCGCACACGGATGCTGAGTTGTCGAGGTCGACGTCCCGCCGCCGGCGTATCCCCACAGCCTCAGCGAGCGTGTCGACCTGGATGACCGTGGCGATACGACGCCGGGCCGCCCGCTCCCTGCCGTTCCACTCGATGCGGCATGGGCTGCGCTGGATCCGGGTTCGTGGTGGACGGCGAGTCTGGCGTCGCCCCGCGCGTCACCCGCCGGCTCAGGTGCGGGACGTCCTCTTCGCGACCCCACCTACGACTCGGGCCTCGTCGGCCTCGCGAGCCGATCACTCGGCCGGCGACTGCGGTCGTAGGCAACCCTCTGTCTCCGGTTGCGTACGAGCGGCGCGAAGATCAGTTTCTGAGCCGAGTGCCGTGCCAATTCATCGCGCACCCTTGATCCGCCTCTGCATGCCACCCGTCCCCTTGGCGTCCCCTTCAGAGCGGACAACCACAGTCAATAGCGGTGCCGCTGAGCCCTCACGCCGAGCGAAGCACAGCGAATCTGTGCAGGTCAATAGTCATGTGGGCGCGCAAGCACCGTCTCTGAGCTGAGAGCCTGCCCTCTGTCCTCTCCTCAACGGCATTCCGGTGCGGTTGACGTACGGGGGCCGACCTCGGCCGTCATGTTCGACAGCTGCATCCGGGGCCGTTCCGTCCAATTGGCCGCGCAGTTCCTCGTCGAGCTGATCGACCGCCTGGTGTCCGGCCCGGCCGGAGGGGCGTGGCACCTTGTCGCCGCAGAGGTCGCCGGATGTCCCGCCCTGGTACGGCATTCGGTCCCGATGCGCGCGGCCCCCGTGTGCTCTGGTGGCCAAAGGGCCGTCGTATATGTCTCTGCCTCACCGCACCGGCCGTACCGCGGCTGACGCTTTCACCGTCACCCGTCTGGGCTCTCATCCTGTCGCCGGGACTGGTGGCAGGTGCGCTCCGGCCACGGGTCAAGAGCGACTGCCCAATCGTCTGCTGCCAAGCCGGCCGGAGGCGGCCCCATCCACTTCTGTTCGGATTGACACCGGGCTACCGGGGCCTCGTACTGAACATGAGGGACTTTTGATCAAAAAGTTTCCCTGTGGTGGGGGCCATCATCCGCAATCTCTCCCCTCTCAGTGAGGCGCCATGACGGTGCAACAACAGCAAGCCACGATCCCGACGGTTCTGGTGTACGAAGACGACCCTGGGCTTCCTGCGCAGGTCACCATGCCCGTACCGCATCCCGTTCCACAGCTCGACATACAACCCTTCCCGACGGCCATCGCGGAAGCCGCGCCGCAGCCGGACGGTGCCGGGCCGGGCACCGAGGCATTCCGCTACTGGGTGGCGGCCGATGCGCTCAGCAGGGCCAGCCGGACCTGGGGTCCACTGGTTCCGACCGGAACGCAGTGGCATCCGAAGGTCGGCCGCGCCCTCACCGCACACCTCAACGCGGGCAATGACCTCAACGCCTTCTACGACCGCAGGGGCGTGTCGTTCTTCCGCCGCACGGTGGCGGGTGTCACCGTCGCCGCGTGCGAGAGCTCCGAGGTCGTCGAGCACGAGACCGGTCACGCGATCCTCGACGCCCTGCGTCCTCAGCTGTTCAACGCGGCGAGCGCAGAGACGGCCGCCCTCCACGAAGCGTTCGGTGACATCAGCGCGTTGCTGACCTCACTCGGGCTGGAATCGCTGCGGATCATGGTCATGGCCGAGACGCAGGGCAACCTCGAACAGTCCTCGCGGGTGTCGAGGATGGCTGAGCAACTGGGCTGGGCGATCCGCCAGGGCAACCCGAGCGCGGTCGACCCGGACTGCCTGCGCAACCTGTCGAACAGCTTCTTCTACCGCGACCCGGTGCAGCTGCCACCGAACGGACCCGCGAACACGCTCTCCAGCGAGCCGCACTCGTTCTCCCGGGTGTTCAGCGGTGCGTTCTTGAAGGTCATCGCCGGGATCTTCCGGCAGCAGGACCTGCAGGACCAGGCCGGTCTGGCCAAGGCGGCCGAGATCGCGGGACAGCTGCTGGTGGACGCAGCCGTGGCCGCGCCCGTGGTGTCCGCCTACTACGCACAGGTCGCGGGTCACATGATCGCCGCGGACCAGCGTCGGAACGGTGGTAAGTACGGTCAGTCCCTGCGCTCGGCGTTCATCCGTCACGGCATCCTCTCTCTGGAGGCCGCCGCGTCGATCACCGAGCCGGAGGTGGCACGCCGAGGCGCCGGAATCACCGAGGCGACGCCGGGCGGTGGTGACGACGAGGGTCTCATGGCCGTCACGGTCCACGGGGCGCCGTACGGCGTCACTCAGCCCCTCACCCTCTCCGCCCCTGCGGAGGAGCGACGGTTCGGTATCGCGGGCTCTGACCCCGCCGGCGGCTCGGTGCGGCCCGCCGACCCCGAGCGGGTCGCCACGTCGTACCTGGAGGACCTCTTCCGCCGCGGCCGCGTCCACGTTCCCGAGGAGCACCGCTCCATTGCGGCGTTCGCCGACGACAGCCCCTCCCGGCTGAAGACGCACGAAATCACACGGAGCACGACCGGCGAAGGTCTCGCTCTGGTTCGGCTGTGCTTCGACTGATCAGTCGGCGGAATCACCGGAAAAGCGGAGACGGCGGACGGTGAGTCGTCCGTCGTCCTCGCGCTTGATGACGTGCGTTGTACTCGGCGTCGGCTCCTGACCCTCGAACACCGCCTCGCCCCGCGCCAGTAGGTCGCTGATGAATTTCTCGGTCGCTCGGCGCTCGGCGTCGTCGCCCAGTCCGCCTTCGCCGGTGTTCTGCCGGCCTTCACCACGGTTTGCGCTCATGCGTTGCCCTTTATTCCGTTGGTGTCTGGACGCCTGCAGGGGCGGACCATGCGGCCGTCCGGTGCCGCGCCGCCCCGGTCGCCTACGGAGATTTGTGAGGCCCGTCCGCAAGCGATTCGGCCGCCGAGACCGGCTGGTCGTCCCGGATCGGGAACACCGCCGTGTCATCCACCGGTCCCCGCAGGTCCACCGTGAAACCCGCGCGCTCGAGCGTTTCGGCGCCCTGCGTGGTCACCATGGCGAGCGCGAGCCGCTCGGAGACGAGCTGCACCACAACGGCCTCGGTCTCATCCGCTGCCGTGGTCAACTCGGGCAGGCCCAGGCCGTCCGTCAGTTCGATCCGCGACCGGAGCACGGGACGGTTTTCCGTCGCGGCGAGAGCGAACACCGGGTGGGCCGCCGTACGCATGTCCGCCTCCCGTGCGAACGCGCGCTCCTGCGCGTCCTCGCCCACGAAGACACAGTCGCCGGCTGCCGCTCCCGCTGTGCTCGCGACCGCCTGGTCGAAGATCCTGCGGCTGTCCTTCGCACCCCAGTGCACAAGTGCCTCGTCTGTGAAACGGCCGGGGAACGCCTTGTGCAGCGCGGCCGCTGCCCGTGCGGCGGCCCCGTCGCCCGGCCCGGGGTTGGAGATGATCCCCGTGCGCACCTCGCGGAGGGCGTCGAGTACGGCCATGACACGCGGTCGGGGCTGGAGTGTCAGGGAGCCGTCGAGTTCCATGTGGGCGTCCGCCAGGGTCGCCCCGATGTCGAAGAAAATCACAGGCATGTGAAGTGCCTCCCCGCGGTGAACGCATTCGAGTCGCGTCCGCCCGGGTGAAAGGGCCCCACGATGCGAACTGCCGTACGGCGCCCTTCCGCACTCCGCCCGCACTTGGGCACGGACGATCGTCTGGGGTGCCGGCCCTACGCCAGGAGATCTTGTTCGGGCGACTGGCAGGCAGTTCCCCGTGTCAGCAGCAGGAGGGCGTCGACCAGGTCGTCTGCAGGGCTGCCGGTCGCCAGGCGCCGGAGTTGCAGGCCCATCACCACGGCGACCGTCGTGGCCGCGAGGCGTTCCGCGTCCGGGACGCCGAGGGCGGTGAGGATCTGAGTGGCGAGCCGGTCGTAGGCACTGAACGCCTTCGACGCCGCCTCGCGCAGTCGTTCGTCGCGTCCGGCGTGCAGGTACAGTTCGAAGGGCGCGAGGTGCGCGCTGTCGAGCGCCGTGCCGCAGGCTACTTGGCCGGCCAGGGACGCTGCGTCCTCGATGTTGAGGCCTTCGGTCTGGCACTGGTCGGCCAGCTCTGTGAAGTGCCGGGCCTCCGCACGCACGAAGTGCAGCAGGCTCTCACGCAGCAGATCGTGCTGGGTCTCGAAGTGGTACGTGACGGAGCCGAGTGAGACTCCGGCTTCCTTGGCGATCCTTCTGTTGGTGAGGGCCGTGATCCCGCCCTCGCCGATGATCTGCAGGACGGCCGTGATGATGCGCTGACGTGTCGGGGCGGAGAGGGCGACCTTGGGCATGCCGCTCATTGTTCCACCGGCGCCGTCCGGCCTCGGATACGGGCGGGGGAGCGGCTTTCGTATCGGCACCGCACGGTCGCCGCAGGCGGAGTCGACGAGAGGATCCCGGCTCGCTGCGACGTGGTCGGGGAACTGCGATGCGGTCGTTCTCCGGTTCACGCAGGTGCAGTTGAATTCGCGCCCGGCCGACGTCCATGGGGCGCACCTGATGGCATACGACGCCGCGGCACCGTCTGGGGGACTGACGCCATCTCAACTTGCGTGCCGATTCGGCTGCTTCGGTGACGACACCGGTGGACAGGATCACCCTCCCTCCCTATTGTTCGTTCGAACGAACAGAGTCGGAGGACAGTCGTGCACATTGCTGGGGCAACCGTTCTGATCACCGGAGTGACGGGCGGCATCGGCGGGTCGCTCGCCGCCGAACTGTCGGCCCGGGGTGCCGACCTCATTCTCACGGGCCGGCGTCGCGAGGCACTGGAGCCACTCGCCGAACGCCTTGGTGCCCGGACCATCCTCGCCGATCTCGCTGATCCGGACGATGTCCAACGCCTCGCCGCGGAGGCCACCGGCACGCAGATCCTCGTCGCCAACGCGGCCCTGCCCTCCAGTGGCGACGTGCTCGACTACACGCCTGAGCAGATCGATCGTGCGCTCGCGGTGAACCTGCGCGCACCCGCAATGCTCGCGCGCTTGCTGGCTCCGGAGATGGTGGCGGCGGCGCGCGGGCACATCTGCTTCGTCGGATCGCTGTCAGGGATGGCGGCGACCAAGTCGTCGTCCATGTACACCGCGACGAAGTTCGGGCTCCGGGGCTTCTCACTGTCCTTCCGTCAGGACCTGCACGGCACGGGCGTGGGGGTCTCGATTGTCCAGCCCGGTTTCGTACGCGACCTGGGGATGTTCGCAAAGACGGGTTCGCCGACGCCCGGCGGCGTACGCACCGTTTCGCCGGAGCGGGTCGTCAAGGGCGTGATGCGGGCCATCGAGCGCGATGTCGCCGAGATCAACGTCGCTCCGCTCGAACTGAAGTTCCTCACCAAGGTCGCGTCGCAGTTCCCCGGGTTCTCGGAGCGAGTTCAGCGCTTGGCGAAGGCAGAGCCGACCATGGGCGCCATTGTGGCGGCGCAGCGGTCGAGCCGCTGATCAGCCGACAGCCCAACCACGGTGATTCGCTGGCTGATTGCCACGGGGAGTCGCTCAAGCAACCGCCTGACAACCGACGGCACGGGCGTGGGGGTCTCAGATGGCCCG
>NZ_BMMM01000013.1:330339-361005 GCF_014645835.1 Streptomyces albiflavescens
AAGGCCATGTCAACCCATCAAGATGCTCAAGCGCCAGATGTTCGGCCGCGCAGGTTTCGAACTCCTCCGCAAACGTGTCCTGTTGGCGTGACCGAGCGTCGCGGGCCTATAGGAAGTGAACGCCAATCCGCCCGCCTGCGTCGGCCGCCTCGCCCTGACGTGCACCGGACTCTCGGATTGAACGCGTTCAAAAAGAAGGGCTACGCTGATGCCGAGCGAAGCCGAGGGGGTTCGATGAAGGTAGTGCTGCCCGGGGGAACCGGACAGGTGGGCACGATTCTCGACCGTGCGCTGACGGCGGCCGGCCACGAGGTCACGGTAGTGACCAGGCGTCCCGTGCGGGCGCACAACATCGGATGGGACGGGGCCACGCTCGGCAGCTGGGCGGCGGCGATCGACGGCTGCGATGTCGTGATCAACCTGGCCGGGCGCAGCGTCTCCTGCCGTTACACCGCCGAGAACCTGCAAGCCATGATGGACTCCCGGGTGGATTCGGCGCGGGTGGTCGGCGAGGCGATCGCCGCCGCCGCGCGGCCACCGCGCGTCTGGCTGCAGATGAGTACGGCGACGGTCTAC
Organism: Streptomyces albiflavescens; assembly: GCF_014645835.1. Lineage (GTDB taxonomy): Bacteria > Actinomycetota > Actinomycetes > Streptomycetales > Streptomycetaceae > Streptomyces > Streptomyces albiflavescens. The sequence goes on from NZ_BMMM01000013.1 coordinate 330,916, forward strand.
GCCCACCGCTTCGACGCGGCACACGACGAGGCGACCGGGGTGATCGGAGGCTCGGAGGCCGGGGTGCCGGACTACTGGGCGTACAGCGTCGAGATCGCGGAGAACTGGGAACGGGCACAGGCCCAGGCGCCGACTCCCGCGACCCGTAAGGTGGCGCTGCGCTCGGCGATGGTCATGAGTCCGGATCGGGGCGGTGTGTTCGACGTACTGTCGCGGCTGGCGCGACTCGGGCTGGGCGGTCCGGTGGCCGGCGGCGCACAGTACGTCTCCTGGATCCATGACGCGGACTTCGTGCGAGCGGTGGAGTTCCTGATCGCCCGGGACGACCTCGAGGGGCCGGTGAACCTCGCCTCGCCCGGCCCCCTTCCGCACCGCGACTTCATGCGGGCGCTGCGCACGGCCTGGGGCGTCCCGGTGGGGCTGCCGGCGACGCGCTGGATGGCCGAGTTGGGGGCGTTCGCGCTGCGATCGGACACAGAGCTGCTGCTCAAGAGCCGTCGGGTGGTGCCGGGTCGGCTGCGTGCCGCCGGGTTCACTTTCGCGTATCCGGAGTGGGAGAGGTCCGCTACGTCCCTCGTACAGCGGACCAGGCTGGTTCGTGCGGCATCGGGGCGGGTCCGTGAATCGAGCCACGCTGTGTAGACGACCACATGAACATGAATTGGACCAGAGCCGAGAACCGGCAACGGTTGTTCGCTGGTTTGGGAGTCAGCAAGGCCGATGAACGGGTCGAACAGTTCAGGAGTTCGGACAGCGCCCGTGGACCGAACTGCACTCGGCAGGCTGACCGGGCAGAGGCCTCCTCAGGCTGTCGCGAGGAGGAGCCGGCGGGTGTCAGTGGATGTGGGGGCCGCTTGGCTGGAGTTCCCTGTCGCGCGCCGACTCTCGTTGTCGCCAGGCGCCGGGTGGTTCGCCGTGGTGGCGGCGGAATGCGGCTGCGAAGGCGTAGGGCGAGCTGTAGCCGACGCTGCGGGCGATGCTCGCCATGCCGAGTTCGCCGGTGCGCAGGTGGTCGCGTGCGAGGGCCATGCGCCAGTCGGTCAGGTACTGCATGGGGGTCTGGCCGAGTGCCTCGTGGAAGGTGCGTGCGAAGGCGGCTCGGGACAGGCCGCTGACCGCGGCGAGTTCGGGGACGGACCAGGAGTGGCCGGCGTCCTCGTGCATGGCCTGGAGCGCAGCGCTCAGACGGGGGTCGGCAGAGGCCCGGTACCAGCGCGGTGCGTTCGGGCTGCGGCGGAAGTCGCTGCGGATGGCGAGTACCAGGAGGATGTCGAGGAGTCGGTCGAGCACGGTGGCCTGGCCCGGTTCGGGGTTGGCGAGCTCGTGGGAGAGCAGGGCGATCACGTCCCTCAGCGGATCGCCGACGGCGGCTTGCAGGGTCAGGACCTGGGGAAGCGCTTCGAGCAGCCCGTTGCCGATGTCGCCGGAGAACCGGTAGGCACCGCAGAGGAACACCGTCGCCCCGGGGGTGTCCGACTCCCCGTCGGTGGCGTGCCGGGCTCGAAACTCCTCCGGTTCGAGGCAATCGGTGCCGGGCTCGTGGCCGATGTAGTGGTCCGAGCCGCCGCGTACGAGGGTCACCTCCCCGGGCACGAGTTCCACCGCGCGCCCCGGGGCGTCGGCGTCGAGCCACAGCCATCCCCGGCCGCGGACGACCGTGTGCACGGACAGCTGGATCGTGCCGGCCAGCCGCAGCCCCCACGGGGGCTCGGCGACCGTCCGGGCGAACACTGCACCGCCGGCGCGTGCCCGCGCAAGGTGATCACGCAGTAGGTCCATACGACCAGTATCAGCAGAGCGATCGCCATGGGCAATGATCAGAGCGTTTGACGTAAAAGAATGAGCGATTCGCACATTGATCCGCTCCTCCCAGCGCTCTCATGATGGATCCATGACTGAATCACTGCAGACCACGCTCGTTCTCGGCGGCACCGGCCGCACCGGCTCGCTCCTGGCGAAGCGCCTCGCCGAGCGGGGGCGGAACATCCGCACCGCGGCCCGTCACGGCGCCGACGTACTGCTCGACTGGGACGACTTGGCCACCCACGCCGACGCCCTGCGCGGCGTCGACAGCCTCTACCTCGTCACGCCCGTCATGCGGGTCTCGTACGCCGACCAGGTCGCGGCCTTCCTCGACCTCGCCGAAGCCGCCGGCGTACGCCACGTCACCTACCTGAGCACCTTCGGCGCCGACGACGCCCCGGCGCAGATCGACATCAAGGCCGTCGAAGCCGACCTCGCCGCCCGATCGACCATCACCCACTCCGTCGTGCGCCCCGCCTGGGTGATGCAGAACTTCACCGACGCCCACCTGCCCGTCATCAACGGGGCGATCACGGTCCCCACCGGCAGTGGCACGGAAGCCTTCGTCGACGCGGCCGACATCGCCGCCGTCGCCGCCGAGACGCTGCTCGCCCCCGAGGTCCATGCCGGGGCCCTGTACGCGCCCACCGGCCCGCAGGCCCTCACGGTCGGTGAAGTCGCCGACATCATCACCGCCGTGACCGGACAGTCCGTCACGCATCAGGACCTCGACCCCGAGGCCTGGATCGGTGGCGCCGTCGCCGCCGGAATCGTGCCCGCCGGCTACGCGGTGATGCTCCGCTGGCTGACCGGCACCATCATCACCGGCCACGGCTCCACACCCAACGACGACATCGAGAAGGTCACCGGCCAGAAGGCGACCACCTTCCACGAGTTCGCGCAGCGCAACGCCCACGCCTGGACGGCAACGGCGGCCGTCTGACCATGTCCATCGAGAATCTTGAGGATTTCGCGGCCCTGGACCCGTTTTTCCGGATCATCCAGGAAGGCCTCGCGGGCCTTGTCGACGGGGAGCACTTCTTCGACCTCCTGGCCGAGGACGTCGTGGTCGAGTACGTGGTCTCCGTTCCCGGCTACCCGCGCCGAGTTGAGGGACGGCGCGCGGTCGCCGACCTGTACCGCGGCTACGGCGACGCGATGGTCCTGGCCGGCGCGGACGAGCCGGTAGTCCATCACGACACCGATAAATCTGTAGTCGTACTGGAGTACGCCGTGCACGGGCTCGCCGTCCACACCGGGCACGCCTACGACAACCACTTCGTCTCCGTGATCACCATCAAGAACCGCCAGGTGACGCACTGGCGCGACTACCTCGACCCCCTCGCCGTTTTCCGAGCCCTCGGATGGCCCGCAGAGCCTCGCTGACAGGGCGAGCCATAGCCTGCAACGTACTCCAGATGCCCCTCGCCCTGTACGGCATCCGAACCGGCGGGAGGCCGGCGCCGAAGGCCATGGCCGTCTTGAAGTCTTAAGGCCGCTACATCCGCGGACGAGGGATCTCTTCTTCTGGCTGCAGTACCCGACTTACCGCGAGAGCGGTTGCCGGATGCCGTGTGAACTCCCTCGGGTGACCTGCTTCAGTCGACCGGCCATGTGTGGACCGAGGCGTTGAGGTGCATGTAGTCGATGTACAGCTGCGTCATCCGTCGCAGCGACTCGTGGCGGTCGGAATGGGTGGAGGTGTCGATGCGGTGGAACATCTCCTTCTGCCAGACGGCCCCATTGCGGCCGGCGACGCACCGCTGCTCGATGATGCCGAGCAGCGGTTCCCGCCAGGCTTCGTCCATGCCGGAGTGCTCCAACCCCAGGTGCGCCAGCGGCAGAAGACGCCGCAGGACGAGTTCGGGTACCGGTACCTCACCCATCCCGGGCCAGTACAGCCGTGCTTCGATGCCGTGCCGGGCCGCCGTGTGCAAGTTGTCCTCCGCGGCCGAGAAGGACATCCGTGACCAGACCGGCCGGTCCTCCTCCACCAGGGCGCGGGTGAGCCCGTAGTAGAAGGCGCCGTTGGCGAGGGTGTCAGCGACGGTCGGGCCGGCGGGCAGCACACGGTTCTCCACCCTCAGGTGCGGTTTGTCGTGGGCGACGGCGTAGACCGGGCGGTTCCAGCGGTAGATGGTGCCGTTGTGCAGGGTGAGTTCGGCCAGTTCGGGGATGTCGCCGCGGTCCAGTGTCTCCGCAGGGTTCTGCTCGTCGCACAGGGGCAACAGGGCCGGGAAATAGCGCAGGTTCTCCTCGAAGAGGTCGAAGACACTGTTGATCCATCGCTCTCCGAACCACACCCGAGGCCGCACCCCCTGCACCTTGATTTCCTGCGGCCGGGTGTCGGTGGCCTGCTCGAACAGCGGGATACGGGTTTCGTGCCACAGTTCCTTGCCGAACAGGAAGGGCGAATTGGCTGCGAGCCCCACCTGGACCCCGGCGATGGCCTGAGCCGCGTTCCAGTAGTCGGCGAACTCCTCCGGAGACACCTGGAGATGGAACTGAGTGCTGGTGCACGCAGCCTCCGGGGTGATCGTGTCCGCGTAGGTCCGCAGCCGGTCGACGCCGTCCACCTCGATGCGCAGGTCCTCGCCGCGAGCCGCGAAGACCTGGTCGTTGAGCAGTCGGTAGCGCGGATTCTCCGACAGCGCAGCCTCGCCGGCGTCCGTGTGCCGCAGCGTGGGAAGAATGCCGATCATGATCAGATGTGCGCCGACCGACTGGGCGCGTTGCTCCCCGTGATTCAGCGCGGCGCGGATCTCGGACTCCCAGGCGTCGGGGCCGCCCGCCGTCAGACGGCGGGGCGGAATGTTGATCTCGAGGTTGAACCGGCCCAGCTCGGTGGACCAGGCGGGGTCTGTGATCGCTTCAAGCACATCGCTATTGCGCATCACCGGCTCTGCGTCGTCGTCGACCAGGTTCAGTTCGATCTCCAGCCCCACCTGGGGCCGCTCGTACTCGAACCGTGACTCGCGCAGCATCAGCGCGAACGCGTCGAGGCACTCGTGCATCTTGATCCGGTACCGGCGGCGGTCCTCGCGCGTGAAGACCGTCGCCGGGACATCCCGTCCCATCGGTCCTCCACGGTGCCCTCCTCGGACACCTCTCCATCCCAGCCTCGCACCACCGGGCGACCCTCACCAGGCGGGATGGGGATCGCCTCCGGGGCCGGCACCATGCTCGTGCGGTTCGCCCGGCAGGGTGGGGTCGGCCCCCGCACTTCCGCGCCCTGGGCGGGGACGCCCCTCCGCGTCGGCTCCACCGCGGCCAACTGCCTCCACTCGACATCGAGCACGGTGGCAGGCAGCGGGGGTGGTGGGAGAGTGGCTGTATGTGCGGTCGATACGTATCCACCCGCAGCCCAGAGGACCTCGTCCGGCTCTTTCAGGTCAGTGTCTGGCGTGCAGAGGAGGCGCTGGCGCCGAACTGGAACGTCGCTCCGACCGACGAGGTGTGGGCCGTCCTCGAGCGCACCCCGCGCGACAAGCGGGAAGCCGCGGCGGTGAGACGGGAACTGCGGCCGCTGCGCTGGGGCTTGGTGCCCTCGTGGGCCAAGGACGTGAAAATCGGCTCGCGGATGATCAACGCGCGGGTGGAGAGCGTGGACGAGAAGCCCGCCTTCCGCCGGGCGTTCGTCAAACGTCGCTGTCTTCTGCCGGCCGACGGCTTCTACGAGTGGCAGCAGATCAAGGCCGAGGAATCGGGCAAGACCCGCAAGCAGCCCTACTTCATCCGTCCCGAGGGCGGGGAGGTGATGGCGCTCGCCGGGCTGTACGAATACTGGCGCGACCCGGCGGTCAAGCAAGACGACGACTCTGCGGCTTGGCTGATGACCTGCACCATCATCACCACCGAGGCCACCGACGCAGCCGGACGCGTCCACCCGCGCATGCCGCTCGCCCTCACCCCGGAGCACTACGACGCCTGGCTCGACCCGCATCACCAGGACATCGAGGATCTGCGCGCGCTGCTGACCGAGCCTGCGGGCGGCCACCTCGACGCCTGGCCGGTTTCCACAGCAGTCAACAATGTCCGCAACAACGGTCCGCAGCTCCTGGAAGAGACCGTCCCGTAACCGCCACCCGGCCGGCACGACGAGGGACGAGGCCGCGCGGTACGGGTGCGGGATGACGATCACCCCGCGGCGTTACGATCTCGTCGGCATGAAGCCTCGGAGGCAGGGCTGATCCGTGGGCCCAGCTCAGGGCATCAGCTGCTACGGCACGTGCGTCACCGCATACGTACGGCTGTGTGCCGTCGGAACACTCTGAGGAGCTCGCGGGCCTGAGGACCTCTCCGAGTTCGAGCGCATGATCCAGCCGCCAGAACGCCCAGGGCTGACGTGGCCGAGCCGGATATGCCATTGCCCCTCGCGCCTCGTGAGCGAGAGCGCGGACAATGGCGGCACATCGAAGTGCCAGAAAGCCCTCGCTGGAACTGACAGTGCATTGACGAGTGCAGCCCTGATGACGGACGACTCGGTGACGGCCAGTACGCGGCCTGTATCGGACGGCACGCTGTTCATCCACTCCCCGATTCGCCGACAGATCTGCCGTACGGATTCGCCGCCGTGTGGCGCGGCATCCGGATCTGTGAGCCACAGAGAGAACCTGTGCGGGTTCTCGGCCACCACATCGGCGACGGTGCGGCTGTCCCACTCGCCGTAGTCGAAGTCGGACAGCGCGGGCTCCGGCGTCGTCTCCAGGCCGAGGGAGTCAGCGGTCTGCGCGCAGAGTGCCGATGGCCCTCGGACGGCCAGTGAATACGGAGAAAACGCTGGTGTGGCGGCGGCTGCCGCACGCAGAGCCGGGTACGGGGAACCGCCACCGAAGGTCCTGGTGGAGTCCCCGGTGATCGCACACACGAATGTCAGGCAGACCGTCATACGACTGACCTCCTTCAATGCCCCGGCGTGGCGTTGGGCGGTGTGAGACCGCGTCGCCGGCTAGTGGATGAGGTGTACGGGTGTAGTGGCGGCGTAGAACATGTACTCCAGGGGTCCTCGCCGGAAGAGTCGTGTCCAGCCCAGGGCCAGCAGCATGGCGACCGCGGAGAAGCCGAGAAGGATCGGCAGGGCAGCGGAGTCCGGCATGTCGTCCGTGCCCAGGGCCTTGATGGCGATGATGTGGCCGACATAGACAGTCAGAGAGACAGAGCCCACCGCTATCACGGGCGTGGCCAGCCACCGCAGGCTCGCTGAGCGATTGGTGGCCATGATGCAGGCGGCCAGGACGCCCAGGGCGACGCCTGTGTTGCCCAGGATGGACCACGTCGTCTGGCTGTGCGGCGCGGCCACCAGCAGCCAGGCGGGAACGCCTGCGGTGGGCTCCTCGCCCACGGCGTCGGACCACCAGGCCGATGCGGCCGGCCCGCCGTCGGTGGCAGCGCTCACAGCAGCTTGCGCACCGGGAATCAGATGCAGAGCAAGCCAGGAGCCGCCGTAACCGAGCACGGCCAGCGCGGCGCCGGACAGGGCCATTCCGGCAAGTGCGCGGGACCGGGTGAGGTCGAACTTGGCCACCGCCATGCCGGCGAGGATGAACGGGAGCCACGTCAAGACCGGATAATCGCCGGTGACGAAGAGCCCCAGGATGCCGTCCGAGTCCGTGATACGGGCCAGCGGATCGTGGACGATGACCGTATCGGCCCAGGAGCCGCCCTCGACGGAGGCCCGCAGCAGATACAGGACCTGGGGCATCACGAGCGCGGTCGACGCGGCGATGACGGCCAGGGTGGCCGCCCGCAGCCGGTAGAGCGGAAGAGCGAGGACGAAGAGCAGACCGTAGAAGGAAAGGATCACGTCGATCGAGGTGTCCAGGGCGGTCAGGGCGTATCCCGCGGCAATCAGCAGGGCGGCCCGGATCAGCACCCTGCCCATGGCCTGCCGCCCCGAACGCCCGGTCCGCGGCTGTGGCCGCCCCATGAGCAGGATCAGCGTGAACCCGGCGAGAAGAGCAAACAGTGCTGAGGACCGGCCACGGGCCACCTCCATGACCCACCCCAGCGGGCCGCCCACCGACGGTTCAGGCCCGACGTGGGCCGCGAACATGCCCAAGATCGCCAGACCGCGAGCGAGGTCCAGGCCGATCAGCCGTCCCGTGGGCGATCTACGGAACGGATGGTCCTCCGTGAGTACCTCCGCGGACGGAACGGACGCGGATACGCCATGCGGCATACCGTCCACGGTCGCGTGAACTCGACCGTGTGAACCATCCGGCAGGTGTCCGGAACTGCCCCGCCGAGTGGCTGGCGCGGCCCTGCCACCTGACCGGATCCGGCGTCGGGCACCAGGCAGGGCGCCCTGCGGCGTGGTACGAATCGGACAGTGGTCCGGCAGCGAGTGGAGCACAGGTGATCCGGGTACTGGTGGTCGACGACGAAGCCCTGATCCGGATGGGCTTCCAGCACATCCTCGACGCGGCGGACGGCATCGAGGTCGTGGCGGCGGTCCCGGGCGGCGAGGCGGTCCGTACGGCGCAAGAGCTACGTCCCGACGTCGTACTCCTCGACATCCGGATGCCGGACGTGGACGGACTCACTGTCCTCGCCGGGCTGCGCCGTCTGCCGCACCCTCCGGTCGTGGCCATGCTCACGACGTTCGACATGGACGAATACGTGGAAACGGCTCTTCGCTCGGGTGCCGCCGGCTTCCTGCTCAAGGACACCGACCCCGAGGAACTGCCGTTCCTGGTGCGGACCCTGGCCGACGGCGGCACCGTACTGTCGTCCAAGGTCACCCGGGCGATCGTGGACGGCTATCTGGAGGCCGGTTCCCCGAAGCCTGCCGCCCGCTGCCTCGGCCGACTGACCGACCGCGAACGCGCTGTACTCGTTCTCATCGCCGAGGGGCTGTCCAACGCCGATATCGCCGCACGCATGCACCTGAGTACCGGCACGGTCAAGGACCATGTGAGCGCGATCCTCACCAAACTGGAAGTGGGTGGCCGGGTCCAGGCCGCCCTGCTCGCCGAACGGGCCGGCCTCCTGAGGAAGGAGCGAGGATGACTCCCCGCCGCCTGCCCGTCTCGCTGCTGGACGCCGCTCTCGTCGCAGTTTCCCTGCTCGATGTCTGGGCGCATTTCGTTGCCGGCGAGCCGCTGCGCATGGCGTGTGCTCTGGCCGCCGCCTTCGCTCTTCTGCTGCGCCGCCGGATGCCGTTCTTCACTTTCCTGCTCACGTTGCCGGCGGTCCTGCTCTCCGACGCGGTCTTCGCCGCGCTGTCCGCGTTGTACACACTCGGCTCACTCAGCCGCCGCCGCGTTCTGCTGGCCGTGTGCGTCCTGGCGTTCACCGTCAGTGACATCACCTCGTGGCCGTCCCCGAACTTCGACCCGTCGAACACCTCGACCTTGATCACTCTGGGCTACACCGCGGCGACGGCGGGCGCGGCCGTCTTCCTCGGCCAGCTGGTCCAGACCCGGCACGATCTCTCGTTGCGGATCGCCGAGATCTCCGAGGCGCGTGACCACCAACGGTTGCTGACCGACCAGACCGTACTGGCGAGGGAACGCGCGCAGCTTGCCCGGGAGATGCATGACGTGGTCGCGCACCAGGTCAGCCTGATTGCGGTGCGGGCCGGGGCGCTCCAGGTCGGCACTCGGGACGCCGAGGCCAAGGAAGCCGCAGCCACGATCCGGCGGCTGAGCGTCCAGACCCTGGACGAACTGCGGCACATGGTCAGTGTCCTGCGCGCCTCCGGGGGCCGCCCCACGGAGCTGACCCCGCAGCCGTCCTTGGCCGATCTCCGGCAACTGGTCGAGGGCAGCGGTATCGAAGCCGAGCTGCAGACGGACCTGCCCGACGGCCTTCCACCGACCGTCCAGCGCGCCATCTACCGCACCGTCCAGGAAGCTCTGACCAACGTACGCAAGCACGCCCCCGGCGCCGGCGCGGCGGTTCGTATGTGCCACGAGGACGGCGCCGTGCGTGTCACGGTCACCAATACGGCGCCGACCCGGCCCGCTCTCCCCCTGCCCAGCGCGCACTACGGCCTGATCGGCTTGCATCAGCGCGCCGCGCTCCTCGGCGGCACTGTGACCTCGGGCCCCACGGCCGACGGCGGCTACGAACTCCGCCTGGAGCTCCCGGCAGAATGCACACCCTGACGAGGACACCAGACTGCGTGGTCACCTTGGCCGGTCGGGTGCCTCCGCGTGCACATCCGCAAGGCATACGATCAGGCTCTCTGCACGCTGGAAGGTGATCTGTCGATGCCGGTGCCGAGTCTGCTCGCAGTTTTCGCTCACCCGGACGACGAGTCCCTGTGGTCGGGCGGGGTGCTCGCCCGGCATGCGGCCGCAGGCGCTCGAACCGCGGTTGTTACGTCAACCTGGGCCGCGGACACGCAGCGCGGTGCGGAACTGACCGAAGCACTTCGGCTCCTCGGCACGGACGAGCCGCGCATGCTCGGCTATGCCGACGCTCGCGCACCACAGTCGGCTCCGGGACGACTGCGGTTCTGCGATGCGCCGCTCGACGAGACGGTGGGCCGGGTGGTCGCGCACCTGCGCCAGTTTCGCCCGGAGATCGTGGTCACCCATGACGCCTACGGCGGGGTGACCGGCCATCCGGACCATGTGCACACCCACCGGGTGACCACGCTCGCCGTCCAAGCGGCCGGGCTCGAGCGACTCTTTCCAGATGCCGGTGACCCCTGGCAGCCGAGCGCCCTCTACCTGGCCACACACCCGCACTCAGCTGTGGGCGCGCTGAGTGACCTGGCCCGTGCGGGCAAGGCCATGAACAGCGTTCCCGATGAGCGGATCACCGCGACGGTCGACGTCAGCCCCTGGCTGGAACAGAAGTGGGCGGCCGTGCTGGCCCATCGCACCGAGGTGGACCGCGGGGCCGCGCCGGGCCTGCTCGCCGGCTTCCCGGCGGACGCCCGGGAGCGGATTCTCTCCACCGAGTGGTACATCCGCCACGACACTGTCTCGCCCGTGACAGCCCAAACCGAACTGACAGCCTGAGCATGACGGCCGCAGTGACTCCCGGACTCATTGGCATCGATCATGAGGCCGAGGCGTGAGGTGACTCCTGAAGTCGTCGACAAGCGACTCCCGTTCTCGGCCTCTGGCACTCGTTGCGTGGAGCGTGACGCTGAGTGGACGAAGTCGTGGGCAGCGCAGTGGGGGAGGAGGACTACGGAGTCCCCGTACGCGCGCTGCCCCAGGTTCGGCGGCCGGCATGTGCAGGTTCTTCGAGTACGGCGCTATGGGGCGATGACGGCGACGCCGGTGCGCCCGCCGTCCACGTCGAGGACGGTGCCGTGCACGAAGCTCGCCTCGTCGGAGGCGAGGTAGACCGCTGCTTGGGCGATCGCGTCCGGAAGCCCGAAGCTGCCCGCCGGGGTGCCCTTCATCATGATGTCGCCGGGGTGGACCCCGGTCTCGGCCGGGTTCGGCGTACGGACCACACCGGGGGAGATGGCGTTGACACGAATGCCTTGGGGGCCGAATTCGGCTGCCCAGGCACGGGTGAGGGATTCCATCGCGCCCTTGGAGGAACCGTAGACGGCGCCGATCGGGATACCGAGCCGGGCGATCCACGAGCCGAGGTTGATCACGGTGCCGCCGCCGTGCTCGATCATCGCTGGGATCACCGCGGCGGTCAGGAAGAACGGCGCTTTGACGTTGACCGCGTAGATCCGGTCGAACGTCTCCTCGTCGGTGTCGGGCGTGGAGGGGCTCGGGTAGATGCCGGCGTTGTTGATCAGGATGTCGATGCGGCCGCCCAGGGCGCGGGCGGCTTCGTCGGCGAGGGCGCGGGAGGCGGGCGCGCTGCCGTCGAGATCCGAGGGCAGGAAGTCAGCCTTGCCGCCCACGGCGCGGATCGCGGCGACGACTTCCTCGCCGCGCTCCCGACTGCGGCCGGACACCGCGACATGGGCTCCTTCGGCGGCGAAGGCCAGAGCGATCGCTCGGCCGATGTTGCTGGTGGCGCCGGTTACCAGGGCGCTCTTGTGGTGCAGGCGGTTGCTCATGATGCGATGTGCTCCCAGTTCCGTAGGACTTCAGGGGCCGATGGTGGATCGCAAAAAATGGACCTGCAAGTCCAATCTGGTTACGCTGGACTGGCCAGTCCAACGTAGGGAGCGGTGGGATGCGCGGATCGTTCACCGCCAAGGGGCAAGCGACGCGGGGCCGGATCATCCAGGGGGCTGCCGCGGTGCTGCGGGAGAGAGGCGTCGCGATGATGACGCTGGACGATGTCCTGGCCCGTACCAGCACGAGCAAGAGCCAGCTGTTCCACTACTTCCCCGGCGGCAAGGACGAACTACTGCTCGCAGTCGCGCAGTTCGAGGCGGACCAGGTGCTCGAAGACCAGCAGCCCTACCTCGGGTGCCTGGACTCATGGGATGCCTGGTACCGGTGGCGTGACACGGTCATCCAGCGCTACGAGGAACAGGGCGACCACTGCCCGCTCGGTTCGCTGTTCCTTCAGATCGGCCGCAACACGCCGGGGGCACGGGCGATCGTGACCGAGCTGCTGCGCCAGTGGCAGGAGCATCTGGCGACGGGGATCCGGGCCATGCAGACCGCCGGTCATGTACCTGCCTCGCTCGACGTCGACCGGACCGCGGCGGCGCTGCTGGCGGGAATCCAGGGCGGGGTGTCGATCCTGTTGTCGACCGGCCGTTCCACCCACCTCCACGCCGCGCTCGACGAGGGGATCATGACACTGCGCAACGCCGCGTCCGCTGCGATCTGAGCCGCCGCATCAGCGTCTGCCGTTGCCGAGAATGCCGGCCAACGCCGAGGACAAGGGCGGGCCCATGTGTCGTATGCGGTCCGGGGCGGACCGCGTGCGGAAGAGTGTGCGCCGGGCACGGGACCGGCACCGCGACCGAAGCCGGGCCGACCGCGCTCGGTCCTGCACCCCTGCGGCCACTGCTTCACCGGGTCGATCGGCCGTGTGGGCGCTGCCGTCGACGTCCAGCCGCCGTAACTCCGCCGCCACAACTCGCTCCGCAAGACCGGAGCCAGCGCCTCGGCGTAGGACTCCGCCACGTAGCTCTCGACACGGCAGGGGAACGGGTTCCTCACGACCGCTGGGTACCTGTCCGCCTGAAATCCGGCTGCCTTTGGCCGCTGCCCATCCAGCTTGGGCCGCGCTCTCTGGTTCCTAGCGGCGTGAAGACGTCCGACGGGCGCCCCGAGCGTCGTACTCCAGCCTCGCCGCATCGATCGCGGAGAGATTCCGTGTACTCCACTCGATCAGGGGCGCCGTGGCTGCGACCAGCGTGCTGCCCATCGGTGTGAGCTCGTAACTGACGTGTGGTGGCATGACGTTGAGGACTGTGCGGGTCAGGATGCCGTTCCGCTCCAGTCCGCGCAGCGTGACGGTGAGCATGCGCTGGCTTATGCCGTCGATGCTGCGCTTGAGCTCGTTGAACCGGCGGGGGCCGTCACCCAGTGACGCCACGACGTACAGGGACCACTTGTCCGCGATGATTTCGAGGATTTCGCGCGCGCGGCATCCGGCGGGCGGGGGCAGCGGAAGTTCGCGGTCGGCGGCTGTGCTCATGGTTACCTCCGGGGAACCGGGTCACTGCCGTGTGCCTTGCGGTACTGGTTCGGTCTGCTCGACCATGAGGGTCATTACGAAAGATTAGCAACGAACTCAGAGTAACCACTTGTAGAGCCTTCAAGCCCATCTCCACGACCTAGAGGGGCAGTCATGACGTCATCGGCTGAACTGCAGATCCCCGGCTATGTGGCCGGTACCTGGACCATCGACACGGTCCACTCCCACGTGGGTTTCGTGATCAAGCACATGATGGTGAGCAAGGTACGCGGCCGGTTCACGTCGTTCAGCGGCGAGATCCAGCTGGCGGACGACCCATTCGCCTCCGCGGTCTCGGTGACGATCGAGGCGACGTCGATCGATACCGACAACTCGATGCGCGACGACCACATCCGCTCGGCGGACTTCTTCCACGCGGAGGAGCACCCGACGCTCACGTTCACGTCGACGGGCGTACGGCAGGAGGACGGCGAGGTCTACGTCGACGGCGACCTGACGATCCGCGGCACGACGCGCCCGGTCACGCTGACCCTGGAGCAGCCGGCGTTCGGTCCGGGCCCGGACGGCAGCACGAAGGCGGGCTTCTCGGCGACGACCGAGATCAACCGCACGGACTTCGGCGTGAGCTACAACGGCCCGATCCCGGGCGGCGGGATGGCCTTGGCGGACAAGGTCCAGATCGTGCTCGACGTAGAGGCGGACCTCAGTAACAAGGAGTGATCCGCACGGCGTTGAGGGGCGGCGCGGCCGCGCTATCTCGCCGTTGTCCGCTGTCCTTGATGCCAGCCTTGGATATCAGGCTGTCGCTCGAGATCGCGGGGGAACTTCAGGCACCGTGCTTCGTGCAGTGCCCCACAGATCAGCCGCAGCTGTTCTACCGCGCGGGTGCCGCCCCCGCCGCCGTAGGAGACGAACCCGACCGCCTTGTTGTTCCACTCCGCGTACAGGGAGTCGATGGCGTTCTTGAGCACTCCGGGGAAGGAGTGGTTGTACTCCGGAGTGACCATCACGAACCCATCGAAGGAGGCGATGGTGTCCGCCCAGGCCCTGGTGTGCTCGTGCTGATACCGGCCCGGTGACACCGGCGCCGGCGCCGGCTCGTCCAGGTGCGGCAACGGGTGGTCATGCAGGTCGATCACGACAACGCCGGCAGGGCAGTCGAGTCCTCCAACGGGTTCGCGCACCCGCGCGCGTAGATGCGGGTGACGGCGGCTACCGCAGGAGCGCGATCGTGCAGACGCTGCGGCCGACCTCGCGGAACACCGTGCAGATGCGATTCGTGGAGAGTCGGACCGCAGCCGGCCCATCGGGGTCGACGACGACAACTCCCCGTCCCCCGCGCGTCCTTCATGCTCCCGAGGTCTCCGATCCTCATGCGGCCCTGACCTCGGACTTCACGAGATCGCTGACAGGGCCTTGAAAGTGGATCCGACCGTGCTTCCGTGATGGCTATGGATGGATCGTCAGCCTGCACCTCGTCGAGCCGATCCTTCACGGAGGCGCGGCCAGAAGCATGTCGAATGTGCCGGCTCCCGATCGACGTGAGAGTGAAGGCAGCACATCCCGGCACATCCCAGGACTTCAGGAGGAACCCATCGTGACCGTCACCGCGGATATGGCCATCTCCCTCGACGGCTACATCGCCGGCACCAACGTCGCCATGGACAACCCGGGAGGCGACGGCGCCGAGCCGCTCTTCGAGTGGATCCACAACCTGGCGAGCTGGCGGCAGCGCCAGGGCATGACCGGCGGGGAGGACAACCGCGACTCCGAGCTGATGCGCGAGTGGTTCGATGCCACGGGAGCGGTGGTCATGGGGCGGATGATGTACGACACGGGCGAGGAGTTCTGGGGTGACAACCCGCCGTTCCGGGCCCCGGTCTTCGTGCTCACCCACCGCCCCAGGCCGGCCCTGGTCAAGGAGGGCGGCACCACCTTCACCTTCGTCACCGACGGCATCCACAGCGCCCTCGCCCAGGCGAAGGCCGCCGCCGGGGAGCGCAACGTCGACATCGCCGGCGGGGCGAGCACGGTGCAGCAGTACCTCAGGGAGGGGCTCATCGACGAGCTGCAGCTGCACGTGGTGCCTGCGCTCCTCGGAGAGGGGCTGCGGCTCTTCGAAAACCTGGGCGGCGGGCGGCGGAACGTCGAGCCGGTCAGGGTGGTCGACACGCCCCTCGCCACCCATCTGAAATATCGCTTCGTGAAGTGACCTGGCACGGACAGGTCCCGGCCCCGGCAGCCCGCCTAGCGGGTCGTGGCCGCCAGTCGGTCATGGCTACAGACGACGAACGGGTGCTACGCGATTGGTGTCAGGATGCGCGAAAGTGCCCGTGAAGCCCGCGTTCCTCAGCGCTCGCCACAGCGGATGCCCGGTTTGGATCCCCAATGCGTCTATTCGAGTGCCTTCCGGACATCCCGCGAGCGAGAGACGCACGGCGGGGGGTATGACGTTTCGCGAGATGACCATGGGATCCGTGAGGAGATCAGCTATGTACGCAGTAGTCCGGCGGTACGAAGGGGTGACGGATCCTGCCGAGGCGGGACGCCGAGTGGACGAGGGATTCGTGCCTCTCCTACGCCAAGTCCCGGGATTCGTGGCCTACTACTGGGTTGATGCCGGGGATGGAGTGATGCTCTCCACCAGCGTCTTTGAAGACCGAGCCGGGGCCGAGGAGTCGGTCAAGAGGGCGGCGGACTTCGTACGGGACAACATCGCCTCACTGCTCCCCAACCCTGCTCAGGTCACGGCCGGCCCAGTTGTAGCTGCTGGGTAGCATCCTTTGGAGTGGCAAGGCCCTGCGCACAGCCCTGGCGGCAGCATGCCGCGAGGAGCTGGGGCGAGTCTTGGGTTCGGCTGATCATTGAGCGGCCAGGGCCTTGTCTATGCGCCGTGAGATGCCTTGGTGCTCGACCTGCCTGCTGAGGGTCTCCAGTTCTGCACGGGCCGCCTGGCCGCCGATCCGCGTCAGGGCGACGATGCCCGCTTCGGCCACTTGGGGCGAGCGGAGGTGGCCGGAGCGATTGTCCAGAGCGGCCTCGACGAGGCCGACAAGCGCAGGGACGGTGTCTGGGTGAGGCGGAAGAAGCGAGAGCGACCAGGCAAGTCCCCGCAGCACGTGTGTGTTGTAGGGGTCGTGACACCTGTTCACATCGTATGAGAGGTGTGGGTGACTCAGAAGCGGGACTGTCCGATCCAGACCGGCCAGCCCGAACCACCTCAGCACACCTCGCCGCACCGCTTCCGGGCCGGCGGCTTCCAGGAGGGCCAGGGCGCTGCGTTCCCACGTCGCCGAGGGAGCACCCGCAGTCGCCGGAGCGGCATGGGCGAGCAGCCGTTGCCACGGCTCGCCTCCGATTGCCGCTTCTTGGAGCGCCTGGTCGGCCCACGGCTCTCCGGGGTTGAGTACCGGGCCGGGAAATCTGGTCAGCAGATCCCGCAGTCCCGGTTCCCTGCCGTTCGCCGCCGCAGCCGTGCGTCGTAGACCCGGGAGGGTTGTCGCCGCAGCCGTGCGCCGGAACGCGGCAAGGATCGCTGGCTGGGGGACGCGCCCGGCCGCGAGCTCCGCATCAGCCAGCTCCCAGATCCGGTGGGACGACCAGATCACGTACTGGCTGCTCAACGCGGCCAACTGCTCCTGGCGTTCGGCAGCGAGCAGGTCGCCGTCGAGATCTCGGACGACACCGGACGCGACCAACAGCAGTTCGGCGCGGAGGTAGCCGAGGTCCCGCCGGAACTCCTCGGCGGTCCAGTCGCCCTCCACATGGGCGTACCAACGGGCCCATATGCCCGCCAGTTCGTGTCGTTGGTCGTCGGGCAACGCCCGCAAGAGCTTCATGCCCTCGGAACCCACACCTGTCATGGAGCCGTTGTGGCAGGCGGCCCGCATGACGACGCGGGACAACTCCCGCAGATCGCCGCGCTCGGCGAGGGCACGGTACTGGGCGGCCTGCTCCGCCAGCAACTGAGTGTTGTGCATCCACCTGCTCATGGCCCAAACAGTAAACGGGGCCACTGACATCGACCGAGCGGGCCAACGTGCCCCTCCAGCTTGCTCTTCAGACTCTCCCCTTGGACTGCGCCTGCTTTCCAGCAGCGCACGGAACCGGGCCCTCGGTCCCGGTGGCCCCGGGTGATCGCCACCTGCTTGCCGGAGCGTGCGGCGGTGGTGGTGTCGTACTGGGCACGGATGGATTGCGACACGGGCTTTCTGCCGCGATCGCAGCCGCTGTGCGGCAGCATGACGACGCATGAGCCGAGACCGCTACGTCGACTTTCTGCGCGCATGGGCGATCGTCCTGGTGGTGTCTGGCCACTGGCTGATCACCGCCCTGGTCCGGGGGAGCGGCGGGGAAATCACTGCACCGGAGTTGCTGGCGGAGGTTCCCTGGACCCAGTGGCTGACCCTGGTGTTCCAGATCATGCCGCTCTTCTTCCTGGCTGGGGGACATGCCGCGGGCGGCTCCTGGGCGCGTGCCCGCGCGGCGGGCGGAACGGCCACCGGGTGGGTCGGAGGGCGGGCGCTGCGGCTGCTGCTGCCGACGGCGGGTGCTGCTCGCGGTGGGGATCTGTACGGCGGTCGGTGCAGACCCCGACACCCTGGCGTTGGTGGGGTGGGCGATGGCGATGCAGTTCTGGTTCCTGCCGGTGTATCTGCTCCTCAGTGCCCTGACGCCGCTGCTCCACGCGGTGCATCGGCGCTGGGGGCTCCTTGTCCCTGTGGCCATGGGCGCGGCCGCCGTGGCGGCCGACGCGCTGGTGGCGATCGTGCACGCGCCGTACGCCGGACTGCTCAACTACGTGCTCGTGTGGGGAGTGGCCTACCAGTTGGGCTTTTGCTGGCGGGACGGCCTGCTGACCCGGCGCCGGCTGGTGGCGGCCGTGTTGGCGGTCGGCGGCGGGCTGGCCTTCGCGGCGCTGGTCGCCCTCGGGCCGTTCCCCGTCAGCCTGCTCCTGGTGACCGGGCAGACCCCCAGCAACACCAATCCGCCGTCGGCGGCGATGCTGGCGTGGGCGGTGGCTCAGGTGGGCCTGTGCCTGCTGGCTGCACCGGCGGTACGGCGCCTCCTGCAGCATGAGCGGGTGTGGCGCGTGGTGCGGCCTGTGGGCGGCGCCAGCATGACGCTGTACCTGTGGCACATGTTGCCGGTGCTGGTCGTCGCGGCGGCGTTCTATCTGACCGGTCTGGCGCCCGAGCCCCTTTTTGGGTCCGCGGCGTGGTGGGGGCTACGGGTGCCGTGGCTGCTGGTGCTCGGCGTCGTCCTGGCCGGGGTCGTGCCGGTATTGCGGCCGTGGAGCATGCTGTGGCGGTGCTGTACGAGCGGACCCGTCCGGACGACGACCTGCGCCGTCCCTGGCTGCTGTGGCTCGGCCTGGCCATCAGCGTCGCGGCCCTCACGAGTTTTGCCGCGCAGGGTTTCGCACACGACGGCCGGTTCCCCGTGCTGCCCGCACTGGGACTGGCGCTGGGCACGGCGCTGGTGTTGGTCCCTCAGTGGACGGTGGTGCGCCAGGAGGAGAAACCGAAGGACACCCTGAGCTTGTTCTTTAACCTTCGCTTGGGTCGTACGGCGGTGACGGTTGGTTCCAAACGGCGTCGAACCGGCTGAGGACCTGTCGGAGTTCGCGAGCGTTTCGAGGTGACATTGCCTGCATCACGGTGTGCAGGAGAGCACGGGCTTCGAGGGGATCACCGCAGCAGTACCAGTGCACGTTGCCCCACTCGTAGTCATGCCACAGCTGGCGCTCGGGGCGGTGGACGTAGTCCTTCCACAGGCGCATGGCCGCGCTGACGTCTCCTGGCTGCAGATAGTTGCGAGTGCGTTCGAGACGGAAAATCTCGGACAGTGCGCGCGAAGACAAGCCGTCAATGTCCGGCCTTGCCTTTAGTGTCCGGCGGAGGGGAATCCCAGCTCGGATGTGTCCTGGCCGTCTACGCGGCATGGACCTTTCGGTTCGTCGTCATGCCGTACATCGTGCCACGATCTCGAACGATGTCGAGCGGGTTAGCTTGCCTGGGTATTCGCCGGACGCTGGGGCGGCCTTCGTCTGATCATGTGCTCCGACCAAGGTGCACCGATTGAGACGAAGGCCGTGAGGGTGAGTCTGCTGCCTGATGCCGGTCCTGGGGAAGCGTTCGCGAAAGCGTCCCGCTTCCGGGAGGACTTGTTCGACTGCCTGACCGCGCGGGGGGACGAACTGTTTGAGCTGGTGGACGCGTTGCTGTGTGCGGACGGGCCGGTTAGGGCGCCGGTGGACCTGACGCTGGTTGCCGAGCACCGGCGCGGACACGGCGCGATGTACGACGGGCTGAACAATGGGAACGTCGACGTGCCCCGGCTGCGACAGGTGCTGGCCGGCCTGCCCATGCCGCAGGCCGCCGACGGGCGCCTGGTCCTCGCGGTCGACGTCAGCAACTGGCTCCGCCCGGACGCGCCGACCAGCGGGGCGATGGCCTGGGACCGCATCCACCCGAGGCTGACCACACGCTCCGCGTTGATCGACCACACCGGTGAACTCCCCATCATCGAAGGCACGTTGATCCACCTCCAGGTCGACCGCCTGCCCGGCGGCAACGACCCGCTGCCGCTCTGGCTGTGGTCCTCCGCCACCGGCCTGTCCCGCGAGGACGTCGACGTGCGCTGGCAGGCGTTCCTACGGAGGTTCGACCTGGAGCACACCTTCAATCAAGCAGCCTCTGGGATGGACCCGTCCGAAACTCCGTACCCCCGAGGCCGGCGAACGCTGGACCGGCGATCCCAGGGATGGCCTGGTGGCAGTAGAAGTCCGAGGTCGGCGTAGGGCCTACGGCACCAGTGCTCACAGCAGGTAACTCTCCGTATCTGACGGTGATGTGGTCGCCACACTAGCGCCCGGCATCTCCTTGGCCTGGCTGCGCTTCAGCCGCGTCCACGACCTGCCCCACCCCGAGTACGGCAGGAACAGCGCCGCGAAGCCTGCCCGCTACCTGTGGATGATGGCCCGCAGGAAAGCACCGAAGGGACGGGCCGCCTCCAAGGCCTGTCAGGCGGCGAAAAGGCAGGCAGCCAATGGACTGCGCACAGAGCGGAGCGAGAACCGAGCACGCACTGCCCCTTTCGATACGAACCTACGCCTGCACCGAGTGCGGAGCCGTCTGGCCGAGAGACAAGAACTTCGCCGGCGTGATGCTGGTCCGGGCTGGTCTGACCCCGGCTGGTGCTGATCGTGGAAGACCAGATGGGGCATTGCCCTCTCTGGCAGCGTGAGCCAGAAATCCCCGCTCAGCCATCCCTTCCCTCCAAGGAGGGGAGCAGTCAACGCCTGTCAGATCCCCATGCTGCAGGAGGAGTTCAACCCCGCACCGCCAGGGTGCCGGTCGCCGGGCGGGGCGGGCACCTTCTCGGCGACGGCGTGGTCCCTGTCCCGAGGTTGCGCCGATGTGCTGCAGAGAGACGATGGGAGATGGCCGGCGCTGTGCCATGGCCGGATCCGCTCAGAGGGGAGCTGTCAACATGCCCACGTCCGCGTCTGTCCCGACCCCCGTTCTGGAACCTGCGGCCAAGGAGTTGGCGGATGCCACCGCACAGCACCCGCGCATCTACGAAGTCCCACCGGAGAGCGGCCGCGAGTTGCTCGATGGCCTGCAGACCGGAGAAGGGGTGGACAAGCCCGCGGTGGACGAGGAGTGGGTGAGCGTCGACGCAGGAAAGTACGGGCAGGTCCGCGCCCGGATTATCCGGCCCAAGGGAATGATGAAAACCCTCCCGGTGGTGCTGTACATCCACGGCGCCGGATGGGTCTTCGGTGACGAGACCACGCACGACCGGCTGGTACGTGAACTGGCGGTCGGATCGGAGGCCGCGGTTGTCTTCCCGGTCTACGACCTGGCCCCCGAGGCGAAGTACCCCACCCAGATCGAGCAGAACTACGCGGTCGGAAAGTGGATCATCCAGAACGGCGGGGAGCAGAACCTCGATTCCTCCCGGATCGCGGTCTGCGGCGATTCGGTCGGCGGCAACATGTCGGCCGTCTTCGCGCTGATGGCCAAGGAACGCGGCGATGTCCGCTTGGCAGCCCAGGTACTGCTCTACCCCGTCACCGACGCCAACTTCGACACCCCCTCCTACCAGCAGTTCGCCGAGGGCTACTACCTCACCCGCGACGGGATGAAGTGGTTCTGGGACGCCTACACCACCGACCCCAAGCAGCGCGCCGAAATCTACGCCTCCCCGCTGCGGGCCGGCATCGAGCAGCTGCGCGGCCTTCCCACCACCCTGGTCATCACCGACGAGGCCGACGTCCTGCGGGACGAAGGCGAGGCATACGCGTCCAAGCTGCGCGAGGCCGGCGTGGACGTCACCGCGGTGCGCGTGCTGGGGATGGTCCACGATTTCCTCATGCTCGACAGCCTGCGCGACTCCAAGGCGACCGTCGTCGCGCGCACGCTGGCCGTCGAGGCGCTGCGCCGGGCCCTGCACTCCTAGCACTCCACTAGTTCTAGTAGTACCTCGTCGTTTTCTGCGACCGGGGGCCAGTGGGGCGAGCGTGAGGGGACGATGTCCAAACGATGTCCCGCCCGGGGCCCTCTTCCGTGTGCCGTCCCTCGGCCGCGTGCCTGTGCCGACGGCATGCAGGCGGACGAGGCTGTGCCGGCCAACGCGCCCTGTGAACAGGGCCCTCGAAGGTACAGTCCGGGTCGTGGGCGCGGGCACGAGCCCCTGGTCCGCGAGCTCTTCGGCAATCACCGTGATGCGGCGAACCCCGGAGCGCTGCAGCGCCGACCCCGCGGCGATCCGGGTACGCGACGCAGGTCCTCGCTGCGGCCGCCACGGTGCGTCGTCGTACGGCTTCGGCTCGCTGTGGACGTGCCACGCCGCGGCGGCCTCGCCAGTCTCCGCCATCTGCACCCCCCGGAATGGGGCAGGGCATACGTCCGAAATCGGACGCATGGCGGGCCCCGTCGAATGAGGGGGCTGCGATGATGGCACTCATGCCACTAGATTTGGTGTCATGACTGCCATCACTCTGCGGATCCCCGACGCCATGGACAAGCCGCTGCGCGACGCCGCAGCCGATGCTCCCTCGCTCAATGACTACATCGTCAGGGCCGTGCGTCGGCAGATGACGCTCGACGCCGCCCGCAAGCTCGCCGCCACCGCACCCCTGGATCTCGAGGGCGAGGGCGACGCCCTGTGACGGTCCGCAAGGGCGACGTCTGGGACGTCGACACCGGCAAGGGCAACCGCACCGTCCTCGTTGTCAGCCTCGACGGGCTCGCCGAAATCTACGGCGCCGTGGTCACCCTGGTGCTGCACGCCCCGGCCGCACATCCCGACACCGCGATGAGCGTGCGCCTGACCGCACCGGTCGACGCCTCGGTCGTCGCCGTCAACCTCCTCCAACTCTCCCTATCCCGCTTCGAGACCGCCACCCTGATCGGCAACGTCGGCCCCGAACAGCAGAATCTCATCGACAACGCGCTCCGCGCGGTCCTCGACCTGTAGCCCGGACTTGCCGTATGGCGCCGAGGGGGGAATGCGGGTGGCGATCGCCTTGCCGGTCGGCCGTGGAAGGTCTGGAAGGTCTCCTTTTGCATGACCGGTTGTTGGCCTGCTGGCTACGGCATGGGGCCGAGGTCGCCTTCGATGACGGTCTGGATGATCGGGGGGCGGTCCCAGAGAGCCAGGAGCTCGTTGGCGATGGCCACGATCGGCAGGGTGTCCTGGTTGCCATGGACAGTGATGGCGGCGGCCGACAGGCTTCGCGGCACGGCACTCGCATCGAGGAGGGTACGCCACTCCTCCGGACCGAGCTCCAGGAACTCCAGCCCGGTGAGTTCGGCAATCTCCAGAGGATCGGCGAGCGTACCGGGGTAGGCGGTAAGGGTCCGCAGGCGGGGCAGCTCGGTGACCGGGGCGAGGCTGAGTGGCTCAGCGTCCCATACGCCGATGGACAGGACCTCCAGGCCGGGGTGTGCGGCTGCCTCGATGCTGGGCAGGCTTCGGATGTTGACGCGCGCCACTGCCGACGGCTGGTCTCCGGCCGAGCCGCCACCTCGCTTGCTGTGCCGGTTCAACACCAGGTCGGTGAGCGAGTCGGCGACCAGGGAGGCGCCGATGTTCTCCTCGTGGCTGAGGATGATGATCTGCCCCATGTATCCACGCGGGCCGGGTGTCAGATCGATGGCCAGCCGGTCGCCACCGCCGTTGTCCCCGAAGGCGATCCAGCCGGGTGAGCCGACCACGCCCTGCACCGCGGCGTCGGGCGGGGTGACGACCGCCTCCATCGCCGCGAACTCCCAGCGACAGTGGCGGGACGACGCGTCGGCGACGTACAGGCCGTCCAACGTGAAGAGCTCGCAGCCGACCGCCATGCACTCACGTTGCACTGCCTCATAGTCGTCGCCCCAGTCCTCCCACCGGGACCGTGTCACCCGGTAGAGCACCTTGAGCTCCTCGGGCAGGGTGATGCCAAGGCGCGTTTCCGCAGCGGCAATTTCCGCATCCGTCGCGCCGATGGCGTCGGGCAACCGCTCACGGAGTGTCCGCTCCAGTAGCTCCAGATCCGACGAAGGGGCCGGCACCGCACCGGGCACCGGATCGGGAGGGCAGCGCCAGGGCTGGGGAAGAGCGCCCTCGACCAGTATGAGCGCCCCTGGATGCGGGGTGCCGATGCCGGGCTCCACGGCGGGACTGGGCCCGAGCAGGCGGAGCGTGGTCTTCCCAGTCGGTTGGACCTCCGCCGTGAACGAGACGTCGTCGACTCCGGCGTCCGCGAGCGCGCTCTGCACTCGCTTCACCGCGTCGAACTCCTCCTGCATGTCCTCAACCTGGGAGGCTCGGCCTGGTGGCGGCATCCGTCGCTGCAGGGCCAGACTCCAGCCACGCCGGCCAATGCGTCCCGCCACACGAGCAGACCGGGCAGCATGCCTCTCAGCGTTGCCGGCCAGCAGGAGGCGCAGCACGGGCTCCCAGGTCGCGAAGTCGAGTATCGATGGCAGGGTGGGCTTCTGATCAACCATGCGCAGACCGTACGCGGGACCACTGACACTCGTGGGGGCGCGGGGTGGTACCGGCCCGCGTCAGAGTGGTCATCTTCAACGTGACGACGGGGCCGTCGCGTACCAGTGCGAGGCCCGTGGGCGGCACGTGAGCGCGCGGCTTCACGAGACGGCTGGCCTGCGGTCTTCAGCGGGCAGACACTTCCCGCAGGGTCCTTCTTCGAGGTGGCGCTGGACGTCGGCGCACTGACCGGCATCGCGCCGAGCTGCCCCGGCTCGTCCGCAGCGAGCCTGTATCTGCGGTCGATCACGGGATCGGGCCACAACGGCAACCTGAAGGGCTACCTGCAGCCGATCACGATCCAGCCGAACACGACCTGCTCAGTCCGCCGATGACCACGACCGCCACGCCGGGCGGCTTGACCAACTCGCTGAACACCGTCCAGCACGAGGTCGTCACGGTCGGCGCCGAGGACGCGCCGGGCGTCGGCACGGTGCCGTTCCACCATTGCCCGCCCCCGATCGTGACCGCCAACGGCGGCGGCTGCTCCGCAGACGGAACGCTGGTCTCCACGTCCACGTTGGACGCCAACGGCCGGGCTTCGTCCGCGACGGTCGGCGGCGAAGGCGGCACCTACTGCCGGCGCGCCGAGTTCACCCCGAGCGCCAATGACCACCACTACCTGTCGGCCACGCACACCAACGCGACCACCGAGTGCTTCACGATCGCCCCACCGCGACCGCGACCGCCACGGCCACCGCAACCGCCACCGTCGGTCGACCTCAGCGTCCGGAAGACCGACACGCCCGATCCGGTCGCCGCAGGCCAGAACCTCACGTACACGATCAGGCAGACGAACAACGGCCCGGACACCGCCGACGGCGTACAGCTCACCGACCTGGTGCCGGCCGGGATGACGTTCCTGTCTTTGGCCGCACCCGCCGGCTGGACCACGACCAGGCCACCGGCATCGGGCACTGGTCGACAGGGTCGACGGCGGAGCCGGGGCCAACCTCTGCCGGACCGACCCGGGCGACACCAGGATCAGCTGCCCCTGACGCACGCCGGGCTGGTCCAGCCACGGGGACAGCCCGAACCACGGCAGCGCACGGTCGTCGAAGCGGGTCATCGCACAGCTCCGGTCGCCGGCGAGGGTGACGGCCATCAGGGAGTCACTCTCGTGCGCGACGCCGCCTCCGCAGCGCTCGGCGTCGCCCGGATCACCCGCCGGCTGTGCGACTGGTCTGCCGTCTGATCCGCATCCCCCAGACCAGGCATGTTGTGCGCTGTCCCGCTGCCGGGCCGATCGGCTGACGGACCGGCCGCGCAGATTCATCGCCTTCGGATCCGATATGGCACCTACGCTGCCTGCGGTATCACATCGAGGGCCTGGAAAGTCGGCAGCACCGAGCCTCGGACGGCTGCGCACACCACGAGACCAGCGAGAATTGGACTGCCGGGCCACTTTGGACGGTGACCCGGGCGAGACGAGAGCGGGTACTGCCGCCGACGGACTGTGCGCGGGTGAGGCGGGTTTCCGGATGCGGGCTAGGGGGCTGGGGGGCAGGATTTTGTACATGACCGAGCGCTCCGTGATCGTCTACCCGCCCGTCAAGGAGGGCGGTCGGCAGGTGCGGATTGACGGAGAGATCGTGGGAGTGGCCTGCAGCCTGACCAACCTGGCCGAGATGATGCGACATGCGGGCTGGGAGGGAGTGGATCAGCTCGATGTGGCCAACTCGCCGGTTGTCGAGTGGCACGGCGGCGGCCCCGAAGTGTGGACCCGGCGTGACTGACTGATGGGTCCCTTCAGGTGCCCCTTCGCCGGGATTCCCACATCAACATGCCCTCGGCACGACAAGGGCAGCAAGCGCGGGGGAGACGGCGACGTGCCGCCTGATCAGCAGGCCGACCATCCGTGAGCCCGGGCTGAGCGCCGCACGGGGGATCTCCGTGCTCAGTAAAGGCACAGACACCATGCTGGCTGGATCGAGCTCCACGCGGGAGCGGCGGTACGAACACATCAAGAAGAGCGCCGAGGACCGTGGCGAGTCTCCCAAGCGGGCCAAGGAGATCGCCGCACAGACGGTCAACAAGGAACGGGCCAGGTCGGGCGAGTCGAAGACAGCAGTTCACAACCCCTCGGCAGGGCCCGCGCGCTGCCCGTGGTGGTGTGGCCGACCGATAGCAGCCAATTGTCGTCGTAATTCGACGCCCTCACCTTCCATCACAACAAGGCCCTGGCCGAACTCCGCGACGAGTGGCAGGACTTCGACCGCCGCTACCTCTCGGAAGCCTCCATGGCCGAACTCCTCATCACCAAACCGCCCGCGGACGAGCGCCGGCTTCCCCCGCCGGAACCGAATCAGCTCGACCAGCTGTCGCATGCGTCGAGATCACATGTGTGCTTACGCTGGAAATCAGTGGAATTCCGCGACGAGTCAGGCGGGGACGAGGAGGCGGAGTGTGATGGCGAAAGTACTCTTCATCGTGACTGGGGCGACGTACTGGGTACTCAAGGACGGCACCAGGTATGCCACTGGCTACTGGGCCGAAGAGTTCGCGATGCCGTACAAGAAGGTCACGGAAGCCGGCCATGAGGTCGTGGTGGGGACACCCGGCGGCGTGACCCCGAACGTCGACATGATGAGTCTGCGCCCCTCGATGGCGGGCGGTGAGGAGGGGGCCCTCGAGCTGGAGGCCATCATCCGTTCCGCGGAGGCAATGCGGCGGCCCCTCAAGCTGTCGGACATCCGCCTCGAGGACTACGACGCGGTGTACCTGCCCGGCGGCCACGGTCCCATGGCGGACCTGGCGTTCGACGCCGACGTGGGCCGGCTGCTGACAGCGCAGCTTGCCTCGGGAAAGCCACTCGCGATCGTGTGCCACGCTCCCTCCGCGATGCTGGCCACCAGGATCCACGGGGAGTCGCCCTTCAAGGGTTACCGGGTCACGTGTTTCACCAATGAGGAGGAGGAGGCTGTTGGACTGGCCTCCAGGGCAACGTGGTTGCTGGAGACCGAGCTGAAGGAAAGGGTCGGCGTTGACTTCAGCCGCGGTCCGATCTGGGAGCCGTACATGGTGGAGGACCGCAACCTCATCACCGGGCAGAACCCTCATTCCGCCGCGATTTTGGCAGATCGGCTGCTGGAGATCCTCAAGTGAGTCTGCTTGGCTCGGGACGCACCGCCGACAGCTGACACGGGTGTACGACCTGTCTGAACTGCGAAAATGCTTACGCGGCAAGCGCATCGGCGTCGGCGTCGCCCGCAAAGGCACCTCAGCCCCCGATACGAGCGTCATCCCCGCTACTACCTGTCCCTTCTCGGTCTCGCAGCTGCCACCTGTTGCTA
Source organism: Streptomyces albiflavescens (assembly GCF_014645835.1). Classification (GTDB taxonomy): domain Bacteria; phylum Actinomycetota; class Actinomycetes; order Streptomycetales; family Streptomycetaceae; genus Streptomyces; species Streptomyces albiflavescens. The sequence goes on from NZ_BMMM01000013.1 coordinate 358,584, forward strand.
CAAGGACTCCGGGGACCGGCCAGTCGCCGGCGCGCGTGCCTCACGAGGTCCTGCCGCCTGGCCCCAGCGGAATCCACGGGCGCACCACACCGATCGGAGCCAATGCACCGACGTGTGCTGGGAGTCCGCGCCTATCACGTGCGAGAAAGCTGGTCCCGGCCCAGACCCTCTTTCGCCTTTGACACCCCCGCCCAGCTGCCTATGGTGTGAATAGTCGACCGGTCGGCCAGTTCCGGCGCCGGCCGCGGCATCCTCCGATCCGCTACGAAGGCAGAACACACAGCATGCGTAACACCACCCTGGGCACCCGCGGACCGCAGGTCGGCGTCATCGGCCTGGGCGCCATGGGGATGAGCTTCGCCTACGACATGGCCACCCCGCGCGACGAAGCCACCTCCGTCTCCGTCATCCACCAGGCCCTCGACCTGGGCATGACCTTGATCGACACCGCCGACGTCTACGGCCCCTACACCAACGAGGAACTCGTCGGGCGGGCCCTGGCCGGCCGGCGCGAGCGCGCGGTGATCGCCACCAAGGTCGGCATGGAGTGCATCGACCCCACCGGCGGCCCCGGCGGTGCCCCGCTGGTGCGGCCCAATGGTCGACCCGAGCATGTCCGTGCCGCCATCGACGCCAGCCTGCGCCGCCTGGGCACCGACCACGTCGACCTGTACCAGCTCCACCGCATCGACCCCCAGGTCCCGATCGAGGAGACCTGGGGTGCCCTGGCCGAGGCCGTCACCGCCGGCAAGGCGCGTCACATCGGCCTGTCCGAGGTCAGCGTCGAGCAGATCCAGCGCGCCCAGGCCCTACACCCGGTCACCACCGTGCAGTCCGAGTTCTCCCTGTGGACCCGCGACGTCCAGGCCGAGGTCCTGCCCTACTGCGCGCAGCACGGCATCGGCCTTCTGCCGTACTCTCCGCTGGGCCGCGGCTTCCTCGTCGGCCGCTTCGCCTCCTTCGACGAACTGCCGCAGAACGACCAGCGGCGGCGTCTGCCGCGATTCCAGCAGGACAACCTGCGAGCCAACCTCGACATCGCGACCAAGGTCCGCGAAGTCGCCGACCGGATCGACGCCACCCCTGCGCAGGTCGCCCTCGCTTGGCTCGTCGCCCAGGGCCCCCACGTCGTCCCCATTCCCGGCACCAAGACCCCGAAATACCTCACCGACAACGCAGGCGCCGCAAGCGTCCAGCTGTCCCCGGCCGACCTCACCGACCTCGACGCCATCCCGGCCCCCGTCGGCGCCCGGTACTGACGTACTGACCGTCCCACCCTCGCGCCAACCGGCAACGACCGACAGTCACCGCGATGCGCGGGGGTCATGTTCGTCGGGGTGGTGGAACTCGGTTCGGCCGTGCAGCGGTCGGCGAGGGTGTGTCTTGACTGTGCGGTGGCGAGTTCGGCTGCCGCCGCCAGTTCGGTGATGTGGGCCTTCTCTGCGGTGAGTTGGTCCATGGAGCCCTCGGAGAGGTAGCGGTGGTCGCTGACCTGCCATGCGTCGTGTTGTTCGGCCGGCACGGCGCCGGGCAGGCGGGCCAGAGCGGCGGGTTTGGGAAGACGCCGACGACATCCGCGCGGCGCTAGATCTCCCGGTTCAGCCGCGCCGATCCGTTGTAGCCTCAACCCTCATGAGTTGGCTGCCTGAGGACTTTGTCCACCCCGTCCACGTACCTGTGCCCGACACCGCGCTTCACCTGCGGCCGATCCGGGAGGCGGACACCGCGCTCGACTACCCCGCCGTGATGGGCTCCCGAGAGCGCTTGTGGAAGATTTTCGGCCCGGCCTGGGCTTGGCCCAAGGAGACGATGACCTACGAAGAGGACCGCATCGACTTGCTGCGGCACGAGAAGGAGATAGCCGCGCACCAGTCGTTCAACTACGCGCTGCTGGACGAGGAGGAGACGGCGATCCTGGGCTGTGTCTACATCGATCCGCCCGAGCGCACCGGCTCCGACGGAGAGGTCTCCTGGTGGGTGGTCGACGACCTCGCCGGCGGCGAGGTGGAGCGCGCGCTCGACGCGCTGGTGCCACAGTGGATCGCCGCCGACTGGCCCTTCCAGCAGCCCCGTTGTCTGGGCCGCGACATTACCTGGCAGGACTGGCTCGCGCTGCCGCGCGCCTCGTGACACGTCCGAGGCGGTGCCCGGATCGTGCCTGAAAGAATCGTCTGATCGTTGTGTGGATGTGCCGTTCATCGCGTCTTCATGGCGTGGAACATGCGCCGGACGACGGCGCAGGCGGCCTCGGAATCCGCGGGCGTCGTCGGGACAGGAGGGGACTTTGAGTAGGTCGCGTGCCTGTGGACTCAGGCGGGAGAAGTGCGGGTCGGCGCACGACGAACCTACGCGGTCACAGCACTAGTAGGACTCCGTTAGGTCTTCCTCTCGGCCCTGTTTGGGAGCATGTTGGAGGTGTGGA
>NZ_BMMM01000014.1:0-62111 GCF_014645835.1 Streptomyces albiflavescens
GATCTTCTTCGACCCGGCGGCGACCTTCGCCTTGGTGTCGTCCTTCGCCTCGGAGCCATAACTGCAGGCGGCGAGAGCGAGGAGCGGGAGCGCGGCTATGACGGCGATGGTGCGCAGGGCGGTGAGCGGTCTTGCGGCAGACACGGAGGTGTCCTCTCAGGGGATGGGTGATCAGGGAGGTACGGAAATGCGAGGCGTACTGCTTGTCGGCACGAACCGACACTCCACTCCTTGGTCATCGGCGGCAGGCATGCTGTCGCGGGCTGAGAAGTGGAATGTGGGGGGGCGTAGTCAGGCCAGGCTGCCCGATCCGCCGACGGAGGCGGAGCGGCGGGGAGGCAGCGCTGGTTCGGAGAGCGTCAGGTTCTGTGGCGTCAGAGGGGGCGACAGATGGCGCTGGACGTACGGCCGAGGTCGATGTGACGACGCGAGGTCAGAAGGGGCAGCAGCCGGGCTGAGCGGTCGAGCGTTCTCATGGCCACCCCCCACAGATGATCCCTAGTTTTCCTACCTGGTTGATAGGGATCGTGGCAGAACGTGGTGCCCGCCCCAAGGGGCTGTTCATATTATGGACGGAACCATCTCGCTTTTTGGGATGAGCCGTGCGTGGCCCGGCGTATCAGGGGTTTACCCAGGCGCTCGGAGCGTTGGTCAACGCGGATACATCGGCGGGCAGTTGGGCCGATGCGACGTCGGCGAGCGACACGCCCTCAAGGATCTCGCGCACGTTGGACCGCAGCGCGATCCACAAGGGGAGCAGCGACTCGGCGGGGCCGGTGTAGGACAGTTCCGGGGGTCGGACCCCACGCACCGAGACCAACGGTCCGTCCACGGTGCGTATGACGTCGGCGATGCTGATCGACTCGGCGGGCTTGGCCAGTCGGTAGCCGCCGTTGCCGCCGCGCTGGCTGAGGACGAGGCCGCCCCGGCGCATGTCGTTGAGGATGCTTTCAAGGAATTTGTGCGGGATGTCCTGGGCGTCGGCGATGGCCTCGGCCTTCAGTGGCCCGTCATCCCGTGACGCGGCGAGTTGCAGCGCGGCACGTACCGCGTAGTCCGCCCTGGCTGAGATCCGCATGTGTGCATTATCCCGTACGGCTTCGGTCGGTGTCCGCTGCGGCCGGCCGCTGGACAAGGGCAGGTGTCCCCGCCCGGCGGCCGAGGGGCTCAGGCCGCGGCGGGCGGGTATGGGGAGGCGCCGGCGCCCTCGATGACGTGGCTGAGGGGGCCGTCGACACCGGCGGGGACGATGCTGACCGCGCTTACCTCGGGGCCGGCCCATGGGTGACAACACCGCTCAGACGCCCACCCGGCCGCGAGCTGCCGCCGACCCAGCGGACGGACAATCGTGGAAGATGCGCGCCCTGTCACTCATCCGGCGATCCGGGTCGTCACGCTCAGGCAGGCAGTGTGAACGGAGGGTGCGCACCGTTGAGGAAGTAGTCCCCGACATCGCGGAGTCGGTGGGCGACGGGCTCGTACAAGGTGTGCGTCCGGGCATTGCGCCAGAAGCGGTCGAAGCCCAGCCGCGATGACGCGGAGCGGGCGCCGATGATGTCGAGGGCGCGGGCGGTGGATTCCTGCGCAGCCCGGGAGGCAGCGGCTTCGGCCACGGCCACGAGGACGGAGATCTCCGCGTACTCGTCGTAGGTGAGGTCTTCGCCGCGTGCCAGCCCGCCGTGCACGGCTTCCAGTGCCTGCTCGGTGAGTGCGGAGGCGGAGCGGGCGAGGACGGTGAGTTCTCCGTAGGCGGTCAGCACCTGCGGGTCCTGGGGAGAGCCGACCGGCCAGGCGGAATGCCGGGGTGAGTGGCCCGGCCTGCTGTACTCACGGGCTTCGGCGAGCACTCCCTCAGTCATGCCGAGAAGGAGTTGGACGGAGAGGAGACGTCCGACCGGCGAGGTGAGAGCGGCCAGGGGTGACAGGACATCCTCGTCCGCGGAGAGGGAACCGAGTACGTTGTCGGCAGCGACCGGTACGGCGTCGAACTCTACGCTGCCGCCGGCCGCGAGCCGCTGGCCGAAGGTGTCGGCGTCGCCCTCGATCCTCACGCCGTGATGGGCGGGATCGACGACGACGGCGAGTGGTTCGCCTGTGTCGGCCCGCTGGGCGCGCACGGCGAGGCGGTCGGCGACCAGGACCCCCGTGGCGTAGCTCTGCCGACCGTCGAGTACGTAACCCCTGGCTTTCCTGGCCAGCGTCAGAGGCAGTTCCTGACGGGCGAAACCACCACCCCAGCACCACTGCTCCGTCGTGGACTTCCGCTCGACCTGGGCGGCGAGGGCGGGCTCGGTGAAGAACCGGGCGCTCCACGACAGGAAGTAGTGGCAGCCGAGTAGTTGACCGATCGCGCCGTCGGCGGCGGCGATCTGCCGGACGACGGTGTAGGCCGTGGGCCAGTCCTCGCCGCCTCCCCCGACCTCGGCCGGTATGAGGAGCGTCAGCAGTCCCGCTTCACGCAATCGGGACACCTCGTCGAATGGGGCCTTGCCTGCCTGCTCCCTGGCCACCGCATCCGTGGCCAGGTCGTCCGCCGTGTCGCGGGCCACGCGCAGCCAGTGCGCACGGCCGGGCCCGGTCCGGTCGGATTCCGAGGCGGGGCCGAACGGCGCTGTGGCAACGCCCATGGCGGTGGTCTCCTCAAGGTCGGCGGCAAGGTGCGGTGTCGGGGTTCTCTTGCTGGTCGGGCGCGTACTTGTAGCCCACGCGCCGTACGGTGACGATCCGGTGCCGGTGAGCACTGCCCAGCTTGCGGCGTAGCCGCGCGATGTGGACATCGACGGTGCGGCCGTCGCCGATGTGGTCGTAGCCCCAGATGCCGGCCATCAACTGCTCGCGCGAATGTACATGGTGGGGATGCAGAACGAGATGGGCCAGCAGCCCGAACTCCAGGTAGGTGAGGTCGAGTTCGCGTCCGTCGAGTTCTGCGACACGTCGCGCGGGATCGATGCGGACGACACCGTCTCCCGTCTGCTGCACGGGAGGTGAGTCCGTGTAGGCGACCGGTCGGATCTCCGGCCGTGTCACGTCCTTGGCGAAGAGCCGGGCGGGATCGGTGCCCTCGGGGACGAGCACGAGGTAGCCGACGAGGGGTGCGGAACCGTGTCCCTCCTCGCCTTCCTGTGCGGTGTCGCCCACGAGGCGGAGATGACGCATGTCGGCGAGCGGTGGATCCGATGGAGTGGCCTGGGCCGGAAGTGCCGTGGTCATGGCGGTTGTCCTTCAGGAGTACGTCGGGCCATCAGGCGTAAGCGGGTGGATTCGCCTCGTCACCTGGGATGACAGAAGGAGCGCAGTGGCATGCGCAACGTGTGAGCCGCGTGCACTACACGCCACAGCAAGCGGCGCTGACGACGTGACCAAAGTCGACATGCCGACGACGAACGAGTCGTAGCTGCGTGTGGGTCATGTGCATCATCCTGCGCACCCGCTGGGCAGGCCGTCAATGCTTTCCTAGTAAATCGATAGGAAATGTAGGGAACGCAACACCGCACGTCGCCTCACCGGCCGCCGTCGAAACGCCCGCCGAGCCTCGGGTGCGGTCGTCCTGTCCAGCCGGGCACGAAGGGCGGCCAGATGGCCCTTGAGTCTCTGAAGAGCCATGGGTGGCACCGCGCGGGCGGAGCCACGCGCGTCATGGCGCTCGACGTAGAACTGACCCTGACTGAGCACGGTTGTGACGGCGATGTACCAGAGGGCGTCAACCATCAGCGGGGGGTGACCTGGTAGGTCCGCTTGTTGACCAACTGCACCGAGTACAGCAGATCGTGCACGGCCAGCACGCTGACGATGCTGGTGCGGTTGCCGAGGCGGAGCATCGGGGTAGAAGGCGCCGATGTTGAACCAGAACAGCAGCTGCACCAGCAGTGGGGTGGAATGGAAGGTCCACACGCAGCCCCAACTCAGCCTGAGTAGTACGGGTTGGCAGACAGCCGCATCATGGGCCGGGGGGTGCCGAGCAGAAGACCGAGCACCATCACCCCGCCGCTCAGCCACAGGGTGGGTAGCAGCCCGTCGAGCACGGTGGCGGTGGTGAAGTACCGGCCGACCGCGTCCCTCTGGAAGACGTGCGCGGTTGCGGACGACGAGTTGACCACCATCGCGAAGACCAGCAGCCCCCGGCAGCGGTCAGCCGGCGGCCGGCATGCCGGCGGCACGATTCGCGGCAGATCGTCGTCGGGGACCGGGCGGTCCGCGGCGTGGCCGGAGGCTTTCAGGAGTCCTGCGGGTGGTGCGGAATCAGCGACGCGGGAGGGATGGGTGATGTCGGACGGCGAGACCATCAGGAGGCTCTCCGGGGAGAGCGAGGTACGGGCGTCGGTGACCACCCGCCGGCGCGCGTTCATGGATGCCGAGCGGACACAGCGCGGGTGCGGGGCGGTGGTTGGGTTTCGGTGTCATCACGCATGCCGCGTCCCTCAACGCGGCCGGTACGGCTGGCGCTGCGCGGCGGAGCCTGTCCGTTTGTGTGGGCGCACCGCGCGCATCTGTCAACCACGCCCAGGAACGGTTCAAGGTCGATCCGTCATCCGGGCTGCAGTTGACGAGAAGTGAGATGTACTGCTCAATTACTTTCATGAATGCCGAACAGCGCCTGGTCACCCGTGACCACATCGACTTCGGTCGGGTATGGTCCGCCGCGTGTTGCTGCTGATGCGGCAGCGGGCTGTCTGACCGGCCCTTGCCCTCTCGGTGACCCTGTCGCGGGCCGAGTTCCCCCCTTCTCGGCACCGTCATGCGCATGCGCTGAACACACGCTGAACCCGCGTATGGACGGTCCTGCGAGACCTGACACGCGCTGCCGCCGCCCGATCTCGCCCGAGGCCCATGCCCCGGCGTCACATCTGCTCACCACCTGGTTCCCAGCACCCTGAAACGCCGTCGCACCCGGCCGCACCGAGGGCTGCTCCGTCGTGCCCGAGTGCTGCCCTCGGCACGGCCCCAGAGGACTCGAGGAAAGGCCATCTCCCATGCCAGTGGAATTCCTTGGCATTGCCGCCACCAATGACGGCTCCGAAACCACCCCGCGCTCCGGCGCCGCCTTTGACAAGGAGTACACGCTCCGGCTCGCCCGGGCGCACGAGGACCACGGCTGAGACCGGGTGTTGTTCGCCTACGGTTCCGGATCGCCAGATCCCGCGCCGGCCGCCGCCTACATCGCGAGCAGGCTGGACCGCCTCCAGATCCTGCTGGCCCACCGGCCGAACGTCTCGTACCCGACCTTCGCCGCCAAGACCTTTGCCACCCTCGACCAGATCAGCGAGGGCCGGCTGACCGTGCACTTCATCACCGGCGGCAACGACCACGAACAGGGCCGCGAGGGCGACGCCCTCACCAAGGACGAACGCTACGCCCGCACCCGCGAGTACATCCGGATCGTCAAGAAGATCTGGACCGCCCACGAGCCCTTCGACCACGAGGGCGAGCACTACCGCTTCCACGACTTCGTCAGCGACGTCTTCCCGGTCCAACAGCCCCGCCCGAACGTATCGTTCGGCGGCTCGTCGCCCGCCGCGTACGCCGCAGGAGGCGCGGAGGCCGACATCTACTGCCTGTGGGGCGAGCCCCTGGCCAAGTGCGCCGAACAGATCGAGGCCGTGAAGGCCGCCGCGAAGGCCGCGGGCCGCACCGACGTTCCCCGCATCCAGGTCGCGTTCCGCCCGATCATCGCCCCGACCGAGGAACTGGCCTGGGAGAAGGCCCACCGCACGGTCGGCGCGATCAAGGCCCGCAAGGAGAAGGGCGAGCCGGTCACCAAGCGCCACAACGGGCACACTCAGCCACAGAACACCGGCTCGCAGCGACTGATCGCCATCGCCGAGGCGGGGGAGCGCTACGACCGCGCCCTGTGGACCCCGACCGCCGCTGCGACCGGTGGCGCGGGCAACTCCAATGCCTTGGTCGGCACGCCCGAGACGGTGGCCCAGGCGCTGCTGGACTATTACGACATCGGCGTCGACATCCTCTCCGCCCGCGGCTACGACCTGCTGGGTGACGCGATCGACTTCGGCCGGTACGTGATCCCGATCGTCCGCGAGGAGGTCGCCAAGCGCGACGCCGAGCGCGCGGCGCGCGAAGCGCAGAATCTCGCGGCGGTGCATGGATGACGTCCGTGGCACAACCACCGTCGCATGCAGCCCAGCTGACGGTCGTTCAAGTGACCATGTCCGACCCGAGGGTGAGACCTCTGCTGAGCGAACTCGCCGACGAGTACTCGACGCGCTACGGCAAGGACGCCCACGCCGAACTCGCCCTCTATCCCGACGAGGAGTTCACCGCCTCGCACGGCGGAGTGCTGCTCCTGCTCCTCGAACACGGCGATCCGGTCGCGGGCGGCGCCTTCCGCCGGTACGACGCGACCACGGCCGAGTTGAAGCGGATCTGGACGCACTCCGCCCACCGGCGGCGCGGTCTGGCCCGACGCGTCGTCGCCGAGCTGGAGCGTGAGGCGAGCGCCCGCGGTTACCGGCGGATCTACCTGACCACCGGTCCCCGCCAGCCAGAGGCCCGCAGCCTGTACCTGACGACCGGCTACACCCCGCTGTTCGACACTGAGGCAGACCCGGAAACCATCGGCCCCCTGCCTTTCGAAAAGCACCTGCTGGCCGCAGCACGTCAGGGAACAGCAGCCAACTTGTGAGCGCCCGTGGCCGCACTCGACAGCGGCAAGTTCCGCGAGGGACTCCTGCGCTGCCTCGAACCGAACACCTACCTCAGTGAGCATGTCTCGATGGTGTTTCGCCAAGTGGTGTAGCCACTGGGCGAGCCGAATTGGGCCGTGCTGCAGAGGAAGCTGACGGTCGTCGTCGGCCGGTTTCGTGGTGAGGAGTTCGACCATGGAGGCTTCGGAGAGGTAGCGGCGGTCGAAGACCTGCCATTCGTCGTGGAGTTCGGCCAGGACCGTGGCGGCGAGTCCGTCGAGGATGCACGCCCGGAGACAGCGTTGCCGACGCACATCGATCCTGCCAGGCGGCCCGATGTGCGGGTGGCCACCAATGGCCCGCTACGTCCACCTGACGGATGACCCCTGATTTCATACTCCGTGCATAGAACAGCATGCTCCGCTTCCTCTATTCTCACGGCATGGCAGCAGAAGGAATGCTCGCTGCTCGTCGGCATGTCGACTTCGGCAGGCTGGCGAGCGCGCTGTGTACGGTCGCCACGGCGTGACCGCCGAGGTCGGTCGTCTGCCGTCCGACCAGTGAGCCGGGTCTTGTCCGGTCTGGTCCCGGCAGTGATCCGGTTCTGATCCGGTCAGTTCGCGCCATATCGCCATCGTTACGGGATCCCCACCTGGCGCCCGGCCATCCCAGCGCCCGACTCCCGTCTCTTCCTTGTATCCGGCAGAAATTGCCGTACCCGCGCGGGCGCGCGACGTTCCCGAATTCCGCGTATTCAGAATGCGGTTCCGCATGCCCGCGCCGCCACTTTGATGGACCACAGGAGGAAACGACCCATGAGTCACGACAGACCGCAGGTGAGCCGGCGCGGCTTTCTCGCCGGTACGGCGGCGGCAGCCGCCACGGCAGCCGCACCCGCGATAGCCCAGGTTGCGGCCGCAGGCCCGGCTGAGGCTGCGACCCGCCCCAACATTCTGCTGATCGTCACCGACGACCAGCCCAAGCACACCGACTGGGCGATCCAGAAGACCATCAACTGGATCGCCGGGCAGGGCGTGAAGTTCACCAACGGCCACGTCACCACGCCGCTGTGCGCTCCGTCGCGCTCGTCGGTCTTCTCGGGCCGCTACGCCCACAACCATGGCGTGCGGGACAACGGCCACGCGTACAACCTCGACCAGAGCACCACGGTGCAGCGCTACCTCAAGCAGGCGGGCTACCGCACAGGCCTGTTCGGCAAGTACCTCAACTCCTGGGCGCTGTCCGACAGCCCGCCGCACTTCGAGGACTTCGCGTTCCTCCAGCCGGGCTACGTCGACGCCCAGTGGAACGTCAACGGCACGGTTCAGACGATCAACGGCTACACCACCAACATCATCAAGAACAAGACGCTCAACTTCCTGGACAAGGCCGCCACGGACACCCGCCCGTGGTTCGCGTACGTCACCCCGTACGCGTCGCACGAGCCCAACACGCCCGCCGCCCAGTACGCCAACACGGTCGTGCCCGACTGGAACGGCCGTCCCTCCGTCCCGGAGAACGACCGCAGCGACAAGCCGCAGTACGTGAAGAACGCGACCAACACCCTGGCCGACGGCCAGGCGGTGCGCAAGCGGCAGCTGCGGACACTGCTGTCCGTCGACGACGCCGTCCAGGCGTTCAAGGACAAGCTGACAGCCCTGGGTCAGCTGAACAACACCCTGGTCATCTACATCGGCGACAACGGCTTCCAGTGGGCCGACCACGGCCTCCTCGGGAAGGGGACGCCGTACTCCCCGGCCCACGAGGTGCCGTTCTACCTGTCCTGGCCGGCCGCCGGCCTGAACGCCGGGACCACCGACAACCGTATCGTCGGCAACATCGACATCGCCCCCACCATCCTCGACGCGGCCGGGATCACCCCGAACACCCCGCAGGACGGCAAGTCGCTGCTCGGCTCCTTCAGCCGTGACCACCTGCTGGTCGAGTGGTGGAAGCAGGGCAGCACGGGCGTCAAGGACACGTGGGCGTCGTATGTCGCCAAGGACAAGCAGTACGTCGAGTACTACGACCTGTGGACCGACGCCAACGGTAACGAGACCGGCACGGGGCAGGTGACCTTCCGGGAGTACTACGACCTCGTGAACGACCAGTACCAGCTGACGAACAAGCTCTACCAGGCGACGCCGGCAGCCGAGCAGAACCTGGGCATTCCGGCGCTGGCCTCCCAGCTCGCCGCCGACCGCGCGAGCTAGCGGCACCGCCTCCCACAGCACCATCCGGCCGCTTCCGTCCCCCGGCCGGTCCGCACCATCCGGCCAGGTGCCCGCTTCCCCTGCGGGCGCCCGGCCGGCCCCCTCGACTCTCGGAGATGCCATGCCCTCCTGCTGCACACCCGGCCGAGGCGCCCTCACGATTACGCCCGCTGCGTCCACTGCTTCGTCCCGACCACAGGCGGCACTCCGGATCGCGAAGCAGCTGATCGACCTTCCCGGCGGGCGGTTCCTCATGGGCGGCGACGATCCGGACGGTATTCCGGCCGATGGCGAGGGCCCGGTCCGCGAGGTCGAGGTTGCCCCCTTCCGAATCGCCCCGACGACCGTGACCAACGCCCAGTTCGCGACCTTCGTCAAAGCGACCGGCTATGTCACCGAAGCCGAAAGCTTCGGTTTCTCCTTCGTCTTCTTCGGCCTCCTCTCCGACGAACTCGCGAGCGATTCACCGCCGGTTGAGGAAGTTCCCTGGTGGCGCGTAGTGGATGGCGCGACCTGGCGCCACCCCGAGGGCCCGGGGTCTTCCTTCACGGCGCGGCAGAACCACCCCGTCGTCCATGTGTCCTGGAACGACGCGCAGGCATTCTGCGAGTGGTCCGGTACGAGGCTGCCCACCGAGGCGGAGTGGGAGTACGCGGCCCGCGGCGGTCTTGTCCGCCGCCGCTACCCCTGGGGCGATGAACTGGCCCCCGGCGGCCGGACGATGCTCAACATCTGGCAGGGCACGTTTCCCACTGACCACACGGGCCCGGCAGGACCCGGCACGGTACCCGCGAAGTCCCACCGCGCCAATGGCTACGGCCTCTACAACACCGTCGGGAACGTGTGGGAGTGGTGCGCCGACTGGTTCAGCCCAGACACCTCGCGGGTTATGCGCGGCGGCTCCTACCTGTGCCACGACTCCTACTGCAATCGCTACCGCGTCGCGGCCCGCAGCCGCAACACCCCCGACAGCTCCACGGGCAACATCGGCTTCCGCGTGGCGGCTTGAGCGGTGGCCCGAGCCGTTGCGCGTCCCGGCGTCCAGCGGCGCTTCACCGACGCCGACGGGATGTGCCTGACCTGCTGCGCCACCAACACCAAGATCCTGCCAATCGCAGCCCTCGAACTGGATGGTGTCCCTGCCCACGGCGTCCGTGACAGGTTGATGTGGCGCCCAAAGACGTGGACTCCACCCGGGGCCGTAGAAGCCGCAGGCGGCATCTACGTCAGACCGCCGGCTCCGTGAGGGACTGCTCGGCCCAGATGATCTTTCCTTCGGGGGTGTAGCGGGTGCCCCAGCGCCGGGTGAACTGGGAGATCAGGAACAGCCCGCGGCCGCCCTCGTCGGTCGTCTTCGGATGGCGCAGGTGCGGGGAGGTGGCGCCACCGTCGAACACTTCGCAGATCAGGGACTGTTCGGTGATCAGCCGCAAGCGGATCGGGCCGGCGGCGTGCCGAATGGCGTTGGTGACGAGTTCGCTCACGACCAGTTCGGTGGTGAAGGCCAGCTCGTCCAGGCCCCAGACGCTCAGCTGTTGGGTCGTGGCCTTGCGGGCCTCGGCGACGACTGCCGGGTCGATGCGCAGGTCCCAGGTCGCGACCTGCTCGGCCCCCAGTCGCCGGGTGCGCGCCATGAGCAGCGCCACGTCGTCGTAGGGGCGTGTCGGCACGAGATCGTCCACGATGGTGCGGCACATTCCGTCCAAGGGCTGTCCGTGCGCCTCGAGCGCGCGGCGCAGCCGCTCCCGGCCGGCCGCCGGATCCCGCCCGGTTCGGGGTGTGGCGATGAGCCCGTCGGTGTGCAGCGCGAGGACACTGCCCTCCGCCAGCTCCAAATCGACCGATTCGAAGGGCAGTCCACCCCTGCCGAGCGCGGGACCGTCGGGGACTTCGACGAACGTGACGGTGCCGTCGGGGGTGACGATCGCGGGTGCGGGATGCCCCGCACTCGCCAGGCAGCACTGCCCGCTCACCGGGTCGTACACCACGTACAGACAACTCGCCCCTACCGCCTGCATGCCGCTCGTGCGGGTGTCGGCGCCCGAGCCCTCCTCCCGCGCGGCGCGGCTGACCAGGTCGTCGAGGTGGGCGAGCACCTCCTCCGGGGACAGATCCAGGTCGGCGAGGGTCTGCACGGCGGCCCGCAGCCGGCCCATCGCGGCCGCGCCGTCGATGCCGTGTCCCGTGACCTCTCCCACCACCAGGGCCACCCGGGCCCCGGACAGCGGAATGACGTCGAACCAGTCCCCGGCGAGCCCCGTCAGCTCGTCGGCGGGCCGATAGCAGGCGGCGACCTCCACCGCGTCCTGCTCGGGAAAGAGGTGGGGGAGCAGATTGCGCTGCAGGACGAGGGCAGCGTCACGCTCGCGGGTGTAGCGGCGGGCGTTGTCGAGGCACAGGGCCGCCCGGCCGACGAACTCCTCGGCGAGGGCCAGATCCTCCTCGTCGAAGGGGTCCTGGCGGCCATGCCGGAAGAACGTGGTGATGCCCAGTGTGACGCCGCGGGCACGGACAGGCACGATCATCACGCTGTGCAGCCCGAGGTCGAGGAAAGTGGCGGCCCGACCGTCGGGCGTACCGGCGTCCCACTCCCGGGTGAGCGGGTCGAGCCGCTCCTCGCGCCAGGACTCACCGTCGATCAGGCACCGGATCGGGGGAGTCCCGGCCCCGTAGGACGCCACGTCGCCGATCTCGACGGCGGTTTCGGGGACTCCACGCTGCACTGACTGTTGCCCCGCGCGCCGCAGTGGCACCGCGTCCGGGTCATGCCCCGGACCGGGCGTCGGCTCCGCTCCCTTGAGTACGGACTCCAGCAGGTCCACGGCGACGAAGTCGGCCAGCCCCGGCACCGCGACGTCGGCCAGCTCCTGCGCGGTCTGCGGGACATCCAGGCTGCGGCCGATGTGCTGACCGGCCCGGTCCAGCAGGGCGAGCCGCCGGCGGGCACGGAAGCGCTCGCTGACGTCGACGACGGTGTAGTAGACGCCGATCGGGTGGCCGTGGTCGTCCTCCAGCCGGACGAACGACATGGAGTGGGCCGTCTCGCGGTGTGGCGCGGACCGAACGCGGCCGACGTGCTCATAGGAGACCACCGACTCGCCGCTCTCCAGCACCCGGCGCATCTGAGCCTCGAGCCGCTGGGCGTCCAGGCCGGGCTGTACATCGGCGAGCCGTCGTCCCAGCCGGTCGTGTGGCGGGCCCCCGCCGAACTGCTCCAGGGCGGCGTTCGACCACACGTACCGCAGGTCGGTGTCCACGATCGCGATGCCCACCGGAGAGCGGGCGGTCATCTGTTCCAGCGCGGAGCGGCTCATGTCCCATCCGGGACCGCCGGCCAGATCCGCGAGCAGCACCACCCAGTGCGCCGGGCCGCCGCTGTGCTGCACCGGAATGACTCGAATCATCGAGAGGACCGGGTGCCCGTCCCGGTGGCGTACGGACAGCAGACCGGTCCAGCCGCTGTCTGCGTGGCACCGCTCGATCAGATCGGGGACCCTCGCCGCGTCCTCGGGGACCAGCAGATCGGCCGCGGGCCGTCCCAGCACCTCGGCGGCCGGATATCCCAGCAGCCGCTCGGCGTCCGCGGTCCAGCTGGTCACCGCCATCCGGGCATCGAGCAGCAGTGGCGCGGCGTCCGCCATGTCGAAGCGCTGACGGGCCAGCACATCTCGTTCCTCGCTCGCACCCACTGCGACCCTCTCCGCTCCCCGAAGGTGGTCTTACCCTCCTCGTGCCCATTCTTCACGTTGCACGACCGGAGTGTGGGTTGTCCGGGCTTGTCCGATCGTATTGATCGAACCTGATCGATGCGATTGTGGGCGTACAGTGAGTACACGGGATCACGCTCCGCGTTCGCCCGTAGTTCGTCCGTCCGGCCTTGCCCCAGGGGGAGTCCATGCGACTGCACGTCGACCAGCGTCATGAGCGGGTACTCGAACTCGTCCGGGAGCGCGGCAGCCTCCGGGTCGCCGATCTCGCGGCCGAACTCGGAGTCTCCGCGGTGACCTTGAGGCGTGACGTGGAGGCGCTCGCCGCACAGGGCCGGGTGCAGCGGCTGCACGGCGCGGTGGTGTGGCCGGGCGACGCGGCCGTCGAGGCGCAGCCCCGGCAGGAGTCCGCCGAGGGCACTGTGATCGGAATGATCGTGCCGACCACCAATTACATCTTCGCGGACATCGTCCGGGGCGCTCGCGAGGCCGTCGGCGCCCAGGGCGGCCGATTGGTCCTCGGGATGACCGGATATGTCGACTCCGAGGACGCCGTGCAGGCGGAACACCTGATCGCGGGCGGTGCGGAGGGCCTGCTCGTCGCGCCCAGCTGGTTCGGCGGTGTGCCCATGGGGGGCCAGGAGAAGTGGCTGCTCGACTGTGCGGTGCCGACCGTCCTGGTCGAGCGTTCCGCGCCGGCCGGGAACCCCGCGGCCGGCCTCGACCGGGTGCGTACGGACCGGGCGCACGGTGCCGCCGTGGCCGTGGGCCACTTCGCCTCCCTGGGGCACCGCAGGATCACCGCCGTGCTCCAGGAGGGCCCGCACGCAGCACAGATCTCGGCGGGCTACCTGGCTGCGGTGCAGTCCCTGGGCCTGGACGTCGATTCCGGCGCGCCGTCGGTGCGCGAGCACGGGGACTACGAGGCCAGCATCGACTACCTCGTCGAGGCCGTGGAGAAGCGCGGAGTGACGGCGGCGCTCGTGCACAGCGACGAGGACGCGATCGTGCTGGTGCCCAAGCTCCAGGCGCGCGGTATCAGAGTGCCCGAGGACCTCGCGCTGATCGCCTACGACGACGAGGTGGCCGGTCTCTCGGATGTCCCCCTGACGGCCATCGCGCCGCCCAAGCGCTCGGTGGGGGAGCTGGCCGCGAAACTGCTGCTCCAGCGGCTCGCGGAACGTGCGAGCGGGCAGCGCCCGGCACCCCGTCAGCATCTCGAACTCCTCCCCGAGTTGAGGATCCGTTCCTCCTGCGGTGGCGATGCGCTCGCATCATGAGCGTTGCGCGATCGTTTTGATCGTCTTGGTCGAACGCTCTTGACTCTGATCGTGTGCGCACAAAAGATGTCCTGCATCCGCCTCTTCCCGTACGAGGTCTCGTAGGAGCCGTGCCATGTCGCGCACTTCACGTTCGTTCCGCACAGCCGCAGCCGCCACCATCGCCGCCCTGGGCATGCTCGCCACCGCATGCGGTGGCGACGGTGGCTCGACCGACAGCAAGTCGGACGGCAAGCCGGTCACCATCAACTACTGGACCTGGACTCTTGGGGCCAAGTCGACGGTCGAGGCGTTCAACAGGACGCACCAGGACATCCAGGTCAAGTTCACCGAGATCCCCAGCTCCACCGAGGGCTACAGCAAGCTCTCCAACGCGGTGAAGGCGGGCAACGCGCCCGACGTGGCGACCATCGAGTACCAGATGGTCCCGGAGTTCGCGGGCCAGGGAAACCTGATCGATCTGACCAAGTACGCCGGTGAAACGGTCAAGTCGAAGTTCCCCGCGACCATTCAGAGCCTGGTCACCTTCGGCGGCAAGACCTGGACCGTCCCGTACGACGTCGCGCCGCAGCTGTACTACTACCGCACCGACCTGTTCAAGAAGTACGGCATCGAAGTTCCCAAGACCTGGGACGAGTTCAAGACCGCCGCCGCGACGGTCAAGAAGAAGGACAAGAACGTCCGGCTGGCCTCCATGCCGAAGTCGGACCCGGCGCTGCTGGCCGCCCTGTCCTGGCAGGCAGGGGGCAAGTGGTTCGCCACCGAGGGCGACGCCTGGAAGCCCGGCGTGAACGACACACCCAGCAAGAAGGTCGCCACCTACTGGGACGGCCTCATCAAGGACGACCTCGTGCAGTCGTTCACCGCCTACAGCCCCGAGGAGACCAAGGCCCGCACCTCCGGCAAGACGCTCTCCTTCCTCGGCGCCTCCTGGTCCGCGGGCGGCATGAAGACCGCCATGCCCGACCTCAAGGGCAAGTGGGCCGCCGCACCCATGCCGAACTGGGGCACCGCAGCCAGCGGCAACTACGGCGGCACCTCCTACGGTGTCCTCAAGGGCAGCAAGCACGCCGAAGCGGCGGCCGAGTTCATCAAGTGGCTCACCACGAACAAGGCCGGCGTCGAGGCCCGCCTCGCCGACCTGGAGTCGCCCAGCAGCGCCCTGCCGGCCAACCCGGAGATGCGCGAGGTCGCCGCTGCCAAGTTCGACACCTCGTACCTGAACGGCCAGGACCTCTACGAGCTCGCCTCCGCACAGGTCGACACGATCGTCCCGGGGTGGACGTGGGGCCCGAACCAGATGGACGTCTACACCGCGGTCCAGGACGCGACGGCCAAGTCCGGCTTCGCAGCCGGCGTCGACACCGGCCAGCAGAAGGCCGAGGCGGGGATCACGGAGCGCGGGCTGAAGCTCGCCAAGTGACCTGACGGGGTAGGGCCGTTCGCGGCCCGTGTCCGAGTCGGACTCGGACACGGCCCGCGGCCGGCCCCGTCGCCCCGGGGCCGTTCCCGTGGCCCCGGCACTCCTGTCACCCCGGGGTTGTTCCCGTCGCCCCGGCACTTCCGTCTCCGATCGCCTCCCCGAAGCGTCCAGCCCGCCAAGGAGTCACCGTGGCAGCACCTGTCGCCCCCGCCGTGAAGGCCCGGCGCCACCCCCCGACGAAGCCCCCGGGCACTTCGAAGCTCCGGCGCAGTCAACGCCGGGCCGCCACCCTCTTGATCACCCCCTTCTTCGTCCTGTTCGCCGCGGTCATGGCCGCGCCCATTGGCTACGCCGTGTGGATGAGCCTCTTCCAGGAGCACTCCTCGGGGCTCGGCTTCGGCGGCACCGAGCGGGTGTTCTCCGGATTCGGCAACTACACCAAGGCGCTGTCCGACACGGGCTTCCGGGACTCCTTCGTCCACATCGCCCTCTATTGCGCGCTGTACATTCCGGTGATGATCGGCGGCTCGCTTCTCCTCGCGCTGCTGGTCGACTCCGCGATGGCCCGGGCCAAGCGGTTCTTCCAGCTCGCGCTGTTCCTGCCGCACGCGATCCCGGGACTGATCGCTTCGGTCATCTGGATCTACCTGTACACCCCGGGCCTCAGCCCCGTGCTCGACTGGATCGGCGCCCTCGGCGGCTCATGGAACTTCTACAGCAACGATCATGTGCTCTCGTCCATGGTCAACCTCTGCGCCTGGCAGTGGATCGGCTACAACATGGTCATCTTCTACGCGGCCCTTCAGGCCGTTCCGCGCGAAATGATCGAAGCGGCCGTCGTGGACGGCGCGGGCGCCATCCGCACGGCGCTGCAGATCAAGGTGCCGCTGATCGCCTCCGCGGTCGTCATGACCGTTCTGTTCACCTGCGTCGGCGCCATCCAGATTTTCACCGAGCCCAAGCTGCTCAACCAGCGCGGAGCGCCCTCCATCGACACCGAGTGGTCGCCGACCCTGTTCATCTGGAAGGCCGGCTTCGTCCAGCACGACTACGGCCTCGCCGCCGCCGCGTCCCTCCTGCTCGCCCTGCTCGGCGTCCTCCTCTCCTACATCGTCACCCGGCTCGGCAACCGGTGGAAGGCGGCGTCATGAGCTCCCTCACCCACACCACAACCCCGGCCAACACACCGGTCGAGCGCAAGGCCACCCGGAGCGCGGGCCGCCGGACCTCGCCCAACGCGCTGCTCTCCAAGGGCGTCGTCAACGCGCTGCTGATCGTCGCCGCCTTCTACACCCTGATGCCGGTCAGCTGGCTGCTCTTCGCCGCCACCAAGAGCGACCGCGACCTGTTCTCCACCTCCGGCTTCGCCCTCGGCGACTTCAACCTGTTCGCCAACCTGCATCACGTCTTCACCTTCAACGACGGCATCTATCTGCGCTGGTTCGGCAACAGCATCCTGTACTCGGTCGTCGGCTCGGCCGCCTCGACATTCTTGTGCATCGCCACCGGCTACGCCTTCGACACATACGACTTCAAGGGCAAGGAGAAGCTGTTCGCAGCGGTGCTCGGCGGAGTCCTCGTCCCCACCACGGTGATCCAGCTGCCGATGTACCTGCTCGCCACCAAGGTCGGGATCGTCAACACCTACTGGGCCCTGCTGCTGCCCGCCCTGGTCAACCCCTTCGGCGTCTACCTCGCCCGCGTCTTCTCCGAGGGCTACGTGCCGAACGAGGTCCTGGAGGCCGCCCGTGTCGACGGCGCCGGCGAGCTGCGCATCTTCGCCGGGATCTCTCTGCCGATGCTCGCACCCGGCTTCATGACCATCTTCCTGTTCTCCTTCACCGCCAGCTGGAACAACTTCTTCGGCGCCCTCGTGATGCTGAACGACGAGAAGCTCTACCCGGTCAATCTCGGTCTGTTCATGTGGAACAGCGTCACGCAGCAGCAGCCCGAGTACTACTCGCTCGTCATCACCGGCTCGCTCGTCGCCGTCGTCCCGCTGATCGTCGCCTTCGTCTGCCTCCAGCGTTTCTGGCGCTCGGGCCTGACCGCCGGCGCGGTGAAGTGACCATGCTCGTACCGGAAGGCACCCTCCTGAACAGCTCGGACCGCACGACCGCGGCGCAGCTCCCGCGGACCGCCCTCGCCATGGGGCCGGAGATCCACCGCTCACTGCTGGCCGAAGGCGCACTCGACCGGCTCCGGTCCGTCGCCTCCGTGGACACCTCTGCGCACATCGCCGATTTCGCCGCGGCCGACGACGTCGAACTGGCCGCCGTGGAAGTCCTGTTCACGCACTGGGGCGCGCCGCTCCTGACCGAGGACACGCTGCGTCGTATGCCGCGGCTGAGAGCCGTCGTCCACGCGGCCGGTTCCATCAAGCACCACGTCACCGATTCCGTATGGAAGCGTGGCATCACCGTCTCCTCCGCGGCCGCCGCCAACGCCCTCCCCGTCGCCGAGTTCACGCTCGCCGCGATCCTGTTCGCGAACAAGCGGGTCCTCGACATCGCGCGCACCTACGCACAGTCACGCGAACAGCCCGCGCTGCTGCCGTACTTCACCGGCTACGGCAACTACCACCGCACCGTCGGCATCGTCGGCGCCTCCCGCATCGGACGCCGCGTCCTCGAACTGCTCCGCCCACTCGACCTCCACGTCCTCCTCCACGACCCCTACCTTGACCGGGGCGACGCCCGAGCCCTGGGCGCGGAACTCGTCGGCCTCGACGAACTCGTCCGGCGCAGCCATGTGGTGTCCATCCACGCGCCCCAACTCCCCGAGACGCGCCACATGTTCGACGCGCGCCGGCTCGCGCTCCTGCAAGACGGCGCTACGCTCATCAACACGGCGCGCGGTTCCCTCGTCGACACCGACGCGCTGACCGAGCGTCTCGTTTCCGGGCGCATTCACGCTGTACTCGATGTGACCGAACCAGATGTACCCCCCGCCGCATCGCCGCTCTACACCCTGCCCAACGTGCTCCTCACTCCGCACATCGCCGGCTCTCTCGGCAACGAACTCGGCCGCATGACGCACTGGGCCGTGGACGAGGTGGAGCGCTACGCACAAGGACTCCCGTTCACGTACGCAGTCGGCCCCGATGAGCTGACCCGCTCGGCCTGAACAGGAGTCCCGCATGGCTGACTTGGACACCGGCTACGTCGAGGACCGCTCACCGGGCCACGGCCGCCGCGCACCCCGCGCCTGCTTCGACTCCGACGCCCCACGCCTCGCACTCGACGGCCCCTGGCGCTTCCGAGCCGCCGCCGGACTCGCCGATCTCACTTCAGGATTCGAGGCGCCCACCTTCGACGACACCCACTGGGACCGGCTGCCCGTCCCGTCCTGCTGGCAGCTGCACGGCGTCGGCGCGCCCGCGTACACCAACGTCACCTTTCCGTTCCCGATCGACCCGCCGCGCGTCCCCGACGACAACCCGACCGGGGAGTACCGCCGAGAGTTCAGCCTCCCCGGCGACTGGCCCACGGGCCGGAGCAACGTCGAGTTGGAGATCACCCAGGCGGCGCAGGGTGCCGGTGGCGGGGTCGAAGAGGGCCGCGCCGATTTCCAGCCGGTCGGCGATGCGCCGCGCGCTTGCGCGATGTCCGCCGTCGTACGGCTGCGGCGGCTCGCCCGTCACGGCCTGGCCCCACGCGATCTCGTGGCCGGCCCTGGCCCAGGCTTCGTCGTGGGCGAGTTCCGCGACGACGGTGAGGACGCGCTCGCCCTCCCCGGCGTGCGGCAGCTCGGGCCAGCGCACCACGGTGTGCACACGACCGCCGCGGCCCGCCTGGGCCGGTTCCGGCGCGGCGTCGACGCGATGCAGACCCCGTATGTCCGCCCCCAGGAGAACGGCAACCGCCGTGAGGTGCGCTGGGCCCGGCTGACGGGCGACGCCGGCGGCCTCGAGGCGACCGGCGGTTTCGACCTCACGGTGCGCCGCTGGACCAGCGAACAACTCGACGCGGCCCGGCACACCACCGACCTCACCCCCGGGGACAAGGTGTACGTCCATCTCGACGCGGCCCACCACGGCATCGGCACCGCCTCCTGCGGCCCGGGCGCCCTGCCGGAACACACCCTGCACGCCCGGCCCACCACGCTCCAGCTGGTCCTGCGCGCCCTGTGACCGCCGCACGGAGCAGTCGGTCCGTGACCGCCTCACCGAAGGGATCCCCCATGTCCGACGCCGTCCACCGCGTCCTGGTCGTCGGCATCGACGGCGTACGCCTCGACACGCTGCGCCGCCTGCCCACCCCGCACCTGGACGCCCTCGCGGCGGACGGCTTCCTCGCGCCGATCGAGGTCGACGACCGCACCCCCACCATGTCGGGCCCCTGCTGGGCGACGATCGTCACGGGAGTGTGCGTCGAGAAGCACGGCGTGTGGAGCAACGACTTCACCGGCCACCGCCTCGATGTCTTCCCCGACTTCGCCACCCGCGTCGCCCGGCAGAACGGCCGCCGCACCTTCGTCGCGGCGGGCTGGCAGCCGCTCATGCAGGTTCGCGACGGCGGCCCCCTCTTCCGCGCCCCGTCCAGGACCGCGTACATCTCCCCGGCCGAGGACACCCCCGAGGCCTGGGAGAGGTGCGACGAACAGATCACCGAGGAGGCGGTAAGCGTCCTCGCCGACGACGACATGGACGCGTCCTTCGTCTATCTCGGAGCTCCGGACGAGACCGCGCACTTCCTCGGCTGCGGCGACACCTACGAGGCCGCGGTGGAGCGCGCCGACGAACGCGTCGGCCGCCTGCTGGCCGCCGTACGCTCCCGGCCCGCGTACGACAGCGAGCCATGGACGGTCCTGGTCGTCACCGACCACGGACATGTCGACACGGGCGGCCACGGCGGCCGCTCCCCGCAGGAACGCACGGCCTGGCTGATCGCCGCCGGTCCCGGCCTGCGTTCGGCACCTCCGCCGATACGTCATGTCGATGTCGCCGCCCAGGTGTTCGCGTCACTGGGGTGTGACACCGACCCGCACTGGACACTCGATGGCCGTCCGTTCGCGGCCATCGGGACCGCGGGTCTCCGGGCGTCGGAGGGGACGCGCGGAGACCCGCACACTCAGCAGCCGGTCGTCATCGTCGGCTGAACGGCGGTGAGGGCCGCCGACGGACAGCGCGCTCCCGAATGCCGACGAGGCCGTAACCACCGCCCGCCGGTGGGCGAGTTGGCGGCGAGTCGTGGAGGTCCACGGCGATGACCAGGCGCTGAACCGGTGCCGGCCCGACCTACCCGACGCACCACGCCCATCACAGTCGGATCCCATTGCCTTGCGCCGCTCAGAAGACCGGCTCGCCGATGCCCAGCAGGTTCCCCTCGCTGTCACGGAACCAGGCGCCGCGTTCACCCCGTGCGCCTTTGCTCGGGTAGTTTCCGTCGATCTCGGCGATCCCGTCCTTCGTTCGGAACCCAGGCGTATCCACCTCTTCGAACACCACGCCGCGCCGCTTGAGTTCCGCCACCACCGCTTCGATGTCGTCGACGCTCCACGCCATCTGCGTGAAGGTGCCGGGGGAGGCGCCTGTCGATTGGAACACCACGAACTCCACTCCCGCGCATCGATACAGCAGCCCACCGGGCCGTTCGTCGACGGGGTCGAGACCGAGCTGCTCGGAGTAGAAGCGCCGCGCCCGGTCCAGATCCTGGGCGGGAAGCCTGGTCGCCACGCCGGCCCCGGCCAGAGGATTCCTGTCGTCTGTGTTCATATCTCCACTGTGCCGTGAGCAGCCGTGGAGCGCGTCCCGGCGAGGACGGCGGCGGTCGTGCCGGTGGGCAGCGCGCCTGGGCGCCCGCTTCGTGCCCGTCCTGCGCGAGCTGACCGCCGATCTCGGCGTCGTACGCCACGTGCCCGCCGACCGCGCCCGCACCGCACAGCCGTGGTCCCCCCGCTCGACCGCGGTCACCGTCATCGCCACTGCCACTGCCACTGCCCAAAGGCTCCTCGACCTTCACCTGGCCGGGGCCCGGACCCACTACGGGCCGGCCGCCACCGCGCGAAACACCCAGTGCTGAAGACCGAACGTCCGTCCTCGCATGAAGCGCACGGCCGCAACGAGGTGTGACTGAGCGGGCTGGTTGGCCACTCCGAGCACCCGAGTTGGCCGCCGTCCCGAGTCAAGGCTGAGGTGTCCATCGGCCGCTGGGAGTAGGTCTTGAGCCTCATGTGTGCTTCGAGCCTGCTGGCTAGGGTCAACACCCATGCAGAACTCGGCAGTCACTCGTCGTCAGATGACGGAGCGCAGGCGTGACACTCTGGACCGACTCGTCACGGAGCGGGATGTATGGGTCTCCACGGCCCATCCTGATCACGGCCCGCACCAGGTGCCGCTTTGGTTCGCGTGGGACGGGCGAGCGGTGTGGATGTGCACGAGCGCGACCTCCGTGACGGCGCGGAACGTGCGCAAGGAACCGCGTGTGCGCCTGGCGCTGCCGGACTCCTTCGACGTCGTGCTGCTGCAGGGTGAGGCCGCGAGTTTCCCGGACCAGGATGTGCCCAGGGACGCAGCGGACGCGTTCGCCGACAAGTTCGGGTGGGACCCTCGTACGGAGGACGGTCCCTTTCTGTATGTGCGGGTGGTGCCGAAGATCGTGCGCGCTTGGCGCGGCGAGGCGGAACTGCGCGGCAGAGTCATCATGCGCGACGGCACGTGGCTGGAGTAGCGGCCGGCTCCCGCGGGCTCCCCTCTCCCTGCCTCAAGCCATGCCGACCGGTCCTGAGCACAAAAGTGGCCGGCTGAAGGGATCTGACCGCGCTTCGGTGCAGCGGAGGTTGATCTATCGAGCCGGGCATCTGGTTTTCGGTCCGGATGGCACCAGGTTCGAAGAGCGCACACATCGACAACACCGACGGCTAGGCGTCCCGGTATCGGTCCCGGATCTCGGGGAGTTGCTGGAAGCCGGCTGACTTGTAGGTGGCGACGGCGCCGACATTGAGGCTCGGGGTGCAGACGATCGCGCTCGACGAGCCCAGCTCCTGGAGTGCGGCCGCCGCGGCGACGGTGATCGCCCGGCCGTAGCCGTGACCGCGATGTTCCCGGTGCACGCCCATCGGCTCGAGCAACCCTGGCTTACCAGGACCGGCCGACCACACCGTCACCGCCGCGACCGCGTTGCCCTGGTCGTCGTACGCGACCAGACACCGGGCGTCGGCGTACGGCGATCCGGCCGCCATCGCATGCCAGCGCTCGTCGGTGAACGTCGACCTGTCGAACGATGCCCGCTGTACGGCGGTCCGCGCGTGCACCTGCTCCGGCCCGACCACCTCGATCCGCACGCCTGGGTCCCCTACCGGCTCTGTGAGGTCGCGGCGCAGCGGCGTCCACGGCTCGCCGGCGTTCCAGCCGTCCTCGAACAGCAGATCTTGGACCAGCGCGCCCATGGGCGCGTCGACGTACACCTTCCCCTCTGCCAGTACGCCGCGCTCCGGCCCTGTCACGTCCTCAACCAGCTGCTGCGCCAGCTCCTCGTCCTGCTGAGCGTCTGGCGCGATCGTCAGCCGTAACAGTTCAGGCTCGTCCAGCAGCCCGACAGCGAGAATCTGTCCGTCCCGGCTCCACGTGCGGACCGCCGCGGCCGTCGCCTCCGCACCGAACCGCCAGAACCAGCCCAGGTCCCCGGGATGCAGTTGCATCGGCGACCCGTCGTACTGCCACTCCCGCAGCACGCCCACCGCCTCGATCAGCCCGTCGACTCCCGGCTCACCCAACACAATCGGCATACCCCGATCACACATCACCGCGCTGACAGTCCGCACCCGGTTTCCTGCCGGCGAGTCGGGCCGAAGGCTGATGATCGCGGCGGCACATCGAGGAGCTCGTCAAGCAGCTCGACGAAGTCACCGTGAGGACGCGGTACTCGTCGGTGTGGTTGCGCTCGGTCTCCCGCGCCAGGCGGGAAAAGCCTGGCCGGTACAGGAACCGGCTCAGCACAGGGTCGACGCGGTGGTCCGGCGAACGAGGGGATGCTCCTGCTCCATGCGGCGAGGGCAGCAGGAGCGGCCAACTGTCACTGCGAGTCACAGTGAGGTCGACCGTTGGCGCCAGAAATCGAACACATGATTGAATTACTGTCATGGCGGGCTACCACTTCCCCGACCGCCTGATGGCCCGGAAAGGCCAGGTGGTCCCGTGTGCGCGCACCGCGTGCAAGCCCGAACCGCACGAGTGAGGCTGGAAGCATGCCCGAACTGCATCCTGTGGTCGTGTCTCCGCCGTCAGCGGCGGGTGGCCGCCGGGTTCGCGTCAACGGCGAGAGTCTTGGGCTGGCCCACAGCCTGGAGGACGTGTCCGAATTCCTGAGGCGTGCGGGCCTGGACATCGACCCGGTGACCGTGGCGGTGTCCCCACTGATCGACTGGTGCGGCGTCGGGCCGGAGCAGTGGGGCACAGAGACGCGAGAGTGAACCTCCTCCAGGGCCGCGGGTCCGGCCCGTCGGCCCTTGGTTCAGCCGAGCTTGACGGTGATCTTCTGGGTGACACCCGCGGTGGTGCTGAGGTTGCCGAAGGTGAGTTGCAGGGAGGAACCGGTGGTCGCCGAGGTGACGGTGGACGGCTTCGAGATCACCGAGGAGACCGCCTTGTTCCAGGTGAGCGTCAGGCTCGTCTGCATGCGCATCGGATCGCTGACGCAGACGACGGCGGTGTCGTCGCTCTTCTCGGTGATCATCACGCAGCACGGACTGCTCGCCGTGAGATCGCCGACCGTGCCGCCGAACCAGAAGTTGACCCCGGTGAAACCCAGCGAAGGCACGCTGACGCCCTGCTGGCTGTCCGTGTTGGCGAGGATCGTCAGCCAGCTCGTCGCGGCGGCGCGGGTCTGCGTCTGGGCGACGGTCGCGCCCGGCATGAGCAGATAGGCGTACGTGGCGTTCGTCGGGTCGGTGCCGTGATCGACGTACATCGTCAGGTATTTGCGGTTCAGGACGGTGGTGGCGCCCCCCTTGTTGATGTCGCTCCACTTGCCGTCACGCGCCGCGCGCAGCGCCGTCACCGTCGCGCCGCCGGGGAAGACGTAGCCGCCGTGGCCGCCGATGTGCGCCCACTCCGTGCCGGTGAGCGTCTCGGACCAGGGGTACGTGGTGGGCTTCGCCGTGCCGTCCACGGTGAAGGTGGTGGTACCGGTGGGCCCGAGGTTGCGGTTCTCGACCGTCGACTCCACGGTCGTACCGTCCGTGCACGTGATCCCCGCGCCCAGACACACGATCGAGTCGTCCAGACAGAACCACGACTTCTTCGCCAGCAGCGTGCTCTGCAGGCCCTTGAGGTACTGGCCGATCGCGGCCCGCTGTCCGTCGGTGGCACCTCCGACCCAGTTGACGTCCGGCAGGGAGGCGCCCCAGTCACCGCCCGCCGCGTCCGCGAGCACCTTGCGGGAGGCGGTGATCCCGGGCAGCCGGTACGGGTCGACGGTGGGCCAGAAGGCGTCGCTGTACTGGCCGTTGCAGAACGTGTCGCCCCACCAGTAGAGCATCCCGGAACCGGTGTGCCAGCCGTGCAGGTTCTCGCCGTTGCCCGTCTCGTAGTACGTGATGCGCCGGTCGGACATGCTGATCGACGCGGCCCAGCCGGGGCGGCGATGGGTGGCCCGGGACATCTGGGTGAACAGCCGGTGCCCGGTCGGCTCGGCGATCGCGGAGGCCGTGGTGTCGTCCTGAACTCCCTTGAGCCGGGCCAGACTTGTGAGCCCGAGTGAGGGGTTGCTCATCGGTGGGCTGTAGTAGTCGCGCTGCATCCAGCCTTTCACCAGGCCGCGCCAGCGGGCGTTCTCAGCGCTGCTCGCGCCCTGCCCGAGCAGCACGATCGAGGCGAGGATCGGATGACCGCGAAGATGGTCGTCCTGCTGGATCTGTTTGGCGTCGGACGCGGACAGGCCCCGGCTGATGGCCCGCCCGGACACGCCGTCCATGACGAGACCGTTGTAGAGGAACGGCGCCCAGGCGTTCTCCACCGCGTCGAAGACGATCTGCCGGTTGGAATCGGTGACCGCCCATGTGGACCCGGCGAGCAGCGCGAAGAGCATCCCGAGCCCGCCCAGCATCACCGAGCCGTACGAACCCGTGTAGGGGACGGTGGTGTGCTGGATGAACGAGCCGTCGGTGTACAGCCCGTCTCCGCTGCTGACGTACGGGAAGACGGGGGTGAGCGCGTCGCGGGCGAGGACGATCTTCGCGGCGCTCGCACCGACGGCCCCGCGCAGCGCCAACACCCGGCAGAGGTCGACCCTGTTGGCGCCCGTGCTCGTCCCGCTGTAGCTGGAGACCGCAGAGTCCGGCACGAAGTGGTCGACCGCCGCGAGATAGTCGGCGATCTGCATGGCCGACAGTTGGTCGTACATGAGGACGCAGACGTCCAGCAGGGCCTGCGGTGCGCCGATCTGCCAGCTGTACCAGTTGCCGTAGCGGGCCAGGTTCTCGTTGTAGACCTCGGAGTAGAGGTGATCGAGGCCGGTCAGGATGGTGTCCCGGAGACCGGTGTCGCCGGTCAACCCGGTGCCTTGCTGGGAGTAGGCCTGGGCGAGCGTGCCGAGCCTTGTGTAGCTGGTGTTCAGATTGCCCGAATAGCCGTACGACTCCTGGTCGGTGTCGGGTTCCGGGTCGGCGTACACCAGGTCCGGCCACAGTGAGCCGGACGTCGGCGCCATCGTGGACCGCAACTGGTCTGCGGTTGTGCCCAGTTCGGTGAGCCGGGACGTGAAGGGCTCGGCGGTGGGACTGAATCCCTCGCCCAGGATCAGCGTGCGCCACTTCGCGCGCAGGGTCGCGAACTCGTCCGCGGCCTCGGAGGTCTCGGTGATGTCGGTGGAGGTGAGGGGAGTGGCGTCGGCGGTGGTGTGCACCCCGAGCGCCAGCGCGGTGCCGCTGCTTGCGGCCAGGAAGCCACGGCGTGACCAACGAGTCGTCATGACGGCGGTTTCTAGCACGCCGACGTTCAAACGCTCAATAACTCTTACCGAATTGATCATATCGATCGTTTGTGGAGGTGTGGCGCTCCGCTGAACCGCCGGGCTCACACCCCCGTATCAGTCCACGGGGATGGCGGGAGACCGCGCGCACGGAAGGAGACCAGTGTGTCGATACCGCCCGAGCCCGGGCAGCCGGAGAGGCGCCCGGCGCTCGAACCCACCCATGTCCAGCGCCGTCGCCGCTCGGAGGCGCTTGCGGAGCTGTTGAGGCAGGTGCGCGAGGAGGACGGGGGAGCCGACTCGGACGAGGGGTACGAGTCGGTGGCCCTCCCGTCGACGGCGACAAGGCTGCTGCCGCCACCGGAGGCATACGGGGCCGAGGAATACGAGACTCAGGAGCTGCCGCCGGTCCTGGCGGGGGAGGACCATGCAGGGGGCGCGAGAGGTCGGTCCCCCGCACCCGGCGGGCGGTACGGGGGCGGGCGCGGATCCGGGCGCGGTGCCGGCCTGCGGCGTTCCGCGATCGCCGTCGCCGTGACCGCGGCGGCACTGGTCGGCTTCGCCCTCGCGCTCCTGCTGCCGAGCGGTGACCAGGACGACGCACCCCGGACCGGGGCGCAGCCCTCGACCATGCCCGCCGCGCAGAACCCGTCCCGGTCCGCCGACCCGGACGGCGCGGGCACCCTCCGGGAGGGAGACACCGGCCCCGAAGTGACGGAACTCCAGGAACGGCTCCTCCATGTCCCGGACGTGTACAACAACGGCACCACCAGCGGCACCTACGACACCACGCTCACCGCCGCAGTGGCCCGCTTCCAGCTCTGGTACGGCATCCGGGGAGACGAGACCGGCGTCTACGGCAACGACACCCGCGCCGCCCTCGAATCCCGTACGACGCGGTGAATCGGATCGCTATGACGCGACATGAAAGAGACAGTGGCCGGATGTCGCGGGCGTGACGGTCAGTCCCTGAGCGGTGCGCGGGTGAACTCCCGGATCAGCCGGGCGAGCTCATTCGGCTGGTCCAGGGGGATGAGGGTGTAGCTGTCCGCGACCTCGGCCAACCGGCCGTGGGGAAGGAGTGCGGCAAGGCGTCGGCCGTGCTCGGGAGGCATCACGCGGTCTTCGCCGGCCCAGACGACGAGAGCGGGCCGTTCGAAGCCGGGCAGCCGTTCGGCCGTGACCAGCAGGAGACCGGGGTCGGATCCCACGGCTCGCAGCACGCGTACGGCGTCGCGGCGGATCTCGGGCTGCCGCAGCACGGGAACGATCCAGCGCGCGGTCGCCGCGTCCCCTCGTCGGGTCAGCCACCCGAAGGCGATCGGGAGCCGTCGGAGCATCCTCAGCCGCATCTGCTGCATGAACAGCCCGAACAGCCGGGGCGGGAGCTTGCCGGAGACAACGAGCGCCCTTCCCGTCAGCCCGGGCGGGAAGTTGTCGAACGCGTCGCACGACACGAGGACGGCCCCTCCCACCCGGTCCCCGCCGTCGCACATCAGCAGCTGCACGAGCGCCCCACCGGTGTCGTTGCCGACGAGGACGACATCCCGCAGATCGAGACGGTCGAGGAACTCGGCGACCAGCCGGGCCACCCCGGGCAGCGAAAGATCGGCGTCGGCATGCATCGCCAGGCGGTGCGCACCCAGAGGGAGCGTCGGCACCACGCATCGGTGGTCGGCGGACAGATCGGCGACCGGTCCGTCCCACAGCGAGGCATCCATCATCAGACCGTGCAGCAGCACCAGCACGGGACCGTCGCCGCCGGTGTCCTCGTACTCGATCGTCCCGGCGGACAGCTCGATCGCGGCCTGGACTTTCGCCTTCATACGGGCCTCCTGCGCGTGTGGGCATCCCCGACCAAGAGGGCCGCAGGGGGCCGGAGTGTGACGCCGTGGGCCGACGTCACTCAAAAAGTCATCGAGAGCATGACCTGGGTGAGGCCCATCGGAAGATCACCCTTGTGTTCACAAGCCGTACCCTCAAGAACCCGTGTTCTCCAGATCCAGAAGCTGCCGCTTGCGCTCCAGGCCGGCGGCATATCCGGTGAGCGCTCCGCTCGCGCCGATCACCCGGTGGCAGGGGCGGACGACCAGCAACGGGTTCGCGCCGATCGCCGTACCCACGGCACGCACCGCGGCCCGCGACGCGCCGATCCGCGCGGCGATCTCGCCGTAGCTGGCCGTCGTCCCGTACGGGATCGTCTCCAGGGCCTTCCACACCCGCTGCTGGAAGTCGCTGCCGCGCGTGACGTACTCGATGTCGAAGTGGGTCAGCGTGCCGTCGAAGTAGGAGCGCAGCTGGGCGGCGATCTCGGCGAACGCGTCCGCGTCCTCGACCCAGTCGTCCTGGACGACGGCCCCGTGCTTCTGGCCGGGCAGGGACAGCGAGGCCAGCGCCGTGCCGCCCCTCGCGGTGGCCGACTCCTCGCCCACGAGCAGCAGCTCGCCCAGGGGGCTGTCGATGGTCGTGCAGACCGTCATCGGAAGGGTCCTCTCCAGAGTGCTTCAAGCGGTGCCGTGATCGCGCCACCAGCAATTTTGCCGCTTGTCCGGCACTCCGTCCGGCGGGAATCGGACACCTACCTGTCGCAGGAGATGCGAAGGGGCCGACGGCGGTGGCCGTCGGCCCCTCGCACGCTCGGGTACGAGGATCAGTGGCTGGTCAGACGTACGGACAACCCCTCGGCGGTGTACACCGGCACCGCCCGGTACCCGTCCGCCGACACGTCGATCCGTCCGAACCGGCCGCGCAGCGCCGACGTCCGGATCACCGGGATCGTGGTGCCCGCAGCCGGCGGACGTTCGCTGTCCAGACGCAGCGAGAGCATGGTTTCCCGGCCCAACAGCACCCGCCGGTCCACCGTCAGCGCGGGGGTGCGGCCCTCGCGCAGCGTCACCTCCAAGGTCGCGCCGGACGCCTGCGCGCAGGCGCCGCGCACACGGGCGGTCGTCGCCGGAGCCACCCGCAGCGTGCCGCCGTCCACCCGGACGTCACCGTGTCCGAGAGCGCCCGAGGAACCGGCGGTCAGCACGCCTTCCTCCACAAGCGTGCCGCCCGTGTGGCAGTTGGCTCCCGTCAGGGCCAGCGAGCCGCTGCCGCGCTTGACCAGGCCGCCGCGGCCGGAGATGTCGTTGCGCCACGTGTCGGCCGCGCCGAAGCCTCCGTCGGCCGCGTTCAGGGTGACGGTCACGTCGGAGTCGAACGCGCCGTACCCGTCGGCGGCGGCGAAGAGGTCGAGGCGCCCCCACTGCTCGAAGCCGTCGAGCAGCACGTACCCGGAGGGGAGCGCGGTGGTGCGGAGCACCTCGCGGCGCTGCGCCGCGTCGAGGTAGGGGAGGCGTGTCTCCAGCAGGACCTCTGCCCCCTTGGGCACGCTCATGTCCTCGGAGCGGCCGTGCCGGGTCAGCACATACGTCAGACGCGGCTTGATCGCGCAGGCGTTGGCGGCCCGGTCGGCGTACGGGTCGGTGTCGACGCCGGCCGCGTGCGCGTAGGCGTACAGCGTGTCCGCGGTCGTACCGGTCTGCTGCTGGAAGTACACGGCGGCCTGGGCGCGCGCCGCGGCCTTGAGGTTCGCGTACTGCGGGTCGGCCAGCGTGGCGGCGGCCAGGGCGGTGGCCATGATCCGGCCGCCCATGACGTCGACGGGGGAGTGCATGCCCGCCATGATGCGGGTGTGGCTGAGCTCGAAGGCACGGGCCACCAGCTCCTGGAAGCGCTCCGGCACGGCGTACGCGTACGCCAGGGCCGCCAGGTGGAAGGCGTTGGTGTGTCCGCTGGGGAACCCGCCGTCGTCGGTCGGCGTCGTGCCGCGCTGCCACAGCAGTTGAGGGGCGACGATCACGTCGGAGTCGTAGACCGGGAAGCCGAGCGCGTCGACCTTGCCCGTGTCGACGATCTCGCTGTCCTCGTTCATGCGCCAGGGACGCGGGTACTGGTAGGCGTACTTGGCCGGGTTGCCCGAGGCGAACTGGCCGCGCACCGTGTCGACCAGCTCGGCCACCTTGCCGAGCGCGGAGGTGCGCGAGCCCGCGCCGAGCGCGGAACCGGCCGGAGCGTCGGCGGGCACCGCGTCGTTGATCTTCCCAGAAGGGGTGCCCTCCGGCGCGCTGGTGATCGACGTGACCGCCTGGGCACCCGACTTGTACAGGTCGGCCAGTGGGCCCAGGCCCGCGATCACCGCGTAACTCTGGTGCTGGCGGTCGTAGATGAACGCTTCCTTCGCCTGCGTGTCGGTGCGGGCGGCGGTGATCCGGGCGCAGTAGCGCATGTTGGCGCGCAGCACCTCGGGCAGCAGCGGTGTACCGGTGTACCAGGCGCCGCCGGTCTTCCACACCTTGGCCATGCCGCCGAGGATCCGGACCACCGCATTGGTCTCGGGCGTCAGGTTGGTCAGGACGTTGGTCGTGTAGTCGTCGACGAACGGGGCGGGACCCGTGGCGGCCTTCGCGTCCGCGGCGGCGAGCCAGGTGACGACGGTCGGGGCGGCCAGCAGACCGGCCGAGGCGCCGAGCGAGGTTCTGAGGAACCCTCGCCTGCTGACGGTGAGTTGACCGGCCGACGAGGTGGCGCGGTGCCCGGCTGGTGACGGCATGGGTGTGCCTCTCTTGAGTTCTCCGGCCGTGCGGCCAGTGGGAAGTCGTTCGATGGACCGGACGTCATGGGGCACGTGAGACGTGTCAGTCGCAGGTGTCCCGTGGTGAGGCTGTGTCGTACCAGCGAAGATCTACGGTCGTGTCATGTCGGGCCGGACAGGGCTCGACGTCCGCGACATGTCATACGAGTGAACGAGCCAGCGCCACCGCCCCCTCGACGGGTGGCACCCGCAAGGGCCTCGGCCGCGCGCCCGGAACCGCTTCGGCCAGCGAGGCCACGAAGGCGTCGTACAGGGCGGGTTGGGCGAGGACGGTGCTGCCCGCGACCACGACGTCGTCGCACACGACCCCGCGTTCGGCGAGGCGCACGACGAGCGCGGCGAGCGATCGACCGCCCTCGGCGATCACCCGACGGGCGAGCGCCGAGCCCGCCTCGGCGGCCGCGAACACGACTCGTGCGTGCCGCCCCCACTCGGCGGAGACATCGGTGGCGCTCTCCAATGCCGCGCCGAGTGCGGGCACTTCGCTCACCTCGAACGCGGTGATGAGCCCCCAAGCCAGCGCGTCCGGGTCCTCACCGAGATCGTGCGCGGCCCACGCGGCCCGCGCCGCCTCGCGGACGAGGCCGGCCGAGCCGCCCTCGTCGCCGAGCACCGCACCCCAGCCACCGACCTGGACGGGGCTGCCGTCGGCGAGCCGGCCCACCGCCACCGAACCGGTGCCGGCGACCAGGCCGACGCCCTTGTCCAGCCCCGCGGCGGGGATCAGGAGTTCGGCGTCACCCACGACGAGCGCGGGCACATCGAGCAGCTCCCGCAGCGCGACGCGGATCTCCTCGCACTGGCGGGGCGTCTCGCAGGCGTGGCCGCCCACCGCGACGGCGGCCGGGCGTGCGCCGGGTGGCAGCGCTTCACCGACCAGTGCGGTCAGCCAGGCGGCGGCGACGGCCGGATCGTGCGGCCGCCAACCGCTGCTCGGACGGACGTGATCCGCGACGGAACGCTGTCCCGCGCGGGCACGGAGATGGGTTTTGGTGCCGCCCGCGTCGATACCGACCACGAAGGGCGTGGAGTCCTGCACGGAACCTCTTTCGTCGCTGGACCGACATGCGAACGGAGGGCGAACCGTGTCTGGACAAACCGGAGTTGAAGCATTCGGGAAGCCCCGGGACGGGCCTCTGACGGGCCACGGCAGGCGAGTACCGTGGAGTTCGTTAGGAAATTAACTAACGAAGTAGGGTGCGTCAAGAGGTGTGGGCGCGGTCCGACGATGTGTGGGAGAGCTGTGGCATACGACCTGGGGGACGGCATGGGGCGGCTGAGTGAGAGCGCGGGCGCGGTCTTCGCCGTACTGGCTGCGGTGGGCACCGCCACCCGTCCCCGGCTGGCGGCTGGTGCGGGCCTTTCCAAGCCGACCGTCTCCGCCGCGATGGCCGAGCTCGAGGCGGCCGAGCTCGCCGCCCGCTCCGGTACCGTCTCGGGCGGCACCGGACGTTCCGCCGCCATCTACGCACTCGGGCCGGCCGCCGGGGCCGTACTCGCCGTCGACCTCGGCCCCACCCGCACCCAGGTGCGCGGCTGCGCCCTGGACGGCACTCTGCTCGCCGAGGCCACCAGCTCCCGGGCGCACGCCGCCGACGCCGTACGCACGGCACTCGCCGGATTGCCCGCCGACGGCCCGCTGCGCGCCATCGTCGTCGCCGTCGGCGACGTCACCGCACAGGACCAGGACGGCACGGGTATGCGCCCCGCGACCGCCAAGGCCGGGCCCGTCTTCGATGCCATGGCCGTCGCGCTGCCTGCGGGTGTTCCCGTCCACCTCGAGAACAACGTCAACTGCGCCGCGCTCGCGGAGCTGCACGAGGGTGCCGCCCGCGGCCGTCAGACCTTCGGCTATCTGCGTATCGGTGTGGGCATCGGCCTCGGCATCGTGATCGGCGGCCAGGTGCTGCGCGGGGCGAACGGCGCCGCGGGAGAGGTGGCCCGACTGCCCTACCCGTGGGACGAGGGTCGCGAGCCGCGCCGCGAGGCGCTGGAGGAACGCATCGGCTCGCGCTCCCTGCTGCGCCGGGCCGCCGAGGCCTGGCGGGACGCCGACGGCCCGTTCCCCGGCACCGCCGAGCGGCTCTTCGCCCTCTCCGCGGAGGGCCGGGCCACGGCCCGCGCCGTGGTCGGCGGTCATGCCGCCGACGTGGGCCGGCTCGCCGCCGCCGTGGCCGCCGTGCTGGACCCGGGGCTCATTGTGCTGGGCGGCGGCACCGGTGCGGACCCGCAGCTCCTGCCGGGTGTGCGGGCCGAACTGGCGCGGCTGAGCTGGCCCACCGAGGTGGTCAGCAGCACTGTCGGGGACGCCGGCACCGTCGTGGGCGCCGCCCGGCTCGCGGTCGCCCGGGGAATCCAAACCGTGACCGGTGGCTCGTGGGTGAAGGATTGACGGCCTCCGGCTCGGTCTGCCAATGTCCGGACAAGCGCTTTCTAAGTCGGCCGGGACGCCGACTCGGGGTGAGCGTCCCGTCTGTACGCGAGGTACGGCGGCCGCACGAGGGCGTGCTCGTGCGGTGGGCCCACGGTGGCCGGGAGCCCCACCCCTGAGCGCGGTGCGGCCGGGCGAGGCCGTGCCGCCGAAGGCGCACTCCGCGACAGAACAGACCCGTGCCGCATCGACCGGCCGGGGAATCCGTCACGCATATCAAGGAGGACCCGGTGGGTCACCAGATCTCGCGCAGGACCCTGTTCCGCACGGCGAGCGGCATGGCCGCCGCGGCCGCGATCGGCGGCTCGCTGAGCGCCTGCGCCGGGGGCACCGGCGCAGGCACCACCAGCGACAAGCTGACCATGACGTGGTGGGGCAGCGACGACCGGCA
Organism: Streptomyces albiflavescens; assembly: GCF_014645835.1. GTDB lineage: Bacteria > Actinomycetota > Actinomycetes > Streptomycetales > Streptomycetaceae > Streptomyces > Streptomyces albiflavescens. The sequence goes on from NZ_BMMM01000014.1 coordinate 33,633, forward strand.
CAACGCCTACAAGAAGGCGCTCGGCACCTTCCAGAAGAGCAACTCGAAGATCAAGATCGAGGAGCGCTACTCCGGCTACGACGGCTACTTCGACAAGTTCAACACCCAGGTCGCCGGCGGCAGCGCCCCCGATCTGCTCCAGATGGACACCGCGCTGGTCGCCCAGTACGCCCGCAAGGGAGTCATCGCCCCGCTCGACGAGTACGTCGGCAAGTCGCTGGACCTGACCGGCTTCTCCAAGACACTGCTCGCGGCCGGCACGGTCGACGGCAAGCTGTACGGCGTGCCCTCCGGCATCGGCGTCAACGTCCTGACCGCCAACATCTCCGGCATCAAGAAGCTCGGCCTGGACGAGCCGGACCGCGAGTGGACGTGGGCCGACCTCAAGGCGTTCGCCGTCAAGGTCAACAAGGCCAGCGGCGGCAAGATGTTCGGCGTCGACGACGGCGGTGGCGGCACCCTCCAGGCGTTCGAGGTCTTCGCCCGCGAGAAGGGCCAGCCCTTCTTCTCCACCGACGGCACCAAGCTCGGCTTCACCTCGGACACCCTCCAGGAGTGGTGGGAGTACTGGGCCGAGATGCGCAAGGACAAGGCGTCCCCGGGTGCCGCCATCACCTCGGCCGCCCACAACGACCTCACCAAGAACGGCGTCGTGATCGGCAAGACGCTGCTCACCTTCGACTCCGGCGTCTACGGCGCCGGCGGCGCGATCACGGACGCGACCCTGGACTTCCTGCCCACCCCGCAGGGCCAGTGGTCGGGCGCCCGGGAGGGCAACTTCGTCAATGGCGGCGTCCTCCTCAGCGCCACCAAGGCGAGCAAGCACATCGCCGACTCGGTGAAGATCATGAGCTTCTTCGCCCAGGACAAGACGGCGATCAAGGACATGCAACTGCTGCGCGGTATCCCGCCCACCGAGAAGGCCCGCTCCATCGTCTCCCCGGACCTGTCGGACACCGACAAGAAGTCCATGGACGTGGCCGACTACATCTCCAAGCGGGTCGGCAAGGCGACCGACGCGCTGCCCGCCCCCGCCGCCCCGCCCAAGGGCGCCGACCAGATCTGGGACCTGCTGTTCCAGTCGAACCTTGCCATCGCCTTCGGCAAGAAGACGATCAAAGCGCAGCTCGGCCAGTTCTTCGACCAGGCGCAGTCGATCCTGTCGCAGTAGAGGCCGCGGTGGCGGCCGCGGCGAAGGCCGCGGCCGGCGCAGTACACGGAAGGACGGGGAGAGGGCCAGGGAGATGAGCATGACCACCACCGAAACCGACGAGGTCGTCAAGGAGTCGACGGCTCCCCGGACCCCGTCCGACCAGCGCGAGCGTGAACGTCTGCGCCGCCGCGCCGCCCGACGGCGCGGCGGAGGCTGGTGGCCGTATCTCTTCCTGGCCCCCTGGTTCGTCGGCCTGTTCGGCCTGACGATCTATCCGATGCTCGACTCGCTCTATCTGTCGTTCACCGACTTCGACCTGCTGTCTCCCGCCAAGTGGGTCGGCGCGGACAACTATCGGCGGATGTTCACCGACGACCCCAACTTCTGGGACTCGGTGCACGCCACGCTCGTCTACGTGGTGGTCTCGGTACCGCTGAAGCTGGCCCTCGCGCTCGCCGTGGCGATGCTGCTGAACCGTCCGCTGCGCGGCATCGGCATCTACCGTGCCGCCTTCTACCTGCCGTCGCTGCTCGGCGGCGCGGTGGCCATCGCCATCATGTGGCGGCAGATCTTCGGCGGCGACGGCCTGTTCAACGACTTCCTCGGCTGGTTCGGCATCAAGGGTCAGGACTGGATCTCCAGCCCCGACACCTCGATCTACACCCTGGTCCTGCTGGCCGTCTGGCAGTTCGGCACCCCGATGGTCATCTTCCTCGCCGGACTGAAGCAACTGCCCAAGGACGTCTACGAGGCGGCGGCGATCGACGGCGCGGGAGCCATGACCCGGTTCTCCAGGATCACGCTTCCACTGCTCACTCCGATCGTCTTCTTCAACGTGGTCCTGCAGATCATCGACGCGTTCAAGAGCTTCACTCCCGCCTATGTGATCAGCAACGGCACCGGCGGACCGCTCAATTCGACCATGCTGTACTCGCTCTACCTGTACAAGAAGGGCTTCACCGACCTGCAGATGGGGTACGCCTCGGCGCTGGCCTGGGTGCTGTTCCTCGTCATCGCCGGCTTCACGGCGGTCAACTTCATCGCCGGCCGCTACTGGGTCCACTACGACGACTGAGCGTCGGTGAGGAGAGTACCTACCCCATGTCCGCCATCACCGCGGCCGCATCGCCCCTGAAGCGGCTGCGCGCCCTCAAGGGCCCCCGCCGCATCCTGGTCCACACGCTGCTCGTCGGAGTGGCGCTGGTCATGCTGTATCCGCTGCTGTGGATGCTGAGCAGTTCGCTCAAGCCCGACACCGAGATCTTCACCCACCCCGGGCTGATCCCGGACAAGCTGCACCCGCAGAACTACTCCGAAGGCTGGAAGGGTTCGGGCAACTCCTTCTCGCTCTACATCACCAACTCGCTGATCGTCACGATCGGCGCGGTGATCGGAAACGTGATCTCCTGCTCGCTCGCCGCCTACGCCTTCGCGCGCTTCGAGTTCCGCGGCAAGAAGATCTGGTTCGGCCTGATGCTCGGCACGCTGATGCTGCCCATGCAGGCCACGCTGATCCCGCAGTACACGCTGTTCTACAACCTCAACTGGATCAACACCTTCCTGCCGCTGATCGTGCCGAAGTTCCTCGCGGTGGACGCCTTCTTCATCTTCCTGATGGTTCAGTTCATCCGCTCCATCCCGCGCGAACTCGACCAGGCCGCCATGATGGACGGCGCCAACCCGCTGCAGATCTACCTGAAGATCATCCTGCCGCTCATGCGCCCGGCGCTGGTCACCACCACGATCTTCACCTTCATCTGGACCTACGACGACTTCTTCAGCCAACTCGTCTACCTCCAGCAGAACGCCCGCTTCACCGTGCCGCTCGGCCTCACCCTGTTCCTGGACAAGACCAGCGGCTCGTCGTACGGCGCGATGTTCGCCATGTCGACACTCGCTCTCCTGCCCACGCTCATCTGCTTCCTCATCTTCCAGAAGAGACTGGTAGAGGGCCTGGCGACCTCCGGCATGAAGGGCTGACATCCGGTGCTTCTTCCCCACCAGCGCGGCCCGTTGCACGACCTCCCGGACGATCCGGCCGCATACGACGCCGTCCTCACCGCCGTCGCCGAGGAGGCGCTGGCCCGCCTCACCCCCGAAGGCAATCTCGAACACCCCGCCGCCCTCGACGACATCGGCGACACCTCACTCGGCATCACCGCGCTGCTGGCACTCGCCTGGCAGCGCACCCAGGGCTCTCGCCTGCCGGAGGCCGTGCTCCGCAGCCTGAGGTTCCATCTGCGCGAGCGGGTCTTCACCGAGGACAACCCCGGCTACCCCAACCTCCGTCGCCGTAACTCCGGTGAGCCGTACGCCCGTTACGTACTGGAAGCGGGCGCGCACCCCATCGGCGACTGGCCGAGCACCGTGTGGGCACTGCTCCAGGCGGTCAACGTCCTCGACACGGCGGAGGGCATCGTCGATGACGAACTGCGCCATGAACTCGTCGTGTTGGCGCACGGCTACTGGCGCTGGCTGACCGAGGTGACCTTCTTCAACCCGCAGGAGGCGGGCAACCAGGCGATCGGATGCATCGTCGGCGGCCTCATGCTCGTCCGGCATCTGCCCTCTCCCGTAGCGGAGTCGGTCCGCGCACGGGCGATGAGCCTGTACGTCGACGAGATCCGTGCCCGTCGGGTGGGCGACCGGGGCGCGCTCCTGCCCCCGGAGCACGGCGGCGCGTACGACAACAACTACGGCCCGATCTCCCTCTCCTTCCTCGCCCAGGCCCACCGGATCAGCGGCGAGGAGATCTTCGCCGAGGACGGTGACGCCCTCGCCCGCTACATCGACGCGCGCCTGACCGTCGGCGGCTACGACAACGGCGGCCCCCGCTACAGCGAACAGCACTCCGGCTTCGAGTCCGTGCTCGGTCTGCGCTACTTCGGCCACCGCGTCGGCGCCGACCTCGGCCGCTACCGGGGAGACACCCGCTGGGGTCGACACGCGGTCCAACGGGACGGCGGCATCGACGGCCACTTCGCCTTCATGCTGGTCTGGCAGATCCAGGACACCACGCCCTGGCACCGCGCACCCTCCAAGGACCCCGTACGCCATCAACTCCGCGCAGGCACGGTCTCGGTGGCCTTCGACGACCGGATGACGCCGTCCCTGATCGAGGCTGCGGGCACCTACCATCTGGCCGCCGTGGTCAACCGCCAGCACGGCTTCGGCCCGGTCACCGACGGCTTCCTGCTGTGCCGCCCCATGGGCGAGGTGCGCGTGCGCGACCTCCGTACCGACGCGCTGACGGCCAAGCTGGTCACCAAGCCGGTCGTCGGCCGCGACCACGTCCTGCGTCACGTCCGGTCCCTGTATGTCACGGACGGCACGAGCCTGTGGGTGACGGTCGCCGTGGAACGGCTCGACGGAACTCCCTACCTGCTCGCCGGGCTGCCGTACGCCATGGACGACGGCGACCGGGTGCGCAGAACCGCCCAGTCCGACGTGACCTCCGCCGGTGCCCTGCGGCTGACGCACCCACGCGACAAGGGCGTGGACCACTTCGACGCCCGCTCGGAGACGACCCAGGAGCTGGCGGCCTTCGCCCTGGCGGCCGACCCGCGCGGCTACGGCAACCCGGACGACGGCTGGCGGCACCTCGTGGCCTCCACGGCCCTCGAAGCGGCCCCGGCTCCCGGCGCTCCGGAGGACCTGCACGTCTTCGCCGTGCGTTATGGCCCCGGCGGCTCCTTCACCCCTGCTTTCGAGCGGAGCTCGGGGGAACTGACCATCCGCACCGAGACGTTCACCGCACGGATCGGCGATCCGGCCGGCGATCCGCGAGGGGAACCCGAACTGGAGCTCCACCCTCGCTGACCGCCGCATCGACGACCAGGTCGGCGCGCTCCCGTGTCGCGGCGACCAGGTCGGCGTTGCGCTGGTCGGTGCCGAGCACCCACGCCACCGCCGTGTCGTGGTCCTTGCCGAACTCCTCGTGGCGGGCGACCAGACGCCGTACGCGTTCGCCCTCGTCGAGCTCGCAGAACCAGACCTCGTCCAGCTGTGCCCGCGCCCGAGCCCAGGCGGCATCCCCAAGGAGCAGGTAGTTGCCCTCGGTGACGACGAGACGGGCGGTGCGGGGCACGGGGACGGCACCCGCGATCGGTTGTTCCAGGGTCCGCTCGAAGCCGGGCGCGTAGACGAGATCGTCCTCGTCCTCGCGCAGCCGGCGCAGCAGCGCCGCGTACCCCACCGCGTCGAACGTGTCGGGAGCGCCCTTGCGGTCGCGGCGGCCCAGGCGGTCCAACTCGACGTCCGCGAGATGGAACCCGTCCATCGGCACCTGCGCGACCCAGGCCGGCCCGGCACCGTTCAGCCGCCGGACCAGACGCTCGGCGAGCGTCGTCTTGCCCGCGCCAGGACTGCCGGCAATACCGAGGAGGGCGCGCCGCCCGGGACGCACGAGCGATGACGCGCGCTCCAGGAGATCGTCGAAGGTCATGCGCGTACCGGTCTCCCCGATGTCCTGTTCCGCATCCATCGGCGCCGCTCCTACCGACCGGCCCGAGGCATCCGCACGACCGCGGTGCCGCCGGCCAGATCGACCGTCGTCCCGTGCGGCGGCGCCCCGTCCTCCTCGTCGTCCCGCATCACCAGGGCCGACTGCCGCTCCTTGAGCTCGTTCTGCTTGCCCGGCGACAGACTCGCGTGCAGTTGCTCGAACCCGGTCGCGGATATCTGGCCCTGCCGCACACTGTTCCGCCAGGGCAGCAGGCCCGCCCGCCCCGCCCGGAGCAGCAGCTGATCCGCGAAGGCCAGCAGCGTCAGCAGGATGACCAGGCCGGGCAGGGTCATGAAGACGGCGAATTCCATGGCCTCAGTATCCGTGTCGAGCAGCGCTTGAGAAGTCCCGGACGGGACGGGGCATGCATTGACCATGAACAACGATGACCAGGAGCAGATCCGTACGCTGATCGAGCGCTGGGCCGCCGCCGTACACCAGCGCGACCTCGACGGCGTGCTGGTGGACCACACGGACGACATCGTGATGTACGACGTGCCGCCGCCCTACGAAGGGGTTCGCGGCATCGACGCGTACCGCGAGGCCTGGCCGCCGTTCTTCGAGTGGCAGGCGCAGGGCGCGTCGTTCGAGATCGAGTCCCTCGACGTCACTGCGGGCGAGGACGTGGCGTACGCGCACGCCCTGCTGCGCTGCGGAACCGCGAAGGAGTTCGCCGAACAGCCCGACCTTCGCCTGCGGCTCACGCTCGGACTGCGCAAGGAACAAGGGCGTTGGAGAGTCGCCCACGAGCACCATTCGTACCCGCACGACTGATCCGCCGCGATGCGGTGTGTCGTTCACCACCCTCTGACCGGGGGTCCCCGGGGCACACTCCTCGTATGACAGAGCTCGGTCTTCCGAAAGAAATCCTGGCCTGCCTCTTCGACCTCGACGGCGTCATCACCAAGACCGCCGTCGTCCACGCGGCCGCCTGGAAGCGGACGTTCGACGACTTTCTGCGGCAGCGCGACGGTGACGGATTCCGTCCCTTCGACGACGCCGCCGACTACGACGAGTACGTGGACGGACGCCCCCGCGCCGACGGCGTCCGCACCTTCCTCGCCTCCCGCGACGTGGAGCTGCCCGAGGGGACGCCCGACGACCCACCGGACCGCCCGACCGTCCAGGGTCTTGGCAACCGCAAGAACGACCTGCTGCTGGAGCTGATCCGCAGCGAGGGCGTCGAGGCGTACGACAGTACGCTGCGTTACGTCGAAGCGGTGCGCGCGAGCGGGCTGCGGACCGCGGTCGTCTCCTCCAGCACCAACTGCCGCGACATCCTGCGCTCGGTCGGCGCGGAGTCCCTCTTCGACGTACGGATCGACGGTGTCGTCGCCGCCGAGCGACGGCTTCCCGGCAAGCCGCAACCGGACACCTTCCTGGCCGCTGCGCGGGACCTCGGAGTCGACGCCTCGGAGTGCGCCGTCTTCGAGGACGCGCTGGCCGGCATGGACGCGGGGCGCTCGGGCCACTTCGGGTACGTCGTCGGAGTCGACCGGGTCGGACAGGGCGCCGCCCTGCGCGCGCACGGTGCGGACATCGTCGTACGGGATCTGGCGGAACTGGGGGAGCGGGCATGATCACCCACACGTCGTACGGCGTCGAGCCCTGGACCCTGCGGGAGAGCGAGCTCCATCTCGACCTCCTGCCGCAGAGCGAGTCCGTGTTCGCCCTTTCCAACGGACATGTCGGCTGGCGCGGAAACCTCGACGAGGGCGAACCCCACGGTCTTCCGGGCTCTTATCTGAACGGCGTCCACGAGGTCCACGCGCTGCCCTACGCCGAGGCGGGATACGGCTACCCGGAGTCCGGCCAGACGGTCATCAACGTCACCAATGGCAAGATCATCCGTCTGCTGGTCGACGACGAGCCGTTCGATCTGCGCTACGGACGGCTGCGCTCCCACGCACGCGTACTCGACCTGCGCACCGGGCTGCTCACCCGAACCTGCGAGTGGACGTCACCGGCCGGCTCCACGGTCCGGGTGCGCTCCACCCGGCTGGTGTCGTTCACCCAGCGGGCGATCGCAGCGGTGGCGTACGAGGTGGAGGCCGTCGACGCCCGGGTCCGCGTGGTCGTCCAGTCGGAGCTCGTGGCCAACGAGCAGTTGCCCGGCCGGGGCGGCGACCCGCGGGCCGCGATCGCCCTGCAGGCGCCGCTGGAGGCGGAGGAGCACTTCGCGGCGGGCCGGCGGCTGCGGCTCGTGCACCGCACCCGGCGCAGCGGGCTACGGGTCGCCGCGGCCGCGGACCACGTCGTCGACGGGCCCGAGCCGACCACCACGAGCAGCGAGAGCGGCGACGACGTCGCCCGGCTCACCGTCACCTCCGTCCTGGCACCCGGCCAGAGGCTGTGCTTGGAGAAAGTCGTCTCGTACGGCTGGTCGAGCACCCGGTCATTGCCGGCCGTACGCGATCAGGTCGACGCGGCGCTCGCGGCGGCCGAACACGGCGGCTGGCAGGGGCTGGTCGACGAACAGAGGGCCTATCTGGACGATTTCTGGGCGCGTGCCGACGTGGAGGTCGAGGGCGACGAGGAGATCCAGCAGGCCGTCCGCTTCGCCCTCTTCCACGTCCTGCAGGCCGGCGCGCGCGCCGAACAACGCGCGATACCGGCGAAGGGGCTCACCGGCTCCGGATACGACGGCCACGCCTTCTGGGACACCGAGACCTTCGTGCTGCCGCTGCTCACCTACACCTCACCCGGCGCCGTGGCGGAGGCACTGCGCTGGCGGCAGAACACTCTGCCCGCCGCACGCGAGCGGGCGGCCCAACTCGGTCTGCGCGGCGCCGCGTTCCCCTGGCGGACCATCGAAGGTTCGGAGGGCTCGGCGTACTGGCCCGCCGGCACTGCAGCCTTCCATGTGAACGCCGACATCGCCGACGCCGTGGTCCGGTACACCGCTGTCACCGGCGACGCACGGTTCGAGCGTGACACCGGGGTGGAGCTGCTGATCGAGACGGCACGCCTGTGGCGCTCCCTCGGCCACCACGACCACCAGGGAAAGTTCCACATCGACGGGGTGACAGGACCCGATGAATACAGCGCCGTCGCCGACGACAACACGTACACCAACCTCATGGCCCGGTCGAACCTCCTGGCCGCCGCGGACGTCGTCGAGCGCCACCCTCGGCGAGCCGCGGAACTGGGCGTCGACGCCGAGGAGAGCGCCGCCTGGCGCGACGCCGCCGACGCCATGCACATCCCTTACAACGACGAACTCCGTGTCCATGAACAGCACGCCGGGTTCACCCGCTACCAACGCTGGGACTTCGCCGCGACCCGTCACGACCAGTACCCGCTGATGCTGCATTTCCCGTATTTCGACATCTACCGCAAACAGGTCGTCAAGCAGGCCGACCTGGTGCTCGCGATGTACAAGTGCAGCCCCTTCTTCGACGAGGAGCACAAGGCCCGCAACTTCGCCTACTACGAGCCCCTCACCGTCCGGGACTCCTCCCTGTCCGCCTGCTGCCAGGCCGTGATCGCGGTCGAGGCAGGGCATCCGGGCCTCGCCTACGACTATTTGGTGGAGGCCGCGCTGATGGACCTGGAGGACCTGGAGCACAACACCCGCGACGGCCTGCACATCGCCTCGCTCGCCGGAACCTGGATGGCCCTGGTCGCCGGGTTCGGCGGCATGCGCCACCACGGCGACACCCTGGAGTTCGCGCCCCGGCTGCCGGAGCGGTTCAGTCGTCTCGCCTTCTGCCTTGAGCTCCTGGGCCGCCGTCTGCGGGTGGAGATCGAGCCGGGCGTCGCCACGTACACGCTGGTGACCGGAGAGCCCCTGGAGATCCACCACTACCGCGAACCCGTCACCGTCGACGGCGACAAGCCGCGGGGCCTTCCCATCCCGGCCCCGCGGGTGCGCCCCGCCCCCGACCAGCCGCCGCACCGGCGGCCGAACCGTCAGGGGTGAGACGCGACGCGAACGGTCAGTCGCGGGCGACACCGGGTGCGATGTCCTCGTTCCGCTCCACGGGCGCGGCGCCGCGCGGGGCGGCCTTGACGGCCTTGGCCGCCGGCTTGCCGCAGAACGCGGATTCCAGGGTGTTGTACATGGTGTTCAGGACAGCGGTGTTGTTGGAGGTGTTCGCCAGCGCGGTGAGGCTGCGCTTGCCGTCCTTCGAGGTGAAGGCGTACGTGTAGTAGCCCTGCACGGTGCCCGTGTGCCCGTACACCGAGACTCCGCACGACAGGTCACGGCGGCGCAGCCCGAGGCCGTAGCCCGTGGTGCTGTTGACCGTCGTCCACTTGCGCATCTGGGTCAGCTGGGCGGCGGACATCAGCTTCCCTCGCATCAGGGCGGAGTAGAAGGTGTCCAGGTCGTGCGTGGTGGAGATGATCGCGCCCGCGCTCTGTGCCCAGGAGACGGTCTGCTTGGTCGCGTCCACCAGGGCGGCACCGGCCGCGTCGGGGGTGAGGTAGCCGTTGGCGTGGCGGCCCGGGATGGTGGTGCTGGGGTGGACGTAGAAGGTTTCGGAGAGGTTGAGGGGCTGGAAGATGCGGTTCTGGTATTCCGTGGCCACGGAGTGGCCTGTGAGCTTCTCGATGAGCATGCCCGCGACCACGAAATTGGTGTTCGAGTACGCATAGGCCGCGCCCGGGGCATTCGTGCGCGGTTTCTTCAATGACAGCTTCACCAGGTCCCGGTAACTGAACACCTTGTTGCGGACGGACTCGAAGCCGGGGACCGACTGGGCGAACATGTCGTTGGTGTAGTCGTACAGGCCGCTGCGGTGGCTCAGCACATGGCGCACGGTGATTCCGTTGTCGGGCAGCAGCCCGGGCAGATAGCTGTTGACCGAGCGGTCCAGTTTCAGCTTGCCCTCGTCGACCAGTTGGAGCAGCACCACGGCGGAGAAGGTCTTGGTGACGCTGCCGACGCGGAACCGGTCGTTGGTGCTGATGGCCCGTCCGGTGGCCCGGTCGGCGACCCCCTCGGTCAGCCGGTGCACGGTGCCGTTGTCGTCGATCCGCGCCATCGCGCCGGGGGCTCCCTGCGTCAGCGCCGTACGCAGCACCTTGCGCAGCCCGGCGTCGTCGGGCGCCGCCAAAGCCCCCGCCGCCGCGACCCGTTCGGTGTCGGCGCCGCCGCCGGCCGCGGGTGTCGCGGCCTGCGCGGGGGCTGCCAGGAGGGACACCAGAACCGCGCCGAGCGCCGTACCCGTGCCCACCGTTGCTGAGACCATCTGATTTTTCTCCCGAGTTCCTTCCGCCGGAGTGACTCCGGCACGGACCGCGCCGCGGATGCGGGCGTCGGCACCATCTCTACGCACTGGAAGGCCGCGTGGGTTGCATCGCCCGGGGATGCATCAGAATCGGTGAATTCGAATCGGTGAATTGGCGGAAAAGAGGCGGCGGCTGCGGCTGCGGGGCCGATGCCTATGTGGGTGGAATCGGGGTGGGAGATGTTGGCGCTGTGGCGGGGCTGTTCGTACAGCCGCGGACGACAGTCGACGATCCACCCCGGCCCGAAGCTGCGCCCGGCCCGGCCGGCCGCCGCACCGGCGGCCGAAGCATGAGGGGCCGGACGCGGCCCGGCAGGTCAGTTGAGGGTGACGGCCGGTGCGATGTCCTCGTGCCGCTGCTGGGGCGCCGCGCTGCGTGCGGCGGCCGTGGTCGCGGACTTGCCGCAGAACGCGGATTCCAGAGTGCGGGCCATGGTGTTCAGCACATTGGCGTTGTTGGAGGTGTTGGCGAGCGCGCTGATGCTGCGCTTGCCGTCCTTCGAGGCGAACGCGTACGTGTAGTAGCCCTGCACGGTGCCCGTGTGCCCGTAGACGGACACCCCGCACGACAGGTCACGGCGGCGCAGGCCGAGACCGTAACCCTGGGTGCTGTTGACCGTGGTCCACTGCTGCATCTGCGCCAGTTGGGCGGCGGACGTCAGCTTTCCGCCCATCAGTGCCGAGAAGAAGACGTTCAGGTCATGGGTGCTGGAGATCATCGCGCCGGCGCTCTGCGCCCAGGAGGCCGTCTGCTCGGTGGAGTCCACCAGAGCGCCGCCCTTGTCGGGCGGCAGGTAGCCGTTGATGTGCGTCCCCGGGATCGCCGTGTCGGGGTGTACGTAGAGGGTGTCGCTCAGCTCCAGCGGGTTGATGATGCGGTTCTGGTACTCGGTGGCGACGGGATGCCCGGTGAGCTTCTCGATGAGCATGCCCGCGACGACGAAGTTGGTGTTGGAGTACGAGTAGGCGGCGCCCGGCGCGTTGGTGAGAGGCTGCTGCAGAGACAGGTTCACGAGATCCTGGTAGCTGAAGACCTTGGTGCGCACCGCTTCGAAGCCGGGGACCGTGTCGGCGAACATGTCGTTCGTGTAGTCGTACAGGCCGCTGCGGTGGCTCAGCACGTGCCGCACCGTGATTCGGTCGTCGGGCAGCAGTCCGGGGAGATACGTGTTGACCGACGTGTCGAGGTCCAGCTTGCCCTCGTCGACCAGTTGCAGCAGGACGACGGCGGAGAAGCTCTTGGTCGCGCTCCCGATCCGGAAGCGGTCGCTCGCGTTCATGGCGCGCCCGGTGCCCCTGTCGGCGATCCCCCTGGCCACCGTGTAGGCCGTGCCGTCGTCGTCGATCCGCGCCATGGCTCCCGGTGCGCCCTGGCTGATCGCCGTCTTCAGGACGTCGGCCAGCCCCGTCACATCCGGCGCCGCGAGATCCTGGGCCGTCGTCGGCGAAGTCGCCGCGCGGAACATGGCGTTGGCGCCGTCCGCAGCGGGCTCGGCGGCCTGTGCGGGAACCGCCAGGAGGGACACCAGAACCGCGCCGAGCGCCGTACCGGTGCCGACCATTCCTGAGACCATCTGTTCTTCTCCCCTGTGGTTCTGCCGGTGCCACACGCCCCGGCCTGATCCCGCCCTGAACGTGCGACGGCTCATTCTGTACGCGTGGGGCGGTTGAGCAGGTTGCATTGTTCTGCTGCCTGAGGTGAAACGACGGTCTTGAGCCACGAACGGCCGGATCTCGCGTCTGCCCGCGTCATTCGGCCCGGATCCGCTCCCGCGTGTCGCACCCGAAAGCCCCTGCCGGCAGCCGAAGCCCGCGCCGGCCGCCATGAGTTCCAGTCGGCCGCCGCAGCGCCTCAGCCCCTCGCCGAAGCGCTCATGTCGGCGGCCCCGGCGTCCAGGTCAGCCTCCGAAGAGCTGTGTCCAGTACGTGCCCGCCTCACCGCCGCCCGCCAAGCCGATGCCTATGTGGGTGAAGTCGGGCTTGAGGATGTTGGCGCGGTGGCCGGGGCTGTTCATCCAGCCGCGGACGACCTCGGCGGAGGAGCGCTGACCGCAGGCGATGTTCTCGCCGATGGTGCGACGGGTGGAGCCCGCCGCGGCGGCCCGGTCCCAGGGTTGACTGCCGTCGGGTGAGGTGTGGGAGTAGAAGGCGCGGGCCACCATGTCGGCGCTGTGGGCCTGGGCCGCCGTGGTGAGGGCGGAGTCACCGGACAGTGGCGGCAGACCGGCCGCGGCCCGTTCCGCATTGGTGAGGGCGATGACCTCGCGCGCCGTCCGCTCCAGGCCCGCGGGGCTGAAGGGCAGCGCCCACAGCGCCGTCCAGTACGGAACGCCGGAGCGGCCGTCTCTGACGTACGCCAGCCCCGCCTGGCGGAACGCAGGGTCGCACAGGGTGCGCCGGGACTGCTCGGAGGAGAGGCAGTACTCCACGAACTCCGCCGGTGTGCGCGGGCCGGAGACGAGATGTTCGCCGATGGTGAGATACGCGTATCCGGCCGAGGTGACGCGCTGGTACACGGAGATGCCGTCCGGGCTCTCGGAACGGAGCTGTCCGTGGGCAGCCATGCCGGAGGCATGGGCCCGCGCCGCGGCCGTGAGCCGTGCGTCGAGGGAGACGGGCGGGGAACCGGCCGCGGAACGCGCGGCATTCACCGGGCCGAGGAATCCGTCCGGGTCGGCCGTCGCGCCGGGCGGCGGGTCCGCCGGGGTGTCGTCCTCGGTGACATCGACCCCGAAGTCCCGGGCGATGCCCGCCAGTCCGTCCGCGTACCCCTGGCCCAGGGCGCGGAGCTTCCAGGCGGTGCCGCGCCGGTACAGCTCGGCGAGCAGCAGCAGCGTCTCCCGCTGTGGTCGGGTCGGGGTGAACCGGGCGAGGGGACGACCGTCCGGTGCGAGGACGTGCAGCGTGGGCGCGGGCAGGTGGCCCAGGGGCGTCGCGGGGTCGGCGGGGCTGACGACCACGGTGACACGGCTGGCCCCGGGCCGCAGTCCCAGGGGATCGATGGTCAGGCGCTCGCCCTGAAGGCGGGTGCCGGGCGCGGTCGGCTGGTTGTAGAACACGAAGTCGCCGTCGCCGCGCACCTTGCCGCTGTCGTCGGTGATGAGAGCGGACACGTCGAAGGGGCCCGGCACCCTGAGGGTCAGGATGCCGCCCGGCAGGGGCATGTTGGCCCCGGGAACCAGCTCGCTCATGGTGCCGCCCGTCGACGTGGTGCTCGGTACAGACGTCAACGTCCTGTCGGCGCACGCGGGTTCCCGCGCATCGCCGGCAGCGGTTCCTTCGGCAGGGCGCGCAGCGACCGCAGGGCCAGCAGCAGCACGCCGATGTCGTCGAGATACACGGGGTCGGGCAGCAGGTCGGCCGGGAGCACGAGGTAGAGGACCGCGCCCCAGAAGACCCAGCGCGGCCCGGACGGCAGTCCGGCCCGCCGCAGGTCACGGCGGGCGCGGACGAGCCGGACCAGGAGCACGATGGCCACCGCGAGCGCGGCGGCACCCAGCACCGCGACGACGAGGATCAACGTCCACGCTGTGGAATTCATGAGACCGTCCAGTCCGCTCGTCGGGCTGTTCGCTCTGCGTCTTCCCGCCGACGTCGATTCCTATCGCGCCGCCTTGGGCCATTCGCGCTGCGTCGGCGTCCTAGGGCCTGTCGTCACATTCCCGTCGTCGCCCGAAGGGCGGCCCCGCGGCGTCTGGTGCGTGCTCTCGGTGTGCCGGGCGGAAGTCCTCGTACTGGACGTACTTGGGCTTTCGCCCGGTGCGGCGAGTGGGGGCACCTCCCACGCCGTTAAGGCAGTGGGGGAGCGTGCCAGGCGTCGCGGGGCAGACGGGAATGTGACGACAGGCCCTAATCCCCGTCCGGAGCGTCGCGGCGGCAGATCACGAAGTCGTCGAACACATGGTGTCCCGGCCGGTCCCCGACGGTCTCGATCGCCGCTCGGATGTCACGCAGTTGATCCGTCGTCATCTGCAGTGGCGGCTCGTCGGGCTGATAGGTGGTGCGCACCGGATAGTCCCGGCCCCGCTGCCGGGTCATCTCGATGTGGCAGCCGAGGACGTGGGTGACCGGCCGGGTGGCGCAGAAGTCGATGAGACGGTCGACCGTGCGGGTGAAGGCCGGCCAGTCCGCCACGTACAGGCGGCCGGGATAGACCGTGTCGCCGGTGAGCAGGAACCCGGTCCAGGGGTCGAAGAACGTCACCGACGCCTCGTGATGCCCCGGCGTCGCCAGGCATTCGAGGACACGGCCCCCCAGGTCGACCCGGGCGATGCCCTCGGGATCGTCGCGGAAGCCGAAGAACTCCCAGGCGCTGTCCAGGGCCGCGTCCACGACTCTGGTACCGGGACGGTCGGCGAACTGACCGTCCCCCGCGATGTGGTCGCCGTGCGGATGCGTGTGCAGCACCAGGAGCTCGTATCCGTCCCGGGGATGCGCGGCCGACCAGGTCTCCATCACCTCGTCGACCACGCGACGTAGGGGGAAGTACTCGGCGGAGGCGGTGGCGCCGGTGTCGATCAGAACGGCCCGCTCCTCGCCGAACAGCAGAAACATGAAGGGCGCTTCGTAGTCGATCGCCATGTTCTGCCGAAGGATCACCGTGTGCGCGTCGTACGCGTGAACCTGGATGTCGGGATCGGTGTTGTGCTTGGCCGAGAGCGACCCGTGGATCCACCGTACGTCGAGGGTGCGCGCCGGTGCGGATCCCCCGGCTCCCTCGGCTCGTCGCGCTCCCTCTGCGACAACCTGCGGCGGCCTGTGCGTGTCCACGGCGACTCCTCGGTGACGGTCCTGTCCGGAACCATCACACAGGCCCGGGGACCTCAGTTTCGCGCGGCGTTGCAGTCCGTCAGCGCGTGGGTCACCGCACGGATGCTGCGGGCGATGTGCTGGAGCTGCATGACCTCGGCGGCGTACAGCTTGATGGTGTGCTCGATGACCCCTTCGTGCAGACCGAGGGCGGGCAGCTCGGACCGGGCGGTCTGCAGGGCCGTGCGGGCGACCCGTATCTCGTGCTGCACCTGGATCTGGGCATGACGGGCGAGGAGCACGGGGTGCTTGAGCAGGACGGGGTAGCTCGCGTAGCGGCTCGGGACCAGCTCGCGCAGCCATTTGACCGCCGATCGCTCCCAGTCGAAACTGCCGGGTGTCTTGACCTGGCACGGCCAGTCCGAGGTGATCGGTGAGTATGTCAGGGCCATGTTCATCGCTTCCGGGTTACGTCGGCGGGAAGGGTCGTGGGCGGTCTGAGGCGGCCCCGGTCTAGGGGATGGCCGGGGCCGCCACCACGGGCGACCGCGCAGGCGGGGCCCGTTTGAACACCCGGGACCCGATGCGGGTAGGAGCGGACGGTCCCGGGTGGTCGTCGGACGCGACCCGGAGGCATCCGGGCGCGATCCGCGAGAAGTATTTATATATACCGCCGGATACGCAAGAACATGAAAACATTCATGCGCGAATTGATGTGAATGATCCCGTGATGCCGTGGTGGCGGGCGGTACGGGAAAGGGGTTTCTGCAAGAGGCGATCGGGAGACGAAGGCCGATCGGGGGCTCGACGAAGAAGGTCTCAGTCCTTGAGGAAGAACTGGTGCTGCTCGGCGACCTGCTCGTACTCCTCCAGGCGGGCCTGCGTCCGCTCCGGATCGGCGTCGGTCATGGCCTGCAGCAGCGCCGCCGACATCACGACGGGCGCGGCGTAGGAGTCGAAGACGAGACGTGACCCGGTGCCGATGGTGAAGGTGACGTCCGCCTCGTCCGCCAGCGGGCCGAGTCCCAGGTCGGTGATCAGGGCCACCTGGAGCCCGGCGCTGCGCGCGACCCGCAGGGCCGTGAGCGTCTCCTGGGCGTGCCGCGGCATCCCGAAGGCCAGCACCCAGGTGCCGCCCGCCTCGCGCGACTGGAGCAGCGCGTCGTAGGCGACGCTGCCGCCCTGGGTCACCAGTCGTACGTCGGGGTGGATGCGCCGCGCGGCGTAGGCGAAGTACTCGGCCAGGGACACGGAGATCCGCAGCCCCAGGACCGTCAGCGGCGTCGACTTCGACAGCGCCCGGCCGACACGGATCACCTCGTCCGGATCGGCGAAGTCCCTCCGCAGGTTCTCCAGGTTCTCGATCTCGGCGTCCACAGCCGCCTGCAGCTCGTTGCTCGTGGTCTCCGCGGGGGTGGCCGGCGTGCTGCCGAGGATGCTGAGCGCGATCGACTGGAGCCTCTCGCGTAGCGCGGGGTAACCGCTGAAGCCGACCGCCCCCGCGAAGCGGGTGACCGAGGGCTGGCTGACACCCACGCGCTCCGCGAGATCCGTGATCGACAGGAACGCCGCCTCGGTGATGTGCTCGATCAGGTACTGGGCGATGCGCCGCTGTCCCGGGGAGAGCCGCGGTCCGTCGAACAGCTCCCTGAGCTGGGACGTGGGAGCCGCGCTCGCCTCCGGGGCCTTCTTGCCCGAGGTGATCGCGGATGCCTGTGCGCGTGCCTGCTGCGGCGATGGCACCGGTGCGCCTCCTTCATGTCCCACGAGCACTCAACATAGCTCACTGACCGTGTTGACCTGGGCGTGTCTCACCACACGTGGCCTGCGCGCGCGGCCGTTTCACTCCCGCCTGCGGGGTACCCGCGACAAGGCAAGGACCCGCCTGATCGAAGGCGAGATCCCCGTGCGAGAGGGGAGAGGATTTCCATGAGCGCGCATCCGCTGCCCGGATCGCAGGTCCAGGTGGTGCTCAGCGACTGCTCGGCGGCCGACGCCGGGCACCTGTTCGCCGTACTGTGCGGTCGATTCGCCTCGGACCGGTGTGCCGACGACGAGATCCGAGAGGCCGAGGGCCACCCGACGATGTGGACCGGCACGTTCGACACGGAGGACGCCCCCGAGGACGTGGTCGTACCAACGGGCCGGCTGTCGGGGTCGGTGACGGCCGAAGTGCAGGGCACCCCCCACGCGGTGCAGCTCGTGCGGGCGACCCTGCGTGAAGCCTTCACCGTGTTCGAGCTGGGTGAAGACGCGGGAGACCAGGAGGTCCAGGTCCAGCTGCGGCTGGAAGCGGTCCCGGCGCATCAGTCCGGGGCCGTGTGAACGCCCACGCGGCGACCCGGAGCGGCCGGCTCCGGGCCCGTCGGGCGGCGACGGGATCGGTACGCGAGGGCGCGGCCAGGGCGGGGCTGGTCGCACGAGGCGTGATCTACCTCCTGGTGGGCGCACTGGCGCTGCGGATCGCCTTCGGCGACGGCGGACACCAGGCGGACCGGAGCGGCGCGCTCGAAGAGATTTCCACGAAGTCCTTCGGGGCAGTCCTGCTGTGGGCCCTGGGCGCCGGACTCGTCGGGATGGCGCTGTGGCGACTCTCCGAGGCGCTCTTCGGGGCGGCCGGGCGCGAAGGCCGTACCGCGCGGACGCGACTGCTGTCGGCCGTGCGCTGTGTCTTCTACGCGTTCGTCGCCTACTCCGTGCTGTCCTTCGCCGCCGGCGCGGGGGGCACGGCCTCCAGCGACCAGCAGTCCAGGGATGTGACGGCCCGGGCGCTGGAGTGGCCGGGAGGGCAGTGGATCGTGGGCGCGGCGGGAGCCGGCGCTGTCGTGGTGGGGGTCTGGATCGCCGCCCGAGCGGTGCTGCGCAGGTACCGCGAGCAGCTGAAGCTCGGGGAGATGTCGCGGCATGTGCGGCGGGCGGTCGATACGACGGGCGTGGCGGGCGGGGTGGCGTGCGGACTGGTCTTCGGCGCCGCGGGTGCCTTCGCGGTGCGGGCCGCCGTCGACTACGAACCCGACCGGGCCAAGGGTGTGGACGACACACTCCGCTCGTTCGCCGAAACCCCCTTGGGTCCGTGGCTGTTGGCCTGCGTCGCCGCGGGGCTCGTCCTGTTCGGGGTGTTCTCCTGCGCGATGGCGCGGTGGCAGAGGGTGTGAGAACGCGGGATTCCGGTACATCAGAGCCTCGAGGCCTACGGTTCCGCAGCCTGAAAAAGGTCCGCTGAGCTGAACTCCCCCTGATTCATGACAAGTTGACGACGAGCCATGGACACCGCGTGAGGCGGGAGTTGAGGATGGGAGTCCCCATCCGTAGGAGTTGTTCATATGCATAGACGACGCCTGCTCTCCGGTGCGGCGGCGCTCACGGCCTCCGCATCCCTCCTGCCCTCCCTGGCGGGCACCGCACACGCCGTCCCTCGCGCCGCTTCGGCCGGGCTGCCGCCGAGGGCCGAAATCACCGCTGTCCTGCGTCGCGTGGCCGACCAGTGGATCGGCGCCCACACGGACCCGGGTGACAACGGCTGGGCCAACGCCACCTTCTTCAGCGGGCTGCTCGCCCTGCAGCGCCTGACGAACAGCGACCGCTACCTCGCGTACGCCCGCGGCTGGGCCGAGAAGCACGCGTACGGTCTCAACGGCGGTGTGACCACCCGCCACGCCGACAACCACAATGCCGGGCAGGCCTACCTCGATCTCTACGAGAGGGAACCCGAGGAGCGGAAGCTCACCGCGATCGAAACGTCCCTGCACCGCATGGTCTACGAGGACCAGCCGGACAAGAACGACGACTGGTGGTGGGACGACGCCCTCCACATGGCCATGCCGCCCTTCGCCCGCATGGGCGCTCTGCGCAAGGATCCCCAGTACTGGGCGAAGCTGTACGCCCTGTACGACCACACCAAGCGCATCGAGGGCGGCCCCGGCCTGTACGACCCCGCCACCGGCCTGTGGTACCGCGACAAGCGTTTCCTGCCCGGAGGGATCGCCTCTCCCACGGGCAAGCCGGTCGTGTGGTCGCGCGGCAACGGATGGGTGGCCGGCGGACACGTCAAGACCCTCAAGGCCCTGCCCCCAGGAGAACGGCACACCGCGGAATACCGCGACACCCTGACCCGCCTGGTGAGGGCCGTGGCCGGCGTACAGCGTGGCGACGGCTTCTGGAACGTCAATCTCGCCGACGCCGCGCACCTGCCGGGGCCCGAGACCAGCGGCACGTCCTTCTTCCTCTACGGCACGTCGTACGCGATCGGCGCGGGCCTGGTCGACCGGCCCACCTATCTCCCGGTGGCGGCCCGGGCCTGGAACGGCCTCGTCACCACCGCCGTGCACCACGACGGCTTCCTCGGCTACGTCCAGAACGTCGGGGACCGTCCCGAGTCCAGCCAGCCCGTCACCTACGACAGCACCGCGAACTTCGGCGTCGGTGCCTTCCTGCTGGCCGGCACCGAACTCGCGCGCCTGGCACGCTACTGACGACGACAGACCGGTGCCCCCGTCGCAGGAATGCGGCGGGGGCACCCTTGCGCCGATGGGTCAGGACTGTGCCGTGAGCGTGAAGCTCTGTGCCGCCGAGCCGTCGCAGGTGCGCTGGGTGAGTTGCACGCTGTTCGTCGAGGCGCTCGCCGCGGTGAGGCACTTGCCGCTGTGCCGGGCCGCGAAGTGGTAGCGCCCGGTGCTCTCCTTGACCGGGAGCCACTGCTGGTTCTGGCCGCCCCCGTAACTCCACAGCTGGAGCGGCGCGTTGTCGGCCGTCGAGACGTCCGTCACGTCGATCACCTGCTGCGGGTTGCCGCGGATACCGACCCGGCGGTAGCCGCTGTCGGTCGAGCGGAACTGGAACTGCTGTGCCTGAGTGCCGTTGCAGGCGTACTGCTGGATCGCGGTCCCGTTGGCCGTGGCCGCCGAACGGGCGTCCACACAGGTGCCGTTGCCGGCATTGGTCAGCGAGTACCAGGCGGTCTCGGAGATCGAGTCCGTCGGCGGGGTGGTGGTGTCGGCCCCGCCCAGCCACTTCAGCCCGTCCAGCAGGAACCGGTTCTGTGTCTCACTCGCGAACGTCGACGACAGACGCGTGTTGGTCGAGTAGTCCATCGCGTTGTGGCCGAAGTTCGCGTACAGCATCTTGTACTTCGTGTTCGTCCACAGAATCGGGTAGTAGCCGCTGTACCAACTCTGGTTGGGATCGGTGCCCAGCGGGAAGCTGCTGGGGTCGACCGAGGCCAGGATCTTGATGTCCGGGTTCTGCCGCAGGTCGTTGGACCAGCTGTACCACTCGCTGACCGACGAGGTGAAGGTGGCCGGCAGGTTCTTGGTGGAGGGGTGCGTACGGTCCTCGACCTTCAGGACCGACGTGGTCGGACCCCAGGTGTTCGTGCGGAAGTTGCCGCTGCCGAGGAACTGGTTGTGGTACCACGGCCAGGCCGCCGCGTCGGTCGTGAAGGCCGCGACATGGAAGCCCATCCAGGCGCCCCCGTTGCGCATGTACGTCTCGAAGCCGCTCCGTTGGGCCGTCGTCTGTGGCAAGTCGTCGAGGAACAGCACGACTTGATAGGCGTTGACGCCGCCGTTGCTGAGCAGGTCCCAGTTGTTGCTCGCCGTGTAGGTGAAGCCGTTCGCCGCGGCCTGCTTGGGGAACCAGTCGTTCGCCTCCTTGACGAAGTCGATGTGCGCCGCGTCCCACGTGCCGTTGTAGAGCGCCAGCACCTTGAACGGCGTCGCCGCCGCACCCGCCTGGGCGGGGGTCGGTGCCGCAAGGCCCAGCAGCGTCGCCAGCAGGAGGAGAACCCGCAGGGCCGCGCGCGCCGGACCGGATCTGATCGTGTTCATCGGGTGTTCGATCCTTTCTGTGCGGGTCACGGGTAGTTGACGAGGTTGGCGACGTTGGTGGAGGAGTTGGACGGGCCGCCCCTGTCGTTGATGACGTGTCGGATCGTGCCGACGCCGCCCAGGGAGACCGTCACCATGTCCTTGAACGTCACGTTCGCGTTGGTGGGTGCCTCGATGGCGTGCTCGGCGGCCACGCTCGAGTTCGTGCTGAAGTAGCAGTAGCTGCCGAAGCCGTACACCTGATGACTCGTCACGGAATTCGCGACCTTGTACGCGGCGTAGCCCTGCGTCGAACCGTTCATCCAGGACGATTGGTTGGGCGGGTCGTACGGCATCTCGTTCTGGTAGAAGTACGTGCGGCCCCCGTTGCCGTTCCAGATGGTCTGGTACTTCTGGTAGTGCTCGACGAACAGGCCGTACATGGTGACGTCGTCGCCGTTCACGACGAGCCCGGTGTCGGCTGTATTGCTGGTCCAGCCGACTCCGCTGCCGTGGTCGGCACGCCACAGCCACAGATGGTCGCCGATGACGTCGTCGCTGTTGATCGTCAGGCTCGTCGTGGCCTTGCCGACGCCCGCGCCGCCGATGCGGAAGAACACGTCGTGCAGCGAGCTGGGATCGGCGCTGTGGTCGGCGGAGGAGCCGCTCGGCCCCATCTCCATGAGCTGCGAGGAGTTGGTGGTACCGGCGTCGATCAGCAGACCGGCGAGCTGGACGCCGTTCACGTCGGCGACGGACATCGCGGTGATCCCGTTGTCGGGGATGAGCGTGGCGAGACCCAGGCCCAGGACGACGGTGTCGGCCCTGGTCACGTTCAGCGTCTGGTCCAGGTGGTAGACCCCGGGGGTCACCAGCAGGTTCTTGCCCTGCGCGAGCGCATCGTTCATCTGTGCGGCCGTGGTGCCCGGTTTGACGATGAAGAAGTCGGCGATGGGCAACGACGTGCCCGCGGGGGTGCCGGAACTCCATGTGGTGCCGCTGGTGTTGGTGCGCACGGAGGGCACGAACACCTTCCAGGCACCCGCCGAGTCGACGTACAGGAAGGGCTTCTCACGTGTGACCGGCGCCTGGTCGACCGTGGTGTACGGGGGACTCGGGAAACTGTTCGCCGGAGCGTTCTTCGAGCCGACGAAGACCATGTTCCAGTTCGAGCCGGTCCAGCTGCCCCACTCGGTGTTCCGCGACAGCCACTGCTGCTGCGAACCGGACCTGACCTGCCCGTCGACCTTGGTGTCGGCCATGTAGCCGCCACTGGACCAACCGCCGTCGTCCAGCGCGAGGTTGCCCCTCAGGTGCATCCGCCGGTAGGGCGCGGCCTGCGACACCGCCCAGCGGTCCGAACCGCCCGTCGGAGTCACCGACAGATTCTCGGCCGACCGCCAGAAGTTCTGGGTGGCGTTGCCCTGGAACCAGTCGGCCTCGGCGTGCACCGAGCCCCGGATGTTGACGTCGTCGGGGGACAGACCAAGACCGGCGACCTGCGTGTAGAAGCCGACATTGGCGTTGGCGTCGTATGTGCCCGGCTTGAAGAGGAAGGCCTTTCGGGCGGTGCCGAACTGGTTGGTCTCCTGCTGGGAGAAGGCCGAGTCGAGGCTGCTCTGGATCGTGGCGGCCGGGGTCGACGGGTCGAAGACGGTGACGTTCGGTCCGAGGTCCGGAGTCCCGGGCGGCAGCGTCGCGTCGACCGGATTGACGTAGAAGGACTGGGCCGCCGTGCCGTTGCACGTGTACTGCTGGAGCTGCACGCTGTCCGAGGTGGACGCGCTCGGCACGTCGAGGCACTTGCCGCTGCCCCGGTTCACGAAATGGTAAGCGCCACTGGACTCGGCCACGGCCTGCCACTGCTGGTTGTTGCCGCCGCCGTACGTCCACAACTGCACCGGAGCGTTGTCCGCCGTGGAGACATCGGTGACGTCCCACACCTTGGTGGCGTCGGCGCGATTGCCGACCTGGGAGTATCCGCCGGACGTGGCCGCGAACCGCCACTGCTGGGCCTGGGTGCTGTTGCACGCGTACTGCTGGACCGCGGTGCCGTTCGACGTGGCGGCGCCGCGCGCGTCGACGCACTTGCCGCTGCCCGCGTTGACGACGGTGGCCCATTCGGTGGGCAGCGCGGTCGCCTGCGCGGCCGCCTTGTCCTGCGAGGCGATCGCCACGGCTGACACCGTTGTCGCCACCAGGGCGAACACGGTCAGCGCTTTCGGTATCCGGTGACGGCTGGACGGTCTTCTGGATGTGGACACAGGGGCTCTCCTGCGCTGGTGGGGGGAAGGTCAGCCGGTGTACTTCGCGAAGACGCGGGTGTAGTCCCAGTCCTGCTGGCTCACTCCGGAGCAGCTGTCGGCGACGCCGCTCGTGCACGGCCGGTCACGGTTGACGGACCAGAACGTCAGCCGTGCCAGGTGGTGCTGCTGCGCGTAGCCGAGGATGGTCTGGAAGTCGGCGCCGGTGACCGTCTCGTTCTGGTCGGTGATCCCGTTCATGGAGGAGATGCCCATGTCCCGGTACGCCTGGTCGTCGCTGTAGCCGTACGCGTTCTTGAGGGCCGTCTTCAGACCTTCCGCGGCCCGCTGGGTGAGCGTCCCCATGTTCTGGCCGGCGCCGCCGAAGTCGAACGGCATGATCGTCCAGCCGTCCACGGTGAGACCGGACGCCGCGGCCCGGTTGATGAGGCCCGTGTCGGGGCCGGACTGCCCGGTGCCGATGGTGACGTACACCTTGATGCCCGGGTTGTTCGCCTTGATGGTCTTGAGCGCGTCCACCGTGCGCTGCTGGACCGTCGTGTTGCTGTATGCGTCGGCCTCGATGTCGATGTCGATGGCCTTGAGCCCGTAGGCGTTGATGACCTTCTGGTACGCGGCAGCCAGCTCCCCGGCGCTGGAGCACGAGCTCTCCAGCTTGTTGCCGCTGTAGCCGCCGAAGGACGGGATGACGTCACCGCCGTTCGCCCGCACGGTGTTGACGGTCTGCTGGTCGACGCCGCCGGTCAGCGCACGGCTGCCGTCCCACTGTGGGTTGCAGTAGCCGTTGCTGAGCACGAAGGCCAGCGTGAACCACTTGACGCCGGTGGCGTTCATGACGGTGACCGGGTTCGGCGGGCTGCCCCAGCCGTTGTAGATGTACGGGGCGACGGCCATCGGTGCGGCGGGAGTCGTGCCGCCGCCGGCGGCGGGTGCGGTCCACTTCTGGTTGGCGCCGCCGGTGCAGCTCCAGATCTGTATCGGGGTGCCGTTCGCCGAGGTGTTGCCCGTGACGTCGGCGCACTTGTCGGCCTGGGGATTGACGATGTCGTGAGCCGAGGTGACCGTCCACTTCTGGTTCGGGCCGCCCGTGCAGTCCCACAGTTGGAGCCTGGCCCCGTTCGCGGTCGAATTGCCGGTGACGTCAAGGCATTTGCCCAGGGCCCGTATCGTCCCGTCCGAGCCGACGGTCCACTGCTGGGCGGCGGTTCCGTTGCAGTCGTAGAGCTGTACGGCCGTGCCGTTCGCGGAGTTCGCGCCCGCCACGTCGAGGCACTTGCCCGCGAGACCGGTGATCGTGCCGGTGGCGGCGGACGCGGACGACACGCTCAGGGCACTGGCGGAGAGAGCGAGTACGGCGGTGGTGAGGGTGCCGCGCAACGCGGCGGAGCGCGCAAGGGATTGTCTGGACATCAGGGGGGATCACAGCCTTTCACTGGAGGCTGATGGTGGGGGAGTGTTCGCGTTCATGAACAACGAGTGCATTCATGGAGCCGTGGTGATCGGGAACCTAAAGGTCTGAACCAGAGTCGTCAAGAGATGAAGCAAGGTAGTCCCTGAATTGGGCTGTATTCACAAGGAGTTGAACGCGCGGCGGCCCAGGGGTGACGACGAAGAGCCGAGGCTCTGCTTGCGCAGAGCCTCGGCTCGGTGATGCGGTGACGCGGTGACGCGGTGGCGCGGGAGGCCGCCTTGTTCGTCGACCAGGTCGGGGTCGGGGAAGCCGGCCTTGTCTGTGGACCAGGTACGGGAGAACGCCTCGGCGGTGGCGGTGGCGGGGCCCGGTCAGCGGCCCTGGCTCTGAGCGGTCTTCGAGTAACCGTCCTGCCACGCAGCCTTGGCGCCCGAGTCGCCTATCCGGTAGACGTCGATCACGGCACCTGTCGCCACGGCCAGCGACAGGACGACGGCGGCGATCCGCATCGGCGTGGAGGTCCAACGTGCCGCCGTGCGGCGGGCGTCCCGCTGGGCGGCCGCCGCACTCCGGGCCGTCCACCAGACGGCCGCCGACAGCACGAAGAGTCCGAGCGCCCAAGGCAGGAGACTGTCACCGAGTTCGGCGTGCTTGCGGACCAGGGAAGAACTGTCCACATGCGCCTCGAGCCACTCGCCCGCGTGCGTGGTGAGGGGCACGCTCGCCAGCGCCACCAGGGCCAGCGCCGGCAGCAGGACGCCCAGCCGTCGTGCGACGGGTGGCCAGATCGCGCAGACGACGAGCGCCAGCGCGCTGAGCGGCACGAGCACGATGACGACGTGCACGAACAGGATGTGTGCGGGCAGGCCGTTGACAACAGTGAGGCTCATCAGGCTCGTCTCCCGGAGACGCCGAGTTGTGGAGGGTGCGTGCGGGGGCGGATTCGTTGATCGTCCGCCGCCCGGCGGCTCGCAGCCTGGCACAGGAACTTCTCAGCTTCCTCTGAGGTGGGAGTGCGGGGGGTTGTCCGTACGGTCACCGGGCGGCGTCCCTCTGCGGACGCCGCCCGGAGTCAGGGGAACAGCTGCTTCAGCAGGGCGTTGTCGAACACTCGGTGCGGGTCGAACCGGTTGAGCACGGCGGCCGCTCGGTCCCAGCCCGCTCCTTCGCCGTCGTCGAACGAGGCGGGCACGGCACTGCCGAGGACCTCCGGATCGGACCAGGCCGCCTGGTCCGTGTAGGCCCAGCCCTTGGACCACTCCACGCGCGTGAGGGCGTATTCGCCGTCGAATGTCGTGAGAAGGAAGTGCTCCAACTCCCGGTAGAACGCCTCCGCGTCGGGAGTGCCCGGCAGCGTGAGGACGTCCAGCCACACGGCCGTGTCCCACTCGGGGTGGTCGGCCCTGGGCCGCAGCGCGGACAGCAGTGGGGCGCGGGCGCCGGACGACTCGACGTCGGACGGGTCGTCGAGGCCGGTCACGCGGATCTCGACCTGACCGTTGACGGGGTAGCGCCCGCGGGCGGCGTGGTCGGCCAGCCGCTCCCGGTAGAACGTCGTGAACTCCGAGACGACACGCTGCGCTTCCGCCCGTGAGGTGAACACGGCGTAGCCGTTGACGGTCACGCGCAGGGTGGTGGGCCTGACGTAGAGCAGCGTGTTCTTGGACGGCCCCCAGATGTCCGCCGACAGTGTGGCCGTCAGGCCCAGGGTGGCCGCGGTGAGTTGCGCGGTGCCTAGGACCGGAGCCAGGTACCAGGCCGCGTCGGCCACCATCCGCCCGGCGAGATCGGCCACGACCGTGGGGATGTTGTCGGAGAAGGGATAGTTGTACGGCGAGGTCACCCGCCGCGAGGTGAGCGGTCGGGTGGGGGCGACGGTCCACACCTTCAGCCAGGGGAACTCGGTGAACGCGAACCAGATCGCCTCGGCTCGTCCGGACGCGTCGAGGAAGCCCGCGAGGGTACGCCCCTCACCACCAGGCGCCGCGAAGAGCTCGGAGGCGGGGATGTCGACGCGGCTGACGCAGCGCAGATTGGTGTTCGTCGACGCCCTCGGGGAACCCTGGCAGATC
This sequence comes from Streptomyces albiflavescens, assembly GCF_014645835.1. Lineage (GTDB taxonomy): Bacteria > Actinomycetota > Actinomycetes > Streptomycetales > Streptomycetaceae > Streptomyces > Streptomyces albiflavescens. The sequence continues at coordinate 60,824 of NZ_BMMM01000014.1, forward strand.
GGCCGCCGCGGCACTGCCCTGCACCGCCAGCGGCGGCCCGGTGACGAGCGCGGCGGCACTCAGCAGAAACCCGCGGCGCGACCAGGCGGGTCGCCCTTCACTTCTTGAACGGTCGGTCATGCGCGGCACGCTAGGTGGCGGTTGACACGAATAAGTCAATCGTCGAAGCGCTTCACTCGTACGAGTGACAAACCCCCACAGGAGGTCCTTTGCGGACGCGTAGCCGCAAGGGGGTGGGTGGAGTCCGGCGCGGGGGTGGAGAAGTGTCAGACTGACGGCATGGACGAGCGCGAATTCGGCAGGTCGGGTCAGCATGCTTCGGTGATCGGTCTCGGCACGTGGCAGTTGGGTGCCGACTGGGGTGATGTGAGTGATCGGGACGCCCTGGCCGTGCTGGAGACGGCGGCCGAGTCGGGGGTGACCTTCTTCGACACGGCCGACGTGTACGGCGACGGGCGGAGCGAGGAGACCATCGCCACCTTCATGCGGGGCAGGCCGGACCAGCATGTGCTGGTCGCGACCAAGATGGGCCGCCGCGTCGAGCAGATCCCGCAGAACTACGTTCTCGACAACTTCCGTGCCTGGAACGACCGTTCCCGGCGCAACCTCGGTGTCGACCGCCTCGACCTGGTGCAGCTGCACTGCCCGCCGACGCCCGTCTACTCCTCCGACGAGGTGTACGACGCCCTCGACACCCTGGTCGAGGAGGAGCGGATCGCCGCGTACGGGGTGAGCGTCGAAACGTGCGACGAGGCACTGACGGCGATCGCCCGCCCGAACGTCGCGAGCGTCCAGATCATCCTCAACGCCTTCCGCATGAAGCCCCTGCGGCAAGTGCTCCCGGCGGCCCAGGAGGCGGGCGTCGGCATCATCGCCCGCGTACCGCTGGCCTCCGGCCTGCTCTCCGGCAAGTACACCAAGGACACGGTCTTCGCGGCGAACGACCACCGGACGTACAACCGCCACGGTGAGTCCTTCGACCAGGGCGAGACCTTCTCCGGAGTCGACTTCGTCACGGGTGTGGAGGCGGCGGCCGAGTTCTCCGCCCTCGCCCCGGAGGGTTACACCCCGGCCCAGCTGGCGCTGCGCTGGATCATCCAGCAGCCCGGCGTGACCACGGTGATCCCGGGCGCCCGCTCACCCGAGCAGGCCCGCGCCAACGCGGCGGCCGCGAAGCTCCCGAAGCTGTCGCAGAAGACACTGGACGCGATCGAGGATCTGTACGAGCGGCGCATCAAGGAGCAGGTGGAGAGCCGCTGGTAGGAGCCGGCGACGTACGTACGGCCGG
>NZ_BMMM01000014.1:62130-167604 GCF_014645835.1 Streptomyces albiflavescens
ACGGCCGGGCGGCCGCACCGATGGTGCGGCCGCCCGGTCCGTCGTTACCTCCTGCCCGACCCCGTGAGAGCGTCGAGCTGCCGGTCGTGCAGACGGCTCAGCAGCAGCACCGAGACGGTGGCCCCGATCAGCGCGCAGAACATGTCCCATTGGGTGTCCCACACGTCGCCCTGAGTGGCCAGGAAGTCATCGGCCGCGTGTCCGCCGATCACCGCGGCCGCCCACTCGAACATTTCGAAGACCGCGCTGAAGGCGAGGCAGGCGCACACGGTCAGCGGCGCCAGCCAGCGACTGCCGCGAAGCGGTGAGGTGCGGCTGAGCAGTTCCCGCACCAGGACGGCGGGCACGAAGCCCTGCATGAGGTGCCCGAACCGGTCGTAGGGATTGCGCTCGAGTCCGAGCCCGTCCCGCACCCAGTCACCCAACGGCACCTGCGCATACGTGTAGTGGCCGCCCACGGCGAGCACCAGCGCGTGCGCCGCGAGCAGACAGCACAGCAGATTCGTGAGCGGGAACCGCCGTCGGGTCAGGACGACCAAGGGCAGCCCGACCAGCACCCACACGGTCTCCAGCAGCCACGTCGTCGGGTCGTGCGGATGCCAGGCGGAGAGTGCCATGCCCGCGACGACGACCACGACGAGCACGGTCGGCAACGTCCGCCGAGGTGTGCGCTCCTCGGGCACCGACTGATGGGCGAGCAAGGCGAGGACGGGCTCGGGCATGAGTGGGCTCCTTGGTCCAGGTGGCTCCATCGTGCTGGACCACGGGGGCCAGGGCATGAGTACGGCTACTCACTCCGACCCGCGGTGCGGGATGGGGATGGGGATGGGGATGGGGATGGGGATGGGGATGGGGATGGGGATGGGGATGGGGATGGGGCGAACGCGTTCGCGTCGTACTTGTTCGTAACGAACATGTTCGTTATCGTCCAGGAGTGACAGCACACCCCACTCCCCGCCCCAGCTGTCGCGAACGCCCGGCGAAACCGGACACTCACCTGGAGAACCAGCCATGCCGACCCCTCACCACCACTCCATAGCCGTGATCGGCGCCGGTCTCGGCGGCCTCACGCTCGCACGCGTACTGCACCTGAACGGCATCGGCGCCGCCGTCTTCGACCTCGACGACTCACCGAACGCCCGCACGCAGGGCGGCATGCTGGACATGCACGAGGACTCCGGCCAAGCCGCACTGCGGGCCGCCGGCCTCTACGAGGAGTTCCGCGCGATCGTCCACGTCGGCGGCGAGGCCATGCGCATCCTCGGCAAGGACGCCACAGTCCGGATGGAGGACGACGGCGAGGCCGGTGAGCGCCCCGAGGTCACCAGGGGTGCCCTCCGCGACATCCTGCTCGGCTCGCTGCCCGCGGGCACCGTCCGCTGGGGTGCCAAGGTCTCCGGCACACGGACGCTCGACGACGGTCGCCACGAGGTGACGCTGGCCGACGGGGAGACGTTCACCGCCGATCTGCTGATCGGGGCCGACGGCGCCTGGTCGAAGGTGCGGTCCCTGGTCTCGGACGCCACCCCCCTCTACTCGGGTATCTCCTTCGTCGAGGCGCACCTCCTGGATGCCGACACTCGGCACCCGGAAAGCGCCGCCGTCGTCGGCGGGGGCATGCTGTTCGCGCTCGCCGAGGAGAAGGGCTTTCTCGGCCATCGCGATCCCGACGGCTCGCTGCACATCTACATCGCCCTGAGGACGCCGGCCCACTGGATCACCTCCGGTGCCATCGACTTCGCCGACACCGAAGCGGCCAAGGAGAGCCTTCTGGAGTACTTCGACGGCTGGGACGAGCGGCTGCGGTCCCTCATCGCCGACGCGGACGGCGCGCTCGTCCCCCGTCCGATCCACGCGCTGCCCGTCGACCACCGCTGGGACCGCACCCCCGGCGTCACCCTGCTCGGCGACGCCGCCCACCTGATGTCTCCGTTCGCGGGCGAGGGCGCCAACCTCGCCATGCTCGACGGCGCCGAGCTCGCGACGGCGATCGCCAGCCACCCCGACGACATCGAAAAGGCCCTGACCGCCTACGAGGAGGCTCTCTTCCCGCGTGCCGAGGAGGCGGCCACCGGGTCCGCGGCCAACCTCGACATCTGCTTCAGTCCGCACGCCCCGCAGAGCCTGGTCGACCAGATGGCCGCCTACCGTGCCGAGGCCGACTGACGCCGGCGGGTGCTCACGTACGGGTGCCTGCTTCCGGTCCCACAGGGCGGCGGACGCCCGGCGGCGGACGCCCGGCGGCGCGCCGCCCTCCGGCGCTCCGCGTTCGGCGAGCCGCTCTCCGCGATCAGTGATCAGTGATCAGTGATCAGTGATGGTGCTCCGCGTCGCGCGCGCGTCACGCTGAACCCCCCAACGCGCGGTCGATAAAGGCGACTTGGGTGACCCGCACGCTTCACCGCCCCGTCACCCACAGGACGCATACGCCACTTCCCGCCCTCCTGACCACCTTCTATCCTCGCGCCCGGGCTGGGGTCCGAGGCAGTCACCGGAAGACCTCGGCCTGACTCGTCCTCGTACGCCTCGTCCGTCGGAAGGTGACACTCCCATGCGCCCCCAATGGCTTCGCACAGCAAGACGGTTCGGCAGCAGATCCGCCGTCGTGGTCGTGACCACGGCGCTCGCCGTGAGCGTCCCGTTCCCGGCCGGCTCGGCTCCCCGTGCCGCGGACCGGCCGGTCTCCCTCGTGGACCCGCTCATCGGATCGGCGAACGGCGGCAACACCTACCCCGGCGCCACCCTCCCCTACGGGATGGTCGCCTGGTCCCCGACCAGCACCACCGGCGACCAGACCAGCACGGGGGCCGCCAACGGCTACCAGTACGGCACGACCCGCATCCGCGGCCTGAGCCTCACCCACGTCAACGGCGCCGGCTGCAACCCGGGCGCGGCCGGCGACGTACCGATCATGCCGTACGTCGGTGACATGACATCCTCGCCCTCGGCGGACACCAAGGACGCGGTCTACGCCGCCGACTTCACGCATGCCGAGGAGAAAGCCGCACCGGGGCGCTACACGCTCGGCCTCAAGTCCGGTGCCACCGCGGACCTGGCGGTGAGCAAGCGGGCGGGCGTCGCCGACTTCAGCTTTCCGAGTGACCGACCCGCCAACCTGCTCTTCCGCGTCTCCAACTCCCTCAACGGCAGCGAGGACGCGCACGTCGACATCGACACCGCGCACCGCAAGGTGACCGGCTGGGTGCTCACCGGTGCCTTCTGCGGCCGCCGCGCCAACGGCGGGACGAACAACCGCAAGAGCTACTACAAGCTTTACTTCAGCGCATCCTTCGATCGTGCCTTCTCGTCCGTGGGCACCTGGAAGGACGGCGCGCTCTCCGCGGGGTCGACTTCTGCCTCCGGTGGGGAGGGATACGCCACCGGTGCGGACCGCGCGGGCCGGGGCTCCGGTGGATACGTCGGCTTCGACACGAGCTCTGACAACGATGTCTCCATGCGGATCGGCATCTCGTACGTCAGTCTCGACGGGGCCGAGGCGAACCTTCGCGGGGAGATCGCACCGCACGCCGGCGTCGCGGAGGTGGCCGACGCCGGTGCGCGTGCTTGGGATCGCGAACTGAGCACCGTCCGCGTCGACGGCGGCAGCGCCGCCCAGCGCACCACCTTCTACACGGCGCTCTACCACTCCCTCATGCAGCCCAACCTGATCAGCGACAGGGACGGCCGCTACTACGGCATGGACGGCGCGGTGCACCGTCTGGCCCGCGGGCAGCGGGCTCAGTACAGCAACTTCTCGGGCTGGGACCAGTACCGCGCCCAGATACAGCTCCTCGCCCTGCTCAAGCCGAGGATCGCGGGCGACTTCGCCCAGTCCCTCTACAACTTCGCGCGGCAGAACGGCGGTGTCTGGGACCGCTGGGTGCACATCAGCGGCGCCACCCATGTGATGACGGGCGACCCTTCGGCGGCGACGCTGGCCACTTTCTATGCCATGGGAGTCCGTAATTTCGACTACGAGGGAGCCTTCGACTCGCTCGTGCGCCAGGCCACCGTCCCCAACCCGGACGAACTCTCGGACGCGGGCTGCCCCGGTCAGTGCGTCGGTCAACGCCCGAACCTGGCACAGTACTTGAGCTCGCACTACGCCGCTCAGGACGTCTGCCAATGCTGGGGCGGCGCCGCCGAGACCCTTGAGGACGCCGTCGCCGACTCCGCGCTGGCGAAGTGGGCGAAGCTGCTGGGCCGAGACAAGGAAGCCGCCGTCTTCTCCGAGCGCGCCGACTATTGGCGCAATGTCTTCAACCCCGACGCCACGGCCGACGCCGGCTACATCCAGGCCCGCAACCTCGACGGCTCCTGGGTGACGCCCTTCAGCCCGGGAAGCGACCGCGGTTTCGCTCAGGGAACCAGCGCCACGTACACCTGGATGGTTCCGCAGGACGTGCAGGGCCTGGCCGTCGCCATGGGCGGTCGTGAGAAGGCCGCCGCCCGCCTCGACGGCTTCTTCCACACAGCGGACGGGTCCTGGTCGGTCCGCGGCGGTGACCCGCTCCGCTACGACCCGACCAACGAACCCGGCATCCACGCACCCTGGCTCTACAACACGCTCGGTCAGCCCTGGAAGACCCAGGCGACGGTGCGTCAGATTCTCAACACCGTGTACGGCACCGGGCCTTCGGGTCTGCCGGGCAACGACGATCTCGGCACCATGTCGGCCTGGTACGTGTTTTCCGCGCTGGGCCTGTATCCCCAAGCCCCTGGCAGCGCCTCCATGCTGGTTGGCGCACCACTCTTCCCGAGCGCCGTTGTCGACCGTCCGGGCGGGACCGGCATCGCGCTCAGTGCGCCCGACGCGGATGCCGCGCATCCGTACATCGACGCCGTACGAGTCAACGGTCGTGCCACGCAACGCTCCTGGACGGACGGCGACCTGACCACGAAGGGCGGCGCCCTCACCTTCGAGCTCGCCGAACAGCCCAACACCCAGTGGGCCACCGACCCGGACGATCTGCCGCGGTAACGCCCGGCGGCCTCGCGAGCACGGTGGGTTCTCGCGAGGCCGTAGGCGCCGCTCACCAGCCACCGGTCCTCGAAGACGGTCAGATCCAACTCGCCGGGGAGCACGGTCAGCTGGTAACCGCCCGGCTGCGTCACCAGCCGTACCGCCCTGCCCGCGGAGTCCGCCCCGGCGTCCGTGGCGGACAGCAGCCGGCGCAGCCCGGCCACATGCGTCCGCAGATTCGCCACGGCCGACGCTGGTGAGGTCTGACCCCATACGACGTCGATGAGCCGGTGGACGCCCACGACCTGGTTGTCAGCAGTGCCCTCTTCGGTGCCGCGACTCCACCGTGATCGTCGAAGCGACGACAGAACCCCCCTCATGGGGCCGTTCACCTCGACGGCGTTCGTGGGGACGAGGGCAGCGAAGGTCAGGCCACCGTGTCGGCGTCGAGGGCCGCGGCACGCAGGGCGGCTGCGACGCGGGTGACCGGTTCGGTCGGGCGGTGGGGGAGTCGGGCCAGCAGGAGGCGCCGCTGCTCCTGGGGCCCACCGCGGACCGGCAGGATGCGTACGCCCGGTGGGGCGGCCGGGGCGAGCGCGGCAGGCACGGTGGTCAATCCGCAGCCGGTGGCGACGAGATGGAGTTTGGCCAGCCAGTCACGGGCGGTGTGGGCGATCTCGGGCCGCTCGTCCAGGCCCGGCCATACTCCCATGAGCCCGTCTTCTCCGGAGGAGGAGCTGGTGATCCAGCGCTGCCCGCGCAGGTCGGCCACGTCAATGAAGTCGCCGCGGGCGAGCGGGTGGGTGGCGGGCACCGCAAGACACAGCGCGCGTTCGGTGAGCGTCTGCAGCGCGAGTGGGGGCGATTCGGCGTCCGGTGGGCGGAACGGTGGTGCCGACGCGAGCAGGGCCAGGTCCAGACTTCCGGCCCGCAGTGCGCGCACCAGCGCCGGGGTACTGCCCTCCCGGCTGACGACCTGGATGGCGGGGTCCGTGTGGCGCAGCGCGGCCAGGGCCCGGGGCAGCAAGACGGCTCCGGCGCTGGGGAACCAGCCCAGGCGGACCGTCCCGGCCTGCCCGGGCAGGCCGGACAGCTCGCGCGCGGCGGCGTCGATCTCGTCGAGCACGATCGTCGCGCGGCGCATGACGACGCGGCCGGCCGTGGTGAGCCGTACTCCGTCGCGCCGCCGCTCCAGCAACTCCGCGCCCGCCGCCCGCTCGATCGAGGCGATCTGCCGGGACACCGCGGACTGGGTATAGCCCAGCGATGTCGCGGCCGCGGTGAAGGTGCCCTGCTCGGCCACCGCGCGGAAGACACGGAGCGCGGTGAGTGACACATCAGTGAAGTCCATGACGATTGCGCATACTAGCTGTGCCTCAATGTCGTTGGACTCATGGCGTCGGCGTTTCTAGCGTGGCATGCATGAACGCTTCTCGTATCGCCCTCGTGACGGGCGCCAACCAAGGACTCGGCCGCGCCCTCGTCGAAGGACTGGCGACCCGCATGGGCCCGGACGACCTGGTCCTGCTCACCGGTCGCAACCATCAGCGCGTGACGGACGCCGCCCGCGAGGTCACCCAGCTGCCGGGCACACGCGCCCGCGTCGAGGGCCGGGCCCTGGACGTGACCGACACCGACGCCATCGCCCGCCTCGCCGACGAACTCCGGGCACAGTACGGCGGAGTCGACGTGGTGATCTCCAACGCGATCGCCCGGCTGCTGCCCGAGGAGTCACAGGCCGAGCGGGCCGACGAATTCATCGACGTCTCCAACACCGCCACCCACGCGATCCTTCGCTCGTTCGGCCCGATCGTGCGCCCGGGCGGCCGCCTGATCGTCGTGGCCAGCAGCCTCGGCACCCTCGGCCACCTGAGCCCACGGCTGCACCACCTGTTCGACGGTGCGAGCCTCGACCAGGTCGAGTACGCCGTCGAGTCCTGGCGCGGCGCCATCCACCACAAGACCGCGGAAGAGGCGGGCTGGCCGCGCTGGCTGAACGTGCCCTCGAAGGTCGCCCAGGTCGCCGCCGTCCGCGCGGTCGCCGCCGAACGCCGCGAGCGCGACCTCATGACCAACACCCTGGTTGCGTCCGTGTGCCCGGGCATGGTGGACACGGCCACCTCCCGGCCCTGGTTCAGTGATTACAGCCAGGCTCAGCCGCCCTCCCAGGCCGCCCGCGCCGTCCTCGACCTGGTGTTCGCCGAGCACGTTGATCCCGCCCTGTACGGCGAGTTGGTCCGCTTCGGCAAGGCCCTGCCCTGGCACGACGGCACACCCCTGGTGGAACAGGACGGCCTGCTCAAGCCCTGAACGCAGGTCGTCGCACACGCTTCGGCAGAGCAAGAAGTTCACCCATGAGTGTCATCAGAACCTCACTCGGTTTCCGCCGTCGGCCGTAGCGCGTCCGTGCCCGTCATGAGAGGTCGACTCGACCGTTTGCGATCACAGAAGTGTCCTGCCCATGCGCGTGGTTGGGCCGATCGGGTGGCGGCGGTGTCGGCAGGTGGCTGTTTACGAGGTGTTCTCGTCGCATGAAATGCCGGATTTCCGGCGGGGAGTTAGGATCACGGCGTGATTACGGCCTGGTCGCCTTCCGGCACGCAGCAGAGTCGCTCATCAGCGGCTCTGTGGCGTGTCCTGGGACTGGGCCTGCTGCTCTGCGGTCTGCTCCACGCGCACGCCGTCAGCCCTGAGGCCACGGTGAGTCACCTTTATGTGGGCGAGAGCGCGGCGGTGTTCGGCGCTCACGTTGAGCCCGCCGCCGAGAGCAAGGGCGTTGCACGTGCGATGTCGGCAGGGTCGGTGGGCCAGAGGTCGACGGGACACCGGGACGGCCACGGACACCAGCACGCTGTCGAGGACTGCGCGCTCGGGCAGCCTCCGCAGAGCACCGATGCACGGGTGCCCTGCCCATCTCCGCTGCACCCGGCGAGCGACGACAACGAGATGCTTCGCCCGGTGCGCCTCCGTCACGCCGCAGCGCGGGACGTCGTGGCCCCGATAGCGCATGCGGCGGACTCCGCGGTTCTTCGTATCTAGGTCGGCGCTTCTCGAATCGGTCGACGTCTCCTCGGATGCACCGACTCGGCTCAACGCTGTCTGCGGTCCTGCCTCCGGCGGCCGGTTCAAGGCGTCCGGCCTCCTGCGCATCGCGCTCTGTGGCACGGCGCCGGGGATGGTCGACGACTCGTTCACCACCACCCCCACTGATCGCTGTCCGTTCACACCGATCGAGAGCGAAACACATGCACTCCCTGACCACGAGTGACATCACCCCCGCCGGCTCCACCCTCCCGGGCCTCGTCGGCAACACCCCTGTCCTGCACGTGTCCCAGCCCTTCACCATGCCCGGTCGCGGCTTCTGGGCGAAGCTGGAGGGCTTCAACCCCGGTGGCATCAAGGACCGCCCCGGACTGCACATGGTCGAACGGGCCCGAGCCCGCGGCGAGTTGCGGCCGGGCCGCCCCATCATCGAGTCGACCAGCGGCACACTGGGCCTCGGCCTCGCCCTGGCCGGAATGGTGTACGGGCACCCCGTCACGCTTGTCACGGACCCGGGCCTCGAACCCTCGATGACCAGGCTCCTCGTCGCCTACGGCGTCACCGTCGACATGGTGTCGCGGCCGCACTCCACGGGCGGCTGGCAGCAGGCTCGCCGTGACCGGGTCGCCGAGCTGCTGACGGAACATCGGGGAGCGTGGTCCCCGGATCAGTACAACAACCCCGACAACGTCGCGGCGTACACCCCGCTGGCTCTCGAACTCGCCTCGCAGATGGGCCACATCGACGTGCTCGTCTGCAGTGTCGGTACGGGAGGTCACTCCGCGGGGATCTCGCGCGCGCTGCGCCGGCTCTGTCCGGGGATGCGCCTGGTGGGCGTCGACACCATCGGCTCGACCATCTTCGGCCAGCCCGACCGGCCCCGACTCATGCGGGGTCTCGGATCGAGCATCCATCCGCGCAATGTGGCGTACGAGGACTTCGCCGAGGTGCATTGGGTGGCTCCGGCCGAATCGGTCTGGGCGTGCAGGCAGCTGGCCGCCTCGCACTACGCCACGGGCGGCTGGAGCGTCGGCGCGGTCGCCCTGGTGGCCGGCTGGCTTGCCCGGACGACGCCTCGGAACACCCGCGTCGTGGCGATCTTCCCGGACGGGCCCCAGCGCTATCTGGAGACCATCTACAACGACCGATTCTGCGCCGAGCACGGGCTGTTGGACGCGCCTCCCGCGCCCGAACCCGAGGTCGTGGCCCACCCGGACGAGAAGGAAGTCACCCGCTGGACGCGCTGCACCGCGGTCCTCGACCCACTCTCCCCGACGGCGAAGAAGGTCGGCGCGAAAGGCGGCGGGAGGTGAGGGCGACACTCGCGCAGGTCCGCTCCTACGACCGGAGCGTCCAACTGCTCCTGGCGAACCAGTTCACCATCAACCTCGGCTTCTACATGCTGATGCCGTATCTGGCCCAGCATCTGTCGGGAACTCTGGGCTTGGCCGGCTGGCTCGTCGGACTCGTTCTGGGCGTACGGAACTTCAGCCAGCAGGGCATGTTTCTCGTCGGCGGAACTCTCGCCGACCGGTTCGGCTACAAACCCTTGATCGTTGCCGGATGTGTGCTGCGTACGGTCGGCTTCGCCGCGCTCGGCCTGGTCGACTCGGTCCCGGCGCTGCTCGCCGCCTCGGCGGCCACCGGCTTCGCGGGGGCTCTGTTCAACCCGGCTGTGCGCGCCTACCTCGCCGCCGACGCGGGCGAGCGCCGCGTCGAGGCCTTCGCCCTCTTCAACGTCTTCTACCAGGCGGGCATTCTGCTCGGCCCGCTGGTCGGGATGCTGCTGACCGGCTTCGACTTCCGCTTGCCCTGCCTGGTCTCGGCATCGATCTTCGCGTTGCTGAGCGCAGTGCAGATCCGCGCCCTCCCAGCCCGCACAGCCGGCCATGCCGCGGACGCGGAGGCCGGTGACCGTCAGAGCGTGCCGGCGCAGTGGCGAGGCGTCGTACGCAACCGCGCGTTCCTCCTCTTCGCCACCGCCATGATCGGCTCCTACGTCCTGTCCTTCCAGGTCTATCTCGCGCTACCGCTGGAGGTGCGACGCCTGGGCGGCGAAGGGGAGTTCGGGACGGCGGCCGTCGCCCTGCTCTTCGCCGCCTCGGGACTGGCCACCGTCTTCGGACAGACTCGGGTGACCGAGTGGTGCAAGGCACGGCTGGAGCCCGGTCAGGCCCTGGCCCGGGGGGTGTCGGTCATGGGTCTCGCCTTCGTGCCGCTGCTCGCGGGCACGTTCGTGCCCGTGCCCGACGCACAGGTCGGGCACCGACTGCTCGTCGCTCTCCTGCCGACACTGGCGGCTCTGCTCCTCGCGTTGGGCACGATGATCGCGTACCCCTTCGAGATGGACACGATCGTCCGGCTCTCCGGAAACCGCCTCGTCGCCACCCATTACGGGCTCTACAACACCATCTGCGGCATCGGCATCACGCTGGGCAACCTGCTCACCGGAGCGGCCCTCGACGCCGCGCGGGCGGCCGGCATGTCCGCACTGCCGTGGCTCGCGCTGCTCATCCTGGGCGTGGCGTGTGCCGCGTCCCTCCATGTCCTGTACCGGGCCGGTCTTTTGGCAACCATGGCTGCTGAGCCCGCGTCCGTCACTGCGGAGGGAACCTCCCTGCTGCAACGAGGAGAGCAAGTCGAAGTCACCGGGAACTCTCCCGGGGTGGCTCGGCGTTGAGGTCACTGAGGATGAAGCATTGGCCTAAGCTTTGGGCCGGGATCAACACAGACACACGAGCAGTGCGGCAACAGACAAGCTTGAATCGACGCGATGTGACGACCTTCACCCTGATGTGGCGGAAAGTGATGAATTCCTTACGGCCATGACACGTACGGGTGGACGTAGAGCACCGTGAAACCGGGGAGGATTTTTCATGCGACCGTTCACCCTCAACTACGCCATGCCCACCGGGCAGTCGGCCGCGACGACCCCGTACCACTTCGATGTGGCGCTGCAGTTGAACGTCCTGCCCGACGGCCGCCCGGCCGTCAGCGACCGTGCGCTCCTGATGGCCACCGGTACCACGACGTCCACGGCCGGCTCCCAGACGCACTTCGACGACTGACGGCCACCCGCGCGCATGACGGTACTCATTCTCACGGCCGAGCAGGACGTCACCGCCGACATGGTGGTGGCCCAACTGCACGAGCGAGGCGTGCCCATGGTGCGCCTCGACCCAGCCGACCTGCCGGGCAAAGCGGTGCTCTCCGCCGACTACGCCCACGGGGACTTCGACGGCTATCTGTCGGTCAACGGCCATGTGCTCAGCATGGGTGGCCTGCGATCCGTGTGGGTGCGGCGGCCGGGCGAGCCGGCCGCTCACGCCGCCGAGCCCTCGCCCTGGCTCACCGCCGAGACGCGGCAGGCCTTGTTCGGCATGCTCTACTCCGCCTCGACCCGCTGGATGAACCATCCGCGCCGCGCCGAGCAGGCCCGGCACAAGCCCTGGCAGCTGCGGGTCGCCCACAGCAGCGGCTTCGCGGTGCCGCCCACCATCGTCACGACCGCTCCGCGGGTGGCCCAGGAGTTCGTCGAGGAGTACCGGGACGTGGTGGTGAAGTCGGCCTCCGGGCCCCCGCCCGGTGAGCCGCCGGTGGCCCTGCCGACCACGCTCATCGGACCCGACGCGGACTTCTCCGGCGTCGCGGCCGGTCCCGCGCTCCTGCAGCAGTACATCCCCAAGCGCGCCGACATACGACTGACCAGCATCGGCACCCGTATGTTCGCCGCCAGGAAGGCCGCCGTGCCCGGACAGGTCGACGGGCGGTTCGGAGACACCGGACACGCATGGGAGGCCACCGCCGTGCCCGGCCGCATCGCCCGCTCGGTCCACGAGTACCTCGTCCTCACCGGACTCGCGTACGCCGCCTTCGACTTCGCCGAGGACGAGGACGGCGTCTGGTGGTTCCTGGAGGGCAACCAGGGAGGCCAGTTCGGCTTCATCGAGTTGGAGACCGGTCAGCCCATCGCCGACACGGTCGCCGAGTGGCTGTCGCAGCGAAGACCCGCGCACCGTATCCCCGAGGGGCACTGACACTCCTCCACCACAGACCGTGACCAACAGGCGGCGGTGTCCGTTTGGCGCGAACGGCGCTCTCCGGCCGACCGGAGCGTAGGCGTGATCACTGGGCACTCGGCTGAAAGGACTGGAGGAAGACGTCCAGCGCCTTCCGGTTCGCGGAGGTGTCCCAGTCGTTCGCCGGGGTCGTCCAGCGCAGCGAGAAGCCCCGGTGATCGCCGATCAGGAAGCCGCGGCCGAAGGTGCGCTCGCGGACCCCGTCGGTCACGGAGTACCACTCCATGTCGGCACCCTTGCGGCCGCGATAGTCCACGGCCCGGATGTCGCCCACCCGCTCGTAGCCGGCGGAATCGGCGCGCAGGGACGGCTCCAGCGCGCTCCAGACGGCGACGGGATCCGGGCCCAGCTGCGTGCTGTAGGTGACGGCCAGCGTGCGTGGGTCACCGCTCGCCCCGAAGGTGACGCGATAGGACAGGTCCGCGGATCTCGTGGTCCGGAGGCGTTCCCAGCCCTTGGGGAGGTCGATGGAGAAGCCCTCGGGTGCCTGATAGCGGGCAAAGCCGGACGGCGCCTTCTCGCCGACGGTGGAGGAGGGGGACGGCTTGGGGGACGCCGGCGGTGTCCGTTCGGGGAGCGTGGCGGGGGCGGCGGAGGGGCTGCTCTCGGCGGTCCGTGAGGGAGCCGCGCCGGATGCGGACGTGTCCCCGTCGGGCAGTCCGCCCGCCGCGGTGAGCACGGCGAAGCAGACGACGGTGACGGCCAGCGCCCCGCCCAGCAGGACCGGCCGGCTGACCGGCAATCCGCCCCGGAGCCGTCCCACGCGCCGGGCGACGGCGCACGGATCCAGGAAATGCGGCAGGGGCGCCATGGCCGTCGCGTCGTCGAGTTCCTTCTTGAGGATGCGCGTCAGGGCCTCGCGTACGACCGGCTCGGGCACCCGCTCCAAGGGATCCCTGCGCAGGAGCCCCTGAATGGCCGGTGCGAGCGGTCCCGCGCTGAGCGGGGCCCGGATGGGCAGCCGGTCCACGGCGCGCAGTGTGGCGTCGAGTCGTCCACGGTCGCGGATGGGTGGTCGGCCCTCGACCATCGCGTACATCATCGCGCCCAGCGCCCACAGGTCCGCCGCCGGTCCGGTGCCCTCACCACGGGTCTGCTCGGGGGAGGCGTACGACGGCGCGGTGACGCGTGGCGAGACGGTGGATCCCATGAGGCCGAAACCGCGCACCGTGACCGCGCCCCGTTCGTGCACGTGCACCTGGCCGGGGCTCAGATCGCCGTGCGTCACCCCCGCGTTGTGGGCGGCCGCGAGGACGTCGAGGAGGCCGAGCCCGACGCGGGCCGCGCGGATGTAGTTCACCGGGCCGCGCCCGAGGAGTTCGGTCAGCGGGACGCCCGGGGACCGCTCCGTGACCGTCCACACGAAGTCGTGCTCCTCGATCACGTCGAGGACCGTGGCCACCCGGCCGGGACAGACGAGCTCCAGGCGCTCGGACTCGCGCAGGATCCGCGTGGCGGTACGGTGCTCCGCCTCCTCGCGCCGATGCTCCGGCAGCCGCGACCAGGTCAAGGCGACCGGCCGCTCGAAGTCGAGGTCCTGACCGTGCCAGCCGACGCGGCCCTCTTCCCGGTGGGCGACCTCGAGCAGTCGGTATCTTCCGGCGACCAACTCGCCCGTGGGGTCTTGCACCTTGACCATCGTCATCCCTCGCTGTGCACCGGGCTCTCACCTTTCCCGGAAGTACGGAGGGTGTGACGTTGTGTGCTCAACGGGGAGGGGTTCCAAAGACCTGTTTTTCTTCAGTGCCCCGGCGGTCGCCCACTCGTGCGAAAGGTTCAGGCCAGCGGCGCCTGACGGCTCACCGCACGGGGTCCTTGCCGATGTAGGAGTCCGCGAACGTGGCCGCCGCGGCGGGGGAGCCCAGGAGTCGCCGCAGTCGCGCCCCCGCGGAACCCGCTCGGAAGGGATCGCCCGACGAAGGCCCGTGCAGCAACTCCGCGAACCACTGGGAGAATTCCTGGTACTCCCATACGCGCCGCAGACAGGCCGCCGAGTAGTCACGCAGCCCACTGCGGTCGCCCGTCCCGAAGTAGGCGACGAGCGCGTCCGCCAGAAGCAGTGCGTCGTACAGCGCCAGGTTCATGCCCTTCGCCGCGATCGGCGCCACGAGATGGGCGGAGTCGCCCGCCAGGAACAGCCGTCCGTACGTCATCGGCTCCACGACATAGCTGTGCATGTCGAGCACCCGCTTCTCGATCAGCCGTCCTTC
This sequence comes from Streptomyces albiflavescens, assembly GCF_014645835.1. Taxonomy (GTDB): domain Bacteria; phylum Actinomycetota; class Actinomycetes; order Streptomycetales; family Streptomycetaceae; genus Streptomyces; species Streptomyces albiflavescens. Next base: position 76,425 of record NZ_BMMM01000014.1, read on the forward strand.
GGTGAGCGGTGCGGCACCGGTCACCGACAGCCGGGCGTGGAGCTCCGACCACACTGTGTCGTGCGGCCAGTTCTCCGGATCGTCGCCGGGCTTCACCTCCAGGTAGTAGCGGGTGACCTGGGGGCTGCGGGCCATGTGGGCGGCGAATCCACCTGAGTTCACACCGAAGACGACACAGTCGGACGACGGCGGTGCCTCGGCGAGCAGCGCCAGCCAGCCCACTCCGTAGTCGTAGCGGGCCAGGGAGCCGCGCTCCGGTGGGACGTAGGTACGGGTCACTCCGCGTGCGCCGTCGCAGCCCGCGATGATCTCGCACTCGATGCGCCGGCGCTCGCCGGTGGCCGGGTCCGTGTACAGCACCGAGGGGCGGTCGCCGTCGATGGCGTGCAGGGCGACATCCTGTACGTCGAACCGGATGTCGCCGCCGCGTATGTCGGCGTACTCGCGCACCAGGTCGGTCACCAACAGCGGCTGCGGATAGACGAAGTGGCGGTCTCCGGTCAGCTCGGCGTACCGGAACCGGTGACGTTCACCGTCGATCCGGAACTCGCACTCGCTGTGCGGCTGGGCCCGCTCCACGAGCCGGTCGGCCAGCCCCCGTTGGCGCAGGGCGCGTACCGCCCATTCCTCGATGAAGCCCGCCCGGGGCCGCTGTTCGATGAACTCCCGGCTCTCGTTCTCCAGGACCACGCAGTCGAGGGACGCGGCGCGCAGGATGTTGCCGAGGGTGAGACCGGCCGGTCCCGCGCCGACGATGACGACGGGAACGCGCTCTACGGATGTGGCTGTGGGGGAGATCACTCGATCATTATGACGGTGACCCGTCAACGCCGGGCATCCGCCCATGTGTTGATGCCCCAGCGGGGCCCGAGGCCCGGCTCGGCGGGCTGCGCTTCACGCGAAGGCCGCGCACACCATCACTGCAAGCCCGCCCGCGGCTCATGGACGCGCGGGCGCCCGCACGGGAAGGATGGCGTACGCATGTATACCGTGTCCGGCTGTGTGTCACAGCCGCTGTCCCGAGCCGCCCGGAGGCCCCCGTATGAGTGCTCGTCCCCTGCCTGTCAGCACGCCCGGCGAACAGGGCGTCGACGCGTCGGGCATTCACGCGTTCCTCGATGCCGTCGAGGCCGCCCCGGACATGGAACCGCACAGCCTGATGATCCTGCGCCACGGTCACGTCGTGGCGTCCGGCTGGTGGGCGCCGTACACACCCGAGCGCCGTCAACTGCTCTACTCGCTGAGCAAGAGCTTCACGTCCACGGCCGCGGGATTCGCCGCCGCCGAGGGGCTGTTGCGCCTGGACGACCCCGTGATCTCGTACTTCCCCGAGTTCGACGCCGACATCACCGACCCGCGCAGTCGCGCCATGCTCGTCCGGCATGTCGCGTCGATGGCGAGCGGGCACCTGGGTGAGACCTACGCCGAGGCGTTCCGGCTCGACCGGAAGGAGACCGTACGCGGCTTCCTGCTGATGCCGCCGGACCGCGACCCCGGCACCGTGTTCGCGTACAACCAGTCCGCCACGTACACGCTCGCCGCGATCGTCCAGCGCGTGACCGGGCAGTCGCTGACGGCCTATCTGCGGCCCCGGCTGTTCGACCCACTGGGCATCGGGGAGGCCGCCTGGCGGCAGGGCCCGGCCGGCCGCGATCTCGGCTTCAGTGGCCTGCACGCCGCGACCGACGCGATCGCCCGACTCGGCCAGCTGTACCTGCGGGACGGTGTCTGGGAGGGACGGCGGCTCCTCCCGTCCTCGTGGATCGCAGAGGCCACCCGTGCGCACATCTCCACCGCGGACGGTACGGCCGAAGGGGCGCTGTCGGACTGGCAGCAGGGGTACGGATTCCAGTTCTGGAGGTCCCGGCACGGGTACCGCGGCGACGGAGCGTACGGACAGTTCTGTCTCGTCCTGCCCGAGTGCGACGCGGTGATCGCGACGACCACGGCGACCGAGCAGACGCAGGACCTGCTGAACCTGGTGTGGCGCCACCTGCTCCCCGCCTTCGGCACCGCTCCGCTCCCGGGCGAGAAGGACGACACACTGCGCAGCCGTCTCGCGCGCCTGGCCCTGCCGCCGGTCGAGGCGCGTCCAGAGCCTCCCGCGCGCAGCGATGCCTGGGCGGGCGCCGAGTTCGTCCCGGAGGGCGGTGCCTGCGCGGATCAGCGGACGCTGACGGGAGTCGCGGTCGCGAAGGGGGACAAGGGCTGGCGCGTGTCGCTGGCCGAGGGCGACCGGCGCATCGACCTGATGCTCGGTACCACCGACTGGACCGTCGACTCCGGCTCGAACCCCACGGCCGTGAGCGGCGGATGGACCGACCCGGAGACCCTGCGCGTCGACGTGCTGTTCCTGGAGACCCCGCACCGGTTGACGGTGACCTGCTCGCTCCCGGACCGCACGTTCACGGCGCGGTGGCACACCACCCCCCTGCACGGCGGTGCACTGCACAAACTTCACGCACCATGGCCCCTGCCGTAACCGGCCAAGGTAAAACGCCAGACCGCGCCACCCCTTCCGCCACGTAGAAATATCTACCAACATGCATATGCCGAGGGGCTGATGGGCAATCGCAAGCCCCGCCGGCTGCGTCCTTCTCCGCGCGTGCCGAGCGGAGCGGAATATCCCCGGAGTGGGCCTTGACGAATGCGATGTGGATGCAAAGTGTGGAGTGGCTCGCCGCAGCCGCCACCGACCCCCGGGCGTGCAAACGGGAGTGGGACCAGGGCAGCGGCAGCGTGCTCCTGGAAGCCGGGCGCTTCTGGGACGTGTTGAGCGTTCCCGAACAACTGGGCCTGCTCGCCCTGGACATACTGTGGTCCGACCCGCTTCAGGTGCCGGGACCCACGCTGGTGGACTCCGCGGCCCGCCGCGTCGGCTTCTTCCTGCCGCCCGATCCCACCAGCCGCTGGGTGGGGTCCGGACTCCGTCACCTCGGCAAGGGCTCCTGGGTCGCCGTACCGCCGCCGTACCGGTCCTCGGGTTCCCTGGAGTGGATCATCCCGCCGGACGGGACCGGTGCCCTGCATCCGGCCCTCCCCCTGGAGCTGGCGCTGCGTCAGGCCAACGGAACGCTCGCCGTTCTGGCGCCCCTCAGCGAGGAGTGACCCTCACCCAGCCGGGGAGACCGCGGGGCACGGGAACCGCGGGCACGGGTTCGGCTTCGTCCACCTCCGGAGCCGGTGCGGCGAAGGAGGCCCACAGCACCTCGCGCACAGTGTGATGCTCCGGAACCACACGGCCCTTGGCCCGCCACTCCGAGACGAGCTGCGCGTAGATCGGCGGATTGCTCCGGTGGTCGTTGGACGGTTCGGCATACGGGCCGCCAACGCGTGCGCGGGTCGGAACGCGGCGCAGTGCTGTGTGAGTGCTCTCCATGTCGGAGCAACGTTCGCCCGCATGCCGGTGGTACGCGTCCTTGCCGCCGCCCACCGGGTTGGGTGAGCGCGCCCCCCGTTCGGAGCAACGGCGCAGCCGACTGGCCCGGGCGCGATCCGGCCCACGACAAGCATGATGCCGCGCCACGTCGTCGGTGGTCGTGGTGGCCGTCGAATCCGGGGCGGCTGTCGCGGTCGTCGTCGCGGCGCGGGCGCCTGGGGCGGTCCGACAGACGGCGCGCAGCAGCGCCGTCGCGGTCGCGGCCAGCGCCCCGAGGGGCACGCGTCGTGGCAGGGCGCCACCTTGACCGAAGGCGCGGGCGACCGCCACAGGGCTCAGCGGGAACCACGGGCCAGTGCCGTATGGGCGGCGTAGGCCTCCTACGCGGCCCCGTAGAAGTGTGCCTGGCCCCCACGCCACTTCACCCACGCGGGATCGTCCAGGAGGTCTTCCGCGTCGGGCAGACCTGCCCGGCCGAGGAACTCGATCAGGTCCTCGTCCGAGAACGCCACACCGAGGTTCTCGCCCCGAGCGGTCACCTGGCGGCCGCCGGTGCCAATGGTGGGATGCACTACCAAAGGGGCACGTCCGGACATGTATCCAGCATCGTCCTGAGTGCCGCAACCCGCATCCGGACGGCCGTAAACCGCTCCGGACGAGAACGGGGGTCAGGGGGGTCCAGAGTAGCCATGAAGTGGTTGAATTTAGTACCAAGAGCGGCTACTTCCCTACCTGAGGAGCTCCCGATGGATGCGGTGGACCTGGCAGCGATCGAGGCGGAGCGTCAGCGGATCCGGGACGCGTATCTGACCGAGGTGAGGCCGGCGAGTTCCGCCCGCGGTGTGCACCATGTCGCGCTGCTCTCCTCGGACGTCGAGCGGACCGTGCGGTTCTACCAGGACGTCCTGGGGTTCCCCCTCACGGAGATGATCGAGAACCGCGACTACAAGGGCTCCACCCACTTCTTCTTCGACCTCGGCCATGGCAATCTCCTGGCCTTCTTCGACTTCCCCGGCCTCGACCTGGGCCCGTACGCGGAGGTGCTCGGCGGACTGCACCACATGGCCATCTCGGTCGACCCCACCACCTGGCAGCGGCTGCGCGAGCGGCTGGATGCCGCCGGAGTCGAGTACGTGCAGGAGAGCGGCACGTCGATGTACTTCCGGGACCCCGACGGCGCCCGCATCGAACTGCTCGCCGAACCGCTCGGCGAGATGTACGGCAAGTCGGTGCTCTGAGCGCCTCCGCGCATGGTTGGCGCCGATACACACAGCGACCGCCCCAACGCTCAGCGTGGACGGAAACGCTCGGCGCACACCGAAAAGCCGGCGCTCGGAAGCGTAGGTGGCTGTCAGCGCAGTGTCTCGGCCCAGTTCGCGGGGACCCGTCCGGCCGGCCCCGGTGTGGGCTGGTCGGCCGGGTGGCTCACCGGGGGAGCGAGGTCGGGCCCCGACTCGTACAGCTCGGAGGTCTCGTAGTTCCAGAACCAGTTCTCGCCGGGCTCGAAGCTGCTGATGATGGGATGCCCGCTGCTGTGCGCGTGCGCGGTGGCGTGCTTCGCCGGAGAGTCGTCGCAGCAGCCGATGTGACCGCACTGGGCGCAGCGCCGCAGATGGAACCACCATCCGCCGACGGCGTCGCACTCGGTGCAGCCGGTGCCGCTCGGCGGAACGGCAGGGTCGATTCCGGTGGGCGTGGTCATGACGGCTCCTCGGAGGTGTCCGTGGCGGTCAGGGGGAGACGTACCTGGAAACGGGTGTTGCCGGGCACCGACTCCACATGAATGCTTCCGTGATGCTTGTTGGCGACGATCCGCCAGGAGATGTCCAGGCCGAGCCCGGTGCCCTCACCCACCGGCTTGGTGGTGAAGAACGGGTCGAAGATGCGGTCGCGGATCTCCGCGGGCACCCCTGGACCGGAGTCCCGGAACTCGACCAGCAATTGGTCCCGGTCGAGCGCGGTGCGCACCGTCAGTGTCCCCTCGCCGTCCATCGCGGAGACGGCGTTGTCGATGAGGTTGGTCCACACCTGGTTCAACTCACCTGGATAGGCGGGGATCCGCGGCAGCGTACGGTCGTACTCCTTGACGACCTTGATGCCGGAGCCCATCTTCCCGGCGAGCATCAACAGCGTGCTGTCCAGCAGCTCGTGCACGTCGGCGACCTGGTAGGGAGCGCGGTCGATCTGCGAGTACTGCTTGGCGGCGTCGACGAGGTGCGAGATGCGGGTGGTGGAGTCCGCGATCTCGTTCATGAGCAGCTCGGTCTCGACGGTGTAGTTGAGCCAGCCGATGGCCCCCGGCAGGATCTCCTCGTCCACTGTCGCCGCGACCTGTTCCAGCCAGTCGATGTCGAGGCCGCCCTGCACGAAGGTCGGTGCGATCCGCCAGCCTTCCGGGACGCCGTGGTCGTCGAGCCAGTCGGCGAGCGCGTCCTCGCGGTCGGAGGCTTCGAGGGGACTCAGGACCGGCGCCTTGGCGACGCGATCGGCCGTGCCCTCCTGGATCTCGATCAGCGACTTCAATGCGTCGCGCTCATATGGACCCGAGGCGATGACACCGAGCTTGTGCCGCATGTGCGCGACCCGGTCCCGGAGCGCCGAGGTGGCCCGAGCCGCCGCCGCCGCGGGGTTGTTGAGCTCATGCGTCAGCCCGGCCGACAGCGAACCGAGCGCCAGCAGTCGCTCGCGCTGGCCGATCGCTCGCTGGGTGTTCTGGCTGCCGAAGAACAGCCCTTCCAGCAGATGGACGGCCATCGGGAACCATTCCCGCAGGATCGCGGAGAACGTCTCGGCGGGCAGGACGAAGAACCGCGAGGGCTCGGTGACCCGTGCGGAGCCCTTGTAGCGGGTCTGGTCCGTTCGGGCCAGATAGGCCTGCATGGCCCCGGCGTACACCCCGCGCTTGGAGGTGCGGCTGATCTCCACGTCGTCGCCGCCGACCCGGCGCGACATCACGATCGTGCCTTCGAGGAGCACGAAGAAACAGGTGGCGGGCTCGCCCTCCTGGTACACATAGCCGGGCTCGAAGAGTTCCACCCGGCCTTCCTGGCAGAGGCGGTCGAGCTGGTCGGCGTTCAGCTTCTCGAACAGGAACAGCGAGCTGAGCTCCGCCGGCTCGCACGGCACCGGCCGGCTGCTCATGACTGCTCCAGATAGCGGTGGACGAGCATGACGGCCATGGCTCCCTCTCCGACCGCGGACGCGACCCGTTTCGCGGACTCGGCGCGTGCGTCCCCGGCCACGAACACGCCGGGCACGTTGGTCTCCAGGTGGTACGGCGGCCGGTCCAGCTCCCAGCCCGCGGGTGGCTGCCCGTCGGGTGTCATGTCCGGTCCGGCCATGATGAATCCGCGTGCGTCCCTGAGCACGGTCCCCTCCAGCCAGTCGGTGAGCGGCGCCGCGCCGATGAACACGAACATCCACTGCGCGTCGACCAGTTCGGTGTGTCCGCTCGCCACATCGCGCAGGGTGAGCTGCTCCAGATGGTCCGAGCCGTGCGCGGCCTCGACGACCGTGCCGGTGCGCACCGTGATGTTGTGTGCCTCGTCGATCTGCCGGATCAGGTAGTGCGACATCGAAGCGGACAGCGAGGAGCCGCGTACGAGGATGGTCACGGACTTCGCGCCCCGCGCCAGGTACATGGCGGCCTGCCCGGCCGAGTTGGCCCCGCCCACGATGTACACGTCGTGGCCCTGGCAGGCGGCCGCCTCGGTCAGCGCGGAACCGTAGAAGACCCCGCACCCGGTCAGATCGGCGAGCCCCGGAGCCTCCAGCTGCCGGTAGGACACGCCGGTCGCCAGGATCACCGAGTGGGCGGCGATCGCGGAGCCGTCGGAGAAGCGGATGGTGCGCGACGCCCCGGTGACCTCGAGTCCGGTCACCTCGCGCGCGGTGAGGATCTCGGCGCCGAATTTCGACGCCTGCCGTCGCGCGCGGTCGGTGAGCTGCGCCCCGGACACGCCGTCCGGGAAGCCGAGGTAGTTCTCGATCCGCGAGCTCTGTCCCGCCTGTCCTCCGGTCGCCGACCGTTCCACGAGCACCGTCCGCAGCCCCTCGGACGCGCCGTACACGGCGGCTCCGAGCCCCGCCGGACCGCCGCCGATGACGACGAGGTCGTAGAACTCCTCCGCCGGCGTCGTGGCCAGGCCCACATGTGAGGCCAGATCCGGATCCTCGGGCTCCACCAGCGGCGTACCGTCCGGCGTGATCACGAGCGGCAGCCGCTCCCCGTCCTGACCGGCGGCCGCCAGCAGCCGCCGGCCTTCCGGGGTCTCGGACGAGTACCAGCGGTAGGGCACCTGGTTGCGGGCCAGGAACTCCCGCACACCCGAGGTGCGCGCCGACCACCGGTGCCCGACCACCTTGCAGGTCGCCACGGGCCGGTAGTCGCTGGCCCGCCACGCGTCCAGCAGATCGTCCACGACCGGATAGAGCTTCTCCTCCGGCGGATCCCACGGCTTGAGCAGGTAGTGGTCCAGGTCGATCACATTGATCGCGTCGATCGCCGCGTTCGTGTCCGCGTAGGCGGTGAGCAGCACGCGGCGCGCCCCCGGATACACGTCGAGCGCCTGCTCCAGGAACTCGATGCCGTTCATCTGCGGCATCCGGTAGTCGGCGAGGATCACCGCCACCTGGTCGCCGCGCAGCTTGAGCTCTCGCAGCGCGTCCAGTGCGGCGTCCCCGGACTCGGCGCGCACGATCCGGTGCGACTCGCCGTAGCGGCGCCTGAGGTCGCGGGCGACGGCGCGCGACACCCCGGGATCGTCATCGACGGTCAGAATGACGGTCCGCGCCGGACTGGCGGCCTGTGCCATATGTCTCCCACCCCGAGCAGGTCAGTGTTGTCCCGGCATCGCGGACGCCGCGGCGAGCCGTTCGGCCGGTACAGGCTTCAATCGTATGTACGATCGGTCGCCTTTGCTCAGGAACCGGGTACTCACGCGGGCGGCGCGGGGGCGTCCGCCCGTGGTGGCAGGGCGTCGCGGACCTTGGGGAGGATGTTCGCGACGTAGTCCTCGACGGCCGTGTCCAGGCCGATGTCGTGCTGTGCGCGCTCGGACAGGAACCAGCGGTGTTCGAGGAGCTCGTGGTACAGCTCGGCCGGGTCCATGGAACCGCGCAGGTCCGGCGGCACGGCCCGGACGGTCGGCCGGAACACGTCCCGCACCCACCGGTGGGCCAGTACCTCCGGGCGGGCGGCCTGGGGGTGTCCCCCGCTCGAGCGGAGCCGAGAGCCTGGGGGAGGGGCATCGGGCGCGTAGTCGTCCTGGGTGGCCATCCAGCTCTCCAGGTCGTTCAGGAGCCGTCGGGCCTGGTTCTCCTCGGTGTCCAGTCCCGTCAGCCGCAGCAGCTGGCGCTGATGGTGGCCCGCGTCGACGACCTTGGGCACGAAGGTGACGGTGTCGCCGCCCGCGGAGTGCGCTATCTGCATCTCGGCGACGTCGAAGCCGAGGTCGTTGAGCCGGCGTATGCGGCGGTCGATGTAGTGGTACTTGCCTGCCGGATACACGGAGGTGCGGGTCAGCTCCTCCCACAGCGTCCGGTAGCGCGCGCAGATCTCCCTGCCGAATTCGATCGGGTCCACGGAGGGGTGCAGGGCTCCGGCGGCCTCCAGGTCCAGCAGCTCGCCGCTGATGTTGACCCGGGCGAGATCGAGGTCGTACTCGCGCTGTCCGTTGCTGAGTTGGGGATGCAGATCCCCGGTCTCGGCGTCCACCAGGTACGCCGCGTACGCCCCGGCGTCACGCCGGAACAGCGTGTTGGACAGTGAGCAGTCGCCCCATGCGAACCCCGCCAGATGCAGCCGCACCAGCAGCACGGCCAGCGCGTCCATCAGCCGGTGCATGGTGGCCGGCCGCATCGTCGTCTCGAACATGGAGCGGTAGGGCAGGGAGCCGCCCAGGTGCCGGGTGATCAGTACGGGCTCCAGCGGTGCGCCCTGCGCGTCGGTGCGCCCCGTCACCACGGCGAGCGGATCGACCGCGGGGATGCCGAGCCGGTCCAGGCTGCGCAGCAGCTCGTACTCGCGCACGGCGGGCCGCTCGGCGAGCTCCTTGACGGCCACCACCTCGTCCCCGGCGCGCGCATAGCGGACCACATGCCGCGAGATGCCGCGCGGCAGCGGCACCAGGTGGTGCTCGGGCCACTCCTCCAAGGGCAGCTGCCAGGGCAGTTCGAGCAGGAGCGCGGGGTGCTCCGGATTGGTTGCGCTGATCTGCAAAGCCATGGCTGAGCTGCCCTCACCTCAGGGTCGATCGTTGTCCGGACCCCGGGGTCGACCGACGTCCGGCTCAAGCATCTACGAATGATCCGCGAGGTGGAAGACGCGGTGGGCGTTGCCCGACAGGAACAACTCGGTGGTTTCCTCGTCCAGGCGCAGGTCGGCGAGGTGTTCCAGCGCCCGAGCCGGCGTGATCATGGGGTAGTTGGTGCCGAAGAGAACCTTCCGCCGTCCCCTGCCGCGCAGATACTCCACCAGCTCGGGCGGGTAGCGGCGCGCGGTGTAGGCGCTGGTGTCGATGAAGACGTTCGCGTGCTTGTCGGCCACGGCGACCATCTCGGTGGTCCATGGATAGCCGATGTGCCCGCAGACGATGGTCAGTTCGGGGAAGTCGAGCGCGACCTGGTCGATGTACGGGATGGGCCGGCCGGTCTCGGAGGGGCGCAGCGGGCCGGTGTGCCCGACCTGGGTGCAGAAGGGGACGCCGAGTTCGACGCAGGCGGTGTACAGCGGGTAGTAGAGCCGGTCGGTGGGCGGCAGCTGCCACAGCCACGGCACGATCCTCAGCGCCACGAAGCCCAGTTCCTCGACGGCCCGCCGCAGCTCCCGTACGGCCGCGACCGGCTTGGTCAGATCGACGCCGGCGACGCCGCGCAGCCGTCCGTCGGACCGGTCGACGAACTCGGCGACCTCGTCGTTGCTGATGAGTGGCCCCTGCGGCCCGTACCAGGCCGCGGAAAGGCCGATCTCCACGTCGGCTGCCGCCAGCGCGGCGACCGTGGCCTTGACCGGCAGGGGTTCCTCCAGAAGTTCCATGCCCGTCCAGCGGCGCAGCGACTCGAACATCTCGTGGTTGGAGTGGCGGAGAGTGGGGTGCTGCATCCACGCGTCGACGACCGGCATGATCCCGTGCCTCCCTGAACCCATGGCTAAGCGTTTGCTTACCCGGATCCTAGGGGTGCCGGCGTCGCCCGGCTAGCCGTCCACGGCATCGACCAGAGCCGTCAGCGCCGAGACGAGGCGCGAGAACCCCGGGCCCGCCGGACCTCCAGGTTCGGTCATGTACGTGTCCCGACGGATCTCCACCATCAGGGCGGTCACCCCCGGCTCCCTCTCGTAGTACCGCAGCGGGATGTACGCCCCGGAGAACGGGCTGTCGATCCCCACACCCCCCAGGCCCGCGAACGCCTTCTCCGCGAGGGCGACCAGCTCGGGCGGTGTGTGAAAGGAGTCGGTCCCCACACAGATCGGCGGCCGCGGACCGTCGCCGTGCAGCTCGTACGGCAGCCGAGCCGTCGGGTACGAGTGGACGTCGACGATCACGGCCCGCCCGGTCGCGGCCAGCCGGTCGGCGACCGCCGCTGTCATCGCCCGTGCGTACGGGTGGAAGTAACGGTCGATCAGCGGCTGCGGATCGACCTTCGTGGGCCGGAGCAGTGCCCGGTGCGTCGTCCGCGTGTAGACCGCACCCATCCCCACGGCCAGCATCTCCTCCCGTTCGTCGGGGAACCGCTCGGGGTCGACCACCAGCCGGGACAGTCGGTTGACGAACCGCCACGGCGTGACCACGGCGTCCTTGGCCACGGCCGCGGCGAGCTCCGCGGTGTGCGCGTCCGTGATGTGGTCCAACTCGTTCTCCAGCGCCGCGTCGTCCAGGAGGATTCCCTCGCGCACCGGCGCGGGCATCCGCCGCGAGGAGTGCGGGACATGCACGATCACGGGCGAGTGGGCCGCGCCGGGCAGGAGTTCGAAGGAATCCAGGGCATCCAGGGTGTCGTCCATACGAGATTCCTATCCCAGCCGGGCGTGCGCGTGCGCATGCCCGGGGGGGACCTGTCGTCATCTGCCACCGCCGTGGCGTGCGTAGTGCTCGATCAGCGCTGCTCGGGTCGTTTCGAGCCGGTGGGCCAGGATGGCACCGATCGTCCGGGTCAGGGACAGCTCGAGCGTCGGATCCGCGTCGAAGAGGGTCCGTACCTGCGCGGCGTCGAACTCGTAGGCGCGTACGGGGCTGAAGGCCTCGGCGCCGAAGTCCCAGGTGTGGGGCCGGAACAACCATGACCAGCCGAGCAGATCACCGGGCCCCAGCGTCGCGACGGAGATGCGTCTGTTCGCGATGACCTGCTGGTAGAGCGAGACGGTGCCGGATCGGATCACCCAGAAACGGTCCGCGACCCCTCCTGCCTCGAAGATCCTTCCGTCCGCGGGGAACGAGACCTCGCGGGCCACGCTCATCAGCCGTTCGCGATGGTCGGGGGAGAGGGCGGGCAGGAGCCGGAGAGGAGTGGGCATCGCGGACCTCCATCGCGCCGCCTGGGGACCGCGGGTCTCGGCGGCGCCTGTCGTGCCGGTTGTATCCCGTCACCCTCTATTGGAGCCCGATCCGCGGATTCCGTCGCGTCGTGGGCGGGGCGACTTCGTCCGCCGGGCCCGTGTGCACGGGCCATGGCCACCGCCGAGCGGCCATCCACACCGGTCCGCGAGGTCCCGTCTCGACCACGGCGCCGAGGGGCGCGCCGGCAGCCGGGTCTGTTGGACTATGCACCGATCTTGGAGGTGACGGTGAAGTGCGCCCCGTCGGGGTCGCTGAGGACCGCCTCCGTCGAGCCGACCCCCTGTTGGTGGGCCGTGCCGCCGTGCGCCCGCGCGGCCCGGGCGCAGGCCTCCACGTCGGAAACCGCGAAGTGGATCTGCCAGTGCGGTCGAATGGTCGGATCGGGCGCCGCTTCCACCGCGCCCGAGTGGATCCGGGCGACGATGTCCCCGTGGCTGCGCAGTACGACCTCGTTCTCCTCGTAGTCGACCTGACAGCATCCGGGGGTCGCGGACGCCCAGCCCAGGACCTCGCCGTAGAAGATGGCCGCGTCGAAGGCGTCGCGGGTGTGCAGCCGTACGAAGGCCGGTGCCGCGCGGCGCCATGCCTCCCAGCCGGACACCAGCTCGCCCTCCCAGATACCGAACACCGCGCCGTCCCGGTCGGCCAGCAGCGCCGCCCGCCCGGGCGCGAACGAGATCGGCCCCACCGCGGTCGTACCGCCGCGTTCCTGGCTGCGCGAGACCGTCTCGTCCGCGCTGGCCACGGCGAAGTAGGGAATCCACGCGACGGCCGTCTTCGCGACGAAGTCCACCTCGGAGACGCCCGCGACGGGGACTCCGTTCACGCGCGCGATCCGGTACTGATCGCCCATCCTGCGGCCCGAGTGCCACTGCCAGCCCAGGACGGCGGTGTAGAAGTCCTCCGCGGCCTTCAGATCGCGGGTGGACAGACTGACCCAGCACGGTGCGCCGCACACCGAGTGACTGGTGACGACCTCACTGCGAAGCGTTCCGTCGCTCTTCATCGCCGTACCGTCCTGACATCACTGGCCGGCAGCGGTCGGGGGCGGGTGCCAGGACTTCGGGGGGCCTCCGGGACCAACCCAGCCGTAAGAGGCCTCCCGGGCAGGAAGGCCTCCGACGGCATCAGTAGCACCTGCGGATCCGCTGTCCCATCAGCTCCAGCATCCCTCGCCTCGGCGCGGCGCGCACCACACGGGGCTATCGGCGCGGCCGCTCCAGCGTCAGAAGCAGCCCCTCGACCGCGCCGGGACCTATGCGGCCCTTGACGTCGGCGGAGGTGATCGCCTTCAGCGCCCACCCGTCCTCGGCGTGCTTGTTCAGGACCTTCTCCAGCTTGTCGCTGTCCAGTGCGTCGCCGATCAGCGACTCCCGGAAGGTGACGACCTTGTACTCGTACGTGTAGGGGCTGCTCATGGCTGTGACGCTCTCCTGCGGTTCGATTGGCGTGGCCGCGCCCACCCAATCACTCATCGGGGCCGCGGCACAGGGGAGGGGCCCGCCTGAGTCAGGGCTTTGTTGAGGCTTCAGCGATGGTTGGGAAGGCCTGTCGCTCGGACCGTGCGGGCAGATGATGAGGGTCGGTCGGCAGCCGGTCCGCCGAGTCGGAGGGGACCGGCCGGGCAGAGGGGGAATGTTGGGAAAGGCACAGACCACGGGCCACATAGGCGATGCCGGAGACAGCTCCGGCAGGGGCGGGGCCGTCGGCTTCGCCGAGTTGCGGGCGCGCGAGTTCGGCTACCTGGACGAGGGCGGGCACACCTACCTCGACCACACGGGCTCCGGACTGCCTCCGCGCTCGCTCGTCACGGGGAGTGCCGAGCGGATCACCGGCGGATTATTCGGCAACCCGCACTCGGAGAGCCCGGCCTCCCGCGCCTCGGGACGCCTGCTCGCCGAGGCCCGCCGGGCGGTCCTGCGGCACTTCACAGCCGATCCGGCCGAGTACGCCGTGATCTTCACCCCCAATGCGACGGGCGCGCTGCGCCTGGTCGGCGAGGCCTATCCGTTCGCGCGCGGCAGCAGACTGGTGATGTCGCTGGACAACCACAACTCGGTGAACGGGCTGCGCGAGTACGCGCGGGCCCGTGGAGCGGCGACGGCGTACGTGCCGCTGGACGGGCCCGGCCTGCAGATCGACGGGGGGCGACTGCGGGCAGCGCTGTCGGCGCGCGACAAGGGGTTCGGCCTGCTGCGGGGGCGCGACGGCGCAGGCTCGCGCGCACCGCGGGCGGGGCGTGTGGCCGGCGCACGCTTGCGGGGACTGACGGGAGGTCGTGCGGGCGGCGCGCGCCCGCAGGGACAAAGGCATGATGCCGACGCTCGCTCGCGCGGACTGCTGGCCTACCCGGCGCAGAGCAACTTCACCGGTGTCCAGCACCCCTTGGAGTGGATCGCCGAGGCCCAGGACCAGGGCTATGACGTCCTGCTGGACGCCGCCGCCTTCGTACCGACCAACACCCTGGACCTGGCCCGGTTCCACCCGGACTTCACTGTGGTCAGCTGGTACAAGGTCTTCGGCCACCCCACTGGCGTCGGCAGCCTGATCGCCCGCCGGGAGGCACTCGCGAAGCTGAGTCGGCCCTGGTTCTCGGGCGGCACGATCTACGCGGTCAGCGCCCAGGCGCAGTGGCACGTCCTCGCCGAGGACGAGGCGGCCTTCGAGGACGGCACGGTGAACTTCCTGTCCCTACCGGACGTGACCGCCGGGCTGGAGTGGATCGACCGCATCGGCATGGACCGCGTGCATGCCCATGTCACGGCGCTGACCGGCCAACTCCTGGCGGGCCTGCGGACATTGCGGCACAGCGACGGCTCCCCGATGGTCCGGGTGTACGGCCCCGAGGGCGGCGGCGGGGCGGCCCGCGGGGGCACGGTCGCGCTGAACCTGCTCGGCGCGGACGGCCGGATCGTCGACGAGCGGATCGTCACGCGCGACAGCGCCGCGCGCGGCATCTCGCTGCGCACCGGCTGCTTCTGCAACCCAGGGGCCGGGGAAGCGGCGTTCGCCCTGCCACTGAGCCGACTGCGCTCGGCCGCACGCAGGCAACTCGGCTCCCTGGAGGACTACTTGGAGCTGCTCCGGCTGCCGTCGGCGGGCGCCGTGCGCGTCTCGCTGGGACTGTCGTCGCAGCCCAGGGACATCGAGACGTTCCTGACGTTCGTGACGCAGACCTATCGGGACCGGGTGCCACGGGTGGTGGGGCTGGCCGCGCGGGTGGGCTGCTGAGACAGGAACCAGGAGGCGTCCATCGGCACAGACGTCGAAGACGCTTCGGCAGGGACTTTCAAGGCCCGCGGCCACGGCGGTCGGGGCCTTCGGCGGGGACTCCCTCGACCCATCGGCAGGATTCCTCCCAGACCCGGCGGCCGTGGCGGCCGGGCGGGCACTCAGCGCCCGTCCCGGCTCCGCACCGCCCCCTCCCGGCACTTGCGCACCAGGACCACCCACGTCACCGCCATGAAGACCAGCCCGAAGACCGCCAGGATCAGCCAGCCACGGCTCGCCGGATGACCGAACGAGTTCCCGTACGAGTCCAGCAGCGGCGGACCCAGCGGTGAGCCGCCCCCGCGCCACAGCGACTCCAGGCCGACTCCGCCGCCCAGCGCCTCGAACGCCCAACGGTTGGTCATCGCCCAGCTGATCGCCTGCCCTGCACCCGTCATCCGGGGCACCGGCACAAAGGCCCCCGAGAACAGCACCTGCGGGAAGCAGAGCAACGGCAGCATGAGCGTCGCCTGCCCGGGCTCGGACACGGCAGCCGACGCCAGCAGCCCCAGCGCCAGTGCGGCCGCCGAAGCCAGCACGCTCGACAGGAACAGCGAGCCGTAGGTGCCCCACCCCGCCGAGGGCAACCGGTCCAGAGCCCGCAGCACGACCAGCAGCAGCGCGTCCGCGACCGCGAGCACCGGGAGCATGGTGGTGAGTTTCGAGGCGACGTACGGCCCGATCCGCAGCCCCGCCAGCCATTCGCGACGCAGCACGGGAAGCTCGGTACAGATCTGCAGCAGCCCGTACGTCAGCCCGAAGAAGAACGCGCCGAACGCGATCCAGAACATGATCATCGCGGTCGATCCGGGGTCGGGCGCCGCACGATCGAACGCGCCGGCTCGGAACAGCACTGCGAACATCGCCACGATCATCACCGGCGAACCGGCCAGGACGGCGACCGAGAGCCGGTTGTGCAGCAGCAGCGCCGCGCTTCTGCGGGTCAGCAGCGCCCACTGGCGTACGGCACCGACGCGCTCCCTCGGCGGGGGAGTTGACGAGGGCCCCGCCGGGCGGAGCTCCGCTGCGGCGGCCTGAGGGACGCGTACGCCCTCGGCCACCGCCTCGTACACCTCCTCGACCGAGCCCGCCCCGAACGCCCCGCACAGGGCGTCCGGTTCACCGGCGAACGCGACCTCGCCGCCGGGGGCGAGGAACACGACCTGGTCGCAGCGGAGCAGATCGGCGAGGACATGAGTGGTGAGCACGACGGTCGTGCCGTCGTCGGCCAGCGCGCGCAGGGTCCGCAGCAGGGCTGCCCCGGTGACCGGGTCGAGCCCGGAGGTCGGCTCGTCGAGGAACAGCACGCGTGGCCGAGTGAGCAACTCGACCGCTATGGAGGCCCGTTTGCGCTCACCGCCGCTCAGCGCGCGCACGGGCGTCGCGGCCCGATGGGACAGTCCGAGGATCTCCAGGACCCGGTCCACACGCGCCGCGACGGTCTCGGCCGCAGTGCTCGGAGGCATGCGCAGGCCCGCCGCGTACACCAGCGTCCTGCGCAACGGAAGCTCACGGTGGATGATGTCCTCCTGCGGCACGTACCCGAACTCCGGCCCGGGCGGGCCGGGTTGAGCCCCGTCGTGCAGTACCTCGCCCGCGGCCGGCGCGCGGAGCCCCGCCAGCGTCTGCAGCAGAATCGTCTTGCCCGCCCCGCTGCTCCCGGCGATCACGGTGAGCCGCCCGGGATCGACGTCGAACGACACATCGCGCAGCACCCGGCCCGCCCCGCGCACCTGCTGGCTCACCCGACGCGCCTGTACGCGCAGGCCGTTGACCGGGGTGAGGGGGCCGTGTGCGGCAGCGGACGGGCTCGGGCGCATGGGAGTCGGCATGAGGGCAGCATGCCAGGGTGATGCTCCGCGTGACCCGTTGCGCGTGGGGAACGTGAGGAGCGACGTCCGGGAGGCTTTCGTGTCCACGACGGGCATCGCATCCGGGCGCCGTAGCGTTGTGCACCGTAAGGCGGGATCTCGTGACGGCGGACCCATGGTGACGCGATGTGTTGGAGTGCGACGGCCGATCTGGCAGCCGGTGCCGGTATCGCCGCTGTCGGGGTGGCCTGTGTGGCGCAGGTGCGCAGGGTGGGGGATCTCCCGCTGGCCGCACTGCCGTTGCTGCTCGGAGCCCACCAGATCGTCGAGTCCGTGGTCTGGGACTCGGGTGGAGGCGGCGGCCCCGCGACGGTGGCCTGGGCCGTGATCGCTCTTCCGCTGCTGGCGGTGTGGGTACCGGTGGGCGTGGTGTGCGCGGCGCCGCGGCACGCCCGGCGCCGGTTGGCGCTCCCTCTCGTGTCCGGCCTCGTGACCGCGGCGGCTCTCGCGTACGCCCTCGCCGCACGTCCCGTCACGGCCGAGATCCGCGGCCACACCCTGGGCTACGTCGTCCACCTGTCCCACGCGGAATGGCTCATCGCGGGCTACCTCCTGGCCACCGTCGGCGCGCTGTTGCTCTCGGGCGATCGCGGAATGCAGCTGCTCGGTCTGCTGGTCGTGGTGGGGGCGCTGATCTGCTGGGCGCTGTGGGAGCTGGAGTTCGTCTCGACGTGGTGCGCGTTCGCGGCGGTGTGCTCGGTGATTCTCTGGTGGTGGGTGCGCGGACGCCGGCGGGCAGGACCGGGCGCACGCGGTGATGGGCGCGAGAACAGGCCGGCGCACAGCGGTGAGGACCCCGAGTGTCGCAGGCGGATGTGAGGAAGGTGTCAGGGTGTGGCAAGCCCCTCGCACCCGCACTCCTCCCGGCCCGGGGCGCTTAGCATCGGCCCCGTGTGCGCATATGTGCTGGTCGCGGAGGACGACGAGAAGCAGGCGGAGCTGATACGCCGCTCACTGCTGAAGGAGGGACACACCGCAACCGTGGTCCACGACGGCGGGGCCGCTCTCGACGAGGCCCGCCGCCACCGGCCGGACCTGGTCGTCCTCGACCTGATGCTGCCGGTCGTCGACGGCTTCGGTGTGTGCCGGGTGCTGCGGCAGAGCGACGACATCCCCGTCGTCATGCTGACCGCCCGTTCCACCGAGGACGACATACTGCTCGGCCTGGAGCTCGGCGCGGACGACTACATGACCAAGCCGTACAGCCCGCGCGAGCTGATGGCCCGCATCCGCACCGTCCTGAGGCGCAGCGGACGCCCCGTCTCCGAACAGCGCGACGATCCGGTCGTACGAGCCGGCGGAATCGCGGTGGACCCGGCCCGGCACGCGGTGACATGCGACGACGCGCCCGTGGACTGCACGCCCGCGGAGTACGAGATCCTGCTGGCCATGGTCGCCGAACCCGAGCGGGTGTTCTCCCGTCGGCAGTTGCTGCACCGGACCCGGGGGATCGATCGGGCGTCGACCGAGCGGGCCATCGACGTGCACATCATGAACCTGCGCAAGAAGATCGAGGCGGACCCCCGCAGACCGGTCCGCCTGCTGACGGTCTTCGGCGTGGGATACAAGCTCAAGGGCGACCGGGCGTGAATCGCCGCATCCCCCTGCGTAAGCGCCTCCTGGTACGGCTGCTGATCACCTCCGTGCTCATCGCCCTGTGTTCCGTGACGGCGACCGCCTGGCTCGCCGTGCAGACCACCACTCGGGCCATCCAGGAGGAGCAGGGCCAGGTGCTCGCCGACGACATGGACATCCTCCGGCAGCTCAGCGGATACGCGGCCACCCATCCCGACTGGTCCGGCGTCGGCAAGACCCTGCGCACGCTGTCGGACAGGACCGGCCGGCGCATCGCGCTGACGACCCCCGAGCGCACGACGATCGCGGACTCCGCGGCCCGGAAGGCCGCCCTGCCGCCGCGTGCCGCCGCCACGGTCGACCCGCTGCACACCGACACCTTCACGGAGCCCGGAGCACAGCTCAGCGGCATCGATCCGCGTGCGGTGGGCCCCTACCGGCTGACGGCCGACGAACGACTGAGGGTGGCCAAGCTGGCCGTGGTGCGCCAGAAGTGTTTCGCACGCAACGGAATCGACATGGGTATCACGCGGACGCCCAGCGGCCGTTCCGTCCTCACGAACGCGGACGGGAGCACCGAGTCCGGCGATGTGCCGCTGGAGTGCGCGGACGGGCGGCTCTATTCCGTCACCCAGACGGAGGAGAAGGCCCTGGCGGCATTGACCGAGCGCGCCGACGCGTGCCTGATCCGCCATGGCGTACACCTCGGCTCGCCCCTGGGCATCGCGACCGACGCCACGGCCCTGACCATGAAGCTCCGCTTCCAGGGGGGAAAGATGCCGAGCGATGAGCGGGGCGCCACGTCCGCGACGGCGAACGCTTGCGTCGACAGCGCGCGCCGGGAACAGCTCGCCCCCTATGTCGCCCCTGCCGCCGAGCTGTTCCTGGGCACGGGGGACAGCGCCGTCCCGCGCTTCGACATGTCGACGGCCAACAAGGCCAAGGTCGTAGGCGTCGCCGGTCTCGTCCTCGCCCTCACCGTGGCCGTGACCGCGCTGGTCGCCACCCGGCTTGTACGCCCGCTGCGCGCACTGACGCAGGCCGCCCAGCAACCGCTGGAGCAGCACGTCCGCGTTCCCGTCACCACGCAGGACGAGACCGGCATCCTGGCCGTGGCGTTCAATGAGCTGACGGAGCGTCGCGAACGGATGGAGGCCCAGCGCAAGGCGATGGTCAGCGACATCGCCCATGAACTGCGCACCCCGCTCACCAACATCCGCGGCTGGCTGGAAGTGACCCGCGACGGCATCGTCGACCCCGACCCGGAACTGCTCGCCTCCCTGCACGACGAGGCGGTCGTCCTCCAGCGCGTCATCGACGACCTCCAGGACCTCGCGGCCGCTGACGCGGGCACCCTCGGGCTGCACCGCGAGGAGGTCCGCGCCGACGAACTGCTCGAACAGGTCGCCGCGGCCCACCGCGTCGGGGCGGAGGCGGCGGGCATCCGCCTGCTCACCTCGGCGGACGGCACGCCGTGGCTCGACGCGGACCCGGTGCGGATGCGGCAGGCACTCGGCAATCTGGTGTCCAACGCGATACTCCACACCCCGGCCGGCGGCACGATCACCCTCTCCGTCCGAGGCCGGGACGGTCAGGTGGTCTTCGAGGTGACCGACACCGGTATCGGTATCGCCCCGGAGGACCTGCCCAGCGTCTTCGACCGGTTCTGGCGGGCCGAGAAGTCCCGCAGCCGACGCACCGGCGGTAGCGGCCTGGGCCTTCCCATCGTCCGCCAACTGGTCGCCGCCCACGGTGGAACCGTCACGGTGGCCAGCGAACCCGGTGCGGGATCGGTCTTCACCCTGCGGCTACCCTGCACGACGGCTCCCGTTCCTTCTGCCGCCGAGGCCGACTGAACCGAGACCGCCGTATTCCCGCCGATCGTGGTGGCGCCGGTACCAGGACCAGCGGTCCTGCTCACGGGAGGGATCTGGTTGCGCCGACTCCCGGGGCGCAAGGTGTACGCATGAACATCATCACCAAGCAGCCGGACGTCAGGAGCCGCGTCACACCTCTGAGGTCGCTCCTGGGAGGCACATACGTCCCGCGCCGTGGCGGCATGCGACCGGTTCACCGGAATACGTCGTCCGAGTCCTCCCAGATCGAGGGCTCACTGGTCGAGTACTCCCGCGGGACCCGCGACGACGTCTGATACATCGCCTCGATCTCGGCGGCGAACCGCCGGACGATGGCGTCCCGACGCAGCTTCATCGAGGGCGTCAGCAGTCCATTGGCAAGATCGAAGGCCTCCGGGAGCACCCGGAACACCCGGATGGATTCCGAGCGGGACACGGTGCTGTTGGCCGCGGCGACCGCGCGCCTGACTTCCTCCCGCAATTCGTTCTCCTCGCGCGCGTCCCGGACCGGTGTTTCACCCTTGGCCCGGGATGCGCGCCAGTGCGCGACGAATTCGGGATCCAGAGTGATGAGGGCCCCCACACACGGGCGGTCGTCACCCACCACCACGGCTTGGTGGATGAGCGGGTGGACACGCAGACGCTCCTCAAGAGCCGCGGGAGCCACGCTCTTTCCGCCGCTCGTGATGACGATGTCCTTCTTGCGGCCGGTGATCGTCAGATATCCCTCGGAGTCCAGACGCCCAATGTCGCCCGTGGCCAGCCAACCGCCCAGGAACGAGGCTTCAGTGGCCTGTGCGTCGTTGATGTATCCCTGGAACACCGAGGGCCCCGACACGAAAATCTCCCCGTCGTCGGCCACATGAATGTCCGTACCCGGCAGCGCGCGTCCGACCGTACCGAACTTCTCACGCCCGACAGGCTGCGCGGTAATTCCTCCGCTGGTCTCGGTCAGCCCGTATCCGTCGTGCACGAGGATCCCGATTCCCGCGTAAAAAAGTGCGAGTTCACGATTCAGCGGCGAGCCGCCCGACACGGCGCCGCACACCCTTCCGCCCAGCGCGGCACGCAGCTTCTTGTACACGGTCTTCTCGTACAGGGAGTGCTGCAGCCGCAGGTCGAAGCCGGGACCCGGACCCCTGCCCAGCCGACGACGTTCTTCGGCCAGGGCGAAATCCTGCGCGGTGCGCACGGCACGCTCGAACAGCGTGCCACGGCCTGTCTGCTGGGCCGTCCGCAGGAAGTTCTTGTAGATCTTCTCGAAGACGAACGGAACGGCGTACAGGTAGGTCGGCCGGAAGGACAACAGGGCCGCCGAGAGCGCCTCTCCGCGCAGTTCGGGTTCGTGCCCCATCAGGATGCCGCCCCGCAGACAGAGCCCCTGGATCATCAGGCCGTACGCGTGGGAGAAAGGGAGGAACGCGAGGATGGCCGGCTGCTCTCCCGGCGGAGCCGCCACGTGCCTCCAGCCTTCGAGCAGTGTGTCGCAGGGGCTCGCCAGGTTGCGATGCGTCAGGGCGCAGCCCCTGGGCGGGCCCGTCGTGCCGGACGTGTAGGCGATGATCGCCGTCGAGTCGGGCAGCACGATCCGGCGGAGTGAGTCGACCGTCGTCGCCGGAATCGCCCGGCCCCGCTCGACGAGGTGCGCCAGCGCCCCGGTGTCCAACTGCCAGACGTGGCGCAGGAACGGGAGCGTGGCACAGGCGGAGCCGACCGTCATGACGCCCTGTTCGTCCTCGACCACCACGCCGACGCAGTGCGCGTCCTTCAGAATCCACGCCACCTGCTCGTGCGAGGAGGTCGGATAGATCGGAACGATCTCGGCGCCCACCGACCACAGCGCGTAGCAGAGCACGGTCCACTCGTAGCGCGTACGCGCCATGATGGCCACACGGTCACCCGGGCGGATGCCGGAGGTGACCAGCCCGCGCGCCAGATCTACCGCCTCGCCCCACAGCTCGGCGGCGGTCACCGGCGTCCAATCGGTGGTGGACGCGTCGAGGCGGCGCGCGACTTGTGGAAGGTCAGGTGTGTGGCGGGCCGCGTCGAAGAGACTGTCGGCGAGTCCCCCCTGCATCAGTGCGGTAGCCGGTGGAGAAAGTTCGGACTGGTGCATTCGCCGCTCCGGAATTCTCCTCAACGTGGCTTCACCCAGAGCCGCCGGTGTCGAGGATTCCTGAATGTAGCCCACACCGGCGACGGCCGTACACGATTTCCTGGCAGCTTGCCCACCGCTTGGATTCCGTTTCAGAACCGTTGTTTTCGGCACGCGCCCCGGCCGGATCATCGAGGCTCATGGCGTCGCCGAATCGTCGGCGAGTTCGGTCCGGCCGCGGGCTGACATCCGGCGGCCGAGGAGGGCTGGGGCGGCGACGGGGACGGGCGACAGGAGGAGCTCCCGTGACACATTCGGAGCCCGCAGTCGCGTGCCGTTCCGATGGCGCAGCCGGGGCCCGTGACCGTCGCCCATCACTCGGACAGACGGCGAATCGCCGAGAGCAGGCGGCGCATGCCCACCGCATGCCCGCCCGTCCCGATCACGAGCCGTCGATAGAGGTCGCTGGCCAGGCCGGGAAAGGTGGCTCGGGTCTCCGCCCGCAACCGCGATCGGGCCGGACCGACCTCGTCGAGACGGAAGATCAGTGCGTAGGACGA
This sequence comes from Streptomyces albiflavescens, assembly GCF_014645835.1. GTDB lineage: Bacteria > Actinomycetota > Actinomycetes > Streptomycetales > Streptomycetaceae > Streptomyces > Streptomyces albiflavescens. The sequence continues at coordinate 99,586 of NZ_BMMM01000014.1, forward strand.
GAAACGATGACTCCCCTTGAGGACCAGCTCTCGTCCCGGGACCGCGGCCACCACCCGAAAACCGGGAATCGTGGAGTCCTCGGCGAGGGGCCTCGGCCCGGACGCCGTGCAGTGGGCGGAACCCACCAGCCGCGCGTAGCCGACGGCACGAGGGCGCGAAAAGGATCGGTCCAGCGCTTCGCCCAGACTGCGCCAGACCTCGTCGGTCCCCGCCGCGATGACCGTGGCGTGCTCATCGACGTACGGCAACGAAGCGATCTGCATCAAAGCCTCCGGCAGGTCCGACGACGGTCGGCGAACGCCCCTTGTGTGTCGTCGAGTTCGGCGACGAACGGAGCGACCGCGCTGGGCATGCTGCTCCCCTCCACGGCGTCGTTCGATATGCCGCTCACAGCCGATGATGCCACCGCCACCCGGTACGCCCCGGCGAGCGGGTCAGGCACCGCAGCTCGATCAATTCCGCTCAACGCGCCACCTGGGGCCACGCTTTGGAGCGGAGGCCGCTCCCACGCATCGCGAAAGATCCCCGGTTCACCCTATCGAGGGAAGGCCTCGGGCTGACAGACTCCGGGGCGTGCCCGACTTCGACATGCTCGTCATCGGATCCGGCCCGGGCGGCCAGAAAGCCGCTATCGCTGCGGCCAAGCTCGGCCGTCGGGTCGCCATTGTCGACCGCCCCGACATGGTCGGCGGGGTCTCCATCCACACCGGGACCATCCCTTCCAAGACCCTGCGTGAGGCGGTGCTGTATCTCACAGGTCTCACCCAACGGGATCTGTACGGCCAGAGTTACCGCCTCAAGGAGGACATCACCGTCGCCGATCTGACCGCGCGCACCGAGCACGTGGTCAGCCGCGAGGTCGATGTGATCCGCAGCCAGCTGTCGCGCAATCACGTCTCCCTCTTCGCGGGCACGGGCCGCTTCGTGGACGATCACACGATCGCCCTGCATGAAGCGAACGGCGATGAACGGCAGTTGAGCGCCGAGCACATCGTCATCGCCACCGGCACCCGGCCGGCCAGGCCCGCGGCCGTCGAGTTCGACGGGCGGACGATCATGGACTCGGACAACGTACTGAACCTGGAGCAGGTGCCGCGCTCCATGGTCATCGTCGGAGCCGGTGTGATCGGCATGGAGTACGCCTCCATGTTCGCCGCCCTCGGCAGCAAGATCACGGTGGTCGAGAAGCGGCCCGGGATGCTCGACTTCTGTGACGTCGAAGTGATCGAGTCGCTGAAGTACCACCTGCGGGATCTTGCCGTGACCTTCCGGTTCGGGGAGACCGTGGCCGCGGTCGAGCGACATTCCCGAGGCACGCTCACCATCCTGGAGAGCGGGAAGAAGATCCCCGCGGACGCCGTGATGTACTCGGCGGGCCGACAGGGTCTCACCGACGAACTCGATCTGGACAAGGCCGGCCTGTCCGCCGACCGGCGTGGCCGCATCACGGTCGACGAGCATTACCGCACCGAGGTGCCGCACATCTACGCCGTCGGCGACGTCATAGGCTTCCCCGCGCTGGCGGCGACCTCGATGGAGCAGGGCCGCACGGCGGCGTACCACGCCTGCGGCGAGCCGGTGAACCGGATGCACGACCTGCAGCCGATCGGCATCTACACCATCCCGGAAATCAGCTTCATCGGGCGGACCGAGGACCAACTCACCGAAGACTGCGTGCCGTTCGAGGTCGGCATCTCCCGCTATCGCGAACTGGCCAGGGGTCAGATCATCGGTGACTCGCACGGCATGCTCAAGCTCCTGGTCTCCCCCGAGGACCGCAAACTGCTGGGTGTCCACTGCTTCGGCACCGGCGCCACCGAACTCATCCACATCGGCCAGTCCGTCATGGGCTGCGGTGGCACGGTCGACTACCTGGTGGACGCCGTGTTCAACTACCCGACGCTCGCCGAGTCCTACAAGGTCGCCGCCCTGGACGCGACCAACAAGATCCGTCAGATCGACCGTCTCAAGGACTGATGTGTCACCGCCTCCCAGGGGAGGCGGGAGACCTGTCGGCCCCTCGTTATGCATTGCATAAGCGATTTAAATAAATCGGTGATACATTCCAGTCATGGCACCACCGAGCCGACAGGATCTCGACGCCACGGACCTCACCGCCGTGCTGGGAGAGTTCACCCGCAGGTCCATCCGACTCCCCGCGACCGAGAAGCACAGCTTCACCACGCTGTCGGTCCTGCACACGCTGGCCCACAAAGGCCCCATGCGGCTGACCACGCTGAAGGCGAGCGAGCAGATCACGCAGCCCGCCATCACCCAGCTCGTCACCCGGCTGGAACGTGATGGACTGGTGGAGCGACGCCCGGATCCCGAAGACGGCCGCGCGGTACTCGTCCAGGTGACCCCAGCCGGTGCCCAGGTGGTCCGCACCCGGCAGCAGGACCGCGTCCGCCGGTTCGGGCAGCTGCTCGAAGCCCTGACCCCCGAGGAGCGCCGCGCCATCGGCGCCGCCCTGCCCGCGCTCGCGCGGATGGCCGCGCTCATGGACACCGAGCGCTGATCGCCGGCGCGGCCGCTTCTCCCGACTTGGAAGGAACCTCATGGCAGCCACAGCGCGCTTCCCGCTGGAACCGGCGCCCCTCCACGTCCCCGACGCCGTCCTCGACGACCTCAAGGTGCGGCTACGGCTTACGAGATGGCCCGACGACGCGGGCAACGAGGACGGGTACTACGGCGTCAGCCGTCGCTACCTCCAGGAACTCGCCGACCACTGGCTCCATCACTACGACTGGCGCACGGCCGAAGCCGCGATCAACGCCTACGAGCACTACAAGGTGACCGTCCAGGGCGTTCCGATCCACTTCATGCGCAGGCCGGGCGTCGGCCCCGACCCCACGCCGCTCATCCTCACGCACGGCTGGCCCTGGACGTTCTGGCACTGGTCCAAGGTCGTCGACCCGCTCGCCGACCCGGCCGCGTTCGGCGGCGACCCGGCCGACGCCTTCGACGTCATCGTCCCGTCGCTTCCCGGCTTCGGCTTCTCCACCCCGCTGCCGGACCACCCCGACATGAACTTCTGGAAGGTCGCGGACCTCTGGCACGCCCTGATGACCGGAACGCTCGGCTACGAGAAGTACGCCGCCGGCGGCTGCGATGTCGGCGCCCTCGTCACCGGCCAGCTCGGCCACAAGTACGCCGGCGAACTGCACGGCATCCACATCGGCTCCGGCCTGAAGCTCACGTTCTTCAACGGCGACCGGGCCTGGGACCTCAGCGGCGGCCGGCCGATCCCCGAGGGCCTGCCCGAGCCCGTACACCGTCAACTGGTCGCCTACGAGCGGCGCTTCGCCGTCCACCTGGCCGCCCACGTCCTCGCCCCGAGCACCCTCGCCCACGGGCTCTCCGACTCACCGGTCGGGCTGCTCGCCTGGATCCTCGAACGCTGGGCGAACTGGAGCGACCATCACGGCGACGTGGAAAGCGTCTTCTCCAAGGACGACCTCCTCACCCACGCGACGATCTTCTGGGTGAACAACGCCATCGGAACCTCGATGCGCTACTACGCCAACGCCAACCGCTATCCCTGGACCCCCTCCCACGACCGCCGCCCGGTCGTCGAAGCACCCACCGGCATCACCTTCGTCGGCTACGAGAACCCACCCGGCGTCACCGGCACCGAACAGCGCCTGCAGAACTGGCTCGCCAGTGACCGCGCCGACTGGTACAACCACGTCAACCTCACCGCCCACGACAGCGGCGGCCACTTCATCCCCTGGGAAACCCCGGACGCCTGGGTCGACGACCTGCGCCGCACCTTCCGCAACCGACGCCACACCACGCCGCCGCGCGGCCAGACGTGAGCGACACCGGTGTTCAGACGGCCGGTCGCCAGCCAAGTGCCGGGCCGAGCCGGGTGGCGATGTCGGTGAGGATCTGGACGTAGTCGGCGTGGTCGAAGGTGAAAGGCAGCGCGAACGCGACCTCGTCGACTTCCCGGAACGCGACCTGGGAGTAGAGACGCTCGGCGATCTGGTCGGCAGTTCCGACGAGATCGGGCGCGAACATCATGCGCGCGGGTCCCTGAGGCGTAGCGGTACGCGGCAGCCGCTGCCGGGCGTACTCCTCGTACTTCGCTCGCTGCTCCGGCGAGGCGCTGTCCGTGGGGATCACGACGAGTCCCTGGGAGACGCGGGCGCGATCGCCGTCGGGATGGTGGGCGCGGAAGGCCCGTACGTGTGAGAGCTGGACCTCGGCGAAGTCCTCGGCCTCCTCCGCCTTCACGACGCTGCTGGTCAAGAAGTTCATCCCGTGCTCCCCGGCCCACTGCGCCGACCGCAGGCTCGCGCCGCCGTACCACATGCGGCGGCCCAGGCCGGGGGAGTGCGGCTGGACGCGGTCGGAGAACACCTCGAAGCCCTCGATCCCGCTGAAGTCGGTGGCCGGCTTGCCGCGTACGAAGTCCAGCAGCCGTTCCACACGGTCGTAGTCGAAGCTCTCGACGTCGCCGGTATCGGGATAGAGGGCGTGCTTGACCTGCTCGTAGTGCATGGGCGGGCCGACGCTGACACCCGGATTGAGGCGGCCTGCGGACAGGATGTCGACGGTGGCGAGGTCTTCGGCCAGCCGCAGTGGATTCTCCCAGCCGACCGGGATGACCGCGGTGCCCAGTTCGATGCGGCTGGTGCGCTGTGTGGCAGCTGCCAGGACGGCGACCGGGGAGGAGATGCCGTATTGGAGATGGCGGTGGCGCACCCACGCGCTGTCGAAGCCGAGCCGTTCACCCAGTTCGATGATCTCGAGTGTCGATGCGTGGCCGCGACCGGGGTTGTCCCGGTCGAACAGCCCGATGGTCAGGAAGCCCAGCTTCCGCAAGGGGTTCGAGGGCAGTGGCACAAGCTCCTCCATCGTCCGCGGCAAGTCGAACACCAGCGCTGGTTGAATTGTCGCAGGCGATCAGCGGGCGTCGAACCGGGAGGGCTTTCGCGCAGCGCCACCGTCTCGCTGGGGGCGGGACCGCTGTCGCTGGTGCGGCAGGGGAGCGGAGGCAACCACCGCGTGCCGGCGCCGGCGGATCAGGGCAGGGCGGCCCGGCGGAGAGAGGTCGCGGCCTGACGCGGGCGGAGCCGCTCGTGCGCCGGCCGGCGAATGCGTCCACTGCATCGCGAACCATGCGCGGAGATCCATCAGAAACCCCCTAGGGCTCGGGAAGCGCGTCGACCAGCCGCAGGAACGTGCTCCGGCCGAAAGCGGACCGTCCGGAAATGACGCCGACCGGGCCCTTCGCTCGGGGCCCGGTCGACGCGGGGTGCGGGCGGACCTACGAAGCGTCGCGCACCTTGCCGGTGAACACCGGCCCGTCGTGCGGCTCACCGGAGTCGTCGTAGACGGTCTCCTGGAGGCGCACCGCCTCCTCCGGCTCGGTCAGGGCGTCCGTGACGGTGGGGATGGTCAGCTCGGTGCTCGACCGGCCGGCGGGGACGGTGGCGTAGAGGGAGAGACCCTGCACCGCGGACAGCGGCCGCGACGGCCGTGGCGCCTCGCCGGAGTTCTCCAGCAGCCACTGGGGGTCGACATCGGTGGTCGACAGTTCGGCGCCGCCGGTCACCGGCAGGACGCTGAAGGAGGCCTCGATGTCCGTGTCCGCCACCGCGGAGAGGGACACCCGCCAGGTCAGGCTCTGGCCTTCGGTGACCTGGTCGGCGACCGGCGTCACCTTGATGGTGGGCATCGGGTCGTCGTTCCGCACGGTGACGCCGCCGCGATGGGCGCCGACCACCGCGCCGTGGACCGCCTTCACGAAGACGTCGTGCGCCACGTCGTATCCGAAACGGGTATTGCCCCGCACCCGGACCGGTACGTCGATGCTCTGGCTCCCGGGCCGCACCGTCACCTCACGCACCGTGGCCTGGTCCGATGCCGGATCGGCGACGAACAGGCGGATGGTGCCGCTGCCGTGCCCGGAGACCCGCACCGGTACGTGGTAGGTGCGGACTCCGGTGTCGCCCTCCTTGACCGCCAGCCGGCCGATGTCGACGCGGGGCAGAACGGCGGGTCGGACCGTCGCCATGCCGGGGCGCCAGCCCCAGGCGTCCATCAGCCAGGCCTGTCCGGACCGGCTGCGCGGGGTCAGTTCCAGGGCCGTCACCCGGTGTAGATCGACTCCGGCGCGGGCGGCGGCGGCCAGCGGTACGCGGACCTCCTGCCCCCAGAAGGAGGCGGTGCGCTCGGTTCCGGGCAGACCGTCGAGGTGGACGCGCCCCAGAGTGGCCCGGCGGCCGGCAGCGTCGGCGAGGGTCACGTCGAGCTGGGTGTCCTTGCTGTTCGGTGGCACGATCACGCGCAGTGCCAGGGCCTCGGCGCCGTCGACGGAGACGGCCCGCGTCGGCCGTACGCGCATCGCGGAGCCGGGAGCCGTCCAGCGCAGCGCGACGGCGCGTCGGCCCGGCTCCTTCGACGTCTCCCACTGGGCGAAGTGCGGAGAGCCGCCACGCGCGTGGGAGCTCAGGCAGGCCGCGTCCGCGTCGGTGTCCACCTCCGCGCACAGCCGGCCGCCGTCCACGGCGACCGGGCCGTCCGGCAGGAACGCCGGCGTCCGGCGTGCGCCGACCGCGTGGGTGAGCACCCGCGCGGGGTCGGCCGAGGGCGCGCGCCGGTTCGAGCCGTCCAGCAGCGGACGCGCCCGGTCGTCGCCCGCGACGAACAGCCGCGCCGCGGCGGCGATGTACGTCGCACCGGCGGCCTGTTGCTGACGGGCCGTCAGCCTGGTCGCGGTGCCCGGCGAGCACACCCGGTCCGGCTGGTCCCCGGCCCAGAAGTCGTCCTCCGCCGGGGCCTGGGCCTGTCCCGGAGTCCACTCGCTGTTGAAGAAGTTGTGGTTGGCGCCGATCACGTACACGGCGCTGTGCAGGGCGGCGCCGCGGCTTACACCGCGTGTGCCGTCCACATACATTTCGCCCTGCAGATCGGAGACGTCGCCGTCGCAGCCGGGCAGGATCGTCATCGACGGTACGTCGGGAGTCGGGTTCTGCCCGAAGATGGTCGGGCCGATGAGGACGGTGCCGCGGATGTGCCAGCGCACCGGGCCCCGGTAGCCGTCCTGGTCGGCCGGCGGGGCGTACAGGCTGTCCATGGCAGCCCTGTTCACGCCTTCGCCGCCTCGCGAGTGGCCGACGAGCAGGACGCGCGAGAGATCGGCCGGAGCCGAGGCCCGTACGATCCGGGGCGCCGAGGCCGGGTGGGCCGCCCAGTCCGCCCAGCGGGCCAAGTGCTGCCGCACCAGCGACGATCGGGCCTGTGCACCGCCGTCCTCCGCGGCGTAGTCCTGACCGTTGATGCCGTTGGCGGCGATGGACACGGTCACATATCCCTGCGAGGCCAGCAGTTTCTGGTCGCGCAGATAGCCCCGGTGACTGGGGATCGGTTTCGAACCCGTGGGGCAGGGCCACTCGCCGGTCACGTCATCGCCGTGCCCCGTGAAGCAGGTGGCGTGACGGCCGTGCAGGAACAGCGCCAGCGGGCGGGGCCCGGGGGCGTCGGTGGGCGCGACCACGACCGCACGCATCTCCACGGGTGCGGAAAATCCTGGCAGCCGCACCGAGTTGAGCGTGTACTCGCCGGTGACCGTCCGGTAGGAACCTGGCTTTCCGGGGTCAACCGCGTTGGCAGGAAGCGGGGTTGGCGGTGGGGCAGCGACCCCCGGTCGTCGGCTCGGCCGGTTCTCGTCGGCTGCTGCCGCGTCCAGACGGCGTTGACCGGTCAGGGCTCGAAGGTCGGTCAACTCCCCGAGCCGTACGCCGTGCAGCGCGAGCCGGAACGTACGGCCGTCGTGCCCGCCGACCGGCCGGCCCAGGAACCGGTCGCCGGCGTAGAACTCGACGCCGGAGTCGCTCACCGGCACCGGATCGTCCGAACGCCAGACCAGTTGTCTCGCCGCCCCCTCTCCGGTGATCTGCCAGCCCGGCGGAAGCTCTCCGCCGGAATCCGCGACCGGCGCGGACAGCGCCGATCCGGCTGTCACCAGCTGCGCATGGGCCAATCCAGGCGATCCCGCGACCACTGCGAACAACGCAGCGGCGGCGATCCCTATTCGCCGGACTCGGATCAAGGTTCTTCTCCTTCGGTCGGCATGCTCCCCGTGTGCTCCGCAGAGATCCCGGAGCACTCCCCGTCCCACGAGGACGGCAGCCGAGTCCGAGGGGTTGCCTGACGCCACACGCGTATCTCCGCTTCAACTGCCGCAGGATCACTGCTTGCCGGGGGTGCCCGCGTCGGCAGGGCGGTACGACGCGGCAGCCGGGCCCCGGAGGAAAATGCGATGCCCCACCCGCGCGGGATTTCCTACACTCGCCACGAACCGCACGCCGCAACGACATCGCGGCGCGCGCCGTGACGAGTGAGGGGAGCCGGGCCGTGCGTTACCGCACCGCTGTCGTCGTCCCCCCGTCGCGCTACGAGGTGATCCTCGTGTCTTCGTATGCCCGGTGCCGGCTGCGCGGCCGGAACCGGATGCCCGTGACGAACTCCTGACCTCTGCCTGCTCGGTATCGCATCGGTCGCCCGCGTGCGTTGCGACGCCGTGCGCTGCCCACGAGGTCTCGCGCCGCCTGAACACAGGCCTGTCGTCCGGGAATTGCGCCGCCCTTTCCGTATCACCCGAAAGGCCATGGGCCGTGCGTACCGACCTGAACCGTCACCTCACCAGTCCGCTGACCGCCGTCCGCAACCTGGGCATCCTCGCCCACGTCGACGCCGGCAAGACCACCGTCACCGAGCGGATCCTCTACCTCACCGGGACCACCCACAAGCGTGGTGAGGTCCACAACGGCACCACCGTCACCGACTTCGACCCCCAGGAGCGCGATCGTGGGATCACCATCTTCGCCGCGGCCGTGAGTTGCGCCTGGGACGGCCACCGGATCAACCTGATCGACACGCCGGGCCACGTCGACTTCTCCGACGAGGTGGAGCGCTCGTTGCGGGTCCTCGACGGTGCGATCGCGGTGTTCGACGCCGTGGCCGGCGTCGAGCCGCAGAGCGAGTCGGTGTGGCGGCGGGCCGACCGGCACGGCGTGCCGAGGATCGCCTTCGTCAACAAGCTGGACCGCGCCGGTGCCGACCTCGACACCGCGGTCGAGTCGATTCGCGAGCGGCTCCATCCGGCCCCGCTCGTCGTCCAGTTGCCGATCGGCACCGAAGACGGTTTCAGCGGCGTGGTGGATCTGCTGCGCATGCGGTCCTTGGTCTGGGCGGACGGCAGCGACACGGTCGAGGAGGGGCCGGTACCGGAAGGTCTGCGGGAAGAAGCGCACCGGCGGCGCAGGCTGCTGGAGGAAGCGGTGGCGGAACTCCACCCGGTCGCGCTGGAGGAGTTCTGCGACCGTTCCACGGTCTCCGCGGCGACGCTGACCTCCGCGCTGCGCGACCTGACCCGTACCGGTGAGGGCGTGGTGGTGCTGTGCGGTTCGGCCTACCGCAACCGCGGGATCGAGCCGCTGCTGGAGGCCGTCGTGGCCTATCTGCCCTCGCCGCTCGACGTGCCGGCCGTGCGCGGCACCGACAGCGGCGCGGCGCAGGAACGGCTCGCCGACTCGGAGGCACCGTTCGCGGGGCTGGTGTTCAAGGTGAACGCGACGGCCACCGGGCGGCTGACGTATGTGCGGGTGTACTCGGGAACGATCGACAAGGGAGAGGCGGTGTTGGACGTGGGCGCGAGGCGCACGGAACGCATCAGCCGGATTCTGCGCGTCCAGGCGGACCGGTACGCGGAGTTGGACCGGGCGGTGGCCGGTGACATCGTCGCGCTGGTCGGCCCGAAGTCTGCTCGTGCCGGGGCGACCCTGTGCGCACCCGCGGCTCCTTTGCTGCTCGAACCGCCGGTCGTCGCCGATCCGGTCGTCTCCGTGGCCGTCGAGGCCCGCCGGAGCATCGATACCGACCGCCTGGTGTCGGCATTGGCACGTCTGCGAGAGGAGGATCCTTCGCTGACGGTCCGGACGGATTCCGAGACCGGCCAGACGGTGCTGTCGGGGATGGGCGAGCTGCACTTGGAGGTGGCCGTGGAGAAGATCCGGCGTGCCCAGGGGCTGGAGGTCGCCGTCGGCCGGCCGAGGGTGGCCTACCGGGAGACGGTGACGCGAAGGGTGTCGGGGCTGGTGTACCGGCACGTCAAGCAGGAAGGGGGTGCCGGTCAGTTCGCCCATGTCGTCCTCGATGTGGAGCCGCTGGAGGCCGACCCGAGCGGCGTCGAGGGGAGCGCGACGGGCTTCGAGTTCCGCTCGAGCGTCGTCGGTGGCAGGGTGCCGCAGGAGTACGTCCGCGCGGTGGAGGCAGGCTGCCGGGACGCGCTCGCCGAGGGACCGATCGGCGGCCACCCGGTGACCGGGCTGCGCGTCACGCTGACCGATGGGGCGACCCATCCGAAGGACTCCTCGGAGATGGCGTTCCGCACGGCCGGCCGACTGGGGCTCCGCGAGGCACTGCGCGCCGGCGCGATGGAGCTCCTGGAACCGGTCGTCGAAGTCACCGTCACCGTGCCCGACGACGCCGTGGGTGGCGTGCTCGGCGACCTGGCGGCACGGCGCGGCCGGGTCTCCGGCTCGCTTACGCGAGTGGGCGCGGCGGTGATCACGGCCACCGTGCCACTGGTCGAACTGTTCGGCTACGCCACGCGCTTGCGCAGCCGGACTCAGGGCCGGGGAGTCTTCACGACCCGCCCCACCGGCTACGCTCCGGCACCGTCCAGGTCATCCGACGGGATGGCGTCCCAGTAGCCCCGAGGGCGACCCGAGTCCGATGGCCGGCCCCGCCCGAACCCGGGCGGGGCCGGCCCGCCGGCATCATGCCGTGTTCCGATGCCGGCCCGTCGGCATCATGCCCGTGTTCCGAGGCCGGCTGCGGACGTGGGTGGATACCGCGCGGACCGGCCTCACGAAGCCCGCCGGCGGTGGGAGGGAGGTTCGCCCGCTCCTGTCCTGACAGACCGGCAGGCGCAGAACCGGCTGAGCCTGGGGATCACTTGGACCGTGGTCTGAGACTGTCCGCGACCCGCTGAATCGTCCTTGTCAGCTGGTGCAGCGAGTTCCCGTCGTGCTGACGGGACTCCTCGCCTGCGGGGGAAACCGCACCCCGGAATTCCTTGATCTCGGCCAACGCGGCGTGGGCGAGGTCGGCCGCCTCGCGGTATCGGTCGCGCGACTTGGTCATGGCGTCGAGCGCCTCGGCGTAGGCACTCACGAGCGCGCGTGCGTGGGCGAGTTCTTCCTCGAGAGTCACCAGGTGCCAGTTCTGCCGGAGAGCGGTGAACGCTTCTTCCGCCGCTTCCGGCAGAGGCCAGGGCAGCGCCGCGTACTGTACGACCTTGTCCAGGAGTTCCGTGGGCTCCGAGCCGTCGAGGAACACGCTGCGCACGGTGAAGTCCTGCTTCTCGTACCCCTGTCGGGCGGGAGTGCCGGGCAGAATCACGGCGCCGCCTCGGGGCACCCGGACGCCCAGGTCGTACAGAGCCCAGTTGACGGCCTGGAGTTGCTCAGGCGCGGCGCGGTGTTCCACGACGCGGTGCCGCAGTCCGGGCGGCAGCAGGCGCGCCAGCGGCAGGCGACCGCGCTGGTCGGGAGTCATCGCCTCGTGGACGACGACGTTGATGCTCCAGCTGTTCCGCCCGGCGTCCTTGAGCAGCCGCCGGAGGGCCTTGTCGTCCTGTGGCAGCGGGTTGATGTCCTGTAGACGGAGGCCGGCGACGATGTCGTGGTCCCAGGCAATCTCGCTCTTCTCGGGCCAGAACATGGTCGCGGGGGAGGGCCACGCGGGGTCCCAGGGCCGTTCCGCCTCGGCCGCCAGAGTCCAGCGCCGCTCTGCGTCCACGAGGTCCCGCCCGTCAGTGGCGAGCCGGGCCCGCACCGTGACGGCGTCGTCGACGAGCCACCGGGCCTCGAAGACGTGGCCGTCGGCTTCCGTGGAGTTCTCCGTCTCCAGGAAGTCATGGATCGTTTCGTCGGCCTTGAGCTTGCGCAGGTTCGCCCGCAGGGCCTCCTGCGGGGCGGGCCCGGTGTGGTGGCCGCCGGCCAGCCAGAGGGTCTCGGGGGCCGTGGTGCGGACTGTGCGGGACTTCGACATGGATCACTTTGCGTCTGAGGGCGGCGGCGTGCGTGTCCCAGTATGAGCGGTACGGCTCGCCTGTCTGGAGTCGAGGGCGGCTGAGATCACGGACCTCCGCTCTCGGGTGCTTAACGGACCTCCGCTCTCGGGTGCTCATGGGAGAGTTTGTCCCATAGTTGGAGGAGATTAGTCGTAGGAGATTCGATCCATGGCCATGGATGACCGGGCCGAGATCAGTCTCCTTGAACCCTCAGTGCCCGCCCTCGCAGTCCTGGCGGGATTCCTGAGCGGCGGCGGGCAAGGATTCCCATCATTCTGGACAGAGATGCGATCACGTCTCCCACATCGGGGAAGTCGAATCCCATGAGCGAATCAGAGCTTTCGCCGGAAGACCGGCCCGTGGACCTGTACCTCGACCTGCTCCGCCTCCGTATGACCCCCGCGGACTTCGCGTTGCTGCGTCGCATGGTCGACCCTGTACTCGAAGCGATCCAGGAGCAGCGCGCGGGGCCGATCGAGCTGACTCTGGACGGCGCGGAGGCGGACAGCGTCTCGCAGGAGGTACGCGACGAGGCGTCCCTCGTCGTCGCGGTCGCCGTCACGGGGCGTCTGGACAACCAGATCGTCGAGATCGAGACCGAGGAGACCGGGCCTGTCAGGGTCGTCACGGATTCGGGCACCGCGGCCGATCCCGCCCGCTGCCAGGAGATCGCCGATTTCATCGGTGAACGTCACCGCCAGGACGAGGAGCTGCGCGGCATCGCGGAAGTGAGTGGCCTACCCACCGATGTCTGACGCCCGCCGCGATGCCGGGTCGGACAGTTGAGGAACGCCGCCGTCGCCGGGTGCCATGCGCGCACGGGAGGGGGTCTCCACCTGCGGATCGTCGGCTGTAATCGCTCTAAAGGGTGACATGTCGCTTCTTGTGCGGTTGTTTCTAGATCGTCCTATGCTGAGGTCCGGAGGACTCGGGCACTCAACGGCCGGTCCTGAGCCGGCGGGAAAGCGGGCTTCCATGGCTGAGCGACTCAAAAGGCTGGGGTTGATCGGCGAGGTGTCGGCCGAATTCCTCGGCACCATGATTCTCATCCTCTTCGGCGTCGGCGTGGTGGCCCAAGTGGTCGCCGGTGGAGCGCTCACCACGCCACCCGGTGGCCTCGGTAACCACGACAGCATCTCCTGGGCGTGGGGCATCGGCGTCACCATGGGCGTCTACGTCGCAGCCCGGCTGAGCGGTGCGCATCTCAATCCCGCGGTGACCGTCGCCCTGGCCACGTTCAAGGGGTTTCCCTGGAAAAAGGTAGTGCCCTACGTGCTGGCCCAGACGGCCGGCGCCTTCGTGGCGGCTCTCATCGTGCGTTGGAACTACACCGAGGCGCTGGCGAAGGCGGACCCCGGACATACTTTCAAGACGCAGTTCGTGTTCTCGACGCTCCCCGCCAACGGCAATACGAACCTGCCGGTCCACGAGTGGGGCGCCTTTCGTGACCAGGTCATCGGCACGGCGATTCTGCTGCTGTTGATCCTGGCGATCACGGACCTGCTCAACACGCCTCCCGGCGCCAACATGGCCCCGTTCATCATCGGCCTGGTCGTTGTGGGGATCGGCATGGCATGGGGCACCCTTGCGGGCTACGCGATCAACCCGGCGCGTGACTTCGGTCCCCGGCTGGCCAGTTTCATCACGGGGTACGGCTCAGCATGGCGAGATCAGTACGGGAACCTCTACTACTGGGTGCCGATCGCCGGTCCGCTGATCGGTGGTGTGCTCGGCGCCGGCGTGTACAAGGCCTTCATCGGTCGGTTCCTGCCCACGGCAGAGCCCGAGCCCCCCGGACGTGTCCCCGCACCCGCCCCCGAGGACTGACACCCCACCAGAGAGGCGACACGCCATGGCGGACTTCGTGGGCGCGGTGGACCAGGGGACCACCAGCTCTCGTTTCATGATCTTCGACCACGACGGCAACGAGGTGGCGAAGCATCAGCTGGAACACGCCCAGATCCTTCCGCGCTCCGGGTGGGTCGAGCACGACCCGGTGGAGATCTGGGAGCGCACCAACTCCGTGATGCAGAACGCCCTGCGGCACGGGAACCTGGCGCCGGAAGACCTGGCGGCCATCGGCATCACCAATCAACGCGAGACCACCGTCGTCTGGGATCCGCGCAACGGCCGTCCCTACTACAACGCCATCGTCTGGCAGGACACGCGCACCGACTCCATCGCCGCGGCCCTGGAACGCTCGGGCCAGGGCGACGTCATCCGCCGCAAGGCGGGGCTGCCGCCGGCCACGTACTTCTCCGGCGGCAAGATCCAGTGGATCCTGGAGAACGTCGACGGAGTCCGCGAGGCGGCCGAGCAGGGACACGCCCTCTTCGGCAACACGGACTGCTGGGTCCTGTGGAACCTGACCGGCGGCCCCCACGGCGGCATCCACGCCACCGATGTGACCAACGCCAGCCGCACCATGCTGATGGACCTGGAAACCCTCGACTGGGACGACGAGTTGCTGGGCTTCTTCAACATCCCACGGCGGATGCTGCCCACCATCAACCCCTCGTCCCACCCGGAGGCGTACGGGGTGACGCGCACGACCCGGCCGCTGCAGGCCGCCATCCCCATCGCGGGGGTGCTCGGGGACCAGCAGGCGGCCACCGTCGGGCAGGTCTGCTACGCGCCCGGCGAAGCCAAGAACACCTACGGCACCGGCAACTTCCTGGTGCTCAACACCGGCACGGAGCTGGTCCGTTCGCAGCACGGCCTGCTCACCACGGTGGCGTACCAGTTCGGCGACAGCCCGGCGATCTACGCCCTGGAGGGTTCCATCGCGGTCACCGGGTCGGCGGTGCAGTGGCTGCGCGACCAGATGAAGATCATCAAGAACGCGGCCGACAGTGAGACCCTCGCCCGAACCGTCGAGGACAACGGCGGCGTGTACTTCGTCCCCGCGTTCTCGGGCCTGTTCGCCCCGTACTGGCGCTCCGACGCCCGCGGCGCGATCGTCGGCCTCGCCCGGTACAACGACAACGGCCACCTGGCCCGGGCGACGCTGGAAGCCATCTGCTACCAGAGCCGTGATGTCGTCGAGGCCATGGAACAGGACTCCGGCGTCCACCTGGACGTGCTCAAGGTCGACGGTGGCGTGACCGCCAACGACCTGTGCATGCAGATCCAGGCCGATGTCCTCGGCGTTCCGGTCAGCCGCCCGGTCGTGGCCGAGACCACCGCGCTCGGCGCCGCCTACGCGGCGGGCCTGGCCACTGGCTTCTGGCAGGACACCGACGAACTGCGCACCCACTGGCAGGAGTCCAAGCGCTGGGAGCCCGAGTGGTCGGAGGGCCGGCGCGCCGAGGGTTACGCAGCCTGGAAGAAGGCGGTGGAGCGCACGCTCGACTGGGCCACCGTCGAATAGGCCGATCGAAGGTCGCACAGTCGAACAGACCAGTCGAAGGCACAGCCGAATAGACCGATAGGCCGACAGACCGGTCGAAGGTCGTACGTGGGAAGGTCCTCGGCAGCAGGAGGACCTTCCCACGTACGCGCTCTGAGGCTGGGGGATCAGTGATCTGTGGGCTGGGAGGGGCTCTTGGGTAGCCGGTGGTGGCCGTCGACGGTGCGGGTGAAGTGCGGTCGGTGGAGGTGGTGGGAGGCGGTGAGTTCGATGATCAGGAGGGCGGCGTCGTCGGCGGGTCGGTCGCCGACGTGGGCGAGTAGGTCGTCGTGGATGTGGTGCAACAGCGTGTCGGGGCTGGAGGTGGGGAAGGCGGCGACCCGCTCGGCGAGGGGGTAGAAGGCGCCTGCCGGTGAGCGGGCTTCGATGACGCCATCGGTGTAGAGCAGGAGGACGTCGCCGACCTCGAAGCCGAACGAGTCCGGGCGATGGCTCGATGCGGGCAGTGAGCACATGCCCAGCGGCGGCACGGGGTGACGAGCCTGCAGGACCGTCACCTTCTGATCGCGCAGCAGAAGGGGCGGCGGATGGCCGCAGTTGATCAACTCGATTTGTGTGTCGTCGTCGGGGATGTCCAGTACGAGCGCGGTGATGAAGTGTTCGCCGGGGTCGTCCCGGGTGTCGGCCACGTCGTCCAGATCGCGGCCCACGCTCACCTCCAGGGCCGCAACGAGCTCGGGCAACGTGGCGTACCGAGGGGCACCCTCGCGGAAGGCACCCAGCACCACCGATGCCTCACCGATAGAGGCCAGGCCCTTGCCGCGGACGTCTCCGATGATCACCCGGGTGGAGGCATCCTGGGCGCGGGCGACCGCGAACAGGTCGCCCCCGATCTGGGTCTCGTCTTCGGCGGCCAGATACAGCCAGGCCACGCGCAACGGTCCGATCCGGCGAGGTGGGGGCCGCAGCAGAACCCGCTGAGCCGTCTCGGCGACCGATCGCGCGCGGCTCAGCTCCCGAGCACGTCGCTCCTGCACATGGCAGACGAAAACCACCAGTGAGGAGAGCACACACAGAGCGATGATCTGCGCGATGTGGTTGGCTGTCGTCAGCCCCCCGTGGAACACCGCGATGAACACCTGGGCGGCCACCGCCAAGGCCCCCACTGCGGCGGTCAGCCGCGGCCCGGCGAAGGAGGCCGTGAGCGCGGGCGCGATGACCAGCAACGGCCCCAGATGGATATCAGTCGGTGAGTGGATGTCCACCACGGTGATCACAACGATCAGCGCGAGCGGGATCGCCACCAGCTCGCGGCCCGACGACTGCTCCACGAGACGGTCCACTGACACACGCCGGACGCCCACATCTCCCATTTTGCGCCTGGTACCAGGGCACCCGCGTTTCGGCATCACCCCATGGCGTGGCCGGGACGGTGCGGGGAACTGCCGGCTGCATCGCGCAGCCAAGGTCACGCGACATGCCCGCGGTGCACGTGGTCTGCCGTGCGTCGGCCGCCGTCAGTCGGGCTCCGGGCGGCCGAGCGCATCGCCCCACTCGCGGATCGCCGCGCCCGTCGTCGGGGCGTGTTCCTCGAGCACGCTCAGATGGTTGCCGGGGACGTCCACCGTGTCGTGGAGTCCGGGCCAGGACGACCACGACGGCCAGTGCTCCGGCATGTGCGGCAGCGGTTGCGTGGCACGCACCAGCAGGGTGGGAACCTTGGTCGGTTCCGGCTGCCAGCCGCGGAACATCCGGGTGTACGCGCCCAGCGACAGCAGCGTCAGGGCGTCTACCGCGGTGTCGAATCGCTCGCCCACCGCCAACGGGATCCGGGCGGGCAGGGCCAGCAGCGACGGCTCGGCCTCACGGTCCGGGGTGATGCGATAGGCGTCCACCAGGACGAGCCCGGCCGGGGGAGCACCCTCGGCCGCCAGGCGCGTGGTCAACGCGTGCGCGGCCGAACCGCCCATGGAGTGGCCCACGACGACATACGGACGGTCGCCGAGAAGGCGCCGCACGGTCGTGGAGTGCAGCTCGGTCAGCGTCTCCATATCCCGCGCCACGGCGTCCCCGTGGTCGACCCCGGGGTGTCGTAGCTCGAAGACGTCCCGCTCGCCGTGGAAGCAGGGGGCGAGCCCCGCGTGCCAGGGCCGACCGAGGTTCGTGGCGAAGCCCGGCACACAGACGAGCGCCGGGCCGCGCGCGCCCGTGGCCAGCCGCAGCGGTGACACTGCGTGCCCGTCGCCGGCATCACGGCCGAAGGAGGGCGCGCCGAGCGACGCGGTCACCAGCAAGTGCATCGCCGAGACGACGTCACCCGTTTCGCAGACACGCCGGTACAGGGCCGGCAGTGACTGGCCGGCGCGGGGGCCGCGCGGACTCGGCGGGCCCGGCGCGGGAGCCGGTACCGGAGCAGGCCGGTCGGCGTGCGGGGGAGCGGACGGTACGTTCGCCGAAGACGTTGGCCTCGTGGTCCGGCTGGGGGTGGGCGGGTCGATCGGTGGCGGTGTGGACGGGATGCTCGTCGAGGACGCCGGCCCGGTGGTCCCGGTGGGGGTGGACTGGTTGGTCGGTGCCGGTGTGGACGGAACGCTCGTCGAGGACGCCGGACCGGTGGTGTGCGCGAGGGCGGACGCAGCACCGCCGGCCCGATCCGACGCGACGTCCGCCGAGAACGTCGGAGTGCCAGTGCGGCCCGACGCCGACGGGACGGTCTGCGCCTGAGCAGGAAGGACGGTCTCGGACGGAGTGGTGAGGACGGTCTCCGTCGGCGTGGCCGACATGGTCTCCGCCGGAGTAGTCGGGACGGTCGCTGCCGGAGTAGTCGGGACGGTCGCTGCCGGAGTAGTCGGGACGGTCGCTGCCGGAGCAGCCGGGACGGTCTCCGCCGGAGCAGCCGGGACGGTCTCCGCCGGAGTCGTCAGGAGGGTCCGCGCGGGATGTGCGCGCGCCCGATCCCGTTCAGCCGCCCCCGATGCGGCAGCCGCCCCTTCGGACAACCCGTCGCTCAACTCCCCGTACACGTGATCCGCGAGCTCCTCCGCACTCGGCCAGTCGTACGCGACGGTGGCCGCCAGTGGTAGGCCGGCCAACAGGCTCAGCCGGTTGCGCAGCAGCACGCTCATCAGTGAGTCGAGGCCCAGCTCGGGGAAGCCGCGGTCGACGGCGCTCGCATCGGTGTGGCCGAGGACCGCGGCGACCTCGGAGCGGATCAGCTCCAGCAGCGCGGGCGCCCGCTCGGGCACCGGCAGCGACGCCAGCCGGTCCCGCCACGCTCCGGCGGTGCCGTCGGGCTCGTCGCCCCCGGCCGCCGTCCCGGGCGAGGCCGTCGGCCGGGCGGGGCGCAGTAGCTCACGCAACGGCGGCGGCACCGGTGACCCGGCGGCCAGTGCCCCCGGCGAGCGGTCCAGCGGCAGCGGCGCAAGGACCGGCTCGCCGCTGCCCAGCGCGGCGTCGAAGAGTGCCAGAGCCTGCTCGGGGGAGACCGCACGCACGGCGCCACCGTGGACTCTGCCGGTGCGGGCCGCCATCCCTTCCTCGTCCGCCCACGGCCCCCAGGCCAGTGACAGCGCGGGCAGCCCGAGCGCGGCGCGGTGGCGGGCGAGCGCGTCCAGGAAGGAGTTCGCCGCCGCGTAGTTGGCTTGGCCGGGATTGCCCAGCAGACCGGCGGCCGACGAGAACAGCACGAAGTGCGCCAGGGGCAGGTCCTTCGTCAGCTCGTGCAGATGCCAGGCCGCGTCGGCCTTCGGTCGCAGCACCGTCGCCAGCCGATCGGGCGTCATCGCCTGCAGTACGCCGTCGTCCAGGACGCCGGCCGTGTGTACCACGGCACTGAGGTCGGGCCCGAACTCCTTGATGACGGCGGCCAGTCGACTCCGCTCGGCGGTGTCGCAGGCCATCAGGTCCACGTGCGCGCCCGCTCGCTCCAGTTCGGCCCGCAACGCTTGTGCGCCCGGCGCCTGGGGTCCACGCCGACCGACGAGCACCAGACGCCGGACGCCGTGACGGGCGACCAGATGCCGGGCCAGCAGGGCGCCCAGGGACCCAGTGCCGCCGGTGATCAGGACGGTTCCCCGGCCGAAGGAGCCGGCGGTCACCGATCCGGGAGCGGGCGCCAGCCGGGGGACGCGCAACAGGCCCTCATGGAGGGAAAGTTGGGGCTCGCCCGTGGCGACGGCGGCGGGCAGCAGCCGGAGCGACTCGGGTCGCCCGTCCACGTCCACGAGGGTGAGGCGCCCGGGGTGTTCCGCCTGAGCGGAGCGCAGGAGCCCCCAGACCGTGGCGATGGGCAGGTCGGGCGTCGGGGAGGCGGCTCCGCGCGTCACGACGACCAGCCGGCCGGAACCGGCGAGTCGCGTCCGCAACAGCTCCAGGGCTCGTACGGCCAGTGCGTGCGCCGCGGCGGCCGGGTCGGCGTCCTCGGCCGAGAGGGCAGACGCTGAGGGGGCGGACAGGGACGCCACGACCGTCTCGGGGACGCCCGTGGGCAAGGACACGTCGGCCGCCGCACAGGAGTCCGCCGTCGCGAGCACCGCGGCCACGCCCAGGTCGTCGGGTTCCGTCACCGCCAGGGCGGGCGCTTCGCCGGCGAACGGGACACCACTCCAACGCAGTCGGTACAGCTCCCCGGCCGGGCCGGCGGCCACGTCCGGGATCGGACGTGTGGTCAGCGACTCCAGCCGGGCCACCGGCGCGCCCGTGGGGGTGGCGAGATCCAGGGCAACGGTGTCCGGGCCGGTCGTCGTGATGCGTGCGCGCAGCGAGGCCGCCCCCGTGGCGTACAGCGTCATGCCTTGCCACGCGAACGGCAGCCGTGCCGGGCCGGCGTGCGGCTCGGCGAGCAGTCCGGCGTGCAGGGCCGCGTCGAGCAGTGCCGGATGGAGGGCGTGCCGCACGGCATCCGTGCCGGGCACCGGGCCGACCTCGGCGAAGAGTTCCTCGCCCCGCCGCCACAGGGCCCTGACGCACCGGAACGCCGGTCCGTACGCGTGACCGGTGGCGGCCAGACGCTCGTAGCCGCCGATGAGATCGACGGGTGTGGCGCCCGGTGGCGGCCATGCGGCGAGCGAGGCCGCACGGTCCCGGTCGCCCGGGACGGCCGGTCCGAGCCGCCCGGTCGCGTGGTGTGTCCAGGCTCCGAGGGCACCGGACTGCTCGGGCCGGGAGTACACGTCCGCCGCGCGGCGCCCGGTACCGTCCGGTTCCCCCACGGCCACTTGGAGTTGGATCCACTCCCCTTCGGCGGCGGGCAGGGGCAGCGGGGTCAGGAGGGCGAGATCCTCCAGTACGTCGAGACCGCACGCGTCGCCCGCATGCAGCACCAGGTCGGCGAACGCGGCGCCGGGCACGAGGGCGTGTCCGCCCACCACGTGGTCGCGCAGCCAGGGCTGGGCGGTGCCGGACAGCCGGCCGCTGCACACCAGGCGCTCCGTGCCCGGCACGGTGACCGTCTGTGTCAGCAGCGGGTGGCCGGACGCGGTCCCGGGGTCGGCGGTGACGGCGGGCAGCCAGTAGCGCTGCCGCTGGAAGGGGTACGTCGGCAGGTCGACCCGCCGGGCACCGCTGTCCGAGTACACCCGATGCCAGTCCACCGGCACACCGTGGACATGGAGTTGACCCAGCGCGGTGAACAGCGTGCGCGGTTCGGGCTCCGTGGCGCTCCGGCGGGCAGCGGCCGTGAACAGCAACTCCTCACCGGCCTCGGCCAGACCCGTCATGGCCTGGGCCGTGAGCTGCGCGTCCGGGCCGATCTCCGCGAACGCCGTCACCCGCCCCTCGCGCGCCAGCCACTGCACGGCGTCCCCGAACCGCACGGCCTCGCGGGCGTGCCGTACCCAGTACTCGGCCGACCGCAGCTCGTCCCGGGTGGCCGGACGTCCGGTCAGCCCCGACACCACCGGGATGCGGGGTTCGTGGTACGCCAACCCGGCCGCGACACGGCCGAATTCGGCGAGCATCGGCTCCATCAGCGGGGAGTGGAAGGCGTGGCTGACCCGCAACCGGGCGATGCGGCGCCCCCGTACGGCGAACCGCTCCGCGAGCGCGGTGACGGGCCCCTCCTCGCCGGAGACGACGACCGCGCGCGGGCCGTTCACGGCCGCGATCGCGACCCCCTCGGTCAGCTCGCCGCTCACTTCCGCCTCGGTGGCGTCCAGCGCCACCATGGCGCCGCCCTCCGGCAGCCGGGACATCAACCGGCCCCGGGCCGCGACCAGTTCGACGGCGTCCGGCTCGGACAGGATGCCCGCGGCGTGGGCCGCTGCCAGCTCACCGACGGAGTGCCCCACCAGGAAGTCGGGCCGCACGCCCCAGGACTCCAGCAACCGGAACAGGGCCACCTCGAAGACGAAAAGGGCTGCCTGGGCGAAGTCCGTACGATCCAGCAGCGCGTCCTCGTCGGTACCCCGGAGCACCGAGCCCAACGGACGCTCCAGATGCGCGTCGAAGCGTTCGCACAAGGCGTCGACGACTGTCGAGAAGACCGGGAAGGCCTCGCACAACTCCCTTCCCATACCAGGCCGTTGGGCACCCTGACCGGTGAACAGCAGGGCCGCCCGACCGGGCGATCCCGCCGCGTGCGGTGCGGCGGACACCGCCAGAGTGTCCAGGGCACTCAGCAACCCCTGGCGGTCGTCGGCGGCGACGGCGGCCCGGTGGGGGAGCGCGGCCCGGGCGGTGGCGTGCGTGAACGCCACGTCCAGCAGGTCGAGTTCGGGTCGCTCGCGCAGTGCGGCCGCCGTCCGCGCTGCCTGCGCCCGCAGGGCGGCGCCGCTCGCGCCGGAGAGCAGCAGCGGCGGCGCTGGTGCCGTGGGACGACGGGGCGGTGCGGTCGCGCCTTCCTCGGCCTCTTCCAGGATCACGTGCGCGTTGGTCCCGCCGATCCCGAACGCCGACACGCCTGCCCGGCGGCGCCGTCCGGGTACGGGCCGCCACTCCTCCTCCTGGGTGGACAACCGCATGGCGTTCGACGACCAGTCCACCCGGGACGACAGCTCGTCGGCGTGCAGCGTGCGGGGGAGCCGACCGTGCCGCATCGCCAGTACGGTCTTGATGACGCCGGCGACACCTGCCGCGGCCTGCGTGTGTCCAAGGTTGGACTTCAACGACCCCAGCCACAGCGGGTGTTCGGCCGACCGGCCCGGCCCGTGCGCGGCCAGCAGCGCCTGCGCCTCGATCGGGTCGCCGAGCGCGGTGCCCGTGCCGTGCGCCTCCACGGCATCGACATCAGCAGGTGACAGCCCCGCATCGGCGAGCGCCGCCTGGATCACCCGCTGCTGCGCCGGACCGTTGGGCGCGGTCAGGCCGTTGGACGCCCCGTCGGAGTTGACGGCGGAGCCGCGCAGCACCGCGAGTACCGGATGTCCGTTGCGCCGTGCGTCGGACAGCCGCTCCAGCAGGACCAGGCCGACGCCCTCGCCCCAGACGGTGCCGTCGGCCGCTGCGGAGAAGGGTTTGCACCGGCCGTCCGGAGCCAGTCCGCGCAGCCTGCTGAACGCGATGAACGGCGCGGGCGTGGCCATGACCGTCACCCCGCCCGCGACGGCCAGCGAGCACTCGCCGTCGCGCAGCGACCGTGCCGCGGCGTGCAGAGCCACCAGCGACGACGAACACGCGGTGTCCACCGTCACGGCGGGCCCGCGCAGGCCCAGGGTGTACGCGATCCGGCCGGAGGCCACGCTGCCCGCCGAACCCAGGGCGAGATGGGCCTCCAGCTCGTGCCCGGTCCCGTGCAGCAGGCGGCCCGCGTAGTCGGCGTGCATCACGCCCACGAAGACACCGGTGTCACTGCCCCGCAGCCCCGACGGGTCGAGGCCCGCCCGCTCCACCAGCTCCCAGCCGGTCTCCAAAAGAAGCCGCTGCTGCGGATCGGTGGCCAGCGCCTCGCGGGGCGACATGCCGAAGAACGCCGCGTCGAAGTCCGCTGCCCGGTGCAGGAAGCCGCCCCTGCGGGTGACGGAGGTCCCCGGCCGGTCCGGATCGGGGTCGTACAACGCGGCCACGTCCCAGCCGCGGTCGGCGGGGAAGTCGGAGGTCGCGTCGGTGCCGTCCGCCAGCAGCCGCCACAGGTCCTCCGGGGACTCGACGCCACCGGGGTAGCGGCAGGCCATGGCCACGATGGCGATCGGCTCCCCGGGCTCCGTACGCGGTCCGCCGCCGGATGTACGCGCGGGCCGTGGCCGGTTGTCGCCCCACAGCGCTTCACGCACCCATGCCGCCGCAGCGGCGGGCGTGGGGTGGTCGAACACGAGTGTCGCGGGCAGGTCGAGACCGGTCGCCGCGCCCAGCCGGTCGCGCAGCAGCACACCGCCCAGCGAGGTGAGCCCGAACTCGGTGAAGGGCCGGTCGGGATCGACCGCGTGCGCAGGCACCCCGGCCGTCCGCGCGGTCTCTTCGAGCACCAGGTCCAGCACGCCGTCGGACACCGCCGCCGGCCGCTCACGCAGCGCGGCCGCGGCACTCGCTCGCTGCTCGGCGAGCCGCTCGGCCAGTTCCTCGGAGAGCGCGTGCCTGACGATCTTGCCCGAGGGAGTACGGGGGACGGACACGGTCTCGTGGATCTCGTCCGGCACCTTGAACCCGGACAGCCGCTCCCGGCAGTGGGCGAGCACCCGGGCCGTGTCGATCCCCTGCGGTCCGGGGACGACGAAGGCGACCGGCACCTCACCGAGGACGTCGTGCGGGCGGCCGACGACAGCGGCGTCGCTGACACCGGGGCAGGCGAGCAGCACCCGCTCCACCTCGGACGGGTTGACGTTCTCACCACCGCGGATGATCAATTCCTTGACGCGGCCGGTGACGTGGAGATGACCGTGCGCCATCCGCCGCCCGAGGTCCCCGGTGCGGTACCAGCCGTCCGTGAAGGCCTGCGCGGTGGCGTCCGGACGGTTGTGATAGCCGGCCATCAGACTGGGGCCGCGAACCCAGATCTCCCCCTCCGCCCCGTCGGCGACCTCGGCACGGGTGGACGGATCGGCCAGCCGCACCGCGAGCCCCGGCAGAGGCGGGCCGCTGGAGGGGTCGTTCCGGGGCCCGTCGAGCCGGTTGACCGCGATCTTCCCGCAGGTCTCCGTGGACCCGTAGCCGTCGAGGAGGGGAGCGGCCAGCACCTGTTCGACCTCCGCCCGCAGCTCAGCAGGACAGGGCGCGCCCGCGGTGACGCACGCTCGCAGGGATTCGGGCACCGTATCGCCGGACTCCCGCAGCGAGTCGAGCAGCAGGCGGTAGGTGGCGGGTACTCCGGCGAGCAGGGTGAAGGGCTGCCCGGCGAGCGCCTGGGCGAGGTTCGCGCCCCGGTCGAGCAGTTGGGCACTGGCACCGACCGAAACCACTCCCAACAGGCACAGCGAGTGGGCATAGCAGTGGAACATCGGCAGGGGCCAGAGCAGCCGGTCGCCCTCCCGCAGCCCGTACGCCGGTACGTAGGCCGCCGCGACCGACCACAGGGCGGAGCGCTGCGTGGAGACCACGCCTTTGCTCTCCCCGGTGGTGCCCGAGGTGTAGAGGATCCAGGCCGGATCGTCGAGGCCGAGGTCATCGCGGGGGGTCCGGCCCGGATCCGTCCCGGCCAGGTCCTCGAAGACGAGCGCGTCGGCGGGGGCGCCGGCCGGCAGGGCGCCCGGGCCGACGACCACCGTCCGCACCCCGGGCCGTTCGGCTGTCAGGCGGGCCACCCGCGGGAGCAAGGGCTGCTCGGTGACGACCAGGACCGCGCCGCTGTCGTCGAGAAAGTATGCCAACTCCTCTTCCGACGCGGCGGGGTTGAGCAGCACGCCGATCGCCCCGGCCCGCAGCACCCCGAGACAGCCCTCCACCAGCTCCACCCGATTGCCCAGATGGATCGCGACGCGGTCCCCGCGCCGGACTCCGAGCCGTGCCAGGTGCCCCGCCAACCGTCCGGTCCGTTCCTCCAACTCCCCGTAGGTGACGGCGCGACGGGTGTCCCGGTAGGCGGTCTTGTCTCCCAGTCGAGCCGCGTGCTCCCTCAAGGTGCCGGGCAGCGCACGCACCAACTCGCCCTGAAAATCCGCCATCCCCGCCCCTTCGACCATGGCTCGCTCTCGGCAACCGTACGTCAGCCGGACGGGCGCTCAGCGCCTTTGCGCCGTGGTCCTCGTGAACGTTTCGGACCGGCGCCGACCCCGTCCGGTGCACCTCCCGGGCTGCGGTCGGCGGGCGGCTGTCTGGGATGCTGGCGGGGTGTCGACCACCGCGCGGATACCCGAGCCCGTCACCCCGGACGCCCCCACGGCCTTGCAGCGGCCGTTGCTCACTCAGCAGTGGCTCGATCTCGCCTTCGTCCACTGGGCTGTCGACCCGGCCGATGTCGCCGGGCTGCTGCCGGACGGAACCGTCCCCGATGTGCTCGATGGGGTCACCTACGTCGGCCTGGTCGCTTTCCGGATGCACCGGGTCGGCTGGCTCGGGTCGCCAGGGGTGCCGTATCTGGGCTCGTTCCCGGAGACGAACGTGCGCCTGTACTCGGTGGACGCGCATGGCCGGCGCGGCGTCGTCTTCCGGTCGATGGACGCGGCCCGGCTCGTGCCCGTACTGATGGGACGGACCGGCTTCCGGCTTCCGTATGTGTGGTCCCGTATGGCCGTGCAGGCCGACGACGACATCATCACCTACACCAGCTCTCGGCGCTGGCCCCGGCCGCGCGGCGCGTACAGCCGCATCGTCCTGCGGCGGGGCGAACCGGTGGCGGAGCCCACCGAGTTGGAGCACTTCCTGACCGCCCGCTGGGGTATGCACAACACGTTCTTCGGCGACACCGGATATCTGCCGAACGAGCATCCGCGTTGGCCGCTGCACCGCGCGGAGCTGCTCGCCTGTGAGGAGAACCTGCTCGCGGCCGCCGGCGTGCCCACGCCGACGGGCGAGCCGGTCAGTGTGCTGTATTCGCCGGGTGTCCCGGTCCGGCTGGGGCGGCCGGCCCGGCCGGGTGGCATCCCGACCCCCTGAGCGCCGGTCAACAGGACGGCGCCCTGCGCCGCGATCCGTGCCGGACGGTCCGGCCCGGTGAAGCCGCTCCTGCGGCTGCCCAGGGGGCGCACACCACCTCCGCCCCGATAGCCGGGGCGGAGCCTCGATGACTGCCGGTCGGCGGTTACGCCGAAGACCAGGTCAGGGGCGGACCGGCTTGCCGCGTCCCCAGCCCCATGCGAGCCGGTCTGCGCCGGACTGGTTGGTGGTGGCCAGCCAGGGCCGGGCGGGATCGCCTGTCAGGGTCTGCAGGGAGTAGGTGTCGTCGGTGCGCAGGCCGGGCCAGTAGACGGACCCCATCTTGAGCTGGCGGAAGGTGTCCGTGACGGCCTGAACGTAGTTGATGTAGTTGTTGGAGGGAGCCGGCTTGTTGTAGTCGAGGCCGGTGGTCATCGGGGCGCCGAACTCATCGGCGACGGTCCGGTCGGCGCAGTCACCGATGCGCTCCTTGAGGTCGGCCACCCACTGGTCGTAGGTGGCGTAGTCCTTCCAGAATCCGTAGTGGTGCAGCGACAGATAGGTGCCCTTCAGGCGCGGGTCGGCGCAGACGGAGGTGACGTGGTCGTTGTAACCGGCGCCGCTGACGAACACCCGGTTGCGGGGCACCGAGGGATAGGTGGCCAGCCACTTGGCGGCGATGTCGGCCCACTCGGCGTCGGTGTAGCCGTGGGGCTCGTTCATCGGCTCGAAGTAGACCCGCGGGTCGTCCTTGTACGCGTCGACCACGGTGTTCCACATGGGCCAGTAGGTGGCAGGGTCGTCGATGAAGCCGTCCTTGCGGGAGCCGGTGCCCTCCCAGTAGGAGACGATGACCTTGAAGCCCCGGGCCGACGCTGCGTCGATCACCCCGCGATAGGACTTCCAGTAGGCGCCGTTGACGGTGTACGGGTTGATGGGCAGTCGTACGGTGTTGGCGCCCAGGTTCGCGCGGAATGCCGAGATCACCCGGCTCGCCTTGGCGTAGGTCTGGGCGTAGCTGTCGGACGTCGACAGACCGGACAGTACGACGGGGTCGTCGGCGAAATTGTCGCGGGGATCGGCCCAGTTGACCCCCTTGAACTGGGTCGTGTCGCCGCGAGGCGCGGCGTAGGCGGGGCTGCCGGCGATGGTTGTGCCGCTGCTGCCCGCGATGAGGATCGCCACGAAGGCGGCGCGCAGCCGCGGGGTGAAGCGGGTTCGGGCGGGGATTTTGCGCATCGACTTGCCCTTTCAAGAGATGGCCACTCAGCGCATGGCGGAGTCCGCGCGTGGCTGAGCGGCCGTCGGAAGGTGTGCCGGGCCGGACGGATGGTGCCGGCTCGCCGCTGGTGGGCCCGGCGATGACCGGTGGTGCATCGGTCTGCTTGGCCTGGGGGAGTACGGGGTGCGGTCCCGCGCCCGCGCCTCCGGCCCTGCTTGACGGAGGACTCCTGCCAGGCTGCTTGTTCTGAGGTCAAGTCCTCTCTGCTTCACCAACCTCGACATCATGTTTACGTAAACACCGTTCGGCAGAGCTTGGCCAGAGGATCCGTCCGGAGGTAGATGTTTACGCAAACATGGCGGCGCCGGAATCGTGGCATCCGGCACAGCGATCGTCAAGGTTTCCCGCATGTAACGCCGTTGCGCTGTGTCGCGGGTTCTCGGACCCGGGTTCGAGGAGGTGGGCATGGTGAAGTGATGGATCCGAACGGGCGGGAGCAGCGGGTTCCGTGCTCAACGCCCGGTGCACACCTCGCTGTTGCCTGCTCACCGCGCCTGCGGGGATGTTTGGTTCCGTCGCCGGCGAACCCGGACCGTCCTGCACTGGAGAGCCTTCTCGCGGTCTCGGCCGGGCGTTCCTGCGCCGGCCGCCACCGCGACATACCGGGCATGGTTACCACCTTGATCCAAGTCCTGCTAGTACGGTCCGCGTTGTATTAGGTGGGAATGTCTGCGGGGCGGAGTGGTGATGCATCAGACGGATGAGCCGCTGGGGGCGGCGCACACGGCCGTGCTGCCTGCGGGCCCCGGCGGCGCGTCGCGGACCCGCGCTCCCCGCCGTCGAATCCTCGTCATCGGGCTGGGGGCGGCGGTCGGTTGGGGCTTCACGTCCGCGGCGGCCGAGCTCGCCCGCTCCGGGTGGCTGGGCGCCCCGGCCTTCGGGGCCTGGCGGACGGTGTGTCTCGCCATCACTGTCCAGGCGCTGCCGTTTCTGCTGCTCGGCACCGCCCTGTCCGGCGCGATCAACGCCTTCGTGCCGGCCTCTGTCTTCAGTAGGGCCCTGCCCAGTCGCCCCGCACTCGCCGTCCCGGTCGCCGGCGCCGCCGGTGTCGTCCTCCCGGGCTGCGAGTGCGCGTCGGTGCCGGTGGCGAACAGCCTGATCCGACGCGGCGTCACCCCGGCCGCGGCCTTCGCGTTCCTGCTCTCCGCCCCCGCCATCAACCCGGTCGTCCTGACCGCCACCGCCGTCGCCTTCCCCGGCAGCCCCGCCATGGTGGCCGCCCGACTGCTCGCCTCGCTCGTCACCGCCGTCGTGATGGGCTGGCTGTGGCTCTGGCTGGGGCGCGAGGAATGGCTGCGGCCCGCGGCCCGCCACACCGGTCATCACCCGGGGCACAGCCGCTGGAACGAGTTCCGCCGGGGCTTTCAGCACGACTTCCTGCACGCGGGTGGCTATCTCGTCCTCGGCGCGGCCGCGGCGGCCACCTTCAACGTCACCGTGCCGCGCTCGGTCCTCGACACGTTCTCCGGCTCACCCTGGCTCTCCGTGCTGTTCCTGGCCGGACTGGCGATCGTCCTCGCGGTCTGCTCCGAGGCCGACGCCTTCGTCGCCGCGTCACTCGCCGGCTTCTCGCCGACCGCGCGACTGGCCTTCCTGGTGGTCGGCCCCATGGTCGACCTGAAACTGATCGCCCTTCAGGCGGGCACCTTCGGCCGGGCGTTCGCCCTCCGCTTCTCCACCGCGACGGTCGTCGTGGCGATTGCGTGCAGCGTCCTGATCGGAGGAGCCCTGCTGTGAGACACCGCGTACAAGTACTGCTCCTGGTCCTGTGCGGGCTCGGCCTCTTACACGTCTCCCTCTTCTCGGACCTGTACCTGCGTTACGTGAAGGCGGGCCTGCGCCCGGCGCTGATCGCCTCCGGCGCACTGCTCCTCGTACTGGGCCTGCTGGCGGCGACCCTCGATGGACGGGCGGTCGCGCACGAGCCCGCGTACGACGGCACTGAAGGCGATCACGAACACGGTCGCGACCATGACCATGATCGCGACCGTGTCGGCGATCATGGTCATGGCGGTCATCACGACCACTCGACCACGCCCCGGATCGCCTGGCTGCTCTTCCTTCCCGCGCTCAGCCTGCTTCTCTACGCGCCTCCCGCACTCGGCGCGTACACCGCTGCACGGGCCAACGAGAAGGCCGTCAAACAGCAGAGCCGGTTCGACCGGCTGCCGGCGACCTCACCGCTGCCCATCACCCTCACGGACTTCACCCAGCGGGTGCAGCAGGACCGGGAGCGGAGCATCGAGGGCCGCAGCCTGCGGATGACGGGCTTTGTGACCCCGGCGCGGCAGGGCGGCGGCTGGTATCTGACCCGGATCATCTTCAACTGCTGCGCAGCGGACTCGCAGTCCATCAGGATCCGGATGTACGGCGGCCCCGCACTGCCCCACGACACCTGGGTGTCCGTCACGGGAACCTGGCACCCGCAGGGCACGCTCGGCACGAAGTCGGCGGCCCCGGCCCTCGACGTCAGCGCCACCCGGCGGATCTCGCCACCGGTGA
The DNA here is from genome assembly GCF_014645835.1 of Streptomyces albiflavescens. GTDB lineage: Bacteria > Actinomycetota > Actinomycetes > Streptomycetales > Streptomycetaceae > Streptomyces > Streptomyces albiflavescens. Next base: position 129,752 of record NZ_BMMM01000014.1, read on the forward strand.
ACGCCTATACGGACAGCCTTCCGCTCACACCGTCCTGACCCTGTGCGACCGTGGGCGCCCCACGCCCCGAGAGACGGCGGATCGTCGTGTGCCTGTGACCGCGAAGCGCGAAGCGTCGGCTGAGCGGCGAGGAGACATCCGTGGCTGCTCGACCCTGTCGGCTCACCACCAGGAGGTGGGGTAGACCCCTCGCTGCAGTCGGGCGGAGACCATCTGCACCACGACGAGCAGCACCGCACCGGCGGCCAGCAGGGGGACGAAACGGTCGGCGGGCGGACTGGTGAGCATGATCATGACGGCGGTCGCCATGGCCGGGGGATGGGCCGCCTTGAGTACGAGCACAAGTCCGCAGGCGACGCCGCAGGCCACAGCTGCGGCCCAAGGGCCGTGCCAGCCAAGGGCGAGCACCGCGAAGCAGACGAGGCAGGACAGCATGTGGCCGCCGATGACATGGCGGGGCTGCGCGAGAGGCGAGTCCGGAGTGGCGGTGACGATCGCCATGGTGGCCGCGAGCGGCGGTACGAGCACCGTCTGGTGCGCGAGCGCCCCCATGGCCACCAACATGGCGAGACCGACCGACGTAGTGATGGCCGCCGACGCGACCGTGCGCCGGGGCAGCCGCGGTTCGTCGGGTTTCCACCAGCGAATCGAACGCCGCTTCGCCCGGCGCGCCGGGGCATTCACGGTTTGGGGCATCCCGGGCGCGTCACATGCCACGAACGCGGCATTCCCGTCCGGACGGGAGGCCGAGGGCGGCTGAGCCGCCCGGCCGCCCCACAGCGTGCGTCCGCCTCAGGCGGAGGGGAGGCGCGATCTGTGGACGGCCGGTCGGTGTGCACACCTGCGGGGCGCACGGAATCAGCATGCGAACTCCTCGGACACGCCCCGCTTTTGGCCCACGGCGGCTCGTCGTCCGTGAAGACGGGGATCATGCCCAGCATCCTCACCTCGCCAACGAACGCCTGTCCAAGCCCACTTCCTTATCGCTTGATCGAGGTCCTCTATCGAAGGGGTTCCGCGTGCGCCGATGCCGGTGCCCCGGTGCCCCGGTGCCCCGGTGCCCGAGGCCGGTAGGGCGCGTTTCAGAGGTTCACGCTCTTCATGCCGGCCTCGTCGTAGCGCTCCCCGGCCGGCTCGGGGAGTTCGGCCTCGATACGTGCCAGATCCTCCTTCGTCAGCTCGACGTCCACGGCGCCGGCGTTCTGCTCGAGATAGGTGCGGCGCTTGGTGCCCGGGATCGGGACCAGGTCGTCGCCTTGCGCGAGCACCCAGGCGATCGCCAGCTGCGCCGCCGTCACGTCTTTCTCCGCGGCGATTTCCTTTACCTTCTCCGCGAGACGGAGGTTCGCCTCCAGGTTGCGTCCGGTGAAGCGGGGGCCGCTGCGGCGGAAGTCGCCCTCGTCGAGTTCGTCGGGAGAGGAGAACCGGCCCGCGAGGAAGCCACGGCCCAGGGGCGAGTAGGGGACGAACCCGATCCCGAGTTCCCGGCAGGTGGGCAGGACCTCTGCCTCCGGGTCACGCGTCCACAGGGAGTACTCGGTCTGTACGGCCGTGATCGGGTGAACGGCGTTCGCACGGCGGATGGTCTCCGGCCCGGCCTCGCTCAGACCGATGTGGCGTACCTTTCCCTCGGCGACCAGCTCCGCCATGGCGCCGACGGTCTCCTCGATCGGCACGGCGGGGTCGACGCGGTGCTGGTAGTAGAGGTCGACATAGTCGGTTCCCAGCCGCTTGAGCGAGCCGTGAATCGAGCTGCGCACGTGCTCGGCAGAGCCGTCCTGGCGCCCGATCGTGCTGATGTCACCCGCAACGGCGTCGTCCATCCGGTAGTTGAACTTCGTGGCGATCACGTACTGGTCGCGGTGTCCCTTGACGGCGCGGCCGACGAGTGTCTCGTTCGTCAGTGGCCCGTAGAGCTGCGCGGTGTCGAGGAAGTCGACGCCCAGATCGAGGGCGTGCCGGATGGTCTGGATGCCCTCGTCCTCGTCGGTCGTGCCGTAGAAGGCGGACATCCCCATGCAGCCGAGGCCGATGGCTGACACCTGGAGGTCTCGCAGCCTGCGCTGATCCATGTGAGTCCCCACCTTTCTTCTGCGGAGTTGATCTTCGCTCCGGGGAGGTGCGTGGCGGATGCCACGACCTCCTGACGGCTTTTCCGGCCTTCATTCATTCAGCTGTGGATTCCGTGCGTCGGCATCTCGATGCCGCGGGCCCCTGCGGCGGGGCGGTGACGTCGGGGCCGCCATAGGCGTGGCGTGCTCTTGGCCGAGCCGTCGTCACATCGGTGCCCCCGAGTCGGCTGCTCCCTCGTCCGGGAAGAGCGCCTCCGCATCGGCCAGTGACAGGACGGGCCCCTCGCCGGCGTGCGGCACTGCCTGCTCGGCCCAGATCACCTTGCCCTGGGGCGTGTACCGGGTGCCCCAGCGCTCGGCTATCTGCGACACCAGGAACAGGCCCCGGCCTCCCTCGTCCATCGTCGCGGCGTAGCGCAGGTGCGGGGAGGTGCTGCTGCCGTCGGCCACCTCGCAGATCAGCGTACGGTCGTGGATCAGCCGCACCTGGATCGGCTCGGAGCCGTAGCGGATGGCGTTGGTGATGAGCTCGCTGAGGACGAGCTCCATGCTGAAGCCGAGTTCGGACAGGCCCCACTCGTCGAGCTTTCGGGAGACGGCGTCGCGCATCCCCGCCACGGCGGCCGGGTCGAGCGGCACGTCCCAGTCGGCGATCCGGTCGGGCGGCAGTGCCCGGGTGCGGGCGATGAGCAGGGCGACGTCGTCCTTGGGACGGTCCGGCAGCAGCTCGTCCAGCACGGCCTGACAGCTCTCCTCGGGCGGCCGGTTGGGGTGGCCGGCCAGCGCGTCGCGCAGGAGGTCCATTCCCACGTCCAGATCGCGCTTGCGGTCCTCGATGAGGCCGTCGGTGTAGAGGACGAGCTCGGCGCCCTCCACCAGCTCCAGCTCGGCGTTCTGGAACGGCATGCCGCCGAGGCCGAGGGGAGGACCGGCCGGCACGTCCGCGAAGGTGACGGTTCCGTCGGGGTGGACGAGCGCGGGCGCCAGGTGCCCCGCGCGCGCCATGACGCAGCGGCGCGTCACGGGGTCATAGATCGCATACAGGCAGGTGGCGCCCACGACGCCCACGGCACTCTCCGTACCCGCCTCGTCCTGGTCGATGCGGCCGACCAGGTCGTCCAGGTGGCTCAGCAGTTCGTCGGGCGGCAGATCGAGCGTCGAGAAGTTGTGCACCGCGGTCCGCAGCCGCCCCATCGTGGCAGCCGCGTGGAGGCCGTGGCCGACCACGTCGCCGACGACAAGTGCCACCCGGCTCCCTGGCAGGGGAACGACATCGAACCAGTCGCCGCTCACGCCCGACTGGGCGGGCAGGTAGCGGTAGCCGACGTCGACGGCGCTCTGCTCCGGCAGGGCCCGCGGCAACAGGCTTCGCTGCAGCGTGACCGCCAAGGCGTGCTCACGGGTGTAGCGGCGGGCGTTGTCGATGCTGACCGCGGCCCGGGCCACCAGCTCCTCCGCCAGCGACAGCTCCTCCTCGTCGAAGGGCTCGTGCTCCTTGGAGCGCCAGAAGTTGGCCATGCCCAGTACGACGCCACGGGCCTGGATCGGGGCGGCGATGAGGGAGTGGATGCCGTAGTCCACGATTTCCTTGGTGCGCTCCGGGTCCTGCGCGTGCCACCCGGTGGCGGTCGACAGGTCGGTCACCAACTCGGCGCGGCCGCTGCCGTAGCCGCGCGCCTGGGGTGTGGACGGCAGAAAGTCGATCAGCCGGCCCTCTTCGTAGAGCGGATGGTCGTTCCGGATGCCGCACACGGCGGTGCGTCGCAGGTCCGTTGCCGTGGGGGCCGGCTCCTCGCCGTGCAGCACGGCGTCGGACAGGTCCACGGTGACGAAGTCGGCGAAGCGGGGGACGGGGACCCGCGCCAACTCGTCGGCGGTGCGCAGCACGTCCAAGGTGGTGCCGATGCCGAGTCCGGCGTCGTACAGCAGCTTGAGCCGCTCCCGTGCGATCTCCGCCGTGCCGGTCAGCGCCTGCAACTCGGTGGAGTCGCGCAGCGTCACCACCGTTCCTCTGGGACCCCCCTCGCGTTCCATGGGGCGCTGGTTGACCGCCAGCAGCCGCTCTCCGGCGAAGTGCACCTCGTCAGTGGCCGCGCGCCCTGAGGAGAGCAGTGCCACCGTCTCGGAGTCGAGGTTCGACAGCTCCGACACCTGCCGTCCCTCGACGTCGGGGGGCAGCTCCAGCAGCCGTCTGGCCTCGTCGTTCGCCAGCAAGAGCCGTCCGTCGTCGGAGACGATGAGCACTCCTTCGCGCACGGAGTGCAGCACCGCGTCGTGGTGGTCGTACATGCGGGTCATCTCGTCCGGGGCGAGGCTGTGGGTCTGCCGCCGCAGCCGCCTGCCCACCAGTGCCGTCCCGCCTGTGGCCAGCGCGAGCGCCCCGGCCCCGGCGCCGAGGATGATCGGTAGTTGCAGCCACACCTGATGGGTCACGTTTTTGACCTTCAGGCCGGCGGAGACGAGGCCCACCACCTTGCCGGTGGGGTTCTCGATGGGGACGGTGGCCTGAACCTCGTGGCCGAGCGGGCCATGGACGCTTTCCGTGTAGACCTTTCCCGCCAGCGACGGCTCGATGGTGCCCACGAACCGCTTTCCGATGCGGTTCGGCAGGGGGTGGGTGTAGCGGATGCCCTTGGTGTCCATGACCACGATGAAGTCGACGCCGGCGGCCTTGCGTCCCGCCTCGGTGAGCGGCTGGAGAATCTTGCTCGGGTCAGGGGCCTCGAGTGCCGCCAGGACACCGGGAGAGTGCGCGAAGGTCTGCGCCACGGCTATGGAGCGGCGCACGGCCTCGGCGGTGGTGTCCCGCTTCGACTGCAGGGCGAGGGCGACGACGCCACAGGCCACGAGCAGCACTACCAAGGCCACCTGCAGAACCAGCACCTGCCCGGCTACGCTGCGCGGGCTCTTGCTGACCAGTGGCCGGAGTGAGATGCGTCGAAAACCGGCGAAACGGTTCGCCATGTGACCTTTCTAGCACTGGTGATACCGAGTGGCCATGGTCCCCCCAAGGAGTGACCCCCACCCGGTTACGCCTCGGGTGCTTGCTCAGGCAGCGTTTCCTGACATCTTCCACCCGGCGGTTTTCGTCGCGCCGCTGTATCTCTGGATCGAGACCTTTCGATCGAGCGGACCGAGCGTCCGCGGTGAGATCGGCTGGTCGCCGCGCGTGAAGTGCGTGATCCATCGGAGCTCATGCCCACTTTGACCGATATGATGCACTCTGTGATCATGTCTGGACGGCTGCGGCACCGTCGTCCCTCCTACGGAGGCCGATGGGGACTCGCCCAGCAGGCACCGGTGATCCTGACCGTCGTCATCGCCAGCCTGGCGTTCTCCACACCGAGGGAGATCGCCGTCAGCCGCCTGCTGCCCGCCGCGCCCGCCCTTGCCGCCGCGATGTGGCCCGTGCTCCCCACGATCCTGCTGGGCACGTTCTGCCTGCTCGTCATGATCAGCCTCAGCTTCTTCTACACCGACCTGGGGACGCAGTACACGGGGGCTGCGATCATCGCGGTCACCTTGGCGGCGGCATACGCGAGCCATGTCCGACTCCAGCGGGAGGAGATACTCCTCCAGGTGCGGCTCGTCGCTGACGCGGTCCAGCAGGTGCTGCTGCGTCCCCTGCCGCGCCGCATCGAGAACGTCGAGATGGAGTCGCTGTATCTGGCGGCCCAGGAGCAGGCCAGGATCGGTGGCGACTTCTATGAGGCGGCCGGCACACGGTACGGGGTCCGGCTGCTCATCGGCGACGTTCGGGGCAAGGGTCTGTCCGCCGTGGGGGCGGCGTCCGCAGTGATCAACTGTTTCAGGGAGGCCGCGTACGACGAGCCCGACCTGCCGGGCATCATCCATCGCCTCGAGACCAGCATCGCCCGCCACAGTGCCGCGTTTCCGATCCAGGACCGGCCGGAGCACTTTGCCACCGCTCTCATCGCCGAGATCCCGCGCGGCGGAGGCCACATCAGACTTCTCAACTGTGGGCACCCCCCACCACTGCTCGCGCATTGTGGGAAGGTCCGCGTCCTGGAGCCAACCACCCCCTCGCCGCCCCTCAACCTCGCGGCTCTCATCGGGGACCAGTACTGCGTCGACACCGTCGACTTCGCCCCGGGCGACCAGCTGCTGCTCTACACCGACGGCGTATCGGAAGCCCGGGATCACGCCGGCGAGTTCTTTCCGCTGCCGGACTGGATGGGGCGGCAGGGCCCGGAGCCGCCTCGCCAGCTGCTCGACCGGCTGCACCGGGACCTGCTCGACTACAGCGGCGGACGGCTTGACGACGACATCGCGGCCCTCGCGGTGAGGTGCCCGAACGCCCAGGGCCGGGAGTACCCGGTCTAGGTGTATTGACCCGCAGCGTTGTTCACGCGGGTGATCGGTGGCTGGCCGTCGAGTGCGGTGTGGCAGCGTTGGGACACGCCGATCGGCCGGGCACTGCACCCGGGATCACCGCCCTACGACCGGATCACAGCCCGTGCGACTCGGCGAGGACGGAGCAGACGGCCCGGCGGGCTTGTTCGCCGGGCCGAAGTCACCTATGGGATGATCACGGCGTCCGGACAGATCTCCGGACCCCGCGTTACGAGTCATTCTTCGCGCGCGCCCGCGGCGCAACCGGTAGATGACAGACCGGAGAGCGGGGTACGTATGGTGCAGAGCGCCGTCGCGCACACCACCCCTTTGCCGAAGGACTGCCGATCTTGGATCTTGCGCACCCCGACATTCCCGCCGCACGCCGCCCGGGACGAATGTGGACCATCCGCGTCTCCGGCCACAGTGACCGTACCGCCTCCGTGACGTGCTCCTCCCCATGCAGCATGCCGCCCCGCTCCCGCGACCTGGGAGCACTGCGCCGCTTCGCCGAAGCCCACGCCGCCGCGCACGCCCGGGCGGCCAGCGTGCACTCGGATGCCGCCTGTGCCTGCCGGCAGGCACAGTGCGCAGCCCACGACGGGATGCAGGTGCACTGCGCGGGCAGCGTGGTCCTCGTCCTGCGCCACGACCCGGCGGTGGGTCAGGTCTGGACCCTGCTGGAAGTCTGCGCGGCCTGCGCGCCGTTGATGACCCACACCCGCGTGGTCGGTCACGCCCTGCCCGGTACGCGCAAGCCGACCACGGCGGTCGCTCAGACGTCCGCGCCCGCCGCCGCGCCGACGGCACCGGTGGTCCCCGGCGGCTTCAGCGCGCCGACCGGACCGGGCTTCAACAGCGCCGACGCGCCCTCTGCGCCGTCACGTCGTCGCTCGGGCGGGCGGGGCGGCCGTCCACAGCGCCGACAAGGACGACAGGGCCGGGACGGGTTCAGGGGCTAGTACGGGACTTCTGGATCAACCGGGGCGGCGGGGCTTGGCACGCCCCCGCCGAGTTCGCGGCTGGCGGTCGAGCAGGCGGCCACCCCAGCGTTGTCGTCGGTCGCCGACCCCCGAGTCCGGGACTTCGCTCGACATGGGCCTCCGTCGCGTCGACGTCCCCCTCCGCCGTGCGGCTGCACGCAGCGAGCCCCGGTCAACGGCACTGTTCGGCTGCCGTGCCTCGGATCCAGCCTGATCAAAGAGCGCCCTGGGCCAGGACGGCCGGCTTGAGCACCTCCTCGCACCACTGGCGGAAGCCGGTGGGCGCGGACTGGGGAGTGCTCGGCACGACGGCACCGTAGAAGCCCTGGTCGCTCAAAGCCTCCACCATGTCGGTCAGTCCCTGTGCCCAGGCCTCGCTCGCTCCGAAGCGCAGCGCCGACGCCTTGTAGTCCGCGCTGCTGGTCCGCTGGACGCGCACCGGGCGGTCCAGTACTTCGGAGACGACCTGTGCCATGCCCTCGGGGGAGAGGTCGTCGGGTCCGACCAGTGGGACGTCGTCCTGACCGGTCCAGGAGTCGTCGAGCAGCAGCCGGGCCGCGGTGGTGGCGATGTCGCGGGTGGCGCAGGTGCGCAGAGTGCGGTCTTCCGCAGTCGCCAGGAAGAACAGGCCCGCGTCGCGGATCGACTCGGCCTGGCCCAGTAGGTTCTCCATCAGGAACGGCGGGCACAGCGCCCGGTAGTGCACACCCGTGGCCGCGATCGCCTCGTCCATGGCGAGCGACGCCGAAATCTGCCCGGCGTTCGTGGCCACGCCGCGGCCCAGGGTCGAGACGCCGACGACCCGCTCGACGCCGTGGCGTCCGATCACGTCGCACAGTGGCTCGGTGAAGTCGCGGAAGTGGCCCTCGACACTGTCGGCCGAGGGCGTCGGGGGCACCAGCCAGAACAGGCGGTCGGCGCCCGCGCACGCCTCCTTCAGAACGGTGGGATCGGCGTGCGATCCCCGCACGACCTCGACGTGTTCGCGCACCCGCGCGGAGAGGCGGGCGGGGTCGCGGGCGATCACCCGGATCCCCGCCCTGCCGTACGGAGCGTCGAGGAGGCGGTCGAGGACCTGTCGGCCGATCTGGCCGGTCGGGGTGGTGACGACGATCATGAACAACTCCAAGCGGGATGCCTCATTGGATGTCGTCGAGCCTGCTGCGTGACGCGCCCGAACTGAAGGATCGATCCGCTCCCGCTTGTTACCCTCAGGGCAATACCGAACGGAGAGGGGAGAGCGTGGAATCCCGCCCGCTGCGCTACTTCGTCGCGGTTGCCGAGGAGCTCAACTTCGCGCGCGCCGCCGAGCGGTTGGGCATCTCCCCGCCGCCCCTGTCCCGCGCGATCCGCCAGTTGGAGTCGGAGATGGGAGTCACCCTCTTTGAGCGGACCACCCACAGCGTGGCGCTGACCCCGGCCGGTGCGGTGCTCCTCTCCGAGGCGAGGATCGCGCTGGACGCGCTGCAGGCCGCCGAGCGGCGGACCCAGCGCGCGGCCGCCCCGGACCCGAAGTTGGTCCTGGCCATCAAAGCCGACGGGGACGGGGGACTGCTCGAGCCGATCCTGGCACGCTTCGCGTCCGAGCCGGCGACCGTACCCGTCGCCGTCCGGCTGTGCGGCTGGCACGAACAGCCGAGACTCCTGCGCCAGGGGGAAGCCGATGCGGCCCTGGTCCACGAGCCTTTCGATCACACCGGCCTCGACACCGAGACCCTGGCCACCGAACCGCGCGTCGCGGCCCTCGCCGCCGCCCACCCGCTCGCCGCCCGGGACTGCCTGACCCTGGCCGACCTCGGCCTGCGCCCCGGGGACGTGCACCGGTACCTCGACGAGATCCGAGGCAACGGCCGCGACCTCGCCCAACTGCTGATGCTCGTCGCCCTGGGCGACGTCGCCCCCCTGCTGCCCGCCTCCGTCGCCGTCCGCTACCCGCGCCCGGGCGTCGTCTACCGGCCGGTCTCGGACGCCCCGCCCGCGGTCCTCGTCATCGCCTGGCCGCAGCAGTCGTGTTCGACGGCCACGGCGGCACTCGTCCGCGCCGCCGCGTCCGTGGCCGACGCCGGGCTGGACCGGTCAACAGGCTAGGCCCCGCTTCGTGGGCCGGCGGTCCAGCAGTTCTCCGCGGCGGGTTCAACCGTCGGCTTTGACCTCGCACTCTGGCGTTGATGCCGACCGCGTCGCGTACTGGGCGACGGTGCTCCGCGATGCTTTCGTCCCACAGCTTTCGGCACGGCCCCCGCCGGCTCGCGGCTCCTGTGTCACCAATTCCGGGAGGGGTACCCGGTTTCCGGGAGAGTCAGTGCCCTGGAGGCAATCATGATCATTCTGGGAATCGTTCTGCTGGTCGTTGGATTCCTCACGGGGCTCGGCATCCTGTGGACGATAGGAATCGTCCTTGTGGTCATTGGCCTCATCCTCTGGATTCTCGGCGGGGTCGGCCACGCTGTGGGCGGCCGTCGGCACTACTGGTGAGCTCCATTTCACCGCCGCCGAAAGGGACAGCGCGGGTCGACGCACGTGCCGCGCACTTGCAGCATGTTGGGCGAGTCAACTTCTCAGCCCGATGCCCTGCCCATCACCGGCTGTCAGGGCCGCCGTCCGAGTAGGCAAAGCAGCATCGTCTGCATGTCTGCTCCGCGCGGCGGCTCGACCGGTGCCGCGAACATCCCGCTCTTCTCCAGTTCGGCCGCGTACGGCGTGACCGCACGAACCGTGAACTTCACCAAGTCGTCCGGGAGTTGCTCGTCGGCGCCGATCGCGCGGGACAGGTCCCAGGCGTGCACGACGAGATCGGCGATCATCTGGGTGCAGTAGTCGGTGGCTGCCGTGTCGCCGTAGGAAAGGTGGACTCTGCGGTCGAGAGCGCCAGGGCCGGCGAACGCGTCGCGCGCGGAGCGGGCGGCTGTGTCCCACGAGGCGGCCGGGTTCCGGCCCAGCATGTCGCCGTCGAAGGTGTCGCCGATCGCCTCGATCATGGCGCCGTCCCGGACCAGCGCGGGCACCCACAGCTGCTCCGACACGAGATGATTGACGAGGTCACGCACTGACCAGTCGGTGCAGGGTGTTGGAGCGTCCCACTGATCGTCCCGGACAGCGTGTACTCGGTCGCCGAACAGGTCGAGTGCCTCCGCGTGTCGGGTGAGCAGCGGGTTGGCGGGTGGCGGTTTTGTCGTGCTCATGGCGGTCATGTGTGGCTGGAGGCTCGATCCCGGGCCCCCTCACGTGTCCTGCCGGCAGCGACCGGGCGGCGTGGGTGGCGGCGCAGGTACTCGCCCTCCAGCTGTGCCATGCGCTCATTGTGGGTTCGCAGCGCGTCGTTCGAGCCATACAGCAAGGTGTCGTGGCGCGTGCGATGTATCGTCTCCAGCTCGATCATGAGCTGCTGGTCGTCCAAGCGGCCCGGGGCGACTCCGTTCATGGTGATACCCCGCTCGTCGTGTCCCTTCATGCGGTACCCGCTCGGTCATCACTACCCCGAAGCGGGTATCCGGGAGGGAGCCGTGGATCTCACTTTTCTCCACTGTACGAACTTTCGGAGCCCTGGGCCTCCGGAGACGTCGAGATCTCCCTCGTCGAGGTCGTCGCGCCCGCTGACCAGGCACGTTGCCGTCGGTCCTGTCACCGCCTCGACCCTGCGGTGCCCGGGTCACGGCTCACAGGGCCCTATGGTGCGGTGCCCCGGGGTCCGCGTCGCCCGGACGGGCCGTGCCCGTTCCCGGGACACCGGGCGCGTTCGGCGGAACCGGCGGGTAGGGCATGCCGAGGCCACTCGGCGGCGCCGCGGGGGCGGTCCCGCCGATGACTCGGTCGTGGCCGGCCGGTGTCGCCTCGCTCGTGGGTGTCGGCGCGGTGCGGGTCGCGGACGGCCGTGCCATGCTCCGCAGCACGTACGCGGCCACGCCGAGCACCGCGGCGGTGATCAGCGCAGCGGCCCAGCCGGGCAGGCCCAGCGCGAGCGCCAGACCGAGGGCGAGCGCCAGCGCGGCGCCCGCATACAGGGCGACGGCACCGGATGCGGCGTACAGCGTGGCCGTACGGCGCTGCTTGCGGGTCTGCTCCCGCAGTTCGTCCCGCACGGTCTCACGAGCCACCTGCGCCAGTTCGTCGACCAGGTCCTTGTCCAGATGTTCCAGATGATCCAAGCTTTCCATGGGCGCCGGGTACCCGAGCAGGGACGGCCGTAACGCCGTGCGGTTCCTCGACCGGTTCGCTTTGTTGCGGTACGCGGTATGTCCCCTCTCGACACCCGCAGCACCCCTCCGGAGGTTCAGTCGGAGGGCGGGAGCAACGTGCCCAGCGGCCCGAGATCGAGGTTGAGGTCCTCCATCGTCAGTCCGTACTGAGCGCACAGGTCGCTCATGCGGTCGTGGAGCAGCATGAGTGTCGCTCCCAGGCGCTCCTCCTGCTCGTCGGTGAGGTCTCCCTGGTCGACGCGGTGCAGTGCCTGTCGCTCCATGAGCTGGCGCAGCAACTCCACGAGAGTGAGGACCAGCTTCATGAGGTCGCGTTCCACGGTGTCGGGATCCGAGCTGATCCGCCGAGCCGGGGAATGCGAGCCCTTGCCGGCCGGCGGGCCCACGTCGCGAGGGGCGGCAGGCAGCAGCCGGAAGGCACGTGTGGCGGCCTCCGCGACCTCGTCGGCGCGACGTGGCCGCTCGCTCTCTGCCTCAGCCGTCATGGTCGCCGCCTCTCAGCGGGCTCGTCCCCGCCCACGGTGAGGGATTCTGCGCGCTGATGGAAGCGATCAGGGCTCGCAGCGAAACACGTACGAGATCGATGTCTGCGATGGACAGCACAACGTCACCGGTGAGTACGACACCACCGCTCAAAAGTCGGTCCAGCAGATCGATGAGAGCGACCTGCCGCTGAGGCAGGCGCTCTGCCGGAGGCGGCGGGCCGGGTGTGATCACGGCGGCACGCTCTCCGCGGCATCGCCGGATCCACTGAGCGGCATGGCGAAGGAGTACGGCGCCCAGGGACCGGTGGCCTCGACTCGGACGCCTTGCAGCCCGTCGGCGCCGTGTGTCACTTCGGCAAGGAACTGTTCGCAACACGTCAGGGACACGAGGTAGGCGTCATTGACGACGTTCTCGCCCGCTCCGACCGCGTCGGCGAGAGCTCCCTGTTGCACACGGTGCCGGACCCGCTCAGCGGCGTACTTGCGCCCCGCGGCCTCCACCTGCTCGGCGGCCTGCTGTGCGGCCTGGTACACGCTGTCGCGCGCACTCTGCTGCTGCCTGCGGTCGCGTAGGTAGGCGCGCCCGGGCGGCAGGCCCGTCGACGGAGCAGCCGGGGCTGCGGGGGCCGCAGACGGCTCGACATAGATTTTGACGCCCCATTCGACATGTTCGGCGAGTCGGGCCAGCCGCTCCGCGAACATGGCCCGGCCCGCTTCCAGCACGTCCCGGGCCCTGCTGTCGTCGAGGTAGACGGTCGCCAGGCGCAGCGGAAGGACGGTGGTGCGCGCGGCCGAGGCCTCTATGACGCCGTGGTGAGCGCGGGCCACCGCCTCCAGCCACTCCAGGTCCTCGAGATGTTGTTTGAGAGCGTCCTCCCGGAAGTCCTGCGCGGGTACATGGCTCACTTCGAGCATCACCCGCTCGTCGCGGGAGCCGGTGACGAGCCGGACGGGGGCGTCGGCGATGCCCCGGAGCGTCGCGGTGGCCTCCCACAGTCCCTCGGCGTTGCGTACCACGGCATACGCGTAGGTCATCAGGTCACTCATCGCGAGCACTTCCCCGACGACGGCTGTCGGCGTCCCGGACGGCGTCCTCCTGCGAAGTGAGTGCGCTGTCCTGGCGGAGGGCTTCGATCTCGGCCCGCAAACGGCGGTTTTCCGCGACGAGTGAGTGTCCTTCCCCGGCCCGGGAGGAGAGCGCGGGATCGTGCTCCCACCAGTCGATGCCCATTTCCTTCGCCTTGTCGACCGAGGCGACCAGGAGTCGCAGTTTGATGGTCAACAGCTCGATGTCGAGCAGGTTGATCTGTATGTCGCCTGCGATGACGATGCCTTTGTCGAGCACCCGTTCAAGGATGTCGGCGAGATTGGCGGAGGAGCCCTGCCCGTAGGGCGGCTGGGCTCTGGACGGATAGGAACCAAGCCTGTTGGCCAGAGGTTCAGTCACGGTGGCGGCCTCATGTTCCCTCGTGCCGGATCAGGGGTGTCAGCCCTGTTGACGGACTCGGATCTCCTCCAGTCGGTCGAGCAGTTCGTCCTCGCGCTGGTCGAAGGTCTCCTCGTCGATGTCCCCTGCGAGAAGCCGCCGCTCGAGCTCGGCGAGTTCGCGGTGCACCGGTGCGGGGTCGTAGTACTCGTTCTCGGCTTCCTCCAGGACGCGCTCCACGACCCATACGACGCCACGCACGGGCGCCAGGGGAAAAGTGGTCAACTGTGTGAACAGGCCCATGAGGACTCCTTCAGACGAAGCTGTAGGGGGGAAGGGGGCCGTTGAGCCGGAAGTCGAAATCGTCGCCCAATTGGTGGGCGACGCTCAACTCCGTGGTGAGGAATCCTTCTTCTTGGTCCTCGGCCACCAGGAACGACACGCTGAGGAAGTCGGAACCCGTGGGGTGGGAGCATTCAATCTGCCGGGTGAAGGGTCGCAGTGCTTCGCGCACACCCGTCGCCAGCGCCTCCTGCCGTGCCTGAACCTCTTGGGCGACCAGTTCGCCGAGCCGCACTGACGCGTCAGGCCCTGCGGTTCCGCGGCGGATCTCGTCGTTGAGCTCTCGTGCCACGTGCGAATCCCCAAGGATCTGACGCAGCAGCGCATCCTCTTCCTGCGACGCCTTCAGGTTGTATTCGACGCACCCCTCCAGTGCTTGAAGCCTGTCCGTGTAGTCCTCGGCATTCTGCTCCAGGGCAAGCCGTACGGTTTCGTCGTCCGCAGCCATGAGGCCGAACCGCATGGGCAGCACCGTGCCGTCCGCCCTGAGGTGCTGCTGCACTTCCTGGTGGGCGATGATGTCGCGGCGCTTGGGGCGCAGATCCTCGGGGGCGTCGCTCACCACAGCGCACAGCGGTCCAGCAGTCACTGTCCGCAAGGCGGCCGGTGGCTCACCGACGCCGCTGAGATCGTCGATGTGGAGCGGATGCTGCTTGCCGGTGATGGAGTAGATGTATACGGCCATGGCTCATTCCTTCTCGCGGGGCGAGCCCCTTTCGCGCTCATGTCGGGAGGTGCGCCGAACCGGCCGCCGTCGCCTCTCCACGGGTTCCCTTTCCATGTCCTCGTCTTCTTCCTCGGACTCTTCTTCGCCGTTGTCACGGTCGGTGACGCCCTTGAGGGATTCGGACACCGCTTCCACGGCGCCCGAGAGGGCCCCCTTGGACTTGCCTTTTGCGCCGCTCTCCACCGATTTCCCGACGATGTCGGTCAGTTCGGCGGGTGCCTTTCTCCCGGCTTCGAGGTCAAGTCGGTTGCACGCCTCGGCGAAGCGCAAATACGTATCGACGCTGGCCACGACGATGCGAGCGTCGATCTTGAGGATTTCGATCCCCACCAGCGACACGCGAACGAATACGTCGATGACGAGTCCGCGATCAAGAATGAGTTCCAGCACGTCGTAGAGGTTGCCGGTGCCGCCACTCGTGGCGACACCGCCTCCACCCTGCGGCACCACTGTCATGGTGCCTCCCTTCACCGGCTGTGCTGTCTCAGCCCCGCCGGTCGATCTGGCCCCGGGTATAGCGGCGCGTCCTTTCGTAGGCCACCAGATCGCCTTCCTTGTCCAGGGTTACTCGGTAGGTGGCCATTACGCTCGTCGTTTCGGGGACGCGTTCGAGTTCGAGTACCTCTACGTCGGCCTCCCAACCGTCCTCGGTCGGTTTCAGTGCCGAGACGGACTCGGGGGCCCTCCCGAGCAATTCCTGAATTTGTTCGGCGGCGGAACGTATGGCCCAGGCCGCTTTGGCCTTGCCGGAGCGGCGCCGGGGGCCGTCTGTGGGACCCCGGTCGGTGCTGTGGCTACTGCTGGACCGCCGTCGGGGTTCTGCTGCGGCCATGGTCTCTCCGATGGTCGGAGCGGGCGCCAAATTCCACGAGCGAACACTATAATTCCATCATATAGGGACATATTGCCCGGGCGGTGGACGGCTTCCCGTGAACCGCTCAGTGGGGTGCCCGCAGGGTCTGGGGCGGGGTGAGCTGTGCGGCCCTTCGCGTGCTTTTCGTTCTTGTGTGTCAATCGCGGTTTGGGCAGGGGGTGTTGGCCCGGGTTCGGGCGTGTTCACCTGCCCTTTCCGAAGGGAACCGGCTCATGAATGACATGACCAAGATCGGCTTTGCCGCCGCCATTGCAGCCGGCTATGTGCTCGGGCGTGCGAAGAAAGGCCGTCTCGCCTTTGCCGTGGCAACTTACGTAGCCGGTCGCCGTGTTGGGCTCGATCCGCAGCAGCTGGTGACGACAGGCCTGCGGAAGATCGGCGACGTTCCAGGGGTCGCCGAGCTGAACGAGCAGGTGCGAGGCGAGCTACTGGACGCCGGACGCAAGGCCCTGGCCGCCACCGCCGATCGGCGCCTCGCCGATCTCGCCGATTCCCTCCACGAGCGCACGCTGCGCATTGGCGAGGAGCAGGACGAATACGAAGAGGGCGAGGAAGAGCCTGAGGAAGGCGAGGAGGAGGAAGAGCCGGAGGAGGAGCTCGAGGAAGAGGCCGAGGAAGAGGCCGAGGAAGAGCCCGAGGAAGAGGCCGAGGAAGAGCCCGAGGAAGAGGAAGAGGCCGAGGAAGAACCGTCACGGCGTCGCCGTGCCGCGGCGAGAGCCCGGAAGCGCGCGGCCAAACCTGCTCCTCGTAAGAGGGCTGCCAAGAAGACCGCTCCCGCCAGGAAGCGGGCGCCGGTGAAGAAGGCCGCGGCACGAAGGCCCGCGACCAAGCGAGCTGCCGCCAAGAAGGCGGCGCCGGCGAAGAAGACCGCGAAGAAGACCGCGAAGAAGTCTCCGCCCCCGGCGAAGAAGGCGGCAGCGAAGAAGACGGCAGCGAAGAAGACAACGGCCAAGAGGGCGGCCGCGAAGAGGGCCCCGTCCAAGAAGGCAGCCCCGGCGAGGAAGACGACCACCAAGAAGACTGCCGCGCGGCGGAGGTAGGTCATGGCCAGCACAGAACGTGACACCCACCGCGCAGATGGTTCCGGTCTGGAACTCCTGCGCGATGAGCTCGCCGACTACGTCGCTGCTCAGGTGGAGCATCTCGTCGACAGAGCTGGGGAGAAGCTGGGGGATGTCACCGACCAACTCCTCGACGTCGCCGAGAACGGCGGACCTCTTCCCCGCATCGGCGGACGCATTCTCCAAGGCGACTCCCCCTTGAAAGCGTTCGTCGGCGAGACGGCCAAGGGCCTCAAAGACAGCGTGGTGGGCAAGGTCCAGAACGTGTTGGGCAGGGGAGGGCGCGGCAAGGCCGGCAGCACCAAGGTGATGAACATCGTTGAAGTCCTGGATGTGGGTGTGCCGATCCGCATGGCTTACAACCACTGGACCCAGTACGAGGAGTTCAGCAGCTTCACCAAAGGGGTACGGAGTGTCTCCCGGAACGACGAGACCACCAGCGACTGGAAGGTGAAGGTCGGCCCCTCGACTCGCGGTTGGAAGGCAACCGTTCAGGAGCAAATACCCGACGAGCGGGTCGTCTGGTCCTCCGAGGGCGCGAAGGGTACTACTCGCGGCTGCGTCAGCTTCCATGAACTCACACCCAACCTGACGCGCCTGGTGCTGGTCGTTGAGTACTACCCCTCGGGCTTCTTCGAAAAGACCGGCAACCTGTGGCGTGCCCAAGGACGCCGCCTGAGGCTGGACTTCAAGAATTTCCAGCGGTACGTCACATTCGCTGATGGGGAAGTCGAGGGCTGGCGCGGAGAAATCCGCGACGGCGAGGTGGTCCAGAGCCACGAGGAAGCCCTCGAAGAGGAAGAAGCGGCAGGTGAATACGAGGGGGAGGAGGAGTACGACGAGGAGGGCCCCGACGAAGACCAGGTCGAAGACCAGGTCGAAGAAGAGGACGAGGAAGAGGACGAGGAACAGGGGCCCGAGGACGAAGAGGAGTACGACGACGAGGAGTACGACGAAGAGGGCTGACGCGGCCGCAGCGGAGCGATGAGCGAACGCTCGGCATGACGTACCCCGCGAGTTGGCCGGTGGCCCGGTCAGTCAGATCTCGTCCTCCAATCGGATCACCGATTTGAGGTCCCTGTGTGCCTTCCCAGGCTCTCCTTCCTGCGCTTCGAGCAGGGCGGCGGCGAGGGCATCCAGCTTGCGTTGGATAGCCCGCTCGGCGCGCAGTTCCGAGTTCTTCAGCAGTGCAAGAAGCAGCAGTGTGACCGCTGTCATGGCATCGCCCGCGAGGAGTAGCCACGCCGACCCGAGTCCGGCGACATGGACGGCGAGTGTCAGCGCGACGAGCCCGAGGCAGAACACGAAGAATGCCGCTGAACTGGTGAAGTTCGACACGGACCCCGCAAGCCGTTCGAACGTGCCGCGCTTGTGTCCCCCACGGTCGGCGGGATGCTGAAGAGCCATGGGTCCAATTCCTCCACTGCTCGTTGCGTGCCGGGGTGTTGGTGGCGATGGGGCAGCATCAACAAGCCCTGGGAACCGGCTTCAGCAGGCGAGACGTCGGTACGGCCCGCACCATGTGATGGTGGACGGCAACCGTTCCCCCGCCGGCTCTGCGGACGAGGACCGTGGCCCCGGCTCTGCGGACGGGGACCGTGGCCTGACCCGCGTGGAGTTGCTGGCGCGCCAACTGCACGCGGCCCCGGCATGGCAGGGGCCGGGCACACCGTTGCGGTGGCCGAGTCGCTCACGGCGGGCCTCCGCGGCGCCACACTGGCGGCCGCGCCCGGAGCCTCGCAAACCTTCCGCGGTGGGGTGATTGCCTACGCCACCGAAGTCAAGGCCTCGGTGCTGGGCGTGGAACGTGGGTTGCCGGCCTCCCACGGCGCTGTCCACGCCCTGTGGCCGCCCGGAGGCCGTACGAGGCGTCCGTCAGGCGCCGCGCGCCTTGCACCACGATCGGCGTCGCCGGTCGGGCCACTCAGGACGGCCAGGAGATCGGAATGCTCTTCGTCGCCGTGTGGGGGCCGACCGGCGCGGTCGTCGACGAGCCGGACACCGAGGGTGCCGACGTCAGAGAAGCCCTATGTCGGACGGCCGTGGCCGCGGCGCTCGAACCGCTCCGCGATCACGTGCGTCCGACGCAGTTGAGGCACTGACGGCGGCAGCCCCCGGACGACGCGCCGGGCCGGCCCTGTGCCAGGGCGTCAGTGCCCGGTCCGCTTGTGGAGCTGCTGGGACATCTTTTCGGTCACCTCGTGTGCCTTGGCGCGCACCTGTTCTCCGCGGCCGGACCGCTGCATGGATTTGTCCCCCAGGGCCTTGCCGAGGGTCTCCTTCATCTTGCCTCTGATCTGCTGCACCTTCGTAGTGCTCTTCGCCATCGGAATCGCCGTCCTCTCCAAGACGCCGGGACCGCGGACCGTCCAGGACCGCCACTTCCTTGTTCACCGTGCACTTCCTTGTTCACCGTGCGCCTGTCTCCGGGGCGCGGCAACTGGGAGCACGTCGCCGTCGGCGGCGTCGATGCCGGCCCCTCGTGGGCGGGTGGCGCGTACTGGACCGCCTGCTGGTGAGGGGGGTCCCACGACTACGGGACCCCCCTCACCACGCATGCTCAGGTGCGGTCGCGCTTGATGGAGCGCTCGGTGTCCTGGATGCGCTCTTGGGCCTTGCCGCTGGCCTTCTTGGCTTCGCCGCGCGCCTGGTCGAGCTTGCCCTCGATCTCCGTCTCGCGGTCGCCCGTGACCTTGCCCTTCATCTCCTTGGCCTTGCCCTTAGCCTTGTCCATGCCGCCTTTGCCGGCCATGGTTCCTCCTTTGGGGGGTGAGATCGCTTGCCCGCCCAACGTAAGCGGCTGCGGGAGACGTCGCCCGCCGAATCGTCACGTTACGTAGTCACTCCGTCGGGGCGCGCTCCGGCCGCGTCATGCGGCACCCCCGCGGAACGCGAGTCGCTCCCGTTGCGCCTGCCGTCATGAGGCAGGCGCAACGACCCGGATCACCTCGAGCGGGTCCCAGGTCCCTGCGCGCGCCTGGAAGCACGGTAGGCGTCGGTCGGGGGCCCGCCGGGGACGCCTCGGCCGCCACGCGCCCAGACCGTGCACATCGGGCGGGCAAGCAGGAACATGGCAGGTGTAAGGGATGGAAACGATGGCTTCTGTGCGCAATGGTTCCGACGGGCCCAGTTCCTCAGCACCGCGCGATCTCTTCGATGCGTCAGTCGAGGCGGCAGCGGTGGTCTCCGCAGACGGCATCGTGGTCGGCTGGACCAAGGGCGCCCAAGCGCTTCTCGGTTACCCCGCCGAAGAGGTCGTCGGCGGCTCCGTCGCGCGTCTGCCGGCGGTGCCCGGGGATCCGGTGCGTGTGGCCCGCATCGCGGAGCGGTGCCGCGCGGGAATGGGATGGAGCGGTTTCATCCCCGTACGGCATCGCGACGGCGGCCGCATCGAAGTCGACCTGCGGGTGTCCGCGTCCTTCCGCCTCGGCGGAGACGAGTGCTTTCTGATCTCGGGACGGGAGCAGAAGCCGCAATGGCCGGTGGGCCAGTCCATCCTCGACGGCTTCCTGACTCGCTCGCCGGTGGGCATGGCGGTGATGGATCTGCAACTGCGCTACATCTGGCTGAACGACACCCTGGAACGCCTGGGCGGTGTGCCCCGTAAGCAGCGATTGGGCCGGCGTCTGAGCGAACTGCTGCCGGGGCTGCAGGCGGACACCATCGAAGGCCTGATGCGTAAGGTGCTGGCGACCGGAATCCCCGTCACCGACTACGAGTACGTGGGATGGAGTTGGGCCGATCCCCAGCGCCAACACGCCTACTCCACTTCCTTCTTCCCCTTGGTGGACGCCGACAACTCCGTCACCGGGGTCTGCTACATGGTCCTGGATGTCACCGAGCGGTGGAATGCCCGCCGCCTCTTGTCGCTGGTCAATGAGGCCGGGAGTAACATCGGCGGGTCGCTGGACGTGATGCGGACGGCCCAGGAACTGGCCGACTTCGCCGTCCCGCGCTTCGCGGACTTCGTCATCGTCGATCTGCTGGAGCCGGTCCTCAGCACCGAGGGGCATGGCACCTGGTTGACCGATGCCGGACCGGCCCGCGCCAAGCCGATGATGCGCCGGGCCGGAATGAGCTCAGTGCGTGAGGGCTGCCCGGAGGCCGTGGCGCCGATCGGGGCCAAGGTCGACTTCCTCCCCCCGCCGCACGACGTGAACCTGCTCATCAACGGGGACCCGATCTTCATCCCGGTGCTTGACCCGGACGACGACCTGTGGGTTGCCGAACAGCCTGCCCGGGTGGAAAGCATGCGCGAGTTCGGACTGCACTCCCTCATCTCCGTGCCGATGCGGGCACGGAACACTGCCCTGGGCCTCACCACGTTCGCGCGTTCGCTCAATCCGGTCTCTTTCCAACCCGACGATGTCCTCTTGGCCCGAGAGTTGGTGGCACGCGCAGCGTTGTGCGTCGACAACGCCCGCCGCTACAGCCGGGAACACACGGCAGCTGTCACCCTTCAGCGCAGTCTGCTGCCTCACGCCCTGACAGGTGGAACAGCGCTGGAGGTTGCCTCCTGTTATCTGCCGGCGGACGAGACGGGCGGGGTCGGCGGCGACTGGTTCGACGTGATCCCTCTGTCCGGCGCCCGTGTGGGCCTTGTCATCGGCGATATGGTCGGCCACGGCATCACCGCGGCCGCGAGCATGGGCCGGCTGCGCACTGCGGTTCAGACCCTGGCCGCCATGGACATGCCGCCCGATGAATTGCTGGCCCACCTCGACGACCTCGTGCTTCGGCTGAGCGAGGAGGAGACCGACCGCGAGGCGGGCAACCAGGCCTGCACGGCTTTCCTGGGAGCGACCTGCCTCTACGCCGTCTACGATCCGGTCACGAGACGTTGCACGATGGCCCGGGCCGGGCATCCGCCCCCTGTCGTCGTCGCCCCCGACGGGCACGCCCACTACCCAGAGCTTCCCGCTGGGCCTCCGCTCGGGCTGGGAGGGTTCGCGTTCGAAGCCACGGAGATCGAGCTCGCCGAGAACAGCCTCTTCGGTCTCTACACCGACGGCCTCGTCCAGGGAGCCGACCGCGGCATGGACCCGGGCATGTCCCGTCTCTGCGAAGCGCTGTCCCGGTCCGACTCCGACCTTGAATCACTGTGCGCGTCCGCCGTGGAGCAGCTCATGCCCGTGCCTCAACCCGACGACATCGCCCTCCTCCTGGCGCGCACGCACGCTCTGGGGGCCGACCATGTCGTTTCGTGGGATGTGCCCTCGGACCCGGCCGCCGTCGCTGATGTCCGAGCCCGGGCGACTCGCCAGGTGGCAGCCTGGGGCCTGGAGGAATTGGCCATGACGACGGAGCTCATCGTGAGCGAGCTGGTCACCAACGCGATCCGTTACGCCTCACCGCCCGTACGGCTGCGACTGCTTCGGAACTCTCGCTTGACCTGTGAGGTCGCCGATGCCAGCAGCACCGCTCCTCGGCTGAGGCATGCCCGGAGCATGGACGAAGGCGGCCGTGGCCTGTTTCTCGTAGCCCAGCTCGCCCATCGCTGGGGTGCCCGGTACACGGCTGGAGGGAAGGTCATCTGGGCCGAACAGGAGATCCCGTAAGCGCTGGGGCACGGAGCGGCACGTGGGCGAGGAGCGCGACAGATGCCGAGGTCGCGACAGATGCTGAGGTGAGGATGCGCGGACTGTTTCGAAAACGCCCACCTGGAACGTCGGTTGGCGGGAGCATCACCCCATGCGGGTGACCGAGTCGGGCCCCGAACGGACGGGCAGTGCGGATCAGTGTGAGGACCGCTCGGACTCCGAGCGGTGCAGAACCCGTCGGCGTGGATGACCCTTGTGTGCCGGGTGGCTCGGGTGCACGGCAGACGTGCGGCGGACCGCGATCAGAGCGGCGTCGTCACCGAGGCGTCCGCCGCCGTGGGTGAGGAGATCGCGCCTGATGTGGTGCAGGAGAGACTCCGGGCTGTGGTCGGTCCATTGGGCGGCCCGTTCCGTGAGCGGGTAGAAGCGGCCGCCTGGACCGCGGGCTTCGATGACGCCGTCGGTGTACAGCAGGAGAGTGTCCCCGGTCTCGAAGGAGAAAACATCTACGGTGAAGTCCGTCAGCGCTGTCCGGCCGACTCCCAGCGGGGGTGTGGGGTGCACGGGAACGGTGACGGCGTCCCCGTGGCTGAGCAGCAGCGGCGGAGGATGGCCGCAGCTGGACATCCGGGTGATGGGGTCCTCGTCGGGGATCTCCATCAGCAACGCGGTCACGAACCGTTCCCCGGCCTCCTCCTCCGGCTCGAAGTCGTCCAGATAGCGGTCGACGCTCTGTTCCAGGGCGGCGGCAAGTTCGGGAAGGGCGAGGTGTTTGTGGGCGGCCTCGCGGAAGGCGCCGAGCAGGAGGGCGGCTTCTCCAATGGCGTCCAGGCCCTTGCCCCGTACATCGCCGATCATCACGCGGGTCCCGCCGTCGATGCGGGTGGCCGCGTACAGGTCGCCACCGATCTGAGCCTCGTCTTCCGCAGCCAGGTAGAGGCAGGCAACCCGCAGCGGGCCGATCTCCTCCGGCAGCGGCCACAGCAGGACATGCTGTGCGGCCTCGGCGACCGAGCGCACCTGGGCCAGCTCTTTCTGGCGCCGCTCGCGCACCACGCAGAAGAACACGGTCAGCGCCGACAGCACCGCCAGGGCGAGGACCTGCACCATTACATTCCGGGTGAACAGCGCACCGAAGTGCCAACCGATGAATGCCTGGGCCAGCACCGCCAGGGCCCCGACGAGCGCGGTCAGGCGGGGGCCGGCAAATGACGCCGTGATGGCGGGTGCGATGACCAGCAGCGGACCGAGATGGACATCTTCCGGAACCAGCAGGTCCGCCGTTGTGATCACCACGATGAGGGCGAGAGGGATCACCAGCAGCGCGTGGCTCGACTGCCACGGCTGCCGCAGTTCGGCCAGACTCAGCCGGGAGCCCACGCCTCCAGCCTGCACCGTTGGGGCAGAGCTGACCAATACGTGCCACGGCCGCCGACCCGGCCTTGGCCGGCCTCGCCGACTCCGCGGGCACCGGCACCGCTGCGGGCGAAGCCCCGGACGACCGACAACCAGCCTGCGCCACGGTCACGGCCGTGCCCGAGGCAAGCGCAACCGTCGTCCCGCGAAACGATCAGTAGCCGGCCTTGAGCACGGGGCGGATGGTGTGAGGCGTGAAAAGAGCGGGCGTGGAGAGGGGCGGCAGTGGACCTGGACGCCGTCGCGGACGAGCTGACGGGCTGCCTCCGGAGGACTTCACCGCTGCCCGTGATGCCCGTGCGGCCGCGGCCCGCAGCGCCGGCGATCGGGCCCTCGCGGAGAAGATCCACACACTGCGTCGCCCCAGCTCGTCGGCCTGGGCGGCCAACCTCCTGGTACGCGGACGGCCCGACGAGATCGAGCCGATGCTCCAGCTCGGCAAGGCCCTGCGCCAGGCACACCACGACCTGGACGGGCCCAGCTGCGCGAGCTCAGCCGCCGACAGCACCTGCTGATCAACGCACTGCCGCGGCAGGCCGGTCAACTGGCGAAGGAGGACGGTCACCCGATCAGCGACGGCGTTCGGCGTGAGGTCGAAAGCGTCCTCCATACCGTTCTCGCCGAGCGCCACGCGGTCGAATGCGGGAATCATTCGGCTCGAGCGCCACCGGGCCGTGGCCGCGAGGTACGGCAGGCTTGCCGCCTGCCATGGGGCGACCGGGCTGGTCGCAGTCCTCAACGAGTCGCTGCGACCAGCACTTTCCCAGCAGGCGCTAGCACTGCGGCCGTCGCCCGTGGTTCGCGGCGTGCTTGCGGCGTCCCTTCTTCTTCCTGCGTCGCTTCGAGGACATGGCAACCTCCCGCGCATGGATATGTCAGGGAGCGTCCCGGCATCGGAACATATCCACGATTCCACAGAGGGCATGGGGGCGCGAGCCGACCGGACGTGTCATGGATTCGTGCAATGGACACCGCATGCCTGTCTCAGACCCGATGCCTTCACCCGGAGGCGCAGGCCCGGATCCAACGCCTCTCGGAATTGTGGCCTCCGCCATAGCCTGTGTGGTCCGGGCCTGCTGAGGTGATCGTCATGACCGAGGGAATCACCTGGCTCGCCGAACCGAAATCCATCGACTGGGGCGGCTACAGCGTCGTCATCGCTCAAGACCTCGCCGGCGACACACTCGCCAAGCGCGTAGCGGCAACCAAGTTCGGACGAAACGTCCAAGAACCACGTTTCCTGGGCGACCTCACCGCTGGACAGGCCGACGACGTCATGACGGGGCTGTTCGGCGACACGCATGACGCGATCGCTCTCCGCTACGGCGAGACGGGCGAGTGGGCCTATGTGGTCCAACAGGGCTTCTGGTACGCGGAGTTCGGGTCCCAACCGCCCGTCTCCCGCGGCGGGGCCCACGTGTTCCGCCTGTGGTACGAGGAGGAGAACGGCAAGCCCGTGCCGCCCTACTTCGCCTACGAGCACGACGGCCGTACGCTGTGCCACTTCAACCTGCACCTCGACGGCTCGTGGGGATCGAGCAGAGTCGACGGAGACCCGGCCGTGGCCCGCGCGCTCGAGGCCAGGCTGACGGCAGCCGGTCTCTCCCTCGACAACCCCGAAGAGCGCTGGGACGACCGGCGCAGGACCCATCGGGCGTGCCTCGGCGCCGTCGAGGAGCACTTCAACCTCACGCTGCCCCGCGAACAAATCCTCCATGGCACCCTTCCCACACTCATGATGAAGGCGAACAGCGCCCGGTGCCCGTTCTGCGGGACGAAGCAGGCATGACCGTCCGCCCGTGGACGGAGGTCCGGTAGCCGAGCCGGCACTTTGCCACCGCGGTGCACAGCACTTCGGGACCGGTGCCTGGCTCGGCACCCGCTCGACGCGCCACCGCACCGCCAAAGGACCGGTGGTACACATACGTTGATCGGGTGTGAGGCCGGAGTCCAAGCTCTGCTGGGGGAGTGGCCGCCGGAGTCCGAGCCGCTGGAACAGCGGTGCGCGCCGCTCGCGGGCGGCCGGTGACGGCCGCCGAGAACAGTCGAAGCGACAGGCCGCCCCCAGGGGTTGGGTGAACGGCGGCGGGCCAAGTCGGGGGAGCCCGCGCGAGGAGTCGGTGACGGAGCATGTGCTTCGACCGTGCTGCCGGCTGATCCGCTCAGAGTCTGCCGTGCTGCACAGTGGTCGTTTTGCCGTGCTCGGGTCCGGGCCCGCCGCGCGCGACCCGTGCCAGATCGGTCATCAGGGAGGCCAGCCACGACAGGGTCGCGTAGTACAACCGCGGTGCGCCGGGTGGCTCGATGGCGAACCCCGCGAGGGCCGGGTCGATCAGCGGCACCGGCGCGGTCGGGGTGTCGCCCCCGGGATCCAGCGCCGCCGAGACCAGCAACATACGCCCGCACACCCGGTCCCCGAGCCCGCTGACCGACTCGGCCGCCGCTGGTCCCAACCCGGCGAGCGGCGGCTCCAGCAGCCGCTCCGACCCCCACAGGGTGTGATGACCGGCCATCAGCGTCGCCTGCCAGTCCACTCCGGGCAGCGCCGTGACCCTCCCCCTTCCTCCGAAGGGTGTCGGCTCGCTCTGGAACTGAGCGTACGCGGACTCCGCGAGGATGACCGCTTGCTGGAGCGACCGGTGGCCGGGGCCCCCGGACGGCGTGGCCACTGCCCCGCCTCCCGCCACCGATGCACCGGTCGCCACCACGATCTCGGCTGCCCTACGCAGGAGTTCCGCCGCCGCGTTGCGCAGCTCGTCGTGGGCCCCCCGGGGCCAGGCCAGCAGACCGAAGACCGCGCCGATCGCACTGCCGACCAGCACGTCCAGCAGCCGGACCTCCGCCAGTCGCCACGTCGGCGGCGCCAGCTGGGCGAAGACCAGGGCCACGAGCACGGTGAACAGGCCCTGTGCCCAGCCGACTCCTCTGACCGGCCCCACCGTGAAGGCGAACAGCATCCACACCGGCAGTACGGCGGCGTACACCGCGGTGTGGGTCCCCGCCAGGGACAGCACCCCCGCGGTCACCAGAGCTCCGGCCAGGGTGCCCGCGAGCGCCAGCCGGATAGTGTTCCAGGTTTCGTCCATGGTGGTCCGGGTCAGGGTGAGGGTCGCCAGCATGGCCCAGAACCCGTGGGGCAGCGTGTCCACCCCGGCCACGAGCCTGGCCGCCGTCAGGGCCAGGGCGATGCGCACGGCGTTCTGGAAGAACACCGAGCGGCGCCCGGCATGGCCGCGCAGCCGGTGCCACCACAGGCACGGGGCCCAGGTCGTGGCGTACCAGAAGCGACTCTGCGACACCTCGGGCGAGGCCCGGCGGCCTCGTACCGACAGATCTGCCGCCGTCGCCATGGCGAGCGCCGCGTCGGCGATCTCCAGCACGGCGGCGTGCCGGCGCAGGACGACAGGCGGGAAGGGGGGCGTGGGAGCGGCCCCGTCGGCGGGGACGGACTCGGAAGTCCTGGCGGGGGAGGGGGCGGGGCCCGCCGAGAGAGCCGACAGGTGTGCGCGTGCTGTGACCAGCTCCTTGTACGGTGCCGCGGGCGACGGCCCCGCCCTCAGGCAGGTTGCGGTCGCCGTGGCCAGTCGCGCCACCGCATGCAGTACGGCGGTCACGTCGGGGCCCGGATCGTTTCCCGGCTCGGCGGGAAGTTGTCCCAGTCGGCTGAGCAGGGCGCGGGTGGTCAGTCCGGTGTGGGCGAGGGCTCGGTCGCGCACCCCCGGCCCCGCGGGGCGTTCCGCCTCCGGCACGGTCAAGGACCTCAGCATCCGCCCGGCATCACGCGCCGTCCGGATGTCCGCGTCGTTCAGGGCGTACGGGGGCGTGGCGAGGAGCGTCGCGCAGCGGGCGGCGGTCTGCGCGGCGTGGGCGGCGCGCTCCCGGTAGGGCGGCGGGGTGGGCTCGGGAAGGATCAGCGCCTCGGCGGCGATGAACAGGAGCAGCCCTGTGGTCGTCCCGATCAGCCGGTCGCCGAGCGAACCGGGATCGTACGGGGGGAAGGACGGCAGGATGTAGAGGAGTTGCAGGCCTGGCGCCGCCCCCGCCGGACGTGGACCGCCCACGGCGGAGAAGGCCAGCGTGAAGCCGACCATGAGCATGCCGACGACGGCGCTCCAGGTCCGCACCGACAGATAGGTGCCGACAACCACCAGCAGCCAGCACACCGGAATCAGGCGCACCGTCAGCGCGGCGCGCTGACGGCCGGTGCCGGGGATCTTGGACAGTCCGCCCAGCGCCACGGCAGAGAACAGGGCGTAGGTTGCCGCAACGGGGCGGTCGAAGCCGTAACGGAAGAGGTAGAAGCCGGTCGAGGCGACCAGGGTCACACGTACCGCCCGGCGGCCCGTGGCCGCGTAGGACGCCCGGATCCGACCGGCACACACACCCAGCACCCCTACAGGATCACGCACGACCGGGAGCCCGGCACCTTCCCGGACAAGCTTCCGGCACCGCCGGCCACCGCGACGCGCAGGTCCGGCACGCCCTGATCCGCCTGCAGTACTGGGCCCAGCGCCACGTCCGTCGGCGCCGAACGCGGAACGAACGCGATGGACCAGGACCAGAACGCCCAACACCGTCCAGGGCAGAGGGACGAGCCCCGCAGTGCGGTCTCCGAGAACGCGATCACCGGGATGGCACGCGGTGCGGGACGTCGCCGTCGTGGGTCCGCGTCGTGCGTCGCACCCGGACTCTCTTGCCCCCGGCGAGACGGCGCCGTACGCTCACGACGTCGTACCGACTGGACGGTATGCCGGGGGCGTCGATACGCGGCGAAGAGCAGCATGCCGGCTGTGCCCGCCGACCCCCTTCACCGCCGACTGCAGGAGCCGCCGGACATGACCAGAATCAACCACCAGGTGCGCCTGGCCGCACGTCCCGTGGGCGAGCCGCGTGACACTGACTGGCAGCACGTCGAGGAGCCCGTCGGTGAGCCGGGCGACGGGGAACTCCTGGTGCAGGTGCTCTACCTGTCGATCGACCCGGCGATGCGCGGCTGGATGAATGCGGGCAGGTCCTACATCCGCCCGGTGGAGGTCGGCGAAGTGATGCGTGCCGGCGCCGTGGGACGGGTGATCGCCTCCCGGCATCCTGGCTTCGCGGTCGGCGACCATGTGTCGGGCGCTTTCGGCGTGCAGGAGTACTGCCTGTCGGACGGGCGCGACGTCACCAAGGCCGACCCGGCGGCGGCGCCCCTGTCGACCTACCTGGGCACGCTCGGCATGTCGGGCCTGACTGCGTACTTCGGTCTGATCGACATCGGACGTCCCGAGCCCGGCCAGACCGTCGTGGTCTCCGGAGCGGCCGGGGCGGTCGGCAGCGTCGTCGGCCAGATCGCCAAGATCTTGGGCTGCCGGGTCGTAGGCATCGCCGGCGGCGAGCGCAAGTGCCGGTTGCTGGTCGAGGAGTTGGGGTTCGACGCCGCGATCGACTACCAGACCGAGGACGTCCGCAAGGCGCTGCGCGAACACGCCCCCGACGGCGTCGATGTGTACTTCGACAACGTCGGCGGCGACGTCCTGGACGCCGTGCTGCTCCGGCTGGCGCGAGGTGCCCGCGTCGTCATCTGCGGTGCTGTCTCCCAGTACAACAGCACCGAGCCGAAGGGCCCCGCCAACTACATGTCACTGTTGGTGAACCGCGCCACCATGACGGGCATGGTGGTGTTCGACTACGCCGACCGCTATGCCGAGGGCATCGCACAGCTGGCCACGTGGCGGGCGAAGGGGCGGCTGAAGTCGCTCGAGGACGTGGTCTCCGGTGGTGTGGCGGCGTTCCCCGAGACGCTCATGCGGCTGTTCCGCGGTGAGAACCACGGCAAGTTGGTGCTCAAGGTCGCGGAGGAGCAGGTCAGCGAGGAGGGAGAAAACCGGTGAAGGCGCTGACCTACCAGGGCCGCCACGACATTCGCTACGAGGATGTCCCCGACCCGGCCGTCACCACCCCGACCGACGCGGTTGTCCAGGTCACCACGGCCGGCATCTGCGGCAGCGACCTGCACATCTACGGGGGCAATCCGTTCAGCCCGGAACTGGGCTACACCCCGGGACACGAGTGCGTCGGCGTGGTCGTCGAGACGGGCGACCAGGTCACTCGCTTCAAGCCCGGCGACCGGGTCCTGGTTCCCGCCTCGGTCGGCTGCACCCTGTGCCGGACGTGCGCGGCCGGGTTCACCGCCCGCTGCGAGCGCGCCAAGAAGCCGACGGACCTCTGCTACGGCGTGAGCCCGCAGCTCCCGGGCAGTCAGGCCCAGGCCTTGGCCGTCCCCCACGCGGACGTCAACCTGGTGCACCTGCCCGAGAGCATCTCCGACGAGGCCGCCGTGGTCCTCACGGACAACGCCCCCACGGCCTGGTACGGCTGCCGCCGCGCCCGCATCCAGCCGGGCGAGACCGTCCTGGTCATCGGCCTCGGCCCGGTCGGGCTCATGGCCGCCCAGTCCGCCTTCGCGATGGGCGCCGCCCGTGTCCTCGGCGCGGACCTGGTCGCGGAGCGACGGGCCTTCGCCGCCACCCTTGGCGTCGAGCCGGTCGAGGGTGAGGACGCACGGACGGCCATACGGGAGATGACCGCAGGACGGGGACCGGACGCCGTGGTGGAGGCTGTGGGCTCGGACGCCACCATCGAACTCGCCCTCAAAGCTGTCCGTCAGGCCGGCCGGGTCAGTGTCATCGGGGTCAGCCAGAACAAGGCCTTCCCCTTCCACATGGGATTGGCGCAGGTCAAGGAGCTGGAGTTCGCCATCGGGCTGTGCTCGATCCACTACGAGCTCCCTGCCCTGATCGCCCTCACCCAGGCCGGCCGGATCACGCCGGAGGTCGTGGTCTCCCACCGCTTCGCCCTCTCCGAGGGCCCCGCGGCATACGAACTCTTCAGCAGCCGCGCCGACGGCGTCCGCAAGATCCTTCTCGACCCTGCCCGTTGATCCACCTCGGTGCTGCCGCCGCGTCAGGCCCAACGTGCCGGCGGCGGCATGCCGAGACTCCGTCGGCCGGGTCGGTGCCGGTACGGCGGCGACCTTGCCGAAGCCCAGCCTCCGCTGTATGGCTGGACGATGAACCGAGTCTGGCCTGAGTGCACCCGGGCGGAATGCACAGCCGTCACGATGCCGGGGAGCGGCCACTGCCTGCGTCATCTGGAGGAGTCGGAACAGCGGGACGCTCTGGAGTCGCTTGCTCCGGGCGCGGATGTGGACTTCCGCGGGGTGCACTTCACGCAAGAGCTCTGGCAGTCGCTGACGACCGCGGTGGACGCGCGCTTCGGGACGGCCCGGTTCGACACGGCCCGGTTTCCGGCGGGAGTGCGCTGCTCGGGCCTTCGCTTCACCGGACCGGCCTACTTCGAAGGGGCGTTCTTCGCGGGCGAAGCGCACTTCACCGGCGCCGATTTCGCCGACTACGCGGGCTTCGACGCGGCCCGGTTCGCGGGGACGGCCTACCTGCGGGAAGTGCGCTTTCACCGCGAAGTCCGCTTTGTGGCCGCGTGGTTCGCGGCGGACGCGTTCTTCGACGGGGTGTCGTGCGCGTCCGTCGCAGAGTTCTCGCAGGCGTGGTTCGAGGGAGTCGCCGCTTTTCCTTCCGCGCGCTTCTCGGGCAGCGTGCGGTTCACCGAAGCCTGGTTCCGGAGGCAGGACGACACGAGCGCGGACTTCTCGGAGGCACACTTCGCCAAGTCGGCAGGCTTCTCCGGAGCGCGGTTCCGGGGCCGGGCGGTGTTCGCGGGGGCGGTGTTCGAGAGCGAGTGGCGCGGACCGGTGGTGTGCGCGGACGAACTGTGGATGCGTGGAGCCGTGTTCAGGACTCCGCTCCGCATAGGCATCGCGGCCAGGAGACTGGACATGAACCGGGTGCGGTGCGAGTCCCCCGCGGCCTTCCAACTGCGGTACGCGGCCGTGTCGTTGAGGGATGCGGTATTCGCGGAACCGGTGACCCTGGCGTACGAGGCGATGCCGTTCATGGCCGGCCCGCGCCAACTCGAGCAGGAGATGCCGCGTGAGGAGGGCAGTGTCGACGTCCATCTGTTGCGGCTGTCCGGTGTCAACGCCGCCCATCTGGTCCTGACCGACGTCGATCTGTCGCGCTGTGAGTTCTCGGGGGCGTACAACCTCGACCAGATCGGTCTGGCGGGGCGCTGCGGGTACGGTGCTCCCCCGCCCGGGCTGCGCCGCCACGGCAACACCTGGTTCCCCGTCCGCTGGTGGAGCCGCCGCCGGGTGGTCGTCGAGGAGCAGTACTGGCGGGCACTGCCCGGTGAGAACCGCACCGACGTGGACACCGACGGATGGGCCACCGGACTCGGGCACCCCGACCCGGCGCAGAGCCCCTCCGCCGACGACGTCGCCATCGTCTACCGCCAGTTGCGCAAGGCGCTGGAAGACACCAAGAACGAGCCCGGGGCCGCCGACTTCTACTACGGCGAGATGGAGATGCGCCGCCACAACAAGGACACCCCGCGCGGCGAGCGGGCCCTGCTGCACGCCTATTGGCTGCTGTCCGGGTACGGGCTGCGGGCCTCGAGGGCACTCGGCGCCCTGCTGGCCGCGATGGGGGCGACCGTGCTGCTGCTCATGCTGTACGGACTGCCCGCAGCGCCGATGACTTCGAGCATGACAGGCCAGGTTCCGGCCGGCGGCGGAGAGGTGGTGCTGACGCCCAACGCATCGGGCAGAAAGGTTCCCAAAGAAGTCCCGGACCGCTTCAGCGCCGCCCGTCTGGAGCGGGCGGGGCGCGTGGTCGTCAACTCGGTGGTGTTCCGCAGCAGTGGCCAGGACCTGACGCAGGGGGGCATGTGGATCGAGATGGGGAGCCGGTTGTCCGAGCCCGTCCTGTTCGGTCTGGCCGTGCTCGCCGCCCGCGGACGGGTGCAGCGCTGACGCCCGCGTCCCGGGGCATTTCGGCGACCCGGCGCATGAGCGACCGGGCCGGCCAGGGCGTGGTGCGAGGGGAGTGTGACGTGGTCACCCTGCCGCGGCACCGCACACACGGCTGAAGTGCGCCGTGTTCAGCCCGAGGCGGCCGGGATGCCGCCGGATGCGGCCGTGCCCGGTGCACCGGAGAAGATGACGTGGGGGTCGGACGGGGTCTGGTTGAGAACCCATAGGCCGATGAGGGTGGCCAGGGTGAAGACGACCGCGATCAGGACGGCGAGGACGAGCCGTCGCCGGCGCTCGCGGCGCAGCCACTCGCCGCGCGCCGTGCGATAGGCGTCGGGGGCGGCACGCACCCCGCCGGCCAGCGCCTCCAGCGCCTCGCTCAGCTCCTTCTCGGTCCGGCTCTGCTCCGCGTGGTCGTTGTCCGTCCGGTCCGGACTGGTGTCGTTCATCGCCGGGCCTCCATCGCTTGGGTCAGGGCGGCGATGCCGCGCGCGGTGTGTGTCTTGACCGATCCGCAGGAGATACCCATCGCGGCGGCGATCTCGCTCTCCTTCAGCCCGAGCCAGTGCCGCAGGACGAGTGCCTCGCGCTGCCGGGGCGGCAGTTGCTGGAGCGCGTCGATCAGTACGCGCTGGTCGTCATGGAGGAGCGCGGTGCTCTCCGCGGAGGCGACGTTGTCGTCCGGCGGGTTCTCCACGTGCTTTCGGGCGACCTGGAGGTGCCGTATGCGCATCCGGGTCAGATTGCACACGGTGGAGCGCAGATACGCCTCCGCGGCCTCGACATCCCGCAGCCGCCGCCACTTCCGGTAGATCTGGTAGTAGGCCTCGGCCACCAGGTTCTCCGGGTCGTCGGCGCCGAGCAGGGCGGCGAGGCGCAGCATCGAGGCGTAATGGGTTTCGAAGAGACGGGCGAGGGCGGCCTCCCGCTCCAGGTCCGCCGGATCGCTCACCTTGGGCGTCAGGGCCTCGGCCGCGGCCGAGGGCTGGGGGATCAGCGGCTCGGTGTCGGCCGCAGCCACCTGCGGCACCGGTACGGCCATCTGCTGTCTGGGTCTCACGGGTTGCTCGCTCCCGTCTCGGGGCGCCGCCTGACGGTCAGGCGGGACGGTAGATCGGTGACGTCGGCGCCGCGCGGGACCCCGAGGCGTTCGAGGGCCGCGGTGCCGGCCACGGCGACGGTCAGATTCAGCAACAGGGCGGCCAGCCCCGCGTAGATCTCCAGTGGCTGCCCGCCGACACCGAGCGGCACGACGGAGGAGAAGCCCTCGCGCACCACGAGAAACGTCCCGGCGGCCATGCCCACGCCCCATCCGGCCAGCAGCGCCCGAGGGTGCAGCCGACCGGTGAACAGTCCGACCGCCACGGCCGGGAAGATCTGCAGGATCCACACCCCGCCCAGCAGTTGGAGGTTGATGGCGTCCTGGTCGCGCAGCCCGAACACGAACGCGACCGCCCCCACCTTCGCGGTGAGCGAGACCGCCTTGGCGATGCGTACCTGCCGCTTGGGTGTGGCCGTCGGATGCACGTACTCGACGTATACGTTGCGTACGAAGCTGGTGGCGGCCGCGATCGACATCACGGCGGCCGGGACCAGCGCCCCCACGGTGATCGCGGCGAACACCAGCCCGGCCAGCGGCGCCGGCATCAATCGGTCGACCAGCATCGGCACCGCGGCCTCGGCGCCGCCTTCCGGGGCGCGCACCCCCGCGGCGAGCGCCGCGATACCGAGGAAACCGAAGAGCGCGAGCAGTCCCGTCCAGGCGGGCAGCGCCACGGAGACCTTGCGCAGAGTGCGCGGGCCGTCGGCGGCGAAACCGGCGGTGAGGACATGCGGGTACATCAGCAGGGCGAGTGCCGAGCCCAGTGCGAGGGTGGCGTACGCGGGCTGCTGGGCCGGGGAGAGGAGGAGAGCGGAGTGCGCCGTGTCCGTACCGCCGAGCCGCACCGCCGCGCGGTCGAAGACCGCGCCGGGACCGCCGAGCCGGTCCAGGACCAGCCAGGTGACGGCGGTGAGCGAGACGAAGACGGCCACTGCCTTGAGCGCGGAGATGACGGCGGGTGCGCGCAGCCCGTGCCGGTACGTCGCCACCGCGAGGCCCGCGAACAGCGCCACCATCACCAGGTCGCCCGTCGCGCCGCGCGGATAGACACCACCGGCGGTCAACACCGCGCGTATACCGAGGAGCTGCAGCGCCAGATAGGGCATCGTCGCGAGGATCCCGGTCAGCGCCACGACCAGGGCCAGCGGCGGCGAACCGTAGCGACCGCGCACGAAGTCGGCCGCGGTGACATAGCCGTGGCGGCGGGCCACGCTCCACAGCCGGGTCAGCAGGACGAAGGCGAGCGGGCAGACGACCACGGTGTACGGCACCGCGAAGAAGGCGGGCGCGCCGTTGCCGTACGCCAGTCCCGGCACGGCGGTGAACGTGTACGCGGTGAAGATCGTGCCCCCGAGCAGCAGCCAGGTCCACACGGGGCCCAGGCTCCGGTCGGCCAGTGCCCAGCCCTCCAGGGACGGCAGCCGGTCGCTCGGGCGCAGCCGCCGTGCGGTGACGGCCAGCAGCGACGCCCCGCCGATCACGGCGAGAAACGTCGCGGTCATGGCGCCATCCGCCATCGGTCACCGTCCTTGGTGTGCCTGAGCCTCACCGGTTAGTTGCGCGGACGGCGCATTCGGATGACGGAAAACCGGCGGGAAATCTTCTGGAAATTCCCTGTCAACCACTTCCGGCGGGTGCGCAACTCTTGCACAGACCGACAGCGAGGGGGAGAGGAGAGCAGGTCATGGCACCCACCGTTCGTCACCGGCTACGACACGTCGCCATCGCCGTCCTGCTTCTCGCGCCCGCCGCAGGCCTGCTGTGGGTCCCCTGGTACGCCGGTGCGAGCCCACGGCTCGCGGGGACGCCGTTCTTCTACTGGTACCAACTCGCCTGGGTGCCGGGCTGCGGGCTGTGCCTGCTCGCCGCGTACGCACTGACCAGGCACGAACGCGACGATCCCTGATCCGGCCCAGCTGCCGGCCGTGCCTCTTTCACCGCACTGCCTTTCACCGCACCGCCTTTCACCGCATCACCCCCGAGGTGAGGAGCCGCCATGCCCACATCCGCCCTGCCCGAATCCGGCCTCCCGGCGCCGGCGGGCCCGTCGCCCGCACGGTCTCGTACGACCCCGCGTGCCGTCCTGCTGTGGACCGCCGTCGCCCTGCTCGGCGCCGTCGGCTGGGGCGTCCTGGCCCTGGCCCGCGGCGAGAGGATCTCCGCGGTCTGGCTGGTCGTCGCCGCCCTCGGCTCGTACGCCATCGCCTACCGCTTCTACTCCCGCTTCATCGTCCGCCGGGTTCTGAAGCCGGACGACCGCCGAGCCACCCCCGCCGAACGGCTGGAGGACGGCGTCGACTTCCAGCCCACCGACCGCCGGGTGCTGCTCGGCCACCACTTCGCCGCGATCGCCGGCGCCGGACCGCTGGTGGGTCCGGTGCTCGCGGCACAGATGGGCTATCTGCCCGGCACCTTGTGGATCGTGGCCGGGGTGATCTTCGCCGGGGCGGTTCAGGACATGGTGGTGCTGTTCCTGTCGATGCGGCGGGACGGCACGTCGCTCGGGCAGATGGCCCGTGACGAGATCGGCCGGGCCGGTGGCGCGGCGGCCCTGATCGCGGTCTTCGCCATCATGATCATCCTGCTCGGTGTGCTGGCCCTGGTCGTCGTCAACGCCCTCGCCCACTCCCCGTGGGGCACCTTCTCGGTGGCCATGACCATCCCCATCGCCCTGTTCATGGGCCTGTGGCTGCACATCCTGCGCCCGGGCCGGGTGGTGGAGGCCAGTGTGATCGGTGTGGCGCTGCTCCTGCTTGCCATCGTCGGCGGCGGCTGGATCGAGAAGTCCTCGCTGGCGGACGCCTTCACGCTCAGCCCCACGACCCTGGTCTTCTGCCTGATCGGATACGGCTTCGTCGCCTCCGTACTGCCGGTCTGGATGCTGCTCGCCCCGCGCGACTATCTCTCCACCTTCATGAAGATCGGCACCATCGCGCTGCTCGCGGTCGGGGTCGTGGTCGCCGCGCCCGTCCTGCGCGCGGACTCGGTCAGCGACTTCGCCTCCTCGGGCGCGGGCCCGGTCTTCGCCGGCGCCCTCTTCCCCTTCCTCTTCATCACCATCGCGTGCGGCGCGCTTTCCGGCTTCCACTCCCTGGTCGCTTCGGGCACCACCCCGAAGCTGATCCAGAAGGAGTCCCAGGTCCGGCTGATCGGCTACGGCGCCATGCTGATGGAGTCCTTCGTCGCGATCATGGCGCTGATCGCCGCGGCCACCCTGGAACCGGGCCTGTACTACGCGATGAACGCACCCGCGGGTCTGCTCGGCACCACAGCCGAATCCGCCTCCCACGCCGTGGCCGGGCTCGGCTTCACCATCACCCCCGACCAGCTGACGCATGCGGCCAAGGCGGTGGAGGAGCAGACTCTCATCGCCCGCTCCGGTGGCGCCCCGACCCTCGCCGTCGGCATGTCGGAGATCTTCTCGGGCGTCTTCGGCGGCACCGCGCTGAAGGCCTTCTGGTACCACTTCGCGATCATGTTCGAGGCGTTGTTCATCCTGACCACGGTCGACGCCGGCACCCGGGTCGGGCGCTTCATGCTCCAGGACATGCTCGGCAACGTCTGGAAGCCCATCGGCCGGGTCAACTGGAAGCCGGGCATCTGGCTGTGCAGCGGACTCGTCGTGGCCGCCTGGGGCTACTTTCTCCACTCCGGCGCCACCGACCCCCTGGGCGGAATCAACCAGCTGTTCCCGCTCTTCGGCATCGCCAACCAGCTGCTCGCCGCGGTCGCCCTCACCGTCTGCACGACGGTCCTGATCAAGTCCGGACGGCTGCGCTGGGCCTGGGTGACCGGCGTCCCCCTGGCCTGGGTGGTCGCCATCACCTTCACCGCCGGGTGGCAGAAGATCTTCTCCGACGATCCCCGCATCGGGTTCTTCGCCCAGCGCACGCGCTACTCCGACGCCCTCGACGCCGGCCAGGTCCTGCCGCCCGCCAAGACCCTCGACGACATGCACACCGTGGTCACCAACTCCACCGTCGACGGCGTCCTGATCGCGCTGTTCCTGCTGCTGGTCGCCGTGGTGATCGGCAACGCGGCGGTGGTCTGTGTCCGGGCCGTACGTTCCCCCGTACCGCTGCCGACGACCGAGGCGCCGTACACCGAATCCCGCATCGACGTGCCCGAGCAGGCGGCGGAGCCCCTGGTGGGAGCCCGACCATGAGCATGCCGCGGTGGGCGCGGGCCGTGCGCTGGTACCTGCGCGAGCTGACCGGGGAGGCGGAGTACGACCGCTACTGCGAGCGGCACCGGCGCCACCACCCGCTCGCCCCCGTGCCGACCCGACGGGAGTACGAGGCGCTGCGCACGCTCCACCGGGAGACCCACCCCCAGAGCCGCTGCTGCTGACACACGCCCTCGAACCGCGAGGCGGGCGCGCCTCCCAGCCCTGACGCCGC
Organism: Streptomyces albiflavescens; assembly: GCF_014645835.1. Classification (GTDB taxonomy): domain Bacteria; phylum Actinomycetota; class Actinomycetes; order Streptomycetales; family Streptomycetaceae; genus Streptomyces; species Streptomyces albiflavescens. The sequence goes on from NZ_BMMM01000014.1 coordinate 167,598, forward strand.
GCCCGCC
>NZ_BMMM01000014.1:167619-295588 GCF_014645835.1 Streptomyces albiflavescens
CCACCCCACCCGCCCCTGGACGCCGTGTCCTCCTGCACATCCCACCCACCCCTGGACGCCGTGCCCGCCCTGCACACCCCACCCGCCCCTGGACGCCGGGACCGAGATGCTCAGACGCCGACCAGCCCTGCTGATCCGCCCCGAACTCGACGACCACGCACTGCACGCCACCCTGACCGCGCTCCGCCCGGCCCAGCACCTGCACGGTCTCGGCGCGGGCCGTATGCGCCCCGTCTGGGAGCCGGTTGCCGAACTGCTGCACTCCACCGGGCGGGACTGGGACCGCCGTGTGCACCGGATCTCCGTACTGGCGGGGAACCTTCCGGCCGTGGTCTCGGAGCGGTGGGTCGCCGACCGGCCCGGCGACGGGGACGCCCTGGTCCTGCGCGCGTGCGTTCAGTCGGGCCGCGCCCGGCCGGAAGAGCAGGCCGCTGCCCGGCGGGCCGAGCAGGCGTGTCTGCGCGCCGCCGCGGCCTGCCCGGAGGATCCGACTCCGTGGCTGACGCTGTTGGATCTGATGGACGCGTCCGCCGTCCCGGTCCGGGACGCCGTGCCCGTGTGGACCGAGGCCGTCGGCCGTGCCCCGGGCAACAGGGCCGCCTACCACCGGCTGCTGCGGTACCTGTCCCCGAACGGACACGGAACGGTGGCCGACATGCTCGACTTCGCCCAGCAGAGCGCCGCCCGCGCACCGCACGGGTCACCGCTCGCTCTGCTGCCCGTTGCGGCCCGCGTGGAACTCGTCGCGCATCGTCTGACGCAGACATCCTTGGCCGCGCTCGGCGCACACAGCCACTGGATCGAACCGGGGGCGGCCGAGGAGATCGACGCGGCCCTGACCCGCTGGTTCCACACCGCGGCCGCGCCGCACGCCGAAGCGGTCACCGACCTCAACATCCTCGCCTTCGCCCTGACCCGGGCCCGCCGCCCGGCGCAGGCCGTCCCGGTCTTCCGACGCCTCGGCCGGTATATGACCCCGCATCCCTGGAGCCTGCTGCCCGAGCCCGAGCGGACCTTCCTCTACTGGCGGGACCGCGGCGCCGACGACCGGTGACAGCGCCGGGGTGCTGCCGCCGTGTCGCGCCACCCGTGCCGATGCCCCCGCCGTCCCGGAGAAACGCGACCATGCCGCACGCCGCGTTCCGCCGAGCGGATCAGCTGTCCGGCAGGACACCCCGAAGCGCCTTGTCCAGCTCCTTGGCCAGTTCACTGTCGCTCGGCGGGTCGTCGGTGAAGAGCTTGCCGAGCTCGGTGGTGAAGGTCTGGGTGAAGGCGCCGTAGAGCGGGGTGCGCGGGCGTGACACGGCCCCCGTGAGGGCAGGAAGGAGGATGCCGCGGGCGTACTCGGGCCGTCCGTAGTCGTCGCGCGGCATCCGGTCGGTGCTCTCGCCGGGCGACGAGGGCGAGGGGGTGACGGTCGCGGCTCCGGAGGGCTTCGCGGACCGGCACGTCACGTCGTTGTCCTGGTACGCGGACTTCCGCGTGGCCGCGAACCCCGCGTCGAGCAGACAGCGTTCGCTCTCCGCGCCGGTCAGGAACTTGATCAAGTCGAGTGCCCCCGCCTGCTGTCCGGACGGCCGGGTGACCGCGAGGTTCTGCCCGCCGAGCACAGCGGTGCCGGGCAGCGGCGCCACGCCGAGCTGCGTGGTGCTCAGAGACTGGTGGAGGGTGCCGTACGCGTACGGCCAGTGGCGCAGGAACGCCGTCCGGCCGTTCGCGAAGTCGGTGAGCGACTCCGCCTCGTCGGAGTGGAGGGCGTCCTTGAGGAGGTACGGGCCCTGGGTACGGCTGCGCAGTTCCGCGAGGCCGTTCTCCAGATCCTGTACGGAGGCGGTGTAGCGGCCGTCGCCGTCGGTGAGGGTGACGCCGCCCTGGGCGGACGCGAACGCCTCGACACCGTTGACCGTGCGGCCCTCGTAGGCGCCGAACTGCGCGGTCCAGCCCTTCTCGTAGCCGCTCGGCCTGTCCTTGCCCGTGTTCTCGTCGAGCGTGCCGATCAGCTCCTTCAGCTCCGCCCAGTCGAGGCCCTTGCTCAGGTCGGTGTTCTGGACGCCCGCCTTGTCCAGGTAGTCGCGGCGGTAGTAGAGCAGCCCGACATCGCTGTTGAACGGTATGGCGTAGACCTTGCCGTCCCAGCGAGCCGTGCCTGCCACGGACTTGATGACGTCGCCGTCGACCATGGTCTCGGGCAGCGAGCGGATCAACCCCGCTTCGGCGAACTCCGGCACCCACGTGACGTCGAGGTTGACCACGTCGTACTGCGCGCTGTCGGACTGGAGCGCGCCGAGGAGCTGGCTGCGCTGTTCGTCCGCGGAGCCCGGGAGTTCCACCAGGCGGGCGTGGCGGTTCGTGTGCAGCCGGTCCTGCCGTGCGTTCCACGCGTCGATGAGCTGCTGGCGGATGCCGCCCTTGCCGGTCACGTCCCGCCCGCTGGCGACGACGATGTCCCCGGAGCTGCCGGGAGCGGTCGTGGCTTCGGACTGCGGGGAGGTGCCGCCGCCGGTGCAGGCGGCGCAGGCCGTGAGCAGGGCGGCGAGCACCCACCGCAACCCCGGTGTCCGCGATCGCATCACTCGTCTCCCGTTCCGGTGCGCGCCACCTCGTCGCGCAGGCCCGCGACAAGGTCGCTCTTGGTGTCCAGGCAGCGGCCGCCGCTCGCCTCGGAGACGCGCGCGTCCGGCTTGCCCCGGTCGCAGCCGCCGCTGTCGAGGGCAGCCATGACCACCGGAACACCCTTGTCCTCGGCCTTCGTGAGGAGATCACCCAGTTTTCCGCCGGTGAGGTGGTTGTTGTCCTCGTCGTCGGTGACATACACGATCAGCTGGGGACGCTCGTCGTCCTTGCCCCGCCCGGCCAGGTAGTCCAGGGCCGCCTTCAGCGCGCCGTACGGATCGGCTTCGGCGTCGTGGACCGCCGTCTTCCGGTCGATGGTCGCCTCGGCGTCCGCCCGCCGGTGGCGGCCGAAGGGCAACAGCACGCTGGACGGGCTGCCGCCGCGTGAGGCCACGGCCCAGATGCCGTACTCGTCCCGATCGCCGAGGCCGCCCAGCGACTGCTTCAGGATGCCGGGGGCGCCGCCCGCACCCTCCCACAGGTCGCCCATCGAGCCGGAGCTGTCGAGGAGGAAGAGGACCCGGCCCGGGCCGTTGGCATTCCGGTAGCGCTGCAGAGCCGTCGTCATCGCGTCGGCATCGGCGGGGGAGGGCAGTCGGCCGGGGTGGGCGAGGGTCCCGGCCTCCGTGTCAGGGGTGGTGAGGAAGTCGTGGACGCCGGAAACGGTGCGGAAGCCGTCGTCGCCGAAGACGTCCAGTCCGCCGCCGGGCTTCTCGGCGTTCCCGTCTCCGTGGGTGAGCCAGACACGGAAGCGCCCGACGGCCTCGTCCCGAGCCGACTTGTCGCGTTCGGCGTCCTCCCAGCGGACACGGACGAAGGTGGGGTCCAGGGCCGGTACGTCCGTGGGGTACTCGGCCATGCGCCGGCTGCGCGTCGTCCGGTCGCAGCCGACGCCGCTGACCATCAGGAACTCGGGTACGAGCGCGGCGGTGCGGTCGTCGACCGCCCGGTCGTCCGGCAGTGTGCACAGCAGGTCTGAGCCCGTCGGCGAGGGCGGTCCCGACTGCGCCACGCTTCCCTCCGCCGTGCTCACGTCCCCCGCGCCGGGGCCGTACAGGCCGACGGTCGCCAGCAACGCCGAATCCGTGTACTCGGGGTCGGTGCGCCGCACGTCGGCGTTCTTCTGCTGCTGGGTGAGTTTTTTCCTGAGCTCGGCGAGCGAACTCCCGGTCCGGCCGCCCACCGAGGCCTCGGCGATGTTCTGCGGCACGGACAGCACCATCGGGGAGTACGCGAACGGGCCGTCCGGCTCCAGCGTCAGGTACGTGCGCGGCGGCTCGACCGGCCGCGCCCGGTCCACGCTCGCGGATGTCGCCGGGATCCAGATGTCCGGCTGCGGGCCGATGTCGCGCTGCGGGTCGAGGTCGTCGCTGACGGGTCGCTGCCAGGGGTCGGACTGGCCGCGGAAACCCGTCACGGCGTCCGCCGCGCCCGTGCTGTACACCGTGATTCCGCTGCGTCGGCAGCCGTTGGACGTGGTGTTCGCTGCGGACGTCAGATAGACGTCTGCGGCTTTACGGACGGTGGACTCGATGTCCGGGTCGGTGAGCAGGCGCAGTTCGAGGGGCGGGCCGCAGGAGGACTGGTCGGGACCGGTGCCGGCGAAGGCCAGGTAGCTGCCGATGCCCGCGGCCACCAGGACGGATGCGGCCACCGCCGTGTGGCGGGGCCTGTGCCGCAGCCACAGCAGCCCCCGGCCGGCCGCGGGCAGCACGGCGCGGGCCCAAGAGCGCAACCGGGTGAACAGGCGCCGCCACCACGGCAGTTCACCGGCACGTTCGGCAGCCTTCGCCGGCTGCCCCGGGGTACGCCGTGACGGCGACGACGGTTGCTCCGGCCCCGCTGAGCCGGACAGCTGTTCCGAGTCACCGCGGGACTCCGCTGTCCCCTTCGAGTTCGAGGCCTCCTGCGGCGATTTCACGGACGGCAGCTGATGCACGGGAGGCTGCGGAACGCAGGGGGCTGCTGCCGGCGGCTCAGGCTGTGTCGCGGCGGACGGGCGCGAGAGGAGGATGTCCGTATCGCCCCAACGCTGCGGCTCCCACGGTTCGTTGCGGAGGGTCTTGTGGTGGGCGGACATGTGCGCGCCGAGCGCCTCCGACAGGTCCTGGAACCCCACGTCGGCGCCCCGCTTGTCGATGCCGCCTTCCAGGAGCCGCACCAGCCGCGCCGTGAACGGGGTGGCGCTCTCCTCGTCCCCCGCATCGATCCGGTTGTTGGCCTGCACGCTCATCAGCACCGAGAAGCGCCGCCGATCGGCGAGCGCCTCGCACACCTGGGCGGCGTTGCCCGCGTTGCAGCAGTCGAGGACGACGACCACATGCCGGGCCCGGCTCGTGGCGAGCACGGTCAGCACGCTGGAGAAGGGGTCGGCTCCCGGGAACACGGCGCGGCTGCCCGGCACGACGCGCGCGTTGCGCATCTGCAGCCAGAGCTCGTCGCCCGCGCTGGGCACGGCCCCGTGACCGGCGAAGTAGAAGAGGAGCAGCCCCTCGGCCTCGTCGGCGGCTGTGCGCAGCGACTCGCTGAACGCGTCCAGGTACGGCGACCCGGAGACGACCACCTCTCCCTTCCGGAAGACACCGCCGCGCAACAACGCCTCTTCCAACAGGGAGATGTTGTGCGCCACGGCGGCGAGGTCGCCGGGGACGCCGTGCGGGTCGTTCGGCCGCGTGGAGTCGTACGTGGACACGCCGATCAGCAGTGCCCGGTTCACCTCTCCACGCGGGTCGAAGCGGAGCACCGGCCTACCTCTCGTCGAGGTTCACCGGGTCAACGTCGTAATCGGGCGGATCGCCGCTCTCCACGGAACGGCGGTTTTCGTACCAGGCCTTGACGCCCCTCCCGACTTGCTTGAACACGGTGTCGAACGCGGTCTGGGCAGCCGCCCCGGAGAGCAGCATGAGGATTTCGATCGCGGCGCCCATGGGCGTGCCGTGCTCGTCCGTCCCCTGCTTGTCGGTCCCGGCGCTCTCCTGGATCCGCAGATCGCCGTTTCTGACCAGCTCTTCCAGCGGTTTCTCCCGCTCCAGCCATTTCTTCAGAGCGCCGATGTCGCTCTGGCTCGCGGTCCCGTCCAGCCGGACTCGGATCGCTCGGGTCGCCACATCCTCCCCCTCAGTCATAACTCATCATCATGGCACGGCTGTTGGCGACGGGGGAGAGTCGCGGGATCTGTCACGATGAGCCGGCTCGGGCATCGGTCGGCCGGGGACTGTTGCGCGTCGGCAGAGCCTGCGTGCTGCGCGCCGTGCGGGACGGTCGTTCTGGCGCTGCACCCGGGCTTCTCTGCACCGACTGCAGCCATCTGTCAAGTCCCGAGTTCTCGTGTTACGCGATGCAGGGGCATGACGCGATTCGATCTGCCGGGCTCAATGGAACGTGGGTCATGCAGAGCAGACGGCCCGCCCGCACCGTCCAGAAGAAGCCCTGGCAGTGCCCCATGGCGAACATGACCCCAATGCCACAACGTCGCGCTCGACAGGGCCGACGACATCGAATTCACACTTTTCTCAAGGGAAGTGATTTCAGTGACTCACCGTTCTCTGGCGCAGCGCCTTCTGATGCTTGCCGCCCCGACCGCACTGGCTGCAGGGGGTGTGCTGCTGCCCACCAGCGCGCTCGCCGCCCCGATGACGCCGCACTTCGGCACCGTAACCACGCAGGTGGGCGGAGTCAGCGGCCACCATCACCATGGCACCGCCACCCCCGGGGTGAAGTGGGTCGAGACCACCGATGCCCCGAGCGGCATCACATTCAAACTGCCCGGAAAGCCCAAGATGCAGGAGATCCCCCAAAAAGAAGCCGGCGATTACCCTGCGCGCGTTTACGCCGTGCCGACCTCTGACGGTTTTATGTACTTCCTTGTCATCGATGTACGGGGAGCCGGGCCGGCTGAGCTCAAGGACGCTGTTGAGGGCACCCGTCAGGGGATGGCCGACGATTGGGGCGGTGCCGCCGTCACCAGTCAGAAGCACAATACGGTCGATGGCCGCCCCGCCCTCGACGCGCGTTTCTCCTCCACGAAGGGGGACCACATGGTCGCCACCAGTCTCGCCGTCGCCGATGACGACCACATCGTTCAGGCCGTGACCGTCGGTCCTGAGGCGAAAGAGAAGTCCGTGACCGAGGCACAGGAGCAGGCCGCCGCAGGCCTCCGCATCCCCTGACTCCGTCCCGAAACAGTCCTCCGGCGCCGTGGGTTCACATTCCACACCCACAGCGTGTGGTGCGAAGGGCCGGACGAAAGGCGGTGCCTCCCCGGCTGGGGGGCACCGCCTTGACACCGGTCGGCGGTCCGTCGCGGACGGTCGGCATCCGTTCCCCCGGCGTCCACCCCCCTCGCAGCGCGTAGCGGTGTTCTGTGCCCGGCGCACTTCGATCCGTCAGGGCGGGCCCGGTGGAGTTGTCATCACGAAGGTGGGCAGATGCGTTGCTCCCCGCGTAGTTGGTCGTTGATTGCGGCATGAAAGCGTGGGACGGCGACGAAGCCCCCGTGGTGTTCGCCCGGTTGACGGGCGCGTACTGGCTGGGAGTCGAGGACAGCGACAGCCGATGGTGTCGTGAGCTCGTTGAGTGCGACTGTGTTCATGCGGAGGCCGGCTCCGAGCGGCGGAGCGATCGCCGTGTGCTGTGGGGCGGGAGTCGGCTGGTGTGGGCGGAACGGCTCCGGGCGGTCATAGTTCCGCTGGCGGCGATCACGGTGATGGCGGCCCTGGCGATGACTGTGATCTGACCGAACACGGCGGGGCCGCCGCCCCGAGGTCCCGCTGACACAGCCGGCTGAAGGCGTACCAGCGGATGGGGCCGGTCCTGAAGCCGGACGATTACCTGGACATGCTGGTCGGCTTCGTCCCTGCGGTGGAACTGCCAGAGGGCGCCAAGCCGTTGTGGGCGACGGGCTGGACCGCGAGTGGCAGCGACCGGAGGCACGCCGCCCGGTCGAGGACGGCTACGACCACGACCTTGCCCTGACCGCCGTTGGCCTCGGCCAAGCGGCCCGAAAGCGAGCTTGCGCTGTTCCTGGTCCGGAGCTTCTTCGTACCGCTCTCGGTCCTCCTTTGCGCCGGTGGCTCAGGGCAGGGGCAGGCGCATGATCGTCAGATCGAGCCATCGGCCGAACTTGGTGCCGACCTCCGGCACCGTGCCGACGTGGTCGAACCCGAACCGTTCGTGCAGCCGGATCGACGCGGTGTTCTCGGCTTCGATGCCGGCGATCACCACATGGTGGCCCGCCTCGCGCGCCGAGGTGATGAGGGCGGTCAACAGCCCGGAGCCGATGCCGAGTCCATGCAGGCCTTCGCGGACGTATACCGAGTCCTCCACCGTGTGGCGGTACCCGTCCTTCTCCCGCCACGGGCCGTAGACCGCGAATCCGGCCACCTCGCCGTCCACCTCAGCCACGAACGCCGAGTCGCGCTCCAGGTGGGCGGCAAGCCAGGCAGCCCCTTCGGTGGGGGACTGCAGGGTCTGCGTCCACAGAGCTGTCGAGTGCTCGATCGCGTGGTTGCGGATCGCGCGGATGGCCTCCATGTCGGCGGGACGTGCCCGGCGCACCGTCGCAGCCCGGTTCTTCTCGTATATTGGATTCATGTCCAACATAGTAGATCCTCTGGTGGGGCAGATCGCAGCCCGTGTCCGCACCGAACGGGAGCGCCGCCGGTGGACCCTCGCTCAGCTCGCGGAGGCCTCCGGTGTCTCCCAAGCCATGATCAGCCGGATCGAGCGCGGTGAGAGCAGCCCCACCGCCGTTGTCCTCGGCAAGCTGTCCGCCGCCTTCCAGCTCAGCGTCGCCTCGTTGCTCGCCCTCGCCGAAGGAACGCAGGACGACACGGGCGGAACCGCAGGAGTGCGTCGCCGGGCCGACGCGACCGAGTGGCGCGACCCCGACACCGGCTACCGGCGCCGCCAGATCACCGGCCCGCAATTCCCCACCGAGATCGCCGAGATCCGCTTGCCCGCCGGGGCCGGCGTGCCGTATCCGGCCGCAGCCTTCGCCTTCGTACGACAGGTCGTCTGGGTCCTCGACGGCCACCTGACCTTCCATGAAGGCGACACGGTCCACGAACTCGACGCGGGCGACACCATCGAACTCGGAGAGCCCACCCCGCGCATATTCGCCAACACCACCGACGCCGAGTGCCGCTACGCCGTCATCCTCACCCGCGGCGCACAGCCGTGACCCGCCCCGCTCCCCGAGGGGGCACGTTCCTGCTCGCCTCCATAGCCGGAACGGCGATCGCGAACAACTACGCCATCCAGCCCGCGCTCGCCGCGGTCGCCGCCGACCTGAGCGTCCCTCTCTCCGTGACCAGCCTCGTGCCGACCGCCGCGCTCGTCGGCTGCATGACCGGCTTCGCCCTCCTGCTTCCCCTCACCGACCACCTCGCCCCCCATCGCCTGGTCACCACACAGCTCACCGCGCTCGCCGCCGGCCTCACCCTCGCCGCGGCCGCACACGGCGCGGTCGTGCTCCTGGCCGCCTACCTGCTCATCGGCGCAGCCGCCAGTGTCGCGGCCCAGGCCGGCACCATCGCGGCCCGCCACGCCCCGCCCGGGCGCCGCGGAACCGGCGTCGCCATCGTGGCCGCCGGTATGTCGGCCGGCATCCTGCTCAGCCGCCTGGCCGGAGGAACACTGACCGACCTCCTCGGGTGGCGGCGGATGCTCCTCGTCTTCGCCGCCCTGGCCCTGCTCGGCGCGATCGCCGCCGCCACGCTTCTGCCCCGGCAACGGCCACACGCCCGCCGCAGTTACCGCGCCACCCTCGCGTCCCTTCCTCCGCTGCTGCGCCACCACGCGCAATTGCGCCGCGCGGTGGCCACCGGTGGGCTGTGGTACTTCGCCTTCAACCTCATCTGGGTCGCCCTCGCCCTCGCGCTGGCCCAGCCGCCCCACTCCCTCGGCCCTACCGCCATCGGCCTGTACAGCCTGGCCGGACTCCTCGGCTTCGCCGCACTCCCGTTCACCGGACGCCTCACCGACCGGTTCACCCCCCACACCGTGATCACCGCCGGCATGCTGGCCGCGGCGGCCGGAACCGTCCTGCTGACCACCGGCCTGCACACCCCGTCGGCGACAGCACTCGGGCTTGCCCTCTTCGACGCCGGCTGCTTCGCCGCCCAGGCTGCCAACCAGAGCCGCATCATCGCCCTCAACCCCCAACGCTCCGGCAGCCTCAGCAGCGTCTACCTCGTGCTGTACTTCGCGATCGGCGCCATCGGCACCGCCCTCGCCGGGCCCCTGCTCAACACACTCGGCTGGCAGGGCACCGCCCTCACCGCCCTCACCGCGCTGCTCCTCGCTGCCGCGCTCGGATGCACAGGCCCCCGGCAGGCCCGCCGCGAGCCGACCCACGGCACAGACCGTCTCGTCCGGCTTTCGCAGCATTGAATAGCCGGCTTCCTTGGCGTTGGGTGAGACCTGGTCGCGAGGTACGGACCTGGCCGGTCTGGGCTGCCGGCTCGGGGCGACCGTCCAGGATGGCCTTGAGCCGGCGGCGCTGGAGTTCGTCGAGAGTGTCGGGGTGGCTGAGGATCCAGCCGGATGGCCCCGATGGCCCCGATGGCCTCTGCCTCGGCGTTCTGTGTGTTCACCTGGCACTGACACAGGGCTTCATGCTCACCCATTGCGAGAGCGTGAGTCGCTTGGCCTGTGCATCACGGGTCGGCCTGCGCCGACCGAGCGGCTGTCGGTAGGTGTCGCTGGTCAGCTCGTCTCGGAGGAGAGACAGGTGTGCAGCTACGGCCGCCAGGCAGCCGTGCTCGTCCCGGCAGGCGGAGCAGGTTGCCAGGTGGGCGCCGACCGCACTCGACTCGTCGGGGGTGAGGGCGTTGAGCGCGTGTCCGGCCAGCAGTTCACGGAACGTGCCGCATTCCTGGGATGGGGCGAACATGGGGATGTCCTCTCTGTTCTGGGTGCCGGCCAAGCGGTCGGCGTGGCCGTGGAGTTCACGATGACTGCGGGGAACGGCAGCAGGATGGTTCCAGGCAGTGGGGGCTGGGGATGCGGTGAGCGCGATCCGACCGCGGGTTGTCGATCGTCCGCCGCGTTCGGACTTCGCGGGCAGCGGCAGAGCATGTCCTCGGTCGGGGCCGTCGCTTGCTTCCGGCTCTGCGGCGGACGGCGTAGCGGAAGGCGCGCAGGCCGTGTCGCGGTGGCCGGCGCCGGGGCAATGCCCCGTGCCTCGCGCTCCACCGAAGCGTTTGGCTGTGCCGCACGGGGGTGCGGTCATTGAATCCGGCTGGTACAGCCCTTTTGCGAGGCCTGCTACTGCGCTGTTCCGGCGTCGCGTCGCTTGAGGACCCAGGCGGCGATGCCCAGGAGGGCGGCTGTGTATCCGGCGAAGAGTGACAGGCCTGTCCAGGGGGCCATGGCTTGTCCGGCGTTGCTGGGCGGGTACAGGTTGATGTGCTGCGCCCAGTTCGTCGGGAGCAGTGCTCCCAGCCCGGGCAGGACGAGGTGGATGCCCGTCAGCGCGGCGGTGGCTCCGGCAGATCTGCGGATGATGGCGCTCAGGGCGCCGCCGGGTAGTCCGCCCACGGTTAAGGTATGCGGCCCGCAGGTGGTGCTGGTGACCTCAGGGCCGGCCGACACGCGTTTCAGGCGGCCGATCTTCGAGCACCGCACGCAAACGACGTTGCGGGTCGCGTCCTGGACGAATGCCTCGACCGACGGGCCGGCGATGAGCCGCCCCCGGCCGTACCTCTGGGTCAGGCGGTGGGCTTCGATCATGGCGAAACCTCCGTTCATGACCTCACCTTCGCCCAGGAACGGCCCCTCGCGCGTCGTCCCCATGCAGTGATTCCCGGGTACCACGGCCGTGGTATGCGGTGCGTCTGCCTACGGCTGGGGCAGAACGCACCGCATACCGGTGCCTGCCGTCACATCGATGCTGCTTGGCTCGGTTCCGTCGCCGGGCTGACCAGGCCGCACTGGTAGGCGATGACGACCAGCTGGGCCCGGTCACGGGCGGCCAGCTTGGTCATCGCCCGGTTGACGTGGGTCTTGGCGGTCAGCGGACTGACGAACAGGCGCTCGGCGATCTCATCGTTGGACAAGCCCAGTGCAACGAGCCCCATGACATCGCGTTCCCGTGGTGTCAGGCACTCCAGCCGCTCGTGCACCCCTACGGGGCACGGTTCCGGCAGCGCCAGAAATCGTGTGATCAGCGCTCGGGTGGCCGAGGGGGAGAGCAGCGCCTCCCCGGCGGCGACCGTGCGGATGGCATCGAGAAGCCCCTCGGGCCGCGCGCCCTTGCCGAGAAAGCCGCTCGCACCCGCGCGCAGTGCCTCGGCGACGTACTCGTCGTCCTCGAAGGTGGTCAGGATGAGGACCCTCACCCCCGCGAGGTCCTCGGACTCGCCGATCAGCCGTGTCGCAGTGAGGCCGTCCATCTCAGGCATGCGGATGTCCATCAGGAGCACGTCCGGATGCTGGGCGTGCGCCAGTTCCACTGCCTCGCGGCCGTTGGACGCCTCACCGACGGTCTCCATGTCGTCAGCAGAGTCGCACAGCATTTTGAAGGTGCCCCGTAGCAGGGCCTGGTCATCGGCGAGCAGTACGCGGATCGTCATCTGATTCCTCCGTGGATACTCCGCCTCTCAGGGCGGAGAGGAAACGGACTCCTGCGGAGCAGAACTGCGCATGCCGATCCACCGCCAGGGCGGACAGGCGTCCACGCGCCAACTGCGCGCAGGAAGGCGCGGCGGGAGCGGGTCAACGACAACGCGTCGGCGATGCCGACGGCGTGGAAGAAGACCGAGGAGTCGGCCTCCCTCGGCGGGATCTCCCCCGCGCCGCTGCAGCAGTGCCTGCGGGCCGCCCGCCGCCATCGGCAAGGGGCGTTCGTCAACTTCTGGGAGAAGCCGGGCACGTACCCGCGCTTTGCGTCCAGGAGGACGTCCCGCCGCGCTGCCGAGTACACCTCTTCGGCGTTCCGGCGCGGAACGTTGTTCTGTCGCCGACGAAGATGAAGGACTCGCCGGCCAAGCTGTGCTCCGCCTGCGGCACCCTCACCGAGAAGATGCCGATCAACGTCCGAGAGTGGACGTGCGACGGCCGGACGACCCACGACCGGGACGTGAATGCAGCCCGCAACATCAAGGCCGCCGGGCCGGCGGGTTCTGTCTGTGGAGCCGGTGTAAGACCTCAACGCAGCACTCCGGGCGGGCAGTCGGCGGCGAAGCAGAAAACCTCACAGGGCGAGCCGTGAGAATCCCCGTCGTTCATGAGGGAGAAAAGTCACGCCGATCTCTCCTCGGCGGTGGCGGTGGCGGTGGCGGGCGGCGCGGTCGGTCCGTCCGGCACCCGGCCACCGGATGGCGCGGTCGGTCCGTCCGGCACCCGGCCACTGGTTGGCGCGGTCGGTCCGTCCGGCACCCGGCCACCGGTCGTCGCGCCAGGCCGCAGCGGCAGTTCGGCGGTCACGGTGAAGCCACCCTCGGGGCGCGCCTGCGCGTCCAGTTTTCCCCCAACGCTGGCAGCTCGCTCGCGCATCCCGATCAGTCCGTGACCGGTGCCCGATTGGGGCTCGTGCGGTGTGCCCCGCCCGTCGTCCTCGACAGTGATCTTCAGCCATTGAGGGCGATAGTGCAGGTACAAGCGGGCGTGGTCCGCCCCGGCATGCTTGCGCACATTGGTCAAGGCCTCCTGCACGATGCGGTACGCGGCCAGGTCCACCGCCGGCGCCAGCTGTTCCGCGATGCCGTGCCGCGTGTGCCTGACGGCCAGGCCGGCACGTTCGAACGACGCCAGTAGGGCCGGTACCTGCGCCATGCCCGGCATGGGATCGCGCGGCGCTTCCTGATCGCCGGACTGGCGTAACAGGCCCACGGTCACGCGCAGTTCCTCCAGCGCCGACTGGCTGGTGTCCCGGATGTCCTCAAGAGCGGCAAGCATCTGCTCCGGCCGCCGCTCCACCAAATGGACAGCGACGCCGGCCTGAGCATTGATCAAGGCGATGTGGTGCGCGACGACGTCGTGCAATTCGCGCGCGATCCGGACCCGCTCGGCCGCGACCCGTTGCTGTGCCTCCTGCTCACGGGTCCGCTCCGCGTGGTCCGCCCGTTCCTCCACGGCCGCCACATACGCGCGGCGTGAGCGCACCCCGTCCCCGATGGCGGCCGGCAGAGCCGTCCACGCCAGCATCGCCGCGTTGTCCGGGGACAGCCACGATCCCGGGCTGAACACCACGGCCGCCCCGATCAACACCGCAGCCGACGCGGACGCCGAGGTCCAGGCCGTGCGCCGGTCGGTCCGCGCGGCCAAGGTGTAGACGGACACTATGACCGGACTCGTCACCAGCGGGCTCTCCCGGAACCCGAGGACCTCGAAGACCACCCCGCAGCCGACCGTGACAACCAGTACGCCGAACGGGTGGCGACGACGCCACAGCAATGCGGAGCAGCCGATCGCGGCCAGCACCACGGCGGACCACCGCAACGAAACGCGGTGCTCGTGCGGGTCCACGGAGGCGGCCACGACCGCCAGCACGAACAGGACGGCGAGCCCCAGGGCGTCCAGCGCACCGATCCGGGCCCGCGCTCCGTGCCTGGGATCGTTGATCACTGCCATGCCACCACCGTAGGGTCGATGCCCGGGCTCCGCTGGTTTCGGCGTCCGCCGTGGCGTCGCCGCCCACGCCCTCGATCCCGACAAGGCTGCCCGCCTGTGGCAGCTGTCCACGGAGCTGCCGGCCCGCTGAGTCAGCCTCCGTCATCGCCGGTCCAGGCATCGCAGGGGGGTGGGCTTGGTGGCACCCGGAAGACAAGTCGGCCCTGCCGCTCGCTTCTGAGTGCGCTCCAACTCTGCGGCCCCGCCGGGCAGTCGGGGGCGCGAACGCTTCGGAGCGAGCTACTGGGCGGCGTCCGGACAGGCGGCGCCGTGCCGGCGGCGTTCGGTGCTCGGTGTCAGCGAAGTGTGGTGACGGCAGTGCGGTAGAGGACTTCCTCGGCGCGGTCCCATGACCAGCCGTTCTCGACCACGAGCGTGCGCCAGCCGGTGGGACCGAACCAGTACCAGAGGAGGTCGGCTGTCTCCTTCACCGAGTGGGAGGGCGGCGGAGCCAGGGTGTGCAGGTGGTCGGCGGTGGTGTGGAGTGCGTCTCGGTAGGCCGAGGTTGCGCGCTCCCACAGGGCCTCCCCGTTCTCGTGGACGGGCAATGCCTTGCGGATCGCCTCGTGCACCGCGAACTGCCCCTCGTTGCCCATCCGTGTGCCGTGGGCCAGGGCCTTCAGGACCGACTCGGGTGTCCGCAGGGCGAGCAGGTCCTTCATGGCCGGCTCGTAACCGGAGGCGATCACGCCTTGGTCGACGATCCGGTTCAGGATGTCGCTCTTGCTCCCGACGCTCGCGAAGACCGTCTTCGAGGCGACGCCGGCCGCTGAAGCGATGTCGGCGACGGTCACCCGACCGTAGCCACGCTCGGCGAACAGCTCCGTGGCATGACCGAGGATCAGCGAGCGCGTCCGTGCGGCGGCTTGCTCGCGCAGCAGGGAGACGTAGCGGCGCTTGGACGGCATGACGCCATCGTAAGGCCATGAATTCATTAGGCGTGCTATAACCTCAATAGCTGCCGGTCGGCCTCACGCTCGGCGTCGGCCACACGCTCGCCGCCTGTCCATCGGACCGGTCGGCGCCACCCCGCAGATCGCACAGCCGTCGAAAGGGATCAACGCAATGGGCATGGACGCCACAGACCTGGCCCACGGGCTCTTCCAGATCCTCGCGACAGGCGATCCGGCACTGGCCGCCGAGGTGGTCCACGAGGACTTCCGCAACCGCGAAGCAGCCGTGTCACCCACGGCCTGCGCGCTCCCCGGGCCGGCAGGAGTTCTCGCGTCCGGCGCATGGATGCGCTCCGCCTTCAGCGACCTGAGCTTCCCCGTCCTCGGCATCGCCCGCAACGACGAGCAGGTCTGGGTGAGGCTTCGCATGCAGGGACGCCACACGGGGCCCTTCGTCCGCTTCCGTGACGGCGCACTCGACCAGGCCATACCCCCTACCGGCCGTGACATCGACTTCGAACAGATCCACGTGCTCGACCTCCGCGACGGCAAAGTGGTCGGACACGAAGCAGTGCGCGACGACATCGCCATGCTCGGCCAGCTCGGCGTCTTCCCGCCCGCCCCTGACACCGCGCTGCGGATGCTCGCCTGGCGGGTGACCGGAAGAGCCAAGCGCGCCGCCACCCGCGTGTCGGCACTAGCCGTCGAGGCGGCCGGCGGGCCCCAGGACAACCCGGGACAGACCCGCTGAGCCCTAAGCTTCCTTGACGGCCAAGCAGGCTGCCAGGGCGTCGGTCCCAGACGCACCGACGCGTAGCGGCGCTGCACGCGGGCCAGGGACGGCGACCACGGTGTTCCACAGGTGCGACGACAGCGCGGGGACATGTTCACCGCACTGGCCCGCCTCGTCGCCCGCATCGCCGACTGGACCAACAGACCACCGACAACCCGCCGTTGATCGAGCCACTTCCGCGCTCTATGCACCGCCGCCGCAAGATCTCGTGTCGTTCACGACCGTGGCGCCGGCTGACGCACACCAGCGTGCAGCGCTCGGACGATGAGCAGCGCGAGGTCGTCGTGGCCGCCCGGATCGCGGGCGTGCAGAAGGACCTCGCAGGTTTCGTCCAGGGAGCGGTAGGGGTCGTCCAGGAGGCTCAGAAGGTTGTCCAGGCATACGTCGATCGGCAGGTCGCGCCTCTCGACCAGCCCATCCGTGTACAGGATGAGCTGATCGCCCCGGTCCAGGGCGAGCACGCTGGTGTGGAAAGCACCCTTGCCGACGCCCAGCGGGGTTCCGGTGGGCAGGTCGAGCAATGTGTGCTTCCCGTCCAGGCGGAGGAGGGCGGGTGGCAGGTGGCCGGCCAGGGAGATGAGGCACCGCGCACTGTGCGGGTCGTAGACGGCGTAGACGCACGTAGCGATGATCTCCTGCTCCAGGCCCTCGGTGATGCGGTCGAGGTGCTGGAGGATCTGGGCCGGGTCGAGGTCGAGGCCGGCCAGGGTGCGGGTGGCGGTGCGGAGCTGACCCATGGTGGCGGCGGCGCTGACGCCGCTGCCCATGACGTCTCCGACGACGAGGGCGGTCTTGTCGCCCCCGAGCGCGATGACGTCGAACCAATCACCGCCGATCCCGCTGGCTGCCCGGGCGGGCTGGTACCGGGAGGCAACGGCCAGCCCCGGCCGTTGCGGTGGCGGGTGAGGTAGCAGGCTGCGCTGAAGGGCGAGAACGGTGCGTCGTTGTTCCTCGAAAGCGCGATATCGCTCGGTGACGTCCACGCTGGAGGTCACCACGCCCAGGACCCTCCCGTCGGGTGCTTCGAGCCGGTGGAAGGAGATCGACCAGGCGTGCTCGTTGTCCGGGTCGGCCGGGGTGCGGCCAGTGGTGTACTGATCCAGGACCGGGGTACCGGTGGCCAGCACCTCACGCATCGTCGCTTCGAAGGACTCGTCCAAAAGTGGCAGCACCTCATGCACGTGCCGGCCCCTGTGCTCGACGGCCGGCACGCCGTTCATCCGCTCCTCCGCCGGGTTGACCGAGACGTATCGAAGGTCGGTGTCCAGTACACCCAGCCCGATCGGTGACTGGGACACCAGCCGAGCGGCCAGCGCCAGGTCGCGTTCGACCTGCCGCAGTGTTGCCTGATCTGTGGCAAGGCCCAGGGCGTAGAAGTCTCCCTGGCCGTCCTGCAGCCGCATGTTGCGGAACTCCACACGTCGCGTACTGCCGTCCTTGTGCCGGATGGGGAAGACTCCGGCCCAACTGCCACCGCCTGCCATGACCTGAGCGAACAGTTCAAGGACGACGTCCAGGTTCTCCTCATTCACGAGCAGGCGCCCGGCGAACTCGCCGAGCGCTTCCTCTGCGCTGTAGCCGAAGAGGTCTTCGGCCTGAGGGCTCCACAGACCGATCTTGCCCTGGTCATCGAGGAGAATCGCCGCCACGTTCAGCACATCGAGGAGGCCGCCGGACGCGGTCGGAGCGACGGTCGCCGCGTCGGAATCGCGCCGCAACGACTCGGCTGCACACATCCCCGACCCTCCTTACTGCACGCGGCCACTCGGTCGTTTCGGGACGCCGAGGCAACCCACCGCTCGGCACGCGTGGTTCAGCCTTCCCATCGTGTCCCTCCAGGCCCGATCCCGCAGCACTGCCGTCACAAGCCCCGTAGCAGAAGGATCCTGCCCGCCTCGGACTGCTACCGCCCAAGCTACGCGCGCCTGCGTCGCCGTGGCGGCTCGGCAGGACCGGGCGGGGGCCCTGGACGAGTGGGGGCCGCCGCCGGACGGCGGCCGCGGTTGTACACACCCGGCGGCGGACAGATGCTGTAGACATCGCCACGGGCTGGGGTGATGCGATGAGTGTGTGGAACGCGACGGACAGTGTCGACTTCCGTGGTCCGCTCGACGTCACGCGGGCGGCCACGGCAGTGCTGGATGCCCGGGGCTGGATCGTGGGATGGAGCCCGGCAGCCGAGGAAATGCTCGGCTACCGGTCGGACGAGGTCATAGGGCGCGCCGTGGACACGCTGATCCTGGGCGGGGGTGCCTGGGAACCCGGTCTGGCCGAGTGGCGCGATTCTCCCGGCGTTCGCAGCAATGCGGTCGACCTGCAGCACCGGGACGGCCACATCGTACGGACAGCAACGATGATGTCTCGCTTGCTCGATGGCGGCACGGGACCGGCCTGGGTCGTGGTTGCGGCACATCTGGAAGAGGTTCACGAATGGGAGGCCGCCCAGGCCATGCTGCGTGGCCTGGCGACCCAGTCACCCATCAGCCTGACCATCTACGACACCGACCTACGGCTGACGTGGGCCAATACGGCGTCGGGACGGGAATTCACCGCGCCGGTCGGGGAGGTCATCGGCACACTGTCGCAGGAGCTCTATCCGGACGGCGAGGTACTGTCCGAGGGGGCGCCGGCGACGCTGGAGCAGGTCATGCGGCAGGTGCTCGCCACCGGCGAACCGGTTGTCGACCTGCGTTTTCGCGGTCGGCCGCCCGCTGACCAGGACCACGACCACGTCTGGTCCTGCTCCTATTACCGCTTGCAGGACGCCCGTGGGCAGACGCTGGGCGTCTGCGAGGACGCCTTCGACGTGACCGACCGCTACTTGGCCCAGCGAAGACTGGCGCTGCTGGTGCGGGCCGGAGCGCGCATCGGCCGCACTCTCGACGTCACCCGCACGATCACGGAGTGCACCGAAGTCAGCGTCCCGGACTTCGCCGACGCCGTCGTAGTGGATCTCGTGGAGGGTGTTGCGGAGGGGGAGGAGCCCACCCCCAGGGAGCTGCGCGCAGGGCCGCTGGTGCGCATGGCCCGGCGCTCGGCGGACGGGCTTTCCGCAGAGGACTCCGCGGAACCACCGCCGACGCCCCTGGAACGGATCAACTACGCCGCGGACTCACCCCAGACCCGCAGCCTGTCCTCAGGCCGGCGGGTCCTGGAAGAGGCCGCGTCGGGCGGCGCCACGCCCCGACCTGCGGGCGAACCATGGGTCCACTCCCTGCTTGTCGTGCCGCTGCGTGCCCGCGGCACCACGTTGGGGCTTGTCACATTCATGCGGGGCAGGACCTCTGCCCGTTTTGACAGCGATGATCAGGCCCTCGCCGAGGAACTGGCCATCCGCACAGCCGTCTGCATCGACAACGCCTGCCGCTATACCCGGGAGCGCACCGCCGCCCTCGCGTTGCAGCGCGACCTGCTGCCGCGGAATCTGGCGCCGCAGACGGCTGTCGAGGTGGCCCACCGCTATCTGCCCGCTCACACGGCCGGTGTCGGCGGCGACTGGTTCGACGTCATGCCGCTCTCCGGCGCACGGGTCGGGCTGGCCGTCGGCGATGTGGTGGGCCATGGCCTGCGCGCCGCCGCCACGATGGGGCGCCTGCGCACGACCGTTCGCGCCCTGGCGAGGCTGGACTACACCCCCGACGAACTGCTCACTCGCCTGGACGACCTGGCCGAGCAGACCACCGAGGAACAGATGGCCGCGCGTCGCGGGAGTGGGGAATCCGCCGATCCCGGGGCGGATGATGACGCAGCCCTGGGGGTGACCTGCCTCTACGCCGTGTACGACCCGGTCTCCGGGCGGTGCACGCTGGCCCGCGCAGGACACCTACCACCGGCGGTCGTCACCCCCGATGGCGCCTTCACCCTCCCTGACCTCCCACCCGGTCCGCCGCTGGGCCTTGGCGGTCTGCCGTTTGAGAGCGCAGAACTCGAGCTGCCCGAGGGCAGCCTCATGGCCCTCTTCACCGACGGCCTGGTCAGGGGCCGTGATCACGACATCGAGCTCGGACTCGAACGGCTCGGCCACGTGCTGTCCGAACACGGAAAGCCCCTCGAGGAGTTGTGCGATCAAGCCATCGCCGAACTCCTCCCCGAGGGCCCGGCTTCCGACGACGCCGCCCTGCTCCTCGTACGCACCCGTGTGCTGGACTCGCAACAGGTGGCCCTGTGGGAGCTGCCCGCTGACCCCGCGGCGGTAGGGCGCGCCCGCAACCTGGTCGGCCGGCAACTCAACGACTGGAACCTGCAGGAGCTGTCCTTCACCACCGAACTGGTCGTCAGCGAACTGGTCACCAACGCGATCCGCTACGCCTTCGGTCCGATCCAGCTCAGGCTCATCCGGGACCGCAGCCTGCTGTGCGAGGTCTCCGACACGGGGCACACCACGCCCCACCTCCGGCACGCGGCCACTGATGACGAAGGCGGGCGCGGCCTGTTCATCGTCGCCCACATGGTCCACCGGTGGGGAACGCGCTATACGGCCGCCGGCAAGACGATCTGGACGGAACAGGCGCTCCCGCCGGTAGAGGCGCCGTAGCAGCATCCGGTTGTACAGACCCGATGAAGACCCGCCCGGCCCGCCCGAGTTCAGGGGATCCGCGCCGAGGACCGTACGGACCCCGAGCAGGCCGAGACGGTTGTACTCGGCCACCCGCTGCGGCAGCACCACGCAGGTCTCGTGCTGTGGCTGCCCGAGCGGCACCAGGGAGGCATAGTGGTTCGCCGCTCGGGTGCGCCGGCTCGACTGAGACGGGTGATGACCGGGGCCGGTGAGGGATCAGCTTCCCTCGACCAGGCGGGCGAGGTTGTCCAGCGCCATCCGCGTACCCAACTCGTTGTCCCTGCGGGGCACGTCATCGGGAATACCCTCGTGCACGATCACGACGTCCGTTGCGTCGCCCACCTGGGTGAGTGACGTGGTCATCGTCATCGTGCCGCGCAGTTGATCGTCGGATGTCTCGAACTCGATCACCTCAACCACCAGTTCGTTGGGAACGAGTCGTGCGAAGTGGCCGCGGTAGGTGTCGGTGTGGGCGTCCGACTTTCCTGAGCCTGCTGCGTCGTCGTAGGTCAGCGAGACGCGGAACGTGCCGCCCTCACGAGGGTCGAATGCGTGGACATGGCTGGTCATGCCGGCGGGCACTCGCCATGCCGCCACCGCGTCCGGGTCGATGAGCGCCTGATACACGGCTGCGGGGGCCGCCTTGACGCGTCGCGAAACGTGCGTGGCATACATGACAGGCAACCTACTGCCGTTGCCGCCCAGTCGCGGCCGTTCGCGCAGACGCGTTCAGCCGGTCCGTCCCGGCATGGCGCGCATTGCGGGGCGTATCCGTGGAACGCCAGTGGACATGGGCCTTCGAAGCGTAAAGTCGCGGTCGTCGCATCGTGTAACTCCAGGGGGTATGGACATGCACAATCGCCGCATCGGCAGCGTCACGATCAGTGCCATCGGGCTCGGTGGGATGCCGCTGTCCATCGAGGGGCGGCCGGATGAGGAGCGTGCTGTCGCGACCATCCATGCAGCCATCGACGCGGGGATCTCGTTCATCGACACGGCCATGTCGTACTGCCTGAACTCCTCCGAGACCGGCCACAACGAGTCCCTGATCGCCCGCGCGCTTGCCTCGTACGGCGGCGACACCTCCGACGTGCTGGTCGGCACGAAGGGCGGGGCGGCTCGCGGAGCCGACGGGGCGTGGTCCTTCAACGGGGATCCCGCGACCTTGCGGGAGGCCTGCGAGGGCTCGCTCAAGCGGTTGGGCGTGGACTCCATCGGCCTCTACCAGCTGCACGTGCCGGACCCGAACGTGCCGTACGCCGACTCGGTGGGCGCGCTGCGCGACCTGTACGAAACGGGGAAGATCCGTGCGGTCGGCATCTCGAATGTGAACTCCGACCAGCTGCGCGAAGCCCATGGGATTCTCGGTGAGCGGCTGGTATCCGTACAGAACAACTTCTCGCCGGCCGTCCGCGACAGTGAGCCGCAGCTGCGGCTGTGCACCGAGCTCGGGATCGCCTTCCTGCCGTACAGTCCGCTGGGTGGTATCTCCCGGGCGGGCGGCCTGGGTTCGTCGCACGCCGCGTTCGCAGGGATCGCCGAGGAGCGTGGGGTCAGCCCGCAACAGGTGTGTCTGGCCTGGGAGTTGGCCAAGTCGCCGGTCGTCGTGCCGATCCCGGGGTCGTCCCGGCCGACGACCATCCGTGACTCGGCTGCAGCGGCCGATCTGAAGCTGACCGCAGCGGAGTTCGCCGAACTCGACGCCGCCCAGTAAAGGCTCCGTCCCAGGAATGGGGGCGGAGCCTCTACAGCCATGTCACAGGCCAGGACGTCTACGGACAGCCCACCGACCGAATGCCGTTGCTTCAGTCCGTGTGCCCAGCCGGGGGCAGCTCCGTGCCACCCCGACAACCGGTGAAGGTCGCGTTCGGGCAGAAGGCGTCGAAGCCCATTCCGTACCTTGCGAAGGCCTCCCAGGCAGCATGCTGGACCGTCCCGTACTCGGCGCTGGTCAGCCGTCCGCCCTCCATCGCCTTGAAGGCTCGCAGGATCCCGTCGCGCGCGAGCAGGAACGAAGGGTTCTTCGGCGTGAGTTTCAGGCCGTCAACGACTGCCTGCCAGGTCAGCCGGTAGCCCCGTTGCTTGTCGCCGAGCGCGGCGGAGACCTTGCGGGTCAGTTCCATGAGCGCCGCGCACCAGATCTCACCGACGTCATGAACCTCGCGGTACGAGAGGTCGGCGTTGCCTTCGCCTTCGACCTGCCCCCGGCGCGCGCCGATGTCTCCGAAGGTGCCGGGGTAGTCCTCGTCGTAGGGCCGCTGCCGAATGCCCCGCGGATCACCGATCACCCAATCTCCCACAACGACCCGCTCCTGCGCACGTGCGAAGTTGGTGATCGTGAGCGCGAAGTAGTCGCTCCAGCCCTCGCCCATCGAAACCGACTGGTCCTCCAGGAGGCCCATCGCATCGAGCATCCCGCCGACGAGGCGGTTCGTCACTCCGTGGACGTACTCGTGGTCCACGACGTCCCGCGCGTTGGCCGTGTGGCGGCCGGTTGCGGTGACCAGCCCCATGTTCATCACGGCGGACACACCGTCGGCCCTCGTGGTCATATTGGCCGTTCCGTCTACCGGCCCCGGGTGTGCCAGTGCAAGGACCGCGTCTGCTCCCTTCCCCTGCCCAGACAGGTTCACGGCCTGGAAGTTCCCGTTCTTCTCGGTGAACCCGAGCATCATGAACAGATCGTGCATTCTGTTGCAGAAGTAAAAGATGTTGGTGACGAACTGCTCAGGCGTGTCCACACCGGCGTTGAACACTCCGTTGCCCGCCGCGTCGACGAGGACCTGGAACGGCTGCCGGCTCGTCCCGTTGACGGCGCGCACATTGTTGCCCTTTGTCGACAGCGTTCCGTTGCCGGGGTCCGTCCAGGCCAACGGGAATCCCTGGGGAAGCTCGGGCAGCAACTCGGCCGTCACCTGGGTCGGATAGGCGTCCAGTGGCAGCGGGAAGGGGACCTGGCCCATGGGGCTGTCGA
Source organism: Streptomyces albiflavescens (assembly GCF_014645835.1). GTDB lineage: Bacteria > Actinomycetota > Actinomycetes > Streptomycetales > Streptomycetaceae > Streptomyces > Streptomyces albiflavescens. Next base: position 191,064 of record NZ_BMMM01000014.1, read on the forward strand.
CCGGGTTCTCCCGGAAGACCAGTCCGCCGACGACGTGGTTGCTCGCGTCGTAGAAGTAGAGGATCTCGGGCGCGTCCGTGTCCGCCGTCCGTGCGTCGGCCTCGACGAAGGCGTGGTACTGAGCGGCGAAGTTCGGGCGTGAGATTGTGAAGAACCAGGTGAGACGGACATCGCCGCCCATGTAGAGGTACACGAGCCGGGCAGGGATGGCTTCCTCGAAGCCCCCCTTGGCGAAGGTCATCGGCTGGTCGGTTCGCGGCTGGGCAGACAGGCGCTCGAAGCCATCGGAGATGTCCAGACTCGGGAGTTCGTACTCCCCGAAGGGCCCCCGGACGGTCATGGGCTCGGCGGCCTGCGCAGCCGCCACCCTAAGGGCTACCTCGGCCGGGACCGCGGGCTTCGCCGAGAGGCCCGCGGGCATACTCACCGTGTCGCCGACGACCCGGTCGACCGTACCGTCCGCGTGCAGCCAGACTTTCGGCTGCATGGCCCACACCTCGATGCCGTTGAACATCTGCTGCAGGCTGACGATGCGCATGCCCTCGCTCGTCCTGGTCACGGTCGGGTCGGCCTCGAATTCGACCGGTTCGAGGGCCGTGAATCCGATCGCTTCCGAGACCGAGGCGAGGTACTCCTTGGCCCTGGCGATATAGCCCGCGTCGAGGGCATCCTCCGTGCCGCCTTCCCCACCCGCGATGTTCGCGATGTCCGCGTCGGTGAAGCCCGGAGCGCCGTCCACCCGCAGCTCGGTCAGGTGCCCGGTGAAGCGGTTCACCTTGCTCTGCTCAGCGGTGAGGGTGTGGTCGACCTCGGCTGCCACCCGGTCGGTCTCGTCGAGGAAGGCGGCCGCCCCGGCGGCACTGGCGAGATGGTCGTAGCCCGTGTCCCGCCTGTCGATCAGCGTGGTCATCGCGTGCTCCTTGTCCTGAAGGTGGGGGGTCTGGTTCAGAGGCCCACGAGCGTCAGGGCGGCGGTGGTCACCCCGCGCGCGATCTGGGCCGCGTACTCCGTGTTGTGGTCCCGGTCATCGAGGGTGTCGCCCGGTTTGTGGTACTGGCGGGTGCCGGTGGCAGGTGCCGTGTCGTCGAAGAAGTTCTCGGACACGGCGACGGCGGCCCAGCCGCGTTCGTGGAAACTCGCATGGTCGCTCCGGCCCGCCGCCGGGTCGGTGGCACCTGTGAGCCGTTGCGTCGTGAGGTCGGGTGCGACCGCCCCGATGGCTCCCGCGACGAGGTCCCCGAGGGTGTTGGAAGCGTCCACCGCTGGGCCGGGAACCGCCGAACCCGCGTGGATCTCCACCGACCGTGCGCCGCCCGCTGCGCCGCGCCCACCGCGGGCATCGCTCTGGAGGCCCGCGATCATGTCCATCTGGAGAACGCCGGCGATACTGTCACCCGCGGCAGCCGCGGCGCGCGCGTAGACCTTGCTGCCGACGAGACCCTGCTCCTCGGCATTGAAAAGGACGAAGCGCACTGTCCGAGCGGGTTCTCTGCCTGTGGCGACGATCGCGCTCAGACACTCGGCCGCCGCCATGACCGCCGCCATGCCGCTCCCGTCGTCGTCGGCGCCCGGCGCCGGGTCGATCGCGGGGTCGTACGGGCGCGGTCGGCCGATCTCGTCGGCATACTCGCCCTGATCGGCGGTCGAATCGAGGTGAGCCGTGACGAGTACGGCACCGTCCGACCCCTCGACGGGGAACTCGGCCTCGAGATTGGAGAGGTGGCGGCCCCGCCAGGTGAACCGGTGAAGTCTTACGGTGAAGCCAAGGTCGTGGAGCCGGTGGGCGAGCGCGTCAACCACGAGCGGGTTGTCGTCACTCGCCGCGTCACGGCTGCGGACCTTCCACGACTCGCCGTCGACCAGCGGATCTACGCCCGAGATCCGGGCGACATGGTCGCGTATGACAGGAGAGGTGATGGCCGTACTCACCGCGCCGATCGTCGCGGCGGAGGGTGCGTCTCCGACGGCTCCGAAGGCCGATGCGGCGGCGAGTCCCTGGACGAATCCTTGGGCATCCGGCTCGCCCGGGCGGGAAAGGAGCGTCACGTCGGGGAGCAGACGCTCGGTGTGTCCGGGCTTCGCGCCTTCGAGGTGCACCTTCTCGACGGGGACGCCGGAAGCGGCGGCGAGGTAGACGCCGCCCGGGGCCGGACCGAGTGATACGACGGCCTGCCCACCCCTCCCCGATCTGGCGAGTTCGTTCGCGACAAAGGTGAACGCCGCAAAGGCCCGCATGTCCGCTTCCACCAGCGCTCGCTGTTCGGCCGAGGCGTCCGCGAGGGCCGCTGGGACCTCGACAGGGCGGTCGTCACGTATGAGGAACGCCGCCGTATCCTCCACCTGGCCCTGAAGCTGGACCGTGAACCCGCCCTGTTCGAGCGCCTCCACGCCCCGCGCGGTCGTCATGGCGAGGATGAGCCCTCCGGCGGCGACATGCACCGGAACGACCTCGTTGATGACCGCGACCGCCTCCAGCTCGGCCAGGCTCCGACCCTGCGGCAGGTGGATCCTCGACCAGGACACGGGACGGCCCTCGATGGCGGCGAGCGTGAAGACAGGGTGGGCCGCCGTACGCAGTCCGGCCTCGCGGGCGACCGCACGCTCATCGGGGTCTTCACCCACAAAAACACAGTCGTCGGCCACGACGCCCGCGCTCGCCACCGCAGTGTCGAAGATCCCGCGAGCGGCCTTCGGGCCCCAGTGGATGAGGCTGTCGTCGGTGAAGCGGCCACCGAAGGCCGCATCGAGCGCGGCCTTGGCGCGGGCTCGTGCGGCCGCTCCGTCACCTGGGTTCGAAACGATGCCTTTACGCGCCCCCGCGAGCGCATCGAGCGCATCGAGCACCTCGAAGACGCGGGGCCGTGGTCGTAGAGTCAATGAACCGTCAACTTCGATGCTCACGTCGGCGAGGGTCGCGCCGATGTCGAAAAACACTACGGGGGTCTCTGCGGACATCTCTGCGCCTCCGTGGGATGAACGGCCGCGCTGTCCAGGCGCTGCGAGCGCCCGAGGAACGGACCCTGAAGCCGTCGGCCGTGCACGGCGGGCGTGGGAGGTACAGACGCCACTCTGAGGGTCCGGATGCCTCCATTGTCCGCGTCCCGACACGTTCGCGCATCCGGAACGGAAAGCCCTCAAAGGGTGTCCTGCACGCCGAGTTGGGCATGGCCACGCAGGTGCTGAAACGGCGTCAGCACCGGGGCCCGACAACGACGCGCAAAGACCGGAGAGGCGGAGGAGAATGGGAGATGACTCGCACAGGGCTGCGTCCTGCCCCCGGAGCCAGGGCTCGGTCGTTCCCCGTCAGTTTTCTCTCTCCGTCCGTGTGACTCATGTCCTCTGCCACTCGAATCGTTGGCCGACGCTGACAGACGTGCTCGTGAGCACCGCGGTCGCGTTGGGCCCGCCCGCGCTGTCGGCACCGGGCACGGCGGGAGAACCGTCACCGGCCATCACTCTCAGCCCCGCGTAGGGGGCAGCCGAGAATGCCCATGAGCGGCCAGGGCTCCGGTTTTGAGAAGGGCGCGGCTCTTCTGGAGTGAGATCGCTGATCAGGCGTGGAGTTCGTGATTGTGCTGGTCAGCGATTCAGCGCACCTTCGGTGCACGCCGGGGGCGTGGTAAATCCGTGGCGCGCGCCGGTGGTGCTTCTTGTGTGCCCTGACGTGGGCTGAGGCGGGTCCAGGACGCTGGAGGGGTTCGTTCCGGCCGAGACCGATATGCCTGTGATGCCGGTGAGTTCGCTGGTCAGCGTGGTACTGAGGGCCGTCCACGGGAACCGTGGAGTGTTGCTGTGAGCACGTGCGTCAGGAATCCTGCTTCACCCTGGCCCTCCCGGAACGGCGTACTACTTGGCCGTTCGGTGAGGGAGGGAGCAGGGCCGTGGACGTGCTGCACGAACGCTGCGTTGGGGTGGACATCAGCAAGAAGGATGCCAAGGTGTGCGTCCGTACTCCGAGCGCGAAGCGGCGGGGATCGTTCACGAACCAGACCACGACGTGGGGTTCGACGACGAACGCGGTCCTCGCGCTGCGGGATCATCTGCTGGCTGCCGAGGTCACTCTGGTGGTGATCGAGGCGACGTCGGACTACTGGAAGCCGTTCTACTACCTGCTGGCCGAGGACTTGAACGTGATCCTGGTCAACGCCAGGCAGGTCAAGAACCTGCCCGGCCGCAAGACCGATGTGTCGGACGCGGCCTGGCTGGCCCAGCTCGGCGCCCACGGCCTGGTGAGGGCCTCGTTCGTCCCTGAGCAGCCGGTGCGTGAGCTGCGCGATCTCACGCGGACGCGCACCCAGATGACCCGGGAACGTGGGCAGATCGCCCAGCGGTTGGAGAAGCTGCTGGAAGACACCGGGATCAAGCTCGCTGCGGTAGCCGCCGACATCATGGGCGTCTCCGGCCGGGCCATGCTCGAAGCCCTCATCAACGGGGAACGCGACCCGCAGGTCCTCGCGGAGCTGGCCAAGCGCCGCCTGCGCAATAAGATCCCCGAGCTCACCGAGGCCCTGACCGGCCGCTTCCGCGAGCATCACGCTTTCCTCGCCCGCCTGTATCTGGACCAGTACGACCAGCTCAGCGGCATGATCGGACAGCTGGACGGGCGGATCGAGGCGGCGATGGCGCCCTTTCGGCCCGTCCTGAACCTGCTCGACACCATCCCCGGTATCAACCAGGCTGTCGCCGAGGTGATCGTCGCGGAGACCGGTGGTGACATGAGCCGGTTCGCCTCGGCCAAGCACCTCGCGTCCTGGGCCGGGGTCTGCCCCGGCCACCACGAGTCCGCCGGCCGCAGCAAGAACACCCGGGTCCGCCCCGGCAACCCGTATCTCAAAGGCGCCCTCGGGCTGGCAGCGTTCGGCGCGGTGAGAACCAAGGAGACCTACCTGCAGGCCCGCTACAAGCGGCTGACCGCCCGGCGCGGCCCGCTCAGGGCCCTCGTCGCCGTCGAGCACTCGATCATCACCGCGATCTGGCACATGCTCACCGACGGCAGGCCATATCACGAGCTCGGCGGCGCATACTTCGCCCAACGCGACCCCGAACGCGCCACCCGACGGGCCATCACCCAGCTCAACCAACTCGGCTACACCGTCACCCTCAACCCGAGGGAGACCGCAGCCTGACCGGCAGACCCATATACCCGGAGGCCCTCCGTAGCCACCGGGCCCCAGTCCTGCCCGCACTCACCCTGACCTGTTGCTATTTACGCGTCAGGCATGGTTTCGCTCGGGGTGAGGGAGGCATGCCGGCGTCTTGTGTCCGCTTGATTGTCGAGGGGTGCGCGGTGGCGTCGGTGCTGGGAATGCTGGAGGAGCGGGAGGCGGCTGCCCGTGTGCGGGTGGAGGGTCTCCGGGAGGAAGTCGCGCGGCTGGCCGAGGTGTTGGAGGCCGCGCCCTTCATCGCCGAAGGCATCGTGACTACGCATCGGATGCCGCGGCCCGTCTCTGTGACTCATCGCAGTGTCCGCACGAGGGGCGAGAGCGAAGGCTATGAGAGACCCTCGAAGTATGGTCACTGGTATCTAGGCTAAAAAGGAAATTATCAGCGGGGGGAGGGAGACAGCAAGAGCACTGATGGAACAGTTCGAGGTGCAGCAATCCGGAGCAGCTGATAACCGATTCCCGCGAGTCCCGTCATCAGACCGGGCAAATCAATGTCTGGCAGCATGCCACATGCCCATCCAAGGTGAATGTCACCGAGGATCGAGGTAGTAATCCGCTGCAGATCCGCCGAGACCCATTCCCACATCTTTGTGTCAGCCGCCTGTATCAACAGCTCCAGATTTCCTAGGTCGCCGTGGCAGAGGCAATGGTTACCGCCAAACCCTTTGGATAGGGTGGTCCGCAGGGCAGCTTCGACTTCCTCTTTCATAGCAGGATCGTCAAGTAGCTGCAATGAACACAGGCGTGCTAGACCGATACCGGTGGCGCCGTGACACCAGGCCGTCATCGCACGCTCACCCTGCTTGAGCTGGGTCTCCACGCGCAGGTCAGTCCAATTTGCCTCTACGGGACGGTAGTGGCTGCGCTCGTATTCCATGGCGGCAAGTGCAGCACCGCGGAAACGACTTTGACCAGTTATAGCCGCAAGTCGTAGTAGTGCCCATGCGATGCCAGCCGCCCCATGCGAGAAACCCGTTAGCGGAACCGGGGCGAGCGATGGCCTGATCCAGCCGATTCCTCTGTTCATCGATTCAGCTCTGGACAGCAGGTGCTCACCGCATTGGGTAGCGACAGCAAGAGCATTATTCGATGATATACATTGATGCGCGCTCAGCAGAGCTGCAATGCATCCCGCAGCACCGCCGATAATATCAAAGTCCGTATCTTGCTCAATCAACTGCGGGAGGATGTCTATGATTTGCGTGGCTTCATGGAGCAGATCTGGTTCGCTCCAGAGCGCTCCTAGATGCATGAGTGTGAAGAGCAGCCCACCCCAGCCGTCGTAACCCCCAATTCCTCTGAGAGTTGAGCTAGCCTGTTCAACATCCTTTCGAAAAGTCCTATATGTTGTACGTGCCAGCGCAATGTAGCGTTCTTCCCGAGTTATTTCTCCAAGATAGGCAAGAAAGAGAGCTACTCCGGGAAGACCGTCGTACAGATCGAGCCCCAGAGGAACAACGGACCATCGATTTTTGGCGGTCAGCGTCATCCCCATCCATCGGACTCCCTCCCCATCCGCAAACGCTAGTGTTTCCAGCCTGTTGCCAATGGCGCGAGCCGCAGCCAAGAGGAGCTCGCCGTCTGCCGTTGCGTTGTGACTGGACGGATAGTCATTGCGATGTCTCCGTGGACGTTCCTGGGGAGGCACAAGAGTTGCCAAAGAAGCTCGCACCAGCCATAGCTGCCGCTGCAGGTCATCTGTGTCAAGATTTTCTATGCGTGCATGAACGAGGTCAATTCCGCATTTCGGAAAGAATCCTTGCACCCGCTCGCCGCGACTTGTGTATAGGTCACGCACACTTGGGCGGGTAACAAACAACGGGATATCGGCCCGCTGTAGATCTGCCTGCTCTGCCGGGATGATCTTAGCCAGATGAGGTGCATGCAATGCACGCATCCACAGTCGGTCCAACAATCGATCACGAACGAGAGCATCACGCAGTAGATGGGGATGAAAACTCTCGCTGAGCAACCCGCACCTCATCATCCCGAAACCACCCTAGCGGCCCAGCTTCGGAGAGTAGTTCACCCCGATACTCAAGAAGCAGGTGGTACATCTGAACAAACCCGTCAACCACTCTTTCGACATGCCTTGCCGTTGCAATTGGTTCTCCCTGGAGGACGGGTTGACTCCGCGGCTTGGGCATTACCATAGATTTACGGATTAGGTGCAGGTCGTCTGTACCCACTCCTTCCCAAGACTGGACGAGGAATGGCGTAGTCTGTCCGCTGGTGGCTCCCAGACCGCTGAGGTCGATACCGTCAGAGTTGGCGCTCTCCCATAGCCGATAGGGCAAGAGGCCGACGCGCAAGACTGAGTCGGTCATCCCCCCTGGCGCGTACTGATCGGTTACTCCTGAGTCAGATTCCAGCTGTGGATGAAAGAGGGTCTCCAAATCCAGCAGCATTGGGTGCTCTCCGGAGGCGACGAGGTTCTCATAGTGAAAGTCCGTTGCCCCCAATACACGAAGCAATGCCAGGTACGCACCCTGACGACGATAGAAACGTTCTACTTCGTCAGTCGTGCTGCATCCGTAAGCCGGGACATATTCGCTCCATCCATAGCTGCCACGGTCTACTATTTCCATGAGCCGGAAGGGTGGATGGTCACCTCGCTTATTGAGCCATGCGAGCAGCATTTGAAAGTGTTGATCCAAAGCCATCGGGCGCGGTTTGTACACGACTCGCGCACCTGAGCGGAATGTCGCTACAATCACTCTGCGTCCACGACGGTGCGGGTCCCCCGCATAATCATCCACATCAATCAACAAGTCATTTTTCGATAGCCCATCAATGGCAGCGCACAGGAAAGGCCAGTCTTTGCACAGCCGGTTTAGAAATTCGAGGCTGGTCACTGTCCATTGGTGAGCACCTGTCACAAGCTGCCGAGCCAAGACCGGGTATTTTTCTAGAAATTGAAACGCTCTCCCGGGTTCGCTGATTTGTGCGATAAAATTCGTAAAGCGCTCTTCGGGAGTGCTGCCGGCCAGGCGTCCCTCTAGGCGAGCAATGTGCAATTCCAGTGCCATCGCCTGGCTAAGCATCCGCAGAAGTTGCGGAACCAATCGAGTACCGAGTACATCGATGACGCTTTCATCAATAGGCGGCTCACAGTGCGTACGGATCAATCTTTGCCCGCCCGTATGGACCCTTTTATGTGCCCTTGAGAGGATCGGTTCGATCACGCCAAGGAGTTCGGTCAGTGCGCCTGAGCCAACTGGATGTATAGGAACAGTTGAGGCAGCCGGAGAGTCGGTGGCCTGCCTGAACGCCGCATGGACCTCCGCCAGCCACCAAGGCTGCTGCGTAACCCTCGCCCGCAACCGATCGGCTTGCTCGCTGAGCACCGTATAAAAGTCTCCTTCTGAGATCCCCTCAACGGCCAAGCGCTGTGCAAGCGTATCCTTGGAAGGGAATCCGGCTTCGGAGCGCCAGCGCTCCAGGTGCCTGTCATCGATACCTGCCGCGCCATTCGTGCTAGGCCGGGTTATATGTGGAGACAGCAAAGCGATCCGCTCCGCAAGCGTCAACGCGCGGTACCAGTCGGCTGCTTCAGAAAGTTCTCGATTCATGCGACCCTAGCAATTGAAAGTGCAGAACCCTGTGAGCGAACATGGGCTGCAGGTATCTGTTGGAGGAAATGGCGGTTCAGGGGGACAGATGGGATCCATTGTTGCGCACAGCTCTAGGCTGTCACAGCAGCAAATCTCGCCGCTTACCGTGTATGTATCTTCTTGCCTCATCCTGCCTAGGGTATTCGCGCGGAGAGTGTCTAGTTCTGTACCGCTAAGGTCCACTGCGCCGGCAGGATTCTCAGGCAACAGTGCCAGCTCGGTCGCCGTCAGACTACGCAAGTAATCCGGATCTTTCCACGCACGGACGATGCCAGGAACCAATTCCTGCAGTGCCCTTGCCCAACTGTATGCGTTGTTCAGCAGGTGGGCTGTTCCATCGCCTTCCTCCACGGTCCCGCCTGCTGCCGCAGCGATCGTAAGCGCTCCATAGTGAGCAATTCGCTGCAAAAGGAGAAACCGCGCCTGCGAGATACGATGCACTGCGGTAATCTGCGCACTTTGGAGCTTCGAAGTAACCACTTCTATGAGATGCGAGCCGGTGGCATTTAGGTCGCCACCGAGTGGCCACTCATCACCGGGCGCCACTCGCGTGCCGAAGGCCTGAGCTACTTCGGGACTCTTCAACACGCTGACTGACGTCTCAAAAATAGCGATGACCGGTTGGCCTGCACGGGCTATGTTCAGTGCTTCGTGTACCGAAATACTGGCAGCAAGCGACCTTGCGGCATCTTGGCACACTTGGCCCAGCAACTCCTGGCCGTGATCGGATACCTGCTCAGCGGCGGCAATGGCTGCCCGTCGAATTCCAGCACTCGCTGTGCGGATCGAGCTCCCAAGGATCCCGCTGTAGTAGGCGGCTCGCTGGCGAGCATCCGGCCAATCAGGATCAGATCCCGTGCGGAAGTTTAGGGCGGTAAGGTCATCTATGGTTTCATCTGGGACTTGAGCGTACTGCTGCGGATGGCGTGCAAAATTCCGAGCAATGGCGTGCGCTACCTCAACGACCGTGTCCAGCGACCAGCGCTCGTATAGGTCAGCTATCAAGCGGGGGGTCTAGATATCGTTCGTCATCATCCTCAGCCTCCTTACTGGAAGAGGCAGTACCCACGTAACCTGAATAGCCGATAGATCGCATGTCGAATGGGCCAAATGGGTGAATTTGCGTCCTCGACTTGCAAAGTGAGGTGGGTGATGTTAGCTACTTGCCCCTGAAGAAGTCCGGGGCTGCCTCTGGGTTGTCCTCTGGGGAGAGCTGGTGAGGGCCGGGCCATGGCCGCGACAGTGGAGGCGGGTCGTTGCGGCCGGGGGTGGGGCAGTGTTGCGTGTCGCGGGAGTGCAGGATGCCTGGTGGGAGGTGCTACCGGAGCACGCGCGGCAGTTACCTGCCGAGCTGGCCCAGGTCGATGCATTCTTGGACGACGAGCGATTCATCGCTCCGTGGCGGGCGGTGTTCGCCGGGCGGTTGGGGCGGCCGTCGGTGCCGGTGGAGACGCTGCTGCGCCTGCTGTATCTCAAGCACCGCTACCAGCTGGGTTACGAGACCCTGTGCTGTGAGGTCTCGGACTCGTTGAGCTGGCGCCGGTTCTGCCGCATCCCGCTGGCCTACCCGGTGCCGCACCCGACCACGTTGATCAAGCTGGTGCGCCGCAGCGGCGCGCAGACGGTGGAAGAGCTGAACGCCGTCCTGCTGGGCAAGCTGGTCGAGGACAAGCTGCTGCGGTGCCGCAAGCTGCGCATCGACACGACCGTGGTGGAAGCCGACATCGACTACCCCACGGACGCCGACCTGCTCGAACAGGACCGTCAGGTAGTCCTGGGCCGTGGGGCCGGAGCCGATGCCATCCGAACCGAACGTCGGGCCCTCGTGGCCGCGCTGGTCGAAGACGACGACACGGTGACAACCCCTGGGTCCGCCGATCTTACGAATGACCGGCTCAGACCCACGCTTGGAAGGTAGGGCAAGCTCAGATGCAGTCCGCGGGCATGTCGAGGGTGGTGCGGTCGAGGCTTTCCAGCAGCGCGAACTGCGCCTCCGTCCTGGGCAGTTCGTACCGGAGGAAGTACTGACCCGCCCGGCGCTTGCCCTCGTAGAAGGCGCCGCTGCGTCCGGCGGCGGCCAGCATCTGTTCCAGCCACATCCAGCCACATCCAGGCAACCACGACGTGTCCCACGGCCTCCAGATAGACCGAGGCGTTGGCGAGGGCGCTCTCGGCGTCCCCGGCCTCCCACAGGCGCCGTGTCACGGCGGCGACGTGGGCGAGGGAGGCGTCCAGCTGCCGTCCGAAGCCGGCGGCCTGGTTGTCGGCGGCCGCCGCGCGGGCGGTCGTCATGGAGACGGTCTCGATGGGCAGGCGCAGTCCCGTGCCGCCGTCCATGACGACCTTTCGGCCCAGCAGGTCGAGGCCGTGGACGCCGTGCGTCCCCTCGTGGATGGGGTTGACGCGGTTGTCCCGGTAGAACGGCTCGACGTTGTACTCGCGGGTGTAGCCGTAGCCGCCGTGGACCTGGATGGCAAGGTTGTTGGCCTCCAGGCACCACTGGGAGGGCCAGCTCTTGGCGATCGGGGTGAGCATGTCCAGCAGAAGTCCGGCCCTGGCCCGCTCGTCGGTCGTCGGGGCGGTGCGCTCGTCGTCCAGCAGCCGTCCGCAGTACAGGATGAGAGCCAGCGCGCCTTCGGCGTACGACTTCTGGGCGAGGAGCATGCGCCGGACATCGGGATGCCCGACGATCGGGATCTGGGGGGTGGTGGCGTCCCTGACCATGAGCGGGCGTCAATGGGGCCGGGTGCGCGCGTAGTCCAGGGCGTGCCGGTAGCCGGTGTAACCGAGCGCCGTGGCACCGAGTCCGACACCGATGCGGGCCTCGTTCATCATGTGGAACATGTAGGACAGTCCGCGGTGGGGCTCCCCGACCAGGAAGCCGACGGCACCGGGGGCCCCGCCGGGCCGGAAGGCGCCCTCACCGAAGTTCAGCAGCGTGTTCGTCGTCCCTCGATACCCCATCTTGTGATTGAGGCCGGCCAGGGCGACGTCGTTGCGCTCGCCGAGCGTCCCGTCGGCCCCCACCAGGACCTTGGGGACGATGAAGAGCGAGAGTCCCTTCACCCCGGGCGGGCCGCCGGGGATCCTGGCCAGGACCAGGTGGACGATGTTCTCCGTCAGTTCGTGGTCGCCACCCGAGATCCACATCTTGTTACCGAACAGGCGGTAGGTGCCGTCGTCGGCCTGTTCCGCGCGGGTGCGCACATCAGCCAGCGAGGAGCCCGCCTGTGGCTCCGACAGGCACATGGTCCCGGAGAAGCGGCCCTCGACCATGGGGAGGACATAGGTGTCGATCTGCCCGGGGGTGCCGTGGGCCAGCAGCAGGTTGGCGTTGCCGATGGTGAGGAAGGGGTAGGCGGCCGTTCCCACGTTGGCTGCCTGGAACCAGGCGAAACAGGCGTTGGCCACCACGCTGGGCAACTGCATGCCGCCCACCTCGTGGTCCATGCCCCCGCCGATCAGCCCGGCCCCGGCGAAGACCTTCAGGGCCTCTTCGACTTCGGGGATGATGTGCACCCGCTCGCCGTCGAAGCGCGGCTCCTGGGTGTCGTTCTTCTTGTTGTGCGGGGCGAAGTGCCGGGCGGCGATCGTCTCGCTGAGGTCCAGTACCGCGTCGAAGGTTTCGCGCGAGTGGTCGGCGAAACGGGGGCGCGCGGTCAGGGATTCGACGTCGAGCCACTCGTGCAGCAGGAAGTCGAGGTCTCGGCGGGAGAGCAGGAGGGAGGCCATGGTCCTCTTCTTCTCGGGTTCGGGTTGCTTGTGCGAGGGGGAGGGGAGCTGTCGCCGGCCGGTCAGACCGTGGTGCCGAGGCCGCCGTCGACGGGGATGACGGCGCCGGTGACGTAGGCGCCCGCACGGCTGGCCAGATAGACGGCGACGCCCGCCATGTCGTCCGGCCGCCCGATCCGGCGCAGCGGAGCCGCCTTTGCGATCGCCTCGCCAATGGCGTCCAGGGTCGCGGCCATCATCTTCGACTCGAAGGGGCCGGGCGCGATGGCGTTCACCGTGATGCCCTGTGGCCCGAGCTCCTTGGCCAGCACGCGGGTCAGGTGGTGCAGGCCCGCCTTGCTGGCCGCGTAGGAGTAGGCCGAGGCCGGGCTGACGTGCAGGCCGTCGATGGATCCGACGTTGATGATCCGCGCAGGGTCCTCCGTCGACCCGCCGGCGCGCAGCTTCGGCAGGAGGGCTTGGGTGAGCAGGAAGGGGCTGCGCAGGTTGAGGTCCATCACCTTGTCCCAGCCGCTGACCGGGAACTCGTCCAGGGGCGCGCCCCAGGTGGCGCCGGCGTTGTTCACCAGGATGTGCAGCCGCTCCTCCCGCTCGCCGATGTCTGCGGCGAGTCGGTGGCACTCCTCCTCGCGCGACAGGTCGGCGGGCAGCGCGACCGCCTGGCCGGGACCGGAAAGCCCGCGCACGGCCTCCTCGCAGGCTTCCGCCTTTCGGGAGCTGACGTAGACCTTGGCTCCCGCTTCGATCAGGCCCCGGGCGATCATCAGGCCGATGCCGCGGGAACCGCCGGTCACGAGGGCGGTTTTGCCGGAGAGGGAGAACAGTGAGATCACGGTGGACTCTTGAGGGGGAGGGGCGGCACGGGCAGGCTGTCCCCGCCCCAGGCTAGATACTAAGCAGTCGCTTAGCTGCTGTCCAAGCCTTGCACCCACGGAACCCCGTCCGTGCCTCCGCGCCTCGACGGTGGCGCTGCCGCGCCGCGGACATCAGTCGGCGACCGCCGACTGCAGGCGCTCCCGATGTGCCCGCGCCATGGTCATCAGCCCGGCGAGGGCGTCCCGGGTGCGTACGAGGTCGGCGATGCGCTCGGACAGCCGGTCGAGCTCCTGCGCCATGCGCTCCAGCGCGGCGTCGGAGTTCTCCTCGCTGGGAGAATCGACGCATGGCAGCAGTTCGGCGATGGTGCGGCTGGACAGTCCTGCGGCGAACAGCCGCTGGATGAACACGACCCGCTCGACCTCGTGGTCCGTGTAGTGCCGCTGTCCGCTGGCACTGCGGGTGCTGGTGAGCAGCCCCTGCTCCTCGTAGTAGCGCAGGGACCGGACGCTGACTTCGGCCCGTGATGCCAGTTCCCCGATGCGCACGCCGTCTCCCTCTGTGCTGTGAGCTGAGGCACAACCCTTGCCTCTGACGTCAGTGTCAGGTCCTAACGTAGCCGCCGCGCCCGGTTGTCCGGCGCCGATCACGAAGGAGCCATGACATGACGACCTTGTTCACCCCGTACCGGCTGGGGGACCTGTCGCTGCCCAACCGGGTGGTGATGGCCCCGATGACACGGGTCCGTGCCGCCGCCGGCGGTCTGGCGACGCCGTCGATGGCGACCTACTACGCCCAGCGGGCCACGGCCGGACTGATCGTGAGCGAGGGGGTGCAGCCGAACGTGGTCGGGCAGTCCAACCCCGGCACGCCGGGACTGCACACCGACGAGCAGGTCTCCTCGTGGCGCCCGGTCACTGATGCGGTGCACGCCAACGGAGGACGGATCTTCGCCCAGATCATGCACGGCGGACGGGTTTCGCACCCCGACACCACCGGTATGCAGCCGGTCGGTCCCTCGGCAGTCGCGGCCGAAGGATGGAAGGTGTTCACCCCGACCGGGCTCCAGTCGGCGCCGATCCCGCGCACCCTGGACACCGCCGAGGTGTCCGAGCACGCCGAGTCGTACGCCCAGGCCGCCTGCCGCGCCATCGACGCCGGCTTCGACGGCGTGGAGCTGCACGGCGCCAACGGCTATCTCATCTCGCAGTTCCTCTCGTCCAACGCCAACCTGCGCACCGACCGCTATGGAGGCTCGGTGAGCAACCGGATCCGCTTCGCCGTCGAGGCGGTGTCCGCAACCGCCGAGGCCGTTGGCGCGGCCAGGACGGGAATCCGCCTGTCCCCGGGCGTAACCTTCTGGGGAGTCGAGGAGACCGACGTCCCCGAGCTCTACACCGCGCTACTGACCGAACTGTCCCGCCTCGGACTGGCCTACATCCACCTCGAAGCCACCGCCGAGGAGGAGGTGCTGGCCGGCCTGCGCCGCGCATGGCAGGGCACCCTGATCATGAACCCTGTGCTCCCGATGGGACCGAAGCACACCGGCCGGGACGAGGCCGACCACTGGCTCGGCCTGGGGGCCGAGCTCATCAGCTTCGGCCGCGCCTTCATCTCCAACCCCGACCTGATCGAGCGGCTGCGCACCAGAGTGCCGCTCGCTCCCGTCGACGAGGCCACGTACTACCAGGGCGGCGACGCGGGGTACCTGACCTACCCGGCATACCAGTACACGGCCTGACACCGCCCCCTCGGCGTCCGGCCCCCGACGCATCCGGCGCCCCGGCGAACACCCCGCTTCACCGCTTCGGAGGGCATCCAGGTCCACGGCGGAGGGGCAGGACGGTATCGACGACGGCCTTGACGCTGCGCGCGCGGGCCGCGCGGCTCGGCTTCTTGCGGGCCTCGATGAGCCGACGTGCGGTCACGCGGCGTGCTGATCCCATGCGGGGGTCGCCCATCTCGGGGGAGCCGATGTCGTTCGCGCTCGTGTGGACGATCACCGTGCGTACGCCGGGGCGGTCGAGTACGTCGCGCCGGAAGCGGTCGGCGGCCTTGTCGACGTCAGGTGGTCCCTACCCTGCCGGCCCGGTGAGCGCGTCGTGCGGGGCCTCGTATCGCAGGCGGAGGTTGAGCAGCCGTCACTCTTGGGCCCCGCGCGCCGCCAGGCCAGGCAGACGAGGACTGTATGGGGCCTCGACCTCTGGCGCTGGCCCGTTCCGGGCCGAACGGCCGGGCACAGGAGGGCTGTTGGGGATGTCAGAGGACGTTCTGAGCCGGTGTGCCCGCTTCGGATGCGGGCTTGAGTTGGCCACGGCTCGGAAGATCACGCGGTCCCTTCGGCAGCTTCTACAGTGTCCCGAGACGAAGGGGCCGGGGGGCACGGCGATCAGAAGGGTTGACGCACCGACGTGGCACAGAACGAGCGGTTGGCTGACCTGAAGCCCGTTCGCCAGCGTCAGGCCGCCGCTCTGGCGCTGTGGCGGTGGCGTGCGCCGGTACTCGCGTTCGAAATGGATGCGGACTGGGGCGTCGACCCGCATGCGCTGGAGTCGCTGTTCCGACTGGCAACGGAACCTCCTGGGGAACAGTCGAACCACGCCTACGGCCAGGCATTCGCCGAGCTGTGCACGGCCCCGATCTTCGAGTCCGAAGTCGACCCGGACACGGTCCAGCTCTTCCAATTGGAAATCTTCGGGGGCTTGTGGGCCTTCGGCGAGCTGCTCGACAAGCCAGGCCTGGACGAGGCCAAACGAGTAGTCGAGTTGTCGTCCGGCCTGGCGGGCTACCTGGACAGTCTCGTCGAGGGCTCGTTCTACTCCCATCCCTCGGAGGAAGCGCACCACCAATACCTCGCCAACCTGGCAGACCGGACGAGCGGCGAGGGCTACTTCGCCTCACGCAACTTCGTTGTCGAGTCCGCCTGCCACGGCGCCCTCCGGACCTTTCCCGATTCCGATGGGCTGCTCGACTCGTCCGCGGGACGCGAGTTGCTCGCGCTTTGCGAGGACTTCGGCGAAGAGCTCGTTGCAACGCTGCGGTGGCTCCGCAAGACGGGCCATTAGCGATCACGCCCCGAGCCCGGTGGCGGGCAGTGCGCGCTAACTTGGTAACTCCGGTTGAGACTGGAGCAGTCGGATGGGCTGCTCTACGTCCGCTTTGATGGGCTGGCCCAGCTGGGCCGTCTCAGCGTACGGCTCACCATCCGTGACGATTTCGACCGTTTTGGGGTGCCCAGCCTTGCCGGCGGTCCGACGCGGGACGAGGTCGCAGGGATCATCTGGGGCCCGTCTTATCTGCGGCCACGCTGCGTGAGGGTTGCGGCATGGGCCTGGTTCGAAGCCGTCGAAGGTGTTCTCCTCGACGGCGGCGCCACCGTTTTCGGTGCGCCGGCGGCCTCAGCAAGGTGGGCGTCCTGTCCGTCAAGGGAGGCCGTTCGGTGGTGTCCGCCGACGCGTTCTTCTTCGGGTCGATCACCGTGACGGCAAGGGCGTCGCGATCCGACTGGCCGACGAAAGCGGCACCGGCCAGCGCCGGCCACGGTCAGCCGGCTCCTCAACACAACCCCAGCCAGGCCCGTTGACCTTGTCCGACGTGTCGCGCGGACGCGCGTCGCGCCGTCAAGAGCGCTTTCGAGTGAGCCGTCATGGCGTGAGGCGCCCAGACCTTATGCTGCGCCCTCACTGTCCTCCGCGAGTGAGCCGTGGCCCCCAGGCCCCGAGCTGACATTCGGCTCGGTCGAGTCCGAAGCTGAGGATCCGCATGGATCGGACTGACGCCTCATCGTTTCCGAAATGAGTGGGTGCTGGGCAGGTCTACTTGACCTGTCCAGCACTCATTTGTTCACCAGAATTGGGGGATGGTGGGTGCGTCGAGGAAAGGAGGTGCCGTGTGCTGTGACTGCGGAGCACTATCTCAGGTTCTGGCATCCGACCACAAACCGAGAGACCGGGCTGGAAGTATCTCAGGTCGGGCAGGTGGTAACGGCTGCGGAGAAGGCTCTCGAACTCTATCGGGAAGCGGGAGTGGAAGACTTTCCAGGGCTCTCCCTCTCGAGAGGAAAGGACATTCCCGAGGACACGCTGAACATCGGTGTGTCGCTGGACGGTTGGGTTCTCATCCACACCAACGAGGACTTCTGGCAGACCGTTACCAGGTCGACCGAACACCCCGGTGGTCCGTTGCGTCGAGTGATCTTCGACGACTCGCTGGAGATCTCAGCCAGGTGCTTCATCGATTGGGATCTCGCCATCGAGGCGATCGCTCACTGGCTCAATGGAAATGGGCTCCTCGATGCGGCCAACTTCTCGGAGGACCTGGACAGCAAGTAGGAAGTCCAGCGTTTCTGAACTCGGCGTGAGGCGGGATCTCCTGAACTCTTCGACGCGACTGTCGATTACGTTCTCAGCTGCTCCCGCTGATGCAGCCGGGATAGCCCGCCGGATTTCCCGGCGGGCTATCCCGGCTGGCGGTCCAAAGCCGACCAGGACCCCAGCACCTGGCTGCCCCCGTCCGAGGGCTACCGCTGCCAGTACGTCACCGACTGGGTCGCCGACAAGACGTGGTAGAAGGCCGCGGAGGGCAGTGCCGATCCACCTCATGGTGCTGGTCGCTGCCAGGGGAAGGGCTCATGCGCCGCCCGGGTCGGCGCCGTCCTCGGCGGTGGCCACGTCCAGGCTGAGGATCTCGCGGTGGCCGTCGGCGTCAATGCCGATGGCCACCGCGAGGGTGCCCGACCTGCCCGCGGCCGCGCAGGCGGCCGCGGGCAGGCTGCTGGACTCGGCCCGGGAGCAGCGAAGTCCCCGGCCGCGCCGCGTAGGAGTGGCGGCGGGAGATCGCGGCTGCTTAGGGTTGTACGACCCTGACCGCGTCGCAGCCGAAGAAACGATAGGTCCGGCCGGTGGCGCCGTCGATGAACGAACCCTTTGCGCAGGCCTCGGTGTCTCCCCGCTGGAGACCGGAGGGCGCCGAGGCGAAGTGGAGCATCATGTCGAGGTCGCCGTCCCTGACACGCTCGACTGGAGTCATGGTGCGCTCGACCACGTCCTGGATGTGGCCCCTGTTGTGCACTTCCGTGCTCCCGCCCGTACCGCCGTAGACGACGTTGCGCGGTCCGAAGCGGACGGTGAGTGGCTGGATGGTGGTGGCGTTGAAGGCCAGCGGGAGTGCGTATTCGCCGGCCCTGGTCGTCAGGACGCCGACGGGGACGGTGTCGGCGGGGATGTTGACGGAGTTGGGATTGCTGCCCGGCTGAATGTTGATCGCGACGGGCACGACGCAGTCGAGGGTGAACTCGGCCGGCCGGTGGTTGTTGGCCGCGACGGGGTCGGTGTCGTCCGGCCGGCCCGGCGTGACGGACGCGGTGAACCGGTAGGTGTGCGACCCCGGCTGCGCACAGCCGACGGTGAAGGTGCTGTCGAGCGACTGCGGAGTCCCGACCGCGAGTGCGGG
This sequence comes from Streptomyces albiflavescens, assembly GCF_014645835.1. Classification (GTDB taxonomy): domain Bacteria; phylum Actinomycetota; class Actinomycetes; order Streptomycetales; family Streptomycetaceae; genus Streptomyces; species Streptomyces albiflavescens. The sequence goes on from NZ_BMMM01000014.1 coordinate 209,842, forward strand.
GATGTTCCGGGTTGACGAGGAAGGCGTCACCGTGGCCCCCGGGTCGGCCGTGGCGGCGGTGACGACCACGGCGTCCATCGGGCTGGACGGCCCGTTGTTCGCCACCGTGCCGTGCAGTGTGACATCCAGGGTCTGCCCGATGAGCACCTGCGTGGGCGGTGCGGTGACGCCGAAGGACGTGACGGCGAGGTCGGCGACGGCGACCACCGTGGTGCTGGTGGTGGCGGTGTCGTTGTCCGCCACCGGGTCGGGGCCCGCGAGGTTGTCCACCGTCGCCCGGTTGGTGAGGGTGACCGGGCCGCTGGCGTTGTACACGAGGTCTGCCGGCACATGGGCGGTGATGGTGACGGTGCGCGAGGCCCCGGGGAGGAGGTCGCCGACGCCGCAGGTCACCGTCGCACCGGACGGGTGGCATGCCGCGTCGTCGCTGATGTAGGAGACCTGCGACGGCAGGGTGTCGACCAGGGTCACCGCGGCGGCCGGCTTGAAGCCGTGGTTGGTGACGACGGTGGTGTAGACGACGTCCGTTCCGGCCGCGACCGGGTCGGGGTTGTCGGTGACGGTGACCCCGACGTCGGTGGTGTTCTGCTCCTCGTCCATCGCGAGGAGCTCGCTGGTGGTGGGGACGTCGTCGTTCTCCGGGTTGATCGCGGCGTTCGCGGAGTCGCCGAACTGGCGGAACGGCAGCGACACGAAGGTCCAGTCGTCGGAGCCCTTCAGGGTCTCGTCGGTCGAGGTGTTGATGCAGGCGGAGGGCCTGCGCACCGGGCCGGGGCCGGCGTCGTCGATGTTCGTGGGGGGCACCGTCGGCTCGAACGGCGGATCGACGTCGCGGTTCCAGTTCGGGCTGGTGTTGAGGTTGTTCGGGACCTTCTGGCCCGTACTGTCGACGAACACGATCCGGTTGTTCGGGTCGGCCGCGTCGAGAATGGTCGGTTCGGTGAGGGCGTTCTCCTTGAGATCGGGCAGAGGATTCTGCCCGCGCGATGTGCCGTCGACCGTCCTCCTGGGCGGCGAGTAGTCGAGGATGGTGCCGCCGCCGACGCGGGGGATGCCGCGCTGCAGGTCGTAGTTCATGATGCTCACGTAGTTCGGCTTGCAGTTGGGATCGTCCTGAAAGCCGCCGTGACGCAGGTTCAGGTTGTGCCCGAGCTCATGCATGATCGTGCCGGCGTCGCGGTTGAAGACGGTGAAGTCGTTGCCCCCGATCTCGCCTTCACCACCGATCCGATCCGGGCATGTGGCCACACCAGGCAGCACGGAGATCTGCCCGTAGTGGAAGATCAGCCGCCGGTTCTTCTGGAACCTCAGGTCCCTGGAGGCGTAGAAGGCACTGTCGAGGCCGCACGCACCGGGCGCGGGGATGGCTCCGCCGCCGCCGAGGTTGTCGCCGACGAGGCAGTCGGGGTCCTGGTCGTCGGTGAAGGCGTCGCCGTCGTTGTTCACGCCGTCCCCGCAGTTGGTCGGCTGTGGGTTCTCGACGCTCGCGTCGAGGTAGTCGGTCAGCCTCCTGTTGCACGTGGGGTCGTTGCCGTCGATCAGCCCGTCCGCACCGTTGTCGATGCCGTCGGAGCAGGTGCCGACCGGCCCGCCCTCACGGCCCGCGGGGTCGAGCAGGCCGCCGGTGTCGACATGGAGATTGATGCCGGATGTGCCGTCGGGGTTAGGCGGTGCGTTCACACCGGAGCCGCCGTTGTCCGCCTGCCTGCTCGCCGCGCTCGCACCGGCGTTGGGCGGGGCCGCGGCGAACGCCTTCTTCATGGCCTGGATGGCCGCGCGGGAGGGCGCGCGCCCCGCCTCCCAGTCCAGCTCGAGAAAGACGTCCTTGTGGTCGGCCTTGGCTCCCATCGCCGGCAGGTCCACATCGATGGTGCCGTCACCGTCTTCGTTGTACCCGTTGCGCTCCCAGCCATCGAGCAGGCCGTCGCCGTCGGCGTCTCCGCTCGTCGATGTCGTGCTGACGTCCCAGCACACCTTGACGGCGGGTTCGTCCTCGTCGGATCCGGCGTCGCTGTCGCCCGACGAACAGGACTGCGGCCAGTTCACATTGTCGGTTTTGTTGATGGCGGTGTCGCGCCACTTGCCGTCGGTGTAGGAGACGGTGAAGTCGAGGTTGTTGTCGTCGTCGTGAGGGGTGTCGTCGCCCAGGTCGTCGCCCGAGGTGTCGTCCGCGTCCCAGATCTGGATGGTGACGGGAACGTTCTGGATGGTGTCGGGCAGTTCGGTGGACACGACCCAGTACGGGTCGATGCCGGAGACGTTGTCGATGGTGGGCGTCCGGTGCTCGACGCCGTTGATGAACACCTTCGCGTAGAAGTCGGGGTGCCCTTCCAACGCGGCCTCGAGCCCCTCGGCGGAACACGGATCGACGCACCCGACATGGGTGATGGTGACCGAGAACGGGCGGGTGCCCGCGGCCTGTGCCTGGGCCGGCACGAATGCCGGTACGAGCGCAAATCCCGCCAGTGCGGCGATTGCTCGCAGCCACTTCGCGGTTCGTTGCATAGAAGTCCCTCTCGTGGGGGCGCAAGCGCCTCAGGAACGCAAATACAGCGATCCGCCGCACTGGAACGAGACCGGCACGCTGACCGCGCGCGATAGTTTGCCGGTTAATGTTCTGCAAACTCCGAATCTTCAGCGGCGAGTCCCGCGCGGCCGCCGGCATGGCGTCCAACGCGGGTGCATTCGAAGGCCCGCTGCTGGAGCAAGCCGCAGTGCCGACAGAGGCGAAGGCTGGACGGGGGCTGCATCTCCCGTCTTTTGAGCGGGGCCAGAGTGCCTCCCTGGGCTTTGTCCACGAACTGCTGGTGCAGTCCACGCTCCGGCGTGACGGGGTCGCGCCCACGAAGGCGGTGGTGGCGTACTTGACGGTGGTGCATCGAAGGCCTTTGGAGTCCGGCAACGCGACCTATCACACCGTGTTGTTGCTACAGGACCAGCTTGCCGAGGCCGATGAAGACGTCCTGCGCGCGGTGATACGCGAGCGGGATCTCGAGCAGGCATTACAGGCCGCCAGCCGCCGGATTGCCGAGATGGCCGTTCGCGAACGGGAGTTGGAAGCCGCACGGCGCCGGCATGCCGAGGCCGAGCGACGCTGCGAAGAACTCGAGCGCCGGCTGGATGGTGCGGCGAGGGCTGAGGGCCTGGGCAGCGACCTGCACAAGGTCGTGCAGGCCGTCGCAGCCATGGCGCCATCTGAGGTGGCGGTGCTGCTGCCTGATACGGATCCGGACTACCTTTCCCCAGAGAGGGACCGTACACACGCACGACCCTACGCAGAAAGGCTGGGCTGCTGTTCGTGAGGGTGCATCACGATGCGGGACAAGGAGCTTGCGAGTGAGTCGGGCCATGCATGCGTTCGTCGCCGTGGGGCTGGTGATAGGCGTGGGCGGGTACGTCGCGACGGAAGTCCTCAACGCCGACATGCGGCCCGTTCACGCACCGGAGCCGACAACGCCCGATGATCCAGGTGAGGTTCATCCCACGCTGCCATGCGACTGGACACCTACTGCCGTTCCCACCGACCCCGTGCCGCGCACGTTCGTCGCGGTTGCATGTGATCCGTCCCTGAACCAGAAAGACGGATGAACTCTGTAGGCGCGCCAGCGCCTTTACGGTGTTCCAGGCTCGACACCACTTCCAAGGAGAAGGACGGCATCGATGACCGAACAGGCTCGGGTTGAGGCGGCATGGGGGCGTATAGAGGAGTGGCTGAGCACGTACGCGCCGCTTTCTCACAGCTTGCTGCGGGAGCCGGCGACACCTGAGCAGATCGAGCAAACCGAGCATGCCATAGGCGTCGCCATAACGCCGGCGCTGAGGGCGCTCTACCTGATCCACGACGGGGTGCGCGGCGCGGACCTGGACGAGCTTGGCGAGCAGCCCTTCGCACCACGCGGCGAGGACGATCCGTGGCACCGGCAGGCTAACGCGGTCGACTTCATGCCGAACGGCCAGGCGTGGCTCCCACTTGAGCACGTGATCACTGCTCACGGTGGGCCCCTGTCGGCCCTGTCCGACCAGGAAACCATGCCCTACGTGCCCGTCACCGCCAGCGCCAAATACACCATGATGGAAGGCACATACCTCGACCCGGCAACGGGATTGCTGGGCACATGGGCGGACGCACAGGAGCCGATGTACCTAGGCGTTGACCTGGCCGAATGGCTGGAAGACGGCGCCACCGCCCTGACCGAGGCGCGCCCCACCCGCATCCTAGGAATGCGCCCTTACCTGACGCCGACCGGCGACGGGCTGACCTGGTTCGACCCCGACCCCACGTATGAGCAGGACGGCTGGCGGCCCGTCACGACGTGAACGCAACCACACGCCGACGCACCGGCCCCCGAACCCAAGTCGAGTTCGGGGGCCGAACCGCTACGAGGGGTCAGGACGCTACGGGCGCTGTGCGCACGTGATCACGTCGGCTGTGGAATCGCAGTCCTGGAAACCGTCGATATCCACCCAGTACGTGTCCTTGTCAAGCATCCGGAACGTGGACGCGAACGACGACCCGAACCGTGCCATCGACTGAGAGTTGACGTTCACCGACATCGTCGACCGGCCGCAGGTCTCGTCCCAGGTCGGCGCCGCATAGCGCTCATCGTCGTACAGCCGGTAGGTGCCGTCCGCCATGGTTGGCTCGGCGAAGTCCAAGGACTCCAGGTCAGCCTCACCAAGGCCAAGGAGAAGCTTGTTGCCCTCGACCGCAGCCTGGAACGGATACGCAACAGCGGCAAGGGGGGTCCCATCGATCTCGGCATGCCGGTGATCACAAGGCCACAGTGACGTCGCTGTCGGGTCCCAGCACAGAGATCATTTATGGCGGCATGCCGCATAGCGGTTGACTTCCGCGTTTCCGGAATGCCCCTCGGCCTGTTCCGCAGCCTCGTTGTGCTGCGACGCTTACTCCCCGCGTCACGTCGTCAGCTGAGGTAGTGTGAGATGCATCCTGATCTTGGATCGTTATGGACCGCGGCCGGAGTGGTCTCCGGCTTCCAGGTCACCGGATTCGCTCTACGGATCAATAGAGAGATCGACGTTAGCGGCAAGGGCGACATCACGTGGCTGCCTCCCGCAGACATCCTCAACTTGCTGTCGATCGCCGTAACGATGCTCGGGGTGTTCATTGCACCCGTTCTCGACATCGGCAGCGCAACTGTCCCAATTAAGGCGTTTGGTCTGTCTGTCCTCTTGCTCGCGGGATATCCATTCGCACTCGCAGGCCACTACGACATGTTCAACCCGCGAACGCGTCGCTCATGGACGTACTGTCCGAGGCAGGAGCGGATCGCCCTAGCCGTCGTTGGTGTCTCGGCAGTCGCCTATACCGCTCTTGCGGCACTCCGCTAGGGAAACCGGACAGCGGATGAGAAGCTGCCGCTTCACCCGATATCCATATGAACCTGACAACTCACCTGAGGCGACGCAACTGCCCTCCAGAACTCACACCGCCAAGCCGTAGTCCGGATAACGACCCGCAGGCCCGGGAGAACGTGAACGAGGCCCAGTTCGAGCAGGCCGAACTGTTGGAAGACGACGAGTTCGAGCAGGACTACGACAACACCTTCGCCGGCGAGGAAGGCGAGCGGTTCGACGACCCGGCCCGCATCGTCCACGGCTGGCGGTAGTTTATGGAGTACAGCGACCTGATCGCGCTGTGCCAGGGCTTCCTCACCGGCGCCGCCCGGTTGGTGCCCAAGCTGCGCACCCACGACCTGACGCAGCCGCAGGCGGAGAAGATCACACGGCAGGCTGAGAAGATCCGCGCGACGGCGTTCATGAGCACGGCCCGCCGAAGGACGAGGAGCTGGCGGCCTTCGTCGCGAGCTTCCAGCAGCGTGAGTTCGGTGAGGTTGAACCTCCCCCATCACCGTCACCTCCACCGGCGGACACATGACCTGGCAGCCCACCACCGCCGTCGTCTTCCTCGGTCAACGCGCCTGCACCGGCCCTGCTGCCGACATCGCCTGCGGCGCACTGAACTTCTTCACCAGCCGCCACAACGCCCGCAGTTGGGCAAGGCAGTATCCCCACTACACCGGCAAGGCCGTCGACCACGCGCACGCCGAGGCCCTGGGACGGTCCGTCTTCGGCTCCCTCCTGACACCTGCGGACGCCGAGAAAGACTGAAGGCATGGCAGATCAAGTTGAAATCGTGGACTACGAGCCCGCTTGGCCAGCCATGTTCACCGACCTGGGCGCCGGGCTGCGCACCGCGCTCGGCGACGTCGCGGCGCGCATCGATCACATCGGTTCGACGTCGGTGCCGGGACTGGCCGCCAAGCCGGTGATCGACATACAGATCTCGGTGCAATCGTTCGATCCGCTGGACGCCTTCCGGATGCCGCTGGAGGCCCTCGGGTTCGTGTACCGGGCGGACAATCCCGAACGGACGAAGCGCTACTTTCGGGAGACTCCCGGGCGGCGCCGGACACACGTCCACGTGCGTCAGCTGGGCAGCTTCTCCCAGCAGTTCCCGCTGCTGTTTCGGGACTTTCTTCGCTCTCATCCGGCTGCCGCGGCAGAGTACGCCGCGGTCAAGCGGCGCTGCGCAGCCCAGTTTCGCGGCGACCGGCACGGCTACGTCGAAGCGAAGGATCCGTTCGTGTGGGAGATCATCCGGCGGGCCGATGCCTGGGCACAGCACACCGGCTGGACGACGGGCCCGAGCGATGCCTGAAACCGGGGCCGACCGAGGTTCCCCCACGTCCGCGGCATCTGCTGAGCAGGTCAGCGTAGTCGCCTCTCCCTCCCAGCCAATTATCCATGGTTTCCTGAATCCAGGATTGCGTGTACTTTTTTTGGTGTGCTGACTGTTGCTTCCGACATCGAGGTGCTGGCCCGCTTCGGGCGCGCGCTCGCTGACCCGATCCGCTGCCGCCTCCTGCTCATGCTGCGCGAGGCTCCCGCTTACCCGTCCGACCTCGCCGAGGCCCTGGGCATCTCCCGCACCCGGCTGTCGAACCACCTGACGTGCCTGCGGGATTGCGGCCTGGTCGTCGCCGTTCCCGAGGGCCGCCGCACCCGTTACGAACTCGCCGACGAACGTCTCGGTCACGCGCTCGATGACCTGCGTACCGCGGTCGTCGCGGTGGAGACCGACCGCACCTGCCCGGACGCCGAGGAGAAGGGCTGCTGCTGAGATGACCGCGATATCCCTCGGCCCGTCCCCGGCCCGCCGCGACGTGCTGGCGAAGCGAATACGGCTGCTGGTCGCTGCGACGATCACCTACAACGTGATCGAGGCGGTCGTCGCCATCACCGCCGGCACCCTGGCCTCCTCCACCGCCCTGATCGGCTTCGGCCTCGACTCAGTCATCGAGGTCTCCTCTGCGGCCGCCGTCGCCTGGCAGTTCTCCGCCACCGACCACACGATCCGCGAAGCCCGCGAGAAGACCACCCTGCGGATCATCGCCGTCTCCTTCTTCGCCCTCGCCGCCTACGTCACCATCGACGCCATCCGCGCACTGACCGGCACCGGCGAAGCCGAACACTCCACCCCCGGCATCGTGATCGCCGCCCTGTCCCTGCTGGTCATGCCGTTCCTGTCCGCCGCCCAGCGCAAGGCCGGACGTGAACTCGGCTCCGCCTCGGCCGTCGCGGACTCCAAACAGACCCTCCTGTGCACCTACCTCTCTGCCGTCCTCCTGGTCGGCCTGCTCGCCAACAGCCTGTTCGGCTGGTCCTGGGCCGACCCGATCGCCGCCCTCGTCATCGCCGCCATCGCCGTCAAGGAAGGTCGTGACGCCTGGCAGGGCAAGGGCTGCTGCGCCGTCCCCGCCGCCACGGCGCTGCCCTCCACCAAGGCGGAAACGGACGAGTGTGGCTGTAGCCCCGGCTGCGACTGCTGCTGAACTTTGCGCGCCTGCGGCGGAACGCATGACGACTGGCCAGCTATCAGCCAAGACGGTCGGCTATCGGCCAGCGTCACCGTGGCGAAGGAGGCGCGTAGTGTCGTCGGCTTTGCCCGTCACAGCCAGCCGTTGCGTTTGAAGCCGCGGTGGATGACGAAGCAGGCGGTGGCGATGACGGCGAGGACGAGCGGGTAGCCGAAGCGCCAGCGCAGCTCGGGCATGTGGTCGAAGTTCATGCCGTAGACGCCGCACACCATGGTGGGTACCGCGATGATCGCCGCCCAGGCGGTGATCTTCCGCATGTCCTCGTTCTGGGCGACCGTCACCTGCGCCAGGTGGGCCTGCAGGAAGGAGTCGAGCAGCGAGTCGAAGGCGGTGATCTGTTCGGTGACGCGGGTGAGGTGGTCGGCGACGTCGCGGAAGTACGGCTGTATCTCCGGCTCGATGGAGCGGGCGGGTTCGCTGGCGAGGCGGGACAGGGGGCGGGCGAGAGGGACCACGGCCCGCTTCAGCTCCAGGAGTTCGCGTTTGAGCTGGTAAATACGGCCGGCATCGGCGTTGCCGGGGCTGCGCGGGGAGAAGACGTCGGTCTCGACCTGGTCGATGTCGTTCTGGACGGCGTCGGCGACGGTGACGTAGTCGTCGACGACGTGGTCAGCGATGGCGTGCAGCACGGCGGAGGGGCCCTTGGCCAGCTGCTGCGGGTCGGCTTCCAGGTCCTCGCGCAGGGGGCCGAGGGAGCCGTGGCGGCCGTGCCGGACGGTGACGACGAAGTCGGGGCCGGTGAAGACCATGATCTCGCCGGTGTCGACGACCTCGCTGGTGGCGGTCAGTTCGGCGTGTTCGACGTACGTGACGGTCTTGAAGACGGCGAACAGGACGTCGCCGTACTGCTCGACCTTGGGGCGCTGGTGGGCGTGGACGGCGTCCTCGACGGCGAGCGGGTGCAGGCCGAACAGTTCCGCGACCCCCGCGAACTCCTCCTCGCCGGGTTCGTGCAGGCCCAGCCACACGAATCCGCCGCGGTGCTTGCGGGCGTGCCGGACGGCTTCCTCCACGGAGTCGGTTCCCGGCTGGCGGACGCCGTCGCGGTAGACGACGCAGTTGACCACCGTCGAGCCGAGCGGGGAGCGGGCCGGGTGGCTGAGGTCCACGCGACGGAGGCTGCGTCGCGTCAGGTCCGCGACTTTGCGCAGGTTGCCGACCATCGACATGCGGGATCCTCCTTCACCGGACCGTCGGATCTGGACAGTGTGGCAGGCCGTCGTAAAGGGGGCGTCAGAGCCAGCGTCTCTTGCAGAAGACCAGGTGAACAAGGGTGACGAGGGCTGTGGTGGCGATGAGCATCGTCGGGTAGACGAAGCGCCAGCGCAGTTCGGGCACGTGGTTGAAGTTCATGCCGTAGACGCCGGCGACGGCGACGGGAATGGCGATCAGGGCGGCGACGGCGCTGATGCGGTGCGTGGCGTGGTTTTGCTGGACGCTGGTCTGGGCGGAGTGCCATGGACAGGGCGCTGTCGACGAGTTCGGTCAGGACGGCGACGCGTTCGGCGACCTGGGCGAGGTGGTCGGCGATGTCGCGGAGTAGGCGGCCAGTGTCGGTGGTCTTCTAAAAGTGGACGCGCACCGGCAAGTACCACCCGTGTGAGGTCTCGCTGTTGTTGCGGTGACTGCATGCCGTTGACCTGCGGTCCCGCAGGTGGATTGCGACGGGTTCTGGACCCTGCACGGGCCGTTTGACCTGCGATCTTGCAGGTTGGGTGAGTCTGCCGCAGACGCGGTGAGAACGCCTACTGTGGCGGCGCTGGGGGAGGGTGCCGGAAGCTGATCATGGTCGCAGTAGCGGTCATGAAAGAGGCCGGTCTGGAGCCGCTCGAGCCCTTCTGCGGGTCTGTGATCCCCCGGACGGCTCGGTGCCGGGAGTGCGGGCAGATCAGCCGGATTCAGTACGCCAAGGCCAAGTTCGGGACCGGTTGTCGCGTATGTGCTTCCCGTCGTCCTGCAACCTAGGGGCGCGGCTGGACCTGGCGCTCCTCTGACCCGCTTTGGTCACGAGGCGCACCGGCAGGGTGGGGGTTGTGGTCGGCCCGACCGCAACCCCCACCACGGTTGGTCAGGGCTGCGCTGGCTGGCGCCGGGCCGCTGTGCGCACTGCGCGTTCCGTCGTCCGACCAAGCCACGGACTCATGACCAGCCACTTCTACGGCCGGGCCGGCGGTCAGCCGGACCAGGGAGCTAAGGACCGGAGTGACGGCCCGGCGCCCGCCCATGTGTCAATTCCGCCTGCCGAGACCGGATCCGCTCGTGCCGCAGCCGGTACATGCGCTCGCGGTGCCGGAGCAACTCCCGCACCACGTCGCGCCGGTGCTCGGACTCCTGGGGCAGCACCGCGCAACGTTGGCCATGGCCATGCACAGCACGGAGCACAGGAACACCCACCAGGGGGCGCCGGCGTACGCCGAGACGCCGACGGCAGCCCCGCCGCCGGCCACCCCGGTCGCCCGGACGGGCACACGGGCGGCGCGCCGCCGGGTGATCGGGCGCCCGTGTGCCGGGGGTGCGGTGCGGTGGTCCGGGGCGGGGGACACTAAGGCCTCCAAGGCTGGTCGGGGGCCCGCCGGCTGGCGAGCCGCAGCGACCCTGGAGGAGCGGGGGGTTAGCCTCGCAACCCCGCCCAGCCGTCTCCGGCATGAGCTGCGTCACGGTCCCGCCGGGCGGCCGCGGCCCGGCGCATGGCCACGGTGGGGTTGTCGGTCCAGGGCACCTTGTCGTCGAGGTAGCGGGCCAGCGCGGTGCCGGCAGGCCGCCGCTGCCTACTGCCTCTACCTCCACCACCTGGCCCTGGGCGAGGACGACACCGCCGACTGGTGGCACCGTCAGACCGACGACGTCCAGCCAGTGCCTGAACCTCAAGAGCTCCACTTGGGCCGTCACCCCACCCAGGGGAGCAGTGCTCAGGGCGAACTGCTGACAAGACCGCGAATCGAGCCGTTGTGAGCGTCTTTGCCGCCATCCGCAGGTGATCCGTCCTCGTCTGCGACCTGGGCCCGCTACATCTGGATGGGCCTGTTCGGGAGGGGAGGGGGGCTGTTCGTGCTGACGATCAATGTGGCGGTGCTCCTGGCGGTCATCATCGTCTTCCGGCTTGGCCGCCGGACCGAGGCGCGCAGCCGGAACGATGAGAAGCTGACCGTGCTCATCGTCTTGGTATTCGGCGTGCTCGTCGCTCCGACAGCGTTTGGGCAGGGAATTCTGGACGCGGTGGGGCAGCTGGCGTCTGGGATTTCCGAGTCGGGCCGCTGAGTTCTCGCGGTTCCGGCGCACCCTCCCGCTTACAGGTGTCCCTAGCACCGCCTTCCGCGCCAGGCGACGCGGCCTGCCGTGACCGACTGGAACTGAGAGGCTGTGGCAGCCAGGGCGCGCTGTATTCCACTGCGCTGGTTACGGTGTTGGTTCCGCGTCAGGAGGGCTCGACGCGGCGGGGACACAGGTCGTCCACATCCGTACCGTGCTGGCGTTGGCGTCCTTGCTGGCGGTGGCGAGGATGGTGCTGTCGGGGGAGAACCCGATCGCGGAGACCCGGCCCTGGTGGTTGAGGGGTTCGCCGATGGGCTGGTGGGTGGTTGGGTTCCACAGTTGCACCGTGTCGTGGCTGCTGGCGGTGGCCAGGACGTGGCCGTCGGGAGAGAACGCCACCAGGCCATGGCGACCGGTGAGGGGTTCGCCGATGGGCTGGTGGGTGGTCGGGTCCCACAGTCGCACCGTGCCGTCGCCGATGGCGGTGGCGAGGACGCGGCCGTCGGGAGAGAACACCACCGCGTAGACCGATTTCGTCATTCGTAGCGGGGGCAGGGCCATCTGGCGGCCCTGACGAAGAGCATGGACCACGCTTGTACGGCAAAGGAATCTGACAGCGGCGGCAGGGGTAATGAACCCCGCTCGTACAGCGCGATCGTGCCGTCGTCGCTGCCGGTGGCGAGGAGGGCGTCGTCGGGGGAGAACGCCACTGCGAGAACCGGGACCTGGTGGCCGGTGAGGGGTTCGCCGATGGGTTGGCGGGTGGTCGGGTTCCACAGCCGCACGGTGCCGGTCCTGCTGCCGGTGGCGAGGAGGTGGCTGTCGGGGGAGAACGCCACCGCGAAGACCGAGTCCAGGTGGGCCGTGAGGTGGCGGGCCAACTTGAAGGGCTTCGCATCATGAGCAGGCAGTAGCGGAGCCCGCTGGGCGGTTGCCGCTTCCGGTACGCGAGGTGCGGGTACGGCTTCGTTCTCGCCATTCTCGGCGGTCTGCCCCGTGTTTGGCGCGGTGGGCACCGGCGTTGCAGGGGCCCTTCCGCGGGAGGGCCGGGCGGCGGCGATGGCTTCCCATCGTTCAGCCCATCCGTCCAGTTCAGCCGCTCCATAGGCCGGCGGGTCACAGTACCTGCCGTACTTGTCCCAGGACATGAGCGTGCGCACGAGCCACATCAGTTTGTCCCGGCCGGTGTAGCTGCCGTGGCTAGGGCGGCGTTCAGCGGCCCCACCAAGGCGACTCCAACTGGCCCCAGTTCGCGGGTGGTTTGTGAAGATCAGGCGTTGTGAGTGAAGTGGTCCGGGTGGCGGCTTGTCTTGGGACCACCGGTCTCCAGATCGGTTGCCGGGACTGGCGCAGTTGTCACCGCGCGAGTCGCAGAAGCGGACCTGGCCACCACAACGTGGGGCATGGAGTGGTCGAGCGAACTCGCGGGACCAGTATTGAAGATGCCATTGACGGGAGTGGTGTATCGACGGCCACTCGGTGATCTCGTTTTGAGGCTATGCGGTCAGTTCGGTGGGCAGGGCGGTCTCGTCGGTTTGTGACTCGATCGGGTGGAGGCGGGCCTTGGCCAGCAGGTCGCGTCCCATGTAGCGGCGGGCCTCGGTCCACTCGTCGTTCTGCTCGGCCAGGACCGCGCCGACCGGGCGGATCAAAGCGCAGAGGGCGTCGGCCTCTGCGGACATGAGCGCGTCGGCGAACGTTTTGACCATCGCGCGCAGCAGATCGGGACTCGCCGCGGCGAGGTTGTCTTCCGCGAGGGCGTGCAGGGGCGCACTGTCAGGTGCGGTCATCGTGCTGATCTCCTTCGAGGCTTCGACACTTCGAAGATCAGCCGGTGGCCGTTCAGCTATGCGGGCACCATCCCTATGCCGGAGCAAACCCCCGGATCAGGTCGAACCCGTACACCATCTCCATGGACGCAACCCCAGTGACCCCGGGCTGTCCGCGGCCGATGCCGGGTCGGCCGCGCAGCTCCTGCCACCTATCGAGCCACCGCCTTCGCCGCCACCAGCGTGGTACGGGGGCTGCTCATCCCTCGGCATCCGCTTCACCTCAAGTTGAGACGGTGATTACTTGGTTCGTGCTCCAGCGGTGGCCTTCCGTCCGTTTCTGCGGGGCGCTGTGGTCACACCGGTCGGATGTTCTCCGCCTGCGGTCCCTTCTGGCCCTGCGTGACGTCGAACTCGACTTTCTGCCCCTCCTGCAGCTCGCGGAAGCCCTGAGCGGCAATGTTGGAGTAGTGGGCGAAGACATCGGGTCCGCCGCCCTCCTGCTCAATGAAGCCGAAACCCTTTTCGCTGTTGAACCACTTCACGGTGCCCTTGGCCATGGCCTGCTCCTTCGAGGAAACCCGGGCTCGCACCCTGCAGGCCCGGGAGGTGATCGCCCTGGTCCGGAGAGGCGCTGAACAGCAAGAACGCCCATGATCGTGATCACGGGCGAACGGGACTTCGGAACCACGACTGCTGTATAACGACGCTACACCGCTCGGCCGACAGCCGCTGACAACGCGGCCGGACTGCCGCCCTCGCGCCACGAGAGAGCCGTATCTGACCACACCATCGGCGAGAGTCTTGTAAAGCCTTGGGAGCGGGCCCGGCGAAGGTGGCGCGCCCGGGCGTCGTACACCGGTCCGCAGCCGGCCATGAGTGCGCAGATCTACGCCGTGCTGGAGCCGGTACACCTGCTGCTGAAGCGGGTAAGCAGCGACTGCGTCGTGCGGAAGATCGCCCGTGAGGTGGGCCGTCAGCTGCGCGAGGGCATGACTCCCGAGCGGCTGCACCACCGGCTGACCGCGCGGTCCGCCAGCGTGATGCTCAGAGCTGCCGGCCGACCAGGTACGCGTGCTGGGCCCGGACCACCCCGACACCCTCACCACCCGGCATTGGCTCACCCACTTCCGCAGCAGGGCAGGGAGCGTCGCTGTTGATCTATCGACCGATTGATGAGACTTCCAGGACTGCTACCACCCTGCTACCTTTCGTGTATGGCCTCCGTGAAGAAGCAGACGCAGGTCCGGCTGGAACCCGATGTACTCGCGGCCGGCAAGGACGCCGCGGCCGCCCGCGGGCTCGACTTCAACCGGTACGTCGAGCGCCTCATCATCGAGGACACCACCGGCGCCCGCGCCGCCGGCATGGCCGCCGCGCAGCGTCTCATCGACCAGCACGGCGCCTTCCTCGACGACCTGGAAGAGCAGCTGGACACGCCCGATGCGCGGGCACAGCCCGGCGCCGCCGCGTGATCCTGCACATCGACGAGGCCTGGATCCTCGAAGTCGCCGAGCGGGCCGGCCGCAGCGATCCCGGCGTCGACGACTACGGGGTGCCCGTCGCCGCCGTCGCCCGCCACCGCGGCGAGCTCCTCGACCACCCCCTCTACGACGGCCCCTACGCCCGGGCCGCCGCCCTGGTACACATCCTGGGCCGCTGCCGCTGGCTGGAGCGCTCCAACCTCACCGTCGCCTGCGCCGTCGCCGTCATGTACCTGGAAGCCAGCAACATCCCCGTCAACCCCACCCGCGAGCAACTCACCGCGCTCGCCCACGAACTGAACAACCCGCGCTCCACGGCCGCTCGCATCGCCGTGTTCCTGCGGACCTGGAAACTCTGATCGGCCGGGCGGGCTGGCTGCCCTGCAGGCTGCGAGGAGCGTGTACTCGTTGTTCGGCTTCGTTGCGGCTGCTTCGTTACGTCGAAGGTCTCCAGCTCGGAGAGCACGACAGAGACGACGTCTCCTCCTCATGCCCGAGACGGTGCGGGCCGTTGTCAGTACCGACGGACACGTCCGCATCATGACGTCGACTCCTCACCCCAACTCCGTGCGGTGGCTGCTGGAGGTCACTGCCGCCGCAGCCCCCGAACACCCAGCCGCTTTCGAACAGTAGCGACAACTGCTGTGCTCCGTTGCCGCATTCCACCGCGTCTCGCGAACGTGGAGCACATCGTCGGCGTCCTCGATGTACGAGCGCTCACGGTCCTGCAGCGGCTGTATGAGGCAGCACAGCGGTTCGGGACCGAGGTGCGGGTACAGGCGATCGCGCTCCGGCCACCTGGCAGGGGCCCTGCTTCACCGACTCCGGCGACCTGGCGGCGCTCGCTGCCTCACGGGCCGACCGGGGTCGGCAGCTTGGACAACTTCCAGCGTCCCGAGACGGGGCTCAGCGTGATCAGGGCGACGCGCGCGCCGGCCTGTGATCCCGACTGGCTGCCGTGCATAGCCAATTGACGTCACACCGGCAGGCACGGCTTCGCCACGACGTCTCATGGGGGATGTGCGGATGCAGGATGATGCTTCAACGAGAAGTCGCCCGGCGGATCAGCGGGCGGCCGAGATAATGGAGGTGCTGCTGACCGTCGCGCCCGATGCTGAGCTGGATCGGGAAGCGGGGGAACGGGTGACCCGTCGGCTACGGGCCGAGATTGGCGAGCTGGACGTCGAATCGGTCCGTCCCGGCCCCGGCGCCCCGGCTCCTGATGCGGCCAAGGGCACCGATGCCGTCACGCTCGGGGCCCGGCGCTGGCCGGCCGCGGCGCCGAGGCCGTCAAAGACGCGATCGCCGACACGATTACCACGCTGCCCGAGCAACTGCGTCGCTCGCTGACCTGGGACCGCGGCAAGGAACTGGCCCAGCATGCCCAACTCCGTGTCGACACCGGGCTGCAGGTCTACTTCGCCGACCCGCACAGCCCCTGGCAACGGGGCACCAACGAGAACACAAACGGACTACTGCGCCAGTATTTCCCCAAGGGCACCGATCTGTCGCGATGGGAGGCCGATGAACTCGAAGCTGTTGCCCTCGCACTCAACAACAGGCCCCGCAAGACCCTCGGTTGGAAGACGCCCGCCGGGGCCCTGAACGAACATCTACTATCGGTCCAGGAAGCCAGTGTTGCGACGACCAGTTGAGTCCGGGCAGTACACCAGTCAGCAATTCGCCACCTTAGCAACGGAGTTGGGCATCCGCCTGTCCGTCGGTCGCACCGGGCAGTGCTGGGACAACGCGCTCGCCGAGTCGTTCTTCGCCACCATCAAACGGGAGTTGCTCGACACCGCCGCCTGGCCCAGCCGGGCCGCCGCCCGCACCGCGATCTTCGACTTCATCGAGGGCTGGTACAACTTGCACCGACTGCACAGCAGCCTCGGCTATCGAAGTCCCGCCGACTACGAGACCGCACTCGCAGCCTGACCACCACACCGATGGTGTCCGTCAAAGCGGAACAAGCTCAGATCCGCGACAAGCGGACCCGAAGAGTCACAACCCACGGCGCATCGTGGGAGTGTGAGATCTGCTCAGTTGTGAGGCACGGATAGGGGGCGGTGGGACGTGAGTACGGGGAGCGGCGAAATACCCCGCCCGGCCCGGGGAAACCGGATCCTGCTGACTCGGACACACCGGGTGCTCATCGGCGTGGTCGTCGCCGGTGCGGTCGTCATCGCCGGTATCGGCTTCGCGGGTTCGTACGCCGCCGTCCGCGAACTTGCCGTCAAGAAGGGTTTCGGGAACTTCGCGTACGTCTTCCCGATCGGCATCGATGCGGGCATCTGCGTCCTGCTCGCCCTGGACCTGCTCCTGACCTGGATCAGGATTCCCTTCCCCCTCCTGCGTCAGACGGCATGGCTGCTGACGGCGGCGACGATCGCGTTCAACGGCGCGGCCGCCTGGCCGGATCCGCTGGGCGTCGGCATGCACGCCGTCATCCCGGTCCTGTTCGTCGTGGCCGTGGAGGCGGCCCGGCACGCGATCGGCCGCATCGCGGACATCACCGCCGACAAGCACATGGAGGGCGTCCGCCTCACCCGCTGGCTGCTCTCCCCGCTCCCCACGTTCCTGCTGTGGCGCCGCATGAAGCTGTGGGAGCTGCGCTCCTACGAGCAGGTCATCAAGCTGGAGCAGGAGCGCCTCGTCTACCGGGCCCGCCTCCGCTCCCGCTTCGGCCGTGCCTGGCGCCGCAAGGCCCCGGTCGAGGCCGTGATGCCGCTGCGTCTGGCCCGTTATGGTGTCCCCCTCGCCGAGACAGTGCCCGCTGGCCTGGCCGCCGCCGGCATCGACGAGCCACCGATCCAGTTCACCGTCGAGCGGCCCCCGGTTCCGGCCCAGAGGCAGAGCCCCCAACGGGCCACCGCGGACCAGGAGAGGGAACTGGCGCAGCCGGGGAGCGCCGAGCCGCACCCCGTGCGGCAGGACCCGCGCGCAGAACCGGACCAGTCCCGCGGCCCGGAGGGGGCGGACGAGCAGAGCGCCGGGCGGCTTGCCGACGCCTACCGGTCCTGGCTCGCCACCTTCGAGTCCGAGCCCACGCCCGCTCAGTTCGCCTTCTGGCTCCGGGACGAGTACGGCATCTCCACCGCAGCTGGCGGCCCGCTGACCGACGCGCAGTTGGAGCCCCTCCTGCGGGTCCTGAAGCAGCGCTACGGCCTGCCGATCGTAGCCGAGACAGCCTCCGGTGATCCGCAGCAGGCGGTCGATGAACTGTCGTGGGACGACTACTTCTACAACGCCTGGCTCACGTACGCGCAGCAGTACGGGGCCTATCCCGACGCTGATGCCCTCGCTGCGTATGTGTACGAGCGGGACGGCGTCGCGGGCGCTGACGGCCAGCCCTTCACGGGCGAGGAACTGGCAGCGTTCGTCACGAGTTTCCAGGAGCGTGAGTTCGGCGACGCTGAACCCCCCCTCGAGGAGGCGACTGCAGATCCCCGCGAACAGGCGGCTGACGAGCCTCTCCCTACAGAGGGGGACCCTGAATCGGTGCCCGCCGACGCAGGAGCCCACGCAGCCAAGGAGAAGCGAGCCCTCCGGGTGAACGCTGCCATCGAAGAGCAACAGCCGCCGCAGAGTCCTGTTGAGGGCGGCGACCTCACCGTCGTCGACCGGTACTACCTCGCGTGGATGGACTACCAGGCACAGCACGGTGACGAACCCACCGCCGAGCAACTGTCCGTCTACCTCGCGCAGAAGGGCATGCATGGCCGCGGTGGAAAGCCGGTCAGCCCGTCCACCCTGCGCCGCTACTTCCTGCCCTCCCGTGTCTACAACGTCTGGGCCGAGCACCGGATGCGCAGCGACGAACCGTCGCCGGACGCCATTGCGCAGGAGTGCGCTGCCCGCGGGATCACCGCCCAGTACAACAAGCCCATCACCACCGACTACCTCACCGAGCAGTCCGACGACTTCGAGCGGCGCCGGCTGGCCCTCATCCGCTACCACGCGGACGCGCAGCAGTGAGACGGCGCCCGAAGCCCATCGTGCATCGGGGATCCCATCAGCCCTAACAGTGTTATCGGCACGGACGACGGACAGCTCCAGCCATGCGGGTGCAGCGGGTACGGGCCTTGGGCCGAGCAGCCCTCCGTGGTGCTCGGCGCCTCGACCGCAGCAGAACCGGGCGCTTTCATGGGTCTCTGCTTCCGGTGCGGAGCCAGGTACCACCGCAAGCTGAGCAAGGTGACCGCCTGGTCGGAATCCGAGGATTCGGCGACGACGGGGTTGTGATAGGTCACTCCACGTCGTCCCAGAGTCGGTACATCGAAGTCATTTGCGTCCTCATGAGATGGCGGGAGGGGTAACCCGGCTGACAGATTTCGCACATCACGACCTCCCGGCCCTCCCGCAGGGCGCGATCTACCTCGTCGGGGGTATGGCATTCGCGCACGTCGTCCGCTTCGCGTACCGCTGCGTTGCGACGACGGTACGCCTTCTGGCGGCAGGCGTTGGAGCAGTACTCCCGGGGCCGCCGACCGCCCTTGGCCCGCCTGGCAAAAGGAACATCGCACTGCCGGCAACGCGGCGCGAACCGCTCCTCGATCCGCCACTCGCGGATCAGGGCCCGCAGGTCTTCGTCGATGACGATGGTGTCCCCGCCCTCGGGAAACCAGCTGCTGAGCAGCTCAACACCCAACGACAGGCTGTGCCGGTACGCCTGATAGACGGCCCCTGATCGTCCGAGAAAGGCGCTGGTCCAGCGCTGCCCCAGAGCGTGGGAGAGCTCTTTCGGCGTTGTTCCGTACAGCGCGCAGGCCAAGAACGTCTCTGCCTGTTCACGGTTCATGGATCGCAGAACGGTGCTCCAGGACGTGATGCGCTCCACCCGGGGGCGCTGGTTAGCCCTCTCCCGGCGTCGGCCAGTCATCGATCACCCCCGGGTTGCCTGGTTGCAGCGCTACGTCGTTCCGCATGACCACCAGGGTCTGCGGCGGCACAGTACTCGGCTCAGGGTCCGGCACGCCCGGCTTGAGAAGCGCTGGCGGAAGGGAGGGCTTGCCCCAGGGCAGGAGGCCGCAGGACGCGGAGATGACGTGGCTGAGTCCGAGCAGGACCTGCGGCAGATCAGCCGGCGCCGCCCGCCGTGCGATCAGCCAGCCCATGAAGGTCATCAGGCCGGGCACGGCCACCAAGACGAACACGGCCAGCATCACGAGCCAGATGGGTGCCCCCAGCAGGGTGGCGGGCAGGGTAGGCAAGGTGTGTACCTCCGGAGACGAAAAAAGCCCCTGGGATGGCACCCAGGGGCTCAACGGTCGGGAAAACAGAAACGGCCCATCTTCATCGAGGAGAAGAGGGGCCGTGATGTGTGCGGACACACGTGTGGTGCCGCTCCCAAAGGATGTCAGAGGCGCGATCTCTACGTCAACTCACTCAAAACAGCTGGTAGTTGGCTCAGGTCACCCTTCCAGATACCGCCGCGGAATTTCGTAACGCAGGTCGAGGACGACGCTGGGCGCCACGATAGGGACCGATCGGCAACCGGACCATGATTGTTCTCGCCGATAGCCGCTGTACCGATGTTCGCCGAAGCCGGAGTTCGGTGCAGGCTTGGCGTCTGAGTGTTGTCGCGGCAGAGTTCTGTGGGTGTCGGATGATCTGGTGCCTGATGACCTGTGGGAACGTGTCGCTCCGCTGTTGCCTCCTCGCCCGCCGAGGCGCCGGCGGTATCCCGGCCGGCTGCCCGCGGATGACCGGGCGGCCCTGCGGGGGATCGTTTACGTTCTCTGCAAGGGCGTGAGCTGGGCGGATGTGCCCACGGAGCGGATCGGCTGCAGCGGGGTGACGGCCTGGCGGCGGCTGCGGGACTGGACCGAGGCGGGCGTCTGGCCCCGCCTGCACGAGGTCCTTCTGGTCGAACTGCGCAAGGCCGGCCTGCTGGACATGGGTGATGCCGCGGTCGACGCCTCGCACGTCAGGGCCTTCAAAGGGAGGCTCATACCGGACCTTCGCCGGTGGACCGCGCACGTCCGGGCAGCAAGCACCACCTGATCACCGACCGGCACGGCACCCTTCTGGCCATCTCGCTGACCAGCGGAAACCGTCACGATGTCACCCAGTTGATGCCGCTGCTCGACGCGATACCCCGCATCCGCGAGGTCCGTGGGCGACCGAGACACCGACCGGGTCGGCTGTTCGCCGACCGCGGCTACGACTACGACAAGTACCGCCGCCTCCTGCGGGCTCGTGGCATCACACCGAAGATCGCCCGCAAGGGCACCGCCCACGGCTCCGGCCTGGGCAAGATCCGCTGGGCCGTCGAGCGGACCTCCGCCTGGCTCCACCAGTTCAAACGCCTCCGGATCCGCTACGAAATACGCGCCGACCTCCACCTCGGCCTGCTCCAACTCGCCTGCAGCATCATCTGCTTGAGACGCCTCCGAACCTCATTCTGAAATGATCAGTTAGAGCGCCCTGCGGAGCGCCGAACCTGAGTCGTTGAGCAGGTCAGTGATCAGCTGCTGGGTCTCCAGCTCCACGTCGCAGTCCAACGCCCGGTTGATTTGCTGGACGCGCGTGATCGCGGTGTGCAGCCCCTGCCGGTTTCCGGCCGCGTGCTCGATGCGCATCCAGTCCCGATACAACAGCTCCGCCGTGTCGTCCACGTCGAGACCGGTCGCGACGGCCTGGCGGGCCGCGCTCGGGTCGTGGTGCGGGCCCGCGGGGGTGCGGTAGGTGCTCACGGTGTGCGCCACGTCGATGATGCGCGTGATCATCTCCTGCTGGTGGGGCTCGGCCCAGGGCAGGGGCTTGCCTGCGAACGGGCGGCCCCGCACCAGAGCGAGCGCCTTCTCCAGATCGGGCAGGCCAGCCGGGCCCAGCGGCAGGGCGCGCTCGAGGAGCTGAAGGAAGCGGGTCCAGTCGCAGCGCACGCCGGGGGAGAGCTTGTACGGGTCCTCGCCGGAGCTGCGGCGAGGCACGTAGGGGCTGCCGGCGGGGTCGCTGCCCAGGGAGCGACGCAGGCCCTGCAGCCGGGCGTTGAGGGTGCTCGACGACCACGGGCTGACGGGATCCATGTCGGAGCACAGGATGTCGGCGTTCCGCCCGGGCCGGAAATACAACAAGGCGGCGAGCTGTGCCATCCGCGGGCCGTGGCCGGTGCTGGCCACGCCGGTCACCTCTACCGGGCCCAGGACCCGGATCTCGGGGGCGTGCAGGTCATGAGCCTCGCACTCATCCGCCTTTGGCACCTTGCCTTCCTCGACGGTGCTCTCGTCGTCAGCCTCTGCAGCCGCCGGGGCTGCCGCAGCTTGCGGGGCTGGGGGCGGCGTCGTTTCGGTGTCCGGGTCGTGTTCAGCCGCGGCTTGAGCCGATGCCGTCGCGGCGGGCAGCGGGCGGAGTCCGGACGGATCGGTGGTGGCGGCGAGCAGGGCCGCGAAGACCTCACCGCTCGCTGTCGGCGTCAACGAGGGGCTCGTGGCTGCGTCGGTCGTGGGCGCGGCGGTCTCTTGGGGCGCGCTCTGCTCGGGTTGCTGCACGCTGTCGGGCTCGTCCGGGACGTCCTGCCAGGGGCCCTCGGCCGGGTGGGCAGGTTGCCCGGACACTTTCAGGGCTGTGGTGATCTGAAGGTAAGCGGCGTGCTCCAGGCGCTGCACCGTGATGTCGGCGCCGGCGTGGTCGAGGTGCTGCGGCTCGCTGAGTGAGGCGTTGAGGATCTGCGCCTCGGGGAAGTGCGCGGCCGCCGTACTCGCCGGGGCGATGAGCGTGACGGGAACCGTCCCGGCCTTGTCGATGACGTCGGCGAACTCCCAGGCCGTGTCCGCGTCCAGAGAAGACGCGCACAGCAGCAGGTAGGGCTGGTGACTGGTCTCGGGCATCTGGTGTGCTTCCAGCAGCCGCTCGCTCAGATCGCGCAGCGCGTGCGTGGCCTGCCGCATGTGGGCGATCCGGGTGGTGGGCAGCAGCTGCGGCAGGTCCTCGCCGAACCCGATCGTGACGACCTCGACTTCGCTTGCCCACGGGCTCATCCCGAGCTCCAGAGCGAGCGAGGTGCACACCTCGGTGATGTGGACCGGGTTGCCGTCCAGCAGCACGGCGGGCACCTGGGCGAGGTTGAGCAGCAGGAGGTCACCTGCTTCGGTGCTGCCGATCGTGACCAGCCCCGGATACGGCGCCGGTATTTCGCGGGCGGCCTCCTGGTCCAAGAGAGCGGCGTCGGTGGGCAGGATCCACCATCCGGCCTGCCCGGACACGAAGGGTGCCTGCGGTTCCTGGGCGAGGTCCTCGGGCAGCACCTCGAGCGCGCGGGCGCCGATCCGCGCGGCCCGCAGCTGAGGCACGTCCCCGTCGACCTCCTGAGCCACCTGGTGGGCCAGGGTCCGCAACGCCGCGTCCAGGCGGGCTGCGCCGCCGGGCTCGGCGGCGGCCGCCAACTGCGCCTCCGCTGCGGACGTCTCCGGCGCAATCGCGATCTTCTCGCCCGGCTTGCGGCGACGGCGCTGCAGCAGTCGGCGCAGCGCGAGCGCTCCGGTGACCGCGGCGGCCAGGAGCGCGCCGGCGCCGAGGACGGTACGCAGCTGCAGTGTGCTGCCCGCCGCAGGCGAGGCGGGTTCCTGGGATGCCGTCGCGGTGGGGGAGGGGGCATCGGACGCGGACGGGTCGGCGGACGCCGATGCGGAGGCGCTCGCGCTGGGGCGTGGCGTCGTGGATTCGGCCCCCTGCTCCTGGCCGGGCTGTTGGGTGGGGCGTTTGGTCGATGTGCTGGGCGCGGAGGTCTCCGGCGCGGGTCGGGTGGACTGACTTGGCGTGGGAGCGTGGGTGTCTGCGGGGTCGTCGCCCGGCTTCTGCCTGCCGTCTGGATCGCCGGTACTGGGCGGGGTGTGCGGCTTGCTGCTCGACTTGTCGTCGTGGCTGTCGGCCCGCGGCCGATCGTGCCGCTCCGGCTGCGCGCCGGGCACGGTGACCTGCTGCCCGGCGTAGATCACATCAGGGTTGGTGATCTTTGGCAGGCCGTCCGGCTGCGGCTGGCCCTGGCTGGCCTCGAACAGCTCGGGCCACTGGGTGCCGTCACCGAGCTCCTCCTCGGCGATTTTCGACAGATAGTCGCCGGGCTGCACCGTGACGGTCTCCACGCGCTCGTCGGCGGCGGCCGGAACGCTGCCGTTCAGCTGTGTACGGGCGTTTCTCGCCACCGCGGTGAAGGGGCTTTTGGTTGGTGTGGCAGGGCGGGCATCGGCGGGCAGTTTGATGACCGCGCCTTTGGGGAGGTACTGGTCGCCAGCGGCGAGGCTTGGGATATCGGGGTTGAGGGCGGCGATGTCCTGCCACCGCTGTCCGCTGCCGAGGTACTCCTCCGCGAGGTCCCACGGCAGCTCGGTGGACGAGGTGACGGTGTACGTCGGCCTGTTGATGGCGTCGGGCGACGCGGACGTGGTGGGCGAGGCGCTGGGGGTGCTGTCGCCGGCTGTCTGGGTGGTGGTCACCGCGAGGGCGGGAGACGAGGTCGCCGCAGAGGCGGCGGTCGGTGCGAGCAGCACGATCCCGCCGACGAGGAAGGAGGCCACGGACTGCAGGCCGCCGAGGCCGCGCAGGCGCGGGGCGGAGCGGCGCCGGGCCACGGCGACGATCTCCAGGGCCACCGAGAGGGCGAACGCGGCCCAGGCCACCCAGCCGATGCAGGTGATGGCTGTGAAGAAGAATGTGCCGTCGTCGGGGCTCCACAGGACGTCGATGCCGCTGTGAGTTCTCGCCTCGTCTCAGGCGCATGAGATTGTCTGCTGCTCCGTCGACTTGGGTCCCTGCCCGTGCATGAGATTGATCTTGATATCGGTTGCGAGCTTATGACCAGCACATTTGACAGTGCGTGCATCTATGACCTGAAGTGTTGAAGGGTTTGAGGTGCGGGACCTCGATCCATCTGAGATTCCCTGACGCCGTTGAGAACCCTTATGGCAGTGAGCGGTTCTGGTGCAGGTCAGGCCCGATCCTAGGGGTCGAGCGTGGCAGCGAGACGATCGGGCTTTATCCCTCGATCGAGTAGATCCGCCCTCTGTTGTCGGGCGGGTCGCCGACCCGGGCCCCACAGCCCCGGCTGCCGCCGCCCCGTGGAACTGTCACTACCCTCGTGCACGGCCGGAGGCCGCACGGCGGGCGACCGTCCTCGGGCGCCCGGTCGGCGGCATCGCCTCTCCTCTGCTCGCCCTGGACTTGGTGCTGCGGCCGCCGCCGTCCGCGCACGTGCTGTGGGCCCTGGGCGACGACGCCACCCGCAGCGTGCTGCAGGACTGCCGGACCATCGCCCGGGACAAGACGCTGGCCTGGGTGGAGGAGGCGGTGGCAGGGTGCGGTGGGGGAGCGGCGGTCGCCACCAGGCCCCTGTCCTGGACGGCCTGATTGTCGCCGTATTCCGCCACGGGGAGCGGCGGTCGCCACCAGGCCCCTGTCCTGGACGGCCTGATTGTCGCCGTATTCCGCCACTACGAATCCCGCTCCCGTCAGCCGCTCCTCCACGAGCACGCCCTGCTGTCCGAGGGCGGCTTCCATGTCGGTGATGAGGTCGGTGAAGGGGCGGGTGTTTCCGTGGCGGGCGGGAAGGGGGCCGCAGGTGATGAGGCTGGCGCGGCCCGCGAGTTGGGCGCCGCGGATGCCGCTGAAAAGGGGTGTGGCGCCCTCACCGTGTCCCAGGCCGCCGCCCACCTGCGGGAGGGCGGGCAGGCATACCAGGACTTCCTCCGCGGGGGCGCCGTCTGCATCATGGACGCCCTGAACAGCGACTCGAAGACGGCCGGTCGGTCCTGTCTGCCCGTACCCCCGAGGACACGGCCGCTGCTGCTCGCAGGAGGAGGGGGACACACCCCGCGGGTGCACGCGGTGCGTGGCTTACCCTTGCGGCTCCTGCGGCCAGGGAGGGCCGCTGTTCATGGGGGGATGCGCTGTGCGCGCTTGTGTTCGCCGTGCCATTGTGCCGGCTGTGGTCATGTCCGCTCTCGCGGTGGGGTGTTCGGGAGAGCGTCACTCGGATGAGGGGGCTGCGAAGCCGTCGGTGTCGGCACAGGCGGTTGCGGAGCCTGTCTCGGAGCCGCCGGAGGAGCCGTCCTCGCCGGCGCTCGCCCCGTTGCTGATGGTCGGGACGGTCGGTCCGTTTACGGCCGTGGACGGGTCTGACGAGTCGGTGTCGACGAAGATGCGCGTCAGCGTCCGGTCGGCCAAGTACATGTCGGCCGCGGAGCTCGGCGCATCGCACGAGCCGAAGCGCGGGCAGTACGTCGTCCTCACGCTCACGATCAAGAACGTCGGGAACGAGACCGGGCGTTTCAGCCCGTACGGCGCGATGAGGTGCCAGGACGGGGCAGGCGCGCGGGACTGCACGACGCGGGAGTCCGTCGGCGGACGGGACGTCGACAGGCAGTACGCGCCGGGCCAGTCCGTGACGGGCAGTGTCGTCCTCGACGTCGTCCGCAGGGGCGGGACGGTGACCTACTTCGACGCCCCGGGGAGACCGTCGTTCACCGTGCTGCTGCCGAGCTAGACGCCGGACAGGCCTCAGCCTCGCTCGCGGGAATTTCCCTCCGCGGCGGGGCTGCGCTGTGCTTGATGGGGCTGGATGCGGCCCTGCGCTGCGGCCACGCAAAAACTCGAATCAGGACAATGCTGCTTGAAGTGCAGGTCAGGCTCCTGCATGGCAGGTCACCCACGTGTGGAGAACGTCACAGCTCCAGGATGGAACCTGCGAACGAACCCTCTATTCACGCCCTGTTCACAGGAACTACTGTCCCGCTTCACTGATCAAATTCCGGGTCGGGCCGATCCCATCGTGCTGGGGAGCACGTTCGGCGTGCCCGGATGACGGCAGTTGATTCATTGGACTGTCCTTGCGTGTGATGCAGGTGGCATGCGTGGGGGGTTCGAGTGGCCGTAAGGCGTGCGCGTTACCTGTCAGTTGGGCTGGCCGGTGCTTTGATGGCCGGCCTGCTGTCGACGATGTCGGTGGTGTCGCCGCCCGAGGCTGCCGCTGCGGAGGACTCGACACCGATCGTGCCCTCCCAGTCGCTGGGTACGGTGCCCGCGCAGCAGGCGGAGGAAGTGGGCAAGGCGCTGCCCGCGCCCAACTGGCCGAGTGCGGCCGAGGCGACGGTGGACCTGTCGCAGGTGGCGCCCGGTGATGCGGGGGCGGTGACGCCGAGCGCGTCCGCGTCGCAGTCGCAGGACCCAGACCTCACTGAGGTCGGTGACGTGGTCGAGGTGGCTCCTGTGCCCGAAGGCGATGGTGCTGTCGCCCAACTGGCCTCGGCACGGCTCACGGACGACGACGCGTCACCGTCCACGGGCCCCGGCCCTTCGGACAGCCCCGAAGCGGCCACTTCACCGATGCCCGAGCCGAGCGTGACCTCCTCACCCGAGCCCTCGGTCTCCGCTTCGGCATCGACTGGGCCTGCGGACGACCCGGTGTCTCCCGATCAGGTCGATGTGCGGGTGCTGGACCGTGCCGATGTCGCGCCGGCGGGAGGGGTCGGGCTCGGTCTGCAGGTCACTCGCGCCGACGGGGTTGCCACGCCGGGGCAGGTGCAGGTCAGCATCGACTACTCCGGCTTCAAGTACGCATACGGCGGCGAGTTCGCTTCCCGGTTGCGGCTCGTGAAGCTTCCCGCCTGTGCGTTGGAGACCCCTGATGCCGAGGGTTGCACGAGCCGTGAGTTCGTGCCGGTGGACAACGACACCACTGCGGGCACGCTGACCGCGACGGTGGTGGCGGAGCCGGACGACAGCGGGCTGTCCTCGCAGTTGACGAGTGGTGCGGGTGCGAGCGTGTACGCGGTGACAACCGGCTCGTCCTCGGACCAGGGTGACTACCGGGCCTCGACGCTGTCACCGACCGGGTCCTGGGACGTGGCGACCGGCTCCGGCGCCTTCACCTACAGCCTCCCGGTGCAGCTGCCCAAGCCGGCGATGGGGTCGGCCCCTTCGCTGGCGATGACGTACAACTCGCAGTCGGTGGACGGCCGCACCTCGGCCACCAACAACCAGGCTTCCTGGGTCGGCATGGGCTGGGACCTGGGCGTCGGTTTCATCGAACGGCGCTATCGCAACTGCAGCCAGGACGGTCTGAAGACGATCGGCGACATGTGCTGGGACTCGCCGAACACGGCCGAGGAGCCGGACGGCGCGGTCTACGTCATCAATCTCAACGGCGTCACCTCGCAGCTCATCCAGGACAACACCGGTACCGGCTCCTATCACGTGCAGGACGACCCGGGCTGGCGGGTGCAGCACCTGACGGGCGGGCACGGC
The DNA here is from genome assembly GCF_014645835.1 of Streptomyces albiflavescens. Taxonomy (GTDB): domain Bacteria; phylum Actinomycetota; class Actinomycetes; order Streptomycetales; family Streptomycetaceae; genus Streptomyces; species Streptomyces albiflavescens. The sequence goes on from NZ_BMMM01000014.1 coordinate 237,487, forward strand.
GCGGACGACGAGTACTGGGTGATCTCCACTCAGGACGGGAAGCGCTTCTACTTCGGCTGGGGCCGCTCCGAGCGCACGAGTGAGGCGACGTCCTCGGTCTTCACCGAACCCGTGGTCGGCAACGACCCGGGCGAGCCGTGTCACGATCAGTTCCCCGAGCCGTGTTCGCAGGCGTGGCGGTGGAACCTGGACCGCACCGTGGATGCCAACGAGGTGGAGTCCGTCTACCTCTACGACAAGGAGTACAACTACTACCGCTCTGTCGCCAACACCGACAAAGCCAGGAAGTACACGGCGGGCGGCTATCTGACCGAGATCCAGTACGGGTGGCCGACGCAGATTGCCGGCTCCAAGCCGACCGGCAGGGTCGTCCTGTCCCATGTGGGGCGGTGCGTGGAGCGGATGTCGGACGCTGACCCGCTGCGCAGCGAGCCGAAAGACTGCCCCTCGATCTCTTCCGAGCCGTCGTCGTATCCGGATGTGCCCATCGACTTGATGTGTGACGGCTCGTCGGCGGACTACTACTGCGCGGGCAAGACGTATTACCCCACGTTCTTCAGCAAGGACATGCTGTGGGACATCAAGACGTACGTGCTGGACACGTCGGCCAGCGGCTGGGACCTGGTGCAGCAGTACCAGACCAAGCACGGGCTGCCCAACCCGGACGGCTCGGTCGGCAAGACGCTGTGGCTGGACTACGTGCAGCGCGAGACGTACGGCTCGGGCGACGACATCATCCTGCCGGTCATCAACTTCAACGGCATCGACCTGGACAACCAGGTCGGCACCAAGGAGCTGTACTTCCGCCGGATCGAGACGATCCACGGGGACCTCGGAGCGACCACCACGGTCTCCTACGGCTCGCCCAACGCGTGCAGCTCGGACAACTACCCCTCCCAGTCGTCGAACACTCAGGACTGCTACTGGCAGAAATGGACCCCCGAAGGGGCGACCGACTTCACCACCGGCTGGTTCAAGAAGTTCCTGGTCACGAAGGTCACCGTCGATCCGACGGTGACCAGCAACCAGGACGGCGCCCCGGAGATGACGACCAGCTACGACTACCAGGGCGGGGCCGGCTGGCGCTTCACCAACGACCCGCTCACCGCGGACGACGACGAGACCTGGTCGGACTGGCGCGGCTACCAGCGCGTCGAGGTCACCACCGGCACCGGCACCGTCAAACACTCCACCTTCCACTGGCTCTACCGCGGCCTCGACGGCGACCGCACCGACAAGGACGACGCCTCCAAGACCCGCTCGGTCAGCGTCACCGACGGTGAGGGAACCTCCTACACCGACTCGCCGTGGCTGCAGGGCAACACGATCGAGACGTCGAAGCGGGACGACACCGGCGACTCACACGAACGGGTCTTCCACCAGTACTGGGTCCACAACACCGCGACCTACAACGGGTTGCCCGACGCCCGCTTCGTCCGCGAGAAGGAATCCACCACCGCCACCAAAGTCTCGACCGGCTGGCGCGAGCACGTCGTACAGAACGAGTTCGACGACACGCTTAACACCTCCGCCAAGTACGGTCAGCCTCTGCGCGTTGACGACCAGGGCGAGAAGGGCGTCGCGGACAACCGCTGCACCACCTACAGCCGCGCCTACAACGACGACCTCTACGACGGCAGCAGCGTCCAGCGCTGGACCGTCCTCGTCGACGAAACCCGGCACTACGCAACCAACGGCACCGGCTGCGACGGACGGGCTGACGGCAACCAGGACGGCTACACCGCCACCCTGTACGACAACGCCACCTCGGTGGCCGGCAACAAGCCCGTCGACGGCAACGCGACCGAACTGCGCACCTACATGTCGTCGGCGTCGAACGATTTCCAGAAGGTGAAGTACCACTACGACAGCGCTGGCCGGGTGGTCTGGACCGAAGACGGCATGGCAAACCGCACCACCACCACCTACAGCCCGGACAACTCCTGGCCGGTGGACGGCATCACCACCACGACCCCCGACCCCGACGGCCTGGCCGCCTACCGCGGTCCGCTGACCTCCACGGTGTGGATGTCGCGCTACTGGGGCGTGCCGTACCAGAGCAAGGACGCCAACGGGAAGATCACCAAGGCCACTCTGGATGCCGCGGGCCGCACGATCGAGGTGTGGAAGCCGACCGAGACCGGCAGCTCGCCGTCCGCAAAGTTCAGCTACACCATCCCCACCTCCCCCCTCGGCGGGGTGCCCGACTCGGTCGACGGCTACCCCCGCGTGTCCAGCCAGACCCTGCAGTCCGGGTCCACCTATCTGTCCTCCTACGCCTACGCCGATGGTCTGGGCCGTGCCCGGGAGACGCAGACTCTGATCCCCTACGGCATCGACCCGTCGACGGGCGAGGAGGTACCCAACCGGCAGGTGGCAGTCACCCGTTACGACACGGCGGGCAACGTCACCGGTACCTCCGCCGTCTTCCGCAACCAAGGCACCGCCGGTTCCGGCGGACCCTCCAGCCCCGAGGTGAAGGATCTGCCCTCCTACACCGACCTGACCCTGGACTGGGCCGGCCGCACCACCGAGTCGCAGATTCTCGTCGGTGACGGAACCTCCGCCTCGCCCCAGCTGTATGGTCATGCGCTGGCGTCGTATCACGGTGACTACACCACCGTCACCCCGGCGACGGGCAGTGCAACGGACACCTACACCGACGTGTACGGGCAGACCGCGAAGGTCGTCGAGCACAACGGCAGCTCGGCCTACACCACCCAGTACACCTACACGAGCACGGGCCAGCTCAAGCAGATCAGTGACCCGCGCGGCAACAACTCCGTCTACACCTACGACTGGGCCGGCCAGCGCACCGTGGTCGACGACCCGGACGCCGGCTCATCGACCACGGAGTACGACGCCAACGGGCAGATCAGCAAGACCACCAGCAACAACGGGACGACCGTTCTCACCTACGCCTACGACGCCCTGGGCCGCAAGACGTCCGTGACCAGCGGAGCCGATGAGCTGGCCGCATGGATCTGGGACGGCCAGTCCGTCCCAGGCGGCAAGGGCCAGATCACCTCGGCCATCAGCCGGGACACGAACGGCAACACCTACACCACCAAGGTCAACAGCTTCGACGACCGCGGCCGCCCGGAGAGCACGACCGTCACCATCCCGGCCAACGTCAACGGACTGGCCGGCGACTACACCAGGGGCTTCACCTACGACGCCGCCGACCACGTCACCTCGGTGAACTACCCCGCGGCCGGCGGCCTCGGCGCGGAGACCGTCACTACCGGATACGACTCCTACGGGCAGCCCCGCAGCCTGGCATCCGACGAGCAGACCTACGTCAAGACGACGGTCTACGACGCGTACAGCCGTCTGACCGACCGCTCCTACGGCATGCCGACTATCGGGGCCGGCAGTGTTACGGCGCAGAGCTCGTACAGCTACTTCGACGACAACGGCACCCGCTGGCTGCAGGGCATATCCACAACCACCACCGTCGACCGGCTCATCACCGAGTCCCAGAAGGACACTTACAGCTACGACTTCGACGGGAAGGTCACCCAACTGCGGGAACAGGCAAGCGGTCAGGTCGAGCAGTCGCAGTGCTTCCGCTACGACGACCAGGTGCGACTGACCAACGCCTACACCCGTGCAGGGGCGGCCACGTGCCCCCTGGGCAACACCTCCGACTTCACCGGCGAAGCCCCCTACCAGACCGCGTACACCTACGACCGCCTCGGCAACCTCCAGTCCGTCACCGACACCGACAGCACTGGCAAAGCCACCAACCGCGACTACCTCTACCCCGGATACAACGACTCGGGCACCTGGACCACCGCCAACGCCGACTGGCCACACGGCGTTCGCAAGATCAACCACATCACCGCAGGCACCACCACGAGCACCGACACTTTCACCTACGACGCCGACGGGACGATGCTCAAGCGCGTCGAGCCGGGCACGACCACCGACTACGCCTGGACCAAACTGGGACAGCTCTCCACGGTCAAGACCACCAAGTCCAGCGGCAGTGACCTGACCCGCTACGTGTACGACGCCGACGGCAGCCTCCTGGTCCGCACCACCCCGCAGGAAACAGTCGCCTACATCGGCGGCATGGAACTGCGCACCACCGACGGCACAACCGCCACCGCGACCCGCTACTACAGCTCCGGCGGAGCCACCGTGGCCATGCGTACCACCACGGGAACCAACACCACCGGCGGCAAGCTCACCTATCTGATGGCCGACACCCAGGCCTCCACACAGCTCGCCGTCGACGCCGCCACCGGCACCGCAACCCGCCGCCGCTACACCCCCTTCGGCGACGAACGCAGCGCCCCCCTGCCCACCGGCACCGACCGCGGCTTCCTCGGCAAAACCGAAGACACCAGCACCGGCCTCTCTCTCCTCGGCGCCCGCGCCTACGACCCGCATCTGGGCCGCTTCCTCAGCCCCGACCCGCTCAGCGCCCCCTACGACCCGCAGAACCTCTCCGCCTACAGCTACAGCGGCAACGACCCCATCAACTACTCCGACCCCACCGGCCTGACAAGACACCTCGACCAGGGCGGCAGCGACTACGAACCCGGCGGTAAAGGCGACGGTTACGGCGGTACCAGCGACTTTCAGGCGGGTAATGATGCAGATGGTGACACTGGAGACGACGACACGTCTTGCGGGTTCCTGGACCTGAGCTGTGGACTTCAGCAACTGGTCCAAACTGACTGCAGCTTCTGGGACGTCAAATGCGGCGTGCTAGAGAGCGCCCAAGCGCAGGTCGACATCGTCTGGCAAACCCCCACAGATGCTTGGAACTGCGGCGTACATCATCAGGATGAAGCCTGCGAGTGGACTGCCCTCAACATGTTCACGGCCGGGGAAGCCAGCATGGCCAGCTCCCTCATCAGGCACCAGGCCGAATCCATGGAGACGGCAGCCCGGATTGCTGCCCACTGCAAGAACAGCTTCGTCCCTGATGAAGGTGTCCGTATGGCGGATGGGTCCGCCCGTGACATCAAGGACGTCGAGGTCGGAGACAGCGTCCTTGCCACCGACCCGATAACAGGGAAAACCGAAGCGCGTACCGTGCTTGCCACCATCGTCACCGATGAGGACAAGGACTTCACCGAACTCACGGTGAAAACGCATGATGGCACTTCCCAGATCATTGCTACTGATCACCACCCGTTCTGGTCCCCCTCCGAACACGCGTGGATCGACGCAGGTGATCTCAAACCGGGCATGACGCTGCGCACGGCTGACCGCCACGAGGTGACAGTCGACGCGGCGCGGTCATCCCGCAAGCGGCAGGAGACACGCAACCTCACTGTTGACGGACTGCACACGTACTATGTGCTGGCGGGCGAGACGCCGGTCCTGGTTCACAACTCCGGTGGTTGTATTCCGTGGTCAAGTGGAAGCGTTTCTAGAGCGTCTAAATCCTTGGCTGATGGCGCGACGAGCGTCACGGTGAAGAGTCGTTCAGAAGCAGAAGAGCTTTTCCTTCGGACGTATCAAGGAGACGGCTACAGAAACGCGTCTGGAATGGACGGCGTTGGAACGAAGCAATACTACGGAACTAAGCGCGGAACGTATCACTGGGATGACCAGCTCGGGGAGGACGGTCGAGTCCTTGGACACGGCGCCGGAAACCGCGATGGGGATCTTCCGCACCTTCAAGTCCACACCTTTGACGGTCCGATCGTTCGAATCTTCTGGGAGCCCTAACATGCAGATTCAGGCGGTGAACAGGCTTCTCATGTCGAAATCAGAGGTCGCTGCCCGCAGGACGTCTAGTTCCGCAGAGAGCGAGTCTTGGATCTGGGTTATCCCACTCCGATCCGGAGAATTCAGAGTTCGGGCATTTGAAGTTCTTCGCGATCTATTGGCCGACGACAACGACATCTACGATGGGAATATGTCCATCGTTCATGACGAGATCGTCTCGTCGATTGACGATGTTGACGAGTCGGTCATCCGGGCGGGTGTTGATCCCGAAGAGCTGGATGTGCCGTGGAAATGTGAATTTCCGCTTTAGCTGACTCGTGAGATTCTGCAGCCCCGTGGAGCGGCCCTGATGAGAGGTTTTCATCAGAGCCGCTCCACGGGGCTTCTGTGGTGCTTGACGGCAACGCTGACGGCAACGTCAGCGGACAACGCCTGCGGTGGGTGGGTCATCGGGGGCGTCGGTCGGGCCGAGGGCGTTGCCGAGGGTGTCGATGGCCTGGCGCTGGAGGCGGAGGCGTACGTGGGCGTAGACGCCGGCGGTGACGCCGATGTGGGCGTGCCCGAGGAGTTCCTTGATGACGACGAGGTCGATGCCCTGTTCCAGGAGCAGGGTGGCGGTCGAGTGCCGGAGGTCGTGGAAGCGGATCGCCCGGAGCCCTGCGCTCTCGAGGAGGCGGCGGAAGCGGCGGGTGGCGTTGGTGGGATCGAGCGGTTTGCCGTTCGGAGTGGTGAAGACGAGGCCGTTGTCCGTCCAGCCCGTTCCGGCCGCCTGGCGCTCTTCCTGCTGCTGTTCCTGGTGGATGTTGAGGGAGCTGAGGCACTCGGTGGGGAGGGCGATGCGCCGCTCGGAGGCCAGGGTCTTGGTGTTCAGGACGGTCAGGCCCTGGCTGCGGGTGCGCTGGAGGGAGCGGTGGATGGTGGCGGTGCCGCCGTCGAGGTCGAGGTCTTCCCAGCGGAGGCCGAGGAGTTCGCCCTTGCGGAGTCCGGTGCGCAGGGCGAGTTCGTACAGGGCGTTCAGACGGTCGCCGTTGGCTGCATGGAGGAGCTGCCGGGCTTCGGCGGCGGTGAGGGGCTGGAAACGCCTGGGGCGGGGCGTGGTCGTCTTGACGTTCCGGGCGACGTTGCGCGGCAGTTCGTCCTCGCGGACGGCATGTTCCAGGGCGGACTTGAGCACGGCGTGGACGTACGTCACGGTCAGCGGAGACAGCCGCTTCTCACAGCACTGGCCGATGGCAGTAGGACCGCCGGTCCGTGTCCCGTTCCTGGGCGCAGCACTGGCAGGTGGTGCGGAGTCCGTCGAGGAAGGTGCGGACGTCGCGGGTGGTGAGCCGCGCGAGTTTCTTGCTGCCGAGACCGGGGTTGAGGTGGAGGCGGATGGCGGCGGCGTAGCGCGCGTGGGTGTTCTCCCGCAGGTGGTGGACGGCGACGCCGTTCAGCTAGTACGTGAGGTAGGCGCTCACGGTGCTGTCAGCCGCTGCGACCGGCAGGCCGAGGTTGCTGGCGGCGATCTTCTCGGTGAGCTTGGTCATCGCGTCCTTGCGGGTGGTGCCGTAGACGCGGACGCGCTTGCGGGTGTTGCCGGGGGCGAGGACGTATCCGGCGGCTTCCCAGCGTCCGTCCTTGCGCTGGTAGACGGTCCCGTCGCCGTTCGCACGGGTACGGGAGCGACGGGACGAAGCGGGGCGGGGCGTGGTCATCAGGCGGCTTCCTGTTCGAGGCGGGTGTGGATGAAGTCGGTGAGGGCGTGGGTGGGGATACGGCGGGCGCGGCCGAGGGTGATCGAGGCGAGCTGTCCGGTGCGGAGCAGGTCGTAGACGGCGGAGCGGCCGAGCTGGAGACGGGCCTCATCGACTGCGAGACCGGCCGGCCTCTTGACCTTCTGCCCGGCCGCGACGCTGCGACCCTGGCCGACTGGCTGCGTGAACATCGCGGCTCCGAGCTCATCTGCCGGGACCGGGGCGGTTCCTATGCAGACGGCGCCCGCACCGGTGCCCCGAACGCGATTCAGGTTGCCGACCGCTTCCATCTCTGGCAGAACCTCGGAACCGCCGTCGAACGCAGCGTGCGACGGCACAATGATTGCCTGAAGAAGGTTGCCGTCAGAGACGATGGCCTGGCGAACGATGCGGATGCAGAGAAGGAAATGTCGCCGATCGAGGCCCGTATCCGCGAAACAACACCGTCCGCCGCACCGCACGAGCTACGGTCCCCGAAGAATTACTGAGCGGGCGTCGCCAGCCCAGGCCCAGCCAGCTCGACCCCTACAAGCCCCACCTGGACGAACGCTGGGCAGCAGGATTCACCAACGCGATCCATCTCCACGCCGAGCTCCAGGAGCTCGGCTACCGCGGCAGCTACCAGACGATCAGCGACTGCCTGCGGCCGAGGCGCCGCCGACGCATCCGTGTTGTCGCCCCGGCACCACCGGGCGTCCGGCAGGTCACCGGCTGGATGATGCGCCACCCCGACCACCTGGGCGACGAAGAACGCCCGCAGTTCACCACCTTCCTCGCCCAGTGCCCAGAACTCACCGCCCTCAATAGGCACGTCCGCACCTTCGCCGAGATCCTCACAACACGCTCTGGCCAGCACCTCAAAGACTGGGTCACCGCCACCCGCGCCGAGGATCTTCCCGGACTGCACACGTTCGCCACCGGCCTGGAGAAGGGCTGGGACGCCGTCGTCCAGGGCCTGACCACCCGCTGGAACTCCGGTCCAGTGGAGGGCCGGGTCAACCACATCAAAATGATCAAACGCCAGATGTACGGACGAGCGAAACTTCCCCTCCTCCGGAAGCGAGTCCTGCTCACCGCAGCTCAAGGCAGCCATCGCCACCACGCCTGACCCGGCCTTGATAGAACGGCCTCATGAGTTCGAACGACGACCAGATCGCGCAGGCTGAGCGTCACTTCGGAGTCCGATTTCCCGAGGACTACCGAAACTTCCTGGCCACGGAAGGGAGTATGGCCCGGTTCGTTCCTCCTGCGGACGACTTCCTGATGATCAATGCCCTAGCGGAGCTCATCGAAGTCAATGAGGCTGGCGACTTCCAGGAACGCTTCCCCGGGAGCGTCGTCATCGGCGGGGACGAAAGCCGAGAAATGCTCACCTACGACTTTCGGCAGGAACCCCCGTCTCTGGTCCTACTCGACGTTTCCGCTCAGGACTGGTCGTCCGCCATCCAACAGGCGACTTCGTTCTCTGCCCTGCTCGAGCAGTTCCCCGAAACCGGATGGAAATGGGACGACTCTGAGCCCTCGTCCTACTGACAGGTGTCCTCACGGAATTTGTGCCTGATCCGAGAACGGGCACCACTTCTCGGCGAATCTGGACACCGTTTGTCGATCACATAGCCGCGACATGTTGACGAGAACTGACACCACTACGGGTTGTGCGGGCTCGCCGATGTGGCCCGACGGGCTTTCGCACCGTGCGAACACGAGCCAGTCCAGGCCAGCCGTTGGATGCTCGCTTCGGGACTCCTGCGCAGACTGCCTGTCCGCCACACGTACTTCCCGGTCCTGTCTGCGGTTTCGGTCAAGTCGTCGCATACCCCTCGGTATCGGTCTTCTGGAGGATTCCACCACCGCCGGGGGCGGGCCGGACGACCCAGCCTGGCGGCCAGGCTTGGATTATCTGGTCGCCCTCCGGCGTCACCAAACGCGTCACCTGAGCGCCCTCGAACCCGAGGTTGCCGGTGAACGCCGCGCCTCCGAACCAGGGGGGGTCGGTGAACGTCGCGTCATCGAACGAGGTGTTGCCGGTGAACCTCGCGTCATTGAACACTGCGTTGAAGGTGAACGTCGCGCCAGCGAACCAGGCGTCGCCGGTGAACCTCGCGTCATCGAACAGTGCGGGCCCTGTGAACGTCGTGTCCGCGAACGCGCAATGGCCGGCGAACGTCGCTCCCACGAACCAGGCATCGTCGGCGAACTCAGCTCCCAGGAACGAGGCGTCGCCGGCGAACGTCGCTCCCAGGAACGAGGCATCGCCGGTGAAACTCGCGGCCTCGAACAAGACCTTGCCGATGAACGTGGCATGGCTGAAGTTTGCCTCCGCGACGTGGCAGTAACTGAAGTCCAAGTGGGTGAGGGTGGCGTGGGCGACATCGATGCGCAGGCCTTCCCAGAACCGGTCGTCGACCTGCGTGTTCTCCCGCTCGTCCGGGGGGCGGGTGTCACGGAGGTGAGCGGCGAGAATGTGCTGGGCGGTCATGCGCACCTGGAGTTCCTGGTGCCGCTGATCGTTCGCCTTGCCCCGGATGAGCGCCCGGGCGGCCAGTTGGGCGCGGGACAGCGCCGCAGGCCATAGTCCATGTCTAGGCGTGGGGTCTGCGGGTGGGGTGTAGGGCATGCGCAGGTAGGCGCAGATGACGTCCACGATGGTCTGGCGGTGGTCGGGAGCGGTCTGTCCGAGGCGTTCCAGTGCGTACAGGCCGCCCAGGCGGACGGGGGCCTGGGGGCTGCCGAGCTGCTCGACGGCCTTTGTGTAGAGCTCAGTGATGCGCCGTTCAGCGGCGTCGTGTTCGGTTTGCGCGGTGGCCGTCTCATGGTGGTGCTGCCGACGCAACGCCAGCAGCACCGTGACTGAGGCGCCCACGCCCGCACCCGCGGCCAGAGCAGTGCGCACGACATCGATCCGCTGCCGTGTCCGTTCACGGTCCGGCCGAAGGTTGTCGGTCTGGGGCATCAGCAGCGCCGTGGTGATCCACACCGCGGCCGCCACGGCCGCGAATGCCAACGCCGCCCACCACCATCGGATCGGCGAGGCAGACCGGCGGTGCTGCCGCGGTCGTGTGCGCCGGTACAGCTCGCCGGCTGCCGTGGCACAGGCCGCGGCAGCGATCACGAGGACGAGCGGGACGATCTGGATGCGGACGGCCGGGCCGACTAGCCGATTCCAGGAAACAACGACCACGACCAGGAGACTGGCCGAGACCGCGGTCAGCAGGTGCGCCGTGTTTCGTCTCCACCGGGGCGGGCCCATGGTGTCTCCTTCCTGGCCGATCCAGCGGGCTTCAGCCTCGGAGGAAACCGTGAGCGATGTCAGCCGCCGCGGGGGGCGCCGACTCGCCGTTGCTCAGCGTCCCTCACCCGAGCAGGCCACTGTGGCTACGGCCCCGGGTTCATCCCTGCGCAACGGGCCCCCGTGCGACAGGCCTGCACAAGCACAACGGCGGATCGCCGCGCGCGAATCGATCTTGGATTGTGGGTGACATCGGCGCTTCCTGCCCTGCCCAGCCCTGCCCTGCCCAGCCCTGTCCTGTCCTGGCCTGGACTGGCCGCCGCAGCCCGAAGCGGCATGCCCGGTGGCAGCAGCGACGCCCCTGATGCCCGCTTGCTGCTCCTGCTGTCGGCTCTGGGAGACCGAGGGCCTGCCCGACACCGCCGCCTCCGTCTCGCGGTCGCGCTGGCCGCTCGGACCATGGTGAACGACCCCCACCGCCTGGCCGGCGCTCTCCTTGCCGAGCAGGGGCAGCCCGGCCGCCCCGCCCGCTGGACGATCGACTCCGACGGCACCCGCACCGATGACGGCCGCTACTCCTACCGCAACCCTGCCAATCCGTTCGCTCCCCCGCCCCACCGTCTCGTCCGAGTCTCCGCAGCGCTCCGCCCATAGCCCGTCACGGCCGACGACCGAGCTGGCCTTATGCCCAGTCCAGCCCAGCTCCGACAGCTGCGCGGGCTGCTCGGACGTCAGCTTCGCCCTGCGGGTTTCGGTGTTGGTGATCCGCACACTCTGCCGGATGGATCTTCCGTCATGTGGAACCTGACACGTAGAACAGAGACGCCGGAATCGGCGGCCCCGCTGCCTGTGCCTGGACGAATCCCTCTTGCACCAGTTCTACGAATCGAGAGCTCCGACGGCCTCGTGTGGCTGCCGTGTTCTTCCAGTTCTCGCCCTGCATCTCCCAAAATTCGCGGCCGATCTCTCCTTGGAAGAGATGCGTAGCCGCGCCCTGCAAGACTGCATCGGTGAGGCGACCAACGATGAAGTCGGCATGCCAGAAGCTGACGATGAGGTTTACGTAGGCGTGTTGTTTGGCTCGTATTGCCGAGATGGGTCGAGGCGGAGGCCCCCAACACACGAGCAGGTCGGGGTCTTCAAGTAATCGCATCGTCAATTCTCGATGCGCAGCGAGCTGGGCATCCTCTCGATCGTTATGGACCTGTCGGGCTTGGTAGGCAAGGGATGCGACAACACCGATGAGTGCGACGCCTGAGAAGGGAATCGAGATGGCGGCATAGGCCTGGCTGATGCTGGCGAGCTCCGTCCAGTCTGAGCGACTCGGAGTCGCATGGCGCAGCAAGAACGGAGTCGCTACGACCAGTGCGATCAAGCCGAAACCGAGCAGAGACCAACCAGCGATCCAGCCTTTCCAACGCGTGCGCGCAGCGCCCATGGCGTCCCCCAGATGCGTGGCAGACTCGCATCGTCCCGAGTGCTCAGGGGAACGGCAAGATGACTCGAGCCAACCTGCCCGGCAGGACCTGACGAGAAGCGGGGCGCCTCAGGCTGCCCACCCGCACCCGAGTTGGGCGAGGGCTTGCCGCTGCTCGTCGTTGAGTTTGGCGCGCCTGGTTTTGGTGTTGGTGAGCCAGACTCCGAGCCGGATGTCGGTGCCGTCTTCGAGCCGTTCGATGTGCCCCCGTGGGACGGTCACAGAGCCGGTGCGGGCCTTGTACTGCTGCAGGGCTTGCAGGCCGCGCTCGAAGGCTCCAGGGGCCGCCTTGGGGGCCTTGGCGGGCGGCTCCTGCTCCGGGGGCAGGGGCACGATGCCGAGCTGCTGGAGGCGTTGGCGTTGTCCTGCCTTCAGTCCCTGCCAGGCGGTGTGTTGGCGTTGCCGTGCGAGCCACTTGCCGATGTCCATGCCGTGGACAGTGACGCCGGGCAGGATCTCCGTCGGCTCTGCCTGGCCTTCTTCGTCACGCAGCAGCTCGCGCACGGCGGCGTAGTGCCGCTGCCAGTCGGCTGGCCAGGCGGGGTTCCAGTCGGGGTCGATCGCCGCGAGCGCGGCCGCCCGCTCCGGGTGCCCCTCCAGCATCCCGGCGCGGCGGAGGTTGGACAACCACTGTCCCATCGGCCGGTCCAGCGCGGTGGCTGTCCGCGGGGCGCACAGCGTCCAGTGCTGCTCGTAGTAGACGCGCGCGGCCGCGAGGTTTTCCTGGAATTGCGCGTCCGAGGCGTCCCACGCCATGCCGAGCTGTTCCAGCCGCTCGGCCCGTTTCCCGTTCAACTGTCCGGCCCCGTAGGCGCGGCGCTGTTCTGAGACCCACTGTCCGAGGGGGTACGGACCGGGGGCTTCCCTGTGGTCGTAGGGCACGCGTGCGTGGTGCTCGCGCTCGACGAACCGGCGCAGCGCGGCGTAGCCGCGGGCCCAGTCTTGGCGTTCGGTGTCGATGACGTTGAAGCTGACCCACTCGGCGACCATGACCGGATCCCTGGGGGCAGCGAATCGCAGCAGCAGGCGTGCTTCTTCCTCGCCTTCCTGGGGCGCATCACCGATGTAGGTGAAGGGCTTTGTACGGGCCGGGCTGTCCTGGGGCACGGCCAGCAGTTCCACGGCCTCTTCGTCATGTGCTCTCAGGCCCTTTATCTAGTGGTGGTGAAGTGATGGGCACGTTTGGCGTGGTTCAGGGGCGGCCCTCTGTTATGAGGCGGTTTTTGTCCCGATGCCGTGGGCGAGGAGCTGCCCGGGCAGCGCGAGATGCGGGGAGACGGGGCGGGCGGCACGCGAGGTCTGGACGGCGTTGCGGCGTTTGGCCTGCAGAGGTCGTCGCCCACATCCGCGAGCGCGGCTGGAAGCGGCGGGCCCTCAGTACGAGCATCCGCACCCTGCGGGTCCCGGGAGTGCCTGGCCTGGACGAACGACCGGGACCAGCGCTGCGCCCCCTGTCTCAGCTGGGCTCCTCTGCCTGCGTCCGGCCGGGGGAGGACTGCGTCTGCGGCAGGACTGTTTCCAGATCGGTGGCTGTGCGCTCGGCCGATGCGATCTCTTCCGGGGTGGCGGTGCCGTTGAGATAGGTGCCCGGCCCAGGGCTTCCAGTAGCGTGGGATGGAACGGGTGGGATCGCGGAAGATCAGCTTCTCGCGTTTGAGCGCGCGGAAGAGCGACTGCTCAGGGGCGCGATGAGGTTGCGCAACTCGGCATCCGCTGGGGCCGCCACCCAACGCCACCGCGCGTCCTCTTCCTCGCCGAGACCCACTACGACCTCGTCGGCCAGCGCTTCGGGGCGCACCAGATCTTCGGTCTGCTCGGCCGCGACCGGCTCCGCCGTCATCAGGTCCGCGACCGTGCACTGCAGAGCGGCACAGGGTGGGCGCCTCACCGTCCGCCGCCCCGGACGACTCCATGCACAGAACACCGATGCCGCCGCTGGGAGCCTGTCCTGGCCTGCTGCGGAGCCAACCGAAACCGCTTGTGAACGCATGCTCGACCAGCGCCCGCAGCAAACGCTCCTGACCGTCCGCGAAGCCTGCCGCACCTGCTGGCGGTCCTGGAGGAGATGGCCGCCGAGCGCGGCGCACCGCCCGAGCTGTCGCTTCTGCGTCGATGACATCGGTCTTCCCACGCTGCCGCCGGGCGGCACGGTCTGGCCGGTTAACCTCGGTTACCTGCACGCCTTCGGCAAGCAGGTATCGGCACAGCGATATTCCGTATGATCCTGTGCCCTCCACCCCGGCTCGATGAACGATGCCGAAGGAGCGAGTCCAGGCCAGCAGATCGCGATACCCGGCCAGAGTTGCGGGGAAAGACCTTGTGGCCAACAGGGCACCCAGCACGGTGAGCACAGCGGCGACGTGCACGTCCTTATGGGTATCAACACCGAGGACCTGGCGCACGTCCAGGCAGCGCAGCCGGACACCGGGCTGCCCGGATCCCGTGTCGTACGGTCTGATGTCGCGGCCGCCCACCGTCCGCAACGGATCTCACCGAACCCGGCGGTGCCGCCGGTACGGCCGAAAGATCTGAACCAATACCGGGAATCAGGCCGCGACGAGCTCCTGCTCGCGGTCCGGCGTCTTGACCTTGGGCTTCTTGTTCGGCAGCGAGAGCCGGAAGACCTTGCGCCACGCGGAGAACACCTGCTTGGGCAGCGGCCCGGTGACGTACTCCAGCTCGTACTTTTCGAACAGCGCGCGCACCTTCACCGCGACCTCGGCGTACCGGTTGCTCGGCAGGTCCGGGAACAGGTGGTGCTCGATCTGGTGCGACAGGTTGCCGGTCATGAAGTGCATGGCCCTGCTGCCGCTGATGTTCGCCGAGCCCATCATCTGGCGCAGGTACCACTGGCCGCGTGTCTCGCCCTTGATCGACCGGCGCTCGAAGACCTGCACGCCCTCGGGGAAGTGCCCGCACATGATCACCGAGTGGGACCAGATGTTGCGGACCAGGTTCGCGGTGAACGTGGCGGCGAGCGTGGGGAGGAACGACGGGCCCGACAGCAGCGGGTGGATCACGTAGTCCTTGAGCACCTGCTTGCGGATCTTGCGGCCCACGGCCTTGGCCCGCGCGCGGAACTCCGGGTTCTTGCGGCGGCGCTTGTGCAGGTTCTTGCCGAGCTCCAGGTCGTACGCTGCGATGCCGTACTCGAAGAAGCAGGCGTTGATGAAGTTCCACAGCGGCTGGCCGAGGTGGAACGGGTGCCACCTCTGGTCCTCGTCGACGCGCATGATGCCGTAGCCGAGGTCGTTGTCCTTGCCGATCACGTTGGTGTACGTGTGGTGCAGCTCGTTGTGCGAGTGCTTCCACTGGTCGGACGGCGAGACGTGATCCCATTCCCAGGTGGTGGAGTGGATCTTCGGGTCCCGCATCCAGTCCCACTGGCCGTGCAGGACGTTGTGGCCGATCTCCATGTTGTCCATGATCTTCGCCACGGACAGCCCGGCGGTGCCGATCAGCCACGCGGGCGGGAAGATCGAGAACAGCAGCACGCCCCTGCTGACCAGCTCGAGCTTGCGCTGCGCCGAGATGACCTTGCGGATGTAGGTGGCGTCCTTCTCGCCGCGGCTGGCGATCACCTCGTCGCGGACCGCATCCAGCTCTCGGCCAAGCTCCTCGATCTGCTCCGCGGTCAGGTGGGCGGTGGGGTCGATGGCGGTCAAGGTGCTCCTACCGTTCGATGTCGCAGGGGCCCGCCGCGGCGGACACGCAGGTCTGGATGAGGACGCCCGGCTCGGCCTCGGTGATCTCGCCGGTGCGCAGGTCGCGGACGGCGCCCGCCTTGAGCGGCGTGATGCAGCCGAAGCAGATGCCCATGCGGCACCCGGAGGGCATGAGCACGCCGGCCTCCTCGCCGATGTCCAGCAACGGCGTGGCGCCGTCCGCGTCGACGGTCTTGCCGGTGGCGCTGAACGTGACCTCGCCGCCGTCGCCGGCGACGACGATGCTGGGGCGGAAGCGTTCGGTGTGCAGGCGCTCTTGTACGCCGTGCTCGGTCCAGTGCTCTTCGGCGGCGTCGAGCAGGCCCGCGGGCCCGCAAGCCCAGGTCTCGCGCTCGGCCCAGTCGGGCACGAGTTCGTCGAGACGGGCGATATCGAGCATGCCGTCTGTGTCGGTGTGCACCTCGGTGAGCCGCAGCTTCTTGTCCGCGACCAGGTCGTGCAGTTCGTTGCGGAAGATCACGTCTTGCGGCTGTGGCGCGCAGTGGACCATGACGACGTCGTCGAACTCGATGTCGCGCAGCATGCCCATCACGGGCGTGATGCCGCTGCCGGCCGTCAGGTAGAGCACCTTGGCGGGCTTGGCCTGCGGCAGCACGAAGTCACCGGTCGGCTGGTCGAGCTGGATCAGCGTGCCCGGTTTCGCCCTGCAGACCAGGTGGTTGCTGACCTTGCCGTCCGGGATCGCCTTCACGGTGATCGTGACGCGGCCGTCCTGGCGGTTTGTCGGCGAGGTGATGGAGTAGGCACGCCACAGGCGCACCCCGTCGACGTCGACCCCGATCCGCACGTACTGACCGGCTGTGTGGCCGCGCCAGCCCCGTCCCGGCCTGATCACGATAGTCGCGGCGTCACCCGTCTCGGGGTGCACGGCCTCGATGCGCCCACGCAGGTCAGCGCCCGCACGCAGCGGGCTGACCAGGTCGAGGTAGTCCGACGGCAACAGCGGCGTCGTGACCATCTCCAGCAGTTTCCACGCCCTGCTGCGGAGGGCTGCACTCGTCATGACTCCAGCTTGCTGCGCCTCAAGGCGTAAAGTCCTGACCGCAGGACGTAAATCTGGTCGGCTGAATTGTTCGCAGGGAACAAAAACGTGAGCCATGCAATCCGGAGGGCCAGCGAACTGGCCCTGGATGAGACGACGGTCACCGCACTTCGGGCCGCGCTGAAGAGCACCGCCGACGAGGTCGTCCAGGCGATCATCGACGAGGTCCCTCCCTACGCCAACGCCCTTTCGGGCCGCATGGGCGGCACCATCCGCCGAGCCGTCCGCACCGCCCTGGGGCACTACCTGGACCTCGCGAGCGGGAACGCCACAGGCGGCGACGCCGGTGACGCAGCCTACGAGCTGGGCCGCGGCGAGGTGCGCGACGGCCGTTCGATGGACGCCCTACTCAGCGCCTACCGCGTCGGCGCCCGCGTGGCCTGGCGATGCCTGGCAGCGGGTGCCGTACCCGCAGGTCTGCCCGCCGCCGAGGTCGCCAAGTTCGCCGAGCTGACCTTCGCCTACATCGACGAGCTCTCCGCCGCGAGCGCGGCGGGCCACGCCGACGAACTGGCCGCCCGGGGCAGGGCCCACGAGCGCCTCTTGGAACACCTGGCCCGCGACCTCCTCGCCGGCGCGAGCCCGGACGTGCTGCTGGCCTCTGTTCAACGGGCCGGGTGGCAGCCTCCGGTTTCGCTGACCGCGGTTCTGCTGCCCGCCGCCCAGGCCCGGCCTGCCTACCGCGCGCTCGACCCGAGCACCCTCGTCCTCGACGATCTGCCGGACGCCACCGGTGTGCTGCTCGTCCCCGATGCCGACCGATCACATCTCTTGCGGCAGCTAACCGACCGCACCGCCGTGGTCGGCCCGGCCCGGCCATGGACTCGTGCGTCCGCCTCGTACGCACGAGCCGTACGCGCGCGCTCCCTCTCCTCTGATATTCGCGACACCGAGGACCACCTGCCCGAGCTGGTGCTGAGCGCCGACGTGGACGCGTTCGCAGACCTGCGTGCCCGAGCCCTCGCACCGTTGCGGACCTTGCCTGTCGCGACCGCACGGCGGCTGGAGGAGACGTTGCGGGAGTGGCTGCTGCACCAGGGCAGGCGGGACGAGGTGGCGGCGGCGTTGTTCGTCCATCCCCAGACGGTCCGGTACCGGATGTCGCAGCTGCGGGAGCTGTTTCCGGATCTCGCATCGCCACACCGGGTCCTTGAACTGACGCTGGCGGTCGGTCTTCGGGTCAGCTGACGCGTACTTCGACCGTCCACGACTGCGTCCGCGAGCGGTCCAGGAATCGTGCCTCGTTCTCGGTGCCATCAGCTGGCTCATGCGGCCCGGGGAAGAGCGGTATTAGCCAGCTGAGACCGGGGGTTGATGTGAAGAACAGACAAGGCCTCGGGAAGCCCGTCGGGGGCGCTGTCTCTGAGAAGCGCGGTGGCGGATACGGCTCGACTGGATCCGGTGGACGATGCGCACCGGCCCGCTCGTCGACGCGCTCATTTAGCATCTGGTCGGTGATCTGGGCCGCTATGCCCTGGAAAACGGCTTTCATGTCGTCGTGGAGGGCGCTGTCCTGGCACGAGCTGACCCACGGGCGCGCGGCGGGCTGCCGCCGTCCGGGAAGTTCTCCAGGGTCGCCGAAGCGGCGGTGATCGTCTTCCCGGAACCGGTCGCGGACACGACCGTGCCCCCAAGCCCCTGAGCGGGCACGGATGCTCTTGCAGGGAATCCCACCCATGTGCGGATACGCGCATTCGCGTCCACCTGGTGTTGCCTGTGCCGGATGACCGGCATGCCACGCCTCTTTTTAGGCTGTGTGGTGAGTCGGCCCTGAAGCCCTGATCCTTCGATCTGTCGCCTTTTCAGAAGCTGCTGATGCAAAGGCAGTTCACGTCGTTGATTGACTGATATGGCGTGGTCACGAGGAGAGTGGCGCATTAGAATATGAGTCATGGTTAACGACTTCTGCGAAGTCATGCTCCTTCCCTCTTCTCAGTGCGACCACTGCCGTTCAGCCCAGTCGGATCTGCCTCGGAGGGTGTACGTCACCAAGGGAGGAAGTGTTTACCACCGCACACCGAGCTGCGAGGGCCTCAAAGACGGGCAACGGTACGCTCGATGGAAAGGGCAGGATGTCCACGACGTCGATTCCGTCCCGCGCAGCGACGTCCAGACCCGGCTTGGCGCCTGCGAGGTATGCCGCCCCGACTTGCCACCACCTTCCTGGTAGGCCTCGCCGACCCGGCCCTGTTCCCGCTGCGGCGGTGACTATGTCGTCTCAATGTGAGCGCAGGAATGGGCTACCTGAAAGGGCTTCTGAGCCGCGAGGCGCCGGGCTCGGCCGAGGCCGACCGGCTACGCGCCCTCCACGTCTCCCTCGTAGAGCCGGGCGAGATGTCGGGCCTCGGTCTTCGCGCCTATGGCACGCAGCGCCCGGAACGCCTTCGGGACGCCCTCCGAAGCGGTCTCGGGGATGGTCTCGTGCCGGGTCAGGACGGCGGCCAGGGCGTTCCGGACCGTCGCCAGCGCGGGATCGCCCGTCAGCTCGTGCCGAGCCAGTTCGATCCGCTCGGCGACGTCCGACCAGGGCACGTTTGGGCCGGGCCAGGTGAGCAGGGCGTGCACGGATTCCGCGAGCGCGTCGGCGCCCTCCGCCTTCCGGCCGAGGGCGAACAGGAGCCGGGCGACACGGCGCAGGACCGTGGACTGGGCGTCGTTGATGCCCGCCGCATAGACGCCGCTCGCCTGGCGGGCCGCGATGTCGAGGTCGAGGTTCTTCCTCAACTGGGCGATCTCCGCCCGGATGTCGAGGCTGTCCAGGGTCATGGGCACTTTGTCGCCATCCGCGCGCGAGGTACGGAAGGCGGGGTCGATCCGCTCGATGTCGTACAGCGTCCAGCCGTCCAGCAGCAGGTCGATTGAGTTGTGATAGACCCAGTTCGGATCGCGGTAGTACTGGTTGAGCTGGTAGCGGCGGTAAGTATGGTTCGTCCTGTCGGCCACCTGCAGCAGCATCGCGCTGTTGGCGTCGATCTCCACGGTCAGCTCGATATCCACCTCCGCTTGTTCCACGGGGAAGGAGATGACCCCGATCTCGACGTCCTCGTGCGACGTCTTCGACTTCTCGACGACGGGCAGGACGACATCGGCGCCCGGGCTTCCCACGAAGGTGAAGTACTCGCTGCGCATTGTGGGGATCGTCGTGAGCCGCTCGATCAGCACGACGGGGAAGGCGTTCTCGTCAGGAGCCTTCCTGTACCGCTCGTCCAGCACTTCGGGAAACTCGGGAAAGACGTTCTCGCTAGGACCCTTCTTGTACCGCAAGCCGCTGTCGTCGGCAGTGCCGGCGTATGAGCAGCGGATACCGATTCCCCGGTGGCTCAGGTCCAGCAGCAGCGGCACCGCTCCCTCTCGGGCCGCCGACGCGCCCGAGAGCAGCGAGGAGTACAACGCCAGGCCGTGGGCTACGGCAAGGTCCTGGTACGTGGCGACGAACTCCACGTCGTCCAGGATCTCTTCGAGACACTCCCGTACGGTGAAGATCTTTCCGCCCTGCCCGCTGAGCAGGACGACGTCGATGGGATCGTCCAGATACGCGTCGTCGATGGCCGCCCGCACCACCTCAGCGAACCGCTCGGTCAACTCCGCGCAGACTTCACGGAATTCGGCCCGCTCGACGGTGAAGTGGTGGGATAGCACCTGCGCCCCGACCTCGACGTCCCGGATGACGACCTGGGCCGACTCCTGCTCGGTCAGCAACTGTTTGGCCCGCTCGGCCTCATGGAGGATCTGCGCCTCCAGACCCGCGTCGAACGTCACGGCGTTGTTCCAGGCGCGCAGCCGCTCCCGAAATACACCGGCAAGAACGACGTCGAAGTCCAAGCCGCCGAGGTGGTTGTCGCCGTAGACCGACTTGATCTCGTGAACCTGGTCGCCGACCTCGGCGACTGCCACGTCGAGCGTGCCACCGCCGAGATCAACGACGAGGACGTTGCCCTCCCAGTCCGGCCGGTCCAGGTGCAGCAGTACACAGGCGATGTTGGGCTCGCCCACCATCCGCCGCGCCCTCAGCCCCGCCAGCTCGAACGCGTGCAGCAGGCTGTTGGCCTGTCTGATGCTGAAGTTGGCCGGGTAGGCGATCATCGCCTCCCGCGGCAGCTTGCCCAGCGCATCCTCGGCGTTGCTGCGCAGGCTCCTGATCACGAGCGACGACAGCAGCTCGGCCGACAACTCCTTGCCGTCCACGGGGACGGCGTACTCGGTACCGAGGTGCCGCTTGATCGCCCGTACAGTACGGCCGGCGGAGAACCGCTCGAGATCGACCGCGCGGGAGCCGACCAGATAGTCGAGATCCGGCACGAAGGTGATGACGGAGGGCACGAGCCGCCGGCCGTCCCCGGCCGGAACGAAGTGAACCCTCGAGTCGTCGTCGGCCACCGCGATAACGGAGTTGGTGGTTCCAAAATCGATGGCAAAAGGTGCCCGCTCGGAAATCTTCGCGCTGTTGATACGGATCACCGAGCGCTGCCGCAGCTCCTCGCCCACGCCTGCCGACGCACGCCACTCGTTGCGCTTGCGGAGCGAGACGATCTCCAGGCCGACAAGCGCGGCAGGTTCGACCCGCGAGTAGGGCTCCTGAACCGGCTTCTCGTACTGCCGCGCGAGCCGGGGCACATGCGCCGTCAGATAACCGTCGAGGTGCTCGACCGTGACGCAGCGGCCTTCGTCGCCGAAGGCGTTGTACAGCGCCTCGGTGAAGATGCCCGACTTCAGCTGCTCACTCTCGTAGGAACTCGTGCCCGGTCCGCACGAGCAGAACGAGACCATGCCGGGCGGGCAGAGTCGCTCGACGTCGACCTTCTCCGCAGCCGCGAAGAGCGACTTGCCGCCGGCAACCGGGGTACGGCAGGCGTCCAGCAGCAGCACCACATGCTGGGCGCCGGTCGCACGCAACATCCTCACGAGGAAGACGAAGTTGAGACTGGTGTCCTCCAGGGCGTCGGTGAGCGACTCACTCGTTATCAGGTAGTCGTCACCGTCCGACGTCGAGTGGAAGCCGTGTCCGCTGAAGAAGAAGAACAGCCGGTCGATCGGAGCCGCGGCGTGTTTGGCCAGCTTGGACAGGGTGCGGATCACGTTGTGCTTGGTCGGGCCCGCGCCCGGGAGGCCGTCGGCGAAGGTGAAGACGGCCTCGTCCGAGATGTCCATCGAGTTGATGAACATGTCCCTCATCCGCATCGCGTCGAGATGGGCGAACCGCAGATCCGCGATGTCCTCGTCCTCGTAGTGGGAGCAGCCGACGGCCACCGCCACATTCAAGACTCAGCCCCCCTGCTTGCGCTGGAAGATGAGCTTCATCCCGCCGTTGACTTCGGCGGACGTGGCACCCACGAGCCGCACCTCGCCCTTGCCCGTGACCTGGACGTGAACCTCGAGACCGGTCAGTTCGAGGGTGTCCGAGGCGGTAGACGCCCGGTCGAAGACCCCGCCGACGTACTGGCACAGGTCGGCGACGTTCTGCGCGAGGATGTCGGAGCTGATCCGGGTGACGTGGGTGACCGCCGCCCGGGTGCGGGAGAAGACGGACTTCTCACCATCATCGACACCGTAGTCGACCGTGACCACCGGCACCCCCGTGCCCGGTTGTTCGCTGCTCATCCCTAAAGTGTGCTGGATCGGAGGTCCTGGGGTCCCGTGATCGCAGCAAAACCCGGCTGCCGCCCAGGGAAAAGAGAGAATCGGCCCCGGCGAAGGTCTGTGGTGACCGCTGCAGACGCCTTGTCACATCAGTGAGATCGCGCTTGAAGCCAATCAGCAGCATGCGGCACAGCCCGCCTGGACCGGCCTCCTCAGTCGAACAGGCCGAGGTCTGTCAGCTGCTGGCGCCAGACGACGTGTTGGCGGTGCCGTGCACGGTTCCTGGACTACTTCCTCGCCGTCGCCGACTTCATCATGCGGGCCAAGAACGACGGCATCGCGGTCAAGTTCCCGAAACGCCGAATCCCGCAACATCTCTTGCGCCTTCTCTTGCGGCTACTCCTGCGGCATCTCTTGCAACATCTCTTGCGCGAGCCCTTCAGGGAGGGGCAACGTTTCCTCAGGTCAACCACGGTTTTCGAGCTTGGTTGGGGGTCTGACACCCCCTTAGCTGCCACTTCTTGCGCGCTGGTTGGAGGGTGAGTGAGGGATGGGGGCGGGTGTAGTCGGATGGGGGCCCCGGGGTCGGGGCGCGGCCTGGAGCCCTGCCGGCTCCGGCACCCGGCCTGACGGCCGCCCTGGGACGGCGCGCCCGGGCCTGACGGTCCGCGTGCGGAGGGAGGTCGCCCCGCTGCGCGGGGCTGGGTGCTTTGGCCTGCTCCGCTGGCGCTCCGCCAAATTCCCGCGCAGGCACGGGAATTGAATTCCGCAAGCGGAATTCCCGCCGTGCGTGTACACCATGTCGATCACGAAGGGGCCATCCCCGCGGGCGCGGGGAGCAGAAGAGCAGCGCGGCGAACATGACGGCGCGGGCGCAGGGACCATCCCCGCGCGCGCGGGGATGGTCTCCGCGCCGAGCTCCGGCAGCAGTCACTCACCTGCTCCCCGTACGGCGGGGATGGTCCCCGCCGTACGGCTACGCGGCTGGACTACCGCTGCTGCTGGCGGCGAGCAATACTCCAGCACGCCGAATGCTGACCATCTCGATGACTGACTGTAATCGAGAGCGAACACACGCAGTGGCCGATGACGAGCCCTGGCGAGGGCATCTGCTGGCTGCCAACCTGGAACAGGCGGTTGACCGTGTTCCGCAGCTTCGAACCGTGCTGGCGGGCAGTGCCGATGTCGATGCCTGGCGCGAAGATGACAACCGGGACACCACAGAGGTCTGTTGGATCCCGACGCTCTTACCGGCATGCTCATCGCCGGCAACACGCACCAGACCGTCTCCCTTGCCGACGCAGCGGCCCTGGTCCAGATGGGTGGCGTCAAGAAGATAGAAATTTACGCTTCGGCCGCGCTGCGGCCCACTGCCTCAAGCAGCGACCGGCGGTCGATCAAGCGGTCGAATCGACGATCGGGATCCAGGAGTGCGACAGCATCTCCCCGCGCCTGCGCGACAGCTCGGACCCTTTCCTCGGCCGACCACGAGCGATCGTCGAGGACGTAGTCACCTGCGCGGATAATTTCGCTAAGTGATCCGTCGACAAGGTCTGAGACCGCGATCCAGGTCGCATGCTCCCAGATCCTGTCTCGACCGGGAGCATCGGGAAGCCGGAGCCAACCGGCTTCCGGCTCCGCAGCGCCCATCGGCTGGACCCACTGAACCAACTCTACGAATCGCCGTGGAATACTCAGCGGGTCTATATACGGAGGTTCGTTCCCTCGCCTGCGCTGCCACCACTCGTCGATGCCGCCAGAAAACGAGACGTTTGGCGTCGGAGCTACCAAGTTGTTCGGGCGAGATGGCTGAAAATACCCGGCCGGGTCCGGCAGTTGGCCCACCTGCTCTGCTTCGGCCTGTAATTGGGCCATGCGCAGCCACGGTTGAGTCGCTGCCAGCGCCTGCAGAAGCTCCTCGGATTCGGCTACCCCGAGGAAGCAACGCGCTACGTCGCCGCGGGTTGCTGTAAATACAACGGATCGCACACCTTTCATCCGGCTCAGTAGATAAGTGAAGAGGTAAAGCCGCGACGTCAACCATTCCTTTCGGTCGTCGCTCTTCAGATCCACGATGAAGTAGTCTGCGCGCCCCGAAACCTGCAATGACTGCCGCAGGGTATCGAAGTAAGAGTCGTTGACGTTCTGCGCCGCTACCAGTCCGCGCACATCCGCTCCTCTGACGCCCCGCCAGGGCGGAACTGTCTCGGTCTCCACCGCAAGCTCGATCGTCACCGACATCACCGACACCTGCGTGATCCGTCCGCCGACGGCTGACAGGAAGCCGCTGATCTGACGGCGTAGCGTGAGCCCCAGCACGAGTACGACAAGGGGCCACACGACGTGCCCCACCAGACTGACCCAACTCGCTTCCGTCATTTTCCTATCGTCGTCCTGCTGAGCGACAGGAGCAAACCAGGAATGTCCAGGAGCGACACCTCGAGTACGGCCTGGTGAATTGCGTCGGTGATGGTCATGCCGACCGAATACGACAGCCACCGTCCGCGTTTCGCGAGCCAGGCCACGAACTCGTTGGTGCTGCCCGCGGAGTCGGTGCGGATCAGCGTCCGGCGCCCGCGCCGATAGGACTTGGGCAGCTGGGCCAGGGCCAGTTGGGCGGGCGTGATGTGATCGGCGGCGGTGTTGCTGCCGGCGTTTCCGGGCCTGAGTAGACCGGCCACCGGCTCACCGGACCCGCCCGTCCCGTGGTCGACGAAGCCCATCAGCGGGTGGTGGCCGAAGGTCTTCTTCCAGGTCGCAGCCGTGTCTTCCTTGTCGGAGTGCGCGATCACCAGGACGCCGTCCAGGTCCACGGTCACAGAACCGGTCGCATCCGGCGCCGTCTGCCCGGCCAACTTTCATACATATTGGCGCACTTGGGACCGGGCACTGCGGATCGCGTTCAGGGCGCGTTGCGCCCGCTGCGAGCGTGTCGATCAGCTGGGAGACTGTCGGTTCCGAGGCCACCGGCCCGAACACGGCCGGCTCGGCTCGCAGCATGCCGATGTCGGCCAGGCAGTCGCCACCGAGGGCGACCGCGAGCGCCACATCCAGCAGGATCTTGCCGGGATCGTGGACCGCCCGCAGCTTGCGCCAGGGTGCCAGAGCCGCAGATGTCGCAGTATCCAGGCCCGTCTTGCGGACTGTCTCCACCAGCAGCACGGTCCCGGCCTGCGAGACCACTCCACGACCGCTGCCCTCAACGCGGACACGCGGGTACGACCCGATACGCTTCTTCACCTGAGAAGTGCTTCTTTCCACGGGATGATCTGGACCCTCGACAAGTCCCATCGTTCCAGGTCAGGAGCACTTCTCGCGTTTGTGATCAAGCCTCGGACAGACCACCTCGTGAAAGCCCAAGGTTGGCCACCCATCGGTCCTTCCCCGATCTGCGCAGGCTGGTGGTCTCGATCAAGACCGGTGCTGGTGACGTCCACAGCCAGATCAGTGGTGGCACCCAGCACGGTCCGGTGCTGCAGGGCCGGGACTTCTCCGGCCTCTCTTTCGGCAGCCCTCCATCGCCGCCTCCGTCGCCGGAGGGATAGGCAATGATGGGCGACGCGCGCCGGACGCCAGATGCGGCAGTGTCGAATGAGATCACTGGCGGGGTGTTCTTCCGCGCGGTTATCCAGGGCCGGGACATCGCCGTCTGTGCCGTACCGCTGCGTGCGGCGAGACCACCCCCGTGGGGTTGGCACCGATCGCGGCCCACCCGCTCTCTGTTGCCGTCCGCTGCGACGGCGCTGTGGGATCTAGGCCGGGCCGTCGTCGGTCACATCGATATCTGGATGCGATCCCCGACGATGTGGTGTCGCACGCGTGTGTGATCTGCGCCACTATGAGAAGGATGGGGTAGCAGGAATTCCATCCTTCACCTCTTTGCGCCCGGCCACCTGTTTCGGCCCGATGGACAGAGGCGATCGCGATGCCTGGAGTGTCAGCAAAGCCGGCCGGTCCCGATCTCGCAGGTGTATTTTTGCCAGCTCCCGCGCTGCCCAAAGGCGGCCTGGCCGTCCACGGGCTTGGCGAGAGGTTGGCCGTGAACACGCAGACCGGGGGCTGCTCGCTGTCCATTCCGCTGGCGTTGAGCGCTGGCCGGGGGGCGAGCTCGGCGGAGCTCGCGCTTGGGTTTCAGTCCGGCGGCGGGCGGTCGCCGTACGGGTGGGCGTGGGACATCGCGGTCCCGCGCGTGAGCCGACGTGCCGTCAAGGCGCTGCCTACCTATACCGACGCGGACACCTTCGTGCTGTCGGGCTTCGACGACCTGGTGCCCACGCTGCTGCCAGGGTCCTGGCAGCCGTACGACGTGACCGTCGTGATCGACGGGCAGGCTCACCGGGTCCAGCGATTCCGGCCGCGCACCGATGACACGCGCATCCGGGCCGAGCGATGCACGAATCTCAGCACTGGAAATGTTTTCTGGCGAACCGTCGACCAATCCAACGTCGTGATGGTGTTCGGGCGGTCCCGGGAGGCCAGGATCACCGATCCAGCCGACCCCACGGGTCAGTGCCGGGTCTTCCAGTGGCTCCTGGAGGAGGTGCGCGACGACCGTGGAAACATAGCCAGGTACGAGTACAAGCGCGAGGACACCGCCGGCGTCGCGCCGGAGCCGGGTGAGCAGCACCGGCTCAAGCCCGGCGTTCCACCGCAGTCGAACCGCTACCTCAAGCGGATCCGGTACGCGAACGCGACTCCCGGGGACGCGGCCAGTGGCCGGCTACTGGTGGTGTTCGACTACGGCGAGCACGACCTCGCACCCGACGAGGTGCGGACCTGGCCGTCCCGGCTGGACGGGTACTCCGACTACCGTGCAGGGTTCGAGATCCGCACCTGGCGACTGTGTCGGCGCGTCATGATGTTCCACGACTTCGGGGCCGATCTCGGCGCGGGGCCCACACCCCGGCTGGTCCGGACCATCGAGCTGACCTACCAAAGCGACCGTGTCTCGTCCCTGCTCACCGCCGTCCGCCAGGTCGGATACCGCTGGAACGGAGCCAGCTACGACACCGCGGCGCTGCCGCCGGTCGAGTTCCGCTACTCGGCGGCCCGGCAGGCCGACCAGGTCCGGGACATCCGGCTCACCGGCGTCGCCGACGGCGCGCGTATGCAGTTTGTCGATCTGGATGGCGACGGGCTCCCTGGGGTTCTTGCCAGCACGCCCGCAGGGTGGTGGTATCAGCGGCCGGCCGGGGACGCCGCGTTCGACCCACCGGTCAAGGTCGATGAGCTTCCCCCGACCGGGCGGCTCGACGGGGTGCCGCCTCCGCTGCGCGATGTCGACGGCAGCGGGCGGATCGCCTGCGTGGCCGAGGGATCAGGCCCCGTCGGTACGTCGCTGCGCCGACCGGACGGCAGCTGGGAACGTTTCCACCCCTACCGTCTCCGAACCGTACAGGATCTGACGGACAGCCGGCTGCAGCGCGTCGATCTGGATGGCGACGGCGTGCCGGACCTGTTGTGTCGCGGACCGGACGAGGTGAACTGGACCACGGCCACCGGCCAGGACGGCTACGGCGCGACCCGGCGTATCCCCACCGCAGCTCACGAGGAGGCCGGGCCGCGACCACCGGGCAATGACGCCGGCCATGCCTGGTTCGCCTCGGACATGTCGGGCGACGGGCTGGTCGACCTGGTCCGCGTCCGCAACGGAAGCGTCGACTACTGGCCGAATCTGGGCTGGGGACGCTTCGGCGGCCGCGTCACCATGACGGGCACCCTGTCCTTCGACAGCAACGAGAAGTTCAATCCGGAGCGGATCCGGCTGGCCGATCTCGACGGCAGCGGCACCGCCGACCTGCTCTACCTGGGCGACCGTGACATCAAGGTATGGCTGAACCAGTCCGGCACCGGCTGGTCACCCGGCCGCGTCATCGCCCCCATACCGGCCGTGGACAACCTCGACGAGCTCCAAGTACTGGACCTCGTCGGAGCCGGCACCCCGTGTCTGGTCTGGACGACCTCATCGCCCAGCAGCGGCCCCGTCGCCCGCTACCTGGATCTGGCCGTCGACGGCAGGCCACGCCAGCTGCGCCGGATCACCAACAACCTCGGTGCGCAGACCACCATCGCCTACAACTCGTCCGTTCGCCTGCAGCTGCAGGACCGACGAATCGGCAGACCGTGGCGCACCACACCGGCTTTCCCGGTCGAGGTGATCAGCCGCGTTGAGGTGACCGACCAGGTCGCCGGAACCCGCCTCGTGACGCTCTATCACTTCCGGGACGGCTACTTCGATCCCGTGGAACGGGAGTTTCGCGGCTTCGGCTACGCCGAGAGCTCCGACGCCGAGTCACTCGCACCTGGAGACACCTTTGATCTGCCGCCCACACGCACGTGTGAGT
Source organism: Streptomyces albiflavescens (assembly GCF_014645835.1). GTDB lineage: Bacteria > Actinomycetota > Actinomycetes > Streptomycetales > Streptomycetaceae > Streptomyces > Streptomyces albiflavescens. The sequence continues at coordinate 266,308 of NZ_BMMM01000014.1, forward strand.
GGTTCCACACCGGCGACCCCACCAGCGGCGCCCCGGATCACGTCTTCACCCTCGACCCGCAGGCCGCACCGCTCGCCAGTCACGAACTCGCCGGTGTCACGGGCGGAACTGAGTTCCGGCAGGCCACTCGGGCACTGTCCCGTCATCGGGTGCGATCAGAACTGTACGTCGACGACGGCGGCAGCACCGCGCCCGTCACGGTCACCGAGTCGCGGGCCAAGGTGGTGCAGTTGCAGCCGAGCCGGGCGGAGCGGCCCGCCGCGTTCCGCGTCGAGCCGCTGGAATCGCTGAACCGCCACTATGAACGCACGATGGACGATCCGCGGATCACCCATGAGCTCACCTTGGAGAGCGACGATCACGGAACGCCGACGTCCACCGCGAGCCTCGCCTACCCGCGGCGCATACCGGTGATCGACGAGCAGAACCATGTCCTGATCACGTGGACCCGCACCGACCTAGTCAGCGTCGATGCCCCCGAAACCCACCGGATATCCGTGCCCACCGCCACGCGCGAGTACGAGATCACCGGGCTCGCCGTGCCCCCGTCCGGCCGCTTCGTCCCGGCCGACCTCGTCACCACGCTCCCCGGGCTCCCCGACCGAGACTTCACCGACCCGCCGACCCCCGGCCTCGGACAGCGCCGCCTGGTCAGTGCCACCCGCTACGAGTACTGGAACGACGGCCTCACTGCGGCGCTGCCGTTCGGACAGGTCGGATCCCGCGCGCTGCCGCGCAGGCTGCTGCGGTTCGCGCTGACGCCCCAGCTCGTGGCCTCCGTGTTCGGCACGGTGGTCACATCGGCGCTGCTCAGCGGAGCGGGCGGCTACGCATGGCTCGACAACCTGTGGTGGACCACCGACGGCATCCGCCAGTACGACCCGGCCGCGTGCTACCTGCCCACCGCGCACACCAGCCCGTTCGGCAACACCGCGCAGGTCGCATACGACAGCCATCACCTGCTGGTCACGGCCGTGCGCGCCTCGACCACAGCACCGCTTTCACTCAACGCGACTAACCTCCTGAACGACTATCAGGCGCTCGCGCCCCGGCAGCTCACCGACCCACACGGCACCCGCGACCGGGTCGCGTTCGATCCGCTGGGCCGGGTGGTCAAAGTCTGGCGGATCGCAGCGGACGGAAGTGGCGACACTGACATCCTGCCCGGCGTGGTGCACTCCTACGGCTCGGACGCGTGGCAGTCGGGCCTCGGCCCGGCCTGGTCGCACACCGCCACCCGGGAACAATACGCCGACCCGGCCAGCGGATGGCAGGAACAACACCTCTACATCGACGGGCTGGGCCGGGTCGCGATGACCAAGTCCAAGGCCGAACCCGGCGAGGCGTGGGCCGACGACGGGGCGGGCGGGCTGGTGCTGGTCGACACCAGGCCGAACGCCCGGTGGCTGGGCACCGGCCGGACCGTGTTCAACAACAAGGGGCTCCCGGTCGAGCAGTACGAACCGTACTTCGCCGCCGAGCCCGCCTTCGACACCGCCGATGCCCTGGTCAAACGCACCGTCAGCCAACGGCGCCACTACGATGCGCTGGGCCGGATCGTCCGCATCGATCATCCGGACGGCACCGTCGAAACCGTCGAGTTCGGCCCCTGGCAGCAGGTGAACGCCGACCGCAACGACACCGTGCTGAGCAGTGACTGGTACGCGCGGCGGCAGGGCGGCGCGGTGCCGGCCGCCGAGGCACGCGCCGCCGCCCTGACTGCCGCCCACGCCGACACCCCCACGACCAGCCTCACCGACGCCCTCGGCCGGGTGGTGCGCACCCGCGCCGACAACGGACCCGAGGGGGTGTACGAGACCCGGTTCCACCTGGACCTGGCGGGCAACATCACCGCCGTGGACGACGCCCGCGGCGTACGGACGGTCGAGCAGCTCACCGACGCCGCCGGCCGGATCGTGAGCACGGACAGCGTCGATGCTGGGCGGCAGCGGGCCCTCCCGGACGCCACTGGCCGGCATCTGCGGCACTGGACCGCGAACGGCGATCTGGTGTCCTGCACGTACGACTTGCTCGGCCGTCCCACCCATCTGCTGGTGCGCGCGGCGGGCGCGGCGACCGACCGGCTGGCCGAGTACACCGTCTACGGCGAGCAGCATCCGCAGGCCGTGGGCCGCCACCTGATCGGCCAGGTGCACCGTCGCTACGACCGGGCCGGTCTGTCCCGCGCCGAACGGTACGATCTGGCCAGCAGCCTGACTGAGGGTTCCCGCCAGCTGCTGACGGCACCGGACCCGCCCGACTGGTCCCCGCTGGACGGCCGGCCACTGGCGGACCTGGACGCGCTCGCTCTCGGGGTGCTGGACCCCGAGACCTTCACCGCCACAGCCCGCTTTGATGCGCTCGGACGTCCGGTGCGCGAGCGCCTGCCGGACGGCACTGAGCTCAGCCTCGACTACCAGCCGGGCGGGATGCTGACCTCGATCAGCGCCCGGCTCGGCGGCGCCACGGCGAGCACACCCTTCATCACCGGCATCTCCTACGACGCCAGACGTCGGCGTACCGGCATCCGCTACGCCAACGGGGTGGCCAGCCGCTACGACTTCGACGCCGAGTCGTCGCGGCTGGTCAGCCTGAGCTCCCGGATCGGTGCCACTGTGCTGCAGGATCTGGCCTACACCTACGACCCGGTCGGCAACGTAGTGCAGATCGACGACCACGCCGCTCAGAACGTTTTCTTCGCTGGCGCCGTGGTCACCCCCGGCAACCAGTTCCGTTACGACTCGGTGTACCGCCTGCGGACGGCCAGCGGCCGGGAACACGCCAGCTTGGGGACACAGCCGGACGGCGCCGAACCGGCTATGCCCACCCTGCCGCACCCCAACGACGCCAACGCGCTGCGCAACTACACCGAGAACTACAGCTACGACAGCGTCGGCAATCTGACGGCGTTCGGTCATGCTGCCACGGCCGGCAGCTGGACCAGGCGCTACCTCTACGCGCCGGGCTCGAACCGGCTCACGGCGCATCAGCTGCCGGGAGATCCGGCGGCCGGACCGTACAGCGCGGCCTTCGACCACGACGGCGGAGGCAACACCACCCGGATGCCGCACCTCGACGCGCTCGGATGGGATCACGCTGACAAGCTCGAAACCGTCGACCTGGGCGGCGGAGGAACCGTCACCTTCCACTACGACGGCGGCGGCAACCGGGTCCGCAAGATCTGGCAGCGGATCGGCGCCCTCCGCGAGGAGCGGATCTACCTCGGCGAGTACGAGCTGTTCCGTCGATACCGAGCGGGAGTGATGGTGTTCGAGCGGCGAATCGCACACATCCTGGATGGCGATCGCCGCGCCGCGCTGGTCGAGACCGTCACGGTCGACACCGATCACCCGGGCTTCGACTCCTCCCCGAGGATCCGCTTCCAGCTGGCCGACAAACTCGGGTCCAGCGCGCTGGAGTGCGACGACGCCGGCGCGGTCATCTCCTACGAGGAGTACCACCCGTTCGGCACCACCTCTCTGTGGCTGGCCCGGGATGCGGCCGCGGTGAGCGTCAAGCGTTACCGCTATACCGGCCGGGAGAAGGACACCGAGACGCGCCTCTGCAGCTTCGGCGCCCGGTACTACGCCCCGTGGCTGGGCCGATGGCTCAGCCCGGACCTGGCGGGGCTGGCCGACGGCGTGAACCGGTACAGCTACGTCGACAACAACCCGGTCCGGATGATCGACGAGACCGGCCTGGCCGGCGAGGACGACGCTCAGTTGTGGCTGAGCGAGTCCCGAGGGCTGTGGGCCAAGATTCGCGCCACCGCGACGACCCGAGGGTTCACCAAAGCACTGAAGCAGTACTTCAAGGCCATTCACACGCTATGGGGCGGCCCCGCTGAGTACGACATCGGGCATATGGAGAAGCCGTTCGCCCTGCTTGCGCCGGGGGAGGAATCCGCTGTCGGGCTACAGAACCGCGGCCCCAACCGAAGCCAGGGGGCGTCGCTGGAGACGGCGACGGTAGCCGAGGCCAAGGAAGCTGGCCTGCCCACGCGCGACCCAGTCACCGGCCACTACCCGGGCGCGACCAAGGGCGTCAGATACGAGCAGCCCGCGCCCCCGGAGGTCGGCGGCATCGGCAGCAAACCGCTCTCGACCGGCGGCAAGACCGCCGCGACAGCCGACGAAGCGGCCGTCGCCACGACGGCAGCCAAGCCACCGCCGACGACCGCCCCGGCGGGCGGCCCAGGCCCGACCGCCCTGAAGGTCGAACCCCAGCAGCTGGACCTGCCGTTCAACCAGCCGACGAAGGCAGCCGATGTGGCCGCGGACGGCTCTGCGTTGGGCAAGAGCGGCACGGCGGTCGACGACGCCACCGCCGTCTCCAAGGCCGTCGCCGGAACGCAGGAGGCGGCGGCCGCTGTGCCGCCCGCGCCTACGGCACAGGCGGCCCCGGCGGTTCAGGAGGCGACCAGCGCAACCCAGAAGGCCGCCCCGGCGATCGAAGAGACCACGGCGGTCAGCAAGGCGGCGGCTCCGGTCGAGGAGGCCACCGCGCTGGGGAAGACCGCCCCCACGGTCGGTGAGGGCGCAGCGGTCACCAAGGCGGCGCCCGCCGTGCAGGAGGCGAGTGCACTGGCCAAGGCCGCGCCGGTGGTCGAGGACGCGCAGGCGGTGGCCAAGGTCGCGAAGAGCGCCGCACCGATCGTCAAGGAGGCCGCGCCCGTCGTGAAGCAGGCCGGGACATTGAGCAAGGTCACCAGCGATGGCGTCAAACTGCTCAAGGCCATGGCGCCCGCCGCCAAGGTGGTCGGTGAGGTGGCCAAGCCCCTGGGCGTCATCGTGGCCGCGGCCGACCTCGCGACCGCCAACAACAACACCGACCGCCTGGTCGCTTCGGGCGACCTGGCCGCGGGCGTGGCGATGTACTGCGGCCCGGTCGGCGAGGCGTTCTCTGTCGGCTACACCGTCGGCGGCCTCGCGGACAAGGGAATTGAGAAGGCGTCTAAGGCCCTCGTGGGCGTGGACCTGTCCCCGTCCAACGGCATAGCGCACTCGCTCGACGCCAGCGACCGGCTCGTCTCGGCATTGGTCCCGGACAACTCGAGCAAACCCGCCTACAAGAACCAGAACAAGGTCGCCTGGTTCCTGATCGACACCCTCGGATTCTGACCCCCGGCCCGGAGACCTCCATGAACGACACCTATCGTGCGCTTTCAGCCGGCCAGTCGGGCGATGCCGTCTGGCTCCTGCAGGCCCGGCTGCTCGACTTCGGAGCCGAGCTCGCACACGACGAGCTGGTCGAAGGCCTGTTCGGAGCCAGCACCCGGCACCAGCTGCTGGCCCTGCAGCGGCAGCTCGAGCTGCCGGCCACCGGCGTCGCCGACGCCGACACACTGCGCACGTTGGCAGAAGCGGACGTCCCGCACCGAGGCTATGTGGTCGGGCTGGTGCTCGGCCCGGACGAACGGCCCGTCTCGGACGTCACCCTGCACGCCCTCGACCGGGATCTGCGCAGTGAGCAGCTGCTCGGCGCGGCCAGGTCGGCCGACGACGGCTTCTATCAGATCAGCTACCAGCCGGAACGGTCCGCGCGACTCGAACAGGGCAGCGCGGATGTCTTCGTCCGCGCGCTGCAAGACCAGACCGTGCTGGTCGACCCGCCCGTCGAAGACACGGTGTTCAACGCCCCGCCGCTGGTGTCGATCACGGTACGGCTGGCGGTCCGGGTCGCGCCGGAGCGCACCGAGTACGAGCAGGTGGTGGCCACCGTCGAGCCGCTGCTTGGCCAGCTGCGCTGGAGCGAGCTGGCCGAGGACGGCCAGCACCAGGACATCACCTTCCTGACCCGCGAGACCGGCCTGACCGCCGCTCAGATCGAGCATGTCGCCGTCGCCCAGCGGCTCGGCGGCGAGGCCAAGATTCCCCTTGCCTTCTACTACGCGTTGTTCGCCCTCGACACCCTGGGCGCCGCCCAGACCTGGTCGAGCCTGATCCCCCGGCTGCGCATCGGCCTGGGCACCCTCGTCAAGCCGCTGTTCTACGACATCGTGCTGCTTTCGGAGGAACAGCTCACCGCCGCGGTGAAGCAGGCCGTCGAGCGGTTCCTGGTGCCCCGGACGGTGGCCGTCCAACTGCCCGAGATCCTGGGAATCCTCGCTGAGTACCGGGACGCCGCTCGCGAGTTCGCGCGCTCCCAGCGCCAGCGGCTGGTGCTGGAACAGGTGGGTCACCTGCTGCGCACGGACGTGCCCGACCGCGTCACCGCCCTGCTGGCCGCCGACTCGTTCGGGGATCTGCCAGGGCTGTTCGCCCAGTTCCGCGACCTCGAGCTCGCCCCCTCGGAGCGGGCGGCCGAACAGGCGCAGGCCCGGCTGGCCCTCGCCGAACTGCTGGGCGACGACCAGACGCTGATCGATCTCGCGCAGGCCCTGCACAGCATCGAGGGCCCCGAGCAGCTGCACCGGCTAGCACGACTCGAACAAGCGGACTGGATCGAAGTACTGCGGACCCACGCCGCGACGCGCGACGTCCCGCTGACGGACGAAGCGGCGGCCCGTCAGGCCGCACTGCTGGAAGCACGGATGGCGACGCGCTTCCCCGCCACGGCCTTCGCCAGCCGCCTGGCGAGCGATCCCAGCCCGCCATTCGCGCAGGCCGCCACCGTGGCCGAACTGCTCCATGCGCACCCGGAGTTCGACCTCGCAACGGGCAATGTCACCACCTTGTTGGCCGCGCACCCGGAACTGACCAGCGCACCTGACGGCGCGGCAGCCGTGGCGGCGCTGCGGACGGCACAACGCGTGTTCCGGTTCGCGCCCCATTACGCGGGCAGCAAGGCCCTTTGCGAGAAGGGCCTCACCTCAGCGGGCGCCATCCAGGCTCGCGGGCGGGAACGCTTCGTCCGCGAGACGGTGCAGTCCGGCGCGTTCAGCGCACAACAGGCGCGGCACGCCCACGCCACCGCGGCCGACCTGCATGCCGCGAGCCTGCTGCTGGCCGGTCAGCTGTCCGGTGCGGCGTCCGCCACGACCGTGGCGTCGCTGGCACCCGCACCGGCGAAGCTGGAGCCGGTAACCAAGGACTTCCCAAACATGAAGAGCCTGTTCGCCACCGCGGACATGTCCGAGTGCTCCGAATGCCGCTCGGTGCACGGCGCGGCGGCGTACCTGGTGGACGTGCTGGAGTTCCTTGGCAACAGGCTGGTGGTCGACACCACCGCCACCCCGGCGGTGGTTCTGAAGGGCGCGCGCGACGTGTTGTTCGGCCGCCGCCCGGACCTTGGAGTCACCGACCTGAACTGCGCCAACACCATGACGGCCATGCCGTATCTCGACCTCGTGTGCGAGCTGCTCGAGGATGCGGTGGCCCCGGACCTGGGCATTCCGTTCGCGGGCGCGGTCACGGCAGGTGTCATCAGTCCAGCGCTGCAGGGCGCGCTGCAGGCGGCGGGGCTCGCGTTCACCGACCAGGCCGCCGTCTTCGGGCCGGACCTGGACGGCGGCTTCGTGGTACGCGACCGGCGTGCCGTCGCCGGCATCACCCCGGACGGCGGCGGCTGGCGGATCCGCACGCTCCGTCAGACCTTTGGCACCGAGGCCGAGGTCGGGGCGGCGCCGGAGTACATGAATGACGCGGCGTATGCCACCCTGGCGGCCAGCCCGTTCTGCTTCGTGCTGCCGTTCGACCTGTCCCATCAGGAGACCCGCCGGTATTTCGACCAGTTCGACGTGAACCGGGCCGAGCTGATGTCCCGTCTGCAGGTCGGTGGCAACCCGTCGGACGCGACGTGCGCCGCCGAACGGCTCGGCCTCAGCGACGCCCAGCGCCAACTCGTGGTCACCCCAGATGTGGCGGACCAGCACACCATCTGGAACACCGGCGGCAGCCCCGCGTCGGCGACCCTGTCCAATGTCGGAACGTTCGTCACCCGCGCCGGCATCAGCTATCACGACCTGCTGGAACTGCTCCAGCTCAGCTGGATCGACGGCGGCCAGAACCTGTTCGTCCAGCACCTCGACTCGAGCAGCGACCTGACCCAGAAGCGCATCGCCAACCTCGACGACTCCGGTCTGGACCGCATTCACCGATTCCTGCGGCTTCGCAACGCCACCGGCTGGCCGAGCAGGACCCTGGATCGCGCCATCCGCAGCGCAGCCGGAGGCGGCTCGGTGCTGGACGACGCCTGCCTGGTGCGCCTCACCCGGCTGGGCGAGGTCGCCCAGCAGCTCGGCCTGGGCCTCGACGCGACGCTGGACCTGCTGGAACCACTGTCGATGACCGACCCCGCCGGCAGCTACGCCGCGACCTTCCTCAACCCGGTCGCGTCGGGCTCCGTCGATCCCCGCTTCCTCCCGGCCGCAGTGCTGGCGAACGAGGCCGCCGAGGCGGCGGTCCCCGGCAGCGGGATCAAGCTTGGTGCGGCCGCCCACTTCCTCGGCCTGGCACTGGGCACCAGCCCGGCGGACACCGTAGCCTTGATCGCCCTGTCCGGGCCGGACCCGGTGCTCACCAACGGCACCATCAGCCGCACCTACGCCTTCTCCCGGATCCGCACCGCGCTGCACCTGACGGCCCCGGAGCTGAGCGGGCTGGTCGCGATCACGGGTGGCGACCCGCTCGCGTCCTCGGCCGCGCTGCGGGACTTCGCCGACGCGGCGGCCGCCGCCCGAGCGTCCGGGCTGCCCATCGAGCTGTGGCGCTACCTGCTCCGGCACGATGCGCCGGACCTCGCCAGTTACGATCTCTCCCCCTCTGCCGCCGCCTCACTGCTCGGCCAGCTGCACGACGCTTACGCCGCCGCACGCGCCGCCGACGCCTCACCGGTCAGCGCTGCCGCCACCCCCGAGGAGAACAGCCGCGCGGTATGCCCCTTCCTGACGAGACTCCCCGGAATCACCGACGCCACGGTGTCCCGACTGCAGACCCTGCTCGACGATGCCTGGACCGATCCCGCGCTCAGTGAGGCAAACTTCGTCGACAACGCCCTGGCGGGCTACTTCGATACCACCGCCATCAAGGCGGCCCTGGCCGCGCGGCAGGCCGCGGTACCGCCACGGGTCGCCGAGCGGAACGCGGTGATCACGGCTGTCGGCGCGGCAGTGAGCGACTACCTCTACCTCCGGGATCGGGACGCCGCCTTGAGCAGCACGGTCGCGACCGCGATGACGATCGGCGAGGATCTCGCGGCGGTGCTGCTCAACCACGCGTATCTGAAGGAACCGGCCGCCGCCGTCACTCCCACCCTGCACGACGTGCTGATCGACGACTCCGGCACGTCGGCGTCAGCCGATCTGCAGCAGCGCGCGGTGGAGCTGCTGCACACGATCACCCTGTCCGCCGGCAAGACCGGCCTGCCCACCGGCACCGTTGGCTGGGTGCTGGACCATGCGGCCGCCCTGGGCTGGCTGGAGTGGGACCACCTGCCCTACCGCCCCTGCCAGCCCGCAGCGGGCTACCCCGCCTGGCGACGGCTGCAGGGCTTCTTCGACCTCCTCGACGCTTACCCCGACGTCTCCGACCCCGCGCACCCGGACACGCCGGTCACGGTCGCTAGCTTCTTCGGCCTGGTGCTGTCCGGGGCCGCGATCGCGGATGTGCTGGCCTACCTCGCCCGGCTGACCGGGACGGACCCGACCGTGCTCGGCGCGCTCGACGCCCACCTCGGCCTGTCCGCACCGAACCTGTCGGCCTACCAGGATCCGGCCACCGTGAGCCGACTGCTCGGCACCGCCGCCCTGCTCCGCACCCTGGGCCTGGACGTGCCCACGGCCGCGGCGGTCACCCAGCCGGTGCTGACCCCAGCCGACGCGGCGAGCATGCGGTCGGCGCTGAAGTCCCGCTACGCCGCCGAGGAGTGGCTCGGCGTGCTTCAGCAGATCCAGGACGGACTGCGGCCGCTCAAGCGGGACGCCCTGGTGGCCTACCTGCTGGCCGTCGACCCGGATCTCCAATCGGTCGACGACCTGTACGACCACTTCCTGATCGACGTCGAGATGGGCTCGTGCATGCCCACCTCCCGCATCGTCCAAGCGCACGCCACTGTGCAGCTCTTCGCCATGCGCTGCCTGATGGGCCTGGAGCCGGCGAGCGTGGCGAGCGTGGGCCACGACGACGGCTGGAAGCAGTGGGACTGGATGGCCAACTTCCGGGTGTGGGAGGCCAACCGCAAGATCTTCCTGTGGCCGGAGAACTGGATCGAACCGGAGCTGCGGGACGACAAGACGGAGCTCTTCGCCACCCTGGACAACGATCTGCAGCAGGACGAGCTGACAGACCTAGCCGTCGAGGACGCCACCGGGGCCTACCTGGAGCGCCTGGACGACATCGCGCACCTGGATGTCATGGCGGCCTACTACCAGACCGATCGCCGGGTGATGCACGTCTTCGCCCGCACCAAGGGCGGCAGCCCGACGGTGTACTTCCACCGGCAGTTCCAGCAGGAACGCTCCTGGACGCCGTGGACCAAGGTCCCCCTGGACATCACCGGCGACCAGCTGCTGGCGTTCGACCGCAACTCGCGGCTCACCCTGGCCTGGCCGCTGTTCACCGAGGAACCGGACTCCTCCAAGGCTCCGCCGGACACTCCTGACCCGAACAGCCTGTCCGGCGGCAAGTCGAATGACAAACCCGACAAGCGCTGGAAGATCCAACTCACGGTCAGCGAGTACGCGGGCGGACGCTGGCGGGAGAAGAAGGTGTCCCAGGGGGCGCTCTACACCTCGTTCGGCCAGGCCCTCCCCGATCAGCGGCAGTTCAACTTCTTCGTCTGGACGCTCGGGGCCACACAGGCGATCAGCTGCTTCTCCCCTTCCGGGTTCGTCGGCTCCTTCGCCTTGACCGGGTGCAAGGGCTACCCGGAACCGCGTCAGGGCGGCAGCATGACCGGCTGGCTGTTCCCTCGATTCGCCGACACCGAGCTCGATTCGGGCCGGTTCATGGAGCTGGAGCATTATGCCGGAGGAGAATTGGCGATCCTTCAGCTTCCGGGCCAGAACGCGCAGCTGATCCTGCAGCAGACTCCTGCCGGGCTGTTCGACGTCGCCTATCCGCTGCAGATGACCTTGATCGACTGGATCCTGGTGGCGCTGGAGATGTGGGCGGGAGCGCAGTCGACGCAGCTGCGGACGTACGGCCGCGAGCACCGGCTGGCGCTGCCGCTCGGCACGCTGCTGCCCTACTTCTACGGCGACTACAGCCGCGGGTACGTCATCACCCCGGGCTTCTACCCGCGGGCGCGTGAGCGCGCGGGATCGACAGGCCCCGACCTCGCCCGGACCAAGAAGACCGCGTCCGACGTGCTGCGGCTCATCGACGACGCCATCGCGCTGCTCACCAAGTACCTGCACAAGCATCAGCAGAACCCCGGCGTCCCGCTGAGCGATCTGATCAACGAGCTGCGGCAGGATCCCGACTATCTCAAGTTGGTCGAGGAGTTCCAGGCGTTCCGTAAGTTGCGCTACGGCCTGGACATCCACAACTTCTACCACCCGCTGGTGTGCCGCTTCCGCGCCGCCCTGAACGCCTCGGGCATCCCAGCGCTGATGGCGCGCGATCTGCAGCTCACCAACACGGGATTCGATTTCAAGACTACCTACCAGCCCGGCAGTGAGGTGATCAAGCCCTACCCGCGGGAAGACGTTGACTTCCAGCTGGACGGCGCCTATGCCTCCTACAACTGGGAGTTGTTCTTCCACCTGCCCTTCGACATCGCCCGGCGGCTAAACCAGGACCAGAGATTCGCCGCTGCCCGGGACTGGTACCACTACGTGTTCAACCCGGTCGGCGCGACGGACGCACCGGCGCCCCAGCGGTACTGGGTCACCAAACCGTTCTTCCAAACCACCGCCCAGGACTACCTGGACGAGCGAATCGACACCATCCTGAACGCGATCGCTGCCGACCCCTCGGCGGCGAGCATCGACGACCTGGCCTTCGCGGTCTCGCAGTGGCGCGACAAACCCTTCAAACCCGATGTGGTCGCCCGCTCCCGCCCGGTCGCCTACCAGATGTCGATCGTCATCAATTACATCCAGAACCTCATCGACTGGGGCGACAGCCTGTTCCGGCAGTTCACGCGCGAATCGGTGAACCAGGCCACCCAGCTCTACATCCTGGCCGACAAGCTGCTCGGCCCCAATCCCAGGGTGGTGCCGCAGGAGGTGTCGGTTCCAGACATGACGTACCACCAGCTGCGCGGCGAGATCGACATCTTGGGCAATGCCCTGCTGGATCTGGAGAACCTCATCCCGGACTTGAACCTGCTCCCGCACCACGGCGCGGAGCTGCCCCCGCCGTCCGCGACCCTGACCTCGCTGTACTTCTGCATCCCGCCCAACGAGACGCTGCTGAAGAAGTGGGACGTGGTGGCCGACCGGCTGTTCAAGATCCGTCATTGCCAGAACATCGACGGAATCGCCGCCTCGCTGGCGCTGTTCGCACCCCCCATCGATCCCGGCGCGCTGGTACGGGCGGCCGCGGCTGGACTGGACGTCTCCTCCTTCGTCGCCGGGCTGGGCGCGCCGCCGCCGCACTACCGGTTCTCCGTGATGACGCAGAAGGCGAGCGAGCTCACCCAGCAGGTGGCGAGCCTCGGCGCCGAGCTGCTGTCCGCGCTGGAGAAGCGCGATGCCGAGCAGCTGGCCCGGCTGCGCGCCGACCAGGAGCTCGCGGTACTGGACTCGGTGCGCGAGGTGAAGCAGGCGGCCATCGCCGAGTCCCAGGGGGCGCTGGAAGCGCTGAAGAAGAGCAGGGCCGTGATCGAGGAGCGGATCACGTTCTACTCCTCGCAGCCGTTCATGAACCCCTGGGAGATCACGGCGGTGGCTCTCAATGGCGCATCGCTCATCGGAGAGAGTGCGGTGGCGCTGGGCTATGTGCTGGCGGGCGGCCTGAAGCTCATCCCGAACTTCGTGGCCGGCGGCGCGGGATTTGGCGGTTCGCCCACGGTGACCGTGTCAACCGGCGGCGACAGCATCGGCGGGGCGGCGGAAACCGCAGTCCAGGTGCTCTCGTCGTTGACGCGCGTCGCCGACAAAGCGGCAGGCATGGCCAGCGTGCAGGCCGGCTACCAGCGACGACAGGACGAGTGGGACTTCCAGCTCGCACTGGCCCAGAAGGAACTGACCCAGATGGACCAGCAGATCACCAACGCTCAGCTGCACCTGGACATGCTGGCCAAGGACCTCGCCACCCACGACCTGCAGATCAGGAATTCGCAGCAGGTCGGTACGTTCATGCGGTCCAAGTACACCAATCAGGAGCTGTACGGCTGGATGATCGGCCAGGTCAGCTCGGTCTACTTCCAGGCCTACAAACTCGCCTTCGACGCAGCCAAGAAGGCCGAGAGCTGCTACCGCTACGAGCTGGCCAACGACACCACATTCATCCGGTACGGCTACTGGGACAGCCTGAAGAAGGGCCTGATGACGGCCGAGGCGCTGCTGCACGACATCAAGCGGATGGAGACGGCCTACCTCGACAACAACGTCCGCGAGTACGAGCTCACCAAGCACCTCTCCCTGGCGCAGCTGGACCCCGGCGCGCTGCTGCAGCTCAAGACCACCGGCAAAGTCACCATCCAGGTGCCGGAGGTCGCCTTCGACCTCGACCACCCCAGCCACTACGCACGCCGCATCAAGACTGTCAGCACCTCGCTGGTCTGCAACGCCGGACCGTACACCCCGGTCGGCCTGACCTTGTCGCTGGTCAGCAACAAGTACCGGAAGACGACTGCCGTGCGCGCCGGTGCGGCCACCGACAAGGACAAGTATGCCGAGCAGGTGGGCAGCGACGACCGTTTCGCCTACAACGTCGGCAGCACCGCCTCCATCGCCACGAGCAGCGCGGTCTCGGACGCTGGCCTGTTCGAACTGAACTTCCACGACGAACGGTACCTGCCGTTCGAGGGAGTCGGGGCCATCAGCACCTGGAACATCGAGCTGCCGACCACTTTCCAGCAGTTCGACCCCGACACCATCAGCGATCTGATCCTGCACATCCGCTATACGGCGCGCGAAGGCGGCTCGGCGTTCCGGACGATGGTGGAGAAAGCCCTCGCCGCGATCGTCAACGACACGCTGCTGGTGGCCGGTCGGCAGGGGCTGTACATCTCCTTCACCCTGCGGGACAGCTTCCCCAACGAATGGTGGCAGCTCACCCAGACCGGGCAGACGACGCTGACACTCGGCGAACAGCACCTCCCCTACCTGGCACGGTCCCACGCACCGAGCCTTACGTCCTTGACATGGGCGGCGAACGTGACCGGAGCGCCGGCCAGCTACGCGCTCAACGTGGACGGCACAGCGCTGACCCTCAACCGGGACGCGACCATGAAGTCACTGTGTCTGGGCACGGGCGGCTCGCCCGTACTGGGCACACCCCTCACCATCAGCGCGGACCCCGCGAAGCTACAGGATCTGGTCGTACTGGTGCACTACACACTCAGCTGATTCGTGCCCGTTGGCGGAGCGTGCCCGGTGCAGGGGTATCGGCTCAACCATCAGCGCCGCTCTCCCAATGGGTGCGCGCCTGCGTCCCGGCGCAAGCACCCACACCCCATACTCGGTCGGGAACCACGCCCGGAGCCGTCCCCTCCGCGGCAGGGTGACGCGCTCGACCAGGCCCTCGCCGCGCAGCTTCGACAGCCACCGCCGCGTCTGCTCCATACGCACCCCGGGGCCAGCCGAACGCGCGGTCCCTGGGGTGCCCGGGCGGCGCCCTGGCCTTTTCGTGATCGATCTCGACGGAGCGATGATCGGCATGATCACGCTCGATCGGCGCGATGCGGAGCGTCCGGGTCACGTCCGTCCGGATGCCGGGGAGGCCGAGCTCGGTTACAGTTCCTGCCGGAAGCGCGGGGATGCGGGTACGCCGCCGAGGCGTGCGCAGCGGCACTCGACTGGTTCGCCGACGCACTTCCCAGCGAGCCGGTGGTGCTCTGTACCCAGACCGCAAACGACCGCGCGATGCGCCTCGCGGCGAAGCTGGGGTTCACCGAGGTGGAGCGGTTCGAGGAGTACGGCGCCGAGCAGTGGTTCGGCGTGTGGTCCTCGGTTGAGCTGGCCGTCAAGTGCGGCGGACCTGGTCCCTACTCGGGTTCGGTGGGTGCCTGAGAGGCTTGGAGTCGGCTGGCGACATAGCTGGCGCGATCTCCCCCGTTGAGCTTGTGCCAGTTGTGGGCCGTGCCGTCGGCGAGGCCGAGGAGATCGGCGAGCATCTTCCAGTGGACGGCGCCGACCATGGACAGCCAGGCCCCATTGCGGGCCTTGCTGGTGCTGGGGATGCCCAGGCGGGTCAGTCGTCTCTGCAAGGTGGTGGATGTCACGGCCTGGTCGGGGCGAAGGCCGGGGAAGAGGTAGGGCGTCTTGCGCGTCCTGAGCGGGGCGGCAAGTGGACGTCGTTCGTTGATCAGTTGTTGGAGCAGTGCCGACAGCCGCGGCCGGAGCCAGAGTGGGTCTCGGCCGAGTTGAAGACCGAGAACGCCGGGCTCCTCTGGGTGGACCAGAATGTGGTCGGGTGTGAGCTTCACCAGTCGGTCGGTTCGCAGCCCGTATTGCAGGACGAGACAGCCGGCGACTCGGTCGGTGATGTGCTCAGAGTCGTCGGTCTCCAGGCGGAGAGCGGTGAGGATCCGATCGGCATCGCTCATGATCGACCGGTCGACGGTCCTGGTCGCGCTGGCGATCGCCACGTTCCGGGGGATCAAGTGGCAGGTAGCAGCACAGAGTAAGAACGAGCGGGCCTGGTTCTGGCGGCTCTTATTTGCGATCAGCCATCGGTCGACAAGGGTCTGGGTGACGTTGTCGAGAGTGTTGCCGCGACGGCGAATGTGGGTGAGCAACACGTGCGCCGTCTGCAGCTTGCGACGGAGATGCTCCCGCTGGAACCGGTTGAAACCGGACCGTTCGAGGCGGTGGTGAGCGAGGGGCATGAGATGCCAGCGTGCGTACCGGGCAAGGACAGTTCTGTCGTGCAGATCCGCCACTTCTTCGAGACACACCCTGACATCCCGCTTGAACTGGGCAAGTTGCTCCTCGCGCGGCTCCAGCACTTCGGCAAGCACCAGCAGTCCGCGCAGGTGCTGAACGGACGCTGTTTGCCGCAGGGCGTCCAGGGCCTTGTGTGAGCATTCCAGGTCACCGCTGGCCATCGCCCGGATCAGCTGACCGCCAGGCCGTCGCAGGTAGAGGACCAGGGAGTACGGCTGTTCGTACTGCTCCAGGACTTCGGCCAGCGGGGCGAGCTGGGGCGAGCGTTCGCCGTCCGGGCCGGCGAACGTCTCGTCGAGCTCCTGCAGAGCCCGACAGCGGGGGCACTGCCCGTGTAGAAGTCTCCCAATCGCGCTGCATGTCGGGCAGCGGTAGGTGAAGTTGACGCCGGCGCACTCCGGGCAGAGTGGACGTGCCTCCTCCTGGTGGAAGACGGCCGCCAGCCGGCCGCATCGGTGGCACTCTGCGTGGGTGAAGCGGACCTCGTCGACGCAGGTCAAGCAGACCGGGCCTTCCGGCCTACGACGCTCGGCTCTAGCGAGCGTCCCGCAGCGGCTGCAGGGAAGACGCGCGGCCCCATAGCACGAGACGCAACGTGGTGTGCCGTCCCAGCTCGGCATCGGCATGGACGGGTTCTGCCCGCAGTCGCCGCAGGTGGGACCGGGACGAGCGTGCTGCCAGCAGGCCGAGCACCACGGTCCGCGGGCGTCACGGGCCGTGACCACGATCGCGTCCCATGAAGTGGTGTAGCCGGGCGGGGTCCCGGAACGCGCGGGTGGGTGCTCGGGGCGTGCATCCGTTGCCTGCGACTGCTCCCTGAGCAAGGGCAGGCCATCGCGCAAGTCTCCCTGGTGAACGGGCAGTTCAACCGGAGGAGTGCACGATGGCCTTGTCCCAGTCTGAGCTGATGCGGCTGCTGGAGTCACTACGTAGGGCCGACGGAGTTGAGGCAATCAGGGTGGTGTGCGAGCGCATCCTGCAGGAGCTCATCGAGGCCGAGGTCACCGAGGTGATCGGTGCCGCCCCGCGCGAGCACTCCGACCAGCGCGCGACGTGGCGCAATGGGCACCGGGAGAGGCTGCTGACCACTCAGGCCGGCGACCTGGACCTGAAGATCCCGAAGGTGCGGACCGGGTCGTTCTTCCCGTCGCTGCTGGAGCGGCGTCGGCGGATCGACCGGGCGTTGTTCGCCGTGGTGATGGAGGCATACGTGCACGGGGTGGAGACGCTCAACGCGGGCAAGGCGATCTGGCACAAGTGGTGCAAGTACGACGCGGCCCGCGCCCGCCAGACCACCGCAGCGGCCGCCGTGCCAGCGCCGCGGCGGACCGAGCAGCCGTACGCCACCGGCTCGGCGATCGTCGTCGAGCACGACGCCGCCCGTCTGGACTGCGACGGCCGCCTCTACCGGCTCACCATGCGCCGCCTGCTGCGCAACACCGGAGACGCCCCGATCACCCGCTACCTGATCCGCATCTCAGTCGACCCCTACCCCGGCGACCCGGAGCGCTAGAACGCCCACTACCGGGTCCACCCGCTCACCTGGGACGGACTCGCGCTCACCGCGACCTGCCGGGGGGTGGCGATGCGCTGGGAGGCCAAGCACGACCGCGACGCCTTCAAGGAGGTGTGGCTGCTCTTCGACAACGAGTAGGGGCGTTTCCCGCTCTACCCCGGCGATTCAGTGTGGATCGAGTACGCCTACACCGTCAGCGACACCAAATGGGGTCGCTGGTTCCAGCGGGCCGTACGGCTGCAGACCGAGCACCTGGAAGTCACCCTCGTCTTCCCCGCCGCGCTCGATCCGGTGGTGTGGGGCACCGAGACCTCGATGACCGCCGAGGCGTCTCCGCTGCCCAGCGCCCCCGGCAGGCAGGAGGAGGACGGAATGCGCCTGTTCACCTGGTCGACCGGCCGCCCGGCCCAGCACGCTCGCTATCGTCTCGAATGGCGATTCCGGGCGCGGCCCGAACAGGACGTGAATCAAGGGGAGTTCAAGTGACCGAGGTTCGGCCCAGCGAGCAAATGCGCAACCTGGGCGTCGTCCAGCACGGCGCCCCCATCCTGACCGAGGCGGCCCGCGCCTTCGACCTCCCCGCAGAGCGGGACGCCGCCGAACAGGCCGTGGACGCGCTGTTCGCCTCGATGGAGCGCATCGCCCAGGTGCACCCCTTCGCCAAGGGGATGGGCATCGCCGCCCCGCAGATCGGCATCGGCCGCGCGGCCGCCGTCGTCCAGCCTCCTGCCGAAGGCGCCGGCGCCATCGTGCTGCTCAACCCCCGCGTCACCGACGCCTCCGACGACACCGACGAGCAGTACGAAGGCTGCCTCAGCTTCTTCGACGTCCGCGGCATGGCCCTCCGCCCCCTGCGCATCACGGTCGAGACCACCGCGCTCGACGGCGCTACGGTCACCACGGTGTACGAGCGGGGGCTTGCCCGGCTCGTCGCCCACGAGATCGACCATCTTGACGGGCTGCTGTACCTGAGCCGGATGCGGCCCGGCACCGAACCCATCCCAGTCGAGCAATACCGGCAGACCGGCCGCAGTTGGGCGTACGACACCTGATCGAGGAGGATAGTCCCGCGCAGGGAAGGCCCCGGAGCTAGGAGCGTGGGTCAGTAATTCTGGCTCTCGGCGTCAGTGGGTGGTTCCCGGTGTTGGGTGGCGCTGGCTACGAGGATGGTGCGAATTCGGTCGCGGGGTTTGGAGGTTTCGAGCAGGCTTGTTCGTATGGGACTGGTCACTGCGGACGCCGAGCGATCGCTCGATGACTTGGCTTTGTGGAACGGGTTCTCCGGGGTTGTGGCGGTGCACCGTGGCGTGGAGGCCGAGTTCACGAAGGCCTACGGCGAGGCGTTCCGGGGATTCGGGGTCCTGAATACCGTGGATACGCGGTTCGCCCTGGCCAGCGGCACGAAGGGCCTGACGGCCGCGTGTGTGATCGGGCTTGTCGCGGACGGCCTGCTGGATCTGGCGACGACCGCCCGGTCGGTGCTGGGCCGCGATCTGCCGCTGATCGGCGGCGACGTCACTGTCGGGCACCTGCTGGCCCACCGGTCTGGCATCGGTGACTACTTCGACGAGGATGCGGGCTTCGACGTCACCGACCACGTGCTTTCGGTGCCGGTCCACACGCTCGTCGACACCGAGGACTACCTGGCCGTGCTGGACGGCCACCCGGCGAAGTTCAGGCCGGACGAGCGGTTCTGCTACTGCAACGGCGGATACGTGGTGCTCGCGCTCATCGCCTCCCGGGTCGCCGGTGTGCCGTTCCACGATCTCGTTCAGGAGCGCGTCTGTGTACCGGCCGGGATGACGGACACTGCGTTCGACCGTACCGATGAACTGCCAGAGCGGACCGCTGTCGGCTATCTCAGGGCGGCTGGCGATCGGACCAATGCACTGCACCTTCCAGTACGCGGCAGCGGCGATGGCGGGATCTTCTCGACGGCCGCGGACGTGGCGGCGTTCTGGTCGGCGCTGTTCGGCGGCCGCATCGTGCCGCAGCAGTGGGTGGAGCGCATGGTCGCGCCGGTCAGCGACGTGCCGTCGAAGAAGCGCCGCTACGGACTGGGATTCTGGCTGGCCGGGGCGGGCGATCGCGTGCTGCTCACAGGCTACGATGCGGGCGTCTCGTTCCAGACGACTTACGATCCGGGGACCCAGCTCAGTGCGACGGTGGTGTCGAACACGACGCCGGGTGCGTGGCCCATGGCGCGGCAACTCACATACCTCGTCATGCCTGATGCCTGACAAGGTAATGCCAACCTCGCCGGTCATTCGTGATCTTCTGTATGGAAGAATCTTGGTATGTCTGGTGGGGATGGTCTGTTCGAGGTGGAACCGGCGGCGGGGGTGAAGCCGGGGAGCGGGCCGTCGGCACCGGTGACCAAGACGTTCCGCGTGTTCGCCCCGGATCAGACGCTGTTGCTGCCGCCGTCGCTGGATGAGTGGCTGCCGCAGATCATCTGGCGCGGTTCGTCGCCGAGCTGGTCGACGAGGCCCTGGACCTGGCCCCGATCCTGGCGGCCTACACCGAGAAGCGTGGCTTCCCGCCGTATGACCCCCGCCTGATGCTGCGGCTGCTGATCTACGGTTACACCACCGGAGTGCGCTCCTCGCGGGCGATCGAGCGCAAGTGCGTCGACGATGTCGCGTTCCGCTTCACGGCCGCCGGCCAGGCCCCGGACTTCCGCTCGATCGCCCGGTTCCGCCGCCGCCACCTGGACGCGCTCGCCGACCTGTTCACCCAGTCCCTGCACCTCGCGCAGAAGCTCGGCATGGTCAAGATGGGCCGCGTCGCCGTGGACGGCACCAAGCTGGAGGCCAACGCCTCCAAACACAAGGCGATGAGCTACGGCCGCCTGATCGACAAAGAAGAGCGGATCGAGGCCGAGATCGCCCAGCTGGAGACCGAGGCCACAGCCCTGCTCGCCGATGCCGAGTCGACCGACGAAGCCGAGGACCAAGTGTTCGGTGTCGACGGCAAGAACACCGACCTGCCCGCCGAGCTGGACCGGCGCGAGAAGCGCCTGGCCAGGCTTCAGGCGGCCCGCGCCCAGATCGAGGCCGAGGCCGCCGACAAGGCCCGCCGCCACGCCGAGGACAAGGAACGCCGCCGCCAGGAGCGCGCCGGCACCGCCGACGAGGAGGCCGTCACCGATGCCGGTGAGGCGACCGCCGCCAAGGCCCGGCCCAAGCCCAAGGCGCAGGCCAACTTCACCGATCCCGACTCGCGGATCATGAAGAACAGCGACGGCGCCTACATCCAGGCATACAACGCCCAGGCCGTCGTCGACGAGCAGCATCAGGTCATCACCGCCGCCGATGTCACCCGCAACGCGTCGGACGCGCTGAACTACAACGCGATGCTCGACCAGTCCGCCGCGAACACCGGCATCCACCCCAAGCAGGCACTGGTTGACGCCGGCTACTGCTCCGAGACGAACCTCGAAGCTGCGAAAAAGCGCCAACTGTCCTGTGGCACCGACACCTTCATGGCTACCGGGCCGCCTCGGCCACGACGAACAGGTCCCACCACGCGGCCAGGGTCCGCAGGGCTGTCGAGGCCGGCAACGACCGCGGCTACCGCGCGCCGTCGCTGGTCCAAGGGGCCACCGGAGGAGGGTGATCCACCTGGGGCAGGGGTCCGTCCGCGTCCGGGCCCTCCCGCCACCACTCCGCTGCGGCCCCCGCAGCGCGCATGAACAAGAGCCTGGGCCTTCCGAACGGCCGCCCGAGCATTACGGCGCCGAGCATGGCGACGACGGTCCCCGCCGCAATCCACCACCGCGACAGCTGGGACAGCAGCGTCTTCACCGCGTCACCGCCCGCGGCGGGCTCGATGGGCAGCGCACCCGAGCGCAGCCACTGCACGGCGCAGCCGACCAGTACCACGGCAAGGGCGCCGAGGGCCAGCCTCAGCGTGATCATCGCCCGGGACGTATGGGTGGCCACTGTCCCCGGGTTCTTCCCCATGACCTGAGCCGTCTCCGCCTGGGTGAACCCCAGCGCCTTGGTGCACAGCACCGCCGTGCGCTGCTGCGGCGGCAGCGCGCTCAGCGCCGCCTGCAGGTCCAGGCGCCGGTCGGCTGCGTCGCAGTGATCGGCGGCGGGACCAGAGGCCTCTAGCTGTACGTCGGCGTCTCTGGACCTGTAGGCCAGGCCGGAGCGGTAGCGCCGGGCCACGTGCCGGACCTCGTTCTTGATGACGGCGAAGACGTACGGCCGCAGCTTCTCGTCCAGCTCGGCGCGGGTGAGGACGCTCGCGAGGGCGTTCTGCACCACGTCCTCGGCGTGCACCCACGCTGGCGGGACGTCGAGGGCCGCGAGCCGCTTGCGGGCGTTGCCGACCAGCTGCCCGTACCGCTCGGCGACCAGGTCCGACAGGGCCTCGGCATGTGGTGACGTCTGCTGCTCAGTCATGCCGCCCCTGTTTCGCCGCGCGGCGCTCACCGGCCGTGCCGCGCCCTGTCCCCTGCCTGGCTCGCACCAGTTCCGCCTTGCCGGCCGCCCGGATGCGGAAGGCGATGCTCTGCAGCACGCTGCTCAGCCCTGGCGCGCACACGGCCACCAGGAACACGACGACGGCGCCAACGCCCATACCCTCCACGGAAAACTCCTCCAGTCTGCGGCCCCGAGCGCCTCACCGTGAAGCAGCGGCCGTACGCACCCTGACAGTCCTTCGGCCGCCGGATTCTTGACACGGCGACCAAGTTTTTTTTGGCTGAGGGCGGGAGTACTGTCCTGACGCCGGGCGCGGAGTCGCCGAACCGGAACCACCGCTACCGACAACCACTGTTCTGCTGTTCCAAGCGCCGCCAATTGCATCGGATGCGAACTCGCGACGGTCTGCGATGCGGCGTCGGCGGATGCCCGAATTCCCCTGCGTGACCAGGGCGGTTGAGGCCCTGAAGCGGCATGCGACGTTAGCGGGTGGTGGCACCTGAACGCCAGCCGCGTCACTCGTATGGCTGGCTGGCGTGCGGATCGGCGGCCGACTCGCATCGGATGCGGTTTTCTCGCACCGAATGCGAGTGACGGAGGGTGGCGGAATGGTGGGGTTCAGCGGGTCGGTGCCGGGGGCGGCGAGGCTACATCTGGTCGACGGGGTCGCGCTGCTGCGGCCGGAGGAACAAGTCTTCACAGCGATGCTGACCGGCTTCGCCAACCAGCAGCTGGCCCGCAATCTGGCCCGCACGACCGTGGAGGGCCGGGAGAACACGGTGAAGGCGTTCGCCGCCTACGTGAACACCTATCCGTGGCACTGGACGCCGGCGATGGTCGACGAATGGCTCGGTGACCTGCGCTCTTTGCGAGAGTTGAAGCGTTCGACGATCCGCTCGTACTCCGAGGCGGTGCGGGCGTTCTGCCACTTCATCACTGACCCTCTCTACGAGTGGACGGCGACCTGTCAGGAGCGGTTCGGGACCCACCCCGTCCAGGTCGTGCGCGAGTGGAACACCGCGGTGCACGTCCAGGACAACGAGGCGGACGCGAAGAAGCGCGCGTTCGGCGAGTACGGCCGGTGCCTGGTCCGCTTCGGCAAGGCCAAGAAAGGTTCGCCGCCCAAGCGCCGCGGGGTGCTGACCGTGTGGGACTGGCCCCCGGACGTCCTGGACGAGTGGTTCACCGAGGTCCGCCCGCTGTTCGGAGCCGACAACAACCCGGCGGCCTGGCCCTCCGAACGGGGCCTGCGGATCGGCTGCCAGCGGCTCAACTCCCGCTTCATCGCCTACCGCAAGGCCCTGGGCCTGGACGACGGACTCGACTTCCACTCCTTCCGCAGGTCCTACGTCACCCACCTCATCGAGGACGGCTGGGACCCGCGTTTCGTCCAGGAACAAGTCGGCCACGAGCACGCCAGTACCACCTCGCTCTACACCTGCGTGTCCTCGGACTTCCGCACCCGCACCCTGCGGCGGCATCTGGACTCCACCATCGCCGCGGCCCTCCAGACCCAGACCGGGAAGCAAGCATGAAGCGCAAGGTCGGATACGTGTGGCGGCTGCGCGAGGTCATGGCCCAGCACCAGATCTTCACGGCCACCGAACTGGTGCCGCTGCTACGCGAACGGGGCATCGACCTGTCCGCATCCCAGGTCCACCGCCTGGTTTCCGGCACCCCGGAACGCCTGTCGTTGCAGATCATGGCCGCGCTCTGCGACATCCTGTCCTGCACCCCGGCCAACCTGGTGACCACCACCGCCGAGAACGCCGGAGTCCGCAAGACCGCCACCGACGACCTGCCCGCCCCGCCCGCGAACGTCGCGAAGCTGCGGCCCCGCGCCGCCCGCATCCTGCCCGACTCATGACCCGCACCTACGCCACTGACGAACAGTACGAGCGCTGGTACATGGCCGAGTGCTGCCGCTGCGGCCGCCGCAGGCACAAGGGCGGCAGTTGGCCGGACGGATACGTCTGCCGGACCTGCTCGGACCGCGCCGTCCGGACACGGGGGACGTGCCCGGGATGTGGCCAGGAACGTGCCCTTCCCGGGCTCCGCCCCGGTGACGGGGCCCCGATCTGCACCACCTGCGCCGGCTTCTCCCAGACCTTCGACTGCTCACGCTGCGGCTTTGAGGGCAAGCTTCTGGGCGGGCGACTGTGTGAACGCTGCACTCTCTCCGACCGCCTCACGGCGCTCCTGGACGACGGCACCGGACACATCCACCCTGCGCTGGTTCCGCTGTTCGACCTGCTGGTGGCGATGGACCAGCCCAGGAGCGGGCTGGCCTGGCTGGAGATGCGCCGCGGCCAGCCGGGAAACGCCTCGCAGTTGCTGCGTCGGCTCGGCCTCGGTGAGATCCCGCTGACGCACGACGCCTTCCACGAGCTTCAGCCCTGGCGGGCCGCCGCTCACCTGGAAGAACTCCTGATGACCTGCGGAGTCCTGCCCGCGGTCGACAAGTACCTGTGTTCCTTCCAACGCTGGCTTCCCGGGCATCTGGCACGCATTGCCGACCCCGAGCACGTCAAGACGATCAAGCTCTTCGCGACCTGGCGTGTCCTTCCTCGGCTGCGGGCGCGCGCCGAGCGAAGCCACATCACACCCAGCGTCCGACGGTTCGCCGCCGAGCAGATCAAGTACGCGACCGCATTCCTGCAGTGGCTCGGCGAGCGCAACAGCACCCTCGCGTCCTGCGGTCAGATCGACATCGACGCCTGGTGGGTAGGGAACAACGAGCACAGCCGCACCTGCCTGCGAGCCTTCCTCAGCTGGGCAATGCAGAGCCGCCGCTGTCGACGCACCCTCTCCATCCCCGCGATGAAAGTCTCCCGGCGGGCCGCGCTGAGCGAGGACGAGCGCCTCGATGCCCTTGGCCGGCTGCTGACCGACGCGGAGATACCCATGCGTCTCCGAGCCGCCGGAGTCATCGGGCTCCTTTACGCACAGCCCGTGAGCCGTATCGTCCGGCTCAGCGTCGACGACGTGATCCGCGACGGCGACACCGTGCTTCTACGGCTCGGCGAGCCAGCCTCGCCCGTTCCTGCACCGGTCGCCGCGCTGCTGCTGGAGCACATCGCAAACCGCGACAACATGAACACTGCTACCAACCCTGCATCCTGCTGGCTCTTCCCCGGGCGCCGGGCGGGCCAGCCGTTTCGCCCCGACCACCTGTCTGCGCTCTTGAACGAGGTCGGGGTCCCGGCCGCCGCTGCCCGCGGTGCTGCCATCCGACAGCAACTCCTCGAACTACCCGGCCCCGTCGTTGCGGACGCCCTCGGCTACCACGACAAGACCACCAGCCGCCTCATCAGAGAGACAGGCGGGACATGGAGCCGATACGCCCCAGGAGATCACGCAAGGTCACCAACAGGCTGGCTTCCTCGAGGACCGGCGACAGTTGATTAGGTGGTCACACCAGCACCACGGCCGGAGACCTGCGACCAACCTGATGATCAATCCCGTAATGGAAACCTGACGATTCGACTTGACGCCTAGTCAGCCGTAATGGAAACCTTACGGCCATGAAGACGACCATTGAGTACGACGGGCATGTGTTCAGCACCCGGGATGTGTTGGACGAGTCCGACCCTGAGTTCATCGTTCCCGTGGGCTTGGTGGCCGCGTGCAGCTGCGGCTGGCTCGGTGCCTCCGCCGCTCCCGGCATGGAAGGGAAGGGCGGCTATCAGGGCGGTGAGGCACACGTGATCACGGACGAGGAGGGCGAGGCCGAGCGGGCAGCAACGGCCGAGTGGCGCGATGAGCACATCATCTTCATCGAAGACAGCGCCATCCCGGCAGCCCTCGCCAAGCACATCCGCGATGTCGGTGAACAGCTTGACGCCCTGATCCAGGCGGACAAGCCGATGGCCGCCCTGGCCGCGATCCGCCTGTCGGAGGGCAACTTCGCCCGCCAGGCCCGCGACGCTGCCCTACGCGCCAGCTACCTGGATCACTCCTGGTCGCAGATCGGCGAAGCGCTCGGTATCTCCAAGCAGGCGGCGTGGGAGCGCTACGGGAAGGTCCGCCCCGAGGCTGGCCGGTGAGTGCCGCGATCCTCGCCGAGGGCGAACGTATGGAGACTGAGGCCAGCCGACTGCACCTGCTACTCCGTAGGAAGGGGGCTCAACGGAATCTGCATCAACGCCCAGCGCATGAAGGCCAGCAGAGCGTCGCCGGCGATGTCCTCAAGTCGGTCGAAGTCCTCCGGCAGCACGTCGAGCAGGAAGTGCTCGACCTCCCGGTCGGCTCGCTTGATCAAGATGAGGGAGCGGTAACAGATCTTGGGGGGATGCTCAAGAAGGATCGCTCGCAGAGACCCCGTCGCATCGTCGGCCAGGTGCTGATCCAGCCATCCAGGCTCACGTCCCCTGCCGAGGTTAAGCCGCTCGCTCTTCGAACTCAGTCCTACCAGGTCTTGCTTGCTCACACGCTTGATCGCTTGGGGCACCTTCTCCGGCATGAAAGCAGGCTAGCCCTCGACGGCCAGAACGCGAGTTGCGCACAGGGCAGACCGTGCACCCTTGCGACGCCCCAGCACACACAGTGACTGCAACGACTCTCGGCAGCAGTACTCGCGACAGTTGAATACGCGAGCCCACCAGTACCGAGGCCGGCGTCGGATGGCGGTCTTCTCGTCGATGCCGAAGACGAGGGCGAGGTGGAGCGGGTCGGCACGGTTGGTGAGGGATTCTTCCCCACCTTCACCCCGACCGATGACCTGTCGGGCACCGTGAGAACGCTTCAGGAATCCCGAATTTGCATCAGTCGACGGCAAGACACCCCTATGAGGGAGAACACCCTGGCCAGCAGGCCAGCAGGCCAGCAGGCCAGCAGGCCAGCAGGCCAGCCGATCAACGAGGCTCAGAAGAACCCACGGGATGTCGCACACCGTAGTAATCGCCGAAAAAACAACGGATATCCCTGACCTGCGGTGATGTGGCCCGGCCCGACGGCGGTCAGCCTTCCTGTCCCATGGGTTCGACAGCGGCGCCTTCGCGGTGCTTGCGCAGTCCTCGGTACAGCGTGGAGCGGCTGACGCCGAGCTCGGCGGCGACCTGTTCGGGGATCGCGCCGTCCCGTTGTTTTTTCGGCGATTACTACGGGGACCCCGTAAAGGGTGGTCAAGAGAACGATTGCGCCGACCACGGCATGATGGCAATCGTTTTCAATAATTAAGTCCTGCTGATGCGGGCGATCTCATTTACAGACCCGTGCCGTCGACGTGCCGTATGACGTGCGGCTCGCGGTGTCCGGCGCTGCGCCGCCGGTCGTGGACCAGTACGGCGTCGGGGTAACCGCAGTTCACGCACGCGAGCTGCGGATCCCGCCCCTGCAGCGGTCCCATCGCGAGCGTGGAGATGCTGTGCTCCGTTAAGCAGCGCAGGCAGTACAGCGCCGAGCGGCTGATCGCGTCGATGTCCTGCCCCGGTGCCGCTATCAGCCTGACGGCGGGAGGCATCTCGGAGGAGGGCGAGGCGAAGGCGCGGAAGGTGGTCGCGAGCAGCGCGACGTCCTGGTCGCCGCCGAGGGACGCGGCCTGCGTGAAGAGTGCGAACTCCCGGTGCAGTGGCCGAATGCGGCCGTCCACGCTGAGGCGCGTGACGGAGTGCCCGCCGGACTTCCGGCCGCCGAATGAGAGACGGGATCGCAGACCTTTCCACATGGCGGGCCCCCGGTGGTCGACGTCGTTGTCCGTACATCGCCTGTCCAAACTACCCAGAGTAGGACGAGAGGCGGAGCTGCCTGGTCGGCACTGGAGGCGTTGTCGATGACGGTTACGCGGGTGGAAAGGCCGACAGCACCCCATTAATCATCAGATCGACGGAGGTGCCATTAAAGCAGAGTGCTCCCTGCATCACGGATGAGCCAACCAAGATGACTCTCCCGGGTATAACACTTCTGTCTAGTGGCATGCCCGTCAGAATGCCACCCGGAGCCATTGGCGATGGAACCGTACGAGTCGTCAAGGGCATGAAGTCTACGCTCCCATTGGCAGCGACGTTTAAGCTCTGGCGAACGTCGAAACGCGCCATTGGTAGGTCAATATGGCCAGTCGATCGTTCGAAGACCCCAACCACTGTTGACGTGGTCTTGGCGCTTATGAAGTTTGTGACCGTAAACGGAGGGACGCCGGCAACAACCGTCCCAACGACGGTATCAGGAAAAGTGAACTCCACAGTTACGTAGTCGATATTCGAGAAGGTCATGCCAGCTGGGACGTTAGAGGCCCCACCGGCAGTGAATATGGACGCATTAGCGGAGACCGACACCACGCTATTCAAGAGTGCGCGGACCGGGTGGGGGTACTGCGGAAGACCTTCGCAATCTCGCAGAGAGTGCTCCAGCTCAACGACTTGCTTATAGAGCCTCGTGACCTCTTTCTTGAGCCTTTGTTTGTTTCCGGAGTTCACGGGCTCGGCCAGCCAGTCCTGTTGGGCAATGGCTAGCTCATTCCTGGCGTACTGCAGTTGGCTTTCGATGTCTTGACACTCAGGCTTCACCACGGCGAAACCTCCGAAATTAGATATTCGAAGCCTCGCGCCATAGTGTGCATTAGCGCCACCTCGTGCACCAGCCAACTGACAGCGGCTACGCCAGAGTTACGTCTTCAGCGTCCTGTCCTCAAGCGTCCGTCGTACCCGGGTTGAGATCCAGGCAGGGCCCGTTTCGCTCGCGGACTCGCCACCCGACGTCGGGGCACGCACCAGCGGGCCATCCGACATTCGCCCCCGTTGGGCCAGGGCCGGTCCTCGAGTGCTCGCCGACCCTGCCGGGCGCCGGGCTGGCAGGCCCGTACGGCATCCTCGGCCGGCCCGGCAGTAAGGCCTGAGAGGCAGGACCGTCCGTGTACAGGCGTGGGATGCAGTGCGTCAGTTGTCCTGCCCCAGAGGCTCTGTCGGTGCCCCGATCTACCGTGTCGGTCATGGCACCTGCTGAGATCACGCCCGCGGGGATTCTCCAAGCGATTGCGGAGCACGATCGAGTCGGGCGGGAGACGTTCCTTGCGACTTACGGCTTCCGTGCGGCTGCCACCTACTACTCGGTCACGGTGGGAGAGAGCACGACTCCAAGGCCATCGCCGGCGTTGCTCATCTGTATGACTTCGGAGAAGCCCTCAAGCCATCCCAGTTCAGCGGCGGCCTCAAGCACGCCGTCGCCTGGCTGCAACGAGAAGGCTTCACTGTGGTGGAGCCGCCGAAGACCTTTCACAGGCGGGTCGGAGACGTGCGACCGGCACGCCGCACGGGCGGCACCGCAGTGCACCGCCCCGCGCTCCTGCTCTGGGCTATCGGACAGGCCATGTGAATCGTCGTGGACCGAAGATCTCGCCGTTGTCGGTAACGGATGCCCAGCGGGCAGTACTTGAGGGGTGGGTGCGGCGTCGCTCAACGG
>NZ_BMMM01000015.1:0-140632 GCF_014645835.1 Streptomyces albiflavescens
TCCTCGGTGACCGGGTGTTCGACCTGCAGGCGGGTGTTGACCTCGAGGAAGGAGATCGTGCCGTCCATGCCGACGAGGAACTCCACGGTGCCCGCGCCGACGTAGCCGGCCTCCTTCAGGATCGCCTTGGAGGAGGAGTACAGCTCCTCGACCTGCGCCGGGGAGAGGAAGGGTGCGGGGGCCTCTTCGACGAGTTTTTGGTGGCGGCGCTGCAGGGAGCAGTCGCGGGTGGACACGACGACCACGTTGCCGTGGGTGTCGGCCAGGCACTGGGTCTCCACGTGCCGGGGCTTGTCGAGGTAGCGCTCGACGAAGCACTCGCCGCGGCCGAACGCGGCGACGGCCTCGCGGACCGCGGACTCGTAGAGCTCGGGGACCTCGTCCAGGGTGCGGGCGACCTTCAGGCCGCGTCCGCCGCCGCCGAAGGCGGCCTTGATGGCGATCGGCAGGCCGTGCTGCTCGGCGAACGCGACGACCTCCTCGGCCCCGCTCACCGGGTCAGGCGTACCGGCGACCAGCGGGGCGCCGGCACGCTGGGCGATGTGCCTGGCTGCGACCTTGTCGCCCAGGTCGCGGATCGCCTGCGGCGGCGGGCCGATCCAGATCAGGTCCGCGTCCAGGACCGCCTGCGCGAAGTCGGCGTTCTCGGACAGGAAGCCGTATCCGGGATGGATGGCGTCGGCTCCGGAGTCCTTGGCGGCCTGCAGCACCTTGGCGATGTCCAGGTAACTGGTGGCCGGGGTGTCACCGCCCAACGCGAACGCTTCGTCCGCCGCACGGACATGCAGAGCGTCCCGGTCCGGTTCCGCATATACGGCAACGCTCGCGATCCCGGCATCCCGGCACGCCCGGGCCACGCGGACAGCGATTTCGCCACGGTTGGCGATGAGCACCTTGCGCACGATGGCTCCCTCCTTGAAACAAGCCGAGTTTAGGGACTGCCGACACGGCTTCTCGACCCGTCCCCAGTGGTGAGCTTGCCCACACGGAGCGTGATGCGAGGCTCGCCCGACCCGTGAAATCCCTTGTCGCGCCGCGGCACGCAGGAATCCTTCCCTGAACCCTAGCCTTCCAATGTGGTCAAGGTCTCTGTGACTCCGTGCTGCGGCCCACAACGTTTCTTTGTGGAGTCCCTACGAATGGCCCAACGATTCTTTGCCTTCGGCAGAACCCTTGTCCGGGGGTTTACCCGTTAGTAGCGTTCGGGATGTACGAACGTACTTGGGGTAACAGCACTGGGAAGTGGGTGGGGACCGGTGGTGCGCAGACCGGTGGCGTGGGTGGCGGCGATCGTGCTCTTCGTGGAAGCGATCGGAATCGCGCTGCTGAACTGGTTCCTCGGCGTCGTCGTCGACCGTCAGGACATGTCCCTGGCGGGCCTCGACTCGGACATGATGTCCGTGTCGTCGAAGGTCGGGGGCCTGGTCTTCGGGCTCTACTTCGCGGCGTGCGGCTTCGCGGCCCTGCTGGTCGCCCTCCGCGACCGCGCCCCGAGCGTCTTCGGCCGCATCCTGCTCATCAGTGCCGCCGTCGTGCACGCCCTGCTCGGCGCCTTCACGGTGGGCCTGGTGGGCTGGGGCGCGTTCGCCTTCATGATGGTGGTGCTCGGGCTGATCGTGTTCACACTCATGGCGTACGACCGCCGGGAGGCCGCCGGCGGCCCCGCCGACGCCGCGCCCGAGGACGGCAAGAACGGCGACAACGGAGGCGGAGCCCCGGTCGCCGCTCCGCCGGCCCCGTCGGCCTCCTGATCACTTCTCCGGCGGCGTCCACAACTCCGTGATGCCGATGCCCAGTTCGGCCAGCAGGCGGCGCACCAACGGCAGCGAGATCCCGATGACGTTGCCGTGGTCGCCGTCGATGCCCTCGATGAACGGGGCCGAGCGGCCGTCGAGCGTGAACGCGCCCGCCACGTAGAGGGGTTCGCCCGAGGCGACGTACGCGGCGATCTCGGCGTCGGTCGGATCGCCGAATCGGACCACGGTGGACGCGGTCCCGGAGGCGTAGCGCTTGGCCGTCGTGTCGTAGATGCAGTGACCCGTCTGGAGGGTCCCGGCCCGGCCGCGCATCGACTTCCAGCGGGCGGTGGCCTCCTCGGCGTCCGCGGGCTTGCCGAGCGCCTCGCCGTCCAGGTCGAGCACCGAGTCGCAGCCGATCACCAGGGCGCCCTGGACCTCGGGCTTCGCCGCCACGACGGAGGCCTTCGCCTCGGCCAGCGCGAGCGCGAGTTCGGCGGGGGTGGGCGCGGTCACGGCGTCCTCGTCGACCCCGCTCACGATCACCTCGGGGGCGAGTCCGGCCTGCCGCAGCAGGTTGAGCCGGGCGGGGGACTGCGAGGCGAGCACGAGGCGGCGGCGCGGCTGATCGGTCATGCGGTCAGGGTATCGGCGCGCCCGGAGCAATGCCTCGGCCACCGCCCTCGGTCATCTGATGCCGAGGACGATCATCGCGAGCACCATGGCCAGCGCCATGAGAACGCCCAGGCGCCGCAACATGTCCTGCATGTCGCGGAGTTCCTTGGGAGGTTCGTCCTCCGGGTCGGACCACAGCATGTATTCGATCGTGCGGTGGTGACGGCCCCGGGCGCCTGAGTACGCGTACTCAACTTGCGTGCACGGTGTGTAAATGGTCCTGGGGTTCCTTTAGTGGGTGAGCGCCTGCTACGGTCGTGACCATTACTAAAGGAACTCTGGTCCCCTTTGGTGGGATCGTCGGGAGGGAACTGCCGTGTTCACCACCGCCTGGACCGCATCGCCCCAGCTCCCCAGCGAAGGCTTCACCCCCAACTGGTCGCGGGAGGGCTTCTGGCGTCAGTCGCTGCGCCAGGTCGTACGCCTCACCGTCGGCGGCGACCGGATCCGAGTCCGGCTCTCGAACGCGTACGGAAGCTCGCCACTGCGGATCGCGGGCGCCACGGTGGCCCGTGCGGGCGAAGGAGCCGCCGTCGATGCGGGCTCGATGCGGCGGCTCACCTTCGACGGGGCCACCGGTGTCGAGATCCCGGCGCGCGGACTCGTCGTCGGCGATCCCGTCGAACTCGCCCTGGAATCCCTGGAGTCGCTGACCGTCACCCTCCACCTGGACGCCGTCACCGGGCCCGCGACCTTCCACGCGCAGGCCTTCGCGACCAGCTACCGGGGTGCCGGGAACCGCCTCGACGACATCGACGGCCAGGGCTTCGACGAGGCGACCGAGTCCTGGTACTTCCTCGCGGCCGTCGAGGTCGACGCGGGCGGCCGTACGGACGCCGTCGCGCTCTTCGGGGACTCCATCACCGACGGCTTCGGTTCGACCCCGGGCGCGAACCGCCGCTGGTCCGACGCGCTCGCCGAACGCACCGGCCGGCCCGTGCTCAACGCGGGCATCGGCGGAAACCTGCTCCTCAACGACTCCGCCTGGTACGGCGAGAAGGGGGTCCACCGCCTCGGGCGCGACGTCCTCGACCACCCGGGCGTGGACACGCTCGTCGTGCTCCAGGGCCTCAACGACATCGGCTTCAGCGAGACGGACGAGCAGCCGACGTACCGGCCCGCGCCGGTCGTCGAGGCCGACGAACTCATCGATGGCTACCGGGAGCTGATACGCCAGGCCCGCGCCCGGGGGCTACGCGTGATCGGCGCGACCCTGCTGCCCTCCGGCGGCTCCGACCACTGGGGCGAGCACGCCGCGAAGGTGAGCCACGAGGTGAACGAGTGGATCCGCCGCTCGGGGGAGTGGGACGCGGTGGTGGACCTCAACCGCGTGGCGGCCGATCCGGCCGACCCGGACCGGCTGCACCCGGCGTACGACTTCGGCGATCACCTGCACCCGAACGACGCGGGGTACGCGGTGATGGCCGAAGCCGTGGCGGAACTGCTTCGTCACTAGTCGGGCCAGTACGTGCGGCTCCACGACGTCGGGCCCGGCCGGCGCAGCCGGCGGGCGGCGATGCGGGCCGGGTCGGCCCAGGAGTCTCGCGATCCGGGCGCGCCGGACGGGGTAGAGGCCGCCGCCGCGGCGCGCGCCCTGACCACCGCCAGTGCGGCGGCCAGCTCCTCCGGGGTCGGATTGCCCCGTACGACCTTGATCGTCATGTCTGCTCCCAAGAATGATCCGGGTCCACAGGGGGGCTCAGAGGGGGATGTTGCCGTGCTTCTTAGGAGGGAGTGATTCCCGCTTCGTGCGCAGCTGACGCAGGCCGCGTACGACGTGGGATCGGGTCTGCGACGGCATGATCACACCGTCGATGTACCCACGCTCGGCCGCCGTGTACGGGTTCAGCAGCGTGTCCTCGTACTCCTGGATCAGCCGGGCCCGGGTCGCCTCCTGGTCCTCGGCGGCCGCGATGGTGCGGCGGTGCAGGATGTTGACCGCGCCCTGCGCGCCCATGACGGCGATCTGGGCGGTGGGCCAGGCGAGGTTGAGGTCGGCGCCGAGGTGCTTGGAGCCCATGACGTCGTAGGCGCCGCCGAAGGCCTTGCGGGTGATGATCGTGATCAGCGGGACGGTGGCCTCGGCGTAGGCGTAGATCAGCTTGGCGCCGCGGCGGATGATGCCGGTGTGCTCCTGGTCGACGCCCGGGAGGAAGCCGGGCACGTCCACGAAGGTGAGGACGGGAACGTTGAAGGCGTCGCACGTCCGCACGAACCGCGCGGCCTTCTCGGAGGCGTCGATGTCGAGGCAGCCGGCGAACTGCATCGGCTGATTGGCGACGATGCCGACGGGGTGACCCTCGACCCGCCCGAAGCCGGTGAGGATGTTCGGCGCGAACAGCGGCTGCGTCTCGAAGAACTCGGCGTCGTCCAGGACGTGCTCGATCACCGCGTGCATGTCGTACGGCTGGTTCGCGCTGTCCGGCACGATCGTGTCCAGCTCGCGGTCCTCGTCGGTGAGGGAGAGGTCCGCCTCCTCCGGGAACACCGGGGGCTCGCTGAGGTTGTTGGACGGCAGATACGACAGCAGCTGCTTGACGTAGTCGATGGCGTCCTTCTCGTCGCCCGCCATGTGGTGGGCGACGCCCGACACCGCGTTGTGCGTGCGCGCGCCGCCGAGCTCCTCGAAGCCGACGTCCTCGCCGGTGACCGTCTTGATGACGTCCGGGCCGGTGATGAACATGTGCGAGGTCTGGTCGACCATGATCGTGAAGTCGGTGATGGCGGGGGAGTAGACCGCGCCGCCCGCGCAGGGCCCGACGACGAGCGAGATCTGCGGAATCACGCCCGAGGCGTGCGTGTTCCGCCGGAAGATCTCGCCGTACATGCCGAGCGCGCTGACGCCCTCCTGGATGCGGGCGCCGCCGGAGTCGTTGATGCCGATGACCGGGCAGCCGGTCTTCAGCGCGAAGTCCATCACCTTCATGATCTTCTGGCCGAAGACCTCGCCGAGAGCGCCGCCGAAGACGGTGAAGTCCTGCGAGAACACGGCGACAGGGCGGCCGTCGACCGTGCCGTATCCGGTGACGACACCGTCGCCGTACGGGCGGTTCTTCTCCAGCCCGAAGTCGGTCGACCGGTGCCGTGCGAACTCGTCGAACTCGACGAACGAACCCTCGTCCATCAGCAGCTCGATCCGCTCACGGGCCGTCAACTTGCCCTTGGCGTGCTGCTTTTCGACGGCGCGCTCCGAGCCGGCGTGCGTCGCCTCTTGGATGCGGCGCTGCAAGTCCGCGAGCTTGCCCGCGGTGGTGTGAATGTCGGGGTGTTGCAGCTCTTCCGGCTCGGACATCGGGATGTGGCTCCCTGCCTGCTCTAGGGGGACGTGAGGGTGAGGTGCTCAGAAGGGGGGCTTGCTACTCATCCGTAGCGTAGTGGCGTGCCTACCGTTCGGCAGTGCGGCGTTTACCACACCTAGGCTGGGTTGCATGACGCCGCGAGATGCATCAGACGCGAACGACAACGCGAACGGCCGTCGGTGGTCCGACCTGGACCGTCCGCCGCTGAACGAGGCCTCACTGCGCCGGGCGCTGCTCCGCCAGGAGGGGCTCTGGCGCGATGTCCAGGTGGTCCAGCGCACCGGGTCCACCAACTCCGACCTCGTCGCCCTCGCCACCGAGGGCAAGGCGGACGAGGGCGTGGTCCTCATCGCCGAGGAACAGGACGCCGGGCGCGGCCGCCTCGACCGCCAGTGGACGGCGCCCGCCCGCTCCGGCCTCTTCTTCTCCGTCCTGCTCAAGCCCACCCAGGTCCCCGTCGAACGCTGGGGCTGGCTGCCGCTGCTCACCGGCGTCGCCATCGCGACGGGCCTCTCGCGCGCCGTCGGCGTCGACACTGCACTCAAGTGGCCCAACGACGTGCTGGTGACCGTCGGTGACGAGGAGCGGAAGGCCGGAGGCATCCTCGCGGAGCGGGCGGGCACCGACGCGGTGGTGGTCGGCATCGGCATCAACGTCACGCTCCGCGAGGACGAACTCCCTGTGCCCGGGGCCGGCTCCCTCGCGCTGGCGGGCGCGGTGAGCACGGACCGTGACACCGTGCTGCGGGCCGTGCTCCGCTCCCTGGAGCAGTGGTACGAGCGCTGGCGCGGCGCCGGGGGCGACCCCGCCGCGTCCGGCCTCCAGGAGACGTACGCCGCCGGGTGCGCGACGCTCGGCCGCTCTGTCCGGGCCGAGCTGCCCGGGGGACGGTCGATCACCGGGGAGGCGGTGGCCGTGGACGGGGACGGGCGGCTTGTCGTCGCCACCGGGGACGGTGTGCAGGAGCCGGTGGGGGCGGGGGACGTGGTGCATCTGCGGGCGGTGTAGGGCTGGATCTCCGCGCAGTTCCCCCGGGCTGCATCCTGCCGCCGCCGCTGCCGGGCGCCACCTCCTGTCAGGGGCGCGGGGAACTGCGCGATCTTTTGGGGGAGCTGGAGGGATGGGGGCGCAGCCCCAGTACGGGACGGGCAGGGGCGGCGGGGGCGAAAACCTCCCGGTCCAAGCCCCGGCGTCGGGAGTGAGCCAGCGCACACCTGCCGTAGAGTTGAGCGCGGTCGATACCTGACCGCGGCAGATCGGAAGGGCAACAGGCGTGACCGTCGACGACACCGGCTCCGGCACGGGTGCCCACCGCGCCCCCGACGGCGAGCCGGGCCGTACCGCCGAGTCGGTCACCGACGCATCCCCCGCACGGCCCGAAGCAGACACCGAGGCGCGCCCGGACACCCGGGCCGACGCACGGGCCGAACCCCGGCCCGATGCGGACGGTCGCGTGGACATGCACCCCGAGCCGGACTCCGGAGGTGACCCGCTGGCGCTGCGCCTGGAGGGGCTCATCCTCGGTGCCGAGCGCCGCTACACCCCCTTCCAGGCGGCCCGCAGCGCGGGCGTCTCCGTGGAACTGGCCACCCGCTTCTGGCGGGCGATGGGCTTCGCCGACATCGGGCAGGCCAAGGCGCTCACGGAGGCCGACGTGCTCGCGCTGCGTCGTCTCTCCGGCCTCGTCGAGGCGGGCCTGCTCAGCGAGGCGATGGCCGTGCAGGTGGCGCGCTCCACGGGGCAGACCACCGCCCGGCTGGCCGAGTGGCAGATCGATTCGTTCCTGGAGGGGCTGACCGAGCCCCCGGAACCCGGGATGACGCGCACCGAGGTGACGTACCCGATCATCGAGCTGCTCCTGCCCGAGCTGGAGGAGTTCCTCGTCTACGTCTGGCGGCGCCAGCTCGCCGCCTCGGCCGGTCGGGTCATCCAGGCCGCCGACGACGAGGAGATGGTCGACCGCCGCCTCGCCGTCGGCTTCGCGGACCTCGTCGGGTTCACGCGGCTGACCCGCCGCATGGAGGAGGAGGAACTCGGCGAACTCGTCGAGGCCTTCGAGACGACCGCCGCCGACCTGGTCGCCGCGCACGGCGGGCGGCTCATCAAGACGCTGGGCGACGAGGTGTTGTACGCCGCCGACGACGCCGGCATCGCGGCCGAGATCGCCATGCGGCTCATCGAGACGATGGCGAACGACGAGACGATGCCGGAGCTGCGCGTCGGCATCGCCTTCGGCACGGTGACCACGCGGATGGGTGATGTGTTCGGCACCACCGTGAATCTGGCGAGCCGCCTCACGTCGATAGCGCCGCGCGACGCGGTCCTGGTGGACGGCGCCTTCGCGGAGGAACTGATCCGCACCAGGGACGCGCCCGCCTCCGAGGCGGAGGCCGCCGAGGCCGCCGCCGCCGCGGAGAAGGAGGGCGAGGAACCGCCTTCCTACCGTTTCGCCCTCCAGCCGATGTGGCAGCGCCCGGTCCGTGGCCTCGGAGTGATCGAACCCTGGCTGCTCGCCCGCCGGGACGCCGAGTCCTAACGGGGGCCGATCGGCGCCGCCAGACCGTTCACGCAGATCCCGACGATCGGCACGCACACGATCGGGGGATCGGGCTGTGGGGCCGGGCCATGGGTCGTCGCGCTCGGGGTCGGCTGCGGGGCCCCGGGAGTGGTCGCCGCCGGGGGCGGTGTGGTCAGCGGTGTGGTCATGGGGGCGGTCGGGATGCCCGTGGTGTCCGGCGCGCTGGTCGCGGGGGCACTCCCGTGCGGCGACGGGATCGACGCGGGTGTGGTCGGCGACGGTGTCGGTACGCCGCTCGCACCCGGGGTGGGCGTCGCGCTCGACGCGCCCATCGCGGCGGTCCCGGTGTCGGCCTTGGGGTCCCCGGAGGGCACGGCCTCGACGGTGGTGACCGCGCTGCCCGCGGTGTCCATGACGGTCGCGCCTGTCGGCTCGGCCTCCGCGCTGCCCCCACCGCCGATCACCGACTCCGGCGTCATCCGCACAAAGCTCAACACCCCCGCGGCGAGCGCGAGTCCGCCCACGGCGAAGAGCACCCGCCGCGGCCGGGGCCTGCGGTGCCGCCCTCGGACGGGGCGGACCGCCGCGCTGTCGTCCGCCGCGGGATGCGCCGCTGTGGCGTCCCCCGCTCCGGGAGCCGTCGGCCGCGCCGTTGGAGGCGTGCGTCGCGGCTCCGGCCGGGTCTTCGTGGCCTGCGTCGTCTCTCGGTTCGTCATGGTCGTCCCTCCCCAATGTGCCCGCGCCCCCCGAATGCACCGGCGGTGCGCAGGCTATGTGCCGTTTCGGGACGGCGGGCGGGAGTTGGGCGGGATGTCACTCGAACGGGGAGGTGGGTGCGCGGGGGGCGGGTTTCGTCGGACGGCGTCGGCTGCGATGATCGGGGCGTCGGTTTGTTAACCCGCGTTAACCGGGAGGGTGTCATGGCGGAGCAAGGGGACGAGCGGCGGTTCGGGGAGTTCGTCGTCGTACGGCGGCACGCGTACGTCGCGGAGCTCGCCCTCGACCGGCCCAAGGCCATGAACGCCGTGTCCACGGACATGGCCCGGTCCATCGCCGGTGCCTGCGAGGCGCTCGCCGCCGACCGCGACGTAC
This sequence comes from Streptomyces albiflavescens, assembly GCF_014645835.1. Lineage (GTDB taxonomy): Bacteria > Actinomycetota > Actinomycetes > Streptomycetales > Streptomycetaceae > Streptomyces > Streptomyces albiflavescens. Next base: position 9,321 of record NZ_BMMM01000015.1, read on the forward strand.
GTGTGGTCGTGCTGACCTCCACCCATGAGCGCGCCTTCTGCGTCGGCGCCGACCTGAAGGAGCGCAACTCGTTCACCGACGCCGAGCTGGTGCGGCAGCGCCCGGTCGCGCGGGGCGCGTACACCGGGGTCCTGGAGCTGCCGATGCCGACCGTCGCCGCCGTGCACGGCTTCGCGCTGGGCGGCGGGTTCGAGCTGGCACTGTCGTGCGACCTGATCGTGGCCGACCGTACGGCGGTCGTCGGGCTGCCCGAGGTGTCGGTCGGGGTGATCCCCGGAGGGGGCGGTACGCAGTTGCTGCCCCGCCGGGTCGGAGCCGCGCGGGCGGCCGAGCTCATTTTCTCGGCGCGGCGGCTGGAGGCGGTCGAGGCGCGGGAGTTGGGGCTTGTGGATGAGCTCGTGGACGAGGGGCGGGACAGGGCGGAGGCGCTGGCGCTGGCCGGTCGTATCGCTGCGAACTCCCCCGTGGGGCTGCGGGCGGCCAAGCGGGCGCTCCGTCTCGGGCAGGGTCTCGACCTTCGTGCGGGGCTCGAGGTCGAGGATGCCGCCTGGCGGTCCGTCGCCTTCTCGGGGGACCGGGCGGAGGGTGTCGCCGCCTTCAACGAGAAGCGCAAGCCGGAGTGGCCGGGCGAGTAGACGTTTTTCGCCCCCGCCGCCCCTGCCCTCCCCCAAGCTCTCGGCTTCGCTCGAGCAGGGGGGACCCCCATCGTCCCTGGGGGCTGCGTCCCCAGACCCCGCTTACAAGATTGCGCAGTTCCCCGCACCCCTGGAAAGGGGCGCGGGGAACTGCGCGACCAGCCCCCACGAACCCGCAGCCGAAGGCTGGTGCGGGACGGGCAGGGGCGGCGGGGGCGAAAAAACCCGCCCGAACCACCGTCCCGGACCCCTGTTCGCCGTATCAATGTCCCGAAATGCTGCAGTTTTACCTAGCCTGGGGTGATGGGTGAGGACAGACGGCTGAGGGCGGTGGTGGGGCTGGCGCAGGGCATGGCGGCGGCCCACACCCCACGCGAGTCGTGGCGGGCCGCGGCGCTCGGCGCGTGTCACGCGCTGGCCGGAAGCTTCGCCGCGCTCTCGGTGTGGGAGCGCGAACTCGGCAGGCTGCGGGTGCTCGTCAACGTGGGCGAGCGGACCGAGGGCGAGGACGAGTTCCCCGACGGGGAGGCCTACCCCGTGCACCAGTTCCCGGAGATCACCGAGTTCCTGCATGAACGCTGGGCCGGGGGCGGCGGGCCCAACGCCTGGGTGGAGACGGCGGACGGCCCGGCGGGCAGCCGCGCCGGGTACTGCCATCAGCGCGTCGCCGCCCTGCGCCGCCGTGGTCGCGGCTGCTGCGTCGTCGCGCCGATCGTCCTGCACGGCCGTGCGTGGGGCGAGCTGTATGTGGCCCGCCCGGCCGGGGCCCCCGACTTCGACGCTGCCGACGCCGACTTCGCGACCGTCCTCGCCTCCGTCGTCGCGGCCGGGATCGCCCAGACCGAGCGTCTGGAGGAGGCCCGGCGGCTGGCGTTCACGGACGCCCTCACCGGGCTCGCCAACCGCCGGGCCGTGGATGTCCGCCTCGACGAGGCAGTCGAGCGGCACAAGGGCGACGGGGTCGTGGTCAGTCTCGTCGTCTGCGACCTCAATGGGCTGAAGCGGGTCAACGACACCCGCGGGCACGCGGTCGGCGACCGGCTCCTGGAGCGGTTCGGATCGGTGCTCTCGCTGTGCGGGGCGATGCTCCCGGGCACCCTCGCGGCCCGTCTCGGCGGTGACGAGTTCTGCCTGCTGGCGGTGGGCCCGGCGGCGGACGAGGTCGTCCGCATCGCCGACGAACTCTGTCGCCGTGCGGCCGAGTTGGAGCTGGGGGAAGGGGTGGCGTGCGGGGTCGCCTCGACCGAGGATCCGATCGGACCGGTGCGCTCGGCGCGGCGGCTCTTCCGGCTGGCCGACGCCGCCCAGTACCGGGCCAAGGCCGTGCGCGCGGCGAAGCCCGTGGTCGCCGGGCGCGAGGGCCCGGACGACCCGGTCGTGCGCCTCGCGGACGCGCCGTCGCCCACGGAGGGGGAGCGCCGCCGCTTCCGCGGACGCCACGAGCCCCGTCCGTGATCCGGCCGGCGCCCCGCTCCCGGGCCGTCCGTTGTGACGTACGTCGAAGTAAGGGGTAAACCGATGACCCACTAGTGACATCATCGAATTCACTGCGTACGCTCCTGAATATGGATATGCACACTGTGGTGGTGGGGACGTCCGGGGTGACCGCGTCCGACGTTCTCGCCGTGGCGCGCGACGGCGCCCGGATCGAGCTCTCCGACGAGGCGGTGGCGGCCCTCGCCGCGGCCCGCGAGATCGTGGACGCGCTGGCGGCCAAGCCGGAGCCCGTCTACGGCGTTTCCACCGGTTTCGGCGCCCTCGCGACCCGGCACATCAGCCCGGAGCTGCGCGCCCAGCTGCAGCGCAACATCGTCCGCTCGCACGCCGCCGGCATGGGCCCGCGCGTGGAGCGCGAGGTCGTCCGCGCGCTGATGTTCCTGCGGCTCAAGACCGTCTGCTCGGGACACACGGGCGTACGGCCCGAGGTCGCGCAGACCATGGCGGACATCCTCAACGCCGGTATCACCCCGGTCGTGCACGAGTACGGCTCGCTCGGCTGCTCCGGCGACCTGGCGCCGCTGTCCCACTGTGCGCTCACGCTGATGGGCGAGGGGGACGCGGAGGGCCCGGACGGTGTCGTACGGCCCGCGGGTGAGCTGCTCGCCGAGGCCGGCATCGCGCCCGTCGAACTGCGCGAGAAGGAAGGCCTCGCCCTCCTCAACGGCACCGACGGCATGCTCGGCATGCTGGTCATGGCCCTCGCCGACCTGGAGACGCTCTACAAGTCGGCGGACGTCACCGCCGCCCTCTCCCTCGAGGCGCTGCTCGGCACCGACAAGGTCCTCGCCCCCGAGCTGCACGCCATCCGCCCGCACCCGGGCCAGGGTGCCAGCGCCGCCAACATGCTGGCCGTGCTGAAGGGTTCGGAGCTCACCGGGCACCACCAGGACGGCGCCCCGCGCGTCCAGGACGCCTACTCCGTGCGCTGCGCCCCGCAGGTCGCGGGCGCCGGACGCGACACCCTCGCCCATGCCCGTACGGTCGCCGAGCGCGAGCTCGCCTCCGCGGTCGACAACCCGGTTGTGCTGCCCGACGGCCGCGTCGAGTCGAACGGCAACTTCCACGGTGCCCCGGTCGCGTACGTCCTCGACTTCCTCGCCATCGCGGCCGCCGACCTGGGCTCCATCGCCGAGCGCCGCACCGACCGCCTCCTCGACAAGAACCGCTCGCACGGCCTGCCGCCGTTCCTCGCCGACGACGCCGGTGTCGACTCGGGCCTGATGATCGCCCAGTACACGCAGGCCGCGCTGGTCAGCGAGATGAAGCGGCTCGCCGTGCCGGCGTCCGCGGACTCCATCCCGTCCTCCGCGATGCAGGAGGACCACGTCTCCATGGGCTGGTCGGCGGCGCGCAAGCTGCGTACGGCCGTGGACAACCTGACCCGGATCGTCGCGATCGAGCTGTACGCCGCCACCCGCGCGATCGAACTGCGCGAGGGCCTGACCCCCGCCCCGGCGTCGCAGGCGGTCATCGAGGCCGTCCGCGCGGCCGGCGTCCAGGGCCCCGGCCCGGATCGCTTCCTCGCCCCCGACCTGGAGGCCGCGGACGCGTTCGTGCGCGGTGGCCATGTGGTGACGGCGGTGGAGCCGGTGACGGGTCCGCTGGCCTAGCGGCAGGTCCGTCGTATGTGGAGGGGGGCCGCCGTCGGCTACGGTGGCCCCCGTCACATCGGGGCCTCTCGGTGCCGGAGGGCAGTCCGAGGTGTGCTACCGTCGCGTTGATACGTTTTTGGTACCCATTTACTTTGTGCGCCTGATCGGAATCTTCCGCAGGCGCGTTTTGTTTTACCGGCATCTCCGGCTTTTCCCGGTGCATCTCCGGATGGGACCTCTACCTGTTCAGGAGAAAACAATGGCTACAGGCACCGTGAAGTGGTTCAACTCGGAAAAGGGCTTCGGCTTCATCGAGCAGGACGGCGGCGGCCCCGACGTCTTCGCCCACTACTCCAACATCGCCAGCTCCGGCTTCCGTGAGCTGCTGGAGGGCCAGAAGGTCTCGTTCGACGTCACGCAGGGCCAGAAGGGCCTGCAGGCGGAGAACATCGTCCCCGCCTGATTCGGGACGCGCTTTTCCAGAGCCGGGACCCGCACCTTCGGGTGCGGGTCCCGGCTCGTGCTGTGAATGCTCATGCGCGTGGTGAGCGCTGTGCGTGCAGTCCGTGGGGCCCAGGAAGGAAATCCAGATCCAGCATGACTCGATCCGAACGTCCCGTCCGTAAGCGGCCGGCAAACGCACGCGGCGCCCAGACCGGCGGCTCCGCGAAGACCGGCGGCTCCGCGAGGAGCGCGGGCCGGAACACCGGCCGGGGCGCCGGCAAGGGCGGTGCCCGCAGGGTCGCGCCGCCGCAGGAGTTCTCGCTGCCCGAGACCATCACGCCCGCGCTGCCCGCCGTCGACTCCTTCGACGCACTGGACATGCCGGCCGCGCTGACCAAGACGCTCGCCGCCCAGGGCGTCACCGAGCCTTTCCCGATCCAGGGTGCGACCCTGCCCAACTCCCTTGCCGGGCGCGACGTTCTCGGCCGGGGCCGCACCGGCTCGGGCAAGACCCTCGCCTTCGGGCTCGCCCTGCTGGCGCGCACCGCGGGCCGCCGGGCCGAGTCCAAGGCGCCGCTCGCCCTTGTCCTGGTGCCCACGCGTGAGCTCGCGCAGCAGGTCAACGACGCGCTGACGCCGTACGCCACCGCCGTCAACCTGCGCGTCGCCACGGCCGTCGGCGGTATGTCGATCAGCCGGCAGGCCGGTGCGCTCCGTCGCGGCGCCGAAGTGCTGGTGGCCACCCCCGGGCGGCTCAAGGACCTCATCGAGCGGGGCGACTGCTCCCTCGGCCGGGTCGCGATCACCGTGCTCGACGAGGCCGACCAGATGGCCGACATGGGCTTCATGCCGCAGGTCACCGCGCTGCTCCAGCAGGTCGAGCCGGACGGTCAGCGGCTGCTGTTCTCGGCGACGCTGGACAAGAACATCGACCGGCTCGTGCGGATGTTCCTCACGGACCCCGTGGTGCACTCGGTCGACCCGTCGGCGGGTGCGGTGACCACCATGGAGCACCACGTGCTGCATGTCGTCGACGAGACCGACAAGAAGGCCGTCGCCCTGCGGATCGCGGCGCGCGACGGCCGGGTCATCCTCTTCGTGGACACCAAGCGGGGCGCCGACCGGTTCACCAAGCGGCTGCTCGCGAGTGGCGTACGGGCGTCCGCGCTGCACGGCGGGCGCAGCCAGCCGCAGCGCAACCGCACCCTCGACCAGTTCAAGAACGGTCAGGTCACCGCGCTCGTCGCCACCAACGTGGCCGCCCGCGGCATCCACATCGACGACCTGGATCTGGTCGTCAACGTCGATCCGCCGACCGACCACAAGGACTATCTGCACCGCGGCGGCCGTACGGCCCGCGCCGGGGAGTCCGGCAGCGTCGTCACCCTCGTACTGCCCGAGCAGAAGCGGGAGATGACCCGTCTGATGGCGGACGCCGGCATCACCCCGCGCACCGCCCGCATCAAGTCCGGCGACGAGGAGCTGGCCCGCCTCACCGGCGCCCGCGAGCCCTCCGGCGTGCCGGTGGTCATCGAGGTGCCGCAGCCCGCCGAGCAGCCGAAGCAGCGGTCGAACTCCCGGCGTGGGGCCGGGGGCGGGGCCAGGCGGCCGTCGGGTACGGGCACGGGTGGCGCTGCCGGCGGCACGGCCACCGGTCGCCGTACCGGTGGCGGCGGCGGTGCGACCGGCCGACGTACCGACACCGGTGGCGGCGGCGGTGCGACAGGCCGACGTACCGACACCGGGGGCGGCGCGGGCAGCGCCCGCTCGGGTGGCCGTGGGCGTGCCCCGCAGCGCCGCACGGAACGTGGCGGCCAGGGCGGCGGTCGCCGGGCCGCGTGATGGCTCTCCCGGGGGCGTGATGTGAACTGCGGGCCGTCTTCGCCGGCCGCGCAGTTCCCCGCGCCTCCGAAGGGGGCGCCGCACGCCACCTGAGTCGTCAGACGGTGCCCAGGAACCCCGGATCCACCGAGTCGAGCTTCAGCGCGAAGTCCCGGTGCAGGCTGAGGATTTCGGCCAGCGGCACCGCGCGGCGGCTGGTCGAGTGCATGTCCCGGCGAGCCTCGGCCGACCAGAGGAAGGGCACGACGGACAGCCCCTGCCTCCCGGTCAGCGCACCGGACTCGGCGCGCCAGCCCGGCCACCGCAGCGTGTCGTAGAAGTGATCCGTGCCCTCGCCGAGGAGCCAGTGGAGCCAGGCCCCGTGGCCCACTTCGAGGGCCTCCCAGCGCAGGGAGTCCGGAGCGAAGTACACGATCTCGCCAGGGCGTCCGGGACGGCCGGCCGCCTCCGGGTCGGGCCCGTTCATGACGAAGACCCCGCCCAGGACGTCGTGGCCGACGACGAGCCCGTTGAAGGGCCGCCAGGCGGGATCGAACCGTGCGGGGAATCCGTTGACCTCGGCGAGGCTGGGCAGGTCCGTGGAGCCCCCCGGCAGCCCCGTGGACGCATCGGCGCCCGGGCTCCCGTAGATCCGCAGCCACCCGCTGTCCAGCACCACCCCACCGCAGTTGAGCACCATCCCGCCGAGCCAGGACCGCGCGGTGACCTGCAGTTGGAGCAGGGTGGAGCGGCCCCGTGCCGGATCGCCGGGCAGCACGTCCATGGACACCCCGCTGGTGTCGAGTGCCTCGGACAGCAGCGGCCAGGCCGGTTCCTCGACGTCGGTCAGCTCGGTCAGGTCTCGCATGGGTTCCCCGTGGGTTGTCCGGGCCGGAGCGCCGTGCTCAGTAGGCCATCGTGCGCTCGCGGCGCACCGAATAGGTGATGAATCCGGCGCCCAGGCCGAGGAAGAGCGTGCCGCCGACGATGTACGGCGTCGTGTCGACGCTGCCGGTGTCGGCCAGCAGGGTGTGTTCCTCGCTCGACACCGTGCCCGACTCCGTGGACGTCTGCACCGCGTTGGTGGTGGTGGTGGTCGTCGTCGCGGAGGTTGACGCCGAGGCGCTCGGAGTGGGTTCGTCCTGGGTCGCGTTGGCGGACGGGACGAACCACAGGGCCCCCAGGAGGGTCCCCGCGGCGGTGGCGGTCAACAACGATCGACGTGCGGCGGACACGAAATATCGATCCCCTTGTGGCGCTGGCGAATTGGCCGTGTGGGGCGATGCTAATGAAAGGCGCGGGTCGTGGGAAAGTCGTGGAACCTGTGGGCCGTACGCTCCGTCCCATGAGTACTCCTGAGACATCACAGTTTGTGCGGCTTCGTGTCGAACTGGTGCTGGAAGTCGACGACGCCGACGCCGTCACCAAGGCCGCGCTGCGCCGGATCGCCGACGACGCCGGCATGCCGGCCGACGAGCGCACGCATGCCGAGAGCGCGGTGACGGAAGACACTGCCGAGGCCCTCGCGTATCTGGTGGACCCGTTCGACCTGGTCAGCGAGGTGCCGGGGATCGACCTCGCCCAGGCGTCCTGGAGCAGCGAGCCCATCGACTACGACCCCGATTCGCCGGATTGGGATCTCGACGAGGATGATGCCGCGGAGGACGACGAAGAAGACGCAGTCGGCTGACGCGGCTTGGGGAAAACGTGACCCCGGGCGGCAACCGCCGTCCGGGGTTTTGTCGTCTCAGCAGACGCACTGGCCACCTCAGCACCACGCGGTCCACTTGTCCGGACGTGGTGTGCCCCACACCTCCGCGGGGTGTGGAACGGGATGCAACGGTCCTAGCGTTGATGGTTCCGGTGGGGCTCTCGTGTCTTTTGGTGATTCGGCGACGATGGAGAAGCGTGTGATGACGGACAGTAAGCGGCGCAAGGGTCTGATGGCCGCGTCCGCACTGCTCGGCGGGGTGTTGGTGCTCTCTGCGTGCAGCGGAGGCGGTGACAAGGCCGGCGCGACGGACGGCGGCGACAGCACGTCGCAGGCCAAGGTCGACGAGGCCGCGGCCAAGAAGACCTCCGAGGCCCAGATCAAGATCACGCCCAAGGACGGCTCCGACAACGCCTCGATCAACAACGGCACGGCGGTCACCGTGAGCAAGGGCAAGCTCACGTCCGTCACGATGCAGACCGCCGCCGGCACCGCCGTCGCCGGTCAGATATCCGCCGACAAGAAGAGCTGGAAGCCGTCCGGCCAGCTCGAGCGGGCCACCACGTACAAGATCGCCGCCGAGGCCACCGACTCCGCAGGCCGCACCGCCCATGAGAACGCCTCGTTCACGACGGTCTCCCCGGCCAACAGCTTCATAGGCAACTTCACGCCGGAGGACGGCTCCACCGTCGGCGTCGGCATGCCGGTCTCGATCAACTTCAACAAGGCGATCACGAACAAGGCCGCCGTGCAGAAGGGGATCACCGTCTCCTCCAGCAGTGGCCAGGAGGTCGTCGGGCACTGGTTCAACGCCAACCGCCTGGACTTCCGCCCCGAGAACTACTGGACCGGCGGCTCCACCGTCACCCTCAAGCTGAACCTCGACGGCGTCGAGGGTGCGAGCGGCGTGTACGGCGTGCAGCAGAAGACGGTCACTTTCAAGATCGGTCGCAACCAGGTCTCCGTCGTCGACGCTCAGACCAAGACGATGAAGGTCACCCAGGACGGCAAGGTCATCAAGACCATCCCGATCTCCGCGGGTGCTCCGGACCACAAGACGTACCAGGGCCAGATGGTGATCTCCGAGAAGTTCAAGGAGACCCGGATGGACGGCTCGACGGTCGGCTTCACGAACGACGACGGCAAGGGCGAGTACGACATCAAGGACGTGCCGCACGCCATGCGTCTGTCGAACTCCGGCACCTTCATCCACGGCAACTACTGGGGCGCCAAGTCCATCTTCGGCGCGGTGAACACCAGCCACGGCTGTGTCGGCCTGTCCGACACCAAGGGTGCCAAGGACCAGAACACGCCTGCCGCGTGGTTCTACAACCACTCGCTGATCGGTGACGTCGTGGTCGTCAAGAACACCGGCGACAAGACCATCGCCCCGGAGAACGGCCTCAACGGCTGGAACCTGGACTGGGCGGCATGGAAGTCCGGTTCCGCGGTCTGAGCCGAGCCTGCGTACGACGGCCCGCACTCCACCCGGAGTGCGGGCCGTTCGTCTTGGCGGGCGCACAGCGTTCCTCGGTGGTGCACAGGTGAACTCCCGGCCCGCCACAGCCTTCTCATCGTTCTCTTATTTCGGCCTTATCCCTTCATCACGCGCCGTACCTAACTTGCGGCCCATGTTCTTCACCTACCTGAGGCGCGAACTGCGCCGCCGCAGAAAGGCGGCCCTCGTCGTCGCCTCCGGACTCGCCCTGGGCATCGCCCTGGTCATCGTGGTCAGCTCCGTGTCCTCGGGCATGGAGAAGGCCCAGGGCAAGGTCCTCCAGTCGCTGTACGGGCTGGGTACGGACATGACGGTCACCAAGGCCGCGGCGCCCACGTCGAGCAGCAGCGACCGCCCGCGCTTCAACTTCGACGCCCAGGACAACGGCTCCGACAAGGAGCAGAGCAGCGACCGCGTCATGGTCCAGGGCTTCCAGACCCTGGCCGCCTCGACGGTCTCCAAGGTCGACTCCCAGAAGGGCGTCGCGGACTCCGTCGGCGGGCTGAGCCTCCAGGTCATCCGGGTCAACGGCCAGTTCACGCGGGGTCAGTTCCAGCAGAACCAAAACGGTGGCGGCAACCAGCAGGGCGGCCCGGGCGGCGCCCAGCCCTCGCCCCAGGGCACCGTCAAGGGCGGCGGCGCCGACTTCGACGTCAACAACTACTCGGTCTACGGCACCGACGTCACCAAGCCGGCCCTCGGCCCGCTGACCTCGTCGAAGATCACCAGCGGTCGTACGTTCAAGACGTCCGAGACCGACGCCAAGGTCGTCGTCGCCGACAAGTCGTACGCCAAGGAGAAGAAGCTCAAGGTCGGCAGCACCGTCACCATCAAGAGCGTCAAGTACAAGGTCATCGGCATCGCGACGCCGGACAGCGGTGACGCGGCGGCCAACCTGTACATCCCGCTCAAGCAGGCGCAGACGCTCAGCGACTCCAAGAACAAGGTCACCACGATCTACGTCAAGGCGTCCGACTCGCAGCAGATCAGCAGCGTCAAGAGCACCATCCAGAAGAACATCTCGGGTACGACCGTGACGACTTCCGCGGACCTCGCGGACACCGTCTCCGGCTCCCTGTCGACGGCCTCCAGCCTCGCCTCGAACGTCGGCAAGTGGCTTTCCATCGCGGTGCTCGTGGCCGCGTTCCTGGTCGCGGGTCTGCTGACCTCCTCGGCCGTCTCCCGCCGGGTGCGCGAGTTCGGCACCCTCAAGGCGCTCGGCTGGAAGTCGGGCCGGGTGACCCGCCAGGTCGTCGGTGAGGCCGTCGTCAACGGTCTGGTCGGCGGCGCCCTCGGTATCGCGCTCGGCCTCGCGGGCGCCTATGTCGTCACCGAGATCAGCCCGACCCTGCAGGCCCAGGTGGGCAGTTCCGGCGGCGGTGCGGGCGGTGGTCCCGGCGGTCCTGGCGGTGGTTTCGGAGGTCCCGGCCGACAGGCCGCGAGCAAGGCCCTCGAGGTCGCGCTCACCGCGCCCGTCAGCCTCAACACCATCGTCGTCGCGGTGGCCCTCGCCGTCACCGGTGGCCTGATCGCCGGTGCCTTCGGCGGCTGGCGCGCCTCCCGGTTGCGGCCCGCGGACGCCCTGCGCCGCGTCGAATAAGCCCCCCTTACGTATCCCAGGAGTTGCACCATGTACGAACTCAGAGGCGTCACCAAGCGCTATACGCGGGGCAAGGAAACGGTCGACGCGCTCGCCGGTATCGATCTGACCATCGGGGACGGCGACCGGCTCGTCATCCAGGGCCCCACCGGTGGCGGAAAGTCCACCCTTCTTCAGATGCTCGGCGGGCTCGACCGCCCCACCGCGGGCAGTGTCGAACTCGACGGCACGGACATGGCGAAACTGTCCGAGGCGAAGCTCACCAAGGTGCGCAGCGAGAACATCGGCTTCGTCTTTCAGAGCTTCAACCTGATTCCCACGCTCACCGCCCAGGAGAACGTGGAGACCGCCCTCGTACCCCTCCGTGTGAAGACGAAGGAGCGGCGCGAACGGGCCGCCGCGGCACTGGAGTCGGTGGGCCTGACCGAGCGGCTCGGGCACCTGCCCGCCGAACTGTCGGGTGGTCAGCAGCAGCGCGTCGCCATCGCCCGCGCCCTGGTCAAGCAGCCGAAGGTGCTGCTCGCCGACGAACCCACCGGAAACCTCGACGAATCCATGCGCGACGAGATCATGGACGTACTGGAAGCCATGTGGAAGGAGCACGGGCTCACTTTCATCATGGTCACGCACGACTCCGCGATCGCGAAGAAGGCCCCGCGGCTTGCGACGATCCGCAAGGGCCGGATCACCGTCAAGGAGAACGCGGGAGCATAAGGAAGCGCAAAGGGGGGAGTGCGGGAGCTCGGCGGAACAAGTCCGTCAACTCTTCGCGGCTCCCTGTCTATTGAGCGGCCGATCACCCCCCGGGCATACTTGCGCTTTCCGGGGGGTGTACGCGCATGCGTACGGGACCGCCCCCGGCCGGGTGAACGGGGAATTCGCCCGGCATGCGATCTCCAGGGGGAGTCTTGCGCAGACAAGTGAAAAGAGCATGCGCGGCCACCATCGCAACGGCGTCCGCCGTCGCACTCGCCGCCGGGATGACCAGCCCGGCGTCGGCGAAGCCCGAGCAGCGCCCGACCAACGCGCCCTCGCTCACGGCCACACACCGCATCACCCTGATCACCGGTGACCGGGTCGCAGTCGACGCCAATGGCCGGGTCGTCGGCCTGGACCGGGCGAAGGGGCGGGAGCACATACCCGTACAGATCCGCAAGGTCGACGGGCACACGACCGTCATCCCGGCCGACGCGGCCCGACTCGTGGCCACCGGCAAGCTGGACCAGCGGCTGTTCGACATCACCGAACTCAACAAGTCGGCCACCCGCTCGTCCCAGAAGGCGGGCCTCAAGGTCATCGTCGGCTACAAGGGAGCCGCCGCGGCGGCCAAGGCGGACGTCCGCGACGCGGGCAAGCTCCGCCGGAGCCTCACGGTCCTCAACGCGGACGCGGTGCAGACACCGCAGCAGGACACGCCCGAACTGTGGAACGCGGTCACCAACGGCGACGAGACGGCCTCCGGCGTGGCACACGTCTGGCTCGACGGCGTCCGCAAGGCGAGCCTCGACAAGTCCGTGCCGCAGATCGGCGCCCCCAAGGCGTGGGCGGCCGGATACACCGGCAAGGGCGTGAAGATCGCCGTACTGGACACCGGAGTCGACGCGACCCACCCGGACCTCAAGAACCAGGTGATCGAGTCCAAGAACTTCTCCACGGCCGCCGACGCCACCGACCACTTCGGTCACGGCACGCACGTCGCGTCCATCGCGGCGGGCACCGGCGCGAAGTCCCACGGCAAGTACAAGGGCGTGGCTCCTGGCGCCAAGATCCTCAACGGCAAGGTCCTCGACGACACCGGCTCCGGTGACGACTCCAGCATCCTCGCCGGCATGGAATGGGCCGCGGACCAGGGCGCCGACGTCGTCAACCTCAGCCTGGGCGGACCGGACACCCCGGAGATCGACCCCCTGGAGGCGGAGGTCAACAAGCTCTCCGCCGAGAAGGGCGTCCTCTTCGCGATAGCGGCCGGCAACTCCGGCCCCGAGTCCATCGGTTCACCGGGCAGCGCGGACGCGGCCCTCACCGTCGGCGCGGTCGACGACCACGACAAGCTGGCCGACTTCTCCAGCACCGGCCCGCGCGCCGGCGACGCGGCCATCAAGCCGGACGTCACCGCCCCCGGCGTGGACATCACGGCCGCGGCGGCTCCGGGCAGCCTCATCGACGAGGAGGTCGGCGAGAACCCGCCCGGCTACCTGACCATTTCCGGTACGTCGATGGCGACCCCGCACGTCGCGGGCGCCGCGGCGATCCTCAAGCAGGAACACCCGGACTGGGGTTACGCCGAACTCAAGGGCGCGCTGACCGGCTCCGCGAAGGGCGGCAAGTACACTCCGTTCCAGCAGGGTTCGGGCCGGATCGCCGTCGACAAGGCCATCAAGCAGTCCGTGATCGCCGACCCGGTGTCGGTGAGCTTCGGCACCCAGCAGTGGCCGCACACCGACGACAAGCCCGCGACCAAGCAGGTCACCTACCGCAACCTCGGCAAGTCCACCGTCACCCTGAAGCTGTCGGCGACCGCCACCAACCCCAAGGGGCAGGCGGCTCCCGCGGGCTTCTTCAAGCTCGGCGCCACCACGGTGAAGGTCCCGGCGGGCGGCAAGGCCTCCGTCGACCTGACCGTCAACACCAAGCTGGGCGGCACGCTCGATGGCGCGTACTCCGCGTATGTCACGGCGACCGGCGGCGGACAGAGCGTACGCACGGCCGCGGCCGTGCAGCGTGAGATCCAGTCGTACGACGTGACGATCAAGCACATCGGCAAGGACGGTCAGCCGACGGCGGACTACGACACGATCCTGCTCGGCTACACGGGACTGGCCTCCGGCCGGGGCTACCAGGTGCCGATCGCGCAGTCCGGCACGACGACCGTGCGAGTGCCCAAGGGCACGTACCTCCTGGACGCATGGATCGCGAAGGACTTCGTCACCTTCGAGGGCGGTCTCGACTGGGTGGTCGAGCCGAAGCTGAGCGTCACCAAGAACACCACAGTGACGATCGACGCCCGGAAGACGAAGACCGCCGACATCACGGTGCCGGACACCGGGGCCAAGCCGCTGTCGGCGATGATCGACTACTTCTACGAACCCGCGGGTTTTCCCGTCGGCTTCAGCCTGGACTCCTTTGAGAACATCCGGATGGCGTCGCTCGGCCCGGACGTCTCCAGCGGGCTGACCCAGACCTGGTACGGCCAGTGGACCAAGGGCGACAAGACCGAGTACGACGTCGCCACCACCGCCAAGGTCAAGCATGTCGTCGGCGACAAGGTCCGGCACTTCAAGCAGGGCGAACTCGCCAGGGTGAAGGCCGGCATGGGCGCCGCGGCCGCCGGCAAGACCGGTGCCATCAGTGCCTCCGGCTTGCTGCCCGAGGACCTCACCGTCGGTGCGCTCGCGGAGCAGACCCTGCCGAGCACGCGCACGCTGTATCTGTCGACCGGTGAGCGGATTCAGTGGGGGCTGGACTTCCTGCAGTTCGGGGGCGCCAAGGACCCGGACGGCTTCCCGATCCCCGACGCCTACTACACCCTCGGCGTACCGCAGACGTTCAAGGCGGGAAAGAGCTACAGCAAGACGTTCAACACGGCGGTCTTCGGGCCGCACCTGAACGCGAACTACGGCCTGTTCCGCGAGGGCAACAGCATCTACGGCTACGTGCCGCTGTTCACCGACGCCAACAAGCACGCGGGGTCGTCGGACTTCACCTCGGTCAAGACGACGCTGTACCGCAACGGCGCCAAGGTCGGCTCCAACCAGGACCCGCTCTTCGGCGACGGGATGTTCAAGGTCCCGGCGGGCAACGCCGAGTACAAGCTGACCACCTCCGTCATCCGGAGCGTCAAGGTCGCGGCCGCTTCCACGCGGATCGACGCGAGCTGGACCTTCCACTCCAAGAAGACCGACTTCGCCCAACTGCCCGCCTCCACGGTCCGCTTCAACGCGAAGACAGGCCTGGACAGTCGCGTCGAGGCCGGTAAGACCGTGACCTTCCCGGTCACCGTCGAAGGCGCGGCCAAGGGCGCCAACCTCAAATCGCTGGCGGTGTGGGTGTCGTACGACTACGGCCAGACTTGGAAGAAGGTCCAGGTCAAGGACGGAAAGATCACCGTGAAGAACCCGGCGGCGGGCAAGGGCATCTCGTTCCACGCCAAGATCGCCGACAAGAAGGGGAACAAGTCGACGATCTCGATCTACAACGCGTACTACGGGAAGTGAGCCAGTACAGGTAGTGAGCCCATAGCGAACGGCCCGTCGGAGGGAGAGCTTCCGGCGGGCCGTCCGTGTTTGGTTGGGGCCATGACCGTTTCGACTGTCGAATACATCCGGTACCGGATTCCCGAGCAGCAGTCGGCGGAGTTCCTGGCCGCCTACACCCGGGCCGCCGCCCAGCTGGCCGCGGCCCCGCAGTGCGTCGACTACGAACTCGCGCGCTGCGAGGAGGACTTCGAGCACTACATCCTGCGGATCACGTGGACATCGACCGAGGAGCACGTCGAGGGCTTCCGCAAGTCCGACCTCTTCCCCGACTTCCTCACCGAGATCCGCCCCTACATCGGCAACATCGAGGAGATGCGCCACTACAAGCCGACGACGGTGCGGGGCGCGGGCGCGTCCGTGCCCACGCTCTACGCCTGGGCGGGCGGGGCCGAGGCCTTCGCCCGTCTGACCGAGGTCTTCTACGACAAGGTCCTCAAGGACGACCTCCTCGCGCCGCTGTTCGCGGACCTCGCCCCCGAGCACGCCCAGCACGTCGCCCTCTGGCTCGGCGAGGTCTTCGGCGGACCGCCGGAGTACTCCGAGACCCAGGGCGGGCACGGGCACATGGTGGCCAAGCACCTCGGCAAGAACATCACCGAGGTTCAGCGGCGCCGCTGGGTGAACCTCCTCCAGGACGCGGCGGACGACGCGGGGCTTCCGACCGACGCCGAGTTCCGCTCCGCCTTCGTCGCGTACGCGGAGTGGGGGACGCGGTTGGCCGTGTACTTCTCGGGGCCGGACGCGGTGCCTCCGGGGGAGCAGCCGATCCCGAAGTGGACGTGGGGGGCGGCACCGCCGTACCAGGGGTGAGGGCGGGTATCCGAAAGCCTACGGCGGGGACGCGGCGCCCGCGCGGGTCGCGTCCGTGCCCCAGGACGCGAGCAGGCGCAGCGCCTCCGCCGAGGGGGACCCCGGCTCCGCGTGATACGTGATCAGCGCCTGCTCACTGTCGTCCGGCAACCGGAACGACTCGAACTGCAACGCCAGGTCACCCACCAGCGGATGCCGCAGCCGCTTCACGCCGTAGGTCTTCTCCTTGACGTCGTGCGTGGCCCACAGCCGCCGAAAGTCCTCACTCTTCACGGAGAGCTCGCCGACCAGGGCCGAGAGCTGCGGATCGTCGGGATGACAGCCCGCGTCCATGCGCAGAAGACAGACGATGTCGATCGCCTTCTGCTCCCAGTCGACGAACAGATCGCGGTACTCGGGCTTCAGGAACACCATCCGGGCCCAGTTCCGCTGCTGCGGAGGCAGCTCCGACCAGTCCCCGAAGACGGCCGCGGCCATCCGGTTCCAGACGAGGATGTCCGAGCGCCGCCCGGTGATGTACGCCGGGATGCCGTCCAACGCGTCGAGCAGCTGCCGCAGGGCCACCCGCACCTGCTGCGGCCGCGCCGTCCGCTTCTTCTTGTGCTGCTTGGGCTTCGCGAGGTGGGTGAGATGCGCGTGCTCGGCGTCGGAGAGCCGCAGTGCGCGGGCGATCGCGTCGAGCACCTCGGGCGACACGTTGCGCCCGTTGCCCTGCTCCAGGCGCGTGTAGTAGGCGACGGACACCCCGGCCAGCTGTGCCAGCTCCTCGCGGCGCAGCCCGGGCACCCGGCGGTGCCGCCCGAAGTCCGGCAGCCCCACGTCCTCCGGCTTCAGCCGGGCGCGGCGGGTGCGCAGGAACTCGCTGAGCTCGGCACGCCGGTCCAGCGGCTGTCCCGTTCCGCCCGCGGGGCCCGGAGAGGGATGTCCATCCATACGTCCAGTATTCACGGTCGTACGCAGAGAAGCCTGACCCCGCCAGTAGTAGGACCAGCGGACGTACGCAGAACGGTGACCTGGGTGAATGCGGTGAGGCGGGGCAAGGTGGACGGCGTGCCCGGCCGAAGGCAGCCGAGCACAGGACAGACCACTCCCTAGGAGAACCCCCGGCATGACCACTGTTGCTGCGTACGCCGCCCCCGCCGCCAAGGCTCCGCTGGAGCGCACCACCATCGAGCGTCGCCAGGTCGGCGAGTTCGACGTCCTGATCGACATCAAGTTCGCCGGCATCTGCCACTCCGACATCCACCAGGCCCGCGAGGGCTGGGGCGAGGCCATCTTCCCGATGGTGCCGGGCCACGAGATCGCCGGCATCGTCTCCGAGGTCGGCTCCGGTGTCACCAAGTTCAAGGTCGGCGACCGGGTGGGCGTCGGCTGCATGGTCGACTCCTGCCGCGAGTGCGAGAACTGCGAGGCGGGCCTGGAGCAGTACTGCCTGAAGGGCAACGTGGGCACGTACAACGCCGTCGGCAAGGACGGCGAGCCCACCTACGGCGGCTACTCCGAGAAGATCGTCGTGGCCGAGAACTTCACCGTCCGCATCCCCGACGGCCTCTCCCTCGACGAGGCCGCCCCGCTGCTCTGCGCCGGCATCACCACGTACTCCCCGCTCAAGCACTGGAACGCCGGCCCCGGCAAGAAGGTCGCCGTCCTCGGCATGGGCGGCCTCGGCCACATGGGCGTCAAGATCGCGCACGCGCTGGGCGCCGAGGTCACGGTCCTCTCCCAGTCGCTCCGCAAGAAGGACGACGGTCTGAAGCTGGGTGCCGACCACTACTTCGCCACCAGCGACCCGAAGACCTTCCAGGAACTGCGCGGCACCTTCGACCTGATCCTGTCCACGGTCTCGGCCCCGCTGGACCTGGACGCCTACCTGTCGCTCCTCAAGACCGACGGCGCCTTCGTGAACGTGGGCGCGCCCGAGGAGCCCGTCAAGCTCAACCTCTTCTCGGTGATCGGCGGCCGCAAGACCCTCGCGGGCTCCGGCATCGGCGGTATCCGGGAGACCCAGGAGATGCTCGACTTCTGCGCCGAGCACGGCTTCGGCGCCGAGATCGAGCTGATCAGCGCCTCCGAGATCAACGACGCGTACGAGCGTGTCCTGGCAAGCGACGTCCGCTACCGCTTCGTGATCGACACGGCCACGATCTAGTTTCCGCGTGGAGGGCGCCGACGGGTCGTACGGCCGGTCGGCGCCCTCGGCGTTTCCGTCGTACGACCCGGGGATCCGCGTCCGCACGAGTATGTGAGCGCCCGGCGCACCGAGCAGGGGCATCTCGGGGGCCGCGATGCCTACTGTGGAAGGACGGAGAAGGAATCACGAGGACGTACAACGACGTACAGGCACGCACAGGAGGTTTCGCGATGTCCGTCGAGTTGAACCACACGATCGTCGCCGCCCACGACAAGAAGGCCTCCGCCCGATTCCTCGCGGACATCCTCGGCCTCCAAGTGAGCCCGCCGTACGGCCCGTTCATCCCGGTCCCGATCCCCAACGGCGTCACCCTCGACTACATGGACACGACCGGGACGATCACCCCGCAGCACTACGCCTTCCTTGTCTCGGAGGAGGACTTCGACGAGATCTTCGCCCGCATCCGGGCAGCCGGCCTGACCTACTGGGCGGACCCGGCCCACCGTCGCGTCAACGAGATCAACACCAACGACGGCGGGCGCGGCACCTACTTCGACGACCCGGACGGCCACAACCTGGAGATACTGACCCGACCGTACGGAAGCGGCGACGACTGACCGATCAGAGCGCGGTCCTCGTGATGAGATCCAGGTCCGGAAGGCCATCGGGATCGCCGGCGAGCGGGTTCTCGGCGAGCAGGTCCTCGTGCCTGATGGAGAAGTCCCCGTTGGGCAGAGTGCCGCCGAAGTACCGCCCGACCACCGCGCCGGGAAGGAACTGCCGGAGCCCGTGGCGCATGTCCTCGTCATACGCGACGGGGAAGCCCCACTCCTTGGGTGCTCTCACCTGCATATCGCCATGCTGACCAGAGGGGGCTTGGGACCACCCCCGATGGGGTGGTTGTCGATGGTGCCCGCGTAGACGGCGAGTCCCTAGTCGTGTTCCGCCACCTTCACACAACCCTTCGTACACCTCGTGAGTCACATCTCCGAGAACCTTCGCTCTCATTGCCCCCTTCGACAACGGGAGTTCCACCGTGCGTGCACGCACCCTGGCCGTCACCGCCGCCGCAGCGGCCCTCACCGCCGCCGGTCTGACCCTGCCACTCGCCGGGAGCGCCGCGGCTGCAACGACTCCGCGGTTCGATTTCAACGGCGACGGATACGCGGACATCGCGGTCGGCATGCCCAACGCCACGGTGGACGGCAAGGCCAAGGCCGGCTACATCAGCGTGATCTATGGCGGCCCGCGGAGCCCGAGCCAGTCCACCGGCGTCATCAGCCAGGCTGAGGCCGGCATACCCGGGACGCCCGAGGCGGGCGACCGCTTCGGGTCCTCCGTCGCACCCGTCGACGTGAACGGCGACGGCGTCTTCGAGCTCGTCGTCGGCGCGAGCGGCGAGTCGCTCACCTCCGAGCAGCTCAAGGACGAGGGCACCATCACCGTCCTGGACGGCTCGGGGCTGAACGTCAAGGGCACCACCGTGGCCAGGGGCACGGGCGAGTTCAGCAGCATCGGCCGCACCATCGCCACGGGCGACTACGACGGCGACGGCGACACCGACCTCGCGTACGGCGAGAACGGCGAGGAGAGCGGCTCGCTCCGGTTCCGCCCGGGCCCGCTCACCGCGGCCCCCGTGACCACCACCACCCTGCGCGGCTACAGCATGGGCGGCGCCACCCGCGACCTGGCCACCGGCGACTTCGACGGCGACGGCCGGGACGACCTCGCCGCCACCTGGCAGGGCATGGAGGACTCCAGCACCTTCATCACGCGCTGGGACGACCAGGCCAAGCCGGCCCAGTGGTACGCCGACGCGGACCGGGGCAGCTCGCTCGCCGCCGCCGACTTCGACCGGGACGGCACGGACGACCTCGCGGTCGGCCTCGTACAGCCCAACCCCGAGTCGGAGACCACGCATTGCGAGGACCGGCTCGGCGGTGCGGTGCTCCTGCTCAAGGGCTCGAAGACCGCGAACTTCGGCACCGAGAGCGAGTGCATCACCCAGTCGAACCCGGAGGTCGGCGGCATCGCCGAGGAGGGCGACGACTTCGGCGCCGCGCTGGCCGCGGGCGACCTGAACGGCGACAGCCGTCCGGAACTGGTGGTCGGCGTGCCCGGCGAGGACGTGGGCACCGTCAAGGACGCGGGCGGGTACGTCACCATGAACGGCACGGAGCACGGCCTCTACGGCGGTCTGGCCCGCAGCCAGAGCACCACGAACATGCCCGGTACGGCCGAGGCCGGCGACCGCTTCGGCGCCCAGGTGGCCGTCGGCGACTACAACCGCGACGGACTGTGGGACACCGCGGTGAGCGCGCCCGGGGAGAACGCCGGTGAGCCCAGGTCGGGTGGCGTCTGGTTCGTGCCGAGCAGCACCGAGGAGACGTACCCGCTGGGCAAGTCGCTGACCCCGTTCGGCTTCGCACTGCCCCACGGGGCCATCAAGTACGGCGAGGTGCTGGGGCTTTAAAGGGCTGGGGCTTTAAAGGTCTGTCAACGCCGCTTGATGATCCATGTCAGGCCATGTTCACAGACCTTTGCATCGACGCCGGTTACCCACTGATCCGGAGTTGGCCGATGCAGCGGTGGACTGGATCCGGTTCGACGGCTGACACGGCACGGCCCCACTGCCGTCCTTGCGGTCAGGTCTCGGCACTGCTGAAGTGGCTGGTGCTGGTGTTCGCTCCACGGGTCCACAGGGAGAGGTCACTGCTCGTCGCTACGGCGATCGTTCGGCCGGAGGGGGAGAAGCCGGCTGCACGGAATGTGGAGTAGTTCGAGTGGAAGATGTGCCACCACTCCTCTCCGTGCGGACCCGCGTGGGGGAGCCCGCCGTCGCGGGACAGCAGGATCCGATCGTTCGGCCAGGCCGGGGTGACGACTTCCAGGGTCCAGCCGTCTTCGGTGGTGGTGTGCAGCCCGCCGCCGAAGAGCCCGGCGATGCGTACGCGGCTTCCAGTGATCGGCCCCAGCCCGGGGCAGGACAGGTCGGCAACGGCGTCGGGGGTGCTGTCCTCGGGAGCGGGGTCGCGGTCCCTGGCGATCTTTTCGCCGGTGACGGCGTCGAAGAGACCGTGCCCGTCGTGCGAGACGACCATCACCAGATCGTGGCCGGTATCGGGATCCGTCGCGAAGCCGATACCGAGCAGTCCGCCGACAGGGACGCCGTACTCGTACTCGAAGACGGGCCGCCAGGGTTCGGGCGCGGGCAGTACAGGGGCCGCGAGAAGCCGGTTCCGCATCGCCCACTGGTAGGCCGAGAGTTCCGGCTCATGCTCGGAGTGCCCGACCGGAGGCGTCTTCTTCGTCCACTTCATCACGGGACCATGATCCACGCCCCGACAAGCCGACCCGAAGGTGACCTCGGTCCACCGCGCAGGCACAGGTTCTTGCGGGCTGTGAACGCTGCTTGATGACTCATGTCAAGCCGCGTTCACAGACCTTCGCCGGGTGCAGCGGCGGCGCTGTGATCTCTCTGCGGACTCCCGAGTGGTTGTCCTGGCTGGCAGGATGGTCAACATGGAGATCATCCCAGGACAAGGCGTGGCCCTTGTCAGGATCGGCGATCCGCGCTCGCAGGTCGAGGAGCGTGTCGGGTCGCCGTATCACGGCCCGGGCGGACAGCGGGCCGTCTACACCACCTCACCCACGCTGGTGATCACCTACGCGGATGACGAGACGGTCGAACTCGTGGAGATCGGCTACAGCGGCGAAGGCGGCGATGCCGAAGCGCACTACGACGGGGTTCAGCTGACCCATCGCTTTCTGGATGACGTCGTCGCGGACCTCCACGCCCTGGGACACTTGAGCACGCCCTCAGACATCGGCCACGACTTCCACGCCGGCTTCTCCGTGTGGTCCATGCATTCGTTGTGGGCGCGCGACCTCGACCCGGAAGCCGGCGAGGACGACGAACGCGCGGTCTCCGAAGGAGTCTCGGTGGCGCCGTATACCTACTTCACTGAAGGCTAGGGCGAGGCCGGGAAGTGGCGGGCCTGCCCGGAGAGCGAACGCACTCCGGTGCCACCCCTCCGCAGCTCAGCCGGTGTGCCGGTTCGTGGAGAGCAGCCACTGCCAGCGTTGACGTTCCGTGACGAGGGTGGCGGCCACGAGGAGAGACACGAGGACTGCCGCATAGATGGGCCATGCCAACCATGCGGCGATCGCGGCAGCAGCGAGCTGGAGCAGCACGAGCAGGATCGTGACCGTACCCGAGACAGGGATGATCACCTGCGCCTTGTCTCCCGGAGTGGAGAAGAGGGTCGGGAAGCCGATCAGTACCACCACCGCCAAGACGGCAAGCAGCCATGAGTACTTGGACAAGGCCCAGGGAGTGGCCACCCAAGCGACGAGTTCCGCGGCGAAGCGCAGGACGGATGCGATGCGGTCGTCCGGTCTCTCCATGTTCGCCCCCACAAGCTGTGTCGACCACCAGCGGGAGATCTTACGACCACGGACGGGGCCGTGAACGCGCCTTGGTGATCCGCGTCAAGCCGCGCAGCGGGGCCGTGGTCTGCGGCTTCCGCGGATTCCTTGCCGTTCAAGGCAAAGCGGTCGGCGAGGCCGAGTGCCGCTGAGGAAGGGGGCTGTCAGTGCCTCCCGTGATAATCACCTCGCCACGTTGACCGCGCCGATCGGAGACACCTGTGTCCACGCTCCATGAGTTCACGACCTGGGAGCCGCTGCTTCATGTCCTGCGGTCCGCTCACACCGCGACACCGGGCGCTCTGGGCGGTCACGTCGCCGGACGGATCGGCACCCACGCGTACAGCGTGCCGATGCCATGGGGGCCGATGTTCACCATGCACGGGCAGGCGTCTGACGAGGCGGACAGACGGCCCGAGCTCGACGCCGTGCAGCGGGTGCGGGGCGCGCTCGCGGAGGCCGGCGCCGACGGCGTCTCCTTCGTGGCCCGGATGTCCCCGGACGGCCCGGCCGTGCTGGACCTGCTCGACTTCGGGCCTGCCGTGGAGGCCGAGGGCAGCGGGCCGCTCCCGGGTGCGCTCGTGCTGGTCGAAGACGCCGTGCCCGAGCCCTGGCGCCGGGTGCCTGATCCGGTGCCCGGCGCGAAGCTCTCGCCGGCGGCGGATCCGGCGGCACTGGAAAGCTTCCTGCGCGATCGCCTCCCCGACTCCGTCGGCGCCACGGAGGCGGAACTGGCGGAGGCGGAAGTACGCCTCGGTGTCGCGCTGCCCGACGAACTCAAGGCGCTCTACCGGGTGACCCGGGCCCGGTGGGAGGACTGTAACGACGACTACGAGGCGGCCATGCGGGTCGCCAACGCCGTCGGCTGCCAACTCTTCCCCCTCGACGAGCTCTACATCGCCGACGCGGCCTCACGCCAGTCCCCGTGGCGGTTCGCGGCGATGAAGGCGGAGGCGGTCGACACCCGTTACGACACCGCGGTGCAGGGGCTGGTCGGCTCACCCCGCTGGATCGTCTTCGGCGACTGGGACGGCGACCGGATCGCGGTCGACCTGACGCCGGGACCGGGCGGGCACACCGGGCAGGTCATCGTCCTCAGCCGCGAGGAGAGCGTCGGCGCGGGCCTGATCGCCGACTCCCTCACCGAGCTGGTTCTCCCTGGACAGGGACAGCGCGGCCCCCGCCGGCGCGCGGACGACGAGCCGCCGGCCGTGGCGCACGTCAACATCCGCAGTCTGAGCAGCGTCGAGGCCGCCGCGCACCCCACGCTGGAGGTCCTGAGCATCGGCCTGTGGGAGGGCGAACCGCTCAGCCTGGAGCCCGTCGTGGACCTGCCGCGCCTGCGGACCCTCAGGGCTGAATCCGGCACGCTTGCCGCCCCGTTGGAGATCTCCCGGCTCACCCGCCTCGAGTTCCTGGAGCTCTGCCCGCAGGACTGGCGCGTTCTCCTGGACGCCGACGCGGTCCCGCGCAGCCTGCTGGCCGCCGGCATCGAGGTTCGCAACGACGTCGACCCCCTGCCGGTCGTGGACCTCGCCAACGAGATCCTCGCCCGCTGGGACCGCCCCTTGATCACCCGCACCACCCTGGAAGGCAGCCTCGGCCCCGTGCCGTAGCCCTGGGCGGCCGGCGCGACAGGGAACGGCTTCCCCCTCGCCCGGGGGGCCGGCGTCGGGCCACCAGCAGGTGGACGCTGTCCGCACCTGAGCCCGGACGACTGCCAGTGCCCCCAGATGGGGTCTGTGAACGCGCCTTGGTGATCCATGTCAAGCAGTGTTCATAGACCTTCTGTGGCAAGCATGCGAGAGGGTGGCTCCTGCTCCCGAGCCATGAGTCCTCGCGGTCTTCCATCACTCGGGCCTAAGGTGTGCCGGTGATCTTCAAGAGGAAGCGGGAGGCTTCGAGCCTCGCCGCCACGGTGTCCGAGCTGGAGGAGGCTGTTGCCGCTCGTGATGGCGACGGCACCGGGCGTGCCTTCACCGCCATGATGAACGGTGTGCAGTCGGCGTCGGACGCTGAACGCGTTCTGGCAGGGCCCCGGTTGGCGGCGTTGCTCCCTGCCTTCCCCCCATCGGCGCGGCCGATGCTGGCGATGGCGGCCGGCTTCTGCGTCGAGCGCGGGGCCGATCCGGCGGCCTGCGCCGAGCCGATTCTCGACGGCGTCCACCGGGACCTGCTCGACGCCCTGGAGTTCGCCCGCCGCTGGACCGCCGCCGGCGCGGCCGATGACGAACTGCCGGAGTCGGACGAGAAGATCATTGACGACGCGCTGCTGGCCCGCCTCGGCGGCGAGGTGTACGAGGCCACGCGGCTGGCGCTGGCCTGGTGCTCGGTCGAGGAGTGGCAGCCGCCCGCGCTGGCCGTGCTGTGCCGCAGTGCCGAGGTGCGCCGACGGCACGCATCCGCGATCCTCCCCGCCTGCCGCGATCTGGCGGCCCTGGAACGGCACGACCTCAAATGCCTGGCCTATGCGCTGGCGGTTCTGGACGACGAACCCCTTGTGGTGCTGCACAGGCCCACAGGGACCGGGTTCGAGGTGCGCATCAGCGGTATCGGGGACAACTTCCAGTTGCACACGCTGCTCGCCCACGTCCTCGTCGGCGGCGGCCACGTGCCCGGCAACACGCCTTCGGCGGAGAGCGTCCGCCTGGCCACGGACCCCGAGCCCGCCCAACGACGCACCCAGACCATCGCGACCGGAGCCTTCGAACTCCTCGCCCCGGACGGCGAGCGGATCTGGAACGAGGGGCTGCCCGACGACATCCCCCTGGTGGAGGGGCGTCGCCTGCTCGTGCTCGACGAGCCGGTGTACCAGCGCAGTTGGAACGCCGACCGATTCTTCCCGCATCTCCCGGGAACGGCCGAGCTGACCCGCGTCCTGACCGCAGGCGAGACGCGAATCTGGTTCGCCCGCACGTCGCCCGGCAACGGGATCCGTCAGACTTCCTGACGGGGGGACCGGGCCGTCACCGCTCCGGGCAGTCGGCGGGTGAAGCGTCGCGGGGTGAGGCGACCCGGAGCCTTTGCAGGGTCCGTTGCGCGTTTTGGCCGTTCTCATCGAAGGAGACCGACCGCATGGAGTTCGTCTTTTCCGGCCGAGTGATCGAATGGCGCGGACCGGCGCCGTACTACTTCGTGCGTGTGCCGGACGAGGAGTCCGCCGACATCCGCGAGGTGGCCGCAATGGCCACCTACGGCTGGGGCGTGATCCCGGTCGAGGCCCGGATCGGTGAGGTCGCCTTCCAGACGTCGCTGTTCCCCAAGGACGGCGGCTACCTGCTGCCGCTCAAGGTCGCCGTGCGCAAGCCCAGCGGCCTGTCCGCAGGAGACGACGTGACGGTGAGGATGACAGTCCGCCTCCACGAACCCCAACCCCGTTAGGTTCACGGGCACGGCATCAGCGACCGGGTGGGGTCTGCGAACGCGGCTTGGTGATCCATGTCAAGCCGCGTTCACGGACCTTTGCGTCGACGCCGGTTACTCACCGATCCGGAGGCTCTGCCGCTGTCAACACAGGCTCTTGTTCCGGATTGTGTAGTACGGCCACGGCTCGCGGGGGAGAGCCTCCCAGGCCGTGTGTGCCGACCCTGGTCTCTCGACCGCAACTGGGGCGTCCGTGGCAGCCGTTGTTACGGTGCCTCTTCGCTGACGCCGACCGTGGGAGAGTAGATGTCTTCGGAATCCGTACCTTCATTCGATGTCATAGGCAGCGCTCAACGGGCTCTGGACGCTGCTCAGCGGGGGGACCGTGATGCGGAGGCAAGGCTTGATGAGCTGCGAGGGCCACTCGCTGCGCTGGCGGAAGCGGGCGACCTGGAAGCGCGAAGCCTGTTGGGTGGCATCGCGCTGGAATACGACGAAGACGCTGTGGCGGCGCTCCGGCATTTCACACTCGCGGCTGAGCAGGGCCATCCTGCCGGGCAGCGCGGTCTGGGCCACCTGTTGATGACAGGCCGCGGTACGCAGCGCGACCCGGAGCGTGCGGAGCGGCTCTTCACCTTGGCGGCTGAGGCAGGTGACAGCCACGCCATGTTCAACCTGGCGATGATGCACCTCATGGACACGGCGACTGATCGTATGAGCCCGCAGGCAGTGATGACGTTGCTGATGACGGCAGCGGAGCAGGACGTGCCGGAGGCCGCGGGCGTACTCGGTGATTGGTTCAGCGAGGTCGGCCGTGAGGTTGATGCACTGACCTGGTACGAGCGGGCGGCACAGGGCGGACACGGCCCTTCGATCGCCACCGGTGTCCGTTACCGGGACGCAGTAGGTACGGACAGAGACGTGGTTCGGTCACTGACCTGGTTCTTGATGATGCTCCAGGTCGGCAACGGAGACGGCATACATGAATCGCACCAGCTCGTCTCAGGCATGAGCGACCAGCAGATCAGAGAGGCGGCACGTCGGGCCCATTCACCCGAGTGGGCGGAAGCGTTGATCAATTCGCGGCGCCAATAGCCGCGACGACACGGTGAGGGCAGCAACCGACGACAAAGGTCTGTCAGCGCGGCTTGATGACCCACGTCATCCGGTCCCGCTTCCACAGGGTGGGAAAACGACCCTCGCGTCCGGCGGGTATGCCGATGTCCGGGGAGTACGCCTGGTAGACGGTGATCGTGGATGCTGCGTAGACCGCCCGGATCCCGCGTTGCGGTTCTTCCATGACGTACACGGTGAGGCCGAACGACTCCCATGGGCCATCGAGTTTCGACCGCGTCGGGGCCGCGACCTAAGCTCTCGGCGGGCGCGCTGCCAGTCAGTTGTGTCGTGGCAGTACGGCCCGCGCTTGCGGCCGCTTCCCCAGACACGCCGTCGTTGTGGGTCATGTGTGCGGGAGAGGCTGCTCCGTCCAAACGGTCTTGCCGTCGTGGGTGTAGCGGGTGCCCCACCGCTCCGTGAGCTGCGCGACCAGGAAGAGTCCGCGTCCGCCCTCGTCCGTGCTGAGGGCCCGCCGGAGGTGCGGGGAAGTGTGGCTGGTGTCGGACACCTCACAGATCAGGCAGTGCGTACGGATGAGGCGCAGGGTGATGGGGCCCGCCGCGTACCGGTAAGCGTTGGTGACGAGCTCGCTGGCGACCAGCTCGGTGGTGAAGGCCAGCTCCGTCAGCCCCCAATCGGCCAGTTTCGCCGTGGTCAGCTCCCTGGCACGGGCAGCGGCGGTCGCTTCCAGGGGCAGCTGCCATGCGGCGACATCCTGTGGCGGCAGCACCCGGGTACGGGCGATGAGCAGCGCGACGTCGTCGATGGGGAGGTGCTCCTTCGGCAGCAGCGCTTCGACCACGGCGTGGCAGGTGCTGTCCAGAGGATCGGCGGAGGGGGTGAGACATTCGTTCAGGTGCTCCAGCGCGGCGTCGATGTCGCCGTCGCGCGCCTCCAGAAGACCGTCGGTATAGAGCGTGAGCAGACTGCCCTCGGGGAGGTCGAGGTCGTACGTTTCGAATGGCAGGCCGCCCAGACCCAGCGGTGGACCCGCGGGCAGGTCGAGTACGGTCACCTCGCCGTCCGGGGTGGACACCAACGGTGCCGGGTGACCGGCGCGTGCCAGGGAACAGTGCCGGGAGACCGGATCGTAAACCGCGTACACGCAGGTGGCCCCGACCACCTGCTCCACTGCGGAACCGCTGCCGCGGGCGTTCGCCTCCAGCTCGGTGGCCAGCAGACTGACCAGATCGTCCAGCCGCGCCACCACCTCGTCCGGTTCCAGGTCGAGGCTGGCCAGGGTGCGCGCGGCGGCGCGCAGGCGGCCCATGGAGGCCGCAGCGTGGATCCCGTGGCCGACCACGTCTCCCACGACGAGCGCGACTCGGGCCCCTGACAACGGGATCACGTCGAACCAGTCACCGCCGATGCCCGGTTCACCGCTCGCCGGGAGGTATCGGCAGGCCACCTCGACGGCCGGCAGGTCGGACACCGCGCTCGGCAGCAGACTGCGCTGCAGAGTCAGAGCGGCGCTCTGCTGCTGGGTGAAGCGGCGAGCGTTGTCGATGCAGACGGCCGCACGCGAGGAAAACTCATGGGCCACCGCGGCATCGTCGTCCTCGAAAGGCTCCGAATGGCGCACTCGCCACAGGCTCACTACGCCCAGTACCAGGCCGCGCGCCACCAAGGGCACCACGATCAGCGAATGAACGCCGAGACCCAAGGCGATCTCGATCCGCCGCCGGTCCATGGAGTACCACTCGGGGCGCAGGGACAGCAGCCGGTCGAGAATCGGGCGACGCTCGGCCAAGCACCGCGCCTGCGGAGATTCCGGAAGGAGCGGGACCACATCGCCCTCCTGGTACGGGACCCGGTGTTCTGGGGGCGAGAGGGCCACGCGGAGCAGCGGACCTGTCGCACCGGGGGGTGGTTCGTCACCAAGTGTCACCGGCTTCAGAAGGTCCACCGAGCAGTAGTCCGCCAGGCCGTGGGCGGCCACCTCGGCCAGTTCCCGGGCCGTCTGCATCACGTCCAGTGAGGTTCCGATCCGGGCACTCGCCTCGTTCAGCAGGGCGAGCCTGCGCTGGGCCCGGTGGCGGTCGGTCACGTCCTCGATCGTCTCGGCCACGCCGAGAACCCGGCCCGAGGGGTCTTCCATCCGGAACGCCGAAACGGACACGATCCGTTCCCGCCCCGGATCGTGGCGCGCCCGGGCCGACTGCTCCGTGAAGATCAACGGCTCGCCGGTCTCCAGGACGTGCCGTACCCGTTCATCCTGCGGACCCGCGTCCTCGTCGACCATGAATGCGCGGGGGCGGTGGCCCACCGGCGCCTCGGCCGGGACGCCGCTCGCCTTCTCGACCGCACGGTTGACCCGGATCACTCTCCTGTCCGGGTCGTAAGTGACCAGACCGATCGGGGACCGGTGGTACAGGCCGTCCAGCAGCGCACGGTCCCGCTGCCAGGCAATGACCTCGGCGGCGGGGGCTCCGACCAGGACCCACTCCTGACGGTCCCCGTCCCGAGCGACCGCGCGGGCCCGGAAACCCATTTCCACCCGCCGTCCGTCGCGGTGCCGGACGGGCAGGACCCCGAACCAGCCCCCCGTCCTCATGGCGTCCACGACGACGGACCGCACGACAGGCAGGTCACGGGCGTCGACCAAGAGGTCCTGCCAGGCCCGTCCGATCACTTCCTTGGCCGGATAGCCCAGCAGCTCCTGTGCGCGTGCGCTCCAGCCGACCACGGTGCCTTGATCGTCGAGCACAGCGGACGCGCCGCGCTCGAGGGCGAACGGATCCTCAGGACTCTCGCTGAAATGCATCGACGGCGTCCCCATAGCCACCACCTTGCCTACATGACTCCGATGTTCCTCCCCACGGTCCCCGTCCGCGACTCTCCCGTTCTCTCGGCCGTGGATGTTCGCGCCTGAGCTCCCCGGTGATCAGCGTTCGACGAAGCGAGACTCTGGCCACGCAGTGATCGGCTCGCTGGACGTCGAGTAGATCTCCAGCAGTGAGAGGTAGCCGTCCTTCGTGAAGACCATCACGCCGGCGTCCTTTGGTTCGGCGTACCAGGCGTCCGCGGCCGGATTGCCGTGAGCGGGAGCCGGCGGGACCGCTGCGCGGTTCACCGCCAGGTCGACCGTGGCGCAGCCGCAAGCGCATCTGCCGACCACCCGGGCGTACGGAAGCTGAGCACGCAGCGCGCTGCTCACCGGATCAGAGCCGGTCAGCAGCGCGTTCAACGTCTCCGCGACGTCCAGCGGGAGGGGCTCAGCCATCCGCCTTGGCCACGCCGATCGGGCACGAAACGCCCGTCCCGCCGATCCCGCAGTACCCCGCCGGATTCTTGTCCAGGTACTGCTGGTGGTACCCCTCGGCCGGATAGAAGGTGCGCCCCTCCGCGGGGAGCAGCTCCGTGGTGATCGTGCCGTAGCCCGAGCCCGTGAGGACCTTCTGGTAGGCCTCGCGGGAGGCGGCCGCGGCGGCGGCCTGGGCCGGAGTGTGGGTGTAGATGGCGGAGCGGTACTGGGTGCCCACGTCGTTGCCCTGGCGGAAGCCCTGGGTGGGGTTGTGGGACTCCCAGAAGACCTGGAGGAGACGCTCGTACGTGATCTTCGTGGGGTCGTAGACCACGCGGACGGCCTCCGTGTGGCCGGTCAGCCCCGAGCACACCTCTTCGTACGTGGGGTGCTCGGTGAAGCCGCCCTCGTAGCCGACCAGGGTCGTGTACACGCCGGCCGGCAGCTCCCAGAACTTGCGCTCCGCGCCCCAGAAGCAGCCGAGGCCGAAGTCGGCGATCTCCAGACCCTCGGGGTAGGGGCCAAGGAGCGGGGTGCCGAGGACAGTGTGGCGCTCGGGGACCGTGAAGGTCGGCTCCGGGCGGCCGCGCAGGGCCTGCTCAGGGGTCGGGAGCTGCGGTGTACGGCTGTGCAGGAACATGCGCTCTCCACGGGGTTGCGGGTTCCGAGGGGGGACGTGTTGCTGAACGCGTGAACCGCCTCCGGCATTCCTACGCCTCAGTACGGCAGCTGCCCCGCGCCTCGGTGCGGCAGCGTGGCCGGGCTCCCGCCGTTCGCCTCGGTGCGGCAGCGTGGCCGGGCTCCCGCCGTTCGCCTCAGTGCGGCAGCGTGGCCGGGCTCCCGCCGTTCGCCTCAGTGCGACAGTGTCGCCGGGCTCCCGCCGTTCGCCTCGTATCCCGCCACCGCCAGCGCCCGGTATATCGCGTAGTCCGCGGCCGGGTCGGAGGTCAGCGTCCAGGGGAGCGCGCCGACGTGGCCGTCCACATGCACCAGCTGGTCCATGGCCTCGGCCCAGCGCTCGCTGCGGACCAGGAAGAGGACCAGCAGGTGGCGTACGTGGGCCAGCATCGGGTCGTCGGAGCGGGCCGCGTGCACCGCGAAGAGCGCGCCATGGACCGCTTTGGTCACGACCTCGCTCTGGTAGAAGCTGCGGACCAGATTCACCTCGGGGAGGTGCTCGAAGACCGCGAAGAGCGGCATGGCGGCGAGCAGTGACCCCTGCGGGGCACGCGCGGCCGCGGCCTCCGCGAACGCGTACGCCACCTCGCGCGAGCCGTGCCACTTCTCGCACCAGTAGTGCAGGGCCGCCAGGTGTGCACCCATGTGGGACGGCGCGCGGTCCAGGATCTTCAGCCAGAGCTTCTCGAACTCCGGCTGGGGGTAGCCGAGTCCGCGGGCCACCGACAGCTCGATGATGTACGGGATCGGATCACCGGGGGAGAGGAGGGCCGCCTCACCGCAGGCCGCCCTCGCCTCCTCCATGATGATCCGGAACTCGTCCGTCCCGGGCGTCGACGTACGCCAGGCCTGCTGCACCAGGAACTCCGCGTGCACCGCCGTGCCGCCCGCGTCCTTGGGCTGCTCGGCCCGCCACACCCGCAGCCACTGCCCGCCGGGCATCTCGCTGACCCCGCCGGGGCGCTGCTGCAGCTCCAGCGACGCGGCACCCGCGAAGGCCTGCACCCGCTGCCAGCGCCGCTCGCCGTCCACCTCGGTGCCGGCGAGCAGCTGCGAGGCGGAGCGGTAGTCCTGCGTGCGCTGCACCAGGTCCAGCACATCCAGCAGGTCCTGGTCCGGGCCGGGCATGCGGATGTCCAGCTCCTCCTGGCGCAGGAACCCGTAGTTCGCCGGGTCCGCCGCGTCCGGGTCGCCGGGCGAGACCAGCTGAATACCGGCACGCCTGCGCCTGAATACCGGCAGCAGGACCAGGCTGAACATGGCCAGCGCCATCAGGACCCAGAGAATCTCCATGCCTCAAGCGAACCAGACGGGTCCGACAATTGGCCAACCCGGTCGGGAAAGACCCCTCGCGGCGGCCCCGACACGGGCGAGCCCTCCCTTCGCCGCGGCCCGGCACGGTCGGTCCGGCCCCGCTCCGGAGGGCCTACGCCGCCACCGACCCCGCGGGCGCACTACGCTCGGGACCCATGAGCGACAGGCACATCAGTCAGCACTTCGAGACCCTCGCGATCCACGCGGGCAACACCGCCGATCCCCTCACCGGCGCGGTCGTCCCGCCGATCTACCAGGTCTCGACCTACAAGCAGGACGGCGTCGGCGGGCTGCGCGGCGGTTACGAGTACAGCCGCAGCGCCAACCCCACCAGGACGGCCCTGGAAGAGAACCTCGCCGCCCTCGAAGGCGGCCGTCGCGGCCTCGCGTTCGCGTCCGGACTGGCGGCCGAGGACTGCCTGTTGCGTACGCTGCTCAGCCCCGGCGACCACGTGGTCATCCCCAACGACGCGTACGGCGGTACGTTCCGCCTCTTCGCGAAGGTCGTCTCCCGATGGGGCGTGGAGTGGTCCGTGGCCGACACCAGCGACCCCGACTCCGTACGAGCCGCCCTCACCCCGAAGACCAAGGCCGTCTGGGTCGAGACGCCCTCCAACCCCCTTCTCGGCATCACCGACATCGCCGCGGTCGCACAGATCGCGCGCGAGGCGGGCGCCAAGCTCGTCGTCGACAACACCTTCGCGACCCCCTACCTCCAGCAGCCGCTCACGCTCGGCGCGGACGTCGTCGTGCACTCCCTCACCAAGTACATGGGCGGCCACTCGGACGTCGTCGGCGGCGCGCTGATCGTCGGCGACCAGGAGCTCGGCGAGGAGCTGGCGTATCACCAGAACGCGATGGGCGCGGTCGCCGGGCCCTTCGACTCCTGGCTGGTGCTGCGCGGTACCAAGACGCTCTCGGTGCGCATGGACCGGCACAGCGAGAACGCCGGCAAGGTCGCCGAGATGCTCACCCGGCACGCGCGCGTGACGCGTGTGCTGTACCCGGGCCTCCCGGAGCACCCCGGTCACGAGATCGCCGCCAAGCAGATGAGGGCGTTCGGCGGCATGGTCTCCTTCCAGGTCGAGGGCGGCGAGGAGGCGGCCGTCGAGGTCTGCAACCGCGCCAAGGTGTTCACGCTCGGCGAGTCCCTGGGCGGCGTCGAGTCCCTGATCGAGCACCCGGGCCGTATGACGCACGCCTCGGCGGCCGGTTCGGCGCTCGAGGTCCCCGCCGATCTCGTACGCCTCTCCGTGGGCATCGAGAACGTCGACGACCTGCTCCAGGACCTCCAGCAGGCCCTCGGCTGAGTCAGGTCACCAGCCCGTCAGCGGTGGAGTCGTTTCCGACGGCGGCTCCACCCACGGGCGGGCGATGCTCGCCCAGACGATGAAGGCGACGGCCGCCGCGAACAGCACCAGCCACATCAGGCGCCGGGCCGCCGTCCAGCGGCGCAGCATGCGCCCGCCACGGCGTACGACGTCCGCGTACAGGTCGGGCGGCACCGGGGGCGGCGCCTGCTCCAGCATGCGCCGTACCGCCGCCTCGCGCTCGGGAAGGTTCACGACGGCGCCACCTCCACCCTGGTCGGTGCCGGGCCCCGCGGCGGGTGCAGCAGCGTCGCCATCGCGCGGGCGCAGATCGTGTGCACGCGTTCCGTGGGGAGCCCGAGCAGGGCCGCCGTCTGTTCCTCGGCGACCCCCTCGTACAGCCTGAGGACCAGAATCAGCCGCTCCTGGGGCGTGAGCCGGGCCAGGACGTTGTCGGGGGAGGGGCGCGGCCGCCCGAAGCTCCCGTACTGGTGCCAGGCCGAGCGTGCGAAGCGCACGGCCAACTGCTGGCGGGCACGGTCGTACGGGTCCTCGCCGCGCAGCCGGTCCCAGGAGGCGTACGTGTGGGCGAGGGCCAGCGTCAGCAGGCGGCGGGCCCGCGGGTTGGCGTCCCGGGGTTCCGCCGTCAGCAGCGTGGCGGCATGCAGCAGCCGCCCTGCCGCGCCCGCGACGAACGCCTCGAACTCCCGGGCCCGGCGGGCGCCTTGGGACGCCTGCCGTTCTCGCACCACGCCTCCGTCCGAGGGCGATCCTGAGGGAAACGGGGCCCCGGCCACGTACGACAGGCCGCACCGTGTGCGACAAGGACCCGGTCTCATATGAGGCCAGGCGCCGCCTTCCGGTCAAGAGTCCGACGCACATGCACGCGCGCGTGAAGAGCGGGGAGACCC
The DNA here is from genome assembly GCF_014645835.1 of Streptomyces albiflavescens. Taxonomy (GTDB): domain Bacteria; phylum Actinomycetota; class Actinomycetes; order Streptomycetales; family Streptomycetaceae; genus Streptomyces; species Streptomyces albiflavescens. Next base: position 43,683 of record NZ_BMMM01000015.1, read on the forward strand.
GAAAACGGCCTGTGCGCACGTGCCGGACGGGGGCGCGGTGAAGCCCCCGGGTCGTTCAGGAGGTCGGCTGCGACTCCGCGCCGGGCAGGCCCTGTGCCGCCTGGCGGGCGGAGAGCGCGCCGTTGAAGCGCGTGAGGAGCGTGCAGAACGCCTCGCGCTCCTCCGGCGCCCAGTCGTGTGTCAGCTCGGCCATCAACTGACGCCTGGAGGAGCGCACTTCGTCGAGGCGGGACTGCCCGCGCGGCGACAGCTGGAGCACCACCGCACGCCCGTCCTCGGGGTGCGAGGTCCGCTTGACGAGCCCGGTGTCGACCAGTGGCGCCACCTGCCGGGTGACCGTCGAGGAGTCGATGCCCATGCTCGCGGCGAGTGCCTTGACGCCCATGGGCCCTTCCTTGTCGAGGCGGTTGAGCAGCAGGTACGCGGCGCGGTCCATGGAGTTGCGCACCTGCCCCACCCCGCCGAGCCGGGTCTGTTCGGCACGGCGCGCGAAGACCGCGACCTCGTGCTGCAGCGTGTCGAGAAGACCGGTGTCACCGACGGTCGTCATGTCCATCGACATTTCAGGTGTTGTGGGCATGGCCGGGGGCTCAATTCATGCGTGGGGAGCTGGGTTGGGGGACAGGGTACGCGGCCGGGGCGCGGGCCGTACCGGCGCTGCGCAAACCTGTCTCGGAGCGTGGTCACGGCCGGGGTGCGCCCGTGTGAGCTGCGAGACTGGAGGTCATGAGCTACAGCACGGCTGACTCCTTGCACAGCGTGACTCTCGACGACGTACGTGGCGCGCAGAAGATGCTCACGGGTGTGGCGCGGGTGACCGCGATGGAGGGCAGCAGGTACTTGTCCCAGCTGGTGGGCGCACCGGTCCACTTCAAGTGCGAGAACCTCCAGCGCACGGGTTCGTTCAAGCTGCGCGGCGCGTATGTGCGGATCGCCGGGCTGCTTCCCGAGGAGCGCGCGGCGGGTGTCGTCGCCGCCAGCGCGGGCAACCACGCCCAGGGCGTCGCCCTGGCCTCCTCGCTGCTCGGCGTGCGTTCCACGGTCTTCATGCCGACCGGCGCCCCGCTGCCGAAGGTCGCGGCCACGCGCGACTACGGCGCCGAGGTGAGGCTGCACGGACAGGTGGTGGACGAGACGCTGGCCGCCGCGCAGGAGTACGCGGCCGAGACGGGCGCCGTGTTCATCCACCCCTTCGACCATCCCGACATCATCGCGGGCCAGGGCACGGTCGGCCTGGAAATCCTGGAGCAGTGTCCCGAGGTGCGCACGATCGTCGTCGGGATCGGCGGCGGCGGGCTGGCCGCGGGCGTCGCGCTCGCGGTGAAGTCGATCCGCCCGGACGTACGGATCGTCGGTGTGCAGGCGGAGGGCGCCGCGGCGTACCCGCCCTCGCTGGCGGCAGGGCGCCCGGTGTCGATCGAGAACCCGGCGACGATGGCCGACGGCATCAAGGTCGGACGGCCGGGCGACGTACCGTTCCGCCTTGTCGAGGAACTGGTCGACGAGGTCCACACGGTCTCCGAGAACAATCTCTCCAGCGCTCTGCTGCTCTGCCTGGAGCGCGCCAAGCTGGTCGTCGAACCGGCCGGCGCGAGCCCCGTCGCGGCGCTGCTGCGCGAGCCCGGAGCCTTCGAGGGCCCGGTCGTGGCCCTGCTGTCGGGCGGAAACGTGGACCCGCTGCTGATGCAGCGCATCCTGCGCCACGGCATGGCGGCGGGTGGCCGTTACCTGGCGGTCACGCTGCGGTTGACCGATCGTCCCGGAGCCCTGGCCACACTTCTCGGGGTGTTGTCAGTGGCGGACGCTAACGTCCTCGATGTGAGTCACGTACGGACCGATCCACGGCTCGGGCTCACGGAGGTGGAGGTCGAGCTGCACCTGGAGACGAAGGGCCCCGAGCACTGCGCCGAGGTGAACCGGGCGCTGCGCGAGGCGGGTTACACAGTGATCGGCTGAGATCACGAGCGCTTTCGTCTCCGGTCGGAAAAACCTGTTGAGCAACGCGATACATCGCGTTACGGTGTGTCTCCCGTCACGGAACTGCCGGGCGGGCGGCGCGTTCGCCCCACCGGGCGGTGCGAAACAGTAAAACTCACACTTTCGTGAAAATCCCCAACGACGTGGAGAACTCACATGCCAGGCGCCATCTATGCCGAAGGCCTGGTCAAGACCTTCGGTGACGTAAGGGCTCTGGACGGCGTCGACCTCGATGTCCCGGAGGGCACAGTGCTGGGTCTGCTCGGGCCGAACGGCGCGGGGAAGACGACCGCGGTCCGCTGCCTGACGACCCTGCTCCGCCCCGACAGCGGCAAGGCCGTCGTCGCGGGCGTCGACGTGCTCAAACACCCCGACGCCGTGCGGCGCAGGGTCGGCCTCTCCGGACAGTTCGCCGCGGTCGACGAGTACCTGACCGGCCGCGAGAACCTGCAGATGGTCGGCCAGCTCTACCAGATGAAGGCCAAGGCCGCGAAGATACGCGCGGACGTGCTGCTCGAGCAGTTCAACCTCGCGGACGCCGCCGACCGCACCGCGAAGACGTACTCGGGCGGTATGCGCCGCCGGCTCGACCTGGCGGCCGCGCTGGTCGTGTCACCTCCGGTGATGTTCATGGACGAGCCGACGACCGGCCTGGACCCGCGCAACCGCCAGCAGCTGTGGGACGTCATCAAGGACCTGGTCTCCGGCGGCACGACCCTGCTGCTGACCACCCAGTACCTGGAAGAGGCCGACCACCTCGCGCACGACATCTGCGTGGTCGACCACGGCCGCGTCATCGCCCGCGGCACTGCCGACCAGCTCAAGGCACAGACCGGCGGCGAGCGCGTCGAGGTCGTGGTCCACGAGCGCGAGCACATGGAGACCGCCTCCGAGGTGCTGCGCGGATTCGGCAAGGGCGAGACCACCGTCGAGGAGCACACCCGCAAGCTCACCGTGCCCGTCACCGGCGGCGCGAAGCTGCTCGCGGAAGTCATCCGCGAGCTGGACACCCGGGGCATCGAGATCGACGACATCGGCCTGCGCCGTCCCACCCTGGACGACGTCTTCCTGTCGCTCACGGGCCATGTGGCCGAGGAGCGCGAAGAGGGCAACGGAGTGGCGGACGCAGGCAAGGGTTCCAAGCGCAAGAAGGAGGCAGGCAAGTGAGTGCCGTGACCGACGCCGTGCAGATCACGGCGCCCTCGAACCCCGTCAGCCAGTCCATTCGCGACTCGCTGGTCGTCGCCAAGCGCAATCTGATCAGGATGTCCCGGATCCCGGAGATGGTGATCTTCGGGCTGATCCAGCCGATCATGTTCGTGGTGCTGTTCAGCTACGTCTTCGGCGGCTCCATGATGATCGGCGGCAGCACCAGTTCGACCGACTACCGCAACTTCCTGATGGCGGGCATCTTCGCGCAGACCGTCACGTTCGCCACGGCGGGCGCCGGCGCGGGTATCGCCGACGACATGCACAAGGGCCTCATCGACCGCTTCCGCTCGCTGCCCATGGCGCGCGGCGCGGTACTGACCGGGCGTACGCTCGCCGACCTCGTGCAGACCGCGCTGACCCTGCTGGTCCTCGCGGTGGTCGCCCTGCTGGTCGGCTGGCGGGTCGGCTCGGACGGCGACACCAACGCGGCCAAGGTGCTGGGCGCCTTCGGGCTGCTGCTTCTGGCCGGGTACGCGTTCACCTGGATCGGCGCCCTCATCGGCCTCTCCGTGCGCACACCCGAGGCGGCCACCTCCGGCGGACTGATCTGGCTCTTCCCGGTCACGTTCATCTCGAACGCGTTCGTGGACTCCAGCAACATGACGCCCTGGCTGCGGCACATCGCGGACTGGAACCCGTTCAGCGCCACCGTGCAGGCCTGCCGCGTGCTCTTCGCCAACCCCGGTCAGTCGACGTCGGACGCCTGGCCCATGCAGCACTCGGTCTGGGCCTCGGTGATCTACTCGGTCCTGATCATCCTGATATTCAGGACGCTGGCGGTGCGCAAGTACCGATCCGCCACGGCGTGACCCGGACATGACGATGCCCCCGGCCGCGCGGCCGGGGGCATCGCCGTAGTCGCCGGTCCTGGGCTCAGCCCTGGTACGGCTCGGCCTTGAGGATCTTCACCGAGGCGAACTTGCCGTTCGGCAGTTCGTACTGGGCGTCCTCGCCGACCTTCTTGCCGTTCACACCGGAGCCCAGCGGGGACTGCGGCGAGTACGTCTCGATGTCAGAGCTGGCGTACTCGCGCGAGGCCAGCAGGAAGTCCAGGGTGTCGTCCTCGTCGCCGTCGCCGTCGAAGGCGATGGTGACGACCATGCCCGGCGCTACCGCACCGTCCGCCGCGGGAGCCTCGCCGACCTTGGCGTTCTCCAGAAGCTGGGTCAGCTGGCGCACACGGAGCTCCTGCTTGCCCTGCTCCTCCTTGGCCGCGTGGTACCCGCCGTTCTCGCGCAGGTCCCCCTCCTCGCGCGCGGCCGCGATCTTGGCGGCGATCTCCGTGCGCGCAGGACCAGACAGGTACTCCAGCTCGGCCTTCAGCTGGTTGTACGCCTCCTGGGTCAGCCAGGTGACGTTCTCGCTGGTCTGGGTCACAGGTGCTCCTCGTAGGTACTGGGAATACAAAGCATCGCCCTACCCAGAAGAATGTTCCTTCACGGGTGGGCGAAACCACGAGCCTAACAATTCAGTGGCTCAAGGGGGAGGACATAAGGCATCAGAATTTCGTCAGTGCAGGTCAGCGGGTAGGAGTCAAGGGCGATGCCGACCCGTGTCGGTGCCTGTGTCCGCGCCTGTGCCGTTCCGCTCAGTCCGCGTGACAGCCGAGCAGCTCCGCCGTGGAGCCGAGGGCCGTCGTACGCAGGGTAACCACCTTGTCGATGCGTGAGGAGTCCTGGTCGAAACGGAAGTCCGCGCGACCCACCTCGGCACCGTCGGCGTTCTGCGAGCGCAGGGTGCAGTAGCCATGGGCGTCCGCGTCCTTGCGCACCTCCAGGTGCACCTCGACAGCGCTGTCCGAGGCCGCCTTGAAGGTGATCACTTCGGCGCTGATCTTGTTGCCGACGACGTAGTGGAAACCGAACCAGCCAACCAGGGCGAGCAGGGCGACGCCCAGTACAGTTCCGATGGCCTTGAGTTTCCGGTCGGCGCGCTCGTCCGCGGAGCGGCCGTACCGGCCCTCGGGCAGCTGCGTGCTCGCCGTACTCATGATCGTCCTCTCGGCCGGCCGGGACCAATGTCCTGGAAGGGGCCCCGTGACCGGGCCCTGGAATTATTGGCCCCCCGATTCCGTCACTATAGAAGCCGCCCATCGCGCTGTTTCACGCCGGGCGCCGACAGCCGACCTACGAGGCGACAGCCGACTGACCGAGGATTGAGTCTTGACTGACCAGCTGCGACTGATGGCCGTGCACGCCCACCCCGACGACGAGTCGAGCAAGGGCGCGGCGACCATGGCGAAGTACGTGTCCGAGGGGGTGGACGTGCTGGTCGTGACCTGCACGGGCGGGGAGCGCGGCTCCATCCTCAACCCGAAGCTTCAGGGCGATGAGTACATCGAGGAGCACATCCACGAGGTACGCAAGAAGGAGATGGACGAGGCCCGCGAGATCCTCGGGATCAAGCAGGAGTGGCTCGGCTTCGTCGACTCGGGCCTGCCCGAGGGCGACCCGCTGCCCCCGCTCCCCGAGGGTTGTTTCGCCCTGGAGGACGTCGACAAGGCGGCCGGCGAGCTGGTCAAGCAGATCCGCTCCTTCCGCCCGCAGGTGATCACCACATACGACGAGAACGGTGGTTACCCGCACCCCGACCACATCATGACCCACAAGATCTCGATGGTGGCGTTCGACGGTGCGGCGGACCGCGAGAAGTACCCGGAGTCCGAGTTCGGTCCGGCGTTCCAGCCGCAGAAGCTCTACTACAACCAGGGCTTCAATCGCCCGCGCACCGAGGCGCTGCACAATGCCCTGCTGGAGCGCGGTCTGGAGTCGCCGTACGGGGAGTGGCTGAAGCGCTGGTCGGAGTTCGAGCGCACCGAGCGCACGCTGACCACGCATGTTCCGTGCGCGGACTTCTTCGAGATCCGGGACAAGGCGCTGATCGCGCACGCCACACAGATCGACCCCGACGGCGGCTGGTTCAAGGTCCCGATGGAGATCCAGAAGGAGGTCTGGCCGACCGAGGAGTACGAGCTCGCCAAGTCCTTCGTCGATACCTCCCTCCCCGAGGACGACCTCTTTGCGGGCATCCGCGACAATGCCTGACATGAGCGCAAGCCTGGCACTGACACAGCTCGTCCCCCTCGCCAAGGAGGTCGACCAGAACAAGGTCACCCCCGGCGTCCTCGGCTTCATCGTCTTCGCGGTGATGGCCCTGGCGGTGTGGGGGCTGATGAAGTCCATGAACCGGCACATGGGCAAGGTCACCTTCGAGGAGGACGCCCAGAAGGGCGCGGGGTCCTCCGGCAAGGGCGCCGATGCCGGGATCACCGGGAGCGGGAAGGCTTCGCCCGCGAAGGGCTGAGCCCGTCCCCTCGCGCGTGCCGCCTCTGGCGCGTGCCGCCCCTGGCGCGTGCGTGGCACTCAACGGGAGTGGCCCGCCAGGGACAGGTACTTCACGGACAACAACAGCAGCAGGTGCGCGGACTCCGACCGTGGATGGCCGGAGTGCGCGCCCGCTGTGCCATTGACGCGGACGTACATCTCGCTCGCGTCGACGCGGACTCCGCGGTGGTCGCGGGCGTCGCGCGGATACGGCTTCGCGACACACCGACTCCGGACAACCGGACGTGCCGCGCACACCGCTGCCTAGGCGCCGGGGAGAGCCCTGCCGCCCCTTGGCGGCCGCCGCCTCCACAGCCCGGCGGTCTCCGCGACAGCCGGGCGGTCTCCGCGACAGCCGGGCGGTCTCCGCGACAGCCGGGCGGTTCCCGCGACAGCCGGGCGGTTCCCGCGACAGCCGGGCGGTTCCCGCCACAGTCCGGCGGTCTCCGCCACAGTCCGGCGGTCCCCGCCGCATGCCCGGCGGGGATCCGCAGCGGCGGTGTCCGCGTGCCGGCGGCGCCGCGCGGGTTCACTCCCGCCCCGCGCCGACCGCCACCCCCATCACATCCCGCGCATGCCGCCCCGGCACCATCCCGAGTCGCCAGGCCTGCCAGCCGGCGTCCAGGTCCACGCCACGCTCCAGCAGCAGCTGGTACGCCTCGATGTAGTCGTCCAGTTTTCCGTCCCGGGAGGGATGTCCGGTGCCGGAGAGCTGGGTCAGTTCCTCCTGGGCCACCGCGGCGCCGACCTCGTAGCCGCCGGGAGCGGCGTAGGGGAGCAGGGTGCACCTCAGGAACTTGGCCCAGTCCTCGCCCCGGCGGTCGCCGTACGACGTGAAGAGGTCGATCGCCTCCTCGCACAGGGCCAGGGCCTGTTGCGTACGGGCGTTGCCGGCGTCGACGACCGCCAGTTCGAGGCAGGTCCAGGCCTCGCCGTGGGCGACGCCGATGCGCTGGAAGTCGGCGCGGGCGTCGACCAGGAGCTGGCGGGCGAAGCCCGAGTTCCTCAACGAACCCGTCTGGGCGGCCCGTTGGTCGCGCGTGACGCGGGCCGAGTGGTGGCGGGCGCAGGCGAGGCCGTACACGTCGCGCATGCGGGAGAACATCGTGCGGGAGCGCTCCAGTTCACGGACCGCCTGGTCCAGGTTGCCGGTCTCCTCCAGGGCCTGGCCCAGGTAGTAGATCGTCCACGCCTCGCCGCGCGCGTCCTCGTTCTCGCGGTGGCGGGAGGCCGCCTGGCGCAGGCCGGCGACCGCGGAGGTCGGGTCGCCCTCGACGAGCCGGGCGCGGGCCAGCTGGGTGAGGGCCCAGGCCTCGCCGCGGGCGTCACGGGTACGGCCGTACAGGTCGAGAGCCTCGCGCAGTTCGCGCTCCGCGCGCGGTACGTCGCCCATCCGCAGACCGAGCTGGCCGAGTTGGAAGTGGGCCCACGCCTCGCCGTGTACGGACTCGCCTTCGCGGTGCAGGACCAGGGCCTCGGTCAGCAGGTCCAGGGCGCGGGCGAGCCGGGACCTGTCGCGCTCCACCGCCGCGAGCGCGTGCATCGTCCAGGCGCGGTCGGCGGCAAGGTCGGGGGAGGCCTGGAGGTCCATGGCCTCCTGGAGCTTGGCCGCGGCCTCGGTGAGGTTTCCCTGGTGGTGCAGGGTGATGCCGAGGGAGCAGAGCGCCCGGGCGGCGCCCGCGTCGTGATGGGCCTCGAAGTAGAGGTCCACGACCGAGGCCAGGGTCGTGCGTGCCTTGTCGAGTTCGCCGAGCTGGCGGGCCGCGATGCCGGTGCGCCACTGGACCGAGCGCACCAGCAGGCCCTGGTCGACCGCCTGGGTCAACTCGCTGATCTCGCCCAGGCGGTAGAGGTCGCCGCGCAGGAGGCAGTAGTCGCACAGGGCGCCCAGGAGGTTCAGTACCGCGGCTTGGTTCACGCCCTCCGCGTGCCGCAGCGCCGCCGTGATGAAGCTCGACTCGTCGTCCAGCCAGCGCAGGGCCGCGTCGAGAGAGGTGAAGCCGTGCGGCCCGAACTGATCGGCGCGCGTGGACGTCTTGCCGTCGACCAGGCGGATCACCGAGTCGGCGAGCTCCGCGTAGTTCACGATCAGGCGTTCCTGCGCGGCCGTGCGCTCGGAGGGTTCCTCCTCGTCCAGGAGGCGGGCTCCCGCGAAGGCCCGTACGAGGTCGTGCAGGCGGTAGCGGCTGCCGCGGACATGGTCGATCAGGCCCGCCTGGGAGAGCGCGGTCAGCTGGCGGGTGGCCTCCGGTTCGTCGGTGGCCAGCAGGGATGCCGCGGCGGCCGCGCCCAGGGAGGCGCGGCCGGCCAGGGCCAGTCGGCGCAGGAGTCGGCGCGCCATGTCCGACTGGTCGGTGTAGCGCAGCCACAGCACTCGCTCGACCGGTTCCACGGGGCCGTATGCCGCGAGGTCCGTGGCCAGTTGGCGCGGGGTGCGGGGGCCGAGGGAGGAGCCCGCGATGCGCAGGGCCAGGGGCAGGCCGCCGCACAACTCCCCTACGCGGTCGGTGGATTCGGCGTCGTACGGGCCGGACTTGTCCTGCGCCGTCGCGTTCAACAGCTCCTCGGCGCCTGCCGCGTCCAGCGCCTCGACGGGCAGCTGGTGCACCCAGGCGGGGAGGTCGGCGGGCAGGTCGAGCGGTGTGCGGGCGGTGACCAGGACCAGGCTCTCCGAGCGCTCGGGGACCAGGGTGCGCACCTGCTCGGCGTCGCTCGCGTCGTCCAGGACGATCGTCACCGGCAGGCCCGCCAGGTGCTGGTGGTACAACTCGCTCAGCCGCCTGACCTGTTGGTCCGGTGAGGAACGCTCACGGAAGAGGAGCTGCTCACGCGGTGCGCCGAGCCGGTTCAGGAGGTGGAGCAGGGCGTCGCGTGTGGTCAGTGGGGGGTCGTCCGGGCTGTCGCCGCGCAGGTCCACCACGCAGGCACCGCGGAACTGGTCCCTGAGGTCGTGCGCCGCCCGGATCGCGAGGCTGCTGCGGCCGGAGCCGGGCGCGCCGTGCAGCACCACGACCGTCGGCTTCGTCTCGGTGCTGGCGCGCGCCGCGTGCACCCACTGCGCGACCCGTGACAGCTGGGCCCGGCGTCCCGCGAACGGCCCGTCCGGCTCGGGCAGTTGACCGAACGACTGCTCCAGCACACTGCGCCGTCGCGCCGCCGCGCTCTTGTCGGTACGCCGCAGCTGGGGAGCACCCTGCTTCGCGCTCGTGGAGGCGCTGATGACCCGCTGCTGGTCGAGGAACGGTCGGATGCCTCGTACTTCCAGGGCCGTGAGCCACTGCAGGCGCAGCTGTTCGGGGCCGCCGGGCTGCGCGATGGCACCGGCCCGGCGGCTCGCGGCCGGCAGATGAGAGGCCGTCACCTTGAGCACGGTGGCCGCCGCGCCCACCACCCCCACCGTGGCACCCGCGCCGATCGCCGTCCCTGCGCCCGTGCCCAGCGCAAGATCCGCGACGACGGCGGCCACTGCCCCAACGGCCGCTATCAGTACGGGAGTTCCAGCACCGTCCTGGGCATAGCGCTGCGCGAACGTCAGCTGTCCCGCCTCCGCGTCGTCGAGGGCCCGCGTATACGCCTCGTACTCCTCGCCGGCCGTCTGTCCCATCGCGTCGAGCGCGGCCCGCGTCCGGGACAGCAGCACACCCCCGTCAACGCGCCCACCCGAACGCCGGACCTCTTCCTCGACGGCCCGGGCCAACAGCCGCTCGGCTTCCGCCCGATGGCTGTCCCGCATGTCACGTCCCCCTCCGGCAGCAACTCCTTGGCCCATGAGTGTCCTTCGTGCGGGACGGGAAGGCGAGAGGCCCTGCGATCATTCGGGCAGTACTACCCCGGTCCTTCACACACCGCGTGCGCCATGGACAGTGCGAGATACACACATGCGCAGGCGAGCCCCGCCTCCGCCACCGCACAGGCCAGGGCCTGGACGAGGGCGGCGCCCGGCTGCGCGGTGGTTATGTCGAACCAGGCGTCGAGCACCGCGACCGCGGCCGTCGCCGACGCGGTCAGCCGGGCGTGCGGATTGCGGCGGAAGCCCAGCACGGCGGTGGCCGCGCACCCCGCGGCCATCAGTACATCGAGTCCCACCCATGCCACCTGCCAGTTCCGCACCTCGGTGCTCGCCGGGAGCGTACGGACGAGGAGCACCATCCACGGCACGAGCGCCACGGCGGTGGCGCCGAGTAACACCAGAGCCCATTTCGTTCGCATGCCACCACGATAGAACCGCAGAGGAAATTCTGCAAAGAAAATTCTGCAGAACTTGCTCTGCGAAGGGAAGCGGGCCGGGGATACCGTGGCCGCATGCCCGACCCCGAGCTGACCAGCGTCGAACGCACCGCCCTGTACAAGTCCCTCGGCAACCCGCTGCGCCGCCGCATCCTCGAGTACCTGGGCCGGCACGGCGAGGCGAACTCGACCGTGCTCGCCAAGGAACTCGGCGAGAGCTCCGGCACGACCAGCTACCACCTGCGCAAACTCGCCGAGCAGCGCCTCATCGAGGAGATCCCCGAGAAGTCGGGCGGCCGGGAACGCTGGTGGCGGACGCTGCCGTTCAGCCACACCACGCCCGACCCGGCCACGATGACCGCCGAGGAGTACGCGGCGGCCGAGCACCTCGCCCTGCTGAAGATCGACGTGGACACCGAGCTGTTCCGCCGGGCCCACCAGGAGTACCGGGGTCCGGAGGGCTGGGCCCAGGTCCAGCGCCACGGCGCCTGGATGAGCAAGGACGAACTCCGCGCGTTCCTGCGCGAGTACCACGCCCTCCTCGACCGCCACAGCCACTCCCGTGAAGACGCCCCCGAGGGAGCACGCCCGGTGAGCCTGCGCTTCTACGCCGTTCCGGACGCCGTAGAAGAGCCAGAAGGCGAGCCGACGGGCGGGTGATGCGCTCGTTCACCGCCCGACAGGAACCCGGCGCGTCGGGCTCCGTAAACCCTGGGGCATGTGGGGGTTGGTGTAAGGGGCGGCCGGTGTGGCTATCGTGATCGCACACATCGCAAGGACAGCCACGGGGGAGTAGATGTCTGCGGACAACAGCTCGTTCACGGGCCCGCCGCCGGGACCGCCGCAGCCGCACCAGCCCCGCTGGGCCTGGTGGGTCGTCGGGATCGTCATCCCGCTGGTGGGAATCATCGTCACGATCATGGCGAGCCGGCCGGACTCGTCGGACGACAAGAGTGTGCAGTCGGCGCCGACGCGGTCGTCCGCCGCGGCGAGCCCCACAGCCACGGGCGGGTCCGCCGACGAGTCCGCCGCGCAGCCCGGCAAGAGCGCCAAGGCGGCGAAGGCGGCGTTCGGTCCGAAGGTCATCGAGGCCGACACGACCAACTCGGGCTCGTACATCGAGTTCGACGCGTCCGAACCGGTCGTGGTGGCGAACTCCATGCTCAAGGGCGCGGACCTCATCATCAGCGCGTCGACCGGTGGTGCTCCGGACCTGTTCGTGCCGGACTCCCACATGACGCTGGCCCCGCTGCCGGGCTCGGGCGCCGCCCCGACGGCCGAGGAGTGCGCCCAGAGCGTGGACCGCAACGGCACCTACACGCTGCCGGCGACACGCGGCGGCGGGTTCTGCCTGGCGACCGACCAGGGCCGCACGGTCTACCTCAAGGTCCTCACCGCCCCGTCCGCCGGGCCGGCGAAACTCGAGGTCACCGTCTGGTAGACGCCTGACGCCCGGCGTGCGGGGTACTGCGGCAGGATGGAACCCATGCCGAACCGACTGGCCCATGAGACGTCCCCGTACCTCCTCCAGCACGCCGACAACCCCGTCGACTGGTGGCCCTGGTCGGCCGAGGCCTTCGACGAGGCCCGCAAGAGCAACAAACCGGTCCTGCTCAGCGTCGGATACAGCAGCTGTCACTGGTGCCACGTCATGGCGCACGAGTCCTTCGAGGACGAGGCGACCGCCGCGTATCTGAACGAGCACTTCGTGAGCGTCAAGGTCGACCGCGAGGAGCGGCCGGACGTCGACGCCGTCTACATGGAGGCCGTGCAGGCGGCGACCGGGCAGGGTGGCTGGCCCATGACCGTGTTCCTCACGCCGGACGCGGCGCCCTTCTACTTCGGTACCTACTTCCCGCCCGCGCCCCGTCACGGGATGCCCGCCTTCCGGCAGGTCCTGGAGGGCGTGCACAGCGCCTGGACCGACCGGCGGGACGAGGTCGCCGAGGTCGCGGGCAAGATCGTGCGGGATCTCGCCGGGCGGGAGATGAGCTTCGGCGACGACCGGGTGCCCGGCGAGGAGGAGCTCGCCGGTGCGCTCCTCGGGCTCACCCGGGAGTACGACGCCGCGCGCGGCGGTTTCGGCGGGGCGCCCAAGTTCCCGCCGTCCATGGTGATCGAGTTCCTGCTGCGGCACCACGCGCGGACCGGCTCCGAGGGTGCCCTGCAGATGGCGCAGGACACCTGCGAGCGGATGGCCCGCGGCGGCATCTACGACCAGCTCGGCGGCGGTTTCGCCCGCTACTCCGTCGACCGCGACTGGATCGTGCCCCACTTCGAGAAGATGCTGTACGACAACGCCCTGCTGTGCCGTGTCTACGCACATCTCTGGCGTACCACCGGCTCCGAGCTCGCGCGCCGCGTCGCCCTCGAAACCGCCGACTTCATGGTGCGCGAACTACGCACCAGCGAGGGTGGGTTCGCCTCCGCACTCGACGCCGACAGTGACGACGGGACCGGCAGGCATGTCGAGGGCGCGTACTACGTATGGACGACCGAGCAGCTGCGTGAAGTCCTCGGCGACGACGCCGAACTCGCCGCCCACTACTTCGGGGTGACCGAGGAGGGAACCTTCGAGGAGGGTGCGTCCGTCCTCCAACTCCCGCAGCACGAAGGCGTGTTCGATGCGGCGGTGATCGCCTCGATTCACGAGCGGCTGCTCGCCGCGCGTGCCGAGCGGCCCGCCCCCGGCCGCGACGACAAGGTGGTCGCCGCCTGGAACGGGCTCGCCGTCGCCGCCCTCGCGGAGACCGGCGCCTACTTCGGGCGCCCCGACCTCGTGGACGCCGCGATCGGCGCCGCCGACCTGCTCGTACGGCTGCACATGGACGATCGCGCGCGCCTCGCCCGTACCAGCAAGGACGGTCAAGTCGGCGCGAACACGGGAGTGCTGGAGGACTACGCGGATGTCGCCGAGGGCTTCCTCGCGCTCGCGTCCGTCACCGGGGAAGGTGTCTGGCTGGAATTCGCCGGGTTCCTGCTCGACCACGTGATCGAGCAGTTCATCGACTCCGAGTCGGGCGCGCTCTACGACACGGCGGCCGACGCCGAGCAGTTGATCCGCCGGCCGCAGGATCCCACCGACAACGCCACGCCCTCCGGCTGGAGCGCGGCGGCCGGGGCGCTGCTGAGCTATGCCGCCCAGACCGGCGCCGAACCCCATCGCGCCGCCGCCGAGCGGGCGTTGGGTGTGGTGAAGGCGCTCGGCCCGCGCGCGCCCCGCTTCATCGGCTGGGGTCTGGCGGTCGCCGAGGCGCTCCTCGACGGGCCGCGCGAGGTCGCGATCGTGGGGCCGGCCGACGATCCGGCCACCAAGGCCCTGCACCGTACGGCCCTTCTGGGCACCGCCCCGGGCGCCGTGGTCGCCGTAGGAGCGCCGGAGAGCGACGAGCTGCCCCTGCTCGCCGGTCGCCCGCTGGTTGACGGAAAGCCGGCCGCGTATGTCTGCCGCAACTTCACCTGTGACGCTCCGACATCGGATGTCCAGCGACTGAAGGACGCGCTCGGCAGCGTAAGCGCCGTCTGAAACAGTCACCCGTGGACCGGAAACCTCCGACGTAGCCGGATACATCCCCTTCTTCGACTGAGGATTCCGAAACATTCTATTTATTTGAAAAGCCCACAGGCTTCACAGTTCCCACTTAGTCTCTCCACGGTGCGCGGCAGATGTGACTCGCTGTCGCGACAGGGGGTTTGGGGATCTGGGGGGATCTGTTGCTCACGTCTGTTTTCATCGCTGCCGTTTCGCTTGCGCTCTTCTGGATGGCGGCCTTCACCCTGTGGTGGCAGATGCACGCGTGGCGTACGCCCGAAGTGCTGGCCTCCACCCGGTTCAGCAGTCCGGACGGCGGTGAGAGCCTGTCCTTCTCGCTGCTGCTGCCCGCGCGGCACGAGCAGGCCGTGCTCGACCACACGATCCAGCGACTGCTGGAGTCCAGCCACACCGACTTCGAGATCATCGTGATCGTCGGCCACGACGACCCGGAGACGACCGCGGTCGCCCGGGCCGCCGAGGAGCGCGACCCGCGCGTCCGTGTCGTCGTCGACCACCACGAGAAGAAGAACAAGCCGAAGGCCATGAACACGGCGCTGCCGCACTGTCGCGGCGACGTCGTCGGAGTCTTCGACGCCGAGGACCAGGTCCATCCGGAGCTGCTCGCCCACGTCGACCACGCGTTCCGTACGACGGACGCGGACGTCGTCCAAGGTGGCGTCCAGCTCATCAACTTCCACTCCAGCTGGTACAGCCTGCGCAACTGCCTGGAGTACTTCTTCTGGTTCCGCTCCCGGCTCCATCTGCACGCGCAGAAGGGCTTCATCCCGCTCGGCGGCAACACCGTCTTCGTACGGACGAAGGTCCTGCGGGAAGCCGACGGATGGGACCCCAACTGCCTCGCCGAGGACTGCGACCTGGGTGTGCGGCTCTCCAGCGTCGGCAAGAAGGTCGTCGTCGCGTACGACTCCGACATGGTGACCCGCGAGGAGACCCCGGGCAGCCTGATGTCGCTGATGAAGCAGCGCACCCGGTGGAACCAGGGCTTTCTGCAGGTCTACCGGAAGAAGGACTGGAAGCAACTCCCGAGCTTCGGGCAGCGGTTGCTCGCCCGCTACACGCTCATGACGCCGTACCTGCAGGCCGTCTCCGGTGTGGTCATCCCGCTCAACGTGGCCATCGCGCTCTTCCTCGACGTGCCGGTCGGCGTCGCCTTCATCACGTTCCTGCCGGCCGTGACCGCTCTGGTCACCTTCGTCTTCGAGCTGGTCGGACTGCACGACTTCGGCAAGCAGTACGGGCTTCGAGTCCGCTTCATCCACTACCTGAAGCTCATTGTCGGCGGTCCCTTCTACCAGGTGCTGCTGGCGGGCGCCGCCGTGCGTGCCGTATGGCGCGAGCAACGGGGCCGCAATGACTGGGAGTTGACCAGTCATGTCGGCGCGCATCTCACCGAAGTGATCCGAGAGGACGTTCCCGCGTGACCTCCACTCTTCCCGCGGCGACCACACCCACGGTCCCCGCGCAGCGGCCTCGTGCGCCCAAAATCGTCCCCAACGCCCACCCGGTCCTGCGTTTTCGCAGCTCGCGCTCCGATCTGATCCTGTGCGCGGTACTCCTCGCGGCGATCCTCGTCGTCCAGGGCTGGAACATCGCCGCCTATCCGACGCTCAGCGACGACGAGGGCACCTACCTCGCCCAGGCCTGGGCCGTCCAGCAGGGCAAGGGCCTGGCTCACTACACGTACTGGTACGACCACCCGCCGCTCGGCTGGATCCAGATAGCCGTACTGACCTGGATCCCCGCTCATTTCAGCCCCTCACTGATGACCGTCGGCTCGATGCGCGTCGCGATGCTGCTGATCAGCGCCATCAGCGCGGTCCTGGTGTACATCCTCGCGCGCCGCCTCTCGCTGCCGCAGTGGGCCGCCGGGCTCGCGATGCTGCTCTTCGGACTCTCGCCGCTGTCGGTCGTGCTGCAGCGTGAGATCTTCCTCGACAACATTGCGGTGATGTGGACGCTCCTGGCGTTCTGCCTGGCCGCGTCCCCCAGCCGGCATCTCTGGCACCACTTCGGGGCGGGCATCGCGGCCGCGGCCGCCGTGCTCACCAAGGAGACGATGCTCGTCATCCTGCCCGCGCTGATGGTCACCATGTGGCGGCACAGCCACCGCGACACCCGCAAGTTCGCGCTCACCGGCGCCGTCACCGCCTGCGTGCTGATCGGCCTGGCGTACCCGCTCTTCGCCCTGCTCAAGGGCGAGTTGCTCCCCGGCTCGGGGCACGTCTCGCTCTGGGACGGCATCACGTACCAGATGAGCCGCCCCGGCTCCGGCTTCATCCTCGACCGGGGCACCGGCTCCTACGGCGTCCTGCAGTCCTGGCTGTACTACGACCGCGTACTGCCGCTCGGCGGCCTCGCGGGCGCCCTGCTCCTCCTGGTCACCTGGCGCTGGTCGGTGACCGCGCGCGCCCTGGCCGGACCCGCGCTCACCGTGGCGATCCTCGCCCTGGTGGCGCTGCGCCCGAGCGGCTACCTGCCCGCGATGTACGTCATCCAGGCGCTGCCGTTCCTCGCGCTCGTCCTCGCCGGGGGCACCGCGAGCGTGGCCCACGCGGTGCTGCGCAGGTGGCGCCGCGACGAGGAGAGGACGTACGTCACCTGGGGGCGCCGGGGGCTTGCGGCCGTGCTCGTGGTGGCCGCCGGCGCCTATGTCGTGCCGCGCTGGTACGACGGTGACCGCACCGCCGTGACCGCCGACGCCAACGCCTCCTACCGGGCGGCCTCTTCGTGGCTGAAGACCGAGGTGAAGGACCCGAAGGACACCCGGGTCCTCGTCGACGACGCCCTCTGGCTCGACCTCGTCCACGACGGCTACCGGCCCGGGCTCGGCGTCATCTGGTTCTACAAGGCCGACCTCGACCCCGCCGTGACCAAGACGATGCCGCGCGGCTGGAAGGACCTCGACTACGTCGTGGCCTCCCCGACGGTACGCCGCGACGCGGTCGACCTGCCCAACGTCAAGGCGGCGATCGAGCACTCGACGCCGGTGGCCACCTTCGGCAAGGGCGAGGACCGCATCGAGATCCGCCGCATCGAGACCGTGGGAGGCTCCCGATGAGTTACGAGTCCACTGTTCCCGAGGAGCTGGGCGACCCGGCCGTACGCGCTGCCACCGCGAGTGAGCCGAGGGGGCGCGCCGGTGTCGAGAGGGCATGGGGGTCCCCCCGCTCGAGCGCAGCCGAGAGTGGGGGAGCGCGGAGGCCCGAAGGGTTGAGCACGATCGCCCTCTCGACACCGGCTGGAGCGCCCCGGAGGCGAACCGAGCCCGAAAATGCAGTGCCCGAGCCGGGCGCCGTCACCATCGTCGTACCGACGTTCAACGAGTCCGCGAACGTACGGGAGTTGCTGCAGCAGATCACCGAGTCGGTGCCCGCGCGACTGCCCTGCGAGGTCGTTTTCGTCGACGACTCCACGGACGACACGCCCGAGGTCATCCACGAAGCGGCGAAGGACTGCCCCTTCCCGGTCACCGTCCTGCACCGGGAGGAGCCGGTCGGCGGACTCGGCGGCGCGGTCGTCGAGGGGATGAAGGCGGCCGGGTCCGACTGGATCGTCGTCATGGACGGCGACTGCCAGCATCCCCCCTCGCTGGTACCGGAGTTGGTCGCCACCGGTGAGCGGGCGAACGCCGGGCTCGTCGTCGCCAGCCGCTACATCAAGGGCGGCAGCCGCGCCGGGCTCGCGGGCGGTTACCGCATCGCCGTCTCACGCGGCGCGACCTGGCTGACCAAGACGCTCTTCCCGCGCAAGCTGTACGGCATCAGCGACCCGATGAGCGGGTTCTTCGCGATCCGCCGCAGCGCGGTCACCGCGGAGGTCCTCCAGCCGCTCGGCTACAAGATTCTCCTCGAACTTGCGGTGCGCAGCCGCCCCCGCCAGGTCACCGAGGTGCCCTTCGTCTTCCAGGACCGGTTCGCGGGCGAGTCCAAGTCGACCGCGCAGGAGGGCTTCCGGTTCCTGCGCCACCTCGTCGGGCTGCGCACTATCTCGCCGGTCGCCCGCATGGTGATCTTCGGACTGATCGGCGCCACCGGCTTCGTACCGAACCTGCTCGGCCTGTACGCGCTGACCGCCGCCGGACTGCACTACGTACCGGCCGAGATCCTCGCCAATCAGCTCGGGGTCGCCTGGAACTTCCTGCTCATCGAGCACCTTCTCTTCCGTGAGCGCCGAAAGCACCGGCACTGGTGGGACCGCGTCGGCCGGTTCGCGCTGCTCGCCAACGCCGATCTGGTGCTGCGCATCCCGTTGATCGCGCTCTTCGTCGACCGCTTCGGGATGGGCGCACTCTCCGCCACCGCACTGGCCCTGGTGACGACCTTCGTCCTGCGCTTCGTAGGGACCGAAGCGCTGGTCTATCTGCCGCGCCGCAGCAGCAAGTCCGCGGGCGGGAGCCGCACAGCAAGGAGAGCCGCATGAAACGTATGCAATACGTGCCACGACCACGGCGGAGAACCTCACTCCTGGCCGTGGCGGGCCTCGCCGCGGGGATGCTGCTGGTCTCGCCGCAGCCCGCGTCCGCCGCCAACCTCGTCAAGAACCCGGGCTTCGAGACCGACGGTACGGACGGCATGCCGTACTGCTGGGAGAAGTCCGGCTGGGGCGACAACGACTTCACCTTCTCCACCGTCGCCGACTCCCACTCCGGCTCCAAGGCCATGAAGGTCACGCTGACCCGCCGGGCCGACGGCGACCGCAAGGCGCTGATCACCGAGGACACCACCTGCGCCCCGGTGGTCACCGCGGGCAAGCAGTACGACCTCGGGCTCTGGTACAAGACGACGACTCCCGACGCCGCCATCACGCTCTTCCGGCACGACACGACGGCGGGCTGGCAGTACTGGACCGACCTCAAGACGCTGGACATGGCGGGCAGCTATACCCAGGCGACCGTCCGGACCCCTGCCGTCCCGGCGGGCACGGACCGCATCACCTGGGGCGTCTCGGTCTACGGCACCGGCTCCGCGACCACCGACGACTACACGATGGAACAGGTCTCCGACCCGATCCCGCCGGCCTCCTGCACCGGCACCGCCGAGGAGTGCGCCAACGGCAAGTGGACGGTGCTGCCCACGCAGAACCCGGTCCGTTCCATGCACTCCGTCGTCCTCAACAACGGCAAGGTGCTGCTGATCGCGGGCTCCGGCAACAGCGAGGAGCAGTTCAACGCGGGCACGTTCACCAGCGCGGTCTACGACCCGGCGAACGGCACGTACAAGACGATCCCCACGCCCAAGGACATGTTCTGCGCGGGGCACGTCCAGCTCGCCGACGGCCGCGTTCTGGTGATGAGCGGCAACAAGGCGTTCCCGGTCGCGGGCGGGCACGGGTACGAGGGGTACAAGGACTCGTACATCTTCGACCCGGTCACCGAGACGTACAGCAAGACCAACGACCTGAACGACGGTCACTGGTATCCGTCGGCCACCGAACTCGGCAACGGCGACATCATCTCCTTCGGCGGTCTGCGCGAGGACTCGTCCGGCTCGGTGACCGCCGAGCGCTGGTCGAACGCGGAGCAGAAGTGGCTGCCGCTGTGGCAGGTCAACCAGACCTGGTCGTTCTGGGGCTTGTACCCGTCGATGATCCTGATGCAGGATGGGCGGCTGTTCTACTCGGGCAGCCATGTCTTCGGCAACGGCACCCCGGGCACCGGTTCGGCGATCTACGACTACGACGCCAACACGACGACCGCGGTCTCCGGGCTCCAGAACAAGGACGAACGCGACCAGTCCGCCAGCGTGCTGCTGCCCCCGGCCCAGGACCAGAAGGTCCTGACGATCGGCGGCGGCAACATCGACTCCAACCCGGACGCCAACCGGCTGACCGACATCATCGACCTCAAGGCCGCCAACCCGGCGTACACCGTCGGCCCGCAGATCCCGCAGGGCACGGTGGACCTGGGCAACGGCCCGGTGGCCGAGACCGGCAACCAGGGCAAGATGTACGTCTCCGCCGTACTCCTGCCCGACGGCAAGGTCCTGGAGACGGGCGGCGGCCTGCACAACCGCGCCAACCCCGTCTACGAGGCCTCGATCTTCGACCCGGCCACCACGACCTTCGACCCGGTGGCCGCCGACCCGGAGGCTCGCGGCTACCACTCCTCCGCGTTCCTGCTGCCCGACGGCCGCGTGATGGCCACCGGCGACAACCCCGGCAACGGCACCTGGAACCACAACGTGTCCATCTACACCCCGCCCTACCTGCTCAAGGGCACTCGTCCGACGATCACCTCGGTGATCGACAACGAGTGGGTGTACGGCGACACCCAGCGCATCACCGTCGACCGGCCCATCGTCAAGGCCGAGCTGATCCGCCCGGCCGCGGTGACGCACTCCTCGGACCCGAACCAGCGGTTCGTGGACCTGCCGCTGTCCGTCGACGGCAACAACGTCGATCTGAACGTGACGAGCAATCCCGACCTGGCGCCGCCCGGCTGGTACATGCTCTTCGCGGTCGACGCCAACGGCGTCCCGTCGGTCGCCCAGTGGGTGCACCTCCAGGGCCCGTCCGCGCTGGCCACGGACACCGCCTCGGCACACGTCCACTCCTTCGCCGACTCCCTCGAGGGGGCGGTGGCGAAGGCGGGCAAGAAGCGGAGCTCGCAGAAGGTGAGCACCACGATCTCCGGCTGCGACCGCCACTACGGCACGATCAACGTCTGCGTACCGACGGCCTTCCCGGACGGCGTGAAGAAGACCACGGCTTCCCGCTGCGCCTGGCTGAAGAAGAACGACTACGGGCGGCTGAAGATCAACGGCAAGGACGATCCGCTGGGGCTCGATCCCAACAAAGACGGACTGGCCTGCGGAAAGGCTGATCTGAAGCGCCGCTAGTGCCCGGCAGGCGACGTTTGCCCGTCAAGGAGCGGGGCGAACGTTGCCTGTTGGGGCACCAGCTCTTCTCGTCAGCTCCCGAACTCCGCGAGGGCGCGCTCCACGATGGCCTCCAGTCGGTCGTGGTGCGCGCCCTTCCAGTAGGCGCGCCCGCACTCCTCGCACTGCGCGAAGACTTCGTACGACCGCCGCGTGCCGCCTTCCAGCTGGTCGTCGACCTGCTGCTTGGTGGCCTCCTTGAGCAGGCCGTTGCACGCCGTGCAGCGCGTCCAGGGCTTCAGCTCGGGCGCGAACCGGGCCAGTACGTCACGGAGTTGGTCGTCGGGCCGGGTGCTGTAGACGAAAGCGCCGGCCCACAGCTCGCGGCGGCGCAGCAGTCCGCGGTCGCGGCTGAGCATCACGCGCCGCTCGGCCGCCGAACGGGTCGCGAGGGCCGGGTCGCCGATGTCGGTGGACTCGTACGCCGTGTCCACGCCGAGCAGGCGCAGGCGGCGGGCGAGCGTGCCGAGGTGGACGTCGAGGAGGAAGCGGAGCGGGGCCCCGGGGACCTGCTGCGGGCGCTCGACCGCACGGACTTCCACGGTCTCTCCGGCCGCCGGGATGTGCGCGAACGGCATCTCCCGGCCGTCCACGACCAGGGCGCCGACCTCCGTCAGCGGGACGCCCAGCGACTCGATGACATGGCCGAGCGTGGAGGAGCCGTCGGTGCCGACCTGCGTGGCACCGACGCGTCGCCCGTGCGGGACGAACAGCCCCAGTTCGGGGGCGAATTCGACGTGGATCTCCGGTCCGTTCACATGGTCAGGATGTCATGCGGGGTGTGCCTGTGGCCTCCGGATTTCCGGCTGCGGGCACGGTCCGGGCCGCGGGGGGCAGACCGTGTTCCAGGACGTCCACCGCGCGGTCCACCACGTCGGCGAAGTCCTCCTGGTGGCCGCCCTCGGCCCAGTACAGGGAGGTCTCCATCAGGCCGCCGATCAGCGACATCGCGAAGACGCGTACTTCGAGACTCTCGGGGTCCCGGCCGACGCGCTCCCCGATGGCCCGGCACAGCAGGCGGCCGGTGACCGACATGCTCTCCATCATCCGGGAGCGCACCGCGGGGACCTCGACCATCAGCCGCGTCCGCAGCCGTGTCACCTCGGGCTCCTCGGTGTTCCCGAGGCCGATGGCCTTCCGCAGCACGTACCGCAGGGAGTCGAACCACGGCTCGTCCGCGGGGCGCGCCCGCAGCTCCTGCTCAAGGACCGGGTCGTACTCGTCCGTGAGGACGATGTCCTCCTTGGTCGGGAAGTAGCGGAACACCGTGGACGGGGAGACCTCGGCCGCCTCCGCGATCTGCTCGATGGTCGTCGCGTCGTACCCCTGCTCCTGGATCAGTCGGTACGTCGCGTCGCGGATCGCGATCCGGGTCTTCATCTTCTTCCGCTCGCGGAGCCCCGGCTGGGGCGCCGCGGCGGAAGCGGAGCTGTGTGCGGTGGCGGCCATGGTGCTCATTGTCCGGCATCCGCTGGGGACGGGGCCATGTCGGTGCCCTCCGCGCGGGCGGAGGTGGGGGCGGCGTCGGGAGCCGGCTTGGGGTGGGGCAGCAGCGCGGCGGCCAGCAGCGCGGTGATGAGCGCCGCGATCCCGCTGACCAGCAGGACCAGGTCCATGCCGTGGATGTACGAGGCGTCCGCGGAGGCGGCGAGCGCGCGGTCCCCGAGCCGCGCGGCGACCACATGGGCGCCGACCACCGAGTCGGAGGCGGTGTCCGCGACCGCGTGCGGCAGGCCGGAGGTGTCCAGCCGGTCGCTGTACGCGCTCGCGAGGAGCGAGCCGAGCAGGGCGATGCCGATCGCGCCGCCCACCTGGCGCACCGTCATGAGGAGCCCGGAGCCGCTGCCGGCGCGGTCGCGGGGCAGGGCGCCGAGGGCGGCGGACATCGCCGGGACCACGGCGAAGCCGAAGCCGATCCCGGCGATGGACAGCCACAGGGCGGTGAAGCCGTAGCCGTCGTCGACCGACGTACGGCTGCCGAGTATCGCGGCGAAGGCGAGGGCGACGAGTCCGGCGCTGATCACCGCGCGCGGTCCGAACTTCGTCAGCAGTGGCCCGGCACCCCTGGAGGCGAGCAGCAGTCCGCCCATCATCGGCAGCATCCGCACCCCGGTCGCCAACGCGTCGTGCCCGAGCACCGCCTGCAGATACTGCGGCAGCACGAACATCAGCCCGGACAGCACGAACATGACGAGGGTCGCGGCGAGCGTGTTGAGCAGGAAGCCGCGCTGGGCGAGGAGGGAGAGGTCCAGCATCGGGCGTGCGCTGCGGCGTTCGCGTACGACGAGCAGTGCGACCAGGACGATCGCGGCCGCCAAGAAGCCGAGGATCAGCGGGTCGCCCCAGCCGCGGTGCGGGGCCTCGATGATCGCGTAGATCAGAGTGCTGAGGCCGGCCGCGGTGAGTCCGGTGGAGACGGCGTCGACCTTGGGCGAGGCCGGGATGGGGGTCCCCCCGCTCGAGCGCAGCCGAGAGTGGGGGAGGGTCTCGGGGAGCAGGAAAACGCAGGCGGCGATGCCGATGGCGGCCATCGGCACGTTGACCAGGAAGACCGAGCCCCACCAGAAGTGGTCGAGCAGCCAGCCGCCGACGATCGGGCCGAGCGGCAGGCCGAGGGCGGAGGCGGCCGAGACCGCGCCCACGGCCTTGGTGCGCTCCTCGGGTCCGAACAGCGAGGGCAGCACGGCCATCGCGAGCGGCATCACGAGCGCGCCGCCGACACCCATCAGGGCGCGGGCGACGATCACTGGGGTGACGTCGTCGACGAGGGCGCCGACCAGGGAGCCGGCCAGGAAGATGCCGAGGCCGGTGATGAGCATCCGGCGCCGCCCGAAGCGGTCGCCGAGCAGGCCTGCCGGAAGCATCAGCGAGGCGAAGACGACAACGTACGCGTCCGCCATCCACTGCTGCCGGCCCGTGGACGCGCCCAGGTCACGGGCCATCGTCGGCAGCGCCACATTGAGGATCGTCATGTCGAAACCGAGCACGAGCATGCTCGCGACCAAGGCCCCGAGGGCCCACCAGCGGCGAGGGTCGCGCCGCTCGGCGCCATCCTGAGTGAGAGTCACCATGAAATGAGAGTAACTCTCAAAAGATGGTGCCTGTCAATCTATTCGGTCGGGTTCATTGTCAGTGCCGCGTGTCACTCTGAGATCGGGGCGAGGTACGGAATGTGATCACTGGAGGGGAGGGTGAGGTGAACGTCCTGGTGACGAGGGTGGTGGCGCTGCTCGCGGCGGTGCTGTGCGTGGCCGGATTCATCGCCTGGGGGACGCCGGCCGTCGTCGGCCTGGTGCTGGTCGGCGTCGCCGTCCTGACATGCGAAGTGGCCGCGGCTTCCAAGCCACGGCCACTGAAGAGGAGTCGGTCGGAAAGACCCGGCGGGGAACCGGGTCGCAGGTCACCCGTGCTGATAGGCCACCAGCGAGATTCCGACGTAGTGCACGACGAACGCCGCGAGGGTGAAGGAGTGGAAGACCTCGTGGAAGCCGAACCAGCGCGGTGACGGGTTGGGACGCTTGATCCCGTAGATCACGCCGCCCGCGCTGTAGAGCAGACCGCCGACGATCACCAGCACGAGGACGGCGATCCCGCCGGTGCGCATGAAGTCCGGGAGGAAGAAGACGGCCGCCCAGCCCATCGCGATGTAACAGGGGGTGTAGAGCCAGCGCGGGGCGCCGACCCAGAACACGCGGAAGATGATGCCGGCCGCCGCCGCGCCCCAGATGCCCCACAGGAGCCACTGTCCCTTGGCGTCCGGCAGCAGCAGCATCGTCAGGGGCGTGTAGGTGCCCGCGATGATCAGGAAGATGTTCGCGTGGTCGAGCCTGCGCAGCACGCCGTCCATGCGCGGGCCCCAGTTGCCGCGGTGGTAGAGCGCGCTCACTCCGAACAGCAGGCAGGCCGTGAGCACGTAGATCCCGCAGGCGATACGGCCGCGCGCCGAGTCCGCGAGGGCGGTGAGTATCAGGCCGGAAATGAGTACGGCCGGAAACATACCGAGATGCAGCCAGCCGCGGAGCTTGGGCTTGACCGGATGCGGGAGCGGGAGCGCGGGACCGTGGCCGGCGGCCGGCGAGTCCGTGGGCGCGTCGGGGACGGGCGCTGTCATGCGCCGAATCGTACCTACGGAACCGTAAGTTACGTATCGGTCCGGCGTAATGAACCGCCAATAGTGGCCATGGTCTCACGCGGGTGGCCGGACTTCCCAGGGGTACCCGGGATGAACCCGGGGTGTGTGGAGGGAAACCTTCCGGCGAGTGGCGATGCTCACGCCGCTCACGTGTGACCTCCTCTGGACATATGCGCGGTTCAGTCGGATGATCAAATGAGTGCGGTCGGCACCGGATGAGCGCCAGAGATCCACCACCGTGAAGCATCCGGGTCGCAGCCCCCACGGGGCACAACAACAAAACCCCTCATTTAGGAG
Organism: Streptomyces albiflavescens; assembly: GCF_014645835.1. Classification (GTDB taxonomy): domain Bacteria; phylum Actinomycetota; class Actinomycetes; order Streptomycetales; family Streptomycetaceae; genus Streptomyces; species Streptomyces albiflavescens. The sequence goes on from NZ_BMMM01000015.1 coordinate 69,282, forward strand.
CAATCGTGGCGCGCGACATCGCGGCTCCCACTACGGTCGTCCCCACCCATCACCAGGAACTGATCTCGTGGGTCAACGAGATCGCCGAACTGACTCAGCCGGACAGCGTGGTCTGGTGTGACGGATCCGAGGCCGAATACGAGCGACTGAGCGAGGAGCTCGTCCGCAAGGGCACCTTCAAGAAGCTCGACCCGATCAAGCGCCCCAACTCGTACTACGCCGCTTCCGACCCGACCGATGTCGCGCGGGTCGAGGACCGGACGTTCATCTGCTCCGAGAAGGAGGAGGACGCGGGCCCGACCAACCACTGGAAGGCCCCCGCCGAGATGCGGGAGATCTTCGCCGGTGAGAAGGGCGTCTTCCGCGGCTCGATGAAGGGCCGGACGATGTACGTCGTCCCGTTCTGCATGGGCCCGCTCGGCTCGGACCTCTCCGCGATAGGCGTCGAGATCACCGACTCCGCCTACGTCGCCGTGTCCATGCGCACGATGACGCGCATGGGACAGCCGGTCCTCGACGAACTCGGCACCGACGGCTTCTTCGTGCGTGCTGTGCACACGCTCGGAGCGCCGCTGGCCGAGGGCGAGGCGGACGTGCCGTGGCCCTGCAACTCCACGAAGTACATCTCGCACTTCCCCGAGACCCGCGAGATCTGGTCGTACGGCTCGGGCTACGGCGGCAACGCGCTGCTCGGCAAGAAGTGCTACGCCCTGCGCATCGCCTCCGTCATGGCGCGCGACGAGGGCTGGCTGGCCGAGCACATGCTCATCCTGAAGCTGACGCCGCCGCAGGGCGAGTCCAAGTACGTTGCCGCCGCCTTCCCGAGCGCCTGCGGCAAGACGAACCTCGCCATGCTGGAGCCCACGATCTCGGGCTGGACGGTCGAGACGATCGGTGACGACATCGCGTGGATGCGGTTCGGCGAGGACGGCCAGCTGTACGCGATCAATCCCGAGGCCGGTTTCTTCGGCGTCGCGCCCGGCACCGGTGAGCACACCAACGCCAACGCGATGAAGACGCTGTGGGGCAACTCCGTCTTCACGAACGTCGCGCTGACCGACGACAACGACATCTGGTGGGAGGGCATGACGGAGGAGACTCCGGCGCACCTCACCGACTGGAAGGGCAACGACTGGACCCCCGAGTCCGGTACGCCCGCCGCGCACCCCAATGCCCGCTTCACCGTTCCCGCCTCGCAGTGCCCGATCATCGCGCCCGAGTGGGAGGACCCCAAGGGCGTGCCGATCTCGGCGATCCTCTTCGGAGGCCGCCGCGCCAGCGCGGTTCCGCTGGTGACGGAGTCCTTCGACTGGAACCACGGCGTCTTCCTCGGTGCGAATGTCGCCTCCGAGAAGACCGCCGCGGCCGAGGGCAAGGTCGGCGAGCTGCGCCGCGACCCGTTCGCCATGCTGCCGTTCTGCGGCTACAACATGGGCGACTACATGGGCCACTGGGTCGACGTCGCCAAGGACAAGGACCAGACGAAGCTCCCGAAGATCTACTACGTGAACTGGTTCCGCAAGAACGACGCGGGCAAGTTCGTGTGGCCGGGCTTCGGTGAGAACAGCCGTGTCCTGAAATGGATCGTCGAGCGCCTCGACGGCAAGGCCGAGGGTGTCGAGACGCCCATCGGCATCCTGCCGGCCAAGGGTGCCCTGGACACAGGCGGTCTCGACCTCTCGGAGTCCGACCTCGACTTCCTGCTCACCGTCGACAAGGACGTGTGGCGCGAGGAGGCCGCGCTGGTTCCCGAGCACCTCAACACCTTCGGCGAGCACACGCCGAAGGAGCTGTGGGACGAGTACCGCGCGCTGGTGCAGCGCCTGGGCTGACGCCCACCGTCGAGCTCCGCGGCCGGTCCGGCTTGCCCTGACCTGCGATGTCGTCACGACCGGCCGCGGTGACGCCGACGCCGGGAGGTTTTTCGCCCCCTCCGCTTCTACCCGGGGGTGGCTTGTCGCGCAGTTCCCCGTGCCCCTTTTCAGGGGCGCGGGGAACTGCGCGATCTTTTGGCGGGGGTCTGGGGGCGCAGCCCCCAGGTACGGGACGGGCAGGGGCGGAGGGGGCGAAAAACCTCCGGCCCGCCGCCGCGCGCCTCGAACGTAATCCCGCCCCCCACTTCCGTCATCACCTCTGCCGCGCACGGCATTTCGCGGGACACTCGGGACATCCTGCAACGAACCCCGAAATGAGGTGAGCGGGGTGCGCACACCGGTCAGCGACCCCATGAAGATCGGGCCGTACCGCATCGTGGGCCGGCTGGGCTCCGGCGGAATGGGATGGGTGTATCTCGGCCGTTCGCCGGCCGGACGCGAGGTCGCCGTGAAGGTGGTGCGGCCCGAGCTCGCGGCGGAGGGCGAGTTCAGAGAGCGCTTCGCGCGCGAGGTCGCCGCCGCGCGGGTGGTGAGCGGCGCGTACACCGCGGCCGTGATCGACGCCGACACCGAGGCCGAACTGCCGTGGCTGGCCACGATGTACGTGCCGGGACCCTCGCTGGCCGAGGCCGTCCGCACGGACGGACCGCTGCCCGAGCCGCAGGTACGGCCGCTCGGCGCGGGCCTGGTCGAGGCGCTTCAGGCCATCCACGCCGCCCGCGTGGTGCACCGGGACCTGAAACCGGCGAATGTGCTCCTCGCCTCCGACGGGCCCCGCGTCATCGACTTCGGGATCTCCCGCGTCGACGGCGCCCCCGGACTCACCCAGGTGGGCGTCGTCGTCGGCACCCCGCCCTTCATGTCGCCCGAGCAGATCAAGGGCGCGCCGGTGGGCCCGCCGAGCGATGTCTTCTCCCTCGGCGGGGTGCTGGTCTACGCCCTGACGGGCCGCCCGCCGCACGGCAGCGGGGAGGCGGTGCGCTACCGGGTCGTCCTCGCCGAGCCCGAGCTCGACGGCGTACCCGCGTCCATGCGTGAACTGATCGCGCACTGTCTGGCCAAGCGGCCCGAGGACCGACCCCAACTCGACGAGCTGCTGGCCGAGTTGCTGGAGCAGACGCCGAAGTCCGCGTCCTGGCCGCCGCCCGCGGTGGCCCACAGCATCAAGGCGCGCACCCGTGATCTGGCCGGCCGCCGCAAGCAGGGCACGAGTGTGTCCGTGCCGTCCTGTCTGCTGTTGCACGCCCAGACGCTGCTGGACGCCGGACTGACCGACGCGATGGTCGCCGAGGCGGTGGGCCGTGGCGACGCCTGAGTCCGTTCCCGGTCGTGGCCACGAGATCCTCGAAATAGGCACGCACTGGCGGCAGTTGGTGCAGAACTGGGTAGGGCGGCGGAACTATCACACCGTGACCGACACCGTTTCCGTGTCGATGCAATTCGATCTCAAGGAAACGGGGCGCATGGTCACGGTGAGATTCATGACCACCAAACGGCTCCTTGTCGCCTTTGCGACCGACGGTCATTATCTGCGCCAGGATCAACTGGCCGTCGCAGCTGCGGCGTCGAACGCATGGAATACCGAACAGTTGAATCCCATGCTGTCCGTGTGGGACGTACGGGGGCCACGGCCCTGTCTCGCCGGGGTCTGCGATCTCCCGTTGACCTGCCGGATGACACAAGCGGATTTCGATGCTTTGGCCAGTGATTGGGTGGAACGGGCGCGGCAGATGTTCACCCGCTGCCATCAGGTTTTCAAGTTGTAGAAGTGAAAGCCGTCGTGTGCCCCAAACCCCTTCCGGGCGCACGCCGGTTGCCCCACTATGGGCGAGTGCCTTTCAAGGCCACGGGGGTGTGTCTTTCAGGCCACGGGGGGTTGCCGATGCGGCGTTCACTGTGTTTCACGGTGCTTTTCGGAATGGCGGTCGCGCTCGCCCCGGCCGGTGCCGCGGCTGCGGCCGACGAGCCGTGCGGCAAGAACTTCAAGGAACGCCTCCAGTGCTGGTCGCGCTGGATCGGCGAGGGGACCGTCCGGGTCACCCTGGACGACGCGGTGCCGTACGACGGCAGTGCGCGGGAGCGCAAGGACGTCGAGCAGACCCTCTGGCAGAAGCGCGACAACCTCGTGGTCGAGGTGCCCAAGGGCGGACACACGGGTCAGGGCGGAACGGCGCTCCTCCTGCTGGCGAAGCCGAGCGCCCGTCTCGTCGCGCAGGACGCCACGATCGACAAACTGCCGCCCGAGGCCCTGACCGAGCTGGAGACCGTCCAGGCCTGCCGTCCCGACAACCCCAAGGATCTGTGCGCGAAGCTCGCCAAGGGCCCGCTCGCCGGCCGTGATCTGATCGCCCAGCACCAAGGAACCGACCTCTCCAGGCACACGTACGCCATCGCCACCCCCGTCGGCCCGCCGACCGCCACCGTGACTCCCTCGGACGAGTCCACCTCCGCCGGCCATGCCGACGGCAAGAACACCTCCCACGCGGGCTCGGGCACCGACGCGGTCACCGAGGCGGGCTCCGGGTGGGACACCACCACCAAGATCCTCGCCGGTCTCTGCGCCGTACTCGTCCTTCTCCTCGCCGCGCTGCTGTTCCTCATCCGGCGGTCCTCCAGCGCCGTCGGGTCGCTGCCGCGGCGTGCGCTCGCCTCGCCCGGGGTCGGCGCCGTGCCGGCGGCCGCGGCGCACACCCGTACCCCCGACGAGACCACCACCCGCCTCCGGGTCACGCCGACGCCCCAGTACGGACGGCGGGTCGCGAACGTGCCGGGCCCCGCGAGGTCCGCCGTCGTCCGCACCGAACTGCATCCGCAGGGCTATGTCGAGCTGGACCGCGTGCTGTACCGGGCGGTGTGGGCCGAGCCCGGGCGGCCGCCACCCGCTCCCGGCGGACTCGTCGACGTCACCGACGCGCGGGAGCGGGACTCCGACGTCCTGTACGCGTTCCCGCCGACCACCGGACGGCACGCCAAAGGCACCCGGACCTGAGAACAACGGCACCCGGACCTGAGACCAGGAGAAACAGAGATGCACAGCGAATACCCGCCCACGCTGCCGGCGGAGTACGCCGATATCGAGTTCGAGAACAACGCGCAGCGCCTGCCGCTGGTGCTCTGTCTCGACACATCGAGCTCCATGGCGGGACAGCCGATCCAGACGCTCAACAACGCGCTCATGGAGTGGACCCGGGAGCTGCACGACGACGTCAGCCTCAGCTACAGCGTCGAGGTCGCCGTGGTCACCTTCGGCGGTCAGGGCGTCGCCGCCTGGCGCGGTCCCCAACTCCTCGCCCCGCGCGCCCCGGTGAGCCCCTTCGTGCCCGCGCACACCTTCCGGCCGCCGCAGCTCGCCGCGGCCGGGGTGACCCTGATGACGGAGGCGCTGGAGCTGTCGATGCACATCGTCGCGGCCCGCAAGGCCGAGCTGCGCGCCTCAGGACTTCAGTACTACCGGCCGCAGATCTGCCTGGTCACCGACGGACTGCCGACCGACGGGACGGGTCATCTCACCGACTCCTGGCACCGGTTGATCCCGGTCCTGGCAGAGGAGCAGCGCGCCCGCCGCTTCCGGCTGTACGCGATAGGGGTCGGCGGCATCACCGACATGGGCGAGCAGGTCCTCCAGGCGTTCGCGCCGAAGTTCAACGCCCGCCTGCAGGGATTCCCGTTCCGCGAGCTGCTCCAGATGATGTCCGCGAGCGCCAACGCCGAGCAGAAGGGCGCGGGCGACGAGGTCTTCGAGAAGATCTTCAGCCAGTTCAAGACGCAGCGCCCGGCTTGGGAATCCTGACCCATGGCCGGACACGTGTCCCGGCTCACAACCGGATGGGAATCCTGACCGATGACCGGAGTCGACGAGCGTGAGTCGCCGTGGCGGATCCACGGCATGAGTGTCGAGGGCTACCGCCACCGCCGTCAGGGACTGCCCTGCCAGGACGCGTGCGCGTACACGGTGTCGGCGTCCGTGGCGGTGCTCGCGGTCGCGGACGGCGCAGGCAGCAGGCCGCGCTCCGAGGAGGGGTCGCGGCTCGCCGTCGAGCTGGCCGCGGAGCAGTTCGCGCGCCGGTCGGCCGCGGCGGCGGAGTGCCATCCCGGCGAGGCCGTGCACGAGTTGCTCGAAGACGCCTTCCACGACGTCAGCAAGATGTTCCTGGACGCCACCGGCGCCGACGCCCCGGACTTCGCGACCACGCTCACCGTCGTGGTGCTCGCGCCCGGCTGGCTGGGCCATCTCACCGTGGGCGACGGCTTCGTCGTCCTGCGCGCGGGTGCGGAGGACGGGGAGCGGCAGTTCCATCTGCTGCCGCAGGCGATGGCGGCCAGCGAGTACAGCAACGAGACGGTCTTCCTCACCTCGCCGGACGCGGCCCGCTGGGTGCACACCGACTGCGTGTCCGACGACGGCATCGACGGGGTGCTGCTGTCCACCGACGGCCTTGTGCAGGCCGCGCTCAACCGCTCCGGCGGCGGGGCGCTGTCCCCGAACACGTCCTTCGTCGACGCCGTGTTCCGCTCCCTCGACACCGTGACCGACAACACCCACGAGGGTCTCGCGACCCTGCTGAGGTCGGACCGGCTCACCGCTCTGAACGCCGACGACAAGACCCTGCTGCGGGCCGTGCTCAGGGCGCGGCCATGAGCGGCCTCACGGTGTTCCTGGACGGAAAGCCCGTCACCCTCGCGGAGCTGCCGCTCAAGGGCGGCGGCCAGGCGGCCGTCTTCCCGGTCGTCGGCGACGCCGGGATCGTCGTCAAGCTCTACCGCGAACCGCCGGGCCTGGACCAGGAGCGCCGGCTGATGCGGATGCTGACCATGTCCCCGCTCGCCGCCCGCCCCACCGACGTGTCCCAGCCGCCCGAACTGGCCTGGCCCACCGCCCTGGCCCGTGGCCCCCAGGGCGAGTTCCTCGGCTACGCCATGCGCCGCTTCGGCGAGCCCCGCCACGTCCAGCTGATCGGCCTGTTCACCCGAGCCCAGCGGCTCAAGCTCTTCCCCGACCGGGCCGACTGGCGTTTTCTGCTCGGCGTCGCCTGGAACCTCGCGTTCATGACCGCCCGCATGCACTACGACAACCTCGTCATCGGCGACTTCTCCAGCAGCAACGTGGTGGTCGACGCCAACGGCTTCGTCACCTTCCTCGACTGCGACTCCATCGCCTTCAACGACCCGGTGAGCGGGGAACTCTTCCCCTGTCTGATGCACACCACCGACTATTCGTCTCCCGAGCGCCAGGCCGGCGGCCCCGCCACCCGCGCCACCGACGACTTCGCCCTCGCGGTCCTCGTCTACCAGCTGCTGACCGCCGGCAACCACCCCTTCGGCGGCGTCCCGCACGACAGCGCATCCGAGTCGACCGTCAAGGACAACATCGCCGCCAGCTGCTCCTACGTCGTACGCCCCGAGCTGGTCGTCATCCCGCGCGGCACCATCGACCCCTCCGTGCTGCCCCCCGAACTCCTCACGCTGGCCCGCGCCGCCTTCGGTCCCGGCGTGCACGCCCCCGCCGCGCGCCCCCCGGCGGAGGCCTGGCTGCGCGCCCTGGACAAGGAGCGCTCTCTCGTACGGGTCTGTCAGAACCGCCCGCTGCACACATACGGTTCCCATCTGACGTCCTGCCCCTGGTGCACGCGGGTGGCGGTGACGGGGCACGACGTGTTCAACGGGCCGGTGCCGGTTCCCGTGCCGGACGCACCGGGGCAGCAGGAGCAGACGGGCGCGGCCGCCTGGGCGAAGGCGCTGAAGGTCGCCTTGCTGATCGTGGTGGTGGTGATCCTGATCGTCATCGCCACGCACGCGAAATGAGCCGTTACTACGAGCGCCCCCGGTCCTCCAGATAGCGCGTGTGCGACTCCTGCCGCCGCGCCTCCGTCTCCCGCAGCGAGGCCGCCAGCCGGTCCGACTCCTCGTGCAACAGCGTGAGCTGGCGCTCCAGATGGCGCTCCGGCGGTTCGCTGCCGGGCGTCAGCCGGGTCCACCACCTGGTCCGTACGAAGGTGTCGACGGCCTCGGGAATGTCCTGCCGCACGGCACGGGACAGCGTGTGCACACCCTCCGGGTCCTGGGCGAGAACCTCGGCGACCCAGCCGGGGTCCAGGAGTGCGGCCAGGAGTTCCGTCAGCTCGGTGAGCCGACCGGCCGCGGCGGGTGGCAGCTCGACCCCGGTCAGATACTCCCGCAGCTTGCCGAAGTCGCCGCGCAGCTCGTCGAGTTGGGCCGACGGGTCCGGGAAGTCGGGGAGGGGCGGGCGCTCCGGCGGGGCCATCAGGGCGCCCGCGCCGTACAGACCGGCGACGACGACGGGCCAGTACGGGCCCGCGACCCCGGTGAAGGTCAGCGCCAGGCCGACGAGCCCGCAGGCGCTGCCGGTGAGGTTCTTGCGGGACTCAAGGAAGCCGATCAGCTTATTGGTAGCCACGGATCTCCTCGAAGGCGCCGTCGAGCGAGCCCTTCCGGGCGTCGAAGAGACGGCCGCCGGTCAGGTCGGCGATGTGCTGGAGCTCGCCGCGGTCGGAGTCGCCGAACAGGATCGGGAAGACGGGTATCTCCCGCTGCCCGCCCGGCAGGTGGGCATAGAAGTCGTCGAAGTGGCCGGGGCTCGCGCCCGTCGTGTTCTCGCCGTCCGTCATCAGCACGATCGACGTGAACGTGTCGTCGTCGGCGCCGAGATGCTCGTACGCCTTCTCCAGCGACGTATAGATCGCGGTGTCGCCCTCGGCGCTGAGCGCGCGGGTGTCCCTGCGGATCCCGTCGAGCCCGGCCTTCGGGTCCTCGGGCCGCACCACATGTGTGTGGACGCTCTTGACCTTCGACCCGAACGGCATGAGCGTCACCTCCTCGCGGTCGCGGAAGTCGCCCGTCAGATCGGTGAGCGCCTTCTTCAGCCGGGCGAGCCGGTCGCCGCCCATCGAGCCCGAGGTGTCGAGAACGTATACGGTCCTGGACGGCCGGCGGAGCTTGTTCTCGTACGAGTCGAGAAGCCGGTCGGCGACGGATCGGCTGCCGGGGAAGGGCAGTTCGCGGCGCCTTCCCGTGTCGAGGCCCGCCGCCGGAGGCACGGAGGCGACGACCGGACGGCGGTGCGTGTCCCGGGTGATCTCGCCCTGTACCTCGGGCGTCCGCAGGGCCTCGGTGAGGCGGCGGACGGTCTCGCGGGTGTCCTTGCCGGACGCGGCCAGGGAGGAGAGGGGGTAGTCGGCGGTCACCACTCCGTCGCGCGGCCGGATGACCGTCAGACCCTTCATGCCCTTGAGGACCGACTCGTAGTTGAGCAGCGCGTCCACCGTGCCGCGACGCTCGTACGCCGTCGCCAGCCAGCCCGAGGAACCCGAGGTCAGCTTCTGCCCCTTGAAGAACTCCCGCAGTTTCGGGGTCGCCTTGTCCACGTCCGCGTCCGTCAGCGCCGACTGGGCGCCGGAGAGACCCGAGGCGACCGAAATCAGCGTGGAGAAACCGGAGTTGGACCGGGCGGGGTCGGTCATGCCGTACGTCAGCTTCCCGTCCGCCACCGCCTTCTCCACCTGGGACCAGGTGACGTCGTCCGGCTTCCAGCCGAGCGCGTTCACGGTCGCCGGCTTGACGCCGATGGCCACGGGGCTCGACATGACCGGGGTCTCCGAGACGACCTTCTTCGCCGCGTCCGGACGAAGGTGCAGGTAGTCGTTGGAGGACAGCCACAGCGCGTCGTACGAGCTGTCCGCCTTGCCCTGCGCGAGCAGGTCCACGGCGGCGAGGGTACCCATGTAGGTGGGCTTGACCGTGATGCCCGTGTCCTTGCGGATCCGGTCGAGGATCGGGGTCATGTCGCTGAGCTCGCTGGAGGCGAGGACACGGAGAGTCCCGGGTTCGGGCTTGTCGGCCCGGGCCGGGTCTTCCGCGGCCGAGGTGCATCCCGCCGTCACCAGTGCGAGTGCGACGGCGGCCGCCGCGCCATGGGTCGCGTGTGCCCTTCTCCGCCCTGCTGTACGGCTGCCCCCACGCTCCGGGGGTGACGCGTTCCCTACTCTCACGCGAGCCCTCCCTCCAGCGCACCCTGCGAGCGGCTGCGCTCCAAGTAGGCGCTCGCGTGCTGGAGTTCCGATGTCAGGGACTCCACCGTCGTCGCCATCGCCTCGGTCGCCTGGACCTTGTACGTGTCGATCGCGTCGAGGGTGCGGTAGATCTGCTGGAAGGCGATGCGAAGGGTCTCCGCGCCGACCGCCGGGTCGGCGGCGATGCGCTGGATCTCGCCGCTCTGGGTGGCGAGCATCTCGGCGTTGCCGCGGATGAGGTCCTCCGTGGTGCCGCGCAGGGCGTTGACCTGATCGACGACCTTGCGCTGGTTGTCGAGGGCGGAGGCCAGCATCACGGAGATGCGCAGGGCCGAGACGGTGGTGGTGGCCGCGCGGTCGACGCCCTTGATGAGCTCGTCGTTGTTGCGCCGGACCACGTCCATGGCCAGGTAGCCCTGGGCGCAGACGGCGAGCTGGGTGAGCAGGTCCTGGTGCTTCTGGCGGACGGGGAAGAGGACGTCGGAACGGAGGGTGTCGGCCTGCGTCGGGTCCTGGGTCTCCACACCGGCGATGTGTTCCTCGACCGCCGTGTCCAGGGCCTGGGTGAGGACGACGTACTCCTGGAGCTTGCCCATCGTCTCCCAGAGCCGGACGCGCTCGGTCTGCAGCGCCGCGTTGTCACGGCGCAGCTCGTCCTGGCCGCCGCGCAGGGATCCCACGATCTTGTTCAACGTGCCCTGCGCGGAGGCGTACTTGGCGACGTGGTCGCGCAGCTTGTTGCCGCCGGGCAGCTTGGAGAGGAACTTCCGCCCCTTGCTCGCGGGCAGGTCGCGCGGGTCCAGGTCCTCGACCACGCGGCGGAGCTCGACGAGCGAGCCCGCGACATGGGACTGGGCGTCCTCGCCCTTGCCCGGCAGACTGCGCAGGGTGCGCTCCAGCATCCGGTTGGACTGTGCGGCCGCGCCCCGCATCTCGCCGGCGCCCAGGCCCGCGATCTCCCCGACCTTGCCGGCGAATTCGGGTGAGCGGGCGTCGAGCGAGGCGAGCCCGCCGACGTACTCGGCGGCGCGCCGCGCCATCTCGTCCCGCACGGACGGGTCGACGGGGACGAGCCCGCCGGCCTTCTCACGGGGCACGGGCGCGACGGCCTCGGGCGGTGTGAGGGTCAACTCGTTCTGTTCGGTTGTCATGTGTCGATTCCCCCTAGTTCCCGGCCCGGCGCGCCATCGCGTGCAGCACCTTGGAGGCGGGCACGGGCGCCTGCCGGACGCCGGTCAGCTTCTGGTTGAGATACGCGGTGTGGCTCGCGGTCGCCGCCGTGAACTCGGCGGTCGTGCCCTGCGGCCGGAACCCGTGCCGGACGGCGAGCTTGCGCAGCGTCGGGTCGCTGCTGAGGAGTTCACCCAGCGCGCGGCCCTGCGGAGTGAGCGGTACGACGGTGTGGTCGCTGTTCGCCGTGGTGTCCGGGTAGAGGACGGTGAGGTCGCCGACGTCCTGGCCCTCGGCGAGCAGCGAGGCGACCTGCGACTCGTACACGAGGACCAGCGGGTTGCCCGCGCCGCTGATGAAATCCCTGAACGCCGCGTCCGTGCTGGACTGTTGGGCGCCCTGGACGCTGATCAGCTTGTGCATCAGGGGCGCGGTGCGCTCGACGGCGGCGGTGTCGGCGGCCACGCGTCCGCCGTCGGCGACGTACGAGGCGGCAGCGAGGTAGAGGGCGCCGGAGTTGGAGGTGTCGGGGTCGGTGGTGGCGACATAGAGCGTGCCGGTCAACTCCCCGTGCGCCGTGGCCCCCTTGAGCTGCTGCCACGTCCGGTCGTGCCGGGCCGCGTCGAGGTAGGCGCCCATCTTGAGGGTGCCGGTGTTCTTGTCGAGGGTGGCGAGTCCGCCCGCGGCGAGTACTTGGGCCGCGCTGCGATGGGCCACCACGACAAGGGGCGAGTAGAAGGGCCGGGGGAGGGGCTGCCGTACGTGGTACTTGTCGGCGAGCTCGTCGGCCGGCGCCTGGCTGGAGGGGAAGGCGAAGTCGTACCCCTTGAGGTCGAGGCCCTCCATGGCCCAGGACCCGGAGGTCTCCGTCTTCACGGTGTAGCCCTTGGCAGCGAGGGCCTTCACCACGTCGGGATCGGCGAAGAACTCCGCCTTCTCCGAACCGATCACTCCCTGCACGGTCTTCGTTGCCGTGCCCTTGTCCTGACCATTGCGGCCCGCGACGACGGCTGCTACCACTCCGCCGATCAGCAGTACCGCCAGGACGATCCCTGCGATACGTCTCACGCCTGGAGCGTGCACCTCGGAATCCAACATTCCCCGTCTCGGGGGGTGAACACACGGTGACCACCGGGTCCCGGTACGCAACCGGAACCGGGGGTGTCACTACGCGGGGCCGCGAGGCTGTTCAGTGCCCCCGCTTCGGGGAGCGTCTCGCAGCGCCAATCCGGTACTCCGGCCGACTCGCCGAACCGTATGTCCGGACCACTGCCGACTCCTCCGGTGAACGCCACGGGGTACGCCGGCGAATCGAGGGCAGTCCCTGGGTGCACAATAAACCGGCATTCGGGGGGAATTCGCCTATGGTGATGCCATGCGCGGAATTCTCCTGGCCGGGGGCACCGGCTCGCGACTGTGGCCGCTGACCCGCTCGGTGTCGAAGCAATTGCTGCCGGTCTTCGACAAGCCCATGGTCTATTACCCGCTTTCCACACTTGTGATGGCCGGCGTCCGGGAGATCCTGGTCATCACCACTCCTGAAGACCAGTGCCACTTTCGCCGGTTGCTGGGCGATGGCGGTCAACTCGGCCTGCGTTTCGAATATCTGGCACAGGAGCGACCCGAGGGTATTGCTCATGCTTTCGTACTGGGTGCCGACTTCATCGGCGACGAGTCGGTCGCCCTGATTCTGGGCGACAACATCTTCCACGGGAGCGGCCTCGGCACCCGGCTGGCCCGCCATGACGAGCTGATCGGCGGCAGGGTGTTCGCCTACCAGGTCGCCAACCCTTCGGCGTACGGCGTGGTGGAGTTCGACGACCAGGGCCGGGCCCTGTCCCTCGAGGAGAAGCCGGCCCGGCCGAGATCCCGGTACGCCGTGCCCGGACTGTACTTCTACGACAACCGTGCCGTGGACATCGCCCGCGGACTGCGGCCCAGCGCCAGGGGCGAGCTGGAGATCACCGACCTCAATCGTGTCTATCTGGAGGCCGGGGCGCTGCACGTCACCCGGCTCGACCGGGGCACCGCGTGGCTCGACACCGGAACCTTCGCCTCCATGGTCCAGGCCTCGGAGTTCGTGCGGGTGATCGAGGAGCGGCAGGGCTTCAAGATCGGCTGCGTCGAGGAGGCGGCCTGGCGGGCCGGCCTGATCGACGACGACCGGCTCCGGGAACTGGCCCAGCCGCTGCTCAAGAGCGGATACGGCCACTATCTGCTCGGGCTGCTGGAGGACACCCGGCAGCTCGTCATGCCCCAGAGAATCCGATCCTAGGAGAGCAAGCACGTGAGAGCGCTTGACATCGAAGGGGCGTGGGTGGACACGCCCCGGGTGTTCACGGACGACAGAGGCCGATTCCACGAGTGGTTCAAGGGCTCCGCCTTCCACGATTCCACCGGCCAGGGGCTCCGGCTCGCGCAGGCCAACTGTTCCCGCTCCGTCCGCGGAACTCTCCGCGGCATCCACTACGCGTCCGTCCCGCCGGGCCAGGCCAAGCACGTCACGTGCGTGAGCGGCGCCGTCCTCGACGTGGTGGTCGACATCCGCACCGGCTCCCCGACCTTCGGGAAATGGGAGGCGGTACGGCTCGACGACACGACGCACCGCTGTGTCTACCTCTCGGAAGGGCTGGGCCACGCCTTCATGGCGTTGGAGGACGATTCCACCGTCGTCTATCTGTGCTCCCAGGGGTACGCGCCGCAGCGCGAGCACGGAATCAACCCGCTCGACCCGACGCTGGCCATCGACTGGCCCGACCATCTCGCGCCGCGTCTTTCCGAGAAGGACGCTGCTGCGCCCACTCTGGCGGAAGCCCAGCGGCAAGGTCTGCTGCCTTCCATCGAGGACTGCGCCGCGTATCGCGGAGATCTCGTGAGCAACGCCGTGCACCATTCCTAGCGGCCATGTCGAAGTCCGCACCGGGGGAATCTGCAAGGAAGACGTGGGAAAGTCGTCCATTCTGCTCTCCGGTGGCGCCGAATCGTTGCGTGCGATGCGTTGAGGCCGCTCGGGTGATCCTCGTCTGCGGCATCGCGCGAGCCGTGACCATCCAATTACCGACCGTTTAAGAATGGCTTTGTCCGCCGCCAAAGGCGACGCGATCCGCACGCGTAGAAAGCGCACTGAGTGCGCGCGCTCGCGGTTTGACTCCCTCCCAGTTCGTGAGGAAGGTTCTCTTGAGCCGCAGAAAGATTCGAAGTGCAAACCTGAGGTCCGCCGCGCTGGTGACCACGGGTGCTCTCGCATTGGCGCTCAACGTCGCGCCGAGCGCGGTGGCCATCGCCGACGCGATCCACAGGTCCAGCACCGTCAGCGCTGTTCCGTACACGGCCCCCGGCCTGCACGGTGTCGACAACGATCCTTACGGTGGCAAGGGCGACCGCGGCCCTCAGGGTCACCAGGGCCACGAGGGCAAGCCCGGTAAGAAGGGCGCGCAGGGTTTCCAGGGCGCGCAGGGTTTCCAGGGCAACCAGGGTAAAAAGGGCGACACGGGTGACCGGGGCCCGCAGGGTTTCCAGGGTTTCCAGGGTGACAAGGGCGCTCAGGGTAACCAGGGTAACCAGGGCAACCAGGGTGACAAGGGCGACAAGGGAGACCAGGGCGCTCAAGGTAACCAGGGCAACCAGGGGAACCAGGGCAACCAGGGTGACAAGGGCGACAAGGGAGACCAGGGCGCCCAGGGTAACCAGGGCAACCAGGGCAACCAGGGTGACAAGGGCGACAAGGGAGACCAGGGCGCTCAGGGTAACCAGGGCAACCAGGGCAACCAGGGTGACAAGGGCGACAAGGGAGACCAGGGCGCCCAGGGTAACCAGGGCAACCAGGGTTACCAGGGTGACAAGGGCGACAAGGGAGACCAGGGCGCCCAGGGCAACCAGGGCTTCCAGGGCTTCCAGGGTGGCAAGGGAGACAAGGGAGACCAGGGTCTTACGGGCGCTCAGGGCAACCAGGGCAACCAGGGGAACCAGGGCAACCAGGGCGACAAGGGCGACAAGGGTGACGCCGGCGGTGCCGGCACCCAGGGCAACCAGGGCTTCCAGGGCTTCCAGGGCGACAAGGGAGACAAGGGAGACCAGGGTCTTACGGGCGCTCAGGGCAACCAAGGCAACCAAGGCAACCAGGGCAACCAGGGCAACCAGGGAGAGCAGGGCAAGCAGGGAGACAAGGGCGACCAGGGTCTTACGGGCAGCCAGGGCAACCAGGGGAACCAGGGGAACCAGGGCAACCAGGGCTTCCAGGGTGGCAAGGGAGACAAGGGGGACCAGGGTCTTACGGGCGCTCAGGGCAACCAGGGCAACCAGGGGAACCAGGGCAACCAGGGCAACCAGGGCAACCAGGGCTTCCAGGGTGTCGCGGGTCCGGTCACCCTTTACGTCAAGTCCGTGACCGGATCCGGCCCGCGGACTGTCACGTGCGACACCGGTGACAGCGCCACCGGCGGTGGAGTCCAAAGCGGGCAGGGCGAAAGCAACGACAACGCAATCAGGAACACCAGGCCGTTCGGGACTACCCCGCCCACTGGGTGGCAAGGGCAGGCAAGCGGCTCGACCAACATCACCGTCTACGTGGTCTGCGCAGACCTCACGCCGTAACTCCCATGTGAGTGTCAGCGAGTGACAGGTGCCCCCGAGGCCTCGGCCTCGTGGGCACCGTCCTCATTTTCCCCTTGATCAGGCAGAAAGCTCGGAGAGCCATGCGCATCCTCGTAACCGGTGGCGCCGGATTCATCGGCTCGGAATACGTCCGCCGACGGCTGGAATCGGATCCGGCGACGCGGATCACCGTCCTCGACAAACTCACCTATTCGGGAGTCGAGGCGAATCTGGCGCCGGTGGCGAAGCACCCCGGATACACCTTCGTCCAGGGAGACATCTGCGACCCGGACGTGGTTGACCAGGTAACGGCGGGCCAGGACGCGGTGGTGCACTTCGCCGCCGAGTCGCACGTGGACCGGTCGATCGACGGGGCCGGTCCCTTCGTAAGCACCAATGTGACGGGCACTCAGGTGCTTCTCGACGCGGCCCGCCGGCACGGCGTCGGCCGCTTCGTCCATGTGTCCACCGACGAGGTCTACGGCTCGATCAGCGAGGGCTCCTGGACCGAGGCATGGCCGCTGGCGCCGAACTCCCCGTACTCCGCCTCGAAGGCCGGCGCCGACCTGCTTGCTCTCGCCTACCACCGCACCCATGGCCTGGACGTCGTGGTCACCCGGTGCACCAACAACTACGGGCCGTACCAGTTCCCCGAGAAGGTCGTCCCGCTCTTCATCACCAACCTGCTCGACGGGAAGCCGGTCCCCCTGTACGGAGACGGCCGCAACATGCGCGACTGGCTGCACGTCTCCGACCACTGCCGGGGCATCGACCTGGTCCTGCACGGCGGCCGGGCCGGCGAGGTCTACAACATCGGCGGCGGAACCGAGCTGACCAACCACAAGCTCACCGGGCTGCTGCTGGACGCGGTGGGCGCGGGCTGGGACCGGGTCGAGTACGTGGCCGACCGCAAGGGCCACGACCTGCGCTACTCGCTGGACGACGGCAAGATCCGCGAGCAGCTCGGCTACGCCCCGCAGGTGTCCTTCACGGACGGCCTGGCCGCCACGGTCGCCTGGTACCGCGCGCACCGCACCTGGTGGGAGCCGCTGAAAGCACGGGTGGCACTGCGATGACCACGAACTGGCTGGTGACCGGTGCGGGCGGGATGCTCGGCCAGGACGTGCTGGCCGAACTCGCCGCCGATCCCGATGCCGTTGTGACGGGACTGAGCCGTCAGCAGCTGGACATCACCGACCCGGCGGTCGTCCGCACGGCCGTCACCGGGCACCGGGTGGTCGTCAACTGCGCGGCCTGGACGGACGTCGACGGCGCCGAGCGGGCCGAGACCGCGGCAACAGCCGTGAACGGCACGGGAGTACGCCACCTCGCACACGCCTGCGCGGACAGTGACGCCATCCTGCTGCACATCTCCACGGACTACGTGCTCCCCGGCGACGCCCGTCGGCCGTACCCCGAAGACGCGCCGACGGGGCCCGTGAACGCGTACGGGCGAAGCAAGCTGGCGGGGGAGCGGGCGGTTGTCGAACTCCTCCCGCACACCGGCTACATCGTGCGCACCGCCTGGCTCTACGGCGCGCACGGAACGAACTTCGTGGCCACCATGCTCGAACTCGCGTCTCGGCACGAGACCTTGGACGTGGTGGCCGACCAGCACGGCCAGCCGACCTGGTCCCGGGCGCTGGCCCGGCAGCTGGCCGCCCTCGGCCGCGCCGCGCTGACCGGAGGGGCACCGGCCGGCATCTATCACGGCACGGCGGCCGGGCGGACCACTTGGTGCGGTCTGGCGCGGGAGACCTTCCGGCTCAGCGGCCTCGATCCCGAGCGGATCCGTCCGGTCGGCTCGGACAAGTTCCCGCGTCCGGCACCGCGCCCGGCGTTCGGTGTACTCGGTCACGGCAGCTGGCTGCGGGCCGGGCTCGGCCCGCTCCCGCAGTGGGAGGACCAGCTGGCCTCGGCTCTGAAGGCACCCGCCTTCGCCGACCTGGCCCACGCGGCGCGGACGACACAGCGGCCCTGAACGCAGGAGGCGCCCTGCGGGACCCGACGGTCCCGCAGGGCGCCTCTCGCGTTACCCGCCTAGACCAGCAGCGGACCGCCGCACCGCTCGGCGCCTTCCTTCATCGCGATGAGGTTCGCGATCACGTACGAGATGTCGTTCCGGGAGTGCCACTCGGACGGGTAGTAGGTGACCAGTCGCGAGCTCTGGAACTTCGCCTCGATCTGCGGCACGAAGGCGCGGTACTGGTTGTCCGTGTAGTACCAGAACGAGTTCTCGTTGTAGTACGCGACATGCGTCGGGTCCTGGTAGGCGCCGCGGCCGTCGGAGCTGGGCGTCATGCTGAGGAGCATGCCGCCGGGTGCCAGCAGCCGGTACAGCTCGTTGATCAGCGGCACCTTGGCCGGCACGTGCTCGAGGAAGTCCACCGCCCGCATCAGACCGACCGAGTCGTCCGGCAGGTCGAGCTTCCCGGGCAGGGTCGCGACGATGTCGACGCCCTTACCGGGGTACTGGTCCACGCCCACGTAGCCGGGTGGCTTCCGGTGCCCCGCGCCGAGGTCCACCGCGAGCAGTCCGCGCCGATGGGTCCAGGCGAGGGCGTTGGCCTCGATGTACTTGTTGTACAGGGTGACCGTCTGGCGCTGGATGTGCGCGTTGATCTCCGGGTCGCTCTGGGTGTTCCCGGCGTGAACCCGCTGGAGGTACAGGCAGCGGTTGATGTGGTGGAAGTCGCCGATGTGGAAGAGGCGGCACATCAGGTCCTGGTCGTCCAGGACCGTGAGTTCGGCGTCGTATCCGCCGGCCTTTTCGTAGCTCTCCTTGCGGAACGCCCGGACATGGTTGGGCGCGTACCAGATGTAGGCGACATTGTGCGGCGTCGGAGCCATGGACTGCGCCTGGAGCAGCCTGCGGCCGTCGACGCGCGCCTCGCTGTACTGCCAACCGTGCGCCTCGTTGAAACGGGTGTCGTCCCGCTTTCCGTCCTCGGTGATCTGCGCGGTGTTGCTGTAGGCGAGGACGACCTCGGGATTCGCGTCGAACGCCTTGCCGACCTCCGCCAGGCAGGCCTTCGCCAGCAGGTCGTCGTGGTCGAGTTCCACGAGGATCTCGCCGCGGGCAAGTTCACAGGCCCTGCGCTTCGCCGCTCCGACGCCTTTGACATCGTCCGCGATCTCCACCCGGACCCGCTCGTCGGGGTGCTCCGGCCGCCATCGGGCGCCGTTGTTGAGCAGGACGATCCATTCCCAGTCCGAACAGGTCTGCGCCTGCAAGGTCGCCAGACAGTCGTCGAGGAAGCGGGGCCTGTGGCTGGGGGTGAAGACGGAGAACCTAGGTGTCGCCGTCGACGTCATCTGCTGCTCCCTGCGTGGCTAGAGGTGGGTGGGGTGCTTACGGAATCCCGGAACTCTTCCGGGACCTGAGAAAGCGTCTGGTGGTCGGCCGCGACCGCGCGGCGGAAAGCAGCCTCGGCCTCGTCGTTGCGGTCCTCCTTCGCCAGGAGGAGACCGAGTTGCAGGTGCGTCGTGGCCGCCTTCGGATCGGCGGCGACGGCGCGGTTCAGGAGATCAATGGCCCGGTCGGGTTCGCTCGCCGCGAGCAGATTCGCCTCGCCGTTGAGAGCGGACACGAATGAGGGATCGATCTTCAGAGCCTTTTCGTAGTCCGCACGGGCATCCGCCGTCCGGCCGCTCTGTTGTGCGATGGCCCCCAGGCTGTACCAGGCGAACTTGTTCCCGGGGTCCAGTTCCAGAACTCGCCTGTAGGTACGGGCAGCACCTTCGGAATCGTGTTGCTTCTCCTGCAGAATCCCGGTCTGCATAAGCAGATTGGTATCTTGGAGAACCCGGTTCGCCGACGACGAATCCTTGGATTTTGTGGAGCCGGCCGATAGGGCCTTGGATGCCGTGGAGCCGGTCGACGGGGAGTGCATCGCCCAGAGAGTCACCCCGGCGCCGATCGCTACCGTTCCCGCGAGCCCTGCCCACAAACTTCTACGTTTCACTTTGTCACATCTCGTGGAATAGTGGAAGGCGGATAGATGCGGCTCATCTCAGTTGATCGGCACAGAGGTTACGGTGCGCCTCTATGTCGCCGGCATTCGGCAGGCGCTCGGAGAACGCAAACCACCCGAATGTACGAGTTGAAAGCGGTTGTTTCGGGTCGGCCTCAGGGACATCATCCGTCGCCCTCCGCTCGGTTCGATGTCGGGGTGGGGCTGAGAGATTCCCGGTACGGCGACGGCACTTGGGAAAGCAGCGAGGGGTCGGTCGCGACCGCGCGACGGTACTCGTCCGCGGCCTCGTCGACACGGTTCTTCTGTGCCAGGATTCCGGCGAGTTGCAGATGGGCCGTGGACGCCCCGGGTTTGGCGGCGATGGCGCGTCTCAGGAGTCGCATGGACTGATCGGGATCGCTCGACTTCAGCAGAATCGCCTTGTTGAAGAGAGCCTGCGGGAACTTCGGATCGCTCTTCAGGGCCTTGTCGTAGGCCGTACGGGCGTCGTTCGTCCTGCCGTCCCGCTGTGCGATGACCCCCAGGTCGTACCAGGCGTACACGTTGTGAGGATCCAGTTCCAGAACCCGCTTGTAGCTACGAGCGGCGCCTTCGTAATCGTGATTCTTATCCTGCCGAATTCCCTTCAGCAGAACCGAATCGGCCTCCCGGAGAACCTGGTTCGCCGCCTTGGAGTTCGGGTCCGCTGCCAAGTGGGACGCAAGCGCCCACGATGTCACCCCGGTGACAACAGCACCTGCGCCGGTGAGTCCTACCAGCAATTTCCTGTGTTTCACCTTGTCACATCTCGTGGAATAGCGGAGCACGGATGGGTGTGCCTCAACTCGGGTGGCCAGCAGGGACGTTACGACGCCGCCCCGATGACACCGCCACTCGGCAGGCGCTTGGGTGATGCAATCCACCCGAATGCACGAGTCGGAAATGGACGGCGTCGGGCCAGCCTCTTTGCGTGGCGTTGAGTCGCTGGATACGGTCACGCATCGCTTGTGTGCCGCTGCTGAGTGGGATGGGACCCGTGAAGTCAACGATCTGTCTGAACATGATCGTCAAGGACGAAGCCCCGGTGATCCGGCGTTGTCTCGAATCCGTACGGCCCTTGATCGACAGATGGGTCATCGTGGACACAGGCTCCACCGACGGTACGCAGGACATCATCCGCGACGTCTACGGCGACCTGCCCGGCGAACTGTACGAACGACCCTGGAAGGGGTTCGACGGCAGCCGTAGCGAGGCGATCGAACTCGCCCGCGCCACGGCGGACTATCTGCTCTTCATGGACGCCGACGACGTGATGGACGTGCCGCGCGGCGCTCGAATGCCGGAACTGGCTCGGGACGCCTACGACGTCACCCTGCGGGAAGGCCCCGACGTCCACCGGCGCCGCGCCCTGGTTTCGACCCGGTTGCCGTGGCGGTACGTCGGCGTCCTGCACGAGTACCTCGACTGTGGTTCGCAGTACACCAGCGGGGTGTTGGAGGGCGCCACGATCGTCGTCGTGGGTGGCGGGGGACGTAGCAAGGGGAAAAGCACGCGGGAGAAGTACCTGGCAGACGCCGAGATCCTCCAACAGGGCCTGATCAAGGAGCCCGAAAACGGGCGCTATGTGTTCTACCTCGCCCAGAGCTGGGGCAACGCCGGTGAGTTGGAGAAGGCACTCGAAACCTATGACCGCCGGGCGGGCATGGGCGGCTCGGACGAGGAGGTCTTCTGCTCCCGCCTGTTCGCCGCACAGTTCGCCGTACAGCTGGGGCGACCGCCGGCCGAGGTGATGAACCGCTTTCTCGGTGCGCACGAGAGCCGCCCCACGCGCGCCGAAGCGCTCGGCGAACTCGCGAGTTGGTGCCGCCTCAACGGGCAGCGGTGGCCGCTCGCCCACCTGTTCGCGCGGGAGGCGGCACGCCTCCCGTATCCGAGCGGCGACCACATGTTCATCCAGTCGGAGTGGTGCGACTGGCGTGCCCTCGACGAACTCGCGGTGTCCGCCTACTGGGTCGGGGAGTACGCGGAAGCGGAGGAATGCTGTGAACGCCTGCTGATCGGCAACAAGTTGCCCGCCGAACACCGTGACCGCGTGATCCAGAATCTGGAGCTCGCGCGACGCCACCTGCGCTCGAAGCAACTCGTAGGCGTCTGAAGGGGGCACGGCCCGCAGGGCGTCGAAGGCGCCCGGCGAACCTCACGGTCCACCGGGTGGTAGGCGCCGCGGCCGTCGGATGCTTCTCGGGCAGGGTCGCGACGATGTCGTGGCAACCCGGTCCGCGCGTCGCTGCGGGTACGCGCGGACCGGGGCCGTTCGAGGGGAGCCGTGGGGCTCAGTGGGACGCGAGTTCGCGGGGGTCGGCGGCGGATGCGTGGGCGTCCATGCGCTCGGCCGCCAGGATCGCGGCGGCCGTGTCGGCGCGGGACGCGGCGACGACGAGGGCGCGCCCGGCAAGCGCGTGCGCCCGCTGGTGGAGCGCCACCGCGCCGGGTTCATGGACGGCGGCGGCCACCGTGGACCGTACGGGTGTGGACCCTCCCCGCAGCCGCGCCACCTGCCCGGCGAGCCGCTCGGCGGCGGTGTCGAGGTCGGCGGACGGTGCGAGGGCGCGGATCTCGTCCGTCACCGCGAGCAGCGCCGCGAGGTGACCGGCGAGCTGGATGTCCAGCTCCTCCTCGCGCGACCGGTGGGGGAAGTCGCAGGGGGTGGTGCCGGCCATCGTGTGGACCGACTTGGTGCGGATCGGTTCGTACATGGGACGGCCTCCTGTGCTCTGACAGGAAGCCATCCTAGCTTAGATTTCGTCTAAAGTTGAGCCCGGTCGCAGAACTTGTCGTACCGCGCACACAGCGTGAGGGTCACGGCTGGCTGTAGCCGTCCAGGAAGTTGCCGATCCGGGTCACCGCGTCGGTCAGATCGCCGACCGTCGGCAGCGTGACCACCCGGAAGTGGTCCGACGCGGGCCAGTTGAAGCCCGTCCCCTGGACGACCATGATCTTCTCGCGGCGCAGCAGGTCGAGGACCATCTGCCGGTCGTCCTTGATCTTGAAGACCTTCGGGTCGAGGCGCGGGAAGAGGTACAGCGCCCCCTTCGGCTTCACACAGCTCACGCCCGGGATCTGCGTCAGCAGCTCGTGGGCGACGTCCCGCTGTTCCTTCAGCCGCCCGCCGGGCAGCACCAGGTCGTTGATCGTCTGGCGTCCGCTCAGTGCGGCGACCACACCGTGCTGACCCGGCATGTTCGCGCACAGCCGCATGTTCGCGAGGATCGTCAGACCCTCGATGTAGGAGTCCGCGTGCGCGCGCGGGCCCGAGATCGACATCCAGCCCACCCGGTAACCCGCCACCCGGTACGCCTTCGACATGCCGTTGAAGGTGAGCGTGAGCAGGTCCGGGGCGATCGCGGCGGTCGCCGTGTGCGTGGCACCGTCGTACAGGATCTTGTCGTAGATCTCGTCGGAGCAGACGAGGAGGTTGTGGCGGCGGGCGATGTCCGTCAGGCCCCGGATCATCGCCTCGTCGTACACCGCACCCGTCGGGTTGTTCGGGTTGATGATCACGATCGCCTTGGTGCGGTCGGTGACCTTCCGCTCCACGTCCGCGAGGTCGGGCATCCAGTCGGACTGCTCGTCGCAGTGGTAGTGCACGGCCGTGCCGCCGGAGAGGGAGACCGCGGCGGTCCACAGCGGGTAGTCCGGCGCGGGTACGAGCACCTCGTCGCCGTCGTCCAGCAGGCCCTGCATCGCCATCACGATCAGCTCGGAGACGCCGTTGCCGATGAAGACGTGCTCGACGTCCGTCTCGATGCCGAGGGTCTGGTTGTGCATGACCACCGCTCGGCGCGCCGCGAGCAGGCCCTTCGCGTCGCCGTAGCCGTGGGCCGACGAGACGTTGCGGAGGATGTCCTCCAGGATCTCGGGCGGGCACTCGAAACCGAACGCCGCCGGATTTCCCGTGTTGAGCTTGAGGATGCGGTGACCGGCAGCTTCAAGCCGCATCGCCTCCTCAAGAACCGGACCCCGGATCTCATAGCAGACGTTGGCGAGCTTCGTGGACTGGATCACCTGCATGTCCGTGAGCTTACGGCCGCGTAACGCTCCGCGGGGGGTGTTTTTCACCACGTGAGACGTGGCGGTTTGGCCATCTTTGTCCGCTCGCTACGCCGTAAGCCCTTGCGGCACCTAGAATGCGCGCCCATGTCCTGGCAGTCCGGCGAACCCGAAACCGCGCCGACGGTGTACCTCCCGCAGAGCGACGGCGAGGCGACCCCGGCCTATGAGGCGTACACGGACCCGGCCGAGGCGCACGGCTGGCAGAAGGGGTACGAAGAGGGCGGTGACGGTGCCCCCGTCGCGCGGGGGGCGGACGGGGACGGGGAGGACACCCTCGTCCAGGACGCCGTGCCCGGTGATCCGTCGGGTGACCCGTCCGGCCGCCGCGAGCGTCTGCTGCGCCGACGCCGGGCCCGGCTGCTGCGCCGGCTGGCCGTGGCCGGCGGGGTGGCGTGCGTCGTCCTCCTCGCCGTCGTGATCTCTGGGGTGTTCGACTCCGGGGCGTCCGAGGGGTCGCGCGGTACGGGCGGGAAACCGGCCTCGCCCCCGCACCTCCCCACGGGGGCCGCCGCGCCCACGCAGGGCTCCGCCACGACCGCGGGAACCTCTTCGGTGGGCCCGTCGCCCACCGCGTCGCCCGGGGTGTCCGGGAGTGCGGGCGCCGCCTCCGCCTCCCCGTCCGCGAGCGCCTCGACGGCCCCCGCGTCCACGGCTCCCGCGACCGCCACGGCCACCTCCACGACCGAGGACGGCCGGGGCAACTCCAACGGCCACGGCCAAGGAGCCACGAAGCGGCCCAAGTAGCCGTCGATGCCGGTTGATTGACCTGCCGTGAGGGGGGCAGGGCGCTACCGGTCGGCGCCGGGTCGAGTGGGCTGCCGCGGGATCCTTCTCCCGCCGGGGCGGCCTTCATGGAGAAGATCTTTCGGACGAACCGTCAGGTGCCGGTTGCCGACGGGCCCGTGGTGCTCTTCGCGGGCTGTATCACGCCGAACCGCATGGCCCGTTGCCATGAACTCGGCGCGCCGATCACCATGTCCGGCGCCGAGCTGTTCGAGTTCATCGACGCCACTCTCGCCTCCCGGCGCGAAACACCCCCACCGGCCTAGGCCAAAAACAACTCCTTGTCCCTCACCCCCTCTCCCCTCACAATGCGCATGACAAATCAACAGGTGACCGGAAAACCTTCGGTCACCCACGTCGCAAGAGGGGACCCCCACATGAGAAAGCCTCTCGTTGCCGCGCTCTTCGCCCTGGTGATCGCCGGGGCAGGCGTGGCACCCGCGGTCGCGGCGCCCGTGACCACGGACGGCGCGACCACGAAGAGCACGGCCGCACCCGCGATCCAGGCCGTCAACTTCGCCGGCACCGTCTCGCTCAGCAACTGCTCCGGATCCGTCATCCGCTTCCCGAACTCCGAGGACGACGACCCCGCGCTCGTGCTCTCCAACGGCCACTGCCTGGAGACCGGCTTCCCGGCGCCGGGTGAGGTCATCGTCGACCAGGCCTCCAGCCGCTCGTTCGGCCTGCTCAACTCCGCCGGCACCAGGGTGGCGACGCTGCGCGCGAGCAAGGTCGCGTACTCCACGATGACCGACACGGACATCACGATCTACCAGCTCACCCGCACCTACGCGCAGATCAAGAGCTCGTACGGCATCAACGCGCTCACGCTTCAGGACACGCACCCGGTCGCCGGTACCGCGATCACGGTCGTCTCCGGCTATTGGAAGCGGACGTACGCCTGCAACATCGACGGTTTCGTCTACCGCCTCAAGGAAGGCGACTGGACCTGGAAGGACTCGGTCCGCTACACCTCCGCCTGCCAGACCATCGGCGGTACTTCGGGCTCGCCGGTCATCGACAACGCCACCGGCAAGGTCGTCGCCGTCAACAACACCGGCAACGAGAACGGCGAACGCTGCACGGAGAACAACCCCTGCGAGGTCGACGCCAACGGCAACGTCACCGTCCGCGAGGGCATCAACTACGCCGAGGAGACCTATCAGATCGTCCCCTGCTTCGGCCTCGACAACAAGCTCGACCTGAGCCGCACCGGGTGCACGCTGCCCAAGCCGTAGGGCCGTAAGGCCCCAAGAGGGTGGGGGCGGGCGGTCACCGGGGAGTACGGCGGACCGCCCGCCCCGCCAGTACGTCCGTCCTGCGCCCGTCCTCGATCACGAAACGGCCGTCGATGAGGACGTGCGGGATGCCCGTCGGCAGCGTGCGGGGCTCCTCGAAGGTCGAGCCCGCCGCGACCGTGGCCGGGTCGAACAGGACCAGGTCGGCGCGGTACCCCTCGCGGACCAGCCCGCGGTCGGGCAGGCGCAGGCGGGCGGCGGGGCGGCCGGTGAGATGGGCGACGCACTCCTCCAGCGAGAGGACGCCCAACTCCCGTACGTACCGCCCGAGATACTGCGGGAAGGCGCCGTAAGCGCGCGGGTGCGGCTTGTCGCCCCGCAGGATGCCGTCGGAGCCGCCCGTATGCACGGGGTGGCGCATGATCGACTGGACGTTCTCCTCGTGGCCGACGTGCTGGAGGATCGTCGAACCGAGCCGGTCGTCGAGGAGCAGACGGCGGGCGGTCACCCAGGGGGCCTCGCCCCGCTGGTCCGCGGACTGCCGGACCGTCCTGCCGACGTAGGGCGCGAGCGAGGGGTCGTTCACTCCCGAGATCTCGATCGTGTCCCACTCGATGGGCACGCCGTGGCAGCCGTCGGCGCCGACGACCTCCATGTGGTGCCGGATCCGTTCGGCGGTGTCCTCGTCGGCCAGACGCTCGAGGATCGCCTCCGGGCCGCCCTCGCTCGCCCAACTCGGCAGCATGGCGACGAGGGTCGTACAGCCCGGGGTGTAGGGGTACGTGTCCAGGCTGATGTCCGCGCCCTGTGCCAGCGCCTTGTCCAGGAGGGCGAGCAGGTCCGGTGCCCTCCCCTTGTTCACGCCGAAGTTCATGGTGGCGTGGGCCAGGTGGAGCGGACAGCCGGCTTCACGGGTGAGGGCCACCATCTCCTCGTACGCCTCCAGGGCGCCCGCCCCGTACGAGCGGTGGTGCGGGCAGTAGTAGCCGCCGTACTCGGCGACCACCCTGCACAGCTCGGTGAGCTCGGCGTCCTCGGCGTACATCCCGGGCGTGTACGTCAGCCCCGAGGACATGCCGACCGCGCCCTGTGCCATCCCCTCGGCGACCAACTGCCGCATCCGGTCCAGCTCCTGGGGTGTGGCCGCCCGGTCCTCCCAGCCGACGGCGAGCATACGGACCGTGCCCTGCGGGATGAGGTACGCCGCGTTCACGGCGATCCCCCGATCCAGTCGGTCCAGATACTCGCCGACCGACCGCCAGTCGAAGTCGATGTCGTCGCCGTACCCGTTCCAGCCGGTGATCGCGCTGCGGACCTCGGCGAGCGTGCGGTCGTCCACCGGCGCGTACGACAGGCCGTCCTGGCCGATGACCTCCAGGGTCACGCCCTGCGCCGCCTTCGCGCTGTGGTCCGGGTCCCGGAGCAGCGCGAGGTCGCTGTGCGCGTGCATGTCGATGAAACCGGGCGCGAGCGCCAGGCCTTCGGCATCCAGGACGCGGCGGGCGACCGGGCGCAGACAGCCCGCCGCCGCGGCCTCCTTGACCACGGTGGTGATCACGCCGCCCTCGATGCCCACGTCGGCGCGGTACGAGGGGCCACCGGTGCCGTCGACGACCTCCGCGTCGCGGATGACGAGATCCATCACAGGGGCCTCCTAGAAGAACGTGCGGACGTAGTCGACGACCGTGCCGTCCGCCTCCACCAGCGGAATCAGCTGCCACTTGTCGAAGGACGTGCAGGGGTGGGAGAGGCCCATGCCGAGCCAGTCGCCGACCTGGAGATCCGCCTCCGCGGTCGTACGGAGCCAGCTGTGCTGGTCGGAGAGGCCGGTGACCGCGATGCCGGTGGCCGGGCGCTCGGCGCCGTCCCGGCGTACGACCTGGGCGATGGGCAGGTCCAGGTCGTACGCCGCGTCCCGCTTGCCCGCGTTGGTGAAGGCCTGCTCGGGGGAGGGGCGGGACACGACCTGGGACCAGAGGCGGAAGGCGGGGTGCAGGGCGCCCTCCTGCGGGATGCGGGTGAAGGGGGTGATCTTGCGGTAATGGCCGTCGTCGTGCGAGACGTAGGCGCCGGAGCGCAGCAACTTCAGTATGGGGAGGGAGAGTTCGGGGATCCGCGCGAAGACGTCGGCCACCGCGTCGAACCAGGCACTGCCGCCCGCGCTGACGACGATCTCGTCGAGCCCCGCGAACCGGCCCGCCTTGTCGAAGTCCGCCGCCAGCGCGGTCAGCCGGTGCAGCCAGGCGTGCACGCGCTCGGGATCCGCCTGCGGGACCTCGCCCTCGTAGCCCGCCACGCCGACCAGGCGGAGTGTCCCCGTCGCGGCCACCGCGTCGGCGACCTCCGCGCACTCCGCCTCCGTACGGATGCCGGTGCGCGCACCCTCGCCGGCGGCGAGCTCCACGACGACGTCGAGGGGGCGGGGGGTCCCGCGCAGCGCCGCGTCCATCAGCTCGACGCCGCGTACGGAGTCGACGTAACAGATGAAGCGGAAGTCCGGGTCCTCGGCCAGCTCGGCGGCGATCCAGCGCAGCGCCGCCGCGTCGACGAGCTCGTTCGCGAGGAAGATCCGGTCGATCCCGAACTCCCTCGCCACGCGCACCTGGTGCGGCATCGCGAGCGTGATGCCCCAGGCGCCGTGCTCGATCTGCTTCCAGAACAGCTGCGGGGCCATCGAGGTCTTGCCGTGCGGGGCGAAAGCGAGGCCGTGGCGGGCCGCGTACGTCTCCATGAGTTCGAGGTTGTGCGTCAGGCGCTCGGCGGAGAGGGCGAGGACGGGGGTGGTGAAGCCGTCCGTGAAGAGGTTGCGGCGCTGGGCGGCCAGCTCCCCGACGGTCAGGCCCGCGGCGTCCGGGGGGAGGCCCTTGAAGCGGTGGTCGACGCGGTCCGCCGTGAGTGCGGCCAGCTGTGCTGCGGCGGTGTCGGCGCCCATGGGGCCTCCTTTGACGAGGTGAGATGCGGTGCGCCGCGGATGCGGTGCGTGGGTCTCGCTGGTGTATTGCGCTATGTGCAACGGTCATTGCGCATGACGCTTACTGCTGTCTAACATCCCAGCCAACGCAGGGTCAACGGCGCACGGAGCGCCTTTGGCCGCGAGAGCGAGGAGCCCCAGTCATCGTGCCCCCCAACGGACCCGCAGGTGCCGCGGCCCACGACGCCGACGCCGACACCGACGCCGATGCCGTCGGCGGCCCTGTCGATGTTGTCGCGCTCGGCGAGTCCATGGTCACGTTCCTGCCCTCTCGACCGGGACGCCTCGCCGACGTGCCGTCGTTCGAGCGGGGGATCGGGGGCGCGGAGTCGAACGTGGCGTGCGTGCTCGCCTCGGCCGGGCACTCGGTGCGCTGGGTCGGCCGGGTCGGCGCCGACGGGTTCGGCGACCATCTGGTGGAGGAGATCGCCGCGTACGGCGTCGACACCTCCGCCGTACGGAGGGACCCCGCGCGCCCGACCGGCATCTACTTCCGTACGGCGGGCGACCGGGCGACCGACGCCCACGAGGTGGCGTACTACCGGGCAGGGTCCGCCGCCTCCGCGATGGCCGTCGACACCGTGGACCTGGACGCCGTCCGCGCGGGCCGCGTGCTGCACCTGTCCGGCATCACCGCCGCCCTGTCCGGCGACTGCCTGGCCCTGGTGAGGGAGCTGACCGCACCCCGGCCCGTCCGCCCCCTCGTGTCGTTCGACGTCAATCACCGCGTGAACCTCTGGAACGGCCAGGACCCGGGCGCCGTCCTCCTGGAACTGGCCCGCGGCAGCGACCTGGTCTTCGTGGGCGAGGACGAGGCCGAGGCCGCGTGGGGCGTCACGGGCGGCGCGTCCGCGATCCGCGCGGCGCTGCCGCAACCCCGGGTGCTGGTCGTGAAGCAGGGGGTACGCGGGGCGACCCTCTTCGAGCGTGAGGGCGAGGCCGAGGCCGGCGCTCCGGGCGGCGAGTGGGCGACGGCAGCCGCAGCCGGGGCGCCGGTCCCCGAGCGCGCGCCTGACGACGTGTCCGCTGCCGAAGAGCGCGCGCGTGCCGATGCGGGGCTCGTCCGCGACCGTGCTTCCGGCGGCGTGACCACCGCCCGTGACACCGTCACCTTCGTCCCCTCCCTCCATGTCGACGTCGTCGCCCCCGTCGGCGCCGGGGACGCCTTCGCCGCCGGGTTCCTCTCCGCCACGCTGCGAGGACTCCCGGCCAAGGACCGGCTGCGGCACGGCCACCTCATGGCCGCCGCCGCGCTCACCGTGCCCGGCGACCTCGCCGCGCCTCCCGGCCGGGAGCACGCCGACCGGCTGGCCGCCCTGGACGACGGTGCGTGGGAGACACTTCGACTCGGCCCCGGCTGGACCGAAGCCGTCGACCAAGCCGTCGATCGGGCCGAGGAGGAGGTACGTACCCCATGAGCCAGACCGTCGACCGAGCGCTGAGCATCCTGCCGCTGCTCGCCGAGGGGCCCGCCGACCTCGGGCAGGTCGCCGACCGCCTCGGCGTCCACAAGTCCACGGCGCTCCGCCTCCTGCGCACGCTCCATGAGCACGGTCTGGTCTACCGCCAGTCCGACCAGCGCTACCGCCTGGGCGCCCGCCTCTTCGCCCTCGCCCAGGAGGCCGTCGAGAACCTGGACGTCCGGGAGATCGCCCACCCCCACCTCGTACGTCTCAACGAGCAGTGCGGGCACACCGTCCACCTCGCGGTGTACGAGGAGAACGAGGTCCTCTACATCGACAAGGTGGAGAGCCGCTACCCCGTGCGCATGTACTCGCGGATCGGCAAGCCCGTCGCCATCACCGTCGCCGCCGTCGCGAAGCTGCTGCTCGCCGACCTTCCCGAGGCCGAGCGCCGCGTCCTCGCGGAGAAGCTCGACTACCCCATGTACACGGCCCGTTCGATCCCCAACGCCCCCGCCTTCCTCAAGGAGCTGGCGACCGTACGCGAACAGGGCTGGGCCACCGACCTCGGTGGCCACGAGGAGTCCATCAACTGCGTCGCCGCCCCCATCCGCGGCGCCGACGGACGCGTCGCCGCCGCGATGTCCGTCTCCGCGCCCAACGTCGTCGTCACCGCCGACGAACTCCTCACGCTGCTCCCGCTGGTGCGCCGTACCGCTGACGCCATCAGCCGTGACTACTCCGGAAAGCCCCCGAAAGACCCCAGCTAAGGACCCCGAAGACCCCAGCTAAGGACCCCGCATGACAGACAAGATCGCCCTCACCCCCAAGACCCACACCACCCCACCCGCCAAGTTCTCGCACGGCGTGAAGAAGGGGAACATCCTCCAGGTCGCCGGACAGGTCGGCTTCCTGCCGGCCGAGGAGGGCAAGCCCCCGACGCCCGCCGGCCCGACCCTGCGCGAACAGACCCTCCAGACCCTCGCCAACGTCCGGGCGATCCTCGAAGAGGGCGGCGCGAGCTGGGACGACGCGATGATGATCCGCGTCTACCTCACGGACGTCGACCACTTCGCCGAGATGAACCAGATCTACAACGCCTACTTCGAGGAGCAGGGCCTCACCGCGCCCCCCGCCGCCCGCACGACGGTCTACGTCGGCCTGCCGGCCGGACTCCTCATCGAGATCGACGTCCTGGCCGTACTCGGCTGACGTCACTCGTGAGCCGACGCTCGTTACTCCTGAGCTGAACGTCCTCACACCTGAGCCTGCGCTCCTCCCGCAACTCCCGCACTCCGTACGTCGTCACGGTGCGGCGCCCGTCATCCCGGGGCGCCGCGCCGCGATCCCCCCTGCCCTGAAAGCCCCATGCACTTACGGAACAGAGGCCCTCCATGTCGTCCCCGTTGTTGTCGTATCCGCTCGCAGCGACAGTCCCAGCCACCCCCGAGGCCCCACCCCACACCGGCGGCCTGCTCCTCCTCGTCGACGGAACGGCCGGTCTGCTCACGGTCGCCGCCCTCGGCATCGCTCTCCTCCTGATCCTCATCATCAAGGCCAGACTCCAGCCGTTCGTCGCCCTGCTCGCCGTCTCCATAGCCGTCGGCCTCGCGGCCGGACTCTCGGTCACGGAGCTCTTCGGCACGGTCCAGCGGTCCACGGCCGTCTCCGTCATCGAGTCCGGCATGGGCGGCATTCTCGGCCATGTCGCGATCATCATCGGTCTCGGCACCATGCTCGGCGCGATCCTCGAAGTCAGCGGCGGCGCCGAGGTGTTGGCGTCCCGGCTGCTCAACCTCTTCGGCGAGAAGCGGGCGCCGCTGGCGATGGGCCTCACCGGCCTGATCTTCGGTATCCCGGTCTTCTTCGACGTCGGCATCTTCGTCCTCGCGCCGATCGTGTACGCCGCCGCCAAGCGCTCCGGCAAGTCGATCCTGCTCTACTGCATGCCGCTGCTGGCCGGCCTGTCGATGACCCACGCGTTCCTGCCCCCGCACCCCGGTCCGGTGGCGGCGGCCGGTCTCCTCCACGTCCAGCTCGGCTGGGTCATCCTCATGGGCATCGTCTGCGGCATCCCCGCTGTGCTCGCCGCCTGGGTCTACTCCGCCTGGATCGGCAAGCGGATCTTCGTCGCCGTACCGCAGGACATGGTCGAGGCGGCGGCCGAGGCCAAGCTGGCCGTCATCGAGGAACAGCGTGCGGCCGGCGTCGAGCCGCGCGAGAAGCCGGTGCCGCTCGGCACGGTCCTCGGCATCATCGGTACGCCGCTGGTGCTGATCCTCGCGGCCACCTTCTCCTCGATCGCCCTCGATCCCTCCACCGGCCGCTCGGTCATCGAGTTCTTCGGCAGCCCCTTCGTGGCTCTGACGATCGCCCTGCTGCTCGCGTACTACCTGCTGGGCATCCGCCGTGGCTGGTCACGCAAGTCCCTTGAGACCGTGTCGACTTCATCGCTCAAGCCGGTCGGCAACATCCTGCTCGTGGTCGGCGCGGGCGGCATCTTCGGCGCCGTGCTGAAGGCGAGCGGCGTCGCGCAGGCCCTCTCCGACACCTTCAACGACGTCGGCCTCCCGGTGATCGTCCTCTCCTACCTGATCTCCGTGGTCCTGCGAGTCGCCCAGGGCTCGGCGACGGTCGCGATCGTCACCACGGCCGGCATCGTGGCGCCGCTGCTCGCCGAGGGCCACCACTCCCAGGCCTTCGTCGCCCTCGTCATTATGGCGATCTCGGCGGGCTCCATCTTCGCCTCCCACGTCAACGACGGCGGCTTCTGGATGGTCGCCAAGTACTTCGGCATCTCCGAGCGCGACACCCTCAAGTCCTGGACCGTCCTGGAGTCGGTGCTGTCGGTGGCGGGCTTCGCGGTCGCGTTGGTGTTGAGCGTCTTCGTATAACAGCCGCGTAGCTAAGTAGGGGCTGGCTGTGTCCGACACAGGATCTTCGACCATACTGCCCGCTGTGGAGCAGCGCATAGGTTCGAAGAGCCAGCCCCTGGACGCCGCCGCGGTGAACCCGGCACACATCCCCGGGCTTACGTCACCCGTGCCGGCGGAGCCGAACGATGCGGTCGAGGAGACCGAGGAGGCCGCCGCCGAGGAGACCGTCTCCGACGCGGCGGTCTCCGCCGATGACTCCTCGGACTCCGCATCCGGAGAGGAAGCGGAGGAGACGGAGGAAGCCGAAGCCGAGGAAGCCGAAGCCGAGGAAGCCGAAGCCGAGGAAGCCGAAGCCGAGGAAGCCGAAGCCGAGGAAGCCGACCCCGACGGTCCCGTCTTCGAGGCGTCCGACCGGCGCGCCTCGATCACGGCCGACCACAAGGGCATACGACTCCGCCTGGACGACCAGGAGTGCGAGTTCCGCTGGGACGAGATCGGCGCCGTCGAGACGGAGGCGCCGCGCTTCGGCAAGCGGTTCACCGTCACGGTGCACACTCCGGACCGCCGCTGGTACCCGGTCGAGATCGAGGCGAAAGCGAAGTCCCAGCACAAGGAGTGGGAGGCCGCACTGGACGAGGTGCTGGACGCGTACTTCGAAGAGGGCGCGGAGGCAGAAGCGCCGGACGCAGAAGCGCCGGACGCAGAAGCGCCGGCCGAGGAAAGCGCCCCGTAAAGCGCCCTGCAAGAGGCGCGGGGAACTGCGCGACCGGCGACGACCGGCCCGCAGTTCCCCGACTGCCTCATTCGCTCGTCACGAGCCATTCGCTCGTCCCGGGCCTCCGCTCCTCCCGGGCCTCCGCTCGTTACGGGCCTCCGCTCGTTACGGGCCTCCGCTCGTCACGAGCAGTACTGCGCCTCCTTGCCGATGGACCGGTACATGCAGTCCGCGTTCTCCAGCAGTTGCAGCACCGCGTCCCGGTTGCGCGACGTTTCCCGCTCGATGACCTCGTCGGGCGGGTAGAAGCCCCCGCCGCCGGACGACGGGTACATCTCGAAGGTGTAGCTGAAGATCTTCTGGGCGCCCCAGAGATAGTCGTCGATCGAGCCGTCCGTGATGTACAGGTCGCTGGACTGCTCGGGCGTGTAGCCGTTGCTGGCGGCCATCTTCTGGCCGACGGTCCTGAAGGCGTTGTAGTCGTCCGCCGTCATGCCGGTGGCGGTGTCCGAGTAGGTGTAGCCGAACGGCCACAGCACCAGCTCGCTGTACGTGTGGAAGTCGATCCCGGCGGTGATCTGCTGCTTGCCGCCGACGATCCGGCCGCGTACGAAGTCGGCGACGACCTTCACCTCGGGCGCTGACTCGGCGGACGCGCCCCGGTAGGTCTCGGAGGACTTCGACCCCGAAGAGCCGCCGCAGCAGCCCCACTTGTAGTTCCAGTTGCGGTTCAGGTCCGTGCCGACGTACGACGAACCGGAGTTGGGCTGGCGGTTCTTGCGCCACGAGCGGTACGAGCCGGTGGCGATGTCGTACTCGCCGCCGTCTGGGTTGAGGTCCGGGACGATCCAGATCTCTCGGTTGTTCACCATGTTGGTGACACGGGAGTCGCTGCCGTATCCAGCGCCGAGCTCGCGCAGCAGGTACAGCGCCATCTCCACCGTCAGGTGCTCACGCGCGTGCTGGTGGAAGGTGAAGAGGACCTCGGGCTCGTTCTCGTCGGTCGCCACGTTGTCGCTGACCTTGATGGCGACGATGTCCCGGCCCTGGTACGACTTGCCGATCACCTTCTTGCTCATGATGCTCGGGTACGCCGCCAGCCGCTGGTCGATCTCCGTGTTCATCTCGGCGTAGTTGTGGTACTTCGAGTCCGCCGAAGGGAAGTCGAGGATCCGTACGTCGTCGGCGCCGCTCGAACGGTTCGGCGCCGAGCCCAACAGCGAGACCTCGTAGCCGAGTTCGCGCAGTTTCCTGATCTGGTCCGCGCGGCCCGAGACGACGACGGTCTCCTCGTCGGCCTCGTCCACGCTGACGCCGGCCTGCTGGATCGCCGTACGGGTCACGGGGGTGGTGCTCTGGTGGATCTCGTACTGGCGGATGTCGTCGGACGAGGGCGCCGGGGCCTTCGTCGCGCTCGCCGTGGCGTCGGTGGCGGTGGCGGTGAGGGGCGCCGCGAGGGCGAGGGCCGCGAGCACGGCGAGGGCGGCGGTGCGCCGCCCGCTTCTGCCGTTGCCGTCGGGACTGCCGCTGCCGCGTATGCGAAGTCGCATGAAGTCTCCTTGTTTCTCCAGGAATTCCGGGATCTCCGGAATGTGGGGAGTGGAGCGGGGGGTGGCTCATGGCGACGTGCCTGATGCGGGTGTGGCGCTCATCGTGAGGCCATGGCATGAGCAGGTCAAGATGCGACAAAGTGTCGATGGCGGGATTCGGCCGAAAATCGGCCTGACCATGTGTGCGTCGCGTGGTGATCGCCGCGCGCTCCCTTGTCTCGCCGCCCCCTTTACGCTTTCTTGAATCGCATGACGGAGACCACTGGGAAGCCCGAGAAGTCCGGGACGTCGGCGTCAGGGGAGGCCGGCTCCGGCCCCCGTAAGTCCAGTTGGAAATACATCGGCCCCGGCATCGTCGTCGCCGCGACCGGCGTCGGTGCCGGGGACCTCGTCGCGACACTCATCGCGGGCAGCAACTTCGGCTACACCCTGCTCTGGGCCGCCGTGATCGGCTGCGTGGTCAAGATCTCGCTGGCCGAGGCGGCCGGACGCTGGCATCTGTCCACCGGGCGCACCCTCTTCGACGGCTGGGCGAGCCTGGGCCGGTGGACGACCTACTTCTTCGTCGTCTACGCGGTCGTCTGGGGCTTCGTCTACGGCGCGGCGGCGATGTCGTCGAGCGCGCTGCCGTTGCAGGCGCTGTTCCCCGACGTCTTCCCGGCCGACTGGTCGATCAAGCCGTGGGCGGTCATCTGCGGGCTCATCGGCCTCGTCTTCGTCTGGTTCAACAAGTACGAGGTCTTCGAGAAGGTCATGACCGTACTGGTGGGCGTGATGTTCGTGGTCACCGTCTACCTGGCGATCCGCGTCACCCCCAACCTCGGCGACGCCTTCGCGGGGCTGCTCCCCGTCCTGCCCGACGAGAAGGACTCGATCCTCAACACGCTCGGTCTGATCGGCGGGGTCGGCGGCACCATCACCCTGGCGGCGTACGGCTATTGGGTCAACGCCAAGGGCTGGACGAACACCGGCTGGATGAAGGTGATGCGGCTCGACAACCGGGTCGCGTACGCCACCACCGGCATCTTCGTCGTCGCGATGCTCTTCGTCGGCGCGGAACTCCTGCACTCCGCGAACGTGGCCATCGCGAACGGCGACAAGGGGCTGATCCAGCTCGCCGACATCCTGGAGGCGGAGTACGGCACGGCGACCGCCAAGTTCTTCCTGATCGGTTTCTTCGCGACCTCCTTCACCTCGCTGATCGGCGTCTGGCACGGCGTGAGCCTGATGTTCGCGGACTTCGTGGCGCGCTACCGCACGCGCACGGCGACGACGGGGGAGGACGTCGCCTCCGGCCGGCGGGAGAGGTCGTGGCCGTTCCGCGCGTATCTGCTGTGGCTGACCTTCCCGCCCATCGTGCTGCTGTTCCAGGGCCAGCCCTTCCGCCTGATCATTCTGTACGGCGTCCTGGGCGCGGCCTTCCTCCCCTTCCTCGCCCTCACCCTGATCTGGCTCCTCAACTCCTCCCGCACACCCGGGGAATGGCGCAACGGCGCACTGAGCAACTCGATGCTGGCTCTCGCCGGACTCCTGTTCCTGATCCTGTGCGTGAAGCAGATCTGGGACCAGCCGTGGTCGGAGTTCTTCTGACCTTGGCCCGGCCCGGCCCGGTCCTCGGCCACAGCCACGGAGCGACAGCGGGGCGCGCCCGCCCGGGTGCTGAGGCTGCCCGTCCCCGGCGTGCCGGAGACGGGCTCGTCGTGCGGTGACACAGCCACATCCGCGTGCGCCCCTCGCTGATCAGCTACATGTGGTGCGCGCACTGCCGCCGCTTCAGGGGGTGGACCGGGCCCGACCTCGGGACCTTCGACTTCACCGACCCGCTGGAGAAGCTGTCGACGGAGGAACGTGCCGCCTTGGCGAAGGACTTCGGCGGCTTCTTCCGGAACCTGGACAGGCTGTGGGACTCCGGCGAGCTGCCCCAGCGGTTCTCGTGAGGCGGGGCATCGCCGCTCGTGAGGCCGCCGCGGCTCGGCCGGCCCGTCGTCCCCGGACGCGGTCCGGCCCCGGCTGTCTCGCAGCCGGGGCCGGACCTTCGTCCTGCTGACGGGGAGGGGTCAGCCGAGTGCGTGCACGTGCGGTCCCACCGCGTTCGACCACGCGTTGCCCGCCGAAGCGTCCCAGTTCGTCGACCAGGTCATCGCGCCGCGCAGGTCCGGGTAGGTCCTGGACGGCTTGAAGGAGCCGCAGTTGGTGGCCTTGGTCAGGCAGTCGAGGGCGTTGTTCACGATCGTGGGCGAGACATAGCCGCTGCCCGCGCCGCTGGTGGAGGCAGGGAGGCCGAGGCCCACCTGGGACGGGGCGAGGCCGCCCTCCAGCTGGATGCAGGCGAGCGCGGTCAGGAAGTCGACCGAGCCCTGCGAGTACACCTTGCCGTCGCAGCCGAGCATCGAACCGCTGTTGTAGTACTGCATGTTGACGACGGTCAGGATGTCCTTGATGTTCAGGGCCGTCTGGAAGTACGCGTTCGACGTCGACTGCATGTCGATGGTCTGCGGGGCCATCGTGATGACGAGAGACGATCCGGCCTTCGACGACAGGGACCGCAGGGCCTGCGACATGTACGTCGCGTTGAGACCGTTCTCCAGGTCGATGTCGACCCCGTCGAAGCCGTACGTCTGCATGAGGGAGTAGACGGAGTTGGCGAAGTTCGTCGCGGAGGCCGAGTCGCTCACCGACACCGTGCCGTTCTGGCCGCCGATGGAGATGATGACCTTCTTGCCCGCGGCCTGCTTGGCCTTGATGTCGGCCTTGAACTGGTCGACGGTGTAGCCGCCGAGTCCGGCCGAGTCGAGGGTGAAGCTCACCGCGCCGGGTGTGCCGGTGGCGTCGGCGAAGGCGACGGCGATGATGTCGTACTGCGACTGCACGGCGGAGATCTTCTGGACCGTCGCGCCGTTGTTGAAGTTCTGCCAGTAGCCCGTGACGGCGTGCTTGGGCAGGGTGCCGCCACCGCCGCCGGAGGACGCGGTCGTCGTGCCGGTGACCGCCGACGACTTCGCCGATTCACCGGCCGAGTTCGTCGCAGAGACCTGGAAGGAGTACGACGTCGAGGCGGCGAGCCCGGAGACGGTCGCCGACGTCCCCGTCACCGACTGGACCTTCGTGCCGCCCTGGTAGACGTTGTAGCCGGTCGCGCCCGAGACCGTGTTCCAGGACAGGGACACGGAGGAGGAGGTCGTGGACGAGACGGCCAGGCCGGCCGGCGTCGCGGGGACCGTGGGGGCCGGGTCGCCGCCACCGCCGCCGTCGGGCCCGAACACCGACAGGTCGTCCGCGTAGTACGCGGCCTGCCCGTACCAGCCGTGCGTGTACACCGTCACCGAGGTCGTCGACGCGCCCGTCGTGAAGGTGGTCGTCAGCTGCTTCCAGGAGGAGGAGTCGGGCGTCCACGTCGACACGTCCGTCGTCCCGGTGCCGGTCGCGCCGAGGTAGGTGTAGCCGCCCTGCACCCAGGCGCTCAGCGTGTACGTCGAGTTGGGCTTGACCGCGACGGTCTGGGTGCACTTGGCGTTGTCCTGCCCGGCGGGGGTGCCCTTCAGCGCGGCCGAGCCGCCGTGCACGGGGGAGGAGACGGTCGTACCGCTGCTCGCGGAACAGGTCCAGTTGCTCAGGCCCGACTCGTAGCCGCCGTTCTTGGCGTTGTTGACGTCCGCGGCCGAGGCGTCGGTGGCGAGGCCGGTGAGGGTGAGGGCTGAGGCGGCGAGTGCGGCGGCGAGGAGTCCCGCCCAGGTGCGTCTGCGTCCGGGCATGCCTGATACGCGGTCCACTGGGACCTCCGGTGAGGGGGAGGGGAGGGGGGAAGTACGGAACGGTGGCCACCGTTGGATGTACAAGTTGGTCCAGACCAATTCGGTTGTCAAGGCCTGTGGCGCCCTCAACGCCCTTGCCTCGGCGTCGAGTTGTGGCATATGCGGCTCACTCTCCGTTGATCATGCCCACACCTTCGGTGAGTTGATCTCGGGAAGTCGGTGTTGAGCGGGGCATGCCGTGGATATGGTGCTGATACAAGAGGACGTCACAGTGACGATCTGTGGCCATCTGTGACCGTCCATGGCGAAACAGGGGCGATCTGAGGCGGTGGTTGACCACCCCGCCACAGCGAACGGGGTGTGTGCAGCGTGCCGACCGCGATAGCCGTCACCAGTCCCGACCTGGTGCTCCCACCGCACGACCGGCAGACCCCGCCCGCAGTCGTCCAACCGCTCGGCACCCTCGAAAGCTCCCTCACCGGGATGCACGCGCTCATCGAGCAGCACGGGTACGTCATCTCGCTCTACCCGTCCTCCGTCGCCGGTGACGTGACGCGGCGACTGCACACCGTCCGCTCCGTCCTGGAGAGCGACCGCATCGCGCTGCTCGGCCTCGACCTGCCGCCGCTCGGACTCGCCCTGCTGGCCCAGCAGTTGCGCCAGCTGTCGGTCTGCGACTTCAGCCCCGGTGTGCTCGCCTCCTCCGCCCGGCTGCTCGCCCACTACATCTACGCCGGTGCCCTGCTCGGCTCGGTCGCCAAGCTCGACCGGGTCCCGGTGTCCCTGAAGTCGCACGCCAAGTCCTGGGTGCCGGGCGCCCAGTTCGCCGTGCTGGCCAATCCGCGACCGCAGCTCGTCAGAGTCGGCCAGGAGGAGCTGCCCGGGCCCGAGTTCGGCACCCGGCTGCTCGTCGCCGAGGGGCAGCCGCCCTCCGACTGGGTCGCCGCCGAGCTCGCGCCCGCCTGGCGGGTGCAGGGCGTCGCGACCGTGCCGCTGCCGGAGGAGTCGGTCCGCTGGTGGGGCACGTCGCGGCTCGTCGAGTTCGCCGCCGGCCTGTACGACGTCTCCGTGCTCTACCAACTCGTCTCGTCCGTGCGGCGGGAGGAGTGCCACTGGTGCGGCCTCGAACTCATCGGCGACCGTTGCGGGTTCTGCGCCGCGCCCCTGCCGCCGACGCCTTCACCTTCGCAGGGGCTTCCGGCCACCGCTGTCCGGGCAGCCTCTTCGGTACGCGCCCTGCCCCGGGGCGCCACGTAAGCCACCTACGTACAGCTGAACAACAACAGGCACGACCGCTCGACCCCGCCGTCCCCCGCAGATCGAGGTTGTCCGCGTCATGAACTCACGCCAGCGCCGCGGCGTCATCCTGCTGGTCCTCTCGGCCCTGTGCGCCCTGGGCGCCTTCGCCGGAGTGCTCTCGGTGATCCGTGACGTGAACTCCAAGGTCGGCCCGGAGGTGGCGGCGTACCGCCTGAAGGGCGACATCGCGCCCTACAAGGAGCTGTCGGCCGACCAGTTCCAGAAGATCTCGATGCCCAAGCGCTGGCTGTCGTCCACCGCCGTCACCAGCCTCTCCCAGATCCGCGGCAAGATCGCGGTCACCCAGCTGGAGAAGGGCTCCCTGCTGCAGACCGACATGGTCGTGGACCGGCCCGAACTGGCCGCAGGGCAGCAGGAGATCGCGATCATGATCGACGCGGCGACCGGCGTCGCGGGCAAGATCAACCCCGGTTCCCGGGTCAACATCTACGCCACCTTCAAGGCCGAGAACGACAAGGGAACCGACCAGTCCAAGGTCATCGTCGAGAACGCCCGCGTCATCGACGTCGGCAAGCTCACCGCGCTCGACCCGGGCCAGTCCAGCTCCGACCGCCGCAACAGCGCCACCCAGGCCGTCCCCATCACCTTCGCGCTCGACACCGCCGACGCCCAACGCGTGGCGTACGCCGAATCGTTCGCCGAACACGTCCGGCTGGCTCTGGTCGCGGGCGGCTCCGACGCGGCCGTCGCGCCCGGCGACCGTACGTACACCCTCGACGAGGACAAGTAGGAGGCCGCGCATGACGACCGCTCCCGCCGGGGCCCGTCGCAAGAGGCGTGAACGTCGCCAGAGCCGTCGAAGGTGCCGTCGATGACCATCCGCATTCTGCCCGCCGTCGGCGACATCGACTCGGCCCGCGCGCTGACCACCCTGCTGAGTCAGCTCGCCGACGCCGAACCGGCCCCGCCCGTCCCCGACTCGACGGCGCTGCTGGACACACTGGCGAGGCTGGCCGCCGAGTCCCTCGACGAATTGCCGGAAGTGGTCCTGGTCCACGAACGGATCGGCCCCGTCCCGGCGTTGGACCTCATCCGCGACCTGGTGATGCGCTTCCCGGCGGTCGGCGTCGTCCTCATCACCGCCGACGCCAGCACCGGCGTCCTCACCGCCGCCATGGACTCCGGCGCCCGCGGCATCATCGGCCTGCCGCTCGGCTACGACGCCCTCGCCGAGCGCGTCCAGGCGGCCGCCGCGTGGTCCGCCGGCATGCGCCGCCACCTCGGCAGCGGGACGCCCGAGCTGTACGCGGGGCCCGGCGGCACGGTCGTCACGGTGACCGGCGCGAAGGGCGGCGTCGGCGCGACCCTGACGGCCGTCCAACTCGCCCTGGCGGCAGCGGCCTCGGGCCGCACCGTGGCGCTGGTGGACCTCGACCTCCAGTCCGGGGACGTGGCGTCGTACCTGGACGTGCAGTTCCGACGGTCGGTCGCCGACCTCGCCGGCATCAGCGACATCAACCCACGTGTACTCCAGGACGCGATCTACACCCACGACAGCGGCATCGGCCTGCTGCTGGCCCCCGCCGAGGGCGAACGCGGCGAGGAGGTCACCGATCGGGTGGCCCGCCAGGTCCTGGCCGCCCTGCGCTCCCGCCACGACGTGGTGGTCGTCGACTGCGGCTCCCAGATGAACGCCGCGACCGCCGCCGCCGTCGAGATGGCCGACCAGGCGCTGCTCCTCGTCACCCCGGACGTCGTCGCCGTCCGCGCCGCCAAACGCATGGTCCGCATGTGGGACCGCCTTCAGATCCGCAAGGCGGAGGAGACGACGACGGTCGTGAACCGTTTCTCGAGGGGTACGGAGATCCAGCTCTCCCTCGTCGAACGCGTCACCGGCACCAAGGTCGCCCGCTCCGCCGTCCCCGCCGCCTTCAAGGAACTCCAGTCCGTGGTCGACGCCGGCCGGCTCCAGGACCTGGACACCCGCTCGACGGTGAAGCAGGCGCTGTGGGGGCTGGCGGGCGAGCTGGGACTTGTGGTCGCCCAGGAAGGCGGCGGCGGTGGGCGCCGTCGTAAGGCGGCATCGGACCGGGGAGCGCTGGCGCTACGGCGACGGGGCGGCGACCGGGGAGCGGTGACGCTCGAATTCGCCGGCATGTTCCCGCTGCTCCTGGTCGTCATGACCATCCTGTGGCAGTGCGTGCTGTACGGCTACTCGTACTCGCTGGCCGGGAACGCGGCGGACGAGGCGGCACGAGCGGCGACAGCGGCGTACGCGGTGAACGGCGATGTCGCGGGCGCGTGCGCGTCGGCGGGGAGCAAGCATCTGCCGGGGGCGTGGAGCGGAGCGGAGATCAACTGCACGCCGGCGGGCTCGGTGATGAAGGCCACCGTCGAGGTCGACGTGCCGCTGTTCTTCCCGGGGTTCGACGCGGGGTGGCATGTGAGCGGGAGCGCGGGCGCCGCGCTGGAGGGGGACGACGGATGAGGCTCTCCCCGAAACGTGGACTGGGGGACGACGGATGAGGCCCTCCCCGAAACGTGGACTGCGCGATGACCGAGGCGTCTCCATGCTGGAGTTCGCCGGGTTTCTCCCCATCCTGCTGGTGATCGGGATGGCGGCCATTCAGCTCGGACTCATCGGGTACGGCATCAACCAGGCGGGGTCCGGGGCGCGCGCGGCGGCGCGAGTCGCCTCGCAGGACGGCGACGGCACGGCGGCGGGCCAGGCCGCCGTGAGCGGCTGGCTGAAGCCGGACGTCACGTCCGACAAAGGGGCCGATCTCACCACAGCAACGGTTCATGTCCATGTCCCCGGCGTCATCCCCCTCTTCGGCGGCTATGACGTGACCCGCCACGCCACCATGCCCACCGACGACTGACCGAGAGGAGCCGAAGACACATGAGCCTGCGTTCCCGCATAGCCACCCCCGACGAGTCGGGCCCCGCGCGTGAGGACGGCCATCTCGTCGCC
The DNA here is from genome assembly GCF_014645835.1 of Streptomyces albiflavescens. Taxonomy (GTDB): domain Bacteria; phylum Actinomycetota; class Actinomycetes; order Streptomycetales; family Streptomycetaceae; genus Streptomyces; species Streptomyces albiflavescens. The sequence continues at coordinate 112,537 of NZ_BMMM01000015.1, forward strand.
GTCTACCGCGCGAAGCTTCTCGAAGAGATCGACCTCGCCGAGATGTCCAGCCTCGCGGCGGCCGAACGCCGCGTACGCCTGGAACGCGTGCTGGGCCACATCATCAGCCGCGAGGGCCCGGTCCTCTCCTCCGCGGAACGCTCCCAGCTGATCCGCAGGGTCGTCGACGAGGCCCTCGGCCTCGGCGTCCTCGAACCGCTCCTCGCCGACGCGTCGATCACCGAGATCATGGTCAACGGCCCGGACTCGATCTTCGTGGAGCGGGCGGGCCGAGTGGAGCAGCTCCCGCTCCGTTTCGCTTCGAGCGAGCAGCTCATGCAGACCATCGAACGCATCGTCTCGACGGTCAACCGCCGCGTCGACGAGTCGAACCCGATGGTCGACGCCCGCCTCCCCACCGGCGAGCGCGTCAACGTCATCATCCCGCCGCTCGCCCTGACCGGCCCGACGCTCACGATCCGCCGCTTCCCGCGCGCGTACACCCTCCCGGAGCTGATCGGCCTCGGCTCGCTCGACGAGCAGATGCTCATGCTGCTGGCGGCCTTCGTCAGGGCCCGCTTCAACGTCATCGTCAGCGGCGGCACGGGATCGGGGAAGACGACCCTGCTGAACGCCCTCTCCGGGCTGATCCCGTCCCACGAACGCATCATCACCATCGAGGACTCGGCCGAGCTCCAGCTCCAGCAGGAGCACGTCATCCGCCTCGAATCCCGCCCCCCGAACGTGGAGGGCAAGGGCCAGATCACCATCCGCGACCTGGTCCGCAACTCCCTGCGCATGCGCCCCGACCGCATCATCGTCGGTGAGGTCCGCGGCGGCGAGACCCTCGACATGCTCCAGGCCATGTCGACAGGACACGACGGCTCCCTGGCCACCGTTCACGCGAACTCCGCCGAGGACGCCCTGATGCGCCTGCAGACCCTCGGCTCGATGTCCGAGGTCCAGATCCCCTTCGAGGCCCTGAAGGACCAGATCAACTCGGCGGTCGACGTCGTCGTCCAGCTGGCCCGGCACGCCGACGGCTCCCGCAAGGTCACGGAGATCGCCCTGCTCGTCTCGCACGGCCGCGAACAGTTCCGTATCGCGCCCGTCACCCGTTTCGTCCCCCGCCCCGTAGGCCCCGACCGTATCGTCCGCGGCCACTTCGAACACCTCCCGCTGCCCCGCCAGATCGCGGAGAAGCTGTACGTCGCCAACGAGCCGCTGCCGCCCGCCTTCGGCGTCACGGAGGCCATCGACGTACTCAACACGAGGCAGGCCATCGGATGACGTCCCCCACCGACGACTCCTCCTCCGAAGGGAGGCAGCCATGAACGACCCCGCCCTCCTCGCGCTCGGCGCGACCGTCCTCGGCGGCACACTCGCCGTCGCGGGCGTGCACACGTACGCCTCGGGGCGTGCCCAGCGCCAGGCCCTCGTCGACCGCCTCTCCAGCGGCGGCCCCCTGCGTACGGCGGCGGGCCGCGTACGCCGCTTCGCCGGCATCGACCGCCGACTGCGCCGCACCCGCCTGGGCCGCACCATCCACCTGCGCCTGTCGGCGACGGGACTCGACGTGACGGCGGGGGAGTTCTTCACCTACGTCACGGCGGTGGTCGTGGCTCTGTGGCTGATCGCCTCCGCGACCCTCGCCCCCTTCTTCGGCCCGATCGCCGCCGTCCTGGGCGTCTGGAGCGCGGCCATCTTCCTCAACTGGCAACGCCAGAAACGTATCGAGGCCTTCATCAACCAGCTCCCCGACGTGGCACGCCTGCTGGCGAACGCCACAGCGGCGGGGCTCGCCCTGCGGACGGCCCTCGCGATGGCGGCGGAGGAGCTGGAGGCCCCGGCGGGTGAGGAACTCGCGCATGTGGCAGACCAGTTGATGCTGGGCCGGACGATCGACGACGCGCTCGGTGAACTCTCCGAACGCCTTCCCTCCCGCGAGCTGATCGTCCTCGTCACGACGCTCGTCCTCGCCAACAAGGCGGGCGGTTCGGTCGTCAGCTCCCTGCGCAACCTCACCCAGACCCTGGAAGACCGCAAGGAAACGCGCCGCGAGGTCCGCACGATGCTGTCCGAGGTGAACGCGACCGCCTTCACGGTCCCCTTCCTCGGTATCGGCTCACTGGTCCTGATCAACTCCTCGAACGAGGGAGCCCTGGCCCGCGTCACCGGCTCCCCGCTCGGCCAGGGCCTGGTCCTGCTGGCCCTCGGCCTCTACACCGTCGGCTTCTTCGTCATCCGCCGCCTCGGCAAGATCGAAGTATGAGGGAGGGGTTACGTTGCTGCCGCTGCTGCTCGCCGTCCTGATGGGCGCGGCCGTCGCGGGTGTCCTCCTGGGCATCCGTATGATCCGCGCCGACGCCAAACTCCCCAGCGACCTCGCGCTCGCCCTGGAGGTCGGCGGAACCCGCGTCTCCAAGGCGGACTCGGCCGTCGACCGCCTCGGCATGCGCTTCGCGCCCACGGTCCTGCGCCTGATGGGCCCCCGCCGCGTCGAGGCCAAGCGCCGCCGCATCGACATGGCGGGGAACCCGGGCGGGCTGACCCTCAACCGCTACGCGGCCCGCCGCGCCGTCTACGGCGTCTTCGGCGTCGTACTCGGCTTCGTCTTCCTCTCCAACGGCCAGCTCCTCTTCGCCGCCCTGACATTGGCCTTCGGTCTTGTCGCCGCCGACGCCGCCATCTGGCAGGCCGTCCGGGAACGCAAGGAGGTCATCGACCGCACGCTGCCGGACTTCCTGGATGTGCTGGCGGTCGTGGTCTCGGCGGGCCTCGGCTTCCGCCAGGCCCTCGACAGGGTCGCGGAGAAGTACGAGGGGCCATGGGCGGACGAGTTGAGGATCACGTTGCGCCAGATGGACATGGGCGTCAGCCGCCGCCAGGCCTTCGACGAGCTCCGCAAACGCAACTCCTCCGAACAGGTCGCCCAGTTCGTCTCGGCCCTGCAACAGGGTGAGGAGCTTGGCTCCCCGATCGCCGAGACCCTCATCCAACTCGCCACGGACATGCGCCGCACCGACGCCCAGAACGCTCGACGCCGCGCCGCCAAGACCATCCCCAAGGCGACGATGGTCACCCTCGTCTTCATGCTCCCGGCCACGATGATCCTCATCGCGACGGGCATGTTCCTGGGCTCGGGGACGAACTTCGGCTCGATCCTGGGCCGATGATGAGCCGTCTCATCCGTAGCTGTGGGCATGCGTGCCGCTCGGGGCGGCACGGGTGGGCACAGCGGCACCTTGCGAGCGCCGGTGAGCGCCCTCTCCCCGACGGCAACCTCCACGCCGGGCAACCGGAAGCAGGGGCAGGCGCAAGTTGGCCCAAGGGTGGCAGCCGCGGGTACCTGGAGGACGACGCCCCGGCCCCGGGCGGCGTCCGCCTCCAGCTCAACGCCCTACAGGCCCTCTGCCGCCAGGCCTTCGCCGTCCGCCTCGCGGCCATCGCGATAGGCGCCCCCTTCGCGATGAGCAACGCGGCGGAAGGCCCACTGCGCTACGCGGTGCTCGCCGCCGCCGTCCTCGGCGTCATGGGCTCGTACGCGATGCTCAGGGACTGGGACCGCTTCGGCCCCCGCCTCCTGGCTCACCCCACGCTGATGGCCGTGGACCTGTTGTTCGGCGCCGTACTGCTCCTCACCGCGTCCCCCGCGTCGCCTCTGGCGTACGCGACGGTCTGCACCCCGCTCCTGTCGGGCCTGCTGTACGGCTGGCGCGCCACGGGAGTCTTCACGGGGCTGCAGCTGATCGTCCTGCTGACGGTGTTCAGGGCGTGGGAACACCGTCCGGGAGCGGGCGCCAACACCCTCCTCGTCGCCGGCTTCTGCATCGGCGCCGGCATCATCGGCGTAACCCTCCGCAACCTGATGTTCCGCTTCGGCACCGCCAGCCAGGCGCTGTCCGAGGCGAACTCCCGACTGGCCGTGGCGGAGGCCGTGGAGTCCGAACGGGCCCGCCTGGCCCGCGAGATGCACGACTCGGTGGCCAAGACACTGCACGGCCTGGCCCTGGCGGCGGAGGCGCTGGCGGCCTCGGCCGACGGCGCGGAGCCGGACCCGCACACGCTCAAACGTCAGGCGACGCTCGTGGCGGGCGCGGCGCGCCTCGCGGCCACGGAGTCCCGCGCACTCCTCTCGGATCTGCGACGCCACACGGACCTCACGACCCCGGACACGGACGACGTCCTGTCCGAACTCCAAGCCCGTACGGCGGATTTCTCCTCCCGCACACACCTCGCCACGGCGGTACGCCACCGGGGCGGGCGCCCGGTCCTGCCCAGCGCCACGGCCCACCACGTCCTGGCCATCGTGTCCGAGGCCCTGGAGAACGCACACCGCCACGCGGGCGCGCGCCAGGTCACGGTGGAACTCGAAGTCTCCGAGACCGAGTTCGCGCTACGAGTACGGGACGACGGAGGAGGCCTTCCCCCCTCCCTCACCCTCGACGACCTGACGAGAACCGGCCATTTCGGTCTGCTCGGCATGACGGAACGAGCCGCCCTGCTGGGCGGCAGCATCGCCCTGAACCGACCCCCGCAGGGCGGCACCGAGGTCCACCTGACCCTCTCGCTCTCCTCGGCCGCCGCCTCGCACACGCCCCCCACTCCCCAAGAGGAGGCCGCTCATGCCTGACCAGGCACTCACCGGCCCGCCCCTGCGTGTCCTCGTCGCCGACGACAACCCGGTCGTCCGGGCGGGCCTGACCGCGCTGCTCGGCGGCCACCCGGACATCGAGGTGGTCGCGGCGGCGGTGGACGGCGAGGAAGCCCTTGCGTACGCCGCCCGGCTGACCCCGGACGTCGTCCTCCTCGACGTCCGCATGCCCGGCACGGACGGCCTGACCGCCCTCCCCGAACTGGCCTGCCTGGCCCCCGTGATGATGCTGACCTACAGCCGCGAACCCGAGGTGGTCGCCGAGGCCCTGCGCCGAGGCGCGTCCGGCTACCTGGTCCACGGTGAGTTCACCGCCGCCGAACTGATCACGGCGGTACGGGATGTGCGGGACGGCAGACCGATCGTCCGGGCAACTGTCCCGGATTCACTCGGAGTTTCGTACGAACCGAACGAACTCGCTTCGCATCTGCAACCATCCATGGCACAGTTGTCAAAGGCTCGCCCCGCGTACGCGACGGGGCCGCGCCGTCCGAGCCCCAACCGGCCCGACTTCGGCCTGAGTTCAAGGGAGGTGGAGGTGATGGACCTCATCGCTGCCGGCATGAACAACCGCCAAATCGCCGCCGCCTGCTTCATCAGCGAGAAGACCGTCAAGAACCACATCAACCGCATCTTCGCAAAGCTGCACAGCTCCTCGCGCAGCGAAGCCATCGCCCACTGGCTGGGCACGACCCGCGAGGGGTGGAGCAGCCGATGACTCCACCCACGAGAAGTTGGGCCCCTGGGCCCACCCGGAGTAGGCGCGGTCTCACGTACGGTGCTCGGGTCGGTAGTGGCGTCGGGTGGGAGGGCAGTGACGATGAGCGGGTTCGACTGGTGGGCGCGAACCGTTGTCTCCCGGATGCGGGGGAAGGGGCGGGACGCGGGGGCCGGGTTCGTGGAGTATGCGGGCCTGATGATCATCATTGCGGGGATCTTTACGCTGATCGACCAGTTGGGGCTGGACGGGCTGATCTCGGGTGCGATCGGCGACGCAGTGAATCAGGTCATCGGCGGCGGCTGACGAGCACAGGCCTTCGCGGCGACAAAGGGCAGACTCTCCCGATCTACATTTGGTTGACGGGGATTCTGCTCTTTGCTGCGTTCGCCTTCTTTGCGTTTGCCCAGGCAGCGTCCGCGCGGAATGGAGCTCAATCCGCCGCGGATGCTGCGGCGTTGGCGGCGGCGCAGGATGCCCGGGACGAGCTGATGGATCGCTTGGGGCAGGTCGTAGGCCAGGACGACAACTGGCTGGACTGGCTCGACGGCGTGCAGGACCCGGAAGGTGTGGGGGCTACCGCCGCGGCTGAGCAGCTGGCCGCCGAGAACGACTCCACTGTCCAGGGCGGAGCCCAGCCCACGGTGATGGGCGGCTATCCGGGATTCCGGGTCGAAATCCAGACCAATTACACGGTCGGCGACTCGATCATCCCCGGCACGGAGGGTATGCGTGCCAGGGCTCATGCCACCGCTGTCATCCAGCCGCGCTGTGACTTCGACCCCGACGCGGATCCCAAGAAGCCCGTGAAGCTGGACTGCGGCGACGAGATCGTGAACATCGACCCCGGAGATTTCAATCCGGACGACCTTCCCGACGCGTCTGTGCTGTTCTCTGTGCATCTGGCTGAGTGAAAGGAAGCCGTACCGATGGATCTCCGGCACACCCACAAGGGCCGCAAGGTACTGGCCGCGGTAGCGATCACGACTGGCTTGGTCCTGACGGTGGCGGGCTGCGGTGGGGGAGGCGACGGCAAGTCGAAAGCGGACTCTTCTGCTTCCTCCTCCACGGCCAGCAAGGAAGACGGAAGCGATCAGAAGTCGTCGCAGACGCCGTCGACGGACAAGGTCCTGGCGACGGCGAAGGACGGAGACATCACCGTCACGATCACTTCTGCTGTCCGCGATCCCGGAGGCTTTGTCACCGTATCGGGCAACGTCAGGAACGATGGCGCAAAGTCCTGGCTCGGCGCCAACTGGGTTAGTGACGAGAGGGAGTTGCGCAAGAACGGCGGTTCACTGGCCGGCGCCAGCCTGGTGGACACGGAAGGCAAGAAGAAGTACCTCATTCTGAGGGACACGTCTGGTCGCTGCCTGTGCACGAAGTTCAGCGGTCAGATCAGTCCAGGCAGCACAGCCGAGTGGTACGCGCAATTCCCCGCTCCCCCTGAAGGCAGCACCAAGGTCGACTTCCAAGTCGGCTCCATGCCCCCCGCCTCCATCGAAATCTCCGAGGGCGAGTGACCCATGGCCCTCCCGCGCCGCACCACCGCGACAACGTTCACGGCCCTGGCCGTGCTGATCACGCTCGGCCTCCCCGGCGGCGGCCCGGCCTACGCCGACGACGATGACCCGAGCGCACCCCCAGGCAGCGTCACTACCTCCCCACCGCCGAAAGTGGATGCCAACAGCCCCGGCCTAAGGCTCGCCGACGGCGCCACGCTCGCGCCCGCCAAGGTCCTGGACATCAAGTCCGTCGTGGAGGACCTCGGCGGCGAGGAGCGCCGTGAGGACACCAACTCGGACGTGACGTTCGCGCTGCAGGCGGAGGTGCTGTTCCCCAAGGACAGCTCGAAACTGAACCCGGAGGCACGTTCCCGCATCCAGGCGATCGCGGACGAGATCAAGGCCCAGAACGCGACGACGGTCCGAGTCTTCGGCTTCACCGACAACCTCGGTTCGTACGCGCACGGCCTGACGCTCTCCAAGAAGCGCGCGGAAGCGGTCCACGACCAACTGGCCACCGCGCTCGGCTCGACGGACATCACCTTCGAGGTACGCGGCTACAGCGAGGACTACCCCATCGCCGACAACACCTCGGAACAGGGCCGCCGCAAGAACCGCCGTGTGGAGGTGACGTTCCCGCGCGGAGCGTCGGGAGCGAAGCACACGGCGGCAAACAGCTTCGGTACGGCCGTGCCCGACAGGGGCGCCGGGAAAAGCGCCGGGGTTCGCGATTTCTGAGCTCTCCTGTGTGCGAACCCGGACCAAAGTCGGGCCGTGAGGGCCTGTAGGTCCTGGGTTCTGAGCGCGGATCCAGAAGTTCTGAGCGCATCGGGGGCTGCGCAGCGGTACCCAAGCGTCGGCGGTTGTGGCGTTGCGCGGCGTCGTCCAGTCCAACCGCGCCCGGGCGGTGCGCGTGTACGCTCACCCTCGCCGTGCCAGCCGAGACTTGAAGTGCTGCCCCCACGCCGGCGCCAACTCCGACCCCGCTCGAGGAGCCATGCGTCGCACCACCCCCGTTGCCGTAGCCGTCACCCTTGCTGCCGCCCTCACCGCGGCCGGCTGCTCGTCGGACTCCGGCGGCAGCGAGCGCCGAAGCGTCGCCGCCGAGAAGCCCGTCGCCGAATCTGCCGCTGCCAAGGAGTTCCGCGCTGTCGTTGAGGCCGCCCGCAGTACGAGCGTGACGATCAGCGAATCGTTGGTCCTCCAGGACGACGGGAAGCGAACCGTCCTCGTCATTGACGGTCCCTTCGACCTCGCCCATGGCCGGGGGAAACTCTTCGTCCATGCAGGGGGCCCCATCGAACAACTCGACCAGATATTCGTCGGCGACAAGGCCTACCTCAGCACCCGCAAAGACCAATGGCTCGTGACCGACCGCTCGAAAGCCGAGTCCCACCACCTCCTGCGCGCCCCGCTCAACGACCCCCAGTATCTGCTCGCCCAGATCGCAGCCACCACCAAGGTCACGAAATCCAGCAAGGACCCCGTCTTCGGCGGCGCCGCCACCCACTACCGCGGCGTGCTCGGACACCACGCTCTGACCTCGCGCACGGCGGAGGAGCCCCGTGGCGAGATCGACGGATACCGGCAGGACCGCGAGGGCGCCCTGGTATCCGTCGACGCCTACGTGAAGCAGGGGCGACTCGCTCTGGTCGACCTTGACTTCCGGATGGACGACGATTTCGCCCACGTCAGCCTTCAACTGTCCGACTTCGGGGAACCGGTGGAAGTCACCGCACCCCCGTCTGCGACCCCGATCGCTCCTCCGGCCAAGGGAGCCCTGGCCTTCATGACAGGCTGACGCGGGACAGCGCAGCGGCGTCCCTCGCCCGTACTTCCGCGACACGGTCGACTGCGACAGGCCCGCCGGCCGGGTTCGATACCTCTCGAGAGCGGTACAGGAAGCGGCACCACTCCCACTTCGCGCCTGTCTTGGGCGAAGGGAGAAGGCGAGGTCAGAGCAGGTGATCCGCCTTGCCGGCCTTGATGTCCCGGATGAGGCTGGCCAGGGCCTCGCGGGTGTCGGTGAGGTGGTGGTCCTCCTGGCCGGCGACGGCGATGTAGGCGTTGCCGTTGGCGTCGGTGCCTATGCGGAAGCAGTTCGCGCCTTCGCCGCAGAAGGGGGCTTCCCAGGTGATGTCCGGCACGTGGTCTCCTAGAGGTCGTCGGCGAGGGCGCGGACGAAGTCGCGCGAGGCGTTCGGCGCGAGTGCCACGGCCTCGGCCGCGTCGAGCTGGGCTCGGTACTTGTCGAGCTGCGTCGCAGAGTCGATGAACTCGGGGCCATGCGTGCTGTCGAGTTCCACAGTGTCGAGCTGTGGCACGACCGACTCGACGTACACGACCGACTGCCCGGCCCCAGGGAAGCCGCCGGCCTTGAACGGGATGACCCGTATCGTGATGCCTTCCCGGTCGGACAGGCGCAGCAGGTGCTCCAACTGCCCCCGTGCCACGGCTGCTCCGCCGAATTCCATGCGCAGCGCGGCCTCGTGCACGATGACGTCCAGGGCCGGAGGTTCCGGCCGGTCGAGGACCTGCTGCCGATCCATTCGGTGCGCCACGCGTACGTCGATGTTGTTGTCGGGGAGCCGGGGGATCACGGCTTCAAAGACGGCGCGGGCGTGCTCCTTGGTCTGGAGCAGCCCTGGCAGGTGCACGGACAGCGCGATGCGCAGACGCTTGGCGTGCCACTCCATCTCGGCGATGTCCAGGAAAGTGGCAGGCAGCTGACCTCGATACGGCTCCCACCACCCCTTGTCCCTCTCGGCGGCCATGCAGGCCATGGCCTCGATGAGTGCCTGGTCCGCGCAGCCGTAGTTGTCCGCGAGGGTGTGTACGCGTTCGGGGCTGATGCCGGATCGGCCGGACTCCATGTTGGGCACGTTCGTCCGTGGAACGCCGAGCAATCCAGCGGCGTGCTCCGTCGTCATCCCGGCCGCGACCCGCATCTTGCGCAACTCGGCACCCAGGCGCCGCTGACGCTCCGTCGGTGCGCTTCTGGGCGCCATGCACTCTCCCGTCCGACCTGGTGACGAGGTCAGTCTGCCTTCGCTCGCAGCGGCGAGTCCACCGGGGATGCGACCGGTTCGAGCGAACTGGTAGTACACGTACTCCGTCGTGTTCTACAGTGAGTGACGCAACGCTCACGCACCGCACAGCCGGAAGCGCATCGCGCGAGCCTGCCCGCAGCCTCCTGCCCTGGGAGGGTGGGCCGCGCCAGGGAGACAGGCACACCGGTCGTGCGGTCACGCCACTTCACGTCACGCCACTTCACGTCACGTCACGTCGTGCCGCAGTCCAACACCCCCAAACCGTCAGGGAGTTACCCATGCCCGGAACCGTCGCCACCTGCCTGGTCCCCGGCGAAGCCCGCCCCGCGCCGCCCGCCCCGGAGGCACTCGCGTACTGCCTCACGCTCCCGGCGAGCTGCACCACACCGCGAATCGCCCGCGCCGCGACCCGTACGATCCTGTGGGCGCACGGCCTGTCCGACATCACGGACGCGGCGGTCCAGACGGTGTCCGAACTGGCCGCCTGCGCCTGCCGGTTCGCGTCGGCCGCCGAGGTGTACATGTCCCTTCGCTATCGGGACGGATCCCTCCGCGTGATCCTCTACGACAGCCACCCGCGCCATACGAACCCCCGCCTCGCCGCGGCCTGCGACGTCCGCCGTCGCGCGTCCCTCCGCCTCCTGGCGTGCGTCGTGCGCGCCTCTGACGGCGACTGGGGCTTCGGCGAGGCCCGCGAACCGGGCGGTGGCACACGGATGTGGGCCGTGGTGCCTCGCGTGGGTGCCCGGGCCTTTGCCCAGGCGGACCACACACGTGGATGACGTCGACGGGGGGGGAGGCGGGAGACGTGCCGGCTGTCGCCAGGCCGGCGCATCCGGGCGGCTGGGGGAAAGGAAAGGCTGTGCCTGGTGGCCGGTGAATGGACCGAAGTCGCCGATCGGTGCAGAGGGCAGGAACTGAGCGCCCTGCCCGGCGGTATTCCGGTGGGTGTGAGCCCGGGGTCGGCGTCGCAGGCGAGGCGACACGGTTCCTCGCGTCCTGGTCGGACGGGGGTGCTGGTGTCACGATGCCCCCGGGATGTCTTGTACACGACGTCGGTGAGGTCCGTGATGAGGAAGATCGTGCTGATGATGTCGGTGTCCCTCGACGGGTACATCGAGGGGCCGAACCGTGAGATCGACTGGCACGTGGTCGACGCCGAGTTGCTGCGGCACTTCAATCGCGAGATCCGGAAGCTGGGTGCTCTGCTGAGCGGGCGGGTGACGTACGAGCTGATGGCCGGGTACTGGCCGACGGCGGACAAGGATCCGGAGAGTACGCCAGAGGTGGTCGAGTTCGCGGGCATCTGGCGGAACATGCCCAAGGTGGTTTTCTCGCGCACGCTGGAGCGCGGCGAGGGGCACACCACCATCGTGCGGGAGGTCGTGCCCGAGGAGATCCGGGCGCTCAAGGAGCAGCCGGGCGGGGATCTGGGGCTCGGCGGGGCCGATCTCGCCGCCGCGTTCATGCGCCACGATCTCGTGGACGAGTTCCGGGTGTACGTCCATCCGGTGATCCTCGGCCGCGGCAAGCCGCTGTTCCCGGAGGCGGACACGCTGACCCGGCTCCGGCTGATCGAGGCGCGGGTCTTCGGCACCGGTGTCGTACAGCTGCGGTACGAGCGTGCCAACGCCGCCGAATCGTAAAGCAGTTGTCCGCGCGACACCTGGTGGGTAGGAAGGCCGCATGACTGGACTCGGCGCTGTGTTCCGACCCCAACTTCCTCCCGAACGGCTTCGCGCCATCGCCCGCCTCGCGGACGACGCCGGCCTCGAGGAGCTGTGGCTGTGGGAGGACTGCTTCCTCGAAGGGGGGATCTCCGCGGCCGCGGCCGCCCTCGCCTGGACCGAACGCGTGCGCGTCGGGGTGGGGCTGCTGCCCGTCCCGCTGCGGAACGTCGCCGTCACCGCGATGGAGACCGCCACGCTGCACCGGCTGTTCCCGGGGCGGGCCATCGTGGGCGTGGGCCACGGCGTGCAGGACTGGATGGGCCAGGTCGGGGCGCGGGCCGAGTCGCCCGTGACGCTGCTGCGTGAGCACCTCGATGCGTTGCGCGCGCTGCTGCGGGGAGAACGGGTCACCACCGACGGGCGGTATGTGAAGCTCGACGGTGTCGCCCTCGACTGGCCGCCCACCTCGGTGCCCGAGGTCCTCGCCGGCGCCACCGGGCCCCGTACGCTCCGGCTCTCCGGCGAAGCCGCCGACGGCACCATCCTCACCGCTTCCACCGCGCCCGAAGGTGTACGGCGGGCACGCCGACTCATCGACGAGGGCAGGCAGTCGGCCGGTCGGACCGACGAGCACCGCATCGTCGTCTATCTCCGCACCGCCACCGGACCCGACGCCGCCGCCCGGCTGCGCGCCGAGATCGAGGCCAACGGGGAGGATCCGGTCCCGGAGCACGGAGTCGCCGGTGACGCGGGCGCCGTCGCCAAGGCCGTCCAGCGCCTCGTGGACGCGGGGGCCGACACCGTCGTCCTCCAGCCCACCGCCGACGAACCGGATCCCGAGGGGTTCGTACGCTTCGTGGCTCAGGAAGTGCGCCCGCTGATCCCCTGAGCACGAGCGCGGCGGTCAGTGTCAGTGGCCGGTGCCACACTCGGTGAGCATGGATGAGGACGTACGTGATCGTCCGCCATGGCGAAACGAGCACGCCCTGCTCGTACTCGACGCATGACGCGCGCCCGAGGCTCCCGGGGCGCCCCGATCACCCCGGCCGGTGATCCCCCGCACCCCCGTCGATCAGCTCCCGCACGATGTCCATGTGCCCCGCGTGCCGGGCCGTCTCCTCGACCATGCGGATCAGGACCCAGCGCAGCGAGACCGTCGTGCCGCTCCACGACGTGCCCAGGTCGTCGAGGGACAGCTCGGAGATGGTGCGGTCGGCGGCGGCGCGGGCACGGCCGTAGAACCCGACGATCTGAGCCGTCGTCTCGCCCTGCCCCGCGCTCATGTCCTCCGCGCTTGCCGGGTCGAACCACAGGGGCTCGACCTCGCGCCCGAAGGTCGAGCAGAACCAGCCGTACTCGACGGAGGCGAGATGCTTCACCAGGCCCAGCAGGTTGGTGCCCGACGGCGTCATCACGCGTCGTACCTGCTCGTCGTCAAGGCCCTCCAGTTTCCACAGCACCGCGTCCCGATGCCGGTTGAGACTCGCGTGCAGACTTTCCTTCTCGCCCCCGGTGTACGGCACCCGGACGGCCCCTGGACTCGTCGTCATGCCCGGAACCTAACAGCGGGCACCGACAGCGCCCGGCGAAGGAAATTCCCTCGCGTCCGTGCGTGCCCGTTGAGACGATCGCCGTCATGACCGCCACCTCCCGCACCTTCGAAGACCTCGTCGCCGAAGCCGAGGCCGCGTCCGTCGACGGCTGGGACTTCTCCTGGTTCGAGGGCCGGGCCACCGAGCAGCGGCCCTCGTGGGGGTACGCGCGGGCGATGGGGGAGCGGCTGGCCCGCGCATCCGCCGCGCTCGACATCCAGACCGGTGGCGGCGAAGTCCTCGACTCCGCCCCGAAGCTGCCCCCGCTCACCGCCGCCACCGAGGGCTGGCCACCGAACGTCGCCAAGGCCACCGCCCTGCTCCACCCGCGTGGCGCCGTGGTCGTCGCCTCCCCGGAGGACGCGCCGCTCCCGTTCGCGGACGCGGCCTTCGACCTGGTCACCAGCCGGCACCCGGTACGGACGTACTGGGACGAGATCGCCCGTGTACTGCGCCCGGGAGGCACGTACTTCTCCCAGCAGATCGGCCCCGCGAGCGTCTTCGAGCTCGTCGAGTACTTCCTCGGCCCGCAGCCGGACGACAGCAAGAACGCCCGCCACCCCGACCGTGCCCGCGCCGCCGCCGAGGCCGCCGGGCTCGATGTCGTGGACCTACGGGCGGAGCGGCTGCGCGTCGAGTTCTACGACATCGGAGCCGTCGTCCACTTCCTGCGCAAGGTGATCTGGATGGTGCCCGGCTTCACCGTCGACCCGTACCGGCCCACGCTCCGCGCGCTGCACGAGCAGATCGAGGCGAAAGGCCCGTTCGTCGCCCACAGCACCCGCTTCCTGATCGAGGCGCGCAAGCCGGAGGCATGAAGGTCACGCATGCCCTCCCGCCGTCACCTTCCCCACCACCAACTCCGGCTTCGCCTCCAGAACTTCGCCCACCCGCTCCACCTGCCGAGCCAACTCCCGCTCCCGCGAGGCCGTCAGCCGGCCCAGCGGCTCCACGGTGACCGTCGTACGGCGTCCCTGGCGCCGCTGGTGCCAGACCCCGGCGACCACGCCGTCGACCAGCAGCACCGGGTAGTTCCCTGCCTGCCCGCCGGCGAGCGCGCGCTCGTACGCCGCACCGGGGAACAGCACCTCACGCGGCCGGCAGCCAATGGCGTACGCGTCGAAGTACGGCAGCAGCCGCACCCCGCGCACCGGCTCCCCGGGGAACTCCGTGTCGCCCGCCACCACCCACGCCGGGACGCCCTCGAAGTCGACCTCCTCGATGTCCCCCGCGTCCGCCAGCGAGGCGAAGAGTTCAAGAGCCCAACCGCCGGGAGCCGCGGCCCACTTGGCGAACTGCTGCGCCGTCGCGGGTCCGTAGGCGCGCAGATGGCGCCGTACGAGCAGGGAGAGCGCCTCGTCGGCGTCGAGCGGCTCGAAACGCGGAGGGCGCGTGTAGGTCACCTTGCGACCCCGGTTCGGGCCGAGGCACAACGTGCCCCGCTGGCCGGCCCGGTGCATCACCTGCCGCCAGCGCGGCCACATCCCCTGGAACGCGGGCATCACCAGGTCCCCGGCCCACGGTCCGGTGCGTGCCACGACCTCGTCGCTCAGCTCGTCGATGGTGAGGGGCGCGCCATCCAGGGCGTCGCCGATCGCCGCGACGACCTCGTCCGCCTGAGCGTCGGTGAGCCGTGCGTCCGGCCGGAACGGGCTCGGGCTGGGGACGGCCGCCAACGCGGAGGTCCAGAGGGGAAGTTCGGCGGACGGGAGCAGGTGCAGCGTGCCGCGCGGGCCGTGTGTCTTCACCAGCGAGCGGTCCTCCCACAGCGCCGCGCGCACGTCCGCCCGGGTCACCCCGTCGGCCCGGACCCCCACCGACACCTCTGCAGCCGACAACACCTGGGCGTGCGCGCCCAGCATCGCGCCGACCACGTCGGCGACCGGCGTGCCGGCCTTCGCGGGAACGGCCAGGAACTGCCGTTCCATGCGCCGCGCGCTCGCCTCGTCCCATGTGATCCTCAAGGTCATGGGGCGACGCTAGACCGTAAAGAGGTCAGATCCTGTCCGCTGTGCCGGACATCCTCATGGTGCGCCATCCTGCCGAATCTGACGAGGAGTTGACCATGTCGAAGGGCAAGGGCCCCTACACCTGCGGTCTCGATGCCGCCGTGGATGTTGTCGGCGGCAAGTGGAAGCCGATGATCCTGTGGGCGTTGCACGTGGGCGGGACGCTGCGCTTCGGGGAGCTGCGCAGACATGTCTCGGGGGTCAGCGAGAAGGTGCTGAGCCAGCAGCTGCGCGAACTGGAGGCGGACGGAATCGTGCACCGGGAGGTGTACGGGGAGGTGCCACCCAGGGTGGAGTACTCACTGACCGACCTCGGGGAGACGCTCAACACCGCCCTGCTGCCGCTGGGCGAATGGGGTGATCGACACATGCGCGAGCTGATTGACCGAAAACACCCCAATGAGGCCCACCGCGCGTGAGACAGCCGTCCGTATCGCGGACGTGTGCCGGGTATCGCCGGGTATCACGGGGCACATCTCCACAGGTTTTCCACATCGTTATCGAGGGTGGCTCGCCTCGGTTGTTCGCCTCGCGTAAGTTCAGACCAAGGTAATTCGCGTGAGCAAAGCTGCGCGTGTGGCACCGCGCAGTGGAGGGGGCTGCGCGGTGCTGCCCCCACGCCCTGACGTGATGTCACACCTCGTGGACCGTGACCCGCACCCCGCGCCGTACGCCCCACCGCTCCATCGCCCCGGCCTCCGCCTCCAGGACGCGCCGGGCCCGCGGCCGCGGCAGCCCCACCCGGCCCGGACGCATCGTCCGCACTGCCAGGACCCGCGACTTCCGGTCCAGATAGGCGACATCGATCGCGAACCGCATCCCCACGGTGTGCACCGAGTTCGCCGGACTCAGCAGTAGCGCGCCCTCGATCCCGTCGCGTCCCAGCAGTCCGCGCCGCCGAGAGCGCGCCGACTCGGCGCGCTCGAGCGGCACCGGCTCCGGCGTCTCGGGGGTGGTGAACGTGGCCATGGCTGCGAAGTTAGCGGCGGCGTCAAGCGGGCGGGCGCCGCGGGCGTCACCCGCCTGGAGTACGTCCGGGCAAGTCGGCGCGGAAATCACAACCGGGTGCAAACCCGTCGGATCTCCCCGCATCCTCCGCGGTTCCCTTCGAATCAGCTGTGATTCGGCCATGATCAGGCCCTGAATCGGGGCTTCCGGGCCCATCGGGGTGTTGTCGGCCGATTTCGGAGAGTAGTTGTGGCACGCCGATGCACGCGCCATCCCTTACGAAGGGTTATGGTGGAAACCCCCCCTCGGGCCGGTCCGTCTCCCCCCCACGGACCGGCCCGTTTTTTCTGCCCGCACTCGGTGGCCCGACGGGCGCCCCCGTGCGCCCCCGGCCCCGCCGACCCGCACCCCGGTGACTCAGCGCCCACCGGCGGCCGACTCGCCTCGCGGCGTCAGCTCCGACCGGCCCAGATGTTCGTGCCCGGCGTCGACACCGCGAACGTGTCGATCTCCTTCAGCTCCTCGTCCGTGAGCTTCGGCGCCGCCAGCGCCGCCACGTTCTCCTCGAGCTGCGCCACGCTGGACGCGCCGATGAGGGCGGAGGTCATCCGCTCGTCGCGCAGCACCCAGGTGAGCGCGAGCTGGGCGAGAGACTGACCGCGGCGGGCCGCGATGTCGTTCAGCCCGTTCAGCCGGCGTACCACCTCGTCGCTCAGCAGGTTCGGGTCCAGCGACTTGCCCTGCGTCGCGCGCGAGCCCTCCGGGATGCCCTTGAGGTACTTGCCCGTCAGCAGGCCCTGCGCGAGCGGCACGAACGAGATGCAGCCCATGCCGGCCGCCTCCAGCGTGTCGAGCAGCTCGTCGTCCTCCGTCCAGCGGTTGATCATCGAGTACGAGGGCTGGTGGATGAGCGGACGGACACCCATCTCGGTGAGGATCCGGGCCGCCTCGGCGGTCTGCTCGCTGCTGTACGACGACACGCCGACGTACAGCGCCTTGCCCTGCTGGACCGCGGACGCGAGCGCGCCCATCGTCTCCTCCAGCGGAGTGTCCGGATCGAAGCGGTGCGAGTAGAAGATGTCGACGTGGTCGACGCCCATCCGCTTCAGCGACGCGTCCAGGGATGACAGCAGGTACTTGCGCGAACCCCACTCGCCGTACGGGCCGGGGTGCATGAGGTAGCCCGCCTTGGTCGAGATGACCAGTTCGTCGCGGTAGGGCGCGAAGTCCTGCTTCAGCAGCTTGCCGAAGTTGAGCTCGGCCGAGCCGGGCGGCGGTCCGTAGTTGTTCGCCAGGTCGAAGTGGGTGACGCCCAGGTCGAAGGCGCGGCGCAGGATCGCGCGCTGGGAGTCCAGCGAGCGGTCGTCGCCGAAGTTGTGCCACAGGCCGAGCGAGACGGCGGGCAGCTTGAGCCCGCTGCGGCCCGTACGCCGGTATTCCATCGAGTCGTACCGGTCCGTTGCGGCGCGGTATGCAGACGTGTCGTTCATGCAGAGGAAACTACGACAAGCCACTGACACCTCACAGCAAGGGCTCGGCCGGGGGCCCGGGGGCCTCCCCGGGAGGACACGCTCCAGGGGTAGGCTTCGCCCCGGGGGACCGCCATACGGACAGGGGCTGTGCTCGCTCGCGCCTGTCCGACCCGCACGGAGGGGCTGACAACACGTGACCTTGCGCGACAACCTGCGCCGTCTGCTGGTCAGGTTCTATGCACGCAGGGTGGAGGGCCACCTCGACCACGACCAGGTGCCCAAGCACATCGGGGTCATCATGGACGGCAACCGGCGCTGGGCGAAGGCCGCGGGCTCGACCACGGCCCAGGGGCACCGGGCCGGCGCCGACAAGATCGAGGAATTCCTCGGCTGGTGCTCGGAGACCGATGTCGAGGTCGTCACCCTGTGGCTGTTGTCCACGGACAACTTCGACCGCCCGCAGGAGGAGCTCGGCCCGCTGCTCGGCATCATCGAGGGCGTCGTCCGCACCCTCGCCGCCGACGGCCGCTGGCGGGTGCACCACGTGGGCACGCCCGACCTGCTGCCCTCGGGGATGCAGACGGTACTGAAGGAGGCCGAGGAGTCCACCGCGCACGTCGAGGGGATAGTCGTCAACGTCGCCATCGGCTACGGCGGCCGGCAGGAGATCGCCGACGCCGTCCGCTCGATGCTCCTCGACGCCCATGAGAAGGGCACCTCGATCGGGGACCTCGCCGACACGGTCGACATCGACCTCATCGGCAAGCACCTCTACACCGGCGACCAGCCCGATCCCGACCTGGTGATCCGTACCAGCGGCGAGCAGCGGCTGTCCGGATTCATGCTCTGGCAGACCGCCCACTCCGAGTACTACTTCTGCGAAGTCTTCTGGCCGGCCTTCCGAAAGGTCGACTTCCTGCGTGCCCTGCGCGATTACGCGGCGCGACATCGTCGTTACGGTGGCTGATCCCACCGGCATCCCGGGACCGCACGTCACCAGGAGTTAACGAACGCGCCGTCATATGCCGTGGCATGGCGTGGCGTGTTCGAGGGCATAAGCCTTCCAGGTCGATGCCCGAACCACGGGTGTCGGATCTCAGCGGACGGCACGGGGCCGTCCGCCCGGGAGGCCCTTTGCACCAGCCCGACCGTGCGGTCAGTACGGACGAGACGGAGGGCCGGTTTCCGGCCCGCGCAATGCGGCCAGGACCGGTCCAGCTCCTCTCCGTCGCTCCCCGACCTCATCCGAGGGGGTACGTCCTTCCGTGGTGACCAGCACAAAGCGCCACAAGCCTGACCGGCGCACCTATGTTCTCGACACCAGCGTCCTGCTGGCCGACCCGAATGCCCTGAGCCGCTTCGACGAGCACGAGGTCGTGCTTCCGATCGTCGTGGTCACGGAACTGGAGGCCAAGAGGCACCATCCCGAACTCGGCTACTTCGCCCGGCAGGCGCTGCGCCTGCTCGACGAGTTCCGGGTGCGGCACGGCCGCCTCGACTCTCCCATCCCGATCGGGGACCTCGGCGGGACCGTACGCGTCGAGCTCAATCACTCGGACCCCAGCGTGCTGCCCAGCGGCTACCGCCTGGGGGACAACGACTCCCGGATCCTCGCGGTCGCCCGCAATCTGCAGGCCGAGGGGTACGACGTCACGGTCGTGTCGAAGGACCTGCCGCTCCGGATCAAGGCCTCGTCCGTCGGGCTCCTCGCCGAGGAGTACCGCGCGGAACTCGCCATCACGGGCTCCTCCGGCTGGACCGGAATGTCCGAGCTGACCCTCTCGGGCGAGCAGGTGGACGTCCTCTTCGACGTGGGCCACGCCTATGTCCCCGAGGTGGCCGAACTGCCGGTGCACACGGGCCTGACCATCCAGTCGGAGCGCGGCAAGGCACTGGGGCGCGTCACGTCCGAGGGCAACGTCCGTCTCGTACGGGGCGATCGGGAGGCGTTCGGCATCAAGGGGAGGAGTGCTGAACAGCGCATCGCCCTTGATCTGCTGCTTGACCCCGACATCGGGATCGTGTCGATGGGCGGCCGGGCCGGCACCGGCAAGTCCGCGCTCGCGCTCTGCGCCGGCCTGGAGGCCGTCCTGGAGCGGCGCCAGCACCAGAAGGTGATGGTCTTCCGCCCGCTGTACGCGGTGGGTGGGCAGGAGCTCGGCTATCTGCCCGGCTCCGAGTCCGAGAAGATGAGCCCCTGGGCGCAGGCGGTCTTCGACACCCTCTCCGCGGTCACCAGCCGCGAGGTCATCGAGGAGGTCACCGCGCGCGGCATGCTGGAGGTGCTGCCGCTCACCCACATCCGCGGCCGCTCCCTCCACGACGCCTTTGTGATCGTGGACGAGGCCCAGTCGCTGGAACGGAATGTGCTGCTGACCGTTCTGTCCCGAATCGGTGCCAATTCGCGGGTTGTTCTCACCCATGACGTGGCGCAAAGGGACAATCTGCGCGTCGGCCGGTACGACGGAGTGGTCGCCGTCGTCGAGAAGTTGAAGGGCCATCCGCTCTTCGCGCATGTGACCCTCAATCGGTCCGAGAGGTCCCAGATTGCTGCCCTTGTGACCGAAATGCTGGAGGACGGTCAGATCTGACCCGACTCACCCCACCTGGTCAAAGGGTGGTGGATACACGGTAGTTGGCGCCGTCCGGCAAAGGCGAAGAGCCTAGCCGGGCGGCGTCTGGGTGTGTGCTCGTTTCCGGAAAACTCCCGGGGCAAACGAGGTGTGAGCTTTCACACGCAACTCAGAATTGCCTTGCGGCGTCGGGTTACGGCAGAGTCTCACTCCTGTCAGGCCCCGCATACGACACACCTGTACCCCCAGCGGTACGGCACCACAGGAACCTCAGAACTCCATAGAGCCGTCGTATGCCGCCCGAGCACCACGCGGCGCTCCTTTCGCAGGAGTTGCCCACCGGGCCCGTGTCTCCCGTGACCCCGCAGTTGGGAGACCAGAGCCAGGGGCACGATTGCGTCCGCCAGGGTCACCGAAGCGGGCGATGCTGGAAGGAAACCGTGTGAGCCGGATTTCGGTCCGGGGATTCGCAGTGGCCTCTGCCACCGCGGTCACCGCTGTCGGAAGCGTCGTCGGAGTTGCCTCGGGCAGCACCGCCCAGCCCTCGAACGACGCCGAGGCGACGGCAAGTGACTCGACTCTCCTCGCGGACATACCTACGGGCCAGCAGGCCCAGGTGCAGACCGCGTCCCTGACGCAGCAGGCCGACGCACAGGCCATCGCCGCGGACGCGAGCGCCAAGAAGGATGCGGAGGCGGCTGCCCGCAAGCAGGCGGCCGACGACGCGATCGCGAAGCAGAAGGCCGCGGAGAAGGCAGAGCAGGAAGCCAAGGAGCGCAAGGCGGCGCAGGAAGCGGCCAGCCGCTCCGCGACGCGTGACGCTTCCAGCTTCTCCGTCAAGTCCTCGTACACCACCGCGCAGATCCAGGCGATGGCACGCCAGATGGTGCCGAGCGGTCAGTTCCAGTGCTTCAGCAACATCGTGGACCACGAGTCCAGCTGGAACTACAAGGCGGTCAACGCCTCCTCGGGTGCCTACGGTCTCTTCCAGGCCCTCCCCGGCTCCAAGATGTCGTCCGTCGGTTCCGACTGGCAGACGAACCCGGCCACACAGATCAAGTGGGGCCTCAACTACATGAACAGCCGCTACGGCAGCCCGTGCGAGGCCTGGTCGTTCTGGCAGGCCAACAGCTGGTACTGAGCCCCACGCCGTACGCCGGCCGCTCAACCTTCTGAAGCCCCTCCCCGTCCTAGGGTGAGGGGCTTCGGCCATGTACGGTCGGAACCGACGACTCCAGGGGGGAGTGGTGGGGAGCAACGGGGGAAAAGGAACGATCATGTCGCGAGTGCCAGGGTGGCTCGGCCGGCTGGGCGCCGGACTGACCGAGCTGGGGGAGCGGTTGGACGAGCGCCGCGCCGAGGTGGAGAAGGAGTCGGGGGGCTCCCTCGACTCCGAGGACGCGCTCGGTTTCCGTGAGGACGGGACACCGCACGACTCGCCGGTCGCGGACGCCGGGACATCCGCGCCCGCCGCCGGGAGCCCTCCCGAGGACGCTTCCGAGGACCGAACTCGGAACCCTTCCGAGAGCCTTCCCCGGGACGGTGTGCCCGTGCCTTCCGTCGCGTATGTGCCGGTTGCGGCCGATCGCCCCGACCCCGCCCTCGCCGTGCCGTGGGGTGTGCGGGTCGCGGCCGAGGCGGGCTGGCGGCTGCTCGTACTCGCGGGCACCGTCTGGGTGTTGATGCGGGTGATCAGTGCCGTACAGCTGGTGGTACTGGCCTTCGTGGCCGCGCTGCTCATCACCGCGCTGCTGCAGCCGACGGTGGCCCGTCTGAAGAGTTACGGAGTGCCGCGCGGGTTCGCCACCGCGCTCACCGCGATCCTCGGCTTCGTCATCATGGGACTGGTCGGCTGGTTCGTGGTCTGGCAGGTCCAGGAGAACATCGACAACCTCTCCGACCAGATCCAGGACGGCATCGACGAGTTGCGCAAATGGCTCCTCAACAGCCCGTTCCATGTGACGGACAAACAGATCAACGAGATCGCGAAGAACCTGCGCGAAGCGGTCGGCGCGAACACCGACCAGATCACCTCGGCGGGCCTCGAAGGCGTGACCGTCATCGTCGAGGCGCTGACCGGCATCCTCCTGACGATGTTCTCGACCCTCTTCCTGCTCTACGACGGCAAGCGGATCTGGGAGTGGACGCTCAAGCTCGTCCCGGCCGCCGCCCGGCCGGGTGTCGCGGGCGCGGGGCCGCGGGCGTGGCGCACGCTGACGGCGTATGTGCGCGGGACGGTGATAGTGGCGTTGATCGACGCGACCTTCATCGGCTTGGGCATCTATTTCCTCGACGTCCCCATGGCCGTCCCGCTGGCGGTCTTCATCTTCCTGGGGGCGTTCATTCCGCTCGTGGGTGCCGTGATTTCCGGGGCGTTGGCGGTGGTGGTCGCCCTCGTGACGCAGGGTGTGTTCACGGCGGTGATGACGCTGGTCGTGGTGCTCGCGGTGCAGCAGATCGAGGGCCACATTCTGCAGCCGTTCATTCTGGGGCGGGCGGTGCGGGTCCACCCTCTGGCGGTGGTCCTCTCGGTCGCCGCAGGGGGGATGATCGCCGGGATCGGGGGTGCCGTGGTCGCGGTGCCGCTGGTCGCGGTCACCAACACGGTGGTGGTGTACCTGCGTTCCTACGCCCGCGAAGCGGGCCTTCGCCATGCGCCCGAGCCCCGGGGCGCCACAGCGGTGGACGCGGCCCCGGTCCACCGGCCGACGCCGTAGTCTTCTTCGCCCCCTCCGCCCCTGCCCCAGACCCCGTTCGCGCAGTTCCCCGCGCCCCTGAAAAGGGGCGCGGGGAACTGCGCGATCTTTTGCGGGGGTCTGGGGGCGGCAGCCCCCAGTAACGGGACGGGCAGGGGCGGAGGGGGCGAAAAACCCAAGGCCCCGTCCACCCCAAGCCGGGGTGGACGGGGCCCGAGAAGGACACTCCGTGGAGGCTACTGCGCGAGAACCGCCTCGGCGTCCAGCGTCGTCCCGACCGCCTGAATCACCGCCGCGATCTTGAAGGCCTCCTGGATGGTCTCCCGGTCGACCCCCGCCTTGCGGAGCACCTGCTCGTGGGAGTCGAGGCACTGCCCACAGCCGTTCACGGCGGAGACGGCGAGCGACCACAGCTCGAAGTCGACCTTCTCGACACCGGGGTTGCCGATGACGTTCATCCGCAGGCCGGCGCGCAGGGTGCCGTACTCGGGGTCCGACAGCAGGTGCCGCGTCCGGTAGAAGACGTTGTTCATCGCCATGACCGCGGCGGCCGACTTGGCAGCGGTGTACGCCTCGGGCGAGAGCTGGGCCTTCGCCTCGGGCTCCAGCTCACGCAGCACGCGCGGCGAGCGCGAGGCGATGGCGCATGCCAGCACGGTGCCCCACAGCTGCTGCTGCGGGAGCTCCGAGTTGCCGATGACCGAGCCCAGGTTCAGGCGCAGGTCCTTCGCGTAGTCCGGTAGGGCGGACTTCAGTTCGTCGAGGGCCATGGAGGGTTACTCACCCGCCAGGAGCGCCACCGGGTCGAGGGTGTTCTCGCCCTTGGTCCAGTTGCAAGGGCAGAGCTCGTCCGTCTGCAGGGCGTCCAGGACCCGCAGGACCTCCTTGGGGTTACGGCCGACGGAGCCGGCGGTCACCATGGAGAACTGGATCTCGTTGTTCTGGTCGACGATGAACACGGCACGCTTGGCGAAGCCGTCCTCGCCCTCGATGCCGAGGTCACGCATGAGCTCGTGCTTCGAGTCGGCCATCATCGGGAAGGGCAGGTCGCGCAGGTCGTCGTGGTCCTTGCGCCAGGCGTGGTGCACGAACTCGGAGTCGCCGGAGAAGCCGAGCACCTGGGCGTCACGGTCGGCGAACTCGTCGTTCAGCTTGCCGAAGGCCGCGATCTCGGTCGGGCACACGAAGGTGAAGTCCTTGGGCCACGCGAAGACGATCTTCCACTTGCCCTCGTAGGTCTTGTGGTCGATCTGCTCGAACTCCTTGCCCTTCTCCAGCGAGACACAGGCAGTCAGATCGAACGGGGGGAACTTGTCACCGACAGTGAGCACGCGCTCTCCTTGCAGCGAGGAATAGCCCCTTTTGAGGGCGTTTCCCATGGGTTGGACGTGATCGATGGTGGCACACGCTGCATTGATTCGGGAAATAGCTACACTCGGTCGTGTTGATCGGCTACAACTATCAGTGACTATGAGTAAGAGGTACGGCCATGGCAAGCCCGATGGGCGGCAAGGTGAGCTCCAAGGGGAACGGGCGCCGGCAGCCCAGCCTCGCCCAGCTGCGCGCCTTCGCCGCCGTGGCCGAGCATCTCCACTTCCGCGACGCGGCCGCCGCGATCGGTATGAGCCAGCCCGCGCTGTCGGGTGCGGTCTCCGCCCTTGAGGAAACGCTCGGGGTGACGTTGCTGGAGCGTACGACCCGCAAGGTGCTGCTCTCGCCCGCCGGTGAGCGTCTTGCCGTACGCGCGAAGGTGGTACTGGAAGCGGTCGGTGCGTTCATGGAAGAGGCCGAGGCCGTCCGTGCGCCGTTCACCGGAACCCTCCGCCTCGGCGTCATCCCCACCGTCGCGCCCTACCTCCTGCCCACCGTCCTCAAGCTCGTCCACGACCGTTACCCGGACCTCGACCTCCAGGTCCACGAGGAGCAGACGGCCAATCTGCTGGAGGGGCTGGCCGTCGGCCGCCTCGATCTGCTGCTTCTCGCCGTGCCGCTCGGTGTGCCCACCGTCACCGAACTCCCCCTGTTCGACGAGGACTTCGTGCTCGTGACGCCGCTGGACCACTGGCTGGGAGGCAGGGAGGGAATTCCCCGCGAGGCCCTGCGGGAGCTGAATCTGCTGCTGCTCGACGAGGGTCACTGTCTGCGCGACCAGGCCCTCGACATCTGCCGGGAGGCGGGCCGTGCCGACGCCCCCGTCACCACCACCGCCGCGGGTCTGTCCACGCTCGTCCAACTCGTCGCCGGCGGCCTCGGCGTGACCCTTCTCCCGCGTACCGCCGTCAAGGTGGAGACGACCCGCAGCAACCAGCTGCTCACCGGGTACTTCGCGGATCCGGCGCCCACGCGGCGTATTGCGCTGGCGATGCGCTCCGGCGCGGCGCGCGGGGCGGAGTACGAGGAGTTGGCCGCGGCGCTGCGCGAGGCCCTGCGTCCCCTGCCCGTACGGGTGTTGGGCCCGGAAGACTGAAACTGCTGTGCACAGACGGTCATTTGGGTGACCGATGGAGCCTCGTGAAGGGCGGGAGAATTCAACTTCCGTCAGGTAGTGCGACTCTCGCTGAAATATGCGCCCGGACTGATACACATACCCCCTCAGTGTGACGCATCAGGCGTCTGTACGAGGCTCCGGAGGCTCAAGGGGAGTGATGTCGGGCTATCGGGATTCCCTTGGCCGGGTCGGATACGACCTGCTGTGGCACGCGCTGGACCAGTGCCATCGCGAGGAGGAGACCGGGGGACTGCGGGTCTCCGGGAAGCCCGGGGGAGTCTTCCACTTCCGCGACGGCCTCGTCGTCGCCGTACAGAGCCCCGGTGCCCCGGGGCCCGAGGCACGGATGCTGCGCACCGGCCGGATCAGTGGTGAGCAGTGGGCGGAGCTGCTCCGGGAGGCCGGGGGGACGAGCTGGCCGGAGGCCGGACTGGTCGCGCACGGCCACGCGGGCGCCGCCCAACTCAGGGTCGTCTGCATGATGGCGCTGCAGGACGCTGCCTTCGCCGTGGTCGCAGGGCACGTGGACGGCTGCGAACGGCTCGACGCGGCCGAGCCCTTCGCGCCCGTCGCCGTGGGCGAGGCGCCGGGGCGGCTGCTGCAGGACGCGACCCGCAAGCTGGCCGCTCTCGCCGCGCTCCCTCACCCTGTACGGCCCGATCGTGAACGGCCCAGGCCCGTGCCCGGGGCGGACCTCCTGCGCGTCCGACTCTCCCCTGAGCAACGGGAGTTGCTGGCGCACGCCGATGGCCGGCGGACCGCCCGCGACATCGCCTTCGCGACCGGACACGCTGTCTACACCGTGACCGTCGTCATGGCCCGCATGATCGGCGAGGGCCTCCTGGAATGGACGGCCGAAACCGAGCCGATCGCCCCGATCACCATCCACCTCCCGCCCACGGTCGCACTGCACCCCAGACCGCCGTCCACTCCTCGTCCGGCGGAGGGCGCGTGGGAAGCGGATCGGGGCGAGGAGCCGGTGGGGGAGTGGCCCGAAGTGGACGGTGTCGAGGGGCCCATACCGGAGCGGCCCGAAGCGGCCGGTGGCGAGGAGCCCGTACGGGAGCGGCCGGAAGCGGACGGTGGCGAGGAGCCCGTACGGGAGCGGCCGGAAGCGGACGGTGGCGAGGAGCGCGTACGGGACTGGCCGGAAGCGGAAGGTGGTGGAGGGCTCGTAGCGCAGGAAGAGTCCCGCCCGACCGGTGCCGGCGGACTCGGGGCGGAGACGCCCGCACCGGATGATGCCGATGAGTCGACGGGTACGGCGTCCGGACCGGATGGTGCGGGGGAGTCGGCGGGCACGGCGTCCGGACCGGATGGTGCGGGGGAGTCAGCGGGCACGGCGTTTGGACCGGGCGGTGCGGGGGAGTCAGCGGGTTCCGGACTGGATGATGCCGATGAATCGGCGGGTACGGCGCCCGCACCGGACGGTGACGGAGAGCCGGCGGATACGGCGCCCGCACCGGACGGTGCCGCAGAGTGGCCCGCCTCTGTGGTGGAGCCCGCCCTTCGGCCCACGGAAGGGACCCCTCGTATCGCTCCGGAGGTGGTCTGGGCGCTTGCCTCCATGGTGGGCACGGGTACCGGCGCCTCCACGGCGGAGGACGCGGCGCTGACCCCTCCGTCCGAGGCCGACGCCCCCACCACACCCCCACGTCCTACCAGCTCAGATCTCCCCCGGCGCAACCCCGGGGCGAGCGGGATCACCGAGACTCTCGCTCCGGAAAGCGCCGGGGCGAGTTGGAAAGGGTTCTTCCGTCTGCGCAACCGGATCTGGACCCCGGATTCCGGTACCTGACATTCCCGGGGAACCGCGAAGTGGATCAGCGCTCTTCTGCGCGAGAACGAACAAGTGTGATCAGGCATCAGGGAGTTCAGCACATGGATCACGAGGCACTGGCCATGGAAATGAGAGGCCTGCGGGAGCAGGTGACCGGAATTACCGACACGGCGGTGGCGGCTGCGGACGGACTGCTCATCGCGGCGGACACCGCGGACACCATCGACCCGGAGGGACTCGCCGCGATCGCGGCGGCGGGCCTGGGCATCGCCCGACGGGCGGCCGAGACGACAGGCCGGGGAACCTTCCGGCAGACGGTGACATACGGCAGCCAGGGCTGCGCCGCCTTCTACGCGGTCGGCGACACCGCGTTGATGGTGGTCCTGGGCGACGAGGGCATCGACCTCGACCGGCTCCACGCGGAGACCCGGCCCGCCCTGGGACGCATCGGAACGATCCTGACCGCGACTGAAGGAGTCTGACCGCATGGCGACGAAGAGGATGACCCCGGGGTTCTCCGACCAGGTCCTGAGCCTGGTCAAGTCCCTCCGCACCGACGCACCGGACTGTGTGGCCTCGGGCGCGGTCGACATGTCGACCGGCATGCTGTTGGCCTACGAGACCGTGGACAATCACCCGCCCGAGGTCCTGGACCTGCTCGCGGGCGCGACCCTCGACCTGTTCCAGGGGCGTACGGTCGTGATGATCGAGGACGTCTTCAAGGAGCGCCGGGGCGTCAGCAGCGATCAGCATTTCTTCCAGGAGATCCTGGTGAACAGCGACAACCTGACGCACCTGTTCGTACGCATGAACGACCACCAGGACGTCGTCGCGGTGGTCGTCTGCCGCAAGTCGGTGAATGTGGGCATGCTCTTCGCCCAGGTCAGACGTGTCGTGAAGGAATACACCGTCTGACGGCCGCGGGGTCCGAGCGAGAGACAGCGCGCGACGTGGCGGCGCCCT
>NZ_BMMM01000015.1:140640-272762 GCF_014645835.1 Streptomyces albiflavescens
GGCCCCGCCACGTGTCCCGCTACTCCGTACGCAGCCCGTCCGGCCGCATCAGCCGCAGCAACGGCGGCAGGCTGAGCGCCGTCACCAGCACCACCACTCCCGCGCCGATGCCGGTCATCGTCAGCACGCTCGCCCAGTCCACGCTCACCGAGGTGGCGGTCATCTTCAGCAGGACCGCGCCCAGCGTGAGACCGACGACCGACGCCAGCAGCAGGCCCAGCGCGATCGGGATCGCGGTCTGCCACAGCACCGACAGGCTCAGTGTGCGGCGCCGGGTGCCGAAGGCGACCAGCGACGACAGCAGCTTCTTGCGCTCGCGCAGCTGCTCCAGCTGGGAGACCAGCAGGCTCGCGCCGATGAGGATCAGCACGCAGGTCGCGCCGACGAACAGGCCGGTGCGGATGGAGGTGAAGCGCTTGGACTGCGTCGTCGCCGCCCAGTTGTCGGGGTCCGCGAGCGGGTCGATTTTGGCGGCGCTGTTGCGTACGAACTCACGGACGTCCGGCACCGACTCGTCGAGCTGGAGATAGACGGTCCCGTACACGGTCGACGCGGCCTTCTCGGGCAGCGCACCGGGTGTGAACAGGAAGCCCCCGCGCTCGTAGCCCGTCGGATCCTCGCGCGAGTCCGCGATCTTGATGCCCTTCGGTACCGTCCAGGGGATTTCCTTGCCCTTTTCGGAGGTGCCGTAGGACGGGTCGATGTAGAGCTTGTTGCCGGTCTTGTCGAGGTTCGCCGTGTCCTGGTCCCACTTGGCGTCCTCCACGGCGAAGACGTCGCCGTCGTGGCAGGAGGGCAGTTTGGCCGCCTCGCGAAGCGCCGTGCAGTCGCCGACGGTCACGCTCGCCTGACGCTCGGGTTCGTTCCTCCCGTCGCCGATCTGACCGCTGCCCAGGGCGCTCGTGTGCGTGACGCCCTTGGTCGTGGACAGTTGGCGGACGACCTCGCTCATCGCGACCCCGTCCGGTACCTGGATCGACATCTGGGCCCGCGAGAGGTCGTTCTTGCCGGCCTTGGTGTAGTCGCCGTCGACCCCGGCGAACAGCATCTGCAGGGCGATCGCGCCGGCCACCGCCACCGCGATGCCGTTGACCATGCGGGCCGCGGTGCCGCTGCTCAACTGGAGGCGGCGGATGGCCAGTTGCCAGGCGACTCCGCCGGAGCCCAGCCGGTTGACGGCCGCCTCGACGACCCAGGGCAGCAGCGCGGTGATGCCGACCAGGAGCAGCATGACGCCACCGACGACCAGGTACTCGTTGAAGTTCCCGTTGCTGCGTCCCTGCCCGATCATCGGGTACAGCATCGCGAGGCCGCCCAGCGGCAGCAGCAGCCGCCACCACAAGCGGCGCCGCGAGGGCCGCGCGGTGCGGACCACGCCGAGCGGCTCGATGACGACACTGCGCAGCGCGAAGAGCGTCACCGCGACGGCGGCGGCCGGGACAGCCACGGCGACCAGCGCCACCAGCGCGGGCGCCGGATTGAGGTCGCTGGGGAACACACTGATCCTGAACACCGAGATCATGCCTGCGATCTGGCGCCCGATCAGGAAGAACCCGGCGCCGAGCACCAGCCCGACCACCGCTCCTGCGAGCGCCTCGCCGGCCGCGATCCGCCGGGTCATCCGCCCGTCCGCGCCGACCAGCCGGAGCGCCGCCAGTCTGCGGTCGCGCCGCTCGCCGCCGAAGCGTACGGCCGCGGCGATGAAGACGGCGACCGGCATCAGCAGCACCACGAAGACGATCAGCACCAGCAGGAGCAGGACCGGGTCCATCGGCTCGGACTGGCCGCTGGACCCGAACGCGTCGATGCGCTCGATCCGGCCGGTCGTGTGCGTGGTCGCCTTCAGGTCCTTCGTCCCCGCGTAGAAGGCGAGTTCGTGCGGATCGATGAGACCGGAGTCGGCGATCGTCCCGGCGACGCGGTAGGGCAGCCGCTCGCGCAGCAGCTTGCCGTCGGAGGACTTCAGCAGCCGGTCCAGGGCGGGCGAGACCACCATGTCGCCGACCGCGGGAAACTTCTTCACCCCGGGCGGCAGCGGCGCCCGTGCTCCTTCGGGCTGCAGCACCCGCCCGCGTACGTCCAGGTCGTGGAAGGTGGTGTCCGCGGTGCCGATGAGCAGCGTACGGTCCGACTTCTTCTCGACCACCGACCGGTACGTCATGTCGTTGCGGCCGCGCTCGCGATCGTGCCGGGATGCCAATGCGCTCGGTATCGCCGTGGTGAGCAGCAGCAGGGCCACCCCGAGACCGACCCCGACGGCCGTCAGCAGCACACGCACCCAGGCCTCACGGCCGCCGGTCACCGCGAACTTGGCGCCCATGCCGAGGTCACGGGACCACTGTGGGATTCGGGGGGCGGCGCGACGCGCCTCGGGCAGGGTGGCGGCGGGCGACGGGCGGGCGCTCATACAACGCGCTCCATGTCTCGGGACCTGCCGTCGCGCACGACGATCTCCCGGTCCGAGTACGCGGCGACCCGCGCCTCGTGCGTGACGAGCACGACGGCGGCGTTGGTCGAGCGGGCCGCGTCGGTGAGCAGCTGCATCACGCGCTCACCGTTGAGCGAGTCGAGCGCGCCGGTCGGCTCGTCCGCGAACAGCACACGCGGGTTGGTGACCAGTGAACGGGCCACCGCCACGCGCTGCCCCTGACCACCGGAGACCTCGCCGGGCCGCTTGCCCTTGAGGTCGTCGACCTCCAGCTGCTCCATCCACGTCAGGGCGGTGCGCTCGGCCTCCTTGCGCCCGGTGCCGTTCAGCCGCAGTGGCAGCGCGACATTCTCGACACAGGTCAACTCGGGCACGAGCTGGCCGAACTGGAACACGAACCCGAACTCGCTCCGCCGCAGCGCACTGCGCTGTGCGTCGCTCATCCCGGCCATCTCCCGGCCGTTGTACATGATCGAGCCCGAGTCGGGCGGCACGATCCCGGCGAGGCAGTGCAGCAGGGTGGACTTGCCGGAGCCGGAGGGGCCCATCACGGCGACGACTTCGCCGGGGTGGATGGAGAACTCGGCACCGTCGAGCGCGGTGGTCGGTCCATACGTCTTGCGAAGCTCCGACGCGGAGAGCAAGGAGCCGGGGGGAGGAGTCATCGGGTCGTCACCGCCTCGGCGAGCTTGTCGAGGCGCGCGGCGGTGAGCTCCAGCCACCGCAGGTCCGCCTCCAGGTGGAAGAGGGCGTGGTCGCAGATCAGCTGATCCGCGAGGTCGCCCTTGCGCTTGCGGTCGGTCAGGATGCGCATCATGCGCAGGTGTTCCGAGCGCTGCGTGTCGAGGATCTCGCTCGCGTTGCGGTGCGTGAGCAGTGCGAGGACGACCTTCGTGTAGAGGGTCGACTGGAGGTACGGCTCGGGCTTCTCCGGCGTCGCGAGCCACCGCTGTACGTCGGTGATCCCGGCCTCGGTGATCGCGTACCGCTTCCGCTCGGGACCGTCGCCCGCCTCTATGCCGTCGACCTCGACGAGCCCGTTCTTGAGCAGTCGCGACATCGTCGAGTAGACCTGGCCGTAGTGCAGCGGCCGGTCGTGACCGAACTTTTCGTCGAAGGCCCGCTTCAGGTCGTAACCGTGACGGGGGCCGGACTCCAGGAGCCCTAGCAGGGTGTGACCGATGGACATGCGGAGCACTCTACACAGGGCGTATACACCCCGCGTATACATGGCGCGTATAGATCATGGAAGGGTGCGTGGTTCCGCAGGTCAGGGTCAATTGTCACGGTTCTGTCACCGGCTTTTTCGCCCCTCCGCCCCACGCCCTTTTTGGGGGCGCGGGGAACTGCGCGAACAACCCCCGCCCACCCGCAGCCGAAAGGGGGTAGGGACGGGCAGGCGCGGAGGGGGCGAGAAAACAGGCGGGTCCCCCTAGGTCCTGTCGTCACATTCCCGTCTGCCCCGCGACGCCATGCACGCACTCTCGCCGCACCGGGCACAGACCCAAGTACATCCAGTACGAGGGCCTGTGCCCGGCACTCCCCCAGCCTTCGGCCGGGGGGACCCCCAGAGCACGCACCTGACGCCGCAGGGCCCGCCCTCCGGGCGGACGACGGGAATGTGACGACAGGACCTAGGCCTCCGGCTCGCCGGAAACCGGTGGACGCCCCCGGCGAGGAATCGGTCCCGCCCCGCCGGGCAGGCGGCCGGACTCGGCCAGGGCCCGGCGCAGCAGGAACTCGATCTGGGCGTTGGCGGAGCGCAGTTCGTCCCCGGCCCAGCGGGCCAGCGCCTCGTACACCAGCGGATCCAGCCGCAGCAGCACCTGCTTGCGCTGCTGCGGCTGCCGCCGGGGCGAGGCCCCCTCGGAAGGAGCCGTCACTGGCAGAGGGATCCGGTGTTCAGGACCGGCTGCGCCGCACGGTCCCCGCACAGCACCACCATCAGGTTCGACACCATCCCCGCCTTCCGCTCGGAGTCCAGCTCCACGATGTCCCTCTCCGTGATCCGGGCGATCGCCGCCTCGACCATCCCCACGGCACCGTCCACGATCTGCCGCCGCGCCGCGACGACAGCACCGGCCTGCTGCCGCTGAAGCATCGTAGAGCCGGTATCTCGGGCGCATCGGCCGTGGGTGAGGAGGTGTGCGCGTCGTGCGTGGACAGAGGTGGTCCCCCGCTTTGATCGTTCCTGCGGTATAGCTTTGGTATAGCTAAGTGATAACACTTTACCCGGCCCAGCAACCTTCCACCCCACTTACTCGTCGGTTTTGTTGGGGCGAGTACGCATCGCGTGCTGATTGTCACGTCCGGAAAAGACCGGATCGGCTGCCCTTTGTCATAGCGCGCGGTGTTAGCTTTCGGAGCTGACCTGAGCGACGGACCTATGTGCCATACGAGAGCGAAGCGGAGCGGATCGACCCATGGGACGAGCGGAAGAGAGACGAGCGCGGCAGGCGCGTGGCCGTCGCGCGGCGCCCCAGCGCTCGTCCGGGGCGACGGCAGGGGGAGCGGCCGGGGGGAAGACCCGCCGCAGCGGTATACGCCGGTTCGTCAACTGGAAGACGATCCTCGGCACGTTCTTCGGCCTCTGCCTGCTCGGCATGGGTGCCTTCATCGTGCTCTACATGGTCGTCGGCGTCCCCGAGGGCAACGCGGCCGCGAGGCAGCAGAGCAACATCTACCAGTACAGCGACGGCTCGCTGCTCGCCCGCACCGGTGACGTCAACCGCGAGATCGTGGACCTGGACAAGGTGCCCAAGGGGGTCCAGAAGACCTTCGTCGCCGCGGAGAACAAGTCGTTCTACAAGGACGCGGGTGTCGACCTCAAGGGCACGGCCCGCGGTCTGATCAACACCCTGTCCGGCAAGGGCAAGCAGGGTGGTTCGACGATCACCCAGCAGTACGTGAAGAACTACTACCTCAGCCAGGACCAGACCGTCACGCGCAAGCTGAAGGAACTGGTCATCTCCCTGAAGGTGGACCGCCAGAAGTCCAAGGACGACATCCTCGCGGGCTACATCAACACCAGTTACTACGGCGAGGGCGCCTACGGCATCCAGGCCGCGGCGCAGGCCTACTACGGCGTCGACGCGAGCGAGCTTTCGGTCGAGCAGGGCGCGTACCTCGCCTCGCTGTTGCAGGCCCCGAGCCAGTACGACTGGGCGAACGCCACGGACACCGGCAAGAAGCTCGTCAAGGCCCGCTGGAACTACACCCTCGACAACATGGTCGAGGAGGGCTGGCTGGACTCCGCCGAGCGCCAGACCATGAAGTTCCCGGTGCCCGACCCCCCCAAGGCGGCGCCCGGTATGCAGGGGCAGACCGGCTATCTGGTGAAGGCGGCGGAGAGCGCGCTGGCAAAGCAACTCCTCGCGCAGGGCGCGGCCTCCAGCCTCGACGACGCCCAGGCCATGGTCAACGCGGGCGGCTGGACGGTGAAGCTCAACATCGACAAGAAGAAGCAGTCGCTGCTCGAGAAGACCGTCAAGGCGCAGCTGACCAGCAAGCTGAACCCGAAGAAGCGCAAGGTCGACGCCGACATCCAGGCCGGTGCCGCGTCCGTCGACCCGAAGACCGGCAAGGTCCTGGCCATGTACGGCGGTCAGGACTACGTCAAGCACTACTACAACAACGCGACCCGCCGTGACTACCAGGTCGCGTCGACCTTCAAGCCGCTGATCTTCGCGGCCGCCCTGGACAAGCAGGCCGAGACCCAGAGCGGCAAGCCGATCACGGCGAACACGATCTACGACGGCACGAACCGGCGCCCGGTCGTGGGCAGCGACATCGGCTTCGCGCCGCCGAACGAGGACGAGCACAGCTACGGCAACGTCACCGTCCAGACCGCGACCAACAAGTCCATCAACTCCGTCTTCGCGCAGATGGGCGTCGACGTGGGCATGGACGAGGTCCTCAAGGTCGCGAGCGATCTCGGCATGGACACCAAGGGCCTGCAGGCGGTGCCCGCGCAGACCCTCGGCTCCATGGGCGCGAGCCCGCTGGAGATGGCCGGCGTCTACGCCACGCTCGACAACCACGGCAAGAAGGTCACCCCGGCCCTCATCGCCTCGGCCGAGCACAAGGACCGTGCGGTCGAGTTCCCCGACCCGATCGGCGACCAGGTCATCAGCGAGGAGGCCGCCGACACGGTCACGTCGGTGCTGACCGGCGTGGTCGACGACGGTACGGCCCGGGTCGCGGTGCGGGACAACCCGGCCCGTGACGGCCAGCAGGTCGCCGGCAAGACCGGTACCTCCGACAACAACAAGTCGGCCTGGTTCACCGGCTACACGCCGAACCTGGTCACTTCTGTCGGCCTGTTCGGCGAGGGCGCGGTCGGCACCGCCAATGCGGGCAAGCACGTCTCCATGAAGGGCGCCACGGGCCTCGTCGCGGAGAACGGCCGCGTCAACGGCGGTGGCTTCCCGGCTCAGATCTGGGCGGCGTACACCTTCGACGCGATGGGCAAGGTCAGCAAGTTCGACCTGGACACCACGTCGGGCGCGGCAGTGGAGCCCACCGAGACGCCCACGTTCACGCGGACGCCTTCGAGTACTCCCTCGTCGACGCCGACCACCGAGGAGCCGTCGACCGAGCCGCCGACGAGCAGCAGCCCGCCGACTCCGACGGAAGAGCCGACGACGACCGAGCCGACGACCACGAACCCGACCACGCCGACGGGGACGCCGACCGACGGAATTCCAGACAATCCGCTGGATCCGAACAGCCAGTAATACGCGAAAAGGGCGTCCGGTGATTCACCGGGCGCCCTTTTTCTTGTGTGCGGGCGGGACTTACCGGATATGTCGGCGGTCGATAATTGGCCAGACGTTCCGGAGGTTTAGAGTTCCATGAGAATTTTGTTGACCCGGGCTGCGCGCGCGGATCATGCTTTCCGGTAACGGGGAGGGAACCCAAGTGGCAACGCGCGCTCCACACTGACCAGCGGCTCGCGCCTCTTTACGGCTTGTATTCACGAATCCCGCCGACCATGCGCGGGCTGTCAAGCGTGGCCGGATTGCGTTTCATGCGCCCTTTCCCCTTCCAGAACTCCCGCGGTGCGGGGGCCCATTTGTGAAGGAGAACCGTTGAGATTCCACAGACGAATGAGGGCACCGCTGGCCGCCATGGCGGCCGGGGCGGTGCTCGCGGGACTGACTCAGGCCGTGGCCTGGGCCGACCCGCCGGCACCCGCGGCTCCCGCCACGAAGGCGGCGGCCGAGAACCGGCGCGACGCGGTGCCGTCGGCAGAGCGGGCCGCGGTGCTGGGCAAGACCTGGAAGAATTCGGGCGACCTTGCGTGGACCACATCGGGTGACGCGGAGGGATTCCACATCCTCACGGCCCGGAAGAAGGACGGCTACACCTGGCGCAGTACGGCGTCGCTTTCGGAGCCGGGATTCGACGCCGACGCCTGGATCGGCAACATCTGCGTCACCGGTTCGGGCAAGCGGGCGGTGGTGGTCTACGCGCCCCGCATTTTCACCAACAAACCCCAGCTGATGGCCCGGGGCGGGTTCACCGCGGTCGTCGATCTGGCCTCCGGCCGGGTGACGAAGCTGAAGCTGAAGGCGTCGCTGTCGTACTACAACCCGGGCTGTGGGTCGGGTGAGTCGGTGATCCTGACCCAGTCCGGGGGCGAAGACCTGCCCGGCACCCGGCTGTTCCGGCTGGACGCGTCGACGGGCAGGGTGGGCAAGCCGATCGCGCTGGGAGGACAAGTCACCTCGGCCGTCCCGGCCGCGCACGGTTCCATCCTCGCGGCCTCCGGCGCGGAGGTCGTCAAGGTCGACGCCCGGGGCACGCGCAAGGCCCTCGTCCGCACCGACGGTGTGCCCTACCGGCTCACGCCCGACGGCGACGGCGGGCTCGCCTTCCTCGACAAGCGCGGCGCCACGTCCCAGGTGAAACGCATCACGGCCGGCGCCGTGGCGCACCCGAACCCGCGCGGTACGCGTGCTGCCGTACTGGCCAAGGGGCTCGCGACCGAGACGGGGCTGACCCGGAGCGCCGGCACCGTGTACGTGACCGGCACCACGCGACCGATGGTCGACCGACTTCCGTCCACCGTACGGCGGTTGGCGTCCGTGCCGAAGGACGTCACCGTCTCCTCGCGCGGCGAGGCCGTCCTGACCCACACGGCGTGGGCCGACGGCAAGGGAACGCTGCTGCTGCCCGGCGAGACCGCCAAGGCCCGTACGGTGAAGATGTCCCTGACCACCCGCGCCACGGGGCGCACGGCGTCCTTCACCGTGGATCCGGCCCGGCGGGTGTCGACCCATGCGGGCCAGGGCCGTGACGCGTCGCCGGGTCTGCTGACCGGTTCCGGAGGCAGCAACAAGGCGTTGGTGACCGCGGCGGCCGCCGGTGACCCGAGCGATCCGGTGGAGGCGGAGCGCACCTGCTCCGTGCCGCGCAACGACGTGCGCAACCAAGCCATGCAGCCCAAGCCGCGCCAGGTGGAGTGGGCGGTCGACATGGCCGTCAAGGGCCTGCTGAACACGCACATCTCGCGCCCGGCGGACTGGAAGAACCTCGGCATGCCCGCGTACATGCCGCAGGCGTTGTTCCTCAACCCCGCGCTGGACGGCGGCGGCCGGGCGATGGCGCAGGTCATGCTCGGTGTGACCACCCAGGAGTCGAACATGTGGCAGGCCGGCCGGGAGGCCGTGCCCGGGGTCACCGCCAACCCGCTGATCGGCAACTACTACGGCATCAACCTCTACGACGGCGACACCAGCAATGACTGGGACGTCGACTTCGCCAAGGCGGACTGCGGTTACGGCATCACGCAGATCACCGACCACATGCGGATGGCGGGCCGCGAGGACGGGCACGGCGGCGCGGCCTGGGACTACCAGAAGCAGCGGGCCGCCGCGCTGGACTACACCGCGAACATCGCCGCGGGCCTGCAGACCCTCATCTCCAAGTGGAACGAGACCCGCGCCGCGGGAATGATCGCCAACCACGGCACCACGGGCCGGCCCGAGAACTGGTACTTCGCGCTGTGGGCGTACAACTCCGGCTTCCACCCCAACGCCGGTGACGGTTCGCCGTGGGGCCTCGGCTGGGCCAACAACCCCGCCAACCCCGAATGGGACGCCGGACGGCTGCCGTTCATGGAGAACGCGGCCGGCGGTGAGGACGCCAGCGCCGCCGCCCGCCCGCAGAACTGGCCCTACCAGGAGAAGGTCCTCGGCTTCGCCGCGCACCCGCCGTCCTTCCTGGAGTCCCCGGGCGTGATGGTCCCCGCCTTCCGCCCCTCCACCTGGAACGGCACCAACGAGGCCGTCACGGTCAAGGGCAGCGCGCTCTACAACCGGGCCCACCTCAAGGCGCCCGAGGGCGCGTTCTGCGACTCCTCCAACAGCTGCGACCCGAGCCGCATCTCCGACAGCGCCTCCAACGACACCGCGGCCAGCGGGCCGTGCGGCCGTGACGACGTCAAGTGCTGGTGGAACAAGCCGGTGACGTGGAAGACCGACTGCGTCGACACCTGCGGATACGAGTTCATCCGCTTCGGCGACACCTCGCCGGAGGAGCCCGACGGCACCTCCTACCCGCCCGCCTGCACCACCAGTGGCCTCCCGGACAACGCCCTCATCGTCGACGACGTCCCGTCGGGAACCCCGGTCATCCGGTCCGGCTGTACCAACTCCTGGACGAACTCGGGCTCCTTCAGCTTCAACTTCGCCAACAACGCGGTCGAGACGGTCTACCCCTCCAAGGTCGACCTCCATCAGCTGGGCGCCGGCTTCGGCGGCCACTTCTGGTTCGGCCACACCCGCCAGGACGACGCCAAGGGGCAGCGTCTGAAGATCACCGGCATCTGGAAGCTGAACAAGTCACTGAAGAGCCAAGCCAAGGTGATGGTCCATCTGCCCGATCACGGGGCACAGACCAAGTACGCCACCTACGAGATCGACACCGCCTACGGGACCGAGAAGCGCACCATCGCCCAGCCGGGTGACGGCAACCGCTGGGTGTCGCTCGGTGCCTACCGCTTCGACAACACCCCCGAGGTGCGGCTCAACACGATCACGCCGGACGGCACCGGGGACGAGGACATCGCCTTCGACGCGGTGGCGTTCGTACCGGGCTCGTACGACCTGATCACGGACATGCGGCTGCCGGAGTGGAACCCCGACGCTCCCGAGCCGGCCGCGGTGGAGCCCATCACCACCCTGCCCGGGCATGTCTTCCCGCGGCCGGGAGTGCAGGCCGCCCGAGCCGGGGCCGCGGCCGAGGAACACCCGCGCGCCTTCGACTGCCGTGCCGTCAAGGGCAAGAAGGGCTCCGAGGTCTGTCTGCAGTTCCTCGGGCATCCCGTCAAGGAGACCAAGCGACAGCAACTGGCCGCGGGGAGCACCGCGTTCTGCTCCAAGAGCGGCGAGGACATGTTCTACACGCGCACCCGAGCGTGTCTGCAGGACAGCTTCTCGGCCACGTTGTACGAGAACAACACGCCCATCGCGCAGAACATCTACGCGTACAAGCATGAGATCGATCTGGACATCGACAGTCCCACGATCAAGCAGACGGTCACGATCCAGCCGACGACGGTCGACCCCAAGGTTCCGCCGGTCACGGTCAACATTCAGTCCTTCTGCCAGTCCAACTGCTCGTCGGCCGGGATCACCTGGTCCAGCCTGCCCGAGTGGTCGGGCGTGGACACGCACATGGCCGTCGGCCAGATCGACCACACCTGGTCGGGTACGGCGGGCAATGAGACCGTGCACCTGAACTGGATCCTCTCCTCGACCATGGGCGGTGCCCCGAACGGTGGGGCCGACTACCAGCCGCCGAGCGGAAAGCTGGGTATCCGCTGCGACCGCGAGGCCAAGGGCAAGAGCACGGTGGGATGTGTCTTCCCCGACTACGTCCCGACGTACGTCGTCAACACCGAGGCGAACCCGTCGGCGGCGGCGTTCTACTGGATCCTCATGCAGAAGCTGCCGTACCACCCGGGCAGCCGGGACCACAAGTCACCGCTCAACTACCTTGCGAGCACCGAACGCCAGAAGGCGAATCGCGCCGTCATCTGCCCCAAGAGCGGTCCGGACAAGTGGGTGCCCAACCCCGATTCGAAGCCGCCGAACAGCACGTCGAGCTGTGACGAGTACCCCTTCGCGGCGACCTATCAGAGCGGTGGCATGCCGCCGCAGGCGGTGAACTCGGGCAAGGAGTGCACCCAGCTCTACGCCAAGCCGCTCAGCACGGGATGGACGCTGCTCGAGGATCCCAACTACGCCCGCGTCAACACCTGGAACGAGATCTGCGGCCGGGCGAGCATTCCGGGCGACGAGAACTCGGGCGCGGCCAACCGGATCGGCCTGTTCTTCGTGCCGACCAACCGGATGCTCGACAAGGACGAGTTCTATGTGAGTGTCCCGGGATTCGAGGAGTGCACGGACCTTTCGCAGATCTGTTTCGTCCGTACGCGATAGGACGTCGGGCACGTAAGTGCAGGTGGCGCGGCTGAGGCCGCGCTCGTGACAACCGGAGCCTGTCCGGGCGGCACACCGCCGGCCGGACGGGCTCCGTGCGTCCGGGGCGTCTACACCAGGACGACGGCCGGGAGCGTTCCGCTCTCCAGGGCCGCGCGGGGGAGGTCCAGTGAGAAGACCTGTTCTGCCACGGTGAGGATCCGCTGCTCCGGTTCCCAGTCCTCCGGGTTCGCCGTGCCGTCCGCCAGCAGCATGCCCGTGGTCCGCATGGCCGGCACGAGGAAGGACGGGTCGGTGCCGCCGATCTGCTTCGCCTCCACGCCGGGTTCGAAGTCGGCCGCGATCTCGCCGTCCCGGGCATGTACGAACCAGTACGGCGGCATGCCGCTGTCCAGCAGCATGACGGCGTCCGTGCCCTGGGAGACTCGCTGCAGCGTGCGCCGGTCGGTACCCTCGGCGCTCGCGGACTGCAGGGCGAAGGCCCAGCCGTTGCCCGTACCCAGCCGGGCGACGGGTCCCTCGTCCCTGGCGAGCAGCTCCGCCTCGTGCGCGGACACGGAGGGCAGGATCCGGGCGGGGTCCGTGCCCAGGCGACGTACCAGCTCATCCACGCTCAGCCCGCGGGCGAACGTGACGCAGTAGGCGTCGAAGGCCTCCCGAATCCACGCGATACCGTCCACGACGTTCCCCCGCCCTTCGGCCCACACAACTCCAGTGCCCCGGCACGCTACACGGTGGGAGCGACGCACCGGCGTGCCGCCCGGGGCACGTCCACTCACCCCGAGATGCACGCCCAATTCCTTTGTCCTCAGCCTCCGTTGACGTTCTGGGAGATCCGGTCACCGATCTCCTTGTCGATGGTGCGCCAGTACTGCACCGCGCGGTCGCGGGTACCCCTCAGCCGCGGTTCAATTCGAACCAGACCACCTTTCCGGTGCTCAACCGTGTCGCGCCCCACCGTCTGGCCAGTTTGTTCACCAGGTAGAGCCCGCGCCCGCCCTCGTCCGTGGCGCGCGCCTGCCGCAGCCGCGGCAGCTGCGGCACGTCGTCGCCGACCTCGCAACGCAGGACGTCCGTCCGCAGCAGCCGCAGCGTCACCGGTCGTGACGCATAGCGCACGGCGTTCGTCACGACCTCGCTGACGAGCAGCTCCACGGAGTCGGTCATGTCCTCCAGGCCCCAGCGGGACAGTGCACGCCGGGCCAGCCGACGGGCCCGTCCCGGGGCCGCGTCCTCCGGTTCCAGGAACCAGTACGCGACATCGCTCGGCGCGATCCCGTCGAAGCGGGCGGCGAGCAGCGCGATGTCGTCGTCCCGGTCGCCCGGGCCGAGCATGTCGAGCACCTCGTCGCACAGCGCCTCGAGCGGCGGCGGATGGTCGGGGCCGGTCAGCTGCGCGGTGGCCGCGAGCCGCTCCCTCAGTTGCTCTATGCCGGTCCACACGTCGCGAAGGCGGGACTCGACAAGACCGTCCGTGTACAGCAGCAGCGTGGCGCCCGCGGGCGCGTCCAGCTCCACCGCCTCGAAATCCACCCCGCCCACGCCGATCGGGGCACCTGGCGGCACCCGCAGCACCTCGGCCCGTCCGCCCAGATGCAGCAGGACCGGCGGCGGATGGCCCGCGTTGGCGATGGTGATGCGGTGCGACACCGGGTCGTAGACGGCGTACAGGCAGGTCGCCATGCGGTCGGTGCCGAGCCGCTGTGCCTGCTCGTCGAGGTGGTGCAGCACCTCCTGCGGCGGCAGATCGAGCCCGGCGAGGGTCTGCGCGGTCGTCCGCAGCTGGCCCATGATGGCCGCCGAGGTCATCGAGTGGCCCATCACGTCACCGACGACGAGGGCGACGCGGCTGCCCGGCAGCGGGATCGCGTCGTACCAGTCGCCGCCGACGCGCGCGGTCTCCGCGGCCGGCAGATACCGGGACGCCAGCCGTACGCCCGTGGGCCGCGGCAGCGTCTCGGGCAGCATCGTGCGCTGCAACTCGTCGGCGATGTACGCCTCGCGCCCGTACAGCACCGCCTTGTCGATGCCGAGCGCGCTGTGCGTGGCGAGCTGGGCGGCGACCAGCAGGTCGTCGGCCTCGAAGGCGAGCCGCTCCGGACGGCGCAGGAACAGCGCCGCGCCGATCACCCGGCGGCGGCCGCGCAGCGGAGCCAGGATCGCGCGCTGCCCGCTCGGCACGGCCAGGTCGTCGCCGAGCAGCTCGGGCAGCGCGGCGCGGGCGGCGGGCGCGTCCGCGAACACCGGCCGGACGCCGCGCAGCACCTCGGCGAGGGCACCGCCGGGGCGCACCTCGCACAGCTCGGCGGTCATCGACTGCAACTCGCTGGGCTCGGGCTGCAGCGCGGGCATGAAGCCGCCGTCGGTGTCCCGCTCCTCGGGGATCCGGTCGGTGCGCCGCAGCCGCAGGACGACGGGGCCGGTGGGCCGCTCGTCGCCGACGGGCAGCGGGTCGCGCAGGTAGACGAGGATCGCGTCGGAGAACGTCGGCACGGTGGCCCGGCACAGGCCCATCACGATCTCGTCCAGGTCGATGCCCCGGGCGATCCGGCGGGTCGCGGCGCCCACGAAGCGCAGCCGGTCCCCGTCGCGCCGCATCGGCATCGGGCCGGCCGGCGGCAGCCCCTGCCCGGTGCGCCGGTCCTTGCCGCCGGGGCTCCCCGACGGCCGGTCCTGCTCGTTGGCCGGCTGGGCCGGGATGGCCTCGGGAGCGGGGCGCGGGCGGTGCGGATCGGGCTCGGCGGCCGAGGGCTGGGAGTGCTCGGAGGCGGGCGGCGGTGTGGACGCGCCGGTGCCGGGCGCCGAGGCGGAGCCGGAGGAAGGGGACATGTCGGTACCGGCGGAGGTCTGACCGCCGGTGGGGTTGTGCTTGCCGTACGGCGTGGTCGTACCGGAACCCCTGGGTGTGTCGCCGGTACGGGCCTGGACGGGTAACGCGGTGGCGCCCGGCAGCGCGGACGGCTGCTCCGGGGTACGCAGGAGCGCCCCGCGGGGGTCCGCGGGGGCGGGCGGCCGGCCGGCGCCGGGCTGGCGGCGCTCGTGCGAGGTGGGGTGCTCCGTCACGCGTGTCGAATCCATCCGTCCGGGGCTGCGCGCCGTGCGTGCAGTTCGTCCCGCAGCCCCGATACCCGGAATGTGTGCCCCAGGAACGGAATCTGCGCGTCGTCGGGACCTGGCCCCACGACGGGCGCGGTCGCCATCGCGAGCCCGCGCGGTCGGCACGTCCGTCTGCGGGCCGCGCCGTCGTGGCCCTCGTACCCCTCGCTCACGTCCTGCCGCCCCTCGGTGACGTATGGTCAAGCCCAGCTCATACTGCGGGAGTTGTTGCTGCCGTGCGCCCTCCCGTCACCCGACCGCCACCTCTCAACGACGGTGCTGTGCACCGGCCTTGATTGAATTTGACGCGGAAGACGATCCTACGGTTGTACCACGGGGGCGCATCAAGGGTCTCATGAGGACACGTGCGTGGGCGTACGGTCCCAGTCATCGGGCAGGGCGGGAACCGGCCACGACGGATCCGGGCGCCAGTGCTGCCAGCCGTCCGAGAACGGCGCGTCCCAGGCGCGGATCACATCCACCGCCGACCACCCTGCTTCCCTTACCCGTGCGGCCAGTTGAGCGTCCATCAGACCGGCGCGCTGTGCCATCGCGAACTCGTCCTCGTCGAGCCAGCGCCAACTCCGGTCCGGGTGGACGGAGATGTCCAGGAAATGATCCTCGGAGTCGACCCCGCCCTCCCAACGGGCCAGCGGGGTCTCAAGGTTCACGTACCAGTTCTTGAAACGCCAGCCCGGCTCCCAGAAGAGCCACACGGACCAGGCGTCGCCGGGACGCGCCAGCTTCAGCACCCCGGTGCCGAACCAGCGGTCGCGCCGCACCGCGCGCGGCTTGGTGTAGCGCGACTCGAGCGGCTCCCCGTGTACCGGCGTACCGTCGGCGAGCACCGGCTTCACGCACTCCGTGCCGGGCGCCATCCACACCGCGAGCAGCTCGGTGTCGTCCCGTACGACCGTCACGGGGCGGCAGATGTGGAAGCGCGGGCCGGCGTTCTCCCGGTACCGCCACAGGATGTGACTCCCGGGGGCCCAGTGCGCCGTCGACCCGCCCGTTTCCACGTCTCTCACCGCTCCAGCGTCTGCCATGACCAGATATTAGGTGCCCCGGGCATACGACGCTGCGGCGCGCGTCACGGTTCTCGGCAGCGGACACAGGACGTCACGCAGGTGTCATCAGGCGTCTTCCGAAGAGGCGAACGCCGTTACGGACGCGTCATCCGCAGGACATCCAGCGCCTCGTCGAGCTGCTCCCGTGTGAGGTCACCGCGCTCCACGTACCCGGACTCCAGGACGACCTGGCGAATCGTCTTCCGCTCCGCGAGCGCCTTCTTGGCCACCTTGGCGGCCTCCTCGTACCCGATGTACTTGTTGAGCGGC
This sequence comes from Streptomyces albiflavescens, assembly GCF_014645835.1. Classification (GTDB taxonomy): domain Bacteria; phylum Actinomycetota; class Actinomycetes; order Streptomycetales; family Streptomycetaceae; genus Streptomyces; species Streptomyces albiflavescens. The sequence continues at coordinate 156,951 of NZ_BMMM01000015.1, forward strand.
GTGACCACGGACGGTGACGACTCGGCGTACTCGCGGGACCTCTCGCGGTGCGCGACGATCCCGTCGACGGTGCGGTCGGCGAGCAGCCGCGAGACGTTGGCGAGCAGCCGGATCGACTCCAGCACGTTCTTGGCGATGACAGGCAGCATCACGTTCAGCTCGAAGTTGCCCGCGGCTCCGGCGACGGCGACCGTCGCGTCGTTCCCCATCACCTGGGCGGCGACCATCAGTACGGCCTCGGGGATGACGGGATTGACCTTGCCGGGCATGATCGAGGACCCCGGCTGGAGGTCGGGCAGGCTGATCTCCGCCAGTCCGGTCCGCGGACCCGACGACATCCACCGGAGGTCGTTGGCGATCTTGGTCAGCCCGACGGCGATCGTCCGCAGCTGCCCGCTGGTCTCGACGATTCCGTCGCGCGCCCCCTGCGCCTCGAAGTGGTCGCGCGCTTCGGTGAGCGGCAGCCCCGTGTCCCGGGCCACCTCCGCGATGACGGCGGCGGAGAACCCGGGCGGGGTGTTGATCCCGGTGCCCACGGCCGTCCCCCCGAGCGGCAGTTCGGCCAGCCGCGGCAGCGAGGCCCGCAGCCGCTCGATCCCGTACCGCACCTGGGCCGCGTACCCCCCGAACTCCTGCCCCATCGTCACCGGCGTCGCGTCCATCAGGTGCGTACGCCCGGACTTCACGACGTCGGCGAACTCCTCGGACTTGCGCGCGAGCGAGGCGGCGAGGTGCTCCAGCGCGGGAATGAGATCGCGGGTGACGGCGGCGGTGGCGGCGATGTGGATCGAGGAGGGAAAGACGTCGTTCGACGACTGCGACGCGTTCACATGGTCATTGGGGTGTACGTCCCTGCCGAGCCGCTCGGTCGCGAGCGTGGCGATGACCTCGTTGGTGTTCATGTTGGAGGACGTGCCGGAGCCCGTCTGGAAGACGTCGACGGGGAAGTGCGCGTCCCAGCGCCCCTCGGCGACCTCACCGGCCGCCTCCTGGACCGCCTCCGCGACGTCCTTGCCGATCACGCCCAGCTCGCCGTTGACCTTCGCGGCGGCCGCCTTGATCCGGGCGAGGGCCTCGATGTGGGCGCGCTCCAGCTGCTGCCCGGAGATCGGGAAGTTCTCCACGGCCCGCTGTGTCTGGGCCCGCCACTTCGCGTCGGCGGGGACACGGACCTCACCCATGGAGTCGTGCTCGATCCGGTACGGGGCTGCTGCCTGTTCATCGGCCATTGCCGATCACCTCCAGTGAGGACAGCATCGCGGACCTGTCCCGTGTTCCCGCGGCAGGAGGACAGGAACGGAGTGTCCTGCGTCACGCTGTGTCCTCTCGCCGGGAGTCAGCGGCGCGGAACGCCGAACAGGCCGGTGCACGCGGTCTTTCCGCCCACCGTGGCGCACGCCTGCGCCCCGCGCGGGTTCGAGGCGGCCAGCATCGGGCTGGTGTATCCGTCCGAGTCGTCGCCCTGGTACGTGGCGGACAGCTCGTCCTGGCCCGACCTGATCGAGATCTCCCGCGCACCGCCGGCCCGGGTGCGCACCTCGGACCAGACCGTTTCGCAGGACGGGGAGAAACGCAGCAGCACGACCTGGGCGGCCTTGACGACGCTGCTCTCCGTCCGCGCGTCGCGACTGCAGGTCTCGGAGGTCGGAAACTCCCCTTGACAGCCGCTGCCGCGACAGGAGGCCGCCCGGGGCGCCGCCGCCTCGTCGAAGTCCAGGACGTCCGCCGCGCCCGCGGTGACCGCCACCGTGGCGGCCACCGCCGCGAGGGCGACGAAGGCGCGATTCCCCCGGCGGGGACGCCGGGCGTCCCCCGGCGCGGGAGCCGCCGGGCCCGGCTGCGGCTGCGGCGCGCTCGCCGCTCTGGACTGGGCCCGGGCCGCGGCGTCCCAGAGGGCGAGGAGCGGACCGGGGTCGGCGTCCGCGAGCCGGCCGAGCGCGTCGACCGCTGCGCGCGGCGGGAACTGGTCTCCGTTCAGATAGCGGTGCCAGGTCGACTTGCTGAACGGGGTGGCGGTGGCCAGCGCGGCCAGACTCAGCCCCGTCCGCTGCTTGAGGGCGCGCAGCCGCTCCACCAGGAGTTGCTCCGCGTCGTCCGACGAGTCGGGCAGCGGCTGCCTCTTGACCATCACGTGGCTCTCCATCTCGCTCCCTCGCAGTGCCGGGGGTGAACGCCCTGATGCGTTCCCGTGCCAGGCGCCGGGCCACACCACGATCACCGGAATATGAAGGGGAGTTGACCTGCTGTTCTGCCACCGAGAGGCGGTGTGATCGGCTGATTGGCCGGTAGTACCTCCTGACGGGGTGACGGACACCCCGTCAGGAGGTATCGGATGTCAGGGGCCGAGCGGAGCGGCGCCTTTCAGCACCAGCGGACGGCGCTGTGGTTGTTCACGTAGCGCGCGGAGACGTAGCCCTTGTGGTGGGCGAGCTTGTACCAGCGCCGGTTGCCCAGCACGTTGGAGCCGCGCATCTTGCAGGTGATGGCCACGACGTGGCCGATGCGGCGCGAGCCGATGACCCGGTAGCCGGTTCCCGGTCCTGACCGGACGTTCAGCCGCAGGTGGTGGGTGGCCACGCGGCCCCAGGTGTGGGCCGCGACGTGGCGCCGGGCGTGCGTCGTGACGTAGTGCCGTACGTGGGTCCTCACGTGGCGTCGGGCGCGGTGCTTCGGCGCCTTCCGCTGGGCGTGCCGGGCGCCGGGCAGGCCAGGGAGCGAGGACTGCGGGGCCATCGGGTACCAGCTCGGCGTCGAGATCTGCGTGGGCGTGACCCAGCCGGGAGTCTGCGCTGCCGGGGCGGCGGAGGCGACGGCCGTCACCGGAAAGATGGCGACGGCCGCGATCGCGGCCACCAGGCCGTTGCGCACAGTGCGTCGAATCATGGGATTTCCCTCCGAGTTGACCTGCGGATCACAGGCTGTGATCCAGTCAGCACGGAGCTTTTCCGGCAAAGTTCGCAAGGATGCTGTCCCACCCGTTCCTGGGACGAAGTGGGACAGCATTCAGGCGGTGCAACGCCGCTGTGGCGTCCCGGGACGCTACGCCAGCCCGGGACCCCGCACCGGAATGTGGGTGAACGTCGGCTCGGGGGCGGGGTTCTGGAAGAAGTCGTTGCCCTTGTCGTCGACCACGATGAACGCCGGGAAGTCCTCGACCTCGATCTTCCAGACGGCCTCCATGCCGAGTTCCTCGTACTCGACGACCTCGACCTTCTTGATGCAGTCCTGCGCGAGCCGGGCGGCGGGCCCGCCGATGGAGCCCAGGTAGAAGCCGCCGTGCGCGTCGCAGGCGTCCGTGACCTGCTTGCTGCGGTTGCCCTTCGCGAGCATCACCTTGGAGCCGCCCGCGGCCTGGAACTGCTCGACGTAGGAGTCCATGCGGCCGGCGGTCGTCGGGCCGAAGGACCCGGACGCGTACCCCTCGGGCGTCTTGGCCGGGCCCGCGTAGTACACCGGGTGGTCCTTCAGGTACTGCGGCATCTCCTCGCCCGCGTCGAGCCGCTCCTTGATCTTGGCGTGCGCGATGTCGCGGGCCACGACGAGCGGGCCGGAGAGCGAGAGACGGGTCTTGACCGGGTACTTGGTCAGCTCGGCGAGGATGTCGTCCATCGGCTGGTTCAGGTCGATCCTGACGACGTCGCTCGACTCGTCGAGGTGCTCGTCCGTCGTCTCCGGCAGGAAGCGCGCAGGGTCCGTCTCCAGCTGCTCCAGGAAGACACCCTCGGCCGTGATCTTCGCGACGGCCTGGCGGTCGGCGGAGCAGGACACGGCGATGGCGACCGGGCAGGACGCTCCGTGGCGCGGCAGGCGAACGACCCGCACGTCGTGGCAGAAGTACTTGCCGCCGAACTGTGCGCCGATCCCTATCTTCTGCGTGAGCTCGAAGACCTTCTCCTCCAGCTCCTTGTCCCGGAAGCCGTGCCCGAGCTCGGAGCCCTCGGCCGGAATCTCGTCCAGGTAGTGCGCGGAGGCGTACTTCGCGGTCTTCAGGGCGTACTCGGCGCTCGTGCCGCCGACGACGATCGCCAGGTGATACGGCGGGCAGGCGGCCGTACCGAGCGAACGGATCTTCTCCTCCAGGAACTTCATCATGGAGGCCTCGTTCAGAACGGCCTTCGTCTCCTGGTACAGGAAGCTCTTGTTCGCGGACCCGCCGCCCTTGGCCATGAAGAGGAACTTGTAGGCGCCGCCGTCGGTCGCGTACAGCTCGATCTGCGCCGGCAGGTTCGAGCCCGTGTTCTTCTCCTCCCACATGGTGAGCGGGGCCATCTGCGAGTAGCGCAGGTTCAGGTTCTTGTACGCGTCGTAGATGCCGCGCGAGAGGGCCGCCTCGTCGCCACCCTCCGTGAGCACGTTCTGTCCGCGCTTGCCCATGACGATCGCCGTGCCGGTGTCCTGGCACATGGGCAGGACACCCGCGGCGGCGATGTTCGCGTTCTTCAGGAGGTCCAGCGCCACGAACTTGTCGTTGTTCGACGCCTCGGGGTCGTCGATGATCCGCCGGAGCTGGGCCAGATGGGAGGGCCGCAGGTAGTGCTGGATGTCGTGGATGGCCTCCGCGGCGAGCTTGCGCAGCGCCTCCGGCTCGACCTTGAGGAACGTGCGCCCGTCGGCCTCGAAGGTGGAGACACCCTCGGAGGTCACCAGCCGGTACGGGGTGGTGTCCTCTCCCTGGGGGAGCAGATCGGTGTACGCGAACTCAGGCATCTCGCCCATTCCTCACTCGACAGACAGCGGCGTGCCTCCATTGGCAGCGTCCACCAGCGTAGAACCTGGCACGGACGCCGAGTCTGTGAGGTAAGGCTCAGTTGCTTGTCCGATAGTTGCCCACACCCCTAGTCGCGATCTATCGCGTTTGGGTACGCTGCTGCCGTGGACCTTCAGAAGAGCCCCGCCCCGACCGCGCCCACATCGGCGAAGCCGACCGCATCCACGGTGGCGGAGCCGGCCGAGCTCCGTGCTTCCGACGCCGACCGTGACCGGATCGCCGACATCCTGCGCGAGGCCCTCGCCGAGGGGCGCCTGACCGCGGAGGAGCACGCGGAGCGGGTGGAGGGGGTGCTGGCCACGAAGACGGTGGGCGAACTCGACCACTTCGTACGAGACCTGCCCGCCGCTCACTCGGGCCGTGCGACCCCCGCGTACACCTCCGCGCCCAACCGCCCCAGCGCCGACGCGATGCCGGCGGAGGCCGACGAGAACGTGGTGGCGGTCTTCAGCGCCGCCGTCCGCAAGGGCCGCTGGCGCGCGGGCCGGCGTATCCACGCGTACTCGATCTTCGGCAGTGTCGAAATAGACCTGAGTGAGGCGATCTTCGAGTACCAGCAGGTCGTCATCAAGGCGATCTCGGTCTTCGGCAATGTGGAGATCCGCGTCCCGGAGAACGTCTCGCTGCGGGGCAGCGGCGGCGGGGTACTGGGCAACTTCGAAGTGGACACGCTGGATTCGGGCGACCCCCACGCGCCGGTCGTCTATGTCGACGGACTGGCCGTGCTGGGCAATGTCGAGGCAAGGCCCAAGCGGGGCAAGCTGATCGCGGACCTCCTCGACCGGGTGACGGGTCGTGTGACCGAACGCGTGGCCGACCGGGTGGACAGGAGTTTGCACAAGCACCTGGATCGTTGACGCTTGTGAATTCGGCGGCTCCGGCAGCGAATTGGTCCAGTTGTGCGGGCCGTGCCGCGTACGAGAATTCCTGGGCTTCGGAACTCAGTGCATAGGCGCGCGCACAGCGGGTAGGCCTTGCTGCATCGTCTCTTGGAGGGCGCTGTGGACCTTTCCGTGGCGCCCGGCACGCTCGCGAAGCCGTCGTCAGGAGTAGACCGTGCTGCAACCGCCGCATCAGTCCCTGCAGTTAGCTGCCGTTCCGGCCCAGCGGGCGCCAGTGCGGGACAGGGACCAGGAAGCCCCATGGCACACGGAGGCCGTGTGCCGACGAGACGAAGCCGGCCTGTTCTTCGCCCCCTCCAAGGAACCCACTGCCGCCCGGTTGTCCCGTGAGGAGGCGGCGAAGCGCGTCTGTGCCCGCTGCCCGGTGATGGTTGAGTGTCGCGAACACGCGCTGCTGCAACCCGAGCCGTACGGAGTCTGGGGCGGCCTCACCGCCGCCGAGCGCCGCGTGGTGCTCGCCCGACGACGCCGCCGCGAACTGGAACTCAAGAAGGCCGCGCGGGGGACGATAGCGGCGGCCGGCTGACCGGTACTACGGGAAAAGGGGCGACCCTCCGCTCAGGGGGCGCCCCTTTCTCGCTGCTGTTTTCGCGCCCCCGGGGCGCGCCCGGCAACGGCGCGGGGAACCGCGCGACCAGCCACAGGCAACCCGCACGTGCCCGTGACCCGCGGTTCCCCGGCGAACCCGGCAGGAGCTACTTCGCTCGGTCGAAGTCGATCGCGCTGTAGGCGCGCAGCTTGCTGAGCCGGTGCTCCGAGGTGATCTGCCGGACCGTGCCCGACTTGGAGCGCATGACGATCGACTCGGTCGTCGCGGTCTCGGCGCGGTACCGGACCCCGCGCAGCAGCTCGCCGTCGGTGATGCCGGTGGCGACGAAGAAGACGTTCTCGCCGGAGACCAGGTCGTTCGTGGTCAGCACGCGGTCCAGGTCGTGACCGGCGTCGATCGCACGCTGCCGCTCCTCGTCGTCCTTGGGCCACAGCTTGCCCTGGATGGTGCCGCCGAGGCACTTGACGGCGCAGGCCGAGATGATGCCCTCGGGGGTGCCGCCGATGCCGAGCAGCAGGTCGATGCCGGTGCCCTCGCGCAGGGCCAGGATCGAGCCGGCGACATCGCCGTCGGTGATCAGCTTGATGCGCGCGCCGGTCTCCCGGATCTCCTTGATGATCCCGTCGTGACGCGGCCGGTCGAGGATGACGACCGTGACGTCCTCGGGCGTGGAGCGCTTGGCCTTGGCGACGCGCCGGATGTTCACCGAGACGGGCGCGTTGATGTCGACGAAGTCGGCGGCCTCCGGGCCGGTGACCAGCTTGTCCATGTAGAAGACCGCGGACGGGTCGAACATGGTGCCGCGGTCGGCGGCGGCCAGCACGGCGATCGCGTTCGACATGCCCTTGGCGGTGAGCGTGGTGCCGTCGATCGGGTCGACGGCGATGTCGCACTCCGGACCGGTCCCGTCGCCGACGCCTTCGCCGTTGAAGAGCATCGGGGCCTCGTCCTTCTCACCCTCACCGATGACGACGACGCCGTTCATCGAGACGGTGGAGACGAGGGTCCGCATGGCACGGACGGCGGCGCCGTCGGCGCCGTTCTTGTCGCCGCGGCCGACCCAGCGGCCCGCGGCCATGGCGGCGGCCTCGGTGACGCGGACCAGTTCCAGGGCGAGATTTCGGTCGGGGGCCTCGGATGGGACCTCGAGTTCGGACGGCAGCTGATGATTCTCGGTCATCGAGACGCACCTTTCTGATACGACGACGGCCGGATGAGGGTGTGCCCCGACTCTATCGTCAGGTCGACAAAATGAGCAGGGGGCCCCACGGATGAGCAGGCCAGGGCACCTGCGACGATAGGTACGTGGCAGGTATGAAAGGCAAGCAGTCGGTCCGGGACATGATTCTCTCCCTGGGCCTCATCGGGCTCATGGCGGGCGTCATCTACATCTTCATCCCGCACGACGACTCCGAGCCTCCTCTCAAGCGTGTCGACTACCGTGTCGAGCTGCTCACGGCGCGCCGCGCGGCGAGCTATCCCGTGGCGGCGCCCGAGGGGCTGCCCGCGGCGTGGAAGGCGACGTCCGTGCGGTATGACGGTTCGGAGTTCGACGCCTGGCACCTGGGTTTCCACGACCCCGACGGCCAGTACGTGGCGATCGAGCAGTCCACTCAGAAGCCGGCCGTGTTCATCGACACGGCCAGCCAGGGCGCCGAGGAGACGAAGACCACCCAGCGGATCGGCGACCAGACGTGGCAGCGGTACACGGGGGGTCGCTACGACGCCCTGGTGCTCAAGGCCAAGGGCTCCACGACGGTCGTGACCGGCACCGCGTCCTTCGCCCAGCTGACGAAGATGGCGCAGGCGCTGAAGACATCCTGAGCCGCACGGACATGCGAGAAGGGCCCCCGACGCCATTGGCGGGGGCCCTTCTCGTGTGTGCGGAGGAGATCAGACCGTCGTGACGACCTGGTCGAACCCCAGGCGCGGGGAGCGCGGGAACCAGGCGTCCTCGCCCGGCTTGCCGATGTTGACGACCATCAGCGGGCTGTGGTCGTCGTCCAGGAACTCCTTCTGGACGCCGGCGAAGTCCAGACCGGTCATCGGGCCGGCGGCGAGGCCGGCGGCGCGGACGCCGATGATGAAGTACGCGGCCTGCAGCGCGGCGTTCAGGGCGGCGCTGCCCTCACGCGCCGAGCGCTCGCCGAAGAAGAGGTCCTTGGCCTGCGGGAAGTGCGGGAAGAGCTCCGGCAGCTCCTCGTGGAACTCGTTGTCCGCGGAGAGGATCGCGACCAGCGGGGCGGCGGCGGTCTTCTGCTGGTTGCCCTCGGCCATGTGCTGCACGAGACGCTCGCGGGCCTCGGGGGAGCGGACCAGGGTGACGCGCAGCGGCGACTGGTTCATGGAGGTCGGGCCGTACTTGACCAGGTCGTAGATCGCCTGCACCTGCTCGTCGGTCACCGGTTCGTCGGTGAACGTGTTCGCGGTGCGGGCCTCGCGGAACAGCAGGTCCTGGGCGGTGGGGTCAAGAACGAGAGACATGGTGAAAAACCTTCTCGGGACGAGCGGGGATCCGGGGGATCGGCTTGCGAGTCCGAAGCTACGACAGGAAGGTTTAAGCTTCAACCAAAAGCGGATCAAAGTGATCCACTTCACACATGATTCAACTTTCAATCACCAGCCGGCTTCCCCGACCCCGGCCCCGCCAGGAGTCGGGAAACCGCTGCCGAACGGGGTCGCTCCCCCCGTCCCCCGGCCCCTACTCGGAGTCGCCCGCGCCGCCCGCGCCCTCTTCCTCCTCGGCCAGCGCAGCGTCCAGCCGCGCCCGAGCGCCCTCGAGCCACCGCCGGCACACCTTCGCCAGTTCCTCGCCCCGCTCCCACAGGGCGAGGGACTCCTCCAGGGTCGTACCGCCCGCCTCCAGACGGCGTACCACCTCGATCAGCTCGTCCCGCGCCTGCTCGTACCCGAGCGCTTCGTTCACCTTGCTGGTCATGCGGCCACCCTATGCATCGACTCGTACGGAGAATTCACCCTCGGCGACCCGGGCCCGCAGCTCCTCGCCCGTCGCCACTTCGTCCGGCCCCCGGACGACATGGCCGTCAGCCTTCTGCAGCACCGCGTACCCCCGCTGGAGGGTCGCGGCGGGGGAGAGGGCCACCACGCGCGCGTGGGTGTGCGTCAGCTCCGAGTCGGCGCGGTCGAGGAGGTGCCCGAGGGTGCGCCGGCCGCGGTCCAGCAGGGCGGTGACGTGCTCCGCCCGCTCGTCGACCATGCGGTGCGGGTCCTCTATCGAGGGCCGGGCCAACGCGTGCGCGAGGCCGCGCTCCTCCCGCTCGATGAAGGACTGGACGCTGCGCCGCGCCCGGTCCCGCAGGAATCGCACCCGTTCGTACTCCTCGCCGACGTCCGGCACGACCTTCTTGGCGGCGTCGGTCGGCGTGGATGCGCGCAGGTCGGCCACGTGGTCGAGCAGGGGGTTGTCCGGTTCGTGCCCGATGGCCGACACGACCGGCGTACGACAGGCCGCGACCGCCCGTACGAGCTGTTCGTCCGAGAACGGCAGCAGGTCCTCCACGCTGCCGCCGCCCCGCGCCACGATGATCACGTCGACGTCGTCCAGCGCGTCCAGGTCCTTCACGGCCTGCACGACCTGCGGCACCGCGTGCACGCCCTGCACGGCGACGTTGCGGACCTCGAAGCGGACGGCCGGCCAGCGGTGCCGCGCGTTCTCCAGCACGTCGCGCTCCGCCGCCGAGGCCCGCCCGCACACCAGCCCGATAAGCTGCGGCAGGAAGGGCAGCGGCTTCTTGCGCTCGGCCGCGAAGAGCCCCTCACTGGTCAACGACTTCTTCAACTGCTCGAGCCGGGCGAGCAGTTCACCGACCCCCACCGGCTTTATCTCGGCGGCCCGCAGCGACAACTGCCCCCGCGGCGCGTACCACTCGGGCTTCGCGTGTACGACGACACGGGCGCCCTCGCTGACCACGTCGGCGACGGCGTCGAACACCTGCCGATAGCAGGTCACGCTCACCGAGATGTCGTACGACGGATCGCGCAGCGTCAAAAAGACGACACCCGCGCCCGGGCGCCGCGACAACTGGGTGATCTGCCCCTCGACCCACACCGCGCCGAGCCGGTCGATCCACCCCCCGATGAGCCGCGACACCTCACCGACGGGCAGCGGAGCGTCCGCGGACGTGTTGAGAGCCATGCGCCCGAGCGTAACGGCCGCCACCGACACCGCCCGTACTCCTGGGGCGCGGGTTACGGGAGCCCGGCCTCACGCGCCAGTACGCCCATCGCGCGGGAGAGCGTGTCCCGTTCCGCCGTGCTCAGCCCCGCCGTGAGCTCCTCGTCGAGGGCACGCGCGCGTGCCGTGCATTCCGCGAGCAGGGTGTGCCCCTCCGGCGTCAGTCCCAGCCGGTGGCGGCGCCGGTCGTCCGGGTCGCGTACGCGCTCGATGGCGCCCAGCTCTTCGAGCTGGTCGGCGAGCGTCACCACCAGGCTCGGCACGACGCCCATCGTCCTGGCGACGTCCTGCTGCGACGCGGGCGCGCCGGAGCCGATGACGGAGAGCAGCCCCACGTGTTTGGGCTTCACGCCGAGATCCTCGACGGCGGCGGCGAAGCGCGCGGTGACCAGCGTGCCCACGGTGCCGAGCCGGAAGGCGAGCGTGCCGGTCGGTCCGTCGGGTTCCTGAGAAGGCTTGACATCGTTCACAGTCCCAATGCTAACTTCGATGAATCGTTCATAGCTCGAATGATTCGGGGAGTGAGTGAATATGGGCAAGGGCAAGGCTGTTCTTCACGAGGCGTCTTCGCAGGCGTCTTCGCAGGCGGCTCCCGGGGCGGAGAAGTGGGTCCTGGTCGGCAACGCCGTCGCCGCGACCGTCTCCGCGGTCTCCTGCGTCGTGGCCATGGCCGACCCCGGTGTGCTTCTCCAGGGAGACACGCCGGGCGGCGGCATCGAGCTCTACGTCCAGGCCTACGCCGTACGGCAACTCCCGCTCACCGCGGCCGTCCTGGCCTCCCTGACCGCCAGGTACCGCCGGCACCTGATGCCCGTACTCGTGGTCAGCGGGATCGCGCAGGTCGGCGACGCGCTCATCGGGGCGACGTCGGGAATCCCCGGGATGGCCGTCGGGGGAACGGTGGCCGCGGCGCTTCACCTCGCCTCCGCGGCCTGGCTGGGGAAGCGGCGGACACCGGCAGCGCTGCCGGCCTGACCGCGCCCGGCGAAGCAGGCTCGATCCCCGGGGCGGGACGCGGACCTCTGTCCGGCTCGATCCCCGGGGTAGGACGCGGACCTTCGTCCGGCTCGATCCCTGGGGCAGGATGCGGACCTTCGTCCGGCCGGATCCCGGGGCAGGCCCTATGCCTCGGTCCTGGCCCGCCCTCGCTGGGCGAACAGCACGGCCAGTCCCACCGCCAGCCAGATCGCGCCCACCACCTGGGCGGTGCCGGACGCCTCGACGATCACGGCGACGGTGATCGCGGCGCCGACGACGGGCATCAGGACATGGCGCCACCACACGACGGGACCGTCCAGCCGCCGTACCGCGAACCAGCCCACCACGCTCGCGTGCAGCAGGGTGAAGGCGGTGAGCGCGCCGATGTCGACGACGGACACCAGCTTGTCGAGGCCGTCGTCGCGCCGAGCCGCCCACACCGCGGCGACCAGCGTGATGACGGCCGCGCACAGCAGCGCCGCCCGCGGCACCCCCGAGTCGGTCCGCGACAGCGCCCGCGGCAGCCGCCGATCGCGAGCCATGGCGAAGACGAGCCGCCCCGCCGCGGCCTGCCCGGCCAGCGCGGCGAACGCGGCCCCGATCGCCTTGCTCACGGCCACCAGGTTGTGCAGCCACGACCCGACCGAGGAGTCCACGACGTCGTAGAAGGCCGACCCCTGCTTCCCGGGATCCGCGGCGAGTTGCGCGGAGGACAGCGGCTCAAGGAGCGCCACCAGATAGCTCTGGACAACGAACAGCACACCCGCCAGCGCCAGACAGAACAGCACCGCCCGGGCCACTTTCTCCGAACCGCCGGTGACCTCCTCCGCGAACGTCGCGATCGCGTCGAAGCCGAGATGCGACAGGACGGCGACCGAGACGGCGCCGACCACCGCCGACACGGCGAACGCGCCCTGCGAGCCGTCGCCGGACAGCGGGGACAGCCACCCGCGGTGGGCCCCGTCACGCGCGAGCACGACGACGGCCGACACGACGAAGACAAGAAGGACCACGATTTCCATCGCGAGCACCAGGAAGCCGACTTGGGCGGCGGCCCGCACACCCCACAGGTTCAACACCGTGGTGATGACTACGGCGAGTGCCGTCCACACCCACCGCGAGACGCCGGGAACCAGGGAGTTCAACGCGATCCCGGAGAACAGGTAAGCGACGGCGGGGATGAGCAGGTAGTCCAGCATCGCCATCCAACCGGCGATGAACCCGGCCTCCTTTCCGAGCGCCGCGCGCGCATAGGCGAACACCGAACCCGCCTGAGGGACCACGCGGACCATCTGGGCGTAGCTGAATGCGGTGAACGCCATCGCGACGGTGGCGACGACGTAGACCAGCGCCACCGCCCCGTGCGACTTGGCATCGAGGGTCCCGAAGACACCGACCGGCGCCATGGGGGCGATGAACAGCAGCCCGTAGACGACGAGGTCCCGGAAGCCGAGGCTGCGCCGCAGTTCGTGCTCCGCCTCGGCCGCGCCGTCCGGGTCCGCCGCGGGCTCCGTGTCGGACATCGTGCCTCCCGAGGGTCGCGCGGGCCCCACCCCTCCCGGCTCCCCCTCAGTCTCCCCAAGCAGTCTCCCCAAGGAGGCGATCTTCGACCCGCCGAGCGCGGCCTTACGATGGGGTGCATGACTGCTTCGCCTGGCCGCCGTGTCCTGCTCGCCGCCCCCCGGGGCTACTGCGCGGGCGTGGACCGCGCCGTGATCGCCGTCGAGAAGGCCCTTGAGCAGTACGGGGCCCCGATCTACGTCCGCCACGAAATCGTCCACAACAAGTACGTCGTACAGACCCTGGAAAAGAAGGGCGCGATCTTCGTCGAGCAGACGGCGGAGGTCCCCGAGGGGTCCATCGTCATGTTCTCCGCGCACGGCGTCGCCCCGGTCGTCCACGACGAGGCCGCGGCCGGCAAGCTCGCCACCATCGACGCGACCTGCCCGCTGGTCACCAAGGTCCACAAGGAAGCCGTCCGTTTCGCAGACGAGGACTTCGACATCCTCCTCATCGGGCACGAGGGCCACGAAGAGGTCATTGGTACCTCCGGTGAGGCGCCCGACCACATCACCCTGGTCGACGGCCCCGGGGACGTCGCCAAGGTCGAGGTCCGCGACCCCTCCAAGGTGGTCTGGCTCTCCCAGACCACGCTGTCGGTCGACGAGACCATGGAGACGGTCGACGCGCTGAAGGAGAAGTTCCCGCAGCTCATCTCCCCGCCCAGCGACGACATCTGCTACGCGACGCAGAACCGCCAGCTGGCGGTGAAGCAGATGGGCGCGGAAGCGGACCTGGTGATCGTGGTCGGTTCCCGGAACTCCTCCAACTCCAAGCGGCTCGTCGAGGTCGCCAAGCTCGCGGGCGCGCGCGACGCGTTCCTCGTGGACTTCGCCGACGAGATCGAGGAGGCGTGGCTGGAGGGTGTGACGACGGTCGGCGTCACCTCGGGTGCCTCGGTCCCGGAGGTCCTGGTCGAGCAGGTCCTGGAGTGGCTGTCGCAGCGCGGCTTCGAGGACGTGGAGATCGTCAAGGCGGCCGAGGAGTCCATCACCTTCTCGCTGCCGAAGGAGTTGCGCCGCGATCTGCGCGCGGAGGCGGCGGCACTGGTGGAGCAGCGCACGGGCACGGCGCCCTCCGCGGCCTCCTCCGAGAAGTGACTGTCAGTCGTACGACGTAGCGTAGGGCCATGCAGATCTTCGGTGTGGACATCGGTGGTTCCGGGATCAAGGGCGCTCCCGTGGACCTGGACCGCGGCGACCTGGCGGAGGAGCGTTACAAAGTGCTCACTCCGCACCCGGCGACGCCCGACGCGGTGGCCGATGGCGTGAAGGAGGTCGTCGGCCACTTCGACTGGACCGGTCCGGTCGGCATCACGTTCCCCGGGGTGGTCACCGGCGGCGCCACCATCCGTACGGCGGCCAATGTCGACAAGAACTGGATCGACACCGACGCGCGCGCCCTGCTGGGCGCGCGGCTGGGCGGCTGTCCGGTGACCGTGTTGAACGACGCGGACGCGGCGGGCGTCGCCGAGATGCAGTTCGGCGCCGGGCGCGGTCGCCGGGGCACGGTCATCCTCCTCACGTTGGGCACGGGCATCGGCAGCGCGCTCTTCATCGACGGCGAGCTGGTCCCGAACACGGAGCTGGGACACCTCGAGCTGAACGGCCATGACGCGGAGAAGCGTGCCTCCACCAAGGCCAAGGAGGACCACGAGCTCACGTGGGAGCAGTGGGCACGCCGCGTCACGAAGTACCTCGCCCATGTGGAGATGCTCTTCTCGCCCGAGCTCTTCATCATCGGCGGCGGCGTCAGCCGCAAGGCCGACCGGTTCCTGCCCCTCATCGGGGGCATCAAGGCGGAGATCGTCCCGGCGCAGCTGCAGAACAACGCGGGGATCGTGGGGGCGGCGATGAGAGCGGCGAAGACGGCGACGTAGCGACGGCTCTCCGGACCTGCGGCTTCCCGGACTTGCGACGGACCCGCGGTTCCCCTGACCGAGGCCGGGCTTTCCAGGCCTTCCGGGGCCCAGGCCTGCCCGGGTGTGGTTTCGAGCCCGGCTATCCGGTCGGCCGAGACGGTCGGGCGGGTGGGAAGGCTCGGCGCGAAGCGGCGGCCTGGGCCCTGCGCTGGGCGGCTCGGCGACTCATCAGCGCGACCTTGCGGACGGTCACGATCAGCCCCGCGATCAGCGTCCCCCCGTACAGCCACCCCGCCTGTGTGGCGAGCGCGGTGAAGAGCCCCATGACCCGGCCCCCGATTCCCCCGCTGTGGTCGGCGACCGCCAGCAGCCCGAAGGTGAACGCGATCGGTACGACGACGGGCGCGGTCACCAGGTCCCCCCGCCGTACCCACACCGCGGTCAGCGCACACACGGGCAGGAACAGCGCTCCGTACACCACCAACGACGCCCCGAACAGCAATTGGTCGAGGCAGCCGAGCGCGAACATCGACGCACCGCAGAACAGCCCACTGCCCAGCCCGGTGAGCCGGGGGTTCGGCACCCGCTGAGCCGCCTGGACCAGCGGTGGCGCGGGCCGCCGTGCCACCGGGGGGCCCCGCCGGACGTCGACGTGCGTGCCGCGCCCGCCCTGAGCGGGAACGGGCATGCCGCGTCGCTGTCTGGGTCGAGGGGGACGCGTCCTGTGTTGCTCCACTGGACCAACTTAGGTCGGTTTATGTGTGGAATAGCCCCTCAGACACGCCGATGGGCAGACCTTGGCCATCCGTTCGATACGTCGCCGGTGCGTGCCCGGTCACGCCGTAGACTGGTGGATCGGCCCGCGCTTTCCGAGGGCCCTTCGCCCATCCTTACGTACGGGAAGTCGCAACGTGTCGCTCACGATCGGAATCGTCGGTCTGCCGAATGTCGGCAAGTCGACCCTGTTCAACGCCCTGACCAAGAACGACGTGCTCGCGGCCAACTACCCGTTCGCCACGATCGAGCCAAATGTGGGCGTGGTCGGCGTCCCGGACGCCCGCCTCACGAAGTTGGCCGAGATCTTCTCTTCGCAGCGCCTCCTCCCGGCGACCGTCGACTTCGTCGACATCGCGGGCATCGTGAAGGGCGCTTCGGAGGGTGAGGGCCTGGGCAACAAGTTCCTCGCGAACATCCGCGAGTCCGACGCGATCTGCCAGGTCATCCGCGCCTTCAAGGACGAGAACGTCGTGCACGTCGACGGCAAGGTCTCGCCCAAGGACGACATCGAGACGATCAACACCGAGCTGATCCTCGCCGACCTGCAGACGATCGAGAAGGTCCTGCCGCGCCTCCAGAAGGAGTCGCGCATCAAGAAGGACGTCGCTCCCAAGGTCGCGGCGGTCGAGGCGGCCAAGGAGATCCTGGAGAAGGGCGACACCCTCTTCTCGCAGGGCATCGTCCAGGGCTCCGGCAACGAGGAGCTGCTGCACGACCTGCACCTGCTGACCACCAAGCCGTTCCTCTACGTCTTCAACGTGGACGAGGACGAGCTGGTCGACGACGACTTCAAGGCCGAGCAGCGCACCCTGGTCGCCCCCGCCGAAGCGATCTTCCTCAATGCCAAGCTGGAGGCGGACCTCGCCGAGCTCGACGAGGAGGACGCGATGGAGCTCCTGGAGTCGGTGGGCGCCGAGGAGCCCGGCCTCGCGACCCTGGCCCGCGTCGGTTTCGACACCCTAGGCCTGCAGACCTATCTGACGGCCGGCCCCAAGGAATCCCGCGCCTGGACCATCAAGAAGGGCGCCACCGCCCCCGAGGCCGCCGGTGTCATCCACACGGACTTCCAGAAGGGCTTCATCAAGGCCGAGGTCATCTCCTTCCACGACCTCGTCGAGACGGGCTCGGTCGCCGAGGCACGCGCCAAGGGCAAGGCCCGTATGGAGGGCAAGGACTACGTCATGCAGGACGGCGACGTGGTCGAGTTCCGCTTCAACGTTTAGGCGCAATTCCACCACATTGCTTTTGTTGAATCTGCAGGTCAGGAGGGGTCGACTCATCCGAGTCGGCCCCCTTGCCATTTCCCGTGCTGGGATGGTGCCGGGATGTTTCTACCGGCCATTCCTGCGCCGTTCCAGGACACCCCGCGAGCGCTGCCCGGACAACGGCAGATGTTGCTAACATTGCTGTTACTAACGTTACTGTTAGTCTCCTGGTTCGGAAGCGTGTGAAGGTCGGCAGTCATGGTGGATTTCGTCGGTCGCCGACAAGAGCTGGCGACGTTGGAGCGCGAGCTGCAGAAGGTCGCTGCGGGGGCCGGAGGAGAACGGCCGGGCAGGTGCGTGATGCTGCGCGGGCGGCGCCGGGTGGGCAAATCGCGGCTGGTCGAGCGGTTCGTGGAGCGCTCAGGGGCGCCGTTCTTGTTCTATGCCGCCACCGGTGCTTCGTCGAGGGATGATCTGGCGCGGCTGGCCCGGGATGCCCAGGCATCGACGCTGCCGATGGCGCAGCTGGTGGCCGCCGCGCGGCCAGAGAGCTGGGACGCCGCGTTCGATGTGCTGGCGGCGGCGCTGCCCGCCGACCGGGCGAGCGTGCTGGTCATCGACGAGGTGCCGTACCTGATGGATGCCGATGGCGCTTTCGAGGGGATGCTGCAGCGGGCCTGGGACCGGGTACTGGAGACCAAGCCTGTGCTGCTGGTTCTCATCGGCTCGGATCTGTCGATGATGGAGGCGCTGAACAGCTACGGGCGACCCTTTCACCAGCGCGGCCGCGAGATGGTGCTCGGACCGCTGAACCCCGCCGAGGTAGGGCGGATGCTGGGGCTGGATCCGGCCGACGCCTTCGACGCCGCCCTGGTCACCGGTGGGCTGCCGCTGATCTGCTCGGAATGGCCTCGGGGTGCGGGGCTGTGGGACTTTCTCGGCGAGGCGCTCAATGACCCGGTCTCGGCACTGCTGGTGTCGGCCGAGCGCTCGCTGGCCGCGGAATTCCCTCCGCAGGCCCAGGCCCGTGCGGTGCTGGCGGCGATCGGCAGTGGGGAGCGGACCTTCACCAACATCGCCCGCGCCGCCGGCGGAATCGGGGCCACCCCGCTGCAGCGAGCGCTGGAACTGCTCACGGACAAGCGGATCGTCGCCGCGGAGCTGCCCGTGTCCCTGCGCCCGTCGAAGGACCGCCGCTACCGGGTGACGGATCCCTACCTGCGGTTTTGGCTGCACCTTCTCGGCCCCTCCATGGAGGAGATCGAGCGGGGACGGGGTGATCTGACCTTGGCACGGATCCGGGAGAACTGGACCAGCTGGCGCGGCCGGGCCGTCGAGCCGCTCATCCGCGAGGCGCTCGCCCGGATACTGCCCGACGACCAGCTGCCCGCGGCCCCCGCAGTGGGCGGCTACTGGACCCGCACCAACGACGTCGAGATCGACATCGTCGGGGCGGACCGCGCCCCCATCGCCAAGGAACTGCTGTTCGTCGGTTCCATCAAGTGGCTGGAACAATCGCCCTTCGACCGGCACGACCTGGCAGCCCTTCACCGCCACCGCGCCGCGCTGACCGCCGAACCCGTCCAGGTCGTGGCGATCTCGCGCAGCGGTGTCGACTGTCCGGGACTCGACGCCGCCTACGGCCCCGGCGATTTGCTGACCGCTTGGCCGCTGTGAGCAGCGGATCTGACATTCCACCACGCCGCTGAGCTGACCTGGGGATATGAGGTCCGAAAGTACAAGTCCTCGGCGCCGGGTTGCTTCAGCTCGGCGTCGGTCGTTGCCTGTCGTAGTTCGTACCCGTGAGGTCCGGCAGCCCGCCGGGCCTCACGGGACGCGCAACTGGCCTGGCTCGTCGGCCCGGTAACCCCTGATGGGCAGACATGTCCGTCGAGACGAATGCGAATCTGGGAGAGCCGGTCGAGTCGGGCCACCTTCAACGTGTCGCCCTCGCGCAGCAGCTGCATCACGAGGTCGGGCTTGGGGCGGAAGCCAATCGGTTCAACAACCTATCCTGGGCTCATGCCCCGTTCCGTCTCCTCCGATCAGACCTCCGGCACCACGGCCAAGGGCGGGTCAGCCGACTCCACCCGCGAGCGGATCGTCGCGGCAGCCAAGGAGGAGTTCGCCCGGCACGGAATCGCCGGCGCTCGCGTGGACCGCATCGCCAAGCAGGCCAGGACGAGCAAGGAACGGGTCTACGCCTACTTCCGCAGCAAAGAAGCCCTTTATGCGCACGTGGCCGAACGCGAACTGACCGCGCTCGTCGAGGCCACGCAGATGGATCCGGCCGACCTGCCCGGCTATGCCGGCATCCTCTTCGACCACTTCACGGCCCGTCCGGATCACTATCGCTTGATCACGTGGGGCCGCCTGGAGCTGGCTGAGTCCGCCACCAACCCCACCGGCCCCCTCCACGCCACCATCGCCGGGAAGCTCGACCAGCTCCGTGATGCGCAGTGCGTCGGGCTCCTCGATCCGGCCTGGGACCCGGTCGACGTTCTCGCGCTGATCAACCAGATCGCCACGACCTGGGTGGGGCAGCCCGAGATCGGCGCCGCAGCGGACCAGGCCGCGCCCTCGTCCGTCGCCACCCGCCGTGCCGCCTTGGTGGCCGCCGTCGAACGCCTCTTCCCCCGCGTGAGCTGACGTCTCTCTTCCGACCTATCCAAACCGTTTGGTTTGACGTGTGCCCCGGAGCGCGCCTAAGCTCCAAACCAAACAGTTTGGTTTGGCTCGTATCTGATGACACAGAGCCCACCCGAAGGAGTAAGGCAATGAGCAACGGCCAGCTCGACCTGGTGTTCCGTTTCCGTGTGAAGCACGGCAAGCTCGAGCAGTTCCAGAAGGCGATCGACCGCATTCTCCCGGTCGTGGAGGAGAAGGAGCCGTACGTCCTGGAGTACAACATCTACAAGAACGCCGAGGGCGTCTACACCCAGCACGAGCGATACATCGACGAGGATGCGATGTTCCGCCACCTGGAGGTCACCGCTGAGGGACAGAAGGAGTGGGCCGAGGCCACCGAGGTCGAGGAGGTCAACGTCCTCGGTGACGCGAGCGACAGGTTCTGGGACCTCTTCGGCAGCCCGCGCACTCACGCCTACTCGCTCTTCCGGAACGTCAAGCGCTGACCACCCGGCATCGGGGGACGTTCGCATTCCCGAACCGGCGAGTGAGGCAATCACACGATCGTGCGGCCGGGTCGGACGTCGTTCGGCACACAAGAGAGACGGTGCCGCGGGGCCTCTGATGACCGGTCTCCTGCGGGTGCCGCGGCGCCCGCCGCCATGCGGCCGGGCAGAGTGGTTCTTCGCCCCGCGTCAGCGCGGCAAGGGCACGATGTAGGTGTACGTCGGCGCCTGCGGCTCGGGCGCGTACTGCGACCGCCCAGAGCCAACGTTTCATCCCGCCGTGTCCGGCGGGGGAAAAGCGTAGCTGTCAGGAAAGTCGCAGACGCCGACGAGCAACTATGCCTCCGGTGTTCCGTCCGCCGAGATACGGCGGAAGCCGAGGTACGGGACGAGTGATTCAGGCAGGACGATCGAGCCGTCCGGTTGCTGGCCCTGTTCGAGCACCGCGGCCAGGGTGCGGCCGATCGGGAGGCCCGAGCCGTTGAGCGTGGCGGCCGGCTTGGGCTTTCCGTCCGCGCCACGTGTGCGGATGTTCGCGCGGCGCGCTTGGAAGGTACCGAAGTTGGAGACCGACGAGATCTCGCGGTAGGTGTTCTGGCTCGGCAGCCACACCTCGAGGTCGTAGGTGAGCTGGGCGGAGAAGCCGGTGTCGCCTGCGGCAAGGGTCACCACGCGGTACGCGAGACCCAGCTCCTTCAGACACGCTTCCGCGTGGCCGATCATCTTCTCCAGCTCGGTGTCAGCATCCTCGGGGTCGCAGATCCGTACCACCTCCACCTTGACGAACTGGTGCTGGCGGATGAGGCCCCGGGTGTCGCGGCCGTACGAGCCGGCCTCCGAGCGGAAGCACGGCGTCTGAGCGGTGAGAGCGATCGGCAGCTCCGAGGACGGGATGATCTCGTCGGCGTAGAGATTGGTGAGCGGGACCTCGGCGGTCGGGATCAGGAACAGCTCGCGATCTGCGACGCCGGTCTTGAACAGGTCCTCCTCGAACTTCGGCAGCTGACCCGTGCCGGTCATCGTCTTGCGGGTGACCAGGAACGGAACAGAGTGCTCGACGTAGCCGTGCCGGCGCGTGTGAATGTCGAGGAAGAGCGTCGCGAGCGCCCGCTCAAGGGCTGCACCCGCTCCACGAGAAACGGCGAAACGAGGGCCCGAGAGCTTCGTCGCTCGAGCGAAGTCGAGGATGCCGGTGGCCTCGCCGAGATCGACGTGGTCCTTCGGCTCGAAGGAGAAGACCGGCGGAGTCCCCACCCGGCGTACCTCGACCGCGAACTCCTCGGAGTCGCCGTCCGGAGCCTTGTCATCGGGGAGGTTCGGGATGCTGAGGAGGAGGGTGCGGAGCTCTTCCTGAACCTTCTCCTGATCGGCTTCGATCTCGCGGATCTGGTCCTTGATCTCCCGGGCGCGCTCCTTCAGCTTGGAGATGTCCCCGCCCTGCTTCGCCGTCTGCTGGACCTCGCCGGCCACGCGCTTGGTCTCTGCCCGCAGCTCGTCGCCCGAGCGAATGTTCTCGTTGCGCCGCGACTGGAGGTCTTCCAGCACGGACAGGTCCAGCGAGTAACCGCGACGAGCGAGCCGACGAACCGCTTCGGCACCCATTTCGATCAGGGCGCGGGCATCATGCATGAGGGCGTTCCTTCTTCTCCGGCAAGTGGACTGCACCGTCGAAGGTAGCAACTGCCGAACCCCTCTCGACCCGCAATATCACGGCACCACCGTGCGCACCTGGATCCTGCGGCTCCTCCCCGTCAAGATCGGTCAATAGGGTTCCGATCCACTCGCGCAGTGCCTCATCGAAAACGGTGAGCGGCTCGGCGCACGGGGCTTCCGGGAAGAACAACGGCATGGCCCCGGCCGGAGAGCGATCTCGATGCCGGCCGCTTCGTATGTCCGGATCTCATCGTGTACGGGCCCGTCCATCCCCCGCATGTGCCGGCCGCGCGGAGGGCCGACGTCGGTGACTGCCCTGGGCATCGGGAACTCCGCCGCCCTCGGCTGTCAGTGCCGCGTGGAAGGATGCGCGCATCGGTGCGGACGGCACATGAGGGGTGTCATGGCGGGTGTCGAGGAGGCGACGGGCGGACAGGGCCGGGTGCGCAGCGGCGGTCCCGGCGGGGCGGAACCGCCCGTCGGACGGAAGGCGCGTGCCCTGCTCGCGGAAGCCGCGCGGCTGCACGAATCCGCGCGCACCGTACTCGCCGATCACGCCCGCGCCCTGGAAGCGGTGCGCACCGCACTGGCGCCGCTCCGGGCCGAACTCGTCGCCGAGGAGCTGGAGTCGATCCCCGTCTCACGGCTGAAGGACGTCACCGAGGGGCGGCTGCGCCTCGGAGCCGTCGAGGCGGCCGGGCTCGCCTCGGTGCGCGCGGTGTACGAGGCGAGCCGCTACGAGCTGCGGCAGATCCCGGGGGTCGGTGCCCAGACCGCGGACCAGGCGCTCGCCGCCGCGCGCCAGATCGCCAGGGCGGTCGAGGACACGGTCTCCGTACGCATGGACGTGGACAGTCCCGAGCCCCGCACCACCGCCCTGGTCGTCGCGCTGCGCAGGCTCGTCGAGGCCGGGCCCGAGCTGCGGCGGGCGGTGGATGCCGCCCAGCGGCTCGACGAGCGGCTCGGCGCGCTGCTGCCCGAGGCCCGTCCCGCCGCCGGATGGCTGCGTCTGGCGATCACGGGGCGGCGCCGTCGGCGGAGTGCGTTCGCGGCGGTGGCCGGGATCCGCGAGCTGACGGCCGACGCCACTGCCCGGGACGTACGACTGCTGCTCGCGCAGGCGTCCACGGACCTGCTGCGGGAACCGGCCTCCGACATCGAGGCCTGGGTCGACTTCGAGCTGCGCTCCACGGAGTACTACAGCCAGCTCGCCGAGATCTCCGAGCACACGGCGGACGTCGAGGCGGCCGAGGGCTTCCTGCCGTCGGAGGTCGCCGAGCGTGTCCACGGGCAGCCCCTCGACGACACCCACCGCCGGGTCTCGCTGCGCGGCTACCAGTCTTTCGGCGCCCGTTTCGCGCTGGCCCAGCGCCGGGTCGTGCTCGGCGACGAGATGGGGCTCGGCAAGACCGTCCAGGCCATTGCCGTGCTCGCACACCTCGCGGGGGAGGGGCACAGCCACTTCCTGGTGGTGTGCCCGGCCAGCGTGCTGATCAACTGGACCCGCGAGATCGGCGCGCGCAGCACCCTGCGCGCCCTGCCGGTGCACGGCGCCGACCGACAGGACGCGTACGCCGAGTGGCGGGAGCGCGGCGGCGTCGCGATCACCACGTACGACGTGCTGCACAGCCTGCCCACGCCCCAGGAAAGCGGCCTGCCCGCGCCGAACGGAAGAAGCGGCCTGCCCGCGCTCAACGGAAGAAGCGGGCTGCCCGCGCTCAACGGCACGCAGCCGGGGACCTCCCACGGCGCGGTGGCGCCAGGGATGCTCGTCGTCGACGAGGCCCACTACGTGAAGAACCCGGACGCCCGCCGCTCCAAGGCCGTCGCGGCCTGGACCGACCGATGCGACCGCGTCCTGTTCCTCACGGGTACGCCGATGGAGAACCGCGTCGAGGAGTTCCGCAGCCTCGTCCGCTACCTCCGCCCCGAGTTGCTGCCGGAGATCCGGAACAGCAGCGCGGCCGCCGGTCCGCACGCCTTCCGCACCTCCGTCGCTCCGGCCTATCTGCGCCGCAACCAGCAGGACGTCCTCACCGAACTGCCGGCGCTGCTCCAGGTCGACGAGTGGGAGGAGTTCAGCGCGGCCGACCAGGAGGCCTACCGGGCGGCGGTCGAGGCCGGGAACTTCATGGCGATGCGCAGGGCCGCGTACGCCGACGCGGAGAAGTCCGCCAAACTCCAGCGGCTGCGCGAGCTGGTGTCCGAGGCGGCGGTGAACGGTCTGAAGGTGGTCGTCTTCTCGTACTTCCGCGACGTGCTCGCCACGGTCGGGGAGACCTTGGACACCACGGCCCGACAAACCCCGGGCAAGGGCGTGTTCGGACCGATATCGGGGAGTGTGCCCGCCGCCCACCGCCAGCGTCTCGTCGACGAGTTCGCGGCGGCCGACGGGCACGCGGTGCTGCTCTGCCAGATCGAGGCCGGCGGGATCGGCCTCAATCTGCAGGCGGCGTCCGTGGTCATCCTCTGCGAGCCCCAGGTCAAACCGACCCTGGAGCACCAGGCCGTGGCCCGCGCCCACCGTATGGGTCAGGTCCGCCCGGTCCAGGTGCACCGCCTCCTCGTGACCGACAGCGTGGACGACCGCCTTCTGCGGATCCTGCGGAACAAGGACCGGCTCTTCGACGCCTACGCCCGCCGCAGCGACATGGCGGAGGCGACTCCTGACGCGGTCGACGTGTCGGACGACGGGCTCGCCCGACGCATCGTCGAAGAGGAGCAGCGCCGGCTGGCCGCACAGGGCTGAGCGCAGGTCAGATCCCGTGCACCCACGCCACGGTGAACGGCGTCTCCGGCGTGCCCGGCCCCATCGGGCCGCCCTTGTCGAACTGCGAGCGGACGACGAGGGTGCGCCCGTGCCGGCGGACGAGCGTGGTCGGGATCTGGAGCGCGGTGTCGGTGACACTCCGCTCCAGACGGGCCGCGGTGCCGTCGGCCGACAGACGCCAACGGGTGATCGTGTTGGTCCTGTTGAGGGCGGCCCACAGCGTGCCGCCGACGAGCTCCAGACCGTCGCCGTTCACCAAATCGCCTCCGGACAAGGTGACTTGGCGTACGTCACCGGTGGCGAGGTCGATCCGGTAGAGGGCGCCCGCGGTCATGTCGACGGTGAACAGCCGGCCGTCCCCCGCGACGATCCCGTTCAGGGTGAAGGTGCCGGAAGGGTGCGGGGCCACGACGCCGCTGAGGTCGTAGGCGGTGGTGAGCGCGGAGCGGCCGCCGTGTGAGATCGCCCGCGCCAGGTCGGCCGGTGTCACCCGGTAGACGACCTCCCGCACGCTGTCCGTCAGATAGGCGCTGCCGTCCGCGGTGATCGCCAGATCGTTGACGAAGCGCGGCGCGTCGCCAGGTATGTCGAAGCGGGCCAGCAGGGCACGGGAGCGCAGGTCGTAGACGTCGACCCCGGACGTCGAGTCGGTCACCCAGAGGCGGCCCGCCCGGTCGGCCTTCAGGCCGTTGGCGGTGTTCCGGCCGTCCGTGCCCGCGGGCAGGAAGACCTCGGCCGTACGCCGGCCGGGCGTCGCCCGGTAGACGGCGCCAGTGGTGTACGAGCCCACGTACAGGTCGCCCGTACGCGGGTCCGCCGCGATGCCCTCGGGGTAGGCGCGGTCGCCGGGCAGTTCGTAGGCGGTGGAGATGCGAGGTGCGGCGGTCGCGGGCGGTGTGCCCACGGCGGTCGCCGCCACCGTCAGGGCGGCGGCGGTCAGGAAGGTGCGGCGCTGGATCGAACGGGACACGACGGTGCCTCTCGGTCGGCTTCTCGATTTTCCTGAGTTGGAGCAACGGGTGCGAATCTAAGTTAGAGCTCTAATCATCGTCAATGCATTTACGTATGTGCGGGAGCTCATCCTCGTATCGCCCATACCATGCGCCGCTACCATGCGGAGATGACGTCCATGCCCGTGTCCGAGCGCCTCGGCTCCCACCTCAAGCGGGCCGAACAGGCTCTCAACGCGACCAAGACCGCGGTCCTCAAACCGGCGGGCGTGACCGTCGCCCAGTACTCGGCGCTGCTCCACCTCAGTACGAACCCCGGCATCTCGGCCGCCGCCCTGGCCCGCCTCTGCGGGGTCACGCCCCCGACCATGAACACGATCCTGAACAACCTCCAGGACCGCGGCCTCATCGAGCGCACCCCGCACGAGTGGCACAAGAACGTGCTGGAGACCCGGCTCACCGACGAGGGCCGCGCCGTCATGGCCGACGCGGACGCCCGCGCGGTACGGGTCGAGCGCGCCCTGGCCGCCGAGTTCACGGACGAGGAGCGCGAGGCGCTGGTGGGGCTGCTGGGCCGGTGCGTCGCGCTCCTCGAAAAGGAACGGCCTCGGGTCTGATCAGCGCCGCACGTCGAGTTCCGCGAGCTTCGCCGCTCCCTTGACGGTGACACGCACGAACCGGGTCGGCGCGCCGTCCGGGGCGTGCCAGCCCCGCCGGTCCGCCGAGACCTCGACCGTGTACGACGTCGGCCGCTCGGTCCACGTCGGCTCGACCGGGCCGACCGGGACACCGCGGCCCAGGTCGACCGTGAGGGAGGCGCCTTCGGCCGACGGAGACCAGACGGTCGCCGGGTTGCCGTCCACGGCCGCCTCCGGGTAGAGGCCCGGCTCCGAGGAGGTGGCGGTCACCGGGCGGCAGCGGGCGAGGCCGTCGGTCGGGGCGAGGTCGGGGCGTCGGGTCTTGAGGGTGACGGTGCCGGTGAGCCTCACGGGTCCCGTGGGGGTGTCCAGGGTGAAGGGTGCGCCCGATCGCAGGCGGACCGTCGTGGTCGTCCGGCGGATGCCGATGTCGTATGTCCGTCCGCGCCATCGGAGCCCCGACAGCCGTACGCCGCCGTCCGCCAGTTGGGGCGGCAGCACCGGATCCAGGTGCAGGGCGTTCTCGCGCAGGCGCAGACCCGTCAGACCGTGCGTGAAGATCTGCAGGAAGCCGCCCTTGCCGGTGAGGAAGTCCTGGGCGGGGGAGCCGGCGAGGGCGTCGCCCACGCCCGCCTTGTCGCCGCGGGCCTCGGAGAAGAGCGCGAACGGGCCTCGTGAGAAGGGTCGGTAGGCGCGCTGCAGAAAGGTGTACGTGGCGCAGCCCGGCGCACCGATCGCGGCCGCGTCGATCGCGTGGACGGAGTCGGTCATGGCCGGGCCGTCCGGGTCGGTGCGCTCGGTGTAGTAGTCGAGGGTGGCGGACGCGGCGCCCGCCGGCATCGGCCACTCCAGGGGGTAGATCAGCAGTACCGCGTCCGCCTGTTTGATCTGTGAGCCGTCGTAGCCCGCGTACTGGAGGAAGACCTTGCGCTCGGGGTCGTACGGCATGCGCAGCTTGCCCGCGATGTCGGTCCAGTCGGTTGTGGCGGCGGGTGTGCCGAGCGTGACCGCGGCCCTGGTCGCGGCGCGCAGGGCGGTGGCCGCCACGGCATTCGTGTAGACCCCGTCGTTCACGCCGTTGCTGTACTCGTCCGGGCCCGCGACGCCCTTGATGGAGTACGAGCCGTCGGGGTTCGCCGTGGCCCGTGAACTCCAGTACTCCGCAAGGCCCTTGAGGAGCGGCCAGCCGCGCGTGCGCAGCCATCCTCTGTCCCCGGTGGCGAGG
The DNA here is from genome assembly GCF_014645835.1 of Streptomyces albiflavescens. Lineage (GTDB taxonomy): Bacteria > Actinomycetota > Actinomycetes > Streptomycetales > Streptomycetaceae > Streptomyces > Streptomyces albiflavescens. The sequence goes on from NZ_BMMM01000015.1 coordinate 184,117, forward strand.
TAGTACTGCCAGGCGGCCAGCGCGATGTCGCCCTGGAGATGGTTCTGCGTGACGCAGTGCGGCGGGTTCCAGCTCTGACACTCGGTCCACAGCCGGCCGTGGCTCGCGCTCGTCCAGGGGTAGAAAAGACCCTGGACGGCGGTCCCGCGCGCGTTCTCGGCGGCCGCGGCGCGCGTGCGGTAGCGGTATTCGAGGACAGGCCTGGCGAGTTCGGGCCGGGTGGCCAGCAGGGACGGGAACATCCATGTCTCGGCGTCCCAGAAGACCATGCCCGCGTAGTTGTCGCTGGTCAGGCCCGCGGGCGCGATGCTGTCACGGGCGCCGGGGCGGAGGGCGGACAGCAGGCCGTACTGCGCCGAGCGCGTCCACAGCTGGATGTCGGCCCGGCCCGGCACCTCGATGTCCGAGCTCCACAGCGCGCGCCAGGCCGCGGTGTGCGCCGCCCTGAGCGCCTGCCAGCCGCGGTCCGCCGCGCGCCGGGACGCCGTGCGGGCGGCGTCGCGGGGGTCGTGCGTGGTGAGGCCGGTGTCGATGCCGACGTACTTGGTGACGTCGTAGCCGTGGTCCGCCCGGACGCGGAAGGCCGCCGCCTGGCGAACGCTCAACTTTCCGTCGGTCACCGCCCCTTGTACCTGTCCGGGCGCGTCCAGCGTGGAGGCGATCGCGCCGTCCACCTTCGTGCCGTCCGTGCGGAACGCCACGGCCGTCGTGCGGTCGCCGACGCGCCCCGCGCCCGTCTGCGTGACGCGGCGGGCGCCGCGGCCGTCGATGCGGTCGGTGACCGTGAGTTCGCCGTCCCAGTGCGGGGTGATGTGCAGGTGTACGGCGCCGGTGTGCGGGGTGTCCCGGGAGGTGAGGACGTCGTACGTCAGGTCGGTGTGGCGGCCGTCGGGGGTTGTCCAGGTGAGGGCGGTACGGAGGTAGCCGCAGCGCAGGGAGAGGGTCTGGCGGTAGTGGGAGATCCTGCTCCGCGCACCGTACTTCGCGTCGCCGACGCGGATGTCGAGGCCCGTCCAGGTCGGCAGCGCGGCGAGGGCGTCGCGGCCGGCCGTGTTCTCCGGGCCGCGCGCGTAGAGGCCCGCCACGAAGGCGCCGTCGTAGCGGGGGGTGTAGAGCGGCCAGCCCGTTTTCTCGCCGGTGGCCGCGTAGCCCGTGCCGGTGGGCGGAACTCGGGTGCCGAGGTAGCCGTTGCCGACGTAGGGGTGGTACGTGTCCTCGGCGTCGAGGTGGGTTGCGGTGGGCGACCAGGCGGGGTCGCCGGGCGCGCAGCCCCGGGGGCCGTCGGTGGGTGCGGCGAACGCCCGGGGGAGGGGCAGGAGCAGGGTCGCGACGAGGAGTGGGGCGAGGCGGCGCGGTGTGAGCACCACTCGATCGTGGGGTGGGGGTCCGGCGGGGGATGGTATGCGCGCCGGGGGTGTCCCACTTTTTTCGCAGAAAGGCTGGTACGGGACAGGCAGGGGCGGAGGGGGCGGAAAACCCCTACTCCCGCGCCGGCCCCGTCTTCACCCCTGCCCCGCACAACGGCACCACCGCCGTACGCTCACCCAGCACCCCCTCCCGAACAGCCGCCCAGCAGGCCACCCCCGTCGACTCCACGTACAGCCCCCGCGAAGCCAAGTCCAGCTGCGCGTGGCGGATCTGATCCTCCGTCACCGTCAGGAAGGTGCCGCCCGACTCCCGCACGGCCCGCAGAATCTGCCGCGCCCGCGGCGGCCGGGGAATCGCGATGCCCTCGGCGAGGGTGGGCGCCATGGGCGTGACGCCGACGAGGTCGTCGGCGCCCGCGGCCCAGGCGTGGGCCAGCGGGGCGACCGCCGCGGACTGGACGGCGTACAGGGCGGGCCGGCGGTCGATGAGGCCCGCGCCGTGCAGTTCGGCGACGGCGAGGGCGGCGCCGAGCAGCAGCGTGCCGTTGCCGACGGGCACGACGATGACATCGGGGAGCCGTCCACCGAGGTCTTCCCAGAGCTCGTGGACGTAGGTCTTCGTACCGTGCAGGAAGTACGGGTTGAAGACGTGCGAGGCGTAGAAGACGCCCTCCTCGTCCGCCGCCTCGCGCGTCGCCCGTGCCGTCGCCTCCCGGTCGCCCTCGACCACGCGCAGCCGTGCCCCGTGCGCCTCGATCTGCTCCAGCTTCTTCGGTGAGGTGCCCTCGGGGACGTACACCGTGCACGGCAGCGCGGCCCGCGCGCAGTACGCGGCGATCGCCGTCCCCGCGTTGCCACTGCTGTCCGCGAGCACCTGCCGGGGCTTCAGCCGCAGCGCCAGCTCGGCCAGCACTACCGCCCCGCGGTCCTTGAACGACAGGGTCGGCATGAGGAAGTCGAGCTTCGCGGAGATGCCGTCGCGGAGGGGAACGAGAGGGGTGCGGCCTTCGCCCAGGCTGACCGTGGGCGCGGCCAAGGGCAGGCACTCGGCGTAGCGCCACAGCGAATTCACCCGCCCGGCGAGGGACTTGAGGGGCGCGGGCGTCGGCGCGAAGTCCAGATCGAGCGGGCCGCGGCAGACCGGGCAGCACCAGGCGAGCGAGCCGGCCGGGACGCGGGTGCCGTCCGTGGGACAGAAACAATCCGGCAGTGGTGTCATGTGCGCAGGTTATGCGCAGGTCGAGCGGGAGCTGGATGTGCCGTTTGGTGACGCTGTGTCATGACGGCTATGCGGCACTCGCGTTACGACGCGCAGGGCCCTTGTGCAATTCCTGTGGAGGCCTCAATCTTTCGGCTGACGCACAGGGTTCTCACAGCTGAGTGCCGGGTGAGTGGCTGTCACGCGATTGCTTGGCATGACCCTGTCTTGTCGATCTCTCGGTTCGTGCACCATCCCCCACCAGCGCACCACCGAATGAGAAGGATCCCTCAGATGGCAGAGATGCGTCATGTCCGTCCTGCCCGCCACGCCCGGCGAAGACTGGCCTGGGCAGGCACAGCGGCTCTCGTCCTCGGCATCGTCACCGCGCTCCCCGCGAGCGCCGCGTCCGAGCCGGTGGGCCACATCCAGTACGCCGGCGCCCCCGGCGCGGTCGCGAACAGCTACATCGTGACCCTCGACGCGCACGCCGCGAAGGCGGCCTCGGCCCGGGGCAAGGCCCTCGCCAAGGAGTACGGCGCGACCATCGAGCGTACGTACAAGAAGGCACTGAACGGCTACGCGGTCGAGGCCACCGCGGCCGAGGCGCAGCGGTTCGCCGCCGACCCCGCCGTCACCTCCGTCGTCCAGAACCGCACCTTCCACATCGACGCGACCCAGACCAACCCGCCCTCCTGGGGCCTGGACCGCATCGACCAGAAGAACCTGCCGCTGGACAGCAAGTACACCTACCCGGACTCGGCCGGGCAGGGGGTGACCGCGTACATAGTCGACACCGGCGTACGCATCACGCACAGCGACTTCGGCGGACGGGCCTCGTACGGCTACGACGCCGTCGACAACGACAACACCGCGCAGGACGGAAACGGCCACGGTACGCACGTGGCGGGCACGGTGGCCGGCAACGCGTACGGCGTCGCCAAGAAGGCCAGGATCGTCGCCGTCCGCGTGCTCAACAACTCCGGCTCGGGGACGACCGCCCAGGTCGTCGCGGGCATCGACTGGGTGACCCAGAACCACAGCGGCCCGTCCGTCGCCAACATGTCGCTCGGCGGCGGCGCGGACAGCGCCCTCGACACGGCCGTCCGCAACGCCATCGCCTCCGGCGTCACCTTCGCCGTCGCGGCCGGAAACGACAGCGCGAACGCCTCCAACTACTCGCCGGCTCGCGTGAGTGAGGCCATCACCGTCGGCGCGACCACCAGCGGTGACGCGCGTGCGAGCTACTCCAACTACGGGTCGATCCTGGACATCTTCGCGCCGGGCTCCTCGATCACCTCCTCGTGGAACAGCAGCGACACGGCGACGAACACGATCTCCGGTACGTCGATGGCGACCCCGCATGTGACAGGCGCGGCGGCGGTCTATCTGGCCGACCACCCGGGCTCCACACCCGCGCAGGTCGCCTCGGGCCTGGTCGCCGCCGCCTCGACCGGTGTCGTCACCAGCCCCGGCAGCGGCTCGCCCAACCGTCTGCTCCAGGTCGGTGCCGGCACGGTGACCCCGCCCGGACCGCGCTTCGAGAACACCGCGGACTACGCGATCAACGACAACTCCACGGTGGAATCGCCGATCACGGTGACGGGCGTCTCCGGCAATGCGCCGTCAACGCTGAGCGTGCCTGTGAACATCGTTCACACGTACATCGGTGATCTGCGGGTGCAACTGATCGCCCCCGACGGTTCGGCGTACACGCTGAAGTCATACGGCACCGGCGGAAGCTCCGACAACATCAACACCACGTACACCGTCAACGCCTCGTCCGAGGTCGCCAACGGCACGTGGAAGCTGCGCGTGAGCGACAACGCGGCTCTCGACACCGGGAAGATCGACTCCTGGGCGCTGCAGTTCTGATCCCTCGCACGGATGGCTAGGCGTCCTCGCGGTACGGCTTCGGGTCCGTGACCCAGCCGGCCGCGAGGACCGGCCGCGAGGACCGGCCGCGAGGACCGGGTGTGAGGACCGGGTGTGAGGACCGGGTGTGAGGACCGGTGTACGGCGAGGAAGCCGAACGGGCGGTCGAAGCCGGCGTGGATGGTGGTGGTCACGTGGCGCGGTTCGGGTGCCGACGCGAGGCCCAGTCCCATGGACGTCACCGCCGCGGCCTCGAAACCGAGGGCGCCGAACCTCGCCATCGCGGACTGCCGGGCGGACTCCACGAACAGCGGCCGGAGCGCGCAGATGCCGGGGAAGTGCCCCTGACGCGGATCGTTCGCCGTGGTGAGGCCGAACAGCCCGCTCAGCGCCGTCAGGCCGAACAGCCCGCTCAGCGCCGTCAGATCGTGCTCCGCCCTCACCTCGTACGGCGCCGTCATCCCCCGCAAGGTCGTCGGTCGGGGCCGTACACAGCGCTGCTTCTCCACCCGCACACCGGCCCCGCGTCGCCGTACGGGAGTTGAGACCGGGCACGACCCCGGGTGCGCCGGCGAGGAGGTCCACGCCCGCGCCCAGCACCTGCCCCGGGCCCATCCGTTCCTCGCCGAGCAGGAGACGCACGTCGATCCCGGTCGAGCCGAGGACCTTCAGCTCGGTGAGCGACCCGCCCGGCGTGTCCGCCACGCCGATCCGGTCCAGCAGGACGCTGCGCCGACGCAATCCCAGCAGCGCGCGCTTCTGGCATGCGGTCGATGAGACCCCCGGTCCGTCGAGACCACGCCCGCCCAACGCGCCGTCAGGGCGTAGAGCGTCCGAATCATCGCGTTCGTCACCTGCGCCCCCAAGATCTCGACTCCGTTCGATCAGGGGACTCCCATCGCCCCCCGCCCGTGTCGCGCTTACGATGCGCGCAGCCATTCGGCAGTCGTACGCAGGTTCCGCCTCGCCTGGACTAGGAGCAAGGTACTCGTGGCAATACCCCCGCAGCCCGGGCCACAGCAGCCCGAGGGCCAGTACCCCCCTCCAGGGTTGCCGCCGGGCACTCCGGGGACGCCGCCCGGTGCGTACCCGTACCAGCAGACTTCCTATCCGGGGCCGTACCAGCCCTGGGGTCAGGGCTACTCCCCGTACAACCGCGCGGCGCCCGTCAACGGCCTCGCGATCTCCGCGCTCGTGCTCGGCATCCTCTGCTTCCTGCCCGCCGTCGGGCTGGTGCTCGGGATCGTCGCGCTCGCGCAGATCAAGAAGCGGGGCGAGCGCGGCAAGGGGATGGCAGTGGGCGGCATGGTCATGTCGTCGATCGGCGTCGTGCTGCTCGCCGTCGCGGTCGCCACCGGCGGTGCGCGCGACATCTGGGACGGCTTCAAGGACGGGCCGAACGGCTCGGGCGGCGCTGCCTTCTCGCTCAAGAAGGGCGAGTGCTTCGACGCGCCGGGCGGCGCGCTGGAGGGCATGGCGTACGACGTCGACAAGGTGCCGTGCGCGGGCCGGCACGACGCCGAGGTCTTCGCCGACTACCACCTGGCCAGGAAGGGCGCCTACCCGGGAGACGCCGCGATCACCGACGCCGCGGACGAGAAGTGCTACGCGCTGCGGGACGAGTACGCGATGGACGCCTGGGCCGTCCCGGACAACGTCGACGTGTACTACTTCACGCCGACGCGGCAGAGCTGGCGCCTCGGCGACCGCGAGATCACCTGCATGTTCGGGAACACCGACGAGAACGGCAGCCTGACGGGCTCGCTGCGCAAGGACGCGACCACGCTCGACGCGGACCAACTCGCCTATCTGCGGGCCGCACAGGGCATCAACGCGGCGATGGACTCCGCGCCCGCCGAGGAGTACGTCGAGGACGATCTGCCCGGCCACAAGAAGTGGGCGACCAGGGTCGCGGACGCGCTCACGACGCAGGCGAGCAATCTGCGCGGCCACACGTTCGCCCCCGCGGTCCGCAAGCCGGTCGACGCCCTCGTGAAGGACATGGAGCTGTCCCGGAAGGAGTGGGCGAAGGCGGCGGAAGCGCAGGACGCGGACACCTTCTACGCGCACTACGAGAAGGGCATGAAGCTGATCGACCCCGAGAAGACGGTCACCACACGCAAGGCTCTGGGCCTCGCCACCACCCCGCCGGCGCCCGACCGGAATGGCGGCGGCCAGGACGGTGGAGAAGGTGGCACCGGCTTTGAGGTGTGACGGCGGCTATAGCGGGGAGAAAGTGCCTGCGTAAAGCCCTGGGGGGCCACAAGTCATCACATCGAGTGATTCTCTGGCCTTTGCTTGCATGGCACAACCCACGGTTGCCACGCTGTTGCTGTCTGTACAACCTGATGGGAGCGGCCAGTGACTTTCGGTGAGCAGCCGGCGTACCTGCGCGTCGCGGGTGATCTCCGCAAGAAGATCGTCGACGGTTCGCTGCCACCGCACACCCGCCTCCCGTCGCAGGCCAGGATCCGCGAGGAGTACGGCGTCTCGGACACGGTCGCTCTGGAGGCGCGCAAGGTGCTGATGGCCGAGGGCCTGGTCGAGGGGCGCTCCGGGTCGGGCACGTATGTGCGCGAGCGGCCTGTGCCGCGCCGGGTGGCCCGCTCCGGGTACCGGCCGGACAGCGGAGCGACCCCGTTCCGTCAGGAGCAGGCGGACATCTCCGCGCGCGGCACCTGGGAGTCCCACAGCCGGCAGGTCGAGGCGAGCGGCAAGATCGCCGAGCGCCTGTCCGTCCAGCCCGGCGACCGAGTGATGTGCACGCACTACGTCTACCGGGACGGCGGCGAGGCGATGATGCTCTCCACGTCCTGGGAGCCCCTCGCCGTCACCGGCCGTACGCCGGTGATGCTTCCCGAGGAAGGCCCGCTCGGCGGCATGGGCGTCGTCGAACGCATGGCGGCCATCGACGTGATCGTGGACAACGTCACGGAGGAAGTGGGAGCGCGCCCGGGTCTCGCCGAGGAACTCCTCGCGCTGGGCGGCGTACCCGGACATGTCGTCCTCGTCATCCAGCGGACCTTCTACGCCTCGGGCCGTCCGGTCGAGACGGCCGACGTCGTCGTCCCGGCGGACCGGTACCGGATCGCCTATCACCTGCCCGTGAAGTAACGGCGTATCACTGCCTGTGAAGCAGCCGGGTGTCGATCGTCGGTGAAGTGGCCGACGCCATCCATGGACTGACCCGCGTCGTCTGCCAAGTGGACCGCGTGGGAAGCCCGGTTGGAATCTGGCCTTTCTCAAGAGGCCTGCCCCGGCGGGACTTCGCGCTGCTCGGGGGCGCACAGAGGGCGGTCGACAGCGCGTTCGATGGCGTGTGCCCCCTGTCGTCCTGGCTGGTTGCGCACCCACGGCGTACCTCTTGCGTACCTCTTTGTGAAAAGCCGTATTCGCTGCGTGAAGGTTAGGCGTAGGCTCGGGCATATGCGGATTGCGGTTTCCTTAGAGAGCGGGGCGCGGCGGGGGCTCGGGGCGGGAAGTGGAGGGGCGCGATGAACGACGGCACGATCACTCTTCCCTGGCTCGTCATACGGCAGGACGACAACGGCAATCGCTACCGCGTGGGCAGGTACGCGACCCGGGCCGAGGCCCAGAAGATTGCGGACAGCCTCGACGACCGCGGGCACAAGCAGCTCTACTGGGTCGAGCGGATCGGGCAGAACGGATCCAAGTGAGGGCGTCGCCTCCGGAGTGATCGCCTGTGCCGCCGACGGGTGGCGATCCGCGCCGCCGGGGCCCGCGCCGCTCCCGTAGGCTCCGGCGCATGACGGAACGGATCGTGGTGGTCGGAGCCGCCCTGCTGAGCGAGGGGCGCCTGCTCTCCGCCCGCCGCAGCGCGCCTCCCGAGCTGGCCGGGCGCTGGGAGTTGCCGGGCGGCAAGGTCGAACCGGGTGAGACTCCCGAGCGTGCCCTCGTCCGGGAACTGCGCGAGGAACTCGGCGTCGAGGCGGAGCCGCTGGAGCGGGTCCCCGGCCAGTGGCCCCTGAAGCCGGGGTACGTCCTGCGGGTGTGGACCGCACGGCTGCTCCCCGGCTCCGTCGAGCCGCGGCCCCTGGAGGATCACGACGAACTGCGCTGGCTGGCCCCTGGCGAAATCTGGGACGTGGACTGGCTGGACGCGGACGTGCCGGCGGTGAAGGGTGCGCTGCTGAGGCTGGATGCGGGGGCGTAGAGGGGCCCTTCGGGGCGTATGTGCGGGCAGGGTGGCAGGTTCGTACGCCGTTCGTGCCACAGTGCGCCTTCGTGCGCGGTAAGGCTCCGTGGATATCGGGTATGTCCCCATTAACCCCACGAAACCGGACATGTGTGGGTTCCCGGCCTGGGAAGTGATCGGCTTGATCGACACCGAAGGCGACCGCGCCGAGTGGACTTTTCCCGCGGAACCAGGTGCCGTCCGTACCGCCCGCGCCGTCGTCCGGGGCCAGTTGCGCTCCTGGGAGCTGGATTCCCTCGGTGACATCGCCGCACTGCTGGTCAGCGAGCTGGTGACGAACTCCCTGCGGCACGCCACCGGCCCCATCGGTGTCCGGCTGGTGCGTCCCGACGGGGTGCCCGGCGCCCTGCTGGTCGAGGTCTCCGACCCGCTGCCGGATCCGCCGCGCGAACGGACCGCCGCCGCCGACGACGAGAGCGGCCGTGGACTCCAGCTCGTGGCCAGCTCGTCCCGGCGCTGGGGGACCCGCCCCGGGGGCACCGGAAAGACGGTCTGGTTCGAGCTGGCGGTGCCCGGCTGACGGCGCGTCGGCCAGGGGGGTGTGCGACCGACTGGTTCAGGCCACTGGTGCTGAGTGGACTCTTTGGTTCGATGGGGCGCCACCTGGTTAGAAGACTGGGAGTATGTCGCGGCCGGTCCAAAAACCATCGGGACCGTGCTGTGATCGTGAACACCGTGTTGTGCGGCGCCGTAGTGCTGGATACTGCGGGCAGCCGCCCCCGGCGACCGGTGCCGGACGCGGTGAGCTGGAGGGGACGGTTCGCGTGAGCGAGATACCAGCGAAGGCCACGGAGTCCGAGGACCCGTCGGACGGCGCGAGGGCTGATGCCGCGGGCGATTCCGCGCGTATGACGCCCGGCGAGGGTGCGGGCGACGCGATGTGGCAGAGCAGTCCGCCCGGTTCGATCTACGACTACATCAAGGTCGCCTCGTTCTCCATAGGCGCCGACGGGCTGGTCGACCAGTGGAGCCTGCGGGCCGAGCAGCTCTTCGGCATCTCCTCCGAGCGGGCCGTCGGCATGGACCCCATCGAGGCCTTCGTCACCCCCGACCGGCGTGAGTTCGGGCAGCGCAAGATGGCCGAGATCCTGGACGGCCGGGAGTGGACCGGCGTGGTCCCCTTCCGGATGCCCGCCACCGACGACGGCGGCGAGGGCGACGAGGGGCTCGCCGAGGTCTATGTGATGCCCACCACTACCGAGGACGGCGAGCAGGCCGCCGTGTGCATCGTCGTGGACGTCCGCACCCTGCGCCGGATCGAGACGGACCTCGCCGCCTCGCAGGCGATTTTCGGCCAATCTCCGTTCGGTTTCCTGCTGATCGACACCGACCTGCGGGTCCGGCGCGCCAACCAGCGGTTCGCCTCGACCTTCGGCGGCACCGTGGACGACCACCGCGGGAAAGGCGTCCACGACTATCTGCCACGGGCTGAGGCCGAGCGGGTCGCCGCGACCCTGCGGCGCGTCCTGGAAACCGGCGACTCCATCACGGACATGCACGTCACCGGCAATGTGCCCGGCTCCGACGAGCGCCGCCACTGGTCCGTCAACCTCTACCGCGTGCACAGTGGCAGCGGGCGCCCCATCGGCATCGCCTGGCTCGGAACCGACATCACGGCCCGTCGCGCCGCCGCCCGCGAAGCGGCCGCCGCCCGGCGCAATCTCGCCCTTCTGAACGAGGCCGGCGCCCGCATCGGCAACTCCCTCGACCTGGAGACCACCGCACGCGAACTGCTCGACGTCGTGGTCCCCGGATTCTGCGATCTGGCGACGGTGGACCTGTACCAGGGCCTTTTGGCCGGCGACGAGACCCCGCCGGGCCTGGCCGACGGCAGCGCCGAACTCCGCCGGGTCGCCTTCGCCAGCGCGGTCTCCGACGCGCCCTTCGTCGGCGGACCGGCACCCGTGGCCGTGGGCGCGGTCCACCACTACCCCTTCAACTCGCCCTGCGCCGACGCCCTGCGCACCGCACGCCCCCGGCACATCCCCGCCGAAGAGGGCGGCCTCATCCAGTCCACGCTCGCGGTCCCGATGGTCGCCCACGACACCGTCGTCGGGCTCGCCCAGTTCTCCCGCACGAAGGGCAGCGAGCCGTTCGGCGAACGCGACCGGTCGCTCGCGGTGGAGTTGGCCGCGCGCGCCGCCGTCTGCATCGACAACGCGCGCCTGTACCGCCGTGAGCACGAGCGCGCGCTGATACTGCAACGGTCCCTCCTCCCCCCGGGCGACCCGGAGGCCTCCGGCCTGGACATCGCCTGTCGTTATCTGCCGGGCAACGCGGCGACCGAGGTCGGCGGCGACTGGTTCGACGTCATCGAACTCCCCGGCCACCGCACGGCGTTGGTGGTGGGAGACGTGATGGGACGCGGCCTGCGCGCCGCGGTGGCGATGGGTGAACTCCGCACGGCCGTCAGAACATTGGCACTACTGGATCTGGAACCGGCCGAAGTTCTCTCCGCACTGGACGAGATCGCCCGCGGCCTCGGCACGCCCGGCGGAGTCCAGCAGGCCACCCGCGCGGCCCGCCAGCCGCGCGACGCCGATCTCTCCGAGGTGTACCTCGCGACGTGCGTGTACGCCGTCTACGACTCCGTGACGCGCCGGTGCACCTTCGCCAACGCGGGCCATCTCCCGCCGGTGCTGGTCGAACCCGGCGAGAGCGCGCTGATGCTCGACGTGCCGCCGGGGATGCCGCTCGGGGTGGGCGGCGAGCCCTTCGAGGAGGTGGAGGTCGAACTACCCGAAGGCGCTCTGTTGGCGCTCTACACGGATGGACTGGTCGAATCCCGCGACCATCCTCTCGACGAGGGCCTGCAAGCCTTCGTCGGCGCCCTGACCGACCCCTCCAGACCCCTTGAGGACGTCTGCGACCACGTCCTCAACACCCTCGACACCCACCACGGCGAGGACGACATCGCCCTGCTGATGGCGCGCGTCCAGGGGCTGCCTGCCGAGTCCGTCGGCGACTGGACGCTGCCGCGCGAGCCGCGCAGCGTGGGCCGTGCCCGCGAGTACGCCCGTACGCGGCTGGCGTCCTGGGACCTGGAGCCGCTCGTCGACACGGCGGAGCTCCTGGTCAGCGAACTGGTCACCAATGCGCTGCGATACGGCGAGGGCGAGATCAGACTGCGGCTGCTGCTCGACCGGACGCTCGTGTGCGAGGTCTGGGACGCGGGCCTGGTTCAGCCGCGTCGCCGCCGGGCACGCGACACGGACGAGGGCGGGCGGGGGCTGCAGCTCGTGGGGCTGCTGTCCGCGGCCTGGGGGTCGCGACGGACGCCTCGCGGCAAGACGGTCTGGTTCGAACTCCCGCTGCCCGACGGCCAGACGAGCCTGACGGACCCGGCGGAGGCCCTGCTGAGCCTCTTCTGAGAGGGCTGTTCGCCACCACTGCCCCCTGCCCGTCCCCTCTCCCGGTTCTTCCGGCGCGGTGGGGGGCAGGTCGCGTAGTTCCCCGCGCCCCTGACGGGGTGCAATCCCTTGTCGGATCAGTCGGCCGGTGTCGCTCGTCGTGTCCGGGTCCGGGGCCCGCCGAAGCTTGCGGGGCCGCCACCGCTCAGGAGGATTCCGCCCAGCACGGCTCCGCCCGCCCCGGCGCCTTCCGCGGCGCCGTACGGATGGCCGTACGCGCGCACGTCCCGCTCGGCGAGCTCCCGCGCCTGACGGGCGAGGACGTCGGCCCGCCGGACTTCGGACCGGGCGAGGTGCCGCTCCGCCTCGGCCAGCCGCGTCCGCGCCTCGCAGCCCACCGCCCCTCGATGCGTCGTGACGAAGTCCGCCGTGGCGGCGACGGCGGACCTGGCCGGGAGGAGGGCATGGTCGAGCAGCGCACGGGCACGCTCCTCGGAAGCCTCGCCGGCGCGCGCCTCGGCGAGGCCGATGCCCGCCTCGGCGACCCGTCGGAGCGCGTCGAGGGGGTCGTAGGGCCCGCCCGCCGTCTCCCGGCGTACTTCCGCCAGGAGCGACTCGGCGTGCGCGACACGGCCGGGCAGCTCACCGACGCCCGTTGTGACCAGGGCCCCGCGGGCTTCGGTGAGATCGGCCGCCACCCCGGTGAGCGCGGCGGGCAATTCCTTGGCCGCGGCGGCGAGTTCGGCCGCGAGCCGGTCGACGCCGTCCACGAGGACGGCCGCCTGGTCGACGGCCCCCTCCGCCACGCGCAGATGCACGGCCGCCTTCCCGCCGTCATCCCGGTCGAGGGACTGCCGCGCCTGGTTGAGGTGGACGGTGGCGAACACGAGCCGGTCCTTGGCCTGTTCGACGTGGCCCGCGACCGGGAGCGACGCGGAGGGGGCGTACCGCTCGTGGAGGTCGCCGAACGTCACCTCCGTGGCCGGGGTACGCGCGGCCAGCTCCCGGAAACGGGTCTCCGCGTGCCCCAGGGCGGTGGCCGCGTCATGCTCGAGACCGCGCAGCAGGTCGAACCCGGCCGCTTCCGAGTCGAGCCGCCGTCCTGCCTCCGTACAGTGAAGGGCGATCGTCTCCAGCGTGCGGCGCCCGTCCTCCGGTACCCCGTCGTCCAGTTGCTGCCGCAGTCGGAAGGCCGTCGCCAGCTCGGACTTCGCGGACGCCAGTGCCTCCGCGTACGGCTTGACCGGCTCGTCCCCGAACTGGGATCGGACGCACCGGAGTTCCTCGGTACTGGTGCGGACGCAGTCGTCCGTTTCGACCAGCAACTCCCGGGCCTGCCGGGCGATTTCGGTGATCGGCACGACGGGCGCGCCGCCGCCCGGTGTGGTACGCGTCCTCGCCCGCCGTTTGCGCCGCGCGTACCCGTACGTCGCCAGTACCGCCGCGGCGCCCACCGCGACGAGGGGCAGTACGAGATCCCCGGTAGCCGTCCCGTCCTGACCGGGTTCGTCCCCGGCCTCCTCACCCCCGTCCCCCGCCTCGTCGGCGACCCGCACATTCCGCGCCACGGTGGCCGCGTCCGAATCCCCCGCCCTTGCCAGGGGCAGCATCAACCACCCCACCGCCACCAGCCCCCCGAGCACGGCATGCGCCACCCGCACGGCTATGTGGGACGTGGCTCGGCGCGACCGGTTTCGGCTCTGGGGCGACGTCACATTTGGGAGCGTATGACCGCTTGCGCGCCGACGCGACCGGGATGCGCCGCGGCGGGGGCGCCTAAGGTACGGGGGACAACGGGGGCGTACGGGAGGGGCGCGGGGGATGGATACGGGACGCACGGAATCCACGGGGAAAAGTCGCGCCGACGGGCCGGAACCGGGAGCCGAATGCCCCGGGGACCGCACCGACCCGGCGGCGACCACGGGATCGACGCGGCCGGGGCCCGAGGGGGAGCCGGAGACCGGCGTTCACCGCACCACCGGAGAGCACCGCACGGACACGGTCTCGGACACGGTCTCGGACATGGCCTCTGAGGCGGCCTCGGACACGGCCTCCGCCACGTTCGCGGATACGGCCTCCGGCACGGTCCCGGATACGGCCTCCGGCAGGGTCGCGGATACGGCCTCCGGCAGGGTCGCGGACACGGCCTCCGGCACGACCGCCGAGACGCCCTCGGAGACGGCCGGAGAAGGCCGGACGGGTGACCCCGAGGAGCCCCCGCGCAGTGCCGTTCCCGCCCCGATCCGGCGGATCGCCCGGGCCTGGCGCCACCCCCGCCTCCGCTGGCCCAAGCGGATCGCCCTCACGCTCCTCCTCGCCCTTCTCCTCCCCTCCCTCGCCGCCGGAATCGCCCTCCGGGTGAACTACGCCGGAGACCCGGCCCCCGGCACGCAGACCAGAAACCGTGACGCCCTCTGGCTGGGCCACGCCTGGGTGGACGGGCGGAAGGGGGACGCGGACGTCAAGGCGCTGGCGACGCGGTTGCGGAGTACCGGTGTCCGGGATCTGTATGTGCACGCGGGACCGCTGGAACACGACGGGACGCTGCCCGAGACGGCGTACCCGTCGGCCAGTTGGCTGATCGAGGCCCTGCACCGCCGACTGCCCGGCGTACGGGTCCAGGCCTGGCTCGGCGACAAGCTGGCGAGCGAAGGACCGGTCGGGCTGCGACTGGAGCGCGCGGCGACCCGCGACGCCGTCGTACGCTCCACCCGCCAGATCCTCGACGCCGGCTTCGACGGCGTCCACTTCGACATGGAACCCCTCCACTCGGGCGACCGCGACTACCTCTCCCTCCTCGACGACCTGCACCGGGTCACCAAGGCGCGGCGCGTCCCCCTCTCCATCGCCGCCCATCAGATCGACCCGCTCCCGGCGGCCAACTCCCTCCGCGGCACCCTCACCGGACACCCCAAGTGGTGGTCTCAGCGGTACTTCGGGCAGGTCGCACGCCGCGTCGACCAGATCGCCCTCATGTCGTACGACACGGCCATGCCGCTGGAGAGCCTGTACGGCGGCTACGTCGCCCAGCAGACCTCCCTCGCCCTCGAAGTCACCCCGAAGTCCACGGACTTGCTGATGGGCCTGCCGTTCTTCTACGAGGACAACCTGGCCCACCACGGTTCGGCGGAGACCGTCGCGGCCGCCGTACGCGGCACCCGTCTCGGCCTCTCCCGCACGGATCGCCACCGCGCACACTTCGGCGTCGCGCTGTACGTGGATTTCGCCGCCAGGGAAGTGGACTGGACGGCCTATCGGGAAGGGTGGGTCCGGTGACGGGCACCGGAACACCTCTGACCCGCGACGACCTGGCTCCCCTCGCCCGTGCCGCCGTCGGCCCCGCCCGCACCCTGACCGCCACCACGCGGCTCCGCGGCGGCAGCAAGAAGGGCGTCTACCGCCTCGCCTTCGACGACGGCTCCACGGCGATCGCCTACGTCTGGTCCCCGGACGAGGACTTCTGGCCGACGGCCTCGACGGCCTCGACGGCCTCGACGGCCTCGACGGCCTCGACGGCCTCGACGGCCCCGACGGATCCCTCCGGGGATCCCGCAGCCGCCACCGACCACCGCGACCCCTTCTCCCACGCCAACGGAATCGACCTCTTCACGGCCTCGTACGACCGGCTGGCAGCGCTGGGTATCCGCACCCCGCGCCTCTTCCTCGCCGACCGCTCCCACGCGCACCTCCCGGCGGACGCGGCCGTCGTCGAGGACGTGCGCGGCGGCAGCCTGGAGGAGTTGCTGAACCGCGATCCGGCGGCGGCAGCGGCGCCCCTGCGGGAGCTGGCCGACGCCCTGCACACCCTGCGCGGCCACCGGGCCCCCGGCTTCGGCAAGGTCGCCGTCGTCGACAACGGCGGTATCTCGTACGGGAGTTCCTGCGAGGAGGTGGTACGGGAGCGCGCCCTGGTCGACCTGGCGGAGGCCGCGGCCCGGGACGCCCGGATCGCCGCCGTACGCGGAGCGCTCCACGACCGCGTGCAGGCCCTCGCCGCCGCGATCCGGCCGCGCGGCCACCACAGCCTCATCCACGGCGAACTCGGCCCGGACCACGTCCTCATGGACGCCGACGGCCATCCGGTCCTGATCGACATCGAGGGCCTGATGTACTTCGACGCGGAGTGGGAGCACGTGTTCCTGCGCCTGCGGTTCCAGGAGCACTACGCGGCCCTGGGCGCCGACGGCCTCGACGAGGACCGGCTGCGCCTCTACCGCCTGGCGATGCACCTCTCCCTCGTCGCGGGCCCGCTGCGTCTGCTCGACGGCGACTTCCCGGAGCCGGAGTTCATGCGCGGGATCGTGGAGTACAACCTTCAACAGACGGTCATGTACCTGGCTGAAAAGAATCCTCGCGTGCCATGATCTGCGTGCGGGCCGTTTTCGGCCCGCACCGGGAAGTGGGGTACAGAGATGCACTGGATGCTGGTGGCCCTGGGTGCCCTCGCCGTGACCGGCCTCGCGGCGATCGGGATCGCGGCGATCACGACCGGATGGGTGCCTCCGTGGGGCCGTCGTCGTGTCCTGCGGCCGAAGCTGTGGGGATACGGCGCGCTGGTGGGCGCCGTCGGCATGTCCCTGTACATGTTCCTCGGACCGTTCCGTGGTCCCGACGCCGACATCACGCCCTACGCGATGACCGGACTGGCCCTCTTCTTCGTGGGCGTGGTGCTCCAGATGGCCGGGCAGCGCCCCGGCCGTGTCACCGTGCAGCCCATGACGACGGACCGATGATGGCAGGCGACTGGCATTTCGCGCTCGGGCTGGCCGAAGGCGTGGTCCTGGGGTTGGCCGCCGCCGTCGGGATCGCCGCCGTGCGCGGTGGCCGCATTCCGGGGTGGGAGCGCCGCCCCGTCGTCCGCCGACGGCTGTGGGGCCAGGGGGTGCTGGTGATGACGGGGTCCCTCGCGCTCCCCGCGGTGGCGCTGAGCGCGCTCGGCCCCGGCGCCCTCCAGTTCACCGTCACCCTCGTGGGCGGTGCGGGGACGATCACCGGAGGCGCCCTGATGCAGCGCGCCAGCCGCGACCGCCGACGCCCCGGCGGCCCCGCGTCCGGCCCTACGTCTCCCGCCTCCTGATCTTCGACCCCAGCCACACCAGCGGGTCGTACTTGCGGTCCACCGCCCGTTCCTTCAAGGGGATCAGGGCGTTGTCGGTGATCTTGATGCCCTCGGGGCAGACCTCCGTGCAGCACTTGGTGATGTTGCAGTAGCCGAGCCCGTGTTCGTCCTGGGCGGCGCGCTTGCGGTCCAGGCCGGAATCCGCCGCCGCGTCCAGCGGGTGCATGTCCAGCTCCGCCACCCGCATCAGGAAGCGCGGGCCCGCGAACGCCGGTTTGTTCTCCTCGTGGTCACGGACGACATGGCAGGTGTCCTGGCACAGGAAGCACTCGATGCACTTGCGGAACTCCTGCGAGCGGTCGACGTCCTCCTGCTGCATCCGGTACTCGCCGGGGCCGAGGTCCGCCGGGGGCACGAAGGACGGGACCTCTCTCGCCTTCGTGTAGTTGAAGCCGACGTCCGTCACGAGATCACGTACGACGGGGAAGGCGCGGAGCGGCGTGACGGTGATCGTCTCCTCCGGCGTGAACACCGACATCCGCGTCATGCACATCAGCCGCGGCCGCCCGTTGATCTCCGCCGAACACGAACCGCACTTGCCCGCCTTGCAGTTCCAGCGCACGGCCAGGTCGGGGGCCTGGGTCGCCTGGAGCCGGTGGATGATGTCGAGCACCACCTCACCCTCGTTCACTTCGACCTTGAAGTCCTCCAGGCCGCCGCCCTCGGCGTCCCCGCGCCACACCTTGAAGCGGGCCTCATAGCTGCTCACTCGTACAGCTCCTCTTCGGCGAGGTACTTGACCAGCTCCTCCTTCTCGAAGAGGGCGAGCAGGTCGGAGCGGATGGGTTCGGTGGTCTCGCGTGCGAGGTCGATCTGGCCCGCCACGGGGTCGGTGGCCGCCAACCCTCCCGTCGGGTCGGTGAGCCGGCACAGAAGATTGATACGGCGCCACGCGCGGTCCATGGTCGGGTGGTCCTCGCGGGTGTGGCCGCCGCGGGACTCCGTACGCTCCAGGGCGGCCCGTGCCACGCACTCGCTGACCAGGAGCATGTTCCGCAGGTCGAGGGCGAGGTGCCAGCCGGGGTTGAACTGCCGATGTCCCTCCACGCCCGCCCGGCGCGCCCGTACCCGCAGGTCCGCGAGCTTCTCCAGGGCCTGCTCCATCTCGCCCCCGCGGCGGATGATGCCGACCAGGTCGTTCATCGTCTGCTGGAGTTCCTGGTGCAGGGTGTACGGGTTCTCGGGTGGCCGCCCGTTCTCCTCGCCGGGCTCGGGTCCCTCGGCCGAGAAGGGGCGCAGCGCCTCCGCGGCGGCGGTGTCCACCTGGATGTCGTCGACGGCCGGACGGTCCTCGGCAAACCCTGCCGCGTACTCGGCCGCGTGCAGCCCGGCCCGCCGCCCGAAGACCAGCAGGTCGGAGAGCGAGTTGCCACCGAGCCGATTGGAGCCGTGCATGCCACCGGCCACCTCGCCGGCCGCGAAGAGGCCGGGTACACCGCGTGCCGCCGCCGTGTCCGACTCGACCGCGATGCCGCCCATCACGTAGTGGCAGGTCGGGCCGACCTCCATCGACTCGGCGGTGATGTCGACGTCCGCCAGTTCCTTGAACTGGTGATACATGGACGGCAGCCGGCGTCGGATGACCTCGGCGGGCATTCGGGTGGAGACGTCCAGGAAGACCCCGCCGTGCGGGGAGCCGCGGCCCGCCTTGACCTCGGAGTTGATGGCCCGCGCGACCTCGTCCCGGGGCAGCAGCTCAGGGGGACGGCGGTTGTTGTCCGGGTCCTCGTACCAGCGGTCGCCCTCTTCCTCGGACTGCGCGTACTTCTCCTTGAAGACGTCCGGGATGTACTCGAACATGAACCGCTTGCCGTCGGAGTTCCGGAGCACTCCGCCGTCTCCGCGCACCGACTCGGTGACGAGGATGCCCTTCACCGACGGTGGCCAGACCATGCCCGTCGGGTGGAACTGCACGAACTCCATGTTCAGCAGCGGAGCCCCGGCAAGGAGTGCGAGCGCATGACCGTCCCCGGTGTACTCCCACGAGTTCGACGTCACCTTGAAGGACTTGCCGATGCCGCCGGTGGCGATCACGACGGAGGGCGCTTCGAGGACGAAGAAACGGCCCGATTCGCGCTCGTAGCAGAAGGCCCCGGAGACGCGGCTGCCCGCGGCGGAGCCGCTGTGGGACACAGTCTTGAGGATCCGGGTGACGGTGCACTCCTGGTACACCTTCAGGCGGCTCTCGTAGTCCCCAGTCTCCTTCATGTCCTCCTGCTGGAGGGACACGATCTTCTGCTGCAGGGTCCGGATGAGCTCCAGGCCCGTCCGGTCGCCGACGTGCGCGAGCCGCGGATACTCATGGCCGCCGAAGTTGCGCTGCGAGATCCGCCCGTCCTTCGTACGGTCGAAGAGGGCGCCCCACGTCTCCAGCTCCCACACCCGGTCGGGCGCTTCCTGGGCGTGCAGCTCGGCCATCCGCCACTGGTTGAGGAACTTCCCGCCGCGCATGGTGTCGCGGAAGTGGACCTGCCAGTTGTCGTGCTCGTTGACATTGGCCATCGCCGCCGCGATGCCGCCCTCGGCCATCACGGTGTGCGCCTTGCCGAACAGGGACTTGCAGATCACGGCGGTACGGGCGCCGCGTTCCCGCGCCTCGATGGCGGCGCGCAGTCCGGCGCCCCCGGCGCCGACCACGACGACGTCCCACTCCTGCCGATCGACCACGGACATCAGAAGGCCCCACTCATTTCAGAAGAAGCGCGGATCGGCAAAGGCGCCTGACGCGACCAGATACACGTAGAAGTCGGCGAGCGCCACGCTCACCAGCGACGTCCAGGCGAGCAGCATGTGACGGGCATTCAGCTTCCCGACCCACTGCCACATCCGATAGCGCACGGGATGCTTGGAGAAGTGCTTCAGCTTCCCGCCGACGATGTGCCGGCAGGAGTGGCAGGAGATGGTGTACGACCAGATCAGCACGATGTTGACCAGGAACACCACGGTGCCCAGGCCCATGTGGCCCCAGTTGTAGTGCTCGTCACGGAAGGCCAGCACGGTGTCGTAGGTGAGGATCCCGGCGACGATGATGGCCGCGTAGAAGAAGTACCGGTGGATGTTCTGCAGGATCAGCGGGAAGCGGGTCTCGCCGGTGTACTTCTTGTGCGGTTCGGGGACCGCGCAGGCCGGCGGCGACGCCCAGAAGCCGCGGTAGTAGGCCTTGCGGTAGTAGTAGCAGGTCAGCCGGAAGCCGAGCGGGAAGATCAGGATGATGATGGCCGGGGAGATGGCCCACCAGCTCCCGAAGACGTCCGCATTGGGGCCCGCGTGCATGGTCTCGCACCGCTCGGCCAGACAGGGCGAGTAGAACGGCGAGACGTACGGCGCCGCGTAGTAGTTCGTGTCCGCGAAGGCTCGCCAGGTCGAGTACACGACGAAGGCCAGCAGCCCGGCCGCGGTGGCGGCGGGCGCCAGCCACCAGCGGTCCGTCCGCAGATGCGGGGCGGTGATCGCGGCCCGCGAGGCGGACCGTACGCCGCCGCTGTTCAGATGGGGTTCCGTACCAGTGGCCAACGCTGCTGCTCCTCTTCAGGGCTCGGTTCGCCTCCGGGCCGCAACCGCATCGATGTGCGCCTCCCGGCGCGTGACTGTGTCGACCCTTCGGCCTGCTCGCCGGGGGTGATCACGGGGCGTGGCGGTCGCGGGCGCCGAGGCCCTCGTCGTCCGAGTCCGTCCACAGGGAGTTGTCGTAGGGGGTGTCGGGGATGGCGACCAGGTCGGGCCGGCGTGGCGCGGCCGGCTGGGCGGCGGCCGCGCGCAGCAGCGCGACGCTCTCGCGCAGGTGGTCGGCGTCAGCCCGCACCCGGCGCATATCCAGGCCTGCGCCTATCTGCTGTTCCAGCCGTCCGACCGACCTCGCGAGGTCGTCGAGACAGCGCTGTACGGACGTCAAGTCGTCGTGCACGGACATGACTTGCCCTCACTTCCGCGGACCCTCCGGCCCAAGGCGGCAACGTTCATGCGCCTGCGAGTGTTGCGCGTCACACCGGGCCGTGTGAAGAGATCTGCACGGATTCCAGGATCGCACCATCCCGAACGCGCCGCCACGCGCCTTTCGCACGCCGGGTGCCGCCGGTGGTGGGACCGTGCCCCTGGGAGGGGCGCCCCCTCCGCCCCCACCTGTCCCGTACCTGTGGGGCTGCCGCCCCCAGACGCCCGCTTCGGCCTTGACGGCCTCGTCCTCGAACGCCGGACGGGCCGAAGCCGGCCTCTCCGGCATTCGGGGCGAAATCCTCCCCGGGCCGGCCCCGGCGCCGGGTGCCATTGCTCCACACGGGTGACCTTCGCGGCGCGCCCCGCCGTGTCGCCGCCCCCTGGGGGCCCTCCTCCCCTTCAGTGGGCGCATACATCTGATCAACTCCATATACCGCCAAACGTGATCAGAAGCCGACCTGTCCCACAGCGGAGCGCCCCCCGGAGGTTGCAGTGATGTCCCACGACGGCGTCGGACTGCGCGCGGTGATGCGCTCGGTCGCGTTCCTCACCGCGGGCGCGCTCGCGGTACCCGCCCTCGCCGCGTGCAGCGCGGAGGACGAGGCGGGCCAGCCCGTGGCCGGGCAGGACATCGCACCCGCGGCTCGTGACCAGGTCGCCGACGGCGGCACCCTGCGCTGGGCCGTGGACGCCGTACCGGAGACGCTCAACACCTTCCAGGCCGACGCCGACGCCGCGACCTCGCGGATCGCCGGGGCCGTACTGCCGTCGATGTACCGGCTCGACCGGAACGGGCGGCCACAGATCAACCCGGATTACCTGGAGTCCGCGAAGATCGTCGAGACCGAGCCCAAGCAGGTCGTGCTGTACAAGCTCAACCAGCAGGCCGTCTGGAGCGACGGCCGCGAGATCGGCGCCGCCGACTTCGCCGCCCAGTGGCGCGCCCTTTCCGGCAAGGACACCGCGTACTGGACGGCCCGCAACGCCGGCTACGACCGCATCGAGAAGATCGAGCGCGGCAAGAACAACCTGGAGGTCAGGGTCACCTTCAGCCGCTCCTACGCCGACTGGAAGTCGCTGTTCTCACCGCTGTACCCGAAGGACGTCATGGGCACCCCGGACACCTTCAACGACGGTGCGAGAAGGAAGCTGAAGGTCACCGCGGGACCCTTCGCGCTGAAGGACGTGGACCGCAAGGCCGGCGAGGTTCACCTCATCCGCAATCCGCGCTGGTGGGGGCATCCCACCAAGCTCTCCGAGATCGATCTGATCGCCGTCGCCCGTGACAAGCGGGCCGCCGCGCTCGCCGACGACAAGCTCGACCTGGCCGAGATCGACCCCTCCGAGGCCGAACAGATCACGCTCGCCGCCCGCGATCAGGGCAGCACCGCGCTGCAGGGGCCCGGCGCCGAGATCACACCCGCGAAGGCGCTGCGCTCCTGGGCCGTCGCGCACGGTTCCGACGAGGACGCCGCCTCCGAAGAGGCCGGCGCCCGCAAGAAGCTGCGCAAGACGATGGCGAAGTTCGTCGACCAGCAGTCGGGGCTGCGCCGTTTCGTGGTCCGCAAGTCCCTGGAACCCGCCTACACCCAGCTCGCCCTCAACGGCTCCGAGGGCCCGCTCGCCGACGAGCGCGTCCGCCGCGCCGTGGCCCGCGCGCTCGACCGGCAGGAGCTCGCCCAGGTGGTGCTGAAGCCGCTGGGCCTGCCCTCTGTGCCGGTCGGCAGCCATCTCGCCCTCTCGGGCCAGCAGGCGTACGCCGACAACAGTGGCGCCCTCGGCGGCCAGAACACCAAGGAGGCGCAGGCGCTGCTGACCGACGCCGGGTGGGTGCCCGGCGGCCCGGTCAAGGAACAGAAGAAGACGGAGAACGCGGCAGGTTCCCAGGGCAAGAAGGCGGACTCCGACGGCTCCGGCGACGACGGGACGTACATCGTCGGCGAGGACGACAAGCCCTCCGATGCCGACCGGGAGAAGAAGGACCCCAAGGACCACAGCGAGCGACACCATCGCAAGCCGTCGGGGGAGTACGCGGACGAGCAGGCCGGCAAGCACCTGGACGGGAAGCGGTACGCCAGGCAGGGCGGGGCGCCGGGGGCGTACGCGCCCAAGGGGACGGCGGCTCCCGCGGGCGCCGCGGCGGCCACGCTCGCCAAGGACGGCAAGCCGCTCACGCTCCGCTTCGTGCTGCCGTCGGGCCCGGGCTCGGAGTCCCTGCAGGCCGTCGCCGACCGCATCTCGCAGATGCTGCAGCGCATCGGTATCCACACCGAGATCTCGAAAGTCTCGGACGCCAGCTACTTCAAGGACCACATCGCGTCGGGCCAGTACGACCTGGCGCTGTACTCGTGGCCCGCGTCCGCCTTTCCGGCCACCGACGCCCGCCCGATCTTCGCCAAGCCGGTGCCGGCCGCCGACGGGTCCCTGAGCGTCGAGCAGAACTACACCCGGGTCGGCACCGACCAGATCGATCAGCTCTTCGACCAGGCCATCGCCACACTGGACGAGGACGAGGAGCGCTCGCTGGTCCGCAAGGCCGACGCCCGCATCTGGGCCGCCGCCGGCTCCATCCCCCTCTACCAGCGCCCCCAGCTCACCGCCGCCCGCACGAACCTCGCCAACACCGGCGCCTTCGGCTTCCAGACCCCGATCTACGAGGACATGGGCTATCTGAAGCCCTCCGCGAAGCCTTCGGCCGGCGCGTCACAGAACTAGCCACGGCTCCCGCCACCACCGACTGCTGTGGGCCTGCGTGCCGCCCCTGACGGCACGCAGGCCCACAGCTGCGACGGCGGGGCGCGGGACCGTGGTGCGGGCGGCCGGGGCGGGGCGCGGGGCCCCAGGTCAGGCGGTGGTGGTCGCCCTGCGGAGGCCGGGTCTGTTCGGGGCACGTACCATGGGGTAAGGCCGTGGCGTGTTCAGCCCGGCAGGCCCCGCGCAGCGGAGGCCGTCCACTCACCCCGGGAGAAGCGCCTCAATATGGCCACGCGCCACGACATCCGCAACGTCGCCATCGTCGCCCACGTCGACCATGGCAAGACCACCCTGGTCGATGCCATGCTCAAGCAGGCCGGTGCCTTCGCCGCGCACGCCGCCGAGTCGCTCGACGACCGCATGATGGACAGCAATGACCTGGAGCGTGAGAAGGGCATCACGATCCTGGCCAAGAACACGGCCGTCAAGTACCACCCCAAGGATGGCGGCGACGTCATCACGATCAACATCATCGATACCCCCGGCCACGCCGACTTCGGCGGCGAGGTCGAGCGCGGTCTGTCGATGGTCGACGCGGTGGTCCTTCTCGTCGACGCCTCCGAGGGGCCGCTGCCGCAGACCCGGTTCGTGCTGCGCAAGGCGCTGCAGGCCCGCCTGCCCGTCATCCTGTGCATCAACAAGACGGACCGCCCGGACTCCCGCATCGACGAGGTCGTGAACGAGGCGTACGACCTCTTCCTCGACCTCGACGCCGACGAGGACCAGATCGAGTTCCCCATCGTCTACGCGTGTGCACGCGACGGTGTCGCCTCCCTGACCAAGCCGGCGGACGGCACCGTCCCGGCCGACAGCGACAGCCTGGAGCCGTTCTTCTCCACGATCCTGGAGCACGTCCCGGCCCCGACGTACGACGAGAAGGCCCCCCTCCAGGCGCACGTCACCAACCTGGACGCGGACAACTTCCTCGGCCGTATCGCGCTGCTCCGCGTCGAGCAGGGCGAGCTGCGCAAGGGCCAGACGGTCGCGTGGATCAAGCGCGACGGCACCGTCTCCAACGTCCGCATCACCGAGCTGATGATGACCGAGGCGCTCACCCGCAAGCCCGCCGAGATGGCGGGGCCCGGTGACATCTGTGCCGTCGCCGGTATCCCGGACATCATGATCGGTGAGACCCTCGCCGACCCCGAGAACCCGGTGGCGCTCCCGCTGATCACGGTCGACGAGCCCGCGATCTCCATGGTCATCGGTACGAACACCTCGCCGCTGGTCGGGCGTGGCGGCACCGGCAAGGGCGCCTCCGTCAAGGCCGCCGTCAAGGACCGCAAGGTCACGGCCCGCCAGGTCAAGGACCGCCTGGACCGCGAGCTGATCGGTAACGTCTCGCTGCGCGTCCTGGACACCGAGCGTCCGGACGCCTGGGAGGTGCAGGGCCGCGGTGAGCTGGCGCTGGCCATCCTCGTCGAGCAGATGCGCCGCGAGGGCTTCGAGCTCACGATCGGCAAGCCGCAGGTCGTCACCAAGGAGGTCGACGGCAAGGTCCACGAGCCGGTCGAGCGCCTCACGGTCGACGTGCCCGAGGAGCACATGGGCGCCGTCACGCAGCTCATGGGCGTCCGCAAGGGCCGGATGGACAACATGTCCAACCACGGTTCCGGCTGGGTCCGCATGGAGTTCGTCGTGCCGTCCCGCGGCCTGATCGGCTTCCGTACGGAGTTCCTGACCGGCACGCGTGGCACGGGCATCGCCCACTCCATCCACGAGGGCCACGAGCCGTGGTTCGGCGCGCTGACGACCCGCAACAACGGTTCGCTGGTCGCCGACCGCGCGGGTGCCGTCACCGCGTTCGCGATGACGAACCTCCAGGAGCGCGGTGTGCTGTTCACCGACCCCGGCACCGAGGTGTACGAGGGCATGATCGTCGGCGAGAACTCGCGCGCCGACGACATGGACGTGAACATCACCAAGGAGAAGAAGCTCACGAACATGCGGTCGTCCTCGGCCGACTCGTTCGAGGCGATCGTCCCGCCGCGCAAGCTCTCGCTGGAGCAGTCGCTGGAGTTCTGCCGCGACGACGAGTGCGTCGAGGTGACTCCTGAGGCCGTTCGCATCCGCAAGGTCGTCCTGGACCAGAAGGAGCGTGGCCGCACCGCGAGCCGCGCCAAGCACGGCTGATCCACCGGTCGTCCGGCGTGCAGAACGGCTGATTCACGTCGTCGTGCACGGCTGATCCACGGCAACTGAGCCCGGGTTTCCCCAGGATGGGGGGACCCGGGCTTTTTGCAACCCATTTTCGGCTCGCCGCTGTCCGAAATGCGGTGCCACCCGCCCGATACGCATGTAACACGTCCGTTTCGCGGGCTTCTCCCGCAGATCATTTTGTCCAGATTTTGGAAGATGTAGGCGTCAGCTGTGATGGAACCGAGACCTAAAGGCTGTGGTCGGTTATCTGGCTCATGTCAGATAGTTAGCCGCGTAACGCTCGGGTCAATGGGTCATGCGCTGTGGGGACAGCGCCGACTCACGAGCACAGTGGGGTGTTTGACCCTCCGTCAGGGGTGTCGGAGGTCAGTCAGGGGCCCCTCCTGTCCGTGCACCGGTTGAGTCATGAGGAGGCACCAGATGCCAACTACGCGTGTTCATCTGCGAGTTGTCGCACGCCGCGCCCGTGCGCACAGCGACCGCTAGGCATACGTCTCTCCTGATCCGCATGGTCCGAACTGCGGCCGCCCACACCCTGTGGCGGCCGCGGGCTCGGCGTACCCATGAAATGGACGAATCATGACCAGTCCGATCGAGATCGAGGGCGCGGAAGCCTCCACCGAGGTCGACGAGCAGACCGAGCGGAAGCGTTCCGCCGAGCCGGAGAAGCTGGAGGGCCGATCGCCCGGACAGCTGATGTGGCGCCGGTTCAAGCGCGACCGCACCGGTGTCGTCTCCGCGTACATCGTGCTGTTCTTCTTCCTGATCGCCGCCCTCGCTCCGCTGATCTCGAAGCTGTACGGCAAGAATCCGTACACGCTCTACGGGCAGGACGACCCCACGCTCCTGAACGACTTCAACATGCCCGCCGGTCCCAACGGCGGCATCACGTCGGAGTTCTGGTTCGGGATCGAACCGACGCTGGGGCGCGATGTGTTCATGCAGCTCCTGTACGGCATGCGCACCTCGCTGTACACGGCGCTCGTGGCGACGATCGCGATGGTGTTCATGGGGGTGCTGATCGGCCTGGTCGGCGGCTACTTCGGCGGCAAGGTCGACTACTGGCTCGGCCGGCTCACGGACTTCCTGCTCGCCTTCCCGCAGCAGCTGTTCATGATCGCGGCGATGCCGGTGATCACCGCGGTGTTCGTGGCTCCCGACGAGGAGACGCCCACCTACATCCACGCCCTCGCGATCATCGGGGTGCTGTGGTTCCTCGGCTGGATGGGCCTCGCCCGGCTGATCCGGGCGGTCGCGCTCTCGCTGCGTGAGCGGGAGTTCGTCGAGGCCGCGAAGGTCGCGGGCGCCTCGCCGTGGCGGATCATCCGCAAGGAACTGCTGCCCAACCTCGTCACACCGATCCTGGTGCAGGGCACGTACATGCTGCCCAACACCATTCTCTCGGTTGCGTTTCTCTCCTTCGTCGGCGTCGGCTACTCCGAACCGACCCCCGACTGGGGCCGGATGTTCGCCATCGGGTCGGACATCTACGAACAGGACCCCGTCTACATGTTCTTCCCGGGTGTCGCCATGGTCGTCTTCGTCGTGGCGTTCAACCTCCTCGGTGACTCGGTCCGGGACGCCTTCGATCCCAAGACGGGCCGCTGACTCCGAGTTCGGGGGTGCCGCTGCCACCCGGGAGCCGGCGACGACCGGCCGTGCACTGCCAAGCAGCACCAGTGGATCACTGATCACAACTCACAGGCAGGTGGACTCGACTCCATGAGCATCCTCAGTTCCCGCAGAGCGCGGACCGCCGTCGTCGCGGTCGCGGCCGGCGCCCTCGCGCTGGCCGGCTGCAGCAGCAGTGACAACGGCAGCGGCAAAGACAAGAGCAAGAACAAGGAAGAAGCCGCGTCGCAGTCCGCGGCGGTGAAAATGGGCACCGCCGCGGACTCGACCGGCCCCGCCGAAGAGGTCACCGGCGCCAAGCCCGGCGGCACGATCCAGGTGTACGAGGAGGACGACTTCTCGCACCTCGACCCGGGCCAGATCTACGTCAGCGACGCCGGCCTGCTCGCCAAGCTCATCTTCCGCGGCCTGACCACGTACAAGGAGGACGCCAAGGGCGGCCTCACGGTCGTCGGCGACCTCGCCACGGACCCCGGCAAGATGTCGGACGGCGGCAAGACCTGGACGTACACGCTGAAGGACGGGATCAAGGACGAGACCGGTCATGTGATCGACTCGGCCGACATCCGCCACACCTTCGAGCGGCTCTACGACCCGTTCATCACGGATGGCCCGTCCTACATCCAGCAGTGGCTGTCGGGTTCCGGCACCACCTACCGCAAGGCGTACGCGGGCCCGTTCAAGGGCAAGCACCTGCCGGACTCGGTCCTCGCGACCCCGGACGACAAGACGATCGTCTTCCACTTCAAGGTCGCGCAGCCCGACCTGCCGCAGGCCCTGGCCATGGCCGGCTACTCCGTCGTCCCCGAGAAGACGGACACCAAGGCGAAGTACGACACCAAGCCGGTCGCCGTCGGCCCGTACAAGATCTCGGAGTTCAAGGCCGGCAAGAGCGTCAAGCTGGTCAAGAACACCAACTGGGACGCGAAGAGCGACGCGATGCGTCACCAGTACGTCGACGGCTTCAACATCGACATCAACCACGACGACGAGGACCAGACCAAGACGATCCTCGCCGACCGTGGTGACGCCAAGAACGCCATCATGATGACCGGTCAGGTCGCCACCACCCAGGTGCAGAAGGTCGTCTCCGACGCCGCGGCGATGAAGCGCACGATCCAGGGCTACGCCCCGTACGTGTGGCAGATGAACTTCAACATGGACCGCATCAAGGACAAGAAGATCCGCGACGCGATCACCTACGCCATGCCGTCCACGGCCGTGTACAAGGCGGACGGTGGCGCGTACGGCGGTGAGGTCGCCAACAGCCTGATGTCGCCCACCACTCCGGGCTACCAGAAGGACTACGACCCCTTCGACCGGACCAAGCACCCCAACGGTGACATCGCCAAGGCCAAGAAGCTGATCGAGGAAGCCGGCGCCAAGGGCAAGAAGATCGTCTACGCCTACGCCAACATCCCGGTCCGCCAGCAGCAGGCCGTCCTCGTCGAGAACGCCCTCACGAAGATCGGTCTCGACGTCCAGAAGAAGGAGATCGACGCCGCGACCTGGTACGAGCAGGTCGGCAAGGTCCAGAACGGCTTCGACATCTACATGACCGGTTGGGGCCAGGACTGGCCGTCCGCCAGCACCGTCTTCCCGCCGCTGTACGACGGCACGCAGATCCAGGACGGCGCCTCGAACTACGCGCACATCAACGACGACCACGTGAACTCCGAGATCGCGCGTATCCAGAAGATCACGGACACCGCCGAGGCCACCAAGGCCTGGACCGCCCTCAACCAGTACATCAGCCAGAAGGTCAACCCGGCATCGCCGATCTACTACACCAAGGTGTTCCAGATCGCCGGTACCAACGTGGGTGGCCTGCGCTACTCCACGGTGACCAGCTACACCGACCCGACCCGGGTCTTCCTCAAGAGCTGACCACCCTCCCGGGGCGCACTGCGCGCAGTGCGCCCCGGGCGCTCCTGTCCCTGGCCGCCGTCCTGAGAGCAGCGTTCCGCCATGCTTCGATTCATCCTTCGCCGGACGTTCGGCGCGATGCTCATCCTCCTGCTGATCAGCGCCTTCACGTTCTTCATGTACTACGCGATCCCCCAGGACCCGGCCACGCTAGCGTGCGGCAAGAACTGCACCCCGGACGCGTTGGCGATCATCCACAAGAACCTGGGGCTCGACGATCCGATCCCCGTGCAGTACTGGAAGTTCCTCTCCGGCATCTTCGTCGGACGGGACTTCGCCGTGGGGCACTGCCCGGCTCCCTGCTTCGGTGTCTCCTTCCGTGACCAGCAGATGGTCTGGTCCACGATCATGGACCGCTTCCCGCTGACGCTGTCCCTCACGATCGGCGGCCTGATCGTCTTCCTCATCGTCGGTCTCGGCACCGGCATGATCGCCGCCCGCTACCGGGGAACCTGGCTCGACAAGGTCTTCAGCTCCATCTCGCTGGTGCTGAGCTCGTTCCAGATCTACTTCCTCGGCCCGATCGTCCTCGGGATCTTCGTCTACAGCACCGGCTGGCTGGACAAGCCCAAGTACGTGCCGTTCTCGGACAATCCCGGGCAGTGGTTCATGGGCCTGCTGATCCCCTGGGTCGTCATGTCCGTGATCTTCACCGCGAACTACACGCGTATGTCGCGCTCGACGATGATCGAACAGCTCCAGGAAGAGCATGTGCGCGCGGCCCGCGCGAAGGGCATGACCGGCAGATACGTCTTCTTCCGGTACGCCTGGCGCGGCTCCCTCATCCCGATCCTCACCATCCTCGGCATGGACCTCTCCGCGCTGCTCGGCGGCGCCGTCGTCACCGAGTTCACCTTCGGGCTCGCGGGCATCGGCCGGCTCGCAGTGGAGTCTGTCGTAGGCAAGGACCTGCCGAAACTCATGGGCGTGATGCTCTTCAGCGCCGCGTTCATCCTTCTGCTCAACGTCATCGTGGATGCGTTGTACGCCGTGATCGACCCGCGTGTGCGGCTGTCCTAGTGCTTGAGGAGCCCTCTCAGTGACCACACTCACCAAGCCCGAGGACGCCCCGGCGCCGGCCGGATCCGACGCGTTCCTGTCGGTCCGCGACCTGCATGTGCGGTTCTCCACGGAGGACGGCGTCGTCAAGGCGGTCGACGGTCTCTCCTTCGACCTGGAGCGCGGTACGACGCTCGGCATCGTCGGCGAGTCCGGATCCGGGAAGTCCGTCACCAACCTGACCATCCTGGGCCTGCACAACCCGCTGACCACCACGATCGAGGGCGAGATCGTCCTCGACGGCAAGGAACTGATCACCGCCACCGAGGCCGAGCTGGAGAGGCTCCGGGGCAACAAGATGGCGATGATCTTCCAGGACGCGCTGACCGCGCTGTCGCCGTACCACTCCGTGGGGCGGCAGATCGGCGAGCCGTTCCGCAAGCACACCGGGGCCTCCAAGAGGGAGGCGCGCGAGCGGGCCATCGAGATGCTGGAGAAGGTCGGCATCCCGCACGCCCAGCGGCGCGTGGACGACTATCCGCACCAGTTCTCCGGCGGTATGCGCCAGCGCGTGATGATCGCGATGTCCCTGGTCTGCAACCCGGACCTGCTGATCGCCGACGAACCGACCACGGCCCTCGACGTGACCGTCCAGGCACAGATCCTGGACCTCCTGAAGGACCTCCAGCAGGAGTTCGGCTCCGCGATCATCATGATCACCCACGACCTCGGGGTGGTCGCGAACATGGCGGACGACCTGCTCGTGATGTACGCGGGCCGGGCGGTGGAG
This sequence comes from Streptomyces albiflavescens, assembly GCF_014645835.1. GTDB lineage: Bacteria > Actinomycetota > Actinomycetes > Streptomycetales > Streptomycetaceae > Streptomyces > Streptomyces albiflavescens. The sequence goes on from NZ_BMMM01000015.1 coordinate 215,436, forward strand.
CGCGGCACGGTCCGCGAGGTCCTCAAGTCCCCGCAACACCCGTACACCTGGGGTCTGCTGGGGTCCATGCCACGTCTGACGGCCGATGTGGACGAACCGCTGACCCCCATTCCGGGCGCGCCCCCGTCACTGCTGAACCCGCCCTCGGGATGCCCCTTCCATCCGCGCTGCGGCTTCCGCGGTGAGGTGGAGGGCTCCGACCGGTGCGTGGACATCCGGCCGGAGCTGCCGGAGGGTCGGGGAGCGGCCTGTCATCTGACGTTGGATCAAAAGAGCCGCATCTTCACCGAGACGATTCGGCCCAGGCTGGGCTGAGGGGACTGACTGTGAGCGACGCTGTGAGCGACGAGAAGACCGCGGTCGCGGCCGACACCATCCCCGGTCAGCGGGACATGGACCCGGCCGAACCGCTGATGCGGGTACGCGACCTGAAGAAGCACTTCCCGGTGAAGGGAGGCTTCCCGATCAAGCGCACGATCGGCGCGGTGCAGGCCGTGGACGGCGTGTCGTTCGACGTCTTCCCCGGTGAGGCGCTGGGTCTCGTCGGCGAGTCGGGCTGCGGCAAATCCACGACGGGACGACTGCTGACCCGTCTCATGGAGCCCACGCAAGGCACGATCTCGTACCGCGGAAAGGACATCAGCCGCTCCACCCGGCGCCAGTTGTCGCCGATCCGCTCCGAGATCCAGATGATCTTCCAGGATCCGTACGCCTCCCTCAATCCCCGGCAGACGGTCGGCACGATCATCTCCTCGCCGATGGAGATCAACGGCATCAATCCGCCCGGCGGCCGCGAGGCCCGGGTGCGCGAGCTGCTGGAGACGGTCGGCCTCAACCCCGAGCACTACAACCGCTTCCCGCACGAGTTCTCCGGTGGTCAGCGCCAACGCATCGGCGTGGCACGGGCGTTGGCGCTCAAGCCCAAGCTGATCGTGGCCGACGAGCCGGTATCGGCCCTGGACGTCTCCATCCAGGCGCAGGTGGTGAACCTGCTCCAGGAAGTCCAGCGGGAGATGGGCATCGCGTTCGTCTTCATCGCGCACGACCTCGCCGTCGTCCGCCACTTCTCGCAGCGCGTCGCGGTGATGTACCTCGGCAAGATCGTGGAGATCGCGGACCGTACGTCGCTGTACACCGGCCCGCGCCACCCCTACACCCACGCCCTCATGTCGGCCGTCCCCGACGCGGACATCGACGCCGAGAAGAAGGAACGCATCCGCCTGGAGGGCGACGTCCCTTCCCCCATCTCCCCGCCCTCCGGCTGCCGCTTCCGCACCCGCTGCTGGAAGGCCCAGGACAAGTGCGCGCAGGAGGAGCCGCCGCTGATCCAGCTGTCGGGCAACACCGAGGGACATCTGACGGCCTGCCATTTCCCGGAAGATCCGACGATCGAGGCCCGCGCGGAGGACATCGTGCTGGATCCGGCGCTGGCGGCCCTGGAGGGCGAGGACGACTAGGGCCTGTCCGGCGGATCAGGTCGGAGGAGAGCTGCGGTGCCTCATAAGCGCAGATGGGCGTGCCAGGCCCCGCGTCTTCGACATGATCCATCAGAAGCCCCCTAGGTCGGCCGGGGCCCGGCCACGGTGATGATCTCGGGGGCGGTGGGGGAGAGCGGCCCCCGCCCCCAGTCGCCGAACTGCTCGTGGACGGCCAGCCCGGCGTCGCCGAGAAACCCGGCCAGCGCGTCCGCCCCCAGGAACCGCAGCGTGCTGCGACTGACCCGCGGCCGCTCCCACCCCGGGTGCTCGAACGTCTCGGTGAACGTCACGTGGTTCCCGAGCACGGGCGTCTCGACCTCGTGCCACACCCGTACGACATCGCCGTGGGCGTCGCTCACCTCGCGCACGCGCTCCGGGGTCCACGACTCCCAGGCGCGGGCGGCGGGATTGCGCGTCTCGAAGACGAACCGGCCGTCGTCGCTGAGGGCCTCGCGGACCGCGGCCAGCGAGGAGCGCAACTCCTCGTCACCGACCAGGACTTGAAAGGCGTGCCCGGTCATCACGACGAGGTCGAACTCCCGCTCCCAGCGCGCGGAGGCGAGATACCCGAGCACCCACTCGGCGTCGATCCGGCGCCGCGCCTGCACCAGCATGGCCGCGGCGGGATCCAGCCCGCAGAGCCGCCCCTCGTGCCCGGCCTCCCGGGCCCGCCCCAACAGCCGCCCCGTCCCGCACCCGACGTCGAGCACGGACCGCGCGGACATCACCAGGCCCAGATAGAAGTCGTCACTCGGCCCCCACGGATTGAGGGCGTCATACAGGGCGGCGAGTGAGACGTCACTGAACGAACGATCAGCCATCGCAGCAGTGTCTCAGCCCGTCGCCCCGCTCGAAGCACTACTGGACCTTTGATCCTCGCGCTCTCTTACGAACCCGGGGTGGCCACGGCTGTGGTGGCGCCTGGGAGAGACTGAGCCGGTCGCCGAGCGTCCAGAGGTCGCGTACCACGCCGTCGGGCAGGACGGTCCCGCGCAGGTGGAAGGCCATGGCGCGACAGTCTGGCCCCGGTGCCGGGGAGCCGACAACCCCGCACCGGGAGCGGGCACTTAATCGCTCGACATCGCACGGGCGGACGGGGATGCTTCACCCCGATGACTCGAACTGACACGCCCCCCGCATGGGACGAGCGCTCACAGCTGACCACCTTCCTCGACTACGCCCGCGCCACCGCCCACGCCAAGTGCGAGGGCGTCTCCGCGCAGGACGCCATCAAGGCGCCGCTGCCCGGGTCCCCGCTGATGACCCTCTCCGGACTGATCAGCCATCTGCGCTGGGTCGAGTACTCCTGGTTCCAGGTGGTCTTCCTCGGCGAGGAGGACGAGGGGCCCTGGACGGACGAGGATCCCGACCGCGAGATGCGCATCGCCGTCGACATCCCGCTGCCCCAACTTCTCGACGACTACGAGGAACAGGCCGCCCGCTACCGCCAGTTGGTCGCCGACCACGACCTGGACGCCAAGGCGCAGCGCCCCATCCGCGACGGCCGCCATGTCGACCTCCGCTGGATCCTCCTCCACCTCATCGAGGAGACGGCCCGGCACAACGGCCACATCGACATCCTGCGCGAGATGGCCGACGGCCGGACGGGGGACTAGTACATGGGAGAGCAAGGGTCGTTGAACCCCACCATCCGTACGATCACCTTCGACTGCACCGGCGATCCCTACGATCTCGGCCTGTTCTGGAGCGAGTTGCTCGGCCGCCCGCTGGCCGACGACGACAAGCCCGGCGACCCGGAGGCGGTGATCGTGGACCCGTCCGGCGGGCCCACTCTGCTCTTCGTGCACGTCCCGGAGGACAAGGCGGCCAAGAACCGCGTCCACCTCGACCTGCAGCCGCACGGCCGCACGCGGGCGGCGGAGGTCGAGCGGGCGCTCGGCCTCGGTGCCCGGCAGATCGCGGACCACACCCGCCCCGACGGTGGCGGCTGGGTCACCCTGGCCGACCCCGAGGGCAATGAATTCTGCGTGGAGCGCGGGAAGTCGGGTTAGCGGTGGCGGATCTGCGGCTGGCGAAGGTGACGCCGGACAACATCGACGCGGCCCTCACGCTGAAGGTTCGGCCGGACCAGGAGCGGTTCGCCTCCCCGGTGGTGAAGTCGCTGGCCGAGGCCTACGCGCACGCCGAGAAGGCCTGGCCCCGCCTGATCCTCGACGGCGACGAACCGGTCGGCTTCGTGATGGCCTTCTTCGACTTCCGCTTCGACCCCGACAACCCCGACGACCGGCCCCGCTCCGGCCTCTGGCGTCTGAACATCGCCGACGGCCGACAGGGGCGCGGCTACGGCCGGTTCGCCGTCGAGTCCGTGTGCGAGGAGATCCGCGGGCGCGGCCAGTCGCGGGTCACGGTGACCTGGGTCGAAGGTGAGGGCGGACCCGAGGAGTTCTATCTGCGGCTCGGTTTCCGTCGTACGGGGGAGATGAGCGGAGACCAGGTCGTGGGCGAGCTGGACCTGGAGCCGGACGCCACGGACGCCTGAGCCGGGTGGAGGCCCGCACCAGAAGGGTGCCCTGAGCCGAGTGAAGGCCCGCACCGGAAGGGTGCGGGCCTTCGTTCCCCGGGAACCGGACATTCGTGGGCTCGGGTCAATGGGCCGGCGAAGGTCGGTTCCGTGGGTCACGGCTGACGAAAAGGGGTGTGTCAGGCCGTGACTCCGGGGTCCTTGGACAGGCGAGGAGCCGGCACGGTCTCCTTGACCTCGGGGTAGTGGCACGCCGTCAGATGGCCCTCGCGGTTGCCCTCGACCTGGACCAGCGGCGGGGCCTCCGTCGCGCACTTCTCCGTGGCCTTCCAGCAGCGGGTGCGGAAGCGGCAGCCCGACGGCGGGTTGAGCGGGGAGGGCACGTCACCGGTGAGAAGGATGCGCTCGCGGGACGGCACCTCGTCCGCGGTGGCCTCGGGAACGGCGGACAGCAGCGCGCGCGTGTAGGGGTGACGCGGGTTGTCGTACAGGTCCTCGCGGTCGGCGATCTCGACGATCTTGCCGAGGTACATGACCGCGACGCGCTCCGAGAAGTGGCGCACGATCGCGAGGTCGTGGGCGATGAAGACGAACGCGATGCCCAGGTCCCGCTGGAGCTCCTGGAGCAGGTTGACCACCTGCGCCTGGATGGAGACGTCGAGCGCCGAGACCGGCTCGTCCGCGACGATCAGCTTGGGTTCGAGGGCCAGCGCGCGGGCCACGCCGATGCGCTGACGCTGACCACCGGAGAACTCGTGCGGGAAGCGGTTGTAGTGCTCGGGGTTGAGGCCCACCGTCTCCAGGAGTTCGCGTACGCGCTTCTCGTGGCCGCCGGGCGGGTTGATCCCGTTGATCTCCATCGGACCCGAGATGATCTTGCCGACCGTCTGGCGCGGGTTCAGCGACGCGTACGGGTCCTGGAAGATCATCTGGATCTCGGAGCGGACCGGCGCCAGCTGCTTGCGGCCCGCGTGCGTGATGTCCTGGCCGCGGTACTTGATGCTGCCGCCGGTGGGCTCCAGGAGGCGCGTGATCAGCCGGCCCGTCGTCGACTTGCCACAGCCGGACTCACCGACCAGACCCAGGCTCTCGCCCTCGGCGACCTGGAAGTCGAGTCCGTCCACGGCCTGGACCGCGCCGATCTTCCGCTTGAAGGGGAAGCCTCCCATCACCGGGAAGTGCTTGGTCAGTCCGGTGACGTCCAGGAGGGGGTTCGTGTTGCTCATGATCGTGAAATCCCGTCTCAGTTACGTCAGTGCGACCGGGTCGCGGCGTAGTCGGCGAAGAACTCGCGGCGCTGGTCCGCCGTGAGGTGACAGGCGGCACCGCGCCCGTCCGTGATCTTCAGCAGCGGCTGCTCGGTGGAGCAGAGGCCGCCCTCGATCTTCTCCGTGAAGGTGCACCGCGGGTGGAAGCGGCAGCCCGTCGGCGGGTTCAGCAGCGACGGCGGCGCGCCGGGGATCGGGTTCAGCGGTACGTCGACCGGACCGTCCAGGCTCGGCATCGAGCCCAGCAGGCCCCAGGTGTAGGGGTGCTGCGGCGCACGCAGCACCTCCTTCTTGGTACCGCGCTCCACGCACCGGCCGCCGTACATCACCAGCACGTCGTCCGCGATGTCGGCGATGACACCGAGGTCGTGGGTGATGAAGATGATCGCCGTGCCGAACTCCTGCTGGAGGTCCTTCAGCAGGTCCATGATCTGGGCCTGGACCGTCACGTCGAGCGCGGTCGTCGGCTCGTCGGCGATCAGCAGCTCGGGGTCGCAGACCAGCGCCATCGCGATCATCGCGCGCTGGCGCATACCGCCGGAGAACTGGTGCGGGTAGTCGTCGACCCGCATGTCCGGCTGCGGGATGCCGACGCGCTTCAGCATCTCGATCGCCCGCTCCCGGGCCTCCTTCTTGGAGGCACCGGTGTGCTTGCGGTACGTCTCGCCGATCTGCTTGCCGATGGTGTGGTACGGCGACAGCGAGGCCAGCGCGTCCTGGAAGATCATCGACATCTTGTTGCCGCGCAGCCGTTCGAGCTCTCGCTCGGAGGCGGTCAGCAACTCCTTGCCGTCGAGCAGGATCTCCCCGTCGATGGCGGTGCGATCGCGGTCGTGCAGGCCAAGGATCGTCAGGTTCGTGACGGACTTGCCCGAGCCCGACTCGCCCACGATGCCGAGCGTCTTGCCCTTGGCCAGGTCGAAGGTGAGACCGTCGACGGCCTTGACGACGCCGTCTTCGGTGGAGAAGTGAACCTTCAGATCCCTGACGGACAGGAAGGGCTGCTGATCGGTGCTCGTCACGGGGACGCTCCTGAGGGGGGTGATGCCGGGGGTAGCTGTCGGGGGCGGGTTGCCCGGGGTCAGGCGAGCCGGATCCGCGGGTCGATGAGGGCGTAGACGGCGTCGACGATGATGTTGAAGAACACGATCGCACCGGCCGACAGGATGGTGACGCCGAGCAGCATGGGCAGGTCGCTCTTGTTCACGGAGTCCACCGCGAGGCGGCCGATGCCCTGGATGCTGAAGGTCGACTCGGTGATGATCGCGCCACCGATCAGCACGCCCAGGTCGATGCCGAAGACCGTGACGATCGGGCCCATCGCTCCGCGCCAGGCGAACCGGAAGAAGACGTTCGCACGGGACAGGCCCTTGGCGCGGGCGGTGCGGACGTAGTCCTCGCTGAGCTGTTCGACGAGCTGGGAGCGGGTCATACGGGTGTAGTTGGCGGTGAAGATGATCGCCAGGGTCAGCCAGGGCAGCAGCAGCCCGGAGAACCAGGAGACCGGGTCCTCGGTGAAGGGCGTGTACGACGGCTGCGCGAACAGGTGCAGCTTCGAGACCAGGAAGAACATCGCGACATAGCCGACGAAGTAGATCTGCAGCGAAGAGCCGAACAGCGAGGCCGAGCTGGCGAACTTGTCCAGGAACTTGCCCTGCTTGACGGCGGCCAGCATGCCCGCGCCGACACCGAAGATCAGGAAGACGACGGCCGCGCCGAACGCGAGCGAGAGGGTCGTCGGCAGACGGTCCATGATCGTGCCGAGGACGGGCTCGCGGTTGGCGAAGGAGTAGCCGAGGCAGGGGGCGTTGCAGTTCCCGAAGCCGGCGTAGTCCCGCCCGACGAAGACACCCTTGAGCCAGTCCCAGTACTGCACCGGGATCGGGTGGTCGATGCCCAGGTTGTGCCGGATCTGCGCGAGCATGTCGGGCGTGCAGTTCTTGCCGCAGGACATCATCGCCGGGTCACGCGGGATGGCGTAGAAGAGACCGAATGTGATGGCGCTGATGATCAGCAGGATGACCAGTGCGCCGAGGACTCGGCGGACGAGGAAGCGGGACATGGGGGCGTGACTTTCCGGACGGGGCGCCGTCGCCGGGGGCGTGGAGGGGAGAGGGCCGGAGGGGGGCGGCCGGGCGAACGGCCACCCCCCTGGTCGTACGGCTTACTTCATTGCGTAGAGCTTGCAGAGCGCGACGCAGGTGTTGCCGCTGTCGTACACGACGTTGCCGACCTTGGAGCCGTGCATCCAGTTGCGGATCTTGTGGTAGTCGGGGACGACCGGCGCCAGTTCCATGATCTGGCGGTCGATGTTGCCCCAGGCCTTGTTGGCCTCGGCCGCGTCCGTGATCTTGGCGGCCGCGTCGATGGCCTTGTTGATGCTCGGGTCGTTCAGCTGGGCGTAGTTGCTGCGGCCGTCGCCGATGTTCTTGCCGCTCCAGCAGGGGTAGAAGACCGAGTAGCCGTTCGGCCAGTCCGGGCTCCAGCCGGCGCCGAACAGGTCGAAGTCGTTGTCGACCTTGCCGATCTGCGTGTAGAAGGTCGACTTGTCGACCTGCTTGTTGACGACCTTGAAGCCGGCCGCCTCCAGCGCGTTCTTGACCGCGACGGCCACCTTCACCTGGGTGTCCGAGGACTGGTAGGCGATGACCAGCTTCTGGCCGAGCTTGCCGGCCTCCTTCAGCAGGGCCTTGGCCTTGACCGGGTCGCCGCCGGGCTTCTTGTTGACGCCGTAGAGGTCGAACTTCTCGTAACCCGGGGTCACCGGGGCGAGGATGGTGGTGGCGATCTCGCTGGTGGAGGCGCCGCCCTGGATGGTCTGAATCTGCTGGTGCGGCCACGCGTGGTTGATGGCCTGACGGACCTTGACGTCCTTGATGCGGGTCATGTTGATCGGCCAGTAGTAGGTGACCGTGTCGACCTGGGTGAGGACGCGCTGCTTCAGCTTGGCGTTGGTGAGGACCTGGGCGATGCGCTCCGGGGCGACCTCGTTGAAGATCGACATCGCGTACTGGTCCTTGCCCGAGTCCGCGATGTAGCGGTCGGTGGAGGCCAGCAGCTCGAAGCCGAACTGGAAGACGTACTGGTCCGGGTAGTTGTTGCGGATCGAGTCGGTCTTCGGGTCCCAGTGCTCGTTGCGCACGTACGTGAGCGACTTGCCGATGGAGCGGGCGCCGATCTTGTACGGGCCGCAGGAGAAGGGGCGCTTGTCGTACTTCTCCTTGGTGTCGTGCTTCTTGTTCACCAGGGAGTAGCCACGCATGGCGAGCGTGAAGTTGAAGTCGGCGCGCGCCTCGTTGAGGCGGAACGTGATGGTCTTGCCGTCGACCTCGATGGAGTCGAGCTTCTTGCCGTCGTAGGGGCCCTTGTACTTGTCGCCGCCGACCAGCCACTGCTGGACGTAGCGGGGACCCTCGGCGATGAAGGAGGCGAAGAGGCGCTCGAAGGTGTGGCGGAGGTCGTCCTCGGAGATGTCCGAGCCGTCCTCCCACTTCAGACCGTCCTTCAGGGTGAAGGTCCAGGTCTTGCCGCCGTCCTTCATGGTGCCGGCGTCCGTGGCCGCGTCGCCGACCAGCGTGGCGCCGCCCTTGTCGTCGATCTTGTAGCCGGTGAGGCCACGCATGATCGGGGCGGTGATGGCGCCCTCGGTCGAGACGTAGATCTGCGCCGGGTCCAGGTGGTCCATGTCGAACTGGTCGAGCGAGTAGATCGTCCCGCCCTTGACCGCTCCCTTGACCTCCGGCGCCGGGCCGGTGGAGTCGGCCTTGGTGCCGACCAGGATCTCCTGGGTCTTGGAACCGCTGACCGAGGGGGCCTTGCTCTTCGACTTGCTGTCGCTGCCGCTGCCGCCACACGCGGTCAGCACCGAGGACGAGGCCGCGACCACGCCGGTGGCGATCAGGAAGTTTCTACGGGAGAAAGACATGGATGAGCCTGCCTTATAGGGACGATCGGGACGGAATGACGCCGGCCGCACAACACTGAACGGGCCGGGTGGAACGGGGTGCGGTTACCGCTTGGACTTCGGGTCGAGCGCGTCGCGCACCGAGTCGCCGAGCAGGTTGAAGGCGAGGACGAAGATCACCATCGACAGGCCCGGGAAGAGCATGAAGGTGAGGTCCTCGGTGTAGAACTGGGCGCCGCGCTGGATCATGACGCCCCAGTCCGGCGTCGGGTCGATGATGCCGACGCCGAGGAAGGCGAGACCCGCCTCCGCGGTCACATACGCCGGAAGCATCAGCGTGGACTGGATGATGATCGGCGTCCACAGGTTGGGCAGCAGCTCCTTGAACACGATGCGCTTCGGAGACGCGCCCGTGACCTTGGCAGCTTCGATGTACTCCCGCTCACGCAGACCGAGTACCTGGCCGCGCAGCAGACGGGCGATGGAGGCCCAGCCGAAGGCGGAGAGCACCAGGATCAGGGAGATGGCTCGCAGGGAGGTGGGGATGTTCTCGTCGGGGGCGACGAACAGTCCGTACACCACCGGCATGAAGGCGATGAAGAACAGCGTGGACGGGAACGACAGCAGGATGTCGATGATCCGGCCGACGAGGTAGTCCGTCTTGCCGCCCAGGTAGCCCGCGGTGACACCGACGACCACGCCGACGACGGTGGTCAGCAGGGTGGCGGCCACGGCGATACCCAGCGAGGTACGGATGCCGTACAGCAGGAACGTGAACACGTCCCGGCCCAGCTGCGGCTCGATACCGAACCAGAACTCCGAGCTCATTCCGCCGTTCGGCCCCGAGGGGTAGGAGAAGGCGTCCAGGAGCTCAGGTCGCTGGCTGGCGTACGTGGTGTACGGGTTCTTGCCGTACAGCTTGGCTATCAAGGGGGCGGCGATCGCGATCACGAAGAAGAAGATCACGATGTAGGCCGATATGACGCCCGTGCGGTCACGTTTGAACCGCTTCCAGGCGAGTCGTCCCGGAGAGCGACTCTCGGAGCCCTTGGTGGTGGAAGGAGAGAGCGACTTCTCGACGCTCTCGTCGGTCACCTCTAGCGGGGCAGCCGCAGATGGAGTTGGGGGGGTCATGGTGCTCCAGGCCCGATGCGGTCAAGGACTCCGCAGGGCGCTCCCTACGGGCTACGCCGGACTTTTTCAACGCAATTCATTCAAGGTCAATAAATTCTCGACCCCCTTGGGCTTGTCTTTACTTTCTTTGCCCGGACTTGACCTTAGCGTAACTACGCGTGTAGCGCACTGTGGCCGTTCCGTGTCCAGAATCGGACTAACTACGCGAAACGGGCAAGGAGTTCGATAAGCGGACGCCTGAGTCTCGGAATGCGTACATCTGGTGCGCGCAATCCAACGGTTCGGCATCGAACGGCGAAGATCCATTGCCTCAATCTTCAAGATCATTTGGTTGACCGTCCGGAGTGACTGCATCCGGATGGTGCTGCCACCCATACGGGTGGGGTGATCGTGCGATACGCCCGGTATAGCCCGATATTGAGCGCTAAAGGCACAAGGCACCGGGGCCGTGTCCTCATGTCCCGGCGCCGACGGCACAGCGCACTCTTGAGGAGGCACTCCATGCGTGGAGCCACGCACGCCAAATGGGCCGCTTGCGCGGCGGCGGCAGCCCTCGCGGCGACCGCCTGCGGGGGCGGAGGAGGCGGCGGTGGCGGCAAGGGCTCCGGAGTCGTCTCCTCCTCCTGGGGGGACCCGCAGAACCCGCTGGAGCCGGCCAACACCAATGAGGTGCAGGGCGGCAAGGTCCTCGACATGATCTTCCGCGGTCTGAAGCGGTACGACTCCAAGACCGGCGCGGCCGAGGACATGCTGGCCGACAAGATCGACACCACGGACTCGCAGAACTTCACCATCACCGTCAACGACGGCTGGAAGTTCAGCAACGGCGAGGCCGTCACCGCCAAGTCCTTCGTCGACGCGTGGAACTACGGGGCCAGTCTCAAGAACAACCAGAAGAACGCGTACTTCTTCGGGTACATCGAGGGCTACGACAAGGTCCACCCCGACACGGGCAGCCAGAGCGCCGACACCCTCTCCGGGCTCAAGGTGACCGGCACGAACACCTTCACCGTCAGGCTCAACCAGAAGTTCTCGACGTTCCCCGACACTCTCGGATACGTGGCCTACGCGCCGCTGCCCAAAGCCTTCTTCGACGACCACGCGGCGTGGGTACAGAAGCCGATCGGCAACGGACCGTACATGATCGACTCCTACACCAAGGGCTCGCAGATGTCCCTGCGCACGTGGGACGGCTACCCCGGCGACGACAAGGCGCAGAACGACGGGGTGGACCTCAAGGTCTACACCGACAACAACACCGCCTACACGGATCTGCTGGCCGGCAACCTCGATCTTGTCGACGATGTGCCCGCCTCCCAGCTCAAGAACGCGAAGAGTGACCTTGGCGGCCGGTACATCAATACACCTGCCGGGATCATCCAGACGCTCGCTTTCCCGTTCTATGACAAGAACTGGGACACGAGCGGGGCCCAGAAGGTCCGCCAGGGCCTGTCCATGGCGATCAACCGTGATCAGATCACGAACACGATCTTCCAGAAGACCCGCACCCCGGCCTCCGACTGGACCTCCCCGGTGCTCGGCACGGACGGCGGCTTCCAGGACGGGCTGTGCGGGGACTCCTGCAAGTACAACCCGAGCGAGGCCAAAAGGCTGATCCAGGAGGGCGGCGGCCTGCCCGGCGGCCAGGTCAAGCTCTCGTACAACGCGGACACGGGCTCCCACAAGGAGTGGATCGACGCCGTCTGCAACTCCATCAACAACGCGCTGGGCAACGACAAGGCGTGCGTCGGGAACCCGATCGGCACCTTCGCCGACTTCCGCAACCAGATCGGCCGGCACAAGATGCCGGGTCCCTTCCGGGCCGGCTGGCAGATGGACTACCCGCTGATCCAGAACTTCCTGCAGCCGCTGTACTACACCAACGCCTCCTCCAACGATGGCAAGTGGTCCAACAAGGACTTCGACAAGCTCGTCGACGAGGCGAACGCCGAGACCGACCGGGCCAAGGCGGTCAAGCTCTTCCAGCAGGCCGAAGGGGTCGTACGGGACAACATGGCCGCCATCCCGCTCTGGTACCAGAACGGCAGCGCCGGCTACTCGGAGCGCGTGTCCAACGTGGCGCTCAACCAGTTCAGCGTCCCCGTCTACAACGAGATCAAGGTCAGCTGAACCGTCCATGGGGCGAGCCCACGCCAGGGCTCGCCCCGTACTACCTCCGGAGCCCTCATGGGACGGTACGTAATCCGGCGTCTGCTGCAGATGATCCCGGTCTTCTTCGGCGCCACACTGCTGATCTTCCTGATGGTGAACGTGATGGGCGACCCCATCGCGGGCCTGTGCGGCGAGCGGCAGTGCGACCCCGCCACGGCCGCCCAACTGCGCAAGGAGTTCGGCCTCGACAAGCCCGTGTGGCAGCAATACCTGACATACATGGGCAACGTCTTCACCGGCGACTTCGGCACCGCCTTCAACGGGCAGAAGGTCACCGAGCTGATGGCCGCCTCCTTCCCGGTCACCATCCGGCTGACGATCGTCGCGATCCTCTTCGAGATCGTCATCGGGATCGCGCTCGGCGTCGTCACCGGGCTGCGCCGCGGACGACCCGTCGACACGAGCGTTCTGCTGCTCACCCTCGTCGTCATCTCGGTGCCGGTCTTCGTCACCGGTCTGGTGCTCCAACTGCTGCTCGGCGTCGAGTGGGGCTGGATCAAACCGTCCGTCTCCCCGGAGGCCACCTTCGGTGAACTGATCGTGCCGGGCCTGGTGCTGGCCTCCGTCTCCCTCGCCTACGTGACCCGGCTGACCCGGACCTCCATCGCGGAGAACAAACGGTCCGACTACGTCCGCACCGCCACCGCCAAGGGCCTGCCCCGGCACCGGGTGATCACCCGGCATCTGCTGCGCAACTCGCTGATCCCCGTCGTCACCTTCATCGGCACGGACATCGGCGCGCTGATGGGCGGCGCGATCGTCACCGAGCGGATCTTCAACATCCACGGCGTCGGCTTCCAGCTCTACCAGGGGATCCTGCGCCAGAACACGCAGACCGTCGTCGGCTTCGTGACCGTCCTCGTCCTCGTCTTCCTGGTCGCCAACCTGCTCGTCGACCTCCTGTACGCCGTACTCGACCCGAGGATCCGTTATGCCTGAGCAGCCGTACGAGCAGGAGGGCGCCATCGCCGGAACCGGAATGGGCGGGGCCATGGACCTCGCCGTGAGCGAGGCCGAGACCCTGGAGAAGACCCCGGGGGGACCGCAGGGCACGGGCCCGCAGGAGAAACCCAGAAGCCTCTGGTCGGACGCCTGGCGCGATCTGTGGCGCAACCCCGTCTTCATCATCTCCGGGCTCGTCATCCTCTTCCTGGTGGTCATCTCCCTGTGGCCCTCGCTCATTGCCTCCCAGAACCCGCTCAAGTGCGACCTCGCCAAGGCCCAGCAGGGCTCGCAGCCGGGACACCCCTTCGGGTTCGACGGCCAGGGCTGCGACGTCTACACGCGGGTGGTGTACGGGACCCGCGTCTCGATCAGCGTCGGCGTCTGCGCCACCCTCGGCGTCGCGATTCTCGGCTCGGTGCTCGGCGGCCTTGCCGGGTTCTTCGGCGGGCTGGGGGACTCGTTCCTGTCCCGGATCACCGACATCTTCTTCGCGATCCCCGTCGTGCTCGGCGGTCTTGTCCTCCTCTCCGTGGTGACCAGCAATACGATCTGGCCGGTCATCGGGTTCATGGTGCTGCTCGGCTGGCCGCAGATCTCCCGGATCGCGCGCGGCTCCGTCATCACCATCAAGCAGAACGACTACGTACAGGCCGCCCGCGCTCTCGGCGCCTCCCACGCACGGCTGCTGCTGCGGCACATCACGCCCAACGCCGTCGCGCCGGTGATCGTGGTCGCGACCATCGCGCTCGGTACCTACATCTCTCTGGAGGCGACGCTCTCGTACCTCGGCGTGGGCCTGAAGCCACCGACGGTCAGCTGGGGCATCGACATCTCGTCGGCCTCCGCCTACATCCGCAACGCCCCGCACATGCTGCTGTGGCCGGCGGGAGCGCTCGCGATCACCGTGCTCGCGTTCATCATGCTCGGCGACGCGGTGCGCGACGCCCTCGACCCGAAGCTGAGGTGACCGCCGTGCTGCTGGAAGTACGCGATCTGCACGTGGAGTTCAGAACCAGGGACGGGGTCGCCAAGGCCGTCAACGGAGTCACCTACAGCGTGGACGAAGGCGAGACGCTCGCGGTGCTCGGCGAGTCCGGCTCCGGCAAGTCGGTCACCGCGCAGGCCGTGATGGGCATTCTCGACATGCCGCCCGGGAGGATCACCGGCGGTGAAATCCTCTTCCGGGGCAAGGACTTGCTGAAGTTCAAGGAGGACGAGCGGCGCAAGGTCCGCGGCGCCGAGATGGCGATGATCTTCCAGGACGCGCTGTCCTCCCTGAACCCCGTGCTCAGCGTCGGCGACCAGCTCGGCGAGATGTTCACCGTGCACCGTGGGATGTCGCGGAAGGACGCCCGGGCCAAGGCGATCGAGCTGATGGACCGGGTGCGGATCCCGGCGGCCGGCGACCGGGTGCGCGACTATCCGCACCAGTTCTCCGGCGGAATGCGCCAGCGCATCATGATCGCCATGGCGCTGGCCCTGGAACCCGCGCTGATCATCGCCGACGAACCGACCACCGCACTCGATGTCACCGTCCAAGCCCAAGTCATGGACTTGTTGGCCGAGTTGCAGCGCGAGCTCGACATGGGGCTCATCCTCATCACCCATGACCTCGGGGTGGTCGCGGACGTCGCCGACCGGATCGCGGTGATGTACGCGGGCCGGATCGTCGAGTCGGCGCCGGTCCACGACATCTACAAAGCCCCGGCGCACCCCTATACAAAGGGGCTTCTGGAGTCGATTCCGCGGCTCGACCAGAAGGGCAAGGAGCTGTACGCGATCAAGGGCCTGCCGCCCAACCTGATGCGCATCCCACCGGGCTGCGCCTTCAACCCGCGCTGCCCGATGGCCCAGGACGTGTGCCGCACCGACGTACCGCCGCTCTTCGAAGTGGACGAGGACCGCAGGAGCGCCTGCTTCTTCTGGAGAGAGACGCTCGATGCCGGAAGCGGCGAGGGAGCGAGTGCGGCGGGAGAGCCCGATGCCTGAGGCGATTCTCGAGGTCAGCGGCCTGGTCAAGCACTACCCCCTCACCCGGGGCATTCTCTTCAAGAAGCAGATCGGGGCCGTCAAGGCGGTCGACGGCGTCGACTTCCACCTCGGCCGGGGCGAGACCCTCGGCATCGTCGGCGAATCCGGCTGCGGCAAGTCGACGGTCGCCAAGATGCTGGTCAACCTGGAGAAACCGACGGCCGGGACGATCAAGTACTACGGAGAGGACATCACCCGGCTGACCGGCAAGGCGCTGAAGGCCGTACGCCGCAACATCCAGATGGTCTTCCAGGACCCGTACACCTCGCTCAACCCGCGCATGACCGTCGGCGACATCATCGGGGAGCCGTACGAGATCCACCCCGAGGTCGCGCCGAAGGGCGAGCGCAGGCGCAGGGTCCAGGATCTGCTCGACGTGGTCGGGCTCAACCCCGAGTACATCAACCGCTATCCGCACCAGTTCTCCGGCGGCCAGCGTCAACGCATCGGCATCGCACGGGGGTTGGCGCTGCGCCCGGAGATCATCGTCGCCGACGAGCCGGTCTCCGCGCTCGACGTCTCCGTGCAGGCCCAGGTGATCAACCTGATGGACAGGCTCCAGGGCGAGTTCGACCTGAGTTACGTCTTCATCGCGCACGACCTCTCCATCGTGCGGCACATCTCCGACCGGGTTGGCGTGATGTACCTCGGGCGGATCGTGGAGACCGGCAAGGACGCCGAGATCTACGACCACCCCACACACCCCTATACCCAGGCCCTGCTCTCCGCCGTGCCCGTGCCCGACCCGGAGGCGCGTGAGCACCGGGAGCGGATCATCCTCACCGGGGACGTGCCCTCGCCGGCGAACATCCCGTCCGGATGCCGCTTCCGCACCCGCTGCTGGAAGGCGCAGGAGCGGTGCACGCTGGAGGTGCCGCTGCTCGCGGTGCCCGCGGAGTTCCGGCTCACCGAGGGCCCGGCCGCGCACGACTCGGCCTGCCATTTCGCCGAGGAGAAGCAGGTGGTACCGCCGGAGGAGCCACCGGACGATCATGGTGGCGGGGTGAAATAGCCATACAAATGCGCACCAACTGCGTTAACACGCAGGCAACTTGGCCGACCCGATCCCGATATACGGACGCGTCAGTCTGAACAACGTACGGCCGTGCGGGTGCCGTGAACGAGCCGGGGTGCGCCATGTCACCCCGGCTCGTTGCTGTCCTGCCGGTCCCCTGCGCGGATGAGTACGGGTACTCGGGATTCCGGGCCACCGGTACGGAAGGTTCGTCTGCGGTCAGACGAGCCCGAGTGAGCGCTTGAGGAAGTCCACCTGGAGCAGCAGCAGGTTCTCAGCGACCTGCTCCTGAGGGGTCATGTGTGTGACGCCCGACAGTGGCAGCACCTCGTGCGGGCGGCCCGCGGCCAGCAGCGCCGAGGACAGCCGCAGGGCGTGTGCCACCACCACGTTGTCGTCGGCGAGGCCGTGCACGATCATCAGCGGGCGGTGCGGCTCGGCGGGCGCGGAGAGCCCCTCGTCGGTGATCAGTGAATTCTTCGCGTACGTGTCCGGGCTCGCCGCCGGGTCACCGAGGTACCGCTCCGTGTAGTGGGTGTCGTACAGCCGCCAGTCGGCGACCGGGGCGCCCGCGATGCCCGCGTGGAAGACGTCGGGGCGGCGCAGCACGGCGAGCCCCGCGAGCCAGCCGCCGTACGACCAGCCGCGGATCGCCACCCGGGACAGGTCGAGGGGGAAGGTCCCGGCAAGCCCCTGGAGCGCGTCGACCTGGTCGTCGAGGGAGAGCGTGAAGTCGTCGCGGATCGCCTTCTCCCAGGCGGGGGAGCGGCCGGGAGTGCCCCGGCCGTCGGCGACGATCACCGCGAAGCCCTGGTCGGCGAACCACTGCGAGGTGAGGTGCGCGTTGTGCGCGGCGAGCACTCGGGGGCCGTGCGGGCCGCCGTAGGGGTCCATGAGGACAGGAAGGGGATTGTCACCGTCGTAGTCAGTGGGCATAAGCACGGCGCATGGGATTTTCCGTGCGCCCCCCTGTGTGAGGGTCACGCGCGGGGACAAACCGGGATCTTCGGCGTATGAGGACACGGCCGCCACACGCTTTCCTTCGCGCAGCACCTGCACCTGGGCGCCCGGCCGGTCGAGCACCGAGGAGACGAGCACGGTCACGCCCCCGGCGCGCACCGCCGAGTGCACGCCGGGCTCCTGCGAGACGCGCTCCATGCCGAGCTCGTTGACCCGGTACACATGCACTTCGCCCGTTTCCGGCGCGGTCGCGGCCTCACCCGCCGACGCCGAGATCAGCACATCGTCGTCCGACACGTCGAGCACCGCGCGCACATGCAACTGCGGTCCCGTCAGCGGACGTTCACCGAACGCGAGCACCCGGGCGCCACCCTCGTCGGCGATCCGTACGAGCTGCCCGCCGGGGCTCCAGCACGGCACACCAGCGAAAAGATCCAGCCATTGTCGATCTTCGTCCGCGTGCACCATCCGGGTCGCCCCGGTGTCCGGCGCCACGGCGAGGAACAGCTGGCTGCGCTGGTCCCGGGCCTGCACCACGATCAGCGGCGCACCCGCCTCTGACCAGTGCACATGCGCCAGATACGGGTAGCGCGCCCGGTCCCACACGACCTCCGTGCGCACCCCGTCGAGGCCGATGACGAAGAGCCGCACGTCCGCGTTGGCGCTGCCCGCCAGCGGATACGCGACCCGCTGCGGATCCAGTTCCGGATGCGCCGGATCGGAGATCCACCAGCGCTGTACGGGCGTGTCGTCGACCCGCGCGACGAGCAGTCGGTCGCTCTCCGGCGACCACCAGAAACCGCGCGAACGCCCCATCTCCTCGGCCGCGATGAACTCGGCCAATCCATAGGACACCGACTCCGATTCGGGCTCCGCGAGTGCGCCGTCGTCCTCGCCCTCGGCGCCGACCACGCGCAGGGCGCCCCCGGCGACGTACGCGACGAGCCGTCCGTCGGGGGAGGGGCGCGGGTCGATCACCGGTCCCGGGACCCGGAGTTCACGTGCCGTGCCGACCCGCAGCTCGGCCGTGAAAAGCCGCCCTGACAAGGCGAAAGAGGCCAACTCGACCGCCGTGTCGGTGGCATAGCCGACGACCCCGGCACCGCCCTCGCGGCTGCGCTCGCGGCGCGCCCTTTCCTCCGGCGGCAGATGCTCCGTGGCGCCCCCGAGCAGCGCCGCCGGATCGGCCGCGACCCGCTCCTCGCCCTCCGCCACATCGAGAGCCCACAGCTGATTCGCCCGGTCTGTACCGGAGCGGGACCGCAGGAACACGACACGGGAACCGTCGGGAGACACGGTGAACGCGCGGGGCGCGCCGGAGGTGAACCGCTGGGTGCGGGCGTACCGGCGCGGGAAGGAAAGAGGCTCGGTCGTCATGCCCTGACCATATTGGCCATGCGCCCCCTTGTGCGGCCGTGCGCCGATCGATGCGCGCGTACGGATAGTTATGATCACTAGCGCTGCGTGGGTATCAACCTGCTGGCTGTTGTATGGATTTACCGTCCCCCCATGTCCGACCCCCGTACCGGACCCCAAGTCCCTGGGATCTTTGGAGGTGAGCCGCCGTGGCACTCTCGATTTCGGCGGTGGTGCTGCTGGCGATCATCGTCTTTCTTCTGATCAAGAAGTCGGGGCTGAAGGGCGGGCACGCCGTCGTGTGCGTCCTGCTCGGCTTCTACCTCGCCTCCTCCACAGTCGCTCCCACGATCAACGAGCTGACGACGAACATCGCGGGCATGATCGGGAGCATCAAGTTCTGAACCGCGCCCGGCGCAGTGGTCCGGCGGTCGCCTCGTAGGGTGGGTTTCATGACGGAACTGCCCGACCGGCGTCTGCTCCTGGTGCACGCGCACCCGGACGACGAGTCGATCAACAATGGCGCGACCATGGCCAGGTACGCGGCCGAGGGCGCCCATGTGACGCTGGTGACCTGCACCCTCGGCGAGGAGGGCGAGGTCATCCCCTCCGAGCTGGCGCATCTGGCACCCGACCGCGACGGCGGGCTGGGCCCGCACCGGATCGGTGAGCTGACCGCCGCCATGAAGGAGCTCGGCGTCACCGATCACCGGTTCCTCGGCGGACCCGGGCGTTTTCGTGACTCCGGGATGATGGGCGTCGAGCAGAACCACCGCGCGGGCGCCTTCTGGTCCGCCGACGTCGACGAGGCCGCCGAGCACCTGGTGCAGGTGATCCGCGAGGTACGCCCCCAGGTGCTCGTCACCTATGATCCGCACGGCGGCTATGGGCACCCGGATCACATCCAGGCCCACCGCGTGGCCATGCGGGCCGCCGAGCTGGCTGCCGAGGCCGCCTTCCGCCGGGACCTCGGAGACCCCTGGGCGATCGCCAAGATCTACTGGAACCGGGTGCCGCGTCCGGCGGCCGAGGACGGCTTCGCGCGGCTGCGCGCGACCCTGCCCCGGCTGCCGTTCACCGAGTCCGCCACCGTCGACGACGTACCGGGCGTCGTGGACGAGTCGGTGATCACCACCGAGATCGACGGGACCGCGTACACCGCCGCCAAGGCCGCCGCGATGCGCGCGCACGCCACCCAGATCGAGGTGGCCGAGCCCTGGTTCGTCCTCTCGAACCAGCTCGCGCAGCCCCTCTTCACCACCGAGTACTACGAGTTGGTGCGCGGGGAGCGGCCCGAGACGCGGGAGACGGACCTGTTCGCGGGCATCGTGACCGGTCGGGGAGAGGCGGGCATGCGATGAGGACCACCGATCGGCGAGAGGCGGAAGTGCGATGAGTGCGACGGGACAGCGCGGGAGCATGCTCGCCCAGCCGCTGACACGGCCCTCGGGCGGGCGGATGGCCGCCTACCTGGGACTTTTTGTGCTCGGCATGGTGGTAGGGGCCGCCGGGGCACTGGTGCAATCCGGCTGGTTCCCGGGCGGGTTGCTGCTCGCGCTGGCGGGCGCGGCGGGACTCTTCCTGGGCGGCGCGCGGGCGACCGGGTCCCGCGCCGGGGCCGTGGCGTCCGCGGCCGGCTGGATGGTCGCCGTCGTCCTGCTCACCGCCAGCCGCCCCGAGGGGGACTTCCTCTTCGGCGCGGGAGTCGTCTCCTACCTCTTCCTGCTCGGCGGCATGGCCATCGCTGTGATGTGCGCCACCCTTGGGCAGGGGCGGCAACCGGGCGGTTCCGGCGTCCGACTTGGCAAGTGACGTACCACTTCGCCGTATCCAACAGGTGCGGGTCCGGTGGGGGTTTCCTTCCCGGGCGAGGTTTGCGCGCCGGACATGGCCAGTATGGTGGTGCGCGCCGCCGAGCTGCCCGAGATGAGGTCGAGTAAACGGGCGGCGGAGCCAACCGGGAGAACCTGCCTTGAGTCGTGAAACTGACAGTTCGTCCTCCGGGCCCAACGGGCGCGGTGGAGCCGCGTACCCGTCGGGGACGCCGCCGTACGGGACCCCCATGGCTTCCGAAAGCGGTGCCGATGCGGGCCGTTCCGCCACTGGCAACCCGCCGGAGGAGCGCAAGACCGAGACCACGCTGACGACACGGATCCGGATCAACATCCCCGGATCGCGGCCCATCCCGCCCGTCGTCGTTCGCACACCCGTCGGGGACGCGGACGCGTCCACCGAGGGTGCCGACGGCGCGGGCGCGGAGCCGCCGCGGGGCGTGGGTTCGCCCCCGGGCCCGTCCGCGGCCACGTCCCCCACCGCGTCCGCGACCACGTCGCCTTCCACGGGCGCGTCCGCTTCCGCGGGCGGTCCCGCCGGGGCGCCCGCCGCGGCCGAGGAGAAGGCGAGCGACTGGTTCGCACCCCGCAAGTCCGGTGCGCCCAAGGGCGGGCCGGGCGGTGGGTCCACCAACGGGGCGGGCCTGCCGGGCGGTTCGGGCCCCGCGGGCGCGGCCGACCCCACGGGAGCGCAGGGCGGGCGTCCTGGCACTCCGGGCGGTGCGCGCCCGAGCTCCCCGAGCGGTGCCGGTCCGCTGGGTGCCACCGGCGGCGCCCGGCCCGGTGGCGCGAACGCCCCCCGCCCCGGCGCCGGCGGCGGTACGAACGGCGCCGGGCTGCCCGGCGCCACCGGCGCCGGACCCGTGGCGCCCGGCCACGGCGGCGGCACCGGTTCCTTCGACGTCTCCGCGGCGCTGAACAACACCGGATCCTTCCCCTCCGTCGGACCCGGCAACGGCGGCTCCGTCGGACCCGGCAACGGCGGCTCCGTCGGACCCGGCAACGGCGGCGAACCGCGCCGCGACGATCTTCCGTACTTCTCGGAGGGCGGTCAGGGCGGCCCCGCCGGCCCGACCGGCGGTCCGGTCACCGGAGACGGCCCGCTGGCGCCGCCGGTCGGTCCGGGCGCGGCACCGGGCAGCCTGGCGGCGGGCCCGGGCACGGGATACCCCGGAGGTGGTCCGGGTGGCGCTCCCGGCGCGCCGGGCGGTCTCAGCGGCGGTCTCAGCGACGACACCGCGATCCTCACGCCGCAGAAGCCGGCGCCCGAGCCGGGCGCCGGTGGCTACGGCGGCCCCGTGGACAACGTCTCCGGGCACACCCTGACCAGCGGCATCCCCGTCGTGCCGCCCGCCCAGAACTCCCCGTTCGGGCCGGGCGCGCACACCGACGGCCCGCTGCCGCACACCCCGCCGAAGCTGCCCGAGCCGGTCCAGCAGCCCCCCGCCTCGTCGAAGCCGGCGACGGCGAAGAAGAAGGGCCGCAGCAAGCTGAAGCTTCTGGGCGTCGGCGTGTTCGTCGTTGCCGGTGGCGCCTACGGCGCCGGGCTGCTCATGAACCACTCGGACGTGCCCAAGGGCACCACCGTGCTCGGCGTCGACATCGGCGGCGGCACCCGGGACGAGGCCGCCAAGAAGCTCGACGACGCCTTCGGTGATCGTACGAACAAGGCGCTCAAGCTGTCGGTCGACGGCGACACCGTCTCGCTCAAGCCGGACCAGGCCGGGCTCCAGCTCGACAGCCAGGCCACCGTCCGCGCCGCCGCGGGCAGTGACTACAACCCCGTCTCGGTGATCGGCTCGCTGTTCGGCCAGGAGCGCGTCGTCGAGCCCGTGATGCCGGTCGACGAGGAGAAGCTGCAGGCCGCCCTGGAGCGCGCCGCGGGCGGCTCCGGCTCGGTGAGCGACGGCACGATCAAGTTCCAGGCCGGCAAGGCCGTCGCCGTGTACGGCAAGGCGGGCAAGGGCATCGACGTCGCGTCCTCGACCCAGGCCGTCGAGGACGCGTACCGCACCCAGGTGGAGACCGACGCGACCACGCCGGTCAAGGTCGCCACCAAGACCCGTCAGCCGACGGTCTCGAACGCCGAGGTCGACCGGATGATGACGAAGTTCGCGAAGCCGGCGATGTCCGCGAACGTCACGGTCCGCACGGATGCCGTCCACACCATCTCCTTCAGCCCGCAGAACTCCATCTGGAAGTTCCTGAGCGTGCAGGCGGTCAACGGCAAGCTCGTCCAGCACTACGACCTCAAGGTCCTCAAGGAGCTGTACGGCGGCGCCTTCGACGGGGTCACGATCACCAAGGGCGACGGCAGCAAGAAGGCCGTGAGCCCCGAGGACGTGGCCTCGGCCCTCGGGCAGGCGCTGCTCGGAAAGACGCCCGCCGACCGCATCGTCACCCTTTCCACCAACCCCAGCTAGCGGGCGCTCCGCTGCCGCTCTCCGGAGGGCACCCGGCCATGGTTTCCCTGGCCGGGTGCCCTTTTGTCGTACGCCGGGACAGCACGGGGGCGAGGCGCGATATGACATCTGTCATCCCCGACCGAGGACACGCTGCACTGCCGACGGCCCCTCCCGCGCCGCCACGATGGATCACATGACAACGACTGCGGCGGCCACCACCTCGGTGGTCGGGTTCGAATCGGTGACCAAGGTCTACGGGAGCGTCCGGGCCGTCGACGGGCTGACGCTCGACCTGCACCCGGGCGAGACCGTCGCCCTGCTGGGGCCCAACGGCGCGGGCAAGTCGACCACGCTGGACCTGCTCCTCGGCCTCAAGCACGCCGACAGCGGCGCGGTCCGGGTGTTCGGCACCAGCCCGCGCGAGGCGATCGTCGCCGGCCGGGTGGGCGCCATGCTGCAGAGCGGGGGACTGATGGACGAGGTCACCGTCGGCGAACTCGTGAAGCTCGCCTGCGATCTGCACCCCAAGCCGTTCCGGGCCACCGACGTACTGGCCCGTGCGGGCATCTCGGGGATAGCCGACCGCAAGGTCGACAAGCTCTCCGGCGGCCAGGCCCAGCGCGTCCGCTTCGCCCTCGCCACCGCGGGTGACAGCGACCTGATCGTCCTCGACGAGCCCACCACCGGCATGGACGTCTCCGCCCGCCAGGCCTTCTGGGCCACCATGCGCGAACAGGCCGACCAGGGGCGTACGGTCCTGTTCGCCACGCATTACCTGGAGGAGGCCGACGCGATCGCGGACCGCGTGCTGGTCCTGCACCGGGGGCGGCTCCTCGCCGACGGCACCGCCGCCGAGATCAAGGCGAAGGCGGGCGCGCGCCGCGTCTCCTTCGACCTGGAGGGCGAGATCGACCAGGCCGCGCTGCGGCGGCTGCCCTTCCTGAACTCCATCGACGTGAGCGGTCAGACCGTCCGCATCCAGTCCACCGACGCCGACGCGACCGTCCACGCCCTGTACGGCCTCGGCGTCTACCCCCGCAACCTCGAAGTCGCCGGGCTCGGGCTCGAGCAGGCCTTCGTCGCCATCACGGAGGCCGAGGAGGCCAAGCAGTCGTGAACAGCCTCATCAAGCTGGAGCTCGCCCGCGCCCTGCGCAACCGCAAGTTCCTGTTCTTCTCGGTGATCTACCCCTCGGCCCTGTTCCTGCTGATCGCGGGCAACGCCGACAGCACGGCCAAGGTCGACGGCACCGGCCTCACCATCCCGACCTACATGATGGTCTCCATGGCTTCCTTCGGCGCCCTGACGGCCGTCCTGATGGGCAACAGCGAGCGCATCGCCAAGGAGCGCGAGAGCGGCTGGGTGCGGCAGCTCAGGCTGACCACGCTGCCGGGGCGCGGCTATGTCCTCGCCAAGACCGCCGGCGCCGCCGTGGTCAGCCTGCCGTCCATCGTCATCGTCTTCGTCGTCGCAGCGGCCGTGAAGGACGTACGTCTGGACGCCTGGCAGTGGTTCGCCCTCACCGGCTCGATCTGGGCCGGGAGCCTGGTCTTCGCAGCTCTCGGTGTCGCCATCGGCTACCTCGCCACCGGGGACGCGGTCCGCCCGATCACGATGATCACGTACTTCGGTCTGTCCATGCTCGGCGGCCTGTGGATGCCCGAGACGACCTTCCCGCGGTGGCTCCAGGACATCGCCAAGTGGCTGCCCACGCACGCGTACGCTGCCCTGGGGCGGGCGATCGAGCAGAGCCAGGCCCCGAGAGCCCAGGACATCGCCATCCTCGCCGTCTTCTTCGTCCTCTTCGCGGGCGGCGCGGCCTGGCTGTACCGGAAGGACACGCTGAAGGCGTGAGCGCCATGACGGAAGACCCGCGCTGCGACGAGAACCGGGCGGCGCGGCTGATGAGCATGGGCCAGTCGCCCCGCAACCGGCGTGAGCTGCTGCGCAAGATCCTGTGGATAGGTGTCTGGCTGGTGTTTCTCAGCGCCCCGGTCCAGGACCTCGCCTCCGGGGACCACGGCACCGGCGGCACGGTGGCCGGATCGATCGGCCTCGCGGCCTTCGTCGGAGGCTATCTGGCGCTGGTCTTCCGGAACATGGGCAGGCCGTTCTCCGGACGGCTGGTCGTCGGCCTGATCGTCGCCCTCGGCACGCTCGCCACGGTGCTCTGCTTCACGCTCGGCGAGCACTGGCTCGGCCTCTTCTGCTACGTCTCCGTCGCCTGCGGGGCCACCCTCCCGCTGCGGGTGGCCTACGGCGCGATCCCGGCGACGGCGGGCGTGATGCTGCTCGTCGGCAGCCACGTCGGCCGCGAGGAGGCCCAGAACCTGGTCCTCCTGGTGCTGCTGATCGGATTCGCGATGACGGGCGTCGGTCAACTGGTCCGCACGACCATCGAGTTGCGCAAGGCCCGGGCCACCGTCGCCCAGCTCGCCGCCAACGAGGAGCGCCTTCGCCTCGCCCGCGACCTGCACGACCTGCTCGGCCACTCGCTCTCCCTGATCACGCTGAAGAGCGAGCTCGCGGGCCGGATGCTCCCCGACCATCCCGACAAGGCGGCCCAGCAGGTCGCCGACATCGAGCAGGTGAGCCGTCAGGCGCTGGTCGACGTGCGCGAGGCGGTCACCGGTTACCGGCGACCCCGGCTGGCCGGCGAACTCGCGGGCGCGCAGGTCGCGTTGACCGCCGCGGGCGTCACCGCCGATCTGCCGGCCGAACCGGACCTGGGCGGCGTCCCCGAGGAGAGTGAGTCCGCGCTGGCCTGGGCGCTGCGCGAGGCGGTCACCAACGTCGTACGGCACAGCGGGGCCCGGCGCTGCGCGGTGGAGGTCGTCCGACGGCAGACGCTGGACGGTCAGATGCTCGAACTGTCCGTGGAGGACGACGGCTCGGGCGGCTCCGGGGGCACCCACGGCAACGGTCTGACCGGGCTGACCGAACGCCTGGAGAAGGCGGGCGGATCGCTGGAAGCGGGGAGGGCGCGGCACGGCTTCCGGCTGGTGGCGCGGGTACCGACGGAGGCCCCCCTTGCCGTGGGCGGCCACCCCGTAGGATCCGGGGCATGAGCCGCACGATCAAGGTCCTGCTCGCCGAGGACCAGTCGATGGTCCGCGAGGCGCTGGCCGCGCTGCTGGGCCTCGAACCGGACATCGAGGTGGTCGCCCAGGTGGCGCGCGGCGACGAAGTACTGGCGGCGGCCCGTGCCCTGGACGTCGATGTCGCGCTCCTCGACATCGAGATGCCCGGCCGGACGGGCATCGAGGCGGCGGCCGAACTCCACAAGGAACTTCCGCGCCTCAAGCTGGTCATCCTCACGACCTTCGGCCGTCCCGGCTATCTGCGCAGCGCGATGGAGGCCGGTGCCGACGCCTTCCTCGTCAAGGACGCACCGGCCGCCCAACTCGCCGAAGCCGTACGCAAGGTACTGGCCGGCGAGCGGGTCATCGACCCCACCCTGGCGGCCGCCGCCCTCGCCGGGGGTGCCAACCCCCTGACCGACCGCGAACGGGAGATCCTGCGCGCGGCAGCCGACGGCTCCACCAACGCGGAGCTCGCCACGACCCTGCACCTCTCCCAGGGCACTGTCCGCAACTACCTGTCCACAGCCATCCAGAAACTGGCAGTCCGCAACCGCGCGGAAGCCGTTCGCACAGCAAGGGAGAAGGGCTGGCTGTAGGGGCACGCCCCAGCGGCCTTTCGCGCCCTTTCGCCCCCTGGCGCCCCGTGAGGGGCGCGGGGAACTGCGCGATCAGCCCCCAGGCACCCGTAGCCGAAAGAACAACCCAGCAGGGTCTGGGGCGCGGCCCCAGGCACGGTGGGGGTTCCCCTGCTCGGGCGAAGCCGAGAGCTTGGGGGAGGGTAGGGGCGGAGGGGGCGATAAGCCCTCCCCCGGCTTCAGTTGAGCATCGCCCGTGCGGCATGGGCCTGTTGGCGCACCCGGGCCGCGGCCGGTTCGTCGACGGCGGCCACCATGTCGGCATACGCGTCGAGTTCGGCCGCGCCTCCGAGGAAGTCGCCACGCTGGACCAGGAGTTGGGCGTGCTCGTAGCGCAGCCGCGCCGGATGCGAGGGCAGCAGCAGGGACAGCTCCACTGCCCACAGGGACACGTCGGAGCGCTCCGGCCGGGCGGCGGCCCAGGCCCGGATGTTGTTCAGGATGCGCAGCACGACATCGAGCGGGTCGGCGGGGGAGAGCATCGACGGGTCGAGCGGTGCACCGGTCGCCCCCGCGACGAGCAGCTCCGCGTCGGAGCCGGTGAGGACGCGCCCGCCGTCGAAGGGATCGGCGAGCACCTGTTGCTCGGTCGGCCCGAAGCCGACGACGAAGTGCCCGGGCAGCGCTACCCCGTACACCGGCGCACCGGCCCGCCGCGCGACCTCCATCCACACCACGGAGAGCAGGATCGGCAGCCCGCGCCGCCGCCGCAACACCTCGTGCAGCAGCGAGGACTCCAGCCGCTGGTAGTCGGCCGGCGCCCCGCGGAACCCGTAGCGCCCGCCGAGCAGCTCACCGAGCGCGGCCGCCCAGGACCGCGGCCCGCCCGGGCGGAACGGCAGCTGCCCCGCCAGCCGGTCCAGCTCGATCTGCGCCGCGTCCATCCCGGCCTCGTCCAGCGTCCCGTCCGCCGCGGCCCCCACCAGCAGACACAGTTCCGCCAGATCGGGCCGATCGGCCCGCGCCTCATCGGCGAAGCGCCGCCGCACCTCGGCGGCCCGCTCCGGCTCCGGTGGCTGAGGGGAACGCATACCTGGCTCGTGCCCCTTCACACCGATCGATAGCAGTCGTCGGCACCGAAACCGCCGCTCGCGCCGGTCCGGTGGCCGATCGGCTCGTTCCTGTGACCGGGTGGCTCGTTCCTGTGACCGGTCGGCTCGTTGCGGTGGTCGATCAGCTCGTTCCTGTGACCGGTCGGTCCGTTCCGGTGGCCTGTCGGCTCGCTCCGGTGGCCGGTCGGCTCGTCGGTCCGGCCCGCCGCGCCGTCGGTGAGCGGGCCGAGGTCCCGCGCGTCCGGCCGCTCGGCAGCGCCCTCCCCGGCGTCGGGGTCCGGCGCCCACCGATAGTGGTGGTACGCGTGATGCGGCCCGAAGCCCATCCCCGCGTACATCGCCCGCGCCCCCGCGTTGTCGTCCTCCACCTGGAGCCAGGCAGCCGAGGCGCCCTCGTCCAGAGCCCGCCGGGCCAGCGCGGCCATGACGGCGGTGGCGAGCCCCTGGCGGCGGTGGGCCGGATCGACCTCGACCGCTGCGAAACCGGCCCAGCGGCCGTCGACCACGCAGCGTCCGATCGCGGCCGGAGCCTCCCCCTTCGCACCGGGCACCGTCGCGAACCACACCGAAGGCCCACTGCCCAGCACCTTCAGGGCCACCTCGGTCAGTCCCTTCCGCTGATACCTGCCCAGCCACGCGTCGTCCGCCGCGCGGGAGAGCACGACCTCGGGCGCCTCCCGGTCCCCGATCGGCGCGAGCGAGCCGATCCACAGCTCGGCCGTCACCTCACGCGTCCAGCCGCGCGCCTCGAGCTCCGCGCACAGCAGCTCCTGCGTGCCCTCGGCCCCGGTCGCGGTCTGGATGTACGCGGGCAGGTCACGGGCGGCATACCAGGCCCGTACGCGCGTCAGCGCCTCGTCCAGCGGCACGCCGGGGTCGCCGAGCGGCAGGACGGAGTTGGCGCGCCGGGTGAAACCGGAGGCCGCCCGCAGCTCCCACTCGCCGAGCCGCTCGCTCTCCACCGGCCGCCACGCCCGCGCGGCGACCCGCGCCAGCTCCTCGTACGAGGCCGCCGGGCCCCGCCGACGCGCCGGAGCGGACGGCACGACCTTGCCCGCGACCAGCGCGGATTCCGCAATCCGGACACGTTCGCCGGTCCGTCGTGTGATCAGCAGCACACCTTCGTCCCATGATGTGAGAACACCGACCGTGTCGGTGAACTTCTCACCCTCGGCGGCATCTTTGATCATCCGCCGAACAGAGACACGTTTGCCCACGTCAGCAGCGGTGATACGGACCTCGAGACGGCCGGAGGCAGAGATTTCCACAGGTCAGTTCACCCCTCCTGTTCGGATCATGCCCAAGAACGGAGATACTAGGGGCGGGCATCGACGACGCCGCGCTCCCGCGCGCCAGGCGGCGGAGCCTACGGAGGCCCGCCAGCGCCCTATCGAGGAGGAACGACAGCGTGACCTACGTCATCGCGCAGCCTTGTGTCGACGTCAAGGACAAGGCGTGCATCGAGGAGTGCCCGGTCGACTGCATCTACGAGGGCTCCCGGTCCTTGTACATCCACCCGGACGAATGCGTCGACTGTGGAGCCTGTGAGCCGGTGTGCCCGGTCGAGGCGATCTTCTACGAAGACGACACTCCGGAAGAGTGGAAGGACTACTACAAGGCGAACGTCGAGTTCTTCGACGAGCTCGGCTCGCCCGGCGGCGCCAGCAAGCTCGGCCTGATCGAGCGCGACCACCCCTTCATCGCAGCGCTGCCGCCGCAGAACCAGTAAGCGGCCCGCACACGCGCCGCCTCGGTCCCGTACGGCCCGATCTCCTTGATCGCCGTACGGGACCGAGGCGTTTGCCGTACGACGGCTCGTACGTACGAGAAAGTGAGCCAGAACCGTGTCCGCAGTCTCCGACCGCCTGCCCACCTTCCCCTGGGACAAGCTGGAGCCGTACAAGAAGACGGCCGCCGCCCACCCGGACGGCATCGTCGACCTGTCCGTCGGCACCCCGGTCGACCCGGTGCCCGAGCTGATCCAGAAAGCGCTGATCGCGGCGGCCGACTCTCCCGGCTACCCGACCGTCTGGGGCACACCCGAGCTGCGCGACGCGATCACCGGCTGGGTCGAGCGCCGCCTCGGCGCCCGCGACGTGACCCACCGCCACGTCCTGCCGATCGTCGGCTCCAAGGAGCTCGTCGCCTGGCTTCCGACCCAGCTGGGCCTGGGCCCGGGCGACAAGGTGGCCTACCCGCGCCTGGCGTACCCGACGTACGAGGTGGGCGCGCGGCTGGCCCGTGCGGAGTACGAGGCCTACGACGACCCGACGCAGTTGGATCCGACGGACCTGAAGCTCCTCTGGCTCAACTCGCCCTCCAATCCCACGGGCAAGGTGCTGTCGAAGGACGAACTGACCCGGATCGTCGCCTGGGCCCGCGAGCACGACGTCCTGGTCTTCTCCGACGAGTGCTACATCGAGCTGGGCTGGGAGGCCGACCCGGTCTCGGTCCTGCACCCGGATGTGTGCGGCGGGTCGTACGAGGGGATCGTCTCGGTCCACTCCCTCTCGAAGCGCTCGAACCTGGCCGGCTACCGCGCCGCGTTCCTGGCGGGTGACCCCGCCGTTCTCGGCGACCTGCTCGAGATCCGCAAGCACGGCGGCATGATGACATCCGCGCCGACCCAGGCCGCGGTGGTGGCCGCCCTGTCGGACGACACGCACGTCCGCGACCAGCGTGAGCGCTACTCCGCCCGTCGCACCGCCCTCCGCGACGCCCTCCTGAAGCACGGCTTCCGCATCGAACACAGCGAGGCCAGCCTCTACCTCTGGGCCACCCGCGACGAGTCCTGCTGGGACACGGTGGCCCACCTGGCACAGCTGGGCATTCTGGTGGCCCCCGGCGACTTCTACGGCCAGGCGGGCGAGAAGTACGTACGCGTGGCCCTGACGGCAACGGACGAGCGCGTAGCGGCAGCGGTGGAACGCCTGGCGCGGTAGCGGAGTCCGCTACCGCGGGGGCGGCCGAACGCGCAACGGGGGTCCAGGGAACACGTCCCTGGACCCCCGTAGCCGTACGGACCCGGCGTCAGCCGAGCGGCAGGGTCTTGAGCGGCAGCTGGTCGGTCGGCAGCCCACCCTTGGCGACGGTGTCCGTCGGCAGGCCACCCTTGGTGACGGCGTCCGTCGGCAGCCCACCCTTGGCGGCAGTCTTCGCGGTGCCGAGCAGGCCCCCGGCCTGCCCCGCCGCATCCCGGGCCACCTTCCGCGCGGCCGGCGTCGCCGTCTTGGCGACCTTGCCACCGGTCTTGCCCACAGTGGGCACCGCCTTCTTGACCGTGCTGCCGCCGGCCGTGCCCGCGAGCCCGGTGGCGTTCTGAGCCGCTCCGTCGACGGTGTTGCCGACGCTCGCCCCGTCCAGGGCGGTCAGCCCGCCGAGGTCGGGGGTGGCCGGGAGTTCGGCCGCAGCGCTGGCGGAGCCGGCCGCACCGACCCCGGCTGCCGCTCCCGCTGCGACGAGCAGCGCGGCACGGGCGATCCGGCGGGTCAGGGGGAGGGACATGATGCTCCTTAGACGGGAGAGAACGTTGAAATGTCCGACCGCGCCCGGCAGTTGAGCGGCTGGCTGCCGACCGAAGGTGATCGTTCCGGGCTCGGACGCAGTGACTACCGCTCGAAGCCCGCGAAGGTTGCGGTGGCCCGACGTAAAGAGTTGGCAATGCGTCGCATTATCATCTGCGGACAAAAACGGGCAAAGAGCGCCCGGTCGGAAAGTCTGCCGAATCCTTACGGCTCTGTGTTTTCAAGGGATTCGACGGACGGGGGAGTGAGGACACGAATACCTGCGCACATCGTCGACGCGCCGCGGGGCGGGTCCCCCCAACGGGTGAGGACCCGTACTACTGCCCAGTGACGATTCGGACGTCGGCGACGGACTCCCGCGCGGCCGAACCCCCCTGCGCGCCGGACGCGCGCCACTCGCTGTCGGTGCTCCCGGCGGTCCACATCTGCCCCGCGTACGACACCCGCTCGATGTGCAGCGCCGAGGAGTTGGCCACGGCCCAGTGCGCCAGCTCCCAGCCGCGCTGCCGGGCGCCGGTCCCGGAGGTGGCCTCCTTGCGCACGGGAACGGTCACGGTCCGGCCCCCGCCGCCCGTCGTGGAGTGCGAGGCCGACGCCGAAGCGGCCGCCGACGGCGAGGCGGAGACGCCGTCGGCACCCACGTCGGCCCCCGCCTCCTGCAGCACCTCGCGCCCGAAGTCCCGTACGAGCGCGGCCCGCACCGAGTCCGCGCCGCCGGTCGGGGTCGCGTCGGGGCGCCCCTCGCAGGTCAGCGTGGCCGCCGCGCGCCCGGTCAGGGCCGCGGCGAGCAGCGTGGCGTCCGGCTCGTGCTTCGCGTACGCCTGCGGATAGCCGCTGCGCTGTACACGCTGCGCGGCGACGGTGAGCGGAAGGCGCGAATAGCCGGGCACCTTGGCCAGGTGTTCGTAGAACACCCCCGCCGCGTACGTCGGGTCCATGATCTGCTTCGTCGTCCCCCAGCCCTGCGAGGGCCGCTGCTGGAACAGGCCCAGCGAGTCACGGTCGCCGTGCCGGATGTTGCGCAGCCCCGACTCCTGGAGGGCGGTCGCGAGGGCGATGGTCACGGCGCGCTCGGACATGCCGCGGGAGGTGCCGACCGCCGAGATCGTCGCCGCGTTCACCGCCTGCTCCGGTGTGAACTCGTACGACGCCCCGTCGCCCTTGCCCGAGACGACCTCGCATCTCGGCGCCCCGGTGCCTCCCGTGAGGTACTGCACGGTGAGATAGCCCGCGAGCGCGAGCAGGACCACGACGGCCCCTCCGAAACGGAGGAGGCGGCCGCGCCGGGCAGGAGTGGGGGACGGCTCTGGCACGTCGTACAAGGTACTGGAGGCCACTGTCGGCGAGGCGTGGGGTTGTGGACAACCGGAATGCCGACCGGGACTTCGGGACATCCGTCCCTATCCGTCCTTTCCTATTCGTCCGTCACGTTCCGTCTTTCCCTGTCCGTCCGTCACGTTCTGTCTTTTCCCGTCCGTCCGTTCCTGTCCGTGCGCATCCTGTCGTCAGCGGGACCGGGTGCCCGGGGGCGCTAGGGTCGAGGGCATGGCCGACACCTCCCTTGACCTCACCCTGGACGCTGCCGAGCTCACCGCGCAGCTCGTCGACTTCCCCTCGGAGAGCGGCAACGAGAAGCCGCTCGCGGACGCCGTCGAAGCCGCCCTGCGCGCCCTGCCGCACCTGACGGTCGACCGGTACGGCAACAACGTGGTGGCGCGGACGAACCTGGGCCGCGCCGAGCGCGTCATCCTCGCCGGCCACATCGACACCGTCCCCATCGCCGACAACGTCCCCTCGCGCCTCGATGAGGACGGTGTGCTGTGGGGCTGCGGCACCTGCGACATGAAGTCGGGTGTCGCGGTCCAGCTCCGCATCGCGGCCACGGTCCCCGCCCCCAACCGCGACCTCACCTTCGTCTTCTACGACAACGAAGAGGTCGCGGCACACCTGAACGGTCTGAAGCATGTGGCCGACGCCCACCCCGAGTGGCTGGAGGGTGACTTCGCGGTCCTCCTGGAGCCCTCCGACGGCCAGGTCGAGGGCGGCTGCCAGGGCACGCTGCGGGTGCTGCTGAAGACGAAGGGCGAGCGCGCCCACTCCGCGCGCAGCTGGATGGGCTCGAACGCGATCCACGCGGCGGCCCCGATCCTGGCGAGGCTGGCCGAGTACAAGCCGCGCTACCCCGTCATCGACGGCCTTGAATACCGCGAGGGCCTGAACGCGGTGGGCGTCTCGGGCGGAGTCGCCGGCAACGTCATCCCCGATGAGTGCGTCGTCTCAGTCAACTTCCGCTACGCGCCCGACCGCAGCGAGGAGGAGGCCATCGCCCATGTCCGGGAGGTGTTCGCCGACTGCGGCGTGCAGGAGTTCGTCGTCGACGACCACAGCGGCGGCGCGCTCCCCGGCCTCTCGCACCCTGCGGCCGCCGCCTTCATCGAGGCGGTCGGGGGGACCCCGCAGCCCAAGTACGGCTGGACGGACGTCTCCCGTTTCAGTCGGCTCGGCATCCCGGCGGTCAACTACGGCCCCGGCAACCCGCACTTGGCGCACAAGCGCGACGAGCGTGTGGAGACGTCGAAGGTCCTTGCGGGCGAGGAGCGGCTGCGCTCCTGGCTGACCGCCTGAGCCGTATCTCGGGGCGGTTCATGGCAGACATACACACGTCCCCCCTCCGTAACCCGCGTAGATCTACGCTGGGGTGGAACGACGCGGACGGTCGGAAGGGAGCGGACATGGCTACCGGCAACCCCGAGGGCAAGAAGGTGCCACCCGAGGAGCAGCGGCTCGGACCGGTGCTGCGCAGGCGGAGTCAGGTGCAGGCGAGCACCACGGATCAGCGCCTTCTGGACGCGGGCGGACCTTCCGACTGGGTGCACACCGACCCGTGGCGGGTTCTGCGCATCCAGTCGGAGTTCATCGAAGGCTTCGGCACGCTGGCCGAACTCCCGCCCGCGATCAGTGTCTTCGGATCCTCGCGTACGCCGGTGGACTCGTCCGAGTACGACACAGGGGTCGCCCTCGGCCGTGGTCTCGTCGAAGCCGGTTTCGCCGTGATCACCGGTGGTGGCCCCGGCGCCATGGAGGCCGCCAACAAGGGTGCCTGCGAGGCGAACGGCATCTCCGTCGGCCTCGGCATCGAGCTGCCCTTCGAACAAGGCCTGAACCCCTACGTCGACATCGGCCTCAACTTCCGCTACTTCTTCGTCCGGAAGATGATGTTCGTCAAGTACGCGCAGGGTTTCGTGGTTCTGCCCGGCGGTCTCGGCACCCTCGACGAACTCTTCGAGGCGCTGACCCTCGTCCAGACCCAGAAGGTCACCCGCTTCCCCATCGTCCTCTTCGGCACCGCGTACTGGGGCGGTCTCGTCGACTGGCTCAAGAACACCCTGATCGCCCAGGGCAAGGCCTCCGAGAAGGACCTGCTGCTGTTCCACCTGACCGACGAGGTGGCGGAGGCGGTGGCGTTGGTGTCGAAGGAGGCGGGCCGGTAGTCGGGTCGGGGTTTCCCCGGGATCACCGGGATCACCGGGGGTCCGGGGCGGAGTCCCGGGTACGGGTG
Source organism: Streptomyces albiflavescens (assembly GCF_014645835.1). Taxonomy (GTDB): domain Bacteria; phylum Actinomycetota; class Actinomycetes; order Streptomycetales; family Streptomycetaceae; genus Streptomyces; species Streptomyces albiflavescens. Next base: position 250,271 of record NZ_BMMM01000015.1, read on the forward strand.
GGGTCCCCTGCTCGAGCGAAGCAGAGAGCTTGGGGAGGGCAGGGGCGGAGGCGGCGAGGATCCCGCTACGCCAGCCCCCGCCGGGCCACCGCCGGTGGGCGGTGGCCCGCGATGGACGCCACCATGTCCAGGACCTGCCGGGTCTCCGCGACCTCGTGGACGCGGTAGACCTGGGCCCCCAGCCAGGCGGAGACGGCCGTCGTCGCCAGCGTGCCGACCACCCGCTCCTTCACCGGCCTGTCGAGCGTCTCCCCGACGAAGTCCTTGTTGGAGAGGGAGACCAGCACCGGCCAGCCCGTGGCCACCATCTCACCCAGCCGTCGCGTCGCCTCCAGGCTGTGCCGGGTGTTCTTCCCGAAGTCGTGCCCGGGGTCGATCAACACGGATTCACGAGGCACGCCGAGCGACACCGCGCGCTCGGCCAGCCCCAGGGTCACCCGCAGGATGTCGGCCATGACATCGTCGTACGCGATCCGATGCGGACGGGTACGCGGCTCGGACTCTCCGGCGTGGGTGCACACCAGCCCCACCCCGTACCGCGCGGCGACCTCGGCCAGCCGCGGATCGACTCCACCCCACGCGTCGTTGAGCAGATCCGCTCCCGCCTCGCAGACCGCCTCCCCGACCTCGTGCCGCCAGGTGTCGACGCTGATGATCACGTCGGGGAAGCGCCGGCGCACCTCGGCGACGAAACCGACCGTACGCCGCGCCTCCTCCTCGGCGGTCACCTCTTCCCCCGGCCCCGCCTTGACCCCGCCGATGTCGATGATGGCGGCGCCCTCCGCCACCGCCTGCTCCACGCGGGCGAGCGCCGGCTCGTCGTGGAAGGTGGCCCCCTGGTCGTAGAAGGAGTCCGGGGTCCGGTTCACGATCGCCATGATCACCGGCTCGCGCGGATCGAATTCACGCTTGCCCAGCCTGAGCATCCCCTGTGACCTCTCCCAGTAAGTCCTGCCGATAAGCCGCCTGCGACCTTAACTGTCAGACTCGCATGGCACGATCGGAGCCTGACAGTTTCAGCTTCAGTACTTCAGCGCCGACGCGCACGCGTCGGCACCAGAGCGTGGGGACCTCAGCGATGTTCATGTTCTTGTTCCTGGTCGTCGCGCTCGCCGTCGTGGTCGCCGCGGTGACACTGTCCGTGGTGGGCGGCGGCGAGAGCGCCCCCCTTCCCGAGGCCGGCCCGGAGCGGCTGCAGGACCCGCTGCCGTACGACCGGCCGGTGAACCGCGGTGACGTGGAGGCGCTGCGCTTCCCGGTCGCCGTACGGGGCTACCGCATGGCGGACGTCGACGACGCCCTCGGCCGACTCGGCGCCGAGATCGCCGAGCGGGACGCCCGGATCGCCGACCTGGAGGTCGCGCTGGCCGGCGCCCGAGCGAGCGCCACCTCGTTGCGCAAGCGGAACGAGGAGGACTCCCGGTGAGCGACACCCTCGCCGGCCCGGACGGCGCGCTGCGCTGCCCCTGGGCGTTGTCGACCGAGGACTACGTGGCGTACCACGACGAGGAGTGGGGCCGCCCGGTCCACGGCGACGACGCGCTGTACGAGAGGCTGTGCCTGGAGGCCTTCCAGTCGGGCCTGTCCTGGATCACCATCCTGCGCCGCCGTCCCGGCTTCCGCGCCGCCTTCGCCGGCTTCGAGATCGCCAAGGTCGCCACCTTCACGGACTCCGACAAGGAGCGCCTCCTCGCCGACCCGGGCATCATCCGCAACCGCGCCAAGATCGAGGCGACGGTCGCCAACGCGCGCGTGCTGGCCGACTGGGCCCCCGGCGAGCTGGACGAGCTGATCTGGTCCTTCGCCCCCGACTCGACCAGCCGCCCGGCCCCGAAGAGGCTGGCCGACGTACCGGCGGTCACCGACGAGTCGACGGCCCTGTCCAAGACACTGAAGAAGCGCGGCATCCGCTTCGTCGGCCCGACGACGGCATACGCGCTGATGCAGGCGTGCGGCCTGGTGAACGATCACTTGGCAGACTGCACCGCACGCAGGAGCGCCCCTTAGGGACGCGGGGGAACTGCGTGACCGGCCCGCACCGGCCCGCAGTTCCCCACAACCGTCACCGCCCCGGGTACTTCGGCCTCTCGTCGACCGTCACCGCCCCAGGTACTTCGGCTTCTCCTTGTTCACGAACGCCTGCACCGCGATGGTGTGGTCCTCGGAGGCACCCGCCCGCGTCTGGAGTTCGTCCTCCTTCTCCAGGGTCTCCTCCAGAGAGTGGGAGAGCCCGAACGCGAGGGACTCCTTCAGCGCGGCGTACGCGAGCGTCGGCCCCGAGGCCAGCGCCCGGGCCACCTTCTCCGCCTCGGCGCGCAGTTCCGCCGAGGGCACGAGACGGTTCGCGATCCCCAGCTCGTACGCCTCCTGCGCGGTGATGCTGCGCGGGAAGAGCAGCAGGTCGGCGGCCCGGCTGGGCCCGATGACCCGGGGCAGCGTCCAGGAGATCCCCGAGTCGGCGGTCAGTGCCACCCCGGCGAACGACGTGTTGAAGGCAGCGGTGTCGGCGACGATGCGATAGTCCGCGGCGAGCGCGAAGCCGAAGCCCGCTCCGGCCGCCACGCCGTTCACGGCGGCGACCACGGGCTTCGCGGCGCCGACCAGAGCCCGCACGATGGGGTTGTAGTGATCGCGCACGGTGCTCATCGTCTGCCCCGAGCCCGACTCCTTGGCGGCGATCAGCAGCCCGATGTGCTCCTTGAGGTCCTGTCCCACACAGAACGCCCGGTCACCGGCGGCGGTCAGCAGGATCGCCCGTACGTCTCCGTCCGCCGCGGCCGCCTGAGCCGCGTCCCGGAAGGCGACCTTGGTCTCGATGTTCATCGCATTCATCGCCTCGGGGCGGTTCAGCGTGATCGTCGCGAGTCCGTCGCTCACCTCGTAGAGCACGGTGTCGGCCATGGTGGGTCCCCTCCGGGGTCGCGGCTCCGTCGTACCGGTCGGTACGTCCTGTGTCCGATGACAGCATGGCGGAGATCACCGACGGTGGCGCGGACCGGACATGTGACCTGCGTCAAAGAATTCCGCGCTCCGGAAGACCATGCGGCGGCGCAGTATCGCAGCCACATCGCCGAATTGAGTGGTTTTGCTCAAGCGCGTTGCGCAAGCGATGCCGACTGATGTTGGTCATCGGGTCCTGAGATGCGGGATAATGGCCTGGAAGCAATGTGTTCGATGCCGGTGACGTGTGTCCTATGAGGGGACGTGCGTGCCCTTCAAGGGGCCGTCGGCGACGATGAGCTGGTTTCAGGAAGGGGAACGAGCATGGCGGCCATGAAGCCGCGGACGGGCGATGGCCCGCTCGAGGTGACCAAGGAGGGGCGGGGCATCGTCATGCGCGTTCCGCTCGAAGGCGGCGGTCGGCTCGTCGTCGAGCTGACCCCTGACGAGGCCGACGCGCTCGGCGACGCCCTCAAGAAGGTCGTCGGCTGACGCGGAAGCGACCATACCTTTTCAGCTGCCCCGGCACCGTAATCGGTGCCGGGGCAGTGGTTTTCCGGGGGGGCCAGGGGGTCCAGGGGTACGTCGGCGACGTACCCCTTTGGTATTTGTGCAGGTCAGACGTGTACGAACCGGTGCGTCGTCAGCGCTTGACCGCGCACAGCAGACCGTCGCCCACCGGCAGGAGAGAGGGCACCAGATCCTGGCTCTCGCGGACCGCGCGCAGCAGTTCGCGCAGCCGGCCGACCTCCGCGGGCTGCGGTCCCGAGTCCACCGTGCGGCCGTCCGCGAAGACGCCCTCGAAGACGACGAGCCCGCCCGGGCGCAGCAGGCGCAACGATTCAGCGAGATAGTCGAGGCACTCGAGACGGTCGCCGTCGCAGAAGACGAGGTCGTAACCCGCGTCCGCGAGCCGGGGCAGGACGTCCAGCGCGCGGCCCGGGATGAAGCGGGCGCGGTTGCTGGCGAAACCGGCCGCCCGGAAGGCCTGGCGGGCGAACTGCTGCCGCTCCGGCTCCGGATCGACGGTGGTCAGTACCCCGTCCGGCCGCATGCCGTGCAGCAGATGAATCCCGGAGACGCCGGTCCCGGTCCCGATCTCCGCCACCGCTTTCGCGTCCACGGTGGCAGCGAGCAACCGCAGCGCGGCGCCCGTGCCGGGCGACACCGAGCGCAGGCCTGCCTCGCGGGCCCGGTCGCGGGCCCAGCGCAGCGCCTCGTCCTCGGCGACAAAGGCGTCGGCGAACGCCCAGCTCGTCTGCCGGTTGCCGGTAATGACCCTCTCCTGTCCCCGTGGTTGCCTGGGCGTGACTGTATCCGTTGGCGCCGGGAACCCGCAGATGGGACCGGGCGTTTAGAGGGGTGGGGAAACAGAGCGGGGGAAGCCGATGGACCAGGAAGCGGAGCAGGGCGGCGAGCAAGTGCTGACGCAGCCATATGAGCACGCATCAATTTCTCGTAAAACCGCTTATCCGGAGCTAACGGGCGAGGTGGCTATGGTAGGGGCTCCACTGGACACCACCAGAGCCGACAGGGGAGGTGCGGCAGCGCCTGTGGATCGGGGCGGGATGCTGCGGCGTCTGCTCAGATCGGCGGGTGAGCCGAAATCCGTGACCGACATCGCTGACACGTTCCATGCTGCTGCCCCCGCGCAGACCGCGACGTTCACCACCGACGCGGAGTCGCAGGCGTGGACTCCGCCCACCTGGGAGGAGATCGTCAGCACGCACAGCGGACGGGTCTACCGCCTCGCCTACCGCCTGACGGGAAACCAGCACGACGCCGAGGACCTCACCCAGGAAGTCTTCGTCCGTGTCTTCCGCTCGCTGTCGACCTACACGCCCGGCACCTTCGAGGGCTGGCTGCACCGCATCACGACGAACCTCTTCCTGGACATGGTGCGCCGCAAGCAGCGCATCCGCTTCGACGCCCTCGGCGACGACGCGGCCGAGCGCCTGCCCAGCCGCGAGCCGTCCCCGCAGCAGGTCTTCAACGACGCGCACTTCGACGCGGACGTCCAGCAGGCGCTGGACACCCTCGCGCCCGAGTTCCGCGCCGCCGTCGTGCTGTGCGACATCGAGGGACTCTCGTACGAGGAGATCGCCGCGACCCTGGGCGTCAAGCTCGGCACGGTCCGCTCCCGGATCCACCGTGGCCGCTCCCAGCTGCGCAAGGCCCTGGCCCACCGGTCTCCCGAGGCCCGCGCCGAGCGTCGCTCGTTCGTGGCCCGTGTGCCCGTGCTGGGGGGAGGGGGCGCGACGGCGTGAGTGGATCCCGTCCTACCCCTGCTGAGCAGCACCTCGGCGACCGACTCTCCGCCCTCGTGGACGGAGAGCTCGGTCATGAGTCGCGCGATCGCGTCCTGGCCCACCTCGCCACCTGTGCGAAGTGCAAGGCCGAGGCCGACGCCCAGCGCCGACTGAAGAACGTATTCGCGGAAGTGGCCCCTCCGCCGCCCTCCGAGAGCTTCCTGGCCCGCCTCCAGGGGCTCCCCGCGGGAGGAGACTCCGACGGCCCTGGTTCGCCGCTGGGCGGGGCAGGGTTCGGCGGCGGTCTGCCCGGAGCCGACCGGACCTCCAGCCTCACCGGAATCTTCGGGGTGAGGGGCGAGCCCTTCGGCTACATCCCCGGCGGACCGCACGCCGATGTGCTGCCCCCCTCCTCGGGCCGCGGCTTCCGCATCCATGACGTCAGCCGTCACGAGGCCGAGCGATCGGCCTCGCGCGGGCTGCGGTTCGCGTTCGCCGCCGCCGGTGCGGTGTCGCTGGCCGCGGTCGCGCTCGGCGGGGTGTCGACCGGGGTGCCGGGTGACACCGCGGACGCACGCGGCGGTTCCGGGTCCGGAAGCAATGTGACGCCGATGCGTTCGCCGGGCACGGGGGCCTCGACCTCTCCCGAGTCGCAGCGCCGCCGGTCCGACACACCGCTGCTCGCGCAGGGCCGCCGGGCGCTGGGCGCCGGTCCTGTGGCACCGACCGAGGTGTCCGCGCCGCTGCTGCCCGGAGTCCCCACTCCGACGGACCGCGGCCAGGACGTCATGCACACGCTGACGACACCGGTGGTCGCCGGTGCCGCCGCGATGTCCCCGCTCATACGTCCGCTCACCGATGCCCAGCCGCTCACGCTGACCTCGTGGTCCACGGCACCAGACGTCACGACTCCGGGCCTGCTCGTCGCCCCCGTGGCCTCCCCGTCCCCCGCTTCCTCCCCGTCCCCCACCTCCCCCTCCTCCCGTAGCGTCCGCTGACCCCACCCTCTGCGCGGCGGCCCATGAACCTGGTTGAATCCAGGGTGGGCCGCGTCCGCAGGAGGGATCCCGGACGCGGAGTCGACAATCTGCGGTGACCGTCGGCGAGTTGTGCCGCGGGCCAGGTGTGGGGAGAACATGAACGACGGGAAGCCCACGAAGGCGAAGTGGTGGAGCCGACCCAGGCCGCAGGTCCCTCCCGGGGATGCCGGGGTGGGCTCGTCCGAGGTCGCCGACGGGCCCGGGGGCGCCGCCGACGCCCGTACGCCTGGCGGTGCGGTCGGCACCAGGAGTGACGTCGGGACACCTGGCAGTACGACGGGCCAGGACACCGGGGGTGACTTCGAGCTGGACCGCCCCGCGGCGGTTCCGGCCGCGCGCCGGTCCGGAGCCGACGGCGACTTCGAGCTGGAGCGGCCCGCGCCGGTCCGGCGCACGAGCGCGCAGGGCGGCGACGCCGCTCCGACGGACCATGTCCCGGCCCCCGGCGACATTGGGGAGGCGCACGTACCGTCGGTCCCCACGCAGGTCACGGAAGCCCTCGCGCAGGTCACGCAGGGCGGGACGGGCACGGACCCCGGTGCCGCCGCGGAGCGCGCCAAACCCCTGCACGACCCCGACCCCTACAGCACCCCGCCCTACGGCCGGCCCGGCCCCTGGGCGCCCGCCCCGCCGGTCCAGCACCCCGGGGCCACCCCCGCGCACGGGACGCACATGTCGGCGGGCACACCGGCCCAGGGCACACACGTCCCGGCGGGCACACCGGCCCAGGGCACCCCCTTCGACGCCCCGCCGAACGGCACCGCGTCCATGGCCCACGCCCCGGCGGGAGCGCCCCCGGCCGCGTATGCGGGAACCGCCCACGAAGCACCCGTACAAAGCCCGCAGCCCCCCACCCCCTGGCAGAACTACGACCCCTGGGCCGCCCCGGCCCCCCTCCAGCAGAACGGCGCGGCCGTGGCGACCGTGACGCAGCGGCGCAAGCGGGCGAAGAAGGTGCTGGTGCTCGGGGCCGTGGTGCTCGCGCTCGTCTCCGGAGGCGTCGGCGGTGCCGTGGGGGCGTATCTGGAGCGGAACGGAGAGATCGGGGACGTCGAGCTGCCGCAGGCGGGCAAGGAAGCGCCGGGGCGCGCTTCGGACAGCGTGGCCGGGATCGCGGCCCACGCGCTGCCCAGCGTCGTCACCCTGCATGTGCGCGGCTCCCAGGAGGAGGGCACCGGCACCGGGTTCGTGCTGGACGGCCAGGGACACATCCTCACCAACAACCACGTGATCGAACCGGCCGGCAGCGGCGGCGAGATATCCGTGACGTTCAGCGGCGGTGAGACCGCCAAGGCCAAGGTCGTCGGACACGACAGCGGGTACGACCTGGCCGTCGTCAAGGTCTCCGGAGTCAGCGGCCTCGACCCCATGCCGCTGGGCAACTCCGACAACGTTCAGGTGGGCGACCCGGTCGTCGCCATCGGCGCGCCCTTCGACCTCGCCAACACGGTCACCTCCGGCATCATCAGCGCGAAGGAACGGCCCATCACCGCGGGCGGGGAGAAGGGCGACGGGAGCGACGTCTCGTACGTCGACGCGTTGCAGACCGACGCGCCCATCAACCCCGGCAACTCCGGCGGACCCCTTCTCGACTCCAAGGCCCGCGTCATCGGCATCAACAGCGCCATCCGCTCCGCCGGCAGCGGTTCCGACCTGGAGGGCGGGCAGGCGGGTTCCATCGGGCTCGGCTTCGCCATCCCGATCAACCAGGGCAAGCGCGTGGCCGAGGAGCTCATCAACACGGGCAAGGCCACCCACCCTGTGATCGGTGTCACGCTCGACATGAACTACGCGGGCGACGGCGCCCGCGTCGGCACGAAGGGCAACGGCGGCGGCCCGCCCGTCACCGCGGGCGGTCCCGGAGCCGTGGCGGGCATCAAGGCGGGCGACGTCATCACCGAGGTCGACGGCCAGCGCGTCCACTCCGGCGAGGAACTCATCGTGAAGACCCGCGCGCACCGCCCGGGCGACCGGCTCCGGCTGACTCTCCGGCGGGGCGACACGCAGAAGAAGGTCACGCTGGTCCTCGGTTCCGCCGACGGTGACTGACGTGAAGTTCACAGCTGAGCGCATCGCCGCAGCTCCGAACGGCAAACAACGCGGAAAACCCGCCGTGTACATGAACCCGGAAGCCCCGGGACAGTTCCGGACGGACAGGATCGCCGGGTACCTTGGACACGGCCCGGACCACGGAAGACCCGCCGAGGGCCGAGGACCGAGGACATCGCAAGGAGCTTCAGGTGTTCAATGACATAGGACCGCTCGAGCTGGTGACGCTCGTTGTCCTCGCCGTGCTCGTCTTCGGCCCGGAGAAGCTCCCGAAGATGATCCAGGACGTCACGCGCACCATTCGCAAGATCCGCGAGTTCTCGGAGAGCGCCAAGGCGGACATCCGTGAGGAGCTCGGCCCGGAGTTCAAGGACTTCGAGTTCGAGGACCTCAACCCCAAGACGTTCATCCGCAAGCAGCTGGACAACGACGAGCTGGGGCTCAAGGAGATCCGCAACGGCTTCGATCTGAAGAAGGAGATGGCCGAGGTCACGGACGCGGTCCACGGCCGCGACGCCGACTCCTCCTCGTCCGGTTCGACCGGCGGCTCCGTCGACATGACGAAGAAGCGCGAGAAGCTGGACGCGGACGAGCGCCCGCCGTACGACGCGGACGCCACCTGAGCCGTACGGCCCACTCGGCGGAGGCCGACTGGGCCGGTATGCCCCCTGGCCGTGGCGGACGTCACCCGACCCGCACGGCCGCCCGCGTAGCCGCACATCAGAGCGACGCCTCGCGGCTTGAAACCGGCGCGTTCACGACCCACGCGCCGGGCGGTTTCCCTGCTGCTCGGAGCGGTGTGGCTATGCTGCCCAGTTGTTGTGCGGACCGATAAGGACGCCCGAGGGGGGCGGGCCGCCCGGTCCGACGAGAGCGAGGAGGCGTCCGGGCTGATGGAGACGACAAGTCGGGTAGGCGCGCAGGCGCCGGCCGCGGAGGGCGGACAACAGGTCCCCTCCGCCCGGCGTACGGTCGACGGCTACCTGCTGGCGCCCTTCCCGTGGTACGGCCTCGACGAGGCCTTCACAGGGCCGCGCTGGCTGATGCAGGTGGGTACCTCGGCGGACGGCGCCGTCGAGCACGGTTCGATCGGGCACGGCGACGAGCCCACGGTGCGCGCCGAGTTGACCGAGGACAAGGAGCGCTTCGCGGTGGTGGTCACCGTCGCGGCCAACCCCGTGCGCCGCAGCGCGGACGGTACGGGCCTGTTGGAGGCCACCTCGGTGTCCTCCGCGGCCTGGCTGGCCGGTGTGGGGCTGTTGTCCTTCACCTGGCCCGGGCAGATGGACCACACCCTGCGGGACGACTGGCTGGACCAGCAGACCGAGACGGCGTGGGTCCTGGCGGACGACCTCGACGGACCGGACTGGTCCTCGCTGTCGCTCCCCGTGGACGGGGTCCCGACGCCCTTCCACTACCGCGAGTCCGAGTTCGGGTGGGTGCTCGCGGGGTCCACTCAGGCTGGCGTGCATGTGGGTGCGTACGGGCGGGGGATGAGCGCGTATGGGCTGGGGTTCGCCATGATCAAGGACATCGGCGCGTACGCCTAGCCTGCGGGACTACGGAGAAGGGGGCGCCGTCGCTGTGACGGCGCCCCCTTCCGCGTATGAGATGTGGGTGCTGCGGGTGAGACGGGGGTGCTGCGGACCGTTCGCAACCTGGTTGCCGCGGGCCGTTCGCGACCTGCGGGTTCGTCGTGGTTGCTCGCGCAGTTCCCCGCGCCCCTTACGGGGCGCCCCCTGATCGTCCCTAGAACTTGTTCCGTGGCGTGATGCCCAGCGACATGCCCGACAGGCCGCGCTGGCGGCCGCCCAGCTTGCCCGCGATCGCGCGCAGGGCGGAGCCGGCCGGAGAGTCGGGGTCCGTGAGGACCACCGGCTTGCCCTCGTCGCCGCCCTCGCGGAGGCGGACGTCGATCGGGATGGAGCCGAGGACCGGGACGGTGGCGCCGGTGGTGCGGGTCAGGCCGTCGGCGACCGCCTGGCCGCCGCCCGTGCCGAAGACGTCGACCATCTCGCCGCAGTGCGGGCAGGGGAGACCGGACATGTTCTCGACGACGCCGACGATCTTCTGGTGGGTCTGGACCGCGATCGAACCCGCCCGCTCGGCGACCTCGGCCGCCGCCTGCTGGGGCGTCGTCACGACCAGGATCTCCGCGTTCGGGACCAGCTGGGCGACGGAGATGGCGATGTCACCGGTGCCCGGGGGCAGGTCCAGGAGCAGGACGTCCAGGTCGCCCCACCACACGTCCGCGAGGAACTGCTGGAGCGCGCGGTGGAGCATCGGGCCGCGCCAGACGACCGGAGCGTTGCCGGGCGTGAACATGCCGATGGAGATGACCTTCACGCCGTTCGACTGCGGCGGCATGATCATGTTCTCGACCTGGGTCGGACGGCCGTCCACCGCCAGCATGCGCGGCACGCTGTGGCCGTAGATGTCGGCGTCGACCACGCCCACCTTCAGGCCGTCGGCCGCCATCGCCGCCGCCAGGTTCACCGTCACCGAGGACTTGCCGACGCCGCCCTTGCCGGAGGCGACCGCGTACACCCGGGTCAGGTTGCCGGGCTTGGCGAAGGGGACCTCGCGCTCGCCTTGGCCGCCGCGCAGCGCGGTCGCCATTTCCTTGCGCTGCTCGTCGCTCATGACGTCGAGCGAGACGTCGACACGGGTGACGCCCTCGACCCGTGAGACCGCGTCCGTCACGCGCTGCGTGATGGTCTCGCGCATCGGGCAGCCGGAGACCGTCAGGTACACGGTGACCGCAACCGCCCCGTCCTCGCCGATCTCCACCGATTTGACCATCCCCAGCTCGGTGATGGGTCGGTTGATCTCGGGGTCGTTCACCGTCGCCAGTGCTTCGCGCACCGCGTCTTCCGTAGCCATAAGCATGATGGTACGGCGACGGGCGGGGGGGCCGGAAAGCCCCGTCACCGGTCGTCTACGTCACGTCCGTGCGACCGTTCCGCCGGGAATACGACATGGCCGTCGCCCCGGTGCTCGTCCACGTCCTTGACCAGGTCCTGAAGTTCGGAGCGGATCCAGTCGCGGGTGGCGACCTCGCCCAGGCCCATGCGCAGTGAGGCGATCTCGCGGGTGAGGTACTCGGTGTCCGCGATGGACCGCTCGTTCTGTTTGCGGTCCTGTTCGAGGTTGACCCGGTCGCGGTCGGCCTGGCGGTTCTGCGCGAGCAGGATCAGCGGGGCGGCGTACGAGGCCTGCAGCGACAGCATCAGCGTCAGGAAGATGAACGGGTAGTTGTCGAAGCGCAGGTCGGACGGCACGGAGACGTTCCACACCACCCACAGGATGATGACGACGGTCATCCAGACGATGAACCGTCCGGTGCCGAGGAAGCGGGCGATGCGCTCCGAGAGCCGTCCGAAGGCCTCCGGGTCCCACTCGGGCAGCAGTCTGCGCCGCGGCGGCTTCGGCTGGTCGAGCCGCGTGCGCGGCCGGGTGGTGGCGGTCGCCCCGGAGGGCGTGCGTTCGCGCTGCTCGCGCTCAGGTGGCATGGGGCTCCTCCTCGACGAGGTGGAACTCCGTCTCGCGCCAGTCATCGGGCAGCATGTGGTCCAGTACGTCGTCCACGGTCACCGCCCCGAGCAGCGAGCCGCTCTCGTCGACGACGGGCGCCGCGACCATGTCGTACGTCGCGAAGAAGCCGGCGACGACGGGCAGCGCGGCGTCCGGTGCGAGCGGCTGCAGATCGTCGTCCAAGAGCGCGCCGACCAGCGTGAACGGCGGGTCGCGCAGGAGCCGCTGGAAGTGGACCGTGCCGAGGTACTTCCCGGTCGGCGTCTCGTCCGGCGGGCGGCACACGTACACCTGGGCGGCGAGCGCGGGGGAGAGGTCGGGGTTGCGGACCCGGGAGAGCGCGTCGGCGACCGTCGCGTCGGGCCGCAGCACGATCGGCTCGGTCGTCATGAGCCCGCCGGCGGTCTTCTCCTCGTACGCCATCAGCCGCCGCACGTCGGCAGCCTCCTCCGGCTGCATCAGCTTCAGCAGCCGCTCCACGTCCTCGGTGGGCAGTTCGCCGAGCAGGTCTGCCGCGTCGTCCGGGTCCATCGCCTCCAGGACGTCGGCCGCGCGCTCCTCCTTGAGCTTGCTGAGGATCTCGATCTGATCGTCCTCGGGGAGTTCTTCGAGGACGTCGGCGAGCCGGTCGTCGTCCAGTGCGGCGGCCACCTCCCCGCGCCGCTTGGGGGACAGGTGGTGCAGAACATTGGCGAGGTCGGCCGCGCGCAGCTGCTCGAAGGTGGCGAGCAGGCTCTCGGCGCCCTGTCCGTGCTCCTCCAGCGAGAACCCGGTGACGGCGGACCACTCGACGGTCAGCGTCTCGCCCTTGGCGCGCCGGAAGGCCCCGCTGCGGCCCTTGCGGACGAAGACCCGGTGGATCTCCCAGTCCCTGCGGGTCGGCAGCTGCTGGATCGACACGTCGAGCACGGTCACCTCCTCGTCGGTCTCGACGAGGCGTACCACCCGGTCGAGCAGCTCGCCGAAGACGAGCCGCTCGGTGGGCCGCTGCTCGAAGCGCCGCACATTGAGGACGCCCGTGGTGATGACCTGGCCGGACTCGATGCCGATCACCCGGGTCATGGGCAGGAAGATCCGCCGCCGCGTGGACAGTTCGACGACGAGGCCGAGCAGCCGGGGCGGCCGCCGTCCGACGCGGAGCATCGCGACCAGGTCCCGCACCCGGCCCACCTGGTCGCCGTTCGGGTCGAAGACGGCGACACCGGCGAGGTGCGAGACGAAGATCCGAGGGGCGCCTGCGGCCATGCCCGCGCCTCCTTCTCCGCGTACGCGCTCTTGCGGGCGCTCTGGTACGACTCTCTGTGCCCGGGCGGGACGTACGCGCGTTCTGTCCCGCCCTGTCCGCTCGATTGGGCTTCAGGCTAGCCCGTCCCGGTCGGGTACGCCCTGGTGAGCGGTCCGGACGGACTGCCTCCGCCGGGCGCCCGCGGCACCGGTACGCTGCCGTACGCCGCCAAGGATCCGCGCACGAAAGGCAGCCACCTGTGACTGCAATTCCCCAGGGCCGAACCCACAAGGCCCTACTGGTGAGCGCGATGTGCGCACTGGTCATGACGGGGACGGCGCTGACGGGGTGCAGCAGTGAGGACCCGGACGCGGGCACCAACGGGGTGGGGAAGCTGCCCGCCGCCACGATCCAGGCGAAGACGAAGAAGGCGGCCGAGGCGGCGGCCACCGTACGGCTCTCCGGAACCGTCGTCAGCAATGGGACGACGTACACCCTCGACATGCGCCTCAAGGCCGACGGCGGTACCGGATCCGTCACCTCGAAGGGGGCGAGTTTCCGGCTGCTGCGGGTCGGCGAGCACCTCTTCCTCAAGGCCGACGCGGAGTTCTGGACCCACCAGGACGGCAAGAGCGACGGCACCTCCGGCGACGCTGCAGCCGCGAAGAAGCTGGAGGACATGTACGTGAAGGTGCCCAGCGGCGACCCCGCCTACAAGCGGTTCAGCGGCTTCACCGACAAGGACGTCCTCCTCGACGGTCTGCTCACCCTGCATGGCGCGCTCGCCACGGACGGCCACCATGTGCAGTCCGGCGTCCGCACCATCCGCATCACCGGCGACAAGGGCTCCGGCGGCTCCCTCGACGTCTCGCTGAAGGGAACCCCGTACCCCTTGCTGCTGGTACGCGCGGGCAACGCGGGCACGCTTCGTCTCACCGACTGGGGCAAGGACTTCGCCCTGGAGGAGCCCACGAAGAAGGAGACGGTCGACTACGGGCAGCAGCTGCCCACGTCGTAGTCCCCGGCCCCAGGGCCTGCCCGGCGGATCATGTCGGCGGCGCGGGGCGCCGCGACGCCGCGGAGATCCATCAGAAGCCCCCTAGCGGCGCTTGCGCTTCTTGAGGAGGAGGCGGGGGAGGCCCGCCGGGATCGGTTGGCGCGTGGTCGCCGGGGTCGGCAGCGGCCGCTCGGCGAGTGAGCCGTCCGGCAGTGCGACCGTGCCGCCCGAGGGCTCCAGACGCAGCACCCGGCACTCGCGGGCCCAGCGCTCGGGCATGGCCTCACCGTCGGGGGCGTTCAGTCGCTTGCCCTTGAGCTCGGCGACGGCGGCCTCCCACTCGGGGGAGGCGGGGTTCGGCTCCACGACCTTCGCGGACCAGGAGACGAGGCGTCCGCCCTTGTCCTTGCTGCGTACGGTGACGACCGCGTCGCCCCCGTCGACCAGGCCCGTCAGCGGCTGCTCGCCGGGGCCGTCGCCGACCAGACAGACAGCGCCGTCGTGCCACACGTGCCACAGGGCGCGGGTGGGCGCCTCCTGGCCCTCGGGCAGGGATGCGCCGCTGCCCCGCACCCAGATCAGCCCGGACTTCTTGGTGGCCTCCTCGATGAGGGCCTGGTCGAGCAGCTGTTCCGTCATGGGGCCAAGACTATCCAGCCGTGTTCACAGCCAGCCGTTGCGCTTGAGGATGCGGTGGATCGAGAGGCAGAGGCCGACGGTGACGCCCATGACCACCGGGTAGCCGTACCGCCAGTGCAGCTCCGGCATGTGCTGGAAGTTCATTCCGTACACGCCACAGACCATCGTCGGTACGGCGATGATGGCGGCCCAGGACGTGATCTTGCGCATGTCCTCGTTCTGCGCGACGGAGGCCTGGGCGAGGTTGGCCTGGAGGATCGAGTTGAGCAGTTCGTCGAAGCCGAGGACCTGCTCCTGCACCCGGGCGAGGTGGTCGGCGACGTCCCGGAAGTACTTCTGGATGTCCGGGTCGATCAGCCGCATCGGCCGCTCGCTCAGCAGCTGCATGGGGCGCAGCAGCGGCGACACCGCCCGCTTGAACTCGAGGACCTCGCGCTTGAGTTGGTAGATCTGTCCGGCGTCCGTACCACGCGGCGTGCCCTTGCGGCCCGGCGAGAACACCTCGGTCTCGACCTCGTCGATGTCGTCCTGCACGGCGTCCGCGACCGCGATGTACCCGTCGACGACATGGTCGGCGATGGCGTGCAGCACAGCGGAGGGGCCCTTGGCGAGCAGTTCGGGGTCGTCCTGCAGCCGGTGCCGCAGCGCCCGCAGCGAGCCCTGCCCGCCGTGCCGGACGGTGATGAAGAAGTCCCGTCCGGTGAAGCACATGACCTCGCCGGTCTCCACGATCTCGCTGGTGGCGGTCAGTTGGTCGTGCTCGACGTAGTGGATGGTCTTGAAGACGGTGAACAGGGAGTCGTCGTAGCGCTCCAGCTTGGGCCGCTGGTGGGCCTGGACGGCGTCCTCGACGGCCAGCGGGTGCAGCCCGAACTCCCCGGCGATACCCGCGAATTCGGCCTCCGTCGGCTCGTGCAGACCGATCCACACGAAGCCGCCGTCGCGGTGCACCTGGCGCATCGCCTCGTGCGGCGTCAGCGGTTCGCGGCTCTCGACGCGGGCGCCGTCGCGGTAGACGGCGCAGTCGACCACGGCGGACGGAGTGGCGGGGTCACGGGTGGTGTCGTACGAGCCACTGTCCTTGCGCAGCGAGGGACGGGGGCGGACCGCGGCACGCAGGTCACGGATCATCGACATGGCAGGCTCCTTCGCAATGGAGGCGGCCGGCGACGGTTGAAACTACCCGGAATGGGGACGTCCTGACTGCGGATGTTTGGCACGTCCACAAAGCGGGGAGCACCGCACCGTCGCGGTGGCAGCTTCGCTACTGATTCAGATCAGACAGATCAGGTGGAAACGAAGCGCTCTTCCGTGGTGCACCGGACGACGCTGACGCGTATGCACACGTTTGCAGGAGGCAGCAGCCAGCAGAGCTGGGAAACCAGCGGAACCAGCTACGGAACTCAGCGACCGGAAGAGCGGGTGGTACTGCACGGTCGACTTCGGTCCATTGCAGCCCCACCTCCTCCGGTCGGTCCCCCGTGAGGGACGATCCATCCCCCGAAGGGGAGTCTGTCTCCCGCCGCGGGGAGTCAGATCAGTCTCAGTGCGTCGGAGCTCGAGAGCGACGCTTCTGCGTGCTGCCCCGACCAGCGGCCAAGACTATCAGCGCACTGAAGCGTCAACGCGCCGCTTTGCCCGTTGTTGACCGCGGGGTCCGGTGCGCTCCAGCGGAATTGACGCGGCCTATGCTCGGCGCATGGCTGATGTTCTTCCTCTGGTCGAGGCCCGTTTGCGCTCTGCGCTGGGCGAACCCGACGCGCGGGCCGCGGTCACCTTTCTCGGCACCGACCGCATCGAAGTGCTGCGCTTCACAGAGGGCGACATCGTCCGCTATGCGACGCTCGGCATGTCCGCCCAGCCGATGGCGGACCCCACGGTGGTCCTCGCCGACCCGGTGAAGGGCCCGCGCGCCGAGCTGATCCTCTCGGTGCGCGCGGGCGGCGCCGACACCGACAAGGTGCTCCGCCCACTCGCCGTGCTCGCCGCGTCGCCGCAGGTCGAGGGGTTGGTGGTGGCTCCGGGCGCCTCGCTCGACGTGGGCGAACCCCTGTGGCCCGGCGCGCCGTTCAGCTCCGTCCTGGTCGCGGAGTCCGGCGGCCTGGTCGAGGACCTGGAGCTGGACGCGCCCGCCGACCCCGTACGTTTCCTGCCGCTGCTCCCGATGACGCCGAACGAGGCCGCGTGGAAGCGCGTGCACGGCGCGGGCGCCCTCCAGGAGCGCTGGCTGAACGGCGGAACGGACCTGCGCGATCCGCTGCGCAAGTCCGTTCCGCTGGACTGAGCCGCACCGGGAAGCGGGTGGGGTATCTCACTCCCTGATCCCCGGTCAGAGACCGTCCGGAGCAGGTCAGTTGGCGAAGACCGTGACACTGCCCTCGGTCGCGTGCCGCGGCTCCAGCTCCTCGGCCATGGGGGTCCCCCCGCTCGAGCGAAGCCGAGAGTGGGGGAGCGTGAGCGCGTTTCGGCGTACGAGGACGATGGCGGCACCGACCACCGCGGTGACCGCCGCGACGACGAACGGGATGTGGATGTCGCTCCACTCCTCGATCTTCGGCGCGAAGTACGGCGCGGCGGCCGCCGCGAACCAGCGCACGAAGTTGTAGCCCGCGCTCGCCACCGGGCGCGGCGCGTCCGAGACGCCCAGTGCCAGCTCCGTGTAGACCGTGTTGTTCACGCCGATGAAGGCGCCGGACAGGATCGTGCAGACGACGGCGGTGGTGTGGTCGCCGTACCCGAGCACGAGCACGTCGGCGGCGAGCAGCACCAGCGAGGCGCCCAGCACCTTCAGCGAACCGAACCGCCGCTGCATGCGCGGCGCCACGACGACCGAGAAGACGGCGAGCAGGACGCCCCAGCAGAAGAACACCGCGCCCGACGTGTACGGGGTCATGTTCAGCACGAACGGCGTGAAGGCCAGCACGGTGAAGAACGTGTAGTTGTAGAAGAACGCGGAGCCGGCCGCAGAGGCGAGACCGCCGTGGCCGAGCGCCTTGATCGGGTCCAGCAGGGCTGTCTTCCTCGCGGGCTTCGGTTGCTCCTTCAGGAACGCCGTGATGCACAGGAAGCCGACCGCCATCAGGAACCCGGTGCCGAAGAACGGGTAGCGCCAGCTGGCGTCACCGAGCAATGCGCCGAGCAGGGGCCCGCACGCCATGCCGAGGCCCAGGGCGGACTCGTACAGCAGGATGGCGGCCGCGCTGCCGCCGGCCGCGGCGCCGACGATGACGGCGAGGGCGGTGGACACGAACAGCGCGTTGCCGAAGCCCCAGCCGGCCCGGAAGCCGACGAGTTCGCCGACCGACCCGGATGTGCCCGCGAGCCCCGCGAAGACCACGACGAGCGCGAGGCCGAGCAGCAGGGTCTTCTTGCCGCCGATGCGGCTGGAGACGAAGCCGGTCACCAGCATCGCGACGGCGGTGATCAGGAAGTACGAGGTGAAGAGCAGCGACACCTGGCTGGGCGTGGCGTCCAGGCCCTTGGCGATGGACGGCAGGATCGGGTCGACGAGCCCGATGCCCATGAAGGCGACGACGGACGCGCCCGCGGTCGCCCAGACGGCCTTCGGCTGACGCAGGATGCCGCGGGTGCCCGCGTCGAATGTGTCCTCCTCCGTGGGGCCTCCGGTGTTGCTGATCATGCTCGCTCCTTCACTGCGACTGCTGGTGTGCGACCGAGATCGTTGCCTTATGCACATAATAAGTTAGGGGAGCTAATTAATGCAAGCTACATCCACTTTTCGGGTGTGATCCGACATGACAGGCACACGCCGGACGGGTGATCGTCCTTGACGCGGCGCAGGACGGGGAGGACCGTTGGGCCCTATGAGGGGCGAACCCAGTTGCCCGAAGTGTGGTGGCCGGGTCAGGGCTCCCGGCCTCTTTGCCGACTCCTGGCAGTGCGATGTGCACGGCACAGTGCATCCACTGCAGCCCGTGATCCCGCCCAGCGTCGAGGCCCTCGGTGTGGTCGTGCACCACGCGCGGGTACCGGTGTGGATGCCGTGGCCGCTGCCGGTCGGCTGGCTGTTCACCGGTGCGACGTTCGCCGGTGACGACCGCAGCGGCGGGCGTGCGACCGCCGTCGCCTGCTCCGGTCCCGGACCGCTCGGCGGCATAGGCGAGCTGATCCTGGTCGCCGAGGAGCTCGGCGTAGGCCTGGGCGCGCGCTACGCGGGCGTCGACGGGCCCGACCCCGGCCCGTACATGAGCGTCGAGAAACCGCCCCAGGCGAAGGTCCTCGCGGCCGGGCGTCCGACCCCGCTCTGGCATGTCTCCGGCACCCCGGACGACCGCGCCGTCTTCGCGGGCGAGGCGCTCGGGCTGTGGCTGTGGGCAGTGGTCTGGCCCGAGCAGTCGGGTCTGCTGATGTACGACGAGCTCGTGCTGACGGATCTGCGGGACGCGGGGGCGGAGGTGGATCTGCTGCCGTGCGGAGCGTTGTCGCCGCGAATCCTGGAGCCGTAGGCGCCCGATGCCGGGCGCGGAGGTCCGCAGAGGAGCGCGGCGGCCCCTCGCAGGAATGCGGAGGCCTGCAGAGGAGCGCGGAGGCAGGCAGGGGAGCGCGGAGCCCCCTCACGGGAATGCGGAGGCCTGCAGAGGAGCGCGGAGGCAGGCAGGGGAGCGCGGAGCCCCCGCACAGGAATCTCGTAGGGGGTGCTCCACAGGAGAGGGTGTGACAGGGGACCCTTGGATTCCCGTTATCCTTGAGCGTCCCCACCCGTCCCGTCACCGCCTGGAGTCACGTCGTGCGCATCGATCTGCACACCCACTCCACGGCTTCCGACGGTACGGACACCCCGGCCGAGCTGGTGCGGAACGCGGCCGCCGCGGGTCTGGACGTCGTAGCGCTGACCGACCACGACACCACCCGCGGATACGCCGAGGCGATCGCCGCGCTGCCCGAGGGGCTCACCCTCGTCACCGGCGCCGAGCTCTCCTGCCGCATCGACGGCATCAGCATGCACATGCTGGCCTACCTGTTCGACCCCGAGGAGCGCGCGCTGCTCGCCGAGCGCGAGCTGGTGCGGGATGACCGTGTGCCGCGCGCCCAGGGCATGATCGCCAAGCTCCGGGAGCTCGGCGTGCCGATCACCTGGGAGCAGGTGGCACGCATCGCGGGCCACGGCTCCGTGGGGCGCCCGCACGTCGCGTCCGCGCTGGTCGAACTGGGTGTTGTGGACAGCGTCTCCGACGCCTTCACGGAGGAGTGGCTGGCCGACGGTGGCCGCGCCTATGTCCCCAAACACGAGACCGACCCGTTCGAGGCGATCCGGCTGATCAAGGGCGCGGGCGGCGTCGCCGTCTTCGCGCATCCGGCCGCCGCCAAGCGGGGCCGGACCGTGCCGGAGTCCGTGATCGCGGAACTCACCACCGCGGGGCTCGACGGCATCGAGGTCGACCATATGGACCACGAGCCGGAGACCCGTGCGCGGTTGCGCGGGCTCGCGACCGAGCTGGGGTTGCTCACCACGGGGTCGTCCGACTACCACGGCAGCCGGAAGACGTGCGTGCTCGGGGAGTTCACGACCGATCCCGAGGTGTACGGGGAGATCACTCGGCGCGCTACGGGGGCGTTCCCGGTGCCGGGTACCGGCGGAGCCTGAGGCTCACGCTTCCCACCTCCGACTCTGTTCTCAGGCACCCGGCCCTGCCGGCTGTGCCCACCTGTTCCGCCCCGCGGAACGATCGCCCACAGCGGCAGCGGCGTCCACTGCCCTGCTGCCGTCCTGCATTCATCACCTCAGCAAGGCCTCACCTGTGTTCGACGTCGCCGTCTTCGGCTCCCTCTTCCTCACCCTTTTTGTCATCATGGATCCCCCCGGGATCACCCCGATCTTCCTCGCGCTGACCGCCGGGCGCCCCGCCAAGGTGCAGAAGCGGATGGCCTTCCAGGCCGTCTGCGTGGCAGGCGGTGTGATCGCGGTGTTCGGGCTGCTCGGGCACCAGATCCTGGACTACCTGCATGTCTCCGTGCCCGCGCTGATGATCGCGGGCGGGCTGCTGCTCCTGCTGATCGCCCTCGACCTGCTGACCGGCAAGACGGACGAGCCTCAGCAGACCAAGGACGTGAACGTCGCCCTCGTACCGCTGGGCATGCCGCTGCTCGCCGGCCCGGGTGCGATCGTCTCCGTGATCCTGGCAGTGCAGAAGGCCGACAGCGTCGCCACCCAGGTGTCGGTGTGGACCGCGATCCTCGCCATCCACGTGGTGCTGTGGCTGGTCATGCGCTACTCACTGCTGATCATTCGCGTCATCAAGGACGGCGGTGTCGTACTGGTGACCCGCCTCGCGGGCATGATGCTCTCCGCGATCGCGGTGCAGCAGATCATCAACGGCGTCATGCAGGTGATTCGGACCGCCTGAGCCGAATGGCCACTCGCACACGCAGAGCCCCGCACGGCAACCGTTGCCGTGCGGGGCTCTGAAGTCTGAAAACGCGTCAGTCTGAAAACGCGTCAGTCTGAAAGATACGTCCGCGCTGTTACGAGGCGGACGAGTCGGCCGGGCGGATCCACAGTCGCTGCCCGATGGCAGCGGCTTGCTGAACGATCCGGTTGACGGAGGCGGCGTCTACAACGGTGGTGTCCACGGGCGTGCCGTCGACATCGTCGAGTCGCATGATTTCGAAGCGCATGGGCTTCTCCCTTCGTCTGGTCATCCTCCTGCGGAGAACTACTCGTGGTGGCTCGCGAGGCATCCGTGCCCTCGCTTCCGTAGGTAGTCAACGGGGTGCCTGTTACAAACATTCCCTACGCTAAGGAAATTTTTCGAGAACCTAATTACCCACCGGTAAGCGGTGTGGCGGAGACTGAACGGGGCCAGTTGTGTTCGCAGCGTGACCGCCGGGACAATGGAGCCGATGAACGACGACCTCGCGGCGCTCGGCGCCCGCATCGACCGAACGAACGAGCTGCTGCAGCGCATGCTCGCCGAGGTGGCGAAGACGCCCTCGACCCACGCGATCTTCGTCGACGCCGGATACCTGTACGCGGCCGCGGGGCGGCTCGTCGCCGGTACGGAGGACCGCCGCTCCTTCGACCTGGACACCGAAGGCCTCATCGAGGCGCTCATCGACCGGGCCCGCACGATCTTCGCGGACAGCAGGCTGTTGCGCGTCTACTGGTACGACGGCGCCCGCCGCCGCATCCACACCGCGGAGCAGCAGGCGATCGCCGAACTCCCGGACGTGAAGGTGCGATTGGGCAATCTCAACGCCAACAACCAACAGAAGGGCGTCGATTCACTCATCAGGTCCGACCTGGAGTCCCTCGCCCGGCACCGCGCCATCAGCGACGCCGCGCTGCTCGGCGGCGACGAGGACCTGGTCTCGGCGGTCGAGGCGGCGCAGGGGTACGGGGCGCGGGTCCATCTGTGGGGGATCGAGGCGCCCGAGGGCCGCAACCAGGCCGAGCCGCTGCTCTGGGAGGTCGACAGCCAGCGGACCTTCGACCTCGACTTCTTCAAGCCGTACGTGTCACGACGGACCGCCCTCTCGTACGACGCGACGGCGGCGATCCGTCCCACGCGCGAGGACGTGCGCTTCGTGGGCGCGCAGGTCGCCGCGAAGTGGCTGGCCGCGCGGGGCCGGGAGTCACTGGCGGAACTGCTGCCCGGGCACCCCTACCTCCCCGGCTCGGTCGATCAGGACCTGCTGGTCGAGGCCGAGGGGCTGCTCCAGTACTCGCTGCGCGGACAGGCGGACCTGCGGCGCGTGCTCCGGGACGGCTTCTGGGAGCACTTGCAGGCGCAGTACTAGTAGGACTCCGTTAGGTTGCTCTGGTTCTTGGGTTTGGGCTGGTGGTGGATGTTCGGGGCAG
>NZ_BMMM01000016.1 GCF_014645835.1 Streptomyces albiflavescens
GCCGGGAACATCCGTTCCCCATCTCACCGCCACGGCCCGCCCGGTCCGGCTCCGCCGGAACGACACTGCGACGCTCCGCGCCGCAATCACGAGATTCGCTTCACCACCGGGCTGAAGCCCGACGCACTGCGAATGAAACTCGGTAGCCGGGATTTTGGTCGGTGCCGAGTGGGAACCCCGGCGGGTCGAGCGGTGTACCAGAAGTGACACACGGCGTGCGGGCGGGCCGCACGTGGATCGACCGGCTGGTTGGGGGTTCGGATGCGCAGACTTCGTGAACTGCTCACGGTGACGGGGGCGTTGGCGGTGGCCTTCGCGGCGGTGCTGTTGGGGGCACCGTCCGCGATGGCCGGCGGACCGACGAGCGTGTTGGTGGTCTCGCCGGAGAGCGCGGAGACCACGGCGTTGTACTACTCGGACAAGGAGTACGGGCAGTTGATGAGCCTGCTGGGCGAGCCCGGCTCGGGCACGCGCGAGGAGCCGCCTGGGCAGGGAAGCGCCGGCGGACATCAGCTCAACGTCACATGGCTGGCCCATGACGTGTCGCCGTGGAGGGTCGACCGCGTTTATCCCGACTCGCCGCGGAGCAAGGACGTCTGGATACACACGACGACAGAACTGCCGAGCATGAACGGCTACTGGCACAAGGCCGAGGACCCGGCCCAGGTGCGGGCGCTGTTCAAGAAGCTCGGCGTAATGGGCAAGCCGTCGCCCGAGGGCGGCGGGGGAATCTTCCCGGCTCCCCGGCAGATGCCGGAGGACTCCGGCACCGCATCCGCACCCGCCGAAGAGGCCCGCACCACGACCGCCGCGGATGCCACGACCGGCGACGGCACCGACTGGTGGTGGGCGATACCGGGGGCGGCGGCCGGAGCCGTGCTGACCCTGGTGCTGCGGCCGCTGGTCGCCGGGGTGCCGGGAGCTCGGCCTCTGGGCAGGCGGGAGCGCGAGACGGAGCCTCGGCAGGAGCTCCGGGACGTATGAGAGGTGCGGATCGCGCGAGGGGATGCGGGACGCACGAGGGACGAAGGGCGAGGGGGACGAATGAGGGGGAGCAGGGGTGGAAGGGGCCGGATGAGGTTCCGGGTCGAAAGGGCGAGTGCGAGGTTATGGCTCCTGTCTCTGGCTTCCGTGGCGCTGGCCACGCTCGGTGGACCGGCGGCCCACGCCTCGACGGAAACCGCTCCGTACGCGAAGGCCGACACCCCGGATCTGGCCCTGGTCATCGCCGGCGACACGGGGCGGACGACCGCCCTGCGCGCCGGGGAGCGGGACTTCGTACGGCTCTGGCGGCTGCTGTCGCCCAGGTACACGGGGACGGAGCGGGTGCCCGAGGCCTGGGTGCAGGGCCGCTTCCCGAAGGTGCGGGCCACGGTGATCTGGGGGCTGACCGGGGTCGGGGGCTGGCCTCAGACCAGCAGGGCGCCCGGCGGCGATGTCGCCATCGAGCGCCAGGACCAGGTGTTCGTGGCGGCGGACGGGACGCCGTGGGTGCGGTCGGATCCCTCGCCCGATGTGGAGGACGACGACATCCGCTGGCATCGGGCACCGCGCTCGGTGTTCGAGCAGTTGGCGGAGCAAGGAATGCTGTTCGGCTCCGGAAGCGCATCGGTGGCGGTCTCGGACTCGCATGCGGTGGAGCATGCGGGGTGGGCGATACCCGGGCTGGCGGCCGGCCTGGCGATCGGAGTCGGCGGCACCCTTCTGATACGCCGCGCGGCGGCCGGGCATGAAATTGCCGGACCGCCGCGGGAACCACGACAGGAGCTGATCGACTTGTAGCCCCGGTGAAGTGCCGGGTGCGTCAGCCGAGGTCGATCTCCGGGTAGAGCGGGAAGCCGGCGAGCAGGTCGGTGGCGCGGTGGGCGATCTCGTCGGAGATCTTCGGGTCCAGGACGTGCTGGGCCTTGGACGGGCTGCCCTTGGCGGTGGTGCCGGGCTCTGCGGCTGCGAGGACGCGGTCGATCAGACCGGCGATCTCGTCCATCTCGGCCGTACCCAGACCACGGGTGGTCAGCGCGGGCGTGCCGATGCGGATGCCGGAGGTGTACCAGGCGCCGTTCGGGTCGGCGGGGATGGCGTTGCGGTTGGTGACGATGCCCGAGTCGAGCAGTGCGGACTCGGCCTGGCGGCCGGTGAGGCCGTAGGAGGAGGCGACATCGATCAGGTTGAGGTGGTTGTCCGTGCCGCCGGTGACCAGGGTGGCGCCGCGGCGCGTCAGGCCTTCGGCGAGGGCGCGGGAGTTGTCGACGACAGCCTGGGCGTAGTCGCGGAACTCGGGGCGCCGGGCCTCGGCGAGTGCGACGGCCTTGGCGGCCATGACATGGGGAAGGGGGCCACCGAGGACCATCGGGCAGCCGCGGTCGACCTGCTCGGCGAGCGTCTCGTCGCACAGCACCATGCCGCCGCGCGGGCCGCGCAGTGACTTGTGCGTGGTGGTGGTGACGATCTGGGCGTGCGGGATCGGGTCGAAGTCTCCGGTGAGGACCTTGCCCGCGACGAGACCGGCGAAGTGCGCCATGTCGACCATCAGGGTCGCGCCGACCTCGTCGGCGATCTCCCGCATGATGCGGAAGTTCACCAGGCGGGGGTAGGCGGAGTAGCCGGCGACGATGATCAGCGGCTTGAAGTCACGGGCGGAGGTGCGCAGGGCCTCGTAGTCGATGAGGCCGGTGGCGGGGTCGGTGCCGTAGGAACGCTGGTCGAACATCTTGCCGGAGATGTTCGGGCGGAAGCCGTGGGTGAGGTGGCCTCCGGCGTCCAGGGACATGCCGAGCATGCGCTGGTTGCCGAAGGCCTGGCGCAGCTCGGCCCAGTCGGCCTCGGAGAGGTCGTTGACGTTGCGGACGCCGGCCCGCTCCAGGGCGGGGGCCTCGACGCGGGCGGCGAGGACGGCCCAGAAGGCGACGAGGTTGGCGTCGATGCCGGAGTGCGGCTGGGCGTAGGCGTGCTCGGCGCCGAAGAGTTCGCGGGCGTGCTCGGCGGCGAGGGCCTCGACGGTGTCGACGTTGCGACAGCCGGCGTAGAAGCGGCGGCCGATGGTGCCCTCGGCGTACTTGTCGCTGAACCAGTTGCCCATGGCCAGGAGGGTGGCCGGGGACGCGTAGTTCTCGGACGCGATCAGCTTGAGCATGTCGCGCTGGTCGGCGACTTCCTGGCCGATGGCGTCGGCGACCCGGGGCTCCACGGCCCGGATCACGTCGAGAGCGCTGCGGAAGGCGGTCGACTCGGTGGAAAGGGGCTCTGGCATGACGGCCTCCGGACGTGGCGTTCAGCGTTCACGGGTCGGCCCAGGCGCACGGCACACAGTTGATGGGGTCGCTCCCCGATGGTCGGTCCCATCCCAGCGCGCCAGTCACGGCCCCGTTGGCCAGCCTACCGGGCGCGCCGGACGGCCGGGTTCCCGAGTCCACCATGCGAGCGACGATAGGAAATAGGCCACAAACCACCCGCCACTCGCGGGCACCACTCCCCCGTGCTCGGGGACGCGCCCCTCGTGCCGCACGTCAAGAAACGGAGATCCCGTGACCGCTACGGAGACGACGGAGGCGTTCATCGCCTCGGCCGACGCGCACAGCGCGCACAACTACCACCCGCTGCCGGTCGTCGTGGCGACGGCGGACGGGGCCTGGATGACGGATGTCGAGGGGCGCCGCTTCCTCGACCTGCTGGCCGGATACTCGGCGCTGAATTTCGGACATGGCAACCGACGGCTGCTCGACGCGGCGAAGGCGCAGCTGGAGCGGGTGACGCTGACGTCGCGGGCGTTCCATCACGACCGGTTCGCGGACTTCTGCCGGGAGCTGGCGGCACTGTGCGGCATGGAGATGGTGCTGCCGATGAACACGGGCGCGGAGGCGGTGGAGACCGCGGTGAAGACGGCCCGGAAGTGGGGGTACCGGGTCAAGGGCGTCCCGGACGGCAGGGCGAGGATCGTCGTGGCGAGCGACAACTTCCACGGCCGTACGACGACGATCATCAGCTTCTCCACGGACGCCGAGGCGCGGGCGGACTTCGGCCCGTTCACGCCGGGCTTCGACATCGTGCCGTACGGGGATCTGGCGGCGCTGCGCGAGGCGGTCACCGAGGACACGGTCGCCGTGCTCTTGGAGCCGATTCAGGGCGAGGCGGGGGTGCTGGTGCCGCCGTCCGGTTATCTCCAGGGGGTGCGGGAGGTGACGCGGGAGCGGAATGTCCTGTTCATCGCGGATGAGATCCAGTCGGGCCTCGGCAGGACCGGGCGTACGTTCGCCTGCGAGCACGAGGGTGTGGTGCCCGACATGTATGTGCTCGGCAAGGCGCTCGGCGGTGGGGTCGTCCCCGTCTCGGCCGTGGTGTCGTCGAGTGAGGTGCTCGGGGTGTTCAGGCCCGGGGAGCACGGGTCGACGTTCGGGGGGAATCCGCTGGCCTGTGCGGTGGCGCTGGAGGTGATCGCGATGCTGCGGTCGGGCGAGTTCCAGCGGCGGGCCGCCGAGCTCGGCGAGCATCTGCACCACGAGCTGGGCCTGCTGACGGACACCGGCCATGTCACACAGGTGCGCGGGCGCGGTCTGTGGGCGGGCATCGACATCGCCCCGGCCTACGGCACGGGGCGGGAGATCTCCGAGAAGCTGATGGACCGGGGCGTCCTCGTCAAGGACACCCACGGCGTCACGATCCGGATCGCCCCGCCCCTGGTCATCAGCAAGGAGGACCTGGACTGGGGGCTCGCCCAACTCCGCGGCGTACTGGGGGTGTAGAGCTTCGCGCTCTTAGCGCCCCTCGCACCGTCGCGCCCGCGCACCCGCGCACCCGCGCGCTAGAGGATGACGTGCGGCAGGAAGCGGGCGTACTCGTCGGTGATCAGGCCGGAGGACTCACGGATGCCGAGGCCCGCCGACTCGTCCTCGACGACCCAGGCGCCGAGGACGACACGATTGCCGTCGAAGTCGGGCAGGGGCGCCAGTTCCTGGTAGCAACAGGGCTCTTCGACGCGTAGGACGGGGGCGGCGCCCGGCTCGTGCACCGACACGCCCGCGCCCTCACGGCCGAGGAGGGGCTTGGCGACGTAGCCCTTGGTGCGCGCCAGTTCGCGTGGGCCGTCGAGGTAGGCCGGGAGCAGGTTCGGGTGGTCCGGGTAGAGCTCCCAGAGGATGGCGAGGAGGGCCTTGTTGGAGAGGAGCATCTTCCAGGCGGGCTCGATCCACAGGGTGCTGCCCGTGCCGCCGCCGTTGTCGAGGGTGTCCAGGACGTGCCCGGCGAAACGGTCGGCGGTGAGCCACTCCCAGGGGTAGAGCTTGAAGCAGCTGCGGATGAAGCGGAGTTGATTGTCGACGAAGCGGCCGGAGAGGGGGTCCCAGCCGATCTCCTCCATGGAGATCCAGTCGGTGTCGAGGCCGGCCTGCTCCGCGGTCTCCTTCAGATAGGCGACCGTCATCAGGTCCTCGCCGAGTTCGTCGGCGGCGGAGTGCGCGAAATAGAGGGGGCTGCCGGGTGGCAGGAGGGCGCCCTGTTTCTTCCAGGCGGCGACCAGACGCTCGTGGAGGGAGTTCCACTGGTCGGCGCCCGGGAAGCGGTCCTCCATCCAGAACCACTGGGGGCTCGCGGCCTCGACGAGGGAGGTCGGGGTGTCGGCGTTGTACTCCAGGAGCTTCGCGGGGCCCGTGCCGTCGTAGCAGAGGTCGAAACGGCCGTAGACGGACGGGAGTTCGGCGCGGCGATGCCAGGCCTCGGCGACGAGTTCGGCGACGCGCGGTTCGGTGATGCCGAGGTCGGCGAAGCGGTCCGCGGTGACGATGTGGTCGGCCGCCACCAGGCACATGCGGTGCAGTTCCTCGACGACCTCCTCCAGAGCCTCGACCTCGGGGAGCGAGAAGACGTAGTACGCGCTCTCGTCCCAGTAGGGGCGCAGGGAGTCGTCCGGGTAGCGGGTGAGCGGGTAGATGAGACCCTGCTCCTCGACGGTCTGCTGCCAGCCGGGGCGCGGGTCGATGGTGCGGCGTTCCATGGCGTGCGGGTCCGATCGGGTCCTTGAGCGCGTACGGGTACGAAGACGTCGTACGCGCTCAGCCGCCGGAGCTGCCCTTGCCGCTGCCGAAGCCGCCGCGGTGGACGCCGCTGCCACCGCTCGAACTGCCGGACCCCTTGCTGGGCTTGATGAAGGAGCCTCCGTCGACCCAGCCGCTCTTCTTCTTGCCGCCGTAGTACCAGGAGCCGTTGGCCGACGTCTTGGTGGACTTGCAGTTCTTGTCGGCGACGACCTTGTAGCCCTTGGTGAGGTTGTAGCTGTCTCGGTCGACACAGCGCTTGTCGGGGTCCGAGGAGCAGGCGGTGAGCGCCGCCGCGAGGAGTCCCATGCCGCCGAGCACGACCGTGCCCGAGCGCAGTTGCCGTCCACTGTCTGCCATGTTCGTTCCCCCGTTGTCACCGCTGTTGCTGAGCGGTACGTGTTCGCCGCCGCTTCTGAGCGGTGCGCGTGTTGTGTTCAGATCATTCGCATGCTGGAGGTGATCAGATTAGAGATCGCTTGCGGGAAGCATGCGATGACCCCCTGCGATTCACCGTCCCCTACAGTCACTTCGTGCTCTTTGGAATGATGTGCGCCCTCGGTGCGTCGGTCTGCTTCGGTACGGCGACGGTGTTGCAGGCGATGGCGGCGCGCGCGGCGGCCGAGAGCGGGCCGGGCGGCGACACGGCGCTGCTGCTGCGGGCGCTGCGGCAGTGGCGGTATCTCGCGGGGCTCGCGCTCGACGGGGTCGGGTTCCTGTTGCAGATCGCCGCGCTGCGGTCGATTCCGATCTACGCGGTGGGGGCGGCGCTCGCCGCGAGTCTCGCCGTGACGGCGGTGGTGGCCTCGTGGCTGCTGCGGGTGCGGTTGAGCCGGGTCGAGTGGGGCGCGGTGGGGGTGGTGTGCGCGGGGCTCGCGATGCTGGGGCTTGCGTCCGGAACGGAGGGGGAGGTCGCGGGGTCCACTGCGTTGAAGTACGCCATGTTGGGCACGGCCGTCGCCGTACTGCTGCTGGGCCTCGTGGGCGGGCGGTTGCCCGAGCGGGTACGGCCGCTCGCCCTCGGGTTGGGCGCCGGGTTCGGGTTCGGAGTGGTCGAGGTGGCGGTGCGGCTCATCGACGACCTCGATCCGGGGGCGTTGCTGAGCAATCCGGCGACGTATGCGCTGCTGATGGGCGGAGGGGCGGCGTTTCTGCTGCTCACCTCGGCCTTGCAGCGGGGTTCGGTGACGACAGCCACCGCCGGGCTGGTCATCGGGGAGACCATCGGGCCCGCGGTGGTGGGGGTGGTGTGGCTGGGGGACCGTACGCGGGAGGGGCTGTCGTGGCTGGCGGTGCTCGGGTTCGCGGTGGCTGTGGTGGGGGCGTTGGCGCTGGCGCGGTTCGGGGAGGCGCCGGGTGAGGAGGCGTAGGGGTCTCTCGCCCCCTCCGCCCCCGCCCTCCCCCAAGCTCTCGGCTTCGCTCGAGCAGGGGGACCCCATCGTCCCTGGGGACTGCGCCCCCAGCCCCCCGCTCAAAGAGTGCAAGCCTCAAGGCAGCGCCCGGCACAGCGCGTCCAGTGCGCCCGACCATGCGTGGTCCGGTGGTGTGCCGTAGCCCACGACCAGCGCGTCCAGGGGCTCGGGGGCCGCGTCGGGGTGACGGTAGCGCGACAGGCTGTGGACGGCGAGGCCCTGCCAGGCGGCGGCCTGGACCACTGACTGTTCGGTGCCCTGCGGGAGGCGGAGCACCGCATGGAGGCCGGCGGCGATGCCGGTGGCGTGGACGGCGGGGGCCCGGGTCGCGAGGGCGGCGACAAGGGCGTCCCGGCGGCGCCGATAGCGGAGCCGGGCGGCGCGGACGTGTCGGTCGTACGCGCCGGAGGTGATGAACTCGGCGAGGGTCAGCTGGTCCAGGGCTCCGGTGGACCAGCCCCCGCCGCCCTTCAGCGAGACGACCTCGTCCGCGAGCGACGCGGGCAGCACCAGCCAGCCCAGGCGCAGCGCGGGAGCCAGCGACTTGCTGGCGGTGCCCAGGTAGACCACGTGGTCGGGGTCGAGGCCCTGCAGCGCGCCGACCGGCCCCCGGTCGTAGCGGAACTCGCCGTCGTAGTCGTCCTCCAGGATCAGCCCGCCGATGCGGCGGGCCCAGTCCACCACCGCGGCCCGGCGGTCCGGATGGAGCGGCAGGCCCATGGGGAACTGGTGGGCGGGGGTGAGCAGGACGGCCCGTACGCCCGTCAAGTCGCTTGCAAGCGTGCCCAGTTCGTCGAAAGGGAGCGGCGTCGTGCGCAGGCCCGAGCGGTGCAGAAGGTTCCAGTGGACGTCCAGGCCGTACGACTCCACGGCGAGGGAGCGCAGGCCCCGCTGCCGCAGCACCGCTCCCAGCAGGGTCAGGCCGTCCGAGAAACCGGAACAGATCACGATGCGCTCCGGGTCTGCCCGTACCCCCCGGGCACGGGAGAGGTAGCCCGCGAGGGCGGTGCGCAGTTCGGGGCGGCCGCGCGGATCGCCGTAGCCGAGGGCGTCGTGCGGCGCGGCGGTCAGCGCGCGGCGGGCCGCCTTGAGCCATGCGGTGCGCGGGAAGGAGGCGAGGTCGGGGCTGCCGGGGACCAGGTCGTAGGTGGGGCGCCCCTGCTCTCGTCTGCGGGGCGCCGGCTCCGGCGCCGGTCGCACCACCGTCCGCTCGGCCACCCTCGTGCCCGAGCCCTGGCGTGCGGTGAGCCAGCCCTCCGCGACCAGATCGGCGTACGCGTCGGCGACCGTGTTGCGCGCGATGGCGAGATCGGCGGCGAGCGAGCGGGAGGACGGGAGGCGGGTTCCGGGGGCCAGACGGCCACTGCGGACCGCCTCGCGCAGCGCGTCCGTCAGGCCCTTGCGGACGCCGGATCCGGTCGGCTCGACATGGAGATCTACCCCGTCGGCCCCCAAAGTGGCCCGTGTTTTTGCCATGTAAATGGACCATACTCCTGGGCTACTCCACTCATAGGGTCGATCACATGATGACCCACACGGACGAGACCACGAAGAGCACGACGACCGAGACGACCGCCGCGACCGTGCGGTACGCCCCCGAGCACAGCCCGCGTCTGAACTGGGCCCAGCTCGCCCCCGACGTCTACAAGGCCATGATCAAGCTCGATGCGGCGGCCCGGCGGGGTGTGGACCCCGTACTCCTGGAACTGGTGAAGATCCGCGCCTCGCAGCTCAACCACTGCGCCTTCTGCCTCGACATGCACACCAAGGACGCGCTCGCGGCGGGCGAGAGCGTCGAGCGGATCGTGCAGCTGAGCGCGTGGGAGGAGTCGGAGCACTTCTACACGGAGCAGGAGCTCGCGGCGATCGCACTGACCGAGGCGGTCACGGTCCTGACGGACGGCTTTGTGCCGGACGAGGTGTACGAGCGCGCCGCCGCGCACTTCGACGAGGCCGAGCTGGCCCAGCTGATCGCCGCGATCACGGTGATCAACGCGTGGAACCGGTTCGGCGTGACCTGCCGCCTCGTTCCCGGGCACTACCAGGCCGGACAGTACAAGTGACGGCAGCCCCCGGGACGGCGCGCACGACCCGCCTCGACGTCGGCGTCCGTACCGCGATGCAGGCGCTCAGTGCGGCGGCGAAGAAGGGCACCTCCCGGACGAAGTCCGGGGGAGGCCTTGTGCCGGACGAGGTGTACGAGCGGGCGGCCAAGCATTTCGACGAGGGCCGACTGGCTCATCTCATCGGGTTGATCACTGCCATCAACGGGTGGAACCGGCTGATGGTCAGCCGTCGTATCCCGGCGGGCGGCACGGAATGGTGAGCGAGGTGGTGAGCAAGGCCGAGAGGTTCCGAGCGCTGCATCATGGCCGTGTCCCGGGCGAGCCGCTGGTCCTGCCCGGCCCCTGGGACGCCGCGAGCGCGCGGGTGTTCGTGGACGCCGGGTTCCCGGCGCTCGCCACGCCCAGCGCCGGGGTCGCCGCGTCGCTCGGGTACGAGGACGGGGCCACGCCCGCCGACGAGATGTTCGCGGCGGTCGCGCGGATCGTACGGGCCGTCGACGTGCCCGTGTCCGCGGATGTCGAGGGCGGGTACGGGATCGCGCCCAAGGAGTTGGTGGAGCGGTTGCTGGAAGCGGGTGCGGTCGGCTGCAATCTCGAGGACTCCGACGGGGGTGTTCTCAAGGATGCGGCGCGGCATGCCGATTGGCTCGCCGAGGTGCGGGGCGCCGCGGGTGGGCAGCTCTTCGTCAACGCTCGCGTCGATGTCTTCATCCATGGGGACTCGGATCCGGAGCGGGCGATCGAGCGGGCCGCGCTGTACGTGGCGGCCGGGGCCGACTGTGTGTATCCGATCGGGGCGCCCTCCGACGTACTTCCGCTGCTGCGGGCGGGGATTCAGGGGCCGGTGAACGTGCTCGCTCGGCTGGACGGGCCCTCGATGTCCGAGCTGGGGGAGCTCGGGGCTACGCGGGTCACGTTCGGGCCGGGGTTGCAGCGGCGCTCGGCCGAGGCAGTGCGGGAGACCGCGGTGGGCCTGCGATAGGTCCGTGCCGGGCGCCTCTTCGCGAGGCGCCCGGCACGGGACCACGCCCACGCCCACGCCCACGGCTACGGGGCTACGGGGCTACGGGGCTACGGGAGCCATGTCCTCCACGTCGACTCGTGTTCCCGCACCCACTTCTTCGCCGCCTCCTGAGCCGACAGCTTGTCGTTGGCGATCATCAGGGAGACCTCGTTCTGGTCCTCGGTCGTCCACGTGAAGTTCTTCAGGAACTGGGCCGCCTTGCCGCCGGTCTTCGCGAAGTCCGCGTTGAGGTACTTCTGGAGCGGGGTGTGCGGGTACGCGCAGGCGACCTTCTGCGGGTCAGCGTCGCAGCCCTCCTGGTAGGCCGGGAGCTTCACCTCGGTCATGGGGACCTTCTTGAAGAGCCACTGCGGGGAGTACCAGTAGGTGAGGAAGGGCTTCTTGTCCTTGGCGAACTGCTTGATCTGGGTGATCTGCGCGGCCTCCGAACCGGCGAACACCACCTGGTAGTTCAGCTTCAGGTTGTTGACCAGGGCCTTGTCATTGGTGACGTAGGACGGGGAGCCGTCGAGGAGCTGGCCCTTGCCGCCGCTCTCCGCGGTGCGGAGCTGGTCGGCGTACTTGTTGAGGTTCTTCCAGTCCGTCACGTCCGGGTGCTGCTGGGCGAAGTACGTGGGGACGTACCAGCCGATGTGGCCGGTGACACCCAGGTCGCCGCCGCGCGCGATGGTCTTCTTGTCCTCGACGTAGCGCTTCTCCTGGTCGGGGTGGCCCCAGTCCTCCAGGATCGCGTCGACCCGGCCCTGGCTGAGCGCGTCCCAGGCGGGGACCTCGTCGACCTGGACCGTGTCGACGCGGTAGCCGAGCTCGTGCTCCAGCAGGTACTGGGCCACGGCCTCGTTGGACTGGGCGCCGACCCACGACTGCACGGACAGGGTCACGGTCTTGGCGCCCTGGGCGTTCGCGAAGGGCGAGGCCTGCTTGGTCATGTCGGCGGCGCCGCAGCCGGTCAGCAGCATCAGGGCCGAGGCACCGGCCACCACATGAGTCGTACGCAGTCGCATGTCAGGCTCCCTTCTTCGCGCGGCGTTCGGTCGGCTGGGTCACCCGGTCGAGCATCAGGCCGAGACAGACGATGGCGGCGCCGGCGACCAGGCCGGTCGCCAGGTCGCCCTGGGCGAGGCCGAAGACGACGTCGTAGCCGAGCGCCCCGCCGCCGACGAGACCGCCGATGATGACGACGGCGAGGACGAGGACGACGCCCTGGTTGACGGCGAGGAGCAGTGCGGGGCGGGCCAGCGGCAGCTGGACCTGGCGCAGTTGCTGCCCGCTGGTCGCGCCGAGCGAGCGGGCCGACTCCAGCGCGGCCGGATCGACGGCACGCAGGCCCTGGGTGGTGATGCGGACGACGGCCGGCAGGGCGTAGACGACCGCAGCGGCCACGGCGGGCGCGCGGCCCACGCCGAACAGCGCCACCACCGGGATCAGATACACGAACTGCGGCATGGTCTGGAAGACGTCAAGCACCGGACGCAGCAGGCGCTCGACGCGCTCACTGCGCGCGGCGGCGATGCCGATCGCGAAGCCGAGCACGAGGGTCACGGCGACCGCCGCGAGCACCTGCGAGAGCGTGTCGAGCGACGGCTTCCAGACACCCAGCACACCGATCGCGGCCATCGCGAGGACGGCGGTGAGCGCGGTGCGCCAGGTGCCGATCAGCCAGGCGAGGGCGGCGACGATCAGGAGGACCGACCACCAGGGCAGCCACTGGAGGCCGTCCCGGAGCGGGTCCAGGATCCAGGTCGTGAAATGGCCCGCCCAGTCGGCGGTGCCGCCGATGTAGGGGACGCCGGAGTAGAGGTGGTCGGTCATCCAGTCGACGGCGCGGTTCACCGGCTCGGCGATGTGGACGGCCCAGGCGTCGGGCCAGTCGAGGAGGTCCGTGAGACGTCCGGCGAGCGCGACGGCGACGGCCACGACGGCGGCGTACGCCCATGCCCTCGGGTTCCCCCGCGAGTCGCCCCCGAGCCGCTCCCCCGCCGCTCCCGTCACCCGGTCCAGGACGACCGCGAGCAGCACGATCGGGATTCCCGCGGCCAGCGCGGCGCCGACGTCGACGGAGGCCAGCGCCTGGTAGACGCGGTCTCCCAGGCCGCCCGCGCCGATCACGGAGGCGATCACGGCCATGGACAGCGCCATCATGATCGTCTGGTTGAGGCCGAGCAGGAGTTCCTTGCGGGCCAGGGGCAGACGTGCGGTGAGCAGCCGCTGGCGGGCCGTGGCGCCGAGCGAGGCGACGGCCTCCATCACCCCGGTGTCCGCGCCGCGCAGACCCAGCGCGGTGAGGCGGGCCATGGGCGGGGCGGCGTACACGACGGTCGCGAGTACGGCCGCGGGGACGCCGATGCCGAAGACCAGCACGACGGGGAGGAGGTACGCGAACGCCGGGAGCACCTGCATGGTGTCCAGCACGGGCCGCAGTGCGCGGTACGTGCGGTCGGACAGGCCCGCGGCGAGGCCGAGCAGCGTGCCCAGTGCCACGGAGGCGAGCACGGCGACCACCATGAGCGCCAGCGTCTGCATGGTGGGGACCCACATGCCGAGCAGGCCGCAGGTGAGGAACGCGGCGGCGGTGCCGAGGGCCAGCCGTACGCCCGCCGTTCGCCAGGCGACGAGGGCCGCCACGGCTGTCACGCCTGCCCAGCCCGCTGCGAGCAGCACGAGGTAGACGGCGCGTACGGACAGGACGACGGCGTTGCTGATGTAGCCGAAGAAGTACAGGAACAGAGGGTGGCTGTCCCTGTTGTCGATGATCCAGGTGCTGACCTTGCCGAGCGGGTCGGTGAGGTCGACGGTGAGCGCGTGCGGCCAGGTTCCGCTGGCCCAACGGGCGTTGAGGAAGGGCACGATCACGGCTGCCGCCAGGGCCAGCAGGAGGAGCTTGCCTGCGGCACGGTGGCGGACCAGGGCTCTGGCTCGGTCCGCCAACCCGGTATGGCCGATGGGGGCGGTGGCTGTAGCCATCAGGCCACCTCCCCCTCGCCGGAGGCGACAGGGACACCCGCGTCGGGCGTGCCCGGGGCCCGGGTGTCGCGGGCCGGAGCTTGCCGGGTGCCGCTCTCTTCGGGACGGGGGCCGCTCTCTTCGGGACGGGTGCCGCCCCTGGCGGCACGATGGCCCGCAGCCGGAGCGACTGCCTCAGCGGCACGATGGCCCGCAGCCGGAGCGACTGCCTCAGCGGCACGGTCGTCCGTGGGCACACCAGTCCCTGCGACCACTCCGAGCAGGCGCTCGTGGTCGACCACCCCGACGCAGCGGCCCCCGTCCATGACCC
This sequence comes from Streptomyces albiflavescens, assembly GCF_014645835.1. Lineage (GTDB taxonomy): Bacteria > Actinomycetota > Actinomycetes > Streptomycetales > Streptomycetaceae > Streptomyces > Streptomyces albiflavescens. The sequence continues at coordinate 13,803 of NZ_BMMM01000016.1, forward strand.
GGGCCGGGGAGCCGGTGCGTGCCACCGCTTCGATCGCCTCCGACACCGTCGCCTCCGGCGACACGGCCGGTCCCCGGCCCGCCTCCTCCGCGGACGCGGCCCGCATCGCCGTACGCACCGTCATCACCTGCTCGCGCGGCACGTCGCGGACGAACTCGCGGACGTAGTCGTCGGCGGGTGAGCCGACGATCTCCTCAGGGGTGCCGAGCTGGACGATGCGGCCGTCGCGCATGAGGGCGATGCGGTCGCCCAGGCGCAGGGCCTCGTTCAGGTCGTGGGTGATGAAGACCATCGTGCGCCCCTCCTCGCGGTGGAGCCGGATGACCTCCTCCTGCATGTCGCGCCGGATCAGCGGGTCGAGCGCGCTGAACGGTTCGTCGAAGAGAAGGACCTCGGGGTCGACGGCGAGCGCCCGGGCCAGGCCCACGCGCTGCTGCTGACCGCCGGACAGCTGACCCGGCCTGCGCTGCTCCATGCCCTCGAGGCCGACCTTGGTGACGATGGCGGCCGCCTTCGCGCGGCGCTCCGCACGCGAGACGCCCTGGATCTCCAGGCCGTACGCGACGTTGTCGAGGACCGTGCGGTGCGGCAGCAGGCCGAAGTGCTGGAAGACCATCGCGGCGCGGTGGCGGCGCAGTTCGCGCAGCCGGGCCTTGTCCATGGCCAGAACGTCCTCGCCGTCGATCGCGAGGCCGCCGGAGGTGGGCTCGATCAGCCGGGTGAGGCAGCGCACGAGCGTGGACTTGCCCGAGCCGGACAGGCCCATCACCACAAACACCTCGCCCTTGCGCACGTCGAAGCTGACGTCGTGGACGGCGGCCGTGCAGCCGGTGCGGGAGCGCAGTTCGGCGGGGCTGAGCGCGGCGAGTTCGGGGTCGGCGGGGACGCGCTCGGCCTTGGGACCGAAGACCTTCCACAGGTTGTGCACGGAGAAGACGGGCTCGGTGCCCTTGTCCTGACGCGGGGTCGCGGTACTCATCACGCAGCACCCCCGATCAGGTCGGCGCACTTCTCCCCGACCATGAGCACCCCGATCATCGGGTTCACGGCCGGCATCGTCGGGAAGACGGACGCGTCGGCGATCCGGATGCCGTCGAGACCGAGGATTCGCAACTCGGGGTCGACGACCGCGAGTTCGTCCGACGGCGCGCCCATACGGCAGGTGCCCGCCGGGTGGTACACGGTGTGCGCCACGTGGCGCGCGTACGCGCTGAGCTCCTCGTCGTCCGTGACGGCGGGGCCGGGGCACACCTCGCGCTTGAGCCATCCCGCGAGCGGCTCGGCCTTGGCTATCTCGCGGGCGATCTTGATGCCGTCGACGAGGGTACGGCCGTCGTAGTCGTCCTCGTCCGTGAAGTAGCGGAAGTCGAGGGCGGGCTTCACGGCCGGGTCGGGGCTGGTCAGGTACAGGCGCCCGCGGCTGCGTGGCTTGGGGATGTTGGGGGTCATCGACACGCCGTGCGCCGGGCGCACGTAGCCGAGCCGCTCCGGATTGTCCGTGAAGGGGACCTGGTAGAAGTGGAACATCAGGTCTGGCCCCGGGTGCTCCGGATCGCGGCGCACGAACAGGCCCGCGTCGGAGTCCATGGCCGAGTTCTCGGGGATGGGCCCGTCGGTCTCCCAGACGATGACGGACTCGGGGTGGTCGAGCAGGTTCTCGCCGACACCGGGGAGGTCGAGCGCGACCGGGATGCCGAGCGCCTCCAGTTCGGCACGCGGCCCGATGCCGGAGTGCAGCAGCAGTCGCGGCGAGTCCACGGCGCCCGCGCACAGCAGGACCTCGGTGCGAGCCCGTACGAGGATCTCCTCGCCGTCCTTGGTGCGGACGTGCACGCCCGTCGCCCGCGTCCCGTCCAGCTCCAGCTTGTACGCCCAGGTCTCCAGCAGCAGCGTCAGGTTGGCGCGCTGGTCCATCACCGGATGCAGGTACGCCACCGACGCGCTCGACCGCTTGTTGTTCTCCGGGTGGTACGCCAGGTCGAAGAAGCCGACGCCCTCGGTGAACGGCTTCTTGTTGAAGCCTTCGACACGCGGTACGCCGAGCGCCTGCTGCGCCGCGTCGACGAAGTCGCGGGCGATGGCGTTCCGGTCCTTCTCGTCGACCGCGACGATGTTGTTGAGGAGCCGTGCGTAGTACGCCTCCATCGGCACCGCGCCCCAGCCCTTGGCGCCCGCCGCCTCCCACTCGTCCCAGTCGGACGGCAGCGGCTTGAACGCGATCAGCGTGTTGTGGGACGAGCAGCCACCGAGCACCCGGGCGCGGCTGTGCCGGATGTGCGAGTTGCCGCGCGGCTGCTCGGTCGTCGGGTAGTCGTAGTCCAACTCTCCGCCGAGCAGGCCCATCCAGCGGCGCAGGGTGAGGACGTCCTCGCGGTCGACGTCACTGGGGCCGCCCTCGATGACGGCGACGGTGACGTCCGGGTTCTCGGTGAGGCGGGATGCGATGACGGAGCCCGCCGTGCCGCCGCCGATGACGACGTAGTCGTACGTGTTCTCGTGCTGGGACATGAAGTGGTGCTCCTCCGGGGCGTGCAAGGTACGGCGCGTAGTGGTGATGAGGGGACGGGGCGCGGGGGGACGGGGCGGGGACGGCGGGCTTCAGCCGGCGAACCGGCGGCTCGGGATCAGCCGGCGAAAGAGCGGCTCGGGATCAGCCCGTGAACCAGCGGACCGGGATCAGCCCGTGAACCAGCGGACCGGCTTCGGCGCGAGGTTCTGGTACACGTGCTTCGTCTCGCGGTACTCGGCGAGACCGGCCGGGCCGAGCTCGCGCCCCACCCCGCTCTTGCCGAAGCCGCCCCACTCCGCCTGCGGAAGGTAGGGGTGGAAGTCGTTGATCCAGACGGTGCCGTGCCGCAGCCGTCCGGCCACGCGGCGGGCGCGGCCCGCGTCGGCGGTCCAGACGGCGCCGGCGAGCCCGTACTCGGTGTCGTTGGCGAGCGCGACGGCCTCGTCCTCGGTGCGGAAGGTCTCCACCGTGAGGACCGGCCCGAAGACCTCCTCACGGACGACCCTCATCTCGCGGTGACACTGGTCGAGAACGGTCGGCTCGTAGAAGTACCCGGTGGCGGGCCGGACGTCGGACGGCTCGGGCCGCTTGCCGCCCGCCCGCAGCACCGCGCCCTCGGCCAGCGCGGAGGCGACGTACGCCTCGGTCTTCTCGCGCTGCTGCTCGGAGACGAGCGGACCGCACTCCACACCCTTCTCGGTACCGCGCCCGAGCCTGATCCGCCCGGCCCTTCGGGCGAGTTCGGCGACGAAGCGCTCGCGCACGGACTCCTCGACGATGAGGCGCGACCCGGCGGAACACACCTGACCGCTGTGGATGAAGGCGGCGTTCAGGGCCTGGTCGACGGCGGTGTCGAAGCCTTCCTCGGTCGCGCAGGCATCGGCGAAGACGACGTTCGGGTTCTTGCCGCCGAGTTCGAGGGCGACCTTCTTGACGCTCACGGCGGCGGCCTGCGCGACCTTCGTCCCGCTGATGAGGCCGCCCGTGAACGAGACGAGGTCGACGTCGGGGTGTTCGGCGAGCCGTGCGCCGACCGTGTGCCCCGGCCCGGTCACGATGTTGGCGACCCCGGCGGGCAGCCCGGCCTCGACCAGCAGCTCGATCAGTGCGACGGTCGTCAGCGGAGTGATCTCGCTGGGCTTGACGACGAAGGTGTTCCCGGCAGCCAGCGCGGGTGCGATCTTCCAGCTTGCCTGCAGGAGCGGGTAGTTCCAGGGCGTGATCATCGCGCAGACGCCGACGGGCTCGTGCACCACGACGCTGTGGATGTCGTCGGAGCCCGCGTCCACGACCCGTCCGCCGCCCTCGCCCACGACGAGCTCGGCGAAGTACCGGAACGCGTCGGCGACACAGTCGATGTCGACGCGCCCCTCCTCAAGGGTCTTGCCCGCGTCGCGGCTCTCCAGGAGTCCGAGCCGCTCGCGATCGCGTACGAGGAGATCGGCGACGCGACGCAGGAGGGCGGCACGTTCGACCACCGGGGTGTGCGGCCACGGGCCCGCGTCGAAGGCGCGGCGGGCGGCCTCGACGGCCACGTCCGTGTCCTTCTCATCACCCTCCGCGACCAGGGCGAACGGCTCGGCATCGGCGGGATCGAGGATCTCGCGGGTGGCGCGGGAGAGGGCTTCGCGCCACTCGCCGCCCACATGAATGGTCTGTTGTGCCTGCTGTCCGGCCATGATCGGTGTTGCCTTCCGTTCCTGTTCAGTGCCCCTGCGCCACACGCGTGTCACCTCGGGGGCCGGGAGCACCTGCCCCCCGCCCCCGGATGCATGCACAACCCGTGACCAAAAGTGCGCCGGGTCACTGAAAAAGTGTGGGAAATGCCGCCAAATCGCCCGAACTGAATGCCGAGAGTGATCGCCCCGTCGACTTCATGGCCCTCGGCGCTCCCTCCGGCTCATGGACACCGGCACGCCCTCCCCCTATGGACGCCCATATTTTCTTTGACTAAAGTCAAAGAAATATGGAGCCAGTGTCAGCGAACCATGTGAAGGCGCTGCGGCGGTTCAACCGCTATTTCACGCGCCGCATCGGCGTGCTCGACGATCACTACCTCGGCCAGGACCGGCCTCTCGGCGAGGCACGGCTGCTCTTCGAGATCGGACCCGACGGAGCCTCGTTGCGAGAGCTCAGGGGCCGACTCGGCCTGGACGCCGGGTACTTGAGCCGGATGATCCGGGCGCTGGAGGCGCAGGGTCTCGTACGGGTGAGCGTGCATCCCACGGACAGCCGACTGCGGATGGCGGAACTCACGTCGGCCGGTCTCGTCGAAGTCAAGGAGCAGAACCGGCGGGCCAACGGGCTGGCCGAAGGACTGCTGAGCGGTCTCGACACACGGCAGCGCGACGAACTCACCACCGCCGTGGCCGTCGCCGAGCGGCTGCTGCGGCTGGCCGCGATCACCGTGGAGCTCGTCGACGGCGCCTCCCGCGACGCCCGGGACTGCCTCGCCGCGTACGCCGCCGACATCGACGAACGGTTCCCGGAGGGTTTCGACCCCGCCGCCCTCGTACAGCCCCATGAAGCGTCGGGGGACTCGGGCGCCTTCCTGATCGCGTACGAGGAAGGGCGGCCCGTGGGCTGCGGGGTGCTGCGTCGGATCGAACCCGGGGTGGGCGAGATCCGGCATGTCTGGGTGCACCCCGCGGCCCGGCGGCTCGGCCTCGCTCGCCGGATCCTCCTCGGCCTGGAGCGGCAGGCCGTCGAGCGCGGGTACGAGGCCGTACGGCTCGACACGCACGCGGCGCTCACGGAGGCGCAGGCCATGTACCGGGCGTGCGGGTACACGGAGATCCCGCGCTACGACGAGAACGTGTATGCCGCCCACTGGTTCGAGAAGCGCCTGCCCCACACCTCGGACTAGGAACTGCTCGCGGTCGTACGCCTGTACACCGGTGTCAACTGCTCGCGCAGTCGACACCGGTGGGGCAGAAGGAGTTCAGGGCCGTGGTGAGCGCGCCGGTCATGTCCTCGCCCTCGGGACCACTCGCGTTGATCGCGTACAGCGTGCCGTCGGCTGCCGCGAAGCGGTGGTCGAGGACCTGAGTGGCTCCGTTCTGCTCGCTGTCGTAGCGGTAGGTGACCTCGGTCCAGTCGGGGCCCGTCTGCCGGTTCAGGAGCCGGTAGCCCGAGAGCTGCTGCCAGATGGCCTCGGCCTGGTCCAACGACTCGGTCAGGGAGTTCTCCTTGACCTCGAACAGCATGAGCCTGCTGCTGCCACCGGGGGCCGTGTACGTGACGACCGGCGCCAGCTTGCCCTGGACCTCCTTGCGCGCCCACCCTTCCGGCACGTCCACGGTGTAACCGACCGGATCGACCGCCCTGCTGTACCCGGGCGACGGCCCCGGGGCAGTGGACTCCACCGGATCGGCGTAGGTGTCCTGGCTCCCGGACGCGTCACCGTTGTCCGGCGAGGGAGGGGTCTGCGTGGCCGTGACGGTCACCGCCGGACGTGTTACGCCGGAGTCGGCATGCCCCGCCGAGTCCTTCCTGGTCAGCGCCCACACCCCGCCTCCCACACCGCCCGCGAGGAGCGCCACGGCCACGATCACCACGAGGAGCCGGCGCGAGTCCGCGGTCCCCCGCCCGGACCCGGGCGGTCGCTGCGGCGGTGGCGGTACGGGTGCCGGAGCCGGATACCAGTCCGGTCGAACGAGCCCCGACTGGGTCGGCACGGACGCCCACCACTGCTGCTCCGGGCCGGGCGGCGTCCCGCCGACGTCGGCGGCATCCCGAGCCCCGCCGCTGTCGCCCCCACCGGCACCGTCGTCGACCCACCGCTGACGGTCCGCGTCCCACCGTTGCGCCATCTCGTCGCCCCCGTTCCCACTCCGGTCCCGCTAGCCCGCGAGCTGCGCGATCACCTGCACCACGGCCGCGAGTTCGCCGTCGAGCCCGGTCGTGGCGTCCGTCTCCGTGAGCAGCCGCAGATGCTCCCGCAGGGTGCGGACGGCGTCCAGTTGCGCCGCGCTCGTCTCGTCGGCGGCGGCCGCACGCGGTGCTTCGTGGCCGTCTCTCCGATCCCGCCATGGGGACCCACCCCCGCCGTGCTCCCCCGGCCACGCCCCCGTTCCCCTGGCGGACCGTACGTCCCGACGATAGCGAGGGTTACTCCCGCTGCACCCCGTTATATGGCGACAAAGCACGTACGTTCGATACGTACTTTCCGTACGCACGCGTCAGCCCCCACCCGGCTTCCCGGGCAGGGGCTGATGTGGTGCGAAGCGGCTCAGATCATCAGATCAGGCCGAGTGCGCGGACCGCCTCGCGCTCCTCCTCGAGCTCCTTCACCGACGTGTCGATGCGGGCGCGGGAGAACTCGTTGATGTCCAGGCCCTGGACGATCTCGTACCGGCCGTCCTTCGTGGTGACCGGGAAGGAGGAGATGAGACCCTCCGGGACGCCGTACGAACCGTCCGACGGGATACCCATGGAGGTCCAGTCGCCGTCGGCGGTGCCGTTGACCCAGGTGTAGACGTGGTCGATGGCGGCGTTGGCGGCGGAAGCGGCGGAGGACGCGCCCCGGGCCTCGATGATCGCCGCACCGCGCTTGGCGACGGTCGGGATGAAGTCCTCGGCCAGCCACTTCTCGTCGTTGACGACCTCGGCGGCGTTCTTGCCGGCGACCGAGGCGTGGAAGATGTCCGGGTACTGGGTGGCGGAGTGGTTGCCCCAGATGGTGAGGCGCTTGATGTCCGCGACCGTCGTGCCGGTCTTCTTCGCGAGCTGGGTCAGCGCGCGGTTGTGGTCCAGGCGGGTCATGGCCGTGAAGCGGTCGGCCGGTACGTCCGGGGCGGCGGCCTGGGCGATCAGCGCGTTGGTGTTCGCCGGGTTGCCGACGACCAGGATCTTGACGTCGTCCGCGGCGTGGTCGTTGATGGCCTTGCCCTGCGGCTTGAAGATGCCGCCGTTGGCCTCCAGGAGGTCGCCGCGCTCCATGCCCTTGGTACGGGGGCGGGCGCCCACGAGCAGACCGACGTTCGTGCCGTCGAAGGCGACGTTCGGGTCGTCCGTGATGTCGATGCCCTGAAGGAGCGGGAAGGCGCAGTCGTCGAGCTCCATGGCGGTGCCCTCGGCGGCCTTCAGCGCCGGCGTGATTTCCAGGAGGCGCAGCTTGACCGGCACGTCCGCGCCGAGCAGCTGGCCGGAGGCGATGCGGAAGAGCAGGGCGTAACCGATCTGGCCGGCCGCGCCGGTGACGGTGACGTTCACGGGAGTGCGGGTCATGGCGTTCTCCGTATGACAGCTGGCGGTGGGGCGTCCCTGCCCCGGGTGCAGGATCTTCCCTGCGTCCGCCGCGATGATCGATCAGGGGTACCGATGATCGATCTCTTGGCGTCAAGAGAGATCCGCCGTCAGGCTATCGCGCATCCGGGACCCCCGACGTCCGGGTCCGTGTGGCCCACCCCACAGAACCGCCCAAGAGGCGGCCGCCCGGCCCGGGAGAGTGGGCAGGGCGACCGCCATTGGGGTACCGGGGGGTCCGGCCCGGAAGGGGGTGACTCCTCCCGGACGGCTCCGGATCCCGTGGGGGTACGGTGCGCCTGCCCCGGAGGAGGGTGGGCAATCCTCGCCGGGAGATGGTTTTTTCGCCCCCTCCGCCCCTACCCGTCCCACACCTGGGGGCTGCCGCCCCCAGACCCCCGCATCGGCCTGAACGGCATCGTCCTCAAACGCCGGACGGGCTGAAAGGTCAAGCACCGGCACCCGCAGCCGCGACGCGCGCCCCTCACCCGCCCCCTGGCCGGAAGAGGCCGCAGTCCCCACGCACCCGCAGTCGCCAGACGACGGAAGGGGCCGTGCCGGTACATCACATGCCCCGTCGCTTACGTGGTTGCCAACAGGCAGGACCCTGCAGCCCAAGCGATCTGCCACCGGCGACGGGGCGGATGTACCGGCACGGCCCCGACCCACCCACCGGCGGCAGGCGCGGACGGCGCGACCCCGACCCGCCCACCAAACGCGGGCGCAGACGGCGCGACCCCGACCCGCCCACCAAGCGCGGGCGCAGACGGCGCGCCGCTACTTCGTGCAGCCCTTCTGCCCCGACTTCAGCGTCGCGCACGCCGTCGCATCGCCGGCGTCCTTGACCGCGACCATCGGGGTATACGCGTCGGTGTCCGCGATGACCGACCCGGTCTGCTTGGCGGCGCTTCCCGAGGACACCTCGACCCGGTCGCCGACCGCGGCCTGGGTGATCCGGGCCCAGGCGGCACCACAGGTCTCGCTGTAGCGCACCTCGACGAGGGTCGTACCGACGGTGACGCTGGTGGTGGTCTTGGCCAACTCACCGCCGCAGCCCATGTTCTCCGGGTCCTTGCCGGTGCAGCCCGCCCCGGTGCACTTCACCCCGGCCGGCAGGTCGGAATTGACGCTCGCCGAGGTCGAGGGCGTCTTGGGCGTGTCGCCCGCGTTCTTCTTGTCCCCGCCACTGGTGAGGTAGACGGCCACCGCGATCACCACGAGCGCGCCGACGATCCCCGCGAGGAACATCGTGAGCCGCCGCCCCCGGCGCGCCCCGCCCCCCGCCACCGCGGCGCCGGGCCGCGCGTCCTGCGGCGGCCCCCCGGCCGACCGGGCCGGTCCGGCCGGCGCCGAGGGACCGAACTGCCCGCCCCCGTCGGACGGCGAGGCGACAGCCCCCCAACTGCCGCCGCGCCCCGCACCACCGGACGAGGACCCCCCGGACGAGGACCCGCCGTACCCGGCACCGCCGCGCGAGCCGCCCCCGTACGCCGAATCCCCGTACGAAGACGACTCCCCCGCGTCCGGACCGGACGGTTGCGACGGCACCGACGGCGGCGCCGTCGGCGAGACCCCCGCGGGCCCGGCGATCCCGGGCGTCGCGGTCGCGCTGCCGCCCTTGCGCGCGGCCTGCCGGCCGTTGCTCCCCTTCGCCGGAGTCGGCCCGAACTCCCCGAGCGCGGCACGCGCCTGGGAGATCCGGATCGCCTCCATGGTCATGTCGTGGCGCATCTCCGAGCGGCTCCAGGCGCGCTCGGCCAGCTCCCACATGGTCGTCAGATGGATGGGACTGGTCCCCGTGACCTCGGCCAGCGCGACGATCGCGCCCTTGGGCGCGAGCAGCCGCCCGTTGAGGTAACGCTCCCAGGACGTCTTGCTGTAGCCCGTACGGTCGGCCACCGCGGCAATGCTCAGCCCGCTCCGGTCGACGAGCCGACGCAACTGGCTGGCGAACTCCCTGACCTGCGGATCGAGTTCATCCGGCAAGGCCCTCCAACGAGGCATTGCTTTCCCCCTCTTTCCCCCCGTACGTGCACGACTGTTCTCCCCGCGCGTGGCGCCCCTCCGCCGAGTCCCCGTTCTGGCTACCCACAGGGATGCGCTCGGTCAGGATCTCAGTTCCCGGGGTGGGGGCGCACGGGAGCATTCGGGCTCCGGGGCATGCACCGTTGCACGCCCGTTGGGCTGCGGTCCAGTGTCCCACCGGCATCATGTGCGGCCGGTCGAACCCCTGGCTTCCGCACGGGACGTCCCGGACCGTCCCGATTGCCCACGTTAACCCGGCTGTTGTCATGGATCAGTACAAATCCTTGAACTTGTCAAGACATCGACACAACGACAACACAGGCGTGACCTCAGGGACCCCGGGAGCCCTCAGCTCACCCGAGGGTGACGGCCCCGACGAGGGCGACGAGAAGGAGAACGAGGAGAAACAGGGCGGCGTAGAGCGGCAGGCGGCCCATGGCGGCCCCGGACGACGATGCGTCGGACGGCGGCGCGTCCCACCACGGAAGCGTGGGGTCGTCCTCGTACCCGCCGGAAACGGACCCACCCGCAGACGAACCGTCGAGCGCGATCCCACCCACAGCCGATCCACCGGACACCGAACCGCCAGACACCGAACCACCGGCAACCGGACCACCGGACACCGAACCGCCAGACACCGAACCACCGGACACCGAACCACCGGACACCGAACCACCGGACACCGAACCACCGGACACCGAACCACCGGCAGCCGAACCGTCAGACACCCAACCCCCGGCAACCGGACCTCCGGTCACCGAGCCGGCGTCCACCGGCACCCGGGGCCAGACCTCCACCGCCAGCTCCCAGCGCACGCCGAAGCGTTCCGCGTCCTCGGACACGAGGCCCGCGACCCGGCACAGCGCGACAACGGCCTGCCGGGGTGGCGGCTGACTCGCGTTGAGGTAGCGCTGCCAGGAGGACTTGCTGTACGCGGTGCGCGCGCCCAGGGCGACCAGGCTGAGGCCGGTGCGGTCCTTGAGCTGCCGCAGCTGCTCGACGAAGTGGCGCACCTCCGGCGGAAGTTGCTCCGGCAGCGGCTGCCAGGAACCCATCGCTGACCTCCCTCGGCGTTCCCTGAGCGAGGGACGACACCGGGGCGGCGGACGGTTCCCGCGAACGTCGTCGACGCCGCCCGGCGGACGGTTCCCGGCACTCGGCACGGACCCCGTAGCGGAATGGTCACTTCCGTGCCACAGCGAACTGCCAGGTGTTGAACAGCCTGTTCCTGTGCACAAGTGTTGACCCCGGGCGGAACACCCGCCCGATCGCGGCCCGTCCTTACTCGGGGGAGAGGATGGGCCGCAGTCATGTCCGGCGGCCTCGGCCACGCTCGGGGAAGAGCCTCGGCCATGTCGGGGAAGAGCCTCGGCCATGTCGGGGACGGGCCCCGGGGCATCTCCGGGCACCGGCACGACTACGCCGCCCCCTCGACCGCACCTCACCCGCGAGGCCTGACAAGCCCCGTCTCGTACGCGACCACCACCGCCTGCGCCCTGCTGTCCAGGTCGAGCTTGGTCATCGTGCGGTTGAGGTGGGTCTTGACGGTGGCCTCGCTGATGTAGAGGCGGTCGGCGATCTCCGGATTGGACAGGCCGGCGGCGATCAGCTTGAGGACCTCGACCTCGCGCGAGGTCAGCGCGCCCAGGTCGGGCGGCGGTTCGGCGCCGGACGCGGAGCCGGCCTGCCGGGCGAACGCCTCGACCAGGCGGCGGGTGACACTGGGCGCGAAGAGCGCGTCGCCACCGCCGACCGCGGCCACCGCGGCGAGCAGCCGCTCGGGCCCCGAGTCCTTGAGCAGAAACCCGGAGGCACCGGCCCGCAGCGCCCCGTACACGTACTCGTCGAGGTCGAAGGTGGTCAGCACGAGGATGTGCGGGGCGGGCTCGACCGCCTCGGCGAGGATGCGCTCGGTGGCCTGGATGCCGTTCGTGCCGGGCATCCGGATGTCCATCAGGATCACGTCGGGCCGGGTCTCCGCGGCGAGCCGCACCGCCTCGTCGCCGTCCCCCGCCTCCCCGACGACCTCGATACCGTGCGCCGCGTTCAACAGCCCCACGAGACCGGCCCGGATCAGGTACTGGTCGTCGACGACGAGCACTGTGGTCATGCCGTGGTCTCGTCCCCCCGCCCCGCGGTCCGCGCTGAGGTGGGGAGGGTCAGCCGCACGGCGAAACCCCCCTCGCTCCGCGGGCCGATGCTGATCGTCCCGCCGTAGAGCTTGGCCCGCTCGCGCATGCCAATCAAGCCGTGCCCGCCGCCCGCCGGGACTCTGTCCGGAATCACCCCCTCTCCGTCGTCCGTGACGCCGACGGTCACATGGTGCGCCCGGTAGTGGAGTTCGACGGTCGCACGGGCGTGCCGAGCGTGCTTCAGGATGTTGGTGAGGGCTTCCTGAACGACGCGGTAGGCACAGAGCTCGACGCCGGGGGCGAGGGGGCGCGGGGTGCCCTCGACGCGCAGTTCGACGGGCACGCCGCCGGCGCGTACGCGCTCGACGAGGTCGCCGAGGCGGGCGAGGCCCGGCATCGGAGCCGCGGGCGTGCCGTCCGTGTCCCTGAGGTCCTCCTCGCGCAGCACCTGGAGCATCCGGCGCAGTTCGTCGAGGGCCTCCGCGCTGGTGTCCGCGATGGTGCCCAGCGCGCCACGGGCGGTCGCCGGGTCGGAGTCGAAGACGAAGCGGGCGAGGCCCGCCTGCACCGAGATCACCGACATGTGATGGGCCACGACGTCGTGCAGCTCCCGCGCCATCCGCCCGCGCTCCTCGGCGACCTCGCGGCGCGCCCGCTCGGCCTGCTCGGCGCGCAGCTCGCGGGCAAGTTCGGCGGAGCGCCGGGCCAGATAACCGAAGCGCCACAGCACAGCGGAGAAGAGCAGCGCCTGTGCCACGACGGACGCCATGGCGTCGCTCTCGCTGACGAACCCGGCGTAGACCCACACCGCGACAAGCAGTCCCGCGCAGAGGGCGGTCGTACGGGCCTGCCGCACCGACGCCACCGTGTAGAGGGCGAGCATGGGACCGAATGTGCACACCACCGGCCAGTAGCCCGCGGTGATGTACACGACGCTCGCCGCCTGCACCGCGCCGAAGACGACGAGCGGTGCCCTGCCGCGAAAGGCGACGGGCAGATGCGCGCAGACCACCAACGCGTAGGCGGGGCCGTCGAGTTCGGGCCACCCCTGTGTCACCGACTCCTGCCCGAGCAGGACGGCCACGCACACCATGGCGAGCGCGATCAGCGTGTCAACGGCGAACGGGCGGGGCGGCCACAAGCGCATCGGCGCAGCGTAACGCCGCCTCGGCCGCCCCGCGTCAACCTTTGGCGGTACCACGGAAGTTGCAGGAGCGATGCGCCTACCGCGCTCGGTGGGGCGGGAGTTCAAACCGCCGCGGGACGCGGGGCCTGCGGGGCGGCCCGTACGTTCTGGGACCAGGACGGAGCCGGCCGACCACCGGCACCGCGTCCAGAAACGGGCCGGCCGACCACCGGCACCGCATCCGAAGAGGGGAATCGGACCCATGACCGCAAGCACCAGCACAAGTACGAGCACGAGCACCGGCACCCGCATCCGCACCCGCATGAGTGCGCGCAAGCGCATCGCGGTCGGCCTGGCCACCACCGCCCTCCTGGGCGGAGGCCTGGCCCTCGCCCCCGCGGCGACCGCCGCTGCCAAGGCTCCGACGGCCGACTCCTGCACCAACAACTGGTCGATCTCCAGCGGCGAGGGCTACGCCAACGGCAAGTGGTGCAACTACGACAGGAAGGTCACCGGGACGGTCCACGACACCAAGTCCGACGGCCGCTGCCCGTTCGTCCGCGGCCTGCTGCGCGGCGGCGGTTACGTCGACAGCGACTGGGCGGGCCCGAAGGGCGACTCCTCACCGGTACGGCTCTACGCCCCCAGCGGCAAGTCCTTCTACCAGCTCCAGATGAAGTACATCAACTGCTGAGCGACCGCCCGAAAAGCCCGGTGGCCCGCGTCCTCCGGGGGAGGCGCGGGCCATCGTCGAGCGCGAGAGACCGGAGCGCGGAGCCGAAGGCTCGGCGCTCAGCGAACCGTGAAGTGCAGGGTGTCGTCCAGGAACGGGATCTCCAGCAACGGGTTGGGCTGAGCCATCATCGCGAGCAGCACGATGGCCACGCCCAGCACGCCGTACGTGAGCATGTCGGTGAAGCGGGAGCGGACCGCCAGCATGCCCACGCTCGGCAGCGTCCAGCGCATCACCGCTCCCGCAAGGAGCGCGGCGCCGATGAGAATCGTCCCGAACCGGAACACGTCGAGCGCGACCAGTAGCAGGCCGAGCCCGACCGCCGACAGCACCGCGAGGATCGGCCACTGACGCGCGGGCGCCGGAGCGTCCCCGGGCGCCGCCCGGCCGCCGCCCTCGGGCCGCGCGGTGTCCCGGGTGATCCGCGGGAAGCGCCGCGTGGTGCGCCGCGGCTTCCCCTCGGCGTCGGGCGCGCTGACGGCGTCCGTGACGGTCGGCTCGTCACCGGCGTTCACTGCGTGCCGCACGGCCGCCTCCGCATCCCGTACCGCCGACTCGGCGCCGTCGTCGCACGCGCCCCGCGCCTCGCTGTTCTCGGACCGTCCCTCAGCCGACACTGCGCTCCGCCGCTTCCACCACATTGACGAGCAGCTGGGCTCGGGTCATCGGGCCCACACCGCCCGGGTTCGGGGAGATCCAGGCGGCGACCTCGGCGACGTCCGGGTGGACGTCACCGACGATCTTGCCCTCGGCGCTGCGCGAGACACCGACGTCGAGGACGGCGGCGCCCGGCTTCACGTCCTCGGCCCGGACGAGGTGCGCGGAGCCCGCCGCGGCGACGATGATGTCGGCGCGCTTCAGGTGCGCGGAGAGGTCACGGGTGCCGGTGTGACACTGGGTGACCGTGGCGTTCTCGCTGCGTCGCGTCAGCAGCAGCGGCATCGGGCGCCCGATGGTCACACCACGGCCGACGACGACCACCTCGGCGCCCTTGATCTCCACGCCGTAGCGTCGGAGCAGGGTGAGGACACCGTTGGGGGTGCAGGGCAGCGGGGCCGGCTCGTTCAGCACGAGTCGCCCGAGGTTCATCGGGTGCAGGCCGTCCGCGTCCTTGCCCGGGTCCATCAGCTCAAGGATGCGGTTCTCGTCGATGCCCTTGGGGAGCGGCAGCTGGACGATGTAGCCGGTGCAGGCGGGGTCCTCGTTCAGCTCGCGGACCACCGCCTCGATCTCCTCCTGCGTGGCGGTCGCGGGCAGTTCACGCTGGATGGAGGCGATGCCGACCTCGGCGCAGTCGCGGTGCTTGCCCGCGACGTACTTCTGGCTGCCGGGGTCGTCCCCGACCAGGATCGTCCCAAGGCCGGGCGTGACGCCCTTCTCCTTCAGGGCCGCCACGCGGACGGTCAGATCGGACTTGATCGCGGCTGCGGTGGCCTTGCCATCGAGAATCTGGGCGGTCATGACCCCATCCTCCCGGATGACCGGGTCCTGGTTCCAATCCGGGCTCCCGGCAGCCGTCCCGCGCCCCCTCGGGGGCCCCACCGCACCGCTTCGGCCGGCGTCAGGCGCCCGTTTCGACCGTATCCGGCCATGATCACCGTGTTGCACTTGCACAACACATAAGGAATGCGGCTGGACAAGTAAGAGTCGGCTAAAGAACGATGAGCAGACAGTGCCGCGGGCAGTACCGGGGGGACGAACCGCTCTGTAGAAATTCCTCCGAACCGTGCCGCGTCGTCCCCGTACCAGGCAACGGAGGAAAACCCGCCATGAGTTTCGGCGACCCGAACAACCCTTACGGGCAGCCGCCCCAGCAGCCCCCGGCCGCTCCGCCGACCCCTCCCGGCTACGGCTACCCCCAGGCCCCACCCGGCGTACCCCCGCAGGGCTACGGCTACCCGCAGCAGCCGGCGTACCCCGGCTACCCGGGCGGCAACCAGATGCTTCCGCAGACGATGCCGGGGCTTCTGGTCACGGCCCGCGTGTTCCTGTTCATCATCTCCGCGGTGCAGATCATCGCGGCTCTCGCCTGGTTCTACATCGCTGCCTTCGCGAACGACATCTCGAACGCGGCGGACAGCTACAGCTCGTCGTCGGACGATCCGTTCAGCGCGTTCAGTGACGGTGCCGACATCGCCACGGGCCTTCTGGTGGTCATCGGCCTGATCGCGGCGGCCCTCGCGACCCTCTCGATCACGCTCGGCGTGAAGTTCGGCAAGGGCGGCCAGGGCATCCGCATCACCACCGTCATCTACGGTGCGCTCGGCGGGATCGTCGGTCTGATCCTGCTCTTCGGCGGCCTCGACTCCGGCATGGCCTCCGCCGTGATCCTCCCGCTGATCTGGGTCGTCTTCGCCGCCATCATCACGGCGGCGCCGGTCGTACCCAGCGGCACCGCCTGGTTCGCACGCCCGCGCTACTGAACTGCCCGGCGTTACTGAACAGTTCACGCCATTCGCTCCAAGGGCCGTGTCTCACCCTGCACAAGGGGGGACACGGCCCTGGTGCGTCTGTCTACCCTGATTCCCGTAGCCGCGCGTGCACGGGGAGACGGACCTTGTACAGCATCATCGTGGTACCTCCGCCGACCACGGAGGCCGAGCGCAACGCCCCCCAGTTCCACCTCGCTCCCGGAGAGCGCCTCACCTTCGGCCGGTCCGCCGCGGACAACGACCTCGCGATCGCCCACGAGGGCGTCTCCCGCGCGGCCGGCGTGATCACCGCGCAGAGCGCCTTCTGGGTGCTGAGCAACCTCTCGTCGAGCCAGACCTACGTCGTGGAGAACCCGGAGGGCGCCGGCGAGCACATCAAGGTCGGCCCCGGGCGCCTCGACGCGCCCGTCCCCTTCGAGTTCTCCCGGATCGTGCTGCCCGCGGCGGGCGACCTGCTGCCCATCGAGGTGTGGGCGCCCCGCCACGACTATCTGCGCTCCCCCGGCTCCCTCGACGGCGCGACGACCGCGCCCGCCTTCTCCGTCGACCGCACCAAGCGGTACTTCGCGGTCCTCGCCGCCCTGTGCGAACCCCGCCTGCGGGGCGAACCGCACGCCCCGATCCCCACGGTCGACCAGGTCGTGGACCGGCTGCGCCCCCTCTGGCCGTCCGCCGGCCGCACCACCGTGCAGTGGAACATCGACTACCTGGCGGTGAAGCTGCGCCTCAAGCCCGGCCCCGACACGGCGGACGCGGGCCCACGCCTGAACGGCAAGAAGGAGTCCCTGGTCTCCCTGGCGCTCCGCTTCGACCTCGTACGCGAGGACGATCTGGTCATCCTGACAGCACCGCCGACCCGGTCCGGCCGGTGAGCGATCCGTACGCCGTGCAGGTGCCCAAGGGGTATCGGGTGGGCAGTTGGGAGGTACGCGAGCCGATCGCCACGGGGGCCTTCGGGAGCGTGTACGCGGCACGGCGGACCGGCCCGTCCGACAACCTCCCGTCCGACGACCTCCCGTCCGACGACCTCCCCTCCACCGCCGCCCTCAAGTTCCTGCCGACCGGCACCCACACGCCCCGCCAACTGACCCATCTGCGCGAACTGGCAGAGCGCGAGCTGGAGTTGCTCAGCAGGTTGCGCTCCGCGCCCCGTCTGATCCGGCTGTACGAGACCCTGACCGTCGACGATCCGGCGCACCCCGAACTCGACGGCGCCACCGTCCTCGTACTGGAGAAGGCGGACGGCTCCCTGGCCGCGCTGCTGTCCCGGGCCCCGCGCCCCGCCGCCGGTCCGGCGCTGCTCGCACAGATCTGCGAGGGGCTGGCCCAGCTGCACCGGGCGGGCTGGGTGCACGGAGACCTGAAACCGGCCAACGTGCTGCTGATGGAGGACGGTTCGGCCCGGCTCGCCGACTTCAACATGGCCGCCGAGCTGGACGGCACCCACGCCTACACGCCCGCCTTCTCGACGCCCGACTACACCCCGCCCGAGCTGCTGTGGGCCGAGATCGGCGAACGGGGCCGCCGCATCAGACCGTCGGCCGACATCTGGGCCTTCGGCGTCCTGGCCCATCTCGTGCTCACCGATTCCTATCCCCTGCCCGGCGGCACCCCGTCGGCCCGCAGGGACGCGGCGGTCGCCTATGCGCGTGGCACCGACGAGCTGCGTCTTTCTCCTCGGCTGCCGGACATCTGGCGGGAGATCGTGCGGGACTGTCTGGCCCGTACGCACCAGGAGCGGATCACCGGAGAGGCGCTGCTGCGACGGGTGGAGTCGGCGGCCGGAACGGCCCGTTCGGCGCGCGTGCCACGACGGCCGGTTCGCGGTGGCCGGGCGGTCCTGGGCGCTGCGGCAGGGGTGGTCGCGGTGGCCGCGCTCGCGTACGGGATCAGTGCGATCGCGAACGACGGAGGGGACGCGCAGGAGCCCGGCGCGAAGCGGACGGCCAAGGTGAGCGCGGCGCGCTACGGCGCCTCCGAACTCCGTACGGACAAGGGCGTTCCCGTCGCGTACCGCGCCCTGATCGTCGACTCGGCGCACGACTGCGTGCAGGCGCCGGTCACACCGGGGCTGATCGCCGCGATGCTGAAGTCCGAGAGCAACTTCGATGCCCAGCTCTCCGATCCCGCCATGGACGAGTACGGAATCGCCCGCTGGACTCCGCGCGTACTGCGCTACTACCTGCGCTCCGACGGAAAGCCGACGGCCAAGGTCCCCGAACCCCCCTTCACCCCCGCCCAGTCCATCCCGGCCATGAGCCGCTATCTGTGCGCGATCGTGCCGCGGCTCAGGTCGGGCCTGGACGGCGACGAGAAGGTGCTGGTCGCCGCCGCGTATCGGACCTCGTACCGGAAAGTGAACGACGCGGGCGGAGTTCCCCCGAAGGTCCGCGCCTACGCCGACCGCGTCGCTCACTACCTCAAGGAGTACACCCCGCCGGGCAAGAAGTGACCCTGAGAGTTCTGAGGTACCGCTCGGCGGCCTCCGTCGCCACCATGGCCGTGTCACCCATCGGCCGGGGACGCCCGATCGCCTGCCGACGCGCCGCGGCCTCCGGCTCCCGCGGGGGAGGGCCGGAGGCCGCGGCGTCGCTGGGCGGGCTCAGTGGAAGAAGTGGCGCGTCCCCGTGAAGTACATCGTGATACCGGCCTTCTTCGCGGCCTCCACGACCAGCTCGTCACGGACCGAACCGCCGGGCTGGACCACGGCCTTCACGCCCGCCTCGGCGAGGATCTCCAGGCCGTCGGGGAACGGGAAGAACGCGTCCGAGGCGGCGTACGAGTCGCGGGCACGCTCGGCGCCCGCCCGCTCCACGGCGAGCTTCGCCGAGTCGACGCGGTTGACCTGGCCCATGCCGACGCCGACCGAGGCGCCGTCCTTGGCGAGCAGGATCGCGTTGGACTTCACCGCGCGGCAGGCCCGCCAGGCGAAGGCCAGTTCGTCGAGCTCGCCCTCGTTCAGGGCTTCGCCGGTGGCGAGGGTCCAGCTCCGCGGGTTGTCGCCGTCGGCCTGGAGGCGGTCGGTGACCTGGAGCAGCGCGCCTCCGTCGATCTGCTTGACCTCGGTCGGGTTCGCGGGCGCCTTGTGGGCGCGCAGCACGCGGATGTTCTTCTTCTTGGTGAGGGCTTCGAGGGCGCCGTCCTCGTACTCGGGCGCCACGATCACCTCGGTGAAGATCTCCGCGACCTGCTCCGCCATCTCCTTCGTCACCGGCCGGTTGACCGCGATGACACCGCCGAACGCCGACAGCGGGTCACAGGCGTGCGCCTTGCGGTGCGCCTCGGCGACGTTGGAGGCGACCGCGATACCGCACGGGTTGGCGTGCTTGATGATCGCGACGCAGGGGTCCGCGTGGTCGTACGCGGCACGGCGCGCGGCGTCCGTGTCCGTGTAGTTGTTGTACGACATCTCCTTGCCGTGCAGCTGCTCGGCCTCGGCGAGACCGCCCGTGCCGTCGACATACAGCGCGGCGCCCTGGTGCGGGTTCTCGCCGTAGCGGAGGGTGTTCTTGCGCTCGTAGGTGTGACCGAGGAAGTCCGGGAAGCCGCTGGCGTCGGCCGCGGCGTAGTCGTCCGCGAACCAGCTCGCCACCGCCACGTCGTACGAGGCGGTGTGCTGGAAGGCCTCGGCGGCAAGCCGCTTGCGGGTACGGAGGTCGAAGCCACCGGACTTGACGGCGGAGAGTACGTCCCCGTACCGCGCCGGGCTGGTCACCACGGCAACGGAGGGATGGTTCTTGGCCGCGGCCCGGACCATCGAAGGACCGCCGATGTCGATCTGCTCGACACACTCGTCGGGCGTCGCGCCCGAGGCGACGGTCTCGCGGAACGGGTAGAGGTTGACGACGACGAGGTCGAACGGCTCGACACCGAGCTCTTCGAGCTGGCGACGGTGATCGGGGAGCCGCAGGTCGGCGAGGATGCCCGCGTGGACCTTCGGGTGCAGGGTCTTGACGCGGCCGTCCAGGCACTCGGGGAAGCCGGTCAGCTCCTCGACCTTGGTGACGGGGACGCCGGCGGAGGCGATACGGGCGGCGGTGGAGCCGGTGGAGACAAGCTCGACGCCGGCTTCGTGCAGCCCGCGAGCCAGCTCCTCGAGCCCGGTCTTGTCGTAGACGCTGACGAGCGCCCGGCGAAGGGGCCGCTTGTTGCTCTCGGCGGTCACTGGATAACTACCTTTCGTCCCTCAATGCGATAGCCGTTGCGGGCGAGCCGCCCCACGACATCGACGAGCAGCCTTCGCTCGACTTCCTTGATGCGCTCGTGCAGAGCGCTCTCGTCGTCCTCGTCCCGGACCTCCACCACGCCCTGAGCGATGATCGGTCCGGTGTCGACGCCGTCGTCGACGAAGTGGACGGTGCATCCGGCGACCTTCGCGCCGTATGCGAGCGCGTCGCGCACGCCGTGGGTCCCCGGGAAACTGGGCAGCAGTGCGGGATGCGTGTTGACGAAGCGCCCACCGAACCGAGCCAGGAATTCCTTCCCCACGATCTTCATGAACCCCGCGGAGATGACGAGGTCGGGCTCATGGGCGGAGACGGCCTCGGCGAGAGCCTCGTCCCACGCGTCCCGGCTGTCGTAGTCCTTGACCCGGCGGACGAAGGTGGGGATGCCGGCCCGCTCGGCACGCGCGAGCCCCTCGATACCGTCCCGATCGGCCCCGACGGCCACGATCTCGGCTCCATAGGCCTCGGCGCCGTGGGTCGCGATGGCATCGAGCAGTGCCTGCAGATTCGTACCTGATCCGGAGACCAGCACGACGAGGCGCTTGGCCTTGGCCACGACGGGGCCCTTTCTCGGGGGAGCGTTTGTACGGTCGTACGAATGCTTCGCGCCCCGGGATACGGGGAAGTCTACAAAGCGGCCGACCGTCAGCAACGATACCGGCACACCGGGCAGCCCCCCACGGGACGGGGGCGTGGCCGGAAGGTAGCGTCTGGGGAGGATCCACTCGGGAACACCGTCCACCACGGGGGAACGCCCTGCGCACGCGGGACGTTGACCTGGGAGGGGCACGAACGCTCGGGGCGCGGGCCCCGGGCACGATCGTCCGGGGGTACGAGCCTTGGACGGGAGTCATGCTGGGGGCGTGGACCGCGGGGTGAACACCTGCGGTGCGAGCCCTGAGGACGAACAGCCAGGGCACGGGCCGGGGGCGGAAGCTCCGGGCGCGAGCCCGGGGTCCGACGCTCTGGGCCTGCCCGGGGTGCGGCACTCTGGGAGTGAGCCCGGGGTCCTACGCTCGGCGCAAGTCCTGACGGACGAGCATCTTGGGTGCGAGCCCAGGCACAGAACACC
The DNA here is from genome assembly GCF_014645835.1 of Streptomyces albiflavescens. GTDB lineage: Bacteria > Actinomycetota > Actinomycetes > Streptomycetales > Streptomycetaceae > Streptomyces > Streptomyces albiflavescens. The sequence continues at coordinate 35,305 of NZ_BMMM01000016.1, forward strand.
CTGGGTGCGAGCCCAGGCACAGAACACCCTGGGCGCAAGCCCAGGCACAGAACACCCTGGGCGCGAGCCCAGGCGTAGAAAGCTCTGGGTGCGAGCCCAGGGGCAAGGAGCTCGGGGCGTCAGCCCGGGGCTCGACACCTGGGGCGTGAGTCCCGGGTGAAGAAGCTCGGGGCGCGCGTCGCGAGCACGATGCTGTGTGGACACGCCGCCCACCAGAACCACCAAGGGGAAGACGCACACCTGATGCCGGACCGCAGTCTCCGACTCCCTCCGCTCCTGCTGCGCGAGCAGCGTCCTTCGCCCACTCCGCCGCGGTCGAGCGGGGACGTGCCCGCGGACGGGAACGGCTCCTCGGACGGACGCGGCCCGGCGGGCGGGAACGGCTCCTCGGACGGACGGGGTCCCGACGCTCCTGCCACTCCCCCCTCGAACTCCGACGACAATCCGTTCGCTCCGCCCCCGGAGGGCACGCCCGACCGGCCGTGGCAGCCGAGGCGGCCCGCGAGCGGTCAGGGAGCGGACGGCAACGGCGGGGCCGACCAGAGCGGACACTCCCCGTGGGGCAGCCAGTGGAGCGACCGGCAGCCCGGGCCGTCGAACGGTGGCGGTTTCGGGGACCGGCCAGGGGCGCCGCAGGGGCAGGGCGGTCCGGAAGGACCCGGCGGTGGTCCGGGCGGCGGTATGCGCTGGGACCCGACGGATCCGGCTCAGCGCCGCGCGCGCTATGCCCTGCTCTCCGGGATGTGGGCGTTCTTCTTCGCCCTCTTCAGCTGGCCGTACGTAGCGCTGTTGCTCGGCGCGCTCGCCCTGTACTGGGGCGGCAGCGCGCTGCGCGCCAAGCCCCGTACTCCGGATCCGGACGCTTCGGCGCCCGATCCGAACGTCCGTCCGCAGACGACGGCCGCGGTGAGCGGGCTCGTCACCGCCTCACTCGCCATCCTCATGGTCGCGGCGACCTTCACCGCGCAGCTCGTCTACAGCGACTACTACTCCTGCACGAACGACGCCCTCACCAACGCGGCGAAGCAGTCCTGCAACGACCTGCTCCCGAAGGACCTCCGGGGTCTCCTGGGAACACACGGCTGACGGCCGTCACCGGGCGTGGTTCCCGGCACCGGGCGTGGTTTCGCCCTCCGACGCCCGTGCCCGTCCCGTACCCGTGCCCGTCCCGTACCTGGGGGCTGCGTCCCCAGCCCCTGCATCGGCCCGAACCTAGGCGGGGTCCGGGGCGGAGCCCCAGGGGTCGGAATGGGTAGGGGCGGAGGGGGCGAGAACCTACCCCCGAGTGGACCTCAGGCGGAGTCCGGTGGCTCCGGAGGTGTGGACGCCTCCTTGAGCGCCGCCCAGCGGTCCTCGCGCGACAAGCCCTCGTGCCAGGGGGAACCCGTGGCGTCGTCGTTCGGAAGGAAGTCGTACGGCTCGTAGGACTCGAGCGCGGAGTCCCGTACGCCCGGTCGGGGCTGAGCGGCAGCGGGCGGCACCGTCGCCGTCGACACATCGCCCGCCGAACGCCGAGCCCGCGACGACCACGACAACCACGACGGAAACGGCGGCAACGACGGCCACCAGGACCGCGGCACCCGAAGCACCCGTCCAGCAGACGCACCCACCCGGGCCACCCGAAGCCGCCACCCCCGCACCCCCACCGCCACAGGAACCCCCACCACCCCGGTCCACACCACCGCCACAGGCCCCACCTGCCACCACACCGGCCCGAAGTGGGCGAGCGCCGCCACCCCGAGCGGCCCCCCGGCCAGCCCGGCAAGCACCGCGAGCGCGACACCGCACAGCCCGGCGGCCAGCGCGACCGCGGCAACCGTCCGCCCCGGGGACCAGTCCGCATCCCCCGCCCCGGCCCCGGGCACGGCCGCCGCCACCACGAACCACGCCACCGTCACCCCCGCGGCCACCGGCACCACCCCACTCGCCCAGCTCAACGGGCCCCCCGCCCCCGGCACCGCCGCCAACAGCGGAAACGCGGGCAGCAGCGACCCCGGCGCAGCCTCCGACAGCGGCCCCGCCACATGCCCCGCGCCGAGGACGACCCCGGGCCCGAGCCCGTACGCCGCCCCCCACACCGCCGCGTTCGGCACGAGGGCGAGGCAGAGCAGCAGCACGGCGAACCGCCCCGACCACACCTCGGTGAGCTGCAGGAACGAGTCGCGAGCCGTCCCCCCGTGCCACACCAGCGACGCCGCCACCAGCAACGCCCCGCCCCCGACAAGCACCGCCACCCCGGCCCCGGCCGCCCGCACCACGCCCCCGAGGAAGCGGGAACCCCCCGGCGCCACGGAATCGGGCGTGCCGTCGGAACGGCGTACGCCGGAAAGACGTACGCCGACAAGCGGCAGCGCCGCCAGGGCGCGTCGCGCCCATGACGGCATCGGCCCCCGCGGACGCCCGTACGCCGTCCACACCCCCGCTCCAGCGGCCCCCAGCGCAAGCAGCGGCAGGCACGCCGCGGTCCACACCCAGGACGGTCGCAACGCACCGCCCGAGGCATACAGCGCGGCAGCCGCGCCGACGGACAGATAACCCATGACGACCCCGACCCACGCCGTACGCGGCCCCGCCTCGGACTCGCCGTCGGACGCGTCGCGCCCCGCCCGGTGCAGCAGCCACACCGGCAGCACGAGAAGCAGCAGCGGTGTCACCCCCACCGGCATGGGCAGACCCGACAAGGTGTCGGTGCGGATCAACTCCACACCGTGGGCGAGGAGCCAGAGCGCAGCGGCCACGTGCACCGCCCCGCCCGGCCCGCTGTCCGGGTACGGCGAGGTGATCCACAGCAGCATGGCGAGGACGGCGAACGAGCCGAGCCCGAGCCCCGCCGCCAGGGCGCCATCCACGAGGCTGGCGCCCAGTCCGGGGGACCGGTCACGCATCCGGGTGAGCAGGGGCGACAACGAGAGCCTGCGGTCGGTCATTTGGGTCACGACTCTCATGCTCCCAACGACACGCGCTTTCTCGTCGTAACAGGCGAACCCCGGATGTGTCGCTCAATATGCATCTATGTACTTTTTCGTACGAAGGGGCACCCTGTGGAGTCCGGCATGACACGGAGCCCTGCCACCCCGCTGCCGGCCCCCGAGGAGCGCCGCCGTCTGCGCGAGGCCAAGTCGCTGACCCAGGCCGAGGTCGCCTCCAGACTGGGTGTCACCCGTAAGACGGTGCGTTCTTGGGAGGCCGGCCGTACGACGCCGCGCGGCCGCGAAGGGGATGCGTACGCACAGCTGCTGACCGAGGCGGCGCCCGCGGAGTCCGAGGTGACCGTCCGTCATGAGCAGGCCGTTCCCGCATCGGTGGGCGCCGGCGCGCCACCCTCCGAGGAGGAGAAGGCCTCCGAGGACGCGGAATCCGTGCTGCCCGCTGCCGCGCTGACGCCCGCTCAGGCCTTCGACGCCCTCTACGCGTTCTGCGCCCCCGCCCTCGTACGGCAGACCTATCTGCTCACCGGGCGGCGCGAGCTGGCGCGCGAGTCCGTGGAGCGGGCCTTCCAACTGGCCTGGCACCGCTGGCCCGAGGTGGCCATGGACCGGGATCCGGCCGGGTGGGTACGGGCGGCCGCGTACGAGTACGGGCTCTCCCCCTGGCACCGGATGCGCCTGCGCCACCGGCAACCGGAGGCACCGCCCGCCGATGCCCGCGACCGCACGCTGCTCGACGTACTCCTGAAGCTGCCGCCGGTGTACCGGCGCACGCTCCTGCTGTACGACGGTGTGGGGCTCGACCTGCCGGAGACCGCCGCCGAGACGGAGGCGAGCACGCCCGCCGCGGCCAACCGGCTGCTGCACGCGCGCAAAGCCGTCGCGGCGCGCCTGCCGGAGCTGGCGGTGCCGGAGGAACTGCACCAGCGGCTCGCCGAACTCGCGAGCGCGGAGGGGCTGCGGGCGGCGAAGCCCCCCACCGTCCGCTGGTACGGCGAACGGCGCGCCCGTCGCTGGACCCGCGCGGCCATCGCCTTCACGGTCCTCCTCATCGGCACCACGACCCTGACCCTGCGCTCGGCCCCGGACCACTACGAGGCCCCCCTGTCCCCGGCCGAAGCGGTCCACGGACTACCGCCCCGCACCGCCCAGGGCCCCCTCTCCCCGATTCAGCTGCAGCTTCGAGCCAAGCTCAAGTCGGAATCGGCAAGTGGCCCGGAGAGGCTCGTGCCGGAAGACCGTTGACAGAGGTCCAGGAAACGCCGGTGGGCCCGCACCCCAGCAAGGGGTGCGGGCCCACCGGACATTCAGCCGAGCAGAGCGTCAGCCGGCAAGAAGCTCGCGCGCGAGCTTCGCCGTCTCGGTCGGCGTCTTGCCGACCTTGACGCCGGCGGCCTCGAGGGCCTCCTTCTTGGCGGCGGCCGTACCGGAGGACCCGGAGACGATGGCGCCGGCGTGGCCCATGGTCTTGCCCTCGGGCGCGGTGAAGCCGGCGACGTAGCCGACGACCGGCTTCGTCACGTTGGCCTTGATGAAGTCGGCCGCGCGCTCCTCGGCGTCGCCACCGATCTCACCGATCATCACGATCAGGTCGGTGTCGGGGTCGGCCTCGAACGCGGCGAGCGCGTCGATGTGCGTCGTACCGATGACCGGGTCGCCACCGATGCCGACGGCGGACGAGAAGCCGATGTCACGGAGCTCGTACATCATCTGGTACGTCAGCGTGCCGGACTTCGAGACCAGGCCGATGCGGCCCGGCTTCGTGATGTCGCCCGGGATGATGCCGGCGTTCGACTGGCCCGGGGTGATGAGACCGGGGCAGTTCGGACCGATGATGCGGGTCTTGTTGCCCTTCGCCTTCGCGTACGCCCAGAAGGCGGCGGAGTCGTGGACGGCGATGCCCTCGGTGATGACGACCGCGAGGGGGATCTCCGCGTCGATCGCCTCGACGACGGCGGCCTTGGCGAAGGCCGGCGGCACGAAGAGGACGGACACGTTGGCGCCGGTCTTCTCCATGGCCTCGGCGACCGTGCCGAAGACGGGGATCTCGGTGCCGTCGATGTCGACGGACGTGCCCGCCTTGCGCGGGTTCACGCCACCGACGATGTTCGTGCCGTCGGCCAGCATGAGCTTGGTGTGCTTCATGCCCGTGGCACCGGTCATGCCCTGGACGATGACCTTGCTGTCCTTGTTGAGGAAGATAGCCATGGCTGTGGTTTTCCCTCGTCCCTTACTTGGCCGCGGCCAGCTCGGCGGCCTTGTCGGCCGCGCCGTCCATGGTGTCCACGCGCTGCACGAGCGGGTGGTTGGCGTCCGACAGGATCCTGCGACCCAGCTCGGCGTTGTTGCCGTCCAGACGGACGACCAGCGGCTTGGTGACTTCCTCGCCCTTGTCGGCGAGCAGCTGCAGCGCCTGGACGATGCCGTTGGCGACCTCGTCACAGGCGGTGATGCCACCGAAGACGTTGACGAAGACGGACTTGACGTCCGGGTCGCCGAGGATGATCTCCAGGCCGTTCGCCATGACGGCCGCGGAGGCGCCGCCGCCGATGTCGAGGAAGTTGGCGGGCTTCACGCCGCCGTGGTTCTCACCGGCGTACGCGACGACGTCCAGGGTGCTCATGACGAGACCCGCGCCGTTGCCGATGATGCCGACCTCGCCGTCGAGCTTGACGTAGTTGAGGTTCTTGGCCTTGGCGGCGGCCTCGAGCGGGTTGGCCGCCGCGTGGTCGATCAGCGCCTCGTGCTCCGGCTGACGGAACTCGGCGTTCTCGTCCAGCGACACCTTGCCGTCGAGCGCGATCACGCGGCCGTCGGCAACCTTGGCGAGCGGGTTCACCTCGACGAGGAGGGCGTCCTCCTTGATGAAGGTGTCCCACAGCGTCACCAGGATCTCGGCGACCTGCTCGGCCACCTCGGCCGGGAACTTCGCCTGGGCGACGATCTCGCGGGCCTTCTCGATCGAGACGCCCTCGTTGGCGTCGACCGGCACCTTCGCGAGGGCGTCGGGGTTCTCCTCCGCGACGACCTCGATCTCCACGCCGCCCTGGACCGACGCCATGGCGAGGAAGGTGCGGTTGGTGCGGTCGAGGAGGTACGAGACGTAGTACTCCTCGGCGATCTCCGGAGCGGTCTCGGCGATCATCACCTTGTGGACCGTGTGGCCCTTGATGTCCATGCCGAGGATGTCCGTCGCGCGGGCGACGGCCTCGTCCGGGGTGGCGGCGAGCTTCACGCCACCGGCCTTGCCACGGCCACCGACCTTCACCTGGGCCTTGACGACGGACTTGCCGCCAAGACGCTCGGTCGCCTCGCGGGCTGCCTCAGGCGTGTCAATGACTTCACCGGCCAGCACCGGTACACCGTGCTTGGCGAAGAGGTCCCTCGCCTGGTACTCGAACAGGTCCACGCGCGTCCGTCCCTATCAGTGATCTCGCGGTTCGTTGGATGCGTGGGCGTGCCGCGAAGGGCAACGTGACGTCCGCTGTCACAAGGGTGGCGCACACGGTGTCCGAGCGCGCGGCATGTCCGTCTCGCAGGTTATCGCCGCTGGACGTGGGTCCCTAAATCGCAGATCACACCTGAGCGGTGATACCTGTCACAGGGCAGGGCCTCACCAGGCTGGGGTTTGCCTGGTGAGGCCCCTTGAACAGCCCCTGGTGGGGGGCTCAGGGCGGGTGATCCCCACCCCAATGGGGACCACCCGGCCCGACCGCAGGGTTCCGGTCGCACGGACCGACGGCTTTCGGCCGTACGGGGCCATCGCCCTGCGGAGTCGGTCGGATGCCGTACGCCGGCTTCGCCGGGATGTCGCCGTACGGCACATGGGTGAACCGTCAGATGCTGTACGTGCCGTACTGCGCGCCCTGCACATAGCTCGGCGCGACCGACTGGGCCACGCCCTGGACGCCAGTGACCGCGTTCCCGGCGAGGGGGCCGCCGGTCGCCCCGACGGTTCCCGTCAGGTCCTGTGCGAACGGGCCGACCTGGCCGACGACACCGCCCGCGAACGGGTCGACCTGGCCGACGGTGTGGTCGGCGAACGGCCGCACATCGCCCGCGACGCCGTACGCCAATCCGGTGGCGCTGCCCTCGACGCCCGCCACGACCGGCTGCACGAAGTCGACGACGGGCTGCACCGCGCCGACCACACCCCCGGCGAAGGGCTGCACGTCGTCGGTGACGACACCCTGCGCGAACGGGGCGACCTGGCCGGTGACGCCGTGGGCGAGCGTCCCCGCACCGCCCGCGACGCCGCCCGCGAAGGGCTGGACGTCGCCGCCCACGCCGTACGCCAGCGCGCCCGCGTCCCCGACGGCCTGCCCGGCGACCGGGACGACACCGTGCACGGCGGTCACCGCGACGGGCGGCAGGATGGAGGCGGCCGTGTCGCCCACGACCTGCCCGGCGAGGCCTCCGGCCAGCGGCTGTACGTCACCGACGGCGCCGTACGCCACGGTGCTCGCGTCCGCCGTGGCACCGTGCGCCAGGGCCATCGCGTCCGCCGTGGCACCGTGCGCCAAGGCCGCCGCGTGACCGGCGGCGTCGTACGCCAGCGCGGTCGCGTTGCCCACGGCGCCGTACGCCAGCGGGCTCACGTTGCCGACGGCGTGGTCCACGACCGGGGTGACGCCGTGGACGGCGGTACCGGCGACGGGCGGCAGCGCGGCGGCCGCGGTCTCGTCGACGACCGGGATCGTGATGCCCGTGGCGGTGCCGACGGCGCCCTGGACCGCGCCCTGGACCGCGCCCTGGACCCGTGCCGGCGCGCCGGTGACCGTCGTGCCCGCGGTCCGCTGCGCGGTGGCGACGGTCTGCTGGGCCTTCGTCTGCACGGCGGACGGCGCCCCGGCGGCGGTGCGCCGGACGGCGGCGAGCTTCGTCTGCGCGCCCGCGAGGGCCTGCTCCAGCTCCGGAGCGAAGGCGGAGAGCGGGCCGAAGAGGTAGTCGATCTCGTCCTGGGGAGCGCTGATGTCGGCGACCGTCTCCTCGGCCTTGCCCGTCGCACGGTCCGCGACGGCGGTCTTCGCCCGCGAGAGGTGGGTGACGGAGGGGACCTTGGCGTCGACGTAGCGGCGGGCGTGGTCGGCGGTCCTGGTCGTCGTAGCGGCGGCGGTCTTCTTGACGGTGGACGTGGCGGTCTCCTTGACGGTGGAGGGGGCGGCGTCGGCCGCGGACCGCGCCGTGGCGGCCGTACCCGTGACGGTCGAGGTCGCGCCGTCGACGGCAGTGCCGTCGGTGACGCCTTCGGTGACGCCGGAGACCGTGCTCTGCACGTCGCTCGTCACGTTCCCGACGACGCCGTCGACGGTTCCGGTGACCTCGCCGACGGTGTCCGAGACGTCGAGGCTGACATCGGGAGCGGCCACGGACGACGCGGGCAGCTCGTCCGCGCTGGCGACGGCGGAGCCGAGCGCCCACGCGCCGGTGACACCGGCGGCTATGACGATGGAACGGCGGATGTTCTTGTTCATGCGTACGTCAGATCCTTCGGATTCCGAGAGTTCGGGATATTCCGGTGAATTCCGGGGGCTTCCGTCCGGGGATCGGAGGGGTGTCCGGACGGCGGGCAGACCTGTTCCGCCCCCGCGCGGCAGGTCGTTCAGCGGGGGAAGGGCTGCCCTAGCCGGGGAAAACGGGAATGTCCCGGTACCTGTCCCGGGTCTCGGCCGCGGTGACGACCGCGGAGGCGCCGGGCGCGAGCCTCAGCGGCGCCCGGTGGTTCGAGGTGACGGCATGCGGATCGCCGTGCCGCGGCGCGCCGTTGTCCACCGCGGACTGGTTGCCGAGCGCACCGGACGGGTCGCCGGAGGGTGCCTGGCGAGCGGGTGTCTGTCCCGCTCGGACGCCGCCGTGGTCGCGGCGCACGGCGACCCCACCGGAGTCGGCGGCGCGACCGCTCGGTCCGTACGAGGCGTCGGCGGGTGCGTCCGGGCGATGCACCGTCTTGACGTGCCCGTCCGTGACGTCCGGCCGCTGGGCAACCCCGCTCGACGGCTGCGGGGCCGAACCGACCGGCGGAGTCTGCGCACCCGCACCGGGGAGCGCGGGCAGCCCCGGCAGGTCGGGGAGCCCCGGCACGGACGGCAGTACGTCCGGCGGGGTTGCGCGCAGTCCGCCGGTGACCGTCTTCACCACGTCACCGATCGGCCGCACGACGGTGTCGGCGGCCGGCTGTACAAGCTCGCCGACGGACTTGCCGACGTGGCGAACGGTGTCGGTGGCCGACTGGGCACCATCACGAACGGTGTCGGTGACCGGCTGGGCGCCATGGCGAACGGTGTCGGTGACGTGTGTGGCGGCGCTCGACCGGTTCGCGTCGGCCTCAGGGGCCGGCGTACCCGCTGTCACCACCCGATCCGCCGTACTCCTCGCCGACTGCACGACCCCCGCCGGAGTCGTCGGCACCGCCCCGTCGTCCGCGTGCGCCTGCTCCCCGCAGAGGAATCCGAGTACGAACAACCCACCCACCAGCAAGACCACTTGCAGCGCACGCCGTCCGGCCGCCGTACGCATCACGCGCACAGCGGCACCGGGCAGTGCGGCTGAGGGGGTCAAGAGAGGGAGGGTCCTCCCGTACGAAGGCAAGAGAAGGCTCTGAGGCCGCGTCGATCCTCGCACGGGACTCCCGAGGTTGCGCAAGCCCCCTGTTACCGATGGGTAGTCATGTCCGGATTTTCCATTCCGCTCACCTGGTTTCCGGTATCGGCAGCGGACGCTTCTCGATCGCCGCCGCCATCACCTCGGGAAACAGGTCGGGCGTGCAGGCGAACGCCGGTGCGTCGAGGGCCGCGAGCGCCGCCGCGTGCTCACGGTCGTACGCGGGCGCCCCCTCGTCGGACAGCGCGAGCAGCGTCACGAACTGCACCCCGGACGCCTTCATCGCCGCCACCCGCTTCAGCATCTCGTTGCGTATGCCTCCCTCGTAGAGGTCACTGATGAGCACGACCACCGTGTCGGCGGGCCGGGTGATCTGCGACTGGCAGTACGCGAGCGCCCTGTTGATGTCCGTACCGCCGCCGAGCTGGGTGCCGAAGAGGACGTCGACCGGGTCGTCGAGCTGGTCGGTGAGGTCGACGACGGCCGTGTCGAAGACGACGAGCCGGGTGGCGATGGACCGCATCGACGCGAGCACGGCGCCGAACACGGACGCGTAGACGACGGACGCCGCCATCGACCCCGACTGGTCGATGCAGAGGATGACCTCCTTCTTCACGGACTGCGAGGCCCGGCCGTAGCCGATCAACCGCTCGGGCACGATCGTGCGGTACTCGGGCAGGTAGTGCTTCAGGTTCGCCGCGATCGTGCGGTTCCAGTCGATGTCATGGTGGCGGGGGCGGGTGATGCGGGCGCTGCGGTCGAGGGCTCCGGTGAGCGTGGCCCGGGTGCGGGTGGCGAGCCGCTTCTCCAGGTCCTCGACGACCTTGCGCACCACGGCCCGCGCCGTCTCCTTCGTCGTCTCCGGCATGGCCTTGTTGAGGGAGAGGAGGGTGCCCACCAGGTGCACGTCGGCCTCCACCGCCTCCAGCATCTCGGGCTCCAGCAGAAGAGTGGACAGCCCGAGCCGGTCGATGGCGTCGCGCTGCATGACCTGGACGACGGAGGAGGGGAAGTACGTCCGTATGTCCCCGAGCCAGCGCGCGACCGACGGCGCCGACGCCCCGAGCCCCGCCGAACGGTCGCGCCCCGACTGCGCCTTGCCCCCCTTCCCGTAGAGCGCGCTGAGCGCCCCGTCCATCGCGGCGTCCTGCCCGGCAAGCACGCATCCGGTGCCGTCCGCCTCGTCCCCGCCGAGCACAAGCCGCCAGCGGCGGAGCCGCTCTCCCGTCGCGCCGGCCGCGTCGGTAGCGTGGAGCACGCCGCTTGCGCCCGTCGGGCCGGCCGCGCCGTTCACCTCGCTCGCGTTCGCCGGTGCGGTCATCGGGCCACCCCCACAAGGTCGTTGTCGTCGCCGACCTGATCGTCATCGATGTCGGATTCATGCAGCCCGAGCAGCAGACGCAGCACCGGCAGTACGGCGTCCGCGCGCTCGGGATCGAGGTCGGGGGCGAACCCGGGTATCCCGGAGGTGGCGACCGCCGTGCTCCCGCGTGCTCCCCGCCCACGCCGGACCAGCTCGCCCAGCGTCCTGCGCACCCCGGCCTCGTACGCCGAGAACGTCCGCCGCAGCAACGGCAGCACATCGGTGAACGCCTCCGCCGGCACTCCGGTCAGCCACGCGTCCACCAGCCCGAGCAGCCGCTCGTCGTGCACAAGCAGCATCCCGCCCCCGGAACCGCCCCCGACGAAGCCCTCGATCCACGCGGCCGCGTCTCCGGGTGCCGTCCCGGGCGACAGCACGAGCCCCATCAGCCGGGCTGCCTCGTCCTGCGCCAACTCCCCCTCGTCCAGCAGCAGTCGAACGGCCCGTCCGCGAATCACCCCCGGCACGGTGTCGCGCCCGGCCAGCACCCGGAGCACGGCGTGCCAACGGCCACGTATGCCGGTGGAGGACGGTGTGCGGTGGGCATCCGGCGCGGTACCGCTGAGTGATGAGGCGTCGGCGGCTGACGCCGCGGCCGTCTCCCCCAGGAGCGCCACGGCCCCGTGCACCGCGTCCACATGGCGCCGCATTTCCTCGGCGGCCTCGGTGTCGAGGGCCGCGCAGCCCGGTGGGAGGCCGACGAAGATCCGCTCGGCGAGGCCCGCCGCCACGTCGGTGAGGGCACGGGTGTCCGTGCCGCGCACATCGCCGTAGCGCAGGGAACGGACCAGGGCGGGCAGGGCCTGGGCGAGATGGCCGACGTCCGCGTCGAGGGCGGCCCGGTCGGCGAGCACCCGCATCACCACGGGCAGCGCGTCCGGGAGTTCGGCCAGCAGGCAGCGCTCGGCGAGTGCCGTGACATCGGCCAGCGCGTGCGCGGCGACGGCGTCCGCCTCGGCCCTGGCCGTCGCGGCGGCCAGTACCGTCGTGCCCCACACACCGGCCTCCGCGACCCGCACCGACAGCTCCGGCTCCCAGCGCAGCCGCCAGGTCTCCCGGAAGGTGCCCGTACTGCCCCGCGACACCGTGGGCTCGCCCCACTGGACGCCGAGGAGCCGCAACCGGTGCAGCAGCCTGCTGCGCTCGGCGTCGGTCTCCTTGCGCAGGTCGAGCTCCCATTCCCGTTCCAGTGCGTCCGGTTTGAGCCTCAGCCGCCGCTGGAGCCGCGCGAGGTCGCGCTGCAACGGCACCGCGGGGGCCGACTCCGGTACCTCCCCCATCACATCGCCGACCACGAGCCGGTCCCGCACGAGTGCCAGCGGCACGTCCGAGCCCTCGCACATCACGGCCCGTACGGCGTCGGTGGTCTCGGTCAGCCCCGGCAGCGGGCGGCCGCGCATCGCGGCGAGCGTGTCCGCCAGCCGTACCGCCTCGATGACGTGCGCGGACGAGATCATCCGGTCCTCATCGCGCAGCAGCCGGGCCACCTTGGTCATCCAGCGCTCGACCGGGCGGTCCTGAGCGCCGAACAGATGCCCGTACCAACCCGGCGAGTCGATGCCCGCGCCATACCCACTGACCCGGGACAGCCGTCGGTAGGTCCACGGCACCCACGTCAGGTCGGCCTTCGCCTTGGGGAGCCCCTTGAGCAGCGCCCGGTCCGCACCGACCGCGGTCCTCTGCCGCAGCGCGGGCACGTGCCAGGCCCCGCACACCACGGCCACGCCGTCCCCGAACTCCCGCTCCGCCGCCCGAACCTGGAGCCGCATGTACGCCTCGCGCACCAGGTCGCGGTCGTGTCCCCCGACCCCGTACGCCTCCCGCAGGGCCTCCATCGCCTCCTCGAGCACGGTGAACGGTGCGAACGGATCGCCCCCGGCCACGCTTCGGTGCTCGACCACGTCCTCCCACCAGCGCTCGGGATCGTCGTAACCGGCGGTTTCGGCGAGTACGGCGAGGGGGTCGATCCGCACGGCCGCTTCGACGGGCCGGCCGGGACCGGCGGGCGGCGCATCCCCAGGTTCGTCCTCCTGATCGAGCACGTCCTTGCCCCAGGCCAGCGTGTGGGTCGCCGGGAGATCGATGAAGCGGGCCGGGACCCCGCTCTCCAGGGCCCATCGGATCGCCACCCACTCCGGTGAGAACTCGGCCAGCGGCCAGAAGGCCGAACGGCCGGGCTCGTCCACGACGTGGGCGAGGAGGGCGACCGGGGGCCGCATCTCCTTGTCGGCGGCGAGCGGGATGAGCGCGTCCGCCTCCGGAGGGCCCTCGATCAGTACGACCCGGGGCGCCGCCGCCTGCAACGCGGCCCGCACGGCCCGCGCCGACCCGGGGCCGTGATGCCGCACCCCCAGCAGCAACGGCCCTCCGGTGAAGACCGTCATGCGCTCACCTCCCGGCAGGCCCGGTAGAAGTCCTTCCAGCCGTCCCGCTCGCGGACGACCGCCTCCAGGTACTCCTGCCAGATGACGCGGTCGGCCGCCGGATCACGGACGACGGCGCCGAGGATGCCTGCGGCGACGTCACTCGCCCGCAGCACGCCGTCGCCGAAGTGAGCGGCCAGAGCGAGGCCGCCCGTGACGACGGAGATCGCCTCGGCGGTGGACAGCGTGCCGCTGGGCGACTTCAGCTTCGTACGCCCGTCGGCCGTGACCCCGTCGCGCAGCTCGCGGAAGACGGTGACGACTCGGCGGATCTCGTCGATGCCCTCGGGCACGGCGGGCAGGTCGAGGGAGCGGCCGATCTGGTCGACGCGGCGCGAGACGATGTCGACCTCGGCGTCGGCGCTCTCCGGCAGCGGCAACACCACCGTGTTGAAACGGCGGCGCAACGCACTGGACAGCTCATTGACCCCGCGGTCGCGGTCGTTGGCCGTCGCGATCAGGTTGAAACCGCGGACAGCCTGCACCTCCTGGCCCAACTCCGGTATCGGCAGGGTCTTTTCCGACAGGATCGTGATCAGCGTGTCCTGTACGTCGGCCGGGATGCGGGTCAGCTCCTCGACACGGGCCGTCATGCCCTCGGCCATGGCGCGCATGACAGGGCTCGGCACGAGCGCGTCCCGGCTCGGCCCGTGCGCGAGCAGCTGCGCGTAGTTCCAGCCGTACCTGATCGCCTCCTCCGGGGTGCCGGCCGTGCCCTGCACGAGCAGGGTCGAGTCGCCGCTCACCGCCGCGGCCAGGTGCTCGGACACCCAGGTCTTCGCGGTGCCGGGCACGCCGAGCAGGAGCAGGGCGCGATCGGTGGCGAGCGTGGTGACGGCGACCTCGACGATGCGGCGCGGGCCCACGTACTTGGGTGTGATCACCGTGCCGTCCGGCAGGGTGCCGCCGAGCAGATACGTCGCCACGGCCCACGGCGACAGCCGCCAGCGGGCCGGACGGGGCCGGTCGTCCTGGGCGGCCAGCGCGGCGAGTTCTGCGGCGAAGGCGTCTTCGGCGTGCGGCTGCAGCGCGGCGCCCGGCTCGTCCGCGGTCGCTCCCGCGCGCCCTCCCGCGGGCGTGTGAACGGACGTCGGTTCAACGGACACGGACATGGCTCGGTCCCCCTCCAGCTCGGCCGGTTCGGATCTGGTTCCACCGTGCACCACGCCACTGACAATCGGCTCTGACCTGCGCAAATACGCTCGCGAGGGCCGATTGTCAGTGGCGGGATCTACCTTCGATGGCATGACTCAGCAGGCGGTGCGCTGGACGGCGGATCAGGTGCTGGCACTGGCGCCTGACGCCGCGTCACGCAAGGCGGGAAGCAAACTCGGCGCGGCCGGGCCGTGGTCGGAGGCGGGCAGTTCTGACGAGGGGACGGTATGGGGACTGTGCAGGGGAAGTGGCAGCAAGCCGTATCGGACGGTCATCGACATCGCGGACTCCACGGGGCCCGCTTACCAGTGCAGTTGTCCGAGCCGAAAGTTCCCGTGCAAGCACGCGCTGGGGCTGCTGCTGCTCTGGGCGGGCGCGGACGGCACGGTGCCGCGGGGGCAGGCACCGGACTGGGCGGAGCAGTGGATAGCGGGGAGAAGGGAGCGCGCGCAGGAGAAGAGGACGGCGGGCGGGGCATCTGGAGCCGCATCGTCGGGTGATCCGGAGGCGGCTCGGCGCAGGGCTGAGCGGCGGGCCGTGCGGATCACCGCGGGAGCGGCGGAGTTGGAGCAGCGGCTGGCCGACCTGCTGCGCGGCGGCCTCGCCTCCGCCGAGCAGACGGGGTACGGATTGTGGGAGGAGACGGCGGCCCGGATGGTCGACGCGCAGGCACCCGGGCTGGCCGCGCGGGTCAGGGAGTTGGGGACGATCCCGTCCTCCGGTCCGGGCTGGCCGGTGCGGCTTCTTGAGGAGTGCGCGCTGCTCCACCTTCTCGACCAGGGCTGGCTGCGGCGCGAGCGGCTGCCGGACGACCTTGCCGCGACGGTCCGTTCACGGGTGGGGATCTCCGGTTCGGCGGACGGTCCGCCGGTGCGCGACCGCTGGCTGGTCCTCGCCCAGTACGACACGGCGGACGCCCGTCTCACGACGCGCAGGATCTGGCTGTACGGCGCGGAGTCCGGCCGCACGGTCCTGCTCCTTTCCTACGGGGCGGCGGGTCGCGCACCGGAGCTGGCGCTGCCCGTGGGGCTGATATTCGAGGCGGAGGTGTCCGCGTACCCGGGCGCCGGGCAGCTACGCGCCGCGCTGGGCGAGCGGTTCACGCCTCCCGCGCCCACGGCGATACGGCCACCGGGGGTGACCACATCCCAGGCGACCGCCCGCTACGGAGAGGCGCTGCGGGCCGACCCCTGGCTGGACTCCTGCCCGGTCACCCTGGACCGCGTCGTCCCCACCCCGGACGGCGACTCCTGGCAACTCGCCGACGCCGACGGTGACTTGGCCCTGCCCCTCACCCCCTCCGCCCGGTCCCGTCCCGACCTGTGGCGTCTGGTCGCCCTCTCCGGCGGCGCCCCCGTCACGGTCTTCGGCGAATGCGGCCACCGCGGCTTCACTCCGCTGACGGCCTGGGCGGAGGAGGGCACGGGGGACGCGGTGCCGCTGTGCTGACGGCTCCGACCGCGGTGAGCCCCCGGCCGCATTGACCGCACCGACCAGCCCGACGATCTCCGTACGGAAAGGACGCTCATGAACACGATCTCGGCCTCCGCCGGCGCGCCCGCCGGTGGTTCCTGGGAGGAGCTCGTCACCGTGGCGTTGCTCGGGACCGAGCGGCGTACTCCTCCGGGATCGACGCCGGGGCGGGAGGCGCCGGTGGCGTTGTTGGGCGCGGCCGCCGTGGAGACTCTGCGGCGGCGGGCCGGAGTGCGGCCGGCGCGGGCGGCGGCCCGGCCGGAGCCCGCGGCGCGGGACCCCCGTCCGGCCCTGCCGCCCGCCGCGGCCCGCAGGCTGGCGATGCTGCTGGCGGACCGGCCCGGCACCGGAGGCGGCGGCCGCAGAGGGACAGCACCGGACCTCATGGAACTGCTGCCCCAGTGGCTCGCCCTGGCGAACGCGCGCGGATTCGCGGCGCCCCCACAGACCCTGCCCGCGCTTCTCGACGCGGCCCGCGGACGCACCGATCTGCGACCCGCCGCCCTGGCCTTCGCCGGGCCCCGGGCACTCTGGCTGGCGCGGCTGAACCAGGAGTGGCGGTTCGCGCTGCGCTCCTCGCCGGGCGGCGGTGCCGCGCTGCCCGGCCCGGAAGAGGCCGAGCGCGTAGAACAGCTGTGGCAGGAGGGGTTGTTCGCCGAGCGGGTCGCACTTCTTTCGGCGATACGGGCCAAGGACCCCGCCGCCGCACGCGACTTGCTGGCCACCACATGGGCGACGGAGCGGGCCGAGGACCGGCTGATGTTCCTCGACTCGCTGCGATCGGGGCTGTGCGCGGACGACGAGCCGTTCCTGGAGCGAGCGCTGGCCGACCGCAGCCGCAACGTACGGGCGACGGCGGCGGAGCTGCTGTCCGCGCTGCCGGGTTCCGCGCTCGCGGGACGGATGGCGGCACGGGCCGGTTCGTGCGTCTCACTCGACCGTACGGGGGGCACGCCCACGATCGTGGTCGAGGCGCCGCATGAGTGCGACGCGGGCATGGAGCGGGACGGCGTGGTGCCGAAGGCTCCGGCCGGACGGGGTGAACGATCGTGGTGGCTGGGCCAGTTGGTCGAGGCGGCGCCGCTCGGGACATGGCCGGAGCGGTTCGGTGGGCGGGCGCCGGAGGAGATCGTGGCGCTGCCCGTGGCCGACGACTGGCGGGCGGAGCTGCATGCCGCGTGGTGCCGGGCGGCCGTGCGCCAGCGTGATCCAGGGTGGTCCAGGGCGCTCCTCGGGGCACCTTCCGCTCCGGAGGCCGGGGGGCCGGGGGCGGTGTCACTGGCCGAGCGGTCCAAGCTGCTCGCCACGTTGGGGGCCGATGAGCGGGCCGAATGGGTCGCGGGGTTCATCGGGACGCACGGGTTGTCCGAGGCGTTTCAGCTGCTCGGGGTGTGTGCGGTGCCCTGGGCGGGGGCCTTGGGGCGGGCGGTGGTGGACGCGCTCAATATCGCGCGGGACGCCGGGAGTTATCCGTGGAGCTTCAGTGGGGTGATGGGCCTCGCCGAGCGGTGTCTCGACCCCGCGGAGGCCGTGCGGCTCGATGGGCTCACCTCGGTGCCCGACGAGTCGGAGAACGCGGCGCCGGGGGCCGGCGGCTACTGGGCCGAGGCGTTCCAGCGCCTCGTCACCACGCTGCGTCTGCGCGCGGCCATGGCATCGGAGCTTGCGGTGCCGTGAGGGGTTTTGCCCCCTCCGCCCCTACCCGATCCCGTACCTGAAGGGCTTCGCCCCCAGACCCCCGGGTTGTTCTTCGGGTGCGGTCCGGCGGGGGTTTGTCGCGCAGTTCCCCGCGCCCCTTGCGGGGCGCTTGGAACTGCGCGGCAGTCCCGCGCTATGCCTCGGCCGGCTGCCTCACGTTCGCCCGTACCCAGTCCACGATCGACACCGTCGTCGCCCCCGGTGTGAAGATCTCCGCGACACCCTTCTCCTTGAGGGGCGCGATGTCCGCCTCGGGGATGATGCCGCCGCCGAAGACCTTGATGTCCTCCGCGTCGCGCTCCTTGAGGAGCTCGATCACGGCCGCGAAGAGCGTGTTGTGAGCACCGGAGAGGATCGAGAGGCCGATCGCGTCGGCGTCCTCCTGGATCGCGGTGTCGACGATCTGCTCGGGGGTCTGATGGAGCCCGGTGTAGATGACCTCCATACCGGCGTCGCGCAGTGCCCGCGCGATCACCTTGGCCCCGCGATCGTGGCCGTCGAGCCCCGGCTTGGCCACCACCACGCGGATCGGACCGGCTGCCACACCCATCACTGCCTCCATGAACCGACTACATCAACCTGTACCGACTACCGAATACCGATACATGCCGCTTGACTACGACTACGACACATATCGCACATTCCGCTGCTCACCGCACCGGATGCGCCGTGCGGCACGGGCGCCCCGAGCCCTACCGGCCGGGGAAGTGAACGAACGTTATCGCCAGCATCCCGCAACCGGCAGTTTCGCGGTGGAGAGCGAGGGGGAAATCACACACTGGGACAAGTTAGCCGCGCACCGTTCCGCGTCCCGCGGCACACGCGCCGCATGGACCTGCGGCACACGGGCCACGGCCGGAGTCTGCGCAAGGAGAGCCGCGATCAGGTGGCCTCATCACCGCGACGTCAGCGGGACACCGTGGCGGTGGGGCACATCGGCGAGGCCACGACAGCGGGGAGCCAAGCCAGCACAAGGACGACGGGACGACGAAGACGATTCCGGGTCGCCGCCGGGCGCCACCGCCCACGGCCTGGAGCCGCGTCGCACCCCTCGGCAGGGCACCCCGTAGCGTAATCGGCGCCTCACGCGCCGCACACGCGCCGTCGGTTACCGCCGTCACCGTCACCGTGGCTGTCCACGAGGGCACACGGGGGACGGAGTGGTCCTGCCGCGTGCCGACTGGAGGTCGGCCATGAAGGTCACCAGGGCAGCACTGCCCTTTCTCCCCCTCTGCCAGCGCCTGTTTCCCAGCAGACTGGCAGGACTCTCAGTGGCTCTCCTGAAGGCGACGGCCCTGGAGATCGCGATCCTTGCCGGACACCTCCTCCTCTACCCCGCCGGCATCACCCCGGAGCGTCGCGCCACCGCCGCACTCCCCTCGCCCGACGCCGCCCGGCTGCCCACCGAGGCCAAACCCCCGGTCGTCCTGCTGCACGGCTTCATAGACAACCGGTCGGTCTTCCTCCTGCTGCGCCGCAACCTCGCCCAGCACGGCAGGCAGCACGTCGAGTCGCTCAATTACTCCCCACTCACGTGCGACATCCGCACCGCCGCCGAGCTGCTCGGTCGGCACATAGAGGAGATCTGCGAGCGCACGGGCCACGATCGGGTGGACATCGTCGGACACAGCCTGGGCGGACTGATCGCGCGTTATTACGCGCAGTGCCTGGGCGGCGACGCCCACGTACGCACCCTGGTCACACTCGGCACCCCGCACTCGGGCACCCGTGTGGCCCCCGTGATGAACGCGCACCCGATCGTCCGCCAGATGCGTCCGGGCTCCGAGGTGATCGAAGAGCTGCGCATGCCCGCACCGGGCTGCCGCACCCTCTTCGTCAGTTTCTGGAGCGATCTCGACCATCTGATGGACCCGCTGGAGACGGCTTGTGTCGACCACCCGGACCTGCTCGCGCAGAACGTACGCGTGAGCGGCGTCGGCCATCTCGCCCTGCCCGTGCACCCCGCCGTCGCGACGGGGATTCGGCAGGCGCTCGACATCGAGGAGACAGGAGTCGGCACCGCCGCCGAGACCGGCGGTCTGACAGTGGCGTAAACAGCCGCCGCGGAGCCGCCCGACACCTCCGCGACTTCGAACATTCATCGAACGCCAGGCCAAGGCCGTACCCACACTCCCCCGAAACACGGCCGAATGCCCGTTTCCTGCGAGGGGGAAACCTGCCGAAGATTGTCGCGCCCGCGTACCGCCGGGTACAGTCACCGCACTGCTCTGCCAGCCCCTGTTGTCGAGGCGAAAGAGAAGTTGGTGAACGACCGTCACCCGTCGGGGACCGTAACTCCCCCGGCTCCGGCTTCCGATGCCGCCTCGGCGCTCTACGCGTCGTACGGCGGGCAGGAAGCCCAGTACGGCGACTTCACCGCGTACGACGGCTACACCGCCACCGGTTATGACGCCGGCGCCACCGCCACGGGTACCGGCGCCTACGCCACCGCGAGCTTCGAGACCGATCCCCTCTTCGGCGACATGTCGGGCAACAGCACCGGTTCGTACGACGCCACGCAGTGGAACACCGGCGGTCACCAGACGCTGAACTACGACCCGTACGCCGCGCAGCACCAGGCCGCGTACGACACCGGCAGCTACGCAACGACCACGTGGGCGGCCGGTTACCAGCAGCTCGCCGAGATCCCCGCGCAGCATCCGGGCCCAGAAGCCTCGGGCCAATGGGACGCAACTGCCTGGCTCCAGCCCGAGCAGCCGCTCGACGGGACCCGGCAGTGGAGCATCCCGGCCCAGGACACGGGCGCGTACGACGCCACGCAGTGGAACGCCGGCGTCGGCCACGACGCGTACCAGGCGTACGAGCACCCACAGCCCGACGCGTACCAACAGCAGCACGCGCAGCCGGAGTCGTACGAGCAGCACGCACAGCCGGAGTCGTACGAGCAGCACCCGCAGCCCGAGTCGTACGAGCCGCAGCCCGAGCACTTCGACCAGCAGGCGACTGCCGGCTTCGAGCAGGTCTCGTACGAGCAACCCGCCGCCGCGGAGGACGAGTTCGAGTTCGAGACCGCGGACGACAGCCGTGAAGAGTACGAGACGCCGCTGCTCGACGACATGGAAGAGGTCATCCCGGCCCCCCGCGCCGCGTCGCGGAGCGGTTCCCGCTCCCGTCGCCGCAGCCCCGCGAAACGTTCCGCTCTGCTGACCGTCGCCGTGCCCTCCGCATGTGTGATGGGGGTCGCGGGGATCGCCGCCGCCTCCGTGGGCAACATCGTCGGGGACGACAGCAAGGACACGACGGCCAGCGCGACCGACGCGACCTCGGTGAAACCGTCCACCGCCAACAACAAGCTGGACACCCAGCTCCAGAGTCTCTCCGCGGGAGCCGACGACTTCGCCGACCGGGCCAGCCGGACGCAGGAACGTATCGACCTCAAGGCCGAGCAGGAAGCCCAGAAGAAGAAGGCGGCGGAGGAGGCGGCCCGCAAGGAGCGGCTGCGCCCGAAGTTCGCGATCCCGGTGACGCAGAAGGGGCTCAGCGCCTACTTCGGTCAGGCCGGCATCAACTGGATGTCCGTGCACACGGGCATCGACTTCCCGGTCTCGTACGGCACGACCGTGATGGCCGCGACCGACGGCACCGTCCGTACACAGTGGAACAGCGCGTACGGGAACATGGCGATCGTCACCGCGATGGACGGCACGGAGACGTGGTACTGCCACCTCTCCAGCTACAAGGTCGCCTCGGGCACCACCGTGAAGGCCGGTGACCCGATCGCCTTCTCCGGGAACTCCGGCAACTCCACGGGCCCGCACCTGCACTTCGAGGTCCGCCCGGCCGGCGGTTCGGCGATCGACCCGCTGCCGTGGCTGCGCAGCCACGGCCTGGACCCGACGTAAGCAGCCACGGCCCGGACCCGACGTAAGACGTAACCGTCCGCCGGGCCCCACCACGCCCGTACGGCTACAGCTTCTCCACCGGCGCGTACCGCAGCAGCAACCGCTTCGGCTTCGCCTCGCCGAAGTCGATCGTCGCCTCTGCCTTCGCACCTGTCCCCGTCACTCCGACGACGGTCCCGAGACCGAACTGATCGTGGGTGACCCGGTCCCCGACCGCCAGCGAGACGACCGGCTTCTCGGAGACCCCGCGGCTCGTCGCGAACCCGGAGGCACCCGAAGCCGCGGACCGCGAACGCGAGGACGACAGCGACGCCGCGACACCCGAGACCGGACCGGACGACACGGGAGCCGTCGCGCCCGTGCGCTTCCACTCCAGGTGCGCGTCCGGGATCTCCTCCAGGAAGCGGGACGGCGGGTTGTACGAGGGCTGCCCCCACGCGCTGCGCATGGACGACCGGGTGAGATACAGCCGCTCCCGCGCGCGCGTGATGCCTACGTACGCCAGGCGCCGCTCCTCCTCCAGCTCCTTCACCTGACCCAGCGCGCGCATGTGCGGGAAGACACCGTCCTCCATGCCGGTCAGGAAGACCACGGGGAATTCGAGGCCCTTGGCGGTGTGCAGCGTCATCAGCGTGATGACCCCGTTGCCGTCCTCCTCGTCGGGGATCTGGTCGGAGTCGGCGACGAGGGCGACCCGCTCCAGGAAGTCGGAGAGAGAGCCCGCGGCCTCGCCCTCACCCGCCTCCTGCTCGAACTCCAGGGCCACGGCGGCGAGTTCCTGGAGGTTTTCGATACGGGTCTCGTCCTGCGGGTCGGTGGAGGCCTGCAACTCGGCGAGATAGCCGGTGCGCTCGAGGACCGCCTCCAGGACCGTGGCCGGGCCGGCGCCCGACTCGACGATCGTGTGGAGGTCTTCCATGAGCGTGTTGAACCGCTTGACCGCGTTCGTCGAGCGGGCGGCCATCCCGTACGCCTCGTCGACGCGGCGCAGGGCCTGCGGGAAGCTGATCTTCTCGCGCTGCGAGAGCGCGTCGATCATCGCTTCCGCGCGCTCGCCGATACCGCGCTTGGGGACGTTGAGGATGCGGCGCAGCGGGACGGAGTCCTCGGGGTTGGACAGCACCCTGAGGTACGCCAGGACGTCCCGGACCTCCTTGCGCTCGTAGAAGCGGACGCCGCCGACGACCTTGTAGGGCAGGCCGACGCGGATGAAGACCTCTTCGAAGACACGGGACTGCGCGTTCGTACGGTAGAAGACCGCGACGTCGCCCGCCTTGGCCTCGCCCGCGTCGGTGAGACGGTCTATCTCGTCGGCGACGAACTGTGCCTCGTCGTGCTCGGTGTCGGCGACATAGCCCGTGATGTTCGAACCCGCGCCCGCGTTGGTCCACAGGTTCTTGGGGCGGCGGGATTCATTGCGCTCGATGACCGCGTTGGCGGCGGACAGGATCGTCTGGGTGGAGCGGTAGTTCTGTTCGAGCAGGATCGTCGTCGCGTCCGTGTAGTCCTCCTCGAACTGGAGGATGTTGCGGATGGTCGCGCCGCGGAAGGCGTAGATCGACTGGTCGGCGTCACCCACGACGCACAGCTCGGCGGGGCCGAGGTCGTCCTCACGAGACGGCTCGCCCTCGGCGCGGGTACCGCGCGCCGGGCCGACGAGCTCCCGTACCAGCGCGTACTGCGCGTGGTTGGTGTCCTGGTACTCGTCGACCATGACGTGGCGGAAGCGGCGGCGGTAGTGCTCGGCGACGTCCGGGAAGGCACGCAGCATGTTGACCGTCGTCATGATCAGGTCGTCGAAGTCGAGCGCGTTGGCCTCGCGCAGACGCGACTGATACATCGCGTACGCCTGAGCGAGGGTCTTCTCGAAGCCGTCCGTGGCCTGGGCCGCGAAGTCCTCCTCGTCGATCAGCTCGTTCTTCAGGTTCGAGATCTTGGCGCTGAACGACTTCGGCGGGAAACGCTTGGGGTCGAGGTCGAGATCACGGCAGACGAGCGCCATCAGACGCTTGGAGTCGGCGGCGTCGTAGATCGAGAAGGAGGAGGTGAAGCCGAGCCTCTTGCTCTCGCGGCGCAGAATCCGCACACACGCGCTGTGGAAGGTCATCACCCACATCGCGCCCGCGCGCGGGCCGACGAGGTGCTCGACGCGCTCCTTCATCTCGCCCGCGGCCTTGTTGGTGAAGGTGATCGCGAGGATCTGGCCGGGGTGGACATTCCGCTCGGCCAGCAGATGCGCGATCCGGTGCGTGAGCACGCGGGTCTTGCCGGAGCCCGCGCCGGCCACGATGAGCAGCGGGGTGCCGGAGTGCACCACGGCCGCGCGCTGGTTCTCGTTCAGTCCGTCCAGCAGCGCCGCGGAGTCCACGGCAGGCCGGTGCGCGCCGTCGCGGTAGTAAGCGTCCCGGTCCGGCGGCACGTCGAACTTCCCGCCGAACAGATCGTCCGGAACGGGCTCCGGTACGTGATCGTCCTCGGGCGGCGGCGGGGGCTCTTCCTCGTGGGCCCGGGAAGGCTTGAGGTCCGCCAGGAAGCTGTCATCAAAGAGGCTGCTCATCGCTCTCCGAGTCTAGGCGGCCTCACTGACACCCCGCGGCCACCCTGAAAACTCGACCGGATCTCGTGAGGCGGATCAGCGCTCGACCGGATCTCGTGAGGCGGATCAGCGCTCGACCGAGTCTCGTGACACGGATCAGAGCTCGACCGAGTCTCGTGACACGGGTCAGCGCTCGTCCGAATCTCGTGACACGGCTCAGAAGCCGAGGACCTTCCAGAGGTGGCCGCCCGAGCTCTTCTCACCCTCCAGAACCATGCCGTCACAGTCGGCGATCGACCCATCGGGCCGAGCCGTACACCTTCGCGTCGTGCGGGTACACGGCCACGCCCACCGGAAACGGCACTGAACGGGGCGGACGCCGCTACTCCGGACACCTCACCACAGACCCCTCCGGATTTGCCACGTGAGGTGATGCCCATGGTCAAGGTCACGAAAATGTATCGGGCATATCGCACATCAAACTTCACAGGAGCCACACGAGTTGGCTAGCGTGCCGGGCAGGCCGCTCGACACCCACCGGCGAACGACGCCGGGCCGTGCGGCCTCCGCTCAATCCGGTGCGCCCTCGCGGCAGCCGGAGCCGGGGACCCAACCGACCTTGGGGTGAATCGGTCCAACTGCCCTCTGGGCAAGGACCGTAGGGCAAACCTTCCGGATCCACCCGCCCGAACCCGACAGCTAACTCGGTAGGCGGATGACGGAAGGAGTCGCCTCTCTTGGCGTCGCACCGCAAATTGCGTCCCACCGGTACGCGCGTGGCAGGCATACGGACCCCCGTTCTCGCGACGGCGGCTCTCACCTCCGTCGCCCTGCTCTCCCAGACGGCGAACGCCGTGCCCTCGGCCGAACCCAAGCCGAGCCTCGAAGAGGTCGAGAAGAAGGTGAACGACCTCTACCACCAGGCCGAGACGGCCACCGACAAGTACAACGCGGCCAAGGAGAAGACCTCTAAGCAGCGCAAGCAGGTCGACACCCTCCTCGACGACGTCGCCAAGCGCACCGACAAGCTCAACACCGCGCGTGAGGAGCTCGGCACGTTCGCGGCGGCGCAATACCGCACCGGGGCCGCCGCCCCCGACACCGCGACCCTCCTGCTCGCCAACAACCCGCAGGACTACTTCGACCAGACCCAGCTGATGAACCGTCTGACCACCCGCCAGAAGGCGGCCGTCGACGACTACATCACCGAGCAGGCCACCACCACCAAGAAGCGTGCGGAGGCCGCCAAGAGCCTGGAGACGCTGACCAGCTCACAGCAGGCCCTCAAGACATCCAAGGCCGATGTCCAGGGCAAGCTCACCGAGGCTCGCGAGCTGCTCTCGAAGCTGACCGCCGAGGAGAAGGCGCGGCTCGCGGCGATCGAGAAGAAGAAGCAGGAGGAGGCGGCGCGCAAGGCGGCAGAGCTGGCGAAGCAGCAGGCCGCCGCCGAGGCCGCGAAGAAGGCGGCGGCCCAGCAGGAGTCGTCGTCGAGCACCACGACCGACTCGTCGAGCAGCACCACGGGCTCTTCGAGCACCACGACGGGATCGTCGAGCACCACGACGGGATCGTCGAGCTCGACGACCACCGACTCCTCGTACGCGACCAAGGCGGCGAAGGCCGTCGCGTTCGCCCGTGAGCAGATCGGCAAGCCGTACGTCTGGGGGGCGACCGGCCCGGACTCGTACGACTGCTCGGGCTTCACCCAGGCCGTGTGGAAGGCCGCCGGGGTCTCCCTGCCGCGCGTCACCTACGACCAGGTGAACGCCGGCACGACCGTCTCCCTCTCCGACGCTCAGCCCGGTGACCTGGTCTTCTTCTACGACGACATCAGCCACGTCGGCCTGTACATCGGCAACGGGATGATGATCCACGCGCCCAAGCCGGGGGCGTACGTCCGCGAGGAGTCGATCTACTACGACGGCACGTCGGCGATCCACAGTGTGGTGCGCCCGGCGTAAGCCGTTCCGCGAGCAACGCTTCGTGCGGGGCACTCGCTTGTGGGGCATATCGTGCTCCACACGCGCGTGCCCCGCATTTTTGTTCTCCACGCGCGCGTGCCCCG
The DNA here is from genome assembly GCF_014645835.1 of Streptomyces albiflavescens. GTDB lineage: Bacteria > Actinomycetota > Actinomycetes > Streptomycetales > Streptomycetaceae > Streptomyces > Streptomyces albiflavescens. The sequence goes on from NZ_BMMM01000016.1 coordinate 61,408, forward strand.
CGTTTTCGTGCTCCCCGCGCGCATGCCCGGCGTTTTCAGGCTCCACGCGCGCGTGCCCCGCGGGCAACTCGTCCGAAGATCCCTAGCATCAGGCGCATGCCAGCCATCTCCCAGCTCCGCGCCTGGTGGGCACAGCGGCCGCCCGCCGCCGGTGCCGCCGTCATGGCCACCGGCATCGTCTCGATCGGGCTGCATCTGACCGGCTACGAGAACCTCTCCCGTATCGCGCTGGCCCTGGCGTGCGCCGCCTGGCTCGCGCTCGCCGCGGACTTCGTCGTACGCCTCGTGTGGGAGCGCGCGCGGTGGATGGAGGAGGCGTGCACCCCTCCCGGGCTCACCGCCGTCGCGGCGACCACCGTGCTGGGGACCCGGATGTCCGCGCTGGGGTGGCAGGAGCCGGCCGAGGCCCTGCTCGCGCTGTCGGCCGTGCTGTGGCCGGTGCTGCTCCTCGTCGTCCTGCGGCACTGGCAGCGCCGTATGCCGGGAGGGGTGTTCCTGGTGAGTGTGGCCACGCAGGGGCTCTCGGTGCTGTGCGCCACGCTCGCCGCGGCCGTGGGTCCGGAGTGGCTCGCGCACACCGGGCTGGTGCTGTTCTGGCTGGGGATCGTGCTCTACGGAGTGGCGTTCACGCACTTCGACGTCCGGGAGGTGGTCCGGGGCCTCGGGGACCACTGGGTCGCGGGCGGCGCGCTCGCCATCTGCGCGCTGGCCGGGGCCAAGCTCATCGCCGCGCACCACGTGAACCCGTACCTGTGGAACGACGACGACAGCAGCGCCCTGCGCGTCGTGACCGTCGGGCTCCTCGTGCTCGCCTTCGCCTCCTACTGCGTCCTCGCCGTCGCGGAGCTGGGGTGGCCGCGGCCCCGCTATGACGTGCGGCGCTGGGCGACCGTCTTCCCGATGGGGATGACGGCGGTGGCGACTCTGTCGGTCGCGACTGCCGTCGGCGTCTCGTGGCTCGAAGGGCCCGGGCAGGTGCTGCTGTGGATCTCGGTGGCGGCGTGGCTGGCCGTCGCGGCGGGAGCGGTTCGCGTGGTGATCATGGCCGGAACACACCGCTCCTCCGGGTCGAACAGGCCGACCGGCCCGCTCAGGTCCAGAGCACCGCGATGAAGATGTTCGCGGTGGTCAGCAGGCCGACGAGCCCGAAGAGGCCCTTGTCCACCTTCTCGTCGTCCCGCTTCACGTAGACGAGCCCCAGGATCACGATCAGCAGGGCCAGCTTCACGCCGATCTTGATGTTGTTGACCGGGTGGTCGTCGGCCTGGTTGAGGCCGACGAGGACGACGCCCGTGACCAGCATGGTCAGCGCGCCGTGCAGCATCGCCGGGACGAAGCGAGCCGTGCCCTGGCCCATCGCCTTCATCTGGGTGAAGAAGCCGCCGAGGAGCGCGGCGATGCCGATGATGTGCAGGCCGACGAAGAGATGGATGAGTACGTCCATGAGGCCGGAGCCTAATCGGACACCCGAGTCCCTCTTGTCACCGGGCCACCCCTTGTAACCCATAGCACCGGGGCAACCCCGGTTGTCCCGGATTCGCCGCATCGGTCATCGCACTGCGTGAAGTCGGCGGCGCAGGGCGGGGATCACGGTCACATACGGTCACTGGGCGGTCCAGTGCCGCCAGTTCCGTACATGGCGTTACCGACCCCTCACTCCCAGGTTTAGCGTCCTCCACCAGGTGACCGGCTCCCCACCGCCGCCCGGGCCAGGGGCGGCCGTCGGCCACCACCGCCGAGAAGGTCCGGCGGCGGCCCGCTCCCCCTGTGTGGGCCGCCGCCGGACGTGTCACCGCTTGACCGCGCTCCCCTCGCGGTCGTAGGGAAGGATGTGGGCCCTCGTGGCAGCGCACCGCAAGCCCAGTCGGCGCTCGCTCGGCGGAAACACGGCCCGCACAGCTGCCACGATCGCCCTCGCGGGCGCGGCGTCGGCGACCGGCTTCGACGGGACCGGGCACGCTGAGCCGCAGCTGTCCCCGGCGCAGGTGAAGGCCAAGGTCGACAAGTTGTACGAGGAGGCGGAGGTCGCCACCGAGAAGTACAACGGCGCCAAGGAGAAGGCCGACAAGGCGGAGGGGCGGCTCAACGCGCTGCGCGACGAGGCGGCGCGCAAGGAGGACCGGCTCAACTCGGCGCGGGACGCGCTGGGGTCGATAGCCGCGGCGCAGTACCGCAGCGGCGGCCTCGATCCCGCGCTGCAACTGGCGCTCTCCGACGATCCCGACCAGTACCTGGACGGGGCCGCGTTCGCCGAGCGGGCGGGCAGCCGACAGGCGACGGCCGTGGCGAACGTACGCAAACAGCTGCGAGAGATCGAGCAGCTGCGCGGCGCCGCGCACGTCGAGCTCGCCTCGCTCAAGTCGCGGCAGGCCGAGCTGAAGCGGCACAAGAAGACGATCAACGGGAAACTCGACGCGGCACGACGGCTGATGTCCGAGCTCAGCCCGGATCAGCGCGCGCAGCTCGGAGAGACCGGTGGCGCCGGCCGGCACGCCTCACGCTCCTCGGCCCGCGACCTCGGCCCGGTGTCGTCGTCCGGCACCGTCGCCGCCCCCAACTCCCGTGCGGCGGGGGCCGTCTCGTACGCCTACCAGAAGCTCGGCAGTCCCTACGTCTGGGGGGCCACAGGCCCCGACGCCTTCGACTGCTCCGGCCTCGCCCAGGCCGCGTACCGCTCCGCGGGCGTCTCCCTGCCCCGGACGACCTACGCGCAGATCAACGCCGGCCGGCGCGTCTCTCGCTCCGAACTCCTCCCCGGCGACCTGGTGTTCTTCTACTCGGGCATCAGCCATGTGGGCATCTACGTGGGCAACGGCATGATGATCCACGCGCCGAACCCGACGGCTCCGGTGCGGGTGGCTCCGATCGACGAGATGCCGTTCGCGGGAGCCACTCGAGTGGTGTGACCCGGGGGTTCTCAGTGGAGGTCTCGCAGCGCGTCGCCGATCGCGGTCACTCCCTCGGCGATGGCCGTGGCGGGGGACGCGGCATAGCCGAGGAGCAGACCGGGCGGGCCCGGGCGGTGGCGGTGCCACGAGAGCGGGTGGGCCTTGACGCCGCGGGCGAGGGAGGCGGCGGCGAGGTCGGTGTCCGTCCATGTGGGCGGTCGGCCTCCCGCGAAGGTGATCAGCAGGTGGAGTCCCGCCGCGGCGCCGTGCACGACGGCGCCCGGCAGGTGGTCGCGGATCGCCGTGATCATGGCGTCGCGGCGGCGCCGGTGGCGTCTCCGCGGGCCTGATGACCCCGTCGGACTGGGCGCGGGGCATCGCGGACCTGCACCGCACGGCCACCGCCGACGGCACCTTCCACTACACGTTCTTCAAGGCCCTCGCGGTGAACCCCAGTGCCGTCGGCTAGACCAGCCGCCGTGCCGTCGCCCAGCGCGTCAGCTCGTGGCGGTTGGAGAGCTGGAGCTTCCTCAGTACCGCCGAGACATGGGACTCGACCGTCTTGACGGAGATGAACAGCTGCTTGGCGATCTCCTTGTACGCGTAGCCACGGGCGATGAGGCGGAGGACCTCGCGCTCGCGCTGGGTGAGGCGGTCGAGGTCCTCGTCGACGGGCGGGGCGTCGGTGGAGGCGAAGGCGTCGAGGACGAAGCCCGCCAGGCGCGGGGAGAAGACGGCGTCGCCTTCCTGGACGCGGAAGATGGAGTTGACGAGGTCCGTGCCGGTGATCGTCTTGGTGACGTAGCCGCGCGCACCGCCTCGGATCACGCCGATCACGTCCTCCGCCGCGTCCGAAACGGACAGCGCGAGGAAGCGGACGGGCTGCTCGGCGTCGGCCATCAACGGGGCGCAGCGGCGCAGGACTTCGACCCCGCCGCCGCCCGGGAGGTGCACGTCGAGCAGGACGACCTCGGGGCGGGTCGCGGTGATGACCGTGACCGCCTGGTCGACGTCCGCGGCCTCGCCGACGACCTCCACGCCGGTCTGCGCGGTCTGCCCGATCTCGGCCTGCACGCCTGTACGGAACATCCGGTGGTCGTCGACGAGCACGACCCGCACACGACGCCCGGCACCCGCACCGGCGGCGGCCGCACCGGCCGCACCGGCCGTCTCCGCGGCCTCTCCGGATGCGGCGGCCGAAGGGGTCTCCTCAGCAGAACTGCCGGACTCCACAGGCCCGTTCGCGTCGCTCATGACGTCTTCTCCGCCCTCTCCATCTCCAGCTCGACCTCCGTGCCGCCGTCCGGCACCGCGCGCAGTCGCGCCGTACCGCCGTTGCGCTCCATGCGGCCGATGATCGATTCTCTAACGCCCATGCGGTCGGCGGGTATCGCGTCGAGGTCGAAGCCGGGGCCGCGGTCACGGACGGACACGAAGACCGTCCTGCCCTCGACTTCGGCGTAGACCTGCACCGCGCCGCCCTCGCCACCGTACTTGGCCGCGTTCACCATCGCTTCCCGCGCGGCCTGCATCTGTGCGGTCAGGCCCTCGTCGAGCGGGCAGTCGCCGACGACCACGACCTCGATCGGGACGCCGTGCTTGTCCTCGACCTCGGCGGCATGGCGTCGGACCGCCTCGGCGAGGGTGTCGGGCTCGTCGGCCTCGTCCTTCCCGGTCCCCTCCGGCTTGTAGAGCCAGGCGCGCAGGTCTCGCTCCTGGGCACGGGCGAGCCGTCGTACCTCGTTGCCATTGTCCGCGTTGCGCTGGATCAGCGTCAGGGTGTGCAGCACGGAGTCGTGGACATGGGCGGCGACCTCGGCCCGCTCCTGGGCGCGGATGCGCATCAGGCGCTCCTCGGAGAGGTCCTGGGTCATACGGACGAGATAGGGGCCGGAGAGCAGCGCTATACCGACGAGGACCGCAAGGGCGGCCTGGAGGACCGAGCCGAGGTGGGCGGCCGAGCCCTGGAGGACGAATATTCCGGAGACTCCGGCCGTGACCAGCAGGACGCCCGCCGCGGAACGCAGCAGCGTGAGCGTACGGCGGCGGCGGCCCACCTCCACCCAGCGGGCCCGCCGCGCGTTGTCCGCCTGGCGCCAGACCAGGGCGACGCCCGCGCCGACGAGGACCGTCGGCCACAGATATGCCTTGGCTCCTCCGCCGAGATTCACATTGCCGACGAAGACCATGGCCACGACGACCATGAGGAGCAGGGCCACGATCTGGCCCCTGTCCGGCTTGCGGGCCACCAGTCTGCGGCGGCCGTCCGGGGCGGTCTCGGTGCTGAAGGCCGGCGTACGCCCGGAACCGACGCCACCGACGCCGAGCGGCACGAAGAACCAGAACGCGGCATACAGCAGCGCCCCCAGCCCGTCCGCCATGAACAGTCCGACGAACACCAGCCGCACCCAGATCACGGGCAGCCCGAGATGCCCGGCGAGCCCTCGCGCCACGCCCCCGAGCCAGCGTCCGTCGCTGCTGCGGTAGAGCTTGCGCGTGGGCCGCGGGTCGTCGAGGGGCAGGGCTGCGGCTTCCGGCATGCCATCGATGTTCACACGCCTGGCCGACGCGGGCATCAGGGTCGACCCCCTAGACGCCCCTGATCTTCGGAAAACCGTCGCTCGATGCTCGGAGAACCATCGACCGACGTCTCGGGGGACCCTTGATCGACGTCTCGGGAAACCCTTGATCGATCCTCGGAAGCCGGTGATCGGTCCTCGGGAAACCGGTGATCGGTCCTCGGGAAACCGGTGATCGAAGTCCCCTCGGCCCCTGTCAGGGCCGATATCAGGGTTCGGCCAGGGTCATCCCGACTGCCGTCTCGCCTCCTCGCCCGTCACCATGGACGCATGACAGATCAGCAGCACGCGGCCGCGGAGCCGGACCCCGGCCACGGCCCGGGCGCCCCGCCGCCGGGCACCGGGCCGCCCGTGCCGGTCCCCGCCAAGGGTGAGGAGCCGCGCGCGCACGAGGATCCGGCCGCGCCCGAGGTCCCGCGCAAGTTCCGGCGCGACCACCGGCAGAAGATGCTGGGCGGGGTGTGCGCCGGTCTCGGCCGGCACTGCGACATGGACCCGGTGATCTTCCGGATCGTGCTCGCGGTGCTCTCCGCGACCGGCGGCATCGGCCTCATCTTCTACGGCTTCGTGTGGCTGTTCGTCCCGTACGACGACGAGGAGGAGAACGAGGTACGCAAGCTGCTCACCGGCCGCGTGGACGGCCAGGCACTGGCAGCCGTGCTCTTCGCGCTGGTCGGCTGCGGAGTGTTCCTCTCCATGCTCAAGAACGGCGGGGTGCTGACCTTCGCCGTCGTCCTCTCCCTCCTCCTGGCCGGCGCGGGGTACTGGTCGCAGCAGCGCGGGGCCCCCGACCCCGACCCGCTCGCCGCCCAGGCCGTCGCCGACGCCCCGCCCGAGGCGCAGGCACCGCCCGTGCCCGCCTCCTACCCCTCCTGGTGGCGCGACCCGATCGTCAAGGACGGATCGCACGTGGGCGGCACCGGCTATCTGTGGGGACCCGAGGACGCTCGGGACCGGGACGTCGCGGCGGCGATCGACATCGCCCGCGGCACGACGCGACAGGACATACGCGACCTGCGCGCGCCGCGGCAGCCAAAGCCGCGCGGTCCCCGCTGGATCGGCGGCTGGGTCTTCCTGCTCGCGCTCCTGGCGGGAGGCCTCGGCACCGGCCTCACCTGGCACGACCACGCGCTCGGCACCAGTCTGCAGACGGGCCTGGCCTGCGCGCTGATCGTGCTCGGCCTCGGCATAGCCATCAGCGCCTTCCTCGGACGTACGGGCGCGGGATCGATCTTCCTCGCGGTGCTCACGGCGGCCCTGCTGGCCGCCTCCGCGGCGCTCCCCAAGGACATCAGCACGCACTGGATACGAAAGGACTGGACACCCACTGCCACCGCCCAGCTCCAGAAGAAATACGACCTCGGCACGGGCGTCGGCACTCTGGACCTCACCCATATCGACCTGGCCAAGGGCCAGACGGTGACGACGAGCGCCGAAGTGGGCGTGGGCCGGCTCAAGGTCGTCATCCCCAAGGACGCGACCGTGAAGTTGAACGTGGACGTCGGCGTCGGAGACATCCAGCTGCCGGGCGACGACAAGAAGGACGTGGACGTGGAGCCGGGCAAGTCCAAGCAGGTGACGCTGTCACCCACGACCGACGAGAAGAACGGCGGCACGCTCGATCTCGACCTGCATGTGGGCGTGGGGCAGGCGGAGGTGGCCCGTGCTACGTCATGAGTTCCAGCCGGGAAAGCTGGTCGCGGGGTTCTTCCTCACCGTCGCGGGCGTCGTCTACGCCGGTGACGCGGGGGGCGCCTGGGAGACCCCTTGGTTCGCGGTGATCCCCGTCGTCACGGGCGGCCTCTGCCTGGCCGGCGCGGTCGCCGTTCTGACCCACGGCGTGCGCAGACGCCGCGCCGAACCCAGGCAGCCGGACAGGCTCTAGGGCCTGTCGTCACATTCCCGTCTGCCCCGCGACGCCTGGCACGCACTCTCGCCGCACCGGGCGAAAGCCCAAGTACGTCCAGTACGAGGACTTCCGCCCGGCACGCCGAGAGCACGCACCAGACGCCGCGGGGCCGCCCTTCGGGCGACGACGGGAATGTGACGACAGGCCCTAGCGATACGCCCCGGCGCGTTGCCTGCGCCGGGCTCGCAGGGCCGCGTCCACGGAGAAGACGGAAGCACCCGCGAGAACGAGAGGAATCCAGGCCATCAGGTAGGCGAGATCGTTGCCGTAGTAGTACGGGTCGGACGCCCAGCTCACCGTCAGCCACAGGCTGAGGGAGATGAGGGCTCCGCCCAACGCGGCGAGGCGGGCCAGCAGGCCGATCAAAGTGCCGATGCCGACGGCCAGTTCACCGAAGGCGATGGCGTAGCCGAAGCCGACGGGGTTCTTGAGGGACAGGTCGACCAGGGCCGGGATGGCCGAGGAGCCACGCACGGTGCGCATCATCTCCCCGATCGAGCCCGCGCCGGAGCCCTTCATGAAGGCGCTGTCGGTGAGTTTGTCGAGGCCGGCGTAGATGAAGGTGACACCGAGGAAGACCCGTAGAGGCAACAGGGCGTAACGGCTGGCGGTGTCCCGCCAGTCACGCCTCTCGTCGAGATAGGGGGTTTGGGTGTCCGTCCGCATACCGTGAGTCATCGCTCTCCGCCGCCTCTCGCCCACGTGCCGTTGACCCCTCAAACAGACCATACGTACGAGAGCAGGTTCCGGCTCAATCCCCGGGAGCCCATTTTCTTGCCTTCACCCACACGACCCCACCTTGACCACTACCCCGCACCGGCACCACCAACCACAGCGTTCCTCGCCCCCGCCCCTACCTTTCCCGTACCCGGGGGCTGCACCGGCACCCGCTCAGGTGGGACGCACCCGCGGACGCCTATGCGCGTCCCGGATCCGCAGTCGCGGACGCACGTTTCCGGCCGGAAGGAGGCCGCAATTCCCACGCACCCGCAGTCGCCGACGCACGGAAGGGGCCGTGCCGGTACATCACATGCCCCGTCGCTTACGCGGTTGCCAACAGGCAGAGCTGTGAAAGCCAACCGATCTGCCACCGGCGACGGGGCGGATGTACCGGCACGGCCCCGCCCCACCCACCGGCGGACACGCGATGGGCGGCGACGCCGGCGACGTCAGCGGCGGCAGGCGCAGACGGCGCGACCCCGACCCGCCCACCAGGCACGGGCGCAGACGGCGCACCGCCCCTCAGTCCGTCACATCGACCGCGTCAGTCCGTCACATCGATCGCGCACCGATTCGTCTCGACCCCGGCCGCAGTAACCACCTGCACCTCCACCCGCCCCGGCTCCACATCCACCGGCACAGGCACAGTAAGCACCGCATCCGTGGGGTTGCTGAACCCCCCAGCCACCGGCACCAACGGCACATGCACATGCACCGCCCCGATCCGGACCACCATCCGCGACAACCGGTCGGCCGTCTGCGCACCCGGCGGCACGAACCCGGCCCCTCGGATCTCGATGTCGTCACCGGTGCGGATCGGCGCGTCCAAGTCGCCCGCCTCGCGGGCGCGGACGACGGAGAGGATCACGGGACGCCCGCCCTCGGCGTACTTCCCGGCGAGGTACGTCGCGGCCGACACCAGCACCAACAGCGCCAGCCCCCAGGGCAGATCCGGCAACTGCGAGGGCCGCCGAGCCAGCCGCACCGCCGCGAAGGCGAGAGCCACCCCGCTGATCACGACGTACTGGATGTCGGCGAAGCTGCCCCGCCCGGAGTCGTCGGTCAGCAGATCGGCGGCGCGCGGCCGGTCCGCACGCACCTTCTGCAGACGCTGCCCCAGCACCCGCAACCCCACCACCCGCCGCACCAGCACCGCGATCCCGCACACCACGGCGACGACGGTCACCACACCGGCGCCCCGGGCGAGTTCGAGGCCGTTGATCAGTTCGTCCCGCGAGCGGTGCGCGGAGGCGGCCGCGAGCTGCCCCACCAGCACGAGCACCGCGAACGCCACGAAGAGCACCCACCCGGCCGCCACCGCACGCGAGGTCGAGAGACGATTGTCCTCGCCGATGACGGGCGCGAGGGCACCGCCACGGGCCCGGTGCAGCCAGGCCGCACCCGTCAGCAGTCCGGCCAGGACGAGTGCCGCGAGCAACCCGGCCGTCCGCGCGGCCGTCCACCCCGCGCCGATCGCGGTGAGCGCCTGCACCAGGAGCAGCGCCACAGCGGCACCCCAGACCGCGTACGCGGTGTACCGCCACAACCGCCCCAGCCACGCCTCGCCCTCGACGCGCCCGCGCTCGGCGACGAGGTCGGCGGACTGGGTCAGCTCGTCGGAGACCCACTGCCGGGACGCGGAGGCCGAGTGCGCGACGGCGGCGGGCAGCCCGTGTCCGGACGCCAACTCGTCACGCTTCGCGAGGAATTCGGCGACAGCGCGCCGGTGCCCCGCGCGCGCCCCGTGCGGGCAGTCCCCACAGGTGCAGCCACCCTCGTGCGCACCCGGGTCCGCCCCCTGCCCGGAACCGCTCCCGGAACCACGCCCAGGACCGCCCCCGGCACCACGCCCCGCACCGTGTCTCGCCTCCTGCACCGCCACGCCCGCTGCCGCCTTCCCCGCGCCGAGAACTCCCGTGCGGCCAGACCTTCCGTACGCCTGACTGCCGTACAACTGCCTTGCCGTACAACTGCCTTACAACTGCCCCGCGATGACAGCGCATTGTGCCGTACGGAACACCGCCCGCATCCGGCAGGTCTGGTCAGCGCGGGGGAAGCGCAGGACCCCGTGTTGACCCGGCTGCGAGAATTTCTCCATGGCCGAGATCATCCAGCGCGACGGGACCTGGGCCTTCGACGGCAACACGGTCAGGATCACGCCGGGACTCCACCGCTCCGTGCCGCTGTTCCGGCAGACGTACGGAGAGATCGCCGTTCCCCTGGAGGCGGTATCAGGCATCGTCTACGAACCCGAACGCAAGCGCGGCCGCCTGCGCCTGAGGCTTCGCGAGGGTGCCGACCCGCTTCTGCAGGCGACCGGCGGACGGCTGCCCGAGGCGGCGGACCCCTACAAGCTCACGGTCGACATCGACCGTTCCGGGGTCGCCGAGTACGTCGCCGAGGAGATCCGCCGGGCGCTGCTCCTGGACCAGATCCCCAAGGAACCGGCGAAGACCTATCTCCTGTCCGGCCCGCCCGTCCCGGTGTCCGTCCGTTCCAGCGACGGCACGGTCTCCTTCGACGGCACGCACGTGCGGATCGACTGGGCGGACACCTCCGACCGGGTCAAACGGGCGACGGGCCCGCGGATCATCGCCGTGGGCGACCTGGTGCAGGTGGAGTGGCTGCCCAACTCCGGTTACGAGGACGGCTTTCTGCGCTTCGTGACGCGCGAGACGGTCTTCTCCAAACTGCCGCCCGAGAAGGACCCCTACGCCCTCGACCTGTGGGGCAGCGCCCGCCGCGATCTCCTCACGGCGCTCGTCGCCACCGCGGTCACCGCACGTCTGCCGCATCCGTCGACCCGCACCGGCGAGTACGTGGACCACCCCCAGCTCGCCTCCGCCGTACCGCCGCAGTCCGACCATCACGACGTACTCCTGCGCCGTCTGCGGGAGTTGGGCGAGCTGCACCGCGACGGTGTGCTGACGGACGAGGAGTTCGCGACGACGAAGGCGGCGGTGCTGCGCGGCTTCTAGGACCTGGCGTCACATTCCCGCCTGCCCCGCGACGCCTGGCCCTAGGACCTGGCGTCTCAGGACAGCAGATCCGGTTCGCTGCGGCTGATGTCCTGCCACAGCGGCTGGTAGTTGATCCACGCCACGAGGTCGCCGCCGAGCTGTTCGCGTGTGGCCACCGCCTGCTTGTGGTCGATGAGGATCGGCCGCCCGGCGGCCTTCGCGGTGAGCTGGACCTGGCTCGACCGCTCCATGGACAGGAACCACCAGGCGGCGGCGTCGACGGAGTCGCCGACGGTGAGCAGCCCGTGGTTGCGCATTACGAGCGCCTTGCGGGTGTCGAGCGCGCCGGCGATCCGGCGCCCTTCCTCGGCATCCACGGCGACACCCGTGTACGCGTCGTACAGGGCGTGGTCCTGGTAGAAGGCGCAGCTCTCCTGGGTGATCGCGTCGAGCAGGTCGCCGAGCGCGGACAGGGCGCGCCCGTGCACGGAGTGACAGTGGGCGACGGCGACGACGTCGGGCCGGGCGGCGTGCACCTGGGCGTGCACGGTGAACGCCGCCTGGTTCACGTGGTAGCGGCCCTCGATCACCTGCCCGTCCTGGTTGGCCATGACCAGGTCGCTCACGGTGACGTGCTTGAACGGCATCCCGAAGGGGTTCACCCAGAAGCAGTCGCTGTACTCCGGGTCGCGGGCCGTGATGTGCCCGGAGACCCCGTCCTCGAATCCGAGCCGCCCGAAGATCCGCAGCGCCCCGGCCAGCCGTTCCTTGCGGTGCCGCCGTTCGTCGTCCGCCGACTCGTGCATCGGCGGCATGGCGAACCGCAGCTGGTCGGTGGGCAGCGGCAGCGGCGGGGTGGGCCCGTGCATTTGTCCTCCAGCACTGGCGTGTTCGGTACGGACCGGAAGTTACCCCCGGTCAGCGCAGGAGAACAGAGAACTTCGGTGAAGAAAGGGGCACAACCGTGGCCCTGGGCCACTGGTCTGTCTGGATGAGTGCAGGCCTGGCACCCAGGAACCCAGGAGGCGCGCATGACCCGCGCAGAACGGCGGATCCTCGTCCTGCTCCGGCAGCTCGCCGGGCGGGACTTCGCCGTGCTCAGTGATCTCGGCGGTTCCCCGCGCCGGCTCGCGGTGCTCACCTACGTCGCCGAGCAGCACGGTTTCCGCTACGCGGAGACGCACCGGGTGGGCCGGGCCCTGCAGGTCCACGTCGTACGGGAGGAGCGGGCGGACCCGCGGCCGCCGGACTCGGCCGCGGTCCCGGGGCTGCGTTCGGGCACCCTGAGACCGCTGCCGGAGGCGGCGCAGGCGGTCCGTCAGCTGCGGGACCGGATCGAGCTCGACGCCCTGGCCGAGAACATGAGCGTGCGAACCCGGTCGGTGATCATGACCGCCTGCGCCCTCCTCGTGGGTCTCTGTCTTCTCGTCTCCGGTTGGCGGGCGGCGCTCGCGGGTTTCGCCGCCATGGAAGCCGTGTTCACCGGCTTCCTGTATCTGGAGGTCGTCCGCCGTCGGAAGCTCGCACGGCGGGTCCACGCCGCAGCCTGAACCTCGGTGTCTGCGGCCCGGGAACCAGACAGCTGGAAGGCAGGCAGCTGGAAAGCAGACAAAAGATGTCGGGTATCCGCGCGACACTCACCGTATGAGCCGTATGAACCGTATGAATCCTGCGCATCCCGCGAACTGGGCAGCCTTCGCCACCGACGAACCCGATCTCGCCCAGAAGGTCGAGGACCGCTTCGGAGGCTTTACGCACCACACCCTCGCGACCCTCCGCAAGGACGGCTCGCCCCGCACCACCGGCCTGGAGGTGCGCTTCCTGCACGGCGAGCTCTGGCTCGGCATGATGCCGAACTCGCTCAAGGCGCTCGACCTGCGCCGCGACCCGCGCTTCGCACTCCAGGCGAACCCGGGGCCGGGCACGGAGATGGCGGGCGGCGACGTCCGGATCAGCGGGCGCGCGATCGAGGTCGACGATCCGACGACGAAGGCCGCGTACGTGAAAGAGGTGGAACCGCCGCAGCCGTTCCACCTCTTCCGCACCGAGCTGACGGAGGTCGTACGGACCTACGTCGAGGACGACACGTTTCTGGTCGTCGAGATCTGGAAGCCAGGAGAGCCGGTGCGCGCTCTCAGGCGGAAGTGAGCCGGGGCGTCACTCCCACTCGATGGTGCCCGGGGGCTTGGAGGTCACGTCGAGGACGACGCGGTTCACGTCCGCGACCTCGTTCGTGATCCGCGTCGAGATCTTGGCGAGGACGTCGTACGGCAGACGCGACCAGTCGGCCGTCATGGCGTCCTCACTCGACACCGGACGGAGCACGATCGGGTGGCCGTACGTCCGGCCGTCGCCCTGGACGCCGACGGAGCGGACGTCCGCGAGCAGGACCACCGGGCACTGCCAGATGTCGCGGTCGAGACCGGCGGCGGTCAGCTCCTCGCGGGCGATGGCGTCGGCCTCGCGGAGCAGGTCGAGCCGGTCCTTGGTGACCTCGCCGACGATACGGATGCCGAGGCCGGGACCGGGGAACGGCTGGCGCTGGACGATCTCGTCCGGCAGGCCGAGCTCCTGGCCGACCATCCGGACCTCGTCCTTGAACAGCTTGCGCAGCGGCTCGACGAGCTCGAACTCGAGGTCCTCGGGGAGGCCGCCCACGTTGTGGTGGGACTTGATGTTGGCCGTGCCGGTGCCGCCACCGGACTCGACCACGTCCGGGTAGAGCGTGCCCTGGACGAGGAAGGCGACGTCCTCGCCCTCGGCGGCCTCGGCGATGATCTCCACCTGTGCCTGCTCGAAGACCCGGATGAACTCGCGGCCGATGATCTTCCGCTTCTCCTCGGGGTCGGAGACCCCGGCCAGCGCGGCGAGGAAGCGCTCCTCCGCGTCCACGACCTTCAGCTGTACGCCGGTGGCCGCGACGAAGTCCTTCTCGACCTGCTCGGTCTCGTCCTTGCGCATCAGACCGTGGTCGACGTACACGCAGGTCAGCTGGGAGCCGATGGCCTTCTGCACGAGAGCGGCGGCGACGGCGGAGTCCACGCCGCCGGACAGACCGCAGATGGCGCGCTTGGTGCCGACCTGCTCGCGGATGAGGGCGACCTGCTCGTCGATGACGTTGCCGGTGGTCCAGGAGGGGGTGAGCCCCGCGCCGCGGTACAGGAAGTGCTCCAGCACCTGCTGGCCGTACGTGGAGTGCATGACCTCCGGGTGGTGCTGGACGCCGTACAGCTTCTGCTCGTCGTTCTCGAAGGCCGCGACCGGGACGACGTCCGTGGAGGCCGTGACGGTGAAGCCCTCGGGAGCGGCGGAGCAGGCGTCGCCGTGCGACATCCACACCGACTGCTCGTCCGGGGTGCCCTCGAAGAGGGTGGAGCCGGACTTCGAGACGTGCAGCGGCGTGCGGCCGTACTCGCGGGCGCCGGTGTTGTCGACCGTGCCGCCGAGGGTCGTCGCCATCAGCTGGAAGCCGTAGCACATGCCGAAGACGGGGACCCCGGACTCGAAGATCTCGCGGTCCAGGCGCGGGGCGCCCTCCGCGTACACCGACGAGGGGCCGCCGGAGAGGATGATCGCCGCCGGGTTCTTGGCGAGCATCTCCTGGACCGGCATGGTGCTCGGCACGATCTCGCTGTAGACCCGGGCCTCGCGGACGCGGCGGGCGATGAGCTGGGCGTACTGCGCACCGAAGTCGACGACCAGGACGGTGTCGGGGGCGGCGGCAGCGGGGGTCGCTGATGACACAGGTTGCCTTCCGGCGGTGAGCATGGGGTGTGTGGTGCCGATTCTACCGGGGGCTGGAGTGGGGGTGCCGCCGCCGGGCTTTTTCGCCCCCTCCGCCCCTGCCCGACCCGCATCTGGGGGCTCTGCCCCCAGACCCCCCTGCGATGTCTTTGGGTGCGGGCCGGTGGGGGCTTGTCGCGCAGTTCCCCGCGCCCCTGACGGGGCGCGGAGTCCGCACCCGAGTCTCAGCATCCGAACCTCGGTCGCTCCCTTCGGGCCCACCCATGCATACTGCTCCCATGCTCACGCACCAGACCTTCGCGTTTACCTATGGCAACCGGCCCACCGGCTGCCATGGTCGTGCTGCTTGAGCAACTGACAAGCGACTTCCCAGGCGCCCCGGGCCGACAAGGCCCGGGGCGTCTGCCGTTTCCGGGCCCTGCCGCTCCGGGGCACCCCTTCCACCAAGGAGCCCCACCATGGCCGACGTACTCGACAAGACCGGCGCCCGCACCGACGAGGCGGCCGACGTGATCACCGGCGCCCGTGAGCGCATCGACGCCCTCGACGACCGGATCATCGGTCTCGTCCAGGAACGGATGGCGGTCTCGGCGGTGATCCAGGAGGCCCGGATCGCCTCCGGCGGCCGCCGGGTGAACCTCTCGCGCGAGATGGAGATCCTCGGCCACTTCAGGGAGGCGCTGGGCAAGCCGGGCACCACGCTGGCCATGACGCTGCTGGAGCTGTGCCGGGGCCGCATCTGAACCCGGCACACGACCCATGAACCCGTGCACGGCGCACGCACGTACGCATTCCGTCTCACCCGTACGGCGCGTGACCGCCGCGCCGCGGGCTTCGTTGGTCCCGGTGTCCGTGTCAGCCAGGGGCGGGCCCGAAAGAACCACGCGTGGCTTCGCTGGAGCGATGAGGCGTACGGATCGTGCCGTGCGCCGTGGGACCTCGCTCCAGGGATGTGACCGGACGGCAGGGGACAGCAGCCCGGTCACTCAAGAGAACGGTCGGCTCCGGGGACGCCCGGGGCCGACCGGCGGAATCTGTTCCGAGATGGTCCAGACGGTTGCGGAGGCCGTTGCCCATCCAGCACGATGCGAGACAGCCCAAGAGAACAGCCCCACGTCCCGACTGCCAATGGTCGACACCACGTACGCGCCCCTCGCGCGCCGGGGCGCACGACCCGGTGGTCGCCCCCGAACCAGCGGCGCAACCCCCCGGCGCCGCTTCCAGGCACCGGCGCTGCCCTGACGTCGGTGCTGACGAAGAGGGGCCCCGCGGCTCCTCCCCCAAGCTCTCGGCTTCTCCCCCAGTGCCTCAAGCGCCTGGGAGGTACCCCCGGAGCAGGGGGACCCCACCGCGGGGCCCTTCGCCATGCCTGTCACTCCCCGCCTTCGGCGTTCAGGTGCGGGACAGCGTCCCGCAGGTGTCGGTGGCGGAGCGCTCGATGTCGCGGCTGCGGTCGTACGGGTCGGTGGTGGGCCCGGTCGGGGGCGCGCCCGTGGGAGCGGACGAGTCGAACTGCGGGTGCAGGAAGCCGTCGTAGACGTCACACGCGGAGTTGGCCAGATTCTGGTCGTACCGGAGGATCCACAACGTGCCCGGGGTGGCCTGGTACTTGCTCGGGTCGGCGACCTCCACGTCGAGGACGCGGCGCACGATGGTGCGGGTCACCTCGGTCGAGCCCTTGTCGGCGGGGGCCACCGGATAGACGAAGGTGTAGTCGGCGTGGACGGCGACGGACGCATGCTCGCCCGCCTTGAAGGTCATACGGCCGCGCGTCTTGGCCACGTCCCCGACCAGTCGCGTCTCGTCGGGATCGAAGCGGCTGAAGAGCGTGAGCGGATCGTGCTTCTTGCCCGGCTCGCGCAGCCAACTCTCCATGTCGTCGCGCAGTTTGGGCTGCTTGGGGTCGAGGGTGGCGAGCGCGGCCTCGGGGCGATCGCCGCGCAGGGTGGCCGGGTTGAGGTTCGCGTCGACGAGCAGATTCTTCGTCAGCCGCAGGGCGGTGGCCACCTGAGCCCGGGTCCGTGAGCCGACCGGCGCGGCCTTCGGTACGACGATGCCGGCCGCGCCGTCGGCCCAGCCCTCGGCGGGCGATCCGGCGAACGGCCTGTCCAGGGTGGGGGTGTCGGGCGCCGCGGAGGAGGGGGGCGCGGTCGGGGGCGCCGTTTCCGGCGGCAGCGAGGCGGCGGCCGAGGGGTCGCCGGACGAGGTGTCGAACGGATCACCGGGCAGCAGCGACGGCTTCATCGCCACCACCGCCACCGCGATCGCGAGCGGCACGCCGATGATCGCCCACAGACGACGGCGTCGGGTCGCGCGAGCGTTCCTGTCCTGCCATGCGGGGCTCGTTCGCCAGCCTTCCGGCTGACCGCCCCGCGCCTCCTGCTGTCGCAGCCGCTCCGTCACCATGCGGGCCCGCGCGGACGGCTCCTTCGGGGCCGATTGCCGGATGTCGCGTTCGCTGTCGCGGGCGAACCGCTCCCACACATCGTCAGGCACGGCGGGTTTCCCGGATTCCCCGGTTTCCTCAGGCTGCTTGTCAGACACGAGGATCAGTTCTAAGCGGTTCGAAAGGCTGTCCACAAGCCGCACTTGGATGTGACTCAGGCCACATAAGATTTCTGTGAAACGGGGCGCAACCATTTACACGTTTCGCCGGTCACACCTGCAGAACCAACGGCCACACCCGCGCCCCACACGCGGAGGCCTCACCTATACGAGCGCCGCGGAGCCGCGGTGCAACCGGACTTTCCGAGGTCTTCATGAAGCTTCGCCGTGCCATGGCCGTTGCGGCCGCGACGGCTGTCATAGCCCCGCTGGCGCTGCTGTCGGCGCCGGCCGCGTTCGCGACGGACGACCCGAGCTCCAGCCCGTCCACGAGCGCGTCCGCGCCGGAGTCTCCGAGCGAGTCGGCATCGCCGTCCGCGACCGAGACGGCTCCCGAGCCGACCGCCTCCACCTCTGCCTCTGCCTCTGCCTCCGAGTCCGCGAGCGAGTCCGCTCCGGCCCCGAGCACGTCCGCCTCCGAGTCCACCCCGGCGCCGAGCACCTCCGCGCCCGAGGAGTCGGAGTCGCCGGACCCGGAGCCGTCCGAGTGCGAGGACTCCAAGGTCGACGTGTCCATCACCGGCCTGCCCGGCAAGATCGCGGTGGGCAGTGGCTGGCACAAGTTCTCCCTGAACGTGGCCAACAACTCCGAGTCCACCCTGAGCGACCTCGGCTTCTTCGCCGGCGCGTCCTCCGACAAGGCGGGTGAGGACCTCTTCCAGAGCAAGAAGGTCCAGCTCCAGGCCTACAACCCGGACGAGAAGGTCTGGGAGGACGTCGACTCCGAGGGTTACGCGGTCGGCTTCGTCGGCTACACCGACGAGCTCAAGCCCGACTACGAGGTCAACATCCCGCTCCGTATCAACGTCAAGTCCAGCGCCCCGGTCGGCGCCGGCTTCTCCCTCGGCGCCAGCATCTACGGCGACGCCGACGCCGAGTGCACGGGCTTCGGCGAGGTCGCCTACAAGTTCCAGATCGTCGCCGCCGGCACGGACACCGGCGGCACCAAGCCGCAGGAAGGCGGCAAGGTCCCGGTCTCGGACAAGCCGGCCGACAAGAGCAACACGCCGGAGGTCGACGGCAGCCTCGCCGAGACCGGCTCCAGCTCCGCCCTGCCGATGATCGGCCTCGTCGGCGGTCTCGCCGTCGTCGCCGGTGGCGGTGCGGTGTTCGTGGTCCGTCGCCGCAAGTCGGGTGACGCGACCGCGTAAGGCGGCCGGACACAGCACACGTAGGCATCACGCCTCGTACAAGAAGAAGGACCTGCGCTCGGAGGGGGGCGCAGGTCCTTCTTTCTTTGCTTGCCGGGGATTACGACTTCGGCGGTACCGCGGGCATCCCCAGGAACGGCAGCTTCAGCGCGCCGAACGCGTCCGCGGGGACGGCGGGCTGCTGCGGCTCCACCGGCTTGAGGCGCTCGTACGCCGCGCCAGGCGCCGGACGCGGGTCGGCCTCGCCCTTGTTGGGCCAGTACGACATCGCGCGCTCGGCCTGGGCGGTGATGGTGAGCGACGGGTTGACGCCGAGGTTCGCGGAGACCGCGGCGCCGTCGACGACGGAGATGCCCGGGTGGCCGTACAGCCGGTGGTACGGGTCGATGACGCCCTCCTCGGCACTGGCGCCGATCGGGCAGCCGCCCAGGAAGTGCGCGGTCAGCGGCGTCCCCATCAGCTCGCCGACGTTGCTGCCCGCGAAGCCGTTGATCTCGGCGGCGATCGCGGAGGCTCCTTCCGAAGCCGCCTTGATCTGCTTGGGGTTGGGCGCCCCGTGCCCTTGGCGGGCGGTCAACAGCCCCTTACCCGCGCCCTTGGGCTTCAGATAGGTCGTGAGTGAGTTGTCGAGCGATTGCATCACCAGACCGATGATCGTCCGCTCGGACCAGCGGCGGTTGGAGAGCGAGCGCATCACCAGCAGGGGGTGTCTGGTGGCGTTGGCCAGCCAGCCCAGGGCCCTCGACGAGCCCTCCGCGTAAGGGACTTGGAGTATGGATAGCCCGCCCATCGAGTTGGATCCCTTGCCGTAGCGGACCGGCTCGATGTGGGTGTTCTCGTCGGGGTGGATGGACGACGTGATGGCGACTCCGCGCGTGAAGTCGACCTTCGGCTCACCGGTGACCTTGCGATAGCGGCGGTTGTCGGTCTGCGCGCCCACCAGAGCCTCGGAGTTGGTGCGGGTCAGCTCGCCCAGCTTCTGCGAGATGTACGGCAGTTGGCCGCCCGCCTTCATACGGTGCAGCAGGGTCTGCGTGCCGTAGGTGCCGGCCGCGAGAACGACCCGGCGCGCCTTGAACGTTCGCCCCTGCCCCTTGCGCTTCTCGTCCGTGGGGAGGGTCTGGACGGCGTACCCGCCCTGTGAGTCGTCCGTGACCGACACGACGGTCGTCATCGGGTGCACGACGGCGCCCGCCTTCTCGGCCAGGTACAGATAGTTCTCGTTGAGGGTGTTCTTCGCGCCGTGGCGGCAGCCGGTCATGCACTCGCCGCACTCGGTGCAGGCCTTGCGGGTGGGGCCGGCGCCGCCGAAGTACGGGTCGGCGACCTCCTCGCCGGCCTTGGCCTTCCTCGCCCCGTCGGCGTCCTCGCCGTCCCCGAAGAAGACACCCACCGGCGCCATGTGGAAGGTGTCGCCGACGCCCATCCGTTCCGCGGCCGCCTTGAGATGCACGTCCGACGGCGTCATGGTCGGGTTGAGCCGCACGCCCAGCATGCGCCGGGCCTGGTCGTAGTACGGCTTCAGCTCCCCTTCCCAGTCGGTGATGTCCTTCCACTGCGGGTCCTCGAAGAAGGGCTTCGGGGGCACGTAGAGGGTGTTGGCGTAGTTCAGGGACCCACCGCCGACACCGGCACCCGCGAGGACCATCACATTGCCCAGCAGATGGATGCGCTGGATGCCGTACATGCCGAGCTTCGGGGCCCAGAGGTAGTTCTTGATGTCCCAGGAGTTCTTCGGCAGCGCGTCGCGGGTGAAGCGACGGCCCGCCTCCAGCACACCTACGCGGTAGCCCTTTTCGGTGAGCCGGAGGGCGGTCACCGATCCGCCGAAGCCGGAGCCGACGACGATGACGTCGTAGTCGTACGCGCCGTCATCCGGGTTGTGGACAGAGTTCTCCTGTGACACGTGCTGCTCTCCTCGTTGAGAACGGTTCGCGGGCTAGCGCAGACGGAATGCCTTCATGACCTTGAGGCTCCGGCTCATGAACGCGGCATACTTCTCGTCGTCCATCCCCAGCGACGGCGCCATCGGCAGCAGTCGCTGCTGGGCGACGGTCTGCGCCTCGGTGTACTTGAGGATGCCCTCGGAGCCGTGGCGGCGGCCGAGGCCCGAGTCCTTCATGCCGCCCATGGGCGACTGGACGCTGCCGTAGGCGGGGGCGTAGCCCTCGTTGACGTTGACAGTGCCGGTGCGCAGCCGCGCCGCGACCGCCCGCCCCCTGCGTCCGTCCTTGGTCCAGACGGACGAATTCAGGCCGTACGGCGTGGAGTTGGCGAGCTCGACGACCTCGTCCTCGGTCTTGAACCGGTAGAGGGAGACGACGGGCCCGAAGGTCTCCTCGGCGCAGACGGCCATGGGAGCTTCCACCCCGTCGAGGATGGTGGGCTCGAAGAAGTAGGGGCCGATGTCGGGCCGGGCCGCACCACCCGCGACGACCTTGGCGCCCTTCGCGACAGCTTCCTCCACATGCCGCGTCACGGTCTCCAGCTGCCGTTCCCCGACCAGCGACCCCATGTCGGCCCCGTACGCGAGGGACGTGCCGAGCCGCATGGCCTTGGTCCGCGCGGCGAAGCGCTCGGTGAACGCGTCGGCGACGGACTCGTGGACGTACAACCGCTCGATGGAGATGCAGAGCTGACCGGCGGAGGAGAAGCAGGCGCGGACGGCGCCCGCGGCGGCCTTGTCGATGTCGGCGTCCTCCAGGACCACCATGGCGTTCTTGCCGCCGAGTTCGAGGGAGACCCCGACGAGGCGGGCGGCGGCGCCCTGCGCGACTTCGCGCCCGGTGCGCGTGGACCCGGTGAACGAGACGTAGTCGGCATGCTTGACGACCTCGGGCCCGACAACAGGCCCGTCGCCGATGACGACTTGGAAGACCTCGGCGGGCAGCCCGGCCTCGATGAGCAGGTCCCGCGCCCACAGGGCGGTCAGGCAGGTCTCGGTGTCGGGCTTCATCACGACGGCGTTGCCCGCGACGAAGGCGGGGAGCGCGTCGCCGACGGACAGCTCCAAGGGGTAGTTCCAGGGCGCGATCTGACCGACGACGCCGCGCGGGTGGCGGAGCTCGGTGACCTTGGTGAGGGTGGGGACGGCGCCGGTGTGCCGCTTGGGACGCAGATACGAGGGCGCCTTGCGTCCGTAGTGCCGGGCGGCCACCACGACGGCCTGCACCTCTTCGTGCGCGTGGAGGCGGGCCTTGCCCGTCTCCAGCTGGATGAGGTCGAGGACCTCGGCCTGGCGGGCGAGCACCAGGTCGTGGAAACGGAGGAGGACGGCGGCGCGCTGCCGTACCGGGGTCGCCCCCCAGGCGACCTGCGCCTTGCGGGCCCGCTCAAAGGCGGTCGCGACGTCCTCGGGGGTGGACTCGGGCAGGTCGGCCAGCTTCTCGCCGGTGAACGGCGTGTGGTTGGCGGTCCGACCGGACCCGACGACGCCCTTGGTGAGCTGGGCGACCAGCTCGGGGGTGACGACGTCGACGGCGGTGCGGGCCCCTGCCGGCGCGGGCGCGAGGGGGTTGGTGCCGACCGACGCGGCGGCGCCGGCGCTGTCGTCCGTAACGGGGGCCTCCGCAACGGGGGCCTCCGCAACAGGGGCCTCCGCAACGGGCGCTTCCGTAACGGGGGCCTCCGCAACAGGGGCTTCCGCAACGCGGGCCTCCGCACCGGCGCTGCCCGAGGCTTCCGTACCGGCGTCTTCCTTGGCCTGCTCCGCGGCCTGCGAGTCCGTCATGAGCCGCAGGGTATGCCCGAGCGGGCGCTTTGGGTACCCGTCGGTAATCGCCTTTCACGGACTACTCACATGGCGCCAGTGATCGCTGGCAACAAACCCGCTGATCAGGGCGTTGTGGCTCTGACGATCACGGCTTTCCGACTCGGAGGGATCTTCACCGGAGCCCTCGTCGGCCCAGCTGTCCGGCGGACGGACAGCGCGCCCCGAGATGTCGAGCGGATCCCGGGGCGCGACCTGCCGGCGTTCCCGCCGGGTGAGAGTCCACCTCCCGACATCGCGGCCTCCTTCGCGGTTCATAGTGCCCCCGGCATAGCGTTCACCTTCAATCTATTGCAACGAGCAAGGTAAGGGATATTGCATTAGCCTCCAGACCGTTGCAACGATTTTCCGGCATCTACCTGCACTGATAAAGATTTAGCGCAACGAGCTCGTTGCCTGATCGATGAATGCAACGTAGCGTTTCCCGCATCAGAAACACGGAATCGAAGGAGCGCACGATGCAGAAGTTCGACACCCCCGCCCCGGTCTCCGCCGTCCTCGACATCCCCGCGGGACGCATCCAGTTCATCGCCGCCGACCGGGCCGACACCACGGTCGAGGTCCGGCCCACGGACGCCTCCAAGAGCCGCGACGTGAAGGCGGCGGAACAGATCGAGGTCGAATACCGCGACGGCGTCCTGCGGATCGAGGCCCCGGCGGCGAAGAATCAGTTCCTCGGCGCCTCCGGATCCGCCGAGGTGACCATCCAACTGCCCGCCGGCTCCCGCATCGAGGCGAAGGCGGCCGGCGCCGAACTCCGGGGCGTCGGACAGCTCGGCGACGTCGCCTTCGAAGGCGCGTACCGCCAGATCAAGATCGACGAGGCCGCGAGCCTCCGCCTCACCGCGATCGACGGCGACGTCGAGGTCGGCCGGCTCGGCGGCCCCGCAGAGATCAGCACCCAAAGGGGCGACATCCGCATCACCGAGGCCGTGCGCGGCACGGTCACCCTGCGCACCCAGTCCGGCGACATTTCGGTCGGCGCCGCCGCCGGCGTCTCGGCCGTCCTGGACGCCGGCACCGGCTACGGCCGCATCAGCAACGCCCTCAAGAACGACGGCACCGCCCAACTCGACATCCGCGCCACCACCTCCCACGGCGACATCACCGCCCGCAGCCTCTGAAACCGCCCGCAGCCTTGAAAAGGGGAACACCTCTCATGACCGACCTGGCCATCGCGGCGAACGGGCTGCGCAAGTCCTACGGCGACAAGACCGTCCTCGACGGCATCGACCTGGCCGTCCCGGAAGGAACAATCTTCGCGCTGCTCGGCCCGAACGGCGCCGGCAAGACCACCGCCGTGAAGATCCTCTCCACCCTCATCACCGCGGACGCCGGCGAGACCCGCGTCGGCGGCCACGACCTGGCCGCCGACCCGCAAGCGGTGCGCGCCGCAATCGGCGTCACCGGGCAGTTCTCCGCCGTCGACGGCCTGATCACCGGCGAGGAGAACATGCTCCTCATGGCGGACCTGCACCACCTCTCCAAGCGCGAGGGACGCCGCGTGGCCGCCGAACTGCTGGAGCGCTTCGACCTCACCGAGGCCGCGAAGAAGCCCGCCTCCACCTACTCCGGCGGCATGAAGCGCCGCCTCGACATCGCCATGACCCTGGTCGGCAGCCCGCGGATCATCTTCCTCGACGAGCCGACCACCGGCCTCGACCCGCGCTCCCGGCACACCATGTGGCAGATCATCCGCGAACTCGTCACCGACGGCGTCACCGTCCTCCTCACCACCCAGTACCTGGAGGAGGCCGACGAACTAGCCGACCGCATCGCCGTCCTCAACGACGGCAAGATCGCCGCCCAGGGCAGTGCCGAGGAGCTCAAGCGGCTCATCCCCGGCGGCCACGTCCGGCTCCGCTTCACCGACCCGGCCGCCTACCAGAACGCCACCTCCGCCCTGCCCGAGGCCTCCCGCGACGACGAATCCCTCACCCTGCAGATCCCCAGCGACGGCAGCCAGCGCGAGCTGCGCTCCCTCCTCGACCGGCTGGACTCGGCCGGCATCGAGGCCGACGAGCTGACCGTGCACACGCCCGACCTCGACGACGTCTTCTTCGCCCTGACCGGCGGCACCGGCATCCCCAACCAGCCCAAGGAGGCTGTCCGATGAGCTCCCTGACCCTCGCCATCCGCGACTCGACCACGATGCTGCGCCGCAACCTCCTGCACGCCCGGCGCTACCCCTCCCTCACCCTGAACCTGCTGCTCACCCCGATCATGCTGCTGCTGCTCTTCGTCTACATCTTCGGCGGCACCTTCAGCGCCGGCCTCAACGGCGGCCACGCGGATCGCTCGGTCTACATCGCCTACATCGTCCCGGGCCTGCTGCTGATGACCATCGGCTCCACCGTGATCGGCACCGCGGTCTCCGTCTCCAACGACATGACCGAGGGCATCATCGCCCGCTTCCGCACCATGGCGATCCACCGCGGCTCCGTGATCATCGGCCATGTCATCGGCAGCGTGCTGCAGTGCGTGCTGAGCGTGGTCCTCGTCGGCGCCGTCGCCGTGGCCATCGGCTTCCGTTCCACCGACGCCACCGTCCTGGAATGGCTCGCGGCGTTCGCACTGCTCGTACTCTTCGCCCTGGCACTCACCTGGATCGCGGTCGGCATGGGCCTGGTCAGCCCCAACGCCGAGGCCGCCAGCAACAACGCGATGCCCCTGATCCTGCTGCCGCTCCTGTCCAGCGCCTTCGTCCCGCTCCACGCGATGCCCGGCTGGTTCCAGCCGATCGCCGAATACCAGCCGTTCACACCCGCCATCGAAACCCTGCGCGGCCTGCTGCTCGGCACCGGGATCGGCCACAACGGATGGCTCGCCGTCGCCTGGTGCCTGGGCCTGACGGTGCTCGGCTACCTCTGGTCGACCTCGAAGTTCAACCACGACCCGAAATAACCGCCATGACAACGCGGGTCGCCTCCCGCAACTCGTCCCACCCCAGGGCGGCGTACACCGACACCCCGTCGGCGCACGCCGCCCCGCTCGTGTGCAAGAAGGACACCATCCCGGCCGAGATCATCAAGGCCCAGGCCGCCAAGCTCGCCTGAGCCCAGCCTTGGGACAGGCCGCTCAGAGCTTGTCGATGTCCAGGTTCGCGACCGCCGCCTTGGCGACTTCACGGCCCCGGGCCGTGAAGTCGCCCCTGCCCGGGTAGCTGATCGTGAGCTTGTACATGTCCCCCGCCGCGGACTTGTAGTAGAAGATCTTCAGTTCGCGGGGGCGGGGGTTCTGGCTGTCGGTGGTCTTGTAGAACACCGTGTTCTCGGCGGACTCCTTGCCGTGGTACGTCGTGTTCCCCTCGGGGGTCGTCTTCTTCGGGCCCTCGGGCATGCTCAGTTCGTACGCGCCGCTGTCCTTGAACTCACCGTCGTCGGCGTACATTTCCGCCCGCGCGGAGTCCTTGATCTGCTTGCTCGTGTCCTCGGACTTCTTGGCGAGGGTCAGACCGATCCAGATGCTCCCGCTCCAGTCGGTGTACGTGACCCAGTGCCCCTTGTCCGAACTGCGGTCCGGCGTGGATCTCTGGTAGTCCGCGGGCACCGCCAGCGTCGCGGCGACGTCCGCCTCGTGCCGCTTCTTCCAGCCGTCCGGCAGCGGTCCCGCGAACGGGTTCGCGATCACCAGGTACGCCGCCACCGCCGCCGCGACGACGGCCGCGCCGAGGCCGAAGAGGGTTTTGCGGCCGATGCGCAGACCCTTGCCGCCAGGCCCGGCGATCTGCACGACCTGCGTCGGCGCCGGTGCGGGCGGGTTCGCCGCCTCCTCCAGGAGCCGGCGGACCTGAGCCGCGCCAGGGCGGCGCGACGGGTCCTTGTCCAGAAGGCCGGTGATGACCTCGGTGAGCGGCCCGCCCGCCGAAGCGGGCGGCGCGGGCGTCGCGTTGAGGACCGACTGGAGCGTGGCGGGCGTGTTGCTGCGGCGGAAGGGCGAGACACCCTCCGTGGCCGTGTAGAGGACCACGCCGAGCGACCAGAGGTCGGAAGCCGGGCCGGGCCGCTGGCCCAACACCCGCTCCGGGGCGATGTATTCGGGCGACCCGACGAAGCCACCCGTATCCGTCAGGTTCGTCTCGCCCTCGATCTGGGCGATGCCGAAGTCGGTGAGGACGACACGGTCGTGGCGACCGAGCAGGACGTTGTCGGGCTTGACGTCGCGGTGCAGGATGCCCGCCGCGTGCGCGGCCTCCAGGGCGCCGAGGACCTCCAGGCCGATGCGCGCGGCCTCGCGGACGCCGAGCGTGCCCTCCTGGAGGGCGTCGCCCAGTGAGCGGCCCTGCACCAGCTCCATGACGATCCAGGGCTGTCCGTCCACGACCGCGACGTCGTGGACGTTCACGACCGCGGGGTGGTCGAGCCGCGCCGCCGCGCGCGCCTCACGACGCATGCGCTCGAAGGCGTTGGCACGTTCACGCTCGGGAAGATGGTCCGGAACGCGTGGCTCCTTGACGGCGACCTCACGGTCCACCGTCTCGTCCTTGGCCCGCCAGACGGTGCCCATGCCGCCGTGGCCGAGCTTGGAGAGGAGCCGGTAGCGGCCGACGATGAGCCGCCCGGCGCCCGGGTCCTGCGGAGGTTGCGCCTGCTGCTCCGGAGCGATCCGGGTGGGCGCGGCATACGGATTGCCCGGGTAGGGGACGCCTGACTGCTGTCCCGACGCGGGCGCCGACTGCTGTCCCGACGCGGGCGCCGACTGCTGCCCCGACGCGGGCGCCGACTGCTGCCCCGACGCGGGCGCCGACTGCTGTCCCGGCACCTGCGCCGACTGCTGCCCCGGTACCGCCGGACGCGGTGGTTGCAGACCGAAACTGGTTGGCTCGTCGGGCCCGTACGGAACTCCCCCGTTGTCGCTCATGAGTCCATCTCTATCGCGGCGAGCGCTTCGGCATCCAGCCCCGCCGCATTCCGGTCACAGACCCGTGACGCACCGCGCCGCTTATGAACCTTTTACGAACGTGCGAAGGTGTCCACCGCCACGTCGAAGTACTCCTTCGCCTCCGTCACCTTCCCGACCGGCGCCGAGACCCACACGTCGTACATCCGTCCGCCCTCCTCCCAGCACAGGTCGTATGTGTGCCGTGCGCCCTCCGCCGTGGTGAAGCCGTTCCAGGTGAACTCCCAGAGCGCGGCGGGCTGTCCGTCGTGCGTGGTCCGCGTGACCTTGCCGTCGCGATAACCAGGGTTCGTGGAGGGACCCTTCGCGTCCGCGCGCTGCATCACCGCCAAGGGGCCGCCCGCCTCGGGGTCGGCCACCTTGATGCCCAGGCGGAAGACCTGCCCCGGCGACACGTAGAAGACCCGCTCTCCCTGCGGTTGCCGCGTGAAGTCGTCGGGCACGGCCAGCGAGAACCCGTTCGGGTCCGGCGCGAGGCGATACCCCGAGGGTGCCTTGCGCGCGGAGGAGGTCGGCGTCTGCTGCCGGGTCACGGTGACGGTGGGCGTGGGGCTCCCGGACGCCGTGGCCGACTCCGACGCGCTCGCCGACGTACCCGCCGTGGACCCGGACGCGGACGTACCCGAGGGGGACGGCGTGCCGCCCCCGCCGTCGTTCATCAGCAGCGCCGCCGCCGACACCCCCGCCCCGGCCATCGCCGCGACCAGCGCGGCGGCGACGAGGACGCCCCGCGTGGAGTACTTCGGCGGTCGCTCCGGCGCGGTGACAGGAGGCGATGGCGGCGAGGGCACGGGCTTCGGCCTCGGTACGTCGCGCTGCGTGGGCGTGTAGGGGGTGTGCAGCCGCGGCGTACGGCCCGTGTCCCGGAAGGCGCGCAGCATCCGCTCCGCCTCCGCCGCGTCGAGCCGCCGTTCGGGATCGCGCTCGAGCAGCCCTCGTACGACGGGCAGCAGCGGCGCGGCCTGGGCGGGCGGACGGATCTCGTCGACGACGACCGCGTGCAGGATGCCGCCCAACGAGTCGCGCCGGAAGGGCGATTCGCCGCTCAGGACCGTGCACAGCAGCGCGCCGAGCGACCACAGGTCGGACTCCGGGCCCGTCCTGACCCCGGACATCCGCTCGGGCGCGGTGTACTCGGGCGAGCCGACGAACGCCCCGCTCTCGGTGAGCGTCGTCGCGCCCGCGACCTGGGCGATGCCGAAGTCGGTGAGGACGACACGGTCGGTGCCTGCCTCCATCAGGACGTTGGCGGGCTTGAGGTCCCGGTGCAGAACACCCGCCTCGTGCGCACGGCGCAACGCGCCCAGCAGGTCGATGGCGATGCGGGCGGCCTCGCGCGCGTCGACGGGGCCCCTTCCGGAGATCCGCTCGGCGAGCGAGCCGCCGTCGATCAACTCCATGACGATGTACGGCCGCTCGTCATCCACGACCACGTCATGCACGACGATGATGTGCGGGTGGTGCAGCTGCGCGACGGCGCGGGCCTCGCGCAGCGTGCGATCGCGCTGCAGCCGGGCCTCGTCCTCCGAGAGCGAGTCGTCGACCGCGAGTTCCTTCACCGCGACCCGGCGGCCGAGCAGTTGGTCGGTGGCGCGCCATACGACGCCCATACCACCCCGCCCGATCCTGGCTTCCAGCCGGTAACGGCCTGCGATCACACGGACGTTCTCCCCCTCGGTCCCCATGGGCCCCATCATGCCGCACCGGGCGCAGACCCTCCGGGACCCGGCTCCGCGGTGGCCGTTATCCGGCCTTACCCGGCCTTGGGACGCCAGCCGCGCAGGATCGCGTCGAACTGCTGACGTGCGGTGTCCCAGTCCGCCGCGGGCGACGACACGTAGATCGCGTACTCGACGCCGTCACGGGCGAGATACGTCTGCTCGATCGCCCGGCGCTGCCCCGGGAACGGCGTCTGCTTCGGCAGCGCGGTCCAGGTGAAGTCCCACAGCGAACCGTGGCAGTCCCGGAAGGTGTTGGACTGCAGGCTCACCCGCTTGTAGTCGGCCAGCTTCGTCAACTGCTGCTCCAGGTCCAGCTGGTGCATGTACGGGTTGTCGAAGTCGGGCGAGTCGTCCACCGCGATGCGTACGAAGTGCTTGCCGCCGTCGGGCGTGTAGTCGACCTGGGTGCCATTGGCCTGACGCTTCCAGCCCTTGCTGGGCAGGGCGAGACTGAAACCCTCGACGTCGTCCACGCGCACCCAGCCGCCGGCACCTTCGGCCGTCGACTGCGCGCTCTTCGTCCCGTCCTGGGCGTCCTTCCGCCAGTCGTCCGCGTACCTCATGGCCACGGCGCCGCCACCGCCGACGAGCGCGGCCATGACCACGATGAGGGCGATCGTGCGACCGCGGCGACGCTTCTTCGGGGCGGAACCCTCCACGGGCAGGGGCTGATGCATGGTCGCGCCCGGGCCACCAGGGGCCGTCGGCACATGTGCGGTCGCCCCCTGGCCTTGGCCAGGTCCGCCGTGCCCCGGGCCCCCCGTCATGGCCGTGTCCACATGTTGCGTCGGCACATACGCCTGTGCCGTCCTGGGCCGCCGCCCTTCCGCGGCCTCCGCGAGCATCTGCTCCGCCTCCGCCGCGTCGGGCCGGCCGGCGGGGTCCTTGCGCAGCAGCGCGGTGATGACGGGTTCCAGCGGACCGGCGTGCTGCGGCGCCGCCGGCTCCTCGTCGACCACGGCCTGCATGGTGTTCAGCGGCGAGGTGCGCCGGAACGGCGAGCGTCCCTCCACCGCCGTGTACAGCGTGGCGCCGAGGGCCCACAGGTCGGACGAGGGCCCCGGATCGTGGCCACGCACCCGCTCGGGCGCGAGGTAGTCGACCGAGCCGACGATCTCGCCGGTGCGCGTGATGGTCGTATCGCCCTCGACCTGCGCGATCCCGAAGTCGGTGAGCAGCACGCGCCGGTCGGCGGAGAGGAGTACGTTCCCGGGCTTCACATCACGGTGCAGCACACCGGCGGCGTGCGCGGCCCGCAGCGCGCGCAGCACCCACAGCCCGATCCGGGCCGCCTCGGCCGGTTCGACGCGCCCCTGCTCCTTGACCTCGTCGGCCAGCGAGTTGCCCTCGACCAGCTCCATGACGATCCACGGGCGGTTGTCGTGCTCCAGGACGTCGTGCACGGTGACGACGGCCGAGTGGTTGATCCGGGCGGCGGCCCGCGCCTCGGCATGGGTACGGGCGAGCAGCCGGGCCAGGTCGCTCTCGGCGACATAGAGCGCGGCGGTCAGCTCCTTGACCGCGACCGCGCGGTGCAGCACCTCGTCGTGAGCGCGCCACACCCGACCCATGCCACCGCTGCCGATGGTGTCGACAAGCCGGTAGCGGCCCGCGAGGAGCAGGCCCTGCATCTGATTCACGTTTCCCCGCAATGGTCTTGACAGGGTCAGACTAAGGAGCGGCCCCCGCGCTGGGAACCGGCGGGGTCGTACGGAGACCGCACTGTGACGGTTCTCCCTTCCTGGTACGGGAGGGAACCATTTGGTGTTCAGGGCCACATGACACGGTGAACGGCTCAGCCGGTGACCTGGTACGTCGCCGACGCCTGCTCGTACAGCCGTGTCACCTCGTCCCGTTCGGCCTCCGGACCGCGCAGTTGCACCACGTGGTAGCGCCCGCCGACGAGGATCGCGAGGTTGCGCACATACAGCGAGCGTCCCGCGGAGTCCTGCCAGGTGAACTGCCCCTCGGCCATGGTCCGCCCGCCCACGTCGATCCGCCGCATCCCGCTGGACGTGGCCCAGGTCGAGTCCCGGAACGGCTGCAACTCCTTCTCGCTCTCCCGCTGATACGTCATCGGGTCGCTGCCGTACGTCGCCGTGCTGTCCCGGCCGGGTACGACGATGAGCTCGAAGTCCCCGTGGGAGTACACGACCTGGCCACTGCCGTTCTTCGGCGTACGGTCCCAGCCGTCGGCGACCGCGAGGCTGAATCCGGCGGAATCCTTGCGCAGCTTGAACCCCTGGGCGACATCGGGGTCCCCGGTCTGAGACTTCGTGGAACTGGACGACCCCGTAGGGCTCTTGTCCTCACCGGGAGAGGTCTGGTCGGGCCGCGGCTCGCTGCTCGCCTTGCCGTCCCCGCCGGTGTCGGGAGCGGGGCTGACGTCTCCGGCCGCACCGGTCCGATCGCCGTCCGTACCGCTGCCGCGGCCGCCACTCGGCTCGGCCTTCGGCATGAAGACCATGGCGTACGCGATCGCCGCGGCCAGCAGCAGCAGGACCAGCAGGACCAGATTGCGGCCCAGACGGCGGGGCTTGGCCGGCTTCTCCTGCTTGGCGCGCTTGTGGCGGGCGTGCGGGCTGGGCGCGGGCAGCCCGGCGCGGCGCCTGCGGACGAGCTCGCCCCGGCGCCGTACGATCGGCAGCCGGCTCGGGTCGACGGGGGGCGCCGCGACGACATGGGCCCCGGCCTCGGGCTCCGGCGCGGAGCGCACGAGGGAGCGCAGCCAGCCGCGCAGTTCCTCGAAGTCGAGCCGCTCGGTGGGGTCCTGGCGCAGCAGCGACTCCACGACCGGCCGGAGCGGCCCGCACTCCTCGGCGAACGCGGGCGGCTCCGCGCACACCAACTGCACCAGCTCGGCGGTGCTCTCCTCCGGGTAGGGCGCGTGTCCCTGCACCGCACGGAAGAGCAGCGCGCCCAGCGCCCACAGGTCGGTCGCGGGTCCGATCGGCGCCGCCAACTGCCAGTTCTCCTGCACCGGATAGGCCTGCTCCGGCGCCCACCGTTCGGTGACGGGCCCGACCACGGCCATCCGCGCCTGCCGGGCTCGCTCCGCGGCGAGCGCGGTGCTCGGCCCCCGGCGCGGCGGCGCCCCGGCGACGAGCTCGTCCCAACGGCCGCCCTGCCCCTGGGCGCTGTCCGGACCGGCGACGGCCGCCGAGGTTCCGGGACCGCCGTGCCCGGCGGCGGGCTGCTGCCCGAGCGCGAGCGCCGGGGTGCCGTTCCCGCCGGCCGAAGCGCCGTTCAGGCCTCCGGGGAGCGCGGGACGCCCTTGGCCTTGGCCACCACCAGGGGCTCCGGTACGCGGCTGGGCGCCATGCCAGCTGGTGCCGCCCCCGACCCCGTACGGGTCGGCTATCTGGCCCGGGGGCGCGGCGTGGGGGCGCTGCTCGACGCCGTGGCCCGGGAGCTGGGGCGGGCCGCTGTCACCGGTGACTTGGGGGGCGCCGCCGTGCCCGGGGACCTGGGGCGAACCGGCCTGCCCGGGCAGCAGGGGCGAACCACCGTGTCCGGGAGCCTGCGCCGTGGGTGCCGAGGCGTCGGTGGCATGCTCGGCCTGTGTCGAGGGCCGGGGCGCGGGCAGCGCGACCTGGTCGCTCCGTTGTTCTTCCTGTACGCGGGCGGCGGCGCGCGCTCCGGCGCGGTACGCGGCGATGGCCCCGGCGCGTGCCGCGCGGATGTCACCCCCGGCTCCCGCCGTGCCGCCCGCCTCGCCTGCTTCAAGCACACGTCTGCCTACACCCGCCGCGCCTCCCGCGGGCGTCCCCGGAACGGGCGTCCCCCGCTCCGCCCGGGCCTCGATCGCGGCCCGTCGCGCGGCTTCCGGATCCGTGCCCGGCACCGCGCCCGCCACGGCCACGCCATGCGAACCTCCGCCGCCGAATCCGGTCCCACCCTGGCCCCGGGGTCCGGCACCGCTCGGCCCACCGGGCGCACCCGGACCACTACCGCGCGGGGCACTCCCCCTCACGACGGGCGAACCGCCGTTGCCCGCCTGTCCGGTGCCACCGCGGGAGCCGGAACCGGATCCGGCCGCGCCCCCGGGCTCGGTCTCGAAGTCCTCCCGGGCCGGTACCGGGTCGTACCCGCACAGCGCCTCCTCCGCGGCCCCGGCCGCCAGGCCGGTGAGCATCACGCGGCCGTCGTCGCAGACGAGCACGGTGCGCACGGTGATGTTCCGGTGCACCCACCCGTGCGCGTGCAGCACTCGCAGCGCGGTGAGGACGTCGGAGGCGACCTCGGCGGCCCGATAGGGGCTCAGCGGCTTCTCGGCGAGCAGCGCGGCCAACGGCCTCGCGGGCACCAACTCGCTCACTATCCACAGCGACCCGCCCTCGGCGAACACGTCGAAGACCTGGTCCAGCCGGGGATGGTCGGGGATCTGCGCGGCGGCCTGGGCGGCCTCGATCGCCCGCCGCACGGCCGGTTCGGTGGGACGGCGCGTGGTCCGCGCGGATGGCCGCCGCACCCCGCCGTCGCGCGCCACGAAGCCCTCGGGCAACCCGTCCGCGTCGAGCACCTCGGCCTCGACGACCTCCGGCAACGGCACCTGCCGTACCAGGACTTCCTGCCCGCTGTAGGTGTCGAAGGCGCGGGTCTCGGCGAGTTCGTACTCGTCGGACGGCGGTAGCGGCAGGCGGTAGCGGTCGGCCAGTACCCGTCCCGCATAGTCGTCCACGATGCCTCCCCCAGCCGACCGGTTGGTCAATTCCGTTCGCCTTGCGTCCCGTTATGGCTTCGTACGGTCCGCAACCACTCACGATACGTGCCGGAGGCAACCCGCAAAGCGGGGATGCGAGATCTCAGGGCCCCCATCCGTGGCGGAACGTCACACCGACGAGCGGTACGTCACGACTTCGGCCGGAACGTCTTGGTCAGCGTCTGCCACGTGTCCTTGCGCAGCTCACTGTCCCAGTTGGACGCTTTCGCCGTGTACATCAGCGCGTATCCCTGATGCGAATTGACGACGAATCCACGGTCGATCGACCGGTACTTCGTGCCACCGTCCGTGTAGGTGAACTCCCAGTCGGCCGTGTTCCAGTCGCGATAGTCCACCTTCTCTATGCGCACCCGCGTGTACTGCGAGCGCGTCATATAGCGCTCCTGGTTCCTCCAGTCCGCGACCGGGTCGTCCTTGGGCGTGGTGGTCCAGCCGACCAGGAGCTTCTGCCCGTCGGGACCGGTGAACCGGGCCCCTGCGGCGTCCGTGGACTGGTACTTCCACCCCTTCGGCAGGCCGATCGAGAACCCCTGACCGCCCTTGTACGTGGACACGGCGGTGGAGTCCGACTCCTTGCCGCCGCTGTCCGCACCGCTCGACGCGCTCGCACTGGCAGTCGCGCCCGACGTGGCGTTCGCCGTCTCCTTCTGGCCGGAACCCGAGGTGGCGCCCGTCTTGTCGTCACTGTCCGTGTGGGCGCTGCCGCCGCTGTCCTTGCCGCCGCTTCCGGCGCTCGCCCCGCTGGACGCGGCCGCCTTGGTGTCGCCGGTCTTGTTGTCCTTCGACCCGGCGTCGTCCCCGCCGCCGAGCGTGAGCGCCAGCACGGTGCCGAGCACCGCCAGCGCCACCACCACCGCGATGATCATCAACGTCCGCCGCGGCACCACATCCGTGAGCGGCGCCCGAGGCGCCGGCCGCGGCGGCCGCTCCGGAGCCACCGGCCACCCCGACCCCGAGGCCCGCTCCGCCGCCCCGGCAGCACTCGCGGCACCCGCGGAGCCCGTGGCACCCGCCGAACCGGAGTTCACCGACGCGCTGTCACGAACCCCCGCGTTTGCGGAGGAAGCCGCACCAGCCCCTGAAGCCTTCCTCGACGAACGCGAAGAAGGCGCCGAGGACGACGGCGTCGAAGGGGCCGAGGGAGACGCCTTCGATGACGACGCGGTCGTGGCAGCGCCCGCACCCGCGGACCCCGCCCCCTCACCGCCCGCCGACCCCGCGGTCTCCGAGCCGACGGCCTTCGCGCGCGCCGTCGCGGCCGCGGTGGCCGCCCCGGCCGCCGAGGCGGCCTTCCGCACGGAACGCAACGCCCCGCGCAGCCGATCCGCCGCCTCCTCGCCCCGCTTGGCCCCGGAACCGCCCGAACTCCCCTTGCCCGGAGCCTCGTCCGGCACCGGCGGCAACGCCACGACTTTCGTCGCGTCCGCCGGCTCCGGCACGGTCTCCTTGGGCTCGGGCGCGTGCAGCACCTCGTTGAGCATCGCCCGCGCGCCCGCGTCGTCGAGCCGCTGCTCGGGGTCCTTGGCGAGCAGCCCGTAAATCACGTTCTCCAGCGGTCCCGCGTTCTTCGGCTGCTCCACCGGCTCGGTCATCACCGCGGTGAGCGTCGCGATCGCGGAACCCTTGTCGTAGGGAGGAACGCCCTCCACCGACGCGTACAACAGACCGCCCAGCGACCACAGGTCGGCCGCCGGGCCGGGCTTGTGACCGCGCGCCCGCTCCGGCGAGATGTACGAGGGCGCGCCGACGAGCATGCCGGTCGAGGTGATGGACGGGTCGCCCTCGACCTGCGCGATGCCGAAGTCGGTCAGCACGACCCGGCCGTCGTTGGAGATCAGCACGTTCGACGGCTTCACATCGCGGTGCAGGATGCCCTCGCGGTGCGCCGAACGCAGCACGTCGAGAATCGCCAGCCCCACCTCGGCCGCGCGCTTCGGCGTGAGCAGGCCGTCCTCGCGGATGACCTCGGCGAGCGACTTGCCCTCGACGAGCTCCATCACGATCCACGGCCTGTTGTCCTCGTCGACCACGTCGAAGACCGTCACCGCGGCGTTGTTGCGAATCCGCGCGATCGCCTTGGCCTCACGCAGGGTGCGCGTGATCAGCCGCCGCTTCTCGTCCTCGTCGATGCTCGACGGGAACCGCAGCTCCTTGACCGCGACCGTACGGCCCAGGGTCTCGTCCTGGGCCCGCCACACCGTGCCCATGCCGCCGCGGCCGAGAACATCCCCCAACCGGTAGCGCCCGGCGAGGAGACGTTCGCTCTTGTCCTGACGGGATGCTCCCGCCCGCTCCGCCTCCGACATGCGTCCCCTCATGCAACCCGCCCTGACAGAACCTCCATTGTCCCTCACCCGACAAGCGCTCAGCGCCCAGGGGGCCCTTCACACGCCAACCGGCCGGCCCGCGAGCCGCCCATCGCACGGCGACCGCCCGGCGTTCGCACAGCACCGTCCCGCATGATGGGCCAGGACAAGGAAGGACCGCCGATGCCTGCACCCCGGACACCTCGGACACTTCTGCCCATACCCCTGTCCCTGGCGCTGCTCGGCCTGGCTCAGACCGGTTTGCTCGGCCTGGCCCCGGCCGCCTCCCAAGGCCCCGCAGCCCCGGCCTCGGATGCCGCCCTCGCCCTTCTCGTCACTCGTGGCAAGGCCCCGGCCGCCGCCCTGCTGGCCCGCGAGGAGACCGGCTCACGCTTCGCCCGTGACGGCGACGGGATATCCCGCTCCGACCACTTTCGCGCGGGCAGCATCACCAAGACGTTCATCGCGACGATCGTCCTGCAACTCGCCGCCGAGCACCGGCTCTCCCTGTCCGACTCCGTGGACGATCACCTCCCCGGCCTGGTGCGCGGCGCGGGCAACGACGGGCGCCGTCTGACCCTGCGCGCCCTGCTCACCCACACCAGCGGCCTGTACAACTTCACCGCGGACACCAAGGGCGCCGTCCCCGTCACCCCGCTTCAGGCCATACGCATCGCGCTCACCCACCCCCCGGCCGACCGCGGCCGCTTCGCCTACTCGAACACCAACTACGTACTGCTCGGCATGGTCGTCGAGCAGGTCACCGGCCACTCGTACGCCGTCGAGGCCGAGCACCGCATCATCGCTCCGCTCCGTCTGACCGGTACCTCATTCCCCGGTGCCCGCGCCTCGCTGCCCTCGCCGCACGGCCGTGCGTACGCCGCCGACGGATCCGACGTCACCGAACTCGACCCGCGCGTGGCCGGCGCGGCGGGTGAGCTCATCAGCACGCTCGCCGACCTGGACCGCTTCTACGCGGCCCTGCTCGGCGGCGATCTGCTGCCCTCGCCCTGGCTGCGCGAGATGCTCGACACCCGTGCCGCACATGGCTCGTACGGCATGGGCCTGTTTCCCGTGAAGCTGCCGTGCGGGACCACGGTGTGGGGGCACAACGGCCGTATCTCCGGCAGCTACGTGCGCACCGCGGCCACCCTCGACGGTCGTCGTGTCCTCACCTTCCGGGTGAACACGGACGCGGTGGCAGATCCGGACCTCGAACCCGCGCTGCTCGCCGCCGAGTTCTGCCCCCGCACCCCGTAGAACGGACGAGTTCCGAGCAAAGATCCCAGCTCACCACACCCGTTCGAGTGACATACGGGAAGGTGACGACAGGCCCTAGAGCGGCACGATGTCGGGGGCTCCCAGCCGCGCCGCGTCCGCCGTCAGGTCGTCCGGCTGGCGCTGGGACTCCCGCTCGGCCTCGACCCGCTTCTCGTAGTGCTCGACCTCGCGCTCGATCTGGTCCTTGTCCCAGCCGAGGACCGGCGCCATGAGCTCGGCGGCCTCGCGGGCGCTGCGCGTGCCGCGGTCGAAGGTCTCGATCGAGATGCGGGTGCGCCGGGTCAGCACGTCGTCCAGATGCCGGGCGCCCTCGTGGGAGGCGGCGTAGACGATCTCGGCCCTGAGGTAGTCCTCGGCGGCCGGCAGAGGCTCGCCCAGGGACGGGTTCTCGGCGATGAGGTCGAGGATCTCCTCGGCGAGCGATCCGTACCGGTTCAACAGGTGCTCCACGCGCACCACATGAAGTCCTGTGCGCTGCGCGATCCGCGCTCGCGCGTTCCACAGCGCCCGGTATCCCTCGGCGCCGAGCAGCGGAACGTCCTCGGTGACGCACTCGGCGACCCGCTGGTCGAGGCCGTGCACCGCCTCGTCCACCGCGTCCTTGGCCATGACGCGGTACGTCGTGTACTTGCCGCCCGCCACGACCACGAGCCCCGGCACCGGATGGGCCACGGTGTGCTCGCGCGACAGCTTGCTCGTCGCCTCGGACTCTCCGGCCAGCAGCGGACGCAGCCCCGCGTAGACGCCCTGGACGTCGTCGCGGGTGAGCGGCACCGAGAGCACCGAGTTCACGTGCTCCAGCAGATAGTCGATGTCCGCACTGGACGCCGCCGGGTGGGCCTTGTCGAGGTCCCAGTCGGTGTCGGTGGTGCCGATGATCCAGTGACGCCCCCAGGGAATCACGAACAGCACGGATTTCTCGGTGCGCAGGATCAGGCCCGTGGAGGAGTTGATCCGGTCCTTCGGGACGACCAGGTGGATGCCCTTGGACGCCCGTACGTGGAACTGGCCCCGCTCGCCCACCATCGCCTGTGTGTCGTCGGTCCACACACCCGTGGCGTTGACGATCTGCTTGGCGCGGATCTCGTACTCCCCACCGCCTTCGACATCCTGCACCTTGGCACCGACGACGCGTTCGCCCTCGCGCAGGAAGCCGGTCACCCGCGCGCGGTTGGCGACCTTCGCGCCGTACGCGGCCGCCGTGCGCACCAAAGTGGCCACATAGCGGGCGTCGTCCATCTGCGCGTCGTAGTACTGCAGGGCGCCGACCAGGGCGTCCTTCTTCAAGGCGGGGGCGACGCGCAGGGCGTGACCGCGGGTCAGATGACGGTGTGCGGGCAGTCCGCGTCCGTGGCCGCTCGATATCGACATGGCGTCGTAGAGGGCGACGCCCGAGCCCGCGTACAACCGCTCCCAGCCCTTGTGCTGGAGCGGGTAGAGGAACGGGACGGGCTTCACGAGATGCGGTGCGAGCCGTTCGAGAAGCAGCCCGCGCTCCTTCAATGCCTCGCGCACCAGCGCGAAGTCGAGCATCTCCAGATAGCGCAAGCCGCCGTGGATCAGTTTGCTGGACCTGCTCGACGTGCCCGATGCCCAGTCACGCGCCTCGACCAGGCCCGTGGACAGGCCGCGTGTCACGGCGTCGAGCGCCGTACCCGCACCGACCACACCCGCGCCGACGACCAGCACATCCAGCTCGCGCTCGGCCATTCCCGCCAGTGACTCGGCGCGCTCCGCCGGCCCCAGTGTCGCTGTCCTCACCGCTGCCTCCCGCTGTCTGTCGCGCCGGCCGCACCTGTCCGGCTGGGCCCGGCTCGCATCCCCCTCCTCAAAGTCTGACCGTGTTGCCCGACTTCGGCCACCGTCCCGCCCTCAGCCTGTGGACAACTCTCGGCGACTCGCAAGGAATCAAGGTCGAACAATCCAGCAAATCGGTCATATTTACTCCTAGTCTGACATTGCGCTCGCCCATCCTGTCCACAGGGCTTGCGCACTTGTCCCGCTTCGGTTACTGGGAAGGACGGCCCACGCCATGCCCGCAGATCTCGCCGTCATCGGACTCGGTCATCACGGCCTGCCCCTGGCCCAGGCCGCCGTCGCCGCCGGCATCCCCACACTCGGCTACAAAACGGGGCCGGAAGGCGGCTCCCTCACCCCCGCCGAACTGCGCCGGATGCACTCGGCGGGTTTCCGGCCGACCACCAACCCGGCCGAGCTCGGCCGCGTACGCACGGCGGTCATCTGCGCGCCGACCCCACGGGGCGCGGACGGCGGCCTCGATCTGAGCCAGGTGGAGGCGGCCGCCCGCACCCTGGCCGCACGGCTGCGCCCGCACACCACGGTGATTCTGGAATCGCCCGTGCACCCCGGCACCACGGAGGAATTCCTCCGCCCGCTCCTCGAAGCGGGCTCCGGGCTGCGCGCGGGGCGCGACTTCCATCTCGCGTACTCACCCAGCCGGGTCGATCCCGGCAACCGCGACTTCGGTCCCGTCAACACACCGAAAGTCATCGGGGGTCTGACCCCCGCGTGCACCGAGTCGGCCGCCGCCTTCTACGGTCGCCTCACCGACAAGGTGGTACGCGCGCGTGGACCACGCGAAGCGGAAACGGTGCAGCTCCTGGAGACCAACTACCGGCACGTCAACATCGCCCTCGTCAACGAGATGGCCGTGCTCTGCCACGACCTGGGCGTCGATCTGTGGGACGTCATCCGCTGCGCCGAGACCAAGCCGTTCGGCTTCCAGGCGTTCCGGCCGGGCCCCGGCGTCGGCGGCCACGGCATCCCCCAGGACCTGACCGGCCACTCGGGGCGCACTCTGCGGATGGTCGAACTGGCTCAGCAGGTCAACAACCACATGCCCCAGTACGTCATCCAGCGCGCCGCCACGCTCCTCAACGAGCACGGGAAATCGGCCCGCGCCGCGCGCGTGCTCCTCCTCGGCGTCACCTACAAGCCCGACCTCGCCGACCAGCAGGGCTCCCCCGCCCACGAGATCGCGCTGCGCCTGATGGAACTCGGCGCATCCGTCAGCTATCACGACCCGCATGTCCCGGCCTGGCGCGTCCTCGGACGTCCCGTCCCGCGCGCGGACTCCCTCTACGAGGCCGCGGCGGACGCCGACCTCACGATCCTGCTCCAGCAGCACCGCACATACGACCTGCAAGGACTGTCCGTGAAGGCCCAACTGCTGCTCGACACACGGGGGGCGACCCCGACCGGGGCGGCGCACCGACTCTGACCTCCCTGAAATCTCCCCACAGGTTGTCACTCCGGACTGCTAATGTGCGGCAGCTCTCGCACACAAGTGCGCCCGCGTCCCGGGCGCCTCGGATGTGCGCGTGCATCCGCTTACATCCCTGGCGTACACACGTGCGCTTACGTCCCTGGGGGGATCCCTATGAGTCAGTCGACTCCGCCGCCGTCCGGTCCGCCGGTCGACAACCCGTACGCCGGCCAGCCCGGCCAGCCGCCCGTCCAGCAGGACGCCCCGCAGGGCGCGCCCCAGCCGGGCTTCCCCGTGGCCCCCGTCGCCCCGGCCGCTCCGGTGCGCGACAACCTCGGGCTCGGCCTCGTCGCCGCCGTCGTCGCCGCCGTGGTCTCGGCGGGTGTTTACGGCGGCATCATCGGCCTCACCAAGCACGAGATCGGCTGGGCCGCCGTCGGCGTCGGCTTCCTGGTCGGTCTCGCCGCGGGCCGCTTCGGCGGCCGCAACCAGATCCTGCCGATCGTCAGCGTCATCCTGTCGGTGGGCTCGGTCTACATCGGCCAGTTGGTCGGCGAGGCCATGATCGGCGCCAAGGAAGTCGGCATCGGCTTCAGCGAGCTGTTCTTCGACCACTTCGACGTGGTCCAGGAGGCCTGGAAGGCCGAGGCCGACCCGCTGACCTTCGTCTTCTTCGCGATCGCCGCGTACGTGGCGTTCCAGAGCACGCGAAAGGCCGGTCAGTAACCGGAAGCGGTACGCGAAAGGGCCCGTCCACCACTCGGTGGACGGGCCCTTTCGCCGTGTGCGGGACGCGGGGCTAGCGCTTGTGCTGCGAGTCCGCGACCGTCACCTCGACGCGCTGGAACTCCTTGAGCTCGCTGTAGCCGGTGGTGGCCATGGCGCGGCGGAGGGCGCCGAAGAAGTTCATGGAGCCGTCGGGGGTGTGCGAGGGGCCGGTGAGGACCTCCTCGATGGTGCCGACGGTGCCGAGGTCGACCTTCTTGCCGCGCGGCAGCTCTTCGTTGACCGCTTCCATGCCCCAGTGGTGCCCCTTGCCGGGCGCGTCGGTGGCGCGGGCCAGCGGGGAGCCCATCATCACGGAGTCGGCGCCGCAGGCGATCGCCTTGGGGAGGTCGCCGGACCAGCCGACACCGCCGTCGGCGATGACATGCACATACCGGCCGCCGGACTCGTCCATGTAGTCGCGGCGGGCCGCGGCGACATCCGCGACGGCGGTGGCCATCGGGACCTGGATGCCCAGTACGTTGCGCGTGGTGTGGGCGGCGCCGCCGCCGAAGCCGACGAGGACACCGGCCGCGCCGGTGCGCATCAGGTGCAGGGCCGCGGTGTACGTGGCGCAGCCGCCGACGATCACCGGGACGTCCAGCTCGTAGATGAACTGCTTCAGGTTCAGCGGCTCGGAGGCGCCCGAGACGTGCTCCGCCGACACCGTCGTACCGCGGATGACGAAGATGTCCACGCCCGCGTCCACGACGGCCTTGGAGAACTGCGCCGTGCGCTGCGGGGACAGGGCCGCGGCGGTGACGACGCCGGAGTCGCGGACCTCCTTGATGCGCTGCCCGATCAGCTCCTCCTTGATGGGAGCCGCGTAGATCTCCTGGAGGCGGCGGGTCGCGGTGTCCACGTCCAGCCCGGCGATCTCGTCGAGCAGCGGCTGCGGGTCCTCGTACCTCGTCCACAGGCCTTCGAGGTTCAGGACGCCCAGGCCGCCCAGCTCGCCGATGCGGATCGCGGTGGCCGGCGAGACGACCGAGTCCATCGGGGCGGCCAGGAAGGGCAGCTCGAAGCGGTAGGCGTCGATCTGCCAGGCGATCGAGACCTCCTTCGGGTCTCGCGTACGGCGGCTCGGGACGACGGCGATGTCGTCGAAGGCGTACGCCCGGCGGCCGCGCTTGCCGCGCCCGATCTCGATCTCAGTCACGTGTGTGGCCTTTCCCTCTTCGCTTCTGCGCCTCCCAGTATCCCCGACGCCCACGACAAGGGCGGCCCCGGAACCTCCGGGACCGCCCTTCACGCGCGCGGGGATGCCCTTTACGGCACCGTACGACTACTTGTTGCGGCTGTAGTTCGGCGCCTCGACCGTCATCTGGATGTCGTGCGGGTGGCTCTCCTTGAGACCCGCCGAGGTGATGCGTACGAACCGGCCGCGCTCCTGCAGCTCCGGAACGGTGCGGCCGCCGACGTAGAACATCGACTGACGCAGACCGCCGACCAGCTGGTGGACGACCGCGGACAGCGGGCCGCGGTAGGGCACCTGGCCCTCGATGCCCTCGGGCACGAGCTTCTCGTCGGAGGCGACGCCCTCCTGGAAGTAGCGGTCCTTGGAGAAGGAGCGCTGCTCGCCACGGGACTGCATGGCGCCCAGGGAGCCCATGCCGCGGTACGACTTGAACTGCTTGCCATTGATGAACAGCAGCTCGCCCGGGGACTCCTCGCAGCCCGCGAGGAGCGAGCCCAGCATCACCGTGTCGGCCCCCGCGACCAGGGCCTTCGCGATGTCACCGGAGTACTGCAGGCCACCGTCGCCGATGACCGGGACACCGGCCTCCTTGGCGGCGAGCGACGCTTCGTAGATGGCCGTCACCTGCGGTACGCCGATGCCGGCGACCACGCGGGTCGTACAGATGGAGCCGGGGCCCACGCCGACCTTGATGCCGTCGACGCCCGCGTCGATGAGCGCCTGGGCGCCGTCGCGGGTGGCGATGTTGCCACCGATGACGTCGACGCCGGAGGAGTTCGACTTGATCTTGGCGACCATGTCGCCGACCAGGCGGGAGTGGCCGTGCGCGGTGTCGACGACGATGAAGTCGACGCCCGCCTCGATGAGGGCCTGGGCGCGCTCGAAGGCGTCACCGGCCACACCGACGGCCGCGCCGACGAGAAGACGGCCTTCGCCGTCCTTGGCGGCGTTCGGGTACTTCTCGGCCTTCACGAAGTCCTTGACCGTGATGAGGCCCTTGAGGACGCCCGCGTCGTCGACCAGCGGAAGCTTCTCGATCTTGTGGCGGCGCAGCAGCTCCATCGCGTCATTGCCGGAGATGCCGACCTTGCCGGTGACCAGGGGCATCGGCGTCATGACCTCGCGCACCTGGCGCGAGCGGTCGGTCTCGAAGGCCATGTCACGGTTGGTGACGATGCCGAGCAGCTTGCCGCCGCCGTCGGTCACCGGCACGCCGGAGATGCGGAACTTGGCGCAGATCGCGTCGGCCTCGGCGAGCGTCGCGTCCGGGTGCACCGTGATCGGGTCGGTGACCATGCCGGACTCGGAACGCTTCACCAGGTCGACCTGGTTGGCCTGGTCCTCGATGGACAGGTTGCGGTGCAGGACGCCGACGCCGCCCTGGCGCGCCATCGCGAT
Organism: Streptomyces albiflavescens; assembly: GCF_014645835.1. Classification (GTDB taxonomy): domain Bacteria; phylum Actinomycetota; class Actinomycetes; order Streptomycetales; family Streptomycetaceae; genus Streptomyces; species Streptomyces albiflavescens. The sequence continues at coordinate 105,249 of NZ_BMMM01000016.1, forward strand.
CGCCATGCGCGACTCGGTGACCTTGTCCATGGCGGCGGACAGCAGCGGGATGTTGACCCGTACGTTCTTCGAGATGTACGAGGCGGTGTCGATCTGGTCGGGCGCCATGTCCGACGCGCCCGGCAGCAGCAGCACGTCGTCGTAGGTCAGCCCGAGTGTCGCGAATTTGGCGGGCACTCCGTCGACGTTGGCAGTCATGACACCTTCCCCAAATGGCCTTGATCGGTGCGGATGTCCATGCTAACGGGAAGCATGGCTCTCTCATTCCACGGTTGAGGGTGGGCTTCGGCTTCGTATGTTCGTACGGGGTCGGTGTCATCCCCGTTCAGACCGTGTACGCCGGGTGCCGGCCCCCTGCCGGGGCCGCTTCGCGTGGGAGGTCTTCGTCGACCGGCTCCCCGCCGTCGCGGCGGAGGAACCCAGCCGTTCCGGCTGAGCCGGGCTCGGTACCGCTGGGCTCCGCTGTCTCCGTCCCCGCCCGTTGCGGCGGGAACGGACGTGCCGTTCCGGCTGAGGCGGACTCGGCACCGCCGGGCTGCGTCGTCTCGTTGCTCGCCGTCGCAGCGGGAAGGTCTGCCGTTCCGCCGGAAAGCGGGGCGCCGTCCGGGGGCGCGCTCCGCTACTGCTCCGCCAGCGCCCGCAACCGGCTCAGCGCCCGGTGCTGAGCCACCCGGACCGCCCCGGGTGACATTCCCAACATCTGGCCGGTCTCCTCGGCCGTGAGGCCCACCGCGATGCGCAGCAGAAGCAGCTCGCGCTGGTTCTCGGGGAGGTTGGCCAGGAGTTTCTTGGCCCACTCGGCGTCGCTGCTGAGCAGGGCGCGCTCCTCGGGGCCCAACGAGTCGTCCGGGCGCTCGGGCATCTCGTCCGAGGGGACGGCCGTCGAGCCGGGGTGACGCATCGCTGCGCGCTGCAGGTCGGCGACCTTGTGCGCGGCGATGGCGAAGACGAACGCTTCGAAGGGGCGCCCGGTGTCCTTGTAGCGCGGCAGCGCGAGGAGCACCGCGACGCAGACCTCCTGCGCCAGGTCCTCCACGAAGTGCCGCGCGTCACCCGGAAGTCGGGAAAGACGGGTGCGGCAGTAGCGCAGCGCGAGGGGGTGTACATGGGCGAGCAGGTCATGTGTGGCCTGCTCGTCGCCTTCGACCGCGCGATGGACGAGCGCACCGATCACCGTCGTCTCGTCGTCACGCATCGGTCCATGGTGCCTTGGCGTCGTCCGATCCGTGGCACCGCGTCCATAGTTGTGCACCGAAGCGTTATGAGCAGGTGCGCCGGAACTCATCTCCTGCGCCCTCCCCTTCCGCTCGCCCGACTCGTCCCCGAGGAACTCCACACCTCAAGGATGCGTCATCCGCCGGGAAACGGGGATCGGGCACCGAAGAGGCTCTCTCCGAGAGCCCGGCCCCACCCGCCGGACGGCGGGCAGGGGCTACTACCGTCATACCCTCAACGCGGCTCACCTAGCGGACCAGGCCCCACCGGAATCCGAGCGCGACAGCATGCGCTCGGTCCGAGGCGCCGAGCTTCTTGAACAGCCGCCGGGCGTGCGTCTTGACGGTGTCCTCGGAGAGGAACAGCTCACGGCCGATCTCCGCGTTCGAGCGGCCGTGGCTCATGCCCTCCAGGACCTGGATCTCACGCGCGGTGAGCGTGGGCGCGGCGCCCATCTCGGCCGAGCGCAGTCTGCGCGGGGCGAGCCGCCAGGTGGGGTCGGCGAGCGCCTGCGTCACGGTCGCCCGCAGCTCCGCGCGGGAGGCGTCCTTGTGCAGATAGCCGCGGGCGCCGGCGGCGACGGCGAGCGCCACGCCGTCCAGGTCCTCGGCGACGGTGAGCATGATGATGCGCGCACCGGGGTCGGCGGACAGCAGCCGCCTGACCGTCTCCACGCCGCCCAATCCGGGCATACGTACGTCCATCAGAATCAGGTCCGAACGGTCGGCACCCCAGCGGCGGAGGACTTCCTCGCCGTTGGCCGCCGTCGTCACACGCTCGACGCCGGGCACGGTCGCGACCGCGCGGCGGAGCGCCTCTCGGGCAAGCGGGGAGTCGTCGCAGACGAGGACGGATGTCATGGCCGCCCTCCGCAGCTGATGCGCGTCACCTTGAGCCTCCAGGCTGGTACGAATCGTCACCTGTGCGGTTGACACTCGCCGACGGATACTGCCGCCTGCCCGAGCGCTTGTTCCTTCAACCGCCTTCGCCCTCTCAACGATGGTCACTCGAAAGAGTTACGGGGCAGTCAGTCGTCATCGGCACTGTACGTGAGGGCGCGGACACGGTGGAGACATGCACGACGGACCCTCAATGTTTCATCACAAGCTATGCCCCATTTAGCCTGTTTTCTTCCCATTTGTTGGTGTCTGCGGCTAGATTCGCAATGAGTCATATTTTCATCTCCTTAGATCGTAGATGTACGGTCGGTGGGCATAGAGCAGCCCAGAACGGCAACAAGGGGACACGCAATGGCAGATTTCTCTCGCCTTCCCGGTCCGAACGCGGATCTCTGGGACTGGCAGCTCCTCGCGGCCTGCCGCGGGGTCGACAGCTCGCTCTTCTTCCACCCGGAGGGCGAGCGCGGTGCGGCACGGAGCGCTCGTGAGAACTCGGCCAAGGAGGTCTGCATGAGGTGCCCGGTACGCGCCGAGTGCGCGGCGCACGCGCTGGCGGTGAGAGAGCCGTACGGCGTGTGGGGCGGGCTGACCGAGGACGAGCGCGAAGAGCTCATGGGGCGCGCGCGCAACCGGCTGGTCTCGGCGTCGACCACCGGAAGCGGTCACGCTTCGAACAACTGAAGGAACGTTTCTGCGCTTCGGGCGCACACGGGCACGCACGCGCGTGCCCCTACTTTTCGCCGCCAACGGGGGCGCTTCCCGAGCCACAGCCGCTCCTGGGACACTTCGCGGGCCACAGGGAACACCGAGTCCTCGCCGTCGCGACTATCGCGCCGCGGCCCGCGCCAGCCGGTCCAGCGTCGCCGCGACCGCCGGCACCTGGGCCAGATCCGGCAACGTGAGCGCGACGATCTCCCGTCGCACCGAGGGCTCCACCGTCACCGTGCGCGCCCCCTTGGGTCGTACGGACTCGATGGCGAGCTCCGGAAGGACGGCCACCCCCAGACCCGCCCCGACGAGGCCGACCACGGCCGGGTAGTCATCGGTGGCGAAGTCGATGCGGGGCTCGAAGCCGGCACCGCGGCAGACCTCGACCAGTTGTCCGCGGCAGCGCGGGCAGCCCGCGATCCACGACTCCCCGGCGAACTCACCGATCGCGACCGATTCCGCGCGGGCGAGGCGATGTCGCTCGGGCACCAGCCCGACGAGCCGGTCCGTCAGCAGCGGCCGTACGACCAGGTCGTCCCACTCCTCGACGCCCGCCGCGCCCTCGTACCGGAACGCCAGCGCGATGTCGCAGTCGCCGCCGCGGAGTTTTTCGACGGATTCCGGCGGCTCGGCCTCCTCCAGGGAGACGCGGGTGCCGGGGTGGGCGGCCCGCAGCGCGGCGAGGGCCGTCGGGACGAGCGTGGAGCTGCCGCTGGGAAAGGAGACGAGCCGGACCCGGCCGGCGCGCAGGCCCGCGATCGCGGCGACCTCCTCCTCGGCGGCCGTGAGTCCGGAGAGGATGCCCGCCGCGTGCCGGACCAGGGCCTCGCCCGCCTGGGTCAGGCGCATCTCGCGCCCTGTGCGGATCAGCAGGGGCGTGCCGACGGACGACTCCAACGCCTTCATCTGCTGGCTGACGGCGGGCTGGGTGCAGCCCAGCTCGCGCCCCGCCGCCGAGAAGGAGCCGGTGGCGGCGACCGCGCGCAGCACACGGAGATGACGGGCCTCGATCATCATCCGAGCATAAGCGAGTCTTGGGGGCGGCGGCGAATATTGCGTCGCCGCTTTGGATGTTGTCGCCTAGCGTGGTGGTATGAAGCTTCTTTCCCTGAACCTGGGTCGTGCGCGGGCCGTCGAGTACACGGACCAGCCGGAGGGCGTGACCGGCATCGACAAAAGGCCGGTCGAGGGGCCCGTTCGGGTGACCGCGCCGGGACCGAAGGGAGTCGGCGCGAGCGGTCTCGCCGGGGACGCGGTGTGCGACGTGCGTCATCACGGCGGGGAGGACCAGGCCGTGTACGCGGTCGCGCGCGAGGATCTCGACGACTGGGAGCGCGACCTGGGCCGGCCGCTGCCGAACGGCGTGTTCGGCGAGAACCTCACGACGGAGGGGCTCGATGTGTCCGGCGCGCGGATCGGCGAACGCTGGCGGATCGGCTCGGAGGTCGTCCTGGAGGTCACCTCTGGGCGCATCCCCTGCCGCACCTTCCAGGGACACCTCGGCGAGAAGGGCTGGGTCAGGCGCTTCACCGAGAAGGGCGCGCCCGGCGCGTATCTGCGGGTGATCGAGTCCGGCGAGATCCGCTCCGGCGACCCGATCGAGATCGTGCACCGACCGGACCACGACATCACGGTCGCTCTCCAGTTCCGCGCCGTCACGACCGAACAGGCGCTGCTGCCACGGCTGTTGGCGGCGGGCGAGGCACTGCATCCGGTCGCGTGGGAGAAGGCACGGAAGTACGTCGCGAAATACGGCGGGTAGGACCCGCCCGACCGCGGTGCGCAGAACTCGTGGAGCAAGGCCGGGCGTTGGGTGGCGGGGGCGCCGGGCGCCTGGTCAGGTCACTAATCTTGCGCCATGACAACGGCTCTGATTACGGGATCGACCGCGGGCATCGGCGCCGCCTTCGCACGGCGCCTGGCGGCCGACGGGCACAACCTCGTGCTGGTGGCACGCGATACGAAGCGGCTGGCCGAGCAGGCCACCGAACTGCACGACCGGCACGGCATCGAGGCGGAGGTGCTGTCGGCGGACCTGGCGACCGACGACGGCATCGAGGCGGTGGCCACTCGCCTCGGCGACCGCAAGAACCCGGTCGACCTGCTGATCAACAACGCGGGCTTCGGCAACAAGGGCCGCTATCTCGACGTACCGATGGCCGACGAGCTGAAGATGCTCAAGGTGCACTGCGAGGCGGTGCTCCGGCTGACGTCGGCGGCCACCGAGGCGATGCGGGAGCGCGGCCGGGGCGGGGTCGTCAATGTCGCGTCGGTGGCCGCGTTCGTGCCACGGGGTACGTACGGCGCGTCCAAGGCGTGGGTCGTGCAGTTCACGCAGGGCGCGGCGAAGGACCTGGCGGGCAGTGGCGTACGCCTGATGGCGCTGGCCCCCGGGTTCGTGCGCACCGAGTTCCACGAGCGCGCCGGCATGGGCACGGACAACATCCCGAACTGGATGTGGCTCGACGCCGACAAGCTGGTCACGGCGGCCCTCGCGGACCTGGCCCGCGGCAAGTCGCTGTCCATCCCGGACCCGCGCTACAAGGCGCTGATGGGCCTGGTGAAGGTGACGCCGCGGGCGCTGCTCGGCGGGATCACGTCGAAGACGGGGCGGAAGTACGGACCGCAGTGACAGCGGAAGTTGAAGGCAGAAGTACGACCCCGGCGAGAGCCGGTGTGAAGTACACATGAGGTAGGTGGTGTCGCCCCTCCGGTGGGAAGATGAGGGTGTTCAACCGGACCCAGGGGGCCGGAGGCGGCGCCATGACATTCGTACAGCTCATCGACTGCAAGACCAGCCGGTTCGACGAGATGAACCGGCTGATGGACACATGGGTCGAACAGACCAGGGGCAAGCGGACCGCGACGCACAACTTGATCGGCAAGGACCGGTCCGACGCCACCCACTTCATAGAAATCGTGGAGTTCCCGTCGTACGAAGAGGCGATGCGGAACTCGAACCTTCCGGAGACGGACAAAATCTTCCAGGAGATGGTGGCGCTCTGCGACGAGATGCCGACCTTCACGGACCTGGACGTGGTCCGCGACGAGCAGCTCTACGCGGCCAACATCCGCAGGTTCTTCGAGACGCTGGCCGTCAAGGGTGAGTTGCCACCGCTCAACGGCCTGATGGTGGAGGACTACCACGACCACGATCCCGCCAACGAGCAGGACACCATCGGACTCGACGCGATGCGGCGCGAGATCGGCATGTGGCGCGGCGCGTTCGACTTCACCTTCACCATCGACGACCAGATCGCCCAGGGCGATCGCGTCAGCACGCGATGGACCTGGAACGGTGTCCACAACGGCGACTTCATGGGGATACCCGCGACCGGGCAGCAGGTCACCATGACCGGCACGACCGTCTTCCGCTGCGAGGAGGGCGGGAAGATCGTCGAGGGCTGGTGGCAGTACGACCGGCTCGGTCTGATGGCCCAACTCGGCGCGCTCGACGCGCTGGAGGGCTAGGGCCTGTCCGGCGGATCAGGTCGGAGGAGAGCTGCGGCGCCTCATCAGCACAGGTGAGCGGGGCCTGGTACTCGACCGGAGGCCCGGTACTCAAGGGAGAAGCCCCCGTTCCCTGACCGGGAACGGGGGCTTCTTCAGGCTGTCGGGCCTCAGTGGGCGTGCCCGTGGCCGTGGCCGTGACCGGCGTCGGCCTCCTCCTCGGCCGGCTTCTCGACGACCAGGGTCTCGGTCGTGAGGAGCAGGGAGGCGATGGAGGCGGCGTTCTCCAGGGCGGAGCGGGTGACCTTGACCGGGTCGATGACGCCGGCCTTGACCAGGTCGCCGTACTCGCCGGTGGCGGCGTTGAAGCCCTGGCCCTTGTCGAGCTCGGCGACCTTGGAGGTGATGACGTAACCCTCGAGGCCGGCGTTCTCGGCGATCCAGCGCAGCGGCTCGACGGCGGCGCGGCGGACGACCGCGACACCCGTGGCCTCGTCGCCGGTCTTGTCGAGGTTGCCCTCGAGGACCTTCACGGCGTGGACGAGCGCGGAGCCACCACCGGAGACGATGCCCTCCTCGACCGCGGCGCGGGTCGCGGAGATGGCGTCCTCCAGACGGTGCTTCTTCTCCTTCAGCTCCACCTCGGTGGCGGCGCCGACCTTGATCACGCACACGCCGCCGGCCAGCTTCGCGAGGCGCTCCTGGAGCTTCTCGCGGTCCCAGTCGGAGTCGGTGTTCTCGATCTCGGCCTTGATCTGGTTGACGCGGCCGAGGACCTCGTCGGAGCTGCCGCCACCGTCGACGATGGTGGTGTCGTCCTTGGTGACGGTCACGCGGCGGGCGCCGCCGAGCACGTCCAGGCCGACCTGGTCGAGCTTGAGGCCGACCTCCTCGGCGATGACCTGACCACCGGTGAGGGTGGCGATGTCGCCGAGCATGGCCTTGCGGCGGTCACCGAAGCCGGGGGCCTTCACGGCAACGGCGTTGAAGGTGCCACGGATCTTGTTCACGACCAGGGTCGACAGGGCCTCGCCCTCGACGTCCTCGGCGATGATCAGCAGCGGCTTGGAGGCGTTGGACTGGATGACCTTCTCAAGGAGCGGCAGCAGGTCCTGGATGGAGGAGATCTTGCCCTGGTGGATGAGGATGTACGGGTCCTCGAGGACGGCCTCCATGCGCTCCTGGTCCGTCACGAAGTACGGCGACAGGTAGCCCTTGTCGAAGGCCATGCCCTCGGTGAAGTCCAGCTCCAGACCGAAGGTGTTGGACTCCTCGACGGTGATGACACCGTCCTTGCCGACCTTGTCCATCGCCTCCGCGATGAGCTCGCCGACCTGCGGGTCCTGGGCGGACAGCGCGGCGACGGCGGCGATGTCGGACTTCTCGTCGATCGGGCGCGCGCCGGCGAGGAGCTCGTCGGAGACGGCCTTGACCGCCGCGTCGATGCCCTTCTTCAGAAGCGCCGGGGAGGCACCCGCGGCGACGTTCTTCAGGCCCTCGCGCACGAGCGCCTGGGCGAGCACGGTGGCGGTGGTCGTACCGTCACCCGCCACGTCGTTGGTCTTGGTCGCCACCTCCTTCACCAGCTGGGCACCGAGGTTCTCGTACGGGTCCTCGACCTCGACCTCGCGGGCGATGGTGACACCGTCGTTGGTGATGGTGGGAGCGCCGAACTTCTTGTCGATGACGACGTTGCGGCCCTTGGGGCCGATCGTCACCTTCACCGTGTCGGCAAGCTTGTTGACGCCGCGCTCAAGGGCGCGACGGGCGTCCTCGTCGAACTTCAGGATCTTCGCCATGGGAGCGATTCAGCCCTCTCGGAAACTTTGGGAGAAACGAACTGCGCCCCCAGCGCCCGGCTTTTGAAGGTCGCGGGGGCCAGGAGCGCAGTTCACTGCAAAACTGGGTGAATTACTTCTCGATGATCGCGAGCACGTCGCGAGCCGAGAGGACGAGGTACTCCTCGCCGTTGTACTTCACCTCGGTGCCGCCGTACTTGCTGTAGAGCACGACGTCGCCGACAGTGACGTCGAGCGGAAGACGGTTACCGTCCTCGAAGCGGCCCGGGCCCACGGCGAGGACGACGCCCTCCTGGGGCTTCTCCTTCGCGGTGTCCGGGATGACCAGGCCAGAGGCCGTGGTCTGCTCGGCGTCCAGCGGCTGGACCACAATGCGGTCCTCGAGCGGCTTGATGGCAACCTTGGAGCTGGCGGTCGTCACGATCCGACCTCCCCCTTCGGAGATCTCACGGGGTTAACTGTCTGAGGTGGCGACCAGGTCGATCCGTCGTCGCGGGTGCCGGACCTGCCCGTCGCTATTGGCACTCTCCAGGGGGGAGTGCCAGACCCGAGACTATGACCGCGATTAGCACTCGGTCAAGCGGAGTGCCAGAAGCCTCCGGCGCGCCGCGAAGTTTCTGCTCGTACCGGGTGGATGCGGGAGCCGTCAGAGGTAGTCCTCGAGTCGGGCCACCGTGAATCCCTGCCGCTGGACGCGGCGCAGCAGCCGGACCGTCGACTCGACGAGCGCGACGCCACCCATGTCCTCCGGACGGGCGAGGACGATGTCGCCGGGCCGCAGCCGGTCTCCCTCTGCATACCGCAGCCCTTCCGCCCTCATCGACGCCCGCCACAGTACGACCGCCGCGACCCCGCAGTCCTCCGCCGCGCGCAACGTCGTGCTGTCGTACCTGCCGTACGGGGGCCGCAGCAGCCGGGGCCGGATACCGAAGCGCTGTTTGAGTTTGTCCTGCTGGCCGCAGATCTCGGCGCGCTGACCGGCATACGGCAGGCCGCGCAGGGAGACGTGGTCGAGGGTGTGGTTCTGCACGCCGGCACCGACGGCGCGGAGCTGCGCGAAGTGCCCGTACCCCGGCCCGACGACGCTGTCCGTGAGGAACATGCTGACCGGCAGCCGCAGTTCACGGACCATGTCGACGAACCGCGGATCGCGCTCGGCGCCGTCGTCGTACGTCAGGAAGACCACCTTGTCGCGGGTGGGGACGTGGTCCACGACGGGCGGCAGCCCAGGATCCGCGGCGCGGGCGGTGGTCCGGGCGGGCGGCTTCGGCGCCCGGGCGAGCGGGGCGGCGAGCCCCCAGCGGCGGTACGCGGACTCGTGCGGCCGCACCCTCTGCGCCGCTTTCTTGCCCAGCCGTTCGATCGGGTCCACGGACTGTGCGCAGCCGCTCAGGAGAGCGGCGGCGAGGAGCCCGGCGACCAGTCCCCGCACCCTCACAGGTAGTCCTCCAGGCGGGCCACCGCGTACCCCTCGTCCGTCACCTTCTTCATGAAGCGGCGGACCATGTCGGGCATCGCGCCCTTCCAGTCGTTCCGGCCGCGGAAGTGGGTGAGGACGATGTCGCCGGGGTGCAGGTCTTGGTCGTCCTCGCGGTACTCCCAGTGGTCGACGAAGACCTCCTCGTCCCAGATGGGCGCGTACTTGATGCCGCAGGACTTGGCGGCGCGCAGGGTGTCCTGGTTGTAGTTGCCGTACGGGGGCCGGAAGACCGTGGGGCGCTTGCCGAACTGCTTCTTCATCACGGACTGCATGCCGCAGATCTCGTGCCTCTGCTCCGCGTAGGAGAGTCCGGGCAGATAGAGGTGGTGGAGCGTGTGGTTGTTCAGCGTCACGCCCCGGTCGCGCATCTTCCGGAAGTACGGGTAGTCGTCCTTGACCAGGTAGTTGCTGAGGAAGGCGGTGTACGGGATCTTCAGATCGCTCATCATCCGCAGGAACTTCGGGTCCTTCTCCTCGCCGTCGTCGATGGTGAGGAAGACGACCTTGTTCTTGGTGGGGATGGTGGTGAAGACCGGGGGCAGATCCAGCTCCTCCTGCTCGTCGACCTCGAACCCGTCACGGGCCCTGATCACCGGCTTCCTGGCGGGCGCCGGCGGGGCCGTCAGCGGCGTCCTGGCCAGTCCCCAGCGCTTGGCCGCGGCGGCCCGCCGGGCCTGTGCGAGGCGGAGCTTGGCGGCGTACGAGTAGAGGGCGCGGGCCTGGGGCGCCTTCAGCACCTGCTGACCCGGGGCCGGCCGGACGCCCTCACCGTCGGAGCAGCCTGAGACGAGGGCCGCGAGGGCGAGCACGGCGACCGCACCGCGGGAAGCGACTCCACCGCGGAGACCGGCTCGACCAGGGCGAAGCCCCATCCCCTTCGCCCTGTTTTTGTAATTTTGTCGTACGGGTCGCATGGTGCCGGATCCTCCCAGGTCACGCCCTCACCAGGCCCCGACACCGCCGCCGGAAAGCGCACCATCCACCGACTGGCCCACAATGGCCCGGTGAACGACCTCTCCTTCGCCTCCCTGCTCACGCCCGAGGGCCGCGCCCTGCTCGACGAGGTGCGCGGCACCGAACCGGCGCAGGAGCTGGCCGTCGCCACCCGGCTGCGCCGCGAGCACCCGGCCGAGCTGGTTTCGGCGGCCCTCGGGCAGGCGCGGCTGCGGCAGCGGGCGGCGGCGAAGTTCGGGGCCGAGGACGCGGAGCGGATGTTCTTCACCCCGCACGGGGTCGAGCAGTCGACGCGGACCAGCGTGGCGACCCACCGCGCGGAGCGGTTCCGGGCGCTGGGTGTGCGTTCCGTCGCGGACCTCTGCTGCGGCATCGGCGGCGACGCGATCGCGATCGCCCGCGCGGGGATCCGGGTCCTCGCCGTCGACCGCGACCCGCTGACGGCGGCGGTCGCCCGCGCGAACGCCGACGCGCTCGGTCTCGCCGGCCTCATCGAGGTGCGCGAGGCGGATGTCGCGGAGGTGGACACCGCGGCGTACGACGCGGTCTTCGTGGACCCGGCCCGGCGCGGCGGCCGTGGCCGGATCTTCGACCCGGAGGCGTACTCGCCCCCGCTGTCCTGGGCGGTCGGAACGGCTCTGCAGGCGCCGCTCGCCGCGCTGAAGATCGCCCCCGGCATCCCCCACGAGGCGGTCCCCGCCGAGGCGGAGGCGGAGTGGATCTCGGACGGCGGGGATGTGAAGGAGGCCGTGCTGTGGTTCGGCACGGAACCCGGTCTGGTGCGGGCCACGCTGCTGCCGGGACCGCGCGAGCTGCGCGGGCGCGGACTCCCGAACCCCCGAGTCCGGCCAGTGGGGCGCTACTTGTACGAGCCCGACGGCGCCGTCATCCGCGCCCATCTGGTCGCGGAGGTGGCCGAGGAGCTCGACGGCGGGCTGATCGACGAGACCATCGCGTACATCACGGCGGACGAGCTGCGCCCGACGCCGTACGCGACCGCGTACGAGATCACCGATCAACTCCCCTTCAACGTGAAGAAGTTGAAGGCGCTGCTGCGGGAGCGGGAGGTCGGCGTCCTGACGGTGAAGAAGCGCGGGTCGCCCGTGGAGCCGGAGGAGCTGCGGCGCAAGGCCCTGCCCAAGGCGCACGGTCCCGGATCCGCGACGGTGTTTCTCACCCGGGTGGCGGGTGCCCCGACCATGCTGGTGGGGGCACCCGCGACACCGCCTACTGACGGTGGTCGGTCTTGAGCGGGACCAGGTCCGGCTCCGCGGCGGGCCGGAGCCCGGTGCCGGCGTGCGCCGACGGGGCCCCCGCGACCGGGCCGGCCGAGGAGTACGAACTCGTCGCCGCCGGTACGCCGTTGTAGTACGGCGTGTACGTCCACTGGCTGCTGCTCGCGCTGATCGCCGCGCCCGCGGAGTTCATCGCCGTCGTCGAGACCGAGCCGGTGCCGCCGAAGACCGCCAGGCCGTTGATGCTCGCGGCGTCCCACGAGTGGGCCGTTCACGGCCCCTCCAGCTCGCGCGCCCGGGCCGTCAGCAGCTCCCGCTCCCGCTCGTTCCGCGCCAGCGAGGCCGCGCGCTCGAACTCCGCCCGCGCCTCCGCCGTACGCCCGAGTCGGGCGAGCAGGTCCCCCCGGACGCTGGGCAACAGGTGGTAGTCGCGGAGCGCCGGTTCGTCGGCGAGGCCGTCGACGATGGTGAGCGCGGGCTCCGGGCCCTGCGCCATCGACACCGCGACGGCGCGGTTCAGCTCGACCACGGGGGAAGGAGAGCGGGCCGCCAGCAGGCCGTACAGGGTGGCGATCCGGCCCCAGTCCGTGTCCTCGTACGCGTACGCCTGCGCGTGGCACGCGGCGATGGCCGCCTGGAGGGCGTACGGGCCGGGAGCGCCCGTGGCGACGGCATTCGCCCGGCCGAGGGCGGCGAAGCCCCGGCGGATCAGCAAGCGGTTCCAGCGGCGGCGGTCCTGGTCCTTGAGGAGGACCGGCTCGCCGGACGGTCCGGTGCGGGCGGCCGCGCGGGACTCCTGCAGCTCCAACAGGGCGGCCAGCCCGTGCACTTCGGGTTCCTTGGGCATCAACTCGCCGAGCACACGCGCCAGTCGGAGCGCATCCTCGCACAGCGCGGGACGCAGCAGGTCGTCGCCCGCCGTGGCCGCGTAACCCTCGTTGAAGATCAGGTAGATGACCTCCAGTACGGACCCGAGGCGGGCTTCGCGCTCCGGGCCGTACGGGACCTCGAAGGCGACCCCCTTCGTCGCCAGCGTCCGCTTGGCCCGCACGATGCGCTGGGCGATCGTCGGCTCCGGGGCGAGGAAGGCACGGGCGATCTCGGGGGTGGTCAGGCCGCCCAGCAGACGCAGCGTGAGCGCGATGCGGGCCTCGGCGGACAGGACGGGGTGGCAGGCGGTGAAGACGAGCCGCAGCAGGTCGTCGTCGATGTCGTCCGGGTCGGCGGGTTCCTCGAACGGGGTGGTCGTGTCCAGGTCCCGTCCGATCTCCTCCAGCTTGCGCGCGTACCGCTCCCGGCGGCGCACGAGGTCGATCGCGCGGTGCTTGGCGGCGGCCGTCAGCCAGGCGCCCGGGTTGTCCGGCACACCGTCCCGCGGCCACTGTTCGAGGGCCGCGACCAGGGCGTCCTGCGCGAGCTCCTCGGCGATGCCGACGTCCCGGACGATCCGGGCCACGGCGGCGATGATGCGGGGCGACTCCATCCGGAACACGGTTTCGATGGTTCGGGCTGCGGCGACGGTGGGCTGCTGTTCCACAGCCCACCATCAGACACCCGGGGAGCCGCGAGGCCAAGCCGCGACTCAGCCCTCCGCGATCTCCCGCACCTCGGACGTGACCGTCCAGTGCTCCTCGTGGATCTTCAGGAAGCGCTTGGTCCACTCGATGGCCTCGGCCTTGTCCTTGGCCTGAATGATCGCGTAGCCGCCGACGACCTCCTTGGACTCGGTGAACGGGCCGTCGGTGACGCTCAGTTCACCCTTCTCCCAGTGGACACGGGTGCCCTGCGAGGAGGGGGTGAGCCCGGCGGTGTCGAGCAGCACGCCCGCCTTCGTCATCTCCTCGATCAGCTCACCCATCCGCTGCATCAGCTCGGGGCTGGGCCCCTCGGCGGGGGCGTTGCTCTCGTCGATCTGGACCAGCGACAGGTAGCGCGGCATGGTGGCTCCTTCGGTACGGCGGCCGGGTCGTTCCGGCCGTTCCGGGCGGAGTCTCTCCCCGCCTCTCACCCTTGCGTCGAACGGGCGACGCCTGTTTCGACACTGTCCCCGGATTTCTTCGAAGTTTCTTCCGGGAGGGTCGTTTCCGCAGGTCGGAGTGGTGATCCGGACAGCACGGCCGCCGCCGGGGCCGCCGTCGCCGGCCTCAGCAGCGCGAAGAGGTTCGCGGCGAGGACGGGCCCGGCAAGGACGTCCATCGGTCCCAGGTGCGCCGGCACCCGGAGAGGGTGAGTCGCTGTGGGGGAACCGACCACACCACCCTTGCCGTCCCGCTCACTTCAGCGACGCCCACAGCTCGCTCGCCTCCGGCTCGTTCGCCACCACCCGGTTGGGGTCCGACGGAGCCGTCACGACGGGCATCATCACCGTCTTGACGTCCTCGGACGACAGTCCCTTCAGGCTCTGGCCGAGCTTCATGAGTTCACCCAGCGAGTCGAGACCCGTGTCCGTCGTCAGGCTGCCCGTGACCGCGTTCGCGACCTGGTAGAGCTTGGCGGGGTCGGTGAGCAGATCGGTCGACGAGATCTGCCTCAACAGGGCCTTCACCAGCTTCTGTTGGAGGCCTATGCGCCCCAGATCACTGCCGTCGCCTATGCCGTGACGGGTGCGGGCCAGCGCCAGCGCCTTCGTGCCGTCGAGGTGGTGTTCGCCTGCCGTGAGGTGCAGGTGGCTCTTGTCGTCGTCGATGTCCTCGTCCGTCGTGACGGTGACGCCGCCGAGCGCGTCGACCAGATCCGCGAAGCCGGAGAAGTCGATCTCGATGTAGTGGTCCATGCGGACGTCGGTCAGGGACTCGACCGTCTTCACCGCACAGACCGGGCCGCCCACCGAGTACGCGCTGTTGAACATCGCGTGGTACGCCACCGAGGTCGTCCCGCCCGAGGACGTCGGGCACGACGGGCGGGTCACCAGGGTGTCCCGGGGAATGCTCACCACGGTCGCCTTCGTACGGCCCTCGTCGATGTGGACGACCATCGCCGTGTCCGAGCGGGCGCCGGAGCTGCTGCCGCCGCCGAGCTTCGCGTTCGCCTTGCCGCTGCGCGAGTCGGAGCCGAGGACCAGGATGTTCAGGGCGCCGCTGGGCAGCGGAGAGGCAGCGGCGGACGCGGACACCGACGGAGTCGACACGGCCCGCGCCGGGCGGTCGTCGCCCAGCGCGCTGTTGATGTCGACGCTCTTGATGTTGTGGTTCAGGTGCCAGTAGGCCCAGCCCGCCCCCGCAGCGGAGAGCACGAGGACGCCGGCGAGCGCGATGCCGGCGGCCTTCAGCAGGCCTCGCCGCCGCCGGCCACCGCGTCTCGCGGCGTCCTCCTTGCCGTCCCCGTGCTCGTCTTCAGCAGTCACGCGGAGGAACGTAAGTCCGAATTATGACGAGCAGGAACCTCTTCTCGTGTTTCCTTCGGAAAATCTCAGACTTCTCAGGCAGACCTCAGCCCAGCGTCACCGTGGGCACCGGATTGCTTCCGCTCCATGACGCGTTGAACCCGAACGTCACCGATCCGCCGTCCGGAACCGTTCCGTTGTAGGAGGCGTTCACGCACGTCACCGCGGCTCCGGACTGGGTGCAGGTGGCGTTCCAGGCCTGGGTGATCCGCTGGCTCGCGCCGTACGTCCAGCTCACCTTCCAGGAGGAGAGCGCCGCCCCCGAACAGGCGATCTTCACCTGCCCGGTGAACCCCGTGTTCCATTGACTGCCGACCTCGTACGTCGCCGCGCACCCGCCCGTGGAAGGAGGCGTCGAGGTACCCCCGAGCGAGGTCGCGATCGCGTAGTACGCCGGTTTCGGCGCGTAGTTCTCGTCGTACGGTGTCGCCGCGCCGTATCCCGAGAAGACGTCCGGGATCCAGGAGTCGGAGTCCGTGAAGCCCCAGACGGTGACGCCGTAGCACCTGGACACGGCCACGCACGCGTCGAACACGGCCTTGTAGTCGGCCGCCTGCTGGGTCGACTTCGCGCTGTCGGACGGGAGTTGCATACGAATGTCCAGCTCGCTGATCGCGACATCGACGCCGAGGTCGGCGAACCGCTGGATGTTCTGCCGGAGCGTGGCGGGGACCTGGCCGAGGATCAGATGGGCCTGGAGGCCGACGCCGTCGATGGGGACGCCGCGGTCCTTCAGCGACTTGACCAGGTTGTACAGGGCGGTCAACTTCGCGCCACTCTCGCCCCAGGACTCACGCTGGGGGCGCCCCCGTACTGCTGCGCACCACCAGACTCGTGGCCAGCTCCACCCTCGTGGCCGCCGACGCCCCCTGCGCCCGCCCCAGTTCGAGCACCAGCTTCGCCGCCGCCTCCGCCATCTCCGTGAGCGGCTGCCGCACGGTCGTCAGCGGCGGCCCGACCCAGCGCGCCACCGGCAGATCGTCGAACCCGACGACGCTCAGGTCCTCGGGGATGCGCAGCCCCAGCTCGCGCGCGGCCTCGTACAGGCCGAGCGCCTGCAGGTCGTTGCCCGCGAAGACGGCGGTGGGCCGGTCGGGCAGGCGGAGCAGCTCGAGTCCCGCCCGGTACCCGCTGTCGTGGTGGAAGTTCCCCGGCCGGATCAGCCCCGGGTCGACCGGCAGCCCCGCCGTCTCCAGCGCGGCGCGGTAGCCGTCGACCCGGGCACGGCTGCACATCATCCGCGAAGGCCCGCTGATCGCGCCGATCCGGGTGTGCCCCAGCTCGACGAGATGGCGGGTCGCGGCCAGCCCGCCGTGCCAGTTGGTGGCGCCGATGGACGGCACGTCGTCGCCGGGGTCGCCGGCCGGGTCCATCACCACGAACGGGATGGATCTGCTGGTCAGCAGCGCCCGTCCGGACTCGTCGAGCCCGGACAGCACCAGGATCACGCCGTGCGGGCGGCGCGCGGCGACCTGGTCGGCCCAGGTGCGGCCGGGGGTCAGCCGGCCCGCGCTCTCGGAGAGGACCACGCTCAGACCCTCGTCCCGGGCGACGTTCTCGACGCCCCGGATGACCTCCATCGCCCAGGCGCTCTCCAGCTCGTGGAAGACCAGGTCGATGACGGGCGAACGGGTCGCCTCGGCCCGGCGCCGCCGGTAGCCGTACGCACGCAGCAGCTCCTCGACACGGGTGCGGGTCGCCGGGGCCACATCGGCGCGGCCGTTGAGGACCTTCGAAACAGTCGGAGCCGACACGCCTGCCTCGCGGGCGATCTCGGCGAGCGTCGCGGTCTGCGTCGACCGCGCGGTCGAGCGCGCTGCCGTGCGTGTTCCCTGTGTTCCCATGGGTTTTGACGGCTTCGCGGGATTCATGGGCGTGATCGTAGCCCTGCGTCTGCACGCGTCGAACCCCCTTCGACGCCACATTCCTTCCAGAAGATTCGTCGGGCGGATCGAAACATTCGAGCCGCCGAGCCGCCCTTCGCCCGGGTTGAGGCTCCCTGCCCCCTGGAGCGGCCAAGCTCTGTCCTGGGGGCAGGGTCGTCTCACTTCAGCCGCACCTCGCAACGCATCCGCCGCTCCCGCCCCACCACCCGCTCCGCCCCGGTCAGCGTCACCGGCACCGCGTACCGGGCGTCACCCTCTGCGCTGGACACCGCCAGCCTCAGCTCCAGCTCCCCCGGTTCGACGATCCGGTCGCCGTCGGGTCCGGTGTACGCGGCCAGGTCAGCCGGGAACGTGAAGTGCACCTCCGCCGACGCCCCCGCCTCCAGCGGCACCCGTGCGTAGCCGACCAGACGGGCCACCGGGCGCGCCACCTTGCCCACCGGATCGTGGAGATAGAGCTGGACGACCTCGGTGCCGGCCCGCTCCCCCGTATTGCGGACGGTCAGCCGCAGTGTCGTCTCGCCGTCCGTCGGGAACGCGCTGTCGTCGACAGACGGCGGCTGCCAGGCGTACGACGTGTAGGACAGTCCGTGCCCGAACGGGAACAGCGGCGTCGGGTCGAGGGTGCTCGCCTCATGGCGCCGCCCGAGGGGTGGGGCGAGGTACGTCCACGGCTGCCCGGCGGGCTCGCGCGGCACGCTCACCGGGAGCCGCCCCGACGGGTTGACCCGGCCCGACAGGACCCCGGCCACCGCGGGGCCGCCCTCCTGGCCCGGGAAGAACGCCTGCAGTACCGCCGCGCACCGGTCCGCCCAGCGCCCGAGCGCGTACGGGCGGCCGGAGAGCAGCACCAGCACCACCGGTGTCCCGGAGGCCAGCGCCCTGTCCACCAACTCGCCCTGGCCTTCGGGCAGTTCCAGGTCGGCCGCGTCGCAGCCCTCGCCCGACGTACCGCGTCCGAACAGTCCCGAGCGATCGCCGACCGCGACCACGCACACGTCGCCCGCCGCCGGGTCGGCCGTGAAGTCCACGTCCGGCAGCTCCGTGCGCAGCGCGTCGAGCAGCGTCGGTATGGCGACTCCCGCCGGGACCTCGGGGTAGTCCAGCAGGACATGGCGGGGGAAGGTGTAGCAGCCGAGCATGGCCGCCGGGTCGTCGGCGAGGGGGCCGAGAACGGCGATCCGGCGCACATCGGGCGCGAGCGGCAGCGTGTCCCCGGGGTTGGCCAGCAGCACGACGGATTCCTCGGCCAACTGGCGTGCCAGCGCCCGCATAGGGGGCGGGTCGAGGTCGACAGGGGCGACTGCGGAGCCGGTGGCGGTCGCGGCGGACGCGGTCGCGGGCGGTGCCCAGTCCGGATCCAACAGGCCGAGTTCGCACTTCTGGGTGAGGACCCGCAGGGCGGCCCGGTTCACGAGTTCCTCGTCGAGGGGGCCGGCACCGTAGCAGCGCACCGCGGGGAGTTCGACGTCCACTCCCGCCGCGAGGGCGAGCGCGGCCGCTCCCGACGGGGAGTCCGTGAGTCCGTGCGCCGACTCCAGCAAGGACACGCCGAAGTAATCGGCGACAACTGTACCGGTGAACCCCCATTCCTCTCGCAGGAGTTGGGTGAGGAGCGGGTGATGCGCATGGGCGGGCAGACCGTCGAGGTCGTTGTAGGCGGCCATCACCGAGCGTGCGCCGCCCTCCCGGACGGCCATCTCGAACGGCGGCAGGATGACGTCCGCCAGTTCGCGCGGGCCGATCGACGCGGGCGCGTGGTTGCGGGCGCCGCGCGAGGCCGAATACCCGGCGAAGTGTTTGAGGGTGGCGACGACGCCCGCCGACTCCAGCCCCTGGACGTAGGCGGTGCCGACGGTCCCCACGAGGTAGGGGTCCTCGCCGATCGACTCCTCCGTGCGGCCCCAGCGGGGATCGCGTACGACGTCGAGGACGGGGGCGAGCCCTTGATGCACGCCGACCGATCGCATCGAGGCGCCGATCGCCGACGCCATCTCCTTCACCAGGGCCGGGTCGAAACTCGCGCCCCAGGCGAGCGGGGTCGGGAAGACGGTCGCCTGCCAGGCCGTGAAGCCGGTGAGGCATTCCTCGTGGGCGAGGGCGGGCAACCGGAAGCGGTTGGCGGAGCGGATGCGTTCCTGGAGGGAGGCCAGGCGGGCGGCGCCCTCGGCGGGGTCGACGGGCGCCGTGCCGAAGGGGCGGGTGAGCTGGCCGAGGCCGTGCGGGAGCAGTTCGGTGAGATCCACTTCCTCGGACAGGGCGTGCTGCAGCGGGGCCATGTCGCCGCCCGGGGTCTCGTTCGAGCCGGGCCAGACGCTGTAGAGCTGAGCGATCTTCTCCTGCGGTGTCATCCGGGCGAGCAGATCGGCGGCGCGGACGCCTGCGGGCAGAGCGGGGTCCTGCCAGGGGTGGGTCATGTAACTCCTCAAGTGGAGAGGGGGATCGGTCCCCGGAGATCGGTCAGCCCTTGGTCGCGCCGAGCGTGATGCCGCCGATCAGCTGCCGCTCGGCGACCACGTAGAAGGCGAGGGCGGGCACCATGGCGAGCACCAGGTAGGCGAAGATGCGAGCCACGTCGGAGGCGTACTGGCCTTGGAACTGCTGGATGCCGACCGGGATCGTCCACCAGGTGGGTTCGCTGAAGACGAGCAGCGGCAGCAGGAACTGGTTCCAGCTGCTCACGATCGCGAGGACGGAGACCGTGCCCAGCGCGGGCCGGGCCAGCGGCAGCAGGATGCGCCAGAAGAACCCGAAGCGGGTGCAGCCGTCGAGGGTCGCCGCCTCCTCCAACTCCCCCGGAATCTCCCGGAAGAAGCCGCGCAGGATGATGATCGTCACCGGCAGTCCGAAGGCCGCCTCGGGCAGGATCACACCCCACGGGTTGTCCAGCAGCCCGAAGGTGCGCAGCAGGATGAACAGCGGCAGGATCGCCACCGCGAACGGGAACATCAGCCCCATCGTGAACAGGGTGAACATCAACTCCCGCCCGCGGAAGGCGAACCGGGCGAGCGCGAACGCCGCCAGGGCGGCCGTCGCCACCGTCAGCGCGGTGGCGCCCACCGCGATGACCGTGCTGCTGCCGATGGACCGCCAGAACGAGCCCGAGCCGAGCAGCGAGGTGTAGTTCGAGGTCACCCACGGCGAGGGCAGCCCGAACGGGTTGGAGGAGAGCTGGTCGGTGGACTTGAAGCCGGAGATCAGGGCGTAGAGCAGCGGGGTGACCATGAAGACGCCGACCACCCAGAGGGTCACGTACACGGGGAGGCTGCGCAGCCGTCGCCGCCGCAGCCTGCTCTTCCGCAGCTCCGCCGCGGCGCCCTCCCGCGTCTCCGTCTCCGTCGTGGCGCTCATCGTTTTCCTCGCATGGTGGTGATGGCTCCTTCGGTGTCCCGGCGCAGCACGAAGCGCTGGTAGGCGAGGGCGAAGACCAGGCTGATCAAGAACATCACGACGCTGAGGGCGCTCGCGTAGCCCATCTGATAGCGCTTGAAGCCGTACTGGACCATGCTGATCGCCATGGTTTCTGAGGCGTGGTCAGGGCCGCCGGTGGTGATGACCCAGACCAGGTCGAAGAGCTGGATGGAGTAGACAACGGAGAGGAACGCGCTGATCCGGAGGGTCGGCGCGAGCAGCGGCAGCGTGATGTGCCAGAAGCGCTGCCAGGTGCCGGCGCCGTCGATGCGCGCCGCCTCCTGCAGTTCGGCCGGGATACCCTGCAGGCCCGCCAGGTAGAGCATCATGTGGAAGCCGAAGTACTTCCAGGTCATGACGATGAAGAGGGTCGGCAGGACGCTGTGCTGACCGGCGAACCAGTCGCCGCCCAGCCCGCCGAGCCCGAGCTTGTCGAGGACCTTGTCGGCGAGCCCCTCCCCCGGCGCGAAGATCATGCTGAACAGCACGCCGGTGATGACCTCGGACAGGATGTACGGGGCGAAGAACAGCATCCGGTACACGGCCCGGCCGCGCAGCTTCTGGTTGAGCAGCACGGCCATGGCGAGCGCGAACGGCAGCTGCACGAGGATGGAGAAGCCGATGAGCAGCGCGCCGCGCCCCAAGTCCCCCAGGAACACCGGGTCCTTGAAGAGCCGCGTGTAGTTGTTGAGGCCGACGCTGTCCGAGGGCGAGCCGAACCCGCCCCAGTTGAAGAAGCTGACGTAGATCGCGTAGCCCATCGGCACCAGCACGAGCATGCCGAACAGGACGAGGGCTGGGACCGTGAACACGACGGCCGACAGCCAGTCGCGCACCCGGCGCAGCGGCGACCTGCGGCGCCCCGGGCCGGCGGCGGCGAAGTCCTGGTCGTCACACTTGCCGACCTCGGGCACATACGGCGCCGAGCCCGCCGAAGAGGTCGCGGAGGTCGAAGTCGAGTGGGTCATCGGTGGCGCTAGCTCTTCTCGCTCTTGGCGACCTGGGTGACCGAACGCGTCACCTGCTCGGGCGACTTGGAGCCCGCGATGAGCGCGGCGACGCTGTCGTTGATCTCCTGGCCGACAGCGGGGGCGTACGCCTGGTCGAGGTAGAGCTGGAAGCCGGTGGACTTGTTCAGCATCTCGGAGACGGCGGTGAGGTTGGGGTCGGTGAGCGCGTCGGCCGTGTCCTTGGACACCGGTATCAGGCCGGTCTGCTTGATGAGCTTCTCCGCGAACTCCTTCTCGGCGAAGAACTTCAGGAAGTCCAGCGCCTCCTGCGGCGCACCCTTGCGCAGTGCGTGGCCGCCGCCTCCGCCGAACACCTCGGTGAGCGCGCCCTTTCCGCCCTCGACCGCGGGGAAGGAGAAGAAGCCGAGATCCTTGCCGATGCCCTTGCCGGAGTCGGCCTCGACGATCGGCGCCCACTGACCCATCAGCTCCATGGCCGCCTTGCCGTTGCCCATCAGGGCCGCCTCACCGTTGGGGTCGGAGTAGGCACCGCCGAGGAACCCCTTCTGGAAGGGCTGCAGCGCGACGAGGTCCTTGAGGTGCTGGCCGGCCTTGACGAAGTCGTCGCCGGTGAAGTCGGCGTCGTCGGAGGCCTTCTGCATCGCGTCGAGACCGGCGACGCGCATCGAGAGGTACGCCCAGTAGTACATGCCGGGCCACTTCTCCTTGCCGGCCAGGGCGATGGGCGTGACGCCCGCCTTCTTGAGGGCCCTGATGGCGTCGAGGTAGCCGGACCAGGTGGTGGGCGGTGCGGTGATGCCGGCCTTCTTGAAGAGCGCCTTGTTGTACCAGAAGCCGACCGCGCCGATGTCGAAGGGGACGGCGTACAGCTTGTCGTCGAACTTGTAGGCCGCCATCGAGGCGGGTACGTAGTTGCCGGTCCACGAGGAGACCCGGTCCGTCAGGTCCTCGACCAGTCCCGCGTCGAGCTGCTGCTTGAGGACGCCGCCGCCCCAGGTGTGGAAGATGTCCGGCAGCTTGCCCGAGGCGATCTGCGCGGTCATCTTCGACTTGTACGCCTCGTTCTCCAGCGTCACGACCTTGATCTTCACATCCGGGTGCGCGGCCTCGAACTCCTTGGCGCGCTGGGCCCACAGCTTCTTCGCGGGCTGGGTCGTGGTGATGTTCCACCACTCGATCGTCTTCTTGCCCGAGCCGCTGTCGTCCGAGGAGCCGCACGCGCTCAGCCCGGCCGCGCCGAGGCCGGTCGCCGCGGAGGCCGCCAGGAACCCACGGCGAGAGAAGTTGGAGGTCGTACCGAACGGTCGCATCGCACACCTTCCGGAAGGGAGCCGAAAATTATCGGTCAAGTGCGCACGGAAGTTACGGCCCGATGATGGGTATGTCAACGCTCCTGACAAATACGGGAGGCAGAGAGATCCGCGCGACGGCGACCGGACGGCGAAAGGACAGGTGGGGCGCGTAAGCAGCGCCCGGGCGTCAGACGAGCGGAGCCGTACTCGCCCGCACGACCAACTCGGTGGCGAGCTCGATCCGGGGGGAGGCGGGCTCCTCGCCGAGCGCGAGGCGCAGCACCGTACGCGTGGCCAGTTTGCCCATGTCCGCCAGGGGCTGGCGCACGGTCGTCAGCGGCGGGGCCGACCAGCGGACCTCGGGCAGATCATCGAAGCCGACGACGCTCAGGTCCTCCGGCACCCTGAGGCCCCGGCGGCGCAGCGCCTCGATCGCCCCCAGCGCCATCTGGTCGCTGGCGGCGAACAGTGCGGTCGGCGGTTCGGCCAGGTCGAGCAGGGTATTGCAGCCGTCGAAGCCGGCGGAGTGGTAGAAGTCGCCGGGCACGATCAGCGCGTCGTCGACGGCGATGTCCGCGCCTTCCAGCGCCGCCCGGTAGCCGTCGAGCCGCGCCCGCGAGCAGAGCAGCCGGGGCGGCCCCGCGATGAACCCGATCCGCCGGTGCCCGAGGCCGAGCAGGTGCTCCGTAGCGGCCATGCCGCCGGCCCAGTTGGTCGCACCGACGGTCGGCATGTCGAGGGAGGGCGAGCCCGCCGGGTCGACGACGACGAGCGGCACACCGAGCCGCCGCAACTCGTCGTGCAGGCGCGGTTCGAGCACCGAGGTCACCAGGATCACGCCGTCCGAGGCCCGCGCCCGCAGGTTGGTCATCCACTGCCGGGCCGACCCCGACGCCCCGTGGATGGCCGAGACGACCGTGCCCACCCCGGAGGCGTGCGCGACCTCCTCGACACCCCGGATGATCTCCACGGCCCAGGGGCTGTCGAGGTCGTTGAAGACCAGGTCGATGAGGGCGGCCCGGTCGCCCGACGGATTCGATTTCCGCTGGTAGCCGTGGTGGCGCAGCAGGTCCTCGACACGGGCCCTGGTCTGTGGCGACACGTCGGAGCGGCCGTTGACCACCCGGGACACGGTGGGCACCGAGACCCCGGCCTGCCGGGCGATCTCGGTGATCGTCACCTTGTTCTTGATGCTCTCCCGGGCCACTGCGCCCACCTCCGTCGACGTGTCCAAGACTCCCTCAACAGTTCCGATCTCACCAGCGAAACTTTGCAGGAGTCTTCCGGAAAACCGAGGTCGGCGGGAAGCCCGACCGGAAACGCGGCCGTCAGGAGACCGACTCGAAGCGCCACCGGTGCACCGCCCGGGTCACCAACTCACCGTCCGGCTCCGGAAGTTCGGGCAGTTCGGCGTCGTACGCGGCGTCCCACCACGTGATGACGAGGACGCGGTCCTGGGGGGCCCGCAGGATCTCCAGCCGAAGCGGCTGACCCGGCAGCTGTTTCGACCGCTCCCGCACCCAGTCGAGCAGCTCCCCGCCCCGCCCGGCGACCGCCCGCGCCTCCCACATCAGCGCGACGGTCACGAGTACAGGTTCTCCTTGCTGACCTCATGCACATGATCATGCGAGTGCTCGTGAGCAGGCCCGCGTCCCGGCACATGCGGGTCCGTCACCGGCAGCGACGAGTCCGCCGAGAGGTCCCAGTCGGAGGCCGCCCGGTTCCGCGCGACCATCTCCGCGCCCAACGCGGCCACCATCGCCCCGTTGTCCGTGCACAGCTTCGGCCGCGGCACCCGCAGCCGGATCCCGGCGGCCTCGCAGCGTTCCAGGGCCAGCGCGCGCAGCCGCGAGTTGGCGGCCACGCCGCCGCCGATCATGAGGTGGTCGACGCCCTGGTCCTTGCAGGCCCGTACGGCCTTGCGGGTCAGCACGTCCACCACGGCCTCCTGGAAGGACGCGGCCACATCGCGCACCGGCACCTCCTCCCCCGCCGCCCGCTTGGCCTCGATCCAACGGGCCACGGCGGTCTTCAGACCGGAGAAGGAGAAGTCGTACGCCGGGTCGCGCGGCCCGGTGAGCCCGCGCGGGAACGCGATCGCGCTCGGGTCGCCCTCCTTGGCGTACCGGTCGATGACCGGGCCGCCGGGGAAGCCGAGGTTCAGCACGCGCGCGATCTTGTCGAAGGCCTCGCCCGCCGCGTCGTCGATGGTCGCGCCCATCGGCCGTACGTCGGACGTGATGTCCGTGGAGAGGAGGAGCGAGGAGTGCCCACCCGATACCAGGAGCGCCATCGTCGGCTCCGGCAGCGCCCCGTGCTCCAGCTGGTCCACACAGATGTGGGAGGCGAGGTGGTTGACGCCGTAGAGCGGCTTGCCCAGCGCGTACGCGTACGCCTTCGCGGCCGAGACCCCGACCAGCAGCGCGCCGGCGAGCCCGGGCCCGGCGGTGACCGCGATCCCGTCCAGGTCCCTCGCGCTCACCCCCGCCTCCTTCAGCGCCCGGTCGATGGTCGGCACCATCGCCTCCAGATGGGCGCGGGAGGCGACCTCGGGCACGACCCCGCCGAAGCGCGCGTGCTCGTCGACGCTGGAGGCGATCGCGTCCGCGAGCAGGGTGGTGCCGCGGACGATGCCGACGCCGGTCTCGTCGCAGGAGGTCTCGATGCCGAGGACGAGAGGTTCGTCAGCCATGGGTCTCGTTTCCTTGTACCGATGTGGAGCCCGCGGCGGAGCCGCTGTCGGATGCCATGTGCAGTCGCATGACCAGGGCGTCGATGTTCCCCGGCTGGTAGTAGCCGCGTCTGAAGCCGATGGGTTCGAAGCCGAAGCGCTCGTACAGCTTCTGTGCCCGGACGTTGTCGACGCGGCATTCGAGCATCACCTCTGCGCACTCGAACGCGGTCGCCGCCCGCAGCAGGTCGGTCAGCAGCCGGGCGCCGAGTCCGGTGCTCCACTGGTCGCGGGCGACGGCGATCGTCTGTACGTCGCCGAGGTCGCCGGAGGCGGCGAGTCCCGCGTACCCGACGATCCGATCGCCGTCGATGGCGACGACATACCGTCGCGTCGCCTCCGCCCCGCGGGAATGGGCCAGCTCGGACCAGAACATCCCCCGCGACCAGGTGTCCTCGGGGAAGAGGTCCTTCTCCAGCTCCAGTACGGGATCGATGTCCCACCAGCGCATTTCGCGCAGTTCGGCCGTCACTTGGGGGTGACCACCTTGTAGTTCTTGGGCACCTGGGCGTCCGGGCGCCTCAGATACAGCGGCCGGGGTGCCTCCAGCTCCTGGCCGGCGGCGAGCTTCTCCGCGGCCAGGGAGGCCAGCGCGGCCGCCGAGACGTGCTCGGGCGCGCGGGCGTCCGGGAACGTGTCGGGGTAGAGCAGCGCACCCGCGCCGACGGCGGGCAGGCCGCCGAGGTCCAGGTCGCCGGGGCGGTCCACGGCGGGGTCCGACACACGTGTCCGGGGGTCGGCGTAGCGCGCCCAGTAGACCTCCTTGCGCCGGGCGTCCGTCGCCGCGACGAAGGGGCCCTCGATGTCGGCCGCGTACGCGAGCGCGTCGAGGGTGCACAGGCCGTGCACAGGCACGCCGAGCACGAGCCCGAAGGTGTCGGCGGTCATGAGGCCGACGCGCAGCCCCGTGTACGGGCCGGGGCCGACGCCCACGACGATGCCGGTGACGGCGTCCAGTTCGAGGCCTGCCTCGGCGAGCACCCGGTCGACGGCCGGCAGCAGCAGCTCTCCGTGCCGGCGCGCGTCCACCTGGCTCGACGCGGCGATGGCGGACGTGCCGTCGTGCAGGGCGACGGTCACAGCGGGGGTGGCGGTATCCAGAGCGAGCAAGAGCACGCAAACAGCCTACGGCGCCCGAGCCGGACGTACGGCCGCCCAGGTCTCGCGCTCCCCTGCTGCTACCGTCACAGCAAGAACGTGCGAAGGACGAGAGGTGGGCACACAAGGTGGCTAGGAGCAGCTCGGGATTCGTGGCCGGGCTCACCGTGGCGGCGATCGCCGCAGTCAGCTTCCTCGCCTACCAGGCGTCCGCGAACGTGCCGGACACCTTGGGCAAACCGCACACGAGCGCGTCGCCCAAGGCCTCCGTCTCGAAGGCCCCCCGGGACAAGAAGAACCCGGTGGCACTGCCCGCCCAGTCCGGCATCGGTGAGCGGGTCGTCTACTCGACCGGCGACGACCGCGTGTGGCTGGTCGGCGCGGACAACAAGGTCCAGCGCACCTTCAAGATCACCCCCGGCACGGTCGACCCGGCCGTCGGCTCCTACGCGGTCACGTCGCGCAACCGCGCGGTCACCGGATCGGACGGCACGCAGATCGAGCACGTCGTACGGTTCACCCTGGTCGACGGCGTCGCGATCGGCTTCAGCGCTGCGGTGAACGGCTCGACGGCCGCGCCGGACTCTTCCAAGAAGCTCGGCGGCATCCGCGAGTCCCGCGCGGACGGCAACGCGATGTGGGCGTTCGCGACGATCGGCGTGAAGGTCGTCGTCATCCAGTAGCGGTCACGCCGCCTTCTGGCGCCGTACGCGCCGTGCCTTCACGGGCTCCGCCGCACGCGGCGCGGGCTCGCGCGGCGGCCTCGACACCGCCTCGGCCGCGGCGCACGACGCCAGCAGATCCCGCATCGACACCCCGGCCACCACGCACGGCGGCGCCGGCACGTCACGTTCTGAAGCCGACATGGACGCCTCCTGGGGCTTCGGGGGCAAGCGCGGTTAGGTAGACCTAACTACGTACTGATGTCCATGTGACCACGGCCGGGATGCCGAACGCAATATCTTGCCGACGTCTTGTCGGAACCTTCATGAAGAACTGGCCGGAACCCACGTCGGAACCTTCATGAAGAACTGGCCGGAACCCACGAAGGCCCAGGCCGGGAGGCGGTGGCCGGGCAGCCGAGTGGCGCGCCAAACCGGTCAGGCCGACAGGACGCTCAGATCGGCCGTCGCCCAGCGCTCGCCGAACCCCGTCAGCGTGACGTGCCGTACCTCGTCCGTGGTGTCCCCGACGGCCCGGTGGATGACGACGAGCAGCCGGTCGTCGGTCAGCTCCTCGACCTTGCCCTCGCCCCACTCCACGACGATCACCGAGTCGGAGAGCGACACGTCGAGGTCAAGGTCCTCCATCTCGTCGAGCCCGCCGCCCAGGCGGTACGCGTCCACGTGGACGAGCGGAGGACCGCCCCCGAGGGAGGGGTGCACACGCGCGATGACGAAGGTCGGCGAGGTGACCGCGCCCCGGACGCCGAGCCCCTCGCCGAGCCCACGGGTCAGCGTGGTCTTGCCCGCGCCGAGCTCCCCGTTCAGCATCACGAGGTCGCCCGCGCGCAGCAGCTTGGCGAGTCGGCGGCCCAACTCCTGCATCTGTTCGGGGGAGTTGACGGTGATCTGCACGCTGACGCCGTCCTGCGCGGGCTCAGCCGGGTTGTGCGGTGCTGCTGGTGCTTCCATAGCCACCCACGGTAGCCCCTGCCGGGACGGCACCCGCGCGCATGAGCAGGTCGGCGAGACGGTCTATGACGACCTCGGGGTGCTCCAGCATCACCAGGTGTCCGGCGTCGGGTACGAGCACCAGCTCGGCGTCCGGCAGCAGGTCGGCGATCGCCTCGCTGTGCTCGCTCGGAGTCACCAGGTCCTTGACCCCGGCGAGGACGAGGACGGGCATCTCGGTGAAGTGCGCGAGCGCGGCGGTCTTGTCGTGCTCGGTGAACGCCGGATAGAACTCGGCGACCACGTCGATCGGCGTGCTCTCGATCATCCGCTCGGCGAACCGCTCGACCGCGGGATCCACGTCCCGGGTGGCGAACGAGTACCGCTTGATGACCCCGGCGAACAGATCGGCCGTGGCCCGCCGCCCCCGCTCCACCAGGGCGGCCTGCTGCCCGAGCGCCTTCAGTACGCCGGGGAGCACGCGTCGCACCGCGTTGACGCCCGCGAGGGGCAGCCCGAAGTTGACCTCGCCGAGCCGCCCCGACGACGTGCCGACGAGGGCGACGGCGACCACCCGGTCGCGGATCAGCTCGGGGAACTGGTCGGCGAGGGCCATGACGGTCATGCCGCCCATGGAGTGCCCGACCAGCACGATCGGCCCGTCGGGCACGGCCGCGTCGATGACGGCCTTCAGGTCACGTCCGAGCTGGTCGATGGTGACCGGCGTCCCGTCCTCCGTCTGGGCGACGCCCCGCCCCGACCGCCCGTGGCTGCGCTGGTCCCAGTGCACAGTGCGCACCACACCGCGCAGCGCGGCGCGCTGGAAGTGCCAGGAGTCCTGGTTGAGGCAGTAGCCGTGGCTGAAGACGACGGTGACGGGGACCGGGGCCTTGCGGCCGAAGAGCCGGCGGCGGCGCGGGGCGAGCGGAGCCTCCGGCTCGGCGTCGTCGACCTCGTAGTACAGCTCGCTGCCGTCATCGGCGTACGCCTTGCCGGGGGTGCCCCGCAGCGAGCCGTACGGGCCCGCCGAGTCGAGGGCGAGGCGGGCCTTCTGGCGCATGCCGCGGCCGACCGTGAGCCGCTCTATGGCGACGCCGGCGGCGGCGCCCGCCGCGACCACGCCTATCGCGGCGCCCACGACACCGGCCTTGCGCCAGTTCCCGGCGGAGGCGGCGGCCGCCGAGGCCGCACTCGCGACGACCTCCGCGCTGCTCTCGCTCACGTCCCGCTCCTCTTCGTTCTTCGCTCGCCGCCGGGTTCTGCTCTGCCAGGGGGGTGTTACCCGTCTTGTTCCTCGTTCACATTGACGTAGACGCGCGGAACGCGGGTTCCGATCCGGGTGACGATTTCGTAGGCGATCGTGCCCGCCGCCCGGGCCCAGTCCTCGGCGGTCGGCTCGCCGCGGTCGCCCGGGCCGAACAGGACCGCCTCCGCGCCGGGCGCCGGTTCGTCCCCGCCGAGATCGACGACGAACTGGTCCATCGCGACCCGGCCGGCGACCGTACGCCATTTGCCGCCGACCAGCACCGGACCGGTGCCGGAGGCATGGCGCGGGATGCCGTCCGCGTAGCCGACGGGCACGAGGCCGAGGGTGGTGTCGCCGGGCGTGGTGTAGTGATGTCCGTAACTGACGCCGTGGCCACCCGGCGCGTGCTTCACCAGCGCGAGCGACGCGCTCAGCGTCATCACCGGGCGCAGCCCGAAGTCGGCAGGAGTGCCGAGCTCGGGGCTCGGCGAGATGCCGTAGACCGCGATGCCCGTGCGGACGAGGTCGAAGTGGCTCTCGGGAAGGGTCAGCGTGGCAGGCGAGTTGGCGATGTGCCGCACCTCGGGGCGGACGCCCTGCTCCTCGGCGTACCTCACCATCTCGCGAAAATGCCTGAGTTGGGCCTGGATGGAGGGGTGACCGGGCTCGTCGGCACAGGCGAGGTGCGACCAGAGACCGGTGACGGTGATGAGCCCTTGGGCCTCGGCGCTCAGCGCCTCCCGGACGAGCTCGGGCCAGTCGGCGGGCTGACAGCCGCTCCGTCCGAGGCCGGTGTCGGCCTTGAGCTGGACACGGGCGGGCGCGGAGGCGTCCCGGGCCGCCCGCACCACCTCCCGCAGCGCCCACATGCCACTCACCGACACGTCGAGGTCGGCCTCGATGGCCTGCTTCCAGGGGCCGCCGGGTGTCCAGAGCCAGCACATGATCCGCCCTTCGAGTCCGGCCGCTCGCAGGGCGAGGGCCTCCTCGGGGGTTGCGGTGCCGAGCCAGGTGGCGCCCGCCTCACGCGCCGCGCGGGCACACGGCACCGCCCCGTGGCCATACGCGTCGGACTTGACCACGGCCATCACGGCCGCGGACGGCGCGTGGGCGCGCAGGGTCCGCACATTGGCCCGAAGGGCTGCCAGGTCGATCTCGGCGCGGGCGCGCAGGGGTGCTGTCTCGTTCATCGCGCCCCCAGTGTCTCAGAGGGGGCTGACAGCGCCTCGGCGCCGGTACCGGTAGGGGGCCGTCTGGCCGTCCGGCATCAGGTGCCGGCCCTGTGTCCCCACACGTACACGTGGTCGCCCGTCTTCGTGACGCTCCACAGTTTGCGGGCGTCGGCGAGGCGCAGATTGACGCAGCCCCACGAGCCGTTGGGGTCGTAGATGCTGCCGTAGATGGCGTGGAAGGCCTGTCCGCCGCTGAAGAACTGGCTGTACGGCATGGGGCTGTTGTACAGCGTCGACCAGTGGTTCTTGTGCTTCCAGTAGACCTTGAACCAGCCCGTACGGGTCCGGTATCCGGCCCGCCCGCTGCGCATCGGCGTCGGCCCCCACAGCACCTTCTTCCCCTTCTGTACCCAGGTCAGCTGGCGGGTCAGGTCCACGCAGGCGACGCGGTACGACCGGACGGGGCACTTCTTGGCCGCGTTCGGGTTCTTCCTCGCCGAGAGCAGTTGCATATGGGCCCAGGTGACGGATCCGGCGAACCCGGAGTTCGGCTTGATCTTGTATCGCGTCTGAAATGCCCGAATCGCCACACAATCGGCGGCGGACTGCTTCCCGTCCGCCTCCAGCTTCAGCCACCGCTCGACCTGCCGTTGATACGGCCCCGTCCGTTTGCTGCACGTCACGGCTTTGCCTGCGGCGGCGTCGCCGAGCGGTACGTACTCGATGAGCGCGTCCGTTCCGGGCGGTGCGTTCCGTGGCTCGACGGCGTCCTCCGCGGCGGTGGGGGTGTACACCTTCGGCGCGAGCATCTGGTCCGGCGTATCGATCTGCCACGGCTGATGGGGGCCCGGGGGCACACCGGGCACCAGCTCGCTCCCCGGCCCGGGAGCGGGGGGTCCGCTGTCCGCGACGGCACTCTCCATGGGCAAAACGGCCAGCAGCGCGAGCACCATCGCCGCGCCCCGGCACCGCATATGTCTGATCATCATGCAATCAGCCATACGCAACGAATCGCCGCCCCCGCCTGAGCCGCGCCGACCGAGTCCCCCATTCGGCCAGACCTTTGTTTCCTC
This sequence comes from Streptomyces albiflavescens, assembly GCF_014645835.1. GTDB lineage: Bacteria > Actinomycetota > Actinomycetes > Streptomycetales > Streptomycetaceae > Streptomyces > Streptomyces albiflavescens. The sequence goes on from NZ_BMMM01000016.1 coordinate 136,864, forward strand.
GGGAGACTGCCGCCCCCTTCAGGGGCGCGGGGAACTGCGCGACAAGCCCCCACCGACCCGCACAAAAAGAACAAACCAGGGGGTCTGGGGGCGCAGCCCCCAGGTACGGGAATGGGTAGGGGCGGCGGGGGCGAAAACCCTCCCGGCGCTCAGTCGCGAACGTCCCGCCAGGCATCCGGGATGGCGGCAGCCACGTCGTGGGCCCCGGCAGGCGCCCCGTCCGCGGCAAAACGCCCCGCAAGCCCATGGAGATACGCGGCCGCACTCCCCGCATCCAACGCGGACAACCCCGCCGCGAGCAGCGAGCCGGCGAGCCCGGACAGCACGTCCCCACTCCCCGCGGTGGCCAGCCAGGCCGTCCCCGTGGAATTCACCCGCGCAGCCCCACCCCTCGCATCGGCCACCAGCGTCGTCGCCCCCTTGAGCAACACCGTCGCCTCGTACAGCCCCGCCAATTCCCGCACGGAAGCCAGCCGAGCCCCCTCCACGGCCTCCCGCGAAACCCCGAGCAGTGCGGCGGCCTCCCCGGCGTGCGGGGTCATCAACGTGGGCGCACTCCGCGCCCGTACGGCGTCCCGGTCCGCGAGCCGCAACCCGTCCGCGTCCACCAGCACGGGCACCTCCGCCGCGAGCACCTCCGCGACGGCCGACGCGTCGTCCCCGGCCCCGGGCCCCACGACCCACGCCTGGACCCGTCCGGCCCGCGCGGGCCCCTGGCCGGAGACGAGGGTCTCCGGGAAACGCGCGATCACCGCGTCCGCCGCGGGTCCGACGTACCGCACGGCCCCCGCCCCACCCCGCAGCGCTCCGGACACGGCGAGCACCGCCGCACCGGGATAGCGCGCGGACCCGGCGGCGATCCCGACGACACCGCGCCGGTACTTGTCGCTCGCCGCCCCGGGCACCGGCAGCCGAGCCGCGACGTCCGTGTGCTGCAGGGCCTCCAGCTCGGCCTCGGCGGGCAGTTCGAGCCCGATGTCGACGAGGCGTACGGAACCGGCGTACTCGCGTGCCGGATCGATGAGCAGCCCCGGTTTGTGCGTCCCGAAGGTCACGGTGAGGTCGGCGCGCACCGCCGCGCCGAGGACCTCCCCGGTGTCCGCCTCGATGCCGCTCGGCAGATCGACGGCGACCACGGCGGCACGGGAGTCCGCGGCGAGCTCGGCCAGCGGCGCGGCGTCGGGCCTCAGCCCGCCCTTGCCGCCGATCCCGACGATGCCGTCGACGACGAGGTCGGCGCGCCGGATGAGCCGCTCGGCGGCAGCGGGGGCGGCCGAGGTGCCCCCCGCCCGCCGCAGCGCCGCCAGCCCTCCGGCGTGCGTCCGTTCAGGGGCGAGCAGCACCGCGGTGACACCCGCGCCGCGGCGGGCGAGGCGCGCCCCCGCATAGAGGGCGTCGCCCCCGTTGTCGCCGCTGCCGATCAGCAGCACGACCCGGCTGCCGTACACCCGTCCCAGCAACTCCGCGCAGGCCGCGGCCAGTCCCGCGGCCGCGCGCTGCATCAACGCCCCCTCGGGAAGCCGCGCCATCAGCTCCCGCTCGGCGGTTCTTACGGTCTCCACGCTGTACGCAGTACGCATACCGCCGAGTCTCCCGTACCGACGCCCGCCGTGCGCTCAAAGCCCGGGCACGGCGCCGCGGGGCGACCTACCCCTCGGCCACCACCACCGCCGAAGCCACACCCGCGTCATGACTCAGCGACACATGCCACGACTTCACGCCCAGTTCAGCCGCCCGGGCCGCCACCGTGCCCTTCACCCGCAGCCGCGGCTGGCCGCTGTCCTCGACATAGACCTCGGCGTCGGTCCAGTACAGGCCCGCCGGGGCGCCCAGCGCCTTGGCCAGCGCCTCCTTCGCGGCGAAGCGTGCGGCCAGGGACGCGATGCCCCGGCGCTCACCGCTCGGCAGGTACAACTCCTCTTCGATGAAAACCCGGTCGGCCAGTCCGGGCGTACGCTCCAGCGACGCCCGGAACCGGTCGATCTCGGCCACGTCGATACCGACCCCGATGATGCTCATGTCGGGCAGCCTACGGCTGACGCACTGTCCGAACCTGCTGCTAGCCTGCTGCGACCTCAGCAATACGGCCTGTACACGTCAGCGCGCCCTGGAGGGCCGGGAACGCCAGGGGGCGGAGACATGACCAGTGCGACCAGCGGCGAGGCCGGCAGATCCGGCACCTCGCCGGTACCGTCTTTCGACCCGTTCGACACGCTGCCCGAACTCGCTCCGCTACGCACCGCCGCGGCGAACGGCGACTGGGCCGCCACCCGGACGTTCTTCACGGGACTCGACTCCGCAGAGAAGGTCACCTTCGCGGCGGACGTCCTCGGCGACATCGCCGGGGTCGAGACGTATCTGGAACAGGCCGCGGCCGATGCCCCCGCAGATCCGCTGCCGCGCACGCTGCTCGCCGAGCGGTACATCCATCTGGGCTGGGAGACCCGCGGCCGCGCCCCGGCCACGCACGTCTCGCTGGAGCAGTTCGACCGGTTCCACGCTTGGCTGCGAAAGGCCGAGCGGATCCTGATCGAGGTGTGCGCCGAGCAGCCCGAGAACGCCCCCGCCTGGACCGCCCGGCTGCTGACCGCGCGTGGCCTGGGGCTGGGACTGTCCGAGGCCCGCCGCCGCTACGACCGTCTCTCCTCCCACCATCCGCACCACTACGCGGCACAGATGCAGCTGCTGCAGCAGGTGTGTCCGAAGTGGGGCGGCTCCTGGGAGGCGGCGCACGGTCTGGCCCGGGAGTGCACGAGCGCCGCGCCCGACGGCTCGCACGCGGGGGCGCTGGTCGCCCTGGCTCATCTGGAGCACTGGATGGACCTCGACGGCGCCGCGCACAAGGCGTACCTGCGGGACGTGTCGGTCCGCAACGATCTGCGCTCCGCTGCCCGGGTGTCCGTGCTGCACCACGACTACCGGCCGGGCTGGCAATGGATCGACGCGCACAGCGCGTTCGCGATGGCCTTCTCCCTCGGTGGCCACTTCGAGGACGCGGCCCCTCACTTCGCCGCCTTGGGCGACCGGGCCGCCGAGTTCCCGTGGCGCTATCTGAACGATCCGAAGGCCGCCTTCGTCAAGTACCGCACATCCGCGCTGGCGACGCTCTGAGGGGGACCGATCCATGACCACCGACCTGCACGGCTCGGGCCTCGACGCCCTCTCCGACCTGGTCTCCCACACCACCACCCAGGGCATTCCCACTCTCTACGCACCCGGCGCGGGCGAGGTCACCGCCGGGCTGCTCTTCCGCGTGGGCCGTGCCGACGAAACCCTACCCACGGCCGGGATCACGCATCTCGTCGAGCACCTCGCGCTGCACCGCCTGGGCCTGTCCGACCTGCACTACAACGGCACCACGTCGATGACGTACACCCACTTCCAGGTCACGGGCGACGAGGACGAGGTGGTCGAGTACCTCAACAGCGTCTGCGCAGCGCTGCGCGACCTGCCGCTGGACCGGCTGGAGACCGAGAAGGAGATCCTGCGGACCGAGGCCGCGGGCCGGGGCGGCGGGCCCGACTCCCAGTTGCCGCTGTGGCGTTACGGCGCCCAGGGCTACGGTCTGACCAGCTGCAACGAGCTCGGCACCCGGACCCTCACCGCCGACCAGGTCCGGCAGTGGGCCGAGGCCCGGTTCACCCGCGACAACGCGGTGCTGTGGATCACCAGCGACCACGTGCCGGACGGCCTGGACCTGACCCTGCCCGCCGGGACCCGCATCTCCGCGCCCGCCCCGACCAGCGCGCTACCGGTCACGCCCGCCTACATCCGGGGCGACGACGGCCGCGTCGTGTTCAACGCGGTCGTACGCCGCTCCACCGCCGCGGCGGTCTTCGCCGACGTCCTCGGCCGTGCCCTCTACCGGGACCTGCGCCAGGAGGGCGGCTACTCGTACTCGGCGGAGGCCGACTACTCCCCGCGCGACGCCGACTTCGCCACCCTCACCGGGTACGCCGACGCGCTGCCGCAGAAGCAGGACGCGGTCGTCGGCGGCTTCGTCGACACGCTCGCCCGGCTGCGGGCGGGCAGGATCGAACAGGCCGAACTGGACTCGGCGCGCGCCAAGGCGCTGAAGGCGTACAACACTCCGGACCTCTCCGCCGCCCTGCTGCCGTCGTTCGCGCTCAGCCTGCTCCTCGGCCATCGCCTCCTCACCCCCGAGCAGGGCCGGGCAGAGCTGCACGCGGTGACCGTCGCCGATCTGCGCGAGGTCGCCCGGGAGGCGTGGGCCGACGGGCTGCTCCAGGTGCCGGGCCGGGACGCCGACTGGGCGGGCTTCACCCCGGCGCCGCAGTACTCCGAGGCCGCTCTGACCGGCACCCGGCACCAGTCCCTGGGGGACGAGCGAGTCACCTTGTCGATCGGCACCGAAGGCGTCAGCCTGCTGACCCCGGGAGGCCCGGTCAGCGTGCGGTACGACGCCTGCGCGGCGATGACCGCCCGCCCCGACGGGGCCCGCTCCCTCACCGGCAACGACGGCTTCTCCGTGACCATCGAGCCGACGCTGTTCCGGGGCGTCACACCGGAGCGGATCGCGGCCGTAGACGCGGCGGTTTCGGCCGCTGTGGTGGTGCGGATGCCGGCGCGGGACCCAGAGCGGATCCCGCAGCCGCCGGAGTCGGAGCCGGAGCCGGAGCGCGCCAGGCAGCGGCGAGGCCAGGGTGGGACGGCGGGGCGGGGCTGGACGGCCGCGCTCTGGTTCTTCGGTGTGCTCGCGATCGCCTGGGCCATGCTCGGCACGGCCGTCACCGTGGACGAGACCGGCTCCGCGCACACGGACGGCGCGCGCATCTTCCTCTTCTGGTTCCTGGAACTGCCGCTGCTGTGGCAAATACGGGCCATGCGCCAACGGCGGGCCCGGGCCCGCGCGGACTGCTGACCCTGCGGCGCGCCACTCCCCCGTTGGGGCAACGCCCGGTACGCGGTCAAGCGGCAGCGAGCTCGCACCACACGTATTTGCCCCGGTTGCCGAACCTGGACAGCGGCTGCCACCCCCACAGGTCCGAGCACGCCCGGACCAGCGCCAGCCCCCGACCTTCCTCGGCCTCACTGAGCTGCTCCAGCTTCCCCGGTGGTCCGGGCGGCTCGGGGTCGGCGTCCCACGCGCCGATCCGCAGGACACCGGCCGACCAGCGGACGCGGAGCGCCGCGGGCCCTTTCGTATGGCGTACGGCATTGGAGACCAACTCCGTCGCGAGAAGTTCGGCGGTGTCGGCCAGGCGGATCAGTCCGTGCACGGTGAGGATCAGACGAAGGGTGCGGCGGCTCACGGTGACGGCGCGCGGGTCGTTCGGGATGTACAGCCAGTACTCCCACGGTTCGGTTTCGGGCATGCGTCAACTCCGGTTCGATGGTGGGGGTTTCGGAGAACTGCGCCTGGCGCGGGGGTGGCATTGCCGCAGCCGTCGTGGCAGGACGGGGCGGTGCGCTTCCGGGGTCCCGGCAATCCGCAGCGTGTGCGTCGCGTCACCGACGGTAGGTCTAATCATTCATACCTTGCAAGGGAATCGCGTAATCTGCCCCCGAACGAGTCGCGCCCATAGGCGCGTTGGACCACCGAGGAGCAGTACATGGCGCTGAGGCGCGAACCAACGGCACGTCAAACGCGCCTGGGGGTCGAACTGCGCAGGCTCCGCGACGCAGCAGGCCTCGCCGCCCGCGAGGCAGCAGCGCTGCTCGGAGTGAGCCCTGTCCAGATCAGCCACATCGAGTCCGCCCTCGCGGGTGTGAGCGAGGCGCGACTGCGCCGCCTCGCCTCCCACTACTCGTGCACGGACGGCGAGTTCATCGACGCCCTGGTAGCGCTGGCCACCGATCGGACACGCGGTTGGTGGGAGGAGTACCGCGGCTTGCTACCGACTCCGTTTCTCGACCTCGCCGAGTTGGAGCACCATGCCGCATTCCTGCGTGAGGTTCAGTTCCTGTTCATCCCCGGCCCGCTCCAGACGGAGGACTACGCCCGCGCCGTCTACTCCTACCGGGTTCCTGAACTCCCGCACGAGGACGTCGAGTTGCGCGTTCTGCACCGGATGCGACGCAAGGTGATCCTGGAAGGCCCCACCCCCACGCCGTATGAGGCGGTCATCCACGAGGCGGCGCTGCGCATCACGGTCACCGACCGAGCCGCCTCACGAACCCAACTCGCCCGGCTCCTCGAACTCTCCGAGGCGGGCCACATCACCGTGCGCGTCATCCCCTTCGATCTGGAGGGATTCGCCGGTGCCGCAAGCGCCATGACGCACACAGGCGGTCGCGTACCCAGGCTGGACACCGTCGTACGCGATGCACCCCATGGCGCGGCTTTCATCGACTCCGAAGCCCAGCTCGGCGCCTTTCGAACACTCTTCCGTAAAGTGGAGGCGGTCTCGCTCGACCCGGAACGGTCGCGCGACTTCATCCACAGGCTGACGAAAGAGCTGTGAGGCATTCGATGGACACCCCCAACACCTGGCGGAAGTCGTCCTACTCAGGCCCTGGGGACGGCGACTCCTGCGTCGAAATCGCGACCACCCCCACCCACATATCCATCCGCGACTCCAAGACCCCGGCCAGGACCCCCCTCACCTTCCCGGCCGGAGCCTTCACCACCTTCATCGACGCCCTGAAGGCGACTCACTCCACCGTGACCGACTTCGCCAGGTTCCGAGGCTGATCCACCTCGTTCCCCCGAGCCGTCGCCAGCTCGCAGGCGAACACCTGCAGGGGGACCGTCGACACCAGCGGCTGGAGGAGGGTGGGCGTCGCGGGGATGCGGATCAGGTGGTCGGCGTAGGGCACGACCGCCTCGTCGCCCTCCTCCGCGATGACGATCGTGCGCGCGCCCCGCGCCCGGATCTCCTGGATGTTGGACACGATCTTGTCGTGCAGGACCGAGCGGCCGCGCGGGGACGGCACCACGACCACCACCGGCAGGTCCTCCTCGATCAGCGCGATCGGGCCGTGCTTCAGCTCGCCCGCCGCGAAGCCCTCGGCGTGCATGTACGCCAGTTCCTTCAGCTTGAGGGCGCCTTCGAGCGCGACCGGGTACCCCACGTGCCGCCCCAGGAACAGCACGGTGTTCTTGTCGGCCAGGGAGCGCGCCAGCTCCCGTACCGGTTCCATGGTTTCCAGGACCCGCTCGACCTCGCGGGAGATCCGGGAGAGCTCGCGGACGAGGGCCTGGATCTCGTCGCCCCACTTGGTGCCGCGGACCTGGCCCAGATACAGGGCGACCAGGTAGCAGGCGACCAGCTGCGTCAGGAACGCCTTCGTGGACGCGACCGCGACCTCCGGGCCCGCATGCGTGTACAGGACGGCGTCCGACTCGCGCGGGATCGTCGAGCCGTTCGTGTTGCAGATCGCCAGCACCTTGGAGCCCTGCTCGCGGGCGTGCCGCAGCGCCATCAGCGTGTCCATGGTCTCGCCGGACTGCGAGATGGCGATGACGAGGGTGCGCGGGTCGAGGATCGGGTCGCGATAGCGGAACTCGCTCGCCAGCTCCACCTCGCACGGAATCCGCGTCCAGTGCTCGATGGCGTACTTGGCGATCAGCCCGGCGTGGAAAGCCGTACCGCACGCCACGATGACGACCTTGTCGATCTCGCGCAGCACCGACGCCGGGATGCGCACCTCGTCCAGCGTCAGCGAGCCGGCCGCGTCGATACGGCCGAGGAGCGTATCGGCCACGGCCTTGGGCTGCTCGGCGATCTCCTTGAGCATGAAGTAGTCATAACCCCCCTTCTCGGCCGCCGAGGCGTCCCAGTCGACGTGGTACGAGCGCACGTCGGCGGGGCGGCCGTCGAAGCCGGTGACCGTCACGCCGTCCCGGCGCAGTTCCACCACCTGGTCCTGCCCCAGCTCGATCGCCGACCGCGTATGGGCGATGAACGCGGCGACGTCCGAGGCGAGAAAGGCCTCGCCCTCCCCGACGCCCACCACGAGCGGTGAGTTGCGGCGCGCTCCGACCACCACGTCCGGCTCGTCGGCGTGCACCGCGACCAGCGTGAACGCGCCCTCCAGCCGACGGCACACCAGCCGCATCGCCTCCGCCAGATCGGCGCAGGACGAGAACTCCTCGGCGAGCAGATGCGCGACCACCTCGGTGTCCGTCTCGGAGACCAGGTCGTGTCCCCGCTCGGCCAACTCGGCGCGCAGCAGGGCGAAGTTCTCGATGATTCCGTTGTGGACGACGGCGACCCGGCCCGCGTTGTCCAGATGCGGATGCGCGTTGGCGTCCGTGGGGCCGCCGTGGGTGGCCCAGCGGGTGTGCCCGATGGCCGTCGTTCCCGTCGGCAGCGGCCGTTCGACCAGCTCCTTCTCCAGGTTGACGAGCTTGCCGGCCTTCTTCGCGGCGGCGAGCCCGCCGTCCGCCGGCACGGCGACGCCCGCCGAGTCGTATCCCCGGTATTCCAGCCGCTTCAGTCCGGCCATCACCACGTCAAGCGCCGGCTGCGACCCCACGTATCCCACGATTCCGCACATGGCCGCAGCCTAAGGGCCCACACCCGCCCGATCCCGGCACTGCGTGCCCGATATCGGAAATTCCAGCCGCCCTCGGCGCCGGCCCAGGGCCCCGACGCCACCCTGTGTAACCCGGCGTGACGGACCCCACCCCCCATCCCGTCCATACTCCCGTAACAATGGACTGTGATCTCTCCGGTCTCCTCGATATCCCGGAGCGCCCACCGGTCCAGGCCGGAGGCGACTCCCTACGTCGACCTCACCCGTGCCGAGTGGAGCGCGCTGCGCGAAAAGACGCCGCTCCCGCTGAACGCCGAGGAGGTCGAGAAGCTGCGCGGTCTGGGCGACGTCATCGACCTCGACGAGGTCCGCGACATCTATCTGCCGCTGTCCAGACTGCTCAATCTGTACATCGGCAACACGGACGGACTCAGAGGCGCCCTGAACACCTTCCTCGGCGAGAAGGGCTCCCAGTCGGGCACCCCGTTCGTCATTGGGGTCGCCGGTTCGGTGGCCGTCGGCAAGTCCACCGTCGCCCGGCTCCTGCAGGCCCTGCTCTCCCGCTGGCCCGAGCACCCGCGCGTCGAGCTGGTCACCACGGACGGCTTCCTGCTGCCCACCAAGGAGCTGGAAGCCCGTGGCCTGATGTCACGGAAAGGCTTCCCCGAGTCGTACGACCGCCGCGCTCTGACCCGGTTCGTCGCCGACATCAAAGCGGGCAAGGACGAGGTCACCGCCCCCGTCTACTCGCACCTCATCTACGACATCGTGCCCGGCCAGAAGCTCACGGTCCGTCGCCCCGACATCCTCATCGTCGAAGGCCTGAACGTGCTGCAGCCGGCCCTGCCCGGCAAGGACGGCCGCACCCGCGTCGGCCTCGCGGACTACTTCGACTTCAGCGTGTACGTGGACGCCCGGCCCGAGGACATCGAGGCCTGGTACCTCAACCGCTTCCGCAAGCTGCGCGCGACCGCCTTCCAGAACCCCCACTCGTACTTCCGCAAGTACACCCAGGTCTCCGAGGAGGAGGCGCTCGACTACGCCCGCACGACCTGGCGGACCATCAACAAGCCCAACCTGCTGGAGAATGTGGCCCCGACGCGCGGCCGGGCGACCCTCGTCGTGCGCAAGGGCCCCGACCACAAGGTGCAGCGCCTGAGCCTGCGCAAACTCTGACCATGACATGGACGCGGTCGGCCTGTTCAGTGCCGAGCAGCCGGCCGCCGCGAACGCCGCCGTCGCCTTCAGCTACGCCGAGTACCACCAGGCGTGGGGCTCCACCGAGCAGCTGCTGCTGAACCTGCTGGGCATCGTGCCGGCCTGCACGCTCACGCTGCCGGCCCAGAAGTGGCTCTGGGCCCGGCAGCGCGAACGCACGGCGGAACTGAGCCGGTTCTAGCCGAGCGCCGACTTCACCGCGTCGGCGAGCCGCTCGGCCACCGACCGCGCATGGTCGATGTCGGCGGCCTCGACCATCACCCGTACGAGTGGCTCGGTGCCCGACGGACGGAGCAACACCCGGCCGGTGGTTCCGAGTTCGCGCTCGGCGTCGGCCACCGCGGCGGCCAGCTCGGCCGAGGTCTTCACCCGCGACTTGTCCACGTCGGGCACATTGATCAGCACCTGCGGCAGCCGCTCCATGACCGAGGCGAGGTCCCGGAGCGTACGGCCCGTCTGTGCGACCCGGGCCGCCAGCAGCAGACCGGTCAGCGTGCCGTCGCCGGTGGTGGCGTGGTCGAGGATGATGACGTGCCCGGACTGCTCGCCGCCGAGCGCGTAGCCGTGCTCCTTCATCTCCTCCAGGACATAGCGGTCACCGACCGCCGTCTGGACGAGCGAGAGACCCTCGCGCTCCATGGCGAGCTTGAAGCCCAGGTTGGACATGACGGTCGCGACGACGGTGTCGGAGCGCAGTGCGGAACGCTCCCGCATCGCCAGCGCGAGTACGGCCAGGATCTGGTCGCCGTCCACCTCGGCGCCCGTGTGGTCCACGGCGAGGCAGCGGTCGGCGTCGCCGTCGTGCGCGATGCCGAGGTCGGCGCCGTGTTCGAGGACGGCGGCCTGGAGTTTGGCCAGGTGGGTGGAGCCGCAGCCGTCGTTGATGTTGAGCCCGTCCGGCTCGGCGCCGATCGTGATGATCTCGGCGCCGGCCCGTGTGAAGGCCTCCGGCGACACCCGGGCGGCGGCACCGTGCGCCTCGTCGAGGACGACCTTCACTCCGTCGAGGCGGTTCGGCAGTACGCCGACGAGGTGGGCGACGTACTGGTCGAACCCTTCCTCGTACGCGCGCACGCGCCCGACCCCGGCTCCGGTGGGCCGGTCCCAGGGAGCGCCGGTGCGGTGCTCCTCGTAGACGCCCTCGATCCGGTCCTCCAGCTCGTCGGCGAGCTTGTGGCCGCCGCGGGCGAAGAACTTGATCCCGTTGTCGGGCATGGCGTTGTGGCTGGCGGAGAGCATCACGCCGAGGTCGGCGCCCAGCGCACCGGTGAGGTACGCCACCGCGGGGGTGGGCAGCACACCGACGAGCAGGACGTCCACGCCGGCGCTGGCCAGGCCCGCGACCACGGCGGCCTCCAGGAACTCCCCGGACGCGCGCGGGTCCCGCCCGACCACCGCGACCGGCCGGTGGCCCTCGAACGTGCCCGCCTCGGCCAGTACGTGCGCCGCTGCCACGGAGAGCCCGAGCGCGAGCTCGGCCGTCAGATCCGCGTTGGCGACACCGCGCACGCCGTCCGTGCCGAAGAGTCGTCCCACTTGTCCTCCTGAGGAAGCTTCAGAGTTCGGAAGTCATCCGATCACACGAGCCTTTGAGCGCCTTGTGCCGTTATACGCCCAAGGCCAGTGATAAACGAACGCCCCGACGGCACTGTGGCGTGCCGCCGGGGCGTTCGGACGTACTACGCGTACTACGCGTACGAGCAGGCAGCGAAGATTAACGCTTGCTGTACTGCGGAGCCTTGCGGGCCTTCTTGAGACCGGCCTTCTTGCGCTCGACCGCACGGTCGTCGCGCTTGAGGAAGCCGGCCTTCTTGAGGGCGCCGCGGTTGTTGTCCACGTCGGCCTCGTTCAGGGCGCGGGCCACGCCGAGGCGCAGGGCACCGGCCTGACCGGAGACGCCGCCACCCGAGATGCGGGCGATGACGTCGTAGCGGCCGTCGAGCTCGAGCACCTTGAAGGGCTCGTTGACTTCCTGCTGGTGCACCTTGTTGGGGAAGTAGTCCTCAAGGGTGCGACCGTTGATCTTCCACTTGCCGGAGCCCGGGACGATCCGGACGCGGGCAATGGCGTTCTTACGACGGCCCAGGCCGGCGGCCGGCTGCGGCTCGCCGAAGCGGCCGGCGAGGGACTCCGAGGTGTACTCGCCCTCGACGGGGACCTCGGACTCGGTGGTGTACTGGTCGATGTCGACGAGCTCAGTCTCTTCGACCGGCTGCTCAACGGTGGTCTCGGCCACGATTCTCCTCAGATTTCTTTTCGTCTTAGGGGGTGGCCGGAACTACTGCGCGACCTGGGTGATCTCGAACGGCACCGGCTGCTGGGCAGCGTGCGGGTGCTGGTCGCCCGAGTAGACCTTCAGCTTCGAGAGCACCTGACGGCCCAGAGAGTTCTTGGGGATCATGCCCTTGATGGCCTTCTCGACGGCCTTCTCGGGGTTCTTGGCCAGCAGCTCGTCGTAACGGACGGAGCGCAGACCACCCGGGTAGCCGGAGTGGCGGTAAGCCATCTTCTGGGTCTTCTTGTTGCCGGACAGGTGCACCTTGTCCGCGTTGATGATGATGACGAAGTCACCAGCGTCGACGTGGGGGGCAAAGATCGGCTTGTGCTTGCCCCGCAGGATGTTCGCGGCAGTGGTCGCCAGACGGCCCAGGACGACATCCTGGGCGTCGATGACGTACCACTGGCGAGTGATGTCGCCGGGCTTGGGGCTGTACGTACGCACGGTCGTAGCCTTCGCTTCTTCAGTGAGTGGGTCCTGACATGGCCACCACGGACGATCACGACAGCCCTGACCGCATGGCGGTGACGCATACCGCACGCTGGTCGCTGGTCATCGGCCCCGGTGGACCGGTGTAAGGGCCCCTCACGTGAGAATGAGCAAGCCAATACACATAACGAACTGCAAGCCTACCTGCGCTGCCCCGCAAGGGTCAAAACGCGGGTCGAGCGCGTACGGCTGCCGCTACCGACGCCGCTATCGCTGCGAGCAGTCGTCCCGCAGGGCGACGGGCGTCCCCCCTGCCCGAGCGGAGTCGAGAGCTTGGGAGCGCGGAGGCACAGCCTGCGGCGACCGGCGCATCGGTGCCCGCGCCGAGGACCGCTTCGGCCGCACGGCCACCGCGGCGAACAGCACACACAAGGTAAGGCAGTCCCGGAACGCCCGTCGGGTCACCGGCTCCAGCCAGGGCCAGGTGAACCCCGGCACCTGCGGCACCAGCGCGAGCCAGAACCACGGGCCGCGGGCCACCGAGCCCGGAAACGGCACCCCCGCGAGCAGCAGCGGCACCACCACCAGCAGATAGTGGTCGTACGACGGCCGGGACACCAAGAACGCCGAGAGCATCAGCAGCACGGCGGTCTCGACCAGCCGCAGCGCCCCGGCCTCCGCACGACACCAGCGCCGGTACGCGCACCACACCCCGCACCCCGCGGCGGCCACGGCGAACAGACTCGCCACCGATGGCGGCACCCCGAGCCGCGCCAGCACCGCCCCCGGCGACGCCTCGTACAGTCGCACGAATCTGTCGTGCCCCCGCAGCAGGAACGGCAGCGTCCGTGTGACAAACCCCGCAGGATCGGGCATCAGCAGCGCCGCCCCACCGGAGACCACCGCGGGCACCAGCGCGAGGGCGCCGAGCCCCCGCCACTCCCGGGCGAAGACGAAGAGCAGCGCCACCGGCGCGAGCAGCGGCTTCAGGACGATCGCGGCGCCGATCACCACCCCCGCCGCGACCCACCGCCCCCGCACCGCGCACAGCAACCCCAGCGGCAGCGCGACCGCCGCCGTCACGGTCCAGTTGCCGAGCGTCACCAGATGACCGAAGGGCGCGAAGCCCAGCGCGAGCCCGGTGAGCCCGAGCACGGCGAAGCGGCTGCGCCACGCGATCCCGTGGATGCGCAGCGCGCAGCCCCAGCCCGCCGCCAGCAGCCCGGTCACCCCCAGCGGCACGAGCACCCGCAGAGCGGCGAGCGGTAGCAGCGCCTGCGGCACCGCCGCGAGCACCGCGCCGGGCAGATAGAGGAAGTGCGGGTCGGCGTACGGCGAGCCGCCGTCCAGCCAGGTCCTGGCCGCCCGGACGACGATCGCGTTGTCCATCCCGCCGTCCGAGCTCCTCCGGGCGACGTTGACGACCGGGACGCACAGCACCACGGCCAGCACCGCCCACGCATGCCAGGACGCCCGCCGCACCAACCACCCGGAGATGTCACTTTTGCCCTCGTTCATGCAGGTCACGCTAGGGGCTCAAGTGCGCTCTGATGCGGAACGGCACCCCCCAACGCCCGTCTAAGATGCGGCGCATGAGTTATGGGCAGGGTGGGCAGGGGCAGCCCCCGTGGGATCCCTGGAAGCCGGGTTCTCAGCAGTCTCAATGGGGCAACCAGACCGTCGATCGGACGCCTGACTGGGCGGCACTCGCCGAGGCGTCCGAGTCGCGCAACAAACGCCGCAGGCTGCTGTTCATCGGCGGCGGAGCGCTCGCCACGGTCGCGGTCGGCGCGGCCGTCGCCGTGGCCGTGGTGTCCGCGAACGGGGACAACCAGGCCTCGAACGAGCCCTCCAATCTGCCCGCCACCGCGACCATCCCGAGCGACACCACCGCGCCGGCGCCGTCGTTCGCGCCGACCTCGGCCCCTCCCCCGCTGGACCCCAGGGACTTCATATCCAGCGCGAAGAAGGACACGGCACCGCTCAGCCCGGACATCCTCTTCCCGGGTACGCAGCTGACGATGGGCGACCGCGTCTACCGCAAGGGTCCGACGGCCGACACGAAGAACTGCGCCTCGGCCGCGAAGAACACCCTCCTTGCGGTCCTCAGAAAGAACGACTGCACGCGCTTCCTGCGCGTCACCTACACCAAGGACGGTGTCGCGGTGACGGTCGGCGTGGCCGTCTTCGACACCGAGGCGCAGGCGACCAAGGCCAAGGGCCAGGCGGACAAGAAGAGCATCGTCGCCTCCCTGTCCGGCAACGGCGTCAAGCCCTTCTGCGACTCCGCAGTCTGCCGCTCGACCACCAACTCCTACGGCCGCTACGCCTACTTCACGCTCGCCGGGTTCACCAACGGCAAGGACGTGACGCCGAAGGACACCAAGGTCTTCACGAACGGCGACGACATCGCCGAGTTCACCTTCCGGCAGATCCACAGGCGCGGCGAGGCCCAGGCGTCGGCGGCGGCAAACGAGTAACCAGGCCGCCGCCGCCCGAGGGACTGCGCCACTACTTGTGCTTCAACCGCAGCCGGATCGGCACCACCGCCGACTCCAGCTGCGTACGCAGCGTCATCTTGGAGACCCCCTCGGTCCGCTCCTCGAAGCGGATCGGGATCTCCACGGCGCTGTGTCCGGCGCGTACGGCCTTGTACTTGAGCTCGACCTGGAAGCTGTAGCCGGCGCTGTCCAGCGTGGCCAGGTCGACATCGCGCAGGGTCGTGGCCGACCAGAGGTTGAACCCGGCCGTGATGTCCCGGATCTTGGTGCCGAGCACGGCTCGGGCGTAGCCGTTCGCGAAGCGCGAGAGCAGCACCCGGTGCACGCCCCAGTCCTCGTCGAGCGAGCCGCCCTCGACGTACCGGCTGCCGATGACGAGCCCCACGCCGGTGGCCACGGCCGTGCCGAGCATCCGGGGCACCGCGTCCACGGGGTGGCTGCCGTCCGCGTCCATCTGCACGACGTACGCGGCTCCCTCGTCGAGCGCGGCGCTCATCCCGGCCGTGTACGCCCGCCCCAGACCGTCCTTCTCGGTCCGGTGCAGCACGCTCATCCGGCGCTGCCCGTCGGCGTTGTACTTCTCGGCGAGCTCCTCGGCGATCCGCCCGGTGCCGTCCGGGCTGGAGTCGTCCACGATCTTCAAGTGCAGTCCGGTGAGCGGCAGTTGAAGGACCGCCTCGGCCATCCGGGGCAGATTCGCCGCCTCGTTGTACGTGGGCATCACCACGGTGACCGCGGTGTCGGCCCCCACGTCGTACGTCATGTCCTACTTCCCCTCCCCTACGGGCGCGGGCCGTCCCAGCGCCCGGAAATGCCAGCCCGCCGCGGTCCAGCGGTCCGCGTCGAGCACCCCCCTGCCGTCCACGATCCGCGGACGGGAGACCAGTGACACGAGCCGCCCGGGGTCCAGTTCACGAAACCGCGGCCACTCGGTCAGATGCAGCACGAGATCGGCGCCGCGCAGCGCTTCCTCGGGCGAGACCGCGTACCCGAGGAGCGGATACGCCTTGCGGGCGTTGTCCATCGCCTCGGGGTCGTAGACCGTGACGTCGGCGCCGTCGAGCCCGAGGCGCGCGGCCACGTTCAGCGCGGGCGAGTCGCGGATGTCGTCCGAGTCCGGCTTGAAGGCGGCGCCCAGGACGGCGATCCGCGCGCCGAGCACTCCTCCCCCGCACAGCTCGCGCGCGAGGTCGACGACCTTGTCCCGGCGCCGCATGTTGATCGCGTCGACCTCGCGCAGGAAGCCGAGCGAGACGCCGAGTTCGTCGGCGCGGTGCGCGAAGGCACGGATGTCCTTGGGCAGACAGCCGCCCCCGAAGCCGACGCCCGCACGCAGGAACGTGCGTCCGATCCGCTCGTCGTGGCCGATGGCCTCGGCCAGTACGGATACATCGCCGCCCGCCGCCTCGCACACCTCCGCCATCGCGTTGATGAACGAGATCTTGGTGGCGAGAAAGGCATTGGCGGCCGTCTTGACCAGCTCGGCGGTCGGGAAGTCGGCGGTGACGAGCGGGGTCCCGGCGGCGAGGACGGGGGCGTACACCGCACGGAGGATTGTTTCCGCGCGCTCCGACTCGACGCCGAACACCAGCCGGTCGGGCCGCAGCGTGTCCTCGACGGCGAAGCCCTCGCGCAGGAACTCGGGGTTCCAGGCAATCTCCACGGGGTGCGTGTCCGCGAGCCGCCGGGCCGTCCCCACCGGCACGGTCGACTTGCCGACGAGCAGCGCGCCGGCCGAGGCGTGCCCTGCGATCGCCGCGAACGCCGCGTCGACGTACGTGAGGTCGGCGCCCTCGGAGTCCTTCAGCTGTGGCGTTCCGACACACACGAAGTGCACCTGGGCGAACGCCGCCGCCTCCTCGTAGGAAGTGGTGAAGCGCAGCCGCCCGGAGGCGAGGTGCTTCCGGACGAGCTCGCCGAGCCCCGGCTCGTGGAACGGCACCCGCCCGGCGCCCAGCGCGGCCACCTTGTCGGGGTCGACGTCGACGCCGAGCACCTCGTGCCCGAGCTCCGCCATGCAGGCGGCGTGGGTGGCACCGAGATAGCCGGTGCCGATGACTGTGAGCCGCATACGGGCGGCCTCCTTAACCTTCATGTTCCGGTCGGGCCGTTACGTGCGTTCCAGCACCTGGACGACGACGTGGTGCAGCTTCACCGTGCGCGCGGCCTTGAAGTCCTTCTCGATCGCCGCGGCCGTCCTGTCGTCGGCGCCCGTCAGCAGCGGGCGGCCGTCGCTGATCGTGGAGACCAGCCAGATCCGGTCGACGCCCTTGAGACAGCGGGCCGGCTGCTTGCACTCACTGGCGCCGTACGAGCCGTTCTGCTGCGGGGTCCACTCCATGAGGACGTCCCTGGGGGCCTCGCGGTCCCGCAGTTCGTACGCCATGGCGCGGCGTTCCGACATCCCGCCGTTGAAGATCATTCCGTCGCCGGACCGCTCGCCGGACGCGATCACATCGGCCGCACCCGCGTAGTCCGGCTCGTCCGGCAGGTCCTTCTTGGCGTCGCCGATCGCGGGCCACGCCACGAAGGCGTACCCGGCGACGACGGCCGCCACCAGCAGCCCGCCGAAGGCCTTCGCACCGGCGCCCGGACGGGCCTCCGGGTCGAGCCGCCCGGCGATCCGGGTGACCGCGGCGGCCACCAGAAGCGTCCATGCCGGAATGGTGAAGAGGAGGTAGCGCGGCAGGAAGAGGTGCAGCTGATCGGCCGTCAGGAAGGTCAGCACGGGCGGCAGTACGGCCCAGGCTCCGAGCAGCAGCGCGTAGCGGCGGGCCACCAGCAGTCCGAGCAGGCCGAGGCCCATCACGGCTCCGCCGGTGATCCACGACCCGAACAGCTTCTCCGGGAAGTCGATCAGGTCATCGGCTGTGGTGTCGTTCCACGCTATCTGCCCGCTCTGTCCCGATCCTTGCGCCACCATCGGCAAGGTGATCGACAGCCCGAGCAGCGCGGCGCCCGCGAAGGCGTAGTGCGCGATCCGGTCGCCGCGCTTCTTCGCCAGTACGACCAGGCCCAGATGCCCGGCGATCACGGACATCGCGACCAGGTGGCCGAATCCGGTCGCCGCGATCGCCAGCGCGTACAGGGTCCAGTCCCGCAGGCTCGGCTTCTCCAGAGCGCGCAGCAGGAGCAGCGTGGCGAGCAGCGCGAAGAGGGTCGCGAAGGCGTAGGGCCGTGTCTCCTGCCCGTACCGCGTGATCGCCGGAACCAGCGCGAACAGCAGCCCGGCCAGCAGCCCGGTCCGCACGGCGAACATCCGCCGCCCGAGGAGCCCGACCAGACCGGCCGAGACCCCCATGGCCAGTGCCTCGGGCAGCCGCAGCATGGCAGGTGAGTCACCGGCCACCGCGATCCACAGATGCATGCCCGCGTAGTACGGAGTGAAGACGACGTCGATGTTCTCGATGAGCCGCCCGAGGAAGTGCCACGACAGCGAGGAGGCCCACCAGGTGGCGTGCTCGTCGCGCCAGAGCTGGCGCTTGCCGAGACCCGGCAGCACACAGGCGAGCGCGACCAGTGCCGGCACCGCGAAGACGAGCAGCGCGGCGCCCTTTCCGCCCCTCTCGGCACGGCGTCTGGCCGCGCGCCCCTCGGTCTCGGGCTCCGCGCGATCAGCCCCCGGAGCCTGCGCGTGCGCCGTCATCGCCTCGCCCGGTGGGTACCCCGCCGTCATCGCCTCGTCCGGTGTGTACGCCGCCGTCATCGCTTCACCCAGATCCGGTACGGTGCCTGCCCGCCGGCGCTGTCCTTGTCGGCGGGCCGCAGCACGGCCAGCAGCCGGTAGTGCGCGTTGCCGCGCAGCTCGTCGGGCACGGAGGCGGCCCGCAGCACGATCGCGTCGTACGAGCCCTTCTTCACGGCGGCCGTCAGCGCGGTCCCGCGCCCGGCCAGGTGCCACTGGCCCGGGTCGGTGTGGGCCCGCAGGTAGTACGCGGAGATCTCGGGCTCGTCGCTGAGATAGCTCCCCTTGGCGCCCTTTTCGGCCACGACCTCACGCAGTGCACCGATCATGGCGGCCGAGTCCGGCGGCCGGTACAGCTCCCGCGTCTGCGCCATGCCCACGACCAGCGCGGCGACGTAGATCATGATGCCGATCTGCGGGTACCGGAAGTGGGCGCCCATCATCCGGGAGATGCCGAGGCCCGCCATGGGTACCGCGAAGAGCAGTCCGAAGCCGATGTGGAGGTGCAGCGAGCTGCCGTTGCCCAGGTAGGCCTGGTAGAGCGGGGCGAGCAGCGCGGTGGCGCACATGGTCAGGCCCAGCGCCGACCGACGGATCGTCCCCGGCGCCGAACCCTCGGCCCAGGGCATCTCGCCCATCCGGGCCCGGCGGGCAAAGCCCACGGCGCCGATCACGGCGACGGACAGGACGACGCCGCCCCACTCGGCACTCTCCTTGAGCAGGCTCGCCGCGCTGTCGGTGGCGTGCGCGTTCCAGCCGTGCGGCATGCCGTGCAGTGCGACGCCGACGAAGCACAGGGCTCCGGTCGCCGCCGCGAAGAGCCCGCCGCGCACGAACGCGCCGGCGCCGCGGAAGCGGTAGGCGGTCAGTACCGCGAGCACCGTCAGCGAGGGCAGGTACAGCGCCGCCGAGTACGCGGCGAACGGCGCGAGCGCGGCGAAGGGCGCCGCCACCAGCACGGCCGCGGGGCTCGACTGCCGGGTCCTGGCCAGCAGCCACAGGGCCGCGGCGAGCAAGAACAGCGACAGGGAATGCAGAGAGGCGTACCGACCGGTGAAGGCGGTCGACTCCAGTACGGAGTACATCGCGGCGGCCGCGAGACCGGCCCGCACGTTGAACAGCAGCCGGGTCGCGCCGAACAGCAGGGCCGTCGCGCCCAGCGCCCAGGCCAGGCTCAGCGTCCGGGCGCCGGTCAGCCCCGCGTCCGACAGCAGCCCGGAGAGGGTGCCGTCGGACATCAGGAACTTCGCCTCCTGCGCGAAGGCGCTCCCGTCCAGCCGGTAGGACAGGCCCGCCTGCACCAGGAGGATCAGCACCAGCACACCGCGGCTGATCCACGCCGAGCGGCTGTTGTCGACCGACCAGGCGGAGACGGGTACCTCCGGAAGCACATAGCCCGGTTCGGGCTCGGGCTCCGGTTCGAGGACCGTGTAGTGCGGCACGTAGTAGTCGGCGTCGGCATCGGGCTCGGCGCCGGGGACCTGCTGGGCCGTATACGGCGGGTACTGCTGCTGCCAGGCGCCTTGGCCCGGCTGCTGCTGGCCCGGCTGCTGGTAGCCCGACTGCTGCTGGCCCGGCTGCTGCTGGCCCGGCTGCTGGTAGCCCGACTGCTGCTGGCCCGGCTGCTGCTGGCCCGGCTGCTGCTGGTAGCCCGACTGCTGCCCGCCCGGATATTGCAGAAACGATTCTTGAGATTGCGGGGCGGGCGCGGCCTGCTGCGCCTGCGCACCCCGCTCCTGCCAGTACTCCTGTCCGTGCCGCAGCCCGTACTCCTGCTCACCACTCATGACCGCGGCACCTCGAATCCAAAGGCGTCGTCGGCGATCAGGCGCTTGAACTCGGCCAGGGCCAGCGGACTGCTCTGGATCCGCCAGTCGGCCCGCTTGGGAATGTTGAACCAGAGGAAGCCGATGACGTCCTCGTTCTCCTCGACCCCGCCGAGCAGCCCGCGCACATCGGCGCGCCGCCGCTCCCCGGGCTCCGCCGCGGTCTCGCTGATCAGCACCGGCTTGTCGGTGAACGTGGCCACCTGCCGCCTCGTCGGCCCGTACAGGGTGTCGAAGGTGTGGGCGCCGGTCGTCGTCCAGTAGCCGACGATCCCGACCCAGTCGACATACGCGTCACCGGGCCAGTACGGCTTGAGCTGGACGGTCGGCACGGGGTTGACGACATTCGGGCTCCACACCCAGACGACGTTGGTCGCGCCCTCCTCCTGGAAGAGGTCGTGGATGTGCCGCCACGCCTTCACAAAGGTCCGGGGCGTCGTGTCCTTGGTCCCCCACGGGTACCAGTGACCGTTCATCTCGTGCCCGAAGCTGATCGCGACGGGCACATCGGTCTTACGGACACTCGCCGCGAACTTCTTGATGTACGAGTCCTGCGAGCCGTCCGCGATCTTGTCGAGGCCGGGCTTGAACGGCTCCCACGAGACGTACAGCAGCCCGCCGTCCTCGAAGACGTTCTGCGCGCCTTCGGCGTTGAAGCCGTCGCCCCACGACGAGTACGACCCGACCATGTTCGGCTGCTTGCCGACGGTCTTGGCGAAGGCGTCCACGGGCTTCATCGAGCTGGGCGCGCCGTCCACGGCGACCCCGAAGTACTTCTTGGCGGGGTGCAGCAACGGCTTGACGTCGTACGGCAGCTGCTGCGCGGCCCGCGCGGAGGAGTCGGCGGACGGCTCGCGGGCGGCGTCGGCGGCGGGGTCGCCGTCGCCCCCGAACAGGCCGCAGCCGGAGACCCCCGTCAGGGCCATCAGCACCAGTGCCAGCGGGAGCAGCGTCTTGCGGATCATGCGGTGTCACCTGCGGTGGCGGTGTGATGCTCCTTGGGCTGGATCAGCGCACGGGCGACGACCAGCGCGTAGAACAGCCCGGAGGACAGGACGAGGGCGAAGTCGGGCGGGTAGCCGGTGAACAGCCGGTACACGGCGGTGCCGACCCAGATCACGGCGGTCCCGCCGCTCCAGATCCACAGCCCCAGCCAGAACCGCCGGGTCTTGTTCTTCTTCGCGCCCTTGGACCCGGTCGGCTGCCAGCCCATGCGCTGCTTGCGCAGGATGTCCCAGATGGCGAAGACGTGCGCCCAGCCGTACATCATCCGCGCCGACCAGGCCTCCAGCCGGTAGGGCGCCTTGTGCCACATCGGGAAGATCATGGTCGTGTAGACGATGCTGGGCAGCACCCACACCAGGTGCTTGACCTGGAGCATCTCCGGGCTGGCGAGCAGCAGGACGATCGGCACCAGCGGCGCCACGAAGGTGAACAGCGCGGTGTGGATGTAGTAGAAGAACCCGGACATGTAGCAGAGCCGGCTGGAGAAACGGATGGGCGCGTCCCAGAACTTCTTGCTGCCGAGCAGCGACATCGAGCCCGAGCACCAGCGGTACTGCTGGTTGAAGAAGGCGCCCGCGGTGTCCGGGCACACCCCGGTCGACAGCGCTACGGGCACGTACTTCAGGTCCCATCCGAGCCCGCGCAGGTCGAACCCGGTGTGCACGTCCTCGGAGTGCTCGATCAGCGTCGTACCGCCGTTGGTGTCGAGGGCGGCCCGCCGGTAGATGGCACAGGAGCCGACGCATATCGCGCCGTCGCTCCCCTGCCGCGACACCTGCACGGAACGGTAGAAGAGCTCCTGTACGGCCCCCGCGCCCCGCTCGATCCAGTTCTGCGAGTCGAGCACCCGGAAGTACTGCGGCGACTGGATGATGCCGACGCGCTCGTCCGCCTCCATGTACGGCAGCAGCTCCTCCAGGAGGTCGGAGCGCGGCGTGAAGTCGGCGTCGAGGATGAGGATGTACTTGCCGTCCGACTGACCGAAGCCGTAGTGCAGATTGCCGGCCTTCTTGAACCAGCCGCGGTTCTCCCGGGTGCCGTAGCGGAACCCGAAGGCGGCGGCCATCGCGGCCAGTTCCGGGCTCGCCCCGTCGTCGAGGACGAAGGGCACGCACCGCCCGGGATAGCGGTCGGCCAGCTGCCGTACGTGCGTCCAGGTGTTGTGCAGCACCTCGATGGGCTCGCCGCACACCGGCAGGAAGACGTCGACGGTCGGGTAGACCGCCGGGCGCCAGCCGCGTACCAGCTCCTGGTGGTACGCGAAGTCGAAGTCCCGCGTGAAGCCGTTCACGCGCAGCGACACCAGGTAATAGACCACCGTGAAGGCGAGCGGCGGCGCGAAGACCCACATCAGCGGGCTGGCCTGCGTGAGCGCGATCTGACTGACGGTCAGACAGCCGAAGCTGACGACCGACGCCAGCGTCAGCACCCACAGGCGCCGCTTCACGTACGAGTACTTCTCCGCATGCGAGGGCGGCGCGGGCAGCAGCCCGAGCGGTGCCTGGTCGGCACCGCCACGCCGTCCTCCGTGCCGTGCGGCCCTGCGCCCCCCAGCGCCTGCCGCTCCAGCCATGCGGGCAGAGTCAATTGATGACATTCCCACCCTCCGGGCCGATGACCCGTGTAACCCCCACCCCTGACGACCCCGCACAGAACGCGGGGTCGAGAGACGAAAGGCTATCCGAGGGGCAAGAATGATGTAAGGCTCAACAAGTGACGTACGCCGGGTAAGTCCCGACATGAGAGTAATCTGCGTGGAAATTACAGGTAACTAACGGGTTTCACGCCACGCACACCGGACGAGCGCGAAATTTCCCTGGTCAGCTGCTTCGTCGCTCCAGGAGCTGGACCGTCACGTTGTGCAGCCGCTGGGTGCGCACCACCGTGTACCGCGCGGCCAGCACGGCGGCCGTGCTCTTCCTCATCCGGAAGCGCGGGTCGCCCTTCGCCGTCGACACCAGCCACAGGCGCCGACCGTCGGCCAGGCACGTCCCGGGCTCGCCGCACTCGGACGCCGCATACCAACCGATCTGCTGAGGCGTCAGCCTCATCAGGACATCCTTGGGACGGGCGCCCCCACGAAGCTCGTATGCCATGGCCTTGCGCTCCCCGAGCTCTCCGTTGAAGACGATGCCGTCACCGGGGCGCTCCCCGGTCCTCACGATGCGTCCCGCGCCCGCGTAGTCGGGCTCGCCCAGGAGATCCTGACGGGCCGTCGCGACCGCGGGGAACACCTGGAACGCGAACCCGGCCACGGCCCCGGTCACCAGCACCCAGCCCGCCGTCCTCGCCCGGCACACGCGGATCAGCCTCTCCGCACACAGGTCGGCACCGGCCACCGCGAGCAGCAGCCAGGCCGGGACGGTGAACAGCAGATACCTGGGCAGGAAGAGATGGAGCCGGTCGGACGTGAGGAAGGTCACAGCAGGCGGCAGCACGGCCCAGACCGCCGGCATGACCGCTTTGTGACGGGTCATCAGCAGCCCGACGACTCCGAGCCCCATCACCACGGTGCCGGCGAACCAGGACCCGAACAGGTCCGTCGGGTACCTGGCCAGGTCCTGCACGGTCGCGTCGTTCCATGCGATCTGGCCGGCCTGACCCGAGCCCTTGACCATCGTCGGGACGAGCACGGAAGTGCCCATCACCATGGCGCAGCCGAACGCCCAGTAAACGAAGTGGTGGCCGCCGCGCCTGGCTCTCACCACCACCGCGGCGTGAGCCGCCACCACGCTGAGAGCCACCAGATGGCTGAGCCCGGTCAGGGCGATCGCCAGCGTGTAGAACGTCCAGATCTTGAGCGTCGGCCGCTCCAGGGCCCGCAGCAGCAGAAGCGTCGCGAGCAGGGAGAAGAGCATCGCGAAGGCGTAGGGGCGCGCCTCCTGACCGTACCGCGTGACCGTCGGGACCACGGCGAACAGCAGGCCCGCCAGCATCCCGGCGCGGGGGGTGAACAGCTGCCGCCCGAGAAGTCCCAGCAGCCCCGCCGACGCCGCCATGGCCAGCGCCTCGGGCAGCCGCAGGGCGGTCGGCGAGGAGCCGACAAGGGCGATCCAGATGTGCATCGCCGCGTAGAAGGGCGCGAAGACCACGTCGATGTGCTCGACCAGAAGGCCCAGGTCCGTATACCTGATCGAGGACGCCCACCAGGTGCAGTGTTCGTCGCGCCACAGTTGGCGATGTCCGATGCCGGGCACGACGCAGGCCCCCGCGGCGGCCGCGGGCAGCAGGAAGACGAGGAGCGGAGCCCACCGGTCGCGCGCCGACCGGTCGGTGGCTTCGGTCCCGGCTGTACGGGGCCGGCAGACGGCGAGATCCGTGGTCGAGGAGGTCATTGCTTCACCCAGATCCGAAAGCTGCCGCTGTTCCCGGCGTACGGCAAGGTGGCCAGCAGGCGGTAGTGGCCACTTCTGCGCACGGCCTCGGTGATCACGGGGTTCATGTCCGGCTTGGCGACCCCGTCGAGCACGACCAGATCGAACCAGCCGTCGGCCAGCGCCTTGCGATAGCCGTCCCGGCCCTGGTGGACGGTGCCGTGGGCGTCCTTGTAAGCGATGTAGTAGAGCGACGACCACTGGGTCGGCTTGGTGATGTCGCGCAGGTAGTACGCGGGCACGTCGGGCGTCTCGGCGAGGTAGTGGCCCGCGCCCGGGGTGACGTGCTGCCTGAGCAGCGCGTTGACCTGACTCATATCGGGTCGCGAGCTGAACCACTCGGCCGACTTGGTCAGCCCCACACAGAGCGTGGCGACCCACAGGACACAGGCGAGCTGGGGAAACCGGAAGTGCGCGCCCACGAGCCGGGTCAGTCCGACACCGGCCATGGGCGCGGCGAACAGCAGGCCGAATCCCACGTGCTTGTTGAGCGAGATGGCGGCGGCCAGGTGGATCTGGTAGAGCGGGGCGAGCAGCGCGGTGCCGCACAGCAGCAGACCCAGCAGGGTCCGCCAGACGCCGCCCGGCGCACCGAGGCGCGCTGCCTGCGGCGCTTCGCTCATCCTGCCCCGGCGGGCATACGCGATGGCGCCGAAGCACGCGGTCAGGAACATCAGCCCGCCCCAGACAGCGCTCAGCCAGAGCAGCTCCACCGGCCCGTCCTGGCCGTGCTGACGTGCGGTGGTGGTCTTGCGCACACCTGCGAGTACGTCGCTGTAGCAGAGCACGGCGATGATCGGAACGGCCACACCGATCAGGAGCCACCCGGCACGTACGAGGCTCGACCTGCCGCGGTGCGGCCAGGCGATGAGTACGGCGAGTGCGAAAAGCGTCGGCAGAAAGAGCCCGGCGGCGTACTTGGTGCCGACTGCGAGGACCGCGACGGGTGCGGCCGGGAGCACCGCCACAAGAGGTGCCCGGTCGGTCCGTACGACGATCCAGGCCGCCAGGGCGAGCAGGAAGATCGCCGCCGAGTCGTAGGTGGCGAAGTTCCCGAGCATCATCGTGGATGGGAGCACCGCGTAGAGCGCGGACGCGGCGAGCGCCGGCCGCTCACTGAAGATCCGCCGGGTCATCGCGTACACCAGGGTGTTGGCGCCGAGCATGAAGAAAAGGCTCAGCAGCCGGGCACCCGCCAGTCCGAACACGGCGTCGACCGCCGCGGCCAGAACCGGATAGAGGAGCGGGGAGCCCGAGAAGTAGCTCGCGTACCCCTTGTCCATGGGTGTGCCGTACAGCAGATGGTGGATCTGCACATGACCGGCGCTGAGGTAGAGCGCCTCGTCCTGGAAGGCGGAGTTGTGCAGCCGCAGCGACAGTGCCGCCTGGAACAGCAGGACGGACAGCAGGATCGCCCGGCTCACCCATGTGCGCCGAGGGCCGCCCACCGAACTCCAGGCCGCCTCCGGGACCGTCGGGACACGATAGGCAGGGGCGACCGGGGCGGACTGGTCGACGAGTTGCGCCGGGACCGGAGGGATCACCTGGGGGCCACGCTCTGCGGGCGTCATCCGACCTTCCGCACGTCGAAGCCGTAGAGGTCGTTCGCGGCGAGGCGCCTGAACTCGGCAAGGCCGTCCGGATTCACCGACAGTCGCCATTCGGCGCGTGCCTTGTAGTCGAACCAGGCGAATCCGATGATGTCCGGGGCGGCCGAGACGCCGTCGAAGAGAGCACGAACGTCGCCCGCCCGGTGCTCGCCCGGCATGGCCGCCGTCTCCAGGAGGAGCAGCGGCTTGTTGGTGAACCTGCGCACCTCCTGCACGGTCGGACCGAACAACCCCTCGAAGGTGTGCGGGTCCCAGTCGGTGAAGTACCCGATCAGGCCGACCCAGTCGACATAGCCCTCACCCGGGTAGAAGGGCTTCAGGGCCACGTGGTGGCGGCCGGTCGGATCGATGATGTTGGGCGACCAGGCCCAGATCACGTTGGTCGCGCCGACGTCCTCGAAGACGTCGTGGATGTGCCGCCAGGCCCTGACGTACTCCTTGGGGGTGGTCCCGGTGGTCCCCCACTTCTCCCAGTCGCCGTTCATCTCGTCCGCGAAGCTGATCGCGATCGGGACGTTCAGCAGGCGCGCCGCCGTCGCGTACTTCTTGATGTACGCGTCGGACACGCCGTCGGCGATCCTGGTGAGGGAAATCGTCTTTGGTTCCCAGGACACGACCGTCAGCGCGCCGGAGTTCCAGGCGTTGCGTACGCCCGTGGCGTCGAACCCGTCGCCCCAGGCGGCGTAGTACGCGATGAGGTTCGGCTTCTTGCCGACCATTCTGGCGTAGTCGTCCACCGGCTCCATGGAGTTGGGGGCCTTCTGCCGGGAGACCCCGAAGTATTTCTTCGGCGGCTGGAGCAACGGGCTTACGTCATAGGCCAGTTCCCCGGATGCCGCCGCGCCGGCGTGGGCGGTGGTGGCCGGCGTGCAGGCCGTCCCCCCGAACATGAGGACGAAGAGGGTCATGAACAGGGCGGTGGTGGCACGGGATACGCGCATCAGCGGGCTCCGATCGCACGAGGCTGCAGCAGGACCCGACCGACGATCAACGCGTAGAAGAGTCCGGAGGACAGAAGGAGGGCGAAATCGAGGGGGTTCAGGGTGACCATGCGCCAGGCCGCCGCGCTCACCCAGAGCACCGCCGTCCCGCCGCCCCACAGCCAGAAGCCGAGCCAGTGCCGCCTGTTGCCGATCCGCCTCGCGCCGCGGGAGCCGGTGGCCTGCCAGCCCATCCGCCGCCCCCGCACGATGTCCCAGATCGCAAAGACATGAGCCCAGCCGTACATCATGCGCACCGCCCACGCCTCCAGGCGGTAGGGAACCCGGTGCCACAGCGGGAACACGACCGTGGTGTAGACGACGCTGGGCAGGACCAGCCAGAGGCTCTCGACGCATGGCTTGTCCGGGAACGCCAGCAGCAGCACGATCGGGATCAAAGGCGCGGCGAAGGTGAACAGCGCCGTGTGCAGGTAGTAGAGGAAGCCCGACAGATAACACAGCCTGCTCGACAATCTCAGCCTGGTCTGCCAGAACTTCGCGCTGCCCAGCAGGCTCATCGAGCCGGCGCACCAGCGGTACTGCTGGTTGAAGAAGGCGTCGGCGCTGTCCGGGCACACCCCCGCCGACAGTGCGACCGGCACATAGCGCAGGTCCCAGCCCAGGCGTCGCAGGTCGAAGCCGGTGTGCACGTCCTCCGAGTGCTCGATGAGGGTGGTGCCGCCGTTCTCCTGCAGCGCCGAGCGCCGGTAGACGGCGCAACTGCCGACGCAGATCGCCCCGTCATGGTTCTGCCGAGAGACCTGTACGGCCCGGTAGAACAGCTCCTGGACCGCGCCGGCCCCGCGCTCGATCCAGTTCTGCGCGTCCAGCACCCGGAAGTACTGCGGAGACTGGACGATGGCGATCCGCTCGTCCGCCGCCATGTACGGAAGCAGTTCCTCCAGCAGATCCGCGCGCGGCGTGAAGTCGGCGTCGAGGATGAGGATGTACGTGCCGTCCGTGCGATCGAACCCGAAGTGCAGATTGCCGGCCTTCTTGAACCAGCCGCGGTTGGTACGGGTGTCGTAGCGGAAGCCGAAGTCGGCGGCCATGGCGCGCAGTTCGGGGCTGGCCGAGTCGTCCAGAACGAACGGCTCGCAGACGCCCGGGTAGCGGTCCGCGAGCGCCCGCACATGGGTCCAGGTGTTGTGCAGCACCTCGATCGGCTCACCGCACACCGGCAGGAAGACGTCGACCGAGGGGTAGGTGACGGGGCGCCAGTCATCCACGAGTCTTCGATGCTGTGCGAGGTCGAAATCGCGGCTGAACAGGTTCACCCGGAGCGAGATCACGTAGTAGAGCACCGTGAAGGTCAGCAGCGGGGAGAACACCCACAGCAGTGGGGTGGAAGAGGCCAGCCTGAACTGACTCAGCGCCAGGCAGCCGATGCTGACGAGCGAGGTGACGGTCAGCACCGCCAAGCGGCGTTCGGCGTAGGCGTACTTCTCGTCGTCCGACGGTGGCACGGGCAGCAGACCGGCCGACGCCGGCTTGCTCGCCGTAGGCCGAAGGGTTGGCTGCCGCCTCGTACCAGGGCTCACCACACGGGCGGCCTCAATTGAACTCATAGGGGTCTCCCAGACCGCCGTCCTCGCACCGGACGAGGCGGCGTGCCGGGAAATCTAGGCGGGGTTCCGTGTACCGCCGCGACGGCACGACCAGCCAGAATCCACACTTAACCCGAACTACTGGGAACTCTTACTCGAAATGCCGCATAATTATGGAAATCCCATGGCGCAGAGGGTGCTCAGCAGCAACCCGCTCCGGGCAGCGAACGCTTGTTCCGCGCCTCCTTGTTCCGCGCGGCCAGCAACTCGTCGGCGGGGTAACCGACTTCTTCCAGCGTGAGTCCATGCGGCCGTACGACATGAACGGCCGAATCCCGTACGCCGGCGGCCAGTACCTTCCCGGGCCAGTCGGACCCGCGATGCCCGTCCCCGACGAACAGCAACGCGCCGATCAGCGAGCGCACCATGTTGTGGCAGAAGGCGTCGGCGCGGACGGTGGCGGTGATGATCCCGTCGTCGCCGCGCACGAGGCTCAGCTTCTGGAGCGTACGAATGGTCGTCGCGCCCTCACGCTTCTTGCAGTAGGCGGCGAAGTCATGCTCCCCGACGAGCCGTTGAGCGGCCTCGTTCATGGCATCGAGGTCCAACGGCCAGTCGTGCCAGAGAACATGATTGCGCAGCAGCGGGTCCACACCGCCGGGGTTGTCGGTGACGCGGTAGGCGTACCGCCGCCAGATCGCCGAGAAGCGCGCGTTGAACCCGTCGGGCGCCTCGGTCAGGGACCACACCCGCACGTCCTTCGACAGCCGCCCGGCCAGCCGCTTCAGCAGCTTCTCCTGATGCTCGGCCCACAGCTCCACCGGCAGATCCACGTGCGCCACCTGCCCCCGCGCATGCACACCGGCATCGGTCCGCCCGGCCACGGTCAGCTCGTACGTCATCTCCTTCGACCGCGTCACCGTCCGCAGAGCGTCCTCGATCTCCGCCTGCACGGTCCGCTGCCCCCTGGCCTGCTTGGCCCATCCGGAGAACTCCGTCCCGTCATAGGAAAGGTCCATCCGCACACGCACAAAACCGGGCTGCACTTCGTCACTCACACCTAGATCCTCTCAACCGCACTCCATCAAGGCCGCGGACAATCGTCGTCATCGCCACAGGCCGCGGACAGACGCCACCGCTGCTGCGGACAGCCGCCACCAGCCGGCCCCGCGGCCGCGTACGGCACTCGACCCTCGCCGGGGAAACGCGAAAGCGGGCCCGCCCCGCAGGGGGCGGACCCGCTCACCGCAAGGCAGAGCCTCAGGCGTCCTTGGACTCGTCGCCCTCGGCAGCAGCCGGAGCCGCGTCCTCGACAACCTCGGCCGGGGCCTCGGTCTTGGCCTCGGCGTCCTTCGCGGCACGCTTGGTCGCCGCCTCGGCCTCACCGGTGGCCTGCTGGGCCACGGTCAGGGCCTCCACCAGCTCGATGACAGCCATGGGCGCGTTGTCGCCACGGCGGTTACCGATCTTGGTGATACGGGTGTAACCACCCGGGCGGTTCTCGTAGCGCGGGCCGATCTCGGTGAAGAGCGTGTGCACGATGCTCTTGTCCGTGATCACCGAGAGCACCTGACGGCGGTTGTGAAGGTCACCCTTCTTCGCCTTGGTGACCAGACGCTCCGCGTACGGGCGCAGGCGACGGGCCTTCGCCTCGGTGGTGGTGATGCGGCCGTGCTCGAAGAGCGACTTCGCGAGGTTCGCGAGGAGCAGCTTCTCGTGCGCGGCGCTGCCGCCCAGACGGGCACCCTTGGTGGGCTTCGGCATGGTGTTTCTCCTAGGTGTCTGCCCCGGCCGTATCAGGTACCGGGGTCAGTATCCGAGCAGGCGGTCGCCTGTCGGAGATCCAGGCTCCCGAAGGGGCCTGGAAGGGGCGCGGGGAACTGCGCGATCAGCCACAGCGCACCCGCGCCCGGGTACGGACCGGTGGTCCCGAGCTCAGTACTGCTCGGTCTCCACGAAGCCCGCGTCCGCGTCGTCGTCGGCGCCGAAGGCGTCGGCGGCGGCGGTCGGGTCGAATCCGGGCGGGCTGTCCTTGAGGGCCAGGCCCATGCCGGCCAGCTTCGCCTTGACCTCGTCGATGGACTTCGCACCGAAGTTGCGGATGTCCAGGAGGTCGGCCTCGGAGCGGGCGACGAGCTCACCCACGGAGTGGATGCCCTCACGCTTGAGGCAGTTGTAGGAGCGGACCGTGAGCTCCAGCTCCTCGATCGGCAGCGCGAGGTCGGCGGCAAGGGCGGCGTCCGTGGGGGACGGGCCCATGTCGATGCCCTCGGCGTCGATGTTGAGCTCGCGGGCCAGACCGAACAGCTCGACCAGGGTCTTACCCGCCGACGCCATGGCGTCACGCGGTCGCATGGCCTGCTTGGTCTCGACGTCGACGATCAGCTTGTCGAAGTCGGTGCGCTGCTCGACACGGGTCGCCTCGACCTTGTACGTGACCTTCAGCACCGGCGAGTAGATCGAGTCGACCGGGATGCGCCCGATCTCCTGACCGACCTGCTTGTTCTGAACGGCGGAGACGTAGCCGCGACCGCGCTCGACGGTCAGCTCCATCTCCAGCTTGCCCTTGCCGTTGAGCGTGGCGAGGACGAGGTCGGGGTTGTGCACCTCGACACCGGCCGGCGGCGCAATGTCGGCGGCGGTGACCAGGCCCGGACCCTGCTTGCGCAGGTACATCACGACAGGCTCGTCGTGC
Organism: Streptomyces albiflavescens; assembly: GCF_014645835.1. Lineage (GTDB taxonomy): Bacteria > Actinomycetota > Actinomycetes > Streptomycetales > Streptomycetaceae > Streptomyces > Streptomyces albiflavescens. The sequence continues at coordinate 168,454 of NZ_BMMM01000016.1, forward strand.
TCCGAGGAGACGACCAGCTGCTTGATGTTGAGGATCAGGTCGGTGACGTCCTCCTTGACGCCCGGCACGGTGGTGAACTCGTGCAGGACACCGTCGATACGGATGGACGTGACCGCCGCACCCGGGATCGAGGAGAGGAGCGTACGACGCAGGGAGTTGCCGAGGGTGTAGCCGAAGCCCGGCTCCAGCGGCTCGATCACGAACCGGGAGCGGAATTCGTCGACGACCTCTTCGGTCAACGAGGGACGCTGAGCGATCAGCATGTGTGGATCAGATCCTTCTTTCGTGGACGCCCGCTATTTGACGCCCGACGGAACCGCACCTTTCACAGTGCGGGTATTGCAAGGGTACGGGCGGCACCGCTCCGAAGAGCCGTACCGCCCGAAACCTCAAGACAACCGAGCCTCAGACGCGGCGGCGCTTGGGCGGACGGCAGCCGTTGTGCGGGGTGGGGGTGACGTCCTGGATGGAGCCGACCTCGAGGCCCGTGGCCTGGAGGGAGCGGATCGCGGTCTCGCGACCGGAGCCCGGGCCCTTCACGAAGACGTCAACCTTGCGCATGCCGTGCTCCTGCGCGCGGCGGGCGGCCGACTCGGCGGCCATCTGCGCGGCGAAGGGGGTGGACTTGCGCGAGCCCTTGAAGCCGACGTGGCCGGCGGAGGCCCAGGAGATCACGTTGCCCGAGGGGTCCGTGATCGAGACGATCGTGTTGTTGAACGTGCTCTTGATGTGAGCGTGCCCGTGAGCGACGTTCTTCTTTTCCTTGCGGCGCACCTTCTTGGCAGCGCCCTGACGACCCTTGGGGGGCATCTATTACTCCTACGGGGAGGTGGTCGGTCCTACAGCGAAGACCGCTGGTATGCGGCGCTCCGGGGCAGACCCGGAAAATCCGCAGCGTCCGCTGAGGACTACTTCTTGCCCGGCTTCTTCTTACCGGCGATGGCGCGACGCGGGCCCTTGCGGGTACGAGCGTTCGTGCTGGTGCGCTGACCGTGGACGGGCAGGCCACGGCGGTGACGCAGACCCTGGTAGCAGCCGATCTCGATCTTGCGGCGAATGTCGCCCTGGATCTCGCGACGGAGGTCACCCTCGGTCTTGAGGTTGGCGTCCACGTACTCGCGGATCTTGACCAGCTCCTCCTCGGAGAGGTCACGAACACGGGTGTTCGGGTTCACACCGGTCTCGGCCAGCGTCTGCTGGGAAAGGGTCCGGCCGATGCCGAACACGTAGGTGAGGGCGACCTCCACACGCTTGTCGCGCGGGATGTCAACACCGGAAACGCGTGCCATTCAATGGCTCCAGTTGTCGTTCGGAGGTCTTCCGCAGAACCGAATCCCGCCCGCCGTCCTCTTCTCTCCTGAAGATCGAAGATTCGGTACGAACCGGGTCCCCGGCCTCCGACCGGGGGTGTCAGGTCTGATGAGACTCAGCCCTGGATTCTGCGTATGAACATGTACTGCTTGCGTCGCGCGAATTTCTGCGGGTGCAGAAGGTTCGGTCGTGCGTCAGCCCTGGCGCTGCTTGTGGCGCGGGTTTTCGCAGATGACCATGACCCGGCCGTGACGGCGGATCACCCTGCACTTGTCGCAGATCTTCTTGACGCTCGGCTTGACCTTCATTAGGTGAGGTTCTCCGGGTCAGTGCCACCCCCCGCGTCCCGGAAACCGGGAGCACGGAGCAAAGGCAAGATCTACTTGTACCGGTAGACGATCCGGCCACGCGTCAGGTCGTACGGAGACAACTCCACCACGACCCGGTCGTCAGGGAGGATGCGGATGTAGTGCATACGCATCTTGCCGCTGATGTGTGCCAGGACCTGGTGGCCGTTCTGGAGCTCGACCTTGAACATGGCGTTCGGAAGAGACTCGACGACAGTGCCCTCGATCTCGATGGCACCTTGCTTCTTGGCCACGCTTCGCCCTTCGAATCGACTACCTTGATCGACTCCGCACGAGCGCATGCAGACATGCGGGTGCACGAGAGCCGACGAGTCAGTCTACGTCAGCGCACCCCGAAAGACGAATTCTCCCGGTCCTCTTCGCCACTCATGACGATGCCCCACCCATCGACGCGATATGCGCGATGGACGGGGCGGGCTGCCCACCGGGTCGGCCAGCTGTGATCGTCACATACGTCAGTGCGCCAGAGGATCGGGGGCCGCGGTGACCCCGTACTCGGCGAGCTTCGCCCTGCCGCCGTCCGGAGCCGTCAGCACCAGCGGGCCCTGTTCGGTCAGCGCGACCGAGTGCTCCCAGTGGGAGGACCAGGTGCCGTCCGTCGTGATGACCGTCCAGTCGTCCTCGAGGACCTCGGTCTTCGGGGTGCCCAGGGACACCATCGGCTCGATGGCCAGGCAGAAGCCGGGAACCAGCTTGGGCCCCTTGCCCCGCTTGCGCTCCACGTAGTTCAGCAGATGCGGGTCCATGTGCATCTCGGTGCCGATGCCGTGGCCGCCGTAGTCCTCGACGATCCCGTAGCGGCCGCCGCCGGGCTTCGGCTGACGGCGGATGTACGTCTCGATGGCACGGGAGACGTCGACCAGACGGCTGCCCTGCTTCATCGCGGCGATGCCGGCCCACATCGACTCCTCGGTCACCCGCGAGAGCTCGATCAGCTCCGGGGCGTGACCGGAGCCCACGAACGCCGTGTACGCCGCGTCCCCGTGCCAGCCGTCCACGATGGCGCCGCAGTCGATGGAGATGATGTCGCCGTCCTTCAGGACGACCTCGTCGCTCGGGATGCCGTGGACGACGACCTCGTTGGGCGAGGTGCAGATGGTCGCCGGGAAACCGCCGTACCCGAGGAAGTTCGACTTCGCCCCGTGCTCGGCGAGCACCTTGCGGGCGACCTCGTCCAGGTCCTTGGTCGTGGCACCGGGCACGGCCGCCTCACGCGTGGCCGCATGGATGGCGGCGACGACCAGTCCCGCCTCGCGCATCTTGGCGATCTGCTCGGGGGTCTTGATCTGCACCATGGCGGCTGCGGCCTTTCTGGACCGGAGAGGACGGACTTCTCCAACGATACGGGGGACGACACCGGCCCCGCGGCGCTGGACGGACACGCGGTCACGGGCGAGGGTGGCGGCACGGGCGGAGGGACCCGGCTCACACTTCGGCCGCGGCACCCTCCCTGGGTGCCGCGGCCGGAGCGACGTACAGCTACCGCTTACGCGGCCTGGCGCGACAGTGCCTCCATGGCGCGCGCCGTGACCTCTTCCACCTTGCCGAGTGCCGAGATCGTGACGACCAGGCCCTGGACCTTGTAGTAGTCGATGATCGGCTCGGTCTGCGTGTGGTAGACCTCCAGGCGCTTGCGGACGGTCTCCTCGGAGTCGTCGTCGCGCTGGTACAGCTCGCCGGCGCAGACGTCGCAGACGCCCTGCTTCTTCGGCGCCTTGTAGGCGACGTGGAAGACGTGCGACGAGTCGTTGCGGCAGATGCGGCGGCCCGCGATGCGCCGGACCACCTCGTCCTCGGGGACCTCCAGGTCCAGGACCGCGTCCAGCTTCATGTCCTCGGCCTGCAGCATCTGGTCGAGCGCCTCGGCCTGCGAGACGTTCCGCGGGAAGCCGTCGAGGAGGAAGCCGTGCTCCGCGTCGGGCTGCTCCATGCGGTCCTTGGCCATCGCGATGGTGACCTCGTCCGGAACCAGCTCGCCCTTGTCCATGTAGGACTTCGCGAGTTTGCCGAGCTCCGTCTGCTGGCTGATGTTGGCGCGGAACAGGTCGCCCGTGGAGATGTGCGGGATCGACAGGTTCTTGGCGAGGAACGCGGCCTGCGTTCCCTTGCCGGCACCGGGCGGCCCGACGAGGACGATTCGCATCAGCGGAGGAACCCTTCATAATTGCGCTGCTGGAGCTGGCTCTCGATCTGCTTCACCGTCTCGAGCCCGACACCCACGATGATCAGGATGCTCGTGCCACCGAACGGGAAGTTCTGGTTTGCCCCGAAACCAACCAACGCCATCGTCGGCACGAGAGCGATCAGGCCCAGATACAGCGAACCCGGCCAGGTGATCCGGTTGAGTACGTAGCTCAGGTACTCAGCGGTCGGTCGGCCAGCCCGGATGCCCGGGATGAAGCCACCATACTTCTTCATATTGTCGGCGACTTCCTCGGGGTTGAAGGAGATCGCCACGTAGAAGAAGGCGAAGAAGACGATCAGCAGGAAGTACGTGGTGATGTAGATCGGGTGATCGCCCTTGGTCAGGTTGTTGCTGACCCAGGTCTTCCAGCCCGAGTTGCCCCCCGCGAACTGGGCCACAAGGCTCGGGATGTAGAGCAGCGAAGAGGCGAAAATCACGGGGATGACACCCGCCTGGTTCACCTTCAGCGGGATGTACGTGGACGTTCCGCCGTACGCCCGGCGACCGATCATGCGCTTCGCGTACTGGACCGGGATCCGTCGCTGAGCCTGCTCGACGAACACGACCAGGCCGACCATGCACAGACCCACCGCGATCACGGTGCCGAACTCGATCCAGCCGTCGGCCAGCTTGCCCTGCAGCTTGACCGTCCACAGCGCGCTCGGGAAGGTCGCGGCGATCGAGATGAACATCAGGATCGACATGCCGTTGCCGATGCCGCGGTCCGTGATGAGCTCGCCGAGCCACATGACGACACAGGTACCGGCCGTCATCGTGATGACCATGGTCATGGTGGCGAAGATCGACTGGTCGGGCACGATCTGGTTCGCCACGGGGCAGCCCTGGAAGAGCGCGCCGCTGCGAGCGGTGGCCACCAGGCCCGTGCCCTGCAGAACGGCGAGTGCCACCGTGAGGTAACGGGTGTACTGCGTGATCTTCGCCGTACCGGCCTGCCCCTCCTTCTTGAGGGCTTCCAGTCGCGGGATGACCACGGTCAGCAGCTGGAGAATGATGCTCGCCGTGATGTACGGCATGATGCCGAGCGCGAAGACAGTGATCTGGAGCAGCGCGCCACCGCTGAACATGTTGATCAGACTGAACAGGCCGCGGTTCGAGCTGGCCACATCCATACAGGTCTGGACGGACTTGTAGTCGACGCCCGGGATCGGGATGTGCGTACCGACCCGGAACACCACGATGATGCCGAGCGTGAAGAGCAGCTTCTTGCGCAGGTCGGGCGTCCTGAACGCCCGGGCGAACGCGGTGAGCACGGTGCCTCCTGCGACCCCCGCGCTACTGCGTCAGAGGTGACGGTCTTGAGGTTCGACGGATGACTGACAGCTAACCAACAATCAAATGCCGTCCGGAGTTCCCATGAGGCCCACCGGACGAAAATTTGCAGTGCAGGCCACCTTACCGGCGACACTGCCCCCCTTGGAACGACCAACCGGGGATGCCCCAATTGTGGGGCATCCCCGGTCGGGATCGCTCAAGTCATCGAGACGCCTGATGAGATCAGACGAGCTCGGTGACGGTACCGCCGGCGGCGGTGATCTTCTCCTTGGCGGAGCCGGAGACGGCGTCGACCGTCACCTGCAGCGCCACGGAGATCTCGCCCTGGCCGAGGACCTTGACGAGGCTGTTCTTGCGAACGGCACCCTTGGCGACGAGACCCTCGACGGTGACCTCGCCACCCTCCGGGTACAGCGCGCCCAGCTTGTCGAGGTTCACGACCTGGAACTCGGTCTTGAACGGGTTGCGGAAGCCCTTCAGCTTCGGGAGACGCATGTGGAGGGGCATCTGGCCACCCTCGAAGCGCTCCGGAACCTGGTAACGGGCCTTCGTGCCCTTGGTACCACGACCAGCCGTCTTACCCTTCGACGCCTCACCACGACCCACACGGGTCTTGGCGGTCTTGGCGCCCGGGGCGGGACGGAGGTTGTGGATCTTGAGCGGGTTGTTCTCCGCCATGATCAGTCGACCTCCTCGACCGTCACGAGGTGGCGGACATGGCGCACCATGCCGCGGAACTCGGGGCGGTCCTCCTTGACGACCTGCGTGTTGATGCCCTTGAGACCAAGGGAGCGCAGAGTGTCACGGTGGTTCTGCTTGCTACCGATGTACGACTTCACCTGCGTGATCTTGAGCTGCGCCATTACGCACCAGCCCCGGCACGCGCACGGAGAAGAGCCGCGGGGGCGACGTCCTCGAGGGGCAGACCACGGCGAGCCGCGATCTCCTCGGGACGCTGCAGGCCCTTGAGGGCCGCCACGGTCGCGTGCACGATGTTGATCGCGTTGTCGGAGCCCAGGGACTTCGACAGGATGTCGTGAACGCCGGCGCACTCCAGGACGGCGCGCACGGGACCACCGGCGATCACACCGGTACCCGGCGAAGCCGGCTTGAGCAGGACGACGCCCGCGGCCTTCTCACCCTGGATCGGGTGCGGGATGGTGCCCTGGATACGCGGGACCTTGAAGAAGTGCTTCTTGGCCTCCTCCACACCCTTGGCGATGGCGGCCGGCACCTCCTTGGCCTTGCCGTAACCGACACCCACGGTGCCGTCACCGTCGCCCACCACGACCAGCGCGGTGAAGCTGAAGCGACGACCACCCTTCACAACCTTGGCGACGCGGTTGATCGCGACAACGCGCTCAACGTACGCGGTCTTCTCGGCGGCAGCTGCGCCGCCGTCACGGCCCTTCCGGTCCCGCCGCTCGCCGCCACCGGCACCGCCACCGCGGCGCTGGGGTCCAGCCATTGGAATTACCTCTCTCTGTTTCCGCTAGCTACGGAACCGACTCAGAACTTGAGTCCGGCTTCGCGGGCGGCGTCCGCCAGGGCGGCGATGCGCCCGGCGTACTGGTTGCCACCACGGTCGAATACGACAGCCTCGACGCCGGCGGCCTTGGCACGCTCGGCGACCAGGGCGCCGACCTGCTTGGCCTGCGCGGACTTGTCGACCTCGCCACCACGGATCGTGGTGTCCAGGGTCGACGCCGACGCCAGGGTGTGACCCTTAACGTCGTCGATGACCTGGGCCACGATGTGGCGGTTCGAGCGCGTCACGACCAGGCGCGGACGCTCAGCCGTACCCGAGATGTGCTTACGGATCCGGATGTGACGACGCTTGATGGCAGCACGCTTGTAAGCGTCGCCCTTAGCAATCTTGACACCGTATGCCATGGCTTACTTACCCGCCTTTCCGACCTTGCGGCGGATGACTTCGCCCTCGTACTTGACGCCCTTGGCCTTGTACGGGTCAGGCTTGCGCAGCTTGCGGATGTTGGCCGCAACCTCGCCGACCTTCTGCTTGTCGATGCCCTCGACCGAGAACCGGGTGGGGGCCTCCACCTTGAAGGTGATGCCCTCGGGGGCCTCGACGGTGATCGGGTGGCTGTAGCCGAGCGAGAACTCCAGGTTGGAACCCTTCGCCAGGACTCGGTAACCGACACCGCTGATTTCGAGCTTCTTCACGTAACCCGTGGTCACGCCGGTGATCATGTTCGCCACCAGCGTGCGGGACAGGCCGTGGAGGGCCTTGTTCTGACGCTCGTCGTTCGGGCGGGTGACGTTCAGCACGCCGTCCTCGCCCTTAGCGATCTCGATCGGCGCCGCGACGGTGTGGGAGAGGGTGCCCTTGGGGCCCTTCACCTGCACCGTACGGCCGTCGATGGTGACGTCCACGCCGGCGGGAACCGTGATGGGGAGCTTGCCAATACGCGACATAGCTGTTTCCTCCGTTCCCTTCCGCTACCAGACGTAGGCGAGAACTTCTCCGCCTACGCCCTTCTTGCCGGCCTGCTTGTCGGTGAGGAGCCCGTGGGACGTGGAGATGATCGCCACGCCGAGGCCGCCGAGCACCTTCGGCAGGTTGGTGGACTTCGCGTACACCCGGAGACCGGGCTTGGAGATCCGCTTGATGCCCGCGATGGAGCGCTCACGGTTCGGGCCGAACTTCAGCTCGAGGACGAGGTTCTTGCCGACCTCGGCGTCCTCGACCTTCCAGCCCGTGATGAAGCCCTCCTGCTGGAGGATCTCCGCGATGTGCGACTTGATCTTGCTGTGCGGCATCGACACCGAGTCGTGGTATGCCGAGTTCGCGTTACGCAGACGCGTAAGCATGTCTGCGATCGGATCAGTCATGGTCATGAATTGGCCTTCGGCCTCTCTCGCCGGGGTTTCCTGTATGCGCCATCCCTCTCCCCGCTCAGAGGCGGGACGGGTGCGGTGCGGGGACCTACGGCGTAGTAAGTCGTACGGGCGTCAGGCGCCCAACCCTCCTAGCCTAAGCCATGGAGGGGTGGGCCCCTGACAGTGCCCTTTGCTTACCGAGAGCCTCTGGAATCCCGAATTACGGGATTACCAGGAGCTCTTGGTCACGCCCGGCAGCTCGCCACGGTGAGCCATCTCACGAAGGCACACGCGGCACAGGCCGAACTTGCGGTACACGGAGTGCGGACGGCCGCAGCGCTGGCAGCGGGTGTACGCACGCACACCGAACTTGGGCTTACGAGCAGCCTTGGCAATCAGAGCCTTCTTCGCCATCTCGCTTACGCCTCCTTGAAGGGGAAGCCGAGGTGACGGAGAAGGGCACGGCCCTCAGCGTCGTTGGCCGCCGTGGTCACCACGGTGATGTCCATGCCCCGGGTACGGTCGATCTTGTCCTGGTCGATCTCGTGGAACATGACCTGCTCCGTGAGACCGAAGGTGTAGTTGCCACGGCCGTCGAACTGCTTGGGGGACAGGCCGCGGAAGTCGCGGATGCGCGGCAGCGCGAGCGACAGGGTGCGGTCCAGGAACTCCCACATGCGGTCGCCACGGAGCGTGACGTGGGCACCGATCGGCTGGCCCTCACGCAGCTTGAACTGCGCGATGGACTTGCGGGCCTTGGTGACGGCCGGCTTCTGACCGGTGATCGTGGTGAGGTCGCGGATGGCGCCCTCGATCAGCTTGGAGTCGCGGGCGGCGTCGCCCACACCCATGTTGACCACGATCTTGACGAGGCCGGGAACCTGCATGACGTTCTCGTACGAGAACTCCTCACGCAGCTTGCCCGCGATCTCCTCGCGGTACTTCGTCTTGAGACGCGGAGTGGTGGTGGTAGCCATCAGATGTCCTCACCCGTCCGCTTGGCAACGCGGATCTTGTTGCCCTCGTCGTCGAAGCGGTAACCGACGCGCGTGACGACCTTGTTGCCGTCCTTCTCCACGACGAGCTGAACGTTGCTCACGTGAATCGGGGCCTCGGTGGTCACAATGCCGCCGGCCTGCGAACCGCGAGCGGTGGGGCCGGCCTTCGTGTGCTTCTTGACCCGGTTGACACCCTCGACCAGGACGCGCTCGTCGCGCGGGTAAGCGGCAATGACCTTGCCCTGCTTGCCCTTGTCCTTACCGGTGATGACCTGGACCAGGTCGCCCTTCTTGATCTTCATGCTTACAGCACCTCCGGCGCGAGCGAGATGATCTTCATGAACTTCTTCTCGCGCAGCTCACGGCCGACGGGGCCGAAGATACGGGTGCCGCGAGGGTCGCCGTCGTTCTTCAGAATGACGGCGGCGTTCTCGTCGAAGCGGATGTACGAGCCGTCCGGACGGCGGCGCTCCTTGACGGTGCGAACGATGACCGCCTTGACGACGTCACCCTTCTTCACGTTGCCACCGGGGATCGCGTCCTTGACGGTGGCGACGATGACGTCACCGATGCCCGCGTAGCGGCGACCGGAGCCACCGAGCACACGGATGCAAAGGATTTCCTTCGCACCAGTGTTGTCGGCGACACGCAGTCGCGACTCCTGCTGGATCACGTCTATCTCCTGATTGTCTGCCGGTTCCCGGGGCGGGGCCGTCCTTTACGACGACCCCGCCCCGAGCCTGGCGGAACGAACCTGAGGGATACCCCTCAGGTAATTACTTGGCCTTCTCGAGGATCTCGACGATGCGCCAGCGCTTCGTCGAGGACAGCGGCCGGGTCTCCATCAGGAGGACGCGGTCGCCGACGCCGGCGGCGTTCTGCTCGTCGTGGGCCTTGAGCTTGCTGGTACGGCGGATGACCTTGCCGTACAGCGCGTGCTTGACGCGGTCCTCGACGGCGACGACGACGGTCTTGTCCATCTTGTCGCTGACGACCAGACCCTCGCGGGTCTTACGGAAGCCGCGGTCGGTCTTCTGCTCAGTCACGTTGCTCTCGCTCATCAGGCGCTCTCCACCGTCTCGATGCCCAGCTCGCGCTCACGCATCAGGGTGTAGATCCGCGCGATGTCCTTACGGACGGCCTTGAGCCGACCGTGGTTCTCGAGCTGACCGGTCGCCGCCTGGAAGCGGAGGTTGAACAGCTCTTCCTTGGCTTCGCGAAGCTTCGCAAGAAGCTCCTCGTCACCCAGTTCGCGCAGCTCGGACGCCTTGGTACCGGCCGACATCACGCTTCACCTGCCTCGCGCTTGACGATCCGGCACTTCATCGGCAGCTTGTGGGCTGCGCGAGTCAGGGCCTCACGGGCGATCTTCTCGTTGGGGTAGGACAGCTCGAACATGACCCGGCCCGGGTGCACGTTCGCGACCCACCACTCGGGCGAACCCTTACCGGAACCCATGCGGGTCTCGGCGGGCTTCTTCGTCAGCGGGCGGTCCGGGTAGATGTTGATCCAGACCTTGCCGCCACGCTTGATGTGGCGGGTCATCGCGATACGAGCCGCCTCGATCTGGCGGTTGGTCACGTACGCCGGCGTGAGGGCCTGGATGCCGTACTCGCCGAACGCAACCGTCGTACCGCCCTTGGCCATACCACGGCGCTTCGGGTGGTGCTGCTTGCGGTGCTTGACCCTACGGGGGATCAGCATGTCGGTCAGGCCTCCGTTCCGGTGCTCTCAGCCGGAGCGGCAGCGGCGGCGGGAGCCTCGGCCTTGGGGGCCTCGGCAGCCGGCGCGGACTGCTGCTGCGGCTTGCGGCCGCGACCGCCACGCTCGCCACCGCGGCCACCACGGCCGGCCGGGCGGTCAGCGCCACCACGGGCCGGGCGGTTGCCGGCGCGGGCAGCGGCGTTCTCGGCGCGGACCTCGGCGATGTTCTTGACGTCGCCCTTGTAGATCCAGACCTTCACACCGATACGGCCGAAGGTCGTCTTGGCCTCGAAGAAGCCGTAGTCGACGTTCGCGCGGAGCGTGTGCAGGGGCACACGGCCCTCGCGGTAGAACTCCGAGCGGGACATCTCGGCGCCGCCGAGACGGCCACCGCACTGGATCTTGATGCCCTTGGCGCCCGCCTTCATCGCCGACTGCATGCTCTTACGCATGGCGCGGCGGAAGGAGACGCGGGAGGACAGCTGCTCGGCAACGGCCTGAGCAACCAGCTGAGCGTCGGTCTCGGGGTTCTTGACCTCGAGGATGTTCAGCTGGACCTGCTTGCCCGTGAGCTTCTCGAGGTCGCCGCGGATGCGGTCGGCCTCGGCGCCACGGCGGCCGATGACGATGCCGGGACGCGCGGTGTGGATGTCCACCCGCACGCGGTCACGGGTGCGCTCGATCTCAACCTTCGAGATACCGGCGCGCTCCATGCCGGACGTCATCATCCGACGGATGGCGACGTCTTCCTTGACGTAGTCCTTGTACAGCTTGTCGGCGTACCACCGGGACTTGAAGTCCGTGGTGACACCGAGCCGGAACCCATGCGGGTTAACCTTCTGGCCCATTACCGGGTTCCTTCCTTGCTGCTGACGACCACGGTGATGTGGCTGGTCCGCTTGCGGATCCGGTAGGCGCGGCCCTGGGCACGCGGACGGAACCGCTTCAGGGTCGGGCCCTCGTCGACGTACGCCTCGGAGATGAAGAGGCTGTCGGCGTCGGTGTGGTCGTAGTTGTGCGCGGCGTTGGCAATGGCGCTGTCAAGCACCTTGCCGACCGGCACGCTCGCGGCCTGCGGGGCGAAACGCAGGACCGCCTGAGCCTCCGTGGCATCCATGCCACGGATAAGGTCCACCACGCGGCGGGCCTTCATGGGCGTAACGCGGATGTACCGCGCCTGGGCCCTGGCTTCCATGGTTGTCCTTCCAGTGTCTGTCATGGTCATTCCACCCCGCTGTTAGCGGCGCTTCGACTTCCGGTCGTCCTTGACGTGACCCCGGAAGGTGCGCGTCGGCGAGAACTCGCCGAGCTTGTGGCCGACCATCGACTCGGTGACAAACACCGGAATGTGGGTCTTGCCGTTGTGCACCGCGATCGTGTGGCCGAGCATGGCCGGGATGATCATCGAGCGACGGGACCAGGTCTTGATGACGTTCTTGGTGCCGGCTTCGTTCTGTACGTCCACCTTCTTGATCAGGTGGTCGTCGACGAAGGGCCCCTTCTTGAGACTGCGCGGCATCTAAACCCGCTCCTAGCGCTTCTTGTTCGTCTTGCGGCGGCGGACGATGTACTTGTTCGAAGCCTTCTTCGGCGAACGAGTACGACCCTCCTTCTGACCCCACGGGGAGACCGGGTGGCGACCACCGGAGGTCTTGCCCTCACCACCACCGTGCGGGTGGTCAACCGGGTTCATCGCCACACCGCGAACGGTCGGGCGAACGCCCAGCCAGCGCTTACGGCCGGCCTTACCCCAGTTGATGTTGCTCTGCTCGGCGTTGCCGACCTCTCCGACGGTGGCGCGGCAGCGCTGGTCGACCAGGCGGATCTCACCGGAAGGCATGCGGAGGTGGGCCATGGTGCCCTCCTTCGCGAGCAGCTGCACCGAGGCACCGGCGGAGCGGGCGAACTTGGCACCGCCACCGGGACGGATCTCGATCGCGTGGATCGTCGTACCGACCGGGATGTTGCGGAGCGCCAGGTTGTTGCCCGGCTTGATGTCGGCCCCGGGGCCGTTCTCGACGCGGTCACCCTGCTGCAGGTTGCGCGGGGCGAGGATGTAGCGCTTCTCGCCGTCGGCGTAGTGCAGCAGCGCGATGCGCGCGGTGCGGTTGGGGTCGTACTCGATGTGCGCGACCTTCGCCGGCACGCCGTCCTTGTCGTGACGACGGAAGTCGATCACTCGGTAGGCGCGCTTGTGTCCGCCACCCTGGTGGCGAACGGTCACACGACCGGCGTTGTTACGGCCGCCCTTGCTGTGCAGCGGGCGGACCAGCGACTTCTCCGGCGTGGACCGCGTGACCTCGACGAAGTCGGCGACGCTCGAGCCACGACGGCCCGGCGTAGTCGGCTTGTACTTGCGGATTCCCATTTCTCAGTCCTCGTCCGATATTCGGACCAGGGCACTCCGTTAGGAGGCCTGGCCGAAGATGTCGATACGGTCGCCCTCAGCGAGGGTCACGATCGCGCGCTTGCTGTCAGCACGCTTGCCGAAGCCCGTCTTGGTCCGCTTGCGCTTGCCCTGACGGTTGATCGTGTTCACTCCGGTGACCTTGACCGAGAAGACCGCCTGGACGGCCTGCTTGATCTGGGTCTTGTTGGCCCGCGGGTCCACGACGAAGGTGTACTTGCCCTCGTCGAGCAGCGCGTAGCTCTTCTCGGAGACGACCGGCTTGAGGAGGACGTCACGGGGATCCGTGAAGCTCTTGCTCAGCGGCGTCTCTACGGTGTTCTTGCCCTCGGCCTCGTGGCGCTTCGCCTTGGCGACGCGCGCGACCTTCTTGGCCTTGGCGGCCTTCGAGGCAATGCTCGGGTGACGCGTAGCCATCAGGCTTCGCTCCCTTCGGTGTCAGCGGCCTTGGGGCCAGACACGAAGGACTCGAAAGCGGCCTGGGTGAAGACCACGTCGTCCGAGACGAGAACGTCGTACGTGTTCAGCTGGCCCGGCTCCAGGATGTGGACCTGGGGCAGGTTGCGCGCGGAAAGCAGCGCGGCCTCGTCGGAACGCTCGATGACCAGGAGCACGTTCTTGCGCTCCGAGATCTTGCCGAGCAGGCCCTTCGCGGCCTTGGTGGAGATCTCGCCGTCGACCACGCCGGTGACGACGTGGATGCGGTTGTTGCGGGCCCGGTCGGTGAGGGCGTGGCGCAGGGCCGCGGCCTTCATCTTCTTCGGGGTCCGCTGCGAGTAGTCACGCGGCACGGGACCGTGCACGACGCCACCGCCGGCGAACTGCGGCGCACGGGTCGAACCCTGACGGGCGCGGCCGGTGCCCTTCTGGCGGTAAGGCTTCTTGCCACCACCGCGGACCTCGCCACGACGCTTGACCTTGTGCGTGCCCTGACGGGCAGCGGCCAGCTGCGCAACGACGACCTGGTGAAGCAGCGGGATGCTGATCTTCTCGACGTCGAAGATCTCGGCCGGGAGCTCAACGGTCCCGGCGGTGTCGCCGGAGGGCGACAGAATGTCAATGGTGCTCATAGTCCTTAGGCCCCCTTGGCCGCGGTGCGGACCAGGACGAGGCCGCCGTTCGGACCAGGAACCGCGCCCTTGATAAGGAGCAGGCCCTTCTCCGCGTCAACGGCGTGAACGGTCAGGTTCTGGGTGGTGACCCGCTCGTTGCCCATGCGACCCGCCATGCGGAGGCCCTTGAACACACGGCCCGGGGTGGCGCAGCCACCGATGGAGCCGGGAGAGCGGTGCTTGCGCTGGGTGCCGTGTCCGGCGCCGAGGCCCTTGAAGTTGTGACGCTTCATGACACCGGCGAAGCCCTTGCCCTTGCTCTTGCCGGTCACGTCCACCTTGACGCCGGCCTCGAAGACCTCGGCGGAGATCTCCTGACCCAGCGTGTACTCGGAGGCGTCCGCGGTGCGGATCTCGACGAGGTGGCGGCGGGGGGTGACGTCGGCCTTGGCGAAGTGGCCCTTGAGGGGCTTGTTCACCTTGCGCGGGTCGATCTCGCCGAAGGCGATCTGGACCGACTCGTAGCCGTCGGTGTCGTTCGTACGCACCTGGGTGACGACGTTGGGGCCGGCCTTGACGACGGTGACCGGAACGACACGGTTGTTCTCGTCCCACACCTGCGTCATGCCGAGCTTCTCGCCCAGGATGCCCTTGATCTGCTTAGCCATTCTCAGATCACCGATCCCTAGAGCTTGATCTCGATGTCGACACCGGCCGGAAGGTCGAGTCGCATCAGAGAGTCAACGGTCTTGGGCGTCGGGTCGAGAATGTCGATCAGGCGCTTGTGCGTGCGCATCTCGAAGTGCTCGCGCGAGTCCTTGTACTTGTGCGGCGACTTGATGACGCAGTACACGTTCTTCTCAGTGGGCAGCGGCACCGGGCCCGCGACCGACGCACCAGTGCGGGTCACCGTCTCGACGATCTTCTTCGCCGAGGAGTCGATGACCTCGTGGTCGTAGGCCTTGAGCCGGATGCGGATCTTCTGTCCCGCCATGGCTACTCAGTAGTCCTTTGTCTCGTAAAACGCTCTGGTACCCGGGGTCCGCGTCCGTTGTCTCCGACCCACGCGGTCGGGCGTGTCGCGCTCCTGCTGACAGAGATCTCCGTAGAGGATTTCCCTGCTCAGGGACGCGGCTCAGCCCAAAAGGCAACCGCTGGACCGGAGGCTGACTGCATCCATACGCTGATGCGTGGCCACCGGGCGCCTGGTCGGCACCCCGCTGACACTTCCCGGAAGATTCCCGTACGTCCGCCCCAGCGCTGCCTTCCGACAGATTGGGCGACGAGTACTGTGGGACTCGCTTCCAGTCCTCCCGGCGGGAGGCGCGCAGCATCGGCACTCGACCGAGCAACCCCGTTAGTCTGCCATACGGGGCGGGGGGCTGGCCAATCGAGCCGAGGATCGTACCCCGGGGGTGACGCAGGTCAAACCCGGCTCGGCCGGAACCGCGGCGCCGGGCCTCCGAGGAGCCACACCCGGGTCATGCCTCGCCCCGCCCCCGCCCCCGCCCCCGCCCACCGCAGAGCCGGGGACACCGACCGCGTACGGGATGCCCGCCCCCAGTGCGATCCCCTATGCCGATCGATCAAACTCTCCATCGGTCGCCCGGCTCGTCCCGGACAGTCCGGGCCTGCCGGTCCTGAGCTCTGAGGTCCTCCAGGCATCACTCAGTCCCAGGGCGGAAGTACTGGCTTGCGGCTCCACCACTCCCCGAGCTCGGACTCGGGCTTCTCCTTTGTCGGGCGTACCCACGGGCGCAGTGAACCGTCCGGGTCCCGGACGCTCGCGGCATGGAAGCGTGCATCCAACCGCGCCAACAGATCTCCGAGCGCGCCTTCTCGCACCGTCGCCGGCATCGCACGCATCGACGCCCCCAGGGCGTCCCGTGAATCCAGATCGTTGCCGTAGGCGCTGATGGGATAGAAGTCCTCACTCGACCAGCCCGGCTCCATCCGACGCACCACGCGCTCCCAGGACGCGAACCGGTCCGCCACCGAGTACACGGGCACCGTCATCGCCTCCCGGACTTTCGGCGCGACCCGGGACCGTTCCACCTCGAGGCGCTCGGCGTCGGACCGTACGACCGCTTCGAGCACGGCGTCCGGCAGGTCGGCCCACGCGGCTCTGCTGTCCGGCGCCGCCCAGAACACGTCGTACGGCGCGCTCACGACGGCCCCATTCGGGGCGCCCACCCGCTCATGAGCGGCGTCCGCGCAGGGCCCGCCAGGCATCCCCGACCGCGTCCTCGGACTGCAGCCACCAGCCCTCCAGCTTGTTCCGCACAGTTGTCAGCACCCACCGCCGCTTGAGCCACGGCGGCAGCTGCCGGAACGGCACGAACGTCAGCGTGTCGTCGATGGCGTTCTCGGCGATGCCACGATGACCCTCAGCACGCAGCGCGGCGTACAGCTGCGGGGTCAGTTCACCGTTGAGCCGCGCCGCGGTGCCGGCCGCGGTGAACGCGAACCCCCGCTGGGCGCGGTCCGGCAACTGCATCGCCCTGATGATCCGAGGCGACGCCTCCTCCAGCGAACACTGGAACGCCAACCCGATCACCGCCGTACCGAGACGCGGCTCGCCGCGCTCGAACGCGGCGTCCACGGCGTCGGGGTCGTCGATGCCCAACAGACCCTCACCGGTTTCCCAGTCGTATTCGGATGCCATACCGGACCTCGTTTGTCAGTCGTACGGGGGCCGCAGCACCGCAACTGGCCTGCAGTCGGCGCCTAACTTTGCGAGTCGAGCCGCAGCACAGTTGTACCGGACCGTACGCTCCGTCTCAGGGCGTCGTACTCCTAGCGCGTATTGCTGGCTAAACTTCAGAGGCCGGTCAATTTGCACCCGCCCAAGATGGGGGAGTCGGAAGATCACCTCGGTCCATTTCAGGAGTTGTGGGCCATACAGGAGTCATCTACACGTAGGGGTTCGTCGAGAACTCCGGGTGGCCGCTCGGGAAGTCTTCAGGGAAAAAGCGAACACGGAGGGCTCCGGTCAGCAGGTCCAGCACTACTCCCGTGGAACTTCTCGGCGAGATGACGAAGTCGAGCTGGCCAGCCTGAATGATAACCGTTGACCAAGCTCCGGGATCGCCGACTGGTATCCATAGCAGCGAGTCGCCATTGTCGGTTACTCCCCACTGAATAAGTTCTTCGGGGACAGTTCGGTGACGAGTCAGAATCTCACGCAGAGTGGGTACGTCCTTGCCGCGGAGTATTGATTGCATCGCATCGGTACTGGTATCGATGTCGAGATTCGGATTATCTGCGCCAGCCGCGAAGATCCACAAGAATTCGTCAAAGCATCCTGTGCCGTATACGCGAGTCAGATCGTAATGATCAGCGGGAATTGTTCGGGATACCCGTTCCGTCCGACCGGAGAGAGACGGAACGGGGTTCGATGGAGGCGGGCACAGCTCCGTGAGGTTCGGTAGATCCTCCACATGGTTCATGCCGACCATTCGGGTTGCACCTTCCTACATATTGGGCAGTCGTCTGCTGAACGACCAGCCGAAGTCATCTACGGCTTCAATGAGAACGTGACTGGGAACGTTGCCTCCGTGAGCATATTCGGGAGTCACACTCATGGTGACGGTATTCCCGGTTGATCTCACATGTGCGGCAATAAGGTCTTCGGCATCAGAAATCGGCCCGTTGTTCTGTGTGGTTCCTTGCGTGACAATGTTCCGCATGTCCCGTCCATCACCTCCGAACTGCTGCCCAATCAAGTGTCCCCGCGAATGGCCGGCCGGACCCCCCTGGAATCCAGGGGGAGCGTAACGGGCCCCTCGACCTGGTGGACTTCCGATGAGCCCGTTGGCCGCGTCATCCAGAGTCTGCGGAGTGACCTCCGCGTATGCCGGGCCTCGCTGCCCGTTCGGTGCGATGTCGCTGTAGTACGGGCTGAGTCCAAGGGGGTCGACCCCGGTGTGCGGGTTGTGGACGTAGGTAGCCGGGTTTGGTGCCGGTGCAAGACCAAGCGGGTCCGGTGTCAGGTAGCGGGCGGTCTCAGGGTCGTAGTAGCGGAAGTAGTTGTAATGGAGGCCGGATTCCGGATCGTAGTACTGGCCCGGAAAACGAAGCGGGGTGTACGCCGCAGCGTCGGCATTCCATGTTGTTGTTCCCCAGAGCGTGGCTCGCGTGTGCCATGCGACGCCGCCGTCTTCATCGACGAGTTCTGTCGGTGTTCCGACCAGATCCGTGACAATGGAAAAGAATCGGGAGTCAATTTCCTGCTGCGGCGCTTCGGCTGCGGTGATGCGTTCCGTCTGCGCGATCGGATGGAGACCGTCGTGGTCCCACGTCAGCGTCACCATGTGAGACAAGGACTGTGTTCGAGTCGTCTGCTCGCAAAGGGTGACGCCGTCCCAGGCAAAGTCGATGTGCTCCACAACGGTGCGGCCGTCCACAGCGATGCGTTGCTTGGCGATACGGCGGCCCAGCGGGTCATAGCGATAGCGCCAGAGAGTCTCGTCCGGCGTCGTGACCGAGATCAGACGGTTCTCCGAGTCCCAGGTGTAGCGCCAGGTATCAGGCTTGCGTGACAGGCGCTTCTTCTGGCGCAGAACCATTCGGCCCAAGGCGTCGTACTCGTAACGGGTCGTGCCCGCACGACTGATTCGCGTACCGGTGTAGGCGCGGCGTCCTATGGACTCCTCACCAGGATGCTTGGTGGGCCAGGCAGCATCGGTCAGGTTGCCCGCCTCGTCATAGGCGTAGCGCTCGGTCCAGTTGTGTGCGTGGACAGCGGTGACACGGCTCGCGAAGTCCAGGTCGAATCTCCGGCTTCCCGACAACTGGTCATCGGTACGGACGAGGTTCCCGTCCTCGCCGTACATGTAGGCGCGATTCAGCACACTGCTGCCGTCGGCGCCGGACAGAGACTGGGCGGTGAGGCGGCCGAGGCCGTCGTAAGCATGCGTAAGCGTGACGTTCGAACCGATGGAGCGACGGGTCTCCAGACCGGACCAGTCATGGTCGAAGTGTATGGTCCGGCCCGAAGCGTCCAGTTGCGTTCGGTTACCCAGGGCGTCATGGGTCCATGTGGAAGAGGCCCCAGAAGGGGTTGTCCTACGGGCGAGGCGCCCCAACTGGTCGCGCTCGTAGACCATGTGCCGACCGTTGATCGTCTCGCGTGCGACGAGTCCGTTGAGGTCGTGCAGCAGAGTGAGCGATGCGTCAGGTCCCGTCGCTTTGACCAATGCGCGGGTCAGGTCGTAGGCGAACTCTGTCACATGGTCGCCGCTGGCTTTCCGGACCAAGTTGCCGACGACGTCGTATGCGTACTGGATGGTGTGGCCGAGTGCGTCTGTCCGCGAGGTCAGGCGGCCCGCCTCGTCGTACGCGTAGTTCAGGACCCGGTCGTCGAAATCGCACTCCGCGATCAGTCGTCCGGCCGCATCGTGTTCATAAGACCACGTCAGGCCCTGGGGATTGGTGACTTCGGTCAGTCGGAGGCTCTGGTCGTGCGTGAATTCGTATCTCACTCCGTCAGGACCGATGCGGGCCGACGGCAGGTCGAAGTGGGTGTACTCGAAACGCGTGACGGCGCCGACGGGCGTCGTGTGACTGGTGCAGTTGCCCTCACCGTCGTACGCCCATGTCTCGACGGCGCTGTCGGAAGTGACGCGGTGCGCAAGATGGCCTTCAACCGTCCACGCGAGGCGTGTGGTGTGTCCCAGCGGATCGGTGTACGACACGATCCTGCCGAACGCGTCACGTGCCCAGGTGACGGTGGCACCGTGAGGGTCGGTGGTTGCGACCGGCAGCCCTGCCGGATTGCAGCGCACCGCCCTGGAATTGCCCAGGACGTCCGTGACCGCCGTGACATGACCCGTTGTGTCGTAGGCAAACCGCGTGATCGCTCCCGAGGGATCGATCATGGACGTGCAATTGCCGCGCTCGTCGTACTCCCTGCGCCAGCGGGCACCGTCCGGTCTGCCTATGACCGTGGGGTTGCCGAGATGGTCATACGCAAAGTACGTGCTGGCGCCGTCCGGACGAACCACTTCCGTGGGTCGGCCGTTCTCATCGAGAACCAGTCGCGTGGTGTGTCCCAGCTCATTGATCCGCGCAACGACGTGGTGATGTGCGTCGTACACGGTTCGACGGATTCCGCCCAGTGGGTCGATTTCGGCGATGACCTGGCTGTTGTCGTTGACGACGAAGCGAGTGACGGCGCCTTCGGCGGCGGTGAGGGTGGTGATGCGGCAGTCGGGCCACGCGGGGTCTGTGCCGTCGTAGTCGAGGGTGATGGTGATGTGGCCGGCCTCGCCGCCTTCGGCGACGCAGCGGTCGTGATCGTCGTAGGTGTACGCGTAACGGCTGTGGTTGGTGTCGGTCCAGGAGGTGATGCGCAACCGGTCGTCGTAGGTGAACTTCAGTGGCAGCCCCGAGGAGTTGATGGTCTCGGTGAGATTGCCGTCGGTGTAGCCGTAGCGCTTGATGGTGACGTCGGAGCCGTCTTCGGTGGCGCCAGCCAGAGCCAGTGCGGTGACTCTGCCTTCATCGACTGCGAGCTTGAGGTGGTAGCCGCCGGAGTGGCGGATAGCGACGGGGGTGCCATGCGCGTCGTAGTCGAAGGTGATCGTGTTGCTGTTGCGGTCGACGATGCGGGTGAGCAGGGCGATGCCGTCTGCGGGGAGGGAGAAGTGGCGCCCGTGTCCCAGGAGCGGGTCGTCGATGCGGTAGCCGCCGTTGTCGAGCCGGGTCAGGGGCCAGCGGGGGCCGGCCTCGGGCAGGACCGGGGTCTCCGGGCTCGTGGGGTGGGGGTACGCGAGGAGCAGGCCGTCCTCGGTGACGAACACGATCCCGTCGGCGTCGACTTCGAGGCGCTGGTCGATGGTGGAGGCCCAGGTGGGGCCGAACCACCAACCGGTGCGGTAGTCGGAGGCGACCCGTCGGGTGAAGGCCAGCGGGAGACTGCCCGGCAGTTCCACATCGGTCTGCGGCAGGAACATCGCGCCGGTGGCCATGTCCACCGGGTCACTGCCCTTGGATCGGACCACGCTCTTAAGCCGGTTGTAGGCGCCCTTCGCTCCGTCCGCGATGGCACCTCGAGCCGACCTGCCCAGCCCGCGCGCGGCAAGACCCAGCCCCTTCAGCCCACCCTTGAGGCCCTTGAGGGCGGCCATCCCGCCCTTGAGCCCCTTTGCCAGGCCGCCCAGGGTCGTGATCCCCTTCATACCGGGTATGCAGTCCAACGCCGCGAAGGCCACATCCCATAGGGAGGCCTGACCTTTCGCGTATTTGTTGAGGGTGTCCGCGAGGACGACCAGCGCGGCGACGAGAACGATCGCGCCGAGGATCGGCCCCCCGATGATCATCGCGATGATGCCGACCACCGCGACGACGACCTTGCAGACCGCGACGATGGTGTCCCAGTTGTCGGAGAACCAGTCCCCGACCTCCTCCCACCACTTGCGGTTGTGGATCCCCGCGTCCGAGGCCTCGTCGATCTTGTCCTTGGCAGTCTTCGCCGCCTCCTCCCGCATCTTGCGGGCGTCTTCGGCCATCTTCTTCGCCGCGTCCAACGCACTGTTCGCGGACGTCACATCCGACTGAGCCGACGTCTGGGCCGACTTGGCATGCTGCGCGTCACGGGTCGCGGCCCGGACCTTCGCCTCGTCCGGCTTCTCCTTGTCCTTGCTGCCGGTCGGGTCGTCCTTGTACTTGTCGGCTTCCTTGCTGGCCTTCGTCACCCACGAATCCGCAGACGACAGACGGGACTTGGCCGAGGACAGATCGGACTGCGCCTCACGGCCCTTCGCCAGGGCCTTGTCCGCCAGCGCCTGGGCGCGCTCCAGCTTCGGCCAGTACGCCGCCAGCGCGTCGCCCGCCATCTCGTACGACTTCTTCAGCTTCTTCAGCTGCTTCGGCACGCCAGAGAACTCGTCCTGGAACGCCTTCGCGGACTTGCCGGCCCACTGCAGGACCGCGTCATCGTCCGCCATCCCCTTGATCAGACGAAGGGCATCGGAGACGTCGTCCGCGAAGTCGTGCAGGTTCTTGGCCAGGTGACGGACACGATCCGGATCCCCGGGAGTGGGGTCCTTGTCCAGGTCCAGGACATGCCAATCCGTCGGCCGGTTCCCCGCCACGCCGCAACCCCCGTCACGTTCGCCTCAGTAACTCTCGTACGCATCAGCGAATTTACCGGAGAGAGACGACAGACGTGGTTCAGCTCTGAGCGGCGTACGGCACGAAGTTGGCCCATGCGGCGGGGGCGAAAGTGAGGTGGGGGCCCTGGGGGCTCTTGGAGTCGCGGAGGTGGATGGTGGCGGGGGTGGTGGCTATCTCGACGCAGTCGTTGATGTCGCTGCTGTCGCTGTAGCTGCTCTTGAACCACTTCAGCCCGGAAGCATCCCCGGCCGAGGTCTCGTGGATCATGTTTCTCCCAGCGCTCTCTCGATGAAGGCCAGCGACTCCCTCGGGGTGAGAGCCTGGGCCCGGATCATTCCATACCGCAGTTCAAGGATCCGCAGGTCTTTCGGGTCCGAGACCGGGCGGCCGTTGAACGCGCCGTCGGAACGCCCGACGGCCGTGCCGTCACCGAACTTCAGCACCTGGATCAGACCATGCATTCCGGCATGGTCCTCTCGTTCTGTTGGCATGACCTGAAGCGAGACATTCCGCAACTTCCCCACCTCCAGCAGGTGTTCGAGCTGGCGGCGCAGCACCATTCTCCCTCCGATCGGTCGGCACAGCGTCACCTCTTCCTGGATGAAGCTGAGCGCGGGCGCGGGCGATCGGTCGAAGATCGTTTTGCGCGCCGCGCGAGCGGCGACCCCCCGCTCCACCTCGTCCCGCGAGAGTGCGGGCTGCTGCGTCTCGAACAGCGCCTGCGAATACTCCGGAGTCTGTAGCAGGCCATGGATGTTGTGGTTGCCGTACATCAACAGCTCGACCGCCCGCTCCTCCAACATCTTCAGCTCCCGCACCTTCTTGGGATACCGAGCCTTCTCCATGTCCTCCTTGAACGCCCTGAGGTGCCCGCCCGCATTCAGGACCTCATCCGCCCGGTCCAGGAAGTCCGCCCGCGGAATCCGCGCCCCGCGCTCCACCTTCCGAACCAGGTCCTCCCCGTACCCGATGGCCCGGCCGAAGTCGACCACCCGCATCCCGGCGGCCTCCCGCCAGAGCCTGACCTGCCGCCCGGTCGACTCCACCACCGGAGCGATCTCGTCTTCCGGGCTGACATCCCACCCGGGCTCGTCCACACCCTCGCTGCTCATCGGCACCCACCTCCAACGCCCACCCGTGCCCGTACGACACCCGGGACAGCCGAGACAGACCGGGACAACGTCCGGACAGTCCCGGTACGCACAGGCGTCACCGCAGGTCAACGTAAGCAGGGTCCGCCACGCTGAGTGACATGAATCAAGAAACCGTCCCGGCCGGGCCCCAACTCGACTGCCCCATCCGTAACTTCAGCGTGCTGCTCTCCCCCACGCCCCGTGGCGCCCGCCTGGCCCGGCTGCTCGCCACCGAGCAACTCCGTTCATGGGGGCTTCCGTTGGAGGCTCCGAGTCACATCGTGGCGGAGCTCGCGGCCAACGCGGCGGTCCATGGACGTGTACCCGGCCGCGACTTCCGGCTCACGCTGTACGTCGTGGGCGGCACCCTCCGGATCGAGGTGACCGACACCTGTGGCGACCGCCTTCCCCAGGCTCTGCCGACGCGCCCGGACGCCGAGTCGGGGCGCGGTCTGCTCCTCGTCGAGGCGTTCGCGGACCGCTGGGGCGTGGACCTGGGGCCACCGCCCCGCAAGACGCTCTGGGCCGAGCTGGCCGTCACCGCCGCCGGAACGCGGTCCACCGCGTCCCGGTGAACCGCGACGCGGGCGTTCGCGACATCAAAGCTTTTCAATTCCCCAGGGAGAAAACCCCTCCCAGCCCCACCAGCCTCCCGTCACTCGCAAGGGTGACGATCACCAACTCGGCTGGATTTTCCGCCCGTTGGCGGGCATATGCTCGCGGCGACAGCGCACAAGCGCCACCACAACCGCAGACATGCGACGGCCCCCGGCCGGGACTGGCATCCCGATCGAGGGCCTGACCAACGAGGAAGCAGGACCTTCCCGATGGATACGCAGAACCCTAGCGCGCCCCCGTGCGCCCAGCCCCGGATTCCGCGGGGCATCACCCACATCAACGTCCGCCACACCGCCCGCTACACGGTGATCGGCAACCACCTCGCCCAGCACCGCGAGCTGACGCTCACCGCGATCGGGCTCGCCGCCCACATCCAGTCGCTGCCCGCCGGTGCCCGCGTGGACATCAAGACGCTCACCGCCCGTTTCCCCGAGGGCGAGACGAGAATCGCGGCGGCCCTGCGGGAGTTGGAGGCGCACGGATATCTGTCCCGCAGGCGGGAGCGGCTGCCGAGTGGCCGGGTCGTCACGCACACGGTGTCGTACAACCAGCCGGCACGCATTTCGGAACCCCGGCTCGGCCCCAGGAAGGAGCCGGTCCCCACCCCCGTACGGCCCGTCGTCCAGATCCCGCCGACGCCGCCCGTCGAGTCCCGCCCGAAGCCTCCACACCCCGAGCCCCGTACCCACGACCTGGCCCACCACCGCACGGCCGCCGCCCTCCTCGCGAGCCTGCACCGCGACGACCCCCGCCTCCTGCTCCCCGAGCGCGACGTACACCGCCTCGCCCCGGCCGTCACCGCCTGGCTGGAGCGCGGCACCGCCCCCGAGGCCGTACGCCGCACCCTGACGGCAGGCCTCCCCCGCGAGCCCCTACGGCACCCGACCGCCCTCCTTGCCCACCGTCTCACCGAACTCCTCCCACCACCGGTGCCCGTCACCCCGGTAGCCGTACGCCCGCACCCCCTCCAGAACTGCGAGGGCTGCGACCGCGCCTTTCGCGCCCCCGAACCCGGTCGCTGCCGCGACTGCCGATCCGATCTCCCGGAGGCCGCCTAGCATGAGCGCTCACCACCGGTACCGGGCTGTTCCGCCATGGCCCGATAGCCTGATCGGGGCACCCTTGGAGGACACCATGGGCACACGGTCCGAGCACGGCCACGAGCTGATTCCCCGCCCCGAGAAGACGCCTGATGCCCTGCGCGCGGCCCTCGTCGTCGTCGCCCCCAGTCGCTTGGAGGAGTGCAGGCCGAGAGGGACGAAGCCTTCGCCAAGGCGGTCGAGTGGCAGTCCCTGAGTCCTGTACAGAGCTGGGTTCTGATCTGGGCCAGGGAGATCGAAATCGGCCGCCGCCCTGATCTGTCCCCCCGCTACACCAACGCGAAGGCCAACCTGGAGCACGAAGACCCGGCTGTCGCACGGGAAGCCCTGCGGGAGTTGAGCGCCGTCCTGGACGAAGCCATGCGGGCGGTCCGCGCGTGAGCTGGAAGTGGGAGTACGCCTTCGGTGCGGAGGAAGCCGCCCGCACTGCCACCCGCAAGGAGTTCGTGTACGGCGAGGACGTCACCATTGCCGACTGGACGATCTCGACCGAGGGCCTGCCGCGCTACCCGGAGGGCTGAGGCCCGGCGAAAGAAATCCGTCTGGAGCACTCCCCCGCGACAGCCCACCGGCGGGGACCAGATCGTGGACCCATGGCAGAGGACACCACCACCCTGGCCGGGCAACCCCCTCCCCCCGTCCGGGACTGGCCCGACGTGGGATTGCAGGGGACCGAGTTCGACCCGGTGCTCGCCGAGCTGATGCGGGAAGGGCCGCTGACGCGGATCCGGCTTCCGCACGGGGACGAGGACTGGGCGTGGCTGGCGACGCGGTACGACGACGTGAAGATGATCACGAACGATCCACGGTTCAGCCGTAAGGAGGCCTCCGTCCGGCAGTTCACGCGGCTGGCGCCGCACTTCGCGCCGCGGCCTGGGGCGCTGGCCTGGGCCGACCAGCCCGACCACAACCGGCTGCGTCGCGCCGCGTCGACCGCGTACACCGTGGGCGCGGTGAAGCGGCTGCGTCCCCGTGCCCAGGAGATGCTCGACGAGCTGGTCGACGCCATGGTGCAGGACGGGCCGCCCGCCGATCTGATCGAGCGGGTCCTCGAACCCTTTCCGATCTCCGTCGTCTGCGAGGTCATGGGCGTGCCCGCCGACGAGCGGCAGAAGGTGCACACCTGGACGCGAGAGATCATCTCCACCGCGGGTGGCGCCGAGGCCTCCGAGCGCGCCAAGAAGGGCCTGTTCGGGTGGATCGCGCAGGCCATCCGCGACCGGCAGGACGGCGACGGGGACGACGTCCTGTCGTTGCTCGGCGGCGCAGTCAGGAGCGGCGAGCTCAAGGAGGAGGAGGCGGTCAGCGTCGCCGGCCCGCTCCAGATCGGCGGCGAGGCGCTCACCAACAACAGCGGCCAGATGTTCTACCTCCTGCTCACCCGGCCCGACCTGATGGACCGCGTGCGCAGCGACCCCGCCTCCCGCCCCGCCGCCATCGACGAACTCCTGCGCTACATCCCGCACCGCACCGCCGTGGGCCTGCCGCGCGTGGCTCTGGAGGACGTCGTCATCCAGGGTGTCCGCATCCGCGCGGGCGACCCCGTCTACGTCTCCTACCTGGCAGCAAACCGCGATCCGGACGTCTTCCCCGACCCCGACCGGATCGACGTCGACCGGGACGCCGGAGCGCACATGGCGTTCGGTAACGGCCCGCACTACTGCACGGGCGCCGTCCTCTGCCGTATGCAGATCGAGCTGCTGATCGACACCCTGTTGGAGCGCTGCCCGGACCTCCGCCTCGCTGTCCCCGCCGATGAGGTCCCCTTCCGGCAGCGCACGATGATCCGCGGACCGATCTCCCTGCCGATCGCCTGGTGACCAGGTGACCGGTCTCATCGACCGGACGCCAGGCCCTCCTCGGCTCCGACCCCGCATCCGCCCGCGCCACGTCGGACAGCACCGGAAGCGCGGGCGCCCCCCTTCCACTCGAATTTACTCAGCGGCATGAGCGGCATGAGCGGCATGACAAATAGTGGAGGGAGGGTCCCCTGGGGGGGTGGGTCGTCAGCAGGGGGACGGCGGGACCGCCTCCGCATCGCGCACGTCACCGTTTGACAGGGCACGGCCGGAGGCTTGCGCTTGTAAGGAGGCGTCGGCGCAACATTCTCCGCTCCCCGCGCCGCGCCGGCCCGAAGGAGGCCGTCATGACAACGCATTCGTCGCCCCCACCGTCAGTGGACGTCGCCGAAGGTGCGGTTGTCGGACTGTGGCGCTATCCAGTGAAGTCGATGATGGGGGAGGAGCTGAACGCCTCCGAGGTCACGGAACGCGGGCTTGTCGGGGATCGGCGGTTCGCCGTGGTCGATCCGGCGACGGGCAAGGTCGCAGGTGCGAAGAATCCGCATAAGTGGGGGAACTTCTTCGAGTTCCGGGCCGCGTATGTCGACCCTCCGCGGGCGGGCGGACAACTGCCCGCCGTCCGCCTGACCCTGCCCGACGGCACCGTCGTGACGAGCGCCCAGCCCGATGTGGCCCCTCTGCTGTCCGAAGCGCTCGGCCGGGAGGTCACGCTCGCGATGGCACGGGGCGACGACGAGTCGTCCCGCGCGACGGCCGAGGAGTACTGGCCGGACATGGCGGGGCTGGAGCACCAGGACACCGTGACCGAGTGGGACCTGCCGACGGGGACCTTCTTCGATCTCGCGGTGGTGCACCTGATGACGACGGCGACGATCGATCGGCTGCGCGCGCTCTATCCCGAGGGCCGCTTCGAGGCTCGCCGGTTCCGGCCGAACATCGTCGTGGCGACCCGTCCGGAGCTGCAGGGTTTCGTGGAGAACGACTGGGTCGGTCACACGGCGGCGATCGGCGACGGGGTCCGCCTGCGGATCACCGGTCCCTGCTCTCGCTGCGTCATGATCACTCTGCCCCAGGGAGACCTGCCGCATGACAAAGGCATCCTGCGCACGGTGGCGCAGCACAACCAGGTGAACGCAGGGGTCTACGCCGACGTGATCACGGGCGGAACGATCCGGCGCGGAGATCACGTCACGCTCGCGTGAACTCGGAAGCGACATACCGCGACTCCGGAGGGAACGAACATGGGAACGCAGCCAACCTCGCTCTACGAGCGGCTCGGCGGTATCTACAGCATCGC
Organism: Streptomyces albiflavescens; assembly: GCF_014645835.1. Classification (GTDB taxonomy): domain Bacteria; phylum Actinomycetota; class Actinomycetes; order Streptomycetales; family Streptomycetaceae; genus Streptomyces; species Streptomyces albiflavescens. The sequence continues at coordinate 196,681 of NZ_BMMM01000016.1, forward strand.
CACCGTGGTCGATGACTTCATCGACCGGATCATGGTGGACGACCGGCTGAACGCCAATCCGCGCGTGGACGACGCGCACCACCGCGTGTTGCCTCCGGGGTTCAAGTACCTGGTCACGGAGATGGTCGGGGAAGCCTCCGGGGGACCCCAGCGATACACGGGGCGCACGATGGAGGACAGCCACCGCGACCTGCGGATCACCCCGAACGAGTGGGAGGCCTTCATGGATGACCTCAACCAGACGCTCGACAAGTTCGGGGTGGCGGAGCGGGAACGGTCGGAGTTGGTCGCCATCGTGCGAAGCACGCGGGACGCCATCGTCGTACCGGTGCTCTGAGCGACTCTTGTCGCCCCACACCGGCCGTCGTGCAGCGGCGGGACCCACCAGCGCGCGTCTGTGCCGAATCCGTTCGAGTCCACCCCGCGGTGTGCCGTCCCAGCACGGCAAAGGGGCCCGTACGACCGAAGTCGTACGGGCCCCTTCTGGAGCTCTGTGGAGCTACCAGGCGATCAAGCCAACAAGACTTACTTGTTGATCTTGGTGACCTGGCCGGCGCCCACGGTCCGGCCACCCTCACGGATGGCGAACTTCAGGCCCTCTTCCATGGCGACGGGCTGGATGAGCTCGACCTTCATCTCAGTGTTGTCGCCCGGCATGACCATCTCCGTGCCCTCGGGGAGGGTCACAACACCGGTCACGTCAGTCGTACGGAAGTAGAACTGCGGACGGTAGTTGTTGAAGAACGGCGTGTGGCGGCCACCCTCGTCCTTGGACAGGATGTAGGCCTGGGCCTCGAACTCGGTGTGCGGCGTGACCGAACCGGGCTTGATGATGACCTGGCCGCGCTCGACGTCCTCGCGCTTGATGCCACGGAGGAGCAGACCGACGTTCTCACCGGCCTGGCCCTCGTCGAGCAGCTTGCGGAACATCTCGATGCCGGTGACCGTGGTGGTGGTCTTCTCCTGCTTGATGCCGATGATGTCAACGGTCTCGTTGACCTTCAGGACACCACGCTCGATACGGCCGGTGACGACCGTACCGCGACCGGTGATCGTGAAGACGTCCTCGACGGGCATGAGGAACGGCTTGTCGACGTCACGCTCGGGGGTCGGGATCGCCTCGTCGACGGCGGCCATCAGGTCCAGGACCGACTGGCCCCACTCCTTGTCGCCCTCGAGCGCCTTGAGCGCCGAGACCTTGACGACCGGGACGTCGTCGCCCGGGAACTCGTACTCGGAGAGGAGCTCACGGACCTCGAGCTCGACGAGCTCCAGGATCTCCTCGTCGTCCACCATGTCGGCCTTGTTCAGGGCGACAACGATGTAGGGAACGCCGACCTGGCGGGCCAGGAGCACGTGCTCCTTGGTCTGCGGCATCGGGCCGTCGGTGGCGGCGACCACGAGGATGGCGCCGTCCATCTGCGCCGCACCCGTGATCATGTTCTTGATGTAGTCAGCGTGACCCGGGCAGTCGACGTGGGCGTAGTGACGGCCCTCCGTCTGGTACTCGACGTGCGCGATCGAAATCGTGATACCGCGCTGGCGCTCCTCAGGAGCCTTGTCGATCTGATCGAAGGCCGAGGCCTCGTTCAGGTCCGGAAACGCGTCGTGCAGCACCTTGGTAATGGCGGCCGTGAGGGTCGTCTTACCGTGGTCGATGTGACCGATGGTGCCGATGTTGACGTGCGGCTTAGTCCGCTCGAACTTCGCCTTCGCCACTGGGTCCTCCTGTGGAGTGGTTCTGGTACGCCTTACTCATCGGCGCCAGGTGATCTTTGCTGGGATGCCGCCCGCCGGGGTTCTCCCCTGCCGGGTGAGCCCCGGCGGTCGGTGTCAAGCCTAAAGCGTGTAAACGGGGTGTGTTACTCGCCCTTGGCCTTCGCGATGATCTCCTCGGCGACGTTCCGGGGAACCTCGGCGTAGGAGTCGAACTGCATCGAGTAGCTTGCGCGACCCGAGGTCTTGCTGCGGAGGTCGCCGACGTAGCCGAACATCTCCGAGAGGGGCACGAGGCCCTTCACGACGCGGGCACCGGCCCGCTCCTCCATGGCCTGGATCTGACCACGGCGGGAGTTGATGTCGCCGATGACCTCACCCATGTAGTCCTCGGGCGTGGTGACCTCGACGGCCATCATCGGCTCAAGGAGCACGGGGGACGCCTTGCGCGCGGCCTCCTTGAAGGCCTGCGAACCGGCGATCTTGAAGGCGAGCTCGGACGAGTCGACCTCGTGGTAGCCACCGTCGAGAAGAATGACGCGGACGCCCGTCATCTCGTAGCCGGCCAGGATGCCGAACTGCATGGCCTCCTGCGCACCCGCGTCGACCGAAGGGATGTACTCCTTCGGGATGCGGCCACCGGTGACCTTGTTCACGAACTCGTACGAGGCGTCGCCGCCCTCGATCGGCTCGATCGCGATCTGCACCTTGGCGAACTGACCGGTACCACCGGTCTGCTTCTTGTGCGTGTAGTCGTGACGCTCGACGCCCTTGCGGATCGTCTCGCGGTACGCGACCTGCGGCTTGCCGACGTTGGCCTCGACCTTGAACTCACGGCGCATACGGTCGACCAGCACCTCGAGGTGCAGCTCGCCCATACCACCGATGATGGTCTGGCCGGTCTCCTCGTCCGAGTGAACCTGGAAGGAGGGGTCCTCCTCCGCGAGACGCTGGATGGCGACACCCAGCTTCTCCTGGTCACCCTTGGACTTGGGCTCGATGGCGACCTGAATGACCGGCGCCGGGAAGTCCATGGACTCCAGGATCACCGGGTTCTTGTCGTCGGACAGCGTCTCACCGGTGGTGGTCTGCTTCAGGCCCATGACGGCGACGATGTCACCGGCGCCCACCGACTCGATCTCCTCACGCTTGTTCGCGTGCATGCGGTAGATCTTGCCGATGCGCTCCTTCTTGCCCTTGACGGAGTTCAGCACCGCGGTGCCGGACTCCAGGCGGCCCGAGTAGACCCGGACGAAGGTGAGCTTGCCCAGGTGCGGGTCGCTCATGATCTTGAACGCGAGGGCGGAGAGCGGCTCGTCGTCGGACGGCTTGCGCTTGACGACCAGCTCGGGGTCCTTCACGTCGTGGCCCTCGATGGCCTCGACGTCGAGCGGAGTCGGCAGGTAGCGCACGACCGCGTCGAGCAGGGGCTGAACGCCCTTGTTCTTGAACGCGGTGCCACAGAACACCGGGGTGACCGTGGTGTCGTTGGACTTGCCGGACGCGATGGTGATGCGACGGATCGCGGCGTACAGCTGCTCCTCGGTGGGCTCGACGCCCTCCAGGTACAGCTCCATGATCTCTTCGTCGTTCTCCGCGACGGCCTCGACCAGCTTGCCGCGCCACTCTTCAGCAGCCTCGGTGTGCGTGGCCGGGATGTCGACGACGTCGTACATCTCGCCCTTGGCGGCCTCGGCGGACCACACGAGCGCCTTCATGCGGACCAGGTCCACAACGCCCTTGAAGTCCATCTCGGCGCCGATCGGCAGCTGCATGACGAGCGGCTGGGCGCCCAGGCGGTCCGAGATCATGTCCACGCAGCGGTGGAACTCGGCGCCGGTACGGTCCAGCTTGTTCACGAAGCAGATGCGCGGCACGCCGTAACGGTCGGCCTGACGCCACACCGTCTCGGACTGCGGCTCGACACCGGCGACACCGTCGAACACCGTGACGGCACCGTCGAGGACGCGCAGCGAGCGCTCCACCTCGACCGTGAAGTCGACGTGGCCCGGGGTGTCGATGATGTTGATCGTGTAGTCGTTGTCCTCAAGCGGCCAGTGACAGGTGGTGGCAGCAGAGGTGATCGTGATGCCACGCTCCTGCTCCTGCTCCATCCAGTCCATGGTGGCAGCGCCGTCGTGGACTTCACCGATCTTGTAGCTGACGCCGGTGTAGAAGAGGATCCGCTCGGTGGTGGTCGTCTTGCCCGCGTCGATGTGGGCCATGATCCCAATGTTGCGGACCCTGGCCAGGTCAAGTGAAGTGGTAGCCATAAGGCTTCAGTCTTCTCTCGGTCTCGATGGGGGTAGCGACTACCAGCGGTAGTGCGCGAAGGCCTTGTTGGACTCGGCCATCTTGTGGGTGTCCTCGCGCTTCTTCACAGCGGCACCGAGGCCGTTGGAGGCGTCGAGAAGCTCGTTGAGCAGACGCTCGGTCATGGTCTTCTCGCGACGGGCGCGGGAGTAACCGACGAGCCAGCGCAGCGCGAGCGTGTTGGCGCGACCGGGCTTGACCTCGATCGGAACCTGGTACGTCGCACCACCGACACGGCGGGACTTGACCTCGAGGGTCGGCTTGATGTTCTCCAGCGCGCGCTTCAGCGTGATGATCGGGTCGTTGCCCGTCTTCTCACGCAGACCCTCCATGGCGCCGTAGACGATGCGCTCGGCGGTGGAGCGCTTGCCGTTGAGCAGCACCTTGTTGATGAGGGAGGTCACCAGAGGGGAACCGTAGACCGGGTCGATGATGACCGGGCGCTTCGGGGCGGGGCCCTTACGAGGCATTTCTACTTCTCCTTCTTGGCGCCGTAGCGGCTGCGGGCCTGCTTGCGGTTCTTGACACCCTGGGTGTCGAGCGAACCACGGATGATCTTGTAGCGAACACCCGGCAGGTCCTTCACACGGCCGCCGCGCACGAGCACGATGGAGTGCTCCTGCAGGTTGTGTCCCTCACCCGGAATGTAAGCGGTGACCTCGATCCCGCTGGTCAGACGCACACGCGCGACCTTACGCAGGGCCGAGTTCGGCTTCTTCGGGGTGGTCGTGAACACACGCGTGCAGACGCCGCGACGCTGAGGGGAACCCTCGAGTGCGGGCGTCTTGTTCTTCTCGACCTTGTCCTGCCGGCCCTTCCGGACCAGCTGCTGGATCGTAGGCACTACTTCTCCGGTTTCTGTGTGCCGAATGGTGAAGCTAACCTGGAACGTCGCCGACCCACGCGGTCGGGTGTGTCGAAGCTGCAGACTCTCGCCGCGAGGGCGAAAAGGGCGCAGATTGCGGTGGCCGGTTACGGCTCCCCTAGTGCGGTTGAAGGCACGCACGAGAGCCAGGGCACACCCCAGGCACAAGGTCTGAGCGTACCTACCTCACGGACTTCGGTCAAAACAAATGCCCTGGGGCCCGACACGCCGGACTTGTCACGCTTCTTCTGGGGGGCGTCAGGGCTTCCTACGGACTCCGCACGGCCCTGGACGGTCGACAATCTGTGAATGTCGGTGATTCTGCGCGATTTCTCGATCATTCGGTGCGCAGGGCAATCACCGGTTGAGTACGTTGATCGGTCGCTGTGCATCGGCCGTGGCGCCGATCGGGGGACATCGGGGGACGGGAGACTCATGACGGCCGCGCATTTACCCGGTGACGAGGGGCTGGACGACCGGGTGCCGTTCCTGGCCCGGCTGGAGAGCGCGGACCGCTCCGCGCTGCTGTCCCTCGGCCACGAGCTGTCCTTCGCTCCCCGCACTGTGCTCCTGCACCAGAGCGAGCCGTCCTCGCACGTCCTGATCGTCACGCACGGCTGGACGAAGGTGACCGCGGCCGCCGCCAACGGCTACGAGGCGCTCCTCGCGCTGCGCGGCCCCGGCGACATCATCGGCGAGTCGGCGGCACTGACCGGGCGCCCGCGCTCGGCCACGGTCACCGCCCTTGAGTCGGTCCGCACCGTCGCCGTCGTGCGCGAACACTTCACCGACTTCCTCGCCCGCTCCCCCGCCGTCTCCTTCGCCCTCCTCGGCCTCACCTCCGACCGCACCCGCGCGGCCGACCGGCGCCGCCTGGAATTCGCCTCCCTGAGCGTCCGCGAGCGCTTCGCGGCCCTCCTCCTCGATCTCGCCCGCACCAACGGTCACCGTACGGACAAGGGCATCGAGCTGTCGGTCCCTCTGAGCAAGCAGGAACTCGCGGGCTCCGTCGGCGCGTCCCGGGAGATGGTCCAGCGCCTGCTGAAGGAGCTCCGGGAGCGCGGGGCCGTGGTGACGGGCCGACGGACGATGGTGATCGTTCGGATGGATGTACTACGCCAGATCGCGCGACGCTGAGGTCGTTCACGCGCAGTTCCCCACGCCCTTGAAGGGGCGCCGGGAACCGGGCGAACAACCCCCACCGGCCCGCACCAGAAGGACGACCCAGGTCCGGGAATGGGCAGGGGCGGCGGGGGCGAAACCGGCCTTCTGTGCACACGGTCACAGTTGAAGTGGGTCATCCGCCCTCACACCCCGGCCGCCGGGACCGCCAACCTGCATGCCAGGCAAGGCCCCCACCGAAAGGCGACCAGGCGACCATGACCGACCCCGTGAGCCGGACGATCCTCCTGCTCGACATCGAGAAGTACAGCGACCGGGACGACGTCGAGCAGGCCTATCTGCGGCGCATGTTGTACGACATCACCGACCGCACGCTGGAAACCGCCGGCATCGACGAGCGCCTCCGCCTGCGCGCGGACCGCGGCGACTCCGTCATGGAGTTGATCGACGCCAACGCCTCGGTCACCGCACTCCTGCGCGCTCTGCTCACCGAGGTCCCCGCCCAGCTCCGGGCGGTCAACCGGATGGCCTCCAGCTCCGCCCAGATCCGGCTGCGGGGCGTCGTCGCCACGGGGTACGTCGCCGTGGACGAACACGACGGCTGGGTCGGCTCGGACCTGAACCACGCGTGCCGCCTCCTCGACGCCCAGCTCCTGCGCGCGGCCCTGCGCGAACGGCCCGACGACTTCGCCCTGTGCGTCTCGGAGGGCGTGCACACGGGGATCGTCCGCCACAGCCACCCCGGCATCCCGGCGGAGGACTTCCACCCGGTGACGGTGGACAGCAAGAACGGACCCTTGCGGGCCTGGCTGCACGGCCCGGTACCGCAGGGCACCGAGGACCGCAGTGAAAAGGGGGGAACCCCGGCGCCGGGCGACTCGGGGGAGAGCCCGGCGCCGGGGGCGGCGGCAGCGGCGGGGCCCGTCGGCCCCGCCGCCCCTGTCCGACCCGCCACCCCTCCCGGCGGCGTCGTCTTCAACTTCAACGGCGGCTCACCCAGCTTCGGCGGCAGCCTCGTCGGCGGGGACCAGCACGGCGTCTCCGGCGGCCAGGTCACCGGCGACGTCCACCAGGGCGGGTCGGGGGGTGAGTCGGCGTGACGGTGCCCCCACCGCCGGGGCCGGCTCCCGACGACGTACCGGGGCAGGAACCGCACCAGGCCGCCGAGGGCGAGGAGCAGGAGCGGACCCAGGAGGCCCGGGCCGCTCAGCGCGAACTCGTCGCGCACACCCCGGGGTTCATCTTCAGCGAGGCCGCGTCGTTCGGCGGCAGCCTGGTCGGCGGCGCCCAGCACGGCGTGTCCGGCGGCGTCGCCCGTGATGTGTTCATGGGCGGCAAGACGGAGATCCACCACCACACAACGGCGGCGGCCTCGACGGCGTACGCCTCCGGGGAGATCCCGCAGGCGGACCTCGACGCGCTGTCCGCGGTCTTCGTCGAGAGCCCCGCCTTCGCTTCCGCCCTGGCCCGCCTGCGCGAGGAACGTGTCCTCGTTCTCGCCGGCGCCCACGCCACCGGCCGCAACGCCGCGGCGCTGATGCTTCTGCATCGCCTCGGCGTCCCCGCCGTGCACGCCCTCTCCTCGGAGACCAGCCCCGCGGCCCTCGCCGCCCAGCTCGCCGCGCCCGGCGGCCATGTCCTGCGCGACCTGCCGCTGAGCCGCAACCGGCCGCTGCGGGATCCCCATCTGCACGCTGCCCGCGACCAGCTGAAGAAGGTCGACGGATATCTGGTGGTGACCATCGAGAACTCCCCGTTCCTGCTGGGGGCCACTCCTGCCCGATGGGAGCCGCCGGAGCCAGCCGCCGTGCTGCGCGCGCATCTGGCCGACCACCGGCGCGGCGAGGACATCGAGGGCCTCCTCTCCCTCGGCCCCGTGCGGGACTTCCTCTCCCGCGGGGCCCACCGGCCCGCCGAGGCCGTCAAGTTCGCCGCGGAAGTGGCCGGCTACGACGGCAGCGAGGAAGCGGCGGCGCGGCTGGCGGACTTCGGACAGGCCGCGGTCGAGCAGCAGTGCCGGGAGTGGCTGAGCGACCCCGAAGCCAACCTGCGGGACAAGGCGTTCCTCATCTCGCTCGCCGTCTTCGACCAGGCACCGTACGTCCTCGCGGCCGAGCTCGCCGACAAGCTGTACGTGCACTTCCAGCGACTGCAGCACCCCGAACAGCCGCCGGAGATCCCGGTGTTCGGACTCGCCGCCGAGACCCGTCTGGAACGGGCGCGGGCCGAGGGTGAGGTCCGGGACGAGGCGACCGAGTGGGGCTCGGTGCCGCAGTTCACGGCGTACTTCCGCAAGGAGAACACCCCGAGCGTCCTGCTCACCGAGGTGTGGACGGGCCATCCGTCGGCCCGGCCCGCGCTGGTCGCATGGCTGAAGGAGCTGGCCCGCGACGGCCGCCCGGTCGTACGGACCCGGGCCGCCGCGGCCACCGCGCTGCTCGCGCGCGCCGACCTGCCCTCGGCGGTGGCGCTGCTGATCGACGGCTGGGCCGTCTCGAAGTCGTTCGGCCCCCGGGTCACCGCGGCGAACACGCTCACGCTCGCCCAGCTCCTCGACGCGCCCGTCGTGCTGCGCCTGCTCACCCACTGGTGCACGGACTCCCACTGGGCCCGCCGCTGGACCGCGATCCGCGCCTTCGGGCTGCTCACACCGCTGCGCCCGGACCTGGCGGGCCCCGCGCTGAGCGCGCTCGCCGCCCGCGCCCGCGCCGGGGGCAGCAGCCCGGCCGAGGCGAACAACCTGATCGAGTCCACGGCCCTGCTGCTCTCGGTCGGGGGCCGGCGCGGCGAGATGCTCTCCGAGCTGGTGCGGCTGCTCCACCACGACACGGCCTCGGTCCGCGCGCTCGCACTCGCCGCGTTCGTCCGCGCCTGCGACAACGACGAGGAGGACGCGCTCGTCGAGTGGTACACCACCACGGGTATGTACGAGACGTACTCGGCCCACGACCTCGCCACCCTCTGGCGCACCGCGCTCGGCGACCGCGCGCACACCCGCGGGGCTCTGGACGCCCTGCACACCTGGGTGCACGTCGCCGAGCGCCGGGCGGACACGGCGCGGGCCCTGGAGTTCCTGCTGCCCGCGCTGGTCGTGACGGCGGACGACCGCAAGCGCCTCAGCCATGAGCTGCTCAACCTGCGCGCCCCGGACGGCGGCCCGCGCCCACCGATCGCCGACCGGCTGATCGGCGTACTGACCCCCTCCACCGCAGAGCCATCGAGGAGTTGAACCATGGCGGAGTTCCGCCGTCAGCCGGAGTGGCAGCAGGACGCCAACCGGCACAGCACGCTGATCGACCCGGTGCTCACCGTGCGGCCGATCGCCCGCTTCGACTACACCGCCAGACGGCCGGTCACCGCGATCGACCACGCGCTCGTCTTCGTCACCGCCAAGGGCTCGTACGACGTCTACATGCCGCCGCACCGTCCGAGCCGCTCGGACGCGGCGACCCGCCGCTACACCTCCGTGTACGAGGTGGACATGGGCAGCCACCCGGTGCAGCTGGACCTGGAGCTGCCCAGCGACGACGACGCGTTCTCCTTCGGCGCCACCGCCGATCTGACCTGGCGGGTCGCCGATGCGATCGCGTACGTGGCGAGCGGCGAGCGTGATGTGCCCACCCGGCTGACCCGTGAACTCCACCAGTTCGCGCGGCCGGTCAGCCGACGCTTCTCCATCGAGGACAGCGCGTCGGCCGAGCGTGCGGTCCAACAGGCCGTGGAGACGGGCGGCTTCGCGGCGGGCATCGGTCTCGCCGTGACGTGTGTCGTACGACTTCGCCTCGACGACGAGGCGATCGCCCACCGGCGGCGGCAGCGGAACCTGCGTTACGAGTCCGAAATGCTCGACCCCGAGCACGAGTTCCGGCTGCGCCAGGCCCGGCAGCAGCACGAACTGGAAGTCCTGCGCCAGCAGCAGCACCACCAGTTGATGACCGAGAAGATCAACTTCTACCAATATCACCTCCAGCACGGCGGCGTCGGCGCCTGGGCGGTGCATCTCGCCCAGCACCCCGAGGACACCCAGCTGGTCGTCGGGTCCATCCAGAAGGAGCAACTGTCGTTCATCAAGAGCGAGTTGGAACTGATCGCCGGCGACTCGCTGGAGGACTTCCAGAGGGCGGAGTCCGCCCGCTCCATGCTGCCGAAGATCAACGACCTGATCCAGCAGCAGGCCGCGCCGGAGCAGGGCGCGCTGCCCCCGGGGGCGACCCCCGGGCAGCCGTACGTACCGCCGCAGCCGCCGTACCCCGGCCAGAACTCGCCTCCACCGCCGGCCCAGCAGCCGTACGGCTCCGCACCGCAGCACCAGCCACCGGCGCCGTACGCGGCCGCTCCCTACGGTCAGCCGCAGGCACCGGGCGGGCCGTACGCCCAGCCGCCCGCCCCGCAGGCACCGGGCGCCCCCTACGGGCAGCTTCCCCCGCCGCAGGCGCAGGCCGCCCCGTACGCCCAGCCCGCACCGCCCTACGCGGCCACGGGCCCCGCTCCCGCCGTGCCCCCGCCTCCGGGCGCCGCCGAGCCCGCCGACTCCGGCGTGCCGCCGCAGGACCTCCCCGAGGCGGGGCCCGCGTGACCACCTCCCCCGACACCCACGCCGGCGCCCGAACCGCCGAGCGGCTGCTCACCGAACTGCGGGGCGAGATCGCCCGGGCCGACAGCAAGGCGTCCGTGCTGGTGGCGGCGCTCGGGATGACGGCGGGGGTGTTCAGCGGGCTGCTGGCCGGGCGGGACTGGACGCCGAGGGAGCTGTCCTGGGCCGGCACCTCCTTGTGGTGGGCCGGGGCCGCCGCCCTGGCGCTCTCCCTGTTCGCACTGCTCCTCGCCGTACTCCCCCGCTACCGCACCGGCTCCTGGGCCCCAGGGCAGCCGCTGTGCTACTTCGGCGACATCCAACAGGCCGTACGCACGGGCCAGTTGGCCGCCGCGCTCGCCGACACCGACCGCGACCCCGCCGCCGGACTCACGGCGGCCCTCACCGAGACCAGCCGTATCGCCGCCCGCAAGCACCAGTGGATCCGCACCGGTCTGATCGCCTTCTGCACCGGCACGGCGCTGCTGCCCACCGCGCTGCTCATCGGCTGACGTCCCCACCCGAAGGAGCCCCAGATGTCCCAGCCACCAGGCCCCGCGTATCCGGAGCCCCAGTACCCAGGCGCGGCCCCGCCCCCGGCGCAGTACCCGGGCACCTCCGCTCCCACACCGCCGCACTACCCCGGCGCCACGACTCCCCCGCCGCAGTACCCGGGGACCGCCGCCGCGCCTCCCTCCTACCCGCAGGCCGTCCCCGCCCAGCCCCAGTACCCGACGGCCCCACCCGCCCACCCCGGCGCGACGCCGCAGTACCCCGGAGCCGCGGCCCCCTATCCGGGCGCCGCCCCGCAGTACCCGGCCCAGTCCTCGCAGCCGGCGCCCTTCGTGCCGCAGCAGTCCCTCGCCCCCGACGACCTCGACTACCGCCACCAGGGCCGCCGCATGCACGTGGCGGCCCACCAGCGCGGCGCCGACGCCACCGCCATAGGGCAGCTGGCGACCCAGGTCCCGAGCTTCCTGGTGAGCCTCGCGGTGGTCGCGGCGGTCGCCGTGGCGATGTTCGGCACGGCTGTGGGCTGGCTGGTCGTCCTCGCCTGGCTGGCCTCCGGGGCCCTCGTCTTCCACCGGCCCACCGAGCTGCTCTTCGCCCGGCGCACCTTCAAGCTGCGAGCACCACTGGAGACGGAGCGGGCCCGTCTGGAGCCGGTCTGGCGCGAGGTCACCGCTCGCGCGGGCATCGAGGCGGAAACGTACGAACTGATGGTGGAGAACAGCGAAGACCTGAACGCGTCCGCGGTTGCCGGGCACGTCGTCGGGGTCACCACGTACTCGCTCAACAAGATTCCGAGCAGCAACCTCGCCGCCGTACTCGCCCATGAACTCGGCCACCACGTCGGCGGTCACGCCTGGGCGGGCCTGCTCGGCTACTGGTACTCGCTGCCCGGTCGGATCGCCTGGGCCCTGACCCGGGGACTCGCCAGGATCGCGATCGCCGTCGCCAGTGTCTTCTCGGCGGCCGCGACGATGATCCTCGCCCTCTTCATGGGGGCGTTCGTGGTGATGGGCTTCCTCGTCGCCTGGTACATCACCATCCCCCTCGTGATCGCGCCCTACCTGCTCGCCTACGCGGGCCGCCTGGGCGAGCTGCGCGCCGACCAGCAGGCCGCCGCCCTCGGTTTCGCGACCGAGATGGTCCAGGTGCTGCACCACTTCCAGGCCGAGGAGGACGCCGCGAAGGCGTACGCCGCCGCGCGGGGCAAGAAGCTCAAGGAGCCGGGCGGCCTGGCCAAACTCCTCACCACCCACCCCGACAACATCACCCGCATCCGCGCCCTGGAGCCGCACCTCCCACTGCCGCGCTGACACACGCCGAAGGGCGGTCACCCCGAACCCGGGGTGACCGCCCTTCAGTTACTGCGAAGCGACTCGCTTACTGGTTGTACGGACCGTAGTCGTAGTCCTCCAGCGGAACGGCCTGGCCGGAGCCGGTGCCGAACGGCGAGTAGTCGATGTCGTCGTAGCCGACGGCCGAGTACATCGCGGCCTTGGCCTCTTCGGTCGGCTCGACCCGGATGTTGCGGTAGCGGGACAGACCCGTACCGGCCGGGATGAGCTTACCGATGATGACGTTCTCCTTGAGGCCGATCAGGGAGTCGGACTTGGCGTTGATCGCCGCGTCCGTCAGAACCCTGGTCGTCTCCTGGAAGGACGCCGCCGACAGCCACGACTCGGTCGCCAGCGAGGCCTTGGTGATACCCATCAGCTGCGGACGGCCGGAGGCCGGGTGGCCGCCTTCCTGGACCACACGACGGTTCTCGGTCTCGAACTTCGAACGCTCGACCAGCTCGCCGGGCAGCAGCTCCGCGTCGCCCGACTCGATGATCGTCACCCGGCGCAGCATCTGCCGGATGATGATCTCGATGTGCTTGTCGTGGATCGACACACCCTGCGAGTTGTAGACCTTCTGGACCTCGCCGACCAGGTGGACCTGGACCGCGCGCTGACCCAGGATGCGCAGCACGTCGTGCGGGTTGGTGGCACCCACGGTGAGCTTCTGGCCCACCTCGACGTGCTCACCCTCGGACACCAGCAGACGGGCACGCTTCGAGATCGGGAACGCCGTCTCGTCGCTGCCGTCGTCCGGGGTGACGACGAGCTTCTTGGTCTTCTCGGTCTCCTCGATCCGCACGCGGCCGGAGGCCTCGGAGATCGGGGCGACACCCTTCGGCGTACGGGCCTCGAAGAGCTCGACGACACGGGGCAGACCCTGGGTGATGTCGTCACCGGCCACACCACCGGTGTGGAAGGTACGCATCGTCAGCTGGGTACCGGGCTCACCGATGGACTGGGCGGCGATGATGCCGACCGCCTCACCGATGTCGACCAGCTTGCCGGTGGCCAGCGAACGGCCGTAGCACATGGCGCAGGTGCCGACGGCGGACTCGCAGGTCAGGACCGAACGGGTCTTGACCTCCTCGATGCCGTGCTTGACCAGCTCGTCGATGAGGACGTCGCCCAGGTCGGTGTTGGCCGGGGCCAGCACCACGCCGTCGACGACGATGTCCTCGGCCAGCGCACGTGCGTACACGCTGGTCTCGACGTTCTCCGCCTTGCGCAGAACACCGTCCGCGCCGCGCTCCGCGATGTGCAGCTTGAGGCCGCGGTCGGTGCCGCAGTCCTCCTCGCGGATGATGACGTCCTGGGAGACGTCGACCAGACGACGGGTCAGGTAACCCGAGTCGGCCGTACGCAGGGCGGTGTCCGCCAGACCCTTACGGGCACCGTGCGTGGAGATGAAGTACTCCAGCACGGACAGGCCCTCACGGAAGGACGCCTTGATCGGACGCGGGATGGTCTCGTTCTTCGCGTTCGACACCAGACCACGCATACCGGCAATCTGACGCATCTGCATCATGTTGCCTCGTGCACCCGAGTTCACCATCATGAAGATCGGGTTGGTCTTCGGGAAGTTGTCGTTCATCGCCTCGGCAACCTCGTTGGTCGCCTTGGTCCAGATCGCGATGAGCTCCTGCGTGCGCTCGTCCTTGGTGATCAGACCGCGCTCGTACTGCTTCTGGACCTTCTCGTCCTGCGCCTCGTAGCCCTTGACGATCTCCTTCTTCGCCTCGGGAACGACGACGTCGGAGATGGCCACGGTGACGCCGGAACGGGTCGCCCAGAAGAAGCCGGCCGCCTTCAGGTTGTCGAGCGTCGCCGCCACGATGACCTTGGGGTAGCGCTCGGCGAGGTCGTTGACGATCTCGGAGAGCTGCTTCTTGCCGACCTCGTAGTCGACGAACGGGTAGTCCTCGGGCAGCAGCTCGTTGAAGAGCGCGCGGCCCAGGGTCGTCCGCAGGCGGAAGGTGTCACCCTGCTGCCACTCCGGCTCGCCCTCCTCCTGTGCCGGCGGGGTCCAGCCGCGCGGCGGGATGGTGCCCACCGGGAAGCGGATGTCCACGCGCGACTGCAGCGAGAGCTCGCCGGCGTCGAACGCCATGATCGCCTCGGCCACGGAAGCGAAGGAGCGGTCCTCGCCCTTCACGTTCCGCATCTCGCCGTCCGTGGTCAGGAAGAACAGACCGAGGACCATGTCCTGGGTCGGCATCGTGACCGGGCGGCCGTCGGCCGGCTTGAGGATGTTGTTCGAGGACAGCATCAGGATGCGGGCCTCGGCCTGCGCCTCCGCGGAGAGGGGCAGGTGGACGGCCATCTGGTCACCGTCGAAGTCCGCGTTGAACGCGGTGCAGACGAGCGGGTGGATCTGGATGGCCTTGCCCTCGACCAGCTGCGGCTCGAAGGCCTGGATGCCGAGGCGGTGCAGCGTGGGCGCACGGTTCAGCAGAACCGGGTGCTCCGCGATGACCTCTTCCAGGACGTCGTACACGACCGTGCGGCCGCGCTCGACCATCCGCTTGGCGCTCTTGATGTTCTGCGCGTGGTTCAGGTCGACCAGGCGCTTCATCACGAACGGCTTGAAGAGCTCCAGCGCCATGGCCTTGGGCAGACCACACTGGTGCAGCTTCAGCTGCGGACCGACGACGATCACGGAACGCGCGGAGTAGTCCACACGCTTACCGAGCAGGTTCTGACGGAATCGACCCTGCTTACCCTTCAGCATGTCGCTGAGGGACTTCAGCGGACGGTTGCCGGGGCCCGTGACGGGGCGACCACGACGGCCGTTGTCGAAGAGCGCGTCGACGGCCTCCTGAAGCATGCGCTTCTCGTTGTTCACGATGATCTCGGGGGCACCGAGGTCAAGGAGTCGCTTCAGACGGTTGTTGCGGTTGATCACACGGCGGTACAGGTCGTTCAGGTCGGAGGTCGCGAAGCGGCCACCGTCCAGCTGCACCATCGGACGCAGGTCCGGCGGGATGACCGGCACGCAGTCGAGCACCATGCCCTTGGGGCTGTTGCTGGTCTGCAGGAACGCGGAGACGACCTTGAGGCGCTTGAGCGCGCGGGTCTTCTTCTGGCCCTTGCCGGTGCGGATGATCTCGCGAAGGCGCTCGGCCTCCTCGTCGAGGTCGAAGGACTCCAGGCGCTTCTGCAGCGCCGCGGCACCCATCGAACCGTCGAAGTACGTGCCGAAGCGGTCACGCAGCTCGCGGTAGAGGAGCTCGTCGCCCTCCAGGTCCTGGACCTTGAGGTTCTTGAAGCGGGTCCACACCTCGTCGAGACGGTCGATCTCGCGCTGCGCACGGTCACGCAGCTGCTTCATCTCACGCTCGGCACCCTCGCGCACCTTGCGGCGCACATCGGCCTTGGCGCCCTCGGCCTCCAGCTCGGCCAGGTCGGTCTCGAGCTTCTTGGCGCGGGCTTCCAGGTCGGCGTCGCGACGGTTCTCGACCTGCTGACGCTCGACGGAGACGTGGGCCTCCAGCGAGGGCAGGTCGCGGGTGCGGCGCTCCTCGTCGACGAACGTGATCATGTACGCCGCGAAGTAGATGACCTTCTCCAGGTCCTTCGGGGCGAGGTCGAGCAGGTAGCCCAGACGCGACGGAACGCCCTTGAAGTACCAGATGTGGGTGACGGGAGCGGCCAGCTCGATGTGGCCCATCCGCTCACGACGCACCTTGGCGCGAGTGACCTCGACGCCGCAGCGCTCACAGATGATGCCCTTGAAGCGGACACGCTTGTACTTACCGCAGTAGCACTCCCAGTCCCGGGTCGGACCGAAGATCTTCTCGCAGAAGAGTCCGTCCTTTTCGGGCTTGAGGGTGCGGTAGTTGATGGTCTCGGGCTTCTTGACCTCGCCGTGGCTCCACTGACGGATGTCGTCAGCGGTGGCCAGACCGATCCGGAGCTCATCGAAGAAGTTGACGTCGAGCACTATGCGTCAATCCCTCTCAGGGTTGTAAGTCTTAGGGGTCTGATACGGGGGTCCTGGGGCCGGCGGGCCTTGTTCACCTGTTCCAAAGGCGTTCAAGGCCCGCCGAACTCCCGTCAGACCTCTTCGACGCTGCTCGGCTCGCGCCGGGACAGGTCGATGCCGAGCTCCTCCGCCGCGCGGAAGACGTCCTCGTCGGTGTCACGCATTTCGATGGACATACCGTCGCTGGACAGCACCTCCACGTTGAGGCAGAGAGACTGCATCTCCTTGATGAGCACCTTGAAGGACTCGGGGATGCCGGGCTCGGGGATGTTCTCGCCCTTGACGATGGCCTCGTAGACCTTCACGCGGCCGGTGACGTCGTCGGACTTGATGGTCAGCAGCTCCTGGAGGGCGTACGCGGCGCCATAAGCCTCCAGCGCCCACACCTCCATCTCACCGAAGCGCTGGCCACCGAACTGGGCCTTACCACCCAGCGGCTGCTGGGTGATCATCGAGTACGGACCGGTCGAGCGGGCGTGCAGCTTGTCGTCGACCAGGTGGTGGAGCTTGAGGATGTACATGTAGCCGACGGAGATCGGCTCCGGGAACGGCTCGCCGGAGCGGCCGTCGAACAGCGGCGCCTTACCGGTCGGGAGCACCATGCGCTCGCCGTCGCGGTTCGGGATCGTGTGCTGCAGCAGACCCGCGAGCTCGTCCTCACGCGCACCGTCGAAGACGGGGGTGGCGACGTTGGTGCCCGGGGCGACCTGGTCGGCCTCGATGGCCTGCAGGCGCTGCGCCCAGTCGTCCGCGAGGCCGGAGACGTCCCAGCCGCGGCTGGCGAGCCAGCCGAGGTGGATCTCCAGGACCTGTCCCGGGTTCATTCGGGACGGGACACCCAGCGGGTTGAGGATGATGTCGACCGGGGTCCCGTCCTCGAGGAACGGCATGTCCTCGATGGGCAGGATCTTGGAGATGACACCCTTGTTGCCGTGACGGCCGGCGAGCTTGTCACCGTCCGTGATCTTGCGCTTCTGCGCCACGTAGACACGAACCAGCTGGTTCACGCCCGGCGGCAGCTCGTCGCCCTCCTCACGGTCGAAGACGCGGACGCCGATGACCTTGCCGGTCTCGCCGTGCGGCACCTTCAGCGAGGTGTCACGGACCTCACGGGCCTTCTCACCGAAGATCGCGCGCAGCAGGCGCTCCTCCGGCGTCAGCTCGGTCTCACCCTTGGGGGTCACCTTGCCGACGAGGATGTCGCCGGCGATGACCTCGGCACCGATGCGGATGATGCCGCGCTCGTCGAGGTCGGCGAGGACCTCCTCGGAGACGTTCGGGATGTCCCGGGTGATCTCCTCGGGGCCGAGCTTGGTGTCACGGGCGTCGACCTCGTGCTCCTCGATGTGGATCGAGGAGAGGACGTCGTCCTGCACGAGGCGCTGCGACAGGATGATCGCGTCCTCGTAGTTGTGACCCTCCCACGGCATGAACGCCACGAGCAGGTTCTTGCCGAGCGCCATCTCGCCGTTCTCGGTCGCCGGACCGTCGGCAAGGACCTGGCCGGCGACGACCCGGGCGCCCTCGTCCACGACGACCTTCTGGTTCACAGAGGTGCCCTGGTTCGAGCGGGAGAACTTCGCGAGGCGGTACGTGGTGTACGTGCCGTCGTCGTTGGCGGTGGTGATGTAGTCCGCGGAGACCTCCTGGACCACACCGTCCTTCTCCGACTTCAGGACGTCACCGGCGTCGACCGCGCAGCGGTACTCCATGCCGGTGCCGACCAGCGGCGCCTCGGACTTGATCAGCGGCACGGCCTGACGCATCATGTTCGCGCCCATGAGGGCACGGTTGGCGTCGTCGTGCTCGAGGAACGGGATCATGGCGGTCGCGACCGACACCATCTGGCGCGGCGAGACGTCCATGTAGTCGACGTCGTCACCGGGGACGTAGTCGACCTCGCCGCCACGGCGGCGAACCAGGACGCGGGACTCCTCGAAGCGGAGCTCGTCCGTCAGCGGCGCGTTGGCCTGCGCGATGACGAATCGGTCCTCTTCGTCGGCCGTCAGGTAGTCGACCTCGTCGGTGACGACGCCACCGGTGACCTTGCGGTACGGGGTCTCGACGAAACCGAACGCGTTGACCCGGCCGTAGGAGGCGAGCGAGCCGATCAGACCGATGTTCGGGCCTTCAGGGGTCTCGATCGGGCACATGCGGCCGTAGTGCGACGGGTGCACGTCACGGACCTCGAAGCCGGCCCGCTCACGGGAGAGACCACCCGGGCCAAGAGCCGACAGACGGCGCTTGTGGGTGAGACCCGACAGCGGGTTGTTCTGGTCCATGAACTGCGACAGCTGGCTGGTGCCGAAGAACTCCTTGATGGAGGCGACGACCGGCCGGATGTTGATCAGGGTCTGCGGCGTGATCGCCTCGACGTCCTGAGTCGTCATGCGCTCGCGGACGACGCGCTCCATACGAGCCAGACCCGTGCGGACCTGGTTCTGGATGAGCTCGCCGACGTTGCGCAGACGGCGGTTGCCGAAGTGGTCGATGTCGTCGGTCTCGACGACGATCGAGGTGCCGTTGTCGCCAACGGTCTCGGTCTCACCGGCGTGCAGCTTCACCAGGTACTTGATCGTCGAGATGATGTCCTCGACGGTCAGGATGCCGGCGTCGAGCGGGGCGTCGCCGCCCAGCTTCTTGTTAACCTTGTAGCGGCCGACCTTCGCGAGGTCGTAGCGCTTCGGGTTGAAGTAGAGGTTCTCGAGCAGCGTCTGCGCGGCCTCACGGGTCGGGGGCTCGCCCGGACGCAGCTTGCGGTAGATGTCGAGCAGCGCGTCGTCCTGGCCCTGGGTGTGGTCCTTCTCCAGGGTGGCGCGCATCGACTCGTACTCGCCGAACTCCTCGAGGATCTGCTCGGTCGTCCAACCGAGAGCCTTCAGGAGAACGGTGACGGACTGCTTGCGCTTGCGGTCGATGCGGACACCGACCATGTCGCGCTTGTCGATCTCCATCTCCAGCCAGGCACCCCGGGACGGGATGACCTTCGCGGAGAAGATGTCCTTGTCGGACGTCTTGTCGATGGAGGAGTCGAAGTAGACACCCGGCGAGCGGACGAGCTGCGACACCACGACACGCTCGGTGCCGTTGATGACGAAGGTGCCCTTGTTGGTCATGAGCGGGAAGTCGCCCATGAAGACCGTCTGGGACTTGATCTCGCCGGTCTCGTTGTTGGTGAACTCGGCGGTGACGAAGAGCGGGGCCGCGTACGTGAAGTCGCGCTCCTTGCACTCGTCGATGGAGTTCTTCGGGGGCTCGAAGCGGTGGTCGCGGAACGTCAGGGACATCGACCCGCTGAAGTCCTCGATCGGGGAGATCTCCTCGAAGATCTCCTCCAGACCGGACTTGGTGGGGACGTCCTGTCCGCTGTCCAGAGCCGCCTCGACACGAGCCTTCCACGCGTCGTTGCCGAGCAGCCAGTCGAAGCTCTCGGTTTGCAGCGCAAGAAGGTTCGGAACCTCGAGGGGCTCCTTGATCTTTGCAAAAGAGATGCGCAGCGGGGCGGTGCTGGCGCCGTTGTTCGTATTCGCGGTCGAGGCAGTGCGCGAGGCGGCCAAGAGGGGGTCCTTCCGAGGGCTCGGACTCACTACGCGCGTACCGGTCCCCTGCTGGACACAGAGAGAGGGTCGTTCCCGATTCAGCCGGAGAAGGCCAGGTCAGGGACGATTCAATCGTCGGTGCTCAAGCATGGGCATGCCCCTGGTGACGGGCAGGAGGCAGCTAACAGGCAGCGCAAAGGGTCAGTGTAGCCACTCGGCCCACTGATGTCCAGTCCCGGTTTTTGAGACCCTCGTTGTTCTCAACACCTGCGGCAAGCCACGCCCTCAATGCACATCGATACTGCCCTCTTCGCCGTCGATCCATGCCTCGGATCCGGATCGTTGTGACGACGCGTCCTGAGAATTGCGCGCTGCGTGCGGTTCGTCAAGGCCCCCCATGCCCAAAGCAAGTGCCGCGATCGTCACGTGCGACATGTCTTGCAGCCCGTCACGGGCCCGGCCGGAGGCACAACGAAGATCACCATACTCGCCGCGACCGACAGCGCAAGGCAGCCGCTTCGGGGACCCCGGGAACGCCGAAGAGCGACCACCCAGATGGGTGATCGCTCTTCAGTGCGTCAGCGTTACAGCGCTACGAGAGCGGCTGTGTCAGCTCGCGAGAACGGTCCGCAGGGACCGTGAGGTGTTACTTGACCTCGACGGCCGCACCGGCGCCCTTGAGGGCCTCGGCAGCCTTGTCGGCGGCCTCCTTGGCGACCTTCTCGAGAACGGGCTTCGGGGCGCCGTCCACGAGGTCCTTGGCCTCCTTCAGACCCAGGGAGGTCAGCTCACGCACGACCTTGATGACCTGGATCTTCTTGTCGCCGGCGCCGGTGAGGATGACGTCGAACTCGTCCTGCTCCTCAGCGGCCTCGGCGACGGCGGCCGGGCCGGCGGGGCCGGCAACGGCGACCGCGGCGGCGGCGGTGACGTCGAACTTCTCCTCGAACGCCTTCACGAACTCGGAGAGCTCGATGAGGGTCATGTCCTCGAACTGCGCGAGCAGGTCTTCCTGGCTGAGCTTCGCCATGGTGGGCGATCCTTCCACTAATTCGGCTGGTGCCGGATGTACATGTCTGGCGGGCGTACGTTGGCCCGCTAAGACCACTGCCTCAGGCGGCAGCGGTCATTTCGCGAGCCGAATTACTCGGCACCGCCCTGCTCGGCCTGCTTGGCGCGAAGAGCGTCCACGGTGCGGACGAGCTTCGACGGGAGCGCCTGGAAGACCTGAGCAGCCTGAGTCTGCTTGCCCTTGAAGGCGCCCGCCAGCTTGGCGAGCAGAACCTCGCGGGACTCGAGGTCCGCAAGCTTCTTGATCTCGTCGGCGGACAGCGCCTTGCCGTCAAGGACACCGCCCTTGATGACGAGGTTCGGGTTGTCCTTGGCGAAGTCACGAAGACCCTTCGCCGACTCCACCGGGTCACCGGTGACGAAGGCAACTGCCGTCGGACCGTTGAACAGGTCGTCGAGCGTCGAGATCCCGGCCTCGTTGGCCGCAATCTTGGTCAGCGTGTTCTTCACCACGGCGTACTGGGCGTTCTCACCGAGCGAACGACGCAGCGTCTTGAGCTGCGCCACGGTGAGACCCCGGTACTCGGTCAGCACAGCGGCGTTCGAGCTGCGGAACTGCTCCGCGAGCTCGGCTACCGCGGCAGCCTTGTCGGGCCTTGCCATAGAGCGTCGGCCTCCTTCCGGGTGATGACGACCGCTCGGAAGGGGCTGGGGAAAACGAAACGCCCCGGCGCAGGCGCACGGGGCGTAGCTCGACCGGTTCGTCCGCAGGCTGGGCAAGCGAACTCCGGGAGCACATCCACAGTCACCTACGCGGGTCGTCCGCAGTTCAGCGGATCCTTCGGCCGCCCTGCCCTCTTGCGAGCACAAGGCAACGACCAGCGGTCTTTGGCTTCCGGAGAAGACTACGTGAAGGGGTCGCTGTCCAGCAAATCCGCTCCGTAGCGCCTCACGCTCGACGGCGCTTCGGCTCAGCCCTGCTGCGCGTCCTTCATCATCTGGGCGAGGTCGGCGGTGTCCTCGGCGGGCGGCGCCTTGACCGTCACCGGCTTGTTGAAGTCGAGGAAGGTGATGGTCATGTCGAGCTTGCCCTTGTCGGCATCGCCCCGCATGCGGAACTGCTTGGTGTGGTCGTCGCCGTCGATCCACATGTCCATCGTGAACGTGTCGATGCCCATCTTCTCGTACTGACCGAGGCTCTTCTCCCGCTTCTCCCGGGTGGCCTTGTCCTCGCTCTTGAGGGAGTCCCGGAAGTCGTCGAGGGTGACCGTCCCCTTGTAGTGCGTGGTCTTCACGCCGTCGACGGTCTCGGTCCCGACCTTCTTCACGTCCTTGGAGCCGGTGAGGAAGGTGGACTCGGTCGCCGGGTTCTTGTCGGCCTGTCCGCCGCCCAGCTGGTCCGCGTTCAGCTGCTTGTCCGCGCCCAGCGCGGACATGTCGAACTTGATCCAGCTCTTTCCGTCCATCTCCTTGGCGGCCTTCGCGCCTCCGCCGATGTACATCGCCTTGTCGACGAGCCGGATCTCCACCTGGCCGTCGGTGGCCTGGTCCTCGGTCTTCATCTTCATGCTCATGGCCAGCGGCTTCATGCTCATCGCCGCCTCACCGCTGACGCGGCCCTGCTCCGGGACCTCACCGGTCATCCGGTAGCGGAGGGACGTGATGTCCTCGGTCTTCTTCGCCGCCTTGGCCACGGCCGCGGCGGGCGTCATCTTCGGCGATTCCCCCGCGTCGCTCTTCGCACAGGCGACAGCACTCCCGCCGAGGACCAGGGCGGCGAGCGTCGCGCCCGCCGCTCTGTGCCGAACGGCTCCACGTACAGAAAACTCCATGATTCCCCCCAGGGAACAGGTGATCGGTTCACAGCATGGCTGCGGTTCACAGCACGGCCGCGAGCGTATCCCAGGGGGTTTCAGTGGTCTCCCGAATTCTCGTGGGACTCAGGAGGTGGTGCCGCCCGTGCTGCCCTGCGACTTCACCAGGTCCTTGAAGTCGGCGGTGTCGCCCGCCGGGGGCTCCGTGGCGGAGGCCTTCACCCCGTAGTCGCTGTAGTACGCGGTCGAGGACATGGTGCCGGTCGACAGCTCGCCCTTCTCGACCTTCTTGACCAGCAGATCGTCGCCGTTGACCCAGATGTCGACCTTCTCGGTGCTGACGCCGGCCGCCGTGAGCTGCCTCTTCAGGTCGGCCAGCTGGCTCGCGCTCAGGTTGGAGGACTTGGTCGCCAGGTCCGCGACGTCCACCGTGCCGGAGTAGTGCGTGGTCTTCTCGCCACGCACCGTCTCCTCGCCGACCTTCGTCACGTCGCCGGACGCCAGCAGGAGCTTCACCGACTGGTTCGGCGTCGTGTTCTGCATCTGGTCCTTCAGGTACGCGCCCGAGCCGCCGGCGACCTTCGCCAGGTCGTCGTAGGCGTACTTGATCCAGTGCTTGCCGCCCGCCTGCCGGGCGAACGTGTCGCTCATCTTCGCGTAGTAGGCATCGGGCAGATAGCGGGCCTGCATCGACGTGCTGCCCGTCTGACGCATCGTGTCGGCCATCGTGCCGCCGGTGTATGTGATCGTCATGGTGCCGGTGAGACCGTCGGACCAGCCCATGACGCCGTCCGCCTTCATGGACATCAGCGTGCCCATGGTCGTCGTGGACTCGACCTTGGCGGAGTCGGCGTTGTCGGTGGACTTCTCGGCGGAGCGCAGGGCGGCTATGGGGCTGACGTGCGTCGTGCCCTTGTGCCCGGCCTTGTCGTCCTGGCCGGGGCTCCCCGAGCCGCCGGAGGAGCTACAGGCGGCCACGCCCGTCAGAGCGGTCGTCAGCGCGATCGAAAGGGTCACGCGGCGCACGGTCGTGCTCTTCATTCGTCCCACCCCTATGCGAATTCTGTGATCTGCACGCTAGCGCAGCCCACTGACACCCGTATCCGGATTTGATGTCCGCACAAAGGGACGGGCCCCGCACCTCGAAAGGTTGCGGGGCCCGTGTCAAAAACGCGTACGCGACGCGGTCACCGAAGTGAGCGGAAGGCTCAGACGGCGGCCGGGTCCTCCTCGACGAGGAGGTTGCGGGTGCGGTTCGGGTCGACCGGAATGCCGGGGCCGATCGTGCTGCTGATCGCGGCCTTCTTGATGTAGCGACCCTTGGCGGCCGACGGCTTCAGACGAAGGATCTCGTCGAGCGCGGCGCCGTAGTTCTCCACCAGCTTCGTGTCGTCGAAGGACACCTTGCCGATGATGAAGTGCAGGTTCGAGTGCTTGTCGACGCGGAACTCGATCTTGCCACCCTTGATCTCGGTGACAGCCTTGGCGACGTCCGGGGTCACGGTGCCGGTCTTGGGGTTCGGCATGAGACCACGGGGACCGAGGACACGGCCGAGGCGACCGACCTTGCCCATCAGGTCCGGGGTGGCGACGACGGCGTCGAAGTCCAGACGGCCCTTCGACACCTCGTCGATGAGCTCGTCGGAGCCGACGATGTCGGCGCCCGCGGCGAGTGCGGCCTCGGCACGGTCACCGGTCGCGAAGACCAGGACCCGGGCGGTCTTACCGGTGCCGTGCGGGAGGTTCACGGTGCCACGGACCATCTGGTCGGCCTTGCGCGGGTCGACACCCAGACGGAAGGCGACCTCGACGGTGCCGTCGAACTTGGACGTGGAGGTCTCCTTGGCGAGACGGACGGCCTCGAGCGGGGCGTAGAGCTTCTCCCGGTCGACCTTGGCGTCCGCAGCGCGGAGAGACTTGCTGCGCTTGCTCACTACTGCTCCTGATGTGTTCTGAGGAGTCGTGGTGTGGGCCGAGCAGGCCCTGCCACGTGCGGCTCGCGCCGCATGGTTCCTACGAAGGTGGGTGTCAGCCCTCGACCGTGATGCCCATGGAACGGGCGGTGCCGGCAATGATCTTCGACGCGGCGTCCAGGTCGTTGGCGTTGAGGTCGGGCATCTTGGTGGTGGCGATCTCGCGGACCTGCGCCTCGGTGATCTTGGCGACCTTGGTCTTGTGCGGCTCGCCGGAGCCCTTCTCGACACCCGCGGCCTTGAGGATCATCTTGGCGGCCGGCGGCGTCTTGGTGATGAAGGTGAAGGAGCGGTCCTCGTAGACCGTGATCTCCACCGGGATGACCCAACCGCGCTGCGACTCGGTCGCGGCGTTGTAGGCCTTGCAGAACTCCATGATGTTGACGCCGTGCTGGCCCAGCGCGGGACCGACCGGCGGAGCCGGGTTGGCGGCGCCGGCCTGGATCTGGAGCTTGATAAGCCCCGTGACCTTCTTCTTCTTGGGAGGCATGTGCTCTCTCCGGGTCCTAGTGAGAGTTTTCAGCTTCCGCCCGGTTCATCCGGATGGAGGCATACCGCACAACGATAACGGGTATCCTTGCGCGGCCAAAAACCGAGCAGGTCAGACGGGCTTTTGAGGGCCCGTCTGACCTGCTCGGAAGCGGTGAGTCCAGAAGGAGCTAGTTCTTCTGGATCTGGTCGAAGGAGAGCTCGACCGGGGTCTCGCGGCCAAAGATCTCGACGAGACCCTTGACCTTCTTCGAATCGGCGTTGATCTCGTTGATGGTCGCCTGCAGCGTGGCGAACGGGCCGTCGGTGACGGTGACCGAGTCGCCGACCTCGAAGTCCAGCACCTGGACCTCGACCTTGCGCTGCGGGGCGGGCTTGCCCTCGGCCTCGGCGGCCTCGCGGGCGGCCTTCTCCTCGGCCTCCGGGGCGAGCATCTTGACGATCTCGTCCAGGGTCAGCGGGTACGGGTCGTAGGCGTTGCCCACGAAACCGGTGACGCCGGGGGTGTTGCGGACGACGCCCCAGGACTCGTTCGTCAGGTCCATGCGGACCAGGACGTAGCCCGGGAGCTTGTTCTGCTTGATCGTCTTGCGCTCGCCGTTCTTGATCTGCGCGACCTCTTCCTGCGGCACCTCGGCCTGGAAGATGAAGTCCTCGACGTTCAGCGAGACGGCTCGCTGCTCGAGGTTGGTCTTCACACGGTTCTCGTAACCGGCGTACGTGTGGATGACGTACCACTCGCCGGGGAGGGTGCGAAGCTCCTCGCGCAGGGCGGTGACGGGGTCGACGGGCTCGGCCTCTTCTTCGGCTTCCGCCTCGTCGGCGGTCTCGGCCTCGGCGGCGAGGTCCTCCTCGGGGACGTCCTCGTCCTCGACGTCCTCACCGGACTCGTCCTCGACGTGCAGGGCCGCTTCTTCGGCGGGCTCGCCGGCGTCGGCGTCGGCAGCCTCGACCTCGTCCTCGATGTCCGCGCCCTCGACGATGTCGAGCTCGTCGTCAACGGACTCGACCGACTCGCCGGCGTCGTTCAGGTTCGGGTCAGACACGGTGGCTGCTTCTTCCTGGATACATGGGGGTGGAACACGCGAAAGGGGCGCCGGTGACGGCGCCCTTCGCTCTCGGCTCAGCCGAAGACGTACTTGGCGGCGTGGTTGAGCCCATAGTCAATCACGGTCACCAGGGCGATCATGATGACGACGAAGACAATTACCACTGTGGTGTACGTCGTCAGCTGGTTGCGAGTCGGCCAGACGACCTTGCGGAGCTCCGCGACGATCTGGCGATAGAAAGTGGCAAGGCGCTTCAGCGGGCCCTTCTTGGCACGCTTACCGCCCTTGCGGGCCTTCTTCTTGGACTCGGGCGCCTCGGCATCAGGCATGTCGATGGAGCCCACGGCGTCCGTCACTCGTCCTCACCTGATTCCGGGTCGTGGCCGTGCCGCGCCCGGTTGAGCCGCACGGCGGTGCATTGCAGTACGTACATGCGCACACATCCTGGCGATAGGTGTGTGTAGCAGGGCCGGAGGGACTTGAACCCCCAACCGCTGGTTTTGGAGACCAGTGCTCTACCAATTGAGCTACGACCCTTTGATTTCCCCCAACGTACCGCATCCGCCCAAGTGCTCGGTGTGCACCGGGTGAGTGCGGCCGGTGAAGGCCAACGAGGTGAGAGTGTACGTGGTCCTGAGCCGGTCGTCGAACAGAAAGTGTCCGTACGGACCTTGTCCGCCGAAGATCGACTGGTGAGCCGCCCACATTCGGACGGATGTTCTGCCGATGTTCAGTCTGTGAAACCCGCGTGCCTGGCACGTTTCCAGTCTGAAACGATGGGTCCCATGAGCGCTGCAATCCCTCCCACCGAGCGCCGGGTCTCCGCCCGAGTCGGCGCGATCTCCGAGTCCGCCACCCTCGCCGTGGACGCCAAGGCCAAGGCCCTCAAGGCCGCCGGGCGTCCGGTGATCGGCTTCGGCGCGGGTGAGCCCGACTTCCCGACCCCGGACTACATCGTCGAGGCCGCCATCGAGGCGTGCAAGAACCCGAAGTACCACCGCTACACCCCGGCCGGCGGCCTGCCCGAGCTGAAGGCCGCGATCGCCGCGAAGACCCTGCGGGACTCCGGCTATGAGGTGGAGGCCGCCCAGGTCCTGGTCACCAACGGCGGCAAGCAGGCCATCTACGAGGCCTTCGCCGCGATCCTCGACCCGGGCGACGAGGTCATCGTCCCGGCGCCGTACTGGACGACGTACCCGGAGTCGATCCGTCTCGCCGGCGGTGTCCCCGTGGACGTCGTCGCGGACGAGACCACCGGCTACCGCGTCTCGGTCGAGCAGCTGGAGGCGGCCCGCACCGAGAACACCAAGGTGCTGCTGTTCGTCTCCCCGTCCAACCCGACGGGCGCGGTCTACACCCGCGAGCAGATCGAGGAGATCGGCCGCTGGGCCGCCGAGAAGGACCTGTGGGTCCTGACCGACGAGATCTACGAGCACCTCGTCTATGGGGACGCGGAGTTCCACTCCCTGCCCGTGGTGGTGCCCGAGCTGCGCGACAAGTGCATCGTCGTCAACGGCGTGGCCAAGACCTACGCCATGACCGGCTGGCGGGTGGGCTGGGTCATCGGCCCGAAGGACGTCGTCAAGGCCGCGACCAACCTGCAGTCGCACGCCACCTCGAACGTGTCGAACGTCGCCCAGGTCGCCGCGCTCGCTGCCGTCTCGGGCGATCTGACGGCCGTCGCCGAGATGCGCGAGGCCTTCGACCGCCGCCGCAAGACCATCGTGCGCATGCTGAACGAGATCGACGGCGTGCTCTGCCCGGAGCCCGAGGGCGCCTTCTACGCGTATCCCTCGGTGAAGGCCCTCATCGGCAAGGAGATCCGCGGCAAGCGCCCCCAGGACACGGTCGAGCTGGCCGCGCTCATCCTGGAGGAGGCCGAGGTCGCGGTCGTCCCGGGCGAGGCCTTCGGCACGCCGGGCTATCTGCGTCTGTCGTACGCCCTCGGTGACGAGGACCTCGTCGAGGGTGTCAGCCGGATCCAGAAGCTGCTGGCGGAAGCCCGCGACTGACGTTTTCGCGCTCCACGCGTGTGTGCGGGCCGTTTCCCCTCGGGGAGACGGCCCGCATCTTCGTGCGAGCAAGACCACTAACGGGGAAAGCGCTACCGGGACAGCGGGAACGTACGGCAGGATCCTGGAATGGAGCGCGCACGTGATCTCTTTGAACTGCCGAAGGCCCATCTGCACCTGCACTTCACCGGTTCGATGCGGCACACCACCCTGCTGGAACTGGCCGACAAGCACGGGATCCATCTGCCCGACGCGCTGACCAGCGGGGAGCCGCCCAAGCTACGGGCGACGGACGAGCGGGGCTGGTTCCGCTTCCAGCGGCTGTACGACGCGGCGCGGTCGTGCCTCAGAGACCCCGAGGACATTCGGCGACTGGTGCGCGAGGCCGCCGAGGAGGACCTCAAGGACGGCTCGGGGTGGCTGGAGATCCAGGTCGACCCGACGTCGTACGCGCCTCGTCTGGGCGGTCTGATCCCGGCTCTGGAGATCATCCTGGACGCGGTGGACACGACCTCGCGGGAGACCGGACTCGGGATGCGCGTCCTGGTGGCCGCGAACCGCATGAAGCACCCGCTGGACGCCCGTACGCTGGCCCGCCTGGCGGTGCGGTACGCGGACCGGGGCATCGTCGGCTTCGGGCTCTCGAACGACGAGCGGCGAGGCATGGCACGGGACTTCGACCGGGCCTTCGCGATCGC
Organism: Streptomyces albiflavescens; assembly: GCF_014645835.1. Classification (GTDB taxonomy): domain Bacteria; phylum Actinomycetota; class Actinomycetes; order Streptomycetales; family Streptomycetaceae; genus Streptomyces; species Streptomyces albiflavescens. Next base: position 225,687 of record NZ_BMMM01000016.1, read on the forward strand.
GCGGGAGGGCGGGCTGCTGTCCGCGCCGCACGGCGGCGAGCTGACCGGGCCGGCCTCCGTCCGCGACTGTCTGGACGATCTGGACGCCGCGCGGATCGGTCACGGGGTGCGCGCCGCCGAGGACCCCCGGCTGCTCAAGCGTCTCGCGGACCGCGGGGTGACCTGTGAGGTCTGTCCGGCCTCGAACGTCGCCCTGGGCGTCTACGAGAAGCCGGAGGACGTCCCCCTGCGCACGCTCTTCGAGGCCGGCGTCCCGATGGCCCTCGGCGCCGACGACCCGCTGCTCTTCGGCTCCCGCCTGGCCGCGCAGTACGAGATCGCCCGCCGCCACCACGGCTTCACGGACGCCGAACTCGCCGAGCTGGCCCGGCAGTCCATCCGCGGCTCGGCCGCCCCGGAGGACGTCCGCGCGAAGCTGCTGGCCGGGGTCGACGACTGGCTCAGCGGCCCGGCCGCTTGAAGTGGGCGTACGGCGGATACGGCTGGAAACCGATCACGACCTCGGGGCTGCGGCAGGTGCCCGCGTCCTCCTGCAGCTCGCCGGAGATCGAGGTCATGAAGGCCGCCTTCCCCTTGACCACACCCTTTTGGCGCGGTCCCCAGCCCGCCGCGTACGAGAAGGCCGTGGCCGCCGAGGCGAAGACGTCACGGCTGCCGATCAGGAAGAACGTCCGCGCGTGGCTGCTGTGCCGCAGCAGGTCCCGCATGTCCGTGCGGTGGCGCCGCCGCTGCCAGGCCTCGGCGTCGCGCGCGGTGCGGGCCTCGTCCGTGCGGACGGTGAGCGGGGTGCCGTGTGTCAGCCTGCGGCGCAGTTCCGGCCATGTGCTGGGGCGCAGGCCCGCCGAGTGATGGACCAGGACGAGGTCGACGAGGTCGGGGCAGCCCACGTAGGGCGGGGGTCCCTCCCGTAGGGGCACATGCACGATCGTGTGCCTGGAGTAGGCGGCGAAGGAGAACAGGCCGGCGAGCCGGTTCAGCCCGTCGTGGTCGCCCATCAGCATGCCGAGCGAGACCTCGGGGTCACGGAGCGAGGTGTGGCGCAGCGGTGTCCGGGGCTGCACGACACGGTGCTCGTGCGGGCCGGTACGGGGCCTGAACTGGCGGAGTCTCAGCCGCACTTGGGATGCCTCATGACCCCAGGGTGATCGTCAGGCCGGGTCACCGGCAAGCGAAATACCGCGCAGGAGTGTGCGGGCGACTGCGGGGGCGAAGCTGTCCACGGGCGGCGGCGTGCCCTCCGCGGTCGCGTCGTACGCGAAGGCGCGCTGTGCGCAGGCACCCATGAGCAGTGACGCGGCCGCGAAAGTGTCGGCATAGGGATGGACGCGCCCCGCTCGCTGTTCCACGCGCAGATACGCGGCCACACCCTTGATCGGCATGTGGGCGCCCGCACCCATCTCGCGCATGGCGTCGTCGTGGCGGCGCTTGAGCTGCGTCTCCGCGTACAAGGAGGCGGCGATCGGAAAGCTCTGCTCGTAGAAGAGGGCCGCCTGGCGGGCGATCTCCGTGAGGTTCTCCTCGACGGTGTACTTCTCCGGCTCGGACATGAGTCTGTCCAGCAGGGGGCCCAGTGTGGGCAGCCGCTCCTCCAGGACGCGGATGAACAGCTCTTCCTTGCTCGCGAAGTACTTGTAGAGCGCCGCCTCCGAGCAGCCCGCCGCCTTGGCGATCTCCTTGGTGGTGGCACGGGCGAGGCCGACGGTGAGCATGAGCTCGTGCGCCGCGTCGAGGATGCGGATCCGGGCCGGTTTCTGCTGCATGGGAGCCAAGGATTCCATGGCCGGTCCAATCAAGCTTGACGGGTGGGTGAGTACTTACTCACCCTAGGGGTATGCACCGGTGAGTGAATACTCACCCACCCGATGGACCCACTTGAAGGGGAGCACACAATGAAACTCACCGTTTTCGGCGCCACCGGAGGCATCGGCCAGGAGATCGTCAGGCAGGCGCTGGACTCGGGCCACCAGGTCACGGCCGTCGTACGGGATCCCGCGCGACTGACCGTCACGGGTGTTGGTCTGGAGGTGTTCCGCGCGGACCTGAAGGACCTGGAGCCACTGCGTGCGGCGGTCGCGGGCCGGGACGCGGTTCTCTCCGGGCTCGGCGCCCGCAGCCGCAAGGACGCCGGGGTCGCGGCCCGGCTGACCCGCACGGTGCTGGGCGCCATGGAGGCGGAGGCGGTACGACGGCTGCTGGTGGTGAGCGCGGGCCCGGTCGGCCCCGACCCGGAGGGCGCCGCACTCGTCGACCGCGCCATGCGCGGCCTGATCTCGGGACTCCTGAAGGACGTCTACGCCGATCTCAAAGAGATGGAGGACGAGCTCGCCCGAAGCACGACGGACTGGACGGTCGTACGTCCGCCGCGGCTGCAGAACAAGCCGGTGACCGGCTCGTACCGCACAGTCGTCGGGGGTTTCCCGCTCAAGGGCCGGTTCGTCGCGCGCGCCGATGTGGCCCACGCGATGCTGGCGATGATCGACGACCCGGGGACAGTGAAGCAGGGCGTGGGCGTCGCCTATTAGGCGCCGATGCCTGGCGTCGATGCCTGGCGTCGATGTCCGGCATCGATGTCCGGCGCCGATGCCGAAAAGCGCGCGTCCCTCCGTGGAGCCCCGTCAGAGGCTGACGCCCACCGTCACCGGCTCGTTGACCAGCGTGATCCCGAAGGCGCCACGGACGCCGGCGACCACCTCACGGGCCAGGGCGAGGAGGTCCTCGGTGGTGGCCTCGCCCCGGTTGGTGAGGGCCAGCGTGTGCTTGGTGGAGATCCGGGCGGGCCCGCTGCCGTAGCCCTTGGTGAAGCCCGACTTGTCGATCAGCCAGGCCGCGGAGGTCTTGGTGTGGCCGTCGCCCGCCGGATACGCGGGCGGCACGGCGTCGGCGCCGAGCCGATCCCGCACGCGCGCGTGGAACGCGGCGAGCTCCTCGTCCGTGAGGATCGGATTGGTGAAGAACGACCCGGCGGACCACGTGTCGTGGTCCTCGGGGTCGAGCACCATGCCCTTGCCGGAACGCAGCTTGAGAACGGTCTCGCGGGCCGCGTCCAACGGCACCCGGTCGCCGGGCTCCACGCCCAGCGCGCGAGCCGTCTCCGCGTACTTGATCGGCGCCGACAGGCCCTCCGCGTCCTCCAGCCCGAAGCGGACGCGGAGCACGACATGTCGCTCGGGGTCGGCCTTGAAGCGGCTGTGGCGGTACGAGAAGGCGCACTCGGCGTTCGTCAGCGTGACCGTCTCACGTGTCGTCCGGTCGTACGCGATCACTTCGGTGATGGTCGACGACACTTCCTGCCCGTACGCGCCCACGTTCTGGATCGGGGTCGCGCCCGCGGAGCCGGGGATCCCGGCGAGGCACTCGATACCGGCGAGCCCGGCCTCGACGGTGCGGGCGACCGCGTCGGTCCACACCTCGCCCGCCGCCAGCTCCAGCCTCGTACCGTCGAGGGCGAAGCCGCTCGTCGCGATGCGCAGTGCGGTCCCGGCGAATCCCTGGTCGCCGATGACGAGGTTCGAGCCGCCGCCGATCAGCAGCAGCGGCGTACCGGCGTCGTCGGCCTCGCGCACGGCGGCGATCACCTCGGCGTCGGTCGTGGCGGTGATCAGCCGGGTCGCCGGGCCCCCGAGCCGGAAGGTGGTGAGCGGGGCGAGCGGAGCGTCGTGGAGTTCCTGCACGGGCTCAAGAGTACGAGAAGGCCCGGGGGCACCCGGCCACCGGTGGCCACTCGGTACGGGAGATCGTGCCGGGCCACCGATGGGCACGGGCTACGGGATCGCGCCCGCCACCCCTGCGGGCGAGGCACGAGAGCGGCCCCGCCCGTCGGGGCGAGGCCGCTCCTTCTCGGGCTCGCCCGTCGGGGCGAGGCCGTTCCTTCTCGGGCGCGGTCCCATCGGACCGCCGCGCCGCCTGTGCCCGGTCGAGGGGCAGTCCGTCGGCGGACGCCGTCCAGGGAGGACTCAGCTCAGCGCGGTCTCCAGAACCGGGGCGTCGGCCGAGGACGCCACAGGAGCCCCGGTCACCGGGCGCCGCCGGGGCAGCAGCGACGCGGCCACCGCTCCCGCGCCGACCACCGCCGCGCCCACCCACAGGGCGGGCGAGAGCCCGTCCACGAAACGCTGCGCGGACTCGTAACCGCCCTGGGCCGAGAAGACCGAGGCCATGATCGCGACGCCGAGGGCGCCGCCGACCTCGCGGAGCGCGTTGTTGGCACCGGAGGCGATGCCCTGCTCGGACGGGCGGACGCTGGACATCACGAGGTTCGCGGCCGGGGCGAAGTACAGGGCCATGCCGATCCCGCTGATGATCAGGGCGGGGAGCTGGGCGGCGTACGACACGTCGGGGGCGACGATCAGGGCGAACCAGCCAAGCCCGACGGCCTGCAGCGCGAGGCCGACCGTGATGACCGGGCGGCCGCCGATCCGGTCCGAGAGATATCCGGCGAGGGGGGCGACGATCATCGGCATGCCGGTCCAGGGGAGCATCCGCAGGCCTGCCTCGGTGGGCGAGTAGCCGACGACGCCCTGCAGGAACTGGCTGAGCAGGAAGATCGAGCCGAACATACCGACGAACATCAGCAGGCTGGCGGCGTTGATCGCGGAGAAGGCGCGGCTGCGGAAGAGGCGCATCGGCAGCATCGGGTTCTTGTGGTGGATGCCGTGATGGACGAAGCCGGCGAGGAGCGCCCCGCCCGCGATCAGGCCGGTGAGCACGGGGGCACTGGTCCAGCCGTCGATGTTGCCACGGATCAGCGCGTAGACGATGCCGAAGAGACCGCCGCTGGCGAGCAGGGTGCCGGGGACATCCAGAGGCGCGCCGGTGCCGTAGGACTCGGCGAGTCGCAGCCGGGCGAGCGGCAGCACGGCCAGCCCCAATGGGACGTTCAGCCAGAAGATCCACTGCCAGGACACATGTTCGGTGAGGCTTCCCCCGATGAGGGGCCCGGAGGCGACGGCGAGTCCGTTCACGGCGCCCCAAATCCCGTACGCCAGCCCGCGCTTGGCGGCCGGGACCGCGGCCGTCAGCAGGGTCAGCGTCAGCGGCATCATGATCGCCGCGCCGACGCCCTGGACCGCGCGCGCCGCGATCAGGGAGTCGATGCCGGGCGCCATGGCCGCGGCGGCGGACGCGCCGGTGAAGACGGCGAGTCCGCCGAGGAAGAGCCGCCGACGGCCGAATCGGTCGCCGAGGGCCGCGCCGAACATCAGCAGCACCGCGAAGGTGAGCGTGTACGCGCTCACGGTCCATTCCAGGTCGCCCAGCGCTCCCCCGAGGTCCTTGCGGATGGAAGGCAGTGCGGTGGTGACGACCAGATTGTCGAGGGCCGCCATGAATCCGGCGACGCTGGTGATGACGAGGGCCCAGGCGGCTCCTCCGCGACGTGCTGTCTGTTGTGACATCGCTCCCCCAGGAGTGATCGTTATCGATGGTTAGTTATTGCTGACTAACTTTCGAGGTCATAAAAAGGCGCCGATCTTCACCTTCCCTGCCCCTACTTCTCCAGCGAGCCCGTGATCCGCGCCGACGGATAGAGCCCCTCCCAGACCCGGTGCTCGGGCGGAAAGGCCATGGCCACCAGGCAATTGATGAGCATTCCGTACGCCATGAAGTTCGCGGTTTCCCCCACGTCCGCCCCGAGCGGCACGTGCACCGCGTCCCAGAGCCGCATCCAGCCGGCCCGCACCGCCTCGCCGAACTCGCGGTCGCCGGCCTCCTCGGCCGCCGCGACCGCCACGTACGTCTGCATCTGCATGAGCAGCAGCTCCGGCTCCTGCTCGATGACCTTGACGTACGCGTTGCCCATGGCGTGCAGGGCCTCTTCACCCTCCAGCCCTTGCGAAGCCTCCTCGAAGGTGCGGCGGAAGAGCTCCATGCAACGCTCGGTCGCCGCGAGGAAGATCGCCTTCTTGCCCGGGAAGAGCCGGAAGAGGTATGGCTGAGAGACGCCCACACGCCTGGCGATCGCCTCGGTCGACGTGCCGTGGTAGCCACCCCGGGCGAACTCGCTCATCGCCGCGCGAATGACGCTCTCACGCCGCTCTTCTGCGCTCATCCTGACCATGCGAGTAAGTTAGTACTCAATCACTAACTACGTCAAGGGGGTTCGGAGAGAGGCGGAACGGCCCGCCCACGAAGATCGTTGGTGCCGGTAGGGGGCATCACACCCGTAAGGGGCGCCCCACACCCGTAAGGGGCGCCCCACAATGGAGAACGCCCCTTACTTCACGTACTGCGCACTACTTCACTTCCCGCACTGCGCACTACTTCGCTTCCAGCGTTGCGCACCAAGTCACTTCACGCACTGCGCACAACTTCGCGTGCTACGCGCCAGGCAGCACAACGCAGCACAACGCAGCACAACGCAGCACAACACACTCAGGCCAGCCGCACGACCGCCCGCGACATGCCCAGGACCTTCTGGCCGGCGCTGGTCGCGGTGAGGTCGACGCGGACGGTGTTGTCGTCGAGCTTGGCTCCGACCTTGGCGCTGACGTCGATGGTCGCGCCCTTGTCGTCATTCGGGACGACGACGGGCTTGGTGAAGCGGACGCCGTACTCGACGACCGCGCCCGGGTCGCCGACCCAGTCGGTGACGACGCGGATCGCCTCGGCCATGGTGAACATGCCGTGCGCGATGACGTCGGGCAGACCGACCTCGACCGCGAACTTCTCGTTCCAGTGGATCGGGTTGAAGTCCCCGGAGGCGCCGGCGTACTGCACGAGCGTGGCGCGGGTCACGGAAAACGTCTGGGCCGGCAGCTCGGTGCCGACCTCGACGTCCGCATAAGAGATCTTCGCTGCCATGTCAGCCCTCCTCCGCCGCGCGCGCCACGAGCTTGGTGACGGCCGTCACGATATGCTCGCCCGCCTCGTCGTGGACCTCGCCACGGATGTCCAGAATGTCGTTGCCCGCCAGGGACTTGATCGACTCGATGGTCGAGGTGACCGTGAGCCGGTCGCCCGCCCGCACCGGGCGGGTGTAGGCGAACTTCTGGTCGCCGTGCACCACGCGGCTGTAGTCCAGGCCCAGTTGCGGGTCCTGGACGACCTGGCCCGCGGCCTTGAAGGTGATGGCGAACACGAAGGTCGGCGGCGCGATCACATCGGGGTGGCCGAGCGCCTTGGCGGCCTCCGGGTCCGTGTACGCAGGGTTACTGTCCCCGACGGCCTCCGCGAACTCGCGGATCTTCTCCCGGCCGACCTCATAGGGGTCGGTGGGCGGGTAGGACCGCCCCACGAAGGACTGGTCGAGCGCCATGGACTCGGCACCTCCTGGTTGTCGTCGCTGGACTGTCCTGTCCGTCTTAGCCGGACGGACTGTCTTCGCTCTATAACGACGCGAGGCCGCCCCCCGCGAAGGGGACGGCCTCGTGTACGAGCCTGATTTATCGCGTTTCGCGGTGCGCGGTGTGCGCGTTGCAACGCGGGCAGTGCTTCTTCATCTCCAGTCGGTCCGGGTTGTTACGCCGGTTCTTCTTGGTGATGTAGTTCCGCTCCTTGCACTCCACGCAGGCCAGCGTGATCTTCGGGCGGACGTCGGTGGCAGCCACAGGAGTGCTCCTTGACGAACGGATGGGACGATTAACGCATAGAAGAGTAGCCGATCGAAGGACCGACCCCACAATCGGCTACTGTCAGTAGCGGTGACCGGACTTGAACCGGTGACACAGCGATTATGAGCCGCTTGCTCTACCGACTGAGCTACACCGCTGTGATGCGATCGGGCCCCGTCTTGCGACGGGAACCTCTCACACCAGAGCCCCAATACGGAATCGAACCGTAGACCTTCTCCTTACCATGGAGACGCTCTGCCGACTGAGCTATTGGGGCGAGCGATGAAGACATTACACGGTAGGCCGCCGATCGCCCAAATCCGTTTCGCGGCACCCGCCCCGGCCTGTTCCCCACCGTTTGCCCGGGCGTTCCCGTAGGCGGTCCCGAGTCCCTCGCGCACCACCGGGCACCACCGGGCGCCACCGATCACCACCGATCACCATCGATTCGCGGCTGGGATCCCCTCCACGTCGGGGGCCTCTCCGCCGGGGGTCTCTCCGCGGGACGTCTCATCACCCGACGAATCACACGCGTACAGGCCGCTGGGCCATACGGGCGGGAGCCACCGGGCGATACGGGTGGGCGTCACCGGACCGCGCCGATACGGCTGCGGACCGCGCCGATAGGGCTACGGACCACACCGATACGACTATTGCGCTCCTCCCCGACGCGGACGGATCGCCACCCTAGGCTCGACTCACGCTGCGTGATCTTGTGCCCCCACTCTCCGCAGTCGCCCCTCCCGCAGCCGCCCCCGAGCCCCAGGAGCGCGATGCCCGACAGTCAGCCGCAGCCGCCCCACTCCTCGTCGGGGCAGACCGACACGGCCGCCCTCCTGCTGTGCGGGGCACGGCTCACCGACGGCCGGACCGTGGACGTGCGGCTGGGCGGCGGGCGCATCGAGGCGGTCGGCACCGCAGGGAGCCTGGCGACGGGCACCTCCGGCGTCGCCGCAGCCAAGGTGGACCTCGACGGCTACCTCCTCCTGCCGGCCCCGGCCGAGCCGCATGCACACGGCGACACGGCCCTGACCGCCGACGACGGCCCCCTCGTGTACGACGTCCAGGACGTCCAGCGCCGGGCCACCGAGGCCGCACTACTGCAACTCGGTCACGGCGCCACCGCGCTGCGTTCGCACGTACGCGTCGGCGACGTGCAGGGGCTGGACGCGCTGACGGCGGTGCTCCAGGCGCGCCGGTCGCTGCGCGGGCTCGCCGAGCTGACGACGGTGGCGATGCCCCGGGTGCTGACGGGGGTGGCCGGGGCCGACGGGCTCGCGATGCTGCGGGACGCCGTGAAGATGGGCGCGTCCGTACTGGGCGGCTGCCCGGACGCGGACCCCGATCCGACGGGATACGTGGAGGCGATCCTGGAACTCGCCTCCGAGCACGGCTGCCCGGTCGACCTGCACACGGACGGCGACGACCCCGCCCGGCTCGCCCGGCTCGCGGCGATGGTCGGTGGACTGCGGCCCGGCGTGACCCTCGGACCGTGCGGCGCGCTCGGCCGGCTGCCCGCGGAGGCGGCCGCCCGGGCGGCCGACCGGCTCGCCGCGGCGGGCGTGACCGTGGTGTGCCTGCCGCAGGGCGGCTGCGGTGCCGTGGAACGGCGCGGGATCGCTCCCGTACGGCTGTTGCGGGCGGCCGGAGTACGGGTCGCGGCGGGCAGTGGCGCCCTGCGTGACATCGCGAACCCGGTGGGGCGCGGGGATCCGCTGGAGGCCGCGTACCTGCTGGCCTCGCGCTACGGGATGCGGCCCGACGACGCCTACGACGCGGTGAGTTGTGCCGCCCGGGCCGCTCTCGGGCTGCCCGAGGTACGCGTGGAGGCGGGATTTCCGGCCGAGTTGCTCGCCGTACGCGGGAACCGGCTCGCAGGGGCGCTGTCGTTGGCGTACAGCCGGATCGTGGTGCATCGGGGGCACGTGGTGGCGCGGACCAGCGCGGTGCGGGAGTACTGCAACTCGGCGGCCGTGGCGGGGTTGGACCTGCCTCGGCAGGGGCGGGGGGAGCCGTCGTAAGGCCGCCCCGCACGCCGGCGTTTCCTTGGCCGCCACGCGCGCGTGCGTGCTTTGTATGTCCACGCGCGCGTGGGGCTTTCGTCTGTCCACGCGCGCGTGGAGGTTTTCGCCTGTCCACGCGCACGTGGGGCTTTCGCCTGTCCACGCGCACGTGAAGGCTTTCGTGCGTCCACGCGCGCGTGAACGGCGACTACGACGACCGCTGGAGGGTGCCGGCGCTCTTGAAGCTCAGAGCTCGCCGCCGCCCAACAGGCCACCGGCGAGCGGGCCGCCGCCGGGCATCTTGTCGGCGGGAATCTCCGTGGCCCCCGACGGCGCGCTGATGTCGCCTGCCTCGGAGAACTTCAGGATCAGCGGCAGCTTGGGGGTCTTCGGGTCGTCGGCGAAGACGGAGAGGTCGACCTTGACCTGGGTGAGGTCGCCGTTCTTCAGCGTGAAGTCGACCGCGACCTTCTTGTTGGGGGCGTCCTTGAGGTCCTTGTCCGAGGGGAGGTCCGCACCCGCCGGAAGGTCACCCTCAAGCGGCCGGAGCTTGTCGAAGAGTCCCCTGATCAGTTCCCGGAAGTTGGCCTTGGCGACGACCCGTTCGGTGTCGCCACTGCCGCCCTCGGCCCGGAAGGTGACGTCGTGCGCGATGACACCGCGTACGGCTGCCACGATCTTCCGCTGGGTCTTGGCGTCGATGTCGTCGGCGGTGTCCGCCCCCTTGGAGGACTTCGAGGACCCCGAGGACTCCCGCGACTTGGCGAGATCCTGGGTGTTCATCTTCACCCAGTCCCCCTCCAGGATCTTCCTGAACTCCTTCTCGCTCTTCGGGAGGTCGTCGGCGGACGGCATGGGGACACCCATCGTCTTGCCGAGGGCCTCCATGTCGGCGCGGTAGTACGTGAAGTCGCCGACGACCCGGTACTCGACCAGGACGCCTTCGGTCCCCCTGATCTTCATACTCGTACCGATGAGGTCCTTCTCACCCGAATCCGCCAGCGCCTTCTTGGACTTGACGGCGACGTCGACGCGCATCCCGCTGAGGAACTTCGCGAACTCCGGCGGGAGGGCCTCGTCGGAGCCTGCGTCGCCGGCCAGCGCGGTGAGCGCGTCGGAGTCGGCGTCGAGGTCCAACTGGAAGGCGAGTGACTTCTGTTCACCGAGCCGGTCGACGGCGTGATCCACCTTCTGCCCCGCGGTGAGGTTCTGGACCGTGCCGCAGGCGGCCGCCGTGGCGAGGACGACGGCGGCGCAACCGGCCGCGGTGACGGTCTTGCGTATGGCGTTGATGGTGTTCTCCTCTACGACGCCGCGCGGTGCCGCACGACATCCCGTCGTTCTTTCGATCTTGCGGTGTCTCTCGTTCAGAGTGATCAACCATGTGACACGTGAGTTGTCCACAGGGTTGTGCGGCGGAGGCGTCCATCCGGGCGTACGGTCGGAAACATGCGCATTGTCATCGCTGGAGGTCATGGTCAGATCGCGCTGCGGCTGGAGCGGCTGCTCTCCGCGCGCGGTGACGAGGTCGCGGGAATCATCCGCCGCGCCGAACAGGGCAACGATCTGCGGGCGGCCGGCGCCGAGCCGGTCCTGTGCGATCTGGAGTCGGCCTCGGTGGAGGAGGTCGCCGCGCATCTGCAGGGCGCGGACGCGGCCGTCTTCGCGGCCGGCGCGGGCCCGGGCAGCGGGGCGGGCCGCAAGGAAACGGTGGACAAGGGCGCCGCGATCCTGTTCGCGCAGGCGGCTGAGCGCGCGGGCGTGCGCCGTCACGTGGTCGTCTCCTCCATGGGCGCGGACCCGGCGCACCAGGGCGACGACGTCTTCGACGTGTATCTGCGCGCCAAGGGCGAGGCCGACGAGTACGTACGCGGTCGTACGGGCCTGGACTGGACGATCCTGCGCCCCGGCGGCCTCATCGACGACGCCGGCACGGGCCTCGTACGTCTGGAGGCCTCGACCGGACGCGGCACGATCCCGCGCGACGACGTCGCCGCGGCTCTCGCGGAGCTCGTGGACACCCCGGCGACGGCGGGCCTGACGCTGGAACTGATCAGCGGCTCGACACCGATCTCCGTGGCGGTCAAGTCGGTGGCGGGGAACTAGGGACTGTCCTGCGGTCACGCCGGTCTCGGCCTATGGCGCCTGACGCCTCACGCCTCACGCCCCACGTCTCTCGAACCCCGGCGCGGGCGTGATCCGAAAGGCAGGCGCTTGGGCCGGGGCCGCGGTCGCGGGGCTTCCGTCAGAGGCGCGGGGCTTCCGTCAGGCGGGACGGGGCTTCCGTCAGGTGGGGCGGGCCCGGCCGGTCAGAACAGCGGAAGCTGCCCGGGAAACTCCGGAACGGCGTACCCGTCCAGTGCCGGCTGAGCTGCACCGAGCTGCGCCTGCCTGCGCGATCCGGGACAGGAGACCAGCTCCCCGCTCCCCCGCGTACCCGGCGGATCATGCCGAGCGAACCGCCCCGCGACGACGGCAGTCTCCCGACGACACTCGGGGCAGCTCCTACGACGCGATGACATGGGATCAGTGTGCCCCGTGGGAGCGAATCGTATCGGCGTGCGGTTCAAGTGACGCCGGGCTTCGTCCCGTACCTCCGCACGGGCGCGCGGCATCGGGACGGCGGCCGCAAGCTCGCTGCGGCTGGTGCGGTCGGCCTCGAAGCGGCTGGGAACCGCCCGTCCCTCCATTCCGGCACACCCCCGGAGCCGAGGATGTGACAGAGCGAGTAAATTCACGCCGCCCAACAAGTAAATTCCGGCCAGCCGACAGGTAAAGTCCGACCACCTTCCTGAAGAGAGAACATCCGTACGCATCGGCTTCCGGCCCGCGGCCCTCTGATCGCGCCAGTCAGCAAGTCCGTGCTCAAGGATGTTGAGTCGCCTGGAGCCCGCGAAGTGTCAGCATCACCCTTGCCCGCTCGGTTGCGCACCGCAGCAGCACGCCTCCTCCTACCCACGGTGCTCGCCTTGTCGTTCGCCGTTCAGGCAGTAGGCGCCCTCCTCCCCAGCGTCCCCCTGCTCGTGGGCTCCACTGCTGTCGGTCTGGCAGCGGACTTCGCGCTGCACCGGTGGCAGCGGAACATGGCCGCTGCCCTCGGGAAACTGCACGCGACCGTGTTCGTGCGCCAGATCGTCCGGGACCTTCTGATGATGGTCGGCCTGATCGTCATCGAGGATCAGGACTACGAGAAGAAGTACCTGTCTCTCGTCTGCGGTCTGCTGATCTTCTACGCCCTGCATTTCGCATGCCAGGCAGTGGCGATGCTGGTACGCCGCACCCGCACCCTGCCGGTGGTGACCCGGAACATCGACGCCTCGCAGCTGCGGCTCAGCCCGGCTCCCCCGGCGCTGCTGATGCAGCGCTCCGGGCAGCGGCTCCTCATGTTCAGCCTGCCCTCGACGGCCGGCCTGCTGACCGACGCGACGGGCGGCTCGGCCCGGTGGGCCGCCGCGGGAATCGCCCTCTCCATTGCCTTCGCGCTGGTGGCCATCGGCAGGCTGCTGCCGCGGCTGCTGCCGGGACGCAGGCCGGTGACGAACGAGCAGGCGCTGGAGTGGTTCGAAGCATGGCTCGCGGAGTACCAACCGACGGTGGGCATGTATTTCTCCGGCGGCACGAGCTCGGCCTATCAGGCGAACATGTGGCTGGAGCCGCTGGCCCGGCTGGAGGGCCGTCCGCTGATCGTGCTGCGTGAGCGCTTCATGGTGAGGCAGATCGCGTCCACCGACATCCCGATCGTGTGTCTGCCGAAGGTCGCCGACCTGATGAGGCTGGAGCAGTCCACGCTGAAGACGCTGATCCACCCGTCGAACTCGGGGAAGACCTCGCAGGTGCTGCGCATCCCCACCATCAAGCACGCGTTCGTCAACCACGGCGAGAGCGACAAACTGTCGAGCTGCAATCCGTATGCGAAGGCGTACGACGAGGTATGGGTGGCCGGTCCCGCGGCGCGCCAGCGGTACGCCCTGGCGAACGTGGGCATCGACGACAAGGACGTCGTGGAGATCGGACGCCCGCAGTTGGACGTGATCGAGCCGTATGCCGGTGCGGCCGCGGGCCCGTACACCACGGTTCTCTACGCCCCCACGTGGGAGGGGTGGGACGGCAACCCGGGCAACACCTCGATCATCGAGGCCGGCGAGAACATCGTCCGCACCCTCCTGGCCGATCCGGGCGTCCGGCTCCTGTACAAGCCGCACCCGCTGACCGGTTCGGTCGTTCCCCAGGCGGGAGCCGCGAACGCCCGGATCCAGGAGATGATCCGCGCCGCGAACGCCGTCCGTGCCGCGGAACACGCCGATGAGCGACCGGCGCCCTCCGCAGCGGCGGAACTGACCCGCCGGACCGCCGAACTCGACCGACTGACCACGTCCTCGTCCCGGACGAGCGCGGACGACGCGGAGCGGATGCTGCTCCAGTCGGCCCCGGAGCCCGGCCGGGCCGCGGCCGTGGCCGCCGCGACCGCCGCCTGGGGAGCCGCGTTCTGGGCCTCGTTCCCCGCGTGGGAGCACCAGATCGTCACCGGGGCGCGGCCGAACGTCTACGCCTGCTTCAACGCGGCCGACGTGCTGGTCAGCGATGTCTCCAGCGTCATCTCCGACTATCTGGCGAGCGAGAAGCCCTACGCCGTCGCGAACACCAGCGGCCTTCCCGAGCAGGACTTCCGCGACGCCTTCCCCACTGTCCGGGCAGGCGCCGTCCTCACTCCGGACGCCTCCGGCATACCGGCCCTGCTGGAGTCCGTGCGCCACCCCGAGAAGGACGCCTACGCCGAGGCCCGCACCGAGCTCAAGCTGCACCTGCTGGGTCCCTCCGACCCACCGTCCGTCGTCCGCTTCAACGACGCGGCCCGTGCTTTGTGCGCGGCGGCCGACGAACACCGGGCAGGTATGGCGGTGCGAGCGCTCGCGGGAATCCCGAGACAGCGAGACGCCGGCGCAACGCTGGAGAGCGAGCACGTCAGGGGTTGAGTCCCCAGGGCATGTACGCCGATGTCCCCGGAGCAGCCGGCAACCGCACCGCCTAGTGCGGCGGCCGCCTGTTCCGTGGGACATCCGCTTTCGCGGTGCGCAGCCATGGACCGGGGATCGAACTCCGATCAACGCGGCGCTTGCCGCTGTTGCGTGCGGCAGGAGATCCAGCCCGCCGACCAGCCGAATATCTGCCCGGGTACTGGCACTCGGACTGCCGGCAGGCGCACCGATCTCGCCCGCCATGAAGAGCTTTCGAGATGAGGCGTTCGAACGCGAGACAGTGTGAGACAGCGCGCTGATCACCAAGAGGCATGACGAAGGGCCCGTGACCTGCTTTTGCAGCAGGTCACGGGCCCTTCGTTCCCGTGTGGCGGCGCCAGGATTCGAACCTGGGAAGGCTGAGCCGGCAGATTTACAGTCTGCTCCCTTTGGCCGCTCGGGCACACCGCCGGGGTTGCTGCCTTGAGACCCGCTTTTCGGCGGCGTTCGCTGGCAACGACGTAAACGATACCTGATGCCCGGGGGTGCTTCGCCACCCCATTGATCGGCGCTTGGAGGGGAGCGGGTGGCTAGGCTTATGCGGATGCGACCCGGGACCGTTGACGGGCTCGACGGCCGCCCCCATGCATCTCCATGCACCCCGATCCCCACCCCGATACAAGGAGCCACAGGACATGGCCGACTCCAGTTTCGACATCGTCTCGAAGGTCGAGCGGCAGGAGGTCGACAACGCCCTCAACCAGGCCGCCAAGGAGATCTCGCAGCGCTACGACTTCAAGAACGTCGGCGCCTCCATCTCCTGGTCCGGCGAGAAGATCCTGATGGAAGCGAACTCCGAGGAGCGGGTGAAGGCCATCCTCGATGTGTTCGAGACCAAGCTGATCAAGCGCGGCATCTCGCTGAAGGCGCTGGACGCCGGCGAGCCCCAGCTCTCCGGCAAGGAGTACAAGATCTTCGCGTCGATCGAAGAAGGCATCTCCCAGGAGAACGCGAAGAAGGTGGCGAAGATCATTCGCGACGAGGGCCCGAAGGGCGTGAAGGCGCAGGTGCAGGGCGACGAGCTGCGCGTCAGCTCGAAGAGCCGTGACGACCTGCAGGCCGTGCAGGCCCTGCTCAAGGGCAAGGACTTCGACTTCGCGCTGCAGTTCGTGAACTACCGGTAGCCGTCGGTTCGTTGCGCGTACGAGAAAGGGTGGGCACCCGGGGGTGCCCACCCTTCTCGCCTGCTGGCTGCGGCCTCGGGGTGCGCGCTCAGCGGCGCGAGTCGCCGAACAGAATGCGGTAGAGGACGAGCAGGACGAGCGAGCCGCCGATCGCGGCAGCCCACGTGGCACCGTCGTAGAACTGCTTGGTGATCGGGTGGTCCAGCCAGCGCGCGGATATCCAGCCGCCGATGAAGGCCCCCGTGATGCCGATGAGGGTCGTGCCGATGAAGCCGCCCGGGTCACGGCCCGGCAGCAGGAACTTGGCGATGGCTCCGGCCAACAGCCCCAGGATGATCCAGCTGATGATGCTCATGCCGTGAACCTGCCTCTCCGCGCCGTGCGTGTGCTGTGCTCCTGCTCCGGCCGGGCTGTGTCCATGCCTTCGGGTTCGAGCAGCCCGTTGGTCGTGTTGGTGTTCTTCTCGCGTTGCCGGGGAGGACGCCCTGTCGGCGCCGTTCGGTTGCAGCGATCAGTAGGGTGCGGCACATGACACAGTCCGGTTCTGAGTTGCGGCGCACCCTGGGAGTCGGGGACGCCGTGGTCATCGGGCTCGGCTCGATGGTCGGTGCCGGGATCTTCGCGGCGCTCGGCCCCGCGGCGCGGGCGGCCGGATCCGGGCTGCTGCTCGGGCTCGCGATCGCCGCCGTGGTCGCCTACTGCAACGCGATGTCCTCGGCCCGGCTGGCGGCCCTGTATCCCGCTTCTGGCGGCACATACGTCTACGGGCGCGAGCGGCTCGGCGCCTTCTGGGGGTACCTGGCGGGCTGGTCCTTCGTCGTCGGCAAGACGGCCTCCTGTGCGGCGATGGCGCTCACTGTGGGTGCGTACGTCTGGCCGGGGCAGGCGCACGCGGTGGCGGTCGCGGCCGTGGTGGCCCTGACCGCGGTGAACTACGGCGGCGTACAGAAGTCGGCCTGGCTGACGCGGGCGATCGTGGCGGTGGTCCTGGCGGTCCTCGCTTCCGTGGTGGTCGTGTGCCTGGGCTCGGACGCCTCCGACACCGGACGGCTGGACATCGGAGTCTCCGCCGGCGCGGGCGGGGTGCTTCAGGCGGCCGGGCTGCTGTTCTTCGCGTTCGCCGGGTACGCGCGGATCGCGACCCTCGGTGAGGAGGTACGGGATCCGGCGCGCACCATCCCGCGCGCGATCCCGCTGGCTCTGGGCATCGCGCTCGTGGTGTACGCGGCGGTGTCGGTGGCTGTCCTTTCCGTGCTCGGGTCGGGCGGGCTCGGGCAGGCCGCGGCGCCGCTGGCCGACGCGGTGCGAGCTGCCGGTGCGCCCGGGCTCGTGCCGGTGGTCCGGGTGGGTGCCGCCGTGGCCGCGCTCGGCTCACTCCTTGCCCTGATCCTGGGCGTCTCGCGGACGACGCTGGCCATGGCCCGCGACGGTCATCTGCCGGGCGGCCTGGCCGCCGTACATCCGCGCTTCCACGTGCCGCACCGGGCGGAACTGGCCGTGGGCGTGGTGGTAGCGGCGCTGGCCGCGACGGTGGATGTGCGGGGCGCCATCGGGTTCTCCTCCTTCGGTGTGCTGGCGTACTACGCGGTGGCCAACGCATCGGCCTGGACGCTTGGTTCGGCTCCGGCGGCACGGGTTGGGCCGGTGGTGGGGCTCGTCGGGTGTGTGACGCTGGCGTTCGCGCTGCCGGGGGTTTCCGTGGTCGTGGGCACGGCTGTACTGGCGGTGGGGGCTGCGGCGTACGGCGTGCGGCGGTGGGTGGCTGCGCGGTAACCATCGGCGGCGGGCGGGGAGCGCGGCCGTTACGGCGCCGACGGGCGGGGCACAAGCGGTGGGGTGCGCCGCCGACCGGGACGGAGCGCGCCAAGCCTTGCGCCGCCGACAGAGACGCAGCGCCCCACCGTTTGCGTCGACCACTAGGGGGTTGTCACCGGCGGTACCCGACGCTGTCGCCCGCTCCTGCGCCCTCGCACCGCCCTCGCGCCCGGACGGTGGGCTAGGAGACCTGTGCCGCCGCCGTGCGTATGCGGAAGCCGGGCCAAGGGGCCATGTCCGAGCCGTCGTTGGACTCCTCGTACCAACCTGTGCCGTCGAGCCAGGCCTCCAGCCAGGTCGCGAGGTCGGGTGCGTCCACGTACCAGGCGTGGTCGGCCTCGTCGGCGTTCGGCTCGAACAGCAGGACCGGCCCCTCGGGACTGTGGCAGTCCACGCACGCGTACATTCCGCAGCCCCAGTGGGATATCGGCAGGACGCCCTCGGGCCAGGGCCAGTCGGGGTCCTTGCGGCCGCTCTCGCGGTTGGCGAGGTACTGGGGAACAACCGCCGGCTCACCGGACGGAGGGCCGTCGAGCAGGGGCAACAGGCCGTATTCCGGACCGAATCCGCCGTCCCCTATCCGCATGTAGAGCGCGGCGAGCAGCGGCGGCAGGGCGAAGCCCAGAGCTGCCTCCGCGCGGGAGAGCGCGGCAGCGTCCACGGGCTCGGGGAGCGAAGGCCAGCCCCACGGCCGAGTGTTGTGGGCCCCTGAAGCGACCCGTGCCAGCAACTGCTCGATTTCGGTCATGGATTCATGATGCAGCGCGCCACTGACAATCGGGCGAGCTGTGGACAACCCTCAAGCCAGACGGACGTCGACGCGCTTTTCGGCGAAGAAGGCGAGCAGTTCTTCGAAGGTCAGCGGGCGGTAGCCGGTGTGTGGGGTGACGCCCAGGCAGGTGCGGGCGACGTGCGCGTCGTGCCAGACGAGCGTGAACGGTGGCTCGGCGCCCCAGCGGCCGCGCAGGCAGTCGTTGAGGGCGTCGAGGCCCCAGCCGAAGTACCCGCCGGGACCGTTCACCGCTTCGCCGAGCGCGCAGAAGAAGCCGCGCTCGTCGAGGATGTGGCGGCCGTCGAGGTGGTACGTCATGCCCGGGGGCCTGCCCGGCTCGCCGTGTATCCGGTTTTCCCGGGCCGTGCTGAGCCAGAAGTCACGGCCCTCGGGGCAGCAGCGCGCCCAGAGATTGCGCGCGGAGGGACGCCCCTCCCACCACAGGTCCCAGACCTCCGAGGCCGCTGTCGGCGGGCGCTCCGACCAGGGTTCGAGGGTCAGGTCGATCAGGCCGGGGCCACGCGCGGACGGGATCCACGCGGTGATTTCGCCCTCCACGGCCGCCTGGACGGTGCGGCCGTGTGTGTCGAGGCGCAGCACCTTCGCGTGCCCCAGGTCCTCCTCGCCCACGTTCAGAGCCGTCCGGAGGGCTCCGCGAGGCAGGCAGCCGAGCAGACGTAGCGGGGTCTCCACGGGTTCGGGTCGCTGTTCGTATCGCACATGCGCCAAGTCCTTGCAGGTGCCCCACGGGGCCTCCTCGGCGCTGAGCAGCCGGTAGCCCGGCGAGAGCGGCGGGCACTGCGGATAGTCGGACCCGTTGTCCTCCGACTCGGACGCCTCGACGGTGATGTCGCGGAGCGACAGGTCACGCGCGCAGGGGCGGTCGCCAAGGACGCGCACGCCCTCCAAGTGCCACGGCCACGCCTCGACGCGCTCGCCCTTCTTGTCGAGGGTCTCCAGGGCGAGGGAGCCGAGCGGCGCCGAGCCCTCGGCACGCGCGCGTGCGAGGGCAGTACTCAACTCGCCCTCCGGCACGCATCCCAGCAGTTCGTACGTCCCGCGCGCGGGAGGGGGCGGATCCCCGAAGAGACCCTCGGCGTCCACGCACGTGGCCCATGTCTCCTCGTACCCGTCCTCGCCGTTGAACTCGGCCTCGGAGTCGTACGAAAGCAGCAGGTACCTCGGCGCCTCCACCCCCGCGCTCACCTCCTAGCGCGACGCGAACGGCTGGTCCGTGCGCACGATTTCGCGGCCCAGCGGGAGCAGCGAGACCGGGATGAGCTTGAAGTTGGCGATGCCGAACGGGATGCCGATGATCGTGATGCACAGGGCGATACCGGTGACGATGTGGGCGAGAGCGAGCCACCAACCCGCGAGAATCAGCCACAGGACGTTGCCGATGCAGGACGGCGCGCCCGCGTCTCGGCGCTCCACCGTCGTATAGCCGAAGGGCCACAGGGCATAGATGCCGATGCGGAAGGCGGCTATGCCGAACGGGATGCCGATGATGGTGATGCACAGCAGCACACCCGCGGCCAGATACCCGAGGAACAGCCAGAAGCCGCTCAGGACGAGCCAAATGACGTTCAGGATTGTCTTCACTGGTGGCGACCTGCCATCTGCTCGAGCCGGGCAATGCGCTCCGCCATCGGCGGATGCGTAGAGAACATCTTCGACATTCCCTGCCCCGGGCGAAAGGGGTTCGCGATCATCATGTGGCTTGCGGTCTCGATGCGTGGCTCCGGAGGCAGCGGCAGCTGCTTGGTGCCCGCGTCGAGCTTGCGCAGCGCGCTGGCGAGAGCGAGGGGGTCGCCGGTGAGCTGGGCGCCGGACGCGTCCGCCTCGTACTCCCTGGAGCGGCTGATGGCGAGCTGGATGAGGGAAGCGGCGATCGGCCCCAGGATCAGGATCAGCAGATAGCCGAGGATGCCCGGGCCCTCGTCGTCGTTCGAGCGGCCGACCGGGATCAGCCAGGCGAAGTTGACCAGGAACATGATCACTGAGGCGAGGGCACCGGCGACCGACGAGATCAGGATGTCGCGGTTGTAGACATGGCTCAGCTCGTGGCCGATGACGCCGCGCAGCTCGCGTTCGTCCAGGATGCGCAGGATGCCTTCGGTGCAGCACACGGCGGCGTTGCGCGGGTTGCGGCCCGTCGCGAACGCGTTCGGCGCCTCCGTCGGCGAGATGTACAGGCGCGGCATGGGCTGGCGGGCCTGGGTGGAGAGTTCGCGGACCATGCGGTACAGCGCCGGGGCCTCGAATTCACTCACCGGGCGCGCTCGCATCGCGCGTAGAGCCAGTTTGTCGCTGTTCCAGTACGCGTACCCGTTCGTCCCGATCGCGATGAAGAGTGCGATGACGAGGCCGGTACGCCCGAAGAAGCTGCCGATGACGATGATGAGTGCGGACAGTCCCCCGAGGAGTACGGCGGTCCTGAGCCCGTTGTGCCGGCGGTGCACGGTACGCCCTCCAAGTGGTGCGGCAGGGGAACCCTTTGCTTACTGATGCTCTGCATCCACTCTTCAGTGGACCCTCCCGTACTGGTCAAAGCCAGACGGGGAGCACTAGTTCCCTTGTGCGCGCGGCGGCGCGCGTGGGCCTTCCGGGTGATGGCGGACGGCACCTCACGCGCGCGTGGGCCACGAACCCACGCGCGCGTGCCCTGTGAATGTCAGAACAGGCCGGTGGCCGAGAAGCGCAGGACCAGCTGGGGTGCCCCGGAGAGGGCGATTCCCAGGACGGCCGTCAGGGCGATCGCCGCGGTGAGCGGAGCCGGGACGCGGTGCTTGCCGGGTTCGCCCTCGGGGGCGCGGAAGAGCAGCGTCGTCCACTGGAGGTAGTAGAAGAGCGCGATCACGACGTTGACGGCCATGACCACGGCCAGCCAGCCGAGCCCCGCGTCGACGGCCGCCGAGAACACGGTGACCTTGGCGAAGAGGCCGATGATGCCCGGAGGCAGGCCCGCGAGGCAGAGCAGGAAGAAGCCGAGGACCAGCGCCGAAAGGGGGCTCGCGGCGTACAGGCCCCGGTAGTCACTGATGCGGTTCAGCGGGCTTCTGCGGGCGACCAGGGCGGCCACGGCGAAGGCGCCCAGGTTCACCACGGCGTACATCAGGGCGTACGCCACGGTGGAGCCGATGGCCTTCTCGGCGTCCTTGGAGTAGGCGGCGGCCGCGATCGGCACCAGGAGGTAGCCGGCCTGGCCGACGGAGGACCAGGCAAGCAGTCGTACCGCGCTGTACGCGCGCGTGGCCTGCTGCCGCAGGGCGCCCACGTTGCCGACGGTCATGGTGAGGGCGGCCAGGGCGGCCAGCGCCGGGCCCCAGACGTCCGCGTACGACGGGAAGGCGACGACGGTGACGAGGATCAGCCCGGAGAAGCCGAC
This sequence comes from Streptomyces albiflavescens, assembly GCF_014645835.1. GTDB lineage: Bacteria > Actinomycetota > Actinomycetes > Streptomycetales > Streptomycetaceae > Streptomyces > Streptomyces albiflavescens. The sequence continues at coordinate 247,351 of NZ_BMMM01000016.1, forward strand.
CGCCTTGCCGACGACCGACAAGTAGGCGGCAACCGGCAAAGGTGCGCCTACGTAGGTGTCGGGCACCCAGAAGTGGAAGGGCACGGCGGCCGTCTTGAAGGCGAAGCCGACGAGGGTGAGGACGACGCCCGTCTGGGCGAGCATGTGGAACTGTCCGTCGACGTGCTGGATCTTGTCCGCGACCTGGGTGAGGTAGAGGGTGCCGGTCGTGGCGTAGACGAAGCTGACGCCCATGAGGCTCACGGCGGTCGCGGTGACGGAGGACAGGAAGAATTTCAGGGCCGCTTCGGAGGACTTCTTGTCGCCGCGCCTGATGCCGACGAGCGCGAAGGCGGGCAGGGAGGCGACTTCCAGGGCGACGATGAGGGTCGCGAGGTCCCGGGAGGCGGGCAGCAGGGCGGCGCCCGCGGCCGAGGAGAGCAGCAGGAACCAGAACTCCCCTTCGGGCAGTTCCCTGTTGGCGTCCTTCAGTGCCGTGACCGTCAGCAGGGCCGTCAGCAGCGCACCGCCGAGAACCAGGAACTGGATCACGAGGGTGAACCGGTCCGCCGTATAGCTGCAGACGTTCGCGTGGCCCGTCAGACAGAAGGTGGCGCGGTCTCCGTCCAGGATGGGCAGCAGCATCAGCGCGGACGCGGCGAGGCCGGCCACGGACACCCAGCCGAGCACGGCCTTCTTCGCCTCGCCGATGAAGAGATCGGCGACGAGCACGAAGAGTCCGACGACCGCGGCGAGGGTGGGCGGCGCGATCGCGAGCCAGTCGACGGACTGGACCAGGGAGCTCATCGGGTGCCTCCTGCGAGGAGCTGCTGTACGGCCGGATCGGTCAGACCGAGGAGAGCCCTGGGCCACAGGCCGGCGACGACGGTGAGGGCGACGAGCGGCGTCCAGGCCGCGAACTCGTAGCTCTGCACATCGGCGAGCTTCGGGCTCCCCGGCTGCGGGGTCGCGCCCATGCAGACACGGCGTACGACGACGAGCATGTACGCGGCGGTGAGAAGCGTGCCGAAGGCGGCGATCGACATGAACGTCAAGAATGCGGGGCGGCTGAGGTCGTCGGCGGGTTTGAACGCGCCGAACAGCGCCAGCATTTCGCCCCAGAACCCGGCGAGGCCCGGCAGCCCCAGCGAGGCGACGGCGCCGAAGGCGAGCAGGCCGCCGAGGCGCGGGGCCTTTCCGTACAGCGCGGCACCGGCCCCCTCGGCGAGGGTGTCGAGGTCGGTCGTGCCCGTTCGGTCCTTCAACGCTCCGACGAGGAAGAAAAGGAGGCCGGTGATGAGGCCGTGGGCGATGTTGGCGAACAGCGCGCCGTTCACGCCGGTCGGGGTCATGGTCGCGATGCCGAGCAGTACGAAGCCCATGTGGCCGACGGACGAGTAGGCGATGAGCCGCTTGAGATCGCCCTTCGCGCCCTGTTTGGCGAGGGCCAGGCAGGCCAGTGATCCGTAGATGATCCCGACCACGGCAAAGGCGGCGAGGTAGGGGGCGAAGGTGTGCATGCCGTCAGGGGCGATGGGCAGCAGAATGCGGACGAACCCGTACGTACCCATCTTCAGCAGCACACCGGCCAGCAGGACCGAACCGACGGTGGGCGCCGCGGTGTGGGCGTCCGGCAGCCAGCTGTGCAGCGGCCACATCGGCGTCTTGACCGCGAGCCCGATTCCGATCGCCAAAACGGCGATGACCTGCACGGATGTGCTCAGCCCGCGGCCGTTGTCAGTGGCGAGTGCCACCATGTCGAATGTGCCGGACTTGATTCCGATCAGGAGCAGGCCCAGCAGCATGACGACCGAACCGAGCAGTGTGTAGAGGATGAACTTCCAGGCGGCTGCCTGGCGTTCCGCACCACCCCACCGGGCGATGAGGAAGTACATCGGGATGAGCACCATCTCGAACGCGAGGAAGAACAACAGCAGATCGAGTACGGCGAAGGTCGCGAGCGTGCCGGACTCGAGGACGAGCAGCAGTGCGACGAAGGCCTTCGGGGTCGGGCCCGCGGGCATCTTGAAGTAGCTGTACAGCGCGCAGAGGAAGGTCAGCAGCGCGGTCAGGACCAGAAGGGGGAGGGAAATGCCGTCGATTCCGAGGTGGATCCGCACGTCGAGTGCGGGGATCCAGCTGATGTCCGTCGTGGCCTGCATCTTCGACGGGTGGTCGTGGTCGAAGCCGAGCGCGAGGACGATCGCGGCGATGAGCACCGCGCCGGTGACCGTCACGCCGTGCCGCAGCACGGACTGCTCGGGCGACTTCCCCTTCAGCCCCGGCGGGGCCGGAAGAAGAGCCGCGGCGGCCCCGATGAGCGGGCCGACGACGATGAATGCCAGAAGGATCTGCATCACGGATTCACTGATATCGATCACGCCTGCTCACGCTCCCGTGGCGACGAGGAGGACGGCGACCACCAGGACGACGGTGCCGGCGAGCAGCGCGCTCACATAGGTCTGCACATTGCCGGTCTGGGCGCGCCGTACGGCCGCGCCGAGCCAGCGGGGTAGGGCGCCCGCACCGCGTACGTAGGTGTCGACGACCTCGCGGTCGAGGAACCGGACGAGTGAGGCTCCGGCCTGGACCGGGCGGACGAAGAGCACCGAGTACACGGCGTCGAGGTGGAAGCCGACGGCCGCGTGCCGGTGGAGCGGGCCGAGCAGCAGTAGGCCCGGGTCCGCCGGGTCGGACGCTGAGGCCATGTCTCCGAACGTGGGCGCGTGCATCGCGATCGCCTCGGCCTCGACGGTTCCGGCATCGGCATCGGGGTGGGCCACGACCGCACCCAGCGGTACGCGCGCAGCCATCGCGCTGGTGTGCCGCCAGGCGCCGTAGGTGACCAGCCCGCCGACCAGAGCGAGTCCCGTACCGAGGACGGAGGTGGTGAGGACCGGCGTCAGGTCGCGGCCGTCGAACCAGTCGGGCAGCGGGCCGTACGCCAGTCCGAAGGCGAGCGACGGGACGGCGAGCACCCAGAGCACGACCGTCATGGTGAGCGGCTGTCTGCCGTGGTCGGGGGCCTCGGCGCCCTGGCCGCGGAAGGCCAGCAGCCACAGGCGGGTGGCGTACGCGGCGGTGAGTACGGCGGTGATCAGGCCGGCGACGAGGACGATCCAGCCCGCGGCGCCGGGGGCGTGCTCGGTGTGGCCGGTGGCGACGTGTTCGGCGGCGCCGAGGACGGCCTCCTTGGAGAAGAAGCCGCTGAACGGCGGGATCGCGGCGAGCGCGAGCAGTGCCACGGTCATCGTCCAGTAGGCGTCCGGGACTCGGGCCCGCAGGTCCTTCATACGGGACATGACGGCCAGCGAGTTGGTGCCGGAGGCGTGGATGATCACGCCCGCGGCGAGGAACAGCAGCGCCTTGAAGGCGCCGTGGGACAGGAGGTGGAAGACGGCGGCACCACGGTCGCCGACGGCCAGGGCGCCGGTCATGTAGCCGAGCTGGCCGATCGTCGAGTAAGCGAGGACGCGCTTGATGTCGTCCTGGGCGAGCGCGGCGAGCGCCGAGCCGGCCATGGTGATCGCGGCCATGACGGCGAGGACGACCATCGCGGCCGAGGACGCCTGGAAGACAGGGAGGAGCCGGGCGACGAAGTAGACACCGGCGGCGACCATCGTCGCGGCGTGGATCAGCGCGGAGACGGGCGTGGGGCCCGCCATCGCGTCGGGCAGCCAGGTGTGCAGCGGGAACTGCGCCGACTTGCCCGCCACACCGGCGAGGAGCAGCAGCGCGACCAGTGTCGGATGGTGCAGTCCGCCGCTCGCGACGGTGCCGAGGACCGTGGTGATGCGGAAGGACCCGGCGTCGGTGGCGAGAGCGAACAGACCGATGAGGAAGGGGACGTCGCCGAGCTTGGTGACCAGGAAGGCCTTGATCGAGGCGGCGCGGGCCTCCGGGGTCTCCCAGTAGTGGCCGACCAGGAAGTACGAGCAGATGCCCATGATCTCCCAGCCGACCAGGAGCACGATCAGATCGCCGGAGTAGACGACGACCAGCATCGCGGAGGTGAAGAGGGAGACGAGGGCGGCGTACGAGGGGTAGCGCGGGTCGTCGCGGAGGTAGCCCGTCGAGTAGATCTGCACGCAGGAGGCGACGAAGGCGACCAGTACGGCGACAAGGGCGGCGAAGCCGTCGATGTACAGGGCGAGCTCGATGGGGACCGAGCCGGTCGGGGTGAGCTCGGTGTGGGCGTTGATGGCCTGGTCACCGCCCTGGCGCACGGCGACCAGCACGGCGAGGACGAGCGACACGAGAGGAGGCAGAACGGCGAGGGGCCGTACGAAGCCGGGGGCCGTGCGGCCGAGGAGGAGTCCGGCCACGGCGCCGAGGAACGGAAGGAGGGGGACGAGGACGGCGAGGGTGGTCGTGGTCACGCGGTGGCCTCAGCCTTCTCGTCTGCCGTGACGGTGGCCTCGTCGGGGCCGTGCGGCTCGGCGCTGTCACGGAGCTTGTCGATGTCCGCGGTGCCGCGGCCCCGGTACACGGCGAGGACGATCGCCAGGCCGATGCCGATCTCGGCGGCGGCGATGGCGATGGTGAACAGGGTCAGCGCCTGGCCGGAGTGCAACGTGTCGCGGGCGGCCCTGGAGAGCCAGACGTCGAAGGCGACGAGGTTCAGGTTGACGGCGTTGAGCATCAGCTCGACGGACATCAGGACCAGGATCGCGTTGCGGCGCGCGAGGACTCCGTAGAGGCCCGTGCAGAACAGGAGGGCGGAGAGCACGGCGGGATAGGCGAGGTGCATCAGCGGGTCCCTTCCTTGGCCGGGGGCTGCTCGCCGGAGGCCGTCGTGTCGACGGCGGTGCGGCTCGGGGGCAGGGTGCCCGACGGCGGGCCCGGCGTCGGGAGGGCCGGTGTGGCCTTGTCCGCGACGGCCTTGCGGGAGAGGACGATCGCGCCGACCAGGGCGGCGAGGAGGAGGACGGACAGCGCTTCGAAGGGGAGGACCCAGCTCTGGAAGAGGCTCGCTCCGGTCACCTCGGTGGAGCCCGCGGCGGCGCCGTCCAGGTCGACCCAGGTCGTGCGGAAGGCGTCGACGACGACCCAGACCAGGGCGGCGGCCGCGGCGACGGCCACGGTCAGCGCGGCCCAGCGGTTGCCGGAGTCGGCGTCCGGGGAGCGGCCGATGGGCGCCTTGGTGAGCATCAGACCGAACAGGAGGAGGACGACGACGGAACCGACGTAGATGAGGACCTGCACCCAGGCGATGAACTCGGCCGTGAGCAGGAGGTATTCGACGGCGAGGCCGCCGAGCGTGACCACCAGCCACAGGGCGGCGTGCACCAGTTGCTTGGTGGTGACGGTGACGATCGCGGCGCCGAAGGTGACCAGGCCGACGAGGAGGAAGGCGATCTCGACGCCGGTCGGGGAGAGGAAGCCGTGGCTTTCGGCAGCGGCGGTCGTGGCCCGCGCCGCGGCGGCCGTGGCTGCTGCGAGGCTCATGACTCGCCCTCCCGCGGCTCGGGGGACTCGGAGCCGCCCGTGGCCGGGGACTCGCCCTGCTCGGAAGCCTGGGCGGGAGCCTGGGGCTCGGTCCCGGCCGGAGCGGGGGGCGCGGCCTGCGCGGCTTGCGCTGCTCGCTCGGCCTGCTCGGTGGCACGCTGCTCGGCCTGCTCAGCTTGCTCGGCCTGCTCGGCCGGCTCCGCCTGCTCGGTGGCACGCTGCTCCGCCTGCTCAGCCTGCTCGACCTGCTCGGCCCGCTCGGCCTGCTCGGCGGCGAGTTGCTCGGCCGCCAGCTTGTCGGCGGTCTTGCGGGCGGCGGCGATCTCCTTCGGTTCCTCGGCACCCGGGTCGAGGGCGGGCGGGGCCGGGACGGTCCACATCCACTCGCGGAGCTTGTCGCGCTCGTGGGTGAGTTCGTGGATGTCGGTCTCCGCGTACTCGAACTCCGGGGACCAGAACAGCGCGTCGAAAGGACAGACCTCGATGCAGATACCGCAGTACATGCACAGGGCGAAGTCGATGGCGAAGCGGTCGAGGACGTTGCGGCTGCGCTCGCGGCCGCCGGGGGCCGCGGCCGGGACCGTCTCCTTGTGGGAGTCGATGTAGATGCACCAGTCCGGGCACTCTCGGGCGCACAGCATGCAGACCGTGCAGTTCTCCTCGAAGAGGCCGATGACGCCGCGGGTGCGGGGCGGGAGTTCGGGCTGGGCGTCCGGGTACTGCGCGGTGACGGTCTTCTTCGTCATCGTGCGGAGGGTGACGGCCAGGCCCTTGGCGAGGCCGGAGCCGGGAATGGGGGCCATTAGGAGATCACCACCTTGACGATGCCGGTGAGGGCGATCTGGGCGAGAGAGAGGGGGACGAGGAGGGTCCAGGAGAGTTTCTGGAGCTGGTCCTCGCGCAGGCGGGGATAGGTGACACGCAGCCAGATCACGACGAAGGCGAGGATCGCGGTCTTCAGGAGGGTCCAGACCCAGCCGAGGCCGTCGGCGCCCCAGGGGCCGTGCCAGCCGCCCAGGAAGAGGACGGTGGTCAGGCCGCACAGGACAATGATTCCGGCGTACTCGGCGAGGAGGAAGAGTGCGAAGCGCAGGCCCGTGTACTCGGTGTACGCACCGAAGATGATCTCGGAGTCGGCGACGGGCATGTCGAAGGGCGGGCGCTGGAGTTCGGCGAGGCCGGCCACGAAGAACACGATCGCGCCGACGATCTGCCAGGGCAGCCACCACCACTCGAAGGCGTCGACGATGCCGGGGAGCGAGACCGTCCCGGCCGCCATGGCCACCGAGGCGGCGGTCAGCAGCATCGGGAGTTCGTACGCGAGGAGCTGGGCGGCGGTGCGGAGGCCGCCGAGGAGGGAGAACTTGTTGGCCGATGCCCAGCCCGCCATGAGTGAGCCGAGGACGCCCACGCCCATCACGGCGAGCACGAAGAAGATGCCCGCGTCGACGACCTGGCCGACGGCGCCCTCGCCCGGGCCGATGGGGATGGCGAGCAGGACGAGGAGGTAGGGGAGGAGGGCTACGGCGGGGGCGAGTTGGAAGATACGGCGGTCCGCGCCCGTGGGGACGACGTCTTCCTTCTGCGCGAACTTCACACCGTCCGCGACGAGCTGGGCCCAGCCGTGGAAGCCGCCCGCGTACATCGGGCCGAGGCGGCCCTGCATGTGGGCCATGACCTTGTGCTCGGTCTGACCGACGATCAGGGGGAACGTCAGGAAGACGACGAAGACGACGAGGAGTCGCAGGGCGACGTCGAGAGCGTCGTTCACTGCGGGCCTCCGGAGGGATCTTCGGGCTCGGGCTCGGGGACGGGTTCGGGCTCGGGGACGGGTTCGGGTTCAGGTTCAGGTTTGGGGATGGGACCAGGAGCAGCGGCAGCGTCCGGCGCGGCAGGAGCTCCCGGGGCGGCCTCGGCAGGAGGTTCCTGGGCGGCCTCGGGTTTCGGAGCTGCGCCGGGTTCCGCGACGGCGTCCGGTTCCTGGGCAGCCCCGGCTTCCGTGACGGCTTCCGGCTTCTGGGCGGCCCCGGCTTCCGGGACAGCGTCCGGTTCCGGGCCGGTCTCGGCTTCTGGCGTTCCCTCAGAACGTCGCTGCGGCTCCGGCTGCGGCTCCGGCTCGTCGAAAGCGGGGCGGGCGTGGTGCCACGGGGCGTCCGCGCTGCGCGGCGTTGCGGGCCGCGCCGGGGTGGCGGGAGCCGTCGGCTCGGCGGGCGGGGTCGGTTCGGTGGCCTGCGCCCGTTGTGTCGCCGAGCCCTGGCTCGCACTGCGTGAACGGCGCGGTCCAGCCGGGGTGGTCGGTTCCGGGGTCGCAGGGGTGGGCGTCGTCGCCTGCTGGTCGGGGGCGGGAGCCGTCGGCTCGGCGGGTGCCGTTGCCGAAGCGGTGGCCTGCTGGTCCGGAGCCGGAGCTTGGGCCTGCTGGTCCGGGGCCGGAGCCACCCCCCGCTGACTGGCCGAGCCCTGGCCGGCACTGCGCGCGCGGCGCGGCGGCGCCGAGGTCTCCGCGGCGGCACCGGCACCTGCGGCGGCACCCGCGGCACCGGCGGCGGCCTGGCTCGCCGAGCCCTCCCCCGCCGTGCGGGCCCTGCGTACGGGACGGTCGCCGGCCGCGCGGGCGGCGCCGCGGGCGGGGCGGGCCGGGGCCGGCGGGAGCTGGCCCTTGAGGGGGCCCCACTCGTTGGGGTCGGGGACGCCGGGCGGAAGCATCTGGCGGCGCTTGGGTCCGCCGTGCTCGGACTCGCCGGGCTCCTTGGCGCCGGGCCAGGCCTTGACGACGCGGGCGGCCAGGACGAAGTCCTTGCGGAGGGGGTGACCTTCGAAACCCTCCGGCAGGAGCAAGGGGGCGAGGCCCGGGTGGCCCTCGAAGCGCACACCGAACATCTCGTGGGTCTCGCGCTCGTGCCAGCCGGCGCCCGCGTACACAGAGACGGCCGACGGGAGGACGGGCGTCGCGTGCGGGACCGTCGTACGGACGAGAAGGCGGCGTACCGAGGCAGGGGGCAGCGCCACGACGTGGGCCGCGACGCGGAAACCGGTGCCGGGTTCGTCGACGGCGCTCAGCCAGTCGAAGTAGGTGCAGCCCAGGGTGTCACGCGCGGTCTCCAGGGCGGCGATCCAGGACGTCGGCGGTACGTCGACCGTCAGGACCTCGTACGACTCCTCGGCCGTGGCCTCGGGGCCGAAGAGTTCCTCGACGGGTGCGGGGAGCCAGCCGACGGTCATCGGTCCTCCCCCGGGACGGGCGGCTTCACCAGGCCGCTCTGGAGCGCGGCCGCGGACGGACGCGCCGCCCCGGACCCGTACCGCTCGCCCAGCGACTCGCGGGCGATCTTCTCCTGGAGCTTCAGGATGCCCTGGAGCAGGGCTTCCGGGCGGGGCGGGCAGCCGGGGACGTAGACGTCGACGGGGATGATCTGGTCGACGCCCTTCGTCACGGAGTACGAGTCCCAGTAAGGGCCGCCGCAGTTGGAGCAGGCGCCGAAGGAGATGACGTACTTCGGCTCGGGCATCTGCTCGTAGAGGCGCTTGACGGCCGGGGCCATCTTGTCCGTGACCGTGCCCGACACCACCATCAGGTCGGCCTGGCGGGGGCCCGGCGCGAACGGGATCACGCCGAGGCGGATGAAGTCGTGGCGGGCCATGGACGCCGCGATGAACTCGATGGCGCAGCAGGCGAGGCCGAAGTTGAAGACCCAGAGCGAGTAGCGGCGGCCCCAGTTCAGGACCACCTTCATGGGCTCGGGAGCCAGGCGGGCGAGCGCGCCCAGCCGCTTCGGCTCAGGAAGCAGCACCGGCTCGGGGGTCGAGGGGGTCACGTCCATGTCAGGACGCCCTTCTTGTATGCGTACAGCAGGCCGACGGCGAGGAAGCCGAGGAAGATGAACATCTCCACGAGCGTCGCGGCGCCGTAGCCGGGCGCGGCGAAGACCGTCGCCCAGGGAAAGAGGAAGATCGAGTCGACGGCGAAGATCACGTAGAGGAACGCGTAGACGTAATAACGGACCTGGGTGTGGGCCCAGCCCTCGCCGACCGGGTCGACGCCGCACTCGTACGTCAGGAGTTTCTCGGGGGTGGGGACCACGGGCCGCAGCAGGCGGCCGGCCCCGAAGGCGACGGCGACGAAGAGCACGCCCATGACGGCGAGCAGTCCGACGACCGAGTAGGACTGGAAGTAGCCCGCCGCGACGACGGTCGGTTCCGGCACGTCAGCCCCTCGCTCCCTGACCTCGTATGCGCCCCGGAGTGCGCCGTCGCGCACTCTGTGATGCGCCGTGTTCGACGATCTGTACGGACGGGAGTCTAGGGCCTGCTAAAGAGACGGTAAGCAGCCCGTCACGCATGGACCATGGCAGACGCGTGTCAGTCTCGCCAGGTGGACAAGTACGCCCTCCGCGTCGAGAACGTGTCCAGTTCCCACCCCGTCGACGTATCCGAGCGAACCTCGTCTCCGTGTATCCAGGTTCCACCCGTCGACGTATCCACGTCCCGCTCGTCGACGTATTCACGTCCCGCTCGTCGGCGTATCCACGTCCCACCCGTCGACGTAGCCGAGTCCCACCTCATGGATGTGTCCGATTCGCACCCTGTGGGGTGGGGTTTTCCCCAGTGGATCGCGGCGGTCCACCTCATGGCGCGGCGGCTCGCCGCCGGGCAGGCTAGCGGATATGACCGAACGCATCACGCTCACCGGTCCGTCGGACGAGATGTCCGACGGCGACCGGCTGCCTCCCGCGCGCTTCGCCTTCGACCGGCAGACGTGGAAGGAGATCGCGCATCTCCTCGCCAACCTGCCGCTCTCGATCGTCGGCTTCGTGTACGTCGCCACGCTGATGTTCACGGGCGCGGGGCTCGCCGTCACGGTCATCGGGCTGCCGCTGCTCGCGGGCGGGCTGCGCGGCGCACGTCAGCTGGGCAAGGCCGAACGGGCGCGGGCGCGCGCGCTGCTCGGGTTGCGGATCGACGAGCCGAGCCCGCTCCCGGTGCACAGGACCAGCTTCTTCGGCTGGCTCTGGTCAAGTCTGAAGGACCCGGTCGGCTGGCGGACGGTGCTGTACGACTTCATACGGCTGCCGTGGGGCATCGCCACCTTCGTGGTCACGCTCACGTCGCTGTTCTTGCTGTGGCCGGTGCTGCCGTTCATCGCACGGGGGCTGACGAACGTGGACCGGGCCATGGTGCGCGGGTTGCTGTCGCCCTCCGACGAACTGGAGCGGCGGATCGCCGAGTTGGAGTCCGACCGGGGGGTCGTGGTCGACACGGCCGCCGCCGACCTGCGGCGCATCGAGCGCGATCTGCATGACGGGGCGCAGGCCCGGCTGGTCAACCTCGCGATGGGGCTCGGCCTGGCCAAGGAGAAGCTCCTGGAGGATCCGGACGCGGCGGCGGCGATGGTCGACGAGGCGCACGGCGAGGTGAAGCTCGCGTTGCAGGAGCTGCGCGATCTGGCCCGCGGCATCCACCCGGCGGTGCTCACCGACCGCGGTCTGGACGCGGCGCTGTCGGCGGTCGCCTCGCGGTGCACCGTGCCGGTGAAGGTGACGGCCGAACTGGAGACCAGACCGGCCGCGGCCATCGAGGGCATCGCGTACTTCACCGTCTCCGAGCTGTTGCAGAACGTGAGCAAGCACAGCGGGGCGAGGTCCGCGTCGGTCGATGTGTGGCGGGCGGACGAGCGGCTGCTCATACAGGTGTCGGACGACGGGCGCGGTGGGGCCGGCCTCGACGGCGGTACCGGGATGGCAGGGCTCGCGGACCGGCTCGGCGCGGTCGACGGCTTGTTCGTCGTCGAGTCGCCGGTCGGCGGTCCGACCGTCATCACGGCCGAGCTGCCGTGGCGGGACCGGCAGGACGAGCCCGCGCGATAGCGCTCGTACGCCCTGGGGCGCCGCCTCGAAGCCCGGCGAGAAACCGGCGAGAACCCGGCGAGAACCCGGTTGAAGCCCCCGGCAAGAACCCCGTCGAGGCCTCCGGCAAACACCCGGCAAGCGCCCGGCCACGGCTCCGGTCCCCTCCCGAGGTAGGGAAAACCCCCGCCCCAAGACGCCGACCCGCTCCATGGTCGGCGAGCCCCGTGGACAGCAGGGTTGAGGTACGAGCCGACGAGCAGGACGAGTAGAACGGACGAGACCGATGGCCACGGAGTACGGACAGGGGTACGGGCACCGGAATGGGCCCGGATTCCGCGGAGCGGACGTCGCTGAGCGACGGCACCGACTCCCGGCCCCGCTGCGCGCGCCGATCGAGGCCCGCAGCTGGCGCGAGTTCGGCTATGTGATGCTGAGCCTGCCGCTCGGGATCATCATGTTCACGTTCGCCGTCACGATGTTCTCGCTCGGCGCCGGCCTGCTGATCACCTTCCTGGGGATACCGGTGCTCGCCGCCGCCCTGGCCGGCTGCCGCGGCTTCGGCACGCTGGAGCGGGCACGGGCGCGCGGGCTGCTCGGCGTCGAGGTGTCCGAGCCGGAGCCGCTGCGGATGAAGCAGCGCGGGGCGATGGCGTGGATGGGCGCGATGCTCAAGAGCGGCACCTCGTGGCGACACCTGCTGTACGCGGTGGTCCAGTTCCCGTGGTCGGTGTTCTCCTTCGTGGTGGCGCTGAACTTCTGGGCGTACGGGTGGGCGCTGCTGACGTATCCGCTGTGGTTCTGGGTCTTCCCGATGTACGGGGGTCAGGGCGGGTTGCAGCTGTACGGGGACGACACGCACGCCATCTATCTCGACAACCCGTTCGAGATCACGGTGACCGCGCTGGTGGGGCTGCTCTTCACGATGGCCACGCCGTGGATCGTGCGGGCGCTGACGACCGTGGACGGGCTGATGGTGCGCGGGCTGCTCGGCCCGTCGCGGCTGGCGACGCGGGTGGTCGAGCTGGAGTCCGACCGGGGGGTCGTGGTCGACACCGCCGCCGCCGACCTGCGGCGCATCGAGCGCGATCTGCACGACGGGGCGCAGGCCCGCCTTGTCGCCCTGGCCATGGACCTGGGGCTGGCCAAGGAAAAGCTGACGGAGGACCCGCAGGCCGCGGCGCGGATGGTGGGCGAGGCGCACGGCGAGGTGAAGACGGCATTGCAGGAGCTGCGGGATCTGGCCCGCGGGATCCATCCGGCGGTGCTCACCGACCGCGGTCTGGACGCCGCGCTGTCCGCGGTGGCCTCGCGGTGCACGGTGCCGGTGCAGGTCGACGTGGATCTGGCCTCGCGGCCCGCGCCCGCGATCGAGGGGATCGCGTACTTCACGGTCTCCGAGCTGCTGCAGAACATCAGCAAGCACGCGCGGGCCACGCGCGCCACGGTGGATGTGTGGCGGGTCGAGAACCGCCTGATGATCCAGGTCGGCGACAACGGGGTGGGCGGGGCCGATGTCTCCGCCGGGTCGGGGCTGGCGGGGCTCGCGGAGCGGCTCGATGCGGTGGACGGGATTCTGGTGGTGGATTCGCCCATGGGCGGGCCCACGCGGATCACGGCGGAGCTGCCCTGGCGGGGGTGATGCGGCACGGGGTGGGGGGAGGGCCTTTCGTCCTCTCCGCCCTGCCCTCCCCCAAGCTCTCGACAGCTCTCGACTTCGCTCGGGAGCTCTCGACTTCGCTCGGGCAGGGGGACCCCTGTCGCCCCTGGGGGCTGCCGCTCCCCCGGACGCCCACGTCGGCCCGATCGGCCTCGTCCTCCTCACACGCAGGACGGGCTGAAGGCGTCCGCCGAAGGGCTGAGGGCATCCGCCGGACGGGCTGAAGGCATCCGCCGGAAGGGCTGAAGCATCCCCGTGACCGTCTCCCCTCCCGTCACGTCTCCTTCTGCCTATTCTCGCTGCCCGGGCGCAGTCCGATCCGAATGCTGGAATGCTGGGGGCTGTCGTACGAGCGGGGACGAACCCGGCGCGGGCCGGGAATGCACTCGGGTCCGGCCGGGCTGTCCCGGTGCGGGCCCGGGGACGGGCTCTGGGGGGCCGAGAATCGTGGAGGACAGGGTGCGCGTGGTCATCGCCGAGGATTCAGTGCTGCTCAGGGAGGGCCTGACCCGGTTGCTGACCGACCGCGGGCATGACGTCGTGGCGGGTGTCGGCGACGGCGAGGCGTTGATCAAGACCATTACCGAGTTCGCGGCCCAGGACGCGCTGCCGGATGTCGTCGTCGCCGATGTGCGGATGCCACCGACGCACACCGACGAGGGCGTCAGGGCGGCGGTGCAGCTGCGCAAGGCACATCCCGGACTCGGTGTGCTCGTGCTGTCGCAGTACGTGGAGGAGCAGTACGCCACCGAACTGCTGGCCGGTTCCAGTCGCGGTGTCGGCTATCTGCTCAAGGACCGGGTGGCCGAGGTGCGGGAGTTCGTGGACGCGGTGGTGCGGGTGGCCCAGGGGGGTACCGCGCTCGACCCTGAGGTCGTGGCGCAGCTGCTCGGCCGCAGCCGCAAGCAGGACGTACTCGCGGGACTGACCCCGCGGGAGCGGGAGGTCCTCGGGCTCATGGCCGAGGGACGTACGAACTCCGCCATCGCACGGCAGCTCGTGGTCAGCGACGGCGCGGTCGAGAAGCACGTCAGCAATATCTTCCTGAAGCTGGGCCTTTCCCAGAGTGACGGGGATCACCGGCGTGTTCTGGCCGTGCTCACCTACCTGAACTCATGACGACCTGACACTGTGTCAGGTGGCTGGTACGAGTCCGCGTGCCACCCCATCTGCCACGAGAAGCCCAGCAACCAGAAATCCAGGTACTCAGAACCAATGGATGAGCGGGGAGCGTCTTCAAGGAAGGACTGGGGGGCGGGTAAATCATGACAAGTCAGGGTGTCCGGCCGTCTCAAAATGGTGTCCATCATGCGAATGTCCGCGGGAAGGCCACCCTTACCGACGTAGGGTTGAAAGTGGGAGGGCCTGCGGGAAGGCCGCTCCCAGACAGCCGCCTCGAGGGAGGTCCAGTTCAGTGACGAGCCAGGTCAGTAGCCCAGCGGAGCAGGCAGACGGAGCCGTCGTAGGAGGACAGCGCAAAGCGGCCGGAGTCAAGGACGTCCGCCGCCTTGACCGAGTGATCATTCGGTTCGCGGGCGACTCCGGTGACGGAATGCAACTCACCGGCGACCGCTTCACCTCCGAGACAGCCTCCTTCGGCAACGACCTCTCGACCCTGCCGAACTTCCCCGCCGAGATCCGAGCGCCCGCAGGCACCCTGCCGGGCGTTTCGTCTTTCCAGCTGCACTTCGCGGACCACGACATCCTCACTCCCGGCGACGCGCCCAACGTCCTCGTCGCCATGAACCCGGCCGCCCTGAAGGCGAACATCGGCGATGTGCCGCGCGGCTCGGAGATCATCGTCAACACCGACGAGTTCACCAAGCGGGCGATGCAGAAGGTCGGCTACGCCACCAGCCCTCTGGAGGACGGCTCCCTGGACGGCTTCAGCGTCCATCCCGTCCCGCTCACGACGATGACCGTCGAGGCGCTCAAGGAGTTCGCGCTCTCCCGCAAGGAGGCCGAGCGCTCGAAGAACATGTTCGCGCTGGGCCTGCTGAGCTGGATGTACCACCGGCCCACCGAGGGCACCGAGAAGTTCCTGCAGACCAAGTTCGCGAAGAAGCCCGACATCGCCGCGGCCAACATCGCGGCGTTCCGCGCGGGCTGGAACTTCGGCGAGACGACCGAGGACTTCGCCGTCTCCTACGAGGTCGCCCCGGCCACCCAGACCTTCCCGACCGGCATCTACCGCAACATCTCCGGGAATCTGGCCCTGTCGTACGGCCTGATCGCGGCCTCGACCCAGGCGGACCTGCCGCTGTATCTCGGCTCGTACCCGATCACGCCGGCCTCCGACATCCTGCACGAGCTCAGCAAGCACAAGAACTTCGGCGTGCGCACCTTCCAGGCCGAGGACGAGATCGCCGGCATCGGAGCCGCCCTGGGCGCCTCTTTCGGCGGTTCGCTGGCGGTCACCACCACCTCCGGTCCCGGCGTGGCTCTCAAGAGCGAGACCATCGGCCTGGCCGTGTCCCTGGAACTGCCGTTGCTGGTCATCGACATCCAGCGCGGCGGCCCGTCCACCGGTCTGCCGACCAAGACCGAGCAGGCGGACCTGCTGCAGGCCATGTACGGCCGCAACGGCGAGGCCCCGGTTCCGGTCGTCGCACCGCGCACCCCCGCCGACTGCTTCGACGCCGCCCTGGAAGCGGCCCGTATCGCGCTGACCTACCGCACCCCGGTGATCCTGCTCTCCGACGGCTACCT
>NZ_BMMM01000017.1:0-174080 GCF_014645835.1 Streptomyces albiflavescens
AACGATCTTGGACGCCCTGTCTGCGTTGCCGGACACACCGTCAGCATTCGGAATGACTCGTCTAGGTATCCGCCGCCGTGGGGCTCTTCCGCCCCGCCACCACCCGTTTCCGGTTGGCCGAGAAGTGCCGGTCTCCCGCGGGGCGATCTCGCCGTGCGCGACCGCGGCCGGGCTCGCGGCAGCCGGGCCTCTGTCCGGCGTCCGCGCATGCGTGCGATGTGCGTCACAGGTCGGCTGCAGTCGCGCTCCGGTATCGGCCGAACGGGGCGGCGTGACGGTGGCGGCTCGTACACTCACCTGCGTGGATACGACCCTTCAGGACCCGCTTGTCGGGCAGGTGCTCGACGGCCGCTATCGCGTTGACGCACGGATCGCGGTCGGCGGGATGGCCACGGTCTACAGGGCCCTGGACACCCGCCTCGACCGCGTGCTCGCGCTCAAGGTGATGCACCCGACGCTGGCCGCCGACGGCTCGTTCGTCGAGCGTTTCATCCGCGAGGCCAAGTCGGTGGCCCGGCTCGCGCACCCCAATGTGGTGCAGGTCTTCGACCAGGGGACGGACGGGTCGTACGTCTATCTGGCCATGGAGTACATCGCCGGGTGCACCCTGCGCGACGTACTGCGTGACCGCGGCGCCCTGCAGCCGCGGGCCGCGCTCGACATCCTGGAGCCGGTGCTCGCCGCCCTCGGCGCCGCGCACCGCGCCGGGTTCGTGCACCGCGACATGAAGCCGGAGAACGTCCTCATAGGGGACGACGGCCGGGTCAAGGTGGCGGACTTCGGTCTCGTACGGGCCGTGGACACCGTGACGAACACGACGGGGGCCGTCCTCGGCACCGTCTCGTATCTCGCCCCCGAGCAGATCGAGCACGGCACCGCCGACACTCGCGTCGACGTCTACGCATGCGGGGTCGTCCTCTACGAAATGCTCACCGGCGACAAGCCGCACTCCGGTGACTCCCCCGCCCAAGTGCTCTACCAGCACCTGCACGCGGACGTGCCGCCGCCGTCGGCCGCCGTGCCCGGGCTGCCCTACGCGCTCGACGAGCTGGTCAGCACGGCGACCGCCCGCAATCCCGAGATGCGCCCGCACGACGCGGCGGCGCTGCTCGGCCAGGTGCTGGAGGCACGCGCCGGGCTCACCGCCGAGCAGCTCGACGCCGTCCCGCCGGGAGCCCTCACCCTGGGCCACGACAACGCCGAGGACCGTACGAGTGTGATCCCGCGCTCGCTGTCCGTGCCGCGACTGCTGCCCGTGAACGAGGACGACGAGGGCGCCGCCCTCAACCGGACCAGCCGGTTCGAGCAGACCAGCCGGTTCGCGTCCGGCCCGGCCGCTCCGTCCCGGGGTGCCACGCGGCCCCGGCGCACCATGCTGGCGGTCGTCGCCGCCATCGTGCTGGTGCTGGGCCTCGGCGCCGGCGTCTGGTACATCAACTCCGGTCAGTTCACCAAGGTCCCGCCGATCCTCGCGAAGACCCAGGCCGAGGCCAAGGACCGGCTGACGCAGGCCGGGCTCGACGTCGGTCAGATCAAGCATCAGTACAGCGACACCGTGAAGCGGGGCACCGTCATCAGCACCGACCCGGAGATCGGCGCCCGGATCCGTGACAACGACTCCGTGACGCTGACCATCTCCGACGGCCCGGAGACGGTGAAGGTGCCCGACCTGAAGGGCCTCGCCCTGTTCAAGGCGAAGGAAGTGCTGAAGGGCGACGGCCTCGCCGCGGGCATGGTCACCCGGAAGTTCAGCGAGGACGTGACCAAGGGCTTTGTGATCAGCTCGGATCCGGAAGCGGGGACCAAACGCCACGCGGGTTCGGCCATCGCGCTCGTCGTCAGTAAGGGCAGCCCGGTGGAGGTGCCCGAGGTCACCGGCGCGTCGGTGGAGGACGCCACGGCGGAGCTCGAGGACTCGGGTCTGAAGGTGAAGATCTCCTCGGAGCGGGTCAACTCGGAGTTCGACAAGGGCCAGATCGCCGAACAGTCCCCGGCGGCAGGTCGCGAGGCCGCCTCCGGCGACACGGTGACGCTGACGATCTCCAAGGGCCCCGAGTTGGTCGAGGTCCCGGACGTCATGGGCGACAGCGTGGACGACGCGAGGAAGGCGCTGGAGGACGCCGGGTTCAAGGTCAACGAGGACCGCGGCCTGCTCGGGATCTTCGGGGACCACGTCAAGAGCCAGTCGGTGGACGGTGGCGAGACGGCGCCCAAGGGGTCGACGATCACCATCGAGATCCGCTGAGTCTGCGATTCTGCACGGCTTCGAGGTCCGCCGGGTCCGAGGGATGCACGGCTCCGCGATCCGCCGAACCCCAGGCATGCACGGCTTCGCGAACCGCCGAACCCCAGGCATGCACGGCTTCGCGATCTGCCGAGTGCGAGGTATTCGAAGCTTCGAGGTCCGCCAAGTCCAAGGCATGCACGGCTCCGAGGTCCGCCGCCGGAGCCCCCAGGAGCACGTGACACCCTGGTGGGTGTGACCAGCAAGCAGCTCCGCAACCCCGTCGGCGGCCATGTCCCGGTGGCCGGCGGCCTCAACTCCGTCGGCCTGACCTATGCCCGCGACCTGAAGGCCGAGACCGTCCAGGTCTTCGTCGCCAACCCGCGCGGCTGGGCGACACCCGCCGGAAACCCGAAGCAGGACGAGGAGTTCCGCGCGGCCTGCGCCGCCGAGTCGATCCCCGCGTACGTCCATGCCCCCTATCTGATCAACTTCGGCTCGCACACCGAGGCGACGGTCGAGAAGTCGGTGGAGTCGCTGCGGCACTCGCTGCAGCGCGGGCGAGAGATCGGCGCGCTGGGTGTGGTCGTGCACACCGGAAGCGCCACGGGCGGCCGGGAGCGGTCCGTCGCCCTCAAGCAGGTGCGCGCGTACATGCTGCCGCTGCTCGACGAGCTGACCCACGACGACGACCCGTATCTGCTCCTCGAGTCGACGGCCGGCCAGGGCGCCTCCCTGTGCTCCCGGACCTGGGACTTCGGGCCGTACTTCGAGGCGCTCGACGCCCACCCCAAGCTGGGCGTCTGTCTCGACACGTGCCACATCTTCGCGGCCGGCCACGACCTGACCGGGCCGAGCGGGATGCACCAGACCCTCGACCTGCTGGTGGACACGGTCGGCGAGGACCGGCTGAAGCTGATCCACGCCAATGATTCCAAGGACGTCGTCGGGGCCCACAAGGACCGCCACGAGAACATCGGATCCGGCCACATCGGCGAGGACCCGTTCCGTGCCCTGATGACCCACCCCGCCACCGAGGGCGTCCCCCTGATCATCGAGACGCCCGGCGGCAAGGAGGGGCACGCGGCGGATGTCGAGCGTCTGAAGAAGCTCCGCGACGACTGAGCTCGACAAAGCCCATTGAGGGAATACCCCCAGGGGGTATACGGTTCCTGCTCGTAGCAGGAACCGTTACTCGGCGTTGGGGGCCCTCATGCAGCACGACAAGCACGCGCAGCACGATCACGACACGCACGGACACACGCAGCACGAGCACGACACGCACACGCACACGCAGGCGCACACGCCCACGCATCACGAGGCACACGCGCACACGCACGACACGGGCGGCAGGGTCACCTGGTCCATGGCGGCCCAGGCCACCCTGCACTGCCTCACCGGCTGCGCCATCGGCGAGGTGCTGGGCATGGTGATCGGCACCGCGCTCGGCTGGGGCAACGTGCCGACGATGATCCTGGCGATCGCCCTCGCCTTCGTCTTCGGCTACTCGTTCACGCTGCGCGGAGTACTCAAGGCCGGCGTCGACTTCAGAACGGCGTTCCGGGTCGCGCTCGCCGCGGACACCCTGTCCATCGCGGTGATGGAGCTGATCGACAACGGCGTGATCGCCCTGTGGCCGGACGCGATGGACGCGCAACTGGCCGACCTGCTGTTCTGGGGCGCGCTGGCCGTCTCACTGGCCATTGCGTTCGTGGTCACGACGCCCGTCAACAAGTGGATGATCGGCCGCGGCAAGGGACACGCGGTGGTGCACCAGTACCACCACTGATCGGCAGCGGCAGCAGGAGTCAGAGCTCGGGGCCGTCCCCGGGCTCCTCCTGGTAGGAGTAGCGCTGTTCGCGCCAGGGGTCGCCGATGTTGTGGTAGCCGCGCTCCTCCCAGAAGCCGCGGCGGTCGGCCGTCATGTACTCGACGCCGCGGACCCACTTGGGGCCCTTCCAGGCATAGAGGTGGGGGACGATGAGGCGGAGCGGGAAGCCGTGCTCCGCCGTCAGCAGCTCACCGTCCTTGTGCGTGGCGAAGATGGTGCGGTCGGATGCGAAGTCCGACAGACGGAGGTTGGAGCTGAATCCGTACTCGGCCCAGACCATGACATGGGTGACGGTGGGCGCGGGCGGGGCGATCTCCAGGATCGTACGGGCGGGGATGCCACCCCATTCGGCCCCGAGCATGCTGAACTTCGTGACGCAGTGCAGATCGGCCACGACGGAGGCGTACGGCAGGGCCGTCAACTCCTCGTGGGTCCAGCAGTGCTTCTCACCGTCGGCGGTGGCGCCGAAGACCCTGAACTCCCAGCGTTCGGGGCGGAACTTGGGTACGGGCCCGTAGTGCGTGACCGGCCAGCCTCGCTGAAGTCGCTGCCCCGGCGGAAGCTCCGACTGCGCCGCTTCTCCAGATTCACGCTCCACCGGCTGCCCCATGGCTCCATCCTGACAGACCCGGGACAGTGCACATGACCAGCCCTGGTCGGATTCGGGCAACTCATACTAAGCATGCACTTACTGGACGACCCCCTGCGCCGGTGCAAAGATGCGGCGCAACCTGCCCAGTCCCCCGCTTGGAAGGAGTCTCTGCGATGCAGGGCGACCCCGAGGTCATCGAATTCCTCAACGAGCAGCTGACCGGCGAGCTGACGGCAATCAATCAGTACTTCCTGCACGCGAAGATGCAGGAGAACTTCGGCTGGACGAAGCTCGCGAAGTACACGCGGCACGAGTCGTTCGACGAGATGAAGCACGCCGAGGTGCTCACCGATCGGATCCTCTTCCTGGAGGGCCTGCCGAACTACCAGCGACTGTTCCACGTTCGCGTGGGCCAGACCGTCAAGGAGATGTTCGAGGCCGACCGGCAGGTGGAGGTCGAGGCGATCGACCGGCTCAGGCGCGGGATCGAGGTGATGCGCGCGAAGGGCGACATCACGTCCGCGAACATCTTCGAGTCGATCCTCGCGGACGAGGAGCACCACATCGACTATCTGGACACCCAGCTGGAGCTGGTCGAGAAGCTCGGCGAGGCGCTGTACATCGCGCAGGTGATCGAGCAGCCGGACAGCTAGGCCGCGTCCTTCAGCACCCGGACGTCCCCCAGGACCTCGGAGAGCACCGGCCGGCCCTCGTCGGCGAGCTCCCGGCGCGGGCACGCGCCACGGCCGAGGAGCGCCTGGATCCGGCGTACGCACGAACCGCAGTCCGTGCCCGCCTTGCAGGCGGAGGCTATCTGGCGGGGGGTGCAGGCACCGTCCTCCGCGTGCTTCTTCACCTGCTGCTCGGTGATCCCGAAGCAACTGCAGACGTACACGCGGTTCACCTCCCGACGGGATCGATAAGTGGTGCCGTCCCGATTAATCGGTGAGGCTAACCTAACCTTACCCGGCCCGCCGGACCCGCAAAAGTGGGTCGGGGCGCGGATCGTATGTGATCCGCGCCCCATCTCACGTACCGGTAACAACCGAAGCCGCTACTGGTCCCTGTACATCTCGGCGACCAGGAAGGCCAGGTCAAGGGACTGGCTGCGGTTCAGGCGCGGGTCGCAGGCCGTCTCGTAGCGCTGGTGCAGATCGTCGACGAAGATCTCGTCGCCGCCGCCCACGCACTCGGTGACGTCGTCACCGGTGAGCTCGACATGGATGCCGCCCGGGTGCGTCCCCAGACCCTTGTGGACCTCGAAGAAGCCCTTGACCTCGTCGAGCACGTCGTCGAAGCGGCGAGTCTTGTGGCCCGAGGCCGCCTCGAAGGTGTTGCCGTGCATCGGGTCGGTCACCCAGGCCACGGTCGCACCCGAGGCGGTGACCTTGTCGACGAGCTCGGGCAGCTTGTCGCGGACCTTGTCCGCGCCCATCCGCACGATGAAGGTGAGGCGGCCCGGCTCGCGCTCCGGGTCCAGGCGCTCGATGTAGTGCAGCGCCTCCTCGGCCGTCGTCGTCGGGCCCAGCTTGATCCCGATCGGGTTGCGGATCTTCGACGCGAACTCGATGTGCGCGCCGTCCAGCTGACGGGTGCGCTCACCGACCCACACCATGTGGCCCGAGACGTCGTACAGATGGCCCGTACGCGAGTCGACCCTGGTCAGCGCCGACTCGTAGTCGAGGAGCAGCGCCTCGTGGGAGGAGTAGAACTCGACGGTCTTGAACTCCTCCGGGTCGGTCCCGCAGGCCCGCATGAAGTTCATCGCGTTGTCGATCTCGCGCGCCAGCTGCTCGTAGCGCTGGCCGGAGGGGGACGACTTCACGAAGTCCTGGTTCCAGGCGTGCACCTGGCGCAGGTCGGCGTAGCCGCCGGTGGTGAAGGCGCGCACCAGGTTGAGCGTGGAGGCGGACGCGTTGTACATCCGCTTCAGGCGCTCGGGGTCCGGGATGCGGGCCTCTTCGGTGAAGTCGAAGCCGTTGACGGAGTCGCCGCGGTAGGTCGGCAGGGTCACGCCGTCGCGGGTCTCGGTCGGCTTGGAACGCGGCTTGGAGTACTGGCCGGCGATACGGCCGACCTTCACGACCGGCACCGAGGCGGCGTACGTGAGCACGGCGCCCATCTGGAGCAGGGTCTTGAGCTTGTTACGGATGTGGTCGGCGGACACGGCGTCGAAGGCCTCGGCGCAGTCGCCGCCCTGGAGCAGGAACGCCTCGCCCTTGGCGACGGCTCCCATCCGGGCGCGCAGCTGGTCGCACTCGCCCGCGAAGACGAGCGGCGGATACGACTCGAGGTCCGCGATCACGTCGCGCAGAGCCTCGGCATCGGGGTACTCGGGCTGCTGCGCCGCGGGCAGGTTTCGCCAGGTGTTGCCAGCGCTCGCGCTGGACTTAGCGTTCACGGTCACCTCCACAACATTACGGGGTCGTGTCGGGCGTCCATTCACGTGCTCATCAATTGAGACGCGGCGTGCTCGATCGGGGGTGCTCCGGGCGGCCGTACGACAGGTCTCCACGGCCGCCCGGAGCGGGGGTCGGCTAGTCCACGTCGAGCCGGTCGCGGTCGATGGAGATCGTCACGTCGCCGTGAGTCTCGGTGGTGTCGCCGGCGTACTGGTGGATGCGCCGGTGGTTGGCCCACAGGTCCGCGGGGATCGTCGGGTCGGACGTGGTCGACGTGTAGTTCCAGCGGGCGAAGTGGATCACGTCGGGCAGGGTGACGTCGCTCCGGTGGGCCACCAGGTCGGCGACCAGGGACGAGGTGTTGCCGTACGCGCCGGAGCGGTAGCCCAGTTCGTGCAGGCGCTTGGTGTAGGCCTCGAGGTAGCCGAGCACCTGGTCCGTCACGGCTCCTCCGGGGGCGTAGTTCTCCAGGTCGCTGTAGAGCACCGTGCCCTTGCCGAAGCCGAGGGCTGCGGCCTGCCGGGCCGCGTCGGCGGCGTCCGCGGTGCCCTGCGGCTCCGGGTCGGTGATCGGCGCGCAGTCGCCCTGACAGCTGCCGCCGTCGGAGGAGGGCTGCCGGCCGACGTACAGCGGGAAGAACCGCCAGCCGGTGTCGTACTGCTTGCGCACCCACGAGGCCGTGAGCTTCGGCTGGGCGCAGGCGCGGTTGATCCCGCCGATGTAGACGCCGACGGCGCCGTAGTCCGAGGCGTCCCGCCAGGCGTCCATGGCCGACTGGCTCGGGGCCGTGCAGGCGTCGAAGCCCTCGCCCCGAAAGGACGTGGCGTCCTTGGGGAGGGGCGCCGCGGCGGGTGTCCCGGCGCCCGGCGTGGCGGTGACGGGCAGGCCGGCGCCGCGGAGGATGTCCTGGATCCGCGTACGGTCGTCCCCGTACGCGGCGGTCACGGCGATGCGGTCCGCGGTGACCTGGTACGTACCGGCCGTTCGGTTCTCGGTGACGTCACTCCCGACCGTGACGTCACTCCCGACCGTGTCGGGGCTCCCGACCGTGACGGGGCTCCCGGCGGTGGTCACGGTGCTCTCGGCTGCGGTGGTGGGCTGGATCAGGAGCGCCTCCGTGCGTCCCCGCACGCGTGCCGGGCAGTCCTGCCGTTCGCCCGGCGTACCGAGGTACACGGCGTGACGGTCGAAGCGGACACAGGCCTCCGGGTTCTTCTCCAGGTCCACGACCCACCAGGAGGCGGGCACGGTGAAGACGTGGCCCCGGTAGGTCACCCGGGTGGTGTCGTCGGAGGCGCTCGGGGCCGACTGGGCGGAGCCGGGCAGGCCGGCGGCGAGGGCCGCGGCCGCGGCACACACGGCGAGGGCGCGTGCGCCGCTCCGGCGAGGCATGGGTGAACGAGCTGCGTGAATGACTCTCTCCTCGGTCGGATCGGTCGGGCTACCTGGCCATGAATGGCCGGTGCGCGAGCGGTCCGAACCCTGTACGCGAACGGTTCACGCTGTTGCCGGGCCCCACACGTCGGGTAGGGTGCGGCGCATGTTCGCGCATTCGATCCAGAACTGGTGGTGGACCGCTCATCCGGCGGCCCACTGACTGCGCGTACGCAAGACTTCGCGAAGGCCGCCCGAGGGGCGGCCTTCGGCGTTTCCGGAGCCCGTTCCCTCTCTGAGTGAGAAGGAACAGGACCGATGAACCTGCTCGACCTCCTGGACGATCCACGTCCGTTCGCCCTGCTGCGCCGCCGCACCCCCGGTCACGCCCCTGACGTGGTCGAGGTGCTGCTCGGCCGGGTCACCACCCACGACCGCCTCGCCGACATCCCCGACGAGGGCCTCGCGCTCATCCCCTACCGCCAGATCCGGGAGCGCGGCTTCGACGTCCGCGACGACGGCACGCCTCTCGCGGTGCTCACCGCCGAGGAGACGTACGAACTGCCCCTGGAACACGCCCTGTCCCAGCTGCCGTCGCACAAGGTGCGCGTCGAGGGCGGGGGCTTCGACGTCGCCGACGAGGAGTACGCCGGGATCGTCGGGCGGGTGCTGCGCGAGGAGATCGGGCGGGGCGAGGGTGCGAACTTCGTGATCCGGCGTACGTACGAGGGGGAGATCCCGGGGTTCGGGAGGGCCGACGCCCTCGCCCTGTTCCGTCGGCTCCTCGTCGGTGAGCGGGGCGCGTACTGGACGTTCGTCGTGCACACCGGGGACCGGACGCTGGTCGGCGCGAGCCCCGAGGTGCACGTCCGGATGTCGGGGGGAAGGGGCGGGCGCGAAGCGCTCTCGGTTGAGGGTGCTGGTGGGAGGCGGGCGGGCGGGACCGTCGTGATGAACCCGATCAGCGGCACGTACCGCTACCCGGCCGAGGGCCCGACCCCCGAGGATCTGCTGGCCTTCCTCGCCGACGGCAAGGAGATCGAGGAGCTCTCGATGGTGGTCGACGAGGAGCTCAAGATGATGTGCACGGTCGGCGACATGGGCGGGGTGGTGATCGGTCCACGGCTGAAGGAGATGGCCCATCTCGCGCACACCGAGTACGAGTTGCGGGGGCGGTCCTCGCTGGACGTGCGGGACGTGCTGCGCGAGACCATGTTCGCGGCGACGGTCACGGGATCGCCGGTGCAGAACGCCTGCCGGGTCATCGAGCGGCACGAAGTCGGCGGGCGCGGGTACTACGCGGGCGCGCTGGCCCTCGTGGGGCGGGACGCCGGCGGGGCGCAGACCCTCGACTCCCCCATCCTCATCCGAACCGCCGACATCGACGCGGACGGACGGCTGCGGGTCCCGGTCGGCGCCACCCTTGTACGGGGGTCGGACCCGGTGAGCGAGGTCGCGGAGACACACGCGAAGGCGGCAGGGGTGCTGGCGGCGCTGGGAGTCCTTGAGGCGCGTCCGCGTACGGAGCACGTGGGGCCGCGGCTGGCGGACGATCCCCGGGTGCAGGCGGCGCTCGACGGGCGGCGGACCTCGCTCGCGCCGTTCTGGCTGCGGATGCAGGAGCGGGGCGACGGGCTCGACGGGCACGCCCTGGTCGTGGACGGCGAGGACACCTTCACGGCGATGCTGGCGCATCTGCTCCGCTCGTCGGGGCTCGGGGTGACGGTGCGGCGCTACGACGAGCCGGGGCTGCGGGAGGCGGCCCTCGCGCACGAGGGGCCGCTCGTGCTGGGCCCCGGTCCGGGCGATCCGGGCGATGTCCGGGACCCGAAGATGCGCTTCCTGCGCGGGCTCACCGCCGAGGTGATCCGGGGGCACCGGCACGGAGTCCTGGGCGTCTGCCTGGGCCACGAGCTGATCGCGGCCGAACTGGGCCTGGAGATCGTCCGCAAGGAGGTGCCGTACCAGGGGGCGCAGACCGCGGTCGACCTCTTCGGGCGGACGGAGACGGTCGGTTTCTACAACAGCTTCGTGGCACGCTGCGACGACGACGCCCTCGCCGAGTTCTCCGCGCACGGCATCGAGGTCAGCCGCAACGACAGCGGTGAGGTGCACGCGATGCGCGGTCCCGGGTTCGCGGGGGTCCAGTTCCACCCGGAGTCGGTGCTGACGCTGAACGGCACGGCGGTCGTGCGCGAGCTGATCGATCAGCTGCGGGGCACCAGCACATTGTCCGAACGGCGGCCCGCCGTGTAGTCGAGGACGTTCTTGACCGTGGCGTCGACGATCTGGCCGACGGCGTCCTCGGTGTAGTACGCCTGGTGGGACGTGACCAGCACATTCGGGAACGTGACGAGGCGGGCCAGGATGTCGTCCTCGATGGCCTCCAGGGACTTGTCGAGGAAGAAGAGGCCGGCCTCCGCCTCGTACACATCGAGACCGACGCCCGTGAAGCGGCCCTCACGCAGCTCGGTGACGAGGGCCTGGGTGTCGATCAGGCCGCCGCGGCTGGAGTTCACCAGGATCGCGTCGTCCTTCATCGCGCGCAGCGCGGCGGCGTCGATCAGGCGCTGGGTCTCCGGCATCAGCGGGACATGCAGGCTGATCAGGTCGGACTCGGCGAGGAGCTGCTCCTTGGGGACGTACTTCATGCCGAGTTCGACGCAGGCCGGGTTCTCCGCGACGTCCCAGCCGAGCAGGTTCATGCCGAAGCCGCGGGCGATCCTGGTGAACGCCTCGCCGATCTTGCCGGTGCCGAGGACACCCGCGGTGCGGCCGTGCATGTCGCGGCCCATCAGCCCGTCGAGGCGGAAGTCGAAGTCGCGGGTGCGGGTGGCGGCGCGCACGATGCGGCGGTTGACGGCCATGCCGAGGGTCCAGGCGAACTCGGCGACGGAGTACGGCGAGTAGTACGAGACTCGGGCGACCGTCATGCCGAGGCGCTCGGCGACCTCGAGGTCGATGTTGTTGAAGCCCGTGGAGCGCTGGGCGACCAGCTGGGTGCCGCCGGTCGCCAGGGTCTGCAGGACTCGGTGACCGAGGCCGCAGTTGACGCTGGTGGAGATGGCCTCGTAGCCGGCCGCGATGCGAGCGGTGTCCTCGGTCAGGAAGACGTCGAGACAGTGGACCTGGTGGGGTCCCGCGAAGGCCTTCTCGAGCAGGGGCTTCTCGTCGGCCTGGACGCCGAAGGCGAGGATCTCCACAATTCCTCCCGTTCTACGGGGTTATGGGACGAATGTACGGCCCATAACCCCGGTACGCCGGGCCGCCTCCGTCAGCCGAAGAAGACCCCGACCTCCTCGTAGAGCTTCGGGTCGACGGTCTTGAGCTTGGCCGTGGCCTCCGCGATCGGAACGCGGACGATGTCCGTGCCGCGCAGGGCGACCATCTTGCCGAAGTCGCCGTCGCGGACGGCCTCGATGGCGTGCAGCCCGAAGCGGGTGGCGAGCCAGCGGTCGAAGGCGCTGGGGGTGCCGCCGCGCTGGATGTGCCCGAGGACCGTGGTGCGGGCCTCCTTGCCGGTGCGCTTCTCGATCTGCTTGGCCAGCCATTCGCCGACCCCGGAGAGGCGGACGTGCCCGAAGGAGTCGAGGGACTCGTCCTTGAGGACCATGTCGCCGTCCTTGGGCATCGCCCCCTCGGCGACGACCACGATCGGCGCGTACGAGGCCTTGAACCGCGAGGTCACCCAAGCACACACCTGGTCGACGTCGAAGCGCTGCTCGGGAATGAGGATGACGTTGGCGCCGCCGGCCAGACCCGAGTGGATGGCGATCCAGCCCGCGTGCCGGCCCATCACCTCGCAGACGAGGACGCGCATGTGCGACTCGGCGGTGGTGTGCAGACGGTCGATCGCCTCGGTCGCGATGCCGACGGCGGTGTCGAAACCGAAGGTGTAGTCGGTGGCGGACAGGTCGTTGTCGATGGTCTTCGGTACGCCGACGACAGGGACGCCGTACTCGTCGGTGAGGCGTGCGGCGACACCGAGGGTGTCCTCACCGCCGATCGCGATGAGCGCCTCGACCTCCAGCTTGGCGAGGTTGTCCTTGATCCGGCGGATGCCGTTCTCCTGCTTGAGCGGATTGGTCCGCGAGGAGCCGAGGATGGTGCCGCCGCGGGGCAGGATGCCGCGCACGGCGGGGATGTCGAGGCGGACGGTGTCGCCTTCCAGTGGTCCCCGCCAGCCGTCCCGGAAGCCGACGAAGTCATAGCCGTACTCCTGCACGCCCTTGCGGACGATGCCCCGGATGACGGCGTTGAGCCCGGGGCAGTCGCCGCCTCCGGTCAGTACTCCGACCCGCATGGAAAGTCCCTTCGCCACGGTTGCCTGATGGACTCACGCTAATAGTGATGCAGGTCACTTCGGCATGGTGCGGAAGGTCAATTCCGATGAATTGTACGGGTGTTGATCAATCGCGTTCACTCGAAGGTGTGGGTGCGTCAGATTTACGCCTCGTCAAGACCGCGTTCTATGGCGTACCGCACCAGCTCCACGCGGTTGTGGAGCTGCAGCTTGCCCAGGGTGTTCTGCACATGGTTCTGGACCGTGCGGTGGGAGATGACGAGGCGCTCGGCTATCTGCTTGTAGCTCAGGCCCTTGGCAACCAGCCGGAGCACCTCGGTCTCGCGATCGGTGAGTTGCGGGGCCTTGGGCTCGTCGACGCCCGCGGCGGGGGCCGGTTCGGAGGCCAGCCGGCGGTACTCGCCGAGGACCAGACCCGCGAGGCCCGGGGTGAACACCGGGTCACCGACCGCCGTACGGCGCACCGCGTCGATCAGCTCCTCCGTGGACGCCGACTTGAGCAGATAGCCGGTGGCGCCGGACTTCACCGCCTCCAGGACATCGGCGTGCTCGCCGCTGGCCGACAGAACGAGGACGCGCAGCGCCGGGTTGGCGCCGACCAGCTCCTTGCAGACCTGGACGCCGGGCTTGGCCGGCAGGTTCAGGTCGAGCACGAGGACGTCGGGCGCGGCAGCCTGGGCGCGGCGCACGGCCTGCTCGCCGTCACCCGCGGTGGCGACCACGTCGAAGCCGGCCTCGGCCAGGTCGCGGGCGACGGCGTCGCGCCACATGGGATGGTCGTCGACCACCATCACCTTGATCGGGCCCTGCCGCCGCACGTCCTTCGCCTCCGTCGTCCCCGTCATCACCGCTCCGCCGTCATCGTCGTCGCCGTCGTCCCCGTCATCACCGCTCCGCCGTCATGTCGTCATCACCGCTCCGCCGTCGCCGTCGCCCCGTCATCACCGCTCCGCCGTCATCGCCGTCGCCGTCGTCCCCGTCATCACCGCTCCGCCGTCATCGCCGTCCCGCGTCTGCGTCATCGCCGTTCCGCCTACCCCCGTGAAACCTTCGGTACCTTCAGCTCGACTTCCGTGCCCTGGCCCGGGACCGAGATCAGCTCGGCCGTACCGCCCAGGTCGCGCAGTCGGCCGCGGATCGACAGAGCGACCCCGAGCCGCCCCTCGCCCTCGGCCTGGGCGAGCCGGCCCTCCGGGATGCCGGGGCCGTCGTCGCGGACGGTCACGATCACCGCGTCCGGTTCGTCCTCGACCAGGATCCAGGCACGGGCGTCCGCGCCGGCGTGCTTGCGGACATTGTCCAGGGCGGCACCGACAGCGGCGGCCAGCTCCCTGGCTGCAGCCGCGGCGAGCGGTACGGGCGCGCCGGGCTCGGAGAGGGTCACGCGTGCGGTGGCGTACGGGGCGAGCAGTGAGCGCAGGTCGAGGGGGCCTTCTTCGTCGTCCGGTTCGTCGACGGCTCGTACGACGGCACCGAGCGCGGCGTCCTCCGACACCCTGGACACGGGCACCAGGCCGCCCGAGACCAGCGTGCGCAGCGCCACCTCCTGCTCGCCGGCCATCCGGCCCAGCTCCGCCGCCTCGCCGCCGAGCGCGGACGCGCGCCGCTGCACCATGGCGAGGACTTGAAGGACGCCGTCGTGGATGTCGCGGGCCAGCCGCTCCCGCTCCCGCGTGGCGGCCTCGATCTCCAGGGCGCGGGCGAGGGTGCGCTCGGAGGCGCGGGCGACCTCGACGACGTATCCGATGGCGATGGAGGCGACCCAGACGAGGATCACGTTGTGGACGGTGTCGCGGGTCGGAGCGCCGCGCTCGACGATGTTGACGGCCGCGACCAGCGTGGAGGCGAAGGCCGCCCAGCGCCAGCCGCCCTTGATCGCGAAGGCCAGGACGGATCCCGCGGTCCATATCGACGGCAGGGTGGGGCCGCCGGTCTCGATCCGCGAGGAGGCGTCGGCGACCCGGGTGAGCAGGATGCCGGCGAGCGCGATGGTGAGGTCGGCGGCGAGGAACCGCTTGGTGCAACTGGCCGCGTTCGCGACCCTGGGGAGGGTCGCGAACGTCCACACGAACAGCAGCGCGTAGAACGCGACGGCCACCCAGGGGCGGGCGAACTTGTCGTACGCCGTGGCGAAGAGACCGATCGCGTACAGCATCGTCAGGACGCGGTACGCGGAGAGCGCACGCCACAGCGGCTGCTCGACCGACATCCTCATCACGCGCTCGCGCTTGGCCATCTCCCCCACCCCACCCCACCCCCGCACGTCCTGACGGACGCGTCTAGGAGCCGGACCGTTCCCTGTCCGCCTGCCCCGCTTCCTTGGCGGCCCGCTTCTCGGCCTGTTCCTTGGCCGCCTGCTTCTCGGCCTGTGCGAGGGCGGCCTTCGCCGCCTTCTCGGCGTCCTTCTCGGCCTTCGCCGCCTCCGCGATCTGCCGCTTGGCGGCCGTCGCGTAGATGTCGACGTACTCCTGGCCGGAGAGCTTCATGATTTCGTACATGACCTCGTCGGTCACCGCGCGGAGCACGAAACGGTCGTGCTCCATGCCGCCGTACCGGCTGAAGTCCAGCGGCTTGCCGATGCGGATGCCCGGCCGCATCAGCTTGGGCATTACCTTGCCCGGCGGCTGGATCTTCTCGGTGTCGATCATCGCGACCGGGATGACGGGCGCGCCGGTGGCGAGCGCCACGCGCGCGAGACCGCCGGGCTTTCCGCGATAGAGGCGGCCGTCGGGCGAGCGCGTGCCCTCCGGGTAGATACCGAACAGCTCACCGCGCTCGATGACGTCGATACCGCTCTTGACGGCCGCCTCGCCCGCGCCGCGCGCTCCGGAGCGGTCCACGGGGAGCTGGCCGACGCCCTTGAAGAAGGCGGCGGTCATCCGGCCCTTGAGGCCGGGCGTCGTGAAGTACTCGGCCTTCGCGATGAAGGTCACCTTGCGGTCGAGGACCGCGGGCAGGAAGAACGAGTCCGAGAACGACAGATGATTGCTCGCCAGGATGGCGGGGCCGTCGGCGGGAATGTTCTCGAGGCCTTCCACCCAGGGTCTGAAGGCAAGCTTCAGCGGCCCTCCGATGGAAAACTTCATTGCGCCGTAGATCAACCGAATGCCTCCTGTGTCGTCGATCAGACCTTAACCCGGAGCACTGTCGAAGGACCCGACGACCCTGGTCGGTGTCAGTGCGGTCGCGTACGGTGAAGTACGCCTCGAAGCCTCGGGGGGTTCCGTTTCGCCCGCCTCTATGAACAGGAGACCGAAGGTGCCGGTCCTTCCTGGAGCCGAGCCGTTCCGCCGCGAGGGCGGAGAGGTCGGCGTCCTTCTCTGCCACGGCTTCACCGGGTCCCCGCAGTCGCTGCGGCCCTGGGCGGAGTATCTGGCCGAGCGCGGCCTGACCGTCACGCTGCCGCTGCTGCCGGGGCACGGGACGCGCTGGGAGGACATGCAGCTCACCGGCTGGCAGGACTGGTACGCGGAGGTGGACCGGGAGCTGCGCGCGCTGCGGGACCGGTGCGCTCAGGTGTTCGTCTTCGGCCTCTCCATGGGCGCCGCACTGGCGCTGCGCCTCGCGGCCAAGCACGGTGACGAGATCAGCGGCGTCGTGGTCGTCAACCCGCTGAACAGGGTGCACGGCCCGTCGGCGCGCGCCCTCCCGGTGCTCCGGCACTTCGTTCCGTCCGTGAAGGGCATCGTGAGCGACATCGCCAAGGAGGGGTCGCAGGAGCTCGGGTACGACCGGGTGCCGTTGCACGCCGCGCACTCGATGCGGAATTTCTGCCGCATCGTCGACGGCGAGCTGCCGCAGGTCACCCAGCCGATGGTGCTGCTGCACAGCCCCCAGGACCACGTCGTGTCCCCCGCCGACTCGGCGCGCGTCCTCGGCCGGGTGTCGTCCACGGACGTGTCGGAGATCTTGCTGGAACAGAGCTACCACGTTGCGACGTTGGACCACGACGCGGACCGGATCTTCGAGGAGAGCTACGCGTTCATCGCCCGGCTCGCGCCCAGTGTCGGCAAGGGGTCCGACGCGGGTCAGGTGGGTCAGCAGGAAGGGACGGCCTCCGGTGGCTGAGCACGACGCGGAACGCGGCGATTCCGAGGAGAAGGGCGTGCCCCTCGACGGGCCTCTTGGTGAGCCCCTCGGCGAGGAGCAGAGCGTGCCCTTCGACGAGGACGCCGCGTGGCAGGCGATCGTCGCCGGGTACGGCGAGGAGCCGCCGGACCCGCCCGGCGTGAAGCCGTTCAAGTCGGTCGAGGACCTGGCGCTCCTGGAGCCGGAGACGAACGACGGCGACGCGAGCGACACCGAGTCCGACACCGGATCTGGATCTGGATCCGGGTCCGGGTCCGGGGACAAGCCCTCCGCGGCCCAGCCCCTCGGCAGCTCGGTCGCCTTCGCACCCGGTGTCGGCGGCCCGCGCGACTACAAGGCGCCCGAGCCCAGCGACGACGACTTCGACGAGGACGACGAGGGCCACTTCGTACCGCCCGAGCCGCCCCCGCTGCCCTCCGCCGACACCACCGCCAAGTTCGCCTGGCTCGCGGTCACCGGCGGCCCCGTCCTGCTCCTGCTGGCCGTCCTCCTCGGCTGGGACATGACCTGGTGGCTCACCACCCTCGGCATCGGCGGCTTCCTCGGCGGCTTCGCCACCCTGGTGACGCGCATGAAGACCGACGACGAGGACGGAGACGATCCCGGGCGGGGCGCGGTGGTCTGACCTCACTTCAGGACGCGGGCACTCTGAGGGCGGCCAGCACGGGCAAGTGGTCCGTGGCCGCCCTCAGGTCTGCCTCCGTCACGCCGGGGAGACCCAGCGGCACCCCGCAGCCCAGGACCTCCACGCCCTCCGTGGCGAAGATCGCGTCGATGCGCTGGTGGGGGTCGGTGGGGGTGGAGGTGTACTCCGCACCCCACGGGCGGGTCGCCCAGGCGTCCTGAAGGGCGCCGGCCAGGCGCTTGAAGGTGGGGCCGTCGGGGCGTTCGTTGAGGTCGCCGCCCGCGATCATGTGCGGAGCGTCGAGGCCTGCGAGGCGGTCGAGAAGCATGCCGCCCTGCTCGTACCGCTCGTCCTTCTGGAGCGAGAGATGGCAGCTCAGGACGCCGAGCCGGGCGCCACCGAACCGTACGACGGCGGTGGCGAAGCCGCGGCGGTGCAGGCCGGGCGTGAGGGGGAGCAGAACATCCTCGGTGCGCTCGACGGTCGCCCGGAGGGAGCAGAGGAGCGCCGGTCCGGACGCCGGGGCACCGCCCGAGAGGATCATCTGCCCGGACGCCGCCGCGAGCCGGGCCAATTTCTTTCGCCAGCGGAAGAAGCGCGGGGCCTCCTGGATGAGGACCAGGTCGGGTGCGCAGGCACTGATCACCCGCGCGAGAGCGGCGGTGTCGTCGCGCATCGACCGAATGTTGTAACTGAGCACGCGAATGACGGCCGAACCGTCGGCTTCGGTGCGGGAGTTGGGCAGCGGACTGGCTGAGGGGCTGGTCGGCATGGCGATCAAGATACGACAGCCGGAGCACACGCGGGACTACCCGCACTCGCCCACGCACAGAAGCAGCCGTGCCGGTACATCGAATGCCAGCATCCGGACAGGGCACGGCACGCGGTACGGCGGCGCCCGCCGTACCGCGTGCCGTGCCGGCTGCCGACGGGTCACATGATCGGGTCGGGCTCCCGGGCCAGGTCGGCGGCGCCCACCAGACCCGCCTTGTTGCCCAGCTGGGCCACGATGACGTCGGCCACCGGGCGCCAGTTGCCACCCACCAGCCAGCGCTTGTACGACTTGCGGATCGGGTCGAGGACCAGCTCGCCCTCGTCCGAGAGGCCGCCGCCGACGATGAAGGCGGACGGGTCGAAGAGTGAGGCCAGGTCGGCGAGGCCGGCGCCGGCCCAGCGGGCCAGCTCGCGGTAGGAGTCCACCGCGACCAGGTCGCCCTGGCGCGCGGCGACCGAGATGTGCTTGCCCTCGATGCCGTCGGGGGTGCCGTTGCCCAGCGCGAGAAGGATCTCCGCGTTCTCCGGGGTCGCGTTGGCGCGCTGCTTGGCGTAGCGGACGAGGGCGCGCCCGGACGCGTACTGCTCCCAGCAGCCCTGCGAGCCGCAGCCGCACAGCAGCCCGTCCGGCACCATGCGGATGTGTCCGAACTCGGCGGCCACGCCGAAGTGCCCGCGGCGCAGCTTGTTGCCGATGATGATGCCGCCGCCGAGGCCTGTGCCCAGGGTGATGCAGATGACGTTCCGGTGGCCCTTGCCCGCGCCGAACTTGTACTCGCCCCACGCCGCCGCGTTCGCGTCGTTCTCGACGACGACCGGCAGCCCCACACGCGCCTCGACCTCGGCCTTGAGGGGCTCCTGTCGCCAGTCGATGTTCGGCGCGAAGTAGACCGTGGAACGCTGGCGGTTCACGTATCCGGCGGCACCGATGCCCACGCCGACGATGTCGTGGCCTGCGCGCGCGCCCTCGACGGCAGCGGCGATGGCATCCACGATGGCCTGCGGCGTGGTGGGGGTCGGCACCTTGTGGGTCGAGAGGATGTTGCCTTCCTCGTCGACCACACCGGCCGCGATCTTCGTGCCGCCGATATCGACGCCGATGGTGAGTCCCATGAATCCCTCAGTTTCGGTCGAGCCCCGCTACGGCCAACCGTACCCGAGGGGCCTTCAGTCCAAGTCGATGTGTTCCCCTGGACCGGTCCCCTCGTCGTGGGGGCCCTTGTCCCGGGTGGTCCAGCGTCGTTCCTGTGCCTCGACCGCCGAGCGATAGGCCGCGAGCAGCTCGGAGCCGGCGGCCGCGAGGTGGTCGAACACGTCCGGGTTGCGCTCGATCACCGGCTCGACGGCGGCCTTGGCCTGCTGCACGACCTGGTTGACCATCTGCTGGGCCGTGCCGGAGGCGACCGCGCCGAAGAGCGGCGAGTTGAGCCCGGACAGCTTGTCGGCGACGGCGTCGACGAGCTTGCGCAGCTCCTCGGCGGCCGAGCCCGGCGGTGTGCCGTACGCGGCGCGGCGGCGGGCCTTCTCCGCCGCGAGGTCCTCGGCACAGGCCTTCGCCCAGGCGTCGGCGTCGGTCGCGCGCGCCTCTTCGGCACGCACCTCGTCGCCCGCTTCCTCCTGAGCGGCGTCGGATGTGGGGCGCTCTTCGCTCATGGCGGACTCCTGCCTACGGTTCGTGCCTTCGACGTTACCCGAACGGGGTACACCGTTCAGCGTGTCCGCCCCGAGGAGGGGACGGCTCGGTCATCTTGTACGCGGCCACAGATCCGGATCCGGCGCGAAGCGGACCCTGAGCTCGCCCTCGCGCAGCGCGGCACCGGCCACGGTGCAGCGACGCAGGGCCGACGGGAGTGGAACGATACGGCGGAACTGCCCTGCCGTGACCACGAGTTCGTCGCCGCGCCGGATGAGGTCCAGTTCCTCGCGTATCGCGCCGGGCAGCGGGATGTGCCACACGAGCACGCCGTCGTCGGCGAGCTGGTCGATGACGGGCCACTCGACCGGGGTCGGTGCCTGGTTGACCCCGGGCACGGGCAGCGCGGCGAGATCGTGGATGCCGCGCGGGTCGTGGCCGAGGTGCGGGACCTCATGGAGTGCGTACGTCTCCTGCCACTCGTCCAGTGCCTTGCGCTGCTGGGCGGCGAGGGCCGCCAGCCAGGTGTCGTGCGTGGCGCCCGGCAGGACGCGGCTCGCGATCAGGGCGTCGACGGACAGGCCGCGCAGGGCGAGGGCCGTGGCGGCGGTGCGTACGGCGTCGGTGCCGGCCGGGCCCGGCTCGGCGACCAGTCGTACGGTCGTGGCGCGGTCCTCGACGACCGCCTCCACCGCGGCCAGCTCGATGTCCCAGCGCGCCGAGGTCTCGTACAGCCACTCCGCGGGCATCGGGACGCCCGCGAGCCGGCCGAGCACGGGGCGCAGGGCGCGAGCCGCCTGGCGCTCCGGCGGGAGCAGGCGGCGCAGATAGCGGCGGAGTTCCTCGGGGAGGGCGAGGAGGGCGAGGGCCTGGGGGGCCGGGGGGAGGTCCACGACCAGAAGGTCGTACCGCTCCGACATCGCCGCGTCGCGCAGGGCGCGCAGCAGAGCGAGTTCCTCGGCACCGGGGAGGGGGGTGACCTCCTCGGCGTCCAGGCGGGAGGCGCCGAGCAGGTCCAGGGCGGTCTGAGCGCGCTGCTGGAAGGCGGTGAGGTCCTCGCGGAAGCGGGCCGCGGCGTCGGGGCGCCAGGCGGTGAGGCCCGGGGCCGCCTCCACGGGGGTCGCGCCGGTGGGCACGCCGAGGGCGGCACCGAGGCTGTCCGTGCGGTCGGCGCCGAGCACCAGGGTGCGGGTGCCCTCGCGGGCCGCCTTCAGCGCGGTGGCCGCGGCGACCGTCGTACGGCCGGTGCCGCCTTGGCCGGTGATCAGGATGGTGCGCATGGGGGTGAACGGTACCGGTGCCGGCGGGGCGCCTCGGCGGGGCCGGGGTCCAGGCCATGGGCCGAGTACCCGGGGCCGGGGCTGGGGTGGGGTGGGCGTGACCGGCACCTGCGGGGTGCCGCTGTGCCCACCCGTGCCGCCGCCGGCGGACGCATGCCCGCAGCGGCGACGGGAGACCCCCTGCTTCTCCTACTTCTCCCCAGACTCCACGCGCTTCTTCAAGCCCGCCAGTGCCCGGTCGATGATGACCTTCTCGGCCTTGCGCTTGATCATGCCGAGCATGGGGATCTTGACGTCGACGGTCAGCTGGTAGGTGACCTCGGTGGCGCCGGCGCCCGCGGGCTTGAGGATGTAGGAGCCGTCCAGGGAGCGGAGCATCTGGGACTTGACCAGGGTCCAGGAGACCTCGTGGTCGCCGGTCCAGGTGTAGCCGAGGGTCTGGTCGTCCTTGATGGCGCCGGCGTCCATGACGAGGCGCACCTGCTCGGCGCGGCCCTGCTCGTCGGTGGCGAGTACCTCCGCCTCCTTCACCTCGCCGGTCCAGTCCGGGTAGCGGGCGAAGTCGGCGATCACCGCCATCACGTCTGCCGGTGCCGCCTCGATCGTGATGCTCGAGCTGGTGTGTTCCGCCATCGCCGTGGCTCCTCCAGATGCGGTCCGGTGAGGGAGGGTGGTGCGCACGTGTGTGCAGCGTGAAGGCTACCGCGCACCGAACGGCGTGCCGTCACCGCGTCCGGCCCGGGCGCGGGCCGGGACCGTCACCACTCCAGCGCCCACGGCCTTCCCGACCCCGCGAAGTGCCCCACGTTCACGCATTCCGTCGCCCCGATCCGCATCCTCGGCGCCAGCGGCTGGTGAACATGGCCGAAGAGCGAGTAGCGAGGGCGCGTGCGCCGGATCGCGTCCAGAAGTGCGCGGGAGCCGCGCTCGAAGCGGCGCGCCACCGTGTCGTACACCAGCTCCGGCACCTCCGGCGGAATGTGCGTGCACAGCACGTCGACCTCGCCGAGCGCCTCGATCTTGGCCGCGTACTCCTCGTCGCCGATCTCGTACGGCGTCCGCATGGGGGTCCTGAGGCCGCCGCCCACGAAGCCGAAGACCCAGCCGCCGATCTCCACGCGCTCGCCGTCGAGCACGGTCGTGCCGGGGCCTGCGTACTCCGGCCACAGGGTCGGCATGTCGACATTGCCGTAAGTCGCGTACGTCGGTGTCGGGAAGGCCGCGAACATCTCGGCGTACTGCTTGCGCACCGCCTTCTCGATGGCGGCGGCCCGGTCGGTGCCGATGCCGGACCACAGCCGGGCGCCGAACTCGCGCGCTTCCTCGTAGCGGCGGGCGGTGCGCAGCTCGACGATGCGGTCCGCGTTCTCCTTGCCGAACAGGTCCGGGAAGATACCGCGCGAGTGGTCGGCGTAGTCGAGGAAGAGGACCAGGTCACCGAGGCAGATCAGGGCGTCCGCGCCGTCACCGGCTCTGGCCAGGTCCCGGGCGTTGCCGTGCACGTCACTGACCACATGAACGCGCGTCCTCGGGTTACCGACCGGTGTGGGTGCCATGGCGATCAAGCGTAGGCCTGTGGGGCAAACGTGAATAGAGGTGGTCGGACCTGCGGTTACTGGCTAGTCAGGAAGGGCGTGGACTACTGTGCGCGAAGGAACGCCAATCTGTGTGACGCAGGGAACATCTCGCCGGGACCCCCTATCGAAACAGCCGTACCGGTGGGTAACGTCCGGGCCGTCCAGTCGTACTCAGGATTTCAACAAGTGATCTCTTGAGTACCTGCCCGAGCCTTGGACCGCACCGTCGCATCACACAGAGTCGTGGCGCCGGCGCCCTATGAGGAGCAGCAGTCTTGCGCGAGTTCAGCCTTCCGGCTTTGTACGAGGTCCCTGCAGACGGCAATCTGACCGACATCGTCCGCAGAAACGCCGCGCAGCATCCCGACGTAGCTGTCATCGCCCGCAAGGTGGGCGGTACGTGGACGGATGTCACCGCCACCACCTTCCTCGCCGAGGTGCGGGAAGCCGCCAAGGGCCTGATCGCCTCCGGTGTCCAGCCGGGCGACCGGGTCGGCCTGATGTCCCGTACCCGCTACGAGTGGACGCTGCTCGACTTCGCGATCTGGAGCGCGGGCGCGATCACCGTGCCGGTGTACGAGACCAGCTCCCCCGAGCAGGTGCAGTGGATCCTCGGCGACTCGGGCGCGACCGCCTGCATCGTCGAGCTGGACACGCACGCGGCCTCCGTGGAGTCGGTGCGCGACCGGCTGCCCGCCCTCAAGCACGTCTGGCAGATCGAGGCCGGCGGTGTGGAGGAGCTGGGACGCCTCGGCAAGGACGTCAGCGACGCCACCGTCGAGGAGCGCAGCTCGCTCGCCAAGGCCGACGACCCGGCGACCATCGTCTACACGAGCGGCACGACCGGCCGCCCCAAGGGCTGCGTTCTCACCCACCGCGCCTTCTTCGCGGAGTGCGGCAACATCGTGGAGCGGCTGCGCCCGCTCTTCCGCACGGGCGAGTGTTCCGTCCTGCTCTTCCTGCCGCTCGCGCACGTCTTCGGGCGGCTCGTGCAGGTCGCGCCGATGATGGCGCCGATCAAGCTGGGCTGTGTCCCGGACATCAAGAACCTCACCGACGAGCTGGCCGCGTTCCGGCCGACGCTGATCCTCGGTGTGCCGCGCGTCTTCGAGAAGGTCTACAACTCGGCGCGCGCCAAGGCGCAGGCGGACGGCAAGGGCAAGATCTTCGACAAGGCGGCGGACACGGCGATCGCGTACAGCCGCGCCCTGGACACCCCCTCCGGCCCGTCGCTCGGCCTGAAGATCAAGTACAAGACCTTCGACAAGCTCGTCTACAGCAAGCTGCGCGCGGTGCTGGGCGGTCGCGGCGAGTACGCGATCTCCGGCGGCGCCCCGCTCGGCGAGCGGCTCGGCCACTTCTTCCGCGGCATCGGCTTCACGGTCCTGGAGGGCTACGGCCTGACCGAGTCCTGCGCCGCCACCGCCTTCAACCCCTGGGACCGTACGAAGATCGGCACGGTCGGCCAGCCGCTGCCCGGTTCCGTGATCCGCATCGCGGACGACGGCGAGGTGCTGCTGCACGGCGAGCACCTGTTCCAGGGGTACTGGAACAACGAGGCCGCGACCGCCGAGGCCCTCGCCGACGGCTGGTTCCACACCGGCGACATCGGCACCCTCGACGAGGACGGCTACCTCCGCATCACCGGCCGCAAGAAGGAGATCATCGTCACCGCGGGCGGCAAGAACGTCGCCCCGGCCGTGATCGAGGACCGCATCCGCGCGCACGCGCTGGTCGCGGAGTGCATGGTGGTCGGCGACGGGCGCCCGTTCGTCGGCGCACTGGTCACCATCGACGAGGAGTTCCTGGGCCGCTGGGCCGAGGAGCACGGGAAGCCGGCCGGCTCGACCGCGGCGTCGCTGCGCGAGGACGCGGATCTGATCGCCGCGATCCAGGACGCGATCGACGACGGCAACGCGGCGGTGTCCAAGGCGGAGTCGGTCCGCAAGTTCCGCATCCTCGCCTCCCAGTTCACCGAGGAGTCGGGGCACATCACGCCGTCGCTGAAGCTCAAGCGCAGTGTGGTGGCCAAGGACTACGCCGGCGAGATCGAGGCGATTTATCGGGGCTGATGCCCCAGCGGCCGGCCTCCCGCCCTAGCGGCGGGGGCATCAGCTCTGCCGACCGGCCGTGCGTGGTTGATCGCGCGGTTCCTCGCGCCCCTGACGGGGCGGGGAACCGCGCGGTCGGCCCACGACAACCCGCGATCGCCGAAAGCCCCGAAGCGGCACCCCACCTGACGGCTAGAGCAGCTCCTTCAGGCGCTCCGCCAGCAGGTCCCAGCGCCACTTCTCCTCCACCCACTCGCGCCCCCGCTCCCCCATCCGGCGGCGCAGCTCGGAGTCTCCGAGGAGGGTGATGATGCGGTCGGCCGACTCATCGGGCGACCCGCCGCGTACCACCCAGCCGGTCTCACCGTCGAGGACGGCGTCCGGCGCCCCACCCGAGTCGCCGGCGACAACGGGCAGCCCGGTCGCGGACGCCTCCAGGTACACGATCCCGAGCCCCTCCACGTCGAGGCCGCCCCGGCGCGTCCGGCAGGGCATCGCGAACACATCACCCGCGCCGTAGTGCGCGGGCAGCTCCGACCAGGGCACCGCCCCGGTGAAGCGGACGGACTGAGCGACCCCGGTGTCGTACGCAAGCGTGCGCAGCTCCTTCTCGTACGCCCCGCCGCCGACGATCAGCAGCACCGCGTCCGGCTCCTTGGCCAGGATGCGCGGCATGGCGAGGATCAAGGTGTCCTGGCCCTTGCGCGGGACCAGGCGGGAGACGCAGACCACCACCGGGCGATCCGTCAGGCCGAGGCGGGCGCGGATCCCGTCACCGCCGGAGCCGGGGTGGAAGGTCCTCTCGTCGACGCCGGGCGGCAGTTGGACCATGCGGGACACGGCCTCGGGGGTCAGCGCGGAGGCGATCCGCGAGCGCGTGTACTCCCCGAGATACGTGATCGTGTCCGTGGACTCGCCGATGCGGCGCAGCAGCCCGCGCGCGGCCGGCAGTTGGGCCCAGCCGGCCTCATGGCCGTGCGTGGTCGCCACAAGGCGTCGCGCGCCCGCCCGGCGCAGCGCGGGCGCCATCAGGCCGAGCGGTGCCGCCGCCCCGAACCACACGGATGTACAGCCGTGTTCGCGCAGCAGCCCCACGGCACGCCGGGTGGCGCCCGGAGTCGGCAGCAGCATCGTCGTGCGGTCCCGTACGACGGTGAAGGGCTGCTCGGCGTCGAAGGCGGCGGTCGCCTCGGCGCCCTCACGGCCACGCTTCCATGTGGAGGCGTAGACGACGAGCTGCTCGGGGTCCAGGCGCAGCGCCATGTTGTGCAGGAACGCCTGGATGCCGCCGGGGCGGGGCGGGAAGTCGTTCGTCACGATCAGGGTCTTGTGCATCGTGTTCGACAGTATCGAACCTATACTCACAGGTCGGCACGGCCGTGCTTGATGGCTCGCGCACAGGGCGGAGCGCCATCATGGCTCCGCAGAAACACGGCAGCGAAGCACATGGGTTCGGGACGGACGAGGGCCAGGTGGGGATGACGGGCGCAAGGGGGGCCAGGTTCCCGTTCGGACTGCTCGCGCTCATGACAACCTGGGGCCTGACCAGGCTGGTGCTGCTGCTCTTCGTCTACAAGGTCTATGTCTTCCCCGGCCCGGACGTCACGAGCGACGTCTCCGTGATCTACCAGGGCTGGTACGAGGTCCTGCGACACGGCACCTTCCCGCTCGACGACGTCACCTGGCAGTACCCGCCGGCCGCCGCGCTCCCGATCCTCTCCCCCGCCCTGCTGCCCTTCCTCGACTACGCGCATGCCTTCTACCTGCTGGCCTTCCTCGCCGACTTCGTGGTGTTCGGGCTGCTCCAGTACGCGGGCCGGCGCTCCGGCAGGACCATGCGCGGCGCCTGGGTGTGGGTGATCGGCGTACCGCTGCTCGGGCCGACCGTGTACGCCCGCTACGACGTGATGGTGACGGCCGTAGCGGTCGCGGCGCTGCTCGCGGGGGCCCGCCATCCGCGGGTGATGGGGGTGCTGGTGGGCTTCGGCGCGATGCTGAAGGTGTGGCCGGTGCTGCTGCTCGTCGGGGCCGTCCGGCGTCGCGCGTGGGCCGCGGCGGCGGTGACCGCCGGGGGGATCGCGGTGCTCTTCGCCATGGCGATGCCCGGCGCCTTCTCCTTCCTGACCTTCCAGCGCAACCGCGGCACCGAGGTGGAGTCGCTCGGCTCCCTCGTCTTCCACGTGGCCCGGCAGCACGGCTGGAACGGCCAGGTGCTGCTCAATTACGGCTCCGTGGAGTTCCTCGGCCCGTACGTCGATGTGGTGAGCACGGCGGCCCTGGTGCTCACCGCGGTCGCCCTCGGCTGGCTGCTGCTGTGGCGGCTGTGCGCCAAGCGGTTCCTGCCGCACACGCTCGCCGACGCCGCGTTCGTGGGCGTGCTGATGTTCACGACCACCAGCCGGGTCATCAGCCCGCAGTACATGGTCTGGCTGGTCGGGCTCGCCGCGGTCTGCCTGTGCTTCCGCGGCAGCCGGATGACCCTGTCCGTCGTTCTGGTGCTGGCCGCGTGCTTCGTGACCGTCCTGGAGTTCCCGCTCTGGTTCTCGCACGTCGTGTCCAGCGACACGCTCGGCGTCACCCTCCTCTTCGCGCGCAACGGCCTTCTGGTGATCGCCACGCTGCTCGCCGCCCTGGAGCTGTGGCGGGGCACGATCTCCGAACCGGCCGCGGTACTCCCCTCTCAGGCCACCCGCGCGAAGGAGCGCCTGGCGTCCTCGTGACGCCGGGCCCACACGACAAGCGCGGCGCACTGCACCGCCATGGACAGCGCCAGCGCGAGGCAGATCCCGGGCAGCCCGAGCCCCGACAGGGCAAGGGCGAGCGGGAGTTGGACCGCCGTACCGACCACGGTCACCCGTAGCAGCAGCGACGCTCCCCCGCTCCCGTCGAAGACCCCGCCGAGCGCGATGAAGCACGCCATCAGCAACAGGTAGGGCCCGACGCAACGCAGGAACAGCACACCCTCGTGCGCGACCCCCGGTCCGGCGCCGAAGGCACGCATGATCCACGGGGCGAGGAGACCGAGCAGCGAGGCGGCGAGCACGCCAACCGTTGCGGAGACGAGCACGGCCTGCCGCCCGATGGCGCCCCGCTCGTCCCCGCCGGCGCCCCGCGTGTGCGCGGTGTGGATCGCGGCGGCCTGCCGTACCGAGTAGAACGCCATGGTCGCGACGTACATGACCTTGTACGCGATGGAGTACCCGGCCACGGCCGTCACGCCGAGCCGAGCCACGATCGCGACCAGGACCAGCGCTCCGCCCTGCCGCACGGTGAAGTCGGCGGACATCGGCAGCCCGGTGGTGAGGGTCCGCCGCAGTGCCGCACCGGTGGCCTCCGAGGGCAGGACGACCGCCGCCTCCCGCAGCAGCGCGTTCCTGCGCAGTGCGCGCAGCCCCACGGCCAGGGCCGCACAGCGGCACAGCACCGTGGAGGCAGCGGCGCCCTCGACGCCGTACGCATGGATGAGCAGCGGGTCGAGCCCGAGGATCAGGCCGTTGGCCAGCAGGGCGAGGCGCATCGGCGTGCGGGTGTCACCGGTGCCCTTCAGGATCCCGTCGACGAGGTTCTGGGCGAAGAAGACGGCGATGCCCGGCAGGGAGATCGCGAAGTAGGTGACGGCGAGCGACAGGGCGCGCCCGTCGCCGCCCAGCACGAGCCGGGCCAGCGGCTCGCGCAGCAGATACCCGCCCACGGCGACCACCGGAGTGACCGCCGCGCACAGCGCCCATCCTCCGCGTACGGCCGC
This sequence comes from Streptomyces albiflavescens, assembly GCF_014645835.1. Taxonomy (GTDB): domain Bacteria; phylum Actinomycetota; class Actinomycetes; order Streptomycetales; family Streptomycetaceae; genus Streptomyces; species Streptomyces albiflavescens. The sequence goes on from NZ_BMMM01000017.1 coordinate 28,501, forward strand.
CCGGACCGCCCCGGGATCCCGTGCGCCCCTGGCGTGCGAGACCAGGACGGTCGTCCCGGAGGCGAAGACCAGGGCGACGCCGAGGAGCACGTTCTCGGTGTTGGTCGCGACGGCGACGGCGGCCACGGCGGCTCCGCCGAGGCGGGAGACCCAGACGGTGTTGATGATCCCGGCGGCGACGGAGGCGAGCAGAGAGAAGTAGACGGGGTGGGCGAGAGATATGAGCTGTTTTCGGTGGGCGTTCACGCATGACTCCCCAGGCACGAGTTCCACGACTGCCTCGCTTTGGATTACCTCGATTCGAGGTAGCTCGATAAGAGGTACCATGCGGTCAAGAGACCCGCAACCGCCACGGAGCCGCCGCATGCTGGAGCTGTCGATCCTCGGTTTCCTCTTCGAAGAGCCCCTGCACGGCTACGAGTTGAAGGAGCGCATCAAGGCCCTCAGCGGCCACGTCCGCCCGGTCAGCGACGGCGCGCTCTACCCCGCGATCACCCGCCTGGTCGCCGCGGGCAAGCTCGACCAGCACACCGAGCCGGGCAGCAGCGCGGCCCCGCGCCGCATCCTGTCGCTCACCGACAAGGGCCGCGAGGAGCTCCTGGAGCGGCTGCGCCACCCCAAGCAGGCCGAGATCACCGACCACGTGCGCTTCAACACGCTGCTGGCGTTCCTGCGCCACCTCCCCGACCCCCGGGAGCAGGCCGCGGTGCTACGCCGCCGCCAGGAGTTCCTGGACACGCCCGCGAGCTTCTTCTACCGGGACGGCAAGCCCGTACGGGCGGAGGAGACGGACGACCTCTTCCGGCAGGGCATGCTGCGGGTCGCACGGGCGACGGGCGAGGCGGAGCGGAAGTGGCTCACGGAAGCGATCGCCCAGCTCGATCAGCGGAGTTGATCCCTGCCCCTGTACAGCAGAATCAGCCGAGTTGAGCCCGGAGGTAGTCCCGCCACTGCGCGGTGAACTTCTCCGGCGTCGTGTGCAGCACGTCCCGCAGCGCGCCCTCGACTGCCCCGGCCCGCTTCTGGTGGTCGCCCACCGCCCGGTAGAAGTCGTTCAGCCGGACCTCGCCCCAGCGGTCGGCGATCAGCCGGCAGGCCATCCAGCCGCCCTCGTACGCCCGCGCCAGCCGCGCCGCGTCCCCGGAGAAGCCGAAGTCCTTGTCGTCCGGCAGCGCGGCCGGGACATGTCCGTCCACGACGGCACGCTCCAGCTCCGGCGCGACCTGCGCGGCCGTCCGCCCGCTGCCGCGGTAGCCGACCCAGTCCGCGTAGCCCTCGGAGAGCCACAGGGGCGTGCCGGCCGAAGTGTGGTTCCGGGTGGCGACATGCGTTGCCTCGTGCGTGAGCACGACCTGTTTGCCGAAGTCGCCCAGGACGCCGTAGGCGTCGGGGTTGACGATGATCCGGTCCGCGGGCGCCCGCGCCGAGCCACCCGCCTCGCCTGTGGTGACCGCCGCGATCCCCCGGTAGCCGGACGCCGGCGCCCCGAGCAACCCGGCCATGCCCTCCAGCGACTTCGGCACGAGCACGACGAGATGCCCCGACCAGTCCGTGCCCCACGCCTCCGACACGGCGGGCACGGCGCGGTCCGCGAGATCCGCGAACGCGCGCAGACGCTCACCGGTCTGCCCGACCCCCAGGACGAGGCTGTGCTCACCCCGTACGGCCGTCACGGCGCCCTGCTCCCACAGCTGCTCACTGGCCTTCTCGGCGGGCTCGTCGGAGGCGACGTGCCAGGTCCCCGCGCTACGGGTCAGGCGGAGAGCGCGGGCCGCGGTGACGGGCGCGGCGTCGTAGCCCTTGATGCGGTAGCGCAGCTCCGCGTCGGCCGTGGCCCGATCGCCCGAGCGGTGCAGGGAGGTGAGGTGGTACGACCAGGACGCCAGCGGGAGTTCGCGCAGATTCCCGAACTCGGCGTCGGTGCCGGCCGCCGGCCCGGTGGCCCGGTACGCCGACTCGTCCCGGTCGAGGACCGCCGTCGCCCGCTTGTCGAGCACGCGCTGCACCTCGGTCGTCACGGTGTCCGACGAGGCCCGGCCACCGCAGCCGACGAGCACGGCGAGCAGCAGCACCAGGGAGAGTCCCGCTCTCGACGCACGCCTTCGACCAGCCACGTTCCCGATCGTACGGCGGCTTCGCCCAGGGGTCAGACCCGCGTCACGGACGAGATCGGCATCATGCCCACCGGGTCGTAGCGGACCGGAGCGCCCGGGTAGGGCGCGTGGATCACCTGACCGTTGCCCATGTACATCGCGATGTGGCTCGCGTCCGAGCGGTAGGCGATCAGGTCGCCGGGTCGCGCCTGGGAGAGCGGTACCTGGTGTCCGGCGTACCGCTGGGCCTGCGAGGTGCGCGGCAGACCGACTCCGGCCTGCGCGTACGACCACTGCATGAGGCCGGAACAGTCGAAGCCTCCCGGCCCGTTGGCACCCCACACATACGGCCGGCCTAGCACCGAGCGGGCCGCGGCGACGGCGGCGGCCGCACGGGCCGAGGACGGGACGGCGCCCCCGAGGTCGGGCATGTCGGCGCGTCCGGAACGCGAGGCCCGGTCGTAGGCGGCGCGCACGGCGTCCGGCAGCGAGTTGAGCAGCTGCCGCGCCTTGGCGAGTTTCCGCTCGACGGTTCGCTTGTTCTGGGCGACGGCCTTGCGGCTGCGCTCCAGGTCGGCGAGCTTGCCGGCGGCCTCCTCGCGTTTCTGGGCGAGGTCGCGCATGGCGATCTGGAGGTCCTTGAGTTCACCGGCCTGGTGCGCGGTGATCCGGTCCAGGGCGGCGGCCCTGTCGAGGTAGTCGGCCGGGTCGTCGGAGAACAGCAGCGCGAGGGAGGGATCAAGGCCGCCGGAGCGGTACTGGGCCCCGGCGAGCGAACCGAGAGCATCCCGCATGGTGTTGATGCGCTCCTGCTGCCGGGCGATCTCGTCCTGTGCCGTGCCGACTTCCTCGCGCAGCGAGTCGGCGCGCTCGTCGGCCTTGTTGTACGCCTCGGTGGCCTTCTCCGCCTGTGCGTACAGGCGGTCCACCTCGGCCCGGGTGTCGTCCTGCGGTGCTGCGGCGGCCGGCAGGGCGCCGAGTGCCGCTGCCGTGGCGGACATCACGCAGACGGCGAAACCGGCGGCGCCGGCGCCCCGGTCGAAGCCGGACGGTGCAAGGCGGCGATGGGACCCCACGAGTAGCCGCTCTCCCTTCCGCTGACGGTCCCCCGGAGTTGGGGGAAACGCGCCAGACAGTAGCCCTGCGACTACGCACCGGCCAAAGTCCCCTGGAGGCGCACAACGTGACGCCCCGCCGGAGACGCAGGTCACCGACGGGGCGTGGGGTCAGCGGAAGCTGCCGCAATTCGCCCGTTTGGGCGGTGCGGCGAGGGCCGGCTCAGCGGGCGTGCGTCAGATCCGGACGCCGAACTGGAAGGGCATGTTGCCGATCGACTCGTAGCGGACGACCGCACCGGTGTGCGGGGCGTGCAGCACCTGGCCGTTGCCCGCGTACAGACCGACGTGATGGAGGTCGCCGTAGAACATGACGAGGTCACCGACCTGCAGAGCGCTCTGCGAGTAGATGCGCGTACCGGCGTTGGCCTGGGCCTCCGAGGTGCGCGGTATGGAGACACCGGCCTGGGCGTACGCCCATGAGGTGAGGCCCGAGCAGTCGAAGGAGCTGGGACCGGAGGCGCCGTAGACGTACGGCGAGCCGATCTTGCTCTGCGCGGCGGAGAAGGCGGCCCCGGCGCGCCCAGAGCCCTTGCTGTTGCCGAGGTCGACGCGCTCGCTGGCCCGGGTGGCGCGCTCCTGCTCGGCGGCCGCGAGCGCCGCCTTCTCCTGGGCCGTCAGGGTGTTGAGGAGCTTCTGGGCCGAGCCGAGCTTGGCCTGGACTTCCTTCTTCTTCTTGGCCAGCTCCGCCCGGGTGTCGGCGAGGTCCTTGAGCTTGTCGGAGGCTTCCTTGCGCTGCTGGGCGAGCGAACGCTGCTTCTCCTGGACCTTCTTGAGCGCCTCGACCTGCTGAGCGCTCAGCTGGTCCATCGTGGACGCCTTGTCGAGGTAGGTGTCCGGGTCGGAGGAGAGGAAGAGAGCCACGGAGGGGTCGATGCCTCCGGTGCGGTACTGGGCACTGGCCATCGAACCGAGGCCGTCGCGGAGCTCGTTGAGCTCCTCCTGGCCGCGGGCGACGTTGTCCTGCAGGGCGCTGATTTCCTTCTGCAGCTTCGCCTGCTTCTCCTTGGCCCCGTCGAGCTTCTCGGTGGCCTTCTCGGCCTCCTCGTAGAGCTTGTCGACCTTGGCCTTGACCTCGTCCTTGCTCGGCTTCTCGCTCGGCGCGGCGTTGGCGACGTTCGCGCTGAGGGCCACGGCAGCGGCGGCGGCGGTGGTGAGCACGGTCACACGGGTGCGGCTCGGCTGCTTGGGTCGACGGTGGGACGCCACGAAGGCGAGCTCCTTCTTCCTCCAGCCGCCTGCCGAATGCGCCGACGGGCGGTGCCCCTCCGCCGTCACTCCCAATGAGTGATCACCCGAGCGGAGGTTCGAGGCCTGACCCTAGTGACCTTCCTGTGATCAGTTCAAATCCTCATCGGAAAAATCTCGGTCACCGAGCGCATTCTTTGCCGACAACTCACATGCAGTAATGCGCGCCTGACACTACGTTGCGTGAAGGTTTCGCCAATTCGGGCATCTCGCCCGGACGTTACGCATGGGACTTACGTTGCCTATGAGGCGTACAGCCCAGATGGTCAACCGCGCGAAAAGCGCTTGAGAAGCACCACCGAGGCGACCGGCCGCGCACCCGCCTTGGCGATGCCGTCGGCCACCTCGCGGTCGGTGGAGACCACGATGACCGGCCGCCCGGGGGGCTCGGCGCGGACCAGCTGACGGATCAACTCGTCAGCGGTGACACCGGCCTTGGAGAACAGCACCCGCACCCCGCGCGGCGGCGCGAGGAGCACGGGAGCGGCCAGCTCGGCCCCGTCGAAGACACACGTCACCTCGGCGCCGGTCTGCGCGGCGAGCTGCGAGAGCTGCCCCAGCAGCCTCAGGCGCTGCTTCTCCAGCGGCATCTGCGGATAGCCGGTCTTGGTGACGTTGTAGCCGTCGACCACCAAATGCGCCTGCGGCAGCGCGAGCAGTTGGTCGAGGATCGCCGGGTCATGTTCGGACAGGGCGCGGGCGGCGATGTCTTTTGGTGTCATCCGTCCCGGTTCGACCGCATCGACGGTCTCCGCAGGCCGCACCGACACAGGCGGCAGGGCGAGTTCGCGCCGCAGCCCCTGAGTGGCCTCCAGCACGGTGTCGAGCAGCAGCCGCACTCGCATGTCCTCGACACTGCGGCCCTCGCGCGCCGCCCGCCGGGTCGCCTCCAGGGCCGCCTCGGCCTCCCCCAGGCGCGCCTTGAGCCGCCGGGTCTCGCTCTCGGCGGCGGAGACCTGAACCTGCCCCTCCGCCCGTACGGCGTCCATCTCGGCCTGGAGCTTGCGCAGCGCCGCCTCACCGCGCTTGACGTCACTGAGGGCGCCGCGCAGTTTGCGGTGAAGCGACTCGGCTTCCTTCTTCGCCGACTCCAGCTCCGTGCGCAGCCGTTCGGTCTCGACCTTCGTCTGGCCGCGGGCCTCCGCGAGCTCCTCGCGCAGCCGCTCCAGCTCGGCCCGGCTCTCCTCGCCGGCCCGCTCGGCGTCCGCCCGCAGGGCCTCCTCGCCCGCGGCGGTCACCAGCTTCACCCAGCCCGCGGGGCGCAGCACATAGGCCGCGGCCGCCACGTCCAGCGGATCCGCGGCCGGGGGCGGCGCGAGCGAGTCGAGGGCTCCGGCGAGCTCCGGTTGAGCCTCTCTCAGCTTCTCGGCGATGCGCTGCCTGAAGAGCGGGTCGGTCTCCAGGGCCGCGGCCATGGCGTTACCGGCGAACTTGGCCCGGCGATTGGGGGTGAACCGGGCGTACTGCCGCAATTGGGCAGGAAGTTCAGCGACGGTCAACCCACCGAACCCGTCGGAAACGATCTGTACGACTCTTCTCCGCACACCATCGGGCAGCGGACGATCGAGCACCTCAGCGGTGCCGTCGTCCGGCTCCCCGCCTGTGGTCTCCACCATCCGTCACCCCAATATCTGTGCGGGGCCCGCTCCCTCAGGAGCCGGCGCCCGGCCTGTCCACGAGTTCCACCTGGTCCACGGCGTTGCACCAGCGGCAGCGGACCGACTCGATGGTCTCACTGACCACCTCGCGCTCCTCGACCTTCGGCTCTCCGGCCAGGTCGAGATGCACATACTCGACGACCTTCGAGGAGCGGGTCACGTCAAAACGCGTGAGGTTGCCGCAGAGCGTGCAGCGCCAGCGAGTCTTGGCGTCCGGCAGGGGAACCGTCATGTGGCAGTCGCTTTCCTTCTAGTGTCCGTCCAGCGCCAGTCTCCCTGGTGCGTGTGGCTCGTAACCCTACGGCCTGGCGGGTACCCGACGCTCGGCCGTCCACGGCGGCGAGGCGATCTGTCGGCATGCCTCCCGTTACGCCATGCTCTGCACCATGATCAGCAACTGGAGTACGACGGTCGGCAGAGCGATTCGAGGACACTCGGCGCCGGTGACCTACGGCCTGATCGCCCTGTGCTGCCTGATCTTCGTGATCGGCCCGGCGGCGGGCTTCAACCCGACGTACGGCACCGGGGACGAACTGCTGGTCGCCCAGCGGGCCTACTTCCGGCGCTGGGGCGTCGTGCCCACCGAGCTCTTCGACGGCGCGCCCCGCGCGGCGCTCACCCCTGCCACCGCCCTGTTCATCCACGGCAGCTGGCTCCACCTCCTGGGCAACATGCTGTTCTTCTACGTCTTCGGGGCGATGGCCGAGGAACGCATGGGCCACGTGGAATTCGCCCTCTTCTACGTGGGCTGCGGTTACCTCGCCCTGCTCGGCTACGCGGCCGCCAACGCCGAGTCGCCGCAGTCCCTGGTCGGCGCCTCCGGGGCGATCTCCGCGGTCCTCGGCGCGTTCCTGTACCTGTTCCCCAAGGCCCGGGTGACCAGTCTCTTCCCGTTCCTCTTCTTCCTGCCGCTGCGCTTTCCCGCCTGGGTGGTGCTGCCGTTCTGGGCGGCCCTGCAGTGGCTCGCGGCCGGTCGCAGCACCTCGGGCCCCGGGGTGGCCTATCTGGCCCATCTGGTGGGCTTCTCCCTGGGGTTCGTCTACGCCTGGGTCCGATTCGGCCGTACGACCGCTACGCCTTCTCGGGGGGCAACCGCCGGACCCCCGGCAGAACAACCGGGCCAGCTGGACCGCGAGTAGGGTGAGAGCCTCAGCAGCGGCCCCCGAGGGAGAGAACCAGCCGTGATCACCGCGATCGTCCTCATCAAGACCAGCGTGGACCGGATCCCCGAGATCGCCGAGTCGATCGCCGCGCTGGACAGCGTCAGCGAGGTCTTCTCCGTCACCGGTACGTACGACTTGATCGCCATGGTCCGGGTGAAGGAGCACGAGGACCTGGCGGACGTCATCCCCGGCCGCATCAGCAAGATCCCGGGCGTCGAGGCGACGGACACGCACGTGGCGTTCCGTACGTACTCACAGCACGACCTGGAAGCGGCGTTCGCCATCGGCCTGGACGGCTAGGGGGTTTCTGGGGGCTGCGCCCCCGTAGGGGCGGGGCACCGCGCGACCGGCCCCCACCGGCCCGCAGCCGAAAGACAGATACGGGACAGGTAGGGGCGGCGGGGCGAGAGACCCTCAGACGGCCGGGACGCAGCGGCCGTCCTCCGTGCGGTACTGCCACTGCGCACCGTCCCGGACCAGTTCCTTCACGGCTCGCACGAAGCGCTCCACGTGCTCGTCTGGCGTCCCCGCCCCGAAGCTGACCCGGATGGCGTTGAGGGACTTCTCGCCGGGCGCGGCCTCGGGCGCACCGCACTCGCCCTGGGCCTGCGGATCGCTGCCGAGGAGCGTGCGCACCAGCGGGTGGGCGCAGAAGAGACCGTCGCGCACGCCGATGCCGTACTCGGCGGAGAGCGCGGCGGCGAAGTGCGAGCTGTTCCACCCCTCGACGACGAAGGAGATCACGCCGACGCGCGGGGCGTCGTCGCCGAAGAGGGAGAGGACTCGCACTTCGGGTACCTCGGCGAGCCCCGCGCGGACCGTGTCGATCAGGTGCCGCTCACGGGCGACCAGCGTGTCGAACCCGGCCTCGGTCAGCGCCTTGCAGGCAGAGGCGATCGAGTAGGCGCCGATGACGTTCGGAGACCCGGCCTCATGACGGGCGGCGCTCTCGTGCCACTCCACGTCCACTCCCCCGTCCTCGCGCCGGCTGACCTTGCGGCTGGCACCGCCGCCCGCCAGGTACGGCTCGGCCTCGCGCAGCCAGTCGGAGCGGCCTGCCAGGACGCCGGACCCGAAGGGCGCGTACAGCTTGTGACCGGAGAACGCGACCCAGTCCACGTCCAGGTCACGGACGGACACCGGGTGGTGCGGGGCCAGCTGCGCGGCGTCGAGGACGATGCGCGCGCCGTGCGCGTGGGCGGCCGCGGCGAGCTCACGCACCGGCCACAGTTCGCCGGTGACGTTGGACGCGCCCGTGACACAGACCAGCGCCGGACCGTACGGATCCCGGTCCGCGAGCGCGCGCTCCAGGGTCGCGACGGCCTCACCCGGCGTGCGCGGGGCGTTCAGGTACGTCACCCGGGCGTCCCGCCAGGGCAGCAGCGAGGCGTGGTGCTCGGTCTCGAAGACGAAGACCTGGCATGCGGCCGGAAGGGTGGCGGCGAGCAGGTTGAGCGAGTCGGTGGTGGAGCGGGTGAAGACGACCTGGTCGCCGTCCCGGCAGTCGAGGAAATCGGCGACGGTCCTGCGGGCGTTCTCGAAGAGGTCGGTGGACAGCTGCGAGAGGTAGCCGGCGCCGCGGTGGACGCTGCCGTAGTACGGGGCGTACGCGGCCACGTCGTCCCACACCCGCTGCAGGGCCGGGGCGCTGGCGGCGTAGTCGAGGGCGGCGTAGGTGACCTCGCCACCGGTGACGAGCGGGACGGTGACATCTCGGCCCAGAACGGGCAGCGGGGCACAAACGGTCTGGTCGGCGGCAGCAATGGAGACAGACATGGCGAGCTCCTGTGAGAGGCGCGGGGAATCACCGCGCGAGCGGGTACACGGAGGTACGGCTCAGCGCGGGAAAGGGTGAAAAGGGGTATGCGGAGGCGGGGCTCTACGCCCTATCGCATTCGCTTGCTCACAGAAGGCTCCCTCGAACGACCAGGACCCCTGGGCTGTATCCACTCAAAAGAGGGCGAGGGGTCCGCGCTTGCCGTAGACCTCGCTGCCTACGGCCTGGTCTTCACCCGGGGCACCCCGCCACGGACGGAGGGTTGCCGGACAGTCGGCCGGGGCCTCATGACTGTCGCTCATGACCTGGTACAGCATCTTGCCAGAAGATCTTCGACGCGCAAGGCGCAGTCCGGATCCTGGACTGCGCCTTGCATCACAGCGCGCGGCCCGCGGGCCGACCAGCACGCACGGCCCGCGAGCCGACGTACGGCTCAGGCGTTGCTGGCCGCCACCCACCGGTCGAGCGTCTTCTTCGCGGCGCCCGAGTCGATGGCCTGTGCCGCCTTCTCCATTCCGGCGCGGAGCTGCTCCGGGAGCGGTCCCTCGCCCGGCGACAGGGCCACCAGGGCCGCCGCCGCGTTGAGCAGCACCGCGTCCCGTACGGGCCCGGTCTCGCCGTTCAGCAGGCGACGGGCGACATCCGCGTTGTACGAGGCGTCGGCGCCACGCAGGGCCTCCACCGGGACGAGGTCGATGCCGACGTCGCGCGGGTCGAAGCGCTCCTCGGTCACCTTGCCGTCGCGGACGACCCAGACCCTGGAGGTCGAGGTGGTCGTCAGCTCGTCGAGGCCGTCGTCGCCGCGGAAGACCAGCGAGGAGTTCCCGCGCTCGGCGAAGACACCCGCCACGATCGGCGCCATCCGCGGATCCGCGACACCCACCGCCTGCGCCTTCACCCGCGCGGGGTTGGTGAGCGGACCGAGGACATTGAACGTCGTCCGGATCCCCAACTGGCCGCGCGCCGCCGCCACATGACGCAGCGCCGGATGGAACTTCACCGCGAAGCAGAAGGTGATCCCGGCCTCCTCGGCCACCTCTACGACCCGCGTCAGCGGCAGCTCGAGGTTGACACCGAGCTTCTCCAGGACGTCCGAGGAGCCGGACGCCGAGGACGCGGCCCGGTTGCCGTGCTTGACGACCTTGGCGCCGGTCCCGGCGACCACGATCGCCGACATGGTGGAGATATTGACGGTCTTCGCGCCGTCGCCGCCCGTACCGACGATGTCGACGGTCGGTCCCGGCACCTCGATCACATTCGCGTGCTCGTACATCGTCCGGACGAGTCCGGTGATCTCCTCGACGGTCTCGCCCTTGGCCCGCAGCGCCACCACGAACCCGGCGATCTGGGCGTCGGTCGCCTCGCCGCGCAGGATGCGGTCCATCGCCCAGGCGGTGTCGTCCGCACTCTGGTCACGTCCGTCGAGGAGGCCGTTCAGTACCACGGGCCAGGAACGGCCCGCCGCGATGTCGCCTCCAGCGGGGTTCACAGCGCTCATAAGCCGCTCCTGGGTCCGTCCCGGAAAGGGACTCCTGTAGATAGGAACACCCTATCCAGCCCGGGGGACGGCAAAGAGCCCCCGTCCAGGCAATGGACGAGGGCTCTTACCGTGGCGATCAATAAGGATCGGTCAGCAGATCAGTGGTGGCCGTGGCCGCTCGTGATCTCCTTGTACTCCTCGACCGTGGGCTTGGGGATCTGGTTGCCCTCCCCGTAGAAGCCCTTGCTGAACTTGGCGCGCAGTCGCTGCGTGCCCGGCACCTTGCGCTCGACACCGTTCTCGTCGACCATCGGGCCGATCTCGGCCGGCATGTACTGCTCGTGCGCGGTGAGGGTGTGCAGCCCGTCCTGGCTGAGCGGCTCGTGCACCTCGATGAACTCACCGTGCGGCAGGCGCTTGATGATGCCCGACTCACGGCCGTGCAGCACCTTGTCCCGGTCGCGGCGCTGGAGGCCGAGGCAGATCCGCTTGGTGGCGATGAACACCAGCACCGGCACGATGAAGAACGCGATCCGGACGAACCAGGTGATCGAGTTGATCGACAGATGGAAGTGCGTGGCCCAGATGTCGTTGCCACCACCGACGAGCAGGACGAAGTACCAGCTGATCCACGCCGCACCGAACGCCGTCCGGGTCGGGACGTTGCGCGGGCGGTCCAGGATGTGGTGCTCGCGCTTGTCGCCGGTGACCCAGGACTCGAGGAACGGGTAGACCGCGATCGCGACCAGGACCAGCGGGAAGATCACCAGCGGGATGAACACGCCCAGGACGAGCGTGTGGCCCCAGAGGTTGACCTCCCAGCCCGGCATGACACGGATCAGGCCCTCGGAGAAGCCCATGTACCAGTCGGGCTGGGCGCCCGTGGACACCTGGTCCGGACGGTAGGGGCCGATGGCCCAGATCGGGTTGATCTGGGCAACCGCCGAGATGGCCGCGACGACACCGAAGACCAGGAAGAAGAAGCCTCCGGCCTTGGCCATGTAGACCGGCAGCAGCGGCATGCCGACGACGTTGTTGTTGGTCTTGCCGGGGCCCGCGAACTGCGTGTGCTTGTGGTAGAAGACCAGGATCAGGTGCCCCACCACGAGGCCGAGCATGATGCCCGGCAGCAGCAGGATGTGGACCGAGTAGAAGCGGGCCACGAAGTCGCCGCCCGGGAACTCGCCGCCGAAGAGGAAGAACGACAGGTACGTGCCCACGATCGGCACGGACAGGATCGCGCCCTCCATGAAGCGGACACCGGTGCCGGAGAGCAGGTCGTCCGGGAGCGAGTAACCGGTGAAGCCGGTGAACATGCCCAGGACGAACAGCAGGAAGCCGAAGACCCAGTTGACCTCACGCGGCTTGCGGAACGCGCCCGTGAAGAACACACGCATCATGTGCACGAACATGCCGGCGAGGAAGACCAGCGCCGCCCAGTGGTGGATCTGCCGGATCAGCAGACCACCGCGCACATCGAAGGAGATGTGCATGGTCGAGTTGAACGCCTCGGACATCAGCTGGCCCTGCAGCGGGACGTAGCTGCCGTTGTACTGCACTTCGTTCATCGACGGGTGGAAGAACAGCGTCAGGTACACACCCGTGAGGATGATGATGATGAAGCTGTAGAGGCAGACCTCACCCAACATGAACGACCAGTGGTCGGGGAAGATCTTGCGCATGTTGGCCTTGGCCAGGCTGTAGATCCCCAGGCGGCCGTCGGCCCAGTCGGCTACCCGCTCACCCGCGGGTGCCTTCTCGCGCGAGCGCGAGTCGGAGGTGGTGGTAGTGCTCATCCGCGCTCCCAGAATGCAGGACCGACGGGCACTTCGAAGTCGCCGAGCGCCTCGAGGTAACCCTCGTCGTTCACGCCGATGCGCAGCTGCGGCAGCGGGTGACCGGCCGGGCCGAAGATGACTCGGGCACCGTCGGAGAGGTCGAAGGTGGACTGGTGGCACGGGCACAGCGCGTGGTGCGTCTGCTGCTCGTACAGGGAGATCGGGCAACCGACGTGGGTGCAGATCTTCGAGTAGGCCACGATCCCGTTGTAGGACCACTCGAGTTCCTGCTTGTCCTTGATGTTGTCCGGCTGCAGCCGGACGATCATCAGGGCCGACTTGGCGATCTCCTTCTGGAAGTCCTCGTCGTGCTCCTCCAGGCCCTCGGGCATGGCGAAGGTGAGCGAACCGACGGCGACGTCCGCGGGACGCAGCGGCTCGTTCGTGTTCACGTTGACGAGCAGCTTGCCCTTGGACCAGAGCGTGTGGCGCAGCTTCGTGCCGGGCAGCGGACCGAGGTCGCGCAGCAGCATGACGCCGGAGAGCGGGAACAGGGCCAGCGCGCCGAACATCGTGTTGCGGATCAGCTTGCGGCGGCCGAGCGCGGACTCCTTGGCGCCCTGCTTGAAGTCGGCCAGAACCTTGGCCTTGACCTCGGGCTCCGCCTCGATCGGGTGACGCTCGTCGGCGATCTCCATGTCGGACATCAGGGTGCGGGCCCAGTGGACCGCGCCCGCGCCGATCGAGAACAGCGCCACGCCGAGGGTCAGCCCCAGCGCGAAGTTCAGCGCGTTGATGTGCCCGATCGGGAAGACGAAGATCGACTTGTCGTTCGGGATCGCCACGTACGAGGCGATGAAGGCGACGGTGGCCAGCATCGACAGCGTGAACAGCATGGCGACCATGCGCTCGGACCGCTTGGCGGCCCGCTCGTCGATGTCCTGGACACGGTGCTCGTGGGGCGGCAGCCCGGGGTCCGCGAACGGGTTCGTCTCGTCCGCGACGGCTACCGCGCGACCGTGCTCGTCGGTGGCCCGCTCAGCGGGCACGTTCTCTTCTGGAATCTCTTGGCTACTCATGACTTCTTGGCCTTTGCGGTCCGAGCGGCGACCCAGACGGCGACGGCGACCAGGGTGCCGAGGCCGAAGATCCAGCCGAACAGGCCTTCACTGACCGGCCCGAGGCCACCCAGTTCGAGACCGCCGGGGTTCTCGGTGTCGTCACCGTTGACCGCGTCGAGGTACGCGATGATGTCCTGCTTGTTCTTCGACGACAGCGTGGTGTCGGGGAAGGACGGCATGTTCTGCGGGCCGGTCTGCATGGCCTCGTAGATGTGCTTCGGGTCCACACCCTCGAGGCTCGGCGCGAACTTGCCGTGCGTCAACGCACCGCCCTTGCCGGTGAAGTTGTGGCACTGCGCGCAGTTGGTGCGGAAGAGTTCGCCACCCTTGGCGATGTCCGCGCCCTCGGGGCTGACCTGGCTCTTCGTCGGGATCGAGGGACCGGCGCCGAGCGAGGCGATGTACGCCGCGAGCTGGTCGATCTCGGCCTGCGAGTAGATGACCTTCTTCTTCGGGATCTGCGCGCCCGGCTGCTGGGCCGGCATACGGCCGGTGCCGACCTGGAAGTCGACCGCCGCTGCGCCGACGCCCACAAGGCTCGGCCCGTCGGAGGTCCCCTGACCGCCGGTGCCGTGGCAGCTGGCGCAGCCTACGGCGTAGAGCTTCTGGCCCTCGTCGATGGCGAGGGACTGGGCGGTTTCATCGGCCTGCGCCTTGCTCGCGGGCGCGAACACGGCGTACAGCCCCCCGGTGGCCGCCAGCGCGAGGAGTAGGACGACGACCGCCGCCAGCGGATGGCGTCGTCGTGCGGAGAGCTTTTTCACGGATTACCCCGGTGTCAGGATCTTCTGCGTCGGTGCTTCTGGATGTTCGGGCGTGGGCCCGATTACTTGATCAAGTAGATCGTGGCGAAGAGGCCGATCCAGACGACATCGACGAAGTGCCAGTAATAGGACACGACGATGGCGGCGGTCGCCTGCTCATGAGTGAACCTCCGGGCCGCGTAGGTGCGGCCGAGGACGAACAGGAAGGCGATCAGACCGCCCGTCACATGCAGTCCGTGGAAGCCGGTGGTCAGGTAGAACACCGAGCCGTACGGGTCGGAGGAGAGCGAGAGCCCGTCCTTCTTGACCAGTTCGGTGTACTCGAACACCTGACCGCCGATGAAGATCGCACCCATGATGAAGGTGACGATGAACCACATCCGGAGCTTCTTCACGTCCCCGCGCTCGGCGGCGAACACGCCGAGCTGGCAGGTCAGGGAGGAGAGCACCAGGATCGTGGTGTTCGTCGCCGAGAACGGAAGGTTCAGGCTGGACGCCATTTCCTTCCAGTGCTCCGGCCCGGTCACCGATCGCAGGGTGAAGTACATCGCGAAGAGGGCCGCGAAGAACATCAGCTCGGAACTCAGCCAGATGATGGTTCCGACGCTGGTGAGGTTCGGCCGATTGACCGACGGGTGCGCGTGCCCGGTTTCTACTGTCGTTGCTGTCGCCACGACCGACATTATGTCGGTCGCTTATCCCGCCCTCACCCCGGGGGGTGCCGTTCGGGGTGTTGACGGGGTGTGTCCAGCCCGTATGGCCCATCGAAGCCCTGTCCGAACCGGTGTTGACGAGCTGTTCAAGGGAGTAGCATCCGCGCCATCGGTACCAGTGGTTCCCGACCAAAGACGCGGAGGAACAATGCAGCCGACCGCCACGGTGCTCGTCTACAGCGACGACTCCAACACCCGCGAACAGGTGCGGCTGGCGACTGGGCGCAGGCCCGCTCCGGACGTTCCCTCCGTCGAGTTCATCGAGTGCGCGACCCCCGGCGCCGTCATCAAGGAGCTGGACAAGGGCGGGATCGACGTCTGTGTGCTGGACGGCGAAGCGGTGCCCATGGGCGGCATGGGGGTGTGCCGGCAGATCAAGGACGAGATCTTCAACTGCCCGCCCGTGCTGGTGCTCATCGGCCGGCCCCAGGACGCCTGGCTGGCCACGTGGAGCCGTGCGGATGCCGCTGTGACGCATCCGGTGGACCCCGTCGAGTTCGCCGCCGCTCTGGCCTCTCTGCTGCGGCGCAAGGCACTTCTCGGCGCCTGAGAACCCGGATGGCCGGATGGCCGGGTGCTCGGGCGACTGCGGGCCGTCCGTGGTTCGTCGCGCCCACGCGGCGGAGCCACTCATGTCACAGCCCCGCGCCCCTGACGGGGCGCGGTCGCACGCGTCGAACTCACACTGACTCGGGGCGCAGTCTGGCCCTGTCCTGCGGGGCCGGGCCGTCGGGAACCCCGCCGACCAGGGCGCTGCCCTGGCGCCAGGTCTTCCAGTTGAGATTCCAGTCGCCGAAGCCGTTGTCGAACGGGGCCATCGTGGCCCCGTTGGAGTTCTGGACCTTCACGATGTCGCCCTGGCGCACGTTGTTGAAGAACCACTCGGCGTTGCCGGTGCTCATCCCGGTGCAGCCGTGGCTGACGTTGGCATACCCCTGTTCGCCCACCGACCAGGGCGCCGCGTGCACGTACTCGCCGCTCCAGGTGACGCGGGTCGCGTAGTACACGGGCAGGTCGTAGGAGTCCGCGCTGCCCTCGGCGATGCCGACGGTGGTCCCGCGCATCCGTACGAAGTACTGCTTCTCCAGGACGACCTTGACACCGTTGCGGGTCTCGAAGCCGGGCTTGCCGGTGGTGACGGGGATCGTCTTGATCGGCTGGTCGTTGCGGTAGACCGTCATGGAGTGCGCGGCAGCGTCCGTGACGGCGATGAGGCGATCGCCCGTGGTGAGCGTCAGGGACTTGGCGTTGCCGCCCCAGAGACGGTCGGCGATCTTGATGCCCGCGAGGTTGCTGTGCGCCTGGATGGTGGCGTTCGCGGGCCAGTAGTCCTTGGGCCGGTAGTGCAGCATCTTGTCGTTCACCCAGTGCCAGGCGCCCTCCGCGGCGGGCACCGAGTCGACCTTGAGGGCGCGCTCGACGATCGTGCGGGCGGCCTTGTCCTTGACGGGGGCGCTGAGTTCGGCGGTGACGGGCTGGCCGACGCCGTACTTGCCCGCCTCGGGCCCGAACTTCACGTCCAACTGCTTCTTCGTCTTGGGCGTGGTGGTGTCGAAGTCGAGGACCTTGCGGCCGGGAGCGCCGCTGCCGTCCTCAGTGCTCACGCGCACCGTGTAGTGGGCCCCTGCGGCCAGCGGTGAGGTGCTGTGCCAGCGGCTGCCGTCGGCGGCCAGTTCGCCCACCACGTAGCGGCCCGAGGCGTCCGTGGCCGTGACGTCGGTGATACGCCCGTCTTCGGTCAGGGAGACGATTTCCAGGGGCTTGTCGGGGTCGACCTTCTGGTTGCCGCTGCTGCCGTTGAAGGTGATCTGTCCCGCCGCGTCGTACGGCTTCGCCGAGAGCGGGTGGTCGTCAGCGCTGCAGGCGGCGACGCCAGTGCCGAGGGCGACCACCAGCGTGGTGCAGCTGACGACCGTGCGGATGCGCGGTGAGTGGCTCATGCCTCCACGCTATGAACGACCGTCAACCACGGCACGGCGAGTGACCCGCGTGAGGTACGTGACGCGTGGCAAACGAGTGAGCCCGGACACTCCTGGCGGAGTATCCGGGCTCCCGGCTGTTCGGCGCGTGCTACTGCGTGCGGTTCTCACCGTGGTAGTACTCGAAGACCCAGCCCCACAGGCCGATCAGGATGATCGGGGCCGAGAAGTACAGCAGCCACCAGCCGAAGACGACGCCCAGGAAGGCGAGCGCGCCACCGACACCGAGCGCGAGCGGCTGCCAGCTGTGCGGGCTGAAGAAGCCCACCTCGCCGGCCTCGTCCGCGACGTCCGCGTCCTTGTTGTCCTGCGCCAGCGCGTCGACCCGCCGGGCCGTGAAGGCCAGGTAGTAGCCGATCATCATGCTCAGGCCGAAGGCCAGGAAGAGCGCCGTGGTGCCGGCCGGCTCCTTCGACCACACGCCATAGACGATCGCCATGACGAGGATGAAGACGGCCAGCCAGATGAACATCTTGCCTTGGACCTTCACTTGCCGGCCTCCTTGCCACCAGACAGAGCCGACGTCCCGTGACCGGCGCTCTCGAGCTGTTCGAGAGCGGCGATCTCCGGGTGGTGCAGGTCGAACGCCGGGGATTCACTGCGAATCCGCGGCAGGGTGAGGAAGTTGTGCCGCGGCGGCGGGCAAGAGGTGGCCCACTCCAGCGAACGGCCGTAGCCCCACGGGTCGTCGACGCCGACCGGCTTGCCGTACTTGGCCGTCTTCCACACGTTGTAGAGGAACGGCAGGACCGACAGGCCGAGCAGGAACGAGCTGATCGTCGAGATCGTGTTCAGCGCCGTGAAGCCGTCGGCCGCGAGGTAGTCCGCGTACCGACGCGGCATGCCCTCCGCGCCCAGCCAGTGCTGGACGAGGAACGTGCCGTGGAAGCCCACGAACAGCGTCCAGAAGGTGATCTTGCCGAGGCGCTCGTCGAGCATCTTGCCCGTCATCTTCGGCCACCAGAAGTGGAAGCCGGAGAACATCGCGAACACCACGGTGCCGAAGACCACGTAGTGGAAGTGCGCCACCACGAAGTACGAGTCCGAGACGTGGAAGTCCATCGGCGGCGAGGCCAGGATGACACCGGTCAGACCACCGAACGTGAAGGTGATCAGGAAGCCGGTGGCCCAGAGCATCGGGGTCTCGAAACTCAGGGACCCCTTCCACATCGTTCCGATCCAGTTGAAGAACTTCACGCCCGTTGGCACGGCGATGAGGAACGTCATGAAGGAGAAGAACGGCAGCAACACACCACCGGTGACGTACATGTGGTGGGCCCACACGGTCACGGACAGACCGGCGATGGAGATGGTGGCGGCGATGAGGCCCATGTAGCCGAACATCGGCTTGCGTGAGAACACTGGGATGACTTCGGAAATGATTCCGAAGAATGGCAAGGCGATGATGTACACCTCTGGATGGCCGAAGAACCAGAAGAGGTGTTGCCAGAGTAGGGCTCCGCCATTTGCCGCGTCGAAGATGTGGGCACCGAACTTGCGGTCCGCCTCCAGGGCGAACAGCGCGGCCGCGAGGACCGGGAAGGCCAGCAGGACCAGCACACCGGTCAGCAGCACGTTCCACACGAAGATCGGCATGCGGAACATCGTCATGCCCGGAGCGCGCATGCAGATGATGGTGGTGATGAAGTTGACCGAGCCGAGGATCGTGCCGAAGCCGGAGAAGGCCAGACCCATGATCCACATGTCGGCGCCGATGCCCGGCGAGCGGACCGCGTCCGACAGCGGGCTGTAGGCGAACCAGCCGAAGTCGGCCGCGCCCTGCGGGGTGAGGAAGCCACCGACCGCGATGAGCGAGCCGAACAGGTAGAGCCAGTAGGCGAACATGTTCAGCCGCGGGAACGCCACGTCGGGCGCGCCGATCTGCAGCGGCATGATCCAGTTCGCGAAACCGGCGAACAGCGGCGTCGCGAACATCAGCAGCATGATCGTGCCGTGCATCGTGAACGCCTGGTTGAACTGCTCGTTCGACATGATCTGCAGACCAGGCCGGGCGAGCTCGGCGCGCATGAGCAGCGCCATGACGCCGCCGATGCAGAAGAACGCGAACGACGTGACCAGATACAGCGTGCCGATCGTCTTGTGGTCAGTGGTGGTGAGCCACTTGATCACGACGTTGCCGGGCTGCTTGCGCCGTACCGGCAGCTCGTTCTCGTACGAGTCTTCGGCTTCGGCGGCACCCTGGGGTTCGTTGAGGATGCTCACAGGTTGTTCGTCTCCCGGTTCTTCTCGTGGCCCGTCTGCTCAATGCCGGCCGGGACGTAACCGGTCTGTCCCTTCGCCGCGAGCTCCTTGAGGTGGGCCTCGTAGCGCTCGGGGGAGACGACCTTCACGTTGAAGAGCATCCGGGAGTGGTCGACGCCGCACAGCTCGGCGCACTTACCCAGGAAGGTGCCCTCACGGTTGGGGGTCACCTGGAAGGAGTTGGTGTGGCCCGGGATGACGTCCTGCTTCATGAGGAACGGCACCACCCAGAAGGAGTGGATGACGTCACGCGAAGTGAGGACGAAGCGGACCGTCTTGCCCTTGGGGAGCCAGAGGGTCGGACCCGGGTTGCCGGTCTGCGGGTTCCGCGTACCGGGCGTGCCGACGTCGTAGACACCGCCGGCGTTCGCCGGGAAGTCGTTCTTGAACCGGTCCGGAATGGCAGCCAGGTTCTTGTCGGTCTTCGCGTTCCCGGTGGAACCGGGGACGTCCGCGATGTAGTTGAAGCCCCAGCTCCACTGGAAGCCGACGACGTTCACAGTGACGTCGGGCTTCGGCTTGAGGCTGAGGAGCTTCGTCTCGTCACGGGCGGTGAAGTAGAACAGCACCGAGACGATGATGAGCGGGACCACCGTGTACAGCGCCTCGATGGGCATGTTGTACCGGGTCTGCGGAGGAACCTCCACCTTGGTGCGGCTGCGCCGGTGGAACATGGCCGCCCACAGGATCAGGCCCCACACCAGCACGCCAACGGCGAGCGCGGCCGCCCAGGACCCCTGCCACAGCGAGAGGATCCGCGGAGCCTCTTCCGTGACCGGGGTGGGCATACCAAGGCGGGGGAAGTCTTCCCAGTTGTACGAGCAACCGGTGGCTGTCGCCAGGACCAGGCCCGCAGTCATTGCCTGCAGCAGCTTCCGCCGCATCGGGCGCCGCGGCGAGCGGTCGGAGCCGTTGGGACTCACGTAGCGCCTTCCCGAGAGTCTCGCCCGCGCTACTGGCTGCGGCCTTCTCGCTGGTCGGTCGCCGCCCTGCGTCGGGCAGGGGTTTGGATGTTTATGCGGACCAAACCCTACTGGACGCTATTTGGGGTCGCGCGGGGAGGGTGCCCAACGCGCCGCCAGGCACCCCGAAGGGGTGGAATGCCCGGCTCCGGGTGCCTTCTGACGGGGGGTTCGGGGCGCTCCATGGCTCGGGGGCGGGGCATCTACGGCGACCGCGGGCCCGTCGGTGGCTTGTCGCGCCCACGCGGCGGAGCCGCCTGATGTCATCGCCTCGCTCCCCCGCGCGCAATGCCCTGGCCGGAGGATTTAGCGTTGAGGTGTGGCCTACTTCGATGCTGCTTCCGCTGCTCCTCTCCACCCCGTCGCCCGGCAGGCCCTGCAGGCCTCGCTCGACGAGGGGTGGGCCGATCCCGCCCGCCTGTACCGGGAGGGACGGCGGGCGCGGCTGCTGCTCGACGCCGCGCGTGAGGCGGCGGCCGAGGCGGTGGGCTGTCGCCCGGACGAGCTGGTCTTCACCTCGTCCGGTACGCGGGCGGTGCACACCGGGATCGAGGGCGCGCTGGCCGGCCGGCGCCGCGTCGGACGCCACCTGATCGTGTCAGCCGTCGAACACTCGTCGGTGCTTCATTCGGCAGATGTCCACGAGGCGGCGGGTGGTTCGGTGACACAGATCCCGGTCGACCGTGCGGGCAGGGTGTCCCCTTCCGTGTACGCGGAGGCCCTGCGCCCCGACACCGCTCTCGCCTGTCTGCAGTCCGCCAACCACGAGGTGGGGACGGAGCAGCCGGTCGCCGCGGTGGCCGAGGCGTGCCGCGCGGCAGGGGTCCCGCTGCTGGTCGACGCGGCGCAGTCGCTGGGCTGGGCGCGCGTCGAGGGCGACTGGTCCTTGTTGACGGCAAGTGCCCATAAATGGGGTGGACCTTCGGGCGTCGGGCTGCTCGTCGTACGGAAGGGGACACGGTTCTCGCCCCAAGGGCCCCCGGACGAGCGGGAGTCGGGACGGGCGGCCGGGTTCGAGAACATCCCCGCCGTGGTGGCCGCGGCGGCCTCGCTGCGCGCCGTACGCGCGGAGGCGGCCGTGGAGGCCGGGCGGCTGCGGGAGCTGACGGACCGGATCCGCGGGCGAGTCCCCGAACTGGTCCCGGACGTGGAGGTGGTCGGCGACGCGATCCACCGGCTGCCGGGGATCGTCACCTTCTCCTGTCTCTATGTCGACGGAGAGACACTGCTGCACGAACTGGACCGGGCGGGCTTCTCGGTCT
Organism: Streptomyces albiflavescens; assembly: GCF_014645835.1. Classification (GTDB taxonomy): domain Bacteria; phylum Actinomycetota; class Actinomycetes; order Streptomycetales; family Streptomycetaceae; genus Streptomyces; species Streptomyces albiflavescens. The sequence goes on from NZ_BMMM01000017.1 coordinate 49,876, forward strand.
CCTCCGGTTCGTCCTGCACCAGCAGCACGCTGACGCCCAGCCACGTCCTGAAGGCCATGGGCGTTCTGAGCGAGGGCAACGTTCGCGTGTCGTTGCCGCCGGGCACGGCGGAAGAGGACGTCGACCGCTTCCTGTCGGTCCTGCCCGGTGGCGTCTCCGCGGTCCGCGAGAAGCTGGGGGCCCCGACGGCGCCGGCGAAGACGTCCGCGGCCGCCGACACCCTCGTCGTGGACTCGCTGGGCAAGCGGTGCCCGATCCCGGTGATCGAGCTGGCGAAGGTCATCGGGGACGTTCCGGTCGGCGGGACCGTGCGTGTCCTCTCCGACGACGAGGCGGCCCGGCTCGACATCCCGGCGTGGTGCGAGATGCGGGGGCAGGAGTACGTGGGTGAGGAGCCGATGGAGAAGGGGACGGCCTACGTGGTGCGGCGGCTGGCCTAGGCACGCCCGGAGTGAGGCTGACCTGGGCACGCCCGGAGTGAAGCTGACCCGGGCACGCCCGGAGTGAAGGGGTACGGGTACCCCTTCACTCGAAAAGGGCGGGCGAGTGGGTCAGGCGAGGTGCGCCTGGACCTCGGCGGCGGCGTCATGGCCGTACGCCTTGGTGAAGCGGTCCATGAAGTGGACGCGGCGGAGCTGGTACTCCTGGGTGCCGACCGTCTCGATGACCAGCGTGGCGAGCATGCAGCCGACCTGGGCGGCGCGCTCCAGCGGGACGCCCCAGGCGAGGCCGGAGAGGAAGCCCGCGCGGAACGCGTCGCCGACGCCCGTGGGGTCGGCCTTGCGCTCCTCCTCCGGGCAGCCGACCTCGATGGTCTCCTCGCCCGCCTGCTCGATGCGTACGCCCTGCGCGCCGAGGGTCGTCACGCGGTAGCCGACCTTGCCCAGGATCTCCTCGTCCGTCCAGCCGGTCTTGGACTCGATGAGCCCCTTCTCGTACTCGTTCGAGAAGAGGTACGTCGCCCCGTCCAGCAGTATCCGGATCTCGTCGCCGTTCATCCGGGCGATCTGCTGCGAGAAGTCGGCGGCGAAGGGAATCGTGCGGGAGCGGCACTCCTCGGTGTGGCGGAGCATCGCCTCGGGGTCGTCCGCGCCGATCAGGACCAGGTCGAGGCCGCCGACCCGGTCCGCGACGGCCTTCAGCTCGATGAGGCGGGCCTCGCTCATCGCACCCGTGTAGAACGAGCCGATCTGGTTGTGGTCGGCGTCGGTGGTGCACACGAAGCGCGCGGTGTGCAGGACCTCGGAGATGCGGACCGAGTCGGTGTCGACGCCGTGGCGGTCGAGCCAGGCGCGGTATTCGTCGAAGTCGGAACCCGCCGCCCCGACCAGGATCGGCCGGGTGCCGAGCTGGCCCATTCCGAAGGCGATGTTCGCGCCGACCCCGCCCCGGCGCACGTCGAGGTTGTCGACCAGGAAGGAGAGGGAGACCGTGTGCAGCTGATCCGCGACGAGCTGGTCGGCGAAACGGCCGGGGAAGGTCATGAGGTGGTCGGTGGCGATGGAGCCGGTGACTGCGATACGCACGGCTAGGACACGCTCCTGCGAGGGGAGGGGATTGACAGTTCACGCTACCCGGTCCGCGCGGTCCCGCTGAAGCGGGCAAAACTACCCGATAGTAGATCTTTCTTCGTGACAGGATCGGTGCTTACGGTTCCGGTATGACGAACCTCAAGGTCCACGGCTCCGCTCCGCTCGACCTCGAAGGCGATCTGGCGTCGCTTCGCGGCGACTGCGCCCGGATGGCCGCTCACTGGTCGGCTCCCGCCACGGTCACTTCCCTCCCGGTGTCTCCTTCACGCATCCACGGGGTGACCGTGCCGCCGACTTCCGCACGGCTGCTGGACGCGATGTCCGACTACGGCGACTGATCCGCGTACGGCCGAACGGGCGACGCCGAACGGGGGAATTCGGTGAGCGCTCGCAGGGAACCGCGCGCTCCCCCGGTGCGTCCCATCGCTGTCCCCCGTAAAGGGGATGCGGTATACGACCCTCAGTGCCCCTGTGTGACAGGGCCGGGTCAAGGGACAGCAGTGGAGCCGAAGGAGCGATGCGGTGAGCACCGAGCGACCCGACAACGACGCGAGCGAACCCGTCGAGGGTGCCGCCGTGGGTCCTGCCGAGGGTCTGCGCGAGGGTCCGGGCGAGGGTCCCTCCGAGGGCGCCGAGCCAGCCGCACCGCGCCGTCGGCATTCCCCGGTGGTCGTCGCCTCGGTCGCGGCAGCGGTGCTGCTGGTCGGGGGCGGCGGGGCGTACTTCGCGGCCACCGCGTCCGGCGGGAACGGCCGCGGCGGCTCGGGGGCCCCCGGCGGCGACGGCACTCCCCCGACGCTCGCCCTCGACGGCTACTCCGAGGCCACCACGAGCGGTACGGGCGACACGAACGGCATCGCGCCCGGCGAGCCCAACCCGTACGGCACGACCTACCACGCGGACGGCAAGCTGCCGGGCGGCCCGGACTCGGCGCCCGTGTACTGGGCGAAGGGCGAGGTGACGAAGGCCGAGGTGGCCCGGCTGGCGAAGGCCCTCGGCCTGGCGGGCACACCGAGGCTGGTCGGGGACGGCTGGACGGTCGGCGCCACGAAGGACGGCTCGGAACCGAACCTGCGGGTGAACCTGAACGCGCCCGGGACCTGGACCTTCAGCTCGTATCTGCCGGGGACCGACAACTGCCCCAAGGGCAAGCGCTGTGTCCCCGTCGGGTCCAGTGGCCTGGCTGGACTGCGCCCCGGGGCGGTGAGCGAGGAGGAGGCCAAGAAGGCGGCCGCTCCCGTGCTGAAGGCGGTCGGCCAGGACGACGCGAAGCTGGACGCGAGCCAGCTCATGAACGACGACCGGGTACGTGTGGTGAACGCGGACCCGGTGGTCGGCGGGCTGCCGACCTACGGCTGGACCACCGGTCTCCAGGTCGACTCCGAGGGCAAGGTCTTCGGCGGCAGCGGCCAGATGAAGGCGCCGGTGAAGGGGGACACGTACCCCGTGATCAGCGCGCGCAAGACCCTGGACCTGATGAACGGGTCGGCGTCCGCGGCGGGCGGCGGACGCAAGGGCATCGGCGGCTGCGCCAGCCCCGTACCGCTGAAGGACCGGGACGAGATGCCGTGCGAGCATGCGACGGTGACGCCGACGCCTCAGGCGGTGACCGTCGAGAAGGCCACCTTCGGGCTGGCGACGCACTATGCGAACGGGCGGCAGACGCTGGTGCCGTCCTGGCTGTTCCAGGTACGGACGCAGGGGGCGGACGACAGCTTCACGGTGACGCATCCGGCCGTCGAGCCGCGGTATCTGACCGCACCGACGGCCCCCGGGCAGCCGTCCGTCCAACCGAGCCCCACGCCGACCGCACCGGGCGACGAACCGACCGCAGCGCCGACCACGCGCGATGTCAGGGTGCAGGGCTACACGGTCGACGGGCAGGACCTGACGGTCAGCTTCACGGGCGGGGTGTGCGCGGACTACTCGGCCTCGGCGAGCGAGAGCTCGGACAAGGTGACGGTCACGGTGACCGAGAAGCCCTGGCCGGACAAGATCTGCATCCTGATCGCCAAGATCTACGAGAAGACGGTGCACTTGGACAAGCCGCTCGGTGACCGCAAAGTCGTGGGGTCGGACGGCAAGGAGATCCCGGAGGGGAAGATGACCGTCCCCGAAGCGAGGTCGGCGCAGCCGCAGTAGGCGCGGTAGCCGCGTTTCGGCAACGCGGCATGGAGGTCCCCCGCGCGAGCGAAGCCGAGCGCAGTGCATGCCAGGACGAGCGTGGGGCAGTGCGTGCCGGGACGGGCGGTTACGTGTCGGGCGCCTCTCCGAGGTTCGCGCAGGGACGCTCTCTCCGTGAACGGGCTCTCCGCTCCATTGACGTCCGCCCCAAGGAACCTGTGGGATACGGCGGTTGCGGGGCGGACGGATGAGCGGAGGGTGAAACGGTGGATGCCGGTGGGGGCGTACCGGGCTCGGGGGACGACGAGCCTCGGCACGGCGGCGACTTGGGCCCGGTGGATGACGTACTGGGCGCGGGAGACGACAGGCGGGGTGGGCGGAGTGCGTCCGGCGGTCGGTGGTCGGCGCGGGCGGTCCTTCTGATCGCCGCGGCGGCGCTGCTGCTCCTGGGCGGTGGGACGTACGGACTGCTCCGGGCGTCCGACGGCGGCACGAAGCACGTGGCGCGGACCGTGGAAGGCGTCGGCACTGCCGAGCCCTCGCCGACCGTCGAACCCAGTTTCCCGCCACTCGGGATCAGGGGCGGACCACCCGTGGCGGTCGAGACCCCCACTCCCTTCCCCGACGTCACCTATCGGGCGATCGCTCCTCTCCCGAAGGCGAACGGCTCGGCTCCGATCTACCGGGCGAAGGGGGCGGTCACCGCCGCGGAGGCGGCGCACCTGGCGGACGTGCTCGGCATCGAGGACCTGCGGGCCACGGAGGACGGGTGGACGACCGGGGTCCGCAAGGACGGCAGGACACCGGAGCTCAGCATGCACAGGACCGCGCCGGGGACCTGGGTCCTTCAGACACGGGCGCTCGGAGGCCCGGACCGCTGCAAGCCAAGCACCAGGTGCTCCTCTACGGGCACGCCGAAGCTGCCGAGCGATCGGGTCGCGAAGGCGGTCGCGCTGCCCGTGCTCAAGAAACTGGGAGTGGTGAACCCCGAGGTGACCTTGGAGCACTGGGAGTCGGAGGGCGTGACACAGGTGTGGGCCGACCCGGTGATCGACGGGCTGGCGACCTCCGGCTGGGAAACGACACTGCAGGTCGATGGGGACGGGCGCATCGTGGGCGGTGGCGGGTCGCTGCGACTGCCCGTGAAGGGCAAGGGCGCCGCATACCCGCTGATCGACGCGGACGAGGCGCTGAAACAGCTCAACGCGGCCCAGCCCGCCCACAGCGCGACGTCGGGGAAGCCGCTGGTCGAGGTGTCGGTGATCGGGGGGCATCTTCAGCTGGTGCGCGTCTCCTCGACCGACGACCTGGCCCTCGCACCGTTCTGGGCCCTCGAAGTCACGAGCGCGGACGGTCGGAACTCCATCGCGATGCCTCCGGCGCTCTCACCCGAAGATCAGTCCCGCCTCATGCGCCGGTGAACACGGCGAAGGCGGCGTCCCTGTCGGAGGGGGACGCCGCCTTCGTACGCGTTCAGCCTTACGCGTTCGGCCATACGTGCTCAGCCGTGCGCCGCGGGCTCGGCGCCGGCGAGCTAGGGGCCTAGCTGAAGGAGTCGCCGCAGGCGCAGGAGCCCGTCGCGTTCGGGTTGTCGATCGTGAAGCCCTGCTTCTCGATGGTGTCCACGAAGTCGATGGACGCGCCGCCCAGGTACGGAGCGCTCATGCGGTCGGTGACGACCTTGACGCCGCCGAAGTCCTTGACGACATCGCCGTCGAGAGAGCGCTCGTCGAAGAAGAGCTGGTAGCGCAGGCCGGAGCAGCCGCCGGGCTGAACGGCGACGCGCAGCGCCAGATCGTCGCGGCCTTCCTGGTCGAGCAGGGCCTTGACCTTGGCCGCGGCGGCGTCGGAAAGGATGATGCCGTCGCTCACGGTGGTGGTCTCGTCCGATACGGACATCTGCTTCTCTCCCGGGTTGTACGGAGACTGCTTGCCGACGGTTGCAACCGGCGGGGCCGCGGATTCATTCCGGGCCGAGCGCTTGTCTTTTGCCTTCGCTCTTCATGCTCGCACATGCGCCCAGGCAGGAGCACCGACCTGTGGACAACCGCACGGACAACCCGGCTGACACCTGGATGTCATCTGCCGTAGAGGCGACCGGGATTCACGTCACATCGACGCTATGGACATCGTCAACGTGACGTGAAGCGGTTATGATAGATAGCGTCAATTCGACGAAAAGGCATCGTTCCGCCGGGCCCGCTCCCTACGAGCCCGGCGAGCCGCAGAACAGAAAGGGTGCGTGTCGTGACCACCGCCCAGACCCAGGAGCTCGACGTACAGCCGACGCCCCTCGCCCTGCTGCTGCTCGGCCGCGAGGCCGACCCGAGGAGCGAGCGGGGCGTCGAGTGTCCCGGCGACCTGCCCTCGCCGTCCGACCCGGACCTGGTGGAGCGCGCCCGCGCGGCCAAGGAGAAGCTCGGGGACAAGGTCTTCGTGCTCGGCCACCACTACCAGCGCGACGAGGTCATCCAGTTCGCGGACGTCACGGGCGACTCCTTCAAGCTGGCCCGGGACGCGGCCGCGCGCCCGGAGGCCGAGTACATCGTGTTCTGCGGTGTGCACTTCATGGCGGAGTCGGCCGACATCCTGACGGGCGACGACCAGAAGGTCGTGCTGCCGGACCTCGCCGCGGGCTGCTCGATGGCCGACATGGCCACCGCCGAGCAGGTCGCCGAGTGCTGGGACGTGCTCACCGAGGCCGGGATAGCCGAGCAGGTCGTACCCGTCTCGTACATGAACTCGTCCGCGGACATCAAGGCGTTCACGGGCAAGCACGGGGGCACGATCTGCACGTCGTCGAACGCCCAGCGGGCCCTTGAGTGGGCCTTCGAGCAGGGCTCGAAGGTGCTCTTCCTGCCCGACCAGCACCTGGGCCGCAACACGGCGGTCCGCGACATGGGCATGTCCCTCGACGACTGCGTCGTCTACAACCCGCACAAGCCGAACGGCGGGCTGACCGCGGAGCAGCTGCGGGACGCGAAGATGATCCTGTGGCGGGGTCACTGCTCGGTCCACGGCCGCTTCTCGATGGACTCGGTGAACGACGTCCGCGAGCGGATCCCCGGGGTGAACGTCCTCGTCCACCCCGAGTGCAAGCACGAGGTCGTCGCGGCGGCGGACTACGTGGGCTCCACGGAGTACATCATCAAGGCCCTGGAGGCGGCTCCGGCCGGCTCGAAGTGGGCGATCGGTACGGAGCTGAATCTCGTACGACGGCTCGCGAACCGTTTCGCGCCCGAGGACAAGGAGATCGTCTTCCTCGACAAGACGGTCTGCTTCTGCTCGACGATGAACCGCATCGACCTGCCGCACCTGGTGTGGACCCTGGAGTCGCTCGCCGAGGGCAACCTGGTCAACCGCATCGAGGTGGACCGCGAGACGGAGCAGTTCGCCAAGCTGGCGCTGGAGCGGATGCTGGCACTGCCGTAACGCCGGCGCTGTGCCTACGCCGATGGGGTGCTCCTCTCGCTGAGGGGCACCCCATCGCTGGTGCGGTGCCCCTCGCACTGAAGGGCACCCCATCGCTGGTGGCACGGGTCTGGGCCCATGGGGTGGGGGTGGGTGGGGACGGGCCGGCGCGAAGCGGCCTGCCCCGCGTCCGACCCGCTGCCTAGACCCCCGCGGGTTCCGGCTCCCCCGCCTCCGTCGGCGAGGACGGGATCCCCGTCTTCGCCGCCCGCTTCGCCGCCTTCTTCTTCGCCCGGCGCTCCTTGCGGAGTTCGATCACCGTGTACAGCGTCGGGACCAGCAGCAGTGTCAGCAGGGTGGAGCTGATCAGGCCGCCGATGACGACCACGGCCAGGGGCTGGGCGATGAAGCCGCCCTCGCCGGTGACGCCCAACGCCATGGGCAGGAGGGCGAAGATGGTCGCCAGGGCCGTCATGAGGATCGGGCGCAGCCGGTGGCGGCCGCCCTCGATGACCGCCTCGACCGTGCCGTAGCCCTGTCGCCGGTACTGGTTGATCAGGTCGATCAGCACGATCGCGTTCGTCACCACGATGCCGATGAGCATCAGCATGCCGATCATCGCCGGAACGCCCATCGGGGTACCGGTGGCGACCAGCAGGCCGATCGCGCCCGTCGCCGCGAAGGGGATCGAGACGAGCAGGATCAGCGGCTGCACCAGCGAACGGAAGGTCGCGACCAGCACCATGAAGACGATCGCGATCGCCGCCAGCATCGCCAGCCCCAGGGAGGCGAACGCGTCGTCCTGGTCCTGGGACACCCCGCCGATCTCCGCCGTGGCACCTGAGGGGAGCTTCAGCGCCTTCAGCTTCGAGGTGAGGTCGGCGCTGACCGCACCGGTGTTGTCGCCGGTCGGCTTCGCCGTGATCGTGGCCGCCCGCTGACCGTCGATCCGGGTCATCGAGACCGGACCGTCGACCAGCTTCACGTCCGCGATGTCACCGAGCTTCGCGGCACCCAGCCGGAGGTTCTTCAACTGGCCCAGCGTCTCGGCAGGCTTCGCCGACCTGATGACGACGTCCCGCTCGATGTCGTCCAGGATCGCCTTGCCGCTGGTCGTGCCGCGGACCGCCTCGGCCACGGCCGCACCGAGCGTCGTGTCGTTGAAACCGGCCGCCGCGGCCTTGGAGTTGGCCTTGACCGAGATGCGCGGCACGCTCTGCGCCAGGTCGCTGGTCACGTCCGTGACGTGGTCCAGCTTGGCGACCTCGTCGCGGACCTGGTCGGCCGCCTCGCGCAGCACGCTCGCGTCGGCCGCCTTCACGACGACGCTCAGGTCCTGGTTGCCGAACCCGTCACCGGCCGAGACCGTGGTCGTACCGATCCCGGAGAGCTTGCCGAGACCGTCCTCGATACGGCTCTGGACGTCGTCGTACGACGCCGAGTCGTCCAGCATGACCTGGTACGAGGCCTGGTTGGTGTCCGTGCCGCCGCCGAAGGCGGCCATGAAGCCGGAGGAACCGACCGTGACCTGGTAGTCCTTGACGCCCTTGACGCCGTCCAGCAGCTTCTCGACCCTCTTCGCCTGCGCGTCGGTCGCCGCCAGGCTCGTGCCCGGCTTCAACTCCTGCTTGACGGTGAGGACTTCCTGGTCGCCCTGGTCGAAGAAGTTCGTCTTCAGCAGGGGCGCCATGCCGAACGTGCCGACGAGGATCGCGACCGCGATCAGCACGCTCGTCAGACGGCGACGGGTCGCGAAGCGCAGTACGGGAACGTAGAAGCGCTGCAGTCGGCTGCGCGCCTCCTTCTCCTCCGCCTTGCGCCGGGCCTCGTCGGCGTCCGCCGGGGTGCCCTTCGGGGCGCGCAGGAACCAGTACGACAGAACGGGCACGACCGTCAGCGAGACGAGCAGGGAGGCCACCAGCGCCGCGGTGACCGTGAGACTGAAGGAGCCGAACAGCTCGCCCACCATGCCGCCGGTCAGGCCGATCGGGAGGAACACGGCGACCGTCGTCAGCGTCGACGATGTGACCGCACCCGCGACCTCGCGGACCGCCTTGAGGATGGCCTCCTCGCGCTCCTCGCCGTAGCCGAGGTGCCGCTTGATGTTCTCCAGGACGACGATCGAGTCGTCGACGACACGGCCGATGGCGATGGTGAGCGCGCCGAGCGTGAGCATGTTGAGCGACAGGTCGCGGGTCCACAGCACGATCAGGGCCAGGACCACCGACAGGGGGATCGAGACCGCCGTGACCAGCGTCGAGCGGATCGACGCCAGGAAGACCAGGATGACCAGGACCGCGAAGAGCAGACCCAGCGCGCCCTCCGTGGTCAGGCCGTCGATGGACTTCGACACCGCCGGACCCTGGTCGCTGACGACGGTGATCGTCGCCCCGGCCCCCAGGTCCTTGCGCATGCCGGACAGTTTGTCCTTGACCGCGTCGGAGATGGCGACCGCGCTGCCGTCGTGGTCCATGGTGACGTTCACGGCGAGGCTCGGGCGGCCGTCCGTCCGGGTGATGGAGTCGGCCTTGGACTGCTCCTGCTTGACGCCGGCGACGTCGCCGAGGCGCACCGGCTTCTTCCCCTGGGCGCCCGTGACCATCAGGTCCTGGATCTGCTTCAGGGAGGTGAAGCCGCCGCCGACCTGGACGGTGCGGTTACTGCCGTCCTCGTCGAAGGAGCCGGCGGGGACGGTCGCGCCGCCCGCCTGCAGGGCCTGGCCGAGGGCGGCAGAGGTGAGGCCGGCCTTCGCCATCTTCTTGTCGTCGGGAGTGACGGTGACCTGGACGTCGCGTACGCCGTCGACCGTCACCTGGCCGACGCCGTCGATGTCCTTCAGGTCGGGCACGACGGTACGGTCGAGCTGGTCGGACAGGGCCTGCTGGTCCTTGTCCGAGGCGACGGCGAGGACGACGGTCGGGATGTCGTCCGTCGAACCGGCGATGACCTGCGGGTCGACGTCGTCCGGGAGCTGCACGCGGGCGCGGTTGACGGCCTGCTGGACATCGGCGACGAGCTGCTTGGTGTCGTTGCCGTAGTCGAAGGACGCCATGATCACGGCGTTGCCCTCACTGGCCGTGGACGTGACACCGGTGATGCCGTCGACGGCTTCGAGGGTGTCCTCGATGGGCTCGACGACCTGCTTCTCCACCACATCGGGAGACGCGCCCTGGTACGGCGCGAGCACGGACACCATGGGCAGTTCGATGGTGGGCAGCAGCTGCTGCTTGAGCTGGGGGATCGCGATCGCTCCGAAGGCGAGCGCGATGATCGAGATCAGCCCTATGAGGGCCCGTTGCGCGAGGCTGAATCTGGACAGCCAGGACATGGGTGGCGGGTCTCTCTTCTGTGGCGTGAGCGGAACGTGAAGCAAGGGGGCGAGCACATCTGAGCGCCCCACCTCACACCCTGAGCCATGGAAGGGGACCGATCCGTAGCCCCTGAGTCCATTTCCTTATGCGGCTCCTACTCCAGGCGCAGTACGCCCAGGTGGAGCTCAGTCCACCCTTGGACGGACCAGCCCGGACTCGTACGCGATGACGACCAGCTGCGCCCGGTCGCGCGCGCCGAGTTTCGCCATGGCCCGGTTGACGTGCGTCTTCACCGTCAGCGGGCTGACTTCGAGACGCTCGGCGATCTCGTCGTTGGAGTGCCCGCCCGCGACCTGGACGAGCACTTCGCGCTCGCGCCCGGTGAGCGCGTCGAGCCGCTCGGCGCGGGCCGGATCCCGCTCCTCGTCCGAACCGTCGCCCTGCGCGAGGAACTTGGCGATCAGCCCCTTGGTGGCCGCCGGCGACAGCAGCGCCTCGCCACCGGCGGCGATCCGGATCGCGTTCAGCAGCTCCTCCGGCTCGGCGCCCTTCCCGAGGAACCCGGACGCGCCGGCCCGCAGCGACTGCACCACGTACTCGTCGACCTCGAAGGTCGTCAGCATGACCACCCGCACATGGGCGAGCCCCGGGTCGGCGGTGATCAGCCGGGTGGCGGCGAGCCCGTCGGTCCCCGGCATCCGGATGTCCATGAGCACGACGTCGGCGCGCTCGTCCCTGGTCAGCCGCACCGCCTCCGCGCCGTCGGACGCCTCGCCGACGACCTCCATGTCGGGCTCCGAGTCGACGAGCACACGGAAGGCGCTGCGCAGCAGTGCCTGGTCGTCGGCGAGCAGGACACGGATGGTCATACGGAGTCCCCCAGAGCAGGCGTGCGGTTCTTGACCGGAAGGATCGCATGGACCCGGAAGCCGCCTCCGTATCGGGGACCGGCCGTGCAGCTGCCGCCGAGCGCGGTGACCCGCTCCCGCATCCCGAGCAGCCCGTGCCCGCCGCCCTCTTCCGGCGCTTCGTCCTGCCCGGGCCCGTTGTCGAGGACCGTGACCTCCACATTCGGTCCCACGCGTACGACGCTGACCTCGGCCTTCGCCTCCGGGCCCGCGTGCTTCCGCACATTGGTGAGGGCTTCCTGGATGACGCGGTAAGCGGCGAGGTCGACGGCGGCGGGGAGGGTGGTGCCGTGATCGCAGCGGGCGACTTCGACGGGGAGGCCGGCATTGCGGAAGGTGTCGGCGAGTTCGTCGAGGCGGGCGAGGCCGGGGGCGGGTTCGGTGGGGGCCTCGGGGTCGCCGGACTGGCGCAGGAGGCCCACGGTGGCACGGAGTTCATTGAGGGCGGAGCGACTGGCCTCGCGGACGTGCGCGAGAGCTTCCTTGGCCTGGTCCGGCCGCTTGTCCATGACGTGGGCGGCGACGCCCGCCTGGACGTTCACCAGGGCGATGTGATGGGCGACGACGTCGTGCAGATCGCGGGCGATCCGCAGCCGCTCCTCGGCGACACGGCGGCGGGCCTCCTCCTCGCGGGTGCGTTCGGCGCGTTCGGCGCGCTCGCGGATGGCGTGCACGAAGGCGCGCCGGCTGCGTACGGCGTCGCCCGCGGCGGCGGCCATACCGGTCCAGGCGAAGATCCCCAGGTTCTCCTGGGCGTACCAGGGCATCGGTCCCGCGAGCATCGCGACCGCCGTCAGGACGGTCATCGTGACCAGTCCGACGCGCCAGGTCGTGGGGCGGTCGGTGGTCGACGCGACGGTGTAGAGGGCGACGACGGCGGACATCGCCACCGGGGCTCTGGGGTCACCGGTGGCCAGCTCCACCAGCGAGACGGCGCCCGTGGCCGCGAGGACCGCCATCGGGGCGCGGCGGCGGAAGACCAGGGCCGCGGCGCCGAGCACCATCAGAGCGAGGCTGAGGGCGTTGGGGGTGCGGGCTCCCCAGGTCGCGCCGTTCCCGCCGTGCGGGTCGACGAAGGAACCGGCGACCATGCTGGCGAGGACGCCTGTGGCCAGGGCGGCGTCCAGGGCGAGGGGGTGGGCACGCAGCCAGTCCCTCGTGCGCTCTAGGGTGCTCACTCCGTTTACGGTACGGGGACCTGCGGGGGCTTGGAACGGGTGCTACCGGGTACCGCGGGGCATGTTCTCGCCCCCTGCGCCCCCGCCCGACCCGTATCCGTGGGCTGCGCCCCCGGACCCCCCTAAAAGACTGCGCAGTTCCCCGCGCCCCTGAAAAGGGGCGCGGGGAATTGCGCTACAAGCCGTCGTCAGCCGGGGATCAGGCCCTCGTCGCTCAGCATTTCGCGGACCTCTTCCAGGGTCGCGTCCGGGGACGGGAGGATCAGTTCCGAGGGTTCCAGCGCGTCGTCGGGGAGCGGAGTTCCGAGGCGGCGTACCGATTCCAGGAGCGCGCCCAGCGTGCGGCGGAAGCCGGGCTCGTCGCCGCTCTCCATTTCGGCGAGCAGTTCGTCGTCCAGCTTGTTCAGTTCGGCGAGGTGGCTGTTGTCCAGCCTCACCTGCCCCTCCCCCATGATCCGTACGATCACGTCGCCCTCCTCAGGCGTGGGACCCGATCAGTCGGTCACTCACTCACTGCTTGTCGAAGCGCGGAGTGTCCTGTGGCTGCGACGGGGACTGCGACTGCCCCGTGCCGCCCTCGATCGCCTGCTGCGGCGAGGACCCACCGGCCAGCTCCGCCTTCATGCGCTGCAGCTCCAGCTCTACATCCGTACCACCGGAGAGCCGGTCCAGCTCGGCCTGGATGTCGTCCTTGGCCATTCCGGACTGGTCGTCGAGGGCCCCGGAGGCGAGCAGCTCGTCGATGGCGCCGGCGCGCGCCTGGAGCTGCGCGGTCTTGTCCTCGGCACGCTGGATGGCAAGGCCGACGTCGCCCATCTCCTCGGAGATGCCGGAGAAGGCCTCGCCGATTCGGGTCTGCGCCTGGGCCGCCGTGTACGTCGCCTTGATCGTCTCCTTCTTGGTGCGGAAGGCGTCGACCTTCGCCTGGAGACGCTGGGCCGCGAGGGTGAGCTTCTCCTCCTCGCCCTGGAGGGTCTGGTGCTGCGTCTCCAGGTCGGTGACCTGCTGCTGGAGGGCGGCGCGACGCGACAGCGCCTCACGGGCCAGGTCCTCGCGGCCGAGCGCGAGCGCCTTGCGGCCCTGGTCCTCCAGCTTGGTGGACTGGTTCTGGAGCTGGTTCAGCTGCAGCTCGAGGCGCTTGCGGCTGGTCGCCACATCCGCGACGCCGCGGCGCACCTTCTGCAGCAGCTCCAGCTGTTTCTGATACGAGTAATCGAGGGTTTCGCGCGGGTCCTCGGCCCGGTCAAGGGCCTTGTTCGCCTTCGCGCGGAAGATCATCCCCATACGCTTCATGACACCGCTCATGGGCTTCGCGCGCCCCCTTCTGACGGACTCCAGCTCCAGGTACTGCAACAGAACCCACAGTACGGGCCCTGCATCCATTACCGCACTGTTCGGGGACGGATGCGCTCATCCCCAAGGACGACTGCCCACGGCACCGCTCCGGCGTAGGGAGTAGGTGGACCTCGGGGTCCCCCGGCCCCGCCACCCGGCAAAGCCGCGCGCAACGTCCCCTCTGTCCCACTACAGACGTACGGTGTTGCCGGATCGTTCCCCACTCGAACGGCGTCCATGCCCGCGAACCCCGTACCCTTGGGTTTTGTGTTCCGTAGCCGTGCCAAGGAAGAGAAGGCCCCCGCCGACAAGGCGCCGGTGACCGACTCCAAGCAGACCCGTCACCCGCAGGCCCCCAAGGGCCGCCCCACGCCCAAGCGCAGTGAGGCCCAGACCCAGCGTCGCAGCGTCGCCAATACGCCGACGACGCGCAAGGAGGCGGCCAAGCGACAGCGCGATGAACGCCGCACCCAGATGGAGAGGCAGCGCCAGGCGCTGGCCAGCGGTGACGAGCGCTATCTGCCCGCCCGTGACAAGGGTCCGGTGCGGAAGTTCGCGCGCGACTTCGTGGACTCGCGGTTCTGCATCGCCGAGTTCTTCCTGCCGCTGGCCGTGGTCATCCTCGTCCTGAGCATGGTGCGGGTGGGCTCGCTGCAGAACATCGCGCTGCTGCTGTGGCTCGTCGTGATCGTGATGATCGTGGTCGACTCGATCGGTATCGCGATCCGCCTCAAGAAGCAGCTGAACGCCCGCTTCCCCGACCAGCCCAAGAAGGGCGCGGTCCCCTACGCGCTGATGCGCACGCTCCAGATGCGTCGACTCCGGCTTCCGAAGCCGCAGGTCAAGCGCGGAGAGCGGCCCTGAGCACGACGTCTTTCTCCGGGGGCGCGGCGGACGCCTGGCTGAACAAGCTGGGCGGCCTGCGTGATGTCGTACGACAGGAGCTGGTGGCCCGGCAGCTCGACGAGCAGATGGCCGGGCGGTTCCCGGTGGGCCTGCGGCTACGCATCCTCGACGTCGGGACGGGCCAGGGCACGCAGGCGCTGCGCCTTGCCCGGGCCGGGCATCAGGTGACCGGACTGGAGCAGGACGCGAAGATGCTCGCGGTGGCCCGGGAGGCGCTTGCCGCCGAGCCCGAGGGCATCCGGGGACGCGTACGGCTGATCGAGGGCGACGGCCGGGAGACCGGTGTCCACTTCCTGCCGGGCAGCTTCGACGTGGTGCTGTGCCACGGCGTGCTGATGTACGTCGAGGAGCCGGACGCACTGCTGGCCGGCCTGGCGCGGATGCTGGCTCCCGGCGGGCTGCTCTCGCTGCTCGTGCGGAACGCCGACGCGCTGGCCATGCGGCCGGGGCTGTCCGGGGACTGGGCGGCGACGCTCGTCTCCTTCGACACGACCGCGTACACGAACCGGCTCGGCCTCGACGTCCGTGCCGATCGGCTCGCCACGCTGACGTCCACGCTCGCGGGGATCGGCGCGCCCTTGCACGCCTGGTACGGGGTGCGGGTCTTCACGGACACCGCGGCGGACGGAGCGACGGTTCCGCCGGATGCGGCGAGTCTGCTGGCCGCCGAGGAGCGGGCCGGGCGGACGGATCCCTATCGCCAGGTGGCGGCGTTGCTGCACCTGTGCGGAGTGCGTGGCTGAGCGACCCGTTCGGGTGTGCATCGCAGGTCGGGGCATCCCCCGGAAAGGGACACTTCGGGCATGGATGCTTCCCGTGTGCCTGCCCGGCCCCGCGCCCGTACGCGCACCCTCCGGCTCCTTGCGTCCGTAGTCGTCCTCGCCTGTTCGGCCGCCCTGCTCTCCGGCTGCACCGGCGACTCCTCGTCGTCCAAGAAGGACGGTGCGAGGACGACGCAGGCCGCTGTCCCCCAGGTGGCCAATGACCTTCAGGACGACTACCTGAGAGTGATCAAGGAAGTCCTGCCGTCGGTGGTGCAGATCGAGGCGAGCCATGATCTTGGGTCCGGCGTGGTGTACGACGACGCGGGGCACATCGTCACCAACGCGCACGTGGTCGGGAACGAGAAGAAGTTCACGGTCACGACGGCCAACAACGAGGCCGCGCTGACGGCGACGCTCGTCTACGCGTACCCGGAGCAGGATCTCGCCGTCATCAAGCTGGACAAGATCCCCGACGGGCTGAAGGCGGCGACCATCGGGGACTCCTCGAAGGTCGAGGTCGGCCAGATCGTGCTGGCGATGGGGTCGCCGCTCGGGCTCTCGTCCAGCGTGACCCAGGGCATCGTCTCGGCGACCGGACGCACCGTCAGCGAGGGCACCTCCGGCGGGGGTACGGGGGCCACCATCGCGAACATGGTGCAGACCTCGGCGGCGATCAACCCCGGCAACAGCGGCGGCACGCTGGTGAATCTCGACGCACAGGTCATCGGCATCCCGACACTCGCGGCGACCGACCCCGATCTCGGCGGCGGTGCGGCGCCCGGCATCGGCTTCGCGATCCCCGCGTCGATGGTGAAGACGATCGCCGACCAGATCATCAAGCACGGCAAGGTCACCGACTCGGGACGGGCCGCGCTCGACATCACGGGCCGTACGGTCGTCAACGACGACTACCAGCCCGCGGGAGTCGCCGTGGTCGCGGTCAAGAACGGCGGCGCGGCGGACAAGGCGGGCATCCGGCCCGGGGACGTCATCACCAAGATCGGCGACAGCGACATCACCACGATCATCTCGCTCGCCGAGGCCCTCGCGGTCGAAAAGCCGGGCGACAGGACGAAGGTGACGTTCGTGCGGGACGGAAGCGAGCGCACCGTCGTGGTGACGTTGGCGGAGATCTGACGTCGGGCGACCGGCGGGCGGCGGGCGGCGGGCGACAGCAGCCGGCGGGCGACCGCGGTGGGGCGGCTTGCCGGGGTGGGCGGCTTGCCTGGGTGGGCGGGTTGCCTGGGTGGGCGGGTTGCCTGGGTGGGCGGGTTGCCTGGGTGGGCGGGTTGCCTGGGTGGGCGGGTTGCCGGGGTCCGGCCCCGGCAACCCCGACCGGCCTACTCCGGTTCGGCGTGCAGGCTCATCGGCCCGTAGATCTGCGTGCTGTCCTCGAAGAGGAACACCTGGTCCGCGCCGCCCTCGAGAAGGTCCTTCCACACCTCGCCGATCCAGGACTCCGCGTCCCCCTGCGTGGTGAACTCCTCGGGCTGCACCGCGGGTTGGACCTCTGTCCCGTCGGACTTCTCGAACCGCCACGTCCATGCCGCCATGTACGCCTCCAAGGTATGAGCACACTGCACAGCGGAAGCCGGACAAGATCCGGCTCCTGTCCGAAGCCTAGGCCCTGTCGTCAATGGCCCGCCCGCGCCCACCGGGCGAACGACGGGAATTTGCCGACAGGGCCTGGCCGGACGCGCAAGACCTGCGGCGACACGCAAAAATCAACCTCGTGGAACTGACTCTGCTCGGCACCGGCGCCCCCGAGGGCCTGCCCCGCCCCGACTGTCCCTGCGCGGCTTGCGCGACCGCGCTCGGCGAGAACGCGCGGGCGGCCACCGCGCTGCTCGTGGACGGCACGCTGCTGCTCGACCTCACGCCCGGCGCGGCGTTCGCGGCCGCCCGCGCCGGGCACTCGCTGGGCGGCGTACGACAGGTGCTGCTCTCGCATCCGCACGACGGGCCCGCGGTCGAGGTGCCGGCCGGGCTGCCGCAGCCCGGCCGGGTGCCCGACGGGCGCGAGTTGGCGCTGCTCACCGGGCACCGGGTGCGGGCGGTGCCGATGGACGCGCCCGGCACGGGGTACGCGGTGACCGGCCCGGACGGCCAGCGGCTGCTCTATCTGCCGCCGGGCGCGGCGCCGGCCGGGCTCGACACGACCAGTGACACGTACGACATGGTGCTCGTCGATGTGGTGGGGCGCCCCGACGGCCTGGCGAAGCTGCGGGCGGTCGGCGCGGTCGGGCCGACGACGGACGTGATCGCGGTGCACCTCGACCACGATGTGCCGCCGGGGCCCGAACTGCGGCGGCGGCTCGCGGCGGCGGGCGCGCGGGCGGTGCCGGACGGGACCACGCTGGACGTGGGTGTCTACGAGGACGTACCGGACGTGCCGCGCCGCACGCTCGTGCTCGGCGGCGCGCGTTCGGGCAAGTCGGTGGAGGCGGAGCGGCGCCTCGAGGCCTTCCCCGACGTGCTGTACGTCGCGACGGGCGGCTCCCGGAACGGAGACACCGAGTGGGCCTCGCGCGTCAGCGCGCATCGTGAGCGGCGCCCCGGCTCCTGGCGCACCACCGAGACCTGCGACCTCGTCCCCCTCCTGGCGGAGGACGGCCCTCCGCTGCTTATCGACTGCCTGTCGCTCTGGCTGACGGACGCGATGGACTCCGTGAACGCCTGGGACGACGCGGAGTGGGCGGGCGGCGGCGAACGCGCCCTGCGTGCCCGTGTCGAGGAACTCACCGCCGCTGTCCACGACACCCGCCGCACCGTCGTCGCCGTCTCCAACGAGGTCGGCTCCGGCATCGTCCCCGCCACCGCGTCGGGGCGGCGCTACCGCGACGAACTCGGGCGGCTGAACGCCGGGTTCGCAGCCGAGTGCGAGCACGTGTTGTTGGTCGTGGCGGGGCAGGCGGTGGTTTTGCGGGGGTGAGGTCCCGCGGAGCGGGCCGGTGCCTCAGCGCCGCGCGATGATCCGGTACGCGTTGGAGAAGCGGGTGCGGCGCAAGAGCGGGGCGAGGGCGTGGTCCAGGGCTGACGTCGTGGCCAGGAGGGGACTGGACGCCCGGGTCAGGGCCGCGTGCAGCGCGCGCTGGAGCGGGGCCGGCGGAGCGGACCGCCAGGGCGCGTCGAGGTCGGGCAGGACGTGACCGAGGGCCAGCGCGAGGGCGCCGGCGAGATCGTACGGGATGTGTGGTTCGCGACGGTCCGTGGCGACGATCGCGCAGCCGAGGGCCTCCAGTTCGCCCAGCAGGTTGGGCAGCGGCATCAGATGGAGGTGGCGCGGCTGGCCGTACGACACCCACCACTTGCCCAGCAGCGCGCCGAACGCGCTGTCGGGGTCCGGGACTTCGAGGAGGAGGTGCCCGCCGGGCCGCAGCACCACCATGGCGGCGCGCAGTTCCTCGCGCGGGTCGGCGGTGTGCTCCAAGTGGTGGAACATGCTGACGACGTCGTAGCGGGCACGCAGCCGCTCGGCGATCCGGGAGTCGGTGAGCCGGCCCCGGTGCGCCTCCTCGACGCGCCCGGCCGCCCGCGCCTTCACGACCCGTCGCGTGGCGTCGAGCCCGTCGAAGGCCGTGTACGGGTGGACCTCCTTGGCTGCGGCCGGGAAGTGCCCGTGCCCGGTGCCGACGTCGAGCCAGCTCTCCGGCTCGGTGTGGCGCAGCATCGCGCGGGCGGCCGCGTGGTGGCGACCGCGGGCGGCGCGGGCGCCGAGGAGCCGCACGACGAGGCCTTCGAGGGCGTCCCCCCTCAGATCCCTGAGGTCTCGGTGGTAGAAGGCCAGCCCCTCCGCCGTGAGCCGGGGGTTCTGGAAGGCGTGGGCGCAGTCCTCGCACTCGTCGACGACAAACGTGCCGGGCTTGCGCTGCACCAGGTCCGACGTGACCAGCCGGGTGCGCAGCCGCCTCGACCCGCACCAGGGGCAGTCGTCCCGGCGCGGTTCGTGGAACCGGTCGGTGCCCTGGGCGAGTTCGGCCGCGTAGGCGGCGCGGCGTTCGGCGATCGACTGCGGAGTGGGGGGCATGGGCGCTCCTGGGGGACGCGGGGCCGTGGGGGGGTGACTGGAGGACCTGGGCGAGGACTACCGGGCCGTACGACAATCCGATACAAACGGTACGTAGCGGAATGCGATCCAGGGTGCAGCGACGTGACGCGGACGTGTTCGATCGCTGCCGGTACTGTTCGGCGAATGAGCTCGCTTAATCTCGACGACTTCACCGATCTGATCGAGCGCCCCGACGGAGGCGTGCGCCGGGACGCCGAGGCGCGCCGGGAGCGCCAGATCGTGCCGCCCGGGTCACTGGGCCGCCTCGACGACCTGGGTGAGTGGCTGGCGGCGGCGCAGTCAGCGGTGCCGGTGCGGCCGATCGAGCATCCGCGCGTGGTGCTGTTCGCGGGCGACCACGGGGTCGCCGAACTCGACGTGTCGGCGCGGCCCGCGGGCACCGCCGACCAGTTGGTGCGGGCGGTCCTGGAGGGCGCCAGCCCGGCGGCCGTCCTTGCCCGGCGGCTGGGCGTGCCGCTGCGCGTCGTCGACATGGCGCTGGACTGCGAGCCGGAGGGGCTGCCCGCCGAGGTCGTACGGCATCGGGTGCGGCGCGGTTCGGGACGTATCGACGTCGAGGACGCGCTGACCTTGGAGGAGGCGGAGGCCGCGTTCCGCGCGGGCGTCGCGGTCGCGGACGAAGAGGCGGACTCCGGTACGGATCTGGTGGTGCTCGGCGACATCAGCGTCGGCGGGACCACGGCGGCCGCCGTGCTGGTCGCCGCGCTGTGCGGGACCGACGCGTCGGTCGTGACCGGGCGGGGCGGCCGCGCCATCGACGACCTCGCGTGGATGCGCAAATGCGCCGCCGTGCGTGACGCCCTGCGGCGGGCCCGGCCCGTGCTCGGGGATCAGCTGCTGCTGCTGGCGACGGTCGGCGGGGCGGACCTCGCGGCGATGACCGGGTTCCTCCTGCAGAGCGCGGTGCGGAAGATGCCGGTGATCCTCGACGGGGTCGTCTCCGCCGCGTGCGCCCTGGTCGGGCAGCGGGTCGCCTTCCGCGCGCCGGACTGGTGGCTGGCCGGCCAGAACAGCGGCGAGCCGGCCCAGGCGAAGGCGCTGGACCGGATGGCCCTGGAGCCCCTGCTCGACCACGGGGTGACCGTCGGCGAGGGCGCGGGCGCACTGCTGGCACTGCCCCTGGTCCAGGCGGCGGCAGCCCTGGCAGCCGACCTGCCGGAGACTCCCTCCCCCGAGACGAAGCCCGAGCCCGAGGACGCCGAGGACTCCGAGGGTTCCGAGGGCTCTGCGGAGGACGAGTAACGGGCTACGGCCGACTCGGCCCCACAGAGAGCCGCCGCCACGACAGAGAGCCGCCGCCACGGCTGAGCGCCGTGGCGGCGGCTTTCGTTTTCCGGCCGACCGAGACGGGCCGGCGGAAAACACCGGCGCGGAGCGGGGACAGCCTGGCGCGGAGCAGCGGCAGCCGCCTGGCGCGGGGCAGCGCGACACCAGCCGCTGGAGGGCACCTCGGCAGCCGACCGAGTCAGGCGGATCGGATGGGAAACACCCGGCGCGGAGCGCCGAAGAGGCGCCGTGGAGCGGCAAAGAGCCCGTCACAGAGCCCAGCGGCAGCGCAGACGTACCACCCGCCGCACCCCTCCCCCGCACACACCACCCCGCCCCATATCATCGCCCTTTATGGGAGATGCCCGAATTGCCGCCGAGCATGAGCGGGCGTCGGCCCGCCAGGGGGACGGGGACCGGCGGTCCACCGCTGCCTCACGGCGCGCCGCCGCCTTCACCGTCTGGTATCTGCGTGCCGTCACGTTCATCAACTTCCTGAGCGCCGTGTGGGTCTCGCTCGGGCAGGACGTTCGCCGGCACAACACGGAGAACTACTTCACGCCGTACCTGCTGACCGCAGGCTTCGCGTCCGGTGTGTTCACGATGTTCCTCGCCATCACCATGCGGCGGCGCAAACGAGCCGCGTGGATCCTCAACTTCGTCCTCAGCGGGCTGTTCCTGCTGCTGTTCGCCGTGGCCATGGCGTTCCCGGAGATCCGCCAGTACGCGCAGAACTGGATCTCGCTCGTCCTGACCGCCGCGTTCGTCGCCTCGCTCGTCGTCGGCCGCCGGGAGTTCTACGCGAAAGGCGACCGGTCGAACCCCAGGCTCGCCGCGGCCGTCGCGATCGGCGGGCTGCTGGTCACCTCGCTACTCGCCGCGCTGCTGGTCACGGTCACCAACCACGCCCACGACGCGCACCGTTCGACCTTCCTCGACCGCTGGCGCTACGGCACCCTGCGGCTCGTCTCGGTCGCCGCCGACGACTCCCACGTCGCCGGGATCGCGACGCCCAACTGGGTCAACGTCGCCATCAACGTGTTCAGCACCCTGCTGGTCCTCGCCGTCTTCTACGCGGCCTTCCGCTCCCGCCGCGCCGTCGACCCGCTCACCGAGGACGACGAGAAGCGGCTGCGCGCGCTGCTGGAGAAGAACGGCGACCGGGACTCGCTCGGCTACTTCGCCCTGCGGCGCGAGAAAAGCGTGGTCTGGTCGCCGACCGGCAAGGCCGTGGTGGCGTACCGCGTGGTCGGCGGGGTCTCGCTGGCCTCCGGCGACCCGATCGGTGACCCGGAGGCATGGCCCGGCGCCATCGAGCCCTGGCTCGCCGAGGCCCGCGCGCACGGCTGGATCCCGGCGGTGATGGGCGCGAGCGAGGAGGCGGGCACCATCTACTCCCGGCACGGCCTCGACGCCCTCGAACTCGGCGACGAAGCCATCGTGGAGACCGCCGAGTTCACCCTCGAAGGGCGGGCCATGCGCACCGTCCGGCAGGCCTACAACCGGGTCAAGCGCGCGGGCTACCGGGTGCGCATCCGGCGCCACGAGGACATCGCGGCCGACGAGATGGCGTACCTCTTGCGGCGCGCCGACGACTGGCGGGACGGGGCGACCGAGCGCGGGTTCAGCATGGCGCTCGGTCGGCTCGGCGACCCGGACGATGGGCAGTGCGTGATGCTCGAATGCACCGACGCCCAGGGTGAGTTGAGGGCGGTGCTGTCCTTCGTGCCATGGGGGCCGCACGGCCTCTCCCTGGACCTCATGCGGCGCGACCGCGACTCCGAGAACGGGCTGATGGAGTTCATGGTGATCGAACTCCTGCGACGGGCTCAGGAGATCAAGATCACTCAGGTCTCGCTCAACTTCGCCATGTTCCGTTCGGTCTTCGAACGTGGCGCACGCCTCGGCGCGGGACCGGTGCTGCGGCTGTGGCGCTCACTGCTCAGCTTCTTCTCGCGCTGGTGGCAGATCGAGTCGCTGTACCGCGCCAACGCAAAGTATCGACCCATCTGGGAGCCGCGGTTCCTGCTCTTCGAGAAGAGCGCGGACCTGCTGCGCATCGGTGTCGCGTCCGCGCGCGCCGAGGGGTTCCTGGAGGCGCCTGGACTGCCGAAGTGGCTGCACCGCAAGCACCTGGAGTCGCACAGATGATCAGGCTCGCCCGCTGGGGCCGCACCGAATGGGGACCGCTGTACGTCACCGTTCACGGCGCGCTCGCCGAAAGGCGCCTGCGGGCGATCCCCATGACCATCGGCGCGGTGTGTCTGACGGCCGTCCTCCAGTTCGTGCAGAACCAGTCGTGGGGCTTTCAGTTCGTCCAGAACATCGGCTCCGTACGGGCCGAGGAGCCGCTCTGGCTCGCTCTCCTGCGCACCCCGCTCTCCTTGTTCGTCCCGGCCCTGGACCTTCCGGTGTGGGGTGCGCTCGTGCAGATCCTCGTCGTGTTCGGCATCGCCGAGATCTGTCTCGGCTGGTGGCGCACGCTCGTCGTCGCGTACGTCGCCACGCTGGCCGGGACGCTCTGCGCGCGCGTCGCCATCGCCCTCGGCCCGCACCACCCACTGGGGCTGCCCGGGTCGGACGCCCAGGTCGTCGACACCGGCCCGTCGGCGGCCGTGGTGGGCCTCGCCCTGTTCCTCGGCTGGCGCTATCGCGCGTACATCACCGCGGGTGTGGTCGTCGGGGCCATGGTGGTCGAGGTGCTCCTCAAGGAGAACCTGGCGGGCAAGGAACACCTCGCGGCCATCGCCGCCGTACTGGTCGTGTGCGCGATGTCCGCGTTACGCCACCGGCGCCACCGGTGTCACCGGCGTCCGGTCACAGGCCGGGTGAGTTCATCGTCCGGTTTACCGCCGATCCAGTCCTGAAACCTGCGGCTGGGGCCCGCCCAGCGCCGGTCGTGGCGGTAGGCGCGCAGGCGCGCCCTGGCCCGGGCGTGCGGCCGTCGGCGATAGAGGCGTTTGGCCCACGGTGAGCCGGGCCGGGCCAGCCGGAGCGCGCCGATCAGGGCGATGAAGGGGACGATCACGCCGAAGACGGCGGTGCGCGTCTTGCCCTTGCTGAGGGCGACCAGGGCGAAGAGGAAGTTCACCGCGACGGTCAGGATCACGCCTCCGCGGTCCTGCAGTTCCTGATCGGTGAGGTCGTTGACGCCGAACGGCGCGAAGCCGCCGAGCACAAGGCCGACGAGGGCCGCCGTGACCACCACGACCTCGACGCTCTGGCGGCCGGCCTCCGTCCAGTAGACGTCGTCGAGGTGCAGGACCAACGCGAACTCGTCGAGCACCAGGCCCGCGCCGATTCCGAACAGCACGGCGCTCAGGTACGCGCCGAACCCGTACCGG
This sequence comes from Streptomyces albiflavescens, assembly GCF_014645835.1. GTDB lineage: Bacteria > Actinomycetota > Actinomycetes > Streptomycetales > Streptomycetaceae > Streptomyces > Streptomyces albiflavescens. Next base: position 74,024 of record NZ_BMMM01000017.1, read on the forward strand.
CTGCTGGACACCGCGCCGAAGCCGCCGACCACCATCAGCAGTACACCGGGCACGACGTGATGGATGTGCAGGCCACCGGCCTTCACATTGCCGAAGGGCCCCTTGCCCGCACGGATCAGCCGGACGATGACACGGGTGATCACGAACGTCAGCACGAAGGAGGCGAGCGCCAGCAGCAGCGGCAGCTTTCCCGGTTCGATGATGTTCCGGTACAACCAGTGACCCATATATGAACTTTATCCAGCTATGCCGAGCGATGTTCGCACCGATCACGTCGGGCCCACGTGCTTGTCCGGCCGGGGGTCCGGGGGTTGTCCCCCCGGGAGAACGCAGCATCCACAGCCGCTGTCTCCGCCGTCCGGGCACCCGGGTACCCTGCGCCGGTGTCCAAGACGTCGTCCAAGTCCCCCCTGCCCGACAGCCTCCGCTTCGCCTTCGGCACCCTCACCGTGCTGCCCGTGAAGGTGACCCGCTGGGACCGCGAGGCCGCGCGCGGCGGAATGCTGTGCGCACCCGTGGCCGGGCTGGTGGTCGGGGCGGGCGCGGCGCTCGTGGGGGTGGCGCTGCTCGCGATGGGCGCGGGTCCGCTGCTGGCCGCCGTGGCCTCGGCCGCCGTACCGGCCGCACTCACCCGGGGCCTGCACCTGGACGGGCTCGCCGACACCGCGGACGGGCTCGGCAGCGGCAAGCCCGCCGAGGACGCGCTACGGATCATGAAGCAGTCGGACATCGGCCCGTTCGGCGTGATCACCCTGCTGTTCGTGCTGCTCGCCCAGGTGGCCGCGCTCTTCCAGGCGTACGACACCTCGTGGGCCCGGGGCGCGCTCGCCGCCGTCGTCTCGGCGACCGCGGCCCGCCTCGTCCTCACGCTGGCCGCCCGCACCGGGGTGCCCCCGGCCCGGCCCGAGGGCCTGGGCGCCGCGGTCGCCGGCACGGTCCAGGTGCGCGGCGCGCTGCTGGTCACGGTGGCCGTCGTCGGCGCGGCGGCCGGCACGGGCGCGCTGGTCGGGACGTCCGACCTGGTGCGCGGCGCGGTGGCGGTGCTCGCCGCCTGCGCGGCCGCCGAACTGCTGCTGCGCCACTGCACGCGCCGCTTCGGCGGCATCACGGGCGATGTGTTCGGCGGTCTCGCCGAGACGGCGGCGACGACGGCGCTGGTCGTTATGTCACTGGGCTGAAACGATCACCGGCGAACGGCACTCGCGCCCCTCCACCCCCACTAACCTGATCCGCCGAACAGACAAAGGATCGTGATCGGGGGACGTCTGTGCCGAACATGCTGAGACTGCCGAAACTTCGGCGGTTCCTGGCCTGGTTCATCGACTTCGCGCTGGTGCTCGCGGCGGCGTCCGCGCTCGCCGTGCTCACCTTCCACCGGATATCCGCTCTCGTGACGGATGTGCCCGACCTCGCCACGCGGGGCGGCTGGGACATCCTCACCTCGCGCGGCGATGTCATCGACGCCTCCGAGGGGTTCGGGCTCTCCCTCTGGCACAAGGTGGTCCGGGACGTGGAGCAGGCCTTCGGGCTCCTGGTGGTCGCCACCTTCCTCTACCAGTGGGCGGCGCTCGCCCTCACCGGATGCACGGTCGGCAAGGCCCTGCTCGGCCTCAAGGTCACGCCGAGTCCCCCGCGCCGGGCGGCGCTGCGGGCGGCGGTGACGACGACGGCCGATGTCGCCGTGTACGCGCTGGCCTGCATCCTGCTGGTGGAGGGCGAGTTCGCGCTCTCGGTGCTGGTGTGGGCCGTCGCCGTCGTGATCTTCTTCCTCAACGCCCTGCCCGTGCTCTCCCCGAGCCGCCGCTCCCTGGCCGACCGGCTGGCCGGCACGGCGGTCACCGGACTCGGGCTCAGCATGCCCGGCGCCACGCCCCCAACGCGTACTTTTTGAGCATCGAGCTCAGCTTCAGCCGGCGGGCCTCGGGGCAGAAGCCGCTGGTCCGCAGCTCGTACTCGACGTGGAAGACGGCCTTGTTCGCGGCGATGAACGGCTTGAGGCGTCCGCATTCCTTGTACTGGGCGCACTGTTCATTGACCGCGAAGTCGAAGTCCCCCACCAGTTGGGGGATTTGGTCGAGGTCGTTCTTCAGCCCGACGGCGAGACCGCGGTCGTGGGCCAGCTTCGCGATGAGCCGGTTGTAGCGGAGCTGGTCGGCGGCCTTCAGGGGGAAGCCGGTGCGGTTGAGGTAGCCGTCCATGTTGTCGGGCTCCACCGCGTCGAAGCCCTTCTCGCGGCACAGGTCGACACGGGCCGCCATCAGGGGTTCCAGCACGTCGGTACGGCGGATGTCGAGCCAGCGCTCGCCCTTCCAGCCGTTGCCGCGCCCCAGCACCGCCTTGGGGAACTTCGCCGCGTCCGGACGGAACTCCTCCCAGGCGCCGGTGGAGATGTAGCAGATGACCTTGCGGCCGCGGCGGTGCAGATCGGCGACCGTCGCCCTGGAGTGGTCGAAGCCGTCGATGTCGTAGACCGGCACGTCGACGGTCTTGTCGAGGCGTCCGCTGAGCTGCCACTGCCAGGCCACGCCCGGGCGGGGATGCCAGCGCGAGCCCGGCTTCCCGTTGTCCTCGGGGACGCTCGTGCAGCCCGCGAGGAGCACCAGCGACCCCAGGAGGAACAGAACGCGTTTCATCGGGCGGGCTCCAGGGTGTGCGGCAACGTACCCCAAGGATGATCGCCCACGCCCGGTACCGCGCAGTGCAGGGTGGCGCCCCGCTCCCGTACCGCCGCCGCCGGGTCGACACCCGTCGGCACGCCGTGCACGAGATGGCACAGCCGCGCCCCGGTACCCGTCCACGGCGGGAGGGGGCTCGTGCGGTACGTCTCCCACGTGCCCTCGAACGTCACCAGTACATCGGCGATGCGGGCGTACGAGGGGTGCGGCACCGTCCCGTGGTTGAGGGCGAGGGTGCCGCGGCCCAGGCCCCAGGCGGCCGCGGCGAGCCGCCGGTAGTACCCGAACTCGGCGACGGACGAGGCGACTTGGTCGAGGAACGCGCCGTCGGTCCGGTACCAGGCGCGATGCCGGGACAGGTCGCGCACGACGTCGGCGACCGGTCTGCGGCCGTAGTCCGTGTCGGCGTATCCGAGCACCCGGACGTCCGCCGCGCGCAGCCGCTCGGCGATCTCGGCGAACGCCGGGTCGGGGCGCTCGCCGGGGCCGCTGGCCGGGTTCAGCACGACGCCGTGGAGACGGGGCGCGGCGGCGATGAGCGCGTCCCATTCGGCGGGGCGGACGGACGGATGTTCGTAGTACGGAACCAGCAGCTCGCTCATCGGTGCGCGGTCGCCCTTCCCAACAGGCCGCAGACGAGCCCGGTCTGGACCCCGGCCGCCGCTCCGTACACGATCGGCCCCACCCAGTGCGGGCTGCCCGCGTGCGTCGCGAGGGCCACGGTCTGGGCGAGCGCCGCGACACCGCAGACCACGGCGGCACCGGTGACGGCGCCGAAGGACTGCAGCAGCAGCGCGGTCCACAGGACCACACCCAGCAGGAGCAGCCCGGCGAGCCGGACGCCCCCCGCGGTCGCGGGCGCGTGCGGCCACAGCGCGGACGTGGCGAGGCTGAGCGCGAGCAGCGCGGCGAGGTAACCGGTGAGGCACCGGACGAGGATGATCGCGGTGGTCCGCCAGAAGCCCTTCGCCGTGCCGCTGGAGCGCAGCCCGGCGAGGCTGCCACTGCGGAACCGGAAGAGCAGCCACTCGGCGGGGCCCATGCTGACCGTCAGCGCGACCGCGGCCGGCGCGGCCACCGTGGTGTGCGCCCCCGCGAGGACGTCCCCGATCGCCGCGTAGAGCACGAGGACGCCGCTGCCGAGCCCGAAGAGGGCGTACGGCAGCGATCCGGCGAGCCAGGGCGCAGCGGTGCGCGACGGTCGCACAGGAACGCCGAACGCCCCGTACGGCAGCAGCGCCGCGAGCCCGGCCGCCCAGCTTCCGTTTCCCGACTCGCGTACTGCCGGGGCCACTTCGAGCAGAGCCAGCAGCGCGACCGCCGCCAGCGAGCCCAGGAGCAGGGTCGCTCGCGCGAGGTCGGGGACCGGGTGGACCAGGGCCAGTACCGCGCCCGCCGTCATGGGTGACAGGGCGGTGAGCAGGGCCCGTTCGCGGCCCATCACGAGCAGGACGGTGGCCGCGCCCAGATAGCAGGACTGCCCGGCGGCGAAGGCGACCGCACCGGGGTCAGCCGTGCCCGCGGCGGCCAGGGCGACCAGGGAGCCGAGCAGCATGCCCACCGGGGCCCCGACGAGCAGCGAGCGGCGGGCGGCCGTACGGTCGCCCAGTCCCAGCCAGGAGTGGGCCCGGTGGGCGAGCCCCTGGTTCCAGGTCCAGCCGCACAGCGCCCCGGCGAGCAGCGGGACCGTCCCGGCCGGAAGCCCGAATCCGTCCTTCGGGCCGGCGAGGAGCGGCGCCCCCAGGACGTATCCGAGGCCCGGCAGGGCGAAGACCACACCCCGCAGCAGACAGCCCAGCAGGCCGAGCTGCCAGGGGTCGTGGACCGGGCCCTCCGGCTCGGGGTAGGCGCGCTCGACCCGTTCGTACAGCTCCTCCGCGAGGGCGAAGGAGTTCTTGACGCCGTAGCGCTCGCGAATCCTGTCGTCCGACATGCCGTCGGATTCGAGGAGCGCGGCTATCTCGTCGGGATGCACGGCCGCGGCTATGAAGTCGTGCAGCCGCTCGGTGAGTTCGTCGATCGGATCGGGCTTGGCCCAGCTCGGCGCGCGGCGCCCGCGCGGCACGTACGGGAGGGTGTCCTGGTAGGTGCCGGGCGGCATCCTCAGGGATCCGCTCACCAGCCGGTCCCGTCCGTGGCGACCGCCTGGTACCAGGGGTCGCGCAGTTCCACGGTCCAGTCGGCGACGGTCTCGACGGTGGGCTCGTACACCTCGGGCAGGCCCGCCAACTCCTGGTAGATCGTCCGAAAGGCATCGACGCTGCGGCGCAAGGTGAAGCGGTCGATGACCCGCTGGCGCGACAACTCGCCCAGTTTCAGACGCCGTTCGTCGTCGCGCAGCAGCGTCAGCGCGGCGGCCGCCATCTTCTCCGGCTCGCGCGGGGGTACGACGAGGCCCGTGTCACCGACCGCCTCGCGCACCCCGCCGACATCGGTCGACACCGTCGTACGGCCGCAGGACATCGCCTCGATGATCGAAAAGGGGAAGCCCTCGGAGATGGAGGAGAGCATCACGACGTGGCCGGCCGCGTACGCGCGCCACACCTCGCTGATGCGGCCTTCGAAGGTCAGCCCGTCCGTCACGCCCAGCTCGGCGGCGAGCTTCTCCAGGCGGGTCCCGTACTCCTCTCCGCCGGGCGGCACCGGGCCGAACAGCCGCAGCCTGGTCTCGGGCATTTCGGCGCGCACCATGCCGTAGGCGCGCAGCAGTGTCTCCAGGTCCTTGATGGGGTCGACGCGGCCGCACCAGGTGAGGGTCGGCACGTCGGGTTCGGGGCCCGCGTGCGGGAAGGCGTGCGGGTCGACGCCGTTGTAGACCGTGCGGATCCGCTCGGCGTCGGCGCCGCCGCGCTCCTCCCAGCGGCGGTTGTACTGGTTGCAGGGGGTGACCAGGTCGGCGGCCCGGTAGCCCAGGGAGTTGAGCTCGCGGTAGAAGCCGAGCATGAACGCCTTGACGGGCCAGCGCTGTTCGGCGCTGCGGTAACCGAGGTAGCGCTCGCGCAGATAGATGCCGTGCTCGGTGAGCAGGAAGGGGACCCCGTCGAGATGGTGCGCCGCCAGGGCGGGCAGGGTGGCCAGGCCGCTGCTGACCGCGTGGGCCACGGAGTCCTCGGGGATCCGGACGCCGAGCGGGCGCAGGGCGTGTTCCAGCAGGTCGGTGGCGGTCAGCGCGTCATGCACCGTCGGCCGGGCGGCGGCCGTCTTCAGATGGGGCATCGTCCAGATCCACATCAGCGAGCGCAGCGCGGCCTCGCTGCGCAGGGCCGCCGACAGGGCCCCGTCGCGGGCGAGTTCGGCCAGCTCGTACAGCGCCTCGCCGAAGTCGCCGTGCGCCTCGGGGTCGAGGAAGGCGAGCAGGAACCGCTCGTAGGTGTCGGTGAAGCGGCGACGGGCCCGGCCCCGCGGCGCCCGCGCGTGTCCTGGCCGCGGGCCCCAGGTCGGCACGGCGGTGTGCCGGTAGATGTTGGGCGGCAGCTCCCAGGTCACGGGTTCGCGGCCGCTGCCGGTGAGCGAGACGATGTGGAAGTCGACCTCCGGCATGCCCTTCACCAGCTGGTCGCACCAGGTGCTGACCCCGCCGTGGACATGCGGATAGGTGCCTTCGGTGAGCATGGTGACATGACGGCCGTTGCGCATCATGCGAGTTCCCCCCTGCGGAACATCTCCTACGGCTCGGTCGCGCACCCCGGCCCGTCGGGGCCGGGGTGCGCGTCGTGCTACTGAGCTTCCGTGCCCTACGCGGGCAGGGTCAGCCTGAGAGCGGACTGCAGAAGCTCCGGCGTGGTCCAGGCCGAGCGCTCTCCCGCGTACGGCGTCCCGAACGCGGCGGTGCCGAGCAGCAGTTGCTTCTTGGTCCCTTCGGGAGCGGTCACCGGGATCTGCGTCCCGGACGGGGCGGTGACGGTGACGGTCGTACCGACGCGGTACGCCGTGACCTTGCCGTTCGCGACGGCCGTCAGCCAGGCGGCGCGACGCTGCAGCTCGGTGCCGATGGCACTCTGCCGGGGGTTCTCCAGCGGGGCGTTGTCGGCGTAGAGCGCCTTGTAGTCGGCGAGGACCTCGTCCAGGACCGGGTACAGGATCCGGTCCTCGGCCAGGTTGGACTGGTGCGCGTAGTGCGGGCGCGGGTCGTTGCCGATGGCGTGCCCGAGCGCGGTGTGCGCCTCCAGCGGGACGATGTACGACGCGTAGCCGGTGGCGGTGTCCAGCGGTGCCGACAGGCAGGTGGACAGCGGGTTGTTCTCGCAGATGCCGCTGCCGCCGGCGGCCTTGGAGGTGTACAGCCAGTTGTACTCGTCGGCCATCTCCTCCGCCTTGCCGACGTTGTAGTACACGTTCATCGGGTAGCGGGGCACGGTCAGGACGCTGCTGCCGACCGAACGCTGCGCGGGTTCACGGGAGTTGTCCGAACCGGTCCATCTGACGCCGTTGTCGGCGAGCGCGCCCGCGAGGTTCGGGTTGTCGTCGGGCTGCTGGGGCAGCGTCCTCAGACCCGAGTGCTCGCCGGTCACCAGCTCGCTGCGGTCGGTCGAAAGCCCCTTGGACAGAGCCCAGTTGTAGTTGTTGCGGATCTCGGACGAGATGTCGGCGCGGCTCATGTACCGCGTCGAGCCGTCCGCGTTCCTGGCGCAGCTCCACGGCACGGTCGTGGTGTCCTGGACGCAGCCGAGGAACTGATGCGTGTAGGTGTGGTTCACCCAGCGGTACTTGGCCTTGTCGGCGAGCAGTCTGTCCGCGAGGGCGTCGGTGCCGCCGTTCTCGCTCTTCCACTCCTCGCCCGAACCCGCGTTGAAGACCATGTCGAGCGTGAAACCGTGCGCCGCCTCCCACTCTGCGGCGTACGCGGCGTCGTCAGCGGCCATACGGATCGGCGTGGTTGTCTCTCCGTCACCGCCCACGCAGTCGAAGTCGCCGGGCGTGCAGTCGCGTTCGCTGTCCCAGCGGGCGTCGGGCGCGAAGACGTCGTCGACGTGGACGGAGAAGTAGTTCCTGCTCCGGCCGAGGTGGACGCCCTGAGTCAGCCATTCGACGATGCCGCGGGCCAGCACCTTGAACTGCTGCTGGTACTGGTTGTACGCGAAGGTCAGCACGAGTTCACGGCGCCCGTCGTGCGCGTACTGGCCGAGCAGGGTGCCGCCGGCGGGCGCGTCCAGGTAGCTGGTGAACCCGTCCCTCGGATGGGCGGCGTAGCCGTAACTCTCCTGCACCGAGGGGTCGTTGTCCTCGAAGGTCAGCGGCCCGTCGAGGTAGCCGAAGGGGCCCGCTCTGCCCGCCGCGGTGACCTGGGTCCGCGCCCCGTCCAGGACGCCGGACCAGCCGCCGTTCTGGTCGGTGTAGTCGAGCCCGACCTCGGGGTGGGCCCAGGTGTAGGCGTCGACCTGGGGAATCCCGTACGTCTTCTCGTACGTCTCCAGGGCGGTCTGCTCGGCCGAGCCCGGGCCGAACGGCGCCTCGTCGGGCAGGACGATGCCCTGGTACTTGGCCCGCGGGGTGCCGTTCACGGTGTCGCTCAGGAACGCCGCGTCGATCGTCGGGCGGCCCGGGTCGGCCAGATCGACGGTGGTGTACGGGATGCCGGTGCTCTTCAGCTCGGCGGTGACGGCCCCGACCTGGCCGGCGCCGTTGTCGACGACCAGGACCTTCAGATCGATGCGCGGCGTGGTCGCCGCGGACGCGCCGGGCGCCCCCAGGCCCAGCACCAACAGACCGGCGGCCGCTGACGAAGCGGCCGCGTTTCTCCATCTCTGCGCACTCTGCGCCATATGTCTTGCTCCTCCCCCTCAAAGATCCCCTTTTGGTCAAACCGAGGAGGATCCGTGGAAATGATGCAAAGCGGCGAGCGGCACGCTCGCCGGAACACGATGAGTGTGGCTCAGCTCACCGGGAGTGAGGGGTGAGAAGTGGCCACGACGCCACCGGGCGGTGAACACCCGCAGGTATGAGCGAAACCCGACCCCGAGCGTAGGCTCGTCCCAGGTACTTACCTGCCCCCGGTAGGGACCGCCCCCGCAGGCCGGATCTAGGGTCAGCCGTCGGGCCCGGTCGACCCACCCCACTCGGCCACCGCAACTTCAACGGAAGCGAGATTTCACCACCGTGACTGCTCTCACTCTCAGCACCGCCGCAGCGTCCGGTCTGCGGGCCGACGCGATCGTCGTCGGTGTCGCGAAGGGCCCCAAGGGCCCGGTCGTCGCACCGGGCGCCGAGGCCGTGGACACCGCGTACGACGGCTCCCTCGCCGGAATCCTGGAGACCCTCGGCGCCACCGGGGCCGAGGGCGAAGTGACGAAGCTGCCCGCGCCCTCCGGTTTCAAGGCACCCGTCGTCGTGGCCGTCGGCCTGGGAGCGGTCCCGGAGAAGGACGACACGTTCGGCGCCGAGGCGCTGCGCCGCGCGGCCGGTGTCGCCGCCCGCGCGCTCGCCGGCGCGAAGAAGGCCGCCTTCGCCCTGCCGATGGCGGACGCCGCCGACGCCGGTGCCGTCGCCGAGGGCGCCCGCCTGGGCGCGTACGCCTTCGACGCCTACAAGGAGACCGGCAGGTCGGGGGAGGCCGCCAAGAACGGCAAGGCCCCGCTCGGCGAGGTCGCGCTGCTCGGCGGCAAGCCCCGCGACGCGGCGTACAAGGCGGCCGTCGCGCGCGCCACCGCCGTGACCGAGGAGCTCAACCGCGCCCGCGACCTCGTCAACACCCCGCCGAACGACCTCAACCCGGAGTCCTTCGCCGCCGTCGCCACCGCGGCCGGCAAGGAGCACGGCATCAAGGTGCAGGTGCTCGACGAGAAGGCCCTGGAGAAGGGCGGCTACGGCGGCATCCTCGGCGTCGGCGCGGGCTCGGCCGCCGCTCCCCGCCTGGTCAAGCTGTCGTACACCTCCCCCAAGGCGAAGAAGCACCTCGCCTTCGTCGGCAAGGGCATCACGTACGACTCGGGCGGCATCTCCCTCAAGCCCGCCGGGCACAACGAGACGATGAAGTGCGACATGAGCGGCGCGGCGGCGGTCTTCGCCGCGGTGGTCGCCGCCGCGCGCCTCGGCCTGGAGGTCAACGTCACCGGCTGGCTCGCGCTCGCCGAGAACATGCCGTCCGGCTCCGCCACCCGCCCGGGCGACGTGCTGCGCATGTACAGCGGCAAGACCGTCGAGGTCCTCAACACGGACGCCGAGGGTCGCCTGGTCCTCGGCGACGCGCTGTGGAAGGCCTCGGAGGAGAAGCCGGACGCGATCGTCGACGTGGCGACGCTGACCGGCGCGATGGTGCTGGCGCTCGGCCACCGGACCTTCGGCGTGATGGCCAACGACGACGCGTTCCGCACCTCGATCGTCGAGGCCGCGGAGGAGGTCGGCGAGGACTCCTGGCCGATGCCGCTGCCCGAGCACCTGCGCAAGGGCATGGACTCCCCCACCGCCGACATCGCGAACATGGGCGAGCGGATGGGCGGCGGCCTGGTCGCCGGTCTGTTCCTGCGCGAGTTCGTGGGCGAGGGGATCACCTGGGCCCACCTCGACATCGCGGGCCCGGCGTTCAACGAGTCCGGTCCGTTCGGCTACACCCCCAAGGGCGGCACCGGTTCCGCGGTCCGCACCCTGGTCCGCCTCGCCGAACTGACGGCGGCGGGCGACCTGGGCTGAGGCCCTGACCAGTGAGAGCGGCCCCGGGTCCTGGTGACCCGGGGCCGCTCTCATCGCCGTACGAGGGTTTCGCCCTCGACGAAATCGGCAGGTTCCCCCACATCCGCACCCCTTCGACGTGATGGATCAGACGTCTCACACACCGGCCCGGCGTCTCGAACGCCGTCGACAAGTGCGAAGATGGGTTCTCGGCAGGACAGGGCCCCACCACAGGGCCGAAGAAGAGCGGCCGGACACCAGCCGCCGACCGGTCACTGGAGACCGGCGTGGCGCACATGCATGGAGGACGTGACGTGGCGAACGACGCCAGCACCGTTTTCGACCTAGTGATCCTCGGCGGCGGTAGCGGCGGTTACGCCGCGGCGCTGCGCGGAGCGCAGCTGGGCCTGGACGTCGCCCTGATCGAGAAGGACAAGGTCGGCGGTACCTGCCTGCACCGTGGGTGCATCCCCACCAAGGCCCTGCTGCACGCGGGCGAGATCGCCGACCAGGCCCGCGAGAGCGAGCAGTTCGGCGTCAAGGCCACCTTCGAGGGCATCGACGTGGCAGCGGTCCACAAGTACAAGGACGGGGTCATCTCCGGCCTGTACAAGGGTCTGCAGGGTCTCATCGCGTCCCGCAAGGTGACGTACATCGAGGGCGAGGGCCGTCTCTCCTCTCCCACCTCCGTCGACGTGAACGGCCGGCGCATCCAGGGCCGCCACATCCTGCTGGCGACCGGCTCCGTGCCGAAGTCGCTGCCGGGCCTGGAGATCGACGGCAACCGCATCATCTCCTCCGACCACGCGCTGGTCCTGGACCGCGTCCCGCAGTCCGCGATCGTGCTGGGCGGCGGCGTCATCGGCGTCGAGTTCGCCTCGGCGTGGAAGTCCTTCGGCACCGACGTCACGGTGATCGAGGGCCTCAAGCACCTCGTCCCGGTCGAGGACGAGAACTCCTCCAAGCTTCTTGAGCGCGCGTTCCGCAAGCGCGGCATCAAGTTCAACCTGGGCACCTTCTTCTCGAAGGCCGAGTACACCCAGAACGGTGTCAAGGTCACCCTCGCCGACGGCAAGGAGTTCGAGGCCGAGGTGCTGCTCGTCGCCGTCGGCCGCGGCCCGGTCTCGGCCGGCCTCGGCTACGAGGAGCAGGGCGTCGCGATGGACCGCGGCTACGTCCTGGTCGACGAGAACATGCGGACGAACGTCCCGACCATCTCCGCCGTCGGTGACCTGGTCCCGACGCTCCAGCTCGCGCACGTCGGCTTCGCCGAGGGCATCCTGGTGGCGGAGCGTCTGGCCGGTCTGAAGACCGTTCCGATCGACTACGACGGCGTGCCGCGGGTGACGTACTGCCACCCCGAGGTCGCCTCCGTGGGCATCACCGAGGCCAAGGCCAAGGAGATCTACGGCGCGGACAAGGTCGTCGCCCTGAAGTACAACCTCGCGGGCAACGGTAAGAGCAAGATCCTGAACACCGCGGGCGAGATCAAGCTCGTCCAGGTCAAGGACGGTGCCGTGGTCGGCGTCCACATGGTCGGCGACCGTATGGGCGAGCAGGTCGGCGAAGCCCAGCTGATCTACAACTGGGAGGCGCTGCCGGCCGAGGTGGCTCAGCTCATCCACGCCCACCCGACGCAGAACGAGGCAATGGGCGAGGCCCACCTGGCCCTCGCGGGCAAGCCCCTGCACTCGCACGACTGATCAGCCACCGGCTGTCCCCAGTCACCGCGTCGAGTAGGACGCGACGACGACCACAGACTTCCGCACCATTCGTAAGGAGCAACAGAAACCATGGCGGTTTCCGTAACCCTTCCGGCGCTCGGTGAGAGCGTCACCGAGGGCACTGTCACCCGCTGGCTGAAGGCCGAGGGCGAGCGCGTCGAGGCCGACGAGCCGCTGCTCGAGGTGTCGACCGACAAGGTCGACACCGAGATCCCCTCGCCCGTCGCCGGTGTGCTCTCCTCCATCAAGGTCGCCGAGGACGAGACGGTCGAGGTCGGCGCCGAGCTGGCCGTCATCGACGACGGCACCGGCGCCCCCGCTGCCGCTCCGGCTCCGGCCGCCGAGCCCGCGCCCGCGCCCGCGGCCGCTCCGGCCCCCGCCCCGGTCGCCGAGGCCCCCGCGGCTCCGGCCGCCCCGGCCCCCGCCGCCGCCCCCGCCGCCCCGGCCGGTGGCGCCACCGGTACCGACGTCGTGCTGCCCGCGCTGGGCGAGTCGGTCACCGAGGGCACCGTCACCCGCTGGCTGAAGGAGGTCGGCGAGGAGGTCGCGGAGGACGAGCCGCTGCTCGAGGTCTCCACGGACAAGGTCGACACCGAGATTCCGGCGCCGGTCGCCGGTGTCCTGCTGGAGATCGTGGTCGGCGAGGACGAGACCGCCGAGGTCGGCGCGAAGCTGGCCGTCATCGGCGCTCCCGGCGCGGCTCCGGCCCCGGTCGCGCCCGCCGCTCCGGCTGCCCCGGCCGCCGCTCCCGCCCCGGCCGCTCCCGCGGCTCCGGCTCCGGCCCCCGTGGCTCCGGCCGCTCCGGCCGCTGCCGCCCCGGCTCCGGTCCAGCCCGCGGCTCCGGCCCCGGTCGCGCCCGCCGCTCCGGCTCCCGCGCCGGTCGCCGCACCCGCCCCGGTCACCCCGGCTGCCGCCCAGGCCACCGACGAGGGCGCGTACGTGACCCCGCTGGTGCGCAAGCTCGCCGCCGAGAGCGGCGTCGACCTGGCCGTCGTCAAGGGCACCGGCGTCGGCGGTCGTATCCGCAAGCAGGACGTCCTCGCCGCCGCCGAGGCCGCGAAGGCCGCTGCCGCCGCTCCGGCGCCGGCCGCCGCTGCCGTCCCGGCCGCCAAGAAGGCGCCGGCCCTGGAGGTCTCCCCCCTCCGCGGCCAGACCGTCAAGATGCCGCGCATCCGCAAGGTCATCGGCGACAACATGGTCAAGGCCCTGCACGAGCAGGCCCAGCTCTCCTCGGTCGTCGAGGTGGACGTCACCCGCCTGATGCGCCTGCGCGCCCAGGCCAAGAACTCCTTCGCCGCGCGCGAGGGCGTCAAGCTCTCCCCGATGCCGTTCTTCGTGAAGGCGGCGGCCCAGGCGCTGAAGGCCCACCCGGCCGTCAACGCCCGGATCAACGTGGAAGAGGGCACGATCACCTACTTCGACACCGAGAACATCGGTATCGCGGTGGACTCCGAGAAGGGCCTGATGACCCCGGTCATCAAGCACGCGGGCGACCTGAACATCGCCGGCATCGCCAAGGCCACGGCCGACCTGGCGGGCAAGGTCCGCGCGAACAAGATCACTCCGGACGAGCTGTCCGGCGCGACCTTCACCATCAGCAACACCGGCTCGCGCGGTGCGCTCTTCGACACGATCATCGTGCCGCCGAACCAGGTCGCGATCCTGGGCATCGGCGCCACGGTCAAGCGTCCGGCCGTCATCGAGACGGAGGAGGGCACCGTCATCGGTGTCCGCGACATGACGTACCTGACGCTCTCCTACGACCACCGCCTGGTGGACGGCGCCGACGCCGCCCGCTACCTGACGGCGGTCAAGGCGATCCTGGAGGCGGGCGAGTTCGAGGTCGAGCTCGGCCTGTAGTCCTTCATCGCCTCATTGCTTCATCGCTGGTGCGACGCCCCTGTCCGGGACCTTCCGGGCGGGGGCATCGCGTTTCTAGTGCGGCTTCAGGGTCTTGTCCGTCCACAGCACCAGCGTCTCCACCCACACGTTCGGGATCTCCGTCTGGTACGCGGGGGTCAAGTGCCGTGTGCGGTAGGCCCTGAGGACGTCGTACGTGGCGTCGAGGCAGTCTCGGGAGCCGAGGTCGCCGGTCTTCGGGTCGATGCCGACGAGGAAGCCGCGGCTCTCGACCGTACGGATCATGGCGCGGGCCGAGGCGACATCGCCGGCCGACGAGGACGTGCAGCGGTAACGGCTGTACGGGTGGGTCGACTTGCCGGGGTAGTGGGCGTCGCGGGACATGTCGCTGAGCATCCGGGCGTACGTGCCCTCGGCGTGCCAGGCGCCGATGTAGCCGCCGGGCGGGGTGTAGAGCGCGTTGGTCGGGTTCTCCACCGCGCCGTACTCCCAGCGGTCGGTGCCCGTGATGCGGAAGCCCCAGCCGGTGTGGCCGAACTTCTGGGCGCCGTCCGGCTTGACGAAGACGCAGGCGCCGCCGGGACCGGCGGGCTGCCCTGCCGAGCCCACGGCGGGCGACGAGCCCGCGGAGTGCGTGCCACCGCTCGGCTGCGCCGCCGCTCCCACGTCCGTCGGCTCACAGCCGGTCATGCCCACGACCGTCCCGGCCACGACAGCCGCCATCGCCCAGCGCACCCCCCGCTTCCGTCCCCATCCGCTCATGCCATCCCCCTGGCGTTCACGGGGGCGCCCCTCGCGGGAACCCCTGTGCCGACCCACACACCGTGCGGGCCGCGCGGGTTCTCGGGGTGACACGGACGTGACGCATCCGGACCCCGCCCGGTACGGGTCTTTACAGCCCTCGGCACTCTGACAGCGTGTAAGTCTCGTCTCACCTGCATGAAAGCGCCCCCGTGCGCCTCTCACCGGCGGGGGTGCGGCCTTATTGTCTAAACGTCAAACGCCCTGGGTCCCGCCCGTCGCCCGACCACCACCCCTCAACGAGGCCCTTCGGGCCGCAGCATTGGATTCAAGCCCCCGCCGAAGGAGCTCTCATGACCGCGCCCGTCGTCCACTCGCTGCGCGAACAGATCCGCGAGCACATCGTGGAGGGGATCGTCAGCGGGCGCTGGAAGCCGGGCGAGCGGATCGTGGAGCGGCGGATCGCCACGGAGCTGGAGGTCAGCCAGACCCCGGTGCGCGAGGCGCTGCGCGAGCTGGAGTCGCTGCGGCTGATCGAGTCGGCGCCGAACAAGGGCGTACGGGTGCGGAATCTGACCGCCGCCGACCTGGAGGAGAGCTACCCCGTACGAGCCGGTCTGGAGGCCATCGCGGCGGAGCTGGCGGCCGAGCGGCTCGCCCAGGACTGCTCGGCCCTGGAGCCGCACGTCGCGGCGCTGTACGAGGCCGACCGGCTGTCGGACGGGACCGGTCAGGTGCGGCACACCGTGGCCTTCCACCGCGAGCTGGTGCGGGCCGCCGGGAACTCGGTGCTGCTGCACACCTGGGAAGGCCTGGGCATCGAGGTGTTCACGGCCCTGTCGATCCGGTGGCTGGGGACCGTGCAGCAGTCGTACGCGGAGGAGCACGAGGCCCTCGTGGACGCGTTCAGGCGGCGGGACCCGCTGATCGCCGACCTGGTGAAGGCCCATGTGCTCGGCTGCGCCCCGCGCGCCTGACACAGCTGCGCCCCGCATGCCTGTCACAGTGGAGCGACCACCCGCTCAAGCGTGCTCTCACCTGCGTAAACCTTCGAATTCAAGGCACCGGGTGCCTGCCTTGAAGGCACCGGGTGCCGACTTTCTCGATCTGAAGAGGTTTTGCCCCTCAACCCTTTGATCGATCATCGATCAGGGAGTTACAGTCACCGACGGGCCACGCGGCGGACGCCGCATGGTGTCACAGCACCAGAGCCCGCCGCCCTGTCCTGCCAAAGACCAAGGGCACCCCCGAAAACCCCTTGCCGATGAGGGAACCCCCCTCCGCATCCGGAAGGCGGCGCAATGACCGACCCCACCGCAATCCAGCCGAGCGAGCTCGATCAGCTCCCGGACCGCGACCCCGAGGAGACCGCCGAATGGCAGGCCTCCCTCGATGCCGTCACCAAGGCGGCCGGGCCGCACCGTGCCGCATACCTGATGCGCCGCACACTGGAGCGCGCCGAGGGCAACGGCATCGCGCTGCCCAAGCTGCTTGAGACGGACTACGTCAACACCATCCCCACCGCCGCCGAGCCCGTCGTGGACGGCGACGAGGAGATGGAGCGGAAGGTCACCGCGTGGAACCGCTGGAACGCGGCCGCGATGGTGACCCGCGGCAGCAAATACGGCGTCGGCGGCCACATCGCCACCTTCGCCTCCGCCGCCTGGCTCTACGAGACCGGCTTCAACCACTTCTTCAAGGGCAAGGAGGCCGACGGGTCCGGCGACCAGCTCTACATCCAGGGCCACGCCTCCCCCGGCATCTACGCCCGCGCCTTCCTCGACGGCCGGCTCAGCGAGCAGCACCTCGACCACTTCCGCCAGGAGTCCGGCGGCAACGGTCTGCCGTCGTACCCGCACCCGCGCCGCCTCCCCTGGCTGTGGGAGTTCCCGACCGTCTCCATGGGTCTCGGCCCGCTGTCGGCGATCTACCAGGCGCGCTTCAACCGCTACCTCACCAACCGCGGCATCAAGGACGTCTCGCAGTCGCACGTGTGGGCGTTCCTCGGTGACGGCGAGATGGACGAGCCGGAGTCGACGGCCGCACTCGCGCTCGCCAGCCGCGAGGGTCTGGACAACCTGACCTTCGTCATCAACTGCAACCTGCAGCGCCTGGACGGCCCGGTCCGCGCCAACTTCAAGATCGTGCAGGAGCTGGAGGCCCAGTTCCGCGGCGCCGGCTGGAACGTCGTCAAGTCGTTGTGGGGCTCGGCCTGGGACGAGCTGTTCCAGCTCGACACCACCGGCGCGCTCGTACGCCGCCTGCGCGAGGTACCCGACGCGCAGGTGCAGACGTACCAGACCCGCGACGCCGCCTACATCCGCCAGGACTTCTTCGGCGCCGACCCGGCGCTCGTCGAGATGGCGAAGCTGATCAGCGACGACAAGATCCTGGAGTGCTTCCACCTCTCCCGCGGTGGTCACGAGTCGCGCAAGGTGTACGCGGCCTACAAGGCGGCCCTGGCCCACAAGGGCGCGCCGACCGTGATCCTCGCCCAGACGGTCAAGGGCTTCACGCTCGGCAACGGCTTCGCGTCCAAGAACGCCAACCACCAGATGAAGAAGCTGACGGTGGACGAGTTCAAGCAGATGCGTGACCTGCTCGAACTCCCCATCCCCGACAGCCGGTTCGTCGACGGCCAGGTCCCCTACGGCCACCCGGGCGCCGACGCCCCCGAGGTCCGTTACCTCCAGGAGCGCCGCGCGGCCCTCGGCGGCCCGGCCCCGGCCCGCCGCACGCACCCGCTGGCCCCGCTGCCCGCCCCCGCCGACAAGACGTTCGCGTCCTTCGACAAGGGCTCCGGCTCGCAGAACGTGGCGACGACCATGGCGTTCGTCCGCCTGGTCAAGGACCTGGTCCGCGACAAGCAGACCGGCAGGCGCTGGGTGCCGATCGTTCCGGACGAGGCCCGTACCTTCGGTATGGAGTCGCTCTTCCCCTCCCTCGGCATCTACTCGCCCAAGGGCCAGACGTACGAGCCGGTCGACCGCGACCAGCTGATGTACTACAAGGAGGCCAAGGACGGCCAGATCCTCAACGAGGGGATCACCGAGGCCGGTTCCATGGCCGACTTCATCGCCGCGTCCACCGCGTACGCCACGCACGGCGAAGCGATGATCCCCTTCTACATCTTCTACTCGATGTTCGGCTGGCAGCGCACGGCCGACCAGATGTGGCAGCTCGGCGACCAGCTCGGCCGCGGCTTCCTGGTCGGCGCCACGGCCGGCCGTACGACGCTGACGGGCGAGGGTCTGCAGCACGCGGACGGTCACTCGCCGGTGATCGCGGCGACCAACCCGGCGGCGCTTTCGTACGACCCGGCGTTCGCGTACGAGGTGGCGGCGATCGTCAAGGACGGTCTGCGTCGTATGTACGGCGAGGCGGCCCCGGGCGAGGACCCGAACGTCTTCTACTACCTGACGGTCTACAACGAGCCGATCCCGCAGCCCGCCAAGCCGGCCGGCCTCGGTATCGACGAGGGCATCGTCAAGGGCCTGTACCGCTTCAACACGGCGGAGTCGGCCGGGCTCTCGCCGGTGGCCAACGCCCCGCGCATCCAGCTGCTGGGCTCCGGCACGGCGATCCACTGGGCCCTGGACGCACAGAAGCTGCTCGCCGAGGAGTGGGGTGTGGCCGCCGACGTGTGGTCCGCGACCTCCTGGACCGAGCTGCGGCGCGACGCCCTCGAGGCCGATGCGGCGCTGCTGCGCGGCGAGGAGCGCGTGCCGTTCGTCCGCCAGGTGCTGCACGGCGCCGAGGGCCCGGTCCTGGCGGTCTCCGACTACATGCGCCAGGTCCCGGACCAGATCGCGCAGTGGGTCGAGCAGGACTACTCCTCGCTGGGTGCCGACGGCTTCGGTCTGTCCGACACCCGTGAGGCGGCCCGCCGCCACTTCGGCGTGGACGCCCAGTCGATCGTCGTCGCGGCGCTGGCGCAGCTCGCCCGCCGCGGTGAGGTCAAGGCGTCGGCGGTGAAGGAAGCTCGGGAGCGTTACGGGCTGTAAGAGCTCGGGAAGCCGACGTTCGGCTCGGCGGAGGGGTACGGCGACTGCCGTACCCCTCCGCCGTCTTGCGCGCCCTTTCGCCGTCGTGTGCGCCTCTTCGCCGCCGTGCACACGTCTCTTCGTTGTCAGTGGTGCCCTGCATCATGAACCCATGCGCGCTGCCCGCCTGATCAAGATGGTGCTGCTGCTCCAGTCGCGGCCGTCGATGACCGCCGCAGAGCTGGCGCGGGAGCTCGAGGTGTCCGAGCGGACGATCACGCGGGATGCGCAGGCGCTCTCGGAGGCGGGGGTTCCGGTGTACGCGGACCGGGGACGGGCCGGGGGGTATCGGCTGGTCGGGGGATATCGGACGCGGCTGACGGGCCTTGCGCGCAGTGAGGCGGAGGCGCTGTTCCTGAGCGGGGTGCCGGGGGCGCTGCGCGAGATGGGGCTGGAGGACACGGCCTCGGCGGCCCGGCTGAAGGTGTCCGCGGCCCTTCTCCCCTCCCTGCGGGACGCCTCGCGGACGGCGGCGCAGCGGTTCCATCTGGACGCGCCCGCCTGGTTCAGCGAGCCCGAGACACCCGAGCTGCTGCCCGCGGTCGCGGACGCGGTGTGGGACGACCGGCCGATCGTCGCGCGCTACCGGCGGGGCGAGGCGGAGGTGGAGCGCGCGCTCGAACCGTACGGGCTCGTACTGAAGGCGGGGGTCTGGTACCTGTGCGCGCGCGTGCCGGAGGCCGGTTCCTTCCGGGTGTACCGCATCGACCGCTTCACCGCGGTCGACCTCGACGAGGAGCGCTTCCGACGGGACGACGGGTTCGACCTGCCCGGATTCTGGGAGGAGCGGGCCGAGGAGTTCGCCCGGTCCATCCTGCGGGCGGAGGTCGTCGTCCGGCTGTCCCCGGACGGTGCACGACGCCTGCCGTACGTTCTTGATCCCACGTCCGCCAAGGAGGCCCTGGACGCGCCCGGTGCCCCCGACACCAGGGGATGGGTGACCGTCACGCTTCCCGTCGAGTCCGAAGAGGTCGCCCATACGCAGCTCACGGCCCTCGGGCCGGAGGTGGAGATACTCGCCCCGGCGGCGCTGCGGAGGCGCTTCGCGCAGGACGCGGCCCGGCTGGCCGCGCTCTACGGGTGACCGCATGCTGAAGACCGGCGACTGTGGCGTCGGTGCCGAGTGACCGCCCCCTTGAAATGCGTACGAACCCGGTGGTTTTACCTTCGGCATGTGCACGCATAACAATCTGCGCCACTCCACGTGCGTCGCTCCCGTCCAGGCCCGATGCTTGACCCGTGATGGACGAGACGGAGTTCTGGGAGCTGGTGGACACGACCCGCGAGGCCGCCGAGGGCGACCCCGAGGAACAGGCCGACCTGCTCGTCGAGCGGCTCGTCCAGTTGGAACCGGACATGGTCCTCGACTTCGCCCGGCACTTCGAGGCCCGCTACAACCGCGCGTACCGCTGGGACCTGTGGGGCGCGGCCTGGGTGCTGCTCGACGGCGCCAGCGACGACGCGTTCGACTTCTTCCGGTGCTGGCTGATCGGCCAGGGCCGGGAGATCTACGAGGGCGCGGTGCACGACCCGGACGCGCTCGCCGAACTCCTGGAGGACTTCGACGAGGAGATCGACGGCGACGGCGAGGAACTGGGCTACGCGGCGGACGAGGCGTACGAACAGCTCACCGGGGCCGTCGCCCCCGACCTGGGCATCCCGCCGGCTACCGCGGAGCCCGAGGGCACGGCGCTCGACTTCGAGAACGAGTCGGTCATCGCGGAGCGGTATCCCAAGCTGTGGGAGCGGTTCAAGGGGTGATGCCGCGTCGGTGGTGCGGGCCCACGTCACGGCCCGTCACACGGCCCGTCACACGACCCGGCCCACGACTCGTCCCACGACTCGTGACACGACTCGTGACACGACTCGTGACACGACCCTTCCCGCGGTTCATACTGCTGCCCGTCGGCGGCTGATGTCCGCGGGGATGTACGCCTGCGTCTGGTCGGCCCGCACGGCGTGGTACGGCGGTGCCGCGTTGGCCTGGTCCAAGGCGGACGCCGTGACGGCCGCCGGGCCCAGGACCACCGTCGCCACCGCGCAGACCACCGTCCAGGGGCTGCGCGCGGCCTTTGCCCAACCGGGCGTCTTCTCCGTGGTTTCCATCCGACTGCTCCTCATGATCCCCACCTCCAGTCAGTGCGTACGACGACCGTAGGAGGCACGGCTCTGGGGAGTCTGTGAGCCGGCTTCGGTATGGCTGTGTCGTTGTTCGAAGAAACTCACCGGCCCTGCAGGCGGGCCGCTCGGTCCCGTATCTCCGGGAGGCGGGCCGCCAGCGCCGCACCGGGGCAGCTGGTCATGAACGCCTCGCTGTGACCCGCCACGGTGGGCAGCACGGCATCGGCCCCCGCGTGGAACCGACTGAGACTGTTGCTGGACACCAACCGCACCGTCGCCCGCGGATCAACCCCGGACAACCCGAGCTTCCACGCCGCGAGCGCGGCAATCGCCTCGGTCATCGCCCGCGGCACCGACGTCCCCGCCGTGAACGTCCCGATCGCCGCGACCCCGGTGGTCCGATGGTTGAAGCCCTGCGTGTGCGCCCCGGTGACGGGCCGGTCGATGCCGCCCGCGCGGCCCTCGTAGATCGTTCCGCAGCGGTCGACGAGGAAGTTGTAGCCGATGTCGTCCCACTGCCGGGCGCCGGTCTGGCCGGCGTAGAGGTAGCGGATGATGCGGGGCGTGTCGGCGCAGTCGTACCCGTTGGGCGAGTCGGTGTGGTGGACGAAGACCGCGACGACCCGGTCGTCGTAGCGGGGCGGCGGCTGGGCGTGCGCGCTCGCGGTGTCCAGCCATCGCGTGCGCGGCAGGATGGTCGGCCGGGCCGCCGGGTGCGCGGCCGCGGCAGGCCGCGCGGCGACCGGCGGCCGAGCGGCTCGGGCCCCCGTGCGGTCCACCCCGACCGCGCACATCACCAGCGCCAGCACGGCGGCCAGCCCGGGCACACAGCCGAGCGCCACGAGGACCGTCCGCGGCATCCGCTCGCCCCACGGGAACCGTGCCCATCGCACGGCCCGCCCCGACGACGTCGCCCGAACCCCCCGCGAAAGCCGCACACACCACGACGCCCACGTCCATCGCACCGTTCGCCCGGACCATGGGACCCGCGCTTCCCACGAAAGCCGCGGCCGCCCCGTCCCCGACCGCCGTACACCCCACGGCACCCGGGCTCCATGCAGCGCGCGAGCCTCGCGGGAATCACGCGCCCGGCGCCCTCGGGCCGCACGCGACACGCGTCCCGCACCCCGGCTTCGTGCCCCCCGCGTCTTCCGGAAGACACGCATGGACCCACCCTGGCCCCGATCCGCTCCATCCGCGATGTGTGCTCTGCCACCCGGTGGAACCATCGTCCGGGTCCGGGACGTTTTTACAGGTCCACGCACGTGTGGCCGTTTTCGCGGCGCCACGCGTGCGTGCCTGATCACTGAGCCTGCCCCGCGCGTACTAAGGGGCCCGAGAGAAAGGCGGCTCCGTGGACGTGCTCGACCTCCTGCTGATGCTGGTGATCCTGGTCTACGCGGCGTCGGGCTACCGCCGCGGCCTGGTCGCCGGCTGTGTCTCGCTGGCGGGTTTCGTGGGCGGCGCCGTCATCGGCGTATGGGTGCTGCCGTGGATGATGGACCTGGTCAGGGCGGGGACCCAGGCGGCGACGGTGACGGCCGTGCTCACGGTGCTGGTGCCCGCGGTGGTGGGCCACGAACTGGCGGGGCGGCTGGCCCTGAAGCTGCGCCACGAGCTGGACCGGGGGCCGCTGCGGGTGGCCGACGGAATCGGCGGGGCCGCGGCGAACACGGTGGCCGTGCTGCTGGTGGCCTGGGTGGCCGCGAGCGTCCTGGGCGCGTCCTCGTCGACCGTGGTGACGCAGTCGATCCGCAACTCGGCGCTGCTGGGCGCCGTGCAGAACGCGATGCCGGAGACCACACCCACCTGGTTCTCCCGCGCGACCTCCGCGCTCACGGAGGCGGGCTTCCCACAGGTCTTCAACCCGTTCGAGAACGAGCCGACGGCGGGCGTCGCGAAGCCCTCCGGGGACAGCGTCACGGTGAGCGCGACGAACGCCGCCAAACTGAGCACGGTGAAGGTCGAGGGCGTCGCCGGCAACCAGGGCCGTGAGGGCAGCGGTTTCGTCTACACGTCCGAGCACGTGATGACCAACGCCCATGTCGTGGCGGGCATCGACCGGCCGACCGTCCGCGTGGGCGGCGTGGGCCGCTCGTACGAGGCCAGGGTCGTGCTCTTCGACGCGCAGAAGGACGTCGCGGTCCTGTACGTCCCGGGTCTGCGGGCGCCCGTCCTCGGATTCGACGACAGTGCCACGCGCGGCAACTCGGCGGTCGTGGCCGGTTACCCGCAGGACGGCGGCCTCGACCTCCAGGCGGCCACCGTCGCGGGCCGCATCGACGCGACGGGCCAGAACATCTACAACACGGACACCGTGACCCGCGAGATCTACTCGATCCGCTCCACCGTCCGCCCCGGCAACTCGGGCGGCCCCCTCCTCACCACCGACGGCAAGGTGTACGGCGTCGTCTTCGCCCGCTCGACCTCGGACGACGAGACGGGTTACGTCCTGACGGCGGACGAGGTCGGGGGCGACGCCCGGCGGGCGGCGAACGCCACCGCCCCGGTCGACACGGGCGACCTCGTCACCTCCTAGGCCTCAGAAGTGGGTGCCGCCATCGATGCGGACCTCGGTGCCGGTGATGAACCTGCCGTCCTCCGAGGCGAGCATCGCGACGACACCGGCGACGGCCTCGGGGCCCGCGAAGCCCTCGCCGAGCGCCGGCGCCAGCTTGCCGAACAGGCTCCAGTCGGTGTCCTCCGGCAGCCCCGGCCCGAGGCTCTGCCCGCTGGCGCCGGAGCCGTCGGTCATCCCCGAGGAGATCGAACCGGGCTGTACGGCGGTGAAGCGGATGCCCTGCTTGCTGTACTCGCTCGCCAGGGCGTGCGTCATGGACTGGATGCCGCCCTTGGACGCCGCGTACGCCGCCATGTACGGGTGCGCGAACATCGCCGAGGTGGAGCTGAAGTTGACGACGGCGGGGCTCTCACCGTGCAGCAGATGCGGTATCGCCTCGCGGATCATCAGGAAGGTGCCGGTCAGGTTGACGGCGATGACCTTGGTGAAGTCGGCGAGCGTCGTCTCATGGGTGTGCCCGGAGCGCAGGATCCCGGCCGCGTTGACGAGCACGTCGAGCCCGCCCAGGGCGCCTGTGGCCTGAGTGATTCCGTCCCGTACGGACACCTCGTCGGCGACGTTCACGACGACGGTGGTGAGCCGTCCGGTGTCGGCGCCCGCCTTGGCGACGGTGTCCTCGAGTCCGGCCTCGCTGACGTCGGCGGCGACGACCCGGCCGCCCTCCGCCAGCATGCGCAACACCGTGGCCTGGCCGATTCCGGAGCCGCCTCCGGTGACGATCACGCGACGTCCTGCATAGCGGTTCATGGTGTGGCTCTCCCAGTCTTCCCGGCGCGGTACCGGCGCTCTCACGGCGGTGTACCGGCACTCTCACGAAAGCGTTCGGCGCGTTCACGACAGCGTTCCGGCGCACTCCCGCGTCGCACCGACGCACTACCGACGCACTACCGGCGTCTCACCGGTCTCTCAGAGCGGTCGGCGCGGGGTGTCCCGACGTCGACCTGCTCGATACGCTTACACAGTACGTCGATGTGACACGTTTTGCCATCACGGCGAAATGTGCTCCCGCACACTGCTCGGGCGTACGCTTTCTCCCGTGAACCGCCAGCCGTCCCGCGCGCCCGAGCCCCCCGCCCTGTCCCTGACCGAGCGCCGCAAGGCGGCGACCCAGCTCGACATCGCGCGCGCCGCCGCCGAACTCTTCACGGAGTACGGGCCGGACGGCACCACGGCGGAGGACATCGCCCGCCGCGCCGGGGTCGCGCTGCGCACCTTCTACCGCTACTTCCGCAACAAGCAGGACGCCGTGGGCCCGCTGCTCGCCGCCGGCGGCGACCGCTGGCGCGCCCTGCTCGCGGCGACGGAGCCGGGCACGGCGGTGCCCCAGGCCCTGGAGAAGGCGATCGAGGAGGCGCTGTGCGCCCCGGACGAGCACGCGGCGGAGGGCCTGCACCAGACCCGCGCGCTCCTGCGGGCCGCCGTGGACGATCCGGCGCTGCGGGCCGTCTGGTACCGGGTGAACCAGGAGTCGGAGGAGCGGCTGATCCCGGTGGTGGCCCGGCTGGCCGGCGCCGACGCGGACCCGGTGCAGGCGCGCCTCGCCGCCGCCGCGGCCACGGACGCGATCCGGGTCGCCCTGGAGACCTGGGCGGAGACGGACGCGGCCGTCGAGGGCCCGGGCTCGCCCGCCGAGCTGGCGGTCCGCTGCCTACGTCAACTCATGGGCGGAATGGGCCCGTTGCTCGCCGACGGTAAGGGCTGACCGGGCTCCCCGACAGGCGTCCCCGGCGGCGCGCACGGATCGACCGGCGCCACGACGTGAGGGCTGATCAGAGAGAGCGCCCCATGAGTACGTCGTCCACGTACTCACCGTCCAGCAGGAACTCTTCGGGCAGGATCCCCTCCACCACGAACCCCTCGGACTCGTACAGCTTGCGTGCCGGGGTGTTGTGCCCGAGGACGCGCAGCGTGATGCGCCGGGCGCCCTGTCGGCGGGCCTGGTCCTGTACGGCGCGCAGCAGCGCGCGTCCGACCCCGGCGCCGCGCGCCTCCTCGGCGACGGCGAGTCCCTGGATCTGGCGCACATGGGCGTTGGAGGCGAGGGGGGTCGGAAATCCCAACCGGATGTAGCCGACCACCGTGTTGTCGATCTCGGCGACGAGATGGTCCCGCGGGCCGAACCGATCGCTGTAGAAGGGCTCGTACGGCGGCCGCGGGCGTGGCATGACGGCATGCACCGGGGACCAGGTGTCGCGGTCGAGGCGGCCGAGCGCGTCCTCGTCTTCGAGGGTGGCGGTGCGTATGTACGGAGCTGACATGCGGATCACTGTACGGCGGCCATACGGGGGCCCGTCCCGCGATTTTCCCGGCCGCCCGGGCAGGATGGACCCATGAGCGACTCACCCCTTCCCCCCGGTTCCCGCATCGCGATCGCCGGTGCGTCCGGCCTGATCGGCTCGGCGCTGGCGCGCTCCCTGGCCTCGGACGGACACGAGGTGGTCCGTCTCGTACGCCGTGCGCCTCGCGCGAAGGACGAGGTCCAGTGGGACCCGGAGGCGCAACGGATCGACGCGGCGGGGCTCATCGGCTGTGCCGCGGTGGTCAATCTCGCGGGGGCGGGAGTTGCTTCGCGGCGCTGGACGGAGGCGTACAAGCGGAAGATCCGGGACAGCCGGGTGCTGGGGACGGCGACGCTCGCCGAGGCGGTGGCGTCCCTTGACGAGCCGCCGCGGGTGTTCGTGAACGGGAGTGCGATCGGCTTCTACGGCGATACGGGTGAGCGGGCGGTGGACGAGTCCGCTCCGCCCGGGGACGGGTTCCTTCCCTCCTTGTGTGTGGAGTGGGAGGAGGCCACGGGCGCGGCCCAGGAGGCGGGCATCCGCACCGCCTTCGCCCGTACGGGGCTGGTGGTCGCCCGCAAGGGTGGGGCCTGGGGGAAGCTCTTCCCACTCTTCAAGGCGGGTGTCGGCGGGCGGATGGGGGACGGTCGCCAGTACTGGAGCTTCGTCTCCCTCCATGACGAAGTGGCCGCGATTCGGCACATCATCGACACGGAGACACTGTCGGGGCCGGTGAACGTGACAGCCCCCGATCCCCTGACCAACCGTGAGATCACCGAGGCGATGGGGCGCGTCCTGAACCGCCCCACCCTCTTCACCACGCCGGCCCCTCTCCTCCGCCTCGCTCTCGGCGACATGGCCGGCGACATCCTCGGCAGCCAGCGCGTCCTGCCGACCCGCCTCGTGGAGTCGGGCTTCACCTTCGCGTTCCCGTCGATCGAGGGGGCGTTGCGGGCGGCCCTGGGCTGAGAGGTTCTTTCGCCCCCTCCGCCCCTGCCCATTCCCGTCCCCTGGGGGCTGCGCCCCCAGACCCCCGCCAAAAGATCGCGCAGTTCCCCGCGCCCCTGAAAAGGGGCACGGGGAACTGCGCGAACGGGGTCCGGGGCTGAGCCCCGGTCGGGTCGGGCAGGGGCGGAGGGGGCGAGAAAACCCACCCCCACCCCCCGCCGGACAGGTACATGCACCCCCCATGCGCCCGTGCACGCCCGCCACGCGACTTCCCCCCGCTGCCGACACGCCACACCCTCGACCCGAACTCGGGTATCCCCGACGCCTGTTGGGGGCATGACGTCCCCACCGGCCGCGCAACCTCGAGGAGGGGCACGTGCTAGAGCCCGCACGCCAAGCCGCGGACATCGCGGAGATCGCGGAAGACGTGGACGTCGTCATCGTGGGAGCCGGAGTAGCCGGCCTCGCGGCCGCCCTGCATCTGACCAGGGCGGGTCTCACCACCACCGTCCTGGAAGCCGGCCCGAACGTCGGCGGCCGAATGTCCACGGAGAAGGTCGACGGCTTCCGGCTGGACCGAGTGGGCCGGCTCCTGTCCACCTCGTATCCCGAACTGCGCCGCACCCCGGGCCTGAACGCCCTGACCCTGCGCACGTTCTCCCCGGGCGTCCTGCTCCACAGCGACGGCCACCACCATCGTGCCGCCGCCCCCACCACCCCCCGGAGCGCAAGGGGCGCACTCACCACCGCACGCGCCCTCGCGAGCGCCCCCCGGCTCCCCCTGGCCCGCCCTCAGCGTGGAGCGCCACGCCCCGGCCCCCTCGGCGGCCCGCTCGACCAGTCGCGTCTCACCGCCGCCCTGGCCCGCCTCGCCACCACGCCACCGGACGGCCTCCTCGCACGCCCCGACCGCACCGCCGCCCAGTCGTTGACCACCCGGGGCCTCCCGGCCCGCACGGTCGACGGTTTCCTGCGCCCCCTGCTCGCCGCGCTTCTGTGCGATCCGACCCTGCAGACGTCGAGCCGTTGCGCGGACCTCGCCCTGCACTCCTTCGCGACCGGCCGCCTGTGTCTGCCGGAGGGCGGTGCGGACACTCTCCCCGAGCTTCTCGCGGCCGAGTTGCCGCCGGGCACGGTCCATACGGGCGTCCAGGTCACCGCGGTCTCCACGACCGCCGTGACGACGAAGGACCACGGCGAACTCACCTGTCGTGCCATCCTGCTCGCGACCGGGGCCCGCGCCGCCGCCGAACTGCTGCCGGGTCTGCGCGTTCCCGCCTTCCACCCGGTGACGGTCCTGCACCACACCACGGACGAGCCCCCGCTCGCCGAACCGGCGCTGCTCCTGGACGCCGACCGGAGCGGCCCGGTGGCGCACACCGGGGTCATCAGCCAGGTCGACCCCACGCGGGCTCCCGCGGGCCGCGTCCTCATCTCCTCGACCGTGCTGGGCATGCCACCGGCCGCGGCGCACCTGGACGCGACGGTCCGGGCCCAACTGGCCCGCCTCTACGGGACGTCGACCGCCCGCTGGGAACTCCTCGCGGTCCACCACGAGCCGGAGGCGGTCCCGGCGATGCCACCGCCGCACGACGTGCGCCGCCCGGTACGGCTGCTGGCGGGCCTGTACGTGTGCGGCGACCACCGGGACACCAGCACCCTCCAGGGGGCGCTCCACTCGGCGCGCCGGGCCGCCCACGCCCTTCTGAGGGACTTGGGCGCCCGGCCGACCCCGTGGGAGGAACCCTTGGAGACCGCCGCGGCCTGAGCCGCCTCGGCCTCAGGCCAGCGCCGCCACCTTGTCCCGGTATCCGCGTACGGGCGCCGCGTCCTTGTAGGGCTCCAGGCGGCGCTCGAAGTCCCGTACGTACTCGATGGCCCGCACCGACCGCATCTCCACCGCCTGCCCGGCGGCCTCCGCCGCCAACTGGCAGGCCTGGTCGAGCTCCCCGAGCCCGAGCCGTGCCGAGGCGAGCACCACGCGGCAGAACAGCCGGCTGCGCGCATAGCCGGGCGCCCGCAGTTGCAGCGAGCGCTCGGCGTGCTGCGCCGCGGCGCGAAACTGCGAGAGGTCGCGGTGGCAGTGCCCGAACTCGTCGGCGAGCTGTGCCTCGTCGAAGAACCGCGCCCAGTAGGGGACTTCGTCGCCGGACCGGGACGTCTCCAGCGCGCGTTCGGCGCGGACGAGGGACGCCGTACAGGCCCGCACTTCCCCCAGCACCCCGTGCCCGCGCGCCTCGACGGAGTGCAGCAGTGCCTGCACCACGGGCGGCACCGCTGATCCGACACCCTGCTGGGCGACCCGCGCCAGCTGCACGGCCTCCCGTCCGTGGCCCAGGTAGACGGCCTGCCGGCTCATCGTCACCAGCACATAGGAGCCGTACGCCCGGTCCCCGGCCGCCTGCGAGAGCCGCAGCGCCTGGACGAAGTACCGCTGCGCGAGTCCGTGCGCGGCGATGTCGTACGAGGTCCAGCCGGCGAGCCGGGTGAGGTCGGCGGCGGCGGCGAACAGGCGCCGCCCGGTCTGCTCCCCGTACGCGCCGCGCAGCATCGGCTCGGCCTCGTGCTCCAGATAGCGGACCAGGGCCTGGCGGGCGTGGCCGCCGCCGTAGGCGTGGTCGAGGGCGCGGAAGAGTTCGCCCACCGAGCGCAGCGCGGCGATGTCGCCGCCGGTGACCTTCTGGCCGGGACCGCGCTCGGTCTGGCTGCGCTGCCGGGGCACGGCGGGGCGTCCCTGCGCGGGGATGCGCGAGGGCCCCGGGTCGCCGCGGCCGACCCGGTCGTCGGCCCGCCCGATCAGCCAGTCCCGGCTCGGGACGACGAGCCCCGCCGGGGTGAAGGCGATCTTGCGCAGTTCGGCATGGCTGCCGGAGTCCTTGCGCCACAGCCCGCTGACGATGTCGACGGCCTCCTCGGGGGTGGCGGCGAACTCCAGACCGGCGTACACCGGGGCGCACGCGTCGAGTCCGAGATCCTGCGCGGTGAGCCGACGGCCGAGACGTCGGGTGAACACCTCGGCGATGAGCGCGGGCGTGGTCCCGCGGGGCTGCTGCCCGCGCAGCCACCGTGTCACCGATGTCTTGTCGTATCTGAGGTCAAGTCCGTGTTCGAGGCCGAGCTGGTCCACGCGACGGGCGAGACCTGCGTTGGAGAACCCCGCTTCTGCGATGAGCGCGGCGAGCTGGCGGTTGGGGGTGCGCTGCGCGGGTCGTTCCGTCATCTGCGGTGCGGTCTCCTGCCTTCGGACCCCCAAGTCGACTCGGGGAGGTGTGAGCGCGCGCTTACGCCTCCCCGAGGCCGCTCGGTGCCCGGATTGCCTGTGAGCAGCCCTTATGGCCTCGTGAACGGCGCGAATGTAGCGGAGCGTAAGTACCTCATCGCACACTTCGACGTTCATTCATCCGATCGTGTGAGGATTGGCCGCAGGGCTGACGAGTTTCGGCCGGACGTACAGTGGCGTGGGCGCGTTACGTGCCTTACGAGGGTTTCTGAAGGGCTTCTAGGGAGGCGCTTGCCGTGAGTGAGTTGCGGTTCGTCCGCATGGGATTCGGTGCCGAGGCCGTCGAGTACCAGGAGGCGTGGGACGAGCAGCGCCGTGTGCATGCCGCCCGTTTCCTGGACGAGGTCCCTGACACCTGTCTGCTCCTGGAGCACCCGCCGGTCTACACGGCGGGCCGGCGCACGGCGGACAACGAGCGCCCCCTCGACGGCACGCCCGTCGTCGATGTGGACCGCGGCGGCAAGATCACCTGGCACGGCCCGGGCCAGCTGGTGGGCTATCCCATCCAGAAGCTGCCCCGGCCGGTGGATGTCGTAGCACATGTACGCCGCCTGGAAGAGGCACTTATCCGTACGTGTGCGGAGTTCGGCCTGGAGACCACCCGCGTCGAGGGCCGCAGCGGGGTCTGGGTGCTCGGTGACCCGGTCGAGCAGCGCCCCTCGCTCGGCGGGCTCTCCCTCGACTTCGACCCGCGCCTGCAGGACGAGGAGTTCGACCCGCGGCTGAACGGTCCGGAGTACGCGCCGTCCAACGCGGGCCAGCGCCGCGAGGACCGCAAGATCGCCGCCATCGGCATCCGCGTCGCCAAGGGCGTCACCATGCACGGCTTCGCCCTGAACGTGAATCCGGACAACGCGTGGTTCGACCGCATCATCCCGTGCGGGATCCGCGACGCGGGCGTCACCTCCCTCGCGAACGAGCTGGGCCGCGACGTGACCATCGGGGACGTTCTCCCGGTGGCCGAGAAGCACCTCCGGGACGTCCTGGAGAACGCGGACCTGAAGCCACGGGTGGTGGAGCGGACGTCGGCCTAGGGCCTTTTCGGCCCCGGGAATGCACCCCCGTTCCCGAAGGTTGCCCACCCCGGGGAGCAGGAACCGCACGGGCGTACCCTGGTGTACGCCGAAGAATCGAAGCTACAGGGAGCCGATGTGTCCGCAGTCGCACCCGACGGACGCAAGATGCTGCGCCTGGAGGTCCGGAACAGCCAGACCCCCATCGAGCGCAAGCCCGAGTGGATCAAGACCCGGGCGAAAATGGGCCCCGAGTACACGAAGATGCAGAGCCTCGTGAAGAGCGAGGGCCTGCACACGGTCTGCCAGGAGGCGGGCTGCCCCAACATCTATGAGTGCTGGGAAGACCGCGAGGCCACCTTCCTGATCGGCGGCGACCAGTGCACGCGGCGCTGCGACTTCTGCCAGATCGACACCGGCAAGCCCGAGGCACTCGACCGTGACGAGCCGCGGCGTGTGGGCGAGTCCGTGGTCACCATGGACCTCAACTACGCCACCATCACCGGCGTCGCCCGCGACGACCTGGAGGACGGCGGCGCCTGGCTGTACGCGGAGACGGTCCGCCAGATCCACGCCCAGACGGCCGGCCGCGAGGCGGGCCGCACCAAGGTCGAGCTGCTCGCGCCGGACTTCAACGCGGAGCCCGACCAGCTCGCCGAGGTCTTCTCCTCGCGTCCCGAGGTCTTCGCGCACAACGTCGAGACGGTTCCGCGGATCTTCAAGCGCATCCGCCCCGGCTTCCGCTACGAGCGCTCGCTCAAGGTCATCACCGAGGCCCGCGACTACGGCCTGGTCACCAAGTCGAACCTGATCCTCGGCATGGGCGAGACCCGCGAGGAGATCAGCGAGGCGCTCCGGCAGCTGCACGAGGCGGGCTGCGAGCTCATCACGATCACGCAGTATCTGCGCCCCTCCGTGCGCCACCACCCCGTGGAGCGCTGGGTCAAGCCGCAGGAGTTCGTGGAGCTGAAGGAGGAGGCCGAGGAGATCGGCTTCTCCGGCGTCATGTCGGGCCCGCTGGTCCGCTCCTCGTACCGCGCCGGGCGGCTCTACCAGATGGCCGTCGAGAAGCGGGGCGCCTACATCGCCTCGCAGGCCGTCTGAGACGACGTAGCCTCGCAGGCCGTCTGGAGACGACGTACGACCGGTCCGGGACGCCCGTACGACCGGTCCGGGACGTCGTAGGACCGAGGCGGTCCGACACGCCGGACAACACAAGCGGTGGCACTCAGTGCCACCGCTTGTGTGTGAATCGGCACACAAGCAACTCCCCCCTCACTTCGGCCCGTTCGACGCGGTCCCGGCCGTCCCCGCAGATGGGGACGCCGTTTGGAGCACATCAACGTGCGCGCCCGCCACATCAAGGTTTCATTGGTGTTTGACCGGTCGGTCACGCCCTGGTAACACCAATCAGTGACCCTGGTCTTACGCCACGTACCCGTCCCAGCCAGAGCCGCCGATCCCGAGGGGGGACCTCCATCATGCAGGCCGCGCCCGTACGCGCCACCGCCATTCCGTCGTTCACCGATGCACTCCGTGCCGTCGAGTCGCTGCTCATGAGCAGCGGTCAGCGCACCGCCCGCCGCAATGCCTGGACCTCCGTCCTGGAGGACCGCCGCCGTGCCAAGGACAGGGTCGAGGCACAGCGCGTACTGGAAGCCGTCGCGACGCGTTCGTGAGCGCCGCTCCCCCCGGTACCGCGGGCCGCTCTCCCGGTACTGCCGTCGTCCGCCCCTCCCGGGCCACGTAGACTTCGTCGCATGGCGAGGAAGGAAACCGCAGCGGACGCTGCTGAACCCGGGCGACTCAAGCAGATCGCCCTGACTTACAAGATGACCCGCAAGGCCGACCCCAAGATCGGTCTTGTACTCGCGGCTGTCGGAATTCTCACCCTCGGTGTCTTCCTCGCGATCGGCTTCTTGATCGGCCACCCGGTCTATCTCGGCATTCTCGGCCTCCTGCTCGCCTTCCTCGCGACGGCGATCGTCTTCGGGCGCAGGGCCGAGCGAGCCGCCTTCGGGCAGATGGAGGGACAGCCGGGCGCGGCCGCGGCCGTTCTCGACAACGTCGGCCGAGGCTGGACCACCACCCCCGCGGTGGCGATGAACCGAAGCCAGGACGTGGTGCACCGGGCGGTCGGCAAGGCCGGCATCGTGCTGGTCGCCGAGGGCAACCCGAACCGGGTGAAGAGCCTGCTGGCCGCCGAGAAGAAGAAGATGGCGCGGATCGTCTCGGACGTTCCGGTGCACGACATTCTCGTGGGCACCGGCGAGGGCCAGGTGGAGCTCAAGAAGCTCCGGACGACGATGCTGAAGCTGCCGCGCGTCCTCACCGGCCCGCAGGTCACCGCGACCAACGACCGGCTGCGCGCGATGGGCGACCTGATGAGCAACATGCCGCTTCCCAAGGGTCCGATGCCGAAGGGCATGCGGATGCCGCGCGGCGGTCCGAAGGGCCGCTGACATCCCTCCTACTCGAAAGGGGGCGCCCGGATTCTCCGGGCGCCCCCTTCGTCGTAGGGACCCTCTCAGGAGTCGTACGGACGCTCTCTGGATACGGACGCTCTCTAGAGACGCTCTCTAGATACGGACCTCGACCGTGCCTGCGGCACGGTCGTGCAGGCCGCGGCCGTCGCGGTCCCAGATCAGGGCCGGGACGGCGAGGAACAGCAGGATCGTACGCAGCAGGGCGCGCAGCGGGTTGACGCGACCGGTGCCCAGGGACACCACCCGCAGGCCGAAGAGCCGCTTTCCGGGGGTGAAGCCGAGCGAGCCGACCGTGAGGACGATCAGCACGAAGAGGATGAGCGGCGCCCAGACCTGGGCCGCCCGGTTATAGCTGTCCGTGACCAGCCCGTATGCGATCAGCAGGCACAGGCCCCAGTCGACGGCGAGGGCGCCGAACCGGCGCCCCGGGCGGGCGATCGAGCCCGGTCCCTGCTCCGGCAGACCGAGCTGCTCGCCCCGGTATCCGAAGTCGACACCGGCTTCCTCCGCCGCCGCGCGGGGTCCGGAGAGCCACGATCCGATTGCTTGCCTGTTGTCCACCCGTCCACGGTACTGCGCCCGTTTTGGCATGCGGACAGGAGGGGCCGGACCGGCCCAGGTCGGTTAACTTGGGCGAAACAAATGGGTCACGCTTGAGAAATCCCCCGTCCCTAAGGTCGGCTGCAGCGTGTGCCACCGCACTGGCCGCACGAACGAACTACCACCCCGGTCCACTGTGGGCGGGAGTAGGAGGAGCTGGATGTTCCAGAACGCCGACGAGGCCAAGAAGTTCATCGCGGACGAGGACGTCAAGTTCGTCGACGTCCGCTTCTGCGACCTGCCGGGTGTGATGCAGCACTTCACGATTCCGGCGGAGGCCTTCGACCCGGCCGAGGAGCTGGCCTTCGACGGCTCCTCGATCCGCGGCTTCCAGGCCATCCACGAGTCCGACATGGCGCTTCGCGCCGACCTGTCCACCGCGCGCGTCGACCCCTTCCGCCGCGACAAGACGGTCAACATCAACTTCTTCATCCACGACCCGATCACGGGCGAGCAGTACTCCCGTGACCCGCGCAACGTGGCGAAGAAGGCCGAGGCCTACCTCGCGTCGACCGGTATCGCCGACACCGCGTACTTCGGCCCCGAGGCCGAGTTCTACGTGTTCGACAGCGTGCGCTTCGAGACCAAGTCGAACGAGGCCTTCTACCACGTCGACTCCGAGGCGGGCGCCTGGAACACCGGTGCCATCGAGGACAACCGGGGTTACAAGGTCCGCTACAAGGGCGGTTACTTCCCGACCCCGCCGGTCGACCACTTCGCCGACCTGCGTGCCGAGATCTCCCTGGAGCTGGCCGCCTCCGGCCTCCAGGTCGAGCGCCAGCACCACGAGGTGGGCACCGCCGGCCAGGCCGAGATCAACTACAAGTTCAACACGCTGCTCGCCGCGGCCGACGACCTCCAGCTCTTCAAGTACATCGTGAAGAACGTCGCCTGGCGCAACGGCAAGACCGCGACCTTCATGCCGAAGCCGATCTTCGGTGACAACGGCTCGGGCATGCACGTCCACCAGTCTCTGTGGTCGGGCGGCTCCCCGCTGTTCTACGACGAGGCCGGCTACGCGGGCCTGTCGGACACCGCCCGCTACTACATCGGCGGCATCCTCAAGCACGCCCCGTCGCTGCTCGCCTTCACGAACCCGACGGTGAACTCGTACCACCGCCTGGTCCCCGGCTTCGAGGCCCCGGTCAACCTGGTGTACTCGCAGCGCAACCGCTCCGCGGCCATGCGTATCCCGATCACCGGCTCGAACCCGAAGGCCAAGCGCGTCGAGTTCCGCGCGCCCGACTCCTCCGGCAACCCGTACCTGGCCTTCTCGGCGCTGCTCCTCGCCGGCCTCGACGGCATCAAGAACAAGATCGAGCCGGCCGAGCCGATCGACAAGGACCTCTACGAGCTCGCCCCTGAGGAGCACGCGGGCGTCGCGCAGGTCCCGACCTCGCTGCCGGCCGTCCTCGACCGCCTCGAGGCCGACCACGAGTTCCTCCTCGCGGGCGACGTCTTCACGTCCGACCTGATCGAGACGTGGATCGACTACAAGCGCACCAACGAGATCGCCCCGCTGCAGCTGCGCCCGCACCCGCACGAGTTCGAGCTGTACTACGACGTGTAAGCCCGTCGCACCAGCTGTACGCCGTCGGCCGTGCCCTTCCTCTCCGGGAGGGGCACGGCCTTCGTGCTGTTCGGCCAGGAGTAACGCCCGTGACGATCGGGAAGGACCAGGGTCTCAGGGCGTCATGGGGGGGGGCAGCCAGGTGAATTCGGACACGGTCACCGCCATATCGGCGACAGTCATAGCGCTCGGCTCGCTCTGGGTCAGCATCTCCCAGACCAGGGCCACCCGAGAGCACAACCGGCAATCCGTCAGACCCCTGCTGCAACTGCGCCACCGCAAGTGGTATGACGACCACAAGGCCGGCCTCCGGGTCATCAACGCGGGGCTCGGGCCGGCCATAGTGACGAACACAGTGGTGCGGCTGGACGGAGTGGAGATCGGGCAGTGGAACATCGAGACCATTGACCGCATTACCGCACCCCTGCCGGCGCGGCCCAAGACGTACACCCTGCGACCGGGTGCAGTCGTCGTAGCGGGGCAGTCCATCTTCTTGTTCTACCTGGAGCACTTCAGCGAGGACGAGCACGACTGGTTCTGGGATCTCGTCGCCCGGCGACTGGTGGTCGAGGTCACCTACGAGTCCCTGTATGGCGGCGAGAACTTCAAGGCGGTCCCGCCCACGTCCTGACACCGGCCGTTCTTTGCCCTCCATGGAGCCTTTCGGACCCTGTTCATGGGGAAGCGCAGGCGCACAATGGGTAGCGGGACGAGTGCCTGAGTGCAGGGGTGATGCGAGATGCAGAGCCGGTTCCGGAGTGATCGGCGGCTGACCGTACGGATGACGGTCACGTTGTTTCTGCTCGGATTGCTGTACGTGGCGTTCGTCGCCGCGTTGATCGTGCTGCTGAAGTCCTGGGTGCTGGTCGTCGTGATCGCGGCCGGGCTGCTGGGCGCGCAGTACTGGTTCTCGGACCGGATCGCGCTGTACGCGATGCACGGGCGGATCGTGGAGCGCGAGGAGTATCCACAGCTCCACGGGGTCGTGGATCGGCTGTGTGCCGTGGCGGACATGCCGAAGCCACTGGTCGCCGTGTCCGACCTCGATATGCCGAACGCGTTCGCGACCGGGCGCAATGCCGATCATGCCGTGCTGTGCGTGACGACGGGATTGCTGCGGCGGCTCGAGCCCGATGAGCTCGAAGGCGTGTTGGCGCACGAGCTGTCGCATGTGGCACACAAGGATGTCGCCGTGATCACCGTGGCGTCGTTCCTCGGGGTGCTCGCCGGGCTGATCGTGCGGTTCGCCTTCTACTCGCAGCTCTTCGGCGGACGCGGGAGGAAGGACCAGAACACGGTGGTGATCTTCCTGGCCGTGATGGCGATCTCCGCGGCCGTGTACGCGATCAGCTTCCTGCTCATCCGGGCGCTGTCCCGGTATCGCGAGCTGGCCGCCGACCGGGCCGCGGCCCTGCTCACCGGGCGGCCCTCGGCACTGGCGTCCGCGCTGACCAAGGTCACCGGGGACATCGCGCGGATCCCGACCAAGGACCTGCGGACGGCGCAGGCGTTCAACGCCTTCTACTTCACCCCCGCCCTCGGCGCCGAGCCGAGCATCTCCAAGCTGTTCTCCACCCACCCGAGCCTGGAGCAGCGGCTCGAACAACTGGCCCGTATCTCGGCCGAGTTGGGCGAGGCGGCGACCCCCGGAAGCGCCGTCTGACTCCCCCGGAAAGGCATCTGCATGGGGTTCCTGGACATCCTGCTCGGCCGCACCAAGGCCGTCGCGCCCGATCTCGACCAGCTCTTCGGGCTGCCGTCGGCGGCCGTGACCCTGCAGGCGGCCGCCGGGTTCACACCGACCGGGACGGGTGCGGTGTGCTTCGCGTCAGTCGAGGGCGCCGCCTTCGCCGAGGCGCACAAGGAGGTGCAGGCGCTCCTCGACGCCGACGCCGAGCGGCGCGGGCCGCCGGTGGAGGTCACCCGGGACGAGTACGGCTACTCGTGGCTGGTCTCACGGCGGGAGCCCGAGGAGCTGCCCGCCCTGGTGAGCGATCTGCACGCGGTGAACAGCGCGCTGGAGGGCAGCGGCTTCGGACCGCAGCTGCTCTGTTCCGTCGCCGCCTTCGAGGACACCGAGCGGCAGCGGCGGCTCGGGCTCGTCTATCTGTACAAGCGCGGGACCTTCTATCCCTTCGCGCCGCTGGCCGGTGACGGCCAGCGGCGCGACAACGCGCTGGAGCTGCAGATCAAGGCGACGCTCGCCGACGATCTGCGGATCGAGCAGGACCTCGGCCGCTGGTTCCCGATCTGGGGCGCGCCCGGCCTGTGAGCCGGTGACCGGAGGTCACTTGCCCTGTTCGCGTGCCTGGCGGCGGGACTCCAGGGGGCGCTCGCGGCGGTAGCGGCGCTCCCACTTCGCCTGTCGGTCACGGCGGTCGCGGTACGCCTTGTACGACGCGGACGTGGACGGCGGCGGGGGCCCCGAGGCGGATCCGCCACTCGACGAGGACGCCGAGGACGAGCCCCGCCCGTACTGCATATACATGAAGAGCACGCCGACCGCGGCGAGCCACCAGATGTGATTGCCGAATCCCAAGACGACCAGGACAACGGTCCCGGAAATGACGATGGTGCCCATGACGGGCCTCCGTGGGCGTGGGTGATGACTGGGTGGTGTCCGATGTGTCCGACGGGGCGCTGGGGGTGGGCGACCGCCAGTCGGTGCGTAGAGAGTAGCCCTGACTCCGTCGAGTGATGCCTGTCCGGCGGAAAGCGGTGGTGAGCGGCTCCGTAACGCATGTCCAGGGTAGGGATGCGGTCACTCCGCGTGCATCTCCTTTTCTTGCGACCCGGTCGGGCGGTGGCGGCCTGGCGGGCGGGCGACGGCGGCATGAGTGGGCGGCATGAGTAAATGAGGGGTGCTCTCTCCCTTCACGTACGACCACGACGGTGAACGACTGAGCTGCGTAGGCGGCGGTGGCGACAACGACGGCGATCGAGAGCCGGCCACCGCCGTTGTGCTGCACGGCGCGGGCAACGGAAGCAAGGAGCGACTGATCCCGCTCCTTGAGGAGTTCGCCGCGCGCGGCTGCCGCGGCCTCGCCCTCGACTTCTCCGGGCACGGCGAAAGCACGGGCGAGCTACGGGAGTTGAGCCTTCAGCGGCGTTTCGAGCAGGCCGTCGCCGTCATCGACGCGACGGTCTCGGCGAACGCTCCGCTGATCCTCGTCGGGTTCAGCATGAGCGGCCAGACGGTGGCCGATCTCGCGGGGCACTACGGGGAGCGGGTGGCAGCGCTCGGGCTGTGCGCACCCGCGGTGTACGGCCCGGAGGCCTGGCCGATTCCGTTCGGCGACGGCGATGGCCGCTTCAGCGAGATCATCCGTACGCCGGACAACTGGCGCCGGGCCCCGGCGCTCGACATCCTGCGGGCGTACACGGGGCGCGCGGTGCTCGCCGTGCCGGGCACGGACATGGTGATCCCGCCCGCGGTGACCGAGGCCGTGACGGACGCGCTCGCCACCAACGCCCAGTTCACACGGCTCGAACTGGCCGACGCCGAGCACATGTTGGGCCTGTGGTTCCGCGACCACGCCGAGGACCGGCAGCGGTTCGTGGATCTCGTCCTCACCGGGCTCGGCGACCAGGGATGGACGGCGACCCGGACCTGGGTGGCCAAGCGGCTGCCGGACGGCAGGACCGTACGGGAGTCCACGCCCCTGCGCGGCGGCTGGAGTTCCCAGATGCGCCGGCTCACCCTCGACGACGGCACCGGCCTGGTCCAGCGGTCCTTCGTCAAGCCCTTCTACCGGCGGCACGCACCGGGGCTGCTGACCCGCGAGGCGTCCGTCCTCACCCTGCTCGCCGCCCACGACGGTGTGCCCGCGCCCGAGCTGTACGCCGTCGACGCCACCGCGGAACACTGCGACCATCCCACTCTGTTGATGTCCTCGCTCGCGGGCACGGTCCGGCTCGACGAGGGCGATCTGGAGCGGCGCCTCGACCTGCTGGCGCGTCAACTCGTCGGCATCCACGGGGTGGTTCCCGCGGAGCGTCCGCGCCCCTACCAGCCGTGGACGTCACCCGAGCGCGTCCGTACGCCCGCGGGTGCGCCGTGGGACCACGCCGTCGACGTGATCCGGCGCGAGGCGCCCTCGTACGAAGGGTGTTTCCTGCACCGGGACTTCCACCCCGGGAACGTGCTGTTCACGGGTGCGGGCGACACCCTGCGGATCAGCGGGGTCGTCGACTGGGTGGAGACCTCCTGGGGCCCGGCCGACCTCGACGTCGCCCACTGCTCCACGGCCCTCGCGCTGCTGTACGGGGAGACGTACGGGCTGGGCTTCCGCGAGCGGTACGAGGCACACGGCGGACGCCGACTGGCCGACGGCGAGGACCACTTGTACTGGCGGCTGCTGGACGCGCTGGCCTACTCCCCCGACGCCGAGAAGGTCGCCGCACCCTGGCGTGAGCTGGGGCGCACGGATCTCACGCCGGAGGTGCTGGGCGGACGACTCGGCGCGTATGTGGCGGGACTGCTGGAGCAGTACGGCTGACGGGGGCTGCACGGGTACGGCTGACAGCCGCTGTCCAGGGACGGGTACGGGTACGGGTACGGTCAGACGCCCGGCGCCGCCTGGACCACTCCCGCGATCACGGCCGCGCCCAGCGCCGCATGGTCCGCGGCGTTCTGGTCCGCGTAGCGCAGCGCGAACTCCGCGACGGCGCGGTCGAAGGTGTCGGAGCCGCCCAGGTACCCGGCGATCGCCATGCGGTCGCCGGAGCGGGCGTGGGCGCGGGCCAGCGCGGTGCCGCACAGGCCGGCGTAGTTCTGGAGCCGGCGGGGGCTCATGCCCGCGACGTCCGCGGAGCCCTTCATGTCGCGCATCTGACGCCAGTAATAGGCCCGTCCCTGCGGCCCGGACATCCAGCCGAGGAAGATGTCGCTCGCCGCCTGCAGCAGCTGCTGACCGGCGACGACGCGATGCCCCGGATGGACGTACGGGCCATTGGGCAGATGGTCTTCGAGTACGGACTTTCCGGCCTCCTTGATCTGCAGGAACAGCGGATCGCCCGCGTCCCGCCCGGCGAGCAGCACGATGAAGCAGCGGGTGCCGACGCTGCCGACACCGACGACCTTGCGGGCGGCGTCGACGAAGCGGTAGCGGTCGAGGAGGAGGCGGCGTTCCTCGGAGAGCGTGGAGCGGTAGTCGCTGAAGATCTTGCGGAGCGAGGCCATGTCGGGGGCTCCGGCAGGTTCCAGCAGGGGCGGGACGTGGACGATGCGGGGGCGTCCGTCGACGGTCTCGGTGAGTTTGCCGAGCGCGTGCAGGCTGGTACGGCGGCGGGCCCGGGAGAGGGTCGACTCGACCTGCTTGCGACGGCGGGCGGAACGGACGAGCGGGAGCAACTGGTCGGCGTCGATGCGCTCGTACCAGACGGCCAGCTCGCCGCGCGCGGCGAGCCGCCGGATGCCCGTGCGGTACTCGCCCGCCGCGGCCTGGGCGGCGCGGCGGACCTGCTCCTCGGGGTGCCCGTTCTCGCGGGCCGCGACCGCGACGCTGGCCGCGAGCCGTTTGACGTCCCACTCGAAGGGACCGGGAAACGTCTCGTCGAAGTCGTTGAGGTCGAAGAGCAGGGTGCGTTCCGGGGAGGCGTACAGGCCGAAGTTCAACAGGTGGGCGTCGCCGCACAGCTGCACCATGAGTCCGGTGTGCGGCTGGGACGCCAGGTCGGCGGCCATGACGGCGGCGGCGCCGCGCAGGAAGGCGAGCGGCGAAGCCGTCATCCGCCCGTACCGGATCGGCATCAGCTCCTGAAGCCGGTCCCGGCCCTGCCGTTCGAGTACGGCGACGGGATCGGGGCGGTGGGCGGCCGGGATCCAGTCGGCGTGCGAGGTACGGGGAGCGCGTTTGCGGGCCGCCTTGCCCTGAGCGGCACGGTCCGCCGGAGTGGCGGTGGCGCCGTTCTGGACCACGACCGTCAGTGCCGCACGGCTCGGGCGATGTCGGCGATGACGTCGCCGGAGAGGGTGCGATTGCTGCGGGCGGTGGCGTCCTTGGAGGCGCCCGCCGCGACGTCGTTCACCGTGACGACGACCGTGTCGAGAAGGTTGCCGTCCTTGTCGCGGAAGTTGACCTGGACGGCGTACGACTTCTCCGAGGAGGCGGAGTTGGTGACGGTCACCTTGGCGGTGGAGCGCCCGTCCGAGTCGGTGGTCACGTGACTGTCGAGCTTCACGTCGCCCTTGGCGTTCACGCCGTTCTTGAACTCGTCCAACCTCCGGCCGACCTCGGCGGTCGCGGAGGCCAGCGCCTCGCCGGCCTCGGACGCGGCGGACGCGGCTTTGGAGACCGGGCTCGCGGGGGTGTTGTCGTCCGAGCAGCCGGTCAGCGGCGCGGCCAGAGCCGTCGTCGCGGCCGCCGCCAGGATCAGCCCTCGTATGCCGTGCCTGCCGTGCCTGCCGTACCTCTGCATGGGATCCTCCGACGTGCTCCTCGTCGTTCCCCTTCGGAATCCGCTCGCCGCGGTGCTCTCAGTCAAGGCTGTGAGCAGCGCCTACGCACGCCGGATACGGCGAACGGGTGAGTCGCGCCCACTACTGATCGCATGTTCGAGAGGATGAGGACCACTGGCACATCGCGGGACCGGCTGGAGGCGGAGTGGGCGGGAAGATGCGGCACATCGGGGTGGCGGAACGGCGGGCCCGGCTCGCGCTGCGGCAGCGGCTCGTGGGCGCCGCGCGAGCGGCGCGTCCCGAGGAGGTCGCGGGGTCGCTGGTCGCGCTGCACGGCACCGATCCGGCGACGGTGTACCTGGCGGTGGGCGCGCGGCTGACGGATGCCGGGAAGAC
This sequence comes from Streptomyces albiflavescens, assembly GCF_014645835.1. Lineage (GTDB taxonomy): Bacteria > Actinomycetota > Actinomycetes > Streptomycetales > Streptomycetaceae > Streptomyces > Streptomyces albiflavescens. The sequence continues at coordinate 116,346 of NZ_BMMM01000017.1, forward strand.
GGTGGCGGAGGTCGACCGGGCGCTGTACGAGGACCGGACCCTCGTGCGCATGCACGGCATGCGGCACACCGTGTTCGTGTTCCCGACCGAGCTGGCCGCCGTGGTGCACGCCTCGACCGGGCTCGCCATCGCCGCGAAGGCCCGGGCCAAGCTGATCAAGGACATGACCACCGGCAGCGACGGGCGGCTGACCGAGGAGTGGCTGGCGGAGGTCGAGGCATCCGCGCTCGCCGCGCTGGCCCGGCGCGGGCAGGCCACGGTGAACGAACTCACCCGGGACGAACCGCGGTTGAAGGAACAGTTCACCTACGGCGCCGGCAAGAGCTACGAGAGTCCGCACACCGTGTCGTCCAGTCTGATGCGGGTCCTCGGCGTCGAGGGCCGGGTGGTGCGGGGGCAGCCGATGGGGTCGTGGACGTCCAGCCAGTTCCGCTGGGCGGTCGCCCCTCCGCATCCCGAGCTGCCCGCCGCCGAGGCGCAGTGCGAGCTGCTGCGGCGTTGGCTCGCGGTGTGCGGGCCTGCCACGGAGGGCGACCTGAAGTGGTGGACGGGATGGAAGGTGACGGAGGTGCGACGGGCGCTGGCCGCTGTCGGAGCGGTGGCCGTGTCGCTCGACGACGGGGTCACCGGATACGTGACGGACGGCGATGTCGATCCCGTCGCCGGCCCTTCCTCCCCCTGGGCCGCGCTGCTGCCGGGCCTCGATCCGACGGCCATGGGGTGGCAGGAGCGGGACTGGTACCTCGCGCCGTCGCTGCGTCCCGCCCTCTTCGACCGCAGCGGGAATGTCGGGCCGACGGTGTGGTGGGACGGGCGGGTGGTCGGGGGGTGGGCTCAGCGGGCCGACGGTGAGGTGGTGTGGCGGCTTCTGGACACGGAGGAGTTGGGGCGGGACGCCCGCGATGCCATCTCCGGGGAGGCGGCGCGTTTGCAGGCGTGGCTGGGGACGACGCGGGTGACACCGCGCTTCCGGACACCGCTGGAGCGGGAACTGTCGTCGGGCTGAGTCTTCTCGCCGTGAGTTTCCTCCCCCCCTCCGCCCCTGCCCGTCCCGTACTGGGGCTGCGCCCCCAGTACCCCCGCCAAAAGATCGCGCAGTTCCCCGCAGCCGAAAGGCTGGTGCGGGGACGGGCAGGGGCGGAGGGGGCGAAACACCGCTCTGGCGCCCGCCCCCACCCCGGGCTCAGCGCGAGTACCTCATCAGCGCCCGGACCATGTGGCACGTGATGTCCGACGGCGGGTGGACGCCGATGAGTTCCGCGGTGTTGCGTATCTTCTCGTTGCGGGCCTGGTTCGGCATGTAGACACCGGAGTCGAGCAGAGCGATCGCGAGGCGCATCGCCTTGAGCCGACGATTGTGGGTGACATACCAATCGCGGGGACGCCCCGGCGGCAGCGGGCGCTTCTCCACGGGCTCGTACGGCAGGTCCAGCAGGACCGCCCTCTTGGACGTGGACTGAGTGGGCAGCGGCTTCAGTGCGGCAGCGGGCACAGGCATCCTCCTGTCGCGGTCAGGGAACCGTCCGGACCCCCCGGCGGCACCCTCGAACACTGCTTCTATTCTACTGCCGACCACTGACAAAAGCCGCTGGCCACAAGGGCTTTGGAAGTGCCGTGACACCAGCGGAAGAGGGTGTCTCGCGTAACGTGTGCGGCATGGAGATCTGGATCAACCCCGCCTGTTCGAAGTGCCGCAGCGCCCTGAGCCTGCTCGACGCGGAGGGCGCCGACTACACGGTGCGCCGCTACCTGGAGGACGTACCGACCGAGGACGAGATCCGTGAGGTACTCGATCGCCTCGGACTCGAACCGTGGGACATCACACGGACCCAGGAAGACGTCGCCAAGGAGCTGGGGCTCAAAGAGTGGGCTCGGGACGCCGGTTCGCGGGACCGGTGGATCGCGGCACTGTCCGAGCACCCCAAGCTCATCCAGCGGCCGATCATCACCGCGGAGGACGGGACGGCGGTCGTGGCCCGCACGGATGAGGCGGTACGGGATACCTTGTCCCGATAGGCGTCCGTGAAGTCGTCAACTCCCTTGTGATCTACGTTACTTCAGCAACTCTCGTAACCGTTGAGTAACCCCGTTCGGCATCTCGTACATAGCGACGTACCACTCCCCCTCACCCAGGAGGCGTGCATGTCGCGTAGGAGAACTCTCAGCACCAAGAAGAAGCTGGCACTGCTGGTCAGCGCCGCAGCCGTGGCCGGAGGTGGGGCCTTCGCCCTGGCCGCCACCTCGAACGCGGCGTCGGTGCAGAACGCGCAGACCTCGACGGTCTGCAAGGGCCTTGCCACCGCGCTCGGCAACAACCAGAAATTCATCGACGGCCAACGGGCCAACCCCGACGCACAGTCGGCGGCCCGGATCACCAACCGCGAGGCCGTCATCGCGCAGATCAAGGTCCAGCAGGAGGCATCGGGCTGCACGGTCGGGGAGTCGGCTCAGGACTCCCAGGCCGGTGCGCAGCCCGCGCAGTCCGCTCCGGCAGCGTCGGCTCCGGCGCAGTCCGCGCCCGCGCAGAGCGCACCCGCGGACAATGCCGGTGGCGGCGCAGCCACCGGTCAGCAGGTCTGTGCCGGTTCGACCGTCACGCTCTCCGGTGAGGGCGGCGCCCCGGCGGCGTCCAGCAACCAGTTCCCGGCCGGCACGAAACTCAAGGTCACGAACCTGGACAACAACAAGTCCACGACCGTGGAGGTCACCTCGGTGTCCGGCAGCTGCGTCCTGCTGAACAACGCGGCGTTCGAACAGGTCCGGGAGCCCGGCAAGTTCCTGATCCGCAAGGCCCGTATCGAGAAGGTGGGGTGACATCCGGCAGTCCGGACACCCGTCGTCGGCCCTGTTGCTCCCCGCCTGGAGCAACAGGGCCGACGCATGAGAATTCGCCCATAGCGCGCTCACTCCCCTCGCATACAAGCCGTCGCTCGGCAAAGGCAGCGGGACCGACGGGATCGGCCGGGCCGCCGATCGCGGTCGCGGTCGCTCCCGCGCAAGCACGCCCGCCGGGAAAGGGACGCGTGAGAACGCGCACACACAGCCCAGGTAACACGGGGTTCACACACGGGCAATGATCGGGAAATCGCCTGTTGGCAGGCTGCCGGGCATCCCCAGCGGCGCCCCAGTGCCGCAGCGCCGCAGCACCCGCAAGTGCGACTCGAGACCCACCCCGAAGGATGTGGCCCGTGAGCTTCAAGGCTGAGTACATCTGGATCGACGGCACCGAGCCGACGGCCAAGCTCCGTTCCAAGACGAAGATACTGGCCGACGACGCCAAGGGTGCCGAGCTGCCGATCTGGGGCTTCGACGGGTCCTCCACGAACCAGGCCGAGGGGCACGCCTCGGACCGCGTACTCAAGCCCGTGGCCAGCTTCCCGGACCCGATCCGCGGCGGCGACGACATCCTCGTCATGTGCGAGGTCCTCAACATCGACATGACGCCGCACGAGTCCAACACCCGTGCCGCGCTGGCCGAGGTCGCGGAGAGGTTCGCCGCGCAGGAGTCGATCTTCGGCATCGAGCAGGAGTACACCTTCTTCAAGGGTTCGCGCCCGCTCGGCTTCCCCGAGGGCGGCTTCCCGGCCGCGCAGGGCGGCTACTACTGCGGTGTCGGCGCGGACGAGATCTTCGGCCGTGACGTCGTCGAGGCGCACCTGGAGAACTGCCTCAAGGCGGGTCTGGGCATCTCCGGCATCAACGCCGAGGTCATGCCCGGCCAGTGGGAGTTCCAGGTCGGCCCGCTGGCGCCGCTGGAGGTCTCGGACCAGCTGTGGGTCGCCCGCTGGCTGCTCTACCGCACCGCCGAGGACTTCGGCGTCTCCGCGACGCTGGACCCGAAGCCGGTGAAGGGCGACTGGAACGGCGCGGGCGCGCACACCAACTTCTCCACCAAGGCGATGCGCGAGGGCTACGACGCGATCATCACCGCGTGCGAGTCGCTCGGCGAGGGCTCCAAGCCGATGGACCACGTCAAGAACTACGGCGCCGGCATCGACGACCGTCTGACGGGCCTGCACGAGACCGCCCCGTGGAACGAGTACAGCTACGGCGTCTCCAACCGCGGCGCCTCGGTCCGTATCCCGTGGCAGGTCGAGAAGGACGGCAAGGGCTACATCGAGGACCGCCGCCCCAACGCCAACGTCGACCCGTACGTGGTGACGCGTCTGATCGTCGACACCTGCTGCACCGCCCTGGAGAAGGCCGGCCAGGTCTGATCCGTCCTGCCTGAGCGAGAGGGCGTCCACCGTCGCGGTGGGCGCCCTCTCGCGTTGTCAGTGGCGCGTGCCATGGTTGGCCCATGGAGATCGACGAGTCCCTCGCCATCAAGGTCGAGACGGAGAACTGGCAGACGCACGCGCGGATTTCGGCTGCGCGGCTGCGGGTGCTGGTGGAGCGGATCGGGGACACCGGTGACCGCTATCTCGTCATCCAGCGGATACCGGACATCCCGGACGTGTTCGCGCAGGTGTGGCACGAGGAGGGCCGGGACTACCGCCTGGAGCACCGGCTCGGCGAGGACGAGTTCTTCGGTACGAACCTCGCGGACCCCGACCGGGTGGCGGACCTCCTGACGGGCTGGGCGCGGCAGGAGGCCGGCTGGGACACGGGCGTCGCGTGGGAGCCGGTCGACCTGGGGCCCCGGGAGGAGGTTCCCGAGCTGCCGGACGAGGTGCGGCAGAAGGTCGAGGAGCGCGTGCGGACGCGCCTGCGCTGTGGCTACGACAGCCGGAAGGTGCTGGCCGAGATCGCCGAGGACTATCTGGTCGATGGCGACGACCGGCCGGTGTCGCGCGCTCAGGCGTCGCGGCTGGTGGACCGGTTGTGGCTCGACCGGCTGGCTGAGCAGGAGAGCTGGGCGGGCGTCACCGATCCGGAGCGGATCACGCGCGCCTTCGAGGCGCTGGAGGCGAGCGGCATCACGGCCCGGGAGAACTTCACGTGCTGCCGGGGGTGCGGCCTGACGGAGATAGGCGCGGAGCGGGAGGACGCCCGCGGCTTCGTCTTCTTCCACCAGCAGGTCACCGAGCACGCCGCCGACGGGTACGGACTCGCCCTCCACTACGGCGGGTTCGACGACTCGGCTCGGACCACGACGGCCGTCGGCCACGAGATCGTCACCGCGCTCACCGCCGCCGGGCTGTCCACGGAGTGGGACGGGAATCCGGACAAGGCGATCGAGGTCACCTCGCTGACCTGGCGCAAACGGCTGGAGGGGTGAGGTGCGCAGCGTCAAGTTCCCGCCAAGGGAGCGTCCGACCCGTGAGAGGAGTCTCCTGCCCGGCTCCGGCTTCTGCTTCAATGGGGCCATGGCCAGCTTTCAGAAGTACACCGCGACGGGTCGCCATGACCTCGAGCCTTTCTGGCCTTCCCGTCAGCACCACGACTTCGACCGGGTGTGTTGCCGCGCGATGAACGCGCCGGCCCTCTAAAGCCGTACACCCCGGCCTTCGGCCAGCGCGCACGACGTACGTCCTCGACGGCCCCGACCACGAACTCGCGGTCGTCGACCTTCCCGACGAACTTCTCGCGCGAAAGAGCTGACCTCTCATGGCGACCACTCGTTCCTTCTCCTCCGTCGCGACTGCTCCTACCCCGTCCGCTTCACCGTTCCGGCATCGGCTCCGCGCCGTCGACCGGGACGAGGTGGTGGATGTCGCCGACTTCCTGCCGCCGGGGGCCACCTGGCTGCCCGCTCCCCAGCACGCCCTGCCCGTACTGCCGGGGCAGCCGCCGATGATCGGCTACCTGGTCCTCGTACCGGCCGACCAGCAGCCCGTGCTGCCGGTCGCCGTGCCGGACCGGCCAGAGCCGTCGGCGGCCGCCGACGGTGCCGACCCGCTCGTCCGCATCGACGCGGTGCAGCGCACCGCCGAGGTGGACGGACGGCCGCTCGACCTCACCTACCTGGAGTTCGAGCTGCTCGCGCATCTCGTCGCCCACCCGAACCGGGTGCACACCCGCGACCAGCTGGTCACCACGGTGTGGGGCTACGGGCACGTGGGCGACGGGCGGACCGTCGACGTGCACGTGGCGCGGCTGCGGCGCAAGCTCGGGGGGCAGCACCGGGGGGCGATCCAGACCGTGCGGCGGGTCGGCTACAAGTACGCGCCGCCGACGGCGCGTTGACCGTGAGCCGCGGCTGAGGGCCTCTCGCGGCGGATCTTCTGTCAGCAGATCACGCTTCCGTCCGCTGGGGCACCCATGCAGAGTCGTCGTATGACACGGAGACTTCTGATGCTGGGCGGTACGGAGTTCGTGGGGCGGGCCGTCGTGGAGGCGGCGCTCGGCCGCGGCTGGGAGGTGACCGTCTTCCACCGGGGGCGACATGAACCCCCGTGCGGGGTGCGGTCGTTGCTGGGTGACCGCACCGCGCCCGGCGGGCTCGCGGCGCTTGCCGAAGGCGAGTGGGATGCCGTCGTCGACACCTGGTCGGCGGCGCCGCGGGCGGTCCGGGACACCGCGCGGCTGCTGTCCGGCCGGGTTTCTCAGTACGTGTATGTGTCGAGCTGTTCCGTGTACGCGTGGGCGCCGGCCGCCGGATACACCGAGGACGCGCCCCTCGTGGAGGGGGCGGCCGCGGATGCGGAGCAGACCGACTACGCGCGGGACAAGCGGGGCGGGGAGCTGGCCGTGCTCGACACCTTCGGCGCGGAGTGCTCGCTGCTGGTGCGGTCCGGGTTGATCCTCGGGCCGTACGAGAACATCGGGCGGCTGCCGTGGTGGCTGAACCGGATCGCGCGGGGTGGTCCCGTGCTCGCGCCCGGGCCGCGTGATCTGCCGCTCCAGTACGTCGATGTCCGTGATCTCTCCGAGTGGATTCTCGGGGCCGTGGAGACGGGGCTGGGCGGGGCGTACAACCTCGTCGGTCCGCGGGGACATACGACGATGGGGGGTCTCCTCGACGCGTGTGTTCGGGCCACGGGGGCCCAGGTGGAGCTCCGGTGGACCGATCCCGACGTCGTGCTCGACGCGGGGATCGAGCCGTGGACCCAGCTGCCGGTGTGGGTGCCGGCCGGGAGTGATCTCCATGCCGCCCTCCACGCGGCGGATGTCTCCCGCGCGATCGGCGCCGGGCTCCGATGTCGGCCTGTCTCGGAGACCGTCGCCGATACGTGGAGCTGGCTCCGGAGCCTTGGCGGGGTGGCGCCGCGGCGTCCCGATCGGCCCGCGGTGGGGCTGGACCCCGCGGTGGAGGCGAAGGTACTCGGGGCGTGAGCAGGGGTTTTCGCCCCCTCCGCCCCTACCCGTCCCGCACCTGGGGGCTGCGCCCCCAGACCCCCGCCAAAAGATTGCGCAGTTCCCCGCGCCTCTAAAAGGGGCGTGGGGAACTGCGGGTACGGGACGGGTAGGGGCGGAGGGGCGAACAAGACTCGCCGGACCGGCAGTCGGAGGTGTTGTTGGCACCACCTTCCGCCGGGGTGACCGGCCCAGTGACCCGGGCAGGCGGGTCGGTGAGACTGAGGGGTATGGAGACGGAGAGCGGTGGGGTTCGGCGGCGAGGGCGGGAGGCCGTCGTGGCCGGGGTGCGGGGGCTCGGGCTCGCCGTGCTGGGGCTGGCCGGGTCGATCACCCTGTTCGTGCTGGCCGTCGTGTCGATCGCCCTTGTGCCGCTCGGCGCGGGGATCGTCACGACCCCCTGGGTGCTGAATGGTGTGCGGGCCTTCGCGAACGCGCGGCGGATTGTCGCCGCGCAGTGGTGTGGGGTGAGGATTCCGGCCGTGTACCGGCCGGTCCCCGAGGGCGCCAACCCCTGGACGCGGTGTTTCGGGATGCTCTCGGACCCCGCCACCTGGCGGGACCTGGGCTGGCTGCTGGTCGACATGACCGCCGGTTTCGTCACCGCGGTGCTGCCCGCCGCGCTGGTCTTCTACCCGGTGGAGGGATTCGCGCTCGCCCTGGGCCTGTGGCGGGTCTTCACGGACGGCACGTATGTCGGGTGGTGGTACGGCTTCGTCCCGGTCTCGGGGCAGGGTTCCGCCCTCCTCGCGGGCGCCCTCGGCGCCGTACTCCTCGTCGGCGCCTACCACCTCTCCCCGGCCCTGCTGCGTCTGCACTTCCTGCTCACCCGCTCGGTGCTCGCCTCCGGGCAGGGCGAACTCGCCGAACGGGTACGCGTGCTGACGGAGACCCGGCGCGACGCCGTCGACACCTCGGCGGCCGAACTGCGGCGCATCGAGCGGGACTTGCACGACGGCGCGCAGGCGCGGCTCGTCGCGATGGGCATGGATCTCGGGACCGTCGAGGCGTTGATCGAGAAGGACCCGGCGAAGGCGAAGGAGCTGCTCGCCCAGGCCCGGCAGTCCTCCGCCGACGCGCTCACCGAGCTGCGCGATCTCGTCCGGGGCATCCATCCGCCCGTGCTCGCGGAGCGCGGACTCGGCGATGCCGTACGGGCGTTGGCGCTGCGGCTGCCCCTCGCGACCGAGGTGGACGTCAGCCTCCACGGCCGAGCCGAGGCGCCCGTCGAGTCCGCCGCGTACTTCGCCGTCAGTGAGGTGCTGACCAACGCGGTCAAGCACTCCGGCGCCGACCGCGTCTGGGTCGATGTGCACCACGCGGACGGCATGCTGCGTATCGCGGTCACCGACAACGGCAAGGGCGGCACGCGGATCGGCGCGGGCTCGGGCCTGGCCGGAATCGAGCGGCGACTCGGTACATTCGACGGCGTCCTGGCCGTCAGCAGCCCCGCGGGCGGTCCCACCATGGTCACCATGGAGATCCCTTGCGTGTTGTCCTAGCCGAAGACCTGTTCCTGCTGCGCGACGGACTGGTCCGGATGCTCCAGGCGTACGACTTCGAGATCGCCGCGGCCGTCGAGAGCGGGCCCGAACTCAGCCGGGCGCTGGCCGAGTTGGAGCCGGACGTGGCCGTGGTCGACGTACGGCTGCCGCCCTCGCACACGGACGAGGGACTGCAGTGCGCGCTGGAGGCCCGGCGCAACCGGCCCGGGCTGCCGGTGCTCGTGCTGTCGCAGCACGTGGAGCAGTTGTACGCGCGAGAGCTGCTCGCCGACGGCACGGGCGGGGTCGGCTATCTGCTCAAGGACCGGGTGTTCGACGCGGAGCAGTTCATCGACGCGGTGCGACGGGTCGCGGCGGGCGGTACGGCGATGGACCCGCAGGTCATCCAGCAGCTGCTGTCGCGGCGCTCCACCGTCGACCAGCCGCTCGGGCGGCTCACCCCGCGCGAGCTCGAGGTGCTCGAACTGATGGCGCAGGGACGGTCGAACGTGGCGATCGCCGCCCAACTCGTGGTCACGGAGCGGGCGATCGCGAAGCACACCTCCAACATCTTCGCCAAGCTGGGCCTGGAGGTCTCGGACGACGACAACCGACGCGTCCTCGCGGTGCTCGCCTATTTGGATCAGGACGCCCGCTGAATTTCAGTCAAAAAGCGTCGCCAAACCTGAATTGGAAGATCAACTCCCGGAGAAACGCGGGCTTCTGGGCCCATTGTGTCGGAATTGACCTCATGAACTTCTAAGTTTTTCCGAGGTTTCTGAACACCTCACGCGCCCCGTGCGTATGGAATGGCGCCGCTTCACTCCTGTCGGGCGCCTCGATGCCCCCGCAAGGAAGTCAGAGGAGTTCCATGGGACGCAACATACGAAAACGCCGTTCGCCGCTGGCCGTTCGCGCCGTTGCAGCGTCGGCAGCTCTCGCGATCGGCGGGGGCGGGCTGATCTGGGCGAATTTCTACGCCTCGGCACACGAGGAGAACAATTCTCCCAACACCACGAAGGCCGCCTCCGCCCAAGTCGCCACGATCAGCTGCCCCGATGTCGGGCAGAAGCTTTCCGACGTGCCGAATCAGGCCCGCACGGAGGTCGACGGCGAGCTCGCCACGCTCGACCAGCAGATCACCGACGCGTACCAGCGCCTGGCGACCACGCGGGACGCACAGGCCAGGGACGCCAGTTTCGTCCAGAACTCCGTGCTCGGACCGCTCAAGGACCGGCGCGCGGCGATCATCGACCGGATCCAGCTGGAGATCACCCGGGTCGGCGGCACCGCACCGGACTCGCTGGACGGTCTCGCCACCTGTACCGGGACCACCGCCGACCAGACCCAGACCAACGCGGGCGGCGGCTGGAACAACAACGGTGGCCAGAACAACGGCGGCGCCTCGGCCAGCGCGGCCCCGAGCGCGTCGGCGAGCCAGCCGGCCGGCAACGGCGGCCAGCAGAACGGCGGTCAGCAGGCCGGAAATGGCGGTCAGGCCGGAAACGGTCCCGTCGCCGCGGACTTCGTGGACATCACGAAGGTCCAGCCGAATGTCGCCCAGAAAGCCCGGACCCGGGCCGGTGGCTCGTCCGGCACGTTCACGACCTTGTGCGGTGTGAACGCCAACAAGAAGTTCAACACCGACAACGTGATCGTGGCGCCCGGCGTGACCAACGGTGCGCACCACCTGCACGACTACGTCGGCAACCAGTCGAACGACGCGTTCGCCAACAACGACACGTTCGCGGCGGCCCAGACCAGCTGCCAGAACCAGGGCGACAAGTCGTCGTACTACTGGCCTGTGGTCCGTATCCAGAACGGTACGCAGGACTTCGACCAGAACAACGACGGCGGTGGCAAGGAAGGCAACGTCGGCGCGATCCAGCAGGTCAAGCAGGCGCAGATCAAGTTCGTCGGTAACCCGAAGAGCAAGGTCGTCGCGATGCCGAAGTTCCTGCGGATCATCACCGGTGACGCGAAGACCACGACCAATGGCCTCGCGAACGCCAACGCCCACTGGAGCTGCACCGGCTTCGAGAACAAGGTGCAGCTGACGACGCAGTACCCGATCTGCCCCCAGGGCAGCAGCGTGGTGCGCACGTTCAAGTTCCAGAGCTGCTGGGACGGCCAGAACATCGACAGCGCGAACCACCGTACGCACGTGGCCTTCGCCGACGCCCAGGGCAACTGCGCCAATGGCTTCAAGGCGATCCCGCAGCTGACGATGCGCCTGGTGTACAACGTGCCGGCGCCGACCATCCAGAACGGGCAGGTCAAGAACGCCTACGCCGTGGACGGCTTCCCGGAGCAGCTCCACAAGCCCGCGACCGACCACGACGACTTCATCAACGTCTTCGACGAGAACACGATGAACAAGGTGGTCAGCTGCATCAACAACGGCCAGCGCTGCAAGTGACCCACTGAGAAGGCCGGTGGCGGGATCTCCCGTCACCGGCCTTCGTCACTGCCGCGGGAGCAAGGCCCCCAAGTCCTGCGCGGTCAGCCGCTGTGGTGACCGGAGTGCGCGGTCTCGGTTCCCCCACCACCGCTACTCCCCGAGTGGTGCGAGGCCCCCTCCTCCAAGGTCCCGCCGAGCTGGCCGCGCAGCGTCGTGACCATCTTCTGGTCTCCCACAGCGACCCACTTGGCGCCGACGAGGTACGAACCGCCGTAGTCCTTGGCCCCGTTGAGCCACTCGCGCTGGCCGCGGTCGGTGGCGAAGGTCGCCAGGATGAACTTGCCGTCGCTCACCTTGCAGACGCCCTGGCGGATCTCGTCGGCGTCCGTCTGGATGTCCGGCTTGCACTTCACCTCGGCCGCCAGGTCCTCCAGGCTGCCGGTCGCGGTGGCCGGAACCTTGTCCTCGGTGGCCGCCTTGTCGCCCGATCCGCCGCAGCCGGTCAGCGCCAGCAGGGCCACGGTCGCCCCGGCCAGAAGCTTCTCGCGTGTCAACCTCATACGTACCTCCGGTACCTGTCGGCGCTCACGCCGATAAGAGCCCCGGCGGGGACTCTGCCTTCGATACGGCTCCCGGGCGCCCCGTGCTCAACCGACCGCCGCTCCATGGGGCAAAGCCGGTGCTACCAGGGGCACAGGTGTGCGAGGGTGTCCCCCGTGAACGAAGACTGGGAAGAGCGTACGGCGGCCGCCTGGGCCACGTTCGACGACTATGCGGAAGCCGACGCGGCCGACTTCCGGGCGGTGATCGACGCGCTGGTGGCGGAGCTGCCCGCCGACAGCCCTCTCGGACCGTTCGAACAGGCCTGCGCCTGGGACTCGACGGGCCACTCGGACAGGGCCGTGCCCCTGTACCGGGAGGCGCTCGCACGCGGTCTCAGCGGCTACAAGGGCCGGCGCGCCAAGATCCAGCTCTCCAGCTCGCTGCGGAACATCGGACAGGCGGACGAAGGAGTCAAGCTCCTCACCCCGGAACTCGACGCGCCCTCCGACGAGTTGGACGACGCGGTACGCGGCTGTCTCGCGCTCTGCCTCTCCAGTCTGGGCCGCGACCGGGAGGGCCTCTCCCTCGTCCTCGGCGCCCTCGCGCCCCATCTGCCGCGCTACCAGCGGTCGATGGCGAACTACGCGCGACTGCTCGTGGAGCCCGAGGACTGACTCCCCGGGGGCAGGTGACCAACCGCCGATTCGCTCGTTTTGCTGAACGTGCAGTCACAGGATGTAGCCCCGCGCCCCGCACGCCCTTCAGGACCCGTCGTAGACGTCGAGCAGGCCGAGGCCGCGCTCGTCGAGCACTATCCGCGGCTCGTCCGGCTCGCCTATCTGGTGCTGCCGCCGAGCCTCGGCCGCAACCGCCGGGTGCTGACCGCACACGCCCTCACCCAGCGCGCGCTGCCCCGGGGCCGCACGTCGGGTGACGCGTCGGTCATCCCGGCCCAGCAGACGGGCGGCGGCCGCGACGGCGACCCGGGCTACGCCTTCGTACGGCTCCACGTGGTGCGTACGGCCCTGGAGGCGGGCCTGCCGCTGAGGCGGCGGGCGTGGCCCAAGCGGTCCCAGCTGCCGCCGCTGCTACCTCAGGTGTGGGGTCTCAGGCTCTTCCCGCGCTCCGGCGGTGCCGACGAGCTCGCCCTGGACCAGCGGCTGTCCGCGCTCTCCGCGCCCGCCCGAGCCGCGTATGTGCTGCGTGGTCTGGAGAAGCTGTCCGACGACGACACGGGGAAGGTCCTGACGGCGGCGGGGGTCGAGGACCCGCGTGCGGCGCTCGTCGAGGCCAGTGGTGTCGAGCCACGCGACGCCCTCCTCAACTCCCCGGAGTTCGACCCCTGTTCCCTGCACGCCCGGCCCACCGACCTGATGCGGCGCAGGCAGCACATGAAGGCCGCGCTCGCCGCCGGCGCGGCCGTGGCCGTATGCGGCGCGCTGCTCGGCCTGCCCGGCGACGGGTGGGGCCCGGACGGCGCCGCGGCACCCTCGTACGCGCGGAATCCGGCAGCCGAAGCCGCCCTGAACCCGGCGAAGTTGACGAGGGTGGCCGGTACGGCCTGGGAGTCGTCCGCGCGCACCGACTTCTCCGTGTGGCCGGCCCGCGGGAATCTCGTCCAGGACACCGCACTGCTGCGCCGTGCCCTCGCCGTATGGGCACGGCCCGGTGAGGCCGTGCAGGTCTCGGCGACGCCCGGCACCCCGTCGGGCGCCCCGCCCGGACCGCCGCAGCTGCTGTACGCGGGCGACATCGACCAGGCACGTGTGGTGCTCCTCTACGACGGTCTGCGCATCGCGCGATACGCCGAACCGAAGGACGGCACGAGCGGGGCGGCCTTCGACTTCGCGCGCGTCGACGGGGCGGCCGGGGCCGAGGCGGACGCGGTGGTCCTGGACCGGGCCGACAGCAACGTCCGCTATCTGACGGCTCCTTGGGTGACCAAGGCCGCGGAGCGGGATCTGCTGAAGCCGTCCTCCGGAGCGATGGACCTCACCCTCTCGGCCGACGGCGTCACCTCCCCGCTGGCCGGCCCGGCCCAGCAGACCGGCTCCTGCACCTCGTGGAACGTGCTCCAGCTGAAGGACGAATCGGGCACTCATCTGATGACCGACCTCGGCGAACTGACCCCGGCCCACCTCACCGCGGGCCGCCCCTCGGCACCCCACGAGACGTCCGGCGCCGAGGCCCTGCGCAGCTGGTCGCCCTTCGCCTGCTCCCTCGCCTCCGTACGCTCACAGGGCGTGCGGTCGGTGAACGCCTGGCAGTACGCCGAGCAGCCGCTGCCCGACGCGAGCGGCAGCGCGGAGTGGGTCTGCACCCGGGCCGACACCTGGCGGGGCGGCGGCACACGGGTGCTCGCCCAGTTCCACACCCCGGGCAGCGCGTACGGGGCGGTCGCCGCGAAGGCCGAGAACTCCCCCGCGTGCGGCTCGCGCGATCCCCACGTACTGGCCGGGGTGCTGTGGAAGTCGGCGGCGGGGTCCTGGTACCTGCTGGCGGCGGGCAGCCAGGACACCGACGCGATCCGGGCGACGGGCGGGGCGCGCGGGGCGTCCCAGGGCAACCTGCTGGCCGTACGGACCAAGCAGGGCGTACAGGCGGGCCTCAAGGGGACGCTGAGCGACGGCAGGTCGATCGGCGCGCTGCGGTAGGCGCGTCCCCTCGGGCCCGGTGGCCCGTCAGCGGTTGAAGGACTGGCCCAGGTACAGGTCGGCATCCCCCGGCAGGCCGAGGCCGGTCGGGGAGAAGGCCTTGGACCCGGTGGCCGTGGTGCCCGTGGCACTGCCCGGGAGCATCCACAGGCCGCCGGTGTGCGCGCTGATCCCGGTCGCGTCGACCCCGTTGACGCCGATCAGCGTGTCGGTGCGGCCGTCGCCGTTGACGTCGGTGGCCTTGATGCCCGCCCCGAAGCCGCCGTACTGAAGGGCGGAACCCGGCACGCCCGAGGTGTTCTGCGTGAACGCGGTCGCGCCGCGCCCGGTCACACCATCGGGGCCGCCGGGCAGCACTGTCACCTTGCCGGCGTCGGTGAGATGGCTGTGGTTCTCGTTGGGACTGGCGGCGATCACGTCCGGGTAGCCGTCCCCGTTGACGTCGGCGACGGCGAGCTGCGCGCCGAAGTTGTCGACGCCCGCGTCGGAGTTCGTGTCGGGTACACCGGGCGTGTCCTGGTCGATGTGCAGCGGCTTACGGGTCGGGTCCTGGCCGTTCGCACCGCCGTAGACGACGAGGAACTCGCCCTTGTGGTCCACCATGAACGGCTGCGGGACGATCACGTCGTCGTGCCCGTCCTTGTCGATGTCGCCGGTGACCAGGCGCTCGCCCTGACGGTGGTACAGCTGCGCGCCGGAGGAGTTCTTCAGGTACCCGATGTCCGTGAATCCGTCGACGCCGCCGCGCAGTACGTGGATCTTGTCCGTGTTGCCCAGCGTCATGGTGTCCCAGGACACCAGCAGGTCGGTGACGCCGTCACCGGTCAGGTCGCCCGGGGCCAGCATGACGTCCGCGGAGGAGGGCAGGCCGGTGAGCCCCAGCGGCTTGCGGGAGGCGGGCGTGCCGGTGCGGTCGATCGGGCCGAAGAGCACCGATCCGGCCTCGCCCCCGTGGCCGTAGCCGACGGCCAGGTCCCGCTTGCCGTCGCCGTTGAAGTCGCCGGACGCGAGGTCCTGGCCGGCCAGCAGGCTCTGGACCGCGGGGGTGCCGAGCTCGACCGTGGTGGCGCCGTGGTACGTCAGGCCGTCCGGTCCGCCCCAGATCATCGTCACCTGACCGACGTTGGACCAGGAGGTGCCGCCGGCGCTGTAGTCCTCGCCGTACGCCGAGACAGCCAGGTCGGCATAGCCGTCGCCGTCGAAGTCGCCGGTCGTGGTGGCGTGGCCGAACCAGTCCGTGGACTCGGCGGTGCCGGGCACTCCGGCGGTGTTCTGGGTGATCAGCTTGCGATGGCTGCTGCTGAGGCCGCTCGCCGAGCCGTAGAGCACCATGACCGCGCCGCTCTTGTTGCGCGTCAGCGGTGAGTGGAAGGGCAGGTTGAGGACGACGTCGCCGTAGCCGTCGCCGTTGAAGTCGTCCACGAGCCGCTTGGCGGGCGCCGCCGCGGCGGCGTGGGCGGAGGTCGCCGCGAGGCCGCCGGCGGCCAGGGCGGCCGTTGCGGCGCAGGCAAGGACACGTCTGAGGGGCAGGTGCACCGAAGGGTCTCCCGTTGTGTTCGTGCGGGTTGGCGCGTAGGTGACCCGTGTGTCGTGGATTTGGTTGTACGGAATCCATTGGTCCGTCCATGCCTCCCGCCTCCGCGTGCGGCGCTGCGTCCACTGCTGCGTCCGTCGCTGCGTCCACCTCTGCGTCCGTCCCCCGTGGGCGTCCCCTTGCCCCTCACGGCGCGCTCCGAGTCCGTCTCTGCACAAGGGTTCCCCACGGACTTACTCGTCAGTACATTGACGGTATGTCTAACAAGCAGACCCGGCTGCCCCGGCCGGTCGAGTCCGAGCGGGTGGCGCTCAAGGCGCGGAAGGTGTCGTTCTCCTGGGAGGACACGCCGCTGCACTGGGTGCCGGGGGATCCCTTCGCCACGCACACCATCAATGTGCTGCATCTGCTGCTGCCGGCCGGTGAGCGCTGGTTCGTGCATGTGTACAAGCAGGTGCTGCCCTACATCCGGGACGAGCGGCTGCGCGAGGACGTCATCGGATTCATCGGCCAGGAGGCCATGCACTCGCAGGCGCACGACGAGGTACTCCCCCACCTCAAGGAACTCGGCCTGGACCCGACGCCGTACACCGCCCAGGTCGACTGGTTCTTCGAGAAGCTGCTCGGCGACCGCACGCTGCCGCCGGGCAAGGCCCGCAAGTGGTGGCTGATGGAGCGGGTCGCCATCATCGCGGCCATCGAGCACTACACCGCCTTCCTCGGCAACTGGGTGCTGAACGCCGAGGAGTTGGACCGGCGCGGCGCCGACCCGACCATGCTGGACCTGCTGCGCTGGCACGGCGCGGAGGAGGTCGAGCACCGGTCCGTGGCGTTCGAGCTGTTCATGCACGTCGACGGAAGCTACCGACGGCGCGCGCGGACCTGGGCGACCGCGTTCACGGCGCTGGTCTTCCTGTGGCAGCGCGGAGCGCGGTTCTTCATGGAGAACGACCCGACGCTGGCGGCGGGCAGGGCGCGCTTCAAGGACTTCTACGTGAGCGGGAAGCAGGGCGTGCTGCCTGCGACCGGGGACATGCTCAAGTCGATCCCCCGCTATCTCAGCCGCGCCTACCACCCGTCCCAGGAAGGGTCGACCGAGCAGGCCCTCGCCTATCTCGCCTCGTCCCCCGCGGCGACGGCGGCGGACCGGAGGGTGGCCTGATGCCCCGGCTGCGGACCGTCGTGGCCGTCGCCGGTGCGGCCCTGCTCGTCCGGCGCGCCATGCGCCGCCGGATCGAGGCCTCACCGCTGTGGCCGCTGCCCGCGCTGGAGAACCCCATCTCCGGCCGGCCGCGTTCCCGGGCACTGCGCCTGCTGGTCACCCGGCACGAGCGGGTCGCCGCCGGGGTCGTACAACTGCGCCTGGAGGGGCGGGACCTGCCGGGCTGGGAGCCGGGCGCGCATCTCGATCTGGTGCTGCCGTCGGGGCTCGTACGGCAGTACTCGCTGTGCGGGGACCCGGAGGACACCTCGTCGTACACCGTCGCGACCCGGCTGGTCGAGGACGGGCGGGGCGGCTCGCGCGAGGTCCACGAGCAGCTCCGGGAGGGCATGGAGGTCGAGGTGCGCGGGCCGCGCAATCGGTTCGCCCTGGTGGACGCTCCCGCGTACGTCTTCGTGGCCGGCGGCATCGGGATCACGCCGATCCTGCCGATGCTGCGAGCCGCCCAGCAGAACGGCGCGGACTGGCGGCTGTTGTACGGCGGGCGCACGAGGGACTCGATGCCGTTCCTGGAGGAGATCGAGAAGCTTCCCGGCGGCACGGCCACCGTCGTCGCCGAGGACGAGGACGGACGGCCGGACCTCGACGCGCTGTTGGCGGACGTTCCCGAGGGCACGGCGGTCTACTGCTGTGGTCCGGAAGGGCTGATGGAGGCGGTCGGGGACCGTGTCCCGGACTCGGCGACACTCCACGTGGAGCGTTTTTCACCCCATACGTCGAGCGAGGGCAACGGCGCGTTCGAGGTCGAACTGCGCCGCAGCGGACGCACGGTGACCGTTCCCGCCGACTCCACCGTGCTCGCCGCCGTACGCGCGGAGTTGCCGGGCACCGTCTACTCCTGTGAGCAGGGATTCTGCGGAACCTGCCAGCAGCGGGTGCTGGAAGGGGAGATCGAGCACCGGGACGAGCTGCTGACGGATGCGGAGCGTGCCGACTCGATGCTGATCTGCGTTTCGCGGGCACGCGGTGAGCGAATTGTGTTGGACATGTGAACACCCGTGGCCGGACCGGCCCGTTCCGGGCCGGATCCGATCGGTAAGGTGTTCTTATGACAACCGGGGTACGCCGCAGGATGGGTGTCGACGAGCGGCGGCAGCAGTTGATCGGCGTCGCCCTCGAACTGTTCAGCCGACGCTCGCCCGACGAGGTCTCCATCGACGAAATAGCCTCGGCCGCGGGCATCTCGCGGCCGTTGGTCTACCACTACTTTCCCGGCAAAATCAGCCTGTACGAGGCGGCCTTGCAGCGCGCGTCGGACGATCTCGCGAGCCGCTTCGTGGAGCCCCCGGAAGGCCCGCTGGGGGCGCGGCTGCTGCGGGTGATGCGCCGGTTCTTCGACTTCGTGGACGACCACGGGCCCGGTTTCGCCGCACTGATGCGGGGCGGCCCGGCCGTCGGCTCGTCCACCACCAACGCGCTGGTCGACGGCGTACGGCAGGCCGCATACCTCCAGATGCTCTCGCATCTCAAGATCGAGGACCCTCCCGCCCGCCTGGAGCTGGTGATCCGCTCCTGGATCTCGCTCGTCGAGTCGACGGCGCTGATCTGGCTGGACGGGCGGCGGATTCCGCGCGCCGAGCTGGAGGTGCAGCTCGTGCACGACTTCGCGGCACTGGCGGCGGTGAGCGCCGCCTACGACCAGGAGATGGCCGAGGTGCTGCGCCAAGGGCTCAAGGACGAGCCGGGCGAGGGGCCGTTCAGCGACCTCGTCGTCCGGCTCGTCGCACTGGCGTCGCCACCGGCGGTGTAGCCGCTAGGTCCTGTCGTCACATTCCCGTCGTCCGCCCGGAGGGCGGGCCCTGCGGCGTCAGGTGCGTGCTCTCGGCGTGCCGGGCACAGGCCCTCGTACTGGATGTACTTGGGTCTGTGCCCGGTGCGGCGAGAGTGCGTGCATGGCGTCGCGGGGCAGACGGGAATTTGACGACAGGGCCTAGTGCTCGTACTTGCGGTACGACGGGTCGAGATCGCGGACCTCGGCGGACACATGCAGCGCGAGCCCGTCGGCGGGCTCGATGAACTTGCGCAGCAGCTCCAACGCGGACTCCGTGAGCCGCGCCTTGGTCTCGTCGGTGCGGCCGGCGAGCAGGGCGATCGTGACGTTGACGATCGCCTGCCCGTCCACCTCCGCTCCCACCACGTCGTCCTCGGTCCGCAGGGTCCGCGTCTTGCACGCCTCCAGCCGCGCGGCCGCGGTCTCCACGATCACGGGGTGCAGCTCGAGCGCGAAGCCGCGCCAGTCGACGTGGTCGAGCTCCGAGGAGAACTCGACGGTGATCTGCGGCATGGGAACTCCTGTTCTCGGGGTCTCCCGATCACCCTAACCGCAGCGCCAGCAGGGCGATGTCGTCCTCCCTGTCCCGGCCGAAGCAGTCCAGCAGGGTGTCGCAGAGGGCGGCCGTGCCGGGCGGGGCGGCGGCCCCGGCGGTGCGGAGCTGCTCCAGGGAGACCTCCAGGTCCGTGCCGCGGGTCTCGATGAGACCGTCGGTGACCATGAGGAGCCGGTCCGTGGGCGCCAGGGCGACTTCGGTGGGCGGCGGGCGGTCCAGGCCGAGGCCGAGCAGCGGGCCGTGGGCCTCGACGTAGTCGGCCGTGCCGTCGTCGCCCACGATCAGCGGCGGGAGGTGGCCCGCGTTGGCGATCCGGGCCCGCCCGCTCGCCGGATCGACGAGGGCCACACAGACCGTGGCCGTGGCGTCGGGGTGGTACTCCTGCAGCATCCGGTCGAGCCGCCGGGCCAGTACCCCGGGGTCGCAGTCCTCGACGCAGTAGGCGCGCAGCGCGTGCCGGATCTCGACCATCACGGTGGCCGCCTCGAGGGAGTGACCGACGACGTCGCCGACCGCGGTGAGCACCCCGGCCGAGGTGCGCAGGGCCGCATAGAAGTCGCCGCCGATCTCGGCCTGCCGGGAGGCGGGCACATAGCGGACCACGAGCTCGACGCCCGGCATCGCGGGCAACTCCTGGGGCAGGAAGCTGTGTTGGAGGGTCAGCGCGACATGGCGTTCGGCCTGGTACATGAGCAGCGGCTCGGCCGCCAGCGCGGTGGCACGGGCGAGCCGGGCCACCAGGGTGTCGGCCTCCGGCGCCGCGTCGCGATCGGCGCGCGCGGGCGTGGCGAGGCACACCGGTGTCCTGCCGTCCTGGGTCCGGGCCAGCACGAGGCGCGCGTCCTCGGACACGCCGGGCCGGAAGAAGCCCCCGGGCCACAGAGGGGCGGGTACGACGGTACGGCGCACTCCGGTGTGCCCGGCCGTGGCGTGCCGGATCAGCCGGGCCACGGCCTCGTGCGCGCCGCGGTCCGGCAGCGCCGCCCGCACCCTGTTCCGGGACATTCCGCGGTACAGCTCGCCGTCCTCGGCCAGGACGAACACGGCGGCGGGCGAGCCGGTGAGCCGGGCGGTGCCCTCGGCCGCGGCGTCGGCGAGTTCCCTCATGCAGCGCGCCGTCTGCACGGACGCGATCGTCTCCGACAGCAGTGTCAGCCGTCGTACCAGCGTCTCGGCGCCCGTGCGCATCCTGGCTGCGCGCACCGCGGCCCGTACGACCGCCTGGATCTCCTCGGGTTCCGCGGGCACCGCCAAGTAGGCCTCGCCGCCCGCGTCCAGACCCCGGCAGCGGTCTGCGGGACCCGCGGACACGGCGGAGAAGTGCACCACGGGCAGGGCGGCCGTGGGCGGCTGCGCCTTGAGCCTGCGGCACAGCTCGAAGCCGTTCATGTCCGGGAGCCCGACGTCCACCAGTGCCAGGTCGGGCAGGACGCCCGCGCGCAGCCGTTCGTCGAGTTCGACGAGCGCCTCACCCGCGCTGGCCACGGGAATGACGCTGTGCCCGGCGCGGCTGAGCAACGCGCCCAGCGCATAGCGGTTGGCCGCCGTGTCGTCGACCAGCATCACGGTGGACTCGGTGTCGTTGCCGTCCATACGCACAGACCCTCGGGGCACGGGTGGTGGGGGCGGTCCGGGGTGTCCGGACCTACCCCCACCAAGCTAGTGCGCCCTCACGGGGTCCGGGTGAAAACCGCGACCGTACGACCCGGAACGGCGAAGGTGCCGGATTTCTCCGCGTAGGACGAGGACTTGACGGTAGAGTCCGCGCCCGACGCCTGCACCGGATGCAGCGCGTACGCCGTCCCGGCCAGGGCTCCGATCGTCTGCTCCTGCTTCTGGGGCGTCGCGTTGAAGACGACGACCAGGTCGCCGAGCTCCATCGTGATCACCCCGGGTATCTCGTTCTTCCCCGACAGGGGGAAGGAGAGCTTCGACTGCACCTGGTCGGCCGTGCCGAGCCCGAAGACACTCTCGGTCGAACGGATCTTCAGCAGTTCCTGGTACGCGGCCGAGGCGCCCTCGATCTGGTCGCAGCCCACCGTGACCGAGGTCAACAGCGGTGTGGCGTAAGGCCACTTGGACTTGTTGTCGGCCGCCATCGGCAGCCCCCGCCCGAAGCCGTTGCCGTCCTGGCAGTTCCAGTGGATGGCGTTGAACCAGTCGCCGCTGTCGTACGAGTTGCGGTCGAGCGACTTGGAGCGCAGCAGATCGGAGCCGGCCTGCGACAGGGACGGGCCCTGCGAGAGGGTGGCCGTCGCCATGGCGAGGACCTGCATCCGGGCCCGGTCGCCCGCGCTCGTCGCGGCGGGCAGCTTGTAGGTGAGCGCGTCGTACAGCGACTCGTTGTCGTGCGCGTCGGCGTACGCGAGAGCGTCACCGGGCGCGTCCGCATAGCCGGCGGGCTGGCCGTTGTAGTCGACCTCGGAGCCCTTGACCTCCTTGCCGTCGGAGTCGGTGAAGTGATACTTCGCGAGGTTGCCGGTCAGGCCGACCTTGATGAGGTCCTGGTAGTGCAGGAGCCTCGCCTTCTGCTCCGCCGATGTTCCGTTGGCGGTCGAGGAGTTGGGGTCGGTGTAGAGGCCGGACGCGAAGCCCTGGATGCCCGGGTCGCTGTCGAACGGGCCGCCTCCGCGTACGGCGTCGCGCGCCCGGTCGGAGAAGGTCGCGATCCCGGTCCCCGCCATGTTCTTCTGGGTGGCCTGCACGAAGCGGGCGTCGTCGGCGACCTCGCCGAAGTTCCAGCCCTCGCCGTACAGGATGATCTTCTTGCCGTCGACGCCGTCCTTGTCGAGCGTCAGCGCGTCGAGGGCCTTCCTGACCGCCAGGATGTTGGCCTTGGGGTGGTGGCCCATGAGGTCGAATCGGAAGCCGTCGACCTTGTACTCCTTGGCCCAGGTGACGATCGAGTCCACGACCAGCTTGCCCATCATGGCGTTCTCGGTCGCGGTGTTGGCGCAGCAGGTGGAGGTGGCCACACTGCCGTCGGCAAGAAGGCGCTGGTAGTAGCCGGGCACCACCTTGTCGAGCACGCTCGTGTCGGCCTGGCCGCTCGCCGCGGTGTGGTTGTAGACCACGTCCATGACGACCCGCAGACCGTCCTCGTTCAGCGACTTGACCATCTCGCGGAACTCGACCGTGCGCCCGGTGCCGTCGGGGTCGGTCGCGTACGAGCCTTCCGGCACCGTGTAGTGGTACGGGTCGTAGCCCCAGTTGTACGCGTCCTTCGCGGCGGCCTTGGAGACGCACTCCTGCTGCTTCTCGGAGTCGGCCGCGTACGAGGCGAGGTCGCAGTCGGTGGTCGTCCGGTCGGCCTTCTTCTCGGGGATCGTCGCGATGTCGAACGCGGGCAGCAGGTGCACGTACGACGTACCGGACTTGGCCAGCTGCCTCAGGTGCCGGGAGCCGTCGCTGTCCTTGTCGGTGAAGGCGAGGTAGGTGCCCTCGTCCTTCGCGGGAACGGTCTTGTCCGCCACCGAGAAGTCCCGGATGTGCAGCTCCTGGATCTGGGCGTCCTTCAGCGCCACGGCCTTGGGCTTCTTCAGGTTCGACCAGCCGTGCGGGGCGAGGGACTTGGCGTCGAGGTCGACGACCAGGCTGCGCTTCGAGTCGGCGGTCAGGGCGACCGAGTACGGGTCGGTGACCTTGTTGGTGACGAGCTTCTGGACGGTCGGCGCCCACACCTTCACGACATACCGGTAGGGCTTGTTCGTCCAGGACTTCGTGCCGGTGACGGACCAGAGCCCGGTGGTGGCGTTCCGCTTCATCGCGACCGTGGAGCCGTCGAGGTCCAGGCTCACCGATTGCGCGGTGGGCGCCCAGACGGACAGCGTGGGACGGCCGTTGTGGAAGGTCGGGCCGAGCTTCGCCTTCGTCGCGTCGTAGAGGTCGTCCAGGACGCCGGCGATCTGGACGCCCGTGGCCGCCAGTACCGCGCCGTTGGCGGCCAGTTGCGAGGCGACGACCTGACCGCTCAGTGCCTCGCGCACCCGGTCGCGGTCGCGCGGGTCGACGGACCAGGCGGTGTACGACTTCAGGTGCGGGAACTTCTCCTTCTGGGCGTCGGTGAGGCTGGTCCTGGTCAGCCGCAGCCAGCGCTCGTCGTCGCTGGTCAGCGTTCCGTCCTTGACGGCGATCGAGCCGTCGTGGGAGTAGCGGAGCTGGGTGGAGACGGCCGCGTCGGAGCCGTTCCAGGCGACCGTGTCCTTGTCGATCCAGACCGCCTTGGAGGTGGTCGGATCGAGCGCGGCAGCGCTGCCCGCGGGCTGCGGGAGCAGGTACTTCTCCTGGCCGTTCAACAGCCACACCTCGTAGCCGGCCGCCGAGAGGTCGAGCGACTGGTCGGTGGAGAGGTCCTTCTCGTCGCCCTTGTGGACGATGTAGCTGAGGCTGGTGGCGCCCTCGGCGAGTGGCACCTCGAAGACGGCGCCATAGGCGTCGGTCTTCACCGGCTCCAGGGGCTTCGACCAGTCCGTGGGCGTCGCGGCGCCCGTCCAGACGTGCAGTCCCCAGCCGGTGTAGTCGCCGTCGGCGCGGTGGTAGTGGATGACGGCCTTGGTCTTGTCCTGCGCCGGGTAGTCGGGCCGCTGGGTCTGTACGGCCTCCTTGCCCTGCTCGACCCAGACCTCGCCGGTCTTGGTGACGTCGATCGTCCGGTCGGCGGAGACGTCCTTGTTGCCGTCCTTGTCGATGACGAGGAAGCCGACACTGGAGGCGCCCGGCTTCAACTTCACGTAGGCGAAGGCCCCGTAGGCGTCGCGGCCGATGAAGTCGTGGCCCGCGGGCCAGGTCGTCGACTCACCGTCGGCGAGGTCGCCCCAGGCGTAGAGCCGCCAGTCGGTGTAGTCGCCGTCGGTGCGCTGGTAGTGGACGATCGCGTAGTCGCGCGAGGAGGCCGTCGGGACCTCTTCGGCGGGCGGGGTGCCGGTCGTCGAGGTGGCTGTCGCGCTCGCCGTGCGCCCGGCCGAGTCGATCACCACCGCCTTGTAGCGCAGGGCGGTTCCGGCCGGTACGTCCTTGCCGATGACCTGGGTGACCTTGTACGGGGCGTGGTCGGCGGAGCCGAGGGTCCGCCACTTTCCGTTGCCGACCTGGGCGGCGAAGACGACACGGTTGAGCTGACCGCCGGCGACGTCGGCGCTCGGTTCGACGGTGCCAGTGGCTCCCTCGGCCGGGGCCTTCAGGGTCAGCGACGGCTTCGCGGCCGGGACGCCGAGTCTGCCCGCCGCCTTGAGGACGATCGCCGAACCGGCCGGGACGGTGACCGTCAGCTTCGTGTCGGCGTCACTCGTCGCGGTGGACGACGTCCCGTGGATCCCATGGAACTTCATGGTCGCCGAGCCGGTCGCGAACGTGGCCGTTTTCGCCTCGTCGGCGTTGTTCACCGCGACCACGTACTCGGTGCCGGTGCGCGCGTCCGTACGGGAGAAGGCGTACACGCCCGCACCGTCCGCCGCGTAGCGCTCCGTCTGGACGCCGTCCGCGAGGGCCGGGTTGTCCTTGCGGAGCTTGGAGAGAGCGGCGATCTCCTTGTAGAGCGGTGCACTCGTGTCGTAGGCGTCGCTCGCGTGCGTGCGGTCGGTGCCGATCTCGTCGTCGTCGAGGTAGTCGGCGACCTTGGAGGCGAACATCGTCTGCCGGGCGTCCTTGTCGCCGCCGGAGCCGGTGAAGCCCTGCTCGTCGCCGTAGTAGACGACGGGGTTGCCGCGGCTGAGGAACATCAGCTCGTTGGCGAGCCGGTCCTTCTTCAGCAGCTCGGCGTCGGTCGCCTTCGGGTTGTCCTGGTTCAGGAAGTACCCGATGCGGCCCATGTCGTGGTTGCCGAGGAAGGTGACCTGCTCGTACGCGTTGGCCTTGTCCGTCGTGTACGTGTAGTCGTCACCGAAGACCGCCGCGAGCTTCTTGGCGCTGCCGCCCTGGGAGGCGTACGAGCGTGCCGCGTCCTGGAAGGGGAAGTCGAGCGTGGCGTCGAGGCGGCCCTGGGTCACGTACGGCGACGTGATCGCCGTGTCGGCGGAGTAGACCTCGCCGAACATGAAGAAGTCCTTGCGCCCGTGCTGGGCCGCGTACTTGTCGAGGGCGGTCGCCCACTGTGTCCAGAACTCCATGTCGACGTGCTTCACGGTGTCGATCCGGAAGCCGTCGATACCGAAGTCCCCGACCCACTTCTCGTAGATCTTCTCCATCCCGCTGACGACCTCGGGACGCTCGGTCCACAGGTCGTCGAGGCCGGAGAAGTCGCCGTTCGTGGAGCTCTCGCCGGCGAAGGTGGAGTCACCGCGGTTGTGGTACATCGTCGGGTCGTTGAGCCACGACGGGACCTTGGCGTTCTTCTTCGCGGCCGGCACGGTCGGCGTGCGGGGGAAGGAGTCGGCGTCCACCGCCGGGAACGAGGCGCGGCCGTCCGCGTAGTCGGCGTCGTCGAAGGGCACGCCGTCCTTGGTCAGATACGGGAAGGCGCCCTTGGAGAGGTAGTCGTAGGACTTCTCCTCGTAGTCGACGACATCGGCCGTGTGGTTGGTGATGACGTCGAAGAAGACCTTCATGCCCTTGGCGTGGGCCTTGGAGATCAGCGTCTGAAGGTCCTTGTTGGTGCCGAAGTGCGGGTCGACCTGGGTGAAGTCGGTGATCCAGTAGCCGTGGTAGCCGGCCGAGGCGTCCTTGCCGGTGCCCTGCACGGGCTGGTTCTTGAAGATCGGCGCCATCCAGATGGCGGTGGTGCCGAGTCCCTTGATGTAGTCGAGCTTCCGGGTCAGGCCCTTGAGGTCGCCGCCCTGGTAGAAGCCCTTGTCGGTGGGGTCGTAGCCGGTCGACAGGCGCGAACCGGTCAGGCCGCCCTCGTCGTTGGACGTGTCGCCGTTGGCGAAGCGGTCCGGCATCACGAAGTAGAACTGCTCGCGGGTGTCGTCGTGCCGCGACGGCTCGGCGGCGAGCTTCGCGTCGGACGGGGGTGCGGGCGGGGTGTCGGCCCGCGCGGCGAGGGGCTGCGCAAGCGATACGGCCAGAGCGGCGGCGAGGACGGCTGCGCGCAGCTTGTGACGGCGGCGCGCCGGCCCTCTCGGTATCAGGTCCACAGGTGTGAACTCCTAGCGATTACGGCGTATTCGGGTCCGACCCCGCGCTGCGTTTCGGCCTCGGTGCCGAACGCCCGCGTGACCGTATCGCTCACGCAAGGTTTACAGCAAGAGTCTTGCAATGTGCGGCAAGGGCTTTCAGCAGCTGGACTTGCCCGCGTAGATCGCCAGCGCCGTGTTGGAGCCCAGCGTCGCCGTGAACTGGCCGGAGCTGTTCACCGTGACACTGGTGTTGTTCTGGACGTTGCAGTACGTCCCGGCGGCGAGCGAGGTGGTGTACGTCCTGGTCAGCGCGGAGGACTCGTGGTTGATGGCCACGAAGCCCTTGCTGCCGCGGCCGAAGGCGATGGCGTCGGCGCCGTCGTCCCACCAGTTGGTCATGGACTCGCCGCGGGTGGCGTTGCGGAAGGCGACCATCGACTTGATCTCCGGCCAGGCGTGCTGGCACTTCCAGCCGTCCTGCCAACAGGCGTTGACCGTACCGCCGTTGGGCGGGCCCGCGTCCGCGTCGGACCACTCGTAGCCGGAGTTGATGTCGGGCGCGCCGTAGGGGTAGGCGAGCATGAAGACGTTCGCGAGGGTGTAGTTCGCGCCGTCCTTGTAGTTGAGCGTCGAGCCGTTGCGCTCGGTGTCGTGGTTGTCGACGAAGACGCCCGCGACCGAGGTGCTCATGTACCCCCAGCCCTCGCCGTAGTTCTTCAGGTAGGCGAGGTTCTCGTTGTTGAAGACCCGTTTGAGGTCGTACGCGTACCGGAACTCCTGGACGTCGCCGTTGCCCGTGTACTCGGTCGGCTGGACGGCCTCGCCCGAGCCGTAGATCACCTCCTGCTTCCAGTACACGGAGGGATTGCTCAGCCGGGACTTGATGTTCGCGAGGTCGGCCGCCGGTATGTGCTTGGCCGCGTCGATGCGGAAGCCGTCGACGCCGTAGCCGAGCAGGGTGTTCATGTACCCGGCGATGGTCTTGCGGACGTACTCCTCGCCGGTGTCCAGGTCGGCGAGCCCGACGAGTTCACAGTTCTGGACGTTGGCGCGGTTGGTGTAGTCGCTGATCGTCGCCGTGCAGTCGTCCATGTCGTAGGACGAATACAGGCCCGGGTAGTTGTACTTCGTGTACGAAGAGCCGCCCGTGCCGGTGCCGGAACCGGCCGACATGTGGTTGATCACGGTGTCGGCCACGACCTTCACGCCCGCCGCGTGGCACGTGCTCACCATGTTCCGGAAGGCGGTGGCGTCGCCGAGCCGGCCGGCGATCCTGTAGCTCACCGGCTGGTACGAGGTCCACCACTGCGAGCCCTGTATGTGCTCGGCGGGCGGGGACACCTGGACATAGCCGTAACCGGCGGGGCCCAGCGTATTGGTGCATTCCTTGGCGACCGAGTCGAACTTCCACTCGAAGAGGACGGCGGTGACGTCCTTGGTGCCGGGAGGGGAGGCCGCTGCCGTGCCTGGGGGAACGGCCACCGAGACCGCCAGGCCCGCCGCGAGGGCGAACGAGGCGGCAAGCGATTTCCTTGCCATGTGAGTGCTCCTGCACTTCGTCGTGCGGGTGGGGGGATCGGAAAGTATCTCTTGCAACCAAGTTTCAGCAAGATGTCGAAAGAACTTTCAACTTCCTTATTGACGCGGCCCCTTCAGCAGTCCCACGCTCCACACGTGTCAGCCCCCATACATCCCATGCGAGTTGACCGATCCGGAGAGGAGCCGCACCACGATGCCCTTACGACGACGAAGAGTCACCAGACTGCTGGTGACCGCCGCGGCCGACGCGGAGCGTCACAGGGCCCGATCAGGCGAAGCCGGCCAACTCCTCCCCGCCCGGGGGAGTAGCGATCGTTCATACGTTCCCCCTGGCAGCGGGCAGCGCTCGTTCGTACGATCACCGCATGCAGCTTCGGTACGCCTTCAGGCTGTACCCAGAACCTGGCCAACGCCTCGCGCTGGCCAGGGCGTTCGGGTGCGCCCGCGTCGTGTACAACGATGCCGTGCGCGCCCGCGAGGACGCCCGAAGGGCGGGCGAGCCCTTCCCCACGGCGGGTGTGCTGTCCCAGAAGCTGATCACCCAGGCCAAGCAGACACCCGGGCGGTCCTGGCTGGGCGAGGTCTCCGCGGTCGTCCTCCAGCAGTCCCTGCGGGACGTGGAGGCCGCCTACCGCAACTTCTTCTCCTCCCGCAAAGGCACGCGCAACGGCCCGAAACTGGGGGCGCCCCGCTTCAAGTCCCGCAAGGATGCTCGGCAGTCGATCCGGTTCACCGCCAACGCACGCTGGTCCCTGACCCCGCAGGGCCGGCTGAACCTGCCGAAGATCGGCGAGGTACGGGTGACGTGGTCCCGTACCCTTCCGGCCGTGCCGTCCTCGGTGACCGTGATCAAGGACGCTGCCGGGCGGTACTTCGCCAGCTTCGTCATCGACAGCGACCCGGCGACCGACCTGGAGCGCATGCCCGACAACGACGCCTCGGTCGGTATCGACCTCGGCCTCACCCACTTCGCGGTCCTGTCCGACGGCACGAAGATCGACTCACCCCGGTTCCTGCGCCGGGCGGAGAAGAAGCTCAAGAAAGCCCAGCGGGAGCTGTCCCGCAAACAGAAGGGATCCAAGAACCGCAACAAGGCCCGCCTGAAGGTGGCCCGCGCGCACGCGCAGGTCGCCGACGCACGCCGCGAGTTCCACCACCAGCTCTCCACGAAGTTGATCCGCGAGAACCAAGCGGTCGCGGTGGAGGATCTGGCGGTCAAGGGCCTGGCGCGCACCAGACTGGCCAAGAGCATCCATGACGCGGGCTGGTCGAAGTTCGTGAACATGCTGGCGTACAAGGCCGCCCGGTACGGGCGCGCCTTCATCAAGATCGGACGGTTCGAGCCCACCAGCCGGGTGTGCTCCACCTGCGGCGCGAACAGCGGACCCAAAACCCTCGACGTACGCGAGTGGACCTGCACCGCCTGCGGGAGCGTCCACGACCGCGACCACAACGCCGCAATCAACGTCAAACATGCCGCCGGACTGGCGGTATCAGCCTGTGGAGCGCCGGTAGGACCAGAACCCGTTCTGGCACAGCGCGATGAAGCAGGAAGCCACGGAAGCCCGCCCGATGCCCGTGCCGCGTAGCGGCACAGCACCCAGCGAGCAGGCCAGAATCCTCGGGCTTCAGCCCGAGGAGCAAGTCAAAAGGACGGCGACACGGCAGTCCTCGCCAACATCTTCCAGCTGGCGCGCGGCTACGGCCGCCCGTCCGTCTACTCCGGCTGGACCTTCGGCCAGAGCGACGAGGCCCCGCCGAACTCGGCCGGCTTCGTCACCGACACCAACTGCGCGAGCGGCTGGTACTGCCTCGACCGCAACACCGCGATCTCCGGCATGATCGGCTGGCACAACGCGGCGACCGGCTCCTCCGTCGACAACAGCACCGGCTCGGGTGTCGGCTACAGCGTGACCGATACCTGGAAGTGACGCACACAGCGGTGCTCCGGTCCCCGCTGGACCGGAGCACCGCTCAGGCGTGCGTCAGGCCGTCCACCACACGGTCGTGTCGGCCGGCAGCTTCGCCTCACCGTCCTGCGACAGGGTCACCTCGCCGCTGGCGAGGAGCACACGGCCGTACGCCGGGACGGTCACCGCCTCGCCCCCGGTGTTCGCGGTGCAGACGAACTCCCCGCGGCGGAAGGCCAGCGCGCCCTCGGGCGCCTTCAGCCAGGTGACGGAGTCGCCCGCGCCGAGGTCGGCCTGCGCGCGCCGGACGGCGAGCGCGCTGCGGTACAGCTCCAGGGTCGAGCCCTCGGTCCCCGTCTGCGCCTCGACGCTCAGCTCGCCCCACTCCGCGGGCTGCGGCAGCCAGCTGCCCCCACTGCCGAAGCCGTACGAGGAGCCGGTACGGGTCCACGGGATCGGCACCCGGCAGCCGTCACGGAACCCGTCCTGGCCGGCGCCCCGGAAGTAGGCGGGGTCCTGGCGCACCTCGTCCGGCAGGTCCACGACGTCCGGCAGACCGAGCTCCTCGCCCTGGTAGAGGTAGGCGGAGCCGGGCAGCGCCAGCATCAGCAGGGTCGCCGCCCTGGCCCGGCGCAGCCCCAGCTCCCGGTCGCCCGCGGTGCGGATCTGGGTGCCGAGTCCGGCCTCGTTGGCGAAGCGCGTGGCGTGCCGGGTCACGTCGTGGTTGGACAGCACCCAGGTGGAGGGGGCGCCCACCGGCCGCATCGCGTCGAGGGTGCGGTCGACGACGGAGCGCAGTTCGTCCGCGTCCCAATGGGTGCCCAGGTACTGGAAGTTGAAGGCCTGGTGCAGCTCGTCGGGGCGCACGTAGTTGGCGGTGCGCTCGATGGTGGGCGTCCACGCCTCGGCGACGAAGATGCGCTCGCCGGAGTACTCGTCGAGGATCGTGCGCCACTGCCGGTAGACCTCGTGCACACCGTCCTGGTCGAAGAACGGCATGACATCGTTGCCCAGCAGTTTCAGCTGGTCGTGGCCGCCGAGGTCCGGCAGGCCCTCCGCCTTCACCAGGCCGTGCGCCACGTCGATACGGAAACCGTCGACGCCCATGTCGAGCCAGAACCGCAGGATCGAGCGGAACTCGTCGCCGACGGCCGGGTGGTCCCAGTTGAAGTCGGGCTGCTCGGGCGCGAAGAGGTGCAGGTACCACTCGCCGGGGGTGCCGTCCGGCTCGGTCACGCGCGTCCAGGCCGGGCCGCCGAAGATGGACTCCCAGTCGTTGGGCGGCAGTTCACCGTTCTTCCCCTTGCCGGGACGGAAGTGGTAGCGCTCCCGCAGCGGCGAACCGGGGCCTTCGCGCAGGGCCCGCTTGAACCACTCGTGCTGGTCGGACGAGTGGTTGGGCACCAGGTCGACGATGATCCGCAGATCCAGTCCGTGGGCGTCGCGGATGAGGGCGTCGGCGTCCATGAGGTTGCCGAACATGGGGTCGACGGCCCGGTAGTCCGCCACGTCGTAGCCGGCGTCGGCCTGCGGCGAGGCGTAGAAGGGGCTGAGCCACACGGCGTCCACGCCGAGGTCGCGCAGATACGGGAGTCGGGAACGTACGCCCTCCAGGTCGCCCATGCCGTCGCCGTTGCTGTCGGCGAAGCTGCGCGGATAGACCTGGTAGATCACCGCGTCGCGCCACCAGTCGCGGTGGCCGGCGACGGTGGCGAGAGCGGAGTTCGGGGCCTGGTCGGCGGAGTGCTGGCTCATGGCGTCCTTGATGCGATGGGGGTCCCCCGCTCGGGCGAAGCCGGAGGTGGGGGAGGAATTCGGGTCATAGCTGCGTCTGGGGGCGGGGGGATGAGGCGGCCGCGGTGCCGGCGGGGTCGGATGGGCACCGCGGCCGCCACCCGCGCACGTCGAGCGCGCGGGAGCCTTCGGGCGACGGGGGCGGATCAGCCCTTCGTGCCGCCCGCGGTGAGGCCGGTCACCAGGTTTTTCTGGACAAGGTAGAAGAACGCGGAGACGGGAATCGCGACCAGCACCGCCGTGGCGGCCATCAGGTTGCGCTGCGCGTCGTGCTCGCTGATGAAGCTCTGCAGGCCGACGGCGAAGGTGTACTTCGAGTCGTCCAGCATGAACGTGGAGGCGAAGGCGACCTCACCGAAGGCGGTGATGAAGTTGTAGAACGCGGCGACCGCCAGGCCCGGCTTGGCGAGCGGCAGGATCAGTCGCACGAAGGTGCCGAAGGGGGTCAGCCCGTCGACGCGGCCCGCCTCGTCGATCTCGAACGGGATCGTGTCGAAGTAGCCCTTGAGCAGCCAGGCGCTGTACGGCACCGCGGTGGAGCAGTAGACGAGGATGAGACCGAGGTAGCTGTCGATGAGCTGCAGGTCCGAGAGGATCTGGTACATCGGCACGATGAGCACGGCTATCGGGAACATCTGGGTGACCAGGAGCACCCACATGAACTTCTTGTAGCCGGGGAAGCGCATGCGGGAGACCGCGTAGCCGGTCGTGGCGGCGACCATCACACCGACGACCGTCGTGCCCAGCGAGACGATCAGCGAGCTCTTCATCCAGTCGAAGAAGCTCGTGTGCTGCAGCACGAACGAGTAGTTGTCGAACGTCATCTTGTCCCAGATGCCCCCCGGGTGGAGGTAGTCGTCCTTGTCCGGACCGAGGGACAGGAAGACCAGCCAGGCGATCGGGAACAGCGCGATCAGGCTCGCGACGATCAGGATGCCGTGGGAGGCGAGGGATCCGCCGAGGCTGCGCCGGCCGCGGCGGCGGGCCGGGCCGCGCGACAGGGAGGCGAGAGCCTGGGGGCTCGCCGGGCTGTCGGCCTTGATCTCGGGGGGCGTTGCGGTGCTCATGGGGGCTCCTGCCTCAGATCGCGAGCTGCTGCTCATTGCGGTTCAGCCAGCGGCGGTAGAAGGAGGTGAAGACGATCAGGATGGCCAGCAGCAGCATGCCGTAGGCCGCGGACTGCGCGAAGTCGCGTGGCTGTTGGCCGAAGCCCAGGTAGTAGGCCCAGGTGACGAGGATCTGCGCGTCCGGGGCGGTGTTGCCGAACAGCAGGAAGATGACGGCGAACTGGTTGAAGGTCCAGATGATGCCGAGGAGGACGACGGTGGAGCTGACCGACCTCAGACCCGGCAGGGTGACGTACCGGAACTGCTGCCAGGCGTTCGCGCCGTCCATCTCGGCGGCCTCGTACAGCGTGGCGTCGATGGACTGCAGTCCGCCGAGCAGCGAGACCATCATGAACGGCACACCGCACCAGGTGTTGACCATGATCGCGGCGAACCGCTGCCAGAAGGTGTCCTCCAGCCACAGCGGCGACGGCAGATGCACCGCGTCGAGCATGGAGTTGATGATGCCGCCGTCGGCGAGCATGAAGCGCCAGCCGAAGACGGTGACGAAGGTCGGCACCGCCCACGGCAGGACCAGGATGAGGCGGTAGAAGGTCCGGCCGCGCAGCTTCTGGTTGAGCAGCAGAGCGAGACCGAGGCCGATGCAGTAGTGCAGGGCGACACAGAGCGCCGTCCACACGATCGTCCAGATGAAGTGCGACCAGAAGCGGTCGTACGAGGTCGGGCCCCACAGGATGTCTTTGTAGTTGTCGAGCCCGATGAACTTGTAGGTGGCGTCGATGTGGTTGACGCCGATCGTGCGGGCCGAGTTGAGGCTGTTGGCGTCCGTGAACGTCAGGTAGAAGCCCCGCACCAGGGGATAGAGCACCAACCCGCCGAGTACGACGACGACCGGGGCGATCATCGCGTACGCGTACCAGTACTTCTGGTACGAGTGCTTCAGACGCTGCAGCCGGCCGGGGCGCGGCGCTCGGTCACCGCGGCGCTTGCCGGTCGCTCGGTCGATGGCGACTGTCATGGTTCGACACCTTCTGGAAGATCTACAGCACTACGGAGTGGCTGGGTCGGTGCTGGCACAGGCCGATGGCCGCCGGATCCGTCCCCCCAATGACAGGCGGATCCGACGGCCACACGGACTACTTGCTGAAGTCCGGGACCAGCTTGGCGATCGCGAGTTCCACGTTGCTCAAGCCCTTGTCCAGGGACTCCTTGCCACCCGCGATCTTCGGCAGCTCGGTGTCGAGCGGGCCCCACAGCGAGCTGTATTCGGGCAGCGCCGGGCGCGGCTGGGCGGCGGCGAGCACGCCCTGGTAGCCGGCGATGCCGGGGTCGGCCTTGACCTGGGCGGTGTAGGCGTCGTCACGCGTCGGCAGCGTGGAGTTCTTCAGGGCGATGGTCTCCTGGGACTTCGCCGAGGTCATGAACTTCACGAACTTCAGCGAGGCCTCCTGGTGCGCCTTGTCCGAGCCCGCGTACACCGAGAGGTTGTGACCGCCGGTCGGGGCGCCCGCCTTGCCGGTGGAGCCGGCCGGGACGGTGGCGATGCCGAGGTTGGTCTTGTCCTTGAAGGCCGAGCCCTTGTAGAAGTTGGTGATCTCCCACGGGCCCTGGACGATCGCGGCGACCTTGCCGTTGACGAACGCGTCCTGGATGTGGGCGTACGCGTCGGCGGTGGTGTCGGCCTTGTGCAGGCCCTTGCCGGAGAACAGACCCTGCCAGGTCCCGTACGCCTTCTGCGCGGCGGCCGAGTTCACCGTGATCTTCTTGGCGGTGGCGTCGACCGTGTCGGTGCCCTCGCCGTAGAGGAAGGACTGCGCGTAGTACGCCTGGGTGGAGCCCCAGTAGCCGTCGACGCCGGTCTTCTTCTTGATCGTCGCGGCGGCGGTCTTCAGGTCGGCCCAGGTCTTCGGGGCCTCGCTGATGCCGGCCTTCTTGAACAGCGCCTTGTTGTAGACGAGGGCGAGGGTGTCGGTGACCAGCGGCACACCGTACGTCTTGCCCTCGAACTTGGCCTGCTCGATCAGGCTGGGCTGGAACTTCGCCTGGTCCGCGAGGGCCTCGGTGCCGTCCAGCGGCAGCAAGTAGCTCTTCTTCGCGAATGCCGGGGTCCAGCCGACCTCCGAGCGCAGGATGTCCGGGGCGCCCTTGGAGCCGGCGGCCGTGTCGAACTTGTTCTGCGCCTGGTCGAAGGGCACGTTGACGTACTTGACCTTGATGTTCGGGTTGGCCTTCTCGAACTCCTTGGCCAGGGCCTTGTACGTCGGCGCCTCATTGGTGGCGTTGGAGGTGTCCCACCACGTGATGGTGAGGGGGCCGTCCGACTTGTCGCTGCCGCTGTCACTGCCGCCGCAGGCCGTCGCTGCGAGGGCGAGGGACGCCACCAGCGCAGTGGCCGCTATGCCACGCCGCATGAGATCTCCTTGAGGGTGAAAGCCCGAGTGGTGGGGGCAGCGGTCCCGCCCGCTCCCCTTGCCGACTTGCCGACTGCGCCGTTGCGTCCGCCGGGCGACGTGAACGTAACAGCGTTGAAAGCGCGGCGAAAGACCTTGCAGCAAAAAAGTGCAAGGACTGCCGAGAGTTACCCGCCCGTGACCTCTCTCCGGTGATCCATAAGCCCTGCTAAAAGGCTGCTCAGCAGAGTGGGGGCCGCCTGTGCAAGACTCTGCAAGCTCTTGCCATAGACGGCGCATACGGGGATCATCGCCCCGTCAGCGCCTTGCAGGAGCCACCCCTTCCCGCGGCGCACGCACGGGACGCCGAGCCGACCAGAACACGAGGGAGCGCGATGACGCAGCAGCCCGGAGCGGGCCGACCAATCGCCCGCACACGGCGTCTGGTTGGTGGGCAGGGGGAGGGCCGGCCGGTACAGTCCAACCCTGTGACCACACGGCTTGCCGACATCGCAGCCCAGGCGGGGGTCAGCGAGGCGACTGTCAGCCGCGTCCTGAACGGGAAGCCGGGCGTCGCCGCGACCACCCGCCAGTCCGTCCTGGCCGCACTCGACGTGCTGGGCTACGAGCGCCCCGTCCGTCTGCGCCAGCGCAGCGAGGGCCTGGTGGGCCTGATAACCCCGGAGCTGGAGAACCCGATATTCCCTGCCCTCGCGCAGGTCATCGGCCAGGCGCTGACCCGGCAGGGCTACACGCCGGTCCTCGCCACCCAGACCCCGGGCGGCTCCACCGAGGACGAGCTGACCGAGATGCTGGTGGACCGGGGGGTCGCCGGGATCATCTTCGTCTCCGGCCTCCATGCCGACACCTCGGCGGACATGCAGCGTTACGACCAGCTGCGTGCCCAGGGTGTCCCCTTCGTCCTCGTCGACGGCTTCTCACCGAAGGTGCAGGCGCCGTTCATCTCGCCCGACGACCGTGCGGCGATGGCCCTCGCGGTCACCCACCTCGTCTCGCTCGGGCACACCCACATCGGACTCGCCCTGGGGCCCAAGCGGTTCGTGCCCGTGCAGCGCAAGATCGAGGGCTTTGTGCGCACGATGCAGGAGCAGCTGGGCCTGAGCCCCGCCGACATCGAGGAGCGACTGGTCCAGCACTCGCTGTACACGCTGGAGGGCGGTCAGGCGGCGGCGACCGCCCTCATGGACCGTGACTGCACCGCGATCGTCTGCGCCAGCGACATGATGGCCCTCGGTGCGATAAGGGCGGCGCGCCAGCGCGGCCTGGAGGTCCCGAAGGACATCTCGGTGGTCGGCTTCGACGACTCCCCGCTCATCGCCTTCACCGACCCACCGCTCACGACCATCCGCAAGCCGGTCCCGGCGATGGGACAGGCCGCGGTGCGTACGTTGCTGGAGGAGATCGGCGGGACCCCGGCACCCCACAGTGAATTCGTGTTCATGCCGGAGCTGGTGGTGCGTGGTTCGACCGCTTCTGCCCCTGGGGACCGGAATCGTCCCTGAGAAGGAGCAAGCAGGGCACTCACAGGACTCCTCCCGGCGTAGAACATGCGACGAGGACCCAACCAAGGGATGATCTGTCGGGGAACGCTTTTCTGGCAGACTCTGTCCCTATGGGTGAGACGACCGTGACGACACTGGAAGGCCAGGAGCAGGGCGCTCCACAGCCCGTCGCGGAGCAGGGGGCGGGGGTCGCGGAGCAGGGGGCGGGGAAGGACGTGCTGCGTCGCCTGCGGGCCCCGCGTCGCCCCCGCTTCTGGTTCGAGATCCTGCTCATCGCGGTGAGTTACTGGACCTACTCGCTGATTCGGAACGCCGTGCCGGAACAGAAGCACGAGGCGCTGCGCAACGCGGACTGGATCTGGCGGACCGAGCACCACCTCGGGATCGCCGTCGAGGAGTCGGTCAACCACACCGTCAATTCGGTGACATGGCTGATCATCGGGATGAACTACTACTACGCGACGCTGCACTTCGTGGTGACGCTGGGCGTCCTGGTGTGGCTGTACCGAAGCCACCCCGGCCGTTACGCGGCCACGCGGCTCGCCCTCTTCGCCACCACCGCGGTCGCCCTGCTCGGCTACTACTTCTTCCCCCTGGCACCGCCCCGCCTGATGAACGGCGGCCACTTCGTCGACACGGTCGTCGTCCACCAGACCTGGGGCTCCATGGCCTCCGGCGACCTGAAACACATGTCGAACCAGTACGCCGCGATGCCCTCGATGCACATCGGCTGGTCCCTGTGGTGCGGCCTGACGATCTTCGCGCTGGCGTCGGCGCCGTGGGCCCGGATTCTGGGCCTCCTCTACCCGGCGACCACCCTGATCGTCATCGTCGCCACCGCCAACCATTTCTGGCTCGACGCGGTGGGCGGCATGCTGTGCCTGACCTTCGGCTTCCTGGTGGCGCGGCTCTGGTTCGGCTCCCTGCCGTACGCGCTGCCGCGCCGGGTACCGGGGACGCGGGGGGCGCCTTTGCTGCCGGTGAAGGCCTGAGCAGAGGCTTCGGCCTCCTTCGGCACCGCCGGAGACCTTCGGCACCGCCGGAGACCGCCGTGGTGGCTGAGCGCCATCGCGGGCCGGAATGCGCGTGCAGGGACCGTTGATGTGCCGGACCGCGGGGCCTCTGCGGACGCCCGTGCCGACGGATCCGCCCTGCCGGAGGCCCTGGCGGCCTCACCTCTCCAGGCGGCTGGGCCCAGCCCCCCTGTGGGGCAGGCCATGAAATACGTCACAGTGCCGTGAGCGGACCGTATCGGCGTTCAGGGCTTGGTACCGACAACGGCCCATCCCTGTCGGCCGATCCGAGGGTGCCCTGTCCAAGGGCCGGGTGGAGCGTCGCCCGGGCCGTCCCGGGGCGGCTTGGGCCCCCCTTCCCCGCCGCTGTGGGCACCTGGTAGAGATGGTCGGGTTCTGCCAGCACGTCGGAAGTCGCGTCATGAACCAGGACAACGCCACCGGCCCCATACCCTTCACGATCGACCTGACCTTCGAGGAAGCCCGGCGACGGGCCGAGGTCGTCGCCGCGCTCGGGCCCGACTGGGACCCGGTGGCCGTCCTCCGAGGCGAGGACGAGGCGTACGCCCTCCTCTACTCGGGCCTGGACGCCGAGCAACAGCGCACCTACGACCTGCTGGTGGCGGCGGGTGTCCTGCCGGGCGAGGAGCCGGGCCGTGCGGCTGCCCATTGATCCACAGGCGGACATCGCCCGTCGCGCCTGGGTGGCCTGCCCCGTCTGCGACGACGCCCGCCATTGCGCGACCTGCGCCGACCGCCGCAACTGCGGCGAGCACTGGAGCTATCTCATCTCCAACAACGGGCCGGTCGTCCACCTCCAGTGCCCGCAATGCACGCACATGTGGTCACTGAACACCCGGCCCGGCATTCCCCGCCCCGGCGGGGGCACCCCCTACTCCTGACGAACACCCGTAACTCCTGACGAACCCCCGTATTCCTGACGAATCGGGCCGCCCATGCTGTCCGGGGGTGTCGAGCGGGCTCAGGCCTCGCGATGGGCGGCGAATCCACCGGTCACGGTGAGACGTACCGGGGCCTGCGCAGCCGAAGGCCGTGAGATCCGCCCGGCACCCGGGCGGATACGCCCCGCCCGAAGAGCCTCGCCGGCGGCGACGGCCGCATGCGTCGTGCCAGTCGGATCCCAGGGCGACCACCGCACCGGCGTCGCGCAGGTCCCGGGTGCGCCAGGCGCGGCCGCCCCGCTCGGGCCCGAGCCGCCGTGACCACTCGTCGCCGTGGTCGTCCCGCGTGTACGCGGTGTGCGGCGGCTGCATCGAGGCGATGACCCCGAGGTGCGCGAAGCGCGAGAGGGTGCCGTCGGGGGCGGTCTCCACGTGCTCGATCCGGTGCGCGAACCGCCCCCCGGCCCCGAGCCCCTCCACCGTGTCGAGAACGTGCCGTACGGCCGCGTCCCCGATCGCGTGCGTGGCCGTACGGACCCCGGCCGCGTGCAGCTGCCGTACGGCGGCGGTGTACGCGGCGGGGTCGGGCCAGAAGGCCGCCGTGCCCTGCCCGTGGCAGTCGGCGTGCTCCAGCCAGGCCGTACCGCCCTCCACGACGAGGTGGGAACTCCCGGACGACACGACGACGCCACGCCTCGCGGCGGCCCTGGCCGCGGTGGGCGAGGGCCGTGCGGACCGGGCGTTCGAACTGGCGCTGGACGGATTCATGGCCCATGCGCGGGCCCCGCAGGCGGCGTAGGCGAAACAGGGGCGGTCGACCGAGCTAGCGCTCCTCCTGGGCCACATCCCGCAGCGCCTTCAACAGCCCTCGCAGGGCGGGCTGGTCAGGAGCCGTCTCCCGCACGGCCGCGTAGATGGCCCGCACCGGCTCAGGCGCACGCACCTTCCGCACCACGACATCCGGGTGCCGACCCCCCAGCCCGAGCAAAGGAATCAGACTCACCCCGAGCCCCGCCGCGACGAACCCCTGGGCCGTGACGTAATCCTCGCTCTGCACCGCGAAGTCGGGCCTGAACCCGGCCGCCGCACAGGCATCGAGCTGAGCGGCCAGGCACGGCCCGGGCCACTCGCTCCCCACCCAGGGCTCCTCCGCGAGATCGCCGAGATCGAGCGTCCGCTTCCCGGCCAGCCGATGCCCCTTGGGCAGAACGGCCCGATACGGATCATCGAGAAGACGCACGAGCCGTACGCCTTCGGGTGCGGGGTCGCGCGGCCGCACGACGAGCGCCAGATCGGCCCGCCCCTCCTTGACGTCCGGCAGCGGATCCGCGGGATCGATCAGCTTCAACTCGACCTGCACGCCCGGGTATTCGGCCCGGAACCGTGCGATGGCCGGAGCCACCAACGATGCCCCGGCCGTGGCGAAGTACCGCACGGCGAGCCGCCCCGTACGCCCGGAGAGGAGATCGGCAAGAGCGGTCTGGGCCTCGGCGACCTGCCGTCCGATGACATCCGCGTACTCGGTGAGCAGCAGCCCCGCCGGGGTGGGCCGCACCCCGCGCCCGAACCGCTCCAGCAGCGCGGCGCCCGCCTCCCGCTCCAGCGCCGCGATCTGCTGACTGACGGCGGACGGCGTGTACCCGAGGTGGGCCGCGGCGGCGGTGACCGATCCGCTGCTCACCACAGCACTCAGGACCTGCATCCGCCGCACATCAAGCATGTAGACCAGCTTAACAGTGCATGCAGCACCTTGAACTTGTCCTCACAAGTTCCATCCTGGACCGTGGACCCATGCCACGATCCCTCAGCTCATCCTTTCGCATGGCCGCGCTGGCCCTCCTCTGGGGCTCGGGCTTCCTCTGGATCAAGCTGGCCCTGAACCACGGCCTGTCCCCCGCGTACCTCACGGTCACCCGCTGTGCCCTCGGCACAGCGGTCCTGCTCGTCCTGGCCCGCTCGGCAGGCCAGCGCCTCCCCCGAACCCGCACCCTCTGGGGCCACTTGGCCGTCGCGGCCCTCTTCTGCAACGCGATCCCCTTCGCACTCTTCGCCCTGGGCGAGCAGACGGTCGACTCCGGCCTCGCGGGCGTCCTGAACGCGACGACCCCGCTCTGGTCCCTCCTCATCGGAGTCCTCCTGGGCACCGACCGCGCCCTGCGCCCCCTCCGCCTCACCGGCCTCCTGCTGGGCTTCGCCGGCGTCCTCCTGATCTTCGCCCCGTGGCGCCACGGAGATCTCGCCGGCTGGGGCACCCTGGCCCTCCTGGCCGCGGCGGCCAGCTATGCGATCGCCTTCGCCTACATGGCCCGCCACCTCACCGCCCACGGCGCCCCCCTGGCCGTATCAGCGGCCCAACTCCTCACCGCCACAGCCTGGAGCACCCTGGCCCTCCCCACCGCGGGCCCACTCCACAAGGTCGACGCGACGGCCCTCGTGGCGGTCACCGTCCTCGGCGTCTTCGCCACGGGCATCACCTTCTACCTCAACTACCGCATGATCGCCGAAGAGGGTCCCACCAGCGCGGCGACAGTCGGCTACCTGCTCCCCGTCGTCTCCGTGGCCCTGGGCGCGCTGGTCCTCGACGAGCACCTGGGCCTACGCGTCATGGCGGGCATGGCGGTGGTCCTCACCGGAGTGGCGATGTCACGCAAGAAGCCGCACGCCGTGGCCACCAGCCCTCAACCACCCGCACCCGCCGCACCCGCACCCGCGAACGCACGGTAGAGGCCAGGTAGAGGCCGTGCCCGACCCCCCACCGCCCCGCAGGCGAACCGCACCCCCGGAGGCCTCACGCCCCGTAGAAGAGCTCCTCGACAACGGCCCGAGCCCGACGCGTCGTACGCCGGTAGTCATCGAGCATGTCCCCGACATGCCCCGGCCCATATCCCAAGTACCGTCCCACCGCGGCAAGTTCACGCCCGCCCGAGGGGAAGGTGTCCCCCGCCCGCCCGCGCACGAGCATCACCGCGTTGCGCACCCGTGTGGCCAGCACCCACGCCTCGTCCAGTATCGCCGCGTCCTCTGTGGACAGGAGCTCCGCGGCACAGGCGGCGGCGAGCGCGGCCCGCGTCCGAGTGGTCCGCAGCCCCGGCTCCACCCACCCCTGCTGCAGCTGCAGCAACTGCACGGTCCACTCCACGTCGGACAGCCCACCTCGTCCGAGCTTGGTGTGCAGCGTGGGATCCGCCCCCCGCGGCAACCGCTCGGACTCCATCCGCGCCTTCAGCCGCCGGATCTCCCGGACGGCCTCATCCCCGAGCCCCTCCGCCGGATACCGCAACGGATCGACCAACTCGATGAACCGGCGCCCCAAATCGTCGTCCCCCGCCACGACTTCGGCCCGCAGCAGAGCCTGCGACTCCCACACCAGCGACCAGCGCCGGTAGTACGCCTCATAGGACTTCAACGTCCGTACGAGCGGTCCGGACTTCCCCTCGGGCCGCAAATCCGCGTCGATCAACAGCGGCGGATCCGTACTGGGGATCTGCAGCAGCCGCCGCATCTCGGACACCACCGCGTTCGCGGCCCGAGCGGCCTCCTGCTCGTCCACCCCGTCCCG
Source organism: Streptomyces albiflavescens (assembly GCF_014645835.1). Classification (GTDB taxonomy): domain Bacteria; phylum Actinomycetota; class Actinomycetes; order Streptomycetales; family Streptomycetaceae; genus Streptomyces; species Streptomyces albiflavescens. The sequence continues at coordinate 158,499 of NZ_BMMM01000017.1, forward strand.
AGGCTCATGCACGAACAGCACATCCGCGTCGGACCCGTAACCGAGCTCGTGCCCGCCGAACCGTCCCATCCCGATGATGGTGAACCGGGTGGGGAGCGTCTCCCCCCACCCGTCCCGCACCACGGCCCGCAGGGTCCCCGCGAGCGTCGCCGCCGTCAGATCGGAAACGGCACCCCCCACCAGGTCCACCAGCGCACCCTGGTCGGCGACAGCCGGCGTCTCCTCGGTGCCGTAGGAGGCGACGATGTCCGCCGCGGCCGTACGGAACAGCTCCCGCCGCCGCACCCCACGCGCCGCGGTGACCGCCTGCTCACCCCCGGTCGCGCGCCCCACGGCCGCGAGGATCTCCTGCTCCAGGTGGGCCCTGGACCTCGGCTCGAGCCCACCACCGTCCCCGTCCCCGAGCAGCGCCACCGCTTCCGGCGCACGCATCAGCAAGTCAGGAGCGAGCCGCCCCGCCGACAGCACCCGCGCAAGGTTCTCGGCCGCGGCGCCCTCGTCCCTCAACAGCCGCAGATACCAAGGGGTCTTGCCCAGCGCATCCGACACCTTCCGAAAGTTCAACAACCCGGCATCGGGATCGGCGGAGTCCGCGAACCACCCCAACAACACGGGCAGCAAGGTCCGTTGGATCGCGGCCTTGCGCGTGACACCGGAGGCCAGCGCCTCCAGATGCCGCAGCGCCGCGGCCGGATCGGCGTACCCGAGCGCGACGAGCCGTTCCCGAGCCGCGTCGGGACTCAACCGGGCCTCACCGGGAGCGAGTTGGGCAACGGCATCGAGCAGCGGCCGGTAGAACAACTTCTCGTGCAGCCGCCGCACCACGGCCGCATGCCGCTTCCACTCACGGTTCAGCTCGACGACAGGATCGGACCGCAACCCCAGCGACCGCCCGATGCGCCGCAGATCGGCTTCGTTCTCCGGCACGAGATGCGTACGCCTCAGCCGGTACAGCTGGATCCGATGCTCCATGGACCGCAGAAACCGGTACGCCGCGTCGAGCTGGACGGCATCGGCGCGCCCCACATACCCACCCGCGGCCAGCGCCTTCAGGGCGTCGAGCGTGGTTCCGCTGCGCAGCGACGTATCGGCACGCGCGTGCACCAACTGGAGCAGCTGCACGGCGAATTCGACATCTCTCAGTCCGCCCGGCCCGAGTTTCAGCTCACGCTCGATCTGGGTGGCAGGGATGTTCTCGACGACCCGCCGGCGCATCTTCTGCACATCGGCGACGAAGTTGTCGCGCTCGGCGGCATGCCACACCAGGGGCGCCAGCGTGGCCACGTACTCCTCGCCGAGCTCGATGTCACCGGCCACGGGCCGGGCCTTGAGCAGCGCCTGGAACTCCCAGGTCTTGGCCCACCGCTGGTAATAGGCGAGATGGCTGCTCAACGTCCGCACCAGCGGCCCGTTCCGCCCCTCGGGCCGCAGGTTGGCGTCCACCGGCCAGATGCTGCCCTCGATGGTCGTCTCGGAGCAGATCCGCATCATGTGAGAGGCCAGCCGGGTCGCGGCCTGAACGGCCTTCCCCTCATCGGCCCCGTCGACGGCCTCGCCCACGAAGATCACATCGACGTCGGACACGTAATTGAGCTCGTGGCCCCCGCACTTGCCCATCGCGATCACCGCGAGCCGGCACAGCGCGGCGTCCTCGGGCGCGGCGGTCCGGGCGATCGCGAGCGCGGCACGCAGGGTCGCGGTGGCGAGGTCGGCGAGCTCGGCGGCGGTCTGGGCGAGATCGGTGGTGCCGCACACGTCGCGCGCGGCGATGGACAGCAGGCAGCGCCGGTAGGCGACACGCAGCGAGACCGGATCGGTCGCCCCGGCCAGCCCCCGCTCGAACTCGGCCACCCCGGGGTGCAGGTCCTGCGGCTCGTACGTCACGAGCGCCTGCCAGTCGCTCGGGTGCCGTGCGAGATGGTCGGCGAGCGCGGCGGAGGCGCCGAGAACGCCGAGCAGCCGGTCCCGCAGCGGCTTCGCCGCGATCAGCGTGTCGAGGAGCTCCCGCTGGGCCGTGTGCCCGTCGTGCGCCTCGACGAGCCGGACGAGACCGTGCAGCGCCAGATCCGGATCGGCGGTCGCGCCCAGCGCGTCCAGGAGCACAGGATCGGACCGTACGGGCTCCAGCTCGGCGCTCTCCAGGAGGCGCTCGGCGGCCGAGGGATCGGTGAAGCCGTGCCGCAGCAGCCGCGAAAAGGTACTGCTTCTGCGCCCCGGCGCCGTCATCCTCGGCCTCCTGTCGGATCAAGGTCGTACGTACTTGAGCGTAACCGCAGTCCCTGAGAGAAGCGCCGGGGCGGGCGGCCACGCCCGGAACCGATGACTTCCGCCGGTGTGCACGGTCTCCCCTACGGCGGGACCATGTCGATCGAGGAGGAGACCACATGTCCGGCACGCAACCGCAGACGGATCTCGACCCGCGCTACGGCAGCCCCGGGGCGACCGCGACCCCCTGGCCGGAGGCCCTGGCCCGACTGAAGGCGGCCGAGCTGTACTGGCTGTCGACGGTGCGGCCGGACGGCCGGCCGCATGTGACGCCGCTCCTCGGTGTCTGGCAGGACGGGGCGCTGCACTTCACGACGGGCGCGCGGGAGCGGAAGGCGCTGAACCTCGCCGGGAATCCGCACGTCGTGCTGACCACGGGGACCAACACGTGGGCGAAGGGCTACGACCTGGTCGTCGAGGGTGAGGCGGTGCGGGTGACCGACGACGCCCGGCTGCGCGATCTGGCCAAGGCGTGGGAGGAGAAGTACGGCGCCGAGTGGCACTTCGACGTAAGCAAGGGCGCGTTCCAGGGGCAGGAAGGGCCCTCCTTTGTCTTCACCGTGGCGCCGCGGACCGCTTTCGGCTTCGGTAAGGGGGAGCCGTTCAGCCAGACCCGATGGCGGTTCCAGTGAGGCGCTTCCGCGCGACAAAGGAGTCACCCAATGGACATGACCCTCGAAGTGATCCTTCTGCCGGTCTCCGACGTGAACCGGGCGAAGGAGTTCTACCGGGACAAGGTCGGCTTCCACGTCGACCTGGACGGTGAGGTGATGGAGGGGGTGCGGATCGTGCAGCTGACGCCGCCCGGTTCCGGGTGTTCCATCGCCCTCGTGGACGGGCTCCAGGTCCCGACAGGTACGCCGCAACCGGGGACGTACCACGGGATGCAGCTGTGCGTCACCGATGCCAAGGCGGCGTACGAGGAGCTCACGGCCCGGGGGCTCGACGTCAGCGAGCCGGTGGAGTTCGCGCCGCAGGACGGAGCCACGTTCATGTATTTCAAGGACCCGGACGGGAACGGATGGGCGATCCAGGAGTACCGCCGGCGGGCCACCGAGCCGCTGCACCAGCTGCTGAGCACCCTGGCCGCCCAGCAGTAGTTCGCCCTCTCTTCATCCCTCCGGTTGGGGGACGTGCGGCGCGGAATGTTGGCATGTGCATGCCCTGTCCGCGCCGCCACCCTTCGACTCGAAGCCGGCCCTCTACACGGTCCCGTCCGAGGGCACGGGAAGGCGTGGCCGCACCGGGATTCCGGCCGCTGGCTGGGGCTCGCCATGGGACAGGGAGACAAGGAGTTGCCGCTCGAACTGCTCGCGGCGGTGGGCCAGACCCTTGCGCTTGAACCGAGCGCGTCCGGTCGGCCATGAGCGGAGCCGGATGATGGCTGCTGCCACAGTGACCGTTCCGCGCCTGACGGCCCACAGACGGCCCAGGGCGCGTGAGGCAGCCGCGGGGCCTGCGGTCGACGACCGCAGGCCCCGTTTGCCGATCAGGAGAATGTGGCGCTGACCTGCGCCTACAGCACCGGCAGGTTCTTCCGCAGCTCGAACGCCGTCACCTCGGAGCGGTACTCCTCCCACTCCGACTTCTTGTTGCGCAGGAAGAAGTCGAAGACGTGCTCGCCGAGGGTCTCGGCGACCAGTTCGCTGCGCTGCATGAGGGCCAGGGCCTCGCCGAGGTTCTGGGGCAGGGGCTCGATGCCCATCGCCCGGCGCTCGCCGTCGGAGAGGGCCCAGACGTCGTCGTCGGCGCCGGGCGGGAGCTCGTAGCCCTCCTCGATGCCCTTGAGGCCCGCGGCCAGCAGCAGCGCGTACGCCAGGTAGGGGTTCGCGCCCGAGTCGATGGAGCGGACCTCGACGCGCGCGGAGCCGGTCTTGCCGGGCTTGTACATCGGGACGCGGACGAGGGCGGAACGGTTGTTGTGGCCCCAGCAGATGTACGAGGGGGCCTCGCCGCCGGCTCCCGCGGTGCGCTCCGAGCCGCCCCAGATGCGCTTGTAGGAGTTGACCCACTGGTTGGTGACGGCGGAGATCTCCGCCGCGTGCTTCAGCAGGCCCGCGATGAAGGAGCGGCCGACCTTGGAGAGCTGGTACTCCGAGCCGGACTCGTAGAAGGCGTTGCGGTCACCCTCGAAGAGGGAGAGGTGCGTGTGCATGCCGCTGCCCGGGTGCTCCGAGAAGGGCTTGGGCATGAACGTCGCCTGGACGCCCTGCTCCAGCGCCACCTGCTTCATGACCAGGCGGAACGTCATGATGTTGTCCGCCGTGGAGAGCGCGTCGGCGTAGCGGAGGTCGATCTCCTGCTGGCCGGGGGCGCCCTCGTGGTGGGAGAACTCGACCGAGATGCCCATCGACTCCAGCATGGTGATCGCCTGGCGGCGGAAGTCCATGCCCACGTTCTGCGGGGTGTGGTCGAAGTAGCCGGAGTTGTCGGCGGGGGTGGGCCGCGAACCGTCCAGCGGGCGGTCCTTCAGCAGGAAGAACTCGATCTCAGGGTGGGTGTAGAAGGTGAAGCCCAGGTCGGAGGTCTTCGCGAGGGCGCGCTTGAGGACGTAGCGCGGGTCCGCGAAGGACGGGGAGCCGTCGGGCATCAGGATGTCGCAGAACATCCGGGCCGTGCCGGGGGCCTCGGCGCGCCACGGCAGCACCTGGAAGGTGGACGGATCCGGCTTGGCGATCATGTCGGACTCGTAGACCCGGGCGAAGCCCTCGATCGCGGAGCCGTCGAAGCCGATGCCCTCGTCGAAGGCCTGTTCCAGCTCGGCCGGGGCCACGGCCACCGACTTGAGGAAGCCGAGTACGTCCGTGAACCACAGGCGTACGAACCGGATGTCCCGCTCCTCCAGTGTTCGGAGCACGAACTCCTGCTGCTTGTCCATCTTCCGCTTCCACCCATCCTTGCTGGTCAGGCCGCCTGCTCCCACGCCTCGTAGACGATCGGGGCACCTGAGCATCCCACCACAACACCATTTCATGCGCGTTGCGGACCTTGATCGCCCAGGCGATCGCGGTCTGAACGCCTCGCGTACGGCAGGTGTCCAACTCTGACGCCCATCTTGCCTGCTGAGCCGCTCATCCGTAACAGCCGATCGCCTCGGCCTCCCCTCCCCTTTTAATTTGCATCTCAGATGCAAGTTTTACTACTGTGCGCAACGGACGAGAGGAGTCCCCGATGCTGTCCGAGCAGTCCGCCGCCACCGTGCGCGCCACCCTTCCCGCCGTCGCCGGAGCCATCGACGAGATCACCGAGCGCTTCTACGAAGGGCTGTTCACCGCCCACCCCGAGCTGCTGCGCGATCTCTTCAACCGCGGCAACCAGGCCGCCGGCACCCAGCGGCGCGCCCTGGCCGGTTCGATCGCCGCCTTCGCCACGTATCTCGTGGACCGCCCGGACGAGCGCCCCGACGCGATGCTCCAGCGCATCGCCCACAAGCACGCCTCCCTGGGGATCGCGCCCGAGCAGTACGAGGTCGTCCACGAGCACCTCTTCGCGGCGATCGCCGAGATACTCGGCGACGCGGTCACCCCCGAGGTCGCGGCCGCCTGGACCGAGGTCTACTGGCTGATGGCGAACGCCCTCATCGCCATCGAGCGGCGGCTGTACGAGGGGCGGGGCGGCGGCGGATGGCGGGAGTGGGAGGTCGTCGAACGCGTCGAGGAGACCGCCGACGTCGCCACCTTCTGGCTGCGCCCTGCCGACGGCACACCGGTGCCCGACTTCCGGCCGGGACAGTACGTCTCGGTCCAGGTCGAACTGCCGGACGGCGCCCGCCAGATACGCCAGTACAGCCTCTCCGGCGCACCCGGTTCATCCGCCCACCGGATCAGCGTGAAGCGAGTGCACGGGGACGCCGCGCCCGACGGCGAGGTGTCGAACCACCTCCACGCGCGCATGGAGGTGGGCAACAGGCTCCGGCTCTCCGACCCGTACGGCGATCTGGTACTGGACGCCGACGAGGCGCCGCTCCTCCTCGCCTCCGCCGGGATCGGCGTCACCCCCATGATCGCGATGCTGGAGCAGCTGGCGGTCACCGGACACCGCGGCCCGGTCACCGTCGTCCACGCGGACCGCTCCCCGGCCGAGCACGCGCTGCGGGCCGACCACGAGGCGTACGCCGGCAAGCTCCCGGACGCGGCCGTCCACTTCTGGTACGAGCGCCCGGAGCCGGGCCACCCGGCCGACCGCACGGGCCTGGTCGATCTCTCCGCGATGGCGATCACGTCGGGCACGCGCGCGTACCTGTGCGGTCCGCTGCCCTTCATGCGGGCGGTACGAACACAGCTCATCGGCAAGGGCGTGGCCGCCGCCGACATCCACTACGAGGTGTTCGGGCCCGACCTCTGGCTCGCCCAGGACTGAGCCGAGCACGGCTGAGTCGAGCACGGCCGAGCCGACCACCGCCGGGAGATCCCGGTCCGTATAGCAGGGCCTGGAGATCAAGTCCCGGAGATCAGGGCCCGAGAGCAAGACCCGGAGAGCAGGGCCGGAGAGCAGGACCCGGAGATCAGGGCCTGGAGATCAGGGCCTGGAGATGCCCAGCAGCAGCGGCCCGGTCGGCTCGGCGACCATGTCCGCCACCGTCAGCGGGTCCAGCGAGGCGAAGAACGCCTCCTGGGCCCGTCGCAGCGCGCCCCGCAGACGGCACGCGGAGTTCAGTGGACACGGCGTGGCCCCCTCGCACTCCACGACGTCGCCGTCCCCCTCGAAAGTGCGCACGACGGTGCCGACCGAGGCCGTGCGGCCCGCCTCGGTGAGCGCGAGACCGCCGCCCCGGCCCCGGCGGGCCGCGAGCAGGCCGAGGTGCTGGAGCTCGGCGACGACCTTCGCGGCATGCGTGTACGGCACGTCCATGTCCGCCGCGACCTCGCGGGTCGTGGGAGTGGACTCGCCCGCGACGGCAAGCCGCATCAGAACGCGCAGGGCCAGATCGGTGGAACGCAAGAGCCGCATACCACGAGCGTAGATAATGCGCATCCACGGTTCAAATTAATCGGCGCGGTTCGGGCGGGCCGGGACGCGGTCACTTCGCAACGGCGCACGCATGGTCGCTTCGCATCAGCGCAGGAACGGTGTCGTGGTCGCTGCGCACGAACGGTCTCGTGGTCACGGCGCAAGAATGGTCTCGTGGTCGCCACGCAGGAACGGTCTCGTGGTCGTGGCGCAAGAATGGTCTCGTGGTCACGGCGCAAGAACGACCTCCCCTCGGCGGCCCACGAGCGGCCTCTTTACGGCGACGTCAACCACCCTCGCCACGAAACCCTCCCGCGCGCCGCGACGAAAGCCGCGTCTTCGGCCATTCCGGTACCCTCGCTGCCTGCGTTCCCTCCTCCCCCACTACGATCAGCGCACCCGACCGTCCCATCCCCATAAGGACTCGCCATGGGCTCCGCCAAGAACACCAGCAACGCGTCGCGCAAGGCGCGCATAGAGGAGATGCGCCGCGCCGAGCAGTCCCGCGAGCGTCGCAACCGGATCCTCACGATCACCGCCAGTGTGGTCGTCGTCGCCGGTCTCGTCGTCGGCGGCGTCGTCCTCGTCAAGTCGCAGTCCGACAAGAACGACACGGCGAGCGACTCCAAGGCGTCGTCGGGGCACTTCGTCGCGGGCGCCGACGGCGTGAACACCTGGAAGGGCACGCTGTCGCGCAACCACGTCACCAAGACCGTGACGTACCCGATGGAGCCCCCGGTCGGCGGCGACCACAACCAGGTGTGGATGAACTGCAACGGTGACGTCTACACCAAGGCGATCAACAACATGAACGCCGTGCACTCCCTGGAGCACGGCGCGGTCTGGGTGACCTACAACAGCAAGGCCTCCGACGCCGACGTGAAGGCGCTCGCGGCGAAGGTCAAGAAGACCCCCTACACGCTGATGAGCCCGGTCGAGGACCAGAAGGACCCGATCATGCTCAGCGCCTGGGGCAAGCAGCGCACGGTGACGGCCGCGAGCGACCCGAACGTCGACAAGTTCTTCGCGGAGTTCGTGCAGGGCAAGCAGACGCCGGAGCCCGGCGCCGCCTGCACCAACGGTCTCTCCCAGTGAGGCACGTCGGGTGGATCGCGGGCACCGCGGCGGCCGTGCTCGTCGCGGCCGGGGCGATCACGTACGCGGTCGCCGACGGTGACGACTCCGGGATGAAGGCGCCCACCGCCGATTCCGCCGACGCGGGCTTCGCGCGGGACATGGCGGTCCACCACCAGCAGGCCGTCGAGATGTCGTACATCGTGCGCGACCGCACCAAGGACGTCGAGGTACGGCGTCTCGCGTACGACATAGCGCAGACGCAGGCCAACCAGCGCGGCATGCTGCTCGGCTGGCTCGACCTGTGGGGGCTGCCGAAGGTGTCCTCGGACGCGCCAATGACCTGGATGGGCATGGGCGACATGGCCTCCGGCAAGGACGGCGCGTTGATGCCGGGCATGGCCACCAACACCGAGATGAAGAAGCTGAACACGCTGAGCGGCAAGCAGGCCGAGATCTTCTACCTGCAGTTGATGACCGACCACCACAAGGGCGGCATCCACATGGCCGAGGGCTGCGTCGCCAAGTGTGACGTCGGCGTGGAGAAGAAGCTCGCGCAGGGCATGGTCGACGCGCAGCAGTCGGAGATCAAGCTGATGGCGGACATGCTCAAGGAGCGGGGCGCGAAGGCTCGCGACTAGGGCGTTTCTGATGGCTCTTGGACGGTGTCGCGGAGCCAGATGACGATTGCGGTGACGGTCAGGGTGCCGTTGAAGATGTAGTCGCGCTTGTCGAACCGGGTGGCCACCGCCCGGAACTGTTTCCACTTGTTCACGCACCGCTCGACCGCGTTGCGGCGGCGGTACTGGCCCTTGTCGAAGGCCGGGGGCCGGCCACCGGAGCGACCGCGGTGCTTGCGGTGGGCGCGCTGGTCATCGGGCTGCGCGATGGTGGCTTTGATGCCGCGCCGTCGCAGGTAGGCACGGTTGTCGCGGCTGGAGTACGCCTTGTCGCCGCGCACCCGGTCCGGTCGGCTGCGCGGGCGGCCCGCGCCGCGGCGCCGGAGGCGTAAGCCGTTGAGCACCGGGGCGAACATCGGGCTGTCACCGCGCTGGCCGGGCGAGGTCAGCCAGGTCAACGGTCGGGCCCGGTCGTCGGAGAGCAGATGGACTTTGCTGGTCAGCCCGCCCCGTGAGCGCCCCAACGCCTCGCGCCCATCTGCCTCCTCACGGGCCCCGCCCCCTTTTGCGGATAGTCGGCCGGAGGCTTGCGGGGCGCCCCGGCCGCGTGCTGATGCGCCCGGCAGGAGGTCGAGTCGATGTTCACGGCCCACTCCTGCCGGGACACTTGGCGGGCGAGCGCCCCGTCCGGGTCACCGGCATCCGCCTCGATCTGCAGTTCCTCCAGCACGGCTTTCCAGGTACCGTCGGCCGACCAGCGGCGATGCCGCTCGTAGACGGTCTGCCAGGGGCCGTACCGCTCGGGCAGGTCCGGCCAGGGCACCCCGGTCCGGGCCCTGAACAGCACCCCGTTGATCACCTTGCGATGATCTGCCCACTGCCCGCCCGGCTTGCCGTTGCCGGGCAGGAGAGGCTCGATGCACTGCCACTGCGCGTCCGTGAGCTCGTGTCGCCGCACCATAGGGGCGTCCTGCCCGGCAAACCAAGAGATCCACCAGCCCACCAAGAGCCGTCAGAAACTGCCTAGGGCCTGTCCGGCGGATCATGTCGGAGACGCGGGGCCTGGCACGCCCATCTGCGGCGTTGTCGTCGGTTGCCGACGCTCCGCGTCGTCGCCCTCCTCCGCCTTGCAGACGGACGCACCAGGCCCCGCTCACCTGTGCTTATGAGGCACCGCAGCTCTCCTCCGACCTGATCCGCCGGACAGGCCCTAGCCGGCGAAGCGCCGAATGGGACGGGTCCGGGGCAGCGCCCCGGACCCGTCCGCCCCCCTCCGCCTGATGGTCAACTGCCCTTCCGCCGCCTGATGGTCAGCCGCGCCAGTCCGTACCGCACTTCAGTGCGACGCCGGTCGGCACCAGGCGTTCCACCGAACCCGGGCGGCCGTGGGTGACGGCGAGCTGGGCCTGGTCCAGGTAGCCGATGAAGAGCTGGGTGTGGGCGGGCATGGCCGCGGGGTCGTAGATGAAGACGACGGTGTCGTCGTCCCGCCGCTCCCGCTTCACGACGTCCTCGACCCCCACTCCCGAGCCGTGTTCGTCCACCTGCGTGTGGTCGTCCGGCCCCTTGCAGAACACCCCGGTCTTCACCAAAACGGGGAACCCCGCGTCGCGCAGCGCCTTCTGCAGCCCCGCCGGGTTCTTGAAGTACTGCTCCTTGGTCCAGGTCACGGCGACCGTGCCGTCCGTCCGCTTGGCGACGGTGAACGCGACGGACTCGGCGCCCCCGGACGGCGGTGCCGTCGAGGGGTGGCCGATGCCCGGGACGCCGAGCGCGAGCCCGGCGATCGCCGTGACGCCCACGGCCGCCACGGCCACGCGCCTGCGCCGCCGCCGGACCGCGCGGCCCTCGGCCACGATCCGCTCGACCGGCACCTGCATGGTGATGTCGTCGAGCGATCCCTTCAGTGTGTCCAGTACGTCCCTGTCGTCGTCGATTCCGTTCACGATCCTGCCTCCGGGGTGTTGAGGGTGACGAGGTGGCCGCGCAGTGTCCCGACGGCGCGCGACAGATGGGCGGTGACGGTTCCCGGGGCGATCCCGAGCGTCTTCGCCGTGGTCGCGGTGTCGAGATCGAGGAAGACCCGCAGAGCGATCACCTCCCGCTGCCGCAGCGGCAGTTGACGCAGCACGGCCAGCAGCGCGGGGTCGAGGCCGGACCCGCCGGCCTCGGCGTCCTGGCGGTCCTGGCCGTCCTGGGTGTCATGGTCGCCCAGCGCGACCTCGTACCGACGCCGACGCCACCACGAGATCCGGGTGTTGAGTGCCGTCCGGACGATCCAGGCGCGCGGAGCGGGATGTCGCCGCACCCGCGGCCAGGCCGCCCAGGCCCGGGCGAACGCCTCGGCCACGAGGTCCTCGGCCAGCTGCCGGTCGCCCACCGCGGCGAGGACCGCCCGCATGCAGACGTCCCGGCCGCACCGGTAGAACTCTTCGAACTCCAGCTGCTTCACACCCCTTGAACGCGGTGGGGCCACGATGCGCTTACAAGAAAAGGGAACCGTTTCTAGTGACTGAGCGGAGTGACTCCTGTTGCCAGGACTCATGCTCAGCCGAACGCTCCGAACGGTGTTGGGCGTTCTGGTCCACCGCGTTCGCTCCGCGTCCGGCGCGTACGGATCGTGTCCGTGGTCCGGGGATGCGGGGGCGGTTTCCCTCGCGCCCCGGGGTGCCCGTGCCGGCCTGAACGGTCCGATGCCCCGCACGATCGCTCTGGTCGTGCGGGGGCGGTGCCGTCCTCCCCCAGTGCCTTAAGGGCCTGGGAGGTGCCCCCATCCGGATCGGGTGCCCCAGGGCGCGCCTGCCGATCGCCACGGCGGCCGCGTCGTGGCGGGTGGGCTTCCTGTTCTTGCCGGTGAGGGGCTTCTGCCAGTGCTGGGCGCCCCATTTGCTGGTGTAGGCCGGGTCGACCGCGACGACGGTGATGCCGAGTTCGGCCGCCATGCCGACGAGCCGGGCCCGTAGCTTGCTGACGGGCATGCCGGAGATCAGCTTGCGGAACCGCTTCCTGCGGCCGTGCTTCTCCCGCGTCTTGTCCGCCGCGAAGTCGAGGTCTTCGACCGCAATCGACAGATCATTCCTCTTGGCCCAGTGCAGCAACCGGATGAGGGCGTGCCGGACCTGGGCGTCGCGGTGGCCGGCGGTGCCGGTCAGGTCGTAGCCGAAGCGGAGCGGTTCGCCGACGGGGTTGCCGTGCTCATCGAGGCGCCAGGCGGCGAGGTGGTCGGCGTTGGTGTCCACGCCGATCAGGCCGTTGGCTCGGGCCGCGTCCAGGGGGACGCTCTTGACCGGTGGGATGGTCCAGGACGCGGTCAGGTACCAGCGGCCCCGCACGGTGTCTTCGTGGATGCGGTAGGCGACGGCCCGGTGGGCGGTGACGCGGTCGCGCCACTGCTCGCCCCGGTGTGCAAACCGAACGGTCGCGGCCAGTACGTATCGGCCGTGCGGCGCGTTGGCCAGGTGCGCCAGCGGCGCCGGCAGCTTGATCGACACCTCACCGCCCGGGGTGACACGGATCGTCTCGTTGCCGAACCGCTTTCCGGACTCGCCGTCGGCCTGGAGGAACCGGCGCTCGGCCTGCCACCGCTGCCGCCACTGTGGCTCGGTGAGCTGCGCTGCCTTGAGGTGGTGCCGGGTGTTCAGCAGCCGCTTGCCGCCGCGCACCACGTGCACGACACCCACCTCGCGGTCCGCCCGCGCCGCCCTGAGCCGGTCGGAAAGCAGGTGCAGGCGGCGGGACTTGGCGAACCACTCCTGCCGTGTGCGGTAGCCGCCCGGGGCGTGCTTGCTGCCCTTCTCGCCAACCGGCAGGGACAACCGGTGCGCGATCGTCCGCACGCCCGCCTGAAGGCTTTGGATGTGGGCGAGCTGGCCGCGCCGGGCGAGCGCCCACTGGTCGTGGGTGGCCTTCGTGATCGCCCCGGCCCAGCGCGAGGAGGAATCCTGGGTGAGCGTGCGCTTGCGCTCGGCCCACCGCTCACCGTCGTGCTCCAGCCCGGCCGCACACCGCACTCTCAAATCCCGGGCAGCGAGCGTACCCAGCAGATCACCGACCAGCCGCAGTACCTCCTCGTCCCCGGCACTCAGGTGCCTCAGCCGGTCGCGGACCGCGCCCCCCGACGGGCCGGGCATCACGAAGGGTGCCGCCACCTCCCGCACCTCACCCACCCCGTCACCCCCGGCCCGTTACCGAAAAGCCCGTCACCGCACCCAACGACCACCCACCCGGAAAGGTCACCTATTCGACAGGAGAACTTCTGTTCCTCACCGGCAATACGCCTGCCGCAGCCCGGACACGCACTCATACGCGCCGGAACACGCTCGTACACCGTCATGCGACAGCAGTTCACAACCCCTTGACGAAAGAAAAAGGGAAAACCCTCGACCGGGGCAGCACCCCCTCCCCATACCACCCCAAATGCGGCTCAATCACTGCCACTTGGGGTTTCCTTGGCCTTTTCATTCCCCTGGCATGAACGGTTCATCGAAAGAGTGGCCCCCATCTGTGATCCATTCCCCGCCCCCTGATAGGGCCTGGGGGTCTACGCGGATCGCCGACCAACCACTACATGCGACGAACCGCATCGCAGGGGGTTCTATGAGATCCAACCGCGCCATGGCGCGCGCCGGGGTGAGCATGGCAGCAACACTGCCGCTGCTCGCCGGTGCGCTGGCGCTCGGCATACCCGCGGCCCACGCCGCGGACGGCCCGAGCCGGGACACCCTCGCGGGCACCAAGCCCGCGTGGGCCACGGCCAAGGCCGACAAGGGCGCCACGTCCGACAGCTCCCAGGTCTCCGCCCGGGTCTATCTCGCCGGCCGGGACGCCTCCGGTCTGGCGGCGTACGCCAAGGCCGTGTCCGACCCGAACTCGGCGTCGTACGGCAAGTACTTGAGCGCCAAGAAGACGCAAGCGCGCTTCGGCGCCACGAAGGCCCAGGTCGCCGCGGTGACCTCGTGGCTGAAGTCGGCCGGCCTCAAGGTCACCGGCACCACGCAGCACTACATCTCCGTGACCGGTGATGTCGCCGCCGCCGAGAAGGCGTTCGGCACCCAGCTGCACAACTACGCCAAGGGCAACAAGACCTACCGGGCGCCGTCGAAGACAGCCTCCGCGCCGGCCGCCCTGAACGGCGCCGTCCTGACCGTCACCGGCCTGGACAACGCCCCGCACAAGGCGACGCACAGCGACCAGCTGCCGCCTCCGGACGCGGTGTTCAAGAACTCCGGGCCGTTCTCCTCGTACTACGGCTCGAACATCGCGAGCACCCTGCCGGACGCCTACGGCTCGAAGATCCCGTACGCGGTCAAGGGCTACACGGGCAAGCAGCTGCGCGCCGCGTACGGCGCGGGCACGCGCACCGGCAAGAACGTGCGTGTCGCCATCACCGACGCGTACGCCTCGCCGACCATCGCCTTCGACGCGCAGACCTATGCGGGCAAGCACGGTGACGCGGCGTACACCAGCGGCCAGCTGCGCCAGGTGCTGCCGAAGAACTACACGAAGACCAAGGAGTGCGGCGCCGCCGGCTGGTACGGCGAGGAGACCCTCGACGTCGAGGCCGTGCACGCGGTCGCGCCGGGCGCGAGCATCACCTACGTGGGTGCCGCCTCCTGCTACGACGACGATCTGCTCGACTCGCTGAACAAGATCGTCGACGGGCACCTGGCCGACATCGTCTCCAACTCGTGGGGCGACATCGAGGCCAACCAGACGCCGGACCTCGCGGCCGCCTACGACCAGGTCTTCCAGTTCGGCGCGGTCGAGGGCATCGGCTTCTACTTCTCCTCCGGAGACAACGGCGACGAGGTCGCCAACACCGGTACGAAGCAGGTCGACACCCCGGCCAACTCGGCGTGGGTGACGGCGGTCGGCGGTACGTCGCTGGCGGTCGGCAAGGGCGACACGTACCTGTTCGAGACCGGCTGGGGCACCGAGAAGGCCCTGCTGTCCGACGACGGCAAGAGCTGGACGAACTTCCCCGGCGCGTTCACCTCGGGTGCGGGCGGCGGCACCAGCAAGACGGTCGCCGAGCCCTACTACCAGAAGGGCGTCGTCCCGAACGCGCTCGCGACGGCCAACAACGCCGCCGGCAACCGTGTCGTCCCGGACATCTCCGCGATCGCCGACCCGAACACCGGTTTCAAGGTCGGCCAGACGCAGACCTTCCCGGACGGGACGGAGCAGTACAGCGAGTACCGGATCGGCGGCACCTCGCTCGCCGCGCCGGTGATCGCGGCCGTCCAGGCTCTCGCCCAGGAGGCGCGCGGCGGCAAGGCGATCGGCTTCGCCAACCCCGCCATCTACGCCAAGTACGGCTCGAAGGCGTACCACGACGTCACGGACAACCCCACGAAGTCCGGGCTCGCCGTGGCGCGTGTCGACTTCGCGAACGGCTACGACGCGGCTGACGGTGTCATCACCTCCGTCCGCAGCCTCGGCAAGGACAGTTCCCTGCAGGCCGTGAAGGGCTACGACGACGTCACCGGTGTGGGTTCCCCCGCCCCGGGCTACGTCGAATCGTACGGCCGTCACTGACGTTCCGTCAGAACGGTTGCGCCCGCCCCTCGTTGCCCGAGGGGCGGGCTTCCGTACGTCCGGTGCCGGCTGTCTGTTTCTTCGCCCCCTCCGCCCCTGCCCGACCCACACCAGCCGTTCGGCTGCGGACCGGTGG
>NZ_BMMM01000017.1:174156-251171 GCF_014645835.1 Streptomyces albiflavescens
CGTTCGCGCAGTTCCCCGTGCCCCTTTTCAGGGGCGCGGGGAACTGCGCGATCTTTTGGCGGGGGTCTGGGGGCGCAGCCCCCAGGTACGGGTCGGGCAGGGGCGGAGGGGGCGAAAACCCGTTACGCGTGTTCGCGCCAGCGGTTGGTGATGGGGAGGCGCCGGTCCTTGCCGAAGCCCTTCGCGGAGATCTTGGTGCCCGGCGGGTACTGGCGGCGCTTGTACTCCGCCGTGTCGACCATGCGGAGGGTCTTGACGACCAGCTCACGCTCGAACCCGGCGGCGACGATGGAGTCCGCCCCCTCGTCGCGGTCCACGTAGCGTTCGAGGATCGCGTCCAGGACGGGGTAGTCCGGGAGCGAGTCCGTGTCGACCTGGTCGGGCCGCAACTCCGCGCTCGGCGGCTTGGTGATGGAGCTCTCGGGGATCGGCGGCGTCTGCCCCCGCCCCGCCGCCGCCCGGTTGCGCCACTCCGCCAGCCGGAAGATCGACGTCTTGTACACGTCCTTGATGGGCCCGTACGCGCCCACCGAGTCGCCGTACAGCGTCGAGTACCCCACGGCCAGCTCGGACTTGTTGCCGGGCGCCAGCACGATGTGCCCCTCCTGGTTGGAGATGGCCATCAGCATCGTGCCCCGCAGCCGGGACTGAAGGTTCTCCTCGGCCAGCCCCGTCAGCCCCAGCGACGACATATACGCGTCGAACATCGGCTCGATCGGCACGGTCCGGAAGTTCAGCCCCGTCCGGCGCGCCAGCTCGGCCGCGTCCCCCTTGGAGTGGTCGGACGAGTACTTCGACGGCATCGAAACGCCGTACACGTTCTGCGCGCCCAGGGCGTCACACGCGATGGCGGCCACCAACGCCGAGTCGATACCGCCCGACAGCCCGATCAGCACCGACCGGAACCCGTTCTTCGCCGCGTACGCCCGCAGCCCGACCACCAACGCCGAGTAGACCTCCTCGTCGTCGTCCAGCCGCTCCGCGTACCCCCCGGCGAGCTCCGCCTCGTACGCGGGCAGCGGCTCCTCGGAGAGCACGAGCCGCTCGATCCGGAGCCCGTCGTCCACCACGCCCTCCACCGGTGAGGCAGCGGCAGCCGGCAGATCCAGGTCCAGCACCACGCACCCCTCGGCGAACTGCGGCGCCCGCGCGAGGACTTCACCGTCCCGGTCGACGACGATCGAGTCCCCGTCGAAGACCAGCTCGTCCTGACCGCCGATCATCGCCAGATAGGCGGTGGTGCACCCGGCCTCCTGGGCCCGCTTGCGGACCAGTTCGAGGCGGGTGTCGTCCTTGTCGCGCTCGTACGGCGAGGCGTTGATGGACAGCAGCAGCCCGGCCCCGGCGGAACGGGTGGCCGGCACGCGCCCGCCGTCCTGCCAGAGGTCCTCGCAGATCGCGAGGGCGACATCGACCCCGTGCACCCGCACGACCGGCATGGTGTCGCCGGGCACGAAGTACCGGAACTCGTCGAAGACGCCGTAGTTGGGGAGGTGGTGCTTGGCGTAGGTCAGCGCCACCCGGCCTCCGTGCAGCACCGCGGCGGCGTTCTGCGGGGCGCCGGCCGGCTGCCCGTACTTCGGCTGCGCGGTCTCGGACCGGTCGAGGTAGCCGACGATCACCGGCAGCTCCCCGAAGCCCTCGTCGGCGAGCCGGGCGGCCAGCGAGCGCAGCGCCGCACGGGAGGCCTCGACGAAGGACGGCCGCAGGGCGAGGTCCTCCACGGGATACCCGGTCAGCACCATCTCGGGGAACGCCACCAGATGCGCTCCCTGCTCGGCGGAGTGCCGGGTCCAACGGAGGATCGCCTCGGCGTTGCCGGCGAGATCGCCGACGGTCGAGTCGATCTGATTCAGGGCGAGGCGTAGTTGAGGCACGGGCCCAGTGTAATCGTCAGAGCGACACAATGGGGTGTGGGGCGCCCCACGTGGGGACCGGCGTGGAGACGCCCCGCCCTCTGGGCCCCGAGGCCCGGATCCGGAGCCTCAGCTCCGGTAACCGAGCACGGTCATCATCCCCGCCTCCGAGTGGTAGACGTTGTGGCAGTGGATCATCCACAGCCCCGGATTGTCCGCGTCGAAGTCCACCGTCAGCGTCCCGTTCGGCAGCACGATCGCGGTGTCCTTGCGCGGGCCGCCCACCACGTTGGCCAGGCCGAAGGTGTGCCCGTGCAGATGGACGGGGTGCCACATGCTCGTGGAGTTCGAGAACACGAGCCGCACCCGCTCCCCCGCCCGAACGGGATGCCGCTGATCCGCGCCGGCACGGTAGGGCTTCTTGTCGAAGGCCCAGTCGTATTTCTCCATCCCACCCGTGAGCTGCAGCTTCACCGTGCGGTCCGGCTCCTTCTCGGCCAGCGCCACGGACGCGTCGGCCCGCAGCTTGTCCGCCGTCAGCAGCCGCCCGTCGAGCTCCTTCGGCCGAACCGGCCCGGTGGGCGCCGCCCCTCCGCCCGTCCGCAGCAGCGCCTGCGCCGACGCCTTCTTGCCCTCGGCCAGCGCGGTCAGCGGGAAGACGCCGTCCTTGACGGTGACGAGGACGTCGTACCGCTCGCCCATGCCGAGCAGCAGTGCGTCCGTCTTCGCGTGCTGTACCGGGAAGCCGTCCGTGTGCGTCACCGTCATCTCGTGCCCGCCGAGGGCCACGCGGAAGGCGGTGTCGCCGCCCGCATTGATGATCCGGATGCGGACGCGGTCCCCGGGGCGCGCCCGGAAGACCGAAGGCGCCTTCGCCGTGCGCCCGTTGACCAGGTAGTACGGATACGCGACATCACCCGCGTCGCCGCCCAGCAGTTGGCTCTCGGAGCCCATGAGCATGCGAGAGGGACCGGCCGACGGGGACTCCTGAACCCTTGTCGACATGTTGGACATGTCATGCCCGGAGTGATCCATGCCCCCGTCGTCGCCCATGTCCATGCCCATGCCGCCGCTCAACTCCTTGAGCACGGCGTCCGGGGTGGAGCCGTCCACCCCGTCGACCCAGTCGTCGAGGACGACCACCCACTCCTTGTCGTACGACAGGGGCTCCTTGGGGTCCTCCACGATCAGCGGGGCGTACAGACCGCGGTCCTGCTGTGTTCCGGAGTGCGGATGGAACCAGTACGTGCCCGGGTGCGGCACCGTGAACCGGTATGTGAAGTCGGCGCCCGGCTTGACGGCCCGCTGGGTGAGGTCGGGTACGCCGTCCATGTCGTTGCGCAGGGCGATCCCGTGCCAGTGCAGGGACGTGGCCTCCGGGAGATGGTTGGCGAGCGTGAGGGCCAGGGTGTCCCCGGCGGTGACGCGGACCGCCTCGCCGGGCAGGTCGCCGCCGTACGCCCAGGACTTGACCGTACGGCCGCCCAGATCGAGGGCGGCCTCGGTGGCGGTGAGCCGCACCTTCCGGACGGGGCCCGAGCCCCGCTTCTTCTCGGCGACGGCGACTTCGCGGCCCGCCGGGTCGACATAGCCCTTCGGACCGCCGGTGGACCCGCTTCCCCCGTGACCCGTGTGACCGGCCCCGGAGCAGGCGGACAGAATCCCCGTCCCGGCGACGGCGACCGCCGCACCGAGGACGGTGCGGCGCGTGTGCGTGCGCATGGGTGTGGTGGTGCGCATGACTGAGTAACACCTCGTCGTGGTGATGGTGCGTGCAGATGGGCGCGTCCGCTGCTTCTGGTACACCGCTCGACGCCCGGAGGTTCCCACCTCCGGGCAGGCAGCCCGAAGCAGCCGGTGCGCCGGTCTAAAGGCGCAGCACCGACAGACGAGAGAGAAGGGTTCTTTGCGGGGGCGGGTGGGGCCACAGGGCATGCGGCAGCCGTGCGAGCGAGGGCGGCGTGGTGCCGCTCGCCCAAGGGGTGCCCAGCGCCGCCGCGAGCAGCAGGAGGAGGGTGGCGCCGCCGAGTACGGCGGGGCAGACGGACAGGGGGTCCATGCCGTTCATGGGGGGCATGGCGGCGTTCATCGACACGCCCGTCATGCGCTCCTGTGCGTGGCCCGGCGGGGCAGACAGGGCTTGCGGCATGCCGTACGAGGAGTGCCCGTAGGCCTCGGAGCCCACGGAGCCCACGGAGCCCACGGACCCCACGGACCCCATGGAGCCCTCGTCCGAGGAGTACCCGGAGCTCCGGTCCGAGCCGTGCGCGGACGGATGCCCCAGCGTGTGCATCGTCACGATCCCGAGAAGCAGCGCGGCGAACAGCAACACCTCGCGCGTCCGACTTCTCGTCACCATGACCAGCACCTTACCGATCCTGTGGACTGAGCAAGAGCGAGCCCACTCAGCGCACGCCCCGAACGGTCTTGGGCGCACTGGTCCCCGGCGTACTCGACCCCGGGGCAGCGACACGCATCCTGTACGTGGTCCGATTCCGGGAGGCCGGTTCCCTGCGCGACCTGGCCATATGGGCGCGGCCAGAGGCGACGGGGAGGCCCTGAACCATCACTCCGGTGGAGCAGGGGCCCCGCACGCTGGCACCGTACCCGGCGTCCCAGATCGCACGATCACCGTAGCCCGAACGGCCCAGGCCACCGCAAGCCCGGAAGCCGACCATCACACGATCGAGCTAAACCGCCCTCGCGCACGCTCCCCGACGAGCAGCCGGCAACCCCCATCGGGTATCGGGGCGCAGGTGGGGTTTAACAAATACCCGCGCCCCGAACCGTCAGTGATCCACACGCTCCGCACGCGGCGGAACATGCGCCGCGACAAGCCGCCCCGAGCCCCCGGCGGAACCTCCCACGACCACCCCGGCCCGACGCCGGTCGACGGCGTACGCCGCGCCGGCCACCGCGAGGCCGAGCACCGCGAGCCCCGCCCCCGCGACCGCCGGAGACGTCGCCCCGAAGCCCGCGGCCAGAGCGAGCCCCCCGATCCACGCACCACCGGCGTTCGCGAGGTTGAACGCCGCCTGGTTGGCGGAGGACGCGAGGGACGGTGCGGCGGAGGCCTTCTCCATGACCATCAGCTGGAGCGGCGAGCCGGTGATGAAGGCGGCCACGCCGAGAAGGGTGACCGCGACGGCGGCGCTCCACTGGGCGGTCATGAGAACCGGGAAGAGCGCGAGGACCGCGACGAGGGACACCAGGCCACCGAAGAGGGTGTCGCGCAGGGAGTGGTCCGCGAGGCGGCCGCCCACCAGGTTGCCCGCGGTCGCACCGACGCCGAAGAGGGCCAGCAGCAACGTCACGCTGCCGTCGGCGTACCCGGCCGACTCCGTGAGCATCGGCGTGATGTAGCTGTACGCGGAGAAGAGCGCCCCGAAGCCCGCCACCGTCGTCCCCAGGGCCAGCCAGACCGGGAGGGAGCGCAGGGCGGCCAGTTCGCCGCGCAGGCCCCCGGTGGGGGCGTGCGCGTGATCACG
Source organism: Streptomyces albiflavescens (assembly GCF_014645835.1). Taxonomy (GTDB): domain Bacteria; phylum Actinomycetota; class Actinomycetes; order Streptomycetales; family Streptomycetaceae; genus Streptomyces; species Streptomyces albiflavescens. The sequence continues at coordinate 179,501 of NZ_BMMM01000017.1, forward strand.
TGGGATCAGGAGCGCGAGCGAGGCGATGGCGGCCACGCCGATCGCGCTCACGCCCAGGAACGTGGCACGCCAGCCCAGGTGCTGGCCCATGAGCGTCGCCACCGGCACACCGGCGATGTTCGCCACCGTGAGGCCGAGGAACATCAGCGAGACGGAGCGTGCCTTGCGCTCGGGGGCGACCAGGTTCGTGGCGACGACGGCGCCGACGCCGAAGAACGCGCCGTGCGGCAGCCCGCTGAGGAAGCGGGCGGCCAGCAGCCAGTGGTAGTCGGGGGCGAAGGCGGAGAGCGCGTTGCCCGTCACGAAGAGGCCCATCAGGGCGATCAGGACCTTGCGGCGCGACATGCGGGCGGTGGCGGCCGCGAGCAGCGGGGCGCCGATCACGACGCCCAGGGCGTAGGCCGAGACCAGGTGGCCTGCGGCAGGGATGGATATGTGCAGGTCGTCCGCGACGTCGGGCAGCAGGCCCATCATCACGAACTCGGTTGTGCCGATGCCGAAGGCGCCCACGGCGAGGGCGAGCAGGGCCAGGGGCATGAGGGGCCTTTCAGGGGAGCGGAGGGGCGCGGGGAGCCGCTTGGGGACGTACGCGCACGCATGAGCGCGCCCGTGCACACCGCTGTGCACGGGCTGCGTAAGTTCAGCTGTGGAACAAACTCTCTCAGGCCCAGTATTCCAGGACGTTAAGACGCGGTTGCGCCCACCTTGACGCGAGCGGCAATCGGAAGGTGATCGCTGCCGGTCCGGGGCAGGGTCCACGAGGTCTCCGGCTCGATTCCCTTGACCATGATCTGGTCGATCCGGGCCATCGGGAACGACGACGGCCAGCTGAACCCGAAGCCACTGCCCGCCGCGCCCTGCGTGGAGCGCATCTGCGCGGTGACGGCGTTCAGCGCGCGGTCGTTCATCGTGCCGTTGAGGTCACCGAGCAGGACGACCCTCTTCAGCGGCTCGTCGGCGATCGCCGCGCCCAGCGCGTCGGCGCTCTTGTCGCGCTGGCGGGCGGTGAACCCGGCCTCCAGCTTCACGCGGACCGAGGGCAGGTGGGCGACGTAGACGGCGACCTGCCCGGCCGGCGTCGTCACCGTCGCCCGCATCGCGCGCGTCCAGCCCAGCTTGATGTCCACGGGCTGGGCGCCGCTCAGCGGGTACTTGCTCCACAGCCCGACGGTGCCCTGCACCGAGTGGTACTTGTACGTGGACGCGAGCGCCTTCTCGTACACCGGAACCGCCGAGGCCGTCAGCTCCTCCAGGGCCAGCACATCGGCGCCGGACGCGGCCACGTCGCGGGCGGTGCCCGACGGGTCCGGGTTCTCGGCGTTGACGTTGTGCGTGGCGACGGTGAGGTCGCCCCCGCTGCCGGTCTTGTCGGTGAGCAGCCCGCCGAAGAGGTTCAGCCAGACGATCGCGGGCAGCAGCACCACGATCAGGGCGCTCGCCGACTTCCGTACGAAGGCGAGGATCAGCAGGATCGGAACGAACAGGCCCAGCCAGGGCAGGAACGTCTCCGTGAGGCTGCCGAGGTTGCCGATGGTGTTCGGGATCTGCGCGTGCAGCAGCATCACCAGGGCGAGGATCACCGCGAGGGCGGCAAGGATCAGACCGCGGCGCCAGATGCCGCGGTCGCCGCGCCAGCCGTCGAGCAGGCGCCGAAGCCGGGACCCTCTGCGGTCCGGCTCCTGGCCGCCGCTGCCCGTCTCCGTCATATACGCCTGCGCCATACCGTCGCCTCACAACCTGCCGTGCGCACCGTCTGCCCCTCGGCTACGACCCTAGGGGATGTTCGGTGTCGTTCTCGCCGTCCTGTGACGGCCGTACGGGCAAGGGGACGTACAACTTCAGGTTCGGAGTTCCGCATACGCGCATGGAGCGCGCCCTCTGTGACGAAACGCGCACATTCGCCCTGTCAGGAACAAGCGAAACGACCCGTCAGAAACAAAGCAGGACCAGGGGAACTACGGCTTGGCCGGCCGCAGTCCCTCCAGCAGTGTGTCGACGATCCGCTCCGCGAGGTCTTCGGGAAGCTCGCTCTCCGGGCGCATCACGGCGCGGACGAGCATGGGGCCGACGAAGATGTCGTTGACCAGTTCGACATCGACGTCCGCGCGGAGTTCGCCGTTCTGCTGTCCGCGACGCAGGACTTCGTAGCCCAGTCTGCGCCGCGGGTCGACGACGGTCGCGTGGTAGGCGTTCCAGAGTTTGGGGCTGCTCTTCATCTGGGCGTACACGTTGTGCACCATCGCCGACGAGCGGTTCATGAGGCCGCGTTGGCGCAGCGACTCCAGGAGGACGATGAGGTCGTCGCGCATCGAGGTGCCGGGGAGTTCGGGGTCCTCGGGCTCGGCGGCGCGCAGCACGTCGACGAAGAGCTCCTCCTTGCCGCTCCAGCGACGGTAGATGGTCGCCTTGCCGACGCCCGCGGTCCGGGCGATGCGTTCGATGGACAGGTCACCGAGCGGTACACCGTCCTCCAGGAGCTTCATGACGCCCTCGATGATCGAGCGCTCCACGGCCTCGCTGCGGGGGCGCCCCCTGGCGGGCCCCTCGTGCCCGGCTCGGCTGTGCGCGAGGCTCACATCGAACTCCGTTTCCCTTGTTGACCCGCGTTCATTCTCCCCGGGGTACGGAACCGACGGGCACCCGGTGCCAGGTACCCGCGGTCCCGTACGCCCTGTCGGTTCCCGTAGGTCCGGTCAGTGCTCCCCGGCAGGCACCAACTCGGTTTCCTCCTTGCCCTGCTGTGCTTCCGGCGTCCGGCCCGGCAGGAACAGCGCCACGATGACCGCGCCGACGATCGCGACACCCGCCCCGCACAGGGCGGTGACGTGCATGGCGTGCAGGAAGGCGTCGTTGGCGGGGCCGACCAGGCCCTTGCCCTGGGGGCCGAGCTTGGCGGCGACGCCGAGGGTGGCTTCGATGGACTCGCCCGCCGTGTGGCGCAGGCCGGCCGGGACGGCACCGAGCTTGTCCTCGATCCCGCTGCGGTAGGCCGTGGAGAGGACGGAGCCGAGGACGGCGATGCCGAGGGCGCCGCCGACCTGGCGGAAGGTGTTGCTGAGCGCGGACGCGGAGCCCGCCTTCTCGCGGGGCAGGGCCTGCATTATCACGACACTGGTCGGGGTCATGATGTGCGCCATACCGGTGCCCATGAGGAAGAAGATGACTTCGAGGAGCCAGATCGGTGTGTCCGTCTCGAGAATGGCGAACGCGGCGAGCATCGCGGCGATGATCAGCAGTCCCGCCGTACACGTGGCCCGGTTGCCGAAGCGGTCGACGACGAGCCGGGCGCGCGGCGCGAAGATGATCTGGGCCGCGGCGAGCGGCAGCATCAACAGGCCGGTCTGCAGCGGCGAGTAGCCCCGCACGCTCTGCGTGTAGAAGACGGAGAAGAAGGTCACACCCATGAGCGCGAAGAAGACCAGCGCGATGGCGGCGATCGCGGCCGAGAAGACCTTGTTCTCGAAGTACGTGATGTCGATGGACGGATGGTCGCTGCGCTTCTCGTACACGACGAAACCGGCGAGGACGACGAGTCCGGCCGCGATGGTCGCGAGGACCGTCGCGTCGGTGAAGTCGGCCAGCTGGCCGCCCTTGATGATGCCGTAGACGAGCAGGACGAGCCCGACGACCGACAGGACGACACCGATCGCGTCGACGCGGCCGGGGTTCGGGTCACGCGAGTCCGGGACCAGCCAGAACATCAGGACGAGCGCGAGCAGCACGATCGGCACGTTGATGAGGAAGACCGAGCCCCACCAGAAGTGGTCGAGCAGGACGCCGCCGGTGATCGGGCCGATCGCGATGGCGAGGCCGACGCCGCCGGCCCAGATGCCGATGGCCTTGGGCTGCTCGTCGCGCTCGAAGACGTTCATCAGGACGGCGAGCGTCGCGGGCATCACGAAGGCGGCGCCCAGGCCCATCAGCGCGCGGAACACGATGAGCTGGACCGGCGAGCCGGACTCCGCGGCCAGCGCCGACCCGATGCCGAAGACGGCGAGACCGGCGAGCAGCACCTTCTTGCGGCCGAGCCGGTCGCCGAGCAGGCCCGCGGTGAAGAGAAGTCCGGCGAAGACGAGCGTGTAGGCGTTGATGGCCCACTCCAGCTCGCTCTGGGTGGCGCCGAGACCGGTGGGCGCCGGGGTCGAGATGGTCTTGATCGCAACGTTCAGGATGGAGTTGTCGAGCACCACGATCAGGAGGCTGAGCATCAGCGCGCCGAGGATCGCCCAGCGGCGTCGATGCACCGCCTCGGGCACACGTCGTTCGGCAGGAGGAGCGGAAGTCGTCATGGCGCCCACACTAGATGCGATTCGATACGGAACCGTCTCGTATCGAAAGCACTTTACGGAGAACTTACCAAGAAATACGGAACCCCACGCAGCGAGACGTGGATCGCCCGCCCTGCTCTAGCGGCGTGTGGCACGAGGTGCCACCATGGACCTGGTCCGGGGACGCCGTGAGGGCGCCTCGAGATGACAGAAGGAGCCGTTGCGATGACGCAGCTTTCGGCTGCCCAGAAGCAGCCCGTGCAGGGTGTGCGCCCGTCCACCGACAGCAGCAAGGCGCTGTACGGGGGCAAGAGCACCCGCCGTATCACGGTGCGCGACATCACCGCCGCCAAGGAGCGCGGCGAGAAGTGGCCCATGCTCACCGCGTACGACGCGATGACCGCGTCCGTCTTCGACGAGGCCGGCATCCCGGTCATGCTCGTCGGCGACTCGGCGGGCAACTGCCACCTGGGGTACGAGACGACCGTGCCCGTCACCATGGACGAGATGACGATGCTGTCCGCCGCGGTCGTACGGGGCACCAGCCGCGCCCTGATCGTGGGCGACCTGCCCTTCGGGTCGTACCAGGAGGGCCCGGTGCAGGCGCTGCGCTCGGCCACCCGCCTCGTCAAGGAGGCCGGGGTCGGCGCGGTGAAGCTGGAGGGCGGCGAGCGCTCGCACCGCCAGATCGAACTGCTCGTCGAGTCCGGCATCCCGGTCATGGCGCACATCGGCCTGACCCCGCAGTCCGTGAACGCGATGGGCTACCGCGTGCAGGGCCGTGGCGAGGAGGCCGCGCACCAGCTGCTGCGGGACGCCAAGGCGGTGCAGGACGCGGGCGCGTTCGCCGTCGTCCTGGAGCTGGTCCCGGCGGAGCTGGCCGGCGAGGTCACACGCACCCTGCAGATCCCGACGGTCGGCATCGGCGCGGGTCCCGAGACCGACGCACAGGTCCTCGTCTGGACCGACATGCTCGGTCTCACCGGTGGCAAGGTGCCGAAGTTCGTGAAGAAGTACGCCGACCTGCGTGAGGTCATGGGCAGCGCGGCGAAGGCGTTCGCCGAGGACGTCGTCGGCGGCACGTTCCCCCTCGAGGAGCACTCCGTCCACTGAGCCATCGCGGCACCAAGTGCAGCCCGCCGATTTCCCCCGTCGGCGGGCTGCGCCATTTCCGCTGGGGCGCCGTCAGGTTCTTTCGCCCCCTCCGCCCCTACCCGTCCCGTACCTGGGGGCTGCGCCCCCAGACCCCCCATCGGCCTGAACGGCCTCGTCCTCAAACGCCGGACGGGCTGAAGATCAAGCACCGGACGGGTGGGAAGGGCACCGGCACCCGCTTGGGTGAGACGCACCCGCAATCACCCACGCGAACGCACGCCCGCAACGCACGCCACCACGCACCCACCCGCAGTGGCCCACGCGAGCCCACACGCACCCGCAGTCACAACGCACGCCCCCCAGCCACCCACACCGCACCCGCACCCGCACCCGCACCCGCACCCGCACCCGCACCCGCAGTCACAACGCACGGCCCCACTCACCCGCAGCCGCGACGCACGGCCCCCACTCACCCGCACCCGCCAGACCACGGAAGGGGCCGTGCCGGTACATCACATGCCCCGTCGCTTACGTAGTTGCCAACAGGCAGGCCCCTGCAGCCCAAGCGATCTGCCACCGGCGACGGGGCGGATGTACCGGCACGGCCCCGACCCACCCACCGGCGGAAAGCGCAACGACAACAACCCGTCCGCGACGCCCGTCGACAACGCCCGTCGACAACGCCCGTCGGCGATATATCGGCGGCTGTCGGTCGGCTGTAGGCGGTTTGTCGGTGGCGACTGGCACCTTGCTGCCCATGACGCGAATCGACAACAAGCCCCGACAAGAGGCTACCGGCGCCAAGAGCGCCGTCACCGTACGGGGGCTGGTCAAGCACTACGGCGAGACCAAGGCGCTGGACGGCGTGGACCTGGACGTGCACGAGGGCACGGTCCTCGGCGTGCTGGGCCCGAACGGCGCCGGCAAGACCACCCTCGTCCGTGTCCTGTCCACGCTCATCACCCCCGACGCGGGCCAGGCCACGGTCGCGGGCTACGACGTACTGAAGCAGCCCCGCCAGCTTCGCCGGGTCATAGGCCTCACCGGCCAGTACGCCTCGGTCGACGAGAAGCTCCCCGGCTGGGAGAACCTCTACATGATCGGGCGCCTGCTCGACCTGCCCCGCAAGGACGCCCGCCGCCGCGCCGACGAGCTCCTGGAGCGCTTCTCGCTCACCGAGGCAGCCAAGCGCCCGGCGTCCACGTACTCCGGCGGTATGCGCCGCCGCCTCGACCTCGCCGCCTCCATGATCGGACAGCCCGCCGTGCTGTACCTGGACGAGCCGACGACCGGTCTCGACCCGCGCACCCGCAACGAGGTGTGGCACGAGGTCAAGCGCATGGTCGCCGACGGCGCCACCGTGCTGCTCACCACCCAGTACATGGAGGAGGCCGAGCAACTGGCCTCCGAGCTGACGGTCATCGACCGCGGCAAGGTCATCGCCAGCGGCCGCATCGACGAGCTGAAGGCGAGGGTCGGCGGCCGCACGCTGCGGATCCGCCCGGTGGACCCGCTGGAGCTGCGCCCGCTCGCGGGCATGCTCGACGAGCTGGGCCTCACCGGTCTCGCCGCCTCGGCCGTGGACACCGAGACCGGCACCGTCCTGGTTCCGATCCTCAGCGACGAACAGCTCACCGCCGTGGTCGGCGCGGTCACCGCGCGCGGCATCACGATCAGCTCCATCAGCACCGAACTGCCCAGCCTCGACGAGGTGTTCCTGTCCCTCACCGGCCACAAGGCCAGTGCCCCGCAGGACGCCGCCCCCGCCCGCGCCTACGAGGAGGTCTCCGCATGAGCACCGCCGTTGTCGAAGCCCCCCTCGCCGTGAAGGGCGACTCCCGTATCTCACCCCGCGCGCACGCGCGCCACATCGGCGCCCTCGTCCGCCGCAACCTGCTGTGGATCCGCCAGGACCCGGAGTCGATGTTCGACGCCGTCCTGATGCCGGTCATCTTCACCCTGCTGTTCGTGTACGTCTTCGGCGGCTCCATCGGGCAGTCGCTGGGCGGCGGTCAGCACAAGTACGTGCAGTACGTGGTGCCGGGTCTGATGGCGATGATGGGCATGAACATCGCCACGGCCGTCGGCACCGGCTTCAACCAGGACTTCCAGACCGGTGTGATGGACCGCTTCCGCACCCTGCCGATCGGCCAGGGCTCCGTGCTCTTCGCCAAGATCGTGGTGGAGCTGATGCGGATGCTCGTCGCGACGACGATCCTCATGATCGTCGGCGTGCTGGTGGGCTTCGACATCACGAACTGGCCGGGCCTGTTCGCCGCCGTCGGACTCGCCACGCTTTTCGGCTCGGCCCTGATGTGGATCTTCCTGGTCCTCGGGGTGACGATGAAGAACGCCCAGTCCGTGCAGGCGATGGGCTTCCTGGTGCTGATGCCCCTGCAGTTCGGTTCGTCGATCTTCTCGCCGACCGGCACCATGCCAGGCTGGCTGCAGAACTTCACCGACTACAACCCGCTGTCCTCGCTCGCGGACGCAGCGCGCGGCCTGATGGTGGGCGGCCCGGTCACGCACGACCTGTGGGTGACCCTCGGCTGGACGGCGGCCCTCACGGTGGTGATGGCGCCGATCGCGATCCACAAGTTCCGTACCAAGAACTGACGTCGGGCCACGCGTGACGGCCATGACCATGCCCCCCGGTCCGCGTCAGATGAGGGCGGCGGCCTCCTCCGCGGAGAGCCCGCCGCCCTCGGCGTACGCGGCCTCGTAGGTCGCGTCGTCGAGCACGGCCCGCACGCCCGCCTCGGCCCGGGTGCGCACCTCGTCCTCCATCGGGCCCGCGAAGTGGCCCGGCGGCAGCAAGTGGTCGGCGGCGCCGAGCAGTCGGGCCGCCTCGCGGGCGCGGCTGCCGCCGTCCAGGCCGGTGAGGGCGATGGCGGCGGTGGTCAGATGCGCGGAGGTCATGTGCGGCGCGATCATCTGCGCCAGCGGGTCCATGGACCGCGCCATGGCCTTGCGTGCCTTGTCCAGGGCGCTCGTGTGCTGCCCCTCCACCGCGTCCAGCCAGGCTTCCACGCCGAGCACGAACCCGTCGAAGACCACGAAGGTGCTGGCCGCGAAGTCCTCGCGCAGCAGCCTCATCTGCTCGCGCGCCTCGGGGGTCCGATCGGTGCGGCCGAGCCACATCGCGAGGAAGAGCCGGGCCGCGGGCATGGCCTCGTTCTGGGCGCCATGGCCCTCCGCGAGCACGTCCCGCAGCATCCGCTCACCGCGCTCGGGCTCCCCCAACTCCATATACATGGCGCCGAGTCGGACGGTGAGCACGGCCGTCTGGGCGCGGGCACCCAGCCGCTCGGCGTGCGCGCTCGCCTCCGAGTAGTCCGCGGCGGCGGCCCGGTATTCGCCCCTGCGCTCATGGGCCTCACCGCGCGCGGAGAGCGCCTCGGCGGCACCCCAGGCGTCGCCGATCCGGGCGAACATCTCCAGCGCCTCGTCGGCGTCGCGGGTCGCGTCGCCGACCATGTCGGCGCGGTTGGCGAGGATGTTGGCGCGCATCTGGAGGGCGACGGCGAGTTCCCACTCGAGGCCGAGTTCGCGGCACGTTTCGACCGACACGTCGATGACCTCGCGCACCCGATCCATGTCACCGGTGAGCAGGACAGCGTAGAACCAGAGGTAGCCGGGGCTGCGACAGGTCTGCGGGAGGCCCGGCCGGTAGGTCTCGCTGATGATGCGCAGCTTCTCCTTGGCCTCCGGGGTCTGCCAGGCGTCCAAGTCCATGTCCATGCAGGCGAGATGGACGAGGTGCACTCCGCGCCGGGCCTCTTCGAGGACGTCCGGGCGCATCGGCGGCGGGGCAGCCGTGCAGCTCTCGTGCAGCGGGGCGGCGGGACGCAGGGGCGGCGCGAAGGGGTCGGGGCCGAGGGTCATGACCTCGCGGGACCAGGTGCGGGCGTCGATGCGCTGGTCGCGGATCTGCCAGTACCAGCACAGGGAAAGGACGAGGCAGATCGCCTCCTGCTCGTCGCGCTCGGCGACAGCGTGCCGCAGGGCGGTGCGCAGATTCTCGTACTCGCGTTCGATGAGCGCGATCGCGGCGCGCTGCCCGGGGCCGCGCAGCACGGGGTCGGTGGTGCGGGCGAGTTCGCGATAGTACGTGAGGTGGGCACGCTCGGCGGCGGGACGGTCGCCGGACTCGTCGAGGCGTTCACCGGCGTACTCGGCGACGGTCTCCAGAAGCCGGTAGCGCATCTCTCCCTCACCCGAAGGGGCCGCGACGACAAGGGACTTGTCGACGAGAGAGCCGAGCGCCTCCAGCGCGGCGGGCCCGCAGACCGCCTCCGCGGCGGCGAGGCCGCAGCCGCCCGCGAAGACGGACAGCCGCCGCAGCACGTCCCGTTCGTCCTCGTCGAGCAGGTCCCAGGACCAGTCGACGACGGCGCGCAGGGTCTGCTGCCGCGGCAGGACGGTGCGGCTGCCGGAGGTGAGCAGGCGGAACCGGTCGTCGAGCCGGTCGGCGATCTGGCGTGGGGTGAGCATCCGCAGCCGGGCGGCGGCGAGTTCGATGGCGAGCGGCAGCCCGTCGAGGCGCCGGCAGATCTCGGCCGCCGCCGCGGCGGTCTCGCCGTCGGCGTCGATCCGGAAGCCGGCCCGGGCCGCGGCCCCCCGGTCGGCGAGCAGCCGCAGCGCGACGGGCTCCGGCAGCGGCTCCACGGGACGCAGCAACTCCCCTGGTACGCCGAGGGGTTCACGGCTGGTGGCGAGTACGGTCAGCTCCGGGCACCGCTCCAGCAACGCCTCGACGAGGTGGGCGGCGGCGTCCACGACATGCTCGCAGTTGTCGAGGATGATCAGCATGCGTCGCTTGCCGCAGTGCTCGGCGAGCCGGGTGAGGGGATCGTCGTGCCGGTCGGCCACGGCCCGCATCTCCTCGGCACCGGCACCGCGCAGCACGGTCTCCCGCGCACCGACGGCTGTGAGCACGGCCTCGGGGACCGCCTTCGGATCGTCCACCGGCGCGAGCTCGGCCAGCCACACTCCGTCCCGCGCCGCGTACGCCACGGCCTCCGCCGCCTCCTGCGACAACCGCGTCTTCCCGGCCCCACCGGGCCCGAGCAGCGTCACCAGCCGGGCCGCCGCGAGATCACCCCGGATGGCCTCGATGTCGGCCTCGCGACCGACGAAGGAGGTGAGGCGGGCGCGGAGGTTGCCCGGGGGCGAAGGGCGGGTCCGGGAGAGGGCGGCGGAGCCGAGGGCCGAGGCAGGGGCACCTACGGCAGGGACGGTGGCGCCGGGCTGTGCGGCGGCCTGCCCACCGGCTCCGTCCCGGCCGACGGCGTGGACCGCGTCTCCGGAGCCGGGGGCCGGGGCGCCGGAACCGCCCGGACCGACGCGGTGCTCGGCGATGTTCCCGTTACCCGCACCGTACGCGCCACGGCCCGGGCCGCGGCCACGGCCGGCGGCGGGTCCGTCGGCCGGTGTCAACAGCTCCCCGTGCAGGGAGCGGAGTTCGGGCCCGGGGTCCGAGCCCAGGCGGTCGGACAGGAGTGCGCGTACGGACTCATAGGCGGCGAGGGCCTCGGCGGGGCGGCCGGCGTCGCGCAGGGCGCGCAGACGGAGGGCGTGGAGAGGTTCGTCCAGGGGGTGGAGATCGCACAGGGCGGTGAGCTCGGGCAGGGACTCCTCGGCGTGGCCCAGGGCGAGGGCCGCGGCGAGCCGGGCGCGACGGACGTCGAGGCGGCGGGTCTCCCAGCGGGCCGTCTCGGCGGTGCGGTCCGGGAGGTCGGCGAGGGCCGGGCCGTGCCACAGCGCGAGGGCGTCGTCGAGGACCGCGGCCGCCTTCGCCGGGTCGCCGTCGGCGAGGGCACGCGTGCCCTCGCCCGCAAGGCGCTCGAAACGGTGCAGGTCGACGTCGTCGGCCGCCGCGGCGAGCCGGTAGCCACCGTCCACCGAGTGCACCGCGTCCGGCCCGAGCGCCCTGCGCAGCCGCCCGACCAGCGCCTGCAGCGCGCCGGGCGCGTCCGCGGGCAGGTCGCCGTCCCACACCTCCTCGACCAGGACGGCCGCGGGCACGGTCCGTCCGGGCCGCAGCGCGAGCACGGTCAGCAGGGCACGCAGCCGCGCCCCGCCGACCGGGACGGGCGTGCCGTCGGGGCGAAGTGCCTGGGTGGTGCCGAGGATGCGGTAGCGCACGGGGTCCATTGTCTCCGGTGGCTTCAGGTGCGGGGGTCCGGTACGTCGAGTTCGACCAGGACACCGGACCGGCGGCGGAAGCGGCGCACCCCCGACCGCGTACGACTCTCGTCGTAGTCACCGCCGAACCACTGCGGGCACCTGTCGACGGCTTCCAGGGAGCGGTCCTCCGGGTCGGGGAGGAGGGCGCGCGAGGCGGGGTCCGTCTCGACGTAGCCCTGGTGCACCACGTGGATGGCGCCGACGCGACCCGTGGTCCCGGGCCACTCGATGCCGTGCCGCTCGACGGTGAGCAGGCCGACCGCGCGGATCCACTGGTCGGGGTCGAGTCCGGATGCGTCCACGGGGTCGCCGTGCAGCGCGGCGAGGAGACCGTCGTCCGCTCGCAGCACCTGGATCACCCCGTCCTCGTCGTGCACCCGTTCCACCGGTGCCGAGATCTTGCTGAGCTCCTCGGACCAGCCCCCGCCGAGCACCTCCTGAGAAGAGCGCAGGAGCAGCGGCCAGTTCACCTCGTCCCCCACCGAGAACGGTGTACCGCAGCACTCCATCTGCCAGTCCGCGTAGAAGACCCGCCATCGCCCCATGTCCCCACCCTCTCCGGAACCAATGGCCGATCGCGAGACGTTTTCCGCATACGCCCGGTACGGTCGGGCAGTCCCACCCCATGAGCAGCACTCCAGGGAGCCCCATGACCACCGCCGCGTTCCGCCGCAGCGACCGGAGGATCAGTCCCGTCTTCGTCGGGATCGTGGCCGTCATGGCGGTGACGGGCTGGGCGACCTGGACCGGTTTCGCCGAGGAGCCCGGCGTGGCCGTGTTCCTCTTCGTGACGGCCGCCTGGATCGTCTCCCTCTGTCTGCACGAGTACGCGCACGCGCGCACGGCCCTGCACAGCGGCGACATCTCGATCGGCGCGAAGGGCTATCTGACACTCAACCCGCTGAAGTACACGCACGCGCTGCTGAGCATCGTGCTGCCGCTGATCTTCGTGATCATGGGCGGGATCGGTCTGCCGGGCGGCGCGGTCTTCATCGAGCGGAACCGCATCCAGGGCCGCTGGAAGCACAGCCTGATCTCGGCGGCCGGCCCGCTGACCAACGTCCTGTTCGCCGTCGTGTGCACCGCACCGTTCTGGCTGCACACCCTGGACGGCGTCCCGGACACCTTCCGCTACGCGCTCGCGTTCCTCGCGCTGCTCCAGGTCACGGCCGCGATCCTGAACTTCCTGCCGGTACCGGGCCTGGACGGCTACGGCGTGATCGAGCCCTGGCTGTCGTACAACATCCGCCGCCAGGTGGAGCCGTTCGCGCCGTTCGGGCTGCTGGCCGTGTTCGGGATCCTGTGGATTCCGTCGGTGAACATCGCATTCTTCGACGCGATCTACTCGATCCTGGGCGCCCTGGGAATCGACGACGTCCAGCGCTACTGCGGCCAGGACCTCTACCGCTTCTGGGACGGCGTCAACGAGCACTGCACCGTCAGCCGCTGACCGACGACCCGCCCCGCCCACGCCGCACGTAGTACCAGGTCATGTTCGACGACAGGCCCGCCAACAGCACCCACACGATCCCCAGCCAGCTGCCCTGGACGAAGGAGACCACGGCCGCGGCGACGGAGAGGACACAGACGGCGAGCGCGTAGAGGGCGAGTCGCCGGGATGGGTCGGGTGGGGGAACGAGGGGCATGGGGGTCGGCTCCTGACGGGACAATGCGGACGAGGTACGAGTGCTACGGCGTCCAGTGTCCCCCATGCCCGTGCGCCGCTAGACGTCCGTCACCCGCAGGCCCGCGTGCGCCTTGTAGCGCCGGTTCACCGAGATCAGGTTCGCGACCAGGGACTCGACCTGGTGGGCGTTGCGCAGACGGCCGGAGAAGACGCCGCGCATGCCGGGGATGCGGCCGGCGAGGGCCTGCACCATCTCGACGTCGGCGCGCTCCTCGCCGAGGACCATCACGTCGGTGTCGATCTCCTCGATCTCCGGGTCCTGGAGGAGGACGGCCGAGAGATGGTGGAAGGCGGCGGTGACGCGGGAGTCGGGCAGGAGGGCGGCGGCCTGTTCGGCGGCGCTGCCCTCCTCCGGCTTCAGCGCGTATGCGCCCTGCTTGTCGAAGCCGAGCGGGTTGACGCAGTCGACGACGAGCTTGCCCGTCAGCTCCTCGCGCAGGGACTCGAGGGTCTTGCCGTGGCCCTCCCACGGCACGGCGACGATCACGATGTCGCTGCGCCGCGCGCACTCGGCGTTGTCGGCACCCTCGACGCCGTGCCCGAGCTCCTCGGCCGCGCCCTGCGCGCGCTCGGCGACCCGCGAGCCGATGATCACCTTCTGGCCGGCCCGGGCGAGCCGGTAGGCGAGTCCCTTGCCCTGGGGCCCGGTGCCGCCGAGCACGCCGACGACAAGCCCGGACACGTCGGGAAGGTCCCAGGGGTCCTTGGCGGGGGCCTTCTGTGCACTGTCAGTAGAGGTCATGGGCCGACTTTACGTGCGCGCATCGCGGCTGTGGGCGTCAGGTGAGGGCGGTCACCGGGATACGGCGGAAGGTGATCGTCTCGTACGCGCCGAAGTCGCCCGTTTCGTAGAGGAGACCGACGGTCGTCGCGTCGACGCGCACGAGATCGGAGTACGCGGCGGGCAGCCCGTCCAGGGTGTACACGGTGCGCCAGGTGGTGCCGGCGTCGGTGCCGGCGCGCACGGTCATCAGGGCGCGGAAGGCGGGGTCGGCGGGGCCCGAGTAGAGGAGCAGGTCGGGGTCGCGGAGCTGGAGGAGGCTGCCCTGAACGACGGGGGTGACGAGGCCCGCCTGCGGTCGGAAGGGCTTCTGCAGGCTCTTGCCGCCGTCGCGGGAGTGGGCGTCGGCCCGGTTGCCGGGGGACGGGGAGTCGTTGCGGGTGTTGAAGTAGACGCGGCCGTCGGGGAGTTCGGCAGCGGTCGTCTCGTTCACGTTGATGTAGCCGTTGGTGTTCTCGTCGATGTAGCCGAGGTACCAGGTCTCGCCGCGGTCGTCACTGAGCAGGCAGTGGCCGCTGTTGTACTTCGCTTCCGTGCCGTTGTCCGTGCCGGTGGGCGGGATGGTGTGGTTGCCGGGGACGACGACGCGGCCGGTGGTGAGCTGGATCGCATGCCCGGGTGTGGTGGCGTACCACCGCCAACTCGCCTTCTTCACCTGTGCGGTGATCTCCTTCGGACTCGACCAGGTGTGCCCGTCGTCGTCGCTGTGCTGCACCCACACACGCCGCCCGTCGGCCGCCTTCACCTTGCCGCGCAGAAGGGCGTCCTCGCTCGCGGTGGCCGCGCTGCGGACGTGTACGAGCAGGACGCGGCCGGTGTCGAGGACGACGGGCGCCGGGTTGCCGGCGAGGTTGTCGCCGTTCTTGGCGACGGCCTGGAGCGGACCCCAGGTGCGGCCGCCGTCCGACGACCGCTTCAGCACGATGTCGATGTTGCCGTGGTCCTGCGCGGAGTCGACCCTGCCTTCGCAGAAGGCGAGGAGCGTGCCCGCGGCCGTGGCGACCACCGCGGGGATCCGGAAGCTGGCGTAGCCTTCGCGGCCGGCGCGGAAGGGGGTGCTTGCTTCTGTCATGGGCTGGCTCCTTGTGTGACCGCTGATGCGGGCCTCTGCCCAACTCGGGCGAATTCGTGGTGAACTCCGGGTCACGAGTGGCCGGTTGCGGCAGGATGCGTGCGCATGGATGCCGTACGGGTCGCGTTGTTGCGCGAAGTGCTCGCCGGGACCGAGTGGTTGGGGGCCACGCGGCGGTTCGCCGGGGCGCTGCGGGGGTCCGTGGTGTCGTACGGGGGCGGACTGCTGCTGGTCGGCACGGAGGAGTACGAGCCGTGGCATCTCGCCGCGCATCTCGTGGACGAGGCGGCGTGGTCGGGCATGCCGGAGCTGTCGCCGACGTTGGTGCGGCACGGGGCGCGGGAGTCCGATCCGGCCCACCTGGCCGTGGGGCTGGGGCGTATCGAGGCGGCTCGGCGGGGGGAGACGCTGCTGGTGGTGTCGCCGGGCGCGCCCGGGGCGCCGTTGCTGGAGCGGGTCCATGACGCGCGGCGGGCCGGGGCGACCGTGCTGGCACTGTCCGCGGGGGACACCGCCGAGGACCGTGAGCTGCCGGCTCTGGCTCACGAGTCGCTCGCGGTGCCGGCCGAGCCCGAGCTCGATCTCGATACCGTGCAGCATCTTGTCAGTGCGGCGGCCGGGGAGAACGCGCTGCCTTCGCCGCGGGGGCGGCGGCGGTTCCGTGACCGGTTGTCGCGGCTCGCGGATCAGTTGACGGCTCCGCCGACTGCTCGGTGGTAGCTGGGGCCGCGGCCCCCGTACCCCGTCGGCACCACGCCCGTACCCCGTCGGCACCACGCCCCGGCGCCGGCCGCCGCGGCGTCGAGGCCGTTGCGCAGCTCGTTGAGCCGGCGCCGGCCCTTCCCTCTCCGGCCCGAAAAGCAGTTGCCCTCGCCCGCGCCTCCCCCGACCATGGCCCGTCGTGACCGACGACGCCCCCGCATCCGCGCCCGTCCCCTCCTCCCGACTCCGTTCGCTGCTCCCCGATCTCGCCCCCTGGCGGGCGTCCGCCGACTTTCGGCGGCTCTGGGTGGCCGGGCTGATCACGAACTTCGGGAGCTTTCTGACGTTCGTCGCACTGCCGGTGCAGATGAAGGTGCTGACCGGGTCGGCGGTGGCGGTGGGGGCGATCGGCGCGGTGGAGCTGGTGCCGCTGGTGGTGTTCGGGTTGTACGGCGGGGCGCTCGCCGACGCCCTGGACAAGCGGAAGTTGATCGTTCACACGGAGGCGGGGCAGGGCGTGCTGTGCGCCGGGTTGCTCGTCAACGCGCTGGTACCGCAGCCGGCGGTATGGCCGTTGTACGCGGTCGCGGGGCTCTCCTCCGCGCTCGGCGCGATCCAGCGTCCCGCCCTCGACTCGCTCACCCCACGGATCGTGGCGCACGAGGACCTGCCGGCCGCCGCCTCGCTCAACTCGCTGCGCTGGACGGTGGGCGGCGTCGCGGGGCCTGCGCTCGCCGGTGTCGTCGTGGCGTACGCCGGACTCGGCTGGGCGTACGCCGTGGACCTGGTGACCTTCGTCGTGTCGGTGGTGATGGTCGTGGGGATCGCCGCGTCGCCCGCCGCGCACGAGGCCGCGAAGCCGTCGCTGCGGTCCATCGCGGAGGGCGCGCGGTACGCGTGGGGCCGCAAGGAGCTGCTCGGGACGTACGCGATCGACCTCGCGGCGATGTTCTTCGCGATGCCGCTCGCGCTGCTGCCGTTCCTCGCGGACGAGTTGGACGCCGAGTGGTCGCTCGGCCTGATGTACGCGGCGGTGCCGGCCGGGTCGCTGCTGGTGAGCCTCACCAGCGGGTGGACCTCGCGCATCCACCGGCACGGGCGGATGGTCACCCTGGCCGCGGCGTGCTGGGGGCTGGCCATGGCGGCCGCGGGCGTCGTGGACAACGTCTGGCTGGTGCTGCTCTTCCTCACGATCGGCGGCTGCTGCGACATGGTCAGCGGGATCTTCCGTGGCGCCATCTGGGACCAGACGATCCCGGACGAGCTGCGGGGGCGGCTCGCCGGGATCGAACTGCTCTCGTACTCGGTCGGGCCTCAGCTCGGTCAGGTCCGTGCGGGCGGGATGGCGGCGTGGACGAGCGTACGGGCGTCCATCTGGTCGGGGGGCCTGATGTGCGTGGGCGCGGTGGGGCTACTGGCGCTGTGTCTGCCCAGGCTGATGGCGTACGACGTGCGGACGAATGAGCATGCGGTGCGGTTGCGCTCCGCGCGGGAGGCGGTGGCTTGACGGCCGGCCTGGCGGCCGGGCCGTCCTTTTCCCTTTCCCTCCCGCACCGCCCGTGACAGTTTCACCAGCACCGCCCGTGACAGTTTCCCTTTCCGACCCGCACTGCCCGTGACAGTCGGCTACCCGGCACAGGTTTCCCGTGGGGGTCGAGCGCCATGGGCGACTGCGGGTGGCCGCCGGGCCCGGCGAACGGCCCCGGCGGCGCGGGGCCCTGCGGCGCAGACACCGGCGCGCGAGGCGCGACGCAAGGAGCCTGCGGCCGAGGGCTCTGCAGCCCGAGGGTCTGAGGCCGCAGGAGTCTGCGGCCCCGGGGCTCAGCGCAGCCCATCGCCTGCGCCACGACAATCCGCCTCAGCCCGTCGCCGGCGCCCGCCACATACCCGTGCGCCTCAGCCCGTCGCCGGCGCCCGCCACGTACCCGTGCGCTTCAGTCGTCCTCCGAGCCCGAAGCCGCGTCCGAGCGGTCATGCCACTTGGGGTCCGTCTCCCACTCGAGGTTCCGCTCCTGCGCGGTCTGCATCGCGTGCTCCGCCTCCTCGCGGCTGGCGTACGGTCCGAAGCGGTCCTTGCCCGGGCACTCGGGGCCCTCCTCGACCTTCTTGTGCTCCAGGCAGTAGTACCACTCGCCGGGCTTGCCGACGGTGCGCTTCTTGAAGAGGGCCATCACCGGCTCCTTTCGCCACGGACATGGTCCCCCATGCCCGCTGGTTAGACTCGCTGGCATGTCTGGCCAGTCGCTGCTCGTACCAGGGGAGCTCTCTCCCACCCGTCCCGTCCCGGGAAACATCCGGCGTCCCGAGTACGTGGGCAAGCCCGCCCCCACGCCGTACACCGGACCGGAGGTGCAGACGCCCGAGACGATCGAGGCGATGCGGGTCGCCGGGCGGATCGCCGCGCAGGCGATGGCCGAGGCCGCCAAGCTCATCGCGCCGGGTGTCACGACGGACGAGCTGGACCGGGTGGCGCACGAGTACATGTGCGACCACGGCGCCTACCCCTCGACCCTCGGCTATCGCGCCTTCCCCAAGTCGCTGTGCACCTCCGTCAACGAGGTCATCTGCCACGGCATCCCCGACTCCACGGTCCTGCGGGACGGCGACATCATCAACCTGGACGTGACCGCGTACATCGGCGGGGTGCACGGCGACAACAACGCGACATACCTGGTCGGCGACGTCGACGAGGAGAGCAGGCTGCTCGTCGAGCGGACCCGCGAGTCCCTCAACCGCGCCATCAAGGCGGTCAAGCCCGGCCGCCAGATCAACATCATCGGGCGCGTCATCGAGTCGTACGCGAAGCGCTTCGGGTACGGGGTGGTGCGGGACTTCACCGGCCACGGGATCAACTCGTCCTTCCACTCCGGGCTGATCATTCCCCACTACGACAGCCCGCACGCGACGACCGTCATCCAGCCCGGGATGACCTTCACCATCGAACCCATGCTCACGCTCGGCACGCACGAGTACGACATGTGGGACGACGGCTGGACCGTGGTCACGAAGGACCGGAAGCGCACCGCCCAGTTCGAGCACACGCTGGTGGTGACGGACAGCGGGGTCGAGATCCTGACCCTGCCGTAACCCTCCGCGGCCGCACGGCACCCTCTGAAGCCCGCCCTGTCCACAGGGCGGGCTTTCGCATGTGGGCTTGATCGGAAATCGAGGTACGGTTTTACCGACAGGATGTCGGGAAGTGATTGACTTAGGTAAGCCTAACCTTAGAAGATGGAGGCGGCTCTCGCCCTTCCCTCTTCGACTCCGGAGGCCTCATGAACGCGACGGACACGTCGAGCACCTCCTTCTCGACGCTCATCCGCACCGCGTCGCACGAGCAGCACACACAGGCGGAGACCTCGACGTTCATGAGCGACCTGCTCGGCGGCCGGCTGGGCGTCGAGGCGTACGCGCGCTACACGGAGCAACTGTGGTTCGTGTACGAGGCGTTGGAGGCGGACGCCGAGCGCCTGACGGCCGATCCGGTGGCCGGACCCTTCGTGCGGCCCGAACTGCTGCGCAGCGCCGCCCTGGAGCGCGACCTGGCCCATCTCCGGGGCCCCGACTGGCGCGCGACGCTCACCGCCCTGCCCGCGACCCGGACCTACGCCGCCCGAGTCGCCGAGTGCGCCCGGGAGTGGCCCGGCGGTTATGTCGCCCACCACTACACCCGCTACCTCGGCGACCTCTCCGGCGGCCAGATCATCCGCGGCAGGGCCGAGCAGACCTGGGGCTTCGCCCGCAAGGGCGACGGCGTCCGCTTCTACACCTTCGAGGACATCACCAACCCGGCCGCGTTCAAGCGGGCCTACCGCGAACTCCTGGACGCGGTCCGCGCCGACGACCTGGAGAGGCAGCGCATCGTCGCGGAGTGCAAGCGGGCGTTCGCCCTCAACACGGCGGTCCTTCGTGCGCTGGGGGATGAGTTCCGGCTCAGCGCGTGACGCCCTGGCATGGTTCGTCCATCAACTGCGGGCCGGTGGGGGCTGGTCGCGCAGTCCCCGCGCCCCTGACGGGGCGCGGTCACGGGGTGCACCTCGGGGTGCACCTTCGGGCTGCTCCCTCTACCGCTCCAGACGTACCCGACCACCCACCTCGACCCAACCCCCCGGCTGCGGCGCCGTAAGAATCTGGGACCCGACTCCCTGCACGATGTTGAGCGCACGCCCCAGCTGATGGGTCAGCAGCAGCGCCGCCGCTCCCGTCGCCTCGTCCTCCTCGATGCCGTCGTCCCGGCCGGGGAACGCACGGGCCCGCACCCGCCCGCCGGCCTCGTCCTCCCAGGCCCAGGCGTAGATCCACTCCCCCGGCGCCGGCACGGCGAGCGCGTCGACCTCGGCGGCCGACCCGTACTGCCGGAGCGTCCGCTGGGGCGCCCAGTCCGCCCGCGCCTCGATCCAGCTGAACTCGCCGTCCAGCCGCACCCCCACCACCCCGGCAGGGGTGACGAGCTCCGGCACGTCGAGCAGCCAGCCCACCCCGACACACGGATGCCCGGCGAACGGCAACCGCAGGGTCGGCGTGTAGATGTCGATGACCCCACGCTCGGGGTCGTCGACGAACACGGTCTCGCTGAACCCGAGTTTGGCGGCCAGCGCCTGCCGCTCCTCGCGCTCCGGCATCACCGAGCCCTCGCGCACGACACCGAGCTCATTGCCATACCCGCCGCCGGGTCCGCAGAAGACCCGCAGCACGTCGTAGTCAGTCACTCCGGCATTCAACATCACCCCCGCCACGAGCGCGTCCAAGGCCGCGGGACCGCCGGGCAGGGACCAGGAGCGGGTGCGCCCGTGCTCGTACGGCAGCGGGGACATGGCATCGCCGTACGCCCGTTCCAGAACGGCACGTTGACGCTCCACGCCAGGAGTTGCCGGTCAGCGCGCGCCGGGACAGGGCCGGGACAGGGCGCACGCCGGGGACGCCGTGGTCGTGGTGCTGCACGATCCGGGGCTCGCGACGGCATACACGCACCGGGTGGCGACTCTGTGCGCCGGTCGTGTCGCGGCCGACGGTCCACCGGCCGCGGTCCTCACCGAAGACGCGCCGAGCGAGGTCCACCGCCGGCCGGTGGAGGTGTTCCCGCACCCCAGGGCCGGTGCCGCCGCGATCGCTCCGAAACGCGCCTCTTGACCTACCCTTGACCATCCCTTGGGGTCTGATTTAGGCCACCGTGATCAAGCCGTTCCTGTACACCGTCTGTGAGAGCTGAATCACCGGACCGGTGGGTACTAGTGAGGCAAGCCTCAGATAAGTTAGGCCAGCCTCACCACTCCAGCACGGGCCCTGCCGTGCGGAACGCCCGATTCTTCTCTTGGAGCCTGAATGCGAGCCGTCCGACTCTCAGTTGTCACCGCCGCCGCCACCGCGGCCGCTCTGGCCGCCGTCACGGGCTGCACCGAGAAGAGCGACGCCAAGGGCGGCGACGCGATCCAGGTGACCGCCGCCGACTCCACGTGCGACACCTCCGCCAAGTCGGTCCCGGCCGGCCAGGTCACCCTGAAGATCGAGAACAAGGGTTCGAAGGCCACCGAGGTCGAGATCGTCTTCCCGGACGACCGGATCGTCTCCGAGAAGGAGAACATCGGTCCGGGCACCAAGTACACGCTGACCGCGGAGGTCAAGGCCGGCTCGTACGAGATCGCCTGCCGACCGGGCATGAAGGGCCACGGCGTCCGCCAGAAGCTCACGGTCACCGGCGGCAAGGTCGCCAAGCGCGACCCGCGCCTCGACAAGGCCGTCGCCGCCTACCGCGAGTACGCGCAGACCCAGGCCGACGAGACGCTGCCGAAGGCCGAGGCGTTCGCCAAGGCGATCAAGGCCGGCGACATCGAGGCCGCGAAGAAGGAGTTCGCCACCTCGCGCCTGGGCTGGGAGCGCACCGAGCCCGTCGCGGAGTCCTTCGGTGACATCGACCCGAAGGTCGATGTGCGCGAGGACGGCCTGGAGGACGGCCAGGATCCGGCCAAGGACTGGACCGGCTGGCACCGGCTGGAGAAGTCCCTCTGGCAGGACAAGAAGATCGGCGACCGCGAGAAGGAGCTCGCCGACCAGCTGGTGAAGGACCTCACCGACTGGAAGGAGCGGGTCGGCAAGGCCGAGATCACCCCGACCTCCATGGCCAACGGTGCCAAGGAGCTGCTCGACGAGGTCGCCACCGGCAAGGTCACCGGCGAGGAGGACCGCTACTCGCACACCGATCTGAGCGACTTCAAGGGCAACGTCGAGGGCGCGCAGGAGGCGTACGAGCTGCTGAAGCCGGTCGCCAAGGAGAACGACGCGGCGCTGACGACGGAGCTCGACAAGCAGTTCACCGCGTTGAACACGCTGCTCGACAAGTACCGCACGGACAAGACCTCGTACGACTTCACCTCGTACGACAAGGTCGGCGACGCCGACCGCAAGGAGCTCTCGGACGCGGTCAACGCGCTCGCCGAGCCCCTGTCCAAGCTCGCCGCCGCCGTCGTGAAGTAGGAGCTGCAGCCATGACGGACACCACTGAAGCCACGGAAGCCACCTCTGAGGCCGCCGACGGTCGTGCCCCCACCCGGCGTTCGCTGATCGGCTGGGGCGGCGCGGGTCTCGCGCTCGGCGCCGCCGCAGCCGGCGGCGCGGTGGCGATGGCCCGCACCGGCAACGACGTCGACCCGACCGCCGCCGAGACGGGCGCCGCGGTCGCCTTCCACGGCACGCACCAGGCGGGCATCGCGACGGCCGTGCAGGACCGGCTGCACTTCGCCGCGTTCGACGTGAAGACGGACGACCGCGCCGAGTTCGTCCAGTTGCTCAAGGACTGGACCGAGGCCGCCCGGCGGATCACCGCCGGGCACACGGTCGGCGAGGGCGCGTACGGCGGTCTGGCCGAGGCGCCGCCGGACGACACCGGTGAGGCGCTGGGCCTCAAGCCGTCGCGGCTGACGCTGACGATCGGGTTCGGGCCCTCGCTGTTCGACAAGTTCGGGCTGAAGGACCAGCGTCCCGAGGCGCTCGTCGACCTGCCGAAGTTCCCGGGCGACAACCTGGAGCAGGCGCGCAGCAACGGCGACCTGTGCATCCAGGCGTGCGCGGACGACCCGCAGGTCGCGGTGCACGCGATCCGCAACCTCGCCCGCATCGGTTTCGGCAAGGTCGCCATCCGCTGGTCGCAGCTGGGCTTCGGCAAGACGTCGTCGACGACGCCGGACGCGCAGACCCCGCGCAACCTGATGGGCTTCAAGGACGGCACCCGCAACATCGCGGGCACCGAGACGGACCGGCTGAAGAAGTTCGTGTGGGTCGGCGAGGGCGACGGTCCCGACTGGATGGCCGGTGGCTCGTACCTCGTGGCCCGGCGTATCCGCATGAACATCGAGACCTGGGACCGGACTTCGCTCCAGGAGCAGGAGGACGTCTTCGGCCGCGACAAGGGCGAGGGCGCCCCGGTCGGCAAGGCCAAGGAACGCGACAAGCCGTTCCTGAAGGCGATGAAGCCCGACGCGCATGTGCGGCTCGCGCACCCCGACTCCAACGACGGGGCGACGATCCTGCGCCGTGGCTACTCCTTCACCGACGGCACGGACGGCCTCGGCCGGCTGGAGGCGGGCCTGTTCTTCCTGGCGTACCAGCGTGACGTCCGCAAGGGGTTCATCCCGGTGCAGCGCAACCTGTCGCGCCTCGACGCCCTCAACGAGTACATCCAGCACGTGAGTTCGGCGGTCTTCGCCGTCCCGCCCGGCGTCCGCGACAAGGACGACTGGTGGGGCCGCGCGCTGTTCTCCAAGGAGGCGTAGCCCGTGTTCGGCAACTATCTGATCGGCCTGCGCGAGGGTCTGGAAGCCAGCCTCGTCGTCTGCATCCTGATCGCCTACCTGGTGAAGACCGACCGCCGGGACGCCCTGAAGCCGATCTGGATCGGCATCGGCGTGGCGGTCGCGCTGGCGCTCGGCTTCGGCTGCGCGCTCGAATTCGGCTCTCAGGAGATGACGTTCCAGGCGCAGGAGGCGCTCGGCGGCTCGCTGTCGATCCTCGCCGTGGGACTGGTCACGTGGATGGTCTTCTGGATGCGGCGTACGGCCCGGCATCTGAAGAAGGAGCTCCACGGCAAGCTGGACGCGGCGCTGGCGATGGGCACGGGCGCGCTGGTGGCGACCGCGTTCCTGGCGGTCGGCCGGGAGGGTCTGGAGACGGCGCTGTTCGTGTGGGCGTCGGTGCACGCGGCCAGCGACGGCACGCCGCGCCCGCTGATCGGCGTTGCCCTGGGCCTGGCCACCGCGGTCCTCCTCGGCTGGCTCTTCTACCGGGGCGCACTGAAGATCAACCTCGCCAAGTTCTTCACCTGGACCGGCGGCATGCTGGTCGTCGTCGCCGCGGGTGTACTCGCGTACGGCGTCCACGACCTCCAGGAGGCCGACTTCATCCCGGGCCTGACGAGCCTGGCCTTCGACATCAGCGGCACGATCGACCCGACCAGCTGGTACGGCACCCTTCTCAAGGGCGTCTTCAACTTCCAGCCGGACCCGACCGTCCTCCAGGTCACGGTGTGGGCGCTGTACCTGGTCCCGACACTCGCGATCTTCCTCGCCCCGGTAGGGTTCGCCTCCGGGAAGGGGAAGGTGAAGGCACCTGATGAGCAGGGATCGCGCGGGTCGCAGCCCTCGAAGGCTTCGTAGTCCGAACCGTCTGAACCAATTCGCCCTGGCGACGGGGACGGTGACCGTTCTGTCCTTGACGGCGAGCGGTTGTGTGGTGGTGCACGGCGAGCGGGAGGTCGTACCGGCGGCGACCCGGGCCGAGGCCGCCCGCGCGCTCAAGGACTTCACCACCGCGTACAACAAGGCGGACAAGGAGTACGACAGTTCGCTGGACGCGGACCGGGTCGCCGGGCCGCTCGCCGACATCGACGGCGCCAAGCTCAAAGCCGGGCACAAGAACAACCCGGGCGGCAATCCGACGCATTCGCCGCTGAAGTTCAGCGACGCCAAGTTCGTGATACCCGAGAAGGCGGGCTGGCCGCGCTGGTTCGTGGCCGACACCGCGGCCAACAAGGGCCTGCCGACCAGCCGTTGGCTGCTCGTCTTCACCCGCTCCGGGGCGAACGACGTGTGGCAGGTCTCGTATCTGACCGTCCTCGCCGCCGACGACGTACCGACGTTCAAGAAGGACGACGCCGGCTGGGCCGAGCCGGTCACGGCGGACGACGCGGCTCTGGCGATCGAGCCGGAGAAGCTGAGCCGGTCGTACGCGACGTATCTGAAGGCCGGTGGCGACGGCTTCGCCGCGGGGACGCACACCTCGCGGTGGCGGGCCCAGCGCAAGAAGTTCGCCAGCAAGCCCGGCCTCGCCCGGCAGTACATCGACGAGCCGCTGGTCTCGGGCGGCTACGCCCCGGTGGGCCTGCGCACCACCGACGGCGGGGCGCTGGTCTTCTTCACCACCCACCGCTACGAGAAGCAGACCGCCGCCGCAGGCACCGCGATCCCCACCCCCACCGCCGACGTCCAGGCCCTGACGACGGGTGAGATCAAGCAGTCCCTGACGCTGGAGTTCATCTCCAACCAGGCGGCGCTCGACCCACCGAAGAACGCGTCCGACAAGGGCGTGGCGATCCTCGGGCGGATCGAGGGGTTGACGGGGGCGAAGGGCGAATAGCCCACCGGGGGTTCAGCCCCGGTGGGGCCAGGCGGCCAGCTGCTCCGACTCGTTGTCTCCCGCGTAGCGGGCGCACGCGTCGGTCAGGGTCTCCAGGAGGGTGAGCGGGTCCGGCAGAGGATGCTCGGGCCCCCGTACCCACTCGACCGTCAGGTCACCCGGCAGCCGCGCCGGCGGGACGAGGACGTACGACCCACGGCAGTGCCATCGCAATCCTGGATGCTCGTCCATCGTCTCGGGATGGCAGTCCAGCTCGCAGGGCCACCACTCGTCCTCGTCCTCGGGCGTACCCCGCGTGGCCGTGAAGAAGAGCATCCGGTCGCCGCCGGACTCCGCGACGGGCCCGACCTCGACGCCGGAGGCGAGCAGCCGCTCCAGGGCCTCGCGCCCCGCGTCCAGCGGCACGTCGAGAACGTCGTGCACCATGCCGGTCGCGGTGATGAAGTTGGCCTTCGGCTGATGCCGGGCCCACCGCTCGATCTGCGCACGGTCGGTCGTGGACTGCGTCTGCCAGGCGAAGGAGATGGGGTGGCGCGCGGGAGTGGGGCAGCCGACGCGGTCACAGGAGCACCGGTAGCCGACGGGGTACGCGGCCTGCGCGAGTGGCAGCCCCGCGGCGGCAGCGGCGAGCAGCAGGGCCTCGCGCCCGCCGTCCGCGTTCTCCACAGGACCCTTCGGCCGGCGTCCGCGAAGCCACTGGGAGATCCTGCTCTGCGCGCCGGAGCGGCGGCCGAACTCTGCGCTCATCTATCCCCTCGCCTAGCCGTTCGTGCCGACAACAGGCCTTCAACGTCTCTGCCGACAACAGGCCTTAAAAGGCCGTCCGCAAGCCATCAACAAGCTCTATGGTCCCACCATCCTGCGCCCCGGGTTGCCAGAGCCCACATCCGGGGTGGGTGGGGAGATGCTTCTCTCCGGCTCGGATCGGGTGTCATTCCACAGTTTGACGGGATTTGTCCCCCTACCGTGGTCGCCATGCTCACACGGACTGCGCTCCTGGGTCTCGCCGGTCTCACCTCATTCGCCTTCACCGGGCCCGGCGGCCCGCCGTCTCCACTGGAGTGGGGCACGGGGCCGCTGACGGTGGACGCGCTCCCCCGCATCACGTACGTCGCCCATCGCGGCGGCGCCCGGGAAGTCGTGGAGAACAGCATGTCGGGCCTGACGGCCGCGTACCAGCGCGGTACGGCACAGGTGCTCGACTTCGACACCCGCGTGCTGCGCGACGGGACCGTCGTGGTCATGCACGACGCGACCCTGGACCGCACGACCTACACGCACGGAGCGGTGCGGAACCTGAACCTGCGGCAGTGGCGGGGCGTGCGGCTGCGTCCCAAGAACACGCTCCCCGCCGGCCGGCACCCGGAGCGGCCGCCGACCGCCGCCGAGGTACTGGACCGCTTCGGCGGACGGATCGTGCTGACGATGGAGGCGAAGGACCCGAAGAGCGTGGGCACACTCGCCGCGATGATCCGCGCCCGCGGTCTGACCCGCTCGGCGTTCGTGAACTCCAACGACCCGGAAGTGGCCCGGCGCGTCCACCGTCTGGGCCTGCTCAGCCAGCTGTGGCGCTCGGCGGCCCAGATGCGCACCGACCGCCCCGAGCGATGGGCGTCGTTCGTCGACGTCCTCGACGTCGACTACAAGGCGCGTGACGCCGATCTGGTACGGGCCGTGAAATCCGGCGTCCCGCTCGTGTGGGCGCACACGGTGCTCACTGACGCCCAGCGCGACCGGGCGCTCGCCCTGGGATGCGAGGGGATCGTCACGGACGCACCGGGCCGGCTGGCGGCACGCTCGAGCACTCAGCGCGGGGCGAGGCCGTAGAGCGCGTAGTCGACGAGCGTGTCGGTGTACGCGTAGGAGATCGGGCCGGTGCGCTGGAGCCAGCGCTGGGCCAGCGGGGAGACGAACAGTTCCAGGGCGATACGGGGGTCGACGTCCCGGCGTACGTCCCCCTTGCCCTGCGCCGAGCGCAACCGCTTCACGTACAGCTGGAGCTGGGGTTCGAGGAGCTTGGTGATGAACACGACGCCGAGCGGCTCGTTGACCACGCCCTCGGCTGCCAGGGCGCGCGCGGGGATCTCGAACCTGGGGTCCTCCAGTTCGTCCACGGTGGCTCGGAGGACCAGTTTCAGGTCGGCGGCCAGATCGCCCGTGTCCGGAATCTCGTAGGTCTCCTGCCCCGCCGCCCGCGCGGCCTGCTCACCGAGGTCCATGAAGGCGTCGAGGAGCACGTCCGCCTTCGACGACCACCAGCGGTAGATCGTCTGCTTGCCGACTCCGGCACGGGCCGCGATGCCCTCGATCGTGGTCTTGGGGTAGCCGACCTCGCCGACGAGGGCGAGGGCCGCCTCGTAGATCGCGCGACGTGACTTCTCGCTGCGGCGGGTGGAGTCGGGGGTGGGCTTGGGCTTGGGCTTTTCGGCCATGGGGGGAACTTATCAGGGTGACGATACGGTACGTCTCGCTTCCGGCGGGGGTAGGAGACGGGAGCGGGGCGAGGGCTTCTTCGCCCCCGCCGCCCCCGCCGCCCCTGCCCCTCGTCCCGTCGGGCGGAGGGCGGAACCAGCGCTCCGAGCCCCGCCCCGGCCAACCGTAGAATCACCGGGTGAACGCCCCCCTGACGCCCGCCGACACCCTGCGCACCGCCCTCGCCGGGCTGCTCGACGGGTTGCCGCCGAAGGCCGCCGCGCAGGCGGTCGAGCGGCTGATCGCCAACTACCGGGGCGCCACCCCGACGCACGCCCCGATCCTCCGCGACCGCTCGGACGTGGTCGCGTACGCCGCCTACCGCATGCCCGCCACGTTCGAGGCGGTGCGCGCGGCCCTGGACGCGTTCGCGGACGCGGTACCGGGATGGGCCCCGGCCGGCCACGTGGACGTCGGAGGCGGCACGGGCGCGGCGACGTGGGCGGTGAACGCGACCTGGGAGGGCGCCCGCCCGGTGACGGTGCTGGACTGGGCGGAGCCCGCGCTCGCGCTGGGCCGGGAAATCGCCGCGGCGAACCCGGAGTTGAAGAACGCCGAGTGGCACCGCTCTCGTATCGGATCGGCGCTCACCATCGAGAGCACTGATCTCGTCACCGTGTCCTACGTCCTGGGCGAGCTCACCGACGCCGACCGCGCCTGTGTCGTGGACGCCGCCGCGGCCGCCGCCCAGGCCGTCGTGATCATCGAGCCGGGCACCCCCGACGGCTACATCCGCGTGATCGAGGCCCGCGACCGCCTGATCCGCGCGGGGTTCCACGTCGCCGCCCCCTGCCCGCACAGCGCGACCTGCCCCATCGTCCGCGGCGAGGACTGGTGTCACTTCTCCGCACGGGTGGCCCGTTCCTCCCTGCACCGCCAGGTCAAGGGGGGCTCCCTGCCGTACGAGGACGAGAAGTTCAGCTACGTCGCCGCCACCCGCTTCACGCCGGCCCCGGCCTCCTCCCGCGTCGTACGCAAGCCGCAGATCCGCAAGGGCCAAGTGCTCCTGGATCTCTGCGAGACCGAGCCGTCGCTGCGCCGGGAGACCGTCACCAAGCGCCACGGACCGCTGTACCGGGCGGCCCGTGACGCGGAGTGGGGCGACGCCTGGCCGCCGGCCGCGGAGGACTAGGGGGTTTCTGATGGATCTCCGTGGAAGAAGGAGCGGCGTTCGGTGCGTGCTCTCGGCGTGCCGGGCGGAAGCCCTCGATGGGGGTCCCCCCGCGCGAGCGAAGCCGAGCGTGGGGGAGGAGCTACTAGGGCTTTTGTCCGGTGCGGCGAGTGGGGGCACCTCCCACGCCCTTAAGGCAGTGGGGGAGCGTGCCGGGCGTCGCGACGCCGCGGAGATCCATCAGAAGCCCCCTAGATCCGCAGTTCCTGGGTGCAGCACTTCACGCTGCCGCCGCCCTTGAGGAGTTCGCTCAGGTCGATGCCGACGGGGTCGAAGCCGCGTTCCCGCAAGGGGTCGAACAGATCGGTCGCGGCCTGCGGAAGCAGCACGTGCAGGCCGTCCGAGACCGCGTTGAGGCCGAACACTGCGGCGTCCTCGTCGGTGGCGACCAGGGCGCCGGGGAACAGCCTGCGCAGCACCTCGCGGCTGCCGGGGGAGAACGCGGGCGGGTAGTACATGACCTCGTCCGCCGTGTCGTCCAGGACGGCGAGGGCCGTGTCCAGGTGGTAGTAGCGGGGGTCGACGAGATCCAGCCCGATCACCGGGCGGCCGAAGAACTCCTGGGCCTCGCCGTGCGAGAGAGGGCTCGCGCGAAAGCCGCGCCCCGCGAGCACGTACGACGCGGTGACCGCGAAGTCGCCCTCTCCCTCGTTGACGTGGAGCGGCTCGCGCACGTGCGCGAAGCCGTGCGCGCGGAACCACTCCAGATGCGCCGCCGCCTCCGGCTCGCGCTCGCGGTAGGCGAACCGGGCGCCGAGCACCCGGCCGTCCACGACGGTCGCGCCGTTCGCCGCGAAGACCATGTCCGGCAGGCCGGGGCGGGGGGTGAGCACCTCGACCGTGTGACCGAGCGAGCGGTAGCGGTCGCGCAGGCCCTCCCACTGGGCGACCGCGAGCGGCACGTCGACCGGCTTGGCGGGGTTCATCCAGGGGTTGATGGCGTACGTGACCTCGAAGTGTGCGGGTGGGCACATGAGATAGCGCCGGAGTGTGGCGCGGCGGGGAGGGTGCAAGGAGGGCTCCTTACGCAACCGCGGGGGCAGTTGATGCAGTTGATGCCCATGGTGCGACGCGAGGTGCCCTCCGGGCGGGAGGCGAATGGGTGGTGTTCGGGCGGCGGTTTCTTCGCCCCCTCCGCCCCGCCCCTACCCGTCCCGTACCCGGTGGCTGCGCCCCCGAAGGGGCGCGGGGAACTGCGCGACCAGCCCTCACCCGCCCGCCGCCGAAAGGCTGGTACGGGACGGGCAGGGGCGCAGGGGGCGAGAACACGGGGCGTACCGGCCGCGGTCGAGCTGGACGCCGACGTGCGGGTACCCCTAGGGGGTATAGTCTCGGTGTCGGCGAGAGGGCCGGATCATCTCCCTGCCGCCGATCGACCCACGCATTCCAGACCAAGGAAGAAGCCATGACAGCCATGACCGATCAGACGAACTCCGGCTCCTGCTGCGGCTCCTGCGGGACGGGCACGGCGTCCGACGTCCAGATCCAGGAGGTCGGCGTCACGACCGTCTACAAGGTGTCCGGGATGACCTGCGGGCACTGCGAGAGTGCCGTCTCCCGGGAGATATCCGACCTGGACGGCGTCACTGCGGTCACGGCCGTCGCCAAGACCGGCGAGGTCACTGTCACCTCCGCTGCGCCGCTCGGCGAGGAGGCCGTCCGGTCCGCCGTCGACGAGGCCGGTTACGACCTCGTCGGCAAGGCCTGACCGGTCCTTTGGGGCTCAGGCCCCGACACCACGCGCATTCCCTCTCCGCGCCGCGATGGCCTTCTCCTCGGTCTTCGTCGTCACCAACAGCCTGCGACTGCGTCGCCTCGGGTAGCCCGTGCGGCAACATCCGATCAGAGGCGCCCGGTCACCGGCCGGGGCCCCGCCGGTTCTCAGGGCGATGACAGTCCGCGGCCACCGTCTTGAACACGGTCGATGCCGCTTCCGTACAGTCGAAGGACAGCGATTCCTGGGCGGAGGTCCCATGGTGACCACGAGCCGACACGAACGGACAGAAGGTGCCTTCGGGCACCTGCTGCTCGTCGTCGTGCTCGCGCTCGGTGTCTTCCTCATGCACACGCTGGGCCATTCGGACTGCTGCTCTCCGGCATCGGCAACCAGCTCGTCGTCGCACACGTCGCCCATGGCGCTGGACACGGCTCCCCAGGCGGGCGCAGACCTCCATGCCGAGGCCTCCGCCTTCATCGAGTGGGTCTCTTGGGACAAGCCCGGACAGGCGACGACACCGCACACGCCCCTCATGCCGATGGACGTCCTGTCGCTGTGCGTGGCTGTGCTGCTCAGCGCCTGGGTGCTCACCGCGCTGGTGCGCTCCGCGCTGGCCCGCCGCGCCTACTGGACGGCGGCCTCGCTCCTCCGCGGACCTGTGGTGGTGCGCCCCAACCCTCCGCCCCGCACTCCTGATCTCACTCAGCTGTCGGTTCTTCGTCTGTAGGCCGCCGCGCCTCGCGGATTCGCCCTGCGCGAGTCCGCCCGCCCGACGTGCCCAGAACAGACCGAAAACCGAACCACGAGGTGAGATCACGCATGACCGCCTTCACGCGCACTCTGCGCCGGACGTCCGCCCGCCGTACAGCGGCGGCCGGCATCGTCGCGGCGGGAGCGCTGCTGCTCTCCGCCTGCGGCGACAACAAGGACGACGGCATGAGCGGCATGGACCACGGCAGCGGCTCCAGCTCGGCAGCAGCGACCGCCCAGGCCGGCAACACCGCTCCCGCCGCGGACTACAACGACGCCGACGTCACCTTCTCGCAGATGATGATCCCGCATCACAAGCAGGCGGTGGAGATGGCCGAGCTGGCAGACGGCCGCGCTTCCGACCCGGACCTCAAGGACATCGCAGCGAAGATCAAGAAGGCCCAGGACCCCGAGATCAACACGATGACGGGCTGGCTGCAGTCCTGGGGCAAGCCGACTGCCACGGGTGACATGCCCGGAATGAACATGGGCAACGACGGCATGATGTCGGACAAGGACATGAAGGAACTCAAGTCCATGAAGGGCACCGAGTTCGACAAGATGTTCGCGCAGATGATGATCCAGCACCACGAGGGCGCGATCACCATGGCCAAGGACGAGCAGAAGAAGGGCAAGAACGCCGACGCCACGAAGATGGCCGGCGGCATCGTCACGAGCCAGTCCGCAGAGGTCAAGCAGCTGCAGAGCATCCTCGACCGGCTCTGAGCCGCATCACCGCTCACCGCCCGGGCAGGGAGGCTCTCGCCGCCCCGCCCGGGCGGTCGTGCGCCGTGCCACGCCGACCGCATCCTCATCCGCGACGGCCGTCACCCAGCAGGCCGCCCAATCCGCAATCGGACGGCCTCCGAACAGGGGCAGAGCCGGGTTCATCACGCTGCATCACTGTCTGTCACGGCTGCCTCCCCGAAGCAGGGGCCCACCCTCCTGTCGGATGGGCCACCCGGCCCCTGCCATGAACCTCATGGGCAGGTGGAGTCTGGCAGCAGGCACTCGGTGAGCGGCCGGCCGCAGGCCAGATCCCCGAGCCCAGTCCTTCGATTCGGGAAGGGGTCGTCATGATGTTCTGGTACGACCACGGAATGAGCGGCTGGGGCTGGTTCGGAGCCTCCCTCGGAATGATCGTGTTCTGGGGACTGATCATCACCGTCTCTGTGCTCCTGTACCGCGCGTTCACCCGGTCCGACACAGCCGGCTCCGTCTCCGCCGGGACCTGGACGCCGTCGGCGCAGACCTCCCCGGAGCAGTTGCTCGCCGAGCGGTTCGCCCGCGGGGAGATCGACGAGGAGGAGTACCAGCGGCGCCTGCGCGTACTGCGTTCCCACGGCGCCGATCTCACCAAGCATTAGCGCATCAGGGGGCCGCCATGCGCAGAACCCCGGCCCTCAGGAGATGGCCCGAAGTGGGAGCTTCGACAGCCGCCCTCATGGCTGCCCTCCTGATCCCCGTCGCCGCCCCCGGGTCCGCCTGGGCACACGGGGAGGAGAGCGACCAGTCGGCGGTGCTCACCGAGCAGGCGGTCGCACTGATCGCCAATGGGGCCGCCGAAGACCAGGTCGCCGAACGCATCGAGGATGCCCTGATGGCCCCGCACAAAGAGGGCGTCACCCTGGCCAAGGTGCGCGAGGCGCAGGCACTGGTCGAGCGCCCGGGTTACAGCGAGGCCACCAGCCGCCAGGTGAAGGTGCTGTTGCTGGCCTCGCTCGGAGGCAAGCTGCCCTCCGCTCCCCAAGCGGGGCGTCCCGCGACTGCTGAGGAGACCGGCACGACTGTCGTGCTTGACGAGTTGCGCCTGCCCCGCGGTATCTCCGACGGTGGGGACGCCGTGCTCGTGGGCCTCGGAGCCGCGGCCCTCGGCGGCGGCCTGTGGCTCTCGCACCGCCTGCGCCCGCCCCACACCATCCGCCGGCTCGAGCACCGCGACCGCGGGCACCGGGAGGCGTCATGACCACGCACCGGCCTGAGCCGGCCGACGGCGTCAGCCCTGACACCACTCCCCAGGTGCACCGCCCCGGCCGGCTCCGACGTGCCGTCGACGCCGTCGACGAACGCATGGGCATCAAGGCCCTGGCCTATCCGGTGCCCGAGCACGCCAACAACCTCACCTGGAGTCTGGGCGGTCTGACCGTCGTCTCCTTCGTGACGCTGCTGGTCACCGGCATCTACATGGCGCAGTTCTACTCGCCCGCACCCGAGGTCGCCAACCAGTCCGTCCGCGATCTCGTCACGAGAGTCTGGCTGGGCGGCTTCGCTCGCGGCCTGCATTACTGGGCCGCGCAGGCGATGTTCGTCTTCGCCCTGCTCCACCTGCTGCGGGTGTTCTTCCACGCCTCGTACAAGAAACCGCGCGAGGGCAACTGGATCATCGGCAGCGCCATGTTCCTGCTCACCTTCCTCGCCGTGTTCACCGGCACCGTCATCAAGTGGGATCAGGAAGGCTACGAGGCACTGGCGCACAACGTGGAAGTCGCCAAACTCCTGGGCGGCCTCGGAGTCTGGTTCACGCCCGAGCTCACCGACCGGGTGCCGATCGTGCTGCGCCTGTACGTCGCGCACGCCGTCATCGTCCCCGGTCTGATCCTCCTGCTGTTCGTGTGGCACGCGCTGCTCGTCAAACGGCACAAGATCTCACCACACCCTGCCATCCCGGATCCGAAGGAGGAGGTGGCCGAGCCGTTCACCGCACACCTGAAGCGGGTGGGCGCCTTTGGTCTGGTCCTCTTGGGCGTCCTGACGCTGCTGGCGGTGCTGGTGCCGCCGGTGCTCGGACCGACCCCCGTGGAGGGCATCGAGATCACCCGGCCGCTCTGGATGTTCTGGTGGTTCTTCCCCATGGAGGAGTGGTTCGGCGTCGCGTCGATCGCCTACGTGATCGTGGCTGTCTTCGGGCTGATCTTCCTGGTGCCGTTCCTCGACCGGAGTCCGCATCGGCTGTGGCGCGAGCGCAAGGGCGCCATGGCGGCTGCCGCAGTGTTGCTGCTGGGCCTCATCGCTGTCACGGTCGAGGTGTGGGTGAACAACCCGAAGGGGCACTGATGAACGCCTCCAGCCCTCCCCGTCGCCCGGACGGTCTCGACGTCCGCCGCGCACAGCGCTGGTTCTGGTCCCTGACCGTCGTCGCCGTACTCGCCATGGGCGCGCTCTACCAGGGACTGCGCTCGGCGCCCGGGCCCGGCACCGGAGTTCTCGTCCTCGTCAGTGCACTGGTCCTGGCCGCCTCAGCCGTCCAGGCGGCCCGCATCCTGACCGTGCTCACGGGGCCCCCTCGACTGCCCCGGCACCTGAGGCTGCGCCCGCCCGGGCGTCGTACGACCGCAGTTCACACCTCCGCAGCCCGCCCACCGAAGGAGGAATGACCGTGCACAACGACGCAGCGCACCAGGTGTGCTCCGGCCGCGGGACCGGCCCGAGAAGCGCACTACCGCTGCGTTGGCCCCTCGCGCCGTCCCTGCCCCCCAACCGGCCGATCTCGACACCGGGGAGCCCCTTGGCGCGCCGCCTGATTCCGTGGCAAAGGAACCTGCTGCCATGTCCTCTTCTCTTCACCGCCGACGCGCCACCTGCCTGGTGCTCGCGGCAGCCGCGGCCCTGCTGCCGGTGACCGCCTGCTCCGGCGGAAACGGCAACGCCTCCTCAGTAACGTCCACGGCCTCCAGCGCCCCCTCTCCCGCAGCACAGATCACGATGAAGAACTTCGCCTTCGATCCGGCCACCATCACTGTCAAGCCGAGCCAGAAGGTCACCGTGGTCAACAAGGACGCTGTCGCACACACCGTGACGGCGACGGAAGGCAAGGCATTCGACACCGGGAACATCGACGGCGGAAAGTCCGGAACCTTCACGGCCCCCTCCAAGAGCGGCAGTTACCGCTTTGTGTGCACCTACCACTCGAACATGAAAGGGACACTGATCGTGCGTTGAAGGATCGCTGTCCCAATCCGCAGCTCATGTGACGGTGAGGACGTCACGCACAGGGCGGCGCGGTGTGGCAGGGCCCTGAGGGCCGTATCCCAGGCGGAGCACCATCTGCACCTGCCCCGTGCCGGAAACCGGGTCCTGCGTGAGGCTGCGCAGGTCACGGCTTTCCAGGGCGTGAGAGGTCAAGGAGGTGGCCAGGTCGGCCAGGGTCGCGCCGAGCAGTACCCGCTCCAGGGCCTGTCCCGCCCGAAGCCAGTCGGCCGGCTCGTCCCCGCGGGTGCTCAGCAGCGCCAGCTGAGGGACGTACTCGAAGGCGGTGGCCCCTCGGTCGGTCGTCGGCCTGCGGCCGGCGAAGTCCCGCCAGGGCGCCTTGCCGCCGGACTTGCGCGGTCCGAAAGCGTACTCCGGCACGCCGTCCACGGCCGTGTCCGCGTCCGCGCCGAGCCGGGTCCAGCGCTCCAGCTCCTCCCGGGCAGCCGGGTCCAGAACGTCCCGACATTCGGCGTCGTACACCAGTTCCAGCAGGAAATCCGCGTGCCACGGGTGGGCGAAGGCCAGCTCAGCCCCCTCGCGTTCGGCCGCCTCTTGCAGGGTCTCCCGCACCGGCTGGGGAATTTCCAGCTCGGCGAACGGATAACGGCTGGTGTGGCGCCGCCGGATGGCCGGGTACAGCCTCGACAGCTCGGCATCCGGAGCCGCGTCGGCGCCGCCCGGCCAGAGGCGGACGGCGGCCAGCAGCTGAGGGTCGTCGGCATCCGGAACCAGCCGGGCCTCGGGGACGAGTCCGAGGTGTGCGGCGCCCACGCGCAGGTTGAACAAGGCCGCGCCACAGCCGATGTGCAGCGCCCGGTGGTCGGGATCCGTACGAGGCATGGCCCGCTCCAGATCCGCGCGCAGGTGCAGGACACCATCAGCCGTCATGTAGTGAAACGACCAGGGCTGGGCGTTGTGCATCGAGGGAGCGAGGACCGCATCGGCAACGAGCGCAGTCACCGTCCGGTCGTCGAACTGTCGCACAGACATGGGACGCCTCCTCGTGCGCGGGCAGCCAGATTCAGCCTGTCTATGCGGTACCCGTAGGCGGGTACCGCCGCACGACGGACCCGCGGAAAAGCTCGAACGAGCGATTCGTTCATTGGTACCGGCGGCCGCGGAGGCGCCATTCCCCGGTACCAGGGCGACTCCGGAGCACGGGCGACACCATTCCGTCGGTTCCCCAAGCCCCCCGTAGCGCCCGCCTCAAGCCCCCCGTACCGCCCGCCGCAAGCGCGTCCCCGCCGCCGCGCGCGGCGCGTTGTCGGCCGGGCGGCGCCGCGGATGCACCGTGTTGGCCAGCAGCACCAGGAACGTGTCCGTCGCAGGGTCGAGCACCAGCGACGTCCCCGTGAAGCCCGTGTGGCCCGCCGCGCCGCGCCCCGCGAGGGCGCCCATGAACCAGGGCTGGTCGAGGGCGAAGCCGAGGCCGGGCGGGGTCAGCATCAGTTCGACGAAGTCGGGGCCGAGGATGCGGGCGGGGCCGTAGGAGCCGCCGGCCAGCAGGGTGCGGCAGAAGATCGCCAGGTCGTGGGCCGTGGAGAAGAGGCCCGCATGGCCCGCCACCCCACCGAGCGCCCACGCGTTCTCGTCGTGCACCACACCCCGCAGCATCCCCCGGTCGGCCTTGGCCCACGGCCGCCGCTGATCCTCCGTGGCCGCCGCGCCCGGGCACGGTCCGAAGCCGGTGGCCGTCATGCCGAGCGGCCGCGTGATGCAGTCCCGGACGATGACGTCGAGCGTGCGCCCGGTGACGCGTTCCAGGACGTACTGGAGGAGAAGCAGGTTCAGGTCCGAGTAGAGGTACTCGCCCGGTTCGGACGAGGGTGCCTCCGCGCGGAGCAGTGCCAGCCGCGCGGCGTCGTCCGGGCAGTCGTACAGCGGGAGTTCGGGGCGCAGCCCGGAGGTGTGGGTGAGCAGCTGCCGTACGGTGATGTCGTACGCGGCGGCCGCGCGGAACTCCGGGAGATACGCGCCCACCCGCGCGTCGATGCCGAGGGTGCCGCGCTCCAGCTGCTGCACCGCGGCGACCGCGGTGAACAGCTTGGTGAGGGAGGCCAGGTCGCAAGGTGTGTGGACGGTCATGGGCACCCGTGACCCGGGCGGCAGCTCGACCCCCGTGTCCGTCTCCTCGTCGTACGCCGCGTAGCGCACCGCCCACCCCGCCGCCTCCTCGACGGCGACGACCGGGCCGCGCCCCGCGATCACCACGACGCCCGCCGCCCAGGGGTCCGGTCCGCGCGTGAGGGAGCGGACCTCCTGTACGAGGTGGCGCAGTTCTTGGGGGTCGAGCCCGGCCCGCTCCGGTGTGTCGATGCGCAGTTTCGGTGCGCTCAGCTCTCCGCCGCCTTTCCGTCCGGTGTGCGTCCCGTCTGCCAGGGGCGGCAGAGTCCCACGAAGCAGGCGATGGCCACCAGTACTGCGGCCAGTTGGACGACGGCCATCGGGACAGCGGTGTGCTCCCCGGCGATGCCGACGAGCGGCGAGGCGATCGCGCCGATGAGGAAGGAGGAGGTGCCGAGGAGGGCGGACGCGGAGCCGGCGGCGTGCCGGACGCGCATGAGGGCGAGCGCCTGTGTGTTGGGCATGGCCAGGCCCATCGAGGACATGAGCACGAACAGGGCGGCGGCCACCGGAGCCAGCCCCACCTCGCCGAAGGCGCCCGTGGACATCAGCAGCAGCGCGGTCGCCGCGAGCGTGATCAGTGCGAGGCCGACGGCGAGCGCCTTGTCGAGGCTGACCCGGCCGACCAGGACCTTGCCGTTGATCTGGCCGACGATCACCAGGCCGACGGAGTTGAGGCCGAAGAGCAGGCTGAACGTCTGCGGGGAGGCGCCGTAGATCTCCTGCACGACGAACGGCGACGCCGAGATGTACGCGAACAGCGCGGCGAAGGCGAAGCCGCCCGCGAGCATGTACCCGGCGAAGACCCGGTCGGCCAGCAGTCCGCGCATGGCGCGCAGCGCCTCGCCGACACCACCGCTGTGCCGTTCGGCGGGTGCGAGGGTCTCGGGCAGGCGGAACCAGACGATCGCCGTCAGCGCGATGCCGACCGCCGTGAGGACCACGAACACGCCCCGCCAGTCGGTGACGCGCAGGATCTGCCCGCCGATGAGCGGCGCGACGATCGGGGCGACACCGGAGATCAGCATGAGGGTGGAGAAGAAACGGGCCATCGCCACGCCGTCGTACAGATCGCGTACGACGGCCCGGGCGATCACGATCCCGGCCGCGCCCGCGAGACCCTGCGCGAGCCGGAAGGCGACGAGGAGTTCGACGTTGGGGGCGAGGGCGCACAGCACGGTGGCCACGATGTAGACGACGAGGCCGGCGAGGAGGGGGCGCTTGCGGCCCCATCGGTCGCTCATCGGGCCGACGACGAGCTGCCCGAGTGCCATGCCCGCGAGGCACGCGGTGAGCGTGAGCTGCACGGTCGCGGCCGGGGCGTGCAACGACTTGGTGACCTCCGGCAGCGACGGGAGGTACATGTCCATCGCCAGCGGGGGCGTGGCGGTGAGGCCGCCGAGGATCAGGGTGACGAGGAGTCCGGTGCGGCGGAGGGCGCCGGTGTCCGACGCCTTGCGCGCCGCCGGCGACACGTCGGCGAGCGCGGTGTGCGCTATGTGCCCCTCCGGGCCGGCTTCCTTCCGCTCGAACCGCTCTCCCCGCGCGGTGCGGCCACGCTCGGGCATGTGCCCCTCCCTCTCCGAGTAATCCGCCACCTATGCTCTCAGTTCGAACGGAGTGTTCGGGTCACAGAATTTCGGGATCAGCGGGCGAAGGGGCGGGGATGACGGGCGAGCGCGTGCGGTGGGGGATTCTGGCGACCGGGGGGATCGCCGCGGCGTTCACGGCGGACCTGGTGGACATGCCGGACGCCGAGGTCGTGGCGGTGGCCTCGCGGACGGACGCCTCGGCCAAGGCGTTCGCGGAGCGGTTCGGGATACCGAAGGCGTACGGGGACTGGGCGTCGCTCGCCGAGGACCCGGACGTCGACATCGTGTACGTCGCCACTCCGCACGCTGCGCACCGGGTCGCCGCCGGGATGTGCCTGGAGGCCGGGCGCCATGTGCTGTGCGAGAAGGCGTTCACGCTGAACACGCGCGAGGCCCAGGAACTGGTCGACCTCGCGAAGAGGCACGACCGCTTCCTGATGGAGGCCATGTGGATGTACTGCAATCCACTGGTCCGGCAGCTCAAGACGCTCGTCGACGACGGTGTGATCGGTGAAGTCCGCACCGTACAGGCCGATTTCGGGCTGGCCGGTCCCTTCCCTCCCTCGCACCGGCTGCGCGACCCCGCGCAGGGCGGCGGCGCGCTGCTCGATCTCGGTGTCTACCCGGTGTCGTTCGCGCAGCTGCTGCTCGGGGAGCCCTCGGACGTGGTGGCGAGGGCGGTGCTCTCGGACGAGGGAGTCGATCTGCAGACGGGAGCACTGCTCACCTGGGAGAGCGGCGCTCTCGCCTCGGTGCACTGCTCCATCAACGGCGGCACCCCCGTCTCCGCCTCCATCACCGGCTCCGAGGGCCGCATCGACATCCCGGACGGCTTCTTCTTCCCGGACCGCCTTGTGCTGCACCGCGACGGGCGCGACCCGCAGGAGTTCACGGCCGACCAGGCGGACGGCCCGCGCACCAGCCTCAAGCACGAGGCCGCCGAGGCGATGCGCGCCCTGCGCGCCGGTGAGACCGAGTCCTCGCTGATCCCGCTCGACGGCACCCTCGCCGTGATGCGCACCCTCGACGCGATACGGGACCGCATCGGCGTCCGCTATCCGAGCGAGGCCGGCACGGGCTGAGTTCCGCGGCCCCTCCCAGCCCGCTCCCCCGCACCTCCTTCCACCCTGCGGACCCTCCCTTCCGCAGCGCGGACTCTCCCGTACGCTGCGGCCCCATGAATGCCATGAATGCCATGAACGTCCCGCAGACGAAGATCGCCGTGGTGACGGGAGCGGGCTCCGGCATCGGCCGCGCGGTAGCGGTGGAACTGCTGCGCACCGGCTGGTCGGTGGCGCTGGCCGGACGCCGGACCGAGACCCTGGAGGAGACCGCGGCCCTCGCCCCCGAGGGGCCCTCGATCGCCGTGCGCACCGATGTCTCGCGGCCCGACGACGTGGCCACCCTCTTCGCCGCCGTGCGCGACCGCTTCGGGCGGCTCGACCTGCTCTTCAACAACGCGGGCACGTTCGGCCCGGGCGGTGTCCCGCTCGAAGAGCTGCCGTACGACGCCTGGCGGCACGTCGTGGACACCAACCTCAACGGCGCCTTCCTGTGCGCGCAGGCGGCGTACCGGCAGATGAAGGAGCAGGACCCGCAGGGCGGCCGGATCATCAACAACGGTTCCATCTCGGCGCACACGCCCCGCCCGCAGTCGATCGCGTACACGGCGACGAAGCACGCACTGACGGGCCTGACCAAGTCGCTGTCCCTGGACGGGCGCCCGTACCGGATCGCCTGCGGTCAGATCGACATCGGCAACGCGGCCACCGACATGACCGAGCGGATGCGGACCGGAACGCTCCAGCCGAACGGCGAACTGGCGGTCGAGCCGGTGATGGACGTGGCCGATGTCGCGCGCACGGTCCGGCACATGGCGGAGCTGCCCCTGGAGGCGAATGTGCAGTTCGCGACGGTACTGGCGACGACGATGCCGTACGTGGGGCGCGGCTGAGCCGATCGCGCCCGCGTCGTGAACGGTCGATCAACCACTCATCAACGGTTCGTCAACGACCCGTCAACTCCTCAACTTACACAAACGGAAGCTGAACCTCCGGCCCATATAGGCCGGTAGTGGGCTTATGCTCAACATCGCCTCCACGAGAGCTTCACACTTGGAGCACAAGACTTCGGTCTGGCCACCGGTCCACACCGAGGGGGGAGGTGGCAGCCGTTCCGCCGACCGGGTGGGGGGACCTCGCGCGGGACCGCGAGGTATGCACCGGACCGCGGAACGGCTGCCCCCATACGTGTGCGGCGCCGCGAGGTTCAGCGCCGGTGACGGCCGTCCGCGGCATCGTCGGCCGCCCTGCGCCGGCGGTTGCGCAGCGCGAACGCCCCGCCCGCGAGCAGCGCGACGGCTCCCGCGGCCCCGCCGAGCGGTCCCCACGACGAGCCGTCCCCCGACGCGCCGGCCTGAGCGCCCGCCGCCGCCTCCACCGCCTTCCGGCTGGGTTTGGCGCTCGCACCGCCCTCACTGAGCGGATCGACCAGCGTGCCGACCGGTTCGGCGTTCGCCGCATGCTTGAAGCCCCAGTCGAGGAGCTGCGCCGTCTCCTCGTAGACGCCGCTGCCGCCGCTCTTCGGGTGCATCACCGTGACGAGGAGAGTCCGCCCGTCGCGGATCGCCGCGCCGGTGAAGGTGTTGCCGGCGTTGCTGGTGTAGCCGTTCTTCACACCGATCAGGCCGTCGTACGTCTCCAGGCCCCACGCACCCGTGAGCAGCCGGTCGGTGTTCTGGATCTGGAAGGTCTTCTTGCCGCCGGCCGGGAAGTCGGCGGTCTTCGTCGCGCAGTAGGCGCGGAAGTCGGCGTCGGCGAGGCCGTGCCGGGCGAAGAGCGTCAGGTCGTAGGCGGACGACAGCTGCCCCTTGTGGTCGAAGCCGTCGGGGCTGACCACGTGCGTGTCCAGGGCCTGCAGGTCGGCGGCCTTGGCCTGCATCTCGGCGACGGTCGCGGCGACGCCGCCGTTCATGTGGCTGAGCACGTGCACCGCGTCGTTGCCCGAGCGCAGGAAGACGCCCTGCCACAACTGCTCGACGGTGTAGGTGATGCCGGGCTTGACGCCGACGAGACTGGAGCCCGCGGGTATCCCGGCGAGGTCGGCGTCGGTCACCTTGTGCTTCTCGGTCCGCTCGAACTTCTTCAGCACGGTGTCCGCGAACAGCATCTTCAGGGTGGACGCGGGCGGCAGGCGCCGGTGCGCGTTGTACGCGGCGAGCACCTTGCCGCTGTCGTGGTCCGCGACGACCCAGGCGCGGGCGGTGAGCCTCTTGGGCGGCCCCGGGGCACCACCCACCTGAACGCCGGTGCGGCCGAGCCGTTCACCGCCGATCGTCGTGGCGGCGTACGCGGAGGGGGCGGCCGTGGAGGTGGCCGCGGCCAGCGGGACGGCAGCGGCGAGGCCGAGAGCGGCACGACGGGAAACCCGAGAAGAAACACGCATCCCGGGACCGTACAAAGCGCTTCCGCGGCGTGGCGCAGCGGGGTAATAAAGGACTCACAAAGGCGCGGCAAAAAAGGCGCGGGCCCGCCCCGTACGACCGTCCACCGTCCCACCGGGAGATGCGTACCGGGCGAGCCCGCTGTCTTCACCGAGAGGCCACTCAACAGGCGTTTCCTGGCAGTACGCCCTAGAGAGCCTAGGAATCGGCTGTCTTACGCAATATTGATTCCGGGCGCCACTTTCTCAGCTCTCACACATCCCTTACTCAGCCCGGCTCAAAGGTTCCTCCATAGCTTGTGGCCGCGCCCACAGCGGGCGCCAAGAACCTTTGAGGAACGGGATGTTTGGCATCTATCTCAAGCGTGAGCTGAGCCGGCGCAAGAAGGCGGCGCTGGTGATCGCCATGGGTCTGGCGCTCGGTATCGCGCTGGTCATCACCGTCAACTCGGTGTCGGCCGGCATGCAGCAGGCACAGGACAAGGTCCTGAAGTCGCTGTACGGGCTCGGCACCGACATGACGGTCACGAAGGCCCAGACGGCGCCTTCGGGCAACTCCTCGGGCAGACCGAAGTTCAACTTCGACGCCAAGTCCAACGACAGCAAGAAGACGCAGAGCTCCGACCGCGTGATGACGCAGGGCGGTCAGTCCCTGAAGTCCTCGCTCGTCACCGAGGTCGCCGCGCAGAAGGGCGTGGCGAGCGCGGTGGGCGCGCTGAGCCTGAACGTCACCAAGGTCGACGGCTCCTTCACGCAGGGCAAGGCGCAGTCCTCCACCCAGCAGCAGGGCGGCGGCCAGGGCGGTCCCGGCGGCGGCACCAGCACGGGCCAGCCCCAGGTGCAGGGCGGCGGCGCCTCCTTCGACGTGAACTCGTACTCCGTCGCGGGCGTCGACGTCACCAACCAGGACCTCGGCCCGCTGGCCACCTCGAAGATCACCACGGGCAAGACCTTCACGGCCTCGCAGACCAACGCGAAGGTCGCGGTGCTCAGCAAGTCGTACGCCAAGGAGAACAAGAAGACGGTCGGCAAGACCGTCACGATCTCCGGCACCAAGTACACGATCATCGGTATCGCGACGCCGGACAGCAGCGACTCGACCACCGACGTCTACCTCCCGCTGAAGCAGGCGCAGACGCTCGGCGACTCGAAGAACAAGGTCACCACGATCTACGTCAAGGCGACCGACTCCCAGCAGATCGACACCGTCAAGAAGACGATCCAGAAGAACATCTCGGGCACGACGGTCACCACCTCCGCCGACCTCGCGGACACCGTCTCCGGCTCGCTGTCGACCGCCTCGAACCTCGCGACCAGCGTCGGCAAGTGGCTGTCCATCGCGGTCCTCGTCGCCGCGTTCCTGGTGGCGGCGCTCCTCACCTCCTCCGCCGTCTCCCGTCGCGTCCGTGAGTTCGGCACCCTCAAGGCGCTCGGCTGGCCGTCGCGCAAGGTCACCCGCCAGGTCGTCGGCGAGTCCATCGTGAACGGTCTGCTCGGCGGAGCGCTCGGCATCGCCCTCGGCCTCG
This sequence comes from Streptomyces albiflavescens, assembly GCF_014645835.1. Lineage (GTDB taxonomy): Bacteria > Actinomycetota > Actinomycetes > Streptomycetales > Streptomycetaceae > Streptomyces > Streptomyces albiflavescens. Next base: position 223,681 of record NZ_BMMM01000017.1, read on the forward strand.
GCGCGGCGTACGCGGTCACCGCGATCAGCCCGAAGCTGACGGCGGAGCTCGGCTCCACCGGCGGCATGGGCGGCGGTGGCGGCATGGGCGGCGGCCCCGGTGGCGGCGGCCCCGGCCAGCAGGCGGCCTCGGCGGCCAAGAACACCATGGAGATCGCACTGTCCGCGCCGGTCTCGCTGACCACCATCGCGCTCGCGGCGGGCCTGGCCATCGCGGGCGGTCTGATCGCCGGTGCGATGGGCGGCTGGCGCGCCTCCCGGATGCGCCCGGCGGACGCGCTGCGCAGCGTCTCCTGACCGGCCCCCGGGCCATCCCCTGAGCCGGGGCGCCGCGTCCGTTCCCCCCGGGTCGCGGCGCCCCACCCCCTTCCTCTTCTGCACCTTCGGAGAACCTCATGTACAAGCTCACCGGCGTCACCAAGCGCTACACACGGGGCAAGGAGACGGTGGAGGCGCTGCGCGGCATCGACCTCGCCATCGAGGACGGCGACCAGCTCGTCATCCAGGGCCCCACGGGCGGCGGCAAGTCGACGCTGCTCCAGATGATCGGCGGCCTTGACCGCCCGACCTCCGGCAGCGTCGAACTGGACGGCGTGGACCTCGCCTCCATCAGCGAGGCCAAGCTGACCCGGCTGCGCGCCGAGAAGATCGGCATCATCTTCCAGGCCTTCAACCTCATCCCGACACTGACCGCGCAGGAGAACGTCGAGACCGCCCTCGTACCGCTCGGTGTGAAGGCCGCAGAGCGACGCGAGCGGGCCGCCGAGGCACTGCGCTCGGTCGGCCTCGGCGAGCGGCTCGGCCATGTCCCGACGGAGCTGTCCGGTGGTCAGCAGCAGCGCGTGGCCATCGCCCGCGCGCTGGTCAAGAAGCCGAAGGTGCTGCTCGCCGACGAGCCGACCGGCAACCTCGACGAGGGCACCCGCGACGACATCATGGGCCTGCTCGAAGGGCTGTGGCACGAGTACGGGCTGACCTTCATCATGGTCACCCACGACTCGTCCATCGCCCGCCGCGCGCCGCGCCTCGCGACCATCAAGGCGGGGCAGATCACGCTGACCGAGCAGGGCGGCGCGCGCCGTGCCGCCGCGGCCCAGCCGTTCGTCCAGCAGCCCGGCCAGCAGTACGCCCAGCAGCCGTCGTACGGCGGTCAGGGTTACTGACCCCTCGGTTGCCTTACGGCTGCCCGTGCGCGGTCCTGGGGCCGCTCACCGTCCGAGGAGGCGGTCGATCTCGGCCAACTGCCCGGCGGTGAGCGGCCCTTCGGCGATCGCGCCCGCGTTCTCCTCGGCCTGGTCGACCGAGCGGAACCCGGGGATGGGAACGGTGCGCGGGCTGCGCGCCCACAGCCAGGCCAGGGCGCCCTGCGCGAGGGTACGGCCGCCGCTGGTGAGATCTCCCTGAGGCCCGTGCTCAGTCGTCGCGTGCTCAGTCGTCGCGTGCTGAGTCGTCCCGTGCTCAGTGGTCTCCATGCCACTGGACGCTAGGAGTTGGAGCGCACACGAAGGCAAGCCCCTTGCGGTGGAGTGTTCCTCAAGCCCGGCCGCGCTCCAAGCCTTCAAGCCCGGCCGGTCTCGAAGTCCTCAGGCCTGGCCGGTCTCGAAGCGGGTGATCCTGCCGCCGTCGTCGACGGTGAAGGTCCACTTCGTCTTCATCTCGCCCCAGGTGTCGTTGTTGTAGCGGGCGATGAGGGATCGGCCTCCGTTGGACTCGTTGTCGACGTCCATGTGGCCGTGGGAGGAGAAGATCTCCCGCTCGGTCCAGTCGGCGAGGTCGCGGTCCGAGCCGTCGTCGGACATGGTCGCGCCCGGGGCGAGGACGGCCTCGAAGGCGTCCCGGTCGTGGGCGTTCACCGCAGTGACGAAGGCCCGGACGGCCGGGTCGCTGAGTTTCGCTACCTGAATCGTCATGCCAGACAGACTCACACCGGTCCCCCGCGCACGCCACCCGAACGGCTGCCCGGGAGCATCGGGCTCGTCCGATCGGTGCGACGGTGGAGACCCGGGAGGGAACCGTTGCCGCCGTCTGCTCTGGGAGTCACCGTGACATGTGTCGACCGAACCGATCTGGGACTGCTGCTGCTCCGTCTGGGCACGGGCGGGGTGCTGGCCGCGCACGGGGCGCAGAAGCTGCTCGGCTGGTTCGGCGGGGGCGGCCTCGAAGCGACCGGGGCGGCCATGGAGGCCATGGGCTACACGCCCGGGAGGGCGAGCGCGACGGCGACCGGGCTCGCGGAGGCCGGCGGCGGCACGCTGCTGGCGCTGGGCCTCGCGACGCCCGCCGCCGGTGCGGCGGCGGCAGGCGCGATGGCGGGCGCGGCGGCGGTGCACGCACCGCACGGGTTCTTCGCGGCCGAAGGCGGCTACGAGTACGCGGCGTCGCTGGGTCTGACGGCGGCGGGCCTCGCGGTGGCGGGACCCGGCCGGCTGTCCCTCGACCAGCTGCTGGGCCACACGGTGAACCGCGGCTGGATGGTGCCGATGGCGCTGGGCGTGACGGCGGCGGTCACGGCGCTGGTCGTGGGAGCGCGGAACCAGAGGGTGCGGAAGGCCGCGGAGGGGGAGCAGGAGGCGCTCTTCGACGAGCAGGCGTTCATCGACGAGTAGGCGTCGGGCCTACGCGGCTACGCGGGGCATCGGGTCTGCGAGGAGACGCCGGGCCTACGCGGGGGCATCGGGTCTACGAGGAGACGCCGGGCCTACGCGGGGGCGTCGGGTCTGCGAGGAGGCGTCGGGCGAGGAGGCGTCGGGCGGGCCGCTTCTGGGGAGGCTGGCCGCATGGCTGACTCTGGGGACGCTCGTCCCATGACTGACATTGGTCCCGTCGCCGACGAGGACGTCTGGGACTCGATCGACCGCCTGCACGCCTGGCTGGACGCCCATCGGGCGCACGGCGGCCGGGAGGGCCTGCTCCTGCGCGTGCTGAAGCTGTCGGAGGAGGTCGGCGAGGTCGCCCAGGCGGTGATCGGCGCGACGGGCCAGAACCCGCGCAAGGGCACGACGCACACCTGGGACGACGTCCGGTCGGAGCTCTGCGACGTCGTGATCACGGCGCTGGTGGCCCTGCGCACGCTGGCGCCGGACGCGCGCGAGGTCTTCACCGCCCACCTGGCGGGCGTCACGGAGCGGTCGCTGGGGTCAGTCGGGAACGGCTCAACTCCGCGAGCGTAGGGCGCACTTACGGCCTCGTGATCTTGCGGTGTCCGAAGTTGTTCATCGCGCGGACGTACGCGGGCCGCATGGAGTTGGCGGGCGCGGCTGAGCCTTCTCGTCGGCATCACGTCGACGAAAGGGTCCCCGTGCAGGACTACGTTTTTCCCTCAGGCCGCAAGGCGGTTGCCGTGGTGAGCGGCGTGGTCACGCTCGCCGTCATGGGGCTGGGAAGCCAGGCGCAGGCAGCGAGTTACGGCACGCCGAGCCTTTCGTTGTCGGCGGCGTACCTGTCCGGTGCGGTGGGTGCGACCGGTGATCCGGTCGTGCAGGTGACGGTCGCCCAGAGCGGCGCCGACGCGAGTGCGCTCGCCGTCTCGGTGACCAAGAGCAGCAAGACCACCGTGGCGACCACCGGCGACGTCACCGTCACCGGAACCGGCACCACCCGTCAGGTCGCCGTCGCCGCGCGCGGCCAGGGCTACACCGACCTCACCGTGAAGGTGACCGGAGTCGACGGCCAGACGGCCACGAAGACGCTGCACTACGCCGCGTCGGCCGCCGTCCAGCGGAGCGCGGACAGCAGGTACTTCACCGGTTCCAGCGACGCCTCCGCCGCCGTCGACGTGGGCGGCGGGTACGCGGTCGTCGCGGACGACGAGTCCAACGTGCTGCGCCTGTACGACCGTTCGGCGTCGGGCGCGCCCGTCAAGACGTGGGACTTCAGCTCGAAGATCGGCGTCTCGAAGGAGATCGACATCGAGGGCGCCGCCCGCGTCGGCGACACCATCTACTGGACGGGCTCGCTGGGCAACAACAAGGACGGCGAGTACAAGTCGGCCCGCAACACCGTCTTCACGACCAAGGTCACCGGTTCCGGCGCGGCCACGACCCTCTCGTACGGCGGCGCGTACGCGAAGCTTCGCGACAACCTCGTCGCCTGGGACGAGGCGAACGGCGACCGCTACGGCTTCGCGGCGGGCACCGCCGCCGGCCAGGTCCCCAAGCAGATCGACGGCTTCAACGTGGAGGGCCTGGAGTTCGCCCCGGGCTCCACGACCACGGCGTACATCGGCTTCCGCGCGCCCCTCGCCCCCGCGGTGACGGGCGGCAAGGCGCTCATCGTCCCCGTCACGAACATCGACAAGGTGGTTGGCAGCGGCGCGTCGGCCACCTTCGGCACGCCGATCGAGCTCGACCTGGGCGGCCTCTCGATCCGCGACATCCGCAAGAACGCCTCGAACCAGTACCTGATCGTCGCCGGTTCCTGGGCCGCCGACGACAACTCCGACCCGTACGCCCTCTACTCCTGGGACGGCGACCCGGCCCACGCCCCGGTCAAGCGCCTCGACCTGCCCACCTCGGACCCGGGCGGCTGGGAGTCCGTCGTCGACGTCCCCGACCTGACGGTCCCGGGCGCCCGCGCCCAGCTGATCACCGACGACGGCTCCGCCGACCTGTACGGCGACAGCACGGACGCCAAGGACCTCACTCACCCGGAGTGGAAGAAGTCCCGGGCCACGTGGTTCACGGTCACCGGCTGAGACAGCGGTAGCCGTACCGCCGGCGGCGACGCTACTCGACGCCCGCGGCGTCCAGCAGCACCGTCGCGGTCGTCGTGGTCAGCCCGTCGAGGGTCTCGATCCCTGCGCCGGCGCGGGCGTTCGCACCGTCGAAGACCAGCATCAACTGCCGGGAGAGGAGATCGGGGTCGCGCGCGCCACCGCGCTCGGCCTCGGCCCGGAACACCTCTTTGAGACGCTGCTTGGCGCCGCCGGCGACCGCGCTCGCCGGGTGCTCGGGGTCCTTGAGCTCGACCAGTGCGGCGAGGAAGGGGCAGCCGCGGAACTCGGGCAGCGCCGCCCCCTCCTCCAGCCGCTCGAAGACGCCCAGGATGCGCTCGCGCGGCGTGACGGTCTCCCCCGGATCGGGCGCGAGCCGCTCCACGTACGACGGAATGCGCCGCTCCAGGCTCGCCGCGAGGAGATCGTCCTTGCCGGCGAAGAGCTGATACATCGACCTCTTCGAGACGCCGGCCGACCGACACAGCGCCTCGATGCCGATGGAGACGCCGTCGCGGTAGGTGAGCTCGGCCGCCGCGTCCAGCAACCGGTCCCTCGGGGACGCCTTGGCTGTAGTGGTCATACGGGGAGGGTACCTCGCAAGGAGGAGCGAGGAAACCGATCGGTATACGGGCTGCGCGAGACCCTCCCGCAGGGCGTTGCGCGACCACGCACAGGCCCGCACGACCGAGCACGCACAGGCCGCACGACCGAGCACGCACACGCCCGCGTGACGCCGCTCGACCACCGTCACACCCGCATGACGCTGTACGGGCACACACCGGCATGACGCTGTGCGAGCACGCACACGCGGGACGCTGTGCGAGCACCCTCACACGTGACAGGGTGGTGAACAAGCGCTTAGATAGTGAGCCGACCTCGCCCGTACCGAGCTGGAGGCCCCGTTGCTCTTCACATCCGTCGACGATGTCTCCGCACGCCTCGCCGAGACCGGCTATCTGGCGTCTCCCGCCGTCGCCACGACGGTCTTCCTGGCCGACCGCCTCGGCAAGCCGCTCCTGGTCGAGGGCCCCGCCGGGGTCGGCAAGACAGAACTCGCCAAGGCCGTCGCCGAGGTCGCCGGAGCACAACTGGTCCGGCTCCAGTGCTACGAAGGCGTCGACGAGTCCCGGGCGCTGTACGAGTGGAACCACGCCAAGCAGTTGCTGCGCATCAGCGCGGGCCGCGACGAGACGTGGGACGAGGCGCGCACCGACATCTTCAGCGAGGAATTCCTGCTGGCGCGCCCGCTGTTGACCGCGATCCGCGGCGACGAGCCCAAGGTGCTGCTGATCGACGAGACCGACAAGGCCGACGTCGAGGTGGAGGGCCTCCTGCTCGAAGTGCTCAGCGACTTCCAGGTCACCGTCCCCGAGTTGGGCACGATCACCGCGACCAGCCGCCCCTTCGTGGTCCTCACCTCGAACGCCAGCCGCGAGCTGTCCGAGGCGCTGCGTCGCCGCTGCCTCTTCCTCCACATCGGCTTCCCGGACGAGGCGTTGGAGCGACGCATCGTGCGGCTGAAGGTGCCGGGCCTCGACGAGGCGTTGGCGGAGTCCGTGGTGCGGGTGGTCGGGGCGCTGCGCGAGATGGACCTGCGGAAGGTCCCGTCGGTCGCCGAGACGATCGACTGGGCCCGTACGCTGCTCGCGCTCGGGGCGGACACCCTCGACGAGGCTGTCGTGCACGACAGCCTCGGCGTGCTCCTCAAGCATCAGGACGACGTCCTGAAGGCGACAGCCAAGCTCGACCTGGACGCCGTGTGACCGCGCCGGCGGCCGGTGCGGCGGATCGGTCGGCGAGCGCAGCCGACCAAGCGGCCGGTGAGGCGGACCGGCCGACGGGTCTCGTCGGACCGGCGGGCACGGCCGACCCGGTGGCCGGCGTCGCGGAGCGGCTGACGGGTCTCGTCGGGGCGCTGCGCTCGCACGGGGTGCGGATCGGCACCGGGGAAACCGTGGACGCCGCACAGGCCTTGGAGGCGCTGGGCCTCGCGGACCGGGAACGGCTGCGCGAAGGCCTCGCCGCCACCCTGCTCCACAGCACCGGGCAGCGGTGGGTGTTCGATCCGGTCTTCGACATGTACTTTCCGCGTCGCGTCGGAGCGCCGTCGGACAGCGAAGCGCCCGCCGACCGGGAGGACCTGCGCAGCCGGCTCGCGGCCGCACTCGCCGCCGACGACCAGGCGGCGATCGCCCAGTTGGCGGTCGAGGCGGTGGACGGTTTCGGCGGATACGGCGCCTCGCCGGGGTCGGACGGCTGGTCGTCGTACCAGACGCTCGACCGGCTGCGTCCGCAGACGCTGATGGCGCGGGTTCGCGACAGCGTCCGGGCGCAGCGCGGCGGGGCGGGGTTCACCGACCGGCTGCTGGAGGACGAGATCCGGCGGCGCATCGAGGCCTTCCGTGCGCAGGTCGCCACGGAGGCCCGGCGCCGGGTCGCCGAGCGGCGCGGCCGGGACGAGATCGCGCGGCGGGCGGTGGCCCCGACCGCCGACCGGGTCGACTTCCTGTTCGCGGGGCGGACCCAACTCGCCGAGCTGCGCAGGGTGGTTCAGCCGCTCGCGCGCAAGCTGGCCACCCGGCTCGCCGCACGCCGCCGCCGGGCCACCCGGGGCACCATCGACCTGCGGCGGACCCTGCGCGGGTCGCTGTCGACGGGCGGGGTGCCGATGCGACCCGTGCTGCGCAGACGCCGCCCCGTGCGGCCCGAACTGGTGCTGCTGTGCGATGTGTCGGGCTCGGTGTCGGGCTTCTCGGACTTCACGATGCTGCTGGTGCAGGCGCTGCACGACCAGTTCAGCAAGGTGCGGGTGTTCGCCTTCGTCAACCGGATCGACGAGGTGACCGGGCTGCTGGTGCACGGCACGGCGGACCCGGAGGGGCTGGGTGGCCGCATCCAGGCGGAGGCCACGCTGACGGGCTGGCACGGCAGCAGCGACTACGGTGTCGCGTTGGGCGAGTTCGACGAGCGGTACACCGACGCGGTCGGGCCGCGCACGACCGTGTTCGTCCTCGGCGACGCCCGTACGAACATGAGCGACCCGAACCTCCCGGCCGTGCGGCACCTCTCCGAACGGGCCCGCCGCGTCTACTGGTTGAACCCCGAGCAGCGGTCCCAGTGGGGCACGGGCGACTCCGCCGCGCCCGCCTACGCCGAACTCGTCGAGATGCACGAGTGCCGCAACGCCCGGCAGCTCGGCGAGCTGATCGCCCGCCTGCTGCCGGTCTGACATTTCCGGTCCGACACCGCCGGTCCGACGCTGCCGGTCTCGCACTGCCGGTCCGCCCCCGGCCCGACTACGCCACCAGCTGCGGATACATCGCGCCGATGTCCTGGGACAGCCGGGCCTTGACATGCCGGGAGACATCGTCGGCCAGCACCTCGAAGGCGCCCGACTCGATGCCGTCGAGCGCCTGGGCCGCCACGCTCTCGGGAGTGGACTTCGGCGCATCGACATCGGCGGCCAGGTCCGTGTCGACGTAACCGACGTGGAGTCCGGTGACCTCGATGCCGCGCGGCTTCAGGTCGAGCCGCAGGGAGTTGGTCTGCGACCAGAGGGCGGCCTTGGACGCACTGTAGGAATTCAGGAGGCCGATCCAGGACAGCACCGAGTGGACGTTGAGGATGTGGCCGCCGCCGTTGCGCTCGATGATCGGGACGAAGGCGCGTGTGACAAGGAGCGGCCCGTAGAAGTTCGTCTCGAACTCGCGGCGGACGTCCTCGACGGGTGAGTCCAGGAAGTTCGCGTTCACGGACGCGCCGGCGTTGTTGATCAGGACGGTGACGTCCTGCGCCTGCTCGGCGGCCGCGGCGACGGACGCGGGATCGCTCACTTCCAGCGCCAGCGGCACGGCGTCGGGGTGCGTGACCGTCCGCGGGTCGCGCGCGGTGGCGTACACCTTCTTCGCGCCGCGCTCGTAGAGGGCCTGCACCAGCGACCGGCCGATACCGCGGCTGCCGCCGGTGACCAGGGCGACCGAGCCTTCGATGGTTGTCATGAGTACTCCCGGAATCGAGAATCGAGAATCGAGAAATGGGAAACCGATCGGTTTACCTACTGCGTCGAGAGTAAACCGATCGGTTTCCCACCGCAAGGCGGGACCCGCGCGGACGCGTATGCGGCCCCGTTCCGGAAATCGCCCCGCCTCGCGCGACGGACCCGCCGCCCCGCCCCGTAGAGCAGACGACATCGGTCCACCGGGAGGGGACCGCGGGCGTGGCAGGGCACAAGGTCAGAGGCGTCAGGGGTGCGGCGATCGCGGCGGCGGCGATGGCCGCGCTGACCGCGTCACAGGCGCCGGAGGCGGTCCCGGCACGGGCATCCGTCCCTCAGGAGGAGGCGCCCACCGAGTACGGACCGAGCATGCCGGGCGACACCCCGTACCTCCCGCCGCTGCGGACCCGGGAACGCGCGCGAGGCATCGTTGGCGACGAGGAGCTGGATCGACGTCAGGGATTCTCTGGCCCGCTCTGGCGCCTGCGGACAAGCCGAGGCCGGATCCACTCAGTGCACAACGCGTGCGCACTTCCCGGGCAACTCCCAGGTTGACGCGGGAAGCGCCCCCACACGCAAAAGGGTCCCGACGCGGCCGTGAAACCAGGCCAGAGTCCAGATGGCAGACGAGTCCGGCTATACGCCGGGGACAGCGGTGCGCATCGCGGAAGCGGACTCTGAGCTGCTGCCCCGTCCGCGTAGACAGAGGCCCGGGCACATCGCGCGCACGTCGCCATGAGACGCCGCGCAAGCTGCCGCGGCGCGGTCCCCGGCTCACAGTCCGTGTTCGTCCATCGCGCGCATCAGGTTCCGCTTGCGTTTCTGGGTGGTGCGCAGGGCGGTAACGTACGCGGTGAACTCGTCTGGTGTGCCCAGCCGGTGGTGGCAGTCGCGCACGCTCAGCAGCAGGCTGACGAGCTGTTCGTAGACCGCGTTGCCTGTCTGCTTGTTCAGCGGCTCGACCAAACGCAGGTAGACGCTGAGCGAGTCGGCGGGACGGCCTGTACGCGCCTGGTCGGCGAGGGTGAGCCACTGCCGGTCGTCGGCGCCGCTGTCGGTGGCCGCCTGCCAGGCGGCCTCGACGTCCTTGTCGTCGAGCAGGGCATCGACCAGAACGGAACCGCCGTACCAGCCTTGGTGCCGCCGCCCCGCGTCAGCGCGCAGCAGGGCAAGTGCTCCCTCGCGTTCGACCGGCCAGCAGTCAGCGGCCCGCGCTGCGGCGCGCAGTTGCTGGTACGTGAGCAGGGAGCGGCGGGCGCCGAAGTGGTCGCGGCGCACGGCGACGGCATCGAGGAGCCGGGCAGCTCGCGCATAACGCCCGCAGAGGTAGTCGACGAGTGCGGTGTCGACGACGGCGAGGTCCCCGGCTTCCCGGATGCCACGTTCCGCCCAGCTCAGGGCCTCCTCGGAGCGTCCCGCGGTGTCCAGCTCGCAGGCGATGACAAGGTGGGTGTGGCCGTTCGCCGCGAGGTCGGCCGCGTGCACCGCGATCACCGTGTCGACATCGCCTCCCGCCTTGGCCAGGCGCTCCATGAGGTACTTCTCAGCCCAGCCGGCGCGGTTGCGCCGCCACGCCTCGGTCGCCAACTCTCGCAAGACGGTCATCCCGCGTTCGCCGAGGACGTCCTCGTAGTCGAGCGGATCGATGTCGGTGATGTTGTCGAAGTCGCCGAGCACATGGCCGACCAGCCAGCGGGCGAGTGCCTCCGGGTCGGTGCGCGCCGAGCGGCACGCGTCGAGATGGGCGTCGGCGAGGCGGGCGCCCACCTGCCCGAGCCATCCGTCGGAGTCGTCGACGCTTTCCACCGCCTCGGCAAGCAGCGGCATCGCCTCCCGCGCCAAGGTGATCGCGTCGGCGGCCCGGCCCGAGCCGGTGAGCGCCCCGATCGCGGACACCGCCTGCCCGGCTTGGTCTGCGTAGGCGCGGGCATCGGCGTACTCGACGTATCCGTACTGCGCGAACCGGCCGATGTCGAGCACTTCGCGGATGCGCGCCTGGACCCCGGCGAGGTCCCCGCGGGCGCTCGCGGCCCGCAGCTCCAGGCGGCGCCGCAACTGCCGGTCCTCCCCGATCTGTTCGCGTACCAGGGCGAGCAACTCGTCCTTGGAGAGGGCCGACAGCCACTCGTCCAGGTCCTGCGCACGAGTCCGGGCCACCGAGCGCTGCCGCGGCAGGCTCTCCCGCTGGGCGAGCACGGTCAGGCCGAGGGCGACCAGGTGCTTGCAGAAGTTGCCCTCCAGGCCATACGGGCAGTCGCACACGCCGGTCAGCCCTCGGGGCCCCTCCAGGGTCAACTCCGCCTCGTACCGATCCGTGCCGAGGACGGTCGCGGTGACCCAGCGGTCACCGACCTCGACCCCGGACACTGCATCCAGGTAACCGAGCCCGCGCTCGAAGGAGCGAGCACCGGCCAGCACTTTGAGGTTCGCCTCGGTGAGGCCGCCCATGGTTCTTTCCACCCCGCCCTGGCGTAGTGCGTGACGACCGCCAGCTTATGACTACTGGTCGGGCCGGGCCGACGGTTCACCGGACATCCATCCTCGGCAGCCCCGCCTTTCACGGTCCTCCAGCCCACCCCGCGCATCACGTAGCGCGAGCGGTTAACTACTCGAAATCTCCATACTATGGTTCACTTGAGTATGTTTCGTACGAGCAAACTCGGAGGGTGACCCATGCCAGGCTTCGTAGGCCGCAAGTCCGAGCTGGCCGCCCTGGAACGCCACCTCGCCTGGGTGCGCGACGGCCGGGGCGACCAGCGCGGCCGGGCCCTGCTGCTCCGCGGTCGGCGTCGGGTCGGGAAGTCGCGGCTCGTGGACCTCTTCTGTGAACGCGCCCGGGTGCCGTACGCCGTGCACCAGGCCACCCGGGGCGAGGACGCCCAGCGGGAACGGGCTCGCTTCCTCGCCGAGGTCCGGCACTCCTCACTGCCCGACACCGAGCTCCTCGCGGGCGTCGCGACCGTCGCCGAGTGGGACACCGCACTTCGTCAGCTCGCCGCGGTACTCCCGGACGACTCCCCCAGCATCGTCGTACTCGACGAGCTGCCCTGGATGCTCGAAGGCGACCCGGTACTGGAAGGCACTCTGCAGACCGTGTGGGACCGGGTACTGAGCCGGAAACCCGTGCTGCTCATCCTCATCGGCAGTGATCTGGCCATGATGGAGCAACTCTCCGCCTACGGCCGCCCCTTCCATCAGCGAGGCGTCGAGATGGTACTGGCGCCCCTCTCCCCCTCCGAGGTCATGGCAATGACCGGGCTCCCGGCCGCGGACGCCTTCGACGTCCATCTGATCACCGGCGGCCTGCCGCTCATCTGCCAGGAGTGGCAGGAAGGTGAGACCCGCGTCGACTTCCTCTCCCGCGCCCTCGACGACCCCACCTCCCCCCTTCTCGTCTCCGGTGAGCGGATGCTGGCCGCCGAGTTCCCCTCCGCCCTCCAGGCCAGGCACGTGCTCTCCGTGATCGGCAGCGGGGAGCGAACCTTCGGAACGATCGCCGCAAAAGCCGGGGCGGCCGACCGACCGCTTCCACCCGGCTCGCTCAACCCCGCCCTGCACACCCTCGCGGACAAACGACTCATCGCCGTCGACACCCCTCTCTCCACCCGCCCAGGAGACCGCGACCGCCGCTACCGCGTGGCCGATCCCTACCTCCGTTTCTGGCTCGCCTTCCTGGAGCAGGGCATCCCGGAGATCGAGCGCGGGCGCAGCCGGATCGTGGTCGAGGCGGTCGAACGCGGATGGAGCTCGTGGCGCGGGCGGGCGATCGAACCCGTCGTGAGGGAGTCGCTGGCCCGGCTGCTCCCCGACGACACGTGGCCGCGGGTGCGGGAAGTGGGCGGCTGGTGGCCTCGTACCAATAACCCCGAGGTGGACCTGGTGGGGGCGGACCGGTCACCGGCGCGCGAGATCGCGTTCGTCGGCTCGATCAAGTGGCACGAGCGCGGCTCCTTCGATCACCGCGCCCTGGCCACGCTGGCCCGGGACGCGCTGGCCGTACCCGGCGCCGACGAGGACACTCCACTGGTCGCGGTGTCCCGCTCCGGGTTCACGGTGGACGGGCTGGCGGCGACGTACGGGCCCGAGCAACTGATGGAGGCCTGGGGCTCCACTGCGTAAGCCGACCGAGACTGTTCAGAACCCAGAAGGCAGACGAGTCGGACTGTACGCCGGGTTCTGTTCTTGGGGGGGTCCCACGGAGTCTGGTGCGACGGCCATCCACGAACCGCGACAACTGCTTGGCCAAGGAGACGACGGAGCCCCAACTCCCCCCGCCCGGCCCGGACATCGAACTGCCCGGCGACGACCTGCTGCCCAGCGGCGGTCCGCTGACCAGCAACAGTGTGGACTCGATGGCCTCCTCCCCCTCCACAACCGCGGATACTCGGCGGTAATGTCGCCACCCGCCGGACGGCACAGGACCGGCGGGTGAGCGCGAAGGGGCCCTCATGGCGACGGACATGCCGGACATGCCTGCGGAGATACAGGCGGCCCACGACCGTTGGCAGCGCATGTGGAGCCACCGGGAGCAACTGCTCAAGGTGGCCCGGCGCAGGTCGATGAGCCCGGAGGACGCCGAGGACGCGGTGCACGAGGCGATGCTGCGCGCCGCGGAGCGCCCCGACCTGGACGACGAGCGTCTCGGCGCCTGGCTGACGACCGTGACCATGCGGCTGTGCGTCGATCGGTACCGCCAGGTCAACCGTGAGGCCGAGGTGCACCGCAGCCCCACGCTCACCGCGCCGGGGCCGGTGCCCGTCGAGGAGGCGGTGTGCGACCGGGCCGAGGCCAAGTGGCTGGCCGTGCGCAGCGGGGAACTGCCCGCGCGGCAGGCCGAGGCGCTCCGGCTGAAGTCCGAGGATCTCGACGTCGGCCAGGTCGCCGTGCGCATGGGGCTGAGCTATCGGACCGTCGAGTCGCTGCTGGCCCGGGCCCGGCGCACGTTGCGCAACTCGCTGGCCGGAACGCTGGGCCTCACCCTGTTCCTGTGGGGGCGCGGCAAGCTGCGCGCGGGCGGCCACGCGCAGGCCGTGGCGGTGACCTCGACGGCCGCGACCCTGGTGGTGGCGGGGTTCGTATTGCCGTACGTCCACGACGGGGGCGGGCAGGGCACGACTCCCCGTCCCTCCGTGTCCCGTATGGCCCAGGCGACGACAGAGACCGTCCGGCCCGACGGCGTAGGCAGGGCAGCCACCCCGAACGCCCGTGATCTGTCGGCCGCCTCGACGTCCCACGGAGCGACACCGACCACGTCGGCCGGCGCTCACGACCGGTCGCTGCTGCCGCTGTCGGTGCCACCGCTGCCGGACGCCGCGCTGTCACCGGTGCCGTCCGTCCCCGGCGTGTCCGACCTGCCGTCCGTCCCCGGCGTGTCCGACCTGCCGAGCGTGCCCGGCGTGTCCGACCTGCCGAGCGTGCCCGGCCTCTCCGGTCTGCCGGCCGCGTCCACGGTCCCCACGACCCTTCCGGCCGCACCGGATGTCCCCGCCGAGGTACCGACCCCGGCCGCGCTGCCGTAGAAGCCTCGAAAGACCCTCGAAAAAACTTCACCTTCGCCGCGACGGACACCCCGTCCCTCCCCGTAGAGCAGATGTCGGAGCTGCTCCACGGGTCGAAGGGTGGACCGGATGGGTGTCGAGATCTGTGTGGAAGGGCTGACCAAGTCCTTCGGTCACCAGGTCATCTGGCAGGACGTCTCGCTGACGCTGCCCGCCGGGGAGGTCTCGGTCATGCTCGGCCCCTCGGGCACGGGCAAGTCGGTGTTCCTCAAGACGCTCGTCGGACTGCTGAAGCCGGACCGCGGCTGCGTGAAGGTCGCGGGCCGGGACATCACCAGGCTGCGCGAGCACGATCTCTACGAGGTGCGGAAGCTCTTCGGCGTGCTGTTCCAGGACGGCGCGCTGTTCGGCTCGATGAACCTGTACGACAACATCGCCTTCCCGCTGCGCGAGCACACCCGCAAGTCCGAGAGCCAGATCCGGCGCATCGTGCTGGAGAAGATGGACATGGTCGGGCTGATCGGCTCGGAAGGGAAGCTGCCCGGTGAGATATCCGGCGGGATGCGCAAGCGGGCCGGACTGGCGCGGGCGCTGGTCCTCGATCCGGAGATCATCCTGTTCGACGAGCCGGACTCGGGCCTCGACCCGGTGCGCGTCGCGTATCTCAACCAGCTCATCGTCGACCTCAACGCGCAGATCGACGCGACGTTCCTGATCGTCACGCACGACATCGCCTCGGCCCGCCAGGTGCCGGACAACATTGGGCTGTTGTTCCGCCGTGAGCTGGTCATGTTCGGGCCCCGCGAGCAGCTGCTGACCAGCGACGAGCCCGTCGTACGGCAGTTTCTGAACGGCCGGATGCAGGGGCCGATCGGCATGGCCGAGGAGAAGGACGCCGCGCAGGTCGAGCAGGAGCTGGCGCGGCTCGGCGACATGGACCGCAAGGCCCGCCATGTCGGCAACGACATGACGCCACGTCTGCTGCCGAGCCCCGGCATCACCCGCCCGCCCCGCTGGGAGGCGATCGCGAGACGCGAGTCGGAGCTGCACCGGAAGGAGGCGGCGGACGCATGAGGCTCTCGCCGACCGGAGCGCTCAGACACTCCGGGAACCTCTTCGCGATGGCGCTGGACGTCGTCCGGACCATTCCCCGACGCCCCTTCCAGGCGCGGGAGTTCATCCAGCAGGCCTGGTTCGTCGCGAGCGTGACCATCCTGCCGACGGCTCTCGTGTCCATCCCCTTCGGCGCGGTCATCGCGCTGCAGATCGGCAGCCTGACACGGCAGCTCGGCGCCCAGTCCTTCTCCGGGGCCGCCTCGGTCCTGGCGGTGCTGCGGGAGGCCTCGCCGATCGTCACCGCGCTGCTGATCGCGGGCGCCGGCGGCACGGCGATCTGCGCGGACCTCGGGGCACGGAAGATCCGCGAGGAGATCGACGCGATGCAGGTGCTCGGCATCGACCCCATCCACCGGCTGGTCGTCCCGCGGGTCCTGGCGTCGATGGTGGTGGCGGTGCTGCTCAACGGCCTGGTGTCGGTCGTCGGTGTCGCGGGCGGCTACTTCTTCAACGTCGTCCTGCAGAACGGCACACCGGGCGCCTATCTCGCCTCCTTCACCACGCTCGCCCAGCTCTCCGACCTGTGGGCGGCGGAGGTCAAGGCGCTGGTCTTCGGCGCGATCGCCGCGATCGTCGCCTCGTACAAGGGACTCACCGCGCAGGGCGGCCCGAAGGGCGTGGGCGACGCGGTGAACCAGTCGGTGGTGATCACCTTCATGTTGCTGTTCGTGACGAACTTCGTGATGACGGCCGTCTACTTCCAAGTCGTTCCGCAGAGGGGCTGAGTCATGGCGCTGCTGAATCGCCTGGAGGAACTGGGCAGCCAACTGTCCTTCTACGGACGCTCGTTGGCGTGGACGGGCCGCACCCTGCGCCGCTACAAGAAGGAGATCCTGCGGCTGCTCGCCGAGGTGAGCTTCGGCCGCGGCGCCCTCGCCGTCGTGGGCGGCACGGTCGGCGTCATCGCCTTCCTGTCGTTCTTCACCGGCACGGAGGTGGGCCTGCAGGGCTACGCCGCGCTGAACCAGCTCGGCACCTCCAACTTCGTGGCGTTCCTCTCGGCGTACTTCAACACCCGGGAGATCGCCCCGCTGGTGGCCGGGCTCGCGCTCTCCGCGACGGTGGGCGCCGGGTTCACGGCGCAGCTGGGCGCGATGCGGATCAGCGAGGAGACCGACGCCCTCGAAGTGATGGGCGTGCCCTCGCTGCCCTTCCTGGTGACCACCCGGATGATCGCCGGCTTCGTCGCGGTGATCCCGCTGTACGTGATCGGGCTGCTGTCCTCCTACCTCGCCGCCCGCACCATCACCACCGGCTACTACGGGCAGTCGGCGGGCACCTACGACCACTACTTCCAGCAGTACCTGCCTCCGGTCGACGTGCTGTGGTCCTTCGGGAAGGTGCTCGTCTTCGCCGTCCTGATCATCCTGGTGCACTGCTTCTACGGCTACTACGCGAGCGGCGGCCCGGCGGGCGTCGGCGTCGCCGTGGGCCGCGCCGTGCGCACCTCGATCGTCGCGATCAACGTCCTGGACTTCTTCCTGTCGCTCGCGATCTGGGGCGCCAACACGACCGTACGGATCGCGGGGTGAGCCGGATGAGAGTGCTGAGACTGCGGTTGTACGGCGTCGTGTTCCTCGCCGTACTCGCACTGCTGCTGTCCTTGTCCGTCGCCGTGTACCAGCAGGTGTTCACCCCGGCGGTACGGATCAAGCTGGAGGCCGACAGCCTCGGCAACCAGCTCGATCCGCGGGCCGACGTCAAGCTGCGCGGGCTGCTGGTCGGTGAGGTGCGCACGGTGCACGCCGACGGGACGAAGGCGACGCTCGACATCGCGCTCAAGCCGGAGTACGTCGCGTCCATCCCGTCCGACGTGCACGCCCGCCTGCTGCCCAAGACGCTGTTCGGCGAGAAGTACGTCGACCTGGTCGCGCCCGCGCGCGCCACGCCCTCTGCGCACTCGTCGGTCCGGCCCATCCGCGCCGGCGATGTCATCACCCAGGACCGCACCCGCGTCGGCATCGAGGTCCAGCAGCTGATGAACGACCTGCTGCCGCTGCTGCGGACCGTGCAGCCCGGCAAGCTCAACGCCACGCTCTCCGCGTTCGCCACCGCCCTCGAAGGACGCGGCGACCGGATCGGCGACAACCTCACGCGCGTGGAGGACTATCTGCACCGGCTCAATCCTCACCTGCCGTCCCTCACCGAGGACTTCGCACGGCTGGCCGACGTCGCCGAGGTGTACGGCGACGCGGCTCCCGACCTGATGGCGATCCTGCGCAACACCGTCACCACCAGCCGCACCCTGGTCGAGCAGCGGGACCGACTCGCGTCCGCGCTCACCACGACGGCCACCGCCGCGGGCACCGCGGACGACTTCCTCGACGCGAACGGCGACCGGCTGATCACCCTGGGCCGGGTCTCCCGCCCCACGCTCGATCTCTTCGCCCGCTACTCGCCCGAGTACCCCTGTCTCCTCGCCGGCCTGGTGCGCGAGGAACAGGCCTCCGAGCAGGCGTTCCGGGGCGGCGCGATGCACATCACGCTCGAGGTCGTCCGGCAGCAGGGGGCGTACGAACCCGGTGAGGAGCCGCGCTACGCCGATCGGTCGGGGCCGAACTGCCACGGTCTCCCCCATCCCCAGGTGCCCGCCCCCGGGGTCCACCTCAACGACGGTTCCAAGAACGGGAGTTCAGCCGGCCCCGTCAGCGTCTCCGCCACCCGGGCCGAGCAGCGCGCCGTCGGCTCGCTCGTCGCGCCCGTCATGGGCGTGCCAGACGACCAGGTGCCGCCGGTCGCGACGCTGCTGTTCGGACCGATGGCGCGCGGAACGGCGGTGAGCGTCGCATGAGGACCCCGACGACACCGCCGACACCGCCGACACCGCCGACATCGACGGCATCGACGACCCCAAAGATCCCAAAGACCCCAAAGACCCTGAGGACCATGAGGACGTCAGGAGCCCGGCAGGCCGCCGCCCCGCTGATCAAGTTCAGCCTCTTCGCCCTGGTGACGATCCTGGCGACGGCCCTGCTCGCCGCCACCATCGTCAACATCTCCTTCACTCCCGAGCACACGTATCGCGCGGTGTTCAGCGACGTGACCGGCCTGGAGAAGGGCGACGACATCCGGGTGGCCGGGGTACGGGTCGGCGAGGTCGAGGGCATCCGGATCAAGGACCGGACGCTGGCGGAGGTCACCTTCACCGTCGGCGCGGACCGTCCGCTGCTGAACAGCACCGGCGCGGTCGTCCGCTACCGGAACCTGGTCGGACAGCGTTACGTCGCCCTGACCGAGGGCGCGGGAGACGGCACCCGGTTGAAGCCCGGCGCCACCATCCCGCTGTCGCGCACGCAGCCCGCGCTGGACCTGAACGCCCTGCTGAACGGCTTCAAGCCACTGTTCGCGGCGCTCAGTCCGCAGGACGTCAACCAGCTCGCCACCGAGATCATCCGGACCCTCCAGGGCGAGGGCGGCACTGTCAACAGCCTGCTGGTGCACACGGCGTCGCTCACCACGACCCTGGCCGGCCGCGACAAGCTGATCGGCTCGGTGATCGACAACCTCAACACCGTGCTGGACACGCTGGACAAGCGAGGCTCGCGCTTCTCCGGGCTGCTCAAGCAGCTGCGGCGGGTGATTTCGGGACTGTCCGCCGACCGCAAGCCCATCGGGCAGTCCCTGGTGGGCATCGGCGACCTGACCGACGCCACCTCGGGGCTGCTCAAGGACGCGCGTCCGCCGCTGAAGGACGACATCGCCGAGCTGACCGATCTCACCGGAACGCTGAACAAGAACGAGAACACCGTGGAGGACGTGCTGAAGCGGCTGCCGAACAAGCTGGGCGAGCTGACGGGGACAGCGTCCTACGGCTCGTGGTTCAACTTCTACCTCTGCGACTTCGACGGCCGGATCGTGCTGCCGAAGACGAAGCAGGTACTCACTCCCGAGCTGCACGTGGCGAGGGCGAGGTGCGGCGCATGACGAAGCACCTTCTTCCGCGCAGGACCCGTAAGCGCCGCCCGGAGCCGCTGGTCAAGGTCCGCATCGACCCACCCAAGCTCCCGAAAATACGGCTCCTGCCGCGCCGGGCACCCCGCCCCCGCCGCCCCGAACCCCTGGTCAAAGTCCGCATCGACCCGCCCAAGCTCCCGAAAATACGGCTCCTGCCGCGCCGGGCACCCCGCCCCCACCGCCCCGAACCCCTGGTCAAAGTCCGCATCGACCCACCGAGGCTGCCCCGCATACGGATACGCCGCCCGCGCCTCAGGCCGTTCCGCGAGCGCAATCCCGTGGTGATCGGAGCCGTCGGCCTCACCGTCCTCGGGTTGCTGACCGTGGCCGCGTTCAACGCCGACAGCCTGCCGCTGATCGGCGGCGGCGACACGTACAGCGCGGCCTTCTCGGAGGCGGGCGGTCTCAAGCCCGGCGACGAGGTGCGGATCGCCGGCGTCAAGGTCGGCAAGGTGAAGAACGTCGATCTGGACGGCGACCACGTCAAGGTCACCTTCAAGATCAAGGGCGATCCGAAGTTCGGAGTCGAGACCGGCGCGTCGATCCGGGTCAAGACCATCCTCGGCGCCAAGTACCTCGCGCTGCACCCCAAAGGACCGGGGCAGCTGAAGCCCGGCAGCGAGATACCGCTGAGCAGGACGGTTCCGGCGTACGACGTCGTGCAGGCGTTCAGCGATCTCACCACCACGACGGAGAAGGTCGACACCGAACGGCTGGCGAAGGCCCTGGACACCATCTCCACCACCTTCCAGGACTCGCCCGCCGAGGTACGGGCGTCCATCAAGGGCCTGTCGAAGATCTCCCGGACGGTCGCCTCGCGCGACAAGGCGCTGGGCGAACTCCTCGACCACGCGAACGGTGTCACGGGCGTGCTGGCCGAGCACTCCGAGGACTTCACCGGGCTGGTCAAGGACGGCGACAAGCTGTTCAAGGAGATCAGCAAGCGGCGCAAGGCGATCCACAAGCTGCTGAAGAGCTCCGCCGCGCTCGGCATCGAGCTCTCCGGCCTGGTCGCGGACAACAACAAGGAGATCGGGCCCGCGCTCAAGGGCCTGAACACCGTGGTGGAGATGCTCGAACGCAATCAGTCGAGCCTGGACCGGAGCGTCAAGCTGCTCGCGCCGTACGTCCGGGTCTTCACCAATGCCCTCGGTAACGGCCGCTGGTTCGACAGCTACGTCCAGAACCTGGTCGCCGCTCCGGTGGTGCCGCGCACGGGAGGCACGCGGTGAAGAACCTGAAGAGGCGCCTGGCCGTGGTCACCGCACTCGTCCTCGTCGCCGCACTCACCTACGTGCTGTGGCCGCGCTCCGAGTCCGTGCACATCACCGCGTACTTCCCGCGCACCGTCGGCATCTACCCCGGCTCGGACGTCCGCGTCCTCGGCGTCCGGATCGGCGAGGTCGAGAAGATCACACCGGAGGGAGACCGGGTGCGGGTGGAGCTGAAGTACGACGAAGGCCGCAAGGTCCCGGCCGACGCCAAGGCCGCGATCATCAACTCCTCGGTGGTCAGCGACCGTTACGTGCAGCTGCTCCCGGTCTATCGGAAGGGTCCGGTGCTACGGGACGGTGCCGTCATCCCCGAGACGCGGACGGCCGTACCGGTCGAACTGGACCGCATCTTCGACAGTCTCCACACGACGGCCGACGCGCTCGGCCCCCAGGGCGCCAACAAGGACGGCTCGCTGTCACGGCTGCTCGGGGTGAGCGCGGACAACCTCGACGGCCAGGGCAAGAACCTCAACCAGTCGGTCAAGGACCTCTCGCAGGCCGTCACCACGCTGTCCGACGGCCGCACGGACCTCTTCGGCACGGTGCGGAACCTGCAGGTGTTCACGGCGGCGCTGGCCGCCGACGACAAGGGCGTGCGGTCGTTCAACACCAGCCTCGCCGAGGTCGCCAAGCAGCTCTCGGGCGAGCGCAAGGACCTCGCGGACGCGCTCAAGAACCTGGGGACGGCGCTCGGCGATGTGTCGCAGTTCGTGAAGAACAACAAGAAGTCGCTGACCTCGAACGTGAAGGGCCTCAGCAAGGTGACCAAGGTGCTCGTCACCCAACGGGCCGCGCTGGCCGAGCTGTTGGAGGTCGCTCCCACGGGTTTGTCGAACCTGAACAACGCCTACAACCCGTCCGCGGGCACCCTAGACACCCGCAACAACGCGCAGCAGGCGCAGGATCCGGCCTCCCTGCTGTGCTCCGTACTGAAGACGACCGGCGACGAGGGCGGCGGCAAGGCCGGCAAGAACCCCGACTGCAAGGAGCTGAAGGAACTCTTCGACTCCCTGCCCAAGGTGCCCGAGGGCTCCGCGGTGACGGGAACGGTCGACCGGACGCTCGGCGGAATTCTGGGGGCGAGCGCATGAGCGCACTGCGCAAGGTCGGCGCCCTCGCGTGGGCCGCGGTCGGCTCGCTGCTGCTGTCCGGCTGTGAGTTCAACGGCTGGTACGACGTCCAGCTGCCCGGCGGAGCCGCCGCCGACGGCCACGCGTACCACGTCACCGTCGAGTTCCGCGACGTCCTCGACCTGGTGCCGCAGTCGGCGGTGAAGGTCAACAACGTCACCGTGGGCGCGGTCGAGAAGGTGGAACTGGACGGCTGGCACGCGCGTGTACGGCTGCGGGTCGCCGACTCGGTGAAGCTGCCCGCCAACGCGATCGCCGAGCTGCGGCAGACCAGCATGCTCGGCGAGAAGTACGTCGCGCTCTCCGCCCCGTCCGGCACGGCCCCCGTGGGCCGGCTCGGCGACGGCGACCGCATCCCCCTGTCCCGCAGCGGCCGGAACCCGGAGATCGAGGAGGTGCTGTCCGCACTGTCCGCGCTGCTCAACGGCGGCGGAGTGGCCCAGCTCAAGACGATCACCGTGGAGCTGAACAAGGCCCTGGACGGCCGGGAGAACCGGGTCAGATCGCTGCTCAAGGAGCTGAACACGTTCATCGGCGGCCTGGACGACCAGCGGAAGGACATCGTCCACGCTCTCAAGGCCGTCGACCGGCTCGCGGGACGGCTCGGCAAGGAGAAGAAGACGATCGCCCAGGCCGTCGACACGATGCCGCCCGCCCTGAAGGTCCTCGCCGACCAGCGGCGCGATCTGACGAGGATGCTCACCGCCCTGTCGAAGCTCGGCAAGACGGGCACCAAGGTGGTCAACGCCTCCCACGACGACACGGTCGCGAACCTGAAGCAGCTGCGCCCGATTCTGCAGCAGCTCAACAAGGCGGGCGACGATCTGCCCAACTCCCTTGAGCTGCTGACCACTTACCCGTTCCCGCGCAACGCGGTGGACGCCGTCAAGGGTGACTACGTCAATCTCCACATCACCGCGGATCTCGACCTGGCCGGCATCTACGGGAACGTGACGGGTGGGTCCGGCAAACCCGGCAAGCCCGGCGAGGGGAACGGAGATTCCCAGGAGCCCAAGACCCCCGAGCTTCCTGACCTTCCGAGTGTCCCGACTCCCACAGCCCTGCCCAGCACGCCCAGCCTGCCGTCGTCCCCCTCGGTGCCGTCGGCCCCGTCGAACGGCGGCGGCCCGCTGTGCCCGCCGGTGTGCACCAGCAGCTACACGACCGAGACAACCGACGCGGACCTGCCCGAGGGGATCAACCTCGCGCTCGCGGAGCTGATGCTGAAGGGAGTCCAGCCGTGATCACACGTACGGTCAAGGCCCAACTCCTCGCCTTCGCCACCGTCACCGCCGTCGGGGTGTCGTACGTCGGCGCCGAGTACACCGGCCTGGTGGACGACGTCCTGGGCCGCGGCTACACCGTGCGGGCGGACTTCGCCGACTCCGGGGGCATCTTCCCCGGCGCCGAGGTCACCTACCGCGGGGTGCCGGTGGGCCGCGTCGGCGCGCTGCGGCTGACCGGGTCCGACGGCGTCTCGGTCGCCCTCGACATCAAGGACGGCGCGCCGCGCATCCCGGCGGACACGCTCGCCGTGGTGGCGAACCGTTCGGCGGTGGGCGAGCAGTACGTCGATCTGCAGCCGCGCAGGTCGGGCGGCCCGTATCTGCTCGAGGGCAGCAGCATCCCGCGCGGCAGCACCCGCGTGCCGCTGCCCACCACGGACCTGGTCCTCAGCCTGGACAGACTGGTGAACTCGGTCGGCAAGGACGATCTACGGATCACCGTCGACGAGTTGGGCAAGGCCTTCTCGGGCACCGGCCCGAACCTGAGCCGCCTGGTGGACTCGGGCAACGCCCTCGTGGAGTCGGCGTCCCAGTCACTCCCCCAGACGATCTCGCTCATCGAGGACTCGCGGAAGGTCCTCAAGACGCAGGCCGACCAGGGCTCGTCCATCAAGTCGTTCGCGCACGACCTGGCGGCGCTCAGCGCCCAGCTGAAGTCGAGCGACGGGGACCTGCGCAAGCTGATCGGCAACGCGACGCCGGCCGCCCAGCAGGTGAACTCACTGCTGAAGTCCACCGGTCCACGGCTCTCGGTCCTGCTGGCCAATCTGATCAGCGGCGGCCAGGTCACACTGGCCCGCCTGCCCGGCGTGGAACAGTCCCTGGTCACCTTTCCGGCCCTGGTCGCGGGCAGCTACACGGTCGTCCCGGGCGACGGCACCACCCACTTCGGCCTGGTGGTCAACGCCGACGACCCGCCGCCGTGCACCCAGGGCTACGGGACAACACGGCGCGACCCCTCGGACACCAGCACGCGCGAGCCGAACACCGACGCGCGCTGCACGGCCCCACGCGGAAGCAAGACGTCGGTACGGGGCGCGCAGAACGCCCCCGGCCCGTCGACCGCTTCCGGGGACGGTCACGACCAGGCGGCGTACATCACGCCGTACGACCCGGAGACCGGCACCGCGACCGGCCCGGACGGAAGACCCGTCGAGATCGGCTCGACGGGAGGCCAACAGGCGGTGTTCGGAAAGGAGTCGTGGCAATGGCTGCTAGTCGGACCGATGGCGTGAGCGGGGTCATGGCGGGCGAGGCGCTTACGGGCAAGGGGCTTACGGGGAAGTCCCTGTCGGGCGAGGCACTGACGGGCGGAGCCGGGCCGGGCAAGGCGCTGCCGGGCAGGGCCTGGTTGGGGGCGGCCCGGTCGCGCAGGGCCTCGTCGGGCACGGCATGGTCGAGCAGGGTCTGGTCGGTGGGGCTGGTCGTGGCGACCGTCTTGACCACCGCCCTGACGATCTGGCTGAGCTTCAGCCTCTACGACCAGCGTGAGGCGGAGCAGCGACGCCAGGACATCCTGGCCGCGGCCCGCCAGTCGGCGCTGAACTTCACCTCGCTCGACTACCGGCACTACGACCGGGACAGCGCGAACGTCCTCAAGGGCGCCACCGGCGACTTCAAGAAGCAGTTCGCCGCGCAGACCGAGCAGTTGACCAAGCTCGTCGCCGAGAACAAGTCCGTGTCCGAGGGCCAGGTCCTGGACGCGGGCATCGTCCGCTCCGACGAGCACTCGGCCCGCGTCCTGGTGGTCGCCGACAGCAAGGTGACCAACACCGCGGCACCCAAGGGCGAGGCGCGCACCTACCGGCTCCAGCTCGATCTGGTGCAACGGGACGGCCGCTGGCTGACCTCGGACGTCGAGTTCGTCGGCTGACCGCGCCCTGACTGCCATACGCCCCAAGAGCACATGAGGAGTAAGACCGTGGCGAAGACGACCACCCAAGGCCGCGGCTCGGGTTCCGGTTCGGGCACCCGACGCACCATGACCGCAGCCGCCCGCGCGGCAGCCAAGCGCGCGGAGCGCGGCCACCGCGAGCCGGGGCCAACGGCCACCGACGAGGAGGCCCCGGGTCGGACCGAGGCACCGGCCGCCGGACGCACCGTGCTCATCGACGCCCCGGAGAAGGACGGCTGGGACGACCCGCCCGAGCCCTCACCGGAGTCCTTCGGGGAGGACGCGCCGAGGGATGAGGGCGAGCCCGGCTCCGGTACCGCGACGCGGCATGGCCGACGCCGACTGCTCACCGCCGCCCTGTGTGCCCTGCTCGTGGCGGGCCTGGTCGCGGCCGCCATGCTCGGGTGGCGCTACCGGGAGGGCGTGCGGGCCGAACAGGCCCGAGCGCAGGCACTCGCGGCCGCCCGCCAGGCGGCACCCGTCGTCCTGTCGTACGACTACCACCACCTGGACCGCGACTTCACCGCGGCCCGCGCCCGGCTCACCGGGCACTTCCTCGACGAGTACCGGAAGACCACCACGACGGTGGTCGGTCCGACGGCCAGGAAGTACCACGGGGTGGTGAAGGCGACAGTGGCGCAACCCACCGGCGGCTCCCCCGCGGCCTCCGTGATCTCGGCGTCGGCGGACCGCGCCGTGATCCTCCTCTTCGTCAACCAGGTGACCACGAGCACCCAGGTCTCGGGCTCCCGCGTGGACCTGAACCGAGTACGGATGACGCTGAACCGCACGTCCGACGGCTGGAGGGTGAGCGGCGTGGACGCGCTCTGACGTCCGCTTCTCTCGGGCGGCCGACGGGCAGACTGGTCGCGCTGAACGCGGCGTTCTCCATCGTCGTCCCCCACATCCGCGACCAGTGCGGCCCGCGGCTTGCGTGCGTCGCGCGCTCTACAGGGTGAGGCTGAACCAGGTGGTCTTTCCCTCGTCGGTGGGGCGGACGCCCCAGTCGTCGGCAAGGGTGCGTACCAGCAGCAGCCCACGCCCGGAGTCCTCGTCGTCGGCTGCCAGTCGGGGCTGGGGAAGATGGGGGCTGCAGTCGCTGATCTCCACGGTGAGTTCGGTGTCCGTGCGGCACAGGTGCAGGCCGATGGGGCCCTCGGCGTGCTGGACCGCGTTGGTCATGACTTCGGACAGCAGGAGGCACGCGTCGTCGACGGCGCCGGGGCAGTCCCAGGAGCTGAGGACCTTGTTGAGGAAGACGCGGGCTTCGGACACGGATTCCGGGACGGCGTCGAAGTCGGCGGTGAGGGCGACCAAGGGTGCGGCCGGCAGTTGAGTGAGCAGCAGCGTGACGTCGTCGTTGTGGCTTTCGGCGTCGGGCAGCAGGGTGGCGAGGACGTGGTCGGCGACCGTTTCGAGGCAGGGTGCGGTGGCATAGAGGTCGTTGAGCGTGGCGACGAGCTCGGAGAGCTGGTCCTCGATGTCGCTGCCGGGGGTTTCGATCAGGCCGTCGGTGTACAGCACGAGAGTGGCGCCGGGCGGCATGACCGCCCGGGACTGCTCGTAGAGCTCGCCGCCCACACCGAGCGGCGCGTTCACCGGCGACGGCAGCGCCCGGGCGCCGTCGCCTGGTACGGCGACGAGGACTGGCAGGTGCCCAGCAGAACATATGGTCACCTCTCCTGCGTCGGAGGCGACCACGACGTAGCAACAGGTCACCAGTTGGTCGGGGACGTCGAGGTCGGCGACGCAGGTGTCCAGCGACTGCATCAGCTGGCGGGGTTGCATGCCGGTCTTGGCCAGGGCATGTGCGGCGGACCGCAGCTGTCCCATGACGGCGGCGGCCTCCAGACCGCGGCCCATGACATCGCCGATGAGGACCCCGACCCGGCCCGCGCCCAGCGGGATGAGATCGAACCAGTCGCCGCCCACACCGGCTCCCTGGGTGGCGGGCCGGTACCGACTGGCGGTGGTCAGACCGGGGATGGCCGGCGGGGTGCCCATGAGGCTGCGCTGCAGGGTGAGGGCGATGTGGCGCTGCTGCTGGTACAGGGCGGTGAGCTCCGCCTCGGCCTTCTTGCGGTCGCTGACGTCGCGGATGATGGCGCACGCGCCCACGACCGTCCCGGCGGTGTCCCGGGTCGGCCACAGGGTGACGTCCACATCCAGGAATGCGCCGGACCGGGTAACGCGCAGGGTCTCGAAGCGCTCCACCTTCTCACCCTGTCTCAACCGCTCCAGGAGCATGTCGATCTCATGCTTCCGCTCGGCCGGGGCGAGGAGGGACACGTGACGTCCCATGACTTCCGGCGCGGTGTAGCCGTACAACCGCTGGGCCGCGGAGTTCCAATACGTGATGCGACCGTCGAGCGTCTTGGCGAGGATCGCATCCTGCGAAGACTCGACGAGCGCGGCGAGTTCACCGATGCGCCGCTCTGCGGCTTTGCGTTCGCTGACGTCGCGCACAGCGGCGGAAACAAGAAGCCCGTCAGAGGTCTCCAGCGGACTGAGACTGATCTCAACCGGGAACTCGGTACCGTCCTTGCGCAGACCGTACAGATCGAGTCCGGCACCCATCGGACGGACCTGACGGTTCGCCGCATAACCCTCGCGATACATCCCATGGTGGCCC
>NZ_BMMM01000018.1:0-33640 GCF_014645835.1 Streptomyces albiflavescens
AAACCCCCGTACCGGGAAACGGTACGGGGGTTTTCTGCGTTCCGGATCAATTTCCGGATCGATTCCCGAGCGTCGCTTAGGGTCGTGTCATGCGCTATGACCTGGTGATCTTCGACAACGATGGCGTCCTGGTGGACAGCGAGCCGATCTCCAACACGATCCTGGCCGCCTATCTCACCGAGCTTGGGCACCCGACCTCGTACGAGGAGTCCCTCAGGGACTACATGGGGGCAGCCGTGCACCGTGTCCACGACCTTGTCCAGGAGCGTACGGGCAGGCGGCTGCCCGACGATTTCGACGATGTCCTCCACGCGCGCGTATTCGCCGCGTTCGAGCGGGAGTTGGAACCCGTTCCCGGTGCCGTGCAGGTTCTCGAGAAGCTGGCCGCGGACGGGGTGCCGTACTGCGTGGCCTCCTCCGGGAGCCATGAGCGGATTCGGGTGGGGCACCGGAAGACGGGACTCGACCGGTGGTTCGACGAGGGGCGTGTCTTCAGTTCGCAGGACGTGGGGCGGGGCAAGCCGGCGCCGGATCTGTTTCTGCACGCGGCCGAGCGGATGGGCGTACGGCCTCAGCGGTGTGTCGTCGTGGAGGACAGCCCGCTCGGTGTGCGGGCGGCGAACGCTGCCGGGATGGACGTGTACGGGTTCACGGCGATGACGCCCGCGGCCAGGCTGGCCGGAGCCACTCAACTCTTTTCCGACATGGGAGAGTTGGCTGACCTGCTCGTATGACGGTGCCCATCGCCCGGCACTGACATTTGTCATGGCGAGCTCCGGACGATCGTTTCTGTTGGCGGACAGGGTCCGACCGCGAAGCTGAGTACATCGAAACGGGACGTACACAGTGACGACGGAGGGACCCGACCATGAGCATCACGGCCACTGAGAGCAGCGTCGAGGCGCCTGCTGCGACGACCGCCGCCGCCGCTCCCGCCGCTCCCGCCGATCCCGCCGTCGGCGACGTTGGGAGCGGCGTCCGGCCGAGCTTCCTCCCTCTGATCCTGGACGTGGCGGTGCCGATGGGGTCGTACTACCTCCTCAAGAGCGGGTTCGGGATGAGCACCGTGGCGGCGCTGGGATGGAGCAGCGTGGTGCCCGCCATGCGGACCGTGTGGGGCGTGGTGAAGGAGCGGAGGTTCAACGGGCTCGCCGGGCTGATCCTCTTCGTCAACGTCGTCGGGCTGCTGCTCAGCCTGGTCGCCGGTGACCCGCGGCTGATGCTGGCCAAGGACAGCGGGGTCAGCAGTGTGGTCGGTATCGGCATCCTGGTCTCCGTGATGCTGGGGAAGCCGATGATGACGACGGCGCTCAAGCCGTTCATCACCAAGGGCGACGCCGTGAAGACCGCGGCCTGGGAGCGGCTGCTCAGCGGCTCCGAGCGGTTCCGGAAGTTCGAGCGCACCTTCTCCCTCGTCTGGGGCGTGGCCCTGTTCGGCGAGTGCCTGGTACGGATCGTGGGCGCGTACACGCTGCCGATCGACACGATGGTCTGGCTCGGCACGGTCATCATGATCTCCACGATCGCCCTGGCCATGCTGTTCAGCGGTGCCCTCGCCGCAGGTCCGATGGAGAAGATGGTGGAGGACGAGCTCGCCGCCCGGGCTCGGTAGGACCGTCCAGCCGTAGAGCTGAGCAAAATTCATCTTCGGCTTGATCTACCCACCGGTAAGCCGGGGCCCTACGCTCGCCGCCATGACAGATGTGCTGCGGCGCGGTAGGGCCTCTTTGGCGTTCAGTTTCTTCGCCCAGGGCGCCACCTTCGCGCTGCTCGTGACGCGCATTCCGGCCATCCAGGACCGCTACGGGGTCTCCGACGCATTGTTGCCCGCCTTCCTGGCCGCCGTGCCGATTCTCGCCGGCGTCGGAAGCGTGGCGACAGAACAGCTGGTCAAGCGAATACGGCCCAGCCGCCTGCTGCGCTGGTCCCAGCCCGTCGTGCTCCTGGCGCTGCTCGGGGTCGGATCCGGTGACCACCTGGCCGAGCTGGCGATCGCGCTCGGCGCCTTCGGGCTCGCGGTGGGCGCGCTCGACGCCTCCATGAACATGCTCGGCGTGAGTCTGCAGCGGACGTACGGGCGCAGCATCATGCTCGGCTTCCATGCCGCGTACAGCCTCGGCGGGATCGTGGGCGCCTCGCTCGCGTGGGCGGGGGCGCACTGGCATCTGTCGTTGTTCGTGTCCTACCTGCCGGTGGTGCTCCTGCTGCTGCCGGCCACCTTCGTCGGCAGTCGGTGGTACGTGGACGGGGGCGCCCCCGATGCGAAGGAGGCGGTCGAGGCCGGGCCCGTCGTCTTCAAGCTGCTGCTGCCGCTCTGTCTGGTGATGACGTTCGCGTACATCGGGGACTCCACGGTCTCCAACTGGAGCGCGAAGTATCTGCAGGACGTGTTGGGCAGCTCGGAGCAGCTGGCGACCGTTCCGTACAACGTGTACATGGTGATGACCCTGGTGGGGCGCGCCGTCGGGGACCTCGGGGTGCGGCGGTTCGGGGCCGTGGCCGTCGTACGGCTGGGGGCGGTCGTCGCGGCGCTCGGGTTCGCGGTGGTGGCGGTTGCGCCGGGGGCATGGGTGGGGATGCTCGGGTTCACGCTCCTGGGCCTGGGGCTGTGCGTGATCGTGCCGCAGACCTTCGCGGCGGCGGGGCGGCTCTTCCCGGGGGCGTCCGACACGGCGATCGCGCGGCTGAACATCTTCAACTACGTGGGGTTCTTGATCGGTTCACCGTTGGTGGGTGCGCTCGGGGACGCCTGGAGCTACCGCGGCGCGATGCTCGTACCGATGGTGCTCGTCCTGGTGACCTTGGGGTACGCCCGGTCGTTCGCTCCTGAACCAAACCGATACGGTGACGGACATGAGCGGCCGCGCACAGCTGATGTGGGACGAGGCAGTAACGGGCTATGACTTCGGTCCGGAGCACCCGATGGATCCGGTCCGGCTCGCGCTGACCCGGCGACTGGTCGACGCCTTCGGGCTCGACCGCGAGGTCGACGTGGTCGCGGCGAAGCCCGCCGGGGAGTCGACGCTGCGGCTCGTGCACCGCGAGGACTACGTGGAGGCGGTCAAGGCCGCTTCCGCCGATCCGGATTCCGCCGACCCGTCGTACGGGCTCGGAACCATGGACGATCCCGCCTTCGCCGGGATGCACGAGGTGTCGGCGCTCATCGCCGGGCAGTCCGTGGGGGCGGCCGAAGCGGTGTGGCGCGGGGACGCGCTGCATGCGGTGAACTTCGCCGGCGGGCTGCACCATGCGATGCCCGGTGGCGCGTCCGGGTTCTGCATCTACAACGACGCCTCGCTGGCGATCGCGCGGCTGCTCGAGCTGGGCGCGGAGCGAGTCGCGTACGTGGATGTGGACGTGCACCATGGGGACGGGGTCCAGGCGGCCTTCTGGGACGACCCGCGGGTTCTGACGATCTCGCTGCACGAGCATCCGCGGACGCTGTTCCCGCAGACCGGGTGGCCGGAGGAGACCGGCGCCGACAGCGCGGAGGGCTCCGCCGTCAATGTCGCCCTGCCCGCCGGGACCGGGGACGCGGGGTGGCTGCGCGCCTTCCACTCGGTGGTGCCCGAGCTCCTCGCCGATTTCCGGCCGCAGGTTCTCGTCACCCAGCACGGCGCCGACACCCACTTCGAGGACCCGCTCGCGCATCTCGCGGTCTCGCTCGACGCGCAGCGGGCCGTGCAGGTGGCATGCCACGAACTGGCGCACGAGTACGCGGACGGGCGGTGGGTCGCGCTCGGTGGTGGCGGGTACGCCGTGGTGGACGTCGTGCCGCGGTCCTGGACGCATCTCGTCGCCATCGCTGCGGGGCGGCCCATCGATCCCGAGACGGTGATTCCGGAGAGCTGGCGGCAGGAAGTCTTCGCCCGTACGCGGCAGTTGGCGCCGGTGCGGATGACGGACGGACGGTGGCCGCTGTCCTGGAAGGACTGGGAGTCGGGGTACGACCCGGCGGACCGCCTCGATCAGGCGATCGTGGCGACGCGCCGGGCCGCGTTCCCGCTGCGGGGACTTCTGCCGTAGTCCGCTGCGGGACCACGGCCGAAGTGCACTGCGGGCGGGGCTTACCGCCGTAGACCCTCGGTCGACGAGATCAGTAGCACAGGCTCGTGTCCGAGTTGTAGTAGATGTCGATCGTGCCGCTCCACGTCATGCATTCGCCGGCCTTCGGGTGCTCCTTGTACACGGGACCCGCGTACGTGGTGAACGAGCCGTAGTCCCGGGCGGGGCTGCCGCTGGTGGGGTCGGTGTCGAGCGTGACCTCCATGAACACCCGGGCGCCCGGGTTGTTGCGGACCGTCACGGCGCAGAACCCCTGGTTCCCGACGTTGTACGTGACGTACGTGGTGCCGATGGCGGTGGTCGGCGAGGACTTGATCGGCGTGGACGCGACGACCCGGTAGCCGGTGCCGCAGGCGCCGTTGTACGCGGCGGTGGTGGCGGCGGACGCCGGAGTGGTCGCGGCGAGGGTGCCGCCGAGGGCCAGGACGGCGAGCGCGGCGGCGGTTGTCGTACGACGGGACAGGTTCATGGTGTTCCCCCTGTGATGACAGCGATGAGAGCGACGACAGCGATGTCTTTGGTGACAGCGACGTCTGTGATGACAGCGATATTTGTGATGACAGTGATGTCTGTGATGGCAGCAATGTCTGTGATGACTGTGCTGAATGTGATGAGCGTGCTGAATGCGGCGAGCGTGGTGAGTGTTGATCACTGTGCCGACTGCGCCGTCGGTCAACTGGCGCCTGCCGCACACGTGTTGTGAGACCAGGGGGTCCGGGCATTGGTTGTGGGGCCATTTGTCACTGTTCCGTCACCGGCGTCACGCGGATGCGATGCCATCGCACGGCATCCCGGGGTACCCATTAGGCCAACTGTGCGGCATTTTCCGTGTTTTGGGCGTATGGCGGTGGCCGATGCGCCAGCATCGCTGACGTGTTGAGCACCGGAGCATTGCGTGCACACCTTCTGGCCGCCCGGTTGGCCGGGCCCGTGGCCACCTCGCGCGAGGAGAGCCTGCGCAGCTATCGGCTCTTCGCCGCCCGCGATCCCCGCGTACTGCTCGGGCTCGATCCCGAATGGACCTGGCAGCAGCGGGACTTGATCGAGTTGATGGCCGACAAGTGTGGGGTTTCGGCCGATCCGTCGCACACGTCAGGGCATGACGTGATCGATCCCGAGCGGACCCTGGCGGCTCTCGATGCCTTCGCGGAGCGGATCGGCGAAGCCGCCCGTAACCGTGACCCGGTGCTCCTCGGCACCGGCCATCCGCATCGGCTGATCGGTTTCTACGCTGCGCTGGCGGACGCGCTGTCGGCGGCGGGGTGTACCGTCCTCACTCCCGCGCAGGGTGGTTGTGTCGACATAACGACCCGGTTCGGCCTACGCACGTACAACCTTGACTACGTACAAGGTGTCGCGCTGGTGCGCGAACCCGGCGTGCAGGCCACCGGTCGTGCGACCGGCGCGCACACCCACTCACCCCTCCCGGTTCGGACCGCCCTGGCCGCGGCCGCGGAGTCCGGCGGGCCGCTCCCGGAGCTCGTCATCGGGGACCACGGATGGGTCTGCGGAGCAGGTCAGCTGGGGTTCGAGGCGATGGGGCTGGCGGATACGGACGATCCTGCGCTCTTCGTGGGAGAGGCGGAGGGGCAGGTGTCCGTCGTCGTTCCGCTTGATGACGCTGTGCGGTCTGATTACTACCGACCGCTTACTCGCTATGTACTCAATCGAGCGTGTCTGTCACAGTAGGCGGCCGATGGCAGCTCCTCTTCCCCACTCGCATCACCCGCCCCTACTCTGGGGAGTGAGCACGCAACGACGAAGTGTCACCGGAAGGGGAAGCCGGTGGCCGTCGAGTGCGGAAGGTTCAGGTGTGTCATGGCTGCAGCTGGCGAGAGGCCTCTGAACGAGGTTCAGTTCCTGACCGTGGCGGAAGTCGCCTCGGTGATGCGAGTGTCGAAGATGACCGTGTACCGCTTGGTGCACAGCGGTCATCTGCCGGCCATCCGGGTGGGGAGGTCCTTCCGGGTGCCGGAGCAAGCGGTTCACGAGTACCTCCGCGAGAGCTATGTGGGGGTGGAGACAGCCTGACGGTGTTCCGGGAGAGCGGTTCAAGATCTCCCGGAACCCCTCGATTACGACCTCGGCGTTCGGACCGGTAGGCTGGCCCCTCATAGGTCGTGTGGGCCCATGCAGCCCAGCACCGAGTAAAGAGAAGTGAGCGAGGGTAGTCGTGGGCTCTGTTATCAAGAAGCGGCGCAAGCGGATGGCGAAGAAGAAGCACCGCAAGCTGCTCAAGCGCACTCGCGTTCAGCGTCGCAACAAGAAGTAAGCGGCGCCGCAGAAGCGCGTGCTGTGGCCCCCTACCAGTCGGTGGGGGGCCACAGTCGTATCCGGGACGACGTCCGGATACCGGGGCGACGTCCGAGATGATGGCCGAGCTCGCGGTCGAATCGTTTCCAGCCATGCGAACACTGGGCGTACGCCTGTAGGCCGAATGGCTTGGTCTGGTCGTACGTCTGTGGGTGTCGTCACTTCGTGCATCGGGCGGTCATCACAGCGCAACAACAACCCGCTAAGTTGGCGGCACACGGGGAACGCGGCAGGGTACGAGCAGAGCTACGTCCAGTTCTGGAAGGAAGGCGCTGATCTTGGGGAAGGTCGTGCTCGTGACCGGAGTGGCCCGACAGCTGGGGGGCCGGTTCGTACGACGGATTCAGCGTGACCCGCAGGTGGACCGGGTGATCGCCGTGGACGCGGTGCCACCCGAGCACCATCTCGGCGGTGCCGACTTCGTCCAGGCCGATATCCGGCAGCCCACCATCGCGCGGGTGCTCGCCGAGCACTCCGTCGACACGGTCGTTCACATGGACGTGACAGGCACGGCGCTGGGCAGCGGCAGCCGGACCACGGTCAAGGAGACCAACGTCATCGGCACCATGCAGCTCCTCGGTGCCTGCCAGAAGTCCCCGACCGTCAAGCGGCTCGTCGTGAAGTCCAGTACGAACGTCTACGGCTCCGCGCCCCGTGACCCGGCTGTCTTCACCGAGACCACCCCGCCCAAGTCGCTGCCCAGTGGCGGCTTCGCGAAGGACACGGTGGAGGTCGAGGGGTATGTGCGCGGCTTCGCGCGGCGCAGGCCCGACGTCGCCGTGTGCGTGCTGCGGTTCGCGAACATCCTGGGGCCGAGCGCGGACTCGCCGCTCGCCTCGTATTTCTCGCTGCCCGTGCTGCCGACCGTGTTCGGCTACGACCCGCGGCTGCAGTTCGTGCACGAGGACGACGTGATCGAGGTGCTGCGGATCGCCTCGCACGAACCGGAGCGCGGGACGCTCAACAGCGGGACGTTCAACATCGCCGGAGACGGCGTCCTGCTGCTCTCCCAGTGCGCGCGGCGCCTGGGCCGCCCCACCGTGCCGCTGCTGCTGCCCGCGCTCAGCTGGGCGGGCACGGCGGTGCGTACCCTGGGCGTGACGGACTTCTCGCCGGAGCAGCTGCGGCTGCTGACGCACGGTCGGGTCGTGTCCACGAACCAGATGCGCGAGACGCTGGGGTACAAGCCGAAGTACACGACGGCGGAGACCTTCGCGGACTTCGCCCGCAGTAGGGGGCCCGGACTCCTGCCCCCCGAGGCCCTTGCGGGGGCCGTCGACCGGATCGCCGCGCTGCCCCACCTGGGCGGCGGCCACCCCCCGACGCAGAGCGCCAACTGAGGAGCGCATCAACGATGGCGGACGCCAAGGTCATTCCGTTCGACGACGACCGGTCGCGCGGGGGTGCTGTGCAGCGCCCGCCGCGGCGGCGGAGCGCGGGGAGCCGGCGCAAGGGCGATCCCGTGCTGGTACGTGAGGTACAGCCCCTGCCCGGGCGGGCGGTCCAGCAGGATGATGTTCCCGTGACACGTGAGGAACAGCCGCCCCAGAAGCCGCAGGAGAGCCCGGGCGGCGGCCTGGAGCGGCGTATCGCCGGCGGCCTGGCCTTCCTGCGCCGACGCCTGACGGGCGACTACGAGATCGACGACTTCGGCTACGACGCCGAGCTCACCGACCAGGTCCTGATGTCCCTGATCCGTCCGCTGTACGAGAAGTACTTCCGCGTCGAGGTGAAGGGCATCGAGAACATCCCGTCCGAGGGCGGGGCGCTGATCGTCGCCAACCACTCGGGGACGCTGCCGCTGGACGGCCTGATGATGCAGGTCGCCGTCCACGACAACCACCCCGCGGGCCGCCATCTGCGCCTTCTCGCCGCCGACCTGGTCTTCATGCTGCCGGTCGTCAACGAGCTGGCCCGCAAGGCCGGTCACACGCTTGCCTGCGCGGAGGACGCCGAACGGCTCCTGGAGCGCGGCGAACTGGTCGGCGTGATGCCGGAGGGCTTCAAGGGCATCGGCAAGCCGTTCAGCGAGCGCTACAAGCTCCAGCGCTTCGGCCGCGGCGGCTTCGTCTCCACCGCGCTGCGCCAGGGCACCCCGATCATCCCGTGCTCGATCGTCGGCGCGGAGGAGATCTACCCGATGATCGGCAACGCGAAGACCCTCGCGCGCCTCCTCGGCTTCCCGTACTTCCCGATCACTCCGACCTTCCCGTGGCTCGGCCCGCTCGGTGCCGTCCCGCTCCCCACGAAGTGGACGATCCAGTTCGGCGAGCCGATCCCCACGGATGGCTACCCGCCGGAGGCGGCGGAGGACCCGATGCTGATGTTCAACCTGACCGACCAGGTCAGGGAGCAGATCCAGCACACGCTGTACAAGCTGCTGGTGCAGCGGCGGTCGGTCTTCTTCTGATCATGGCCATACGTTTCTTCTGAGCATGCTCACATCCTCTCTTCTGAGCATGCTCATATCCTCCGGGCATGGTCGTACGACGGTGGGGGCGCCCTTCTCCAGAAGGGCACCCCCACCGTCATATCGGAGCTACTTGCTGTCCTCGCTGTCGATGCCCAGCCCCGGCAGGAGGCCGGGCAGCAGGGGCGGCAGTGTGACGTCGGGTTCACCGGCCGGCGTGCTCTTGCTGCTGGACGGGGACGAGCTGGTGTCGTCCTTGGGCGGGTCAAGGAGACCGCCCGTGCTACCGCCGAGCAGGCCCTCGCTGCTGCTGCCCGAGCTGGAGGGCTTGGGCTTGCCGCTGCTGTGGCTGCCGGTGGAGGAGCTGCTGGTGGCGCTGGGCGCCGAACCGTCCGTACCGGACGTGCCGACGGACTCTTCGCTCCTGCCCCGATGGCGGCCGGTGCCCTCCGTGGAGGGGGACTGCGGGAGCAGCGAGCGCAGCGGGCCGACCTCGTCGTCTATGGCGTCGAAGACCGACGACACCTGCTCACTGACATCGCCGAGCTGCACGGGCAGCCGGTCGCGCAGCGCGCCCCAGGCCTGACGATGCGACTGGGAGAAGGCGGACAGGGCCTGGATGGGGCCCAGCGAGCCGTCCCGCTCGTACGCCTCGTGCAGCAGGCGGTGGCCTTCTGAGGCATCGTGCTGCATGCCCGACAGGGCACGGCGGACCTCGCCCAGGGACTCGTGGTCGAGCTGCCCCGAACGGCCGCGCTCCATCAGTCGGCGCGCTTCGCTCAGCCGGGTCGAGGCCTGGTCGAGGTAGACCTCGCCCCGGTCGCTGTCGCCGTGGGCCAGGCCCAGTTTGATGTCCTCCATGCCTCGCTTGAGCCCGTAGAGCGAGTCACCGGGCAGGGCGTCGGAGCTGGCAGCGGCCACGCCGCCGAAGGCTCCAGCGGCCACACCTACGGTGAGCCCGCCCGCGGCCAGGCCCTTCGACAGCCGGGATCGCGGTCGCAGCTTTCCCATCCCGCTCGCCCGGTGTGCGCCCCTGGCCCGATGGGACCGTTGCTCGGGCACCGCAGGGTCCAAACCATCGCCTCCGGCGGCGGTGCCCTCCAGCAGCATGGCCTCCATCGCGGCGACGAGCTGCGCTCGCTGCACGACCTTGACCTCGGGGTCCAGCTCCGGTTTGGGCAGCTCGCCGAGACCGGTGGCGAGGGCCAACAGCAGGCCCTGCTCGGTCTGTTCCGACGCAGCCTGGGACGGTGCCGATCCATCGGGCTGCTCGGCCGCCGTGCCCTGGTCGGAATGCTCCTCCAGGGCCTGGGCGAAGGCGTTCGCCCGCCGGTGTGCCGATACGTTCGCGATCACTGGCGGCACCTCCTCTCGTCATGACGGTCGACTCCCCAGGGGGTCCTGAGGGTTGCACTGCCTGACCAGATCCACACGATCGAGTGATCGGTGCTGGCCAGGGTGTGACCACAGGGAGCCTGTATCCCGCACAACGAGCGTCGCGGCACTTGGGTTACGGACGACGGATGATCGGACCACGAAGTCAACGGACTTTTACAGACGGTGAGTTGAGCGTCGCTGAGCGTATGGAGCCGTACGGGGATCTTGCGCGGTATGGACGTGTCTCGGTGGGTCTCAGCGGGCGTCGTCCGGAAGGAGCCGGGCGAGGGTGCGCACGGCCCGGTACTGGAGGGTCTTGATGGCGCCCTCGTTCTTGCCCATCACCCGGGCGGTCTCGGCGACCGAGAGTCCCTGGAGGAACCGGAGCGTCACGCACTCCTGCTGCTGGGGGTTGAGCCGCCGAACGGCGTCCAGCAGCGCCGCGTTCGACAGGGACTCCAGGACGGAGTCCTCGGGGGAGCGCTCGACCTCGTTGGCGTCGAGCATCTCCCCGGTCGTCACCTCCAGCCGGAAGCGGCTGGACTTGAAGTGATCCGCGACGAGATTGCGGGCGATGGTGACCAGCCAGGCGCCGAAGTCGCGGCCCTGCCAGGTGAAGGTGCCGATCCGTCGCAGCGCCCGCAGAAAGGTCTCACTCGTGAGGTCCTCCGCGGTCGCCTTACCCCCCACCCGGTAATAGATGTACCGATAGACCGTGTCGCTGTACTGGTCGTAGAGACGTCCGAAGGCGTCGGCCTCGCCGGCCTGGGCGCGCTCCACGAGGTCCATCATCCGGGCGCTGTCACTGTCTGCGGCCGGGCGGCGTGCGGTGGTGGTTGAGCCCGAGCGGCCCCGTCTGCCGACCGCCGCGTTGCCGTCGGCCAAGGCGTAGCAGGGGCCGACGGGCGCGGGGACGGCGAAGGCGGGGACGGCGTACGCGGTGGGGACGAAGCCGCGCAGACGGTCCAGGACCGTTGCGCGCAGCGTAGCCAGGCCCGAGGCGTCAACCCCGACGTGTGAGTACACGGGACTCCCAGAGGCAGAGCTTCCATCACGTGCAGTGCGGGACCTTTCAC
The DNA here is from genome assembly GCF_014645835.1 of Streptomyces albiflavescens. Taxonomy (GTDB): domain Bacteria; phylum Actinomycetota; class Actinomycetes; order Streptomycetales; family Streptomycetaceae; genus Streptomyces; species Streptomyces albiflavescens. The sequence goes on from NZ_BMMM01000018.1 coordinate 11,242, forward strand.
CCGTCGTAGCGACGGAGGGGTACCGGTTTGCGTCTGAGGAGAATAACGCTTCGTACAGGCAGCGCTACACCCAGTTGCTCAAATCATCGATTACGTCGCTTCTGTTACCGATTGACGCCTCTTCAAGTACCGGACACTGACCAGTTGTTGATCGGATTAGTCCGCGTTCCGTTTGAGTGCGGGGCGTGTTGTGGCCGTCTGCGGTTAACGGGACTGGCGGGGGCGGCGGGCGGGTAGAACCCCGTGATTGCCTCCGCCCCACGACTCGGGCCGAGCTCCCAGCGTTTTCGCCCCCTCCGCCCCTACCCGTCCCGCATCCGGGGGCTGCGCCCCCAGCCCCCCTCGGCCTTGACGGCCGCGCCCTCAAACGCCGGACGGGCTAAAGACATGCCGGCCGGGGCGGAGGGGGCACCCGGGGCGGGTGGGACACAGACGCGGCAGTGGACGCACGCCCCACGGCTGTCCTACGCCTCGACGGACCCACACTCGCCCATGCACATCCCGAGAATCCGCACCTGCGGACGCAAGCCCTCAGACGCCCATCCACGTCCCGTGGATCCGGAGTTGCGGACGCAAGCCCTTACGCACCACCCGCAGACGCCCATGTGCGTCCCGGATCCGCAGTCGCGGACGCACGTTTCCGGCCGGAAGGAGACTGCAATTCCCACGCACCCGCAGTCGCCAGAGCACGGAAGGGGCCGTGCCGGTACATCACATGCCCCGTCGCTTACGTGGTTGCCAACAGGCAGAGCTGTGAAAGCCAAGCGATCTGCCACCGGCGACGGGGCGGATGTACCGGCACGGCCCCGACCCACCCACCGGCGGAAACGCGATGGGCGGCGACGCCGGCGACGTCAGCGATGCCAGCGGCGCCCAGCGATGCCGGCGACGTCAGCGGCGCCCAGCGATGCCAGCAGCGCCAGCGGCGCCGACGGCGTCAGCGGCGCCGGCGGTGCAGGGCGATCGCCGCGGCCGTGCCGCCCGCCACCGCGCCGACCCCCGCCGCCGCCGGAATACCGACCTTCGCGGCCCTGCGCGCCGTGCGGTAGTCGCGCAGGCGCCAGTCGAAGGTGCGGGCATGCTTGCGGAGCTTCGTGTCGGGGTTGATGGCGTAGGGGTGGCCGACGAGCGAGAGCATCGGGATGTCGTTGTGGGAGTCGCTGTACGCCGCGCAGCGGGAGAGGTCCAGCCCCTCCGCCGAGGCCAGCGCCCGCACCGCCTCCGCCTTCGCCGGCCCGTGCAACGGCTCGCCCACCAGCTTGCCCGTGTAGACGCCGTCCACCGACTCCGCGACCGTGCCGAGGGCCCCGGTCAGACCCAGGCGGCGGGCGATCACCGTGGCGATCTCGACCGGAGCCGCCGTGACCAGCCATACCTTCTGGCCCGCATCGAGGTGCGCCTGCGCCAACGCCCGCGTACCCGGCCAGATCCGCTCGGCCATGTACTCGTCGTAGATCTCCTCGCCGATCGACATCAGCTCAGAGACCCGATGGCCCTTGACGATCGACAGCGCCGAGTCGCGCGCGTCCTGCATGTGCTCGGGGTCCTCGACCCCGGCCAGCCTGAACCACGCCTGCTGCCAGGCGAATCGGGCGAGGTCGCGCGTCTCGAAGAACTTCCGTTTGTACAGGCCCCGGCCGAAGTGGAAGAGGGCAGCACCTTGCATCACGGTGTTGTCGAGATCGAAGAACGCGGCGGCCTTGTCGTCGCCGAGCACCGGGAACTCCGGTTCCTCGACGGAGACATCCGGCGCGGCTTGCGCGAGATCCTCCAGTTCCTGCGAGGACTTGCGCGCTGCCTCCGCCGAGGCCTCGCCTGCCAACACGCTCCGCGCGGTAGCGGAGCGCCTACGAGGAGTGAGCCATCCGAGAGCGGCCATGTCGTGAGCATAGCCAGTTTGTTCGGTGCTTCCGGAGTCGAGAGGATTCGGTGCTGTGAACTCTCCGCGACCGAGCCGTTAAAGATGCGCTGCGGACGGCGCGTCGGACCAGTCCGTGGGCGTGTTGTCGTGTGAGGGACCGACGGGGATCCCGTGGGGCGCGGTGGCGCGAGAATGGCCGGTATGAGTTCCATGTTCCGGCGCGGTGGGCGTCGTACGGAGAAGAAGGCTCCCGGGGAGCGGCTGGTCACGCTGATCAGGAAGCCCGGGTGTCATCTGTGCGATGACGCACAGGTGGTGATCGAGAAGGTGTGTGGTGATCTGGGGGTGCCCTGGGAGTACAAGGACATCACTCAGGACGAGGAACTGCACCGCGAGTACTGGGAACAGATCCCGGTCGTGCTGGTGGACGGCGCCCAGCACACCTTCTGGCGCGTGAACGAGGAACGCCTTCGCAAAGCCCTCACGCAGTGAAATCCGTGGGGGGATGCTCATCGTGGCCCTGATGTGACCTGACTGAGCAGTCCAAGTGGTCCGGAAAGTCGCCTAGGATCGACGGCGATTGGTCTCGGGGGCGGGATTCGTTGAGGAGAGTGTGCGGCTTTGCCCCCTTCAGGTGCGGAACGAAGCTGTCCGTGCGCCGGTTCCATACGCACGCGCCGGGCACGCGTGACCCCGGTCACGTTGGCCGGGCAAATCGGACACCATCTTTGTGCACGCGTTCACAAAGACATAGCCTGCATTCGACGGGGCGGTCTAGGTACGTGTGACCGCCTGCAGCCCCGCTCTACCCGCAGGAGCACCGTGGCAACTGGCCGAACTCACCGACCGGCGACCCGCAGCCGAGGGATTCCCGAGGCCACTGTCGCCCGGCTTCCGCTGTATCTCCGAGCCCTCACCGCACTGTCGGAGCGCTCGGTACCCACGGTCTCCTCCGAGGAGCTCGCGGCCGCGGCGGGGGTCAACTCCGCGAAGCTGCGCAAGGATTTTTCCTACCTCGGCTCCTACGGGACGCGTGGTGTGGGGTACGACGTCGAGTATCTCGTGTACCAGATCTCCCGCGAACTGGGCCTGACCCAGGACTGGCCGGTTGTGATCGTCGGTATCGGTAACCTCGGCGCGGCGCTGGCCAATTACGGAGGGTTCGCGTCCCGTGGGTTCCGGGTCGCCGCGCTGATCGACGCCGATCCCGAGATGGCCGGCAAGCAGGTCGCGGGAATCGCCGTGCAGCACAGCGACGGCCTGGAGAAGATCATCGACGAGAACGGCGTGTCCATCGGGGTCATCACGACCCCGCCGGGCGTCGCCCAGCAGGTCTGCGACCGCTTGGTCGCCGCTGGGGTCACCTCCATCCTCAACTTCGCGCCGACCGTGCTGTCCGTCCCGGACGGCGTCGACGTACGCAAGGTCGATCTCTCCATCGAGCTGCAGATCCTCGCCTTCCACGAGCAGCGCAAGGCCGGCGAGGAGGCCGAGGCCCAGGCGGGCGCCGCGGTCCAGGCCGCCCAGGAGAACAACCGCAAAGGGCCTGACGGGGACGTCCCCGCCGTGATGCCGGCATGAGTCTCCTCGTCGTCGGGCTGAGTCACCGCAGCGCTCCGGTCAGCGTCCTGGAGCGGGCCGCGCTGTCCGCGGACGCCCAGATCAAGCTGCTGCAGGACACGGTCGCCGCCGAGCCGGCCACCGAGGCCACGGTGCTCGCCACCTGCAACCGCATCGAGCTGTACGCCGACGTGGACAAGTTCCACGCGGGTGTCGCCGAGCTGTCCACGCTGCTCGCCCAGCACAGCGGGGTCGGGCTCGAAGAGCTCACCCCCTACTTGTACGTGCACTACGAGGACCGGGCGGTCCACCACCTCTTCTCGGTGGCCTGCGGGCTCGACTCGATGGTGGTGGGCGAGGGCCAGATCCTCGGTCAGATCAAGGAGGCGCTCGCCACCGCCCAGGAGCTGCACACGGCGGGCCGCCTGCTGAACGACCTCTTCCAGCAGGCGCTGCGGGTCGGCAAGCGCGCCCACTCCGAGACGGGCATCGACCGCGCAGGACAGTCCCTGGTCACCTTCGGCCTGGAGCAGCTGTCGTCCGGCGCCGCCGTCGACGCCTGGGTCAAGGGCAAGCGCGCGCTGGTCATCGGCGCCGGCTCCATGTCCTCGCTGGCCGCCGCGACGCTCGCGCGCGCCGGGGCCGCCGAGATCGTCATCGCCAACCGCACGCTCGACCGCGCGGAGCGCCTCGCCCAGATCCTCACCGACGGTGACGACACGGACGTGCTGGCCCGCGCGGTACCGATGGACTCGGTGCCGGTCGAGCTGACACGTGCCGACATCGCCGTCTCCTGCACCGGCGCCACGGGGCTCGTCCTGACTGCCGCGTCCGTCACGGCCGCCGTCGAGGGACGCACGGGGCAGCCCATGGCTCCCGCGGCCGAGGATGCCGACTCCGGCCGTACGGCGTCGGCCACGGCTGTCTCACAGCACGCATCGGCCGTATCGCAGCACGCATCGGCCGTGACCCAGGACGCCTCTGCCGCGTCCCAGAACGCACCGCTCGCGCCCACCAGCGTCGGCACCGAAGAGGGCTGCCCCCTCGACCTGTCCGCCGTGCAGGGCACGGCCGGCTTCTCGGTGCTCGGTGAGGCCGCCGTCGCCGGCATGGCCGCGGCGGAGCTGGAACAGCACGCGGCGTGGGTGGACAAGGGCGACGCGGCGGGCCGCGCACAGCGCCCGGCCGCGGGTTCCGTCACCGTGCTCGACCCGGAGGCCGACGCGGACGCCATCGCGGCGCTCGCGGCCGCGGTCGCCACCGTCGGGCGCGTCCCCGAGCGTCGCAGGCCCGAGCCCGTCGCCGAGGCCCCGCGGCCCGCACCCGTGCTCGCGCTGCTCGACCTCGCGATGCCCCGCGACATCGACGCGGCCGTGCACCGGCTGCTCGGAGTGCGGCTCGTCGACATCGAGTCGCTGGCCGAGGCGTCCGCCGACGCGCCGATGGCCGCCGATGTGGACCAGGTGCGCAGGATCGTCTCCGACGAGGTCGCCGCCTTCAGCGCCGCCCTGCGGGCCGCGCACATCACCCCCACCGTTGTGGCGCTGCGCACCATGGCCGCCGACCTCGTCGCGAGCGAGATCGCGCGGCTCGACGGACGGCTGCCCGACCTCGACGACAAGCAGCGGGGCGAGATCACCCAGACCGTGCGGCGCGTCGTGGACAAGCTGCTGCACGCGCCGACCGTACGGGTCAAGCAGCTGGCCGCCGAGCCCGGCGGTGCCGGGTACGCGGACGCGTTGCGCACCCTGTTCGACCTGGACCCCGAGACGGTCGCTGCCGTCTCGCGGGCCGAGAACAACACCGAGAACGCCAAGAACCGAGGGCGAGCATGAGTGAGCACCCACTGAGGCTGGGGACCAGGCGCAGCAAACTCGCCATGGCCCAGTCCGGGCAGGTGGCGGACGCCGTGAGCCAGGTGACTGGACGGCCCGTCGAGCTCGTTGAGATCACGACGTACGGGGACACCTCCCGCGAGAGCCTCGCGCAGATCGGCGGCACGGGCGTCTTCGTGACCGCGCTGCGCGACGCGCTGCTGCGCGGCGAGGTCGACTTCGCGGTGCATTCGCTGAAGGACCTGCCGACCGCGCAGCCCGACGACCTCGCGCTGGCCGCCGTGCCGGTGCGCGAGGACCCGCGCGACGTGCTCGTCGCCCGCGACGGACTCGCCTTCGCCCAGCTTCCCGACGGTGCGCGCATCGGCACCGGTTCGCCGCGCCGCATGGCCCAGCTGAACGCCTACGCGCGCAATCACGGGATGACGATCGAGACGGTCGCGATCCGGGGGAACGTCGACACCCGGATCGGATACGTACGCAGCGGGGAGCTCGACGCCGTCGTGCTCGCCGCCGCCGGACTCAACCGGATCGGCCGTATCGACGAGGTGACCGACTTCCTGCCGGTCGACACCGTTTTGCCCGCCCCCGGCCAGGGGGCCCTCGCGATCGAGTGTGCCGCGGACAACGCGGACCTCATCGCCGCGCTCGGAGAGCTCGACGACCCGTTCACCCGGGTAGCCGTGACCGCCGAGCGATCTCTGCTTGCCGCCCTGGAGGCCGGCTGCAGCGCACCTGTGGGTGCGTTCGCCGACCTGCTGGCCGACGGGCAGATTGTCAAGGAAATGCGCCTGCGCGGCGTCGTCGGCACGACCGACGGCTCGACGCTGGTGCAGCTGTCCACCACCGGTCCCGTGCCCGAGACACATGACCAAGCAATGGAGCTCGGCCGTGAACTCGCCGCCGAGATGCTTGCCAAGGGCGCGGCCGGTCTGATGGGGGAGCGAGCACTTTGAGCCCCACCAACCTTCCCGCCGGTCCGGAACATGGGCACGTCACCTTCCTCGGTGCCGGACCCGGAGATCCAGGACTGCTGACACTGCGCGCTGTCGAGGCGCTCGCGAACGCGGACGTCCTCGTCGCCGAGCACGAGGTGCTCGACGTGGTCCGTGTGCATGCCAGACAAGGCGTCGCCGTCCTGAACACGGATCCGGACACTTCTTCGGACCCGTACTTGGGCACAGGCACGCCTCAGCTGACGGTTGTTGACGGCACGTCAACAACCGTTGGTGACCCCGCGTCGAGGGACGCCGCCAATCTTGTCATGGAGGCCGCGCGGGGCGGCAAGCGGGTCGTACGTGCGGTGTCCGGGGACCCGGGACTTGATACGTACGCCGCCGAGGAAATGCTCGCCTGCGTCGCCGCGGGCGTTCCGTTCGAGGTGGTGCCCGGTATCGCGGCCGCCGTCGGTGTGCCCGCGTACGCGGGTGTGCCGCTGCGTGACGCGCAGGGCGCGGATGTGCGATTCGTCGACGCGCGGACGGCCTCGGACCGGTGCTGGACCGAGGTCGGGGCATCGGACGGCACGCTCGTGGTGTCCGCGACGCTCGACTCGGTGGCTTCGGCCGCGGGCGAGTTGGTCGCGGCGGGGCGCAAGCCCGACACCCCGATGACCGTGACGATCGCCGGTACGACCACGCGCCAGCGCACCTGGTCGGCCACCCTCGGCACCATCGCGCAGACGCTGAAGCAGGCGAAGGTGCTGCCGTCCCCGGACGGGGGCCGCCAGGTGATAGCCGTGGTCGGTGAGCGTTCCGCCGCCGCCCAGCGCGACCAGTTGTCGTGGTTCGAGTCCAAGCCGCTGTTCGGCTGGAAGGTGCTCGTGCCGCGGACGAAGGAGCAGGCGGCTTCGCTCTCCGACCAGCTGCGGTCGTACGGGGCCGTGCCGCACGAGGTGCCGACGATCGCCGTCGAACCGCCGCGCACGCCCCAGCAGATGGAGCGCGCGGTCAAGGGACTCGTCACCGGGCGGTACGAGTGGATCGCCTTCACCTCGGTGAACGCGGTCAAGGCCGTGCGGGAGAAGTTCGAGGAGTACGGGCTCGATGCCCGTGCGTTTGCCGGGATCAAGGTCGCGGCGGTGGGGGAGCAGACGGCGAACGCACTGGTCGCCTTCGGCGTGAAGCCGGATCTCGTCCCTTCGGGGGAGCAGTCGGCCGCCGGTCTTCTTGAGGACTGGCCGCCCTACGACCCCGTCTTCGACCCGATCGACCGGGTGTTCCTGCCGCGTGCCGACATCGCCACGGAGACGTTGGTCGCCGGGCTCATCGAGCTGGGCTGGGAGGTCGACGACGTCACGGCCTACCGGACCGTGCGTGCCTCGCCGCCGCCGGCGGACACGCGGGAGGCGATCAAGGGGGGCGGTTTCGACGCCGTGCTCTTCACGTCGTCGTCGACGGTGCGGAACCTGGTGGGTATCGCGGGCAAGCCGCACAACGTGACGGTGATCGCGTGCATCGGTCCTGCCACCGCCAAGACGGCGGAGGAGCATGGGCTGCGGGTCGATGTCATGGCGCCGGAGCCGTCCGTGCACAAGTTGGCCGAGGCGTTGGCGGACTTCGGGCTGCGCCGCCGGGCCGCAGCCCTGGAGGCCGGTGACCCCGTCACCCGGCCCAGCGAGCGGCGTCCGGGGTCTCGGCGGCGCCGGACCACCTAGCGCCCGCGGGGGCAGGGGTGGGGTGGTTTCTCGCCCCCTCCGCCCCTGCCCGTCCCGTACCAGCCTGTCGGCTGCGGGTGTGTGGGGGCTTGTCGCGCAGTTCCCCGCGCCCCCTTCAGGGGCGCGGGGAACTGCCCAGTCCCTGCCACACGTACCGGCAAGCTGTCGGCAAGGGGGCCGGTGGAGCGGGCGTAGCGTAGAGAGCATGACGAAGTACGGATCCTTCCCCGGTACGCGGCCGCGGCGGCTGCGTACCTCGCCCGCGATGCGGCGTATGGTCGCCGAGACCCGCCTGCACCCCGCCGACTTCATCCTCCCCGCGTTCGTGCGGGAGGGCGTGAGCGAGCCGGTGCCGATCGGGGCGATGCCCGGGGTCGTGCAGCACACCCGGGACAGCCTGAGGAAGGCGGCCGTGGAGGCGCTGGAGGCCGGGGTCTCCGGGATCATGCTGTTCGGCGTGCCGGAGGACGAGAAGAAGGACGCGGTCGGGACGCCGGGGACGGATCCGGACGGGATTCTGCAGGTCGCGATCCGCGATGTGCGCGCCGAGGTCGGCGACGAACTGCTGGTGATGTCCGACCTGTGTCTCGACGAGACGACCGATCACGGGCACTGCGGGGTCCTGGACGAGCAGGGGCGCGTCGACAACGACGCCACCCTGGAGCGGTACGCCGAGATGGCTCAGGTCCAGGCCGACGCCGGTGCGCACATCGTCGGGCCCAGCGGCATGATGGACGGCCAGATCGGGGTCGTCCGGGATGCCCTCGACCAGATCGGGCGCGAGGACGTCGCCATCCTCGCCTACACCGCCAAGTACTCCTCCGCCTTCTACGGCCCCTTCCGGGAGGCCGTCGCCTCCTCGCTGAAGGGCGACCGGAAGACGTATCAGCAGGATCCCGCCAACGCGCGGGAGTCCCTGCGGGAGTTGGCCCTCGACCTGGAGGAGGGGGCCGACATGGTGATGGTCAAGCCGGCGGGCCCGTACCTGGACATTCTCGCGAAGGTCGCCGACGCGGTCGACGTGCCCGTCGCCGCGTACCAGATCTCCGGCGAGTACTCGATGATCGAGGCGGCCGCGGAGAAGGGCTGGATCGACCGGGACAAGGCGATCCTGGAGACCCTGACCGGCATCAAGCGGGCGGGTGCGCAGAACATCCTCACCTACTGGGCCACCGAAGTCGCACAGAAGCTAGGACGCCAGTAGTTCCACCAGACGTGAGAGGCCGTCGTCCGCGTACCCCTCGGCGACGGCCCGGTCCAGCAACTCGCGCATCGGCTCGAGGAGTTCGGTGCGGATGCCCTGGTCGGCGAAGGTGTGCAGGAGGCCGGGGAAGGCCGCCCGGCTCACGGCGAGGCTGGAGACGTCGGTGAGATGGCGGCCGGTGTCGACGGCGTGTGCCGTGCCGGGCACCAGGCCGTTCGCCATCACCGTCAGCCAGTCCTTCAGCAGGGGGGCCAGCTCCCCGGCGGGGATGCCCTCCGAGCGGATCAGCGCGTAGGCCTGGGCCACCCCCGCGACCATGCCGTACATGCCTGTCAGCAGGGACAGGTCGTACAGGGCCGCCAGGCCCGGATCCGTGCCGGTCCAGCGGGTGCCGCCAAGGGCGGCGAGGGTGCTGTGGTGCTTCCCGTACGCCCGCTCGTCGCCGCTGTAGAGGATGTACGCCGCCGGGGTGGCGATCATCTGCGGCACGGCCATGATGCCGCCGTCCACGTACGCGATGCCGTGCTCCTCCGCCCAGGACGCCAACTTCCTTGCCTCGACGGGCGTTCCGTTGGTGACGTTCACCAGGGTGCGGCCGGTGAGGTCGGTGCTGTGCGGGCGGAGGAGTTCGGTCACGTCGTCGTACGTCGTGAGGCAGACGAGGGTGAGGGGGCCGGCCGTGATGGCATCGGCGGGGGTCTCGGCCGGGATGGCGCCCTGCGCGGTGAGGGGGCCCGTCTTGGACGGTGTGCGGTTCCAGACCGTCGTGGGGTGGCCCGCCTTCAGGAAGGCGGCGGCCAGGGCCGTGCCCATGAGGCCGAGGCCGAGGACGCCGACCGGGGGCTTGGCGTGATCGTCGGGTGAGGTCGTCATGACGAACATGCTGGTCGGACCCCCAACTCGCCACAAGTACCCACTTATTCGTCAGCTGCTGACCCTTTGGTAAGTGATGCTCGGCAGCCCTCGGCTCCGCTCAGTAGGCCAGCGCGTCGTCCAGGCTCTGCTGCCAGTACGTCACCGTGAGCTTGTCGTCGACGTACACGCCCTTCGAGGGGAGCGTCGGCCGGGCGCTGCTGCCCTTGTCGAAGGCGACCGTGAGCGCTTTGGCCGTGTAGCCGTTCCCGCCGCTGCCGTCGCCGGCGGAGAGGAGTACGCCCGCGTAGCCGGACTCGCCGGGAGCGAGCGTGACGACCGCCTGGGGGTGGGTCTCCTCGGCGACCGGGGGGACCGACTGGGCCTCGCCGAAGCGGGCGATGGGGTAGCCGGTGAGGTCGCAGTTCTTCGAGCCGGTGTTGGTGACGGTGAGGAGGAGGTGGTTGAGGGGGCGGGAGACTTCGGTGGCGGTGGTCTTGGTGTTGGCGCCGTTGCAGGGGGTGTTGCGCGTGCTGCCGCCGCCGTTCGACGTGCCGGTGGATCCGCCGGTCGTGCCTCCGGTGCCCTTGCCCGTGGAGCCGCCCGTGGAGCCGCCCGTGGACCCGCTCGTGGTGCCGCCCGTCGTGCCGCCGGTGTTCCCGGCCGGCTTCGCCGTCGAGCCCCCGGCGGGCGCCGACCGGCTCGGCTGAGTGGAGGGCTTGGACGCGGAGGACGGGCCCTCGTCCCGTACGCCCTTCCCGTTGTCGCACGCCGAGAGGGCGAGCGCGGCGAGCGCGACCGTCGTGGCGGCGAGGAGACGAGTGCGGGCGGTGCGTGCGGACATGGGTGATCCCCCTGTGTGGTGTGGCTGGTTGAGGTGGCCGCTCGACCGGTCGAGGGGAGCGGCGTGCTTGGATGACCCCAGCTTGTGCGGTGATCCGTCCCGGCCGCCACGGTTGCCGGGGTTTTCGGGACGCCGGAACGTTCGCACGGGGTCTGACCTGGGGGAATGATGTTCCCCTGGAACGCGGCCCGGGACACGGGGGATGGAGGAACGGTGGCGGGGGACGAGTTCGCGGAGCTGCTGAGGGAGCTGAAGGAGCGGTCCGGACTCAGTTACGGGGTGCTCGGCAAGCGGCTGCATGTGAGTGCGTCGACGCTTCACCGGTACGTCAACGGGGATGCCGTACCGACGGATTACGCGCCCGTGGAGCGGTTCGCCCGCTTGTGCAGGGCGACTCCGGAGGAGCTGGTGGAGCTTCACCGGAGGTGGGTGCGGGCCGATGTGCTGCGGGGGCGCAAGGGGGTGGAGATCCCGGCCGCGGAGACTTCTGCCGCGGAGACCCCGGCGGTGGAGAGTTCGGCGGCGGAGACTTCTGCCGTGCAGAGCCCGGCGGCGGAGACCTCAGCCGCGCAGGCCCCGAATGCGGGCGCACCCGATGCCGTATGGGAACCGGGGCCGGATCCGGAAGCTGCAGGCGGTGGGCGGCGGCGTACCGTCGTGCTCGCCGGCGCCGCTGTGGCCGCCGCTGTCGTGTCCGCCGCACTCGTCGTGAACCTTGTGCCCGGCAAGGGCGGCAACGGCCGTGTCAAGGGAACGTCCGTGGGTGCCGCCGCGTCGCACACCCCCAGCCCGTCCGATGCCGGCGCCTCGTCGAGCGCGAAGCCCCCGTCCCCCTCGGTATCCGCTTCGCGCAGTGGCAGCCCCGAGGCGTCCGCCTCGCGGGGCGGTGGGGCCGCGGTGCGGGACGGTGACGCCGGCGACATGGCCACCGAGGAGGGCGCCACCGCACCGACCGTCGCCACCAATCCGTACAAGTGGGACGGCCCGTGCAGCCAGCACTACCTGGTGAACCGGAAGGCAGCGCAAGTGCCCCCGCCGCCGACCGAGTCGGACGCGCGCGGTTGGGTCAACGCGCTCGGCGGGGTCCCCGGCGGGGAGCAGATGGTCGCGCTGACGGTGCAGGGCACCGGGAAGGCCACCGTCGTACTGGAGGCGCTGCATGTGCGCGTGGTGGGCAAGAGCGCGCCGCTCGCCTGGAACGACTACGCGATGGGTGTCGGGTGCGGCGGTGGCGTGGAGACCGCCTCGTTCCACGTGGACCTCGACGCGGGGCGGCCCGCGGCCACGCCCAAGGCAGGGCAGCGCGACTTCCCCTACAAGGTCAGCGAGTCCGATCCCGAAGTCTTCTACGTGTTCGCGGACGCGCTGGCGCACGACGTGAGCTGGTACCTGGAGCTGGACTGGTCCAGCGGGAACCGGCACGGGACGGTGCGGATCGACGACAAGGGGAAGACGTTCCGCACGAGCGGCAACGCGGGGCGGCCGGCGTACGACTATCCGCTGGGCGGGAGCGAGTGGGAGACGGCTCCCGCCGGCTAGGCCCCGCGCCTCCGACGTCATCCGCAGGACGGGCCCTGGGTCTCGGTCCCGGACGTGCTCTGTCACCGTCGTGCCACAGACCGCCGAACAGGTGAACCCCCGAAGCCCGCACTGCGCTCTGAAGCGACGGGTGCCGATGAGAGACAGGTACCTGAACTTCTACTTCGGGGGATTTCATGCAGAACGGGACGCAGCACCGGACGGGTATCCGCAGAGCCGCTCTGGCCATGGTGACCGCGTCGGCGGCCACCCTGCTCATGACCGCGTGTCAGCCCGGTGGGGACGGGGCGGGGTCGGCCGCATCGCCGTCGGGTGTACCGGCCAAGCCGGCGGCTTCCTCCGGCGCCCCGACGCCAACGGCGTCGCGACCCGCCGGCACGGACTCGTCGACGCCGCCCGCGGGGAGCGCCGCTCCATCGGCCGCCGGCTCGGCGTCCGCGACGGCGACCGCCTCCGCGAAGACGTGTGGCGTGTCGGACCTGGAGGCGTCCATGTACCAGGCCGGCGTCCGGCCGGAGGGCACCGGGACCGGAGCGGCGATCGTCGAGTTCACCAATGTGTCCGGCAAGCCGTGCGTCGTGCAGGGCCATCCGACGGTGGCGGGGGCGGGCAACGGTTCCCCGGAGAAGAACCGTCCGCTCAAGGTGACCCCGTCGGGCTCGGCCTCCAAGGTGCTGGTCGCACCGGGTGGCAAGGCATGGACGAAGCTGACGTTCGTCCAGGTCCAGGGTGAGGCCGACGGCTACTGCGTGTCCGGATCCACGCCCGTCACCTATCCGACCCTGGTGGTGGGCCTCCCGGCCGCGGGGTCACACCAAGTCGCCCTCGACGACGGCGTCCTGGCCGAGTGCGACGACAAGGTGACCGTCACCGCCGTATCCGCGACGAAGCCCTCCTGAATTCCCCGGGCACTGTCAAGTCCCCTGGAGAGTCAGGTCGTTGCCCGTTGAATGACCTCACTCTCCAGGGAGAGGCGCCCATCGAACGCGGACATCGACGTGTACGCCGCCACGGCCGGGTGCCGCAGGCTACGTGGCTCCCGCGTCCGCATCGCGGAATTGACCGGTGTAGAGGGCAGCTACCCTCCTAGGCTGCCTGCACGCAGTAGCCGAAGCAGAAGGAGCCGCGCCGTGACCCTTGCCGAGCATGTCGAAGCCGTGAGCGCCGGCTCGCCGTTGCCCCCGCTCGCCACGCGGGTCGCCGAGGTCGGGGGGTCACCGGTACGGGACATTCTCGCGGTCACGGCACGGCCCGAGGTGATCAACTTCGCCGGCGGGCTGCCCGCGCCGGAGCTGTTCGACGCGGAGGGGATCGCCGCCGCGTACCGGGACGTGCTGGCGGAGGTGCCCGAGCGGGCGCTGCAGTACGCGACGACCGAGGGAGAGCCCGGGCTGCGGGCCGCGCTGGCCGAGCGCACGAGCCGGCGCGGTCTGGCGACCGGAGCCGACGAGATACTGGTGACCACCGGTTCGCAGCAGGCACTGTCCCTGCTGGCCACCGCGCTGCTCGAACCCGGCGACGCCGTGCTCGTCGAAGACCCCTGCTATCTGGCGGCACTTCAGGCGTTCCGCCTCGCGGGAGCCCGGGTGATCGCCGTGCCGGGCGACGCGGACGGCATCGATCCGCGGGCACTGGAAGAACTGGTGACACGGGAGCGCCCCAAGCTGCTCTACACCGTGCCGACCTTCCAGAACCCGACCGGCCGCACCATGGCGGCCGAGCGGCGGGCCGCGGTTGCCGCCGTGGCCGCGCGATGCGGGGTGTGGATCGTCGAGGACGACCCCTACGGTGAGCTCCGCTTCGAGGGCGAGCGGGTGCCGTGGATCGCCTCCTACGACGGCGCCGGGGACCGGACCGTGCTCCTCGGGTCGTTCTCCAAGGTGATGGCGCCCGGGATGCGGCTCGGCTGGCTGCGTGCGCCCGCCGCGCTGCGCCGGGCCTGCGCCGTCGCCAAGCAGGCCGCCGACCTGCACACCCCGACCGTCAACCAGCTCGCCGCCGCACGGTACTTGACCGACCGGGACCTGGACGCCCATGTGGCCCGGGTCGCGGGCGTCTACCGCGAGCGGCGCGACGCCATGCTCGCGGGAATCGCCGATGCCCTTCCGGCCGGGTCCACCTGGACCCGGCCCGAGGGCGGCATGTTCCTCTGGGCCCGGCTGCCCGAGTCGTACGACACCACGGCCCTGCTCCCGCGCGTGGTGAAGCAGGACGTGGCGTACGTGCCCGGGGCGCCGTTCTACGCCGGCGAGCCGGACCCCGCGACCCTGCGGCTCTGCTTCGTCACGCAGACCCCGGACGAGATCGCGGAGGGACTGCGACGGCTGGCGAAGGGGTTGCGCCGCTAAGGGGGTTGCCGATAGCCATACGGATACGGCTGCCCGGTGTCGTGTCGGCCGCTCCTTGTCGGCCGTCCCGTGTCGGCCCTCCCGTGTCGGCCGCTCCGTGTCGGCCCTCCCGTCGTGACCGTCCCGTCCTCTTACGGACGCTGGCCCATCTTGTCCACCACTCCCGACTGCACGAGGCCCTTGACCTCCGTGAACCTCACGCCGGGCTGCTCCTTTCCCTTCACGACCTTCCCCGCCGTGTGGCCCCTCTGGCGCAGGCCCAGGTAGGCATAGGTGTCCCGGTCGAAGACGAGGCCGAAGGACATCGTGGGGTAGGAGATCCCGATGCCGTGCCGGCCGAGGGCGTCCACCTCGTCGTTGTCGATCTTGATGTCCGGCAGCTTCGCGACGGCCTCGAACGCGGCGGCCTGCAGGCCCGGCGGCATGACCCGCGGGCCGCGCATCAGCAGCACCGCGTCCATGTACGCCATCTGGTCGCGATGGGGGTAGTCGGCACCGCCGTGCCTGAGCACTTCGAGAAGTTCGTCGGGGTCGGTCGGCCACTTCTTCAGCTTCGCGTACTCGGTGGGCGGCCACCGCACCTCGTGCTGGGACATGGGCGGCTCGTTCAGGATCCTGCCCGTGTAGCTGTACCGGGAGGGCTTGGAGCCGTCCACCGAGAGCCAGCTCTCGTCCGTGAACTTCTTGACCTTCCCGCCCTGGTACGTCCGTGTGGTGACCTCCTTGGTGTACAGGTACTGGTCGTTGCGCGGGATGGGCATCTCGGCGCTGTCGGACCGGGACTTGTCAGCGGCCTTGCGCAGCACTTGCGCCGCGCTGAGCGGGGTCATCCGCGGCGTGTCCGAGTCCTTGCCGTGGACGGCGACAACGGTGGTTCCGGCCACTGCCGCGGCGGCCGTCGCGGCGATGGTGATACGGAACACCAGCCGCCTGGGCAGGGCGACGGCGATCCCCCCGCGGGTCTCCCGGGTGACGGCGCTCCGCAGTCGGGCGCGGGCTGCGGCACGGGCCTCGTCGGTCAGCGGCGGGGTGTCGGCCTCCAACTCCCGCACCGATGTGAGGTCATGCATGATCGGGCTCCTCGTGAACCTCTTGAAGGGCTGTGGGGTCCGACCCGCCCAGGGCTTCGCGCAGTCTGCTTCGAGCCCGGTGCAGTCGTGAGCGCACGGTGCCCACCGGTACGCCCAGGGCCTCCGCGGCCTCCGTGTAGTCGAGATCTCCCCAGGCGATCACCAGCAGCACGTCCCGGTAGCGGGCCGGCAGCTTGGCGAGGGCTCCCGCCAATGCGGCGCGGGCGCTCTCGGCGCTGACCCGGTCGGCCACTCGCTCCGCCATCGCTTCGCCGCCGCTGCCCTCGCCGGGGGCCGTGGCGGCGACCCGCGACAGCGCCCGGAGGCGGCGTGCCTCGGCCCGCCGGTGCTGGCCGACGAGGTTGGTGACGATCCCGTAGAGCCAAGGCCGCGCCTGCGGCCTCGACAGGTCGTAGCGGCGGCGCCGCTGGAAGGCGATCACGAAGGTCTCGGCCATCAGGTCGTCGGCCGCTTCGGTGCCGAGCCGCCTGGCCGCGTACCGATGGATGTCGTCGGCGTAGCGGTCGAAGAGCACGGCGAACGCGTCGGGCTCGTCCCAGGACCGTTCGATCACCGAGGCGTCGGAGTCGGAGTGCGCGTCCGTGCGGACGGCACGATGGACTCCGACGCTCGGTGAGGCGGTCACTGGTCGCCTCTTAGGCTCATGGATTTCCCTCGAAGACGCGGGCAGGGTCACCTGCTGTTGGCCGATGCCCGCGATCGAGTTCCAGTTCGGCGCATCCTGTGCTCCGGCGGGGACTCAGTCCCACCAGAAGGACCACGCCTGCTTGCCGAGCACCTCGTGTGCCGCGTACGCGCGCAGCGCCTCGTGGTGGCCCTGCGTGATGTTGTCCGGGCAGAAGGCGAAGTGCTCGGCGGCGACCGCCTCGGCCTCGGCCATGGTGGTGGGCGGGGCCGCCACGGACAGGACGAGCTGGTCGAAGGTGAGAGCGACCACCCGTATCCCGAAGCGGTCCTCCCAGGAGCGCAGGACCGCGCACAGGCGGGCCACGTCATTCTCGTAGTTCATCGGGCCCGACCAGCCGATCGCCGCCGGGATGTCCGCGCTGCGGCGCGCCGGGACGAGGGCGAGGCGCGGATCCTTCAGCCAAGTGCCGCTGTCCGCGAGGGAGTCGGCGATCTCGGCGGCACGGGTGTCGGGGTCGGCGTCCCGCTCGGGGGCGGGCGCCAGGCCCGGCCACTCGGGACCGTACGGCGCGACCGTCTCGTCGTACGCCGGCTGCTCACCGAACACCGCGACGACGGCTTCCTCGACGGCTTCCTTGCCGGGATAGTCCTCGGCCGGGGCGAGTTCGTCCGCCGCGTACTCCTCCCAGAACTCCGCGAGCACCTCCTCGGCGTCGTGATCCCCGGGATACGACACCTCGCCGGGTATCAACTCCCATTCCCCGGGCCCGCCTTGGCTGCCGCCGACGTCGATGAGCAGCGGGAGCAGGCCGGACGTCCGCCGGGCGGGCTCCAGCGCAGCCCAGCCGCCGGGCCGCGCCGTCCCGTCGGCATGCCACAGCAACGGCTCGTGCCACGGGCCCTCGTCGGTCGCGTCGATCAGTCTCCCGGGCGGGAGCTCAAGCCCGAGCGCGCGCCCGCTCGGGTCGGCCGCCAGCTGGGGCAGCGGGTTGGGAAGAGTCGCCATGCCGGTGACTTTAGGGCCCGCCACTGACAGCGCGACGCGAGCGGGATCCCGGCCGGGTGGTTTGCTGCGACTTGGTCCACCCGGCCGGGGCCCTCCCCCTCGAACCGGGACGGCCTCGAACTCGTCCAGTCCAGTTCGCTACTTCCGTCCCGCTGGCCGCACTGCCCATAATTCGGGGGATCTGCCAGGGCCGCGATGGTTTCGGCCCAGGCCGAACTGTGCGGGGAATGCGAGGACTTCGGGAACCGTGGGGGACTGAATGCTGCGGCTGCACTTCACGGCGGAGGACCTGCTGCGCGTGGCGTTCGCGCCGGAACCCGCCCCGTTGATGGAGCTCGGGCTCGCCGTCGCCGCGCTGCGACGCCGTGCTCCGTCTCCTGTGCTGAGCCGCTGGCAGCACCGGGCGCGGCAGACGTTCCCCGCCGACGCCCGCCCCCTGCTGGACCTGATCCCGCCCACGGCCCGGGGCCCCATGTTCCTCGACCCGCTCAGCCGGGGTCTGGAAGAAGGGCTGGACACCGTCCTGTCGACCCCCACCGAACGGGTCCGCGCGGAACTCGACGGCCGGGTCCCGGAGGTGCTGCGGCCGACCCCCTGGATACGACGACTCGCCGACCGGGACCGAGAGTCCTGGGAGGAGCTGGAGCGAGCCCTGCGCGCCGCCTATGACGGTCTCCTCGCCGACTCCTGGAAACACATCCAGTCCGCCTTCGACGCCGAACGCGCCTGGCGGACCCGGCTGTTGGCGCAGCACGGCATCCGGATCGCTCTGGCCGGCCTCGGTCCGGGCGGCCGCTGGGACGGCACGACGCTGGTCTTCGACACCCCCGAGGACCGACACATCGCACTCTCGGGCCACGGCGTCACCCTGCTCCCGTCCACCGTGTGGACCGGGCACCCGCTGGTGGCCGCGTACGACGACGCCCCGGGCATCCTGATCTACGGAGCCGCCGCCCCGCTCCCGCTCCTCGCGGAGCGCGCCGCCCACGACAGCAGCCCGTTGGACGCGCTCCTGGGACGCACCCGCGCGGCCGCCCTGGAACTCCTCACGCGCCAGCGCACCACCAGCGAACTCGCCCGCGAACTCGACATCAGCAAGTCCTCGGCCTCCGAACACACCAAGGCCCTGCGCGACGCCCGCCTGATCACCACCCAGCGCGACGGCAAGGCCGTCCGGCACGCGTGCACGCCACTGGGCCTGGACCTGCTGACCACGGGGGTCAAGGGATGAACCGGCAAAGGGGTGGCACCGGTCGGTGCCACCCCTTTGCCGCGATCAGTGGATCAGAGCCGCTCGGGCGTCCTGATGCCCAGCAGCGCCATGCCCTGGTGCAGGGTGCGGGCCGTGAGGTCGACGAGGAACAGGCGGTTCTCGACGACCTCCGTCGGGTTGTCGTCGCTGAGGACCTGGCACTTGTCGTAG
Source organism: Streptomyces albiflavescens (assembly GCF_014645835.1). Taxonomy (GTDB): domain Bacteria; phylum Actinomycetota; class Actinomycetes; order Streptomycetales; family Streptomycetaceae; genus Streptomyces; species Streptomyces albiflavescens. The sequence goes on from NZ_BMMM01000018.1 coordinate 30,088, forward strand.
AACGAGGTCAACAGCGACGCCAGCTGGTACAGGTACGCGGCCAGCTTGTGCGGGGCGTACTCGGCGGCGACCTCCGCGATCGTCTCCGCGAAGCGGTCCAGATGCAGACCCAACTCGCGCTCGGCCGGTGCCAGTTCCAGCTCCGGGTGGGCGAGCGGGCGTGCCTCGCCCGCCTTGCGCAGGATCGACTTGATACGGGCGTACGCGTACTGGAGGTACACGGACGTGTCGCCGTTCAGCGAGACCATCTGGTCCAGGTCGAACTTGTAGTCCCGGACGGCAGACGTGGAGAGGTCCGCGTACTTCACGGCGCCGATTCCGACGTACCGGCCGTTCTCGACGATCTCCTGCTCGCTCAGGCCCACCTTCTCGGCCTTCTCCCGTACGACGGTCGTGGCACGCTCGATCGCCTCGTCAAGGAGGTCCACCAGCCGCACCGTCTCGCCCTCACGCGTCTTGAACGGCTTGCCGTCCTTGCCGAGGACCGTGCCGAAGGCCAGCTGGTGGGCCTTCACGTCGTCGTTCAGCCAGCCCGCCCTGCGCGCGGTCTCGAAGACCATCTTGAAGTGCAGGGACTGGCGGGCGTCCACCACGTACAGGAGGGTCGAGGCCTTCAGGTTGAAGACACGGTCCCTGATCGCGGAGAGGTCCGTCGCCGCGTAGCCGTAGCCGCCGTCGGACTTTTTCACGATCAGCGGGACCGGGTTGCCGTCCGGGCCCTTCACGTCGTCGAAGAACACGCACAGCGCACCGTCGGAGCGGACCGCCACGCCCGACTCCTCCAGGAGGCGGCACGTCTCGTCCAGCATGTCGTTGTAGCCGGACTCGCCGACCACGTCCGCGTCGCGGATCTGCATGTCCAGCTTGTCGAAGACCGAGTAGAAGTAGATCTTCGACTCGTCGACGAACACCTGCCAGAGAGCCAGCGTCTCGGGGTCCCCCGCCTGGAGGTCCACCACCCGGCGCCGCGCCCGCGTCTTGAACTCCTCGTCGGAGTCGAAGTGCACCCGCGCCGCCTTGTACAGCCGGTTCAGGTTCGACATGGCCTCCTCGCCGGAGACCTCGCCGCCCTTGTGGTCCAGCTCGTGCGGGTGCTCGATCAGGTACTGGATGAGCATGCCGAACTGGGTGCCCCAGTCGCCGATGTGATGGCGGCGGACGACGGACTCGCCGACGAACTCCAGGATCTGGACGACGGCATCGCCGATCACCGCGGACCGCAGGTGACCTACGTGCATCTCCTTCGCCACGTTCGGCTGCGCGTAGTCGATCACCGTGGTGCCCGGGTGCTCCGCGAAGGGCACGCCGAGGCGATCGGCGTCCGCGTACCGCGCGGCCAGGTTCTCGGTGATCGCCTTGTCGGTGATCGTGATGTTCAGGAAGCCGGGGCCGGAGACCTCGATGTCCTTGATCACGTCGCCCGACGCGACCTGGGCCACGACCTGCGTCGCGAGCTCGCGCGGGTTCGCCTTCGCCTTCTTCGCGAGGGCCAGGATCCCGTTGGCCTGGAAGTCGGCCCGGTCGCTTCGTCGCAGCAGCGGGTCCGCGGAACCGGCCTCCGGCAGGGCTGCCGAGAGGGCGTCCGCGAGGCGCTGGTGGACGGAAGCGGTGAGGGACGTGACCGAGGCCATGGAGCGGATGCCGTTCTCCTCGAAGGAATTCAGATGGACCCCGCCAGTATCCCACGGGGCAACAAGCGAATTTCGCGCCGAAGACGCGCTCCCGCGACGCGCCGCCGGGTCCCGTGAAAAGCCGTTTTCGCGGTTCCCGCCCGAGCTGGGAGAATGGTGCGGTCAGCCGTACTGGCGTATCAGAAAGAAGGACGTGCCGATCGTGGCTCAGAGCACCGAGACCACCGACTGGGTCTCCCGTTACGCGGATGAGGTCATCGCCGAGTCGGAGCGTCGGGCCCCGGGCAAACCGGTCGTCGTCGCGTCCGGGCTCTCGCCGTCCGGGCCGATCCACCTCGGCAACCTGCGGGAAGTCATGACGCCGCACCTCGTCGCCGACGAGATCCGCCGGCGTGGGTACACCGTGCGCCATCTGCTCTCCTGGGACGACTACGACCGCTACCGCAAGGTGCCGGCCGGTGTCCCCGGTATCGACGAGTCCTGGGCCGAGCACATCGGCAAGCCGCTGACGTCCGTGCCGGCCCCGGCGGGCTCGGAGTATGCGAACTGGGCCGAGCACTTCAAGGCCGCGATGATCCAGTCGCTGGCCGAGCTCGGCGTCGAGTACGACGGGATCAGCCAGACCGAGCAGTACACCTCGGGTGCCTATCGCGAGCAGGTCCTTTTCGCGATGAAGCACCGCGGTGACATCGACGCGATCCTCGACCAGTACCGGACCAAGAAGGCGCCTGCCAAGAAGCAGCAGAAGCCGCTCGACGAGGCCGAGATCGAGGCCGCCGAGGGTTCCGGGGCCGCCGCCGAGGACGACGGCAGCTCGGCCGCCGGGTACTACCCGTACAAGCCCTACTGCGGGCAGTGCGAGAAGGACCTGACCACCGTCACGGCGTACGACGACGAGACGACCGAGCTGACGTACACCTGCTCCGCCTGCGGATTCTCCGAGACCGTGCGGCTGAGCGAGTTCAACCGCGGCAAGCTGGTCTGGAAGGTCGACTGGCCCATGCGCTGGGCCTACGAAGGCGTGATCTTCGAGCCCAGCGGTGTCGATCACTCGTCTCCGGGGTCGAGCTTCCAGGTGGGTGGCCAGATCGTGGGCATCTTCGGTGGGAAGCAGCCGATCGGGCCCATGTACGCGTTCGTGGGCATCTCCGGCATGGCGAAGATGTCCAGCAGCAAGGGCGGCGTGCCCACCGCGGCCGACGCGCTCCAGATCATGGAGCCGCAGCTGCTGCGCTGGCTGTACGCCCGCCGTCGGCCCAACCAGTCGTTCAAGATCGCCTTCGACCAGGAGATCCAGCGGCTGTACGACGAGTGGGACAAGCTGGCGGGCAAGGTGGCCGACGGGTCCGTACTCCCGGCCGACGCGGCCGCGTACGCCCGTGCCGTCGGCACCGCGGCCGGGGAGCTGCCCAAGACGCCCCGCCCGATGCCATACCGCACCCTCGCCTCCGTCGCCGACGTCACCGCCGGCCACCAGGACCAGGCCCTGCGGATCCTGAGCGAGCTCGACCCCGAGAACCCGCTCACCTCGCTCGACGAGGTCCGGCCCCGGCTCGACAGGGCCGAGACCTGGATCAACACGCAGGTTCCGGCCGAGGAGCGCACCGTCGTGCGCGACGAGCCCGACGTGGAACTCCTGAAGTCGCTCGACGAGCAGGGACGCGAGTCGCTGAGGCTGCTGCTGGAGGGGCTGGAGGCGAACTGGTCCCTCGACGGCCTCACCCACCTCGTCTACGGCGTCCCCAAGGTCCAGGCCGGCTTCCCCGCCGACGCCACCGCCAAGGAACTGCCGCCGGAGATCAAGGTCGCCCAGCGCACGTTCTTCGCGCTGCTGTACCACCTGCTGGTCGGGCGGGACACGGGGCCGCGGCTGCCCACGCTGCTGCTGGCCGTGGGGCAGGACCGGGTGCGCAAGCTGCTGG
>NZ_BMMM01000018.1:33709-250136 GCF_014645835.1 Streptomyces albiflavescens
GTCGTACATGCTGACGTGCTTACGCGATGTGGTCCTCCTCCAGCTCCGCGTTGAAGCGGTTCTGGAAGCGGCCCATGTAGCGCCTCAGCTCGCTGTCGGTGAGGGTGACGCCGTAGGTGGCCTCGACGTTGTTGCCGAACTCACCCTTCGTAGGCAGGCCCTGACCGTTTATCGACTGGCGGAACACCTGGTAGAAGCTCTCCTCGCGGGTCTTCTCGTCGGCCAGCGGGGACTGCTCCTCGCGCGGGGACGGGATGGGGAGCTGCTCGGCCTCGGGGGTGCCGCCGCCCTCGCCGAGCTGGCGGGTACGGCCGCCCGGGCCCGCCGGGATGGGGAAACTGCCCGTCTCCTCGGGGCCGGGCTCGTAGGCCTGGGCCTGCGGGTCCCCGTATCCCTGGGCCTGCGGGTCCCCGTAACCCTGTGCCTGCTGGTCCTCGTACCACTGCCAGCCCTCTTGCTCCTGGGCGTACGACGGGTCGTAGGGGGGTTGGTACGTGGGGTCGTAGCCGCCCCCGTAGACGACGTTCTGCTCGGGGGGTGCGAACCACGGGCTCTGGGGGTCTTCCAGCTGCTCGGGGCTCTGGTTGCCCTCGGGGTGTGGGCGCTGCTCGCTTTGAGGTGCCACTCCCTGTGGGACGGGCGCCGCCCCGGCGGCACGATGGCCCGCGGCCGCGTCGAGTTCGGGGGCGCGTGCCGCGTCGAGCGGCGCGGCGGTGTCCAGTTCAGGCTGGCGCGGCGCCGGGGGCAGCAGCGCGGGTTCGATTCCCGCTGCCGCCAAGCCCGACGGGGCCGTCTCCGACAGGGGGACGCCGTAGCGGGCCAGCCGCAGCGGCATCAGGCTCTCCACCGGGGCCTTGCGGCGCCAGGCGCGGCCGAAGCGGGAGTGGAGGCGGGCCCGGTAGACGAGGCGTTCCTGCTCCAGCTTGATGACCTGCTCGTAGGAGCGCAGCTCCCACAGCTTCATGCGGCGCCACAGGAGGAACGTCGGAATCGGGGAGAGCAGCCAGCGGGTGAGGCGGACGCCCTCCATATGCTTGTCGGCGGTGATGTCCGCGATGCGGCCGATCGCGTGCCGGGCCGCCTCCACGGCCACGACGAAGAGGACCGGGATCACCGCGTGCATGCCGACGCCCAGCGGGTCCGGCCAGGCCGCCGCGCCGTTGAACGCGATCGTCGCCGCCGTCAGCAGCCATGCTGTCTGGCGGAGGAGGGGGAAGGGAATCCTGATCCAGGTCAGGAGCAGGTCCAGGGCGAGCAGGACGCAGATGCCCGCGTCGATGCCGATCGGGAAGACGTACGCGAAGTTCCCGAAGCCCTTCTTGAGAGCGAGCTCCCGGACGGCGGCGTACGAACCGGCGAAGCCGATACCGGCGATGACGACCGCACCGGTGACGACCACGCCGATGAGTATTCGGTGCGTGCGTGTGAGCTGAATGGGCGCGGCCACCCGTACTCCCCTCCCCTTGCGTGTTGTTGCGCGCAACAGGGTGGCACATGTGTGTGTCGCACGGGCGCGCGGTATGGCAGGAGCCCGGTCCCCGCGGGGGCCGGGCTCCTTCAAATGACTTGGTGGGACTGCGAGTTGAGCCCCGGACGGAGCCGGAAGTCCGTCAGCTCTTCTTTGACGGGGAAGCCGACTTCGACGCCGACTTCGAGGGGGAGGCCGACTTCGACGGGGAGGTGCTCGTGGCGCCCCTGTCCTGGTTGGCGGCGGACACCGCGGCCACCGCCTCCTTCGCGGCCTTCTCGGCGTCCTTCAGCAGGTCGGCGGCGTTCGGGGTCTTCTCGCCCGCCAGGCCGGCGCCGTTGTAGTCGAGCGTGATGACGACGTTCTCGACACGGGCCACGATCGTCTGCTGCTTGAAGGAGCCTTCCTTCTTCTTCAGGTCGTAGCTCACGGCCGTCGCCTCGTCGCCCGTCCCGGACACCGGCTGCGACTTGGTGCTCTTGGCGCCCGTCACCGACTGGGCGCCCTTGACCTGCTTCTCGAAGTACTTGTGCGCGAGCTGGTCGCCCTCGCCGCGCGAGTCCGAGTCGAAACGCAGCAGGGCCACGTTCAGCCAGCGGTACTGCGAGCCCTGCACCCCGTTGTTGTCGAGGCTGCTCCAGTAGCAGTTACCGCGCGCCTCCACATCGTCCGACTTGCCCTCATTGCCGGACTTGGCACCCTTCGGGACGAGTTCGCCCAGTGTCTTCTTCGACAGCACCGAGCAGGGCTCGGGCAGTTTCGCGTACGCCGCCGGCTTGACGGCGTTCGCCGAGGCGCTCGCGGACGCCTTCGCGTCGGGGCTCGAACCGGCACTCTTCTTGGCGTCGTCGCCGGAGCCGGAGTCCGAGGAACAACCGGCGGCGACAAGCATCACCGGGACGGCGGCTGCGCTGACGAGGATGCGGGTGAGTCGCGGTGCTCGGCCTACTCGCTGTACTGGTCGGTGCATGGTTCCTTCACTCGTGGCGCTCGTGGTGCGGCCGCACATGGAACGTGCGACCGGTCGGGTCCGAGGGGCCACGGTACGCGGTGAGGCGGCTGTGCGTTTCCGGTTCGGGGGGTTTGAGCGAGGGGGCCGCAAGGTGTCGCGGGCCCCCTATCCGTCGAGCTTGTCCGCGAGCTTCTCCGCCAGTTTCCACGCCCTGTCCTGCATTTCCTTGCTGTCCGGGGTGTCGGTGGACGCGGTCGGCTGCTCGGCGTACTCGATCGTCACGATCACATTCGACGTGCGGAACACCACAGTCACCGTGCGCTGCTGGGCCGCCGAGGACGCCGGGCTCAGCTTGTCGTTCAGGAACGCCTCGTCGCCGAGGTCGTCGAGCGTACGGGGCTGGAGATCGGTGGGGGTCTCGCTCGGGGAGGCGGTCGCGGACGAGGAGGGGGAGGCGGACGAGGACGACGAGGAGGGGGCGGAAGGGGGCGCGGTGTCGCTGCTCGAAGCCGAGCTGGAAGCCGAGCTGGAACTGGAGTCGGCCGGCTCGGGGAGGTCGGCCGCCGTTTGCTTGCCCGCGTAGATCTCCTGGGCCTTGTTGGCGTCGCTCACCGCGTTGTCGTACGAGACCACCCGCTCGAAGTCGACGAGAAGGTGATCGGTGGCGGACGTGGACTCCACTTTCCAGCGGCAGCCGTCGCGCCGGTCCGTGTCGTACGTGAGCGTGGCCTCGCCCTCGTACGCCTTGTCGCGCGTCTCCGCGTCCGCGATCTGCTCGATCCCGGGCAGCAGCGAGTCGAGGCTGTCGTGATCGACCGCGCCGCAGGTCTCCGGGAGCGTGCGGTACTTGCCGGGTTGGGCCGCGGGCGCCGTCGTACCGGTGTCGCTCCCCTTGGAGTCGTCCGCCGCGCCACCGCTTCCCGAACCGCCCGTGCAGCCCGCCAGCAGTGCCGCGAGGAGCACGGCGATGCCGGGTACGTACGCCTTCCGCTGCACGGTCAGGCTCCTCTCGACGGTTCCCGACGGATCTGCGGCCGGGGTGTCCTGTGGTTATTCGGTTGCCGCGTGAGGGCGGCCCCTGGAGACAATGTGTATCGCACGCACTGCCGTGGACGCCGGTCCGTTGTCCCATACGTCGACCTTGGCGCGGGTTTTGCGTTTTTTGACTTCTGATGTTTTCCGGGGGATTGAGGACGATATGTCGTACGTAGAGGTTCCGGGGGCGAAGGTCCCCATCCGCATGTGGACCGATCCGGCGTCGGTCGAGGACGTCGCACTGCGCCAGCTCCAGAACGTGGCGACCCTGCCGTGGATCAAGGGCCTGGCTGTCATGCCCGACGTCCACTACGGGAAGGGCGCGACCGTCGGCTCCGTCATCGCCATGCGGGACGCGGTGTGTCCCGCGGCGGTGGGGGTGGACATCGGGTGCGGGATGTCCGCGGTCAAGACCTCGCTCACGGCCAATGATCTGCCGGGAGACCTTTCTCGGCTTCGGTCGAAGATCGAGGAGGCCATTCCGGTGGGGCGGGGGATGCATGAGTCCCCGGTCGAGCCGGGGCGGTTCCATGCGATGGCCACGGCCGGGTGGGACGACTTCTGGGGGCGGTTCGACGGGGTCGCCGAGGCGGTGAAGTTCCGTCAGGAGCGCGCCACCAAGCAGATGGGAACACTCGGATCGGGCAACCACTTTGTCGAGGTGTGCACCGATACGACCGGAGCTGTCTGGCTGATGCTGCACTCCGGTTCGCGGAACATCGGCAAGGAACTGGCCGAGCACCACATCGGTGTGGCGCAGAAGCTCCCGCACAACCAGGGTCTGGTCGACCGTGACCTCGCGGTCTTCGTCGCGGACACCCCGCAGATGGCGGCGTACCGCAACGACCTGTTCTGGGCGCAGGAGTACGCGAAGCACAACCGCGCCCTCATGATGGCGCTCCTGAAGGACGTGGTCCGCAAGGAGTTCAAGAAGGCGAAGCCGACCTTCGAGCAGGAGATCTCCTGCCACCACAACTATGTGGCGGAGGAGCGCTACGAGGGCATGGACCTGCTCGTCACCCGCAAGGGCGCGATCCGCGCGGGCTCCGGCGAGTACGGGATCATCCCGGGCTCGATGGGCACGGGTTCGTACATCGTGAAGGGCCTCGGCAACGAGAAGGCGTTCAACTCGGCGTCGCACGGCGCCGGTCGGCGCATGAGCCGCAACGCGGCGAAGCGCCGCTTCTCGACGCGCGACCTGGAAGAGCAGACCCAGGGCGTCGAGTGCCGCAAGGACTCCGGCGTCGTGGACGAGATCCCGGGTGCCTACAAGCCGATCGAGAAGGTCATCGATCAGCAGCGCGACCTCGTGGAGGTCGTGGCGAAGCTGAAGCAGGTCGTGTGCGTGAAGGGCTGACCTTCAGCACTCCATCTGAGCGACGGGCCCCGGACTCTGCGAGTCCGGGGCTCTGCTGTGAGCGTGGGGCCTCGGACCTGGTGGCCACAGCACTGCCTTACGGATCCCGGGCGTTCCGGAGCCCGAACGAGTCGGCGCGTGCCCTTGCCGCGGGGCGACGGCGGGCTCAGGAGACGATGCCGGCCATCGCTCCGCCGCCGGTGGCGATGCCGGCCATGGCTCCGGGGCCGGTGGCGACGCCGGCCATGGCTCCGCCGCCGGTGGCGACGCCGCCGCTCGGCTTGGGTGCGGAGAAGGGGGGCTTGTCCTGTCGGCACGTTGCCTTGGCCGGCGGGAGGGTGCCGTCGATGAAGTAGCGGCTCTCGTAGTCGTTCACGCAGCTACTGGGGTTGATGAGTGCGGTGTGCCCGTACCCGTTGTTGGTGAGCAGGCGGGCGTTGGCCAGTTCTTCGGCCATGGTCTGCGCGCCCGAGTAGGGAGTGGAGGGGTCGTAGGTGGTGCCGACCAGCAGGACGGGGTGCGCCGTCGGCTTGTTCCACGGGCCGCGGTAACGGTCGGCGGCGACCGCCGGCCAGGTGGCGCACCCCTCGGCGGCCCAGGTCCAGTTACGTCCGGCGTCGCCCGCACGGAGGGCACTGGCCTCCTCCAGGGCGTGGTAGACCCCGGGGTCACGCGGATTGGGGCTTTCGGCGCAGAGCACGGCACTCGCCTGTTCCTCGCCCAGGTACGGATGCGGATGCGGGACCGGTTGCGCGGGTGGGGGTGGGGACGGCTCCGGAACGCGGCCCTGCCACAGGTTCTGCAGTCTGCCGGCGAGGTCCGTCCATCCGGGGTGGACGACGTAGAGGCTGTTCACCGCGTCACCGACCGTACGGCCATAGGTCCACACACCCACGGGATGCTCACGGAGTCGCCGCATCAGCTGGTCGAACTTGTTCCGGGTCGCTTTCGGGCTGCCGGCTGAGAAGGCGCAGCGGGCGGTGGCGGCGGACCCGCACAGGGTCAGGAACTTGTCCAGGACCGCTGCCGCGCTGCGGTCCGTGCCCATGCGCAGGAATGTCGTGAGCCGGGGGTCGTCGTCGGAGGCGTGGTTCGTCCAGGCCTGCGGGTCGATGGTGCTGTCGAGGGCCATGGCGCGGACCTTGCCGGGGAAGAGGTTGGCGTAGGTGGCGCCCAGGAACGTGCCGTAGGAGATCCCGAGGTAGGTGAGTTGTGGGTCGCCCACCGCCTGGCGGAGCTGGTCCAGGTCGCGAGCGGTGTCGGTGGTCGACACATGGCGCAGGAGCTCGGGGTCGCGCTGTTCGCAGCGTCGGCCCAGTTCGGCGTACGCGGCGATCCAGGTCTTCCGCTCCTGTGCGCCGACCGGGAGGCCGGCCGGTTTGCTCGCGTTCCACGCGTCGGCTTCCTTGCGACTCGCGAAGCAGTTCACCGCGGTGCTGCTGCCGACCCCGCGGGGGTCCCAGCTGACGATGTCGAACCGCGCCCGTACCTCCCGCGGGAAGAACTCGTAGTCCTGTGGCATCTGGACCGTTCCCGGCCCGCCGGGTCCGCCGGGGTTGAAGAACAGGGTGCCGATGCGCCGCCCGGGGCCGGTCGCCTTCCGTTTCACGACCGCCAGTTCGACGGTGCGGCCGCGGGGGTTGCGGTAGTCCAGCGGCACCTTCGCTGTCGCGCAGTCGAACGGGCTGCCCTGAACGCAGGGTCTCCAGTCCAACTTCGGGGCGGGCACCGAAGGTGTCGGGGCACCGTCGGCCGCGGCGAGGTCCTGTCCGGACAGTGCCGTCGAGCAGGCCACCACCGCGGCGACGACCGCGGCGCAACACCTACGGCCCGCTATGGGGCCGGATATGAGCATGCGTTGTCCCTTCCACGGCTGAGCGCCCGATGCCGGCCATGCGCCGGACGTCGGCCATGCGCCGGACGTCGGCCATGCGCCGGAGGTCGGCCATGCCCCGGGCGTCGGCAGGCATCCGTGTCAACAACACCGCGGTTCGGAAACGCGCGCGAGCCAACCGCAGCCGAATGGCCGAGTCGCTCGATGCCGAGGGCGCCCTCCGTGGCCTGGCGGAAGGACAAAGGACAGGGGGAAGGGGCAGGGGTTTCGAGCAGGTGCCGCCGCGATCACTTCGCGTGCGTCACCGCGTAGATCATGACGAACGCCACGATGTGGATGCCGAAGAGGAAGTACGCGAGGTAGTACCAGACCATGCGCTCGCGCTTCTTCTCCAGGGCCAGGCGCTGCCGGTCCCTGGAGGCTGTGTCGTCGGCTGCGTCGGCTGTGGCAGCTGTGGCGGCTATGTCGGCTGTGGCGGCCGTGGCGTCGCCGGCGTCTGCCGGTTCGGGCATCACGACTCCCGGTGGATCTTCGTGTTCGACGCCTGTGCGCGGGGGCGTACTACCAGGAGGTCGACGTTCACATGGCTGGGGCGGGTGACCGTCCAGGTGATGGTCTCGGCCACGTCGTCGGCGGTCAGCGGTTCGGCCACGCCCGCGTACACCTTCGCCGCCTTCTCCGTGTCGCCGCCGAAGCGGGTCAGCGCGAACTCGTCCGTCTTGACCATGCCGGGCGCGATCTCGATGACGCGGACGGGCGTGCCGACGATCTCCAGACGGAGCGTCTCCGCGAGGACGTGCTCGGCGTGCTTGGCGGCGACGTAGCCGCCACCGCCCTCGTAGGTGCCGTGGCCGGCGGTGGAGGAGAGCACGACGACCGTGCCGTCGCCGCTCGCGGTGAGGGCGGGAAGGAGGGCCTGGGTGATGTTCAGGGTGCCGATGACGTTCGTCTCGTACATCTGGCGCCAGTCGGCCGGGTCGCCCGTCGCGACCGGGTCGGCGCCGAGTGCGCCGCCCGCGTTGTTGACCAGGACGCCGACCGTCTTGAAGGCGGTCGCGAACTCGTCGACCGCCGCGCGGTCCGTGACGTCCAGCGCGTACGCCGTCGCCTGGTGGCCCGCCGCGTTGATCTCCTCCGCGAGCGCCTCGATGCGGTCCTTGCGGCGGGCGGTGAGCACCACGCGGTAGCCGGCCGCGGCGAGCTGCCGGGCCGTCGCCGCGCCGATACCGCTGCTCGCGCCGGTGATGACGGCGATGCGGGAGGGGGCGGACGGCGCGGAGGGCGCGGACGGCGCGGTCATTTTTGGCTCCTCGGGCGGGTGCCCGTGCGGTGCGTACGGGCGTGTGTACGGGAATCTTCGTCAGGATAGGCAGGTCCTGGGCGTCGGCGTCGAGTTGTCCGGGTTCCGCGGCCGGTCGGTGGTCCGGGTTCGGCACCGGTCGGGTGGTCCGGGTTCCGCACCGGTCCGGCGGTGCGGGCGCGGGGTCGACGGCGTCAGTTGCCTCGTGGCGCGTACATGATGACGGCCATTCCGGCGAGGCAGATCAGCGCGCCGGTGACGTCCCAGCGGTCGGGGCGGTAGCCGTCCGCGACCATGCCCCAGGCGAGGGAGCCGGCCACGAAGACTCCGCCGTACGCGGCGAGGATGCGGCCGAACTCGGCGTTCGGCTGGAGGGTGGCCACGAAGCCGTACACGCCGAGGGCCATGACGCCCGCGCCGATCCAGAGCCAGCCGCGGTGCTCGCGTACGCCTTGCCAGACCAGCCAGGCGCCGCCGATCTCGAAGAGCGCCGCGAGGACGAAAAGGGCGGCGGAGCGGACGATCAGCATGCGGTCACTCTCGCATGCGGCCGCGAGAGGGATTCCGTCACCTGATGGACGGCGCCTGCCGGCGGTCAGGGGTGGGATACATCCCTTGACGGTGACCTGATCACCCTCACCTGACGACCTGTCGATCCAGCGAAGGAAATGACGTCATGCGGATGGGGATGAGAGTGCTGTGCGTGGTGGGTTCGGGGGCGTTTCTGCTGGGGGGTACGGCTTCGCCGGGCTTCGCCGTGTCTCCCGAGGCCGATCTCGCCTATCACGGGTACGTGTCCGTGGCCGCCGGGAGCGTCGACGTCCGGTTCACCCCGCAGAACCACGGGCCGACCGCCGTTTCCGACGCGACCGTGCGGCTGCGCTGGTCGGTTCCGCTCGCGGCTGCGCAGCGGCTGCCGGAGCAGTGCGCGCGGGCGGGGGAGCGGGCGGTGGTGTGCCGGACGGGGGCGTTGGCCGCGGACGGGCTGGGGGAGGAGATCGGGGTGACGGTGCGGCTGGTGGGGGTGCCGTCCGAGGTGACTCTTCAGATCGACACGGTGTGGAGTGGCGGGGCGGTGGATCGCAACCATGCGAATGACCGGCAGCGGGTGCTGGCGCTGGAAACGGGGGATGCGTATGTGTTCTAGCGGGGGTGGCTGCTTCCGTGCTTGTGCCTGTGCGTGCGCCCCTGTGCGTGCGCCCCTGCGCGTGCCTGTGCCTGCCTGCGCCTGCCGGTCGGTTGCGCCTGCGGGTCGGTGGGGGGTCGGGGCCGTGCCGGTACATCCGCCCGTCGCCGGTGGATCAGACGTTGGCCTACCAGGAGCCGTTTCCAGATCCGGGCGTAAGCGACGGGCATTCGATGTACCGGCACGACCCCTCCCGTGCGTTCGCGGGTGCGGGTGCGTGGGGGTGACGGCACAGCCCTTTCCGTGCGTTCGCGGGTGCGGGTGTGTGGGGGTGACGGCACGGCTCCTCCCGTGCGTTCGTGGCGGTCCATCGGATGTGTCTGCGTCGTACGATTTCTGTTTGGCGCAGAGGAAGGGTGTGCGTGATGACGGAGAACGTGCGGGGACGGCTGCTCGATGAGTTGTCCGTCGTGTCGCGTCGCTACATGGCGTCGTACGCGCTCTTCAACCAGGCCGTCGCTGACCACCTGAAGCTGCATCCGACGGATCTGCAGTGCCTGAATCTGCTCAGCCTGGAGGACGCGGCGGTGACCACGGGGCGGATCGCCGAGCTGACGGGGCTCACGACCGGCTCGGCGACACGGCTGGTGGACCGGCTGGAGAAGGCCGGGTATGTCGTGCGGGAGCGGGACGCGGTGGACCGGCGGCGGGTGCTCGTGGCGACCGTGCCCGAGAAGATCGCCGAGTTCGGGCGGATGTGGGACCGGCTGGGGGGCGGGTGGTACGCCTTGTTCGACGAGCTCGAGGATGAGGAAATCGCCCTGATCATCGGGCATATGTGTCGTACGGTCGACTTCAGTACGCAGCAGATCGCGCGGCTGCGGGGCGGGGACTTTCAGGAGGCTGCGGAGGACGCGTCATAGCGGTCGCGCGCCTCGTTGACCTCCTCGATGTGCTGCTCCGCCCAGTCCTTCACGGCGGTGAGAAGGCAGCTCAAGTTCATGCCCAGGGGCGTGAGTTCGTAGTCGACCCGGACCGGTACGGACGGGGTGACGGTGCGCGCGACGATGCCGTCGCGCTCCAGTGAACGCAGCGTCTGCGTCAGCATTTTGGGGCTGACGCCCGCGATCTTGCGGCCCAGGTCGCTGTAGCGCATCGACCCTTCGGCGAGCGCGCTGACGATCAGGCTGACCCACTTGTCACTGATGCGGACGAGGAGCTGGTTGGTGGGACAGCTCTTGATGAACGCGTCGTACTCGACGCGTGCCTTCTCGCGTCGCTGGGCCGCCGTCGTGGTCGCCATGACTCACCTCCGGGTGACGTACGCACCTTCAGGTGCCTACTTACCGAGAGATAGTAACTCTTCATAGGGTTGTTGCAACGGGAGGGAAACCCGGATACATCGCTTTGAATGGGGAGAATTGCCATGCGTGCAGCGGTTGTGAACGCTTTTGGTGGTCCGGAAGCCGTGGAGATCGTCGAGGTCGAGGTGCCGGAGCCGGGTGCCGGGCAGGTGCGGATCAAGGTCGCGGCGGCCGCGCTCAATCCGGTCGACGCGGGAGTGCGCGCGGGTGGCTTCGGGGGTGCGGGCAAGCGGTTGGGGCTGGGATGGGACGTGGCCGGGACCGTCGATGCCACGGGTGTGGCAACGGCGTGGGCGGTGGGCGACGAGGTGGTGGCGCTGGCCTACGGCCCCGCCAAGTCCCTTGGTACACACGCCGATTACGTAGTCGTGGACGCCGATGCGGTGGCCAAGGCGCCCGCCTCCGTGGACGCGGTGCGGGCGGCGAGCCTGCCGCTGAACGCCCTGACCGCCGCGCAGGCCCTCGAACTGCTGGGCCTTGAGCCGGGGCAGAGCCTGCTGATCACGGGTGCGGCGGGCGCGGTCGGTGGCTACGCCGTCCAGCTCGCCGCGCACCGCGGACTGTCGGTGACCGCCCTTGCCCGGGAGGCCGACGAGGAGCTCGTACGGGGACTGGGGGCGACCGGGTTCGCATCGGGTGCCGTGGCGCCGGGCAGCGTGGACGGAGTGCTGGACGCGGCGATCCTCGGTGAGGCGGCGCTGGAGTGGGTGCGGGACGGCGGTGCGTTCGTGGGGGTCATCCCGGGGGCCCACCCGGCGTCCGTACGGGGCGTGCGGACCGGCTCGGTGGAGGTCGCCGCCGACGGGGCGCGGCTCGCGGAGCTCGCGGCGCTCGTCGACGAGGGGGTGCTGACGCTCCGGGTCGCCGAGACGTACGCGCTGGACGAGGCGGCCAAGGCGCACGCCCGGCTGGCGGAGGGCGGTCTGCGGGGGCGGCTGGTTCTCCAGCCCTAGGGCCTGTCGTCACATTCCCGTCGTCGCCCGAAGGGCGGCCCCGCGGCGTCTGGTGCGTGCTCTCGGCGTGCCGGGCGGAAGTCCTCGTACTGGACGTACTTGGGCTTTCGCCCGGTGCGGCGAGAGTGCGTGCCAGGCGTCGCGGGGCAGACGGGAATGTGACGACAGGCCCTAGTGATGGTGTTCCCGCGGTGCCTTGAGCGGCAGCAGGCCTACGAGGGGGCAGCACAGGAGGGTGACGGCGGCGACGGCGGTGAGGCTCACGGTGGTGGCGTGAGCCTCGCCGCCGTTCGCCTTGAAGTAGACGGTGGTGACGGCGGCGGCGCCGATCGCGTTGGCGAGCTGCTGGACCGCGCCCAGTGAGCCGCCCGCGCTTCCGGCCTCGTCGGCGGCGATGTCGCCGACCGTGACGTCGTACACCGAGCCGAAGCAGGTGCCCATGCCGAGTCCGACGACGAGCAGCGGCGGGACCAGGGCCCAGTCGCCGGTGTTCGTCCCGGAGGTGGCGACGAGGGCGAGCAGGTAGCCGGTCCCGGCGAGGGTGATGAGCAGGCCGGTGAGGACGAGGCGGCGGCCCAGTGCGCCGATCAGGCGGTAGCAGGCGATCGAGGCGATGACGATGCCCGCGGACAGGGGCATCAGGCCGAGTGCGGCGCCCGCGGGTGAGCGGCCGAGGCCCTGCTGGAGGAAGAGCGAGACGACGTAGAGGAGGCCGGCGACCGCGGCGAAGAAGACGATGCCGAGGACGAGTCCCGAGGTGAAGCCCCGGTTGTGGAGGAGGGAGGGCTGGATCAGGGGGTCGGCCGCGGTGCGCTGGCGGTGGCAGAAGGCGGCGAAGAGGACGGCTCCGGCGGCGACGAGTGCGAGGCTCGTGGGGGTCCAGCCGTGCGCCGAGCCTTCGATGAGGCCGGCGAGCAGGCCGAGCATGGTGGCGCCGAGGAGGGCGGAGCCGGGGCCGTCGACGGTGACCGTGCGGTCGCCGGTGTCGCGGGGGAGCAGGCGGGCGGCGGCGAGGAGGGCGGCGCCGCCGAGGACGAGGTTGATGAGGAACATCGAGCGCCAGCCGAGGCCGCCGGTGTTCGTGTCGATGAGGAATCCGGCGAGGATCGGGCCGCCGACGGCCGAGAGGCCCATGACCGGGCCGAAGAGGCTGTACGCCTTGCCGATCTGGTCCCGGGGCCAGCAGGCGCCGAGGATGCCGAAGCCCTGCGGGATGACGAGCGCCCCGAAGGCGCCCTGTGCGAGGCGGGCGGCGACGAGTGTGCCGGGGGTCGGCGCGAGGCCGCACGCGAGGGAGGCCGCGGTGAAGCCGCCGAGTCCGGTGAGGAAGAGACGGCGGCGGCCGTACTTGTCGCCGAGCCGTCCGCCGAGGACGAGGAGTACGCCGAGCGCGAGGGCGTAGGAGGCGCCGAGCCACTGGATGAGGCCGGTGCCGCCGCCGAGGTCTTCGGCGATGGTCGGGGCGGCGATGTTGGTGATGGTGCCGTCGAGGAGGTCCAGGACGTCGGCGGCGAGGACCACCCCGAGGATGGCCCAGCGGGTGCGGGCGGGAGGATGCGAGGTTTCTTTTGTGTCATGCAGTGTCTGTGTCACGCAGATAAATTGCCGCATGGCGACCGGGCGGGTCAAGCGAATAGCCGGAGGGGGCGCCCGGGGTGTGCGGAATACCGACCGGGGTGTGGCCGTTGGGGGGTATAGTTGAATCGTAAACAACTTGGAGGGTGAGCGACCATGCAGTTCGGGATCTTCAGCGTCGGTGATGTGACCCCCGACCCGACCACGGGCAGGACGCCGACCGAGCACGAGCGCATCAAGGCCATGGTCGCCATCGCGCAGAAGGCCGAGGAAGTGGGCCTGGACGTCTTCGCGACCGGCGAGCATCACAACCCGCCGTTCGTGCCGTCGTCGCCGACCACCATGCTCGGCTACATAGCCGCGCGCACCGAGAAGCTCGTCCTTTCCACGTCCACGACCCTGATCACCACCAATGACCCGGTGAAGATCGCCGAGGACTTCGCGATGCTCCAGCACCTGGCCGACGGCCGGGTCGACCTGATGATGGGGCGCGGCAACACCGGGCCCGTCTATCCCTGGTTCGGGCAGGACATCCGCCAGGGCATCAACCTCGCCATCGAGAACTACGCGCTGCTGCATCGGCTGTGGCGCGAGGACGTGGTGACGTGGGAGGGCAAGTTCCGTACGCCGCTGCAGTCGTTCACCGCGACGCCGCGGCCGCTGGACGGCGTAGCGCCGTTCGTCTGGCACGGCTCGATCCGCTCGCCGGAGATCGCCGAGCAGGCCGCCTACTACGGCGACGGCTTCTTCCACAACAACATCTTCTGGCCGGCCGACCACACCAAGCGGATGGTCGAGCTCTACCGCGAGCGGTACGCGCACTACGGGCACGGCACGGCCGAGCAGGCGATCGTCGGGCTCGGCGGGCAGGTGTTCATGCGGCACAACTCGCAGGACGCGGTACGGGAGTTCCGGCCGTACTTCGACAACGCGCCGGTGTACGGGCACGGGCCGTCCCTGGAGGACTTCACCGAGCAGACTCCGCTCACCGTCGGGTCGCCGCAGCAGGTGATCGAGAAGACGCTGTCCTTCCGCGAGTACGCGGGTGACTACCAGCGCCAGCTCTTCCTGATGGACCACGCCGGACTGCCCCTGAAGACCGTGCTCGAGCAGCTCGACATGCTGGGCGAGGAGGTCGTGCCGGTGCTGCGGGAGGAGTTCGCCAAGGGGCGGGCGGCCGATGTGCCGGAGGCGCCGACGCATGCGGCTCGGGTGGCCGCCGCCGCGTCGCAGGCTTCGGAGGCTTCGGAGGCTTCGGAGGTTTCGGAGGGAGTGAACGTCGTATGAAGCTCGTCGTCGTCTCGGCGGGGCTGAGTGTTCCGTCGTCCACGCGGCTGCTGGGCGACCGCCTGGCGGCCGCCGCGGTCCGGGGCACGGCCGCCGACGTCCAGGTCGTCGAGTTGCGCGACCTCGCCGTCGAGATCGCCCACAACTTCACGAACGGCTTTCCCGGGCCGGGGCTGTCCGACGCGATCGACGCCGTGACGTCCGCGGACGGTCTCATCGTCGTCACGCCGGTGTTCTCCGCTTCCTACAGCGGGCTGTTCAAGTCCTTCTTCGATGTGCTGACCGTCGGGGACAAGGACGCGCTCGCCGGGAAGCCGGTGCTGATCGCGGCGACCGGCGGTAGCGGGCGTCACTCGCTGGTCCTGGAACACGCACTGCGTCCGCTCTTCGCGTATCTGCGGGCCGTGGTCGTGCCGACCGGGGTGTACGCGGCTTCGGAGGACTGGGGCGCGGAGGGGCTGGCCGAGCGGATCGAGCGGGCGGCGGGGGAGCTGGCGGGGTTGATGGGGGCCGTGCCGGTGGCGGCTGCGGCTCCTGTCAGGGCCGGGGGTGGCTTCGAGGTGATTCCGTTCGAGCAGCAGCTGGAGGCATTGCGGCCGTAGGGGGTTACCCGGTGGTGGCTGGTCGCGCGGAACCGCGCGATCTTTTAGCGGGGGACTGGGGGCGGCAGCCCTCAGGGACGATGGCGGCCCTCCTGTTCGAGCGGAGCCCAGAGCTTGTGGGAGGGCAGGGGCGGCCGGGGCGAAAGAAGCCGCCCCGGCCGCCCCGCGCTCCGGCCGGCCCCGAGCCGGGGGAGTCCTCGGGGCGGCCGGGGCGTGTCAGGGTTCGCTCGTCCTGACATACGGGACACAGTGACCGGGGGAGGTAAGGCGACGCGCCGGGGCGTGGTGAGAGGGGGGTAAGAAGGGCGGTCGCGGGGGCTCTCATCAGGTGGTACCCGGCCGAGGGCTTGGCAGACTGGTGGGGTGCCCCAGAATGTGCTGCTCGCCGAGGACGACCGTGCCATCCGTCATGCCCTGGAAAGGGCGCTGGCGCTGGAGGGCTATGAGGTGACGGCGGTCGCCGACGGCGTGGAGGCGCTGGCGCAGGCCCATCGCACGCCACCGGACGTCCTGGTCCTGGACGTGATGATGCCCGGCATCGACGGGCTCCAGGTGTGCCGCGTGCTGCGCGCGGAGGGGAACCGCACGCCGATCCTGATGCTCACCGCCCTCGTCGAGACCGCCGACCGCATCGCGGGCCTGGACGCGGGCGCCGACGACTACGTGGTCAAGCCGTTCGACGTCGAGGAGGTCTTCGCCCGGCTGCGCGCCCTGCTGCGCCGCACGGGGACGGGCGCGGCGAACGGCATCCCCGTCGACGTACCGGTGCCGAGGGAGCCCGACGGGCAGATCGTCGCGGCCGGACTGCGCATGGACGTCCAGGCGCGGCGCGCCTGGCGCGGGCAGCGCGAGCTGGAGCTGACCCGGACCGAGTTCGAACTCCTCGAGCTGCTCGTCCGCAACGCGGGCATCGTCCTCGACCACGCCACCATCTACGACCGGATCTGGGGCTACGACTTCGGCCCGGGTTCCAAGAACCTCGCCGTGTACGTGGGGTACCTGCGGCGCAAACTCGACGAGCCGGGAGCACCGGCGCTGATCCACACGGTGCGGGGCGTGGGGTACGTACTGAGGGAGGACTGAGTGCCGCCCGGCTCCAGCAGATCCCCCGGCTCTCCCGGCTCTCCCGGCTCCCTCGGATCCACTTGGTTTCGCAGGACGATACGGCTTGCCCGGCCCCGGTTTCGGCGGGTGTCCTCCCTGCGGGCGACCTTCACCGTGTCCTTCGCGGCGGTCGCCGCCGCCGTCACCGTCCTCGTCGGGTTCCTGAGTTACGACGCCGCCGCCCGGCTCGTGCGCGTGGACCAGCAGACCGTGTTCGCCGAGGTCGTGCAGGATTTGCGCGACCAGGTGCGCGAGCACCCACTCGGGCCGGGCGACTTCGCGTCGTCCGACCCCGACCACGACGGGCCGCTCGACGACATCATCCGGCCGAGTCGCACGGACGTTCAGGTGCTCGGGCCCGGCGGCGCGATCGTCGACCGCGGCAGCCCGCCGCTGCCCGTGAACAGTCACGACCGGGCGATCACCGACGACGGGACGGCGGGCAAGCTGGAGGAGCACAAGGAGGTCGACGTCGCCGGCGACCGCTACCGGGTGGCGACGGTCGCGCTCGGCGGCGGGCGGGGCGCGGTGCAGGTGGCCCAGCAGTTCAGTGACACGGAGGATCTGCTGCGCGAGCTCCAGCAGCGGACCGTGCTGCTCGTCGGGGCGGTCGTGATCGCCGCGGGGCTCTTCGGCTGGTGGCTGGCCCGACGGATAACGCGGCGGCTGGTCCGGCTCGCCGGTGCCGCCGAGGACGTCGCGCGCACCGGGCGGCTCGGCATCCAGGTGCCGGTCACGGGGTACGACGAGGTGGGTCGCCTCGGCCGCTCCTTCGACCGGATGCTCGGCCGGCTCGCACAGTCCGAGGAGGACCAGCGGCGCCTCGTCCAGGACGCGGGCCATGAACTGCGTACGCCGCTGACCTCCCTGCGGACGAACATCTCCATGCTGCGCCGGATCGACGAGCTGCCGCCCGCCGCCCGCGAGGAACTCGTCGCCGACCTGGCCCTGGAGTCCCGCGAACTGACCGACCTCGTCAACGAGTTGGTCGCCCTCGCGGCCGGACAGTCCGACACCGAACCCGTCCGGCGGCTCGACCTCGCCGATCTCGCCGAGGACGTCGCGATCGCCGCCCGGCGCCGCACCGGGCGGGGGATCACCGTGCGGGTGAGCGGCGACACGACGGTCGACGGGCGTCCCAACGCCCTTCAGCGGGCGATCTCCAACCTCGTGGAGAACGCGGCCAAGTTCGACGAGGAGGGCACGGAGCCGATCGAGATGGTGGTCGAGGCGATGGGTGCGGGCCGCCGTGTCGCCGTCGATGCCGACAGTGGCCGTTCCGGCGCCGACGCGGTCGCCGCCGGTCGTCCCGGGCCGGTCCGTGTCGAGGTCCTCGACCGCGGTCCCGGCATCGCCGACGGCGACCTGGTCCGCATATTCGACCGCTTCTACCGCGCCGCCGACGCCCGTAGCCTGCCCGGTTCCGGGCTCGGCCTGTCCATCGTCCGCGAGGTGGCCACGGCCCATGGCGGTACGCCGTTCGCCTTCCGGCGGGACGGGGGCGGCACGGTGATCGGGTTCACGGTGGGGGGAGACGGGCCGGAGGACGAGGGCTGAGGCGGGTGGGTTTTTCGGGCGAAAACCGTTCTAGCCGACGTGGACGCGTGGGCGCCGCGAGCGGTTGGACTCCGCCTCGCGGAGGACCTCTCGGGTGACGGGGGCGACCTCGCCCTGGCCGAAGAGGAAGAAGCGGAGGAAGTTGGTGAAGGGGTCGCCCTCGGTCCACTCGAAGTAGATGTGGGGGGTGCAGCCGGTGACGTCGCGGACGTGGAGGAGGAGGGCGGCCAGGGCGTTGGGGATGGAGGAGGACTCCAGGGTCAGGACGCGGTAGCGGCCGTGGAGCACCTCGCCGCGTACGTGCAAACCCGCTTCGAACTCAGAGGGGTCGAGGACGGTGACCTCGAGGAAGACGAAGTCCTCCTGGGGCGGTAGGTCGTTGTCCGCCCGGATCTGCTCGATCTTCTCCCGGTACTCGGTGATGTCGCGGTTGTCGGGCTCGTTGGCGATGAACCGGATCCGGCGGCTGGCGATGTCCCGTACGAACCGCTCGGCCATGTCGTCCAAGGTCACGCTGGTCACCCGCAGCTCGAAGGCGCGGGCCAGCCGGGACAGCAACGACACGAGGATGATGCCGGCGATGAAGCAGGCGCCGATCTTGACGCCGTCGGGGCGTTCGATGACGTTCACGACGGTCGTGTAGAGGAAGACCGCCGAGATGACGGCGAAGGCGATGGTCCAGTGCTTCTGGCGGGCCTTGCGGGCGGCGATGGTGACCGCGATGGCAGCGGAGCTGATCAACACCAGTACACCGGTGGCGTACGCGCCGCCCTGCGCGTCGACGTCGGCGTCGAAGATCCAGGTGACGAGGAAGGCGACCAGGGTGAAGACGATCACCATGGGGCGGACGGCGCGCGCCCAGTGCGGGGCCATGCCGTAGCGGGGGAGATAGCGGGGCATGAGGTTCAGGAGTCCCGCCATGGCGGAGGCTCCGGCGAACCACAGGATGGCGATCGTCGAGACGTCGTAGACCGTGCCGAAGGAGTTGCCCAGATATTCGTGCGCCAGGTACGCGAGAGCACGGCCGTTGGCCTGGCCGCCCGACTTGAACTCGTTCGCCGGGATGAGCACGGTGGTGATGAAGCTGGTCACTATCAGGAAGACGCTCATGATCACGGCAGCGGTGGTCAGCAGCTTCTTCGTGCCCCGGATGCGGCCCGTGGGCTTCTCCTCGGTGTCGCCGGGGTCGCCCTCGACGTGCGGCATGACCGCCACGCCGGTCTCGAAGCCGGACAGGCCGAGGGCCAGCTTCGGGAAGACCAGCAGGGACACCCCGATCATGGCGAAGATGTTTCCGTGCTCGGCGGTCAGGGCGGAGGACCAGTCGGTGACCACATGCCCTTCGGTGATCACGTGCCAGAGGCCGGTCACCGCTACCACGACGTTAAGACCCAGGTAGATGCCCACCAGGACGACCGCGACGCCGATCGCCTCCAGGAAGCCCTTGAGGAAGACCGCGCCCAGCAGCGCCACGAGGATGAGCGTGATCAGCAGCTGCTTGTCGTGCAGCACGCTCGTCAGATGGGGGTTCTCGACGAGGTGGGTGGAGGCGTCCGCCGCCGAAAGGGTGATGGTGATCAGGAAGTCGGTGGCGGCGAAGCCCAGCAGGGTGAGGACGAACAGCTTGCCCTTCCAGAAGGACAGCAGCCGCTCCAGCATCGCGATGGAGCCCTCGCCGCGCGGGCTCTCCTCGGCCACCCGACGGTAGACGGGCAGCGCGCCCGCCAGGGTGACTATGACGAGCACGATGGTGGCCACGGGGGACAGCAGACCGGCCGCGAGGGCGGCGATGCCCGGCTGATAGCCGAGGGTGGAGAAGTAGTCGACGCCGGTCAGGCACATCACCCGCCACCAGCGCTGTCCCTTGTGCGCGGGCTCCGGCTCGACGGCCCGCTGCCCCTGCTGGTGCTTGGCCATGTCGGACAGGCCTTCCAGCATCCACCCTCGCAGGCGGCTGGTGCGGGCGTCGTGGTCGGTGGCGGCCATCGGCGTGCTCCTGACGTACGGCTCTACGAAGTTTCCGGCCATCGAAGACACGGCAGGACCAGCGTATGCAGAGAGTGATCCCCGGGCCCACGGATAGGTGGGCCGAACGCGTCAAGGCTGCGTTAAGACCGGCCGGTCGCGCACCTTCGCCGGTCACGCTTCCCGGGTCACGTTTCTCGGGCCGTGAAACCGCCGTGAAACCGGGCTGATCCGACCTCCCCGCACCATGCGGAGCAGCGCACAGCCCGGTGTACCGAAACGAACACGAAAGCGGAGTACCGACATGCCCGAGCCCATCGCCACCCCGCTCGAACTGACCCACGCCCAGGTCGACGACGCCTCGCACGGCCACGCGCCGCTGATACGGGTGACTCTGCCGCAGACCCGGACTCCGGTGTGGCTGGCGGCGCGCTACGACGTGGTCAAGGCGGCACTCGGCGACAGCCGGTTCGTACGGGATCCGGCGAAGGTCGCGGAGGTGCAGGGCGGCGGGGTCGGCGCGGAGCTGCTCGACGGCGCGGGGCTGCCGCCGGAGTACCGGCAGTACCTGGAGATCCTGGTGATGGTCGACGGGCCGGAGCACACCCGGCTGCGGACCCATGTGATGAGGGCCTTCGCGCCGCGCCGGATAGCCGCGCTGCGGCCGCGGATCGAGCGTATCGCCGGGGCTCTGACCGATGAACTCGCCGCGAAAGGGAGCGAGTTCGACCTGCTGAGCGCCTTCGCGTACCCACTGATGACGAACGTGATCTGCGAAATCATCGGGGTCGAGGAGGCGGACCGGCCGAAGGTGGGCGACTGGATCCGCGACTACGAGTCGGGCGAGCCGGACCGCTTCCTCCCCGGGATCGACCAGCTCGCCGCGTACATCGACGGCCTCCTCGACCGCCGTGCCGCCGAGCCGGCCGAGGATCTGGCCTCCGATCTGCTGCGCTCCAGCGGGGAGGCGGAGGAGGGGCAGCGGCTGACCCGGCAGGAGATGATCGCGCTGGTCTTCCTGCTGATCAACACGGGGATCGCGCCGCCGGCGTTCTTCACCACCGACGCGGTGCTCGCCCTCCTCGATCACCCGCAGCAGCTGGCACGGCTGCGCGCCGAGCCCGGACTCCTGCCGCGCGCCGTGCAGGAGCTGCTGCGATACGTGTCCGCGGTCCGTGTCGGCGCCACCCTGTACGCCACCGAGGACGTGGAACTCGGTGGGGTCCTGGTCCGTCGCGGCGAGGGGGTGACGAGCGGGCTGCTCGCCGCCAACCGCGACCCCGGCACCTTCGGGGACCCCGGGCGACTCGACCTCACTCGGGAGGCGGCGCGCGGCGGCGGGCACATCGCGTACGGCCACGGAGCGCATCGCTGCATCGGTGCCGCGCTCGCCAACCTGCAGACCGAGGTGATCCTCGAAGAGCTGTTGCTGCGGCGCGAGGGCCTCACCCTCGCGATCGAGCGGGGCGACCTCCAGCGCATCGGGTTCGCGGGCGACGGCACCTACCCGATCGGGCTGCCGGTCCGGTTCTGAGAACCGGACCGGTCGACGGGAACACGCACCTGGACCGGCTCGGCCGCCGTTGCGGTCGGCTAGGGCTTGCGGCCGTGGGTGGCCCTCTTCTGGCGGGCGCGCTTCGACATGGGCTAGCCGGGCCGAAGGCCCGAACTGCCCGGTGGAGCCGGGTATTTGCGGCTCTCTTACGCGCCATTGGGCAGCGGCGTCAAAGCCCCGTCAAGGTCACCTGAGAAGGCGTCAGGGGCGCGTCAAGGCGCGGCATGCGTGGCCAAAACCGGTCGCAGACTGAGCGGTACGGGGGACACGGGCGACCGCCCGTGGCGTGACGTTGGAGGGCTCGTGACCATCACGGCCGGTACCTCGCGCGGTTCTGAGGCGGGGGCCAGGACGGGCGCACAGCAACAGCCGCAACGCGGACCGGTCCCCCCGCCCGGGGGTGGACTCGGGCCGCGGCCACGAGGCGGGTCGCGGCAGGGTCGCCCTGGCCGGCGCCTCCGTCGTGAGGCCGTGGCCGCGCGGGCCGCTCTGCGCCGCCGCTACTGGGCCACCGTGCCCGCGCGGCTGCGCCTCCTGCGCGCGGCCACGGTCTCGCTCGCCGTCGCCCTCGCTCTGCTGCTCGCGCTCGCCGGTCTCGCCGCCATCGGCACCTGGAACACCGTCGCCGGGCGCGACGCACCGCGCACCACCAGCGCCGCCGACCTCAACCTCGCCCTCAACGACATGGATGCCCAGGCCGCCAACCTCCTGCTGTCCAGCGGCAACGCGGGCAAAGGGCGCCTGCAGACGCCGTACGACAAGGCGTTCGGCTTCTACGGCGACGCCCGCCGCGAGATCGGCCACGACCTGCGCACGCTCGCCGTCGCCGCCCAGGGCGACCGGGCCGACGAGCGGACGGTGGAGTCCCTCACCGACAACTTCGCCGAGTACCAGGAACGGATAGGGCGCGCCCTGGAGAACGACGCCCGCGCGGGCGGCAAGGCGGCCGCGCTCAACGACTACCGCACGGCGACCGATCTGCTGCAGGGCCAACTCCTGCCGGAGGCACGCACGTTGGTGGACTCCAACAACAGCGCGTTCAACAGAGGGTACGCGCAGGCCCGTTCGACCCTCGCTGCCCAGCTCGTCGCCGTCGTGGTGCTCGGTGTGCTGCTGCTCGCCGCGCTCGGCGTCCTGCAGTGGTATCTGGCCCGCCGCTTCCACCGGATCCTCAACCCTGGCGTGCTGGCCGCCACGGTCTGCGCCCTGCTCGCCGTGCTCCTCGGCGGCCAGGCGCTCTCCGCCTCCGCCGGGCACCTGCGCGTCGCCCGGCACGACGCCTTCGACTCCGTCGTCGCCCTCTCCCGCGCCCGCGCGATCGCGTACGACGCGAACGCCGACGAGAGCCGCTGGCTCCTCGACCCCGAGCGGCGCGACCAGTACGGGCCGGCCTTCCTCGCCAAGTCGCAGGAGCTGTACGGCAATTCGGGGGCCACCTTGTCGAACTACGACGCCGAGCTGGACCGTACCTGGCAGAGGTACCAGGCCGACCGCAACGACCTCGCATTCACCGGGGAGTTCCAGCGGGAGCTCGCCAACATCACCTTCCCCGGCGAGCGGGCCGCCGCCGAGAAGACGGTCGAGACGTACGCCGTCTACGAACGCGACGACCGGAAGGTCCGCGCCCTGGTCGCCCAGGGCAAGGAACGCGAGGCCGTCGAGTTCTGCATGGACTGGCAGCCGGGCACGTCCAACGCGCACTTCGGGGCCTGGATGGCCGCGTTGGACGACGTGACCGACATCAACCGGCAACACTTCACGGCCTCCGTGGACGCGGGCCGCTCCGAGGCGACTGGTCTGCTGCCCTGGACGTGCGCTCTGCTGCTCGCGGCGGGCGTGCTGACCCTGTTTGGTCTACGGCCGCGGCTCGCGGAGTTCCGCTGAGGCGGGGAACCCGCCGGGCTCACGCGTCCGTCAGGCGTGCGCAGCGAGGCGACGGCGGCCCAGCCGGCGGCGAGCGGCGTGCGCAGGTCGTGGCCTGACCGGCAACGGCTCGACCGGCCATCCCCGGTCGGACAACCCACTGACCCGTTACCCGTTGCCGGACCGGATCGCCCCGGCGGCGGGCCTCATGGGCCCGTTCCTCGTGGCGCTCGCGCTCGTACAGGCCCGCCTGGTCGCGATCGCGCTCGCCGACCGGACGGGCGGGGCACTCGACACGGCGGGGACGGTGCGGGACGGCAACGGCTGACGGCAGGGTCCGTGGGACAGCCGGTCCGGTACACGGAACCTCGACGGCGAACCCGGTGATGTCGGCGGAGCGCGGCGGCGCCCCGCCGCGGGGATGAGCCCCGGGCCCTACCTGCGTCGCGTTCCCACCTGGCCCTGCGGTTCGCCGCGGCGGAACGAGCCGGGAGCCCGTGCCGCCGGGCGGTCGGCGTGGGCGGAGGAGGTCAGTTGCCAGGGGACGCTGATGACCATCACGCCGGGGGTGAAGAGGAGGCGGCTCTTGAGCCAGAGGGCCGAGTGGTTGTGGAGCAGGTTCTCCCACCAGCGGCCGACGACGTACTCGGGGATGAAGACGGCGACGACGTCGCGCGGGCTCTCGCGGCGGATGGAGCGGACGTACTCGACGACCGGGCGGGTCACCTCGCGGTACGGGGAGTCGATGATCTTCAGTGGGACGTCGATGCCGTACTCCTCCCAGCGCTCCCGCAAGGTGGCGGCCTCCTCGCGGTCGACCGAGACCGTCAGGGCCTCCAGCAGGTCGGGGCGGAAGGCGTGCGCGTAGGCGAGGGCGCGCAGGGTCGGCTTGTGCAGGGTGGAGACGAGGACGATGCCCAACACGCGTGAGGGAAGGGTGAGTTCGCTCTTCGGGTCGGTCACCGCCAGCTCCGCCGCCGTGGCGTCGTAGTGCCGCCGGATCCCGCGCATCATCACCCACAGCACGATCGCCGCGAGCACGGCCAGCCACGCCCCTTCCGTGAACTTGGTGGCCAGCACGATTACCAGGACCAGGCCGGTGACGACCGAGCCGACCGCGTTGATGACCCGCGCGACCTCGTGCCGCCGCCGCAGCGCCGGGTCGGGTCGGCTGCGCAGCGCGCGGTTCCAGTGCCGCACCATGCCGAGCTGGGAGAGCGTGAAGGCGGTGAACACGCCCAGGATGTAGAGGTGGATGAGGCTGGTGACGTTCGCCTTGAAACCCCACAGCAGCAGTCCGGCGACGATCGCCAGGGCCAGGATGCCGTTGGAGAAGGCGAGCCGGTCGCCGCGGTTGTGCAGCTGGCGGGGCAGGTAGCGGTGCTGGGCGAGGATCGAGGCCAGGAGCGGGAAGCCGTTGAAGGCGGTGTTCGCGGCCAGGATCAGGACCAACGCGGTCGCGGCCTGGATGAAGTAGAAGCCGACGCTGTGCTCGCCGCCGAAGACCGAGGCCGCGATCTGGGCGATGACCGTGCGCTGCGTGTACGAGGAGCAGTCGGTGCCCAGTCCGGTCAGGCGGCAGGAGTCGCCGGTGATGTGCACCTTGGTGATCAGCGCCAGCGTGGTCACGCCCACGAACATGACGATCGCGATGATGCCCATCGCCGCCATCGTCGAGGCCGCGTTCTTCGGCTTCGGCTTGCGGAAGGCCGGTACGCCGTTGGAGATCGCCTCCACGCCGGTCAGCGCCGTACAGCCGGAGGAGAACGCGCGCAGCACCAGCATGAGGAGGGCCAGGCCCGTGAGATGTGCGTCCGAAGGGGCCGCCGTGATGCCGTACTTGGCGCTCTCGGCGACCGGGGCGTCCCCGAGGGCGTACCGGATCAGGCCCGTGATCACCATGATGAGCACGCCGCCGATGAAGAGGTACGTCGGCGCGGCGAAGGCCCGCCCCGACTCGCGCACTCCCCGCAGGTTCATCGCCGTCAGGAGCGCGACGAAGCCGAGCGCCAACAGGACGCGGTGGTCGGCGAGTTCGGGGATGGCCGAGATGATGTTGTCGACGCCGGAGGCGACCGAGACGGCCACCGTCATGACGTAGTCGACGAGGAGCGAGGCGGCGACGACCAGACCGGCGGACGGGCCCAGGTTCGTGGACACCACCTCGTACGAGCCGCCGCCGCTCGGATACGCGTGCACCACCTGGCGGTACGACAGCACCACGACCGTCATCAGTGCCACCACAGCGGCGGCGATCCACGGGGTGAAGTGCAGATACGCCAGCCCGCCGAGCGTGAGGACCAGCAGGATCTCCTGGGTCGCGTACGCCACCGACGACAGCGGGTCCGAGGCGAAGATGGGAAGCGCCAGCCGCTTGGGGAGCAGTGTCTCGTGCAGCTCTTCGCTGCGCATGGCCCGGCCGATCACCAACCGCTTGAGGATCCCCGTCACGTTGAACACGGGCGGAGGGTAAGCCCGGGGAGGGGGCCGGAGGGGGAGGGCGAGTGCCCCGCAGGGCGTTAAGGGACCGTTAGGGTTTCGCCACACGCGTACATATGGAGCAAGGCCACCCGTGTGCGGAGCGCATGGCCGCCCGTAGCCGTAGGTCGGCTAGTCGAGCCCCGACACCTTGAACACCGTCTGTGCCGTCTCGCGGTCGATCCGCTCCGAGACGCGGCGCAGCGCGGTCTCCCCGCACGTCAGCGAGCCGCGGAGGGCGGAGACGCGCGCGTCCTCGTCCAGGCGGTGCCACAGCGCGGGGTTGGAGACCAGGACGCGCGGATCGATCTCGACGCGCGCGCCGAACGTGTCCCGCAGGACGAGCCGCCGTCCGACGCCGTCCATGCAGCGCACCGACACCAGATGGTCGGTCCGTACCTGCCGCGCGCCCCGCAGCCCGCGCGAGACCAGCCAGCCCTCACCGGCGGACACCCGGTTGGGGTGCAGCACCAGGAACAACAGCAGCCCCAGCGAGACCCACAGGGTGGCGCGCAGCGTCGTGAGGGTGCCGGCGGCCCAGTCGATCAGCAGCAGGAGGATGAGCAGTGCGGCCGCGCAGCGGATCGAGCTGCGCAGATCCTGGGCCCAGAGACGGTCATGCGCCACTTCCGCGGGTGACCCGAGGGGTGCGTCGAGCGCCTTGCGCGCGTCGTTGCGGCGTTCCATGACACCGACGGTAGAGACCCTGATGCCCGGAGGCAGCACGCCTTGACGGGTCTCTGATGGGCTTCGGCGTCAAGGATTCGACAAGGACCGTGGGTTCTGTGCGAAGAAGGCGCAAGGGGCGCTCGCGGGTGGCCGGAGCGGGTCGAATCTGGGCTGAGCCGCCTACGGTCCCGAGGCGATCGTCCTCGTACCGGCGGCAGCCGGTGCGCACGGCCTCGGCTTCACGCTGCCGGTCACGCTCGCCATCGCCGGGCTGCTCGCGGTGCTCGTCGCCTCGTAGGACGCGGTGATCTGCCGACTGCGCTTCCGGCTGTCCTGAGCCTGTCCCGAGCCGGGGTTCCGCAGCGATCCGTAAGGGATCCGTCAAAGGCGTACTGCGCCCCGTATGGGAGGCATCAACAGCGGACGAATTCGGCCAGCGAGGCGCTTTCCTCTAACCGTCCGTTCAATCCGAACCTCATCTAGGAGCATGCGATGGCCGACGTGGCCTTCGTCGTCACCACGATCGCGGTGTTCGCGCTGGTGGCCCTCGTCGCCAAGGGGGTGACCAAGCTGTGACCGCCGAGAACATCGTCGGCCTCGTCGCGGCCGTCGCCCTGCTGGGCTATCTCATCCTCGCCCTCGTCTTCCCGGAGAGGTTCTGAGCACTGATATGAGCCCCGTCCTCGCCGGCGTGCTCCAACTGCTCGCTCTCATAGCGGCGCTGGCACTCGCCTACCGTCCCCTCGGCGACTACATGGCCAAGGTCTACTCCTCCGACAAGCACCTGCGCGTCGAGAAGTGGATCTACAAGGGCATCGGCGCCAACCCGAACACCGAGATGCGCTGGCCCGCCTACCTGCGCGGTGTCCTCGCCTTCTCGGCGGTCAGCGTCCTCTTCCTCTACCTGCTGCAGCGCATCCAGGGCAGCCTGCCCGGCTCGCTCGGCTTCTCCTCCATCGACCCGGACCAGGCGTTCAACACCGCCGCGTCCTTCGTGTCGAACACCAACTGGCAGTCGTACTACGGCGAGCAGGCCATGGGCCACGTCGTGCAGACCGGCGGCCTGGCGGTGCAGAACTTCGTCTCCGCCTCGGTGGGTATCGCGGTGGCGGTCGCGCTGGTGCGCGGCTTCGCCCTCCCCCACTCTCGGCTTCGCTCGAGCGGGGGGACCCCCATCCGCACCGGTGAGCTCGGAAACTTCTGGTCGGACCTGGTGCGTGGCACCGTCCGCATCCTGATCCCGATCTCGGTGATCGGCGCGATCATCCTCGTCGCGTGCGGCGCCATCCAGAACTTCTCCGGCATCCACTCCGTCGACCAGTTCATGGGCGGCAGCCAGCAGTGGAACGGCGGCGCGGTCGCCTCGCAGGAAGCCATCAAGGAGCTGGGCACCAACGGCGGCGGTTACTTCAACGCCAACTCGGCCCATCCCTTCGAGAACCCCACCCCGTTCTCCAACCTCTTCGAGATCTTCCTGATCCTGCTGATCCCGTTCGCGCTGACGCGGACCTTCGGCCGGATGGTCGGCTCGCTGCGCCAGGGCTACGCGATCCTCGCCACGATGGTCACCATCTGGATCGGCTTCACGGCCCTCATGATGTGGACCGAGTTCGCCCACCACGGCCCGGCCTTCGACATCGCCGGCGGTGCGATGGAGGGCAAGGAGAACCGCTTCGGTGTCGGCGGATCGTCGATCTTCGCGGTGGCGACCACGCTGACCTCCACCGGTGCGGTGGACTCCTTCCACTCCTCGTTCACCGGCCTCGGCGGCGGCATCACCATCCTGAGCATGCAGCTCGGCGAGATCGCGCCCGGTGGTACCGGCTCCGGCCTCTACGGCATCCTGATCATGGCGATCATCGCGGTGTTCATCGCCGGTCTGATGGTCGGCCGCACGCCCGAGTACCTGGGCAAGAAGATCGGCACCCGCGAGATCAAGTTCGCGGCCCTCTACATCCTCATCACCCCGGCGCTGGTGCTCATCTTCACCGCCGCCGCGATGGCGTTGCCCACCCCGGGCAACTCGATGACCAACAGCGGTGCGCACGGATTCTCCGAGATCCTCTACGCCTACACGTCCGGCGCCAACAACAACGGCTCGGCCTTCGCGGGTCTGAACGCGGATACGCAATGGTTCAACACCACCATCGGGCTGGCCATGCTGCTCGGCCGCTTCCTGCCGATGGTGTTCGTGCTGGCCCTGGCCGGTTCGCTGGCCGAGCAGAAGCCGGTCCCGGCGACCGCGGGCACCCTGCGCACCGAGAAGCCGCTGTTCACCGGTCTGCTGGTGGGCGCCATCCTGATCATCACCGGTCTGACCTACTTCCCGGCCCTGGCGCTGGGTCCGCTGGCCGAGGGGCTGGCGTCATGACCACTCGCACAGAGAAGCAAGAGGACTCGATGTCCACAGCCACTCCGACCCGGGCGCCGCACAGCGATGTGCCGACCGGCCACAAGGACGAAGGAAAGGTCGGCGCGGGTCTGTTCGACCCGA
Source organism: Streptomyces albiflavescens (assembly GCF_014645835.1). GTDB lineage: Bacteria > Actinomycetota > Actinomycetes > Streptomycetales > Streptomycetaceae > Streptomyces > Streptomyces albiflavescens. The sequence goes on from NZ_BMMM01000018.1 coordinate 62,248, forward strand.
AGCAGCTGCTGAAGTCGCTGCCGGACGCCTTCCGCAAGCTCGACCCGCGGGTGATGGTCAAGTCCCCCGTGATGTTCGTGGTCCTTGTCGGCTCCGTCCTGACGACGATCTTCTCCTTCAAGGACCCGAGCGACTGGTTCGGCTGGGCGATCAGCGCCTGGCTGTGGCTGACCGTGATCTTCGCCAACCTGGCGGAGGCGGTGGCCGAAGGCCGCGGCAAGGCGCAGGCGGACACCCTGCGCAAGGCCAAGACCGACACGGTCGCCCGCCGTCTGGTGGGCGACCGCGAGGAGCAGGTGCCCGGCACCGAGCTGCGCGTCGGCGACCTGGTCGTCTGTGAGGCGGGCGACATCATCCCGGGTGACGGTGACGTCGTCGAGGGTGTCGCGAGCGTCGACGAGTCGGCGATCACCGGTGAGTCGGCTCCTGTCATCCGTGAGTCCGGCGGCGACCGCTCGGCTGTCACCGGCGGTACGAAGGTCCTCTCGGACCGGATCGTCATCAAGATCACGACGAAGCCGGGCGAGACCTTCATCGACCGCATGATCGCCTTGGTCGAGGGTGCCGCGCGGCAGAAGACGCCCAACGAGATCGCGCTGAACATCCTTCTCGCGTCGCTCACGATCGTCTTCCTGCTCGCGGTCGCCACGCTGCCTCCGTTCGCGGACTACGCGGGTACGCATCTGACGATGGTCGTTCTGGTGGCCCTCCTGGTCTGCCTGATCCCGACCACGATCGGAGCGCTGCTCTCCGCGATCGGTATCGCGGGCATGGACCGGCTGGTCCAGCGCAACGTACTGGCGATGTCCGGACGGGCCGTCGAGGCCGCCGGCGACGTCTCCACGCTGCTGCTCGACAAGACCGGCACGATCACCCTCGGCAACCGCCAGGCCTCCGAGTTCGTGCCGGTGACCGGCACCACCGAGGCCGAGGTCGCCGACGCCGCCCAGCTCTCCTCGCTGGCCGACGAGACGCCCGAGGGCCGCTCCATCGTCGTCCTGGCGAAGGAGAAGTACGGGCTTCGTGAGCGGCACCAGGGCGAGCTGGCGGGCGCCGAGTGGATCGCCTTCACCGCCCAGACCCGTATGTCGGGTGTGGACGTCGACGGGCGCAAGATCCGCAAGGGCGCGGCCGGTTCGGTCATCGCCTGGGTCCAGGAGCGGGGCGGCGAGGTGTCCAAGGACGCCGACACGCTGGCCAACCGGATCTCCGAGGCGGGCGGTACGCCCCTGCTGGTGGCCATCGAGGACACCGAGGGCGCCCGCGTCCTGGGCGTCATCCACCTCAAGGACGTCGTCAAGGACGGCATGCGCGAGCGGTTCGACGAACTGCGCCGTATGGGCATCAAGACGGTCATGATCACGGGTGACAACCCGCTGACGGCCAAGGCGATCGCCGAGGAGGCGGGCGTCGACGACTTTCTCGCGGAGGCGACTCCCGAGGACAAGATGGCGCTCATCAAGCGGGAGCAGGCGGGCGGCAAGCTCGTCGCGATGACCGGTGACGGCACGAACGACGCGCCGGCGCTGGCCCAGGCCGACGTGGGTGTGGCCATGAACACCGGTACCTCGGCCGCCAAGGAGGCCGGGAACATGGTGGACCTGGACTCCAACCCCACCAAGCTCATCGAGATCGTGGAGATCGGCAAGCAGCTGCTGATCACCCGTGGTGCGCTGACGACCTTCTCGATCGCCAACGACGTCGCCAAGTACTTCGCGATCATCCCGGCGCTGTTCGCGGCGGTCTACCCGGGCTTGGACAAGCTCAACATCATGCACCTGTCCTCGCCCGACTCCGCGATCCTGTCCGCGGTCATCTTCAACGCGCTGATCATCATCGCGCTGGTGCCGCTCGCGCTGCGGGGTGTGCAGTACCGGCCGGTGAGCGCCGACAAGATGCTCCGCCGCAACCTCGGGATCTACGGCCTCGGCGGTCTCGTCGCGCCTTTCATCGGCATCAAGATCATCGACCTGATCATCTCCCTCATCCCCGGAATCGGCTGATCGCCATGAACAACTCGGTTACGAACACTGCCCGGTTGCTCTGGGCCGGCCTGCGCGCGCTTCTCGTGCTCACCGTGGTGACGGGCGTCCTCTACCCGCTCGCCATCACCGGTGTCGCCCAGGGCCTGTTCTCGGACAAGGCGAACGGCTCGGAGATCAAGGCGGACGGCAAGGTCGTCGGCTCCTCGCTCATCGGCCAGACGTACAACCTGCCGCTGAAGAAGGGCCAGGAGACCCCGGAGCCCGACCTGAAGTGGTTCCAGCCGCGCCCGTCCAACGGCCTGGGCACCAACAGCGTCAACACCCAGTACAAGCTGATCCTGTCCGGCGCGACCAACCGCTCCGGTGACAACAAGGACCTGATCGACTGGGTGAAGGCCGCCAAGGCCGCCGTCATCAAGGACAACTCGGTGAACGGCTACACGGTCAAGCCGTCCGACGTCCCCGCCGACGCGGTGACGTCCTCCGGCTCCGGCCTGGACCCCGACATCTCCCCGGAGTACGCGGACATCCAGGTTCACCGCATCGCGGAGAAGAACGGTCTGCCCGTCGCCCAGGTGCAGAAGCTGGTCGACGAGCAGACCGAGGGTCGGACCCTCGGCTTCATCGGCGAGCCCCGCGTCAACGTCCTCGAACTCAACATCGCGCTCAAGGAACTCGTGGCGAAGAGCTGATGGGCTTACACGCACGAAGCGGGAGTTGGCGGCCCGGGAGCGATCCCGCACCCGTCAACTCCCGCAGCCATGAGGCCGGTTGTCCACTCGCCGGCCCTCCGTACAACCCTCTCTGCAACAGGAAAGGCGCACACCGATGACCCGGGTGCTGGTGGTGGAGGACGACCCACAGCTCGTACGGGCGCTCGTGATCAACATGCAGGCCCGCGGGTACGGAGCCGACGCGGCTCCCGACGGCGCCACCGCGCTCCGACTCGCCGCCGCGCGCCGGCCGGACGTGGTCGTACTGGACCTCGGACTGCCCGACATGGACGGCACGGACGTCATCAAGGCCCTGCGCGGCTGGACCCGCGTACCGATCCTGGTGCTGTCCGCGCGCCGGGCCTCCGAGGAGAAGGTCGCCGCGCTCGACGCGGGCGCCGACGACTACATCACCAAGCCGTTCAGCATGAACGAGCTGCTGGCCCGGCTGCGCGCCGCCGTCCGCCGTACGGACGCTGTGGCGCCCGCCCCCGAGACCGTCCTGGTCACCACGGACGACTTCACCGTGGACCTGGCCGCCAAGAAGGCCACCCGCGATGGCCGCGACATACGCCTCACCCCGACCGAGTGGCACCTGCTGGAGATCCTGGTCTGCAACCCGGGACGCCTCATCACGCAGCGCCGGCTGCTCCAAGAGGTGTGGGGCGTCTCCTACAGCAACAAGACCAACTACCTGCGGGTCTACATGGCCCAGCTCAGGCGCAAACTGGAGGCGGATCCCTCCCACCCCCGTTATCTGATCACCGAGCCCGGCATGGGCTACCGCTTCGAGGGCCGGGCCGGCCGAGGGCCGGCCCAGGATCTGCCCTAGGGCCTGTCGTCACATTCCTGTCTGCCCCGCGACGGGAAGGTGACGACAGGCCCTAGGAGGCCGCCCCCGCCGGCTCGGCGCCGGTGGTGTGGCGGGTGACGTTGGTCGTCAGTCGGCGCAGCAGGTCCTGGGCGATCCCGAACTCCTCGGGGGTCAGGCCCATGGCGTCCCCGATCGCGAGGGGGACGGCGCGGATACGCCGGCTCAGTGCGGCCCCCTCCGGAGTCAGGGCCACTTCCACCACCCGCTCGTCGTCCGCGCGCCGCTGCCGCTTGAGCAACTGGTTCGCCTCAAGGCGCTTGATCAGCGGCGTCAGCGTGCCGTAGTCGAGTTGCAGGGCGGTCACCAGATCCTTGACGGATGCCGTGCCGCGCTGCCAGAGCACGACCATGACCAGGTACTGGGGGTAGGTCAGCCCCAGCTCGTCGAGCAGGGGCCGGTAGGCGCTGGTCACGGCGCGCGAGGCCGCGTACAGGGTGAAGCAGAAGTGGTCCTCCAGGGGCAGCGGGGGCTCACCGGGCTGGCCGGGTGCGGACGCGCGGCTTTCGTGGTCGCTCACGGTTGCTCTCCCCTTCTTTCGTACGTGGTTGCCGGACGGCCACCAGGAGGCATTGTCGCATCTTCCGTGGACCCAAGTATCTCGTGCACGTTTACCTTGTGCACAACATAAACGTGCGCTAGGTTTCTCGACGTCGCCCCGAACAGGGCGGTCGGCAGCGCCGGCGTGGCCGGTGTCGAGCTACGCGCCTCAAGGAGAGCCACATGAACCTCAAGACCGTCTTCCGTCCCACCCTCAAGAGCGCCGCCGTGCTGAGCGCCGTCGCGGGCGTGGCGGCACTCACCCTGACGGCCACGACTCCGGCCAACGCCGCCAAGGCCGAGCACCGCTCGTCGGAGAAGAAGCCCACGGTCGTGCTGGTACACGGCGCCTTCGCGGACGCCTCCAGCTGGAACGGTGTGATCAAGCGCCTGCAGCACGACGGCTATCCGGTCGTGGCCCCGGCCAACCCGCTGCGCGGGCTGGCGAGCGACTCGGACTACATACGCAGCTTCCTCAAGAGCGTGCAGGGGCCGATCGTGCTCGTCGGCCACTCCTACGGCGGCTCAGTGATCAGCCAGGCCGCCGCGGGCGACCCGGACGTCAAGGCGCTGGTCTACATCGCCGCCTTCGCCCCCGACAAGGGCGAGACCCCGGCGGAACTGGGGGAGAAGTTCCCGGGAGCCACGCTCCCCACCGTCCTCAACCCCGTGTCCTTCCCGCTCCCCGGCGGCGGCACAGGCACCGACCTGTACATCCAGACCGACAAGTTCCACGACGCGTTCGCCGCCGACGTGCCCGAGTCGGTCAGCGACCTGATGGCCGCCACCCAGCGTCCGGTTGCCGCGTCGGTCTTCGGCGAGAAGGCCACCGAGGCCGCCTGGAAGACCATCCCGTCCTGGGACCTGATCGCCACCGAGGACAAGGCCATCGCACCGGACGCGCAGCGCTTCATGGCCGAGCGGGCTCACGCGCACACCGTCGAGATCAAGTCCTCGCATGCCGTCGCGGTCTCCCACCCGGGTGCGGTCACCCGCCAGATCGAGCAGGCCGCCCGGGCCACCGTCCGCTGACTCGGGCACGGACGTCGTACGGCTGAACGGGATCAGTGGCGACCCGGGAGCGGGAGCGCGGACCCAGGAAGACGGCTCCCGCCGGGTCGCCCCGGCGGGAGCCGTTGCCGTTCCCTGCCTCAGCCCAGGGCGACGCGTGCCCCCGCGCTCCACCGCCCCAGCGCCGGCTCGGCAAGCGTCCGTGCCGCCAGGCACAGGGTCTGCCCGTGCCGGGCGAAGAGTTCGTCGCGGGAGGTGAAGTGGCCCAGGTCCAGGCGGACGTGTGCGGAGAGGTCGCAGTCGGTGCCGGGGGCGCCGGCGCAGCTCGCGGGGGCCGTGCCGTCCCAGTCGACCGCCGTACGGGCCACCGCGTCGAAGAGGGTCTCGCCGCCCTTGTTGGTGAAGGCGCCGGACGTCGCGCTCAGTTCGGTCAGGGTTCCGAACAGCTCGGCGATCGGCACCCAGGCGCCCTCCAGCAGGAACTCGGGCCACGCCAGCAGCACTTGCTCCGGTACGAGCGGCTTGAGATGAGGGAAGCGCGGATACCAGAAGGAGCCGTCCACCAGCAGCCCCCGCACCCGGGTGGGAACGTCAAGCGCCCGCGCGACCGCTTCCAGCACTGCCATCCGCTGGCTGCACGAGCCGCGCCCGAGCTCCAGCGTCAGTGAGGCACGGCGCCGGTCGTCCACCGAGTAGACCGGCCGCACCTCGCGCGCGATGATCCCGTGGGCCGCGCGCAGTGCCTCCCGTGCGTCGCCGTTCCCCGGGATCCGCTCCACCAACGCCCGGAGGGCCGGGTGTTCCCAGTCCAGGATCGCGGTGGGCCGGGTCGAGCCGCGGACGGGCTCGGGCGTCCGGGCCCGTACGGCATCCGCGCGCCGGCACGGCATCAACAAGCGACTGGTCATGTCCGTCCCCCCATGTCCCTGTGGCCGATCCCGGCCATCATCACACGGGCCCGGCCACCATCACACGGGCCCGGTCCAGGAGTTCAGGACCTCGGGAGGAGCAGCCGGAACGTGCAGCCCTTCCCCGGCGCGGTGTCCAGTTCCGGACGGCCGCCGTGACCCCGCGCGATCGCGGCGGCGATGGCGAGCCCGAAAATCGGAGGAACCGCGGCGGAGTTGGATGAAGACTGAAGCGCATGACATCTCCGAACCACGTGAATCCTCCGGCCCGACTCAGGGAACCGGCGTGTCTGGTCTGGCCCACAGCCGTGGTGCGGGACTCGTACCTGGCCGGTGAGCGGACCGACTGCGTAGCCGAGGGAAGGCCCATGGAGTGGCTCGACGCGGCGACCGACGACTTCGACGCCTACGTCGCACAGCGCCGTGGCGAACAGATCCGCTGGGGCGTGCCGTCCACCCTGTTCTGGTACGTCTCGGGTGAGCACTACCTCGGCACGCTCGTCGTGCGGCAGCGGCTGACACCGGAGCTGGCCGAGGCCGGGGGCCATGTCGGCTATCACGTCGTCCGGCCGTGGCGCCGCCAGGGCCACGCCACAAGGATGCTCGCGGCGGGTCTCGCCGAATGCAGCCGCCTGGGCCTCGACCGCGTCCTGCTGACCTGCGACGCCGACAACGAGCCGTCACGTCGGGTGATACGGGCCAACGGCGGGGTCCCCGACGGCCGGATGCACGGCGAGGACCGCTTCTGGATCACCCTGGAGGCCGCCCGGTCCTGATCACCCGGTGAGCCGCTCGACCGTTCCCAACTGCTTCCACTTTCCGCCCACGAGACGGTCGACCCACACCGGACGGTTCTGCGCCTGGTGCCCCTTGAAGCCGTAGTGCCCGAGGAGGCCGTCGGTCTCGACCGTCTCCAGGGTGGCCCGCAGCTGAGTACGAGTGCTGTCGGCGCCCGGCCGCTCACCGTCTCCGTCGCCCAGCACCTGGTCGATCCCGGCCGCGACGGCGAGCGTGGCGTCGTACAGCTCGGCCGTGCCGCGGTACTTCAGCAGTTTCCTCAGTTCGGCGTCGTCCGTGCACAGCTTGGGGAAAACGGTGCAGTCGGGCTTCTGCGCCTCGACGTTGAAGGTACGGAAACGGAGGCTTCCGTCGGGGAGTTGCTTGTCCTGCCTGGCGAACATCTCGAAGTCGTCCGAGACGTCGCAGGCAGACGCGTAGCTCGCGTGGACGGCGATGAGTGTGCCGCGGCCCCGTACGGCCGGGACGATGTTCTCCTCGCCGCCGCCGGCCCGCAGATCCGCCACGGTCACGGCGTCCGGCCGCGACGTGTCCAGGTCCGCCGCGATGCCGCTCTTGGTCATGTCGTCGGAACCCTTCTGCGAGGGCAACGGCAGCGCGGTCAGCCCGGCCGCGCGCAACCCGTGTCCGAAGGTGTCCTTGTCGGTGTCCGTGTCCCAGTAACTGTCCGAGGTCTCCACGACCTTGCCGACGTCGTACGCCCCCTTGAGATAGCGGGCCGCCTGCCGCCCCACCTCGAACTCCGTGGCGGGGAGGGCGTATTCGTAGTCCGGACGACCCCCGTCCCTACAGGTGTCGACCATCGCCATCCGCGGTGACCAGTCGACCTTGGCGCTCGCGAAGTCCCCGATGTCGCCGACCATGGCGATCATCCCGGGGTGCTGCTCCAGCAGCCTCTCGGCAGGCGTCTGCCCGTAGTCCTCCACGGCGACGACGTCTACGGGAATCTTCCGCTTCGCCCGCCGCTCGGCCTCCTTCAGCGCGGCCTTGACGACCTGGGTGCGGATCTCGGGGACCTGTCCGTCCTCGTCCTCTCCCCAGGCGTACCCCACGCCGAGCGTGTACGTCGTCGGAGCGGCCGAGGTCTTCCCGATGGCGGGGGCCTGGCCCCGGCCGTCGCCGTCGTCGCCGTCCGAGGACGACATGCCCAGCCCGATCCCGGCGGGGATGCCGACGGCGAGGAGGGCGGCGGTGGCGAACACGGGGGTGCGGCGGGAGCGGCGCGGGGGTTGCTTCGCGACCTCCTTGGACACCCGCTGCGGGGTGGGCGCGGGCGGCTTGGCGTCTTCGGGGGCTGATTCCCGTACGACAGCCGGTGCCGGTGTGGGTGCCGGTGCCGGTGCCGGTGTGGGTGTGGGTGTGGGTGGGGGTGCGGTCACCGGAGCCGGGGCGGGAGCAGGAGGAGCCGGCGGCTGCGCCACCGCTTCGATGCGCGTGAGCGCCGCCTCCGCGTCGGCGGGCCGGTCGTCCGGGTCCTTGGCCATGAGGTCGAGGACCAACCGGTCGACGGCAGGGGCGAGTTCGGTTCGGGCCCGGCTCGGCCGCAGGGGTTCGTCGTGCAGGTGGTTGTACATGATGCCCGCCGCGTCGCCGACGAACGGGGGCCTGCCGACGAGGAGTTCGTAGAGCACGCACCCGACGGCGTACAGGTCGGTACGGCCGTCGCCCCGCCGCTGGTGGAAGCGCTCGGGCGCCATGTACTGAACACTGCCGAAGGGAAGCTGACCGGTGTGGGTCAACCGCGGGTCAGTGGCCCGGAATTCGGTGAACTTGGCGATGCCGAAGTCGACGATCTTGGCGACGGACGCGGCGCCCTCACCGGTGACCATGACGTTGGCGGGCTTGATGTCCCGGTGCACGACACCGGCGGAGTGGGCGGCGCTCAGCCCCCGGCACACATCCCCGATCCACCGCAGCGCGTCCTCGACCGGCACGCGCCCGCTGTCCCGGAGGATCTCCTCCAACGTGCGCCCCTCGACGAGCGCCATGACGAGGTACGGGCTCTCTCCGTCCGTCCCGTGATCGTGCACGGCGACGATGTGGGGGCTGTCGAGGGATGCGGCGACCCGCGCCTCGCGCCGGAACCGCGCGAGCGCCTCGTCGCGGTTCGCGTCGTCGTCCCGCGCCGCGAGGAGGATCTTGACCGCCACCTCGCGGTCCAGCTCCTCGTCCCTGGCCCGCCAGACCTCGCCCATGCCGCCGGAGCCGAGCAGTTCGATCAGTTCGTATCGGTTGTCGAGTCGTCGTCCGCGCACGGGTCAGGCCGTTTCCTTCACAGTGGCGAGCAGGGCGCGGAAGGCACTGGGGGACGGGCTGAGGACGGTGGTGGGGTGGTCGCTTTCTCGGAGGTGGAGGGTGGTGGGGCCGGTGGCTATCTCCAAGCAATCCGTGTCGCCTCCGCCTCCAGAAAACGACGACTTCTGCCAGGGGAGGGGTGAGGACACGAGAACACCTTTCAGAGTTCCTGGGCGATACGGCGGATGAGGTCGAGAGAAGCTTCCTGCGGGAGTGCAGTCCTGTCGATGCGTTCGAGGAGGGCTTGGTACCGGTTCAGCTGGGCCGTGGCATCGATGAACTCGGCGCCGTGCGTCGTGTCGATCTGCACGGTGTCCAGCTGCGGGACGACGCCGCCAACGTACTGCATGGGGTAGCCGGCCCCGGCGAAGCCGTCGGCAGCGAAGGGGATCGCACGAATCCCGACGTTCGTCCTCTCGGACGCCCTGAGAAGGTGGTCGAGTTGGGCGCGGGCAACCTTGGGGCCACCAACACGCATACGCAGCGCGGCTTCGTGGACGATCGCGTCGTACGGGATCGACGCATCGAGCACCTGCTGGCGCCGCATCCGGAACGCGACACGGGCTTCGCGGTCGGCTTCCGGAAGGTTCGGTTCCATGAAGATCGAGGCCGCGCGCACGTGTTCCTCGGTCTGGAGAACTCCGGGGATGTGCACGACCTGGAACGTGCGGACGTACGGCGCGTGGTGCTCCAGCTCGGCAAGGTCGAGCCCTCGAGGAGGCAGGACGCCTCGGTACTCCTCCCACCAGCCTTTGTCCCGCTCGCTGGCCATCTCGGCCAGCGCGTCGATGAGTTGGGCGTCGTCGCAGGCGTAGTGCTCGGCGAGTCTGCGGAGCCGCGCCTCGCCGATGCCATTCTTTCCGGACTCGATGTGGCTGATCTGGGCCTGGCTCGTACCCAGATACGCGGCGACATCGCGGGACATCACACCTGCGGCCTCCCGCAATTTGCGCAGCTCCGCGCCGAGGCGCCTCTGACGTGCAGTGGGGTTGGTCCTCGGTGGCATGGCGCCCTCCCTGTGATCGCCCCTGAGTCTGCCCGTCGAGGTAATTCTGCTGACGAGGTTGCAGGGGAACAAATATCAGCGCTACCGTCATCGCGTACTCACGGAGAGTGTCGGAGTCGTCACTCATCCGCAACTCTCCTGTGCCTACTGCCAGTTGGAAGTGCCACCGCGGGCCGTCGACACCCGGGGCGAGGCCACTAGCGGGCAGGGAATCGACCACCCCCCAACCCCCCACCTGCCCCCCGGAGTTGATGTCCCGTGCCCGAATACACCCTCCTCTGCCCACTCCTCGACACGTCCCCCCACATCGCCCGCGACTTCGTCGCCTCCGTCCTCCGCACCCAAAGACTCGACGCCCTCGTCGACACGGCGGCGCTCTGCACCTCCGAACTCGTCACGAACGCCTGCGTGCACGCGAAGGGAGGGGACGGCTCGGCCCTGTGGCTGTCCGTGGAGCCCGGGCGCGTACGCGTCATCGTGTACGACGGTGACGAGAACCCGCCGGTCGCAAGGGAGTTGACCGCCGAGGGGTGGGAACTCGGCGGTCGCGGGTTACAGCTGGTGGACGCCCTCACGAACGGCCGCTGGGGCACTGCCCCGGCCGCCCGTCGGCACGACGGACCGCCCTACCCGGAGGGCAAGGCGGTGTGGTTCGACCTGTCCGTGCCGAGGTGATGAGGGCCGTGGCGGGTGGCTCGGGCCGTCGGGCGAGCGACGGCGCGAGGGCGGCACCCCGGGCCGGTCACAGGAGGTGGGCGAAGACCACCAGGTTCTCGGTGTAGTCCTTGGCGCTGTGGTCGTAGTCGCCGGTGCAGGTGATCAGTCGGACCTCGGCGTCGGGGGTGTCGGCGTACACGCGCTTGTCGGGGAAGTCGTCCTTCTCGAAGGTCTCGAGGCTGTCCACCACGAACGAGGCTGTGCGCCCGTCGGCCCTTTTGACCTTGAACTTGTCCCCCTTCTCCAGATCGCTGAGACCCGCGAACACCGCGGCGGACGTGGTCGTGTCGACGTGCCCGGCGATGATCGCGGTTCCCGCCTCCCCCGGGGACACGCCGTCCGCGTACCAGCCGACCAGGTTCGTGTCGTCGGCGGGCGGAGGGTTGAGCCTGCCCTCGGGGCCGATGGAGAGGGTGGTGAAAGGGGCGTCGACGGAGATCTTGGGGATGAGCAGCCGCGTCGGCGTGGACCGCGGCAGATGCCGTCCGCTCGATCCCATGGCCGACTGCGGGTGCGCCGCCCCGGTACCGGGCGTAAGGGAAGCGCTGAACGGTCTACCGGAGCCGCCGAGCAGGTTCAACGCGAGGACCAGGAGGAGGGCGGACCACACGATCCAGGTCAGGGCGCGGCGGAAGCCCTGCTTGCGCGGCACGGGTTCGGGCTCGATGAGGGAGGACAGCCGGGCTGCCATCGGGCACCACCTCACTGGGATCACGGCAGCGGATCGGATACGGCACGAACAGAGCCAGCCGGGCCGCCGCGAGGTGCAGGGGCGGCGGCCCAGGCTTTTATGTCGCCTATGTCACCTATGTCGTCTGACATCGATCAGGACACACCGCCTCTCGCACTCTTACGGCGCAGCATGTACGCGCCCGCGCCGGCGACCCCCAGGACCGCCAGCCCGCCGGCCGTGACACCACCCGTCGAGGCGAGCCCGCCGCCGCCGGTGTGCATGCCGCCGCTGGGCTTGCCGCGGCCGGAGTCCGAGTCGTCGCCGTACGAGTCGTCCCCGTACGAGTCGTCCTTGCCGGAGCCGGAGCCGGAGCCGGAGCCGGAGCCGGAGCCCTTGTCCTTGTAGGTCTCCGGGTCGAACCTCTTGTCGCCGCTGTCCTGCTTGCCCCCGTCGTCGCTCCTGAGGAGGCTCAGCGCGCCGCCGCCGGTGTGAATGCCGCCGCTGGGCTTGCCGTGGCCGGAGCCCGAGTCGTCGCCGTACGAGTTGTCGCCGTAGGAGTCGTCGCCGTACGAGTCGTCGCCGTAGGAGTCGTCGCCGTAGGAGTCGTCGCCGTACGAGTCGTCCTTGCCGGAGCCGGAGCCGGAGTCGCTCTTGCCGGAGCCGGAGCCGGAGTCGCTCTTGCCGGAGCCGGAGCCGGAGTCGCTCTTGCCGGAGCCGGAGCCGGAGTCGTTCTTGCCGCCGTGGTCGGAGCCGGAGTCGTTCTTGCCGCCGTGGTCGGAGCCACCGGGGTCGTCACTGCGCACCGTGGTCAGCGCACCGCCACCCGTGTGCATCCCGCCGCTCGGCTTGCCGTGGCTGCTGTCCTTGTCGTGCTCCTTGCTGTAGGAAGAGTCATCGCCGCTGTCGTTGTCGTGTCCCTTGCTGTACGAAGAGTCGTCGCTGCTGTCCCAGTCGGCCGCGGCGGCGGCCAAGGCGCCTGGGGCACCGATCGCCAGAGCGGCCGTGGCCGTCGCGGTAGCGAGGAGCATGCGGGCAGATCGCATCGTCGGTGTCCTTCCGTCGCAGCCGGGCTGCTGACACCACGTCAGCGTGGGAAAACCTGGCCCCGACGTGATCCACCGTCAGGCTGTCCCGCCCCGCTCACCACTCGAGCCGCTCACCTGGCGCACCCCCGAGGCCCGCGCACGGGCGCCCTCTCGCCTGCCCCGGGGCCGCCGGGATCACTTCTGACCTGGCGTTTCGCTTTAGCTCAGCAGCGGCGTTCCGGTGGGCGACGCGCCGAACGTATAACCCGATCGGTCGCAACACGACTGCGCACACGAGGAGACGTCAGGACCGGTCGGAGCAGCGGGAGTCGTGGGGAGAGCCGCCCGTTTCCGAGACGCGCCCGGCCCGGTCGCGTCCTTGACGCCCCGCACCGCGGGGTCCGGTCACACTGGCCCGAGCAGCCCCCGCCCCCTGCACCGCGAGGTCCCCGATGGCGTACGGCCTGGCCCGCCGCGAACTGCGGCCGAGAGTCCCGTTGCGGCACGGCGAGGGCGAGAAGTCCCACCTCACCAGTCTCGAAGGGCTCGCCGCACTGTCGCTGGACGCGCTGAGCTCGGTCGCGTACGGCCCCGAGGCGATCGTGCTCGTGCTGATCGCCGCCGGGACGGGCGCGCTGACCGCCACACTGCCGGTGACGCTCGTCATCGCCGCGCTGCTCGCGGTACTCGTCGTGTCGTACGGGCAGGTGATCGCCGCGCACCCGGACGGGGGCGGCGCGTACGCCGTGGCCAAGAAGGACCTCGGGCCGACCGTCAGCCTGCTCGCGGCCGCCAGTCTCGTCGTCGACTACGTGCTCACCGTGACCGTCAGCCTGGCGGCCGGCGCGGCCAGTCTCGCCTCCGCCTTCCCCTCCCTCGGCCCGCATCTGCTCGGCATCTGTCTCGTCGGGCTGGCGCTGCTCACGGCGGTGAATCTGCGGGGCGTGGCCGAGAGCGCGCGGGTGCTGATGCTGCCCACCGTGCTGTTCATCGTGAGCATCCTCGGCATCGTCGTGCTCGGGCTGGTCCGCGACCATCCCGTGGCCGTCGTCGGCCGGACCCAACCCGTTCATGCCACCGAGGCGTTGGGAATCCTCCTGCTCCTCAAGGCCTTCTCCTCCGGCTGCTCCGCGCTCACCGGGGTCGAGGCCATCGCCAACGGTGTGCCGAGCTTCCGCGAGCCGCGCGTCAAGCGGGCCCAGCGCACCGAGCTGATGCTGGGCGCGCTGCTCGGGCTGATGCTGATCGGCCTCGCCGCGCTGATCCGCCGCGACCATGTGGCCCCGCGCGGCGGCGTCACCGTACTCGCGCAGCTGACCGCGGGCGCCTACGGGACCGGATGGCCGTACTACGCGACCAACCTCATCGTCACTCTCGCGCTCGCCTTCGCCGCCAACACCAGCTTCGGCGGGCTGCCCGTCCTGATGAGCCTGCTCGCCAAGGACCACCGGCTGCCGCACCTGTTCGGGCTGCGCACGGAGCGGCCGGTGTACCGGTGGGGAGTCGTGGCCCTGGCCCTGCTGGCCGCCGGACTGCTGATCGCGGTCGACGCCGACACCCACCGCATGATCCCGCTGTTCGCGATCGGCGTGTTCATCGGCTTCACCGTCAGCCAGATCGGGCTCGTGCGGCACTGGGTGCGGGAGCGTCCGCCGGGCTGGGTGCGGCGCGCACTGCTCAACGGTCTGGGCGCGGTTCTGACCACGGTGGCGGGCCTGGTGCTGCTGACCACCAAGTTCCTGGAAGGGGCCTGGGTGGTGGTCGTCACCATTCCGCTGCTGATGCTGCTGTTCGCCCGCATCCAGCGCTACTACACCGCGGTCGGGAGAGAGCTCGGACTCGGCGAGGTCCCGCCGCCCCCGCGCGTCACCGACTCCCTCGTCATCGTGCCGGTCGGCGAGGTCAGCAAGCTCACCCAGCTCGCCCTGACGGCCGCTCGCGCCCTGGGCGACGAGGTCGTCGCGGTCGCCGTGCACGGAAACCCCGCCAGGGCCCGGGCGCTGCAGGAAAGTTGGGCGCACTGGGCGCCGGGCGTACGGCTGGACATCATCGACAGCCCGCAGCGCTCCCTCGTCCAGCCGATCGTCGACTACGTCCAGCGGGCGGTGGACGGGGGACGGCAGATCGCCGTTCTCATCCCGGAGGTCGAGCCCCTCCACCGCCGCTACCAGATCCTCCAGAACCAGCGCGGGCTGCTGCTCGCCGCCGCGCTGAGGGCCCGTACGGACGTCGTCGTCTGCGTGGTGCCGTACCGGCTGAGCCTCTGAGGGGCCTCGGCCGCAGCCCGACCTGGGCACCCGGGCTACAACCCGACGTCCCGGCGGCTCATGTCGTCCAGCGATTCGCGGCGTACGAGGACGCGCGCGATGCCGTCGGACACGGCGACTACCGGCGGGCGGCCCACCATGTTGTACCCCGACGCCATGGACAGGTGATAGGCGCCGGCCGCCGGGACGGCGAGGAGATCGCCGGGGCGTACGTCACCCGGGAGTGCCACCTCGTCCGCGAGGACATCGCCCGCCTCGCAGTGCCGTCCCACGACGGTGACGAGGCGGGGCGGCGCGGAGGAGGGGCGGCCGATGAGCCGGGGCGCGTACCGCACCCCGTACAGCGCGGGCCTCGGGTTGTCGCTCATGCCGCCGTCGACGGCGACAAAGGTGTGCTCCGCGGTGCGCTTGACGGCGAGGACCCGGTAGACGGCGACTCCGGCGGGTCCGACGACCGCCCGGCCCGGCTCCAGGGTGAGCCGCGGCACGGGCAGTTGGGCCTGTGCACAGCCGTCCTCCAGCTCGGCGCGGACCCGGCCGGCCAGGACGGAGACGCTCATGCTCTCCTCGCCGGGCCGGTAGGCGATGGCGTGGCCGCCGCCGATGTTCAGCTGGGGGAGGGCGACGCCGTGCTGGTCGCGGATGCGGGCCAGTAGCCCGACCAGCCGGCGCACCGCGGCGACGTACGGCTTGACGGTGGCGACCTGCGAGCCGATGTGGCAGTGCAGGCCGACGAGTTCGAGGTGCGGCTGGTCGAGTATCCGGGTGACGGCGTGCTGCGCGGACCCGTCGGTGATGGACAGGCCGAACTTCTGGTCGTCCGTGCCGGTGCGCACCTTGGCGTGTCCGCCGGCCGCGATGCCTGGCACCACCCGCACCATGACCTTCTGGCGGGTGTCGGGGGGAGTGATGGCCGCCAGCCGGGCGATCTCCGACGTGCTGTCCACGACGATGCGTCCGACACCGAGCCGCAGGGCGGTGCGCAGGTCCTCGGGACTCTTGGCGTTGCCGTGCATCACGATCTTCTCCGGCGGGAAGCCGGAGGTGACGGCGAGCGCGAGCTCACCGGCCGAGCAGACGTCCAGCCCCAGCCCCTCCTCCTGAACCCAGTGCGCCATCGCGCGGCACAGGAACGCCTTGGCCGCGTAGACGACATCGGCTTCGGGGAACGCCGTGCGGTACGTGCGGCAGCGCTCCCGGACCTCCTGCTCGTCCAGCACGTAGACGGGGGTGCCGAATCGGTCGGCCGCCTCGGCGAGGGAGACGCCGCCGACGGAGACGTCACCGTCGGCCTCGGGGCGCGCGGAGCGGGGCCAGACGGAGAGGCCGTCGGCGTCGCGGTCACTGCCACTGCTGTTGTCGCTGTCCTTGTCGCCGAGGAGGCGGGACAGCGCCTCGGGATCCGAGGGCACGGACGAGGGAAGGGAAACGGTCATGGCGGGCGCCTCCTCAGCCGATCAGCAGGTTCAGACACGCGACGACAGCGGCGGCGCTGGTCACTCGCAAGGCGCCGACGTGCTGGGGATGCCAGCGGCGCCAGGAGTTCTCGCGTTCACGGACCGCTGCCGCCGTGCGGTCGGCCGCGGGGGCGGAGAGCGGCGGGTCGATGGTGAGGGCCGTGACGCCCAGCGGCGCGGCGAGCGCGCGCAGCGCGGGTTCGGAGAGCCTGATGCAGGCCTGGTCCGTGCCCAGAACGGCGGTGAGCTTCTCCGCCGACGTGAATCCGACGGCCGTACGGCCGCCCAGGAGGGTGCGGAAGAACCGGGCCGTGCAGCCCGCGGGCCCCGACCGGACAGGGACGAAGAGAAGTCCGGGACGTCCGGCCGGGACGCGTTCAGAAGGCTCGGGGTCCTCGGAATAGTCGACTGGAGACATCGTGCCGCTCCTCGAAGAAGGCGATGTGCGCCGCCGATCGATTCGGCCGGGCGCTTCGGTGAAAGCTTTGCCCGTCTGTCCGGAATCGGATCGCCCCGCTGACGGATGCTTGACGGGAAGCCCCGGACCCGTAACGCGATGCTGACGGAGCACGGGAAGACCGAGGCCGGCGACCGGTCAGGACCTGCCGTCCATCAGCTCCCGGGCGTCGAGCGGCAGCCGCAGGCCGATGCGGCGGTGCATGGTGGCGAGCTCGCCCTCCAGGGGCGAGGGCGGCACGGCCAGCACCGGACAGGCGGCGTGCGCGACGCAGTACCGGCCGACGGAAGGGAACAGGGCGCGGTGCACCCGGCCGCGGCACCCCGCGCCGATCACCAGGAGGTCGTCGGCCCGGTCGGCGGTCTCCACCAGGGCACGTCCCGTCGAGCCCCGTACGACCAGGCCCTGGAACGGAACCCCTGGCCCGGTTTCGCCGAAGGCCGTGCGCAGCGCGGTGAGCAGCCGCTCGCCCGCCTCCCGCCGGAAGTCGACCAGCGGAGACGGGTACATCCCGCGCCCATGGGCGGTGTCACCGCCGGGCGGCTGCCAGGCGGTGACGACCAACAGCTCGGCACCGGTACGACGCGCCTCGTACGCGGCCCGGTGCAGCGCCGCCAGACTGCCCAGCGACCCACTCACGCCGGCGACGACGCGCAGCCGCTCCCTCTCACCCATCGCTTGCTCACCCCTCGACGTACGCCCAGACGGACATTCGTCTCCCATGGAAGTGGCCGAGGCCCGCGGCGGACTGTGGTGCTGACGTTCGCCTGACGTCGGAGAGTCGGTTCATGACGCTCCTCTGACGCCGCGGGCACCCTGACGTCCCGTTTAGTGGGAGCGGCCGAGGTTGCGCAGTACGGCGACGTCCTGTTCGCCGTCTTCAAGACGGTGACCTACGTCGAGCACGCCGAACTCACCGCGACCAGCGAGGTCGTCGACACCGGCGCGATCATGGTCTTCGCCGGACCCGACTTCGTGGTGACCGTAAGGAACGGACACCACGGCTCCCTCGGCCCGCTGCGCGAGGACCTCGAAGCCGACCCGCACCAGCTCGCCAAGGGCCCGGCCGCGGTGCCGGTGACACCGGCCCCGACGTCCTCGATCACTCCGGCAGCCTCGTAGCCGAGACCGGAAGGAAAGACCGGGTCGATGCCGTACTCGCCCAGCCGGAACATCGACTCCGCCCGGTTCAGCCCCAACGCCCGGGTGCGAATGAGGACTTCGCCCGGCGCCGGCACCGGGTCCGGTATCTCCTCCAGGCGCAGGACCTCAGGTCCGCCGGTCTCATGGAAACGGACGGCTCGGCTCATGATGTGACTCCTTGGTGCTCTCAGAAGGGGCTTCGACCGTCCGTCGGGCGATACGGCCCTGCGGGCGACGAAGAGTGGGTACGCCGAGCCGGCGTACGCGCGATGGTGAGCGCGGCCCTCGGGTGTCCGCAGGGAGCGGTGGCCGGGCGCTGAGGGCGTGAGGCGCTGCAGGGCGATGGGGCACGGCTGCTCTCTGCGTCTTGGCGCTCGGAGAGCCGGCGTCGTGAGGGTTGGTGCGTTGGTCGGGGCTGGTTGCTGGTCACCACCGGACCGCACTGCCCGGGCGGTCTCAGATTTCGACAGACTCGCCGATGGCCAGCTTGGCGTAGGCGAGGCCGGGCACGAGCGTGTCGAAGAAGCCGCCGACGATGGCGCGGCCGGCGTCGCTCAGCAGGGCGTCGTGTGTGTTGAACGCGCGGGACGCGCCGACCGCACGGGCGTAGTCGAAGATCTGCGTGGAGTTCGCCCACGGTGCGTGGGAGAGCAGCAGGAGGGTGTCGATCTTCCGTTCCGGGAGGGTGAACGCGTCGCCGGGGTAGAAGAGCTTGCCGTCGTCGAGGACGAAGCCGATGTTGCGGGAGTTGGGCAGCTCCGGATGGATCGGGGCGTGCCACTGACCGTGGGCCTCGACTTCGAATCCGGCCGCGGTGAAGGTGTCGCCGTGCGTGACGGCATTGACCCGGCCCGCGCCGAGCCCGTCGAGCTGCTTGGCGACATCCGGATTGGTCCAGATGCGCAGCCCGGGGTTGACCTCGGCGGCGGCGCGCAGATTCTCCTCGACGAAGTGGTCGTAGTGCTCGTGGGTCACCAGGACGGCGTCGGCGCCGTCAAGGGCTTCGGGCTCGGTGAGTGCCCCGGGGTCGATGACCAGAGTCTGGCCGTCCTTCTCCAGACGGACGGCGGCATGGCCGAACTTGGTGAGTCGCATGACGCTCCTTCTCTTGGACTTGGTGCTCGCGTGGACTTGGTGCTCGCGGTAGGTCGGGGAGAAGGTTCAGGAGGACGTGGCGTCGTCGTGGGTGACGGTGACGACGATCTTGCCGACCTGGCCGTTGGCCTCCATGTAGCGGTGCGCGTCGGCGATGTCCGCGAGGTCGAAGGTGCGGTCGACGACCGGGGTGAAGGACCCCGAGGCCAGGCCCGCGTTGACGAACGCGACCGCGCGGCGTAGCCGCTCGGGGTTCGTGGTGATCTCGAAGAGGGTGTACGTGCTGCTGGTCAGCGCGGGGAAGGACTGCGCGTTGGGCAGCGGGGTGGGGCGCGGGTCGAGGGCGCCGTAGACGACCAGGCTGCCGCCGGGTGCGATGCCCTGGGCGAGGGTCTCGACGCCGGGGCCGGCTACGGGATCGAAGGCCAGACGGACGCCTTCGCCGCCGGTGATCTCCTTGATGCGGGCGGGGAGGTCCTCCTCGTCGGTGACGATGACGTGCGCCGCACCGGCGTCCAGGAGGCGCTGCTTCTTGCCGGCGCCACGCGTGGTGGCGATCGGGATCGCACCGACATGCCGGGCGACCTGGATCGCGGCCAGGCCCACGCTGCTGGAGGCGGCGGTGATCAGCACATGGTCGCCCGGGCGCACCTGGCCGGACTCGGCGAGCGGCCCGTAGGCAGTGATGTAGGCCATCCACACGGCGGCGGCCTGGACGGGGTCGATGTCTGCGGGGCGAGGCACAACGGCCGAGGCGGGAACGATGACATGGTCGCCGTACGTGCCGTACTCGCTCTGCAGGAACGCCGGCACGACCGCGACCAAGTCCCCCTCGGCGAGGTGGGTCACGCCCTCGCCGACGGCCTCGACCACGCCCGCGGCCTCGTAACCGAGCGTGGAGGGGAAGACCGGCTGGTAGAAGTAGCCGCCCTCGCGGTACATGATCTCAGCCCGGTTCAGGCCGATCGCGTCGACGCGGATCCGCACCTCTCCCGCTCCCGGAGCGCCCACCTCCACGTCGCGGAGGGTGAGGACCTCGGGGCCGCCGAGCCGGTCGAACTGTACGAGTCTTGCCATGGCGCATCCGTCCTTGGGACAGGGGTGGGTGACGTGCACCGAGTCGGCTCGGTGTCACTACCCACCCTGCCCCAAGGTTCGATGGCCGTCAAATTTCGACAGTGGTCGAACTTAGGCCTCTCGGGCTGCCTAACCCGCCTCCTCCGCGAGGGAGGCGGCCAGCACGGCCGACAGCAGGCCGGGGAACCGCTGTTCCATCTCGTCGGTGCGCAGCGTGTTCATCTTCGTCGTGCCGACGTAGTACTGCCGGATCACACCCGCCTCGCGCAGCACGTTGAAGTGGTGCGTGAGCGTCGAGAGCGACACCGGCGCATCGAAGGTGCCGCAGCTCTTGTCCTCACCGGCCCGGACCAGCTGCGACACCACCATGCGCCGCACCGGATCCACCAGGGCCTCCAGGACCTGCTGCAGCGAAACCTCCGACAGGTCGGGGTGCTCCACTGTCCGGGCGGCGGTGCGGGGGCGGGCCACGGTAACTCCTTGAGACGGCATCGATGCGGTCAGGCCATAGTACGACCACCATCAAAGAATGGGTCGGCCTCCAGAATCGCTCGCGCCGGTGATCGCTGCACCCGAAGGCGGACGCAAGGGGGGCGCAGGCCACGCACGCGGCGCTCGATTTCGTCGCGGATCGGGCGCACGGCCTCGACGCCCTGGCCGGCCGGGTCCTCCAGCTGCCAGTCCAGGTATCGCTTGCCGGGGAAGACGGGGCAGGTGTCGCCGCAGCCCATGGTGATGGAGACGTCCGACTCCTTGACCGCGTCTACGGTGAGGATCTTCGGGACCTCGGCAGAGATGTCGATGCCGACCTCGGCCATGGCCTCGACGGCGGCGGGGTTGACCTGCTTGCCCGGGTTGGAGCCGGCGGAGCGGACCTCGACACGGTCAGCGACGGGTTTCTTGCATGCGTCACAGATGGCGAGAAGCTCGTGCGTCAAGGCGTTCCCTCCAACGGGTGTGCGGCTACTTCGAGGCGTCCTCGATGGCCTCGAAGATGTCGGCGTCGGTCTCCTTCTGCCAGTCGGGCAGGTCGGGCCAGTCGGCGACGTATCCGGGCTTGGGGTTCTCGAAGTGCTTGTACATCTGGGCGGTCCAGCAGGTGGCGACGAAGCGGCTCTTCTGCTCGCGGGTGAGACGGGAGGCGTGGCGGTCGCTGCGGTCGAGGAACTGTCGCACCTGGTCGAACACCGCGCCGGCGGCCTGGCGCTCCCACTCCGGGGTCTCTTCCCAGGGGGTGATGTAGCCGGGCTTGGGTTCGCCAGGGAAGTGCTTTCGAACGCCGGTGATCCAAGCCTCGCGGAACACTCGTGCGCCCTCGATCTGCGACATGCCTTCCCCTCTCGTCACGTCGTGCACAGTGCGTCGATCTCGGCGCCCAGTTCGACCACACGGGCGTCGCGGGCGAGGGGGCCGAGGTCGGTTCGTAGCCCCTGGAGTTTACGGGCGACGTAGCCGGAGGACGTCGCTTGGGCGAGCTGCAGGGCCTCGCGGCCGTAGACGAGGACCTGGTCCGGATCGTGGCGCTTGGCGCCGATGGAGGCGAGGTCGGTCAGGACTGCGCCGCGTCGCCGGAAGGACTGCCCGGAAGCGAGTACGTCCTGGCTCAAAGCAGTGCT
Organism: Streptomyces albiflavescens; assembly: GCF_014645835.1. Lineage (GTDB taxonomy): Bacteria > Actinomycetota > Actinomycetes > Streptomycetales > Streptomycetaceae > Streptomyces > Streptomyces albiflavescens. The sequence continues at coordinate 83,902 of NZ_BMMM01000018.1, forward strand.
GAGGGCCTTCTCGGCGAGGTCGAGGCGGCCGAGCTGGAGGTAGCGGGCGCCGCGTTCCTCGGCGAGGCGGGAGCCGTCGAAGCGCAGCCAACCACCGTTGTGGCCCCGACTGTTGAGGTCCGTGACCTTCTCTGCCTCGTCCAAGGCGCGCTCGCAGGCGGACAGGTTCCCGAGTCCGGCGTACGCCTCGGCCTGAACGGAGGCGACCCAGTGTCGGGTGGACAGGGAGCTGTCTCCTCGCCGCGCCACCCTCTCAGCAGCCGAGAGTGCGGTGGCGGCCTCGGTGTAACGCCGTTCGTAGAGGTCGACGTATGCGTGTCGGACCAGGGCGCATGCCCAGAGGTCGTAGGACTTGGCTTCCTTGCTGGCGGAGGCTGCGAGCGTGTAGGAGGCTGCTGCGTCGGTGTAGCGGTTGCCGTCGAAGGCCAGTTCGCCGGCGAGCTGGAAGAGGTCGCCGGCTGCGCCGCACAGGGCCTGGGATTCAGTCGTCGGCTGGCCGTCGAGGGTGTCGTTGAGTGCAGTGAGCTGGTCGCGGACGATCGGGTACACGGAGCCCTTGGCGCGGGCAAGTTGGTACACCTGCCACAGGTGGCCGTTCATGCGGAGGAAGTCCTCGGACGTTCCGCGTCGCGCTCCGTCGGTGAGGGCGGCGCTCTCGTCGTCCGGGAGGGCCACCAGGGCGCTGGTGACGGCTATGGCGCGCAGAAACTGGCGTCGGATCATGTCGTCGGGGTCCCCTGAGCCGTGGTGGTCGCGAGGCGGCGACCCTGCCGACTCGGGACGGGCTGCTTGTGGCTGTCCCACCAAGGTGTCGAGTTCGTCAAGGTCGAGGTGCAGCAGCTCGGCCAGCCGTGGCCGTAATGGCGGCTGGGGTGTGGTGTTCCGAGTCTCCCAGCGCCCGATCGTGCGCCGGTCGACGCCGAGGGCGTGCGCGAGCTCTTCCTGACTGTAGCCCAGCGCCCTGCGCCGCTCCGCAAGCCCCATGCCGCCCCCTTTCCACGTTCCTGTCCGTGTCTACCCTGGCGGCGCTGATCTGTCCCATGAGTGTCCCAGGACTGCCTCATGGATGCCGTGGTCCGCGCCAACTCGCTCCGGTTTTCTGGATGTTGTCAGCCACGACAACGGTGGACACCGGAGAAGAGGTGCGGGCATGGGAACACACAGCGCCATGTCGTCCGAGGCGGCGCAATTCCCGATCGTCCTGGAGGCGGTCGACGAGAGCGTGGCCACGGCGCTTGCCGTCGGGCTGGCGATGCCCGATCGCCCGGTGATCGACGCGACGACCCGGGACCTGGTCAGCCACCTCAGAGCGCTGATGGCCGAGGACCTCGGCTTCGACGAGGACCCCGCCGTGCAGGCGCTGTTCCGAGAGGGCTACCGGGTCCTCGACCTGATGCGCCGGCCGACTGCGGAGTCCACCCATTTCGGCGCATACCAGTACATGCGCGACGTCGGCCTGCTGACCAGGCGCTTCGCCGACGTCTACCGCGAGACGCAAGAACAGGACGAAGCCGATGCCTGACGAAGCCCCCACCGATCTGCCCTTGCGCCGGCGTGGAGCGACATTGCCCGAGCAGGAAAGGGCACGGCGCCTCTTCATCAGCCCACCCGGCCTCCCGCCCTTCGTCCGGCAACCCGAGAAGGGCCACCGCGAGCAGTGAAGAAACACATCACGGCCCAGCTCATGTACGTCGTCTCGGTCCTTGCGCTCGGCGTCTCGATCACGCTCGCGGTGTCGCGAGAATGGTGAGACAGGGAAGCAACAGGGGCCGCGGTCCCTACGGCTGGCGGCAGTGGCTGCTGTCAGCCCTGATCATCGCCTCCACCTCACCGGTCGCCTGGGCCTTCTGGTACTTCGACCGCTCCTAGCCCTCGATGGGCACTCGCTGACTCCCGCTCTGGCCGCGCGAGCCCTCAGGAAGACCCGGCTCCCCACCGGGGCGGGCTCAGCAACTCCCCAGCGGCCAGAGCGGGATCCCACCACGGCGCAACCGGCACCCTGCCGACGTGGCAGCAGCACCCCCCAATGAACCCCCGTCCTGGTCGCCGGATCTGCTCGCGGCCGGGACGGGTCCAGGGCTCCGCAGTTCGCGGGGCTCGTCCACTCACTCCGTAGGAGAGGAACAGCCATGAACATCGACGAACTTTTCACCGGCGACCTGGTCACCGGTGTCCCCAGCATGGACGCGGCGCTGCTCGACAAGATGCCCGGCGGCGGCGACAACAACGGCGACCACTGCAGCTGATCAGCCCGTGAGTCCGGTGGAGCAGGGCCGAGCGTCCTGCTCCACCGCCCCATGACTGAAGGGGAAGCAGATGCTTTCGTTTCGTGTGCGGTTGGCCGACACCAGGAACACAGCCTGGCGCTGGGACACGGACCGATGGGTGAGCGGCGAGAGCTGGATCAGACCCGCTCACGCAGCCGTCCTGGAAGCCGAACTAGTGCCGCGCGGCGGATCCGGCGTCTGTGCGCTGGTGAGGGAGGACAGAGGCGGGGAGGTGGAGTTCACGTCACTGCTTCTGCGCCCGGACGAGGTTCAGGTTTCGGCGGGAGTGTTCGGCACCGCGCCGTTGTACCTCGTCGCGGTCGGAGAAGACCTGTATGGGTCCTGGGACTTGGCCGACCTGCGGGTCCACCTGCGACCCGACGGACTCAATCCCCGAGCCGTGGCACGCGCCTTGAGCCGTCGGCACCGCTACGGCGCCGACACACTCTTCGACGGGGTGTACCGGCTCACGGAACGCGCAACGGCCGTCTTTACGGCCGAAGGGCTCACGATCCTCTATCCCGAGCCCGCTCAACATGTGTTGGAACCCCGAAGACTACGCGCGGGTGTTGACCCCGTGGACGTGCTCGATGGGTTGCTGACCGAGGTCGTGGCCGAGTGGCGATCTGCGGTGAGCTGCGCCGGTGTGGAGGTGTCAGGCGGGGCCGACTCGGGCAACGTGGCTCTCTCGGCCGCCGCAGTCGGCTTCGGTTCCGTCCACACGTTCGGGTTGCTCATGGGCGGCCGGATCGGCCGGATGCAGCGAGAGCGCCGCCGCATGATGGTGGATCACCTTGGCCTGCGGGACACTGCCGTCCCGGCCATGCAGTACCCACCGTTTGTGCCCGGTGGGGTACGGGAGCGCGGAGTGCCACACGATCCGGCAGGAGCCTTCTACCAGGAGGCTTTTGATGTCGTGCGCGGACATGCGGCCGCTCGCGGTTGCGAGGTGATCTTCACGGGCGGTGGCGGGGACGAGGTCAACGCCTGCCACTCGCGTACGGACGCCGAACTCCCAGCAGCCGACCTCGTCCCGTGGCTCGGGCGGAAGGCCATCGAGGCCCTGGCCCAGGTGGACGAGAATCTTGCACCCATCCCTGTGCTTCCCGTGCCTACGCTCATGGCCTTCGGCCTGCACAACCCGGCCTACCTGAGACACGGCATCTGGCCGGTCGCCCCGCTCGTCCACCCGCGAGTCGTCCGCTTCATGGAACAGCTGCCGCACGAGCACAAGCAGGGCAAGACGATGTTCCGCAACCGCCTGCGGCGTGCCGGACTGCCCGAGTCCGTCGCGGCCCCGGCCGAACCGGAGAACTTCCTCGCGGTCATGGAGTCGGGCCTGCGACGTTATGGTCTTCCGCTCTTGGACGACATGCTCCGCGAGTCGCTGTTGGTCGACCTCGGCTACGTTGATCCCGTCGCCCTGGCCCAGGCCCGGGACCACGCGGAGCGAGCCCCCGTGGTGCCCGACCTGCTCTGCGACACACTCGCCCTGGAAGTCGGACTCCGGAGCCTTTCATGAGCAGCCTGGACACCGTGGAGGCGGAACGCCTCGAAGCGTCCAACCTCTTCTACCGAGACCCCGCTCTGTATGACAGTGTGCAGGCCGACAGCGACAGCGCGAGCATCTGCCAGGCGCTGATCGACCGGCATTGTCCGGAAGCCCGCACACTGCTGGACTTCGGCTGCGGCACCGGCAGGGACCTGGAGCCGCTGGCCCAGCGCTTCGACTGCATCGGTATTGATCTACAACCTGGTCTGGTCGACTACGCGCGACACACGCGCTCCGAACTCGACCTCCGTGTCGGGGACATGCGCACTGTTCGACTCGGCTGCACCGCCGACGTCCTGGTGTGTCTGGGCAACTCCCTCGCCTACGTGCACGACAACGCTGACGTCCGGGCAACGTTCCAGACCTTCGCCGCGCATGCAAGCCCACACACCCTGCTCGTCCTGTGTTCCCCGGTAGCCCCGATCGACTCCCCGAACCCTCGACAGGCCCGCATCGAGACCCGCCTCGGAGCTGCCACCGTGACCATCAGCTACGAGTGGGATCTGCGGACACAGATCAACACCATGCGTCGGCACTGGGCGTTCGACTCGGGCCAGGAGTGCCACGATGCCATCCGGCGACGTGTCCTCGGCCCTCGTGAACTGGAGTTGTACGCGCTCCTCGCCGGCTTCGAGGTCTTTGAGATTGTCAACGAAACCGGCGCACTGCCTGTCCTGGGTCCAGGCGCCTACACCGTGGCTCGCTACCAAGGGTGAGGCTCCGGCCAATGCTGTCGCGGCATGGCGAGTTGGGCCAATGCCTGAGAGCGGAGGACTCCGCCTGAGCGGCAGGCGGTTGCTCGCTGACCTCGACTGGGCAGCATGGCGGGAAGGAAGCGGGGTCGCCCTCCAGTACGTGCTGAACCCCCAATTGCGCAGCATCGAGGGCATCCGAAAGGACCAGCAGGGATGAGCCAGGGAGTGCCGGTGCCGCAGCACGAACAGCGCCAGATCACCGACGAGCAGTTCCACGACGCGGTGCTGATCTGGGACTACCACCGGATGGGCCACGAGCAGCGGCCCTGCTCGGCGGCGATCGGCCTGGGCAGCCACGACCTGGGCGTGGCCACCACGGCCGCCGTCCTCTACCGCGCCGGCCTCTTCCCGGTCGTGGTTTTCAGCGGCGGAAACAGCGCCACCACTCGCGCCCGCTTCCCCCGTGGCGAGGCCGTCCACTACCGCGAGCACGCGCTGAGCCTGGGTGTGCCGGACGACGTGATTCTCGCCGAGCCGAAGGCGGCGAACACCGGCCAGAACATCACCTTCTCCCGCGCGCTGCTGGCCGAGGCCGGCGTCGACGTGCAGTCTCTGCTGCTGATCTCCAAGCCGTACATGGAGCGCCGTTCCTACGCGACCTGTCGCAAGCTGTGGCCCGAGGTGGAGGTCGTGTGCGCCTCCGAGCCGCTGGAGTTGGACGATTACATCAAGTCGATCGGCGACGAGAGGCTCGTCGTCGACATGCTCGTCGGTGATCTGCAACGGGTGATCGAGTACCCGAAGCTCGGGTTCGCCATTGATCAGGACGTACCGGGGGATGTGTATGACGCTTACGAGCGCCTCCTGGGCGCCGGCTTCGACAGCCGTCTCATCAGCACCTGAGCCGCGCCCCGCCTCGGGCCGCCGGGCGGGGTGTGGGACTGCCAGCACGGCGCCCGCCTTGCGCTCCTGGACGATCGAAAGCGAATCGACTGGCCGCCTAACGGGAAGCTCACCGCCTTGGAGTTCACGCGTGACCGAGCAGACTCTTTCGGGCAAGAAGCCTTTCCTCTACGTCGTCGTCTGCGCGGCCGGAGTTGCTGGCGACGTCGGCAGGCTGATCACCGCCGCGCAGGAGCGGAACTGGGACGTAGGCGTCGTTGCCACCCCGCAGGGGCTGGGCTTCCTCGACGCCGAGGCGATCGAGGCGCAGACCGGCTACCCGATCCGCTCTGCCTGGCGCACGCCCGGTGAGGCCCGCCCTCTGCCGCCCGCGGACGCCATCGCGGTCGCCCCGGCCACCTTCAACACGGTCAACAAATGGGCTGCCGGCATCTCCGACACCCTCGCCCTGGGCATCCTGTGCGAGGCATACGGCATGGGCATCCCCACCACTGTCCTGCCGTACTTGAACTCGGCCCAGGCCGCCCACCCCGCCTACCGTCGGAGTCTGGACCAGCTGCGCGAGATGGGCGTCCTGATCGGCTCGTACGAGCCCCACAAGCCCAAGGCCGGCGGAGGCGCCGACCGATTCCGATGGGAGGAGGCGCTGGAACTCCTCGCCCCGGCGTTGTCCGCGCGGACGTGATCAGCGCCTCTGCTGCCGCTTGGGCTCCGGTGAGAGCGGGGACACCGACACAGTCGGGCGTTGCGTGGCGTGGCGGGCGTTGGCTGCCTGTGCCTGCGGGCCGGGTGCCTGGCGCTGGCCGAGGCGGCGGATTCGCCAGATCAAGGCGCGGGCGGGGCTGCGGGGGTCGTCCAGCGGGCGTTGGCTGAGCGCCTGGTCGAGGAGGCTGGACGCGTTGTGGCCCGCGGCCTCCGCTTCGGCGAGCACGGTGGCCAGGGCATCCCAGGCTCGGTCGTTGAGGATGCGTTCGGCGTGCTGGGGAACCGCCTGCTGGACGTGGTGGGCATAGCGGCGCTTGGCCTGCGCCCCTGGTGTCCGGATGGCGAGGGCGGCTAGGACCGGTTCCGCGACCTGCGCGTATGCGGCTTGCAGGTGGATCAGGGCCTGCTCGGCTGTCGCCTGCTGTTGGGCGTGCTGGCGGGCGCGGCGCCAGTGCCTGGCGTAGGCGACGGGCGCATCAGTGCCCCCAGCGAAACCAATGTGCCCTCAATGTGCCCTGGCCGCCTGACGGCCCTCCTCCGCACATGACGAGGGCGGAGTCTGAAAAACCACCCAAAACCAACCAAACCCCAGGTCAGGGCCAAACCAAGCAATAAGGCTGATGCCCCGCCTCATGCAAACGATGGCTGAAATCCTGCCACTCGTGCAGCAGCTGGTAGACGTTGAAGGCGTCCCGGGGGCCGCCCCGGTCCGGCACGGTGGACCAGATGAAGGCGGCCGCGCCGACCGCTTCCTCGCCGATGCCGCGCAGGGGGTCCACGACGGTCATGGGGAGCTTGACCACCGCGTAGTCGGGGTGGAGGACGACCAGCTCCAGCGGGGGCACCTTGTGGAGGGGGACGCCCTCGATGCCGGTGAGGACCATCGCGGCCATCGTCTCCGGCTTGATCTTGGTGAACATGCCGTTCATGCCGAGCTCGTCGCCGCCGAGTTCCTCGGGGCGCATCGAGATCGGGACGCGGGCCGCCGTCGCTCCGTCCGGCGCGCCGAAGTATTTGTATGTCACCCCCACCCGGCCACCATTCCCGCTCCCCGCCCGCAGCCGGTCGACCGTGCGGTCGAGCCGCTCGGCGTCACCACTCTGCGATCCTTGTGTCTGTCCGGCCCGGGTCTCGGCCGCTTCCTCCGCCTCGCGCCGGTGCCTGCCACGCCGGGCACGCCGAGGACCGAGGTCATCGGTCCCCTCGCCCAGTCCGCCACCGCGATGCATATCTCCACCCGACTGCTTTTCTAAGGCGCGCGACCCCCGCCACGCAACCCGATCATCGTGACAGTGACCTCCCCCACGGCCGCACGCCGAAACGTGCGCTGAAACACCTGTCCGCAGGATCTTCGCGGGCTCTGAGCACCATGAATCATGTGAGCTGTCCGTACGAAGAACCAGTTTCGCAGATGGCCGGGGGGCCGCGCCCGGTTGTCGTACCGGGCAGCGGCCCACGGCGCCCCGCGATGGCCGGGATCTTCCGTATATGGAGCCGTACGTCGAGCGGCGATCCTACGTTCACCGCTTCCGTGCTCTTCCGGTCACGCCGCCCCGCTCTTCCGCTCACGGCCGCCCGGAGCCGCTGGCCTACCCTGAGGAGGTCACTAGCCCCCCGGAGTCGGAGACGTCGCAGGTCATGACAGAACTGCCTTATCCCTACGAAGCCCCAGCCTCGCAGTCGCTGTTCGACCGTGCGGCGGCCGTCACACCCGGCGGCGTGAACTCTCCCGTGCGCGCCTTCCGTGCCGTGGGCGGTACGCCCCGGTTCATGGTGTCCGGCACCGGTCCGTACCTGACCGACGCCGACGGCCGTGAGTACGTGGACCTCGTGTGCTCGTGGGGGCCGATGATCCTCGGGCACTCCCACCCCGAGGTCATCGCCGCCGTCCAGGAGGCCGTCTCCCGCGGTACGTCCTTCGGTACGCCCAGTGAGGGCGAGGTCGCGCTCGCCGAGGAGATCGTCGCGCGTGTCGAGCCCGTCGAGCAGGTCCGGCTCGTCTCCAGCGGCACCGAGGCGACCATGTCCGCCATCCGCCTCGCCCGCGGGTTCACCCAGCGGTCCAAGGTGATCAAGTTCGCCGGCTGCTATCACGGGCACGTGGACTCGCTGCTCGCCGCGGCGGGCAGCGGCTTGGCGACCTTCGCGCTGCCCGACACCCCCGGCGTCACCGGGGCCCAGGCCGGCGACACCATCGTCCTGCCCTACAACGATCTCGAAGCCGTGAACGCCGCCTTCCACGCGCACCCCGGCGAGATCGCCTGTGTGATCACCGAGGCCTCGCCCGGCAACATGGGTGTGGTGCCTCCCGCGCCCGGCTTCAACCAGGGCCTCAAGGACGCCTGTGCCAAGAACGGCGCCCTGTTCATCTCCGACGAGGTGATGACGGGCTTCCGCACCAGCAAGGCCGGTTGGTACGGGATCGATGGGGTACGTCCGGATCTCATGACCTTCGGCAAGGTCATGGGCGGCGGCTTCCCCGCCGCCGCCTTCGGTGGCCGCGAGGACGTCATGGCGCACCTCGCTCCCGCGGGGCCGGTGTACCAGGCGGGCACGCTGTCGGGTAACCCCGTCGCGACCGCCGCCGGGCTCGCCCAGCTGCGGCTGCTCGACGACGCCGCGTACGACAAGGTCGACGCGGTCTCGGAGCGGATCCGGACGCTGGTGACCGAGGCGCTCACGAAGGAAGGCGTGGCGCACCGGCTGCAGAGCGCCTCCAACATGTTCTCCGTGTTCTTCACCGGGCGTCAGGTGCGCGACTACGAGGACGCCAAGGGGCAGGAGTCCTTCCGGTACACCGCGTTCTTCCACGCGATGCTGGCGCAGGGCGTGTATCTGCCGCCGTCCTCCTTCGAGTCGTGGTTCGTGTCGACGGCCCACGACGAGCAGGCGGTTCAGCGGATCGCCGACGCCCTTCCGGCGGCGGCGCGGGCAGCGGCGGAGGCCACGGCATGAGTGAGCACATCAACAACAGCGACATCACCGTCGTCCACCTGATGCGGCACGGCGAGGTCGCCAACCCGGACGGGGTGCTGTACGGGCGGCTGCCCGGGTACCACCTGTCCGAGCTCGGGCGGCAGATGGCCGACCGGGTCGCCGAGCACCTCGCCTCGCGCGATGTCACGCATGTCGTCGCCTCGCCCCTGGAGCGGGCGCAGGAGACGGCCACCCCGATCGCCAAGGCGCACGGTCTGGACCTGGCGACCGACGGGCGGCTCATCGAGGCCGACAACGTCTTCCAGGGCAAGACGTTCGGGGTGGGGGACGGCGCGCTGCGGCGGCCGGAGAACTGGAAGCACCTCGTCAACCCGTTCAAGCCCTCCTGGGGCGAGCCGTACGTCGAGCAGGTCGTACGGATGATGGGGGCGCTGGATGCCGCCAAGGACGCCGCTCGCGGGCATGAAGCGGTGCTCGTCAGCCACCAGTTGCCGATCTGGATCGTGCGGTCCTTCGTGGAGAAGCGGCGGCTGTGGCACGACCCGCGCAAGCGGCAGTGCACGCTGGCGTCCCTGACGACCTTCACCTACCGGGGCGACAAGATCGTGTCCGTGGGTTACACCGAGCCCGCCCGCGATCTGGTGCCGGCCCATCTCCTCGCGGGCGCCAAGCCGGTGAAGGGGAAGGACAAGGCGTTCGGCGCGTAACGGCCGCGCGGGGGAACGGATGCGGGAGTGCGTACGTCTCTCCTAAGACGTACGCCCCGTCACAAAGCGTATGGGGTCGTGCTATATCAGCGTAACTTCGTAAAATCAGTTAAATATGCGTGAGTTTGACGGAACCTCCGTCTTCATCGCGCCCTCTCACTAGGTGCCGGCTGGGAGCCAGCTGAGAGGGCGCGATGAAATGGGGGACCGCATGCGGGACATCAGCCGGAGGGGAATGATCGGCCTCGGGGCAGGTGCCGCGGCCGCGCTGGGACTTGCCGCGTGCGGTACCGCACAGCTAGACGGCCCGAGCCGGGGCGGCGGTTCCCGGAGCGGGCGGCCCGGTGCCCCCAAGCACCCCGCACGTCCCATCGGTGACGGCTCCACCGCCTACACCGGCAAGCAGCCGAACCAGCCGAAGAGGCCCGAGCCGCTGGAGCCCGGCGAGACCCCTCCGCAGTTCGTGATCTTTTCCTGGGACGGGGCGGGAGAGGTCGGGACCGGCCTTTTCGACCGCTTTCTCCAACTCGCCAAAGACCACGACGCGCACATGACGTTCTTTCTCTCCGGGCTGTATCTGCTGCCCGAGTCGAAAAAGCGCATGTATGTGCCGCCCAATAACCCCCGGGGCGCCTCGGACATCGGCTATCTCACCGACGAGCACGTCAAGGCGACGCTGAAGCTGGTCCGCCGGGCCTGGCTCGAAGGCCATGAGATCGGCACGCACTTCAACGGCCACTTCTGCGCGGGATCCGGCACGGTCGCCAACTGGACGTCCGCGCAGTGGCGCAGCGAGATCGACCAGGCGAAGGCCTTCGTCAAGGAGTGGCGGACCAACACGGGGTGGACCGACCTGCCCGCGCTGCCCTTCGACTACGAGAAGGAACTCATAGGCGGCCGCACCCCGTGTCTGCTCGGGCAGAACAACCTGCTGCCCACCGCCAAGGAACTCGGCTGGCGCTACGACGCCTCCTCGCCCGGCGGCCGTCAGCGCTGGCCGCAGAAGAACCAGGGTCTGTGGGATCTGCCGCTGCAGGCGATGCCCTTCCCGGGGCACACCTTCGAGGTGCTCTCGATGGACTACAACATCCTCGCCAACCAGTCGATCAACTCGACCAAGGCGCCCTCCTACAACTACCCGGCCTGGCGCACCCAGGCGACGAATTCCTACATATCCGGGTTCAAGAGGGCGTACGAGACAAATCGTGCTCCCTTCTTCATCGGCAACCACTTCGAGGAGTGGAACGGCGGTATCTACATGGATGCCGTTGAAGAAGCGTTCAAGCACATCGCGCGCGAGAAGGAGAAGGGTGCGGACGTGCGCCTTGTCTCCTTCCGGCAGTTCGTGGACTGGCTGGACGTGCAGAAGCCCGAGGTGCTGACCAGGCTCCAGTCGCTGGACGTGGGACAGCAGCCGGCCGGCGGCTGGAAGTCCTACCTGGGTGGACAGGCCGCCTGAGATACCGGAGACGCTGGGTGGACAGGCCGCCTGAGATACCGGAGACGCTGGGTGGACAGGCCGCCTGAGATACCGGAGACGCTGAGTGGACAGGCCGCCTGAGACGCCGGAGACGCTGAGTGGACAGGCCGCCTGATATGCGGGTTTCCGCCCGCAAGGGGGGTGCGGAAGATCCCCGAAACGGGCATGCGAAACTTTTCACATGAGTGCCGCCTGCCGTGCCGACCAGCGCCCGAACCGCACCCGTAGCCGCGCCGCCCTGCTCACCGCCGGGGCCGCCGTCGCCGCGCTCGTCCTGACCGCGTGTGGTTCCGGGGGGACCTCCGGGGGAGCGGGCAACACCAACTTCGTCGCCGGCAAGGACGGTGTCGACACCGCCGCCAAGGGGGAGCGGGCGGCCATCCCAGACCTCTCCGGCAAGACCATCGACGGCAAGCAGCTCGACGTCCGCGACTACAAGGGCAAGGTCGTCGTCCTCAACGTCTGGGGATCCTGGTGCGGGCCCTGCCGCGCCGAGGCCAAGAACCTGGAGACGGTGTATCAGGACACCAAGGACCAGGGCGTGCAGTTCGTCGGCATCAACACCCGCGACACCAGCACCGGCCCGGCCGTGGCGTTCGAGAAGGAGTTCGGGGTCACCTACCCGAGTCTGTACGACCCGACGGGCAAGCTGATGCTCCGCTTCAAGAAGGGCACGCTGAACCCGCAGTTGATCCCTTCCACGCTCATCATCGACCGGGACGGGAAGGTGGCGGCCCGGACGCTGCAGGCGCTCGGCGAGGACAATCTGCGCAAGATGCTCGCCCCCGTGCTCGCGGAGAAGTGACCTGACGTGTCCCTTCTCGCCATGACCCTGGCCGAGGCCACCGGCAAGAACGAGACGGTCTACAGCGGCGCTCTGCTGATCGCCTTCCCGATCGCCGTGGTCGGTGGACTCGTCTCCTTCTTCTCGCCGTGCGTGCTGCCGCTGGTGCCCGGCTACCTCTCGTACGTCACGGGTGTCAGCGGCACCGATCTGGCGGAGGCCAGACGGGGGCGAATGGCGGCGGGCGCGGCCCTGTTCGTACTCGGCTTCACCATCGTGTTCGTATCCGGCGGAGCGCTCTTCGGGTACTTCGGCTCGACCCTGCACGAGCACCAGGCGATCCTGTCCAAGGTGCTCGGCGTGCTCATGATCCTCATGGGCGTGTTCTTCATGGGGGGCATGCCCTGGCTCACCCAGCGCGAATTCCGCTTCCACCAGCGGCCGTCGGCCGGTCTGGCGGGCGCTCCGCTGCTCGGCGCGCTCTTCGGGATCGGCTGGACCCCGTGCCTCGGCCCGACCCTCTCCTCCGTGCAGGGTCTCGCCATGAACGAGGCGAGCGCCGGCCGTGGGGCCATACTGACCGTCGCGTACTGCCTCGGTCTCGGCATCCCCTTCGTCCTCGCCGCGGTCGCCTTCCGCAAGGCGCTCGGCGCATTCGGCTGGGTCAAGCGCCACTACACCTGGGTGATGCGGATCGGCGGCGGCATGATGATCGCGACCGGTCTGCTGCTGCTCACCGGTGCGTGGGACAGCATCGTGCAGCAGATGCAAACCTGGTCCGACGGCTTCACGGTAGGGATCTGACCCATGAGCACCACTGACACCGGCAAGACGCCTGACACCGCGAAGGCGCCTGACACCGCGAAGGCGCCGGATCCCGCGGCCGCCAAGCGGCACGTCGGTGTGGCCGCCGACGGCGAACTCGGCGAAGCGGGATCCCAGCTGTCCACCGCACCGGTGGACACGGCGGTGCCCGGCTCCTTCGGCGGGGCGCGGGCACCCGGCGCCAAGGGATGGATCGCCTGGACCGGGCGTGAGGTCATCGGCTGGGCCCGCTGGTTCTGGCGGCAGCTGACGTCCATGCGGGTCGCGCTGATCCTCCTCTTCCTGCTGTCGCTCGGGGCCATTCCGGGGTCACTGATTCCGCAGTCCGGCACCGACGCCCAGAAGGTGGCGGACTTCAAGGACGCGCACAGCGTGCTGGGGGCGGTCTACGACAGGCTCGGGCTGTTCCACGTGTACAGCTCCGTGTGGTTCTCGGCGATCTACATCCTTCTCTTTGTCTCGCTCATCGGCTGCATCGTGCCGCGGACCTGGCAGTTCGTCGGGCAGCTGCGCAGCCGTCCGCCGGGCGCGCCGAAGCGGCTGACCCGGCTGCCCGCCTATGCGACCTGGCGCACCGAGGCCGAGCCGGAGCAGGTCCGCGAGGCCGCGCTCAAGGTGCTCAGGCAGCGGCGGTTCCGGGCCCATGTCGACGGGGACGCGGTCGCCGCCGAGAAGGGCTACCTCCGCGAGACCGGCAACCTGCTCTTCCACATCGCGCTGATCGTGATGCTCGTCGCCTTCGCCTGGGGCCAGCTCTTCAAGTCCGAGGGCAACAAGCTGATCGTCGAGGGTGGCGGCTTCTCCAACACGCTGTCGCAGTACGACGACTTCAAGTCGGGCAACCTCTTCAGCAACGACGACCTCACGCCGTTCAGCTTCAACCTCAAGAAGTTCACCGCCACCTACGAGCGGACCGGGCCCAACAAGGGCACTCCGCGCACCTTCCAGTCGGACATCACGTACAGCGTGGGCGCCTACGGCAAGGAGAAGAAGACCACCGTCAAGGTCAACGAGCCGCTGAAGATCGGCGACTCGAAGGTCTACCTCGTCAGCCACGGCTACGCGCCCGTCGTCACCGTCCGCGACGGCAAGGGCAACGTCGTCTTCCACGAGGCCGTGCCGATGCTGCCGCTCGACGCGAACGTCACCTCGCAGGGCGCGATCAAGGTCATGGACGGCTACAAGAACGGGCAGGGCCGCAGCGAGCAGCTCGGCTTCTCCGCCTTCTTCGTGCCGACCTTCGCGGGCGCCGGCAAGGGCACCATGTTCTCCCAGTTCCCCGCGCTCGACTTCCCCGTGCTCGCGCTGTCCGGCTTCCACGGCAGCCTGGGGGTCAACTCGGGCATTCCGCAGAACGTGTACCAACTCGACACCTCCCGGATGAAGCAGTTCAAGGATGCGAAGGGCGACATCCTCAAGAAGAGGCTGCTGCCCGGCGAGACCATGAAGCTGCCGAACGGCGCCGGCTCGATCACCTTCGAGAAGGACATCAAGGAGTGGGCCGGCTTCCAGGTCACCCAGCAGCCCGGCAGCGACTGGGCGCTGGCCGGAGCCTTCGCCGCGATCTTCGGGCTCGCCGGCTCGCTGTTCATCCAGCGTCGCCGTGTCTGGGTGCGGGCCACCACCGGCGCCGACGGTGTGACCGTCGTCGAGATGGCGGGCCTGGGCCGCAGCGAGTCCGCGAAGCTCCCCGAGGAGCTCGGCGACCTGGCCGCGCTCGTGCACGAACAGGCGCCCAGCGCACCCGACCCCGATCCGGACACCCCCGACCCCGATCCGGACACCCCCGACCGAAACGCCGTACCTTCCGCCGAAGGGGCTGAGAAGCAGTGACTCTCGCCACCGCAACCAACGAACACCTCGCCAATATCAGCAACACGCTGATCTACTCCGCGATGGCCGTCTACACCCTGGCCTTCTTCGCGTACATCGCCGAGTGGCTTTTCGGCAGTCGGAGCAAGGTGGCCCGCACGGCCGCCGCGCTCACCGAGAAGCCCGAGAAGCCCGAGAAGGCAAAGGCCGCGGCCCCTGCGGTCACCGTGAAGAAGGCGGGCGGCACCACGGTCCTGGAGCGGCCGAAGGTCGTCACCCGGTCCGCGATCGGCGCGCGTGACGTGCCCGACGGGCCCGGCGCGCACGGCGGGGACGAGCAGGGCGACCTCTACGGGCGTATCGCCGTGTCCCTCACCGTGCTCGCCTGGGGTGTCGAGGCGGCCGGTGTGATCTCGCGCGCTCTGTCGGTGCGGCGGGCGCCGTGGGGCAACATGTACGAGTTCAACATCACCTTCTCCACCGTGGCCGTCGGTGTGTTCCTCGTGCTCCTCGCGCTGAGGAAGAACGTCCGCTGGCTGGGCCTCCCCCTGGTCACCACGGTCCTCCTCGATCTCGGTCTCGCCGTCACTGTCTTGTACACCGCGAGCGACCAATTGGTTCCCGCGCTGCACTCGTACTGGCTGTACATCCACGTCTCGACCGCGATCATCTGTGGCGCCGTCTTCTACGTGGGCGCCGTCGGCACGCTGCTCTACCTCTTCAAGGACTCGTACGAGAACAAGCTCGCGAGCGGCGGTCAGCCGGGCCGTTTCGCGACCTCGGTCATGGAGCGGCTGCCCGCCTCGGCCTCGCTCGACAAGTTCTCCTACCGCGTGAACGCCGCCGTCTTCCCGCTGTGGACCTTCACGATCATCGCGGGTGCGATCTGGGCCGGCGACGCGTGGGGCCGCTACTGGGGCTGGGACCCCAAGGAGACCTGGGCCTTCATCACCTGGGTCGCCTACGCCTGCTATCTGCACGCCCGCGCGACGGCCGGCTGGAAGGGCCGCAAGGCGGCCTACATCGCCCTGATCGCCTTCGGCTGCTGGCTGTTCAACTACTACGGGGTCAACATCTTCGTGGGCGGCAAGCACTCCTACGCGGGCGTGTAGCCGCCGTATCCCTCTTCGGACCGAGGCCGGTTTCCTGTGACGTGAGTCATCGGAACCGGCCTTCGTCGTTAACGGGCAGGTCAGAGGCCCTAAGGGGTGCAGAACTCGCGCTCACGGGCCACGCTGGTGTCATGACCCAACCCACCCGGTCCATCGAACAGGGCGCCACGGAGATCCGGGGTGACGCGCAGGTCGTGCACTACCTGCTGCGGTTTCCCCAGCCTGTGGAGACGGTCTGGACGGCACTGGCCACCCCCGATGGCCTGCGGGGGTGGCTGACCGTCGCCGAGGTGTTCGAACCGCGGCTCGGCGGTGCGGTCACCCTGCGTGGACTGGGCCCCGGCCGCATCACCGCCTGGGACGTGGAGCGGGTCGCCGAGTACACGGTGGAGGGCCGGGGGCGGGTCCGGTTCCATCTGGAGCCGGGGGCAGCGGACGGCACCGGCACCACGGTCCGCTTCACCCACGAATTCGCCCACGAATTCGAGGGGGAGCGGGAGCAGCCCGACTGGCGCGCCCGCTTCGAGCGCTTGGTCACGGCCCTCGACGCCGGGACGACGGCAGGCACTCCCGACGCCAGCACCTAGGACGGCGGCAGGCACTCCCGGCGACCGCGCCTAGGACGGCGGCAGGCACTCCCGACGGCAGCACTTAGGACGGCGGCAGGCACTCCTGCGCCGGAGGCTTCCCCTCCGGCCAGGCGATCTTCACGAAGCGCGAGCGGCTGTCGGGGGTCAGTTCCACGATCGGTACGGCCTTGTCGTACGGATTGCCGTGGGCGTCCAGGCAGATCCACCCGCTCGCCCCGTTGACCCGCAGCTGCTTGCCCTTCACCTGCGGCCACTGGAGCCCCACGTCCGCGAGGGCCGGGATCTTCCCGGTCGGCGACGCCCCGCGGATGCCGTGCACGGCGAGTCGCATCGCGTCGTACGCGATGATCAGCTGGCCGTCGTCCAGGGCGACCTTGCCGACCGGGCCGACCGGCTCGCGCCCGGCGCTGTCCAGCAGCGCCTGGAGCACCCGCGCGTCGGCCGCGCTGCCGCCGGTCTTCGCGGTGTCGCTCACCCAGGCCTCCGGGTGGGCGAGAGCCGTGTAACGCACGGACAGCAGGGGGTCCTTGAGGGCGCGCGGATCGAGTTCCTTGTCGCCGGCCAGGTACGAGCCCTCGTCGCCGGTGAGCACCGTGAAGCGGCGGTCGACGCAGCCGCGTGCGCCCAACGCGTTGATGAACTGGCGTAGTTGGGTGTGCCGGCCGGCAAAGAGGATGGTGTCCGTGCTCTTCGGTGTGGTGCACAGAATGGTGGTGATCTGCGCGAAGACGTTGGCGGTACTGCCCTCCTTGCTGCGGTCGGCGGGCGGCGTGAACGGCTGGGCCTCGTAGCGGGAGCCCGTGAGCATCTTCTCGAAGGACTTCTGCAGGGTGCGTGTGTACGGGTCGCCCGTGCGGTCGTAGACCAGGAACGCGTTGGCGGCCGACACCTTGGCGAACGAGGCGAGGGCGCGGGCCTCGTCGGTGTTGGTGGGGGAGACGCGGGCGAGCCCGGGAAAGGGGTCCTTGCCGTTCTGGCCGTTGGCGAGGTCGTCGGCGGTGATCGAGCTCCCTATCACCGGGATGCCGCGCCGGGTCAGCTCCTTGACGGCCTTCTTGTTGTTGTCGGTGCTCAGACCGACCCCGGTCACCGCGCGCAGCCGGTCGGGTCCCTTCGTCATCCGCTCCAACCGGTCGACGGTCTGCTGCCAATGTGCGCCGGTGGCACCGGGGTTGGCCAGCACGAGGCGGATCTTCGGCTTCAGGCCGTTGGCGTCGTGGTTGGCCTGGTGCTGGGCCAGATAGGCGCCCTGGAGCTCGTGCAGCACATCGGCCAGGTTGTCGGCGTCGGTCGCGGTGAAGGGTTCGAGCAGCGCGACGGTGACGTAACTGCCGGGCTTCAGCCGGTGGTTCTCACGGTTGATCGCCTGGACCGTCTCGGCGAACTGGGGACGACCGAAGGCGTACGTCGTCCACGAGACGCCCACGCACTCGTCGCTGCCCTTCGGCTGGACGACTCCCGGGGCGCAGGAGCGGTCCTCCTTCGTGGCCGTCATGCCGCCCCAGATGCCGAGGGCCGCGAGGACGGCCGCGAGGCTCAGCGCGACATACCGGCGGAAACGTATCTCCCAGACGTCCTCGCGCAGCCATGTCCACACACGCGCCATCAGTGGCCCCCGTCCTCGCACAGCCGCGCCATCACTGGCCCCCGTTCCCGTTCCCGCTCGCGTTCTCGTCGTCGTCGCCCGGGATGCGGAAGGGCCGGCCGGCCAGGGCGTCCGACGGCCAGTCCCGCGAGGCCCGCCACAGCAGGGCGTTGCCCGCGGGCCGCAGATTCGACAACTGCTCCAGCTCGAAGCGCAGCCGCTCGGTCACCTGCGAGTCGGGCAGCACCAGCGGGTCGGTCAGCTGCCACACGGCGTGCAGCAGCCGGCGTACCCGCAGGTGCAGGACGGCGTCCACGCTGTCCGGCGGCTGCTGGGCCGCGTCCGTGTGCCCGAGCGCGACGGAGGCCCGGTGGTCGTGGCCGTCGAAGTCCCGGCCGTCCGGGTCGTGCGCGTGGTAGTAGGGGGCGGACGCGATGAAGACCAGGGACGACAGCCAGCCGCGGGTGTCGGTGCGCGGGAAGGTGTCGCGCAGGTGCGCGACCGCGAAGTCGGCTTTTCCCAGGGCGAGTTCGTGGTGCAGCCGATAGCGGGCGCTGTCCGGCGGGGCCACCCGGTCCTCGTCCGTGTAGTGGTCGATGAGGGTGCGGTGCACGGCTCGCCAGCGCTCGTGGTCCGCGTCGCCGTGGTGCAGCCGCAGCAGGAGCAGGGCGCGCAGGAACGGGTCGCCGACGAACTGCCCGTCGGCGGTCGCCCAGCCCTCCTCCGCCAGCCGCTCCTCCAGGTCGAGGACGCCCGACGCGCCGAAGTCGTCCGGGAGTTGCGCCTCCGCCAGTGCGCACGCCGAGTCGCGGTCGTGGGCCGCGGCGAGCACCGTCAGCTCGTCCAGGCGACCTCCGGGCACGAGCCGATCGAGGAGTTCCTGGTAGGCGGGACGGCCGCCGTGGTCCTCGTGGACGGCGACGTCCGAAGTGAGTAACTCGCCGAGGGATGCGGCCCCTTGGGGCAGGTTCTGCTTGGCCGACTCGGCGAGCAGGGTGATGCCGAGCGGACTGCCACCCGTCAACCGGTGGGTGGCGTGGGGGAGTTGTGACGGTACGGGGGGATCGCTGGAGCTCAGGGCCGGACCGTCGGAGGCGGTGTCCACGATGTGCAGCGTGTCGTCGGGCGTCAGCGGCGGCAGCGAGACGAGCAGTGCGCGCGAGGACGGCGAGGTGCCCGGTTCCCATCCGGCCTCCCGGGCGACCGCGGGGAGGGTGCGGCGCTCCGCGTTGCGCAGTGCCGCGTGGCCGTATCCGCGCAGGGCCGCGAAGAACACGACCTGGTCGGCGATGCCGTCGGCGCGGTCGCGCAGCACCGGCTCCAGGAGCCCGAGGCCGGCCCGTTCCTGCACGTTGTCGATCAGTACGACCGGGCGGCCCCGCCGGTGGGAGCGCTGCACGACACCCGCGTACGCGTCGTCGAGGTCGGCCAGCAGGGCCCGTACGAGATAGCGCTCGGCATGCCTGCGCGAGTCGCCGCCGGCCCTGAAGTGCCGGGACAGGAGGATCAGCGCGAGCTTGGGGCTGCCGCCCGCGTTCGGATAGTCCCGGTACCAGCCGGCGGCCCTGCGCAGCCGGCGGGGAGCGGGGCCGATGCCCTCGGCGAACGCCTCCAGGGTGGCTTCGATGATCGGCGCGATCACGGGGCCCGTGCCGCTCAGCGAGGCGACGAGCTTGGAGACGATCTTGCCCACCCAGCGGCCCGCGAACCCCGAGATCCATGAGCCGGTCTCGTTCAGCAGCAGGATCCGCTCCGCCTCCTGCCGGATGCGCGGCACGTCACGGTCGCTCCAGCCGCCCGCCGCGACCGCGAGCAGCCCGGCCGCCAGCCGTGGAAAACCGATCCGCCCGGCGCCCGTCACCGGCTCGGCGAGCTGCTCGGCGACGGTGGTGAGTGCCTGCCCCACCGGCGACCAGGCCTCCTCGGGGCGCTCGGCCGGTGGAGCGGCGAACTGCCGCTCCTCACCGTCGATCAGTGCGACGGGCGTGTGCCCGCGATAGGCGTCGCGCAGCTCACGCAGCAGGGCACTCTTCCCCAGCCCCCGCCCGCCCGCGAACACGACGAACGGCACCTCACTCGCATGCTCGTACGGCGTCGCGCGAAGCTGATACGGACGCAGACCGACAAGCCGTGACGCGAGCCCGGGCGGATCGGTGTCGAACAGCGCTCCCCGGCCGTGCAGCCCTCTGTGCACCGCATCTCCCCCTGGCGCGGTCCGGTCCGATGTGCTGCTGTGAGGTGTATCAACACCAGTGTAAAAAGGGGGACTTGGTTCGGGATAGGGCGCCTGGTGTCCGTTGGGTTACGAAAAGTTTCCGCCACTCATCCGACAGTGATCGAGTCCAGCTTCTCGCGTAGATAAACATGGGAGTCGACGGGCTCGTACGCGACGCGGCCCACGGGAGCGGGCACGGACTCCACGACGGTTCCCGGTGTGCACTCGCCGAAGTAGACGAGGGACATGAGCTCCTCGGCGGGGGCGTCGGCCGGGGGCGGCAGGACGCGGTGGCGGCCGGAGCGCCAGCGGTCGCCGGTCCAGCGGGCCATCAGGTCGCCGATGTTGATGGTGAAGGCTTCCGGGTCGTACGGCGCGTCCTCCCAGCCGCCCTCGTCCGTGTAGACCTGCAGGCCACCCTTGCCGGCCTGGCGGTCGAGGATCGTGACCGTGCCGAAGTCGGTGTGGGGGCCGATGCGGAACTGGCCCGGCTGGGGCTCGCCGATGACCTCCGTGCCCGGGTACCAGTTGATGTTGAAGCCGTACGTCGGGTGGTCCATGTGCCGGGTGAAGAAGTCCGGCTCCAGGCCGAGGGCCTCGCCCAGGAGGGCCAGGAGGTGGTTCTCCAGCTCGCCCATCCTTGTCAGGTACTCCTCGCAGAGCTTCTGGAGTTCCGGCGCCTCAGCGGGCCAGACGTTCGGTGCGTACCACTCCGCGTTGATCTCCGGGTCCTCGAAGGGCTCGTGGGTCGCGAAGGTGAGGGACTCCTTGAGGTCCGGTGGGGTCTCCGTACCCTCCGAGTAGGCGTTGGCCTCGGCGCCGGGGCCCAGCCAGCCGCGGCCGCCGACCCGGGCCGCGTACGGCTGCTTCGTCTCGGTGGGGAGGGTGAAGAAGGCGCGGGCCGCCTCGCGGATGCGGGTGCGCAGGGCCGCGTCCACGCCATGGCCGGTCACCAGGAGGAAGCCGGCCGTCCGGAGGGCTTCGTCGACCGTGCGGGCGATGTCCGCGCGGGCCCCGGGGTCTCCCGAGAGCCAGGGACGCAGGTCGATGGTCGGGATGCGGGGGCCGGTCGGGATCTTGGGCTCAGTCACCGATGTCCTCGTTCCACAGTGCCGGGTCGTTCTTGATGAAGTCGCGCATCAGGGACGTGCACTCGGGGTCGTCGAGAAGCACGATCTCCACACCGTGCTCGCCCAGCCAGTCGTGGCCGCCGTGGAAGGTCTCGGCCTCGCCGATCACGACCCGGGAGATGCCGAACTGGCGGACCAGACCGCTGCAGTACCAGCACGGCGAGAGGGTCGTCACCATCGTCGTACCGCGATACGTCCGTTGCCGTCCCGCGGCGCGGAAGGCGGCCGTCTCGGCGTGCATGGAGGGGTCGGCGTCCTGGACGCGGCGGTTGTGGCCGCGGCCGAGGAGGGTGCCGTCCGCGCCGTACAGCGCGGCCCCGATCGGGATGCCGCCCTCGGCGAGCCCGGCGCGGGCCTCCGCGAGGGCGGTGGCGAGCCATGCGCGCGCCTGTGCCTGATCGACTGGTTGATCGATGCGCTCCATGACTCCACTCTCCTGTGGCGGAATCATGAGGGCAACGTGCGGAAACGCATCGAGTCCCTGCTCGGCCTGGAGATCGCCGACCCCGACCTGCTCGGTGACCTGCTCACGGCCCTGTGCGCCCACCGGATCGTGCGCGGGGCGACGGCGGCGACGGGCGGGGGCCTGCGCACGGTGGCCCGACGGTCAGCGGCAGCGGGCCCGCGCGTACTGCCGGGCCAGTGCGTGGAAGGACTCCTTCGGCTCCCAGTGCCAGCCGGAGGCCGGGTCGCCGGGGCGGTCCTTGATGGCCTTGACGATGCTGTAGCTCGCCATGTCGAGGTCGTGGCGCGGGTCGTGGGGGAGGTGCGGGGCGTCCGCGGTGACGAAGGTGTACGCCATCGCCGAGTACAGTCCCATCGACTCGAACACCGAGAGCACGTCCGTCAGGTACGCGGCCTGGGTGCGCTCACTCCGCACCAGGCCGTCCTTGATCTCGGGCGGCTCCTTCGTGTAGTCGACGACGTCCCAGCCCATGCCGCCCCGCTCCGGCGCGCCCTTGAAGGTGCAGCAGCCGAACTCCATGATCGCGACCGGCTTGCCGAAGCGGCGGAACGAGGCGAGATCGCGTACGTAGTCCTCGCGGCGCCGGAAGTAGCCGTAGTAGTCGATGCCCACGAGGTCGAACAGCCCCCAGTCGACGTCCTCGTCCTGCGTGGCGGCGTACGTCAGCCGCCCGTGGAAGACGGACCGGCCGACCGCCGCCGCCTTGGCGGTGAACCGGCGCAGGCGGCGCGCCATCTGGACGGGATCGAAGTTGCCCTTGAGCAGGTTCTCGACGCGCTCCTGGATGTTGGCGCCGGGCACGATGCCGGGGACGTACA
Source organism: Streptomyces albiflavescens (assembly GCF_014645835.1). GTDB lineage: Bacteria > Actinomycetota > Actinomycetes > Streptomycetales > Streptomycetaceae > Streptomyces > Streptomyces albiflavescens. The sequence continues at coordinate 106,485 of NZ_BMMM01000018.1, forward strand.
GCACGAACTCGCAGCCGACGCTGAGGTGCACGCCCGCGCCCTGCCGGCGCAGCCGCTCGGCGAACCGGCCCGTCTCGGCGAGATGGTCGAGGATCTCCCTCTCCGGCACGTCGCCCAGGGTCGGTTCGAGCCAGACGTTCAGCCCGCGCTCCGCCGCCTCGGCCGCCGTGGCGGTGAGCCGTTCGACGCCGTCGCCGGTGACCTTGACGGAGTCGGCGTGCAGGTCGTGCGCGATGGCGCGCAGGTCGGCGCGCATACGCCGGGCGCTCCACGCCGTGCCGGGCGTCTCCCCTTCGCCGACCTCGTAGACCACGCCGCGATGGGTCAGCCCTCGGGGCCGGCCACCCGTCGCCGCGGCCCGCCCGACGGGCAGCACCGCCGCACCCCCGACCGCCGCGGCCATCCCCAGGAACCGTGCCCGGCTGATTCCCCGCATCGCGTCTCCCAACGCCGTTGTCATGACCCCCAGTCTGGGAAGCGGCCAGGCCTTGCGCAGTCCGCCGATGGTCTACGCACGGGGGACGAAGGGATGACCCCGGGCGCGACTTAGGAGGCGGACGCCGGCGACTTACGAAGACGACGTCAGGCGGGCGTGCGGGGGACCCTCGTCCTCCGTGCCTGATCGGCCTCGGCTCGTACGCGCGCTGACGCCGGCCACCGTGTCGTAGGACGCCCGAGTGGCCTGCAGATGAGTGGTCACGGTCACGAACATAGCCCGGGGGGCTGACACCGCTGTCTAGAGTTGACGTAACCGCAGGCGGACGGGCGAGTGGGGGGACATGGCTTCGTCGACAGGTGACCCGCGCTCAGGTGGTCCTGTCGCGTGGTTCAGACGTCAGGAGCCCGCGATCAAGGCCGCGGTCATCGCGATGATCGGCACCCTGGGTGCTTCCGTGATCGCCGCCACGGTGGCCCTGACGATCGCCCTGCTCAACAGGCCGAGCACGGTCACGGCCACCCCCGAGGGCGAGGCCAAGCCGCCACCCGTCAGCTCATCCGCACCGGATACGACACCCCCCACCCACTCGTCGAGTACCCCCCGGCCCACCACCCCCGAGCCGTCCCGCTCGCACACGCAGAGCCCGCCGCCGAACCCGCTGCCCTCTCCCACGCCCACCTCGGCGGCGCCTCGCCCGCGCTCACGCTGGCAGGGCACGCTGACTCTGGACGGCACCGCCGGCGTCAGAGGCTGGTTCCTGGACGCGAAGCCGCCGAGCCCGGCACCGGCCGGCGATGTCGAAATCCGCGGCTCCGGCGAGATCTACGCGCCCTTCGGCCTCACCGCGTGGGACGGCGCCGCCCCGCCGGAGGCGCAGCAGTGCCTGGCCGCCCTCAACACCCACCTGGGTCAGCACCAGTTGGACGTCCAGCCCGGCGACATGGCCTGCTTCACCACGGAATACGGCCGAGTCGGCAACCTCAAGGTGATCTCCATTCCCGACGCCGATCACATCACCATCGAGGCGACGGTCTGGGAGAAGCAGTGACCCGTGGTGGGGTTCATCCGGCCACTCGCAGCAGCAGCTTCCCCGTGCTGCTCCGAGTCCCCATCAGCCGATGGGCCTCCTCCGCCTCCGCGAGGCCGAACTCCGCGGTCACCGGCAGGGATACGGTTCCGTCGACCACCGTCCGAAACGCGCGCTCGGCGATCTCGCGCAGTGCGGCAGGTGCCGTCTTGGCCAGGCCGAGGATGGAGAACCCGGCGACCGACAGACCCGTCGGGTAGAGCTCCGGCTGTCCCACGGTCCACGGCTCCGCCGAGCTCGCGTTGCCGAAGGAGACCAGGCGGCCGAAGGGGGCCAGCGAGGCGAGGCTGCCGCGCAGGGTCTCGCCGCCGACCGGGTCCAGGGCGAGGTCGACCCCGCGGCCGCCCGTCGCGACCCGTACCTCCTGCGCGAAGGAGCCGACGAAGACCTCGTCGTAGCCGTGGTCCAGCGCGTACTTCGCCTTGGCCTCGGCCGATACGACGCCGTACACCGCCCCGGCCCCCGCGGCCTTCGCCAGCTGCCCCAGCACGGTGCCGACGCCACCCGCCGCGCCCTGCACGAGGACCGTCTCGCCGGGCTGCAGCCGGCCCACGGTGTGCAGGAGGGCGTACGCCGTCGGCACGACGGTGGGGAGCGTGGCGCCAGTGCGCAGGTCCACGCCCTCCGGGAGCGGGAAGACGGTCACCGCGTCGGCCACCGTCACCTCCGCGTACGCGCCGCCCTCCGTCAGGGCGGCGACCTCCTGGCCGACCTCCAGCCCCTCGACGTCCGCTCCGACGGCCCGGATCCGGCCCGAGACCTCAAGTCCCGGACGAAAAGGAAGACTTGGGACGCGATAGCCCTCCGAGCGCGCCTTCAGGTCCGCGAAGTTCACGCCGACGTAGGCCACGTCGATGCTCACCTGCCCCGGGCCGGGCTCCGGAACCTCCGCCTCCACGACCCGCAGAACCTCGGGACCGCCGTACTCCTGGAACTCGACCGCGCGCATGGCACACCCTTCGTAGGTGCTCGACTGTTCAATGGAAAGCGAACACTCGGGAGTGTATGGTTTTCATCGAACACTCTGCAAGCGGACACGAGGACCCAGGGAGGCGGGCGTGGTGGAGCGCACCAGTCATCGGGCGGCACCCGAGCACACCCACCCCGACGACGTCCCCGTACAGACCGCGCTCGCCGCCCTCGCCGATCCCGTACGCATCACGCTCGTAAGGGAGTTGTCGGGTTGCCCCGCCTGGACGCGCAGCTGCGGCAGCTTCGATGTGCCGGTCGGCAAGGCGGCCCTCAGTCACCACTTCACGGTGCTGCGCGGTGCGGGTCTTGTGGAGCAGCGGGACGAAGGGCCCAAGCGGGTCAACCGCCTCCGCCGCGAGGAGTTCGACGCCCGCTTCCCGGGACTGCTCGCGCTTGTGCTCCGCGAGGACTGAGAACGAGGACTGAGGGCGAGGGCTGAGGGCGAGGGCTGGGGGCGAGGGCTGGGGGCGCTGAGCGGTCAGCGCGGGGGCTCCATCACCGCGTAGTCCGCGAAGTTGCGCCGGTAACGTGTGTGCCGGGTCTCCTGGGTGTGCCTGCGCTGCCACTCCTCGACCTCCGCCGGATCGTGCCGCGGACCTGACCCCGCGCCGCAGTCGGCCTCGTCCCCCGAGACGCAGCACGCCTCGTACTCCGGCTCCGCCGTCGCGTCCTGCACGATCGAGTACGGCACATACCGGAAGATCCGGCGGCGGGCCGGTGCGCCGGCGTGTTCCCGGCGCCGGTGCTGGCGCAGCAGCACGTTCGCGTCGGTCTCCGCGCTGCCGTCGAAGGCGGCGCGCGCCTCGTCGCGCCGGGCGGCGAGTTCCGCGCACGTCACGCAGCCGGGCACGGCGGCGGGCGGGCGGTCCGTGTCGTCCGGCCGGTGCGGCGTCAACGCCCCTTCCCGGGAGCGGGCGTTGGCGGCCTTCACCTCGGCACTCAGTCGTTCCTCCCGCGTCACCGCGCGGATCAGCGCCGGGTCGGCCTCCCACTCCCGGCCGCCGCCGACGGGGCGCAGCATCGCGTACGGGCCTGTGCTGTCCCGGTACTCGCCCACCTTGCGCGCCTGTGGGTCGTAGACGAGCGCTCCCGGTTCCCACCGCTCCGCCTGTTCGGCCATGTTCGCTCCGCACTGTTCCGTAACTCTGGGTGTGTCAAGCGTTGCGGAGGGGAACGGTCGGTATCAACGCCGGACGCGTGACAGTGGCTCACTGTCACAGAGGGGATGTCATGAGCCGACGTAATGCCGAAGGAGGGGCGGCCGCCAGTACCGCCGCCGTCTTCGGTGAGGTGCTGAAACACTTCCGCGAGGCGGCGCTCCTGACCCAGGAGGGCCTCGCCCGCGAGCTCCCGTGCGACCGCTCCCACGTGGCCCGCGTCGAGGCGGGCACGCGGGTGCCGCAGGACACGTTCGCAAAGAGGTGCGACGAACTGCTCGGTACGGGTGGGGTGTTGGCGCGGCTGTGGGGGCGGATCGACTGGTATCCGCAGGTGGAGCATCCGGACTGGTTCGACCGCAGGGCTCGGATGGACGCCGAGGCGGCTGCTGTGCGTGCGTATCAGACGCAGGTGATGCCGGGGTTGTTGCAGACAGCCGATTACGCGACCGCCCTGTTCGCTCGCCGACTCGCGAAATCCGATGACGTGGCAGAGCGGGTCAGGGCACGTCTGAGCCGGCAACAGCGCTTCTACGCCGATGGCGGCCCGTTCTACCTCGTGGTGCTGGATGAGATCTGTCTGCGCCACGTGGTGGGGAGCCCGACGGTCATGCGGAACCAGTGTGCGCGCCTGTTGCACGTCGGTCGACTCCCCAACATCCGTATCCAGATCGTCCCGTTGGACCGCCCTGACATCGACCGCCCCGACACCTCGCTGTCGCTGATCGAGCTGCCCGACGGGCACCGGTGGGTGTACTCGGAGTCGTTGGACCGTGGCCATTTCAACGACGATCCGGCCATCTTCGAGCGGCATAGCCGGACTTATGATGTGCTCCGGGCGGACGCTCTGTCGGCCCCCGAGTCCTCCGCTCTGATCAGCGACGTGATGGAGAGGTACGAGCGCCATGGACGGGCACGAGCTGAGCGCGGCTACCTGGATCAAGAGCAGCTACAGCGGAGCGAACGGCGGCGACTGCATCGAGATAGCCCCCGGTATCCCCGGCATCGTCCCCGTCCGAGACAGCAAGAACCCTGACGGGCCCGTGCTGTTGATCCCCCGCTCCGCCTGGTCGGCGTTCACCTCGGCTCTGCGCTGACCGAGCGCCAGATCCGGTCCGGCAGGACGCGCGCGGCCTCGTCGAGGTCGACGTCGTCGATGCCGGAGAGCCAGCGGCGGGCGACGGCGACGACGGGGCCCAGGACCAGGGACTCGATCAGGGCCGGGGGGAGCGGAGCGACCTCGCCGGACTCGATGTGCGTGGTCATCCACACGGCGAACGGGGACAGCCTGGCCTCCTGGGCGTCACGCAACTCCTTGCCCTGAGCCATGGCGGAGCGGTCGGCCATGGGCGAGTGCAGCAGCAGGGCCGCGTCCCGGTGCTCCCGGACGAAGGCCAGATACGCCCGCACTACGGCGCGGATGCCTGTGCGGGCGGTGCGGGAACCCTGCAGAGCCGTGACCATGTCGCCCAGCAGCCGGCTGAGCCAGCGCTGCGCGAGCGCGGCGAAGAGGCCGTCCAGGCTGCCGAAGTGGTGGTACAGGCTGCCGAGGCTGACGCCGCTCTCCTTGGTGATCGCGCTGACCGTGAAGCCCTGCTCGCCCGAGGCGGCGTACACGCGCAGAGCGGCATCCAGGAGCAGGTCGGCGGTCACCTCGCCGCGATGCTGCTTGGGGCTCATCGGCAGATGTCCTCGTACTGTGTGGTATCCGTTCATTTCTAGAGCAAGTTTCTAGAAACTGCTTCCAATTCTACTGGCCGCTGGATCAAACTTGCTCCTGTCGACGGCGCGTCCGCCCGTCTGTGGGGGGAATGGGCGGGCCGCCGCCGGTCTGTCACGATGGCAGCCGACGCATGACGAGCAACGCGGGAAAACGGGGCGACGTGTTAGATCTGGGCGGAAGCGGAGCCGAGCCTCTGGAGGCCGAGGATCCGCGGCGGATCGGTGCGATCCCGCTGGTGGGCCGGCTCGGGTCCGGCGGCATGGGGCGGGTGTACCTCGGCGTGCACGAGGGGCGGTACGCAGCCGTCAAGCAGGTACTGCCCTCCGTCGTCGCCGAGGACAAGGACTTCCTGCGGCGCTTCGGACATGAGCTGGACAACCTCTCGCGGCTGCCCGAGGAGGCCACCGCGCCGCTGCTCGCCAGTGACCGCGAGGCACGGCCACCGTGGTTCGCCACCGCGTACGTTCCCGGGCTCACCCTGAGAGAGGCCGTCGAACTGCACGGGCATCCGCTGCCCGCCGACGCGCTGTGGCTGCTGCTGCGGGAGGCGGCCTCGGGGCTGGCCGCGGTGCACGCGCTGGACATGGTGCACCGGGACCTCAAGCCGTCCAACGTCATGCTGACCCTCGACGGGCTCACCCTGATCGACTTCGGTGTCGCCCGTGCCGCGGAACAGAGCCAGCTGACCAGGACCGGCATCGTCGTGGGCACGCCCGCCTACATGTCGCCCGAACAGGCCTCGGGAACACGGCGGTTGAGCGGCGCCGTCGACATGTTCGCGCTGGGGTCGATGGCCGCGTACGCGGTGTGTGGCCGACCGCCCTTCGGTGACGACTCCGGGCACGCCGTGCTGTACCGCATCGTCCACGAGGAGCCCGACCTGGCTCCGCTGCGCGCGCTGGATCCTGAACTTGCCGAGGTCGTCGCGGCCTGCCTCGACAAGGATCCCGAGGGCCGCCCCACCGCTGCCGAGCTCGCCGAACTCGCCGCGCGGCACGGTCCGTTCGCCGATCCGCCGTGGCCGGGGACCATCACCGAGCCGCTGTCCGAGCGGGCCGCCTTCGCCGCGACGGTCCCGGAGGTGGACGAGCTGCCCGCCCCCGTCCCGACCCTGCCCTCCGCCGAGCCGGAGCCGAAGGGGGAGGAGAAGGCGGGATCGGAGCCGGGTCCGGACCCGAAGCGGCGCGAACGCCGCCGGACCCGCGTCCTGTTCGCCGTCGTTCCCGTCGTGGTCGTGGCGACCGGCACGACCCTCGCGATCCGGCTGCTGCCGTTCACGTCCTCGCCGGACGACGAGGCACGGTCCACCCCCTCCGCCTCGGTCTCGGCGTCGCTCGACCCCACGCAGTCCTCCTCGGGCGCGAGCCCCTCGGGCACGGCGAAGTCGCCGTCCTCGTCGGCGGATCAGGGCAAGGGCAAGGGCACGGGCAAGGGGACAGGCGGAACGCAGGCGGACGCCGGGGGCACGAGCACGGGCGCGGGCTCGCAGGACGGCTCCGGCGGCTCCGATACCTCGGACAGCTCGGACAGCTCGGACAGCTCGGACGGAAGCAGTAGCAACTCGGGCAGCTCAAGTGGTTCCGGCGGCACCTCGACGCAAGCCCCCGCGGGCGGCTACTACCAGCTCACGAACGCCGCCGACGGCCAGTGCCTGGTGATGAGTGCCTACAGTGGCCCGGTCCTCGGGGAGTGTTCGGACAGCCCGGCGGCCTCATGGGCTTACAAGAGCGTGTCGGGCGGCTCATTCCACGTGGTCAACGAGCACACCGGTACGTGTCTGAGCGTGAGCGCCTACAACATCGTGTCGGCCGATTGCGACCAGAGCACCCAGCTGTCCTGGCGCACGGGCTCCGGCGGCACCCTGCAGAACATGTCCAACAGCCGGTGCCTCGACGAGTCCGCAGGCTGGCCGGTCACCTCGACCTGCGTGTCCGGGACGGCATCGCAGCGCTGGACGAGGAAGTAGACCCGGGGCCCTCATGCCCAAGCGGCTCAACGGGCTGCGCCGGCCACGAGCGACCTGTAGGGACCAGGCGTCATCGGCCCCGCCGATGACCCCATCGGCAGGACGCCCCACTGGCGCGTGGACCGCCCGCACCGCCCGCTCGTAGCTTCGTCGGCATGACCTCAGAGAACAAGGGCACGGCCCAGCTGACGACCGCGATGGTGCTCTCCGGCACCCTCGGAGTCTTCGTCGTCGAGTCGGGCGCCTCGCCCTTCAACGTCGTCTTCTTCCGTGTCCTGTTCGGCGCCCTGGCGCTGGGCTCGTACGTCGTCGCCCGCGGCTGGCTGCGCGGTCACGGCTTCACCCCGCGCACCCTGGGCCTGGCCGTCCTCGGCGGCGTGTTCATCGTCTTCAACTGGGTCTTCCTCTTCCAGGCCTACGAGAACACGTCGATCTCCGTCGCGACGGTCGTCTACCACACCCAGCCGTTCTACGTGGTCCTGCTGGGCGCCCTGCTCTTCCGCGAGCGGCTCAGCGCGGCGAAGGTCGGCTGGGTCGTGGTCGCCTTCGCGGGCCTGATCCTTGTCTCGGGCGTCACCCCGGGCGATTTCACGAGCGGCGGCTCGTACCTCACCGGCGTCGGCCAGGCCCTCCTCGCCGCGCTCCTCTACGGCCTGTCCACCCTGGTCACCAAGCGCATCACCGGCGTGCGCCCGCACCTCATCGCCCTCGTCCAAGTCCTCGTCGGCATCCCGCTGTTGCTCCCCTTCGCCGACTTCGGCGCGATGAGCGGCACGGGCGCCGACTGGGGCTGGCTGGCCGGCCTCGGCGTCATCCACACGGGCCTGATGTACGTCCTGATGTACGCCGCGTACGCCAAGCTCCCGACCTCGAAGATCGCCGTCCTCGCCTTCACCTACCCGGCCGTCGCGATGGTCATGGACTGGGCGGTGTACGGGCACCACATCGGGCTGGTCCAGGCGCTCGGCGTCCCGCTGATCGTGACGGCAAGCCTGAAGGTCACCCTTGCTCGGAAACCAGCTTCCGCGCCTGCTCCACGAACAGCCGCACATGCCCCGGAAGCCGCTTCCCGGCCCGCCACGCCAGCTGCGTCCGAAGCGTGAACGGCGGCTCCCACCGCAGTCGTACGAGAGAGCCCTCCGCGAGTTCGGCGGCGACCGTCACCTCGGGCAGCAGCGAGATCCCGAGGCCGGCCGCCGCCGCGCGTTTGGTGGCCTCGATGGTGCCGAACTCCATGAAGGAAACCGGGTCCGCGGCAAGGGAGTTGAGCTCCCGCTCGAACAAGTCCCGGTAGGCGCAGCCGGGTTCGGTCGCCAGCAGCGGCTGTCGTACGAGATCGGCCGTCCCGACCGGGTTCCCGGCCAGCGGGTGCCCGGGCGCCGCCACCAGCGCCAGCGGCTCCACCGCCAGCACCTCGGACTCCAGCCCGACGTGCTCGGTCTCCTCCTCCATCAGGAAGCCGACGTCGTACGTGCCCTGGCGCAGCGCCTGCCGGGTCTCGTCGCCGAGGGTCGTGCGCAGCGAGAGGCGTACCCCCGGGTAGCGGTGGTGGAAGAACTCGAGGAGCGGCGGCAGACGGTAGGACGTCAGCGACTCCATCGTGCCGACGGCCAGCGTGCCGGCCGGCTCCTGCGCGCCGACGACCGCCGCCCGCGCCTCCTCGCTCAGCTCGATGATCTGCCGGGCGTAGGGGAGGAGCCGTTCACCCGCCTCCGTCAGCCGGATGCGGCTGCCGAGCCGGTCGAAGAGCTCCGTGCCGAGCGAGGACTCCAGGGCGCGGATCTGGCTGGTCACGCTGGACTGCGCGTACTTGAGCTCGGCCGCGGCCTGCGTGAAGCTCAGCACGGTCGCGACCTTCTCGAAGGTGACCAGCAGCCGCAGTTCCATCAGCGCACGCCACCCATCAGCGACTCCATCGGCGTACGTCCATCAGCAGCTCCATCAGCCCTCGGACTCCTCGCCCCGCTCCCGGCGCCGCAGCTCCTCCTCGCGGCGGCGCAGGTCGGCCTCCCAGTCCTTCAGAAGGGCCTCGTCCTTGCGGTTCTCGGCCTTGAGGGATGTGAGGAACTCGGGGTTGTCGTCGGGTGCGACGTACTGCGTGCGGTGGTTGCGGTGCCACTCGGAGGGAGTGGAGCCGCCCACCGGGGCTCGCCGGTTGCGGCCCGCGACCAGCCAGGCGATCGGGCCGACCAGCACCTCGCCGAAGAGCAGGATGATGATGACCCAGACCACCTTGGGCAGGCCCCGGACCTCTTCCTCCGGCGTGTTCAGGCAGTCGATGAAGGCGTAGATCCACAGCGCCAGGACCAGCAGAAAGGGCAGATACCTGAGCATGGCCGAACATTCCCCCAGTGAGCTACGGCGGGGCGGCACAGGGCCCCGGTGACGGGCACAGGGTAGCCGGTGGCAGATACTTGGACACATGGCTTACGACGATCTTCGCTCGCTGCTCCGGGCACTGGAGCGCGAGGGCGACCTCAAGCGCATCAAGGCCGAGGTGGACCCGTATCTGGAGGTCGGGGAGATCGTCGACCGGGTGCAGAAGGCCGGTGGGCCCGCGCTGCTCTTCGAGAACGTGCGCGGCTCCGCGATGCCACTGGCCATGAACGTCTTCGGAACCGACCGGCGGCTGCTGAAGGCCCTCGGGCTGAAGTCGTACGGCGAGATCTCCGAGAAGATCGGCGGGCTGCTCAAGCCCGAGCTGCCGCACGGGTTCGTCGGGGTGCGCGAGGCCTTCGGGAAGCTCGGCGCGATGACCCACGTACCGCCGAAGAAGGTGAAGGAGGCGCCGGTCCAGGAGGTGGTGCTGCGCGGCGACGACGTCGACCTCGACACCCTCCCCGCGCTCTTCACCTGGCCGCAGGACGGCGGCTCCTTCTTCAACCTCGGGCTCACCCACACCAAGGACCCGGAGAGCGGCATCCGCAATCTCGGGCTCTACCGCCTCCAGCGCCACGACCAGCGCACCATCGGCATGCACTGGCAGATCCACAAGGACAGCCGGAACCACTACCAGGTGGCGGCGAGGCGGGGAGAGCGACTGCCCGTCGCGATCGCCTTCGGCTGCCCCCCTGCCGTGACGTACGCCTCGACCGCCCCGCTGCCCGGCGACATCGACGAGTACCTCTTCGCCGGGTTCATCCAGGGCAAGCGGATCGAGATGGTGGACTGCAAGACGGTGCCGCTCCAGGTCCCGGCGCAGGCCGAGGTCGTGCTGGAGGGGTGGCTGGAGCCGGGCGAGATGCTGCCCGAGGGGCCGTTCGGCGACCACACCGGGTTCTACACGCCGCAGGAGCCGTTCCCGGCCCTCAAGATCGACTGCGTCACCATGCGGAAGCGGCCCTTGCTCCAGTCGATCGTCGTGGGCCGGCCCCCGACGGAGGACGGACCTCTCGGTCGGGCGACGGAGCGGTTCTTCCTCCCCCTCCTCAAGATCATCGTGCCGGACATCGTGGACTACCACCTCCCCGAGGCGGGCGGTTTCCACAACTGCGCGATCGTCGCGATCGACAAGAAATACCCCAAGCACGCTCAAAAGGTGATGCATGCCATCTGGGGCGCCCACATGATGTCCCTGACGAAACTCATCGTGGTCGTCGACTCGGACTGCGATGTGCACGATCTGCACGAGGTCGCGTGGCGCGCACTGGGGAACACCGACTACGGCCGTGACCTCACGGTCGTCGAAGGGCCGGTCGACCACCTCGACCACGCCTCCTACCAGCAGTTCTGGGGCGGCAAGGCAGGCATCGACGCAACGAAGAAGTGGCCCGAGGAGGGCTACACCCGGGACGGCGGCTGGCCCGAGATGGTGCTGTCCGACCCGGAGACGGCGGCGAAGGTCGACCGCCGTTGGAAGGAGTACGGCCTGTGAGTTCAGCTTCCGCGGCGCTCCCTCAACCGGGCCGCACCAAGGCGTTCCTGCGCCTCGTCATGATCGAGCACTCGGTGTTCGCGCTGCCGTTCGCGTACATCGCCGCGCTCACCGCGATGTTCCAGTCGGACAAGAACATCCACTGGGGCCGGCTGCTGCTCGTCACCATCGCGATGGTCGGGCTGCGCACGTTCGCGATGGCGGCGAACCGGATCATCGACCGCGAGATCGACGCCCGCAACCCCCGCACGGCCCATCGCGAACTGGTCACCGGCGCGATGTCGGTGAAGCACGCGTGGACGGGCGCACTGGTCGCCCTGGTCTTCTTCCTCGGCGCGGCCGCGCTGCTGAACCCCCTGTGTCTCGCGCTGGCCCCCATCGCGGTCATCCCGATGGTCGTCTACCCGTACGGCAAGCGGTTCACGAACTTCCCGCAGGCCATCCTCGGTCTCGCCCAGGCGATGGGCCCGGTCGGCGGCTGGCTGGCGATCTCCGGCGAATGGTCCTGGGACGCCGTCGTCCTCGGCCTCGCGGTGGGCGTCTGGATCGGTGGCTTCGACCTGATCTACGCCTGCCAGGACGTCGAGACGGACCGCGAGATCGGCGTGCTGTCGGTGCCGGCGCGCTTCGGCATCCCGGCCGCGATCTGGGGCGCCCGCGGCTGTCACGCCGTCACCACGGCCCTCTTCGTCTGGTACGCGGTGACCACCGGCGCCGGTGCCTTCTTCTGGCTCGGCCTGGTGATCGTCGCGGGTGCCTTCCTCTACGAACACTCCATCGTCAAACCGCACGACCTGTCCCGCCTGAACCGCGCGTTCTTCAGCGTCAACGGTTTCATCGGCATCGCCCTGTTCGTCTGCGCCCTGCTCGATCTGCTGGTGCGCGGGCTCACGGTCTGAATCTCGGCGGTGGCCGGATAGGCTCGACATCATGAAGCCAGGAGAGACGCAGCGCCGGCCTTGGATCGTGGGGGTGTCGGGTGCCTCCGGTACGCCGTACGCCGCCGCTGTGCTGCGTGCGCTTCTTCAGGCGGGGGAGAGCGTCGACCTGGTGGTCTCGCGCGCTTCCCGGCTCACCCTGCTCGACGAGACCGGCCTGCCCTTCCGCGATGCCCACTGGCGCGACGACCTGCGGGAGTGGCTGGCCCGCGGCGCCGACGGCAAGCCCGGCACCTTCGACGCCTTCGAGGGACGTATGGACGCCGTACGGCACTGGAGCGCGGGCGACTTGGCGGCGGGACCGTCCTCGGGCTCGTACCCCGCGAAGGGCATGCTCATCGTGCCCGCCTCGACGGCCTGTGTGGCCGGGGTCGCCCTCGGACTCTCGAAGGACCTGCTGCAGCGCGCCGCGAGCGTCACGCTCAAGGAGGGGCGCAAGCTCGTCGTCGCAGTCCGCGAGACCCCGCTGAACGGGCAGACGCTGCGGCACCTGGTCTCCCTGGACGACGCGGGCGCGATCGTGCTGCCCGCCTCGCCGGCGTTCTACGCGGGAGCCACGCACATCCAGGACCTGGTGGACTTCGTCGCCGGGCGGGTCCTCGACGCGGCTGGTGTCGAGCACGGCCTGTACCGCCGGTGGGAGGGCGAGCTGGGCGGCGGTTCGCGCGGCAGCACCACCTGAGCACCGAGCAGTACCCGGTCACTGAGCAGTACCCAGTCACTCAGCACTTTCAGGCACTTCAGGAACTCTTCAGACCTTTTCAGTGGAAGGCTTCGATCGCATGGACGCGGTGGACAGGCAGCTCATCCAGGCCCTGAGGGAGAACGGCCGGGCCTCCTACGCGGAGCTGGGGCGCCTCGTCGGTCTGTCGGGACCCAGCGTCACCGACCGCATCAACCGGCTGGAGGCCGCGGGCGTCATCACCGGCTACCGCGCGACGGTCGACTCGGCCTCGCTCGGCCTCGGCGTCACCGCCCTGATCGGCATCTCGCTCTCCGACGCCGCCGACCACGAGGACGTGGCGCACCGGCTGCGGGACCTCAGCGAGATCGAGGACTGCTGGTTCATCGCGGGCGACGACTCGTTCATGCTCAAGGTGCGGGTGGGCGACGTGGACGGCCTGGAGAAGACCATCCGACGCCTCTCCGGGACCAAGGGTGTCTCCCGGACCCGTACGACGATCGTGCTCTCCACGAAGTGGGAGAACCGGGTGGGTGAGCTGCCCGAGGAAGGCTAGGGGCTGTCGTCACATTCCCGTCGCGGGGCAGACGGGAATGTGACGACAGGCCCCAGGGCACGAAGTGCCTGATGGGGGCCCCTCCCGCCCGAAGGGTGGGGAGTACGGTTGGGATCGTTCGTCACGAGGAGAGGTAAAGGCATGGATGTCGGGCTCAAGCGCGAGCTGGAGGACAAGGTCCGGGCCGGTGAGCGGCTGACCCGCGAGGACGGCATCGCGCTGTACGAGTCGGACGACCTGGCCTGGCTCGGCGGGCTCGCGCACGAGGTGCGCACCCGTAAGAACGGTGACGTGGTCCACTTCAACGTCAACCGTCACCTCAATATGACGAACGTGTGCACCGCGTCCTGCGCGTACTGCTCGTTCCAGCGCAAGCCGGGCGAGAAGGACGCGTACACGATGCGCATCGAGGAGGCCGTCCGCCTCGCCAAGGCGATGGAGAACGAGAACCTCACCGAGCTGCACATCGTGAACGGGCTGCATCCCAATCTGCCGTGGCGTTACTACCCCCGGTCGCTTTCCGAATTGAAGAAGGCGCTCCCGAATGTGTCCCTCAAGGCCTTCACCGCCACGGAGATCCACCACTTCGAGACGATCTCGGGGCTGTCCGCGTCCGAGATCCTCGACGAGCTGATCGACGCGGGTCTGGAGTCGCTGACCGGCGGTGGCGCCGAGATCTTCGACTGGGAGATCCGGCAGCACATCGTCGACCACCGCACCCACTGGGAGGACTGGTCGCGCATCCACCGCCTCGCGCACGAGAAGGGTCTGAAGACCCCGTGCACGATGCTGTACGGCCACATCGAGGAGCCCCGCCACCGCGTCGACCACGTCCTCAGGCTCCGTGAGCTCCAGGACGAGACCGGCGGCTTCCAGGTCTTCATCCCGCTGCGCTACCAGCACGACTTCGTGGACATGAAGGACGGCAAGGTCCGCAACCGGCTGCAGGCGCGCACGCAGATGGCGACAGGCGCGGAGGCCCTCAAGACCTTCGCGGTGTCCCGTCTCCTCTTCGACAACGTCCCGCACGTCAAGGTCTTCTGGGTCATGCACGGCGTGCAGACCGCGCAGCTCGCGCTTCAGCACGGCGCCGACGACATGGACGGCTCGGTCGTCGAGTACAAGATCACGCACGACGCGGACAACTACGGCACGCCGAACAAGCTGACCCGCGAGGACCTGCTCGACCTGATCCGCGACGCGGGCTTCCGGCCGGTGGAGCGGAACACCCGGTACGAGATCATCCGCGAGTACGACGGTCCCGACCCGGCGCGCCGGGAGTCGCCGCAGCCGATGCGGGTCTGAGTCCCAGGGAGGCCGGCGCCCCGGTCTCGGCGGGATCGCGGAGCTTAGGCTCGGTGACCATGGAGTTGTGCACGAAGCCGCGCCCGGAGCCGACCACGGCTGTGGACTTCCGGCTCGACCCCGAGCTCACGGCCGGCCTCCTCGACGAGCTGACCCGGCTGTGGACCGATGTCAGCAACACGGGCGGCGCGGTCGGCTTCCCCGGACGGGTCACGTACGACGAGGTACGCCCCGAGACCGATCGCTACGCGCGGACCGTGGCCGAGGGCCGGCACCGGCTGCTCGCCGGGTTCGACGGCGCCGGACGGCTGCGCGCCACGGCCTTCCTCGGCTTCAACACGCACCGGCTCCAGGACCACTTCGCCTGGGTGACCACGGTCATGGTGGATCCCGCGCTGCAGGGCGGCGGCCACGGCAGGGCGCTGCTCGCCGCCGTCGAGGAGCACGCCCGGGCGCTGGGCCTGGAGGCCCTGAAGCTGACGTGCCGGGGCGGGACGGGCCTGGAGCACTTCTACGCCTCCTGCGGTTACCAGGAGGTGGGCCGGGTGCCCGGGGGACTGCGGGTCTCGGCGGACGATTACCGCGACGACATCATGATGTGGCTTCCACTGCACTGAGTGGCTTCCACCGCGCGGATACGGCCCCGTGCTGTACGTCGAGCCCGCCTGCAAGATCGTCGTCCGGGCGTGCTTCACTGGACGGTGCCCTTTGGGAACATTCGATACGGAAGAGTGGATTGACATGGGCCGCTACACACTGATGCGCCTTGGTATCTTCGCGGGCTGCCTCGTGGTCGTCTGGGGCCTCGTCTACTCCGGTATCGCCCCGCGTGGACTCGGCGACTCCAACTACATGTGGGTCGTCCTGCTCTCCCTGGTGATCTCCGCGCCCATCAGCTTCGTCGTGCTGCGCAAGGAGCGCGACCGCGCCTCGGCCCAGGTCGTCGCGCGCGTGGACCGCATGAAGGCCAACCTGGAGGGCAACCGCAGCCAGGAGGACATCGCGGACGACACGACGCGTGGGGCGCAGGGCCAGACCTCGTAACACTCCGTACCGCTCCAGACGGCTCCATCCCGCTCTCACCGTCCCGGCCCGGGGGCGCGCGATCGTACGCTTGCCCGCATGGGTGCTGTGAAGAACAAGCGGATGCCGCGTGCGGTGCGTGAACGGCAGATGCTGGACGCCGCCGTGTCGACCTTCGGGCAGCGCGGGTACCGCGCCGCCTCGATGGACGAGATCGCCGAACTGGCGGGCGTGTCCAAGCCGTTGGTGTACCTGTACCTCAACTCGAAGGAAGACCTCTTCACCGCATGCATCCGGCGTGAGGCCAAGGCGCTCACCGAAGCCGTCCGCGCGGGCGTGCGGCCCGGTCTGCCCGCCGACCGCCAACTCTGGGAAGGGCTGCGGGCGTTCTTTACGCACACCGCCGAGAACCCCGACGGCTGGGCGGTTCTGCATCTGCAGGCGCGTACGCACGGCGAGCCGTTCGCGGCCGAGGTCACCGCGATGCGCGAGGAACTCGTCGTGTTCGTCACGCAGTTGATCGTCGTGGCCGCCCGTGAGGCCCACCGCGACCCGTCCCTCCCCGAACGCGAGGTCGCCGGCCTCGCCGAGGCCCTGGTCGGCGCCGCCGAGTCCCTGGCCGCCTGGGCCAACGCCACCCCGGGCGTCTCCGCCAAGCAGGCCGCCGCGACCCTGATGAACTTCGCCTGGGCGGGCCTGGGCGACCTCATGGAGGGACGGCCCTGGTCGCCGCCCGTCGCGGAAGGCCAGACCGAGTAGCCCTGACGAGCGGTGCCGCCCGGTCATGGCTGTCCCCAGCGGCGGAGGGTGGGCGCGACCTTCTCGCGGCCCACGCGGTAGAGGGACTTGGCGCCGCTGCGGGCGGCCCGGCGGACGACCGCCCTGAGGGGACCCGCGCCGCCTCCGCCCAGGGGAACCGGCAACGGCCTGCCCTTCTCGTCGAAACCGTTGCGCTCCAGGATGCCGCCCAGATAGGCCCCGGCCCGCTGTGGCGAGTAGTACGGCCGCAGCGGCGGCAACGATCCGCAGGCGCGCAGCGCGGCGAGCCGCGCACGGGCGGCGGCGTACGGGTCGCTCTTGCCCATGCCCTGCCGGGCCGCCCACACCGGATCGACGCGAGGCAGTGCTCCCGCGTCCAGGTCGTCCCAGGAGGCGAGGCAGCCGGAGTGCACGAAGTAGTGGTTGCCGTGCGCCTCACGGACCCCGAAGTCGGTGAGGATCGCGGTCGGTATGTCCCGGTGCATCGACTCCAGCGCGGCCGTGGAGCTCACCGTCACCAACAGGTCGGTACGGTCGAGGACTTCGCCCATGTTGCCGTAGACGAGCTGGAGGTTGGCGGGCGCGGGCTCGGCCAGCTCCTCGATGAGCACCTGGTACGGGTCGGCCTCGACGTGCGTCGTGTGCTCCCCGGGGAGACTGCGCAGCTTCATCAGGACGAGCCGGTCGGGATGGCACCGGGCATGCGCGGCCGCGCGCTCCAGCAGCTGCAGCCGGGACTCCCGGCCCTTGGGCACGGAGGGCTGCACCGCGAAGGTGAGGGTGAAGGGGCGGTCGGCGGAAGGCGCGTACGGGGCGCCGCCGAGGAACGGCAGCGCGCACTCCACGACGGAGTCCGGATCCACCCCGACACTGGCGAAGGCGCCGCGGAACCGGTCCGCGTCGTACGCGCTGTTGGCGAGGACGACATCGGTGCCGGCGCGGGTGAGGAGCCCGTCGACCATCTTCTCGTAGACGACTCCGACGTATCCGGTGACGGTGACCGGCCGCCGCTCCCGCGCCTCCCACGCGATCCCCAGGCTGTGGGTGAGCGCCAGCGTCGTACCGCCGGCGGTCGCCAGGACGACGACATCGGCCCCGGCCAGCTCCTCGTCGTCCACCAGCTCGGCCGCCGAGACCTCGCGCCGGGTGTCGGGCACGATCCCGATCTCCGCCAGCTGGCGCTCCGTCGGGGTGGCCCGGGTGCGCAGGAAGACGGCGTCGAGCGCGTGCTCGGGGGCGATCTGCCGGGCGACCGAGGCGCCCCACTTCCAGCGGGTGTCCGAGTCGGCGAGTACGGCGATACGTCTGGGCGGCATGGCTCAGGAGCCTTCCTGGCGTGGTTCAGCGGGGTGCGCCGAGGCTAGGAACGACTCCTGAGGACTGGATGAGGGATGCCTTCAAAGGACCTTGGGGGCGCTGGGCATTCCCTGTGAAGGGTTGCTCGGAGACCCCCGTTCACCCCCGTTCTCCTGGGGTTTCGTGGCGGGAGCGGACCGGCGTGCCGGACCGGAGCACCCAGGAGTTCGTGAGTTGTTCACCTTGCTTCGCGGAACCCGTGCGCTCATGCGGAGTTCTCGGGAACACGCGCCGCTCGGTCGGGCAACGCGCGCGTCTCGCCCCTGAGGTGGACCCGCTCCCCGCCCCGCAACTCGAAACGGCCGCCGTCGGCCGCGTACGTCACCGTGCCCGGGAGCAGTACGGGCGTCTTGAACTCCGCCCGCACGCATACGGATTCGCCGAGCTGCTGGGCGGCCAGACAGCGGGCCACGGTCCACATGCCGTGGGCGATGGCGCGGGGGAAGCCGAAGAGGCGGGCGGTGAGGGGGTACAGGTGGATGGGGTTGCGGTCCCCGGAAGCGACCCCGTAACGCCGTCCGACGTCCCCGGCGAGACGCCATTCGGCGAGGGCGGGGAGGGCGGGCAGGTGTTCGGCGTCCGGGGGCCGGTGCGGGGCGTCGGGCGTGTCGGTCGTGTGGTCCCGGTTCCGGTTCTTCCGGCCGTGCCGCGCGAGGTACGTACTCCGTGACTCCCATACGAGGCCGCCCTCGGTCCGCGCCTCGGTCACGACGGTCGCCTCGGTGCCCCGCCGGTGCGGCGCCAAGCCCGCTACGTGCACGGCGAGTTCGTACGCCGCCGTGGCCGCGAGCTCTCTTCGCCGGGTGATCTCGATCGAGGTGTGCACCAGTCCGAGCAGCGGCAGCGGGAAGGTGCGGCCCGCCATGATCCGCATGGCCAGCGGGAAACCGAGGACGTGCGGGTAGGTGAGGGGCAGTGCGTCCGCCCCCGTCGCGAAGCCGCACACCCGCTCGTAGGCGGCGAGCCGCGCGAGGTCGACGCGCACACCGGGCAGCACGAGCCGGGTGGCGGGCACGGCGGCGTCGGGGCGGGGACGCTTGAGCGGGGAGAGAAGAGCACCCCGGGCGAGGAGCGGCCCGAGCGCGGGGGAACTGGTGAGGATGTCGGACACTTACGCCCCCAGCAGAGCCGTCGGCTGCGGCAGCCCGAGCCGCCGCGTCAGGAACCGGCCGGGCGCGGTGCCGGTGAAGCTCAGATAGCGGTCGGCCATGTCCGGCTCCCTGCCCCTCGAATGCTTACCCTGGAGTAAGGTTACCGTAGGTAAGCCCATGTGCCGTCTCTGGACCGAGTCGGCGATCGCGGGTGGGCAGGGTGTGACGGTAGCCCTTGAAGGCCCGTGAGGCAGGGGGCGGTTGTGGCCGGGGCGGGCCGCGCCCTGTGTGGCCGCTGAGGTTGCACAGCCCCGGCTCCGAACCATCCCCGAACCCGCACGAACTCCACACGCGCGCGCCGTACGATCTCCGACCTAACCAGCGGTAACAGCCCGGCCGCGCACCGCTGGTGAACATCTCAGTACGCACGGCGCGTACCTCATGCAGCAGAGCAGTCCGTAGCTGCACGCCCCAGGAGCTGCCCATGTCCGTCCCACACGCGTCCTCGTCCCCGTCGCCGTTCTCGTCCGGCTTCGACTCGGCACCCGCTCCGGTCCCCGTCCCGGTCCCCGACTTCGACCTCGACTACGACGGCCGGCCCGTACTCGTGGAGCCGGACATACGACGGCTGGACGGGGTGGCGCGGGAGGCGTCCGTGCCGCCGCTCGTCGCACCGGTGACCCACGGTTCGCTCGCCGACCTGCCCTTCGACAACGCGGACGCGGCCCCGGGTCAGGTGGTCCTCAGCCGCAAGGGGCCGGACGGCCGGTGGACCGAGGTGACCGCGGCCGAGTTCGCGGCGCAGGTGCTGGCGGTGGCGAAGGGACTGATCGCCGAGGGGCTGGTGCCGGGCGACCGGATCGCCATCATGGCGCGTACGACATACGAGTGGACGCTCCTGGACTTTGCCGCGTGGGCGGCGGGCCTGGTGACGGTCCCCGTCTATCCCACCTCCTCCGTCTTCCAAGTCCGCTGGATCCTCCAGGACTCGGGCGCGGTGGCCCTGTTCACCGAGAGCGTGGCCCAGGCGTCGGCCCTCGGCCCCGAGCGCGAACGCCTGCCCGACCTCAGGCACATGTGGGTCATGGAAAAGGACCACGTGGAGCGCCTGGCGGAGCTGGGCGAGTCGGTCCCGGACCAGGAAGTGGCCGTACGCCGGGGGATGTTGATCCCGGACACCCTGGCCACCCTCATCTACACCTCGGGCACGACGGGCCGCCCCAAGGGCTGCGCGCTCTCGCACGGCAATTTCTTCGCCGAGGTCGACAACGCGATCGAACTCCTCTACCCGATCTTCAAGGCGAAGTCGGGCGAAGACGTGTCCGTCCTCCTCTTCCTCCCCATGTCCCATGTCTTCGGCCGCATGGTCGCCATCGCCTGCGTCCGCGCGCGGGTACGGCTCGGCCACGCGCCGAGCCTCAAGGCGGAGGACCTGCTCCCGGACATGGCGAGCTTCAGGCCGACGTGCCTGCTGGCCATCCCGTACATGCTGGAGAAGGTCTTCAACGGCGCCCGCGCCCGCGCCGAGGCGGGCGGCCGGGTCTCGTCCTTCGAACGCGCGGTGAGGGTGGCCATCAGGTACGGCGAGGCCATGGAGGCCAAGCAGACCGGCACCGGCCCCGGCCCCAGCCGCGCCCTCAAGACCGCCCGGGCCTTCTACGACCCCCTCGTCTACCGCCGCATCCGCAACGCCATGGGCGGCCGTGTTCGCAACGCGATCTGCGGCGGCTCCCCGCTGGGCCGACGCCTCGCCGCCTTCTACGCGGGCGCGGGCATCGAGATCTACGAGGGCTACGGCCTCACGGAGACGACCGCCGCGGCCACGGTCACACCCCCGCTCAAACCCCGCCTCGGCACGGTCGGTTGGCCGCTCCCCGGCACGAAGGTCCGTATCGCGGCGGACGGTGAGATCCTGCTGGCCGGCGACCAGGTCCTGCGCGGCTACTGGGATCCCCAGGCGGGAGGCGTGGTCCCGGCCGCCCCCGACGGCTGGCTGGCCACCGGTGACCTCGGCGCCCTGGACGACGACGGCTACTTGACCATCACAGGGCGCAAGAAGGAACTCCTCATCACGGCAGGCGGCAAGAGTGTGGCCCCGGCCCCCATGGAGAACTGGCTCCGCTCCCACCCCCTGATCTCTCAGTGCATCGTCCTGGGCGACGGTCGCCCCTACGTCTCCGCCCTGTTCACCCTCGACCTCGACGGCATCACCCACTGGCGCCAGATGAACGGCAAGCACCCGGTTCCGGCCGAATTCCTCGTGAACGACGCGGAGTTGCACCAGATCCTGCAGCGAGCGGTGGACGAAGCGAACAAACTCGTCTCCCGCCCGGAGTCCATCCGTCGCTTCGCCGTCCTGCCGGTGGACTTCACGGAGGAGGCCGGCCATCTGACCCCGTCGATGAAGCTGCGCCGGGAGGCGGTCATGAAGGACTTCGGGCGGGAGGTGGAGGGGCTGTACGAGCGGTGAGCCGCGTGAAGCCGGTGAGCCGCGTGAAGCCGGTGAGCCGCTGATTCGCCGTCAGCTGCAGTGGACGTTGTCCCACTGGTCGCCCACAGCTCTGCCGTTGTTGGGAGCCGTCACCCAGCCGCTGACCGTGACGCAGTGCCCGTCCATGCTGGTCAGGCTGACCGGGCCGGCGTACTCGTAGAAGTAGTCCTCCTGCTTCTTGAACCGGTCGCCCTGCCGGATGGTGACCTTGAGCAGGTGTTTCTGCCCGTAGTACTTCCGCGCGACGTTGACCACACAGTTGGTGCCGCCGTTGGCGCTCGAGTAGTACAGGTGGAGCGTGCCCCAGACGGACCCGTCGGTGTCCTTGATGTTGTACGTGTCGATCTCGGACCCGGCGCATCCATAGGCGCCTTGCGCAGCGGCCGAAGCGGTGGGCGCGGCAACCAGGCCCAGCCCCGCGGTCGCGGCGAGCGAAACCAGGCCGATCAGCAATTTCCGCACGGTGCGTCCTTTCGATGGGGGGTAACGCAAGCGAGCGCGCCAAATGAATCATGGGGCGCGCGACGCGTGCGCCGGATCCCCGAGAACTGGCGTCATCGCGCCACGCCGCTGTCGTCTCGTCCCACCCGCGCCACGCCGCTGTCGTCTCGTCCCACCCGCGCCGCGCCGGTGTCGCTTCTCGTGCCACCCGCGCCGCGCCGGTGTCGCCTCTCGTGCCACCCACGCGCGCCGATTTCGCCTCACGCCATCCCAGCCGCCCGCAGCAGAGCCGTCACCGCCGCGGCTCCCAGCACCACCATCACGAACGGGGCCCTCCGCCACGCCAGCACCCCACCCACCAGCACCCCGAGGGGCCGCGCCCACCCGGCGAACCCGTGTGCCTGGGTGAGTGCCCCCGTGGCGAGCAGCGCCACGAGCAGGACCACCGCGGCGGTGGACAACAACTCCTGGACCCGTGCGGGAAGTTCGACTCGTCCGTGCAGCAAGGGCCCCACCAGCCGGAAGGCGTATGTGCCGACGGCCAGGACCAGGACGGCGGCCACGGTCGGCGTCATGCCGGCCTCCTCGCGACCAGGAGCCCCGCCAGTGCCAGCAACACCGGCACCCCGGCGGGGACGACGGACGTCACCGCCAGTGCCACCGCGGCTCCGGCGAGCGCGGCCCGTCGTACGCCCGCGTCCCCGCGCAGCGCGGGCAGCACCAGTGCCGCGAGCACCGCGGGGAACGCCGCGTCGAGCCCGTACGTCCCGGTGTCGCCCAGCGCGCTTCCGGCCAGGGCGCCCCCGAGCACACAGAGGTTCCACGACACGAACAGGCCGACGCCGGAGATCCAGAAGGCGGCCCGGCGCCGGCGTGGATCGGGCTGAGCCAGGGCGAAGGCGACCGTCTCGTCGGTGACGAGGTGGGCGCCGATGAGACGGGTGGCGCGTCGGCGTCCGATGATGTCGGCGACGGCGAGGCTGTAGGCCGCCGTACGTGTGTTGAGCAGCAGCCCCGTCGCCGCCGCCGCGAACGGCCCGCCCCCGGCCAGCAGAATCCCCACCGCGCTGAACTGCGCCGAGCCCGCGTACACCACCAGCGACATCACCACCGGCACCCATACGGGCAGTCCGCCGGCGACGGCGATGGCCCCGAACGACACGCCGACGACCCCGCCGGCGAGGCAGACGAGGGCGACGTCCCTGAGAAGTCCCCGGTCAGCGGTCATGGTTGTTCGGAGAAGCGAACGCATGTTTTCTACAATGAACAGTGAGCGATCTGTTCGTCAAGGAGAACGATCGTACCGATGGAGCGAACGAAGTGACTGACGCAGACGGTGGGCCCCCGTCCCGCCTCCCCCTCGACTGGATCGCCGCCTCGCTGCGCCGCGAGCGCACCCGCGCCGGACTCTCCCTCTCCGAACTGGCCAAACGTGCCGGCATCGCGAAGTCCACGCTGTCCCAACTGGAGGCGGCGAGCGGCAATCCGAGCATGGAGACGATCTGGGCGCTGGGCGTGGCGCTGGGGATACCGTTCAGCGCGCTGGTCGAGCCGCCGGCTCCGTCGGTCCAGGTGATTCGCGCCGGTCGGGGGCCTACTGTCGCCTCGGAGCAGGCCAACTACGTCGCGACCCTGCTGTCGGCCAGCCCGCCCGGCGCCCGCCGGGACATCTACCACCTGCGGGCGGAACCGGGTGCGGCCCGGGAATCGGAGCCGCACATCCCGGGCACGGTGGAGCACCTGATCGTGAGCACGGGGAGAGTGAAGGCGGGGCCCCTCGGGGACGCCGTGGAGCTGGGGCCCGGCGACTACATGGCGTACCGCGGCGACGTACCGCACGCGTACCAGGCGCTGGAGTCCGGGACGACCTTCGTGCTCGTGATGCAGCACGTGTGAACACAAAGGCAGGAGCCCCACGACCGGCTGGCGCGGGGCTCCTTGGGTACTGCTATCCGTTCCGGATCAAAGCATTGGGCTCATGGAGCCGAAGGCTTAGAGCGGGGTGACGTTCTCCGCCTGCGGACCCTTCGGGCCCTGCGTGACGTCGAAGGAAACCGACTGGTTCTCTTCGAGAGAGCGGAAACCGCTCGCGTTGATCGCGGAGTAGTGGACGAAGACGTCCGGGCCGCCGCCTTCCTGGGCGATGAAACCAAAGCCCTTTTCGGCGTTGAACCACTTCACGGTTCCGGTAGCCATAAGCCCTCCTTGGGCCCAAAGGGTTGCCCTGCTCCAGAACCTGCGATTGTGTAAACAACTGCATACGTCTGAAAACGACGAGAGCCCGCGGTCACATGCTCCGCAGGCTCTGTACTGCAAGGGAAACCAAACTGCAACTTGCGGCGAGCCTAGCACGCAGGCAGCCGAAAGCAATAGAGGGCAAGATCACGTCACCCGAATGTTTGACCCCGGTCGGGGATGGGTTGACGTCGCAGTGCCACAAGGGTTGACACAAGGGGTCGAGATGGTTTCCAGAACCACGCCGGGACCCTGAAGCCTGCACCGTATCTCATGGGGTCTAGCCTCGCGATGTGGACAATTCTCGCACCCGGCCGCGCGTCGGCCACATCCAGTTCCTGAACTGCCTGCCCCTGTACTGGGGGCTCGCGAGAACAGGTACGCTCCTCGATTTCGAGCTCACGAAGGACACCCCGGAGAAGCTCAGCGAGAAGCTGGTGCAGGGCGACCTCGACATCGGGCCGATCACGCTCGTCGAGTTCCTCAAGCACGCCGATGAACTGGTCGCCTTCCCGGACATCGCCGTCGGCTGCGACGGGCCGGTGATGTCCTGCGTGATCGTCTCGCAGGTCCCGCTGGACCGGCTGGACGGCGCCCGGGTCGCGCTCGGCTCGACCTCGCGGACGTCCGTTCGGCTCGCGCAGCTGCTGCTGGCCGAGAAGATCGGCGTCCAGCCGTCGTACTACACGTGCCCGCCCGATCTCAGCCTGATGATGCAGGAGGCCGACGCCGCCGTACTCATCGGTGACGCGGCGCTGCGGGCCAATCTGCTCGACGGGCCGAAGTACGGCCTGCAGGTACACGACCTCGGCGCCCTGTGGAAGGAGTGGACGGGTCTTCCGTTCGTCTTCGCCGTGTGGGCCGCCCGGCGCGACTACCTGGAGCGCGAGCCGGCCCTCACCCGCAAGGTGCACGAGGCGTTCCTGGCGTCCCGGGACCTCTCCCTCGACGAGGTCGGCAAGGTCGCCGAGCAGGCGGCGCGCTGGGAGGCCTTCGACGAGCAGGTCCTGGAGCAGTACTTCACGACGCTCGACTTCCGCTTCGGCCGCCCGCAGCTCGAAGCGGTGCGGGAGTTCGCGCGCCGGATCGGCGCGACGACGGGGTTCCCGACGGACGTGAACGTACGGCTGCTGGAGTCCTGAGGGTCCGTCGGGTCCTGGGGCTCGGGGCGCTTGCGGCGGCGCATACGGCACTACGCTGCTGGGCAGTGCGTCCGGTGCGTACGGGGGAGGGATGAGCTGTGAGCACCATGCAGCCGCTCGGAGTCGACGAACCCACGGTCGTGGGACCCTACCGGCTGCTCGGCCGGCTGGGCTCCGGCGGCATGGGGCGCGTCTATCTGGGCCGCAGCGCGGGCGGCCGCACGGTCGCCGTCAAGATCGTGCACCCGCACTTCGCGCTCGACGAGGAGTTCCGCGCCCGCTTCCGCCGTGAGGTCGAGGCCGCGCGGCGGGTCGGCGGCGCGTGGACGGCCCCGGTCCTGGACGCGGACCCGGAGGCGTCGGTCCCCTGGGTCGCCACGGGGTACGCGGCCGGTCCGTCGCTCGCCGCCGCCGTCGCGGACGGCGGTCCCCTTCCGGTGCATTCGGTACGCGTGCTCGGCGCGGGCCTCGCCGAGGCGCTCTCGGCGGTCCACGCGCTGGGCCTCGTCCACCGCGACGTCAAGCCGTCGAATGTGCTGCTCACCCTCGACGGTCCCTTGCTGATCGACTTCGGCATCGCACGCGCCACGGACGGCACGGCGTCGCTGACCTCGACAGGCGTCTCGGTCGGCTCCCCCGGCTACATGTCGCCCGAGCAGATCCTCGGCAAGGGAGTCGCGGGCGCGGCGGACGTCTTCTCCCTCGGCGCGGTCCTGGTGTACGCGGCGACGGGAGCGTCGCCCTTTCCCGGGGACTCCTCCGCCGCACTCCTCTACAAGGTGGTGCACGAGGAGCCCCGACTGGGGTCCGTGGAAGGGGAGTTGCGCGAGCTGGTGTCGGCCTGCCTGGCGAAGGACCCGGGGGCACGTCCGACCCCCGACGAGGTGGCGGTCAGCCTGGCCCCGCAGGGCGCGGCCAGGCTGGTGACGGCGGGATGGCTGCCGGGATCCCTGGTGGAACAGGTGAGCCGAAGTGCCGTACAGCTGCTGAACCTTGAGGCGTCCGAGACGGCGCCTTCCGGGCCGGTGGACTTCAGCAGCCCTTCGGTGGAGGCGGGTTCAGGGGCGGGAGTCGGGGCAGGGGGAGGTACCGGGGCCCGGGCCGGAGCGGGGACCGGAGCCGGAGCCGGTACGGGAGCCGGAGCCGGTACGGGAGCCGCAGCCGGTACGGGAGCCGGGACCGGGGTGCCGGTGTCCGGCGGGGTGTTCGGGCCGCCGCCCGTGATGCCCGCGCAGGCAACGGGCGTACCGGACCAGCGGCAGCCGCAGGACGCGGTGCCGCCGCCCCCCAGTCACCCGGGCAAGGTCTCCGTCAGCGTGGCCGCGACCTCCGTGCCCGGTGCGAACGGCCGTGGCCGCAGGCTGAGTTGCACGGTCGCCCTCGCCGTCGCCGGAGCGCTGGCGGCGGCGACGGTGGGCTCGGCGTTCCTGTTCGACCTGCTGCCGGGCGGCGGTGGGTCGAACGACGCGGGCAACTCGGCGGGCGACGCGCACCCCTCGGCCACGGCGAGCGCGAGCGCGCCCGGCGACGGGGAGTATGCGTCCCCGATTCCGGCCTCCTACCTGGGCACCTGGGAGGGCGACGGCCTGGCACTCGGCGGCACCCTCCCCATGGGCACCTTCCGTGTCACCCTCCACCAGGCAGCCGTGGGCAAGGAGTTGGGCAGCTTCCGCCAGACCGACCAGATCGGCGGCATCTGCGACGACGTACTCATCCTCAAGAAGGTCACGAAGAAGCAGCTCGTCGTCACGAGCGTGGCCAAGGAGTCCAACCGCGACGTCTGCACCAAGGGCGAGCACGAGGTGCGGCTGACTCCCGTCGGGAGCGACCTGAAGTTCGAGCAGGACAACGCGGATGCGGGGGATCCGGTGGCGCGGATGGCGAAGGTCACGTAGGGGGCTTCTGATGGATCTCCGCGGCGTCGCGACGCCCGGCACGCACTCTCGCCGCACCGGACAAAAGCCCTAGTAGCTCCTCCCCCACGCTCGGCTTCGCTCGCGCGGGGGGACCCCCATCGAGGACTTCCGCCCGGCACGCCGCGAGCACGCACCGAACGCCGCTCCTTCTTCCACGGAGATCCATCAGAAACCCCCTAGCCGCCGGTTCCGTTGCTCGGCGCCGCTTGCCGTACAAGCCGTAGCCCGCGATCAGCAGCATCGCGCCAACGACGGTCGCGGCCAGGCCCACGAGGGAGACGTACGGGTAGCGGTGGCTGATCCAGCAGTACTCGCCCGCCGACGAGCAAAAGCCGTACCTGTTACTGCGCTTGGGATGCCAGGTCTGCATGGCGACGGCCGAGATGATGACGGCCAGGGCCGCGCCGGGCAGTGACAACGCGATCCATGGCAGCGAACGAGCCTTCTCCGTCCTCCACTTCACCCGCGTCAGCGGTGCCCCGAAGAGGAGCAGCGAGAAGGGAAACAGGAGCCCGGCCGAGACGGCGAAGCCGTAACCACCGCCCGGCCAGTGCGGGGTGACCTCGCGCCAGAGTTCACCCGCCCACGCGAGCGGGCCCACGACCAGCGCGGTCACGACACCCACGGCGATCAGGAGGACCAGGCAGGCGAAGCCGAAGGCTCGCGCCCGCTTCCCACGTCGTTCGGGCACCGTGGCCTTCCGGCCGGGCACATGGGCGTACCGAAGAGAGGCCCCCGCCGCTCGCTGTCGCCTCGGCTTCGCCGAACCACTCACCGGGCCTGCCCTCCTCGTCCGCCCCACCCGTCACTACTGTGTCTGCGATAGCGAACACCATCACGCACACAGCACGGACCGCAATCCGTGCGGGCGACGTACAGGCGATAACGGGGAAGGCTCGACCATGGAGACACTGCAGCCGGACGATCCGCGGGAGTTGGGCAGCTACCGGTTGCTGCGAAGACTGGGTGCGGGTGGCATGGGCCGGGTGTATCTGGCCCGTTCGCCCGGCGGACGCACGGTCGCGGTGAAGGTCGTACGCCAAGACCTGGCCACGGACGGCGACTTCCGCCGCCGTTTCGAGCACGAGGTCGAGATAGCCCGCGCGGTCTCGGGCCGCTACACCGCCCCGGTCGTCGACGCCGACCCGAGTGCGGCGCTGCCGTGGCTGGCCACGTCGTACGTGCTCGGCCCCGACCTCACGGACGTGGTGGAAGCCCACGGCGCCCTCCCCGAACACACGGTCCGCGCCTTGGGTGCGGGGCTGTCCGCCGCCCTCCAGGAGATCCACGCGGCGGGCCTGATCCACCGCGACCTCAAGCCGTCGAACGTCCTGCTGGCCGCCGACGGCCCCCGTGTCATCGACTTCGGCATCGCGCGCGCGGTGGACGGAAACCGTGTGACCCAGACGGGAGTTGTGGTCGGTTCGCCCGGCTACATGCCCCCCGAGCAGGCCCTGGGCCGGGACGTCGGCACGCCGGGCGACGTCTTCTCCCTGGGCGCCGTTCTGACCTTCGCGGTCACCGGCCACGACGCCTTCGGCGACGACGCGGCCTCCCATGCGGCCATGCTCTACCAGATCGTCCACGGCGAGCCCGACCTCACCGGCGTACCCCAGTCCTTGCTCGGCCTGATCCGCGCGTGCCTCCTGAAGGACCCCGCTCAGCGGCCCGCCCCGGGCGAACTCGTGGCGGCTCTGGCCCCGGGCGGCGTCGAGACCGTACTGACGAACTGGCTGCCGTCGGCGGTGGCTTCGACGATCGCCACGCATGCGGCGGGGATCCTGGACCTGGAGGCGCCGGAGGCGCCGGCACCGGCCTCGGCAGCCGCCTCGGCTGCGGCTCCCGCTCCGGCCGCGGGTTTCGGTCCGCCGCCCGCGATGGCGGAAGGGACACCGGCTCCGGGAACAGTCACGCCGGTGCCGGGGTATGGCACTCCGCCCGGCGGCGCGGCCAACGGTACGCCTGGGTACGGCTACCCGCCTGCCGGTACGCCTGGGTACCGAACTCCGTCCACCGGCACGCCTGAATACGGTTCGCCCCTCCCGGGCGCAGTCCGTCTCGGCACGTCGGAGCCCACTACGGCCCCGGCACCGTCCCGCCGCCGCTTCCTGGGACTGACCGCGGCCGGCGTCGTAGGCGTCGCGGCGTTCGGCGGCGGCACGGCTTGGTGGCTCTCCCGGGACGACGACTCCTCCGATACGGCGACGGGCGCGAAGGGCGACGCGGCCGGCTCGACCGAGCCCGTCACGGAGAACTTCACGACACCTCCGGCGGGGACGGCGCCGCAGCCGCTGTGGCACAGGTCGGTGGGGGAGGAAGCCACGAGCGACAACCTGCCGCTGCTCGTTCAGGACGGAATGTTGCTCATCAGCGGAGACCCGTTGGTGGCGTACGACGCGAAGACGGGCAAGGCGCGCTGGTCCCGCAAGGAAGCCTGCCAGCCCGGCGCCCAACTGCTCTATGCCGATGGGAAGGTGTTCCTCGCCGACACCGAATACGAGGGGGTGCTCGTCGCTCGGGACGTGACCACCGGCGAGGAGTCCTGGCGTAGCCGCCTCGGCAAGGAGTTGACGGTCGAGAACACCATCGACATCGATGCCAAGAACGTCTACGTCACGGTGACGGACTACAGCGATGCGCGGAGCGCCACCAAATACCGCACAGCCGTCGCCGCGATCAGCCACAGCACGGGCAAGAAGGTCTGGCTGCAGAAGCGCGACTGGGGCACCAAGGACTACGACGTCGAGGGCACCGTCTCCGGGAAGTACCTCGTCTATGCCGATTCCAACTACAACCTCACCGTGCGCGACACCGCCACCGGTGAACAGTTGTGGAGCAGGAAGATCGGCGACGACTGGAGCTGGAAGCCCGCCGTCGCGGCGGGTCTCGTCTTCCTCCCGGGCGAGAAGCTGACGGCGGTCGACGTGGAGACCGGGAAGGCCGGCTGGTCCCTCGACCCCAACGGCCGCCGCGGTTTCCACAACCCCACGGTCATCGAAGGTGTCGTCTACGTCAGCGACTATGACCACGGTATATGGGCCCTCCATGCGAAGACCGGCAAGAAGATCTGGCTCTGCGATGACAGTGAGCTGGACGAGGCCGCGACGACGTTCCTCAGGGCCGGGCAGAATCTGTACGCGGCCACGGACATGGACGGCGGCGGCATCTACGCCCTGGAGGCGGGCACCGGCAAGCTGCGCTGGGTCTACAACGACAACAAGGATCCCGGTGAGCCCTGGCGGGTAGCCATCTCCGGCAACCGCCTGCTGACGACCCACGGGTACGAGATCTACGCCTTGCCCGCGGTATGAACACATGCCTCGGCCCCCGGAGTTACCGGGGGTCGAGGCACAAGTGCACTACATCGGTGTCGTGACCGTGAGCGGCTCCCCGTCCCCGAGGTGCAGCAGACCCTTGCCCGGTGCGACCGGTCCGCCGACCATGCTCCGGTTCGTACGGATGCCGATCAGCTCGCCCGCGGAGGAGTCCTGCGGGCAGAGCAGGATGCCCCGGCGGCCCTTCTTCATCTCGACCTGCCAGCCGGAGAAGCCGCTGCACACGTCCTCCTCGTCACCGGCGATGACCAGGGCGAGACCGCGCTCGCCGCCACGCTGGACGATCCGCTTGAAGACGGTCTCGGCGTCGCAGTCCTCCAGGACCTCGCCGTCGTCGACCAGGACCACGATCGGCTCCTCGGGCGTGGCCGAGTCGATGGCCTCGCGCAGATCGTCGCTCTCGATGTCGTCCTCGTCGAAGACCTTCAACACGCCGTCCTGCCCGTCCAGTTCACGCAGCGGTGAGGGGCGCGGGGCGGCGACGACGAGACGTACACCCTGCGCCAGATAGGAACGCGCCAGGTTCATCAGCGTCGTACTGCGGCCCGACTTGGCCGGACCCGCGATGACGAACGTCGGCACGCCCTGCGAGAGGTCGGGGCCGAAGCCCATGATGTCGTCGCCGCCGATGCCCACCAGGCCCCACAGCTTGGAGCGCGAGGCATCGGGATCGCGCATCTCCCAGGCGTCGTTGAAGCCGATCCGGGTGGGCAGCACATCGACGCGGAACGGGCGGCGGCCGCGTGGAAGGTGAGCGTCCCGCGCGGTCGCGGCCTCGCCGATCGCGGTGATCGCGGCGGCCTGTCCCTGACCCGTGGCGTCCTCGGTGAGCAGGGCGAACTGGGTCTCGGTGCCGTGCTCGTTGCGGTAGCCGCGGCCCGGCGGGATCTCCTCGGGAATCTTGCGTGCGTTGATGCCGATCAGCGAGAAGTCCGAGCGGTCGGCGAGCCGCAGACCGTACTTGTCCTCGGTGAGCGAGCCGATACGGGTCGAGAGGATCTGACGGTCACCGGTCATCACCATGTGCAGGCCGACGCTCGCGCCCTCCCGCATCATCGCGGTCAGCTGGTCCGTCAGATCACCGTGGTCGTACTCGCCGAGCGTGGGCAGCCAGCCCTCCCAGCGGTCTAGCAGCACGACGATGTGCGGGAGCCGCTCCTCTTCCGGCGCGGCGGCCCGCTGCTCGCCGATGTCGGCGAAGCCCTTGTCCGCCAACAGGTCCTGTCGGCGGGTGAGTTCACCCTTCAGACGGGAGATGAGGCGCACCACGCGCTCGGTCTGGTTGCGGCTGACGACGGCGCCGCAGTGCGGCAGCCGGGTCAGCGCGTTGAGCGCGCCGTTGCCGCAGTCGATGCCGTAGAGGTGGACGTCCGCCGCGGAGTGCGTACGCGCCAGCGAGCCCGCGAGGGTCCGCAGGATCTGCGAGCGGCCACTGCGCGGCGCACCGCCGATGAGAAGGTGGCCGAAAGAGGCGAAGTCCACGACGACCGGGCGGCGGGCCTGGTCGGCGGGCAGGTCCTCGACGCCGTACGGCGCCGGCGGCAGCTTGCCCGGTCCGCCCGCGAAGGCGGGGAGCTGGATCTCGTCGAGCAGCAGTGTCTCGGAGAGCGCGGGCAGCCAGGGGCTGTGCTGGGCCGGGATACCGAGGAGCTGGTTGGCGTCGCGTACCGCGTCCACCAGCACCTTGAGGTCGGTGATCTCCTCCTCCTCGCGCGCCTCGGCCTTCGGCTTCACCAGCGCGGCACGGCCCAGGTCCTCCCAGCCGAGCGGGCCGGCCCAGGGCGCGAGCAGCGTCGGATCGGCGGCACCGGGGCGGCGGCCGCCCACCCGCCCCGACTGGAACGGCACCAGCGAGGCGTGCCCGAGTCGGACGTACGCGCGACCCGGGGTGCTCTTGGAGATGTGTCCGGCCTCCGGGGAGTCGATGACATCGCTCGACTCGCTGCCGTCGGTCACGCGCAGGGCGATACGGAGGTTGGTGTTGGCGCGGATCTCGGGCGACACGACACCGCTCGGCCGCTGGGTGGCAAGGAGCAGATGGATGCCGAGCGAACGGCCTCGCTGGGCGATGTTGACCAGACCCGTCACGAAGTCGGGCAGATCGCGCACCATCGAGGCGAACTCGTCGATGACGATGAGGAGTCGGGGCACGGGCGCGTGCGACGGATCACGGCGTACGAGGTCCTGGTAGTCCTCGATGTCCTTGGCGTCGGCGGCGGCGAGGATGTGCTCGCGCCGCTTCAGTTCGGCGCCGAGCGACTCCAGGGCGCGCTCGACGAGATGGGCGTCGAGGTCGGTGACCATACCCACGGTGTGCGGGAGCTTCACACAGTCCTTGAACGCCGAGCCACCCTTGTAGTCGACGAGCACGAACGTCATGTTCTCCGGCGTGTTGGCCACGGCCAGCGACGCCACGATGGTCTGCAGCAGCTCCGACTTACCCGAACCCGTCGTACCGGCGATCAGACCGTGCGGCCCGTCCCGACGCATGTCGATGCCGAACGGCCCGTCGTACGACTCACCGACGACCGCCATCGTCGACTGCCCGCCCATCCGCCAGCGCGCGGTGATCGCGTCGCTGGTCGGCGGCTCCAACTGCAGTACGTCCAGCAGCCGACTGGCACCCGGCAGGGCCGAGTCCTCGGTCTCGCCGCTGATGTCGCGAAGGGGGGACAGAGCGCGCGACAGCCGCGCGCACCAGGCCGCGGAGACGAAGTCCGGCCGTACGTTCCGTACGCGGGCGACACCCGTCTGCTGGACGCGCAGCCTCAGTTCGAGCGCCTTCTGCGCGCCGGACCGGGAGTCGTCGGCCTCGGCGGCGTGCCAGGCGTGGAAGGAGGGGAAGCCGCCGGGGGCTGCGGGCGCGGTCCGGGCGACCTGCTGCGGAGTCGCGTGCTCCTCGGGCTTCGGCTCCGCGATGACGATGGCCTGGCACTCGCCGGGCAGGAACCGCTCCTCGGCGTCCAGGCAGATCGCGTACATGGACATGGCCGGACCCTCACGCAGCAGCCGTACCACACCCGGCATGGAGCGCAGCCGCCGCGAACCGTCCCAGACGACGATGATGTCGGGATCGCCGAAGGAGGCCTTGTTGCCGTTCTGCTTGGCGGCCTTCTGGCGGGCGTCGAGCAGTTGGGTCAGCTCGCCGATGCGGGCGCCGACGGTCTCGGCGTCCGTGCCGATGAGGACGTTCGCGTCCTGGGCGCCGGCGGGCCGGCTGTGCGGCAGCCACCGCACCCAGTCCCAGCCCTCCCGGCCGCTGTTCTCGGTCAGCACATAGAACTGGACGTCGAGCGGGCTGTGCAGCACCGCGGTCTGGGCGACGACCCAACGCCCCAGCGCCTGCGCCGAGTCGCCGGGTCCGGCGATGCCGATGACCCCACGCTCCTGCAACGGAAGGGCGACCGGCGCGTCCTCGATGGTCCAGGTGACCTCGCGCTTGTGGTCGTCCTGCTCCGGGTCGTCGAGCACGACGTCGGAGGGCAGTTGTCCGGTACCGACCCGCAGCAGCAGATGGTCCGCGTCGGTCCGCCGCCGCTCCCACAGCCGCGTACGCGGCCCGGTGCTCAGCGACAGTACGGTGGCGGGGTCGGGAACGGCCTGCCGCCGGTCGAGCCGCTCGGCGACGAGGGCGTCCTGGGCGTCCTTCTCGATCCGCTCCTTGTGCTCGTTGTACTCCTTGACCTGCTTCGCATGGGACTTGCGCCCCTGCTTCTTGTCCATGAAGAAGTTGCCGAACATGATGAGCGGGCTCAGCAGCGCCATGATCAGGTAGTACCAGCGCCCGAAGATCATCACCGATACGACGGCACCGACCAACGGCGTCACGGCCATCAGCCAGGGCAGCGGCCGCGCTTCGTAGTCGCGGATCGGACTGGGCAGCCGGAACTTCGTCTCGCGCTCCGGCGGATGGAGCCGCGGCGGCCGGTTGTAGTCGAGCGCGGCGCCGTCTTCGGACCACTTGAGCGCGGCGTTGGGGGGCGAGTACCGGTCGAGCTCGAGGAGGGTGTTGCCGACGGCGATCTGACTGCCGAGGGGCCACTCGTCGTCGTCGCGTTCGTCGATGGCCTCGCCGTCGAGGGTGACGCCTTTCTTCTCCCCGTGTACGGCGACGCGACAGGTTCCGTCCGTTGCAACTGACAACGTCAGGGCCCTTTGCGGGAGCTCGGGGTCGTCGATGCGTATGTAGGAGGAGGCGCCGGCGCCGATGTCGTACCGACCGATCCCGAGCCGGTGAACGGCTCCGGCGGCAGGACCGCCCGCGATCCTGAGCTCGACGAGCCCGGTCGGCTCACCCGGCAGACACCCGGCGGGGTCGTGCAGGCTGACGACGGCGCCTTCGCGCAGCGGCGAGGTGCCGATGGTGGCGGAGGGATCGACGGGATACCCGTCGACGTAAGCGACGGGCGCCCCGCTACTGGCGGCCTGGTGCTGCCCAATGGGAATGATCTGGGCACCACCGCTGTACCCGACGTGCGACGCCAGTTCCTTGGCGATGTCCCCCACCAAGGACTCAGGATCCGCATCAAGAACCACGTCGGCGGTGGCGCCGCCAAGCGGGTCGACGACGGTCAGAGTCAGGCGCACGTTCGTCCTCCCCAGGCACCTGAGGCCGCTTCCGGAACGCCGGCCACAGTGACCTCGACGATAGCCGCTTCCCGCTTCCCGCAGGCAACGGCCTGTGTGAGAGGTCTCTGGAGGCCTCCGGCGGGATATGGGGTCCTGAGGCCCGCGCGGGCGGGCGCACTTGGTCGTCCCCGGACACAACCGGGGTCCTCTCGTGACAGAACCGGGGTGTGCTCCTGCAAGCGCCGTAAGTAAGCTGCTGCCTCAAGCGGACGATCGCATCATCCGCATCAGGAGCCACGGGGGTTGGCCCTGCGGCGAGTTGAAGTACGGAGGACGCCACATGGCCGGCGGCAAAGACGCAGACATCACATACGAGAAGATGCGGCACGCTGCTAAGCGACTGGGCCACGAGAAGGAGAAGATGGAGGACAAGCTCCACGGCCTCGACAGCTACATCGACGACCTCGTCGCGCACGGCTACACGACCACGAAGGGTTCGGGGGCCTTCGACGACTCCTTCAAGGAGTTCACCAAGGGCATGAAGGACACCCTTGAGGGCCTCAAGGGCATGGCCAAGTTCCTCGAGGACGCCGCGAAGGCGTACGAGGACCTGGACGACCAGCTGGCCAAGGGCGTCAAGGGGAAGTAAAGTCCGCGCTCACTGCGCGACTTGGGTGCGACGGGACACATGCGGTGTCCCGTCGCATCGTGGCACAGCCCGTCCCGAAGCGGGCACCATTCCCGGCCTCGGTGCGCTGAAGCATCTCGGCGGCAGCCAAGGAGTCGCGGCTGCTCGTTGCGGAGAGGGCCAACTGGGGAGGAGGGGGCCGCCCACGACATGGTCCCCTCGTCGGTCATTGCCGCCATTCCGGCCGCCAGGGCCGCGGCCGAACGCTACGGGCGAGAGGTCCGCTTCGCCATCCGCAGGCAGGTTCCCGACACGACGTCGACTGATGGCGTGGGCTGTCGCGCCAGGTGTACGTGGAGTTGGCCGCGGGTTCGTCGCAGATGACCGTCATCCATGATCCGTCGGTGAAACTGATGCGCGGCCTGTCGCCGGGGGTGTGGGCTTCGTCGTCGGCCAGTGCCCTCGTTCGGGTTCGCCGTGACGACCGGGAGGCGAAGACGTGCGACGTATACGTCATGTATACTCTCCGCATGTCCGACGTCATGATCCGCGTGCCCGCCGAAGTTCGAGACCAGCTCGCTGCCGTGGCCGAGGCGCGTGGTACCAGCCTTCGCGCCCTCATGCAGGACATAGCCGCTCAGACGCTGACCCCCGACCAGATCAAGGAACGGGGCGATCGCACTCGTGCCCTGCTCGCCGAACGCTTCGGGCACTACGTGACGGATGAGGAGTCCGCTGAGATGCGGAGCAAGATGCGCGAAGCCGCCGCGGCTCACCGTGCTGCTCTGGCAGAGGCGGAGTCGTCCCGTTGATCGAGACCGAGCATTACGTCCTGGACGCTCCGACTCTCATGGCGATGGGGGGCAACAAGCAGGTATCCGGTCTCATTCACGCTGCGGCTGCCAGTGGTGAAGTCCGCCTGTGGGTGCCCGTCATGTGCCTCGTTGAAGCGGAGCGCGAGCGTGCGGGGATTGTCGGTCATGTCGGCATGCTGGTGGACGTGCTGCACATGATCGACGATGACTACGCGATGGCCGTGACCATCGCTGAACTGTGCCGTGACGGTGTCCCGTTCGGTGTCGGCGCTGCCGTGCACGCCGCGAGGCCGAACCACATGCTCCCCGAGGGGGCGCTCGTCGCCACCGTGGCGCCGGAGTCCTACGAAGGGCTCGGGGTCGGGGTCATGGACCTGAACCGCTGAGGCATTGCTTCCACGCCGACTCGGGTCGTCACGCCTCATCTCTGATCCAGAGACTTCTGGCGAAGTCGTCGATGGCGTCGAAGGAGGTTTCGAGGAGGGCGGGGTCGTCGTAATGGCCTTTGAGGACCAGATCGATGTCGTGGGCCGAGTCGTTCCAGGCGTAGGTGACGGAGAGCATCAGCCCACCGTCGGGACCGGTCCAACTGCGCAGGCTGCGCAGACCCTCGCCCAGATGGGGCGAGACGAAGGGGACGGTCTCCACCCGCTGGCTGGCCTCGGCGGCCGTGGGATCGGGTTCGGCCAGCATGCTCAGGTGCAGGGGACTGTGCTCCTCGTCGCAGGCGAACTGCTTGGTGAAGAAGACCAGCGGTGCGGCCTGTGGCGGCATCGGACCGAAGAGGTACGCCTGGTCGGCCTCGACTCGGTCGCGCAGCATGGCGGCCGAGCCCTCCAGAAACTTCTTCATCTGCCGCTTCTCGCGCCACGTGAGCTTGCGCCGGTGGAGCAGGGCACTCGCGTCGAGTTGCAGGTCCAGCCACTGTGCGAACTCCGACTTGCTGCCGCCCAGCGGCATGCGGAACCACAGGGCCGGATCGGAATCGGTCTCGACGGTCGTCATGCGTAGCTCCAGCGGAAAGTGGTCATCACGGCATCGAAGAGTTCGACCAGGGTCTCGGTGAACTCGATGTCCATGTCGGGGGTGGTCAGCGTGCTGAAGGAGAACGTCAGCCACTGGGCGGGGACGCTGTGCGTGATCGGCACGGTGTACTGCACCCGCCAGGACGGCACCTCGACTCCCTTGTCCGGATCGGCGGGCAGCTTCTGCAGGATGCGCACGGCCGCCGTTCCGTCGAGTTCCCGGGCCGAGGCCTCCTCGGCATCACGGGCGAGATCAATGAGTACGGCCTCGGGCTCGATGTTCCCTGCCGGTGCCCCCAGCGGCTCGGAGGCAACAAAAGAGGCCGGGATGAGCATTCCGTGCATGCGCTCGACGGGCAGATAGAGCGTCAGGCCGTCCGAATTGCGAGCCTGTCGAACGGTCTGCTTCAGTTCTTTCGTGAGCTGCAGCCGGGCCTTCGGAATGTCGTCCTTCGGGAATCCGGCGGGGAGTTGAGACACGGATTTCCGTACGATTCGCTGGATTGCCTCTCTTGTGCCGCTCCGGAGCGGAATGGTGTCCCATCCGGGTGGCGGGACGAGATTGAATCCGACCGGGACACGGACGGATTCCAGGAAGTTCTCAGGATGTGACACTGCGGTTCCGCATCTTCTCCGCGACCCAGGTCGCGCCAACCAGCACGGTGAACAACGGGGCTCCGACGATTCCCGGCCAGAAGGAGCTGATGAGGCTGGGCAGCAGTAGGGCCCAGCCCATGGCGAGATCACGCGTCAGTAGCGGAGGTCGCTTGCTGGGCGTGGGATTCTTGATCAGGATCCACAGGAGATGGAGCAGACAGCCCGCCAGCATGGCCCAGTAGATCCAGAACAGGACATCACGACCGGCATCGGGGATCAGGAGCGAGATTCCGATCAACGGGACGATGGACAACAGCGCGCCGATGATGGTCACCCGCACTCTGAAATTCGTACCCGAGCCCAGCTGTTCCCTGAGAGAATCAGCCATTATCCCTGCTTTCCTTGCCGCGTTCACCGGTGTTCCGGGCGCGCCATCGAGTGTTCACCAGTGAGTGTCCGCGGCCGGCATCCAGCCGCTCTCCTTCCAGGTGTTGTAGCCCTCGTTGTACGGCTTGTCCCCGGGGAGCAGCCCCTGCTGGTCCAGCCAGCTGATGGAGTCGCTCTTGCTCAGCGACTTGTCCATGACGTCGACACCCATGCCGACGTACGCGGCGCCCATGGACACTCCGTAACCCACGTGTCCGAGCTTGGATGCCCCGCCCGACACGGCGTCGGAGAAGACTCCCTTGTTCGAACGGAGTTGTCCGAACAGCCCGGCTGCCTCGTCGTCGCCCAGATGCAGCCACTTGGAGACCGTGGACACCTGGGTCGGTCCCTTGGCGACCAGACCGGTGTCCCGGGAAATCTTTTTCAGGGTGAATCGACGCAAGTCCGAGAAGAACTTCCGGGAGACGTCGTCCTGAGCGCCCGCCATGGCCTTGCTGAGATCGTTCAGCATTCCCTTGTGTGACCTGAGGCCGGCTTTGAGCCCGGCGGTTCGGCTCGTCTGGGCGGCAGCGGTGGTGACCTTGTTCGCGCCCTTGAGCATGTTGATGCCACCGCGGCCGATACCCATCAGGAGCAGCCCGCCGACGTCGAAGGCCAGATCGGTCCATGATGCGTCGCCGGAGGCGACCAGCATGGATCTGGCCAGGATGGTCAGCACGGCGATTCCGAGGACCAGAAGGTTCAGGCCGGGAATCCAGATGGCGATGATTCCGGCGATGGTGGCGATCCAGCCGAGTGCGTCGAGGACGGTCTTGATCCAGTCCGCGTTGTCGTGGAACCAGCCCTTGACGTTGTCCCACCACGAGTCCTCGATGACGTCGTCGATCTCGTCCCTGATCTTGCCCGCGTGGTGGTTGGCGCGGGTGTCGCGATCGCCGGTGATGGTGTCCAGCTGATTCCGGTACGTCTGCAGGGGGTCGTGGTCGGCTTCGCCGGCGGATGCCTTCGGAGTGTTCTTGTCGCCGGAGCCGGACTCCTTGACCTTCTCCGCCTCGATCTCGTCCTGCTTCTCCTTGGCCTGGCGCAGGACATGGTCGGCGTCGGACTGGAAGTCCTCCAACTCGCTGGCCCACGTGGTGAGATGGCCGTGCACCCGCTCGTAGCGACTGGCCACCTCTCGCATGTGCTTCTCCAGGGTGGAGGAGTCCTCGCGCAGGCGCTTGACGTATTTGCCCTTGAGTTTGTCTTCCTTGCTCAGAGCCTGGAGATTCTTGGCCTGGTCCCGGAGCTTCTTGGCGACCGACACCATGTGGCGGACCTCGGCGCGGATCTCCTCCGGGTCCCCGGGTACCGGGTCGGAGTCGCGGAGCGGCTGCCAGTCGACCGGGCGGCGCTTGGATGTCGCTGTCGTCACTTCTTCGGCTTCTTTTCGTCGCGCTTGCTCAGCTCGTCGTCGAGTTCCTCGAAGGCCTTCTTGGTGCCGGCCACGAGCTTGCCGACCGACTCGATACCCTCGATGAGTTTGGTGCGGTAGTCGTCCCAGTTGTCGACGAAATCACCCATCGCGTCCGCGATCGAACCGGAGCCCCAGTGTCCGCGCATGTCGTCGCGACGGTTCTCGATGTCCTTGAACGTCCTCTGGAGCTGGCTCAGTTTCCGCTCCGACTCCGCGAGGAATTCGTAGTCGACCGTCAGATCCGGCTCTGCCATCGAGGCCCCCTCTCCCGCGTGTCATTTGCTTCATCGATGCCGCGGGCTGTCTGCGGCAGGGCTGCGGTCGCCAGGAGCGCGGCAGCAACCGGCAAAGAGCGGCGCGTCAAGATGGACTCCCCGTATGACAAAGGTTTGGTCAAGCGTAATGACCATATCGGTGGGGCTGGCGGTTTCGCCAGGCTGAATTTCCACCCAAAAACGGCTTCAATTAGGGATCTAACGGTGTAAATCGGCCGTACTCTCTGCCCTGATCGCGTCCGTCTTCGGTCCGTCTGACTCCGGAACTTCGCGGGTGGTGTTCGAGGCCGGAGACATGTGTGCGTGTTCGCGGGAGCTATCAAGGGGTCCCGCGTCTTGCGGAAATGAACTAGCTCATGACTCGGCCCAGGTTGCCGACCTCGTCCGTTGCTCCGAGCCTGCAAGAGGATCGGATCTTCGCGAATCCTGGTATGCCGGTGAGGGGCCAGGGCGGCGGCCGCGGAGGTGACTCCGTGCCGAACTGCCGCTGTCGACGGGGTGACCGGGTCGGTCCGGGCATGTCACTGACGACCGCCTTGGGGCCCGCCGTTCGCGATGATGGAGTTGCCGATCGCGAATCCCAGGACGTGAGGGCGAGGCCCCCTGCGCCGTGCCGCACGGCCGGCTGTCGCCGGTGCCACACAGGGTGTGGACCGAACCCGGCTGCCTACCTGGCTACTTGTTCTGGACACTCCCTTTGCTTTCCGTTGGTTGCTGGGCAGAAAGCCCTGCAGAACAGTGGGCGTGGCCGCGCCGCGGCAGATGAGCCGGAAGAGGCAGACGCGGCGGCCGGAGGGACAGCACTCGTACGGGGGTCGTAGTGGCGGATCACATTGCCGTG
Source organism: Streptomyces albiflavescens (assembly GCF_014645835.1). Classification (GTDB taxonomy): domain Bacteria; phylum Actinomycetota; class Actinomycetes; order Streptomycetales; family Streptomycetaceae; genus Streptomyces; species Streptomyces albiflavescens. The sequence continues at coordinate 147,566 of NZ_BMMM01000018.1, forward strand.
TCCACATCGGAACTGCGTGAGATAAGCCGGTCGGTGGCGAAGCTGAAGACGCACTTCGAGCAGGCCAAGGACCTCGTCGACTCCTACGACTCCGAGATCGGCTCCGGCGATGTCGCGGACGCGCTCGACGACTTCGCGGACGACTGGAAGAAGAAGCGCAAGCAGCTCTGCGACGGTCTGGAGTTCCTCGGCAAGACGGCTGGCGAGGCGGCGAAGGCGTACGACGGCCTCGATCAGCATCTCGCCCAGGCCCTGCTGAAGTCTCAGTCGGAGAAGGGCGGCAACGGCAAGTGAGCGACGACTTCTCCGGCGTCGACTGGCAGACCGCCCGCTGCACCGACAAGGAATTCACCCCGGGCGACCCCTACGAGGTGGCCCGGCTCGGCAAGCGCATCGCCGACACCGCCGCCCTGATCCAGGAGCAGGCCACCAAGCTGCACAACCTGGTCGACGGCAACGGCTGGGACTCCGACGCCGGCCGTGAGTTCCAGAAGAAGACCGAGGACACGGTCGGGCTGCTCACCAAGTCGCACCAGCGGTACGCGGCCGCCGCGGATGCCCTCGGCTCCTCGGTGGGGCTCGAACCTGTCTCCGACGAGGCGCGGGAGAACTGGGCCACCGCCCTCAACCACGCCCAGAACCTGGTCCGTACGGCACTCGGGAAGGCCAAGGCCGCCGACGCGGACGGCAGCCACTACCAGAACCAGATCGACCAGCATCCGGGCAAGGACGACCACCCCGACAAGCAGAAGCTGAAGAAGCAGAAGGAGTCCGCCGACGCGGACCTCGAGGGCGCCAAGAAGGACCTCCGGCACGCCCTGTCCTACCGGGACACTCAGGCCGGTTACGCCAAGTCCGCCATCCACGACGCCGTCGACCACGACGGACTGAAGGATCCCGAGCACCACTGGTGGGACAACTGGAAGGACTGGGTCGCGGACATCGGGCACTGGGCCGGCGCGATCGCCGGCGTGCTCTGTCTGCTGGCCCTCGTGCTGAGCTGGGTCCCCGTCCTCGGTGAGGTGCTCGCCGCGCTGGCCCTGGTGGCGTCCGTCGTCGCTCTCGTCTGCGACACCATTTCGGCCCTGGACGGCAAGGGCACCTGGCTGGACGTCGCCATCGACGTGGTCGGCGTGCTGTCCTTCGGTGCCGGACGCGTGCTCGGCACCGCGGCGAAGGAGGCATCCGTGGCCGCACGCGGCGCCTCCGCCCTCAAGGACTTCCAGCTGGCGCGGGAGATAGGGCTGAACCCGACGGCGGCCCGCGAACTCGCCGAGACGCTCAACGGGGTCAAGTCCGGGCAGATCGGGAAGGCGCTGGCCGAGGGGCCCGCCGAGCTCCTGCCTCGGATGCGATCGGTGGTCAAAGAGTCGCTGAACTTCAAGGCGTACGTGAACGACATCCGGATCGCGGCGGGGAAACTCCCCGGCGCGGAAAGCCTCCTCGCCGACGGTGCGCCGAAGTTGTCGCAGATTGCGGACTCGACGTTCAAGGGGATGGCGCACTCGGCCAACCGGCTCTACTGGGCGAGTCAGGCTCTGCCCTTGGCGGCGGGTATCGGGAACTTGGCGCCCCTGCAGGACTGGGAACCGGAGAGTCTCGAACGCAATGTGTTCCGCGATCTGAAGACGATTCCCGGTGTCGGCGCGGGTGGGATTCCCTTCTACAACTGGCACTGGACCACGTCCTGAGGTGGCTGCTGAACCCGTCGGCCACCGGGCACCCCCGGAACTAGGAAAGCAAGGATTACGTGGCGAGCAAGGACGAGGGCTCTGTCGACGAGTTGTTCGCCCAGTTGCCCAAGGAAGGGCAACTGGCGCTGGAACAAGTCGGTATGGGGCTGCTGGAACTGCGCCGTATCGCGGCCGGCGAGGGCGGCATACGGCAGGTGCGTGGCATCCTCTCGGAGTTCACCACCAACTCCCATCCGCGGCGGCTCGGTGACGACGAAGGGCCGACCGAACGGTCCGAGGTGTGGCCGTGGATGCGACTGCTCCTGGTGGCCGTCGCCGGTGTGGTGATCTGCCTGCTGTCCACGTATCTCATCAACTCCACCGCACTGTTCGTGGGTTGGGCCTGCGCGGTGCCGGTGGCCTGGGCGCTGTTCAAGACCCGCCTGTCCCGCGGAGGGCTTGCCGCGCGCTGCCTCGTCGGGGCTGCCTATATCGTCCTGATCTGGATGGGTTCCTACTCCGCCGACGAGTGGTATCTACAGGTGCGCGGACAGGAGACGACCGTGACCTACGCCAAGCCCCACTACTCGGAATCGCACGGAGCTCGCGTCACTTACTGCCGCGTCAAGCTCCCGGACGGCTCGTTCCGTGAGGTGTTCCGGAACGATAAGTGGTGCACAGACCTGGTGGGCTCGAAAACCACCGCCGTGGTCGATCCGGCCGGTCACTACCGACCGGTCCTCGGTCACAAGTCCGACGTCGGCGGCACCGTTGACGGCTACGTCTGTCTGGGCGCCGCCGCGGTTCTCGTCCTCGCCCCGCTGACCGCCGCGGCCTTGGGCCGGGCGAATGAGGCGCGCAGCGATCGAGGCGGTCGGCTGAACGGAACGGCGGCATGACCGACAAGACGGATACGGAAGCCACGGCGACCGGCGATCCCGAGGCGCCGCCCGCACCGCCCGCACCCCCCTCCGACTACCGCATCGCCGTACCGGAGGGCTGGGAGCGAGTGGTCCTCGACCCCGACCGCTGGCCCCACCGCATCGACAAGCTGGTCAACCGCGGCCTGCGCCGGACGAAGGCCACCCCGCAGCTGAAGGCCGCGCTCGCCGACCGGCTCCGGGAGCAGGCCGAGGCCGCGCACACGAAGGGCGGGGTGGAGATGTACCTCGTCAACCAGGTCATCGGCCAGGTACCGGTGACCGCGGGCCTGGTCGTCACCGTCCTGCAGCCCCCGCCAGGCTCCGCGGGGGGAGACCTGGCCGACATAGCCCTGTCCCTGGGGACAGGCGGCGCCGACGCGGACGCCGACGTCACCATGGCCGACCTGCCCGCGGGCCCGGCCGTACGTCACCTCTACCGACTCCGTCCCGCGCCCGACGACCCGGACGGCAACACAGTGCCCCTCACGCACCTGGACGTCTACCTCGCGGTGCCGCGGAGCGACCAGCGCCTGCTGCTCTCCTTCTCGACCCCGACGCCCTCGTCGATGGAGCCGCTGGCGGAAGCGCTGGTCACCCTCTTCGACTCGATCGCCCGCACTCTGCAATGGATGGCCTGATCGCTGATGCCCGAGTTCTCCGCGTCCACGGTCCGCATACAGGCGCCGGACGACGCCGTCTCCCTGCCGGTGCGAGAACTGGTCGACCTGGATGCGTGGGCCGCCGACGCGGCACGGCAGCGCGCGGGCGCCGACGGGGACCAGCGGCTGATCGAGGCGCTCGCCGACGAACTGCGCGAGGCCGCCGAGGACGCGCGTGGCCGCGGCCCGGTCACCGCGCTCTCGTACGTCCCCGAGCCGCGTCTCGGCGAGCTGGCCCGCATCGAGTTGTCGGCGCTGGTGGCCGACGAGACGTACCCCACAGTGACCGTCGACCTCCTCCGGCGCTACCTGACCACTCCGACGGAGATCTCCTACCGCCCGCCGGTGGCTGAACTGCGGACCCTGCCCGCCGGCCCAGCGGTCCGGGTGCGGCACGCCTACGTCCAGGACGCCGACCGGGACGGCACGGGCACGGTCCTGGAGACCTGCGCGTACGGCATCTGCCCGGACGAGAAGTGGGCCCTCGTGCTGCTCACCTCCTGGCGCGCCCTCGCGCACACCGACGCGCTGTGCACGCTGACGGACGATCTGGCGCGGACGGTCTCGGTGAACTGACAGACGTCACGGTGAACTGACGCACGTCACGGTGAACTGACAGACATCACGGTGAACTGACGGGCAATCATGAAGAGCTGACGGAGGGTCACGGTGAGTTCAGGGAACGTGTGAAGTCACCCCGGGCCACCCGCCCCGCCAGCCCGTCCTCCCTGTTCCGCACCAGCGCCCCGTACCCGGTCGCAGCCCACACGCTCCGCTCGCCCGGGATCTCGAAGTACGGGACCTCGCGGCCGTCCTCCGTCGTGTCGGTGAGGACCTCCGGGGCCCGGCGGGCGCGCAGGGCGTCGGTGCACGGTTGGCAGGTGGCCACCTTCAGGCGTTCGCGGCGGCCCAGCGGACGCCAGGTGGTGCGCTGGGCGGCACGGCCGTGGAGGGGGTTGAAGAAGCAGAGGGGGAGGGGAGACGGGGTGCCGGTGAGGGCGTCCTGCCCCTCCGCCACCAGGGCCAGTACACCCGCCAGGTCCGGGATGCCGCGGGCGGCGTCGAGGACGGTGCCGGCGGCGGCGTAGGCGTCGAGGGCGTGCTGCAGACCGGGGGTCCCGTCCGCGTCGGCTGCTTGTGTCGCCTCGCCCAGGGCCAGGACTTCGTCCTCCGCCCGGCGGCGCAGCTCCGCCTCGTTGGCAGCGCGGGCCGTCGCGAACACGACCTGGGGGAAGGCGACGGGGTCCGTACGAGAGCGGGATCGGCGCGAGCGCACGAGAGAGCGGCCGACGAGGGTGATCAGCGCGAGTGCCGGTACGGCGACGAGGGGCCAGAGCCACCAAGTGGCCCCGCCCGAGCCCGACGTGGCGGCAGGGGGCGTGGAGCTGGAGTCCCGCAGGCCCTTCGTCGCCTCCTTGTACACCTTCGTCCCGTCGCCCTCCGCCACCAGCTCCACGGCCTTGGCCGTCCGGTCCGCCAGGCCGGCGTCCCGCATCTCGTCCAGGAATTCCACGGAGGCCACGGCATCGCTGCTCTGGTGGGCGTCGGTCGGCCACTCGTAGCCGTTCAGCGAGTCGGTGAAGTCGCTGTCCGTCGTGATGAGGATGAGGTTGTGCTGGGGGAGACGGTCGTGGACGACCCGGGCGAGGACGTCCGAGTCCCCGTCGAAGCCGTCGCCCTTGGTCAACGGCACCAGGACCACCTTGATCGGCAGGCCCGTCTTCTTGATCTGCGCCACCAGTTGCTTCTGGCGGGCGGGTGGTACGGCGTCGCTGTACGCGCCGTCGACGTAGACGGGCGATGTGCGCAGGGCGCCGGCGATGCGCTCGCCGGGGCTGGTGGAACCCGCGGCTCGGGCCGAGGCGGTGGGGCCGACGGCGAGCAGAACCGCCGACAGAACCGCCGACAGCACCATCGGGAGAACCGCCGACGGGACCGCCGGGAGAACCGTCGGCAGAGCGGCGATCACACGCTTCCGGTCACGCCGGATACTCCGCTTACTCCGCTTACTCCGCTTACTCCACTTACTCCGGTCACTCCAGTCACTCCCATGACTGCGATCACTGCGATCACTGCGATCACTCAACACCGGCCAACTCCCTTACCGCGTCGATGAGTCGGGGAATGCCGTCGGGTGCGGCGGAGAGCGGACTCTCGAGTACGTCGTAGGGAACGCGTCCCCGGCCATCAGCGGAAGCGTCCTGTGCGGGCAACGTCATCAACAGTGTGTGGACGGCGCCGGGCTCGCGAATCGCCGTGGCACGGCAGGCGTCGCACACGGGGAGCCGACGGCGGCGCCGGTCCTCGGCCGACACCCGTACGGGGTGGCGGGTGACGGCGGGCCCGTGCAGCGGATTGAGGGCGCAGCACAGGTCGTACGCCTCGTTCCTGAGCGCGGCGCGCCCCGCGCGGGCGAGGACGATGACCGTGACCAGCGTCACGGGATCGATGTCCGGGGCGTCCGCGCCGTCCGCATCGTCCGCATCGTCCGCGTGGCTCGTTTCGGTGAGCCGGTCGCGGTCGCCGTCGACGAGGAGCATCGCGGCGTCGAAGCTGTCCCAGACGCGGACACGGCTGGTGAGGTTGCCGGCGTCCGCGTCGTCGGAGTCCAGGAACTCCTCGGACAGAGCGCCGAGTTCGTCGTACGCGGTGGTCCGCAGATACGACACCGATGGATCAGTCGGCTCCTGGAGATACGCCGACTTTGAGCCGGACGGTACCGGATGGCGCCGCCGCAGCACCGAGCCGACGATCCCCAGGACGCCCGTCACGAGGCCGAGGACCAGCAGCGCCCCCAGGCCGCCGACGAGCAGCCCCGGCCAGAAGTCTCCGGAGAAGAGCGGCGGGAGTGCGTTGTCCTCGATGGGCTCGGCTTTGGTGCTCAGGTCGGAAGTCGTACTCGGCTCGTCCGTACGTGGGGACTTGTCCAGGAACGTCATGAGGTCGTCGAGCCGTTCGCCGAGGAGGTGGTCGTCCGCCTCTCGTGCCGTCTCGTCACCGAAGCCGATGGATTCCGGCAGGTCGAAGGAGAGTCGACCGCTGTCCAGCCGCAGACCGTAGTTGAGGACGTTGATGTCCCCGCGGAGCGTGTCGGCGACCACGTACAGCCCCTCCTCGCGGTCGTTGCTGCCTTCTCCGTCCTTGCCGAGTTCGGCGTGCACGGCGTCCGCGAACGCCTCGGGGCGGCCGGCGGATTCGTCGACGGACAACTGCGGGACGAGCAGGACGTAGACCGGACCTCTGCCGTCGGTACGAGCGAACTCCCGCATCCGCTGGTGCAGACGGGAGAGCTGAGGGGAGTCCAGCACTCGCGGACTCTCCGGATCCATGTACACGGAGTCCTGCTTCAGCCCCGCCGCGACCCGCTCGACGCGGGAGGACAGATCGGCCGCGGTGGGCGGCGCGGCCGCGCTCGACTCGGCTTGGTCGAAGGCGAACGCGGTGGTCAGGACGATCGCGGCGGCGGTGACGAGGGCGAGGACGGAGGCGAGCCACTCCGGCGCGCGGCGCCTGTCCGGTTTCGCCTGTCCGGTTGCTTTGAGGAGTACGTGCCGCCAGCGCCGTACGTATGTGACCAGCAGCAGAATCAACAGAGGTAGGCCGACGAGCAACACCCCCGTGAGGAACGACTGGTTCTTACGGTCGGTGCGGTCGATGTACATCCGGTCGGGCTCGGCGTTGCCCTCCCCGTACTTCTCACGCGCCGCCTCCGCTCGTTCGGCGGCCTTCTCGCTGCCCTGCGCGACGACATCCACGAAGCGCTCGAAGCTGCGCAAGGGGCCCGCGTCGTAGGGGAGTTCGTAGAGCGCGACGGTCGCCGCGTCGTCGGCGGGCGCGCGCACTCCGTACGCCACGGCGTCCGTGACCCCCGACGTGTCGACCAGCACATAGAGCCCGTCCCGCCCGAGCCGGTCGTGCACCGCACCGAGCAGTCCCTTGCCGCCCGGGTCCTGTTCGGGGAGGACGAGGACGTACGTCGGGATGCCGGTGCGCTTGGCCAGCTCGGCGAAAGCGGGGGCTTGGGAGCGGGGGATCTCGCGGGGGAGTTGGTCGGTTACGTAGACGGGGTTGGTGCGGAGGTGGGCGGCGAAGTAGGCGGCTTGGGTGGAGGGGGTGGGGGAGCCGGCGGCGTTGGCCGGGGTGGCGGTTGCGAACAGGGCGCTGAGCGCGAAGAGGGCAAGGAGTGCGCGCGTGACACCCACCCACGGAACCCGCCAAGCCCGCCTGCCTGCCCGGTCCGTGCCCTGCCTCACGACCGCTTTCATCGATGGATCCCCCGCCACCCGATTGCTGTCACCTGCGGCACTGTACTTGGGCGCTTCACTAGTGCGAAACGGCGTTCTCCGATGGGGGGTTGGCTGCGGAGTCAGTGCACTTGGCTGTCCGTGGTGCCTTGGGCTCGTCCTGCGGGTGGTCCAGCAGGGGGTTGCGAGGGCCGCTGACGGCGCGCGAGATGATTGCTACGAGGGCGGTGCGTCGGGTTCTTCGGCCTCACGAAGCGCATGAACTCCGTGGGCGACGACGTCCTGATCCGTCTCGCCCGACTCGTAGACCGCCGCGATGGTGAGGGAGCAGTGTGTCACCCCGCCGCCGTCCTCGATGCCGTACAGGCCGATGCCGAAGAAGCCGACTCCGCCCGAGAGCATTTCGTCGGCCATTGCGCCGTCGGTACGTCGCCCAGGCGGGTGACGGCCGGGCCCTGGGGTGACGGCGCGCGTCACCTCGTAGGCTGACCCGAGCCGAACAGAGGGACGAACAACGGGGGACACACCATGGCCCGCTACATGGAAACGCTCACTATCGAGCGCGGCGGCTTTCGGATCAAGGTGCCCGAGTCGTGGTGGGAGTTCGACGTACGGCCCGAATCCCGTGACGACTCCATCCGGCGGATGGTGGACGAACGGGTGCGACAGCGCCCCGAGTTGGCGAAGTACCGCGACACGTACGCCGCCTTCCTCCAGAAGTCGGCCGCCGACGCCTGGAAGTCCGGCGCCCTCTACTGCGGCTGCATGGCGGAGAGTTTCGGCGGCGACACCCCGATCACGGGTTCGGTCACCGTCTCGATCGTCGGCGGCCGTTCGCAGCAGACCGGCGAGCCCCTCTCCACCGACCCGGCGACGATCGCGAGCCAACTCGCCGTGCGCGAGGCGAAGAAGGAGGGCGACGCCTGGCGCAAGGTGACCACCGTCGACATCCCGGGTGTCGGCCCGGCCGCGCGCACGTACGGCATCGAGGACATCGCCGTGCCCGACGACACCCTCAACCGCACCATTCGTGCCGTACTCATGCAAACGTTCATCCCCGTGCCGGGCCAGGAGGGCAAGGTCGCCCTCGTGGCCGGGAGCAGCCAGGTCCTCGACCTCGCGGACTCCTTCTTCGACATCTTCGACGCGATCACGTCGACGTTCCGCTTTGCGAACTAGATCGAACAAACGGCCTTCCCGTCGCCCGTACATCTCTAGTAACTTCGAGCATTCGTACGGTTGTTGGTGATGCGGGCGTGACGGGGGTTGCGACGTGGCGGGGAATCGGCCGGGGGACTGGCATGTCCTGGACCTGGACAAGGACCCGACGCCGGGGGATCCGGACCGGGTGCGGCATCTGGCGAAGAACCTGCACGACTTCGCGGACGACGTCTCCGATGCCCTCCGCCTGATCAAGGGGATGGCCGACGATGACGCCGTCCTGAAATGGGCTGGTAAATCCGCCAAGGCGTTCCAGGACGAGTTCTCGGGCGTGCCGAAGCAGCTGAAGAAGCTGAAGAAGTCCTACGAGATGGCGGGCGATGCGCTGGCGGCGTACTGGCCGAAGCTGGAGCGCGCCCAGGCGCTGGCGGACAAGGCGCTCGCGAAGGGCCGTGAGGCGCAGTCGGATCTCTCTTCCGCCAAGTCCCGTCTGTCGTCGGCCGATTCGTGGGTGACGAAGGCCAATAAGGAAGCGGACAAGTACAAGGACGACCCGACCGGCAGCAAGGACACCGAGAAGCCGGACGAGGCGAAGGTCCGTGCGGCGACGAGGGATGCGCAGCATGCCAAGTCGGCGCAGACCTCTGCTCAGTCGGACGTGACGTCCGCGAACAGTGCGCTGGACGCGGCGAAGAAGATGGCCGAGGACGCCCGCAAGATGCGGGAGGAGGCGGCGAAGACCGCCAAGGACAAGATCGACGAGGCCTCGGACGCGGGGATCCACAACCGCAAGTGGTGGGAGGAGGTCGGGGACTGGTTCTCCGACAACTGGGACACCATCGTCGCGGTCTGCAAGGTCGTCGTCGCGGTGGTCGGGATCATTGCGATGATCATCGGTGGGCCGATCCTCGGCGCGATCGTGCTGGTCGCCGCGCTCGTGGTGCTCGCGGACACTCTCAATAAGTACGCAAAGGGTCAAGCATCCCTGTGGGATGTGGCGTTCGCGGCACTGGACTGCATACCCGGTGGCAAGGGCCTCACCAGCCTCGGAAAACTCGCCAAGGGCATGAAGGGCCTGGGCAAGATGGGCCTGAAGGGCATGGCCATGGGCGTCAAGGGACTGGGCAAGAACGCGAAGGGCATGCTGGCGGATGGAGCCAAAGGCGCTTACAACCGGCTCAAGACCAAGGTTTTCGGATGTGGTGACCCGGTCGACATCGCCACCGGCGCAATGTACATGCAGCAGACTGACGTTGAACTCCCCGGAGTGCTGCCCCTCATCTTCACGCGCCGAGTGGCCTCGAATTATCGCAATGGTTGGTGGTTCGGGCCCTCTTGGTCCTCCACGCTCGACCAACGGCTGGAGGTCGACCAGGACGAGGTCGTCTTCGTCACCGAGGACGGCATGCTGCTCGCCTATCGGCGCCCTGGGGCGCCGGACAGCCCTTCGTACCCGGAGCAAGGCCCCTGCTGGCCGCTTACGTTGATGAATGACGGCGGCTTTCAGATCCACCACCCCGACTCAGGACATTTTCGACGATTCGCACCGCCTGTTGGTGGAGTCGCGCTACTGCAGCGCATCACCGATCGGAACGGCAACGCGATCAACTTCGAGTACGAGCCTGATGGGACGCCGTCCCGAATACAGCACTCCGCCGGGTACTGCCTCACGTTCACAACCGACGACGGCCGCATCACCGCACTTGGCCTCGCCGGCGCGGCGAACGACGGGACCGATGCCATCCTCAAACGGTTCACCTACACGGATGGGCACCTCACGGGTGTTGTGGATTCATGCGAGGTGCCTCTGCGTCTTGCGTACGATGAACGACTGCGTGTCACCTCCTGGACCGATACCAACGCCAGCACGTACTGCTATGCATACGACGAACAGGACCGTTGTACAGCCCAGAGCGGCGAGGCGGGGCACGTCGCATTCACCTTCGCCTACGACGGCGCCGATGCCGATTGGCCAGATCATCGCGTCACTACGGTGACCAGCGCCGCGGGTGCAGTGAGCCGCTATGTCATCAATGGCGAGTGTCAGGTTGTGGCCGAGGTGGATCCGCTCGGAGGCCTGACCAGGATCGTGTATGACACCAACCATCGGCTCCTGTCCCATACCGACGCCCTCGGACACACCACGCATGTGGTGAACGACGAGTGGGGGCGACCTGTAGAGGTCTTGCGCCCTGACGGCGCACGTACCGAGTACGCGTACAACGGGCTGGGCCTGCCCGTCACCATCACATTGCCCGACCGGACCTCAGTGCACTGCTCCTACGACGAGCGGGGCAATCGCACCGCCATCACAGAAGCCGACGGAGCCACCTTTCGCTACGCCTATACCGACGCGGGGCACGTGTGCAATCTGAAGGACCCACTCGGAAACACCACAACGATCCGCACCGACCCCGCGGGATTGCCTCTGGAGATCACAGATCCTCTTGGAGCTGTCATACGGCATGAGCGGGACGCGTTTGGTCGAACGATCCGGCTGACCGATCAGCTGGGAGCGGTCACTCACCTCGAGTGGACCATGGAGGGCAGGCTCGCACGGCAAACCGATGCCGACGGCACCGAGACCTGGGAGTACGACGGAGAAGGCAACTGCCGGCGCCATGAAGACCCGGCCGGCAACATCAGCATGTACGAATACACCCACTTCGATCTACTGTCGGTCCGGACGGACCCCACCGGAGCCCGCACCACCTACACGTACGACGGCGACCTGCGCCTAGTCCTAGTCACTGCTGCCACGGGCGATGACTGGCAGTTCACCTACGACGCCGCAGGACGCCTGCTGTCCGAGACGGACTTCGGCGGTCTCACCACCACTTACGCCTACGACCTGGCCGGTCAACTAGTCACCCGCACCAATGCCTTGGGGCAGGCAGTCCACAGCGACCACGACGTGCTCGGCCGTGTGGTCCGGAAAAGGTCGGAAGGGGCGACCACAGAATTCCGCTACGACCTGTGCGGACGTCTCGTGGAGGCGGTCGGTCCGAACGCGACGATCAGCATGACCCGGGACAGGGCAGGCCGACTCCTGACGGAAACGACCAACGGCCGACGTCTCGCCCACAGCTACGACCTGGTGGGACGCCGCCGCACCCGCACAACTCCCGGTGGCGGCACGAGCAGTTGGACCTACGACGTGGCGGGCAGTGCCCTTGAACTCGTCAGCTCCGGCCACAGTATCCGCTTCGACCGCGACCGAGCGGGACAAGAAATCGCCCGCTACGTCGGCGGGAGCACCGTCCTCGCCCATACATACGACCAGCTGGGCCGCGTCAGTTCTCAATCACTCACCGCCGACGGACGCACACGGAGCAGACGCCACTACAGCTACCGGCCCGACGGACACCTCACCAAGGTCGAGGACCTCGACGGCACCCTGTCCCGCTACGAACTGGATACGGCCGGACGCATCACTGCGGCTCACGGACCACAAGGTGTCGAGCACTACGGCTACGACCCCCTTGGCAGCCAGACGCAGGCATCATGGCCCACGGCATTTCCGGGGCAGGAAGCCATCGGAGAACGAAGTCGCCACAGCCTGCGCCTGAACCGTGCGGGAGCGGTGCGCTACGAACACGATGCGCAGGGCCGCATCACCGTCCGGCAGAAGACGCGTCTGTCACGCAAACCGGACACATGGCGCTACGAATGGGATGCGGAAGACCGACTGACGGCGGTCAGCACACCGGACGGAATCCGATGGTCCTATCTCTACGACCCGCTCGGGCGCCGCATTGCCAAGCTACGACACGGCGCGGAAGGCTCGGTCGTCGAGCGCACAGAGTTCGTCTGGGACGGCACCGCTCTGTGCGAACAGACGACGACCGCCGTCGATCTGCCGCACCCTGTGACGCTCACCTGGGAACACCAGGGGCTGCACCCCATCGCGCAGATCGAGCGCATCACTGCTGCCCATGCGCCGCAGGAGGAGATTGATCAGCGCTTCTTCGGCATCGTCACTGATCTCATCGGGGCGCCCAGCGAACTCGTTGACGAGGAAGGAGAGATCGCCTGGCGTACGCGATCGACGGTGTGGGGCACCACGATCTGGAATCGATCTGCGACGGCCTACACCCCACTACGTTTCCCCGGCCAGTACTTCGACTCGGAAACGGGCCTGCACTACAACCTATTTCGGCACTACGATCCTGAAACAGCCCAATACCTCACCCGTGACCCGATGGGCCTCGCGGCAGGCCTCAACTCTGTCGCCTACGTGCACAACCCGCTCACTTGGGTTGACCCCCTGGGACTGACGCCGTGTGAAGACGCCGCCAAACAGGCGGCGGCCCGAAAGGAGACGGTGCTGGGGCCGAGCGTCCCGACGCGCGCCGAAGCCTCCGTCGGAAGCACCACGAGTCACAGCTACAAGAAGACGTTCTTCGCGGCGAATCCAAAACTCAAGGGGAAGGTCGTAGTTCATCACGCCATTGAACAACAGGTGCTCAAGCGTTACCCTGGCCTGTTTTCCGCAGATGAAATCCACTCTCTGGAGAATCTGCGCGGCATCCCCAAGGGTGACATCAACAGTAGGATCCATCTCAGTCATATTCGCGTGGAGTGGAACAGGTTTTACGACAGCCATCCGAATCCAACGAGGCAGGAAGTTCTTGATCACGTAACCCGTGTCGATGATATGCTCGGCAACTGGTTCAGTCCACGTATCCGGTAGACGAGTCAAGGCGGGATCAAACGATGTGGCGCGAGATTCTCGAAGAGTTCGCAACGGCAGAGCTGCATCATTCGGTGGAGCCTGGCGTGCTCGACCGAGTCGAGGCGGCACTCGGGCAATCACTGCCTCAAGATCTCCGGTCCTTTCTTCTGGAGAGTGACGGGCTGGAGGATGAATACGGCACCGACGTCATCTGGCCCGCTGAGCGCATTCTGAGTGACAACCTCTCTTTCCGTGGAGATGACCAGTTTCGGTCGCTGTACATGCCGTTCGACTCGATCGTATTCTTCGGTGACAACGGTGGGGGAGACCAATTCGCCTTCGTGCGCTCACCGGAGCGCAACGAAGTGTTCGTATGGGACCACGAGACAGACAGTCGTAATCTTGTTTCTCCGAACCTGGAGAGCTATGTACGCAGTGCGATGGAAAGTGACGGAGAGGACTGGTACCGCTAGGCATTCCAGCGTCGCGTACGGTCTCGACGGCATGCCGGTGTTCGCCCTGATCCATCGAGGGGGCGCCCGGGACAGCACGCCGTGCGTGCACTCCTCGAATGAAGGAAGAAGTGACGGGGCAGATCCTCGTTTCCAGGAGCAGGGAGCATGAAGAGCCCCTTTCCATCTACCGCCTACTGCCGAGCATGAGGGAGTACCGGACGCTCCATTTCGATAATTCGCCGGTGGATGTGATGCGTTGGCAGCTGGATGGTTCGACGGGGACGTACCCCACGAATTTCACCGCGGAGTGGGGAGGCCATCCACGGTGGACGAAGAGCGAGTTTCCCAACGGGGACCCCAGTTCCCCGGTACTGAGCCGCCGTGGCGCAGACCTTCTGCTGAGCGACCTGGAAAGGGCGGGGCGCCTGCTGCCTGTGCACATCGAGAACGCCGAGGCGGACGAGTACCTGCTGTACCTCGTGGAGAGGGTGGCCGACTGCCTGGACATGGGGAAGTCGTCGCCGCCGGACCAGCTCGGCAGGGTTCGGAAGTCGGTCTTCAGGGCGGACGCACTGCCCGCCGACGTACCGGCGTTCCGGTCGACGGGGTTCCCCACTGCCGTCTGCTGGAACGGCTGGGCGGCGGAGCGTCTGAGTGTCCTCCTGGGAGATCAACTCGAGGTCCGGCTGGTGTGGTCGGAGGATCCAGGTCTGGTTCCGCACCCTAATCCGTGGGGGTTCTGACGTGACCGATGGTGCGACGGGAGTGACCTTCCGAGACCATGTGCGGCGGGGAGCCGTGGGCATCCTGGATGGTTTCCCTGACGCGCTCAGACCCGAGATCTACGTCGTCTCATTCCGCATCTGGCGCGTGGGCCAGGACCCCCGCTATCCGTACCTGGCCATCGGCTACAACACCGAGAGTGAGGTCCGTAGGGTCCTGGAGCACGAGTGCTCGTACGAGGGGACGGCCCGGTGGGAGTACGCGTACTGGCTGCTGGAGGGGTTCGAGATGGTCGGCCATGTGCCCGAGGACCCGGTTGGCAGCGCCCTGCATGTGGCCGAGGCGAAGGCGGAGGGGCTCTGGTACGAGGATGAGGGCACGCTCTCCGAGGACGAGCGGGACGCCCTCGACGACGAACTCGTGCTGCGCTTCGACGACATCTGCATCGACACCGCCCGCCGTCTGCGGGCCGAGGGCCACCTCGACCGGATGCTTGGGCGACCGGTACCGATCGTGCTGTTCGACATGGACCGTCCCGGCTGGGAGGTGGAGGCCACCGAGGCGGCCAATCCTCCTGAGGTGATCGCCGACTTCACCGAGCATCAAGCGGTGCTGTGAAAGGCTCTCACCTCGACCGAAGGGGACACGCTGATTCGGGCGTTGGGGTCCGACTCGGTCCTGGAGGACGCGCTGTCGACGCCGGGAAGCTTCAGGCCCCGTTCTTCACGATGAACTGGGCATGGCACAGCGGGTACTTCCGAACGATGGCTCATGAGGAGCTTGAAACAGCACACCTGTTGAGACAGCACTGTTTCTACGACGCCAGTACGGAGGGCTACGTCGACGAAAACGACAACATCATCCCCGAACGAGTAGAACCGTGTGGTTGGTTCGCGCTGACCAATTTCGAGCACTTCCAGTATGAGTTGGACGAAGCCCTTGCGGGGCGCCCCGTGTACGGGCCGTACGCAACAAATCCGGAGGACTTCTGAGTGGATCCGGCGGCTGTCATAGCGGGTTTCCCCCTCCCGGAGCGTCCAGGGCGCGGCCACGCCGTCACCGCACCCCGCTCGGCGCGCCCCCCGTCCGGCTGAAAGATCACTCCACCACCCCCCACCCACCCCTCAGCCCCGTGAACACCTCGTGCAGACCTCGCGCACCCCCCGTAACGCCCCCCTCTCCACCCCACCCCCGATTCGCGCCTGCACAGCGGCATCCGCGTCCGGAGGCCCTCGAATCCCCGTATCCAGGCGGGAGCAACGGGGAACCGCAGGGCCCCCGTTGCGCGTGGATAACGTCGAGTGCCGCGAGGTCGGGGTTGCTTGACGCGCCTTGAGGGGCTTATGTGCGGCTGATACGGTGCCATGGCTTGACACTCGCTTCAGCGTTGGCTATTTGGCCAGGTCGGGCGGTACGTCCGACAAGGGCGCACCGGAGTGAAGTGTCCCAATTGGCATGTAAATTGGCAGAAATCTTCTTGGGTGTACGGGGAGCGGTTGCGTGAAGATCCAAGAGCGTCCGGGGGCGGGCAACCACCGTTCCGCCGCGCCGGCTCAGCCGGCGATGGGTGAGCGTCTTCCCACGCCGCCTCGCGAGCGCAAACCCGCGCTCGCCGCTCTCGCCGTGCTCCTCATCCTCGTCGGTGCGCTGGGCGCCACGATGCTCGTGCTGCGCGCGGGCGACCGTGTCGAGGTCGTGCAGGTGACGAGCGACATCCAGGCCGGGGAATCCGTGGGCAACCACGTGACCTCTGTGCTGGTCGCCGATGACGCGAGCATCAACTACGTCAAGTGGACCCAGCGCGCGGCCCTCCAGAAGCTGAAGGCCAAGTCCACGATCTACAAGGGAACGGTCGTCATCGGCGACATGTTCGCCAGCAAGAGCACCCTCCCCACCGGCAAGGCCTCCGTGGGCCTCGCCCTCAAGGAGGGGCAGTACCCGTCGACCCTGAAGGCCGGAGACCTCGTCGCCGCCTACCGCGTCGGCAGTGACAGCAGCGGCTCCAGTTCCGACAAGGGCACGTCGTCCGGCGGCACGTCGAGCAGCAACTCCCTCATCGTCGACAGCGCTCGCGTCGACACGGTGAGCAGCAACGACGACTCCACGATCAGCACGGGCAATCTCGCCATCACCGTCCTCGTCGACCAGAGCGACGCCCCCGCCCTCGCCCAGGCCGCCGCCGCCGGCGAGGTCGCCGTCGTTCTCGTTCCCGGCAACTAGAGGCGAGTGAGTAAAGAAACATGGCGCTCATCGCTCTCGCCGCGGACAAGGGTTCGCCCGGCGTCACCACCGCTGCCGTAGCCCTGTCGGCGGTCTGGCCCCGCAGGGTCCTGCTGGCCGAGACCGACCCGGCCGGCGGAGACCTCGTCTACCGCAGCGCCGCGGCGCACGGCGGTCCGCTCAACCCCAACACCGGCATGCTGTCGATAGCGGCGACCGCCCGCCGCGGTCTCGTACCGGACCAACTCTGGGACCATGTACAGCCGTTGAGCGGCGGGCTCGAAGTCCTCGTCGGGCTCGGTATCGCCGAGCAGGCCGCCGGGCTCGCCGGGCTGTGGCCGACCCTCGGGCGTGCCTTCGCCCAGCTCGGGGACTCCCCGCACGCGCCCGCCGACGTCATCGCCGACTGCGGGCGGATCAGCGGCGACACCCCGGCCGTGGAGATGTTCTCCCAGGCCGCCCTGGTACTGCTGCTCTCCCGCACCGAACCCGAAGCCATCGCCCGCGTACGCGACCGGGCAGCCGCGCTGAGCGCCAAGCTGCACGGCGGTCCGCGCGGTGCGGCCACGCTGGCCACGCCCCTCATCGGTGTCACCCTCATCGCCGACCCGAGCGACTCCGCCAAGCTCGTCCACCAGGTCAACGACATGCTGGTGGCGGCCCAGACCGGCGCCCGTGTCGTCGGCACGCTCGCCGACGACCCCGCCGGCGCGGACCAGTTGGCCGGCCGCAAGCGCGGGCGCCTGGACAAGTCGCTGCTCATCCGCTCGGCCCGCAAGGTCACCGCGGACCTGTACCAGCAGTACGGCGCCGCCTGGGCCGTACCCGCGCAGGCGCAGGGTCCCCAGACTCCTCATGCAGGGGCCGGCCGGTGACCGCCGTCGACCACCAGCTGGTCAAGCGGTTCCGGCAGGACGCCGGTGACCGTATCGCCGAGCAGCGCCGCGAGGACCAGGTCCGCGGTGTCACGCCGATGTCCAGCGAGGACGAGCGGCAGTACGCGCGGGCCGTCATCGCGCAGATACTCGAGGAGCACGCGCGCACCGAGATCAACCTCGGCCGCACGCCCCTGGACGCCGAGACCGAGGAGCAGTACGCGGCCGCCGTGCACGCCGCCCTCTTCGGCGTCGGCCGGCTGCAGCCGCTGCTCGACAACCCGGAAGTCGAGAACATCGACATCAACGGGTACGACCAGGTCTTCATCGGGTACGCCGATGGGCGGGAAGTGAAGGGCGATCCCGTCGCCGAGAACGACGAGGAGCTGATCGAGCTCATCCAGGTCCTCGGTGCCTACTCCGGTCTGTCCTCCCGGCCCTTCGACTCCGCCAACCCGCAGCTCGACCTGCGCCTTCCGGACGGGTCCCGGCTCTCCGCCGTCATGGACGTGACCCGTCGGCCCGCCCTCTCCATCCGTCGTGCGCGGATGGGCAAGGTCTTCGTGTCGGACCTGGTCGGGAACGGGACGATCACGCCCGAGGTCGCGCACTTCCTCGCCTGTGCCGTACGGGCCCGCAAGAACATCATGATCGCGGGCGCGACGAACGCCGGTAAGACGACCCTCCTTCGCGCCCTCGCCAACGAGATCCCGCCGCAGGAGCGCCTCATCACCGTGGAGCGCGCTCTGGAGCTCGGGCTCGACTCCTTCAGCGACCTCCACCCGAATGTCGTCGCATTCGAGGAGCGCCTTCCCAACTCGGAAGGCCAAGGGTCCATCCCGATGGCCGAGTTGGTCCGACGGTCCCTCCGTATGAACCCCTCCCGCGTCATCGTCGGTGAGGTCCTCGGCGACGAGATCGTGACCATGCTCAACGCGATGTCGCAGGGCAACGACGGCTCGCTGTCCACGATCCACGCGAACAGCTCCAGCGAGGTCTTCAACCGTATTTCCACGTACGCGCTCCAGGCGTCCGAGCGGCTGCCCATCGAGGCCAGCCAGATGCTCATCGCGGGCGCCGTGAACTTCGTCGTGTTCATCCAGCGACGCAACAACTACGAGTCGGGCGGCCGCCTCCAGCGCATGGTCACCTCCGTGCGCGAGGTCAACGGCGTGGACGGACGGGTGCTGTCCAGCGAGGTGTTCGCCGAGGCTCCCGACGGCCGGATCGTGCCGCACGCACCCATAGCCTGCCTCGACGAACTCGTCGCGCACGGCTACCGGTTGCCCGGTGGCGGAAGCTGGGGGTGACCACCGTATGACATCCACGTCCGTTACTTCTCTCGCGGCTCTCGACTCGCTCGGGTCGATGGGCGGGCTCTTCTCCACGACCGTCCTGTATGCGCTCGCGTCCGGTGTCGCCGTAGGCGGCGGCCTCTCGCTGTTCGCCGTCGCGGTGCGGGGACTGCCCGCCAAGCCCGAGCACGAGAAGCAGAAGGCGAGCGAACGCGCCGGCGAGCTGGTGCGGTTCGCCGGGCAGCGCGGCTCGATCGCCGCCGGCGCGGGTCTGGTCGTCCTGCTGCTGACGCGTTGGGCCGTGGCCGGTATCGCGGCCGGTGTCCTCGTCTTCTTCTGGGACAAGCTCTTCGGGGGCGCCTCCGAGGAGCGGGCCGCCATGCGCCGCGTGGAGGCCCTGGCCTCCTGGACCGAATCGCTGCGCGACACGATCGCGGGCGCGGTCGGCCTGGAACAGGCGATTCCCGCGTCGGCGCGCGCGTCGGCCCCCGTATTGAGGCCTCATCTCGACGCGCTCGTCGACCGGCTCCGCTCGCGCACTCCGCTTCCCGAGGCCCTCCAGCACCTCGCCGACGAGATCAACGACGCCTCCGCCGACATCATCGTCGCCGCGCTCATCCTCAACGCGCGGCTGCGCGGCCCGGGTCTGCGCCAAGTGCTCGGCGCCCTGGCCAAGTCGGCGCGCGAGGAGGTCGACATGCGCCAGCGGGTCATGGCGCAGCGCGCCTCCACCCGCCGCTCGGTCCAGATCGTCGTCGCTGTCTCCATCGCCTTCGTCCTCGGCCTGTCGATCTTCAACCGCGAGTTCGTCAAGCCGTACGGCACACCGGTCGGTCAGCTCGTACTCGCCTGTGTCTGCGGCTTGTTCGCGCTCGGCTTCTGGTGGCTGCGCAAGCTGTCGACGATCGAGACGCCGGAGCGCTTCCTGGTACGGGACGAGTCGTCGGTCCAGTTCGTACGTCCTCGGATGCCGTCCCAGCAGGAAGAGGGGGTACGGCGGTGAACCTCACCATGCCGGTCCTGATCGGCGCCATCACGGGCCTGGGCATCTACGCCCTCGTGCGCGCCCTCATGCCCTCGAAGCGGAGCGCGGTCGCCCAGGTCGCGCGCATCGACGCGATGCGGGCGCGGGGAGCGGCGTACGAGTCCGCGCACCGCGGCGAGACGGACACGGGAAGGCTCGGAACCGTACGGTCCCAAGTGGGCCGGCGGGTCGCTGAGTTCTATATGCAGCAGGGCTGGGAGCAGCGCTCGCTGCGGGCCGACCTGGCGGTCCTGGACCGGAGTTGGGAGAGGTTCCTCGCGACGAAGGTGCTGCTGTCGGCGGCGGGTCTGTTCTTCGGCCCGTTCCTCTTCGCCATCGTGTGGACCCTCGGCTTCGGCAGCAGCCCGATCATCCCGGTCTGGCTGGCACTGCTCTTCGCGGGAATCTTCTTCATCCTCCCGGACGTGGAAGTACGGCGGGACGCGGCCGAGAAGCGCCGTGACCTGCGGCGCGTGATCGGCGCGTATCTGGACCTGGTGTCCATGAGCCTGGCCGGTGGCCGTGGTCTTCCCGAGGCGCTGATGGCGGCCGCGGAGGTCTCCGACGGATGGGCGACGCAGCGCATCCGCAACGCGCTCGCCGACGCCCGGATCACCGGCATCAGCCAGTGGCAGGCCCTCGGTTCGCTCGGCGAGGAGCTGGGCGTCGAGGAGCTGAAGGACCTGTCGGCCTCGTTGGCGCTGGTCGCGGACGACGGCGCGAAGGTGCGCGAGTCGCTCGCCTCGCGCGCGGAGACGATGCGCCACCGCGAGCTCGCCGAGATCGAGGGCAGTGCGGGCGAGAAGTCGCAGTCGATGCTCGTGGCCCAGCTGCTGCTGTGCGCGGGCTTCCTGGTGTTCCTGATCTTTCCGGCGGCGATGCGCGTGTTCCAGGTCTGATTCCGAACCGGCCGAAGACGACGATTTTCTTTTCGAGAGGACAACTCACCATGAACGGACGGAACTTCAGCACAGGGATCCCGGGGGTGGACTTCCTCATCACCTTCCTCCAGGGCCGGGTGCAGCGTGCCCGCTCCGGGGAGCTCGATCGCGGCGCGTCCGCGGTGGAGTGGGTCATCATCTCGGCGGTCGTGGTCGCGATCGTCGGAGTGGTCGCCGCGATCATCAACGCCGCGCTGAGCGACGGCGCCAACAAGGTGGGCGACTGCATCAAGGGCGCGGACGCGGGCAAGACCTGCTGAGCTCTTCGTCCACTTCTCATACGGGGATACGGGTGCGCGCACGTCGAGGGGTACGTCGTTGGGTGCGCCGCAGGGTGGAGGCCGCCTCCACCCGCGGCGACTCCGGCATGACCGCGATCGAGTTCGTGCTGCTCACGCCGGTGCTCTTCTTCATGATCTTCGCGACGGTGCAGTTCGCGCTGTACTTCTTCGCGGACCACGTGGCCCAGGCCGCGGCCCAGGCGGGCGCACGCAAGGCCCGCGCGACGGCCGACGAACAGCCCGGCGCGTGGCGCGGCGAGGCCCAGGACGTGGTCGACAGCTACATCCAGCAGCTCGGCCCGCAGCTGGTTCTCGGCCCGAACGTGAAGATGCTCCAGCCCGAGCAGAACAAGGTCGGGGTGGAGATCACGGCCAGGGTCCCCACGGTCTTCCCCGGGCTGAACCTGACGGTGCACGCGCAGTCGGTGGGGCCGGTGGAGAGGTTCGTGAAGGAGGGGGAGAACTGATGACGGCTCTCGTCTCCTTCGTATCCTTCGTGCGGGCCAGGGCCAGGACCAGGGCCGGCGCCGGGCGCGACCGTGGGCTCTCCACGATCGAGGTGGTGATCCTCGCCCCCGTGATGATCCTCTTCATCCTGGTGCTGGTGGCCTTCGGGCAACTGGTCGACGGACGGGGGGCGATCGACGGGGCGGCGCGGGACGCCGCGCGTGCCGGTTCCCTCCAGCGGGAGGAACGCACGGCCATGTCGGAAGCGCGGAAGGCGGCCGACGCCGATCTGTCGGACATCTGCTCCGGTCCGGTGACCGTGACCAAGACCAGCGCCGGTTTCGCGAACGCCGACCTCTTCACCGTCGAGGTGAGCTGCGAGGTGCGGGGCCTGGCCATGCTGGGCCTGGACGTGCCGACGCGCCTGACGGGCACGTTCACGTCGCCGCTCGACCCCTTCAAGAGGAAGGCGTGATGGCGCACATGAGGCCGTGGTCCTCTCGGATCCGCACCTGGGTCGAGGCACGCCGCGCCCGTCTGGACGACCGTGGTTCGGGCGCCGGCGCGGTCATCATCTTCGCGATCGTCTTCCTCTCGCTCTCCGCCTTCGTCATCGACGGCGGCATGTCCATCTCCAAGCGGGAGCGGGCCGCCGACATAGCGGAACAGGCCGCCCGCTACGCGGCCCAGGACGTGGACAAGGAAGCCCTGTACCAGAACCAGGGCAAGGGCGGCGCCCCCATCCGCTACGAGAACTGCGGCGCCCGCGTCAAGGCCTTCGCCCGCGAGATGGGCATGTCCGGCGCCGACATCGCGGCAACCCACTGCGTGGCGGCGAACGCCGACGAGGTCGAGGTCGAGGTCCAGCTCACCTACTCCCCGGTCTTCACGGGCATGTTCTACGGCGGCGATGTCGTGGTCCATGGCCAGGCCGTCGCGGAGAACGAGGTCGGCTGAGCCATGGGGATCCTCGGTCGCAAGAAGGACGAGCCGACGATCGAGCCGGTGCCGTGGGACGGGTCCGGCGGACCCGACTGGTTCACGGTCGGCGACGTACTGCGCCCCGCGACGTTCCGCCGCAAGGCGCTGACGGGGGAGCGGGCGGTGCGGGTGCCGACGATGGTCGAGGGGGTGCGGTACTTCGCCCCGGCGGCGCTGATCTCGCGAAGCGAGCAGACCGACTCGGAGCCCCCTTCGTACGAGCTGCACGAGGCGGCACAGCCGCGCAACCTGCTGTGCGCACTCGCCCCGGTGAAGGGCGGCGCACGCTACCGCGTCACCGACGCGCGAGGCGAGGAACTCGGCCTCGTCCACCGCACTCCCGCCGCCAAACGTACGATCCAGCACAGCTGGTGGCTCCAACAGCCCGGGCACCCGGACATAGTGGCCCGCTACCACTGGGCCAAGGGCACCCCGAAGGAGATCGCGACCCGCGGCAAGGAGAAGGCGGTCCGCGGCGCGGGCCAACTCGTCGGCAGCGTGGTCGACTCCGTCCTCAGCCTCGGCGCCGAGGGCGGCGACCAGGCAAGCTCCCACACCCCCAAGCCGGTGACCTGGCGAGCGGAGGGCGACGAGGAGGCCGTAGTCCTGACCCTCGGCCACCTGGAAGGCGTCAGGGTGTACCAGCCCCACACAGGCTGGTTGAACCGCCGGCTGGCGTTCGCGTTGGCGGTGCTGCGGGAGGCGTGAGGACGCGGCACGCCCTACTTGTCGCCACCCTTGCCCCCGCCCTTCTTCTCCGTCTTCGTGCCCTCCTTGACCTGCTTGGCGAGATCGTCGTCGAGCTTCTTGAACTCGCGGACGACGGCGTCGGACATGTCGGCGAGGGCGTCGAGGGCCTGGGTGATGTCCTCGCGGCCGTCTTCCCAGCCGGACTCGAAGTCGTCGAGGGCGTCGTAGACGGTGTGGTCGCCGAGGTCGTCCTTGTAGGACTCGAAGAGCTTCTTGGTGTGGTTCAGGCGGGTCTTGATGTCGCGCAGCCGCCCGCCGTAGTCCTCCAGCTCGCTGAGCGGGAGTGCGAGGTCGCTCTTGCCGTTGCCCATGGGTCAAGTCCCCCTAGCTCGTTGCGTCAGACGAAGCGGAAGGTGCCGGTCACCGCGTCGAAGATGTCGTGGAACGCCTCGGCCAGGTCCAGTACCGGGCTGGCTCCGGAGACGAGGACGACCTGGTCGGTGGTTCCCGGGACGGGAATGTACGTCTGGGTCAGCACCATACGAAGGGTACGCGTGTCGCCCTGCGCGACGGGCACGTCCTCGACACCGAACGTGCGGGCGGCGACCCCGACTTCGGGAATGTCGACGGTCGTCACCGTGCGCCAGGCGTCGCCCTCGCGGCGGGGCGTGATCGTGCGCAGGCTCTCGGCGATCGCGCGCGGGTCGGTGGACAGGGCCACGCCCTGCTTGTCCTTCGCCCCGAGCACGGACACCGTGACGGTCGCGGACAGCGGCACGCCCTCGAAGTTCTCCGCCATGCAGCCCATGTAGACGGCACCGGAGTCGTGGGCGTCCTTGGCCATCTTGCGGAGCATGTTGGTCAAGTCGGCACGGTAAGGCGCGAGTTCGGGGATAACGCGGGTGCGCTCGTCGATGAGAGCACGGATGGTCGCGTCCCGGCCCTCGGGGCGGATGTCGAACTCCCACCAGGACTCTGGCACCGAGAGGGAGATACCCGCAGTCGATCTCTCGCTGCTCACGTGAATCTCCGGTTCCTTTCAAGAAAATATGTATGAGGTCACGCGTCGAAGGTTCGATCGTCAATAAGTTCGCCACTCTCCGCCCACTTCTTGATCGACTTCACCATTCCGCGAGCCCCGTATTCCTTCTCCAGGGCAAGTTGACCGTTCGGGTGCCAGTCCCGCCACAGCCCAATCGGAATTCCTCGTCGACACTGCCCCTCTGCTCTGGCGGTGCCGTCCGAGTACCATTCGAGCAGTGGGCCGTCCTCTAGACCCTCCACATAGGTCGTCAGGGCGACCACTTGTCCAGTTCGGGGATTTTTTTCGATGGTTTCGCCGGTGAAGAGCTGCCCTTGGTAAGTCAGTGACTGGTCGAGCCCCATATCCAGTTCCGGGTCATCAACATCGATGCGCATCAGTAGGTAACTCCAGGTATGAGAATTTCGTCGTTCGGCGGCCAGCCGGGAAACCTGCCAGCGACGCTGTCCACGCCACCAAGGACATTGTGACAGTTGGCGCAGAAGGGGGCGGGCTTCCCGCCTCCCATGTATGGGAAGTGTGTGTTCATGGTTATCTCTTGCATCGCGGCCGGACCGTCGGGGAGCCCTGCTGCGGCCCGGTCGTGCAGGGCCATGTTCGTCGCCTTTACCTCGGCGTGCCGAAGGGGAACATCTGGGTGGGGGTAGTCGAAGGTCAGGTCGCCGCTGCGGTCGGGGTAAGGGCCGTTGTTCGCCACGTTGTCGACACTGTCGCGGATGGTGGGGTGGACATCGTTGGGGTCTATCTCGTTTCCCTTGCGCCCGTTGATGCCCTCGTAGACCTTTCCGGTCCTGCGGTCCACGCCCACTCCGAGGCAGTCGCCGAGATCCTTCTTTCTGAAGGCGTCGGTCCCCTCGGAAACCAGATCCTTGTAGCTCTGGCTGCGCATTTCGGTGACGTGCTTGAGGTAGTCGGACACCGGTTGGCCGTCGATCTTCGATATCAGGCCGTCGCTTCCTCGAGTGATCCGACTCTCGGAGATTGTTTCGAGGAGTTTCGTGCCGTGGCCCGCAGGTGGCAGCTTGGGCGTCTTGAAACCTTGGCGAGCTCTCCAGGCATCTCGCAGGGCGACGCTCAGCTGCTTGATGCCCTTTCCGCCGTTGCGGATGCTGTTGGCCAGGTTCTTCAGGCCGCCGCCTATGCCGCCCATGAAGCCCGCACCGAGGGCGCGCAGACCACCTGCCTTCCACAGCTTGCCGATCTTGGCGAGGCTGGTGAAGCCTTTGGTGGCAGGGATGCAGTCGAGGAGCGCCCATACGAGGTCGCCCCAGCCTGCTTGGCCGTTGAGCATTTTTCTTACGGTGTCGGCCAACACCACCAAGGCCGCCGCGAAGACCAGCCACCCCAGCGGCCCGCCCACGATCATCACGATGATGCCGACGATGGTCACGACCCACTTGCAGACCGTGACGATCTCGTCCCAGTGGTCGGAGACCCAGTCGACGGCCTCTTCCCACCAATGGCGGTTGTGGATGCCGGCGTCCGAGGCCTCGTGGAGCTTCTTGACCGTGCGGCGGGCGGCGTCCTCGCGCAGGCCCTTCGCATGGGCGGCCAGTTTCTTCGCCGCGTCCAGGGCGTGTTGGGCGGTGTCGACGTCGTTCTGGGCGGCGGTCTGCTTCTCCTTGGCGTGCTGGGCGTTGCGGGTGGCGCGGCGGACCTCGGCTTCGTCCGGCTTGGGGACGTCCTTACGGCCGCCGTTCTTGTCGGGGTCGTAGGAGTCGGCCTTCGCGGTGGCCGTGTGTACCCAGTCGTTCGCGCCGGTCAACGCCGTCTGCGCGGTGGAGAGTTCCGCGTGGGCCTTGAGGCCGTCGCGCAGCGCCTTGTCCGCCTTGCCCTGGGCCTCCTCCAGGTCCGGCCAGTACGAGGCCAGCGCGTCGCCCGCGATGTCGTAGGACTTCTTGAGCTTCTTCAGCTTGCCGGGGACGTCCTCGAACTCCGCCGTGAACGAATCCGCCGTCTTGCCCGCCCACTTCAGCACCGCGCCCTCGTTCGCCATGCCCTTGATGTCCCGCAGGACGTGGGAGACGTCGTCGGCGAAGTCGTGGAGGGAGCCCGCGAGCTTCTTCACCCGCTGTGGGTCGCCGGGGGTCGGATCGTGGTCCAGGTCGAGTATGTGCCAGTCCGTCGGCCTGTGCGACACGTGTTCCCCCGTAACACCTGCAACGTACGCGATATCAGTAACAGAACGTGCTTGCGAACTTACCGCATGCCTGCTGCTGTTGAGACGTCAGTTGCGGTGTGGGCGGTTCCGTCGCAGTAGCTATGCGAGGGGTGTGGTGAGGGCTCCCGCGCGTATGCCGTGCAGGAGGTGGGCGAGGGGAGTGGGGGTGGTGATGAGGACGGTGGTGGGGTCGTCGGATTCGCGGAGGTGGAGGGTGGTGGAGATGGCGGCGAGCTCGATGCAGGCGTTGCCTTCGCCGCCGCCTGAAAAGGAGGACTTCTGCCAGGTGCCAGGGGTGGTCATGCCTCGCCTCACAGTTCCTTGGCCAAGCGGTGGATGAAGTCCCGCGACCGCTCGGGCTCGAATGACACGCCCTCCACCTTACGGAAGAGCGTTCGAAGACGGTCGAGTTGAGCGTCTGAATCGATGAACGCTGTGCCATAAGGTGCGTCACGGACGACTGTGTCCAGGCGGGGTACGGTGCCGCCCATGTACACCATGGCGCTTCCGGCGCCGGCGAACCCGTCCAGGTCGTAGGGGATGACGCGCACTCTCACATGGTCGGCTTCGGATAGTTCCAGGATTCTGGTGAGCTGAACCCGCGTCGCGGCGCGGTCGCCAACCCTGATCCGCAGTGCCGATTCGTGGATAACCGTTTCGTACGGGATCGGCTGGGGTCCTTCGAGGACCGCGCGACGCCGCATCCTGTGGTCCACCCACGCATCCAGCTCGCCATCGGAGAGTTCGGGGGTTGTGAACGAGAAGAGGGCACGGGCATAGTCGTGCGTCTGGAGGAGCCCGGGTACGTGAAGGAAGTCCACGTCGCGTCGGAATGTCGCGTGGTACTCCAACTCCGAGAGGTCCAGGAAGAGGGAAGGCAGGACCCCGCGAAACTCCTCCCACCAGCCGCGTGTTCTGTCGGCGGCCATCTTCACCAAGCCGTCGATCAGAGCTTCGTTGAGGCAGGTGTAATGGGCTGCCAGGCGGCGCAGGCGCACTTCACTCACGCCTGACAGACCTGACTCGATATGGGTCATCTGGGAGGAGTTCACTCCGAGGAGCGCGGCTGTCTCCCGTGCCGTCATGCCTGCCGCCTCGCGCATTCTGCGCAGCTCGGCGCCCAGCCGCAGCTGTCGAGCGGTGGGGTGACTCCGCAACGCCATTCACGGCTCCTTCTGTGCAACTCGCCTGTCCGAGAGCCTCGTTCGGGTGTCAGGTTACGGCAACGGCTTGCGGGACCTCAATTTAGAGGTCTACCGTCAGTGACGCGACGCACACGTTGCGGAACCCCGGGATCCCGGAAGTGCACCACTCCGTCATGCCATGACGGCTGCGGCAGAGTCACCGCCCGTCACCCGCCGCGTCTCTCCAACTCCCCGCACATCAACTGGAGTTCGCGCATGCCCCATTCCAAGGGCGAAACCAGGGCCGAGCCCTGGGAGTACTCGCTCCACATCCCCCACGACCCCCGCTCGGTCACCGTCTGTCGCCGCACCCTGCGTCTGATCCTCACCCTTCACGGGCTGATCCGCCTTGCCGACGTCGCCGAGCTGCTGGCGGCCGAGCTGATCTCCAACGCCGTACGGCATACGAAGGGGCCGGCGACCCTGCGCCTGTGCTGGCGGGACGGAATCCTGCGCATCGGCGCGTGGGACGCGAGTCCCGAGCCGCCACCGTACGAGCTGGCGGTGGCCCCCGACTCGGAGGCGGGCCGCGGCCTTGTGCTCGTACGGGCCTGTGCCGACGACTGGGGCTGGCACCCGCAGCGGCAGGGCGGCGACTTCGGCAAGTACGTGTGGTGTGACCTGGGCGCCGCGTAGCTCGTTGATCAAGTCGTACAGAAAGGAGGGCCGATGGTCAGCTCGTCGCACGAGGCCCTGCACCGGATCTTCCAGAAGGACCCGGCGCTGCTGACGCGCACTCTTCAGCGCGTGCTGCACATCCCGTTTCCCGAGCCCCGCGAGTTCGCGGTCCTGAACGCCGACTTGACGGAGATCGAGCCGGTCGAGCGGCGTGTGGACACGCTGATGCGGGTGGAGACGGACGACGGTACGTATCTCCTGGTTGTCGAGGCGCAGGGGAAGAAGGACGAGGACAAGCGCGGAAGCTGGGCGTACTACCTCTCGTACTTGTACGCGAAGTACCGCTGCGAGCCAGTCCTGATCGTGCTCACCCAGAGCAGTTCCACGGCCCGCTGGGCGTCCGAGCCCATCCGGCTGGGACTGCCCGGCTGGCATTCGCTCACGGTAAAGCCGCTCGTTCTGGGGCCGGACAACGTGCCGCTCATCGCGGACGAACGGGAGGCCGCGCGGGACGTCTCCCTCGCGGCCTTCTCAGCGATGACGCATGGCAGAGGGCCGGACGCTGCCGCCATACTGGAATCCCTGACCGCAGCCATGGAGACCATCGACTCCGAAAGCGCGGCGGTGCTCGCGCAGCTCATCGAGTCGTGCCTGGACGAA
This sequence comes from Streptomyces albiflavescens, assembly GCF_014645835.1. Classification (GTDB taxonomy): domain Bacteria; phylum Actinomycetota; class Actinomycetes; order Streptomycetales; family Streptomycetaceae; genus Streptomyces; species Streptomyces albiflavescens. The sequence continues at coordinate 176,498 of NZ_BMMM01000018.1, forward strand.
CCCCGGGCCAAGCAGATCTGGAAGGACCTGATGATGCCAGTGAACTACTTCTTCCGGAATCCGGTGGCCATGAAGTTGCGGGCCCAGGAGCGCGCCGAGATGACCCTGCACATTCTTGAGTGGCGCGGCATCACGGTGCCGGAGGCCGTCCGTGAGCGGGTGCTCGCCTGCGAGGATCTGGACCAGCTGGATGTATGGGGGCAACGGGCCGTCCATGTCACTGATCCCGCAGACCTGTTCGACGATGACGAGGGAGCCTGACACGACGCCGGGGATCCTTCCGGACAACGTATCCCCGTGGAAGTTGCCTTCGTACGTCTGGACCGACAACGCGCGACGGGCGTGGCTGGAGGCCGCGGAGCGCGCCTGGTGCGAGGGCTACGAGCAGGGGCGCGCCCAGGGCGTCGTCCTACGGCTCCTCTTCTGGCGGGGGATCGAAATCCCGGCCCACGTCCACCGGCGAGTGCGCTCGACGACCGACCTGGATCAGCTACGGACATGGCGGGACCGCGCCTATGACGTGACTGATGCCGCAGAACTCTTCGACTAGCTGCCGGCGGCCGGGAGCGTCTCAGCGGTTGATCGACTGGATCTCCTGGACGTCGATGCCCTGGGTGGTGTCGAAGGTGCCGTCCGAGAGGTTGCCCTCTGAGTGAGAGGAGACCCCTTCTTCATCGCATCAGACGGGCATTGCGCGCGCGGGGGAGAATGAGGAAGGCCGGGCCGTTCGCATCGTGCGGGACGGGCCGGCCTTCGGCGGAGCGTGTTACCGGTTGATCGACTGGATTTCCTGGACGTTCATGTCCTGGGTGGTCTCGAAGGTGCCGTTCGGAAGGTCGCCGCCGGTGCCGTCGCTGCCCTGCCAGGTGATCTGCCAGGTTACGGACGCCTTCAGTTGGTACGGCTTGCCGTTCGTGGCGCGGAGGTACTCGATGCCGCACGGCGGGGTCTTGTCGGCATCGCCCGTCTTGTACGGGGTGCCGATGGAGTCGTCGGCGTTGAACTTGCAGTCGCCCGAGGCCGGGTAGGTCTCGGCGTCGTCGGTGCCCGGCTCCAGGTGGAGGGCGATCGGCTTGGCGGTGGTCTCCGCCCACAGGCCCGTGTTCGGAAGTTCCGCGCGGACCTTGACCTCTTGGAACGTGCCCTTGTCCAGCCACACCCAAGTCGGCAGGTTCACCGTCGATTTACCCTCGGGCTTCAGCTCGATCTCGGTGTCCGGAACCTTGATCTTGTCGTAGGCGTATTCGGCGAGGGTCTTGGCCGTGGGGGCGTGCGGGACCTTGGGGATCTGGCCGGCGTCCTGCCAGAACATGATGAGGCCGCAGTTCCAGGAGTCGGGGTCGGTGTCGTCGGGCGCGACACTCCGCCAGAAGTAGCCGTCCTTGCCTATGTTGTAGTTCTTGTAGCCCTCGGCGGACGTCCACCTCTCGTCCATGTTGTCCTCGGGCTTCTCGTCCTTGTAGTGGTCGGTCCACAGCTTCTTGCCGAACCACGACTGGTGAATGCCGACGTCGCCGTTGCCGTCCGACTCGTCGACGAAGTTCTTGAGCCCCTCGGGCGTGAAGACGGGCTCGTACCAGCAGGCGGGCGGCTTCCAGTTCGGGTCGACCGTCCCGAGGTTGCCCTTCTTGCCGCCGGTGTTGCCCTTTGTGTAGGTGATTTTGATCTGGGAGTGGGTGGCGGAGGCGTAGATGTTCTGGTTGTGGGCGCCACCGTGCGGCTTGTCCGCGGGCGGTTTCGTGGTGCCGCCCGGGACGTCATCGGCGTACGCGGAGCCCGTCGACCACAGGACGGCTGCCGCGGTCAGAGCGGTGACGCAGCGTCGGGTGTGGCGTATGGACGTCATCACTGGCACTCCTTTACCCGTCCCTGCACCTCGATCTGCTGGGCCTTCCACGCGTGCCCGGAGTCGGCGGCGGGCCGCATCAGGATGCTGAACTTCTGGTAGCTGTCCAGGGATTCCTTCGTGTAGTGGATCTTCTGCGTCTTGATCTTCTTGCTGAACGACTTGGCCTGGTTCCTGCAGAAGGTGACGAGGACGCCCGTGGAGCCGACCTTCGCCGTCTCGGCTTTGTAGTACTTGTCCGTGCCGGTGGGGGTCCAGCCGCCGTCCACCCATGCCTGGATCTGCGTCTTGGCGTACTTGGCGGCTCCGCCGACCGAGTAGTACTGGTACGCCGGGTCGTCCGGGTTCTGCTTCACGATCCCGTGCTTCAGCGCCCGGATGTAGTTCGTGGCGGTGTCGACGGCCGCGGCGTGCTGCGCATCGGAGGGCTTGTCGAAGTCGAAGACGAGGTGCAGGTCGCCCGGCAGCGAGAGGTCGGGGGCGTCCGCTGCGGCCTTCGAGGCCGACGCCGATGGCGTACTCGACCCCGTATCCGCCCCCTTGATGCCACCGGACGAATCGTCACCCCCGCCGCAGGCGGTGAGCAGCAGTGCCGCTGTCGCGGTGAGTGCGGCGGCGGTGGTGGTCATGGCGCGACGGGACACGGGCCTTCTCCCCCTGTGTGCGGCTTTTGGTGCGTGCGCAGTTGTGTGCAGCAGAGAACGAAGCTACCAGGGGCCGGTAGAGGGCATTGGGGCGGCAAAAGGGGATTGTGTGGGGACCGTGAGAACTGTGACGTGACGGTTGCGAATGCCGTGGAAGCTGGACACCGCAAGGGAGTTGGCGCACGGGGGCAACTCGGGCTTAGGGGGCTGGTGGTGATGAATCGGATGGGCCGTCGAACCTTGCCCCCTGTCTGGTCTTCGACACCCTCCTTAAGATCTCAGTAGGCTCGTCTCACCCCCCTTTACCACTCCCTCCACACACGACCCCAGGACACCCGCCATGGCGCGACGCACCACTTCCAGCTCGACGGGCAGCTCGCCGGGTCCGAGGAATCGGACGCCGCAGCCCCTGCCCCGGCGTCGTCGGACGTTCGGGGACTTTCTGAAGGCCTTCCTGGCCTTCGTGGCGCTCGTCGTGCTCGTCGTCGGGGTGCCGGGGGCGCTCGCCGTCAAGATCGGGTGGCCGTTGCCGCACGGGGTGCCGTCGCTCGACTGGTTGCAGCAGGAGATCACCGTCGGCACGTTCATTCACGTGCTGACCGTGGTCGTCTGGCTCGCCTGGGCGCAGTTCACGGCCTGTGTGCTTGTCGAGGTGAAGGCCGCGCTGTCCGGCGTGGGGATGCCGGGGCACGTACCGGGCGCGGGGCCCAGCCAGTTGCTGGCGCGGCAGCTCGTCGCCGCGCTGCTGCTCGTCGGCGCCACCGCGGCCAGCCTCACGCCGGGACTGTCGCAGCTCGGGCACAGCATCGAGGGGAACCAGAAGGGGACCGTCGCCGCGGCGCAGCAGACCCCGGGCGGGCTGTTCGGGCAGCAGCAGGAGCAGGCCGCCGCCGACACGGCCGCCGCGATCGCCGAGCAGGCCGCCCACGCGGCCTCGCATGCCGACAGCGGCAGTACGGCCAAGCAAGGCGACACCAAGTACTACCGGATCCAGCCGCCCGAGGGACGCCACCACGACTCGCTCTGGGAGATCGCCCAGCGGCATCTCGGCGACGGGCGCCGGTACAAGGAGATCTACCAGCTCAACAAGGACCGTACGCAGCCCGACGGGTCCAAGCTCTCCGAGGCCAGCCTGATCCGGCCCGGCTGGATCCTCGAAATGCCCGGCGACGCCCACGGCGGCGAACTCGTCGAGATGCCCGATGCGGCGCCCAAGGTCTCCGAGCAGGTCCAGCAGCAGATCCACGACTACGCCAAGACCGGGGACCACCAGCAGGGCGGGGGCAGCCAGCAGGGCGGCAGCGGAACTCAACAGGGCGGCGACCGCGACACCGCGCACATCCATGTGCCCCAGCAGCGGCCCAGCAGTGACGAGGGCGGCGGCAGCGACACCGGCAGCGGTAACCAGCAGCAGGAGCACGCCACTTCCGGCGCCGAGGCCGACGGTTCCTCCTTCGGGCTTCCCGAAGCCCTCGTCGGCGCGCCCCTCCTCGCCGCCGGTCTCCTCGGCGCTCTCGGCCGCCGGCGCCGCCAGGCGCTGTGGCAGTCCGCGCTCGGTGCGGTCGGCGGGCGGCGCGGCATGGAGCCGCCGGTCCCGACCGGGTCCGCCGCGGACGCCCAGGACGCGCTGCTCGTGGGCGCCGACCCCGAGGGCGTACGCCTGCTCGACCTGTCGCTGCGCGGACTCGCGGCGGCGCTCGCCGCCGAGTCGCGCCCGCTGCCGACCGTCTACGCGGCCTGGCTCAGCGGCAACGGCGATCTGCATCTGCAGCTCGCCCAGCCGGCCGGGAAGCCGCCCACGCCGTGGCAGCTCGGTCAGGACCAGACGTTCTGGATGCTGGCGCGGACGGACGCCGAGCGGTACGAGGACGTCGACACCGCCGCGCCGTACCCCGGGCTGGTCAGCCTGGGCACCATGGACGACTCCCGGCTGCTCCTCAACCTCGAGGCCGTCCCCGGCATCGTGTCGCTCAGCGGCAGTGTGGGCGACCGCGCGGGCGTCTTCGCGTCCGTCGCCGCCGAGTTGGCCACCAATGGGTGGTCGGACCGCATGACGATCACGCTCGTCGGCTTCGGCGAGGACCTGACGCCCCTCGCGCCCAACCGGCTGCGCCACCTAGACGACGTCGAGGCGCTGGTGGAGACCATGGAGGCGGAGACGCGGCAGCGGCGCGGTGCGCTGGGGGCGGCCGGACACGACTCCGTGCTCACCGGCCGCACCGGACCCGCCCAGCACACCCGTTGGGCCCCGCACCTCGTCCTGCTCGCCGCCGAGCCGTCCGCCGACGACGCCGTCAAGCTCGCCGAACTCGCCTCCGACGCCGGCCGGTTGGGCATCGGCTACCTCGTCGGCACCGAGAGCGGAGATCTGCCGGGCGCCGCCTGGGAGATGGAGATCACCAGCCAGGGCAAGCTGCTCGCGCCGCTGCTCGGGCTCGAACTCGACGCGCAGTTGCTGCCGGTGGCGCAGCAGCGGGCGGTCGTCGAGCTGTTCGTCGAGGCGGATCCCGAGCGGGAGAACACCAACGCTGCCGCGCCGCCCTTCCTCGTCGACATCAGCGAGCAGGGGCGTCCGGCGGTGTACGCGCGCCTCGTGGGCCCGTACGAGATCATCGGTCTGGAGACGCCCGACGGCGAGCGCAGCCCGCTGCTGCACGAGGCGCTGGCGTTGCTGCTGCTGCACCGTGAGGGTGTGCACCCGCGAGTGCTGTCCTCCGCGCTGTGGCCGCGCGGTGTCACCGAAGACGTACGCGACGCGCTCGTCGAGCGGCTGCGCGGCTGGCTCGGCAACGACCCCGACGGCACACCCCGCCTCGGCACCGACGAGGCCGGGCGGCTCACGCTCGCCAAGTCGGTCGTGTCCGACCTGGATGTGCTGCGCTCGCTCTACCACGAGGCGACGCAGGGCAAGGGTGTCAACAGCCGTGCGGTGCGCGGGCGGTTGCTCACGGACGCGCTCGTGCTCGTGCGCGGACCGCTGCTGGCCGATCGTCCGCAGGGGCGGTACGGGTGGCTCACGCACGAGATCATCGACGCCCAGCTTCCGCTGCTCGTCGCGGACATCGGGCTCGCGCTCTCCGCGTTCCATCTGGAGAAGGACCGGGCGGAGAAGGCCATCGAGGCGCTGAACGCCTCCCGGAACTCCGCGCCCGCCGACGAGCGGCTCTGGAACGAGCTGCTGCGCGCGACCCACGCCACCGGTGACAACGACCGGCTCAAGCGGCTCGCCGCCGACCTCGTCGCCCGGAGCGGGGCACGCGGGTTGCCTCCGCGGACGGAGGCGCTGCTGGATGAACTGTTGCCCACGTGGCGGAGTGGCGTGGCCGCTGTCGGGTGACGTGCCCCGGCCCTGGGGCTGGACCTCTTTTGTTCCGGCGCCCGGCGCCCGGCGCCCGGCGCCCGGCGCTCCAGGCTGTGCCCACCCTCCCCCACTCTCGGCTTCGCTCGAGCGGGGGACCCCCATCGCCCTGCGGAACGACTGCCCACAGCGGTAGCGACAACGGTGGCGACAGGGCTCGAATGGGCTACGTAGGGTGTGCGCGTGGATCTCGATGTCTGGTTGACCGGTGGTGCCGCCCTGTGGGGCGCGGCGGCGGGGTCGCTGGTGCCACGAGCCGCGTACCGGTTTTCCGTCCAGCCGGATGAGGCGTGGCGGGACCGGTGTCCCGAGGGGCACGCGATCGTTGGGGTCGCGGGCGGCTGGCTCGGGCTTGCCCGGTGCGGCCGGTGTGCCGGCTCCGTTTCTGCGTCGCCCGCGTCGCCCACAACTCGTACGGCGGAGGCCGTGCGCGGCGACGCGGGACAGGTGGCCGCCGGTCGCGCGCCCGCCTCGTACGGACCCCGTGCCCTCTTCCTCTCCCTCGCCACCGCGTTCGTCTGCGCCGGGCTCGCCCTGGCCACCGGTACGCGGCCGGAGCTGGCGGTCTGGCTGGTGCTCGCGCCGCTCGGTGTGCTGCTCGCCGTCGTGGACTTCGGGGTGCAGCGGCTGCCGGATGTGCTCACCCTGCCGCTCGCGGGCGCCGCGCTCGCGCTGCTCGGGGTGGTCGCGGTCGTGCCCGAGCACGCGGGGGAGTGGCTGACGGCGCTGTTCGGGGCGCTCGCGCTCGGGGGCGGGTACTTCGTCCTCTTCCTCGTCAATCCGAACGGCATGGGGTTCGGGGATGTGAAGCTCGCGCTGGGGCTCGGGGCCCTGCTCGGCTGGTACGGGTGGAGCGTGGTGTTCCTGGGGACCTTCGCCGGGTTCCTGTTCGGCGGGCTGTACGGGATGGGGCTCGTTATGGTGCGGCGCGCCGGGCGGAAGACGTCGATCCCGTTCGGGCCGTTCCTGATCGCGGGGGCGTACGTCGGGCTTCTGATCGGGGCGTACGCCGCCTGATCGGCGGACCCCGCCAGGTCTGCCTGATCGGCGGACCCCGCCAGGTCTGCCTGACCGGCGGACCCCCACCAGGCCCGACGTCGGGCGCCGAAGCCGCTGGCGTAGGCTGGTTCGGTCTGTCCACAACCCTTACGAAAGGGACGCCCCGGTGACCGAGAAGGCCGACCTTCAGTCCGTCCTCGACCGTGCCGCCGAGGGTGGGCGGATCACCCCGGATGAGGCGCTCGTCCTCTACCGCGACGCCCCGCTGCACGCGCTGGGCGCCGCCGCCGACGCCGTACGCCGCCGCAGGTACGCCGGTACCGAGCACATCGCCACGTACATCATCGAGCGCAACATCAACTACACGAACGTGTGCGTCACGGCGTGCAAGTTCTGCGCCTTCTACGCGGCCCCCAAGGACACGGACAAGGGCTGGACGCGCGACCTCGACGACATCCTGCGGCGGTGTGCCGAGACCGTCGAGCTCGGCGGTACGCAGATCATGTTCCAGGGCGGTCACCACCCGGACTACGGCGTCGAGTACTACGAGAAGCACTTCGCCGCGATCAAGGAAGCCTTCCCCCAGCTGGTCATTCACTCCCTCGGTGCCTCCGAGGTCGAGCACATGGCCCGGATCTCCAAGGTGAGCGTGGAGGAGGCCATCCAGCGGATTCACGCGGCCGGTCTCGACTCCTTCGCCGGCGCGGGCGCGGAGCTGCTCCCCGAGCGGCCGCGCAAGGCGATCGCCCCGCTGAAGGAGAGCGGCGAGCGCTGGCTGGAGATCATGGAGGCCGCGCACCGGCTGGGCGTGGAGTCCACGTCCACCATGCTCATGGGCACCGGCGAGACCAACGCCGAGCGCATCGAGCACCTGCGGATGATCCGTGACGTACAGGACCGGACGGGCGGCTTCCGCGCCTTCATCCCGTACACCTACCAGCCGGAGAACAACCACCTGAAGGGCCGGACGCAGGCCACGCTCTTCGAGTACCTGCGGATGATCGCCATCGCGCGGCTGTTCATGGACAACATCGCCCACATCCAGGGCTCCTGGCTCACCACCGGCAAGGAGGTCGGCCAGCTCTCCCTGCACTACGGGGCGGACGACCTCGGCTCGATCATGCTGGAGGAGAACGTCGTCTCCTCGGCCGGCGCCAAGCACCGCTCCAACCGCATGGAGATCATCGACCTGATCCGCAAGGCCGGTCGCGTGCCCGCCCAGCGGACGACGACGTACGAGCACATCGTCGTCCACGACGACCCGGCGAACGACCCGGTCGACGAGCGGGTCATGTCCCACATCTCCTCGACCGCGATCGAGGGCGGCACGGCTCACCCCGAGCTGAAGCTGCTGGCGTCCAACTAGTGCCGCGACAGGCAACGTTCGCCCCGTCGCGACGCCCGGCACGCACTCTCGCCGCACCGGGCACAAGCCCAAGTACATCCAGTACGAGGGCTTGCACCCGGCACGCCGAGAGCACGCACCGGACGCCGCTCCTTGACGGGCAAACGTTGCCTGCCGCGGCACTAGCGTCGCCGTGCTGACGATTCACGCCGCCGACCTCGTGATCACGGGGGACTCGCGGCCGTCCGTCCTCGGCGGGGCGGTGCTCGTGCGGGGGCGTGAGCTGGCGGCTCTCGGACCGTACGAGGAGCTGGCGGCGGCCTGTCCGACGGCTCGGGTCAGGCGATGGCCCGGGCTGCTGGCCCCGGGGCTGTGCAACCCGTACGGGCCCGAACTGCTGGAGCAGGCCTACCACCCGGACCCGCGTGAGGCGGACGAGCTGGGCACGGAACCGGTCACGGGCGGCGCACTCGCCGCGCTCGCGATGACCGACGCCCGATGGGGCGCGAGCGCGCGGCGAGGTGTGCAGCGGATGCTGGCACACGGCACGGTCGCCGTCGCGGGCGCCCTGCGGCGGACCGCGGTGGCGGATGCCGTGGCCCGCGCGGGGCTGACCGAGGAGCAGCGGTTCGAGCCGCCCGAGGGCACACCGTCGCTCGATCCGCTCGCGGGGCGGACCCTGGCGGAGGTCACCCTGATGCCGCTCCCACTGGAGGGCATGGACGCGACGTTCGCCGTGTTCGACGTGCCGGACGAGGCCGCGCTCGCGGAACGCGGAGCCGCGACCTGTGTGGCGACGGTCCTCGCCGGACGACTGGTGTACCGGCGTCGGTAGCCGTCCGCTCAGCCCGCCAAAGCTTCCGCGAACGCCCCCGAACTCTGCGTCACCCCACTGCAGTTGGTCGCCGCATTGTCGGACGCGGAGTGGTCGTCCGCGCACTGCTGGTCCCGGAACGTCGACCACATCGACACCCAGGCCACCCCCTTCTCCTCCGCGAACGCCCGCACCTGCGCCGCGTCCGCGAGGGTGAACGTCTCGCCCGAGACGTCCTGTTCGCCGATCATCGAGGTGAGGGCGAGCCCCTGCCAGGCGCCCGCGCTCGACAGCCCGAAGACGTCCCGCAGTTGACCGTGGGCCGCCTTGGCGGACGTCTCGGCGTAGTCGCCCATGTCGCCGGTGTACGAACTGCCGTAGTTCATCGTCATGATGTTGACGGTCGAGACCTTCACGGCGTTGTCGTTGGCGGACTCCAGGAGCGCCAGGCTGTCGTCGTCGAGGCCGGACGGCATCACCGGCAGTGTGAAGGAGACCTTCAGGTCGGTGCGCTCCTTCTGGAGCAGCGCGATCGCCTTGGAACGCAGCGCGACCGAGTCGGAGTCGGTCAGCGCGTCGCCCTCGATGTCGAAGTCCGCCTGGGTCGAGCCGGCGGCGTCCAGCGCCGCACCGTACGCCGCCGCGAGCGCGGTCGCGCTGTCGCAGACCTCGGCCAGCTCCTTGCCGGACGCGCCGCCGAAGGAGACGCGCACGCTCGCGCCGGACTCCTTGAGCGCCGAGATCCGGGTCTGCACGGCCGAGTTGCCGATGGCGTACGTCCCGTTCCACTTCGGCGTGCAGTCGCTGCCGTCGGAGATCACGAAGGCCAGGTTGTACGTCGTCGGCGAGCCGGTGGAGTCGGTGTCGGACGCGGTGGTGGCGCTCACATACGGGGCGTACGAGGTGGTGGACGAGGACTCACTCTCCGAGGGCGCCGCACTGGTCCGCGGGGTCTGCGCGGGTGCCGCGTCCGATGCCTCGTCACCGCCCGAGGAGCACCCCGCACAGGCCAGAGCCACCAGGTAGACGAGCCCGGCGGCCGGCTTCAGGAAACTCCTCATTGCGTATGCACCCGCTCTCGTGATTTCTGTCTCAGGACGGAAACAAAGTGCGATTCCGGATTTCAAAGGTGGCACATCCGGTGCTGATTCATGAATACAGGAAGCGCATGGGAAGGACACAGGAAAAGGGGTGTGAATCGGGTGAATCGGGCGCAACAATGGGGCATAAGGGTCACATCTACCTGGTCTGAGCTGCGCAGATGTTCTTGGATTCTCTTGGGGAATGGACAGGTTGGGCCCACTCTCATGGTTCTCTCACATGAGAACCAGAGAATTGGCCACATAAAGGCTGCCTAATGTCCGGGGAATGCAATCCGAGTCAGCCATCGAAAACCGCGCCCAAGTGCGCGGCCGCCGCCGCAAACGCGGCAACGGGTCCGTGGACGGTCCCGTGTTCGTTGACAACTCCGGGCGCCGGGCCCGCCTGCTGCGCAGAATCGGCATGCTCGTCGGCGTCGTCTGTCTCGGCTACGCGGTCGTGCTCGGTATGGCCTTCATGGGCTGGGGCACCTCGCTGACGCCGTCCTCACTGTTCCCCTTCGGCGGCGGCCAGGCCGGCTCCGCTCCCGGGGGCGGGGGCAACCTGCAGCCGCAGGGCGGCATCGCCCCGACCGGCCGTCCCACCGGCATCGCCCCGACCGGCCGTCCCACCGGCACCGCGCCGTCGGGCGTCCCCACCGGGGCCGCGCCCTCCTCCGCCCCCACGACCACTGCCGCGGCGTCTGCCTCCACCGGCACCAACTGACCGGGACGCACCCACCCTCATGACTTCGACCACGCCCTCGCGCGGCCGTCGGCGCGCCCCCTCCACGATGGAGCGGGCGGCCGGCAAGGCCGCGGCGCTGCAGAAACCGCGCGTCATCCTCGCCCTGCTGCTCCTGCTGGCGCTCGTCAGCGTGATGCTGCTCGACGGCTACCTGCGTTCCGAGATCGGCAACGACTCGCGCGTACGCGACGGCGCGGCCTACGACAAGGTCCCCCAGAAGATCCTTGACGGCGGCCCCCTCCTGACGTTCGACAACGGCACCGCGAAGACCGAGTCCGTGCCGAACAAGACCATCGTGCTCACCTTCGACGACGGGCCGACGGCGACCTGGACACCCCAGGTCCTCAAGGTCCTAGAGGACAACGACGTCGAGGGCACCTTCTTCCTGGTCGGCTCGATGGTCTCGCGCTACCCGAGCGTGGTGAAGGACCTGGTGGACCAGGGCAACGAGGTCGGCATCCACACCTTCACGCACGTCGACCTCTCCTACCAGAGCACCGCGCGGCTCCAGCGCGAGCTCAAGCAGACGCAGCTCGCGCTCGCGGGCGCCGCGGGGATCCAGACCACGCTGTTCCGCGCCCCGTACTCGTCGGAGATCAACGCCGTCGACAACTACAGCTGGCCGGTCTACCAGCAGATCGGCAACCTGGGCTACACCAGCGTCTTCGTCGACACCGACAGCGACGACTGGAAGAAGCCCGGCGTCTCGAAGATCGTCCAGTGGGCGACGCCGAAGAAGAACAAGGGCGCCATCGTCCTCATGCACGACGCGGGCGGTGACCGCTCGGAGACGGTCAAGGCGCTCGGCACGTACATCAAGAAGATGAAGGCGAAGGGCTACACCTTCACCACGGTCAGCGGCGCGATGGCCAAGGTCAACAACCAGAACCGGCAGCAGAACGTCCAGCAGCCGGGTGCCGCCGGACAGTCCAGCGGGCAGGCCGCCGGTTCCGGACAGCAGTCTGGCGGTGCGCAGCCGACCGGTCGGCCCCAGCAGGGGCAGGGTACGGGCGCGGCCGGCGCGCTCCGCGTCGAGCAGGCCGCCCACAGCAAGGCCACCGGCGCCACCCTCTACGAGGGCAAGGCCCTCATCTGGGCGGTCGCGGTCGCGGAGTGGGTCGTACCGGCGCTGTCCTACTTCCTCATCGTCGTGGGCGTCGCCGTGATGGGCCGGTTCGGAATGATGCTGATCCTCGCCCGACGCCACTACAGACAGCGCAACAGAAAGCGCGGCAGGGGCGGGAAGTTCAGCTGGGGGCCGACGGTCACCCGGCCGGTGACCGTGATCGTGCCCGCGTACAACGAGAAGGAGTGCATCGCCAACACCCTGAAGTCGCTGGCGAAGAGCACCCATCCGATCGAGATCGTCGTCGTCGACGACGGTTCCGAGGACAACACGTCCGAGATCGCCGAGTCGCTCGGTATGCCGAATGTCCGCGTCATCCGGCAGGAGAACGCGGGCAAGCCCGCCGCGCTCAACAACGGTGTGCGCAACGCGAGTTACGACATCGTCGTGATGATGGACGGCGACACCGTCTTCGAGCCCGACGCCGTGCACCAGCTCGTTCAGCCCTTCGCGGACCCGGAGATCGGCGCGGTCGCGGGCAACGCCAAGGTCGGCAACCGCAACACCATGATCGGCGCCTGGCAGCACATCGAGTACGTGATGGGCTTCAACCTCGACCGCCGCATGTACGACCTGCTGCGCTGCATGCCCACCATTCCGGGCGCGATCGGCGCGTTCCGCCGGGACGCGGTGCTGGAGGTCGGCGGCATGAGCGAGGACACGCTCGCCGAGGACACGGACATCACCATCGCCATGCACCGCGCCGGCCGGCGGGTCGTCTACCAGGAGCACGCCAAGGCCTGGACGGAGGCGCCCGGTTCGCTCAAGCAGCTGTGGTCGCAGCGCTACCGCTGGTCCTACGGCACGATGCAGGCGCTCTGGAAGCACCGCAAGTCCCTGACGGACACGGGTCCTTCGGGCCGCTTCGGCCGCGTGGGCATGCCCCTGGTCGTGCTCTTCCAGATCGTCACGCCGGTCTTCGCGCCGCTCATCGACGTGTTCACCGTCTACTCGATGATCTTCGTGGACTTCAAGGCGGCACTGCTCGCCTGGCTGGCCGTCCTCGCCGTCCAACTCGTCTGCGCGGCCTACGCGTTCCGACTCGACCGGGAGAAGTACCGATACCTCGCGATGCTGCCGCTGCAGCAACTCGCGTACCGCCAGATGATGTACCTGGTTCTGATCCACTCCTGCGTCACGGCCCTGACCGGCGGTCGCCTCCGCTGGCAGAAGCTCAAGCGCACGGGTGAGGTCGGGACTCCGGCAGGAGTGAGCTAGATGAGCTGGGGTTCGGAACAACCGGGGCAGCAGGGGCAGCAGGGGCAACAGGGCTACGGCTATGCGCACGGGCAACAGCCCGACCCGTACGGCTACGGGCAGCAACCCCAGCCGTACGCCCAGCCGTACGCCCAGCCGTACGCCCAGCCGTACGCCCAGGGATACGCCCAGGGACACCTCCAGCACGGGCAGCAGACATACGCCGACTACGGGCAGGGGTACGCGAGCGACACGGCGCCCTTGCCGATGGTGGAGCCGGAGCCTCCGGGTGCCTTGGAACCGGAGTCCGCCCCTGACACCGGGGAGCAGCCGGTCTCCCCTCCGGAGGAGCCCGCGCCGAAGGCGAAGCCGGCCGGCCGCGACCGCTACTTCGACGCCCTGCGCGCCATCGCACTGGTCCGCGTCGTGGCCTACCACACCTTCGGCTGGGCCTGGGCCGGCCTGGTCTTCCCCTCCATGGGCGTGATGTTCGCGCTCGCCGGCTCGCTGATGGCCAAGTCCCTGGAGCGCCCCGCGCTCAAGGTGGTCAGGAGCCGGATGCGGCGACTGCTGCCGCCCTTCTGGTTCTGGGGATTCTTCGTCGTGCTGGCCATGCTGATCCACGACTGGATGCCGGGCTGGCAGATCGTCTTCTGGATCGTGCCGGTCGGCGATCCGCCGGGCAACCAGTGGGGCGTCCAGGCCTGGGAGATCCTCTGGTACCTGCGGACGTACCTCTGGTTCGTCCTGCTGTCCCCGCTGCTCCTGAAGGTCTTCCGCAAGGCCCCGATTCCGGTCCTGCTCCTCTCCCTCGTCCCGATCGTGGTCTTCCAGTACGGCTGGCAGCCGCCGTACAACCGCTTCGGCAGCGGTCTCACGGACCTCGCCACCTTCCTGTTCTGCTGGCTGGTCGGCTTCGCGCACCGCGAGGGCGTGCTCCAGCGGCTGAAGCCGGCCCTGGTGATCCTGGTGTCGGGGGCCCTGCTGGCGTACGGCGGCTGGTACGCCTTCGGGCACCAGGCGGAGTTCGGCACCTACGACCTGGACGAGATACCGATCGCCCAGACCTTCTGGTCGGCCGGCTTCGTGACGCTGCTGATGTACTTCAAGGCGTACTACGACGTCGACTTCGCCTGGCTCGCCCGCTTCAAGCGGCTCGACCGGATCGTGACGATCTTCAACGGGCGGGCGGTGACGATCTACCTCTGGCACGAGATCGCGCTGGTGCTCGCGGTCCCGCTGATCGACCAGTTCTGGAAGGTGCCCGCCTTCGAGAAGTGGCTGCCGCTGGAGAGCCAGTGGTTCATGTTCGGCATCGGCTGGGTGCTGATCTGGGTCGCGATCCCGCTCGTCGGATGGGTCGAGGACCTGGCCGCGAAGAAGAAGCCGAAGCTGCTGCCGTAAGACGTCCGCATGAAGACCGGCGTACGGTCCGGGCGCCGGAGAGAGACGCGGACGATCACGACACGTTGGGGATCTGACCTGCAAGTTTCCTGTCTGCCTGGCCCCTGTGGCATCCAACGTCGCCGCGTATTTTCCGGAAGGGGCCGTTCCGGGCACGTCTAGCGCCCAACGCGAGAGCAGCATGTCGAGAGGGCTGCAACACCCATCCATGAGTGTTGCAGCCCTCTGGACCGGACACACCGGACACTGTCCCTCTAGAGGTGTCCGGTGCGTTTACACAGGTCAGGACTCTGTGACCACTGGTTGTCGCCATCGGTCGCTGCCGAGCGGCCCCGCGCGGCCCAGAGAGCGATTACTCAGGCCGGTCCCACTCGTCCAGTTTGATCTTCACCTGATGGTTGCAATCTGCGTGCCAGACGATCCCAACGTGTCGAACTGTGCCAGTCGAGCTGACCCACATCGACCACCTCGATGCCTTCACCCACGAGGTGGCGTGACAGACCAGCGCCGTATGACCCCGTGCCTTCGACCCCGATCCGGGCGACCGGGCCGAACGTGCGGGCCCAGGCCAGTAATGCGCCGTACCCGGCCTCGGTCGCCGGGAAGGACACCGTGCCGAGCAGCGCCCCCAGGAGGTTGACCACAGCGGCGACGTGGATGTCCTTGTGGGTGTCTACTCCCGCGACGACGGACATCGCGGGAGATGGCTGCGGGGTGTCGGCCGTGTGCGGCATGCTGAGCATGGTCATGTGGGTTCCCTCGACCAGGACGGGAGCTGATGGCCACCGCTGGCCCGGACGGGCGGTCAGGACTGTGAAGGTGCCTGTCGCGAGGCCCCTATCGGGACACGCCTGCCGGATCGGCGGCAGCAAGTACCGCACGGGCCGGGGCCGACAGATCAATCTTCGAGACACCAACGTCAGTCACAGACCGGGTCAGGCCACGTCCCGTGCGGAACCCCACCATTGTCACAGTCCCAGACCAGGACGACCGGGCCGCCGAGCTGCTGGTGGGCGGCATCCGGCAGGCGGGCGTAGTCGGTCCCGGTGAAGCCCTTGCGGCGGCCCTTGGCAGGGCCGCGGTCGAGGTGGATGCGGTAGATCAGCCGGGGCCGCCGGCCGGGCTTGGTGCAGATCAGCGCCGCCATGGAGACGCGTTTGGTGCCCTGGGCGGTGACCCGCACGACCGGTGTGTGGCCCCGGTGGCCCCAGGTGCGGCCTTTGGGCGGCCTCAGGCCCTGGCCGGCGTCGTCCTCGAAGCAGAGCCAGGCGCCCAGGTCCGCCACCCTCTTTTTATGACGGGCCACTGCTCATCCTTCCAGGCGGCGATCTTCGCCTCGTTGCGCTCGGTGGCCTTGCGGGAGGGGACCTGCACGCTCCGGCCGATGCGGTGCAGCAGCAGGTCCATCCCGGCCAGGGTGTACTCGACGCCGAACCGGCGGCGCACGATCTCGGCGATCCGGGCCAGCGTCCAGCACTGGTCACTCCAGCCGGAGGCGGCAGGACCGGCGTCCAGCACCGCCTCCAGCACCCGGAGTTGTCCCGTGTCCAGCTTGCAGCGGGCCCCGCCGGGACCCTTGGAGGCCAAAGCCTGCCGACCGCCCGAAGCCAACGCACGCCGCCACCGGTTCGCCGACATCCGGGTCACCCTGACCGCCGGGCCACCTCCCGGTCACTGGCCCCGGCCTCGATCAGATCAGCGGCCGCCAACCGGACCCGCTCACGCCGAGCCCGCTCCTCGGCCGTCAGCTCACCGCCATCGGGATACCTCACTTCCCGGCATAGCGCATCCCACGGGAGCCGTCACGACCCGACGTAACCCGCACCGTTAAGGATCTCCTAGGGCCTGTCTGACGGGTCGCGTCACCGACCCCGCACCCGCCAGCAATGTCACCCGAATGGCGCAACGTGGCGTGCCACCCATATGGGTGAAGGTCAAGCTGACTAGTGCCCCAATTGAGGCAATCCGTGAAAGGGGAACCAAATGCGCATTCGACGAATCCTCGCCGCCGTCATCGCCACGGCAGCCCTCGCCGGACTCGGCCTCACGAGCGCCGCCACCGCCACCGCCGGCACCGTCGCCAGCCTCACCCCGGGTGAGTGCGAGCAGGGCGGCGGAACAGTCAATTGGGCGAACAACACCTGCAAGGGCGGTACGGGCGACGGGCAGATGGTCGACTAAACCCACTAGGCGTCCCGCAGCCACGCGCTGCGGGGCGCTCCCGCGCGAGCGTAGCCAGGAGAGTCGCAGGGACCGTGCCGACCCGTCGGGCACGCTGGGTCCGAGTCGGCCCGGAAGCACGTGGCGGGTGGGAACTCCTCATCTCGGCTGCCAGCTCGCGGCTCGTCATGATGAGCGAAGGGGCGGACTGGCGCTCGCCTTCGAGGGCGCGCTCGCCCATGACGAGCGCCTGTTCCAAGTCGCCCTCCCGCGCGCCCCGCCGGGACCCTTGGAGGCCAAAGCCTGCCGACCGCCCGAAGCCAACGCACGCCGCCACCGGTTCGCCGACATCCGGGTCACCCAGAACCGCCGGGCCACCTCCCGGTCACTGGCCCCGGCCTCGATCAGATCAGCGGCTTCGAACCGCACTTGCTCACGCCGAGCCCGCTCCTCGGCCGTCAGCCCACCGCCATCGGGATACCTCACTTCCCGGCATAGCGCATCCCACGGGAGCCGTCACGACCCGACGTAACCCGCACCGTTAAAGATCTCTAGGTGGCTGACCGCTGTGGGCGCGGCACGGGCGCTGGCCCGGCTGGAGCGGGGCAGGGACAGGAGCGCAGGCCTGGCCGAGGGGCGGGCCTGCGCGGTGAGCGGAGCGAGCCGGCTTGATCAAGTAGGGAAAGTTTCGCGCCCAGCGATTCACCCCCTCGTGCCATCACTCGTATGGGGTCTCGTGCCGTCTCACGCGTCCCGCTACATTCGAACGCATGCGCGAATGGCGTGATGCGGAAGAGGTCGCCCTCCCGGTGCCGGATCAGATGCCGGACTGGCGAGACATCGAATTCGCCCGCTCGGGGCTCACGCTCACGCTCCAGCGGGCAGGCCGACGGCAGAAGACCCAGGTGCTGGAGTACTGCGCCCGACCGGACGGCAGTCGCGTCCTGCTCGTCATCGTCGACTGGCCCCGGCCCACGATCCGCATGGCCTGGGTCGTATGGGACCCCGACCGCATGAGCCTGCACTACACCGAACGACACGTTCCCGCGACCGTCGAGGCCACGGCGCAGGACGGCGACGCGGTGATCGCGGGCGACGACATGCTCGACTGCTTCCACGGCCGGCCGGTCTCCTACTGGCCGCACCGCGCGGTCGAGGTGCGCGTGGGTGGCTGCTGGCACGAGGGTGGGCTGCGGGCCCACTTCAACGGGCCGGGCGGCCGGTCCGTCGCGTGGGTGCAGCCGCGGTTCTATGAGCCGGAATGGCGGGCCATGGTCGCTTTCAGTCGGCACTACGTGTGGGATCCGGCGACGATCAGACCCCGTGGCGGTGACCTGGCCGAACAGGCCTAGACTCGAACATGTGAACGATCCGCGCCGGCGTACCCGCCTCGATCTGCTGCGCTTCCTGGAGCGCGTCCAGGAGCAGGATCTGGCGCGCACGCGGCGATGGATCGAGGCCGAAAGGCAGTGCGAGGACGAGCGGCAGCGCGGGATCGCGGCCCGGCCGCCGGCGCCGGACTGGCTGATCGAGCAGGGCCTCTCAGGGCGCGAGCCCGTGTACGTCCACGTCGGCGGCTGCTGGAATGCCGGGAAGCGGAGCCGCGGAGTGGAGCGGGACCAGGCGGTGCGGGCACTCACGGAGGGTGGGGTGCCGGCCTGCCCGCACTGCCGACCGGACACCGAGCTAGGCATCCTCGACTAGGCACTGCCCCGCGGCTTGCGAGCCGCCGTCTTCTTGCTCGTCTTCTTCGCCGCGGTCTCCCTCGCGGGCGTCTTCTTCGCTGCCTTCTTGGCCGCAGCCTTCTTCTTCGGCATCTCGTGGACGGTGGCGTCCTCGCCGCGCGACTCCTGCGCCTTGCGCACGGACTCCTTGAGGGCTGCCATCAGGTCGACGACCTGGCTCGGGACTTCTGGTTCCTCGGCCCGGGGCGGTTCCTTGTGCTCCCGCTTCGCCTCAATGAGCTGCTCCACCGCCTCCGTGTACCGGTCGGTGAACTCCTCGCCCTGCAGGTCGTCTTGGGTCAGTCGGTCGATCAGGAGCTCCGCCTCCGCGATGTCTATGGCTGCTTGGGAGGACCCGGGCAAGCTCGATGAAGTCCTGCGCACCTTGGGCGCCAAACTGGACGGCACGCGGGCCGCGGCCAGTTCTGTCAAGCGCAACCGGCGGATTCTGAACGTGGCCATGGAGTACGCGGTGAAGCACCGGGCTCTGCGTACGAACCCTCTGCCGAAGGGCAGAGGGGCGGTGCCCAAGACGTCGTCTGCGGTGGACAAGCGTGCTCTCCTCAACCCGGAGCAGGCGGCCCACCTTCTGGGCTGGATCCGGCGCCGCCCCCGCGGCGGCAAGCGGCTGCACGCGTTCTTCGCCACGATGTACTACGCCGGTCCGCGCCCGGAAGAAGTCGTGGCGATGCGCGTCGCGGACGTCCGTCTGCCCGACGAAGACGCCACGGATCAGTGGTGCGAGCTGTTGTTCCACACAGCGCGGCCGGAGGTCGGGAAGAACTGGACCGACGATGGGAAGATTCACGAAAAGCGTGGGTTGAAGGGGCGTGCGGCGGATGACAGCCGTGGCGTGCCGGGGCACCCCTCGCTGACGCGGATCCTCCACCGGCACATCGAGGCGGAGAACCTTAAGCCGGGCGACGTCCTGTTCCAGGGCGAGAAGGGGGACATACTCGCGAGCCGCGTCATCCGCCGAGCGTGGCGGAGCGCCCGTCAAGCAGTGCTCGCCCCGCACGAGTTCGAGTCCCCAACCGGAAGGCGTGTGTACGACCTGCGCCACACCCGTCTGACCAAGTGGCTCAACGACGGGATCCCGGCTGCGCAGGTCGCTGAGTGGGCAGGCAACAGCGTGCCGATCCTCCTGGCAACCTACGCCCGCTGTGTCTCTGGCCAACTACCCGATCTCAAGAGGCGGATGGAGGCAGGGGAAGTGTGAGTGAGCACTCTAGTCGGCCCGACTGGCCGACTAGAGCGCTGAGCCCGCCGAACGAGAGTTTCGGTGGGACGTGCGCGGCCTTCGCCCCGGCTCGTCGCGGTAGCCGGACGAACCGCCCACGATGTGGCGTGCCACCAGGTAGATGGTGGCGTTGCGCGTCCAGTCAAGCGCGATCGATGCGGTCGAGCAGCGCCCGGGCCTCGGCGGTGCGGTGGTGGTCCGGACCGAAGGCGGCCAGGCAGGCGTCGTGGGCGACCGCGGCCCGGGTGCGAGCCTCGGCATCGCGGCCCAGGCCCAGGAGGGCGGAGGCCACGGCAAGCTCGACAGCGCCAGTCTCCGGTCGGCGCCGCTCCTCGGACAGGCTGCGGCTCAGCTCGTCGGCGCACTCCGCCTCGGCGAGAGCCTCCTTGTAGCGGGCCTGGCCGTTGAGGCTACGAGCCAGACCGATCCGCAGGACCAGGGCGAACCGGTCCGATACACGATGGGCAGCGAGGGCTTCGCGGGCGAGCGCTTCGGCCTCCGGGTGGCGGCCCTGCGCGTTGAGGGCATAGATCAGTCCGTTGCTCGCGGCCGCCGCTATGAGCGGCATATCCGGCCCTGTGCCGCGGGTTGCGGCCCGGGCGACGGCCGCGCACTCTGCCTCGCATTCGGCGTGCCGGGTGAGCGCGCTCAGCGTCTGGGCGCGGTCCGAGCGCAGCTTCAGGGTCTGTGGGTGTTCGGCGCCGAAGATCCTGCCGAAGACCGGCAGCAGTGCGTCGTATCCGGCGAGGGCCTCGGCATGGCGGCCCTGGGCGGCCGTCGCGAGCGCGGCCATGCTCAACGCCAGCGGTGCATACGGGTCGTCGCGCGACCGGGACCGGGCCGCGGCCACGGCGCGGGCCTCGGCCTCCGCCTCGGCATAGCGCCCGGCCTGGAACAGGACCGTCGCCTGGGCCAACGGGGATCTCGACATCTGCCCGGCATCGTTTCGGCCGCGCGACCGGAAGAGCTTCATGCCCGGAGCATACGGATGCTGCGCACACCCGTTCGGGTAAGGGGCGAGGGTCGGTCGGCGGGCCGCGCCGTCCCGGGCCACTTCGAGGCGAGGCGTTGAACAACAAGCTGAGCGCCGGAGTGGCCAACTGAGATGCACAGGGGCCGACTAGCGCGCTCAGTCGCAGGAAGACCTCCCCCAGCTGCCTGAGGCAGGCTGAGCGGCTCCGGAAACTTCGCCACGTATTTGCCGCAGCCACCCGCAGAAACCCGGTGACAGCCGGACGGCGCCGGACCCCCCACGGTCTACGGGGGAGGGGCCGGCGCCTTTCTACACACCCAGAAAAATGGCCCTGACCAGTACAAAGGTGTGCATGAAGGTGGGGCTCTAGATGAGTGCCCTCGATAGTGCCCGAAGCTGCGGCCGGGTGCTGGAGAGTCGCCCGGTCCGTACTGCCACAATGGGTTCGTGACCCGCGCATCCCTGGACAAGCAGCCGCACGAAGTCGCCTCGATGTTCGACAACGTGGCGGAACGGTACGACCTCACGAACGACGTGCTGTCCCTCGGCCAGGACCGGCGATGGCGCAAGGAGGTCGCGAAGGCGGTCGACGCGCGGCCCGCGCAGAAGATCCTGGATCTGGCGGCCGGTACCGCGACCTCGTCCCTGCCCTTCGCCCGCACGGGCGCGTACGTCGTGCCCTGCGACTTCTCCCTCGGCATGCTGCGGGTCGGCAAGAAGAACCACCCCTGGCTGCCCCTGACCGCGGGGGACGCGACGAAGCTGCCCTTCAAGGACGACACCTTCGACGCGGTCACGATCTCCTTCGGACTGCGCAACGTGCAGGACACCGACGCCGCGCTGAGCGAGCTGTACCGGGTGACCAAGCCCGGCGGCCGCGTCGTGATCTGCGAGTTCTCGCACCCCACCTGGGCGCCGTTCCGCACGGTGTACACCGAGTACTTGATGCGCGCGCTGCCGCCGGTCGCCCGCGCGGTCTCCTCCAACCCCGAGGCGTACGTCTATCTCGCCGAGTCCATCCGCGCCTGGCCGAACCAGCCCGAACTCGCCGAGCGGCTGCGCAAGGCCGGCTGGTCGAAGGTGGCCTGGCGGAACCTGACGGGCGGGGTCGTGGCGCTGCACCGGGGCTTCAAGGCCGCGTAATCGCTTCACCGCCGCCGACGCCGACCCGCCGGCAACTCACCTGAGGACCTCGAACGGGTCGCCCGGCTCGTCGAGCTCGCGGCGCATCCCGCCCGACGGCGGCCGCGGCAGCCGCGGCTCGCGCACCCCCGCGCCACCGCCCTCGGAGTCACCGAGGTCGAACCACACGGTGACCACGGCGCCGCGCGGGACCTCGACGCCGGGCGGGGGATATTGGCGTACGACGTAGTCGACGACCGTGAGATGGAAGTCGGGCCGGTCGGGCGCGGCGAGCATGACACCTCGCGCCTCGGCCGTCTCACGCGCGTCCACGGCCATCAGGCCCACGAGCCGCGGTACGCGCACTTCGGGTGTCTTGGGTGTTATGCGCACAGACATCACCCCCAGCGGTACCGGAAGGGTAAGCCGCGCCCAGGCCATTCCGGAAGCCGTCGGGTGGCGTGCCGGGAGCCGTCAGAGGGCCAGTCGGTAGCAGTGCGCGGGCTGCCCCAGCGTCGGGTGGGGGAAACGTTCGGCCAGTTCCATGCCCAGGCGCCGGGTCACGGCGATGGACCGCTCGTTGTCGGCTCTGACCATGGCGACGATCTGGGAGACGCCCGCCGCGCGCACCCTGTCCAGGGTGGCGAGCCCGGCCGCCGTCGCGTACCCCTTGCCCCAGTGCGCCCGCCCGAGCCGCCAGCCGATCTCGATCTCGCCCGTGGGGCCCCAATCCTTCGGCCACGGCTGCGCCCCTGTGAAACCGAGCACCTCACCGTCGGAGCCGACCATCGTCCACAGACAGAATCCGAGCTCCGCGTCGTGCCGCCGCTGCCGCGCGGTGAGCTCCTCGTACACGGACAGCTCGGCCGCCCGGCCGCCGTGGAATTCCATGACCTCCGGGTCGGCGAAGACCCGGTGCCAGGCGAAGGCGTCCTCGTCGATGGGGACGCGGAGCTGTACGTCGGGGAGAGCTCGGTTCACGGGGGCAGCCCTTCATCCAGGTGATCAGTACCGCTGCATAGACTGCCCATGTCCAGTGCCCGTCGGCACGTTGATTTCGCATCTTGGGGAGAACCCGCCGTGACCGAGCCCCAGCCCCTCTCCGAAAACACCGCCGATGTCATCGTCGTCGGGGCCGGGCCAGCCGGTTCCACCACCGCGTACTACCTGGCGAAGGCGGGACTGGACGTCCTGCTCCTCGAGAAGACCGCGTTCCCGCGCGAGAAGGTCTGCGGTGACGGGCTGACCCCGCGTGCCACCAAGCAGCTTGTCTCGATGGGCATCGACATCTCGGAGGAGGCCGGCTGGCTGCGGAACAAGGGCCTGCGCATCATCGGCGGCGGCGTCCGCCTCCAGCTGGACTGGCCCGATCTCGCCTCCTTCCCCGACTACGGCCTCGTACGCAAGCGGGACGACTTCGACGAGCAGTTGGCGCGGCAGGCGCAGAAGGCGGGCGCGCGGCTGTACGAGCGCTGCAACGTCGGCGCACCGATCATCGACGACCGCACCGGCCGCATCACCGGCGTCCACGCCAAGCTCGGTGACACCGGCGAGAAGCGCGAGGTCACCTTCCACGCACCGCTGGTCGTCGCCGCGGACGGCAACTCCACCCGGCTCTCCCTGGCAATGGGCCTGCACCGCCGCGAGGACCGCCCGATGGGCGTCGCGGTCCGTACGTACTTCACCTCCCCGCGTCACGAGGACGACTACCTGGAGTCCTGGCTGGAGCTGTGGGACCGGCGCGGTCCCGAGGACCGTCTGCTGCCCGGCTACGGCTGGATCTTCGGCATGGGCGACGGCACGTCGAACGTCGGCCTCGGTGTGCTCAACACCTCCGACTCCTTCAAGGAGCTGGACTGGCGGGAGGTCCTGAAGGCGTGGTGCGCGTCCATGCCGGAGGACTGGGGCTACACCCCCGAGAACATGACCGGCCCGATCCGCGGCGCCGCCCTCCCCATGGCCTTCAACCGCCAGCCGCACTACACGAAGGGGCTGTTGCTGGTCGGCGACGCCGGCGGTCTGGTGAACCCCTTCAACGGCGAGGGCATCGCCTACGCCATGGAGTCCGGCCAGATCGCCGCCGACGTCATCGTCCAGGCCCATGCGCGCGCCACTCCGGGCCAGCGTGAACTGGCCCTGCAGCGCTACCCGCGCGTCCTCAAGGACACCTACGGCGGCTACTACACCCTCGGCCGCGCCTTCGTGAAGCTCATCGGCAACCCGAAGGTCATGAAGATCGCCACCCAGCGCGGCCTGACCCACCCCCTGCTGATGAAGTTCACGCTGAAGATGCTCGCGAACCTGACGGACCCGACGGGCGGCGACGCGATGGACCGCATCATCAACGGCCTGTCGAAGGTGGCCCCGAAAGCCTGATCATTCAAGGCGACCACCTCTCACCGGGTCTTACCAAGGTGGCTCCGAAGGCGTAGCTCCCCGCACTACCGGCTGAGTTCGGTCTCCTTGACGGCGCGGCGGGCGAGCACCCGCTCGCGCCCCTCGGCGACCTGCCGCAAGGCGTCCTTCCGCTCCCGCTTGGAGAGCCGGTCCAGATAGACGCGACCGTTGACATGGTCGGTCTCGTGCTGGAGACAGCGGGCGAAATACCCCGTGCCCTCGATGACCAGGGCGTTCCCGTCCCGGTCGACGCCGCGTACGACAGCGCGATCGGGACGGGGTACGTCCATCACGGCGCCCGGTACGGACAGACATCCCTCGCCCTCGTCGAGGAGGCGTCGGCCGGCCGGATCGAGCGGGTCCAGGACCGGGTTGGCGATGTGGCCGACGTGCCGGACCCCGTCGTCGTCCGGGCAGTCGTACACGAACAGCCGCAGGTCGACACCTACTTGATTGGCCGCGAGCCCGGCCCCGTCGGCGACGTACATCGTCAGGAACATGTCGTCGATGAGCGCGGCGAGGTCGGGACCGAACTCGGTCACGTCCCGGCACGCCTTGTGCAACACCTCTTCACCCACCTCGGTGATCCGCCGCACCGATCCGCGAGCGGCCTCCGGCGTCAACCGGGGGTACGACGTGACGGGCTTTCCCTGGACGAACACACGGGGCATGGCTGGTTCTCCTTCGGCTGGTGTGTGGATGCTGTGGGCGGCCGGGCCGTGGCCTTCCGGCCTCCGGCGCCGCTCCCTACCCTCCCGTACTCATGACAACAGAACATTCGGAACAGTCCCAGGAGCACATCGGACACTCACGCAGACGCTTCCTCGCCGGTGCCGGAGGCGCCCTCGGCGCCGTCGCCTTATGGCCCGGGAGCGCGAGCGCCGCCTCCGGCAAGCGCATCGCCGTCCTCGGGGGTGGTGTCTCCGGCCTCAGCGCTGCCCATGAACTCGCCGAGCGGGGCTACGCGGTGACCGTCTACGAGTACTACGACGTCCTCGGCGGCAAGGCCCGCTCGATGGACGTCCCCGGAACGGCCGGCGGCGGCCGCAAGCCGCTGCCCGGCGAACACGGCTTCAGGTTCTTCCCCGGTTTCTACCGGAATCTCCCGGATGTGATGCGCCGGATTCCCTTCCCCGGCAACGCGAACGGCGTCCACGACAACCTCCGCGGCGGCACCGAGGCCCTCTTCGCCCGCACGGGCGGCCGGCCCGATCTGCACTTCCCGCTGCGGCGGGTGACCACCCCGCCCGCGCCCGGTGACATCACCCCGTCCTGGATCCGCGACCAGCTGCTGTCCGTCCTCGACCTGGGCACCCGGCTGCCCGCCCACGAGGCCGCGTACTTCGCCGACCGTCTCCTCGTCCACCTCACCAGCTGCGACGCCCGCCGCGAGGACCAGTGGGAGAAGACCTCCTGGTGGAACTTCATCCGTGCCGAGGAGATGAGCACGGAGTACCAGACGCTCCTCGGCATCGGCCAGACCCGCAACCTCGTCGCCACCCGCGCCGAGGTCGCCTCCACACGTACCGTCGGCCGCGTCATCATCGAGGCGCTGCTGCTGTGGGGCCTGCTCGGCCGTGGCATGGACGGCGAGGCCGCCGTCGACCGCGTCCTCAACGCCCCGACGAGCGAGGCGTGGATCGCGCCGTGGGAGGCGTATCTGCGCTCGCTGGGCGTCGAGTTCGTCATGCGTACCCAGGTGCGCGAGGTTCTGTACGCGGGCGGACGTGTCGCCGGCGTACGCGTCTCGGCCCCCGACGGAAGCCAGGAACGCACGATCACCGCCGACCACTACGTCTCGGCGATGCCGGTGGAGCACGCGCGCGGGACCTGGGGCCCGGCTCTGCGCGCCGCCGACCCGCAGCTCGCCAAGTGCGATGCCCTGAAGACGGACTGGATGGTGGGAATCCAGTTCTATCTGCGCACGCCGACGCCCGTGGTGCACGGGCACATCAACTGCCTCGACTCACCATGGTCGGTGACAGGCATCGGACAGGCCCAATTCTGGGACGTACGCGACTTTTCGGCCGACTACGGAGACGGCAGCGCCCACGACTGCCTCTCGGCCATCGTCTCCGAGTGGGACAAGCCGGGGATCCTGTACGGCAAGACGGCCCGTGAGTGCACCAAGGAGGAGATCGTCGCCGAGACCTGGGCGCAGCTCAAGGACGGCCTCAACGACTCCGGGAAGACGACGCTCATGGACGCCGACCGGCTCGGCTGGTTCATGGACCCGGCGGTGACGGGCCTCGGCGGTCCGGACCCGCAGAACCGCGAGCCGCTCCTCATCCACCCGACAGGGACCCTCTACAACCGCCCGTCCGCCCGCACGGCGGTGCCGAACTTCTTCCTCGCGGGCGACTACATCCGCACCGACGTGGACCTGGCGACCATGGAAGGCGCCAACGAGTCCGCACGCCGAGCCGTCAACGCACTCCTGGATGCGGACAATTCGGGCGCCGAACGGTGTGAGATCTGGGAGCTGTACCGGCCGCCGGAGATGGAACCCCTCAAGCGCGTGGACGAACTCCGCTACAAGCTGGGCCTGCCCAACACATTCGACCTCGGGTAGAGCGAGTTCGATCCAGGGCAATTCACCCCGGATGGGGCGAAAGGGCCGCCGCCCCCGAGGCGGCGGCCCTCAAGCCGTGTGGTTCGTGCGCCTTAGAGGACCCGCACCGCACCCGTCGCCGGGTAGCCCGAAAGGTCCTGAATCACCACACCCTTGGAGGGGTTGGCGGCGTCCAGGTACTGCCCGTTACCGATGTACACACCCACGTGGTACGCCGAGCCGGCCGAACCCCAGTACAGGATGTCGCCGACCTGGACGTTGGACAGCGAGACCGGCGTACCGGCCGTCGACTGGTCCTGCGAGACGCGCGGCAGGTCGACGCCGACCTGCTTGAACGCGGCCTGCACGAGACCGGAGCAGTCCCACGCGTTGGGGCCGGTGCCGCCCATGACGTAGGCGTCGCCGACCTGCGCCTTGAGGAAGGCGATGACGGTGGCGACACTGCCGCTGGCCGGCGCGGAGACGTTCGAGCTCGTGGAGGCGGACGCGGACAGGGTGGTCCGCTCCGAGGAGCGCGAGGCGGCCTGGGCGGCGGCGGCCTTGCGGGCGGCCTCGGCGGCCGCCTTCTTCTTGGCCTCCGCCTTCTTCTTGGCGTCGGCGAGGTCGGCCTTGGCCTGCTTGGCGGCCTTGGCGGCGGCCGCGTCACGCTCCGCCTGCAGCTCGTAGTTGGCCGCGGCCTGCTGTGTGGCGTCCGCCGACTGGGCGACCTGGGTAGCCAGGTCGGCCGTCAGGGTGGGCAGTTCGAGAGTCTGTGTCGTGGATTCGGCAGCGTTCGCCGCACCCGACGCACCGGCCACTGCCAGGGTGCTGAGAACGCCACCGGCAACTCCGGCGCGCATCGCGAGCGACGTCGCATTGCGGCGGGGCTTCCGGTGGCTTCGTATGTGAGCGGTGTGGGACATGGGTACAAGCGGTACCAGGGGCTCCTCCATACCTTCAAGAAACGTGTGGTGCGCCACAGTTGTTCAATCCGCGGCCGAATTTGGCTCGCGTCACTCTTTATTGACGCCGTAACGGGCATTGCGGACACGACCCATCAAGGCCGTGATCAAGGGCTTTCCGCATTACGTCCGAATTGCCTGCCGCCTACCACTGGTTTGAACGGATGGCCAAGCCCGGCTTATCTGACCCATAGGGAGATGTGGCGCAGGTCACGGAACGGTCACCGCGGAGGTGGCGTCCCGCGCGTGAGTCCCCGCCTCTTCCGCTCGTGAACGCGTGCACGCGTCCACACCCGTCCACGCACCTCCCCCTGAGGTGTGAATGCGGTCCTCTATCAAGGCGCCACGTCCAGCACCAATTTGCATGCAGAGGAAGTCTCTTGATATGGAGACGCCGCCCGGGACCTGCGGTGACGAGCGGAAATGTCACCTCTGGTGATCACCCGGACGCTTCGCGTATGAAGATCACTGCTCATCCGACTTCATGATCGTTCGTCAGGTGGTGGAGATCACAAAGCTTGTGTAATACCCCGTGTCGCAGATCACAGACCGGCGGGCATAGGATGCGAGGCAGTTGGGCTTGTGACCTGCTTCACATGTTCGCGATCTTCACCGGGACGGGTGGGGCTCGTGGGTCTGGTGGAGCGGAGCGCTTGCCCGCCGAACCGCCACCAGTCAGTGCCGACTGAGAGGAGCGAGGAGCGTGAACGCGTATGCGCCGATCCTCGTACTGGGAGCCCTCGGGGCAGGCTTTGCGATCTTCTCCGTGGTCATGGCCACGCTGATCGGTCCGAAGCGGTACAACCGCGCCAAGCTCGAAGCCTACGAGTGCGGTATCGAGCCGACCCCCACGCCGGCCGGCGGCGGGCGCTTCCCCATCAAGTACTACCTGACGGCGATGCTCTTCATCGTCTTCGACATCGAGATCGTCTTCCTCTACCCCTGGGCCGTCACCTTCGACGCCCTGGGTGTTTTCGGGCTCGTGGAGATGCTGCTCTTCGTGCTCACCGTCTTTGTCGCGTACGCGTACGTATGGCGGCGCGGCGGCCTGGAATGGGACTGAGGGGCCTTTAAGACATGGGACTCGAAGAAAAACTGCCGAGCGGATTCCTGCTGACCACCGTCGAGCAGGCTGCGGGCTGGGTGCGCAAGGCGTCCGTCTTCCCGGCCACGTTCGGACTCGCCTGCTGCGCCATCGAGATGATGACGACCGGTGCCGGGCGTTACGACCTGGCGCGCTTCGGCATGGAGGTCTTCCGCGGATCACCGCGCCAGGCGGACCTGATGATCGTGGCCGGCCGGGTCAGCCAGAAGATGGCGCCGGTGCTGCGGCAGGTCTATGACCAGATGCCCAACCCCAAGTGGGTGATCTCCATGGGGGTTTGCGCCTCATCGGGTGGAATGTTCAACAACTACGCCATTGTGCAGGGTGTCGACCACATCGTGCCGGTCGACATCTATTTGCCCGGCTGTCCGCCGCGGCCCGAGATGCTGATGGACGCGATTCTCAAGCTCCACCAGAAGATCCAGACCTCCAAGCTCGGCGTGAACGCCGAGGAGGCGGCCCGCGAGGCGGAGGAAGCGGCGCTCAAGGCGCTCCCCACCATCGAGATGAAGGGCCTGCTGCGGTGAGCGACGCGAACGGTAACGGGGCGAACACGTCGGGCAACGGCGTCAACCCCGAGAAGGACCTCGGCGCCCAGAACCTCCCCGGCCAGCGCGGCGAGGGTGGCGAGGAGATCCGCGTCCAGCGCGGCATGTTCGGCGCCAACAACGGTGGCGACACCTCCGGCTACGGCGGCCTGGTCCGCTCCGTCCGGCTACCCGGTCCGGCCGCCCGCCCCTACGGCGGCTGGTTCGACGAGGTCGCCGACGAGTTGGAAGGCGCCCTGGAGGAACAGGGACTCATCCCCGACAACGCCATCGAGAAGACAGTCGTCGACCGCGACGAGATCACCTTCCACATCGAACGCGAGTACCTGGTCCGCGTCGCCCAGACCCTGCGCGACGACCCGGCTCTCCGCTTCGAACTGTGCACGGGCGTGAGCGGAGTGCACTACCTCAGCGACAAGGGCCGCGAGCTGCACGCCGTCTACCACCTGCGCTCGATCACCCACAACCGGCTGATCCGCTTGGAGGTCAGCGCCCCCGACGCCGACCCGCACGTTCCCTCGCTCGTCTCCGTCTATCCGACGAACGACTGGCACGAGCGCGAGACGTACGACTTCTTCGGGCTGATCTTCGACGGTCACCCGGCGCTGACGCGGATCATGATGCCGGACGACTGGCAGGGCTTCCCGCAGCGCAAGGACTACCCCCTCGGCGGCATCCCCGTCGAGTACAAGGGCGCCCAGATCCCGGCTCCGGACCAGCGGAGGTCGTACTCATGAGCACGCAGACCCCTTCTTCTGCAGCATCCGCTGCGGCCCGGGAGACGACCGAAGGCACGGTATATACGGTCACCGGTGGCGACTGGGACGAGATCGCCCAGTCCGCGGCGAAGTCCGACGACGAGCGCATCATCGTCAACATGGGGCCGCAGCACCCCTCCACGCACGGTGTGCTCCGCCTCATCCTGGAGATCGACGGCGAGACGGTCACCGAGGCCCGCTGCGGCATCGGCTATCTCCACACCGGCATCGAGAAGAACATCGAGTTCCGCACGTGGACCCAGGGCACCACGTTCGTGACGCGCATGGACTACCTGACGCCGTTCTTCAACGAGACGGCCTACTGTCTCGCGGTCGAGAAACTCCTCGGCATCACGGACCAGATCCCCGACCGGGCCACGATCATCCGCGTGCTCCTGATGGAGCTGAACCGGCTCTCCTCCCACCTGGTGTGCATCGCCACCGGCGGCATGGAGCTGGGCGCCACCACGATCATGATCTACGGCTTCCGTGATCGTGAACTCATTCTCGACATCTACGAGCTGATCACCGGCCTGCGGATGAACCACGCGTACATCCGCCCCGGCGGACTCGCCCAGGACCTGCCTCCGGGGGCGGTGGACCAGATCCGCGAGTTCGTGAAGAAGATGAAGAAGAACCTTCCCGAGTACGACAAGCTCGCCACCGGGAACCCCATCTTCAAGGCCCGTATGCAGGACGTCGGCTACCTGGACCTGGCCGGCTGCATGGCCCTCGGCGCCACCGGCCCGATCCTGCGCTCCGCCGGTCTGCCGCACGACCTGCGCAAGAGCCAGCCGTACTGCGGCTACGAGACGTACGACTTCGACGTCCCGACTGCCGACACCTGCGATTCCTACGGGCGGTTCCTGATCCGTCTGGAGGAGATGCGCCAGTCCCTGCGGATCGTCGAGCAGTGCCTGGACCGGCTGCAGCCCGGCCCGGTCATGGTGGCCGACAAGAAGATCGCCTGGCCCGCCCAGCTCGCGCTCGGCCCCGACGGTCTCGGCAACTCCCTCGACCACATCAAGAAGATCATGGGCACCTCCATGGAGGCCCTGATCCACCACTTCAAGCTGGTGACCGAGGGATTCCGCGTCCCGCCGGGACAGGCGTACGCGGCGATCGAGTCGCCCAAGGGTGAGCTCGGGGTGCACGCCGTGTCCGACGGAGGCACCCGCCCCTACCGGGTCCACTTCCGCGACCCGTCCTTCACCAACCTGCAGGCCATGGCGGCGATGTGCGAGGGCGGCCAGGTCGCCGACGTCATCGTCGCCGTCGCGTCCATCGACCCCGTGATGGGAGGCGTCGACCGGTGACCACCACCCCCGAGGGCGTCAGCCTGGGCATGCCGCAACTGCCCGCGCCCGCCTACCCGGACGACGTTCGAGCCCGGCTCGAGGCGGATGCGCGCGAGATCATCGCCCGCTACCCGGACTCCCGCTCGGCGCTCCTTCCGTTGCTGCATCTCGTGCAGTCGGAGGAGGGCCATGTCACGCGCACGGGGCAGCAGTTCTGCGCGAACATGCTCGGTCTGACCACGGCCGAGGTCGCCGCGGTCGCGACCTTCTACTCGATGTACCGGCGCAAGCCGAGCGGTGACTATCAGGTGGGTGTCTGCACCAACACCCTGTGTGCGGTCATGGGCGGTGACGCGATCTTCGCGGCCCTCCAGGACCACTTGGGCGTCGGCAACGGCGAGACCACCGACGACGGCAAGGTCACCCTGGAGCACATCGAGTGCAACGCGGCCTGCGACTTCGCACCGGTCGTGATGGTCAACTGGGAGTTCTTCGACAACCAGACCGTCGACTCCGCCAAGCGCCTCGTCGACGACCTGCGCGAGGGAGCACAGGTCGAACCCACCCGCGGCGCCCCCTTGTGCACCTTCAAGGACACCGCCCGGATCCTGGCGGGCTTCCCCGACGAGCGTGAGGGAGCGGTCGAGGCCGGCGGCAGCGCGGGCCCGGCATCACTGATCGGGCTGCGCCTGGCCAAGGGCGAGACGCAGCCTGCGCGCGTAGTACATCCGCGTGGTGAGGATCCTCAGAATGAGCGGCCGTCCGGCCCGGCCGCAGAGGAGGGGGAGTGATGACCTTGGCACCCGAGCTCAACGAGACGAGCCCCGAGAAGCTGCTCGTACCCGTGCTGTCGGCCTTCTGGGACGAGGACGAGTCCTGGACGCTCGACGTCTACCGGAGGCACGAGGGGTACGAGGGGCTGCGCAAGGCGCTGGCCATGTCGCCGGACGACCTGATCGCGTACGTCAAGGACTCCGGACTGCGAGGCCGCGGTGGCGCGGGATTCCCGACGGGAATGAAATGGCAGTTCATTCCCCAGGGTGATGGCAAGCCTCACTATCTAGTTGTCAACGCCGACGAATCGGAGCCGGGAACCTGCAAGGACATCCCACTCCTCTTCGCGAACCCGCACAGCCTCATCGAGGGCATTGTGATCGCGTGTTATGCCATCCGGTCTTCGCATGCGTTCATCTATCTGCGCGGTGAAGTGGTCCCGGTGCTGCGGCGGTTGCACGAGGCCGTACGAGAGGCCTATGCGGCGGGCTACCTCGGCGAGAACATCCTGGGCAGCGGACTCGACCTCCAGCTCACCGTGCACGCGGGCGCGGGCGCGTACATCTGTGGTGAGGAGACCGCACTGCTCGACTCGCTCGAAGGCCGCCGTGGTCAACCGCGACTTCGTCCCCCCTTCCCTGCCGTCGCGGGCCTCTACGCGTGCCCGACTGTTGTAAATAACGTCGAATCGATCGCGTCAGTTCCCGCAATTCTGCACAAGGGCAAGGAATGGTTCAGGTCGATGGGCAGCGAGAAGTCCCCGGGCTTCACGCTCTACTCGCTCAGCGGCCATGTCGCCAGCCCCGGCCAGTACGAGGCCCCGCTCGGCATCACGCTGCGCCAACTCCTCGACATGAGCGGCGGAATGCGGCCCGGCCACCGGCTGAAGTTCTGGACGCCGGGCGGCTCCTCTACGCCGATGTTCACCGACGAGCACCTCGACGTCCCTCTTGATTACGAAGGAGTGGGTGCCGCGGGTTCCATGCTCGGGACCAAGGCCCTGCAGTGCTTCGACGAGACGACGTGCGTCGTCCGCGCCGTCACCCGCTGGACCGAGTTCTACGCCCACGAGTCCTGCGGCAAGTGCACACCGTGCCGCGAAGGCACGTACTGGCTCGTGCAGTTGCTGCGCGACATCGAGGCGGGCAAGGGCGTCATGTCCGACCTCGACAAGCTGAACGACATCGCCGACAACATCAACGGCAAGTCGTTCTGCGCCCTCGGCGACGGCGCCGCCTCGCCGATCTTCTCCTCGCTCAAGTACTTCCGCGAGGAGTACGAGCAGCACATCACGGGCCGCGGCTGCCCCTTTGACCCGGCCAAGTCCACGGCTTGGGCCGACCGCACGGAGGTGAACGCATGACGGTGACCACCAGCGCTCCCTCCGGTGGAGGAGAGGCTGCGGTTCCGCCGCAGGATCTGGTCTCGCTGACGATCGACGGCGTGGAGATCAGCGTGCCCAAGGGCACCCTGGTCATCCGGGCAGCCGAACAGCTCGGCATCGAGATCCCCCGCTTCTGCGACCATCCGCTCCTCGACCCCGTCGGCGCCTGCCGGCAGTGCATCGTCGAGGTCGAGGGCCAGCGCAAGCCGATGGCGTCCTGCACGATCACGTGCACGGACGGGATGGTCGTCAAGACCCACCTCACCTCCCCGGTGGCCGAGAAGGCCCAGCACGGTGTGATGGAGCTGCTGCTCATCAACCACCCGCTGGACTGCCCCGTCTGCGACAAGGGCGGCGAGTGCCCCCTGCAGAACCAGGCGATGTCGCACGGCAACGCCGAGTCCCGCTTCGAGGGCAAGAAGCGGACGTACGAGAAGCCGGTGCCGATCTCCACCCAGGTGCTGCTCGACCGCGAACGGTGCGTGCTGTGCGCCCGGTGCACCCGGTTCTCCAACCAGATCGCGGGCGACCCGATGATCGAGCTGCTCGAGCGGGGCGCGCTCCAGCAGGTCGGCACCGGTGAGGGTGACCCCTTCGAGTCGTATTTCTCCGGGAACACGATCCAGATCTGCCCGGTGGGCGCGCTCACGTCGGCGGCGTATCGCTTCCGCTCGCGCCCCTTCGACCTCATCTCCTCGCACTCCGTGTGCGAGCACTGCTCCGGCGGCTGTGCCACCCGCACCGACCACCGGCGCGGCAAGGTCATGCGGCGGCTCGCGGCTCCTGACCCCGAGGTCAACGAGGAGTGGATCTGCGACAAGGGGCGGTTCGCCTTCCGGTACGCGCAGCAGCGGGACCGGCTGGAGACACCTCTCGTTCGCGACGCGTCCGGTGAGCTCGTGCCCGCTTCCTGGCCAGAGGCTCTCTCGATCGCCGCCGAGGGGCTGTCGGGCGCCCGCGGCCGGACGGGCGTCCTCATCGGCGGTCGACTCACCGTCGAAGACGCCTACGCGTACAGCAAGTTCGCGCGCGTGGCTCTCGACACGAACGACATCGACTTCCGCGCGCGCGTGCACAGCGCCGAGGAGGCCGACTTCCTGGCCGCCCGGGTCGCCGGACGCGGACGCGACCTCGACGGTACGGGCGTCACGTACACCACTCTGGAGAAGGCGCCCGCCGTCCTGCTCGCCGGATTCGAGTCGGAGGAGGAGGCGCCCGGCGTCTTCCTGCGGCTGCGTAAGGCGTGGCGGGGACACGGACAGAAGACCTTCTCGATCGCCACGCACGCGACGCGCGGTCTGGAGAAGGCGGGCGGCACGCTGCTGTCGGCCGCGCCCGGCACCGAGATCGAGTGGCTGCACGCGCTCGCGAGCGGTGTCGGCCTGGAGGGCGACGGTGCCAAGGCCGCCGAGGCGCTGCGCGCCGAGGGTGCGGTGATCGCCGTCGGCGAGCGGCTCGCGGCCGTGGCGGGCGGGCTCACCGCCGCCGTGCGGGCCGCGACCGCGACCGGTGCCCAGCTGGTGTGGATTCCGCGCCGGGCCGGGGAGCGCGGCGCGATCGAGACAGGCGCGCTGCCGTCACTGCTGCCGGGCGGACGTCCGGCCACCGATCCGCGCGCGCGGGACGAGGTCGCGGCGGCCTGGGGAGTCTCCGAACTCCCGCACCGCTACGGCCGCGACACCGGTCAGATCGTCGAGGCCGTCGCCGGTGGCGAACTGCAGGCCC
Organism: Streptomyces albiflavescens; assembly: GCF_014645835.1. GTDB lineage: Bacteria > Actinomycetota > Actinomycetes > Streptomycetales > Streptomycetaceae > Streptomyces > Streptomyces albiflavescens. Next base: position 211,779 of record NZ_BMMM01000018.1, read on the forward strand.
TGGTGGTCGCGGGTGTGGAGGTCGCCGACCTTCCCGACCCGGCACGCGCGCGTGCGGCGCTTTCCGAAGTGGGCTTCCTGGTGTCGCTGGAACTGCGCCCCAGCGAGGTCACCGAGCACGCCGATGTCGTCCTTCCGGTCGCCGCGGTCGCCGAGAAGGCGGGCACCTTCCTCAACTGGGAAGGGCGGGCCCGCTTCTTCGAGGCAGCGCTCAAGCCCGACCAGATGACCCGCCGCCTGGCGCCCACCGACGCGCGCGTCCTGCAGATGCTGGCCGACGCCATGGACGTACACCTGGGTCTGCCGGATCTGCGCACCGCGCGCGCGGAGCTGGACCGGCTCGGTGCCTGGGACGGACCTCGGGCCACCGAGCCCCTGGCCGTCGCCGCCCAGGTGCCGCGCCCCGCCGCCGGAGAGGCCGTACTGGCCGGGCACCGGCTGCTGCTCGACCTGGGCCGCCTCCAGGAGGGCGACGAAGCGCTCGCCGGGACCCGGCACGCCGCACGCGCGCGCGTGTCGGCCGCCACGGCCGCCGAGGCGGGCGTCAAGGACGGCGATCTCCTCGCTGTGACCGGTCCTTCCGGAGTGGTCGAACTGCCGCTGCAGATCACCGAGATGCCCGACCGGGTGGTCTGGCTCCCGCTGAACTCCACCGGAGGGGGCGTCGCCTCCGACACCGGGGCGCTGCCCGGCGCCCTCGTCCACATCGGCCCGGCGACCCTGGCTGCCGCGGCCCCCAAGGAGGTGGAGGCATGAGCCCGTACCTCGCCGCTGAAGACCTCTCCATGTTCGGCCGCGACCCCTGGTGGCTGGTCGTCGTCAAGGCGGTCTTCTGCTTCGCCTTCCTGATGGTGACCGTGCTGTTCTCCATCGTGTGGGAGCGCAAGGTCGTCGCCTGGATGCAGCTGCGCATCGGCCCGAACCGGCACGGCCCCTGGGGCATGCTCCAGTCGCTCGCCGACGGCGTCAAACTGATGCTCAAGGAAGACGTCATCGTCAAACGCGCGGACAAGGTGGTCTACGTCCTCGCACCGATCGTCGCGGCCATCCCGGCCTTCATGGCGATCGCGGTGATCCCCTTCGGACCGGCCGACAACGAGATCTCGATCTTCGGCCACCGCACCACGATGCAGCTCACCGACCTGCCGATCGCGCTGCTCTACATCCTCGCGGTCGCCTCGGTGGGCATCTACGGGATCGTGCTCGCGGGCTGGAGTTCCGGATCCACCTACCCGCTGCTGGGCGGTCTGCGGTCCTGCGCGCAGATGATCTCGTACGAGATCGCCATGGGCGCCGCCTTCGCCTCGGTGTTCCTCTACTCCGGGTCGATGTCGACCTCGACGATCGTCGAGCAGCAGAACGACCGCTGGTACATCATCCTGCTGCCGGTCTCGTTCCTGATCTACATCATCACGATGGTGGGCGAGACCAACCGCGCCCCCTTCGACATGCCGGAGTCCGAGGGCGACCTGGTCGGCGGCTTCAACACCGAGTACTCGTCCATCAAGTTCGCGCTGTTCATGCTCGCCGAGTACGTGAACATGGTGACGGTCTCGGCCGTGTCGACCACGCTCTTCCTGGGCGGCTGGCGGGCCCCCTGGCCCATCAGCACCTTCTGGGAGGGCGCCAACCACGGCTGGTGGCCGATGCTCTGGTTCGTGGTGAAGGTGCAGCTGCTGCTGTTCTTCTTCATCTGGCTGCGCGGCACCCTCCCGCGCGTCCGCTACGACCAGTTGATGAAGCTCGGCTGGAAGGTCCTCATCCCGGTCTCCGTGGTCTGGCTGATGCTCGTCGCGACCGTACGGACGCTGAGGAACGAGAACTACGACTTCGCGGACATCGCCCTGTACGTCGGCGGAGGCGTCCTCGTCCTGTTGCTGCTCTCGTTCGTCGTGGACATCTTCCGTGACAAGCAGGGAGCCCAGGAGGCGCCCGCCGAACCCGCCGCCTTCGACCCGATGGCGGGCGGATTCCCCGTACCGCCGCTGCCGGGACAGGAGCTTCCGCCGGTGCCGCGGCGCCGCCCGCGCCGCGAGCGGGAGTTGATTGTCAGTGGTGGGTCCGATACTGCGAGTGACGGATCGATTGACGGATCTCGTGACGGAAAGGAGGGGTCCGATGGCTGAGGAGCCGAAGGAGACCAAGCCCGGTTTCCAGAACCCCGTCGCCGGCTTCGGCGTGACCTTCAAGGCCATGTTCAAGAAGCGGCTGACCGAGCAGTACCCGGAGCAACAGAAGACCACCGCCCCGCGGTTCCACGGCCGGCACCAGCTCAATCGCCATCCGGACGGCCTGGAGAAGTGCGTCGGCTGCGAACTGTGCGCCTGGGCCTGCCCCGCGGACGCCATCTATGTGGAGGGCGCGGACAACACCGACGAGGAGCGCTACTCGCCGGGCGAGCGGTACGGCCGCGTCTACCAGATCAACTACGCCCGCTGCATTCTGTGCGGCCTGTGCATCGAGGCGTGCCCCACGCGCGCGCTCACGATGACGAACGAGTTCGAGCTCGCCGACAGCAGCCGCGCCAACCTCATCTACACCAAGGAGCAGCTGCTCGCCGGTCTCGACGAGGGCATGGTCGACACGCCGCACGCGATCTTCCCCGGCATGGACGAGCAGGACTACTACCGGGGCCTGGTGACGGAGGCGGCGCCCGGCACCGAGCGCCAAGTGGCCGTCTCCAAGGGCGAGCTTCATCCATTGGCAAGCCCTTCGGGCACGGCCGCTGGAGAGGAGGTGCAGGCATGAGCGCGCAGCTCGCCGCCTACTCCACCTCCACCGGAGAGGCCTTCCAGTTCTGGGTCCTCGGCACCGTCGCCGTGGTCGGCGCCCTGTGCACCGTCTTCATGAAGAAGGCCGTGCACAGCGCGCTCTGTCTCGCCGGAACCATGATCGTCCTGGCGGTGTTCTACCTCGCCAACGGCGCGTACTTCCTGGGCATCGTGCAGATCGTCGTCTACACCGGCGCGATCATGATGCTGTTCCTCTTCGTGGTCATGCTCGTCGGCGTCACCGCGGCGGACTCACTGAAGGAGACCATCAAGGGCCAGCGCTGGCTGGCCCTGGTGTGCGGGCTCGGCTTCGGCATCCTGCTGATCGCGGGCATCGGCAACGCGTCCATCAAGGACTTCAACGGCCTGGCCAAGGCGAATGCGAACGGCAATGTGGAGGGGCTCGCCGCCCTCATCTTCACGAAGTACGTGTTCGCCTTCGAAATCACCGGCGCCCTGCTCATCACGGCCGCCGTCGGTGCCATGGTCCTCACGCACCGCGAGCGCACCGAGCGCGCCAAGACCCAGCGCGAGCTGTCCGAGCAGCGTGTACGGGAGGGCAAGCACGTACCGCCGCTGCCGGCCCCCGGTGTCTACGCCCGGCACAACGCGGTGGACATCGCGGGCCTGCTGCCCGACGGCACCCCGTCCGAGCTGACCGTCAGCAAGACGCTGCGTGAGCGCGGGCAGATCCGTGACGTGTCGACCGAGGCGCTGAGCGACCTGAAGGCCCTGGAGCAGCGCGCCGAGGAGCGCCTGGAGCGCACGAACTCGGGAGAGGGGTCGAAGTGAACCCGGTCAACTACCTCTATCTCGCCGCCCTGTTGTTCACGATCGGCGCCACGGGCGTGCTGATCAGGCGGAACGCGATCGTGGTGTTCATGTGCATCGAGCTCATGCTCAACGCCTGCAACCTCGCGTTCGTCGCCTTCTCCCGTATGCACGGCAATCTCGACGGCCAGATCATCGCCTTCTTCACGATGGTCGTCGCCGCCGCGGAGGTCGTGGTCGGGCTCGCGATCATCGTGTCGCTGTTCCGTTCCCGCCACTCGGCCTCGGTCGACGACGCCAGCCTGATGAAGCTGTAAGGGGTCGCTGAATCGTGGAGAACCTGATTGCGCTGCTGATCGCGGCGCCTCTGCTCGGAGCGGTCGTACTGCTGTGCGGCGGACGGCGGCTGGACGCCGTCGGCCACTGGATCGGTACGGCTCTCGCGGCCACTTCCTTCGTGATCGGCATCGTGCTCTTCGCCGACATGCTGGGGAAGAACGCGGAGCACCGGGCCATCAGCCAGTACCTGTTCAGCTGGATCCCGGTCGGCAGCTTCCAGGCCGACGTCTCCTTCCAGCTCGACCAGCTGTCCATGACGTTCGTGCTGCTGATCACGGGCGTCGGCTCGCTGATCCACCTGTACTCGGTCGGGTACATGGAGCACGACGAGCGCCGCCGCCGCTTCTTCGGCTATCTGAACCTGTTCCTCGCGGCGATGCTGCTGCTCGTCCTCGCCGACAACTACCTTCTGCTGTACGTCGGCTGGGAGGGCGTCGGTCTCGCCTCGTACCTGCTGATCGGCTTCTGGCAGCACAAGCCCAGCGCCGCCACCGCCGCGAAGAAGGCCTTCCTGGTCAACCGCGTCGGCGACATGGGCCTGTCGATCGCCATCATGGTGATGTTCACGACCTTCGGGACCTTCGCCTTCGGGCCGGTGTTCGACAGCGTGGGCAAGACGGGCGAGGGCAAGCTCACCGCCATCGGCCTGCTGCTGCTGCTCGCAGCCTGTGGCAAGTCCGCCCAGGTGCCGCTGCAGTCCTGGCTCGGGGACGCGATGGAGGGCCCGACTCCCGTCTCGGCCCTCATCCACGCCGCGACCATGGTGACCGCGGGTGTGTACCTGATCGTCCGCTCGGGCGCGATCTTCAACGCGGCGCCCGACGCACAGCTCGTCGTCACCGTGGTCGGCGCCGTCACGCTCCTGTTCGGTGCGATCGTCGGTTGCGCGAAGGACGACATCAAGAAGGCGCTGGCCGGCTCGACGATGTCGCAGATCGGCTACATGGTGCTGGCGGCGGGCCTCGGCCCCATCGGCTATGTCTTCGCGATCATGCACCTGGTGACGCACGGCTTCTTCAAGGCCGGGCTCTTCCTCGGCGCCGGCTCGGTCATGCACGGCATGAACGACGAGGTCGACATGCGGAAGTACGGCGGCCTTCGGACGTACATGCCCGTCACCTTCGTCACCTTCGGCCTCGGCTATCTCGCCATCATCGGCTTCCCCGGCCTGTCCGGCTTCTTCTCCAAGGACAAGATCATCGAGGCGGCCTTCGCCAAGGGCGGCACCGAGGGCTGGATCCTCGGCGGCGCGGCTCTGCTGGGTGCCGCGATCACCGCGTTCTACATGACGCGCGTGATGATCATGACCTTCTTCGGGGAGAAGCGCTGGCAGCCCGATACCGAAGGCCATGAGCCGCACCCGCACGAGTCGCCCAGGTCCATGACGATCCCGATGATCGTGCTGGCCTTCGGATCGGTCTTCGCGGGCGGTCTCTTCAGCATCGGCGACAGTTTCGTGCACTGGCTGGAGCCGGTCACCGGGCACTCGGAGGGCAATTCGCCCGTCAGCGCTCTCACGGTCACCCTGGCCACCATGGTGCTGCTCGTCGTCGGCGCCGGAATCGCGTACGCCCAGTACGGGCGCCGTCCCGTCCCGGTCGTCGCCCCACGCGGTTCCCTGCTCACCCGGGCCGCCCGGCGCGACCTGCTCCAGGACGACTTCAACCACGTCGTGCTGGTGCGCGGCGGTGAGCACCTCACACGCTCCCTGGTGTACGTCGACCACACCTTGGTCGACGGGGTCGTCAACGGCACGGCGGCCTCGATGGGTGGCCTCTCCGGGCGGCTCCGCAAACTGCAGAACGGCTATGCGCGCAGTTACGCGGTCTCGATGTTCGGCGGTGCGGCGATCCTCATCGCCGCGACCCTGCTGATGAGGGCGGTCTGATACCGATGTCCTTTCCACTGCTGACAGCGACGGCGGCGCTCCCGGCCCTCGGGGCGATCGCCACGGCCGCCGTGCCGGCCGCGCAGCGCGTCGCCGCCAAGTGGCTGGCGCTGCTCGTCTCGCTCGGCACCCTGGTGCTCGCCGCCGTCACCCTGGTGCGTTTCGATCCCGACGGCGACCGCTACCAGCTGACCGAATCCCACGCCTGGATCAAGGAATTCGGGGTGCGGTACGAGCTGGGGGTGGACGGCATCGCGGTGGCGCTCATCGCGCTCACGGCGCTGCTGATCCCGTTCGTGATCCTCGCGGGCTGGCACGACGCCGATCCGCACGAGACCGGAAGCAGGCGCTGGCGGCCGACCCAGGGCTTCTTCGCCCTGATCCTGGCCGTCGAGGCGATGGTGATCATCTCCTTCGAGGCCACCGACGTCTTCCTCTTCTACATCTTCTTCGAAGCCATGCTCATCCCGATGTACTTCCTCATCGGCGGCTTCGGGGACAAGGCCCACGAGCACGGCGACGAGGTGGCGGCGACACAACGCACGTACGCCGCCGTGAAGTTCCTCCTCTACAACCTGGTCGGCGGCCTGATCATGCTGGCCGCCGTGATCGGTCTCTACGTAGTGGCCGGAAACTTCTCGCTCCAGGAGATCGTCGAGGCCCGCGCCAACGGTTCGCTGCACATGGCGACCAACACGGAGCGGTGGCTCTTCCTCGGCTTCTTCTTCGCGTTCGCGGTGAAGGCGCCGCTGTGGCCGCTGCACACCTGGCTGCCCAACGCCATGGGTGAGGCCACCGCCCCGGTGGCCGTACTGATCACGGCAGTCGTCGACAAGGTCGGCACCTTCGCGATGCTCCGCTTCTGCCTCCAGCTGTTCCCGGAGGCGTCGAAGTGGGCGACGCCCGTCATCCTGGTACTGGCACTGATCAGCATCATCTACGGGGCGCTGCTCGCGGTCGGCCAGCGGGACATCAAGCGGCTGGTCGCGTATGCGTCGATCTCCCACTTCGGCTTCATCATCCTGGGCATCTTCGCGATGACCAGCCAGGGCCAGTCGGGCGCGACGCTCTACATGGTCAACCACGGGATCTCGACCGCAGCCCTGATGCTGGTGGCGGGCTTCCTGATCTCGCGGCGCGGTTCGCGTCTGATCGCCGACTACGGAGGGGTGCAGAAAGTCGCCCCGGTGCTCGCGGGCACCTTCCTGATCGGTGGACTCGCGACCCTCTCGCTCCCTGGGCTCGCGCCCTTCGTGAGTGAATTCCTGGTCCTGGTCGGCACGTTCACGCGTTACCCGGCCGTCGGCATCATCGCCACCCTCGGCATCGTCCTCGCCGCGCTCTACACGCTCGTCCTCTACCAGCGGACGATGACGGGCCCGGTGAAGGCCGAGGTCGCCGAGATGCCCGACCTCAGGGTGCGCGAGCTCCTGGTGGTCGCCCCGCTGATCGCTCTGCTGATCTTCCTGGGCGTCTACCCGAAGCCGGTCACCGACATCGTCAACCCGGCGGTCCAGCAAACCATGTCAGACGTACACCAGAAGGACCCCAAGCCCGAGGTGGAGGCGGCCAAGTGAGCGCAACAGCCGTCCACAGCCTGTGGACAACCGCGGCCGATCCGATCTCCAAGATCGACGCGCCGAAGATCGAATACGGGCAATTGTCGCCCACCTTGATCGTCATCGGCGCGGCGATCGTCGGGGTGCTGATCGAGGCGCTCGTGCCGCGCAAGTCGCGCTACTACGCCCAGGTGTTCGTCTCCGTCGTCGCGCTCGCCGCCGCGTTCGCCGCGGTCGTCGCGCTCGCGGCCGGCGGATACGGCACCACGAAGGCGCACATCGCGGCGATGGGCGCGATCGCGGTCGACGGGCCTTCCCTGTTCCTGCAGGGCACGATCCTGCTCGCGGGCATCCTCGGCGTATTCACCTTCGCCGAGCGCCGGCTCGATCCGGAGGTGCACGGCAACCGCGTCGACTCGTTCGCCGCGCAGGCCGCCTCCGTGCCCGGGAGTGACAGCGAGAAGGCCGCCGTGAAGGCCGGGTTCACCACCACCGAGGTCTTCCCGCTCCTGCTCTTCGCGATCGGCGGCATGCTGGTCTTCCCGTCGGCCAACGACCTGCTGACGCTGTTCGTCGCGCTGGAAGTCTTCTCGCTGCCCTTGTACCTGCTGTGCGCCGTGGCCCGCCGCAAGCGGCTCATGTCGCAGGAGGCCGCGGTCAAGTACTTCCTGCTCGGCGCCTTCGCCTCCGCGATCACGCTCTTCGGCATCGCCCTGCTGTACGGCTACGCGGGCTCGGTGTCGTACGCGACGATCGCGCAGGTCGTCGACGGCACGATCACGAATGTCGACCCGGCGCTGGCCGGCACCATGGGCAACGACGCGCTGCTGCTGATCGGCGCCGCCATGGTCGTCATGGGTCTGCTCTTCAAGGTCGGCGCCGTGCCGTTCCACATGTGGACGCCGGACGTCTACCAGGGCGCGCCGACACCGGTCACCGGCTTCATGGCGGCGGCGACAAAGGTGGCCGCCTTCGGCGCGCTGCTGCGCCTGCTGTACGTCGTCCTGCCGGGCCTGCGCTGGGACTGGCGGCCGGTCATGTGGGCCGTCGCGATCGTCACCATGCTGGGCGGCGCGATCGTCGCGATCACCCAGACCGACATCAAGCGGCTGCTGGCGTACTCGTCGATCGCGCACGCGGGCTTCATCCTCGCGGGTGTCATCGCGACCTCGCCCGACGGCGTCTCGTCCGTGCTCTTCTACCTGGGTGCGTACTCGTTCGTCACGATCGGCGCCTTCGCCGTCGTGACGCTCGTCCGGGACGCGGGCGGCGAGGCCACGCACCTGTCCAAGTGGGCGGGGCTCGGACGCAGGTCCCCGCTGGTGGCGGCCGTGTTCGCGGTCTTCCTGCTTGCCTTCGCGGGCATCCCGCTGACCTCAGGTTTCGCCGGAAAGTTCGCCGTGTTCAAGGCGGCGGCGGAGGGCGGCGCGGGTGCGCTGGTCGTGGTCGGTGTGATCTCGTCGGCGATCGCGGCGTTCTTCTACATCCGCGTGATCGTGCTGATGTTCTTCAGTGAACCTCGGCCGGAGGGGCCGACGGTCGCCGTGCCGTCGCCGCTGACGATGACGGCGATCGCGGTGGGCGTGGCGGTCACACTCGTGCTGGGTGTGGCGCCCCAGTACTTCCTCGACCTGGCAGGTCAGGCGGGGGTCTTCGTTCGCTGAACCGCGCGGGTACCGGGCCTCGCTCCCTTCTCGGGGGCGGGGCCCGCGGCATGTTCAGGGGGCTGCGTGGGCGGAGTGCGTCGAGGGGGGCCGCGTCGGCCGGGCACGTCACCGTGGGACTCCACCGGTCGAACAGGCCGGAAGGGGCCGACACGCTGAACGCCGACGGGGGGCGCCGCCCGGGGGAGCGCGGTGGGCCGGATGCCGGTGCGCACCGAAGCCGTCCGGTCGCAGCCTGTGGATAACTCTGAGGCTGTCGGTGCGGGGCCCTATGGTGGCTGTCGTGGGCGAAGCACGACATACGGGGGACGACGGGCGATGAGCGGGACGGGCGGGGCAGGTGCGATGACCGGAGCGGACATGACGGAGACCCTGGGCGACGGCGAGGCACTGGCCACGCTCCATCGGGTCTTCGGGTACGACGCCTTCCGTGGCGAGCAGGAAGCGATCATCGAGCATGTGGTGGCGGGCGGTGACGCCGTCGTCCTGATGCCGACGGGTGGCGGCAAGTCGCTCTGCTACCAGATCCCTGCGCTGGTCAGACCAGGTACGGGCGTCGTGGTCTCCCCTCTTATCGCACTGATGCAGGACCAGGTGGACGCGCTGCGCGCGCTGGGCGTGCGCGCCGGGTTCATGAACTCCACGCAGGACTTCGACGAGCGGCGGGTGGTGGAGGCGGAGTTCCTGGCGGGGGAGCTGGACCTGCTCTACCTGGCCCCGGAGCGCCTCCGTCTGGACTCGACACGGGACCTGCTGTCACGCGGGAAGATCTCCGTCTTCGCCATCGACGAGGCGCACTGTGTGGCCCAATGGGGCCACGACTTCCGCCCCGACTATCTGGCGCTGTCGCTACTGGGCGAGCGCTGGCCGGACGTTCCGCGGATCGCGCTGACGGCCACCGCCACCCGCGCGACGCACAAGGAGATCACTCAGCGCCTCGGCATGCCGAAGGCCCGGCACTTCGAAGCGAGCTTCGACCGCCCCAACATCCAGTACCGGATAGTTCCGAAGGCCGACCCCAAGAAGCAGCTGCTGTCCTTCCTGCGCGAGGAGCACGCGGGCGAGGCGGGCATCGTGTACTGCCTCTCGCGCAACTCGGTGGAGAAGACGGCCGAGTTCCTCTCCCGCAATGGCATCGAGGCGGTGCCGTACCACGCGGGGCTGGACGCGGGCACCCGTGCGGCCCACCAGTCGCGCTTCCTGCGCGAAGAGGGACTGGTCGTGGTCGCCACCATCGCCTTCGGTATGGGCATCGACAAGCCGGACGTACGGTTCGTCGCGCACCTCGATCTACCGAAGTCCGTCGAGGGCTACTACCAGGAGACGGGCCGCGCGGGCCGTGACGGACTCTCGTCCACGGCATGGATGGCGTACGGCCTTCAGGACGTGGTCCAGCAGCGCAAGCTGATCCAGGGCTCGGAGGGCGACGAGGCGTTCCGCCGGCGAGCGGCCGCCCATCTGGACTCGATGCTGGCGCTGTGCGAGACGGCCCACTGCCGGCGCTCCCAGCTCCTGGCCTACTTCGGCCAGGACCCGCACACGCCCGCGTGCGGCAACTGCGACACATGTCTGACGCCGCCCGAGACCTGGGACGGCACGGTCGCGGCGCAGAAGGTGCTGTCCACGGTGGTGCGGTTGCAGCGTGAGCGGGGACAGAAGTTCGGCGCGGTCCAGATCGTCGACATCCTGCTGGGCCGCCGGACCGCCAGGGTGATCCAGTTCGACCACGACCAGCTGTCCGTCTTCGGCATCGGAGAGGAGCTTTCCGAGTCCGAATGGCGGGGTGTCGTACGGCAGTTGCTGGCCCAGGGGCTGCTCGCGGTCGAGGGCGAGTACGGGACGCTGGTGCTCACCGAGGCCAGCGGGACGGTGCTGCGGCGCGAGCGTGAGGTGCCGCTGCGCAAGGAGCCGCCGAAGCCGGTGACCTCACGGTCGGGGTCCGGTTCGGGCTCGGGCCGGGGCGAGCGCAAGCCCAAGAGCGCCGTGGCCGAGCTGCCTGTCGAGCTCGTCCCCGCCTTCGAGGCCCTGCGCTCCTGGCGCGCCGAACAGGCCCGCGAGCAGGGCGTCCCCGCGTACGTCATCTTCCACGACGCCACACTCCGGGAGATCGCCACGGCATGGCCCGCCTCGGTGGCCGAACTGGGCACCGTCAGCGGCGTGGGCGAGAAGAAGCTGGCGACGTACGGGGAGGGCGTGCTGGGGGTGCTTGCCGGACTGGGCGGTGCTCCCGGGGTGACTCCGGCTCCAGCGGCCGCCGAGGCACCGGATCCGGATTGGCCCGAGATGGACGCGGAACCGGAGCCCGAGGACTGGATATAGGTGCGCGGCGCGTTCGTAGCCGCCTGCGCTGTGGGCATGCGTGCCGCTGGGAACGGCACGGGTGGGCACGGCTGCGGCAGCGTCTCGACCAGCTCGCGCAGCGAGGCGGCGGCGGGCGGGTCCGTGCCGGTACATCCGCCCGTCCCGGTGCGGGCGTCTTCGGGGCGGTTGAACGTGCCTGTCGAGAGTGACGGGCAAGCGATGTACCGGCACGGATTCTTCGGCGAAGCCGTGGACGACGGCAGGCTTGTGTCAAAGGGTTGATACAAGACGCGGATGACGCCGTCCCGCGCTCGGGCCCCGGGCGGCCGTCTCCGCTCAGGTGCCCGGCGTGATCCGACCCGTCACCTCGCCGAGGCCCACACGCGTGCCGCCCGGACCCGGAGCCCACGCCGTCAGGGTCACCTCGTCGCCGTCCTCCAGGAAGGTGCGCTTGGCGTCGGGGAGGGCGAGGGCGTCGCGGCCGTTCCAGGTGAGTTCGAGGAGGGAGCCGCGTTCGGTCTCGGCAGGACCGCTGACGGTGCCGGAGCCGTACAGGTCGCCGGTGCGCAGGGAGGCGCCGTTGACCGTCATATGGGCCAGCTGCTGGGCGGCGGTCCAGTACATGGTGGAGAAGGGGGGTTCGGAGACGACGTGGCCGTTGATCGCGACGGAGATACGGAGGTCGTAGCCGCCGGGATCCTCGGAGGAGTCGTCGAGGTAGGGGAGCAGGGGGTGCGTGCGGGTGGGGGGAGCCACCCGGGCGTCCTCCAGGGCGTCGAGCGGGGTGATCCACGCCGACACCGATGTGGCGAAGGACTTGCCGAGGAAGGGGCCGAGGGGGACGTACTCCCACGCCTGGATGTCGCGGGCCGACCAGTCGTTGAGGAGGCAGAGGCCGAAGACGTGGTCGCGGAAGGCGGAGAGCGGGACGGGGGTGCCCATGGGAGAAGGCGTGCCGACCACGAAGCCGACTTCCGCCTCGATGTCCAGGCGGAGGGAAGGACCGAAGGTGGGCGCGGCGTCGGCGGGGGGCTTGCGCTGGCCGGACGGGCGTACCACCTCCGTGCCGGACACCACCACCGTGCCGGAGCGGCCGTGGTAACCGATCGGCAGGTGCTTCCAGTTGGGGGTGAGGGAGTCGGCGGCGTCGGGACGGAAGATCTGGCCGACGTTCCTGGCGTGGTTCTCGGAGGCGTAGAAGTCGACGTAGTCCGCTACGTCGAAGGGGAGGTGCAGGGTCACCTCGGAGAGGGGGTGGAGATGGGGTGCGAGGGTCTCCCGGTGGGCCGGGACCGTCACCCAGGCCGTGAGCGCGCGCCGCACGTCGGACCAGGCCGTGCGGCCTGCCGCGAGCAGCGGGTTCAGGGTCGGCTGCGCCAGCAGATCGGCGTACGGGGAGCCGAGGGCGCGGGCCGCCGCGCCCGCGTCGAGTACGTGGTCGCCGAGCCGGACGCCGACGGTTCGCTCGGACGAGCCCACCCGGCTGAAGACGCCGTACGGAAGGTTGTGCGGGCCGAAGGGATCACCCTCGGGGACATCGAAGGGGGGCATCGGGTGCTGCCTCACTTTCGGATTCGTACTCGTCATGTGATTCATGTGTTCCATGTGGTCGGGGCACACGTTACGGGGGAGTGACGGTGCTGTGGCAGTGCCTAAAGAGTTTGCAATGTCCGAATTGGTCTTGTCGGACGCGGTAATTCCGGCTTAGCGTCCTTTGGGGGACACGGACGGGGTGGGTCCGGTCCGTAGGGGGGACGCGTGGGGGGACCCGTGGCCAGGAGTTCCAGCAGTGTGCCGGTCGACGCCGATCGGGAGGTCCCGGGCCTCATCGTGAAGTTCGGCGACTATCCGCTGCACCACGGTGGGGTGGGCGCCATCCGCAGTCTGGGCCGGCTCGGGATACCGATGTATGCGATCACCGAGGACCGTTACACGCCCGCTGCGGCCTCGCGCTATCTGCGGCGTGCCTTCGTCTGGCCGACGACCGGGACGGAGGAACCGGAGCGGCTGGTCGAGGGGTTGCTGCGGATCGGGCGGCGGATCGGACGGCCGACGCTGCTCGTCCCGACGGACGAAGAGGCCGCGGTACTGATCGCCGAGCACCAGGACGAGTTGGGGGGCCGCTTTCTCTTTCCGCGTGTGGACGCCAAGCTGCCGCGCCGCCTCGCCAGCAAGCAGGGGCTGCACGAACTGTGCGTGGAACACGGCATCCCCAGCCCGCAGGCGGCCTTTCCCCAGTCGTACGAGGAGATCGTCGCGTTCGCGGAGAGCGCCCGCTTCCCGCTCGTCGCGAAGAACCGCGAGGCGTTCGTGCGCCGCAGCCGGCCCGCGGTGAACGGGACGACGCGGATCGCGACCCGTGAGGGGCTGCTGACGCTCGCCCGGGACTGGGGCGCGCAACCGGGCGTGATCCTCCAGGAGTACCTGCCGAGGGAGGAGGCGGAGGACTGGATCGTGCACGCGTACTTCGACGCGGACTCGACGCCGCTCGCGATGTTCACGGGGGTGAAGGTCCGCTCCTGGCCGCCGCATGCGGGAATGACGGCGAATGCGTACGTCGTCGACAATCCGGAACTCGCGGACCTTGCCGCGCGTTTCATCAAACAGATCGGCTTCAGCGGCGTCATCGACCTCGACCTGCGCTTCGACCGGCGCGACGGACAGTACAAGCTCCTTGACTTCAACCCACGGATGGGCGCGCAATTCCGGCTCTTCGAGAACGAGTCGGGGATCGATGTCGTCCGTGCCATGCATCTGGACCTGACCGGACGCACCGTTCCAGAGGGGGAACAGCGCGCCGGTCACCGGTACATCGTGGAGAACATCGACCTGCCGGCCCTGCTCGCCTACCGGCGCAGCGGCTACACGACACCGCACGCGCCGGCTCGCGCGAGCGGTACCGAGCTGGCGTGGCTCGCAGGTGACGACCTGCGGCCGTTCTTCACGATGCTCGCGCGCTTCGTGCGGCCGGGCGCGAAGCACCTGTATCAGCTGTGGCGGACCAACCGCCGTGGCAGCACCAGCAGTTCCACCGCGAAGTAGACGTAGTACGTCCTGGGGAGGGGACTTCGTGATTCATCCGGTAGCAATCATCGGTGCCGGGCCATTCGGCCTGTCCACCGCCGCCCATCTGCGGGCGCGCGGTGTCCCGGTGCGTGTCTTCGGCGAGCCCATGGTGAGCTGGCGCGATCACATGCCCGAGGGGATGCTCCTCAAGTCGACCCCGGCCGCCTCCACCATCGATGCCCCGCAGAGCGGGTACACGCTCCTCGACTACTGCAACGCGGCGGGGATACCGCGGCTGGTCACGGACGAGGACATCATCCCGGTCGAGACGTTCATCGCGTACGGGGAGTGGTTCCAGCAGAAGCTGGTGCCCGAGCTGGAGCGGGTGCGGGTCGTCTCGGTCGACCACAAGGACGGCCGCCATGGCTCCAGTGACTTCGAACTCAAGCTGGACTCGGGGGAGTTGTTCACCGCGCGCGCGGTCGTGGTGGCCACCGGCCTGTCCGGACTCGCTCATCTGCCGGCAGAGCTCGCGGGAGCGGCGGCCGACGGACCCACCCCCACGGGCCCTGTCTCCCACAGCTCCCAGCACCATGACCTGACCCGGTTCTCGGGCAAGGAGCTCATCGTCGTCGGCGCGGGCCAGTCCGCGCTGGAGACGGCCGCGCTCGCGGCGGAGGCGGGAGCGCGGGTGCGGGTGGTGTCACGCGGCAAGGGCGCCGTCGACTTCGGCGCACCCCCGTGGCAGCAGCCCAGGCTGCGCCCCGAGTCGCCCTTCGGCCGCGCCTGGTCCCTGTGGGCGTTGAGCTACTACCCGCAGCCCTACCGCCATCTGCCCGCGCAGGCCCGGCACTACCTGGTCCGCCGGGTGCTCGGTCCGCTCGGCGCCTGGTGGCTGCGCGACCGCTTCGAGGGCAAGGTCGACGTCCGCGAGGTCTCCCGGATCGTCCGCGCCGACGCCCGCGACGGCCACCCTGTCCTCTCCGTCGTGACCCACGGCGGCCGGACCGAGGAGCTCTCGGCCGATCACGTCCTGGCCGCGACCGGCTATCGCGTCGACATCGCCGCGATGGACTTCCTCGGTCACGAGCTCCGCACCGAGCTGGCGGTCAGCCGGGGTACGCCGAAACTCGGCGCGGGGTACCGATCGTCCGTGCCCGGGCTGTACTTCACGGGGTTGCCGGCGGCGGCCTCATACGGGCCGGTGATGCGGTTCGTGTGCGGGACGGAGTTCGCTTCACCGCGGCTGGCCAAGCACTTGGTGGCTGCGCACGCGTGAGTCGGGGGCAGGGGGCGCCCTTGCCTGTGGGTGCGCCCCCTGTCGTCGCATCACATCAGCGCGCGTCCGGACGCTCGGCCCGCCCGCGTGCTTGAGACGGGCCAACTCCGCATCTGGGAGCGGCCGTTGGACGCGGACACGGTGGCGCACCTGGGAGTGGGCGGAAGTGAACTACCCATGGCCGGTACCGCCCGTACCACCCGTACCGCCCATACCGTCCGTGCGGTGAACGGCGTTGCTGACGGGATACCGGACGTCGTCCGGTTCACGCCGGGCCGATGAGTCGTTCGATCCGTATTCTTCGGATCATGGCCGCTCCGACTGCATATTCACTCATCGCCACTGACCTGGACGGAACGCTGCTGCGCGGCGACGACACACTCTCCGACCGGTCGCGCGCCGCGTTGGCGAGAGCCACGGCCGAGGGTGCCCAGCATCTGGTGGTGACGGGACGGCCGGCGCCGAGGGTGCGACCGCTCCTGGACGAACTCGGCGGCCAGGGACTGGCGGTGTGCGGGCAGGGAGCGCAGTTGTACGACGCCGGGGCGCACCGCCTGCTGTGGTCGGTGACCCTGGACAGGGAGCTGGCGGAGACCGCGCTCGGCAAGATCGAGGCAGAGGTCGGGCTGCTCTACGCGGCGGTGGACCAGGACGGTGTGGACGGCCTGACGCTCATCGAGCCTGGGTATGTCATGCCGCATCCGACGCTGCCGGCGGTACGGGTGCCGCGCCGCGACGACCTCTGGTCGGAGCCGATCAGCAAGGTGCTGCTCCGGCATCCGTCGTTGTCCGACGACGAGTTGGCATCGGCGGCGAGGGGAGTGGTCGGTTCGCTGGCGACGGTCACCATGTCGGGGCCGGGCACCGTCGAACTCCAGCCATGCGGCGTGACCAAGGCGACGGGGCTCGCCCTCGCCGCCGCCCACCTCGGCCTCGGCCGCGTCACCACCCTCGCCTTCGGCGACATGCCCAACGACATCCCCATGTTCGACTGGGCCGCTCATGGCGTCGCCATGGCCAACGCCCACCCGGAGCTGAAGGCGGTGGCCGACGAGGTGACCCTGTCGAACGAGGAGGACGGAATCGCGGTGGTGCTGGAGCGGCTCTTCGGGACGGAGGGTCAGGGCCAGGGCCTGGCCCTGGGCTTGGCCTAGCCCAGGGCCAGGTCAGGACCGGCGCTCGTGCCAGGGCTGGCGCCGGCCGGTCGCCCGCCGAGGGGGGGCGGCGGTGCGGGAGCGGCCGTTCTCCGTCAGTACGCTCCGTGGACGTTGTCGATCGAGCCGTACTTGGCCGCCGCGTAGTTGCAGGCCGCCGTGATGTTCGCGACCGGCTCGTAGGGGTCCCACGAGGTGCCGGGGACGTGGTACGCCTTGAAGGTCGGGTCGATGACCTGGAGCAGGCCCTTGGACGGGATGCCGGCGGCGGCGTTGGAGTCCCAGTTGTTGATGGCCCGGGGGTTGCCGGAGGACTCGCGCATGACATTGCGGTGGATGCCGTTGTAGGTGCCCGGAATGCCCCGCTTGGCCATGATGTCCAGCGAGTGCTTGATCCAGCCGTCGAGGTTGTTGGTGTACGTCTTGGAGGAGGGGGCGGCGGCGGTCGCCGCGGGCTTGGTGGTCGCCGTACCCAGCTTGACGGTCCTCGTGCCCACGGTCAGCGTCAGGCCCGGGGGGAGCACCGTCGGGTTCGGGCCGATGACCGCGCGGTTGGCGTCGTACAGCTTCTTCCAGCCGCCGCTCTTGGGGAACTTCTGCGCGATCTTGGACAGGGTGTCGCCCGCGACCACCTTGTAGGTGACGAGCTGGACGTCGGAGATCGTGACCGTGGCGGGCTTTGTGGCCTGCGTCACCTGCGTCACCTGCGTCGGCTGGGCGGCGTGCGCGCCGGTCGCGCACACGAGGGGGAGTGTGAGCGCGACTCCGCCCGTGCCTGCGGCGATCATGCTGCGGATGAGCGGGTTGGGCTTGGGGTGGCAGTTCTGGCCACGTGCGGGCATGACGACTTTCCTCTCCGGCGCCTGCGAGGTGAGCTGTCGGGTTCGGGCGGGAGGTGCCCGGCCGCGTGGGGGGCGCGGCTTTACCCCAAGCCGTTCCGGTGTCCGGATCGGCGGCTTACCTGGGTCCCCCGCTCCTGCCGTGCGTGCGTGGGTGGGTGGGTTTTCCGAGCGGCGGCAGGATTCGGCGATCCGCTCGGATCGGGGCGAACGTATGCGAGAGCACATGTCGGGAACAAGCCCCGAATTCAATGATCAGTCCGTTTTAATCCCGGAAAAGGATGGAGCGAATTGCCCGATTCCGCCGGAATGTGATCCTCAACTTACCTTTTGCGAATGGGTAATCGAGGTGGTGGGGTGTGGCGCCGGGGCGACTCGAGAGTGACCCAATTCACGCGACCAAGGCACACTAAAGCGGCAATGCTTTCAATTCGGGCATTACGCTTCGAGCGTCCAGGGCGGGGAATGCCGGGGAGGAGCCGGGCGCACCTCCCGCACGGAGAGGTCCGTGTCGGGGTCGTCGTCGGGGAGGCGGCCCGCGTCGGGCTTGAAGTAGAGGCCGTAGCCCCAGTATTCGGGGAGTTCGTGGCACATCGGGTCGGGATACGGCTCGAACTTCCGTCCCTGGTATGCCCTGTTGATCCGCGCGACGGCTTCCGCCCGTGAGATCCCGAAGCGCAACAGGCCCTAGCCCGCTGTTCGGGGGATCCGCTTCTCCCAGGTCCGGTGGAAGACCACCTGGTCGCCGTCCTTGCAGATCACCTCGTTGGAGGTGATGAAGTCCTCGGCGTCGCAGGTGATTTCGGAGATCGTCGAGATGCGTGCGTCCCACGGCAGGTCCGGGCGGTGCAGACGGACCGACCACGTCGAGCGGGCGCGAGCGGAGAGTGGAGCGGAGTCCTTGATGGTGTAGGTCTCCAGCGCGTTCTCGGTGAATTCGAGGCCGTCGGGGTAGACGCGCGTGCCCCCGTAGCGCGGGTCGACCTCCAGACGCCACGCGCCGGCGGCCACGTCGCGGACCATCAGGCGTTCCGGGCGGGGTTCGTCCAGCGTCGTCGGCACGACGACCCCCAGCGGTTCGGACTGCTCCGGTTCCTCGAACGTGATGGAGGACGTCGACTCCCGTGTTCTCACCGGGAGTTCCAGCACACTGCCCATCGGGTCCAGGGTGAAGCCGGCCTCCGAGCCCGGCTGGGGCCAGATCCAGGGCCAGTACGCGGAGGAGACGGAGAGGCGGATGCGGTTGCCGGGCGGGAACGCGTAGCCGATGGCGTTCAGGTCGAGAACCACCTCCTCCGTAGCCCCCGGTTTCCAGGGAACCGCCTGGTCGCGGCCGTGACGCGCTGACAGATTCAGTACACCCCGAGTGACGAGTGTCGAGGCTCCGTGGGGGGCCACGTCACAGAGGCGGGCGATCACCTGGCCCCGGGGAACCGAGGACCGCAGCCGCAGCCGGACTCTCGGACGGCCCAACACCCAGGTCTCCTCCGGTACTTCGAATTCGAAGCAGGCGGATCTCGCGTCCTCCTCCCGCTGGTCCGGGGGCAGGTCCGCGTCGTTCCCGAGGGGGAGGAAGCGCCCCGCGTCCGCCCCCGTGTGCTGGGGCGAGCGGATCAGCACCGGGTCGCCCTGGAGCGCGTACGAGACGGGGGTGACCGAGGGGGAGGGCCAGGCCGGGTCGCCCACCCAGCGGCCGGGGAGCTCCGGGTACACCGTCGCTGGGAGGTGTGCGTCCATCACGTACGAGCGCAGGAGGGGGGTGGACAGGGCGCCCGTGTCCTTGTCCCGCAGCCAGTGGTCCCACCAGCGCAGGGTCTCCTGGAGGAAGCCGATCGCCGGGCCGGGCGGCTGGCCCCGGTCGGGGTACTGGTGCGACCAGGGGCCGATCAGGCCGCGCACGCGATCCCGCGGAAGGTGTTCCACCAGTCGCAGCACCGCGTCGCGGTACGGGTCGTGCCAGCCGCCGACCGCGAGGACCGCAGCCCGGATCGTGCCGTAGTCCTCGCAGACGCTGCCGTGCCGCCAGTAGGCGTCCCGGGTCTGGTGGGACAGCCAGCTGTGGATGGCCGGGTCCACCGCCCGCAGGCGCTCCACCCACATGTCGCGCCACATCACCTGGCCCACGTGCAGCGGGTCGGGCGGGCGGGAGACGAAGGCGAGCAGGGTGGCCGCCCAGGCGTGCATGTCGATGGCGAGGACGGAACCTCCCATGTAGTGCGCGTCGTTGTCATAGCGATCGTCCGTCGAGCAGACCGTGACGATCGCCTTGAGCGGCTCGGGCGCGAGGGCCGCGATCCGAAGGGAGTCGAAGCCGCCCCAGGAGATGCCGAACATGCCGACCTTGCCGGTGCACCAGGGCTGGGACGCGAGCCAGTTGACGACCTCCACCCCGTCGGCAGGCGCCACCTCCGCGTACTCGTCCGTCGGCAGGCCCTCCGAGTTGCCGTGGCCGCGGACGTCCACCCGGACGGAGGCGTAGCCGTGGCCCGCGTACCAGGGATGGCGTTGCCAGTCGCGGGGCGCGGTCCAGTCCGTGAGGCGGCACGGGAGGTATTCGAGGAGCACGGGCACGGGTTCTTCGGTCAGCGGGCGCCATACGCGCGCGTACAGACGGGTCCCGTCCGGAAGCGGGATCCAGATGTCCTCGTGAGTGGTCTCGTACGGAAAGGACGTACGGATGTGCATGACAGTCACCCCAGTGGCTTCAGTGGACCGGGTGCGTCGTGCGGCGCAGCCAGGGAGCGAGGGCCGGCACGGCCGGGCCCGCGGCGACGGCGATCGCGCCCTTGGCGCCGAAGCGCGCTGTCAGCCGTCCGGCGGCGAGGAGTACCGCGCGCACGGCTGCCGTCGGCGGCCGCGGGGCGATCCGGCGGACCGCGCGGCGCGACGCGCCGGGCACGCGGGCGGAATCCGCCGCGTGTCCGCGTCCGGCCGGCCGACGGCGGCCCGCCATGTACGGGATGAGGCCGAACGCCGTCCCGATGGTCGCCGCCGAGAATCCCCCGTCGCGGCCGGTGGGCCGGCCGCCCGCGAGGGAGACCGGATGGACGAGCGTTCCGTATGTCGCCGACACGGGTGTCGCCGTGCCCGCGGTGATGCGCACGCCGCCGTGGCTGACGGGGTCGGAGAGACAGCGGACCAGGATCGCCCGCACGCCGAGGAAGGAGAAGCCTGCTCGGACCTCCGGGCCGGAGAGGGTCGGCAAGCCCCTTCGCCGGCCGGAGAAGGCCTGGTCACCACCCGGCGGCTGCCCGCTGCCGGGCTCGGTCTCGACGGCGCTTCGGGACACGGCGGGGTCCCTCCGGATGGGTCGTTGCATGTCCGGTCGTATCAGCTGATCAAGAACATACCGCTCGTGATCCGATATCGCCCGGGCGAGCGGGGGTACCTGCTGCTGGAGCGAAGTCGAGCGGGGGGGACGGTGGGCGCTCGTGGTGATCGAAACGTGACCGGATACGCTGACTTGAGTGATGGCAGCGACACATCGACAAACCGTGTCATCGACCGAATGATCGACCGAGTTCGCCATGTGATCGTCAGCAGACAGGAGAACCTCTCGTGACCGTCGTCGGGCCGTTCGGGCTGAGCGTGCGGGACCAGGCTCTCGAAGCCGATGTCCAGGCCGGATTGGCGGCTGTGGAGGAGGGCTTGCTCGAAGTCACCAAGAGCGAGGTCCCCTTCATTACGGAGGCCGCGCAGCATCTCCTCCGGGCCGGTGGCAAGCGGTTCCGTCCGCTGCTCGTGATGCTCGCCGCGCAGTTCGGTGACCCGTACGCGCCGGGTGTCGTGCCCTCGGCCGTGGTCGTCGAGCTGACCCATCTCGCCACGCTGTACCACGACGACGTGATGGACGAGGCGGACGCGCGGCGCGGGGTGCCCAGCGCGAACACCCGCTGGGGCAACTCGGTGGCCGTCCTCACCGGTGACTTCCTGTTCGCGCGTGCGTCGCACACCCTGGCCGACCTCGGACCCGAGGCCGTCCGGATCCAGGCCGAGGCGTTCGAACGGCTCGTGACCGGGCAGATCCTGGAGACCGCGGGGCCGCGCGACGGGCGTGACCCGGTCGACCACTACCTGGATGTGCTCGGCGGGAAGACCGGCTCGCTGGTCGCCGTCGCGTGCCGGTTCGGGGCGATGATGTCGGGCGCCGACGAGACGGTCGTGGACGTGCTGACGCAGTACGGGGAGCGGCTGGGTGTCGCCTTCCAGCTCGCGGACGACGTGCTGGACATCGCCTCCGACTCGCACGAGTCCGGGAAGACGCCGGGGACGGATCTGCGCGAGGGGATTCCCACGCTGCCCGTGCTGCGGCTTCGCGAGCGGGCGGAGCGGCTGGGACTTGCCGAGGACATCGCGCTGTGCGAGCTGCTCGACTCCGACCTGACGGATGACGCCCGGCATGCCGAGGCGCTCTCCCGGCTGCGGGTCCATCCCGCGCTGGAGCAGGCTCGACGGGACACCGTGCGGTACGCGGAGGATGCGCGGGCCGCGCTGGCTCCGCTGCCGGAGTGTGACGCGAAGGCCGCGCTGACGGAGCTCGTGGACGCGGTGGTGCACCGGGCCGGGTGAGGTCCGCCAGGGCGTCGCGACGCCGCGGAGATCCATCAGAAGCCCCCTAGGGGCGACGACGGCTCGGCTGCGACCCCACCCGGCGTGCACGGTCGCAGCCGGGGCGGCTGTCTCAGTAGCCGGTTCCTCCCGTGTTCGTTGCCGGTGTGCCCGACGCCTTCGCTCCTGTGGGCGTCACCGCGAACCATGTGCCGTCCACGCCCTGGCCGTACGCCTCCTTCGGTTCGTCGTCCTTGATGTAGCGGTACAGGGGCCAGCCGGCGAGCGTGAGCTGGGTGGTGCCGTCCGTGCGCTTCACCGTGGAGACGAGGCTCTTGTCGATGCCCTTGGTCGTGATGGCGCCCTGGGCCGTCGCGGCGGGCCAGAGCTTGGCGCAGCCGTCGTAGCAGGTGACCTTGGTCGGGTTCGCGGAGTCCGCGTCGAAGCGGTAGAGGACGTAGCCCTTGCTGTCGGTCACGACCGTGCCGACGCTCTTGACGTCGGCGGCGGTCAGCGTGGCCCCCGAGGCCGTCGAGGTGCCGGCCTTCTCGCCGCCACCGCCACCGCTTCCGCCGCTTCCGCATCCGGCGAGCGTGAGCGCCACCACCGCGGTGCCCGTGGCCGCGTAACCAATGATGTGCCGCATGGCTACCCCCTTGGCCGATGCCGATTGCTCCCACCCCGATGTACGGATTTGGGCGGGTTATCGCTTGGCCTTGGAGTCATGTGATGCAGGTCACATTGTTGGATTGAGTCCAGGGTCGGATTCAGTCCGTACTCATGCCCAGAAGCTGACGCAGGGGGTGTCGGCTGAGATACGGGGAGAAAACAGAATCATGGGATCGAACGCCACGTTCACCACGCGTCGCAAGAGCCTGATCCTGACCGGCGTCGCGGTGGCCGCCGCGGCCGGTGTCGCCGCCGCCGTCATCCCGGCGGTCGCCGACAGCGGCAGCCACGGCAAGAGCCACAGCGGTACGAGCCACTCGATGCACGGCGACCGGACCATCGTCACGCAGAGCGGCGTCATGGGCGGCAGCGGCGGCACCATCCTCGCCACCAGCCTCAACGGTGCCAACGAGGTGCCCGTCCAGGGCGGCCCCGCCGTCGGTGACAAGGACGGCGCGGCGCTGGAGTTCATCAAGGTCAAGGGCAACAAGGTGTCCGTCGCCGTGACCTGGCGCGGCACCGGCAGGCCGACCCTGCTTCACATCCACCAGGGCGCCAAGGGCACCAACGGTGGTGTCAAGGTCGACTTCACCAAGTTGCTCGACAAGATCAAGGGACACAGTGTCGTCGGTACCGTCAAGGTCGAGGATGCGGCTCTGCTCGCCGCACTGAAGTCCGACCCCGGTTCCTTCTACGCCAATCTGCACACCGCCGAGTTCCCGGGCGGTGCCGTCCGCGGCCAGCTCCACAAGGTCACCAGCTCCTTCGACTTCCGGCACGCCCTGAACAACTTCCAGGCGTCCGTCGTCAAGGGCAAGCAGATCTACGAGTGCAAGCCGGTCGAGGGCGGCGGGTACGCCTTCGCGCAGCGCGATGTCGCGGCCCTGCTCGGCGGCCATATCGCACACTCGTTCGTGAAGCCCAACTCTGGTACGCCCCAGTGGGTCGCGCCCGACCGCAGCGCGGTCACCGGCGCGCTGATCTCCAAGACCCCGAACGGCGACAAGAACATCCCCGAGCTCGACCTCAAGGCCACCCAGTCCGGCAAGCACCGCGGCCTGCTGGCGGGGACGCAGGAGATCCTGCGCCTCAACACCGTGGGCGGCGTGGCCCCGGCCGGGTCCTGCTCGCCGGGGACGATCGTGGGGGTCCCCTACCAGGCGGACTACGTGTTCGTGCAGCGTTGATCGACCGAGCGCATGGAAGGCGGTGTCTCCGTCGACCCCTACGGGTCGGGGGAGGCACCGCCTCCTCACGTCATACCGCAGGAGTACGTGGAGTTGAGTCCGGGGTCTGACGCTTCTCTGCGGCCGATTTGGTCAGATTGAGTACACCACTCCTCACCGGTTCGGGTGAGAATGGCGGCTCAGGGGTGGAAGAGCGTGAGGACGGTAGGCCGCCGCCGACGACGGAGGTAAGGCACACATGGCACCGTACGAATCCGACGACAGCACGAAGGCCGACGAGGCCGAGGATGTGCGCGCCGGGCGACGCAAAGCCGCGCGGTACGTCGTCCCGGTCGCGGTGGTGGGGGTGGCGGCGGCGACCATCGGTCTCGTCCCGGCGCTCGCCGACTCCGGCGACCCCGACCTGCCGAAGATCACCGCACAGCAGCTCATCGAGAAGATCGCCACGTCGGACGTCCAGCAGCTGTCCGGCACCGTGAAGATCAGCACCGATCTCGGCCTGCCCAACCTGGGCGGCCTGGAGAGCGGCCTCGTGTCCGGCGCCGCCAAGGGCGACGGCGGCTCCTCCGCCGACCCGCAGTCCAAGCTGCTCGAACTCGCCTCCGGCACGCACACGCTGCGCGTCGCGGCCGACGGCCCGGACAAGGGCAAGGTCTCCCTGCTGGACAGCGCCGCCGAGTACAGCGTCATCCACAACGGCGACGAGGTATGGGCGTACGACAGCAAGTCGAACGAGGCCTACCACGCGACCGCGCCCAAGTCCGAGAGCCAGAAGGAGAAGGAGGAGGTCCCCTCCACGCCCAAGGACTTCGCCGACGAGGCCCTGAAGTCGGTCGACGACACCACCTCCGTGACCGTCGACGGCACCGCGCAGGTCGCCGGCCGTGACGCGTACAAGCTGCTCATCAAGCCGAAGCAGTCCGGCTCCACGGTCGGCGCGATCAGCATCGCGGTGGACGCGAAGACCGGGATGCCGCTGAAGTTCACGCTGACCCCGGCGAGCGGTGGCGCCGCCGTCGTGGACGCGGGCTTCACCAAGGTCGACTTCGCCAAGCCGGCCGCGTCGACGTTCGACTTCACGCCGCCCAAGGGCGCGAAGGTCACTGAGGGCGATGACCTGAAGAGCGAGGACAAGGCCCAGCCGAAGGGCGACGAGGACTTCGCCGAGGGCCTCGACGGCCTGAAGACCCTCGGCAAGGGCTGGAACTCCATCGCCGTGTTCGACACGGGCGGCCAGGGCATGCCGTCCGGCTCGTCCGGCAACGGCGACGTCGACGGCTTCCTGAACTCCCTCGGCGACCACGTCACCGGCAAGTTCGGCTCGGGCACGGTCTTCTCGACCCGCCTGGTCAACGCGCTGATCACGGACGACGGCAAGGTGTACGCCGGTGCCGTCACCAAGGACGCGCTGGTGAAAGCGGCCGACGCCGCCCGGTAGTCACGGTATGCGCACCATGAATTGAGGGAGCCCATGGAGGAACTGTCCGCCGCGGAACCGGACATGGTGGACACGGGAGGCGCAGTTCTCGCGGAGGACACCGTGATCGCCACCCGCGCGCTCACCAAGCGCTACCGCGGCGGACAGCTCGCCGTCGACGGCCTGGACCTGACCGTCCCGGCAGGCAGCGTCTTCGGCTTCCTCGGGCCGAACGGCTCGGGCAAGACCACCACCATCCGCATGCTGATGGGCCTGATCGAGCCGACCTCGGGCACGGCACGCGTGCTGGGGCAGCCCATGCCCCGGGCCACCCGCGCCGTGCTCCCGCATGTCGGCGCCCTCATCGAGGGCCCCGCGCTGTACGGCTTCCTCTCCGGGCGCGACAACCTCGTCCGGTACGACGCCGCCGACCCGACCGCCGACCCCCGCACCCGGCGTACGCGCGTCGCGGCCGCCCTCGACCGGGTCGGGCTCACCGCCGCGGGCGGCAAGAAGGCGAAGGCGTACTCGCTCGGTATGAAGCAGCGGCTCGGGCTAGCGGCAGCGCTGCTCCAGCCCCGCCGACTGCTCGTTCTGGACGAGCCGACCAACGGCCTGGATCCGCAGGGCATGCGTGAAATCCGCTCCTTGGTCAGGGAGTTGGCCTCCGACGGCACGACCGTCTTCCTCTCTTCGCACCTCCTCGACGAGATTGAGCAGGTGTGCACACACGCGGCCGTGATGGCGCAGGGGCGGCTCATCACCCAGGGCGCGGTGGCCGATCTCGCGGCGGGCGCGCGGGGCCGACTCGTCGTGACCACCCCCGACCCCGGGGACGCGGCGCGCGTACTGAAGGAACAGGGCGTCACGGATCTCGTTGTGACCGATACGGGCGTGACCGCCGAGCCGCCGGACCGTGAACTCGCCGAGCTGAACGCCGCGTTGGTCGAGGCCGGCGTCCGGGTCCGCGGCTTCGGGGTCGAGCGGGCCTCCCTGGAGGACGCGTTCGTGGCGCTGACGGGGGAGGGATTCGATGTCGCGGGCTGAGGCGGTACCGGGGTCCGAGGCGGTGCCTGTCGAGGGCACAGCCGTACGGAAGCCGAGCCCCCTGTGGACCTTCGGACTCTTCCGCAGCGAGCTTGTCACCACCTTCCGGCGCTGGCGGACGATCGCGCTCCTCGGCGTGCTGGCGGCCGTGCCGATCCTCATCGGCATCGCGATCAAGATCGAGACGAGCGACGGTTCGGCGGCGGGCGGTGGCGGCGGCGAAGGTCCGGCGTTCATCTCGCAGATCACCAACAACGGCCTGTTCCTGGTGTTCACGGCGCTGGCCGCGACGCTCCCCTTCTTCCTGCCGATGGCGATCGGTGTCATCGCGGGCGACGCGATCGCGGGCGAGGCCAACGCGGGCACGCTCCGCTATCTCCTGGTCGCCCCCGCGGGCCGTACGCGCCTGCTCCTCACCAAGTACGCGACCACGATGACGTTCTGCCTGGTCGCGACCCTGGTCGTGGCGGCGTCCGCGCTCATCGTGGGGGCGCTGCTGTTCCCGCTGGGTGAGCTGACCACGATCTCCGGGACCCGGATCAGTTTCACCGACGGGCTCGGGCGGGCCCTGCTCATCGCGCTGGTCGTCGCCGCCTCACTGACCGGCGTCGCGGCGCTCGGCCTGTTCATCTCCACCCTGACCAACAGCGGCATCGCGGCGATGGCGACGACGGTCGGCCTCCTCATCACCATCCAGATCCTCGACCAGATCCCCCAGCTCCACGCGCTCCAGCCGTACTTCTTCTCCCACTACTGGCTGTCCTTCGCCGACCTCATGCGCGACCCGGTGTACTGGGACGACCTGTTCCGCAACCTCGGACTTCAGACGCTGTACGCGGCGGTGTTCGGGTCGGCGGCGTGGGCGCGGTTCACCGCGAAGGACATCACGGCGTAGGACTCACCGGGCTGCGGCCTCGTACGGGAAGCGGGCGAGCGGCGGGTCCTGTGCGAAGAAGGTCTTCGCGCGCGCCAGTGCCTGCGTGTCGTTCAGTACATCGCCCCGCGCGCTGCCGTTGCCCAGCAGCACCCCGCCGAAGCGCATCTTCAGATACGCGGCGGAGTTGTTGAGCGTGCCGATCAGCGGCTCGGCGACCTCCGGTTCGCTGTCCGCGAGGGCGCTGACACCCCAGAGCGTGCGACCGGCCAGGGTCGCCTTGAAGTCGACACCGGGGGTGCGCAGCCAGCCCGACCAGTAGTCCAGGTAGCGCTTGGTGAGGCTGGAGACCGAGTACCAGTACAGCGGCGAGGCGATCACGATGTCGGTGGCCGCGAGTGTGGCCTCGAGCAGCAGCGCCGGGTTGCTCCCGGCGGGGGAGCGCACATGGTCGCTGTCGCGCCGCAGGTCCACGAAGTCGGGCAGCGGATGCTCGGCGAGGCTCAGCCAGCGCTGCTCGACATCCGCGGGCAGTTGTTCCGCGGCTTTGCGGGCCAGTATCTCGGTGTTGCCGTCAGCGCGGCTGCTGCCGAGCACGAACAGGAAGTGGCGGCTCATGGGTCCCCCTGGAGCGCGTGAGTTCGCGTGAGTGCACGGCGAACGGTGACTACATGCGCACACAATATATGCGTGCGCATTTACTGTCCAGGGGTGCTGCCTCGGCCACGCCACGGCACGGCACGGCACGGCACGGCACGGCGGCACGGCACGGCACGGAGCGGCACGGCACGGCACGGAGCGGCACGGAGCGGCACGGAGCGGTTCAGATGTCAGGCTTCGAGCAGGGCTGCCCAGGCTCCCAGGTCCAGCAGGAGAGCCATGACGCCGATCAGTGTCGCGCTGCTGACGATCTCCCGGCGGGCGATCATCCCGGGGATGTCGGCCAGCGGGATCCACTCGAGGCGGTCCGACTCATTGCGTTCGGTCGGCTCGCCGACCCGGGTCGCCCGATCCGCGCGGAAGACGAAGTGCTGGGAGTCGGTGATGCCGCCCGCCGGCTGCGCGTAGATCAACTCTCGCAGCGAGTCCGGGCGCCAGCCGGTCTCCTCCTCCAGCTCCCGCGCCGCCGTGTCCTCGGGACGTTCCCCCTCCTCGACCAGGCCCATGGGCAGCTCCCAGCCCCAGGTGTCCGTGACGAAGCGGTGCCGCCACATCATCAGTACGCGCCGCTGTCCGTCCACCGCCGCGGTGACGGCGACGTCCCGCAGCCGGACGACGTGGTAGTCGCCCCGGGTGCCGTCGGGCCTTTCGACATCGAGGGAACGCACGCGGACCCAGGGCGTGTCGTGCAGGGTGCGCTCGCCGTGGACGGTCCATCGCATCAGTGCAGGTCCTGTTCTCTCGTCCGATGGAGCTCGTTCAGCTGCGCGACCCGTAGGAGCAGCGGCTCGGCACCGTGCCGGGCCACGAACTGGAGGCCGACGGGGCAGCCGTCGGGGCCGAAGCCCGAAGGGATGCTTGTCGCGGGGTGGCCACTCAGGTTGAACGCCCAGGTCAGAGCGGTGGAGTAACGGTCGCCCGGTCCCTCGTGGCCGTGCGGTGGGTTCGGTGTGGTCGGGGTCAGCAGCAGTGGAATCTCGGCGAAGAGCCCGGCGAGCAGGTGGTCGTTCGCCTCCCGGAGCGGCTGAGCCACGGCGGCATCGGCACCCGGCGTCCGCAGCGCCAGCCAGGCGGGGGCGGGGTCCTCCAGGCATACGTCGCGGGACACCAGCCGTACGATCCCCGCCTCGACGAGCCGCTCCACCGCGCCGTGAGCGACGGCCGCGATGTCCGCATCGGTGTCGGCGAAGCCGAGGTCGGGGGACCAGACGGCGGGGAGGGGGGACGGGGCCGGGGGGCGGCTCGGGTGTGGGTCCGGGTTCTGGCTCGTGGTCGGATCCGGGCTCGTGGTCGGACCTCGGCCCGCGTGGCCTAAATCCTGACCCCGGTTCGGTGCCCGGTCCGGTGTCCGGTCCAGTCTCGGCGGTGTGCTGCCGGACACGACCCGCCAGTACGCGGCCGCGTCGGCCGCGTTGCGCGTCAGAACGCCGGCCGCCGTGAGGCCCGTACGGTCGGTGGACGGGAGTCGGCCGTTCGTGCTCTTGAGGCCGAAGGCGCCGCACCAAGCGGCGGGGATCCGTACGGAGCCCGCGCCGTCGCTGCCGGTGGCCATCGGTACCAGTCCCGCGGCGACGGCGGCCGCGGACCCGGCCGAGGAGCCGCCCGGGGTCCGGTCGGCCCGCCAGGGGTTGACGGTCCGTCCATGTGCCCCGAGCCCCCAGGTCTGCGAGGCCGTACCCGGCCCTGGTACCGACGTGGCCCCTACGGGCACACACCCGGCGGCGACCAGCGCGCCCGCCGTACGCAGCCCGCGGCGCCCCTTCACGCCGATCGGTACCCCCGCGAGCGGCAGCCACTCGCCCGCGGCGATCCGCGCGTCCACCTCGCCCGCCCGCCGCAGCGCCTCCTCGCCCCACACCGCCGCGAACGCGGAGAGGGCCGGGTCCACCCGTTCGATCCGCGCCAGCGAGGCAGCGACCACGTCCACCGCGCCGACCGTGCGCGCCTGGACGGCGGCGGCGATGTCCTCGGCCGACAAGGACGGATAGCCGTCCGGCGACAGATCCAGTTCCATGGGTTCTCGGGGACTCCTTCGGAATGACTCGTACGGCGTGACACGTACGGCACAACTCGTACGCGGCTCAGCGGGCGGGACGCCCGCCGGGGCCCGGTGGTTTCGGCTGCCGGGGGAGCTTGGGGACGGAGACCGTGTGCAAGGTGCTCATGGGGTCGTCTTCCCGGTCAGTCGGGCCAGTGATGCGA
Organism: Streptomyces albiflavescens; assembly: GCF_014645835.1. Classification (GTDB taxonomy): domain Bacteria; phylum Actinomycetota; class Actinomycetes; order Streptomycetales; family Streptomycetaceae; genus Streptomyces; species Streptomyces albiflavescens. The sequence continues at coordinate 241,953 of NZ_BMMM01000018.1, forward strand.
TCTCGCGCGGCAGCGGTCCCGTGAGGTCGCCGGTGCGCCACGCGGGCACCCAGGGCACCCGGTAGACGTCGATGACAGAGCCGATCACCTTGATGTGCTGGGTGAGTTGACGAGGCAGCCGCCCCGGCGCGTCGGCGACCAGGACGATGGCGTCGAGGTCGAGCCGCGGGGGCGCGTCGCCGCGCCGGAAGATGTCGAGGGCGTGCGAGACGGCTTCCAGGCCGGCCGCGTGCGTACGCCCCACGAGGAGGACGGAACCCGGCTCGCCCTGCTCCGGCCGGGGCCAGTTGCGGCCCGCGTCGTGACCACCGAAGACAGCGGCGAGCGTGGAGGCACCGGCGCCGCCGTGTGTGGCGACCCAGGCGTACTGCCGTGTGCTCACCGGGAGTTGGTGGGATTCCGGCCCCTCCTCCTGCGGCCGGTGCGGCTCCGGTTCGCCGACCGGCCCGCGGATCCATATCTCGGGCCCGTCCGGCCCGCGCCGCTCGTTCCCGTGCATCGCCACCCCCTGCATCGCCACTCTCCTCCGTCGTCGCTCACCGATCTTCACGGCGCCCGAACAGGTTAGGTAACAGGGCGTGAGTTCCTGGGACGAGCCTGTGACGCCGTGGTGACGCATGGAGGGGGTGGGAGCCGAGAGACTCAACTGCATGTACGCGACCGGATTTTGTGGCTGAGGGGAGCCGATGTCCAACGGGGGCGGAAGCACCATTACCTGGGTGGTCGGCGGCTGTCTCGCCGCGGTGATCACGCCGGTGGTCATGATGGTCGCGGTACGCGGATCGGAGAGCGAGGCGGATACGGGGTCGGGGGCGGGCGGCGGGCTGGAGAACGGCAGCGTGCCCGCGGCGTACGTGCCCCGGGTCCTGAAGGCGGGCGCGGGTACGGAAACCGTGTGGTGATCTCCCACGGAACCATCGAATGGCGACCAGATCTCGACGACCTACAACCACACGTCCGCCATCGACGTCAGTGTCGAACAGAAGGCGAAGGTCGGCCGGCAGGTCGGCGCGGTGGGTCCCACCGGTCACTCGACCGGACCGCACGCGCACTTCGAGGTCATGCAGAACGGCACGTACGTGGATCCGGCACCCTGACTGGGGCTGAAGTGAGGAGGGGGGCGAGGATGAGGACGCGTACGAATACGGGTACGAGGACAGGTACGACGACGATGCCTACGAGGAAGATCCCCGTGGCGGTCGTGTCCGTGACGGGGCTGTGGGCGTTGACGGGCTGTGGTTTGCCGGATCACCGTGAATCGGTGGGCGTGCCCGGCTCGTCGCCCTCCGGGATCCCGTCGGTGGTGCCCCAGGCGCCACTGCCGTCGGGCAGGCCGCTGGGCGCCGACGCACGGGTGCCGAGCCCGTCGGGCGTCGACGGGACGGATGCGACAGAGGTATCGGAGGCGTGGGCGGAGGTGGCGTACGGCTATGACACGAAGTACGACTCCGGTCCACACGATGCCGTGCTGCGCTCGGCCCGCTGGTTCACGGCGAAGAAGGACGCCGCCGAATGGTCGTACCGACCCGCGTGCGGGGCGGGCAACGACTGGAACACCTGGGCCGGCCACAAGGCGTGGAGCACGATGGACGTGACCGCGGACGACGACGGCGACGGGCCCGTCGACACGGCCGTCGCGGCGCACCGCGCCCTCTTCGTCGACTGCACGGCCCCAGGTCACGCCGGCTGGACGGGCACAGGGCCGCGCGCGAACGTCTGTCTCAAGCTGACCCGTGCGGGTCGGGGGCAGCCGTGGCACGTCGACGAGGTGACAGCGGTGGAGGCCGCGGTTCCCCCGTCCCCCTCTCCTTCGTCCCCCTCCCCTTCGTCCTCGTCTCTCTCTTCCTCGTCCACCCCTTCGTGAGGGAACCGATGTCTCGACTCAGCCGCGAACAGAAGCGGGAACTCAAGCGGCAGCGCGCGGGCGGTGCCGTGCCCGGGGGGCAACCGGCCGTCGGGGTGACACCGATCGAGGTGCGGGTGCCGGCGTCCGCGGGTGGCCCCACAGGTGGTGACACCGGTGGGGCCACGGTCGGCGGCATGCCGGTTTTCGCCGCGCCCGGCGAGACCGTCCACGCCGCCGTCCTGAACTACCTCCACCGCCTCGCGCTCGCCACCGGCCACCCCGTCCTCGCCACCATCCACGACGAACGCATCGGCTACGTCGTACCGCTCCAGGTGTACGTGGACGGCTCCAGCCGATATGCCGGGGAACCGGTGCGGGTGGGGGCCGGGACGTCGGCGGTGCCGGGCGACTGGCCGGCGGGGAACGCGACGGAGCCGCAGCCGCGGGGCCAGGTCCGGCAGCCGCAACCGCGAGTCCAGCAGTCGCAGCCGCATTCGCATCCGCAGGAGCAGCTGGGGCTGGGCGAGGCTCGCGAGTCCGGGGGCGCGCAGGCACCGCGACAGCAGCCGCGTGAGCCTGAGATTCGGCAGTCGCCGCGGCCACCGGCGCCGCCGGCCGCACCGGTTCCGCCTGCCCCCGTCGTCCCTCCGGCATCCGGTGACCGGGCGCCCGAGGGTCCGGCGACCGGAGCGCCGACAGCGCCCGAAGCACCGCCGGTTCCGCGCCGGGACAAGGCGACCTACGTGCTCCGAGCGGTACCGGAACCGACACCCGAGCCTGCCGCTGCGCCTGCCACTGCGCCTGCCACTGCCCATGCGCCTGTCGCGGAGCCTGAGCGCCCGCCTGCGCCTGAGCCCGCGCCTGCCGCGAGGCTTGAGCGGGCGCCCGCGCCGGTGCCCGTCGCGGAGCCGGAGCTCGGCCCCGCACCTGTACAGAGCCCGGAGCCGGCGCCGGCACCCGCCCCGAATCCGGAGCCCGCGCCCACGCGTTTCGCCGAGCCGGAGCGTGCGCCCAAGCCCGCGCCCCCGCCCACGTTCCCGTCCGCACCCGAGCCCGCGCCCGTGCCCCCGCCCCCGCCCTCGCCCACATTCCCGTACGCACCCGAGCCCGAGCCGGTGCCGGCACCGGCACCGGCACCGGCGAGGCCCGCTGCGTCCGCCGATCCGGCGCCCCTTCCGACGGCCGCCGCGCTGTCCTCCACACCGGCACCGGCGCCGGTTTCGGCGAGTGCCGTCCGGCCCCCGGCGCCACTGCCCGTGGGTGAGCCCGTGGCGCCCGCCCCGGCTCCCGTGTCGGCGATTCCCGCCGCACACACCGCCCCGACACTGGAACCGGCACCTGCTCCGGCGCCCGCTGCCCCGGCACCTGATCCCGTACACGCCTCGGCACCCGCCGACCCGGCCGCCGAACCCGTACGCCCGCCGGCGCCTCCCGCTCCGGCCACCGAACCGCTGCGTCCCGCGGCGCCCCCCGTCGCCCCCGAGCCCAGCACCCCCACCCCGTCGACCTTCGTGCTGCGGGCGGTGCCCGAGCCCAAGCCGCTGCCCGGGAGCGCGGCGACGCATGTGCTGCGGGCGGTGCCGGAGTCGGCGGCCGGGGTTGTGGCGGCTCCGACGGGGGAGTTCGGGCCGGCTCCGGTGGCCGATGGCGTTCCCGTGCGGAAGCCGGTCCCGGGGATGGAGGCCATGGCCATGCTGGATCCGGAGCCCGAGCCGAAGCCCGCACCGGTGCGGGGCTTCGACGCTGTCGCCGAGGCGGTGCTGGCGCCGAACCCGGCCCAGGAGGGCGACGCCGCCGCGGCGTTCCTCGTGGAACCGGTGGCGCGGATCAACGAGGCCGTGAAGATGGGGCGGATCGAGGCGGCCTCGGGGATGGCGGAGCGAGCCGTCGCGGAGGCGGCGCAGTCGCTGGGCGAGGAGCACCCGGAGGTGTTGAAGCTGCGCGAACTGACCGCGTACATCGCCTACTTGACCGGTGACGCGCTCAGGTCGTTCCACCTGTCGCTCGACCTCGCCCGGGTTCGCCGACGCCACCGCGACCCGCGTGCCGCGTACGGCAACGTACAGAGCGCGGCTGCGGCCTGGCGCGCCGTCCGCGACCCGCTGCAGGGACTGCACCTCGGACGCGATCTGATCAGCGTGTGGACCGAGCTCACAGCCGAAGGCGGCCCCGCCGCCGACGACATCGAGCAGCTCGAATCGGCCCGCACCCGCATGGGCCGCCTCGCCGAACGCGCCCGCGTCCTGGCCGACAACCCCTACACCCAGAGCCCGCAAGCCCCTGGCCAGTGACGACCGAAGGGATCGAGGGACGGGAGCACGGAGGCCGGACCAGTCCGTCGTCGGTGGTGACGGCGGACTGGTCCGGCTCGACCACGGCGAGGCAGCGGCGACGGCGACCGGGCCGACGCCGCCCGCCGTCGCTCAGCGCGCCCGCACGAACCGCGCCCGCACGAATCGCGCCCGAATGACGCGCGCACGCGAACCGCACCCCTTCGACCCGCGCCCGCGCATCGAGGTGTACGTCAACGAGCCGACCGGCACGATGAGGTGGCGCACGCTCGCCGCTTCCGGCGGAACCGTCCAACGTGGCGGCCCGCGCGCCCGCGTCGCCTCCCGGGGCGCCGCCCCCATTCCTACGCACTCGGCCGCCGTACGCAGCGCGGTGAGCGTCCCGGTCGAGACGCTCAGCCCGGACCAGCTGCGGCATCACCTGGCCCAGGTCGGCGCCCTGCGCTCCCGTGTCGCGGCCGACCTGGCGCTCTCGAAGGGGCGTGGCCGGAGCTAGTGCACGCAGAACTCGTTCCCCTCCGGATCCGCCATCACCACCCACGCGCCCGCCGGCTCCTTCACCTGCCGGAGCACGCTCGCCCCCAGCCCCTCCAACCGCTCGACCTCGTCCGTGCGCCCCTCGCCCGGGTGCAGATCGAGATGGAGCCGGTTCTTGACGGTCTTCGGCTCCGGTACGCGCTGGAAGAGGAGCCGTCGGCCGAGGCCGGTGCCGCGCTCCTTGTCGTACGGGTCGTCCGGGTGCCGTACGGCGATCAGGTCCCGGAAGGCCGGGCGGCCGTGGAACTCGACGGTGGCCTCGGCCGGCAGGGCGCCGAGGCTCAGCAGCCGTTCCACGAGGGCGCTGTTGTCCTCGACCTCGTAACCGAGTGCGGCGGCCCAGAAGTCGGCCTGGGCGTGTGGGTCGGCGGCGTCGATGACGAGCTTCCAGTGCAGGGGAGTAGGCGTCATGGGTACCACTTATAACGTCCCGCCCCGGCCGCTGTGCGCCGCCCGGGTTTTCTCGCCCCTCCGCCGTGCGGTCCGGTGGGGGGCGTTCGCCAGGCCGCTACGCCGGCTTCAGTGACCCTCGGCGGTTTCGTGCTCGCTGCCGTCGCGTACGGGCTGTTCCTGCCGGTCCGGCGCGGACTGGTCGTACGCGGCGATGTTCCGACGCTGATCATCGTGGGCACCGCGTTCGCCCTCGCCCACGGGCCGCTGACCATCGCGGCGACGGACGGTGTGGCGGAGGAGGTGCAGGGCCTGGCGAGCGGGCTGCTGCACACGGCCACATGGTTCGGCTCGGCGTTCGGGATCTCGGCGGTGGCCGCGGTCTACGGCTTGGCGTCCACGGGGCCGGGTCCGGCCGCCACGCTGTCCGCCTTCCGTGCGGCGCTGACCGTGCCGGTGGCGATGGTCGTCCCGGGGGTCCTGGTCTCGGCCCTGAGCGTGCGCGCCGCACGACGCGCGGTGCGCAGCGCGTCGAAGGTGAGCAGCGACAGTGCCAGCCAGACCAGCGCGAACCCGGCCCAGCGCTCGGGCGGCATGGCCTCGTGGAAGTAGAAGATGCCGAGCAGGAACTGGAAGACGGGTGCGAGGTACTGGAGGAGCCCGAGGGTGGACAGCGGGACGCGGATGGCGGCGGCCCCGAAGCAGACGAGGGGAACGGCGGTCACGAGACCCGTCGCCGCGAGCAGCGTCGCGTGGCCCGCGCCCTCCGTGCCGAAGGTCGCGTCACCCTTCGTCCCCAGCCACAGCAGATAGGCCAGCGCGGGCAGGAACTGGATCGCGGTCTCGGCGGCGAGCGACTCGATGCCGCCGAGGTTGACCTTCTTCTTCACCAGTCCGTACGTGGCGAAGGAGAAGGCGAGACAGAGGGAGATCCACGGCGGGCGGCCGTATCCGATCGTGAGGACGAGGACCGCGGCGAAGCCGACGCCGACCGCCGCCCACTGCACCGGCCGCAGCCGTTCCTTGAGGAGCAGGACGCCCATCGCGATGGTGACGAGCGGGTTGATGAAGTAGCCGAGCGAGGCCTCGACCACGTGCTCGGAGTTCACGGCCCAGATGTAGACGCCCCAGTTGACGGTGATGACCGCCGCCGCGATCGTGATCAGACCCAGCTTGCGCGGCTGCCTGATCAGCTCGCCCGCCCAGGCCCAGCGCCGCATCACCAGCAGCGCGGCGCCGACCACGGCGAGGGACCACACCATTCGGTGGGCGAGGATCTCGACCGCCCCGGCGGGCTTCAGCAGCGGCCAGAAGAGGGGGACGAGCCCCCACATGCCGTACGCCGCGAAGCCGTTCAGCAGACCTATGTGCTGCTCGCCCCTCGACTTCCGGGCCACCGGCGCCTCCTTCTCGTATGACGGCCGCTCCTGTGTGGCGGAGCAGCCTGAAAGAAGGTAGCGCCGAGCGCCCCCACCTGTCATGCCCGTATCGCCATACGGTCATGACAGGTAGGGGTGCGGAGGGCGGCACCCAGGGCCGGGAGAGGGAGTCGGCCCGGGTGGCCGCCGGGAGGTCAGCCCTGCAGCGCCGCCTTGATCGACTCGGTGATCGGCGTGGTCGGGCGGCCGGTCAGGCGGGACAGGTCGCCGGTGATGACGGCCAGCTCGCCCTTCTCGATGGACGTGTCCACGCCCGCCATGATGGCGACGAGGCCCTCGGGCAGGCCGGCGCCGGTCAGGATGCCGGAGTACACCTCGACGGGAACGGCGTTGTAGACGATCTCCTTGCCGGAATGCTCGGCGATCCCGGCCGCGTACTCGGCGAAGCCGAAGGAGGTGTCGCCGCTCAGCTCGTACGTCTTGTTCTCGTGGCCCTCGCCGGTCAGCACCGCCACGGCGGCAGCCGCGTAGTCGGCTCGCGCGGCGGAGGCGACCCGGCCCTCGCCGGCGGCCTGAACGACGGCGCCGTGCTCGAGGACGGGGGCGAGGTTCTCGGTGTAGTTCTCGTTGTACCAGCCGTTGCGCAGCAGGGCGTACGGCAGACCGGATGCCAGGATCGCCTCCTCCGTGGCCCGGTGGTCGTCGGCCAGGGCGGCCGTCAGGCTGCCGGGGGCGCTGGTGTAGGCGAAGAGCGCGGCACCGGCGGCCTTGGCGGCATCGAGGACGACCTGGTGCTGGGCGACGCGGCCGAGATGGAACTCGTTGCCCGAGATGAGCAGCACCTTGTCGCCGGCGGAGATGACACCGTCGAAGGTCTCGGGCGCGTTGTAGTCGGCGACCGCGATCTTCACGCCGCGCGCCGCGAAACCGGCGGCCTTCTCCTGGTCACGGACGACAGCGGTGATCCGGTCCGCCGGGACCTTCTCCAGCAGCCCCTCGATGACGAAGCGGCCGAGGTTTCCGGTGGCTCCGGTGACGACGATGCTCATGTCTGAAACAACTCCTTGTGGGGTGGGTATGCCACTTACTCTAGGAGCTGCACTAACCCTTCGAAAGTACCCACTTTGAAGTAAGGTACTGGCATGGCCGTAAGTACCACAGCAGTCAGCAAGTACGACATCGGCGAAGCGATGTGCCCGTACCGCCTGGTCCTGGAGCACGTCACCAGCCGCTGGGGTGTACTCGTTCTGATCGAGCTTCTGGAGCGCCCGTACCGTTTCAGCGAGCTGCGCCGCGCCATCGGGCGCGTCAGCGAGAAGATGCTCACCCAGACTCTGCAGACCCTGGAGCGCGACGGTCTCGTCCACCGCGACGCCAAGCCGGTCATCCCGCCGCGCGTCGACTACTCGCTCACCGACCTGGGCCGCGAGGCCGCCGTGCAGGTGAAGGCGCTCGCGATCTGGACCTCGGACCGGATGGACGACGTCGAGAAGGCCCGCCGCGCATACGACGAGGCCCGGGCGGCGAGCGCCCGGGCCTCGTGAACCACCGGTTCGGCTAGCCGACGACCGTCCAGGTGTCGCCGCCCGCCAGCAGCGCGGCGAGCTCGCCCTTGCCGTTCTGCTCGATGGCCGTGTCCAGCTGGTCGGCCATCTGGGTGTCGTAGACCGGCCGGTCCACGGAGCGGAGCACTCCGATGGGGGTGTGGTGGAGGGTGTCGGGGTCGGCGAGCCTGCTGAGC
>NZ_BMMM01000019.1 GCF_014645835.1 Streptomyces albiflavescens
GTACGAGGTCGTCGCCCAGGCCATGGGCGGGTCCATGGCGACCACCGGCTTCGAGGACGGACCACCACTGGCGACCGGTGCCCAGATCGGGGACTCGGGCACCGGTATCCACGCCGTCGCCGGTATCCTCGCCGCTCTTCTTCAGCGCACCCGCACCGGCCGTGGCCAGCGCGTGAACGTCGCGATGCAGCATGCCGTGCTCAACCTCTGCCGGGTGAAGCTGCGCGATCAGCAGCGGCTCGCGCACGGGCCGCTCGCGGAGTTCCCGAACGAGGACTTCGGCGACGAGGTTCCCCGGTCCGGGAATGCCTCGGGCGGTGGTCAGCCCGGCTGGGCGGTCAAGTGCGCACCCGGCGGCCCGAACGACTACGTCTACGTCATCGTGCAGCCCGTCGGCTGGAAACCGATCGCCGAACTCCTGGGCCGGCCCGAACTGGCCGACGACCCCGAGTGGTGCACCCCCGAGGCCCGACTGCCCAAGCTCGGCAAGATGTTCCAGCTCATCGAGGAGTGGACCAGCACCCTCCCCAAGTGGGAGGTGCTGGAGGTGCTCAATGCCCACAACATCCCCTGTGGGCCTGTCCTGTCCACCAAGGAGATCATCGAGGACGAGTCGCTGGTCGCCAACGAGATTGTTGTCGAGGTCGAGCACCCCGAGCGCGGAACGTACGTCACGGTCGGCAATCCGCTGAAACTGTCCGACTCCCCGGTCGAGATCGAACGGTCACCGCTGCTCGGCGAGCACAACGAGGAGATACTCCTCGGCGAACTCGGCCTCTCCCAGGACGAGTTGCCGTTGCTCAAGGCCCAGGGAGTGATCTGACCGACGGCGGCTCGTGCCGCACCTCTCACTCCGTCCCGGGCTCGGCTTCAGCCGCCGCGCCCGGGACGGCCTGCGTTTCCCCACGTCCCGCTCGACAGCGCGGACGGGCGCTTGATAGGCGGCGTTTATCACCTGGAAGTTGTTCTCACTTTGACGACCTCTCACGGCCTGTCCGAAGCTGATCTCCGGGCGGCCGCGGTGCCGGATCCGTCGTACGCGCGGGAGCGGTAGAAAGGCACAGGCCAGATCATGAGCAGCATCGAAGACCCGGAAGGCCTTCTGGAGGTCACCCCGCCCAAGACCTGGGCGACCGGACTGCCCGCGGTGACGCACGCGATGCGGTACTCGCTCGGCCAGACGTCGGTCCGGCGGACGGCGCTGACCCTGCTGAACATCAACCAGACCAAGGGTTTCGACTGCCCCGGCTGCGCCTGGCCGGAACCCGCTCCGGGCCACCGGGCCAAGAACGAGTACTGCGAGAACGGCGCCAAGCACATCAGCGACGAGGCGACCTCGCGCCGGGTCACCGCGGACTTCTTCCGGGAGCACTCCGTCTCCGAGCTCGGCGAGAAGTCCGACTACTGGCTCAACCAACAGGGCCGGCTGACCGAACCCATGGTCAAGCGGCCCGGTGCCGACCACTACGAGCCGATCGGCTGGGACGACGCGCTCGCTCTGCTCGCCGAGGAACTGCGCCGGCTCGACTCGCCCGACGAGGCCCTCTTCTACACCTCGGGCCGGCTCAACAACGAGGCCGCCTTCCTCCTCCAGCTCTTCGCCCGGGCCTACGGCACGAACAATCTGCCCGACTGCAGCAACATGTGCCACGAGTCCAGCGGCTCGGCACTGCAGGAGACGCTGGGCATCGGCAAGGGCAGCGTGAGCCTGGACGACATCCACCATTCCGACCTCATTTTCGTGGTGGGCCAGAACCCGGGGACCAATCATCCGCGGATGCTCTCCGCCCTGGAGGAGACCAAGCGCAACGGCGGCCACATCGTCGCCGTGAACCCGCTGCCCGAGGCCGGGCTGATGCGGTTCAAGCATCCGCAGAAGGCCCGCGGAATCGTCGGAAGCGGCACCCCCATCGCCGACCAGTTCCTGCAGATCCGCCCCGGTGGCGACCTCGCGCTCTTCCAGGCGTTGAACCTGATGCTGCTGGAGGCCGAGGACGCCAGGCCGGGCGCGGTGCTGGACCACGGGTTCATCGAGGCGCACACGACGGGGTTCGAGGACTTCGTCGAGCAGGCACGCAAGGCCTCCTGGGACGACATCCTCGACGCCACCGGGCTGACCCGCGAAGAGATCGAGGCGGTGGGCGAACGGGTGCTGCGGAGCGAGAAGATCATCGTCTGCTGGGCGATGGGGCTGACGCAGCACAAGCACGCCGTCCCCACCATCCGTGAGGTCGTCAACTTCCTCATGCTGCGCGGCAACATCGGCAGGCCCGGGGCGGGTGTGTGCCCAGTGCGCGGCCACAGCAATGTGCAGGGCGACCGGACCATGGGCATCTGGGAACGGATGCCGCAGAGCTTCCTGGACGCTCTGGAGCGGGAGTTCGCCTTCACCCCGCCCACCCGGCACGGCCTGGACTCGGTGGACGCCATCCGGGCCATGCGCGACGGCGACGCCAAGGTCTTCGTCGGCGTCGCGGGAAACTTCATCCGGGCCACGCCCGACAGCGAGGTCACCGAAGGGGCCATGCGGCGGTGCCGGCTCACCGCGCACATCTCCACCAAGCTCAACCGCTCGCACACCGTCTGCGGCGAGACCGCGCTGATCCTGCCGACGCTCGGCCGCAGCGACCGCGACATCCAGGCGGGCGGGGAGCAGTTCATCACCGTCGAGGACTCGATGAGCGAGGTGCACGCCTCGCGGGGCCGTCTGCATCCGGCTTCCCCGCATCTGCTCAGCGAGGTCGCGATCATCTCGCGGCTGGCCCGGCGGACCCTGGGCGACCACCCGTCCATTCCCTGGGAGAAGTTCGAGGCGGATTACGGAACGGTCCGGGACCGTATCTCCCGGGTTGTGCCGGGCTTCGAGGACTTCAACGCCCGGGTGGCCAGGCCCGGCGGTTTCCGGCTGCCCAACCCGGTCAACGAGGGGGTGTTCCCGACCCCGAGTGGCAAGGCCGTCTTCACCCGCAACGACTTCGAGATGCCGCATGTCCCCAAGGGGCATCTCCTCTTGCAGACCCTGCGCTCGCACGACCAGTGGAACACCGTTCCGTACGCCATGAACGACCGCTATCGAGGCATCCACAATGCCCGCCGTGTGGTGCTCGTGAACTCCGCCGACCTGGAGGCACTCGGGCTCGCCGACCGCAGCGAGGTGGACCTGGTGAGCGTCTGGCGTGACGGCGTGGAGCGCCGCGCGGAGAAGTTCCGGGTGGTCGCCTATCCCACCACTCCCGGCTCCGCCGCGGCCTACTACCCCGAGACCAACGTCCTGGTGCCGTTGGACAGCGTGGCCGACATCAGCAACACGCCTACGTCGAAGGGCGTCGTGGTCCGCCTGGAGCCTGCCGTCGCCTAGGACTGAAGCAGGGGAAAGCCCTGCGTGGACCCTGGACAACGTGTCGAGCGAGACTGAGAATACTGACTACCCCATACTGTATGCATCTCCATGCCCGGTAGACGGTTCGAACTCGACCGAGTGAGGTAGCCCAGCATGTCGACACCCGTAACCCGTTTCGTCCAACCCTCCCGCAGCGCGCCCGGCACCGAGACGGTCATCGACCGGCTCGTGGAGTCCAACCGCGCCTACGCCGCCGGATTCGCCGACCCCGGCATGGACGCCCGCCCCGTCCAGCGGGTGGCCGTCGTGGCCTGCATGGACGCCCGCATCGACCTGCACGCCGCGCTCGGCCTGGAGTTGGGCGACTGTCACACCGTCCGCAACGCGGGCGGTGTGGTCACCGACGACACGATCCGCTCCCTGACGATCAGTCAGCGTGCGCTCGGCACCCGCAGCGTCATACTGATCCACCACACCGGCTGCGGTCTGCAGAGCCTGACCGAGGACTTCCGGCACGAACTGGAGATGGAGGTCGGCCAGCGGCCCGCCTGGGCGGTGGAGGCCTTCGCGGATGTTGACCAGGACGTACGGCAGTCGATGCAGCGGGTGCGCACCTCGCCGTTCCTGCCGCACACCGAGGACGTACGCGGCTTCGTCTTCGATGTGACGACGGGGCTGCTGCGGGAGATCGACCCGCAGTCCTGAGCGCCGTCGTCGGGAGCCCGGGCCCCTGTCTCCGTCATCGGGGCGCCCTGGGCTCCCTGTCTCCGTCGCCGGGCGCCCCCGTGATCAGACGCCGCGGCCGGCCACCGAGGCGATCTGCCGGCAGTAGAAGTCGGTGGTGTTGCTGGTGTGCCGGCGCATGAGCTCTTCGGCGTGGTCGGGGTCGCCTTCGGCGATGGCCTCGATGATCCGGGCGTGCTCGCTCCAGGCGTCCTTCCCGCGGGGCTTGGCGATGGGCATGTAATACCAGCGCACGCGTCGGTCCACCTGGGGGATGAGCTCGGCGAGAACCGCGTTGCGGGAGAGGTGCGTGATGTGGGCGTGCAGGGCGGCGTTGGCCTCCACGATGGCCCGGGCGTCGCCGGCCGCGAGGGCGGTGAGGCCGGTCTCCTGCAGTTCCCACAGCCGGGCCACGTCGGGGGGCGTGGCGTGCTGGGCGGCGCCGCGTGCGGAGTGGGTTTCGAGCACGGCCCGGACGCTGAGGAGTTGGGCGCATTCCTCCGTGGTGGGGGAATGGACGAAGGCCCCCTGAGCGGGGCGCAGGTCGACCCAGCCGGCGGTGTGCAGCCGTTGGAGGGCTTCGCGTATCGGCTGCCGGCTGACACCGAGTCGTGCGGCGAGCTCGGCCTCGACCAGGTGCTGTCCTGGCGTGAGGGAGCCGTTGATGATCAGTTCGGTCAGCGCGTCGTAGACGGCCTGACGCAGCGGGGCGGGCCGGATGATCGGGCCGCGGGCTGCCACGGTGGGTGTCTCGGGCATGGGCCCTCTCCCTCGTTCGACTGCTGACGCCAAACCATCGGCTTCGGGATACTGAGTTTAGTATGCAATAGCCATTATGGAGTGCGACCTGCGTCGCGAAGTTGCGGAAATTACCTCGCCGCACCTCTGGCGTCACGAGGGGCATGCAGAATACTGTATGCAATCATCCTCGCCGACCGACAGTGGACCGGCAAGCGCTCCCGAGGGGGTCACCCCGTGTCGTACCGCACCGCTCTCTCCGAAGTCCTGACCAGTGTCATCGCGCCCTCGGTCGAAGTGACCGGCACACAGGGCAAGTTCCCCCGCGGCGCCGTGACGGCCCTCGGTCGTGCCGGGCTGCTGGGGCTCACCGTCTCCACCGAATTCGGCGGTGGCGGAAGGGGCCTGCCGGAAGCCGTCGAGGTGGTGGCGCGGACCGCGCGCGTCTGCCCGGCGACGGCGGCCGTGCTCCAGTCCCACTACGCGGCGGTCGCCGCCATCGAGTCGTACGGCAGCGCTTGGGTGCGCGGCGAGATCGCCGCCGGACGTCACCTCGCCAGCCTTGCCCTGGCGGAGGACGGCACCGGCGAGCAGGGGGTGGAGGCTCAGCTCCTCGTGTCGCGCTCCGTTGCCGCGCGCTCCGGTGACGTGGTCGCCTTGCGCGCCCGCAAACACCGAGTGGTCGCGGCGGGAGAGGCCGACAGTTACGTCTGGTCCTCGCAGCCGCTCACGGCCCCGGACGGCCTGACGCTCTGGGCGGTTCCCGCGCACGCCCCGGACCTGTTCGTCCCGGCACGGCCCGGCGATGCGGGGCCGTACGGCAGTGCGACGTCCACGGTGTTCGCCGACCCGGTGTTGGTTCCCGCCGACGCGATGCTCGGCGGGGACGGTGGCGGACTCGACATCGTGCTGCGCACCGTCCTGCCGTGGCTGCTCGAACTGCGGGCCGCCGCCGGCGCCGAGGCCTTCCGTTCCCTGGCTGCCGACGGCGGGTCCGTTCGCCGTCCCGCCGATTCCCTCGCCCCGTCCTGAACCCGGCCCGGAGGGCGGCCCGTTCGGTCAGCCCTGGCTCGCTCCGGCGCTGATCTGCTTGCGGTAGAAGTCGGTTGTGCGCTCGGTGTGCTTGCGCATGACCTCGCCCGCGCGGTCCGCGTCGCCCTTGGCGATGGCCTTGATGAGCTGGCTGTGCTCGTTCCAGGCTTCCTTGCCGCGGGGTTTGGCGATGGGCGTGTAGTACCAGCGGACCTTCTGGCCCACCTGCGAGATCAGCTCGGCCAGTACGGCGTTGTCGGCCACGGAGGTGATGAATTCGTGCAGAGCGGTGTTGGCCGCGACCAGGCGTTCGACGTCGCCCTCGGCGAGCGCGTCGACGCCGTCCTGCTGCAACTCCCAGAGGCGTTCGATGTCTTCGGGCTTCGCGTGCTGGGCGGCGAGCTGGGCCGAATAGGTTTCCAGCACCGCGCGGACGCCGAGGAGCTGGGCTGCCTCCTCTTCGGTGGGGGAGTGGACGAAGGCGCCCTGGGCGGGGCGCAGGTCCACCCAGCCGGCGGTCTGCAGCCGCTGCAGGGCTTCGCGCACCGGCTGGCGGCTGACGCCGAGGTGTTCGGCGAGCTCCGCCTCGACCAGGTGCTGGCCGGGCTTGAGGGAGCCGCTGACGATCAGTTCGGTCAGCGCGTCATAGACGGCCTGGCGCAGTGGTGCCGGGCGGGTGACGCGCCGGGATGCCGCGGCCGTGAGTGCCTCGCGCATGGTTGCCCCGTTCTGCCACCGGGTCCGCGAGGGCCGACGGCTCTGCCAAGTGGTGGCCGCCGAGAGGGTTGCCGACGGCAGCGTCAGCATACAGGTTTTGGTATGCAAGATGGTGTGAGCTGTCCGTCGCGAGGCCCTGGTCGGCAGGGGTCCCCACGGGCGCGTCGGCCTCCGTGCGCGCCCCGGGAGCGGCCCGCGTTCTTCGGGCGCGCGTACGCCCCGGAACGGGCCACGTTTCCTCGGCGCGGCGGATGCCCGTGATCGAGGGACCTTCTTTGCGATCGAGTTCTGTATACAGAAGCCTGTATGGGGTAGTGTCCAAGTCTCCTGCAACCCTCGCCGGGGACCCGCGTGACGGAAGGCGGAGCGATCATGACGACCAGCGGGAGTGACGTGACGGTCGAGGACGTGGTCCGGAGGGTGGTGGCCGGTCACCGGGGCCAGCGTGGTGCGCTGCTGCCCGTACTGCATGCCGTTCAGGCGGAGTTGGGCCACGTACCGCAAGAGGCGATCCCGGTGCTCGCCGACGCACTCAACCTCTCCCGGGCGGACGTCCACGGAGTGGTGACCTTCTACCACGACTTCCGCCGGGAGCCCGCGGGACGCACCACGGTGCGCATCTGCCGTGCCGAGGCATGCCAGGCGCTCGGGGCCGAGGACCTGGTGGGCTACGCCCGCGAGGCCGGACTGACCCTCGGTGAGACGACGGCGGACGGTTCGGTGAGCGTCGAGCAGGTCTTCTGCCTCGGCAACTGCGCGCTCGGGCCGTCCGTGGAGGCGAACGGTCGGCTGTACGGACGAGTGGGCCCGGCCCAGCTGGGCTCGCTCCTCAACGGGACGGTCTCATCATGAACAACTCTTCGCACTCCGCGGCGACGGTCTACGTCCCCCGCGACTCGGCGGCCCGGTCCGTCGGCGCGG
Source organism: Streptomyces albiflavescens (assembly GCF_014645835.1). GTDB lineage: Bacteria > Actinomycetota > Actinomycetes > Streptomycetales > Streptomycetaceae > Streptomyces > Streptomyces albiflavescens. The sequence continues at coordinate 7,472 of NZ_BMMM01000019.1, forward strand.
ACGAGGTCGCGAAAGCGCTGCAACGCGCGGCCACACATGGGGACTTCGCCATCGACGTGGTGCGCAACGGATCGCGCGGCATGCTGTGGCTGGAGCCGATGGTGGAGGTCGTGACGCCGCAGGGCCGCGTCGGCTACGGGCCGGTGGCCCCCTCGGACGTGGAGGGACTCCTGGCCGCCGGGATGCTCGACGGCGCGGACCATCCGCTGCGGCTCGGCATCGTGGACGAACTGCCCTGGCTGGCACGCCAGACGCGCGTCACCTTCGCCAGAGTCGGGGTGACCGACCCCCTGTCGACGCGGGACTATCTGGAGCACGGCGGGCTGGTGGGGCTGCGCGCCGCCCTGGAGCGCGCACCCGCGGACGTGGTCACGGAGGTCACCGAATCCGGACTGCGGGGCCGCGGCGGCGCGGGATTCCCGGCCGGCATCAAATGGAAGACCGTGCTCGACTGTGCCGACGAGCTGAAGTTCGTCTGCTGCAACGCCGACGAGGGCGACAGCGGGACCTTCGCCGACCGCATGGTCATGGAGGGCGACCCGTTCCTGCTCATCGAGGGCATGACGATCGCCGCGCAGGCGGTCGGGGCGAGCGAGGGCTACCTCTACATCCGCTCGGAGTACCCCGACGCGGTGGCCACGATGCGCGCGGCGATCGACATCGCCCGCGAGCACGGCTGGCTCGGCAAGGGCATCCTCGGCTCCACGCTCGACTTCGACCTGCATGTCCGCGTCGGCGCCGGCGCGTACATCTGCGGCGAGGAGACCTCCATGCTGGAGAGCCTGGAGGGCAAGCGCGGCACGGTGCGCGCGAAGCCGCCGATCCCGGCGATCGAGGGCCTGTTCGGCAGACCGACCGTGGTGAACAACGTCCTCACGCTGGCGACCGTGCCCGTCGTCCTCGCCGACGGCGCGCAGGCGTACCAGGAACTCGGCGTCGAGCGGTCGCGCGGCACCCAGGTCTTCCAGCTCGGCGGGAACATCGCACACGGCGGCATCGTGGAGACGGCGTTCGGCGTCACCCTGCGGGAACTGGTCGAGGACTACGGAGGCGGCACCTTCTCCGGACGCCCCGTGCGCACGGTGCAGGTCGGCGGGCCGCTCGGCGCCTATCTCCCGACGTCGATGTTCGACCTGCCGATGGACTACGAGGCCTTCGCCGCGGCCGGGGCGATGGTCGGCCACGGCGGCATCGTGGTGTTCGACGACACCGTCGACATGGCCGCCCAGGCGCGCTTCGCGATGGAGTTCTGCGCCGAGGAGTCCTGCGGCAAGTGCACGCCGTGCAGGGTCGGTTCCGTGCGCGGTGTCGAGGTGATCGACAAGATCGTCGCCGGGCAGCACCGGGACGAGAACCTGGCCCTGCTCGAAGACCTCTGCGACCTGATGACCGACGGCTCGCTGTGCGCGATGGGCGGGCTGACTCCGATGCCCGTACGGAGCGCCCTCGCTCACTTCCCCGACGACTTCCTCGGCGGCCGTCGACTCCTGGAGATCCAACCCGTACAAGCCACTGGCCCGAGGACGGAGGGCACAGCATGACACTCCTCAAGGAACCCGACTTCGGAACCCCGGAAAGGCCCGGCCCCGCGACGGTGTCGGTGGAGGTGGACGGCCTGCCGGTGACCGTCCCGGAGGGCACGTCGGTGATGCGCGCCGCCGCGCAGGCCGGCGTCGACATACCGAAACTGTGCGCCACCGACAGCCTGGAGCCCTTCGGCTCCTGCCGGCTGTGCGTGGTGGAGATCGACGGCCGGCGCGGCACTCCGGCGTCCTGCACCACACCCTGCGCCGACGGGATGAAGGTGAGCACCCAGACGCCGAAGGTGGAGAAGCTCCGCCAGGGTGTCATGGAGCTCTACATCTCCGACCATCCGCTGGACTGTCTCACCTGCCCGGCCAACGGCGACTGCGAACTGCAGGACATGGCCGGCGTGGTCGGGCTGCGGCAGGTCCGGTACGGCTACGAGGGCGAGAACCATCTCGACGCCGAGAAGGACACGTCGAACCCCTACTTCGACTTCGACCCCTCCAAGTGCATCGCCTGCTCCCGCTGTGTGCGGGCCTGTGGCGAGGTGCAGGGCACGTTCGCGCTGACCATCGAGGGGCGCGGCTTCGACTCCAAGGTCTCGGCGGGCGCCGGCGAGACCTTCATGGACTCCGAGTGCGTCTCCTGCGGAGCCTGTGTGCAGGCCTGCCCGACCTCGACGCTCCAGGAGAAGTCGGTCGTCGAACTCGGCATGCCGACCCGCTCGGTGGTCACCACCTGCGCGTACTGCGGTGTCGGCTGCTCGTTCAAGGCCGAACTGCGCGGCGACGAGCTGGTCCGGATGGTGCCGTACAAGGACGGCGGAGCGAACGAGGGCCACTCCTGTGTGAAGGGCAGGTTCGCCTTCGGCTACGCCACGCACCCCGACCGGGTGCTCAAGCCCATGGTCCGGGACACGATCACCGACCCCTGGCGCGAGGTCGAGTGGGACGAGGCGATCGGTACGGTCGCCCGGCGGATGCGCGCCATCCAGGACCGGCACGGATCGAGTGCGATCGGCGCCATCACCTCGTCGCGCTGCACGAACGAAGAGGTCTACGTCGTCCAGAAGATGGTGCGCGCGGCCTTCGGCAACAACAACGTCGACACCTGCGCCCGCGTGTGCCACTCGCCGACGGGATACGGGCTCAAGCAGACCTTCGGCGAGTCGGCCGGCACCCAGGACTTCCGTTCGGTGGCCGAGGCCGACGTGATCATGGTGATCGGGGCCAACCCCACGGACGGGCACCCGGTGTTCGCCTCCCGGATGAAGCGCCGGCTGCGCGAGGGCGCGAAGCTCATCGTGGTCGACCCGCGCCGCATCGACCTGGTGCGCTCGCCGCACATCGAGGCCCAGCACCACCTCCAGCTCAGGCCGAGCACCAACGTCGCCGTGGTCAATGCCATGGCGCACGTGGTGGTCACCGAGGGTCTGGTCGACCGGTCCTTCGTCGACCAGCGGTGCGAAGGGTTCGACGAGTGGGCGGAGTTCATCGCCCGCCCGGAGAACAGCCCCGAGGTCGCCGAATCGATCACCGGGGTGCCGGCCGAGGAGCTGCGGGCCGCCGCCCGGCTGTACGCGGAGGCACCCAACGGCGCCATCTACTACGGCCTCGGCGTCACCGAGCACAGCCAGGGCTCGACCATGGTCATGGGCATGGCCAATCTCGCGATGGCGTGCGGCAACATCGGCCGTGACGGCGTCGGCGTGAACCCGTTGCGCGGTCAGAACAACGTGCAGGGCTCCTGCGACATGGGCTCATTCCCGCACGAACTGCCCGGCTACCGGCACGTCTCCGACGACGCCGTGCGCACCGTGTTCGAGAACCTCTGGGGCGGCACCCTCCTGGCCGAGCCCGGACTGCGTATCCCCAACATGTTCGACGCCGCGATCGACGGAACCTTCCGCGGTCTGTTCGTGCACGGCGAGGACATCGCCCAGTCCGACCCCAACCTCAAGCACGTCACCGCCGCGCTGGAAGCCATGGAACTGGTGGTCGTGCAGGACCTGTTCCTCAATGAGACGGCCAAGTTCGCGCACGTCTTCCTGCCCGGCGCCTCCTTCCTGGAGAAGGACGGCACGTTCACCAACGCCGAGCGCCGGATCAACCGGGTGCGGGCGGTGATGAAGCCGAAGACGGGCAAGCACGAGTGGCAGATCGTGAGCGAGATCGCCACCGCCATGGGCTACCCGATGTCGTACGACCACCCGAGCCGGATCATGGACGAGATCGCCTCGGTCACGCCCACCTTCACCGGTGTGTCCTTCGAGGTGCTGGACAAGCTCGGCAGCGTCCAGTGGCCGTGCAACGAGTCGGCTCCGGAGGGCACGCCGATCATGCACGTCGACGAGTTCGTCCGGGGCAAGGGCAAGTTCGTGGTCACCGCCTTCGTGCCGACCAACGAGCGCAGCACCCGGCGCTTCCCGCTGGTCCTGACCACGGGGCGGATCCTCAGCCAGTACAACGTCGGAGCGCAGACCCGGCGTACCGGCAACGTCGCGTGGCATCCCGAGGACATCCTGGAGCTGCACCCGCACGACGCCGAGGTGCGCGGCATCACGGACGGTGACCTGGTCACTCTGGCCAGCCGCGTCGGGCAGACGACGCTGCGCGCGGAGATCTCCGACCGGATGCCGACCGGGGTCGTGTACACCACGTTCCATCACCCCGTGACGGGCGCCAACGTGGTGACCACCGAGAACTCCGACTGGGCGACCAACTGCCCGGAGTACAAGGTGACCGCCGTGCAGGTCGGTCTCGCGCGCCCGCTCCAACAGGCGGACGCAGAGCCGACTTCGGACGACCTGGTCACGGTGGTGGACTGAGATGACAGCCACCGTGCCACCGGAAAGCAGGATGGCGAACGACATCGCCGCCAACCTCCGACACCTGCCGGGGGAGCAGGCCGCCGAGGCGATCGCAGGCCATATCGGCAGGTTCTGGGACCCGCGCATGCGCAACCGGCTGTACGTGTTCGTCGACGCCGGAGCGGATGGTCTGGACCCCTTGGTGGTCGCGGCGGTGAAGCTGCTGCGCTGACCCGCTTGCGCAGGCCGGGCGGGAGACGGCCCGGCCTGCGGCGCGGCCTCACGATTTCGTACTTCCGCACCTATGGACATCTGGATTCACTGGCTCATACCGTATGCAATCCCGGTGGGAGGGGAGGGAGCGCACACCAAGCTCTTTCACGCAAAGGAAGACACGCATGTCAGCAATGCCTCGAGTGGTTCCCCCTTCCTACCGGGAAGTCACCGACGCGAACGGCCGCGTGTACCGGATCGGAGAGAGCGACCGCTCCATCCTGGGCAGGCCCCGGGCCTGGATGGTCTGGCTCCCGTGGTTCGCGATGATGGGTGTCAGTGTCTTTGAGTACGGCTACAGCTCCGCGGAGTCGACGCTGGAGAACGTCCACGGGTGGACGCTCACGGAGGCGTTCTGGATCGCCAGTATCTGGGCGGTCTTCCAGGCCGGGGTGGCCTTTCCCGCCGGCCGGCTGAGGGAGAAGGGAGTTGTTTCGGCCAAGACCGCCATGCTGACCGGTGCGCTCCTCTCCGGCCTGGGCATGGTGTCCCTCGCCCACTTCGGGAGCCCCGCCGTCGTGATCATCGGCTACTCGGTGCTGGGCGGCACGGGTGCGGGATTGGTGTACGCGACCTGCATCAACATGGTCGGCAAGTGGTATCCGGACAACAAGGGCGCCCGCACGGGCTTCGTCAACGGCGGCTTCGCCTACGGAACCCTGCCGTTCATCTTCGTCTTCAGCTACTGGTTCCACCCCGGGAACTTCAAGCTCGTGCTCGACCTGATCGCGTTGTTCATGGTGGTCACCGTGGCCGTCTGCGGCATGTTCTTCAAGGACCCGCCGAAGAGCTGGTGGCCGCAGGACGTGGACCCGCTGAACCGTGGCGCGAGCGAGGATGCCGCGCGGGTCGCCGGACGGCTGGCCAAGAACCCGCCCGCGGCACGCCAGTTCACCCCGATGGAGGCGATCCGGACCGGTCAGCTGCCGCTGATGTGGTTCGCGCTGGTGTGCATCGGCGGGGTGTCCCTCTTCGGCATCAACTTCCAGGTGCCGTTCGCCAAGAGCCTGGGTTTCGGGCCGCTGGTGGCCGCGTCCTCGGCGGGTGTGCTCGCCGTGGTCAACGGCGTCGGCCGGGCGGCCGTGGGCTGGCTCTCCGACACTCTGGGCCGCCGGCAGACGCTGACGCTGGTGCTGCTGGTGGCAGGCGTGGCGCAGTTCGGCGTCCTGTGGTCCGGCAAGGCGCACAACGAACCCCTCTTCTTGTTCTTCGCCTTCCTGAACGGATTCGGCGGCGGCGCCTTCTACCCGCTGTTCGCCGCGCTCGTACCCGACTACTTCGGCGAGAACAACAACGCGCAGAACTACGGCCTGGTCTACAGCGCCAAACTGGTCGGTGGTGTCGGCGGCGGCGGTCTGGCCGCCTCCGTGATCAGCGCCTGGGGCTACACCGGCGGCTACACCCTGGCCGGAGGCATCGCCTTCCTCTCGGCGGCGATCACGATGTTCCTACGGCAACCCGGACGCAGGCGCGGGGAACCCAGCCTCGACCAGGAGGTCAGCACTATCCCCGCACAGACCCCCGCCGACGCGGCGCGTTGAGCGGCCCGACCTCCTGTGCCCGTTCAACGCGCACTCCTGCAGCGCCTGCACCTCGCCCAACTCCTCTGAGGGCGTGCCTACTCGGGGCCGGAGCATCAGCCGCCGATGGCGGACATCGGGCGCTCGGGCTGCAGGAACGCCGGGTCGTCGAGCCCGGAGCCGGCCTTCTTGCCCCACATCGCGGCGCGCCACAGCTCGGCGATGTGCTGATCGGACGCACCGGAACGTACCGCCGTACGCAGGTCGGACTCCTCGCGGGCGAACAGACAGTTGCGCACCTGCCCGTCGGCAGTGAGCCGGGTGCGGTCGCAGGCGCGGCAGAACGGCCGGGTGACCGAGGCGATCACCCCGACCCGGGCCGGTCCGCCGTCCACCAGCCAGCGTTCGGCGGGCGCGGAGCCGCGTATGGAGGACACCTCAGGGGTGAGGGTGAAGCGGGCGGAAAGTCTCTCGAGGATCTCGGCGGCGGTGACCATATCCCTGCGCTGCCAGCCGTGCTGGGCGTCCAGCGGCATCTGTTCGATGAAGCGCAGTTCGTAGTCGTGCTGAAGGGCCCAGCCGAGCAGGTCGCAGGCCTCGTCGTCGTTGATGTCGCGCATGAGTACCGAATTGACCTTGACTGGGGTGAGGCCGGCCTCGTGGGCTGCGGTCAGGCCGTCGATGACGTCGTGGTGCCGGTTGCGGCGGGTGAGGGTGTGGAAGACATCGGGACGCAGGGTGTCGAGGGAGACGTTGACCCGGTCCAGCCCGGCGGTGCGCAGAGCCTTGGCGGTGCGGGCCAGGCCGATACCGTTGGTGGTGAGGGAGAGCTTGGGACGCGGGTCGAGGGCGGCGCAGCGCTCGACGATGCCGACCAGGCCCGGGCGGAGCAACGGCTCGCCGCCGGTGAAGCGCACCTCGGTGACGCCCAGATCCGTCGCCGCGATCGAGACCAGTCGCACGATCTCGTCATCGGTGAGCAGTTCGGGCTTGGCCAGCCACTGCAAGCCCTCTTCCGGCATGCAATACGTGCACCGCAGATTGCATCGGTCGGTCAGCGAAACCCGCAGATCGGTGGCGATCCGACCATAGGTATCGATCAACATGGTTCCGTCTTTCCCTTGGGGCGACGTCGTGGTGGTGGGGCGGGTAAGCCGCGGCTTACCCGCCCCACTGCCCAGTCAGCCGCGACGACATCCACGAAGCTTGCGTCAGGCGCGTCAGGCGCGTCAGGCGCGTCAGGCGGGCGTGGGCTGGGCTGTACGGGGGCCCGACCGCGGCGCCGCGGACCCGGAGTCCGCTGAGGTCAGCGCGCGCAGGATGTCCTCCACGCTCTGCTTGGCGTCACCGAAGAGCATGCTGCTGTTCTCGCGGAAGAACAGCGGGTTCTGCACGCCCGCGTAGCCCGAGGCCATGGACCGCTTGAAGACGATGACGTTCTCGGCCTCCCAGACCCGCAGCACGGGCATGCCGGCGATGGGGCTGGACGGGTCCTCGGTCGCCGCCGGGTTGACCGTGTCATTGGCACCGATGACCAGCACCACCGTGGTGTCGCCGAAGTCGTCGTTGATCTCGTCCATCTCCAGTACGACGTCGTAGGGCACCTTGGCCTCGGCCAGCAGCACGTTCATGTGTCCCGGAAGCCGTCCGGCGACCGGGTGCACGCCGAACCGCACCTCCACCCCGCGCTCGCGCAGGGCCCGGGTCAGTTCGGCCACCGGGTGCTGTGCCTGGGCCACCGCCATGCCGTACCCCGGGGTGATGATCACCGACGTGGCGCTCTCCAGCAGCTCCGCGGTCTCCTTGGCGCTGGTCTCGCGGTGCTCGCCCTGCTCGGTGTCGCCGCCTGCCACCGCCTCGACGCCGAATCCGCCCGCGATCACCGAGATGAAGGAACGGTTCATCGCCTTGCACATGATGTACGACAGATACGCGCCGGAGGAGCCGACCAGCGCGCCGGTGACGATGAGCAGGTTGTTGTTCAGCAGGAAGCCCGCCGCGGCTGCCGCCCACCCCGAGTAGCTGTTGAGCATCGAGACGACGACGGGCATGTCACCGCCGCCGATGGAGGCGACGAGGTGCCAGCCCAGCAGGAGCGCCAGGACGGTGACGGCGATCATGAGACCGAGGCTGGGGCTGATCGTGAACCAGATCGTCAGGGCCACGAAGGCGGCCAGCGCACCGAGGTTGAGGGCGTTCTTGCCCGGCAGCATCAGCGGGCGGGACTTGATCCGTGCCGACAGCTTCAGGTAGGCGATGATCGAGCCGGTCAAGGTGACCGCGCCGATGAAGATACCGATGAACACCTCGGCGTGGTGGATGCCCAGCATGCCGGGGGCGATCCGGGTCTGCGCGGAGCCGTGCGCCTCGACCTCGAGGTAGCTGTTCCAGCCGATCAGCACGGCCGCCAGGCCGACGAGGCTGTGCAGGACGGCGATGAGCTCCGGCATCTGGGTCATCTCCACCACGCGGGCCCGCCACAGGCCCACGGTGCCTCCGATCACCGTCGCGACGATGATCAGCGTGACGGCGCCGGCCGAGATGTCCTGCGCGGCGCCGACGACGGTGGCGATCAGCGCCAGCGCCATACCGCTGATGCCGTAGGCCACGCCGGCGCGGGCGGTGCGGTGCTGGGAGAGTCCGGCCAGGCTGAAGATGAACAACAGCGCTGCGACGAGGTCGGCGGCCTTGGCTGCCGTATGTGCGTTCATCGATCCTCAGCCTTTCGAGAACATGCCGAGCATGCGGCGGGTGACGGCGAATCCTCCGAAGATGTTCACGGTGGTCACCATGATCGCCACGAACGACAGCACGGTGACGGCCGCCACCTCGTGGCCGATCTGCAGCAGCGCCCCGACCACCACGATCCCGGAGATCGCGTTGGTGACCGACATCAGCGGGGTGTGCAGGGCGTGGTGGACCTTTCCGATCACGTAGTAGCCGATGACCACGGCCAGCGCGAACACCGTGAAGTTGCCCACGAGCTGGGCCGGGGAGAAGGAGACGAGGAGGAACATCGCGATCATGCCGAGGGCGATCAGACCGTAGCGGGCGGCCGGCGAGAGGCGGGGCTCCTTCGCCTGCGGGGCCGCGGCCGGCGCGGCAGCCGGCCGCGCGGGCGCGGCCGACACCTGGACGGGCGGCGGCGGCCAGGTCTTCTCGCCATCCCGCACCACTGTCACGGACCGCTGCACGATGTCATCGAAGTCCAGCGTCAGCTGCCCGTCCTTGGCGGGCGTGAGCAGCTTCAGCAGGTTGACGAGGTTGGTCCCGTACAGCTGCGATGCCTGGGCGGGCAGCCTGCCGGGGAGGTCGGTGTAGCCGATGATCGTCACGTCGTTGTCGGTGACGATCGTCTTCCCGGTGACCGTGCCCTCGACATTGCCGCCCTGCGCTGCGGCCATGTCCACGATGACGCTGCCGGGCTTCATGGACGCCACGTCCGCCGCCGTGATCAGCCGGGGTGCCGGGCGGCCGGGGATCAGCGCGGTGGTGATGATGATGTCGACGTCCGCGGCCTGCTCGCTGTAGATCTCCGCGGCGCGCCGGTCGTACGCCTCGGACGTCGCCTTGGCGTAGCCGTCGGTGCCGGATTCCTGCTCCACCTCGACGGCGAGGAACTCACCGCCCAGCGAGCGGACTTGATCGGCGACCTCGGCCCGCGGATCGGTGGCCCGCACCACCGCGCCCAGGCTGCCGGCCGCGCCGATCGCCGCGAGACCGGCCACACCCGCACCGGCCACCAGGACCTTGGCGGGCGGCACCTTGCCTGCCGCGGTGACCTGGCCGGTGAAGAAGCGTCCGAAGACGTGAGCTGCCTCGATCACCGCCCGGTACCCGGCGATGTTGGCCATCGAGCTGAGTACGTCCATCGATTGGGCCCGGGAGATGCGGGGCACGGCGTCCATCGACAGGACGGTGATCGGCCGCCGTGCGAGCTCGTCCAGCAGGTCGGAGTTCAACGCGGGGGCGATCAGCCCCACCAGGGTCGCCCCGTCACGCAGCCTCTCCATCTCCTCGTGCGAGGGCGCGTTGACCTTCAGGACGACATCCGCCTGCCAGGCGTCGTCGATCCGCGCGCCCGCCTCGGCGTAGGCCTCGTCGGAGAACCCCGAGGCCGTTCCGGCCTCCGATTCCACGATGACCTCGTAGCCGAGTCCCAGGAGCCGTCGGACGCTGTCCGGTGTGGCCGCCACCCGGGTCTCCCCGGCGGCGGACTCAGTGACGACACCGATCTGCTGTGGTGGTGAATCCAGCATTGCTCTCCTTTTCGGTCTTTTCCGACTGAAATCATGGCGGCGCTGCCGGCCGAATCGTTGCCCGCAACGCGACTGCTCCGGCCACCGGTTGCGACCTGGGCCTTCACCTGCCGGCGGACGTGCTCAGCGGCGCATGCCTCCTGACTGCGTAGTGGTCAAGATGCCCGGTCAGTACCGGCACGGTATGTACGGCGAAGCGGGTGAGGATGCTCGACGGCATGTGTATGTCGGCCACCTTCGTGAGGCGTTGGAGCCGGCTCGGGTCGACATCGGTCCGGGGTGGGCCCACTGCCCCGAGCGTGCATCTTTCTGCGAGGGGACTGTACATCCAGAATGGGTACTGCATACAGTATCCACTCTGCATTCAGTATTCACCCCCCTCGAATCGAGAGGAGCCGCCGTGAGAATTGCAGTCCTCGGAGCCGGTGCGATCGGCGCCTATGTCGGAGCGGCACTGCATCGTGGTGGCGCTGACGTCCACCTCATCGCCCGAGGTGAGCACCTGCGGGCGATCCGTGCTCATGGGGTCCGGGTGAACAGCCCGCGCGGTGACTTCGTGGCGCGGCCCCACGCCACGGACGACCCGGCCGAGGTCGGGGCCGTGGACTACGTGTTCCTGGGGCTCAAGGCACACGCCTACCCGTCCAGCGGTTCGCTGGTCGCCCCGCTGCTCGGCGACCGGACCGCGGTGGTGGCCGGGCAGAACGGAATCCCGTGGTGGTACTTCCACAAGCTGGCCGGTCCCTACGAGGGGCGCCGGATCGAAGCGGTCGACCCGGCCGGCGCCACCAGCAAGGTCCTGCCGCCGGAACGGGCGGTGGGCTGCGTGGTCTACCCCGCCACGGTCATCGAGGCCCCCGGTGTCATCCGGCACCTGGAGGGCACCCGCTTCTCCATCGGCGAGCCCGCGGGCGGGGTTTCCGACCGCTGTACGGCCTTGAGTGAGGCCATGGTCGCGGGCGGGCTGAAGTGCCCGGTGGAGCCGAACCTGCGCGACGACATCTGGATCAAGCTGATGGGCAACGTCGCGTTCAACCCGATCAGCGCGCTGACCCGGGCGACGATGGTCGAGATCTGCCAACATCCGCCCACCCGGCGGCTGGTCACCCAGCTCATGGAGGAGACCCTCGACATCGCGGCCAGGGTCGGCAGCACTCCGGACATCTCGATCGAGAAGCGGCTGCGCGGTGCGGAGGGGGTCGGCCACCACAAGACGTCGATGCTCCAGGACCTCGAGGCGGGCAAGCAGTTGGAACTCGACGCCATCGTGACCGCGGTGGTGGAGATGGCCGACATCTCCGGCGCCGACGCACCCACCCTGCGTGCGGTGCACGCCGCCACCGACCTGCTGTCGCGACGCAGTACGGCGGGTGCGGACAACGCCGGCACAACGCAGAAGCCAGTGCCTGCCTGACAGATGCCGGCGGTGCCCGGGCGGGAGCCCGGCGAGGACGGGGCGACCCCCGCGTGCTCGCCGCGGCTGCCGCACCGGCTACGGGGGCAGGTACGGAGGGCGCGGCATGCCACGCTCGGTAAGCTTGGCTGGTCACACGGCATCCAGCCGGCTCCAAGCGCTGGCGCGGCGCCAGGCAGAGAGGAGTCGTCATGCTGTTCCGCCAGCTCGAGTACTTCGTGGCGGTGGCCAGGGAAAGGCACTTCGCCCGGGCGGCAGAAGCCTGCTATGTCTCGCAGCCCGCGCTCTCGGCGGCGATCGCCAAGCTGGAGCGGGAATTGAACGTCACGCTGATCAACCGTGGCCACAACTACCAGGGCCTCACTCCGGAGGGCGAACGGCTCGTCGTGTGGGCCAAGCGCATCCTCGCCGAGCAGGACGCGTTCAAGGCCGAGGTGGCCGCCGTACAGTCCGGCATCACCGGGACGCTGCGGCTGGGCACGGAACCCACCGCGTCGACGACCCTGGCGCTGCCCGTCGCCGCGTTCTGCTCGGCGCACCCCCTGGCCAAGGTGCAGGTCCGCTCCCGGCTGTCGACGAAGGAGCTCCTGCGCCAGCTGCGCGAGTTCGAACTGGACGCCGCGATCGCCCACTTCGCGCCGGGCGACCGGGAGAACCTGCAGGTGATGCCGCTGTACGAGGAGCGGTACATGCTGCTGGTCTCGGGCGACCAGCTGATGACCCAGACCAACACCATGACGTGGACGGAGGCGGCCCAACTGCCGCTCGCGCTGCTGACGCCCGACCACCGGATCCGCGAGCTCATCGACAGCGTGTTCGCGGACAAGGGCGTCGTGGTGACCCCGCAGGTGGAGACGGACTCGATCGCCTCCCTCTACGCGCATGTGGGCGGCGGCGAGTGGGCCAGCATCGTGCCGCACTCGTGGCTGCGAGCGATGCCGGTCATCGGCAGGACCAGAGCCGTGCGCCTGGTCGACCCGGACGCCAGGGCCCAGGTCTCGGTGGCGATCCACGCGGCAACTCCCGGTTCGATCGCCGCCCGGGCGTTCGTGAACGCGGCAACGGGCCTGTCGCTGGACGACTTCTTCGAAGAACCCCTGCCGACCGAGCACCGCGTGAGGTGAGCAGGACCCTCCGGGTCACTGGGCGTACCGGGCCTCCACCGCCCGCCGGTCGAGCGCTCCCTTGGCGGTGTGCGGCAGCGCGGCGACGACCTCCAGCCGGTCGGGCACCTCGTACGCGGCCAGCCGGTCACGGCAGTACTGGAGGATCTGCTCGGACCCGAGCCCCTCGCCCTCGCGTACGACGACGGCGGCGCCGACCCGTTGCCCGTACGTCGCGTCGGGCACGGCGAACACGGCCGCCTCGGCGACTCCGGGACAGCCGGCGAGGATGTCCTCGACGTGCTCGGGCGAGATCTTCTCGCCGCCCCGGTTGATCAGGTTCTTGATGCGCCCGGTCAGGGAAAGGTAGCCGTCCTTGTCCAGTGAGCCCAGGTCACCGGTGCGGAACCAGCGGTCGGCGAAACTGCGCGCCGTCTCTGCCGGGTTGCCGAGGTAGCCGCGGGCCACGGTGGGACCGTGCACCCACACCTCGCCCTCCGTGCCGACCGGACAAGTAGACCCGTCCTGGTCGACGACGCGGAGGTCCACCCCGGTCGGCCGGCCGACCGAACCGTGCTTCAGCGGACCCCGCTGCGACAGCGGCTCGCTGGTCGCCTGGTGCGTGGACTCCGTCATCCCGTACGCGGACAGCAGCGGTGCGCCGAGCGTGCGCTCAAGAGCCCGCTGCGTGGCCGTGTTGAGGGGTGCACTGCAGCTGCGTACGAACTTCAGGGGCGGGACCTGCGGACCCGGGTACTCGATCTCCGAGCGGTCCAGCAGGATCTCGTAGATGGTCGGGACCGCGGTGAACCACGTCGCGGACGCGGCCCGCACGTCGTTCCAGAACGTGCGCGCCGAGAACCGGCCCCGCTCGGGCAGCAGGACGCACCCGCCGCTCGCCAGCGACGCCAGAAGCGCCGCGAACAGCCCGTGGCCGTGGAAGAACGGCATCACCGCGACCGTCGCGTCATCGGGCCCCAACTCATAGGTGGCGCAGATGTTCCGCACCGAGGCGGCCACGTTGGCGTGCGTCAGCGGGACCATCTTGGCCCGGTCGGTGGTTCCCGCGGTGAACAGGACGAGGGCGTCGTGGCTGGACAACTCGGCTGCCGCGCCCCGAACCTGGCGCACCACAGCCGCGCCGGTGTCGAGCACCGCTGCCGCCGTTCCCGCCCGGGAGGCGTCAACGCGCAGCGGCCAGGTCGGGACGGGGAGCCGTGCGACCGGCGGGGCGCCGGCCGCGGAGGGACCGAGGAGCACCGCCTGCGCACCCAGCGCCTCGAGCCGCGCGGACAGCTGCGACTCGGGCAGCGCCGGGTCGATCGGAGCGACCACCAGACCGGCCCGTGCCGCACCCAGCAGCGCGACCACGAACTCGGCGTTGTTGGCGCAGACGAGACCCACCGCGTCCCCGCGGTGCAGCCCCGTGCCGCCGAGCCGGGCGGCCACGTCGTCGGCCAGCGCGGCGAGGGCGCGGTACGACAGGTGCACCCGGTCGCCGGTGACGACAAGCGCCCTGGCATGCGGGCGCTCGCGAACGTGCCGATCGAGGAGATCGACGAGACCCGTGACCGCCGGGGGCCGGTACCGGTCCGCGTCGTGCACGGATGCCGCCGCCGGAACGGCCATGACTCCACCTCCTCGCGCCCAGCCTGATGAAAGCAGTCCTCTGCGAGCCTGCGGCGGCGTGCGGAGCGCGTCCAATACCCACTGGTGAACGGCCGATAGCAGGCGTCTATCAAGGGAGCTGCGAGGCGACGTCGCACCCCTCCACCAGCCATCGATAGATGCTGTTTATCAGTTGGTCGTCGATGGGTCTTGGACGCGGGCAGGCGCGCTTACGAAGGTGAGAGCAGTAGCCGCACAGGCAGGACCTGCCCAAGGAGGACCTCGGACCATGACCGCCCCCTCGACAATGGAGACCGCGGCAGCAGCCGACGTTCCGACCGAGCTCACCGACGGGTACCACCTGGTCGTCGACGCGCTCAAGATGAACGACGTCGACACCATCTACGGGGTGGTCGGCATCCCGATCACCGACCTGGCCCGCCTCGCGCAGGCGCAGGGCATCCGCTACATCGGCTTCCGTCATGAGAGCAACGCCGGACACGCGGCCGCGGCCGCCGGCTACCTCACGAAGAAGCCGGGCGTGGCGCTGACGGTGTCGGCACCGGGCTTCCTCAACGGGCTTGTCGCGCTGGCGAACGCGACCACCAACTGCTTCCCGATGGTCCAGATCTCCGGCTCCAGCGAGCGCCACCTCGTCGACCTCAAACAGGGCGACTACGAGGAGATGGACCAGCTCGCCGCCGCCCAGCCGTTCGTCAAGGCCGCGTACCGGGTGAGCCGGGTCGAGGACATCGGCCGGGGCATCGCCCGCGCACTGCGCACCGCGATCTCCGGGCGCCCCGGCGGGGTCTACCTCGACATCCCCGCCGCGGTGCTCGGCTCCATCATGGACAAGGAGGCGGGCGCCAAGACGCTCAGCCGTCTCGTCGACCCCTCGCCCCGCCAACTGCCCGCACCCGAGGCCGTGGACCGCGCGATCGAGCTCCTGGCAGGCGCCGAGCGGCCGTTGGTGGTGCTCGGCAAGGGCGCCGCGTACGCGCAGGCCGACGCCAAGATCCGTGAGTTCATCGAGTCCACCGGCATCCCGTACGTACCGATGTCGATGGCGAAGGGCCTGCTGCCCGACGACCACCCGCAGTCGGCGGCCACCGCCCGTTCGCTGGCGCTGAAGAAGGCCGACGTCGTCATGCTCGTCGGCGCCCGCCTCAACTGGCTGCTGAACCACGGCGAGGCACCCCAGTGGAACCCCGACGCCAAGTTCATCCAGGTGGACATCGAGCCCAAGGAGATGGACAGCAACCAGCCCATCGCCGCCCCGCTCGTCGGTGACATCGAGTCGGTGCTCGACACGCTCGCCGAGCGGACCAAGCCGGGCCAGATCGCGGCTCCCGCCGCCTGGCGGGAGGAGCTGGGGGCACGCTCGGCGCAGAACGTCGCCAAGATGGCGGAGCGCCTCAAGGCCGACCCGCACCCCATGCAGTTCATGGGCGCCCTGAAGGCCGTACGCGATGTCATCCACGCACGCCCCGAGACATACCTCGTCAACGAGGGCGCCAACGCCCTGGACATCGCGCGCAACGTCATCGACATGCACGTACCGCGCCACCGCCTCGACAGCGGCACCTGGGGTGTCATGGGCATCGGCATGGGCTACGCGATCGCCGCCGCCGTCGAGAGCGGCGCACCGGTCGTGGCCGTGGAGGGCGACAGCGCCTTCGGGTTCAGCGGCATGGAGCTGGAGACGATCTGCCGCTACAAGTTGCCCGTCGTCACGATCATCATGAACAACGGCGGTGTCTACCGCGGCGACGACGTCAACCCGCTCGACGACGCCCCGTCGCCGACGACCCTCATGCTCGCGGCCCGCCACGACCTGATGATCGAGGCGTTCGGCGGCAAGGGTTACCGCGCGACCACGCCCGCCGAGGTCACCGCCGCCCTCACCGAGGCACTGGCCTCGGGCGGCCCGGCGCTCATCGACTGCGTGATCGACCCCTCGGCCGGCACCGAGAGCGGCCACATCTCGCACCTCAATCCGAAGGGCATCACGGTCGGCAACATCACGCCGGCCAAGAAGTGACCTCCTCGGAAGTGACTGTCTCCACCCCGAACTCCAGCTCCCGCACAGCCCACCCTCGCACCGAGATCATTCACGAGAAGGAAGCCACCATGAGTGAAAAGCCGCTCGCCGGAATCAAGGTGATCGACTTCACCGGGGTCCAGGCCGGTCCCGCCTGTACCCAGATGCTCGCCTGGTTCGGAGCCGACGTCATCAAGGTCGAGCGCCCCCAGGGCGGCGACGTGACCCGCAATCAGCTGCGGGACATCCCCGACCTCGATGCCCTGTACTTCACCATGCTGAACAGCAACAAGCGTTCATTGGCCATCAACACCAAGACCCCCGAGGGCAAGGAGGTCATGGAGAAGCTGATCCGCGAGGCGGACATCCTGGTCGAGAACTTCGCGCCGGGCGCCATGGACCGGATGGGCCTCGGGTGGGACCACATCCACGAGCTGAACCCGCGGCTGATCTTCGGTTCGGTCAAGGGCTTCAACGACGCCTCGTCGTGGTCGGACCTCAAGGTGTACGAGAACGTGGCGCAGGCAGCCGGCGGCGCCGCGTCGACCACCGGGTTCTGGGACGGGCCGCCGACCATCAGCGGTTCGGCCCTGGGTGACAGCAACACCGGTATGCACCTGCTGATCGGTCTGCTGACCGCGATCATCCAGCGCAACGCGACGGGCCTCGGCCAGAAGGTGTCGGTGTCCATGCAGGACGCCGTGCTCAACCTGACCCGGGTCAAGCTCCGTGACCAGCAGCGCCTGGAGAAGGTCGGCTACCTGGAGGAGTACCCGCAGTACCCGCACGGCGAGTTCGGCGACGCGGTGCCGCGCGGCGGCAACGCGGGCGGCGGCGGTCAGCCGGGCTGGATCCTGAAGTGCAAGGGCTGGGAGACCGACCCCAACGCCTACATCTACTTCACGGTCCAGGAACAGAACTGGAAGCGCACCGCCGAAGCCATCGGCCACCCCGAGTGGGTCGACGACCCGGACTACACCACTGCCCGGGCCCGGCAGCCGCGCATCATGGAGATCTTCGGCGAGATCGAGAAGTGGCTCGCCGACAAGACCAAGTACGAGGCGGTCGACATCCTGCGCAAGTGGGAGGTGCCCTGTGCGCCGGTGCTCAGCATGAAGGAGCTCGCCGAGGACCCCGACATGCGCAAGAGCGGCACGATCGTCGAGGTCGAGCAGAAGGAGCGCGGCACCTACCTGACGGTGGGCAGCCCGATCAAGTTCTCCGGCTTCAAGCCCGACATCCAGGGTGCGCCGCTGCTCGGCGAGCACACCGACGAGGTGCTCGCGGACCTCGGCTACGACGCGGACGACATCCGCAAGCTGCACGAGGGCCAGGTCGTCGCCTGACCCGGAACACCACGGTGCCCCGCGTACGGACCTCGTACGCGGGGCACCGGCAGGTGAGGGCGCGTCGGCATCTGAGGGGTGCCGAGCACTTTCCGGGGTGCCCGGAGCGCCCCGAAGCGGACGGAATTTTACGGTTCCACCCAGCGACGGCAGAGTGGGGAGGCCATCGGCTGAGGTCATCGCCACCTGGGTTTCCTTGCCGCTGGTTCGATCGGATCAGCGTGCACTGTGACCCGGAGGTCGGTGGGGTGTTTTAGCCGTGCCCCTCACGCCGAATGCCGGCCGATGGCCAAGGGCAAACGGCGAGCTCGAACACCCGGAGACAGTGATCGGCGTGCCGGTACGGGATACGCCTCGCGTGCGTGGACGGGGCCTACACGGCTGCGGGGGAGGGTGGGTCTGACCGGCATCCAACAGCACCGAAGCGGATACGGTCTAACGCGCTCGGTCATCGGCAGCGATGGTTTGCAGGCGGGCCCCGGATCCTCCGGGGTCTCCAAGCCGGCAAAACAGTAGGCAGAAGGTACTGATGGTTATCGCGCTCGTTCCCTGGCTACTGCTGCCCGTCGCCTGGGCCGCGCTGCCCTGGCTGCCTCCGAACCGGACGTTCGGCTGCTTCGTGGCAGCGGTGCAGCTGATGCTGTCCGTAGCGGCCCTCTCCGTCGGAATGCCGGCGGAGAATCTGCCGGCATGGTTCCTCATTCCGGGGCTGGTCTCCTCTGTGGCGCGACTGGCGTCTGTGTCCTCGCTGCGCGCGAGGACAAGACGGGGCCAAGCGTGAGAGCCCTTGTGCATCTCACAGCCGGTCAGCTGCTGTCGGGATAGCTGCGGGGGCTTCTCCTGTTCCGCGTGGTTGCTGACCACCGCGTCAGGAGTTCGATCCGAGCGCGGTCCGGCGACGCCACCCCACGATCGGATCGACCGCGCCGCCGTCCAGGCCGTGCCGACGGAGGAGCTGGACCTGATGGGGCTGGCCGTGTGCAGGCCGCGGAACGCGGTGGACAAGGTGCTGAAGGGCGCGCGGATGCATATGTGACTGAGTCTGCAACTGAATCTGCACAGCGAGGGCGCAACTGCGACACGGGTGCGTTCTGTTGGTGCGGAGTTGTCCTGGTCGGAGCTGCCGTGGCAATAGCTGTCGATTTCCTGTGCGGCGCTACATGTAGAGAAGCTGCCCTCAATTCGTGTGCATGCACGCACGGATGAGTAGCCGAGTGTTTCAACTGCCCTGCTGGGAGCGGCGACTGACTGGATGCTGCGGCACGCTCCGTGATTTGATCCTTTGCGCCGCCGGGATCGCGCCAAGGTGTCCGGAAACGGATGGCGCGCGCCTGCGGTCGCGGCCCAGCGTCTGTCCCCGGCTTGGCCGCTCCCCCCTTGTGGAACATCCGTACGAAGGGCAGTTTCATCATGAACTCCGCTCCCCAGGTTCAGACCCTTGAAATCTCCGACGCCGAGCTCGACACCGTCTCCGGTGGCCTGAGCCCGCAGGTTGGCATCGCTGCTGGCCCCACGGCGATCAGCAGCTCGGACCTCGTGGCTCAGTTCGGCGCGGTCAAGGACGAGATCCAGGACACCGTCGGCCAGTACCACCAGGCCGGCGTCGCTGTCTCCTTCTGATCGCCAGATCGCGGGACTTTTTCAATCCGTGATCGCCGATGGACTGACCGGCAGCCTGGCCGCCGATCAGCGACGGTAGCAACAAGCCCCCTACCCGAGATTCTCCGCTGGTAGGGGGCTTGATCGTTAGGGGTTGCCGCTTTTTGCCCCGGGCCTTGTCGGGGATCTTGGGGACGGGCAACTCCCGCGCTCACTGACGTGCTCGGGCCCGCAGCTCCTTCAGCCGGCTGTGGAACGCGTTGTGGCGGTTCTGGTCGAGGTTCGAGCAGGTGGTTTGCGCTGGTCCCACTGCACAAGCACAGGACTGGAGGCGGTTCCTGAGCGCCCAGATCGAACTCGCACCCTCAGGCGTCGTCGCGCTCGCGGGTGCAGGGGCTCCGGCGCGTGTGCAGAGAGGACGCGGTGCTCGTGGGCCATGCGGGCTCACGCGTCGGGATCGTCGAACTGGTCGAGGGCGTGCAGGTCACCCAGGCTTCGAGGGGTCCGCAGATCAGCGGTCCATCTCAGCTGCAACGAACCGTCGTTGACCGTGGATGACCGCCCGATGTGGCACGACTGTGGCACGCATCGGCCGGTTGCGTCCTTGGAAGCTGTCTGGGCCGCGCCGAGCCTATGGGCTGCTCTGTGCGGGCCCGGCGCTTGGACCGGTGTCAAGCTTTGCGATGTGCTGGCATCACGGCTGTTGACCTTGCGTTCCGCCCGGAGTTGGATCTTCCCTGCCCGTACGGGTGTCCGGGCAGGGGGAGGGCTACGACGATGGCTGGTGCTGCCCGAGACGGGCTGATACGGGTGGTGCCCTTCGAGCGGATGTCCGCGCTGATGATGGCTGCGGGCGCGGTGCTGTCTGAAGGGGTGCTGTTGGCCCTGATCGCTACGGCCAACCGGCTGGAGACGCTGTTGGTGGGAACGGTCGTGGTCATTCTTATGTCGCTTGCGATGCTGCCGCTGAGCTTCCGTCTTCCGGCCCGGCGGCGCCACCAGTACGAGCATGCCGTCCGGATCGATAGCGTCGCAGTACCGCTCGAGGGGCAGGATGCGTCGAGGCGGCAGTCGCTCTGGCGTACGGCTGTGGCTGTGGGTGTGTTGGCCTGTTGGATGATGCTCCTCGGCTTGACGTTCCATGAGGTGATGCCGCCGGTCATGCTGGTCCCGCTGGCCGTGCTCCTGTGGGCGCGGTCCCGGGCGACCGCACATTGGGAGCGGGTGAACGGGGCAGCCCTGTGGCAGGGCGTTCCCGGGCTGCTGGGGTCCCGAGGCCCGGTCTTCCGCGTGCCGGCAGCGGGCGGGATTTGAACCCGCCGTCTCTTCGTCGCGAAGCAACTTGGGTGGATGCTCGACCTTGTCAAACTGCGCCTCTCACCTGCTGTGATGGTCCGTAGGCGTCCGCACATGTCCGCCGCTCTCTGTCTGAGGTTCCCCCGCATCTCACCCTTCCGATGGCAGCGCCACCCTGCGCCCCCCATCGTGCTGGAGCGGAGAGGCTCCCACGATCCGAGAGATTGGCCGAAGCGTCGGTCTATCGAGCCCGTCCTCCGTGGCATACCGCCCTGAGCAGATGGAACAGCTTGGGGTTATCCGGCGCACCGCAAGGCGTGGGTGGGGGAGGGGTATCGCCCTGGGCTGGCGACGGGCGCCAAGGGGGCGATCCCACCTAGACTCGAACGTGTGAACGATCCACTTCCGCTTACCCGTCTCGACCTGTTGCGCTTCCTGGAACGCGTACAGGAGCAGGACCTGACGCGCATGCGGCGATGGATCGAGGCCGAGAAGCAGCGCGAAGCCGAGGGGCAGCGCGGATTCGACGCCCGGCCGCCCGCGCCGGACTGGCTCATCGAGCAGGGCCTCTCAGGCCGCGACCCCGTGTACGTCCACGTGGGCGGGTGCTGGAACGCCGGAAAGCGGAGCCGCGGAGTCGAGCGGGACCAAGCGCTGCGGGCGCTCGTCGATGGGGTACCGGCCTGCACGCACTGCCGACCTGGCAGCGAGCTCGGGTACCTGGAGTGATCAGCGCAGACGCGTGTCCGGGCTGTCGGAGAGGGAGGTTGGGAATATGCCGGAGAGTGTGCCTGTGGTCGTGCACCCGCCGCAGCCGGACGGTGGCAGGCGGGTGACGATCCGTGGCGAGCCAGTCGGCACGGCTTACCACGTGCTGGACGTGGTGGAGTTCCTGCGCCGCGAAGGCCTGCCTGAGGCGGATACGACGATCGACGACCCCGAGCTGATCGAGTGGCGCGGCGGCGGGCCCAAAGTGTGGACGGCGCCAGGGTGATCTGTCGGTCGCCAGGCAGTACGCGGCTTCCGCCCTGCCGTCTTTTTGGCCGTCCTATTCGCCGCGGCCTTCTTGGCCGGCTGCTTCTTCGCGGCCTTCTTGGCCGCGGTCTTCTCCTTCGGCATGTCATGGACGGTGGCGTCCTCGCCGCGGGAAGCCGCGCCTTCGCAACGGACTCCTTGAGCGCGGCCATCAGGTCGACGACCTGACCCGGCGCCTCCGGCTGGGGCGAGTTGGGCCCTGCGCGTGCCGTCAACGAACCAGCGCAGGACCAGGACGGGATGCTTGAACGGGCTGAGTGCGCGGGTGCCCTTGCGGGTGCCGAGCCGCTCGCGGTGCTGCTGGAGGAGCCGGGCGAGGAAGTGGGCGGTCTGCCTGCTGACGTCGAGCACGGCGCTGTAGGTGATACCGGGTGGCACGTGAAGCCTCTCGGCCGGAATCTGATCTTCGCAGGCGCGTTCCTCCCAGGGGCTTCACGCCTCTCCGTCCGCAGTGACCCCTCTGGTCATCACACTCCGCAGCCGACCCGTTGCCGAGAACATCTCATTGAGGCTCAGGCGAGATCGAACCGATCGAGGTTCATCACCTTGTCCCACGCTGCCACGAAGTCACGCACGAACTTCTCTCCCGCGTCCTGAGACGCGTAGACCTCCGAGATGGCTCGGAGCTGGGAGTGTGAACCGAAGACGAGATCGACGGCGGTGGCGGTCCACTTGACCTCGCCCGTCACGCGATCCCGGCCGTCGAACACATTGTCAGCAGAGGAAGACGCGTTCCACTCCGTGCCCATGTCGAGCAGGTTGACGAAGAAGTCGTTGGTCAGTGACTCCGTCCGGTGGGTGAAAACACCGTGGGAGGATCGCTGGAAGCAGGTGTTCAGGGCCCGCATGCCGCCGATCAGAACCGTCATCTCGGGAGCGGTCAGTGTCAGCACGTTGGCGCGGTCCAGCAGGAGAGTCTCCGGCGACAGCTTCTCTCCCGCCCGGAGGTAATTACGGAACCCGTCCTCCCTGGGTTCGAGCGCGGCGAACGACTCCACGTCGGTCTGCTCCTGCGAGGCGTCCGTGCGCCCCGGTACGAACGGGACCGTGATGTCGTGCCCGGCGTTCTTCGCGGCTTGCTCGACGGCCGCGCACCCGCCCAGGACGATCAAGTCAGCGAGCGAGACCTTCGTTCCGCCGGCCTGCGAGCCGTCGAAGTCCTGCCGGATCTGCTCGAGAGCCCGCACCACCTCGGTCACCTCGGGCAGGTCGTTGACCTCCCAGCTGCGTTGCGGCTCGAGCCGAATCCGTGCCCCGTTGGCCCCGCCGCGCTTGTCGGTGCCGCGGAAGCTCGCTGCCGACGCCCAAGCGGTGGTGACCAGCTGGGAGATGGACAGTCCCGAGGCGAGGATCCTGGCCTTGAGGACGGCGATGTCCTCGTCCGCGACTGGTTCGTGATCGACCTCGGGCACGGGATCCTGCCACAGCTGGGGCTCGGGAACCCACGGGCCAAGGTAACGGGAGCGTGGTCCCATGTCGCGGTGCAGCAGCTTGTACCACGCCTTGCCGAACGCCGCCGCGAGCTCGTCCGGGTTCTCGTGGAAGCGTTTCGCGATCGGCGCATAGACCGGATCCACCTTCAGCGCGAGGTCCGTCGTCAGCATCATGGGAGCATGCCTCTTCGACGGATCATGAGCATCAGGCACAGTGGTCTTGGCCGCCGGATCCGTGGGAGTCCACTGCTTCGCACCGGCGGGGCTGACCGTCAGCTCCCAGTCGTATCTGAACAAGTTGTCCAGGTACCCGTTGTCCCACTTCGTCGGCTCGGTGGTCCATGCGCCCTCAAGCCCACTGGTGAGCGCGTCGGCGCCCTTGCCGCTGCCGTACGTGTTCCTCCAGCCGAGGCCTTGCTGCTCCATGGGGCCGGCCTCGGGCTCCGGGCCGATGTACTGTGCATCGACCGCGCCATGACACTTGCCGAACGTATGGCCGCCGACGATGAGCGCAACCGTCTCCTCGTCGTTCATCGCCATACGCCCGAATGTCTCGCGAATGTCCCTGGCGGCAGCCATCGGATCCGGGTCACCGTTGGGCCCCTCCGGATTGACGTAGATCAGTCCCATTTGCACGGCACCGAGAGGACCGGCGAGTTCCCTGTCCCCGCTGTAACGCTCATCTCCGAGCCATGTGTCCTCGGGCCCCCAGAAGATTTCCTCGGGTTCCCAGATGTCCTCTCGCCCGAAGCCGAACCCGAAGGTCTTGAACCCCATCGATTCCATGGCACAGTTGCCGGTGAAGATCAGAAGGTCGGCCCAGGAGATTTTCCGGCCATACTTCTGTTTGACGGGCCAGAGCAATCGCCGTGCCTTGTCGAGGCTCACGTTGTCCGGCCAGCTGTTGAGGGGGGCAAAACGCTGAGCGCCCGCGCCACCACCGCCCCGGCCATCGTCGACGCGGTACGTTCCCGCGGCATGCCAACTCATCCGGATGAAGAGCGGCCCGTAGTGGCCGTAGTCGGCAGGCCACCAGTCCTGCGACGCCGTCATCACCCCGAAGATGTCCTGTTTCAGCGCGTCGAGGTCGAGGGTGGAGAATTCTTCGGCGTAATTGAAGTCCTCGCTCATCGGATTGGACCGGGGACAGTGCTGATGGAGAACCTGAAGGTCCAGCTGATTCGGCCACCAGTCCCGGTTCGTCTTGGGTCGGGTCGGCGTGGCGGCCGGGGAGGGGATGACCGGGTTCTCGCTTTCGCTGCGGGACACGTCCGTCCTTCTTTCTGTCTCGGTGTTTCCTTCTGCCGGCTGCCTGCCCTTGACGTTGGTTGCTTCGCCGGTGCTGCTGCGACCGGCACTCGTGGCGCCCGTGGCGCCCGCCGGCTGGGGACGCCTGACCAGACCCGCGGCAGTGAAGGTGGGGCCCGGCAGCCAGCGAGAACCCTTCCTTACGTACGACGCCGAGGATCGGGCCTGTGTCGGCGTCCGTATGGTCGCGCACCACAGAGCGCACGCCACGAGAACACGCAGTGAGCCTTTTCAGCGAGGCCACCGATCGGGTGACGGCGGCGGGGCGGATGGACGGCCGCAACGCACGAAACTCCCGTGCCGTTGAGGGAGGGCTCGAAGTCTCAACCCACCAGCAAGCGCACTGAGCCCGTTCAAGCAGCCCGTCCTGGTCCTGCGCTGGTTCGTCGACGGCACGCGCAGGGCCCAACTCGCCCGGGACAGCGGCATCTCCGGTCCGACTGCGTACCGCTACCTGCACGAAGGCTCACCGTGCTGTCCGACCACGCCCCGGACCTGGCCACCGCGCTGGAGCGAGCCGTCGCAGCCGGCTACACCCACCTCAACCTCGACGGCACTGTGGTGCGCACCGACCGCGTCGCCGCGCCCGGCCCCAACGGCGCGGATCTGTGGTGGCCGGCAAACACCGGCACCACGGCGGCGACGTGCAGGTCATCTCCGCCCCGGACGGCTGGCCGCTGTGGGTCTCGCCAGTGCGACCGGGACGTGAGCACGACACCACCTGTGCCCGAGCCCACGGCCTGGTCGATGACCTGAACCGGCTCGCCGCCACCCTGGGCATCCCCACCCTGACCGACCTCGGTTACGAGAACGCCGGAGAAGGCCTGCGTCACCCGGTCAAGAAACCCAAAGGCGGCGAACTCACCGAGCCCGAAAAGGCGTTCAACGCCGTGATCCGTGGCGTGCACGGCGTCGCCGAACGCGCCAACGCCCTGCTGAAGGTCACCTTCAAGGCCCTGCGCCAAGTCGCCTCGACCCTGCTCGAACACGGCCGCACCGCCTGAGCATGAAGATCACGAAGAGTCGCGAGACGTTACCGAGAAAGGTTCACTGAGGGGGGAAGATGAGCCGCAGAACGATCTCGCCGTCGTCGATCTCCCCGGTGGGCTCGAACCCGAACTTCTGGTAGAAGGGCCACGGTTCGCCGTCGCCGGGATCGTAGCTGGTCAGCAGTTCGGTGGCGCCGTCCGCGCGAACCAGGGCGGCGATCTGGGTGAGCGTCTCTCGGCCGATCCCTCGCCTCTGGTGCCGCTTGTCGACGAGGAGGCGCCAGATGAAGTGTCGCCCCTTGTAAGGACCAGCCGGCGGCTTCCACGACAGCATCACGAAGCCGACTGGCTCGTCGCCGATGTACACGGCGCGGCACCAGGGATTGGCCTCCGGCTTCCTTGTCGCCTCCTTGAGCGACTTGGACACGGAGGCGACGAACTGCTTCTGGTCGCGTCGGACGCGGAGGGCACGAACGGCATCCCGGTTGTCGTCGGTGATCTCCCGCAGGTGCACGCCTGGGGACCTCATGCCACACCCCTTCCTGCATCCGGCGGCTGCGCCATCCGGGCCGACGTGAAGAGCCGCCTCCGCGCGGCAGTGCACGCACTGTCAAGGACGTCAGGTTGGACGTCTTCGCAGCGTATTCGACGCAGCGGATCTGGAGCGGGACTGGCACGCCGGGCTGTGTCCGCTCCGAGGCGGCTGCTCTGACCTGGGCAGACGCTCCAAGATCCTGTCCACGAATAGTCCACAGACCCCGTCCTAGGGCCGCTCAGCACCGCATATGGCTGCGCATAGGTGCACACAGAACCAGAGATGGACCGGACAGCGGCGGTAGTTGACCAACGCGCCGGCATAGGCGGAGTGGGCATCGAGTCGCTCCTGGTTGCGCTACGGCACTGTGAGGACGTTGCCGGTCGGGGGGGCGGTTGCTGTGGCGGCTCGCCCTGGGGCATCAGACGGATTCAGCCTCAGTCGGGCAGTCCCCAGAAAGACCCATGCAGGCCGACCTCGGAGAAGTAGGTGGTGGCGGAGGCGGGGTCGCGGCGGGTGTAGCCAGGCTCCAGGCGTCCGGTGTACCAGTCGCTGGCGAACCGCCACAGGGTGCCCAGATCCATGACGTAACCGCGCTCCTGGCCCGTCTGCTGCAGCCAGGTGTCGACGCAGTCGGTGGAGCAGAACAGGCGCTGGTTGCCGCAGGTGCGCACGACATCGTCCCAGGCCCGGTGCATGGGGATGAGGAAATGGGCCACCTGGTCGCCCTCCGGGGGTGCGTCTCGGCCGACCACCCAGGCATGCGGGGTGTCGCAGGCCGGACAGCGGGTGGCGACCAGGACGTCGGGCTCGTCCCGAAGCAGGTGGGGCATGGCGAACGAGTCCCAGGCGCAGCCGCCCCACCACAGCGTGTGCGCCCCCATCACGGAGAAGCCGAGCGGCACGGACGCGAACGGATGGGCCATCACGACCTGGTCGTGGTCCTGTGGATCCAGGACCACATCGTGACTTGCGTGAAGGGTGCGCAGTTCCTGGCGGACCTGGTCGGGGGCGAGCCCGGTGAGTGCGGCGGTTTCCAGCACGCTCGGAGCACGGCCGGTGCGGGCAAATCCGTTGTAGACGGCCAGGCGGACTCTCTCCGTACCGTGAAGGCCCGTCGGTGCTGCTGAGACGTTCCCGGTCATTCCTGTGATTCCTTCGCTGGTTGCGGCGATGGGTCCAGAGTGCGCCGTGAGGAGGCGCGGAGGCTTGAACGCTCGTGCGGCACAATTGAGACATGACGCCCTCCGCAGAGCGCGCCGCCTACTGGCGGGTTCCCGGGCTTGCCCTGGAGGTCATGGACGCCCGCTTCGAGCACTACGCCTATCCGACGCACGCCCACGACACGTACTCCTTCGGAGTCACCGACAACGGCGCCCAGTCATTCGTGTGCAGGGGAGAGCGGCACGTCAGCGCGGCGGGACTGGTCATGGCGTTCAATCCGGACGAGCCCCACGACGGGCAGTCGGCCGTCCCCCACGGGTACCGCTACCGGATGCTGCACCTCGGCGAGGATCTTGTCCGGGACGTTCTCGCCGACGCAGATCCCGGCAGTGCCGGATTGCCGCTCTTCGACACCCCGGTGGTGGACAACCCGGCCCTGGCCCGAGCCGTGGCCCGCCTCCACACTGCGGTCGTCGGCAACGCACCCCGATTGGTCATCGAGGAACACCTCACCGCCGCCGTACTGGCCCTGAGCCGCGATGCCGCCACACGTCCGGCACGTCTGGCGGACCCGCAGGACCGGGTGGACCTGACCGCCATGGAACGGGCCCGCAGTCTGCTGAGGCAGCGATTCGCCGAGAACATCGCCGCCGATGACCTGGCCCGGGTGGCCAGCTGCAATCGCTTCGCGCTGTACCGGGGCTTCCGCGCAGCGTACGGTTTCGCCCCCAGTGACTACCAACGCGATCTGCGATTGCGCCGAGCCCGTGCACTCCTGGCCGAAGGCACGGCACCATCGATGGCAGCAGCCGAGGCCGGCTTCGCCGACCAAGCCCATCTCACCCGGTGGTTCACCCGCACCTACGGGGTCACCCCGGCCGCCTACCGCACGGCGCTACACAGTGAAAGCCATCCATAACAGAGCCCAGCGCGAAGGGTCCGGTCATATCGCTGACGACGGCTGTCGCGCGGCGCGGCTTCTCCCCACGTCTCAGGACGTATCAAGGCGGAGTCCTCATGGCCGAGTCAAGAGGCTCCACCGGCCGTTGGTGCTGTCAGGCGTCGTGGTCGGCGGCCTCTTCGAGAAGTAGAGGCGCATGTCCGGCTCTACCTGGTGCCGTTGCTCGGTGGGAAGCGGCTCGAATCCCTTGGCGTCGCCGATGTACTGGCACGAGAGTGGCACGGCCCGAGGACCGTGCCACAGCCCCTCGATGCGAACTAGGGCGGGGCGGTCGCTGATCGCGCTTGTTGGTGTCAGACGCTGATGTCAGAAGACCGAGGGTGTCTTGACGGACTCACTCACGCGGCGTGCGGCCAGTCCTCACTGAGTGAGCGATCGGAGGTGTGACCTGCGGGTTGGAACGCCGCAAAGGGCGGTGCCCTCCACCCTTACGGGCAATGAGGGCTACTCGTTGGGGTCACACTTGTCGTCTTGCTGCTCGTAGGCCGTCTTATACGCCGTTTCGTAGGCGTTCTCGTACGCCGTGTAGTCCTTCGCCTTCTTGTACACGCTCTTCTTTGCTTCGGGGTTATCGTGCAGTCCCCAATTGCAATGCACCCCATCCTGGTTTCCGGTAGCTGCCCCATCTATCGCACCCTGTTTGCTTGGGCTCTTGACTTCTGGGGCCTGCGGGGCGAACGCCGTCGGCGCTTGGCTGGTATCGGCTGCCGCCTGCGCCATCAGCGTCGGCGAGAACGCCAGTGCTGCTGCGGCGAGGGGGCTCGCCATGACCACCATGATTCGCTTCGCGCGCATAGCTATCCTCTCCTTCGAGATGAAACGCGCACACGGTGCCTCGACCTGGCCAGGGCAGACCCTTTGCGCGATTTACCCTCCAGGGAGCGGCATTTACACCGCGATGCGTTGGGCGCCATGTGGGCCGGTGGGTTCCGGCTTGCGGCGCCTGCAATTCGACCGTAGCGAGCGGTGGGCTCTGTGTCCACTTATGCCCTGGCTTGCGTAATTGACACCTCAACTGCCCTGAGGGCAACCCAGAACACCCTGAGCTGATCCGGCAGTTGGTACAGGCGCCGTTGCGCGAACGAGCTCCGCGGGACGCGAAGGTGCGAAAGATGACGCTCGTCGCTCGGCTGCCAGCCTTGATCAAGAGTGCGAAGAACAGAGGCGAGGTCCTGCGCGCCATCGACCGGGTCAAACCGGGGCGGGGGCGTCCTGCTCCCGAGGTGCTGCGGCGGGCGCTGCGCTCGTATGTCCTGCCGGTTACCCGCCGGGAGCGGGAGCGACCGGAGGATCGTGGCGGCCTTACGGTGGATCGACAAGGCCTCGCTACCCATGGGGGAGTTGCAAGAGATCGCCCGTGTTCATGGGCTGATCGACGGGTTGGGCCGGAGACTGGACGGCAAGCCTGCGGCCACCCAGACGTACCGGCGTCGGCGTGCGGTGGTCTTCAACGTGCTCGAATTCGCAGTGGAGTTGGAATACCTGACGTCCAACCTACTGAGCAGGGTACGACGTAAGCGGGGCAAGGGGAGGCGCACGATCGGCGCGGCCTGAAGCAGCGGGCACAAGGCGAGGTGCGCATCGTGCCGATTCCGCCCCCGTTGGTGCGCACGGCTGCTTTCGGCGGCATCTGCCTGCATATACGCGAAGACCCCGTTCTCAGCGTTTCCGCTGGTGACGGGGTCTTTGGGCACCTCATAACGGGTGCCCCCGGCAGGATTCGAACCTGCGCACACGGCTGCGGAGGCCGCTCCCGCTTCGCCGCTCGGCGTAGCTCAGACCGTCGTACGGTCCGCGGTGGTCTCGGCCCGCCGCCGCATCATCTCCCGCTCCCGCGCTCGTCGCGCGGTGACATCCCGGATGACCGCTCCGACGTGCGCGGCGCCATCGGCACCGGTCAGCAGCGCCACGCTGAACTCGATGGACAGGGTGCTGCCGTCCGCCGCCAGCGCGGGAACCGTCAGGAGGTCCGCCTCCCCGTACTTGGTGGCTCCTCGGTCCATGGCGGTCTGAAAGCCGTCCCAATGACGCTTCCTGTGCTTCTCGGGAATGATGACGTCCAGACTGCGACCGGCCACATCGGCCGCCGAGAACCCGAAGATGCGCTCCGCACCCCGGTTCCAATAGCGGATCAGTCCTTCGCCGTCGATGATCACTATGCCGTCGGGTGCCTGGGCAGCCATTCCCAGCACCACCTCGGGGTCGAGCTCTGCCATGTTTCCTCCGAGTTGGAGCCACGCGAGTGGCGCCAGTATACGGAATACAGTCGGCAGACAGAATGCTCCGTTCCTCAGCCGATCGGCTCGGCCATGGGCACCACGTGGTAGGCCAGGCCGATCGTGTCCCCGGTGACCGGGTCGCCCAACTCCACCCGCCACGCCTCGGCGAACTGATCCACGTTCTCGGTCATCGGGATGGTCCCCGAGATGAGGACCGTGCCGGGGACCAGGTCGCCCCGCGAGCGCAGTACATCGGCCCAGTAGCCCGGGGTGAGCAGCTCGGCGAGCGTGCCGCGCTGGATCTCGGTCTCCGTGCCGCCGTGGGTGACCCAGGCCCGCAGGGTGAGATCGTCGAGGCGTGCCGCGACGTCGTCCAGGCGCCAGGCGCGGCGGGCGAGTACGTCCGGGCCGGCGTTCTTGCTCCATGCGACGCCGTGCACTTCGAGGTCCCGGTCGGTGTGGTCGCAAGCGGCGGTGAGGAGCAGTTCTCCGTCCGCAGCGACGACCAGGGCCCACTCGGCCTCGCCGGAGGTGCGGGCGTGCTGGGCGGCGACGCGGTCGGTCTGCTGGGCGAGGTAGGGGGAGACCGGGTAGAGCGCCGGGGTCACGGACGGCGCGGGCACGCCGAGCGCGGCCAACTCGGCGACGTGCGCGGCGACGTCGTCCTGGCTGCGCCCGGCGTATCCGGCGTTGAGTACCTGGCGGACGTCGACATCACGGGTGGAACCGTCGGGCAGCTCGAAGGTCAGGACGGGCACGGGAACTCCTGAAGGGGTCGGTCTCGGGTGGAGAGGCGGTCTCGGAAGTCGCTCGGGTCTGTCTCGGAAGTCGCTCGGGGCTGTCTCGGAAGTCGGTTTCGAAGCGGTCAACTTCCTGCGCGGGGTTGCGCATACGACCTGTATACAAGAAGTATGCCGAAAGGTCGATGTCCCCCGACGCAAGTCGATGTCCCAGACACACGTCGATGTCCCCGACGCAAGGAACAGGCAGCATGCAGCACGCCCAGCAGGCCACCGAGGCGCCGCCCGCCGGCCGCTCCGGTATCCGCCGCGCCTTCTTCGCCAGCCTCACCGGCACCGCTCTGGAGTGGTACGACTTCGCGGTCTACTCCGCCGCCGCGGCGCTGGTCTTCGGCGACCTCTTCTTCCCCTCGGAGGACCCCCTCACCGGCACCCTCCTGGCGTTCTCCACCTACGCCGTCGGCTATGTCTCGCGTCCGCTCGGCGGCTTCGTCTTCGGCCGGCTCGGCGATGTGATCGGCCGCAAGAAAGTCCTCATCGCCACGCTGGTCCTGATCGGCGCGGCCACCTTCCTCATCGGTCTGCTGCCCGCGTACGGCACGGTCGGTGTGGCGGCGCCCATCGCCCTGGTCGTGCTGCGCTTCGCGCAGGGCGTCGGGGTGGGCGGCGAGTGGGGCGGTGCCGTCCTGCTGTCCAGCGAATTCGGCGACCCGCGCCGCCGCGGCTTCTACGCCTCCGCAGCCCAGGTCGGACCGCCCGCGGGCAACCTGCTGGCCAACGGCGTACTGGCGGCGCTCGGTGCCCTGTTGACGGAGGATCAGTTCCTCTCCTGGGGCTGGCGGGTGGCGTTCCTGATGTCCGGCGTCCTGGTCGGCTTCGGCCTGTGGATCCGGGCGAAGCTGGAGGAGACGCCCGTGTTCAAGGCCATGGAGGCCGAGCACAGCCGGCCCGAGGCGCCGATCCGCGAAGTGTTCACCACCCAGCCGCGCGCCCTGCTCGCGGCGATCCTGTGCCGGGTCGGTCCGGACGTGCTGTACGCGATGTTCACCGTCTTCGTGCTCACGTACGCCACCGGCGAGTTGGGCATGACGCGCGGCTCCGCGTTGACGGCCGTACTCGTCGGATCGTCGCTGCAGGTCTTCCTCATCCCGCTCGCCGGGGCCCTGTCCGACCGGGTGAACCGGCGTCTGCTGTACGGCTGTTCCGCCGTGGCGGCGGGCCTGTGGCCGTTCCTGTTCTTCCTCATGGTCGACGGCCACAGCTGGATCCTGCTCATGTGCGGCGTGGTCGGCGGCCTGGCCATCCACTCCTTCATGTACGGCCCGCAGGCGGCCTTCGTCGCCGAGCAGTTCTCACCCCGGCTGCGCTACACCGGCTCCTCGCTGGCCTATACGCTCGCCGGCCTCATCGGCGGCGCGGTCGCACCGTTGCTGTTCACCGCTCTGCTCAGCTCCTACGACAGCTGGGTTCCCCTGGCGCTGTACATCGCCGTCGCGGCGGCGGTCACCATCGCCGGACTGTGCCTGGGCCGCGACGCCGACGACACCGACGATGCCGGGGATGCCGGGGACGGCGAGGTTCAGCGCGTGGCGTACGAGCCCGAGTCCGCGGCCGAGGTTTCCTGATCCCGCCCCGGTACCACCGACTCCCACTCACGCAGATCCACTCCCACCCACCCCCCATCGACGCAGAAAGGCCGCCCGTGCGTATCGCCCTGAGCCAGTTCACCAGCGGACCCGACCCCGAGAAGAACCTCGAACTCATGGAGGACGGCGTCCGGCGCGCCGCTGAGGCCGAAGCCCGCGTCGTCGTGTTCCCCGAGGCGTCGATGGCCTGCTTCGGCACCCCGTTGGCGCCGGTCGCGGAGCCGCTCGACGGCCCCTGGGCGAACGAGGTGCGCGCTCTCGCCGCCGCGGCCGGCATCGTCGTGGTGGCGGGCATGTTCACCCCGGCCTCCGACGGGCGGGTCGCCAACACCCTCCTCGCCACCGGCCCGGGAGTCGAGGCCGCGTACGACAAGATCCATCTGTACGACGCCTTCGGCTACGCCGAGTCCGACACCGTCGCCGCCGGCTCGCGGATCGTCACGATCGACGTCGACGGCGTCCGTATCGGCCTCGCCACCTGCTACGACGTCCGCTTCCCCGAGCTTTTCCGGGCGCATGCCGATGAAGGCGCCGTGGCGACGGTGCTGGCCGCCTCCTGGGGTGCCGGGCCGGGCAAGCGCGAGCAGTGGGAGCTGCTGGTGCGGGCCCGCGCCCTGGATGCGACCGTGTGGGTCGCGGCGGTTGACCAGGCCGACCCGGCGGCCGGGGGAGTGGTCGCGGATGCGTCGGCCCCGACGGGCATCGGGTACAGCATGGTGGTCGGTCCCGACGGAACCGTACGCGACTGCCTGGGCGCGGAACCGGGCCTGCTGCTGGCCGACTTGACCGTCGAAGAGGTCGCGGCGGTCAAGGAGAAGACGTCCGTGCTCGCCAACCGCCGCCTGGGACGGGCCTCATGAGCAAACCGGAGCTCGAATTCCACCGGCCCGCGGGGCCGTGGACGGCGCCCGCCGGTGCCGTCCCGGGGGTCGCGCAGCGCGTACTCGCCGAGGATGCGTCCGGCGCTCACAGCACCATGCTCGTCCGCTGGGAGCCGGGCACCGACACCTCCGCGCAGGGGGTGACGCGGCACGACTTCTGGGAGGAGGTCTACATCCTCCAAGGCGACCTGCACGACCTGACGCTCGACGAGACCTTCCCGCAGGGCTCGTACGCGTGCCGTCCGCCGGGGATGCCGCACGGTCCGTGGACGACGGCCGCCGGCGTCACCATGCTCGTGTTCACGTATCCAGCGGACCAGCGGACCAGCGGACCAGCGGACCAGCGGACCAGCGGACCAGCGGGCCTGACAGCCGGACGGCCTGACAGCCGGACGGCCTGACGGCCGGACAGGCGGGTGGGGAGGGACCGGACCCCGGTTCCTCCCACCCGTCCCTGCCTAGGCCCTGTCGTCACATTCCCGTCTGCCCCGCGACGCCATGCACGCACTCTCGCCGCACCGGGCACAGACCCAAGTACATCCAGTACGAGGGCCTGTGCCCGGCACGCCGAGAGCACGCACCTGACGCCGCAGGGCCCGCCCTCCGGGCGGACGACGGGAATGTGACGACAGGACCTAACCGGCGAGCAGGATCTTCAGGGTCGAGTCCAGATGGCTGTCGATCGCGGCGCGCGCGGCCGCCGCGTCACCGGCCGCCAGCGCGTCGAGGATCTCCCGGTGCTCGTCCAGCACCGCGGCCTGCCGGCCGTGCTGGTTGAAGAGCGCCACGACTCCGGCACGGACCTGGCGGCTGCGCAGTCCGTCGTAGTGGCGGTCGAGCAGGGCGTTGCCCACCGCCGAGACGAGGGTGGCGTGGAACAGATGGTCGACGGCGATGAACTCCTTGGCCTGGTCGGGGCCGCTCAGAGCGCTCTGCCGGTCCAGCAGTTCGCCGAGCTGCCGCAGCGGAGCCCGGCCCGCCGCGATGACGTGCTCGGCCGCGTACCGTTCGACGATCCCGCGCAGCTGCATCAACTCGGAGATCTCCCGGCCCGACAGCGGTGACACTCGGGCACCGCGCTTGGGCACCAGCTCGACGAGATCCTCGGCCGCGAGCAGCAGCAGGGCCTCCCGGATCGGGGTGCGTGACACTCCGATCCGGTCGGCGATGTCCTGCTCGGAGAGGAACGCTCCCTGCATCGCCGGGTCCGTCAGCACCGTGTCCTTGAGGTAGGCATAAGCCTTCTCCCGACCGGACGCCATCACTACCCCCAGAGATCGCCAGAGATCGCATACACCTTGTATACAAAGTTACCACGGGGTGTGGCGGGTGGTGGTGGCCGCGCGTCAGCGGGCGGTGCGGACGCCGTCGAGGGCGACGGCCAGGACGCGGTCGCGCTGGGCGTCGTCGAGGAAGTTCGTCGCGGTGATGCCCGCGACCATGCGCAGCAGGTCGTCGAAGTCCATGTCCTCGCGCGCCTCGCCGGATTTCTGGGCGCGTTCGAAGAGCGGGCCGCCCGCCTGGTACATCGAGTCCCGGCAGGCGAGGAAGATCTCCGACTCGTCGTTGAGCGCCTCGCGGACGGCTCGCTTGGTCACGGTGTAGCCCACGAACCGGCGCAGCCACGCGCTCAGCGCCTCCCACGGCTCCAGCTCGGCGACCTCGTGCGCCACCCGGCACAGGTCGTTCACCTCGCCCGCGTAGACGCTTTCGAACAGGTGGCGGCGGGTCGGGAAGTTCCGGTAGAGCGTGCCGATGCCCACGCCCGCGCGACGGGCGATGTCCTCCAGGGACGCCTCCGCGCCGTTCTCCGCGAACGCCTCGCGCGCGGCCGTCAGCAGCGCGTCGTAGTTGCGGGCGGCGTCTTTCCGGTGCGGCCGCCGGGACGTGACGATCTCGCTGACGGGGAACGGCTGGGCCGTCACTGCTGCCTCCCATGGCGGGTCGAGGTTGAAGCGGAGGTTTGCCTCCGCTACAGTGGAGGGGTGCCTCCACTTTACCAGTGCGGGGTGCGTTTGCCGTGGATGCGTGCGGCCGCACGCATCCACGCCGCGACAGCACCGCCGTATCGGACGTATCGATCACCGCGGGCCCCGCGCCGACCGCACCGCCCGTCCGCTCGCACCCTTCCGCACACCCCCTTCCGCTCACCCCCTTCCGCGACCGCCTCCCGCGGCCGTCGGCGTGCCCCCGTGCCGCTCCGCAGCGCGCCCGCGCCGTACGACCACGGGGGATGAGCTCGGCCGCACCCTGTTCGCCTGTCTCGGAGAGGCTTTTCATGCCCCGCACGTCCACACGCCTCACCTTCGCGGTCCTCGCGACCGGTGCCGGTGTGTTCGCCATGCTGCAGTCGCTGATCGCGCCGGCCCTGCCGACCGTTCAGCACGCGCTGCACACCTCGCAGTCCACCGCGACCTGGGTGATGACGGCCTATCTGCTGTCCGCCTCGGTCTTCACCCCGATCCTCGGCCGGGTCGGTGACCTGATCGGCAAGAAGCGCACCCTGGTCGCCGTCCTGGTGATCGTGACGATCGGCTGTCTGCTCGCCGCGCTCGCGCCGACCATCGGCGTACTGATCGTCGCCCGGGTCGTCCAGGGCATCGGCGGCGCCCTGTTCCCGCTGTCCTTCGGCATCATCCGGGACGAGTTCGCCCCGTCCGAGGTGAGCGGCAGCATCAGCAACCTGTCCGCCGTGATCGCCGCCGGAGGCGGTGTCGGCATTGTGGCGGCCGGTCCCATCGTGACCGCGCTCGACTACCGCTGGCTGTTCTGGCTCCCCGTCGGCATCGTCGCGGTCACCACGCTGATCGCGCTGCGCTACGTCCCCGAGTCGCCCCGCCGGGCCGAGGGGCGCGTGAACTGGCTCGGCGCCGTCCTGCTGTCGGGGTGGCTGGTGGCCCTGCTGCTGCCGCTCAGCCAGGCGAGCCACTGGGGTTGGGGATCGGGCAGGGCGATCGGTCTGTTCGTCGCCGCCGCGGCCCTGTTCGCGCTGTGGCTGTTCGCCGAGGCGCGCTCCCACAGCCCGCTGATCGATCTGCGCATCATGCGGCTCCCCGCCGTGTGGACCACGAACGCCGCCGCGCTGCTGTTCGGCGCGGGCATGTACGCGATCTGGTCCTTCCTGCCCGGCTTCGTGCAGACGCCCAGCTCGGCCGGTTACGGCTTCGGCGCCAGCGTCACGGCGGCCGGACTGCTCATGCTGCCGATGCTGATCGCGATGTTCTGCTCGGGTGTGCTGAGCGGCCGCCTGGAGCCCGTCCTGGGTGCCAAGAAGCTGCTCATCGCCGGGTCCGCGCTCGGCGCGATCGCCTGTGGTTTCCTCGCCCTCTGGCACGACCAGCAGTGGCAAGTGGCCTTCGCGGCGGGCGTGTTCGGCCTCGGCATCGGACTGGCCTTCGCCTCGATGGCCAACCTGATCGTCGGCAGTGTCCCGGCCGAACAGACCGGCGCCGCGACCGGCATGAACGCCAACATCCGTACCATCGGCGGCTCCATCGGTGCCGCGCTGACCAGCGTCCTGGTGACCAGTCGCCTTCAGCCCTCGGGCCTGCCGTACGCGTCCGGGTACACCCACGGCTTCAGCCTGCTCGCGCTGCTCTGCCTGGCCGCGGCTCTGGCCGCACTCCTCGTCCCGGTCCAGCGCGCCGGCCGCATCTCCGGCACGCCCCGTGCTTCCTCCGACGTGCCCCGCACGGAGCCGGAGGCCGTCGCACCCGGGGCGCGGAGCTGACGGGGGCGGCGGTTCCAGGTCCGGAGTCGGCCCCGGGGCCGGAGCGGGATGCCCGCTCCGGCCCCGGCAGTGCCACCTGTCAGCTCAGACCGGCGGAGGACAGCCACGCCTTCGCGACGTCCAGCGGGTCCTTGTTGTCGTTCTGCACCTGGCTGTTGAGCGTGACCAGGGTTTCCGTGTCGAGCTTCGCCGAGACCCCATTGAGTACGGAAACTCCGGCCGACGAGAGACCGCTCTTGAATGCCAGCGGAGTGACGTTCTCGAAACCGAAGAGATTCTTGGAGTCCTGCAGGACCACAAACTTGTTCTTGCTGATGCCCGGGTCCGTCGTGAAAATATCCGCGGCCTGGATGTTGTTTCCCTTGAGAGCCGCAACGGTCAGCGGACCGCCCGCGTCCAGCGCCTTGAAGGACTTGAAGTCGAGGCTGTATACGGACTTGAGGCCCTTCAGTCCCTGCTGCCGGGTCTGGAACTCGGGCGAGCCGCCGATGACCAGGTCCTTCGCCGCGTCGGCGAGGTCCGCGATCGTCGACTTGTCCGTCAGGCTGTACTTCTTGGCCGTGGCCTCGTTGACGGCGATCGCGTCCTTGTCCTGGGCCTCGGACGGGGTCAACAGGGTGAGCTTCGCATCGAGTTTGGCCGAAATGGCCTTGCTGGTCTCCTCGACGGTCGTCGGTGCCGCCTTGGCGTCGAGATAGGCGAGCAGAGCCCCGTTGTACTCGGGCAGGACCGTGATCGTACCGTTCTTGATCAGACCGTAGGTGGTCTCGCGACTTCCGATGTTCAGCTTGTAACTGACCTTGATGCCCTTGGACTTGAGGGCCTCACCGTAAATGTCGGCGAGCAGGATGCTCTCGGGGAAGTTGTTCGAACCGACAACGACCGTGCCGCCCTTGGCGGTGTCCCCCTTCAACGGGTCGCTCTTGCCGGAGTCGTCGGAGGAACCGCAGCCCGTCAGTGCGGCCGTGGCCACAACCAGCAGGGAAACAGCGTACGTTGCGGACGTTCTGGTGCTTCTGGCGATGGTCACGTTGGTCATCCAGACTTGGCATCGGGTGGGGCGGTGGTGGCCGGAAGGCGCGGGTGGTGACGGTCCAGACCGATCCAATCTAGCCCGCTCACGGACCGTCAAGACACGAATAGATCACCGATGGGGACCACACGGCTGCAGCCCGTATGCGCAACGCGGCCAATATGTGCGCGAATCCGGCATCTTCACATGTCACTTTTTGGTTGATCATGGCCGTACTCTTGCGGCAGCCGCTAATGTTGGCCGCGTCGAGGGCCTTGTTCCACTTGTCGGCCTGAGCGCACTGTCGCGATTGCTGAACCACGCAGCCCGGGCAAGGGGCTTCCACGGGGAACAACGTCGAGGAGGTTGGGTGCCCGCGCACAGAATGGCCACCCCGGAGCTGCCGACCACGGCCCCCGGAACAGGCCGAACACCATCGCTCCTCGACCGTTGGCCTTTCCGCCGGAAACTCAACGTCCTGGTGGTCGTGCCGCTCGCGGTCGTCTCCGCGATGCTCTCCTACGTCGTGTACGGCCAGGTCGACCGTGCCCGGTCCGCCGCCGACACCGCCCAACTCGTGCGGGACAGCGCGCAGGTGACCAAGCTCATCGACGGCGTGCAGACCGAGCACCGGCAGGCACTCCTGGTCTCCCTGCGGCACGAGGCCGCCCGCTCCGGTGACAGCCCGTCCGACACCTCCGCGTATCTCCAGGCGCAGCAGAAGGTCGGCGCCCAGATCGAGGCCGTCCGGTCGACGTACGGGGACCGGCTGCCCGACGCCGAGGCCCAGGCGCTCAAGGAGCTGGAGGGCCTGGACAGCCTCCGCAAGACCGTCGAACAGGGCCCCATAGCCGCCGACAACATCGACCCCGCGTACGGATCGGTGATCGAGGGCCTCATCAACGGCCTCGGCCTCGGCCAGTCGGGCAGCGAGTCCTCGTCGTCCGCCGGCAATCTGCTCGACGCGCTGCTGCGTGCCGACACCGCCCACGCGTCGTTCGAGACCAGCGTCTTCGCGGCCCGCACCAGGGACGCCAACGCGCTCATCGAGTTCACCGGAGCGGTCGGCGACTACGACCAGTACACGTACCAGGCCGAGCGGTTCACCCGGTTCGCCACCCAGGAACAGGGCAGCGACCTCGCCGGGGTCGAACACAGCCCGTACCAGAGCGTCATCAACCAGCACTGGGCCGCGCTCCAGGTCGACCCCAGCGGTCTGGTCGCCGCGAGCCCGGCGCAGCTGCGTGTCGCGCTCGCCGACGCGCTGACGGCCGATCCCACCTACGAGCGCCAGGCCCAGAACCGGCTGAAGATCGTCAAGGCTCTCATCGGCGAGATCGCCGCCGACACGCAGGACGCCTCGAACAGCGCCTGGTGGCAGGTGGCTTGGCTGATCGCCGGCACCCTGCTCGCCTTCGGAGCCTGGCTCCTGTTCTCGGTGCTGATGCGCCGCTCCGTGGTGCGGACCGTGCGGAGCCTGACCACGGCGGCCCAGCACGTGGCCACCGCGGCCGAGACCGAGTTGGCCCGGGTCGCCGACGACGACGCCGACGACGCGAGCCCGCCGCGGCTCGAAGCCGTGCCCGTGCCGGTGCGCGACGAGATCGGTGAACTCGCCGAAGCCTTCAACCAGGTTCAGGTCACCGCCACCGCCCTGCTGGAGCGCCAGGTCATCAGCCGCCGCAATATCGCCGAGATGTTCGGCAACGTCGGCCGCCGCGTCAGCAATCTGACGGCACGTCAACTTGCGCTGATCGACTCGGTGGAGCGCGGCGAGACCGACCCCGAGGTACTGGACCGGCTCTACCGCATCGACCACATCGCCGTACGTCTGCAGCGCAACGCCGACAGTCTGATGCTGCTCGCCGGAATCAGCGAGACGGGCCTGAACACCGAACCCATGCGGCTCAGCAACATCGTGCGTGCTGCGCTCGGCCAGATCGAGGGCTACCAGCGTGTCACTCCGCACGCCGAGGGCGATGTCACCGTCGCCCCCGACATCGTCGGCGATCTGACGCTGATGCTCGCCGAACTGCTGGAGAACGCGGTGATGTTCTCGCCGGCGACCAGCGGCGTCGAGGTGGTACTGCGCCCCCGGCACGGATCCGCCGGTGCCCTCGTCGAGATCATCGACCACGGGCTCGGGTTGAGCCCGGAGCGGCTGGCCGAGGAGAACGCCCGCCTGATCCGCCGCGAACGGCTCGACCTGGCGCCGACGGAGGTCCTCGGCCTGTTCGTGGTCGGCGGACTCTCCCGTCGCTGGGGCATCGAGGTCGTGCTGTCCCGCACCCCGGGCGGTGGCGTCACGGCCACCGTCGCGGTTCCCTCGTCGCAGCTCCTGCTCACCGATCCGGCACAGGCCGCGGCCCGGGCCCCGCACATCCTGCCGCCCGCCCGTCACTCCGCCGGGAGCGAGCCGCGCCCCGCGAGGGTCGAATCGCCGCCCGGCCCCTCGGGCCTGCCCCGCAGGATTCCCGCACGCTCTCGGGGCGAGGATTCCCCCGGTCACGCACGCCGCGCGGAGCCCGCGCGGGACACTCTCGGCGAGGGCGCCATGGCCCACCCGGCGGGCGGACCCGGCGGGTCCCGGCCCCGGCAGGGCGGCGACCCCGGAACTTCCGTAAATACGGGTGTCGGGCCGCGTCACGCGGCCGGGCGCGGTGTGGCCGACGGGGTCGGTGTGGCCGGCGGGTTCGGTTCGCGGCCCGGCAGTGGCGCGGACCGCGGCTCCGCAGCGGCGGCTCCCGGGCGACCCGGCGACGCCGGTCCGCTACGGCGCCGGGTGCGCGGTGCGACCCTGTCGGCCACCACCGCGTCGAGCCGGCTGCCCGAACGGACCGTCACGAACAAGCCGCGGCCGCCCGCCTGGCAGCCCACGGACGCGGAGGCGGCACGATCTGAGATCGACGAGTTCGAGGCCGCCGTCCGGCGGGCCCAGCGCGAGAGCGCGACCGAGGGCCGCACCACCGGGGCGCCCCGACCGGGGAGCCGGCCCGGCGCCCCCACCGATTCCAGCACAGAGAACAGCAGACCCTCATCCCCGGAAGGCATGAGCAAGTGACCATGTGGACAGGCGAGCCGGAGTCCGGAGCCGAGGAACAGGTGACGGACGTGAAGGCGGCCGCTGCCGACTTCAACTGGCTGCTCAATCGATTCGCCACCGAGACGGCCGGGGTCGTCGACGTCATCGGTGTCTCCTCCGACGGACTCCTCATCGCGGTGTCCCAACTGCGCGGACAGGCGGACTCGGAGCGGCTGGCCGCGATCGTCTCCGGCATGACCAGCCTTGCCATGGGCGCGTCCGGCAACTACGGCCTCGGCGCTCTGAACAAGGTCATCATCGACCTGGAGGAGGGGCACGTCCTGGTGTCCGCGCTCGGCGCGGGCGCGGTGCTCGGAGTGGTCGCCTCGAAGGAGGCCAAGCTCGGCAACATCGCGTACGAGATGACCCTCTTCGCCAACCGCGCCGGTGCCGTCCTGAGCCCGCAGCTGGTCATGGAGCTCAAGAACACCGTGGGCGTCGCCCCGACCGGCTGACGTCCGACGGGACGTCACATGGCCGGTGACGGCCCGCGAAGCGAAGGGGGGGAGGACGTGATGACGGCCGGCGAGCCATCAGCCACCGACGACGCAGGGTGGGGAGTGGAGCCCCCGGCGTCCGTCGTCCGGCCATTCCTGCTGACCGCGGGGAGGATCGCCGGCGGTGACAGTCTCGTACCGCCGATCCCGATCGAGACCCAGGTGGTCGCGACCGATCTGGGGCTGGCCGCGCTCGACGCCTTCGTCTTCGAACAGCACCGCGACATCATCACGCTCTGCCGCCAGCCGCAGTCGCTGGCGGAGATCGCGGCGAAACTGCGGATGCACTTGAATGTGATCCGGGTGCTCGCCGACGATCTGCGTGCCGACGGTCAACTGGCCTTGTACGCACCGCAGGCCGATTCCGCCCGCGATGCCACCGTATTGCGAAGGGTTATCGATGGTCTCAGAGCTATCCCCGACTCCCGGGGCGCGATCCGTGAGGGCTGACACCGAGGGGCCCAAGCCGCCGCTGCCGGTGAAGATGGTCATCGCGGGCGGCTTCGGCGTGGGCAAGACCACCACGGTGGGCGCCATATCCGAAATCGAGCCGCTGACCACCGAGGCGTCCATCACCTCGGTCGCGGCGGGCGTCGACGACCTCACACACACCCCGGAGAAGATGACGACGACCGTCGCCATGGACTTCGGTTGCGTCACCCTCGATCCGACGCTGAAGCTCTATCTGTTCGGGACGCCCGGCCAGGAGCGGTTCGGGTTCATGTGGGACGACCTCGTCGAGGGCGCGCTCGGCGGGCTCGTCATCGTCGACACCCGCCGGCTCGACGACTGCTACGCGGCCGTCGACTACTTCGAGCACCGCGAGATCCCCTTCGCGGTGGCCGTCAACGCCTTCGACGGCAAGGTCGAACACGATCTGGACGACGTACGGTGGGCCCTCGACGTCGCCGACCACGTGCCCCTCACCGTGTTCGACGCGCGGGAACGCGGCTCCGTACGGGACGCGCTGCTCGTCGTCCTCGAACACGCCCTGGCCACGGCCGAGCGGTGAAGCGGGGACGGGCCGGGACCCGTCCCCTTCTTCGATACGGCCGTTACGC
The DNA here is from genome assembly GCF_014645835.1 of Streptomyces albiflavescens. GTDB lineage: Bacteria > Actinomycetota > Actinomycetes > Streptomycetales > Streptomycetaceae > Streptomyces > Streptomyces albiflavescens. Next base: position 50,560 of record NZ_BMMM01000019.1, read on the forward strand.
CGCCCCGCGCCTGCGCACGCCCGGGGACACCGCCACCCGGCCCACGGCCCAGAAGAGCACGAGCACGAACAGCGCGAGGATGGCGGTGAGGGCGGCCCCGCCCGCCACCTTCTCGTAGTTGCGCTGGTAGAGGCCGTCCAGGATGTAGCGTCCGACTCCGCCCAGGGCCACATAGGCGGCGATCGTCGCCGTCGACACGATCTGGATCGCCGCCGAGCGCAGACCGCTCAGGATCAGCGGCAGCGCCGCCGGCACCTCGACCTGGAAAAGGATCTTCGGCTCCGACATGCCCATGCCGCGAGCGGCGTCGACGGGGGACGGGTCCACGGTGCGGATCGCCTCGTACGTGGTGATGAGGATCGGGGGGATCGCCAGCACCACGAGCGGGATCATCACGGGCACGATGCCAAGGCCCAGCCAGACGAACATCAACACCAGCAGGCCGAAGGTCGGCAGCGCCCGGGCCCCCGAGGACACGAACGCCAGCGTGTTGCCGCCGCGGCCGGTGTGCCCGGTGACGAGGCCGATGGGCAGGCCGATGGCCGCGGCGATCGCGAGTGCCCCGGCGGTGTACTGGACGTGCTCCCAGACGCGCTGCGGGATGCCGTCGTAGCCGTGCCAGTGGGATCCGTCGCTGAAGAAGTGCTGCATGAAGTTGAGTACGTTCACGAGACGCTCTCCGGTGTGCGGGCGGCGCCCGAGATCGTGGCCGCGAGGCGCCGGGACCTGCGGCCGGACGGCGGCTCCCAGGGGGTGAGCACCCGCCGCACCAGGACGAGCACGGCGTCGACCACGATCGCGAGGACGGCGGTGGTGACCACCGAGGTCACGGCCAGCTGGGGGCGGTGGTAGAGCATCGCGGTCGTCAGCAGATTGCCGAGCGCGCCTTGGTTGCCGATCAGCGAGCCGACGCTCACCAGGCTGATGCTGGAGGCGGTCGCCACCCGCAGTCCGGCCATGATCGCGGGTACGGCGATGGGCAGTTGGACCTGGACGTAGCGGTTCACGGGGCCGATGCCCATCGCCGCGGCCGCGGCGTTCGTCTCCTCCGGGACCGAGCGGATGCCGTCGACGACCGCCGGCACGAGGACGACCAGGCTGTAGAGGCACAGCGGGATCATCACGGTCAGCTGGGTCAGCCCGGTGTAGTCGATGAGCACCACGAAGAAGGCGATCGACGGGATCGCGTACAGCACCGTGGAGGACCACAGCACCGGCGGGTAGAGCCAGTCGTAGTGGACGCACAACAGGCCGATCGGCAGCGCCAGGAGGAGACCGACCAGCACCGGGATCAGTGCCTCCTGCATGTGCAGGGCGATCAGGCCGAGATAGCTGTGCTGGAGGTCGCTCGGTATGTCGAAGAAGCCGTTCATGGGGCGGCCTTCAGCTTGGACGCGTCCTGCGGGGCGTCCGCCGCCCGTCGCTGCCGGGCCAGTCGGATTGCCGCGGCGATCGTCTCCTGACCGGCGACCCCCAGCACCTGTCCCGCACCGTCCACCGCGACCGCCTGTCCATTGGGCGCCAGCACGGCCCGGTCCAGGGCGACGCGCAGCGAGTCCCGGCCCACCTCGAAGCTCTGACCGTACGGCTCAAGGGCCTCGACGTCACCACTCCACGTGGCGAGGTCGGCCCAGCCGAGCGGCTTGCCTCCGGCGTCGGTGACGAGCACCGAGGACGAGGCCTCGTCGCGCCCGGCGATCCGCTTCCAGTCGGAGTCGACGGGGAAGACCTGGGAGCGGTCGAGCTCCAGCTCGCGGGTGGACAGGAACGACAGACCGCGGATGCCCCGGTCGGCGCCCAGGAACTCCTCCACGAACGGGTCGGCGGGCGACGACAGGATCTCGTCGGGGGCGGCGAACTGGGCGAGTTTGCCGCCGGTGCGCATCACGGCGATGCGGTCACCGATCGTGATGGCCTCGTCCATGTCGTGGGTGACGAACACGATCGCCTTGCCCAGCTCGCTCTGGATGCGGAGCAACTCCTCCTGCAGGCCGCGGCGGACGACCGGGTCGACCGCGGAGAACGGCTCGTCCATGAGCAGGATCGGCGGGTCCGAGGCCAGCGCGCGGGCGACGCCGACACGCTGCTGCTGGCCGCCGGAGAGCTGGTACGGATAGCGGCGGGCCATGCCCGGGTCGAGGCCGACCCGTTCCATGAGCTCGGCCGCACGAGCCCGGGCCCGCTGCTTGGACCAGCCGAGCAGCCGTGGCACCGTCGCGATGTTGTCGAGAATCGTGCGGTGCTGGAAGAGCCCGGCGTTCTGGATGACGTAACCCATCGAACGGCGCAGGGCGTTGACCGGCCGGCGGAGGATGTCCTCGCCGTTGACCCGGATCGTGCCGCTGCTGGGCTCGACCATGCGGTTGATCATGCGCAGCGTGGTGGTCTTGCCGCAGCCCGAAGGTCCGACGAGAACGGTGATGGAGTGGTTCGGTATCTGGAGAGACAGGCGATCGACGGCCACCGTGCCGTCGGCGTATCGCTTGCTCACCTCTTCGATGGCTATCAAGCGTCGAAACCCTTCGGGAACGGCTTTGCTCGCACGTGGCGCGATCGCGTGCACGAGGCTGCGTAGTCTAGCCAGTTGATGTTCGATCGCGGTCGCCGCAGGTTACGGATGCGAGCGCGGGCCGATGCCATGAGGCACACGCGCGGCGCGCAGGTACGCGGCACTGCTGGGCGAGGTCGACGGATGCGGTGGACACGGGCCGGCTCGTGGCGAACGAGGTCCGGGCGCGCCTCACACCGTGACTCACGCCTTCTCCGGAAGCAGGGGCAGGAACCACCCTCCTACCTGCCGGCGCGAGCGGGGCGGGCGATGGTCGGGCTCATGCGCTCGGCGCGCAGGACGCGGAGGTGCAGTGCGGCCCAGGTGCGGTAGGGCCGCCAATTCTCCGAGACCTCGGTGCGGCTGCGGCCGGGCCCGTACTGCTCCGTGATCTCCGCCTCCAGCCGGCGCTCCTGGGTCGGCAGGGTGTCGGGGTGGTTGGCGCCGCGTACGACGACGAGCTCGGCGGAGAAGGTGCCGAGTCCCTTGATCTGCTGGACCTGGCGCACCGCCTCCCCCGGGTCCAGAGTGCGCAGCCGGGCGCCGTCGAGGAGCCCGTCGAGCGCGGCGCGGGACACGGAGCGCAGATACTCGGTCTTGCGCCAGGGCAGTTCGAAGTCCAGGCCGAGCAGGGCCTCGGGGGAGGGGAACGCGCCGCCTGTGCCGTAGCGGGCGACGAGGTCGTCGCGCATGCGCCTGGCCGAGGTCATCCCCGTGCGCTGGGTCAGCACCGCCCAGGTGGCGGCCTCGTAGGGCGAGTGGAAGCCGCACGGCCGCAGGCCCGGCCATCTGGCCTGGACGTCGGCGATCACGGGGTCGCGTTCGGCGACCGTCGGCCAGCCGCGGGCGTCGACGTCCAGGGACAGGAAGCGGCGTACCTGCTCGGCGGCGGAGCCCAGATCGCCGTCCCCGGCCACCACGACCTGGGCCGTGGAGCCGTACTGTCTGATCTCCGCGGCGACGCGGCGCCAGTCGGCGTCGGCGTGGAAGACCGTGCGCAGCGCCTCGTCGGCTCCCGCCGCCGAGGCCGGCCCCAGCGGCGCGAACTCCTCCCAGAACTCCCGGCTCGTGGCCAGCGACCACGGACCGGCCACCTCGAATTCGACCGTGTGCTGTGCCATGACCGACCTCCTGTTCGGGACACCGGCACTCGCGGACGGACCTGGACCTGGACCTGGGCCTGGCGGCGTCCGGTGCCGGTGCCTTGTCTGTGGCACACCATCTTGGGCTCAATACCTGACAGATTCCGTCAAGTATTTTTCGGAGCGGCGCGGGCGGTGTTCATCGCAGCGGGCTCGGCTCCGGTCGCAGCCCGGTTGTGTCACGCGCGTACGGACTGGGCGTCGTGGAAGGCGGGATGCTCGTCGAGGCGGCGCATGTAGTCGCGAAGGTGGCTGTGCCGGGCGAGGAGGGCGGTCGTGTCCAGGTGGGTGAGTGCCACCCAGACGTCCACGTCCGCGGCTGTCAGTTCCTCGCCCAACGCGTAGCTGTGCGCGGCCAGTTGACGGTTCAGCAGGTCCATCGTCGCCGACCGGGCATCCGGCTGTGCGTCCGGGGTGACGTCACGGTCGAGGAGTTCGCGCAGGTCGTCGATGTCCGCGGCGAGGGCCGGCGGATGCAGCGGCGGGACGCATGCCCCGTCGTGGCAGGTCGGCAGGCCCGCGAGGTCGCGAAGGATGTCGGGGGTGTGATTGCTGACGATGCGTCCGCTCCAGCGGTCGCAGAGCGCGGGCGCGGTCAGCGGGCCCTCGTAGTGGTGCCAGGTGGCCTCGTAGGCACCACGTAGTGAGGCGTACGCCTCGGGTGTCTCGGCGGGGAGCGCCAGGATCGTGGTGGCGACGGAGTCCTGGAGGCCGAGCAGATCGAGGGTGATCGAAAGGCGCAGCGAGCGCGGACAGCCCTCGGAGAGATACAGCTGATAGCGGTGCGGCACCGGGTAGAAGCCACCGGCGGCACCGACGCCGATACGGCTCCGGATGCCGTGCGAGCGAGGGGGCACGGACGGTCCGGCGCTTCCCGGCCGGGCACTCGCGGGGGACGCGACTGGGCCCGAAGTGCGCGCGGCTGAGGCGCACCCGCCCGAGGTGCCCGTGGTTGCGGCGTACGCGTGGGAGGTGGCTGGGCTGGTGGGGCACGTGCCCGAGTTGCTTGTGCTCGAGGCGCGCGAAACGGTCTTGGGCATGACTCTCCTGGGAACGACGAAGCCCCGGCCGTCTGTTGGGCGGCAGCGGCGGAACGGAGTGACTGCGCTTGTGTACCGGGCTCAATGCGGCCGGAGACGCGTACCGGCTCGAAGGGGCCGGGCTTGTGTACCGGGCTCAATGCGGCCGGAGACGCGTACCGGCTCGAAGGGGCCGGGCATGTGTACCGGCTCGGAGCGGCCGGGCATGTGTACCGGCTCGGAGCGGCCGGACTAGTACGCGCTGGAGATCCGCAACAAGTCGATGTGCAGGCGTCTCGTCAGGTTGTTCCTGGGCATTCCCACCGGTCCCGCCTCCAGGGCCCGCGAGTTGCGAGACCACGCTTGCCCCGCCGCACCGGCGGGACCCGGTCGTCACCCGGGGCACCCCGTCGCGGTGGAAGGGTTGCCTGTCAGCGGGCCGGGGCCGATCACCGCGTGACGCGGGACAACCCGCATGACGAGGCGCTGACAATCGTGACCGTCCTCGCCAGTGTCAGTGCGCCGTAGGAAGCCGTCAAGAAGGCCTGTCCCCGGTCTCACCACGTGGTCATTCAGGCCGGAACACGTTGACACGGGGTTCCACGCGTGCCTAACTTACGCCGCAGATCGGTCATGAGTGTCAGCGAAAAGCCCTGGCTCGCTGGCCGGCAACCCTCGCGACGCGGTGGGGTGCCCCAGGTGACGACCGGACCGGAAGACTTTCGGTAAGCGCGAGCCGCCCACGGGCGGGACCAGTGACGGAGACGGCAATGCACGCAGCTTCGAGGAAGGCCGCACGGCGGCCCCGCGGCTGCGTACTGCTGTGCGCGAACCGCTGTGTCGATCTGCTCCGCGTCAACAGCGCCCTGTGTACCGCTTCGGGCTCTGCCCGCTGTCAAGGCTGACGGCTCTCTGAATCCCTGACGCGCACCGCCGCCGCGGTGTGCCCTCTGCCCGCCCAGCCCCCGGTACCGGCGTCTTCCCGCTCTTCGCCTCCCGCGGCCGTCCCCGCTCTGCCGCGGTGCCGTCGCGTACGCCGCGCCCGGGGTGTCCCTCCCCGCTGGAGCCCTCATGAGTGAACCCCCTGGCGCCGCCGTGTCCCTCGCCGAGGCACCGCCCGCCGACTCCCCGGCGAAGCCGCCCACAGCCCAGCGCGTGCTGCCGCTGCACAGGCCGGGCCGCTGGATCAGCACGGCCGTCGTCCTGGTCCTGGTCGCCCAGATCATCCACGGCCTGGCCACCAATCCCTTCTACCAATGGGACCGCTTCCGCTACTGGTTCCTGCGTCCCACCATCCTCGACGGCCTCGTCATCACCCTCGAAGTGGCCGCGCTCAGCGCGGTGTTGGGGCTGATGGGCGGAGTCCTGCTCGCCCTCGCCAGGCTCTCCGGGAGCCCGGTGCCGCGCGCGGTGAGCTGGGTGTACACGTGGCTCTTCCGCTCCGTACCGCTGATCGTCGTGCTGATCTTCCTGTACAACTTCAGCGCCCTGTACAAGACGTTGAGCCTCGGTGTGCCGTTCGGGCCGGCCTTCGTCAGCTTCGACGAGTCGCGGCTCGCCACCGACATGACGGTCGCCGTGATCGGCCTCAGCCTCAACGAGGCGGCGTACGCGGCCGAGGTCGTCCGCGGCGGCATCCTCTCCGTCGACCAGGGCCAGCACGAGGCGGCCGCCGCGCTGGGCCTGCCGAAGATCTATCAGTTCACCCGGATCGTCTTCCCACAGGCGCTCAGATCCATCACCCCGAACTACGTCAACCAGCTGATCGGCCTGATCAAGGGCACGTCCCTGGTGTTCTACGTGTCGTTGCTCGACCTGTTCGGCTCGGTGCAGACGATGGGCAGCACCTATCCCGGCGACATCGTGCCGCTGCTGCTGGTCGCCACCGTCTGGTATCTGATCCTCACGAGCGCCGTGTCCATCGTCCAGTTCTACGTCGAGCGGCACTTCGCCCGGGGCGCGACGCGCACCCTGCCGCCGACCCCGCTGCAGAAGGTGCGGACCGGCCTCGGTGGTCTGCGGGCCCGGCTGCGCAAGGAGGCCGCCGTATGACCACCGTCCAGACCCCTGACACGCGTCCCGCCGCCCTTGAGATCCATGACGTGCACAAGTGGTACGGCGCCCACCGGGTGCTCGACGGCGTCGATCTGACGGTGCGGCCCGGCGAGGTCACCGTCATCCTCGGCCCGTCCGGCTCCGGCAAGTCGACACTGCTGCGGGTCATCAACCACCTGGAGAAGCCCGAGATCGGGTACGTCAGCGTCAACGGTGAGCTGATCGGCGTACGACGGCATGGCGACCGGCTCAAGGAACTCGGTGAGCGAGCCATCCTGACCCAACGCGGCCGGATCGGCTTCGTCTTCCAGAACTTCAACCTCTTCCCGCACCTGACCGTCCTCGACAACGTCGCCGCCGCGCCCGTGGCCACCGGAAAGCTGACCAAGCCCGAGGCCCAGGAGCTGGCGCGCGAACTGCTCGGCCGCGTGGGCCTGGGAGAGAAGACCGGCGCCTACCCGCGCCACCTGTCCGGCGGCCAGCAGCAGCGCGTGGCCATCGCGCGCGCCCTCGCGCTGCGCCCCGGCATCATCCTGTTCGACGAGCCCACCTCGGCGCTCGACCCCGAACTCGTCGGCGAAGTCCTGGCCGTCATCAAGGACCTGGCGAGCAGCGGCACCACCCTCGTCATCGTCACCCACGAGATCGGCTTCGCCCGCGAGGTCGCCGACCGGATCGTCTTCATCGACGGTGGCCGCGTCGTCGAACAGGGCCCGCCTGCCCAGGTGTTGGACCACCCACAGCACGAGCGGACCCGAGACTTCCTCAGCAAGGTGCTCTGAGCGGCGCCTTCCCCCTTGCCACGTCACCGCAGTCACACCCTCACCCAGCGACAAGGACAGCCATGCCTACGCACATCTCTCGACGCAGCCTGATCCGCGGCATCACCGCGGCGACCGCCGTTGCCTCACTGGCCGCCGGGCTCGGGGCCTGCGGGGGCGACAGCGACGCCGCAGCCACGACCGACACCGCGGGCACGGTGACCGTGGGACAGCTGTCCAACGGGGCCGCCCGTCAGACCGGGTTGAAGGTCTCCGAGGTGAAGTCGATCAGCGCCGAGCTGCCCGCGTCGGTGCGCAGGAGCGGCAAGCTGGAGATCGGCGTCGGCGCCCTGCCGGACGGCTTCCCGCCCCTGGCGTACATCGGCTCGGACCAGAAGACCCTCACCGGAGCGGAACCCGACTTCGGCCGCCTGGTCGCCGCGGTTCTCGGTCTGAAGCCGGAACTGAAGAACTCGACCTGGGAGAACATGTTCGTCGGCATCGACAGTGGCAAGGTCGACGTGGCCTTCGCCAACATCACCGACACCGAGGAGCGCAAGAAGAAGTACGACTTCGCCTCCTACCGGAAGGACAACGTCGGCTTCGAGGTGCTCAAGAAGAGCACGTGGAACTTCGACGGCGACTACGAGAACCTCGCCGGCAAGACCGTCGCCGTCGACAACGGCACCAATCAGGAGAAGATCCTCCTCGAATGGCAGACCAGGCTCAAGAAGGAGGGCAAGCAGCTCACCGTCAAGCATTTCGCGAGCAAGAACAGCACCTACCTGGCACTGACCGGCGGAAAGATCGACGCGTACTTCGCCGCCAACCCCGGTGTCGCCTACCACGTCACGCAGACGGCCACCTCGCCGAACCCGACGCGCAGCGCGGGCACGTTCTCCGGAGCCGGCGTGTCGCTGCAGGGCCTGATCGCGGCGACCACGAAGAAGGACAGCGGAGTGGCCAAGCCGGTCGCCGACGCGATCAACTACCTGATCGAGAACGGCCAGTATGCCAAGTGGCTGTCCGCCTGGAACCTCTCCAACGAGGCCGTCTCCAAGGCCGAGGTCAACCCGGCCGGCCTGCCGCTCGACAACTCCTGACCTTCCGCCCTCCGGACTCCACCGCCGTCGGTCGGGGAGTCCGGTGGCCGGTCGCCCGCCCGCGCCCCGTCACGGAGACCCGCGCTCGTAGGGTGCGCCACCGTACGAACTTCGTCCTGGTGCGAACTCCTGGGCCGCGGTCGGAAGAAACGGCAGCGCCGTGCCGTTGTCCTGCTTGAAGCCGAACTCCGTGGAGGTGATGGACATGCTCAGCACGTCCCGCCTTCCCGTGAGCGAGCTCGCGCCGCGCCGCCACGTGCGCCTGCACACCCGGCCGCACATCGATCTGCTGCGCGTGGCCGGCGCGCTCTGTCGCTCCTGACTTTCCCCCAACCTCTGGCCCGGGGGATCCCTTTCGCTGCGCTCCCCAGCCGCCGGACCCTCCCGGACGGGCGGCGATCTCGTACGGACCTCCAGGAAGGCGCACACTCGTGTCCCCATCCAGCTCTTCCCCTCTGCACCTCGCCGTCGCGCTCGACGGCGCCGGCTGGCATCCGGCCGCGTGGCGCGATCCGGTGGCCCGCCCCCGGGAGCTGCTCACCGCCGCCTACTGGAGCGACCTGGTCGCCGAGGCCGAGCGCGGGCTGCTCGACTTCGTGACGATCGAGGACGCGCTCGGGCTCCAGTCCTCGCACGTCACCGAACCCGACCGGCGGACGGACCAGGTACGCGGACGCCTCGATGCCGTCCTCATCGCGGCCCGCGTCGCGCCATTGACCAGCCACATAGGCCTGGTGCCGACGGTGGTGGCCACTCACACGGAGCCTTTCCACATCTCCAAGGCGATCGCCACCCTCGACTATGTGAGCACCGGCCGCGCGGGCGTCAGGGTGCAGGTGTCGGCGCGCGCGAGCGAGGCCGCGCACTTCGGCCGTCGTACCGTCCCCCCGTTCCGTTTCGAGGACCTGGAGAGCCCGTCCGTCAGGGAGTTGGGCGTCGAGCTCTTCGACGAGGCCGCCGACTACGTCGAGGTGGTGCGCCGCCTGTGGGACAGCTGGGAGGACGACGCGGAGATCCGGGACGAGACCACCGGCCGCTTCATCGACCGCGACAAGCTGCACTACATCGACTTCGAGGGCAGGCACTTCAGCGTCAAGGGCCCCTCGATCACCCCCCGCCCGCCGCAGGGCCAGCCACTGGTCACCGCGCTGGCCCATGAGACGGGGACGGGCGCGCCGTTCCGGCTGGTGGGGCGCTCCGCCGATCTCGGATACGTCACTCCGCACGACGCCGAACAGGCACGCGCCGTCGTCGCCGCGGTCCGCGTCGCACAGGACGCGGCCGGGCGTGCCACGGAGCCGCTGCACCTCTTCGGTGACCTCGTGGTGTTCCTGGACGACGACGCCGCTGTCGCGGTGGCGCGCCGGGAACGTCTCGACTCCCTCACGGGTCACCCGTACACCAGCGACGCGCGGATCTTCACCGGAACACCCGTCCAACTGGCCGATCTGCTCCAGAACTTGGGACAGGCCGGGCTGTCCGGCTTCCGGCTGCGCCCCGCCGTCATCGGCCACGACCTCCCGGCCATCACGCGCGGCCTGGTTCCCGAACTCCAGCGTCGCGGCGCCTTCCGGGAGTCGTACGAGGCCGACACCCTGCGCGGGCTGCTGGGGCTCGCGCGCCCCGCCAACCGCTACGCCGCCACCACCGTCTGAGCCGGAGGGACCCTACGACCATGAGCAAGCCGCTGAAGCAGATCCATCTGGCCGCCCATTTCCCCGGCGTGAACAACACCACCGTATGGAGCGACCCGAAGGCCGGCAGCCACATCGAGTTCCGTTCCTTCGCGCACTTCGCGCGGACCGCCGAACGCGCCAAGTTCGATTTCCTGTTCCTCGCCGAGGGACTACGGCTGCGGGAACAGGGCGGCAAAATCTACGACTTGGACGTCGTGGGTCGGCCCGACACCTTCACGATCCTCACCGCGCTCGCCGCCGTCACCGAACACCTCGGTCTCACCGGCACCATCAACTCCACCTTCAACGAGCCGTACGAGGTGGCCCGCCAGTTCGCGAGCCTCGACCACCTCTCCGGCGGGCGAGCCGCGTGGAACGTCGTCACCTCCTGGGACGCCTTCACCGGTGAGAACTTCCGACGCGGTGGCTTCCTCCCGCAGGAGGAGCGGTACTCCCGGGCCAGGGAGTTCCTCACCACCGCTCACGAGCTCTTCGACTCGTGGCACGGCGACGAGATCGTCGCCGACCAGGAGAGCGGCACCTTCCTGCGCGACGCGAAGGCCGGAGCCTTCGTGCACAAGGGGCAGCACTTCGACATCGAGGGGCAGTTCAACGTCCCGCGCAGCCCACAGGGCCGGCCGGTGGTCTTCCAGGCGGGCGACTCCGACGAGGGCCGCGAGTTCGCCGCCTCCCACGCCGACGCGATCTTCAGCCGGTACAGCACGCTCGCGGAAGGCCAGGCGTTCTACACGGACGTCAAGGGCCGCCTGGCGCGTCACGGCCGCAGCCGCGATCAGCTGCTGATCCTGCCCGCCGCGACCTTCGTCCTCGCGGACACCGACGCCGAGGCGCAGGAGCGTGCCCGCGAGGTACGCCGACAGCAGGTCAGTGGCGCCACCGCCATCAAGCACCTGGAGTTCGTCTGGAACCGCGACCTGTCCGCGTACGACCCGGACGGCCCGCTCCCCGACATCGATCCCGACCTCGGCGAGCACACCATCGCGCGCGGCCGCGCACAGGTGCGCATGTACCGCGACCCGCTGGCCACCGCCCGGGAGTGGCGGGAGCGGGCCGCGGCCAACAACTGGTCGATCCGGGACCTGGTCATCGAGACCGGCAACCGGCAGTCCTTCGTCGGCTCCCCGGCCACCGTCGCCGAGACCATCGACTCCTTCGTCCAGGCCGACGCCGCCGACGGTTTCATCCTCGTCCCGCACATCACCCCGGGGGGACTCGACGGCTTCGCCGACACCGTGGTCCCGCTGCTCCAGGAGCGCGGGGTCTTCCGCACGGAGTACGAGGGCACTACTCTGCGCGATCACCTCGGCCTGGCTCATCCCGACGCGAGCGCGCCGGGCGAACGGGTCGCGTCATGAAGGGGCCACGCGGGGCTTCTTGTGAGGGAGGGCAGTATGAGGCGATCGGCCCGGGCTGCCGTGGTGCTCCTCTGCGCCGGACTGCCGGCGCTGGGGGCCTGCGGTGACGGCGACACCGGCGCCAGGGCGACGAAGTCGGCCACGGCAGAGGCCACGGCCAACGACTTCGGGTGTCTGGCGGGCAAACAGCTCAAGCACTCGATGACCTTCAAGGACACCGAGGGCAGCGACGTTGACGGCTACGAGACGGGCACCGGCACCACCGGCATCGTCCTGTCCCACCAGTCGAACAACGACGTCTGCTCCTGGATCCCGTCCGCCGACGAACTCGCCGCGGCCGGCTACCGGGTGCTCGCCGTCAACAGCAACTCCTCCGAAGTACCGGAGATTGAGGGTGCCGCGGCCCGGCTGCGGAGCGAAGGAGCGAAGAAGATCCTTCTGATGGGTGCCTCGAAGGGAGGCACCGCCTCCCTCGTCGCCGCCTCGAAGATCGAGCCGGCCGTCGCGGCGGTGGTGTCGCTCTCGGGTCCGGGCCTCTACAGCGACATGGACGCCACCAAGGCGGTCCCGGACCTGACCATGCCCGTCTACTTCCTCGCCGCGGCGGGCGACGGGCAGTTCGCCCAGGACGCCAAGGATCTCGACAAGCTGGCGAGGAAGTCCCACGGCGAAAAGCTGAAGATGGTCTCGGGCGCCGCCCATGGAAGCGACATCCTGCTGCAACAACCGTCCGTCTGGGACGAGGTCAAGGTCTTCCTCAAGACGTACGGCTGACCTCGGCCGTCCGGTGACCACCAAAGACGCCCGTCCTTCACCTATCGGGGTGAACAACGCCGCACCCGCCGACCGGATACGTACACATATCGGCCGGTCCTGCCGACGATGATCGTCGGCGGGACCGGCCGGTCTCCGCCCTCGCGCACACACGTACCGAGGTGGAGACATGCGCAGCACGCGCGGACGACGCACAGGGCACCGGCTCCTCGCGCTGCTGACGGGCTGTCTGCTGCTGGGGACCGGCGGCACGTTGCCCGCGCTCGCGGCCGCGCCGCTCCGGGCCGACCAGTCGACGATCTCGGTCGACAGCTTCCGTACCGGCTGGGACCAGAACGAACCCGGCCTGGCGCCCTCCCAGGTGTCGAGCTCCGACTTCGGCCAGCAGTTCTCCACCGCGGTGGACGGTCAGGTCTACGCCCAGCCGTTGGTGGCGGGCAAGACGGTCATCGCGGCCACTGAGAACGCGAAGGTGTACGGGCTCGACTCGGCGTCCGGGAAGATCAACTGGACCAAGAACCTGGGCGCGCCCTGGCCGGCCTCGGCGATCGGCTGCGGGGACCTGGTGCCCAACTTCGGGGTGACCTCGACACCCGTGCGCGACCCGGCCACCAACACGGTCTACCTCACCGCGAAGATCAACGACGGTGCCGATGTCCAGCACCCCAACTGGTACGTCCACGCGCTCGACGCCACGACCGGCGCCGAGCGCAGCGGCTGGCCGGTGAAGGTGCAGGGCGCACCGGTCAACGACCCCAGCCACCCGTTCAACCCGTTCACCGCCGCCCAGCGCCCCGGCCTGCTCCTGATGGGCGGGTCCATCTACATCGCGTTCGCCTCGCACTGCGACATCGGCCCGTACGTCGGCTATGTCCTCGGCGTCAACACCACGACCCGCAACACCACGCTGTGGGCCACCGAGGACTCCGCCGCCAACGGCAAGGCCGGCATCTGGATGAGCGGCGGCGGTCTTGTCTCAGACGGGCCCGGCCGGATCTTCCTGTCCACCGGGAACGGCATCTCCCCGGCACCGGGCCCCGGCTCGCAACCGCCGGGGCAGCTGGCCGAGTCGGTGGTCCGGCTCGGCGTCAACAGTGACGGAACGATGTCCGCGCAGGACTTCTTCAGCCCCAGCAACGCCCCGATCCTGGATCAGAACGACACGGACTTCGGCTCGGGAGGACCGGTGGCCCTGCCCGGTCCGACCTTCGGCACGACCCAGCACCCCCGCCTCATGGCGCAGATCGGCAAGGACGGCCGGCTCTTCCTCCTCGACCGGGACAACCTCGGCGGCCGCAGCCAGGGGCCCGGCGGCACCGACGCGGTGGTCAGCACCTTCGGCCCGTACGAGGGTGTCTGGGGGCACCCGGCCGCGTACGGCGCCGAGGGCGGCTATGTGTACACGATCGGCAGCCGGGGTCCGCTGCGCGCCTTCGCGTACGGCGTCAACGGCTCGGGCCAGCCCACTTTGACCAACACCGGTACCAGCACCGGTACCTTCGGCTATACCTCGGGCTCGCCGGTGGTCACCTCCACGGGCACCACCCCGGGGTCGGCCCTCGTCTGGGCCATCTACTCGGACGGCTCCAACGGAGCCAACGGCCAGATCCGCGCGTACGATGCCGTGCCCTCGAGCGGGACGCTGAAACTGCGCTTCTCGGCCCCGATCGGCACGGCGTCGAAGTTCGCCGTGCCCGCCACCGACGGGGGACGGGTCTACGTCGGCACCCGGGACGGCCACATCCTCGCCTTCGGCCGCCCGTCCAGCGGGGCGCTCACGGGCAACGCGGTGGACTTCGGCAGGGTGGCCGTGGGCAGCACCGGCCACGCCACGGCCAAGGTGACCGCCACCCAGGACGTCACGATCACGGCGGTGACCACACCGTCGGGCACCCGGTTCTCCGCCGCGCCCACCGGTCTGCCGGTCACGCTGCACTCCGGTGACACCTACTCCGTGCCGGTCTCGTTCGCGCCGACCACGAGCGGCGCGGACAGTTCCGTGCTGACCTTCACCACCAATACCGGCAGTTTCGGGCTCGGCCTGAACGGCTACGGCACTCAACCCGGCCTCGCGGCCGCCCCGTCCACCCTCGCCTTCGGCACCGTGGCCACCGGAACGTCCAAGACCCTGGGCGTGAGCTTCACCAACACCGGCACCGAGGCCGAGACGATCTCGGGGAGCAGCGCGCCGAACGCGCCCTTCAGCGCCGTCGGTCTGCCCGCCGATGGGACAGTCGTCCAGCCTCAGCAGTCCGTCACCGTACAGGTGAAGTACAGCCCGACGGCCGCCGGCGACAACAGCGGGACGCTCTCGGTCACCGGGCAGAACGGCACCGCGACCGTGAATCTGACCGGCACCGCGGTGACCGGCCAGGCGCATCTGACGATCACACCGACGTCCACCAGCTTCGGCGATGTCGCGGTGGGGAAGTCGGTCACCAAGACCTTCGACATCAGCAACACGGGCAACATTCCCCTCACCATCACCAAGGCGGCGCCGCCGGCGGCGCCGTTCCACGTGACCAGTCCGGTGAGTGAGGGTCAGGTCGTCGGCCCGGAGGACGTGATCCACCAGTCCGTCACCTTCTCCCCGACCGCCCTCGGCTCGGTCACCGGCACCTACCAACTCACCTCCGACGACGGGCGTGGACCGCAGAACGAAACGC
The DNA here is from genome assembly GCF_014645835.1 of Streptomyces albiflavescens. Classification (GTDB taxonomy): domain Bacteria; phylum Actinomycetota; class Actinomycetes; order Streptomycetales; family Streptomycetaceae; genus Streptomyces; species Streptomyces albiflavescens. The sequence continues at coordinate 65,680 of NZ_BMMM01000019.1, forward strand.
TCACCGGCACGGGGACCGCGCCCAGCAAGGTCACCGTCCCGGCGCCCGGAGCGGGTGGCTGGAAGCTCAACGGATCCGCGCAGCTCTCCGGCAACGACCTCCAGCTCACTCAGACCGGCACGCACCAGGCGGGCTCGGGAATCTTCCCCGTCCCGGTGGTCACCGACGGGCTCAAAGCGGCGTTCACCACCGTCATCGGCGGCGGCACCGGCGCCGACGGCCTCACGTTCGGCCTGCTGGACCCGGCCAAGGCCACCCCCAGCACACTGGGCCCCGACGGCGGAGGCCTGGGCTGGCGTGGGAAGCCCGGCGTGGCGATCACCTTCGACACCGCGCGCAACACGGGCGATCCCTCGTCGAACTTCGTCGGCATCGCCACCGGGGAAAGCGGTGGCGCCTTCACCTACGCGGCGACCACCACCAACGTGCCCAACCTGCGCTCCGGCCCGCACGCCGTCTCCGTCTCCGTCTCCGGGAAGACGATCAACGTCTCCATGGACGGCGCCAAGCTGCTCACCACGACGGTGGCCTCGCTGCCCCCGACCGCCCTGCTGGCGTTCACCGGCGCCACCGGCGCACGGACCGACATCCACACGGTCCGGGACACGGTCATCACCGCGCCCTCCTACGCGGTGCCGCCGCCCGGGCCCAACGGGTGGACCTACAACGGTTCCTCCGTGCTGTCCGGCACCGACCTGTCGCTCACCAAGACCGTGCAGAACACCAAGGGGTCCGCCGTCCAGGCCACCGTCGTACCGTCGGCGCGGCTGAAGGCGACCTTCACCGCCGAGATCGGCGGGGGCACCGGCGCCGACGGCCTCGCCTTCCTGCTGCTCGACTCCTCCAAGACGACTCCCAAGGCGCTGGGCGGGGGAGGCGGAGGCCTCGGCTACGCGGGGCTGCCGGGCATCGCCGTCACGCTCGACACGTACCGCAACACCGGCGACCCCTCCGCCAACTTCGTGGGGGTGGCCACCGGCGGAAACGGATCCCCGTTCCAGTACGCCGCCACCTCGACGGCCATTCCCGCCCTCAGGACCGGTACGCATGTCGTCGACGTGAGCGTGACGACCGCCGGGCACATCCTGGTGAGTGTGGACGGCACCCAGGTCATCGACACCGCGGTGACCCTGCCGCAGAACGTGCTGCTCGGGTTCGGCGGCGCCACCGGCGGTTCCACCGACAATCACACGGTCAGAGGCGTCAAGATCACTTACTGAGGGTCCCACCCAATCACTTGCCGAGCACGCGACGGACAGAGGAGAACATCATGCGTCGACGGGTTGCTCCCCTACTGGCGGCGATCGCGATCGCGTCCTGTTTCGGCCTGCCGCACCCCGCGGTGGCGGTGCCCGAACCCCCGCCGCTGACCGTCAATGTCGCCGACACCGACACGTTGGGGCGTGTCCTCACCGATCCGCAGGGGCACACGCTCTACCGCTACGACCTGGAGCGCGCCGGGACCGTCGGCTGCACAGGCACCTGTGCGGACACCCACAAGCCGCTGCTCAACCCGCCCGGCGCCGAACTCCGGCTGCCGCCGGGCATCGCGGGCACGCTCGGCACCGTCACACGGCCCGACGGCGCCCACCAGGTGACGTACGACGGCTCTCCGCTGTACCGGTCCACCGCGGACCTCGGACCCGGCGACACCAACGGAGCCGACCTGCACTGGCATGTGATCAACCCTCGGAACGCGCCGGTACCGGCAGGGACGACGGGCTGACGTATCCCGCGGTCCTCCGGCCGCCCCGGCGCCACAGCCATGCGATGTCGCGGCCGAACGACCAGACGAGCAGTGCGAGGGCCAGCAGCACGGCCCCGGCAGTCGCCTCGTGCGGCAGGATCCCGGCGCCCGCGACCAGCAGCACGATGCCCTGCAGGGCCGCGACCGTCTTGCGCGCCATGCTCGGCGGCAGCGCGGCGTTCAGCCACGGCAGCATCCGGGCGGCGACCACGAAGGCGTACCGCATCGTGCCGATCAGCAGCACCCACGGACCGAGCGACATCGCGACGTACACGCTCAGCACCAGGATCAGGAACGCGTCGACCTCCATGTCGAAGCGGGCACCCAGCGCCGAGGACGTTCCGGTGCGGCGGGCGACCTTGCCGTCGACGCCGTCGAGGATCAGGGCGACCGCCGTCAGGCCGACCAGCAGGGTGACCGGGGGCGAACTCTGGAAGGAGTCCGCGACCAGGGCGGTGACGCCGCCGACCAGGATCGCCCGGCCCAGCGTTACCCGATTGGCGGGACCGAACGAACGGGGCTGCGAGCGGCGCAGAGCGCGAGTCAGGACCGCCCAGGTGGCGATCGCGAAGGCCAGACCGGTCAGCCAGCCCGCGGGCCCCATCCCGATCGCCGTGCCCAGCAGAGCCAGCAACAGGAGCTGCACACCCGCTCCCACCATGGTCTCCTGCGCCAGGAGCCTCGCGTCGTAAGTGTTGTTCAGGGCCACCGCACATCCTCCGGCCATATGACAGAGTCGATCAACGCCGCGTACAGTGCGCGGCTTGTCACCGCTCCGTACGTGAAGATCTGCTGAATCGTTCAGGGGGACGCTCATGGAACTCACAGCTCGCGCCTTCTGGCTCCGGTCGCCCGGGCACGGCGAGATACGGGAAGTCGCCCTTCCGGCCCCCGTCGAGGGGGAGGTGCTGGTGCGGACACTCTGCTCAGGGGTGAGCCGAGGCACCGAGACACTCGTCTTCCGCGGGGGCGTTCCGGAAAGTCAGCATGCTTCGATGCGTGCACCGTTCCAGGACGGGGATTTCCCCGCGCCGGTCAAATACGGCTATCTGAGCGTCGGACGAGTGGAGGAAGGTCCCGTGTCGCTGCGCGGGCGGACCGTCTTCTGCCTGTATCCGCACCAGACGCGGTACGTCGTCCCGGCAAGTGCCGTCACGGTCGTACCGGACTCGGTGCCCGCCTCGCGCGCCGTGCTCGCCGGGACCGTCGAGACCGCGGTGAACGCCCTGTGGGACGCCGCGCCGCTGATCGGCGACCGGATCGCCGTGGTGGGCGGCGGCATGGTCGGCTGCTCCGTCGCCGCGCTCCTCGCCCGCTTCCCGGGCGTCCGTGTCCAGTTGGTCGACGCGGACCCGGCACGCGGCGACATCGCCCGCGCCCTCGGCGTCGACTTCGCGCTCCCCGAGGACGCCGCCGGTGAGTGCGACCTCGTCGTGCACGCGAGCGCCACCGAGGCGGGGCTCACCCGGTCGCTGGAACTTCTCCGCCCGGAGGGGACCGTGCTCGAACTGAGCTGGTACGGCGACCGGCGCGTCAGCCTGCCGCTGGGGGAGGCCTTCCACTCCCGGCGCCTTGTCGTGCGCAGCAGCCAGGTGGGTTCCGTTTCCCCGGCGCGCCGGGACAGCAGGACATACGCCGACCGGCTCGCGCTCGCCCTCGAACTCCTCGCCGAACCCGCCTTCGACGCGCTGATCACCGGCGAATGCGGCTTCGAGGAACTGCCGGACGTGATGGCGAAGCTCACCTCCGGATCGATACCCGGGTTGTGCCACCGCGTGGTCTACGACGACGTTTGAGCACACAACAGCCTGCCTGACCTCCAACGACTCCAAAGAAAGGGGAACAGGCAGCTGAACAAGGAGAACGGGGCAGCCGTACTACACGGCGTGCCCCCGGCAGGGGATCAGATGCACCGCACCTGGAGGGTCGTCCGTTGTTCAGCATCACCGTCCGCGATCACCTGATGATCGCCCACAGCTTCCGTGGCGAGGTCTTCGGCCCCGCGCAGCGCCTGCACGGGGCGACGTTCCTGGTGGACGCCACCTTTCGGCGCACCGAGCTGGACGACGACAACATCGTCGTCGACATCGGTCTGGCCACCCAGGAACTCGGCGCCGTCGTGAGCGAGTTGAACTACCGCAATCTCGACGACGAGCCGGACTTCAAGGACACCAACACCTCGACCGAGTTCCTGGCCAAGGTCGTCGCCGACCGCCTCGCCGACCGTGTGCACGCCGGGGCGCTCGGCGAGGGCGCCCATGGACTCACCGGCATCACGGTCACGCTGCACGAGTCGCACATCGCATGGGCGAGTTACGAGCGTGCACTGTGACCGACACGACCATGGACCAGGCTTCCCTGAACAGGGGCCACCCCTCCCTGAACTACGTGCCCGTACAGAACGCGGCTCTCAAGAACGCCGAGATCATCCCCATGTCCCTGCGCTCCGTGCACTTCGTGATGCCGGGCGGCGTCGACGACCCGGCCGCGCCGAGCGGCGGCAACGCCTATGACCGGCGGCTCTGCCTGGACCTGCCCGGCTTCGGCTGGCAGGTCCACCGGCACGCCGTCGCGGGCAGCTGGCCCAGCCCCGGATCCGCCGCCCGTACGGAACTGGCCCGTACGCTCCGTGACTTGCCGGACGGCACGGTCGTCCTGCTCGACGGACTCGTCGCCTGCGGTGTCCCCGAGATCATCGTCCCCGAGGCCGAACGGCTGTGCCTCGCCGTCCTGGTGCATCTCCCGCTCGGCGACGAGACGGGACTCGCACCCGCCGTGGCCGCCGACCTGGACGCCCGGGAACGCACGACGCTCCGGGCCGTGTCGGCCGTCGTCGCCACCAGCGACTGGGCGGTCCGCCGGCTCGTCGCCCACCATGGGCTCGCCCCCGACCGCGTCCATGTCGCCGCGCCCGGCGCCGACATCGCGCCGCTCGCCTCCGGCACCGACGGCGTCTCGCGGCTGCTGTGCGTCGCCGCGGTCACCCCGCGCAAAGGACAGCACCGGTTGGTCGAGGCCCTCGCCACCGTCACCGATCTCCCCTGGAGCTGCGTCTGCGTCGGCGGACTCGGCCAGGATCCGGCGTACGTCGCCGCGCTGCGCACCCTGATCGAGAAGCACGGCCTCGGCGACCGTCTGCACCTCGCCGGACCGCAGGCCGGCGCCGAACTCGACGCGAGCTACGCCGCGGCGGACCTCATGGTCCTCACCTCGTACGCCGAGACGTACGGCATGGCCGTCACCGAGGCCCTGGCGCGCGGGATCCCGGTCCTGGCGACGGACGTCGGCGGCCTTCCCGAGGCGGTCGGGCGGGCACCCGACGGCGGGGTGCCCGGCATCCTCGTACCGCCGGAGGATCCGGCGGCCCTCGCCGCGGAGCTGCGCGGCTGGTTCGGCGAGGCCGACGTACGACGCCGCCTCAAGGCCGCCGCGCGGGGCCGCCGTGCCGCGCTGGACGGCTGGGCCACGACGGCCCGCAGCCTGGCCGGCGTGCTGGGCCGACTGCCCCGGGAACCCCGGAGGGCGGCGTGAGTACGGCGACGACTCCTGCGGGGGTGCCCGGACAGGGTCCGGCGGTGCCCGACAACTCCGGGAAGATTGCGAGGACTGGCGTGCCTGGTCAGCGGGTTGGTGCGGCCGATGCCGACGACGTGCCGCGCTACGCGCCCCAGTGGCTCCAGTTGCGCGAGGGCGCTGACGCCGGCGCGCGGGCGCCCGAACTGCTCGACCCGTTGCGCGTCGGGCTGGCGAACCGGCCCGGGCGCGGCGGCGACCTGGTGATTCACGATCTCGGCTGCGGAACCGGCTCCATGGGCCGCTGGCTCGCGCCCCGGCTGGACGGCGCCCAGCACTGGATCCTGCACGACCGGGACCCGTATCTGCTGCACTTCGCGACGGTGGGTGCGCCCCCGGCGGCCGCCGACGGCAGCCGTGTCATGGTCACCACGCAGCGCGGCGACATCGGCCGGCTGACCGCCGACGCCCTGGCCGGGGCCTCGCTGGTGACCGCCTCCGCGCTGCTCGACGTGCTCACCGGCGAGGAGATCGACCGACTGGCGGCTGCCTGCGCCGGCGCCGGGGTCCCGGCCCTGCTGACGCTGTCCGTCGTGGGGCGGATCGAACTCGCGCCGGCCGATCCGCTCGACGCCGAGTTCGCCGAGGCGTTCAACGCCCACCAGCGGCGCGGCGAGCTGCTCGGCCCCGACGCCGTCACGACGGCCTGCGAGGCCTTCGGCCGGTACGGCGCGACCGTACGGGTGCATCCGAGCCCTTGGCGGCTCGGCCCCGACGACGCCGCGCTCACCGAGGAGTGGCTGCGCGGCTGGGTCGGCGCGGCCTGCGAGGAGCGGCCCGACCTCGCGGCGCATGCGGAGACGTATCTGCGCTCCCGCCTGACGGCGTTGGCCGAGGGCGAGTTGACGGTGGTGGTCCACCACAGCGATCTGCTGGCGCTGCCCGGGCCGACAGGTGGTGCGGCATGAGCGCGGGGACGGAAGCGGTGGACGCGGACGCGGGTGCCGTCCGTACACGCACGAAGGACGCGCGCGCGTTCGGGGCCCGCAGGCCCGCGAACGGCGCCCGGGCGGGCACGATGCGCAGCCGCGGCGAGGCCGCCGCCCTCCGGGCCGGCGGCGAGGCCGGACTGATTCCGGCACGCGGCAGGGTGGGCCAGGACGCCGCTCGCGGTGAGGCGGGGCCCGTCTGGGCCGACGGCGGAGCGGGGTCGACCTCGGTCCGCGGCGAAGCGGCCTCGACTCCTGTTCACAGCGCGGCAGACCGGGCTCCCGCCCGGGACGGCGCAGGCTCGACTCCCGCCCGCGGTGAGGCGGCCTCGGCCCGGGCCGAGAGCTCGGCCGCTCCGTCCGCCGTCGACAGCGAGGCGGTCCCGGCCCGTACTCGGGCCGCCGCAGGCCTGCGTGCCCGGCTCGGCTCTCGCGCGATACGTACCCACCTCGGCACCGTCGCCGGTGTCGTCATCCTCGGTGTGCTGCTCTGGCGGCTCGGTACCGGGGTCTTTCTTGACGGGCTGCGGCGGATCGACGGTGTGACGCTGCTGGCGGCGCTCGGACTCGGGCTGCTCACCACGGTGCTGAGCGCGTGGCGGTGGAGTCTCGTGGCCCGTGGGCTGCGGATTCGGCTGCCGTTGGGATCGGCCGTCGCGGACTACTACCGGGCGCTGTTCCTGAACGCGGCGCTGCCCGGTGGGGTGCTCGGCGATGTGCACCGCGCCGTACGGCATGGGCAGAGCGCCGGGGACATGGGTCGCGGAGTGCGGGCTGTGGTCCTCGAACGGACCGCGGGGCAGGCGGTGTTGGTGGCGGTAGGGGCGACGGTGCTGCTCACGCAGCCGTCGCCGGTGCTTGCCGACACCCGGCAGCTCGCGGTGATTCTGGCGACCGTCTCGGTGTGCGGAGTGGTGACCGTCGGCGCCGTGCGCAGAGGGCGGGCGCCCCGCCGCTCCCCACGGTACGGAGCCGTCCACGCCGCGCTGACCGAGGCACGGGGCGCGCTGCTCGCCCGCGGGAGCTGGCCCGGCGTGCTGCTCTCGTCGGTGCTGGTGCTGGCCGGACACCTGGCCATGTTCGTGCTCGCCGCCCGGGTCGCCGGATCCACCGCGTCCGTCGCCCAGTTGATGCCGCTCGCGCTGCTGGCCCTGCTGGCCATGGGGCTGCCGCTGAACGTCGGCGGCTGGGGCCCCAGGGAGGGCGTCACCGCCTGGGCGTTCGGCGCCGCGGGGCTCGGCGCGAGCATGGGCCTGACCGTCGCCGTGGTCTACGGAGTGCTCAGCTTCGCGGCGAGCCTGCCCGGCGCCGTTGTCCTGGTCGTCCGGTGGTGCGCGGCGCTCCGGCGCCCCCGCGAGGAGAGCGCAGGAGGGCACGATCAATGCCGACGATCAACGACCGGCGAAGTTCCCGCTTCCGAGGCTTCCGAAGGCAGCGTGTCGGTCGTCACCAAGGAGAAATACGCCCCGAAGGAATCGGTCAGCGCCGCCAGCAGTTCTTTCCCCTTCTCGGCGGCAGCCATCGAGGGACGGCCGATGACACCGGACTCGGTATAGCCGGACATACCGAGGGTGAGCAGATGCCGCCGGTCGTCGGCGAGGAAGTCGGAGGTCTCGTAACCGGCTTTGACCAATTCCGGATGGGTGTGCAGAAGAATGGAGGTCTCGATTTCTCCCGCATGCATATCGCTGAGCAACGAGGTCTGTACACCGGCCCGTTCACGGGCCGCTTCCCAGTCCTCCATGGCCGGGAAAAGCGCCATACGGGTACCGCTGCCGACGGATTCCTGAACCACATTGCCCAGTACGTAATTTCCGCCGTGCCCATTGACCAGCACCAGGGTGTCGACGCCCGACCCGCGCAGCGAGGCGGCGATGTCCCGCACCACCGCGTGGAGCGTGACGGAGGAGATGCTGACGGTCCCCGGCCAGGCCGCGTGCTCGTGCGAGCAGGAGATCGTCACCGGAGGAAGGAGATGGACCGGATACGCGGCGGCGACTTCCCGCGCGATGGCGCATGCGACGAGCGTGTCGGTCGCCAAGGGCAGGAACGGACCGTGCTGTTCGAAGCTGCCGACGGGAAGGACGGCGACCTGACGGGCGACACCGGACCCCCGCTTCCGTACATCCTCCGTGGTGTCCAGCGGCAACAGACCGGATACCGTCGAGCGCGTTCCCGAACTACTCATGTTTTCACGGCCCTTTCGACTCTGCTTAGGAACCAGATCATGACAGATAACTTTGGCGTACTCGGCGGGAATGCCCACCTCACAGGTGTCGAACGAGTCGTGATTGCCCCCTTGCCCACCAAGTACGGCGATTTCCACGCCGTCGGCTACCTCGACCACGATCGGGGCGAGGAACAAGTGGCCCTGGTGTACGGGGACTTGGACGCCATTGCGGAAGGAGACGTGCTCACCCGGCTGCATTCGGAATGCCTGACCGGAGACGCCTTCGGGTCCACGCACTGCGAGTGCGGCCCCCAGCTCGCCGCCGCACTGCGTGCCATCGTCGCCGAGGGGCGCGGCATCCTCGTCTACCTCCGGGGCCACGAGGGCCGGGGGATCGGTCTGCTCGCCAAGCTGCGCGCGATGAAGCTCCAGTCGGAGGGCCTGGACACCGTCGAGGCGAACCTCGCCCAGGGCCTCCCCGTGGACGCGCGCGACTACGGGGTGGCGGCGGAGATACTGCACGACCTCGGCGTACGGTCCGTACGGCTGCTGTCGAACAACCCGCGCAAGCGGGAGTCGCTGCTGCGCAACGGCATCAAGGTCGCCGAGCAGGTGCCGCTGCTGATCCCGCCGTGCGAGGAGAACCTCAGCTATCTGCTGACCAAGCGGGAGCGCCTCGACCACTTCCTGCCCCACCTGGACGGCGGCGACTGGGCGCAGGCGATCTTTTGCGGATCGGCGAAGACGGTTATCACTGAGGAATGACCGAAGACGACGCACGCGACGGACACGACGAAGACGCCGTCGGCCCGCTGTACCTCTCGGGTGAGCAGGTCCGGGAGCTGCTGGACACCGACGCGGCGATCGCCTCGCAGCGCGCGGCCTTCACCGCGCTCGGTGACGGCACGGCGGAGCTCCCGGGGAAGATCATGCACCCCAGCCGCTTCGACGACAGTGTCGTCTTCGCGTATCTGGCGCGGCTGTCCGCGGACACCGGGGCGGTCGCCAAGATCGGCAGCGTCAATCCGGGCAACGCGGCGGCCGGACTGCCCACCATCCACGCGGTGATCAACGCGCTGGACCCGGTCACCGGGCAGCTCGCCGCCGTCATGGACGGCACCGCGGTGACGACCCTGCGCACGGCCGCGGCCGGCGCCGTCGCCTTCGACGCGCTGGCCACCGCCGACAGCACCGAGCTCGGTCTCCTCGGCTCCGGCACCCAGGCCCTCGCCCACGCGCGGGCCGTGGCCCGGGTCCGGGAACTGAGATCCGTGCGGATGTGGAGTCCGCACCCGGGACGACGGGCGCACGCGGCGCAGCGCCTCGCCGCCGAACTCGGTGTCGCCGTCAAGGCCGTCGACACGGCCGAGGAAGCGGTCGTCGGCCTGCCGATGGTCGCGGCCTGCACCCTCAGCCACACGCCCGTGGTCCGTGGCGAGTGGCTGGCGGCGGGCTGCACGGTCGTCAGCGTCGGCTCCTTCGAACCCACCCGCAGCGAGGTCGACGCGGAGGTCGTGCGCCGGGCCGCCGCGGTGGTCGTCGACGATCCGACGACCGCGGCGGAGCACGCCGGTCCGGTGGTCGACGCGCTGCGCGACGGGAGGCTCGCCCGGGAGGACCTGATCCCGCTCGGCGGCGTGCTCACCGGCCGGCACACGGCTCGTACGCGCCCCGACGACATCGTCTTCTACAACAGTGTCGGTCTCGGCATCCAGGACGCCGCCGCGGCCTGGGCCGTGATCGACGCGGCCCGGGCGCGGCGGGTACGCGGATGAACCCGGGCGACCTCGTGCGACCCGCCGAGTCAGTCGAGCAACGCCTCGTGCACGAGACGCTTGAGCTCGGGAAAGAGCGAGTTGGACGTCTTCGGGCGGACCTGGGAGAAGAACTGCACGGTCAGGTCGCGGCGCGGGTCGACCCAGAACGTCGTACTGGCCACTCCGCTCCAGCCGAACGCGCCCTCGCCGGCGGGGGATCGGGTGACGTCCGGGTCCACCACGACGGAGACGCCCAGGCCGAAGCCGAGGCCCGCGTTGCCGGGTTCCTGGTGGACGGGGCTGCCGAAGGCGCGGCGGTCGGCGTTGCCGGGGAGGTGGTTGGAGACCATCATGTCCACGGTCTCGGGGGTCAGCAGGCGGGTTCCGTCGAGTTCGCCGCGGCGGCGGAGCATTTCCGTGAAGCGGTGGTAGTCGTGGGCGGTGGCCACCATGCCGCCGCTGCCGGACAGGAAGCGGGGGCGGCCGTGCAGCGGGAGCCCGGCGATCGGGGTGATCCCGCCCTTGTCGTCCTCCCCGTACAGCTCGGCGAGTCGGCCGGCCTGTTCGTCGGTGACGCAGAACCCGGCGTCCGCCATCCGGAGCGGGGTGAAGATCCGTTCGCGGAGGAAGTCGTCGAGATCGCGGCCGGACACCACCTCGATGACACGGCCGAGGACATTCGTGGCGACCGAGTAGTTCCACTGGGTGCCCGGCTCGAACTGGAGCGGCAGGGAGGCGTACACGTCGATGGTCTCGGCCAGGTTCGCGCCCGGCGGTACCGACGACTCCATGCCGGCGTCCCGGTAGAGCGCGTCGATGGGGTGGGAGTGGTAGAAGCCGAAGGTCAGGCCCGCGGTGTGCGTCAACAAGTGGCGGAGCAGGATCGGTTGTCCGGCCGGGCGGGTCTTCGTATCGGGGCCGGATCCGCTGACGTAGACCCGCGGGTCGGCGAAGGCGGGGAGGACGTCGGCCACGGGATCGTCGAGTCGCAGGTGCCCCTCTTCGAGGAGCATCAGAGCGGCGACCGAGGTGACGGGCTTGGTCATGGAGTAGATCCGCCACAACGTGTCGCTCTCCACGGGCAGTCGGGCCGCGCGGTCACGACAGCCGTACGTGGTGAGGTGCGCGACACGGCCGTGCCGGGCCACGGACACGAGGTAGCCGGGCAGTCGGCCGTCGTCCACCAAATGGGTGAAGTGCTGGTCGAGGCGGGCCAGCGCCGTCGGATCGAGGCCGGCCTCGCGTGGCTCGACCTCCTGTCGCAGGTCTCCCATGGCTCTCCTCCGGGCTGCGGCTCTTGTCCTTCATGGTCTCGTACCGATGGCTGAAGCGTCCCCCGGGGGACCTTGGCCGGCGGTCACGACACCCGCGTGACCCGGAAGCCTCAGGGCGAGCAGGGCACCAGTCGCGGACACCGCCGCGAGCGCCGTCAGCGGGGGACCCGTCGCGACACCGTTCGTGAGCGTCATCAGCGTCGCCGCAGCGGCGACCCCCAGCGTGGGTCCCACGTTCATCGCCGTCTGCTGGAGCCCGCCCGCCACGCCGGCCGACTCCGCCGAGGCGTGCCGTACGACGACCGCCGTCGCGGTGACCATCACCGCCGCGAATCCGGCGCCCAGCAGCAGGAAGCCGATGCCGATCGGTATCGCGGTCGACGCCTCGTCGAGCCGGGACAACACGACGACGCCCAGCGTGAGGACGCCGGTCCCGGCCAGGGTCGTCCGGCGTGCGCCGAACCTGCGCAGGAGTACGGCGGACAGGGGAGCGCCGAGCACCATCATCACGGCGCCCGGCAGTGCCCTCAGGCTGGTCTGCATCGGGTCCAGGCCCAGGGTCTCCTGGAGGAAGTAGCTGCCGACGAACAGCGCGCCCAGCATCGACGCCGACGCGGCCACCAGAATGCCGAGGGCCGCGCCGATGGCCGCCGAGCCGAGGACATCGGGCGGGACCAGCGGGCTTGCGGTACGGCGTTCATGGCGTACGAACGCGGCGCCGGCGACCGTGACGACGATCAGCCCGAGCAGGGTCGCCGCGGTCCAGCCCGTCTCCGGTATCTCGACCAGCGTCTGCACCAGACTCACCAGGGCCACCGCGAGCAGACAGGCGCCGGGTACGTCGAGCCCGCCGGCCACCGGGGCCCTGTCCCGGGCCGGACCACGGACGGCGAGCGCCAGTACCCCCATCACGAACGCGGGTACCACGTTGAGGAAGAAGACGGCCCGCCACCCGAGTTGGGTGACCAGCGCCCCACCGACCAGCGGACCGGCGGCGGCCGCGAGACCGATCGCGCTCGTACGCAGCGCGATGGGCATCCCGAGCCGGTCGGGAGGGTACGCGGCACGCAGCATCCCGAGGGTGGCCGGTTGGAGCAGCGCTCCGAAGACGCCCTGCGCGACCCGCAGCCCGATCACCCAGCCGATGCCGGGCGCGAGACCGATCCCCGCCGACGTGGCGCCGAAGCCCAGAATGCCTACGGCGAAGACAGGTTGATGACCATGCCGGTCCCCGAGCCGACCTGCGAACACCAACAGGCCGGCCACCGCGATGAGATAACCGGTGCTGGTCCACTGGACCTGTGCGAACGAGGCGTGCAGATCGCGTTGCAGCGTGGGCTGCGCGACGGTGAGCACGGTTCCGTCCAGGGCCACGATCACGGCACCGAGCACGCTGCTCGCCAGGGTGAGCCGTCGATGGACCCCCGGGTCGGGTGAGTTCACCGCTCCTCCGGCCCGAGATGCGCCTCCAGCGCGGCTGCCAACAGGGGGACGAAGTCGTCCGCGTCCGTGGCCAGTTGGAGGCTGCCCCAGCCCCACAGCTGGGCGATCCCGTGCAGGTTCGCCCAGAGCGCGCCCGCGACGACCGGGGCATCGGCCTCGGGCCGCACCCGGCCGACCAGGTCCATCAGAACACCGAACAGCGGCAGGCTCGTCTCGCGCAGTCCCAGTTGTCCGCTCTCCAACAGGTCATGACGGAACATCAGCTCATACATGCCGCGCTGGGTGAGCGCGAAGTCCAGGTAGACCCTCCCCAGGGTCTTGAGCTGGTCGCGAGGGCCCGCCTCGCCGTCGCCGAGCGCCGTCGCGGCCCGGGCGCCCAGGTCGGCGAAACCCCGGCGCGCGATGGCCGACAGCAGCTCCAGGTGTGTCGGGAAATAGCGGCGCGGGGCTCCGTGCGAGACACCGGCGCGCCGGGCGATCTCCCGCAGGGTGAGCACCTGCGCGCCCTCCTTGGTCACCAGATCGACACCCACCTCGACCAGCCGGTCCCGCAGCCCCAACTCCGATTCGCTCATAGACACTGTCTACCAGGTTGCGTAGACAGTGTCTACGCGGGAATGCGGATCGCCTCCCGGAGGTTCGTCGATACATGACTCAGGACGCGACGCAGGACGCACTGCTCAAGCTGCTCTCCGAGTACAAGGGCGGGGTGCTCGTCACCCTCAAGAAGGACGGGCGACCCCAGCTGTCGAACGTCAGCCACGCCTACTATCCCGACGAGCGGATCGTCCGGGTCTCGCTCACAGATGACCGCGCCAAGACCCGCAATCTGCGCCGGGACCCACGAGCCTCGTACCACGTGACCAGCGAGGACCGCTGGGCCTACACGGTCGCCGAGGGCACGGCCGAGCTGACACCCGTGGCCGAGGGCCCGCACGACGAGACCGTCGAGGAGCTGATCCGGCTCTACCGTGACGTCCTCGGCGAGCACCCCGACTGGGACGACTACCGGGCCGCCATGGTCCGCGACCGCCGTCTCGTACTACGGCTGCACGTGGACCGGGCGTACGGCATCCCCCGGGGACGCTGAGCCGTTGCCGCCGCTCGTGCGCACCTCAGGGGCGTGGAGGACCGGAACCTCAACTGCTCCCCGCACGCGCGGGGATGGTCCCGCGTTCCGCACCGGCACGAAGGCAAGGAGCGCGAGGCCATCATCGGAGCCGACGTCCTGAACGACTGGACGTCTCGCTTCGTCGTGCAGTTTGCCGTACCGCACGCGCAGCGCCTGACGATGGAACGGGACGGGCACACCGAGGACGTTCTCGTCGACGTTGCATCCGGTTCGTGGGCTGCCCTCTACGAGGAAGACGGCCATTGGACCGTGCGGCAGGACGGCCCGGATGCCCTCTGGGACGCCGCCGAGGAGCAGCTCGGCCGCTGGCACGCCGCCGGCACACCGGCGGCTGAGGAATTCACCGTCAGCGTCACCCCGCAGGGCCAGACCATCCGCTGGTAATCCCAGGCCGGCCCCGCCTGTTCGCTCCCCCCCCCCGTGGCGGACGGGCGCGGCCACATTGGCGGCCTCGGCCAGCGCAACGCCTGGTACTGGACGTCCAGCGGTACGCAGTGGCTTGCCTACGGGCTGATCGCGGCCGGGTGGCTGCTCACGACGACGGTCGTGGCGGGCGTCACGCCCGCAACTGAGCCGGGGAATAGGGATGACTTCGTTTCTCACCGGTTTCGCGTAGTGGTCGGCGGCGGACTGTAGCGGGTCTGCCCGCGTGGATTGAACAGTCCGGTGCTCCTCCCTGTAGGAGCAGCAGGACCACGGAAGTTGGACGCGGGGCCCCCTTGAGCGGTCCTCTTCCGCGCGCGAGAGTGGCCAGGGGGACCGTCCGCCGCGGGCACAGGGGGAGGTGGCCGACATGGGCGATCTGTTCGTCGGGCGGAACAGCCATCTCTCGGCTCTCAACGACCAACTGGCACAGGTCATCGCCGGTGCGCCTCGTCTGGTGCTGGTCGACGGGCCGGCCGGGATCGGCAAGACTGCCCTCATCGGCCGCTTCCTCGCGGGGCACCCCGGGGCCGAGGTGCTGAAAGGCTGCGGGGAGGAGAACGAGACCGGTCTCCCGTTCGGTTTGCTCGATCAACTGCTGTCACCACACACGGAGCAGGCCGTCCCCCGGCCTCCGGCGGCCGACGCGCCGACCGTCGGCTCTCGGCTGCTCGATGTGCTCGGTGAACTCCAGACGCGTAATGCCGGACCTCTGGTTCTCTTGGTGGACGACGCGCATTGGGCGGACTCCTCGTCCCTGCAGGCGTTGGCCTTCGCCCTGCGCCGGTTGCGCGCGGACCGGGTCCTCACGGTCGTCGTCCTACGAGAGGCCGATGATCCGGCGTTGCCCGAGGGATTGCGCCGACTGCTCATCGGCGAGGGCGCGCTGCGCCTGACCCTGAGCGGCCTGACCGCGGGCGAGGTCTGTGAACTCGCCGCCGCCAGTACTGGTCCGCTGCCGCCGACCGCCGTCGTACGGCTGCTCGACCACACCGCCGGCAACCCGCTGCACGTCAAGGCGCTGCTCGAACAGGTACCGCCCGCCCACTTGATGTCCGCGACGTTCCTGCTGCCCGCGCCCCTGGGGTACGCCCGATTGATCGAACAGCGGCTGGCGGGCTGCACCGACGAGGCGCAGGCCCTGGTCGCCGCGGCGAGTGTGCTTGGGATGTCCTGTCCGCTGCACGCGGCCGCCCGGCTCGCGGAGCTGAAGCTTCCGCTGCCGGCACTGGAGGAGGCGGTCGGCGCCGGACTGCTCGACGAGACGCCGGAACCCGGCGGCCCCCGCGTGTCCTTTCCGCACCCCATGCTGCGCGCCACCGTCTACCGGCGGCTCGGCCCCGTACTGCGGCATGCGCTGCACCGGTCCGCGGCCGGGCAGTCCGACACGGCGTTCGGCCGCCTCCAGCACCTGGTGCACGCCGCGCAGGGTCCGGACGACGCGCTGGCCGGACAGCTCGCCGACTTGGCCCACTCCGAGGCCGCCGCCCGGCGCTGGGGGACGGCCGCCCCGCTGCTGCGCGACGCCGCCCGGCTGGCTCGCGCGGAGCGGGACCGAGAGCGGTACGGCGTCGAGGCGGTCGAGGCGTTGCTGTGGGAGGGCCGCCGCGACGAGGCGCAGGTGCTGTTCGACGAGCTGCCGGGGGATGCCTGCTCGACGGCACACCGGTACGCGCGGGCCCTGATGTTGCCGTTCGACGGCGACATCAGGCAGGCTGAGCCTCTCCTGCGGGATGCCTGGAGCATCTGTGACAGCGCGGCGGACCCTGAGCTGGCCTCGTACATCGCCGGGCAGCTCAGCTTCATGGCGCTGTCCCTCAACCACGGCCTGCAGGCGGCCGAATGGGCCGAACAGGCCTTGCGGCTGTCCGCCCGGCGGGCCTCCAGCACCATGCTGCGCTACGCCCGGATGACCGGTTACGGCCTCAGCGGTGACATCGGGCGCGGGCTCGCCGTGGCCGCGGAGTTGCCGGACGCCTCGCTCGTCGCCGTGGCCGATGTGGATCTGCTCTGCGGACGCGGCCTCCTGCGGATGTGGTCGGGCGACCTGGAGAACGCGGAGCGGGACTTGCGGGAAGCCCTGTTCATCTGCCGCGACGGGCCGATGATGCTGCGCATCGTCGCGATGTTGGAGATGGGTCTCACGCAGTACGGACTGGGGGCCTGGGAGGAGGCAGCGTTGTGCCTGGAATCGGCCGCCTCCCTCACCGACGACACCGGCAATGAGCTGCATCTGACCGTGCATGCAGCGGCCGCGCGCGTCCTCGCCGCCCGCGGGGACTACGAACGCGCGGAGTGGCATCTGGATCAGGTGCCCGACATACCGGTCACGCCGGGGACCGTCATGACCGAGTCCCGGCGTGTGCGCGCCTTTCTCGCGATCCTGCGGGGGCAGCCGGACGCCGCCGCGGCGGAGCTGCTGCCGCTCCTGGAGGCCGACGCCGCCGAGGGGCTGTGCGAGCCGATGGCCGCGCCGTGGCGCGATCTGCTGGCCGAAGCGTTCGTCGGACTCGGGCGCCTCGACGAGGCGGACCGCGTATTGACCGCCTTCGAGGCGCTGGCCGCCGCCCGTGGCCACCGGGCCGCCCAGGCCACCGACTGCCGGGTCCGGGGCGAACTGCTGGCGGCACGGCATGAGCCCGACGCCGCCGAGGACGTGTTCCGTGCCGGGTTGGCGCACGCGGCCCGGGTCACCGCGCCGTACGAACGGGCCCGCCTCCAGCTCGCGCTGGGCGAGCTGCTGCGCCGGACCGGCCGCAGGGCCGCCGCCGCGCAAACGCTCCAGGCCGCGCACGAGACCCTGACGGCCCTCGGCGCGGTCCCCCTCCTGGAGCGCTGCGCGCGGGAACTCGCCGGCTGCGGGACCAGCGGTGCGGCAAGGTTTCGCTCAATGCCGCCCGACAGCGGCCCTGTGCTGACCCCGCAGGAGCTGGCCGTCGCCCGGCTCGCCGCCTCCGGTCTCACCAACCGCCAGGTCGCCCGGGAGCTGGTGCTCAGCGTGAAGACGGTCGAGTACCACCTGGGCCATGCCTACGCGAAGCTCGGCATCTCGTCCCGGGTGGGGCTGGTGGCGAAATTTCCGCCCGGCCCGGTCAGCGCTGGATGAGGAAGCGCGGGCTGGTCGCGAAGCTCGCGTCCGGGTCCGTCAGGCCCATGTATACGGAGGCGTAGACCTCGCACTGGTGCCCCTTGTGCTTTTCCAGCTCCGCGGCGGCGATGCCGAAGACGAACGCGGCCTGCTGCTTGTCCCAAGGGGCCTGACTGAGCAGCCCGCTGACCACGTTGGCCGTCGCCGTCTGGATGTTCGTGCCGTCGATGAGATCCTTGACGGTGATCTCGACCTCGTAGGGCGCCCCGATCCGGAAGATGGCGTCGCCCGCCTCCACCTCCACCGCGATCTCGGCCGCCTCCTTGGGGTTCAGGGTCGGGTCGGCGTTCGGGCTGGTCGTCTTCCGGGCAAAGACCCGGACGATCTCCACGTCGTTCGGTCCCACAACGATCATCTCCCTCGTGGGGAAGGTGCCGTCCGGCCCCGTGCCGGATGCTCACCGCATCCCCCGTGGGAGACATTAGGAACGGTGCGAGCCGCCACGCTTCGGGGTACGGCTCGGGGAAAACCCCTGGGAACTTCGGGAACCGGCCCCGGTACGACGGAGTGTGCCCGGGTGGCGTGTGCCGCCGCGATCGGAGCTGGCGCAGCACTGCTGTACACGGTCCGTAATTACCGGTTGAGTCGACGCGGTCAGGTCACCGACCGGTTCACCAAGGCACTGGAACGCCTCGGCTCCGAGGCGAGATATGTACGGATCGGGGGAGTACTGGCGCTGGAACAGATCGTGCAGGGCGCCCCCGAGCAGGCGACTCATGCCGCCCAGGTGGGGCTACTGACGGAATGCGGCTCGTCGGGTGACGGAATGCTGGTCGCCGGGTCACCGGGCCGGGCCGCCGGCTCCCGGTCGACGACGTTCGCGCCGTAGTGGGCTCCGAGTTTGGGAACCCGCGCCCCGCCCCCAACCACCCACGACTGAGCCCACCATCATGTGACCGCACGCCCGTAGGGCGCCCTGCGTCCACCCTGCCGAGCGCTGAGGGCTGCGGAAGACGTTAACTGCCGTCCCAGCGTCGTCTTGCCCTCAACAACCACCACTATCAGGTGGTTCCCCCGTCGCACATGGCGGCCCGCTTTGGTGCTGGCGGGGCATCCAGCGTCACCTCGCTGGTGCCTGGGAAATCTGGTTCGCCGATTTGGCGGGACTCCTCAAGTCCATCATCCGCCCGCCGCCAGGTGCGCCCGTCGCCGTCGGTGAAGTTCAAGATGCTCAGCTGTACTTCACTTGGACGTTGCTGACTCACATCTAGTGCACTCAGCAACGTCTCTTCCGTAAGCACCATCTCCTTGCATGGCCCGAGATTCGGGAAGGTCAGTTGAAACGGTTCCAATACAGCGGGGTCTTCGCCGCGTTGCTGGGTCACAAGTAACAGCGACAATGTGATGCCTGTGATGGGGTCAGGCGATCGATTCATCACGTGCACGGTGCGCTGCGCGCGATGCGGGCCCCCCTCACTCCAGAAGGAGACATGGGAAGCCTGGCTGCGGCTTTCGCGCTGGGTAGCCTCTCGTGACTGCTCGAGTCGGTCCTTCGACACAGCGGCGCCGTAGTACGTGGCCACGCCAGTGAAAATGAGGCTGCCGATCGCGGCGACTGCACCGAGGACACCCCCGATATGGGCCCACCGGATGCGGTGCCACCAGCGTTCCGGACCAACCTCGCGGACACGCCCCCTGACCCGATCTGGGGTCGGCCGTTGGCGTGCGAGTCGGACTCGCACCTGACGGTGTGCATTCCCAACCACTGGACCCCCTCATGCCGTCAGCGGGAAAGACGCCGGAATCACCGATTCGGCTTCCGACGCTCCTACTCGGCGACCCGCGTGTCCCCCTCTTTGGTCCTGGAGTGGGAACACCCGGGTCTGAAACGGCCAACCGACGAAATGCGGCTCGCGAGGTGACGGAATGCGCAGAGCACGGTCAGAGGGCCGGGCGGCCGCCGCGTGTCCGCCGGCGCCCGCGATGCGCTGGGTTCCCAGACTGGGAACGTGGGACCTGCTCGGGGATCTTGGGGCGCTCCTGGAAGGTGAATGTCCTGTCTCACCCAATCGAGTCGATGTCTCAGCGAACCGAGTCGCTCCGAGGCCTGTCTCAGCGAACCTACCCGGGCGGCTGCTTGCGTTGGGGTGCTGGTCGCCCTGCTGTCGTCCGGTTGACGGAGCGGTGTGGAAACCGGCGAGTATCAGGCGTCCGTTAGGTCGCCGCGAAGCCACCAGCCTGAGGGAAGTCGTCGGCCTGATCAGGCGCTCTCCCCAGTACGGTCCGAAGCGAGCTGCTCCTGCAACCGCGCATGCCGAAACTGGTAGACGGAGCCCGCCTGGCGTAGTACCCCCCGCTCATGCGCCTCAGCGAGGAAGGCCATCAAGCGCCAGGGGAGTCGGCCCGCCCCACACAGCCACAGGCGCGCGATGAGCAGCCTTCCCCACGCGGATACAACCAGGGCGATGGGCCCGATCGGCAGGCAGACTGCGGTCGCGATGCCCGCCCCCTGAGGCAGAACAAAATCGGCGAGTCCGGCGCTCAAAAGGGCGCTGTTCAGCACGAGGAACCCGCGTATGAGCCCCGTCGCCCGGTCGGAACGAAGGCTGTCCAGTGGGCTCGAGGTACGGCTGGTGTCGACGGGCACTCCGAGCCACCGGTGAAGGCCAGCGGAAAATCCTGCGACGAGGCCGAGTCCGAGTCCGCCGGTAACCCCGAACGCCACGGCTGAGCGGAACAGTTCGCCAGGGCTCTGCCCCTCCGCCAGCCATTGCCACCGGTTGTCTTCACTGAACGCAGCAGCTCGCCCAGCGGCTGTGCTGCCCGCCGCGAGCGCGAAGCCCAGACCAAGTACGGTTCCAGCCAGCAACCCCACACTGAGTCCTTGGCCGAGAGCTCGGCCCAACCGCCAGGGCTGCGCGCTCGCGCGCTGCTGCCGGCGCCGCCACCCAAACGGCATCGTGGAGGGAGTGGGTGTAGTGGTGACACCGACGACGGCCAGTCCTGAGGCCACCGCCAGCCCGTACAGCGCACCAACGGTGAGCCTGTCCAGCACCGGGCCGATCCCGTACGCAGCCCCCGTCCCCCTCGTAATCCACTCCCCCTGCGACACAAAAAGTGGCTGAACCCATCCGATGCGCGCGGCCAGCGGGATCACACCGATGAGTGGCAACAGCGCCTTGTATCGAAGCCTGATTCCCTCTCGGCTCAGAACGGCGTATCCAACGCACAGGCCGAGGAGACCAGCGCCCGCGGCCACCGTCGATGCCGCGCCGTGACCCGACAGCCACCGGGCTACGCAGATCGCTTCTATGAGTATCCCGAGTCCCAGCAGCGGTCCGAGGAGCCGCAGCGGTGCGGGCTGTGCCTCGGGCAACTCCCACCAAGCCAGGTCGCGCGTTCCGCGCTGTTCTAGATGCCGGGCGAGGAAGCGCAGCCAATGCACGGCATCGTCGCTGTCCCAGCGAGCCGACGTGCGGAAGGAGGCGGGGACGAACGCTTCCAGCAGGTGCTGTTGCAGAACCGCAGGTGTGGCGAAGCGGGGATTGCATAGGAGCTCGGAGGGATCGGCCCCCGTGTCACCGTAGGCGGCTCGGGCCATCGCAACCATCAGCGGAAGGCTCAGGATTTCCCGCAGGCGGCGGGACGTGGGTGTGTCCGGATGGCGTCGGACGTGGTCAAGGATCGGGTCCCAGGCGGTGGCGCGCGTTCCAGCGGGGTCCCGCACGGGTCGTGCGGTGCGGACCAGGAATTCGGCTGCCTCCTCGAAGCCGAGTGGTTGTAGTTCGACCACCGCCGCCGAGGTGAGAACATCGCTGTTTTGGACGACTTCGGCGTACACGTTGCTGCGGCAGGTCAGCAGCAGCGGAGAACCGGCGTCCAGTTCTGTGTTGAGCCGCCACACGGCCGCAGATCGCGTGGGGGCGGCCATCTCGTCGAGTCCGTCGAGGACCGGGAGGACCCGTCCGGTGGCGACGAGTTCACGCGCCAGGACGTCTCCCGAGGGGCCGTCGGCGGCCAGTGTGGGGTATCCGATGACGAGCTGGTCCGCCAGCCACTGACGCAGGCCCTGCTGGTCGGGGTGCCAGGTGGAGACCTGGAAGATCACGGGAACCGGATCGCCGGTGCGTTGTCTGCTGAGCAGGTCAAGGGTGAAGCGAACGGCGAGAACGGTCTTGCCGCTGCCGGGAGCGCCGAGGACGACCAGGCGACGGGAGGGAACGCGGCCGAACACGTGGGCGATGTCGGTGATTTGGCCGTCCAGGTCGGGACGCTGGCCGTCCCGGGCCGGCCACCCTATGGCCTCTTCAAGGTCAGAGAGCCAGGCCGACGCCGCTACCCAGCGCACCGCCAGCGGTTCTGGGTCTTGGAGCCGCCGCAGCCGCCATTCCGCCTGCCACTGGGCGCGAACTGCCTCTGCCAGAGTGCCAGCGGCCCGGTCCAGTAACTCGCCAGGAGACGGAGAAGGGCCGGTCCGCGCCGTGCTCAGCAGCAGACCAGCGAGGGAGACAAGGAACCCCAGGACCGACAGCAGAGGCCCCGTGCTCTCGAGACTCCGATCTCGCACGGCTACCACCGTCAGGGCACCGGTGGCCAGTGCCGCACCCACCCACAGTCCACGGCGCCAATTCCTCATCAGCCGCGCCCCCGTCCCCCGTGCCCTTGCTGACGCGCGCCATTGTCCCCGCCCAACTGCGCCCCCGGAACGGGCGCAACCAGGTGATTCCTCCAACGCAGACACCTATTGATCTTGATAGGCCGTCGTCACGCTCAGGCGGAAAGGAGCAATCACGAGCCATCTGCCCCGCACGACAGCACGTTTGAGGGCCAGTAAGTCCCCATCGACACAGGCAACTACCTCTTTCCGTGTCAACGAGCCAAATCCAGTCGTCTCATCCAACCCAGTCCATGCAGGTCAGCGTTATGCAGGCGACTTACTTTCTTGAGACAGAACAGTGAACTCGGTGGCCAGCGCCAGTGAGCCTTTTCCATCTTTACTCTGAACTGGCCAGATGCAGGGTGAGGACTGCCTGAACGAGGCTCGTGATACGGGTGGTCGAGCAGCGGAGCTTGCGGAGGAGTCGCCATGACTTGAGGGTGGCGATGGCCTGCTCGACAAGGGCCCGGATCTTCGCGTGGGACCGGTTGACGGCCTGCTGGCCTGCGGACAGCGTCTCCCACCGGCCGCGGTAGGGAACACGGACCGTACCGCCGGCTCCTTGGTAGCCCTTGTCGGCCCAGCAGACGATGCCGGCCCCTACGAGAGCATCGATGACACCGTGCTCGCGGGCCGCACGGACGTCGTGGACGGCCCCGGGCAGAGCGGGAGATGCCCACAGCAGGCGCCCCGACGGATCGGCGACGACCTGCACGTTCATCCCGTGTTTCTTGTGCTTGCCCGAGTAGAACGGCCGATCGGCGGCGATGCGGTCGATCGGCAGCAGCGTCCCGTCCAGCAGGACGAACGCCTTCCTCGACGCCGCCCGGACCGCATCGGCGAGGGACGGTGCGAGTGCGGCCAGGACATCGACGGCCTCAGTGATGTAGCGGTAGGCGGTGGTGGTACCGATCCCGAATCCGGCTGCCAGCTGGGCGTACGGATGACCATTGCGGAGATGTGCCAGAGCGAGCAGCGCCTGCCGCCCCGCACTCAAGCGCCGCCATCGGGTACCGAGACGAAGACGGTGTTCCCGCAGACGAGCGGCAAGGAAGCGCAGGGCGGAGCTGGACACGTCCAGCCCGACGGGTAGACAGGCATGCGAAGCCTCTGGTGGGCACGGGTTCTTCTTGGTCGAAAACCCATCTACCAGGGGCTTCACCCGTCTGTCAGCCCAACTGCCCGGCAAGGCCAACAGGTTGGAAAAGGATCACTGTCAGAGACACCTTCTACAGTGCATCCATGGTTCTTGCGCTGCCTGACGGATTGCCTCCCGGTCGGATCCTGCCCTGTGGCTGGTTGCACGCGTGGGTCTCCGACGAGTTTCCTCATGACATCGAGCACTTGTGGTCCCGCTTGCTGGGCGAGCACGAGGCAACCGGGCTGGTTCCGCTCTTGTGGCCTGGTGCTCTGGGAAGCCCGCTGGAGCTGGAACAAGTTGACAGCGACTCCTTGGAGGACGTGCTGGCGGCGGACTTCGCCGAGTATCGGCGCAGCAGGCTTCCGTTCCGGACGAACCCGACGCCGGTCCCGGTTCCCGAAGGAATCGAGCCGTGGCCGCACGACCCCGGGCCGCCCTTCGAACAGTGGCCGGGCCTGGCGCCGACGCTACCTGTGTTGCCCACTGATCCGACACCTGAGGAAGCCTCGGTAAGGACGCTGGCCCGGCTCATCGACGTGGCCCGGCGGGACCGTTGCCGCCTTGTGCTCGTCCCCGCCGCGCGCAGTAGCGACGCCGTTGCGTCGCTCGGCTTGGACACGGAAGCACCACTGCCCTTGGTCTGTGCCCTGCTGCGAAGCTGGGAGGACCGGTACGGCGCGCGAGTGATGGGAGTGTTCGGCAGAGAGCTGCACGTCTCAGTCGCACGCCCGCCTGTCGAAGCCTCCCAAACGGAGCTGCTCGCTCTGGAGCACGTGCTGTCGACCGCGAACAACATCGTCGACGACCCGCCCACACCGTTTCCCGAGTACGCAGCAAGTCTTACGGGGCGAACTCACTGGTCGTTCTGGTGGGATTAGGGGGCCTCACGGGCTCCGTATAGACCGGGTTGCGCACGGCGACCTGCCATCGCCGCCCTCAAGACCTGGCGGCTTCTACGGAAGCTTCGATGCTCCACCACCCGCATCACCGCCCTCGTGCAAGCCGTCCTCACCCTCCACCTGACCAGCTCAAACCGAGGTTGGAAAAGGCTCACTGAGTAGGACAACCGTCTGGGGTCATCTCATCTAAGTCGGCCAGCGCATAACGGCAGCTGCGTACTCGGCTGTTGACACCGATGTGGCAATCACGAGGTTTTTCATGGTGCTGGCGCACGCTTTCCCAGCGCAGCGTCTTGTGGGCAGCGCTTCCAGAGGTCATCAGGAACCAGGTCAGCGGACACGGTCGCAGCGTCTGCCCAGACATGTCGTCAGACATCAACGGAGCAGCCAAGATCGGCACGTCAGGCGAGCGGGAAATCCGTCCGATTCAGCGCCAGCCACCGTAGCGCGGTTCCGAGTACTCGCCGAACGGCGGGTCGTAGACCTCCCCATCCTCGGTGGTCACCACGTAGTCGGGCTGGGTCCTTGAGGCCGCCGCCTGCAAGCGGATGACGAGGTCGGCGACAGGCAGGACACGCAGCGACAAAACCGCAGCCACGCGAGCACGCTCCTCGGCGATCTCCGGATTGTCCCTGGACAGATGCCTTTCGAGATGCTGGGCGGAGGCCTGCATGACCTCCACATCGCCGCCGCCGGAGAAGCGAAGACAGTCCTGCCATCCCAGCCCGATGATGATCTCCAGCGCGTCCGCCAGGTCGTCGGCGATCAGCCCGCCCTCGCCTTCGGAGTTCCCGAAGATCACTGGCCTGCGACCGCCGATCTCGGTGCACAGGAAGTACGCCCCACCCGCAAAATCCCCTGCAATCGTCTCCAGCGGCGAACCCGAGGCAAGCCTCAAACCCTCACCGCGCTGCTTCTGCTCGATGTCGAACTCGAAGGACGTCCGCAGCAGCCCGTGGACGTCCGGTGTGTTCTGGATCAGATCGAGCAGATGATCGCTTGAGGCCATGACATGGACGATAGCCAGGGCCACTGACACGCAGGGCTCAGGCCCGACCCATTGGTCCACGACCGCAGCGGATACCCAGTCGGCATCCGCTGCCGCAACAGGGCATTGTGAAACGATCAGTTAGGCCGCGCTGTCGCGCCGCCGCGGAAAGCCGTGCCCGCGGGCGACGATCACCACAGCCAGTACCGGCAGCAGGAGACCGAGGACGGCCCACGCGAAGGACGTCGGACCGAAGAGGTCGAGCAGAATTCCCCCCGTGACGCCTCCGCCGACCATCGCCGCGTTCCACAAGGTGACGAGCATGGCCTGTGCGGCGTCGGCCACGTCGCCGCCCGCATCGGCGACAGCCGTCTGCAACAGGGTGGGCACACCACCCCAGCCGAGACCCCACAGCGCCACCGCGACGAACACGAGCGCGGGCCGGTCCGCGAGGATCGCCAGGACGGTGGCCGCGACCGCGACCAGCAGCGTGCTCGCGACGGTGAGAGCCCGCAGCCGCCGGTCGATGTGGGCGCCCACGATCCAGATGCTCACCATGGACGCGCCGCCGAAGACCAGCAGCACGAGGTCGGTCGAGCCACCCATGCCGAGGTGTCCGAGGAACGTGGCGATGCCGCCCTCGCTTCCAGCCCGCTGTGGCCGCCGTCAGGGGGATCGCCGTGAGCGCGGTCCCGACCGCGTAGATCGTGACCGACTGCCCCATGGTGGACTCCCCGACACCGAGGTCGGCGCTCATCGCCGGCAGCACTCCCGCGGGCAGTGTCTCGGTCAGGCTGGTGATGAACACGGCGGTGGCCAGCGCGAGGAGGGCCCCGAGCGGGAGCTTGCCTTCGTCGACTCGACCGTGCGCAAGGGCCGGTTGTGTCGTCGTTTCGCTTCGCATGCCGCGTAGGGTCGAGCCTGACATTGGTGTCAGGTGCAAGACGCCGGCCGTAGGGGGCGGCGGAAGCGGGGAGTGCGGGGGCATGCCCGATCCCGCCTCGTCGGTGCCGGTCACGGGCCCCACTCATGTGATCGGCGCCGACAGGCGAACGGGCGGTGGATGTCCGGGGCGGCGAAGGATGTCAGGCCGGGTGCAGAGAGAACGGCCGGGCTGGGCCGGCGGACCGAGGCGCGTCGCGCTTGCCACCGGCTTTCGGCCGCACTAGCCTCCGCGCGTGATCAATGGGGCGCATGTGGTGATCTACACCCGTGATGCGGAGGCCGACCGCGTCTTCTTCCGGGACGTCCTGGGCCTTGCGCACGTGGACGCGGGGCACGGCTGGCTCATCTTCAAGGCTCCGCCGGCGGAGTTCGCCTTCCACCCGGCCGAGGGCGAGCCGTCGCACGAGTTGATGCTGATGTGCGACGACGTCGAGACGACGATGGCCGAACTCGGCGAGCAAGGGGTCGAGTTCACACGGCCTCTCACGGAGGCCCGATGGGGGCGCGTGACGGGCTTCCGGCTGCCCGGTGGCGGTGAGATCGGTCTGTACGAGCCGCGCCATCCCCGGGCGCACGACGTCTAGCTGTGCCATCTCATGACATTGGTTCCTCGCGGTCAGGCTTGGCGGGCGTAGGACGCGAGGCGATCGGCGAGCGCGATGACGAGGTCGTGCAGTTCAGCGGGGCGCTCGATGACGAACGGCCGGTCGAGTGAGGCGAGTACCGGAGGCAACCAATCGAGCCGCTCCGCCCGCAGCTCGACGCGCAGCCAGCGCTCGGTCGCCCGGTCCTCGCCTGTCACGGGCGCGTACTCCTCCAGGCTCGCGACGCTGGCGGGAAGGTGGGCGCGGATCTGCTCAACCGTTCCGTGGATCCGCAAGGTCACCTCATGCCGGTACTCGGCCGTGGCGAACCCCGACACTACGCGCTGTGCCGGACCGGGACCCACGGGCGCTTCGAATGAGCCGGGCAGGGTCCTAGCGTCTGCGATGCGATCGAGCCGGAAGGTTCGGTCCTCGCCGATCCGGGCGTCCTTGCCCGTGACGTACCACCGGCCCGCATGGGCGACGATCCCGTACGCGTGCAGCGTGCGTTCGCTGCGCCGTCCGTCGCGGTCGGTGTAGCGGATCGAGACCGGTCGGCGGTGGCGCACCGCATCGGCGATGGTGAGCAGGACCTCGGCGTCCGGGGTGTCGAAATCATCGAGCTGATCCGTGAAGGCGAGAGCTTCCAGGAGTGTGTCGAGCCGACGGGCGATGCGCTTGGGCAGCACCCGCCGGATCTTCGCCGATGCCGTCTCGCGCGCCGTGTGCTCCGTCGTCGTCAACCCTGCTCGGCGGCTGGCGACCAGGCCGAGCAGCACGGCCAGCGCCTCGTCGTCGCTGAGCATGAGCGGAGGCAAGCGGTACCCGGGGGCGAGCCGGTACCCGCCGTAGCGGCCGCGCACCGATTCCACGGGCACGTCCAGGTCGATCAGCTGGTCCACATACCGCCGCACGGTGCGCCCTTCGACGCCGAGCCGGTCGGCGAGTTCGGCCACCGTCCGGGTGCCGCCCGACTGCAGCAGCTCCAGGAGTGTCAGCACGCGGCCGGTGGGTCGAGGCATGTTCGCAGCCTAACGCGAATACAGGACCGATTCTGTCCACTATTTCTCCTAGCCTGCGACGTGCACGCCTCCAGCACAGCCAAGGAGATCCCCATGGACTTCGTCTCGATCCGCATCATCACCAGCGACGTCGCACGCCTCGTCGACTTCTACGAGCGAGCCACAGGGGCGCAGGCGACGTGGGCCACCGAGGACTTCGCCGAACTCAAGACCACGGGCGCCACCCTCGCGATCGCCGGCACCCGCACCGTCCCGCTGTTCGCCCCGGGCTCTGCCCGCCCGGCAGACAACCACAGCGTGATCACCGAGTTCCTCGTCGACGACGTGGACCGCGTTCACCAGAACCTGACCGGCTTCGTCACCGACTTCGTCAACGAGCCCACCACGATGCCCTGGGGCAACCGGTCGCTGCTGTTCCGTGACCCCGACGGCAACCTCGTCAACTTCTTCACCCCCGTCACCCCAGCGGCCATCGAAAAGTTCGCACGCTGACGCCACGCACAGCCGCTCAGGCGGGAGCCCTGAGATCCCAGGGCTCCCGGTGAACGCGGCCGCCGAGTCCAGGAGCGCCACCAGCAGGGGACATCGGAACGCACCGCTGACCCCCGAAGGACGTCTGCGCTGGTGTCTGCGGATCGACGCCGGACGTCCGATCGCGCACGTGGCTGCGGAAGCCGGGATCTCCCGCCGCTGCCTGGCCAAGTGGTACGCCCGCTGGCGCGCACACGGCGAGAACGGACTACTCGACCACTCCTCTCGCCCCGACACCAGCCCCGCCCGCACCCCCGAGGACATCGCTGACCTGGTGGAGGCGCTGCGGCGGCAGACCAAGCACGGGCCGGCCCGGCTCGCCGCCGACCTACAGCGGCTGCACGGCGTCACACTCGCGCCCGCGACCGTCCACCGCATCCTGGTGAGGCGAGGACGTGGGCCGGCTCCGGGACCTCGACCCACCGACCGGCGAGCAGCTGCGCGAGGCCATCCGCTACGAACACGAAGGGTCGGCGACCTGGTCCACGTCGACGTCAAGAAGCTCGGACGCGTCCCGGCCGGCGGCGGCTGGCGGATGCACGGCGTCGGCACCGAGTCCGCCCGCGCCTCCAAACGCACCGGACCCGGTACCGGCAAGGTCGGATACACGTACCTGCATTCGGCGCTCGACGACCACTCCCGGCTCGCCTACACCGCGGCCCTGGACGATGAGAAGGCCGTCACCGCGGTCGCCTTCTGGCACCGGGCCGTTGCCTTCTTCGCCGCCCACGGCATCACACCGATCCGCCGCTGCCTCACCGACAACGGCGCGTGCTACCCGTCTACGACCTGGGCTGACGCGCTCGCCGCTGCCGGTACAAAGCACAAGCGGACCAGGCCGTACACGCCGCGCACGAACGGGAAGGTGGAGAGGTGTAACGGGACGCTCTCCCGCGAGTGGGCGTACGTCCGCGACTACACAACCGAGCGTGAACGCCGCGTCGCACTCGCGGAGTTCGTGAACTACTACGACCACGAGCGGCCGCACGCCGCGCTCGGCGGCCGACCGCCCATCAGCCGGACCGCCGGGAGCGACTACCGGATCGTCTTCGACCAGCCGCCCGAACCACTCGCGGACATCCCACAGCAGCTCACCTTCGAGGACTTCACGTAACCAAGGTCCCGAGACACCACATCCAGCCCAGCGCTGCCTTCTGGCCCCCAGCGGCCCGTCAAGGCAGGCCCAAGTCCCCGAACAGCCCTGTGCAGTCGGGGACTTGGGCGATCATGAGGTGGGCCGACGTCAGGCCGTCACGGCCTCACGCTGTGCGGCTTCCCCCGGCACACGCTCGCCGAGCAGTTCGGTCGGCACCTTGTGCGTCTCGCGGGCGGTGAGTGCGGCGAGCACCGGCGGGAGGCACAGGGCCGAGGTGAACAGGGCCACGGACGACCAGTCGTCGCCTCCCGGGCCGGCGATCTGCGCGGCGAAGGTGACGGCGAACCCGGCGACGGCGAAGCCGATCTGGGTGCCGATCGCCATGCCGGAGAGCCGGACGCGGGTGGAGAACATCTCGCCGTAGAAGGACGGCCAGACACCGTTCGCGGCGCTGTAGACGACACCGAAGGCGAGGATGCCGAAGAGCAGGACCAGGGGGTAGGAGCCCGTGGAGATCGCCCACAGGTAGGCGAACATCAGGACCGCACTGCCCGCGGCGCCGATCAGATAGACCGGGCGGCGCCCGATGCGGTCGGAGAGCGTGGCCCACGCGGGGATCGCGGCGAGGGCGACGAGGTTGGCCAGCGCGCCCACCCACAGCATCTGCGAGCGGGACAGGCCGACCGAGTCGCTGGTCCCGTACGCCAGCGCCCAGACCGTGAAGATCGTGCTGACCGAGGCGATCAGGGCACCCGCGACCACCCGCAGGACGTCCGCCCAGTGCTCGCGGAACAGTACGGCGAGAGGCAGCTTGGCGACACCTTCGGTCGCGGCCTGCCGGGTGAAGGCCGGGGTCTCCTCGAGCGTGCGGCGGATGACGTAACCGACGACGGCGACGGCGACGCTCAGCCAGAAGGGGACGCGCCAGCCCCAGGAGAGCAGTTGGTCATCGGGCAGTGCGGCGACCGGGAGGAAGACCAGCGTGGCGAGGAGCTGACCGCCCTGGGTGCCGCTGAGCGTGAAACTCGTGAAGAAGCCTCGGCGGTTCGACGGTGCGTGCTCCAGCGTCATCGAGTTGGCGCTCGCCTGCTCCCCGGCCGCGGAGATGCCCTGCAGTACGCGGCAGAGGACCAGCAGGACCGGGGCAAGGCCGCCGACCTGGGCGCGGGTGGGTAGACAGCCGATGAGGAACGTCGACAGACCCATCAGGATCAGCGTGAAGACCATGATCTTCTTCCGGCCGAGGCGGTCGCCGAAGTGGCCGAGGAACAGCGCGCCGATCGGACGGGCGGCGTAGGCGACGCCGAATGTGGCCAGCGACAGCAGGGTCGCGGTGGCCGGGTCCGACTCGTCGAAGAAGACCTTCGGGAAGATCAGGGCGGCAGCGCTGCCGTAGATGAAGAAGTCGTAGTACTCCAGCGCGCTGCCGATCCAGGCGGCCATGGCGGCCTTCCGGGGCTGGCCGGGAGGCGCGTCGAGCGGGGCGGCGGGGACGGACACGGCGTGCTCCTTCGAGGGAACTCCGAGAACGGAGGGGACTCCGGGGACGGGAGTGGCGGAGGGGGAGGGGTGCCGGGGCCCTGGGGGTGTACGGGTCGGCTGTGCCGGGTGCGGGCCGACTGCCCGCGTGTCCCGGTTAATTAACCCACTGGATAGTTAGTAGTGGATGGCTACGGATGTTGCGCCGACGTTTCCCGGGTGTCAAGAGGTTGCGTCGAAGGATCTTCGCGGTCCTGGTCCGCGGAGTGGTCCCCGGCGGGGGGTCTCAGTCCGCCGCGCGGTCCGCGGTCAGGTAGGCGATGACCATGTCGCCGAGCATGGTGCGGTAGTGCTCCCGCTGGTCGGGAGCGACCAGGTCCCGGCCGAACAGGGCACCGAAGGTGTGCCGGTTGGCGACCCGGAAGAAGCAGAACGCACTGATCATCGCGTGCAGGTCCACGGCGTCGACGTCGG
Organism: Streptomyces albiflavescens; assembly: GCF_014645835.1. GTDB lineage: Bacteria > Actinomycetota > Actinomycetes > Streptomycetales > Streptomycetaceae > Streptomyces > Streptomyces albiflavescens. The sequence continues at coordinate 97,032 of NZ_BMMM01000019.1, forward strand.
CCGTGAACAGGCCCGACTCCCGGCCGGTCGCCAGGATCCGGCGGATCACGTCGAGCGCGGGCGAGCCGATCCTGCCGAGCTCCTCGGACGCGGCGATGTGCTCCGCCTCGTGGATGTTCTCGATGCTCACCAGGCGGATGAAGTCGGGGTGCGCCTCATGGTGGTCGAAGGTCAGTTCGGCGAGCCGGCGGATGGCCGCGACCGGGTCCAGGTGCTCGACGTCCAGCTCTTGTTCGGCCTGCCGGATCACGGAGTACGCGCGTTCCAGCACGGCCGTGAACAGCTGCTCCTTGCCGCCGAAGTAGTAGTAGATCATCCGCTTGGTGGTGCGGGTGCGGGCCGCGATCTCGTCGACCCGGGCACCGGTGTAACCGGCGCGTGCGAACTCCTGGGTCGCCACGTCGAGAATCTCGGCCTTGGTGCGGGCGGCGTCACGAATGCGCCCGTTGGGTCGTGCCGGTTCTTCGACGCTGGTCATCGGGTTCCTTCGAGCGAGAGGGTCACGGTTCCTGGTGGGTGGGCCGGTGCCCGCGATTGTAGAAGCACGGCCCCGCCGCGGGCTTTGCTGCCCGGGTCTTCCCGAAGCCGCGACATCCTGGTATCACTTACTAACGAACCAGTTCGTACATTAGCCACGCCTCGGAGGCCAGCCGTGCCCCACAACTCGTATCTCGTCGGCCTTATCGGATCCGGCATCGGCCCCTCGCTCAGCCCCGCGCTGCACGAGCGGGAGGCCGACCGACAGGGCCTGCGCTGTCTGTACCGGCTGATCGACATCGACACGCTCGGCGTCGGCCCGGAGGCGGTGGGCGATCTCGTACGCGCCGCACGCGACCTCGGCTTCGACGGACTGAACATCACGCACCCCTGCAAGCAACTGGTCATCGGCCACCTCGACGAGCTCTCCGTGGGGGCCGAGGCGCTCGGCGCGGTCAACACCGTCGTCTTCGAGGGCGGCCGCGCGATCGGGCACAACACGGACGTCACCGGGTTCGCGGCCTCCTTCGCGCGCGGACTGCCCGATGTGGCCCTGGAGCGGGTCGTCCAGCTGGGCGCGGGCGGTGCGGGCGCGGCCGTCGCGCACGCCGTGCTCACGCTGGGCGCCGGTCACATCACCGTCGTCGACGCGATGCCCGGGCGGGCCGCCGACCTGGCCGCCGTGCTGAACCGGCACTTCGGCGAGGGCCGTGCCGCCGCCGCGACGCCGGACGCGCTCGGCTCCCTTCTCGCCCGGGCCGACGGGATCGTGCACGCCACGCCGACCGGGATGGCCGCTCACCCCGGACTGCCGTTCCCGGCCGAGCTGCTGCACCCCGGTCTGTGGGTCGCCGAGGTCGTCTACCGGCCCCTGGAGACCGAGCTGCTGCGCACCGCCCGTGCGCTCGGCTGCGCGACGCTCGACGGGGGTGGCATGGCCGTCTTCCAGGCCGCGGACGCGTTCCGGCTGTTCACCGGGCGGGAGCCGGACAGCGCGCGGATGCTGGCGGACATCGCCGAACTCGCCGGCGCGGCGGGTGCGCGGAGCTGAAGCGCCCTACGAGTGCCGGAGTCGAGAGCGCCCTCATGAGTGGGGTGCGAGAGCGCCCTCATGAGTGGGGTGGCAGAGAGGACGAGCCGGCTGCGGGTCGGTGGGCGGGTGCTCACGCAGGTCCCGCGCGCCTTGCGGCGCCGCCCTGAGCCGGCGGTTTCCCGTGCCCAGTGAAGGAAGACCGAAGGAGCACCAACGTGCGTACGTCCATCGCCACCGTCTCGCTCGGCGGATCGCTGACCGAGAAGCTCACGGCCGCGGCCCGGGCCGGCTTCGACGGCGTCGAGATCTTCGAGAACGACCTGCTCGCGAGCCCCCTCACACCCGAGGAGATCCGCTCGCGCACCGCCGATCTCGGCCTGAGCATCGACCTGTACCAGCCGATGCGCGACATCGAGGCCGTACCCGAGGACCAGTTCGCGCGCAATCTGCGCCGGGCACGGCACAAGTTCGAGCTCATGCGCCGCCTGGGCGCCGACACCGTCCTGGTGTGCTCCAGCGTCTCCCCGCTCGCCGTCGACGACGACGCGCTCGCCGCCGGTCAGCTGCGTCGACTGGCCGATCTGGCCCAGGACTTCGGCATCCGCGTGGCCTATGAGGCGCTGGCCTGGGGCCGCCATGTGAGCACGTACGACCATGCCTGGCGCATCGTCGAAGCCGCGGACCACCCCTGCCTCGGCACCTGCCTGGACAGCTTCCACATTCTCGCCCGCGGCTCCGACCCCAAGGGCATCGAGGACATCCCCGGCCAGAAGATCTTCTTCCTGCAGTTGGCCGACGCCCCGCTGATGGCGATGGACGTGCTCCAGTGGAGCCGCCACTACCGCTGCTTCCCGGGCCAGGGCGGCTTCGACATCGCGGGGCTGCTGGGCCATGTGATGCGCGCCGGTTACGAGGGCCCGCTCTCCCTCGAAGTCTTCAACGACGTCTTCCGCCAGGCCGAGGCGGGGACGACCGCCGTCGACGCCCGGCGCTCCCTCCTCGTCCTGCAAGAAGCGACCGGACCCCTGCTCCAGGAACCGACCGCCCTCGCGACCCCGCCCGCCCCCGTGGTGCCCACCGGTGTCGCCTTCGCCGAACTTGTCACGCCCGACGTCGCACCCGTCGCCGCGGTGCTCGACGCCCTCGGCTTCACCCGCACGGCCCGCCACCGCAGCAAGCCGGTGGACCTGTGGCAGCAGGGCGAGGCGCGCGTCCTGGTCAACACGGGACCGGCCGCCCGCCGTGACGGCACCGCACTCGCCGCCATCGGCCTGGAGTCACCGGACCCGGCCGCCGCGGCCCGGCGCGCCGAGGCGCTGCTCGCCCCCGTGCTGCCGCGCCGCCGTGCCCTGGAGGACGCGCCTCTCGACGCGGTGTCCTCCCCCGACGGCACCGAACTGTTCTTCTGCGCGACCGACCGACCCGGACTCCCCAGCTGGACCGGCGACTTCGGGCAGGTCGAACACGACCGGGACCCGCGGCGGGTGACCCGCATCGACCACCTGGCGCTCACCCAGCCCTGGCACCAGTTCGACGAGGCAGCACTCTTCCACCGCAGCGTGCTCGGGCTGAGCGCACAGGAGAGCGTGGACGTCGCCGACCCGTACGGGCTGCACCGCAGCCGTGCCGTCACCAACGCCGACGGCAGCGTCCGCATCGCCCTCGGCGTGGGCCCCGCTCCCACCGACGAGGGCGGCCGCGCCCAGCACATCGCCCTCGCCACACAGGACGTGGTCGACGCGGCGCGCCGCTTCCGTGAGGCGGGCGGCCGTCTGCTGCCGATACCCGCGAACTACTACGACGACCTGGCCGCACGGTATGAGTTCGCCGACGGCGAGCTGGAGACGTACCGCGGACTCGGGATCCTCTACGACCGCGACCAGGACGGCGAGTTCCGCCACTGCTACACCGAGACCATCGGCCGCGTCTTCTTCGAACTCGTCCAGCGCGACGGCGGCTACCGCGGCTACGGCGCGCAGAACGCCCCGGTGCGCCTCGCCGCGCAGCACGCGGTGCGACCGGGGCGTTGAGCGCCGGGTTACCGCGTGAGCCGTACGGAGAACGCGCGGTCCAGCGACAGACTGGGCGTCCTGACCGTCGTCACCCGGGTGTCACTGTCGTACGACCAGGCGTCCCGCGGCAGCGGTCGCCCGTCGAGGAGCACTTGGCGCGGCGCCGACTCGCCGTGCACGGTGAAGCGGTACGAGCGGGCTGTCGGCTTGTCCTGGTAACTTCCCACGCTCGCACCGACGTTGACCTCGGTGGTCCGCGAGGAGGAGGTCACGGCCACGCGTTGCGTCGCCGACGCACCCGCGGCGAACCGACGTGTCACGCCGTCGTCCTCGTACAGCGTGTAGGCGCTGTTCCCCTTCGGGTAGAGATCCCAGTCCAGCTCGTGCCGGTCGCGGGTCTGCCAGCTCGTCGTGCCCTTGGGCCACATGGGGACGATCGCGCCCTCCTTCACGAACAGGGGAAGGGTGTCGAGCGGCGCATGGTAGCCGTTCAGCGTCGTCGGGCCCCGGTAGGTGCGACCCGTCCAGTAGTCGGTCCAGGTGCCCTTGGGGAGGTAGATGCCGTCGCGGGTCTCGGAGTCCTTGTAGACGGGGGCGACCAGGAAGTCGGAGCCCGAGAGGAACTCGTACTTCGCGTCCGCGCCCAGCGTGTTCGGGTCGTCCGGGTACTCCAGCCACAGTGGACGGACCGCGCCCACGCCCGTCTTCGAGGCCTCGGCGGAGAGCGTGTACATGTAGGGGAGCAGGCGCTCCTTCAGCTGGAGGTAGGTGCGGTTGATGGAGGTGTACGGCTCACCGTCCAGCCAGGGCTGCTGGTCGGCGGGCTTGCCGGTGGTGATGTCGGAGGCCCAGCCGTCCATGGTCATGATGGCGGGCAGGAACGCCTTCCACTGGAGGTCGCGGGCGTACATCTTGGCGTCGTGGCGGTAGATCGAGCCCACGTCACCGGTGTTGTACGCGATGCCGGACATGGTGGCCCCGGCGTACGTCGGGATCTGCCAGCGGATGTAGTCCCACGACAGCTTCTGGTCGCCGCTCCACAGGACGCCGCAGCGCTGGGCGCCCGCCCAGGACACCGGGAGCCAGACGAAGCCGCGCGCGTCGCTGTTCTCCTCGATGCCCGCCTTGGCCTTGTCGCAGGCGTCGAGCGCGAAGCCGTAACCGTTGCCGACCCAGGCCACGTCCAGCTTGGCCACGCGCTGGCCCGCCTTCACCTGGTCGGCGAGCTTGTCGATGCCGTCCTGGGTCCACAGGCCGAGCTGGGCGTGATGGTCCTGGAGGCCCTTGGCGGTCTCGGCGAGGTTCTCGTATCCGCAGCCGTAGCCGTCGTTGACGAGCATCCAGCCGAGCGGCATGTCGTGCGACGTGTAGCCGTCGGCGATCTTCAGCGCGTCGAGGGTGTGCCGTTCGCCGCGGTTGGCGTTGTGCAGGTAGCAGTCGGAGTCACCCGGTTCGAGCCCGTACACCGGCGGCATGAACGGTTTGCCGACCAGCGCGGTGTACTTGCCGATCACCTTCTTCGCGTCACCGAGGAAGTAGTAGGCGTCCAGGCGCCGTTCCTGCTGTCCGGTCCGCACGGGTGAGCCGAAGTCGTAGACGCCCGGCGCGAAGGTGTTGCGGAAGACGCCGTAGCCCGCGCTGGAGAGGTAGAAGGGCTGCGAGTTGTTGTAACCGCCCTCGTTCCAGTTGAAGTTGTTGGCCACGTACATCGTCCGGTCCCGGTGCGCGAAGCTGCCGTTCTGCTCGCCGCCGCCGAAGAACTGCTCGTCCGCACCGCGTGTCAGGCTCTGCCGCATCCCGCTGGTCGACCAGCGCAGGGGTTTGTCCTCCTGCCAGACGGGGGTGTGGTTGTCGGCCTTGTAGAGGCCGAAGCGCAGCGGCTTCTTGTAGACCCGCAGGACCGCGTCGGGGGAGCGGATGCCGTAGTACGCGCCCGCGTCGAAGGACGTCGTGTGTTTCTGCACCGCGGGCTGCTTGCGGACGATGGCCGTGCCCGCCGGGTCGGAGAGTGATCCGGACGGGTCGGCCTGGAGGCGCAGTTGGCCACCTGCCAGGAAGTCGGCCTTCGCCTTGAGTGGCCCGGCCTCGATGGTGTAGCTGCCGTCGCCCCCGCTGAAGGACGTGAGATCTCCCGCGTCCGTCGTCTGGGGCAGATACGCCTTGCCGGTGTACGAGTTGTCGTGCACGTCGTACGGCACGACCAGCACGTGGTAGGTCCCCGACGCGTTCGGGATCACCGTGGCCTCGGGGTCGGCGGTGCCCGCGCTGGAGGCGACCTGCTTGCCCGCGTCGTCGTTGATGTACAGGTCGAAGTCGTCGGTGGGGTGCTGCCACTCGATCGAGATCGGGACGCCGCCCTCGGGGTTGTCGGCCCAATACCCCTCGGGTACCGAGACGTTCACGTCGAAGCGGTCGCAGACCTTGTTGTCCGGGTCGTCGGCGGCGGGCGGGCAGCTCTCGGTACCGCCGGACGTGCCCTTGGCGTAGACGGGGCTCTGCCAGCTGACGCTCCGGTGGGTGTCGTCGAGGACGGCGCTCGGCGGGGCCGCGGCGAGCGCCGGCCGCGCCGGGGCGCTCAGCACGGTGACGGCCATGGCGGTGGCGAGCCCCGCCATGGCCCAGGAACGGTGTCGGAGTCTTCGCACGGTACGCATCTCCACTCAAACCAACGGTGTTGTGTTTGCAGGTGCTTGAAATCGCGTCGGATCGTGCATGTTCAAGCATGAAGAGTGGCCGTGCGTGCAGGTTCATGTCAATGGATCTCACCTGAGGTGTCGCCGATGCCGGCGCCGTGGACGGCCGTAAATTACCGACCAGTTGACATTGAAAGGCGAACGACCACCGCTATCATCACCTCACCTGCGGAGCGACCCTCTGCCTGATGACGGCGGTTGTACGGCATCGACCTTCACACCCCCCCACTGAACACATGGCGTTGTCGGGCGTGCCCGTCCGCGCGCCATGCAGGACGGAAAGCAGCGCCACCATGAGCAACAACAGGGGCAGAGGGCTTCAGGCCAACGCCCTCGGTACGTTCGACACGGTCGTGATGGCCGTCGCGGGCAGCGCCCCCGCGTACTCGCTGGCCGCGACCACCGCGGTCCTCGTCGGCGCGGTGGGCCTCGCCAGTCCCGCGGCGCTCCTGTACTGCGCGATACCCATGCTGGGCATCGCGCTGGCCTTCAGCTACCTCGGCCGGATCGACGTCAACGCGGGCGCCAGCTACTCGTGGGTCGGCCGCACGCTCCACCCCTTCCTCGGCTTCATCAGCGGCTGGGCCCTGGTCATCTCCGCGACCATCTTCATGGTCGCCGGTTCGCTGCCCGCAGGCGCGATGACCCTCTCCCTGTTCGACGAAGGGCTCGCGGACAACACCGCGTTGGCCACGGCGGTCGGCGCGGCCTGGTTCCTCATCATGCTGTTCGTGGTGCTCGGCGGCGCCCGGCTCACCGTGCGCGCGCAGCTCATCATGTCCGGTGTGGAGCTCGCCATTCTGGCCGTCTTCGCGGTCGGCGCCCTGCTGCACAGCGGCAACGCCCGTTCCTTCGAGTGGTCCTGGCTCGGCTTCGGCCACTTCGACGGGGTCAGCGGATTCGCGTCAGGCGCGCTCATCGCCGCCTTCTACTACTGGGGCTGGGACGTCACCAGCAACCTCAGCGAGGAGACCCGCGACAGCCGCCGCACCACGGGACTCGCGGGCCTGATCGGTGTCGGCATCGTCTTCCTGCTCTTCGAGGTGTTCACCATCGCGGTGAACGTGATCCTCACCGACCGGCAGATCCAGGACAACGACGCCAACGTCCTCGGTGTACTGGGTGAGGAGATCTGGCCGGGCTGGGGCGGCAAGCTGCTGATCGTCGCCGTGATGCTCTCCACCATCGCCACCCTGGAGACCACACTCATCCAGGTGACCCGCTCGCTGTTCGCGATGGGCCGCGACCGTACGATGCCGACCGCGCTGGGCCGCGTGCACCGCAAGTGGAACACCCCGTGGGTCGCCATCGTCGTGGTCGGCGCCGTCGCCCTGGTGATGTTCGTGACCTCCAACGCCCTCGGCTCGGTCGGTGACATCCTCTCCGACGCCATCGCCGCGATCGGACTGCAGATCGCCGTCTACTACGGCCTCGCCGGCATCGCCGTGGTCGTCGCCTACCGCAAGATGCTGCTGAAGTCCCCGGCCAACTTCCTGTTCGGCGGGCTGTGGCCGTTGCTCGGCGCCCTGTTCATGTTCTGGATCTTCGTCGAGTCGCTGAGCGACCTGAGCAGCGCGTCGATCGCGATCGGCATCGGCGGCCTCGCCGTCGGCCTGATCCCCATGGTCTGGTACTGGAAGCAGGGCAGCGACTACTACCGGCCCGCCAAGCTCGACGCCACCCAGGTCGTCGAGACCGACTACATCCCCGACGGCTACTCCACCGCGGCGGCGACCGAACGGTCCCGCGTCCACGAGGGTCTCCCCACCGACTTCTGAGAGGGACCCGATGGCGGGAGACCGCTTCACCCCCGACTTCGACCCCGACTGCGGGGACAGACCCCTCACCTCGGCCCGCCAGGACGTCGTCATCGGCCGCTGGCAGGGACTGCGGGAGCTGCTGCGGGCCACCGGCGACGACTGGTCCGTGCGCGGCCACCGGGTACAGCTGCTCGCGTCGGCCTGCGCGGGCAACTCGACGGTCGAGTCCTGGCTGGCCGCCGAACCCCGCAGCGCCGACGCCCTGGTGCTGTGGGCCGCGACCGAGGTGGCCCGGGCCTTCAACCTGGCCATCGCCGCGGGCCGGGGCGTGCCCATCGACCAGAACCGCATCGACCGGGCGGTGCTGGCCTGCCTCCAGGCCGCCGAGGCCCACCCCGAGGACCCCACGCCCTGGATCTCGCTGATCTCCGTCGCCCGGCTCTATCCGACCGGCGTACGCCGCCAGGAACTCGGCCGCTGGTGGGACGAACTGCACGGCCGCGATCCGTACAGCATGGAGGGCCACCTCCAGATCCTGCACTACTACTCGTCCCGTTGGCACGGCACGCACGGCCTCATGTACGACTTCGCCCGCGACGCGGCCGGTGTGGCACCGCCGGGCTGCGCGCTGCCGGTGCTGGTGCAGTTCGCCCGCGTCGAGGAGTACCGCTACATCCTCGACGGGGCGAAGGGCCAGCGGGACGCCGTCGTCGGGGTGGGCCAGCACTGGAACCACGACGCGGCCGTCAGCGACGTACGGCGGACCTGGCAGCGCTGGATCACGGCGCGCCCGGACGGACCCGTGGCGCCCTGGGAGGTGCGCGATCTCAACTACCTGACGCACGCCGCCTGTTACGCGGGCACGGCGGACATCGCCACCGCGCTGTTCGCGATGATCGGTCGGCAGGCCAGCCGGACGCCGTGGTCGTACACCGGTGACCCGGAGAAGGAGTTCGAGAAATGGCGTAAGCGGCCCTCGCGCGGGGCGTGAGCCCGCGGTCGAGGGCCGCGTGAACAGGTGGGCCGCTCCGGTATGGCCGGTGCCGGTGACCAAAGGTCCTGAGCGGCTGTCAGCCGACGCCGTCCGAACCTGCGTCGTCGCTCGGCCGCACCGCCCGCCACGGCGCGAACGCGCTCGCCCCGCGCGGCATCAGCGCCGCCAGCTCGGGGCAGTGCCGCAGGATGACGGAGTTCATCCCGCCCTTCTCGACCCAGTCGATGCCCAGCGGCGTGTAGATCTCCGGCCGGTAGTCGACGTTCAGGAAGCGGTCGCTCTGCAGGCGCCGGGTGGCCATCAGGATGAAGATCCGGAACGCGGTGTCGCTGAAGCCGAAGCCCTCCGGCGGGTTCTCGGCGAAGAGCCCGACCACCGTGTCGATCTCGTCGACCGAGCGGTAGACCTCCTTGAGACGCGCCAGCGTCTCGGCGTTCTGCGTCAGCTCCTCGAAGGAGCGGATGCGCGGTTTGTGCAGGCCCGCGCGGAAGTCGTTGTAGCGCGGGACACCGCGGCGCCGGGTGCGTACGAGGTCCACGACCGACAGGTCGATGATCTCGCCGTCCCGCTCGAACTGCTGGAGCGAGCGCGGGAAGTTGTGCAGCGTGATCGCGCCAGGGTGGGCGATGCCGAAGGAGTACAGCGTGTTGGCGAGCCCCGTCTTGCGGATCCGAGCCTCGGCCGCGCCGCCCTGGATGTCCAGGAAGCCCACGGTCTCCAGACGCTGCCCGAAGTGGTGCTCGCGCAGCTCGAAGTCGTCCGGGATCAGCGGGTGCATGCGGTAGACGGTGACGAAGTCCTCGGTGAGCGAGTACGGCGCCGCGTGGTGGTCCGGCAGCGTCTTCGGGATACCGGTGAGCGAGTGCGCCTCGAAGAGCCACAGTCCCAGCTGGTTCAGCCAGTTCTTCGGCGGGCCCTGCCAGTTGGTGTGCAGCCCGATGTCGATCGCCTCGGTCGCGAGGATCGCCGGTGTCCACTCCACCGTGTGGATCTTCGCGATCAGCGCGGAGACCACCAGCCGTGCCGTCTGGTAGATCCGCTCCTCGCTCAGTGACGGATACTCGGCGCGCAGCGCGTCGCACACCGCGTTGTGCTCGCGCGCGAAGAGGGTGTGCATCGCGCTGAGCCCCATCCACCAGCTCTCGTTGAAGCCGGTGAGCGGGATGCCGTTCGACCCCGACGGCAGGTGGCCGTCCTCCAGCCGGAGCCGCGCGCCGCCGTCCGGCTCGCGCAGGAACCGCGCGGTCTGCTCGTCCTCGCCATACACCTCGGAGCCGTCCCACCAGTGCGAGGCGACGTTGCCGAAGAGGATCGGTGGCCGGTTGCCGGGCTGCTCGAGGCCCTCGTTCTCCGCGAACCGCATGACATTCTCGGGCGGCCCGCCGGGCGTGTTGTGCCAGCCCCCGCTGCCGGGCGGCAGCGGCACCTCGACTTGGCGCCCGCCGGGCTGGAAGCGGCGGTGGTTGACCCAGTCGTGCACCTGGAACTGGATCCACGCAGCCGCCAGGATGTTCAGCGAGGTCGCGGGCACGAAGCTCTCGCGGTACAGAAGCCGGCGGCTGACCGTGACCGGGTTGGGCGTGTCGAACTGGTCGGGCCGATAGTCCGGTGCGAGGTTGCGTCCGAAGGCGGAGCCGACGGCGCCCATCTTCGGCGCGGACAGATCGTTGTACGTCCCGTCGTAGGACCGCTCCGAGCGCAGCCGCTCGGGGATGGGCTCCGGCACCGGCTGCGCCTTCGGTGGCGCCTCCCGGACCTCGGTGTCGATCAGGTTCAGCCGGCGCAGCACTTTGCGCAGGAAGACCAGGTTCAGCAGGCTCAGCTGCAACGGCAGGCGGTGCCAGGGCACATACCGGTTCAGCAGCGTGAAGGCCGCGGCCATCGGCGGATCGAGCAGCCTGTTCTGCAGGGGCTCCTCCGTGACGAACCGCAGGCCCAGCCGGTGCGCGCTGCTCGCCTGGTAGCCGGCCTTCCTGGCCCGGTTGATATTGCCGAGCGGGCGGAAGTCGTCGGTCGTGTACCAGGGGTTGAAGGCGAGATCCTCGATCCGGCGGGCGGCCGCGCGGGCCTCGGCGCTGTTGAGGTCCTGGCCGGGGATGGTGAGCCGGGCGATGGCCACCGCGGGCGCGACGGCGTCCTTCCACTCCACCGAGGCGTCCTCGATCGGGGTGCGCCGTTCGTCGACGTAGCGCTGCACGCACAGCTCGAAGACGACGTCCGCCTTGGCGAGCCGCGCGGCGATCTCGCGGTGCAGGAACTCCGGATCGCTCCGTTCGGGGGTGGCCGCCGGTGGGCTCCCCGGCGCCGGACGCAGCAGATAGCGCACCGGACCCGCGTCGCCCCACAGGATGGCGCCCCGGCTCCAGTACGTCTCACTGGCAAGGGAGTTGACCGTGTGCCGGGTCGCCGCCCGGACATTGCGGCGCATCCGGTTCGCGGTGCCGAGTCCCACGGCGAGCGGCAGCTTCACGAACAGTCCGAACGCCTTTTGGAGGGGACCGCGGGCGCCCGCCATCGCCTTGGCGAAGGCCACGAACTCGCGCGCGTTGCGGGCGTGCGAGACCGGATAGCTGGTCGCGAGGAGGTCGTGGCTCTCGTCCTCCGACACCCGCACCCGCACGGCCGCGCCCCGCAGGTCCGGCGATCCGTCGCCCTGCCGGATGCCACTCGCGTTCGACAGCCGTACCGTCGCCGGGTACTCGGCGCCCGGCTGGGCGAATCCGCAGCGCAGGGCCGCGGGCAGAACGTCGTGGAAGCGCAGCCGCGCGTTCTCCACAGCCACCGGGGCCTTGGCGTGGAAGGCGCGGGAAATCCCGCCGCCACCCGCCCGGCGGTTCTTGACCTGCACCTCCATCAGCTCCCGGGCGAACCGCTCGAACATCAGCCGTTCCGCCTCGGGACTGCCGCCTTCGTACCGCTCGTACTGCTGTTCGTGCTGCCCGGTCTCGGTCATCGGTCGTTTCCTTCGTACGGATGCGTACGGGACAGGCGCCAGCACGCTACCGGCGGCCCGGAGCGCCCACAGCGGGGGTTCCCGCCGATGTGCGCCCCCTTGTCACCTCTACGAACCATGCGGCGAAGTGTGCGGTACACGCACCTCAGGACGGCGAACGCGCATGCGGCCGACCGGGGTGCGTGCCCCGGGAACTCCGCTGCTCCCCAGTAGCCCCACCCGGCGGTCGGCGCGATGGCCGGGGGGCGACGGGTGACCCCGGGGTACGAGTCCGCTGAAGTCCGACATCGAATCGGGCCCGACCGGCCTCCCCGTCTACCCCGAGCTGGTGGAACGCCTGGTCGAGGACAAGGCCCAGCCCGAGCCCGACGGAGTCGTCCCGCACGCCCTGGCGACCTGCGTGGCATATTCGTACGCGGGATTCGCCCAGCGGAGTGACCCGCGGACCGTCGCCACGATCATGGCGCGGCTGGGGCGGGAGGAGAACAGCTGCCGGGTGTTCGAGCGAGTTCGGAGAGGTGCTGTAGCCGGGGCCGCGTCAAGCGGGGGATGTCTCTGCCGAAGGACCGTTACAGCGTCGACGCGACTTCTTGATGCGGTCCCACAGGGCCGTGAGAACCCCATGCGTAGTCGAAGGCCCGGTCCGCCCGAGCGGGCGGACCGGAACCTCTTCGGTTTCTACAGGACCGTAGAAGCTAGCGGACGGCAGCAGAAGTTCCGCCGGCATTCCACTCGGCGATCACGGGACGCCCGTGCTCGGTGGAGAGCCGGCTGACCGTGCCCGTGGCGAGCTGGAACAGCCGCCCGTCCGCCGGGGGAAGCCCCAGCCGGCGGGCCGTGAGCACCCGCAGGAAGTGGGCGTGCGCGACAAGGATCACGTCACCGCCGCCGAGCGCGGTCTCGATCCGGGACAGCACACGGTCGGCGCGCCGCCCCACCTCGGCCGGTGACTCACCCGGGTGGCCGGCCGGGCCGGGCGGCACCCCGTCGTCCCACAGGTACCAGTCGGACCGGGTGCGGTGGATCTCGACGGTCGTGACGCCTTCGTAGGCGCCGTAGTCCCACTCGTGCAGATCCGGATCGGGTACGGCCCCGTAGACGCCCGCGAGTTCCGCGGTGCGCACCGCGCGGCCGAGCGGGCTGGTGAGCGCGAGGGCGAAGCTCCGTCCGGCGAGCAGCGGGGCGAGGGACTTGGCCTGTTCCTCGCCGTGCTGGGTGAGGGGCAGGTCGGTCCAGCTGGTGTGCTGGCCCGACACGCTCCACTCGGTCTCCCCGTGGCGGACCAGCAGGAGGTCACCCATGACTGCTACTTCGCGGACTCGACGGCATGGCCGCCGAACTGGTTGCGCAGTGCCGCGATCATCTTCATCTGCGGGGAGTCGTCCTGGCGGGAGGCGAACCGGGCGAAGAGGGAGGCGGTGATGGCGGGCAGCGGGACGGAGTTGTCGATGGCCGCCTCGACGGTCCAGCGGCCCTCGCCGGAGTCCTCGGCGTAGCCGCGCAGCTTGTCCAGGTGCTCGTCTTCGTCCAGCGCGTTGACGGCGAGGTCCAGCAGCCAGGAGCGGATGACCGTGCCCTCCTGCCAGGAGCGGAAGACCTCCCGGACGTCGGTGACGGAGTCGACCTTCTCCAGCAGCTCCCAGCCCTCGGCGTAGGCCTGCATCATGGCGTACTCGATGCCGTTGTGGACCATCTTGGAGAAGTGGCCCGCGCCGACCTTGCCCGCGTGGACGAAACCGAAGTCGCCCTCGGGCTTGAGCGCGTCGAAGATCGGCTGGACCTTCGCGATGTTCTCGGCGTCGCCGCCGACCATGAGGGCGTAACCGTTCTGCAGGCCCCACACACCACCCGAGACACCCGCGTCGACGAAGCCGATGCCCTTGGCCGCGAGCTCCTCGGCGTGCTTCTCGTCGTCGGTCCAGCGGGAGTTGCCGCCGTCGACCACGGTGTCGCCGGGCTCCAGGAGGTCGCCGAGCTCGTCGACGACGGACTGGGTGGGGGCGCCGGCCGGCACCATCACCCAGACCACGCGGGGGCCTTCGAGCTTGCTCACCAGTTCGGCGAGGCTGCTCACGTCGGCGAGGTCGGGATTGCGGTCGTAGCCGACGACGGTGTGGCCCGCGCGGCGTATCCGCTCGCGCATGTTGCCGCCCATCTTGCCGAGACCGATCAGGCCCAATTGCATCGTGGTCATATCAGATTCACTTCTTCCGGAGGGTGCGGTAGGCGGCCACGAGGGCGGCGGTGGAGGGGTCGAGACCGGGGACGTCCGCGCCTTCGGTGAGGGCGGGCTCGACGCGCTTGGCGAGGACCTTGCCGAGCTCGACGCCCCACTGGTCGAAGGAGTCGATGTTCCAGATCGCGCCCTGGACGAACACCTTGTGCTCGTACAGCGCGATCAGCTGGCCGAGGACGGAGGGCGTCAGTTCGCTCGCGAGGACGGTGGTCGTCGGGTGGTTGCCCTTGAACGTCTTGTGCGGGACCAGCTCCTCGGCCACCCCCTCGGCGCGCACCTCGTCCGGCGTCTTGCCGAAGGCCAGCGCCTGCGTCTGCGCGAAGAAGTTCGCCATCAGCAGGTCGTGCTGGTCCTTGAGCTCGTCGCTCAGCTCGTCCACCGGGTTGACGAAGCCGATGAAGTCGGCCGGGATCAGCTTTGTGCCCTGGTGGATGAGTTGGTAGTAGGCGTGCTGTCCATTGGTGCCCGGCGTGCCCCACACGACCGGCCCGGTCTGCCACTCCACGGGGTGGCCGTCCCGGTCCACGGACTTGCCATTGGACTCCATGTCCAGCTGCTGCAAGTACGCGGTGAACTTGGACAGGTAGTGCGAGTACGGCAGCACGGCGTGCGACTGGGCGTCGAAGAAATTGCCGTACCAGACGCCCAACAGGCCCAGCAGCAAAGGCGCGTTGGCCTCGGCGGGAGCGCTCTTGAAGTGTTCGTCGACGATCCTGAACCCGTCGAGCATCTCCCGGAAGCTGTCCGGACCGATGGCGATCATCAGCGACAGACCGATCGCCGAGTCGAAGGAGTAGCGCCCGCCGACCCAGTCCCAGAACTCGAACATGTTGGCCGTGTCGATGCCGAAGTCCGACACCTTCCCGGCGTTCGTCGACAGCGCCACGAAGTGCTTCGCGACCGCCTTCTCGTCGCCGCCGAGCCCCGCGACCAGCCATGAGCGCGCCGAGGTCGCGTTGGTGATGGTCTCGATCGTCGTGAACGTCTTCGACGCGATGATGAACAGCGTCTCGGCCGGGTCCAGGTCGCGGGTGGCCTCGTGCAGGTCGGCGCCGTCCACGTTGGACACGAAGCGGACCGTCAGATCCCGGTCGGTGAAGGCCCGCAGGGCCTCGTACGCCATCGCCGGGCCGAGGTCGGAGCCGCCGATGCCGATGTTGACGACGTTCTTGATGCGCTTGCCGGTGTGGCCGGTCCACTCACCGGAGCGGACCCGGCCGGCGAAGTCGGCCATCTTGTCGAGCACGGCGTGCACCGCCGGGACGACGTTCTCGCCCTCGACCTCGATGACCGCCTCGCGCGGGGCGCGCAGCGCGGTGTGCAGCACCGCGCGGTCCTCGGTGACGTTGATCCTCTCGCCGCGGAACATGGCGTCGCGCAGCCCGAACACGTCGGTGGCGGTGGCCAGTTCCAGGAGCAGGGCGAGGGTCTCGTCCGTGATCAGGTGCTTGGAGTAGTCGATCCGCAGGTCGCCGACCCGCACGACATAGCGCTCGGCGCGCGCGGGGTCGGCTGCGAACAGCTCACGCAGCCGCGGGTGGAGCAGGCCGCCCGCGCGGTGGTCCTCCAGGGCCACCCACTCCGGACGCCGCGTGAGCTTGGGGGAGTCAGACATGACGGGGGGCCTCCTCGGTGCCCTCGCCCCGCAGGGCGACGGCGTACATCTCGTCCGCGTCGAGGCGGCGCAGCTCCTCGGCGATCAGCTCGGAGGTGGAGCGCACCTTCAGCGCGAGGGTGCGGGAGGGCTGCCCGGGAAGGGACAGCGTGGCCAACGGCCCCTCGGGGCGGTCGATCACGATCTCGCCGTTCGCGGTGCCGAGCCGTACGGCGGTCACGACGGGCCCCGCGGTGACGACCCGCTCGACCGGGACCCGCAGCCTGGCCTCCAGCCAGCGGGCCAGCAGCTCGGCGCTCGGGTTCTCGGCCTCGCTCTCGACGGCGGCCGAAGTCACCTTCGTACGGGCCTGGTCGAGAGCGGCGGCCAGCATCGAGCGCCACGGCGTCAGCCGTGTCCACGCGAGGTCGGTGTCGCCGGGCGCGTAGGACGCGGCGCGGGCCTCCAGAGCCAGGAGCGGTGCCTCGACGGCGTACATGTCGGTGATCCGGCGCTGTGCGAGTGCGCCCAGCGGGTCCTTCACCGGGATGTCGGGCGAGTCCACCGGCCACCAGACGACGACCGGGGCGTCCGGCAGCAGCAGCGGCAGGACCACGGAATCGGCGTGGTCGGACACGTCGCCGTAGGTTCGCAGCACGACCGTCTCACCGGTGCCCGCGTCCGAGCCGACGCGCACCTCCGCGTCCAGGCGGGAGTTGGTGCGGTCGCGCGGGGTGCGGGCGACGCGCTTGATGACGACCAGGGTGCGTGAGGGGTGCTCGCGCGAGGCCTCCTCGGCCGCCTTGATCGCGTCGTACGCGTTCTCCTCGTCGGTGACGATGACCATCGTCAGGACCATGCCCACGGCGGGGGTGCCGATGGCTCGGCGCCCCTGCACGAGCGCCTTGTTGATCTTGCTTGCCGTGGTGTCGGTCAGGTCGATCTTCATGGCCTGCGCCAGCTCCGTCCGTCTCGTGCGAGCATCTCGTCGGCTTCCTTCGGGCCCCAGCTGCCCGAGGGGTACTGCGCGGGCTTGCCGTGGCTCTCCCAGTAACCCTCGATCGGGTCGAGGATCTTCCAGGACTCTTCCACCTCTTGGTGACGGGGAAAGAGGTTGGCGTCACCGAGCAGGACATCCAGGATCAGCCGTTCGTACGCCTCCGGGCTGGACTGGGTGAACGACTCGCCGTAGGCGAAGTCCATCGTGACGTCCCGGATCTCCATCGACGTACCCGGCACCTTCGATCCGAAGCGCACCGTCATGCCCTCGTCGGGCTGGACGCGGATGACGATCGCGTTGGCGCCGAGCTCCTCGGTGGCCGTCGAATCGAAGGGGGAGTGGGGCGCGCGCTGGAAGACCACCGCGATCTCCGTCACCCGTCGGCCCAGGCGCTTGCCGGTGCGCAGGTAGAAGGGGACGCCCGCCCAACGGCGGTTGTCGACCTCCAGCTTGACGGCGGCGTAGGTGTCCGTCATCGACGCGGGGTCGATGCCGTCCTCCTGCAGATAGCCGCGCACCTTCTCGCCGCCCTGCCAGCTCGCCGCGTACTGTCCACGCACGGTGTGCTCGCCCAGGTCGTCCGGGACCTTCACGGCCTTGAGGACCTTGAGCTTCTCGGTGAGCAGCGACTCGGCGTCGAACGCGGCCGGCTCCTCCATGGCCGTCAGCGCCATCAGCTGGAGGAGGTGATTCTGGATCACATCGCGGGCGGAGCCGATGCCGTCGTAGTAGCCCGCCCGACCGCCGATGCCGATGTCCTCGGCCATGGTGATCTGGACGTGGTCGACGTACGACCGGTTCCAGATGGGCTCGTACATCTGGTTGGCGAAGCGGAGCGCCAGGATGTTCTGGACGGTCTCCTTGCCGAGGTAGTGGTCGATGCGGAACACCTGGTCCGGGTCGAACACCTCGTGCACGATCGCGTTGAGCTCACGTGCGCTGGCCAGGTCGCGGCCGAACGGCTTCTCGATGACCGCGCGCCGCCAGGAGCCCTCCGGCGCGTCCGCGAGGCCGTGCTTCTTGAGCTGCTGGACGACCTTCGGGAAGAACTTCGGCGGCACGGAGAGGTAGAAGGCATAGTTGCCGCTGGTGCCGCGCGAGGAGTCCAACTCGTCGACCGCGGAGCGCAGTTGTTTGAACGCCGTGTCGTCGTCGAAGTCGCCCGGGATGAACCGCATGCCCTCGGCGAGCTGCTGCCAGACCTCCTCGCGGAACTCCGTACGGGAGTGCTCGCGCACCGAGTCGTGCACCACCTGCGCGAAGTCCTGATCCTCCCACTCGCGGCGGGCGAAGCCGAGGAGCGAGAAGCCCGGCGGGAGCAGACCGCGGTTGGCGAGGTCGTAGACGGCCGGCATCAGCTTCTTGCGGGACAGGTCGCCGGTGACGCCGAAGATGACCAGGCCGGAGGGGCCCGCGATCCGGGGAAGGCGGCGGTCGCGCGGGTCACGGAGCGGGTTGTCCCAGTCGGACACCGGCAGGCCGAGCGCCTGGGCGAGGGCCCGCTGCGTCACGTCGGCCGACTCGGCGCTCGCGTTCGCCGCGCTCGCGTCGTCGGATCCCGCGGGTTCCGTGTGCGCGTCGCCGGATCCCGCCGTCACCACAGCCGGTTCGACGGCCGTGTCACCCAGTCCCTCCGCCGCGGCGGCCGCATCCTGCGCGGCGCGGTCCGGAAGTGCCTCATTCTTGGTCATTCCCCTTCGACTCCCTTGCTGCCGAGCGAGGCCGCGACGGCCTCCAGCAGCTCCTGCCAGGCCGCCTCGAACTTCGCGACGCCCTCGTCCTCCAGCTGCTTCACGACCTCGTCGTACGAGATCCCGAGTGCCTCGACGGCGGCCAGTTCGGCGCGGGCCTGGGCGTAGCCGCCGGTCACCGCGTCGCCATGGATGTCACCGTGGTCGGCGGTGGCGTTCAAGGTCGCCTCCGGCATGGTGTTGACCGTGCCCGGCGCCACCAGCTCGTCGACGTACAGCGTGTCCTTGTACGCGGGGTCCTTGACGCCCGTCGAGGCCCACAGGGGGCGCTGCTTGTGGGCGCCGGACGGGGCGAGGGCGGTCCAGCGGGCACCGCGCTGTGTCGAATCGTCGGCAGAGCCGAACACCTCCTCGTAGGCCTCGTACGCGAGCCGGGCATTGGCGAGCGCGGCCTTGCCCTTGAGGGCGAGCGCCTCGTCCGTGCCGACCTTCGCCAGCCGCTTGTCGATCTCGCTGTCGACACGCGAGACGAAGAAGGAGGCGACCGAGTGGATCGTGGACAGGTCGAGGCCGGCCGCCCGGGCCTTCTCCAGGCCCGCCACGTAGGCGTCCATGACCTCGCGGTAGCGCTCCAGCGAGAAGATCAGCGTGACGTTGACGCTGATGCCGAGGCCGATGACCTCGGTGATCGCCGGGAGGCCGGCCTGCGTCGCCGGGATCTTGATCATCACGTTCGGGCGGTCGACCAGCCATGCGAGCTGCTTGGCCTCGGCGACGGTCGCCTCGGTGTGGTGGGCGAGACGCGGGTCGACCTCGATGGAGACCCGGCCGTCACGGCCGCCGGTCGCGTCGTACACCGGGCGCAGGATGTCGGCGGCGGCGCGCACGTCCGCGGTCGTCATCATGCGGACGGCCTCGTCGACCGTCACGCCGCGCACGGCGAGGTCGGCCAGCTGCTCCTCGTATCCCTCTCCCGAGCCGATGGCGGCCTGGAAGATGGAGGGGTTGGTGGTGACGCCCACCACGTGCCTGGTCTCGATGAGTTCGGCGAGGTTGCCGGACGCTATCCGCTTGCGGGAGAGGTCGTCGAGCCAGATGGAGACGCCTTCGTCGGAGAGGCGCTTGAGGGTTACCGCGGTAGCGGTTGCTTCGGTCACAGTGATCATCTTCCTTTGTGCGATCGGATCAACCGCGGACTGCGGTAAGAGATTCCCGCGCGGCGGCGGCTACGTGCTCGGCGGTGAAGCCGAACTCGGCGAACAGGGTCTTGGCGTCGGCGGAGGCGCCGAAGTGCTCCAGAGAAACGATGCGTCCGTGGTCACCGACGTACCGGTACCAGGTCAGGCCGATGCCCGCCTCGACCGCCACACGGGCCTTCACAGACGGCGGAAGGACGCTCTCGCGGTACTCCGCGGGCTGCTCCTCGAACCACTCCACGGACGGCATCGACACGACACGCGTCCCCACGCCCTCGGCCTCCAACTGCTCGCGCGCGGCGACGGCGAGCTGTACCTCGGATCCGGTGGCGATGAGGACGACGTCGGGCGTCTGGGTGGAGGAGTCGCGCAGGACGTAACCGCCCTTCGCCGCCTCGGGGTTGGCCGCGTAGGTGGGCACACCCTGACGGGTGAGCGCGAGGCCGTGCGGCGCCGGGTTGGCGGCGTGCCGCTTGAGGATCTCGGCCCAGGCGATCGCCGTCTCGTTGGCGTCGGCCGGACGGACGATGTTCAGGCCGGGGATGGCGCGCAGTGAGGCGAGGTGCTCGACCGGCTGATGCGTCGGACCGTCCTCGCCGAGGCCGATGGAGTCGTGCGTCCAGACGTACGTCACCGGGAGTTGCATCAGCGCGGACAGGCGTACGGCGTTGCGCATGTAGTCCGAGAAGACCAGAAACGTACCGCCGTAGATACGGGTGTTGCCGTGCAGTGCGATGCCGTTCATCTCGGCGGCCATCGAGTGCTCGCGGATGCCGAAGTGGACGGTGCGGCCGTAGGGGTCGGCCTCCGGCAGCGGGTTGCCCTTCGGCAGGAAGGAGGAGGTCTTGTCGATGGTGGTGTTGTTCGAGCCGGCGAGGTCGGCGGAGCCGCCCCACAGCTCGGGGAGCACACCGCCGAGCGCCTGCAGGACCTTGCCGGAGGCGGCGCGGGTCGCGACGGACGTGCCCGCCTCGAAGACCGGCAGCGCGGATTCCCAGCCCTCGGGCAGCTGACCGGCGACAACACGGTCGAAGAGCCCCGCGCGCTCGGGCTGCGCGGTGCGCCACTCGGCGATCTGCTTGTCCCAGGCGGCGTGCGCCTCGGCGCCCCGGTCGAGGGCGGTCCGGGCGTGGTCCAGGACCTCGGCGTCCACCTGGAAGCTCTGCTCGGGGTCGAAGCCAAGGATCCGCTTGGTGGCCGCGATCTCCTCGGCGCCGAGTGCCGAGCCGTGGGAGGCCTCGGTGTTCTGCGCGTTCGGGGCGGGCCAGGCGATGATCGTGCGCATCGCGATGATGGAGGGGCGCTCGGTCTCCGCCCGGGCCGTCTGCAGAGCCGTGTACAGCGCGTGGACGTCGATGTCGCCGCCCAGCGCGGGCTCGATCCGCTGCACGTGCCAGCCGTACGCCTCGTAGCGCTTCAGCACGTCCTCGGAGAACGCCGTCGCGGTGTCGCCCTCGATGGAGATGTGGTTGTCGTCGTAGACGAAGACGAGGTTGCCGAGCTTCTGGTGGCCGGCGAGGGACGAGGCCTCGGCGGAGATGCCCTCCTCCAGGTCGCCGTCCGAGACGATCGCCCAGATGGTGTGGTCGAACGGAGACTCGCCCTCGGGGGCCTCGGGGTCGAAGAGGCCGCGCTCGTAGCGGGCGGCCATCGCCATGCCCACGGCGTTGGCGACACCCTGGCCGAGCGGGCCGGTCGTCGTCTCGACGCCCGCCGTGTGCCCGTACTCCGGATGGCCCGGCGTCTTCGACCCGTGGGTACGGAACGCCTTCAGGTCGTCGAGTTCGAGTTCGTAGCCCGACAGGAAGAGCTGGGTGTACAGGGTCAGCGAGGTGTGGCCGGGGGAGAGGACGAAGCGGTCGCGGCCGGTCCACTCCGGGTCGGCGGGGTCGTGACGCATCACCTTCTGAAAGAGGGTGTACGCGGCCGGGGCCAGGCTCATCGCGGTGCCCGGGTGGCCGTTTCCGACCTGCTGCACGGCATCGGCCGCCAGGAGGCGGGCGGTGTCGACGGCACGCCGGTCCAGCTCGGTCCACTCGAATCCGTCGGAGAAGCTGTCGGGTGTCTGCGTGCTCATCTTCAAGAAGTCCTCGATAGGAGCGGTGTAAGTGCTCGGGCGTGTTCAAAACTAAAAGTCTGACTTTTGCCGGGGAAGGTGCCCGTGTGTCAGCCTTCGGTGAAAGTGGGACACGCAGCGCCGTACCGAGCCGACGCGAGAAGGACATGGCAGACAGAACCACCCAAGACGGTGACGGGATCAGAACGTTTCCCTTCCCCATAGACCTGAGCGTGAGCGGCGTCGGCATGCAGGTCCGGCCGATGGAACCCGACCGGGCCTGGGCCGAGGAGGCGCCCCTGGACCGGGTGCACCGCATCGACTTCCACGTGGTGATGCTGTTCCGCGGGGGTCCTGTGACGCACATGGTCGACTTCACCGAGTACGAGGTCACGGACGGCGATGTGTTGTGGATCCGGCCGGGTCAGGTACACCGTTTCTCCAGGGGAGGCGAGTACCGGGGGACCGCCCTGATCATGCAGCCCGGCTTCCTGCCCCGCGCCACGGTCGAGGCGACCGGCCTCTACCGCTACGACCAGCCCCCGCTGCTGCGTCCCGACGCGGCCCAGCTCGCCGCCCTGGAGAACTCCCTCGCCCAGCTGGAGCGCGAGTACAACGACACGACCACGCTGCCGCTCAGCCTGCACACCGCGGTACTGCGGCACTCCCTGACCGCGTTCCTGCTGCGCCTCGCCCATCTCGCGGCGAGCTCCGCCGAGGCGGCGCGCGAGCGGACCGACACCACCTTCACCCGCTTCCGGGACGCGGTGGAGAAGGGCTTCGCGACCAACCACAGCGTCAGCGCGTACGCCGACGCCCTCGGCTACTCCCGTCGCACGCTCGTCCGCGCGGTGCGCGCGGCCACCGGCGAGACCCCGAAGGGCTTCATCGACAAGCGGGTGATCCTGGAGGCCAAACGGCTCCTCGCCCACACGCAGATGCCCATCGGCCGCATCGGCGTCGCCGTGGGCTTTCCCGACTCGGCCAACTTCTCCAAGTTCTTCCATCAGCACACGGACACGACTCCGGCGGCATTCCGGGCGGAGCTGCGCTGAGGGCGCGGGTCGGCGGGGCGCCCGGACAGCGGTGAGCGCCGTGGGCATTGCCGCACGGAAAGGGGGCGGGCCGTCGGGCCCGCCCCCTCATCACTTCTTCACCGCGTGTAGTCGGCGGCGGCCTTCGCGGGCGCCGCCCCGGCCAGGCCGAGCGCCGGCACCGTGAGGAGGGCGGTCAGGACGGCGGTGACCAGTCGCCTGACCTCGGTGCGTGACGCGGCCGGCCCGGCCGGGGAGCGTGTGAGTATCGGTCAACTCACCTCTCAGTGACCGAAGTCGAACCAGTTGACGTTCACGAAGTCCGCCGGCTGGCCGCTGGTGAAGGTCAGATAGACGTCGTGGGTTCCGGTGACGGAGCTGATGTTCGCGGGCACCGTCCTCCAGGACTGCCAGCCGCCGGTGTTGGCCACCGCGAAGCTGCCGATCGGCGCGCTCGTACGGCTGTCGAGGCGCACCTCGACGAGTCCGCTGACACCGCCCGCCGCGCCGCTCGCGACCCGGCCGTAGAACTGATGAGCCGCCGTGGAACCGAAGTTGACGCCCTTGTATAGCGCGTAGTCGCCGTTCGCGAGTGAGCTGATGTTCTGTCCGCCGCCGGTGTCGGTGGTGGTTTCCGTGCCCACGCCTGCCTGGCCGTCGTACGACTCGGCCTGGATGGCGCTGTAGGCGTCACGGTTGCCGGAGGGTGGCGGGGTCGTGCCGCCGCCGTCGCCGGCCGCCTGCAGGACCTGGACGTAGTCGACGACCAGCGGGTGGCCGGGGTCCGTGCCGCTGTCCGGGCCACCGCCGAAGGCGTCGGGGAAGCCGCCGCCCATCGCCACGTTCAGGATCAGGAAGTAGCCGTGATCGGTGGCGTTCGCCCAGGTGGTCGCGTCGACCTGATTCGCCCGCACCGTATGGAAGTTGACGCCGTCGAGGTAGAAGCGCATCTCCTCGGGGCTCGTGGACTTGTCCCACTCCACCGCGTACGTGTGGAAGCCGGCCTGGCAGGTGGTCCCGGCGCAGGGGGTGTTGCCACCGATGCCGGAGGTCTCGTTGCAGGGGCCACCGGGCGAGGTGCCGCAATGCATCGTGGCCCACTCGGTGTTGAGCCCCTGGACGTTCTCCATGATGTCGAGCTCGCCGATGCCGGGCCAGTTCCAGTAGTTGCCGCGGAAGGGCGCGCCCAGCATCCAGAAGGCGGGCCAGTAGCCCTTGGCAGCGGCGCCGGTCACGTTCGGCATCTGCAGGCGGGCCTCGACGCGCAGCTTGCCGCCCGCGGAGGGCTGGAAGTCGGTGCGGACCGTCTCGATGCGGCCCGAGGTCCAGTTGCCCGCCGCGTCGCGCCGGGGGGTGATCCGGAGGTTTCCGGCGCCGTCCAGGGAGACGTTGTTCGTGCTGGAGGTCATCGTCTCGACCTCACCGGTACCGAAGTTGGCCGGCCCGCCGGGGTAGCTCGTACCCGTCGTGTACTGCCAGTTGGCGGTGTTGACGCCGGACCCGGCGGCCCCGTTGAAGTCGTCGAGGAAGACCTGGGACCAGCCGGACGGGGGTGTGGGGGCGGAGGCGTTCGCGGGGAGGGTGGCGGCCGTGGCAGCGGCGGCCGCCAGGCCGAGGGTGCTGAACACGGCGATGAGTACGCGCCGCAGGGGGCGGCGTCTGCCGGATGCGCCGGGTGTGCCGGAAGTTTCACTCATGGGTGCCTCTTCGGGTACGGAGTGGGGTGCGCGGGTGGGGATGAGAGCGCTCCCACGTTTGTGAGAGCGCTCTCACAGCAGCTGCGCGGACAATGTGCTCTCTGTCACTCCGGTCGTCAAGAGGTAAAGCCGAGAAACTCCCTTCCGCAGAAGGGAGTTCACGATGTGAAGGAAGGGCCGAGGGGCGCTAAAGTGCGCTTCCCGCCTTCCAGTCCGCCCAGGACAGGTTCCACCCATTGAGGCCGTTGGCGGGGGCCACGGTCTTCTCACCCGAGTTCTTGACGATCACCACGTCGCCGAGCATCGAGCTGTTGTAGAACTTGTAGCCCGGCACGGAGCTGTCGTTCGCGCCCTCGGCGTCGTGCAGGCCGACACAGCCGTGGCTGGTGTTGCTGGCGCCGAAGACCGACGTAGAGGCCCAGTAGTTGCCGTGGATGAAGGTGCCGGAGGTGGTCAGGCGCTGGGCGTGCGGGACGTCCGCGATGTCGTACTCGTCGCCGAGGCCCACGGTCGAGGACTCCATGCGGGTCTGCTTGAACCGCTCGCTGATCACCATGATCCCGGACCAGGTGGTGTGGTCGGAGTCGCCGCCGCTCACCGGGTAGTCGGCGAGCGTCGAGCCCTCCCGCTCGACCGTCATCGTCTTCTTCGCCAGGTCGACCGTGCTGATCTGGCGGCGGCCGATGTGGAAGCTGACGTCCTTGGACTGGACGCCGTAGACCCCGTCCGTGCCCTCGATGTCCTTGAGCCGCAGGCTCAGCGTGATCTTCGTGCCCGCGGCCCAGTACTCCTCGGGCCGGAAGTCGAGCCGGGTGTCACTGAACCAGTGGCCGATCACCTCGACCGCGGGCTCGGCCGTCACCGTGATCGCCTTCTCCACCGCGGCCCGGTCCTTGACGGCCCGGGTGAAGTTGATCGACACGGGCATGCCGACACCGGACGTCGAATTCGCCTCCGGAGTGAAATAGCCCACGAAGGTCTCGCCGGGGGACTTCGTGACGAAGGTCGCCGTGTGCGCGTCGGCACCCTGTGGTGTCGCTGTGACCGTGTACTTGGTGCCCGAGTACGGATTCCTGGTGGAGGTCCATGTCGTACGGGCGTCGTTGAAGGAACCGGCCAGGGTGGAACCGTCGTTGCCGGTGACCTTGACGGTCGACAGGGTGCCGTTCGCCACGGTGACCTCGACCGGGCTCGTGAAATCGGCCTTCTTCGTGCCGTCGGCGGGGGTGACGGTGACGGCGGGCGTCTTGGCCTCGACCTTGGCCTTGGTGCTGGTCGCGGCCTGCGTGGTACCTGTGCCCTCCGAGGCGTCCGCCGAACCGGAGCAGCCCGTCAGGGCCGTGGCCGTGGCGCCGCCGAGCACGGCGAGGATCCCGCGCCGCGACCACGCCGGCAGGTCGGACCGGTTCGCTCTCTGCTCGGACCGGTTCGATATCTCAGGGACGCCCACGGCACGCCTTTCCTAGATCACCACCACTGCGGTTGAATCCTGCGCCGCTTTCCTTTGTTGATTCTTTGAATCCGAGGGCCCCGACCTGAGATTCCTGTGAAGACGTCCCGGGGGACGGCCTGAAACCACGGTTGTCGGGCCTCCTCGGATTGTGAACACAGTATGAAACAGTCGACCGGCACCCTGAGTTTCCGATGAGATCCCCGCTCCCGGGGCCGTTTCCCACCTCTCCGGTCGGAGTAGTGAAGAAGGAGTTCCGCTGACCGGTCCCGCCGAACACCCCTGCCGGAGGTATCTGTGATTCCAGCTCGCAAGCGGCACACCGTGGCCATCGTCGGAGCGGGCGCGGCCGGAACGCTGACCGCCGTCCAGCTGTGCGAGACGGCGGCGCGCCGCCGGGCGCCCCTGGACCTGGTCCTGGTCGACCCGGCCCCGGAGGCCGGACGCGGTACGGCGTACGCCACCCCCGACCCACGGCATCGACTCAACGTGCCCGCGAGCGGTATGAGTTGCTATCCCGACGACCCCGGCCACTTCACCCGCTGGCTGTGCCGGCACGGCGAACCCGCCGTCAGGGGTGCCGACTTCGCCACCCGGTACCGGTACGGCGCCTATCTGGCCGACACGCTCGCCCAGGCGATCGTCCGCGCCCACGGCACGGTCGCCGTCCGTCGGCTGCGGACGCGGGCGGAGAGCTGTACCCGCACCCCCGACGGCGGACTGGAGCTTCAACTAGTCGATGGCGAAGGTCTCTTGGCCGACAGTGCGGTGCTCGCCACCGGGCCGGCCGCCGCGCGCGGCGACTGGGCGCCGTCGGGACTGCAGGCGTCCCAGCGCTTCCTGCGGTCCCCTTGGGCGCCGGGCGCCCTCGACGGCCCGCTCGCCGACCCGGCCGACGTCCTGCTGGTGGGTACCGGACTCACGGCGGTGGACCTGGCTCTGAGCCTCGACCGGCCCGGGCGCACCGTGCACGCCGTCTCCCGGAGGGGTCTGCTGCCCCAGCCGCACGCGATCGGGCCCGCCGCGGCGATGGCCGCCCCCGACGGGCTCGACGCGCCGTCGCTCTCCGCGCTGCGCAGGACGGTCTACCGCCACATCGGCCGGGCCGTCCGTGCCCACGGCGACTGGCGCCCGGCGCTCGACAGCCTGCGGCCGCACACCGCGCGGCTGTGGCGCAGCCTCACCCCCGAGGAGCGGGCCGAGTTCCTGGAACGCGAGGGCGCGCTGTGGAACACCCATCGCCATCGGATGGCGCCCGCGACGGCCGAGTCGGTGTCCCGTGCCCGTACGGCCCGGCGACTGCGGGTGCATGCCGGAGCGGTCACCGACGCCACCGTCCTGAACGACGGGTCGTTGCTGGTCGTGCTCTCCAACGGCCAGGAGGTCCATACAGGTTGGGTCATCGACTGCACCGGACCCGGCCCGCGTCTCGAAGACCCCTTGTGGAGTTCGCTGTTCGACTCCGGTGCCGCGGTGCGCGGTCCGCTGGGCATGGGCGCCGCGACGCGAGACGGCCGTCTTCTCGACGCCGAGGGCCGCAGTGAACACGGGCTGTTCACGCTCGGTGCTCCCCGTCGCGGGGAGCTGTGGGAGACCACCGCCGTCCCGGAGATCCGTGTCCAAGCCGCCGCGCTCGCACAGGAGTTGCTGGCGCCGCTGTCGCCACCCCGGCGAGCCGTTCGCCGACGGCCCGTCGACGGGCACGGGCTCTCGCTGTCCACCCACGCCGAGGCGGCCGCCGCCTATCGCACCGGGCTCGACCGGGTCCTCAAGGTCAGGGCCGGAGCGGAGGCGGCCTTCGGGCGCGCGGTCTCTCTCGACCCCGGATTCGCGCTCGCGCACGCCGCGCTCGCCCTGCTCGGTCACGAGTGCGGCGCCGACGTCGACGTACCCAGGGCCCTCGCCGACGCACAGCGCTCCGCGCGCGAGCGGGCCGACGAACGGGAGCGTTCCTTCGTGGACGTCGTCACGCGGCGCGTCCACGGCGAACCCTCGGACGGGGGCGCAGACGCCCTGCTCGGGCATCTCGACCGGCACCCCGCCGACGCGCTGGCGCTCGCCGCCGCCGTGCCCACCATCGCCTTCTCCGGCATCAACGACCTCGACGACGCCTACGCGCTGCGCCTGGTCGAGCGCACCTCGCCCGCGTACGACGGGCACTGGTTCCACACGTCGCTGCTGGCCTTCCTGCGCCAGGAACAGGGCCGCTTCCACGAGGCCGCCGAGCTGGCCCACCGCGCTCTGGCCACCGAGCCCGCCTCCGGGCACGCCGTGCACGCGCTCGCCCACGTCCACTACGAGTCGGGCGCTCACGAGGTGGGCCGCGACTGGCTCGACGCCTGGGTGTCCGGGCAGGGCCGGGGCGCCGTCCACCGGGCGCATTTCTCCTGGCACATCGCGCTGCACGAACTCGCCCTGGACGACCGCGCCGCCGTACGCAAGCGATGGTTCGCGCAGCTCGCGCCGGGGCGGGTGACCGGGGTGCGGGCGCTGGTCGACTCCGGGTCGCTGCTGTGGCGGGCCCGGCTGAGCGACAGCTGGCGTGGGCAGGTGCCCGCGGCGGACGTTCTCGACACCGTCTCGCGCGAGGTGGTCGAGCGGCCCGCGACCGCGTTCACCGCGTTGCACGCGGCGGTCGCCCTCGCCGCCGCCGGGGACGTGGCGGCCCTGCGCCGCCTGCGCGACCACGCCGCGGGGGCCGATCCCGTCCAGCGTGAGGTCATCGTCCCGCTCTGCCAGGCCTTCACCGCCCTGATCGAGGAACGCTTCCACGAAGCCGCCCGCGGCCTCGACGCCCTCCTGCCGGCGCTCCGCAAGGTCGGCGGGAGCGCGGCCCAGCGCGAGGTCGTCGAGGAGACCCTGCTGTACGCCCTTGTCTCGGCGGGCCGTTGCGACGCGGCCCGGCGACTCCTGGACACCCGCCTCGACCGCGGGGCGGCCCCGCGGGACCGGCGGCTGCTCGCCGCGCTGCCGGGCTGAGCGAGGCGTCTCGAACCGGGTCCCGTTCGACATGTGTCTCGGGCGACCTGTGACGAACCGCCGGCACCCCCGACTCCGGAGCCGGGAGCGCCGGCCCCCGGCTCCGGAGCCCCGCCGCGGACCTCGTCGTGGACCTCGTCGTGGAGCCGCGCGCCGCCCTTGCGCAGGGCGGGTTGGCGGCAGCCCTGGAGGTTTACCGGTCCGGCAGACGCCTGGGACGGACAGCGAGGACCAGGAATTCGGGGGCGACCAACTGGCGGATCCTGTGCGGCCGTTCGCGGACAGGGACAGTCCGTCCTCGCCGCCGGGCAGCGGGGACGGACTGTTGGATCAGCTCTCAGACACTGGTCAGTTGAGGCTGAGGCGACGCCTCCTCACTCACTCCGAACCGGTCGTGCGCCCGCCGCATGGCGCCCGGCGCCCACCACGCGCGCCGCCCGAGCAGCGCCATCGTCGCCGGTACGAGGAGCATCCGTACGACGGTCGCGTCGATCAGCACGGCGAGCGTGAGCCCGAGGCCGATCTGCAGGATGGGGGAGAAGCCGCCGGTCATGAACGCCCCGAAGACGATCGCGAGGAGCAGTGCCGCACAGCTGACCACGCGTCCGGAGCGGCGCAGACCGGTCACCACGGCCTCCTGGGCGTCGCCGGTCCGCAGCCAGGTCTCGCGCATCCGGGCGAGGATGAAGAGCTCGTAGTCCATGGCGAGTCCGAAGGCGATCGCGATGATCAGCGGCGGAGCCGTCAGGCTGAGCGAGCCCAGCCCTTCGGCGCCCAGCGCCCCGGCCAGATGGCCGTCCTGGAAGACCCAGACCACCGCACCGAGCGCGGCGCCCAGGCTGAGCAGTGTGGTCGCGATGGTCCGCAGAGGGATCAGGACCGAGCCGGTGAAGGCGAAGAGCAGCGCGAAGATGCCGAGCAGAACGGTGGCCGCCGCCCAGGGCGCCCGCTCGGCGAGCATCTCGCGGAAGTCGACCAGCCGGGCCGCGACGCCGGTGACCTCGACGGGCTCGTTCCCGCGCACCTGCCGTACCCGCTCGACCAGGTCGGTCGCCGCCTTGCCGTCGACGCCGCCGGTCGGCTGGAGGTGCACCAGCGTGGCGCCGCCCGGGAGGGTGCGGGAGTCGGTCGTGTCGGAGAGGGCGCGGATCCGGGCCACCATGTCGGGGGCCGCGCCGGGGCGTACCACCACGGTCACCGGCGAGACGCCGGTGCCGGGCGGGAAGTGGGCGTCCACGGTGTCGTACAGCTGCCGTGCCTCGGTGTTGGAGGGCAGTTGCTTCGCGTCCCCGATGCTGATCTTCATTCCGGCGACAGGCAGCGCGAGGACCAACAGGGCCGGGACGAGGGTGGCCAGGATGACGAGGGGACGGCGCGCGGCGAATCGGGCGACGCGGGCGAAGACGCGGCCCTCGTTGTCGGGATCGGTGCCGGACTTGAAGCCGAACCTGGAGCCGGCCTTGGCGTCGGCGTCCTCGCGAGGAGCGCGCGCCGGTGCGATGCGGGCGCCGGTGGGGGTCCCCCCGCGCGAGCGCAGCCGAGCGTGGGGGAGGGTCAGAAGTGCCGGCAGCAGGGTGAGCGCGGCCAGCATGTCGACGACGACCACGGCGGCCACGGCCAGACCCATGCTGCGCAGGAACGGGCTGGGGAACACCAGCAGCCCGGTGAGGCTGACGGCGACCGTGAGTCCGGAGAACAGGACGGTCCGCCCGGCGACGGCGACGGTACGGTGCACGGCCTCGATGACGTCGTCGGTGTGCCGTCGCTCCTCGCGGAAGCGGACCACCATCAACAGCGCGTAGTCCACGGCGAGTCCGAGGCCCAGCATGGTGGTGACCTGGATGGCGTACACCGAGATGTCGGTGAACTGGCTGAAGGCGAAGAGCGCCAGGAACGCGCCCGCGACTCCGCTGATCGCGATCAGCAGCGGCAGCCCGGCCGCCCGCAGCCCGCCGAAGACGACGAGCAGCAGCGCCAGGACGACCGGCAGGGAGATCAACTCGGCTCGCTGTACGTCCCCTTGGGCGCGCCCGCTCATCTGCTGGCCGAGCAACAGGCCGCCGCTGACATGGACTTGGGGCGCGTCGATCTGCCGAATGCGCTCGGCTGCCGTGTCCACGGCCTTCTTCTTGTCCTTGAACTTCAGGTCGCCCTTGAGTGTCACCGGGATGACGAGGGCCTCGCCGTCCTCGGAGGTGAGGCCGTGGGTGGTGTAGGGGTCGGGCACCTCGGCGACTCCCGAGACCGTACGCAGGTCGGCGACGACACGACCGACTTGGGACCGCAGGCCGGGGTCGGAGACCGCGGTGCCCGCGACGACGGCGGTGATCGACTCCCCGCTCTTGTCGACGCGGTCGAGGTAGTCGGCGGCCCGGGCCGACTCGGTGCCAGGGACATCGGGCACCGAGTCGACGAGCCGGCTGAACACGCCCGTGCCGAGGCCGAAGCCGATCAGCAGCATGAGCAGCCAGACGAGGATCACGGTGAGCGGGCGGCGGGTCGCCGCCCGGGAGATCGTGGCGAGCACGGTACGCCTCCCGGCGGTGGGTGCGGTCGGTGACATCGCCACTCAGCGTGCTGCCGGACAGGGGGCCGGCGGATCGCCGGGGGGAGCGGTTTCGGGAACTCCCCCGCGCGACGGATACCGGATCCGGCCTCACTCCTTCGAGGGAGTCGGACCTGCCCGCCCTTCGGGCGACGACGGGAAGGTGACGACAGGCCCTAGGCCCTGTCGTCAAATTCCCGTCTGCCCCGCGACGCCATGCACGCACTCTCGCCGCACCGGGCACAGACCCAAGTACATCCAGTACGAGGGCCTGTGCCCGGCACGCCGAGAGCACGCACCTGACGCCGCAGGGCCCGCCCTCCGGGCGGACGACGGGAATTTGACGACAGGACCTAGGAGGCGCCGGGTGTCACCAGACCCGTCTCGTACGCGCAGATCACCGCCTGCACCCGGTCCCGCAGTCCCAGCTTGCCCAGCATGTTGCTGACATGGGTTTTGACGGTGTGTTCACTCACGAAGAGCGTCGTCGCGATCTCCGCGTTGGACAGGCCGCGGGCGAGCAGCCGCAAGGTCTCCTCCTCGCGGGCGGTGAGGGATTCGAGGCGGGCCGGCGCGGGTTCCGTGGCCGCCTCGGCGTGGCGGCGCCGGGTGATGTCGGCGACCAGACGGCGGGTCACCGAGGGCGCGAGGAGCGAGTCGCCCGCCGCGACGACACGGACCGCGTGCACCAGGTCGTCGCGCCGGACATCCTTGAGCAGAAAGCCACTCGCTCCCGCGTACAGCGCCTCGTACACGTACTCGTCGAGGTCGAACGTGGTCAGCATGACGACCTTGCAGCCGGACTCCGCGCACACCAGGCGGGCCGCCTCCAGGCCGTCCATGTGCGGCATACGGATGTCGAGCAGCAGCACGTCGGGCGCGTGCTCCCGTACCGCCGCCACGGCTTCCACGCCGTCGCCGGCCTCCGCGACCACCTCGATGTCCGGCTGCGCCTCCAGGATCATGCTGAAGCCGCTGCGCACCAGCTCCTGGTCGTCGGCGACCACCACGCGGATGCTCATCCCAGGGCCGCCTGCCGGTCGCCGGTGGCGGGCAGGCGTACGGCGACACGGAAGCCGCCGTCGGGACCGCGCCCCGAGTCCGCGCTGCCACCGCAGGCGGCGGCCCGCTCACGGATGCCTATCAGCCCGTGACCGCCGGGTGGCGTGGTCGGCCCACCGGTACCCGGCCCCCGCCCGTCGTCCGTCACCGTGAGCGTCAACGCGTCCTCCGTCCAGTCGAGTTCGACCCGTGCCGTGGAAGCGTACGCATGCTTCACGGTGTTGGTGAGGGCCTCCTGCACCACCCGGTAGGCGGCGACCTCGGTGTCCGCGGGGAGCGGGCGGGGCACACCGGTCGTGCTCAGGTCCACCCGCAGCCCCGTGGACTCCGCGACCTGGCCGACCAGTGCGGCGAGCGCCGCGATGCCGGGCTGCGGCAATCGCGCCGATGTCCCGTTCACCTGCTCCTCCTTGAGCACGCCGAGGATCCGCCGCAGCTGCCGCATCGCGTCCCGCCCGCTCGTCGCGATCGCGTCGAAGGCCGCCTCGGCGCGTTCCGGATCGCTGCGCACGACCACCGGGCCGGCCTCGGCCTGCACCACCATCAGGCTCACCGCGTGGGCCAGGATGTCGTGCATGTCCCGGGCGATCCGGGCGCGTTCCTGCGCCGTCGCCCGCGCCGTGTCGGCGGCACGCTCCCGCTCCAGACGGCGCGCCCGGTCCTCCAGCTCCGCGGTGTACGCGCGCTGGACGCGGGTGAGGATCCCGAGCGCGTACGCGCTGAGGAAGCTCGTCAGATGGAAGGCGTACTCGAAGGGCTGGGCGTGTGCCTTGGCCATCATCGTCAGTGAGGCGCCGACCAGCCAGGTCACCAGCATGAACCGGCGTTGCGCGGGCGGACAGAGCGTGGCCACGGTGTAGAGGACGACCAGTCCGCCGTAGGCGACGTTCGGCGGCGGCGCGTGATACACCGCCATGGCGGGCGTACAGATCGACACCGCGCAGGCGGACAGGAAGGGCGCCCGCCGCCGCCACACGAGCGGCACCGCGGTGCCGACCGCCAGCAGGAACCCCTGCCATGTCAGCCGGTCGTCGCCCTCGTCGGGGAATATCCACTGCAGCGAGGCGGCGAACAGCACCAGCGCGGCGAGCGCGGTGTCGAGGACGTAGGGATGCGTCGTGCGCAACCGCGAGAAGACCGACCGCCATCGGACCGCGGTGGGCGAGAACACCGCCCGCCAACGTGAGACGGCGGGAGTGAACCAGGACTGAGCGGACATACAGGGCTCCTCTGGGCAAGGGCCGTCCCAGTATCCCGACCCCCGGGCGGCGAAGTCCTCACCGATGAGAGGGATTTCCGGCGTCCTACGCGTCGCGCGCGGCCCGCGTGTCCGGCTGCCATCCGAGCGCCCGCGAGATCCCGCGCGCCGCCAGCCGTACCGCCGGGATCAACACCGGTACCCGGCCGTCGGCCTGGGGCACGACCACCGAGACGGCCGCGACGACCGTCCCGCCCGCGCCGCGGACGGGAGCGGCCACCGACAGGGCGTCGTCGGTGACCTGACGACTGCTCACCGCCACTCCCGTGCGCCGCACTTCGGCCAGCAGGCGGCGCAGCCGAGCCGGATCCGTGACGGTGTGCGGGGTGAACGAGGCGAGCGGGCTGTCGCAGTACGCCTCCTGGAGCGCCGCCTCGCCGTGTGCGAGGAGCGCGAGCCCGACGCCCGTGGCGTGCAGCGGCCAGCGGGCGCCCACCTGGATGCGGACGCCGACCGCGGAGCGCCCGGAGATCCACTCGATGTAGACGACCTCGGAGCCGTCGCGGACCGCCAACTGCACGTTCTCGTGGGTCGCTTCGTACAGGTCCTCCAGGTACGGGAGCGCGATCTGCCGCAGTGCCAGGCCCCGGGGAGCGAGCGCCGCGATCTCCCACAGCCGCAGGCCCACGTGGTAGACGCCGTCCTCGTCCCGCTCCAGGGCACCCCATTCGGTGAGCGCGCCGACCAGCCGGTGGGCGGTGGTGAGGGTGAGCCCGGCCCGGCGGCTGATGTCCGACAGGCACAGCGCCGGGTGCTCGTGGTCGAAGGCGGCGAGCACGGCGAGCAGGCGGTCGGGCGCGGACAGGGCGGTCATGAGTTGAGTTCGGTCTCCGCGACCCGTTGCAGCAGGGCGTGCAGGGTGGCTCGCTCGGCGGGGTCGAGGGGCTGGAGCAGATCGTTCGTGACGCGCAGGCCGGCTTCGTCGGTGTCGCGCAGGAAGGCGCGGCCTTCCTCGCTCAGCACGACGATGCGGCTGCGGCGGTCGTCCGGTGCAGGGCGCCGCTCGGCGAAACCGAGCTTCTCCAGGTCGTCGACGAGCCCGACGATCGCGCTCGGGTCGTAGCCGAGCCGTGAGCTCAACTCCCGCTGCAGCGCGCCTTCGGTGGTGGCGAGGAAGCGGAGCAGCGCGTAGTGGCGCAGGCGGAGCCCCGACTCCTGCAGGAACGTGTTGAACAGCTGCCCCGAGCGCAGCCCCAGCCGGTACAGGAGGTAGCCGGTGTCCGCGTGCAGTCCGCGCATCCACGGTTCCTGGGCATCGATGGGGGCAGAGCCCTCGGCGTGGTGTGTGGTGCGCTGCTGACGTGCGATGACGGGCTCCCTGGGCCGGGCCCCGGGCGGGGCGGTTCGGATGTACGTCCGTACGGCACGACGCCGTACCGCGCTCGCGATGACGCCGTACCGCGCACAGCTTCGCGTCGTACTACGCACAGCATGACGCACCGATGAGTCAGCAACAACTATTGACGTCAACAATTATTGTCCTTAGCTTCGATCTCGTAGCCGCAGCTCGGCATTCCAGGCCGCGCTCGCTGATCCGAAGCATTGAAGGGACCCCTCGTGCCCAGCATCGATCTCACCGGCAAGGTCGCCGTCGTCACCGGCAGTGGCCGTGGCCTCGGCCTGGCCTACGCACACGCCCTCGCGGCCGTCGGTGCCTCCGTGGTCGTCAACGACGTCGACGAGGCTGTGGCCGAGCAGGCCGTCAAGTCCATCACCGAAACCGGCCGCAAGGCCGTCGCCGAAGTGGTCCCGGTCGGCACGTCCGAGGCCGCCGGCCGACTCGTCGCCCGCGCGGTGGAGGAGTTCGGACGGCTCGACATCCTGGTGACCAACGCGGGCATCCTGCGCGACAAGGTCCTGTGGAAGATGACCGACGAGGACTTCGAAGCGGTGATCACCACCCACCTCAAGGGCACCTTCACCTGCGCCCGCGCCGCCGCCGTGCGGATGCGCGAGCAGGGCGAGGGCGGCAGCCTGATCCTGGTCGGCTCGCCGGCCGGACAGCGCGGAAACTTCGGTCAGACGAACTACGCCGCCGCGAAGGCGGGCATCGCTGCCATGGCCCGCACCTGGTCGATGGAGCTGGGCCGCGCGGGCATCACCGTCAACGCGATCGTGCCGGTCGCCGCGACCGCGATGACCGAGACCATCCCGGCCTTCGCGCCCTACATCGAGGCCATGAAGCAGGGTGAGCCGCTCCCCGACTTCCTCCGCAAGGGCGAGGGCTTCGGCACCCCCGAGGACTGCGCGGCCCTCATCCCGTTCCTCGCCTCCGAGGCCGCCCGCGGCATCACCGGGCAGGCCATCGGCATTGGCGGTGACAAGGTGACACTCTGGTCGCATCCGCAGGAGGTCAAGGCGGCGTACGCGGACGGCGGCTGGACCCCGGACACCCTGGCCGACGCCTGGGCCACCTCGGTCGGTGCCGAACCGCAGACCGTCGGGATCCCCGCGCCGAAGCTGCCGGAGGCGTGATGGACCTCAGCGAACTGGTCGCGATCGACGTCCATACCCACGCCGAGGTGTCGTCGAAGGGCCACTCCTCGCTCGACGAGGACCTGCACGACGCCTCCAGTGCCTACTTCAAGGTCGAGGGAAAGCGGAAGCCGACCCTGGAGGAGACCGCCGCCTACTACCGCGAGCGGAAGATGGCCGCCGTGATCTTCACGGTCGACGCCGAGTCCGCCACCGGCACCGAGCCGGTCCCGAACGAGGAGGTCGCCGAGGCCGCGGCCGCCCACCCGGACGTGCTGATCCCGTTCGCCTCCATCGACCCCTTCCGCGGCAAGGCGGGGATCAAGCGGGCCCGCCGCCTGGTCGAGGAGTACGGGGTGAAGGGCTTCAAGTTCCACCCCAGCATCCAGGGCTTCTTCCCCAACGACCGCTCGGTGGCGTACGACCTGTACGAGGTGATCGAGGAGACCGACACGATCGCCCTCTTCCACACGGGACAGACGGGGATCGGCGCCGGGGTGCCCGGCGGGGGCGGAATCCGGCTCAAGTACTCGAACCCGCTGCACGTGGACGACGTGGCCGCCGACTTCCCGCATCTGAAGATCATCCTGGCGCACCCCTCCTTCCCCTGGCAGGACGAGGCGCTCGCGGTGGCTACGCACAAGCCGGGCGTGCACATCGACCTGTCCGGCTGGTCGCCGAAGTACTTCCCGCCGCAGCTGGTGCAGTACGCCAACACGCTGCTGAAGGACAAGGTCCTCTTCGGCTCCGACTACCCCGTCCTCACCCCCGACCGGTGGCTCTCCGACTTCGAGAAGCTGCCGGTCAAGGACGAGGTCAAGCCGAAGATCCTCAAGGAGAACGCCGCCCGCCTGCTCGGGCTCACGCCGTAAGGGGCCACCCCATGTGCCATCCCATGTGCGACGACGGACAGGGGCAGACAGATGCGCAATGAGGGACTGGGCTCATGGCCCGCACGCAGGGCCCGCAAGACCCCGCACCGCACCGCCCTGATCCACGGCGACACCGGCGTCACCTATGCCGAGCTGTACGCGCGCACGACCCGGCTCGCCCAGGCCCTGCGCGCCCTGGGGCTGCGCCGCGGCGACCGGATCGCCTATCTCGGTCCCAACCACCCGGCGTACCTCGAAACGCTCTTCGCGGCGGGTGTCCTGGGCGCGGTCTTCGTACCGCTCAACCCCCGCCTCGCGGGACCCGAGATCGCCTACCAGCTGAGCGATTCGGGCGCCAAGGCCCTGGTGTACGCGCCGTCGCTGGCGGGGCTCGTCGCGGGTCTGCCGGGCAGCACCGATGTGCGGACGTTCGTCGAAGTCGGCGACCATTACGAGGAGTTGATCGCCGAGGCCGGCGACGAGGCGATCGACCAGCCCGTCACCGCGGACGACACCTGCATCATCATGTACACCTCGGGCACGACCGGCCGCCCCAAGGGCGCGATGCTCACCCACGGCAATCTGACCTGGAACGCGGTCAACGTGCTCGTCGACCACGATCTGATCGCCGACGAACGCGCCCTGGTCTCCGCCCCGTTGTTCCACACGGCCGGGCTGAACATGCTCACCCTGCCGGTGCTCCTCAAGGGCGGCACCTGCGTCCTGGTCGAGTCCTTCGACCCGGCGGCCACCTTCGGCCTGATCGAGCGGCACCGGATCACCTTCATGTTCGGTGTGCCGACCATGTTCGACCAGGTGGCCCGGCATCCGCGCTGGGCCGACGCCGACCTGTCCTCGCTGCGCATCCTCACCTGCGGCGGCTCGCCGGTGCCGACTGCGCTGATAGCCGCCTACCAGGAGCGCGGCCTCACCTTCCTGCAGGGCTACGGGATGACCGAGGCCGCACCCGGCACCCTCTTCCTGGACGCGGAACACGCGGTCGGCAAGGCGGGTTCGGCGGGGGTGCCGCACTTCTTCAGCGATGTACGGGTCGTACGGCCCGACTTCATGCCGGTCGACGTCGGCGAGACGGGCGAAGTGGTCGTCCGCGGCCCGCACGTCATGCCCGGGTACTGGGGTCTGCCCGACGAGACCGCCGCCGTCTTCGCCGACGGCTGGTTCCGCAGCGGGGATGCCGCCCGGATCGACGAGGACGGCTATGTCTTCATCGTCGACCGCATCAAGGACATGATCATCTCCGGCGGCGAGAACATCTACCCGGCCGAGATCGAGGACTTGCTCCTCGCCCACCCCGACATCGTCGAGTGCGCGGTCATCGGCGTCGCCGACGACAAGTGGGGCGAGGTGCCGCGCGCGGTCGTCGTCGCCCGCGAGGGGGTCGACCTGGACCCGGACGCCGTCCTCGCGTCGCTGGCCGGACGCCTCGCCAAGTACAAGATCCCGAAGTCGGTCGTCATCGCGGACGAACTCCCGCGAACCGCCTCCGGGAAGCTCCTCAAGTCCCGTGTCCGTACGCGGTACGGCACCACCAACTCGTCAGCAAGGAAGCACATATGAGCATCACCGTGAACGGCCTCGACGCACTCAGGAAGCTTGCGGGCGGCGACCTCGGGACCAGCGAGTGGATCGAGATCACCCAGGAGCGCATCAACACCTTCGCCGACGCCACCGGCGACCACCAGTGGATCCACGTCGACCCCGAGGAGGCCGCGGAGGGCCCCTT
Organism: Streptomyces albiflavescens; assembly: GCF_014645835.1. Lineage (GTDB taxonomy): Bacteria > Actinomycetota > Actinomycetes > Streptomycetales > Streptomycetaceae > Streptomyces > Streptomyces albiflavescens. Next base: position 135,843 of record NZ_BMMM01000019.1, read on the forward strand.
CGGCGCACCCATCGCGCACGGCTATCTGACCCTCTCCCTCTTCATCCCGCTCTTCACCGAGCTGCTGGAGGTCGAGGGCGTGTCGGCGAAGGTCAACTACGGCCTGAACAAGGTGCGTTTCCCCTCGCCCGTGAAGGTCGGTTCGCGGATCCGCCTGGTCGCGAGGCTCGCCTCGGTCGAGGACGTGCCGGGCGGGGTGCAGATCGCCGTCGACGGCACGATAGAGATCGACGGCGGCGGGAAGCCCGCCGCCGTCCTGCAGAGCCTGTCGCGTTTTTACGCCTGACCTCTACTGCTGGCGGTACGCGTACACGGTGGTCGCCACCGCGCACACTCCGGGCGAGATCACCTCGGCCCGGAGCGTGCCGCGTACGGCGTCGTAGTCCACGCCCTCGGTCTCGTACGTCCCGTCCGTGCACAGGCTGCGCTGCGGCAGGGCGAAGAGGCTGGTGACATGGCCTGTGACCGGCTGACCGTCGAGCTTGTGGTCCAGGTCGACCTGGAGCAGCGGCCGGTCTTCGGGGAAGAGCGTGCGCGAGCCGTCGTCCGAGGCGCACAGCAGCCGGCTGGAGTTCACGAAGTCGCAGCCCTGGATGTCGCGGACCGGCTTGTCGAGGGTGATCTGCCAGGCCTCCGGCAGGGCGCCGCCGGTACGCGGGGTCGACGGATTGAGCAGGGGAGCGGGGAAGACCTGGAGCCGGTTCTGGTCGCCCCACTCGCCCGACACCAGCCACTGCCCGTCGGGCGACACGGTGGCGAAGGAGTTGTTCAGCTTCTCGCCCGGATCGAGCTGATGCACGTACTCGTAGCGCTTCCCGGCGGGTGTGGTGACGGCGAACATCTTCGACGTCGCCGTGTCCGGTCCCTGATAGGCGTCGAACACATAGCCCTGCGCGATGTCCGGGTCGCCCACGTGGTTCCAGCCCTTGATCCGCAGATCGAGGGGGACGGAAGCGAGCCCGCGGTACAGCAGTGACCCGTTCGCGCGGCTCGCCAGTCCCTGACCACCGCTCAGCGAGTCGACGTACGCCGTGCCGGTCTCGGTCCAGTGGGGTTCATCGGCGACGGCGGACGACGTACTCATGCCCACCGCCAAGGCGCCCAACAGGGAGCCCAGAGCCAGTAACTGACGTTTCATCACACACCTGCCACATCGACGAAGACCGGGTTGGCATAGAACCACGTATCGACCCACGGGTCACCGTCGCCGGGCACATGCGGAATCGGGCCGTGCGGGTCGATCGAGGCGCCGAGATACCCGGCGCCATTGCGGTTGCCGTCGCTGCCGCGCAGCCGGACGTAGAAGGACTCGTCACCGGCGACCAGCGGGATGCGCAGGGTGTACGTCCCCTTCCGGCCGCTCACGTCCCGCGTGTGGACGACCCTGGTGTCGGGCGCCCGCCAGTCGTCGCGGTCGGCCACCGGGCCGCGCACCGCGCCGCGGATCACGTCGACGTGCGCCAACTCGGGCAGGATACCGTGGGGGTTGGGACGCGAGGCGGTCGTCACGGTGACGCTCAGCGTGAGCTTCTCGCCCTTGCGGACGCGCAGTCGGCCGCCCATGGTCACACCCGGGCCGTGGTCGCAGTCCCGCTTCAGCCGGACGTCGAGGCCGTCGAGCAGATGTCCGTGGTCCAGCCAGACCCGGCCCGCGCGCAGGCCCGCCATCACGGCGCGGTAGCCGTAGCGGGTCACGCCGACATGCGTGCGGCTGAACTGGCCGGGCCAGAAGTCGCCGCCCGGCTGCTGTGTGTCGGTGTTCACCGGGTCGGGGATGTGCCCGGTGTTGTCGAAGTTCTGCCCGGGCGCCCAGTCGCCGTTCTTCCAGGTGTCGAAGACGACACGGTGCACATCGGAGTTGGTGGTGATCGTGAAGAGCCGCCCCTCGGCGAGCATCGCGTCCCACATGCCGCCGACGGTCGCCGTCATCCAGTCGAAGCCGCCGTACAGGACGTACGCGTCCTCCGGGTACCCGGCGAAGGAGTTCTCGGACGGCTTGTTGACGTACTCGCCGCGCTGCCGGCCGGAGCCGACCCAGCCGGGGATGCCGCCGCCCTGGGCGCCGGGCGCGCCCTCCATGCCGATCATGATCTCGGGGGCCGCGTCCCGCCAGTTGCGCATCTCGTGCGGGGAGTCGATGCCCAGGCGCAGCGGATGGTTGGCGAGGACGAGGACGTCGTCGACGTATCCGGCACGGCGCTGTGCGGCCAGCCACTGGATGGCCTTGACCGCGTGGGCCTCGTTGCGGGCCGTGTCGGGGCTGGTGGGGGAGCCCGCGGTGTAGCCCAGCAGCTTGCCGTCGTAGGCGAGTTCGAACTGGGTGAGCAGGTCCACCTCGTGCGGTCCGGGAGCGGCGAAGACGGTGGCGTGCTCGGCGGCCGGGATGTACCACTCCAGACCCTGGAAGATCAGCTGGCGCGGGTTCTGGGCGCGCGCCGCGAGGATCTCCTGGTGTTCCAGCTTCGCGCCGTAGTGGGCGTGCCCGAAGTTGGAGTGCTCGTTGAAGACCATCCAGTCGAGCCCGTACTGGGCGCCGGCCCGGGCGAGTTGGGAGAACGTGTACTTCGCGTCGTGGCTGTAGACGGAGTGGATGTGGTGGTCGCCCACGAGGTAGGCGAGACGCGGGTCGTTGCCGCCGAAGCCTCGGGTGGAGGCCGCCGCGGGTGTCGCGAGCGAGCCCACCGCGAAAGCCGCCCCGAACAGGCCCGCGCGGCGCAGCAGCCCGCGCCGCGACATGCCCTGCGGGTCCAGCGCGGCGGGTGAGACGGACGGATCGGCCCAGGCGGGCAGTTGCTGCTCGGTCATGATCGTGTGAGTCCCTCGGGTCTTCGGGTCAGTGGTTCATGAACGACGTGACGGGAAGGGCGCGCTCGACGATCCGGACGTCGCCGAGCCGGCCGTGCAGAATCTGGTCGATCTGCCCCGCGTACTCGTAGCCGCCGAGCAGCCACGGCAGCCCGAGGGAGGTGAGTCCCACGGCGGAGGCGTGCGGATTGCGGGCGACCGGGCAGCCCTGGACGTACATCGTGGTGTGGGAGCCGTCGTTGACGACGGCGACGTGCCACCACTGCTCCCGGGCCGTCTCGTCGCCCCAGTTGGTGGCGATGCCCTGCTGGTTGAGCGGCCGGACCGCCCACTGCGGGCCGGGCCCGTCGGACAGGGAGAGCGTGGCGAGCGGCTCGTCCGGGTCGTCCGCGGTCTTGCCCGCGCCGCCGCCGGTACCGGTGCGGCTGATCAGCGAGGCCCAGGCGTTGTGCGAGGCGTCCCAGTCGGCGGGCAGCTGGTAGAAGGCCTCGATGGTGTAACCACGCTGGAAGGTCGCCGAGTTGAGGGGCGCTCCGTCGACCGTGCGCAGATACGCGCCCTTCAGCGGAGGCTTGCCGCCCTGGAAGGAGAGGCTGCCATGGCCCGGCTGGTCCGGGTGGTGGGCCGACGACCAGGTGAGGGCGCCGTCGGCGACCTTGACCACGGTCAGGTCGTTCCCGTGCCCGGACAGATCACGGACCGTGCCGTCGACCGCCGTACCGTCGTCGTGTCCGTCGAAGCGCCAGTAGGCGACCGTGCCCCGGACGAGCATCTGCGAGGCGGCTCGCGACGGCCGGGCGGGAACCGGAGCGAAGCCCGAGAAGCGCTCCTCGAAGTCGAGGGTGACGGAGAACCGGTCGGCGTCGCCACTGAGTTCGATCTCCTGCCGTTCCAGCTCATTGAGGCCCTTGGCGGCCCGGCCCAGGATCCACGGCGAGATCGTCTCGACGTCTATGGTGTTCCGGTCGAGGTCGAAGCGGTAGAGGCGGATCATCGCCGCACCGCCGTAGTAACGATTCTGATAGTTCGTCAGGTGCAGATGCACCTCGTTCCCGGCCGCGTTCTTGCGGGTGGCGCGGGCGGCGGGCCAGTAGTGCCCGTTGAGGGTCAGGAAGATCTGGTCGTGATCATTGACCAGCTCGTCCCACAGACGCTGCCCGTACGAGGAGAGGGTGTCGTCCTCGACGACCAGCTCGTGCGTGGTGAGGATGACGGGCGTCCTGGGGTGCTGGGCGATGACGTCCTTCGCCCACGCGTAGCCCTTCGCCGACAGCCGCCAGTCCAGTGCGAGGACGAGCCACTGCCGGCCGGCCGCCGTGAAGAGGTGGAAGGTGTTGTAGCCGTCCGGCGAGGCACCGCCGAAGGTGCGCTGGTGCGCGAAGCGCCGCGGCCCGAAGACGTCGAGGTACGGCGTCGCGCCGCGCTGGTCGTCCGTGGACGACCTGATGTCGTGGTTGCCCGCGAGCACGCTGTAGCCCACGCCGCGCCGGTCGAGCAGCTCGAACGCCTTGCCGGCCGCGTCGAATTCGGCCTGCGCGCCGTTCTCCGTGAGGTCGCCCAGATGCGAGAGGAAGACGATGTTCTCGTCCTTGCCGTGCTCCAGGAGGTAGCGGAGCGAGGCCTCGATCGGCGCGGGGTTGATGCTGGGGCCGTCGAAGAGGTACTGGGTGTCGGGCATGACGGCGAGGGTGAAGCGGCGGCTTTCGGGGTCGGGCCGCCAGCTCGCCTCACGGGCGGCAGCCTGGGCGGTCGCGGGCAGCGCGACGGTCGTGGCCGCAGCGCCGATCAGCGCCGTGGCCCGCAGGAAGTTACGTCTTCCGGCGTCGGCCTGGTCGGCTTGGGCGGCGGCCTGATCGGCCTGCGTCCGGGCATGCGAAGTACACACGTCTGCTCCATCAAAGAGGCGTCGAAGAGGTGGGTGCGCAAGGAGAGGTCGAAGAGGTGGATGCGAGCGAGGTCAGAGGACGCGAAGTGTCCAGGACCAGCGGTGCGTACCGGCGTCGATGAGGTACTCGGGCGAGGTGTCGGGCCCGCACGAGGCGGTGCCCAGGCCCCGGTGCGCGGCGTCGATGTGCACGACGCAACCGGGCCGCGGCACCAGCTCGTCGTGGTGGGTGGCGGCGGCCAGGTCCTCGGCGCGGTACCGGGTCACGGACACCTGGCGTGGTTCGTCCAGTGCGACCGAGAGGCCGGTGGCGTCGGGCGCCGACAGCGTGAAGTGCCGTACGCCGTGCCGCCCGCCGCTCTCCTGCGGACGCAGATAGGGGGTGAACAGCTCGTCCACGGGCAGGGAGTGGTGGCCGACGGGCGCGCCGGCGCAGCGGTCCGGATACGACTCCCAGGGACCGGGCCCGTACCACTTCAGGACATCGAGGCCGGCGGCGGTCTCGAAGACCGAGCCCACCCGCGCCACGTCGTCGAGGCCGTCCGGCAGCTCGGCCGACTCCTCGACGAGCACACCACCCTCGACGCGCGTGAACACCTGCTCATGGCGCACCACGCCCGCCGAGGTGTCGTACTCGGCCAGCACGCTGACCCGTCCGCCCTCACGCCGTACGGCGACGACCTTGCGCACGAGCGTGTCGAGACCCCAGGCGCGCCAGCGTGTCGCGACGCCGCCCAGCTCGTCGTTGTCGGTCGGCGTCCGCCACAGCGAGAGCACAGGGGCGGCGGTGAGCAGCGGGTGAACGAGGAGCCCCGCCTCGTCGATGTCGACGGGTTCCCCCGCCGCGGGGAGGTCCTCCGTGACGTCCTCGTCCCAGAGGTCGCCCTCCGTGACGTCCTCGTCCCCGAGGTCGCCCTCCGTGACGTCCTCGTCCCCGAGGTCGCCCTCCATGTCGGATGCCGCCCACAGCCGCACCTGCGGCAGGCACACCACCGTGCCGCGCGGTGCCCACGGTTCGTCCGCCGCGGTGGTCACCCGCAGCGTCAGCCACGCCTCGCCGGCGTCGTCCGGCAGCGAGAAGGGCAGCGGAACCGCGGCCGACTCGCCGGGACCCACGTCGGGCAGCTCGGCCGGAGCCGTCAGCGTGCCGCCGTCCGCGAGCGACAGCTCCCACTCGGCGGCCAGCCATTCCAGCCCCCGGAAGTGCTGGCGATTGGCGACGGCCGGCCCCTCGTGGTGGAAGTTCGTCAGCATGACCGGTGCCGCGATCTCCCGGTGCTCGTACATCACCGGCTTCGGGGTCCGGTCGGGAAAAACGACCCCGTCGGCGATGAACGCGCCGTCGTGGATCGTCTCGCCGAAGTCGCCGCCGTACGCCCAGCGGTGGCCCGGCGCCGCGACACCGTTGTCATACAGCCCGGCGCCACCGCGCCCGGCCGGTCTTCCGTCGTTCACGCGTTGGAGAATGCCGTGGTCCCAGAACTCCCAGATGAAACCGCCCTGAAGCCCCGGGGTTGACTCGATGGCGGCCCAGTGCTCGGCGAGCGTGCCGTTGCTGTTGCCCATGGCGTGCGAGTACTCGCACTGGATGAGCGGCTTGGTCTGCGTCCCGGAGAGGGCGTGGGCGACACAGTCCTCGATGGGCGCGTACATGGGGCAGGCGATGTCGGACGCGACGGTCGTGTCGGCCCAGTCGAGCTTGGCCGCGCCCTCGTACTGCAGCGGCCTGGTCGGGTCGTGACGGCGCAGCCACCCCGCGGCGGCGTCGTGGTTGGCGCCGTAGTCCGACTCGTTGCCGAGGGACCAGATGATGACGCACGGGTGGTTCTTGTCGCGGAGGACCATCCGTGCGACGCGGTCCACGAAGGCACTGGTGTAGCGCGGGTCGTCGGCGATCTCGTGCGCGTGGTCGTGCGCCTCGATGTTCGCCTCGTCCACGACGTACAGGCCGAGCTCGTCGGCGAGGTCGAGGAGGGTCGGGTCGTTCGGGTAGTGGGCCGTGCGGATCGCGTTGAACCCGAAGCGCTTCAGCAGCTCCAGGTCCGCGCGCATGTCCTCGTACGACACCGTCCGCCCCGTCAGCGGATGGAAGTCGTGCCGGTTGACGCCCCGGATGTAGACCCGCTCGCCGTTGAGGAGCAGGTCCCGGCCGCGGATCTCGACCTCTCGGAAGCCCACGCGGTGGTACGAGGTGTCGGCGACCGAACCGTCGGCGCGGTGCAGGCGTACGGTCAGGCCGTACAGCTCGGGTGTCTCCGCGGTCCATGGGCGGACGTCGCGCACGACGGCGGTGAGGCGTGCCTCGCCGAGGAAGTCGGAGACCCGGCCGTCCTCGGCGTTGTAGCGGTCGAACTCCGCGTCCTGCGCCAGCAGTCGACCGTCCAGCTCTCCGGTGACGTACCAGCCCTCGGGCAGCGCGCCGGAAGCCTGCCGCACCTGACAGTCCACGCGCAGCTCGCCGTCGAGCCGCGTCCGCACGGTCACGTCGGCCAGATACAGCGGATCGGTGGCGTACAGCAGGACCGAGCGGGTGATCCCGCCGTGCCACCACTGGTCCTGGTCCTCGATGTGCGAGGCGTCCGACCACTTCACGACGGTGAGCCGTACGGTGGCGCGCCGCCCGGGACGGACGACCTCGGAGAGATCGAACTCCGCCGCGAGGTGCGAGTCCTTGGAGATGCCGACCGGCCGACCGTCGACATGGACCAGCAGGACACTCTCGGCGGCACCGACCTGGAGCACGATCCGGCGACCCGCCCACTCGGCGGGGACGTCCACGTCACGCTCGTACACACCCGTCGGGTTGGCGGCGGGCGACGCGGGCGGGAACTCGCTCCAGGGCATACGGAAGTTGGTGTACTGAGGGAGGTCGTCGGTGTCCCCCATGGTCCAGGCGCCGGGGACCTCGATCCGGGCCCAGTCACCGAGCGGGGCGTCGGGCGCCGGCAGCAGCTGGAACCGCCATGGCCCGTCCAGCGACAGGGCGCCCGGCCGCCGCTCCACGGCGCTCATCGGCAACCGCCCCCGGGAGGTCACCTCAGGTGCCTCCCAGGGGCGCAGGGCGATCAGGGGATCGGCGGGCAGCGGCCCGCGGATCGACGGATCGGTCATCAGCGGATGGCCCCCTTGCCGAGGTCGCCGATGATCTGCTTGGCGCCGATCGCGAAGACGATCAGCAGCGGGACGAGGGCCAGCAGCGCGCCCGTCATGACCATTCCGTAGTCGGTCGTGCCGTGGACGCCGTTGAGCTGGGACAGGGCGACCTGGAGGGTCACATTGTCCGGGTTGGTGAGGGCGATCAGGGGCCAGGCGTAGTCGTTCCACTGGCCCATGAAGGTGAAGATGCCGAGGAAGGCGAGGCCGGGACGGACGACCGGGAGCGCCACGTGCCAGTACTGGCGCAGGAATCCGGCCCCGTCGAGCTTGGAGGCGTCGAGGAGTTCGTCGTGGATGGCGCTCTTCATGTACTGGCGCATCCAGAAGATGCCGAAGGCGTTGGCGGCCGCCGGGACGATCAGCGCGGTCATCGAGCCGATCCAGCCCAGCTTTGCCATGATCACGAACTGCGGGATGGCCTGGAGCTGCGCCGGCACCATGAAGATCGCCATCATCAGGGCGAAGAGCACCCGGCGCCCGGGGAACTGGAACTTGGCGAAGACGAAGGCCGCGAGGGAGTCGAAGAAGAGGACCAGGACCGTGACCGAGCCGGCCACGAGCAGGGAGTTGAACATCGACCCGAAGAAGTCGACGCTGTCGAAGAGGTGGCGGAGGTTCTCCAGGAAGTGCGAGCCGGGCAGCAGCTTGGGCGGGTAGGAGAAGATCTCGGTCGACGAGTGCGTCGACATGATCACGGCCCAGTAGAACGGGAAGACCGAGAGCAGCAGGCCGACGATCAGGACCAGGTGGAGGGCTATGCCCCGCTGCCGTGAACCCTTGATGGATGCCATGGTGGCGGTCTCCTAGTCTTCGCCCCGGCGCTGCACCAGCCGCCAGTTGATGATCGAGAAGAGGATGACGACCAGGAAGATGCCCCAGGCGACGGCGGCGCCGTATCCGAAGTCGTTGTTGTCGAAGGTCTGCTGGAAGAAGTAGAGGACCATCGTCTGGCCCGCGTGTCCCGGACCGCCCGCGAACGACGAGTTGTTGTCCGTGGTCTGCAGCAGCACCTGCGGTTCGGAGAAGCTCTGCAGTCCGGTGACGGTCGAGATGACCAACACGAAGAGCAGCACCGGACGCAGCAGTGGCAGCGTGATGCGGAAGAAGGTCTGCACGGGCCCCGCGCCGTCCATCCGCGCCGCCTCGTACAGCTCGCTCGGGATCGTCTGGAGCCCGGCGAGGAAGATGATCGCGTTGTAGCCGGTCCACTGCCAGGTCATCAGCGTCGCGATGGCGACCTTGATGCCCCAGGGACTGTTCAGCCACGCCACCTGGTCCAGGCCGAGCGCCTGCAGCACGGCGTTCATCAGGCCGAAGTTGGTGGAGAAGACCGAGCCGAAGATGATCGCGACGGCCACGATCGAGGTGACGTTCGGCAGGAAGAAGGCGAAGCGGTAGACGTTCTTGAAGCGGACCGCCGAGTTGAGCAGCACGGCCGTGATGATCGCCAGGAAGATCATGGGGAAGGTGGCCAGCGCCCAGATGATGATCGTGTTGCCGATCGCCGTCCAGAACTGGCTGTCCCCCAGCAGATAGCGGTACTGCGACAGGCCCGCGAACTCCATTGAGCCGAGCCCGTCCCAGCGATGGAAGGACAGGTAGAGCGAGAAGCCGACCGGGATCAGGCCGAAGGCGAGGAACAGGAGATAGAAGGGCGAGATCGCGGCGTACAGCCGCCAGTGGCTCAGGATGCCCTTCTTCCGGTGGACGACGGGGGAAGTGGCCACGACCGCCGGAGGTGTCTCGACCACGGGTGCGGTAGCCATCAGTAACTCACCCCCAGGTGGTCCGCGATGCGCCGGCACTTGCTCATGGCGTCCTTCCAGGCCTGCTTCTCGTCCTTGCCGAGAACGGAGAAGTTCCGCAGCTCGTCGTCGATCGGGGTCTTGAGCGCGATGTCGTACGGGCTGTTGTAGGCGACCGGGATCTTCTCCGCCGCCGGTCCGAAGACGTCCATGGTGATCTGGTTGCCGAAGAACGCGTCGGGTTCGCGGAGCTTCCCCATGCCGTACGACGCCGGGGTCGACGGGAAGAGCACCGAGTCGACGAAGCCCTGGGCCTGGTTGTCCGCGTCGAGCATCCAGGTGATCATCTCGAAGGCCTTCTCCGGCTCCCGGCACGCATTAGTGATGGCAAGGAACGAGCCGCCGATGTTCGACGGTCCGCCCGGACAGGCCGCCACCCGCCACTTGCCCTTGGTCTTCGGCGTATTGAGCTTGATGTCGCCGGCCGCCCAGGAGGCGTTCAGCTGGCTGGGCAGCAGGCCTCGCTCGGTGGCGGATATGTTGTCCGGCGTGCCGTTGACGATCTTCGAGACCAGACCGCGGCGGGTGGCCTCGACCGCGCGGTCCCAGGCGGTGCGCACATGCTCCTGGTCGCCGATGAAGTGCCGGTCCTTGTCGACGAACCGCTTGGTCGTCTGGTTGATCGAGATGCCGTAGATGCTGAGGGCGTCGGTGAGGATGAACGCGCCCGGGATGCGTTTCTTGAGCTGCTCACCGGCCGCGAGGAACTTCTCCCAGGTGTCCAACTCCTTGGACACGTCGGTGGGCTCGTAGGGCAGCCCGGCCTTCTCGAAGACGGCCGGCTGGTAGTAGTGCGCGACCGGACCGCAGTCGATCGGGAAGCCCACCATCGAGCCGTCCTCGGCGATGCCCTCGTTCCACTTCCAGGGCAGGTACTGGTCCTTCAGCTTGTCGGCGCCGAGCGTGCGCAGGTCCACGAACTGGTCGGAGTTCGGCAGGTACGAGGCCATGTCCTCGCCCTTGAGTCCGGCGATGTCCGGGATATGGGCACGGCCGGTCATGGTGGTCATCAGCTTCGAGCGGTAGTAGCCGCCGATCTGGATGGCCTGCAGGTTCACCGAGCTGTCGTAGCGGGTCTTGGCGTCCTGGACGACCTTCGGGCTCAGCCCGCCGCTCCAGTACCACATGACCATGTTCCGGCCGGTGGAACCGGTCGGAACGGCACAGCCGGTCGCCAGGCCGCCGAGCGCCGTGGCGGCCGTACCGGCCAGGCCCGCGCGCAGCAGGCTTCTTCGTGAGAGCCGCACAGCTCCCACCGCCTTTCGGTTCTTTGACGTTCTTCGACGTTCTTCGACGTTCTTGGAAAGCGAGAGGTACCGATCGGGGGTTCAGCGGGGGGTGACGGGCGCGTACTGGACGGGCGGGCCCGGGTCGGCCGGGATCCGGTCGGCCAGGAAGCCGTACGCGCGCCGTAGTTCGGGGTCGTCGAGGGAGTGCCACCAGCGGTGCACGCCGTACCAGCCGGGCGCGGCAAGCGCACCGCCGTGCCGCCGCACGGACAGCCCGGCGGCCAGGACCGCGAAGCGCAGCCGCTCCTCCAGTGGCCAGCCGCCGAGCGAGGCCGCGACGAAGCTCGCTCCGAACACGTCACCGGCGCCCGTCGGGTCCAGGACATCGATGTCCAGGGCGGGCACTTCGGCGTACTCGCCCGTCGTCTGGTCCACGGCCACCGCGCCGTCGCCGCCTCGTGTGACCACGGCCACCGGCACCAGTTCGGAGAGGGTGCCGAGCGCCGCCACCGCGCTGTCGGTACGCGTGTACGCCATCGCCTCGGCCTCGTTGGGGAGGAAGGCATGGCACAGCGAGAGCTGGTCGAGGAGGTCGGTGGACCACTGCTGGGTGGGGTCCCAGCCGACATCGGCGTAGATCTGCGTGCCGTTCGCGGCCGCCTTGGCGAGCCAGGCGCGCGGCTCGGCCTCGATGTGCACCAGCGCGGTGCGCGCCTCGGGCGGGTCGCCCATCAGCGTGTCCTGCGAGTACGGGGGTTCCTGGCCGTGGGTGACCAGGGCACGGTCGTGGACGGGGGACCCCCCTGGTCGAGGGGAGCCGTGAGTTCGGGGGAGAGCGAGCGAGACGGTGACCGGGGTGTGCCAGCCGTCCGCCGTGCGGGAGAGCGAGAGGTCGATGCCCTCCTGGCCGGCGAGGACTTCACGGCAGTACGCGCCGTAGTGGTCGTCGCCGAAGACCGTGGCCAGGGAAGTGCGCAGGCCGAAACGGGAGGCCGCCACGGCCAGGTTGGCGATGCCGCCGGGGCTCACACCCATGCCCTCGGTCCAGATCTCCTCACCCGGCGTCGGAGGCTTGCCCAGCCCGGTGAGGACGAGGTCGTAGAAGAGCAGCCCGGTCAGCAGGACATCGGGCCCTTCGTCGCCCACGGGCGCATCCTCTCGTCAAAAGTCTGCAAGCGGTGCACAGGATCGTGCGCGCCCCGCAGGGATTTGGCAAGAGTCGAGCAGAAGTGAGCGTAGAAATGATTGGGAATGACGAGTACTGTTCACGACGTGCTGGCAGAGCGACGACATCAACTCATCCTGCGGGCCCTGCGCTCCGGCGGTCCCGCGGCCGTGACCGATCTCTCCGAACAACTGGGCGTGAGCCCGGCCACGGTCCGCCGTGACCTGTTGAAGCTGGAGGAGGAGGGCCTGCTGACGCGGGTGCACGGCGGCGCGGTCGTGGACGAGGGCGACCAGCCCTTCGCCGAGGTCGCCGAGGTGCGCGTGCCCGAGAAGGACGCCATAGCCGCGAAGGCCGCTTCACTCATCGAGGACGGCCAGTCCGTGCTCCTCGACATCGGCACCACCGCGTACCGGCTGGCCCGGCAGCTGCACGGCCGCCGGATCACCGTGATCACCAGCAACCTGGTGGTCTACGAGGAACTCGTGGACGACGAGGGCATAGAGCTGGTGCTGCTCGGCGGGATGGTCCGCCGCGAGTACCGCTCCCTGGTCGGCTTCCTCACCGAGGACAACCTGCGTCAACTGCACGCCGACTGGCTCTTCCTCGGCACCAGCGGGGTCCGGCCGGGCGGTCAGGTGATGGACACGACCGTCGTCGAGGTGCCGGTCAAGCGCGCCATGATCAAGGCGGGGGAGCGGGTGGTCCTGCTCGCCGACCGGGCCAAGTTCCCGGGGACGGGGATGGCGAAGGTCTGCGGCCCCGAGGATCTGGACGTGGTGGTGACGAACGCGCCGGTGGACGCGGCGACGCGGTCCTCCTTGGAGGAAGCCGGCGTGCAGGTGGTCGTGGCGTGAGCCCCCGCCGCGTGTCCTGCTCGATGCACGAACTGCAAAGGTGGTAATTGCGTGAGGCTGACCATTCTGGGCGGCGGCGGATTCCGCGTCCCGCTCGTGTACGGGGCGCTCCTCGGGGACAGCGCCGAGGGCCGCGTCACCCAGGTCGTGCTGCACGACCTGGACGCGGGACGGCTCTCCGCCGTGGCCCGCGTTCTCGCCGAGCAGGCGGCCGGCGTGCCGGACGCGCCCGAGGTGACCGTCACCACCGACCTCGACGAGGCCCTGCGCGGCGCCGACTTCGTCTTCTCCGCGATCCGCGTCGGCGGCCTCGAAGGGCGTGCGGCGGACGAGCGGGTCGCCCTGGACCAGGGCGTCCTCGGCCAGGAGACGGTCGGCGCGGGCGGTATCGCGTACGGGCTGCGCACGGTGCCCGTCGCCGTCGACATCGCGCGGCGGGTGGCCCGCCTCGCTCCCGACGCCTGGGTCATCAACTTCACCAACCCCGCGGGTCTGGTCACCGAGGCCATGTCCCGCCACCTCGGCGACCGGGTGATCGGTATCTGCGACTCGCCGGTCGGCCTCGGCCGCCGTATCGCGAAGGTACTCGGCGCGAACCCGCGCGAGGCCTGGATCGACTACGTCGGCCTCAACCACCTCGGCTGGGTACGCGGGCTGCGCGTCGCGGGCCGCGACGAACTCCCGCGGCTGCTCGCCGACCCGGAGCTGCTCGGCTCGTTCGAGGAGGGCAAACTCTTCGGCCCCGAGTGGCTCCAGTCGCTGGGCGCCGTCCCGAACGAATACCTGCACTACTACTACTTCAACCGCGAAGCCGTCCGCGCCTATCAGGAGGCGGAGAAGACCCGCGGCGCCTTCCTGCGCGACCAGCAGGCCCGGTTCTACGACGAGATGAAGCGCCCGGACGCCGCCGCGCTGACCGCCTGGGACCGGACCCGCGCCGAGCGTGAGGCCACGTACATGTCCGAGAACCGGGAGACGGCCGGCGCCGGCGAACGCGACGCCGACGATCTCTCCGGCGGCTACGAGAAGGTCGCCCTCGCCCTGATGCGGGCCATCGCCCGCGACGAGCGCACCACCCTCATCCTCAACGTCCGCAACCGTGGCACCCTCTCCGTCCTCGACACGGAGGCCGTCATCGAGGTGCCGTGCCTGGTCGACGCCAACGGCGCGCATCCCGTCGCCGTGGACCCGCTGCCCGGCCATGCGACCGGGCTGGTGTGCGCGGTCAAGGCGGTGGAGCGGGAGGTGCTGTCCGCGGCCGAGTCGGGCTCGCGTACCACCGCGGTGAAGGCCTTCGCCCTGCATCCGCTCGTGGACTCCGTGAACGTGGCACGCAGTCTCGTCGACGGATACACCTCGGTCCACCCAGGCCTGGCGTACCTTAAGTAAGCGCTTTCCACCTCCCTGGAGACTTCTTATGCACGACGAACGCCGCCGGATCGAAGAGCGCGTAGAGCGCGTCCACGACCAGCGCATCAAGCCCGCGATATACGCCGCGTCCGTACCGTTCGAGGTCGAGGCCTGGCAGGCTCCCGGCGAGCCCGTCCCGTTCGACGAAGCCGCAGCCGCCTCGTACGAGCCCTTCGCGATGGACACCCCGTGGGGACCGCCGTGGGGCACGACGTGGTTCAAGATGCGCGGCCAGGTCCCTGCCGCGTGGGCCGGCAAGCGTGTCGAAGCCGTCATCGACCTGGGCTTCGTCGGCGACTGGCCGGGCAACCAGGCCGAGGCCCTCGTCCACCGCACGGACGGGACACCGCTGAAGGCGGTCAACCCGCTCAACCAGTACGTGCCGATCGGCAACCCGGTGGCGGGAGGGGAGTCGGTCGACTACCTGGTCGAGGCCGCTTCGAACCCCGACATCCTCGCAGGCGACTTCGCGCGCCCGACCCCGCTCGGCGACGTCCTGACCGCCGGCGACAAGCCGCTGTACGTCTTCAAGCGGGCCGACATCGCGATCCTCGACGAGGAGGTCTGGCACCTCGACCTGGACGTCCAGGTGCTGCGCGAGCTGATGCTCGAACTGGGCGAGCACGACCCGCGCCGCCACGAGATCATGCACACCCTGGACCGCGCGCTCGACGCCCTGGACCTCGACGACATCTCCGGCAGCGCGGCGGCCGTCCGGGAGGTCCTCGCCCCGGCCCTGGCCAAGCCCGCGCATGCCAGCGCCCACCGGATCTCCGGCGTGGGCCACGCCCACATCGACTCCGCCTGGCTGTGGCCGATCCGCGAGACCAAGCGCAAGACGTCCCGCACCTTCTCCAACGTCACGTCGCTCGCCGACGAGTACGAGGAGTTCGTCTTCGCCTGCTCACAGGCCCAGCAGTACGCGTGGGTGCGCGACAACTACCCGCACGTCTGGGCCCGCATCCAGGAGTCCGTGAAGAAGGGCCAGTGGGCGCCGGTCGGCGGCATGTGGGTCGAGGCCGACGGCAATCTGCCCGGCGGCGAGGCGATCGCCCGCCAGCTCGTCCACGGCAAGCGGTTCTTCATCGAGCACTTCGGGATCGAGACCAAGGGCGTCTGGCTGCCCGACTCCTTCGGCTACAACGCGGCCTACCCGCAGCTCGCCAAGCTCGCCGGCAACGACTGGTTCCTGACCCAGAAGATCTCCTGGAACCAGACCAACAAGTTCCCGCACCATACCTTCTGGTGGGAGGGCATCGACGGCACACGCATCTTCACGCACTTCCCGCCGGTCGACACCTACAACGCCCGTTTCAGTGGCGAGGAGATGGCCCGCGCGACGCGCAACTACCAGGAGAAGGGCGCCGCCACGAGATCCCTGGCCCCCTTCGGCTGGGGCGACGGCGGTGGCGGCCCCACCCGCGAGATCATGGAACGGGCGCGCAGGCTCGCCGACCTGGAGGGCTCGCCCAAGGTGGTGGTCGAGCACCCCGACGCCTTCTTCGCGAAGGCCCGGGAGGAGTACCCGGACGCCCCCGTCTGGGTGGGCGAGCTCTATCTGGAGCTGCACCGCGCCACGTACACCTCCCAGGCCCGCACCAAGCAGGGCAACCGCCGCAGCGAGCACAAGCTCCGCGAGGCCGAGTTGTGGGCGACGACCGCCGCCCTGCACGCGCCGGACTACACCTACCCGTACGAGAGGCTCGACCAGCTCTGGAAGACGGTCCTGCTCCATCAGTTCCACGACATCCTGCCGGGGTCGTCGATCGCCTGGGTGCACCGGGAGGCGGAGGCCGAATACGCCCGCGTGGCCGAGGAGTTGGAGGTGCTGACGGCCGAGGCGGTCGCGGCGCTCGGCGGTGGCGAGGTCCGGGCCTTCAACACGAGTCCCTTCGAGCGGTCCGAGGTGGTGCGCGCGCCCGACGGCGCGACCACCTTTGTGAAGGTGCCGGGGAACGGAAGCGCTGCCCTCGGCCACGACCGGCCCCAGGACATCGTGGTGGTGACCGACCGCGTCCTCGACAACGGCCTGGTCCGTGTCGAGCTGGCCGACGACGGAACGCTCGCCTCCGTCCGGGACCACCGTGCCGGGCGTGAAGTCCTCGCCGACCAGGGCAACCTGCTGCGCCTGCACACCGACCTGCCCAACTACTGGGACGCCTGGGACGTCGACAAGCACTACAAGAACCGCTACACAGACCTCCTGGACGCCGACTCGATCACGGTCGTCGACCAGGACCCGCTGCTCGGCGCGATCCGCGTGGAGCGGTCGTTCGGCCAGGGATCGAAGATCGTCCAGACGATCACCGTCCGGGCCGGCAGCGCCCGTATCGACATCGAGACGGAGATCGACTGGCACGAGGCCGAGAAGTTCCTCAAGGCCGCCTTCCCGGTGGACATCAGGGCCCCGCACTCCTCCGCGGAGATCCAGTTCGGCCACGTTCAGCGCCCCACCCACACCAACACGAGCTGGGAGGCGGCCCGTTTCGAGGTGTACGGCCACCGCTGGGTGCACATCGGCGAACCGGGCTACGGCGTCGCGGTCATCAACGACTCGACCTACGGCCACGACGTCTCCCGAACGGTCCGTGAGGACGGCGGTACGACGACGACCGTGCGGCTGTCGCTGGTGCGCGCCCCGCGCGTGCCCGACCCGGAGGCTGACCAGGGCAAGCACCGCTTCACGTACTCCCTCCTCCCGGGAGCGAGCATCGAGGACGCGGTCGCGGAGGGCTACGCGCTCAACCTGCCGCTGCGGGTGACCGATTCCGCCGGTCCTGTCCAGCCCGTCGTCTCCGTCGACGGCGAGGGTGTGACGATCGAGGCGGTCAAGCTCGCCGACGACGCCTCGGGCGATGTCGTCGTACGTCTCTACGAGTCCCGCGGCGGCCGCGCCACCGGTACCCTGCGCACCGGCTTCCCGCTCGCCGGGGCCCAGGTGACCGACCTTCTGGAGCGCCCGCTCTCGGTTGCGGACACCGACGGGAACGCGGTCCCGGTCGCGCTGCGCCCCTTCGAAGTGCAGACGCTGCGCCTGGCCGTGGAGAAGAAGTGACGCTGCTGCCGTGACCGTGACCGCCGCTCCCATGAAGAATTAAGAAAGCGGTAAGAGGCCTGGTCACGGTGGGTGCACCACTCGCCGTGACCATGGCCCGTTCCCTGCGCGACACCTGGAGTTCTTCCTTCCCCCCTGTGATGCGGGTCAGACGCGAGAGAAGAGAGGTGCCACCGTGCGAGACCGGCGTATGGCCGCGATCGGCAAGGGACTGAGGCGCAGGGGGAGGCTGATGGCCGAGGCGGTGCGCCCGCCGCGGCGCGTCCTGGATGCCGTCCCGTCGCCCTGGAGTCCCGGGAGTCCCGACGAGCGGTCGTACGTCGCCCCGCGCGCTCCGCGGCTGGTGGACTCGCCCGTCTTCGTGCTCTCCTCCGTGCGCTCCGGCTCGACGCTGCTGCGGGTCCTGCTCAACAGCCACAGCCAGATCCGCGCCCCGCACGAGATGCATCTGCGCACCGTCCACGTCCACTTGTCCCGTGACTTCACCGCGGACGCCATGCAGGCGCTCGAACTCGACAAGGACGAGCTGGAACACGCCCTGTGGGACCGGCTGCTGCACCTCGAACTCACCCGCAGCGGCAAGCGGATCATCGTCGACAAGACCCCGCCGAACACCCTCGTCTGGCCCCGCCTGCACCGATGTTGGCCGAACGCCCGCTACATCGTCCTGCTCCGCCACCCGGGCGCGGTCATCACCTCGCTGACCAACCGCCGCTCGGACCCCGACCACGAGGCCATTGCCGCCGAGGTCCTCGACTACAGCGAGAAGCTGGAAGAGGCCCGCCAGAACCTCGACGCCCACGTGATCACGTACGAACAGCTCACGGCCGACCCCGAGACGACCACCCGAGGTCTGTGCGACCATCTCGGCGTCCCCTGGGAGAGCGGCATGCTCGACTACGGCACCCAGGACCACGGCACCTTCCGTCCCCAGCTCGGCGACTGGAGCGACACCATCAGGTCGGGCCGTGTGCAGCCTGCCCGTGGTGCCGATCCGGCGGTCGAACTGCCGCCCAGGCTGGCGGAGTTGGCGCGTGCCTGGGGATATGCGGCGGGTTGACCGGTCACTCGCCGAGGAGGGCGGCCTCCGCTCGCGCGAGCGTCGTGGGGTGGCCGAAGAGCCCGGGCAGACCGCCGGTGTGAAGGAAGACGGTGCGTTGCCCCGCGGTGATGTCGCCGTCCTCGACGGCCGCGACCAGCCCCGCCATCGCGCGTCCGGTGTAGATCGGGTCGAGGACGATGCCCTCGGTGCGCGCGGCCAGGGTCAGGGCGCTCATCACCGGTTCGGTGAGCGTGCTGTACCCGTCTCCGACCTGGTCGAGCCCGATCCGCAGCGCCTGTGGTGCGCAGGGCCTGCCGGTCAGCGCGGCGGTCAGGTCGGCCACGGTCCGGGCGGGGTCGGCGACGGCGCCGCAGTGCACGCCGAGCACGCGCGCGCCGCCGAGCTCGGCGACGAGCCCGGCCATGGTGCCGCCCGAGCCGAGCGCGACGACGACGTTCGCCACGTCGGGTGCCTGGTCCAGGAGTTCGCGGGCGCACTCGACGTAGCCGCGGGCGCCGAGCGCGCTGGACCCTCCGAAGGGGATGAGCGCCGGGACCTCGCCCCGCCGCCGCAGCTCCTCGACCACCTGCTGCGCCCGGGACTCCAGTCGCTCGCCCTCGCCCGCCCAGACGACGGTGGCACCGAAGAGCCCGTCGAGCGCGAGGTTGCCGGCGGCCGACGATCCGGCCGCCCCGGCGAGCACGAGGACGACACGGAGCCCCAGCCGGGCGCCCGCCGCCGCGGTCAGCCGCGCGTGGTTGCTCTGCGGCGCGCCGGTGGTCACCAGGGTGGTGGCGCCCTCCGCCAGGGCCGCCCCGCATGTCCACTCCAGCTTGCGGATCTTGTTTCCGCCGCCGCCCAGTCCGGTGAGGTCGTCGCGCTTGACCCACAGGTCGCCGGCACCGAGACCCAGTGCGAGGGCCAGTCGGGGAGCGGGTTCCAGCGGGGTGGGCCAGCTGCCCAGGCGGGCGCGCGGCGGGGTGCTCTCATCGGGGGGCGTCGTCGTCACCTCGTGAGTATGACTGCCGCGAACCCTGGGGGCGGACCGGGTGGTGCGATGGGTCGTCCGGAAGTCCCGGACGGCCCACCGCACTCTCGCGCCGTCAGCCGTGCCTCAGCCCGTGAAGCCGGCCGTGATGGAGGTGAACTGCCAGTTGCTCTGGCTGATGCCGGAGCAGTTGCTCACCACGCCGCCGCCGGGGCAGGGCCGGTCGCGGTTGACCGCCCAGTAGGCGAGCCGGGCGATGTGGTGGGAGTTCGCCCAGTCGCGGATCTGGGTCCAGATCGCCGGGGTGGTGTTCTCCTGCTGGTCGGACAGACCGTTCATGCCGGAGATGCCGATGTGGGAGTAGGCCGTGGCGTCGTCCCAGCCGAAGGTCGACTTCAGTTTGGCCTTCAGCCCCTCGGTGGCATTGACGGTGTTGCCGTACATGTCGGAGCCGCCGCCGAAGTCGAACGGCATGATCGTGAAGACGTCGATCCCCGCGTTCAGCGACTGCGCCTGCTCGATGAGACGGTTTCCGTAGTAGGTCGGGCCGGTCGTCGAGGTGCCGAAGGTGACGATCGTCTTCAGGCCGGGGTTGTTGGCCTTGACGGTCTTCAGCGCGGTCAGGATCTTCGCCTGGACGGCCTCGTTCTCGAACTCGTCCGTATTCTCGATGTCCATGTCGATCGCCTTGAGACTGTAGGCGTCGATCACCTTCTGCAGCGCACCGGCGAGAGCGCTCGCCGACGAGCAGTTGGCGCCGAGCTTGCTGCCCTGCCAGCCGCCGAACGACGGGACGATGTCACCGCCCGCGGAGCGGATCTGGTTGATGACGGTCTGGTCGTTGCCGCCGGTCAGCGGCCTGCTGCCGTCCCAGGCGGGGTTGCAGCCGCCCGAGTCGAGCATGAACGCCATTGTGTACCACTTGATCCCGGTCGAGCTCATCACCGAGGTCGCGCTCGGCGGATCGCCCCAGCCGAGGTACAGATAGGGAGCCGCCTGCTTGAAGCCGGTGCCGCCGCCACCACCCGCGTTGGTGGTCACGGAGACGGAGTTGGAGGCCGCCGAGGTGTTCCCGGCGGCGTCCCGCGCCTTGACGGTGAACGTGTAGGTGGTGCTCGCCGACAGCCCGCTGACCGTGGCGCTCGTGCCCGACACGCTGAGCACCTGGTTCGAGCCGCTGTAGATGTCGTACGCGCTCACGCCGACGTTGTCGCTCGACGCGCCCCACGACAGCGACACGCTCGAAGAGGTCTTGCCGGTGGAGGTCAGGTTCGTCGGAGCCGTCGGCGCCTGGGTGTCGGAGCCACCGCCGCCGCCCGGCCCGTCCAGGCTGATGTCGTCGGCGTAGTAGGTGCCCTGCGCGTACCAGCCGTGGACATAGATCTTGGCGCTCGTCTGCGAGGCGCCGGTCGTGAAGGACACGGTGAGCTGGCTGTA
The DNA here is from genome assembly GCF_014645835.1 of Streptomyces albiflavescens. GTDB lineage: Bacteria > Actinomycetota > Actinomycetes > Streptomycetales > Streptomycetaceae > Streptomyces > Streptomyces albiflavescens. The sequence goes on from NZ_BMMM01000019.1 coordinate 156,677, forward strand.
CGCCGACGGGGACGTCGTCCAGGTCGACGCACCGCCGTCCACGCCCAGGTACACGTAGCTGCCGCGCACCCAACCGGAGAGGCTGTACGTCGTGTTCGGCTGGACCGAGACGGTCTGGCTGCACTGGGCGTTGTCACTTGAGCTCGCCGCCCCCGCGAGGGCCTTGGAGCCGCCGTGCACGGGGCTGGAGACGACCGAGCCCAGGTTCCCGGTGCAGGTCCAGGGGGAGAGGCTGCCCGACTCGAATCCGGGGTTGGTCAGGATGTTGGCCGCCTGGGCCGTAGTGGGCAGGGCGACCGCCCCGGCCAGGGCCAGGGCGGCGGTGCCGAGCAGAGCGAAGAAGCGATGTCTGGAACGTCTGAGGTGTGTGATGCGCACGCGATCTCCCTGAAGAAATGGGGGTGTTCGGGAGTGCTGAGAGGTGCGCAACCAAGTTGGTATGGACCAATCTCGCTGTCAAGACGCTGAGCGGGAATTGGTCCAGACCGGTTGATCGGAATGCCCTCAGGCCGGTGCGATGGCCGCGCCGGCGGTGGCGGTGACGGTGACGGTGGTGGATGCGGGTTCTGTGGCGGGGGAAGGCGCGGGTCCCGTGGTCGGGGCGGGCACGCCGGGCAGCGGGGCCGCGGGCGTGTCGGTCCGCTGCTGCGGCAGCGACACCGCGCGTACCGGACGGGGGCCCGAGACCACCGTGTAGTCCTGCCCGAGGAACGGCGGAACGACCTCCCCCGTCTCCTCGCCGAGCGCCAACTGCACAGCCGCCCAGGGCGCGTTGACGCCGCACTGCGAGAGCTGGTGGAGTCCGCCCGCCGGACGGGTGTTGACGTCCATGAGGACCGGCTCGTCGCCGTACATGCGGAACTGGATGTTCGTCAGATAGTGCAGTTCGAACGCCTCGGCCAGCAGCCGCGCGGGCTCGATCCACGAGGGGTGGAGGGTGAACCCGCGGCGGCGCCCGCCCTTGGTGCGGCCCACCGCCATACGGACCCGCCCGTCGGGCCCGGTGAGGCAGTCGACGGACACCTCCGGCTCCTCCAGGCGCGGCATCACCAGCCAGTCGACGGGATGGTCGGCCTCGCGCAGCGCGTCCACGACCAGCTCCAGCGGCACATAAGGGCTGGGAAACCCGTTGAGGTGCATGAGCGAGAAGGGGGCGCGCGTGATCACGCGGAAGCCCACTCCGCCCGCCCCCGCCGCCGGCTTGAAGCACGCCTTGTGCCCCGAGGACTCCAGCGCCTCGACCGCCGCGACCAGCTGCTCCGCGGTGCGCACCCGCCACCAGGGAGGCACCGGCACGCCCACCGCCTGGACCGCCTCGTAGGCGGTGACCTTGTCCTGGAAGACGGTCACGGCCTCGGTGGGCGGAGCCAGCAGTGCCGTACCGACCGCGGCGAACTCGGCGCGCTGCGCGACGACGGCGGCCTGGTGCAGCACCGGCACGAACACGTCGATGGAGTGGCGGGCGCAGTGGTCGAGGGCGTACTCGACATACGCGCGCGGGGACAGCCCCTCGGGCTCCATGGAGGCCACGTCGGCGGCGGCCAGCACGGGAGAGTCGGGATCGCCGTGGGTGGCATGGATCTCGACCGCGCGGTGCTGCGGATTACTTCGCAGCTGATCCATGAAGAACACGTTCTCCGCGTACGTGCGGTTGAGCCAGACGCGTACGCGAGAGCCCATGCAGGCCACCTTTCACGGTTCGCGGGCACGGCGGAGCAGGCCGTGCCCGGCCAGGGGAGTGGGAGGAACACCAAGTCGCCGTACGCCGAAGGAGGTTCGTGGCGGCCGTGTTGGGGCGATCATAGGGGGCGTGGGGCCCCTGTGCTGCTACGGGCGTGTTACGGATTTCGGAAGTGCTCGACAAGAGGTCATGGACGCCGGGATCCGAAGCGAAGGAGGGCCTGCGGCGGGCCGTTCTTGTCCCGTGGGGGGCGGATGTGTTCTTGTGTTTCCATTCGTCTTCTTCGGGGGTGTCACGCGTGCGGTCGACAGACGGCGGTCACGGGAACCTGCTGGCCATCAGCGATCTGCACATCGGATACTCCGAGAACCGCGCGATCGTCGAGAAGATGCGCCCCGAGACGGACGACGACTGGCTCCTGGTCGCCGGTGACGTCGGGGAGGTCGTCGCCGACATCCAGTGGGCCCTGGAGACGCTCAGCGGCCGCTTCCGCAAGGTGATCTGGGTGCCCGGGAACCACGAGCTGTGGACGCACCCGAAGGACGCCGTGGAGCTGCGCGGGGTCGCCCGCTACGAACACCTGGTGGCCATGTGCCGGGAGTTGGGCGTCACGACCCCCGAGGACCCCTATCCGGTCTGGGACGGACCCGGCGGCCCGGCGGTCGTCGCACCGCTCTTCCTGCTCTACGACTACTCGTTCCTGCCGCAGGGCTGCGTCACCAAGGCCCAGGGGCTGGCCTACGCCGAGGGGACCGGAGTGGTCTGCACCGACGAGCACCTGCTCCACCCCGACCCCTATCCGAGCCGCGAGGCCTGGTGCCGGGCCCGGGTCGCCGAGACCGAGCGCAGGCTCGCCGAACTGCCGGACGATCTGCCCACCATCCCGGTCAATCACTACCCGCTGGACCGTCACCCGACGGACATTCTGCGCTACCCCGAGTTCGCGATGTGGTGCGGCACCACGGCGACCGCCGACTGGCACCACAGGTTCCGTGTCGAGGCCATGGTCTACGGTCATCTCCACATCCCGCGGACCACCTGGCACGAGGGTGTCCGCTTCGAAGAGGTCTCGGTGGGTTACCCCCGCGAATGGCGCACACGACCGGGAACACCGGGCACGCTGCGCCGCATTCTGCCGATGGAGGTCGGAGCCGGTGATGGAGGAGCTGCTCCCGGAGTCGGTCGTGGCCGTGGAGAGCTACGGTGACGACGGGGCCGAGGGCGCGACCCTGTACCCCGAGGAGCAGGCGCTGCTGACGCGCGCCGTGCAGAAGCGGCGCCGCGAGTTCACCGCCGTGCGCACCTGCGCCCGGCGGGCCATGGAGAAGCTCGGGGTGCCCCCGGGACCCGTCCTGCCGGGCGAACGCGGAGCGCCGCAGTGGCCGTCGGGCCTGATCGGCAGCATGACGCACTGCGACGGCTACAGCGCCGCAGCGCTCGCCCGCGCCACCGATCTGGCCTCCCTCGGCATCGACGCCGAACCCCACCTGTCGCTCCCGGAGGGGGTTCTCGACGCCGTGGCCCTGCCCGCCGAGGTGGGTCGGCTCGACCGGCTCGGCACCGAGATGCCCGACGTCCACTGGGACCGGCTCCTGTTCAGCGCCAAGGAGTCGGTCTACAAGGCGTGGTTCCCGCTCACCAAGAAGTGGCTGGACTTCTCCGAGGCGGACATCGACGTCCTCCAGGGGGCCGCGTCCGGCGGCCCCGTTCTGTCAGGGCGTTTCCACGCCCAACTCCTGGTGCCGGGACCGTTGGTGGACGGCGAGCGCGTCGAAGCCTTCGACGGCCGCTGGACCGTCCAGCGGGGGCTGGTCGCGACAGTGGTCACGGTGCCGCACGCCTGAGGCGGCCCTGGGCACCGTGCCGTATGCCGGTGTCCGGCGGTGCTCGTCGTGCGGCACGTGGGTGTCCGGCGGTGCTCGTCGTGCCGCACGCCGGACTCCAGCCGCAATCGTCGTGCCTCACGCCTGAGTAGGCTCCGGGCACCAGGTGTGCAGCAGCCGGAAGAATGCCTCCTCGTTGCCCGCGAGCCCGGCCGCCGCCAGCGCGCGCTCCGCCTCGGCGAGCGCGGCGGGCGGCACCATGGGTGGTCGGCGCCCGTCCGGCGGGCTGTCGAAGGCGGCCCGTACGGTCTGCAGGAGACGGAGGTAGGCCTGCACGGCGGCGCGTTCATGGTCGGTCAGTACGGCGGTCGGCATCGGACGGCTCTCCCCGGGTCGGATTGTCGAAGCGGTACATGGCGGTACATGGAGTGGTGCATGGCGGTACGTGACTCCAGCTTGCCGTCTGCCACTGACAATCCCGTTTCGGTGCGCGGTGGTTCGCCCGCTTAGCCGAGGCGAAACCTCACGGAAATGCCGTGTGGGACAGCGGCCCTAGGCTGGACGGGAAAGCCGGGGTCCGCCTGCACGGCGGCCTGGGAACAGGAGGTGGCCCGTGGTCGACGTACCGCCTCGGCGTCCGCGGCTGCGCTCGGTGGGCGACGGGGAACTGCGCCTGCACCACCGCGTCGTGCACGGCTACCGGCGCGCCTACCGGATGGCAGGCGAGGGTCCGGCGCTCGTCCTGATCCACGGCATCGGCGACTCCTCCGCGACCTGGGCGGAGCTGATCCCCGACCTCGCACATACCCACACGGTGATCGCGCCCGATCTCCTCGGCCACGGTGCCTCCGACAAACCGCGGGCCGACTACTCGGTGGCCGCGTACGCCAACGGGGTACGCGATCTGCTCGCCACGCTCGACATCGAGTCCGCCACGCTGGTCGGGCACTCGCTGGGCGGCGGAGTGGCGATGCAGTTCGCCTATCAGTTCCCCGAGCGCACCGAGCGGCTCATCCTGGTCAGCGCGGGCGGTGTCGGGGGTGAGGTCAATCCCGTACTGCGCGCTGTCTCGTTGCCCGGCGCCCACCTCATGCTCGCTACGCTGCGGCTGCCCGGAATGCGCCTCCAAGTGGGGCTGTTCGCCCGCCTGATGAGACTCCTCGACAGCGATCTGGGCCAGGACGCACCGGAGTTGCTGACCCTCGTGGACGCGCTGCCCGACGCGACCTCGCGCAGTGCCTTCATCCGCACCCTGCGCGCCGTGGTCGACTGGCGCGGCCAGGCGGTCACCATGCTCGACCGCTGCTATCTGACGGAGGGCATGCCCACGATGCTGCTCTGGGGCGACCGGGACAGCGTGGTGCCGGTGCGCCACGCGTACCGGGCGCACCAGGCGATGCCGGGCAGCCGCCTGGAGATTTTCGAGGGCGCCGGCCACTTCCCCTTCCACAGCGACCCGGCGCGCTTCCTGGCCCTGGTCGAGGAGTTCACCAGCACCACGCACCCGGCCGACTGGAGCCGTGAGCACTGGCGGGAGCTGCTGCGCGCCGGCCGCCCCGGCACCGCGGCCGGTCAGCCGGACACCGCCAAGAACCGTGCCGTGGAACGGGACCTGCGGGAGGCGAGCGAACGCAGCGCGACGTGAGGCCCGCTCGCTCCCGCGGCGCGGTGTCAGCCTCTGGCGGGTGACTCCTCGGTGCGAACCAGGGCCCGTTCCTGGTCCGTGAACGGCGGTTCGGACAGCGGCGGGCGCCGCGGGCCGCGGAGTACCGCGAAGGCGACCTCGGGCTTGAAGAGAGCGGGGAGCGGTCCGGACAGCGTCATCACGGCGAGCAGGGCCTGGGTGACCAGCGGGCGCCCGGTCGCCGTCAGCATGAGCCGGTTCACATAGCGGCCGAGCAGATTCTGCGCGCCCCCGGGCTGCTTGCCGATCGCGCCCGGGTAGCGGATGTCGGTGCCCGTCGCGAGGTCCCAGGCAACGGCCACTGGCCGGGACACCGCACGCTGTGCTCGCCGCGCCAGCCCCGGTGCCCTCAGCCCGTGCTCGGCCACGAGCCCGCGCAGCGCCACGGCGCCCTGCGCGGCCACCGACATGCCGTGCCCGTAGACCGGGTTGTACGTGGCGACGGCGTCGCCGAGTGCGACGAACCCCTCGGGCCAGTCCTTCACCTTCTCGAAGAAGCGCCGCCGGTTGACCGTGCTGCGGCTGAGCGCGACGTCCGTCAGCGGCTCGGCGTGCGCGATCAGCTCACCCACGACCGGATGCCTGACGCCGCGCGCGAACGTCTCGAACTCCTCGGTGGCGTCGGTCGGTTGACCGTCGCGTGTGCCGGAGAGCGTCACCAGCCAGCGGCCGCCCTCGATGGGCACGATCGTCGCGGACTGGCCCGGCACCGGCTGCGCCGCGTCGGGCTGGACATTGACCACGGGGAAGTCCTCGGTGTCCGCGGGCGCGCGAAAGATCCGGCTGGCGTACGCGAGGCCGGAGTCCACCTCGTCCATCGGCGCCTCGGGCACGCCCAGCGCGTCGAGCCAGGTGCTCGCCCGTGAGCCGCGCCCCGAGGTGTCCACCACCAGATCGGCGTCCAGGACGAGCTCCTCGCCCTCGGACGTTCGCACCCGCACGCCCGTCACCCGGGAGGCTCCGCCCTCCAGGCCGAGGAGCTCGGTGCGCTGCAGAACGGTGACGCGCTCCTTCTTGGCCAGCTGCGCGCGCAGGACCGAGTCGAGCAGATCCCGGCTGCACGCGATCATGAACTGCATCTCGGGAAAGCGCCGAAGCCAGCCCTGCGCCGACAGGGAGACGAGGCCGGTCGGCAGCGGAATGCGCCGGGCGCCCGCGGCGAGCCAGGCGTCGGTCACCCCGGGCAGCAGGTCCTCCATCGCGCGGACGCCGCCGGACCACAGCAGATGGGCGTGGCGGGCCTGGGGAAGGCCCTTGCGCGGCTCGGGCCCGTCGGGCAGCGCGTCGCGCTCGACGACGGTGACGTCGGCGTATTCGTGCAGGGCGGCCGCGGCCAGCAGACCGGCCAGCCCGCCGCCGACGACGACGGCACGACGGGCGGGCCCGTCCGACGGCAGACGGTGTGCGGCGTCGGCGGATCTGTCCGGTGAAGCCGAGTCCCGGGAGGCGCTAGCTGGTTCGTTCATGGAAGTCGCTCTCTGACCTGGTCGGGGCCTGCCCTCGGGCAGCCGCGACGACGGGTGACTGACGCAGCGCGATGGACATCCGCACGAGGTCGCGCGGGCCGTCGGTGTACGCGTACGCGTCGGCGGATCCGTCCGCCGCCGGCGCGGCGGTGGCTGCCTCCGCCGAGCTGATGATCCTGCCGTCCGGATCCGCGGCCCTGGCGCGCACCGCGGCCGTCACCATCGCCGCGTCCGCCTCGGCCTGCGCCTGGACGGGCGAGGAACCCGCCGCCATGGCCGCGTCGTAGGCATGGGCGCGCACCGCGGAGTCGAAGTAGGGGTAGAGGCTGAGCATGCCGTCGTGGATGTCGGACTCCCGCTGGGTGACCTGGAGTTCGGCGGGGGACCACCAGGAGATCCGCACCGCCCGGTCCTCGTGCGCGGAGACCGGCTTCAGCTCGCGCCACAGCGGCCCGAGCCTGCGGTACGTCGACCAGGTGTTCCAGCTGTCCCCGATGCGCTGGCAGGCCAGCGGGACACAGAAGCCGACCGCGGTGATCTGTGCCCCGACGGAGGCCAGCACGGGTGCCACATTGGTGCTCAGGCCGTCCAGGTTCCCGCCGTTCCAGCGGGCCACCACGGCGGTGAACTTGGCCGCCGCGTAGGGGATGTTGCACAGCGAGCCGAACGCGATGATCAGCAGCCCGGCCCGTAGCCAGCCGTGCACCTGGACCGCCCAGCGCCAGCACATGACGTTCATCGCGACGCCCGCGACGGTGAGCGACACGAGGTAGAGCACGATCATCTCGCGGATGAAGGGCGTATTGGCGTAGTAGGTGTCGAGGTCCCGCAGCCGCTCCTCGGGGGCGTCTCCCAGGGCGAAGGACACGATCAGCGCCACACCCACCACGCTGTACCCGGTGATCCAGCGGCGCGTGAGCCGACGGGTCACCTCGGGCGGCCCGCCGCGCCAGTTGATGATCAGCACAAGACAGGACGCACTGAAGGCGCTGAGCAGGCAATAGACCAGTGGCGCCGAGATGTTGGGCACCCCGGTGAGTTCGTTGACCTCGGCGATGGTCGGCGGGGCCGCGAAGAGGAACACCAGACCCGCGAGCGCCAGGAGTACGCCCACGGAACGCATCAGCGGGTCGCGCCAGCCGCGGACCAGGGCGGGCCCCTTGAAGGCGATGGCGGCGCCCATGGCGACGGCAGGGAAGTAGTAGCTCGATCCGTCCATGTCCTGGAGACCCTCAGCCCTGCGGGCCGCGGTAGCCCAGGGACGCCTCGATACGGCCGGCCAGACCCTCCCGCTGCACCGGCCCGCGCAGCGACGACCCGGCAAGCCACGTACGGCACTTGCTGGCCAGCAGCAGACCGAAGCTCTCGGCCTCCTTCTCGTCGGCGAGGTCGAAACGCGTGCGCGCGGCCACCTTCAGCACGGTCGCCTGCAGATCCGCGCTGTCGCTCAATAAACGGGCCGCGACGGCCGCGCCCTCGACGTGGTGGCTGCAGTGCCCGGCTTTCATGTGCCACAGCTCGTGGCCGAGGATCACCAACTGGTGGTCGGGAGCGGTGCGTTCCTCGATGACGACGAGGTCCTGCTCGGCCATGTCGAGCCACAGCCCGCTGGCGGTGTTGGGCGGGAACGCGGCCGTACGGAACTGGACGGGACGGCCGCGGCGTCTGCTCATCGCGTCGCACAGCGCCGCGTAGAGGTCGGCGGGTTCCGCCGGCGCCGGGAGCGACAGCTCCGCGACCAACTCGCCGCACAGGCGGCGCATGTCCCTTCCGATGCCCACAGTTCTCCCCCGGCTCACGACTCGGGCCGCTTGACGCTTTCCAGGAGCATGTCCAGCCACTCGGCGACCTTGTCCCGGTGCTGGTCGGTGGGCAACTGCGCGGCCCGCCAGGCGATTCCGCGGACGCCGTGGTCGAGGAGCAGCCGCTCCAGCGGGTCGTCCGCGACCACGGCCGCGGCGCGCTCGCGGTCGGCGAGTCGCTGAAGGAGCTCCTGCTCCGAACGCTGCAGGGCACCCACGAGTGCCTCGGAGTCCTCGGCCGTGAGGAACCCGGCATGCACCCGGAAGAAGCGCTGAATGGCGTCGCAGTGCTCCATGGTGGGCCGCCGGTCGCCATTGATGAGGGCCCCCGCCTGCTGGCGCGACATCCCGGCGCCGTCGGCGATCTCCTGCTGGGTGTAGCGGCGTCCGTTGGGCTTGAGCCGGGTGCGGCGCAGCAGGTCCAGGCGTTGCAGGAAGCGGGCCTGCAGATCGGGCTCCCCGGCGGGGCGACCGCTGAGCAGCGCCTTCACCACGGGTTCGGGGACGCCGGACTCGCCCGACAGGCGCTTGACGTCGAAGACCTCGGCGTGTTCCACGCCGAGCCGGTCGGCGAGTGCGGTGACCCGGGCCACGACGGCCTGCAGCAGAACCGTCGCCGTGGCGCCCGGAACTTCGAAGCCATCCGTCACCGACAGATCTCCTACGTCTCTCTCAGGTCTCTCTCACGAACGTCAGGAACCATCCGGACACGAAGGTCAGGAATCACCCGGAGACTAGCCCCTCGCTCGAACTCACATCCAGGTCTCGCCACAACTGTGGCGAGATTCAGCCGTCAACGGGCGCCAAATGCCACGATAGTTGACACGACTACTGCCTGGGCAGCAGGATCGGGGCGCCGCGTGAAGGCCGCAGAGGCAAGAGGGGTGACCTCCCGATGGCGTACCAGGCAGGAAGGCAGCGGTCCCAGCCGCGACCTGTCCCCGAGAGTCTCGAAGCTCAGGCGTATCTCCAGGACTACGCCGGCCTCTTGGAGGCCGTACCGTTCCCCTCCGTCGTCTTCGACCACCGCTGGGACGTCGTTCTGTCCAACGCCGCGTTCGAGACACTTTTCGACGGCGTCGGCCCCCACCCGACGGCCATGCCCGGTGACAACTTCCTCCGGTTCGTTCTGTTCCATCCCGATGCGAGCACCGTCCTCGGTGAGCACGAGTCGAGTTGGTGCCTGCCGATGCTGGCCCACTTCGCGGCCGCCGTGGAGCGTCACGGCCAGGACCGTGGACTCCAGTCGATCCGCCGGGACATCGCCCAGGACCCCATCATGGACGCCGCCTACCGGCACGGACTGCCGCACTGGATCCGCGCGGTCGGCCCGGACGCCGTCGAGCACGACGGCGCCGTGCGCCCGCTGGTGCACCCCGATCCACGCTGGGGCAGCACGCACTGCCGGATTGTCGACGACACCCCCAAGACCCTTCAGGACATGGGCTACACGCGGATGACGCTGGTCCTGCGCGAGGCACGGAGCGCGATCGCCGTACCGCGCAAGGCGCGCAAGACCCGCAACGGCGCGGCGGAGCTGCGGGCGGTCTGAGCCCGCCGGCCGTACCGTCCCATGAGGTTCCGTTCCGAGACCGCGGGCCGTACCGTCCCACGAGGTTCCGGTCCGAGCCCGCCGTTCGTACCGTCCCACCAGGGTCAGTCGGCCGACACCACGAGCACCAGCGGAACGCCGTCGCACGGAATCAGCCGCATCCCTTCGAAGCGCGCGCTCCGCGCCGACGCCAGTACGGCCCCGAAGTCCGGGCCCTTGGTGAGCGATCCGGCCAGATGCGCGGGGTCGGCGGACGCGGCCACCCGCCCGCGCGCGTTCACCAAGTGGGCGGCACCCGGCAGCCGTTGCAGCAGCGGGACGACCGCGGCCTCGAAGTGCCGCAGATACACGTCGGCCGCGGCGACGCCCACGAACCGGCCCTCCATCTGGACGGGGGCGGACAGCGTCAGGCTGTACTCGTCGGAGCAGAGGTAGTCGACATAGGGTCCGGCGACCGCGCGCTGTCCCGTGTCGCGGGGGAGGGCGAACCAGTCCCAGTGCGTGTAGTCGGAGTACGCGGAGTGCCGCGGATCGAGGTCGAGCAGCAGCGGTCGTACGTCTCCGTCGGAGCCCGTCTGCCACCACTCCAGCCATGCCGGTACGTCACCGAGCAGCCCCGGCGCCGCGACGAACCCGACGCCCGACACCAACTCCTGCCGGGCGAGCCGGAGATGGAGCCCGGGCCGCAGTGCGGCCAGATCCACGGTCGCGGGGCGACGGCCCTGCGCGGCGACCCGGACGAGCAGGGCCGCCGTATCGGTCCGGGTCTCGGCGACCGCGTCGAACACGGCCTCCAGCGTGGAGCGGACCTGGGTGGCGACGGCAGCCTCCGGTGTCGCGTCAAGCGTCGCCGTGGCGCCGACCGGGCCGGGGCTCCTGCTCATGGGTGCCCTCCAGCGGACGGGGACCGGACACGGTGCGCGGCATCGCGAGGCGGAGGGCGATGAGCCGCGCCGTCGAGTCCTGGACGCACCGCTCGGCCAGCGCTCTGGCCGAATCGTGGGCCCCATCTTGCACCGCCGAGATTACGGAGCGGTGACGGTCGGCGACTTCTTCACGATATTCGTCGTCCCCGAGCACGAGACACAGCAGCGCCCCCACCTCGGTCTGGAGCGCGACCTGTTCGCGGGTCAGCCGGGCGGACTGGGACGCCGCCGCCAGCTCGACATGAAAACGGCCGTAGACCCGGCTGCGCGCCGCCACGTCCTCGGCGGACGCCAGCTCCTCGAGGGTGCGCCGCAGCTGGTGAAGATCGGCCGGTTCCGTGCGCTGGGCCGCCAGCCGGGCCGCCGCGCCCGACACCGCGGCCCAGTGATCGCCAAGGTCGCGCAGCTCCTCGGTGCTCCAGCCGGCCAGCCGGGCCTTCAGCCGCTCCTCGCCGGGGAACTCGGGGAGCGATACGAAGCTGCCGCCCCCGCGCCCCCTGCGGGTGGTGACCAGACCCTGCTGCCGCAGCGCCATCAGCGCCTCGCGCAAGGTCACCGTGGACACTCCGAGCTGTCCGGCCAGCTCCATTTCGCCGGGCAGTTGCTCCCCGTCAGCGAGGAGTCCGAGCTCGATGGCGTCGCCGAGCCTGCGGACGACCGTCTCCACTCGCGCCCGGTTGTCCACCGGAGTGAAGACGGCCCTCCGGGCGCCAGCTATCTGTTGCTTCACGGCTACCACCTTGTGCGATGACTCAACCTTTACCTTAAGGGGGTCTTGAGCTTTGAACTATGACTTCATATCTTTCCGATCAACGAAAGAGTGCACCAGAAAGGTTCCCGTCCATGGAGGGAAGCGCGATCCGGCTGCGGGATCTGCGGAAGTCGTTCGGCGAGACGACCGCGGTGGCGGGGATCGACCTGGACATATCCGACGGCGAGTTCTTCTCGATGCTCGGCCCGTCCGGCTCGGGAAAGACGACTGTCCTGCGCATGATCGCGGGCTTCGAGAGCCCCACCTCCGGGGAGATCGAGTTGGCCGGACAGGAGGTCACGGGGCTTGCCCCCTTCGAGAGGGACGTGCACACCGTCTTCCAGGACTACGCGCTCTTCCCGCACATGACCGTGGAGCAGAACGTCGCCTACGGCCTCAAGGTCCGCAAGGTGCCCAAGCCCGAGCGGCTGGTGCGGGCCCGCAAGGCGCTCGCCGATGTGCGCCTCGAAGGATTCGGCAGGCGTCGCCCCGGCCGGCTCTCCGGAGGCCAGCGCCAGCGCGTCGCGCTCGCCCGCGCCCTCGTCGGGCGCCCCCGTGTGCTGCTGCTCGACGAACCGCTCGGCGCTCTCGACCTCAAGCTGCGCGAGCAGATGCAGGTCGAGCTCAAGGCGATCCAGCGCGAGGTCGGCATCACGTTCGTCTTCGTCACCCATGACCAGGAGGAGGCCCTGACGATGAGCGACCGCATCGCCGTCTTCAACCAGGGCCGCATCGAACAGGTCGGCACCCCGGCCGAGATCTACGAACGGCCCGCTACTCCGTTCGTCGCGGGCTTCGTCGGCACTTCCAACCTGCTCGAGGGCCAGTCCGCGCGGCAGGTCGTCGGCGCCCCGGGCACGTACAGCATCAGGCCCGAGAAGATCCGGGTCCTCAAGGAGTCCGCCGAGGCCGACGAGCCGGAGCACTCCACCGCCACCGGCACCGTCGCCGAGGTCGTCTATCTGGGGGACGCGACCCGTTTCCTCGTGGACCTCGACGCGGGAGGGCGCCTCACCGCGCTCCAGCAGAACCTGGAGACCTCCTCCGAGGACGTCGCCGCCTACCGCGGCACACGGGTCCGGCTCCAATGGCACCGCCGCCACACCTTCAAGGTCCCCGACCCCCGCTGACCCCCACGCTCAGTCCCCATCACGTATGGAGTACGTCGTGCGCCTCACCACAACCCTCCGGGCCGCCGCCGCAGTCGCGGTGCTCGTCGCGGCCACCGCCTGTGGATCGTCCGACTCGGGCGGCTCCTCCTCGTCGACCGGGCTCAACCCGCCCGACCTGAAGGCGCAGTCGAAGCTCGGCAAGACCGAGGGCCAGGTCAACCTCATCGCCTGGGCCGGTTATGTCGAGGACGGTTCCAACGACCCCAAGGTCGACTGGGTCAGCGACTTCGAGAAGCAGACCGGTTGTCAGGTCAACTCCAAGGTCGCGGCCAGCTCCGACGAGATGGTCAAGCTGATGAAGACCGGCCAGTACGACGCGGTCTCCGCGTCCGGCGACGCCTCCCTGCGCCTCATCGCCTCCGGCGACGCGGCCCCGGTCAACACCAGCCTCGTACCCAACTACAAGGATGTCTTCAGCGGCCTCAAGGGCGGGGCCTGGAACTCCGTCGACGGTCAGATGTACGGCATTCCGCACGGCCGCGGCGCCAACCTGCTGATGTACAACACCCAGAAGGTCACGCCCGCCCCCACCTCCTGGTCCGCCGTCTTCGACGACGCCTCCCAGTACAAGGGCCATGTGACCGCGTACGATTCGCCGATCTACATCGCCGACGCGGCGCTGTATCTCAAGGCGACCAAGCCTGAGCTGAAGATCAAGGACCCCTACGCGCTGGACCAGGAGCAGTTCGACGCGGCCGTCGCGCTGCTGAAGAACCAGAGCGCGAACGTGGGGGAGTACTGGAGCGACTACCTCAAGGAGATCTCCGCCTTCAAGAGCGGTGACTCCGTGGTCGGCACCACCTGGCAGGTCATCGCCAACCTCGCGGCCGACGAGGGCGCCAAGGTGAAGGCCTTCGTGCCCAAGGAGGGTTCGACGGGCTGGTCGGACACCTGGATGATCTCCGCCAAGGCCAAGCACCCCAACTGCGCCTACAAGTGGATGGACTGGATCATCTCGCCGAAGGTGAACGCCCAGGTCGCCGAGTACTTCGGTGAGGCTCCGGCGAACGCCAAGGCATGCGACCAGACCAGCGACAAGTCCTTCTGCGACACCTTCCACGCCGCCGACGAGGCCTACTGGAAGAACATCGCCTTCTGGAACACGCCCATCGAGCAGTGCCTCGACGGCCGCACCGACGTCAAGTGCGTGCCGTACGCCAAGTGGGTCCAGGCCTGGACCGAGATCAAGGGCTGAACGACCGATGACCACCACCGCGCAGGCCGCCGGACGGTCCCCCGTCCGGCGGCTCGCCGGGACCCTGCACCGACACCCCCGGCTGCGGCTGTCCCTCCTGCTGACCGCGCCGCTGCTCTGGCTGGCCGTGCTCTACCTGGGCTCGCTGGCCGTGTTGTTCGTCTCGGCGTTCTGGACGACCAACTCCTTCACCTCCGAGGTCGTGAAGGTCTGGTCGACCGACAACTTCCACGCGCTGTTCACGACTCCGGTCTTCCGGCAGGTGATTCTGCGCAGTATCGGCGTCGCGCTCGCGGTCACCGTCCTGTGCGCGGTGATCGCCTTCCCGGTCGCCTTCTACACGGCCCGGATCGCCAAGCCCAAGTGGCGCCCGCTGCTCGTGGTCGCCATCCTCACGCCACTGTGGGCGAGTTACCTGGTCAAGGTGTACGCCTGGCGGCTGATCCTCTCTCAGGGAGGCCTGGCCGACTGGATGCTGAAACCCTTCGGGATGAGCGGGCCCGGCTTCGGACTGCTCGCGGCGGTCATCGCGCTCACATACCTCTGGCTGCCGTACATGATTCTGCCGATCCACACGGCACTGGAGCAGTTGCCCGCCAGCCTGCTCGACGCGTCGGCGGACCTGGGAGGACGCCCCGCACGCACCTTCCGCTCCGTGGTGCTGCCGATGGTCCTGCCGTCCGTGGCCGCCGGCTCGGTCTTCACCTTCTCGCTCAGCCTCGGCGACTACATCACCGTGCAGATCGTCGGCGGCAAGACCCAGCTCATCGGCAACCTCGTCTACTCCAACATCGAACTGAACCTGCCCATGGCCGCCGCGCTCGGCACGGTCCCCGTCGTCGTCATCGTGCTCTACCTGCTCGCGATGCGCCGCACGGGCGCCCTGAGCAGCCTCTGAGGAGCCCGCTGTGCAACTCTCCCGTACCGCGCGCATCGCGCTGCGCGTCGCCGCCGGGCTCGGCTTCGCGATCATCTACGTTCCGCTCGCGCTCGTCCTGGTCAACTCCTTCAACCCGGACCGCAGCGCGAGCTGGCCGCCGCCGGGGCTGACCTTCCACTGGTGGTCGGTCGCCTGGGAGAACGAGGGCGCCCGAGCGGCCCTCTGGGTCTCGGTCAAGGCAGGGCTCGGCGCCACCGCCATCGCCCTGGTGCTCGGCACGCTGATCGCCTTCGCGGTCGCCCGGCACCGCTTCTTCGGCCGCGACGCCATCTCCTTCGTCGTCGTCCTGCCGATCGCACTGCCCGGCATCGTCACGGGCATCGCGCTCAACTCGGCGTTCGGCACGGTGCTCGAGCCGCTCGGCGTCGGCCTCGGCCTGTTCACCGTGATCGTCGGCCACGCCACCTTCTGCATCGTGGTCGTCTTCAACAACGTCGTAGCGCGGCTGCGCCGTACGTCCGGCTCGTACGAGGAAGCGGCGATGGACCTGGGCGCGGACACCTTCCGGGCCTTCGTCGACATCACCTTCCCGCTGGTGCGCTCGGCGCTGCTGGCGGGCGGACTGCTCGCGTTCGCGCTCTCCTTCGACGAGATCGTGGTGACGACGTTCACGGCCGGACCCGGTATCGAGACCCTGCCGATCTGGATCTTCAACAACATGACACGGCCCCAGCAGGCCCCGGTTGTGAACGTCGTGGCGGCGGTGCTCGTCCTGCTCTCGGTGATTCCGATCTATGTGGCGCAGCGGCTGTCCGCCGACACGGCGGCCGAGAGCAGGATCTAGACGTCGGTGAACATCCAGGCCGGCGACACCTTGACCGCGGGTGCGGCGGAGCGCTTCGGCATCACCATCGTGATCGTCACCCACGACCGGGCGGTGGCCGGCAGCGAACACGAGTGACTCCGCCGCCCGGTGATCCATTGCCGTAACCGAACGGTAATCGCGCGAAGGTATTGACGGCTTCGGAACCCGGTGTCATGGTTACCGCCATTGAGACATCAGATGTCTGACGTCAGATCTCTGGATCACCAGCTCTTGATGTCAGACTCTGGATCACCACATGCCGAAACCAGCCCGCGGAGGCCCAACGATGTCGCTCTCCGAAGATCTCGCCGAGCGCCTGCTCAGCGCGATCATCGACGGCACCTACCCGCCGGACGCCGTCCTCCCCCCGGAGGCCGAGCTGGCCGAGCAGTCGTCGGTGAGCCGTCTGACCGTCCGCGAGGCGGTGAAGCAGCTGCGCGCACAGAACGTCGTACGGGTGGTGCGCGGCCGCGGCACCTACGTGAACCCGCCGGACCGCTGGACCGCGCTGGAGCCCGTGGTCCGCGCCGCGTCCCGCTCCTCCCACACCTCACTCTCCGAGCGGCTCATCGAGGCCCGCCGCCTCATCGAGAACGGCGCGACCGAGCTCGCCGCACTCCGGCGCAGCGACACCGATCTCGCCGAGCTGCGCGAGCACCTCACCGCGATGCGGGACGCCGCCGACGCGGGCGACACGGAACAGTTCGTGCAGTCCGACATCGACTTCCACGCCACGGTGATGCGGGCGACCGGCAACCTCTTCGTCCCGCTCCTCTTCGAGCCGTTCGGCCCGCTGCTCGCCGAAGGACGCCGCGAGACCTCCGCGGTCCCGCAGATTCGCGTCAACGCCATCGCCCACCACGAGGCGGTTCTCAGCGCCCTGGAATCCGGCGACCCGGACAGGGCCCGCCGCGCCATGGACGCCCACATGAACCAAACGGCGAACGACTACCGCACGCACGTACTCAAGGACAGCGGGCCGTCGTAGCAGCCGTGCGCGCACGCGCCGCACCGCTCAAGCCTCCGTAGCCGTGGGTCATCGCGCCTCCCCGCAGGCCCCCGGACCTCAGCCCCTCTCGCACCCCCGTCCCCAGGAACCGCCATGTCCCTACCCCCCCATGCCCTCCCCGAGTCAGAGGTCCTCGCCGGCCTCCCGCCCGTCAGGGCGGTGGACGCCTCAGAGGTCGCCACCCGCATCGCAACCGCCCCCCGCCTCGTCGTCCTCGACGACGACCCCACCGGCACCCAGACGACCGCCGACCTCCCGGTCCTCACCACCTGGACGGTGGACGACCTCCGCTGGGCCCTCCGCCAACAGAGCTCCGCCTTCTTCGTCCTCACCAACACCCGCAGCCTCTCGCCCGAGGCCGCCGCCACCCGCAACCGCGAGATCGTCCGCGCCCTGCACGAGGCCTCCCGGGCCGAGAGCGTCCCGTACGTCATCGCCTCCCGCGGCGACTCCACGCTCCGCGGCCACTTCCCCCTCGAAACCGACGTGCTGGCCGAGGAGTTGACGCATCTCGGCGCCGCTCCCGACGGAGTCGTCCTCGTCCCCGCATACATCGAGGCAGGCCGCCTCACTCTCGACTCGGTCCACTGGATGCGCACCGGCGACGGCCTCCTCCCCGTCGGCGAGAGCGAGTTCGCCAAGGACGCCACCTTCGGCTACGCCTCTTCCGCCCTCCCCGACTGGGTCGAGGAGAAGACCGGCGGCCGCACCCCCGCCGACAAGGTCGTCCGCATCACCCTCACCGACCTCCGCGCCGGTGGCCCGGAGCACGTGGCCGACCAGCTCTCCTCCCTCCGGGACGGCGCCACCGCCGTCGTCGACGCCGTGTGTGACGACGACCTCCGCGTTCTCGCACTCGCCCTCGCCGCGGCGGGGGAGAAGGGCACGCGTCTCCTCTATCGCGTCGGCCCTTCCTTCGTACGGGCCCGAGCGGGCCAGTCGGCCCACCTCCCGCTCACCGCCGCCGAGCTGCGCCCCCTGCGCGCGGACGCCGCCCACGGCCTGATCGTCGTCGGCTCCCATGTCTCTCTGACGACACGTCAGTTGAATCACCTGCGCGAACAGCACGGCGACATCGGCGAGTTCGAACTCGAGGTGGCCCAACTCCTCGACGACACCCGCCGCGAGGCCCACATCCAGGAGACGGCCGCCGCGGCGGCTGAGGCGCTGGAGCGGTCGGAGACCGTCATCCGCACCACTCGCACGGTGGTCACCGCAACCGATCCGGACGAGAGCCTCGCCATCTCCCGGAGCGTCTCGGCCGCACTGGTCGAAGCGGTACGTCTCGTGACCGCGGCCCGCCGCCCCGCCTTCGTCATCGCCAAGGGGGGCATCACCTCCAGCGACACCGCCACCCAAGGTCTGGACATCCGCCGCGCCTGGGCCCGCGGCACGCTGCTGCCCGGCATCGTCTCGCTGTGGCAGCCGGTCGACGGCCCGGCCGCCGGCATCCCGTACATCGTCTTCGCGGGGAACGTCGGCGGCGACACCGCACTCGCCGACGCCCTCGCCCTGCTGAGGAGCGCCGCCTGATGCTGCTGACCGGAACCGAGGGCCTCAAGGCCCTGACCACGGCGTACACGACCGGGCAGGCGCTCCCCGGCTTCGTCGCGTACAACCTGGAAACGGTCCAGGGCATCGTCGCCGCGGCGGAGGCGAACCCCGGCCACCCTGTCCTCCTCCAGGCCGGCTCCAGCCCCTTCAAGCACGCGGGACGCGAACCCCTGATGCGCCTCGCCCTGGACGCCGCGGCCCACTCCGACGCTCCCCTGGGCGTCCACCTCGACCACAGCCGCGACCTCGACGAGATCACCGCCTGCCTGGAGGCGGGGTACACCTCCGTCATGGTCGACGGCTCCCACCTGCCCTTCGCCGACAACATCGCGCTGACCCGCGAGGCCGTACGCCGCGCCCGCGACCACGGGGCATGGGTGGAGGCGGAGTTGGGTGCCCTGGCGGGTGACGAGGACGTCTCGACGAACGCGCACACGTCAGCGACCACCATGACGGACCCGCTTCAAGCGGCGGAGTTCGTCGCCGAAACGGGCGTGGACGCCTTGGCGGTCGCGGTCGGGAACGTCCACGGCTTCACGGCGGCGCCGGTCCGCCTCGACCTCGACCGCCTGGGCGCGATCCGCGCCGCCGCCCCCGTCCCCCTGGTCCTGCACGGCGCCAGCGGCCTTCCCGAGGAACAGCTCCTCGGCGCCCTGGCCCGAGGCGTGGCAAAGGTCAACGTCAACGCCGAACTCCGGCGCGCCTATCTCCAGGCGGTGAGCGACCGACTCCCCACGGCACTCCCCGGTTCGGACGCGGTCGGTCTCTGGTCGGCGGGCCGCGACGCGGTGGCGCTGGCGGCAGCCCGGATCATCACCCAACTCACCCGAGCTTCCGGCCCGTCGGGCGTTTGAGGACCAGGGCCTGTCGTCACATTCCCGTCTGCCCCCGGCACCCGCAGGACAACACCTCCCCAGCTCGGGCTCCCCACCCGAAATCCCCGCACAACAATCCGCTCGCCCCATAGGAGGGCACCCTCATGTCAGCCTCACCCGCCCCCCGTCCCCACACGGCCGTGATCGGCCTCGGCGCCATGGGCCTCCCCATGGCCCGCCGACTGGCCGCCCACCTCCCCCTTTCCGTCTACGACATAGCCCCCGCCCGCCGCGCCCTGCTCGCCTCGGCCGGCGGCACGGACGCCGCCTCCCCCGCCGAGGCCGCCCGCGACGCCGACGTCGTACTGCTCGCCGTACGCGACCAGTCCCAGGTCGACGGCGCCCTGTTCGGCGAGAACGGCGCCGCCGAAACCCTCCGCCCCGGCAGCACCGTCATCCTGACCAGCACGGTAGGCCCGGAGGCGGCCCGCGCCACAGCCGAGCGTCTCGCCGAGAACGGCATCCTCACCGTGGACGCCCCCGTCAGCGGCGGCCCGGTGCGCGCGGGCGACGGCGACCTGCTGATCGTCGTGGGCGCCGAGGACAAGGCGCTGGACCTCGCACGCCCGGTCCTAGACCTGCTTGCCTCCACCCTCACGATCGTCGGCCCCCGCCCGGGCGACGGACAGGCCCTCAAGGCGATCAACCAGCTCCTCGCCGGCGTCCACATCGCCGCGGCCGCGGAGGCGATCGCCCTGGCCCGCGGCCTGGGCCTCGCCCCGGGCACGGTCGTGGAGAGCCTGCGGCACGGCGCCGCAGGTTCGTTCATGTTCGGCGACCGTGGCCCCCGCATGGTCGAGACGTACGAGAGCGACGTGGCCCCCGAAGTGAAGTCGCGCCTCGACATCTTCGTGAAGGACATGGGCATCGTCACCGGCATCGCCAAGGACGCCCACGTCCCGGTCCCCCTCGCATCCGCCGCGCAACAGCTCTACCTCCTCGGCGAACGCGCCGGCCTCGCCGCCCACGACGACTCCTCGGTCGTCACCGTGCTCTCTCCCAAGTCCACCCCGGCCCAGAACGGAGAGGACCGATGAGCCACACCAGCCTCCTCCTGATCGCCGCCGCAGGCGTCGTCACCCTCCTCCTGCTGATCCTTCGCGCCAAGGTCCAGCCCTTCGTCGCCCTGGTCGTCGTCTCCATCGCCGTCGCACTGGCCGCGGGCGTGCCGGCGGCCGACCTGGTCAAGACCATCGAGGAGGGCATGGGCTCCACGCTCGGCCACATCGCGACGATCATCGCCCTGGGCGCGATGATCGGCCGGATCATCGAACTCTCCGGCGGTGCGCAGGCGTTCGCGCACTCCCTGATGGACCGCTTCGGCTCCAAGCGCACACCGCTGGCGCTCACCGTCGCCGGATTCATCCTCGGCATCCCGGTCTTCTTCGAGGTCGGCCTGATCATCCTGATGCCGATCGCCTACGGCGTCGCGCGCGCCTCCCGCAAGCCGCTTCTGGTGTACGCACTCCCGATGGGCGCCGCGATGCTCACCGTGCACGCGTTCCTGCCCCCGCACCCGGGCGCGGTCGCCGTCACCCAGGCCATCGGCGCCGACCAGGGCCTGGTCCTGCTCATGGGTATCCCGGTCACCGCGGTCGTGATCCTGCTCGGTTACCTCGTCTCGCGCCGGATGACCCGCCGTGAGTACCCGATGGACCCGGCGGTGTACGCGGAGGTGTACGGCGAGGTCGAGCCGGCGACCGGCAGTGGGACTCCCGCGGTGCCGGCCCCCGAAGGCGACGCCGCCGACGGCCACGGCACCGCCGTACTCACCAAGCCCGCCCCCACCCCGACCGCCGTGGACGACGCCCCCGCGCCTTCCTTCGCCATGGTGTTGGCCCTCATCGTCACCCCCATCCTCCTCATCCTGGCCGGCACCCTCGGCCAGAACCTCCTCGCCGAGGGTTCGACCCTGCGCGCCGTCCTCACTGTGCTCGGCGCCCCGATGGTTGCCCTGCTCATCGACGTGACCCTGTGCGCCTACTTCCTGGGCGCCCGCCGCGGCTGGGACCGGACCCGCATCGCGAACGTCATGACCTCGGCCCTCCCGCCGGTGGCCATGGTGATCCTGGTGGCGGGCGCGGGCGGTGTCTTCGGCAAGGTGCTGGTGGCGAGCGGCATCGGCGACGCGATCGCCGACGTACTGGACCGGACGGGTCTGCCCGCCCTCTTCCTCGCCTTTCTGATGGCGCTCGCCCTGCGCGCGGCCCAGGGTTCGACGACGGTGGCCCTGATCACCACGGCGGGCATCCTCACCCCGCTCCTGCAGCGTGCCGACCTGTCCACAGGTCAACTCTCCCTGGTCGCCCTGGCGATGGGCGCGGGCGGTCTGTCCGTCTCGCACATCAACGACGCGGGCTACTGGATGTTCACCAAGCTGGCCGGCCTGGACGTGGCGACCGGCTTGCGCACCTGGACCGTCCTGACGACCACGATGGGAGTGATGGGCTTCGGCCTCACCGCGGCCCTGTGGCCCCTCGTCTGAGGTGATCGGCGAACGTTGTCCTTGGTGATCAGCGGACGCTGACGTCCCACGCCCCACGTTCCGCCCTGGGTACGCCGATCGACCCGCGCGGCCTACGCAGGGCGGAGCCACGCGCCCGACGAACACAGCCCCAACCGGGCCTCGTCGGGCGCGTCTTGGCGGGCGGGGCCGACAGGCCGCAGGAACCGTTTCTAGTGGCTGAGCGGGAGTGGGTCCTGTTGCCAGGACTCATGCTCAGTCGGACGCCCCGGACGGTGTTGGGCGTTCTGGTCCACCGCGTTCGCTCCGCGTCCGGCGCCGACGGATCGTGTCCGTGGTCCGGGGATGCGGGGGCGGTTTCCCTCGCGCCCCGGGGTGCCCGAGCCGGCCTGGACGGTCCGATGCCCCGCACGATCGCTCTGGTCGTGCGGGGGCGGTGCCGTCCTCCCCCAGTGCCTTAAGGGCCTGGGAGGTGCCCCCATCCGGATCGGGTGCCCCAGGGCGCGCCTGCCGATCGCCGCGGCGGCCGCGTCGTGGCGAGTGGGCTTCCTGTTCGTGCTGGTGAGGGGCTTCTGCCAGTGCTGGGCGCCCCACCGGGAGGTGTAGGCCGGGTCGACGGCGACGATGGTGATGCCGAGTTCGGCGGCCATGCTGACGAGCCGGGCCCGCAGTTTGGATACCGGCATGCCGGAGATCAGCTTGCGGAAGCGTTTGCGGCGGCCGTGTTTCTCGCGGGTCTTCTCCGTGGTGAAGTCGAGGTCTTCGACCGCGATGGCCAGGCCGTGGCGTTCGGCCCAGTGCAGCAACCGGATGAGGGCGTGCCGGACCTGGGCGTCGCGGTGGCCGGCGGTGCCGGTCAGGTCGTAGCCGAAGCGGAGCGGTTCGCCGACTGGATTGCCGTGCTCGTCCAGGCGCCAGGCGGCCAGGTGGTCGGCGTTGGTGTCCACGCCGATCAGGCCCCTCGTGCGGGCCGCGGCCAAAGGCACGGTCTTGACCGGTGGGATCGTCCAGGACGCGGTCAGGTACCAGCGGCCCCGCACCGTGTCTTCGTGGATGCGGTAGGCCACAGCCCGGTTCGCGGTGACGCGGTCGCGCCACTGCTCGCCCCGATACGCGAACACCACCGTCGCGGCCAGCACGTACCGGCCGTGCGGCGCGTTCGCCAGGTGCGCCAGCGGCGCCGGCAGCTTGATCGAGACCTCACCGCCCGGGGTGACGCGGATAGTCTCGTTGCCGAACCGCTTGCCGGACTCGCCATCCGCCTGGAGGAACCGGCGCTCGGCCTGCCACCGCCGGCGCCATAGCGGCTCGGTGAGCTGCGCTGCCTTCAGGTTGTGCCGTGTGTTCAGCAGCCGCTTCCCGCCGCGCACCACGTGCACGACACCCACCTCACGATCCGCCCGCGCCACCTTAAGCCGGTCCTCAAGGACGTGCAGGCGGCGGGCCTTGGCGAACCACTCCTGCCTTGTGCGGTAGCCGCCCGGGGCGCGCTTGCTGCCCCTCTCGCCGACGGGCAGGGACAGCCGGTGCGCGATCGTGCGCACCCCCGCTTCGAGACTCTGGATGTGGGCGAGCTGGCCGCGCCGGGCGAGCGCCCACTGATCGTGGCTGGCCTTCGTGACCGACCCGGCCCAGCGCGAGGAGGACTCCCGCGTCAGGGCACGCTTGCGCTCGGCCCACTGCTCGGTGTCGTGCTCCAGCCCGGCCGCACACCGCGCCCTCAGATCCCGGGCAGCGAGCGTACCGAGCTGATCGCCGACCAGCCGCAGTACCTCCTCATCTCCGGCGGTGAGGTGCCTCAGGCGGTCACGGACCGCGACCCCCGACGGGCCAGGCACGACGAAGGGCGCTGCCATCTCCCGCAGCCCACTCACCCCGTCACCCCCGTCCCGGTCCGAAAAGCCCGTCACCGCACCCAACGACCACCCACCGGAAAGGTCACCCATTCGACGGGAGAACCTCTGTTCCTCACCGGGGGCACGCCTGCCGCAGCCCGGACACTTCTCCCGGCTAGCCGGCGAACTCCCGCATCCACGCCTCGACTTCCTCGGCCGAGCGGGGCAGCCCGGCCGACAGGTTCTCGTGGCCGTCCGCCGTGACGAGGAGGTCGTCCTCGATCCGGACGCCGATGCCGCGCCATTCCTCGGGCACCGTCAGATCGTCCGCCTGGAAGTAGAGGCCCGGCTCGACGGTGAGTACCATGCCCGGCTCCAGCACCCCGTCGACATACTCCTCGTTGCGGGCCCTGGCGCAGTCGTGGACGTCGAGCCCGAGCATGTGCCCGGTGCCCGCCATGGTGAAGCGGCGCTGCAGGCCGAGTTCGTACGCTCGCTCGGCGGGGCCCTCGATGAAGCCCCATTCCACCAGCCGTTCGGTCATCGACCGCTGGGCGGCCTCGTGGAAGTCGCGGTAGCGGGCGCCCGGCCGAACCGCGGCCATGCCGGCCTCCTGGGCCTCGTACACCGCGTCGTAGATCTCGCGCTGGAGCGGCGTGAACGTGCCGTTGATCGGGAGCGTGCGGGTGACGTCGGCGGTGTAGAGGGTGCGGGTTTCGACGCCGGCGTCCAGCAGGAGCAGTTCGCCCGGGCGGACCGGGCCGTCGTTCTGCATCCAGTGCATGATCGTGGCGTGCTCGCCGGCCGCGCAGATGGAGCCGTAGCCGACGTCGTTGCCCTCGACACGGGCGCGGCGGAAGAAGGTGCCCTCGATCCAGCGCTCCGAGGTGGCGACGGCCTGCGACAACTCCCGTACGACATCGGTGAATCCACGGACCGTGGCGTCCACCGCCCGGCGCATCTCGCCGATCTCCCACGCGTCCTTCACCAGCCGCAGCCCCGAGACGGCCTCCTCGAACACGGCGTCCTGCTCCTCGTCCGTGCTGAGCGCCGCTTCGATGACGGCGTCGTGGCCGCGCACGACTCGGGTCGGTACTCCGGAGTCCTTCAGGTCCTCGGCGATCGTACGGATGTCACGGCAGGGCAGTCCGAGTACCCGCTCCGACTCGGCCAAGGAGCGGCGGCGGCCCATCCACAGCTCGGCCGTCATGCCCGTCCAGAACTCGTCGCTGTCCCGGCCGTCGCGGGGGAGCTGGTAGCAGTGCGCTTCGTGTCCGCCGTCCGCGCGAGGCTCCAGCACAAGGGCACCGTCCCGGGTTTGATCGCCCGTCAGATGGACGTAGCCGGAGTACGGGCGGAACGGGTAGTGGGTGTCGTTCGAGCGGGTCTTGAGGCTCCCGGAGGGGATGACGAGCCGCTCGCCCGGGAAGAGGGCGGAGAGCGCGGCGCGGCGGCGGGCCGCGTGGGGCGTCTGCTCGGTCGGTTGCAGATCACGCTGCTCGGTGTCGGCCCAGCCCGTGCGCATCAGGGCGGACAGCTCGCCGGAGATTCCTCGGTACAGCCCGTTCTTTCGGCTTGTGGCCACGTCAGGCACCTCTTGTGTGAGTCGTCGACTGTTCTCGGTTATTCCCAGCAACAGAAGCATGTGACATAGTACTGATGTGAGCAAGCCATTTACCTGCGACGTCGTGGTCGTCGGGGCCGGAATGGTGGGCGCGGCCTGCACCCTGTACGCGGCTCGGGCGGGCCTCGACGTCGCGCTGGTGGACCGCGGACCGGTGGCCGGCGGGACGACCGGCGCGGGCGAGGGGAACCTGCTCGTCTCCGACAAGGAGCCGGGGCCGGAGCTCGACCTCGCCCTGCTGTCGGGGCGCCTTTGGGTCGACCTCGCGGAGGCGACGGAGCTCGCATCGGCGATCGAGTACGAGGCCAAGGGCGGTGTCGTCGTGGCCGCCACGCCCGAGGGACTGACCGCGCTGGAGACCTTCGCGGCGGGGCAGCGGGCGGCCGGGGTCGCGGCCGTGCCGGTCGCGGCCGACCGACTCCACGACCTGGAACCACAGTTGGCTCCCGGACTCGCGGGTGCCGTGCACTATCCGCAGGACGCCCAGGTGATGCCCGCCCTGGCCGCGGCCCATCTGGTACGGGCCTCGGGGGCGCGGCTGCTGACCGGACGGACCGTGACCGAGGTGCTGCGCACGGCGGACGGGTCGGCCCGGGGCGTACGGACCGACCGGGGCGAGATCCATGCCCCGGCCGTGGTGAACGCGGCCGGTACGTGGGGCTCGGCGGTGGCCGCGCTGGCCGGTGTCTCCCTCCCCGTCCTGCCCCGCCGCGGATTCGTCCTCGTGACCGAGCCGTTGCCGCGGCTGGTGCGTCACAAGGTGTACGCGGCGGACTATGTCGCCGACGTGGCCAGCGACTCGGCGGCGCTCCAGACGTCGCCCGTCGTCGAGGGAACGGCCGCGGGGCCGATCCTCATCGGCGCGAGCCGGGAGCGGGTCGGCTTCGACCGGTCCTTCTCGCTGCCGGCCCTCAGAGAGCTGGCCGCGGGCGCGACGCGCCTCTTCCCGTTCCTGTCGGGGGTGCGGGCCCTGCGCACCTACCTGGGCTTCCGGCCGTACATGCCCGACCACCTGCCCGCCATCGGCCCCGACCCCCGGGTGCCCGGCCTCTTCCACGCCTGCGGGCACGAGGGCGCGGGCATCGGGCTCGCCACCGGTACCGGGCATCTCTTGGCGCAGATCCTGACCGGCAGGACACCCGACCTCGATCTCGCGCCGTTCCGGCCGGACCGCTTCCCGCAGGAGGCCGTGTGAATCCCCTGGAACTGGTCCGGGCGCAGCCGGGACCCGCCTTCACCGTCACCCTCGACGGCCGTGAGATCGAGGCGCTGCCCGGCCAGTCCGTCGCCGCCGCGTTGTGGACCGCGGGCGTCACCTCGTGGCGCAGCACCCGCGGCGCGGGCCGTCCGCGTGGCGTCTTCTGCGGCATCGGCGTCTGTTTCGACTGTCTTGTGACCGTCAACGACCGTCCCAACCAACGGGCTTGCCTGGTGCCGGTGCGGCCGGGCGACACGATCCGGACGCAGGAAGGCACGGGCCACGATGACTGACCGACCGCACCTCGCGGTGATCGGCGCGGGCCCGGCGGGACTCGCCGCGTCCCTGGCGGCGGCCGCGCGGGGCATCCGCGTCACACTGATCGACGCCGGCGCGATGGCGGGCGGGCAGTTCTACCGGGGGCCCGCGCCCGGGCTCGGCGCGCGTCGGCCGCAGGCGCTCCACCATCAGTGGCGCACAGGGGACCGGCTGGCGCGGGGACTGGCCGGGCACGTGACAGCGGGCACGATCGAGCACCTGACGGACCACCATGTGTGGTGCGTAGAACGACAGTCCGACGGGTTTGCCGTCCACGCGCTGCTCGGCCCGGAACAGGAGCGCCCGGTCACCGTCGGCGTCGACGCCGTACTCCTCGCCACCGGTGGATACGAGAAGGTGTTGCCGTTCCCCGGCTGGACCCTCCCCGGTGTCGTGACCGCGGGGGGAGCCCAGGCCATGCTCAAGGGGAGCCTCGTCGTGCCGGGGCGGACCGCCGTCGTGGCCGGCACCGGGCCGTTGCTGCTTCCCGTGGCGACCGGGCTCGCCGCGGCCGGGGTCGACGTCGCCGCGCTCGTCGAGTCGGCGGATCCGAAGGCGTTGCTGCGAGGGACAGGCGATGCGAAGGCGTTCCTGGAGAGGGCGCGGGCCTTGGCCGCTCAGCCGGGCAAGGTCGCCGAGGGGGCCCAGTACGCGGCTCAACTCGTCCGTCACCGCGTCAAGGTGATGGCACGCCACACCGTGGTCGAGGCACACGGCGAGGAGCGGCTCGACGCCGTGACCGTCGCCGCGCTCGACGGCGACGGGCGGGTCAGGCCCGGCACCGAGCGGCGCATCCCCTGCGACACGCTCGCCGTCGGGCACGGCATGCTGCCGCACACCGACCTCGCCGAGTCGCTCGGCTGCCGTGTCGACGGGCTCGATGTGCACGTCGACGAGGAGCAGCGGACCGACGTGCCCGGCGTCTGGGCCGCGGGCGAGACGACGGGCATCGGCGGCTCCGCGCTGTCCCTCGCCGAGGGGCACATCGCGGGCCGCTCCGTCGCCGCCCGGCTCACCGGCGCGGAACCCGACCCGCGCGAGTGGGCCGCGGTCGCCAAGTCCCGTACGAGAATGCGGGAGTTCTTCGCCGCGCTCGACACCGTGTACGTCCCTCCCGCGCACTGGACCGAGCAGGTCACCGACGACACCGTCGTATGCCGGTGCGAGGAGGTGACCGGCGGTGAGATCCGCCGGGCCGTCGGCGAACTCGGCGCGGGTGACGTACGGACCGTGAAGCTCCTCACCCGCGCCGGGATGGGCTGGTGCCAGGGCCGTATGTGCGAGCCCGCGGTCGCGGGGCTCGCCGGGTGCGCGCAGACCTCGGCGCGGAGGCTGCTGGCCCGCCCGGTGCCGCTCGGGGTCCTCGCCAGAGCCGAGGAAGACCTCGCCGGAGCTGAAGAAGACCTCGCCGGAGCCGTCGAAGACCCCGACGAGCCCGGAGGTCCCGGCGCTTCGGAAGATGACTGAACCCCCGGGGGTGCGGCCTCTCGCCGATCCCCCTTGCCGCCAGTAAAATGTCACACCCCATTGAGAGGGATCCCTCATGGCCACAGCCCCCGACCATCGCCCCTGGCGCGGCGTCCTCGTCGCCACCGCGCTCCCGCTGAACGACGATCTCTCCGTCGACTACGACCGGTTCGCCGCACACTGCGCCTGGCTGGTCGAGAACGGCTGCGACGGCGTCGTACCGAACGGCTCTCTCGGTGAGTACCAGGTCCTCACCTCCGAGGAGCGCGCGAAGGTCGTCGAGACGGCCGTCGCCGCGATCGGCGGGGCGCGCGTGATGCCGGGCGTCGCCGCGTACGGATCCGCCGAGGCCCGTCGCTGGGCCGAGCAGGCACGCGACGCGGGCTGCGCGTCCGTGATGCTCCTGCCACCGAACGCCTACCGCGCCGACGAGCGTTCCGTCCTCGCCCACTACGAGGAGGTCGCCAAGGCGGGCGTCCCGATCGTCGCGTACAACAATCCGATCGACACCAAGGTCGACCTGGTCCCGGAGCTGCTCGCGAAGCTGCACGGGGAGGGGTACGTCCACGCGGTCAAGGAGTTCTCCGGCGATGTGCGCCGTGCCTACCGGCTCGCCGAACTCGCCCCGACGCTCGACCTGTTGATCGGCGCGGACGACGTGTTGCTGGAGCTCGCCGTCGCGGGCGCCAAGGGCTGGGTGGCCGGCTACCCGAACGCGCTGCCCGGCGCGAGCGTCGAGCTGTACCGCGCCGCCGTCGCCGGCGACCTCGACACGGCGGGCAAGCTCTACCGTCAGCTGCACCCGCTGCTGCGCTGGGACTCGAAGGTCGAGTTCGTGCAGGCCATCAAGCTGTCCATGGACATCGTCGGCCGGCACGGCGGCCCGGTCCGGCCACCGCGCGTTCCGCTGCTGCCCGAGCAGGAGGCGGCCGTCCGCGAGGCCACGGAGCGGGCTGTCGCCGCCGGTCTCGCCTGACCCACCTTCGACGATCAGGAATCGGTGATCCCATGCGCAGCAAACTCGTCCTGCACGCCGTCGACTCGCACACCGAGGGTATGCCCACCCGGGTGATCACCGGAGGCATCGGCACGATCCCGGGCGCGACCATGAACGAGCGGCGACTGTACTTCCGTGAGCACCGCGACGACATCAAGCAGCTCCTGATGAACGAGCCGCGCGGCCACTCGGCCATGAGCGGCGCCATCCTGCAGCCGCCGACCCGTCCCGACTGCGACTACGGCGTCGTCTACATCGAGGTCTCGGGCTATCTCCCGATGTGCGGCCACGGCACCATCGGTGTCGCGACCGTGCTCGTGGAGACCGGCATGGTCGAGGTCGTCGAGCCGGTCACCACCATCCGGCTCGACACCCCGGCGGGCCTCGTCGTCGCCGAGGTCGCGGTCGAGGACGGCGCCGCCAAGGCGGTGACCCTGAAGAACGTGCCGTCCTTCTCCGTCGGCCTCGACCGCAAGGCCACGCTCGCCGACGGTCGGACGGTGACCTACGACCTCGCCTACGGCGGCAACTTCTACGCGATCCTGCCGCTGGAACAGTTCGGGCTGCCCTTCGACCGAGCCCGCAAGGACGACATCCTCAAGGCCGGCCTGTCGCTCATGGAAGCCATCAACGCCGAGGACGAGCCTGTCCACCCCGAGGACCCGTCGATCCGCGGCTGCCGCCACGTCCACCTGTACGCGCCCGGCGCCACCGCTCGCCACTCACGGCACGCGATGGCGATCCACCCCGGCTGGTTCGACCGCTCACCCTGCGGCACGGGAACCAGCGCGCGCATGGCCCAGCTGCACGCCCGAGGCGAACTCCCGCTGCACACCGAGTTCGTGAACGAGTCCTTCATCGGGACGCGGTTCACGGGGCGGCTGCTCGGCGCCACCGAGGTCGCCGGAATCCCGGCCGTGCTGCCGAGCTTCACCGGCCGCGCCTGGGTGACGGGCACCGCCCAGTATCTGCTGGACCCCTCCGACCCGTTCCCGGCCGGATTCGTCCTCTGATGTCTTGAGATACTGGTAGCGCGTGACATTGCATATGCCCGTACGAGGAGACGCTCCATGGCCGCCCAGCGCAGCAGCGCACCTTCCGCCGCTCCCGCCCTGCCCACGCTGGGCGGGAAGAAGAGCAGCTACCGCGAGCGCGTCGCGGACGCGTTGCGGGCCGCGCTGATCGCGGGCGAACTGCGGGCCGGCGAGGTCTACTCCGCGCCGACCCTCGCCGCCCGCTTCGGCGTCTCGGCGACGCCGGTGCGCGAGGCCATGCTCGACCTCGCCAAGGAGGGCCTGGTCGACACGGTGCCCAACAAGGGCTTCCGGGTCACCGCGGTCTCCGAGAAGCAGCTCGACGAGTACACCCACATCCGTTCGCTCATCGAGATCCCCACCGTGGTGGGGCTGGCCACCACCGCGGACCTGGTCTCGCTGGAGGCGCTGCGCCCGGCCGCCCGGGAGATCGTGACCGCGGCGGCGGCCGGTGACCTCATCGCGTACGTCGAAGCGGACATCCGCTTCCACCTCGGCCTGCTCGCCCTCGCGGGCAACGCCCATCTGGTCGAGGTCGTCGGAGACCTGAGGAAGCGCTCGCGCCTCTACGGTCTCACCGCCCTCGTCGAGGCGGGCCGCCTGGAGGCCTCGGCGGAAGAGCACCTGGAACTCCTCGACGCACTCATGGCCCGCGACGAAGCGGCCGTCCGGGAAGTGATGACCCGCCACCTGGGCCATGTCCGCGGTCTGTGGGCGGCCCGCTAGTCGCCACTGCCTTACGCAAGCCACTTTCATTTCTTGCGCTATTCTTGCGTCCATGACGCGACGACTTGCTCAGGTGGCGAAGAAGGTCGGGGTCAGCGAGGCCACGGTCAGCCGGGTGCTCAACGGCAAGCCCGGAGTCTCCGACTCCACCCGACAGGCGGTGCTCTCCGCCCTCGACGTCCTCGGCTACGAGAGGCCCACGCAGCTGCGCGGCGAACGCGCGCGGCTCGT
Organism: Streptomyces albiflavescens; assembly: GCF_014645835.1. Classification (GTDB taxonomy): domain Bacteria; phylum Actinomycetota; class Actinomycetes; order Streptomycetales; family Streptomycetaceae; genus Streptomyces; species Streptomyces albiflavescens. Next base: position 187,806 of record NZ_BMMM01000019.1, read on the forward strand.
GGGCCTCGTACTGCCCGAGCTGCAGAACCCGATCTTCCCGGCGTTCGCCGAAGTGATCGGCGGGGCGCTCGCCCAGCTGGGCCTCACTTCGGTGCTGTGCACGCAGACCAAGGGCGGCGTCTCCGAGGCAGACTATGTGGACCTGCTGCTCCAGCAGCAGGTCTCCGGCGTGGTGTTCGCCGGCGGTCTGTACGCGCAGGCCGACGCGCCGCACGACCACTACCGACGGCTCGCGGACCGCAACATCCCGGTGGTGCTGGTCAACGCGGCCATCGAGCACCTCGGCTTCCCCTGCGTCTCGTGCGACGACGCCGTCGCCGTCGAACAGGCCTGGCGCCATCTGGCCTCGCTCGGCCACGAGCGCATCGGACTCGTCCTCGGGCCCGCCGACCACATGCCCTCGCAGCGCAAGCTCACCGCGGCGCGCGCGCTCGCCCCCGACCTGCCCGACGAGCACGTCGCACGGGCGATGTTCTCGTTGGAGGGCGGCCAGGCCGCCGCGACCCGGCTGCTCGACCGGGGTGTCACCGGCATCATCTGTGCCAGTGACCCGCTCGCGCTCGGTGCCGTACGAGCCGCCCGCCGCAAGGGACTTGCCGTCCCGGGCGAGGTCTCCGTCGTCGGCTACGACGACTCGGCGTTCATGAACTGCACCGAACCCCCGCTGACCACGGTCCGGCAGCCCATCGAGGCGATGGGGCGGGCGGCCGTCGAGCTGCTGAACGCTCAGATCGGCGGGAGCAGCGTCACCGCCGAGGAGCTGCTGTTCGAGCCGGAGTTGGTGGTTCGCGGATCGACCGCGCAAGCGCCTCGCCACTAGAGCCACGCCAGATCCACACGCCTGTCAAATAATTACAGATTCTGCGCGACATATTGCGGACCCTTGTCGCCGGTGCTTGAGTGTGCGGCGCCAGACACGGACGCCGCACCGCCCGGTGCGCCGCCGTGGGCCTTCCCTGCGCCTGCCCAAGAGGGGTCCACCGATGAGAAGTCCCGGGTTCCGCCGCACCAGCACCACGCTCATGGCCTCCGCCCTCGCGCTGACCGCGATCACGGCCTGCGGCTCCAGCGACGACGGCTCCGCGGGTGGCAAGACCCGCATCACGGTCAACTGCATGCCGCCGAAGAGCGCCAAGGTCGACCGTTCGTTCTTCGAGGCCGACATCAAGGCGTTCGAGAAGGCCCACCCGGACGTCGACGTCGTCGCGCACGACGCGTTCCCGTGCCAGGACCCCAAGACGTTCGACGCCAAGCTCGCCGGCGGGCAGATGGAGGACGTCTTCTACACGTACTTCACCGACGCCAAGCATGTCGTCGACATCAACCAGGCCGCCGACATCACCAGTTACGTCAAGGACCTCAAGAGCTACGGCACCATCCAGCAGCAGCTGCGCGACATCTACACCGTCGACGGCAAGATCTACGGAATCCCGCGCACCGGCTACTCGATGGGCCTGATCTACAACAAGAAGCTGTTCGAGAAGGCCGGCCTCGACCCGAACAAGCCTCCGGCGACCTGGGAGGAGCTGCGCGCGGACGCCAAGAAGATCGCCGCGCTCGGCGGCGGCACCGTCGGCTACGCCGACTACAGCGCGCAGAACCAGGGCGGCTGGCACTTCACCGCGGAGATGTACTCGCAGGGCGGCGACGTGGTCAGCGCCGACGGCAAGAAGGCCACCGTCGACACCCCCGAGGGCAAGGCCGTCCTGCAGAACCTCAAGGACATGCGCTGGACCGACAACTCCATGGGCACCAAGCAGCTGCTGATCATCAACGACGTCCAGCAGATGATGGGTTCGGGCAAGCTCGGCATGTACCTCTCCGCGCCGGACAACATCCCGATCCTGGTGAAGGAGAAGGGCGGCAACTACAAGGACCTCGCGCTCGCCCCGATGCCGGGCGGCAAGGGCACGCTCATCGGCGGCGACGGCTACATGTTCAACAAGAAGGACAGTCCGGAACAGATCAAGGCCGGCCTCAAGTGGCTCGACAGCATGTTCCTGACGCCCGGCGACGGCTTCCTCGGCGACTACACCCGCGCCAAGCAGAACAACGCGCCCGTGGGCCTGCCCGAGCCGCGCCTGTTCACCGGAGCCGCCGACGCCAAGGACCAGGAGGTCAAGAAGGCGAACGCCAACGTGCCCGTGGCGAACTACCAGGCCTTCCTGGACGGCAACCAGAGCCTGCAGATGAAGATCGAGCCCCCGCAGGCCCAGCAGATCTACTCGGTCCTCGACGGCGCCGTCTCCGCGGTGCTCACCAAGAAGGACGCCGACATCGACAAGCTCCTGAAGGACGCGTCCGGGAAGATCGACTCCATCCTGGCCCGAGGCTGACACCGTTGATGAAGACCGCATCGAAGCCCGCAGCACTCCCTCCGGCCGCCCTCGGCGTGCCGGAGGTGCCGCGGTCGGCCGGGCGCCGGACCGGGGGCCCGTGGCGCCGGCGCCTGGCCGACCAATCCCGCGCGTACGCCTTCCTCCTGGGCGGCCTGCTCTGCTTCGCGCTGTTCTCCTGGTACCCGGCGATCCGCGCGGTCGTGATCGCCTTCCAGAAGTACACGCCGGGCTCGGGCGGCGAGTGGGTCGGCACCGCCAACTTCACCCGCGTCTTCCACGACCCGGAGTTCACCGCCGCCTGGCGCAACACGTTCACCTTCACACTCCTCGCCCTGCTCATCGGCTTCGCCGTCCCCTTCGTGACGGCACTGGTGCTCAATGAACTGAGGCACGCGAAGGCCTTCTTCAGAGTCGTGGTCTATCTGCCGGTGATGATCCCTCCGGTGGTCAGCGCCCTGCTGTGGAAGTGGTTCTACGATCCCGGGGCGGGCCTCGCCAACGAGGCGCTGCGCTTCGTGCACCTGCCCACCTCGAACTGGTCCAACGGCGCCGACACCGCGCTCGTCTCGCTGGTCATCGTCGCGACCTGGGCCAACCTCGGCGGCACCGTCCTCATCTACCTCGCCGCGCTGCAGAGCATCCCCGGAGAGCTGTACGAGGCGGCCGAGCTGGACGGCGCGAACCTCTGGCAGCGCATCCGCCATGTGACGATCCCGCAGACCCGCTTCATCATCCTCATGCTGATGCTGCTGCAGATCATCGCCACCATGCAGGTCTTCACCGAACCGTTCGTGATCACCGGCGGCGGCCCCGAGAACGCGACCGTGACGGTCCTGTACCTCATCTACAAGTACGCCTTCCTCTACAACGACTTCGGCGGCGCCTGCGCCCTCAGCGTGATGCTGCTCGTCCTGCTCAGCGCCTTCTCCGCGCTCTATCTGCGGCTGACCCGTTCCGGAGGAGAGGACTCTTGAGTACACGCACACTGATATCGCCGCTCGCGCTCGCCCGCCCCCGCGGCAAGGCCGTCTACTGGACCGTCTTCACGGGCGTCGTCCTGCTCTTCGCGCTCGCCTTCCTCTTCCCCGTCTACTGGATGGTGACCGGCGCCATGAAGTCGCCGGACGAGGTCACCCGCACACCCCCGACCCTGGTGCCCCAGCGCTGGAGCGTGAGTGGCTACACCGACGCCTGGGACCTGATGGACCTGCCCACCCATCTGTGGAACACGGTGGTGCAGGCCACCGGCGCCTGGATACTCCAGCTCGTCTTCTGCACGGCCGCCGCCTACGCCCTCTCCAAGCTGAAGCCGGCCTTCGGCAAGCTGATCCTCGGTGGCATCCTCGCCACGCTGATGGTCCCCGCGCAGGCCCTGGTGGTCCCGAAGTACCTGACCGTCGCCGATCTTCCGCTGATCCACACCAGTCTGCTCAACGACCCGCTCGGCATCTGGCTGCCCGCCGTGGCCAACGCCTTCAACCTCTATCTCCTCAAGCGCTTCTTCGACCAGATCCCGCGCGACGTCCTGGAGGCCGCGGAGATCGACGGTGCCGGACGGCTGCGCACGCTGTGGTCGATCGTGCTGCCCATGTCCCGGCCCGTGCTCGGAGTGGTGTCGATCTTCGCCCTGGTCGCCGTCTGGCAGGACTTCCTCTGGCCGTTGATGGTCTTCTCCGACACCGACAAGCAGCCCATCAGCGTGGCACTCGTCCAGCTGTCCCAGAACATCCAGCTGACCGTGCTCATCGCCGCGATGGTGATCGCGAGCATCCCCATGGTCGTGATGTTCCTGGTGTTCCAGCGGCACATCATCGCCGGGATCAGCGCGGGCAGCACCAAGGGCTGACAGCGCGAAGGGCCGACGGCACCCCCTCCGGCTGGACGCACCCCCTCTACGTGAAAGGCAGACACCGTGGGACAGCCTTCCCCTGCCCGCACTCAGGGCGAATGGTGGCGCGCCGCCGTCATCTACCAGGTGTACGTCCGCAGCTTCGCGGACGGCGACGGAGACGGCACCGGCGACCTCGCGGGCGTCCGCGCCAGACTCCCGTACCTCGCCGAACTCGGCGTGGACGCCCTGTGGTTCAACCCCTGGTACCTCTCGCCCATGGCCGACGGCGGCTACGACGTCGCCGACTACCGCGCGATCGACCCGGCTTTCGGAACGCTCGCCGAGGCGGAGAAACTCATCGCCGAGGCACGGGAGCTGGGCATCCGCACGCTCGTCGACATCGTGCCGAACCACGTCTCCGACCAACACCCGTGGTTCCAGGCGGCCTTGGCCGGAGGCCCCGAGCGCGAACTCTTCCACTTCCGTCCCGGACGCGGCGCGCACGGTGAACTCCCGCCAAACGACTGGCCGTCCCAGTTCGCGGGCTCCGCCGAACCCGTGTGGACCCGGATGCCCGACGGCGACTGGTACCTCCACCTGTTCACCCCCGAGCAGCCCGACCTCAACTGGGCACATCCGGCCGTCCGCCAGGAGCACGAGGACGTCCTGCGCTTCTGGTTCGACCGAGGTGTCGCGGGCGTCCGCATCGACTCGGCCGCGTTGCTCGCCAAGGACCCCGACCTGCCCGACTTCGTCGAGGGCCGCGATCCGCACCCCTATGTGGACCGCGACGAACTCCACGACATCTACCGCTCCTGGCGCGCGGTCGCCGATGCCTACGACGGCATCTTCGTCGGCGAGGTCTGGCTCCCCGACACCGAGCGTTTCGCCCGCTATCTGCGCCCCGACGAACTGCACACCGCCTTCAACTTCTCCTTTCTGTCCTGCCCCTGGGACGCCGGGCGGCTGCGTACGTCGATCGACGAGACCCTCGCCGAGCACGCACCGGTGGGCGCGCCCGCCACCTGGGTGCTGTGCAACCACGACGTGACCCGCACGGTCACCCGCTACGGCCGGACGGACACCGGCTTCGACTTCACCACGAAGGCCTTCGGTACCCCTACCGACCTCTCCCTCGGCACCCGTCGGGCACGGGCCGCCGCTCTGCTCTCGCTGGCGCTGCCCGGTTCCGTCTATCTCTACCAGGGCGAGGAACTCGGCCTGCCCGAGGTGGAGTTGCCGCCCGGGAGCATTCAGGACCCGATGCACTTCCGGTCCGGTGGCACGGACCCGGGGCGCGACGGCTGCCGGGTTCCGCTGCCCTGGGCGGCCGAGGCCCCCCACGCCGGATTCGGCGGCGAGCCCTGGCTTCCCCAGCCCGCCGACTGGCCCGCGTATGCCGCCGACCGTCAGGCCGACGACCCCGACTCGATGCTCGGCCTCTACCGCGAGGCGCTCCGCATCCGCCGCACCGAGCCGGGCTTCGGCGACGGCCCGCTCGGCTGGCTGCCCGCCCCCGACGGCGTCCTGGCCTTCGCCCGCCCGGACGGACTGCGCTGCGTGGTCAACCTCTCCGGCATCCCGGCCGAACTTCCCGAGCACTCCCGACTCCTGCTTACCAGCGGCCCCTTGGACGCCGAGGGGCGGCTTCCCCAGGACACGGCGGCCTGGCTGCGCGGCTGACACCGCGGCCGGGCCGTCGCTCCAACCCGCTGTCCCAGCACCCCCACATGAAAGGGATCAGCACATGTCCAGATCTGTCAGGCACATGCCAGCAGCGGCGGCCGCGGTGGCCGTCGCCCTCGCCGCCGGCATGCTCAGTGCCACCACCGCCCACTCCGCGGTGACGGCCGCGGGCGCCGACCTGCCCTTCACCTCCGTGGAGGCCGAGTCCGCCACGTCCACGGGCACGAAGATCGGCCCCGACTACACCCAGGGCACCCTCGCCTCGGAGGCCTCCGGCCGGCAGGCCGTACGGCTGAGCACGGGCCAGCGCGTCGAGTTCACCGTGCCGCGCGCTTCCAACGCGGTGAACGTCTCGTACAGCGTCCCCGACGGCCAGTCGGGCACGCTCGACGTCTACGTCAACGGCGTCAAGCTCGCCAAGACGCTCACCGTCACCTCCAAGTACTCCTATGTCGACACCTCCTGGATCGCCGGCGCCAAGACCCACCACTTCTTCGACAACGCCCGGCTGCTGCTCGGCCAGAACGTGCAGGCGGGCGACAAGGTCGCCTTCCAGGCGACCAACACCCAAGTCACCGTCGACGTCGCCGACTTCGAGCAGGTCGCCGCGGCTGCCGCCCGTCCGGCGGGGTCGGTCTCCGTGACCGACAAGGGCGCGGACCCCAGTGGCCAGGGCGACTCCACGCAGGCCTTCCGGGACGCGATCTCCGCCGCGCAGGGAGGCGTCGTATGGATCCCGCCGGGCGACTACAAGGTGACGTCCTCGCTCAGCGGTGTGCAGAACGTCACGCTGCAAGGCGCGGGCAGCTGGTACTCCGTCGTCCACACCTCGCGCTTCATCGACCAGACCGGCTCGTCCGGCGGCGTGCACCTCAAGGACTTCGCCGTCATCGGTGAGGTCACCGAGCGCGTGGACTCCAACCCGGACAACTTCGTCAACGGCTCGCTGGGGCCGAACTCCGGCGTCTCCGGGATGTGGCTGCAGCACCTCAAGGTCGGCCTCTGGCTGACCGGCAACAACGACAACCTCGTCGTCGAGAACAACCGCATCCTGGACACCACCGCAGACGGCCTCAACCTCAACGGCAACGCGCGCGGTGTCCGCGTCCGCAACAACTTCCTGCGCAACAACGGCGACGACGCGCTCGCCATGTGGTCGCTGTACGCGCCGGACACCAACAGCAGCTTCGAGAACAACACCATCACCCAGCCGAACCTCGCCAACGGCATCGCGATCTACGGCGGCACCGACATCGCCGTGAAGAACAATCTGGTCTCCGACACCAACGCCCTCGGCAGCGGCATCGCGATCTCCAACCAGAAGTTCCTCGACCCCTTCTCCCCGCTCGCCGGGACCATCACCGTCTCCGGGAACACCCTCGTCCGTACGGGCGCGATGAACCCGAACTGGAACCACCCGATGGGCGCGCTGCGCGTCGACTCCTACGACAGCGCCATCGAGGCGACCGTCAACATCACGGGTACGACGGTCAGCGACAGCCCGTACAGCGCCTTCGAGTTCGTGTCGGGCGGCGGTCACGGCTACGCGACGAAGAACATCACCGTCGACGGCGCCACCGTCAACAAGGTCGGCACGGTCGTCGTCCAGGCCGAGTCGCAGGGCGCGGCGAAGTTCAGCAACGTCCAGGCGACCGGCGTGGGCGCGGCGGGCGTCTACAACTGCCCGTACCCGACCGGCTCCGGCACCTTCACACTGACGAACGGCGGCGGCAACTCCGGCTGGGACACGACCTGGGCCGACTGCTCCACCTGGCCGCAGCCCGGCTCCGGGAACCCCGACCCCGATCCGGCCCGCAACCTCGCCAAGGGCCGCCCGGCCACCGCCACCGGTTCGCAGGACGTCTACACGCCGGGCAAGGCGGTCGACGGCGACGCGAACACCTATTGGGAGTCCACCAACAACGCCTTCCCACAAGCCTGGACGGTCGATCTGGGCTCGGCCCTGGCCGCCCGCCGCCTGGTGCTGAAACTGCCGCCCGCCTCTGTCTGGGGGGCGCGCACGCAGACCCTGTCGGTCCTGGGCAGCACGGACGGCTCCTCGTACTCGACGGTCGTGGCCTCGAAGGACTACCGCTTCGACCCGGCGACCGGGAACACGGTCACCGTGACCCTGCCGAGCGGCACCAACCTGCGCTATCTGCGGCTCGACGTCACCGCCAACACGGGCTGGCCCGCCGCCCAGTTCAGTGAAGTGGAGGCGTATCTGTCCTGATCTCCGGGGTCGTCCCGCGCTTCGCCGCCTGGATCTGCTCGTACACATGGGTCCGCAGCTCGGCGAAGCGCGGGGTGACCCGAGTGTGCAACTGGTCCCGCTCGTCCGGGAGATCGACCTTCAACTGTTCCTGTACGACGGTGGGGGAGGCGGAGAGGATCAGCACCCGCTCGCCGAGGTAGACGGCCTCGTCGATGTCGTGGGTCACGAACAGGATCGTGATCCCGCGCCGCCGCCACAGCCCGCGCACCAGGTCCTCCAGATCGGCGCGCGTCTGCGCGTCGACCGCCGCGAACGGCTCGTCCATCAGCAGCACATCGGGCTCGTAGGCCAGCGCGCGGGCGATGGCGACACGCTGCTGCATCCCGCCGGACAGCTGCCAGGGATAGGCCCCCGCGGCATCCGTGAGCCCGACCGACTCCAGTGCGTCCGCGACCAGCTCGCGGCGCCGCGGTAACGCGATGGCGTCGGTGAGTGTGTCGTAGGGGTCCTCGGTCGGGTCGGCGAGTGCAGCCTCGAACGCGGCGACCTCCATCAGTTCGGGCCGGCGCTTGCGGTGCATGTCGATGGTGCGGCGCTTGAGGATCGTCCAGGCGTAGCCCTCCAGGTTCTCCATCTGCAGCATCTGCGGCCAGCGGTCGATGACCTGATCGAACGTCAAATCGACGGCCTCTTCGGCGTCGGAGCCGAGTGAGGCGACGCTGTTCGGCGCGCACGCTCCTGACCTTGATTGGGGCGGCTTGGCTGAGCTTGCTGCGGAGTCGTCGGCGCAGCTGATTGGTGACGAGGACGAGCGCGACGCTCGGTCACGCAGCGGTCATGATCGTGAGCACTGAGCTCGGAAACGCAGGACAGAGTGAATCGCCGCTCACCTACGGTCGCGGCTGGAGTCCCCATCTGGATGCCACGCAGCGGGAATCGTACGCTGCGTACATGGAGCTGGGGACTCTTGCGGTTGCAGCCATTGGAGCGGTCTTCGGTGTCGGGACGACGCTCGTCACCGACCTCGTTCGGTCGCGCAGAGAGCAAGATCGGTATTGGAATGAGACGAAGCGGGTTGTATATACCCGTTTTTTGGCATCTTTGGCGCAGACGCATAGCCGCATGATTGTTGCTGCATTTCGTGAGCAGCCAGATGACGTTCGACGGCATGGTGTGCACGATGCCTTCCATAACGACCCTCAACATAGTGACGCCAAAGCCTTACTGCGGGAGCTGGCTATTGTTTCACCGGATCACGTCTATCAAGCCGCGCTGCCAGCTTATCGACAGCTCCGGATGATTCGGGAACTCCTTGCCGCGCGGTCTCTTCGTCCAGAATCCGCGGAATATGAAGAGGTGAGGCAACCGTTCTTCCAGGGCATGGACACCTTGCAGAAGGTTATGCGTGACGACCTGCAACCGAAGACTTCCCGCCGGTTTTAGGGATGGATTCAGGCAAAACACGCTCCTGTGATCGTCAAGAGAGCCCGCCCATGTGAGCCCTCAGCTTAGGAAGCTTGGGTGCTTCAAAGGCAAGAACCTTGTTGCGTAGAGCTCGTAACAAGATCTTGGAGGTAGTTGTCGAGGCATGGCCTTCGTCGGATCCATGCTGGGCCACTCTGGTGAGTTACCAAGCTGCGGACTGATTCTGGAGGGCGGCTCTCTCTGGGCTACCTGATGGTCTCTTGGTGATGCGGCTCGGGCATCCGATACGTTTCGCGGCATGAGTGGCAGCTTCGACGTGGCCCACGCTCTGGACGGCGGGATTTCCGATCGGGAGCGGGCCTGGACATTTATCCGCAGCTTTGCTGGCGCTTGGGGTGATCCGTTGGCCGAGGACGACGGCACGCCCAAGGCGGAACTGGCGCAGGCGGAGGCGATGCTCGGCTGCTCCCTGCCCACTGCGCTGCACGAGTTCTATACGCTCGCCGGCGCCCGGACCGACCTGGTCGCCAACCAGGACCCCCTGCTGCCGCCTCACGAGATGTTCGTGGATGACGAGTGCGGCGGTGTCCTCGTGTTCCGCAGCGAGAACCAGGGCTGTGCCTTCTGGGGCGTGCGCCTCACCGACCTTGACCGGGACGATCCTCCGGTGCTCGTTCAGGCGCGGCACGGCTGGATGCCCTTCTTGGACCGGGTGTCCTTGGCCTGTGTCGAGCTCGTACTGAGCGAGGCGCTGTTCGGCGGTGGGGGACGGCTGTACAACGCGTGCGAGCTGCCAGCGGACCTGCTTGATGCGGTGCCCGAACACTTTCAGCGGGTGCAACTGCCGGACTACCCGATGTGGACCGGTCCGGAGGAATTCCCCGTGCGTTGGTTCTCTGCCCCGGGCAAGCTGCTGCGCCAAGACGGCCTGGGCGTCTACAGCTGGCTTCACGTCCGCGGCCGGACCCGCGCCGATTTGGACGCGATCTGCGCCGCCGTTCCTGGACGGTGGTCCCTGGGATACACCGAGTCACTCAGCTCCGAGCCGCTGCCCTTCTGATTTGCTGCGGACCTTCTTGAGGCGTCTCCAGCAGATGAGGCCGCAGGCGAGAGAGACGAGGGCGTCGTTTAGAGGTTGTCGTCATGGGGGGCACTTTGCAGGGGGTAGACGGGCCGCAGGCAGGCGTTGTGCCCAGGTGCCGAGGGCGCTGAGGCACGGTAGAACGTAGGGGTGAGGGACGGGAACCTCCCTGATGAGGATGCACGGCCGCAGCGCGTGGCGGGGTCGGGGATCGACTACCAGGCGTTGTTCGCGGTCACCCCCAGCCCCTATATGGTGCTCGGCCCGGACCTGGTGATCGCCGACGTCAATGAGGCGGCTTGCCGGGTGACTGGCCGTACTCGGGAGGATCTGCTCGGGCGGTACCTCTTTGACGCCTTCCCTGAAAATCCGGCGGACCCGGATGCCGAAGGGGTGCGGAATCTGCACGCCTCCCTGCAGTGGGTTCTGCGTTCGAAGGAGCCGGACACGATGGCGCCGCAGAAGTACGACATTCCCGTGGCCGATCAGCCTGGCGTGTTCGAGGAGCGGTGGTGGTCCGCGATCAATACCCCGGTGCTCGGGTCGGATGGGCAGGTGGTGTGGATCATCCACCGGGGGGAGGACGTGACCGCGTTCATCCTGTCCCACCGCCGCCCGCGAGAAGGCACAGCGCTCAGCGACGCGGAGGCGATGGAGGTCGAACTGTACGCGCGGGCACGCGAGCTCCGGCGACTGAACGAGGAACTGCGCCAAGCCCACGCCCGGGAGCGCCAGGTCGCCGTCACCCTGCAGGAGGCCATGCTCCACTCGCCCCATTTGGCCCGGCACCGGGACACCGCAGTGCGCTACTTGCCCGCCGTCGGGTCACTGAACGTGTGCGGCGACTGGTACGAGGTGGTCGACCTGCTCGAGAACAGATTCGCCGTCGCGGTGGGCGACGTCGTTGGCCACGGCCTGGAGGCCGCTGCCGTCATGGGCATGCTCCGTAGCGCGCTCTCCGCCTCCGTCCGGGCCGTCGAAGAGCCCGCGAGTGCCCTGGACGTCCTGGGCCTGTACGCACGCTATGTGGAGGGTGCGCTGGCCACCACCGTCGTCCAAGCGGTCGTCGACACCCACGCTCGCCGCATTACATACAGCAGTGCCGGCCACCCGCCCCCCGTCCTGCTCCACCAAGACGGCACCTGCGACTTGCTTGACCAGGCCACCGACCCTCCGCTAGGGGCCCGCCCCAAACACGTCCCCCGCCCCCAGGCCGACCTGCCCTACACACCCGGCGACACCTTCGTGCTCTACACCGACGGCCTCATCGAACGCCGTGGCGAGGACATCGACGCCGGCCTGCAACGCCTCACCGACGCGCTCGCCCGCCATGCCCGCCATAGCCCCGAACGCCTCGCCGACGCCCTGCTCGCGCACCTCGGCGTCAGCAGTGGCGCCCGCGACGACATCGCCCTGATCGTCCTCCGCCTATGACCCGCGCGCCGCCGCCTGAGTGCTGCAGGTGGCGAGCCCCGCCACCTGCAGCGCTCCTTACCTTGTTGGCGGGTTGATTCCGGTCCTTCGTACGATCGGCAGACCCAGGGGCCTGGGGTGTGGCTGAAAGCGCTCATGCCGTGGTTGTGGCTTTGACTGATTGGCCGCCCAGCGCCCCGCGACGACACGGCCACTCATTGGGATGAGCGTTCAGAGATCGCTTCCTAAGCTTGGTGTTTAACCTCGGCCGTTCACCTGACCCGCTGATCTTGGTTCGTTCCCGGGACAGCAGGACGGCCGTTCTTCACGCTTCGAGGTGTCGAGCAACGTCGCGTGAAGGAACGGCCGCTGGTGAAGAGTCTCGCCGCTGAACAGTCCGCTGACGCCGCGTTGGGTGTCCTGTCCCACTTTCGTGTCCAGTTCTACGACTGCCTCTACACCCGGGCGGATGCGCTCTTCGAGCTCACCGATGCGGTGCTGTGCTCGGACGGCCCGGTGACGTCGCTGGTCGAGTTGACGCTCACGGCCGAGCACCGGCGTGGGCACGGAGCGATGTACGACGCGGTCAACCACGGCTGGCTGGAGCCGCGGCGCCTGCGCAGACTGCTGGCCTCCACGCCGCTGCCGCGTGCCGCTGACGGGCGGATCGTGCTCGCGGTGGACGTGAGCAACTGGCTGCGTCCCGACGCCCCCACCAGCCCGGAGTTGCTGTTCTGCCACGTCTACGGGCGGGGCCGCAGCGCGGATCAGTTCATCCCCGGCTGGCCCTACTCCTTCGTCGCCGCGCTGGAGACGGGGCGCACGTCCTGGACGGCAGTGCTGGAC
>NZ_BMMM01000020.1 GCF_014645835.1 Streptomyces albiflavescens
GCCGAGAGCACGCACCGAACGCCGCTCCTTCTTCCACGGAGATCCATCAGAAACCCCCTAGACCCGGCCCCATGAGCCCCTAGGCCTCGGCTCCCACCAGCGCGACCGTGCGCGACGCCAGCTCGCTGATTCGCACCCCGTCGAAGCCGAACACCGCACTGCGGACGGTGTCCTCCAGCGGATCCTTCCACTGGGAGGGGACCGCCGCGGCTCCGCACAGGACGCCCGCCACGGAGCCCGCGGTCGCGCCGTTCGAGTCGGTGTCCAGGCCGCCGCGGACGGTCAGCGTGATGGTGCGGGTGAAGTCGCCGTCGCCGTACAGGAGCCCCGCCGTGAGGACCGCGGCGTTCGGGATCGTGTGGATCCAGCCGAGGCCTGCGGTCTCCTCGGCCACCGTGCTGAGCGTGTCCTCCCAGGTCATCCGGGTCTCGTGAAGCGTGAGCACCCGCCGCACGGTGCGCGCGAGGCGGCTGCTCGCGGGGATGACGGTCAGTGCGGTGTCCAGGGCGTGCCGCACGGTGGGCGCGGTGAACGCCGCCGAGATCAGCGCCGCCGCCCACATCGCGCCGTACACGCCGTTGCCGGTGTGCGAGAGGACGGCGTCCCGGCGGGCCAGGGCTGCCGCGCGGCGCGGCAGCCCGGGACAGGTCCAGCCGTAGACGTCCGCGCGGATGAGCGCGCCGATCCACTCCTGGTAGGGATTTTCGTATGTCGCCGTCAGTGGTGGCTTCAGCCCGTTGGCGAGGTTGCGGTACGCCGCCCGCTCCGCCGTGAACGTCTGCAGATACGGCAGCCGCAGCAGCCACAGGTCTCCCACCTGCTCGGTGCTGAAGGAGAAACCGTGGGTCTCCAGCAGGTCGAGCCCGAGGATCGCGTAGTCGACGTCGTCGTCACGGCAGCTGCCGTGGATGCGACCCCGTACGCACTGGCGCCACTCGGGCCGCAGCTCGAACTCGTCATTCTCCGCGCTGCCGCCCGCGGGCTCGGGGAGGTAGTCGATGAGCGGCAGGGCAGCGGCCTGCCGCAGATAACGGTCGATCCGGTCCCGCGTCCAGTGGTCGCCCTGCTCGACCGGCTTGCCGAGCATGTTGCCCGCGATCCGGCCCAGCCAGCCCCCGAGGATGCGGTCGGCGAGCTCAGTGCCCACAGGGGTCATAGCTCCGGTTTACCCAATTCCGGGCGGGCACGCGCGGCATTCCGCGAGCCGGGCACTTCTTGGGGCCGTGCGATTCCGCCGACTGGGCGGGGCATGACGGCGGGGGCTTCCTCCGGTTAAGGTCGCAGCGGCGCGACTGCCTTGACGTGAGCAAGGCCCGGAAAGCAAGGGGAATGCAAGGTGGCGGACGCTGCTGTGGATCGGACCCCGCGTGTGCTCATCGCCGCGGACAAGTTCAAGGGATCGCTGACGGCCGTGCAGGTCGCGGAGCGGGTGACGGCCGGAGTGCGCCGGGTCGCGCCGCGCGTCGAGGTCGAGGCGCTGCCCGTGGCCGACGGCGGCGACGGCACCGTCGACGCGGCGGTCGCGGCCGGGTTCGAGCGGCGCGAGGTGCGCGTCGCCGGGCCGCTGGGCGACGAGGTCACGGCCGCGTACGCGTTGCGCGGGGACACCGCGGTCGTGGAGATGGCCGAGGCGAGCGGACTGCAGCGGCTGCCCGCCGGGGCCTTCGCGCCGCTCACGTCCTCGACGTACGGCTCAGGGGAACTGCTGCGCGCCGCGCTGGACGCCGGTGCGCGCTCGATCGTCTTCGGCGTCGGCGGCAGCGCCACGACGGACGGCGGGGCCGGGATGCTGTCCGCGCTCGGCGCGCGCTTCCTGGACGCGGACGGGGAGCCGGTGGCTCCCGGTGGTGGCGCGCTGCGTGATGTCGTGACCGCCGATCTGTCCGGCCTGGACACCCGGCTGTCCTCGGTCGACTTCGTCCTCGCCAGTGACGTGGACAATCCGCTGACGGGTCCCAAGGGCGCCCCGGCCGTGTACGGCCCCCAGAAGGGCGCCACTCCCGAGGACGTGGCGACCCTGGACTCCGCCCTCGCCCACTTCGCCACGGTCCTGGACAAGGCGATCGGTCCCAAGGCCGCCGAGTACGCGGCCGCCCCGGGTGCGGGCGCCGCGGGCGGCATCGGGTACGGGGCTCTCGTGCTCGGCGCCCGCTTCCGTCCCGGTATCGAGGTCATGCTCGATGTCCTCGGGTTCGCACCCGCGCTGGACCGTGCCACGTTGGTGATCACCGGCGAGGGGTCTCTCGACGAGCAGACCCTCCACGGCAAGGCTCCCGCCGGTGTCGCCGCCGCCGCCCGCGCGGCGGGCAAGGAGGTCGTCGCGGTCTGCGGGCGGCTCGCCCTGAGCCCCGAGGCCCTCGGCAAGGCGGGCATCCGGCGCGCCTACCCTCTCACCGACGTCGAGCCCGACGTCGCGAAGTGCATCGCGGATGCCGGGCCGATCCTGGAGCGCGTGGCGGAGAACATCGCGCGGGACTTCCTCGCGGGCTGAGGCGCCTCTTCGCCCTGCTGCCCCCACCCGTCCCACCCCAGGGGCGCTGCCCCGTCGACCCCGCCAGGGGCTCCGCCCCTGGACCCCGGCGGGGGTCTTCTCGCTGCGGGTGGGTGGGGGTCGGCCGCGCAGTTCCCCGCGCCCCTGACGGGGCCCGGCCCAGACATCACCGGCCCGTCCGGCGACTGAGGACGAGGTCGGTCAGCCCGTGCGGGGGTCTGGGGGTGCAGCCCCGAGGAACGGACGGGACGGGCAGGGGCGGCGGGGGCGAACAACCCGAAGGGCCCCGAACCAATCCGGTTCGGGGCCCTTCAGGCACGTACAACGGCTACCGCTACGGCAGTTGCGCCGCCCGAGCCTCACGCCGGTTGTCCCGGAAGTTGTTCACCCTCCGAGCGGTGGCGAAGAGGGGGATCACCGCCCCCATGACCAGCTGCAGCGCACAGCCCGTCTGGAGGAGCAGCTGACCGCCCGGCGCGTCGAAGGCCCAAGCCGCCAGCAGCCCCATGCTGAGTACGATCCAGGAGAGCATCGCCCCGGCGAGGCGCCCCCGCGGCTTCGGGTACTCGACCCGGCTCACCATCAGCCACGCGGTACCGATGATCGCCATGAGCGTGGCGACGAACGGCAGCTCCAGCAGCACGATGGAGACGACAGTGAGCGCACCGAACGGCGACGGCATGCCCTGGAACGTGCCGTCCTTGACGGTGACGCAGGAGAAGCGCGCGAGACGGAGTACGACCGCGAGCAGGACCACGATGGCCCCGACCGCCGCCACCCGCTGATGCGCGTCGTCCGCGACCATGCCGTAGACCAGCACGAAGTACGCGGGCGCGAGCCCGAAGCTGATCAGGTCGGACAGGTTGTCCAGCTCGGCGCCCATGGGGGAGGAGCGCAGCTTGCGGGCGACCAGTCCGTCGAAGAGGTCGAAGACCGCCGCGCAGAGCATGAGGATGACGGCCGTGGCGGCGCTGTGGCGCGCCATGCCCGTCTCCTGGCTGCCCGTGAGGTGCGGGATGAGGATGCCCGTGGTGGTGAAGTACACCGCCATGAACCCGCACGTGGCGTTGCCGAGGGTGAGGGTGTCCGCTATTGAGAGGCGGAGCGAGAGGGGCATCTCCTCCTCGTCGTCCACCTCGTCGGCCTCCGGCACCCAGCCGGCCTGTGTCTCGGGATCAATCACGGTCAATTCGAGTCACCCCAGCCACGGTCTTCTGACCGACTTCCACATCGACCTCGACACCCTCGGGGAGGTAGATGTCGACGCGCGAGCCGAAGCGGATCAGACCGATCCGGTCGCCCTGCTCGACCTTCGTACCCTGAGGGACATAAGGAACGATACGACGGGCGACCGCGCCGGCGATCTGGATCATCTCGATGTCACCGAGCTCGGTGTCGAAGTGCCAGACGACACGCTCGTTGTTCTCGCTCTCCTTGTTGAACGCCGGAACGAACCCACCGGGGATGTGCTCGACCGAGGTCACCGTGCCGGAGAGCGGCGCGCGGTTCACGTGGACGTTGAGCGGGCTCATGAAGATGGCGACGCGGGTGCGTCCGTCCTTCCACGGCATGATGCTCTGCACCACACCGTCGGCGGGCGAGATGACCCGGCCCTGGGCGATCTCGCGCTCGGGGTCGCGGAAGAACCACAGCATGCCCGCCGCCAGCGCGGTGGCGGGTACGGCCACGGCCTTGGCGGCGCCGGAGCGGCGCGCGCGGGCGAGGCTGAGTGCTGCGGTGGCAACGGTCGGGAGAAGCCACGGCGATGCTCCGCGCGCGAGGCGTACGCCTGCCAGGCTGTCGCGTGGTGCAGAGGTTTGGCTGTGGGGCATGGATGACCTTCGTAGCGGATGATGCCGCGCTGTAACGGGGGACGGCGGCTTTCCCGGGATGGTACCGGTCGCGGGCCGTAACTGGGCAAGCCAGGAAGCCGAGTCGGCGGCCGAAGAGTGTTGACGGGGTGTGATCTTCTTCTCGAAGAAAACACCCCGAACCCGGGCATCTAACCCTGGAGTCGATACTCTTCGAGCAACCTGCGCCCGATGATCATTTTCTGGATTTCGGCGGTACCTTCACCGATCAACAGCATCGGGGCCTCCCGGTAGAGGCGCTCGATCTCGTACTCCTTGGAGAAGCCGTAGCCGCCGTGGATCCGGAAAGCATCCTCCACGACCTCCTTGCAGTACTCGGAGGCGAGGTACTTCGCCATCCCCGCTTCGAGGTCGTTTCGTTCCCCAGAGTCCTTTTTGCGTGCCGCGTTCACCATCATGGCATGGGCTGCCTCGACCTTGGTAGCCATCTCGGCGAGCTTGAACTGGATGGCCTGGTGCTGGGCGATCGGCTTGCCGAAAGTGTGACGTTGCTGGGCATACGAGACACCCAGTTCGAACGCACGCTGTGCGACGCCGCAGCCACGTGCCGCCACGTTGACGCGGCCGACCTCCACTCCGTCCATCATTTGGTAAAACCCTCGGCCGGTGGTCCCGCCGAGCACACGATTGGCCGGAATGCGCAGTCCGTCCATGATGAGCTCGGTGGTGTCGACGCCCTTGTAGCCCATCTTGTCGATCTTCCCGGGGATGGTGAGGCCGGGGCGGACCTCTCCGAAGCCGGGCTCCTTCTCGACCAGGAAGGTCGTCATCGACTTGTGGGGCGCGGTGCCCTCGGGGTGTCCTTCGTCACTCCGGACGAGAACGGCCACCAGGGTTGAGGAGCCGCCGTTCGTCAGCCACATCTTCTGACCGTTCAGGACGTACTCGTCGCCGTCCTTGACCGCCTTCGACGTGATGGCCGAAACGTCCGAGCCAAGAGCGGGCTCCGACATCGAGAAGGCCCCACGCACCTCGCCGAGCGCCATGCGCGGCAGGAAGTAGTCCTTCTGCTCCTGCGTGCCGTGCTGCTTGAGCATGTACGCCACGATGAAGTGCGTGTTGATGATGCCGGACACCGACATCCAGCCGCGGGCGATCTCCTCCACGCACAGCGCGTACGTGAGGAGCGACTCGCCCAGGCCCCCGTACTCCTCGGGGATCATCAGCCCGAAGAGGCCCAGCTCCTTGAGGCCGTCGACGATCTGCTGCGGGTACTCGTCGCGGTGCTCCAGCTCGGTCGCGACCGGGATGATCTCCTTGTCCACGAAGTCGCGGACGGTGGAGAGGATCTCCTGCTGGATGTCGGTCAGACCGGCGGTCTGGGCGAGTCGCGCCATGGCTACTTCTCCGTCTTTCGCTTTGAAATGTCCAGCAGCTCCGGGCGGCCGGGCTGCTCGCCGCCGCGCTCCTTGATGTACGTCTCGGTGGGGACCATCACCTTGCGGCGGAACACGCACACCAGCGTGCCGTCCTGCTTGTAGCCCTTGGTCTCGACGTAGACGATTCCGCGGTCCGACTTGGACTTGGAGGGCGTCTTGTCGAGGACCGTGGTCTCGCCGTAGATCGTGTCGCCGTGGAAGGTCGGCGCCACGTGCTTCAGCGACTCGATCTCCAGGTTGGCGATCGCCTTGCCCGAGACGTCCGGGACGGACATGCCGAGCAGCAGCGAGTAGATGTAGTTCCCGACGACGACGTTCTTGCCGAAGTCCGTCGTCTTCTCCGCATAGTTCGTGTCCATGTGGAGCGGGTGGTGGTTCATGGTCAGGAGACAGAAGAGGTGGTCGTCGTACTCCGTGACCGTCTTCCCGGGCCAGTGCTTGTAGACAGCGCCGACCTCGAACTCCTCGTACGTGCGTCCGAACTGCATGGTGCTCAGGCCTCCGGGGCTTCGAACTTGGACGTGCGCTGCATGCCGGCGGCCCGGCCCTTGCCCGAGATGACCAGCGCCATCTTGCGGCTGGCCTCGTCGATCATCTCGTCGCCGAGCATGGCGGAGCCCTTCTTGCCGCCCGCCTCGGACGTGTAGTAGTCGTACGCGTCCAGGATCAGCTCGGCGTGGTCGAAGTCCTCCTGGGACGGCGAGAAGATCTCGTTGGACGCCTCGACCTGGCCCGGGTGGAGCACCCACTTGCCGTCGAAGCCGAGCGCCGCTGCGCGCTGGGCGACCTCGCGGTAGCCGTCGATGTTGCGGATCTGCAGGTAGGGGCCGTCGATCGCCTGGAGGTTGTTCGCGCGCGCGGCCATCAGGATCTTCATCAGGATGTAGTGGTAGGCGTCCGCCGGGTAGCCGGGCGGCTGCTCGCCCACGACCAGCGACTTCATGTTGATCGATGCCATGAAGTCGGCCGGGCCGAAGATGATCGTCTCGACGCGCTGGGAAGCCGTGGCGATCTCGTTGACGTTGTTCAGACCCTGGGCGTTCTCGATCTGCGCCTCGATACCGATCTTGCCGACCTCGAAGCCCATCGTCTTCTCGATCTGCGTCAACAGCAGATCAAGAGCCACGACCTGCTGGGCGTCCTGCACCTTCGGCAGCATGATGCAGTCGAGGTTCTGGCCGGCGCCCTCGACGACGGTCACGACATCGCGGTACGTCCACTCGGTCGTCCAGTCGTTGACACGCACGACCCGCGTCTTGCCGGTCCAGTCGCCCTCGTTGAGGAACTTCACGATGGTGTGCCGCGCCCCGGGCTTGGCGAGCGGGGCGCACGCGTCCTCCAGGTCGAGGAAGACCTGGTCCGCGGGGAGGCCCTGGGCCTTCTCCAGGAAGCGGGGGTTCGAGCCGGGCACGGCCAGGCAGGAGCGCCGCGGGCGAAGGCGGTTGACGGGCGTGGTCATGCGGGGACCTCCAGGGGGTCGAGCTTGTTCGCTTTGCGGATCTCGTCGACGATACGGCCGATGATTCCGGTGATGTCGAAGTCCTTCGGGGTGAAGACCGCGGCCACTCCCGCGGCCCGCAGCTGTTCGGCGTCGGCGTTCGGGATGATTCCACCCGCGATCACCGGAATGTCGGCCGCGCCGGCCTCGCGCAGCTTCTCCAACACGTCCGGCACCAACTGGGCGTGCGACCCGGACAGTATGGACAGACCGACACCGTGCACGTCCTCGGCGACCGCGGCGTCCACGATCTGTTCGGGCGTCAGCCGGATGCCCTGGTAGACCACCTCGAACCCGGCGTCGCGGGCCCGCACGGCGATCTGCTCGGCGCCGTTGGAGTGCCCGTCCAGGCCCGGCTTGCCCACCAGGAATCGGAGCTTGCCGACGCCGAGGTCCTTCGCCGTCAGTTCCACCTTGCGGCGCACCAGCGCGAGCGCGGTGCCCTCCTCGGCGGTGACCGCGACGGGCGCGGACGAGACACCGGTGGGGGCGCGGAACTCGCCGAACACCTCGCGCAGCGCCCCGGACCACTCGCCGGTCGTGACGCCGGCGCGGGCGCACTCCAGGGTGGCCTCCATGAGGTTGTCGGTGCCCTTGGCGGCCTCCTTCAGCCGCTCCAGCGCCTTGCACGGGCGCGGGTGGTTGAAGGGCGGCTGGTAGCGCGTGTCGCGCCAGTGCTGGAGCGCGGAGATCACCCGGGCCTCGACCGCCGGGTCGACCGTCTGGATCGCCGCGTCGAGGTCGGCCGTGAGCGGGTTCGGCTCCGTCGACTCGAAGATGTTGACGCCGACGATCTTCTCTTGACCGGACTCGATGCGCCCCCGGCGCTCGGCGTGCGAGGAGACGAGCTGCGACTTCAGGTAGCCCGACTCGACGGCGGCCATCGCGCCGCCCATCTCCTGGATCCGCTCGATCTCCGCCAGCGACTCCTCGACGAGAGCCGACACCTTGGCCTCGATCACGTGCGAGCCCTCGAAGATGTCCTCGTACTCCAGCAGGTCGCTCTCGTGCGCGAGTACCTGCTGGATGCGCAGCGACCACTGCTGGTCCCAGGGTCGCGGCAGGCCCAACGCCTCGTTCCAGGCGGGAAGTTGGACGGCACGCGCGCGTGCGTCCTTCGAGAGCGTCACGGCCAGCATCTCGAGCACGATCCGCTGGACGTTGTTCTCCGGCTGCGCCTCGGTCAGGCCGAGGGAGTTGACCTGGACGCCGTACCTGAAGCGCCGCTGCTTGGGGTCCTCGATGCCGTACCGCTCGCGCGTGATCTTGTCCCAGATCCGCCCGAACGCCCGCATCTTGCACATCTCCTCGATGAAGCGGACGCCCGCGTTCACGAAGAAGGAGATGCGTGCGACGACGTCGCCCTTGCGGTCCTCGGCGATCTGGCCGGACGCGAACACCGCGTCCAGAACGGCGATCGCGGTGGACATCGCGTACGCGATCTCCTGGACCGGGGTGGCTCCCGCCTCCTGCAGGTGGTAGCTGCAGATGTTGATCGGGTTCCACTTCGGGATGTGGTTCACCGTGTACGTGATCATGTCCGTCGTCAGACGGAGCGAGGGACCCGGCGGGAAGACATGCGTCCCCCGCGACAGGTACTCCTTCACGATGTCGTTCTGGGTCGTTCCCTGGAGCTTGGTGATGTCCGCACCCTGCTCCTCGGCGACGACCTGGTAGAGCGCCAGCAGCCACATGGCGGTGGCGTTGATGGTCATCGAGGTGTTCATTTGCTCCAGGGGTATGTCCTGGAACAGCCGGCGCATGTCACCGAGATGCGAGACCGGCACCCCGACCCGGCCGACCTCGCCGCGGGCGAGGATGTGGTCGGGGTCATAGCCGGTCTGCGTCGGCAGGTCGAACGCGACCGACAGACCGGTCTGGCCCTTGGCGAGGTTGCGGCGGTACAGCTCGTTGGACGCCTCGGCGGTCGAGTGACCGGCGTACGTCCGCATGAGCCACGGCCGGTCCTTCTGGCGCTCTGTCATCTAGGGGCTCCCTCAGATGTTCCGGAAGCGGTTGATGGCGTCGATGTGCTGGGCGCGCTTCTCCACGTCGCGCACACCCAGGCCCTCGCGGGGCGCCAGCGCGAGCACGCCGACCTTGCCCTGGTGGAGGTTGCGGTGCACGTCGTACGCGGCCTGCCCGGTCTCTTCCAGGGAGTACACCTTGGAGAGCGTCGGGTGGATCTTGCCCTTGGCGACGAGCCGGTTGGCCTCCCAGGCCTCGCGGTAGTTGGCGAAGTGCGAGCCGATGATCCGCTTCAGCGACATCCACAGGTAGCGGTTGTCGTACTCGTGGTTGTAGCCCGAGGTCGAGGCGCAGGTGACGATGGTGCCGCCCTTGCGGGTCACGTACACACTCGCGCCGAAGGTCTCGCGCCCGGGGTGCTCGAAGACGATGTCGACGTCCTCGCCGTCGGTCAGCTCGCGGATGCGCTTGCCGAAGCGCTTCCACTCCTTCGGGTCCTGGGTGTGCTCGTCCTTCCAGAACTTGTAGCCCTCGGCGTTGCGGTCGATGATCGCCTCGGCGCCCATCGCCCGGCAGATGTCCGCCTTCTGCTCGCTGCTCACGACACAGATCGGGTTGGCGCCACCGGCGAGCGCGAACTGCGTGGCGTACGAGCCGAGTCCACCGCTGGCGCCCCAGATGAGCACGTTGTCGCCCTGCTTCATGCCGGCGCCGTTGCGGGAGACCAGCTGGCGGTACGCGGTGGAGTTCACCAGGCCCGGAGCGGCGGCCTCCTCCCACGAGAGGTGGTCGGGCTTCGGCATCAGCTGGTTGGACTTGACGAGGGCGATCTCGGCGAGACCGCCGAAGTTCGTCTCGAAGCCCCAGATGCGCTGCTCCGGGTCGAGCATCGTGTCGTTGTGGCCGTCGGAGGACTCCAGCTCGACGGACAGACAGTGCGCGACGACCTCGTCACCGGGCTTCCAGGCGTTCACGCCCGGGCCGGTGCGCAGGACGACGCCCGCGAGGTCGGAGCCGATGATGTGGTACGGCAGGTCGTGGCGCTTGGTGAGCTCGCTGAGCCTGCCGTAGCGCTCCAGGAAGCCGAAGGTCGACAGCGGCTCGAAGATCGAGGTCCAGACCGAGTTGTAGTTGACCGAGGAGGCCATGACGGCCACCAGGGCCTCGCCCGGGCCGAGCTCCGGCACCGGCACGTCGTCCAGGTGGATCGACTTGCGGGGGTCCTTGTCGCGGGTGGTGAGCCCGGCGAACATCTCCGTCTCGTCCTTGTGCACGGTGATCGCGCGGTACGACTCGGGGAGCGGCAGAGCGGCGAAGTCGGCAGACGTGGCCGTCTGCGACTGAATCGCGTCCAGGATTTCCTTCACGGTGTTGCCTCCGGCGATAAGCGTCCGAGGGAAGACGCTGAGGGTTACGTCGGTGCTGCTGCTGGGGGTGAGGGGTGTGCCGTCGGTTCGGCGAAGGTGGTGCTGTGGCAGCGCTTTGTGGCGCGGGAGGTTGCCTGTGACGCAGGCGTCCGGGCGCGCTCGCCATTGGCTTGCGGGGACAGCCGGCGTACGAAAGGTCTCTGCACGCCGGCCGCCCGGACCTCTTCAACGTATGGCACGGCGTGTCACCCCGCAAGGCACGGAGTGCCAGAAGTTGCGCTCAGGTGAAATCTTTACGTAACACGTGAGCGATGATCGATCAGAGTGCGCGATGATCGATCGAATTCGGGGCGCAAAAACGCCGGACGCGCTCAAATCGAGCCCGTCCGGCGGTGGGGGACAAGCGGCCTCGGCCGCGGTTCTGTGAGGGAAGTTACGACCGTTCCTTGAGTGCCTGCTCGATGGTGCGCATCACCTGATCCAGCGGGGCGTCGACCCGGGCCACGGTCACCAGTACGTCCCCCTCCGTGAAGGAGGACGCCGGCGCCGGCATGGGCGCGGTCTCCCGTCCCGCGCCGATTCCGGTGCCGAACGTCTTGCGGACGATGGCGAAGGCGTGGTCCAGCTGGGCCTCGACGTCCCCCTGGCCGCCGGCCCGCAGCCAGCGCCGCAGCACATGATTGTGCGCGGTCACCACGGCCGACGCGGCGACCTCGGCGAGCAGCGGATCGTCATTGGCGTCGTCGTCGTGCGCGTGCTCGTCGAAGTGGCCCAGGAGATAGCGGGTGAAGAGCCGTTCGTAGCGGGCCACCGAGGCGATCTCGGCCTCCCGCAGGGTCGGCACCTCGCGCGTCAGCTTGTAGCGCGACACGGAGATCTCGGGCCGGGCCGCGTACATCTTCATGACTTCCTTGATGCCACGGCACACGGTGTCGAGCGGGTGCTCGTGCGCGGGCGCCGCGTTGAGCACCGCCTCGGCCCGGATCAACGTGTCGTCGTGGTCGGGAAAGATCGCCTCTTCCTTGGAGCGGAAGTGACGGAAGAACGTGCGGCGGGCCACCCCGGCCTGGGCTGCGATCTCATCGACCGTGGTCGCCTCGTACCCCTTGGTCGCGAACAGCTCCATGGCCGCGGCCGCCAACTCGCGGCGCATCTTGAGCCGCTGCGCGGCCGCGCGACTGCCTGCGGCACTCTCCGGCGCGTCGGGCGTAGCTGGTGTACGTGAGGACTTGGCGGGCTGGGACATGACCCGAACGTACTGCATGTGCGCAGGAGAGCGCGCATGTCCGGGGACCCCCCCGCCCTCGACGGGCGGGGGGTTTCCGGTCGGGTCGAGCAGTCCGCCCCAGTCGGCGCTGTCTCCGAACCAGTCGCCCGGACGCTCAGCGCCGGGCATATTCGCGGAAGCCGCGGCCCGTCTTGCGGCCGAGGCAGCCCGCGGCCACCAGGTGCTCCAGGAGCGGCGCCGGGGCCAGACCCGGGTCGCGGAACTCGCGGTGCAGAACCTTCTCGATGGCCAGGGAGACGTCCAGCCCGACCACGTCCAGGAGCTCGAACGGGCCCATCGGGTACCCGCCGCCCAGCTTCATCGCCGCGTCGATGTCGTCAAGAGACGCATAGTGCTCCTGCACCATCTTGATCGCGTTGTTCAGGTACGGGAAGAGCAGCGCGTTCACGATGAAACCGGCGCGGTCGCCGCAGTCCACCGGGTGCTTGCGGATCTTGGCGCAGACCTCGCGCACGGTGGCATGCACGTCGTCCGCGGTCAGCACGGTCCGCACGACCTCGACGAGCTTCATCGCCGGGGCCGGGTTGAAGAAGTGCATGCCGATCACGTCCTGCGGGCGCGAGGTGGCGCGGGCGCAGGCGACGACGGGCAGCGAGGAGGTGGTGGTGGCGAGGATCGCGCCGGGCTTGCAGACCTTGTCGAACGTGGCGAACAGCTGCTGCTTGATCTCCAGGTCCTCGGCGACCGCCTCCAGCGCCAGATCGACCTCGGCGAAGGCGTCGTACGAGCCCGCCGGGGTGATCCGCTCCAGGGTCTGCGTCGCCGCCTCGGCCGTCATCCGGCCCTTGTCGACAGAGCGCGAAAGCGACTTGCCGATACGGGCCTTGGCGGCCTGCGCCTTCTCCTCGCTGCGGGCGGCGAGGACGACCTCGTATCCGGCCTTCGCGAAGACCTCGGCGATGCCGGACGCCATCGTGCCGGAGCCCGCGACGCCGACGGAGCGGACCGTGCGGCCCGGGGCCAGAGCGGCCCCCTCCAGCGGCGTCAGCGCGTCCCGCACGACGGTGGTGCTGCCGGGAGCCTCGTACGAGTAGAAGCCGCGCCCCGACTTGCGGCCGGTCAGGCCCGCCTCGCTGAGCTGCTTGAGGATCGGCGCGGGGGCGTGCAGCCGGTCGTGCGACGCGGCGTACATGGCCTCCAGGACGGTCCGCGCGGTGTCCACGCCGATCAGGTCGAGCAGCGCCAGCGGTCCCATGGGGAGTCCGCAGCCCAGCTTCATCGCCGCGTCGATGTCCTCGCGGGAGGCGTACTTCGCCTCGTACATCGCGGCGGCCTGGTTGAGGTAGCCGAACAGCAGCCCGTCGGCGACGAATCCGGGGCGGTCGCCGACCGCGACAGGCTCCTTGCCGAGTTCGAGGGCGAGATCGGTGACCGCGGTCACCGCGCTCGGCGCGGTGAGCACGGACGAGACGACCTCGACCAGCTTCATCGCGGGCGCCGGGTTGAAGAAGTGCAGACCGAGCACGCGCTCGGGGCGGGCCGAGTCGGCGGCGAGGCGCGTCACGGACAGCGCATTGGTGCCGGTCGCCAGGATCGTCTCCGGGCGCACGATGTCGTCGAGCGCGCGGAAGACCTGCTGCTTGATGTCGTACGACTCCGGGGTCACCTCGATGACCAGGTCGGCGTCGGCCGCGGCCCGCAGATCGGTGAAGGTGCGGAAGCGGGAGAGAACGCCGGCGCGCTCCTGCTCGGTGCAGCGCCCGCGCTCCACACCGCGGGCGGTGGACGCTTCGAGCGCCGTGATGGCCTGGGTGGCCGCGGCTTCGCTGATGTCGATGCCGATGACGTCGCGGCCGGCCCGGGCGAGGACCTCGGCGATGCCGGTGCCCATGGTGCCGAGGCCGACGACGGCGACGGTCTTGAGCGGGGACAGAGGGGTGTCGGACAGGGGAGTGGCCATCGCGGGACTCCAGAGAGAGGGTGACGACTGAGGAGCGCACGCGGGTACGCCAACAGGCGCACACAGTGCGGAGGTTGCGGGTGTTACCGGGCTGACGAGCGCACACGCCCGGGTGCCGTCCGAGGGCGCCGACGAACGGGCGCCGCGCGGAACGGTGCTGATCGACCGGCCCTGTCCCGGAGCCGTGTCGTACGCAGGTACCTGAAGTACCGAACCGACTGCTCTCACGGCGGCTGCGTCACCAGGCCGCCGTAAGTACTGCGCGAGTGGGTAACTCGCTCGTCTGAGCTTAACCCGCCAGTAACGAGCGCGCCAGCCCCCGAGTTTGTGATGTACGTCCCCGCGCCTCACAGGCTTCTCTAGGCTCGGCGCCATGGACGAAGCGTTGCGATCACTCACGGAGCGTTTACGGACCGAGGCCGGGGCCTCGACGGCATACGACCGACTCCTGGCGACCGAGGAGATCGATGAGCTGGCAGCCGCGCTGACCGCGCCGGGGCAGCCTCTGTGGGCCCGGGAGTTGGTCGCCTTCCGGCTCGGGGTCGCCGGGGACCGGCGCGCCTTCGAGGCGCTCGTCCTGCTGCTCAACCACCGCGACCCGCAGCGCTGCGCGTCCGCCGCGTACGCCCTGGCCCGGCTCGGCGACCCCCGCACGGCCCGCGCGGCGGCCGCACTCGCCACGAACGAGCTGCGCGTGGCCTATGCGCTCCACCCGGTACGGCTGCTCGTCGAGCTGCGGGCTCCCGAGGCCGTGCCCGCGCTGATCACCACCCTGGAGCGCAGGCTGCGCCCGCACGACCCGTACCGCAGGGTCGCGCTCGCCTGCGTGGAGGGCCTGGGCTCACTGGAGGACGTACGCGCGAGACCTGTCCTGAACGAGGCGCTGGCACACCCGGCACTCGCGGAGGCGGCCGTGCATGCGCTGGCGCGGCTGCCGAAGGGCGAGGCGCAGGCCGACGTCTGACCCAAGGAGACGGCGCAGGCGTACGTCACTCCACTCCGACGTCGGCCAGCAGCCGCACGTATCGCACCTCGGGCACGGCGACCCCGTCCACGTCGAAAGGCTCCTCGGCGCCGTCGGGGGCGAAGCCGGCGCGCTCGTAGAAGCGGCGGGCCGGAGCGTTCTCCTTGAGCACCCACAGCAGCATCCGTGCGTGCCCGGCCGCCGCGCACCGATCGACCGACTCCCGCAGCAGCGCGCGCCCCACCCCCTCGCCGACCCGGTCGGGATGCACGTAGATCGCGTACAACTCGATGTCGTCCGTGCGGACTTCACCGTCCCGGTACGGTCCGTGGCAGGCCCAACCGACCACCTCGCCGTGCCGCTCCGCGACCAGGTTCACCACCTCGCCGCCGCCCTGCTCGAAGTACGCGCGCCGCCGTGCCGCGTCCCTCTCCACGCTGAGCGCGTCGAGGTACGGCTGCGGTACCAGGCCCTTGTACGCGATCTGCCAGCCTCGGATGCGGATCTCGGCCACGCGGTCGCAGTCGCCGAGCGTCATCTCGCGGACCAGGAGCCCGCTCACTCGGCCACCACCGCGTACGCCTCGATCTCCATGAGGAACTCCGGGCGGACCAGCCCGGCGACCTGGACGGCGGAAGCGGCCGGGAGCCGGTCGGCGGGTATGTGCGCGTCGCGGGCCGCGCGGATCGCGGGCATGTGGGCCATGTCCGTGACGAAGAAGGTGAGTTTGACGACGTCGTCGAACGTGGCCCCCGCGGCGGAGAGACACCGGCGCAGGTTCTCGAAGACCTGACGGGCCTGGGCGGCCGGGTCGTCCTCGCCGACGAGCTTGCCGTCCTCGTCGAGGGCGAGCTGGCCCGAGACCGCCACGAAGCGGCCGGTACCCATCACGACGTGGGTGTACGCGGCGGCGGGGGCGACCCCGCCGGGGGCGGAAATGCGCGTCAGCTCACTCATGCGTCCATGGTGGACCATGGGTCTGACAACGCCCCCGACGGGGCACCGCTCAGCGGGAGTTCAGCCCCGGAAGCCGAGCAGCCCGTGCAGCGCCGAGCCGCGCGAGGTGGTGGAGGCCGCCTTGGTGGTGGTCAGCGGCTCCGGGTCGGGCAGTGTCTTGCACACCGCGTCGATCTCGCCGCCGCTGTGCGGCACCGTGCCGTTGGTCAGATACGTCGCCAGGTACTTGTCCAGGCAGGCGTTTCCGCTCAGCGTGATGCCATGGTTCCCGCCACCCTGTTCGACCACCAGGCTGGA
The DNA here is from genome assembly GCF_014645835.1 of Streptomyces albiflavescens. GTDB lineage: Bacteria > Actinomycetota > Actinomycetes > Streptomycetales > Streptomycetaceae > Streptomyces > Streptomyces albiflavescens. The sequence goes on from NZ_BMMM01000020.1 coordinate 15,981, forward strand.
GCCGCGCAGCAGGTGATGGACGGTGACGCCGCCCTCGTACGGGGTGGCCGCGTCGTTCGTGGCCTGGAAGAGCAGGGTCGGAGGAAGGGCGTTGTTGGAGACGTCCACAGGCCGGCGCGAGTCCTTCGGCCCGAACGCGCACGGCGCGTTGTACCAGGTGTTGTTCCACGCCATGAAGGGCGCCTTGTCGTACACCGCCCAGTTGTCCTTGCGCCACTGGTTCCAGTCGCGCGGCCAGGAGGCGTCACGGCACTGCACCGAGGTGTAGACGCTGTAGCCGTTGTCGCCCGAGGCGTCGACGGCACCGAATGTGCCGTACGCCTTGATCAGCGGGTCCGAGTTCTTGTCGTTCACATAGGCCGCGAACGCCTCGGCGAGGTAGGGCCAGTAGCCGTTGTAGTAGCCGCCGGGGATGAAGGTGTCCTCCAGTTCGGAGGCGCCCACCTTCTTCTGCGCGGGCTTCTTGGCGAGCGCGGCGCGCATCGCGTACCACTTGGCCTCGACCTTCGCCGGGTCGGTGCCGAGCTTGTAGGTCGCGTTGTGCTTGGCGACCCAGGCGAGGAAGGCCAGGTGACGGTCGTTGAAGGCGTAGTCCTGCCCGATGTTGTCGTCGTACCAGACGCCGGTGGGGTCGACGATGGAGTCCAGCACCAGGCGGCGTACGCGGTTCGGGTGGAGCTTCGCGTACACGGCGCCCAGGTAGGTGCCGTACGAGTAGCCGAAGTAGTTGATCTTCTTGGCGCCCAGCGCGCTCCGGATCGAGTCCATGTCCCGGACCGCGCTCACCGTGTCGATGTACGGCAGCAGGCTCGCGTACTTGGTGCGGCACGCCTTGGCGAAGGCCTTGGCGCGGTCGAGATTGGCCTTCTCTATGGCCGGGGTGCTGGGGACGGTGTCCGGGCGTACCGGGTCGAAGTGCCCGGGCTTGCAGTCCAGGGCGGGCGTGCTGGCGCCGACACCGCGTGGGTCGAAGCCGATGACGTCGTACTGCGCCGCCACCTTCTTCGGCAGCGAGGACGCGACGAATCCGGCCAGTGTGAGACCGCTGCCGCCGGGTCCGCCGGGGTTGACGAGCAGCGGGCCCTGGAACGTCTTCGCGGTGTGCGGAACGCGGGACAGGGCGAGTGTGATCAGTCGGCTCTGCGCCTTCGAGTGGTCCAGCGGCACCTTCAGGGACGCGCACTGGAGCCTCGGATAGTCGTTGGTCCCGCACTTCTTCCAGGTGAGCTTCGCGGTCTGGGTGGTGCGCGGTGCGGTCGCGGAGCCGGCGCTCGCGTCGGCGGGGATCGACGTGATCAACCCGGCCACCACGGCGGCTGCTCCGCACAGAGCAGCTGCGCGTTTCTTCATAAAGCCTCCCCAGGACGGAGGATTTTGAGCCGTGCAGGCCACGGCCCTCGCCGCATCGTCCCGGAAAGGAAGGCCGGAAGAACTCGTTCTGACAAGACTTGACCCGATTGAGCCGCGGGATGCGCTCGGATGCCGTCAGGAATGTTTCGAAGGTGCGTCAGAGCAGCGTGAGCTGAGTCGGCTCCGCGGTCGCGGGCGGCTCGGCGGGGGTGGCGATCCTGCGGGGCATCCCCGCGCGCGTGGGGCCGATGCCGTACTCCTCGGCCAGCTCGTGGACCTGACGGGTGATCCGGCGCTGGTACCACTTCGGGGCGTACGCGCCCTCCGCGTACAGCCGCTCGTAACGCCGTACGAGGTACGGGTGATAGTGCTCCAGCCAGGCCATGAACCACTCGCGGGCGCCATGCCGCAGATGCAGCACGAGCGGGGTCACCGAGGTGGCGCCGGAGGCCGCGATCGCCCGTACCGTGGCGCGCAACTGGGCCGGATGGTCGCCCAGGAAGGGGATCACCGGGGCCATCAGGACACCGCAGCCGATGCCGTGGTCCGTCAGGGTGCGGACGACGTCCAGGCGGCGCTCCGGGGCCGGCGTGCCCGGCTCGACGGTGCGCCACAGGTCGGGGTCGGTGAAGCCCACGGAGACGGAGATGCCGACGTCGGTGACCTCGGACGCCTGCTTCAGGAGGTCGAGGTCGCGCAGGATCAGTGTGCCCTTCGTCAGGATCGAGAAGGGGTTCGCGTGGTCGCGCAGCGCGGAGATGATGCCGGGCATCAGGCGGTAGCGGCCCTCCGCGCGCTGGTAACAGTCGACATTGGTGCCCATCGCGATGTGCTCTCCGTGCCAGCGGCGGGAGGCGAGCTGGCGGCGCAGCAGGTCGGGCGCGTTGACCTTCACCACGATCTGGGAGTCGAAGTCGAGTCCCGTGTCGAGGTCCAGATAGCTGTGCGTCTTGCGCGCGAAGCAGTACACGCACGCGTGCGTGCACCCCCGATAAGGGTTGACCGTCCACTCGAAGGGCATGCGGGAAGCCCCCGGCACCCGGTTCACGATCGAGCGCGCACGGATCTCGTGGAAGGTGATCCCGCGGAACTCCGGAGTGTCGAAGGTCCGGGTGGTCACCGCGTCCGCGCCGAACAGCGCGGCGTCCCGGGCGGGGTCCCCGGCGGGGTCCACTGTGAGGTTCTCCCAGCGCATGACGCCTCCTCGATAGCACTGGACACAGAATAGAACACATGTTCCCTTGATCGTGCGACCTCCTTTTCCACGACACCTCCGAAGCGCCTCCCGGTGGCCGGTCCGCGCCCTGCGCGGACCCCGATTTGGGCGGCCGGGCCGCCTGGTGGTTGGCTGGCCGCACACCCCCGAGGAACCAATTGCTGGAGGAAGTGCCATGGCGCAGGTCGAGGCCACGACGGAGCGGGTCATCGCGGCGGACGCGGAGGCGGTGTTCGACGCCCTGGCCGACTACAGCGGCACGCGCGCGAAGCTGCTGCCGGAGCACTTCAGCGAGTACGAGGTGCGCGAGGGCGGCGACGGCGAGGGCACCCTCGTTCACTGGAAGCTCCAGGCCACCAGCAAGCGTGTCCGCGACTGTCTGCTCGAGGTGAGCGAGCCCACCGACGGCGAGCTCGTCGAGAAGGACCGCAACTCCTCCATGGTCACCACCTGGCGGGTCACCCCGGCCGGCGAGGGCAAGTCGCGTGTCGTGATCACCACCGTCTGGAACGGTGCGGGCGGCATCGGCGGCTTCTTCGAGAGGACCTTCGCACCCAAGGGCCTCGCCCGGATCTACGACGCGGTGCTCGCCAAGCTCGCCACCGAGGTGGAGAAGTAGTCCCACGCGGTCTGTTCGCCAAGGGTCGGCCATACAGGGCCCGTTGGCGCCTCACCGTTTCGAGTGGATCTCCCAGTCGCGCGACGGTACGCCGTAACTCGTCGTGCTTGCTCGCAGTTGTCGCGATAAGCGGGAATTGTGCAGTGGGCGCGACGAGGGGAGCGGTACGTGGGCGGGATCACTCTGGTGAAGGACCAACCGGCTCCCACGCCCCCGCAGGACTCCGCTGACGCGACCGCCGAGCCCGTCCAACTCCGCCCACGTCAGGTGCGGTTGGTCTTCTTCGGGCTCATGCTCGCCCTGCTGCTCGCCGCCCTGGATCAGATGATCGTGGCCACCGCGCTCCCGAAGATCGTCGGGGAGCTGCACGGCCTGGACAGGATGTCCTGGGCGATCACCGCCTACCTGCTCACCTCTACCGTCGGACTCCCGGTCTACGGCAAGTTCGGTGATCTCTTCGGCCGCAAGGGTGTCTTCCAGTTCGCGATCGCCGTCTTCGTCGTCGGCTCGGCGCTCGCCGGATGGTCGCGCACCATGGACGAGTTGATCGCCTTCCGCGCGATCCAGGGCATCGGTGCGGGCGGCCTCATGATCGGCGTGCAGGCGATCATCGCGGACATCGTGCCCGCGCGCCAACGCGGGCGCTTCATGGGCCTGATCGGCGCCGCGTTCGGCCTCGCCTCGGTGGCCGGCCCTCTTCTGGGCGGCTACTTCACGGACCACCTCTCCTGGAGGTGGTGTTTCTACATCAACGTGCCCTTCGGTCTGGTCACGCTTGCCGTCGTCACCGTCGTACTGAAGCTGCCGAAGCCCACCGCCAGGGGCCGCCTCGACCTGCTCGGGGTGTTGCTCCTCGCCGCCGCGTCAACGTGCCTGGTGCTGCTCACCAGTTGGGGCGGCACCGAGTACGCGTGGGGTTCACGGGTCATCCTGGGGCTCGGGGCGGGTGCGCTCGCCGCGACCGCCCTCTTCTTCGTCGCCGAGCGCTTCGCGGCCGAACCCCTCATCCCGCTACGGCTGTTCAGGGACGGCGTCTTCAACACCACCGCTCTGGTGGGCCTGGTCATCGGCGTCGCCCTCTTCGGGGCCGCCAGCTACTTGCCAACCTTCCTGCAGATGGTCGACGGGGCCAGCGCCACCGAGTCCGGACTGCTGATGCTCCCCATGATGGGCGGCATCGTCGGCGCCTCCGTGGTCTCCGGGCAGCTCATCAGCCGCACCGGCCGCTACAAGGTCTATCCGGTCCTCGGCAGCGCCCTGTCGGCCGTCGGCATGTGGCTGCTGTCGCGCCTCGAAGTGGACACTCCCCGGCTGCACTACAGCATCTGGATGGCGGTGCTGGGCGCGGGCATCGGCATGGTGATGCCGGTCCTGATCCTCGCCGTGCAGAACTCCGTACGACCGGCCGACCTCGGCACCGCGACCAGCGCCAACAACTACTTCCGGCAGATCGGCGGCAGCGTCGGAGCCGCGATCTTCGGCACCCTGTTCGCCCATCGGCTCACCGACGCGCTCGCCGATCGTCTCCCCACGCGCGCGGGGGCCGGTCTTCCGGACTCCGAGTCGCTCACCCCACAGCTTGTCCACGCGATGCCCGCCGCTCTGCGCGACGACTACATCGGGGCCTACGCGGACGCCATGCCGCGGATCTTCCTCTACCTCGTGCCCGTGCTCGTCCTCGGACTGCTCATCGCCTTCTTCCTCAAGGAGAAACCTCTGGTGTCCCACAACACCCCCACCGCCGACCCGGAGTTCGCCCAGGTGAACGCCCAGATTCCGCAGGCCCGTTCGGCGTACGCGGCCGGAGTCCCCGTCTGCGGCACGGTGCAGCACCCCGACGGCACCGTCGTGCCGCGCGCCGCGCTGACCCTCATCGACATCGCGGGACAGCAGATCGGGCGGGGCGCCAGCGGCGAGGACGGGCGGTATGCGCTGTCCACGCCCGGCTCGGGCTCGTACGTCCTGATCGCCGCGGCCGGCGGCCACCAGCCGCAGGCCGTCTCGGTGACGGTCGGCGAACGCCCCGTGGAGCTGGATGTCGTCCTGGGCGGTGCGGGACGCCTGGCCGGAAGCGTGCTGACGGCGGACGGCACCCCGGTGCGCGACGCCACCGTCACGCTCACCAATGTGCACGGTGAGGTGGTGGCCACCACGCGCAGCGGGCGCGAAGGAGGCTATGTCATCACGGAGTTGGTGGCCGGCGAGTACACCCTCGCGGGCAGCGCGCCCGCGTTCCGCCCGGCCGCGCTCCCCGTCACGGTCCAGGCCGCGCGCGAGACCCGCCAGGACGTCGAACTGGCCGGCGGCGCCGTACTGCGCGGCACTGTACGGGCGGGCGGCGGACGCCCTGTCGAGGACGCGCGCGTGACGCTCCTGGACGCCGCGGGAAACGTGGTGGACACGCTGACCACCGGCGCAGACGGAACGTTCCGGTTCGTCGACCTGTCCTCCGGTGAGTACACCGTCATCGCGGCGGGCTATCCGCCCGTGGCCACTGTGCTCCAGGTCGCCGGGGGCGGCAGGACGGAACGGGACTTGCAATTGGGGCACGAAGACTAGACAGGTGGGGCGCTGTACGGCCCGCCGTGCGCCGGAGCCGCCCCTGGAGAAGTCAATTCCCGTATTGCCACACATCGCGACGGGCCGCCGCCGTACGGTAGTGGAGGCGGCACAGATCTTGCGGAGCCGTGGGGAGAAAGGGCCTGGGGCCATGCAGAGTGGCACAGAGAGTGACGCAGGTCGTGGCACCGAAATGGGCGCAACTCCCGGCCGCGAAGCCGGCCACGGCGCGGCGGAGTCCGCCGTCGGCCGCATCCCCCTGGCCGTGGTCGTCGTGGACCGCGACGGCCTGGTGTCGCACTGGAGCACCGGCGCCAGGCGCCTGTTCGGTGCCCCCAAGGAGGACGCGGTGGGCCGCCCCGTCGTCGACCTGCTCCCCGTCTCCGGCGCGCTCCCCGAGGACGAGGACACAGCGCCCTACGGGGCCTACGCCGCGTACGACGGACTCGGCCCCGACCTGGAGTCCTCCCTCGGCGGGCGGCTCTCCTACCCGGCCGCCGGGCGCGCCCGGCTCACCGCGGTCGGCAGCGAGCGGGTCGACGTCCTGTGGTGGGCGTACCCGCTCGTGGGCCCGGGACGGGAGCGGCTGCTCGTGGTCGCCGCCGACGCGGGCGCGATGCGCCACGAGGTCTCCGATGCCGGCGAGGCGGCCGTCGAGCGCATCGCACCCGGTTTCGCGCTGTACACCGACTTTCCCGGCGCCGAGGAGCTGGCCCGCAGACTCCCCGAGATCCTGCCCAGCATGAGCGTGGGCGAGAGCGCCCGCATCGTCGCGCAGGTCCTCGAACTCGGCTACCCCGTCCTGGAGTTCAGCCAGAACGACCGGGTGCCCGTCACCCCCGACTGGGGCGTGCCCCGGCGAGCCGAGCGCAAGGCGCGTCGCGAGCGGGTGGCCAGGGCCGCCGCCTCCGGCGAGCCCGTGCCCCAGGACGTCCAGGACGAGGGCGAGGACCTCGAATACGTCGCCGTCCGGGAGCGCCTGGAGTTCCTCAACGAGGTCAGCGGCCGCATCGGTACCTCCCTCGACCTGTCGAAGACCATCGTCGAGGTCAGCCGGGCCGTCGTGCCGCGCTTCACCGATGTCGCGGGCACGTACCTGCGTGAACAGGTCGTCGCCGGTGAGGGCTTCCCCGAAGGGGTGCCCGACACGACCACCATGTGGCACCGGGTCGCTCTGGAGCACACGGACGAGCCGGGCCGCTGGGACGACGTCGTACCGGTCGGCGAGGCCATGCCCTTTCCGGCGCACACACCGTTCTTCCAGTGCATGACCACCGGTGAACCCGTCCTCGTTCCGCGCATCAGCGAGCAGATGGGGCACATGATCGCCGCGCAGTTCGAGAAGCGCGACATCAGGCCGCTCATCACCAACCGCTCCATGCTGGTCGTGCCCCTGAAGGCCCGCAATGTGGTGCTCGGATTCATGATCCTGCTGCGCCACCCCGAGCGGGTCGAGTTCAACGACATGGACCGGGCCACCGGTGCCGAACTCGCCGCCCGCGCGGGCCTCGTACTCGACAACGCACGCATGTACACGTACCAGGAGAGCGTCGCCGAGACCCTCCAGGACAGCATGCTGCCGCACATCGCGCCCCGCATGTCCGGATGTGACATCGCGACCCGCTATCTGCCCGGCATGCTCCTCGGGCGGGTCGGCGGCGACTGGTTCGACTCGGTGAAGCTGCCCGGCTCCCGCACCGCCCTGATTGTCGGCGACGTCATGGGTCACGGACTCAACTCGGCCGCGATGATGGGCCAGTTGCGCACCGCCGTGCAGACCATGGCCGCACTCGACCTGCCTCCCGCCCAACTCCTGCGCAACCTCGACGACCTCGCCCAGCGGCTCGGCGACACCTACCTCGCGACCTGCCTGTACGCCATCTACGACCCCATCGCAGGCGAGCTGCACATCGCCAACGCGGGCCACATCCCGCCCGTCCTGGTCCGCGCCGCTGATGGGTACAGCGAACTGCTCGACCTGCCGACGGGCGCGCCCATCGGAGTCGGCGGAGTCCCCTTCGAGGCGGTGCGCGTGCGCGTGGCGCCCGGCGACCGGCTTGTGATGTGCACCGACGGACTGGTCGAGGTGCGCGGCGAGGACATCGGGGTCGGCCTCGCCACACTCTGCGAGTCCGCCGCCCACCCGGCAGCGTCCATGGACGACGCCTGCGACACCATCATCCGCGCGCTGAACACCCGTGGTGGCCGCAAGGACGACGTCGCCCTCCTGATGGCCCGGCTCAACGGCATCGAGCCCGAGGACGTCGCCGAGTGGCAGCTCGCGCTCGACCCCCTGGAAGTGGACAGGGCACGCGCCGTGATCCGCGAACAGCTGCATGTGTGGGGCCTGGCCGCCCTCGCCGACAGCGCCGAGCTGATGGTGAGCGAGCTCGTCACCAATGCCGTACGGCACACGCACAGCCGCCAGATCGAGCTGCGGCTCGTCCGGGGCGACACCTTGCTGTGCGAGGTCGCCGACGACGATCACACGCTGCCGACACTGCTCAGCGCCGGGCCCGACGACGAGTTCGGGCGCGGCCTGCGTGTCGTCAGCTCGCTGGCCCGCGAATGGGGGACCAGCCGGACCGGCGCGGGCAAGACCGTGTGGTTCGAACTGACGCTGCCGCGGCGCTGACCCCCTAGGTCCTGTCGTCACATTCCCGTCGTCCGCCCGGAGGGCGGGCCCTGCGGCGTCAGGTGCGTGCTCTCGGCGTGCCGGGCACAGGCCCTCGTACTGGATGTACTTGGGTCTGTGCCCGGTGCGGCGAGAGTGCGTGCATGGCGTCGCGGGGCAGACGGGAATTTGACGACAGGGCCTAGTGCGACGCCCGGGACGGAGGGGGCGCGGGCGGCGTGCGAAGGCGTACGGGTATCGAATGCGCCGTGAAGGAATGCGCCACCGCTTGTCGCTTCGCGCCGGGCGCGATAGACCGTTCTGGCCTGCCACGTTCCGGCGGGCCGCGGTCGCAACCTGGGGAGCGGGCAATGAGTGTGACAAGTCGGTACCGGGAAGCCTGGGAGGGCTTCTGGCGCGAGGCCCCCGAGGAACAGGGGGCGGTGATCTGGGACGCCGAGCCCGTGGTGACCGTCGGCGTCCATCTCCCACTCTTCGCACCGCACTTGACGGACCGTGACCTGCCCTTCGTCGACCTCGGCTGCGGCAACGGCACCCAGACCCGCTTCCTGGCCGACCGCTTCCCCCACGTCGTCGGCGCCGACCTGTCGGCCGCGGCACTCGACCACGCCCGCCTTGCCGACCCGGCGGGCCAGGCCGGGTACCGGCTGCTCGACGCGGCCGAGAAGACCGAGGCGGAGACGCTGCACGCCGAGCTCGGCGACGCCAACGTCTATATGCGGGGTGTGCTCCACCAGGCCGAGCCGGACGACCGGCAGCCCTTGGTGGACGGCCTGGCGACGCTGGTGGGGGAGCGCGGCCGGGTCTTCCTCGTGGAGCTCGCCGAGGCCGCCGGACTCATGCTGAGAGGCCTGGCGCAGAGCGCCGACGGACCGCCGCCCAAGCTCGCTCCCGTCTTCCGGCACGGCATCGCACCCGGCGAGGTCGCGGACGCCGCGGTCCCCGAGTACCTCCGCGCCGCGGGCCTCACGGTCGTCGCGAGCGGTGAACTCCCCCTCGTCACGACCGAGTACACGGCTGACGGTGCGCGTATCGAACTTCCGTCGAAGTGGCTGGTGGCGGGGCGTACCGGGTGATGCCAGTGGTCTGGGCCGGTGAGAGTTGTCCACAGGCTCTGCCGGGCCCGGGCCGAAGCGCGTACGGTTTCGTGCATGAAGATCCTCATCAGTGCCGACATGGAAGGCGCCACCGGTGTGACCTGGCCGGCCGACGTGCTGCCGGGGACCGAGCAGTGGGAGCGGTGCCGCTCGATGTTCACCTCGGACGTCAACGCCGCCGTGCTCGGCTTCTTCGACGGCGGCGCCGATGAGGTGCTGATCAACGAGGCCCACTGGACCATGCGGAACCTGCTCCTCGAGCGGCTGGACGAGAGAGCGGAGATGCTCACGGGGCGGCACAAGTCGCTGTCCATGGTGGAGGGAGTGCAGCACGACGACGTGGACGGCATCGCGTTCGTCGGCTACCACGCGGGCGCGGGTATGGAGGGCGTCCTCGCGCACACCTATCTGGCGAACTCCATCACCGGCGTGTGGGTGAACGACACACGGGCCAGCGAGGGGCTGCTCAACGCGCACGTCGTCGCCGAGTACGGGGTGCCGATCGTGCTCGTCACCGGCGACGACGTGGCCTGTGAGGACGCTTTGGGATATGCGCCCGAGGCGCTGAAGGTCGCCGTCAAGGACCATGTGTCGCGCTACGCGGCGGTGTGCCGTACGCCGTCCAGGACCGCCGCCGACATCAGGGCCGCCGCCAAGGAGGCCGCATCACTGGCGGTGCGTCAGGAGCCGGTCGTCGGCGGCCCGTTCACCGTCGCGTTGGAGTTCGACGCCGAGCACTTGTCGATGGCCGCCACCGTGGTACCCGGTGTCGAGCGCATCGGGGAACGGAAGGTTGCGTACACCAGCGACACCATGTACGAGGGGATTCGCACCTTCAAGGCGGTCACCACGATCGTCTCGGCCGCGGTGGAGGAGCAATATGGCTGACGCACTGGCTCTCGACGAAGTCGTACGGTTCACGTCCGACCTCATCCGTATCGACACGACCAACCGAGGCGGCGGGGACTGCCAGGAGCGCCCGGCCGCCGAGTACGCGGCCGCGCGGCTTTCCGAAGCGGGCCTGGAGCCCACACTCCTGGAGCGCACGAAGGGGCGCACGAACGTCGTCGCCCGTATCGAGGGCACCGACCCGTCCGCCGACGCCCTGCTCGTCCACGGCCATCTGGATGTCGTGCCCGCGCACGCGGAGGACTGGAGTGTGCACCCGTTCTCCGGGGAGATCCGCGACGGTGTCGTCTGGGGGCGCGGCGCGGTCGACATGAAGAACATGGACGCGATGATCCTGGCCGTCGTCCGCGCGTGGGCGCGCGATGGGGTGCGGCCTCGCCGCGACGTCGTCATCGCGTTCACCGCCGACGAGGAGGCGAGCGCCGAGGACGGCTCGGGGTTCCTCGCCGATCAGCACCCCGGACTCTTCGAGGGCTGCACCGAGGGCATCAGCGAGTCGGGGGCCTTCACCTTCCACGACGGCAGCGGCAGGCAGTTGTATCCGATCGCGGCCGGCGAGCGCGGCACCGGCTGGCTCAAGCTCACCGCACGCGGGCGGGCGGGGCACGGTTCCAAGGTGAACCGGAGCAACGCGGTGACGCGGCTCGCCGCCGCGATCACCCGGATCGGGGCGTACGAGTGGCCGCTGCGGCTCACCCCGACCGTGCGCGCGGCACTGACCGAACTCGCGGCTCTCTACGGCATCGAGGGTGACCTCGACGACGTGGACGGCCTTCTGGAGAAGCTCGGTCCCGCCGCCGCGCTCGTCGAGGCGACGGTGCGCAACAGCTCCAATCCGACCATGCTGAGCGCCGGTTACAAGATCAACGTCATCCCGGGGGAGGCCGTCGCATACGTGGACGGCAGATATCTGTTCGGCGGCGAGGACGAGTTCCGCACCACCCTGGACCGGCTCACCGGACCGGACGTGGAGTGGGAGTTCCACCATCGTGAGGTGGCCCTCCAGGCGCCGGTGGATTCCGTGATGTACGCGAAGATGCGCGCGGCCGTCGAGGAGTTCGCGCCCGAGGGGCATGTGGTGCCGTACTGCATGTCGGGCGGCACGGACGCCAAGCAGTTCTCGCACCTCGGCATCACCGGATACGGCTTCGCGCCGCTGAAGCTCCCGGAGGGCTTCGACTACCAGGCGCTCTTCCACGGCGTCGACGAGCGCGTGCCGGTCGAGGCGCTCCACTTCGGCGTCCGCGTTCTCGACCGCTTTCTGCGCACGGCCTAGGGGGACGGGATGCAGAGCATGTCATACGGTTCGTGGCCCTCGCCGATCGACGCTGCGCTCGCCGCCGCGCACGACGGGCACGCCGAGTTCGTGGGCTTCGTGGGCGACGAGGCGTGGTGGACCGAACCACGGCCCACGGAAGGCGGGCGGCGCACGCTCGTACGGCGCAAGGCCGACGGCACGGAGGAGTCGGTGCTGCCGGCCCCCTGGAACGTACGCAGCCGCGTCATCGAGTACGGCGGTCACCCCTGGGCCGGAGTCATGCGCCCCGAGGGACCCCTGGTCGTCTTCGTCAACTTCGCCGATCAGCGGCTTTATCTGTACGAGGCCGACGGCGAGCCACGGCCGCTGACACCCGTATCGCCGGTGGGCGACGGACTGCGCTGGGTGGACCCGCAGTTGCGGGTGGTGCGCGGTGAAGTGTGGTGCGTTCTGGAGGAGTTCACCGGGGACGGGCCGACCGATGTGCGGCGGGTCCTCGCCGCGGTGCCCTTGGACGGGTCCGCCGCACAGGACCGGGACGCCGTGCGGGAGCTGACCGACGGGCGGCAACGGTTCGTCACCGGCCCCCGGCTCTCGCCCGACGGCCGGCAGGCGGCCTGGCTCACCTGGGACCACCCGCGGATGCCATGGGACGGGACGGAGGTGGTCCTCGCGGACCTCGCCGACGACGGCACGATGCGCGGCGCTCGGTCCGTGGCCGGCGGCACGGAGGAGTCCGTCGTCCAGGTCGACTGGGCCCCCGATGGAACCCTGCTGTATGTCAGTGACCGCACCGGCTGGTGGAATCTGTACCGGCTCGACCGGGACGGCGAGGAGACGGCCGTCTGCCCGCGCGAGGAGGAGTTCGGCGGCTCGCTGTGGCGGATCGGGTACCGCTGGTTCGCACCGCTGGAGAGCGGGCTGATCGCCGTCGTGCACGGGCGGGGCGCCACCGCGCTCGGTGTCCTGGACCCGGAGACCGGGGAGGTCGTCGACGCGGCGGGACCCTGGACCGAGTTCGCCCCGACGCTCGCCGCGCACGGCAGCAGAATCGTGGGCGTCGGCGCCAGCCCCCGCAGCGCCTACGAGGTCGTCGAGCTGGACGCCCGCACCGGTCGGGCCCGGGTGATCGGCGCCGCGCACGACGACCCGGTGGACCCCGCGTACTACCCGGAGCCGCAGATCCGCACCTTCACCGGACCTGCGGGACGAGAGATCCACGCGCACATCTATCCACCGCACCACCCCGACCATGTGGCCCCCGGCGACGAGCTGCCGCCGTACGTCGTCTGGGCACACGGCGGTCCCACCGGGAGGTCGCCGCTCGTCCTCGACCTGGAGATCGCGTACTTCACCTCGCGCGGGATCGGCGTGGCCGAGGTCAACTACGGGGGATCGACGGGACACGGGCGGGAGTACCGCAACCGGCTGCGCGAGCAGTGGGGCGTCGTCGACGTCGAGGACTGCGCGGCCGTCGCGCTCGCGCTGGCCGAGGAGGGCACCGCCGACCGGCGGCGGCTCGCCATCCGAGGGGGCAGCGCCGGCGGCTGGACGACCGCAGCGTCCCTGACGAGCACCGATGTCTACGCCTGCGGCACGATCCTCTATCCGATCCTCGACCTCGTCGGATGGGGTTCGGGGGAGACCCACGACTTCGAGTCGCAGTATCTGGAGTCGCTGGTCGGGCCGATCGCCGAAGTGCCCGGCCGGTACGTGGAGCGCTCGCCCTCCGAGCACGCCGACAGGATCACCGCGCCCTTCCTGCTGCTCCAGGGCCTCGACGACGCCATCTGCCCGCCCGTGCAGTGCGAGCGGTTCCTGGCCAAACTGGAGGAACAGGGGCGACGCGTGCCGCACGCCTACATCGCCTTCGAGGCGGAGGGGCACGGCTTCCGGCGGGCCGAGACGCTGGTGCGGGCGCTGGAGTCCGAACTCTCGCTGTACGCACAGGTCTTCGGCCTCAACCCGTCCGGCATCCCTACCTTGGAGCTGGCCAAGTGAAACCGTTCGGCCAGCATATGGGGCAGCATTCCAACCGGGAATTCGACCGGGAATTCGACCGGCAATTCGACCGAGAATTCAACCGGGACTTCGATCGGGAATTCGATCAGGATCTGGAGTACACCGAGTGACCTCATCGACCCCGCTGACCCGGCCCGCGCGGCTCGCCGCAGGGGCCCGCGTCGCCGTCGTCGCGCCCAGCGGACCCGTGCCCGACGAGCGGCTTCAAGCCGGTCTCGACATCCTGCGCGGCTGGGATCTCGACCCGGTCGTGGCACCCCATGTCCTGGCCCGGCACGCGGAGTTCGACTATTTGGCGGGCACGGACGCGGACCGGGCCGCGGACTTCCAGGCCGCCTGGTGCGACCCGGACGTCGCCGCGGTGCTGTGCGCCCGCGGCGGGTACGGCGTGCAGCGCATGGTCGACCTCCTCGACTGGGACGCCATACGGGCCGCGGGGCCCAAGGTGTTCGTCGGATACAGCGACATCACGGCGCTGCATGAGGCCTTCGCGACCCGGGTGGGCCTCGCCACCCTGCACGGACCGATGGTGGCGGCCGTCGACTTCCTCAAGAACGCGCGGGCGCAGCAGCATCTGCGGGCGACGCTCTTCGAGCCGGAGTCGGTGCGAACCATCGCGTCGAGCGAGGGCACCGCGCTGGTGCCGGGACGAGCCCGGGGCGTGACCCTCGGCGGCTGTGTGTGCCTGCTCGCCGCCGACCTGGGCGCACCGCACGCCCGTGCCTCCGCCCGGGGAGGGCTGCTCCTGATCGAGGACATCGGCGAGGAGGCGTACCGGCTGGACCGGATGCTGACCCAGCTCCTGCGGGCCGGATGGCTCGACGGCGTCGCTGGGATCGCACTCGGTTCATGGGTGGACTGCGGTCCGTACGAGGGATTGCGTGCGGTCTTCGCCGACCGGCTCGGCGGGCTCGGCGTGCCGATCGTCGAACGCTTCGGGTTCGGGCACTGCGACGGCGCGCTCACCATCCCGTTCGGGCTCCGGGCCGAACTCGACGCGGACGCCGGGACGTTGACGCTGGACGAGCCCGCGCTCAGCCAGCAAACCCTTCACTGAATCTTCGTCAATAAAGTCTCCGCACGGTGATTGACCTCGTCTGACACGTGTCACAGCACCCGCCGGTGCGGGTGCCGGACGTGACGAAGCGGTTCACCGTCACGCTGCCGGGGATCGTGCACCGGTACGAGGCTGGGCACCGCCTCCGGTTCGTCGTCGCCGCCAGTGACGACGCGTACTTCGGGAACAAGGGGGTCAAACCGGTGACGGTCACCAGCGCGCCCGACGACACCGGGGTGCTGCGGCTGCCGGTCGTCGGGGACTGAACGCCTCGCCGCCGGGGATCGGCCCGGGATCACCCGGAGGAACCTGTCACCGCGCGGACCGGCATCTCGCGACTCATCCTGAGCGCATGAGCCCGAAGACCTCCGAGAGTGCCGGCGCGAGCGGCGGGACGAGCAGTGGCGGGCTGCTGGCACCCGGCAGGGTCAGTGTCGCCACACTGGCCCTGCTCGCCCTGATCTTCGTCTTCGAGAACACCCGCGGTACCAAGATCCGGCTGTTCATTCCGGAAGTGACCATGCCGCTGTGGATGGCACTTCTCGGTACCGGGGTGATCGGCGGCCTGTGCGGGGCGTACGCCGTGAAGCGCAGGGGCTGAGCCGCGCGCTCGCGTAGGGTGACGGGATGCCTGACAACGTCCGCTATCTCGCTGAAGGCCCTCGCGTGGGCATACGCCACTTCACGTACGAGGACGGTGCGGAGTTCACCGCCCGGGCGCGGGAGAGCAAGGATCTGCACCAGCCGTGGCTCTTTCCGCCCGGCAGCGCCGACGCCTATGCCGCATACGCGCGGCGGCTCATCGAGGATCCGACGAAGGCCGGGTTCCTCGTGTGCGAACGGGACGGAGGAGGCATCGCCGGGTTCATCAACATCAACAACATCGTCAGGGGCGGCTTCCTGTGCGGGGCGCTCGGGTACGGCGCCTTCGCGCACGCGGCGGGGCGCGGGCTGATGGCCGAGGGCCTCGGGCTCGTCGTGCGGTACGCCTTCGGAAAGATGGGGCTGCACCGGCTCGAAATCAATGCGCAGCCGCAGAACGCCGCCTCCATCGCGCTCGCCAGGCGCTGCGGCTTCCGGCTGGAGGGCTTCTCGCCGGACTTCATCTTCATCGACGGGGCCTGGCGGGACCACGAGCGGTGGGCGATCACGACGGAGATGATCTCTTCCCGC
Organism: Streptomyces albiflavescens; assembly: GCF_014645835.1. Classification (GTDB taxonomy): domain Bacteria; phylum Actinomycetota; class Actinomycetes; order Streptomycetales; family Streptomycetaceae; genus Streptomyces; species Streptomyces albiflavescens. The sequence goes on from NZ_BMMM01000020.1 coordinate 31,876, forward strand.
TGAGCTCTTCTCGGGTGAGGATGACCTCCATGCGGAACATCGTCGTGCTCGACGCACCGTCCAACCTGGGCCTACGCCCTCCCGCGCCCGGAACCGTCCCCGGCTGCCACAAGCTCGCCGGTGCCCTGCGTGAGCAGCGGATCGTACAGAGTCTCGGCGCTCCCCCACTGTCTTAAGGGCGTGGGAGGTGCCCCCAGAGGGCGGGGTCGTCGTACCGCCGCGCTACGACCGCGGCGACTGGCAGGAGGGCGACGGGGTCTTCAACGCGGCCGCCATCGCCGCGTACACCCGCAGACTCGCCGACCGCATCGAGCACCACGTGCTCGCCGCCGTCGACGGCTCGGCCGACTTCCGGCACCCCGGGAACTCGGACCGGATCGGCGCGGCCGGGGGCGAGGAACTCGCCCTCGCGACCGGCCGCGGCCAGGACGATGGGGAGCTGCTCGCGGACCTCGTCGCCGCCGCCTTTGCGGAATCCTGACCGGATCCTGACGAGCTCACACCCTGGTCAGCTCCTCGATGACCCTGTTCCATGGTCATGGTGACGACGATCCGACGTGACGTACTGACGCTTCCCGCCGCCGAGTTGGGTCCGAGCAACCCGCTGCCGCCGCTCCGGCCGCTCGACGAGATGCATCGCATCGACGAACGGGACAAGGAGGGCCTGCCCCGCGACATGGCCCGCCAGATCGGCTACGAGCCGCTGCGCAGTGTTCTGCCCGAGCGCATCCGGGACGGGTACGAGAGACAGCGGGCGCCGCGCGAGATCGACACGATCGTGATCGAGAACGACCGGCTGCGGGCCACCGTGCTGCCCGGCTACGGGGGCCGTATCGTCTCGCTCTTCCACAAGCCCTCCCGGCGGGAACTCCTCTACCGCAACCCGGTGGTGCAGCCCGCCTGCTTCGCCCTCAACGGAGCCTGGTTCTCCGGCGGCATCGAGTGGAACATCGGCGCGACGGGCCACACCACCTTGTCCTGCTCGCCCGTCCACGCCGCGCGCGTCCCCGCCCCCGACAGCTGGGGGCACCGCCCACGCCGTTCAGGCAGTGGGGGAGAGATGCTCCGCCTGTGGGAGTGGGAGCGGCTGCGCGACCTCCCCTTCCAGGTCGACCTGTGGCTGCCGGACGGCTCCGACTTCCTGTACGTCGGCGTCCGGATCCGCAATCCGCACGAGAAACCCGCGCCTGTGTACTGGTGGTCCAACATCGCGGTCCCCGAGGAGCGCAGGGTGCTGGCACCGGCCGACGAGGCATGGCACTTCGGATACGAGCGGCGGCTGCGGCGGGTGCCGGTACCGGAGTTCGAGGGGGTCGACCGGACATATCCGCTGAACAGCACCTTCCCCGCCGACTACTTCTACGAGGTCCCCGACGGGCGGCGGCGCTGGATCGCCGCGCTCGACGACTCCGGCGACGGGCTCGTGCAGACATCCACCGACGTGCTGCGCGGTCGCAAGCTGTTCGTCTGGGGCTCCGGTCCGGGAGGGCGGCGCTGGCAGGAGTGGCTCACCGAACCGGGAACCGGCGGATACTGCGAGATCCAGGCCGGGCTCGCGCGCACCCAGCTCGAACACGTCCGGCTCGACGCGGAGAGCGATGTGTCCTGGCTGGAGGCCTACGGGCCGCTGGCGGTGGACGCGGAGGCGGTCCACGGGACGGACTGGGAGGCGGCGCGGACGGAGGCCGAGGTCCGGCTCGAAGCCTCCCTTCCTCGGAGTGACGTCGACGCCGCATACGACGCTTGGTTGCCGCGCGCCGACGCCGAACCCGGCGAGGTGCTCGCGGTGGGATCCGGCTGGGGCGCGCTCGAAGTGCGGCGGGCCGCCTACAAGTTGCCGGGCACCCCCTTCGACGAGTCCACGCTGGGTGCCGCGCAGGCGCCGTGGCTGGAGTTGCTGCGATCCGGCGCGTTTCCGGAGCCGCGAAGGGTCGGTCCGCCCGGCGAGACCCTGGTCGCCTCGCACTGGCGCGACATGCTCGAGACCGCGCCGGCCGCGCCGCTCGCCGAATACCACCTCGGGGTTGCCCAGTGGCACGCGGGCGATCTGGCACAGGCGGTGAGGAGTTGGGAACGAGCGCTCGAACTCGCTCCGTCCCTCTGGCCGTTGCTCCGCTGTCTCGCCGTCGCCGACCAGGAGGCCGGCAACCGGGAGCGGGCCGCCGACCGGTACGCCGAGGCGTTCGACGATCTGTGCCGGGAGCGGCGGGACGACGGTGAGGTCTGGACCGCGGCTACGGCTGCGCTGGGACGTGAGGCGATGGGAGCCCTGCTCGCGGTGCGACGTGTGGCGGATGCGCGGGCCGTCTGGGAACGGCTTCGGCCCGCCACGCGCTCGCGTGGGCGCTTCCGCTTGATCGAGGCGCAGTTGTTGCTGGCCGAGGGTGAGGTGGGGGCGGCTCGGGGTGTCTTCGACGCGGGGTTCGACGTTGCGGATCTGCGGGAGGGTGCCGAGGTGATTTCCGAGCTGTGGGCTCGGTTGACGGATGAGCCGTTGCCGGGCCGATACGAGTTCCGGATGCGGCCGCCGGGCGAGTGAACGTGGGGTTTCCTCGCCCCTCCGCCCCTACCCGTCCCGCACCAGCCTTTCGGCTGCGGGTGGGTGGGGGTTGTTCGCGCAGTTCCCCGCGCCCCCTTTCAGGGGCGCGGGGAACTGCGCGATCTTTTGAGCGGGGGTCTGGGGGCGGCAGCCCCCAGGGACGGGCAGGGGCGGAGGGGGCGAAAACCTACTCAGCCGCCCGCCGGTCCACGTACTCGTACACCGCCCCGTCCGGATGCATCGCGATCAGGTTGCGCCCGACCGGCGTCGCGACCGGCCCCGCCAGAATGCGGGCGCCCGAGTCGCTGAGAACACGGTGGGCCTCGTCGACGTCCTTGACGGCGATGGTCGCGGCAACCTTGCGCAGAACGTCCAGCTCGGCCTCGGGCCCGCTCATCAGCAGGAAGCAGCCGACGGCAGCCACCGAGACGCCGCCACGCTCGAAGCGGAGGGCGCGCCCGCCCGAAAGTCTTTCGTAGAAGGGGACCGAGGCCTCCAGGTCGTCGACGCAGATACGCAGCGTGGCTCCCAGAATCTCCATGCGCAGGAGCCTAGTTGGGTCCGGCGGCCAAGGAGATCGTTTCGCGCGGACGGAGGGCTCGGCCCAGACGGTCGGGAGAGGAGACACCGTCTGGACCGAGAGATCAAGCGACCGAAAGGCCGAGCGACCGAGAGATCAAGCGACCGAAAGGCCGAGTGACCGAAAGGCCGACCCGGCGACCGTCCGGCCGGCCGAGCGACACGCTGTCCCGCGGGGCGCGGTCATCGGTCGGGTAACCCGGGGAGCGTGTCCCGAAACGTCCGGCGCCCCCGCGTTTGGGTGCCCTGACCAGGGGGACGCGGAAAGCCTCGTACGAGCGACATCGCCGGAGGCGAAACGTGAGTCGACCCCGCATTCTGATCGTCGGTGCCGGCTTCGCCGGGTACCGGACGGCCCGCACCCTGTCGCGGCTGACCCGGCACAAGGCCGACATCACCCTTCTGAATCCGACCGACTACTTTCTGTATCTTCCCCTGCTGCCCCAGGTCGCCGTCGGGGTCCTGGAGCCACGCCGTGTCACCGTCTCGCTCTCGGGCACGCTGCCCCACGTACGGCTGGTGCTGGGCGAGGCCGACGGCCTCGACCTCGACGCACGCACCGTGCATTACACGGATCCGGAGGGTGACGGGGGCACGCTGACGTACGACCGTCTGGTGCTCGCCGTCGGCAGCGTCAACAAGCTGTTGCCGGTGCCGGGTGTCGCCGAGTACGCGCACGGCTTCCGGGGGCTGCCCGAAGCGCTGTATCTACGGGATCACGTGACCCGGCAGGTGGAGCTGGCCGCCGCGTCCGACGACCCGAAGAGCTGTGCCGCGCGATGCACCTTCGTCGTGGTCGGCGCCGGGTACACCGGGACGGAGGTCGCGGCGCAGGGGCAGTTGTTCACCGACGCGCTGGTACGGAACCGGCCGCTGCGCGAGGGCGTCCGGCCGCGCTGGCTGCTGCTCGACATCGCGCCGCGCGTGCTGCCGGAGCTGGACGAGCGGCTCTCGCGCACCGCCGACCGGGTGCTGCGACAGCGCGGCGTCGACGTGCGTACCGGGACCTCGGTCGAGGAGGCCACGCCGAGCGGAGTCCGGCTCAGCGACGGGGAGTTCGTCGATACGCGGACGCTGGTGTGGTGTGTCGGCGTCCGGCCCGATCCGCTGGTCGAGGGGCTCGGACAGTCCCTTGAGCGTGGGCGGCTGCTCGTCGATCCGTACCTTCAAGTACCGGGCCGACCAGAGGTGTTCGCGTGCGGGGACGCGGCCGCCGTACCCGATCTGGAGAAGCCGGGCAAGTACACGCCGATGACTGCTCAGCACGCCTGGCGGCACGGGAAGGTCGCGGGCCGCAACGTCGCCGCCTCGCTCGGCATCGGCGACCGCCGTGCCTATCGCCACCGGGACCTGGGCTTCACCGTCGACCTCGGTGGCGCGAAGGCGGCCGCCAACCCGCTCGGCGTCCCGCTGTCGGGGCCGCTCGCCGGAGCCGTCACCCGTGGCTACCACCTCGCCGCGATGCCCGGAAACCGCATCCGCGTCGCGTCCGACTGGCTGCTGGACGCCGTACTTCCGCGCCAGGCCGTGCAGCTGGGCCTGGTCCGCTCGTGGTCGGTGCCGCTGGACACCGCCTCGCCGGAGCTGGCGAGGGCACCCGGTGCGCTCGGGAAGTCCGAGAGCCGACAGGAAGGAGAGTCGTCATGAACACCCGTCAACTCATCGATCTCGCCCAGCAGTTGCGTGTGGACAGCGTGCGCGCCTCCGCCGCCGCCGGCTCCGGGCACCCCACGTCCTCCATGTCCGCCGCGGATCTGATGGCGGTCCTGATGGCCCGCCATCTGCGCTACGACTTCGAACGACCCCACCACCCCGGCAACGACCGCTTCGTGCTCTCCAAAGGGCACGCCTCACCGTTGTTGTACGCCGCGTACAAGGCGGCCGGGGCCATCAACGAGACCGAGCTGCTCACCTTCCGCAAGCTGGGCAGCCGGCTCGAAGGACATCCGACACCGCAGCGGCTGCCCTGGGTCGAGACGGCCACCGGCTCGCTCGGACAGGGGCTGCCCGTCGGGGTCGGCATCGCGCTGGCCGGGAAGCGGCTGGACCATACGGGATACCGGGTCTGGGTCCTGTGCGGCGACAGCGAACTCGCCGAGGGCTCCATCTGGGAGGCCGCTGAGCACGCCGGATACGAGCACCTCGACAACCTCATCACGATCATCGACGTCAATCGCCTCGGCCAGCGCGGGCCGACCCGGCACGGGCACGACCTGGACGCGTACGCCCGCCGCTTCCAGGCCTTCGGCTGGCACACCGTCGAGATCGACGGGCACGACGTCGACGCCATCGACCGCGCGTACGCCGAGGCCGAGTCCACCGCCGGGCAGCCGACCGCGATCATCGCCCGCACCCTCAAGGGCAAGGGCGTCGCATCGGTCCAGGACCGCGAGGGCCTGCACGGCAAGCCGCTGCCGGACGCCGACGAGGCGATCGCGGAACTCGGCGGCGTGCACGACCGCCGGGTGGAGGTCCCCTCGCCACCCGCCGCCAGGATGTTGCACGCCGTACGGTCGGGCCATCTCGACCTGCCCCGCTACGAGCTCGGCGACAAGGCCGCCACTCGTGATGCCTACGGACAGGCGCTCGCCGCGCTCGGCACCGCCCGCGGCGACATCGTCGTCCTGGACGGCGAGGTGAGCGACTCGACGCGCGCCGAGTTCTTCGCCAAGGAGCACCCCGACCGCTTCTTCGAGTGCTACATCGCCGAGCAACAGTTGGTCGCGACCGCGGTCGGCATGGCCGCGCGCGGCTGGGTGCCGTACGCCTCGACCTTCGCGGCCTTCCTCACCCGTGCGTACGACTTCGTCCGCATGGCCGCGATCAGCGGCTCCGGCATCAACCTCGTCGGCTCGCACGCGGGCGTCTCCATCGGCCAGGACGGGCCCTCGCAGATGGGCCTGGAGGACCTGGCGATGTTCCGCGCGATGCACGGTGCGACCGTGCTGTATCCGTGCGACGCCAACCAGACCGCGAAGCTCGTCGGCACGATGGCGGGCCTGGAGGGCATCCGCTATCTGCGCACCTCGCGCGGGGACACTCCCGTCATCTACAGCCCCACCGAGGAGTTCCCGGTCGGGGGCAGCAAGGTGCTGCGGGCCTCCGGCAAGGACCGGCTGACCCTCGTCGCGGCGGGCGTCACCGTCCACGAGGCCCTGGCCGCCGCCGAGTCGCTCGACCGCGAGGGCATCCGGGCGAGGGTCATCGACCTCTACTCGGTCAAGCCCGTCGACCGCACCACCCTGCGCGAGGCCGCCGAGGACACGGGGTGCCTCATCACCGTCGAGGACCATCGCGAGGAGGGCGGCATCGGCGACGCGGTCCTCGACGCCTTCCTCGACGGCCGCCCGGTGCCGCGCCTGGTGCGCCTCGCCGTGCGGACGATGCCGGGCTCGGCCACGCCCGCCGAGCAACTGCACGCCGCGGGCATCGACGCCGAGTCGATCGCGGCGGCGGCGCGACTGCTGGTGGAGATGGCCATCGTGCCCTGACCAAAAGCGACGCCCGAAAGGGCAAAGAACGCGAAGCCTCGAAAACCAAGAACACGAGATCGAGACACCAAAGAACACAGCGAGATCGAGACACCAAAGAACACGAAATGCGGCCCGGGGTCTGAAATCCAGACCTCGGGCCGCTTGGGCCGCCAGTTACCAGGGAACGGATTCATCCACTTCCCGGATTCACTCACTTCCCAGGGATCCCAGGGAACGGATTCACCACCGGTACCAGCGCCCCCTGCCTCCCGAGGCGCTCGTGCCGCGCATCAGGAATCCGAGAAGCCACAGGACGAGAACCACCAGTGCTATCCACCAGAGAAGTTTCACTGCGAAACCCGCGCCGAAGAGAATCAGCACCAGAAGCAGTACCAGCAGGATGGGAACCATAATGTGAACCTCCTGCTGACCGGGTTTCCCGAAACGTCCGGATCAGACTTCCTTTCGGCAGAGAATTTCTCCGTGCAGTACGGAGAACCAGCCGTCCTGCTGCCGTCCCCACTCCCGCCAGGCGTCCGACACGGCCCGCAGCTGCTCCGTGGTCGCGTGGCCGCCCCCTGTGGCGCGTTCCGCGTACGCCGAGGCCAGCGTGCGATCCGCCCACAGGCCGCTCCACCACTCCCGCTCGTCCTCGGTGGCGAAGGTCCAGGTGCTCGAGGTGGCCGTGATCTCCCGGATGCCGGCCGCCAGCGCCCACGATGTGAGACGCCGCCCCGCGTCGGGCTCGCCCCCGTTGGCGCGGGCCACCCGCAGATACAGGTCCAGCCAGTTGTCCATGCCCCGCGACTGCGGGTACCAGGTCATCGCCGAGTAGTCCGAATCACGGACCGCGATGAACCCGCCCGGCCTGGTCACCCGGTACATCTCGCGCAGCGCCTGGACCGGGTCGCCCACGTGCTGCAGTACCTGGTGGGCATGGACCACGCAGAAGGTGTCGTCCGGGTAGTCCAGCGCGTGGATGTCCGCGACCGCGAACCCCACGTTGTCCACGCCGCGCTCGGTTGCCACGGCCCGGGCCCGGTCCAGGATCGCCGGTGCGTGGTCGACGCCCGTGACATGCCCGTCGGGAACCAGTTCCGCCAGGTCGGCGGTGATGGTGCCCGGGCCGCAGCCGATGTCCAGGATCTTCATGTGGGGCTTCAGCGAGTCGAGCAGATACGCCGCCGAGTTGGCGGCGGTGCGCCAGGTGTGCGAACGCAGCACGGACTCGTGGTGGCCGTGCGTGTAGACGGCGGTCTCCTGCGACTTCGACATGACGTTCCCCTTCTCGTCTCCTCGTCGTACACGCATCACCGTACGCGCAGATGTCGAATAATGAGACTCGCGTCTTGCGATATGGACTCTTGCGATAGGGACACCGCCTGATCAGTGAAGGGGGAATGGGTGATAGACGGTGAGCGCCTTGGGCATCTTCCGGAGCGTTACCTCTCCCTCCACCTCTGTGACTTCACCGTCGTACGCGAGGAGGGTGCCGGGCGCGACGCCGGCCAGGCGCAGTCGCCGTGTCCGTACGGCCGCGTGGGCGGGGGAGCGGGTCAGGGGGCCGGCGAAGGCGGCGGCCAGCAGGCGGACGGCGGGGCGGCGGCCGCCGTGCACGACCCGTACGTCCAGCCGCCCGTCCGAGAGGTCGAAGCGGCGGGCCGGGGCGAGCCCCACGCGGTGATACGTCCCGTTGCCCGCGAACAGCAGCCACAACGGGTGCGTGCGGCCGCCCAGTTCGGCGCGCAGCGGATGGTGGTCGGCGCGCAGGACGCGCAGGGCGCCGAGCACTCCCGCCGGCCATCCGCCGATCCGCGGCGACCAGCGTTCCCGTTCGCGCACCAGTTCGGGATAGACGCCCAGGCTGCAGGTGTTGAGGAAGATGCCCTGCGTGGCGCCCGACGAGAACCGGCCCACATCCACGCGTACCGCGTCACCCTGCTGGAGGGCGCGGATCAGGTCGCGTTCGCCCTCCACACCGAGGTCCTGCGCGAAGTGGTTGAGGGTGCCCCCCGGGAGGACGGCGAGGGGGAGGCCGTGGCGGAGGGCCACCTCGGCGGCGGTGTTCACGGTGCCGTCGCCGCCGCACACGCCGAGGACCCGGGCGCGGGTCGCGGCCTTCTCCAACTCGCCCCGGATGTCGGGCGGTTCGCACTCCACGATCTCCGCGTGCGGCAGGGCGTCGCGCAGCTCGTTCACCCGGTCAGGGGTGCCCGCGCCCGTGTTGGCCACCATGACCAGGCCCTCGCCCTCCGGGAGCGCGGGCGCGTCGACGCGAGGGCGGCCGGACGCCGGGAGCTGGTCGCGGGTCGGGACCAGGCCGCGTACGGCGTAGGCGGCGCCCGCGCCCAGGGCGGCGCCCGCGAGGATGTCGCTCGGGAAGTGGACGCCGGTGTAGACGCGGGAGAGGGCCACCGCGGCGGCGAGCGGGGCGATCGCCGCGCCCCAGCCGCGGGACTCCAGGGCCACACCCGTCGCGAAGGCCGCGGCGGAGGCGGCGTGGCCCGACGGGAACGAGGTGGTGATCGGCTGGCGCGCGAGCTGTCGGATCAGCGGGACGGGGTCCAGGATCGGGCGGGGGCGGCGGACCGAGCGCTTGCCGAGGGTGTTGATGGTGGCGGAGGCGAGGGCGAGGGAGGCGAGGCCTCGGGCGGCGGCTCGGCGGGACCTGGGGGTGCGGCTCGCCGCGAGCGCCGTGGCTGTGGCGAGCCAGAGTGCACCGTGGTTGGCGCTGCGGCTCAGCCTCGGCAGGAGGCGGTCGCAGCCCGGCCAGTGTCGAGCCGCTGCCGCCTCGAAGAGGCGGCAGTCCGCGGCGAGCAGCCGATCCCTGAGAAGGTGAGGCCCCGGGGGGCGGACGGTGAGGTCTACGTCTGGGGTCATGGCGGTGCGGGTACCCGGTGCGCGCGTTTCATCGCCCCGCCGCCCGTGCCCCTCCCGTACCCGGGGGCGTCGACCCCCAGACCCGCCTTGGGCTGTCTTCCGGGTGCCGACCGGTGAAGGCTTGGCGCGCAGTTCCCCGCGACCCTTCGGGCGCTGCCCGGAACCGTCGGGAGCGGGCCGCCGAATACGCGTTTGCCCATTGCGGTGGGCTCCACGGAGAATGCCGCCTCATGGGACACCTCGAAGCCGCGCATCTGGAGTACTACCTTCCCGACGGGAGGGCGCTGCTCGGCGACGTGTCGTTTCGGGTGGGAGAAGGGGCCGTGGTGGCCCTCGTGGGGCCGAACGGCGCCGGGAAGACGACGCTGCTGCGGCTGATCTCGGGGGAGCTGAAGCCGCACGGGGGGACCGTCACCGTGGGTGGCGGGCTGGGCGTGATGCGGCAGTTCGTGGGGTCCGTACGGGACGAGACGACCGTACGGGAGCTGCTCGTCTCCGTGGCGCCGCCGAGGATCCGCGAGGCGGCCAAGGCCGTGGACGCCGCCGAACACGCGATCATGACCGTGGACGACGAGGCCGCGCAGCTGCGGTACGCGCAGGCGCTGTCCGACTGGGCAGAGGTGCGCGGATACGAGTCCGAGACACTCTGGGACATCTGCACGATGGCCGCGCTGGGCGTGCCGTACGAGAAGGCGCAATGGCGGCTGGTGCGCACGCTCTCCGGAGGTGAGCAGAAGCGGCTGGTGCTGGAGGCCCTGCTGCGCGGCACCGACGAGGTGCTGCTGCTCGACGAGCCGGACAACTATCTCGACGTACCCGGGAAGCGCTGGCTGGAGGAGCGGCTCAAGGAGACCCGTAAGACCGTTCTCTTCGTGTCGCACGACCGGGAGCTGCTGGCTCGCGCCGCCGAGAAGATCGTCAGTGTCGAGCCCAGTCCGGCCGGTGCGGACGCCTGGGTGCACGGTGGTGGATTCGAGACCTATCACGAGGCGCGGCGGGAGCGGTTCGCGCGGTTCGAGGAGCTGCGCAGGCGCTGGGACGAGAAGCACGCCCAGCTGAAGAAGCTGGTGCTGAATCTGCGTCAGGCGGCTTCCATCAGCCATGAGCTGGCGTCCCGGTATCAGGCCGCGCAGACCCGGCTGCGGAAGTTCGAGGAGGCCGGACCGCCTCCGGAGCCGCCGCGCGAGCAGGACATCAGGATGCGGCTGCACGGCGGACGCACCGGCGTCCGGGCCGTCACCTGCAAGGGACTTGAGCTCACCGGCCTGATGAAACCGTTCGATCTGGAGATCTTCTACGGCGAGCGGGTCGCTGTGCTCGGATCCAACGGCTCCGGCAAGTCGCACTTCCTGCGCCTGCTCGCCGGTGGCGACGTGGCGCACACGGGGGAGTGGAAGCTCGGTGCCCGGGTCGTTCCCGGGCACTTCGCGCAGACACACGCCCACCCCGAGCTGGAGGGACGGACCCTGCTCGACATCCTGTGGACCGAGCACGCCCAGGACCGCGGCGCCGCCATGTCCCGGCTGCGCCGCTACGAGCTGACCGCGCAGGCCGAGCAGCGCTTCGAGAAGCTCTCCGGCGGCCAGCAGGCGCGCTTCCAGATCCTCTTGCTGGAGCTGGAGGGCTCCACGGCCCTGCTCCTCGACGAGCCCACCGACAACCTCGACCTGGAGTCCGCGGAGGCGCTCCAGGAGGGTCTGGAGGCCTACGAGGGCACCGTGCTCGCGGTCACTCACGACCGCTGGTTCGCGCGCTCGTTCGACCGCTACCTGGTCTTCGGCTCCGACGGCCGCGTCCGCGAGACCCAGGAGCCGGTGTGGGACGAGCGCAGGGTGGAACGGGCCCGCTAGCGCCCCCGGAGTCGCCCTCGGTGCGCGCCCCGAGGGCCACTTCCGACACAGTGCACGCGCAGACGTGGGCCCGGAACCCCGGATGTTCGTAGAGTGGAGGGAGACAGGTGAGTTCCATGGCTCTCTCCCGGACGCCGCTCGGGGCAACTGCTTGCCGGGCGGGTACGCGGACCGCACCGAGGACACGACGAGCGGGGTACCACCATGACCGGAGTCGACCCGGGCCGGCTGGACGACCAGCAGCTCATGAAAGAGCTGGAAAACATCCACCGCACGCGCCACGACACACTGCTGCACGGATCGAACGACGCGCTGCGGACCCACAACGAGCGCATGGCCCAGCTGGAGGGCGAGTACCTGCGCCGCCATCCTCGCCGCCCGATCACTGCAGGCCGTACGCGTGACGGGGCCCGGGAGCGGGGGTGCGCGGGAGCGCCGCCGGCATGACGGGCACGAAACCGCTGCTCACCCGCCACGCGGAGGCCCTCGACCTGCTCGGCGACCGCGTCCGCACGGTCCGGGACGACCAGTGGGACGCCCCCCCCACGCCCTGCACCGGCTGGACGGTGTGTGATCTCGTCGACCATCTGGTCTCCGGACAGCTGTGGGTGCCCCCGACGCTCCGGGAAGAACGGGTCGCTGCCAACCGCCGGACACGGCCACCGGGACGAACTCGACCGGCCCGTACACCCGTTGCGACCCGCGCCCGTCGAGCGGGCCCCCGACGCCCTCCACCAGCGCCCCGAACACCCTTTCAACGGCGCCGGACTCGCCGCCGAGGCAGGCATCGGGGTGCGCCGGCTCCAGGACGCGTTCCGCCGCTACCGGGATCTGTTCCGCGCGGCCCTGTGCGTACGGCCCCTTCCGCTCACGCCGCCTGACGCGTGAACGCCTCCAGGAGCGCCTCGCGGAACGCCTTGAGATCGGCCGGTTTACGGCTGGTGATCAACGTGTTGGGCCCCCGCCCACAGACGTGCACGCGCTCGTCGACCCAGGTGCCGCCCGCGTTGCGGATGTCCGTGCGCAGACTCGGCCAGGAGGTGAGCACACGGCCCCGGACCACGTCGGCCTCGACGAGTGTCCAGGGTGCGTGGCAGATCGCGGCGACCGGACGGCCCCTCTCGAAGAAGTCGCGTACGAAGGTCACGGCCCGTTCGTCCAGCCGCAGGGTGTCGGGGTTCGCCACGCCGCCCGGCAGGACGAGCCCGTCGAAGGACTGGGCCGACACGTCGGCGACGACCTCGTCCACGGGGAACGTGTCCGCCTTGTCCAGATGGCGGAACGCCTGGATCCGCCCGGGCTTGGTGGACACCAGAACGGGCTCGCCGCCCGCGTCCGTCACCGCCTGCCAGGGATCGGTGAGTTCGATCTGCTCGACGCCCTGCGGCGCCATCAGGAACGCGATACGCATGGCTGCTCCGTCTCCTTTTCCGGCCGTCAGAGCGGCTTTCCCGGCCGTCAGAGCGGCGGGCGACGGGTGCCGGACGGCCGCTCCGACGCGGCGCGGCTGATGTCGGCGAGTGCCGAGCCCGGGTCCTGCGCCACCGCGAGGTCACCGAGGCTCACCATCCCCACCGGCCGACCGTCCTCGACGACCGGCAGCCGGCGTACGGCGTGCTCGCGCATCAGCTCGATCGCGGTGGACACGGCCTCGTCAGGGCCGATCACGACCGGATGGGGGGTGCACACGGCCTGGGCGCTGACGGTCAGCGGATCGGCGCCGTCGGCTACGGCGCGCAATGTGATGTCACGGTCGGTGAGGACCCCGATCAGCTGATGGTCGGCCACCAGGACATCGCCGATGTCCTGGGCCCGCATGAGTTGCGCGGCCTCGACGAGTGAGGCGTCCGGGCTGACCGCGACGACTCCCGGTGTCATGACTTCCCTGACGAAATCTGCCATGGCTGTTGGGCCTTCCTGCGTTCCCCGGCTGCGGGGGTGCGGGTGCGTCGACGGGACGACGGCCGCAGTACCCCCGAGCCGGGCGCCCATGCCTTCCCTTCCGGTCACCCGACGCGCACGACCGCTTCGGCCAGCTCGTGCGCCGTGGTGTAGCGGGCCTTGTGCGGCAGTCGTTCCAGGGCCTCGACGAGCACGTCCGGGGCGTGCTTGTCCCGCAGCAGGCCGGTCAGCTCGCGGGGACCTGCGGGGAACGGCGTACGGCCCAGCAGTCGCCCCAGCTCGAGCTGCACCTTCTCGACGGGGGCGGCCGCACGGCCCGGCGTCACGGGGCCGCTCGCGAGCTCCGGGTCGTCGTCGGCGGTCGGCTCCGGATCGTGCCACTCCTCGGTCCGGGTGGGGTGCCCCGACCTGAGCAGCTCTCGTAGTTCGTGCTTCATCTCCTCGTCCCGGTGGACACTCAGCCGGTCGCTGCCTCGCTGCATGACTCCCTCCAGATGTTCGGGGGTGGTGTTCACGTACCCGTGGACCGGGAGTCGACACGTGGCTCAGCGGTCACCAACCGCCCCACTTTCGTAGCCGTGCGTGTTTGCTCCGCATGCCTCGGGGCAGACGCACTCCCAGTGCTTCGGACAGGAGGCACGTCCGTGGGAGCGGCGAACCGTCGCCACGGGTGTGTCCGTCCGGCGCATCGACGCACTCCCACGGTGACTGCCCAACTCAAGGCACCTCCGAGGGAGTTGCTACGCACCATGCGAACTCAAGCGAGCGCGAAGCATCATCCGCACGACGACGCCCCCGACACCGCAGAGGCATTCCGCAAGCTCGCCACGCTCCCCCCGGGCCAGCAGCGCGACACGCTCCGTGAGGAGATCGTCGAGGCCTGGCTGCCGATGGCCGAACGGCTCGCGGGGCGGTTCCGCAGCCGCGGCGAGAGTCACGAGGACCTGCGCCAGGTCGCGGCGCTCGGCCTGGTCAAGGCCGTCGACCGCTACGATCCGGAGCTCGGCAACGCCTTCGAGAGCTACGCCGTGCCGACCATCACCGGTGAGATCAAGCGCCACTTCCGCGACCACATGTGGACCCTGCATGTGCCGCGCCGCGTCCAGGACCTGCGCAACCGGGTGCGGTTCGCCAGCCAGGACCTGTCGGGGACCATCTCGGGCCGCAGGCCCACCGTCGCCGAGATCGCCGAGCACGCCCGAATGAGCGAGGAGGACGTCCTGACCGGCCTGGAAGCCCTGGAGAGCTTCACCGCCCTCTCCCTGGACGCCGAACTCCCGGGCAGCGAGGACGGCTACTCGCTCAGCGACGCCCTCGGATCGCCCGACCCGGCCCTCGACACCGTGATCGACCGCGAGGCCGTCAAGCCCCGCCTGCAGGCCCTGCCCGAACGGGAGCGCGCCATCCTCTACATGCGGTTCTTCGGTGACATGACCCAGAGCCGCATCGCCGACGAACTCGGCATCTCCCAGATGCACGTCTCCCGGCTGATCAGCCGCTGCTGCACCCGACTGCGCGACCAGGTGATGCGCGACGTGGCGTAGCGCCCGGTCCGCGGATCAGTTCAACCGCGCCATGGCCAGCGCGATATGACGGGACATCATGTCCATCGCCTGCCCCTCGGCCATGGAGAACGCCAGCCGCGCGCCGCTGCGGAACAGCGTCAACACCCCCCGTACGGGCCCGGATTCGGTGGTCAGTGGCACGCACAGCAGCGACGTCACATTCGCGCGTACGAGGACGGGAGCGCCCGAGGTGTCACGCCCGAAGGCGTCCGGGTCCTCGGGGCGCACCTGAAGGGCCGTGGAACCGCCGCGTGCCGCCTCGACGACGAGGGGGCACGCGGCGGGATCCTGCCCGGCCACGGCCGCCACCTCCTCGGCGCGGTCCGACGGTCCCAGGACGGTCGTACGGGACAGTCGCGCGGCCCCGGCGTCGGCCACCACCCAGTCCGCGAAGCGCCCGTGCAGCACCCCGGCCGCCCGTGCGAGCACCGCGGAGCGGTCCCCGCCGGGTGCGCTCAGCAGTGCCGTGGTCATCGCGTCCACCAGGTCCATCAGCGCGGCGTGCCGGGTGGTCTCGGAGAGGCTCGGCGCTGCCTGGCCCGGCATGTTCCCCTCCGACGGCACCCGGGAGTCGCCGGGCTGCAGGACGACGAGGACGGCGGTCCGGGGTTCCCCGCTGGGCCGCAGGGCGGTCAGCGTGGCGCGCACCGGTACCGACGGCTGCTGCTGGAGGTGCACGGTGAGACCGCGGTCGCCCTCGCCGCGTGCCACCGCCGCCGCTTGCGAGCGGAACGCGGCACGGTCGGCGTGCGCGAGGAACCCGGTCAGCGGCCGGCCGGTCGCATAGCCCGCCCGGACTCCGGTGAAGGCGGTCGCCGCGAAGTTCAGTCTGCGCACCACCGTCTCGCGGTCCACCAGCGCGACGGGCACCGGCACCCGCTGGAAGAGTGCCTTGAGAAGCTGCTGCTCCTGACGGTCCACCGAGGCGACGCCGGACGGGGCGGCCAGCGACAGGCGCTGGAACCATGGCCACAACTGGTCGGCCACATGGTCGAGTTCGAAGATCGCCGCGTCGAGCACCGTGGGAAGGTCGTCGGACGACACGGGCCGAGACGCCTTCAACTCCGCAACGCGGCGCACGAAATCCGCAAGTTCCTCACCGAATTCGTCCGTCTGCGCCATGCGATGAACGTAACCCGAGCGGCGCATTCCGGGGGCGGCGGGGGCCGAACCCGCAGAACTTGTTTTTCACGCAGGTGAGCGGGAAGGCGCCGAGGAGAGAACGAGAGGGGGAGCGAACCATGCCGGAAACCGATCAACTCGGCCACCTGGGAACGGAATCGCCCGAGTCCGCCCTTCCCGGAAGGAGGCTCTCGGAACTCGTCGAGCAGGCCGTGCGCTGCACCACCGACTGCTGCGGCGCCAGCAGCATGGTGTGCGAGCACGGCGCCGAGCTGCCCGTCGCGGTGACCCACCCCGACCTTGCCGGACTCGTCTCGGTGCAGCTCCGCTCCGGCGACGGGCCGATCCCGGCCGCCCTGGAGCACGGTGAGCCCGTCGACTCGGCGGACCTGCTGCGCGAGGAGCGCTGGCCGGAGTACCGCGCCATGGCCCTCGACGCGGGCGTGCGCTCCAGCGTCACCATCCCCTTCCGGCGCTCCGGGCTGACCGTCACCCTCAGCCTCTACAGCTTCCGGCCCGGCGCCCTGGAGGACGTCCCGCACGGCCCCGCCCGCGCGCTCGGCGAGCTCGCCGCGACCTGTCTGGTCCGCGACCGCTCCTACCGCGCCGCGCTCACCGAGCTCGACCAGCTGGGCACCGCGCTGCGCTCCCGGCCCGTCGTCGACCAGGCATGCGGGATCGTCATGCACGTGCTCGGCTGCGACGCGGACACGGCCTTCGGGGTACTGCGCCGCATCTCGCAGGGCACCAACCGCAAACTGTCCGACGTCGCCTCGGCCGTCGTGGACAAACGTGGTCGGGGACTGGAGAAGCAGCTCGTCGCACTGTCCAACTGACCGGTTGTGGCAGGCGGGCCCCGGGCCCGGGCGGACGGGGGCCACGTGTCTGGGGCATGCGGTGGTTCTCGAGCCCGTGGCGTCACCCGCTCGGGCGTCCGTGTCCCGCGAATGGTGCCCGGCCGCGCGCGCCGCGCCGCGGGGCGGGCTGTGATGGGCTCCGGGGGCACGACGGCCGTGCCCCCGGGAAGCCGCCCTGCCGAAGGAGCCCGTCCCATGCGCCGTACCGCCCGTGCCCTGTCCGCAACCGCCCTGGCCGGTGCCGCCCTGGGCGCCGCCGCGTCGGCCGCGTCCGCGGATCCGGCCGCGGAGGTCAGCCCGGGGTCCGTCGAACCCGGTGGCACGATCACCATCTCCGTCACCTGTGACGGGATCGCCGGATCCCCGCCCGACTTCATCGACGCCACCTCGGAGGGCTTCGAGAAGGGAAAGGTCCAGCTGCGCCGGGTGGAGGGCGGCGAGCAGGGGGTGGCGGGTGCCGCCGCCTACCGGGGTACGGCCCGTGTCCCGCAGAGCGACGCCGTCGACGCCGGCTCTGACGCGGTGGCCGCCCAGTCGGAGTGGGGCGTCGACGGCGCGTGCCCCGGGGCCTCGGGCGGCCAGGAGGAGAAGTGGAAGGCCTCGTACACCGTGGCTCGTGGCCTCACCGCGGCCGCCGGCACCACGCAGAGCCTCCCGGACAGTGGCGCTGTGGAGCCCCCGAGTGACAGTGGCACCGTGGAGCCCCCGAGTGACAGTGGCACCGTGGAACGCCCGCCCGACAGTGGCACAGGGCAGAGCCTGCCGGACAGCGGCACCACGCAGAGCCTCCCGGACAGCGGCACAGGGCAGAGCCTCCCGGACAGTGAGGCCGTGGAGCCCACGAGTGACAGTGAGGCCGTGGAGCCCCCGAGTGACAGTGAGGCCGTGGAGCCCACGAGTGACAGCGGCGCCGTGGACCCCCCGAGTGACAGTGGCACCGTGGAACGTCCGCTCGACAGCGGCACGGGGCAGAGTCCGTCGGACAGCGACGCCGTGGAGCGCCCGTCGGACAGTGACGCCGTGAAGCGCCCGTCGGACAGCGACGCCGCGGAGCGCCCGTCGGACAGCGGTACCGGGCAGCGCCCACCGGCTATTGAGGGTGGGGTGCAGGCCGGGGAGGGCGGCGCCTTCACCGACTCCGTCCCGGCGCTGGCTGCCGGAGGTGTCCTCATCGCGGGCGCTCTGGGCGCGGCCGCCCACCGACTGCGCTACAAGGACACGTCCGCCTGAGGGGTGACAGCACAACCCGACCGGCCGTCCATGGGGTGGCCGAACCTTGGGTACGGAGAGGCCGAGGGCGCGAGCGGCACCGTACGAGTGGCTGTACGAAGGGACGGAACACCGGAGACCGTACGGAGGCAGGAGCACCGGAGCGGGGCACGGCAGCGGCGACGGTGCGATACACCGGCGACACGGCACGGCACCACGGACTGCGCGGAGGAACGTATGCGTCGGACGCATCCGGAAGGGCACGGCCCCGTCCGTTACGGCCCGCCTCTTCCCGATCAGGGCCTGCCCGTACTGCCGGAACTCCGCTCCGTGCTGGCCGCCGCCGCGGACCGGGCCCACGCCGAGCCCTCCGGCGGCGGGCCCGCGCTCCTCGACGCGGCCTGTGCCTACTGGAGCCGACGCGGACTGCCCGCCGCACACGACCGGGTGGCCGCCGCACCCGGTGCCCCCGCACTGCTCCTCGCGCTGACCGGTGCGCTCGGTGGCGACGTCCTCGTGCCGCGTCCGTGCGCCGCCTGGTGGGCTCCACAGGTACGGCTGTTGGGCAGATCCGTGTTCCATGTGGCGACCCCCGCGGAGTGCGGGGGTCTTCCGGATCCGTACGCCCTCCTGGAAACCGTCCGCAGAGTCCGCGCCGAGGGCGGCGAACCGCGGCTGCTCGTGCTCTCCGTGGCGGACGACCCCACCGCGACCGTCGCGCCGCCCGAGGTCGTCCACGAGACCGTGGAGGCCGCGGTGGGCGAGGGGTTGCACATCGTCAGCGACGAGACCTGGCGCGACACGCTGCACGGGCCGCACGACACGGTGCTGCTCAGCCCCGCCGAGATGCTCCCCGAGGAGGTCACCGTCCTCACGGATCTCGCGGGGGCCTTCCTGCCGCAGGGCTGGCCGGCCGCCGTGGCCCGCTTCCCGGACACCGACTCCGGGGTCGGGCTGCGTGCCCGAGTCCTCGACGTGCTCACCGTGCTCGGCGCGCGGGTCGCCGAACCGGTCGCCGCTGCGGCCGCCTTCGCACTCGACGAGCCCGCCGCGATCACGGAACGGCTCACCGCCGCCGTACACCTGCACGCGCGTGTGGCCGCCGCCGCGCACCACGCGGTGGTCGGCGCGGGCGCCCTCGCGCGGCCCCCGCAGGCCGGCAGACACCTGTACGTGGACCTCGGCCCGCTGCGCTCCGCGCTCGGCGCGCACGGCGTGGGCGACGCCCAGGACCTGGAGGACTTCCTCACCGCCCGGCTCGGCATGCCCGCGCCGGGCGGTCACCGGTTCGGCGACGACCTCGCGTCGTTGAGGGTGCGCCTGGGCACCGGGCCGCTGCTCGGCGCCACGGACGAGGAGCGGGCGGAATGCCTCACGTCACCCTCGCCGTTGGAACTGCCACAGGTACAACGCGCGTTGGCCCTTCTAGGGTCGGCCTTCGGCGATCTCCGCGACGACGCTCAGCGATGGGAGCCTCCTCGATGACGCAGCAGTCCGAGTCGACCACGAGCACGACTACGACCACGCAGGACGCCGACGATCCGGCGTCCTCTTCGGCCCCGGCGGCGGCCGGGCCCGTGTCTTCCGCCGTTCCTCAAGTACCTGTCGGTCCTCCCGTTCCTGTCGGTCCCCTCGTTCCTGTCGGTCCTCCCGTTCCTGTCGGTCCCCTCGCCGAGCCCCGTCCGCTCGGCGAGCGGCGTGTCTGGCCGCGGTCCTTCGTGGACCGGCTGACGGCGCCGCTGCCCGGGCTGCGCGCCTTCGCCAGGTTCGCCCGCGAGGGCGCGTTGCGGCCGGGGGCCGAAGGGCTCGCCGACATTCCGCGGCTGCCGTTCGAACCGGGGCCGTTGCCCCGGGTCGACGCGCGCACGGTCGCCGTCTCCTGGGCGGGGCACGCGAGTTGGGTGATCCGCATCGGCGGGCTCACCGTCCTCACCGACCCGGTCTGGTCCCGCAAGATCCTCGGTACCCCGGCCCGGATCACACCGGTCGGCGTGGCCTGGAGCGCGCTGCCGCGCGTCGACGCGGTCGTCATCAGTCACAACCACTACGACCACCTGGACGCGCCGACCCTGCGCCGACTTCCGCGCGACACACCGGTGTTCGTACCGGCCGGCCTCGGCCGGTGGTTCAGGGAGCGCCGGTTCACCCAGGTCACCGAGCTGGACTGGTGGGAGGCTGCCGAACTGCACGGCGTCCGCTTCGACTTCGTCCCTGCCCACCACTGGTCCAAGCGCCGCCTGACCGACACCTGCCGTACGTTGTGGGGCGGCTGGGTCCTCACCGCGCCCGACGGGCAGCGTGTGTACTTCGCGGGCGACACGGGGTACGGCCACTGGTTCGCCCGCATCGGCCGGCGCTACCCGGGCATCGACCTGGCCTTGTTGCCGATCGGCGCGTACGACCCCCGCTGGTGGCTCAGCGACGTCCACTGCGACCCGGAGGAGGCGGTGCGGGCGGCTGTCGACCTCGGCGCCGAGCGGATGGCGCCCATGCACTGGGGCACCTTCGTCCTCTCCGCCGAGCCCGTCCTGGAACCGCTGACGCGGGTGCGGGCGGCGTGGGAGAAGGCGGGGCTGGCCCGGGAGACGCTGTGGGACCTGCCGGTCGGGGCGTCGCGGGTGCTGGCCTGAGAGTTTCTTCGCCCCCTCCGGCCCTGCCCGTCCCTTATCCGAGGGCTGCGCCCCCAGACCCCCCGCAAAAGGATTGCGCAGTTCCCCCGCGCCCCCAAGTACTCCTCACAGAATGGAGCGCCCTCCGATCCGCACGCGCTGAGGCAAAGCGGGCGCGAAGGAAGATCACTACTCTGCATGAGTGCTCTCATACGACGACTTGACTTCACCGGAGCGTGAGCTGTGGGACGCGTTCCCCGCGGGACACCGAGTGGACTTGCGCACAGGGGTGCCCGAGGACGACCTTGTCGCCGAAGGTGGGCAGTGGGGCCCGGGGCGGACGGTTCGGGCCGCCGTGATGGTGGCGCTCCTCCTGGGCGCGAACACCACGCAACCCGGCGCCGTAGCGTGCCTGAGGCTCGCCGGGGCGCGGATATCCGGGCGCCTCAACCTGGCCGGCGCACAGATCGCTCACGTCCTCTGGTTCGAGGACTGCTGGTTCGAGGAGTCGATGGACCTTTTCGGAGCGTCGACACAGACGCTCGTGATCACAGGCAGCCGAGTGCCTGGCATCGAAGCCGGGTCGTCCCGCATCGAGGGAAATCTCGACCTGCGGCGCTCGCTCGTGGAGAGCGGCGCCCCCTCACCCTTCCACCACGACATCACCGCCTTGTCGCTCACCAACGCCCGGGTGACCGGCGGCGTGGTCCTCAACAAGGCCGAGATCAGCGCGCCCGGAGGGTGGGCCGTGGCCGCCGGTGGCCTGGTCATGGAAGGGGGCGTCTTCTGCAGGGGCGGGTTCGTCGCGCGGGGTGAAGTCCGCCTGCTGGGGGCGCAGTTGGCGGGTGGGCTGTTCATGCAGGGTGCGCTCCTGGAACAGCCCGGCCCGCGCGGAGTGGCCCTCGCCCTGGACAACGCCGTGGCCTCGACACTCAACCTCTCCGGCGGGTTCACCGCGAACGGGACCGTACGGCTGCGGGGTGCCCGGATCTCGGACAACCTGACGTTTGAAGGAGCCGTCCTGAACGGGCCGCCCGACGGCCACGGCCCGTCTTTGGTCGCCCTACTCATGCAGGCGGTGGACTTCGACTTCACCCTCGCCCGGCCTCCGTCCAGCACCGTGGACCTGCGGGGCGCACAAGTGTCCTACCTCCACGACAGCGAGCACAGCTGGCCGGACGTGGTGGAGCTGGACGGCTTCGTCTACGGCTCCATCAAGAGGGACGAAGCAGGCGCGCGGCGGGAGGCAGTGGGGCATCGGGACTCCGTGGCTCACCGCGTGGCGTGGATACGACGCAGCCCGGGCTACAACCCCCAGCCCTACGAACAGTTGGCGAGCTGGTACCGGAAGGCCGGCCACGACGACGACGCCCGCCGCGTACTCCTGGCCAAACAGCGCCATCGGCGTCGAACCCTTCACCCGGCCGCGCGCGTGTGGGGGCACCTGCTCGACGCGACGGTCGGCTATGGCTACCGCCCCTGGCTGGCCGGCGTCTGGCTCCTCGCGTTGACCTTGCTGGGCACGCTGTCCTTCGGCACTCACTCCCCCCACTCGGTCAAACAAGGCGAAGGCGCCCCGTTCCAGCCCTTCGTCTACACACTCGACCTCTTGATCCCCATCGGTGGTCTGGGTCAGCGCACGGCCTGGTACTGGTCGAACGACAGCCTCCAGTGGCTGGCCTACCTCCTGATCGCCTTCGGCTGGGTGCTGACGACCGCCGTCATCGCGGGTGTCACCCGCACCCTGCAGAAGAACTAGCAGCCGACAGCCATCGACTTCCCACGGCCTCGGCCGAGCCACCGCACACCCCCGGATCAACAGTCCCGGAGTGATCCGAGCATCTCGAAGATCATTTCGTTAGGAGTTCTAAAAGAGGCTCGGGGAACTGCGCGACAAGCCCCCCGGGCCATCGGCTACGCGGCCGGCCGCCGTACCCTTCGCCACACGCTCGGGGCCACGCTGATCGCCAACGTGAGTGCCACCGCGGCGACCACTCCCTCCCACGGCTCGCTGAAGAGGGAACCGCCGAGGATGCCGATCAGCTGGTACGTCACCGCCCAGGCGAGGCAGGCGGGGACGTCGCCGCGGGCGAAGGTGCGCAGGGGCATCTTCGCCATGAGGCAGGCGAGCATGACCGGAATGCGGCCGGCCGGGACCAGACGGGAGAGGACGAGTACGGCGATGCCGTGATCGCTCAGCTTCTCCTGGGCCTGGGCGAGCCGGTCCTCCGGGGCGCGGTCGCGGAGGGTCTCCAGCCAGCGCGAGCCGTTCTTGGACCGCATACCGCGCTGACCGAGCCAGTACAGCGCGACATCGCCGAGGAACGCCGCGAGCGCCGCCACCGCGAAGACCGTCAGCAGCGCGAACGGCGCCGTCTGATGAAAGGCGACCACAGCCGCCGAACTGACCAGCGCACCTGTCGGCACCACCGGCACCAACGCGCCGATCAACACCAGCAGAAACAGCGAGGGATATCCGATCGCCTGCTGAGTGGTTTCCGGCGCCGTCGTGGCGGCCGCGGTCAGGGAGATCACCGGGTGACCTCCGGCCGAGCGCCCTCGCCGGGTGCCAGTCCGTGTGCGGGGAGCTCCGACAGGTAGGTCACCGCGCGACCTCCGGGCGTACGCTCTCGCCGTGGTCGAGGCGGTGGACCGTGACCTGGGGCGCGCGTTCGGCGGCGAGGCGTACGAACTCTTCGCCCGGCGCGTGGAATTCGTGGGGGCGCACGGCGTCCATTCCGATCGGCCAGTACGTGCCGTAGTGCACCGGCACGGCGCTCAGCGGCATCAACTGGACGAGCGCCTCCGCGGCGCGCCCCGCGTCGAGATGGCCCTCCCCGAGATACGGCCCCCATCCGCCCACCGGCAGCAGCGCCACGTCGACCGGCCCGACCTCCTCGGCCATCGACGCGAACAGCCCGGTGTCCCCGGCGAAGTACGTGCGCGCCTCCCCCTCGACCACGTACCCGACGGCGGGCGAGCGGTGCGGCCCGACGGGCAGTCGCCGCCCGTCGTGGCGTGCGGAAACGGCGCGTAGGACCAGGTCACCGACCTGGATACGGTCCCCGGGCACCACCTCGATGAGCCGGAGATGGTCCAGCCTGCGCAGCCCGGGCACCGCGCGCGGGGCGCCCTTCGGCACCAGCAGCCGCGTACCGGGCGCGAGCTTCGCCAGCGAGGGCAGGTGCAGATGATCGGCGTGCAGATGGGAGACGAGTGCCACGTCGGCGACCGCCGCCCGGGGCGGGGGCGGCGCCCCGCGCCTGCGGCGAAGGTGTGCGAGCCGGCGCGCGAAGAGCGGGTCGGTCAGCACGCGTATTCCGGAGTCCTCCAGCGTGCAGGTGGCGTGCCCCCACCAGGTGATCTCCACCGGCACTTCTTTGCCTCCTTCGCGCGACTCCCCCCGAGCCTACGGGCAGGAGTAGGGTCTCCCGCGAAACCCGGAGGTGAGGGGGACGCCATGGGAGACGCGCGCGGTGCCTCCGGCATGCACGCCCTCAAGCGCTCGCTCGAACAGGGCGGCCCCGCGTCGCTTCGCGTCACGGCGATCGCGAGCCTGACGCCCCTGGAGGAGCTCGACGCGGATCCCTTCCTCGTCGACTCGCGCAGCCAGCACGCGATGTGCGCCCGCTGGGCCGCCGAGCGCGGCTACGTCGTCACACGGGAGCTCCTCGTACGCGGTCTGCGCCCCGACCACCGCACCCTGTGGGCGGACGTCGAGGCGGGCCTCGTCGATCTGTTCGTCGCGCCCAGTCGGCGTGTGCTGGAGCGGGCCCTCGCCTCGGTCGACGAGTTCACGGCCGAGTGCGTGCGCCGCGGCGTACGGGTCGAGACGGTCGGCTGCGCGGAACCGGCGTACGACGCCCAGATGAAGGCCCGGGTCCACCGCCGCCTCTCGATGCCGACGGCGGGGTACGACGGTCGCTGACCCCCACTGTCCGGGGACACCTGGCCGCGCCCGCCCGGTGTGACAGGGTGGGAGCAGGCCTGGTCGACCGGGTGGGCCGGGACGTGAGGTGGACTGGGCGTGGGTGGAGGACGTTGGCGACGGGTCCTCAGCGGAGTGTGGCGCAGCATCGCGGTGTGGGCCGTGTCCACGGTCATGATGCTCGTCCTGGCCGGTCTGCTGCCCGACTTCCAGTTGCAGTCGGACAGCGGGGACAGCGGCACGCAGATCGCCGTCACCGCGGCGGCCGGCGCGGGCGTCTTCGGTCTGCTGTCCTCGCTCGTGTGGCCCCTGCTGGTCAGGGCGTTGCTGCTGGTGCCCGCCCTCGTGCTCGGGCTGCTCGTCTTCTTCCTCAATGGGTCCCTGCTGCTCATCGCCCTGCGGATCAGTCCCTCCGGGCAGGGTGAGGTCGCCCCCGAGACGGCCGTGGTCGTCGCCGCGGTGATGTCCGCCGTCGCCTCGGCCACGGGTGGTGCCCTGGCCGTACGGGACGACGACGCGTACCGGCGCAGGCTGTACCGGCTCGCCGACCGGCGCCGCAGGCGCGCCGCCGGACAGGCCGGGCCCTCGACCCCCGGCGCCGTCTTCATCCAGCTCGACGGCGTGGGCCACGACGTCCTGGAGAGCGCCATCGGCAAGGGGCTCATGCCGACCGTCGCCGAGTGGCTCGGCGGCAGACGGCCCACCCATCGGCTCTCCGCCTGGCGCACGGACTGGTCCAGCCAGACCGGCGCCAGCCAGCTCGGCATCCTGCACGGCAGCAACCACGACGTCCCGGCCTTCCGGTGGTACGAGAAGGACAGCGGCGAGGTCATGGTCTGCAACCGGCCCAGCAGCGCCGCCGAACTTCAGCGCCGCGCGATCGAGTACACCGGTGACGGGGGGCTGCTCACGGTGGACGCTGCCAGCCGGGGCAACCTCTTCAGCGGCGGTGCCGACGAGCTGGCCCTCGTGCTGTCCATCGCGGCGCGAAGGGGCAAGGAGAACCGCTCCAGGGCGGGCTATTTCGCCTACTTCAGCGACCCCGCCAACGCCGTCCGCACCGCCATGTCCTTCGTCGCCGAGGTTTTGCGGGAGATGGGCCAGTCCACGCGGGCCCGACTGAAGAAGCGGCGCCCGCGCGTCAAGCGCGGCGGGCTGTACCCCTTCGTCCGAGCCTTCGCCACCGTCGTCGAGCGGGACGTCGTCGTCGCCGCGGTCATCGGCGACATGCTCGTCGGGCGCAACGCGGTCTACGCGGACCTGGTGGCGTACGACGAAGTGGCACACCACTCCGGGCCGCGCAGCCGGGACGCCGAGAAAGTCCTGGAGCGGCTCGACCGCTCGCTCGCGCTGATCGCGAAGGTCGCCGAGCACGCGCCGCGGCCGTACCGGATCGTGCTGCTGTCCGACCACGGTCAGAGCCCGGGAGAGACCTTCCTGACCCGCTACGGCCTCAGCCTCGGCAATCTGGTTCGCGCGGGCTGCGGGCTGCCCGTGCCGCGCAAGGCGCAGCGCACGCACAGCGGTACCGAGGCACGGGCCGCCGTACGGGCCGCGCTGCGCCGACCGGTCGAGGAGGGCGGCGAGCGGCACCGCCCGTCGCGGCGCCGCTCCGAGCCCATCGTGCTGGCCTCCGGCAACCTCGGCCTGGTCTCCTTCCCCGATGTGCCGCATCGGATGAGCCGGGAGGAGATCGACCGGCGTCATCCCGCGCTGCTGTCCACGCTCGCCCATCACCCCGGCGTCGGCTTCGTGCTGGTCCGCAGCGAGGAGCACGGCGGTCTCGTGCTCGGCGCGAACGGTGCGCAGATACCGGTGGACGAGCTCGACGACGCACACCCGGGCCCGCTCGCCGACTTCGGCCCCGGCGCCGCCGACGCCGTACGGCGCACGCACTCCTTCCCCCATGTCGCCGACATCATGGTCAACTCCTGGTACGAACCCGGAGAGGGTGAAGTCCTCGCCTTCGAGGAGCAGATCGGCTCGCACGGCGGACTCGGCGGGGCCCAGGCACGGCCCTTCCTGCTCTCGCCCGTGGCACTGTCCGCACCGGTCGAGGAAGACGGCGAACTCGTCGGCGCGGAGCACGTGCACCGCGTACTGCGAAGGTGGCTGCGCGAGTGCGATGGGCCCCAGGTGCCGCTGGCGGCACGCCCGAACGAGCGTGCCGCCTGAGGACCTCTGCCCGCCGGCTCGGCAGGCCTGAGGACTTCTGCCCGCCGGCTCGGCAGGCCTGAGGACTTCTGCCCGCCGGCTCGGCAGGCCTGAGGACCTCTGCCCGCCGGCCCGGCAGGCCTGAGCACCTCTGCCCGCTCACTCGGCGGACCTGTGCACCTCTGCCTGCCCGCCTCAGCGGGCCAGGGGAGCGACCACCCAGCGCTGCGTCTTGTACATGCTGTCCTGCTGCCCGATCTCGATCAGCTTGCGGGCGGCCGGGAAGGCTTCGTTGCCTTCGATCTCGTAGCCGACCTGCAAGGTGCCCGGCACGTCCCGGATCTCCAGCTGTTCGTGGATCTCGGCGGCGGAGCGCTGTTCGTCGGAGCCCACCACGGCGAGGTGCTGGACCAGCCTGAGCTGGGCCGCGGCCAGCGATTCGGCCGGGTCGCGCGGGAGCGGCGCCGCGGCGGCCCGCGTCCCCTGCCCGGACGGCGGTGAGACCACGGAACTCGGCGTCCGGGTCGAACCCGTCGCCTCCCGCGTCGACAGGTGCGCCTGTACGACCGTGCCGTCGTTGTCGAGTGCCACGCGGATCTCGCCGCGTCCCGGCGTGATGACGGGCACGCCGTCGAATGCCTGACGGAAGGTCACATGTGTCTGCAGGGACACGGGCTCGCCGAGCTGCGAGCCGTCCATGGTGCCGGAGTTCTGCCACAGGTCGTGCACGCCGTCGGCGATCAACTCGGCGCCGTCCGCGTGCTGTTCGGCGAAGGCCCGGGCCAACTCCACGGCCCGGTCGGTGTCCAGCCGGGCGGTGTTGCGGTGGTTGGCCTCGGCGAGCTTGACCCAGCGCGCGGCGAGCGGCGCCGTGGCGACGTACCGGTCACCGGAGTTGGCGCTCAGTACACCCTGCCGTTCGACCTGGACCTCCTGGAGGGCGGCGGCCGGGAAGCTCGCCGCCTGTCCGAGCCTGGCGAGTTCCGCGCTCGGGTCCCGCGGCGCCAGCTGAACGGTCTGCTCCGGTACGGCGGTCGCCGCCTCGCGCAGGCTGCTGCGGGCGTAGTACCAGCGCCACGCGTACCAGGCGTCGGAGACGTGCTCGCGGAAGAACGTCCGCTCGGAGTTGAGGCGGTTGGTCGCCTCCGCCTGGGTCGGCCCGGTCGCGCAGACCGAGGGCGCCTGCCCGTGGTAGATGTCCCAGGACGCGTTCAGCCAGGCGTCGCAGAACGTCTGCCCGGCCCGCCACTTCTCCCAGAACTTCTTGCCGTAGTCCGGGCTGTCGATGCTCGTCGTCTCGAAGCCGAAGATCATCCGGGAGCCGAGGTTGGGGCCCGCCCAGGTGCGCACGGGAGTGTGCCCGTCGAGGACACGCAGCGAGTTGCAGGTGGACCAGAAGACATAGTTCGCCTTCTCGTTGCCGAATCCCATCCGGTTGGAGATCGCGTCGCTGCGGCCGTCCCACACCGCGCCGAGCGGCGCGAAGAACACCCCGTTGCCGTCCATCCCGCCGTGCCCGGAGTGGTAGACGGCGACCACGGCGTCCACGCCGTAGCGGTCCTGCCAGTTGTCGTACGTCTCCTCGTAGGCCCACACCTGCACGCCGCCGTCCGCGAACCAGAAGTTCCGGTCGTAGAACTGCTGGAGATAGGCGAGCCACCCCGTGGCGTCCTCGTGTGTGTGGGAGAGCGGGTTCTGGTTCACGAACTTCTGGATGCTGAACGCACCCCACCAGCCGAAGGTCGAGTCACGGTCGGCCGCGCCGGGCTTGCCGGAATCGAGTGGTGACGGACCACGGTCCGCGTAGATCATGCGCATGGTCAAACCCCCTGATGGTTCACCTCGCCGCGCTCGGTCCCAGAGGGGCGAGGGGGCCACAAAATGTCACCGGCGCGGGGGTTTGCCCAGCGCGTATTCCGGCCATAGCGACCGTGCCCCGGGCATGGCACGGCGCCCCACCGGTCGCTCGCGGACAGCCGCTCCGGTGGTACGGAGACAGGCCCGTGCGCCGGAAAATGGGCTGCGGCGAACGGACGCCGGTGCCCACACTGTTCGTATCGGACACCGCGCACCTGCGGGCCCCTCTCGAACACCCTCAAGGAGCTTGCGCGTGCAGGCAGCCGTCACTGTCACTCCCGCCCGGATTCCGGAGCTGCTGCTCGGTCTCGCGACCGTGCGGCCGGTCTTCATCTGGGGCGCCCCCGGCATCGGAAAGTCCTCTCTGGTACGGGAGTTCGCCGAGTCGCTGGGTCTTGAGTGCGTGAGCCTGCTCGGCACCCAGCTCGCCCCCGAGGACCTCATCGGCGTCCCGCAGATCCGCGACGGCCGCTCCGTCTTCTGCCCGCCGGAGGCGATCGCCCGCGACGAGCCGTACTGCCTGTTCCTGGACGAGCTGAACGCGGCGACGCCCGATGTGCAGAAGGCCTTCTACTCACTGATCCTGGACCGCCGCATCGGCAACTACGAGCTGCCGAAGGGCTCCATCGTGATCGGCGCGGGCAACCGCGCGACGGACAACGCGCTGGCGCGCCCGATCGCCTCGGCGCTGGTCAACCGCCTCACCCACGTCCACCTCGAGGCGTCCCCGAAGGACTGGCTCGCCTGGGCCGCCGTCAACGACATCCACCCGTGGGTCCTCGACCACCTCACCGACCGGCCCGACCACCTGTGGTCCAAGCCCCCGAAGACCGAGGAACCCTTCTCCACGCCCCGCTCCTGGCACATGCTCTCGGACGCGCTCCGCTCCTTCGGGCCGACCCTCGACGAGCCGACACTCAAGGTGATCGCGCACGGCACGCTGACGCCCGCGCACGCGGTCGCCTTCTGCGGCTATGTCAAGATCGTGCGCAGCCAGTTCGGCATCGAGGCCATCATCAAGGGCGACGCCCGCTGGCCGAACCGGCTGGAGGACCGCGACCTGCTCTATTACCTCGCCGAGTCCTTCCGCGGCCGCCTCGTCAAGGAACTGCCCGCGAGCAAGGAGCACCTCTCGGCGAACGCCCGGCAGACCGCCTACCGCGCCAAGTCCCTGCTCGTCCAGCTCGCCGAGATCTCCGTCGAGGTCGCCCAGAGCGTCATCGCCTCGGACGCCGACGGCAATCCCGTCCTGCCGGCGTGGTTCCTCGTGGAGGCGGCCCGGGACATGCCGCGTCTCGTGGAGGCCCGGCGGTGAGCCGACCCCGCAAGCAGGACGCCCCGAAGCCGGATCCGGCCGCCGAGGCGTTCGCGGAGGGGATGCGGCTGGTACGGGCCAACCGCGCGCTCGCCGCCATCGGGTTCAGTACGTGCCGTCAGGAGAACTGCGTCATGGCGCCCCGGGACGGTCTGGTGAGCGTCGACTCCGACGGCACGCTGCACGTGCATTCCACCCGCCGGGCCGAACCCGCGGCCTGGGCCTGGGCCATCGCGCACGCCATCATCCACCTGGGCTTCGGCCATGTCCGGGCCGCGACCGGCGAGCGAGAGCAGCCCGACCGCTTCGACGTCGCCGCCCGCTGCGTCGTGGTCAACCGCTTCCTGCTCGGCTTTCCGATCGGGCAGACCCCCGAGGACCTCCCGGCGTCGTACCCCGACGGCGACGAGGAGCAGCTCGCCGCGCGCTGGCGCCGTGACGGCATCCCGCCCGCGTACGAGCGCTGCGGTACGGCGGGGCCCGAGCCGGACCAGGTCCTGGTGCCCTGGAACACCTGGATCGGCGGCACCCCGCCCGACTGGCAGATCGCCTTCGCACACGCGCTGACCCGCACCATGGCCACCGCGATGGACATGGCGGGCGGCCGCCGCACGTCCATGCGCGGCGGACCCACCCGGCTGCAGCCCTGGGAGAAGGCGCTGAGCTGGTTCGTCTCGTCCTACCCCCTTCTGGGCGGCATCGCGGCCGGCATCACCCTCGTCGCCGACGCCGAACTCGCCCGCGCCCACCACATTTCCGTCGCGGCCGTCGACGCGGAAGCGGCGGAGATCTACATCAACCCCCTCCGCCGGTTCGGCGACGAGGAATGGCGGTTCGTCCTCGCCCACGAGATGCTGCACGCCGCCCTGCGCCACGGCGACCGCTGCGGCACCCGCGACCCGTATCTCTTCAACGTCGCCGCCGACTATGTGATCAACGGCTGGCTGTGCGAGATGCAGGTCGGCACGATGCCCGAAGGCCTGCTGTACGACCCGGAGTTGAAGGGCCTGTCGGCAGAGGAGGTGTACGACCGGATGGCCGGCGACCTGCGCCGGATGCGCCGACTGGCCACGCTGCGCGGCAAGGGGGCGGGCGACATCCTCGGCGGCCCGCTCGGTTCACCGCCCGACTACGTCGACCTCGACGAGTTCTACCGCCGCGGCCTCGGACACGGTCTCGACCTGCACCAGCAGCAGGAACGCGGCTACCTGCCGGGCGGGTTGGTGGAGGAGATCCGCGCGCTCAGCCACCCGCCGCTGCCGTGGGACGCCCGACTCGCCCGGTGGTTCGACGAGTTCGTGCCACGCCCCGAGCCCGTACGGACGTACGCGCGTCCGGCGCGCCGCCAGGCGGCGACCCCCGACATCCCGCGCGCGGGTCGCTATTTCCCGCCCGAGGAGATCGCCCGCTGCACCTTCGGCGTCGTCCTCGACACCTCCGGCTCCATGGACCGCACCCTGCTCGGCAAGGCGCTGGGCGCCATCGCCTCGTACGCCGAGGCCCGCGACGTACCGGCGGCCCGGGTCGTCTTCTGCGACGCCGCCCCGCACGACGCGGGCTACCTGCCGGTCACCGAGATCGCCGGACGCGTCCGGGTGCACGGACGCGGCGGCACGGTCCTCCAGCCCGGCATCGACCTGCTGCACCGCGCCGACGACTTCCCGCCGGGCGCGCCCGTCCTGGTGATCACGGACGGTTACTGCGATGTGCTGCGGGTGCGGCGCGAGCACGCGTACCTGATTCCGCAGAACGGGCGGCTCCCGTTCACCGCGCGTGGGCCGGTCTTCCGGGTGCGGTGACCGTCCCGCGGGTGTGGCGCGGCGTCTCACGGGTGCGGTGACGTGTCGTGCGGGTGTGGCGGCGTCTCACCGGTGCGGTGACATGTCGTGCGGGTGCGGTGACCCGTCTTCCGGGTGAGCCGGGCGCAGGTGTGATCGGATGGTGGGTACGGACCCCGAAAACGGGACCTCATCGAAGGGATTCATCGTGGCAACCACGCGCACCGCACACACCGTGTGGGAAGGCAACCTGCTCGAGGGCAGCGGCGTCGTCACCTTCGACTCCTCCGGCATCGGCCAGCAGCCGGTGACGTGGGCGTCGCGGGCCCAGGACGCGAACGGCAAAACCAGCCCCGAGGAGCTGATCGCCGCCGCCCACTCCAGCTGCTTCTCCATGGCGCTGTCGCACGCCCTCGCGGGCGCCGGCACCCCGCCCACCAAGCTCGTCACCAACGCCGACGTCACCTTCCAGCCCGGCGAGGGCATCACCGGCATCCACCTCACCGTCGAGGGATCGGTGCCCGGCCTCGACAACGACGGCTTCGTGGCGGCGGCCGAGGAGGCCAAGAAGAACTGCCCCGTCAGCCAGGCGCTGACCGGCACGACGATCACGCTGTCGGCCAAGCTGGCCTGACGCCCGGAAGCGGTACGGCGCCGCGGTCCCGCGAAGGGCCGCGGCGCCGTCGTCTCGGGGCCCGCCCGGGGCACTCGCCCCATTGACAACCAGGCGCTCAAGTTTTGTGCTGGAGATCGGGCAGAGCCCTGGCGGAAGGGGACGGACATGGCACGTGCGGTCGGGATCGACCTCGGTACGACGAACTCGGTGGTGGCCGTCCTGGAGGGCGGCGACCCCACCGTCGTCGCCAACGCCGAGGGTGCGCGCATCACGCCCTCCGTGGTGGCCTTCGCCAAGAACGGCGAGGTGCTCGTCGGCGAGGTCGCCAAGCGGCAGGCGGTGACGAACGTGGAGCGCACCGCGCGCTCCGTGAAGCGCCACATGGGGGACGCGAGCTGGCGGTTTCCGGAGACGGGTGACATCGACGGCACCCGCTACCGCGCGCAGGAGCTGTCCGCGCGCGTGCTGCAGAAGCTGAAGCGGGACGCGGAGGCCTACCTGGGCGAGGACGTCACGGACGCCGTGATCACCGTCCCCGCCTACTTCGACGACGCCCAGCGCCAGGCCACCAAGGAGGCCGGCGAGGTCGCGGGCCTCAAAGTCCTGCGGATCATCAACGAGCCGACGGCCGCCGCCCTCGCCTACGGGCTCGACCGCGGTGAGGAGCAGACCGTCCTGGTCTTCGACCTGGGCGGCGGCACCTTCGACGTCTCGCTCCTGGAGATCGGCGACGGAGTCATCGAGGTCAAGGCCACCAACGGCGACACCCGGCTGGGCGGCGACGACTGGGACCAGCGGGTCGTCGAGCACCTCGCCCAGCGCTTCAAGGCCTCGTACGGCATCGACCTCGGCCACGACAAGATGGCGCTGCAACGGCTCCGCGAGGGCGCGGAGAAGGCCAAGATCGAGCTGTCCAGTTCTACCGAGACGACCATCAATCTGCCCTACATCACCGCCACCGCCGAAGGCCCGCTGCACCTCGACGAGAAGCTGACGCGCGCGCAGTTCCAGGAACTGACCGCCGACCTGCTCGACCGCTGCAAGACCCCCTTCCACCAAGCGGTCAAGGACGCGGGCGTGAAGCTGTCCGCGGTCGACCACGTCATCCTGGTCGGCGGCTCCACCCGCATGCCCGCCGTGACGGACCTGGTGAAGGAACTCACCGGCAAGGACCCGCACAAGGGCGTCAACCCGGACGAGGTCGTGGCGGTCGGAGCGACTCTCCAGGCGGGTGTCATCCGCGGCGACGTCAAGGACGTCCTCCTCCTCGACGTCACCCCGCTGTCCCTCGGCATCGAGACCAAGGGCGGCATCATGACCAAGCTCATCGAGCGCAACACCACGATCCCGACCCGGCGTTCGGAGATCTTCACCACGGCCGCGGACAACCAGCCGTCGGTCGGCATCCAGGTCTACCAGGGCGAGCGCGAGATCGCCGCGTACAACAAGAAGCTCGGCGTCTTCGACCTCACCGGGCTGCCGCCCGCGCCGCGCGGGGTGCCGCAGATCGAGGTCGCCTTCGACATCGACGCCAACGGGATCATGCATGTCTCGGCGAAGGACCTCGCCACCGGGCGCGAACAGAAGATGACCGTCACCGGCGGCTCCGCGCTTCCCAAGGACGACATCGACCGGATGATGCGTGAGGCCGAGCAGTACGCCGAGGAGGACCGGGGGCGCCGCGAGGCCGCGGAGACGCGCAACCAGGGCGAGCAACTCGTCTACCAGACAGAGAGGTTCATCCGTGACAACGACGAGCGCATCCCGTCCGACACCAAGACGGAGGTCGAGGCGGCGGCCGCCGACCTGAAGCGGCTCCTGGAGGCCTCCGCCACCGACACGGCCGCCTTGCGGACCGGCATCGAGAAGCTGGCCACCGTCAGCCAGAAGATGGGCCAGGCGATGTACGCGCAGGCCCAGCAGACACCCCAGGACGAGCCGCCCACGGAGCACGCCCCGGCCGAGGAGGAGGGCGTGGTCGACGCCGAGATCGTCGACGAGGACAGGGAGCAAAAGGGCGGCGCGGCATAGGGGTGATCCAAGGGTCAGGTCCTAGGCATCCGTCTTCTCCCAGCCCGGCCGTGCGGGCCGCGGCCCGAGCTGCCTCGGGTCGCGGCTGCGGTACACCACGTACGGGCGGAACAGGTACTGCACCGGCGCACTGAACATATGGACGAGCCGGGTGTAGGGAACGAGCGCGATCAGCGCCATCCCGATCACCGCGTGCACCTGGTACAGCACCGGCACGCCCTGCATCAGCTCCGTCCTGGGCCGGAGCGTGAACAGGCTGCGGGCCCAGGGCGCGATCGTCTGCCGGTAGTTGTAGCCGTCGCCGGAGGCGTGTGTGAGCTTGGCGATCATGCCCAGCACGATCGCGCCGAGCAGCACGACGTACATCAGCTTGTCGTTGACGGTCGTCGCGCGGAACACCGGCGAGTTCGTCCGTCTGCGGTAGATCAGCAGCAGGATGCCGAGCACGGTGAGGGCTCCGGCCGCCGTGCCGCCGTACAGAGAGAACAGGTGGTACGTGCGCTCGCGGATCCCGAGGGACTCGGTCCAGGACTCGGGGACGAACAGGCCGATCAGATGTCCGACGAGCACGAACAGGATGCCGTAGTGGAAGGCGGGTGAGGCGATGTTCAGCAGCTTCGACTCGTACACCTGCGACGAGCGCGTGGTCCAGCCGAACTTGTCGTAGCGATGGCGCCAGACGAGCCCCGCGATCAGCAGCGCGAAGGCGATGTACGGCAGGGCGCCCCAGAGGAAGGTCGTCATGAGCGTTCTCCGATGGCGGCGATGGGTTCGAGGCCGATGGCGCCGAAGGGTTCGAGCCCGACCTCTTCGCGGGGAGGACCGGAGCGCGCCAGCGCCAGCGCCTCGGCGCGGTCCTTCGGAGACGGGCCCGGCAGCGTCGAGCACACCGCTGCCAAGACACTCGCGTACGGCGTGCCGAAGTCGGTGAGCGCGAGCCGCAGCAACTCCAGGCCGCCGCGGTACTCGTCGAGGAGACCCCGATGGCCCGTCCGCGCCGCGAACTCCAGCACCACGGGCAGGAAGTCGGGCAACTCCTCGCCGGTGAACTCCAGCCCGTGCTCCCGGTACACCTCCTTGAAGCGCACCAGCGACATCCCGCGCCGACGGGTGTCACCGTCGCGCCACCAGCTCAGATAGAGGCTGTGCCGGTTCTTGAAGTCGAAGACCTGGACATAGTGGGCGGCGAGATCCTGAGGGGGCCCTGCGGCCGCGTGATCGAGGAACTCCCCGAGTTCCGCGGCGGCTCGACGCAGCAGCGGCAACCGCTCGTGGAACTCCTCGTCCGGATACGAGAGGCAGTACGCGGCGGCCTGATACAGCACGGCATGCTCGCTCACGTGTCCTCCCGGTCCGCGGTCTGCCGCTTGCGCAGGGCGTGGAAGCTCTCCACCGACACCAGCGGGAGCTGCTTGCGGCCCGAGTCCTGGCCGAACGGTCCGTCGCCGCCCATGCCCGGCCCGCCGTCGTAGTCGAGGCTGCATCCGTCGGGCAGCGCCGACTCCTCCAGACGCCTGGCGTCTCCGACGGCGGCGGTCGGAATGACATACCTGTCCTCGTACTTGGCGATCGCCAGCAGCCGGTACATCTCCTCGATCTCCGCGCTCTCCATACCGACGGACGAGGCGATCGACGTGTCGGGCGGCTCACCGAGGTTGATGGCCCGCATGTGGGACCGCATGGCGGCGAGCCTGCCGAGCGAGGCGCGGACCGGCCCGACGTCACCGGCGGTGAAGATCTCGGCCAGGTATTCGAGCGGGATGCGGAGTGTGTCGATCGCTCCGAAGAGGTTGTCCAGGTCCTCGCCGTCGTGCCCGGTCTCGGTCAGCGCGTCGACCACGGGGGACAGCGGCGGGATGTACCAGACCATCGGCATCGTGCGGTACTCCGGATGCAGGGGCAGCGCCACCCGGTACTTGCCGACCAGCGCGTGCACAGGGGAGCGGCGGGCCGCCTCCATCCAGTCGTACGGGATCCCGGCCTCCTCGGCGGCGCGCTGCACGACGGGGTCCTCGGGGTCGAGGAAGATGCCCAACTGGGCTTCGTACAAGTCCTGTTCACTCGGCGTGGACGCAGCCGCGGTCACCTTGTCGGCGTCGTAGAGGATCACCCCGAGATAGCGCAGCCGTCCCACGCACGTCTCGGAGCAGACGGTCGGGAGGCCGACCTCGACGCGGGGATAGCAGAACGTGCACTTCTCGGCCTTGCCGGTGCGGTGGTTGAAGTACACCTTCTTGTACGGGCATCCGGTCACACACATCCGCCAGCCCCGGCACCGGTCCTGGTCGACCAGGACGATGCCGTCCTCGGCGCGCTTGTACATCGCGCCGGACGGACACGACGCCACGCACGACGGGTTCAGACAGTGCTCGCAGATGCGCGGCAGATAGAACATGAAGGTCTGTTCGAAGGCGAACTTCACCTTCTCGGCGGCCTGCCGGCGCACCCGTTGGACCATGGGGTCCTGGTCGCCGTGTTCCGGAGCGCCCGCCAGGCTGTCGTCCCAGTTCGAGGACCACTCGATCTTCATCGGCTTGCCGGTGAGCTGCGAGACGGGCCGCGCCACCGGGAAGTCGTCGCCGAGCGGGGCGTCGGTGAGGTTCTTGTAGTCGTACGTCCAGGGCTCGTAGTAGTCCTTGATCTCCGGGAGTCTGGGGTTGGAGAAGATTCCGGCGAGCTTCCTGAACCGTCCGCCGCCCTTCAGCTTCAGCGCACCCCGCTTGTTGAGCTCCCAGCCGCCGCGCCACTTGTCCTGGTCCTCGTAGCGGCGCGGATAGCCCTGCCCGGGCCGGGTCTCGACATTGTTGAACCAGACGTACTCCATACCGTCCCGGTTGGTCCACGCCTGCTTGCAGGTGACCGAACAGGTGTGACAGCCGATGCACTTGTCGAGGTTCATGACCATGGCGATCTGGGCCATCGGGCGCATCAGTACTCGACCTCCTGACTGCGGCGGCGGATAACCGTCACCTCGTCGCGCTGGTTGCCTGTCGGGCCCAGGTAGTTGAAGGCCCACGACAACTGGGCGTAGCCGCCGATGAGATGGGACGGCTTGAGGATCAGCCGGGTCAGGGAGTTGTGGATGCCGCCGCGCTTGCCGGTGGTCTCCGTCTTCGGGACGTTCACCGTGCGCTCCTGGGCGTGGTGCATATAGACCGTGCCCTCGGGCATCCGGTGCGAGACGACGGCCCGCGCGACGACCACGCCGTTACGGTTGACGGCCTCGATCCAGTCGTTGTCCTTCACGCCGATCGCGTCCGCGTCCTGCGGTGACATCCAGATGTTCTGGCCGCCACGGGAGAGCGAGAGCATGAACAGGTTGTCCTGGTACTCGGAGTGGATGGACCACTTGTTGTGCGGCGTGAGATAGCGGACCGTCACTTCCCGTTGTCCGTCGGGGCCGAGTCGTGGTTCCCCGAAAAGGCGGTTCATGTCCAGGGGTGGTCGGTAGACGGGCAGCGCCTCACCCAGTTCGTGGATCCAGTCGTGGTCGAGGAAGAAGTGCTGGCGCCCGGTGAGGGTGTGCCAGGGCTTGAGATGCTCGGTGTTGAGGGTGAACGCCGTGTAGCGACGGCCGCCCGACTCACTCCCCGACCACTCCGGCGAGGTGATCACCGGGACCGGCGCGGCCTGCGTGTCCGCGTACGTGACCCGCTTGCCCTCGTGCTCGGCGGCCAGGTGTGCCATCTCCTGGCCGGTACGGGCCTCCAGCGCGTGGAAGCCCTGCGTGGCCAGCCGCCCGTTGGTCGTCCCGGACAGCGCGAGGATCGTGTTCGCGGCCTTCACGGCGGTGTCGAGCGCCGGGCGCCCGTCGGCGGGTCCGCCGCGCACGACACCGTTCAGCTCCTTGAGGTGCTCGACCTCCTTGTCCGGCCTGAGCGCGATCCCCTTGGCGGGCAGGCCCAGTTTCTCCACCAGTGGCCCGAGCGCCGCGAACTTCGCCCCGATCGCCGTGTAGTCGCGCTCCACCACCGCCAGGTTCGGCAGCGTCTTTCCGGGCACCGGATCGCACTCACCCCGCTTCCAGTCCCGTACGACCCCGCCCGGCTGGGCGGTCTCGCCGGGAGTGTCGTGCTGGAGCGCGGTGGCGACGAGGTCCTTGCGCACGCCGAGGTGGTCGACGGCGAGTTCGCTCAGCCGCTCGGCCAGCGCCTTGAACGTGTCGAAGTCGGTGCGGGCCTGCCACGGAGGGTTCACCGCCGGGGAGAAGGAGTGGACATAGGGATGCATGTCCGTGCTCGACAGGTCGTGCTTCTCGTACCAGGTCGCGGCGGGCAGGACGACGTCGGACAGAAGGGTGGACGAGGTCTGCCGGAAGTCCAGCGAGAGGAGCAGATCGAGCTTGCCCTCGGGGGCCTCCTCGCGCCAGGTCACATCCCTCGGCCGCACGGCGGGCTCCGCCTCCTCGGCCCGCAGCGACGAGTGGGTGCCCAGCAGATGCCTGGTGAAGTACTCGGCGCCCTTGGCCGAGGAGCCGAGCAGGTTGGCGCGCCAAAGGGTCAGCACGCGCGGCCAGTTCTCCGGCGCGTCCGGATCCTCGCAGGCGAACTTCAAGGTGCCTGACCGGAGTTCGGCCACGACCTTCGCCACCGGATCGCCGAAGACCTCACCCAGCTCCAGCGGATTGCGGTCGAACGTCGGATACGACGGCATCCACCCCGAACGCGCTGACAGCGCGAGGCAGTCCGCGCCCGTCATGCCCGCGAAGCGGCCCTCGCCGAGCGGTGAGGCGAGCACATCGGCCGCGAACCGGTCGTAGCGCCACTGGTCGGTGTGGAGGAACCAGTACGCGGTGCCGATCATCTGCCGCGGCGGCCTGCTCCAGTCGGCGGCGCCCGCGAGCGTGGCCCAGCCGGTGAACGGGCGGCACTTCTCCTGGCCGACGTAGTGCGCCCAGCCGCCCCCGTTGCGGCCCTGGCAGCCAGTGAGCTGGAGCAGCGCGAGGAAGGCCCGGTAGATGGTCTCGGAGTGGAACCAGTGGTTGGTCCCGGCGCCCATCAGGATCATGCAGCGGCCTCGCGACCGCTCCGCCGTCCGCGCGAACTCCCTGGCGATTTGCACGCACTTGGCCGCCCGGACGGAGGTGTGCTCCTGCTGCCAGGCGGGCGTCCCGGGCTGCCCCGCGTCCTCGTACGAGGAGGGCCAGCTGCCCGGAAGTCCCTCGCGACCCACCCCGTACTGCGCGAGCAGCAGATCGAAGACCGTGGTGACGAGCGGACCGCCCGGCCCCCCGAGCTGAGTCGCCGGAACACCGCGGTGTACGACGTCGCCGCGGCCCTGGCCGTGCTCGCCGCCCTCGGTGTCGAAGCGCGGGAGGAGCACCTCGACACCGCCCGCGGCGTCAAGTCCGTTCAGGCTCAACCGCGGTTCGACGGCGCCCAGTTCGAGATTCCACCGGCCCTTTCCGGACTCGGTCCAGCGGAAGCCGAGCGAGCCGTTCGGCACGACGGCCCGTCCGCTCACGGAGTCCAGGACCACCGTCTTCCAGGCGGCGCCCTCGCCGGTCTGACCCAGATCGGCGGCGCGCAGGAACTTGGCCGGGACGTACGCGCCGTCCTTCTCCGTCAGGGTGACCAGGAACGGCAGATCGGTGAACTTCCGTACGTAGTCGGCGAAGAAGGGCGTCTCGCGGTCGACGAAGAACTCCTTCAGGATCACATGTCCCATCGCGAGGGCGAGCGCGCCGTCCGTGCCGGGGTGCGGGTGCAGCCACTCGTCGCCGAACTTGGCGTTGTCCGCGTAGTCGGGGGCGACGACCACGACCTTCTGGCCGCGATAACGGGCCTCGGCCATCCAGTGCGCGTCCGGGGTGCGGGTCACCGGGACGTTCGAGCCCCACATCATCAGATACGCGGCGTCCCACCAGTCGCCCGACTCCGGCACGTCGGTCTGGTCGCCGAAGACCTGGGGGGAGGCGACGGGGAGGTCGGCGTACCAGTCGTAGAAGGAGAGCATCGGCGCGCCGATGAGACCCATGAAGCGGGCGCCAGCGGCGTGCGACACCATCGACATCGCGGGAATGGGGGAGAACCCGGCGATGCGGTCGGGGCCGTACGTCTTGATGGTGTGCACATGCGCGGCGGCGACGAGCTCGACCGCCTCGTTCCAGGTGGCGCGCACCAGGCCGCCCTTGCCGCGGGCCCGCTGGTAGCGGCGACGGCGCTCCGGGTCGGCCTGGATGTCCGCCCAGGCCAGCACGGGGTCCCGCAGTCGGCCTTTCGCCTCCCGGTACATCTCCAGCAGGACGCCCCGGACGTACGGGTAGCGCACGCGGGTCGGCGAGTACGTGTACCAGGAGAATGCGGCGCCCCGAGGGCAGCCGCGCGGCTCGTACTCGGGGCGGTCGGGGCCCACCGACGGGTAGTCCGTCCCCTGGGTCTCCCAGGTGATGATGCCGTCCTTGACGTACACCTTCCAGCGGCAGGAGCCGGTGCAGTTCACGCCGTGCGTGGAGTTCACGACCTTGTCGTGGCTCCAGCGGTCCCGGTAGAACGAGTCCCCCTCGCGGCCTCCCGTCAGCCGGACGCTGTGCAGGTCGGGCGCGACCGTGCCGGGCCGGAAGAACTTCCCGGCGCGCAGCAGCGCGGCGCCCGGTTCCGCGGGCGGTCCCTGCGTGTCGGTCACGTGCGCTCCCTCACTCGCCCCGTGGTTTCGAACCTAGGGGCGAGTGCGGGAGCGCACCTGTTCACGGCACCCGTACGGGTCAGGACGTGCCCGTACGAGGCAGGACCCGGCGTAGAGGCAGGACCCGGCGTAGAGGTCAGGCCTTGATCGCGACCCCCGCGTACACCGGGACGGCGCCCTCCGCCTGTGCCGCCACGTCCTCCGGCTCCGGCTGCCACTCGGAGACCGCGACCACGCCGGGCTCCTGGAGCTCCAGGCCGTCGAAGAACCGCGAGAACTCGGCGCGCGTGCGGGGGAAGAAAGGCGTGCCGCTCTGGCGGAAGAGCCCCGCGGCCTTCTCGACACCCTCGGGGCTGATGTCGGAGGTGACCTGGGACAGCACCAGCCGGCTGCCGGGGGCGAGTACCTCGACGTACCCCTTGAGCAGGCCGTACACGTCGTCGCCGTCGGCCGCGTCGCCCAGGTAGTGGGTGAGCGCGATCAGCGACAGCGCGACCGGCTGTGCGAGGTCCAGGAACTCGCCGGCCAGGCGCAGGATCGTCTCCGGGTCACGGACGTCGGCGTGCACATAGTCGGTGGTGCCCTCGGCGGAGCCGTGCAGCAGGGCCTCGGCGTGCCGCAGGACGATCGGGTCGTTGTCCGCGTACACGACCTTGGACTCCGGCGCGACCTGCTGGGCCACCTGATGCAGGTTGGGCTGGGTGGGGATGCCCGTGCCGATGTCCAGGAACTGGCGTATCCCGGTCCGGGCGGCGGCGCGGGTCGCCCGGTGCATGAACCGGCGGTTGGCGCGCGCCCCGCGCACCACGGTGTCGTCCGCGGCGAGGATCCTGCGGGCCAGCTCCTCGTCCACCGGGTAGTTGTCCTTGCCGCCCAGCCACCAGTCGTACACGCGGGCGGGATGGGGCCGACTGGTGTCGACACGGGTGGGCGCGGATTCACTGCCGGTCATACGGGTGCTCCTCAAGGTGCTCAATGGGTTCGGATGGCGTTTCGTCCGGGTGGCACATCAGAAGTTCTCGCGGAACTCCCGCAGGATCTTCTTGGTGCGCTGGACGGAGGCCGCGTGGGCGGACATGTGGTCGAGGACCTCCAGGTGCGTGGCCACCTCGGCGCGGGAGTCGAGGTAGAGGGCACCGGTCACGTACTCGCTGTAGACCATGTCCGGCAGCTCCGGCTCCGCGAAGCGGAAGAGCGCGAAGGACGTGTACGTGCCCGGGTGCGGGCCCTTCGCGTACTCGGCGACCTGGAGCGTGATGTGATCGCTCTCGATCGCCTGCAGGAGCCGGTCGATCTGGTCGCGCATGACCGAGGAATGGATGCTCACGGGCCGGCGCAGCGCCGTCTCGTCCATGATCACCCAGAGGTGCGGCGGATTCTCCCGGGTGAGCAGCCGCTGCCGGTTCATGCGCAGCGCCACATGCCGCTCGATGGCCTCGGGACCCGTCTGCCCGACCGTCCCGGCCTCCAGTACGGCCCGCGCGTAGTCCTCGGTCTGCAGCAGCCCGGGCATGAAGTGCGGCTCGTACGAGCGGATGATCCGGGCGGCGCCCTCCAGGCTGACATGCATGCTGAACCAGTCCGGCAGCACATCGTGGAACCGCTGCCACCACCCTGGCTGGTTCGCGTCCTCGGCCAGCGAGACGAAGGCGCCCACCTCGTCGTCGGCCACGCCGTACGTCGTCAACAGCACCTGTACGTAAGGGATCTTGAGGGCGACCTCGGCCATCTCCATCCGCCGCACGGTCGCCGGGGCAACCCGCAGCACACGGGCCGCCTCCTCCCGCTTGAGCCCCGCGGCCTCCCGCAACTCCTGCAACCGCCGCCCCAGCACCACCTGCCCCACGGTGGGCGCAGCCCGCCGCTCACTCACGCCACGCCTCCCCACGCGCCGAAGTACCCGAGCAGTGTGTCATGTCCCCCCAGAACCCTCACCGGATCTGCCGAGCCGCCATTACCCCGGACGTAATCGACGCCCGCCCGCCCGCCCGGCATGGTGGTCGTACTGGATCCCGGGCCGGCGCACTCCGGCCTGGGGCCCAGGTCTCCCATCTGCTGGAATCCGACCTCGACGGAGGGTGATCCGCCATGTCCGCAACCCAGTTCGCCGTACCGGGCCCTACGACCGGACCGCGCGCCGCGCTGCGCCGCTTCCTTGTGCTGGACGCGCTGGTCACCGGCGCGAACGCGGTCGCCTACCTCGCCGTGTCCGGTCCGCTCGGGCGGCTGCTCGGAGTCGGCTCCGGGCTGCTGCTCGAACTCGGCCTGGTGCTCGCGGTGTACGCCGCCGGGGTCGGCCTGCTCGCCTCGCGGCGGGAGCCCCGGGCATGGGCCGTGCGGACCGTGATCGAGACCAACCTCGCCTGGACCGTGCTCAGTTTCGTGGCCCTGGCGCTGTGGCTGTCGCCGAGCACCGCGGGCGTGGTGTGGGTGCCGCTGCAGGCGCTGACCGTGGCGGGTTTCGCGGCGCTCCAGTACGGGGCGCTGAGGGCCTGCAATCAGTAGGCAAGTTGCCTGGCTGTCAGGAGATGTGTGTCTGAAGGAACTTGACCGTCGCCGGGTCCGCCGGGAGGAACGTCTCGATGGCCAGCTCGGCGACCGTCACGTCCATCGGGGTGTTGAAGGTCGAGATGGACGAGATGAACGACAGCACCCGGCCTTCGTGCTCGATCTGCATCGGGAGCGCGAAGTAGGGGACAGGATCAATGGGTTCGTCCTCCTCGTCCGGGTCCGGGACCGGATACGCCGCCACCTCCTCGTACAGGGCACGCAGCGGCTCGGAGCGGCGCAGGGCGATCTGGCGGTCCATCTGGGCGAGCAGATGGTCGCGCCAGGCGCGCAGGTTGCGGATGCGCGGCGCCAGACCCTCCGGGTGGAGAGTGAGACGCATCGCGTTCAGCGGCGGCATGAGCAGGGACTCCGGGACGCCGTCCAGGAGCATGATGATGCCCCGGTTCGCGGCGAGGACGTTGTACGTGGCGTCGACCACCAGCGCCGGATACGGCTCGTAGCCCTGGATCAGCCGCTCCATGCCCTCGCGCAGGGCGTCCATCGACGGGTCGTCGAGCGGGGTCTCCGGGTAGTGCGGCGCATAGCCGGCCGCGAGCAGGAGCGCGTTGCGATCCCGGACGGGGATGTCGAGATGTTCGGCGAGCCGCAGCACCATCTCCTCGCTGGGGCGGGAGCGGCCCGTCTCGATGAAGCTGATGTGCCGGGCCGAGGAACCCGCCCGCAGCGCCAGCTCCAACTGGCTCACCCGCCGCTGTTCGCGCCAGCCGCGCAAGAGCGGGCCGATGCCCTTGTCGGTGGGGGCAGTTGGGGGCGCCGCGGCTCGGGACGGGACAATGGTCATACAAGGACCGTAGTCGAGGAGTCGTGCGTGAACGAGCCGGGGAATCTGTCCTGGGAGGCCGAGGCGGTCTACCGGGCGCGGGTGCGGGGCTGTCTGCTGGGCGGGGCGGTCGGGGACGCCCTCGGCTATGCCATCGAGTTCGACTCGCTGGAGCGGATCCGCGCCGCGTACGGGCCCGCGGGCGTGACGGGGCTCGTACCCGACGGCGACGGCGTCGTGGGCCGGGTCAGCGACGACACACAGATGACGCTCTTCACCGTGGAGGGGCTCCAGCAGGCCCACACGCGGGCCCGGCTCAAGGGGATCGGCGGTGCGTCGACCGCGCTGGTCCGGCAGGCGTACGAGCGGTGGCTGGACACGCAGCACAAGGCCGGACCCGACGCGACGGCGACCGGTGGGCTCGCCGCGCAGGCCTGGCTGTACGCGCGTCGCGCCCCCGGCAACGCGTGCCTGTCCGGGCTCGCGCAGCATCACGTCCCCGACCCGTGGGGTGAGCTCG
The DNA here is from genome assembly GCF_014645835.1 of Streptomyces albiflavescens. Lineage (GTDB taxonomy): Bacteria > Actinomycetota > Actinomycetes > Streptomycetales > Streptomycetaceae > Streptomyces > Streptomyces albiflavescens. The sequence continues at coordinate 76,615 of NZ_BMMM01000020.1, forward strand.
GTCGGCCCGGGCCCGTCAACCCGGAGTCCAAGGGGTGCGGCACGGTGATGCGCTCGGCGCCGTTCGGGCTCATGGCGCGCACCCCGGTCCGGCACGCGTTCGAGATGGCCGCGCGGTGCGCCCAGATCACCCATGGGCACCCCACGGGGTACTACGCCGCCGGGGCGCTGGCCGCGATCGTCGGGCATCTGGTCGCGGGGGAGTCCCTTGAGGGCGCCGTCCTGCGCACGCTGCGGCTGCTCGCCCACCATCCTGGGCACGAGGAGACCACGGCCGCCCTGAACCGCGCCCTCGACCTCGCGGCTCTCGGCGCTCCGAGTGCCGAGAAGGTCGAGTCCCTCGGCGCCGGCTGGATCGCCGAGGAGGCCCTGGCCATCGGCGTCTACGCCGCCCTCGCCGGCGACAAGGTCACTGACGCCCTCCTCCTCTCCGTCAACCACTCCGGCGACAGCGACTCCACCGGCTCCCTCTGCGGCAACCTCCTCGGCGCCCGGTACGGCGACCACAGCCTCCCGCAGGAGTGGCTGGAGCGGATCGAGGGGCGCCCGCAGATCGCCGCCCTCGCGGACGACTTCGCGACGGAGTGCGTACGGCGGTGAGGCGGGGTGTCATTCACCCCCGCCGCCCCTGAAGGGGCGCGGCCCCCAGGCGCGATGGGGGTCCCCCTGCTCGAGCGAAGTCGAGAGCTTGGGGGAGGGTAGGGGCGGAGGGCGAGAACGAACCCTCCGTGTGCCGGCGCCTGGCGTGTGCGGCGCCGGCGGCGAGGGACTGTGGGACGCTGAGGCAGAGTCTCACCCGCACCCCCCGTCGGACGAAAGGAACGTGGTCATGGCCGTCGAGCCGTTGTCGCAGAAGGAGATCGAGGAGCGGCTGGCGGAGCTGCCGGGCTGGTCGGTGGACGGCGACCGACTCGCCCGTTCCTACCGGCTCGGCTCACACTTCGCGGCGACCGCGATGGTCGTGCACATCGCCCAGGTGCAGGAGGAGCTGAACCATCACTCCGACCTCACGCTCGGCTACAACACCGTCTCCCTCACGGTGAACACGCACAGCGTCGGCGGCGCCGTCACCGAACTCGACTTCGCTCTCGCCCGCAGGGTGGAGGACCTCGCCCCGGGACACGGGGCACACTGACCCACGTGCTGGACTACGACAAGGAAGCGGACGAGTACGACGCGACGCGGGGCGGCGAGCCCCGGGCCGCCGCGGCCGCCGACGCCGTGTGCGGCCTCCTCCCCGAGAGCACGCGCAGCCTGCTCGACGTCGCATGCGGCACCGGCATCGTGACGCGCCGCCTCGCCGCCGGACGTCCGGGGCTGAGGGTGACGGGCGCGGACGCCGCGCACGGCATGACGCGGAGGGCGGCCGCACGCCTCCCGGGTGCCGTAGTCCTCGCAGACTCCCGTCAACTCCCCTTCGCCGACGGCTCGTTCGATGCCGTGTCCGTCGTCTGGCTGCTGCATCTGCTGGACGACGCGGCGCCCGTCGTCGCCGAGGCCGCGCGCGTCCTGCGCCCCGGCGGCGTTCTCGTCACCACCGTCGACAAGGTCGCCGCTCACCACGTGGGCAGCGACATCGACGCGCTCGCCGCGCCCTACCGCACGGAGCGCGCCACGGACGAGGCCGAACTCGTCACGGCGTACGCCGCCGAGCACGGCCTGCTCCCGAGCGGTACGGCCCGGTTCCGGGGCCACGGTCAGGGACGGATCCCGCGCCGCCTGGCCCGCTATGTCCGCGACGGCGAGATCTACGGGGCCGGCGGCACCGCGCTCGCCGAGCGCATCGAGGCGCTGCCGGACCCGGACCGGCCGCGGGCGGACCCCGAGTTCACCCTCCGCGCCTTCACGAAGCCGGCGTCCTCCGCGTGAACTCCATGACCCAGTTGGTCACCCATGTCTTCTCCCCGTCCACGGAGAACGCCTGCTCCCAGCGCGCCCTGGTCGCCGAGATGCCCGACCACAGGAACCGCACCCGCACGTCCTTCCCGTCGTGCGTGTCGTCCCCGTAGAACTCGCCCCGGCCGTCCGCGAATCGACCGATCACCGGCGGGAACAGCTTGCCGCCGCGGCTGGAGGACCAGTTCAGGGACCACTCCCGCGCGGCGGGGTCGAAGAGCCGCAGGGTGAGCCCCTTCCAGCCCTGACTCGGCACGTCGATCTCGTCGACGTTCGCGGCCCCGTCGAACAGGCTCCAGCAGCGGTTGACGGCCGGGAACTCCTCCCAGTCGCTCTCCGCGTTCAGGAAGTCGGTACGGCGCCGGTTGAGGACGTCCCACTCGCCGTGGAAGAAGTCGAAGTCGTGCGCGGCGCTCATGAGCGGTCTCCCGTCGTGCCCTCGGGAAGCGAGTCCGCGAGGTAGGCGTCGAGGTCGGGGACGTCGGGTGCGAGCATGTGCCGCACCCAGGCGTCGCGTTCGTGCAGGATCGGCGGCAGTTCCCAGACACAGCCGATCCACGGCAGGTCGGGAGTGATGAAGTGCGTCGGGTCCCGGTCCGGGCAGCCCAGCACCGGCTGGCCCGCCGACGCGCCCCGGAAGTGCAGGACGTTGTCCCACACCCAGCTGTACGCGTTGAGGTACGCGCCGTCGTCGCCGCCCCGGTGCAGGACGACGAAGGTCGCGGGCGGCGTGCCGTCCGGCTCCGGAAGCAGCTTCGGGAGCATCGCGTACGCCGCCTGCTCCACCTCGGGGGCGATGCCCGTCGGATCGGCGGTGACGTGGTAGCGCTTGATCCGCCGTCCCGCCACCTCGATGGGCGGCGGCACGGTCAGCAGTTTTTCCGAGAAGGCCATGTGAGGAAGCTAGGCCCGCTTCACTGACACCTTCTGTCAGTGAAGTCTGGGATTCTGGAGCGGTGAAATCAGCGCGGCTCGTCTCGATCCTCCTGCTCCTCCAGACCCGCGGCCGGATGACCGCCGCCCAGCTCGCCCAGGAGCTCGATGTCTCGGTGCGCACGGTCTACCGGGACGTCGAGGCACTGAGCGCGGCCGGCGTCCCGTTGTACGGCGACGCCGGCCACGCGGGCGGCTACCAGCTTCTCGACGGCTACCGCACCCGCCTCACCGGCCTCACCACCGACGAGGCCGAGGCCCTCTTCCTCGCGGGCGTCCCCGGCCCCGCCGCCGAGCTCGGCCTAGGCTCGGTCCTCGCCGCGGCCCAGCTGAAGGTGCGCGCCGCCCTCCCGCGCGAGCTGCGCGAGCACGCCGACCGGATCAGCGGCCGCTTCCACCTGGACGCGCCCGGCTGGTACGCGGACGCCGACGAGACCCCCTACCTCCCCGCCGTCGCCGACGCCGTCTGGAACAGCCGTGTCCTGCACATCCGCTACCGCCGCTGGCGCGAGCCCACCGATGTGGAGCGTCGACTGGAGCCGTACGGCCTCGTCCTGAAGGCGGGCCGCTGGTACGTGGTGGCGGGTCCGGGTCCGCGGACGTTCCGCGTCGACCAGATCCTGGAACTCGTCACGTCCGAGGAGGAGTTCACGCGCCCGGAGGACTTCGACCTCGCCGGGTACTGGTCCGCGTACCAGAGGGACTTCCATGAGCGACTGCACCGCGCGGAGGCGGTCGTTCGACTCGCCCCGGGTATCCGGCTGAGCGGCCTGGCGGCGGACGCGGTGGCGGCCCATGGCCGAACCGGCACAGACGGCTGGACGCGCGCCACCGTCCCCATCGAGTCCGTGGAACACGCCCACCACGACTTCCTCCGCCTCGGTACGGGCATCGAGGTGCTCGAACCGGCAGAGCTGCGGGAGCGGATCGCGCAGACGGTGACCGCGCTGGCGCGCACGTACGCGGGATAGCGAGCGCTTTCCGAAGGGCGGCAACTCCCTTGTCCGCAGCGGCAACTGAGGGAACAGAAGCAGTCTGTCCTCTCAGGAGGTACTCACCGTGCAGCACCCGCACAGGCAGCACCGCAGACGCGCGATCGGAGCGGCGATGGCGGCCACGACGGCCCTCGTCGCCGCCGGGCTCACCGCACTCGGCACCGGCTCGGCCCAGGCCGCCACCGCGCGACAGGTCGAAGCCCTCGACCGGGGTGTGGTCAGCGTCCACACCGACAGCGGCAACCTCGTCAGCTGGCGCTGGCTCGGCACCGACCCGAACGACGTCTCGTTCAACGTCTACCGAGCCGGTACGAAGGTCAACTCGACCCCGATCACCGGCTCGACGAACTACTTCCACTCCGGCGCGCCCGCCCAGGCCGATTACACGGTCCGCGCGATCGTGAACGGCGTCGAGCAGACCGACTCGGTGCACGCGATCCAGTTCCGTACGGGATACAAGGACGTGCCGATCACCCCGCCCGCCGGAGGCACGACGCCCGACGGGGTCGCGTACACCTACGAGGCCAATGACGCGTCCGTCGGCGACCTCGACGGCGACGGTCAGCTCGACTTGGTCCTCAAGTGGCAGCCGACGAACGCCAAGGACAACTCCCAGTCCGGCTACACCGGCGACACGATCATCGACGGCATCAAGCTCGACGGCACCCGGCTCTGGCGCATCGACCTCGGCCGGAACATCCGCTCGGGCGCGCACTACACCCAGTTCCAGGTGTACGACTACGACGGCGACGGCAAGGCCGAGGTCGCCATGAAGACGGCGGACGGGACGACGGACGGCCGGGGCACGGTCATCGGCAGCCCGTCCGCCGACTATCGCAATTCCAGTGGCTATGTGCTCTCCGGGCCCGAGTACCTGACCATGTTCAACGGGCAGACGGGCGCGGCCATGGGCACCGTCGACTACGTCCCGGCGCGCGGCACGGTGTCGTCCTGGGACGACTCGTACGGCAACCGTGTCGACCGATTCCTCGCCGGGACCGCCTACTTGGACGGCTCCCGGCCGTCGCTGATCATGGCGCGCGGCTACTACACCCGTACGGTGATCGCCGCCTGGGACTGGCGGGGCGGGGCCTTCACCCGCCGCTGGACCTTCGACACCAACTCCTCGACCAACAGCGGCAAGGGGTACGACGGCCAGGGCAACCACCAGCTGTCGGTCGCGGACGTCGACGCGGACGGCAGGGACGAGATCGTGTACGGCTCGATGGCCGTGGACGACAACGGGAACGGCCTGTGGACCACCAAGAACGGGCATGGGGACGCCCTGCACGTCGGTGACCTCGACCCGTCCCGCGCCGGCCTCGAGGAGTTCAAGGTCGACGAGGATTCGTCGAAGCCCTCGTCCTGGATGGCGGACGCGAAGACCGGCGCGATCCTGTGGTCGACGCCGGCCAACGGCGACAACGGCCGGGGAGCGTCCGGGGACATCTGGGCGGGAAGCGCAGGGGCCGAGTCCTGGTCCTCCCGCGTCGACGGTGTACGCAGTCCCCAGGGCACCGTGGTGGCGAGCCGCAAGCCCGGCAGCATCAACTTCCTGTCCTGGTGGGACGGAGACACCGTCCGCGAACTCCTGGACGACACCCACATCGACAAGTACGGCACCTCGGCCGACACCCGCCTGCTGACGGGTGCCTCCGTCCACTCCAACAACAGCACCAAGGCCACCCCGTCCCTCTCCGGCGACATCCTCGGCGACTGGCGGGAGGAAGTTGTCTGGCCGACGACCGACAACACAGCACTGCGGATCTACTCCACGCCGTACGAGACGAGCACGAAGATCACGACGCTGCTCCACGACACCCAGTACCGCACCGCGCTGGCCTGGCAAAACACGGCTTACAACCAACCGCCGCACCCGAGCTTCTTCATCGGCGCCGGGATGGCGACGGCGCCGCGACCGACGGTCTACACGCCGTGAGCTGCTGAAACATCATCCGCAAGACCCCGCAAGAGGCGGCCGTGGACTCCGCGTCGACGGCCGTCTCCATCGTGATCCACTGCCGCAGGGCAGGATCTGGGGAGATCCAGTTCGGACTGGGTCTCAGGTGCCCGTCCTGCGCCGCAAGCTCTGCGGAAACGAACCGCCCAGTGGGGCGGTGGGAAAGCAGGGGGAGTGATCAGCCCGACCCCGACCCCGACCCCGGCCGCGCCGCCGCAGCGTCGTTATCCGGCTCTGCACCCACCGGGCGCTGCGCCTGCTCGACAGCCTGCCGCCGCAGCGACTTACCACCCTTCGCCGCGACGGCGGCACGAGCTAGCTCCGCCGTCAGTTGTTCGAACGCCGGCGTACCTGACAGATCCCGTAACCTGCGGCTTCTGCTCATACGTCACCAACGAGCCGGGGCGCCGGGCCGTAACCGAAACACCGCCGAACGGAGCAACGGCAATACCAGCGAACCGTCCTCACGCCGCACTCGAAAGCCTGTCCGGTCGCGGGATTCGGAAGACCAGCCTCCAACAGGTGCAGAACGGGCAAGGTGAGCGGGGTCACCACAGGCATGAATCAGGCGCCCATCGGTGACGATGGAGTGCCCGCCGGAGGTCGGTCCTCCTGTATTTCAGCCCACACCTGCGCCGCGATCAGGTCAGCCTCATCCTGCGGCAGACCAGCCCGCACCAAGATCACACCGTGGCTCCCGTCGGGGAACTTCACCCTCCGCGCCTCCGTACCCAAGCGGCCCGGTATCGGCTCCTCCGGCATTGCGGCCTCCTCTGGTCGGGAAAACCACGCTAAAACGCCCCCGCCGCAATCGACGGGGACGTTGGGCTGGATGGCCTACAGCGCCGGAACTCGTCGGTGCGGTAGAACCCCGTCGAGGTAGGCCTGCACCGGCTCGAACAGACCGCCAGGGGCGAGGGTCGTCGCCTCGGGGGCGCTCGCGGCCGCCGCGGGCGGGGTGCCGGCCGGTAAACCGGCCGCGAGCGCGAGCACGGCCGTGAGGATGCGGGTTCTTCGCACGGTGGGGGTCCTCTCTTGAAGAGAAGTGCGCGACGGCCGGGCGGCCCCCAGTGCGGGTGAGGACCGCCCGGCCCGAGCCCTGCCGCACGGAGGCGGCAGGGCCTGGTACGCGAAGCCCCAGGCCCTGTCGTCGAACTGCCGCCAGCTCGACGACAGGGCCTGGCGGGGACTTATTCGAGGAGCTCCGCGTACGAACCCATGGCGAGGGCTATGTCCGCCTGGGCCCAGAACCGGTGGTACGTGAAGGAGGGCGCGGCCCCGCCCGCCAGATAGCTCTCGATCTTCGACCAGGCCGGGTCGTTCTTGTAGAAGGACCGGAGCGAGGTGAAGGTCGAGGAGGAGTTGATCGCGTCGCCGTTCGGCATCGTGCCGCTCCAGCCGCTCGGCACGTACACGCCGTCGTCGAAGCGGTTGTAGTCGGCGCGGGTCTCCGGGACGGCGATGCCCAGACCGTCCTGGTAGTTGTTCCACATGCCGTCGAGCAGCGCCTTCGCCGTCGCCTTCGCCTGAGCGTCGCCGGACTTGGCGGCGTAGTACGACAGGGTCTTGGCGTACGCGGCCGCCACGCCCACGTCGTTGGTGTAGTCGGCCACGGTGACGTGAAGTCCGCTGTTGGCGCCGGGGCTCGACGCGTTCCAGGTGTCGGGTGCGCCGGACCACTGGAGGGTGGAGGGGATCTGATAGGTGCCGTCCGGGTTGATCGTGGTCTTGGACAGCGCCCAGGAGACCCACTTGTCGAGGATCGCCTTCGTGCTCGCGTTCCCCGTCTGCTGGTAGTACTCGGCGACCCGCTCCATGGACCAGGCCTGGAAGCCGAACCACTGGTTGGACGGCGGGTCGTGGTACACGGGCTGCTGGTCGTAGTACATGCCGTAGAACGTCGGCGTCCCGGTGGGCGGTGTCGCGTAACGTCCCGCCCAGCTGTTGGTCGCGCCTCCGGCGATGGCGCCCTCGTTCGACTGGAGCCAGCGGTAGAACTCCAGCTGCCGGTCGAGCGACTTGGCCCAGTCCGCCTGCCCTGTCGCGGACTTGGGCTTCAGATCGGTGTTGTTGCTGAGCGCGTACGCCGCCAGGGGGTTCTGATAGCCCCCGTGGGTATGGCTGGAGCCGATGCGCCAGGCCCAGCCCGCGCTGGTGTCGGTGGCGCCGCCCCACGCGTAGTACCAGGACAGAAGGTAGTGCGAGGCGTCCTTGCCGGTGCCGGCCGCGCAGGTCGAAGGACCGACGCAGTTGCCGATTTTCTTGAAGTACTTGTCGTACATGGCGTAGCGCAGATAGTCGCCCATCTTGGCGGCCTTGCCGACGGTCGTCGACACATCGCTTCCCTTGCCCTGCGCCTTGGCCCAGGCATCGGCCCAGTACGCGGCCTGCACCGCACGCGCGTCGGCGTCGGGAGCGTCGGTGTACTTCCACTGCCTGGCGTACGAGGAATCCCCGGTGAACAGGTCCAAGTAACCGTTCGTGCCGCCGTACTTGAAGGCGTCACAGGTCGGCTGCGGCACCGTCTCCCACACCGACTCCTGCGCGCCGCGCTGGAAGGTGTTGATGTACGAAGGGCCGGTCGCGGTCGGCCCGGCCTCGCACTTTCCGGGCTCGTCGCCATAGCCGTAGACGTTGTCGACGTCCTGCAGCCAGTGCATGCCGTAGACGTCGTCCGTGCCGTACGCGCTCTTCAGCTCGGTGGCGATCGGGTCCGAGCCGACCGAGACCCCGGTGTCCAGCTTGGCCGGGTACTCGCCCGGGGTGTCCAGCTCGGGCGCGTACGTCGCCGGCTTCGAGGCGTTGTAGAAGGAGTTCGTCGGCTGGTCGGCGTGCGTGGGGATCATGTACGTCTCCATGGTCGTCCACGCGGCGTTGAACTTGGACCAGTCGCCGGTGACCTTCCCGTACATGGCCTGCAGCCAGATCAGATAGCTGTACGCCTCCGACGTCGTCTCATGACCCTGGTCCGGAGCCTCTACGATCAGCGTCTCCACCGAGTGGTAGGGGATGCCCTCGGGGGAGAAGTAGCCGTTCGCCGGGTTGGTGATCTTGCCGTACAGGTCCAGGAAACGGGCGTCGTACGCCTTCGAGGCAGCCAGTTCCGTCACGGTGACCGTGGCCTTGGTGTGGCCGGTCGCGGAGGCCGTGAAGGTCGCGGATCCCGTGCCGGAGGCGTCGGCCGTGATGGTCACGGTCTGAGCCGTGTTCCAGTTGGACGGGGTGAAGGTGAGCGAGGAGCCGCCGGTGACGGACAGGCCGGTGTTGCCGTCCGTGTGAGCGGTGGACACGGTCACGTTCGCGCTCGGCTGTGTCGACAGCTTCACGTCGAAGGCGCCCGACTTGCCCTGCTGGACGCCGAGTTGGGTCGGTGAGGCCACCACGGCGGGACCTGAGGCGACCGTGATGCCGACCGGAGTGGAGTCCGCCGACGCGCCGAGACTGTCGTACGCCTTGGCGACCAGTGAATGACTGCCCACGGTCAACCCGGAGGTCGACAGCGTGTAGGGAGAGCTGGTGTCCGTGCCCAGCAGCGTCGTGTCGTCGTAGAACTCGACCTTGCTGATGGTGGCGCTGTCGGCGGCCGCGGCGGTGGCGGCCAGCGGGATCGCGTCGCCCTGGGTGTAGACGGCGCCCGCGGTCGGGCTCGTCAGTACGGTGACCGGCGGCTGGTGCGCGCCCGTGCAGGTCGTGCCGTTGATCGCGAAGGAGGCGGGTGCGGTGTTGGTGCCGCTGTACGTGAACTGCGCCCCCGTGGCCACAGCGGCCCCGGCGGCGATGGTCCCGTTCCAGGAGGCGTTCTTGGCGGTGACCGTTTTGCCGGACTGGGACCAGGTGCCGTTCCAGCCGTTGGTGAGGGTCTGGTCGCCCGTGTAGTCGTACGTCAGTGTCCAGCCGTTGATGGCGTCCGTACCGCGGTTGGTGATCGTCAGATCCGCGGTGAAGCCGGAGCCCCAGTCATTGGTCTTGTAGTCGACGCTGCACTGAACCGTGGCCGCCTGTGCGGGAGTTGTACCGGTCGCCAGTGTCGCGAGGGGGAGCGCGAGGGCCGCCACGACAGCTGTCCACAACCGCCGCGCGGTGCGGCGTCTCCTTCTGGGGTGCATGTGCTGGTTCCTCCTTGCGGCTCGGAGAATGGGGGGAGGAGCAACAAGCCTTGAACCAGTGGGAGCGCTCCCATAGTGGAGAGGAGGGTGGGAGGGGTCAAGGTGCTTGAAGAGTCGAAATGATTCGATTGATCAACAGTGCAACACCTCTGTCCTTTACCGTCACTTGGCGCTAGCTTCATCCGCACCAGTGGGAGCGATTCCATCAGTCGACGCGTCCGTCACGACGCGCCCGAGCTGCAAGGAGTCGCTCATGCGACACCCCCCGCGTTTGAGTCTTTTAGTGGTCGGCGCCGCGGTCGCCCTTGTGGGCACCGCGATCGCGCCGGTCGTCACGGCTTCAGGAGCCACACCCGCGTGCACGGTGGAGTACTCCGTCACGGGCCAGTGGGACACCGGCTTCCAGGGCGCTGTGAAAATCACCAACAACATGGCCGCGGTGAGCAGTTGGAGCCTCGCCTTCGACTTCGCGAACGGCCAGAAGATCAACCAGGGCTGGAACGCCAAGTGGTCCCAGTCCGGGGCGACGGTCACCGCGTCCAACGAGAGCTGGAACGGCTCGTTGGGCGCGGGGGCCAGTGTCAGCGCCGGGTTCCTCGCCTCGTGGTCGGGGAGCAACGCCGCGCCGACGGCGTTCAAGCTCAACGGGACCACGTGCAACGTGGATTCCGAGCCGACGCCGACGCCGACGCCGACCGAGCCCCCTTCGGACGGCACGGCACCGGCACTGCGCGTCTCGGGGAACAAGCTCGTGGACGCCGGCGGCAACACCCGCCGACTGCTCGGCGTCAACCGCTCCGGCGGCGAGTTCATGTGTATCCAGGGCCGAGGAATCTTCGACGGCCCGGTCGACGACGCGGCGGTGAAGGCCATCGCCGACTGGAAGGCCAACACGGTCCGCATTCCGCTGAACGAGGAGTGCTGGCTGGGCCTGTCGAACATCGACGCCCAGTACGGAGGTGCCCACTACATAGCCGCCGTCAAGGACTTGGTCGCCAAGGTCGAGGCGCACGGCATGACACCGCTCGTCGAACTGCACTGGTCGTACGGTCAGTACACCGGCAACTCGTCCGGCTGCGCCGACGTGCACGCCAGCTGCCAGAAACCGATGCCGGACGCCCAGTACACCCCGTCCTTCTGGGCCTCGGTCGCGAGCACCTTCAAGGACGACCCGGCCGTCGCGTTCGACCTGTTCAACGAGCCCTACCCGGACCGTGCCACATCCACGACCACCCAGGCGTGGACCTGCTGGCGGGACGGCGGAACCTGTCCCGGCATCTCCTACGAGGTCGCCGGAATGCAGGACCTGGTCGACACGGTACGCGGCACCGGCGCCAAGAACCTGATCCTGGCCGGCGGGCTCGCCTACTCCAACGACCTGAGCCAGTGGCTGACGTACAAGCCCACTGATCCGACGGGCAATCTCGTCGCCGCGTACCACGTCTACAACTTCAACACCTGCGCCAGTGAGAGCTGCTGGAACTCGACGCTCGCCCCGGTGGCCGCCCAAGTCCCGCTCGTGGCAGGGGAGATCGGCGAGAACACCTGCTCCCACGCGTTTGTCGACACCGTCATGAAGTGGTTCGACGACCGTGGGCTCTCCTACCTCGGCTGGACCTGGAACACCTGGGACTGCTCCTCCGGTCCCTCCCTGATCTCCGACTACGACGGAACTCCCACGTCGTACGGCATCGGGCTGCGCGACCACCTGCGCGCCCTCAACGGCTAAGCCAACGGATTGGAACCCGCACTCATGAGCCGTACCAGAACAGCGTTACTCGCAAGCCTGATCCTCCTCGGCGGCGCGACCGCGACCGGCACAGCCGCCGCTGCCGCCGCCCCGGACGCCGGAATCGCCGCAGTGCCCTGCACCGTCGACTACAAGGTGCAGAACCAGTGGGACACCGGCTTCACCGCCGCCGTCACGGTCACCAACAACGGGGCCCCGAAGAGCAGTTGGGCGGTGAAGTGGTCGTACGCCGGAGACCAGAAGGTGACCAGCGGCTGGAACGCCAAGATCACCCAGAGCGGGACGGCCGTCACCGCCGCCAACGAGACCTACAACGGTTCGCTGGCGACCGGCGGTTCGGTCAGCTTCGGCTTCAACGCCTCCTACAGCGGGACCAACGCGCTGCCGACCACGTTCACGCTCGACGGGGTGACCTGCAACGTCGACGACGGCGGAAGCACCGATCCGGATCCGGACCCGTCGGGGAAGGTCGACAACCCCTACGCCGGCGCCAAGGTGTACGTGAACCCCGAGTGGTCGGCGAAGGCCGCGGCCGAGACCGGGGGCAGTCGGATCTCCGATCAGCCCACCGGTGTCTGGCTCGACCGGATCGCCGCGATCAACGGCGTGAGCGGCGGCATGGGCCTGCGCGCCCACCTCGACGCGGCGCTCGCCCAGAAGGGCAGCGGCGAAGAGGTCGTCCAACTCGTCGTCTACGACCTTCCCGGACGGGACTGCGCGGCCCTCGCCTCCAACGGTGAGCTCGGTGCGACGGAGATCGACAAGTACAAGACACAGTTCATCGACCCGATCGCGGCGATTCTGGCGGACAGCAAGTACGCCTCGCTCCGCATCGTCACGACCATCGAGATCGACTCGCTGCCGAACCTCGTCACCAACACCGGCAGCCGCGCCACCGCCACGCCCGCGTGCGACACCATGCTCGCCAACGGCAATTACGTGAAGGGCGTCGGCTACGCCCTGGCCAAGCTCGGCGCGATCCCCAACGTCTACAACTACATCGACGCCGGTCACCACGGCTGGCTCGGCTGGGACGACAACTTCGCTCCCTCGGCCACCCTGTTCAAGCAGGCCGCGACGAGCGAGGGCGCGACGGTCGACGACGTGCACGGGTTCATCACCAACACGGCGAACTACAGCGCCCTGAAGGAGAACAACTTCACCATCAACGACACGGTGAACGGCACCTCCGTGCGCCAGTCCAAGTGGGTCGACTGGAACCGCTACGTCGACGAGCTGTCGTACGCCCAGGCCTTCCGCAACCAGCTCGTCTCGGTCGGCTTCAACTCCGGCATCGGCATGCTGATCGACACCTCCAGGAACGGCTGGGGCGGCACCGCACGGCCCACCGGTCCCGGCGCGACGACCAGCGTCGACACGTACGTCGACGGTGGGCGCTACGACCGTCGCATCCACATCGGCAACTGGTGCAACCAGTCCGGCGCCGGTCTCGGCGAGCGTCCGCAGGCGGCCCCGGCGGCCGGCATCGACGCCTATGTGTGGATGAAGCCGCCGGGTGAGTCCGACGGCTCCAGCTCGGCCATCGCGAACGACGAGGGCAAGGGCTTCGACCGGATGTGCGACCCGACGTACACGGGCAACGCCCGCAATGGCAACAACCTGTCGGGTGCCCTGCCGAACGCTCCACTGTCCGGGCACTGGTTCTCCGCCCAGTTCCAGCAGCTCATGACGAACGCGTACCCGCCGCTGTAGCAGCCTGAGGCGATCCGCCGGGGTCAGCCCTCCCGGGCCAGCCCCCGGCGGATCGCGAACTCCACCGCCGAGTAGTCGCCGTCGGGCCGGTCCAGCTCGAACGGCACCGCCGGGTGGAGCGGGGGCTGCGCCATGAAACGCGGCCGGGTGCCGTGGTGCGGCTGCGCCGCGTGCACCAGGAAGGGGTGACACAGATATACGTCGCCGGGGCGTCCGGTGGCGTACGCGAGCGGGCGGTGCGCCGAGGCCTCGACCAGCTTCGGGGCGATGTCGAGGCCCGAGACTCCCTCTTCGCCGTACGGCTCAAGGAGTGGCGGCACGTCCAAGTGCGAGCCGACGCGGATCCGGGTGGGGGCGTCCTGGGGGCCCACCTCGCTGAAGAGGAAGAGCATCAGCAGGGCACGGTCCTTGGACCTGAGGTTGGTGAAGTACCAGCTCTCGCCCTCGGGCAGATAGCTGCCCTCGAAGTGCCAGCCGGCGTCGTCCGGTTCCTCCTCGTGCGGGAAGCGAAGCGGGAAGCTGCCCAGCGAGTAGCGCGGCTCCCAGCGGTCCTCGCCCAACAGCAGGTCGAACGCCTCGTGCAGGGCCGGAGAGTTGGCCGCCGCGGCGAACGGGCCCTGGGCCATGCCGGAGACCCAGCGCACCGGTTCGGCCCAGGTCGACGGGTCGTGCTGGTCGTACCCCGTCTCCTTCCACAGCAGCCGTGCGCAGTCCGCGGCGACGCGCGGCGGGAAGGCGCCCTCGATCTTCACGAAGCCGTCCTCGAGAAAACGCTCCACCATCTCGTCGTCCATGGGGCCATCCTCGGGGGCCCGTCGGCGGGGGCGCATCCGATTTTCCGCGCGTTCGCTTTCAGCTCGTCCGTTTTGCTGTTTGAGCAACAAGACTGGCCGTTTCCGGGAGTGGCGGCGCACGCTGTCGGCATCCCGGACGAGAGGCTCGGATCCATGGCACACCACCACCACGACCACACACAGATCGACTTCGCCGACTGGCTGCCCCTGCTGGAGCAGGAGGCCGAACTGTTCACCCCGCTGTACGCCGAGGCGGCGGCCTGGCTCCGGGAGCGGCGGCCGGATCCCGAGCTGATCGTGGACGCGGGCAGTGGCCCGGGAGTGATCTCCTGTCTCCTCGCGGACACCTTCCCGCAGGCGCGGGTCGTCGCCGTGGACGGCGCGGAACCCCTCCTGGAACGGGCCCGCGCCCGTGCGGACCGGCTCGGCGTCGCCGACCGCTTCAGCACCGTGGAGGCCGAACTCGCCGACGGTCTCGGCTTCTTGGAGTACCCCGCAGACCTGCTGTGGGCCAGCAGGTCGCTGCACCATGTCGGCGACCAGCGCGCCGCGCTCTCCGGTTTCGCGCGCGGTCTCGCGCCCGGCGGCACCCTCGCCCTCCTGGAGGGCGGCCTGCCCACGCGCTTCCTGCCGCGCGACATCGGCATCGGCCGCCCCGGTCTGCAGTCCCGCATCGATGCGGTCCACGACGAGTGGTTCACCCGGATGCGGGCCGAGCTGCCCGGAGCCGTGGCCGAGACGGAGGACTGGCCCGCCCTGCTGACCGCCGCGGGCCTGCGCCACACGGCGACCCGCACGTTCCTCCTCGACTTCCCCGCTCCGCTGTCGGACGAGGCCCGCGCTTTCGTCGTCACCAGCCTCACCCAGCGCCGGGACGGCCTGGCCGAGGGCCTCGACGCGGACGACCTCGCCACCCTCGACCGACTCCTCGACCCGGACGACAAGGCGAGCGTGCATCACCGACCGGATGTGTTCCTGCTGACAGCGCAGACCGTGTACCTCGGGGTGAAGCCGGAGTAGCCCCCTGCCGCTCAGCACTCGCCCGGGTGCGCGTACACGGTGACCCGCGCACCCCGCACCCGCCGCGTGCCGCACTCCTCGAAGTACAACGCCAGGACCCGCCGTTTGACGATCTCCCGCGGAGTCCGGTCCAGTGGCTGCCCCGCGGGATCGCGTACGGCGACGACGCGGGGCGTGGCGAGCAGGCGCGCGCGGATGACGAGCGCCGGAACCTCCGTGCCGTACAAGGTGTGCGAGGCGACGGGCCCGCGTTCCAGGGCCAGGTCGCGCAGCCCGCGCACCGAGCCGGGATCCGGCAGTGACCACACGCGGCGCCGCGCCGGCATGTAGAGCACGCCGTCACCCTGGGCACCGGCCTCCGCGACGGCCCGGGCCACGGCGGTGACGTCGTCGGTGCGGCTCTCGGGCGTGCGCAACTGCAGTGTGACGGGGATCAGCGCGAGAACCGCGGCTCCCGCGCCGACCAGCGCCACCGTGCGGATCCGTCCGGCGGCCCGTATGAGCCGGTCCAGCGCGGCGCCGGCGAGAAGAGCGGTTCCGGTCTGGCCGTAGAGCACGTAACGGTCCACGTACAGGGGTTTCACCAGCGAGACCAGCAGGAGCAGGAGGGCGGGCAGCACGAGGAGGGCGAGCCCGAGGGCGGGGAGCCGGGGGTGGGATGCGGCGCTGGTGGCGAACCGGGGTGGTCGGGGGGTGAGCGTGGGGGCCTCCGTCGGTTTCGGGCGTCGGTTGTGGGGTGCGGAGCGGTTCGCGGGTACGGCTGGTCGGTTGTGGGGTGCGGAGCGGTTCGCGACCATCGGCTGCCGGGACCTGCGTGCGGCGCCGAGACCGAGTATCCGGGCGCAGGCCACCCCCAGCACGGCCAGTCCCGCGAAGCCGGCGTAGGCACCCGTACCAGGACCCCCGATCCAGGACACCTGGTCCGACTGACTCAGACTCAACGCGCCGAGCGGTGCCATCGCGACGAGCACCGTCACCGCCGCCCGGGCCCAGCCCCGGCGTGCGCCGCGCGGCACGGCCGGCGCGTGCGCGGCCAGCGCCAGTACGGCGAACTCGTGCAGCAGACAGGCCGCCAACAGCACCGCGCCGTACGCGGCCCAGGCCCGGCCGCCGCCCCGGCTTCGCACGGCCCGCGCCAGCAGATACGTCGCCCACACGACCAGAGCGCAGACGACAGCGTACGAACGGCCCTCCTGTCCGTACCGCTGGACCTGCGGCAGCACCGCGAAGACGGTCCCGGCCAGCAGACCGGCGCGGGGCCCGGCAAGCCGGTGCCCGAGGAGGGCCACCGTCCCGGCCGCCGCGACCGTGGCGAGGACCGACGGGAGCCGCAGGACCAGGAGGGGGTCCAGCCCACCGGAGACCATGAACAGGACATGCATGAACAGGTAGTACAGGCCGTGCACGGCATCGACGCCGGCGAGCGTCGACCACAGGTCGGGCAGACTGCGCCGGGCCATGTCGTACGTCACCGCCTCGTCCCGCCACATGCTGCCGCCGCGCCGCACGCCCCACAGCCCGAGGGCGAGCGAGAGAACGGCGGGAGCGAACAGCGCCACCGGGGTGCCTGGGGCGCGCGGTGGCAACCCTGCGGGGGCGATCGGTGGTCTGGAAGTCTGTGTGGTGGCGATGGTCGGCTCCGGTGCGTGGCGGAACCTCGCGGTCCCCGCTGACGGGGCCCCGAGGACGTACGCCAACGAGTCCAGTCGCCGGTCGATTGATGGGCAGCCCCGTTGCCCCGCACCAATCAATCCAGGTGGGAGCGGGTTTCGGCGGATCGGGTCGACGCGAACAGGGGGAGTCACGAGTGGGACGCCGTGAGAAGCCGGTGGACCCGGCCGAGGGTGCGGTACCGCGTTTCGCGCACGAGCTGCGCAAGCTGCGCGACGACGCGGGCACACCGACCTATCGCGCGATGGCGCGACATGCCGGCTATTCGGGGCCCACACTGTCTGCCGCCGCGGCGGGCGAACGGCTGCCCACGCTGCCCGTGCTCCTGGCGTACGTCACCGCGTGCGGAGGCGACACCGCCGCGTGGGAGCGGCGCTGGCGCGAGACCCTCGCGACGGAAGCCGGCACACGTGCACCGGACGACGCCGACAGCCCCTACCCGGGGCTCGCCCGCTTCGAGCCCGCCGACCGGGACCGGTTCCACGGCCGCGACGACCTGATCGCAGAACTCCTCGAACTCGTCGCCCGCCGACGGATATCGGCGGTCGTCGGCGCTTCCGGCAGCGGGAAGTCGTCCCTCTTGAGGGCGGGTCTGATTCCCGCGTTACGGGAGAGGACCGCGGAGGGGCGCACCGCGCCGGGCACCCCGGGGGCACGCACCCCGTCCGTCGCCGCCTCCGGAGCACCTGTCATCGATCCGCCGGGCCCCAGCCCCGCGCCGCTCGCCGCCATCCGCGTCCTCACCCCCGGCGCCCATCCCGCCCGGACCCACGACGCACTGTTCAGCCCGCACGACGCTCCCGGCGACACCCTCCTCGTCATCGACCAGTTCGAGGAGGTGTTCGCCCTCTGCACCGACCCCGCCGAACGCGCCCTGTTCATCGAGCGGTTGCTCACGGCACTGGACCCGGACAGCCGGCTGCGGGTGATCATCGGGGTCCGGGCCGACTTCTACGGGCGGTGCGCCGAACACGGCCGGCTGGCCGAGGCGCTGCGGGACTCCACCCTGCTGGTCGGGCCGATGACCGCGCAGCGGCTGCGCGAGGCGGTCGTCCGGCCGGCCGCCCTGCGGCGGCTCGTCGTCGAACGCGCCCTGACCGCACGGATCGTGGCGGACGTGGCCGACGAGCCCGGCGGTCTGCCGCTGATGGCCCACGCGCTGCGCGAGATCTGGCGGCGCCGGAACGGACGGACGCTCACTCTCGCCGCGTACGAGTCCGTCGGCGGTGTCGAGGGCGCCGTCGCCCACACCGCGGAGGAGCTGTACGCCCGCTGCACACCGGCCGAGGCCGCCGCGGTACGGGCTCTGCTGCTGCGACTGGTGAACCCGGGAGACGGTGCCGAGGACACCCGGCGTCCCGTCGACCGCGCCGAGCTCGGCTCCGAGGAGACGACCGCCGAGGTCCTCGAACGCCTGGTCCGCGCCCGCCTGTTGACCGTCGACGGCGACACCGTCGACCTCGCCCACGAGGCTCTGATCGGGGCCTGGCCCCGGCTGCGCGGCTGGGTGGACGAGGACCGCGAACGGCTGCGGCTGCACCGCCGGCTCACCGAGGCGGCCCACACCTGGCACGAGCTGAACCGGGACACGGGCGCCCTCTATCGAGGTGTACGACTGACGGCGGCGCAGGAGGAATTCGGTGCCCGGCAGGACGAGTTGAGCCCGCTGGAGCGCGACTTCCTGGCCGCGAGCATCGAGGCGTACGAGCGCGGCCGTCGGGTCGCCGACCGTGCGACACGACGGCTACGCGGCCTGACCGTCGGTCTCGCCGTGCTGCTCTGCCTGGCGGTGGTCGCGGGCGTGGCCGCCTGGCGGCAGAGCGGGGTCAACGCCCGGCAGCGGGACGAGGCGGAGGCCCGCCGGGTCGCCGCGTTCGCCGGCACGCTCCGGGCGACCGACCCGCGCACGGCGATGCGCCTCGCACTGGCGGCCTGGCGGACGGCCGACCTGCCGGAGACCCGCGAGGCGGTGCGGCAGGCCGCGGCCCAGAGCGAACAGGACGCCTTCACCCAGCCCGCACAGGTCCGCGCGCTCAACGCGCCGTACTGGCTCGGCACGGACGGCCGGATTCTGACAACTGTCGTACGTGACACGGTCGTTCAGTGGGACGTACGCAGTCACCGGCAACTGCGCGAGGTGGCGCTGCCCGGTCTGTCGGGGCGGATCGTCGACGTCAGCGCCGACGCTCGCCTGATCGCGTACCACGGCCGGTCCGGTGCGACGGTCAGAGACCTGACGAACGGAGAGAACCACCGCATCGAGTCGGGGAGTTGGACCGACAGCGACGGCGCGTTCGGGTCGAGCGGTCGCACCTTCGTCGTACGACGCCTCGACCGTGCCTCGGACGGCAGGCGCGCCACGCTCGAGGTCTGGGACATACGACGTCAGCGGGTCCTCTTCCGATACGCGCAGGGCGATCCGGACGGACCGCTGCCGCTACTGAGCCCGAACGACCGGTTCCTCGCCTGGTGCACCCACGAGGGTGAACAGCTGCGCATCTGGGACGTCGTCGAGCGGCGCCGGGTCGCGACCGAGCCACCCGCGCGGACGCAGCGCCTCCTGTGCCAGTCGGACGAGCCGACCTTCACCCCCGACAACCGCGCTCTGGCCGCGGGAACCGCCGATGGCGTCGTCACCTGGGACTTCCACGCCGACCGGGCGCGTCCCCTGCTGCCGATGCCCGGCGAAGGCGCGCTCTCCGTCGAGTTCGACCCCACCGGCACCTACGCGCTCACCTGGAGCCCGGGCAGCCTGGCTCTGTGGCGTACGGACCTCCCGGCTCCGGCGGACGACGGTCCGCGCGAGCCGCTCCTGACGTTCCCCGTCGACACCCCGGCCGTCACCGCCATCCGGCTCGACCCGAGCGAGGGAGTGCTGCGCTTCCGCGAAGGCTCCGAGGCAGGAGTCGTACGCACCCTTTCCCTGCGCGGTCTCGTCGGTCCGGCGTGGCGGAAGAAGGCGCGGACCGTCGCCGCGTTCGACTCCGCCGGGAATCCGGCCGAACCCGCGGAGCGGCCTGAGGTGAGGGCCGTTGCCGCCGACGGCACGGTACACACCGCCGTCAGCACCCGAGACGGGATCCGCGTCACACGGCAGGGCGCGCAACCCGGCTCCCACGTGATCGGAGAGCGGACCGAAGGCCCCGCAGCGATCGACCCTGCCGGACGCACGGTCGTGACCTTCGAGGGAGTCCTGATCGACGTCGCGACGGGCAGGCGCAGACAGGGATTCGAAGGTGAGGATCTCCTGCCCACCGTGTCCTTCAGTCCGGACGGACGCTTCTTGGCCGCCGCTGACGTCCAGGGTCGCCTCACCCTGTGGGACGGGGGCGGACGGCACCGCATCGCCGTCCTGGCAACCGCCGACTCCACCGTCGAGCGCCCTGCCCTGGCTTTCTCGGCCGACGGCTCGCTGGTGGCCGCGAGCCGGGCCGACGGTTCGGTCCGGGTATGGGAGACGGCGTCACCGCGGCTGCAGGGGGCGGCCCTGCCGGTGGGCGACGGGCCCGTTCTCGCGGTTGGATTCACCCCGGGTGGGCGGGAGTTGCATATCGCCACGGCTCATATGCCCCTCCGTTCGGTGCAGTCGGCACCGGGCGGGGCGGCAGCCGAGGTGTGCGCACGGGCGGACGGCGGGGCGACTCGTGCCGAGTGGAGCAGGTATTTGCCCGACGTGCCCTATCGGCGCACGTGTTGAGCCTTCCGGGCGCCGAGTTCCCCGGGCTTGACTTCGAGAGTGCTCCAAGTGATGAACTCCAGGCGTTCACCGGAAATGTAGGGGGTAACCATGACCGACTCGCCCGTCGCACTCATCACGGGTGGCGGAAGCGGCATCGGCGCCGCGGTCGCGCGACGCCTACTCGACGCGGGTCACCGGGTCACCGTCACCGGACGGGGTGAGAAGCGACTGCACGCCTTCGCCGAGGAACTCGGCCGCCCCGAGGGGCTGTTGACGATTGCCGGGAACGCGGCGGAGTACGACCAGGTGCAGGCGGCGGTCGAGGCGACGCTCAAGGAGTTCGGGCGGCTCGACACCGTCGTCGCCAGCGCCGGCTTCGCCACGCACGACACGGTCGCCGAGGGCGACCCGGCGGGCTGGTCCGAGATGGTGCTGACCAATGTGCTGGGTCCCGCATTGCTGATCAGGGCCTCCATCGACGCCCTGAAGGAGACCCGCGGCCGGATCGTGCTGGTCGGCAGCGTCGCGGGTCACATCCACACCCCCGGCAACATCTACGGCGCGACGAAGTGGGCCGTGACAGGCCTCGCCGAGAACACCCGCCGTCAGGTCACCGAATTCGGGGTCGGCGTGACCCTGATCTCTCCCGGCCGCGTGGAGACCCCGTTCTGGGACAGCTACGGCAGCCTGCCGCCGGGTCATCTGCTCACCGCCGACCAGCTCGCCGAGTCGATCGTCTGGGCGATCGGGCAACCGGAAGGTGTGGACGTGAACACCGTGGTCGTACGCCCGATCGGCCAGCCTGTCTGACGGTTGCCCCGTACGGGGCACGGGGAACTGCGCGATCGGCCAAGGTCGGCACGCAGTTCCCCAACGGCATTCGGCGCACGGTCAGTTGTTCTGAAGGAACTTCTTCGCCAGTGAGTCACCCAGCGACACCGCCGCACTGTGACTCTCGATCGGCGACACCTGAGAGTTCTTGAACAGGATGTACGTCACACCGGAGTCGGTCCCGCCCGTCTCCGGGTCGGGGTCGATGCCGAGCGCCTTCGCGGTGGCGTACGAGGCCTCGCCAATGATCTTCGTGGGCCCGGTGTCACCGACCACCGCGTACTCGACCTTGTTGTTGTAGATGACCGCGACCACGCCGCCGCCCTTGATGCCGGAGCTCGTGTACTTCCAGATGCTGCTGGTGCTGGGCACCACGACGTATGGCAGCGAGTCGGCGCGCAGCGGCTTGCCGTCGGACTGGTGGAAGGCGGTGTCGTCCTGGAACCAGGGGTCGGTGTCGCCGTTGCACTTGCTGGTGACCTGGCCGTCGCAGTCGATGTCCATGTCGGCCTTCCAGAACACGGCGCCGTTCTTGCCGCAGACCGGGATGGTGGCCGACGTCTCGTCGTCGGTCTTGTACTTGCCGTTCGATATCTGCGAACAGGACGTCACCTTGGCGAGCAGGTCGGCCGCGCTGACCGAACCCTCCTGTGCGGAACGGGGGTTGACGGTGCCGGAGGCGTTGGCCGGGAGTAAGGCGGTGGCGAGGAGCGCGGCGCCGGAAGCCGCGGCGAGGGTCAGTGGTCGAGTGCGCACTGTGGGGGAACCCTTCTGTTAGGAAACTTTCCTTACCGGTGCCGTACAACGTGGCCCCCTTTGCGTGACCTCGTCAAGCCCCTGGTGTGAACTCCGGTGTTCCGAGTCGATTGCGACCATTCCCTTGCGGGAGAAGACTGGCTATATCGAACATTCCGGGTAAACGCCCGGCTTCTGGGAGGCGAGTCGTCATGTTCGTGCGGACTGTGTACGCGACCGGCGATCCCGTGACGATCGACACGGCCATCAAGTCCTTGAACACGCGGGGCCGGGACCTGCTGGAGGATCGCCCGGGGTATCGCGGATCCAGCATTTTCGTGGACCGGAAGCTCGGCAAACTCTTCGTAGTGAGCTGGTGGGAGTCCGAGGAGGCCAGACGGAACAGCGAAGAGGTGCTGCGCGAGCGGCGCGCGGCGCTCCTGGAGCCGTTCGCGGTGACGCTGGCGGTCGACAACTACGAGGCGGTGGTCTTCCATCCGGTCCGGCAGCCGCAGGCGGGAGGCGGACTGCGGCTCAGCAGGCTGGAGTTCGACCCCGCGGACGCGGATCTGCTTGCCGACACCTTCCGGGCGACGGTGGTCCCCCAGCTCGAGAACCTCCCGGGGCTGGCCAGGGCGTCACTGGTCATCGACCGGGAGCGCGGCCGCGGCCTCGTCGGCGTCGTGTTCGTCGACCGGGAGTCCCTGGTCGCGTCCCGCGGCCCCCAGTCGGCGGCCCGGCACGAGGGCGCGGCCAAAGCGCACGTGACCGTGACTGGGTTGGAGGAGTTCGAGGTCGTCTTCACGGATGTGCGGGGCGGCTGACGCCTTCCACGCCGGAGCCGGCCGACGGTGGGGCGTTCGACGGTCGTGTTCCGTACGGGGGCCGGCCGACGACGGTCCCGCTCCCGTACGCGTCCGCCCCGACGTGCGGGAGACCATGCGGCGGGGCGGACGGTCGCACGGCTGCGGGCGTCAGCCCATGTCGAAGGTCGCCGGGTCCGGACCCAGACGACGGTCCTCGCTCAGCGCTGTGATCGCCGCGATGTCCTCGGTGTCCAGCGAGAAGTCGAAGACGTTGATGTTCTCCTTGATCCGGGACGGGGTGACGGACTTGGGGATCACGATGTTCTCCAGCTGGAGGTGCCAGCGCAGCACGATCTGCGCCGGCGTGCGGCCGTGCTTCTGGGCGATGGCGACGATCGCCGGGATCTCCAGGAGGCCCTTGCCCGAGCCGAGCGGCGACCAGGCCTCGGTCGCGATGCCCCGCTCCGCGTGGTACTCGCGTGCCGCGTGCTGCTGGAGGTGCGGGTGCAGTTCGATCTGGTTGACGGCCGGGATGACGGACGTCGCGTCGATCAGCTTCTCCAGGTGCTCCGGAAGGAAGTTGGAGACGCCGATGGCCTTGGCGCGGCCGTCCGCGTAGAGCCTCTCGAAGGCCTTGTACGTGTCGATGTACTTGCCCCGGGACGGCAGCGGCCAGTGGATCAGATACAGATCGATGTACTCCAGGCCGAGCTTCTCCAGCGACGCGTCGAAGGCGCGCAGCGTCGAGTCGTACCCCTGGTCGCTGTTCCAGAGCTTGGTGGTGACGAAGAGATCCTTGCGGGCGATGCCCGAAGCGGTGATGGCCTTGCCGGTGCCCTTTTCGTTGCCGTAGATCGCAGCGGTATCGATGCTGCGGTACCCGGCCTCCAGTGCGGTGGCGACCGCCCGCTCCGCCTCGTCGTCCGGCACCTGCCAGACACCGAAGCCCAGCTGCGGCATCTCGACGCCGTTGTTCAGGATGATCGGGGGGACCTTGCTCACGAGCTCTCGATCCTTCAGTCGTCGGGTGGTATGCCCATGGTCAACGATCACGGGCCGTAATGCATTCCTGACCGGTGGATTCCTCGTGGATTCATGGTGGGGGCCGGATGTCCAGCCTCGCCCCAAGAGGAGGTTGGCCGGAAATGGATCCGACCTTCTCGGTCCGGACCATTGACCGGGTCGCGTCACCCCGCAACTCTGTATCACGTCACTGAACGCTCTCATGAACTCAGTGCACGCATATGAACACCAGCGTCTGTCTGGGCCCCACCACACCTGTCTGGGCTTCACACCCCCCACCCATCAGGAAAGCGGGTACGCACACATGAACGAACAGCTGGCTTCCGAGGCCTCCGGTACACAATCGACCATTCGGGAAACATCGGAGGAAAGGGTTTGGGAGACCCCCGGGTATCTCGTCGTCGAGACCGCCCTGGAGGTCACCGCGTACGCCCTCGGCGAGCGCTAGACCATCGGTCGTCGAACCATGACCGTGACAACCGTGCGCGACGACGGTGTCGCGGCCCCTTGGCGAACCCCCGAGTTCACCGAGCGGCTGCGCGCCGTCGCCGAGGAGCGCTACCACGACCGGCACCCCTTCAACATCCGTATGCACCAAGGGGAGTTGACGCCTGCTGAGCTGCGCCGCTGGATCGCCAACCGCTTCCACTACCAGCGCCATATCCCCGTCAAGGACGCCCTGATCGTCGCCAAGCTCGACCAGCCCGCGCTGCGCCGTGCCTGGCTGCGCAGGATCCAGGACCACGACGGAACGGCCGACGGTGAGGGCGGCATCGAACGCTGGCTGCGGCTCGGTGAGGCGGTCGGCCTCGACCGTCCGACACTGTGGGACGCGACCCGGGTGCTGCCCGGGGTGCGGCTCGCGGTCGAGGGCTACGTCAACTTCTGCCGCCTGCGCCCCGCGCTCGACGCCGTCGCCGCGTCCCTGACCGAGCTGTCGGCACCGTCTCTGATGCGCACCCGCATCGCCGCCTTCGAACGCCACTACCCGTGGATCGAGGCCGAGGGGCTCGCGTACTTCCGGGCCCGCATCGGCCAGGGCGGCCGCGACAGCGAGGAGGCCCTCGCACTCGTCCACGCCTGGGCCCGCACCAGGGAGCAGCAGGAGCGGGCGGTGGCGGCACTCGCGTTCAAGTGCGAGGTGCTGTGGGCGCTGCTGGACGCCGTCGACCGGGGCGGCGGCTCATGACCTGGCGGCCCGTCCTGTCCCGCTCCGTGATGCTCCGTCACGATAGCGTCCGGAGCGCCGACTTGCTGCTCCTGCCCGAGCGAGTCGTCGTCCTGTGCGGCAACGCCGGCAGTGTCGTCCGGCTCTGCGACGGCAGCCGCGAGGTGGACGAGATCGTCGCGGAGCTCGGCGAACGGTTCCCCGGCGCACCCGTCGCCGACGAAGTCCCCGCATTCCTCACGGCATTGCGAAAGGAGGGCTGGCTCCAGTGACCGTGGCTCCCCCCTGGGCGCTGCTCGCCGAACTCACCCACGGCTGCCCGCTGCGCTGCGCGTACTGCTCCAACCCCGTCGAACTGATCAGTCGGTCAGAAGAACTGAACACTGGACAATGGGTCGGGGTACTGCGTCAGGCCGCCGACCTGGGCGTCGTCCAAACCCACCTCTCGGGCGGCGAACCGCTCCTCAGACGTGATCTCGCCGACATCGTCGCGGCCGCCGACACGGCCGGCCTCTACACCCAGCTCGTCACCAGCGGAGTCGGCCTGCACGAACGACGGCTCGCGGAGCTCAAGGACGCCGGACTGCGCTGTGTCCAGCTCTCCGTGCAGCACGCCGATCCGATCACCTCCGAACTCATCGCGGGCGCCCGTTCGTTCGCTGCCAAGGAGAGGGCCGCGAAGCTGGTTCGCGCCGCAGGGCTCCCGCTTGGCCTGAACGTCGTGCTGCACCGCGCCAACATCGACGCCCTCGACGACCTGATCGCGCTCGGACTTGCCTGGGGCGCCGACCGGGTCGAGCTGGCCAACACCCAGTTCTACGGCTGGGCGTTGCGCAACCGTGCGTCCCTGCTCCCGACCCGGGAGCAGGTCGAGCACGCCCGCCAGGCCGTAGCCCGCCGACGTGAAAGCCTCGGCAGGGCCATGGAGTTGGTCTGGGTCGCCGCCGACTATCTCGACGGCACCGCGAAACCGTGCATGGGCGGCTGGGGCGCCGTCTCGCTCACCGTCGCCCCGGACGGCACGGTCCTCCCGTGCCCGGCCGCGGCCTCCCTTCCCGGCCTCGACCCGCCGAACGCGAAGGACTACCAACTCGCCTGGATCTGGCGCGAGTCGCATGCCTTCAACGCCTACCGTGGCGAGGCCTGGATGCAGGAGCCCTGCCGCGGCTGTGTCCTGCGGACGACCGACTTCGGCGGCTGCCGCTGCCAGGCGCACGCGCTCACCGGCGACGCGGCCCGCACCGACCCGGTCTGCCGTCACGCGCCCGACCACGGTCTCGTCCGCGACCTGGTGGCAGCGCCGTACGCGGCGGACACAGCTCGTGCGGCGGCCCCTGTCGCGGCCCCTGCCTATCGCGAAGGAGGAACATGAGACGTCTACGTGTGCTGCTGATGGCGGTCTCGCTCGCGGCTGCCGGACTGGCCGCGGTCCCGGCGTCCGCCACGCCGGCCGTCGGACTGGCCGGGGTCCCGGTGTCCGCCGCCCAGGCCGCGATTCCCGCGTCCGCCGCCCCGGCCGCCGTCGGCTACGAGGCCGAGTACGCCGCGATCGGACAGGGCAGCGTCGAGTCGGACCACACCGGCTTCACCGGCACCGGGTTCGTCAACTACGACAACGTGGCGGGCAGTTACGTCGAGTTCACGGTCACCGCGGAGGAGCAGGCCACCCTGCCGCTCGCCTTCCGCTTCGCCAACGGCACGACCGCCGACCGCCCGATGGACATCACCGTCAACGGCGTCCTGGTGGCCGACAACCTGTCCTTCCCCGGCAACGGCTCCTGGACCGGCTGGCAGACGCGTACGGTCGACGCCGCGCTTCAGCAGGGCGGCAACACCGTCCGGGCCACCGCCGCCAGCGCGAACGGCGGCCCCAACCTCGACTCGCTGTCCGTGGGACAGCCCGCGGTCACCACCGACTGGTCGGTCGCCATGGTCGAGTCGACGATGGCGCGCTACTCGCCGACCACGATAGGCGGCTGGTCGTACCCGGTCGGCCTGTACCTCTACGGCCAGTACCTCACGTACCAGCGCACGCACGACCCGCGCTCTCTCTCGTACATCAAGAACTACGTCGACCGCTTCGTGTCGAGCGACGGCACGATCGGGCAGAGCTTCAACAACCTCGACAGCATGCAGGCCGGACGGCTGCTGACGATCCTGCACCATGAGACCGGCCAGGACCGCTACCGCATCGCGGCCAAGAAGATCCGCGACCGCCTCGAGACCTATCCCCGCACCTCGGACGGCGGCTTCTGGCACGCGACCTCGGACAGCCGGGCCCACCAACTGTGGGCGGACGGCGTCTACATGGTCAATCCGTTCCTTGTGGAGTACGGCAAGGAGTTCAACGACTCGGCATACGCGAACAACGAGGCGGCCAAGCAGCTGTACGTCTACGGCAGCCATCTCCAGGTCACGAACGGCCTGTTGAAGCACGCCTACGACGAGTCGCGCACGGCGAGCTGGTCCGACCCGGGGACCGGTCTCGCCCCCGAGCACTGGTGCCGGGCGGTCGGCTGGTACTCCATGGCCATCGTCAACGTGCTGGACGCGATCCCCAGTTCGCACCCGCGCCGCGCCGAGCTCCTGACCATCCTGCAGAAGCTGGCCGCGGGCCTGGAGCACTACCAGGACCCGAACACCGGCCGCTGGTTCCAGGTCGTCGACAAGGGCGACCGCAGCGACAACTGGACCGAGACGTCCTGCTCCAGCATGTTCACCTACGCCCTCTCGCGCGGCGCCCAGCAGGGCTACATCGACGCGCACTACAACGACGTCGCTCAACGCGGCTACCAGGGCGTCCTGGCGAAGATCTCACTCGGCTCCGACGGCCGGACGAACCTCACGGACATCTCCATCGGCACGAACGTCGGCGACTACGCCTACTACGTGGCCCGCACCAGAGCGACCAACGACTTTCACGGTCTCGGCGCCTTTCTGATCATGAACGAACAACTCAGGGCGAGGTGACGGAAGATGAGCTCATCCCCCGCGCCGCACGACGGGCCGTCCCGCCGGAAGGTGATCGGCGCCGCACTCGGCGGCGCCGCGCTCGCCGCGGGGATCCCGGCCACCGCCGCCGCGGCGAGCTGGCAGCTGAAGTGGTCCCCGTCCGCGAGCGGCGACGGGCTCGGTGCCTTCGAGACGATCGAGGACGACCGTGCCGACTCGCACCCCGCCGGGCAGCCGCACATCTACCCGGAGGGGAACAACTGGCGGTTCACCATGCACACGGTGGACCGCGACACCAGCACCGACCGACAGCGCCAGGAGGTCACCGGGCTGCGCACCAGCAGCGCCGGCTATCTGAAGTGGCAGCCGGGCCAGACCTGGCGGGTGACGTACTCGATGTACATTCCGAGCTCGCTGAAGGCGACCACGACCTTCACCCACATCATGCAGATGAAGCAGCCGGGGACCGGGACTTCGCCGATCGTCGTGCAATCGCTGCGGCGCGTGAACGGCGCCCAGACCATCGAGTTGAAACTCGCCCTCTCCGACACCCTGATCGGCCGCACCAGTCTGGACCCGCTGCACGACAACTGGACGGACGTCGACTTCCAGATCAAGGTCGGCGACGGCACGTCGGGATCCGTGCGCTGGATCCTCAAGAGCGGCGGCACGACCGTGATCGACAAGTCGAAGTCCGGTGTGGACACCTTCCTCGACGACCGCGTGCGGCCCAAGTGGGGTATCTACCGCTCCCTCGGCGACACGTCGGGTTCGCTGCAGGACTGCCATCTGCTCCTCACCAACCTCCGTGGCTACCAACTGGTCTGAGACGAGGCCGACATGAGACATCCAACCCGCAGATCCGTCGCCATGGCCCTGTTGGGCTTCCTTGTCGTGCTGGGCCTCTCCCAGCCCCCGGCCGTCGCCCGCGCCCAGGCACCCGCCGTCGCCCGCACCCAGGCACTCACCGCCGCCGCGGCCGCTGTCTACAACGTGCGCGACTACGGCGCGAGGGGCGACGGCTCCACCAATGACACGCCCGCCATCCAGAAGGCCATCGACGCCGCGAACGGTGCGGGCGGCGGAACCGTGCGGTTCCCCTCGCCCGGCAGCTACAAGTCCAAGAACACGATCCACATGAAGAGCAACGTGACACTCCAGGTCGACACGGGCGCCGCGATCCAGGGCTCCAGCGCGGACACGTACGACCCGCCCGAGTCCAACCCGTACGACCAGTACCAGGACTACGGGCACAGCCACTTCCACAACGCGATGATCTACGGCGACCGGCTGACCAACATCGGCTTCGTGGGCGGCGGCGTCATCGACGGCCAGGGCAACCTGATCACCGGCAACCCGTCCTCCGGTGAGGCCGACAAGATCATCTCCCTGACCCGGTGCGACGGCCTGCGGATCGGCGACGGTCTGACCCTGCGCCGTGGCGGCCATTTCGCAGCGCTCATCAACGGCTGTACGAACGTCGCCTCGGACCATCTGAACATCGACACGGCGAGCGACCGCGACGGCTGGAACATCATCAGCACCACCAACGTCACGGTGACGAACGCGAACATCAAGGCCAACGACGACGCGCTGGTCTTCAAGAGCGACTACGCGCTGGGCGCCAAGCTGCCCAACGGCCACGGCCGGGTCAGCGACTCGTATCTCTCCGCGGTGTGCTGCAACGCGCTGATGTTCGGTTCCGAGACGTGCGGCGACTTCACGGACTACCAGTTCGAGCGCATCAGGATCGAGGGCTCCAACAAGTCCGGGCTCGGCATGGTCTCCATGGACGGCGCCAAGATCTCCGACGTCCACTACCGCGACATCACCATGACGAACGTCCACTCGCCGATCATGCAGAAGATCGGTACCCGTAAACGCTGCGGCAACAACCCGGGCGTCGGTTCGATCAGCGACATCACCTACGACAACATCACGGCCACCGGTTCCAGCCCCTCTTTCAGTCCGACCCTATGGGGCGAGTCGAGCCCGAACCACATCAGCGGCGTCAGCTTCACCAACGTCAACATCACCGTCCCCGGCGGCAACGGCACCATGTCCACCGCGGTGCCGAGCAACGACCCGAACAACTACAACCCGAACAGCATCGGCACCCGGCCCGCGTACGGCTGGTACCTGCACAACGCCGACCACGTCAGCTTCACCGACAGTTCGGTGCGGTTCGCCGCCGACGACGGGCGGCCCGCGGTCATCGCCAACAGCGGCAGCTCGGTGAAGTTCATCCGGTTCACCACCCAGCGCGGCAGCGCGAGCCCGTACGACATGGGCTTCCAGACCGTGAGCGGATACTGCGTCGCCGACAGCCACAACACGTCCGGCGGCTCCCTGCGGATCTCGACGTCGAGCTCCGGCCAGGACTGCGGCACGGCCCCCACCCGGTACGAGGCGGAGAACGCCACGTACTCGGCGGGCAGCACCGTCGACAGCGACCACGCGGGCTACTCCGGCACCGGCTTCGTCAACACGGACAACACCACCGGCGCTTATGTGGAGTGGGCGGTGAACGCGGCGGCGGCCGGCACGAAGACCGTCGCCCTCGCGTACGCGAACGGCACCACCTCCGACCGGCCCATGGACATCACGGTGAACGGGCAGGTCGTCGCCTCCGGCGTCTCCTTCCTGCCCAGCGCCGACTGGACGACCTGGCGCACGGTCTCCCTTGCCGTCCCGCTCACCGCGGGAACCAACACCCTCCGGGCGACGGCGACCACGGCGGCCGGCTGCCCCAACCTCGACTACCTGGACGTCCCGGCATGAACACTCTCAGACGTGTGAGCGCTCGTCTGGCGACGGCCGTGGTGGCGCTCCTCCTCGGAGCGCTGCTGCTGCCCTCCCCGGCACGAGCGGACCTGCAGAACCCGCGCCAGGACTTCCTGCGCGCCTCGACCGGCGGACTCTTCCTGCACTGGGGCGAGCGGACCGCCCCGCAGCACACCAGCTGCAGTGGCTGGGAGTCCGACGTCACGGGCGGCGGCTGGAGCGCGGACTACTGGGTGAACGAAGCCCTCAAGCTGCACACCCAGTACCTGGTCCTCGCCACTTTCCACAGCCGTCTCGGGTACGCGCGCCCCTGGCCCTCGGCGATCCCCGGCAGCTGCGCCACCCAGCGCGACTTCCTCGGTGAGCTGGTCGCGGCGGCCAAGGCGAAGGGCCTCAAGGTCATCCTCTACATGACCGACGACCCGCAGTGGCACGCCGAAGGCGGTCACGAGTGGCTGGACTCGGCCGCCTACTCCGCCTACAAGGGCCACTCGGTCGACCTGACCACCCGCGACGGTTTCGGCGAGTACTCCTACGACCTCTTCTTCGAGGTCATGGACCGCTACCCGGACCTCGGCGGCTTCTGGATCGACAACGACAACGCGTACTGGGAGAGCCACAACCTCTACGCGCAGATCCAGCAGAAGCGGCCGAGCTACACGCTCAGCAACAACAACGAAGACACACCGATCATGGACATGATCAGCAATGAGCAGAAGACGGGAATGACGCCGGCCTACGACTATCCGCAGGCCGTCTACACGGCCCAACCCCGCCTGACCGAGGCCGACTTCAAGCTGCCCTCCAGTGGCGCGTGGTGGTACGACGGCACGAATCCGAGCGTCGACCGGGCCCTCACTCTCGGCCGGCTCGTCACCAACGCGGGCTCGTCGGTGAAGGCGCTGATGGCCGAGACGGCGATGGTCAACGGCAGATTCCCGTCCAACCAGGAGTCCTTCAACAACTTCGCGGCCAGTTATCTGAACCCCATCTGGGAGTCGCTGCACGGAGTCGAGGGCGGCGGCTACATGTACGGCGGCCTCAAGCCCGGCTTCTGGAACGACGGCGCGCACGGCGTGACGACGATCAGCAAGACCGACCCCGACCGGCACTACGTCCACGTCCTGACGCCGCCGACCACCAGCACCCTGCGCATCCGCGACAACGGCTACCGCATCGCGTCCGTCACCAACTTGCGCACCGGGGCGGCCGTTTCCTGGACCCAGTCGGGCGGAGTCCTCACACTGAACGGGCTCAGCGGCTGGGACCCGTACGACACCGTCTTCAAGGTGACGACGGCGGGCCGCGAGGGCATCCTGCCCGCTTCCTCCTACACGATGAGCGCGAGCGCGTCGGCGAGCGGTCACGGGGCCGCGGCCGCGGCGGACGGCAGTTATCTGACGTACTGGGACAGCAACAAGACGCTGCCGGTCGACCTCACCTTCGACCTCGGCACGGCCAAGAAGGCGCAGTACATCGGCCTCAACCAGCGTGAGGACTCCGTCGCCTACGCGCGCTCCGACACCGAGCAGTCCGCCCGCATCAAGGACTACAAGGTGTACGTCAGCAACGACGGCTCCAGCTGGGGAAGTGCCGTCAAGACGGGGCAACTGGCGAGCCGCCGCGGCATCCAGGGCATCGACCTGACCGCCGTCAACGCCCGCTACGTACGCCTCGAAGTGGACTCGACCTGGGCCGCCTCCACCGACATCACCCGCTACAAGCGGCTGCGGATCGACGAGGCGTGGATCGGTACGTCGTACGCGACCCCGAGCACCGCGGCGCCGCCCGTGCGCTACGAGGCGGAGAACGCCACCTACTCGGCGGGCAGCACCGTGGACTCAGACCACACCGGGTACTCCGGCACGGGGTTCGTGAACACCGCCAACGAGGTGGGCGCGTATGTGTCGTTCGGCGTCAGTGCCACCGGCGGCGGCACGGCCGATCTGACGCTCCGTTACTCCAACGGCACGACGTCCGACCGTCCGATGGACATCTCCGTCGACGGCATCGTGGTCGCCGCCGCCAAGTCCTTCCCTCCGAACGGCAGTTGGGACAGCTGGGCCGATGTCACGGTCGGCGTCCCGCTCGCGGCCGGCACCCACACCGTCCGTGCCACCGCGACCACCGCGAACGGGGCGCCCAATCTCGACCATCTGGAGGTGAGGGAGCCATGAGCTGCCGGTTCCGGCGATTCAGGAGAGGACTCCTCGTTGCCCTGGTGGGCATGCTGATCGCCGCGGCGATGCCCCTGATGGCCGCCCCGCCCGCCACCGCCTCGGGCAACGGCCAGTCCGTGCGGCCCGCGATGGGGTGGAGCAGCTGGAGCTTCGTGCGGCGCTGGCCCACCGAGGACAAGATCAAGGCGCAGGCCGACGCGATGGTCAGCAGCGGCCTCGTGAACCACGGCTTCGTGTACGTCAATCTCGACGACTTCTGGCAGAAGTGCGACGCCAACGGATTCGTCGTGGACTCCTACGGCCGCTGGAGTGTCGACCCGGCGAAATTCCCGTCCGGCATCAAGGCGCTCGCCGACTACATCCACTCCAAAGGACTCAAATTCGGCTTCTACGTCACTCCGGGCATCGCCAAGAACGCCGTACTGAAGAACACGCCGATCGAGGGCACGGCGTACCACGCGGCGGACATCGCGAACACCGCGGCCCTGGAGAAGAACTACAACTGCAAGAACATGTACTACATCGACTACGGCAAGCCGGGCGCGCAGGAATTTGTGGATTCCTGGGCGCGGCAGTTCGCCTCCTGGGGAGTCGACTACCTCAAGATCGACGGGGTCGGAAGCGCGGACATCCCCGACGTACGGGCCTGGGACAAGGCGCTGCGGGCCACGGGCCGGCCGATCAACTACGCCCTGTCCAACAACCTCGCGATCGCCGACGCGCCCACCTGGCGCTCACTGGCCAACAGCTGGCGCACCCAGGGCGACGTCGAGTGCTACTGCGGCTCCGGTTCGAACGGCAGCGGCTATCCGCTCACCGACTGGTCGCACGTCTCGGCCCGCTTCACCTCGGCGGCCAACTGGCAGCAGTACGCGAGTCCCGGCGGCTGGAACGACCTGGACTCGCTGGAGATCGGCAACGGCGACCAGGCCGGCCTCACCTCCGACCAGCGCCGCTCCCACTTCACCCTCTGGGCGATGGCGGGCGCCCCACTGCTGCTCGGTACCGACCTGACGCACCTCGACCCGGTCGACACGGCGATGCTCACCAACGACCGTCTCATCGGCGTCGACCAGGACGGATACGCCGCGGGGCGCATCGTCTCCAGCGGCGTCAACCAGGTCTGGAGCAAGCGCGAGGACAGCGGTGACTACGTGGTGGCGCTCTTCAACACGGGTACGTCGGGCGACTCCACGGTGAGCGTGAACTGGTCGCAGGTCGGGTTCACGGGCTCGGGCGATGTGACGGACCTGTGGTCGGGCTCCCACAAGGGCACGGTCACGGACACCTACAGCGCGACGCTGCGTCCGGGGGAGACACGGCTCATCAGGGTCACCCCGCTCGGTGCCAAGACCGTCCGGTACCAGGCGGAGAACGCGGGCACCTCGGCGGGCTCCACCGTCGACACCAACCACATCGCGTACACCGGAACCGGCTTTGTGAACACCGCCAACGAGGCCGGCGCGTACGTCGAGTGGACCGTCGACTCCGCCACCGCCCGCACCGCACC
The DNA here is from genome assembly GCF_014645835.1 of Streptomyces albiflavescens. GTDB lineage: Bacteria > Actinomycetota > Actinomycetes > Streptomycetales > Streptomycetaceae > Streptomyces > Streptomyces albiflavescens. Next base: position 111,120 of record NZ_BMMM01000020.1, read on the forward strand.
CCTGACCATCCGGTACGCCAACGGCACGACCACGGGCCGCCCGATGGACGTCAGCGTCAACGGCGCCGTCGTCTCCGCGGGCCGTGCCTTCAACGACACCGGCAGCTGGGACATCTGGGCCGACTCGACCCTCACCGTGCCGCTGAACGCCGGGGCCAACACGATTCGGGTGACCGCCACCACGGCCGGTGGCGCGCCGAATCTCGATCATCTCGACCGGGGCTGAGAGGAGGCGCAAAAGGGTCATTTCCCGGGGGGACCTCACGGGGGGCGGGACGTTCCCGTCGCCCCTTGAGGGCTGCCCGCAAACAGGAAGTGCCTGTGCTTTATGTGCACGGTGAACTCTCCCGATGCCATTGACAATCCGGCGTTCCGACGCTGCTATGCAGTGATGGTTAGGAACGTTTCCTAACATCCTTTCAGTGCTCCTCATTCCGTCCCGGGAGGACGATCCACGTGCACCCTGCCGCACCCCAACGCCGACTACGCGTAGCCCTGGCCGCGCTCTGCGGGCTGCTGTTGTCCTTGTTGCTCGTTCCCACGCAAGTCGCCCATGCCGCGACCGACTACCAGGCCGAGGACGCCACGATCTCGCAGGGCACGGTGGCGACGAACCACCTGAACTACACGGGCACGGGCTTCGTCGACTACACCAACGTCGCTGGTTCGTATGTGCAGTTCACGGTGGACGCGGCGGCTGCCGGGCAGGCCGGGCTGCAGTTCCGGTATGCCAACGGGTCGACCACTGACCGGCTGATGGACATCTCCGTCAACGGCACGGTGGTCGCCTCGAACGTGTCGTTCCCGGCCACCGCGAACTGGGACACCTGGGTCACCAAGACCGTCAACGCCTCGCTGAACGCGGGCACCAACACCATCCGGGCGACCGCGACCACCGCCAACGGTGGCCCCAACCTCGACAAGCTCACCCTCGGCAGCCCCTCGGGCGGCGGCACCCCGGGGATGGCCGTCGCGCCCTACGAGTACTTCGGCTGGGGCAACCCGCAGAGCCCCACCTCCGTGATGTCGGCGACCGGCGTCAAGTGGTTCACGCTGGCCTTCATCCTCTCCGACGGGTCCTGCAACCCCGCATGGGACGGCTCGCGCCCGCTGACCGGCGGTGACGACCAGGCGAAGATCAACTCCATCCGGTCGGCCGGCGGTGACGTGATCGTCTCCTTCGGCGGGTGGAGCGGCAACAAGCTCGGCGAGAAATGTACCAGCGCCTCAGTCCTCGCCGGTGCGTACCAGAAGGTCATCAACGCCTATGGCCTGAAGGTCATCGACATCGACATCGAGAACACCGAGTGGTCCAGCGCGACGGTCCGTCAGCGGGTGATCGACGCACTGAAGATCGTCAAGGCGAACAACGCGGGCCTCAAGACCATCATCACCTTCGGTACGACCACCAACGGCCCGGACTCCACCGGCGTCGACATGATCAACCGTGGTGCCAACTCCGGTCTGGCGAACGACATCTGGTGCATCATGCCCTTCGACTTCGGCGGCGGCACCAGCAACATGGGCACGCTGACGACCCAGGCCATGGAAGGCCTCAAGGGCAAGGTCAAGGCCGCCTACGGCTACAGCGACGCGACCACCTACGCGCACATCGGGCTCTCCTCGATGAACGGCAAGACCGACGACGCGGGCGAGCTGGTCCGTGTCTCCGACTTCCAGACGATGCTCGCCTACGCGCAGCAGCACCACATCGCGCGCCTCACCTACTGGTCCGTGAACCGCGACCGGGCCTGCGGCTCCGGCTCTGACGGGGACTCCTGCAGCGGTGTGTCACAGCAGCCGTACGACTACCTCAAGGTCTTCGTCCAGTACGCGGGTTGAGGAGAACAGCCGTGAAGAGAACAGCCATGAACAGAACGCGTCGCAGAACCATCCTGTCGTGGTCCACCTCCCTGGCTCTCGCACTGCCCCTGCTCGGCTGGGCGGGCAGTGGTGTGACCCAGGCGCTCGCAACGCGGTACGAGGCGGAGAACGCCACCATCTCGTCGGGGACGGTGGCCACGAACCATCTGAACTACTCCGGTTCCGGGTTCGCGGACACCACCAACGCCGCTGGTGTGTATGTGGAGTTCACCGTGAACGCCGCGTCCGCGGGCACGGGCTCGATAGCCGTCCGGTACGCGAACGGGTCCACCGCCGACCGGCCGATCGACGTCTCCGTCAACGGCACGGTCGTCGCGTCGAATGTGTCGTTCCCGCCGACGGCGGACTGGGACACCTGGGCGACCAGGACGGTGGCAGCGCCGGTGAATGCGGGCGCCAACACCATCCGTCTGACGGCGACGACCGCCGCGGGTGATCCGAACCTGGACTACGTCGACTTCGATGTCACCGCGGCGGCGGCCGACTATCAGGCCGAGGACGCCACGATCTCGCAGGGCGCGGTGGCGACGAACCATCTGAACTACACGGGCAGTGGCTTCGCGGACTACACCAACGTGGCTGGTTCGTATGTGGAGTTCACGGTGGACGCGGCGGCTGCCGGGCAGGCCGGGCTGCAGTTCCGGTACGCCAACGGCACCACGACCGACCGCCCGATGGACATCTCGGTGAACGGCACGGTGGTCGCCTCGAACGTGTCGTTCCCGGCCACCGCGAACTGGGACACCTGGGTCACCAAGACCGTCAACGCCTCCCTGAACGGGGGCACCAACACCATCCGGGCGACCGCGACCACCGCCAACGGCGGCCCCAACCTCGACAAGCTCACCCTCGGCAGCCCCTCGGGCGGCGGAGGCGGTCCTGCCGTTCCCTTCGGGAGTCATCAATTCCCGTACGCGACAGGCACGTTGAAGCCCACGGGTGCGCAGTCGACCCTCGACCAGGCCGTCGTCAGCAAGTACAACGCCTGGAAGTCCGCCTTCGTCAAGCAGAACTGCGGCAACGGCTGGTACGAGGTGATCTCGCCGGACGCCGACCATCCCTACGTCGCCGAGGCGCAGGGCTACGGCATGGTCGTCAGCGCCCTGATGGCGGGCGCCGACCCGGACGCCAAGAAGATCTTCGACGGCTTGGTCAAGTACATGCTGGCGCATCCCTCGGTGCACAACTCCAACCTGCTCGCCGCCGAGCAGGACTCCTCCTGCACCAGTGTCGACGGCTCGGACTCGGCGACCGACGGTGACCTCGACGTGGCGTACGGGCTGCTGCTCGCCGACAAGCAGTGGGGGAGCGCGGGAACGTACGACTACAAGAGCCTGGCCGTGAAGCACATCAACGCCATCAAGGCCGGCGAGGTCAACTCGAGTACCCACCTCATGAAGCTCGGCGACTGGTCCACGTCGGGCGATCAGTACTACTACATCACGCGCTCCTCGGACTGGATGATCGACCACTTCCGGGCCTTCAGGCGGGCCACCGGCGATGCCGCGTGGGACACGATCCGCAGCGCCCATCAGAACCTGATCACCAGTCAGCAAGCCAACTACGCGCCGAGCACCGGCCTGTTGGCGGACTTCATCGTCAACACCAACACCACCCCGAAGCCCGCGGGCGGACAGGTCCTCGAAGGCCCCAACGACGGCGACTACAGCTGGAACGCCTGCCGTGACCCTTGGCGCATCGGCGCCGACGCCGTCACCAGCGGTGACTCCGTCTCGCTCGCCTCGGCCCGCAAGCTCAACTCCTGGATCAAGTCGAAGACCGGTGGCAACCCCGACAACATCGTCACCGGCTACCACCTCAGCGGTTCCGCCTACGACAGCGGGCACGACATGGCGTTCACCGCGCCGTTCATCGTGACTGCGATGACCGATTCCGGCTCACAGGCCTGGCTCGACTCCCTGTGGAACAAGCTCGTCGCCACACCCATCAGCTCCACGCTCTACTACGGCGGCAGCGTCCAGCTCCAGTCGATGATCGTGGCGTCCGGCAACTACTGGGTCCCCTGAAGTCACCGCACGCGACATACATGAAGGAGGTTCACATGCGTATCCGTAGCAAGGCTCTCCGCAGAGTCTGGTTCAGACGCCTCGTGGTCGGCGCCGTCGTGCTGCTGTGTGCCGGACTCGTCCAGGCCGTCCCGCAGACCGCCTCGGCGGCCCCCACCCGGTACGAGGCGGAGAGCGCGGCCTACACCTCAGGCTCCACCATCGACAGCAACTACGCCGGGTACTCCGGGACAGGATTCGTCAACACGCCCAACACGGTGGGCAGTTACCTCGAGTTCACCGTGAACGCCGCCTCCGCGGGCAGCGCCACGCTCGGCGTGCGCTTCGCCAACGGCACGACCAGCGACCGCCCCGCCGACATCGCCGTCAACGGCACCGTCGTCAAGGCCGGATACTCCTTTCCGTCCACCACCACCTGGGACGCCTGGACGACCTCGTCCCTGACCGTCCCCGTCAACGCGGGCAGCAACAAGATCCGGCTGACCGCGACCAGCGCGGGCGGCCTCGCCAACACCGACTACGCCGACTTCGAGGTCTCTGCCGCCACGACCGACTACCAGGCCGAGGACGCCACGATCTCCCAGGGCACGGTGGCGACGAACCATCTGAACTACACGGGAACGGGCTTCGTCGACTACACCAACGTCACGGGTTCGTCTGTGGAGTTCACGGTCAGCGCGGTCTCGGCGGGCAGCGCCTCGCTCGCCTTCCGGTACGCCAACGGCACGACCGTCGACCGGCCGATGGACATCTCCGTGAACGGCACGGTGGTCGCCGCGAACGTGTCCTTTCCGGCCACCGCCGACTGGGACACCTGGGCCACCAAGACACTCAACGCCGATCTCACGCCAGGCAGCAACAAGATCCGCGCCACGGCCACCACTGCCAACGGTGGCCCCAACCTCGACCGGCTGCGCGTGGGTACCGCCGCCGACACCCAGGCACCGACCCGGCCCGGCCAGCCGAGCTGCTCGAACATCGGCGAGGACGCGCTCACCCTGAGCTGGAGCGCCTCGACCGACAACGTCGGCGTCGTCGCGTACGACCTCTACGAGCACGGCAACAAGATCGGTGAGACGGCGGGCGACATCACGTCCAAGAACCTCACCGGACTGACCCCGAACACCACCTACAACCTCACCGTCATCGCCCGCGACGCCGCGGGCAACGCCTCGCTCGCCAGCCCCGCCGTGGACTGCACCACGCTGCCGAGCTCCGACACCACGGCCCCGACGACGCCCGGGACGCTCTCCTCGTCCAACGTCACCGCCAACAGCGTCACCCTGGACTGGGGCGCCTCGACGGACGACAAGGCCGTCGTCGCGTACGACATCCGCAGCGGAACCACCGTCTACAAGACCGTCACGGGCAACCCGCCCGCGACCTCGACCACCGTCACCGGGCTCGCCTGCAACAGTCCGTACTCGCTGAACGTGGTGGCGCGCGACGCGGCCGGCAATGTGTCCGCGCAGAGCAACACGGTCAGCTTCACCACGCAGAGCTGCTCCACCGACGGCGGTGTTCCGTCGTCGATCTCCACCGTCTCCAGCGGCTGGACGATCCCCTGGGGCACCTACTGGATGCCCGACGGGCTGAGCGCCCTGGTCACCGAACGCGACAGCTTCAAGGTGTTCAAGCTGGCCAAGGACGGCACGAAGACACAGGTGGGGAGCGTGCCCAATGTCGTCACGACGGACGGCGAGGGCGGTCTGCTCGGTGTCGCGGTCGACCCGAACTGGGACACCAACCACTACGTGTACTTCATGCACACCGCCTCCGAGGGCAACCGCATCGTGCGCATGACGTACAACGGCAGCTCCCTGAGCGGCTACACGACCCTGCTCCAGGGCATCAAGAAGAACCGCTACCACAACGGCGGCCGGCTCGCCTTCGGTCCCGACGGCTACCTGTACGCCTCGACCGGCGACGCCCAGACCTCGTCACTCGCCCAGGACAAGACGTCCCTCAACGGCAAGATCCTGCGCCTGACGACCTCGGGCCAGCCGGCACCCGGCAACCCGTTCGGCAACTACGTCTACAGCTACGGCCACCGCAACCCGCAGGGCCTCGCCTTCGACCGCAACGGGCGCCTGTGGGAGGCCGAGTTCGGCAACAGCTCCTACGACGAGCTGAACCTCATCAAGCCGGGCAGCAACTACGGCTGGCCGACCTGCGAGGGCAGCTGCTCCGTCTCCGGCATGACCAACCCCAAGAAGACGTGGGCCGTCTCCGAGGCCTCGCCCAGCGGCATCGCGATCGTCCGCAACGTCATCTACATGGCGGCGCTGCGCGGCGAACGCCTGTGGCGCATCCCGATCAGCGGTGACACGGAGAGCGTCGGCTCGGCGACCGCGTACTACGTCGGCACGTACGGCCGCTTGCGCACCGTCACCAAGGTGCCCGGCGCGGACCAACTCTGGCTCTCCACTACCAACTGCGACAACAACGGAGGTGCGGCGGACGGCTCGGACAAGATCTTCCGCGTGAGTATCAGCTAGGACCTGTTCGGTCGACCATGCCGCAGACGCGCCGATCAGCGCGATACGCGGCCAACCGCGGGCGGGGTGGATCAGGTCCCCGTGAGGCGACCTGCCTCCTCGTCCGCGGTACGGCCGTCCAGCCGGGCGAGCAGCCGGGGCCGGACCTCGTTTCTCTCGGCTCTGGAGAGCTGCTCGTACATCGCGAGGGCTTCGGCCCAGCAGGTACGGGCGCGCGCGGACTCACCCCGCTCCTCCATGGCGTCACCCAGCACGATCAGCACGTCGGCCCTGCGCCGGGCACCTCCCACCCGGCCCAGCACGGCGAGTGACTGCTCCGCCTCCGCGGCCGCGTGGGCGGGCCGGCCCGCGCCGAGATGTATCTCGGCCCGCCGGAAGCGCGCCATGCCCTCCCCGAGGGCCTGTCCGCACTCCTCGTAGATCCCCAGCGCCTGGTCCAACTGCTCCAGGGCCTCGGGAATCTGCCCCGCCGCGGACAGCGCGAGCCCCAGCGCGTAGCGCGACTCGGCGAGCGCGAGCGTGGCGGCCTCGGAGCCGAGCCGCTCGATGGCCTCCTCGGCGAGCGCCACCGCGCTGCGGACATTGCGCAGACTCGCCTCCACATGGGACAGCTGGCACAGCGCACTGGCCACACCGAACGGGTTCTCGTCGTCACGGAACCTCGACAGGGCCTCCCGCAGACAACGGTCCGCCTCCGTGTACCTGCGCTCCTGGAGCGCGATGACACCACGGTCGTACGGTACCCAGGCGCTGGTCACGGGATCGTCGATCGCCACGGCCAGCGCCAGCGCGCGCTGCGCCTCCGCGTCGGCCTCCCACAGGTTCCCCGCCGTGAGATGGACCGCGGTGAGCGCGGCGCACGCACGGCCCTCCGCCTGGGCGTCCCGAGCCTCGCGCGCGGCACGCTGCGCCGCGGCCGCCGTGTCCTGGTACTGGCGGAAGTTCCCGGACCCCACGATGTCCTTCACGCTCCACAACAGATCGATCGACCTGCGCAGTTCGGAGCCGTGGGCGAGCTGGCGGGCGCAGGACAGGATGCACTGCGCCTCGGAGGCCAGCCAGCGCCTGGCGTCGTCGAGATAGGAGAACTCGACGCCGGGATACCGGGCGGGTTCCAGATGCTCCACGCTGCGGTCACCGGGATGCTCCACCGCGTACACCCCGGTCGCGGTGGCCAGGTAGAAGTCGAGCAGGCGGGTCAGTGCCGCCCCCCGTTCGCTGGGGGGTTGTTCGTCCCGCTCCGCACAGGCGCGGGCGTACAGCCTGGTGAGGTCGTGGTAGCGGTAGCGGCCCGGTGCCGCGGCCTCCAGGAAGCCGGTGTCGACGAGCGCTTCGAAGATGTCCTCCGTCTCCTCGGGCAGCTGGTCGAGCATGGCGGCGGCCGCGGCGAGTGAGATGTCCGGTCCGTCGGCGAGGCCGACGAGACGAAACGCGCGCGCCTGCGCCGGATCCAGCTGCCCGTACCCCATCTCGAAAGTCGCCTTGACCGCGAGATCCCCGGCCTGCAGTTCGTCGAGGCGGCGGCGTTCGTCGGAGAGTTTGGCTGCGAGTACGGACACGGTCCAGGTACGGCGGGCCGCGAGGCGCGAGGCCGCGATCCGGATCGCGAGCGGAAGGAAACCGCAGGCGGCGACCACGTCGAGGGCGGCATGGCGTTCGGCGTCGACGCGCTCGGCCCCCACGATCCTGGTGAACAGCTGCAACGCCTCGTCCGGACTCATCACATCGAGGTCCACGAGATGGGCCCCGGCCAGATCCACCATGCGGACGCGGCTGGTGACGAGTGTGGCGCACCCGGGAGTGCTGGGGATCAACGGCCGTACCTGGGCGGCGTCCCGGGCGTTGTCCAGGAGCACCAGCACCCGGCGGTCGTTCAGGACCGAGCGGTACAGCGCCGAACGTTCCTCCAGCGAGTCGGGGATCGCCGAGTCCTCCATGCCCAGAGCGCGCAGGAAGGAGCCGAGGACCGTCTCGGGCTCCGCCGCCCGGGCCCCGGTCCCTTGCAGGTCCACGTACAACTGGCCGTCCGGGAAGCTCTGGCGCGCCTGGTGCGCGACGTGCACGGCGAGGGTGGTTTTGCCGACACCTCCGATGCCCGCCAGGGCGGAGATGGCCATGACGGCGCCAGGTGTGTGGGCAAGGACCTGGCTCAGTTCGCGCACGAAGGCGGCACGCCCGGTGAAGTCGGTGACAGTGGCGGGGAGTTGTGAGGGACGTACGACAATCGGCGCCGTCTCGCGGTGCGCCTCGGACGGTTCCGCAAGGCCCGGGTCGGCTTGGAGGATGCGTTGCTGCAACCTCTGCAGTTCGGCCCGCGGGTCCACGCCGAGCTCGTCGGCGAGCAGGCGTCGGGTGTCCGCGTACACGGCCAACGCCTCAGCCTGGCGCCCGCTTCGGTACAGGGAGAGCATGAGCAGCTCGCGCAGGCGCTCGCGCAAGGGGTGGGCGGCGGTGAGCGCGGTGAGCTCCGAGACCGCCTCCGCGTGGCGGCCGAGTTCCAGGTCCAAGTCCAGCCTTGTCTCGCAGAGTTGAAGCCGCCACTCCTCCAATCTGACGCGCTGTGCCTCGGCATAGGGGCCCGGCACGCCTGCCAGGGGCTCTCCGTTCCAGAGCGCGAGGGCCTTGTTGAACGTGTCACGTGCCTGCGCCCGTTCGCCGGCCGCACGGAGTGACTCCGCTTCCGCCACAAGGCGCTGCGCAACCGCCAGATCGACGGAACCAGCCTCGGTGCGCAGCGCGTACCCGCCGGACTCGCTGGCCAGGACACCTGGGTCGAGCACCTTGCGGAGCCGGGACGCGTACGTGCGAAGGGCTGCGAGGGCCTGGGACGGAGGCTCGTCGCCCCACAGCGCGTCGATCAGCTCGGCGGCTGTGGCCGTGCGGCCCTCGCGCAGCAACAGGGCGGCGAGCAGGGCCCGTTGCGGCGGCGAGCCGGTGGGCAGCGCCTCCGCGCCGCGCCACGCCCGAACCGGACCGAGCACACTGAAGCGCAGCGTTGCTGTGCCCTCCTCGGGTCGGCCCGGCGGCACGTCCCCGACGGTCGTGTCGGGGACGTGCCACCGGAGCTCCGGCATGCGAGGGCTTCCGGGGTCGGGTGGCGAGATCGCCGTCCGCGGCGCTTCTTGCACCCCCCGCCGCATGACATCGGCGCGCCGCGCGGCCTCCGCGAACAGGGCCCTGACCTCGGCGACATGGCGGTCGTCCTGAGGGCCGCGAGCTCCTTCGCCCTCGACGGCGGCGAGGCTGAGCAGCGCGGCGACCGTCTGCGGATGGTGCGCCCCCACAGTCGCGGCGGCTTTCTGCGAGGCGACGGCCAGCACGTCCGCGGCGCGTCCCATCCGATCACGGTCTTCGGCGGCCCGCGCGGACTCGAACTCCGCGGTGGCCAGGGCCACCAGCGCCGACAGGGACTGCGGGTGTTCGCCGCCGAGCAGGCCCACCAGACGGCGGACGGCGCTTTCGAGGTCGTCCAGCAACGCGTCCGCGTCGTCGTGCCGCCCCTGCCGCCGCGCCGTCGCCGTCAGGACGGAGGTCACCAGAAGGCGTACGTCCAACTCCTCCTCGGTGTTGTCGACCGCGGCCAGCCGCTCCCGGGCCTGCGCGGCCGCCTCCGCGGCACCCTCGACATCACCCAGCCGGATCTTGAGCGCCGCGAGATTGGCCAGCGTCCTCGTGGTCGCAGCGCCGCCGCCCGGGTCGAACTGCAACGCCGAAGACAGTACCGTCGCGGCGGCGGCCAGATACCCGCGATCGGCCAGCGTCACCGCCAGCTGGTTGCGCGAGGCGCTGTCGAGGTTCAGCCCGTCGGTGTCCCACGCCAGCCGGGACGCCACATGCTGGAGGAGCGCCTGCGACGCACTCTGCAGACCGACGCCGTCGAGCAGTGCGGTGAGGCGCGCCAAGTCGCGGCTCAGGGCCGGATGGTGCAGCACGCGGTCGTCCGCACGCAGCCGTTCGACGGCGCGGGTGGTCCGTACGGCGGCCGCGCTCTCGCCCCGCAGTGCGCGGGCGGCGTGGGAGATCGCTTCCTGCCAGACGTCGTTCATGCGCCGCCCCCGTTCCCCTCGCCGTCGATGAGCGCTTTCACGGCCATGAACTTGAGCTCGGCGATCTGGGACGGATCGATGAGGCTGCGCTGCGCCCATGCGTCGAGCTGGAGCAGGAGCGCCTCCGTGCCCACGAACCGGGCGGGCGTCGCGCCGTCCTGGACGGGGTGGTCGCGGTCCGGGGCCGGTGGTCTGAGCACGTCGATGAGGTGGACGACATCGAGGTGGTCGAAGCGGCGGATCGCCTCCCTGATGGTGGCGGCGAAGAGCACGTTGGCGGCGCGGGCCTCGGCGGCCCGGTCGGGGGCCTGCTCGATGAGGATGCCGACGACCGCGGGCTGCCGGGTGCCGTCGTCCCCCACCCCCTCGACCGGCCCTCCCGAGTAGCCGGAGTAGTCGCCGAGATGCTGGTCCGCCGTGAGCTGCAGCGCTTCGATGGTCGCGCCCCCGACGCAGAGATGCTGTGCGGCCCCGGCGCTGACCCGGCCGCTGAGGTGCACGTCGTGCGCGGCGGGCCGGTAGGGGCCGCGCCAGCGGTCCCCGTCGCGGGCGACGTCGGCCGCGGGGATCGGCAGGGTGACCTGGTGCCCGGCGCCGATCTCGACGAGGGCCAGATCGGCTTCCTTGTCCTGGCGGCAGACGCGGCCCTCGACCCGCTCCCCGTCGGCCAGTTCGATGCCGACGCTCTCGTCGAGCGACAGGCCGCGCAGACAGTGCAGTGCGGTGAGCACGAACCGGCGGGTGAGCAGGAAGCCGCCGCCCAGGCGCCGCTGAGCTTGGTAGAGGTCGACCCAGTAGCCCGTGCCCGTCACGGGTTCCCCGGGGTGCGCTCCACGGTGAGGGTGACCTCGAACGAGGCCTCCGCGGAAGCCTTGGACAGGATGACCCCGGCCTCGGCCGCGAGGGTCAGACCGAAGGTGACGTCCAGGCTGGTGATCCGCCAGCCGTCGCGCTCGGGGACCTGCGCCAAGGACTGCTGGGCGATGGAGGAGGCCTGGACGATCGCCTCCTCGATCTCGGCGGCGCGCTCGCCGAGGGACGACGTCGCCCGTGTTCTGCTGGCGATCTGCCTGTTCCCGGCTGTGTCGAGCGCGACCGTCTCGACCCTGACATCGGCCATGACCGTACTTCCCCCGTGTGCCCGGCACCTTCGTCGGTGGTACGTGATCTCGGCGAGAGCCTAGTCGCGCGGCTCGGGCGGTGCGACCGCTTCCGTGGACAAGTCCCGCCCCGGTAAGCCGGCTTGTGTGCGGGCGACCCTGTTCAGACGGTCGCCGTGCCCAGGTACGCCTCGCGCACCCGCGGGTCCGCGTGCACCTCCGCGGCCGTCCCCTCGGCCAGCACCCGGCCCAGGTCGAGGACGACGACGCGGGAGCATAGCCGCATGACGAAGGCGACGTCGTGCTCGACGAGGAGGACCGCGCAGCCCTCCGTATCCGCCAAGTGGCGTACAACAGCGGCCAGTTGGCTGCTCTCGCCAGCCGTCATTCCAGAGGCGGGCTCGTCCAGCAGCAGCACCCGGGGCGGGTCGGCCACCGCGCGCGCCAGTTCCACCATGCGGGCCTGTCCCACCGGGAGCGCTCCGGCGAAGACTCCGGTCAGTGCGTCCAGCCCGCAGGAGCGCAGCACCTCCGCCGCGCGCTCGCGGCGCTCCTTCTCGTACGTCCGCCGGGTGGGCGCCGCGAGGAGATCCGCCGCGAGGCCGCCCCCGCCGCCGCGCCACTCCTGCGCCACCACCAGGTTGTCGGCCACGGTGAGCTGGCCGAACAGCTGCTGCCGCTGGAAGGTGCGGCGCATTCCGTGGCGGGCGCGCCAGACGGGGGAGCGGCGGGTGATGTCGGTGCCGTCGAGCAGGACGCGGCCCCCGTCGGGGCGGCGGATGCCCGACAGGGCGTCGAACAGGGTGGTCTTTCCGGCGCCGTTGGGGCCGATGAGCCCGCAGACCTCGCCGGGGCGCAGGGCGAGGCCGACGCCGTCGAGGGCACGGACGCCGCCGAAACGGACGCCGACACCGACGGCTTCGAGCACGGGCGCGTCGCTGATGGCCGGGCCATTTCCTCGGGTGTTCATGGCCGGACCGTCCCCTCGGGTGTCCATGGCCGGGAAATCCCTTCGGGCTGCGGCCCCTGATGTTTCGGCTGCCCGGCCGCGATGCCCAGGTACGCCTCCGTCAGCCGGTCCGCCTCCACCTCGGCGCGCGACCCACACCAGGTCACCCGCCCCTGAGCGAGATACGCGACGCGGTCGGCGACTCCGAGCACCTCGGTCGCCTTCTCCTCGACGAGGAGCAACGCCGTGCCCGCCTCCTTCAGTTCGACGAGCAGCCGGAACACCTCGTCGACGACGCGGGGTGCGAGCCCGAGCGACGGCTCGTCGGCGACGAGGACGGTCGGCGGTCGCTGGAGGAGCGGCGCGAGGGCGAGTATCTGCTGCTCACCGCCGGAGAGCGAACCGGCGGGGACGGCGCGCCGCGCGGCGAGTTCGGGGAAGCGCTCGTACACGGCGTCGCGGGCGGCTCTGTCCCGCAGATACAGGGCGAGGTTCTCCTCGATCGTGAGCGCCGGGAAGATCCCGCGACCCTCGGGGGCCAGCACCACCCCGGCGCGAGACCGCCCGACGGCCCGTTCGCGGGTGGCGTCGCGTCCGGCGACGTACACCTGGCCGCCGAGCGGGCGCAGCAGTCCGGCGGCGACTCGGCAAGTGGTCGACTTGCCCGCGCCGTTGGGGCCGAGAAGGGCGAGGATCTCGCCGGGGCGCACCATGAGGTCGACGCCGCGCAGGACCGGGGCGCCGTCGTATCCGGCGTGGAGGGAGCGGAGTTCGAGGGCGGCCTCGGGGGATGGTGGCGCGGCATCGGACACCTCGGCCGTGCGCGTGGCCGTCGCGGCCCGCCGCTGATGCCACCGCGTCGGCACGGCGGCGCAGTACCCGTCCGGGTCGTTCGCCAGCGCGAGCCCCGCCAGGCCGAAGAGGATCACCGGAAGGTGGACGGAGTCGGTCACATAGTCGGAGACGAGATGCGGTACGAGCGCGTAGACGAGCCCGGCGACGACGGCGAACTGGGGGCGCCGTACCCCCGCCGCCACGACCACCGCGAGCCAGATCAGCCCGGTCATCGCGGTGAAGTCGGTCGCGGTGATACGGGTGCTGTAGGACGCGTACATCACGCCGCCGAAGCCCGCGAGCCCCGCCGACAGTGTGAACAGCATGAGCTTGGTGCGGATCACCGATACGCCCGAGGCCATCGCCGCCGCCGGAGCCGAGCGGACCGCGAGCATCGCGCGCCCGGACGGCGAGTCCCGCAGCGCGCTGAGCGTCGCCACGACCAGCGCGAGGAGCACGATCATCGCCACGCCCATCGCGCGGTCGTCGCCCAGGTCCACCGGTCCGAAGACGGGGCGCGGGATCGCCCAGCCCGTGTCGCCGTTTCTCAACCAGCCCATCTGGAACAGGACCTGGTCGGCGAGAAAGGCGAGCGCGAGGGTCGCGAGGGCGAGCGAACGCCCGCCGAGCCGCAGCGCCGGGAGCGCCACCAGCGCGCCCAGTACGGCGGCCGCGCAGGTCCCGACCACCGTGGCCGCCACGAACGGCCAGCCATGGCTCATCAGCAGCCCGGCCACCAGTGCCGCGCCCGTCACGAACGTCGCCTGAGCCAGCGACACCATCGCGCCGAGCCCTGTCACCACCGTGAACGAGACGAACACCAGGGAGAGGGCGAGCCCTTGGGCGAGAATGCCGCTCCAGAAGGGGGTCGTGACCGTGTAGAAGGCGAGGGCGAGCAGCAGCCCGGCGGCAGTCCAGGGGCCCCAGCGCCGTACCCATGACCGGCCCGCCAAGTAGTCGACCGGCGGTGCGTCGACGGCCGCCGCCGTGCCCGCCGTCCGCTGTCGCCGTGTCAGCACCAGGAGCCCGGCGAAGAGAATCAGGAAGGGAACGGCCGTACGGAAACCGGTGATCCGCTCGGCGAACGTCGCATAACCGGCGACCAGGTTCTGCAGCACCCCAAGCCCCAGACCGCCGGCGAAGGCCAGCGGAATGGACGCGAAGCGGCCGAGGACCGCGGCCGTCGCCGAGACGAAGAGGAAGAGCGTGAAGTCGTGGGCGGACAGGCCGAGGAGAGGAGTGGCGAGGACACCCGCGAGCCCGGCGAGCGCCGACGACAGCATCCAGGCGATCGACGACAGTCGGTCCGCGCTCATGCCGCGCAGCTCCACGAGCGAGCGATTGTCCACCGCCGCCCGGAGTTTGAGCCCGAGGGGCGTGTGGCGCATCAGGATCCACAGCCCGATGGCGACCACGGCGGTCGCCACCCAGGTGATCAACTGGTCCGAGTCGACGCCGACACCGTCCATCAGCTGCCACGACTTCGCCGGGCTCGGCCCGACCCCAGGTAGCCCGAACTGGTTCTCGGCGGGTCTGACGGACACGCCCGCGTCCTCGAGAAGCTCGACGATCCACAGCCCCAGTGCGGGCAGCGCGACCAACAGTCCGATGGTGGCGACGATTTGGGCCGTCTCGCCGACCCGCGCCAACGTGCGGAACATCAGCCGGTCCAAGCCCCAGCCCAGCGCGGGCGCCACGACACCCACAAGGAGCAACGCCGTCGGCACGGCGGGCCAGCCGAGGCCGGAGTGCAGCTCGTAGAAGGCGAGCGCGCACAGATAAGCGGTGGCGCCGTGGGCGAAGTTGAACAGTCCCGAGGCCGAGTAGGACAGCACGAGCCCGGTCGCGAGCAGGGCGTACAGCGCGCCGGAGACCAGCCCGCTCAGTACGAACCCCAACAGGTCCGACATCCCAAGCACCCTTCGGAAGCCGCTACTTGAAGGGAATGGGCGAGTAGCACTTGAAGGGCGCCGACACGACGTACTTCCCGCCCTTGAGCTGGACGAGCGCTCCGCAGCCGAACGACTCCTTCCGCCCCCTGGGTTCGGCGCGGTCGCCGACCATCGTGCCCTTGTCGGAGAAGGCGCCCGCCGCCTTCTGGAAGGACGCCACCGTCAGGTCCTTGCCCGCTTTCTCGGCGATGGCGAGGAAGAGGTCGGCCGACATGTATCCCGTCATCATGTGCATGTTCAACGGGACGTCCTTGCCCGCGGCCTTCGTGATGTCCTCCTTGAACTGCCGCATCGCCGGGCTGTCCTGTTCGAACGGCTGGAACGACAGCAGGATGTGCACCCCGTCGAGCGCCTTCTTCGTCGCGCTCTTGGCGAGCAGCGACGGGTCGTAGTCGGTGGGATCGGTGAGGACGCCGTCGTATCCGGTGCGCTTGAGCGCCGTGAACAGGCCGATGTTGTACGGGGTCTGCATGACGGAGACCACGGCGTCGGGGGCCTTGCCGCCGTCGCTGCGCAGGATCTCCTTGGTGTATGCCGACCAGTCGCTCGGTACGGCGCCCGCCGGTACGGACGACTTGGCGAAGGTCACGTCGTAGCCCGCCGAGGCGAAGCTCTGCTTGTAGGTGCGGATGGCGAAGGTGCCGGCGTCGCTGTCATTGGCCAGGATCGCCACGGACTTGCCCTGCGAGCCGCCCGTCACCTGCTTGAGCCCCTCCGGCCAGGTCTGCGAGATGGTGCCGCCGGGCATCGGCACCATGCAGCCGCCGAAGCCGTAGATGTACGTCGGCCCGCAGAAGGAGGGCAGGGTGCCCCAGCCGAAGGTCGGCACCTTCTGCTGCTGGAGGAAGTCCGCTCCCGAGAAGGTCGTCGAACTCATCGGCGCGATCGCGAACACCTTGTCCTGCTGGACGAGTTTGCGTGCCGCCGCGAGGTTCTTGGCCGGGTCCTGTCCGTCGTCCTCGGCGCCGAGGTAGTCGATCTTCCGGCCGTTGACCCCGCCCTCGGCGTTCGCGCGGTCGAAGCGGGCCTTCGCGCCGAGGTCGGTGTCCTTCTTGGAGTACCCGGTGGCGGTCGTCATCGAGACGATGCCGCCGACCTTGATGGAATCGTCGGTCACTCCACGTACGGAGCTTCCTGCCTTGTCCGAACTTCCGCCGTCGGCAGCCGAGTTGCAGGCGGTAGTGGCGAGCAGCAGCGCGGCCACGGCGGCGGTGATGGTGCGGATCGGTCGCGACACGTCGGTCCCCCTCCGTCGGGTGACCGAAAGTCTCGGTTGAATCTGACGACCCGTCAATATCTGACGCGTCGGTAAGTGATGAGCCGTCAGGTATTGCTCGGGTGAGCCGTCAGGTATTGCTCAGGTAGCCGTCAGGTATTGCTCAGGCCGCATACAGCCATTGCTCAGGCCCGGTACAACGCTTCGACCTCCGTCGAGTACGCCTTCTCGATCGCCTTCCGCTTCAGCTTCAGCGAAGGCGTCAGCAGCCCGTGCTCCTCGGTGAACTGGTGGGCCAGTATCCGGAACGTACGGATCGACTCGGCCTGCGAGACCAGCGTGTTCGCGGCCACCACCGCGCGCCGCACCTCGGTCTCCAGGTCGGGGTCGCGCACCAGCTGGGCGGCGGACAGCTGCGGCTTGCCGCGCATCTGGAGCCAGTGTTCGACGGCTTCGGAGTCGAGGGTGACGAGTGCCGCGATGTACGGCCGGTCGTTGCCGACGACGATGCACTGGGCGACCAGCGGATGGTCGCGCACCCGCTCCTCCAGGATCCCCGGCGAGACGCTCTTGCCGCCGGAGGTCACCAGGATCTCCTTCTTGCGCCCGGTGATGGTGAGATAGCCGTCCTCGTCGAGGGAGCCCAGGTCACCCGTGGCGAGCCAGCCGTCGTGCAGGGTGGCGTCGGTGGCCTTCTGGTTGTTGAGGTAGCCCTGGAAGACGTTCTCGCCGTGCAGCCAGATCTCGCCGTCGTCCGCGATGTGCACGGTGGTGCCCGGGATCGCCTGGCCGACGGTGCCGAACCGGGTCCGCTCGGGTGGGTTGGCGGTCGCGGCCGCCGTGGACTCGGTGAGCCCGTACCCCTCGTAGATCGAGACGCCCGCGCCGGCGAAGAACAGTCCGAGCCGGCGGTCCATCGCCGAGCCGCCCGACATCGCGTGCTTCACCCGGCCGCCCATCGCGGCGCGCACCTTGGAGTAGACGACCTTGTCGAAGAACTGGTGCTGCATGCGCAGGCTCGCGGAGGGGCCGGGTCCGATGCCCCAGGCCTTCGACTCGACCGCGTCCGCGTAGCGCACGGCGACCTCGACGGCCTTCTCGAAGGGGCCCGACTTGCCGTCCTTCTCGGCCTTGCGGCGGGCGGCGTTGAAGACCTTCTCGAAGATGTACGGCACGGCCAGGAAGAAGGTCGGCTGGAACGCGGCCAGGTCCGGCAGCAGGGCCGCCGCGTTCAGCTGTGGCTGGTGCCCGAACTTGACCTTCCCGCGGAACGCCGCGACCTGCACCATCCGCCCGAAGACATGCGCGAGTGGCAGGAACAGCAGCGTGGCCGCCTCGTCGCCGCGCTTGGAGTGGAAGACGGGCTCCCAGCGTTGGATGACGGTGTCCGCCTCGAACATGAAGTTGGCGTGGGAGATCACACAGCCCTTGGGGCGGCCGGTGGTGCCGGAGGTGTAGATGATCGTCGCGGTCGACTCGGGCGTGACCGCGCGCCGGTGCCGGTGGACCACCTCGTCGTCGATGTGCGCGCCGGCCTCGTACAGCTCCTGCACGGCGCCCACGTCGAGCTGCCACAGCTGGTGCAGCTGAGGCAGCCGGTCGACGACCGTGGCGATCGTCATCGCGTGGTCCTCGTGCTCCACCATGACGGCCGACACCTCGGCGTCGTACAGCATCCAGAAGACCTGCTCGGCGGAGGAGGTCGGGTAGATGGGCACGACCTGGGCGCCGATCGTCCACAGGGCGAAGTCGAAGAGCGTCCACTCGTAGCGAGTACGGCACATGATCGCGACCCGGTCCCCGAACCGGATCCCCTGGGCGAGCAAGCCCTTGGCGAGCGCGAGCACCTCGTCGCGGAACTCGGCGGACGTCACATCGCGCCACTGCCCCTGCTCGTCCTTGCGGCCGAGAGCGATGTGCAGTGGGTCTTCCAGGGCATGGTCGAACACGACGTCGGCAAGGCCGCCCACCGGCGGCGCCGACGCCAACGGAGGGTTGGTGAACTCGCGCAATCCCGCTCCTTGTGGCGCTCCGCACAGCGCCGTGAAAGCTACCCCACCCGGCCGCCTGGCGGGAGGGGGGTCGGATCGCCGGGGGGCACGGCATATCCAATGGTCAGCCTTGGAAATGCCCTCACAAGGGGAAGGGCGGGACAGAATCCCTTACGGTTCCGTAAGTTTCTGGCCCGTAATCTCCACGGAATCTGTACGACCCGATGACTGTGCGCGGGCCCCCGGACACCAAATGTGGAACTTCTGCTTCCGGACTCCGTGCCGCCCCGGGAGGCCCTGTGCGAAAGGTGCCGAGCCGGTCCTGGTGGACCCGGGACCGGCTCGGCACCCTCGCGGCCTCACCGGCGAGACGCCGTCACCGTCTCGGCCGATGGCACGGCCTCGCTCACCGCAGGACGCGGTGTCCGCACCAACATCACTACCAGCGCACCCGCGATCATCCCCGTCACACCCGCCGCCACCGACGCCGCGTCGATCCCCGATGCGAAGGCGGCCCGCAGCGCGTGCTCCGACAGCGTGCCCCGCAGCGCCCCGGCGCCGCCGCCGGCCAGCGTGTGGGCCGCGTCGTGCGACAGCGTGTCCTGCATGCGGGAGGTCAGCACCGTGCCGAAGACGGCGACCCCGAGCGCGTAGCCGAGCTGGCGGACCGTGTTGACCGCGCCGCCCGCCATACCCGCCCGCTCCGGCGGCACCGCGGCGAGCGCGGCGCCGGCGATCGCGGGGGAGACGAGCCCGGTGCCGATCCCCACCAGCACCAGGCCCGGCACCAGCGCCGTCCAGCCGGTGCCCGCGTCCAGCACGGCCTGGCAGAACACGCCCGAGCCGATCAGCAGCAGCCCGCCGCCTATCGTCAGCCGCGCCGGAACCCCGTGCAGCAGCTTCCCGGCCAGGATCGCGACCACCACCGAGGCGCCCGTCATCGGCAGCAGCGTGAGCCCACCGCGCACCGGGCTCATGTCCAGCACCGTCTGCATCCAGATCGACAGATACGGGATGACACCGAACGCCGCCCCGTTGAAGGCGAGCGCACCCACCATCACGCCCACGAACGCGGGCTTGCGCAGCAGCGACAGATCGAGCAGCGGATGGGCCACCCGGCGCTCGACGAGGACGAACGCGAGCAGTGAGAGTGCCGCGAGCGCGAACGAGCCCGTCGTGACCGCCGACGTCCAGCCGTCGGACCCGGCCCGCACCACCCCGTACGTCGTCGCCCCCGCGAAGCCCGCGAACGCAGCCGTGCCCGCCCAGTCGATGCGCATGCCGCGTGGACCGCGCGACTCGGGCACCACCTTCAGCGTGAGCCACACCGACGCCACGCTCACGGGCAGGTTCACGAAGAAGATCCACCGCCAGCCGGGCCCCTCGGTGAGCAGCCCGCCGAGCACCGGCCCGACCGCGGCCGCGCTGCCGCTGACCGCGCCCCACACCCCGAGCGCCGCCGATCGCTGTCGCCCCTGGTAGACCGAGCCGAGCAGGGGCAGTGTCGTCGCGAACATCGCCGCCGCGCCCACGCCCTGCAGTCCGCGCGCGGCGACCAGCATCCCGGGCCCGGACGCCAGCCCGCACAGCAGCGACGCCACCGCGAAGAGCGCCACGCCCGCCACGTGCACCCGGCGGCGGCCGAGGATGTCGGCCGCGGCCCCGACCCCCAGCAGCAGTGCGGCGAGCGCGAGCGCGTACCCGTCGATCACCCACTGCAGATCACTCAGCGACGCGTGCAGCGTCCGCGCCATGTCCGGCAGCGCGACGATCCCGATCGTCACGTCCAGCAACAACATGAACGTGCCCAGGCACACCGCCGTGAGCGGCCCCCATGTACGCATGTCTTCAACTCCTTGTGTCACCGATGCGTATGCCTCCGTACGATGAGGTCGTGCCGGATGATCGGAGCGGTTGCCGACGTCCGATCGACGGAATCCGACAAGAGCAGGCCTCATGGAGATGGAATCCCACACTTTCGACAAGCTCGATCTGCAGCTGCTGGCGGCGCTGGAGCTGGAGGGCCGGGCGCCCTTCAGCCGGATCGCGGCGGTGCTGGGCGTCTCCGACCAGACGATCGCGCGGCGCTACCGCAGGCTGTGCGCCGAGGGCGGGCTCCGCGTCGTCGCCGTCCGGGACGCCCAACGGCTCGGCCAGGACCAGTGGATGCTGCGGCTGCGCTGCGCGCCCGACAGCGTCGAGGCCATCGCGGAGGCGCTGGCCAAGCGCCCCGACACCGCCTGGATAGGGCTCGCCTCGGGCGGTACCGAGGTGGTGTGCATGACGCGCCCGCGCAGCCCCGATGACCACGACGACCTGCTGCTCGGCAAGCTCCCGCGCACCCCGAGCATCATGGAGATCCGCGCCCACCAGCTGCTGCATCGCTTCTACGGCGGACCCAACGGATGGCTCGGCAAGTTCGCCGCGCTGACTGACGACCAGATCGCCGCGCTGCGCCCCGAGCCGACCGACACCACCGGTCCCGCCCGGATCGGCCCCGAGGACGAGCCGCTGGTCGCCGCCCTCGAGCGCGACGGACGCGCCGGCTACCCCGAGCTCCAACGGGCCACCGGCCGCTCGGAGTCCGCCGTCAAACGCCGGCTGGCCGGGCTGATCGCCTCAGGGGCGATGTACATCGACACCGAGTACCACTCCGAGATCCTCGGCTACCCCCTCGCCGCCTGCCTGTGGATCACGGCCGCTCCGGCCGCGCTCCACTCCGTCGGCCAGGCCCTCGCCACCCACGACGAGGTCGCCTTCGCCTCCGCGACAGCGGGTTCCTCGAACATCGTCGTGACCGCCGTCGTGCGCGACACGGCGGGCCTCTACACCTACCTGAGCGAGGGACTCGGCCGCCTCGAAGGCGTGCAGCACGTCGAGACGACGCCCTTCCTGCGCCGGGTCAAGCAACTCACGTACACGAAGCCGGCACGGTAGACGTCCGGCGCGCTGTCACGCTCGCGCAGGTGCCGGCGGAGCGTGTGGGAGAGCCCTAAGCCTGGAACTCTGTGAGATCGATCCCGTACACCCGCAGATCGTGCCCGGTCTCCATGTCCCGCGTCGTGCTCTCCGCCCCCATGCCGAGTTTGCCCAGCACGTTCGCGGACGCGGTGTCGCTCGCCCGGCATACGGCGACGACCCGGTCGAGACCGCGGTCCTGGAGCGCGAACTCGAGCGTGGCCTGCGCCGCCTCCGACGCGTACCCCTGCCCCCAGAACGCCCGCCCCAGCCGCCAGGCGATCGCCACCTGGCCCGCGACCTCGGGCGGGGAGTCCGGAACGTACAGGCCCACCGCTCCGGCCAGCTCTCCGGATCCGAGGAGCTCGACGGCGAAGATCCCGAATCCCTCCTCGTCCCATTCCTCCTCCCACGCCTCGATGTCCTCGGCGGTCTCCTCCAAGGAGCGCGGCGTACCGTCGCCGACCCAGCGCATCACCTCGGGATCGGCGTGGATCTCGGACAGGGGGACGAGGTCGTCATCCAGCCAGCGGCGCAGGAGAAGACGGGGGGTGCGGATCTCGCTCATGGCCCCATCCTGCCCTTTTGCTTCCTTTCAGCGCTCACCGCACCGGGCGTCAGCCCCCGCTGCCTGGCGTTGAGGCGTCAAGATCTCCTGTGCAACCGGACCCCGCCACTCAGGACCGCCGCCGCCAGTGCGTCCGCGGCCTCCTGGGCGGAGGTCCGGCGCTGCCCGTGCACCAGGACGAAGTCGACCTCGCCGAGTTCCGGCAGTCCCGCCCGCTCCGGTACGCGGACCAGCCCCGGCGGGACGAGTCCGCGGGAGTGGGCCATGACGCCCAGGCCCGCGCGGGCGGCCGCGATGAGGCCGTTGAGGCTGCCGCTGGTGCAGGCGATGCGCCATGGGCGGCCCTGGCGCTCCAGGGCTTCCAGGGCGAGGGCGCGGGTGATGCCCGGGGGCGGGTAGACGATCAGGGGGACCGGGCGGTCGGGGTCCAGGCGCAGCCGTTCCGCGCCGATCCACACCAGGCGGTCGTGCCAGACGAGCTCGCCGCGCGGATCCTCGGGCCGCCGTTTCGCCAGCACCAGGTCGAGCCTGCCCGCCGCGAGCCGCTCGTGGAGCGTGCCGGACAGCTCGACCGTGAGCTCCAGGTCCACCTCGGGATGGTCGTACCGGAAGCCCTCCAGGATCTCCGGCAGCCGGGTGAGGACGAAGTCCTCGGACGCGCCGAAGCGCAGCCGGCCGCGCAGCCGTGTCCCGGTGAAGAACGCCGTCGCCTGCTCCTGCACCTCCAGGATCCGGCGCGCGAAGCCGAGCATCGCCTCGCCGTCCTCCGTGAGCTCCACGGAGTGCGTGTCCCGGGCGAACAGCTGCCGCCCGGCGTTGTCCTCGAGACGGCGGACGTGCTGGCTGACCGTGGACTGCCGCAGCCCGAGACGCCGCGCGGCCCGGGTGAAGCTCAGGGTTTGGGCCACCGCCAGGAAGGTACGCAGCTGCGACGGGTCGTACATGGTGTCACGTTATCGCGAATCGCAATGACAGTCAGAGCAGTATGACGGATTCCCGATTGCGGGCCGGAGGAGGACGATGGAGAGGGCACGACCCGACCTCGTACGACGACGCACAGAACCGAGTAGTGGAGCACCGTTGAAACGCCTGCAATGGCCGAGTTGGATGCCGATCGACCCGTACATCCTGCTGTTGCTCGGGACGGTGGGCCTCGCGGCCCTCTTCCCGGCGCGGGGTACGGGCGCCGATGTCGCCTCGGGTGGGTCCACGGCCGCGATCGCCTTCCTGTTCTTCCTCTACGGAGCGCGCCTGTCCACACGTGAGGCGGTCGAGGGGCTCAAGCACTGGCGGCTCCACGGCACGGTCCTGGCCTGCACTTTCGTGGTCTTCCCGCTGCTCGGCCTCGCCGCTCGCGGCCTCGAGCCGGTCTTCCTGACGCACAACCTGTACACCGGCCTCCTCTTCCTCACCCTCGTCCCGTCGACCATCCAGTCGTCGATCGCGTTCACCTCGATAGCGCGGGGCAATGTGCCCGCCGCGATCTGTGCGGGCTCCTTCTCCTCGCTCGCGGGCATCGTGATCACCCCGCTGCTCGCGGCATCCCTGCTGGGCAACAGCGGCGGCGGATTCTCCGCGCACGCGCTCATCAAGATCGTGCTGCAGTTGCTGGTGCCCTTCGTCGCCGGGCAGGTGCTGCGCCCGTGGATCGGCGGATTCGTCACGCGGCACAAGAAGGTCCTCGGATACGTCGACCGCGGCTCGATCCTGCTCGTCGTCTACACCGCGTTCAGCGAGGGCATGGTGCAGGGCATCTGGCACCAGGTGAGCCCCGTCAGGCTGGCCGGACTCCTGGTCGTCGAGGCCGCGCTGCTCGCCGTGATGCTCACGCTCACCTGGTACGGCGCGAAGGCCCTGCGCTTCAACCGTGGGGACCGGATCGCGATCCAGTTCGCCGGTTCGAAGAAGTCCCTCGCCTCCGGGCTGCCCATGGCCAGTGTGCTGTTCGGCGCGCACGCCTCGCTCGCCGTGCTGCCGCTGATGCTCTTCCATCAGATGCAGCTCATGGTGTGCGCGGTGATCGCCAGGCGCCGTGCCCACGACCCCGAGGCCGCCGAGACGCCTACGACCCCGGTCCCCCCAGTCGCAGAGTCACGAATCGCGGTCGGTACAGGGAGACGTTCCGGCTGAGGTTCGCCTGCGCCGCGGCGCCCGTCGCGTCCAGCCAGTTGACGTCGTAACTGAGCACGATCCGGTCCCCGTCGCTCAGCTCCGGGTGCGCCTGCGGGTTGTACGCAGCCACGTCGCCCTGGGGCAGCGACGGGCTGAAGCTCCGGGTGGGCCCGTGCCAGGGGCCGGTCGGCGAGCACGCCCAGTACGAGGTGATCGTCGTCAGGCCCGCGGTGCCGGCCGCCATGGTGAACAGCACGTACGTGCCGCCGTCGCGCACCACGGTGAACGCGCTGCCCACGCCCGTGCGCTGCCCGTCCCCGAGCACCGGCGCCGGACGCGCCCGCACCGTCCACCCCGAGCCGTCCCAGTACTCCCAGGCCCCTGGTTCGGCGAGCCTGCCGCGCGGCACCCGCGCGACGTACGCCTTCGACGCGGGGCGCGAGGCGGCCTGCCCGTCGTCGCCGCCGAAGACGTAGGTCCAGTCGCCCTCGTCGACCGCGGAGGTGCCGAACAGCACCCGCTGGGAGGCGTCCGGAACGGAACGCTGGTCCAGGACCGTGGTGATGCCTTGGAGGCGCAGGTCCGGCAGCGAGAGCGTGGCGACCTCGGTCGAGGTGGGCACACCGTAGATCCAGGGGGCCTGGCCCGTGGTGCGGGTCCACATCAGGACGCGTACGACCTCTTCCGAGGAGCCGGGGGAGCGGGGCTCGACGCGGGCAGCCACCGGCCAGCGCCACTGCCCCGGACCCGGGTCCGGGAACAAGGGCGCGGGAAGTGTCGTCCGCAGACGGCCCTCGCGGGACATCACGACGGCCGAGTTGCGTACGAGGGGCGCGCTGGTGTCGCGCCAGGCGTACGACTCTCCGACCGGGTTCGGCGGCCCGTGCACCAGGCCCAGATAGGTGTCGGAGAACAGCCACAGCACCCGCCCGTCCGGCAGCCGCACCGAGTGGGTGCCGTCGCCGCCGGTCCAGTCGTCGGTGCGGCCGGCGTCGTCCCCGTACCGGGCGAACTCGCCGGTGAGCCTCGCGTCCGCGGTCCAGGACCTGAGCGTACGAGCCGTGCACGCGCCGCCGCCCTCCCGGTCGTGGTCCGGGAGGGCGGTGAGCAGCACGGCCGCGCAGACCAGGGCCAGCAGGATGCCGAGCCCAGTCCCGTTCTGCCGTCGTGCTCGTGTGTCGTCGGGCACGGACGGGACGTTAGTGGCCTCCGCCCACATGGTCCATGGGCAGCCACAGGACGGAGTCCTCCGTCTGCGCGGTCTGCCCGGGCGCCGTGGCCAGCTCGTCGTCGCTCAGCGCCCGGTCGTAGACGCGTACGTCGTCGATCGCGCCGGTGAAGAACGCCCGGCTGTCCATCCGTTGTCCGATGTGCACCCCGAACGGCGAGTTGCGGCTGACCGATCCGGGCACATCGGCGGTGCTGACCGTCGTACCGTCGACGAACAGCGTGAGCTGTCTGCCGCCGCGGCGCAGCGCCAGATGGTGCCACTGGCCGTCGTTGTACGCGCTCGTGGTGCGCACGGACGCCGATGTCGGGGCCGAGGCGCCGTTCCTCGTGGTGATCAGCCCGGTGATCCGGTGGGACGCGGGCTCGCCGCGCACCCACACCTGCGGCTGCGTCGTCCCGATCCCGCCCATCCACAGCAGCGGCTGCTCACCGGTGGTGGCGGTGTAGCGGAACCACAAGGACGCCGTGAAGTCCTTCGTCCCGAGCGGCAGCCGGTCCTGATAGGGCAGTCGTACGGCGTCGTCCACGCCGTCGAAGGCGAGCGCGCCGCCGAACACGCCGTCCGTCTCCTGGGCGCCGCCGAGGACCGCGGCCCGCTTGGTGCCCGGGGCGAGGTCGGCCGTCGTCGGGTCCGGGCCACGGCGTGGCTTGAGCCAGTCCTCGGTGAAGCGGGCGAAGCGGATCTCGTCGCGCGCGTCGACCGCGCCGCCCTCATACATCAGACCCACGGTGTCGCCTTCGACGCGGACCATGTCCGAGTACCCGGACCAGTCGGTGGTGACGACCGTGCCGCGGTCCACGCTGTCCCAGGTGCGTCCGCCGTCGTACGAGGAGCGGATCATCATCGTCCGGCGGCGATCGGGGTCGCCGGGGCAGGACAGCAGGATCCGGTCGCCGAGGCGCAGGGTGGAGCCCTGGACCTGGGGTGCGTAGAGGTCGGGGACGTCGCGGAAGGGGGTCACGAAGCTGTCGCCGCCGTCGCGGCTCACGGCCTGCGTGCGGTGGCCGAGGTCGGTGCCGTCCTGCTCGCGCCCGCTCACGAGGACGGAGCCGTCGGTGCGTTCGGTGAGCGCCATCTCGGACGGCTTCTGGCGGAAGGTGCCGTCGTCGGCGATCGGCCACGAGTCGGTCGCGCCGATGTCCCAGTGGTCTCCGCCGTCGTCACTGGTGATGAGCGCGGCGTTGTTCGCCGTGACACGACTGCCGTTCCACGTCTCGGTGTTGACACCGAAGACGA
Source organism: Streptomyces albiflavescens (assembly GCF_014645835.1). Lineage (GTDB taxonomy): Bacteria > Actinomycetota > Actinomycetes > Streptomycetales > Streptomycetaceae > Streptomyces > Streptomyces albiflavescens. The sequence goes on from NZ_BMMM01000020.1 coordinate 137,722, forward strand.
GCCGTCCCGCGTGTCGGCCCCGGGTCAGCTGGATGCCGTGCACGGGTCCGGTGGCGTACCAGGAATTCCAGTTGGCCGGGAGGATCTCGTCGCTCAGGTCGCGCGGCTGAGACCAGGTGAGGCCGTCGTCGTCGCTGTACTGCAGATGCGGGGTGCGGTCGCAGGGCACGGAGCAACTCGCGCTGTCCGTACGGCCCGTGTTGTATGTCTCGGCCAGCACGATGCGGCCGGTCTCGCGGTCCACGATGGGCGCGGGGTTGCCGTGCGTGTCGCCGCCGCCCTCGTTGACGACCTGGAGGGGGCCCCAGGTGCGGCCGCCGTCGGTGGAGCGCTTGACCACGATGTCGATGTCGGCCGCGTCCCCGCAGTTGAGGACTCGCCCCTCGGCGAACGCCAGCAGTGTGCCCTCGGTCGTCTTCACGACGGCCGGGATGCGGAAGCAGGCGTAGCCGGGATCCTGGGAGGCCTTGAAGAGCACCTGTTGCTCGAACTCGCCCGTGGCGGAGACCTGTTCGGCTCCCGCAGGACTCGGCAGCGCGAGCAGCGCGGCGGTGGTGAGTACGGCGGTGAGAACGGCGGTGAGGGTGGATCTGAGACGTCTTTGAGGAGTGAATTTCAGACGTGTGCGGAGACTTGACGGCATGGTGCGACCTGCCCTTCATGCGTCTGGGCAATCCGGATACTCTGGACATCCCACGTCCAACGTTCGCGTCACAGACGCTACTTGGGCTCTCAGGCACCCCACAAGAAGGGTGCACCGGTCATGTTCCTGCCGGTTCGCGTCGGCGCCGTGGGGGCGGCAGCACCGGAAGTACGGCCGCGGGCTGGGGAGTTGGCGCCGGGCCCGCTCCGCTCCTGCGGCAGACCAGGGCGTCGGGGTCGTTCGCGGGCGCCTGGAGCGTGTAGCCGTCCGGACAGGTGGGTCCGGGGTCGCCCTTGGGGCCGACCGGACCGGAATCGCCCTTGTCGCCCTTCACGCCCGACGCACCGGAGGAACCCGGTTGCCCTGGGTATCCCTGATCGCCCTGAGGGCCGGATGGCCCTGCCGGGCCCGGCGAGCCGTTCGCGCCCGGCACTCCCGAGGCGCCGGGCGCGCCGGGCGCGCCGGACGGCCCCGGGGGACCCGGTTCGCCCCGCGCCCCGCGCTGCCCGGTGGCACCCGCCTTGCCGCCCGCTCCCCGCTCGCCCTTCGCGCCGGGAGCTCCGGGCGATCCGGGCGATCCGGCGGGCACACGCACCCGGTCGATGAGGTTGTCCACGGCCTCGGAGGGGTCCGGGGCCGCCGGGGTGCCGCCGTCGGCCTCCACCTGGGCGCGTAGCGCGCGCACGTCCTCCGCAAGTGTGGAGAGCGCCTTGCCGCGCCGGTCCGCCTCCGAGCGCAGTGCCTCGGCCCTGCGGTCTCCGGCGTCGATGCGCGCCCACAGGATCACCGCGATGCCGGAGAGCGCGATCAGAACGCAGACGAGAAAGATGCTGCGCCAGCGCAGGGCGAGCAGCCGCTTGAGCCCGTTCATGGCGCACCTCCGAGGCGGTGGATGTCGAGGCGCAGCCGGGCGATCTCCGACTGGTCCGCCGCGCGCAGCGAGGACAGCTCGTTGATGCGCGAGTCGCGTTCGGCGACCTGGCGTTCAAGGCGGTCGCGCTCGGACTGCAGCTTGTCGGTGAGGCTGGAGTAACCGTTCAGGGCGTTCTCGCCCCGCTTCCCCAAGTACGCCACGACGGCCGCGCCCAGCACGCCCGCACAGGCCAATGACGAGCCGAGCAGGGTGGTGCCGACATCCAAGTAACTGCCTCCTACCCGGACGACGGGCCGCGGACGTGGCCCGATGGAACTCGCCAGAAGTAACGAGCCCGGGCGCCTGGGGATGTGCGGACGTCGTCCAGGTCCGGTACTCCGGACGGGTGGTGACGGAGGGTCACGGATCACGGGCGCTGTATCACCTCGCCGTCCATCGGCGGCCGGCCAGTACCGCCGTGCCGTCGTTCGGTCAGCCGCGGCGCCACCGGGCCGTCCATGGGTCAGGGCCGCAGCACCACTTTGCCGAGGTTGCTCCGCGACTCGATCGCCTCGTGCGCCTTCGCGGCGTCCTCCAGTGCGAACTCCCCGTGCACGGCGGGCTTGAGCGCGCCGTCCCCGAACAGCCGCCACAGCTCCTGCCGCCACCGCTCGTACAACTCCGGCTCCCCGCGGGCGATCCGTGCCATCTGGAAGCCGATCACCGACTTGGCGCCCACGAGCAGGTCGTACGCCTGGACGGTCCCGCCGCCGAGCTGTACGCGACCAGCCGTCCGCCCGGAGCGAGCGCGGCGACGGCCGGGGTGAGCAGGTCGCCGCCGACCGCGTCGAGGGCGTAGTCGACGGCGCCGAGCGCGACCAGACCGCTGCGGACGAGGGCGACCGCGTCGACGGCGCTCGCGTTCTCGGGGACGGGCGTGGCCATGGCTTCGAGCAGGGGCGCGCAGTCGGCGTACCCGTGCCCGAAGCAGAGCCCGACGACGCGGTCGCCCGCGCTGAAACGGGTGACGCCTGAAACGCTGCGAAACGGCGGCCCGTGAGGCGAACGACACCCTGCTGGCGCCGCTCTCGGCGGCCGAGCGGGAGCAGTTCATGGCCTTGCTGACGCGAATTTCCGGCACGGAGCCGCCGGCGGGCTGAGGCGGCGGGCCCAGGCGCGGCAGGGCAGAGGCGGGGCTCCGTCGGCGCAGGGGGCGCTCCCCGCCGTTCGGAGCCCCGCCGCCGTGTCGCGGGGAGCCGGTCAGCCCTGGGGGGCTGCGGCCCGCAGAGCGATGCGGTGCTCGCCCGCGTACACGTTCATGGAGGCGCCGCGCAGGAAGCCGACCAGGGTCAGGCCCGTCTCCGCGGCCAGGTCGACCGCCAGGGACGACGGGGCCGAGACCGCCGCGAGCATCGGGATGCCCGCCATGACCGCCTTCTGCGCCAGCTCGAAGGAGGCCCGCCCGGAGACCAGCAGGACCGTCCGGGAGAGAGGGAGCGTGCCGTTCTGCAGGGCGCGGCCGACGAGCTTGTCGACCGCGTTGTGCCGGCCCACGTCCTCCCGTATGTCGAGGAGCTCGCCCTCCTCCGTGAACAGCGCCGCCGCGTGCAGGCCCCCGGTCCGGTCGAAGACCCGCTGGGCCGCCCGCAGCCGGTCGGGGAGGCTCGCGAGCAGCTCGGGTTCCAGCCGCACCGGGGGTGTGGTGTCGCCCGCCGTGTCGTCGATCTTCCAGCGGGCCGTCGTACGGACCGCGTCCAGGCTCGCCTTGCCGCACAGGCCGCAGGAGGACGTCGTGTACACGTTGCGTTCGAGCGTGATGTCGGGGATGACGACGCCGGGCGCCGTCCGCACGTCGACGATGTTGTACGTGTTGGAGCCGTCCACGGTGGCGCCCGCGCAGTACACGATGTTCTGCAGCTCGTCGGCCTCGCCGAGCACCCCCTCGCTGACCAGGAAGCCCGCGGCGAGCGCGAAGTCGTCGCCCGGTGTGCGCATGGTGATGGCGAGGGGTTTGCCGTTGAGGCGGATTTCCAGTGGTTCCTCGGCGACGAGCGTGTCCGGGCGGGTGCTCACGGCCCCGTCCCGGATGCGGATCACCTTGCGTCGTTCCGTGACTCGTCCCATGTCCTGATCAGCCCCGGTTCTGTACGTGCTGGTGGCCGAATCGGCCCTTGCTGCGGAGGTTGCCGTGGGCCACCGGGCCGTCGTACGGCGCGGTGACCTTCACGATCTCATTGTCCTGCACGCGCAGGGTGAGGTCGCGGCCCGCTGCGCGGTGGAAGGGCAGGTCCATGTCCGGCCTCAGCTCCGCACCGCCGCGACGGGCAGCTTCTCGATCCGGATCGCCGAGGCCTTGAACTCCTCCGCCCCCACGATCGGGCAGTTCACCTCGATCGTCGGCGGCTCGATGTCCGCTTCGTCCGAAAAATGCAGGGTCGTGAACGCCAGCCCGGGCGGCAGCGCCGTGTCCACCCACACCGGCACCACCATCGAGCCACGCCGTGAGCGGACCTGGACCTTCTCGCCGACGACCACGCCGTAGTGCTCCGCGTCCTCGGGACACAGCTCGACACACTCGCCGCGCCGCAGCGGCGACGCGGAACTGCCGCTCTGCGCACCGGTGCCGTACGAGTCGAGGCGGCGCCCCGTGGTGAGCCGGATCGGGTACCGCTCGTCCGTCAGGTCGACCGGTGGGTCGTGCCGGACGAGTCGGAAGGGCGTGCGTGGATCCCGCCCGCCCGGCGACACCCGCTCCGTCGGGCTCGGCCCGTGCTCGTGCCCGGTCAGCAGGGACAGATTGCTCACCGCGCCCGCGGTGTCCGTGCCGTTGTGGTGCTTCGTGCCGTTGTGGTGCTCCGTGCCGCCTGGTGCCCAGCACAGCCGGGCGCGCTCGTCGCGGGCGTACGCGTGCGCCAACTCCCTTATGGCGGAGGCCGGTACGCCCGTCACCTTCTCGGCGAGCGAGGGGGTCCAGGGCTCGACGAGTTGCCGGTACTCATCGAAGCCGGTCGTCGCCCTTTCGATGTGGGCGTGGTCGGCGAGGCCCGCGCGGATGATCTCCCGGCCGATCGCGTGAGCCATCGGGATGTCGGTGCCGGCGTTCGGTGCGAGCCGGTTGTGGGAGTACGTGTTGTCCATGCCCATGACGACACGTGCGAACTTCCCTGCCACATGGTTCATTTCACTCCTCGCATCAGCGCCGGAGAACATTCCGAAGGTGCCGCGCGCCCGGCTCGGCCCCTGGGCGAGGCGGGTCGGCGCCTTGTCCCATGCGGTCTGCCGGAAGCGCTCGTCGCGCGAGTCCGGGACCGGCGGGTGTTCGAGCCGGGCGTAGGCCTCCGGGGTGTGTCCGCTCATGCCGCGGTGCGCAGCGCGAGCAGATCCGAGATGGCGTGGACGGTTCGGAGCGTCGGTACCGGGACCTCGGTGATCTCCGCCAGCTCCACGACGGCCGCGAGCAGCACGTCGAGTTCGAGCGGTTTGCCGCGCTCCAGATCCTGGAGCGTGGAGGTGCGGTGGTCGCCGACGCGCTCGGCACCGGCAAGGCGCCGCTCGATGGAGACGCCCACCTTGCAGCCGAGGGCCTCCGCGACCGCCAGCGTCTCGGTCATCATGATCTCGATGACCTTGCGGGTGCCGCCGTGCAGGCACATCTGCCGCATCGTCGCGCGGGCCAGCGCGCTGATCGGGTTGAAGGAGATGTTGCCGAGCAGTTTGAGCCAGATGTCGTTGCGCAGGTCCTGCTCGACCGGACACTTGAGACCGCCCGCCTGCATGGCCTCGCTGAACGCCTGACAGCGCGCGGAGTGGGAGCGGTCGGGCTCGCCGATGGAGAACCGGGTGCCTTCGAGATGGCGTACGACGCCGGGTTCTTCCAGCTCGGTCGCGGCGTAGACCACGCAACCGATGGCCCGTTCGGGCGCGAGCACCGCACTGACCGCGCCGTCCGGGTCCACGCTCTCGACGCGGTGGCCGTCGTGCGGGCCGCCGTGCCGGTGGAAGTACCACCAGGGGATGCCGTTCTGGGCGGCGATCACCGCCGTGGTGTCGTGCAGCAATGGCTCGATCAGCGGCCCGCACGCCGCGTACGAGTTGGCCTTCAAGCCCAGGAAGACGTAATCGACGGGCCCGATCTCGGCCGGGTCGTCGGTGGCGTGGGCACGCGCGGTGAAGTCTCCGCGCGGGCTGAGGACTCTGACTCCGTGCTGCCTCATGGCCGCCAGATGCGGTCCACGGGCGACGAGGTGCACATCGGCGCCTGCGCGGTGCAGCGCGGCGCCGACGTAGGCGCCGATCGCACCGGCGCCGAGAACGGCGACTTTCACTGTGTGGCGCTCCGTTCGGTCGAGGGTACCGAGGAACTGTCGAACTCTGTCGACGAAATATTGTCTACAGGATGGAGCCGGCGGCAGCAAGGGTTGGGTCGCACTCGGGCGGCCTTTCGTGCGACGTTCAGGAGATCGTTCGCCCTGCTCCGACGACCGTTCGCCCGGCTGCGTCGACCGTTCGTCGCGCCAGGGGTACCGCTCATCGCATACGGTCGACCAGTTTCGGTCGCGCGGGTTCCCCATCGGGCAACCGCTTCCTATCGTCCGGGATCATGAGTCCCCCTGTCGCACCGCCCGGCTGGAGCCGCTGGCTCGTCCCGCCGGCCGCTCTGTCGGTCCATCTCTCCATCGGCCAGGCCTACGCCTGGAGTGTCTTCAAGCCGCCGCTCGAATCCGCGCTCGGCCTCAGCGGAACCCAGAGCGCGCTGCCCTTCCAGCTCGGCATCGTCATGCTCGGTCTGTCGGCCGCGTTCGGCGGCACGCTCGTCGAGCGCAACGGACCGCGCTGGGCGATGACCGTCGCCCTCGTCTGCTTCTCCTCCGGCTTCCTGATCGCCTCCCTCGGCGCCGCCACCGAGCAGTACTGGCTGATCGTCTTCGGCTACGGCTTCGTCGGCGGAATCGGCCTCGGCATCGGCTACATCTCGCCCGTCTCCACCCTGATCAAGTGGTTCCCGGACCGGCCCGGCATGGCCACCGGCATCGCGATCATGGGGTTCGGCGGCGGCGCGCTGATCGCCTCGCCCTGGTCCACGCAGATGCTGAAGTCGTTCGGTTCCGACTCCTCCGGCATCGCGCTCGCCTTCCTCGTGCACGGGCTGACGTACGCCGTCTTCATGTCGCTCGGCGTGCTGCTGGTGCGGGTGCCGCGTGGCGAGAAGCCGGTCGCGTCCGCGCCGAGCGCACTCGACGGTGTGCAGGTCTCCGCCCGGAACGCCGTGCGCACCCCGCAGTTCTGGTGCCTGTGGGTCGTGCTCTGCATGAACGTGACCGCGGGCATCGGCATCCTGGAGAAGGCCGCGCCGATGATCACGGACTTCTTCGCCGGCACGTCCACGCCGGTGTCCGTCTCCGCGGCCGCCGGTTTCGTCGCGCTGCTGTCGGCGGCCAACATGGCCGGTCGTATCGGCTGGTCGTCGACGTCCGACCTGATCGGGCGCAAGAACATCTACCGGGTCTATCTCGGGGTGGGCGCGCTGATGTACGCGCTCATCGCCTGGTTCGGCGACTCCTCGAAGCCGCTGTTCATCATCTGTGCGCTGGTGATCCTCTCGTTCTACGGCGGCGGCTTCGCCACGATTCCCGCGTATCTGAAGGATCTCTTCGGCAGTTACCAGGTCGGTGCGATCCACGGCCGACTGCTCACCGCCTGGTCCACGGCGGGCGTCCTCGGTCCGCTGATCGTCAACTGGATCGCCGACCACCAGGAAGCGGCGGGCAAGCACGGCTCGTCCCTCTACGGCCTCTCCTTCCTGATCATGATCGGCCTGCTCGCGGTCGGCTTCGTCGCCAACGAGCTGGTACGACCCGTCCATGTCCGGCACCACATTCCCGCACCGAGGGAGGCCGTCGATGTCCAGCGAGAGCAGTCCGCCCCGTAGGCGGGGTCTGATCGCGTTCGCCTGGCTGTGGGTGGGCGCGCCCCTGTGCTACGGCCTGTACGAACTGGTACTGAAGGCCAAGCAGCTGTTCACGGGGTGAGGCCCGGGCATGTGTGCTGGAGGTGTTCGGGCGTCCAATGGTCTGACAGAAGCCGACAAGCCTGGCGTCCCATTCCTGTGGCATCACCTGCCGTCGTACCCGTGAGTCACTGATCAGACTGGTGGATCCCGCTACCCAAGGCAACAAGGGGGACCACTCATGAACGGCTCACGGATCGCCGCCGTCGGCCATTACCAGCCCGCCAAGGTACTCACCAACGAGGACCTGGCGGGCCTGGTCGACACCAGCGACGAGTGGATCAGGAGCCGGGTGGGCATCCGCACGCGCCATATCGCCGGGCCCGACGAGCCGGTCGACGAGCTGGCCGCGCACGCCGCCGCCAAGGCGCTCGCGGCGGCGGGCCTGACCCCGGGCGACATCGACCTCGTTCTGGTCGCCACCTCCACGGCCGTCGACCGCTCCCCGAACATGGCCGCCCGGGTCGCCGCCCGCCTCGGCGTCCCGTCTCCGGCCGCCATGGACGTCAACGTCGTCTGCGCGGGTTTCACGCACGCGCTGGCCACCGCGGACCACGCCGTGCGGGCCGGTGCCGCGACCCGGGCGCTGGTCATCGGCGCGGACAAGATGTCCGACGTGACGGACTGGAGCGACCGCACGACCTGTGTGCTCGTCGGCGACGGGGCAGGGGCCGCGGTGGTCGAAGCCTCCGGCGAGCAGGGGATCGGGCCCGTGCTGTGGGGCTCGGTGCCCGAGATGGGGCACGCCGTGCGGATCGAGGGCACGCCCGCGCGGTTCGCCCAGGAGGGGCAGAGTGTCTACCGCTGGGCCACCACCCAGCTCCCGCCCATCGCCCGCAAGGCCTGCGAGCGCGCCGGACTTGCCCCCGAGGACCTCGCCGCGGTCGTCCTGCATCAGGCGAACCTGCGCATCATCGAGCCCCTCGCCGTGAAGATCGGCGCGGTCAACGCGATCGTCGCACGGGACGTCACCGACTCCGGGAACACGTCCGCCGCGAGTATCCCGCTCGCCCTCTCCAAGCTCGTGGAGCGCGGGGAGATCTCCACGGGCGACCCTGTCCTGCTCTTCGGCTTCGGCGGGAATCTGTCGTACGCGGGACAGGTCGTCCGCTGTCCGTGAGCTGTGCGTACGCCCGCTATTACGCATCCCGTTCGACCCCTCGTACGTCTAGTGCGACGAGCCCAACTCCTGTGTCTCCTGGCGTTTGTGCGCCGTAGACTGTAGGCGAAAGACAATTCATAATTGGCTTTCATACTGCAGCGACGGCGCTGCCCAGGAGGGACCGCCATGTTGTCGACGACAGGACTGCCGCAGGGTGCCGTGCCCAAGCTCGAGCGGCCCGGCCCGCTGCGCGACCGTGTCTACGAAGCGCTGCTCGAACTCATCACCACCCGCGCCCTCCAACCGGGCCAGCACCTCGTCGAGAGCGAACTCGCCGGGCACCTGGGGGTGTCCCGGCAGCCCGTGCGCGAGGCTCTGCAGCGTCTCAGCACCGAGGGCTGGGTCGATCTGCGGCCCGCCCAGGGCGCGTTCGTGCACGAACCGACCGAGGAGGAGGCGGACCAGCTCCTCACGGTCCGTACGCTCCTGGAGGCCGAGGCCGCCCGGCTCGCCGCCACCCATGCGGGTACCGAGGCCATCACCGCGCTCGAGGAGCTCTGCGAGGAGGGCGAGCGTGCGGTGGCCGCCGACGACGTGGACGGCGCGGTCGCGATGAACGCCCGGCTGCACGCCAAGGTCATGGAGCTCGCGGGCAACAAGGTCCTCGCCGAGCTGGCCGCACAGGTCGACCGACGGGTCCGCTGGTACTACACACCGGTCGCCCGGCAGCGCGGCCACCAGTCCTGGATCGAGCACCGTGAGCTGATCGCGGCGATCGCGGACCGTGACGAACAGCGCGCCACGGCGGTCATGCGCGCCCACACGGAACACACGCGGAAGATGTACCACGAGCGCGAGAATTGACTTGCTCCTCGGGCTGAAGCCCGAGGATTCTGGCCTTCTCGTCCGTTGCTGTGCCGCTACGCGGCACGGGGTTCGGGGGAGAATCCGTGGCTTCCTGCTTCGTCGCGCTGTGCCAGGACGGGTCCTGGTCTTACCTGCGCTCGACAGGCTGCGACCGCCGGTCCGGCGGCCGTTTTCACGTTCTTCGCGGCATTGTGGTCCCGGTCATGGACCGTGCCGCACGCGGGGCAGGTCCACTGCCTGATGTGGAGGGGTTTGGGGCCGTCCTTGACGCCGCAGGCCGAACAGGTCTGGGAGGTCGGCTCGAACCTGCCGATCTTCACCAGGGTGCGCCCGTACCTGACCGCCTTGTACTCCAGCATGGCCATGAACTGTGCCCAGCCCGCGTCATGCACGCTCTTGGCCAGCCTGGTGCGCGCCAGTGCCTTGACCGCCAGGTCCTCCACAGCGATCGCTTGGTTCTCGCGGATCAGCTTCGTGGAGAGCTGGTGGTGGAACTCGTGGCGCGCATCGGTCACTTGTGCGTGGGCACGGGCGACCTTCAAGCGGGCTTTCTCGCGGTTCTTCGACCCCTTCTGCTTACGGGACAGGTCCCGCTGGGCCTTCTTCAGCTTCTTCTCCGCGCGGCGCAGGAACCGTGGGGAGTCGATCACGCGGCCGTCCGAGAGGACCGCGAAATGTGTCAGGCCCAGGTCGATGCCGACGATCTGGTCGCTGTCGGGCATCGCGGTGGCGTCGGCGGCCGGGTCGGTGTCGATGACGAAGGACGCGAAGTATCGTCCGGCCGCGTCTTTGATCACGGTGACGGAGGAGGGGGGAGTGGGCAGGGTCCTCGACCACTTCACCTTCACCGCACCGATCTTCGGCAGGTTCAGCTGCCCGCTACTGGTGATCGACCAGCGGGCATTGGCCGTGAACCGGATCGACTGCCGGTTGTCCTTGCGGGACTTGAACCGGGGTGTACCCACCCGCGTGCCCTTACGGGCGCCCTTGAGGGAGGCGAAGAAGTTGCGCTAGGCGGCCTCGGCGTCACGCAGAGCCTGCTGGAGCACCACGACGGAGACCTCTGCCAGCCAGCACCGCTCCACGGTCTGCTTGGCCCGGGTGATCAGCTTCTTGGACAGCTCACCGGCCGTCGGGAACGCTGCGCCCGCCTTCCGGGCGTCCTCACGGGCGCGCACCGCGTCGTTGAACACGACGCGGGCGCACCCGAACGCCTGGGCCAGCGCAGTGCGCTGGGCGATGTTTGGGTACAGGCGGAAGCTGTACCGAAGCTGCATGACGGCCACGCTACATACGTGGGTTATGGGTGAGATGCAGAAGATCAGAACTGGTCGGCACTGTGTTTTTGTGATGCATGTGCACTTGGTCTTCGTGGCCAAGTTCCGGCACAAGGTGTTCACGGATGCTCATCTGACGCGCATGGAGGAGATCATGCGGTCGGTGTGCGGGGACTTCGAGTGCGAACTGGTGGAGTTCAACGGCGTGAGCAACCACGTCCACCTCCTGGTGAACTTCCCGCCCAAGGTCACCGTCACCAAGCTGGTCAACTCCCTCAAGGGTGTCTCCTCCCGCCGTCTGCGCCAGGAGTTCCCCGACCTGGTGCGGCACTACTGGCGGGCCAACAAGCGCTGGTCCGGGTCCTACTTCGCCGGAACCGTCGGCGGCGCCCCGCTCTCCGTGGTCAAGCAGTACATCGAGCAACAGAACCGGCCCGTGTGAGCATCACCCGGCTCCGCCGGGAAGGCCATCGCGGCGCTCCGCGCCATGGGTGGAGAACACGCGACGTCCGGCTCCGCCGACCAGGAATCCGCGACGCCACGACAAGATTCGCTTCACCATCGGGCTGAAGCCCGATGCACTGCGAATGAATCCCGGTAGCGGATCAGACGACGGCCGCCGGGGAATCGGGGCCCTCCGGAGTCTCCGCGCCGGCCCGGCACGGAGACCATCGCGCCTCCGCCCCCAGCATCGCCACCAACACGCCCACCAGCGCGAGGAGTTCGGCGACCGCCGACAGACGGACGCCGAGCAGCGCGGTGGCCAGGGCGACGGGCACCGCGGCCGCGCGGAAGCTCACCGGGAACAGCCGCAGCACGGCGCGGAACGCCACGTCGCCGGCGAGAAAGAGGGCCACCCCGCCGGCGAGCGCGAGGGCCGGGCCGGTGTGCAGGTGCTCGGTGAGATGCCCGAGGGTCTTCTTCACGCCCGCCGCGAGATAGGCGATGCCGAGCAGCATGGGCAGGAAGGCGTAGTAGTACGCGTTCATCGCCAGGCGCCAGCGCCGGTCCGGCGGGGTCGCCGAGAACACGACCTCCGCACCGTGCTCGTCGCGCACGAAGTACGTCCACCACAGCGCGATCGCCAGCGCGAGAGCGAGGAAGGCCCCGCCGAACAGGCCCACCGTCAGCGGCAGATCACCGACGCCGATGCCGATCGCGATGACCGACTCACCGAACGCGACAATCAGCAGCAGCCCGTGTCGCTCCACGAAATGCGCCGGGTCGAGACCGCCCAACTGAGCGCGCAGAAAGGCGGCTTCACGGCCGTCCCGGCGCCGCGGACCGTGCTCCGCCAGGAACGGCGTCACGAACTGCAGCATCAGCGCGAGCAGCCACAGTCCGTCGGCGGCGAGTCCGTCGAACAGGCCCGCCGCCGTGACCGACAGCGCGGCCAGCGAGTTCGGCACCGCGTACCAGATGACATCGCGGCCGTGGCTACGGGTGTAGAGCGCGCTGTGCACGAGCACGACGGCCAGGAAGCCGAGGCCGAAGACGACTCCGCCGTCGTCGAAGGCGCGCGGGATGGCGAGGGCGCATACCAGGAACGCGCCCATGCCCAGCATCAGGAGGATCCGCCGCGAAGGCCGGTCGGGCGGCACCTGGTTGGTGAGATACGCGTATGCGCCGTACATCCAGAACAGCACCACGAAGATCAGCGCGACGCGTGCCGCCGTCGCGAAGGACAGATCGGCGGTGAGCAACACGGTGAGCTGGGTGAGCGTGAAGACGAAGACCAGGTCGAAGAAGAGCTCCAGGGTGCTGACTCGGCGCCCGGCCTCGTCCACGGTCGTACGTCCTGCCTCTTCCCGGGCTGTGCGTCCCGTCTCTTCCAGGGCTGTGAGCCCTGCCTCTTCCAGGGGCGTGCGCCCGGCCTCGTCCACGGTCGTGCGTCCCGCCTGGTCCACGGCCGCGTTGGCCCCCTCGTCCTCTGCCGTGCTCATGAGCTCCCCCCGAAACCGATCGCTGCGCAGATCGTATGTACGCGCCCTCCCTCGCGGTGCGCGGACCTCGCTTTGTCCTGTGAGTGGAGAAAGTTGACGGCAATTCATGCGCCACTTCTTCCCACTCCCGGCAGCCGCTGCTACGTTCCCCTCGAAAGCAAGACCGGTGAAGTGGCCGGAACTTGACGGACGCAGGCCGATTGAGGCGGGGAGGGGCTCGTGAGACGTATGACGGCACGACCCGCGAACGCGCACCAGGCGCGGCTGCTGCGCCTGTTGCGTGACGGCGGTCCCAACTCCCGGGCCCAGCTGGGCGATCAGATCGACCTCTCGCGGTCGAAGCTGGCCGTCGAGGTGGACCGGCTGTTGGAGACCGGGCTCGTGGTGGCCGACGGACTCGCCGCATCCCGTGGCGGCCGCCGCTCCCACAACATCCGGCTCGCACCGGCCCTGCGCTTCCTCGGCGTCGACATCGGCGCCACCTCGATCGACGTGGCCGTCACCAACGCGGAACTGGAAGTCCTGGGGCACATCAACCAGCCCATGGACGTACGCGAGGGACCGGTCGCCGTCTTCGAACAAGTCCTCGCCATGGCGGGCAAGTTGAGGGCTTCGGGGCTCGCGGAAGGGTTCGACGGCGCCGGAATCGGTGTACCGGGGCCCGTCCGCTTTCCCGAGGGCGTCCCGGTCGCCCCGCCGATCATGCCCGGCTGGGACGGTTTCCCGGTCCGTGAGGCACTCAGCCAGGAACTCGGCTGCCCGGTCATGGTCGACAACGACGTGAACCTGATGGCCATGGGGGAGCAGCACGCGGGCGTCGCACGCTCCGTGGGCGACTTCCTCTGCGTCAAGATCGGCACGGGCATCGGCTGCGGCATCGTCGTCGGCGGTGAGGTCCACCGCGGCACGACGGGCAGCGCCGGCGACATCGGGCACATCCAGGCCGTGCCCGACGGACGTCCGTGCGCCTGTGGCAACCGGGGCTGTCTGGAGGCCCACTTCAGCGGCGCCGCGCTGGCGCGCGACGCCATCGAGGCGGCCCAGCAGGGCCGCTCGGCGGAACTCGCCACGCGTCTGGAGACGAACGGTGCCCTGAGTGCCGTCGACGTCGCCGCCGCGGCCGCGGCGGGCGATGCCACCGCGCTCGACCTGATCCGTGAGGGCGGCAACCGTACGGGTCAGGTCATCGCCGGACTCGTGTCGTTCTTCAACCCCGGCCTGGTGGTGATCGGCGGCGGTGTCACCGGCCTCGGCCACACGCTGCTCGCCGCGATCCGCACCCAGGTCTACCGTCAGTCGCTGCCCCTGGCGACCGGCAACCTTCCCATCGTCCTCGGGGAGTTGGGCCCGACCGCCGGCGTGATCGGCGGAGCCCGGCTGATCAGCGATCACCTGTTCTCACCCGCGTAACCGCGTCAAGCGACCACCTGTTCTCACCCGCGTCACCACGTCACATGTAGATCACCGGCACAGCGCCCTGCTCTGCCACGCCCTGAACACGCTTGCTCGTGTAAGCGCCCTGCCCTGCAACCGGCCCGCACGCCCGCCAAGGGGAACCGTCATGGCACCAGAACCACCGCTGCTCACCATGTCCGGCATCACCAAGTCCTTCCCCGGAGTCCGGGCCCTCGACGGCGTCGACCTGGACGTCCAGGCCGGCGAAGTGCACTGCCTGCTCGGCCAGAACGGCGCCGGAAAGTCCACACTCATCAAGGTCCTGGCCGGCGCCCACCAGCCCGACGAGGGCACCATCGGCTGGCGCGGCGACCATGTCACGCTCAGGTCGCCGATCGCCGCCATGCGCCTCGGTATCGCCACCATCTACCAGGAGCTCGACCTGGTAGAGGGCCTGTCGGTCGCCGAGAACGTCCATCTCGGACACGAACCCACGGCAGCCGGTTTCGTCGTACGGGGGAAGGCGGCGCGATCGTCGACCGCCGCCCTGCTCAAGCGACTTGGGCATCCCGAGATCGACCCGGCACGGCTCGTCGGGGAGCTGTCCGCGGCCCAGCAGCAGATCGTGTCGATGGCCAGGGCGCTCTCCCACGACGTACGCCTGATCGTCATGGACGAGCCGTCCGCGGCCCTCGACCCCGACGAGGTCGACAATCTCTTCCGCATCGTGGGCGATCTGACCGCGGACGGTGTCGCCGTCGTCTACATCTCGCACCGCCTTGAGGAGATCCGCCGTATCGGCGACCGCGTCACCGTGCTGAAGGACGGGCGCGCGGTGGCGGGCGGACTGCCCGCGAAGTCCACGCCGACACGCGAGGTCGTGGCGCTGATGACGGGGCGCAATGTCGAGTACGTCTTTCCGGACCGGCCCCGGTCGCGGCCACCCGGTGAGCCGGTGCTCAGGGTCCAAGGCCTCGCTCGTGGGGGCGAGTTCGCCCCGCTCGACCTCGACCTGCGCCCCGGCGAGATCGTCGGTCTGGCCGGGCTCGTCGGCTCCGGGCGCTCCGAGATCCTGGAGACGATCTACGGGGCGCGGAAGCCGACGGCGGGTCGAGTCAGCGTGAACGGACGGACGTTGCGCCCCGGCAGCGTACGCGCCGCCGTCCGTGCCGGACTCGGGCTCGCTCCGGAGGAGCGCAAGGCACAGGCCCTGCTGATGCTGGAGTCCGTCACCCGCAATGTGTCGGTGTCCTCCATGTCCCGCTTCGCGCACGGGGGTTGGATCGACCGGCGCGCCGAACGCGGCGCGGCGCGGGCGGCGACCCGGGAGCTGTCCCTACGCCCCGACAACCCGTCGGTACCCATCCGGACGCTGTCCGGCGGCAACCAGCAGAAGGCCGTCCTGGCGCGCTGGCTGCTGCGCGGCTGCCGCGTCCTGTTGCTCGACGAACCCACCCGCGGCGTCGACGTCGGAGCCCGCGCCGAGCTGTACGCGGTCATCCGCAGGCTCGCCGACGAAGGCCTCGCCGTGCTGCTGGTCTCCAGCGAAGTGCCCGAGGTGCTGGGGCTCGCCGACCGCGTCCTGGTGCTCCGCGAGGGGCGCGTCGTCCATACGGCGCCCGCCCAGGAGCTCGACGAACACCGCGTACTCGACCTCGTCATGGAAGGAAGCCCCGTGGCCGGTGAAGGAAGCCCGGTGGCCAGTGAAGGGAGCCCGGCGTCGT
Source organism: Streptomyces albiflavescens (assembly GCF_014645835.1). GTDB lineage: Bacteria > Actinomycetota > Actinomycetes > Streptomycetales > Streptomycetaceae > Streptomyces > Streptomyces albiflavescens. The sequence goes on from NZ_BMMM01000020.1 coordinate 153,533, forward strand.
GACGCAGCCCGTATCTCCGCCCAGGGATGACACCCCCGAGGTGTCACCGTTCAAGGAACACGCCCCGTGGCGGACGCTCGCGGCCCGTGCCGACGTCCGCACCCTCTCGCTCCTCGGTGTGCTCGCCGCCCTGATCGTCATCGGCGGCATCACCAAGCCCGACGAGTTCCTCGACACCCGCAACCTCCAACTCGTCCTCACCCAGGCCTCGGTGATCGGTGTCGTCACCGTCGGCATGACCTTCGTCATCACCTCCGGCGGCATCGACCTGTCGGTCGGCGCGATCGTCGCCCTCTCCTCGGTGTGGGCCACCACCGTCGCCACACAGGAGTACGGCTTCGCCGGCGTCCTGTTCACCGCGGTGCTCGTCGGCGTCGGCTGCGGTCTGGTCAACGGACTGCTCATCGCGTACGGCGGGATGGTCCCCTTCATCGCGACGCTCGCCATGCTCTCCTCGGCCCGCGGTCTGGCCCTCCAGATCACGGACGGCAAGACGCAGATCGTCACCATCGACGGGATCCTGAAACTCGGCGAGCGCGACGCGTACGTGCTCGGCATACCGCCGCTGGTGCTGGTCTTCGCCGTCGTCACGGTCATCGGCTGGCTGATCCTCAACCGCACCACCTTCGGGCGGCGCACGGTCGCCGTCGGCGGCAACGCGGAGGCGGCACGGCTCGCCGGCATCGATGTACGACGCCAGCGGCTGTATCTCTACCTGCTCTCCGGACTGTGCTGCGGCATCGCCGCCTTCCTGCTGATCATCCTGTCCGGCTCGGGCCAGAACACCAACGGCAACCTGTACGAACTCGACGCCATCGCGGCCGCGATCATCGGCGGCACCCTGCTCAGCGGGGGGCGCGGCACCATCACCGGCTCGGTGCTCGGTGTCCTGATCTTCACGACGATCACCAACATCTTCGCGCTGAACAACCTCCAGAGCGACGTCCAGCAGATCGCCAAGGGCGCGATCATCGTCGCCGCGGTCCTGGTCCAGCGGCGCACAGCAAGCACGACCTGACACGGGAAGGGTCCACCGCCATGCCAGAACCCACGAGCCTCACGAGCCGCAGAGGGCTGCTCTTCGGGACCGCCGCCGTCTCGGCCGGTGCCCTCCTCGTCGGCTGCACCAGCAATGACACCAAGGACGAGAAGACGGCCGCGAACAGCCAGCCGGCCGCCGACGACAAGCCCGGCAAGCACGTCACCATCGGCTTCGCCGGCCCGCAGGCCGACCACGGCTGGCTCAACGCCATCAACGACAACGCCAAGAGCCGGGCCAAGAAGTACTCGGACGTCACCCTGGAGATCACCGAGGGCTCCAACGACACGGCCGCACAGATCGGCCAGATCGAGACGCTGATCAACAAGAAGGTCGACGTCCTGGTCGTCCTGCCCGCCGACGGCGCGGCACTCACCCAGGTCGGGCTCAAGGCGATGCGAGCGGGCATCCCCGTGGTCAACCTCGACCGGATCTTCAACTCACCGCAGGCATACCGCTGTTGGATCGGCGGCGACAACTACGGCATGGGCCTCAGCGCCGGCCACTACATCGGCGAGAAGCTCAAGGACAAGAAGAACGCCCGGGTCATCGAACTCGCCGGGCTCGACAACCTGGAGCTCACCAAACAGCGCACCCAGGGCTTCGACGCGGCCCTGAAGAACTACCCGAACGTCAAGAAGGTCGCCCGGCAGGCCGCAGAGTTCACCGTCGAGTCCGGGCAGGCCAAGATGGCCCAGCTCCTGCAGGCCCAGCCGAAGTTCGACGCCCTGTGGAACCACGACGACGACCAGGGCGTGGGCGCGCTGCGCGCCATCAAGCAGGCCGGGCGTGACGACTTCCTGATGGTCGGCGGCGCCGGCGCCCTCTCCGCCTTCCAGGCCATCGACGCCGGCAACAGCGTCCTGAAGGCCACCGTCCTGTATCCACCGACCATGGCCGCGTCCGCGATCGACCTCGCCCGCGCGCTCGGCCAGGGCAAGGGCATCGGTGGCCTCGCCGAGTTCGAGATCCCGGCGTCGCTCACCCTCTACTCGGCCGTCGTCGACAAGGACAACGTCCAGCAGTACATGGCCACCGGCTTCAAGTGATGCGCCCTGCCCCAGGGGCCTGTCCGGTGGATCAGCTTCCGTCGGATCAGGTCCCACCGGGGTCAGGCTCCACCCCCCACCGCGCCACGACGACGAGGAGGACATCCGCATGGGACAGCCGCACCAGGGCGACGAGGCCGAGAAGCCGCCATTGGGCGTGGGCATGGTCGGTTACGCCTTCATGGGCGCCGCCCACTCACAGGGCTGGCGCACCGTGGGCCGCGTCTTCGACCTGCCGCGCCGCCTGGTCCTCGCCGCGGTCTGCGGCCGCGACGGACAGGCCGTGCGAGCGATGGCGGACCGGCACGGCTGGGCGGCGGCCGAGACCGACTGGCGCGCCCTGATCGCCCGCGACGACGTCGACCTCGTCGACATCTGCACCCCGGGCGACAGCCACGCCGAGATCGCCGTCGCCGCCCTGGCCGCGGGCAAGCACGTGCTGTGCGAGAAGCCCCTCGCCAATACGGTCGAGGAGGCTGCCGCGATGGCGGCGGCGGCAGAAGAGGCCTTCGCACGTGGTCAGTTGGCCATGGTCGGATTCAACTACCGGCGGGTACCCGCCACGTCGCTCGCCCGGCGGATGGTCGCCGAGGGGCGCCTGGGCACCCTGCGGCACGTACGGGTGACGTACCTTCAGGACTGGCTGGTGGACCCGCAGTTCCCGCTGACCTGGCGCCTGCGCAAGGAACTCGCGGGATCGGGCGCGCTCGGAGACCTCGGCGCGCACATCGTCGACCTCGCACAGTTTCTGGCGGGCGAGCCGCTCGTCGGGGTCTCGGCGCTCACCGAGACATTCGTACGGGAGCGGCCGCTGCCCGGCGGTGCGTCGAGCGGGCTGTCCGCCGTGTCGGAGACGGGGGGCTCGGGCGCCGGCTCCGGTTCCGGCTCCGGATCCGGCTCCGGTTCCGGATCCGCCTCTGGTTCCGGTTCCGCCTCCGGTTCCGGCCCTGGCTTCGGCGCCGTCACCGTCGACGACGCGGCGCTCTTCACCGCCCGCTTCGCCTCCGGCGCCCTCGCCTCTTTCGAGGCCTCCCGCTTCGCGACCGGGCGCAAGAACTCCCTGCGCATCGAACTGAACGGCGAGCGCGGCTCGTTGGCCTTCGACCTGGAACGGCTCAACGAGCTCTCGTACCACGACCACACCGAACCCGGCGCGCACGCGGGCTTCCGACGCATCCTCGTCACCGAGCCCGACCACCCCTATCTGGACGCCTGGTGGCCGCCGGGCCACGGCCTCGGCTATGAGCACACGTTCGTGCACCAGGCCCGCGACCTCGTGCACGCCATCGGATCGGGCCGCCCACCGGTGCCGTCCTTCGCCGACGGGCTGCAGGTGCAGCGCGTGCTGGCGGCCGTCGAGGAGAGCGCCGAGAAGAACTCCGTCTACACACCCATCGCGGTCTGAGGAGGCCTTGGGAATGCCGCGCAACTTCACGCTCTTCACCGGCCAGTGGGCCGATCTGCCCCTCGAAGAGGTCTGCCGCCTCGCCCGCGACTTCGGCTACGACGGACTCGAACTCGCCTGCTGGGGCGACCACTTCGAGGTCGACAAGGCTCTCGCGGACCCGGCGTACATCGACTCCAGGCACGCGCTCCTCGACAAGTACGGCCTCAAGTGCTGGGCGATCTCCAACCACCTGGTCGGCCAGGCCGTCTGCGACGCCATCATCGACGAGCGCCACCAGGCCATCCTGCCGGCCCGGATCTGGGGCGACGGCGAACCCGAGGGCGTACGGCAGCGGGCCGCCGCGGAGATCGCCGACACCGCCCGCGCGGCGGCGGCCTTCGGCGTCGACACCGTCATCGGCTTCACCGGCTCGGCGATCTGGCACCTGGTCGCGATGTTCCCGCCCGCGCCCGAGTCGATGATCGAGCGCGGCTACGAGGACTTCGCGACGCGCTGGAACCCGATCCTGGACGTCTTCGACGCGCAGGGCGTGCGGTTCGCGCACGAGGTCCACCCCAGCGAGATCGCGTACGACTACTGGACAACCCAGCGTGCTCTGAAGGCGGTTGACCACCGACCGGCCTTCGGCCTGAACTTCGACCCCTCGCACTTCGTCTGGCAGGACCTCGATCCGGTCGGCTTCCTCTACGACTTCCGTGACCGGATCTACCACGTCGACTGCAAGGAAGCCCGCAAGCGGCTCGACGGACGCAACGGCCGCCTCGGTTCGCACCTGCCCTGGGGCGACCCGCGCCGCGGCTGGGACTTCGTCTCCGCGGGCCACGGCGACGTCCCCTGGGAGGACGTCTTCCGCATGCTGCGCTCCATCGACTACACGGGCCCCATCTCGGTCGAGTGGGAGGACGCCGGCATGGACCGGCTCCAGGGCGCACCCGAGGCCCTGACCCGCCTCAAGGCATACGACTTCGAGCCGCCGTCGGCTTCGTTCGACGCGGCATTCGGCGGCAGCGACTAGGCCCCGTCGAAGAGTTCAACGCATTCCGGGGTGACGGCGCACCCCGGCGTATCGCACCCGCCCAGTACGACCAGCCCCTTCATGGAGGCATTTCGTGCACCCGAACGCCAGAAACAGGAAGAACACGAGCCACTCGAGACGTCCAAGACTCCGCGGGGCACTCGCCCTGCTGAGCGGCGCGCTGCTCGCGGCCGCTTCCCTCACCCTCACACCCTCGGCCGGCGCAGCCGTCGCCGACCCGGGTGACACCACGGCCGCCGCGGCCGAGGACTTCCAGCAAGTCACCCTCGCCAAGGGCGAGCCCGAGGTCGGCGAGCCCATGTCGCTCGCCGTGCTCCCGGACCGCTCGGTTCTGCACACCTCGCGCGACGGCGAACTCCGCCTCACCGATGCGGCGGGCAACACCAGGATCGCGGGCAAGCTCGATGTCTACTCGCACGACGAGGAAGGCCTGCAGGGCGTAGGCATCGACCCCGACTTCACCACCAACCGCTACATCTACCTCTACTACGCGCCGCCCCTGAACACCCCGGCGGGCGACGCCCCGGAGACCGGCACCGCCGCCGACTTCGCGCCCTTCGATGGCGTCAACCGCCTCTCGCGGTTCGTCCTCAAGGCCGACGGCACGCTCGACAACGCCAGCGAGAAGAAGATCCTCGACGTTCAGACGTCCCGCGGCATCTGCTGCCACGTCGGCGGCGACATCGACTTCGACGCGGCGGGGAACCTCTACCTCTCGACCGGGGACGACACCAACCCGTTCCAGTCGGACGGTTTCACCCCCATCGACGAGCGCGCCGACCGCAACCCGGCCTTCGACGCCCAGCGTTCGGCCGGCAACACCAACGACCTGCGCGGCAAGATCCTGCGCATCAAGGTGAATGCCGACGGCTCGTACTCCATACCCGACGGCAACCTCTTCCCGCCCGGCACGGACAAGACGCGCCCCGAGATCTACGCCATGGGCTTCCGCAACCCGTTCCGCTTCAGCGTCGACAAGGCGACGGGCATCGTCTACGTCGGTGACTACGGCCCGGACGCGGGCGCCGCCGACCCGGCGCGCGGCCCCGGCGGCCAGGTCGAGTTCGCCCGCGTGACCGGCGCCGGCAACTTCGGCTGGCCGTACTGCACGGGCAAGAATGACGCCTACGTGGACTACGACTTCGGCACGAAGGCCTCCGGCGCGAGCTTCGACTGCAACGCGCCCAAGAACAACTCGCCGCACAACACCGGTCTCACCGACCTGCCCCCGGCCCAGCCCGCCTGGATCCCGTACGACGGCGCGTCCGTCCCGGAGTTCGGCAGCGGCTCGGAGTCCCCGATGGGCGGCCCGGTCTACCACTACGACGCCTCCCTCGACTCGCCGGTGAAGTTCCCGCAGGCGTACGACGGGAACTTCTTCGCCGGAGAGTTCGGACGCCGCTGGATCAAGCGGATCGTCTCGGACGGCGACGGCACCGTGCAGTCCATCAACTCCGTCCCGTGGACGGGCACCCAGGTGATGGACATGGCGTTCGGACCCGACGGCGCGCTGTACGTCCTCGACTACGGCACCGCCTGGTTCGGCGGGGACGAGAACTCGGGCCTCTACCGCATCGAGAACGCCACCGACGGCCACTCACCCGTCGCCCAGGCCGCGGCCGACCGCACCTCGGGACAGGCCCCGCTCAAGGTCCGCTTCTCCTCCGCCGGTTCGACCGACGCCGACGGTGACGCCCTCACCTACAGCTGGGACTTCGGCGACGGCGGCAAGTCGACGGCGGCGAACCCGGCCTACAAGTACAAGAAGAACGGCACCTACACGGCGACCGTGACGGCCAAGGACGCGAGCGGGCGCACGGGCAGCGCGAGCGTGCAGGTCGTGGTCGGCAACACCGCGCCCACGGTGACGCTCGAACTTCCGCGGGACGGCCAGCTGTTCAGCTTCGGGGACACCGTGCCCTTCAAGGTGAAGGTGACCGACCCGGAGGACCCGACGATCGACTGCTCCAAGGTGAAGGTCAACTTCATCCTCGGCCACGACAGTCACGGCCACCTGCTGACCTCCGCCAACGGCTGCTCGGGCACCATCAACACCGGGGCGGGCAGCGGACATGACGAGGACGCGAACATCTTCGGAGTCTTCGACGCCGAGTACACCGACGGCGGTGGCGGCGGCCAGGCCGCGCTGACCAGCCACGACCAGCATGTCGCCCAGCCCCGGCACCGCCAGGCCGAGCACTACGGCAACGCCTCGGGCATCACCGTCCAGACGAAGGCGACCGCGCACGGCGGCAAGACGGTCGGCGACATCAACAACGGCGACTGGATCTCGTTCGAGCCGTACGTCCTGAGCAACGCCACGAAGATCACGGCACGCATCGCGTCCGCCGGATCGGGCGGCACGCTCGAGGTCCGCGCGGGCTCCACGACCGGCCGACTGCTGGGCACCGCGACCGTGCCGGTGACCGGCGGCTGGGAGACCTTCCAGGATGTGAGCGCGGATCTCTCGGATGCGCCCCGTGGGACCACCACGCTCTACCTCGTCTTCAAGGGGAGCGGTACCGGCGCGCTCTACGACGTGGACGACTTCACCTTCACGACGAGCTGACGGGAGGTGTGACGAGCATGCGCACATCAGCACAGATGCTGACGGTGGGTGCCGCAGCCGCTCTGCTCATCGGCTGTGTGTCGGGACCGGCCGCCTCCAAGGGAGCCGACGAGAGCCGGGTCCTGGTCTTCTCCAAGACCGCCGGCTTCCGGCACGACTCGATCCCGGAGGGGATCGCGGCCGTACGCGAGTTGGGGGCGACCGGCGGTTTCGCGGTCGACGCCACCGAGGACGCGGGCGCCTTCACCACGAAGAACCTCGCCCGCTACGACGCCGTGGTGTTCCTTTCCACCACCGGTGACGTCCTCGACGACACCCAACAGGCGGCCTTCGAGCGGTACATCAAGCGGGGCGGCGGCTACGTGGGCGTCCACGCGGCCGCCGACACCGAGTACGACTGGGCCTTCTACGGCGGCCTCGCAGGGGCGTACTTCCAGTCGCACCCCGCGATCCAGCCCGCGACGGTCGACGTCGAGGACCGGGGGAACCCGGCCACCTCGGAGTTGCCGAAGGCCTGGAACCGCACCGACGAGTGGTACAACTACCGCTCGAATCCACGGGACCGGGCCCATGTCCTGGCCTCGCTCGACGAGTCGTCGTACACCGGCGGCACGATGAGCGGCGACCATCCGATCGCCTGGTGCCAGGAGTACCAGGGCGGCCGCGCCTTCTACACCGGGGGCGGCCACACCAAGGCGTCCTACGCCGAACCGGCCTTCCGTGCACATCTGTTGGGCGGGATCCGGTACGCCATCGGTGACGCGCAGGCCGACTGCCGTCCGGAGAACGGCTACCGGCCGCTCTTCGACGGCTCGGCCGAGTCGCTGTCGGCGTGGAAGCAGGCGGGACCGGGCTCGTTCTCGCTGTCGGACGACGGCACGCTGACGTCGCACGGCGGGCTGGGGATGCTCTGGTACGCCGGCTCGGGCTCCGGCTCCGATGCGGGCTTCGGCTCGTACTCGCTGAAGCTGGACTGGAAGGTGGCCGGGGACGACAACTCCGGTGTCTTCGTGGGCTTCCCGGCCTCCGACGACCCCTGGTCGGCGGTGAACAACGGCTACGAGATCCAGATCGACGCGACCGACACCCCCGATCGCACGACCGGGGCCGTGTACAGCTTCCAGTCCGCCGACATCGCCAAGCGCGATCGCGCGCTGAACCCGCCGGGGGAGTGGAACACGTACGAGATCCGCGTGGAGGGCGAACGGCTCCGCGTCTGGCTCAACGGCGTGAAGATCAACGATTTCACCAACACCGATCCGGCACGGAGCCTGCGCGACGGGCATGTCGGCATCCAGAACCACGGAGCCGACGACCAGGTGTCCTTCCGCAACGTCCGGATCAAGGAACTGCCCTCGAAGCCCATCGCACTCAGGGCTTCGCCGGGCGACTGAACGGCGGCGGGCGGGAGGCGCCGTACTCCCGCCCGCCGTCTCGCCTCTCCGGGAGACGTATTTCCCGGCTGATGCAACTCCCGGCCGATGCAATTCCCGGCTGGTGCGACTCCCGGCAAGTGCAATTCCCGGGAGGTGCAACTCCCGGCTGATGAATCTCCTGACTGACGTACGACAAGGAGGCTGCCCATGTCCGCGTCCCTTTCCGATTCCCGGGTGGGGGTGTGGCTGATCGGAGCGCGCGGCTCCGTCGCCACCACCGTCATCGCGGGCTGCGCGGCCGTCACCGCCGGGCTGCACGCCCCCACGGGCATGGTCACCGAGACCGACCTCTTCGCCGACTGCGGTCTGCCCGCCCTGTCGTCCCTCGTCTTCGGCGGCCACGACACGGTGGGCTGCCCCCTCCCGAAGCGGGCGGAGACCCTGGTCGCCGGTGGCGTGCTCCCGCACGGCCTCCCGTCGGCGATCGCGGCCGAACTGGAGGCCGCCGACGAGGAGATCCGCCCGGGCGGGCCCGTGCCGGGCGACACCCGCGACCAGGCCGACCTCGTGGACGCCTTCGCCACGGACATACGGGACTTCGTACGCCGCCGGGGCCTGACCCGGGCGGTGGTGGTGAACGTGGCCTCCACGGAGCCCGCTGCCGTCGGAACCGATCAGCCACCCAGCTCGCTGTACGCGGCGGCGGCGCTGCGGGCCGGCTGTCCGTACGTGAACTTCACCCCCTCCACGGGCCTGCACCATCCGGCCCTTGTCGCCCTGGCCGAGTCCAGCGGGCTGCCCTACGCGGGGCGCGACGGCAAGACCGGTCAGACGCTGCTGCGGTCGGTGCTCGGCCCGATGTTCGCCCAGCGCGCGCTGGCGGTCCGCGCCTGGTCCGGCACCAACCTCCTGGGCGGTGGCGACGGGGCCGCCCTCGCCGATCCGGCTGCCGCGGCGGCCAAGAGCGCCGGCAAGGAGCGCGTACTCGCGGACACCCTGGGCGCGGCCCCCGAGGGCGAGACCCACATCGACGACGTCCCCTCCCTCGGCGACTGGAAGACCGCCTGGGACCACATCGCCTTCGACGGCTTCCTCGGCACGCGCATGATCCTCCAGACCACCTGGCAGGGCTGCGACTCCGCGCTCGCGGCCCCACTTGTCCTCGACCTCGCCCGTCTGGCGACGCGCGCCCACGAGGCCGGCCTCACCGGCCCGCTGAGCGAACTCGGCTTCTACTTCAAGGACCCGATGGGGGAGGGCCCTTCGGCCCTGGGCGAGCAATACGCGGCACTGGCGGGCTTGGCGGGACACCTTCGGGGCCTCGCTGGGGAGGGCCGGTGAGGTTGTGGCGGGCTGGGGCGGTTGTGGCGGGTGCGTCGGCTGGGTTGGCTGTGGCGAGCGCGGTGGCCGGGTTGGCCAAGGGGAACGGGCTGGCCAAGGGGAACGGGCTGGTTGGGTTGGCTGGGGCGAGTGGGTCGGCCGCGTCGGTCCGGGTGAGTGGGTCGGCCAGGTCGGTCAGGACGAACCTGTCGGCTGGGTTGGCTGTGGCGAGCGCGGTGGCCGGGTTGGCCAAGGGGAGCGCGCTGGTTGGGTTGGCCGGGGCGAGCGCTTCGGCTGGGTTGGCGGGGGCGAGTGGGTCGGTCCGGGCGAGCGCGTCGGCCGCGTTGGGCCCGAGGACCCGGGCGAAGGCCCGGGCCTGGGCTGAGCTTCTGCGTCTGCCCGCCCTGTTCACCGTTCCCGGGGACGCCCTCGCGGGGGCCGCTGCCGTGGGCGCCCGCCCGAACTCTCGCACCTTGCTCGCTATCGGTTCCTCTCTGTGTCTGTACGAGGCGGGCATGGCCCTGAACGACTGGGCCGACCGGGCCGAGGACGCCGTGGAACGCCCGCACCGCCCGTTGCCCTCCGGGCGCATACGCCCGGCCGCGGCACTCGCGGCGGCCGGAGCCCTGACCGCGGCGGGTCTCGCCCTGGCGGCCCGCGCCGGCCGCCCCTCCCTCGCGGTCGCCGCACCCCTCGCGGCCACCGTCTGGGCGTACGACCTCACACTCAAGCGAACACCCGTCGGACCTGTGGCGATGGCAGCCGCTCGCGGCCTGGACGTACTCCTCGGCGCCGCGGCCACCGCAGGTACGGCTCGCCGTCGGGACCGGCTTTTCGGCCAGGCGACCACCGGACGTGCCGTGCCCGGCCAGGACGTGCCCCTCGTCTCGACCACCGACCCGCGCACCCTCCGCCGCGCCCTCCCTTCCGCCCTCACCCTGGCCACCCACACCCTCGCGGTGACCACGGTGTCGCGCGGCGAGACGCAGGGCGGTTCGCCGCTGGCGCCGCTGGCCGCGCTGGCCACGACAGGTGCGCTGGCCTGGGGCCTGTCGAACGGCCGAGCCGGTGCGAGCCGGCCGATCGGCGATGACCCAACGGCGCTGCACCCAGGGCGTGTCGGCGCCCCGATGGACACGGGCCAGGCGGGCGTCGGCACCGGCGGGAGACTCGGCCCGGCACGTGGTGCCGCTCCGGGCCCCTTCGCTCACCCCGTGACGGACACCCTGCGCACGGCGCTCACCCTCGCCTACGCGGCGACCTCCGCCCACCCGCTCTTCCACGCCGTCCTGAACCCCTCACCCCCGCTCACCCAACGAGCAGTCGGCGGCGGAATCCGCGCCATGATCCCCCTCCAGGCCACCCTCGCCGCCCGCGCGGGCGCCCCCGTCACCGCCCTGCTGACCGCCGCGCTCGCCCCAGCGGCCCGCAAGTTCGCGAGGAAGGTGAGCGTCACATGATCCCGAGCCCCCGCACGGCCACCCACACGCGCCCCGCCCCGGCCCCGCACCCCCTCCGCTTCGGCTACGGCACCAACGGCCTCACCGACCTCCGACTCGACGATGCCCTCGCACTCCTCGCCGACCTCGGCTACGACGGCGTGGGCCTGACCCTCGACCACATGCACCTCGATCCGCTCGCGCCGGACCTGGCCGCCCGCACCGGGAAGGTGGCCAACAGGCTGGCGGCGCTCGGTCTGGGCGTCACGGTCGAGACCGGCGCCCGCTATGTCCTCGACCCACGGCGCAAACACGGCCCTTCGCTCCTCGACCCCGCCCCGGAGGACCGCGCGCGCCGCGTCGGCCTGCTCACCCGGGCCGTCCAAGTCGCCGCCGACCTCGGCGCCCACGCCGTGCACTGCTTCAGCGGAGTCACCCCGGCCGGCACGGACGAGGACACCGCGTGGAAGCGCCTGGCCGAGGCGCTCACCCCCGTGCTGGACGCTGCCACCCGCGCCGGAGTCCCTCTCGCCGTCGAACCCGAACCCGGCCACCTGCTCGCCACCCTCGCCGACTTCCACCGCCTGCGCCGCACCCTCGGCGACCCGGCCGCGCTCGGACTCACCCTCGACATCGGCCACTGCCAGTGCCTCGAACCCCTTTCTCCCGCCGATTGCGTACGTGCCGCCGGCCCCTGGCTGCGGCACGTCCAGATCGAGGACATGCACCGCGGCATCCATGAACACCTCCCGTTCGGGGACGGGGAGATCGACTTCCCGCCCGTACTCGAGGCCCTGGCCGCCACCGGCTACCAGGCCCTGACCGTCGTCGAACTGCCCCGCCACTCCCACGCGGGACCCCACTTCGCCGAACAGTCCCTCCCGTTCCTCCACCGCGCGGCCCGGGCGATCCCCGAGGGCCCCGAAGGGAGAACCCCGTGAACCACCCGCACCGAGCCCAGCACGGCCAGGACAGCCACCACATCCAGGGCACCCGGCACAGCCAGGTCGGCCCCCGAGCTCAGCCCGCCCTCGCCGCCCTGCACGCCCGCCTGAACACCCATCTCGGCGGAGCTGCTCGCGACTGGCTCGACCAGGCCCTCGACGAGGCCGCCGCCCACCCCGGCACCCACGGCCCCATCTCCGCCTGGGAGTTGCGGATCGCCGAGGCCGGGCGCCGGTGCGGGCCCGAACACGCCGACGCCGCCCGTGTACTCCTGCTGCACGCCGCCCGCGCCGAGCCGGACGCACTCACCCGCGTCTATCGCCAGGGCACCGCCGCCGAACGCATCGCCGTCCTGCACGCCCTGCCCCACCTGGTGCCGGGACCAGACGCGCTGCCCCTCGTCGAGGACGCCCTGCGCACCAACGACACCCGACTCGTCGCAGCCGCCGTCGGCCCGTACGCGGCCCTGCACCTGGACCCCCACAACTGGCGCCACGCCGTCCTGAAGTGCTTGTTCACCGGCGTCCCCGTCGACGACGTGGCCGACCTGCCCCGACGTGCCCACGCCGATGCGGAACTTGCCCGCATGCTCGGCGACTACGCCGACGAACGCGCCGCCGCGGGCCGTCCCGTACCCGAGGACCTGTACCGCGTGCTGGCGCTGACCGAGCCCACGGCCACCCCCACCGGCACGTCCCGAAGCCCCGGCGCGCCCGGCACGTCCGGCGCCTCCGGCAAGGAGTCCTGATGCGCATCTTCGACCCCCACATCCATATGACGTCACGGACCACCGACGACTACGAGGCCATGCACGCCGCGGGCGTCCGCGCCGTCGTCGAGCCCTCCTTCTGGCTCGGCCAGCCCCGCACCTCACCCGCCTCCTTCCTCGACTACTTCGACTCGCTCCTCGGCTGGGAACCCTTCCGCGCCGCCCAGTACGGAATCGCCCACCACTGCACGCTCGCCCTCAATCCCAAGGAAGCGAACGACCCCCGCTGTGTCCCCGTCCTCGACGAGTTGCCCCGCTATCTCGTCAAGGACCAGGTCGTGGCCGTGGGCGAGATCGGCTACGACTCGATGACCCCCGCCGAGGACACCGCGCTCGCCGCCCAGCTGCAGCTCGCCGCCGACAATGGGCTGCCCGCGCTGGTCCATACCCCGCACCGGGACAAGCTGGCGGGCCTGCGCCGCACCCTGGACGCCGTCCGCGAGTCCGCCCTGTCCCCGGACCGGGTCTTGGTCGACCACCTCAACGAGACCACTGTCAAGGAGGCCAAGGACAGCGGCTGCTGGCTGGGCTTCTCCGTCTACCCGGACACCAAGATGGACGAGGAGCGGATGGTCGCGGTCCTGCGGGAGTACGGGCCTGAGCAGGTGCTCGTCAACTCGGCCGCGGACTGGGGAAGAAGCGACCCCCTCAAGACCCGCCGGGTCGGCGACGCCCTGCTGAAGGCCGGATTCACCGACGACGACGTCGACCGGGTGCTGTGGCGCAACCCCGTGGCCTTCTACGGGTTGAGCGGGCGGCTGTCGCTCGATGTGACCGGCACCGACGCGACCCACGAAGGCAACACCATCCTCCGCGGCGGGGAGTGAGCCATGCGCTTCCGTCACCCCGACGGCTCCACCGTCCACCTCGCCTATTGCACCAACGTCCACCCGGCCGAGACCCTCGACGGCGTCGTCGCCCAACTCCGCGACCACTGCGAACCCGTCCGCCGACGCCTGGGAAGAGACCGCCTCGGCATCGCCCTGTGGCTCGCCAAGGACGCCGCCCGCACACTGGTCGGCGACCCGTCCGCGCTGCGCGGCCTGCGCACCGAACTCGACCGCCGCGGCCTCGAAGTGGTCACCCTCAACGGCTTCCCGTACGAAGGCTTCGGCGCCGAAGAGGTCAAGTACCGCGTCTACAAGCCGGACTGGGCAGACCCGGAGCGGCTCGCCCACACGACCTCCCTGGCGCGTGTCCTCGCCCAGCTCCTTCCCGACGACGTCACCGAGGGCAGCATCTCCACACTGCCCCTCGCCTGGCGCACGGCGTACGACGGTGAGCGGGCGGCGACCGCCCACACCGCGCTGAGCACGCTGGCCGAACGCCTCGACGCCCTGCACGAACTCACCGGCCGCTCCATCCGCGTCGGCCTGGAGCCCGAACCCGGCTGCACGGTCGAGACGACCACCGACGCCCTCGCCCCGCTCACCGCGATCGGCCACGAGCGCATCGGCATCTGTGTCGACACCTGCCACCTCGCCACCTCCTTCGAAGACCCGCACCACGCCCTGGACGCGCTCGCGCAAGCCCGCGTCCCCGTCGTCAAATCGCAGCTGTCAGCCGCCCTGCACGCCGAACACCCCCATCTCCCCGAAGTCCGCACCGCCCTCGCCGCCTTCGACGAACCCCGCTTCCTGCACCAGACCCGCACCCGGACAGCCGCCGGCCTGCGCGGCACCGACGATCTCGGCGAAGCATTGGCGGGCGACGCTCTGCCCGACGCCTCCCCATGGCGCGCCCACTTCCACGTCCCCCTGCACGCGGCCCCCGCCGCGCCCCTCACCTCCACACTCCCCGTACTCCGGGCGGCGCTTGCCGACCTGGTCGGCGGCCCGCACCCGCGCACCCGTCATCTGGAGGTCGAGACCTACACCTGGCAGGCCCTCCCACCCGAGCTGCGCCCACGCGCCCGCGCCCAGCTCGCCGACGGCATTGCCGCCGAACTCACCCTCGCCCGTGACCTGTTGACCGACCTCGGCCTCAAGGAGCTGCCGTGACCCAGCCGCCGGCGCCGACAGCCCAGCCCGAGCACTCCAGCGAGCATCCCCGTACCACCCCTCTCCTCGTCCTGGACGTCGTAGGTCTCACCCCGCGTCTCCTCGACCACATGCCGCATCTCAAGGCGCTCGGCCAGTCCGGCTCCCGTGCCCCGCTCGGCACCGTCCTGCCCGCCGTCACCTGCGCCGCCCAGTCCACCTTCCTCACCGGCACCCACCCCGGCGAGCACGGCATCGTCGGCAACGGCTGGTACTTCCGTGAACTCGGCGACGTACTGCTGTGGCGCCAGCACAACGGCCTGGTGTCCGGCGACAAGCTGTGGGACGCCGCACGGCGCGCGCACCCCGGCTACACGGTCGCCAATATCTGCTGGTGGTACGCCATGGGCGCCGACACCGACATCACCGTCACTCCCCGTCCCGTCTACTACGCCGACGGCCGCAAGGAACCCGACTGCTACACCCGGCCCCCGGCCCTGCACGACGAACTCACCGAGAAATTGGGCACGTTCCCCCTCTTCCACTTCTGGGGTCCCGGCGCCGACCTCGTCTCCAGCCGCTGGATCATCGACGCGACCCGGCACATCAACCGCACCCGCCGGCCGGACCTGACTCTCTGCTACCTCCCTCACCTCGACTACGACCTCCAGCGCTTCGGCCCCGACGACCCGCGCTCCCTCCAGGCGGCCGCGGACCTCGACGCGGCCATGGCTCCCCTCCTCGACGACGCCAGGGCCGAAGGCCGTACCGTCGTCGCGCTCTCCGAGTACGGCATCACGCGCGCGGACCGCCCCGTCGACATCAACCGCGCACTGCGCCGCGCCGGACTCCTCGAAGTGCACACGCAGGACGGCATGGAGTACCTCGACCCGATGGCCTCCCGTGCCTTCGCGGTCGCCGACCACCAGATCGCCCACGTCTACGTGCGACGGCCCGAGGACCTGGAGGCCACGAAGGCGGCGCTCGCCGACCTGCCCGGCATCGAGCAACTCCTCGACGACGAGGGCAAGAAGACCCATCACCTCGACCATCCGCGCTCCGGCGAACTCGTCGCCGTCGCGGAACCGGACGCCTGGTTCACGTACTACTACTGGCTCGACGACGCCCATGCGCCCGACTTCGCGCAGCTCGTCGAGATCCACCGCAAACCCGGCTACGACCCGGTCGAACTCTTCATGGATCCCCTCGACCCCTACGTCAAGGTGAAGGCGGCCACGGCTCTGGCCCGCAAGAAGCTCGGCATGCGCTACCGCATGGCGGTCGTGCCCCTGGATCCCTCACCTATTCGAGGCAGCCACGGCCGCCTCCCCATGAGCGACGACGAAGGTCCGCTCATCATCTGCTCCACCCCCCGCGCAGTCACCGGCCGCGTCGCGGCCACCGAAGTGAAATCCCTGCTGCTCGACCTGGCCGGCCTCACCTGACGAGGCCTGACAAGCCGTGACGAGCGACTACAGAAAGTGAAACACGCGCCACTGACAACGCGTCCGGCGAGCGCTCGGCAGGCGTCCGACCTGGGCACGAGCAGCAGACCTCCCGGCACCCGCCACCGCAGAACACCGATCCGAAAGAGAGAAACCGTGACCGCGTTCAACGACGAATCCGGAACCGGCGACGCCCTGCGTCGCACTCTCGGCGTCAGCCGTCGCCGCTTCCTCAGCACCTGCACCGCCGCCGCGACCGCGGCGATCGCCGCCCCCGTCTTCGGTGCCTCACCGGCCCTGGCCCAGGACCTGGGCAGAGGCGACGACCACGGCGGCGACGTCCTCGTCCCCGCGAACAAGCGCGGCATCATCCTCTACACCGTCCGTGATGCGACAGGCCGCGACCCGCTCGCCACCGACCTGCCCTCCGGTTTCCGTGAGGTCTTCCAGCAGCTCTCGCGCTTCGGCTACCGGCAGGTGGAGTTCGCGGGATACGGACAGCACGTCAACGCCCCGGGCGGCGCGAGCCTGGAGTCCGTGGAGGGTGCCAAGCTGCTGCGCTCCTGGCTCGACGAGTACGGGCTGCGGGCGCAGGGCAACCACGGCTTCATACCGCCGTCCTGGCCCTTCACGACGGCCGACCTGGACACCTTCAAGAAGCACCTGGAGATCGCCAACATCCTCGGCATGGCGCACATGGGCACCGGTGGCGACCCCACCGGCAGCGCCTACCGCGCCGACTGGGACGTGGCCGCGGACAAGTGGAACGCGCTCGGCGAGATCGCCCGCCGTGAGGGCATCAAGCTGTACACCCACAACCACGACGCGGCGTACGGCTTCCTGCTCGACGGCGGTCCGCTGGACGCGCAGGGCCGTCCGACCCGCAGCTCCGGCATCCGCAAGCTGGAGTACTTCCTCAAGATCACCGACCCGGAGGTGGTCTGGCTGGAGATGGACATCTTCTGGGCGCACGTGGCCCAGTACAAGTTCCACACGTACACGGCCCACGACGGCTCCACACAGGAGAACGTCTTCGATCCCGCGGGGCTCGTCGTCCGCAACAACAAGCGCTACCCGCTCTTCCACGCCAAGGACGGCACGGTCAACACCACGAACGGCATGGGCTACGACATGGTGCCGTTCGGCACCGGTGTCATCGACTACACCACGTTCTTCTCACGCGTCGGCGCGCGGAACTACCACAACCCGATGGTCGAGCAGGACAACGCCCCGAGCGCCACCGACCCGGGGCAGTCGCTGAAGCACGCGAAGATCGGTTACGACAATCTCGCGGCCCTGCGCAAGAAGCGTCACCAGTCCTGACCAACGGATGACGGGGGCCAACGGATGACGGGGGCCAACGGATGAGGCGGCCCTCCCCACGACGCGCGTCGTGGGGAGGGCCGCCTCATCCGTTCGGTCAGGACTCCCTTGCTCAGACGACCGGTTGCGGCTGCGGAGCGGACGTGTCCGCCAGGGTCCGCCCCGGCTGCTTCAGCAGCAGCGCGATCGCCGCCGCCACCATCGAGACGCCGCCGGCCAGCGCGTAGGCACCGTTGTAGCCCCAGGCGGCGACCACCATCGAGCCCAGCCCGCCGCCGAACAGGCCGCTGATCAGCTTGCCGCTGTACACCAGCCCGTAGTTGGTGGCGTTGTAGTTCTCGCCGAAGTAGTCCGGCGTCAGAGCCGCGAACATCGGGTAGAAGGCCCCGCCGCCGAACCCGGAGAGGAAGGCGAAGAACAGGAACAGGGCTTCGCTGTGGATGTCACCGGCCCAGATCACGCCGAACTGGGCGAGACCCAGGACGACGATGACGAACACCAGGGTCTGCTTGCGGCCCCAGGTGTCGGACAGCCAGCCCACCACGCCCCGGCCGACGCCGTTGATGACGGCCATGACGCCCATCGACGAGGCCGCGACCAGCGGTCCGAAGCCCACTTCCTTGGCGAAGTCGACCTGGAAGGAGATTCCGAAGATCGACACACCCGCGGTCATGACGAGGGCGATCCACATGAGCGGAAGCATGCCGGTCCTGATGGCCTCCTTGGGTGTGTACTGCTTCACCGCGGGAGGGTTCTTGGACAGGCTGGCGGCACCCTTTTCGGAGCCGCCATAGGTCAGCGGGTCGATGTCCGCGGGCCACCAGTTCTTCGGCGGGTCCCTGAAGAAGAACGCGGAGGCGAAGACCACGATCATCACGTAGCAGCCGATGAGGTCCAGTACGCGGTGGTAGTTGGCCGTGTCGAAGCCGTAGTTGAAGATGAAGATGAACGGCAGGGAGCCGTAGGCGAATCCGCCGTTGACGAATCCGGTCTTCGCGCCACGGCGCTCGGGGAACCACTTGCCGACCATGTTGATGCAGGTCGCGTACACCAGGCCGGACCCTACGCCGCCGATGACGCCGAAGCCGAGGATGGCGAGAAGGACGTTGCTCAGGTGGGAGAGGGCGAGGAAGCCGATCAGGCACATACCCGAGCCGGCGTACATGGCCTTGCGGGCGGTCAGGATTCCCTTCTCCCGCAGCCAGCCCGCGGGGAAGGCTATGCCGGCCTGGAAGAAGACCCAGACGCTCAGGATCCAGAAGGTGTTGCTCTGCGTCCAGCCGTGCGCGTGGGACAAGGTGTCCTCGGCAGAGCCGTACGCGTACTCGAAGACGCTGATGGCCATCATGGCTATCCATGGCAGATACACCATGAACTTGCGTGAGTGGCCGAGGATGTCCCGGTCGGTCTCGCCGATCCGGTATACACGACCCCGGGAGTCGGAGACTTCACGGTATGCGCGGTTCGAGGCGTCGTGGTCGTTCGACGCGTCCTTCGCGGCGATGGGTTCCGCCGTCATTACGCCATCTCCTCGCCAAGCGGTTGCGGGTTGGGAACGATGCTCCGGGCCTGCGGCCGGCCGGGAGCCTTGAGGAACAGGGCCAGCACTGCGGATGCCAGCCCGATGGATCCGGCGAGAACGAAGGCACCGTGGTAGTCCCACGCGCCGACGACAACCGCGCCCATACCGGAGCCCACGAGACCCGAGATCAACTTCGAGCTGTAGACCATTCCGTAGTTGGAGGCGTTGTTGTTCTCGCCGAAGTAGTCAGCCGTCATGGCCGCGAACAGCGGGAAGATCGCGCCGCCGCCGAAACCGGAGACCATGGAGCAGAACAGGAAGAAGGGCATGCTGCCCATCTGGCCGGAGACCAGCACACCGAACTGGGCCGAGCCCAGCACCAGACACACGATGATCAGTGTGTGGCGCCGGCCGACGCGGTCGGATATCCAGCCGATGACGCCGCGCCCGGTGCCGTTGACGATGGCCTTCAGAGACATCGCCGTGGCCACGATCCCGCCCGCGAAGCCCATGTCCTTGCCGAACGGCACCTGGAAGGCGATGCCGAAGATGTTGATCCCGGCCGTGCACAGCAGACAGAACCACATCATCCAGAGCACGGGGGTACGGGCGGCCTCCTTGGGGGTGTACTGCTTCACCGCCGGAGGGTTCTTCTCCAGCGCCCGCCGGATCTTCGGGTCGTCCGACGCCTTCAGGGGGTCCACCTCCGCGGGCCACCACCCCTTGGGCGGGTCCTTGTAGAACCAGCCGGCGACGGCGACGACGGCGCAGCAGAGCAGGCCGACCGCGACCAGGACGCCCTTGTAGTTGCTCAGATCCATGTACGACGTGAACAGGAAGACGAAGGGCACGGACCCGTAGGCGAAACCGCCGTTGACGAAGCCCGTCTTGCCGCCCTTGCGCTCCGGATACCACTTTCCGACCATGTTCACGCTGGTGGCGTAGACGAGGCCGGCTCCGATGCCGCTGCACATGCCGAAGCCGAGATAGGCGATCAGCACATGCGGTGCGAAGGCCAGCGACAGATAGCCCAGCAGCGTGCCGAGCGCGCCCAGCAGCATCGCCGTACGGGCGGGGAGGCGGCCGCTCTCCCGCAGTTGCCCGGCCGGGAAGGCCACGGCCGCCTGGAAGAACACCCAGACGCCCATGAGCCAGAAGATGTGTCCGCTGCTCCACAGGTGAGCCTCGTGGAGCGTGTCCTCCGCGGACGTGAACGCGTACTCGGCGGAGCTGATGCCCATCATGCCCGCCCAGGGCAGGATGACCATCCATTTGCGCTTGCGGCCCATGATGTCGATATCGGACTCGCCGACGCGGTACACGCGGCCGTTGCGGTCCGTCACCTCTTGATAGGGGACGGACGTCGAGTAATCGGTGGTTGTCATCTTGCTCAAACACCCCTTGCGTCGAAAGATCTGGTCAGCGCCCCCTGCCAAATGCCTTTCGTGCGCTTATGGGTCCCGAGGGCGGCCGACGCGCACCGTCGGCCGCCCCCGCGCACACTCACGTCATGAACCCGCCCCCCAACAGCCCCGCCGCACGCGCCCAGCGATACTTCGCGCCGAGCACGGCCACCGGCTTCTCGGTCGTGTACGGGTAGGCCACGACCCCCCGCTCGTACAGGTACTGGCAGGCCTCCTCGACCTCGACGTCGCCCGCGAGCGACGCCACCACGGGCTTCTCGATCCCGCGCTCGCGGAACTCGGCCACCACGCGCGCGGTGAGCTCGGCGAAGACCAGGGGAGGGGTCACGATGGTGTGCCAGTAGCCGAGGACGAGCGCGTGGACGCGCGGGTCCGCAAGGCCCAGCCGGATCGTCGCCTCGTACGTCGACGGCGGCTCGCCCCCCGTGATGTCCACGGGGTTGCCGGCGCTCCCGAAAGGCGGGATGAACCTCCGGAAGGACGTGTCCAGGTCCGGCGGGATCTCCATCAGGGACAGGCCGTTGTCGGTCACCGCGTCGGACAGCAGCACGCCGCTGCCGCCCGCGCCCGTGATGATCACGACGTTGTCGCCCTGGGGAGTCGGAAGCACCGGCAACGCGCGCGCGTACTCCAGCATTTCGTTCAGCCCCGGAGCCCGGATGACGCCGGCCTGCTTCAGGATGTCGTCGTACACGGCGTCGTCGCCCGCGAGCGCGCCCGTGTGCGAACCGGCGGCCTTGGCGCCCGCCGCCGTACGCCCGGCCTTCAGGACCACCACCGGCTTCTTCGGGACCGTGGCGCGTGCCGCCTCGACGAACGCGCGGCCGTCCTTGAGGTCTTCCAGGTGCATCGCGATGCATTGCGTGTGCGGGTCCTCGCCGAACCAGGTGAGGAGGTCGTCCTCGTCCAGGTCCGCCTTGTTGCCGAGCCCGACGATCGCCGAGACACCCGTCTTCGTCGTGCGCGCGAAGCCCAGGACGGCCATTCCGATGCCGCCGGACTGCGAGGTCAACGCGACGCCGCCCTTCACGTCGTACGGCGTGCAGAAGGTGGCGCACACGTGGTGCCACGTCGAGTAGTAGCCGTAGATGTTCGGACCGAGCAGCCGGATGCCGAGCCGCTCGCCGATGGCCACGATCTCGTCCTGGAGTTCGGGCTCGCCGCTCTCCGCGAACCCGGAGGGGATCAGTACGGCGTTGGGGATGTTCTTGCGTCCCACTTCCTCCAGGAGCGGCGCCACGGAGGGGGCGGGGACGGCGAACACCGCCACGTCCACCTCACCCGGAATGTCCGTGACACTCGGGTAGGCCTTGCGGCCCAGAATGTCGTCGGCCTTGGGGTTCACCGGGTGGATCTCACCCGGGAAGCCGCCGTCGATGAGATTGCGCAGCACCGAATTGCCGATCTTGCCTTGCTCGTTGGAGGCGCCGATCACGGCGATCGACGAGGGTCGCATCAGGCGCCGCATGGAGCTGAGGATCTCCTCGCGCGTGTGCGTCCGGCGCTCGGTGGGAGCCCGCTCGGCGAGGATCACGCGGATGTCCGCCGCGACCGCACCCTCCGCGGTGACGATCACGGGGTTGAGGTCCACCTCGGCGATCTCCGGGAAGTCCGCGACGAGTTCGGAGACCCGGAGGATCTGGTCGGCGATGGCACGCCTGTCCACCGGCCGCGCACCACGCACCCCGCGCAGAATCTGCGCCGAGCGGATCGAGTCCAGCATCGACAGCGCCTCGTCGGCGTCCACGGGCGCGAGCCGGAAAGTGACATCCCTGAGGACCTCGACCAGTACACCGCCGAGCCCGAAGGCCACGACCTTCCCGAACGTCGGGTCGGTCACCGCGCCGACGATGACCTCCTGCCCCTGCGGGAGCAACTCCTGGACCTGTATGCCCTCGATGCGGGCCTGGTGGTCGTACTCCCGTGCGTTCTCGACGATCTTGTGGAAGGCGGCCCGCACGTCCCCCGCACCCTCCACGCCGACGACCACGCCGCCCGCGTCGGTCTTGTGCAGGATGTCCGGGGAGACGATCTTCATCACGACGGGCCCGCCGAAGCGTGCCGCGCAGGCCACCGCCTCGTCCGCGTCCCTCGCGAGTTCCTCGCCGGGGACGGCGATCCCGTACGCGTCGGCGATCACCTTGCCCTCGGGTGCCGTGAGCGCGGCCCTTCCCTCGGCCCGTACGCCGTCGAGGAGGGTGCGTACCCGCAGGGCCCGGTCCTGGGTCACCATGTCAGATCACCCCGCTGGACTTGAGCAGGCGCAGCTCTTCGTCGCCGAGGCCGAGCTCGCCGATGTAGACCTCTTCGTTGTGTTCGCCGAGCAGCGGCGAACCGGTGACGTCCACAGGGGAGTCGGAGAGCTTCAGCGGGCTGCCCACGGTCACGAACTCGCCGCGCTCGGGGTGCGTCACCTTCACGACCATCTCGTTGGCGACCAGCGACTCGTCCTCGATGATCTCCTTGGTGGAGAGGATCGGACCGCACGGGATGTTGTGGGAGTTGAGCGCCTCCAGCACCTGCCACTTGGGAAGGGTGGACGACCACTCCTCGATGAGCTGGAACATCTTCTCGAGCTTGGGCAGTCGGGCCTCGGGGGTGGACCACTCGGGGTCGTCGGCCAGTTCGGGCCTGCCGATGAGTTCGCTGAGGGGCTGCCAGCCGACGGGCTGCACGATGACGTAGACGTAGTCGTTCGGTCCGCCGGGTGCGCACTTGACCGCCCAGCCGGGCTGGCCGCCTCCGGAGGCGTTCCCGGACCGGGGAACCTCGTCGCCGAAGTCCTCGTTGGGATATTCGGCGAGCGGACCCTGTGCCAGTCGCTGCTGATCGCGCAGCTTCACCCGGCAGAGGTTGAGCACGGCATGCTGCATGGCCACGTTGACCCGCTGACCACGCCCGGTGTTCTCCCGCTGGAACAGCGCCGCGAGAATCCCCGCCACGGCGTGGATACCGGTGCCCGAGTCCCCGATCTGGGCGCCGGTCGCCAGGGGTGGTCCGTCCTCGAAGCCGGTGGTCGCCATGGACCCGCCCATGGCCTGGGCGACGACCTCGTAC
>NZ_BMMM01000021.1:0-149323 GCF_014645835.1 Streptomyces albiflavescens
CAACGATCTTGGACGCCCTGTCTGCGTTGCCGGACACACCGTCAGCATTCGGAATGACTCGTCTAGTGTCGCGAGCATGGTCGAACACGATGCCCTCGGTGCCACCCGTGAGGTCTACGACGCTGCTGCCCCTGTGTATGCGCAGCTGTTCCGCGGCGAGCTGCGTGACAGGCCCCTGGACCGGGCGATCTTGAGTGCCTTCGCCGAGGTTGTCAGCGCGAGTGGCGGCGGTCAGGTCGCGGACCTGGGGTGTGGACCTGGCCATATCACCGCTTATCTGGATGAGTTGGGGCTGTCGGCGTTTGGCGTTGATGCCTCTCCTGCGATGATCAAGTTGGCTCGACAGGCCTATCCGGGTCTGCGGTTCGACGTGGGCTCGATGGCCGCGCTGAACATCGCTGACGGCGTGCTGGGCGGCGTACTCTCACGTTGGTCCATCATCCACACTCCGCCGCAAGAACTCCCCGTCATCTTGGCGGAGTTCCACCGGGTGCTGGCACCTGGCGGCCACCTCCTGATCGGCTTTTCGGCCACCGGTGATCCATCTCACCCGACGCAGGTCTTCGATCACGCAGTCGCGCCGGCCTATCGGTGGTCGCCGGATCACCTCGCCGCGATACTGCGCAAGTCCGAGTTGGCCGAAGTAGCCCGGATGGTTCGCGAGCCTCAGCCCACCGACCGACGGCAGTTCCAGGAGGTTCAACTGCTCGCCCGCAAAGCCTGGGCAGGGGCTGTCTGACCGAGCGCATGATCGCATCCAAACGGGGAGCAGTCAGGCTCCGGGCGTCGACTCGTCATCATGGCTCACGGCCCGTTCGAGCTCCGCTTTGGTCGAACGAGGGGACTTCGAGGAACACCTTCGATGACCTGCGCTCCTGGCGGGCATCGAGCTGGGCGATCTTCTCTCTCCGCCCCGAAAGGCCCGCAGGATGACCAACCCCATGATCGAGGGCAAGCCAGCCGACTCGGCCCGCTGCTGAGAACGCGTCCTCAAGGCCATCGACGCCGCCGCCAAGAGCGGCGGGGACATCACCATCTCCGGTCTCGCCAGAGCCGCTCGGATTGACCGCACCTTCCTCTATCGCCACCGCGACCTGCTCGAACGCGTCCACGCCGCCGCCAACCACCCCGGCCGGAGAGGGGCGGATCGCGGCGGTCAGCCGGGCTTCGCTGCAGACCGACCTCACGAACGCGTTGGAACGCAACAGCGCCTCGCAGCACGGGTCCGGCAGCTGGAGAGCCGCCTGTCCTCCCGGCTCGGCGATGCGCTCTGGGCCGAATCAGGCCTTGGCGCACCCGTCGACATCGACCAACTCCAGCGTCGCATCGCCCTCCTCGAGCAGGAGGTCGTCGCCAAGCAAGGCGAACTCGACGAGCGGACAGAGGAGTTGGAGGCGGCGCGGGCGGCGAACAGGAGTTGACCCGGGCCTTGAACCACCGGCCTCGAGCGCTCAGGTCACCCCCACGGCGGTTCTCGGCGGCCTTCGGTCCCCGAGAACCGAACCAGGTCGTCACTGCACAGCGGATCACCGGATCGAGCACTAGGGTCGCACTGAGGACAGAGCCGTCAGAGCGGGTTGAGGCGGGCCTTGAGCAGGCAGAACTCATTGCCCTCGGGGTCGGCGAGAACGTGCCACTGCTCCTCGCCGGTCTGGCCGATGTCGGCCGGGCGCGCCCCGAGCTTCAGGAGGCGTTCGAGCTCGGCGTCCTGATCGCGGTCGGTGGCGTTGACGTCGATGTGCAGCCGGGACTTCCCCTGCTCCGGCTCGTCCCTACGGCTGAGGATAATCGTCGGCTGCGGGCCGCCGAACCCTTCGCGCGGCCCGATCTCAAGGGTGCCGTCGTCTTCGCGATCGAGCACTACGAAGTCCAGGACCTCGCACCAGAACCGCGCCAGCACCTCGGGGTCGCGGCAACCGAGCACGAGCTCACTGATACGACATGCCATTGACGAAACCTACTCTCAGTGTGGGAACTGCCGGGGTGGCCGCGCGCGGAGCTCTTGGGCTCCCCGCAGTGGGAACATGATCGAGACCGTACCGGGCGAGGCGAACAGGTGGGAAGGGGCTTTTGGGGTCCTCGCCTCACCCGGCCGAGCCGCCGGGCGAGGACCGTGGGCCGCGCGGTGGGGCAACTGACTTCGGATGCGCCCTTCGTCCAGTCCCGGCTCGCCCTCGGATCGCCGGCGCCGGATCCACTTGTGGGCCGTGGCGCGCGAGATGCCCATCTCGGCCGCGACATGCGCGACCGGGCGGCCACCAATGACA
Organism: Streptomyces albiflavescens; assembly: GCF_014645835.1. Lineage (GTDB taxonomy): Bacteria > Actinomycetota > Actinomycetes > Streptomycetales > Streptomycetaceae > Streptomyces > Streptomyces albiflavescens. Next base: position 2,268 of record NZ_BMMM01000021.1, read on the forward strand.
CGTTCGACCAGCAGCCGCCTGCCGTGAACGGTCAGCCGGGCATTACGGTGGGACACAAAGACCTCCGTGCGGTGCAGTCCAGGTGGTGCAGCGGCCCCTCCGACCAGTAGTCCTCTCGTCGGAACCCGGCAGCTTGTCAGGAGACCGTCGCCGGGGTGTCTCGCAGGGTGATGTTGGCGTGGCTCTCCTGGAAGCTCTGGTCTGAAACGAGTGTCAGCCGGGCTGTGGATTGGAACTCTTGCAGAGTGGTGGAACCGCAGGAGACCATCGTGGTCTTGAGCTTGGCGATGGTCAGGGCGAGCCCTTCGTTGAGGTCGCCTGCGTAGGGGACGTAGCCGTCCACGCCTTCCTCGAAGATCAGCTCCTGGCCGCCCTGGCCGTAGCGCTGCCAGTTGCGGGCCCGGTTCGAGCCTTCACCCCAGTACTCCTTCACGAAGCCGTCGCGGGTGGGCAGCTTCGCGCCGGCTGCCTGGTCGAAGCGTGCGAAGTAACGCCCCATCATGACGAAGTCGGCTCCCATCGCCAACGCCAGGGCCACGTGGTAGTCGTGCACCAGCCCGCCATCGGAGCAGATCGGCACGTACTCGCCAGTGCGTTCGCGGAAGGCGTCCCGGGCTGCCACGACGTCCAGCACAGCGCTGGCCTGGCCGCGGCCGATGCCCTTCTGGTCGCGAGTGATGCAGATGGAGCCGCCGCCCACCCCGACCTTGACGAAGTCCGCTCCCGACTCGGCGAGGAAGGTGAACGCTTCGCCGTCGACCACGTTGCCGCCGCCGACCGGGATCTCCGGATAGTGCTTCTTCACCCAAGTCAGGGCCTGCGCCTGCCAGTCGCTGTAGCCGTCGGACGAGTCGAAGCACAACGCGTCCACGCCCGCCTCCAGCAAGGCGGGGACGCGCTCCTGATAGTCGTGGGTGTTGATACCCGCGCCCACGCGCAGGCGCTTGGCAGCGTCCACGCCCTGGTGCGGGTAGCGCTTGTTGTCCGCGTAGTCGGAACGGAACACCAGATGCTGCAAGTGACCCTCAGTAGCCAGCACCGGGAGGCAGTCCAACCGTTCGTCCCACAGCCGCGCGTTCGCCTCGGAAAGTGTGATGTCGGGCCCGGCATGCGCCAGGTCAGCGATGGCGGTCATCCGGCCACTGACCGGTCCGTCCAGGTCATGGCATTGGGGGTGGAAGTCCCGGGAGGTCACCAGGCCGAGCAGGCGGCCGGTGGCGGTCCCGTCGTGGGTGACCGCGGCGGTGCTGTGACCGGTGCGGCGCATGACGTCGACCAGGAGGCTCAGGCTGTCGTCGGGGCGGACGTTCGTGTCGCTGGTGACGAATCCGGCCTTGAAGTTCTTCACCTGGCGGACCGCTGCGGCCTGGTCCTGGATCGGCTGGTTGTGGTGCAGGAAGCTGAGACCGCCGTTGCGCGCGAGCGCGATCGCGAGATCGGGTGTGCTGACAGCCTGCATGATCGCGGACGTGAACGGGGACTGCAACTCGATCGCTGAGGCCTCGCCCGCGATGTGCCGCGCCAGGGGCGTGCGCAGGTCAACCGTCGCAGCTGAGCAATCGGTCCGAGTCCGGTTCGGCAAGAGCAGAAACTCGTTGAACGTCCTTGAGACCTCAGAGATGATCTGTGCCACTCGTTCCTCCTGACCCGTCGGCCGGGACCCGACTGCCCCGCCGTGAAGATCGCCCCCGTATCCCAGGGCCCGGGCAGGCAGAGACCAGCACGGCAGCGGTGGAGGTGCCACAACTGCGGCAGAGCCCTGACCGGTCCGTGGATCGAACGGAGTGCGGTCGTGACCTGGCACCCTATCGATTAACTCAACTGCTGCACGAATCGTGCCCCTCACCGGCAGCCGCCACCCCCGGGTGGTCACTCCAGGTCCTCGGCCCGAGCCGCGAGGTACTCGGCCCCGTCGCGTCGAGCGTAGACGACCCAGCGGAGCGCGGGCTTGGGCAAGCTCCGCGACGTCGTCGAGCAGGCCCTCGCCATCCTCCATCAGTTCAAGCGACTCGCCGTTCGCTGGGAACACCGCGCCGAACTCCACGAGGCCTTCGTCTCCCTCGCCTGCAGCGTCATCTGCTGGAGACGCCTCAAGAAGCACAACTCGTGATCGTGTTACGAGCTCGTAGGCGTCCGCCAACTCCGCACCCAGAGGGCGGTGATTGCGCAGGAGCTCCAGCGGGCTGCAGAGGCCGCGAGCGGCGGCCACATCGGCACGAGGAGGGCCTGGTGCTGTCGATGCGCGAAACCATCCGGGGTACAGCCGGGTGCCTCCCGACCCGCTACAGAGACACCAGGCCGTTGCCGGGCCACAGGGGTTGTGGAGTGCTGGCGATTGGCTGCGCATGGGCGTGTTGTGGCGCATTTGAGTGTGTGTCCGGGCTGTGGCACGCCCAGCGCCCTGGGAAGGGAACGGGAGTTTTTCTGTCGAATGGGTGACCCTTTGTCGGTGGTGGTCGCTGGGTGTAGTGCGGGGTTCTGCGGCTGGCGCGGGGACGGGGGTGGGGGGATGAGCGGGCTACGGGAGATGGCGGTGCCGTTCGTCGCCTGGGGGGGCCGTTGGGCGTCGCAGTCCGCGACCGGCTCAAGCATGTGACGGCCGAGGACGAGAAGGTGCTGCGGCTGGTCGGTGACCATCTGGGCGCGCTCGCCTCCCGGGATCTGCGTGAGTTGGGGCCGACCCAGTAGTTCTGTCTGGCTGAGGGGCCACGGCCTGGAACTTTTCAGGACTCATCCCGCAGGGCGTCGTGGTCGTCCGGTCGTCGACGACCGGCGGGCATTTCCGGTGCAGCGTATGAGAAGTCGTAGGCAGCCCAGTCGGTGAGCGTGCGATAGCCAAGGCGCTGGTAGAGGGCGTTGCTGGTGGGGTTGGACAGGTCCGCGAACAGCACGACATCCCTCGCGCCCGCGGCCAGCGCGGCCCGGCTCACCTCCGCCGTCACGGCGCCCGCGTAGCCGCGACCGCGTAGGTGAGCCGGGGTGTAGACGATGTCCACCTGGATCTGGCCGCCGACCATCGGGTTCATGCCCGCGATAGAGACGGGAGTGCCATCCGGGGTCTCCCAGAGCGTATAGCGCTTGTCGGCGAAGCGTGTGTCGGTCCACGAGTCGGCGTCGATGGAGACGACTTCTCCGACGGCCTTGGCGAACTCGCCGCACCAGAACATGACTTGCTCAAGGTCCTGCTCGCCCAGGATGCGGCCCCGGCCGGCCGGCAGCGGCTCCGGTGGGGTGAGCGTGCCGAGGCGGTACAGACGGAGCCGCGTATCGCGGAGTCTCGGCGTCGCGCCGGTGTGCCGCTGCCAGGCCTCGGCAAAAGCGGTGGCGGTGCTGTGGTCCGCGCTGACGGAGGGAAGGGAGTGCCCGAGGGCGGCCAGGTGGGCGGCGAGGGCGTCGGCCTGCTCAGGCGTGAGCGGGGTGAGGCCCAGAGCGCGGGGCGGGAGGCGGTAGAAGGTGGCGTGGACCTCGCCCGCGCGCTCCAGTACGCCGAAGACGGGGGCTTCGGTGCCGAACGCGTCCGCCCCACGTGCTCGCAGCCTGGCGGCCCATGTGAGCGGCATGACGTGCAGGCCGGGCCGCGAGCGCAGGAAGTCTCCGGCTCGGATGAGAAAGTCGTCGACGTCTTCGGTGAGGTGCCAGTCATCCGGTCGCATGCTTCATGATTCCCCATGCTGTGGGTCTGCCCCGTGGTTTTCCGCCAGAGCGAGGCCGCAGGACTTCCTCACCGTTATTCGGGCTTGTGTGCCAGGAAGGTGACGATCGTCCTCTTCGCTCCTTCGGCCGACTCCTCCAACAGGCGTGCGGTGAGGGCAAGTCCCGCCTGGTCCAACAGCGCGACGATCCGATCCGCCGGGAGCAGGTGGGACTCGAAGGACACCGGATGACCGCCCTACGCGTGCGTCGGACGTAGACGTACGTCGTCTCCCACGTGGCCGGCCATCATCAGATGCCCGCCGGGTGCGCGGCGTAGGGCAGTTTCCTGCGCAGCTCGTCCGGGACCCGTTCACTCCACCGGGCGGATCCAGTGGGAAACCGCAGATATACCGGGAACGGACAGCAGCAGTTGTCGATCAACGTGTGCTCGGATGTTCACGAGGAATGAAGGCGCGGCGAGGGACCCTTCGCGTGGACGGCTGAACAGTGGTGGGTGTTCAGCCGTCCACGGGCGTGGGTGGAAGACCGGGGCTGGTTCGGTCAGGTGGCGTGTTTGGCGACGAAGTCCGCGATGGCGTCCTGCATCTGCTGCAGACCCGGTTCTTCGAGCGGGTAGTGCCCGGCGTTGTCGAGCATGACGGTGTCGACAGGGACCTTGGTGATGCGGGACAGGACGGGCAGGCTGAGGTGGTGGGGTGTCCAGCGGTCATCGGCGGGCTGGGTCAGCAGGATCGGGCAGGCGTCGAAGTCCTCGGGCTCGACGGCGGGGGCGTAGTTCATATAGCGATCGAGGAAGCGAACGCTGACCCAGTTGGCGGCGGAGCTGCGGTCCTTGAGGAAGACCTCCATGGCGCCGGGGTTGTTGGCGAGGGCGGACATCTTGCTGGCCAGGCTCATGGGGTACTTGAGTGAGGCGGCCGGGGTCTTGGCCAGCAGGCCCATGAAGGGTCCGCCCAGACGGGAGGTGAGTTTGTCGTGGGCGGTCTCGTCGCGGACCTGCCGGTTGCGCTGGTCGAGGAAGGTCATGCCGACGATGCCGGCCAGAGTGCCGCGGGGGGCCTTCGCGGCGACGTGGTAGGAGAGCATGCCGCCCGCGCTCAGCCCGTAGAGCACGATCGGGCGGTCGTCGCGGGATTGCTCGTGAGCGAGGAAGTCGACGACCAGGTCGACCCAGTCGTCGTAGGAGGGGGTCGTGCCTGGCTTGACCTGGGTGAGGCCGTAGCCGAGATTGTCCAGGGCGACGGTCTCGAAGCCGCGGCCGGCCAGGGGGGCGCCCAGGATGAGGGACATCTGGCGCCCGTTGGTGCCCACGCCGTGGTGCAGGACGACCTTGGCCTGCGCCGCGGGGTTCGGGTAGCGGTCGAGGTGGACGCGGTGTCCGCGCCAATCCCAGAACTCCTCCTCGGGCGCGGTGTCGTTGGTCAGCCGGAGGCGGGCGGGCAGGAACTGCTGCAGATCGCGCCAGGCCTGCTGGTCGCGGTAGTCGGCAGGGACGGGGGTGGTGCTCATCGTGGGCGCCTTCCGGCTGTGGCCTGCTGTAGGTCAGGCGGGGAGTGAGGAGTCGGGGCGGTTCAGCGCCCCGCGGGTGATCATCTGCACGCCGGCCTTGAGGTCCCGGCGGGCCGCTTCGACGTCGCGCAGGTCGTCCTCCAGGCCCCGGGTGAACGTCAGCAGCACGCCGGCCGCCTGCTGCGCGGTCCCCGGGACGACTTCGGCCAGGGCCGAGGTCACAAGCTCTGCCAGGTGGCCCATGTAGGCGGTGACCAGCTCGGGGGTGTGGGCGGAGGCCGCGGACAGCAGTTCGTAGGCGTGCGTCGGGCTGTCGCTCCAGAGCTGGATGGCGACCTCCAGCTTCACCGTGAGCACGCCGAGCACCTTCTCCTCGGGCGTGCCCGCGGCGGCCGCCGCCTTCCCGGCCGCCGCCGAAGCCTGCTCCAGTCTCGCCTGGATGACCTTCGCGAACACTTCATCCTTGGTCCCGGCGTACTTGTAGACGGTCGGCCGTGACAGCTGCGCTTCCTCGACGATGTCCGACATCGTCGTGCGGCGGAAACCGTTGCGACAGAAGCAGCGGTAGGCGCTGTCGAGCACGACCTGGGCAGACGAAACCTTCGGCATGGCTACAAATTTAACACTCACAGCTAAGTTTGTAAATTCTTGTGCTCGCCCCCCTCTCCCCGGATCGGAAGCGGACCGGGGCCTCCTCGTCCCGCTATCGGTGTGGGTGCTCCAGCGGGTCGGACTCCGGAACGGGTCGTCATGGTGTGAGTGCCCAGTTCGAGGTGGGCTTCAGCTGCTCGACAGGCTCATCGGTCAGGACCTGTCCGGTCGATCATGACCGATGCTCCCGCCGGTCCTGGACCGCACGAGGACGACATCGGCGGATGCGTTCCCGGCCCCTCCCGTTCCCCAGATCATCAAGGTTCCGCTGGCCGGGGGCAGCGAGCACGTGTACGTGCTGGAAACGGTGGGGTCCTGGTTGTGCCCGCAGACGGTGCCCGATTCCGGCGGCCCGCCCGCTGGGGCGGGGTACCGGTGTCGGAGGACTCTGACACCATGCGGCCGTGATCACTCCGCACGACAACCTGCTGGCCGGCCTGGACGAAGTGGACTGGGCGAACCTGAACCACGCCTACGGGACGGCCGACGACGTCCCCGGCCAACTGCGCGCCCTGTGCGGAGACGACCAGCAGGCACAACAGAAAGCCTTCGTCGGCCTGTTCAATCATCTCGCGCACCAGGGCACCCGCTGTCAGGCATCTCCGCGCGCAGTGCCGTTCCTTGCCCGGATCGCTCTCGCCGGCCCGAGGCCGGCGCGCGAGCACGCGTTGCGGCTCCTGACCGGCCTCGCGGTCAACTGGGACGAGGAGTGCGAGATCATCGACGGGGCCGATATCGCCGCTTGGCGCGCGGAGGCCGCCGAGAACGCCTCCGACAAGCTCCTCGCCCTGTACGAGGAGGCTGTGGCCACCGAGCAGGACGAGCAGCGACGCCGGAACTTGCAAGGCATCCGGGACTGGGTGGCGGCCGGCAATCCGATCGACCCCCGTGACTCTTCGATGCGTTCGTACGACACCGTCCTTGCCGAGCTTCCCGCTCTGCTCACCCTCCTCGACGACGAGAACGCCCGGGTCCGAACCCGGACTGCCTATCTGTTGGCCTGGTTTCCCGAACTGGCGGACACCTCTGTGCCTCTCCTGCTCGACCTCGCTGCACAGGAGCACGATGCCGTCGCCAAGGCCACCTCGCTTGTAGCTGTCGGCATCCTCGGCACGACCGCTCTCGCGGGGGCCCTCGCCGCCCATCTGGACGCCGAGGACAGCCTCGTGCGCTGGGCGGCCGCCACCGCTATCGCCCATACCGCCCGAAGCGCCGGCGCGGAACTCGACGGCCCGCTCCTCGACCGGGCCGTTGCCGAACTCGCTGCCGCGGCCGCGGCCCCTGCGCCTGTACCCGCGACCGACTACAACCAGGGCGACTTCCACGGCCACACCGCCGACATGCTGCTCGCCCTCCCGCCTTCCCCCCGCCTCGCGCGCCGCAGTCGCCGCGTGCCTGCCGTCCATCAGCCCGTCGCAAAGGGCGTTCAAGGCGAAGGCGGTCCTGCCGGACCTGTTCTCCAGCCCCCTGCCCGACCCCCGCCCCCTGTACGCGAGCCTCTCCCGCCCCCAACAGCAGCTTTTGCATGCCCTTGCCGACCTCAGCGATGGATGGTGGAACACGGCGGGTGACATCGGCGAGAACCTGACCACTTACGGACTTCCGGCCACTCAGGCAGGGCTGCGCGCGTACCTCGGGCTTCCCCTGGCAGGCTACGGATGCCGGCCGCCGACCCAGGCCTGGAGGCGCCGGGCGGAAACGTGCTGCGAAACGTATCGGACCCTGGGCCGGGTCAGTATCCGATGGCCTCTCGGAGAAGCAGCACGGTGCCGCGCCCTGGGCGGGGTTCCGCGTTGAGGATGAGCAGACGGTTGACGGCGCTGGGCATCCCGTACACCGCCTGGGCGCGGGCGTTCTCCAGCGGGAGGGCGTGCTCCTCGACGCGGCGCAGGGCTGTGCTCAGGTCAGGCACCACCTTCTGCGCGCCGACGATCCAGACCGCGTGGGCGGCGCCGCCCGCATTGGCAGGGAGTTGGCTGCCGCTGCCCGAGGCAAGAACGAGCGAGCCGGTCTCGGTGACCGCGGCGACGCTGTTGACGACGAATTCGGGGCTGGCGACCAGCCTTCGGATATCGTCGGCGCCGGTGGCACGGTCGATGGCCAGGACGCGCGGCCTGATGGCGTCGTACTGGCCGCTGGCGTTGATGTCCTCGTCAATGCCGGACAGTCGGAGAGTCTCGCTGGCTCCGGTGAACACGCTGGCGCCCTCGGGGACCAGGTCCTTGATGCGGGCGCGCGCGGCCGCGGCGTCGTCGAGGATCTCGGCGGCGAAGCCGCCTGCACGCAGCGCGGCGGCTACCCGCTCCAGTCGTTCGGCCGATGCCGGGTCGGCGAAGGATGCGGCCGGAGCCGGGGTGGCCGTGGCGTCTGCCGGGCCGGTCCCGGAGCCCTGCGCCACGTGGGGCACCGTGCCCGCCAGCGGGGAGGTGTCGAGGTACCTGACCTCGTACACCCGCTCGGCGAACTTCCAGCCCTCCGCGGTGCGCTGGTAACGGTCGTGGTAGACGGCGTAGTTCAGACCCTGGCGTCCGTCGAGGGCGCGCGCGAGTTCTTGGATGTAGGCGCGGCCGGTCGCGGTGTCTCCGTCGAGCAGGATCGTGCCGGGGTGTGTGGTCTGTACGAAGAAGTCCCACTGGCTCTGCAGCCGCTCGCCCCCGGCACGGATCTCCTCGCGACCGACCTGCTCGGCGGGGATGTTGGGCATGCGCAGGGCGCCGTCCGGTGTGAACAGCGACGCCAGGCGGGGCCGGTCGCGCATCATCGCCGCGTCGGTGAACTCGCCGCGCAGTGCCTCGATCTCGACGCGGTCCGCGATGGCCTGGAAGTCGTTCATCAAAGTCCCCTCTCCATCTTGTTGTCGTCCTCACCGGTACGACAACGCAGCCCTTCGGAATGTGAGGCGGCGCGTCGGCCTCACATTCCGGTGCGCTGTCTTGTCGTAACGGGTAGAGGCGCCGAAGCGAGCAAGGGAGACGGCCAGACCATGACCACCAGAGCCGAACCGGGCGACGATCAGAGCGATCCGGGCCTCAGCGCGATCATGAGTGAGCGGCGCCAGCTGATCAACCTCTCCTATCGACTCCTCGGTTCCCTTGCCGACGCCGAGGACGTCGTGCAGGAGGCCTACGCCCGCTGGTACGCCATGTCCGCACGGGAGCAGCAGGCCATCGAGTCGCCCGGCGCCTGGCTGATGAAGGTCGCCAGCCGCATCTGCCTGAACCTGCTCGGCTCGGCGCGGGCCAGGCGGGAGACGTACGTGGGCGACTGGATCCCGGAACCGCTGCCCGAACCCACGGAGTGGATCACCGGGCGCTCCGACGCCGGCGGGATCGACCCAGCCGATCGGGTCACCCTCGACGAGTCAGTGACGATGGCCTTCCTGGTCGTCCTCGATTCGATGACCCCGGCCGAGCGCGTCGCGTTCGTCCTGCACGACGTCTTCCGCTACCCCTTCGGCGAGGTCGCCGAGATTGTCGGCCGCACTCCGGCGGCGTGCCGCCAACTGGCCTCGTCCGCCCGCCGGCGCATCCGCACTGCGCAGAGCCCGGCGGGCCCGAGTGCCGGGCAAGCCAGCATCGTCAGGCAGTTCAAATCGGCGTGGGAGGCCAAGGACATCGACGCCCTGATCAGTCTGCTCGACCCCGACGCCACCGCGACCGCCGACGGCGGCGGGCTGGCCGTCACCCACCTGCACCCGATCGTGGGCAGTGAGCAGATCGCACGCGCCTACGCCGAGATCGCCCGTGTGTCGGGCGACCGCACCACGTTCCTGGAGTGCACGGTCAACGGCCTGCCCGGCTTGGTAGCGCAGCAGGACGGCAACCTCGCGACCGTGTTCGCGTTCGAGATCGCGGGCGACCGGATCAAGCGTATCTGGGCAGTGAGAAACCCCGAGAAACTCCGTCCCTGGCGGATCGGCTGAGGAGCGATCCGAGACACCGCAGCGATCGGATCGTGGCCAGCACCAACCTGCACCGCGCCCGCGCCCATATCTCCAACACGCCCTAGCCGGCCGGGGCCGCGCCGGGGCCGCCCCTGCGGCTCTTGCACTGCTCGGCGGCCAAGGCCGGGCGCCGCCCAGGCAGGACCGGCCGAGCACCTCACGCGGAGCGGAACACGGCCGATCCTCCTGCTCTCCGGCAGCGGCGCCCGCTCCCAGCCCTATCCGTCGGCTCGCCTCGGCCCATCGCGCGATCAATCACTGCGGGAGGACGGGGCGGCTGACGCCTGGCTCATCCAGCGGGTCCTCGGCCGCGCGTCGTCTGCACTCCTGAAGAGCGCGCTCGACCTCTTCACGTTCCTCGCCGACGGCCAGCAGCAGGCCACCGGCCGCGGACAGGGCCGCCCAGTACTCTGGTCTGGCTCGCTCGCGCCCGGGGAGCGTCCGCACCAGCGACAAGAACGCTCCGGTCAGTTCACCCCTGACGAATCTGCGGGAAAGCGAGACCGCGTGACCGCGTGACCGCTGGGCATACCACCCAGTGCCCCGACAGCGGCCCTCAGCAGATACTCGATCTCCGTGCCGCGCTCATCAAGCGGCCGGGGCACGTCGAACAGCCCGACAGTCTCGAGGACTTCACCGCACAACTCTTCCTCGCCTGGGTGGAATTCCGTGGCGATCTCCGCCATGCCGTGACCCAGCCGCCGCTCCACGTCCGACGCCGGAATCCCGAGTGCCAGGCAGACGGCCCACACGGACGCGTACCAGTCCCCGGTCTCCGCTGCGAGTTCGGCGAACACACCGACCGGTGCACACCCCGCCTCCAGTCTGTCGTGCGCGAGCGTCAACACAGCGCTGTCGACACCGGTCCCGCCGTCCCACGCGTCCATGGCCCCCACCCACACGGTTCACACAGGATCTGCTCCCCTGCACAGACCGCGACCACCACCGGTCACGGTTGCCCGTATGCACGACGCCGCCGGACAGCCGCTCCCTGACCGCCTACGGCCGGCTAACTCCTGGTAGCAATCATCCATGAGGCTGCGTGGCCAGATCCTGAGCGATGGTCGGGGCCGGTGGCCGCCGGCTTGGTCGGAGTCGGCAGATGAGCTGACGGCGTGAAGCACGCGTACAACTGACTTGCCCGCCCCGCAAAATCCCAGCAATAGTCAAGACTTGTGGATCAAGTTCTTAAGAGCTGGTCAGGCGTTCGTGGGTGATAGGTGGTCAGGGAGGTCGGTGAGCCGTTCGATGCGGAGCACCGTCTCGTCTGCCGTTGGTGGTGGTCCACCGGTGATGAAGTCGATGCCGCGGTCCAGCCAGATGCCGGTGAGCCCGGCGAGGGCGGCTGCGTTCACGTCGCTTTCCAGCATGTCGCCCACGTTGATCGCCTGAGCGGGGTCCGTCCGCATCCGTCGGCAGGCGGTGGTGTAGGCGACGGGCTTGGCCGCACCGAGCTCGGTCGGGGTCAGGATGGCTTCGAAGTATTCGAGGAGGCCGGAGCGGGCGAGCCTGGCGCGCTGCTGCTCGGGGTCCCCGTTGGTGAGAACGGCCAGACGAGGTCCTCGGGGAAGCCGTTTCAGGGTCTCCAGGCAGGGCTGGACATCGGGATAGCTTCGCCAGGACTCCTCGAACACGGCGAGGTAGCGCTCGGCGAACCAGGCGTCAAGAAGGCCGGGATTTTCAGGAACCGGCTCCCCGAGCATCGGCAGGAAGGAACGGAGCCTGCGTCGATGGTGCTCGGCGAAGGAGCACTGACCAGCCAGGTATTCCCGCATGTGCCGCCCCTCCAGCGTCCACCACAACGTCACCAGCTCGTCCGGTGGAGCCGTCGCGTTCGGCGCGGCCTGGACGATCTGGCCTATCGCTTCGAAGACTGCGCTTCGATGATCGACCAGGGTGCCGTCCAGATCGAAGAAAACCACATCCGCCATGGGAGGATCATCTCGCAGTGAACACGTGGCTCGACCCCGGATCACTTCTGCTGCCTGTTCGTCGGGGCGTTCGACGAGTTGGCCGTTGGCGAAGGTGGCTCCGGCGCGGACGAGGGCGACGAGGTGGGGTGCGGTCACCGCGCGCCAGCGGGTCTGGGCGGCTTCGGCGAGTTCGAGGCTCTGTCGGGGATCTTGTGACGATGAGGGGGCCGAAGCCTAACTGCTTCGCCTCGGCACGAGCGTCGGCACCGGCTTCGCGGAGTTCGGCCACCATGGCGGCGGCGACTTCTTCCGGCACGTACTCAAGGATGGTCGCAGGCAGTTCGCTGATGAGGGACTTGCAGTGCCACAGACTCACCCCGGTTCGCCTGTGAAGTAGCTTCACGGTCTCGATAACCCGGGGGCCGGAGTCCGTCAGGACTACGGTGTGCGGCAGGTCGTCGCAGACCAGCAAGAACGATTCGCTCACCGCGTCCGATCCCTCCATCAGCCCGCAGATGGCCTGCAGCATAGGGCGAGGCGCGGCGATCACGTCCTGAGGAGGATGCGATTGCGGAGCAGATCGAAGCCGGCCCGCCCGAAGCCCATGCGCTTGAGGAGCTTGACCCTGGTCATGTGGTCTTCGACCTGGCCTGAGCTCCACAGTGTGGTCAGTGCGGCGAGGACCGCGTCCAGGTCCCGCCTGAGGCCGTTGACCAGGGAGTGCAGGGCCGGCAGGTCGTCTGCGAGCACCCGGTCCATCCAGGCGGGCAGCTCGTCACCGCGCAGGTCGCGCATCATGTCGGCGAAGTCGCGGACGTGCCGTGCGACGGCGTCGAGGTGCCGGCAGGCGGTGCGGATCTCCTTGAGCTCGGTGGCCTCGGTCTCGGCAAGATGCCCTGGGTTCGTCATGATCCAGCGGACGACACGCCGCGGCTGCGTGGCCGGCCGCAGCTCGGGCGGGGGCGCCTGCGGGTGCTTGGGCCGGGGCCTGTGTGGCTTCTTGAAGGGGCGGAAGTAGCGGCGGACGCACTGGATGTCGCCGGTGAAGCCACGCTCGCGCAGTTCGCGGTGGACTCGCGCAGTTCGCGGTGGAGCAGGGGAATGTCGTGGCAGCCCTCGCGCCGGCGTTGGTGCAGATACGGCTTGTACTCATCCGGGATCGAGGTGCGGTTGACCGCCTTGACCAGGAGCTCGTTGAGACTGCCCGCACTGCGGTTTCACTGCTGACGGTTCTGGCTCGACTGTCACTACCGGTCGCCGTTGGTCGGCCCCGGGGAGCCTTGGACGGCCCAGAGACGGCCCAGGACTCAGCCGACCCCTCCCCCGCCGATAAGGATGCGACGGCTCACCCAGCGGTGCGGTCTGCCCGAGCTGGGCGGCGCCACGGGCGTGAGCGGCCTTGCCCCGCCGCAGCCGCACCGCTGCCAACGCCGGCAGGGCCGCTTCCTACCTGTCGTCATTGTCCCGGCCGTCTTCGAAGACGAAGAGTGGCTTGGCGTCACGTGCGGGTGTTTCGGCGAGCGCGATGGCTTCAGTGAAGCGTTCGAGCGGGAACGGCTGGCCCTGGGGGATGCTCAGCACTTCATCAACGACGAGACTGCGGACCTGGGACAGCGCGTGCAGCGCATCCTCAGGTGAGGCAGTGCCGAACCAGCGGTTCAGCCAGAAGCCACGGACCACTTTGGTCTCGTAGATGACCGAGCGTGCCTGCAGCGGGATAGTCAGCGCTGCCGGATCGGTCTGCCGATGGGTGGAGAGCGCGCCGTAGACCACGACCTCTCCCCCCGGAGCCAATGCCTGGGATACCTGGGCACCTACGAGTCCCGCGACACAGTCGATGGCCTTGCGCACGCCGGCCGGTCCTGCAATCTCGGCCACACGCTGCAACAGGTCCTCGTCCTCGGTGCAGATGACCTCGTCTCCACCAAACGCTTTGATCTCCTCAACGGCACCACGTCGCCGCACGACATTGATCGTGCGCATACCCAGATGCCTGGCCAGCTGAATGACGAGCCGGCCGACGGTGGAGCCCGCGGCCGTCTGCAACAACCATTCGCCCGGCTGTACGTCGAGTTCACGAGTCACGAGGAGCAGCGCGGTCAACGGGTTGACGGCGAGTTGACAGGCGCTGGAGTCGCTCAGATGGTCGGGGACCGGCAGGATCCTTCGTGTATCGGCAACAAGGTATTCCTGCCAAGTGCCGACCACATGGTGCCCGGGTACCGCCGGTACGGCAGCGACCACCACACGCTCGCCGACCTTAAGTCCCTCGGTATCCGGACTCAGGGCCTCAATACGGCCCACGCATTCCATGTGACCCCCGACAGCGGGAAACTCGGGGGAGAAACCGTAGCGGCCGCGCAGCACGTGCAGATCACTGGCGTGGATCGGAGTCGCCTTCACACGGATCAACGCCTGACCGGCCCCTGGCGTGGGAACAGGCCGGGATTCCAGCCGCAGGACATCGGTCGGCTCGCCGACCTTTCCGGCTACGAGCGCGCGCATGGATTGAGGCATGAGTGACCCTTCGTCTCTCAGCGCCCGACAAACTCGGCGGGTGTTTTGGACAAAGACGATGCTGGTGCCGGCATCCTCGTCGGCATCCAAGCTCCGGACCCTCCCTTCTCAAGGGAACCGGCCCGTACGCAAAGTGTCATCGGCGTCGGGCCCCTCCAGGCCTTTACCGACACGCTCAGTATGATCATGTAAGCGCGCCGGGTTCGGGCGGCCTACTGAGGTCCGTGATCAGGACAGGTCGCCGCAGCGCACTACGCTGGTTCAGATTTTGAATCCGCCATTTCACGCTACGCCCGGCCCCGGAAAGATTCCCGGCGGCGGACGAGGCAGCGTGGCGCGAATGCCCGCTGCGCCTCAGGAGGCCGCCGCGGGGTGCGGTACCGGGTTTTCCGAGCCCGGAGGGCTCCAGCTCAATCACGACGATGCCCGCTCCCATCCCGTCCGCCGTCGACCCACACACCGTGGAGCCGGCATGGTCCGTGGCGTCCAGGTGGAACGCGCCGCTGTACGAACGGCCTGGACGCCTGGGCAGCGTCTGCTCGGCTCTGCCTGGACCGACGGCAGGCGGGATGGAAGCTCCCCCGCGCACGCCACCCCGTCCGTTCTGGCACGAGAGTGGCACGGCCACCGTGCCTTGGGCCGCTTCGCTGCGAACATGGCGGGGCGGTTGCTGAGGTCTGCCCGGCTGATCGCACGTTCAGGCACGTCACGCGCCCCCTTACCGGCAAACTGTGCGCATGGCGAATTCGTTCGCCCAGCCGATCCTGAGGACTGGGGACCTGGCCGAGGCGCTGCGAGTGGCGCGGCAGCTTCTGGAGTTGGCCGATACCAACACCGTCGAGGTGGACTTTGAGGCTGTCGCTCGGACTCCGCAGGAGTTGAACAGGCTGCTCGAACAGATGCCGGAGGCCGAATGGTGGGCGTACGGACCGGACAGGTCCGGCTCGTCAGATGGCGACGCCCTCCCCTCCGACCACCTGCCGGTGTTCCTGCGCGACTGGTCTCGGCCGGTCCACACGGTGGAGGTGCTTTTGTCGGCTGCGGGGAGCGCTCCGGTGATGGTCCGCTGGGACTTCGACGGATGGCCGGCGGCGCCGGAAATCGGCCTCGGCCCGGGCGGGACCCGTGGCGCGTACGTCACGTTGGTGGCCAATGCAAGTGACCTGGACCTGGAGACTCCCGCCGAGCTCCATACCGTATTCGTCCATGTCAAACAGATCGAGGCCGAACGCGCACCGTGGCTGGCTGCGCAGGTCGGTCTCCGGGTAATCGGTGACCTGGTCATGGCGCCGCTCTGACGGTGAGATGCCATCAAAAGCCGGCGCCTTCACCGGGCCGCACGGCCAGTACCTCGACCGACTATGAGCCGAAAGCCAGTTCTTCTGGAAGTGATGAGCCAAGTCCGTCACGTGCGGCGGCTCACTGTGACTGCCCCTGTGACCTGCGTGGACGGTGGCGTCCGGAATCCGGCGCAAAAGGGACGGGCGCGGTTCCGGCTTCATGGTGTTGTTAGGCAATGGCACTGACATTCTGCGGCTGGTGCCGCTTGCAACACATCTATTGGTGTGGCGCTCAACCGCGGGACGTGGGTAACTCGTGCGCGGGGTAGAGCGGCAGAGGCGGAGGACCGTCCGGTCTTCCCGGCTCGCGTGACGCGGCGACGCGGCTCTACGAGCCTGTTTCGGGCGCACGTAGACGCACACGCCTGGTCGCGGTCCTGGTGGCGCTTGCCCGGATGTCACGGGGGGAACCGCTCCGGGCGGAAGTCCGCAAGCATCTCATCTCTCTTCCCGCTGAGGATCTCCGAAGCAAGCAACCGGCCGATTACCGGCCCGAGCGTGATGCCGCTGTGGGAAACGGCCTCGTAGTAGCCCGGCACAGACGGCACCGCTCCCACCGAGGGGAATCCGTCGGCTGGAATGGGCCGGTCGGCTACCCGTGTCTGTGCGATGCGGGAGTTGCCGAGCTCGGGAACGACGTGCCGCGCCGATTCGTGGAGCAGCCGTCCGAGTTCCGTTGGATCTTCGCCTGTGTCGATGAGTGCGTCGATCTCGCGGCTGTGGAGGACAACCGAAGAGTCTCCGTCAGGA
Organism: Streptomyces albiflavescens; assembly: GCF_014645835.1. GTDB lineage: Bacteria > Actinomycetota > Actinomycetes > Streptomycetales > Streptomycetaceae > Streptomyces > Streptomyces albiflavescens. The sequence goes on from NZ_BMMM01000021.1 coordinate 18,545, forward strand.
CGGATCTCGATGTGAGGCGCGTGCATGGCCCGATGAACCGGGACCTGAGCACAGCCGATCCGGGTGACGGCGCCGGGTTCCCGGCGCATCGGCAAGTGCCGTGCGATGAGCCCGGCGACGTGGGAGGCGCTGGGGCCTGCTGCGTTCACGACGATGTCGACGTCGAGACAGCTCCCATCGGACAGAGCAACTGTCCGGATGCTCCCGTCGGCACCGGTGCCGATGTCACAGACCGCGGTGCCGTACCGGTGCTCGGCGCCGGATGCAACGGCCTGGCCGACCAGTCGGCCGACGAGATGACGTCCGTGCACCCAGGCTTCGTCGGGGTAGAACACGACTGGAACCTCGCCGGGCATCGTGAGAGCAGGTTCGAGGCGGCGGCGCACCTCGGCCCCCGTGCACACCTCGACCTGGTAGTCCCAGCTGGCCAGCAGTTCGGCTGTTTCCAGGAGCTTCACCTCTGCTGCGGGATCGTCTGTCCAGCGCAGGTGGCCGCTGGCATACCACCATGAGTCTGGCCCGATGGTCCTGGCAAGCTCACGGTGCGCTGCCATGCCCGCGACGTTCAGGTCGAAGTAGGACTTGCGCGCGGTCTTGTTGCTGGCGTTGACCCACGAGAAGGACCAGTTGGTGACGCCTTCGCCCGGCTGGCCTACGTCGATGAAGACCACCTTGGCGCCGTGCCGGGACAGGTTCCAGCCCACACTGGCTCCGAGGATGCCCACTCCGATGACAGCGACACGTTCAGGCCGCTTCACGGACCCGATCCTCACGATCGCCCCCTTCCCAGATCACGGGCGAACTCCCCTTCCTAGCATGCAAGCATGTGGAACGGTGAGCTAGGAACGGGACAGGCAAAGGCTCCGGATTCGGGTGCCGAAGCAGCGGGCGCGGTGCCGCCTTCTTGTTGATGTCAGGCGACCGGGTGAGGGCTCGACGCGGGAGTCCCGTGCCGGTCACGTTACGCGGCGTTCTGAAGCGCCGCGGGGATCTCAACGGCCGTCGTGGGAATCGGGGTTGGCGGCTCCAGCAGGGCCCGGCGGAGGTCTTGCAGGGTCCGCAGGCCGGCCGGCGTCATGGTGAAGCCGCGCCAGCCGCGTGAGGCCCGGTCCAGCAGCGCCCAGACCAGGGACACGCAGGAGGTCTCGCCGCGGAACCGGCCGATGACCTTCACCCGGCGGCGTGTCTCGCCGAAGGTGCGCTCGATGAAGTTCGAGTGCCGGATCCGCTTGCGGTGCTCGGCGGGGAACCGCAGGTAGACCGTCAGCGACGCCCGGTCGGCTTCCATGGCGCGCATCGCCGCCGGGTAGGCGTCGGCCCAGCGGCCGACGAACGCGTCGATGCGCTGCTGCACGGCCTCGACCAGCCGCTGGCCACAGGCGGGAGGCGAACGTCTCGGTCGTCCCGCGCAGATTCGGCCGGGCCACGGTGATCGGCCCGGCGGTGGTCCTGACGATGATCGGGCGGTGTCCGTTGTTGGTGCCGGCACGGGCCGCGGGCTGCCCGTCGGCGGTGGCGGAGGTGCGCTGGTGGCGGGCGCGGCCGAGGAAGGCGTCGACCTCGGCTTCCAGGGCGGTCCGGATGACCAGGCGGGCTCCGAGCCGGGCCACGACCTCCAGCACCTCGACCAGGTCGCGGTCACCGGTGAGCAGGGCGTCGATCTCGGCACGGATGGCCTCGGCAGGGGATATTCGACGGGACACGAGCGTGGGTCCCGTTCGTGCGAACTGGCAGGTTCAGCACGGAACTTACGCTCGTGTCGCCTTTTCCACCGCCAATTCGACGCGACCTCGTGGACGCCGGGACCAGCTGTCATCCTCTGTCAACGTCGGTTCCCCTCGGGCGGCCCAGACGGCCCGGCCAGGCGGCAGCTGCAATGATCTCTGAATGAGGTATCCCGCTACAGACGAGTTGTCGCCCGCAGTGCGCGCCTTCGTGATCAACGCGGCCGAGATCGACATCCTTCCCGGTGTCCGAGGCGATCTGGACGAGCCCCTTGCGTCCGGGGGCCATTCAGATCTTGCTGCAATCCTCCTGCCGCTGGTCGACAACGGTTGGGTCGAGGTGTGCCGCCTCGTTCCCTGGATCGCCCCCGATGGGGCCCATGGTCTTCAACCCGGTCCTTCCGTCCCGCGAAAGGACCTTCCCGCCCTGCTGGCGGACGCTGAGAACTGGGAGTACCCAGACGACGGTGAATGGCTGGGCCGCCTGACACTCGTCCTCACCGACGCGGGACGACGGATTCCCCGGTGACCTGCAGTCGAACACGCGGTCGTCCTCGCGGCTTTGGCCGGGAGTTCCGATGCCCCAGTCAAGCGCCGCCGCGCTCGGATTCTGGAGCACCAGTTTGGAAGATCGCGTATGCAGATGACGCCTGACCTGGCGAGCCATTGAGCTGCGCCTTGCTGGTCCGGGCACCGTGACTCCCCGCTGTTCCCCGACTCATGCCCATGGATCGTGCACGCAGGGGGCACGTGTGGCTTGCTCTCGCTTTCGTGGAGTCTGGAAACCTCCTCGGCTCGGCGCCGGCCTTCTCGACCCTCACACGGGCACGTAGAGCGTCACGCTGGGTGGATCCTGTGAGAGGGGGAGACTCCCAAGTCTGGCCGTATGAACTTCAGGCGGTTGTCGTGGCGTTCATTCATCGCCTGGATCATGGTGTCCTGTCGGCCCAGGTCAGGGCGTGGTCGACGGCCGTGCCGATGGCCTCGACGCTGGTATGGGCGCGGTGAAGATAGCCTCTGGCCATGCCGAGCTTCGAGATCACGCCGATAGGTACGGTCCGGAACGACCGGACGGATGTCCAGCACACGGACAACTGGGGTGCCGTCCGCAGCACGATCACCATCGACGAGCGCTTCGGCGAGGCGTGCCTCCAGGGTCTGGAGGGCTTCTCCCACGTGGAGGTCCTCTTCATCTTCGACCAGTTCCCGGAACGCGACGATTACCGCGAACCCCGCCCCTACCGCGGCCGCTCCGACCTCCCGTCCGTTGGCGTATTCGCCGGCCGCGGCCCCCGCAGACCGAACCGCATCGGGGTAACGTGCTGCGCCATCGAATCCGTCCACGGCCGCGAATTGACGGTGGTGGGCCTCGACGCGGTCTCGGGCACCCCGGTCATCGACCTGAAGCCGACGATGGCGGAGTTCCTCCCGGTGAACATCAAGCAGCCGGAATGGGTCAGCCGCCTGATGTCGGAGTACTTCCAGCCGTAAGCAGGGTCTGGGGCGAACCTCAACGCTGTGTTGGGTGGGGGCTTTCAAGGATCAGCAGCAAACTTCACCCAGGCCGCCGGCCGCCCACTTCCTCAACCAACAACCCTCCCCCGCTCCCATCCCGTCCGCCGTCGACCCACACACCGTGGAGCAGGCGTGGTCCATGGCATCCAGGTGGAGCGCCACCGTACGAACGACCTGGGTCACCGGCTGGAGCAGGACCTTCACCGATCCGCGGCTCTGCGCGGCGATTGCAGACCGGCTCACCTTCAACGCCTCCATCATCGAGACCGGCACCGAGTCGTCGCCTGGCTCGCTCCAAAGCCCAGAGGAACACAGCCGCAGGGTGACAGGCTCTGCTCAGTGTTCCAGGCGAAGCTCCTCCTGGTTCAAGCGGAGGCTGAGCTGGCTTCCCAGCTCGCGAAACCCCAGCGCCCGTGCGACGTTACGGGAGGCCATCGGGCGGGCACGCCATTGCGGGAGCAGACCGTCGGCGAGTGCCTGCGCCACCGCTGCAGAAGCGACCTGCCGCGCCAGCCCGCGGCCTCTTTCCCCTGGTGCGGTGAGCACGCACAGATGGGCGACTGCCGCGGGCCAGGCTTGAAACCCCGCCGCGGCCACCACGTCCGTGCCCTTGCGCACGACGAACGCAGCGGAGGTGATCTCGTCCATCCCGCTCTCGTCGGCGTCCTCGGGCGGCACCGACTTCACCAACGTCATCAGGTCCTGATGTCCGGGGGCAAGCCGTTCAATGCGCCGGTCAGCCGTCACCGGGCGGAAGCCGTCACGTGACACGTATCCCAAGACCGCCGGACCCAGCACCTCATTCACAGGCAATACGGCCCGAACCGTATCTGGAGACGTCAGTGAACTGGTCGGCATCATGGCCAGGATCCGACGCAGAACCTGCATAGCCGTGTCGGTCGGCGCCGTGACGATCGCCGAGTCGCCCAGCACCACGATCCCGGCCCACGACGGCGGAGCCAGCTGCGAGGCGGGCGACGTGACCACGTCCAAGCCCCCTGCCAGGGAAAACGACACCGGCACAGCAGCCAGCGTTTCCCATACGCCTCGGGCCTGCTTCAGCAACGGATCAACAGCCATCAGCCGATCCTGCCACCCCCAGATCACACACGCCGAGGATTCCGCTGGCCGCCGCAGTGACGAGGCGTCTCAGGTGATCCCAACGCAAGCCGTTCCGCGGGGCCGCTTCAGGACGTCCGCAAGCCTCGAAGTCTCCACCGACTGGGGCCGCTCGAAGCCAACATGCCGGGGCCGCTGAACGGCTCTGGCAGCGATCACGGGGAGCCGTTACGGCGAGTGATATTGACGTTCGATTCGGAGGCGTCGCAGGGCTGTCGGCCGGGAGCCAGCCCGTACGCGGGGGTGCCCGGTGCGGGTGTGCGATCGGCTCCGCTGCCGGACGTGGCAGCCGGGCCCGGCGCTCGCCGCCCGGCCCGCGCCCCGGACCGCCTTGGCTCAGCCCAGCGCGTCCATCAGGGCGGTGACATAGGCATCCAGCCGCTCCTCCACGGCTCGCGTCGTCAGCTCTGTCCTCCCTGCCTCCCGCCATGGTTGCGACACCGACTGCACTTCTTCTGAGAACGCCGGCCCGTCCCGCACCCGCCAGTACAGCCGCTCGCTCGCTGCCGCGGCCAGCACCCCGCCAGCCCTCATACGCCTCAGCGAACCGCAGACCCCACGCCGGGCCGTGCAGCAGCGCGAGATTGGTGGAGCAGTGCGCCACATCGAGATGCGCCGGGCCCCAGGAGGTCGCTGCCCCGTCGACGACGCCGGTGATCCGAGCACCTGCCGGCCCTTGGGGGCGGCACGTCGAACAGCACGTTGCCCGGTTGTAAGTCCCGGTGCAGGAACCGCCCCTCATAGGGCGGCGCGGGCTTGCGGATCACGTCGATCGCCGCGGCCCATGCCGCCGCGTCGGCGCCCTCGGAGTCACGACGGTGTCGGCGGTCGTCCACGCCACATAGTCCCGGGGCCGCTCGTCGGGGCACAACGCGTGGATCGCCACGAGTTGACGGGCCAGCAGAGGGACGCGCGTCTCCCATCCCTCATCGTCGAGGACCGTCCGGCCTGCCAGATGTGTCATAAGGAGCGACGGATACTCGCAATGCGCGGCGGTCGGATCAACCGCGACCAGTCCAGGAGCCGACACGCCGGTCCCCGTGAGCAGGGTCAGGGCGCCGGCCTCCCTGTTCAGCCAGTCCTCGGCGTGCTCCACGTTGACGAAGGTTCGCAGCACCAGATCACGGGTGCCTCCGTCCCGCGTGCCGATGGTCAGCCTCCGCATTTCGGCAGTGATGCCGCCGTGCAGCGCCTCGGCTCTGACGATCCGTTCGCCAGCCACAGCCTGGAAAGTCCCCGTTCAGCGGACTCTGGCAGTGATCGCGGGGAGCCGTCACGATCGGTCACTGAAGGAGGATCATCTTGCGAAGCAGTTCGAATTCGGCCCGTCTGTATAGCTGCTCGGCGAACGTGCGCTGAGGACAGGCGTCATGAGCGCATGCGAAGCGCCTCGCCGAGGGCAGGACCCGTGCTGCATGCCCGGCCAGCGGAAGATCCTGCTAGCGACGCTCGTAGCGGTCATGCACACGTGTCGATGCCCGGCCACAGGCCGGGCACGAGCCCGCGTCACGGCGGGCACTGAGCCTCACCACCATCCCGCACGTGCCGTGCGCCGCCGTGGTGACCAGTACCTCGAAGCCCTTGAACAGCACGTCCTGCAAGGCGAGTTCGTCGTGCTTCATGCCCTGGACGTCGACGCCGGGGGCACAGTTAAGCCCGCCCCACCGGGACATGACGGAGCATCACACCCGGCGTACCACGGCGGGGCGTACCCCGGCTCGCGGTCCGGATTCGAACGGACTCTTCACGGACCGCAACGGCTCTCTGTGATCGCTGCCGGAGCCCGCTGAACAACGTCACAGCCAGTGCAGAGCCCGTTTCACTGGAACTGCCATCAGGTGAGCCTGCCTTGAGAGGGGCGTCCGGGGACGTGGGCGAAGGAGGGCATCCCGAGGTCGGTGATCTGTCGAACGCGGGCCTGCGCGGCGTCGCGTTGGGCAAGCTTGTCCTGTGCACCAGCGAGACTGACTTCGAGTCCTTCGATCTCGCCCAGCCAGCCTTCGCGTTCGGCCGCGGTGATCCGGGCGAGGAGGTTGTCGCGGACTTCGACCAGCCCGCAAAGCGCGGCGCCGGGTGATGAAGGCACGGTGGGCCTCGATCGCCTCGGCAGGGTAGCCGGCGTGGTAGCCCATCGTGGTGTTGATGTTGGCGTGACCGGCGATGACCTGTGCGATATGAGGTGGCAGGCCGGAGCGGATGGCGTCGGTGATGAACATCCGCCTTGTGTCCGCAGAGGCTGTGTGCGGGTGACCCGTGCTATTGAGCAGGCGTGTAGCTGCGGACCACTTTCGCGACGCAGGCAGCTGGATGTGTTGCATTCCGATACTGCCAATGTGATGTGGGCCACTCTCTGAGCGCTTAGGGTCGGGCATGCGCGATCATGATCGGAGTGGACGCTTGTTTCCTTGGCATCGCTGAGCTGGTCGAAGCCCCGTCCGTGGCGGTCGTAGTCGACGTCATGCGTGCTTTCACCGTGGCTGCCTGGGCCTTTGCCCAGGGGGCGGAAAAGATCGTTCTTGCTGAGTCGCTGGACGAAGCCCTGGCGCTCAAGGCTCGCCACCCGGATTGGGTGGCGCTCAAAGACGGTCCGCCCGCGCCCGGGTTCGACATGGTCAACTCGCCGGGCCTGCTGCGGTCCGTTGACCTTGGCGGACGGACCGTTGTTCAGAAGACCACGGCAGGGACAGTCGGCGCCCTCGCAGTCAAGGAGGCGTCGCTGGTGCTGTGCGCCAGCTTCGTGGTGGCGGAGGCGACGGCTCGGCTCTTGCGGACGCGCAAGAGTGACAGGGTCACGTTCGTGGTCACTGGCGACGATGGGCAGGCCGATGAAGATCTGGCGTGTGCTCAATACATCGCTCGGAGGGTCACGGAGGCTGGGACGGATGCTGCTGAGTTCGTCCGCCGCGCTGCCGAGTCGCGCGCTGCCGCCGAGTTGACGGAGGGTGTGCGTCAAGGAGTCCATTCTGATGACGTTGCACTCTGCCTTGAGGTCGACCCGTTCCCCTTTGCCATGGTGGCGACCTTGGAAGGTTCGCTCATGGTCCTCCGTCCGTGCGCCATGCTTTCACTGACCGACGATCCCCCGATCTGATCGCTGGTTGGGGCGAACTCGCACCATGCGAGAGCCAGCACCCAGTCGGGCATGCGGCATCAACTGCATGTCCCGATGACGGTGGTTCGGGGTGGCGGCAGGCGGCTGACCTGGGTTGTGGCCGCGGCTTCGCGGAGCCGGACGTGGTGGGGAACTCCACGGCTGCCCAGGTCCAGAACGCTCGGTACTCGGCCTAGTCGAAGCGAAGAAGGTCGCCTCGTTCCCCAGTGAGGTGCGCGGGGCAGCTGGGACTGGCCTGACACAGCGACATCTTGTCCTCCGGCCAAGATTCTTGACGGCAGTCCGACACCCCGCCGGCCCCGCTGCGCGGTACGGCGCTCGCCCGTCTTCTCGGTCCTGGAGATGCCCACTCGTAGGAAGATACGACTCTGATAGGTTCCAGGCCTTGATCCGCCGGTGATGACTTGATTCTGCTGGTAGTACTGGGGAGGGGGCTCCGTGGGCCGGGTGCCGTCATGGTTGCGCAAGCCGCTGTTCATAGGGCTGTCGCTCGTGTTGTCGGTCACCGTGGCGGTGTTGTTCTTCGGCGTCGGCCGTTCGGACGGCAGTGGTCATTCGGTGGCGAATCGGGCGCAGTTGAAGCGTGCCTGTGCGGGACTGCTGCCGTACGAGGAGCTGCGGGGCCTCGTGCCCGACGACGTTGCGGGCACGGTGAGCCAGTACGGCACCATGCTCGAGCCCGATGAGGACAGCCGCTCCCTGGTGAACTGCTCCCTCACCTGGCCGGGGCATGGGTCGGTGCGGGTGCGGGCCGTCGCACTCATCTCCCGGATGCCGACGACGTTGCGGGCTGAGGACATACTGCCCGGCGGTGACGACGAGGGGTACGAGGCGCCCGGGGTCACCGGCAGGGTGGGCAACGACGGGCGGACGTGGGTCGTCGCCGAGTGCCCCGGCGGGCTCGAGGGCCGGGTGCGCGAGGTGTCCGGGATGTATGTCACAGCCGATGTCGATCTGCCTGTTCCCGGCAAGGGGAAGTCGGCCGAGTATCTCGCGGACTTCCGTACCGCCGTCCAGGTCGCCAACGGGATCACCGCGGCTCAGAAATGTGGTGGCTCCCCGCTGAAGATGCCTACGCGGGTCATCGACACATATGAGGTCCATGTCACCACGGACGCGGACGGGGGCAACATGAAGGTCGTGGGGATCGACGAGCCGGGCCTGGGCGTAAAAAAGTGCCGTGGGCTCGGCAGGCGAGCGGGCTTCCCCGGCAGGTGGACCGCCAGCGGCGATCTGCAGGACTCACGGCTGCTGAGCGTCTGCGACGCCACCATCCTGGACCGCAAGGACCCGATGGACACCGATCCGACACCATCCGACGGTGCGGTCGTCAATGTCTCGGCGGCAAGTTGGGCCGGGCCGCTCAGCAAGTCCGCCAACGACGAGTACCACCTCACCGGTGACAGCTTCAGCTTCCGCGAAGGGGCGCCGACAAAGGTCATCCCCGAATCGGAGCCGCACGAACTTGCCCTGTGGGCACGGTCGGAGTGCGCCGCGGGCAGCACGTATCACCGTGTCACCGTCCGCACGGAGACCTCCGACCTCAGCCCGCAGACGCTCAGTGAGGCAGAGCGGACCAAGTTCTCCAAGGACGCCCGCAAGCTGATGGACGGCTATCTCGCCGACCCCGACAGCTGGCCCAGGCAGCAGCGGTGCCATGACACCAAGATTCTTGGAGAGGTGGAGGGATGGCACTGAGGCGGATCGTCCTCCGGGCGGTCGGGGCCCTTGTCGCAGCGGCCGTTGCCGTCGCTGGGTATCTCCTGGTGCACGGCGACTTCCAGCGCTGGAGCGACGAGTCGGCGCTTGACGGAGCCTGCGACGGCCTGCTCGACCGGAACACGGTGCGCGACGTCCTCGGGCCGGGGGCTGTCGAGGTCGAGCACGAAAGACGCGGTGCGGGCCTGGTGGGCTGCGAGGTGCACATCCACGACGGCGGCACCGCCGAAATCCGTATCCTCGACACCGCGCAGGTCGGACAGCCCTGGGACTCCCTCTACACGGGTTCGTCGAGTGCGCTCGCCGTGCCGGTCGGCCAAGGGTGGACAGGGCTCTTCGGAGCCGACCCGGACGCCTTCGGGCCGACGGACCCCTTCAGGGCCGACGAGGACGAGAAGGTGACCACGAGCCTGGTCCTTGAGTGCACCAAGGAAAGCAGCGCCAGGGGCCTGTCCGTCACCGTCGAGACAACGCTCGACAAGACACTGGACGACCCGGCAAACCGACCGGAGTTCGCCAGGATCGCCGCCTCCACCGCGGTCAAGGCCTCGAAGACCCGGCACTGCGGAGCCAAGCTCGGAAAGCCCGTCCGTAGCCTCGACCTGCCGGTGAACGAGGACGAGTACAAGCCGCTCAGCACGGCCGACGGAACCTGCTCCGGCATTTCCGCCGCACGTGGTGTGGCGACCGCCACCGAGACCGACCGCGAGGGCGCCCCGCACGAAACCTGCCGGCTCGCCGACGCCGATCTCAGGACACGCTACGTGCTCGAAGCGGACTACGGCCCCTATGCGCAAGAGCGGTTGCTCCGCTACGAGGAGGAGTCCTCTGAGGACACACCGAGCACTGACACACCCGCGCACCACCGCGACCGTGACGGCCGGATGAGCTGGACGGCGGCCAAGTGCCTTGACGGCCGTGCCCTGTTCACCCTGCAGCCCTTGTATGAGAGGGGGGAGATCCGCGAGTACCCGAGGGACAACGCGGACCTTGCCTACGAACGTGCCGCCCTCAAGGCATTCGCCGAGCGCTCGGCGAATGCCCACGGATGCTCCGCCCCAGTCACCCCATGACGCCCCCCGAGCGTGAAGCCGTCGCCGAGACAGCGCGCGATGGGGATGAGCGATCTACACCGATGCCGTACAGCGGGTTCGTCTCGTCCCGGATCCCGGCCACCTCGAAGTACCCGGTCGGCGACTCGGAGTCGTCGCCCCAACCACCTTGGCGGCGGGCGCTCCAGCGTGCCGGATGGGGCGCTGTGTGGTCCTGATGAAGCTTGGCCATGACCGTGCGGTCCCGGAAGCCGACCGCCGGCGGAACCGGCAGCCCGACCGGGCGCGTCCGGCCGACGAGGAACAGGTCGAGGCGTATGTGCTGTCGGCAGGCGGGAGGCCTGCCCTCGCGGCGGCCGGTCGCGACCGGGCGACAGGCCGCGTACCGGCGGCCCCAGCGGTGACCGGCCCTCATGTCCTTCGGGTGTGCGAGGCGGCTTCCGGCTGGGGGCGGGAGCCAAGATCAGGCCTGCACCAGCAGGCGTGCAGCGGCCCACCGAGCTCAGAGCCCGGTGACTTTGGCGCTCGCCGACAGCTCGTAGACCAGGGTGACCGTGCGGCGGCTGCCGGGCGGGAGGGTGACGTCCCAGCGGGCGATGCCCTCGGCGTCGACCACGTCGGGCGCCGGGGAGCATGAATCCTTGTGCAGGCGTATCTCCACTGCCGAGACCTCGGAGACCGGGATCCGCTCCCGAAGGACGACCACCCGCTCGCCGTGCTCCCCCGGGGCGGAGAACCGGGACAGGTGCAGCCGGACCGTGCGGGTGACCACGGTCCGCTGGGTGATTCCGGCGGAGTCGCGGGACTCCTCGGCATGACGGACCACCCTGTAGTCGTCGCAGCTGCCGAAGGCCAGCTCAACGGGGGCGCCGGGGGCAGTGAAGTCCAGCGTGCCGCGGCCGGTGAATCCGCTGCCTCGGACCAGGTCCACGGGTCCGGCGAGCAGTGCGTGGCCGGACAGGTTGTCGAACCGCACCACCTGGGTGACCAGGGGGGACAACTCCGGTGAGCAGGCGTACTCACTGGGCGAGGCCGTGGTGAATGCGGAGAGCAGGACTCGGTGGGCTCGGCCGTCACCGGGCACCGAGACCGGCGCGGGGGATCTCAACACCCGCGCCTCGCCGCCGTCGTCCACCCCTGGCAGGCCGAGCACCGGGGCCGGGCCGAGGGTCCCGATCTCCTCCTCGCGCAGCTCCACGTCGACCATGCGGCGCTCCGCTGCGGAGCGGTCCTTGAGCGTCAGCCGGTCCTCGCCCAGCTGTGGTGGATCGGTGGCCAGCGCCGAGCGGGCCGTCGACAATGTCAGTCGCACGTCCGACCAGTCCTCACCGGTGCGCTGCCAGACCACCGCGTCGGTCTCCAGTGTCAGGGAGTCCCCGTCGAGCACGGCACGGTAAGCGGGCCGCCACAGCGCACACGGGGTGAGGTGGCTCAGGCGCAGCCCGACCGGCCCGGCGACCGCGGCCTCCACGGTCAACTCGATATGGCCGACCAGCTCGGCGGGCTCCTCCTCGGAGAGGTGCATGGCCCGCTGGGCTTCCCCGAGTTCGGCAGCGAGGGCGGCCAGCCGGGCCTCCACAGTACGGAGTTGCTCGCCGTACGTGTCGCGTTCGTCGTCCACCCGGTCCAGTTCGCGGGCCCAGCGGGGCCGTTCGGTCTCCCCGGAACCAGCGCCTTCGCCGATCTCTCGTAGCAGATCGGCGGCGAGGCGGCCGAGCAGGTCAAGGTGGGCATGCAGCCGGTCGCGTCGCTGCCCCAGGACCAGCCGCTCCTCTTCGAGGGTGTATATGCGGTGGTGCAGGGTGGAGTGGTCGTCGGTGGACGGCAGCGGCCCGCGCGGCGTCCAGCTGCGGACGATCCGCACGTCGAGCACGGCCGCGGGGTGATCGGCGGTCAGCTCGGCATGGAGGGTCCGGTCGACGGCCAGCGCACTGACCGGCCCGAGACGCAGCCGCTGGACCCCGGCCTGCAGGTCGAGCACGACGGCGCGCTCGATGTGGGCCCGATCCTCAAGGCACGTGACGGCGGTGACGGGGAGCGCGATCGGCTTCGGGGCCGTGGACATGGCGTGTGTCAGCTCCTGCGGTTGCCGCCGACCAGGGCCTTGCCGGTCGGGATGCGGATCTCGTAGCCGCCGTCGAAGGCGGCGGTGGTGCCTGCGGGGAGGTCCAGTCGCCAGACGCGGGTGCCCGGCGCATGTCGATCGGGCCCCGTGCCTTCTTCGGGTGCCGTCCAGTCGGCCCGTTCCTCGATCCGGACGTCCGGTTCGGAGGTGACCGGCACCCGCTCGCGGACTTCCACGGTGACGGGCCTCGCGAGCCGGTTGGCCAGCTCCACGTGGACGCGGTGGTCGAGCACGGTGGTGGTGTTGCGCAGGCCCGAGGTCGACTCGTGCAGGTTCGTACGGCGGGTGACCCGGATGCCCTCGGCCGGCCCGAGCCCCACCCGGCAGACACCGCCGGGGGCGAGCGTGGGCAGTGCGGCGGTCCCCAGGAAGTCGTCGTCGACGGTGACCTCCACCGGGCCGGCCAGCAGTGCCTGGTCGGTGGAGTTGGAGAGCACCAACGTGGCGTACACGGTCTGCTCCACGGACGGCACGCAGAGGTACTCGGTACGCAGGCCGACCGGGATCTCGCCGACGGTGACGGTGTGCCAGGTGCCGTCCGACGGAATGTCGGCGCGGGCGGTGGCATCGAAGCGGTGGTCGAAGGAACCCGCCGACTCGCGGGGCCGCACGGTCTGTCCGGGCAACGGCAGCGCGGCCACCGCTTCGGCGCGGCGGCGGTACTCGGCCCCGACCGGGTCGAAGGGAGAGTCGGGAAACAGCCGGCCTCTGCGACCGCCCTGCTCGTCGGGGCCGCACAGGACAAGGGCCGCGTAGTCGAGCTCGGCGCCGCTCGGCTGCGGCGGACCGGCTACCGGTGCCGGAGGGGGTGGCGGCGCAGCCCCGCCAGGAGCCGCGGGCGCCATGGCGGCGGGGGCCCCCGCGAAGGACCTGCCGCCGGTACGCGGCCTGTCGCCCGGTCGCGACCCGACTGGCTGCGCGAGGGCGGGCATCCCGCCGCCGAAGGCTTCCGGTGGAGCGCCGCCTGCACCGCCGGGCAGCGGGACTTCGGTCGGCGGACCGCCGTAGCCCTGCGGTGCCGGCGGCGGGGGAGGCGGCGGTGGCGGAACGGGACCGGATGCGGAGCCGGCCCCGACAGCCGCGAGTGCGGTGGTCCTGGCTGGGCCAGGGCCTGCAGCGTCGTACCCGGAAAACAGGTCGACGAGCCCGGCCGGAGGCTCGCGCCAGCCAGAAGGCGCGGGGGCGGGCTGACTGCGTCCGATCCGGATCGAGCGGAGCCTCGGCAGGTCGGTGCGGCGCCGAAGATCGGCGGTGGCCAGGGCGATGCGCACGCCGGTCCAGTCCTCGCCGGTCCGCTGGGCGACGGAGGCGCGCAGCACCAGACGGCCGCTGCCGTCGCCCTGACGGTGAGTGAGACGGTAGACCGGCACCCAGACGGCGCCCGACACCCCGTATTCCAGCTCCACCTCCGCATCACCGGTGCCGTCGAGGGTCAGGACCGCACAGACCGTGGTCTCCACGTGTGCTGACGGTGCGTCGGTGGAGGCGCGGGCGAGCCTGTCGGCGGCGACGGTGAGCGCGTGCTCGACGTTGCGCAGTGCCTCCTCCAGCTCGACGAGGCGGTTGTGCAGTCCGGTCAGCCGCTCGTCGACGAAGTCGGCGAGCTCCAGCCACGCGTCGACCGGGGTGCGGCGGTGCGGGTCCTCGCGCCTGCGGGCAGGTGGGACCGGGTGAAGAGCCCTGACCTCCTCGATCAGGCTCAGCTGTCGGTCCCGGCGTCCCTGCGCCGCCGCGTACTCGTCGCTCAGCCGCTCGACCTCGCGCCGCAACTCGTCGGGCGTGCCCGTGCCGAGCGACTCGGCTTCGACTTCCACCCGGGCCTCGGTGACGCGCACCCCGGGGGCGCCCAGGACACGGGCCCGCAGCGAGCCCGGGTCCAGCGAGCGGGGCAGTCCCGTCACCCGCACTCGGCCGTCAGACGACACGCTGCCCCGGGCCAGGCGGCGGCAGACCGCGCCCTGCGCGTACACCACGACCGAATCGAGGGTCGACCCCCACCTCTGTGTTGACTCAGCCGTCATGTGCTCCGCCCCCCGCCGCGTACATGCTGAGCGAAGCCTACGCCCGGGCGGTCTGCGCGTCCGCGTCGCATCAGGAGGATGGTGTCCAGGACCACGCGCCCCGTTGGCTGAGCAGCCGTTTCACACCTGGACCTGCTGGTGCAGAGCGCGCACTCCCGCACCGGGGCGAGCTTGGGCCGAGGTCGATGATCACGCTGTGGTCGAGCAGGCCGGCTTTCATTCACGCCCATTGTTCTTGAAGGCGCCAAGACCCTGGAAGGCAAGCAGCCTCCCGTGCGGGGGGTGTTGTAGCCGTGCGGCCTCGAAAGGCCTGATGCTGCAGGGGGGTTGGGGCGGCGTGATGCTCGGTCACCCATCTGCGTGCGGATGCGGTCGGCGATGGCATCGAGCGAGCGAGTGCTCCGCACACGTCGCGGTCACGAGCACCTGGTCGCCCCCCCCCCCCCCGGCTCAGGCGCCAAAGCCTGGGAGGTCTGCCCACTCCTAGAAGCACACGGCCAACACATCAACACCTCAACCGCCCGCCTCCGCACACCATCCGACGTCGCGACGTTCCTCACTTCCGACCCCACCCAAACCAAGGTCAAAGAGACGAGTTAGAGATCTGCACGCCCTGAACTGAGAGCTCCTGACGGAATGCGGTTCGCAGGCGGCGCCAGCCCTTGAGCCAGACGCCAGAGTTGTTCCAGTCCTGCAGCGTGAGTCCACCAGCCACGGCTGAGGATCAGTCCGTCCAGCAGCTCGTCGGCATGGGCGTGGGGGTCCTAGGCGGTGCGGGCGAGTGGTCCCGTACTCCGATCACAAGGTGGCCTCCACCAGCACCGTAGCCCGCAGTACCTTGCGGGCATCTGCCGAATCTGCGGAGGGAGCCGGCTGGCTACGCGCCCTGCGCGGCCGTGACAACAGGACGTGACGTGCGAGTTGAGGACTTCGCCCGTAGCTCCTACCGTTGATAAAAAGAGCGTTCAATCCGAGTTGCACGGTAACAATTTCAACGAAGTACCAGTTGGTGCATCATGACGATCTGGCCGGATTTCGGCTTTACCCAAAGCCCCTATGACACTGACTCTCTCCCCCCGACAGCGACAGGGGAAAGGCTGCTAGTGGGGCGAGAGCGTCACATACGACGCTTGATCAATCGGCTGGCCTCCTCTTCGAGTCACGTCACGATAGAAGGTGAGGCTGGTGCTGGAAAGACGAGCCTCATAACCATAGCCAACTACCGAATGAAGCGGAATAGCGATAAGGCTAGGAGCCCGCTGCTACTGCCCATTGGGGAAGAATTTCAGCTCACCACGAAAGATGGTGTGACGGCTCTCGAATTTAAGATTTATCGGGCGATGGCGGAAGCATTCATTCGATACAGGGACAGGCTGCGTGAATGGGGATATGACACGCCTAAAGTGAGAGACGTAAACAAGTGGATGAATTCACCTACAGTCAGGTCGATATCCGCTGGAGCTTCAATCGCCGGCGTTGGCGTGACGGGTGCCCGAAGTGAATCCGTAAACACTTCGGTCGCATTTGCAGAAACAGGTCTTGCCAAGACGGTTCGAGACTGGATGTGCACATGCTTCGATCCACCGGGATGCGGATACTTCGTCTGCGTATTGGACAATTTAGAGCTTCTGATCAGCTCCGCTTCAGCGCGACAGGCGCTCGAGGAAATGCGCGACACGATCCTCGCCGAACCAGGCTTGAGGTGGGTTATCTGCGGCGCACGAGGGGTGGTGCGCACAGCGGCGGCCTCGCCTCGGCTCCAAGGCCGCTTGTGTCACCCGATCGAAGTGGATCCGTTGTCCATGGATGACGCTATAAAAGCCCTTGAGACTAGGATCGGTGAGTACTCGATAGGCGGGACACCCCCGGTCGGCCCCATTGGTTTTCAGCATCTCTATGAGATACTGAAATGCAATCTCAGGAACGCCCTCCAGAAGTGCGAGGATTTCAGTTTTTGGCTGCACGACGAGGGCATCTTGGATGCGGATGATTTGGAACACGTTGCGCTACTGGAATCCTGGTTGACGCTCCGTTCGGACGAATATGCCAACAACCCCAACATTTCAACAGTCGACTGGAGGCTCCTGGATGAAATGGTCGACAATGGGGGATCTTGCAATTTTGAAGACTTCAAGTCCTTCAATTTTTCGGATGCCCGAGAAATGAAGCGACACGCAGAGGAACTTGAGCGCCAAAATTTGATTGAAATGGCCCCTGGGGATACGGGAATGGATGCGGCCGTCGTAGCTCCCAATGGATGGCTCGCTCGATTTTCGAGATCTGGGTATAAAATTCCACGCAGCTGAGCGACATCTCAGTCGGCCGCTCTTTGCGTCTCCACCAGTTCATCGAATGTGTGTGCCACGTCTCCCGGCCGCCCGTCTTCTCGATGAGCCGGACCACGACGTTCGGGTCCGTGCTGCAGAGCCCGACCCACTCCGTGTAGCGGTCGTGAGGCGTCGGTTCCAGCGCCCACTCGCCTTCCACGGCGGGGCCTTCTCTGGAGGAAGCGATGTGGCGCAATGCACGACATCGGAGATCTGTGCAACGCAGCGCCGGTACCACCCACCGTCACTGGTGCAACAGGTGTGGCGCTGTCACCGATCGAGTGAAGCTGCTCGATGAGGAGCAGCGCGGGATGATGCACTCGTCTGGCCGGATATCAACCCGTACGCCACTACCTGCCTCTATAGGTAGCTGCGCTGTAGCTCCTCGCGGAGCCGGGCGAGCGCCCGGTGCAGCGTGCTCTTGACCGTGCCAGCCGCCATGCCGAGGGCAGCGGCCGTCTCTTCGGTGGACATGTGCTCCCAGTGCCGTAGTACGACGACGCTGCGCTGCTGGGGCGTCAGCGTCTTGATGATGTCCATGAGCAGCGCGCGGTCGGCATGCTGTTCGGTGGAATCCCCGATGCTCGCGTCCGGCATGTGTTCGATGGGGAGTTCCTCCAGCTTCCTGGCCCGCCACCACTCGGTGCGGGTATTGATCATTACGCGGCGCAGGTAAGCATCCGCGAGCCGCTTGTCCGTGAGGCTCCCCCACCGGCGGTAGGTGCGTAACAGCGCGGTCTGCAACAGATCCTGAGCATCGAGAGGGTCGGCAACCAGGCGCCGGGCGCTGCGCAGCAGTGCGTCGTGCCGCGCACGTACGTACTCCTCGAATTCCAGCACCTCATTAACGCGCTTGCGAGCGTCCACCGTCGGACTCCTTTGCTATGGGTGTGAGCAGCCGGAATGTGCCGCCGGGGCCGATGTGGGACAACACTGGGCGGCCGGTTTTACAACTGCCGACGCTGTGGAGTGAATAGACCACTCAGGCCAAGGTCGGCGCGGCGCGGGAAGCCGTGGTCTGCGCCCAAGTAGCAGCCGCAGTGGCACAGGGCCCCAGGATCCATCGAGAGATCCCAGGGCCTCGACGGTCGGCGAGGCCGTGTACGGCGATCCGGTCTGAAGTGCCGTCACGGAGCCCGAGGTACGTCCGCCGGTGTGCTGTTCGGTGAGTGTTCCTTCCACTCGGTTGAAGTGGCCGAAGCCTCGGCGCTGACGGTGCGCCGTACCGGCCCGGCTTGTGCCTGACACCGAGTTCAGCGGTCCTGGGATTGAATGGGCAGCCGGTTCTGCCACCCCGATCAATGGAATCCCCGAAGGTCACGGGCTGCAGTGTGGGGAGCTGACCAAAGAACGCGCCTCTGGTTTGCCCTCCTGCCCCGGGCGCGCGTACCGTCTGCCGGCACCACGCCGCCTCCACGGGGGAACCGGTGGCGGGAGGGAGTTCGATGGCGGGGCGTCCGGAAAGCCCGGTGGATCCGAGTGCCGGGCCGGTGGCGCGGTTTGCTGCCGAGTTACGCAAACTCCGGGCGGAGGCCGGCAGTCCGACGTACCGGATGATGGCGCAGCGCACCGGTCAGGGGGCGAGCACGCTCTCACAGGCGGCTGGGGGCGAGCGGCTGCCGACTCTGCCGGTGGTCCTGGCCTACGTACACGCCTGCGGCGGCGATGCGGTCGAGTGGGAGGAGCGCTGGGACCAGGCGTTCGCAGAGACGGCGGCCGAGCCTCGCACGGAGGATGGTGACGCTGAGCCCCCATACCGGGGCCTGGCTCGCTTCGAGCCCGCCGACGCCGCTTTGTTCTTCGGCCGCGGCCAGCTGACCGACCGCTTGCTCGAGCTGACGTCGTCCCGCCGGTTCACCGCCGTTTTCGGCCCATCAGGCAGCGGCAAGTCCTCTCTACTGCGGGCCGGCCTCATCCCCCGCCTGCGCGACCCCGATACGGCGGAGTCCCGACCAGCTGCCCTTCGTGTCCTCACCCCTGGCGAGCACCCACTGAGCACTCACGCTCAGCGCCTAATACCGGCCGAGGGGGAGGGTGACACGTGGCTGGTCGTGGACCAGTTCGAAGAGCTCTACACCCTCTGCGATGACGCCGGCGAACGTGACCAGTTCATCGACCACCTCCTGGCCGCTACCGATCCCGAGAGCCATCTGCGCGTGGTCATCTCCGTACGCGCGGACTTTCTCGGCCGCTGCGCCGAACACCGAGCCCTGATCACTGCGCTGCAGGACGGGACCCTGCTGGTCGGCCCCATGCGCCCGGAGGATCTGCGCGAGGCCATCGTCAGACCCGCTCAGACCGCCGGGCTGATCGTGGAGCGCGCGCTGACCGCTCGCATCCTCGACGAGGTCGAGGACGAACCCGGGGCGCTGCCTCTGATGTCCCACGCCCTGCTGGAAACCTGGCACCGCCGCAAAGGCCGCGCCCTGACCGAGTCCGCCTATGAGGCAGCCGGCGGCCTGCACGGCGCCATCACCCGCACCGCCGAGGACGTCCACGCGAGCCTCACCCCGACGCAGGCCGATCTCGCCCGCCGCGTTCTGCTGCGGCTGATCACCCCCGGTGCCGGAACCCCGGACACCCGTCGGCCCACCCAGCGAGAGGAGTTCGACTTCGGTGATCCCGCCGACACCGCGATCGTCCTGAACCGGCTGGCTCGGGCGCGCCTGGTCGCACTCGACGAGAACACGGTCGACATCGCCCATGAAGCCCTCATCACCGGCTGGCCCCGACTGCGGCAATGGATCGACGAAGCCCGGGAGCGGTTGCGCCTGCACCGTCAACTCACCGACGCCGCACGGTCCTGGAGCAACCTCAGCCGCGACCCCGGCGCGCTCTACCGCGGCACACGCCTGGCAGTGGCACAGGAAACCTTCACCGACCCGGGCGACCTGACCTCACTGGAAAGCGACTTCCTGGCGGCGGGTCTGGACGCACGCCGTCAGGAACAACGAGCCGCCATCCGCACCACCCGGCGGCTCCGGGCCCTCAGCGCCGCCCTGGCCGTCCTGGTACTGCTCGCCTCCGTGGCCGCTGTCACGGCCTTCAAGCAACGCTCCACGGCCCGGAACCAACGGGACATCGCCGTGTCCCGGCAACTCACCGCCGAGGCCGCCGAGTTACGCGGCGGGGACACGTCGTACAAGAGCCAGAACGTGTCCGTGGCAGCCCAACTGGACATCGCCGCCTACCGCATGCACCCTTCACCGCAGGCCTACACAGACCTGGTGAACGCCACGGCGACTCCGTTGTTCTCCGTCATCACCGACAAGAGCCCATACCAGCAGACAGCCGCGCTGGACCCGGACGGGCATACCCTCGCCACCACGGCGGGCGACGACAGGATCCGGCTGTGGGACGCCACCGTTCCTACCCAACCCAAGCGAATCGGCCGCCCCATCACAGGCAGCCTGATGGCATTCAGCCGGCGCGGGCACATTCTCGCCACCGTCGCCGTCAGCACGGGGACGCACACCAAAGGCGTGCTCCGCCTATGGGACACCACACACCCCGCCAACCTGACCGCGCTTGGCGCGCCCGTCCCCGTCGGCGACGTCAACGCGTTGACCTTCAGCTCCGACGGGCAGACGCTGGCCATCACCTCTGACACCGCCGACGGGGCGGATACCCAGGTCCAGCTATGGGACACCAGTCGGCCGCCGCATCCCAGGCGCCGCGGCACTCCACTGGCACATGGCGGTGCGGCGTTCAGCCCCACCGGGCACCTCCTGGCCACGACCAGCTACCAGGCCGAGGGGTACACAGTCCAACTGTGGAATGTCACTCGCCCAGGCCATGCCACGCGTCTCGGCAAGCCGCTGCCCGGTACGGACGTGCTGTTCAGCCCTCGTGGGAACGTGCTGGTCACCTCGACCGTCGCCAGTGAGGACTTCGGCGGCAGCATCCAGCTGTGGGACATCACCCGGCCGGACCACGCCAAGCGCCTCGGCAGCCCTCTCCAGATCCCCCATGCCGACCTCGCGGCGATGGCTTTCAGCCCCGACGGCCACGTCCTGGCCACCGCGCTGGACGACACGGTCCGCCTGTGGAACGTCACCAACGCGGACGGCCCCGTCGCTGTGGGCCAGCCCCTCGGCCAGCCGGGAGTTGATTCCCTGGACTTCGGTCCCGGCGGCCATACCCTGATCGCCGCCGCGGACACCGTCCGCGTCTGGACTCTTCCCCCTACCTTCCTCACGGACCGGGGAGGCTCCATCGGCGCGGTGTCCTTCAGCCCTGACGGGGCCACTCTGGCCACGGTCGCCGACTTCGACACATTCGACGCCAACACCCGTGGGGTCCTGCTGTGGGACGTCAGCGACCCCGCGTTCCCACGACGTCTCGGCGGAGAATTACTCGGAACTACCGCGGCGTTCAGCCCTCGTGGCCGGGTCCTTGCCACGGCCGGCAGCGGCAGAGTCTGGCTATGGGACACCACCGATTCCGCACACCCCAAACGCCTGGGTCCGCCCCTCCGCGTGTCGGGAAACTGGATTCCGTCGGTGGCTTTCAGCCCTGACGGGCACATGCTCGCGGAGGCTGTCGAGCAAAGTGAGATCTACCTGTGGGACACCACGGATCCTGCGCACCCCAAGCGAGTCGGAAAACCCCTCACCAGCACCACTGGTGACTTCACGGACCTGGCGTTCAGCGCCGACGGACTCACCCTTGCCAGCACCAACAACGATGAAGGCTCGTTCTGGGACATCAGCGAACGGCATCCCAAGAAGCTCAGCAACCGCCGTACCGGTCTAGGCCTGCTCCTCGACAACGGTGCCAACTCCTTCGCCGCTGTCGCCTTCAGCCCCGATGGGCACACTCTCGCCACTGCGGGCGACGATGAAGACGTCCGTCTGTGGCACCTTCCCGGCGGCGGTCAGCCGACACTCCTCGGGAACCCCCTCAAGGAGCACTCCAAGCCTGTGTCCGTCGTCGCCTACAGCACCGACGGCCGTACCCTCGCAACGGGCAGCGAAGACGGCACAGCCCGGCTGTGGGATCTGGACGCCGACCGGGCCATCCGACGCATCTGCGCTGCCACCGAGCACACCCTCACGGAAAAGGAGTGGCGACAGTACGTCGGAGGTATCGCCTACCACCCGCCGTGCCCGTGAAAGCACCGCCTCGCCTCGCCTCGCCGCCACGGTCCCGCTCAGCGCTCCGGTGCCGTCCGCGGTACCGGCACGGTGACGCGCAGCCCGTGCGGGGTGTTCGTCTCGTACGAGAGGAGCCCCCCGTTCGCGGCGAGCAGCGAGCCCGAGCCCGGAAGCCGAAGCCCTCCCCCTCATCGACGACCTCCAGGACGACGCCGCCTCCTGCCTGGCCCTCGCCGCGGCCGTCACCTCCCCGCCGCCCGTCGACATGGTCAGGCGCTCCCTGGCCCACGGCTTCGCCGAGGACGTCATTGCCCCACTGGCGTTCCTGCGGCGGTCGGTTCCAGCGGAACTGGCCGCCGCGGTACGTGACTCACTGCGCGGCCGGGTCAAGCTGCGGCGGGCCCGTCGGCGGCAGCAGGGTCCGGCGCCGGCAGCATGGTCAGCAGCATGACCGTGGGCTCGGTGGCGCGCACGGTGTGCGGCAGCCGAGCCGGCAGGTGGATCCAGGTGCCGGGCGTGGCCTGGGTCTTCTCCTCGCCGAGGACGAGGTCGAGGCGGCCCTTGACGACCTGGATGACGACCGGCAGGGCCGATGTGTGCTCGGTCAGTTCCTGTCCGGCGGCGAAGGCGAAGCCGACGACGCGCAGCCGGTCGTCGCGGTACAGGACGCGGCTGAGAGTGCCGTCCTCGGCCAGGGGCAGTTCGGTGGTCAGGTCGGGGATGACGGTGGCGGACATGCGGGTTCCTTCTCCTCAGGAAGTCGACGTGGTGGGAACGGCGATGAGGCCGATGGCGCCCAGGTGGGCCCGGTGGCGGCGGAAGACGCGGCGCATCTCCAGCACGCGGTGCCGGGCCGCCGGGTCACGCAGCGCCCGCCCTGCGATGCGCACGGCGTTCTCGAACCCCTCGTCGGCGATGAGGCGGCGCGGTTCGAGCAGCGCCATGGGCGCCCTCCAACGGGCGGTGACGGTGAAGCCCTCGGCGGCGAGCAGGGCGACCCAGCCGGACGGAGTCAGCGGGCGGGCGCCGACGTGGATGGCCTCGCCGAGGTCCCTGGTGATCTCCTCGGTGTGATCCGGGTCGAGGTCCTCGGGCAGCAGGCACAGCTCGTGGAGGGCGTACCGGCCGTCGGTGTCGGTGAGTAGCCGCCGGGCTTCACGCATGATGCGGCGCTTGGCCGGCTCGGGCTGCATGGTCAGCATGGCCTCCCCATACACGACGGTGGCGCTGCCGGACGGGAGTCCGGTGTCCGCGGCGTCGGCTCGCACGGCGACCACCTCGGTCGGCCCGCGGGCGGTGAGGGTGCCCAACCGTGCCACGGCGGCGGGGTCGCGGTCGACGGCGGTGTAGGAGCCCGGGCTCCGTTCGAGGGTGAGTCGGGCGGTGGCGTCGAGGCCGGCGGCCAGTTCCACCACCCGGTCGTCGCGGCCAAGGGCCAGGTTGTCGAGCATCCAAGTGGTGAGTTCCACGCCACCGGGGCGCAAAACGCGCTTGCCCAGGCGGGCCAGCAGCCAGTGGCCGGGCATGCGGGCGGCGTCCAGTCCCTCGCCGGGAACGCGGATGTTCTTCTGGAGGGCCTGAGGGTCCGTCGGTGCCATGTTCGTGCCTCGCTCTCTCCGCGCACCAGCCTTACTTAGGTGAACCTAACTTGAAGGGTTGCCTGGGTGCGGGGGCCGAACGTCCCGAATGAGGGGCCCAGTGGGCCCGTCACGGGAGGCGGCTTCGGCATGCCGGAGGGGCCCGGTTGGACCAGCGGTGGGATCGCTCCGTACCAGGAGGCGGAAAGCGGGCTCCCGTGATCGGTGGGGATGTGGTCGCGTGGCCCCGGAGGCGGGGTCGGAGCCGGCCTCTGCGGCCCACCGAGTGGCCAGTCCGCCGGCACGCCGAGCTGCGGCGGTCACGGCGTCCGGCCCGCCGCCGGTCTGCCCCGCCGCGTAGCCGACCAGGAAAGTCGTCAACGGCGCGGCGGGCCGGGCGACCCCGTGAGCTGCTTCGCCCGCGAGGGCAAGGAGAAGAGCCCGGTCGACTTCGAGGTCGATGCCCGGGTCCGATCTGAGGGCTGCCATCCATTCCTTCAGCACATCGTCCGTGATCGTCTTTCTCTCGTTCGTGTGACCGGTGAGCGCCTTGTTCGGCGCGCGTCGGCCGCCTACAGCAGGCTGCTCCAGTACGGCCAGAAGCGGGTGAGGACGAGCAGCGCGATCACCCCGTACCAGGCGGCGAGCAGCATCCAGTGCGTGTCCCGCACGAGCTGCAGGACACCCCGCGGCACGGGGACGATGCCCCGCTCCAGGCCGTGCAGGGTGACGTACCAGAACAGGCCGATGGTGACGACCCAGACGACGGCGCAGTAGGGGCAGATCTTGTTGAGCTCGTAGAGCGACTGGACAATCAGCCAGTCGACGAACACCACACCCGCCAGCGCCCCGGCCTCCAGCGCGAGCCACAGCCCACGGTGCAGGCGCGCCCCGGAGAGCACGGCGACGCCCAGGACGGTCACGGCGGCGAAGGCGCCGAGGCCGAGCAGCATGTTGGGGAAGCCGAACAGGTGCCCCTGCGCACTGGACATGACGCTGCCGCAACTCACGATGGGGCTGATGTTGCAGGACGGTTGGTAGGCGGGATCCCGGAGGAGCCGCCAGTCGTCCACGGTGAGTTGGAAGGAGGCCAGCCAGCCGACGATCCCGGTGAGGACCATCGCCCATCCGGTTCGACGGCTCGCTCCCACGGCGTTGGCGCACCGGGCGCTCGTGGCGTCCGGCGCGAGTGCCGGCCCGTGACTCATGCGGCTCGCCGCGAGCTGGAGGCCGGCCGGCGTTGGCGCGCGGGCGCCGGGGCGGCGGGTGTGGCTCGGCGTCGGTAGACCAGATACGGGCGGGCCAAGTATCCGATGGGGGCGCTCCACACGTGGACGAGGCGAGTGAACGGCCAGGCGGCGAAGAGCAGGCAGGCGCTCAGGGCGTGCAGCTGGAACAGCAGCGGGGCGTCGGCAATGGCCGCCGGGTGTGGTTGGAGGGTGAAGACGCCGCGGAACCAGACGGAGACGGTCTCCCGGTAGTCGTAGCCGCCGCCGAAGACGTTGTGGGTGGCGGTGGCGGAGATGCCGAGCAGGACGGTGACGGACAGCAGCGGGAACAGCAACTTGTCGCTGCGGTCGGTGCCGAGCCGGATCCGGCGGGTCAGCAGCCGTCGCGCGCAGAGCATGCCGAGCCCGGTGACCATGGCCACGCCCGCCACGGAGCCCGCCCAGACAGCGGTGGTGTGGTAGGCGTGCTCACTGATGCCGGCCGCCTCGGTCCACGAGTCCGGGATCGCGAGGCCCACGACATGCCCGGCGATCACCATGAAGGCGCCGAGATGGAACAGCGGGCTGCCCCAGTGCAGCCAGCGGTGTTCGAGCAGCTGGCTGGTACGGGAGGTCCAGCCGAACTGGTCCTGCCGGTAGCGCCAGACGTGCCCGACCACGAACACGGCGAGGCAGATGTAGGGGAAGGCGACCCACAGGAGCAGGTCGGCGCCGCTCGTGGTGGCGGACAGGGCGGTGGGCGCGGCGTTCATCGGGGGCCTTCCGTACGGCTGGTCGGGGCTGACGGGACGCGGGTCGGAAGGGCGGGCGTCGGGGGCACGAAGGTGCCCGGCGGGGCGAACTCCCCGTCGCCGTAGGTCCCGTAGGGGTCGAGGCCGACCTCCTCGTTCGGCGGGCCCTCCGCGACGAGCTGGTCCACCGCCGCGCGGTCGGCCTCGGTCGGCGGTGGCAGCAGCGTGAGCAGGGCGGCCAGGACGTGCCGGTAGGGGGAGTCGGTGAGGGCACGGTGAATCAGCTCCAGCCCGCGCCGGTGCTGGCGCAGAGGCGCCTCGCCGCCACCCGGTCCCGCCAGGGCGGCGAACTCCAGGACGACCGGCAGGTGGTCGGGCAGTTCGCCGCCGTCGGTGTCCCAGCCCGCGGCACGGTAGCGGTGGTTGAGGGTGAGCAGGGCCATGCCCCGGCGGCGGGTGTCGCCGTGCAGGTAGTAGGTGAGGTAAAGGCTGCTCTTGCGGCGCAGGTCGAACATCTCGACGTAGTGCCGCTCCAGCGCCTCGCGATCCTGTGTGGCGAACCAGTCGGTGAACCGGGCCAGGTGTTGCGCCGCGGGCGTGGTCGGCAAGGCCTTCACTACGGTTGCCAACTCCGGCCGGGCCGCGGTCAGTTCGGAGTCGGGGTACTGCAGGAGCAGCGACGCGAGCCGCAGTATCAGCCCTCGGCCCGCCGTCTCCTCGGGTGTGAGCCGTGCCGGGCGGCGTACGGCCGCGCGGACGCGGGTGCGGGCGATGGCGGGGATCGTTGCGGGCTGGGGGTACCCCCGGACGAAGTTTGGGGGAGGGCTCACGGACGGCCTCCGGCGGGAGCTTCGGGCGCACGGCGGCGCAGGGTGGGGATGCCGAGCATGACGCGCCGACCACCGGCGTCGGTCGGCTCGCCGGAGGTCTCGACCGGGCAGCGGTTCTCCATCGCGGTCAGCGCGGCGGCATCCTCCGTGTGCGCGGCCGGGACGACATACCGGTCGGCGTACTTGGCGACGGCGAGCAGCCGGTGCAGGTCCTCCGCCTCCCGGGCGGTGAGCCCGACGGCCTTCAACACCGCCTCGTCGCCGGCCTCGCCGAGGGTGCGTTCGCGCATGTACGAGCGCAGCGCGGTGAGCTTCATCAGCACACCGGCGACGACGTCGGTGTCCCCGGCGGTGAACAACTCCGCCAGGTACTCCAGCGGGATGCGCAGCCGGGTGACGGCGGCGAAGACGTGGTCGGGATCGTCCTGGTTGCCGCCGGCCACGTCGACGGCATCCAGGACGGGCGAGAGCGGCGGCACGTACCAGACCATCGGCAGCGTGCGGTACTCCGGGTGCAGCGGCAGGGCGACCTTGTACCGCATGACCAGGTCGTGGACCGGGGAGCGGCGAGCCGCGTCCAGCCAGTCCTCGGGAATGCCGGACTCCCGTGCGGCGGCCCGCACTTCGGGATCGCGCGGGTCGAGGAAGACCCCGCGCTGGGCGTCCAGCAGGTCCTGTTCGTCCGGGGTGGCCGCGGCCTTGCCGACGCGGTCGGCGTCGTAGAGGAGCAGCCCGAGGTAGCGCAGGCGGCCGACGCAGGTCTCGGAGCAGACGGTGGGCTGTCCGGCCTCGATGCGTGGGAAGCAGAAGGTGCACTTCTCGGCTTTGCCGGTGGCGTGGTTGACGTACACCTTCTTGTACGGGCACGCCGTCACGCACATCCGCCAGCCCCGGCAGCGGTCCTGGTCGACGAGGACGATGCCGTCCTCGACGCGCTTGTACATCGCGCCGGACGGACAGGCCGACACACAGGCCGGGTTGAGGCAGTGCTCGCACAGCCGGGGCAGGTGGAAGAGGAAGGTCTGCTCGAACTCGAACTTGACCTTCTGCGCCCATTCCCCGGTGAGGTTCGGGTCGCCGCCCGCGTTTTCGGGGGCGCCGCCGAGGCCGTCCTCCCAGTTGGCGCCCCAGGTGATGGCGGTCGGTTTGCCGGTGAGGACGGAGCGGGGGCGGGCGACGGGGATGTCATTCTGGGCGGGGGCGTTGACGAGGTTGTCGTAGTCGTAGGTGACCGGTTCGTAGTAGTCCTCGATGGCCGGCAGGTCGGGGTTGGAGAAGATCGACAGCAGGCGCTTGATCCGGCCGCCGGAGCGCAGGACCAGCCGGCCGCGCTTGTCGAGCATCCAGCCGCCCTTCCAGTGGTCCTGGTCCTCGTAGCGGCGCGGGTAGCCGACGCCGGGCTTGGTCTCGACGTTGTTGAACCAGGCGTACTCGACGCCGGTGCGGTTGGTCCACGTCTGCTTGCAGGTGACCGAGCACGTGTGGCAGCCGATGCACTTGTCGAGGTTCATCACCATCGCGATGTGAGCCATGACGCGCATCTCAGTACTCCACGTTCTGCGAGCGGCGGCGGATGACGGTGACCTCGTCGCGCTGGTTGCCGGTCGGGCCGTAGTAGTTGAAGGCGTAGGTGAACTGGGCGTAGCCGCCCGCGAGATGGGTGGGCTTGAGCAGCAGCCGCGTCAGGGAGTTGTGGATGCCGCCCCGCTTGCCGCTGACCTCGGTCTTCGGCACGTTCACGTTGCGGTCCTGGGCGTGGTACATGTACACGGTGCCCTCCGGCATCCGGTGGGTGACCACGGCCCGGGCGGCGACGACGCCATTGCGGTTGTACGCCTCGATCCACTCGTTGTCCTTTGCGCCGATCTTCTCGGCGTCGGCGGTGGACATCCAGATCGTGGGTCCGCCGCGGGACAGGTCGAGCATGTACTTGTTGTCCTGGTAGTTCGAGTGGACGGACCACTTGGAGTGCGGAGTGAGGTATCGGACCGTCACCTCGGCACGTCCGTCGTGGAGTTGTTCGTCGCCGTAGTGCCGGGGCGTGTTCAGCGGCGGCCGGTAGACGGGGAGTTGCTCGCCGAGTTCGGCCATCCAGTCGTGCTGCACGAAGAAGTGCTGGCGGCCGGTGAGGGTGTGCCAGGGCTTCTTGTGCTCGGTGTTGATGACGAACGGCGCGTAGCGGCGGCCACCCGTTTCCGAGCCCGACCACTCGTAGGACGTCATCACCGCGCGCGGCTGAGTGCGGGTGTCGGCGAACGTGATCCGCTCGGCCTCGCGCTCGGAGGCCAGTTCCACCAGGCCCTCGCTGCCCGTCTGCCGCTCCATCTCGCGGAAGCCCTCGGTGGCCAGGCGGCCGTTGGTGGTACCGGACAGGGCGAGGATGGCCTCGCACATGTCGGAGGCGGTGGCCAGGGAGGGCCGACCCGCGGCGATCCCGTCCCGTATGGTCCCGCAGCGGTGGCGCAGGTCCTCGATCTCCCGGTCGGGGTGGACGGTGATGCCCTTGGTGGTGGTGCCCAGGGTGTCGAGCAGCGGACCCACGGCGCGCATCTTCTGTGCGATGGCGGCGTAGTCCCGTTCGATGACGGCGAGTTTCGGCATGGTCCGTCCGGGGACCGGTTCGCACGCGCCGGTCTTCCAGTCCCGCACCACCCCGCCGGGCTGGGCGAGTTCGTCGGGGGTGTCGTGCGTGAGCGGCACGGCCAGGACGTCGGTGCGGGTGCCGAGGTGCTCCGCGGCGAGCTCGCTGAACCGGTCGGCGATGGTCAGGAAGGTGTCGTAGTCGGTGCGGGCCTGCCAGGGCGGGCCGATGGCGGGGGTGAAGGCATGCACGAAGGGGTGCATGTCGGTGGACGACAGGTCGTCCTTCTCGTACCAGGTGGCGGCGGGAAGGACCACGTCGGCGAGCAGGCCGGTGGAGGTCATCCGGAAGTCCATGCAGACCAGGAGGTCGAGCTTGCCCTCGGGCGCCTCCTCCCGCCACGCCACCTCCTTCGGGCGCGCCTCAGGAGGGGTCTCCTCGGAGCGGACCGCCGCGTCCGTGCCCAACAGGTGCCGCAGGAAGTACTCGTTGCCCTTGCCCGATGAGCCCAGCAGGTTCGCCCGCCACACCGTCAGCACGCGCGGGAAGTTGGCCGGGTCGTCGGGGTCCTCGGCGGCGAACCGCAGCCTGCCCGACTTCAGTTCGTCCACGATGTGCTCGGCGACCGGCTTGCCCTGGGCCCGCGCCTCGTCCGTCAGGTCGAGGGGGTTGCGGTTGAAACCGGGGTGACCCGGCGTCCAGCCCAGCCGCACGGCCTGCGCCAGGCAGTCGGCGAACCCCTTGCCCTGGAATCGCCCGTCCCCGAGCGGGGACGCCAACTCTTCGGGCCCGAACGCCTCGTAGCGCCACTGGTCGGAGTTGAGATACCAGTACGACGTGCCGGCCATGTGCCGGGTGGGCCGCTGCCAGTCGAAGGCGAACGAAAGGTGCTGCTGTCCGGTGACCGGGCGGACCTTCTCCTGGCCGACGTAGTGGGCCCAGCCGCCGCCGTTGACGCCCTGACAGCCGGTCATCGTCGTCAGTGCCAGGAAGGCGCGGTAGATGGTGTCGGAGTGGAACCAGTGGTTGGTGCCGGCACCGAGGGCGATCATCGAACGGCCGCCCGTGCGCTCGGCGTTGCGGGCGAACTCGCGGGCGATGCGGGCCGCCTGCTCGGCCGGCACGGAGGTGATCGTTTCCTGCCAGGCCGGGGTGTAGGGCTCCGACGCGTCCTCGTACGAGGTTGGCCAGCTGCCCGGAAGACCGGGGCGACGAACGCCGTACTGGGCGAGCATCAGGTCGAAGACGGTGGTGACGAGCCGGCCGCCGACGCGCCGCACGGGCACCCCGCGCATCATGACCGAGCCGCCCTCGGTGGCGACGACACCGTCCTGCCCCCCCGAACTCACCGCATAGCCTCAAACAGAGATCACCGAGTGGCCATCGATACACCACTCCGCGAACGTGACCCGGTTCCGATAGCGTTCCACCCTCTCGCGGCACAGAGCGGCCTGGTATGGGCCCGACGGTCCTCGTGAGTGCCGTTCGGCCCCACAGGGCTGAACGGTTCGGAAGCGATGCTGGGCGTATCAGGACGGCGACCCGGCGGGTGGAGAGGATCGATGAGCAAGCGCAGGCGAGCCAAGCGGGTGGCCGAACGCGCCGGCGGCAGCGCCCGGTTGCCGTCGCAGGTCGCAGCCGCGCGGGCGACGGGCGGCTCTGTCCGTTTGAGTGCCCGCGGCACGGCCGGCGACTGGGTGCTACTCCCAGGCGGCACATGGCGGCGCGTCGAAACGATCCGAGTGCGAAGTCTGTTCGGCTGAAACCGGGCGACGCGCCCGTCACGGCCTCTGGGGCACGACCGCGACCGGGCACTGGGCGTGGTGCAGAAGTGCGTGGCTGACGCGGCCGAGCTGGAGCCCGACATGGCCCGTCCTGGGCCGGGCCCCGACGACCACGAGGTCAGCGGCTGCCGATCGCCGCACGAGGATCTTGCCGGCCGGCCCCTCGAGCGTCGTACGGTGCGCCCGTACCCGCGGATACTCGGCGATCGCTTCTCCGAGCAGCGCGTCAAGCAGTGCGGAGGCCTCCTCCTCGGGAGTGTTGGCCGCTTCCTCAGGATGACGGCCCAGGTGGGCGGGGCTGCGCCAGGCCCGGACCATGTCCAGGACGCAATCGCGCACCTCTGCCTCGCGAAAGGCGAACCGCACGGCATCGGCGGCCGTGTCGGCGTCCCCCGGACCAAGAAGAATCCGCTCATGCCTACCGGCCGTGCCCGCCTCGTCGCCTCGGACCACGATCACAGGGCAACGGGCCCGGCCCGCAACGGCCAGAGCGACCGACCCGAGCAGCATTCCTTTGAGCTGACCACGCCCGCGCGACCCCGTCACCAGTGCGGACGCACCATCCCCCTCGCGCACGAGGGCGGCTGCGGCCTCCTCCGGGATGATGTCGGTGGTGACCTTCACATCAGGGTTGCGCCGCTCGGCGCGCTCCGCTCCGGAAGCCACGACGTGCTCCGCCAGCACCCGCTCAGAGGGGCGCTTCAGGCTGGTGGATGGCAGGGCACCCTCGTATCGCTCCCAGAGGGAGGCGTAGACGAGCCTGAGGGGGACACCATGGCGGACTGCTTCGTCCACGGCCCAGTCGAGGGCAAGCAGACTCGAGTCCGATCCGTCGATGCCTACAACCAGAGGGAGTCCCATCGTCCCCACCGCCTTTCATGGGGCTTGCAGCGCATTGGACCGACTCCACCGTCGCACCCTCACCCACCAGGGCACGAGAGGCCCTTCGGCCCTTTGCAGGGGCAATAGGCCCATGGCTCGTCCATCCCCGCCGCAGCGGTTCACGGAAGGGGCGCACCGCCAGATGTCCGCCGTTGGTGATTTTCTTCGCCGGCCCGTCGTACGGAGGTGGCGGTGCGCTCAATCAATTCGGGGAGGGCCGACCGCACCGGTTCGCTCAGCCCCGTGCCGAGTTCGACGTCGGCCACCTCCACGGCGTGCACGATGACCTTCCGCGGGAGCAGGTCGAGGGCTTCCGCCAGGGCGAGACACTCCCCCAAACCCAGGGCGTGCGTACTTGCCGTGCCTCTCGCGCGGCCGGCCACCTCCGCTGCTGTCAGGGTGTGCAGTTCGCCCGGCCTGGCAGGATGCAGAAGGAGGGCTTCCACCACGACCGCGATGTCGGCGCCGCGCCACAGTTCGAGCATCCGGCCGGGTTCGCCGTCGCTGACCGCCAGCGCGATGTCGTCGGGAACACGGCCTCGCAGGGCCTCGACCACCGCCGGACCCACCCCGTCGTCACCGCGGAGGGGGTTGCCCACGCCGATCACCACGATCCGGCCGGTCATCCGCGTTCCACGGTCAGGTCGAGGAAGTGGGCGGCGCAGGAGATGCAGGGGTCGTGGTTGCGGATGGCCCGTTCACACAAGCGGGTGAGCTCCTCGTCGCCGGCTGCCGTTCCGAGCCGGTCCAGGCGTGCCTGGACAGCCCGGCGTACGTCCTCCTCGATCGCCGCCTGGTTCTGGGCTGTAGGAGGAATGATGCGGGCTGCGGTGAGCGTGCCGTTCTCGGCGAGGGCGTAGCGGTGGTACAGCAGTCCGCGCGGTGCCTCGGTCGCTCCGGCGCCCACTGCCTCCCGCGCAATGACGTCGAGAGCCGGCCGCGGCGGTTGTTCGTAGTCCTGAATGATCCGCAGGGCTTCCTCGACGGCCTGCACCACCTCCACAGCGCGTACGACGATGCTTCGGAAGGGGTTGGCGCAGATGTCCCCGGCCGCGGGATCGCCCAGCCCGGCTTCCCTGGCGGCCTCGGCCGCCACCGGGTGGAGCCACCGGCCGTTGACCGCGTAGCGGGCCAGTGGGCCGGTCAGGTAGCGGCGGCCGTCGAGCGCGGCGGTCAGAGCGGTGCTGTGCGGCACCTGCTCTTCGTGAACGTGCTGTTCGAGGTCGGACACGGGGAACTCGCGGGGCGCCGGCGTTCGGCCATGGGGAGCGATGACCGTCGGTGTGCCGGAGTCGATGGCGTAGCGGCCCGGGTCGCGCAGTGCGAGCAGGTCATGGTCGCTGCCCGCGTCGGGGAAGTCGAAGGCCGCCACCCAGCGGACGGTCTCCAGCGCGTCGTCGCGGGCCTGCCGCAGTCGTTCGGCCAGCGGACGCAGTTCTTCGGGCGCCGGTGTGCGGTAGAAGCCGCCGACACGGACGTTGACCGGGTGGATGGGTCGTCCGCCCAGCTGTTCGAGGATCGCGTTGCCGGTCTGTTTGATCCGCAGGCCGCGCTCGACGGCTGCCCGATGGTCGCGGGCGAGTTCGACGGCATCGGCCCGGCCGAGGAAGTCGGGGGCGTGCAGCAGGTAGATGTGAAGGGTGTGGCTCTCGATCCATTCCCCGCAGTACAGCAGGCGGCGCAGCTCCGCGAGAGGCCCCTCCACGGTGACACCGCAGGCGTTCTCGATCGCCTGGCAGGCGCTCATCTGGTAGGCGACCGGGCAGATGCCGCAGATCCGTGCTGTGATGTCCGGCGGCTCGGTGTGGGCGCGCCCGATCAGGAAGGCTTCGAAGAACCGGGGTGGTTCGTAGATGCGCAGTCGCGCTTCGGTGACCGTCTCCTCCTGTACGCGCAGGTGCAGGGCGGCTTCGCCTTCCACTCGGGCCAGTGCGTCCAGCCGTAGGACGCGGGTTCCGCGATGGCTCATGCGGGCCTTTCCGGGTTGGTTTCTGTTCCTGCCCCAGGGGTGTCCTGCTGCTCGGCCGCGAGATCGGCCACGGGGGCATACTCCGGCGACGCGGCGTTGAAGGTGCGGAAGACACGCAGGATGTCCGCCTCACTCATTCCGTCGCGGCCGAGTTGCGCAACCATGGAACGCAGGTTGGGCCGGCTGGTCGGCCCGAAGCAGCCGTAGCAGCCGCGTCCGTAGGCGGGGCAGATGGCACCGCAACCGGCGTGAGTGACTGGGCCCAGGCAGGGGGTGCCATGGGCCACCGTGACGCAGGTGGTACCGCGCCTTTTGCACTCGAAGCAGACGCTGTGGCTGGGGATCCGGGGTGTGCGTCCGACCAGGTGGGCGGTGATGACTTCGAGGAGCTGGCGGCGGTCGATGGGGCAGCCCCGGAGTTCGAAGTCGACCGGTACGTGGGCTGAGATCGGGGTCGAGGTCTCCAGGGTGGCGATGTAGTCCGGGCGGGCATAGACCGCGGCACGGAACTCGTCGATGTCCCCGAAGTTGCGCAGTGCCTGGATGCCGCCCGCAGTGGCGCAGGCGCCGATGGTCACAAGACGCCGGGAGATACGCCGGATGTGCTGGATTCGCTCGGCGTCCTCGGCCGTGGTGATCGAGCCCTCGACCAGGGAGAGGTCGTACGGACCCCGGCCGGCCAGCTCCGCGCGCCCCCCGTCGGGACCTTCGGCCCCGGACATCTCCAGGAAGTGCTCGATCCGTACCTGCTCGGTGAGGCCGAGCAGTTCGTCCTCGCAGTCGAGCAGGGTCAGCTGGCAGCCGTCGCACGAGGCGAACTTCCACACGGCGAGCGTGGGCAGGGGGTGGGAGTTCGCCGGTCCTCGGGCGTGGGGCCGTCCTGATTCGCCGGCCAGTCCTCGGTCGGTGTCCATCTCACAACTCCCGTACGGCCAGCAGACGTTCCACGCGGTCGTAGCCGACGACCGGTCCGTCCCTGCACACCAGCAGCGGACCGAGCTGGCAATGGCCGCAGTGGCCGGTGGCGCAGCGCATGTTGCGTTCCAGCGACACCTGAACGCGCTGCGCGGCGAGGCCTCGGCCCATCAGGGCGCGTGCGGTGTGGCGCATCATCACCTCGGGCCCGCACACCAGCGCGTGGGTCCGGTCCGACCGGAGGGCGAACGCGTCCAGCAGGGTGGTGACGACCCCCACCGGGCCTTGCCAGCCCGGGCCGGGGCGGTCGACGGTCACCCCCACCTCGGCCCTGCCGCGCCAGCGTTCGACGTCCTCTTGGTAGATC
This sequence comes from Streptomyces albiflavescens, assembly GCF_014645835.1. Taxonomy (GTDB): domain Bacteria; phylum Actinomycetota; class Actinomycetes; order Streptomycetales; family Streptomycetaceae; genus Streptomyces; species Streptomyces albiflavescens. Next base: position 53,220 of record NZ_BMMM01000021.1, read on the forward strand.
AGGTCGCCAGGTGTACGGGTGCCCACCAGGATCCCCAGCCGACCGTAGGCGTCCGGCCGGTCCAGGACCGCGTGCACCACCGGTCGCAGTGGCGCCAGGCCGATGCCGCCTGCGATCACCAGCACGTCCTGGCCGACTGCCGCGTCGAGGTCCCAGCCGGTGCCGAACGGCCCGCGCAGCCCGACGGTGTCCCCCGGGCGCAGGTCGTGCAGGGCGGTGGAGACCGCGCCCACCGCGCGCACGGTGTGCACGAGGCCCCCGTATGGACCGTGCAGGGCACTGACCGAGATCGGCACCTCACCGACCCCGAACGCGTAGATCATCGCGTACTGGCCGGGTGCGAAGGGCGGGAGTTCCCTGCCGGCAGGGACCAGTTCCAGCGAACGGGTGTCGGCGGTCTCCGTCCGGGTCTCGGCGACCCGGTAGGGCAGTGGCGGCGTCACGGTGCTCATGGTGGGCCACTCCCGTGGGGTGCGTAGAGGTCCAGCAGCCTGATGCGGGTGGCTTGCAGGCGCCCGGCGACCACCTCGATGAAGCGGCGCATCAGGGCGTATCCGAGTTCCGGGTCGGCCGCGCAGAGGGCGAGGACGTCGGTGGCGGGGAACTCCGTGGCTTCCACCGGGGTCACCGTCCGTGCACCGAGGTGCCAGCGGTACGGCGGGCAGATCCACGACCAGCCCAGCAGCTGACCCGCACCAAGCGTTTCTATGAGGGCCTCCGGCTGTCTGCCGGGAACGCAGATGTCGAGGGCGACCTCGCCGCTGCGCAGCAGCCAGAAGCGGTCGGCTTCCCCGCCCTCGTCGAACAGGCGCGTGCCGGCCGGGAACGACACGTCGAGCCCCACGGCCAGCAACCGCTCACGCTGTACGAGCGGGAGGAGGTCCAGAGGCGGCGGCAGCTCGGTCACGGGGCCTCCCCCGATGCTTCGGACCGCGTCCAGTCGTGCAGGGCGGCCGCCTCCTCGGTGATGTCGATGCCCACCGGGCACCACACGATGCAGCGGCCGCAGCCCACACAGCCGGAGGAGCCGAACTGGTCGTACCAGGTTCCGAGCTTGTGGGTCATCCACTGCCGGTAGCGACTGCGCGGGGACGTACGGACGGGGCCACCGTGCAGCTGGGAGAAGTCCAGGTCGAAGCAGGAGTCCCACAACCGCCACCGCTCAGCGTGGTCACCGGTGAGGTCGGTGACGTCCTCGGTCGTGGTGCAGAAACAGGTGGGACACACCATGGTGCAGTTGCCGCAGGTCAGGCAGCGCCCGGCAACGTCGTCCCAGCGGGGGGCGTCGAGCGTGCCGGCCATCAGCTCCCGCAGGTCGCCCTCGGGCATGGTCCTTCCCATCCGGTCCTCGGCGGCAGCAACGCCTGCGCGGGCCGCCGCACAGGTGGCGGGGTCTGCCGGGCGGACGGGCAGTTCGGCGAGGATCTCGTCGCCTTCCTGGCTCCCGCCGCGGATCCAGAAGCGGTGGCCGTCGTCATCGACCACCTCGGTGATCACCAGGTCACAGCCGGGAGGGGCCGTGGGGCCCGTGCCCATCGAGACACAGAAGCAGGTGCCGCCGGGCTCCGTGCACTCGACCGCGATCAGCAGCGCTCCTGCACGCCGCCCCCGGTATTCGGGGTCGAGGTGGGGCCCACCGGTCAGCACCCGGTCCTGGATGGCGATGGCCCGCGCGTCACAGGGGCGCACCCCGAGGAAGGCGTACCGCGGCGTCGAGGTCTCCTCTGCAATGAACACTGTCTCCTCGCCCACCCGGTCGGCACGCCACTGCCGCACTTTCGCCGGGTGCAGGAACTGCTTCCACGACTGGGGGCCCGCCGCGTTCGCGAAGGCGGCACCGTCGGCCCGCTCCCGCAGCCGATACCTTCCGGCTTCGAGTTCCACGCCCCATCCGTACGGCAGCTCGTCGGCCGACTTCAGCTCGGCCAGCACGATCGCACCGTCCCGCACGGTGGGGCCGACCACGGTGAACCCTCGCCCGGCCAACACCTCAACCAGCGCGACCATGCCGTCCTTGTCCAGCACCAACCCGCTGGACGCGGAAGGCGACGAGTTGTACAGGTCGGGGCTTGCACTCATGGCCGTTCTCCTTCGGCACCACGCCGGGCGGGCCGGGCATCACCGGTGCCTCATGCAATCCACGAACGCAGGATTTCCGGTCCGGCACCACACGGGTAGGGCCATGCGGGCCACGGACGCGGGCCCTTCGTCTCCGCCCCCTCGGCGAGGCCGACACCCTCCCCTACGCCCGTCGGCGAGGCCGAGGCCCCCTCCGCCTTCGGCTGTGCGGGGCCTCATAGGGCTCGCCGGCCACACGCAGGGGCCGTTCGGCCCAGTGCGCGCGGGGCGGCCTGGACAGATGGTCGAAGAAGGCCGGCAGGAAGGTGGCTGCCATGCGAGGGGAAACGATCCGGAAAGGCACACCGCCTCGCGTCGAGCCGAATCTGGGCGACTACGAGAAGGTGTGTGCGGGCTTCACCTGGTCGGAGGCGCGTGCCGCGCTGCAGGGGCTGCCCGGCGGACGGGGACTGAACATCGCGCACGAGGCTGTGGACCGGCACGCGACGTCAGACGATGGTGCGGCCGTCGCGCTGCGCTGTATCGGGCGGGGATACCGGCAAGCTCCTTGCGGAGCCGGTCGCTGCTGAGCAGGGTGACCTCCAGCCGGTCAGCCAGCGCTCCGGAAACGGTGGACTTACCACTGCCAGGCAGTCCGCCGACGAGGGTCAGCGATACGGCAGGGGTGCGCAGGTGGTGCAGCGCCGTCGAGGCCGGCCGCCGCGCTGTCGCCGCCGCGCCGGGCGGGCCCTGCCGGGCCTGGATCAGGGAGACCTTGGCGCGGACGAACGCGCGGTAGGCGACGTAGTCGTGCCACAGGGAAGGGGCGCGGGATCTCCGGAGTACTCGCTGTACTGGCCGAGGAAATATGCCGCGGCCTCCGGGGCGCCGAGCTGTTCCAGGTCCATGGCGAGGAAGGGGGATGACGCCTTCGGCGGCCAGTGCGCGGACCTGTGTGAGGCCGGCATCCCCACGCGACAACAGCGAGTCCCGCGTGCCTTGTTCGTCCACGTCGCGGCCACGGGGCGCGGCCGCGTGCCAGCCGGCGAGGTGCCGGGCGACGGTCCGGAGGACATCGTCGACAGCGGCTCCTTCTCGTACCAGGTGGGAGAGGCGGCGATCCGCCGGCACGCGACGCATCACCACGACGGGTTCGGATGCCTTCGCGTCAGGACTGCGGAACTCGCCCAGACCCAAGTAGACGTCGGGGGCGAAGCGGCGGTTGGGAGCGACTTCGCGCTCGCAGGCAGCCCGGCGAGCCGCCACCAATGTGTAGTCCAAGAACCCCAGATCGACCGGTTTCTTGACCTTGTAGGCGCGGTCGCAAGCGAAGAACACGATCGCGGTGTGGGTCTCGAACACCTCTGCGCGCGGCAGCGGCTCACCGTCGTGCCCGGCACCGGACCGGAGCGCGGACGCATCGGCCCGAGGGACCGGCCGCGCCGATGTCTCGCGGCCGGACTCAGTCATGAGGGACGACGGCGACGGGGCAGCGCCCGTGATGAATGGCGGCCTGCGCCACGGGACCCAGGTGGGGCGCCAGGCCATGACCATGTCGGCGACGGCCTACGACCAGCAGCGCGGCGCCTTCGGCGGCTTGTACGACGGCCTTGGCGGGGCTTGCGAGACGAACGCTGTCGGCCACGTCCACCCGCGGGTACTTCCCCCGCCACAGGTGGAGCGCCTCGCTCAGCTGCTTGTACGCATCGCGCGTCATCTCTTCGGTGACCTCGTGGTCCACGCCCCAGGGCACCCGTGCATGGAGCGGCACGCTTCTGCCGTGGACAGCCAGGAGAGGAAGGCCCCTGGCCGCAGCGGTGTGGAAGGCGAAGTCGAGCAGGGAGTCGGAGGTTCCGTGCAGTTTCAGGGCCACGACCACCCGGCTCGCGGGTGTCGGGTGCGGTCCCTGTTCCCGGGGTTCGGCGCGGACCAGCACCACCGGCCGCTCCGCCCGTGCCACGACGGGCATGCTGACGTCCCCCAGGAAGTAGCTCTCGAGGGGCTCCAGCCCACGTGAACCCAGCACCGTCATCTCCGACTCCGACGCTGCTTGGAGCAGGGCGTTCTGAGCGTCGTCGGCAACCAGGTTCCCGACGATGGACAGTCCCGGGTGGCGCCCCTGAAGCTCTGCTCGCGCGGTGTGGACGAGACGCTTCGCCCAGTAGTTCTGATCGACTTCCGACGGGACGCGGGCCGGTTCCGGCGCCAGCAGCGGCCACGCGTGCAGCAGGCGCAGGGTGAGCTTGCGCTTCTCGGCCTCGTCGGCGGCCCAGCGGGCAGCAGCAAGGCTCTCGGGCGAGCCGTCGAGGCCCACCGTGACGGCTGGTTGCATGACGGGCCTCCTGCTCGTAAGAAGCTGAAAATGACGGCGGACGAGTCCGATCGAGTGGATGGTCCGAAACATCGCCTCCGTGCCGAGCGCGCTGCGTTCTCTCATTCGAGGATCACCCGATCCCCTCCGCGACGCATGTGGACCTGTCGAGGAGGGGCCGGAGGCGTGGAATCCGACACGAGAGGAGGCAGGGGCGGTGACGATGATGACCGTCGCCTGCTGAGGTTGACCGCGTCGACAGCCGACCGCTCGGGCCTACGCCGGTCCCGCAGGGACTTTCGGCCCCGTGACCGAAGCCCGCTGCTGTTCGATGATGGACGAGGCGGGGGGAACGGACCAGCAACGTGCTGGAGGCCGCACCATGAGGGCACCCGGATCGCCGTCCGCATCCGGTCCGCCCCGGCCGCGCAAAGAGAACGCGCCGCATGGGGCGAACCCGCTGAGGCGTACGTCCGACAGGTTCGAATCCTGGTTCCGCCGCGTACTGATGCTCGTCCTCGTCCTCGGACTGCCGATGGCGGCGCTCAGCGCGGGGCTGACGGCGTACGAGTCATCCATGCGCACCGTGCATGCCCAGGCTGCTGAACGACACGAGGTCACCGCCCGACTCGCGTCCAACGTGGCGGGCGATGACCGTGTTTCGAAGCAACCGGCACAGATCCGCTGGACCGAGCGTAACGGCGTTGTGCGGACGGGAACCACCTTCGTGCAACTGGGAACGTCCAAGGGCGCCACCGTGCGGGTATGGGTGGACCGGGACGGAGCCATCACCGGTGCACCGATGAGCGCCGTCACCGCGAAGGCCAACGGCTGGTTCGTGGGCGGTATGACGGCACTCTGTGTGGTCGCCGGGTTCTACGCGGCGCGAGCAGCCATGTGTCTGGCCCTGGACCGGAGAAGGTCCGCGCAGTGGGACGTCGAATGGGACCTGGTGGAGCCGCTGTGGTCCGGGCGCTTCCGCCGGTGACTGACGGGCCGGAATGAGGAGGAAGGCAATGTCGCACACGGCTGAGTGGAAGGTTCGCCTCCACCTCTTCGAAGACGACGACGGAACAACGAAGGCGCACGTGGTCCTGGACACCGGCACCGCGGCGCTCACCGGCCACGGAACCGCGCACTGCAATCCGGCGGACACGAACGTGCCGGAGATCGGTGACGAACTGGCGGCAGGCCGGGCCATGCACGACCTCGCCCACCAGCTGCTGAACGCCGCCGGAAACGACATTCAAGGCATGGGCGCGCACCAGCCGGGCACCCGTGAGCCCGCCGGATGGCCCATGTGAAACCCGGCGGATTCAAGAAGGATCATCCACGGCAGATCCCATGTGACCCCTCGGAGGCGGCTCCCAGGGGTGCTGAGGACCACCAGCGACCACAGGCCGTTGCGGCGTCATCCAGGGCGACCGCCCATGGTGGAGGCGGGGTGGGCGGGTGTGCGCCGTCCGTGGGACAGGCTGCTCATGCGCTGCTGGTAGGCGCCTGCGTCGAGGCGGTGGTGCAGACGCAGGCCCACCACTCTCAGCTCCGCGGCCTCCAGGGCTGCGCGCCGGCCCCGCAGGCGGGCCAGCGGCGGGCGGCGCGGCTCATCGCAACCGAACAGCCGGGTGATGTCGTAGACGAGGGCTGTCAGGATCAGCAGCCCGATCAGTGCGGCGATGAGGGCGGCCATGGCCTTCCACCTCCCCCACCCGGGCCGGGGCCGGGTCAGGGCCGGCTGGGCCCGGTGTGGTGGTCGTGCTTGCGCAGCGGGTCTTCGTCCCGGTCGTCGCGGTGCTGATCGTGGCCGCCATGCATGTCCTGGCCGTGCATGCCGCGCATCATGAAGAACATCATCAGCGGGCAGGCAACGAGGATGGCGAGCCAGATCAGGTTCTGCAGCGGCGCGCCGACGATCAGGACAGCGGCGATGACGATCGCGGCGGCGAGTGCGTACAGGCCGTAGTTGCGCTTGTTCATGACCGGCCTCCTTCAGAGGAGGGCAGGGGCCGCAACCGGTGCGGCCTGCGGGCTTCAAGGTTTGGCGAGGGGTCCGGCGTGCAGTGCGTTCAGACGGCGCCGGTAGTCGTCCTCGTCGATCTCCCCGCGGGCCAGCCGCTCCCGGAGGATGTCCTCCGCCGAGGGCGTGGCCGGGGTGTGGGTGTGCATCTGGGGCCGGTTCAGGGCGCGGAAGAGCAGCACGGCAACTGTGATGATCAGCGCCCAGAACAGAATCATGCCGGCCGACATCGCGAACCAGCCCCAGCCGCTGACGTTGTGGTCATACCAGAACAGCATCGCCGTTCACCTGCTTCGGCCTTGTTCTGTGGCCGGGATACGGAAGCGCACCCAGCACTTCTTGCCTTCTCTTGCATCGTCCCGCCGTTGGGCGTGGCGGTCTGGGGCCGGAGGTCCCGGGCCAGTGGGCCAGTGCGCCCCTACCAGGTAGGGGTAGCCCGGCGCAGGCTGGAGAGTGAAAGGAGAGGGGAGGCGAGCAGCCCATGGGTGCCCTCGAAATCGTCGTCGCCCTTGCCTCGGCCCTGCTGATCGCCACGCTGGGCTGGTACTTCTTCGGCCCGCGCCGCGCCGGTGCCGCCCGGCTGGAAGGCGGGGTGCAGCGGGTGGAGGTGACCGTGCGGGGCGGCTACAGCCCCGACCTGATCAAGGTCCGCCAGGGCACCCCGGTGGAGGTGGTCTTCGACCGGCAGGAGGCCGGCGAGTGCAGCTCCCGAGTGGTCTTTCCCGACCTGAAGGTCGGGGCGGGCCTGCCCGCCCACACCCGCACCACGGTGCGACTGAGCCCCGACCGTCCGGGCTCCTTCGGCTTCTCCTGCGGGATGAACATGATCCACGGCACGCTGCTGGTCGAACCCGCGGAAAGCCCCGCACCACCCACCCCGAACGGCCACGGGGCCACGGCCGCACCTGCTCCTGGTCCTCCTGTTACCACCGGCGGACCGGCGGCCGGTGAAGAACGGACGGCGGCCGAGGCGGAGGCCGCGGACGCCGCCGAGCGACAGGCCGAGATCAAGGACCTCACCCGCAGGGTGCTGCTCGGCGCGGTGTTCACCGCCCCGGTGCTGTTCGCCGTGATGGCGCACGAACTCTTCGGTGCCGACTGGGTGCCCGGTTGGATGCTGAACCACTGGCTGCAGCTGGCGCTGATCACGCCGGTGATGTTCTACACCGGGTGGCCGATCCACGTGACGGGCTGGCTGACCCTGCGCCACCGGGCCGCCGACATGAACTCCCTGATCACCCTGGGTACGAGTGCCGCCTACGGCTACAGCCTGCTGGTCACCCTCACCCCCGGCCTGCTGCCTGAAAACCTGCGGGAGGTCTACTTCGAAGCCGTCGGCGTCATCCTGACCCTCATCCTGCTCGGGCGGCTGCTGGAGGCCCGCGCGAAGGCCGGCACCGGCGAGGCCATCCGCGCCCTGCTTGGCTTGCAGGCCCGCACCGCCCGAGTCGTGCGGGACGGAACCGAGAGGGAGATCCCCGTCGAGGACGTCGTGGTCGGAGACGAACTCGTCATCCGGCCGGGCGAGAAGATCCCCGTCGACGCCGAGGTCCTCTCCGGGTCCTCCGCAGTCGACGAGTCCATGGTCACCGGCGAGTCGATGCCCGTCACGAAGCACAGCGGCGACGTCGTCATCGGCGCCACAGTCAACGGCACCGGGTCCCTGCGGGTACGGGCGGCCAAGGTCGGGGCCGACACGATGCTGGCTCAGATCATCCGTCTGGTGCAGCAGGCCCAGGCGTCGAAGGCCCCCATCCAGCGGCTCGCCGACGCCGTGTCGGCCTACTTCGTACCCGCGGTGATCGCTATCGCGATCGGCACCTTCGCCATCTGGTTCACTCTGGGCCCCTCCCCCGCGCTGACCCTGGCGCTGGTCTCTGCGGTCGCGGTGCTGATCATCGCCTGCCCGTGCGCGCTGGGCCTGGCCACTCCGCTGTCGGTGATGGTCGGCACCGGCAAGGGAGCCCAGGCCGGCATCCTGATCCGCTCCGCCGAAGCCCTGGAAACGGCACACAAGCTGGACACCGTCGTGCTGGACAAGACCGGCACCGTCACGGCGGGCAGGCCCGTCCTGACCGACGTCCAACCCGTCGGCGGATTCGACGAGACGGCGCTGCTGCGGCTGGTCGCGGGGGCGGAGGCCGACAGTGAACACCCGCTCGCGCAGGCCATCGTCACCGGCGTCCGCGACCGCGGCCTCAACGCGCCGGCGGCGACGGGCTTCGACTCGGTGACCGGCAAGGGCGTCCAGGCCACCGTCGACGGACACGCCGTCCTGGTCGGCACGGCCCGGCTGCTGGGCGACGTCGGCATCGACACCACCGCACTGACCCCCGTCGCGGCCAACCTGTCGGCCGAGGGCAAGACTCCCGTCCTCGCCGCGGTGGACGGACAGCCCGCCGGCGTTCTCGCCGTCGCCGACACCGTCAAGGAGGACTCCGCCGCCGCCATCGCCGCCCTGCAGCATCTCGGTATCGACGTCGTCATGCTCACGGGCGACAACGCCCGCACCGCCGCCGCCATCGCCGCTCAGGTCGGCATCACCCGGGTGCTGGCAGAGGTGCTGCCCGAGCACAAGGCCGACGAGATCCGCCGTCTGCAGGCCGAGGGCCGCACCGTCGGCATGGTCGGCGACGGCATCAACGACGCCCCCGCCCTGGCCGCCGCCGACGTCGGCCTGGCTATCGGCACCGGCACCGACGTCGCCATCGAGGCCGCCGACATCACCCTGATCTCCGGCTCGCTCGGCGGGGTCGTGACGGCGATCCGGCTGTCGCGGGCCACGATGCGCAACATCCGGCAGAACCTGTTCTTCGCCCTGATCTACAACGCCGTCGGTGTCCCGCTCGCCGCAGGCGCCCTGTATCCGCTGTGGGGCATCCGGCTCAGCCCGATCATCGCCGCCGCGGCCATGGCGCTCAGCTCGCTGTCGGTCGTCACCAACGCCTCCCGGCTGCGCCGCTGGCGCCCCCAGCCGCTGACCGATGCCCGGCCCGCTCGCGTCCAGCCCCGTGTCGAGTCCGCTGCTGACCGAGCCCCAGCTGCCGGGAGCACGGCCGCCCCGGCAGGCTCTGGGCACCACCACCCGGCTTCCCAGAGCGACGACGACGGCATGGTCGCGGACCCGGTGTGCGGCATGCAGATAAACAGGGCGACCGCCGCAGAGCACCGGCAGACGGAGCACGGCACCTACTACTTCTGCTCCGCCCACTGCGCCGCCACGTTCGACGCCGATCCCCACCGCCACACCGCCCCCACGGCCGGCGACAGCCACGAGGGAGGCGACCCCTGATGACGAGGCGTTCGCCCGGCACGTCGGCCGGCGAAGTCACCGCCCTCGACGAACGGACGTGCGGCCGGCGGGGTGAGGGCAGTTCCCACACCGCGCCGGCCGTCCGTTACTACCAGGAGTACGTGATCTCGTTGCGCAGCGTGGTGGGCGGCGCGCCCGCCGCCTGCTTCACGAGTGTGACTCCCTCCGTGCCCATGAACTTCCCGGGATCGGACGGCGGCCCCGACCAGGCGGCGCCGAACTTCGGGTCGTTCGCGGCGGGGATCACCGACGGGCCGAAGGTGTCCGGGCAGATCGGTGTGCTGACCGAGACGCTGCCGCCGTTGCCTTCCACACCCACCTCGACCGAACCGCACTCGGAGACTGGCTTGTCGGAGATGGGCGACCACTTCACGACCTGCTCGCCGCCCTTGTAGTACAGGATGGAGTCGACGCGGGTCAGCCCGTAGGGGAACCACGAGTCGTAGTCCCTGGAGAGCGCGCTGGTCGTCATCTCGTCCGCGATGTAGCGGCCGTACTCGTCGTCCTGGTCCAGGTGGCGTACGACGCAGCCGTGCGACTGGAGCAGGTCGCCCTCGGCGCTGATGTCCACGCACCAGGTGTCGATGACCGGGGGCTCCCCGTCGTCGGCCGCGAATGTCTTCCGGGCCTCGGCCGGGTCCATGCCGAGCGCGACCTGCTGGTTCACCGCGCTCATGCCATACCGCTTCTGACGGACGATCAGCTCGGAGTCGCTCCGGCCGGCGGTGTCCGGCGCCTGCTCGGCGTCGACCGTCACCCGGCCCGCCTCCCGCTGTACCCGTACGTGCGAACGGGCACGCGTGGAGACCCGGACGGTGGTATTGCCGTCGGTCCACGCCGTCTCGTAGACGTCGGCGGTGAGCCGGCGCTGCCGGTCCAGATGGAAACGGTGCGCGTCGGGTCCGCCGAGTGTCACCCCGGCCGGGCTGGAGACGGTCACGCCGGAGGTGGCCCGGTCGCCGCCGCCCACCGCGGGGTCGGCTGCGCCTGTGGTCAGCGCCCCCGTGACGGCAACCGCCGCCACCACGAGGACCCGGAACGTCCTGGATCTGCCCATGCCTGTTCTGCTCGTGCTCATGTGCCTCTTCCCCCCAAGGTCAGGCTGTCGGCGGGCAGTTGTGGGCGTCGCTGGTCGCCGAACCCACGACGACGTCGATGAGCCCGGCCGCGTCCTGCAGGTGAACGGCGTTCACGGTCAGCCCGTGGTCGGCGTCGGCCACCGGGATCTGCTCGTTGACGACCAGCCGGGCGAGACCCAGGTCGATCTCGGTGTTCGGCACGTCGGGAACGTCGATCTGCTTCCCGGCGATCTTCAGCGTCAGGCCGGTCGTTCCCGCGGCCTTCTGGCAGGTGCTGGTGGAGACCGCCTCGACGCCGGACAGCTCGATGACAGGCAGTCCGGGCAGCCCGATCCGCGCCGACTCCACGGTGGTGTGGGCGACCGAGGTACCGGGGGCCAGACTGGTGGTCACGTCGGCGCACACCGCATCGAACTCCAGCCCCGGGGCATCGATCTCGGCACTGCAGGGCGGCTTGGTGACGGTGGCCCTGGCGGTGCGCACGGCCCCGGTGTCCGGCTGCGGCGGCAGCGTCACCGGGAACAGCAGCAGGTCCACGGCGGCGAAGGCGCCGTAGGCGCGGCCCGTCACGTACTGCAGCAGCACGGTCGCCGAGTCACCGGAGGAGAGGTAGTAGTCGTCACCGGCGAACGCCCCCGACACCGGCACGGTGCCGTTCTCATTCAGCGGCTGGTCGACCTTCGCCACGGTGCAGGAGGCCGTGCCGCCGGTGTCCGTGGCGGCGTCGCACTTCTGCTCGTTCGCTCCGGTCCCCAGGGCGAACTGCACCGTGCGGTTCTCGACCGCCTGCCCCGCGCCGTCCTTCAGTACGGCTGCCAGCCGCGCCGGCTCGTCGTTGGCGATGTACTTCGTGCCGGTGTAGGCCAGCGTGGTGGCCGCCTTCTCGATCCGGAAGGTGCTGAAGGTGCCGACCCGACCGGCATCGCTCTCGGCGCGGACGCTGACGCCGTAGTAGCCCGGCTTGTCGGCCGGGGCGAGGGTGCAGGACGCGGAGCCGTCGCCGGCGCTGGTCGCGGTGCAACTGGCGGTGCCTACGCGGAAGGTGACGGTGGCCCCCGCATATCCCGAGTCTCCCAGCGCGATGACGGCGGAGAGCTTCGTCGGGGCCCGGTAGGGGGCGCTGTCCGGTCCGGTGTAGGTGACTTTCAGGGTGGCGGCGGCCGCGGTGCCCGGTACGGCCACGACGGCCGCGGCAGCGGTCAGCAGGAGGCCGGTCAAGCCGGCCAGTAAGAGTCTGGAGCGGGTGCGGGATGGTCTGGGCAGGCGCATGTGCGCCCTCCTCGTACGCCGTGTCCCCCGGGCGGCGTGTCCCCCGGCCGACCACTTGATGTGGCCGCGTCAAGCGATGGTAGGAGCGCCGGACCGGACCGGCCGTGCGGCGGAACCGGACTCCCTCACATCCGCACACTCACTCCCAGAAGCACATGTTCCGCCCCGCATTGTCACCGAAAGTGCCGGAACCTGTTGCGCGACATGGGAGATGCGCATGAAGGCGACGTCGTCGTTGTCGGCGAAGGCCGGTGACCGGGGCAGGATCAAGGCCCGGCAGCTCGGCAGCAGGCCGGCCGGCGGTGACCGCCGGTGCCCGTCCGGCGGCCTGGGCGGCTTTGCGGGCCTCCAGCGCGATGACGTCCTCGTGAATGGTGCCGGCCCCCAGGGCCACGCGGATTCCGGCCACCACGTCGGCGTGCTGCCGGTGCCGGTGCCGGTGCCGGTGCCGGTGCCGGTGCCGCAACAGTACCTTCACCGGCCTTCGTTCCTTCGGTGTCGCCGAGGGCCTTCCTTGCCGCGGCCCAGAACGCCTCGTGGACGGCGGTGAACGTGCCTGCGGCGCACCGTGCCCGCACGAGGCGCTCGCGCAGGTCGCGCATCCGCTGCTCCATGTCGGCGGCGGGCGTTGCGGACGCGAGGACAGCGATCTGCCGACCCAGCGAGGAGATCTCACCGTCCACACGGGAGACACGGGCCGCGGCGGCCTGCACTGCCAGCCCCACTCACTGATGAGGGGCTTCGCGCCGAGCGGCTTCATCGCACTTCCTGTCGCTCAGCTCTGGACGAGCGGGGTGACCACCAAGTGTTCTGCGAGGAACCAGACCTGACGTTCACCGGTGCGGATGACCTGCGAGACGAGCAGGTCCTGGGTGCCGTCGTCGCCGAGCTCGGCGGTGCGGGCAGCGGCATCGTGCGCTTCGGTGAGGATCGTCTCGTGGGCTTCCAGCAGCCGGGACACCATGGCAGGGACTTCCTCGACGCCGTCCGGGGGACGCGGGATGGAGGTGATCTCGGCGGCATGCCGAGGGTCGCTCACGGCGACGCCGCCCAGGCTCTGCACGCGCTCCGCGATGTCGTCAACCAGGGAGAGTTGCTGCTCGGCGTGCTGGTCCAGGAGCAGGTGGAGTGGGTAGAAGGTGGCGCCACGCATGAGCCAATGGTGCTTCTTGTACAGCGCGTACAGGAACTGGGTGTCCGCCAGCACCTGGTTCAGGCGCTGGCAGGAGTACATCCGTGCGTCGTAGGACAGCGCGATCGGGAACAGTTTGACGGTCCCGAACTCCTGGATCTGCTGGCTCTTTTGATGCAGTCGCGGCTGGCTGGTCATGGTTGGCTCCTGTTCGGTCGAGGGGTCGCAGCCCGGCCGAGCGGGCCGAGCTGCACACGGTGAGCGGAGGGCGCGGTCAGCTGATGGCTCGGACGGCTTCGCGCATCAGGTCGGTCACGCGCTTCGGGTGGGCGAGCATGACGAGGTGGGAGGAGTCGACCTCGACCATGGTCATCCCGGCGCGCTTGTAGCCGAAGCGCTCAACGTCCGGGGTGATGGTGTGGTCCGACGTGGAGACCAGGCTCCATGCGGGCTTGGTCTCCACGCCGCCACGGGGGACGCCTTGGATGTCGGCGAACGCGCCATGCACCAGGACGACGGTGGGTGTGGTGGCTTGGGTCATGAGAGCCTCCTGCAGGAAGCGGGCTCTGCCGCGGTCGGGTGACTCCGGCCGAGCCCGCGACGGACTCGTCAGGCGGTGCGCAGGGCGGTGCGCAGGGTCTGGATGGCGAGGGTGATGGCACCCTGGGCGGCTTGGGTGGAGCGCAGGGCGTTGAGCATCACGAAGTCGTGGATGATGCCCTGGTACCGGACGGCGGTGACGGGGACGCCGGCCTGGCGGAGCTTGTTGGCGTAGGCCTCGCCCTCGTCGCGCAGGACGTCGGCCTCGCCGGTGATGACCAGCGCCGGGGGCAGGCCTGCCAATTGCTCGATGGTGGCGCGCAGCGGGGAGGCGGTGATCTCGGCCCGCTGGTTCTCGTCGGTGGTGTACTGGTCCCAGAACCACTGCATGGCGTCGCGGCGCAGGAAGTAGCCTTCCGCGAACTGGTGGTAGGAGTCGGTGTCGAAGCCGGCGTCGGTGACGGGGTAGAACAACACCTGCTGGACCAGCGGAACGTCGCCGCGCTCTTTGGCCATCAGGGTCAGCGCGGCGGTCATGTTGCCGCCGACGCTGTCGCCGGCCACGGCCAGGCGGGTGGCGTCCAGACCCTTGCTCGCGCCGTCGGTGACGATCCAGCGGGCGACGGCGTAGTTCTGCTCGATCGCGACCGGATACTTCGCCTCGGGGGAAAGGTCGTACTCGGGGAACACCACGGCGGCCCGGGCGCCGACGGCGAGTTCGCGCACGAGGCGGTCGTGGGTGTGTGCGTTGCCGAACACCCAACCGGCGCCGTGGATGTAGAGGATGACCGGCAGGGTGCCGACGGCTCCGGCGGGCTTGACGATGCGGGCCTTCACCGACCCGGTGGGGCCACCCTCGACCGTGATCCACTCCTCGTCGACGGCGGGCTTGTCGATGTCACCGGACTGGACCTCGTCGACCGTCTTGCGTCCCTCGATGGGACCGAGGTCGAACAGGTACGGCGGGTTGGCGGTCGCGGCGGCGAATTCCTGGGCCTCCGGTTCCAGCACAGGTATGACTGCTGCCGTCTCGTCAGACATCTTCTACTCCTTGGACATTGAGGCCGTTGATGTTCCCCAGGCTATGAATCAGGGGCGCATGAGCTTGTCCGCCCGTGCACAGCTTCCGTGCCGCTAGTGCACCGCGTCGCCGGAAGACGTCTCGCCCGTCCGGGAGGCCGTGCGCCACTGCACTGGCGACATGCCGTATGCCTCGCGAAAGACCCGGCTGAAGTGAGCGGCGCTGGCGAAGCCGCAGCGGGCCGCGACGGCGGCCACGGTGCGCCGGGCGGCGTCGGGCCGGGCCAGGTCCTCGCGGGCGCGTGCCAGCCTTCTGCCGCGGACGAAGGTGTTGACGGTCGTGTCCTGCTGCTGGAACAGCTGGTGCACGTAGCGCAGCGAGATGCTGTGCTCGTCGGCGATGTCCTTCGGCGAGAGGTCCGGGTCGCCCAGACGGGTCTCGATGAAGCCTTTGATTCTGGCGAGAAGTGCGACTGCTGGCCGTTGCTCGCACGTGTCCCGATCACCCAGGGTGTGCAGTGCGAGGACTGCGATCATGTCTGCGGTCGCGCGGGCAAGCTGCTCGCGCCGGTCCGGGGCTGCGGCGAGGGTTTCCTCAGCCAGGCCGGCCACCAGGGACTGCAGCGGGTTCGGGGTGGCTGGGGCGTTGTCCAGTAGGGTCGCGGTCAGAAGGCGCAATTGCGCTTCCTTCAGTCGCAGCAGAAAGCGCGGCATCATCAGGGTCCTGGCGCGTTGACCGCCGGTGAGCCTGAGCTTGAACGGTCGGGCCGCGTCGTAGAAGGCGGAACCGCCAGGTCCCAGAGCGGCTGTCCGGCCGTCCTGCATGAGCAGTGTGGAGCCTTCCAGTTGCTGACGCAGGAACACCTGAGAGCTGCGGTCTGCCGCGGCGGATGGCGTGCTGCGCAGGATCGTCGCGGGGCCACTGCTTTCCTCGATCGTGATCTGCAGGGAGCCGAAGCGCCGGCCGTGCAAGGCACCACGCCAGGAGGCGGGATCGTTCGGGGAGATCTCCACATCGATGCATGCGCGGGAGTACGTCTCCTGCCAGGCGGCCCAGCGCTCCTCGGGGGCTCCTGCCTCGACGGAGCAGGTGAACTCGTTCGGTACGGCGGTCAGTTGGCGCCCGGGCACAACGCATCCCCCCTTTCGCGCCGGAGCCATTCGGTCGGTGAGAGGCCCTGGCAGGTGCGAAAGGCGCGTCCCAGTTGGGCGGTGCTGCTGAACCCCCAGCTGCGCGCCACCTGGCTCAGATCCACCGGACCGGTGGCCGACGACGCGGCGAGGTCCTTGCGTACTTCCTGGAGCCTCAGTTGCCGGACCCAGGAGGACACCGTGGTCCCTTCGCCCTCGAAGAGCCGGTGCAGGTAGCGAACGGAGATGCTGTGGGCCCGGGCGATCGCCTGCGGTGTCAGGGCGGGGTCGGCCAGGTTCCAGCGGATGAAGCTCTGGACACGCAGCAGCATCGCTCGTTTCGCGCCGGGCAGTTCCGTGGGCCGCCGGCCGAGGCATTCGGCTGCAGTGGCCGCCAAGAGGTCCGCGACGTTTGTTGCGAGCCGTTCGCCTACGTAGGCCGTGTAGGACTGGGGCGTCTCGGCCAGGGTGGACAGGAACGGGGAGAGCAGGGCCGGGAGCCCATGGCTAGGCTGCAAGGCGCGAGCGGTGATCATACGCAGATCTGCCTCAGGCCGGCCGAGCAGCTCGCGCGGCAGTGCGAAGATCTTCATCGTGAAGGGTTCGGGAAAGCGCGCGCGGAACGGACGGGCCGTATCGAAGAAGCCGATGTCGCCAACCCTCAGTTCGGTGGTGCGGCCATCCTGTTCGACCTGTGCCACACCGCTGACCTGCACCGCCACAAAGACCTGGCGTCCGTCGCCACGGGCGACGAACCGCGGGGAACGGTGGACTTCGCCTGGGTCGCAGTCGACCTTGGTGATCTGCAGGGCACCAAGGTGGTGCGTGCGCAGCGTGGCGTCATAGGTTCCGCCTGGCGCACGGATGTCCATGCCCACCAGGGTGGCCAGCACCGCGTCGTGCCAGAACTCCAGACTCTCGCGCTCAGGGACCGAGCGGGTGGTGAGCACCAGGCCATCTCGCCGCGTGCCCTGCTCTCCCGCGCTGTTTGCCCCGGCAGGACTCGTTCTTGCTGACATGGGATCAGCCTGCCCGGGAGGCTGGGCGCGCCTGAATACGTCGGCCGACTGGTTGCCCGCCAGCCTATTGACAGGGTCTGATCAACCCGATCGGCTCAGTTCCAGCTTGGCGCGCAGGAAGCTGCAGCCCTGGCACACCGCGCCGCGGGTGGGTGGGCTGTCTCGTAGCGCGCTCAGTGCGACAAAGTCGTGGACTGTGCCGAGGAAGCGAACGCCCGCCGCCTCGACGCCGGCGGCGCGTAGACGTCGGACGTACTCCTCCCCCTCGTCGCGGGCGATGTCGGCCTCGGCCGTTACCACCAGCGCGGGCGGCAGCCCCGTCAGGTCCGTGCGGGTCGCGCAGAGCGGGGAGGCCGTGGGTTCGGTCAACTGCCGCGGAATTGGCGCGTACTGCGCCCAGTACCGGCGCAACGCCTGACGGGTGAGCAGATGGCCGGTGGCGAATTGCCGTTGGGAGCCGCTATCGCAACGGGAATCGGTGAGCGGGTAGTAGAGCAGTTGGGCCCGGATCGGTGGTCCGCCGCGTGTGCGCACCATCATGGTGAGCGCTGTGGCCAGTGTGGCCCCCGCGCAGTCGCCGCCCACGGCCAGCCGTCTCGGGTCCAGTTCCAGCTGCTCAGCGTGTTCAGCCGTCCATGCGAGGAGCGCATAGCACTCTTCCAGTGCCACAGGATACCGAGCCTCGGGGATGCGGCTGTACTCCGGGACGATCGCCGCGACTCCGAGTTCCCGGACGAACTCACTGATCACCTGGGTGTGCGTCTGGGCATCACCGAGCATCCAACGACCGCCGTGGAGGTAGAAGAGGACGGGCATCGGCCCAGTTGCGCCAGCGGGGCGGAAGACCCAGAAACCAACGAGGCCGGTGGGGCCAACCGGGGCGACCCTGAAGACGGCGTCCACGTCGTAGTCGTCGATGCCGTCGGCCTGGGACTCACGCAGTGCCTGCCTGCCGAGCGTTGGCCCAAGGTCGTCCAGGAAGGGGGGTGCAGCCGTGGCAGCCACCAGCCGTTCCACTGCCGGGTCGAGCACGACCTTGGACATGGGGGGCCTGCCTGCGCCGTCGTAGGAGTCCCACTGCATCTGCGGCCCTCATCTCTCGCTCGGCCATTGGGGCTCCACAACCAGGAGTTGACGGAGTCCTGCGCCTGAAGGTGCTGTGCTGATACCTCGTCAGTCGGCGCCCCTGTCCGTTGCGGCCAATAGGTCCCGCAGCTGATGACGCCGACTCACGCCGAGTTTGGGATAGCTGTTGTACAGGTGCGTGCCCACAGTGCGTGGTGAGAGAAACAGTTGCTCACCGATCTCCCGGTTGGACAGACCGTCAGCTGCCATTTCGACGATCTGCCGCTGCTGGGCGGTCAGTCCTTCCAGGGCGCCATCGGGCTCGGTGTCTGCGGCTGCCCCGCTGGCGCGCAGTTCGGCTCGGACGGTCGCAGCCAGGGGTGCCGCGCCGAGCCGCTCGGCTATCTCCAGAGCTGCGGTGAGCTGCTCCCGTGCCTGCAGAGGCTGACGTGAGCGCCGGAGCCAGACCGCGTAGCTGAGGCGGGCTCGCGCCCGTTCCCAGGGCCAGCGTTCACCCTCCGGGTTGACCAGCGCGAGCTGGAAGTGCTCTTCAGGGTCGGCCGCCCGGTCCACCACCGCGGTCGCGTGATGCAGCAGCAGCGTCATGCGAGGGGTCGGCCGCTCGCCCTGCTGGGTGCGGACCTGGGCCAGGACCTGGGCCGCCTCTTCCTCGCGGCCTATCCGCTGGGCTGCGGTGGCAAGCTCGGCGATCGTGCGGGGTGACAAGAAGGGGTGCAGTGGCGAGCCGTCGGTGTCGAACAGTGCACGCAGCTGACGGAAGGTGCGGGCCCAGTCGCCCTGGGCTGCGGCTGCCAGGGCGCGAGCCCGCAGCATGCGGGCGTGGGTCGCCCGATTCTCGGCCAGGTCGAATGCGCACCAGTTCGGCCCGGTAGCGGTGAGCTCCGGCGTGCTTCTGCCACGTAGCGCTGCCAGGGTCGCTGCCAATGCATCGAGGTCCGCATGGACGCGGGTTTGGCCCAGAACAGCGGCAGCGTCACTTCCTTCGGCCAGCAACGTTTCTGCTTCGGCCCACCAGCCGGTGGCCAGTAGCGTGTCAGCCATGGGCGCCAGGGACCAGCCGCGTAGACCCAAGGCTTTGCGAGCCCGTAGCTGTGTATCGGCTTTGCGGTACTGCCTCAGGCAGGTGTCCGCCTCGTCGGCTTGGTAGGCGATCCAGGCAACGGCCAGCCGACGAACCAACCGCTCTGGAGCGTCCGGAAGCGCCCCGAGGTGGGGAAACTCGAGTCGACGCAGAAGCTGGCCGGCTCCGTGAGCTGCCGCCGCCACGGATACAAAGGCGCGGAGGGCCGAGCGCACCGCGGGTTCGTCGAGCCGGGTCAGCGCCCCCGTGGCTACGGCGCTCGCACTACGGCTGTCGGACCGGGCGAACAGTGCTGCCAGTTGGCTTCGGTGGTGCGGCAGCGCGGACTGGTCGGCGACGGCAGCAGCCACCGAGGCCAGGGCGAGCGCAAGCGGGCCGTCAGCGGGAAGAGCGTGCTCTCGGACGTCCAACAGCAGGTCGAATGCCTCCTGTTGGAACGAGGCGAGCGAGAGCGCGCCGCTCATGGCAGCGGCGGCCAGGCATGTCAGCTCAGCGTCTGCGGCGCCCTGGGTGAATTGCCGGTACAGGTCCCCTACCCAGTCCGGGTCGCCTACGAGATGCGCGGCGGCCAGTGCCTCGGCCAGTCGGCGGGCACGAGCAGCGCCGTCGGGGCTGAGTTGTGCCGCCTGTTCCAGGGCCGTCGCTGCGGTGACCGCGTTCTGGGTGCCCCAGGCGGTTTCCTCAAGCGCGGCGGCAACCGATTCGTCCGGTCCGAGCGCGGCCGCTGCCTGGTACTGGGCGCGGTACACCGGGGAGCCTGTCACCCTTGACAGGCCCAGGCAGGCGGCACGGCGCAGCTGGGCCGGTTGACGTGCACGGGCGGCGCGGCGTACCAGCGGGTGCCGGAACCAGATCCGGCGGTCGGCCACCGTAATGACGCCGGCTGCCTCGGCGGGCGCCCAGACGCCCAGGTCGGGCGTACCGACAGCAGTGGTGACCGTGGCCAGGGGTTCGTCGGGGGCTGCCAGAGCCGCATACAGCAGTGCGTGCTGCGTAGCGGTGGGCAGGGCGGCGAGTTCGACCTCGGTGTCGGGCCGTGGGTACGGGGACAGCAGGGAGCGGTGCCCGGGGAAGGCCAGGTCAGTGTCCGGCTGGGCGAGCCGGCACAGCTCCAGCAGGGCCAGTGGGTTGCCCTGGGCCTCCTCCAGCAATTCCAGCCTGCGACGCCCCTTGGGTGCGCCCGGCTGCTGGTCCAGGAAGTCAGCAGCCGCCTGCGGGGCCAACGGTGCCAGGCGCACATAGGGCAGTTCCGTCGGCAGGCCGGGCGGTGCAAGGTCACCGCGCGCAGCGAGCAACAGGGACACACCGTCGTCGGTGAGGTGGCGAAGGACCGAGCCAAGCACGTCCAGGGAGGGGCGGTCGCAGTCCTGGACATCGTCCACCGTCACCACGACCGGCCGCTGGATGCCAAGACGCTGAAGGAGCGTCAGCACGGCTCCCTGCACGGCCAAAGGGTCCGGTGGTGGCAACGTGCGCACCGGTGCGATCGCCGGTTCCAGAATGTCGCGGTTCGCTTGCGGCAAAGCGCTGATCTCATGACGCACGGGCATGAGCAGTTGGCGCAGGCACGCGTAGGGATGTGCCCGCTCCACCGCCCAGCCGATTGCGGACAGCACCAGAGCACCGCCCCGAATAACCTGCTCCCGGGCTGCGTGCAGAAGGCGCGTCCTGCCGATGCCCTCCTCGCCGAGAAGGAGCAGGCCACGCATCACGCCCCCACCACGTCCAGTGCTCCGAAGGATCCGCTCGAGTTCCCAGTCCCGGCCGACCAGTCCGCTGTCCCCCGCTTCCCCGCCCTGGGGACCGACAACCACGCCCGGTCCGGTCTTACCTGCTGTTTCGCTCGTCATTCGTGATCCCCGGATGCTGTACCACTCGTCTTCGGAACACGTCTTCGGGCACCGGCTCCACTGCAACGATCCTCGGGGCTCCGGGTACAGCTCGCATCTGTCGGATGACCAGTCCTCAGCCGCCCCCTCGTTCACCTGGCAGGATTCACCCATCGAATCGAACGACAGAGACGAGGACCCACTTGTGCACGCCCCTGCCGAAGTCCCGCCCGTACCGCAGATCGCGGGTCGGGAGCGGCAGCTGACCAGGGTGGCCCGGCTCCTCGCCGCCGCGACGGGAGAGGGACCGAAGGTACTTGTGGTGACCGGGGAACCGGGCTCGGGCAAGAGCACCCTGGTGGACTGGGCTGCCGCAGAAGCCTCCGCCCAAAAGGTGCGCACACTCCGTGTCCGTGGCAGCGAGGGCGAGTCCGGTCTGTGCCTGGCGGGTGCGCACCAGTTGCTGCGCCCGCTGCTGGGGGCCATGGACGGGTTGCCCGAGCGGCAGCGCCTCGCGCTGCACGGGGCATTCGGCCTCGGTACGGCACCCGAGACCGCCTCGACGGATCCGCTGCTGCTACACCTGGGCGCACTCACGCTGCTGTCCGATGCTGCGGCGGAGCAGCCTCTGCTCCTGCTCGTCGACGACGCCCAGTGGCTGGACCTCGGCACGCTCGACCTTCTCGCGTTCGTCGCCCGACGTCTCGACGGCGAGCGTATCTGCCTGCTGCTCGCCGCACGGGAGGAAGCCGTCCCCGCGCGTTTCGACCGGGACTTCCCTCACCTGGCCGTCGGACCGCTGGAGCGCGCCGCCGCGGTACAGCTGCTGGACGCCCAGCCCACTCCCCCGCAGGGACGGGCCCGCGCGCAGATCCTGCAGCAGGCCGCCGGCAACCCCCTGGCACTGATCGAGCTGAGCCTCGCGCTCGCGCACGGCCGGACCGGCCCCGCCGGCGCAGCCACTCTGCCGCTCACGCGCCGTCTGAAGAACCTGTTCGCCGCGGAACTACCGGCTCTTCCCGCCGACACCCGGCGCGCGCTCCTCCTGGCGGCCGCCGCCGGAACGGCCCGGCTCGTGGACGTGCTGCGGGCCGCACCGGACCTTGCCGGGCTCGAGGCCCTGCTGCCGGCCGAGGGGGTGGGGCTGGTCCGTGTCGCCGACGGGCAGGTGACGTTCCGCCACCCACTTGTGCGGTCCGCGGTCTACCAGGCAGCATCCTTCTCCGAACGCCGCGCCACGCACCTTGCGCTGGCCGACGCCCTGACCGACCAACCCGACCGCCGTGCCTGGCACCTGGCCGCCGCCGCGCTGGGACCGGACCGGCAGGTCGCGGACGCGCTCGCCGACAGCGCCGAACACTCCCGCAGTCGCGGCGGACACGCCGCCGCGGCTACGGCCTTGGAGCGGGCCGCAGAACTCACCCCCGATCTGCAGCAGCGCGCCGAACGGCTTCTGGCTGCGGCCCGGTCCGCCATGTACGCAGGGCACCCCCAGTGGGTCGCCGACCTCACCGCACGCGTCGCCGACGTCACCCAGGAACCGCGGCTGCGTGCCGAGGCTTCGCTGTGGCGCGGCTGGGCCCTTGGCGTCACCCTCGCGCACGACGAGGCCCTCGCGGTCCTGCTCCCGGTCGCCGAAGCGATGGCCGATCCCGCGCCTGCCCTGGCCCTCGGCGCACTGAGCACGGCAGCCACCTCCGCATACAACTCCGGGGACCCCTTCTACCAGGGCGAGTTCGCGCGCATCTGCGCCCGCGTCGTCGAGGACGACCATCCCGTGGACGCGGCCTGGAGCCACGCCGCCCTTCACCCGCACACCCAGCGCGCAGACCTCCTGCTGCGCCTGGAGCGCGCGCACGCCGCCATGACGCCGGACTCCGTAGGCGAAATCGCCGCTGTGGGCGCCACCGCGTGGATCCTGGACGAGACCGAACTTGCTGTCCGCCTACTCGGGCAAGCCATGGACCACCTGCGGCGTACCGGGACCACGGGGACCAACGCGACCGTCGCCCAGGCCCTCGCGCTGGCGCGCTTCGAGAGCGGCGCCTGGGCCGGTACACAGGCCGCCGCCGAGGACGCCTTCTGGATGGCCACCGAAGCCGGGGCGGACAACGTCACCGTCGGCTCCTCCCTCCTCCAGGCCACCCTGCACGCTCTGCGCGGCGATCACGAGGCCGCCCGCGTCCTGGCGCAGCAGGCGGTCCGCGGTCTGGACCTGCGTAAGTCACGCAGCCTGCACGTGCGTTATCGGCACGCGCTGGGCTTGGCCGCAACCGTGGCGGGCGACCACGGCAGCGCCTACGACCTGTTGCGTGCCACGTACACCCGCGACTTCCAGCCGCTGCCGGTGCACTACCACGCGTCCGTGTACTACCTGGGCGACCTCGCCGCCGCAGCCGTCCGCGCCGACCGGATACAGGACGCCCGCTCCGTGCTCGAGGCCGCCCAGTACAGCCTCGGCCCCACCCGGTCCTCCCGCGTCCACGCCGTCGTCGAACGCGCCGCTGCCCTGCTCAGCGCCCCCGAGGACGCGGAGCAGCACTTCCTCGGGGCGCTCGACGATCCGGCCTGCACCCAGTGGCCCTTCGAACTCGCGCTCACCCGGCTGGACTTCGGCGAGTGGCTGCGCCGGCAGCGGCGGGCGGCGGAGGCCCGCCCGATGCTGAGCGGCGCGCTGGAGGTCTTCCAGCGCCTGGGTGCGCAGCCCTGGGCCGAACGGGCCACTGCCGAGCTGCGGGCCGCCGGCGCCCCGGTGACCGTACCGACCGCCCCTGCAGCCGAACTCACGCCGCAGGAACGGCAGATCGCGGAGCTGGCGGCACAGGGCCTGACCAATCGGGACATCGCCGCCCGGCTCTACCTGTCACCGCGGACCGTTGGCTATCACCTGCACAAGATCTTCCCCAAGCTCGGTATCCGGTCCCGGGGGCAACTGCGCGATGCCCTCTCCCCCGACGCCGCGCCGTCGCCCTGACGACACGGCGCGGCCGCGCGGGCCCTCTTACCCGAGACACCCGCGCGGCTGTCAACCTCGTCGGAGCCTCAGCTCGTCGCCCGAACAGCCTCGATGATCACGGACGCCACCGCCTTCGGCTGCGACACGGCGACAGCGTGGGAAGCGCCCTCGACCTCGACGACCGTCGCTCCGGCGCGCTTCGCGCCGAACCGCTCCACCTCCGGGTTGATGGCGTTGTCGGCGGCGGCAACCAGCGCCCACGACGGCTTGGTCTGCCACGCGGCGGTCGCCGCCTTCTCGCTGAACGCCCCAGCGGCAAGCGGGCGCTGGGCTACCGCCAGAACCTTCGTCGCCTCCTCCGGGACGTCGGCCGCGAACACCGCCGGAAAGGCATCGGCCGTGATGGTGACCTCGGCGGCGCTCCCTCCGTCGGCCAGCGGGTACGTCCATTCCTTGAGGTTGCTCACCAGCGGCGACGCAGGGAATCGGCCCTGCAGTTCACCCAGGCTCTCCCCTTCCTCCAGGACGTAGGCGGCAACGTAGACCAACCCGACGACGTTCGGGGCCGTGCCGGCCACGGTGATCAGCGCGCCGCCGTACGAGTGCCCGACCAGCACGACCGGGCCCTCGATCTGCGTCGCCACCGAAGCCACATAAGCCGCGTCAGCAGCCAGGCCCCGCAGCGGGTTCGGCGGGGCCACCACGGGAATACCGTGGCTCTGCAGCTCCGCGATGACGCCGGACCAGCTGGCAGCATCAGCGAACGCACCATGGACGAGGACAACGGTGGGCGTGGGCGTGGACGTGGGCATGGGCTTCTCCCTCGATTCGGACGCGACAGCGTCTCCAACAGGCAACGTTCTTGCCGTTGCGCACGCTAGGCGGTTCCGCCGGACCGCAGTTGCGCCACGGTGCACGCGCCCGCGTCATCCCGTGCACACCCAGGGCGGCCGGCCAACCCAGGCCCGTGGGCACGGATACCGCGACAGTGACCCCATGTTCGTGGAGAACGCGTTCACCAGGGCACCGACTCCATAGAACATGCCTGACAGCAGCAGGAGTTGATTGCCAGTCAGCAACTTGCGCAGGCGTCGCCCCATGCGCGGGGCCCGGCGACCGCACCCTGTGCCGATCGGAAACTCATCGCCGCTGGTCAGGCTGCATATCTGTACGCGTTGATGACACCGCCGAGCATTCGGGTGCGGAGGAGTCGGCGCGCGGTCAGGTCGGTCGCGGCCGCAGGGCGCGCCTGCCGATCGCCACGGCGGCAGCGTCGTGGCGGGTGGGCTTCCTGTTCTTGCTGGTGAGAGGCTTCTGCCAATGTTGGGCGCCCCATTTCCGGAACAGAAGCTGTCCCGGTCCCGGCGAACGGATCGCACCGTCTCGGACAGAGGTCTCACTGCAGCGCCCGAGCCGCCTCTGCCCGTCGCACGCGCAGCTGAGCAACTACGTGCTGCAGCCGCGCATCACGGCGCGCACGGTCGAGGTCCATCCCGCCGTGGCCTTCGGATCCGTCCTCGCCGGAGCGGCACTCCTCGGAGCGGTCGGTGCCGTCATCGCCATTCCCACCCTCGCGACCGTGCAGGCACTCGGCACGGCATACGTGCCCCGGTACGAGGTCTTTCCCTCCCTTGAGCCGACGGGCGACGCACCGGGAGATGGCACAACGTGAGCCCAGGCGGTCGGTCGGCATGCAGAGCGGGCACCCTCTGCCGGAGAGGAACATGATGAGTATTGAGGCATCCACCCCGTTGTGCAAAGCAGCATTTCATGACCTCTTCCAGAGGCCGATACGGTCGGATTCATGGAGTGGAATTTTCCGACAGCCGAAGAACTCGCGGCTGCCTTGCGTGCCCGTGAAGTGACCTCGGCGGAACTGACCGACGAGGCGATCGCCCGTATCGAGCGGGACGACAAGGCGATCAACGCGATCTGTGTGCCGGACTTCGACCGTGCACGGGCCGCCGCGCGCGGTGCCGACCAGGCGCGCGCCCGCGGCGAGGACCGGCCGCTGCTCGGCATTCCGGTGACGGTCAAAGAGTCCTACAACATCGCCGGGCTGCCCACGACCTGGGGCATGCCGCAGTACCGGGACTATGTGCCGGCCGAGGATGCGGTACAGGTGTCGCGACTCAAGGCCGCAGGCGCGGTGGTGCTCGGCAAGACCAATGTGCCCTTGGGGCTGCAAGATGTGCAGAGCTTCAACGAGATCTACGGCACCACCAACAACCCGTGGGATCACGGTCGCACGTCGGGTGGATCCTCCGGCGGATCGGGGGCGGCCCTGGCGTCCGGATTCGGCGCGCTGTCCATCGGATCCGACATCGGCGGTTCGTTGCGCACCCCCGCACATTTCTGCGGTGTCTACGCACACAAGCCGACACTCGGGCTGGCGGCGCACCGCGGTATGGTCCCGCCGCCCGCGCCGGCATTGCCGGCCGACCTCGACCTCGCCGTCGTCGGTCCGATGGCGCGCACTGCCCGCGACCTCACGCTCCTGCTCGACGTCATGGCCGGACCGGACCCGCTGACGCTCGGTGTGGCTCACGACCTGACACTGCCGCCCGCGCGGCACGAGCGGCTCCGCGACTTCCGGGTCTTGCTCCTCGACGAGCATCCGCTCATTCCGACCGGGTCCGCTGTGCGGGCGGGCGTGAACCGGGTGGCCGACGCGCTGGTCGACGGCGGCGCCCGCGTCGAACGGCACACTCCGCTGCTGCCCGATCTGACCGAAGCCGCGGTGCTCTACACGCAGTTGCTGTTTTCGAGCTCCGCTGCACGTTTTCCCGTCGAAGCGTACGAGCAGCTGCAGACCCACGCCGCCGGACTGAGCGCAGACGACCAGAGCCTCGACGCGACGCGGCTGCGCGGCATGGTGCTCAGCCACCGCGACTGGATCGAGGCGAACAACCATCGCGAACTCCACCGCCACGGCTGGCGGCAGCTCTTCTCCGAGTTCGACGCCGTGGTGTGTCCCATCACGCCCACTCCCGCGTTCCCGCACGACCACAACCCCGATCTACTAGAACGCCGGATCGACATCGACGGCGTCGAGTACCCGTACCTCGACCAGCTGGTCTGGGCCGGTCTGGCCACCATGCCCGGCCTACCCGCCACCGCCATACCAGCGGGCCGGTCCCCCGAGGGTCTGCCGGTGGGAGTGCAGCTCATCGGTCCGATGTTCGAGGACCGCACCCCGCTGCGGCTGGCCGAACTGCTCGAGCACAAGATCGGCGGCTTCCAGGCACCGAAGTAGGGCGTACCACCTGAGTGTCCGTCGAAGGCGAGGTGCGCATCACGACGAGATCCTCCGAATGCGCGCAGTCCCTGCCCGGAACGCGCAGGTCACCGGCGTGCACTTTCATCGGTGGCCTGGCGAACCACGAGGAAATGCAGTGGAGTTGACACGGCCAACCGATGAAGCAACCTGAGACAGCGCGGAAGGCGCAGGTCACAGAGCCGCCATACGAAGCCGAGCGCGAGACCCAGCACATCGTGATCTGGTACTGCCCGGTCCTCAGTCGATGACAGCACGGGACACCGTCGCGTCCGCCGGTGTCCGTATCGCGTTGAGCACGACGGCGGCCACCGATTCGGGCCGCAGGAACTGCTCCGGGCGGTACGCGCGGCCGGCCCGTTCGGCTGCGCTGCGTTGCAGCTCGGTATCGGTCGGGCCCGGGTGGACCGACGTCACTCTCACTCCGTTGGGGCCCTCCTCCGCCTGAAGGGCCTCTGCCAAGGCGCGCAGCGCGTACTTGCTGGCGGCGTAGGGACCGCGGTGCGACTTGATCTGCAGGCCGGACCCCGCGTTGATCAGCACCACATGTCCTCGGCTCCGGCGCAGGGATGGTAGGAGCAGCCGGGTCAGTTCGGCGGCGGAGAAGAGGTTGACGGCGAAGACGCGCTGCCAGGCGTCGAGCGAGCTGTCGGCGATGGTGCCGGGCTCCGCGACGGCGGCATTGTGCACGAGCACGTCCAGCCGGTTGATGTCCGCCGTGGCCCGGGCGAGTCCCTCGGGATCTGCCAGGTCGGCCACCCAGGGGCCGGCGCTTCCTGGCAGTTCGCGGGCGAGTGCCTCGAGCGATCGGGCGTCGCGGCCGCCGAGGAGTACGTCGTGCGTGGGGGCGAGCGCACGGGCGATGGCCGCACCGATGCCCCGGGAGGCGCCGGTCACGAGTGCGCGCGGTCGGGGAGTCGTCATGGTGTGGCACCTGGTGGAACGGGCCGGAAGGTGACCGGAAGGCTGGTCAGTCCATGCATGAACCGGCTGTGGCCCCAGGTCAGTTCGCAGGGATCACTCGCGAGCACCAGCTCGTCGCAGCGTTCCAGGAGGGTGCGCAGCCCGATCGTGGCTTCCGCCTTGCCGAGCGGCGCGCCCAGGCAGTGGTGGATCCCGTGTCCGAAGGCGAGGTGCCCCCGGCTGTCGCGGCGGATGTCGAACCGGTCGGGTTCGGCGAAACGGGCGGGATCGCGGTTGCCGGCGCCGTAGGACAGCAGTACGGCCTCTCCGCCGCCGGGAACGGTGACGTCTCCGATGTGCACGTCGCAGGTCGTGAACCGCAGGACGGGCGCCATCTTGATGGGGCCCCTCCAGCGGAGGATCTCCTCGATCGCCTGCCCCATGAGGTGCGGCTGTCCGCGGAGCATCGCCAGCTGCTCGGGGTGTTCCAGCAGGGCCAGCACCCCGCTGCCGATGAGGTTCGCGGTCGTCTCGAAACCGGCCACCAGGAGGAGGAAGGACATGCCGATCACCTCGTCCTCATGGTGATCGGCCGAGAGAAGGCGCCCCAGCAGGTCGTCACAGCTGGCGTTGGACTCCCTCTTGTCCTTCAGCAGTCCGATGAGGTAGTCCCGCATCTCGCAGGCGGCCCGGGGCATGCGGCGGTCGTCGTTCTCGCTCATCTCGACGTAGACGCCGGCCAGTCGCGCGAAGGTGTCCCGCCCTTCGGCGGGCACGCCCAGTACTTCGGAGATGACGGTGAGCGGCAGGCGCTTCGCGAAGTCGCTGATGACGTCCAGGCGCCCCAGCGGAAGGACCGGTGCGAGGAGTTCGGCGGTGATCTCCTGGATGCGGGGACGCAGCTCCTCGATGCGGCCCGGAGTGAACTCCCCTGCCACCAGGGCCCGCAGTCTGGTGTGGGCCGGGGGGTCGCAGCGGAGCATGTTGCGTGTGACGGTGTAGTTCTCGGTGGCGAAGACCCACGGGGCGGACCGCACGGTCTTGTTGCCGTGCCGTGGATCGTTGCTCAGCCGTGGATCCTTGCTGGCTGTCCGGATGTCCTCGTGCCGTGTGACAAGCCACACCGGAACGCCGGCGAAGACCACGCGCCGTACGGGCTGTTCGGCCCGCAACCGGGCGAGCAGCTCATAGGGGGCATCGACATAGCCCTGCTGGTCCATCAGATCGGTGGCATCGTCGGCATTTCCGTGTCCCGGGGACGGCATGGGGCAGGTGACGACGTCGTTGGCCTGTTCTGCGCTCACGGCACCTCCATGTGCCGTGCGGTCGCCGGTTGTCCGTTGTGCCGCGCATGGGCGGGCAGGGCCAGGCGCACCGGCAGCGCGTGGCAACGCGGGTTCGAGTGGTCGGCGGGGTGCGGGGTCCATGCAGCCCACGAGTGGTACATGTTGCAGTTCCGGCGCTCCAAGTAGCAGATGAGGTTGACCGGCCACCCGGTGTTGACGAAGACGTACGTGTCCATGCGCGTCGGGTGCTCGCTCAGCGGCGGCCCCCCGCCCAGTGAGTCGATGTTGTGCCAGTCGGGGTGGAGGTGGATCGACCCGAGAATGTCCAGCCCGTCCAGCTCGGCGTCCCGCATAATGCGCAGCAAGTCGGTGGAATCGCACCACCACCCGCGATGGGGGTTCTCGTAGGCCGTTCCGAAGCTCGGCACGATGGATTCCGCGAACTCTGCCCGAGCCGCGCTGTCTGTGGCCCGCACGTTGCGGCCGAACTCGACACGCTCGATGCGGGCACTGTCGCCGTGCATACGGCCGACCAGCACGCCGAAGCACGAGTAGGGACAGCCCGGCTTGATAGCTTCGTAGACACGGAGCGCGGCGTCGAGGAACGTCGAGCAGGCGGTGCTCTCCAGGAAGACGTGCATGCTGTCCGGGCACGTGCAGGGACTCGTGCGGTTCATCACGATCAGCGCTCCGTTCGCATGACGGGGACGGACGTGAACCCGCGCAGCCGCCCGTACCTCTGAGCAGGCGGCTGCGCCTGCACGAGATCAGGGAGCCGCTGCCGCAGCCGCCCCAGCAGCATCGCGATCTCAAGGTGGACCAGTTCGGCGCCGAGGCAGTAATGGGCGCCTCCACCGAAGCTCAGATGACGTGGCCCGCGGCGCCCCGGCAGGAACTCGTCCGGCCGGAAGTACACGGCGGGGTCCCGGTTGGCGGCGCCCAACACCGGCCAGACCCGCGCGCCCGCCGGTATCGTCACGCCGCCGATGACCACCGTCCTGGCGGGAATACGGGGGGCAGGGGTGAACTGCACCGGTGCGTCGTAGCGGAGCAGCTCGTCGACGAACATCCGGGCACTGACGGGATCGTCCAGGAAGGCCGACCGCTCCGGATGACGGTTCATCAGGACGATTCCGGTCTCGATCCCCGCAGCGATCTGCGGGAACCCTGCAACCGTGAGTCCGGTGAGAATGCTGACGAGTTCGTCGTGCGGCAGGGCCTCGGGACGGGCGGTGTGCGCACGGACGAGTTCGGACGTGAGATCGTCGCCGGGCGCACAGCGTCGGCGGGCCACCTCCCTGTGGAGGTAGTCGGTGAGCCGCCGCATCGCCGCCCCGCCGTCGCGTTCCGATCCGGGCAGCGGCCCCGAGGTGGGAAAGATGTCGGCGACGAGCGCCGAGACGAGCTCTCGGTCGGTCCGGGGCAGTCCCAGCACGTGCATGATCGTGTCGCGGGGGAAGGCCTCGGCGAGTGGGGTCATGTCGGCGACGCCGTGGCTGAGCGTCTCCACCACGGGTTCGAAAAGTTGGTCGCAGAGTCTGCTCAGCCACGGCTGCTGGCCTCGCAGGTGCTCGGCGAACCGCCGGGCCACTGCCGTACGCATCCTCGTGTGCCGGGGCGGATTTTGCGAGCTCATGACGCGCGACAGCACAGGCGGCGAGGCATGTCCGGCCGTCCTCCCGGACGGCGGGTGACCTCCCGGCGCGAGAAAGAGCTCGCGTTCGGTCAGCACGCGCCGGCAGTCCGGGTAACGCGTCAGGAGGTAGGTGTCGCCCCGGCACCGGTACACCGGTGCCGTCTCACGCAGCCATTCGTAGACGGGGTACGGGTCGCCGACGTGCACATCCGCGAGGGCATCGGTGGAGCCCATGGTTCCCATGGCATCAACCCCTCGGGGCGATGGACGGTCTCGTGTTCAGCCCATCCCCATTGACCACTCCGAACGGGTGACATACAACTCGGCACACGATCGGATTACTCCGAACGGGTGACGTGCCGTCGTCCATCACCGTGCTGAGCAGGGGCTCTGGGCTCCATGCGACCCGTGAGGCACCCGCCACGGCCCGTCCGGCCGCCGCGGGGTCGCCTCGTGGCGGACCGCAAGCGCTACGAGTGGCTGCTCGGCAGGCGAAGCGGCTGAGCCACTCTCCGAGGACGGCGACGGTGCTGCGCCGGGCCAGTAGCCGGTGAGCTCCTGAGTTCGCGCATTTGCTCGTACAGGCCGATGATGGCCTCGCCCTCGAGGGTGGCAGCGCCGGGATTGATCACAGTTGGCTCCTCAGCGTTCGGCGCGGCGGCATCGGGATCCTGCGCCGTCGGCTCACCGGTGAGACAGGAAGACGCGGTAGCCGTGGTGGACGAGCAGGCCGGGCAGGCGGTGGGACGTCCACTGCCGAGCGTATGCGGGGGGCTTGTGGTGGGGGCGTACCAGGACGGCGACGGGCTCGTGCCGGGCGGTGGCGAGGATCTTCGCGACGGTGGTGTTCTGGTTGTGTCCGGTGATCTGGCCGGAGGTGCAGCGTGCCTGGTAGCCGACGGGGGTGGCGAGGCGGCCGGTGATCAGGCAGGGCGGCCGCACGCCGTAGGTCCGCAGGTCGGCGGCGATGCGGGCGTAGTCGCCGGTGCCGTCGGCGGTGGCCCGTACCGCGCGGGTCAGGACCACGTGCTGGCTCGCCAGTTGGACTGCGAGGAGCGCGGCGACCAGCGCGGTGGCGGCGGGCCGAAGCCGGGGCCGTACGGATCGGCTCATGGTGGCCAGGGCGTCCGCGACCGGGAGGGACAGCAGCGCATAGCCGGGAAGCAGAAAGCGGGGCGCCGCGTAGTCGATGAGCAGCAGATACGGGACGGCCACGGACACGCCGCACAGGGCGGGCAGTAGGGTGACGGCGAGGCGCTGGGCGCGGGCGGCCGCCAGGATGCCGCCGAGTGCGAGGACCGGGGTCATGAACCACCAGATCGCGCTCGTCCGGTGCCGCCAGGGCACCGTGCAGGGGCGGCACAGCTCCGGGCCTCCGGCGAGCGTGCGCACTTGGTCGCCGATCGCGATGTGCCAGCCGATGCCGCCCTCGATGGCGCTGGCTCGGTGCAGCCGCGCGGCCACCCCGCCGTACGAAAGGTACGCCTCGACGATCCACTGCGCGCCGCCCAGTGCGAGTCCGGCGGCTAGGACGGCGAGCAGCGCCGGGCGCCGCCAGTGGCGTACGACCAGCCCGGCGGCTGCCAGCGGCAGGGACAGCCATACGGCGTCCGAGGGCCGGAAGAGCGCGGCGGCCGCGAGGGCGAGACCCAGGCCGACGAGCGCCCGCCGGTCGGCCGGGTCCCTCGTGGCCCGCAGGAAGCAGCCGACCGCGGCGAGTCCGCTGAGGGCGACCCAGAGGTTCGGCATCGCCTGCGGGCCGTACAGCTGGGTCACCCACAGGCCGGCGAAGAACAGTCCGGCCAGCGCGAGGACGGGCGTCGGCCGCAGTCGCCGCCACGTGCGCAGGGCGAGGAAGAGCCCGGCGCCGGAGAGGACGGCGAGATAGACGCGGAGCGCGAGCGTGGACGAGGTGAGGAGGGTGAGCGGTGCGACGAGTACCGGAACGCCGCGGGCGCGGGGCGCGCTGAAGTACGCGGACGGGATGTGCGGGGCGACCTGACTGGCGTACACCGACTCGTCCCAGCTCAGGTGCAACCCGGGGGCCACGAACAGCAGTTGGGCCAGAGTGAAGGCGATCCCGACCGCCGCCAGCGGCAGGGAGCTGCGGACCGCGCCCCCCGCCCGCGTGGGGCGGGGGCGCGGCCGTACCGGAGCCATCGGAATCATGCCGGAACTACTTGCCGGTGCCGGGAGCGGAGGCGGCGTTCTGGAAGTAGTCGCCGACCAGGTCGCCGACCAGGGTGCCGGCAGTGATGTCACTGGGCACGTGACCAGCCATGTAGAGGCGGGAGTAGACGATCTGGGCGGCCATCGCCTGGTAGTCCTCGGTGCGGTGCGGGGCCCAGTTACTCAGGAGGTTGACGGCGGTGGCGGCCTTGGCGGCGTGCCGTGAGGGATAGGAGTAGGGGCCCTTCTGCCCGGGGGTGACGTGTTTGTCGGGGCGCAGGGTCGGGTCGAGGACGTAGGGGGCGGGCTGCTTGTCGTGGGCGGCCACCGTCTCGGTGATCGCCTTGGCGAGCTTGAGGGCCGTCTTCAGTTCGGTCTTCTCCAGGGCGCCTTGCTGCTGAGGGAGCAGTTCGCGCTGATCGTGCGCGTAGAGCTTCCAGATGTCGCCCTTGCCGTGGACTTCGAGCCAGGTCGCCGCCCTCTTTCCGGCGGCAGTGCGGGTCTTGGCGAGCTGCTGCACCTGGTGCAGTTCCGCGGTGCGGTCGGCCTTGTTCGGCGGGGCCGGGACGTGCTGGGCGGCCCAGGTGGCGAAGGCTTTGTCGTCGCGCGTGGCGCCGTGTATGGCCTTCCACTTGGCGAACAGGGCGTCCGCGGTGTGCTTCTGAGCCGCCTGCTGCTGGGCGAGATCGGCCACCTCGGCGTCGGTGAAGAGCTGGGGCGGCGGGTCGGCCTTGATCAGGTCGGTCGCGCCGGGCTTCTTCTTCGCCTCGGAGGTGGCAGCGGCCGGGGCGGCGGCGGTGGTGTGGACGAGGCCGAAGGTGGCGGCGCCTGCGGCGACGACGGCGATCACGGGGTACTGCCACTTCACGCGGCGGGGGCGGTTCATGCGGGGGTGTTCCTTCCGGTGCGGGCGGTGGGTGTCTCGGTGTGCGGGCCCGTGTGGAAGCGCGTGCGGGCGAGGTGGCGGACGTTGTTGTCGGGCAGTCCCGGTACGAGCAAGGAGAGCCCGACGATGTACTTGCTGATGGACACCGGGCGTGCGCCCAGGGCGAGCAGGTGCCGGTCGGCGGGAGCGGGGCGAGCGGTGCCCTTGGTCTCGACCAGGACGTACTCGGGGTTCAGCGCGGCTGTCCGGCCGTCGCGATGGCAGGTCAGAGCGCCGTCCAGGGTGAGGCGGGTGCCGGCTTCGAGGTCGGCGAGGGCCGCGCGCAGGTAGCAGACTTCTCCGGCCGGGGTGAGGTCGGCAGCGGTGATGTCTATGCCGCTTACGGAGAGCACGCGGTCGACGAAGGCGGCGGACTCGGTGCCGGGCTCCAGGCGTCCGTAGGCGTCCGCATCGACGGTATGGGCGTGCTTGACGGTGGCGCCGCGGCCGTCCTTGGACTTGACCTCCATCCGGCACAGCCGGTCCTCGGCGTACAGCCTGGTGCGTACCTTCCATCGTCGGCGTCGTCCCTGCATGTGGGCGCGCCAGGCGGCCAGGTGAGGGGTGTCGAAGTAGGTGCTGCGGTATTCGGTGGTGCGGCGGCCGTTGATGTCCAGGACATGGTGGGTGTTGTCGAGTGCGCCTATCAGCTGGGCCGCCGACAGGGCCGGTATGAGGTACTTGCGGTCCACCCGATGTTGAAGTGCGGCCGCAGCGTCGATCTCGGCGAGCGAGGCCGGCCGCAGCCCGTCCAGGTCCAGTAGCTCCGCGAACCCTGCGCGAGGCGGGGCCGCCGCGGTGGTGTCCGAGTACGCGGCTGAGGTGACGGTCACAGCGACTTCCCCTCGCCGACCGGGGCGGCGGGGTGCGGCGAGGAGTCCTGCGTTTCCCGCTGGCCCGGGATGAAGACGCGGGTGCTGTCCTCCACGGCGTACCGGGCGGAGACGCGGGTGGTCTCCCGTACGTAGTCGATCTCGTCGACCTCGACGGCAAGTGGCTCGGTGCCCAGCCGGGCCGTCAGGTCGGCGCGGATGTCCTCGGGGTTGCGGTAGACGCGGTCGAGGGTGACCTTCGTGACGCGGGTGGGCCGGTGCGATGCCGGGTCGTCGACGAGGAGGACCGCGACGAGCAGGAAGGCGTCGATGGCGATGATCATCCAGGTCTCGCGCTGGGGCAGTCCGTTGCTCAGTGCCATGACCAGGGCGATGAAGGCGTACGCGACATCCCGGACCGTGAAGGCGGCGCTGCGCAGCCGGACCAGGGAGAGAATGCCGAACAGGCCGAACCCGACACCGGCGGGGAACTTGCCGGCGCTGATCGCGGTCATGGCGGCGAACAGTCCGAGGTTGAGTGCGGTCAGGACCAGCGGCATCTCTGGCCCGGGTCGGCGGCGCCGGTACAGCCAGCCGACCAGCACCAGCAGCGCCAGCACGTCCAGGCCGGCGCGCGCCGTCAGGTCTCCCACCGTCAGCGCCGAGGCGAGGGACTTGTCGGCGAGCAGGGTTATCGGGGCGTGCATGATCGTGGTCTCCGTTCCCGGCAGCAGCCGCCGCCGATGGCGGTCGAGGCCGGCTACTGCCGTCAGGCGACGCACGCTAGGGATGTCGCATTAACAGACCATGAAGCCTTGCCGGCGCCTGGAGGGAGCCGGGGAGCACGCGGCGGCTCACACCGGGCGGGTTACCCTTCCGGCGTGCACTTCCTGGTCGTCGAGGACGAGGTCCGGCTGGCCGACCTGATCGTCCAATACCTGCATGAATCCGGTCATACCGCTGAGGCGTGCCACGACGGGCCCCATGGGCTCGACGCGGCCCGTGATCCGCGGGTGGACGCCGTCGTGATGGACGTGATGCTGCCCGGTATGGACGGCGTGGAGGTGTGCCGCACCCTGCGCCGCGAGGGCAAGGACGTGCCGGTGGTGCTGCTGACAGCCCGCAGCGCGATCAACGAACGTGTCGCGGGGCTGGACGCCGGCGCTGACGACTACCTGGTCAAGCCCTTCGCCCTGGAGGAGTTGAGCGCCCGGCTGCGCGCCATATCCCGCCGTCGGCCCGCCCTCACCGGCCGACTGGAGGTCGGTGACCTCGTCCTCGACCCTCACGAGCAACGCGCCTGGCGTGCGGGCGTCGAACTCGACCTGTCCCGACGCGAGTTCGCCGTGCTGGAAATCCTCATGGAGAACGCCGGCTGGGTGGTCAGCCGCACCCGGCTCCTGGAGGAGGCCTGGGACGGCGAGGCCGATTTGAACAGCAACTCCGTTGACGTCCACATCTCCAAACTCCGGTCGAAGATCGACAAGCCCTTCGGCCGGGACAGCATCACCACCCTGCGCGGTACGGGCTACCGCCTGGAGACCCGGATATGACAGCGCCGGACGACGAGATCGGCATGCCGCTGGAAGGCGCGACCGAGCCCGTCCGCCGCCCGCGCGGCCCACGCCGATGGCACCGGCTGCCCATCGTGCTGCGCCTCGTCCTCGCCGTCGCCGTCACCATGTCCCTCGTCCTGGGCGCAGCAGCCGCCCTCGTGTACGGGCGGGTCCAGCATGCCCTGGACGAGCAACTCAATGCCGACCTGGCCACGTACTACCACGACCTGCGCAACGACCTCCTCACCGGCCGCAAGCTCGGCGGCCCGGACGGCAGCGCCTACCAGGTCCTCGACACCCACGGTCGGGTCATCGAGGCCAGCAACCTCGTGCGAACCGACCACCTTCTCGCCGCCGCCGACGTCACGTCCCTCATCCATGGCAGCACCGTCCACCGCGACATCGGAGGGCTGTTGCCGCTCGACCCGCACACCCTGCGGATCAAGGCCCAGCAGGTCCGGCTGCCCGACCACCGCACCGTAATCGCCGTCGCTGCACTGCGCCGCGGCCACCGCGACGAGGCCCTACGCGAACTCCTCGCCCAGCTTGCCATCGCCACCGGCCTCACCCTGATCGCCGCCTCCTACGTCGGCTACCGCACCGCCCACGCCGCACTGGATCCCGTGGAACGCTACCGCCGCCGCGCCGCGAGCCTCGCCGACGACACCTCGGGCATACGACTGCCCGTCCCCGACGACCGCGACGACGAACTCACCCGGCTCGGACACACCCTGAACCAGATGCTCGAACGCCTCGACGCCGCTGCCGAACGCGAACGGCGCTTCCTCGCGGACGCCAGCCACGAACTGCGCACCCCACTCTCCCTGCTCCGCGCCGAACTCGACGTCGCCCTGCACCGACCACGCACCGCCATCGAACTCACCGAAACCCTCCGCGCGGTGGACACCGAGGTCCAGCGGCTTATCGACCTCACCAACGCCCTGCTCGACCTCGAACAGCTCGGCGGTACCGAACACCTCAGCCGCGCCCCCGTGGACCTTGCAGAACTGGTGGACGCCGTCGTCAGCTCCCACCGCGCAGTTGCCGGACGGGGCCACCGCACCATCCACGTCGATGTCGCACCGGGCACCGTGCACGTGGACGCCGGCTGGATCCGGCCGGCCCTCAGCAACCTCGTCGACAACGCGCTGCGCCACGGCCTCGGGGACATCCGCATCACCGCGGTCGCCCAGGACGGAAGCCTGCGCCTGAACGTCACCGACGAAGGCTCAGGCTTCCCGGCCGACTTCCTCCCCAAGGCCTTCGAACGCTTCGCACGAGCCGAGGCCAGCCGCACCAGCCCCGGATCCGGTCTCGGCCTCGCCTTCGTCGCCGCCGTCGCCGCCTCCCACGGCGGCACCGCACACGCCGAGAACACCGATCGCGGCGCCTCCGTCACCCTCGACATCCCCTGCTGACCGTTCGCCCGATCTGGAGGCGTACCTCGCCGACCTGCTCCGCAGCCGCGAGCGGCTGATGTCGACCTTCGAAGCGGACGACTGGGCGCGCAGTGACGTTGCCGTTATCGGCGGCAGGCCCGGGATGTAATCGAGGACGCTGTACGCGATTACCATCGGCGCATGAGCGATCCGAATCCGATCATCTGGTTGCGGCGGGAAAGAGGGGCGCGCGGACCGGCTCCGACGTACAGCCGTGAGCGCATCGCCGAGGTGGCGATCGCGCTGGCGGACGGCGAGGGCATCGAGGCGGTGACGATGCGGCGCATCGCCAAGGAACTGGGCACCGGCGCGATGACGCTCTACCGGTATCTGCCGAACAAGGAAGACCTGTACGCCGTGGTGATCGACCAGGCCCTCGGCTTTGAAGCGCAGGAGCCGACCGGGGACGCCCGTGCGGATCTGGCCACGTTCGCCCGCCGGTACCGGGAGACGTTGCGCCGGCACCCCTGGCTTGCGCACGCCATGGCCGGCAGGCCGATCATGGGCCCCAACATGCTCCGTGCCAACGAGCGCGACCTCGCCCTCGTCGACGGCCGCGGACTGAGCATCGACGACATGGTCCACGTCGTGAACCTGATCCGGCACTGGGTCACGGGTGCCAGCCAGGCCGAGACGGCAGAGCGGGAAGCGGCCTTGCGCTCCGGGGAAGATCGCACAGCCTGGCAGGAGCGGATGGGGCCGTATATGACCGAACTGCTGGCCACCGGCCGCTTCCCGTACCTGGAGCGGTTGGTCCACGAGGCGCGGCACGGCGGCCACGACGAGCAGTTCGAGGCCAGCCTCGCCATCTTGCTGGACGGCGTCGGGGCCCGTTTCCCGGCCCTGTCCGGCCCCCCGGTGAACGAGCCGCCGGAGCGCTCCTGAGAACGGACGCCGCCGCGCCCGCGCTGCGCGCGAACGACGGGAGTTACGGCACCGGCCCCGGGCCTGTCCACCCTCGGCCGCGGACGGCCCCGTTGATGAACCGCCCCGAGGCGCGGGTTCACAGGCCGGCGCGGGCGAAGCGCCGTACCGAAAGCGGGACGAAGACCACCAGGAGCACCGCGGCCCACAGCAGGGTCGCGGTCAGCGGGTGGGTGAGCGGCCAGGAGCCGTCCGCGGCAGGCACCCCGGGGTTGCCGAACAGCTTCCGGCACGCGGCGACCGCGGCGCTGATCGGGTTCCACTCGCAGATCGCCCGCAGCCAGGCCGGCATGCCGTCCGTCGGCACGAACGCGTTGGACAGCATGCTGAGGGGCAGGGTGAGGGGCGACAGCGAGTCGGCCGTCTGCTCCGACGGCAGCAGCAGTCCCAGGTACGTACCGACCCAGGACATGGTGTAGCGGAAGAGGAGCAGGACACCGACCGCGGCCACGGCGCGGCCGAGGCCGTCGTGCACGCGCCAGCCGATGGCCAGCCCGCAGGCCAGCAGGATGACCAGTCCGAAGAGTCCCGTGACGGCGTCCGCGCCCGTCTGGCCAAAAGGCACCGCCATGCGGGAGGTGGGCATCGAGCGCAGCCGGTCGGTCACCCCGCGGCTCTGGTCGGCGGCGACGTCCACCATCGCCGAGGACAGCGCGAACATGCTGGTCATCACGAACAGGCCGGGCATGAGGTACTCGCGGTAGTTCCCGCCGCCCGGTACCTGGATGGCGCTGCCGAAGACATAGCCGAAGAGGACGACCATGACCGCGGGCATCACCAGCATCGCGACGAGGGTGCCGGGCTGATGCCGCAATTGGAGGAGCTTGCGCTCGACCAGGGTGAGACTGTCCGCCAGGACGATCACGCTGCCGCCTCCTGCTTCTCGCGCTGCTTGGGCTGTTCGTCGGTCCGCTGCTCCGCGGGCGCCTCCGCGGGGCGGCCGGTGAGAGTGAGGAAGACGTCGTCGAGGCTGGGCCTGCGGACTCCGACGTCCTGAATGGCCACCCCCGCCGCGTCGAGTTCGCGCACGATCTGCGGCACCGACGGTGCCGTGCCGTGCACGCCCGTGACGATGCGCAGGTCCTCGGCCCGCGGCTGTCCTCCGGTCATCCGCTCGAGGATGGCGCCGGCCTCCGCGAGGTCGTCCTCGCTGCCCACCTCGACATCGATGTGACTGCCGATCCGGGCCTTGAGCTGTGCCGGGGTGCCCTCGGCGATCACCTGCCCGCGGTCGATCACGGCCACGGCCGAGGCGAGTTGGTCGGCCTCCTCGAGGTACTGGGTAGTGAGCAGCACGGTCGCGCCGGCCGCGACCAGCTCGCGCACGATGGCCCAGATCTCCAGGCGGCTGCGCGGGTCGAGTCCGGTGGTGGGCTCGTCCAGGAAGAGGACGGACGGCGCCCGCAGCAGGCTGGCGATCAGGTCGATGCGCCGCCGCATGCCGCCGGAGTAGGTGCTGACCTGCCGGTCGGCGGCCTCGGTGAGCTCGAACCGCTCCAGCAGCTCGTCTGCGCGCCGCCGGGCGCCGCGCCGGCCCAGCCGGGCCAGTTTGCCGAAGACCCGCAGGTTCTCACGGCCGGTCAGCTTCTCGTCCATGGCCGCGTGCTGCCCGGCCAGCCCGATGGCTTCGCGGACCTTGCCGGGATGTTCTCTCACGTCGAAGCCGGCGACGGTGGCCCGCCCGGCCGTGGGGCGGGTCAGCGTGCTGAGAATCCGGACGGCGGTGCTCTTGCCCGCGCCGTTCGGACCGAGCAGCCCGTAGACGGTGCCGGGCGGCACGGCCAGGTCCAGGCCGGCCAGCGCTTCGAATTCACCGAAGCGTTTCCGCAGGCCCTGGGCCGACACGATGGGTGAGTCCACGTCTCCTCCACTTCGCCAATCAAGTGAGTACCTCGTACGCGGTATCACTGTACGTAAGTGAGTACGTCGTACGCAACTGGTTCAGCGGGGCGTGCGGCTCTCTACGCCGTTCGACGCTGTCGACGCCAACCGCCCAGGGAGGGACGGCCGCGTCCCGAGCGGTGCGCGTATGCGCAGGGTGGGCGGCAGTCTGGCTCTTCTCAGGCTGCGGACCCGGCTTCGTGCTGCAGCTGTCGATCGGGATTGCATCCGTCGCCTGCCGTCACCTCCGGCCGCTGCGGCGCTGCGGCGCTGCGGCGCTGCGGCGCTGCGGCGCTGCGGCGCTGCGGCGCTGCGGCGCTGCGGCGGGCCGCCCGGCGTCGCCCTCGAAGGCCACGAATCCGCCCGCCAGCGCGGCAAGACCACCGGCGGCGCCGGCGTCGCCGACCCGGACATGCTCTCCATGGCCCTCCACCTGCGCGAACAGGAGATGAGCCTGCGCGACATCGCCGCCAAGCCCGTCATCACCACCGGCAAAGAGAAGGGCCAGCACCCCTCGCCGGCCACCGTTGTGCGGATGCTCCGCGACCACGACGAACAGAACGCCCAGGCCGTGGTGAACACCTGAAAACTACCGGCCGGTTGCTTGCTCCCTCGTGTCTGAGCCAGGACTCCCGGGCCTCCATGGTGCGCTTGGTTCGCAGACGGCCGGCTGCCGGCCGCCAACCCGGCCTGGCCCGGGCACTGGTGGTCGAGTCGGTCACCTGCCCGGGGATCCGCAAGGTACGGGCCAAGTGCCTCACGGCGTGGGCCCAGCTGATGGAGGCGCTGGTGGCCGAGCGCCGCCCCGACCGGCCGGTACCGCCGATGGCCGGTAGCGCCGCAATCGGGGCGGTTGTTCATCTGCCGGCCACCGCCATCGAGGAGGGCCGGGACCTGTCCTCGACGAGCGACATCCTGGCCGACACCGCCTACCGTCTACCGCCGGCCTGACGGCCCCGCCTCACTTCAGGTGCCGGGCGAAGAACGGCATCCCCGAGTACCCGACCGAGCCGCCGATCTCGGGCAGCGAAAGGAGGGCGTCCAGACTGGTTCGCCATTCCGGGACCGCCCTTTCGACCAGCGGGACGATGAAGGCGTCGACGATCTCGTCGACCGGCTCGCGGGCCTCCATCGCCCGGCGGAGGTCGGCGCGGGCCTGCTCATCGACGGCGGAACGGGGCCGGACACCGTGCCCGGGGGCGTCGATGGCCGCCACCGCGAAGCCGTACTCCGCCGCGAAGTGCCGGGCCCGGGCCACGAGCCGGGATTCCCGCTTGTGCAAGCCACTGTTGTGGCCGCTCAGGTTCAGCGGGGCCGTTGCGGATCCAGGCGTCCACAGGACACCGGGGATCTCGCCGAGGGTGAATTCGCGTTCGAGGACGCCGTCGTCGAGGCGCTGCTCGGAAGTGAATCGCATGGTCGTGCCTTTCGGGAGTGCTCTTGAACGGCGCTCCCGGACGACCTATCGCCCGACCGCTGGACCTGCCGGTCCAAGCGTGGACCGGCAGGTCCAGCAGTTCGGCATCCTCATTGACATGGCGCACCACAGGATCCTGACTCACCGAGGGCAACCGGGCCAGCCCTTCGACGCAGGATCAAGCAGTGAGGCCGTAGCCCTGTTGGTCACGGGTGGGGTAGAGACGTTGATGTTCGCGGGCCGAATGGAAGTTCCAGCTCGCCGTTCGTGATCATTGCGCGACGCGACCGCCGCGGTCACGCTGTCACAGGCCCATGTCGAGTGCGGCCAGGGCGAGTTGGGTCTCCTTGGACATCGAGGCCGACCAGCCGACGATGCGGCGGGTGAAGGTGTCCATGACGTAGTCGGTACCTGTCCAGGCGGCGACGTGCGTGAAGTCGGCCACCAAGCAAAGGTTCGGCGCGCTCGCGACGAAGTCGCGGTCTGCTCGCGACCTACTGCACGGCCCCGGGAACTCAGCCGGCGGCCCCGCATCATCCTCGGTGAGATGCCCCCTCGTCGATGACATGAGAGAATCCCTACACAGGCACTGACCTGGCGATTCGCAACTGCCGCTGGGAACTGCCGATGACTGGCGGCTAGTGATCGGTCATGCCGTCCCGCCTCCTTCGGAGTAGGTCATCATGAGCAGTCAGAGTCGGAAGGTCGCGGTCATCACCGGTGCTTCGCAGGGCATCGGAGCGGGCCTTGTCGCCGCCTACCGCAAACTCGGCTACGCCGTCGTCGGCACCTCGCGCACCATCGCCGAGTCGCAGGACGAAAACATC
Organism: Streptomyces albiflavescens; assembly: GCF_014645835.1. GTDB lineage: Bacteria > Actinomycetota > Actinomycetes > Streptomycetales > Streptomycetaceae > Streptomyces > Streptomyces albiflavescens. The sequence goes on from NZ_BMMM01000021.1 coordinate 96,113, forward strand.
CTCACCGTCCAGGGTGACATCGCCGATCGTGCCACCGCTGAGCGCGTCATCACCGCAGGCATCGAGAGGTTCGGCCGCATTGACACCCTGGTCAACAACGCCGGGATCTACATCGGGAACGCGTTCACCGACTACACCGAGGAACAGTACAACGCCATGATCGGCGTGAATCTGACCGGCTTCTTCCGGATCACCCAGCTCGCGATCCAGCAGATGCTGACCCAGGGCGGAGGTCACATCGTGCACATCACGAGCACGCTGGCCGAATATGCCAACTCCAACGTGCCCTCCGTGCTCGCCTCCCTGACCAAGGGCGGCCTGCAGTCCGCCACCAAGGCTCTGGCCATCGAGTACGCCACCCGCGGCATCCGTTGCAACGCCCTCGCTCTGGGCACCATCAAGACACCGATGACCGAGGGCTACTACGAGACGCTCGCCGGCCTGCACCCGGTCGGCCGCATGGGCGAGGTGAGTGACGTCGTCGACGGGGTGATCTATCTCGAGAACGCCCCGTTCGTCACCGGCGAAATTCTCCACGTCGACGGTGGCCAGAGCGCCGGCCACTGAGCCGCAGCTGGCTCCAACCGACCTGCAGATCAGGGGACCCTGGAAGCGGTCTTCCCCCGTGATCTCGAGGTCACCCTGCACGGGCGCGGCATCATCCTGCAGCCGTCGCTGTTCTGGGCCGGCCACCTCCTGGCAGCGCCCCAGCCCGACGGACGGCTCCTCCTGATCTACCCCGCTGTCACTCCCGGCAAGGCCATGTGGCACTGGTGCACACCCCTGGGCCTGGATCTCCTGGTACACGGGGCGCGAACGTCGTCGGACGCGAGTTGACCGCCCGGCCCGCTGCCCTGTGACGGGCATTCCGTCACCTCACGAGGCGCATGTCGTCGGTGGCCCAGGACCTGACCGAAGCCATTGCGTGCGGCGGGCGGCCTCATGGGGACCGCAACCGACGAACTGGCGGCACAGCTACGCCAGTTGTCCGGCGCACTTCTCGCCCTCGCCCAGCGGGCCGGGGCAGTGCGCGACGACGTGGATATTGTCAGAGCGGGGGTTTGATCGAGACTCCGGACTACTCCTCGGGCTGTGCCCGCCTGATGACGATGTCCATGCGGGGAGTGTGCCCGAGGGGTACGACAACGGGCCTCGGGTTTTCCACAGCGGTGCCCCTCCCCGGAAGCCGTGCGCACACCCGGACGGTGCGCGGCGGGCGGCCGGGTTGCGGGGCGTCCTGGGAGTGCTTCCATGGAAATAGGTGCCGGCGCCCATGGGTCCTCCGTCCCGAGAATCGCTCTCGGAAGGAGCACGCACGATGACGAGGTTCGTCTGTCACACGCCGGGCAAGGAGCGGCCGCGCAACGCGCCGATGGCGACGCTGGATGTGAGACGGGCAGGGCACAGGTCCAGGCGCGTCCTGCTCGGCCATTGGCACGCGCTGACGATCCGTCTGGAGGCCCGCCGCGGCACCACCCGCCCCAAGAAGTGGCGCAGATGGTTCTCCTACACCAACGCGACCAGGATCGTCTGGCTGATTGCGGTGCTCGCGCTCCTCGCCTGGTGCGGGGAGGGACTGTACATCCTGGTCACGCACCAAACGACCCCCTTCGAGACGTGGCGGGACGACAATGCGGGCTTCGAGGCCGTCATCCGCTTCGTCGGTCCGATACTCACCGCTTCGATCGCCGCCACACTCTTCTTGTTCGGCTGGTACAGCTGGACCAAGCGGCGTTACCTCGCGAAGGCGCGCAGACGTCCCCGTGAGTTGGTGCTCACCGCCGGACCGGACATCGCCGAGATCGTGGGCCGCGAGGAGGTCGCCCAGGTCATCGCCCAACGCCTGCGAGAGCGCGACACCCGCAGGCCCTATCTGCTCGTCGGCGGCGTCGGCGCAGGGAAGACCGCCGTCCTTGTGCGGCTCACCGAACTGCTGGCCCGGCAGCACGCCGTGCCCGTGCCGATCCGGCTGAGGGACGCGGACGGCGGGGCCGACCTGAACTTCGAGCGCATGGCCAAGCGGCGCTTCGCCGAGGAGGCGCCTCAGGGCATCCTGGCCCGTACCAAGAACGAGCGAGTGTGGCAGCAACTGCTCGCCGACGACAAGCCGGTCGTCCTCGCCGACGGCTTGGAAGAGGCTCTCCTCGACGAGGGGATCCAGCAGAACCGGGACAACATCATCCGCCGGGCCATCGAGCGCGCCCACGAGGAGAAGCTGCCTCTGGTGATCGCCTCCCGGCCGCACAGTCCACTGGAGAGCACTGCCGCCGCGATCGTGGAGCTGGAACCGCTGAGCGCGGAGGAGGCGCTGCACTTCGTCAAGGCGCGCGTACCGGAGACGGACGAGCGCCGCGTGGACTGGATCGTGGAGACGGCGGAGGTGACCGAATCGCCCATCTACCTGCAGATCGCCCGCGAGCTGCACCACCACGGCGCCCTGGAGCGCGACCGTCCGCGCGACGATCCGGAGCGTCTGGACACCCGCAGCCGGGATAGAAGCACGCTTCGACTGTGGCTGCTGGAGACATGGGACCAGGCCCTGTGCGAGGGCCGGCTGCGCGAGGACGTCGCGCTGTCCCCGCAGGAGCGTCAGGACACCCTTGAAGTGGTCTCCGCTCTGGCATGCGTCGGACTGCTCCAGGACAAGCTGGAGGTCGGCTTCGCGGAGTTGCTCGACCAGGACGTCCACCCCAGTCTGGTGCGGCGTGCGAGGGCCGAGGTGGGGCACCTGTGGACCAGGCAACGTCGGTTCGACCGGTACGGCAAGCGCGGGAACGTCTTCTCCGAGTGGCACCGCGAACAGATCTGGAACACACTCTGCGACAAGCTCGGCGACGAGGAGAGCAGGCGTCTGCACAAAGGGAACATGGGCGAGTGCCACGCCGTGCTCGCCCGCCTCGCGGGCAACGCGAACAGGCTCAAACTGGTGGAGGGCTTCGAGAAGAAGGCCCGTTTCCCGCACAGCATCGTCCAGGCCTACTTCGGCTTCCGCATGCTGGACCACTTGGAGGAGCGTGGCGCCGGTGAGCTGGTCGAGCAGTCGCTGCAGCCGCCCGGTCCCAGCCGTGAGCTGCTCGTCGCTCTGGTGCTGCTGTCCCGTCGGCGGGCGGCGAAACTCACGGCCGAGGGCGGCAGCGTCCGGGCCGAGGTGGAGAAGGGGATGAAGGAGCTGCGGCGGCGGGCGCCCGTGACGGGGCGCACCCTGGCCCACCGGCTCCGCGCGGCCGCGGACGGCCGACCGGACGACCCGAAGGCCCTCGATCTCTACGCGGCGGCCCTCGAAGTCGAAAGCGTGGAGGAACACCCGAGACTGCTGAGCGGCATAGTCGACACCGTGTGCGACGACTGGGCCCTTTTCAAGGGCGATCGGCGCACCCTCGAGGACGCGAAGCTGGGACTGCTCAAGCAGCTCGGCGCGGCGCTGCGGAGAGTCTCCGACAAGATCGACACCACGCCGCTGTATGCGCAGCTCTTCAAGATGGGCGTCGCAGAGCCCTCCTACTCCATACGCCTGGCCGCCGCCCAGGAGTTCGGCAGCGGCGGCAATGCGGCGTTCGCCGTGATCCGCGAGCGGATCGGTCTGAACAGCGATCCCGTGAAGGAGTACAACGACAGGATCAGCGTCCTGAAAGCCCAGAAGAGGCAGGAGTGCGAGGCGTGGGCCAAGGACATGAGGGGGGCGAGGGCCGGCCGCGCGTCCTCACAGGCCGCGTTGTCCGACCGCATCAAGCAGCTGCAACGCGACCGGCAGGTTTTCAACGGGCAGTACCGGAAGCAACGGGTCGCCCTGTTCCGGGAGTTCGTGATGCGGGCCTGGATGCTCCCCATGCTTCTGGGCTCCGTCGACGACGACCACCGGGACGAGGCCAGGGAACGCCTCACCAAGTGGCTGCGCCACCTCGACCCGAAATTCACGGGCGGCACCCCCAACCTGCCGCTCGCCCTCGAGGCCGCGCTGGCCCAGGGCTTCAAGTACGCGGCCAACCGGCGCCAACGTCACCCCGACACAGACCGGGGCAGTCGTGCCGCCCTGATCCGGCAGGCGGAGACGGTGCTGCAGCAGTCCCGGTGCTGGTATGCGCAGCTCAGCCTGCTCCAGGCATTGTGCCTCTGGGAGCTCCCGGACAGTGTCGGCCCCCATGAGCAGGACGGCGGCACCGCGGCGGGGCAGGATGACGAACGAGACGAGTCGTGCGAGCCGGCGCGGGCGATCGGTGGGACGAACGCCGTGCAGACCGTTCAGCGCTGGCTGTCGATGGCGGGCACGGTGAACAAGGCGCCCGCCCAGCCCGGTGCGAACGACGACTCGACCCGACGGCTCCTGCATCCGTTCGTCGCCGAGGGGGGCGACCTGGTGGCCCTTGCCCTGGAGACCGGGCAGCCCGAGCGCTTCCTCTGGATCGACGAGAAGGGAGTAGCCGACAACATCGGCTCCCGCACCGGCAACTCCGGGGGATACCGCAAGCACAACCTGTGGATCCCGCCCTCGGTCGGGTGGAGCACTTTGGACGGGCGGGCCCAACGCCTCGTCGCCGATGTGCTGGTCATGCTGAACCTCATCGAGCGGGACGGGCAGCCGGATGAGGTCGAGGAGCGCCTGGCCCGCGTGGAGCAGCCCGGCATGCCGCTCCCGCCGTGCATCCGTACGAACCGCGAGCCGCTGCAGCCCACCTTGCAGGCCGGTACCTCGGCGCCGCCCGCTCCGGGCACCACGTGTCTGCCCGACTGCAAGTTCCAGCTCTGCCCGTACCCGCCCCGTGGCTGTCAGCCCCGGGGAGAGATCCACGAGCCGTTCTGTCGCCAGCAGCAGGCCCTGTTGCCCGGACGGGGGCGCCGCTGTCTCCCCAGGCTCCTGCACAGGAAGACACCCCACTGGGTCAGCATGCGCGTCCGCGAACTGGACCGCTTCTGGGACGCGATGGCCAGGCGCACGCGTGACTAGGGGGCGCCGGCGCGCTGCAGTTCGAGCAGAAGGTCAGCCACCGGCAGAGCGCGGGGTTCACTGCGGTGGCTGAGCCGTTATGCGCCTGTCGTCGAGCCGGGGCGGACGATCATCAGGACCACCACGATCAGCCAGGCGAGGGCGAACAGGCCAGTGATCATCGACAGGCGGGGCAGCCGGGCGATCAAGAACTCCGCGGCGGTCGACGCCTGTTCGGGCATGTCGAGCTGGGTGACCACGTCGTCCTGGGTGCCGAGCACAGCAATGCCCAGTAGTACGGCGGCCACCGCTGTCAGAGCCATGGAGGCGATGAGCCAGGCGCTGCCCATCACGCCCATCACCTCGGCGGTGCCGACACCGAAGACCGGGACGGAGATGCCGGCCACCGCGTAGACCCGGCAGATCCGGTGCAGTAGCCGGACCGAGCCCTTGGCCGACTGCCGCTCGGGTCCGTCGGCCAGCGCCTGGCGCGCACAACGCGGGAACAGGCTCGCCGCAATGGTGACCGGTCCGATGAGCAGGATCGCCGCCAGTACATGGATGCTGAGCAGGAATTTGGCCATGCCGGTGTCTCCCTTTCGCGCGCACGCTGACGCGGGGCGTCAGGCGCACGGTTTCAGTCTGGTTCTCACTGGGCCGAGGACTTCTGCATGACCGCTCGGCTCCCACCCGTGCGCGCCGCGCGCTTCACCAACTCCTCAGCGGCTGACTGCGAAGATTGATCACGGCGTCGGCCCGGAGGTCCGGCCCTCCGTTTGACCGGTGCTCAGTTCGCGGGCGGTGCCGGTGTTGATGGTTGTGCTCAGCGATCAACACCGGCTGTTCGGGGGACGTTGTTCGGGCAGAAGTCCTGTGGGCGCCTCGCACCGTCCCGTTGACGTACCGCTTACGCTTCGGCGGATGTCCGGGGACTGTGAACCCTGTGGCGGACGAACAGCGCCGTAGGCACGGCCATGACGATCAGTACAACTCCGCCTATGACGTTGCCCAAGTGCACGGCGTCGGTGAACGCCCTCGGTGCCGCCGTTCCCACCACGCGAGCGAGGGATGCGGGGAGGCCTGTCGCGCCGCCGCCGTGTGACGCACCCTCCACGATCCTGTCCGCCTGCGGCGAGGGGATGCCTGCCTCGACGAGACGGTCATGCAGGTTCCGGGGGAAGCGACTGGTGACGACAGTTCCGAGCACACTGGGGCCGAGCACCGTTCCCAGCTGACGAGCCATGTTCACCGCTGCTGCCGCCATACCCTCCTGCTGTGGCGGGACACTGTTGACTGCGGCAGCCGTCGAAGGCGCCGTCAGCAGGCCCGCTCCGACGCCCGCCACGAGCAGCCCGGGCCACATCGCCCCGTAACCTCCCGAGGCATCGGTCGCGAGCAGCGCGAGAGACCCGGCTCCGATGAGGACCATGCCCGCAGTGATCAAGGGTGTGAAGCCGACCCGGTGTACCAGCACCCTGGCGGCCACTACTGTGACCAGGAGGAACGTTCCAAACAGCGGCAGCAGGCGCACGCCGACGTCGAGGGGACTGGTCTGTCCCACACGTTCCATGTAGAGCACGCTGAGCAGGGCGACACCGACCAGTCCGAAAACGCTGACAGCAGCCACGCCCATGACGGCCGAGAAGGAAGCGCTCCGAAAGAGCGTCAGGTCCAGCATGGGGTCGGGGTGACGGAGTTCTACGCGTACGAACATGAACAGAGATACAGCGAAGACCACGTACATGGTGATGATCGGCGCCTTGGTGTATCCGGTGGCGCCACCCTGAATGATCGCGTAGGTGGCCGAGGCCGTCATCACTGTGCCCAGGACAAGGCCCGCAAGATCGGGCTTGCGCGTGGGGTGTCTGGACTCGGCCACGAAGACCGGGGCCAGGAGGAGGGCCGTGCCGGCGATGACGATGTTGGCGATGTAGACGGCGTGCCAGGAGAAATGTTCGAGCAGGGCTCCTGCGAGGATCGGGCCGATGGCCAGGCCCACTCCGGAGCACGCGGCCCAGATGCCGATCGCGGTGGTGCGCTCGTGCGGGTCGGTGACGGTGGCACTGACAATCGCCAGGCTCGTCGGCAACACGGCTGAGCCACCGAGGCCCGCGATCGCCTGTGCGGTGATGAGCATGCCGGCGCTGTCGGCGTAAACGGCGACCAGGCTGCCGACCAAGAAGACGGCGGCACCCAGGCTGAACACGAGCCGACGTCCCACGAGGTCGCCGAAGGTTCCGGCGGACATCACGAAGCTCACGACAGCAAGGCTGTACGCGCTGGTGATCCATACCAGCGTGCTCGCAGTGACGTGCAGGTCACTTTGTATATCGCCCAGGGCCGAGATGGTGGAGGTGACGTCGACGAAGGCCATCATGACGCCGAGACAAACCACCAGAAGGCCAAGCCAGCGGGCCCGCTCGCTGCCGCGGGCCGCGGCGCGGGAAGCCTGAGCCGGAACGGACGCTGTCATCGGACTGCCACCACCCTTTTCTGCGATACGCCAAGCGATACCGCGGCTGCGGCAGCCATGAGTCCCATCGCGACAAACCATGCGTGCTGGTAGGTCTCGAGAGAGGCTCCACCGGAGGCGGTGCCGAGCATGGCGACCAGGATGCTGATGCCGACGACCGAACCGATCTGAGTTGCCATGGTCACGATGGCGCTGCCGGTAGCCGCCTGCTCGGGGAGCAGGCTGACCGTCGCGGAAGAGACGACGGTCGGAAGCGCCAGCCCGGCGCCGGCCCCGAAGATCAGCCAGCACGGAAGGATTCCGGAAGCGTAGTTCGGGTCGTTGTGCAGCAGAACGACGAAGAGAAGGGCGCCGACAGCGGCGATGGCGCAGCCGATCGCGGCGATGATGCCGGCCGGCACCCGGAATCGGCGTTGGAGGGCATCACCGAGAGTGGCAGCCAGCGCGAAGCCCACGGGGCCGGGAAGGCTGGCGCATCCGGTCTTGATGGCGGAGTAGTGCCAGTGGCTCTGCAGCCAGAGGATCGTCGACAGCAGCAGGCTGGCGAACGAGGCCAGTTGCAGGGTGGCAGCGAGGTTCGCCGAGGCGAAGATCCGGTCACGGAAGAGTGAGAGGTCCACTACGGGTACCTGGTGACGTGACGAGCGGAGCAGGAACACCATTACCCCGGCCGCTGCCACGACCAGAGACGAAACGACGCGGGTGTCCGACCAGCCCCAGTCGGGCGCCTTGACCACGCCAAGAGCCAGTGCGCCGACCACGGTGATCAGCAGGACACCGCCGAGCAGGTCGGGGATGCGGGCGTCCTGTTCGTGCTTGACGTTGGCCACGAGTCGGGCGGCCAGTGCGATCGCGAGCAGCCCGACCGGAATGTTCACCAGGAACAGCCACCGCCAGGAGACCTGGACCAGCAGCCCGCCGAAAATCGGCCCGCATACCCCGGACAGTGAACCTGCGGTGAACCAGATCTTGACATACCGCTCCACCTTCTCCGCGGGAGCACTCGTCAACACCAGGCCCAGGCTGGCCGGGGTCAGCAGGGCGGCGCCCAGCGCCTGAACGGCGCGGAAGACGACCAGCATCCATACGTTGCCGGACAGACCCGCCCCCAGGCTCGCCGCAATGAAGACAGCCATGCCAAGAAGGAAGCCGGCCTTCCGTCCGAAGCGGTCGGCAAGCCGCCCCGCGGGGACGAGAAGGGCGGCATAGACGATCGCGTAGCCATTGAGCACCCAGCTCAGATCCGACAGAGACGTCGAGCCCACGCCCTGCCCGATGTCCGGCAGGCCGACATTGGTGATCCACACGTCGAGTTGGCCAAGGAAACTCGCCATGGCCAGCACGGCGAGGATGAGAGCCGGACGGGCGTTCGAGGAGCCTGCGCCTCCCCTCTGCATTCGTGGACGGGTCATCTGATCTTGCGAAGACATGCGTCTGATCCGTTCTGCGGGATTCGCGGGATGCCGTGAGTGGCGGACACCAGAGTTCTGGACCGTTCTGTCAGGAACCGTAAGAAGTTGTGGAACGGAATGTCAAGAATGCTGGTGCGGCCTGTAGGCTGGCCCCCATGGGGCGCCCACCAGGATTCGACAAGGACAAGGTCGTACAGGCCGTCGAGCGACAGTTCCGCCGCAGCGGATACGCCGGCACCAGCGTTGACGACATCGCCAAGGCCGGCGGGCTGGGCCGCGGCAGCCTCTACGCCGCCTTCGGCGACAAGAGCAAGCTGTACCTGCGGACGCTGGAGGCCTACTGCGACCGCAACGAGGCTGCCTGGGCGGCCGTACTCGAAGGCCCCGATGACACCGCACTGGAACGGCTGCACGCATATCTCGTGAAGTCGGCGCGATTTGTACACGATGACCCCGACGGGCTCGGCTGCATGGTGACCGGCTTCGTCATCGAGGGAGTCGACCACGATCCGCAGGCCAGTGCACGCGTCAGGCAAGCCCTCATGAGAATCGAAGGTTCACTGACCGAGTGCGTTCAGGCTGCGCAGCGACATGGCGACCTCGATGCCGAGGCGGACGCCCCCGGAATCAGCCAACTGCTCATGGCAATCAACCGGGGCATGGAAGTACTTGCCAAGGCCGGGCTCGACGCGGTCGCGCTGGAGCGCGTTGCCGATCAAGCATTCGAAGGGCTGCCGCTTACTGCCCGGGCCCGGCCCCAGCAGGCGCCCCGCCCAGTCGTCTCCGACGCTTCCTGAGCGCTCACGCGCGACAACACCGCCCTGTTCATGCAGAAGGTCTGGCACTTCAGTCCGCTGCGCGCAGGCGTCTCCATCGCCCCGGCGCCCCTTGCCTCGATCGCCTTCGCAATGAACGCCGGCCCCATCCAGCGCCGCTTCAGGCGCATCGCCCCCGCCGTCACCGGCACCATGGTGCTCGCGGCCGGCTACTGGATCGCGGCCGTGCACACCACTTCCCACTACTGGTGGAGCGACATGTTCCCGGCAACTACTGGAGCGACATGTTCCCGGGCCTGCTCCTGGTGGGCCTGGCCGGCGGCCTGGCCCAGGCGCCGATGTTCGCCGCCGCAGGCACCCTCGCACCCAAGAAGACCGCCGCCGCCCCGCGCGTCGCCGTCCTCGCAGCGGACAACGAGTTCCACGAGGAACTGCCCAGCCAGTTCCCGCACTTCCCACCGGCCAAGGGTCTCTTCGCCGAGCGTGCGGTGCGTGAGCGGTCCGCGAGGCTCAACGCGCTCCTCCAGGTCGGCTACTTCATCGTCGGCGTCCGCGCCGCCGGCCTGGCCGCAGGACCGATGACCGGCTTCGACGCCGAGGGCATCGACAAGGAGTTCTTCAGCGATGGCGAGCACTCGGTTCTCGCCATCGTCAACATCGGCAGGCCGGGCGAGAACGCGTGGTTCAAGCGCTCCCCACATCTGAGGTACGCGCAAGTGGTCACTACCGTCTGATCGAGGAACAACGGCCAGCCGGCAGCGCACCTCCGTCAGTGCCTCCTGGCGCACCGGTGACATCGACGCCCCGGAAGTGGCGTCCAGCATGCCGGTCTCGGGAATCGGCGGTGTCCAAGGTGTCCCTGATCAGCTTGGCCCGAGCGACGCCAGCCCTCCCCACCGTCTGGATATCCGCGCCCTCGTCGTAGTCCTTGAGGCAGGCTGGACAGGTGCCGCGGTCGGCTTCCCGCCCACCAGCCTTCTTCTTCACCACCCGCGTCCGCTTGATCGCCTCGCTCTGCGCCTTTTCTTCGCGCTGGCCCACCGCTCAACGGGCGTGCGCGCAGTGCAAATGCTGAGCCCCTCCGCCGACCGCGCCGTAGACCTTGGTGCTCGGCTGATACTGCCTCGGTGTCCGACGGGGATCTTGCCAAGCGGTCCCCCGGTCGGCGTCGTGACGGCCGTATCAGGTGGTAGGGGCTGCCCTCGGTGGTGTGCTCCTCGTCGAGCTCGCGGTGGGAGGCCTTGAGGTATCCGGTGGTGATCAGCTGGCGGCCGCCGCCAGGAGCCTCGTCCCACAGGCGCAGGATGAGGCCCGGAGCCGGACCGGGGAACCCCTGTCGATGTCTTGGACGATGGAGGACTGAGTCACGGTCCCCAGCGTGCGCCGTGCCTTCCAGAAGAACAGATAGATTCTGGATAGCAGAATCTGGAGGCAGGAATGGACAAGCCGCTCAAGACACCGCCGCCCTATCCCATCGCCAGCGTGGACCACGCACTGCGGGCGGCGACCATTCTGCAGATGGAGGGCGGCGCGACCGTGTCGCAGATCGCCGAGCGGTTGGGCGTCGCCAGGTCGACAGCCCATCGGGTCCTGGCGATGCTCGTCTACCGGGACTTCGCCGTGCAGGGTGAGGACCGCGTCTACCGTGCGGGCCCGGTGCTGGAACTCGCCGCGCACTCCCAATCCCTCGTGTCGCGGCTGCGCGCGGCGGCTCTACCCCATCTGCACCGGATCGTCGATCTTCTGGACGAGACCACGAACCTGATCGTGCGCACCGGGGACACGGCCCGGTTCATCGCCAGCGTCGAGTGCCGGCAGGCACTGCGGGTCGGTTCCCGGGAGGGCATGGTGTTCCCCGCCCACCGCACGACGACGGGACTGCTCCTGCTCGCCGACCTCACCGACGAAGAACTGGAGGAGGTCTACGCCCCCGAGCGTTACCGCGACCGTCCGACCGAGCGCCCGGATCTCGCCCAGCTGCGGACGGAATTGAGGCGTCTGCGCCGCAACGGGTTCGCCGTCAACAAGGAGCGTTCCGAACGCGGTCTCGTCGCCGTCGGCGTACCGGTACGCGACCTGGACGGCACCGCGCTCGCCGGTCTCTCGGTGTCGATGCCCAGCGTGCGCTACGACCCGCACCACCTCCAGCCCCTGGTCGCCGCACTGGATGCGGCGGCGCACGCGCTGGAGAAGGACCTGGCCGAGCAGCACTGAGCCACGCTCGCACCACGGCGTGGACGTCTACTTCTTCGCCGCAGCCTTCTTGGCCGACTTGGCCGACGCCTTCGCCGTCTTCCTGGCGGCGGCCCCCGCTTCGGCAGCTCGTGGACGGTGGCATCCTCTCCGCGGCAAGCCCGTGCCTTCTCGACAGACTCCTTGAGCGCGGCAGCCGCCCCGCCACCAGCCGAGCCCGAGCCGAACAGCAGGCGCCTGCGGCTGGCTTCGTCCCCTTTCCCGGATGCCAGGCACGGCGTTGGTTCTGGCAAGGTCAGACCGCATGGACTGCACCTTTTGCCGATTGATCCGGGACAACGCCGCCCGGTGGGTGACGCACGGGCCTGTGGCCAGCGCGTTCGCTCCGCTGGATCCCCTCGCGCCAGGTCACACCCTGGTGATACCCACGTCCCACTGGACGGACATCTTCGACATTCCCCCGGAGGTCTTGGCGCACACGATGGCGCTGGTCCAGCGCGTTGCCGGGAAGATGCGGACCGAGTTGAAGGCCGGAGGTGTGAACATCCTGAGCGCCAGTGGGCCCGGCTCGGAGCAGTCAGTACCCCACCTGCACTTCCACGTTGTTCCGCGCTGGTCGGACGACGCGTTCTCTACCTGGCCCACTCAGCGGTCTCGTCACCAGATCGCTGATGACCCTGTCACGCAGCTCGCCAACGCCATGGCTGCCACACCGTGGCCCCGGACACCGTGAGACGGCTCACCCAGGCTCGTCCCCGAGAACACAAAAAAATCGGACGGCGATGTCGAGAACCCGTGACCGGCTCCGTCCCCGAGGTGAACGCGATCAAAATGGTCGCACCAGCACCGAGGAGAAACACGATGGCCAAGTACTTGCTGCTCAAGCACTACCGCGGCGCCCCGGCTGCGGTCAACGACGTGCCGATGGCCCAGTGGACGCCGGAAGAGATCTCGGCCCACGTGCAGTACATGCGCGACTTCGCGGACCGGCTCGAGAAGACCGGCGAGTTCGTCGACAGTCAGGCGCTCGCCCCCGAGGGGACGTTCGTCCGCTACGACGGCGAGGGGCGCCCGCCGGTCACCGACGGCCCGTTCGCCGAGACCAAGGACCTCATCGCCGGCTGGATGGTGATCGACGTCGACAGCTACGAGCGCGCCGTCGAGCTGGCCGGGGAACTGTCGGCCGCTCCCGGGGCGGGCGGGAAGCCGATCCATGAGTGGCTCGAGCTGCGCCCGTTCCTGGGCGGGCACGAGCACTGCACCGTCACGGAGTGACCTCGTCGATGAACGAGGTCCTGCTGAGGAGCCTCACGCCGAGCGTGCTCGCCGTCCTCGTCCGCCGTGGAGCCGACTTCGCGGCGGCCGAGGACGCCGTGCAGGACGCGCTCGTCGAGGCGGTCCGCGTCTGGCCGGCCGACCCTCCGCGAGATGCGAAGGGCTGGCTGGTCACCGTGGCCTGGCGCCGGTTCCTCGACGCGACCCGGGCGGACGTCGCCCGCCGCCGGCGTGAGGACCGCCTCGACGAGGAGCCGACGCCTGGGCCCGCGCCCGCGGTGGACGACACGCTGCAGCTCTACTTCCTGTGCGCCCACCCGTCGCTGACGCCGTCGTCCGCGGTCGCGCTCACACTGCGCGCTGTCGGCGGGCTGACCACCCGCCAGATCGCCCGTGCCTACCTGGTGCCCGAGGCGACCATGGCGCAGCGCATCAGCCGGGCCAAGCGCACCGTCTCCGGCGTGCGGTTCGACCAGCCCGGCGATGTCGCGACCGTTCTGCGCGTGCTCTACCTGGTCTTCAATGAGGGCTACGCCGGCGACGTCGACCTCGCCGCCGAGGCCATCCGGCTCACCCGGCAGCTCGCGGCCGCGATCGACCACCCCGAGGTGGCGGGGCTGCTCGCCCTCATGCTGCTCCACCAGGCCCGGCGCGCCGCCCGGACCGCGCCCGACGGCGGCCTGGTGCCGCTCGCCGAGCAGGACCGCGGCCGGTGGGACACCGAGTCGATCGCCGAGGGCGTCGAGATCCTGCAGGCTGCCCTCGCCCGCGACCGGCTGGGCGAGTTCCAGGCCCAGGCCGCCATCGCGGCACTCCACGCTGACGCGCCCACCTCCGAGGAGACTGACTGGGTACAGATCGTCGAGTGGTACGACGAGCTCGCGCGCCTGACCGACAGCCCGGTCGTCCGGCTCAACCGCGCAGTGGCCGTCGGCGAGGCCGACGGACCGCGCGCCGGCCTGGCGGCGCTCTCGGCGCTGAACGACTCACTGCCCCGCTACGCCGCGGTGGCGGCGTACCTCCACGAGCGCGACGGCGACCTGGCGACGGCGGCACGGCTGTACGCCGAGGCAGCCCAGAAGGCACCCAACCTCGCCGAGCGCGACCACCTGACGCGCCAGGCCGCCCGGCTCAACTCCCGCCGATGTCGCTGACAGGCCGCGCTCGGAATTTCCCGCAGCACTCGGCGCGGTCCCGTGGCCATAGCGGTCGCCTCACAGAGAGAAGGCAGGTCGAGACCAGCTGCACGACGTGTTGCTGACGGGGAAGTTCAGCGACGACAGGCGCGCTGAAGGCGTGGTGCGCCGCAACCTCGACCGTTCTTCGGGCCGCCCTCGGTCGTCTCCTGCCCGTCGTCCTCGCCGTCGCGGTGCTTCCATGACTGCCAGGCTGCCTTTAGGCCGAGCGCGAGAGGCAGCAGGCCGAGGTACGGGATGGCCGACTCGGGTAGGAAGGTCGCGCCGAACGCGGAGGCGACCGCGACGACGAGGGTGGCGGCGAAGCCGAGGTACTGACCGATCATGATCCGGCGGCACGTAGCGGGTGGAGCTCCGAGTCAGCCGGTCGCCGACGGCCCGGCCCCGAACGGACCGGACCGGCGCGGCGCGGCGCACAGGCCGATGGGCGCGATCAGTCCTTGTAGGCGGGCGCGATCCGCTCCACGAGTCGAAGCAGCGCCGCCCAGGCCAGGTCGTAGGCGATGTCGTCCTGGAAGTCGGCCTCGGCTTCGCCGGCCAGCTGCTGGGCGGTGTACTCGCAGACCTGGGCCGGAGGCAGGATCAGCGGGGCGCCGCCTGCCTGGGCGGTGACCTGGATCTCGCAGGCCTTCTCCAGGTAGTACATGCGCAGGAAGGCCTGAGCGGCGCTGTCGCCGACGGTGAGCAGTCCGTGGTTGCGCAGGATGAGCGCCGGGTGGTTCCCGAGGTCGGTGACCAGGCGCTGCTGCTCGTCGAGGTTGAGGGCGACGCCTTCGTAGTCGTGGTAACCGACGCGGTTGTGGAACTCCAGCGACATCTGGTTGACGGGCAACAGCCCGTCGCGCTGGGCGGCGACGGCGCAGCCGGCCTTGGTGTGGGTGTGCAGGACGCAGTGCGCGTCGGGGCGGGCCTTGTGGATCGCGCTGTGGATCACGAATCCGGCCGGGTTGACCGGATGAGGCGTGGGCTCGACAGGGTTCCCTTCCAGGTCGATCTTGACGAGGTTGGAGGCGGTGATCTCCTCGAAGAGCAACCCGTAGGGATTGATGAGGAAGTGGTTGTCGGGGCCCGGCAACCGCTGCGAGATGTGGGTGAAGATCAGGTCGGTCATGCGGAAGTGGGCGACCAGACGGTAAACGGCCGCCAGTTCGCGCCGAAGCCGCAGCTCCTCCTCGGCGGTGGCGTTCACTGTGGCGGGGGTCGCGAGGATGTCGGTCACGCGGGTGCTCCTTGCGTACGGGGTGCGCGGGTGGTGGATCCGGGGTCGGACGCGGCCACCCCGTCCGGGACGATCACGGGGGTGTGGGGGCGTCCGGTGGTCCACCAGGCGATGACGTCGGTCACGGCAACGGGTCGCGTCACGCCATCCTCCATCAATGATTCGATCGCCAATGCGGCTTTGAACTTACGTTTCGACTGCATTGCTTGTCCAGCTCGGATGAGATGGTTATTCGCGCAGTGGTTATGCCGCCCCGCCTCGGCAGTGCGGGGGCATCCGGCCGACTGACCGACAATGAGCGCACAGCCGCCCGGGCCCAGGGCCGGGCGGCGAACGAGCCAACGGAGGGGACCATCACGTGGATCTCGACGAGACCGACCTGTCGATCGTGCGAGAACTGCAGACGGACGGTCGGCTGACCTACGAGACGCTGGCCCAGCGGGTGGGCCTGTCCCGTCCGGCGACCCGGATGCGGGTACAGCGACTTCAGGAGTCGGGCGCCGTGCGGGTCGTGGCCATCGTGCATCCGGCCGTGCGCCGGCTGACCGCCTCGGCGCATCTGGCCATCGACACCGACGGCTTGGCCGCCCCCGTCGCGCGTGAGATCGCCACACTCCCCGAGGCCCCGTTCGTGACGCTGACCAGCGGACGGCGATCGATCATGACGGAGCTGCGCACGGCGGGCTTCGCCGAACTGGAGCGGACCATCGAGCACATCCGGGCCATGCCGGGGGTGCGCACGGTGGACCCGCTGGTGGCGACCCGGCACGTGAAGGACCCTTATCTCCTGCCCGAGGAGCCGACCGTCACACTGCAGGACGCGATGGACGAGCGCATCCTCGCCGAGCTGGAGGAGGACGGGCGGCTGCCGTTCGCCGAACTGGCGGGGCGTGTCGGACTGTCGGCCGGGGCGACCCGTTCGCGGACACTGCGACTGCTGGACGGCGGGGTGGCCAAGGTGGTCGCGCTGGTACGGCCTGACGTCCTGGGCATGGGCTACCTGTGCGGTTTCAGCCTGCGGGTGGCCGGACAGGCCGCACCCGTGGCCGAGCGGGTGGCACAGATCGCACGGGTGACCTTCCTGTCGACCTGCCTGGGCCGCGCCGAACTGGTCGGCACCATCACGGCGGAGTCGTTCAGCGCCGTGCGCGCCACGCTGGAGGAGATGCGCGCCCTGCCCACGGTGCGCGAGGTGGAGAGCTGGCTTCACCTGGAACTCGTCAAGGAGCGCTACGACCTCGGCCCGCGAACCGCCTGAGCAGGCGACCCGGGCGCTACGGGAGACCGACCGACACCGGCACCACAGCCGCGACAGCCGAAACGTAAGTCAAGACGCGATGCGAACTTCGGCTACGAGCACCGTCGCCTGGCCGATCGCCGCCACCCCACCTGCCACGACCTGGACCGCGTCGCCGACGACCGTGATGTCTACGTCATGAACGCCTCCGGCCACGGCGGCGTCGTCAACTCCCACACCCTGCGCACCTGCGGCATCACCGCGGGCATGCCGTCCCCTCCCCCCGAGGGATGAAGCGCTGCCACACCTCCTGGAACAGCGGCACCAGGGATTGCCCAGCAGTGCGTCACTGACGATCAGGGCGGATGCCGTGGGACCGGCCGCGTCCGTCGGCGGCAACAGGGTCACCTCCGGTCTCCTGACGAGCCTTGCTGGTGGAACCGGTCATGGCGGGAAACTCTGAATGATGGTTCACTTCTTTCATGGCCTACCGCAAGACCCCCGCCGAAATCCGTCGGCTCGAAGCCGTCAGGGAGCACCTCATCACCTGCGCCACCTCGGTCGTCGCCGAAGTGGGCTGGTCACAGGCGTCCGTGACCGCCGTCGCCGATTCGGCGGGGATCGCGGCCGGCTCGGTGTACCAGCACTTCCCGTCGAAGGCAGCGCTCGCCGTCGAGGTGTTCCGGCGCGCCGCCGGACGCGAGGTGGATGTGCTCGGTGAGGTACTGAACGGCCCGGGCAGCCCCGTCGAACGACTCAGCCACGGCATCGAGGTGTTCGCCCGCCGAGCCCTGGAGAACCGCGGTCTGGCCTACGCCCTGCTCGCCGCCCCGGCCGAACCCGCGGTCGGCGCCGAGCGCCTCGACTTCCGCCGTCGCTACCGGGCGCTGTTCGCCGAGGTGGTGCGCGAGGGGATGGCGGCAGGCCTGCTGCCATCCCAGAACGGCGAGATCACCGCGGCCGCACTCACCGGTGCGATCGGCGAGGTACTCGTCGATCCGCTCGGCGCCCCCGCCGAGAGCACCACCGACGAACTCCTCGCCGAACTCACCGCCATGGCCCTGCGGTGCGCGGGCGCCCCCGCCACGTAGCGCCGCTCCCGACCCGATCCGCGCCGACCCGCTTCTCGGAGGAATCCCCGTGTCTGAGACCGCCGCACCGCGTAGTCGTCCTACCGCCGTGACACACGAAGTGACCAACCAGCCCCCGCCGCTGACCGGTCACGACGCCGCGGCCGACCCGGTGCTGCTGGAGGGTGTGCGGCGGGAGGGCGCCGAGTGGCACCTGGACGACCTGCACCGGCTCGGCCGCCTGGTCGGCAGCGAGGAGGCGCAGCACTGGGCGGACCAGGCCAACCGCCATGAGCCCGAGTTGCGCACCCACGACCGCTACGGCCACCGCATCGACGAGGTCGAGTTCCACCCCGCCTATCACTCCCTGATGGACGCCTCGGTGAGCGCGGGCATCGCCGGCGCCGCCTGGGCCGACGAGCGTCCCGGCGCCCATGTGGCGCGTGCCGCGAGCTTCATGCTGACCACGATGCTGGAGCCGGGTCACCTGTGCCCCATCTCCATGACGTACGCGGTGGTCCCGGCCCTGCGCCACTCCCCCGACCTCGCCAAGACGTACGAGCCGCTGCTCACCAGCCGCGTCTACGACCCCGGCCTGCGCGCCCCGGCCGACAAGCGCGGTCTGCTCGCCGGGATGGGCATGACGGAGAAGCAGGGCGGCACCGACGTACGCGCCAACACCAGCAGCGCCACCGAACAGCCGGACGGCACCTGGCGCTTGCGCGGTCACAAGTGGTTCACCAGCGCGCCGATGAACGACCTCTTCCTCGTCCTCGCTCAGGCGCCCGGCGGTCTCTCCTGCTTCCTCGTCCCGCGCATCCTGCCCGACGGCAGCCGCAACACCTTCCGCATCCAGCGGCTCAAGGACAAGCTCGGCAACCGCTCCAACGCCAGCAGCGAGCCGGAGTTCGACGACACCGTAGCCTGGCTCGTCGGCACCGAGGGCAAGGGCGTACGCACCATCATCGACATGGTGACCATGACGCGGCTGGACTGCGTGCTCGGCTCCGCCGCCGGCACCCGCGCCGCCCTGGCACAGGCCGCCCACCATGCGCGCCACCGCGCCGTGTTCGGCGCCAAACTGATCGACCAGCCGCTGATGCGCAACGTGATCGCCGATCTGGGGATGGAGTCGGAGGCCGCCACGACTCTCGCGCTGCGTCTGGCCGGCGCCGCCGACCGCGCCCAGCGCGGAGACGACCGGGAGCGCGCCTTCCTGCGCCTGGCCACAGCCGTCGGAAAGTACTGGGTGTGCAAGCGGCAGCCGGCCGCCGTCGCCGAAGCCCTGGAGTGCCTGGGCGGCAACGGATACGACGAGGCCTCCGGCATGCCGCGCCTGTATCGCGAGGCCCCGCTCAACGGCATCTGGGAAGGCTCCGGCAACGTCAACGCCCTCGACATGCTGCGCGCGTTGACGCGTGAGCCCGAATCGCTGGAGGCCTTCCGTACGGAGATCGAGACGGCCACCGGTGCCGATCGACGGCTCGACGCCGCCTGGCGGGAGCTCCAGGGCGAGCTCGTCCTCACCGACGACGCGCCCCTGCGCGCCCGCCGCGTCATCGAACGGGCAGCCCTCGTGCTGCAGGGCTCGCTCCTCGTCCGCCACGCACCGTCCGCCGTAGCCGACGCGTTCTGCGCGTCGCGGCTCGCCGGGGACCGAGGGCTCGCCTTCGGGACGCTCCCGCCGGGGACGGACTTCGCGGCACTGCTGGAGCGCCTTCCCGTCTGACCGGCGTGCCCCGCGGCGACCGGGGAAGTACGGCCCCGGCGCCCCGCCCGAGATCGAAGTGGCCACCTGGGACGTCATCGGCGAGGCGTACACCCAGCGCCTGGCCGGCCCCGAGGCGTACCGCGCGGTCTTCCCCGAGCCCGAGGAAGACGAGGACGACGAAGACGGCGGGGGCAAGACCCTGCGGGCCCTCTTGGTTCCACGCCACCCGCGCCCACCGTGGCGGCGGCCCCCGATCCCCGGGGCCGCCGCCTTCGCCGCGTCAGCTGATGTGGTTCGTCCAGCCGACTTCGAGGTAGGTCGTGCGGACCAGCGGGTTGGCGCCGGCGCTGCCGCTTTCCAGAACGCGGCTCGTATCCGGGTCGATGACGTAACGGAGGGAGTACGGCAAGGAAACGGGCTTGGCGCCCTGCTTGTCCACCCGCCTGGTGCCGCGGAGGACGATCTCAGTGCCCGGACGGCCCCGGCTGTCCTTGACCTCGGGGGTCATGGTGACCCCCGGAGTCTCCGCGACGATCTGAAAGAGCGCGGAGCGCAGGTCAGGGCTCGCGGGTGACTCCGCCAGCAACGACATGATCTGCCCGAACCGTTCCTCAGCGTTCTTGGGGAAGCGGGCCTTCAGCTTCTCCGGTTCGGTGGGGAGGTGGTCGAATTCGGTCCAGGGCAGGCGCCGGTCGCCCACGTTCCAATCTGCGATGTTGTGGCCCGACCTGCTCAGCTTGCCGTTCGGCTGCCGAATCCAGGTGGCTCCCGCCCGGTCGCTGTACACGGTCACCGTCGCCGTACTCCGGCCGTCCTTCACCCAGTAATGGACCATCCAGTACGTTCCGTGGGTCGCCGGTGCCTCTGTCGAGACCTTCGCCATGTCGTTCAGGAACTGCGAGGCCGCCGAGGCCGTCGACAGCGGCTTGCCGGTCACGTCCAGCACCGGGTAGACGGCCGCGCCCACGGCGATGGCGGCCACCGCCGCGGCCGCGACCAAGACGCGTCCACGACGCGAGAGGCGGCGCTGTCGCGGCGCCGTGCGCGGCCCGTCGGGGCCGAGGACGACCAGCGGGTCCTCGGGCAGGTCCTCCGGGGGCGCGAGGGAGGCCGCCGGGCCGCCTCGTCGGGCCGTGGCGAGGGGTACCACGTTGGCGTGTGCCGTGGCGGTGGGTGCCTGTTCGGTCTCGCGTTCCGCGAGGAGGGCCACGATGTCGCGTACGGCCATGACCTTGGCGTTCGAGGGCGGCGCCACGGTTCCGGCCGCGATCAGTTCGTCGGCGTCGGGGAAGTCGAGAAAGTCGTCACGTTCGGTCATGTCGGTCATTTCAGGTCTCCGGTCAGGTCGAAGGGGGCGCCCGAGCGCATACGGTTGCGGGCGCGGTGCAGACGGGTGCGGGCTGTCGCGGCGGGTATGCCGACCACGGTGGCGGCCTCGCTGGGCGTCAGCTGCTCCCAGGCGACAAGGAGCAGTAACTCCCGTTCCTCGGAGGGAAGTTGAGCGAGGAGCTCGCGCAGCCTGGGGGCCACGGCTTCGGCGACGAGCCGGTTGTCCACGGCCTCCCAGGGGTCGTCGTCGCCGATGGCGCGCGGGATGTCGGGGCGAGCCGCCGCGACCCGCCGCCAGTGAGCGGAGAGCACGTTCCTGGCCACGCCGAACAGCCAGGTCCGTACGGACCCGCGGGCCGGGTCGAACCCGCGTCGCGTCGCGTACGCCTGGAGCCACAGCTCGGCGAGCAGATCGTCGGCGGCTCCGGGGGCGCGGCGCGCGAAGTAGCCGTGCAGGGCTGCCGAATGGCGTTCCACCAACGGCTCGAAGGAGGCTGGGTCGCGTGCCGTACGGCCCAGCAGCTCCTCGTCGTCCAGGCCCGTTGTCATGGGACCTCCGTCTCCGGACCGCCGGTCGGCGGTCTCACCCCTTACTTGGCGGAAACCACCGACAGCGTTCGCGCCCCGGTCGAGGACCCGAGTCGCCTCGCCGCGGCCGGCAACGTCGAGATCGCCTGTACCCGTCCTAGGCCCTGTCGTCAAATTCCCGTCTGCCCCGCGACGCCATGCACGCACTCTCGCCGCACCGGGCACAGACCCAAGTACATCCAGTACGAGGGCCTGTGCCCGGCACGCCGAGAGCACGCACCTGACGCCGCAGGGCCCGCCCTCCGGGCGGACGACGGGAATTTGACGACAGGACCTAGCACGCCGTCCTCAACAGTCGGCCCGCCCTCACCCACCTCGCCCAGCACCGGACCCGAGCCGGCCAGGACCGCACCGGGGAACCGCAACCGGTTTCCCCCCGGGACGCGGTGCACGCCCTGCACCGGCTCAGCCTCATCGACCACACCCCCGCCGCCCCGCACCAAGCCGTCCGCGTCCACCAGCTCATCCAGCGCGCCACCCGTGACACCCTCACCCCCGACCAACAGGACGAGTTCGCCCGCACTGCGGCGGACGCCCTCCTCGCCGCCTGGCCCGACATCGACCGCGACACCACCCTGACCCAGGCCCTGCGCGCCAACACCACAGCCCTCGCCGCCCAAGCCCAAGAGGCCTTGTACCGGCCGGACGCCCATAAGGTGCTGTTTCGCGTGCATCGCGCTGACACCAGCCCGAATACAACCGGCCAGGTTGCCGCCGCCCTCGACCACTGCCAGCGCCTTGCCGCCGCCACCCGTCGCCGCCTCGGTCCGCGGCACCCCTGCACCCTCGCCGCTCGCCACCACCTGGCCCACTGGCGGGGGCGGGCAGGGGATGCAGCGGGCGCCGCCGATCTCGTCGAGCTGCTGGAGGACATGGTGCGAGTGCTGGGCGACGACCACCCCCACACCTCCTCACCCGCGGCAACCTCGCATGCTGGCGGGGGATCCGGCGGGCGCGGCCGCCGCGCTCGCCGAGGCGCTGGACGACATGGTGCGAGTGTTCGGCGACGACCACGACCACACCCGCACCGCCCGCTACGAGCTGGCCAGGTGGCGCGCCCAGAGCCCGGCATCGGCCGCCGTGAGCCGCGCCGTACACAAGGCGAGGCGAATGTTCATCTAACGGCGATCGATGAACAAGTCTGATGAGCCTCAAGACCTCGTTGACCTCGGTTTCATGACGGCCCGTCAGTCCAACTGGCGCACCGTGTCGGCTCGTTGGGCTGACGGCGGGCAGAGCGAGGGCCCGGCCGTCGCGTCGGGGCGCCGGGTTCCACCGCTCCGGCGGGCGGTCGAGGGTGCGGCGGACGCCGTTGAGGTGCTCGACGGCGCCGCTCCGGCGCCCGCGCCCGGCAAGGTCTCGACCCCCGTCCGAGGCGCCGCGACCCCGAGCGCCGGCAGCGCAAGGCACAGCATCGTGCCGCCTGCTGCCGGCGTTTCGGCCGTCACCGTACCCCCGTGCGTCTCCGCGATCTGCCGCACGATCGCCAGTCCCAGCCCGCTGCCGGGAAGGGAGCGGGCTTGGGTCGAGCGGTAGAACCGGTCGAAGACGTACGGCAGATCGGCCGCCGGGATGCCGGGACCCTCGTCGGCCACGGACAGCACCCCGGTCGCGCCGACCCGCACCGTGACCCGGCCGCCTTCGGGGCTCCACTTCACCGCGTTGTCCACCAGGTTGGCCGCCGCCCGCTCCAGCGCATCCGGGTCGCCGTGGACGAGGCACTCGGCCAGCTCCATACGGAAGGCGAGGCCCGGCGTGCGGCCGGTGGCCCGCACGACGACCCGCTGGGCCACGAGGTCAAGCCGGGTGTCCTCGGTGTGCGTGTCGGCGCGCCCGTAACGTGCCAGGTCAATCAGGTCTCCCACCAGCGCCATCAGCTCCCGGGTCTGCTCGCGCGCCGCCCCCACCAGCTCCGGCGCCTGCGGATCCCGCACACCGAGCCCCTCGTCCAGCAGTTCCAGATTGGTGTTGAGGCTGGTCAGCGGCGTGCGCAACTCGTGCGAGGCATCCGCGACGAGCCGCCGCTGGGTGGTCACGGACGCCTCGACCGCCGCAGTCATGGACGCGAAAGCCCGTCCCAGCCGGGCGATTTCGTCCCGGCCCGAGATCTCGATGCGGGCGCCGAGGTCCTGTGTCGCGGTGATGTGCTCCACCGTCTCGGTGAGTCGGCGTACCGGGCGCAGCACCCGGCCGGCCGCGAGCCGGGCGACCAGTCCGGCGAGCAGGCTGCCGCCCACGGTAATCGCGATGAGCAGTAGCTTGAGACTGCCGAGCGGGGCACCGACCACGGACGTCGGCATCGCGGCGCGGACCAGAACGCCGTTGGTGCCGGCCAGCGGGGCGGTGTAGACGCGGTAGCGGATACCGTCGAACTCGGCGTCCTGAAAGTACGGCTCGTGAGCGCCGGACGCGACCTGCTGGTCGGTAACGCTGACCTTGATGAAGCCCGTGTTCGAGCCCGGCGTCACGGGCGCGTCCAGCAACTGCAGTTTCGTCGAGCCGACGTCGACCGGTTCGCCCGCGAAGAAGGCCGGCTTCTGGCCCGTCTCGGCGGACTTCGTCTTGAGTGCCCGCAACGTGTCCGGAGCCTGCTCGACCGCGGCCACGAGGGTGGCGTCGTGCTGCTGGTTGAGCTTGGCGTCGAGAGAGGGATACAGCACGAGGGAGGCGAGCACGAGCGCAGCCAGGACCACCGCGCCGCCGGCCAGCGCGACCCGGTTGCGCAGGCTCATGGCTCCTCCCGCAGTACATAGCCGAGGCCGCGCACGGTCTGGATCAGCCGCGGTTCGCCGGCTGCCTCCAGCTTGGCACGCAGATAACTCACGTACACCCACAGGGCGTTGGAGGACGGACCGAAGTCATAGCCCCATACCGAGTCGAAGATGAGGGTCCGGCTGAGCACTCGCTCCGGGTTGCGCAGGAACAACTCAAGCAGCGCGTACTCGGTGCGCGTCAACTCCAGCTGCCGGGTGCCCCTGCGGGCCCGGCAGGCGGCCGTGTCCAGAGCGATGTCGGCGTAGGTCAGCACCTCCTGCGCTGCGCCGCTGCGGCGCAGCAGGGCGCGCAGCCGGGCCCGCAGCTCGTCCAGCGCGAACGGCTTGACGAGATAGTCGTCGGCGCCCGCGTCCAGGCCCGCGACCCGGTCGGAGACCAGGTCGCGGGCGGTGAGCATGAGGATCGGGGTGCCGTCGCCGCGGCCGCGCAGCCGGCGGCACACCTCGAGGCCGTTGGGTTCGGGCATCAGGATGTCCAGCACCACGGCGTCCTGCCGGGCCCGGGCCAGCTCGCTCAGCGCCGCGGCACCGTCGGGCGCCGTGGACACCTCGTAGCCGTCCCGCGTCAGGGCGTGCGCCAGCGAACGGCGCACCGCGTCATCGTCATCGACCACCAGCACCCGCATGGGCAATAGCGTGCCTCAGGTTGTGTAGGCGGCGGGTCAGGTCGTGAGGACCCGGCTCGCGGCCACGGTCAGGACTCGGACGGCTTCGCCGAGGCGGCCTGTCGCTCGCCCCCCAGACTCAACTTGACCTGGCCGATGGCATCCGCGAACTGCCTGGCCGTCACACCCAGCCCGCGTGCGATCGCGGCGAACCGAGCATCGCGCGGGTCGATTCCGCCGGACGTCCGGCTCAGCTTCTCCAGGGCGGCGAAGGCGCGCGCGGCCTGTTCGTGGGAGACGCCGAGCTGCTTGGCGAGCCCGTCGACAAAGGCCCTGGCGTCGGCCTTGGTCCCCTTGCCGTCCAGCCTCCCCTGGCGCTTGCCGCCCGCCTGTCCGAAGAACTCCTGCTCCAGCTTCGCCGCCTTCGCCTGAGAGATGCCGAGGTCGTGCGCGAGGAGCCGGACGATGGCCTGGTCGGACGGCGACTTGCCCTGTTCGCCGATGGCGCGCTTGACGTCGCGCAAGGAATTCTCGAGCTGCACCACGGAGACGCCGTAGCGCTTGGCTATCTCGGCCAGCCGGTCGGTCTGCTTGCCCTTCTCGCCCTGCTTGCCCTTCTCGCCCTGCTTGCTCTTCTCGCCCTGCTTGCCCTTCTCGCCCTGCTTGCTCTTCTCGCCCTGCTTGCCCTTCTCGCCGTGCTTGCTCGGGACGTGCGCGCTCCCGCTGCCGCTCGGCGACGGCGATCCCTTGGCCCCGTCGGCGACAGCCGCGCCGGAGACCCCCGCCACCATGACGAGCGCCAGCGCCGTGGCGGCAACTCCCCTGCTCTTTCGCATCTGCTTCCCTTCCCCGAAGGGCCGACGTCTTCGGCCCGCCCGATCCCCAGGAGACCAGCCGCACTTCAACACGACTTGCCGGCGAACCTTAGAGTTGCCATAGAGCGCCAAGCCGCGGGGTCAGCCGACGGACGCCGTGCGGCGCCGCACGACCGCCGGCACCCGCGCGCCCGCGCGCCCGCGCGCCCGCGCGCGCCCGCGACGTCGTTCCCGACTACGCGGGCATGCACGCCCTGGTTGCCGACCTGGTCCTGCCCGGCGACGCGTCCATGCACGTCGGGCTGGTTCAACAGGACGGGGCCCGTGAGTGAGGCATGGGACTCCGGCTGCGCGGTTCTCAGTAGACGATGGACACGATCTGGCACATGGCCTCGGCAAGCGGACGTTCTCCCTGGATGTGGACGTCTGTGAGGGCGGTGCTCGGCTCGATGCCGCGGGTGCACAAGCGCCAGGCAGTCTCCGAGTCCAACGTCACCGATGCGGTGGGCCGCCCGTTGGGCGCCGCAGCCAGTGACCATCGGTCCTCAACGGCTGTCACGGTCCAGGTGCCACCGGCCGAGCCACTGATGACCATCCGGACCTGAGTTCCGGTGGGGGCGGTCGTGCCACGCAGCGTGTGAGGCAGGGCCCGCATAAACGTGTCCAGGACTGTGGCGAGAGCCAGGGGTTCCGGATCGGTCCCACGGCCGGTGGCATGGCGGATCTGCTGGCGGTGCGTCCAGTACTCGGTGAACTCCCGTGCGATGTCCAGCCACCTCGGTGCTGGGTCTGCACCAGCCCAGGACACTCCCAGCCCTGCTGTACGGAGATCAGCGGCCGCGAAATTGCTGCTGACCTGGGCACCTGCTGCCTCGACGGCATCGATGAGCTCGGCGGGGCCGTGGTCGGTGTGGAGGTCTATCCAGTCCTGGTTGACGCGATGGATGAATGCTTCCAGGGTCTCGCCGACTGCGAACGCAGGCCGAAAGCCGTCCGTGCTCCAGCCGAGGCGACCCCGGTAGTCGCCGAGGATGTGGGCGGCGAGGTCCTTCACGCTCCAGCCCGGCACCGCCGCCGCCTTCCATTCAGTAGGTCGCAGTGCGCGCAGTAGGTTCAGGAGCGAGGCCAGCTCCGGCCCGAACAGGGGGCGAGCGTCGATCGGTGTGCCGAGCCAAGAGGCGTCGGCGACCCCGTTGGTCCGGTAACTCATAGGCGGAGCCTGACACTTGGCAGGCCTCGCCTGCCGGCGAATACCGTCCTCGCGCGAAGGTCACCGTTCCCGTCAGCCGTCCGTGATCAGTCCTGTGCCGACGAGGCAGCCGTCGACCAGGTCCGGCTAGTACTGGAGTTTCTTGAGTCGGCGCCTGACAAGCCGAGCTGGATGCGGGCGCAAACGATCAGGATGCGGAAGTCCCGCCGGCCGAAGCCCTTGGGCTCGCCCTTGCGGCCCCGGGGTTGCAGTCAGGTCCAGGGTGCGGGTGCTGTGCACTCACTTGGCATAGTTGACCCCGCCAAGGCGGCAGGAAAGGAAGGGTCATGGACGAGGAACCGGAGCGCTACCGGGTCGAGTTCGCGAGTGGTACTGCCGCCTCGGTGGAGAAGCGGCGCTCCTTCCGCGACCACGAGCGCAACGATATAGAACCCGCCCTGCCCGGCTGGCCCCCTGGACAGACCTTCGCGGTGCGGGGGTTCTTCGGCAAGCTCGGCCGACACGTCCATGCTCTCGTCACCGGGCTCCTGATGTTGCCGCTGTACATCATCGCCAGCGCCCTTGGCAGCCCCGCGTCGCCCGACGGGCGAGGGAAGCTGGAGGAGCGCGAGAACGAAGTCGACGACTTCCCCGTCATGTGGGCGGGCGTGGGCGAGACGGCTCGTACGCTGCCCTGGCAGCTCGATCCCTCCCGGCGGTCCTGGCGAATGGTGACCGAGATCGAACTGGACGAATCTGATGGCCTCGTGCGCATTACGTCGTACGAGGACACGGCGCGGGGCAGTTGGTTCCTCTCATGGGGCGGTGGTGAGAAGGTTCCGGGATCCGAGGCCGTCCTCTGGTCGTTGCCTCGGAAGGAAATCGTCGGCGCGGAGATCAAGCGATTCAGCATGGCCGAGTCCGACTTCAAGATCTCCTTCCGGGACGGGTCGTGGGCCCGGCTGACGACGACTTCGTCGGACGGTGCGCGGAGGATCGCGGCTCTCTTTGGTTAAAGAGCGTTCTGTCCTGGCGGGAGTGTTCGGTTCGAGGTTCAGGTGTGGCAATAGCCCATCACATTCGGTTGCCGGGACAAAACACTCTTCAACCAGTCGTTTCCCCCACGGCTTCCAGCCGTGGGGGAAACGACTGGTAACTGGTCAGCTCGGGAAGTAGACCTGGCAGCCTGTGGTGGGGACGGCGTGCTCGTCCTCGAGACAGACCCGGACGTACGCAGCGCCGCCGACGACATTCGCGGGAATCGCGAACGGGGGGATCGAATCCGCTGTGTTGCAGTGAGTACTGGTGCTCCTGGCAGCGAGCGGGTTGTCAGAGGCGTCGTACGTGCTGAACCACGCCCTTCGGCAGCCTTTGGCGATGAGCACTCCCTGGAAGCCGACCGCCCGATTAGACCAGGTCAAGGTGCCATAGACGTAGCTACCGCTCTGCTCCTCGATGTCCACCGTGGCGGTCCGGGCGGCGGCCGTGGTCGGCGCCTTCGGCGTGGCCGGAGCCGCCGCGACGGCCGGTACCGTCAGCGCCGCGGACATGGCCAGGCCCGCCGCGGCGGCAAGGCTGAGAGTAGATCGGCGTAACGCCATGTGAATCTCCTCCGCTGCGAGTTCGCGGAATGCGGCTTGGAGGCTACCCGCCGTCCTTTCACTTTGTCGGCAGAATGCACACGCTTCCACGCTGAATGCACAAGTCCCGGCGGCCGGGACGAGGCCGGAATCCGCTTGGCCGGCACCACCGCGGGACGTCCGTGACATTGCAGCTGCGCGCGACCAGCAGCGCGGTGATCGTCACGTGCAGGCCTTTCATCCTCGCCTCCAGGCCGGTGATCGAGGTGCACGCCTGGTCGGCGCCGGTCCAGGCGAGCACCTCCAGCAGCGCCTCCGGCAGGTCGACGCGGGGCCGCATCGCCTCCACCGCCACCTCGGGCGGCACCAGACGGCAGCGCCCTCCTTCGTTCGGACCGTCGGGGCCGGCTGCTCACCGCCGATCGACGCCTGGCGGAAATTCCCTACCGTGGTGGCGGGAAACGGCGGAGACTCGTCTCATGACTGACATGGGGGCGTTCCGGGATGCGGTCACCACGTGGGCAGCCGGTGGACCCAGCGACGCCGCGCGCGAGCTGGCCTCGCAACTGGCCGTCCGGACAGCCGTCCTACTCGAAGGGCCGAGCGACGCCGCAGCGGTCGACGCGCTGGCCGCGAGCCGCGGCCGGAACCTGGCGGCCGAAGGAGTCAGCGTGCTGCCGATGGGCGGCGCGATGAACGTCGGGCGCTTCACCCACCTCCTCGGGCCACCCGGCCTTGGCCTCCGCCTCACGGGACTGTGCGACGAGGCGGAGCGTCGCTACTACGCCCGTGGCTTGGAGCGGGCCAGTGCAGCACAGCAAGGGTTCTTCGTCTGCGCGGCGGATCTGGAAGACGAGCTCATCCGCGCGCTGGGCGTGACACGGGTGGAGGAACTCGTCCGGGCGGAGGGCGACCAGCGCGCACTCCAGACCTTCCTGCGCCAGCCCGCACAGCAGGGCCGCAGCTCACAGCAGCAGTTGCGGCGTTTCCTCGGCACGAAGAAGGGGCGCAAGATCCGCTACGGCCGCGTCCTCGTCGAGGCACTCGACCCCGACCGCATACCCGCCCCACTCGACGGCCTGCTCATCAGCCTCTGACCGCCGGGCGACGTCAGTCTCGGCAGAAGAACTCGGGCGAGCGCGGGGATCTTCTTGAACACGGCAACAGCCGGGAGGCGTGTGCAGCTTGCAGGCCCAGGCCATCTCAATGGGATGGCCGGCGGTAGCACATGAAGGTGCAGGCGATGCTTGCGAAGGCGAGGGAGCGCTCGGCTTTGCGCTCGTGGCGGCGATGAAGCCGGCGTCGGCCGGCGAGCCTCGCCAGCGTGCGTTCGATCGTCCAGTGATGGCGTCCCGGCCGCTGTGGGTCTCGACTCCTTTGCCGGCATGCGGTGCCGGATACCCATCGCCGCAGGTGGGCGTAGTCGTAGCCCTAATAGGCGTTGCTGGTCCGGCAGGTTGGCGGATCGGCGGCGCCGGGGGCCTCGTCGGGATCGTAGGGGCGCACGCCTTTCACGGGCGGGATCGGTCCCGGCCATGGTGCTGTTCCCGGGCTGTGGACGCCGCCGGGTGTGGGCGGCGTTGACGGCCAAGTGGCCCGGGGCGTGGTCACTGATGGGCTCTGTTCTACGTCTGGCCGACCATGGCGGCGGGTCGGACGATGCGGTCGAAGTCCTCGGCACTGACGTAGCCGGAGGCCAGCGCTGCCGCGCGCAGGGTGGTGTCCTCGTCGTTCGCCTTGTGGGCGATCGCGGAGGCCTTGTCGTAGCCGATCACGGGTGAGAGTGCCGTCACCAGCATGAGCGACCGGTCG
The DNA here is from genome assembly GCF_014645835.1 of Streptomyces albiflavescens. Lineage (GTDB taxonomy): Bacteria > Actinomycetota > Actinomycetes > Streptomycetales > Streptomycetaceae > Streptomyces > Streptomyces albiflavescens. The sequence goes on from NZ_BMMM01000021.1 coordinate 126,288, forward strand.
ACGTAGCTGTCGATCTGGTCTCGGTTGAGCTGGGCGCCCTCGATGCAGTATTCGCGCATCTTGGCGCAGGCGTCGGCGAGGATCGTCGCCGCGTGCAGGAAGTTGTTGATGATGACCGGACGCATAGCGTTGAGCTCGAAGTTGCCCTGTGAGCCGGCGAACGCGATGGCCTGGTCCTCGGACAGCACCTGGATGCAGACCATGACCATCGCCTCGCACTGGGTCGGGTTGACCTTGCCCGGCATGATGGAGGAGCCGGGCTCGTTCGCGGGGAGGATGAGTTCGTCGAGGCCGCAGCGGGGTCCGGAGGCCAGCCAGCGGATGTCGTTGGCGATCTTCATCAGCGGCACTGCCAGGGCCCGCAGTCCGGCGGACGCGTCGGCCATGGCGTCCAGGCCGCCTTGGGCGGCGAATTTGTTCTGCGCGGTGGTGAACGGGTAGCCGGTCGCGCCGGCGATTTCGGCCGCGACCTGCTCGCCGAATCCGGGTGGGGCATTGAGCCCGGTCCCGACCGCGGTGCCACCCATCGCGAGCTCGTACAGGCCCTCGGCGGATCTGGTGACGCGGTCGACGGCTTGTTGCAACTGGTGAGCGTAGCCGGACCATTCCTGCCCAACGGTGAGCGGGACGGCGTCCTCCAGGTGGGTGCGGCCGATCTTCACCACGTCATGCCATTGCTGTGCCTTGATATCGATGGCGTGCTGCAGCGCCTGCACGCTGGGCAGCAACTGTTCGTGGATCTCCTTGACCGCGGCGATGTGCATGGCGGTGGGGAAAGTGTCGTTGGAGGACTGCCCCATGTTGACGTGGTCGTTGGGGTGGATCGGGGATTTGCTGCCCAGTTCTGCGCCGACCAGTTGGATGGCCCGGTTACTGATCACCTCGTTGGTGTTCATGTTGGACTGGGTACCGGACCCGGTCTGCCAGACGTACAGCGGGAAGTGATCGTCCAGGTCGCCCGCGATGACTTCGTCAGCCACCCGCCGGATCAGGTCGGCCTTCCAGGCCGGCAACCGCCCGGCGCGACCGTTGACGGCAGCGGCAGCCTTCTTGACATAACCGTAGGCGTGGTAGACCGCTTTGGGCATCCGGTCGTCCCCGATGGAGAAGTGGATCAGGGAGCGTTGCGTCTGGGCGCCCCAGTAGTGGTCCGCGGGGACATCGATGGCTCCCATGGAGTCGGTCTCCCGCCGGGTGCCGGTCGCGTGCACTCCGATGGGGATGTCGAGGATCTGCGGTGCCGCGTCCTGACCGGCCGACCCGGCCCGGTCGGCGGCGGAGTGTTGCGTGTTCATGCTGCGGCTCCGTCTGTGTAGGCCGGCTGCCACATGGCCTCCCGAACAGCCTCTGCGGTGTCGATCGGCTTGGAGGTGGCCACGCCGTCGTCGAGCGCCGCCTTGACCACCGCAGTCGCAGTGATCGCAGAGGACTCCCGAAGGTTGTCCACGGGCGGCAGCAGGGAGGCGCCCGGCCCCGATGGGTCGACCTGGTCCGCGACAGCCTGTGCGGCCGCGAGCAGCATGCCCGCGGTGACCTGGGACGCACCGGAGACGATCGTGCCCAGGCCCAAGCCCGGGTACAGCAGCGCGTTGTTGGCCTGCCCGATCTGGTGGGTCACGCCGTCGTATTCCACGGGCGGGACGGGGATGCCGGTCGCGACGAGCGCCTTTCCTCTGGACCAGTCGATGACATCGGCAGGCATGGCCTCGATCCGGGAGGTGGGGTTGGAGATCGGGAAGATGATCGGCCGCTCGCTGCCCTCGGACATGGCTTCGACGACCTCGCGCGTGAACGCGCCATGCACGGTGGAAGTGCCCAGCAGGATCGTCGGCTTGACCCGACGAACCGCTTCCAGCAGTGAGATCGCGCCGTCGCGCCTCGCCCAGTCCGCGACCTCGGCGGGATCGCGCGCGTACGGCTGCTGGAAGTCGCGCAGGTCGGCCATGTCCCGGGTGAGCAGCCCCTGCTTGTCGACGAGCCACACCTGGGCGGCCGCCTGCTCCGGATCCGCGCCGTCGCGGATCATCGCGTCGCGGAGCTGGTCGGCGATGCCCACCCCGGCGGTCCCGGCGCCGAAGACGACCAGCTTCTGGTCCCGCATCCGCACACCGCTGACCTTTACGGCGGACATGGCGGCGGCCAGCGTGATGGCACCGGTGCCCTGCATGTCGTCGTTGAAGATCCGGTAGCGGCCGCCGTACTGCTCCAGGATCCGCCGTGCGTTGCTGGGACCGAAGTCCTCGAAGTGCAACAGTGCGTTGGGGAACGTGGACGATGCCGTCTCCAGGTACTTCTCGATGAACGCGTCGTAGTCGGCGCCGCGGACGCGGGGATGCCGGTTGCCCAGGTACAGCGCGTCCTCCTGCAGCGATGTGCGGTCCGTGCCGACGTCCAGGGACACAGGGATTACGCGGCGCGGGTCGATGCCCGCGGCCGCCGTGTACACCGCGAGCTTCCCGACCGAGATCTGGATCCCTCCCACGCCCCAGTCGCCGATGCCCAGGATTTCCTCCGCGTCGGTGCACACGATCAAGTCGACATCCTCAGGCCCAAGTTCAAGGGTGGCGAAGGCCTTCTCCATGTCGTCAGGCCGGTCGATGGACAGGAAGATGCCGCGGGGGTGCCGGTACTCGTGGGAGTACTTCTCGATCGCCTCGCCCACGGTGGGGTCGTAAACGATCGGCAGCAGCTCGGCGAGGTGGTCGGCGAGAACCTTGAAGTACAGGGTTTCGTTGCGGTCGTGCAGCTGTTCCAGGTACACGTTCTTGGCCAGGTCGCTGCCCTGAACCTGCATCTGCTGGTAGGCGCGCTGAGCCTGCCGTTCGAGCGTGAGGACTCCGGAAGGCAGCCGCCCGGTAAGGCCGAGGGCATCTCGTTCCTCCAGGGTGAAGGCCACGCCACGATTACGCAGCGGATCGACGAGGACGCCAGGGGTGGCCGGGGTTCGCGGGTGGCTCTCGGTCATGAGAATCTCCCTGTGTGCGCATGCCGTATGGGATCTGACCGGGGTAAGTGCGCGGGCTCGCCCCGTGCCACGGCCATCGGCAAGTCGAAAGGCGCCGGGGACGCAGTCCTGCGATGCCCACCACGCAGACAGCAGCCACGGACATCGCCGCAGAGGTCAGCGAGAGTGCGTCCTTGATCGGAGCCTAAGAAGTGGGAGCGGCCCCGGGGCCCGGCGGAGTATGGAGGTGTGAGGCCGGCGTCCCAGTGCGGTAGGTCGGCTCGCCAAAGCACCGCCCGACGGGCCCGCCACCCACATCGCGGGCAGGCGCCCCATCGGTGCCACGGTGATGACTTCAGGCTAACTACGGGCTGACCGGGCGCGCGACTTCACTCGTCGATGCGCTTGATGACCAGCACCGCCACATCGTCGAGGTGGTCCACCGCACCTGCGACGTCGAGCGCGGGCCAAGTGCCACCAGCTGATGCGGCCCAGGGGCCTCCAGTTGAGGCGGCCCAGTTGGCGGGACCTCGCGGCGCGGTCCAGGTCGGCCGCGCCGACACGGCGGCCACCGCTCAGTATCGGCGCCGTCCAACCACGTCGAGGAACGTCGACGCCGGATCAAGAGCTTGGTAGCAGCAAGCGACGATTCCGACGGGCTTGAGGAACGTGGAGTGCGCGCGCCGACTGGATCTGCTCGCCCACGGCGCGACGGCGCCCCGTCATCACCGATTGACGAGACGCCCGGTGCAGGAGGCCAGGTCTGCGGGCCGGCTGACCCGGAGGCCACCTGATCCCGTCAGTTCGTCACGATGCCGTACAGGAGCAGGTCGATGAGCCTGGAGGCCAGGTCGCGCTGCTCTTCGCTGGCGGCCATGAGACTGATCCCGCCCAGGGCCATCAGCACGTCCCGGGCACCGACCCCTGGCCGCGCCACCGACTGGCTCTCCACCGCGGCGAGCAGGTGGGTGATGGCGTCGGCGAGCAGGGCCCGGGTTTGCAGGCGCTCGCTCTCGTCGGTCAGCACCACGGCCAGCGCGTCGGCCATGCCGTGCTTGGCGGCCATGAAGTCGATGAAGCGCTCCATCCAGGTCCGCAGCGCATCCACCGGTGGCAGTGTGGCCGTGAGGTCCTCTGCTGCCTCGCACAGGCGCCCCACTTCTTGCCGGTAGATCGCCTCGATCAGCAGTTCCTTGGACGGGAACCGGCGGTACAGCGTGCCGACACCCACGCCGGCCGCGCGGGCGATGTCCTTGACCGAGGCACCCGCTCCCTCGCGGGCGAAGGCTGCCGCTGCTGCCTCCAGCAGCCGGTCCTCGTTGCGTTGCGCGTCCGCGCGCAGCGGCCTGCGGTGCCGCGCCGTGTCCCCCTCGTGGCCGGTCACTGCCCACTCCCTTCCTGCCACACTTGCAAGCGGAACCAGTTCCGCTTACTCTCGAACTCGAACCGGAACCAGTTCCGGATATGAGGGTACGACGCCCCCTGCCGCGGCGCCACCGGGCGCGCACTCAATGATCCACCTCCCTGGAGAGTCCCATGACCGACCACCTCATCACGACCCCGTTCGGCGCACAGACGACCGCCGCCGAGGTGCTCGCTGGTATCGACCTCAGTGGCCAACGCGCCATCGTCACGGGGGGAGCATCCGGCATCGGACGCGAAACCGCGCGTGTCCTGGCCGCTGCTGGCGCAGCGGTGACGATCGGCGTGCGCGACCTGGCCGCGGGCTCACAGGTCGCCGAGGAGATCGCCCCGGCAACCGGCCCGGGAACGGTGCACGCCGCGATGCTCGACCTCGCCGACCAGACCTCGGTGCGCGCCTTTGTGGAGGCGTGGCGGGGACCGCTGCACATCCTGGTCCTCAACGCCGGCGTCATGGCCTCGCCGCTGGAGCGGACGAAGGAGGGCTGGGAAATGCAGTTCGCCACCAACCACCTCGGCCACTTCGCGCTCGCCACCGGCCTGCACAGCGCCCTGACAGCGGCCCACGGCGCACGTGTGGTCGCCGTCAGCTCGGTCGGTCATGTCAACGGCGACGTACTTTTCGACGACATCAACTTCGAGCAGCACCCCTACGACCCGTGGGCGGCCTACAGCCAGTCCAAGACCGCAAACGTCCTGTTCGCGGTCGAGGCGAGCCGCCGCTGGGCGTCCGACCTGATCGCTGTCAACGCACTCAACCCGGGCCGCATCACCAGCACCCGGCTCGGCCGCCACATCGGGGACATCGCCAACAGTCCGGCCTCGTTCGACGCCACCAACACCGACGTGTCCTGGAAGAACATCGAGCAGGGTGCGGCGACCTCGGTGCTGCTCGCCGCCTCCCCGCTGGCCGAGGGCGTGACCAGCCGGTACTTCGAGGACTGCAACGAGGCCGGACCGCACCGGCCCGGTGTGCGCCGGGGAGTGGCCGCCCACGCCGTGGACCCTCAGAGCGCGGCCCGCCTCTGGCGGATCTCCCTCGACCTGCTCGCGGACGCCGGTACGACCGTCTGACGACGCCACCCGCCACCAGCACCACCGCCGAGCCCGGCACGTCCCCCGTCCACGCCCCGCGCCTGCTCGCCGACCGGACTCGTGAAGCCACCACCGGCCGGCGCTCCACCCGTAGGCCCGCGCACTGAGCAGCCACACCACCGACGGCATGGCTCCTCACCAGGTCGGCTGCGGCCACCCTGCCGGCAGCCCACTGACCAGTCATGTCCGCGTTGCCGTCGCGTGGCCCTCAATGCCCGCGAGCTGCCACTGACCCGGACCTGTACGTCCGCGTAGTCAACGGCTCGGTTTCATCTCGATCTGAATCAAGGAGACAGTCATGTCCGCACGTCTGCAGAACACCGTTGCTCTGGTGACCGGCGCCAGCAGCGGCATCGGCCAGGCAACGGCCCTGGGCCTGGCCGCGGAGGGCGCCGCTGTCGCGGTGGTCGCCCGGCGCCGTGACCGGCTCGAGGAGCTGGCCGGGAAGATCCGCGCCGAGGGCGGGGCAGCGCTCGTAGTGGAGGCCGACATCACGGAGCAGGAACAGACGACGGCCGCCGTCGAGCGAGTGGTGGCTGAACTCGGCCGCCTGGACGTCCTGGTCAACAACGCCGGTGTGGGAATGGCCGGACCGGTCCTGAACGCGCCGGCCCAGGAATGGGAGCGCATGCTGACGGTGAACCTCCACGGCCTGCTGCATGTCACCCACGCGGCGCTGCCCCATCTGCTGCGCGCGGCGGAGGACTCGCCCCGCCGGGTCGCCGACCTGGTCAACATCAGCTCCACCGCCGGGCGTGTGGCCCGGCCGGGCACGGCGGTGTACAGCATGACGAAGTTCGGCGTGAACGGGTTCACCGAGGCCCTGCGCCAGGAGGTCATGCGGCAGCGCCTGCGCGTCAGCGTGATCGAGCCGGGGACGGTGGACACCGAGTTCGTCACGCACTCGCGGGACGAGATCAGGGCGTCGTTGGACCAGCAGCTGGCCGGGATGGAGATGCTGCGTCCCGAGGACATTGCGGACACGGTCGCCTTCGTCGTCACACGCGACCGCAGAGTGTCCGTCAACGAGGTCCTCGTCCGCGCTGCCGAGCAGAGCTGGTAGGCCCGTCGCGCCACAAGCCCGCCCGCGGCAGATCTCCCTCGACATGGTCGCGGCCGCTGCAACCGTCCGACGCCGCTCACCACCACCAGTCACCTCTACCGAACCACTCGGCGGGCCGCCCCTATCGGCTCCGGGGCGAGCGTCGTCGGAGTCGCGGGTTTCGCCGGATACACCGCCGCCAAACACGGCGTCGTCGGCCTCACCCGCACAGCCGCACTCGACTACGGACCGGACGGCATCCGGGTCAACGCCATCGTCGCCGGACTGGTCAAGACACCGCTGATCGCAGGGGGACGCTCACCGGAAGTGATGGCGGCCCGGGTGGCGGCCCACCCCATCGGCAGGATCGCCGAACCGGAGGAGATGGCCGACGCCGTCGGGTGGCTGTGCTCCGAGCGGTCCAGCTTCGTCACCGGCACCGCCCTGCCCGTCGACGGCGGATACACCGCCCGTTGACCACACGGAGGACAACCGACCGTGCCCGTACGCTCCTTCCACCACATCGGCCTCTCCGTCGCGGATCTCGACCGGCAATGCCACTTCTACACCCGGGCGTTGGGCTTCCACGTACCGGACCGAGATCCCCGAGGCCGGCATCCGGATCTCGCTCCTCAGCGACCCCCGTGGCGCCGCGCTGGAACTCACCGAGCGCGCCGGTTCCGCATCGCAGCGTTTCACCAACCCGGTCGATGGCGCGGGCACCCAGGGCTACTTCCACTGGGCCCTGACCGTGGACGACCTGGACGCCGCCCTCACGGCCGCAGCCGCCCACGGCGGCCGCATCGTCTGCCAACCGGCGCCGGCTCGGCGTCCAGGAATCCGCTTCGCCTACTTCTCCGACCCTGAGGGCAACCTCGTCGAACTGCTACAGCCCACTGATCCGCGTCGGGCCCAGCAGACCGCGGACCGTTAGCAGGCCAAACGGCGCTCGTCACCGGTGGCGATCCGGCATCGGTCGGGCGACGGCCTTGCCCTTCGGGGCGCCTTCGGGGCCGGGGGCGGGGTGTTGACCGCCGCTGGGCGTACCCATGACTTCAGGCTGATCGACGGTCGAGTCTCAGTGGCGCGGTCAGAGTCCATCGACTGCTACGACAGCCGCTGCGAAGCCCTGCGGGTCCTCCTGCGGAACGTTGTGTCCGACGTCCAGGGTCCGGTGCGCGTAATTGCCGGTGAACTTCTTGCGATAAGCCGATCCATTTCCCGGAGGCGTGAATGGATCACGCGCTCCGTCAATGGTGATCGTCGGCACGGTGATGACCGGTGCCGCGGCGAGGCGCTTTTCTAGCCCGTCGTACCGGGGCTCACCCTTTGCGAGGCCAAGTCGCCAGCGGTAATTATCAATCACGATGCTGACGTAATCTGGATTACTGAAGGCTGCTGCCGTGCGATCGAAGGTCGCGTTGTCGAAATTCCACGTCGGAGAGTTGAACTTCCAGACCAATTTGGCCAAATCGTGCCGGAACTCCTGGAGGCCAAGCACGCCCCTTTCGGTGGAGAAATAGTATTGATACCACCAGGCCCATTCACTCTTGGGCGGCGACGGCATCTTGTTTGCTTCGACGTTCACGATCAGATAACCGGTCACAGAGACCAATGCTTTGCAGCGCTGCGGCCAGAGGGCCGCTACGATGTCACCCGTCCGCGAGCCCCAGTCGTATCCGGCGAGGATGGCCCTGTCAATCTTGAGGGCGTCCATCAGGGCGATGATGTCGACCGCGAATGCCGACTGTTGGGCGTTCCTGGGTGTTTTGCTGGAAAGGAACCGCGTGGTTCCATGGCCGCGCAGGTAAGGGACGATCACTCTGTACCCCATTGCTGCGAGCAGCGGCGTGACCTCGATGTAGCTGTGAATGTCGTAGGGCCAGCCGTGCATAAGTATGACGGACTGCCCGTTCGCAGGTCCGGCCTCGACGTAACCTACATTCAGATCCCCGGCATTGATCTGCCTCACCGGACCAAAGGATTGCCGCGTCGCTCGATTGACCGTGGGATAAGCCACACGTTCTCCCGATGCGGACTGCGCTCGCGCACTACCCTTCATGCCGAACTCGGTCGCCGCCGCAGCCGCGGCTGCGGCGCCAAGGAAGTGGCGACGGCTGTACGTGGGACCGTGCCTCTCCATCGCTGAGTCTCCTTGTTCGAGGCGGCGCTGGCGGGCCACGGATGGCGTGACACCGAGTGAATGGGTGGGCAATCGCATGTGCCTGATGTTCGTGGCCGGGGACCTTCAAGGGAGGGCCCTCGCACTGGCGCCTCTTCTGCTGTACAACACCCGTCAGAGCCCGCTCCACACCGAGCTCGCAGAGGAAAGGCGGCTTCGACGTCGCGTCGGACTCCTGGGCTGCCGCTTCGAGAACGGGTGCGGTCTTTGCGTGCGGTTTGCGCCTGTGCCCGGCCGGGACAGCGCCGTCACGGGCGCGTGGGGCTTCCTTCTCTTCCAGCCTGACGCCCGCGCCGGGCCATCGCACCCCGAGCGTCGCCAAGGCCGCCCGAAATCAGCTCTGGGGGCATGTCAGCAGACTGAGCGAGGTGGGGTGAGGCCGTGTGGCCGGGACGGAGTCCGGCGGGGCACGGGGAAAGGCAGTGGCCGACCGACGGCACCTGAGAAGGCTTCCCACAGCAGTCCAAGCCGCGGGCGACGCCGTCGGCCAGATCGACAGAGACCTCCGCGTCGGCGAGATCGACTGGAGCATCTCCGTCGACTCGACCGTCATGCGCACCCACCAACATGTGGCCGGCGCCCGCACCCTGGTGCAGGGGGTGAGGGCCTGGGCCGCTCGCGCGGCGGGTGCGCCAGCAAGCTCCACCTGAGCGCCGACGGTCGCTGCCGCCCACTGTCCCTGGTCGTCACCGGGTTGCCCAAGCCAAGCCGAGCCACCGCACCTGGAACCGGAAACCGAAGGACGCGGCCCGCACCCTGGCCTCCGCCCAGCCTCCAGGGCCCCGCCCCATCCCCCCGCCCCACAAACCGACCACGACGGGGCCGGTGCCAAGGAGACCCTCCCTGGGCAGAGCCGAGGGCCCACCCTACGCCCAGGCCACCATCCCACTGGCCGAGGGCAGTCTCCTGGCCCTCGCACCCTCACCTGCGAGGCCCACGACGCCAGTTCCTGCACACCGCACCTGCGCCAGGCGCACACTTGGGACGAGGGCGGCCGAGGCCTGTTCATCTGCGCGCAACTCGCCCAGCGCCGGGGCACTCGTTACGGCGCCGACGGCAAGACCGTCTGGACCGAACAAGTCCCCCAGCCGCAGCTCGACGGCCGTTCCCAGTACTGACTCTGACTGAATGACCAGGCCGGTCTCGTCCAGCGGATGCAGCACTGCGGCGTGCGCACTGAGATGTGCGCACCGAGCTGTGACGGAACCGGAGGTGGGGCACCGCACCGCCTGGCGAGGCCCCACCCATGAACGAAAGACCGTTCCTCGCCCGTGCCGGAGAGGATCAGAACTGCTCGACGAAGTACGGTTCGACGGTCATCCACCCGTTGCCCGCAGCCCCGTTGAGCCGGCCCGTCGAGTTCTTGGACAGGGTGTACCAGGACTCCACGTAGTCGGGGTCGTCGGTGAACCAGGAGTCGGGCATCGCGCTCAGCACCGCGTTCACCAAGGGAATGTACGTCCCCTGATCGGTGACGGTGAGCAGGGCCGTGGTGAGTGCCTGGGCCAGCGCCTTGTAGTTGGTGCCGTCGTCATCCTCCATCATGACGACATCGGCAAGGTTGTACTTGTAGTTCGACCAGTTGACCAAGATCTGGTTCGGGTAGTAGGTGGTGCCGTCGTAGTCCAGGTACGGCATGTCGACCGAGTCGACACGAGCCTTGCCGTCCAGCCCGAAACCGGTGACCAGGGAGAACATCTCGGCTCCGCCCTTGAACCAGGGTTCCTGGTCGTCCTGCACCGCGACGGCCGTGACCTTGGTCGCCCACCAACCCGCCGCGTCGGCAGTGCTCGCCGATTCGGTCGGCTGCGCAGCGAGGCCCTTGTCGGCGAGCGCCTGGCGCAGCACCGTCAATCCGACCCGGTGCGCCTTGGAGACGTCGATGTCCAGGACGTAGAGGGGGCGTTCGGGCACTCGGGTGGTGTCCACGGCATGGGCGCGGCCCTGGCTGTCGTATGCCGTGATGGTCCTGGCGTGGTCGTCGGCTGCCGCGACGGCTACCCAAGGGGTGGCGTCGGCACTCAGATGCGGGCGCATGGCGGGCGCACCCAGGCGTATACGCAACAGCGAGCAGGTCGACGCGGGTAGCCCCTTCAGGGCCGCGATGTGTCGGTCCGCGGCGGACACCGAGGCCTGCAGTCGCCTTCCCGCCGGGTCACCGGCCTTGCCGGCCAGCGCTTGCAGATCCACCTCTTGTGTGCCGAGCGCGGCCGCACGGACCTTTGCCCTCCACTCCCGGTTCAGGAGTGAGGAGGACAACGACCGCGCGATCCCGTCCTCGACATCGTGGACCGGGGAGTGCCGGAGTGCCGTGGTCTGGTCCCCCGCGTCCGTCGCTGTCGCGGCGATGGCCGGCTGGACGGTGCCGACGACAGCGGCCAGCGCCACACCGATCAGGGCGCTGCGCCGCTTGCTTGGTCTCTTCACCGTGCTCCTCCTGTTGTTGGTCGCTGCCCCTGGATGAACGGGGTGCCGCATCCGAGGGGTTGGTGAACCCGAGTTGTCTCGGGCGTCTTGTGTGATCAGGGCTCCGTACGTCACGCCGCGCCGAACAACCAGCAAGACGGAAATGACTTGTCCATGACAATTCACAGCTCCATTCCCGATCTCTACGGACCGGGTCAGGAACAGTCCAGACGTGGCGCAGGAATCAAGCAGCTCGGGGGACTTGCCCCATCGGTGGCACCGGTCCGCGCACTGTTGCGCCGGTCGAATCCGGGCCGCACGACAGAATCCGTCGTCTGCTACCCCGAAGGATCGTCGGTCGGCCGCTGCCGGGCACGGCTCAACGAGCTCAACATGATCTTCTCAGTGCTGCGAAGGTACGCTTCGGCCGCGCGCTGCGCTTCCTCGACCCGGCGCTCGGCCACGGCACGCACAACCGGCGCAAGCCGCCCCGCCGCCGTGGCCGCGTCCTCGAACGGCATCCGCAGGGAGCGCCGTACCGGGAGATAGGCATTGAACAGCGTGTTGGTGAGTCGCTCGGGGGGCAGAAGGGATCCGGGCCTGCGTCTGCCGCTCAGGTTGTCTTCGCGCAGCCGGCCTTCAAGCAGGTCGACCACGGATGGGCGAGGAATGCTTTCGACGTCCACGGAGGGTCTCCAGAGCTACGGGCGGGGGGTCCAGTAGTTCACGAGCGCAGCGGTTCATCGGTTCACTGGTTGAGTGGCTCAGCCACGGTGCCAGTGAAGCAGTCTTACGACGATCTCGTCAATCCTCCACTGACGAGGGCGAGTTGATGTGGATGTGGACTACGTCTGCAAAGCGGAGGGTTCGTTTCGGTGCTGGATGAGATCAAGGTGCGCGGGCCAGTCGGCCGTCCCCGCACGGGTCCCGACGCGGACGGGGTCCGACCTCGCGATACGGCCTTACGACAAGACGCCCGACAGTCGCACGGCGGGACTTCAACTGCGCGAATCCATCATCTGGATGCGCAGCCTCAAACCGGAGCAGCGGTATTCACACCCGACTCGCGGCCGAAGCCGATACCCGTCAGTTCAGGCCGGTGACGTGACGGCCCCGGCCGAGATGCCGGGCGAAGAACCCGACCGCCATTGTCGACCTCGAACGTGACGCGATGACCGGGTGCCACCATCCAGCACATCAGCCGGCCGGTGCGAACGCGCCGGGGTCCTGGTGCACCTCGCGATCGCGATCGTGCTGGGGCGGCGAGCCTGTCGGAGCTGAAGCAACTCCGGTTGCATCACCGGCTGTTGTTCGGGCCCATGATGCTGGTAGCCATGGTGACCATGGCGACGGCGTTGGTCATGCCGTGCCGGTCGGCAGCCAGGTGTCGATCGCTGCTGCCAGCTCGTCGACTTCGGTGAAGACGTGTCCATTCATACCCAGGGCCTGCGCTGCGCGCACGTTCTCTTCGCGGTCGTCGACGAAGAGGAAGTCAGCGGGCGCGGCCCGCATGGCGGCGAGGCAGTGGTGGAACGCTGCCGGGTCCGGCTTCGCCGCGCTGATCTTTCCGGAGAAGGCGACGTGGTCCAGGTTCCGCAGCCAGGGCTGCGCGGCAACGAAGCTGTCCGCGTGGTCCGAGGGAATGTTGGACAGCAGGGCGACCTCGGCGAAGTCACGCAGCGACTGCGCGTAGGCGACCATGCGGCCGTCGACGCGTGACCAGCTGTCGATGTCAGCGAGCCGCAGCTGCTCGATCGTGTCGGCATCGACGGGGACTGACAGCCACCGCAGTACGGCCGTCCAGTACTCGGGCGCGGACTGCTGCGCGGCGTCGTAGGGCGGGCGGCAGGCCCAGTAGGCCTCGGCGAAGGCGTCTGCGGGTGCGTTGCACCGGGCGGCCATCTCAGCCAAGGCGCCCGGGCGCTGGTGGAGGGCGATGACCCCGAAGAGGTCGAACAGCACGATTCGTCGGTCGGTGGGCATGGTGGGTTCCTCCGGGTCCTAGTGGTCTTCGGTTCGGGGGTGGGGGTCCAGGGCGCTGGCGAGCGAGTGGAGGGACGCCAGGGCGTCGGGGCCGGTGGGAGCGAGGACGACGCTGGTCTCGCCTGCTGCGTGGCGGTCCCTGATCGCTTCGCGTGCCCCGTCGGGGGTGCCGGCGATGCTCAGCTCGCGGACCCAGGTGGCGGGCATGGTCTGGGCACATCGCTCGGCGTCGGCGCAGGCAGCGCGGTGTTCGCGCAGCTGCGCGGCGAAGGGCAGGGGGTCGATGTGCGCGGCCCAGCCCGGCTCGCCGATGGCGGTCAGACCGTCGCGGACGCGGGCGAGAGCGGCGTCCTCGTCGTCGTCGGCGGCGGCGACGACTTCGGGGCCGATGGCGTCAGAGGCGCTGCCCAGATGCCGCAGCGAGGACGTGATGCAGGCGGGGGCCGCGGGCTCGGCCAGGAGGAGTCCGTCAGCCACCTCGCCCGCGCTGCCTGCGATGTGGGGCCGCGTACGCCGAGGATGACCGGGGGGGACGATGTCGGGAGCCTCGGTGATGACGACGCCTTCGCTGCGCACGTAGCGGCCGTCTGCCGGGCCGGGCTCGCCGCGCATGAGCAGGCGCAGCGCGGTCGTGTACTCCTTGATGCTGGTGGTGTCGGCGAGGACGGGGCCGGCCTGTGCGAGTCCGCCGCGCCGGCCGAGGTCCTCCACCACCCATACCTGGTCGAACCCCAGCTCTTCGGCTCGCCGGGCGTAAGGCAGCACGTCCCGGACGGGCAGGTCGCGAGGGAGCATCACACCGACACGGCCGCGGGCGGGGGTGGCGTCTGTCTCGGGCATCGGGGGCTCCTTCTGCAGGCGGTGGGGATCTCCCCCACCGGTCTGGCACCCGGCAGGGGTGAGCGGGGAGCCTGTGCGGCACGGTGTTCGGGCCGTGCCGCACAGGCGGTCAGTGACTGCTCGGCGCCATCTCGCGCGTGCGGTCGGATCCGGTGCGCAGGATTCCGGCGGTCGCAGCGGCGATCACGCACAGCAGGGTCAGCAGCAGGAAGGTGTGGTTCAGCGCCACGAGGTGGGTCATCCAGCCGATGACGGCGGGGCCGGCGAGCATGCCGAGGTAGCCGAGCCCGGCGACGCGGGAGACGTTGGTTCCGGCAGCGGAGGGGTCGGCGTGCCCGGCTGCGCTGAACAGTTGGGGGATGCAGCCGGACAGCCCCAGGCCGAACAGTGCCCAGCCCGCGAACGCGGCCCAGATCCACGGGGAGAGGGCCACGATCGTGATTCCGACGGCGGCCATGGCCGAGCCGTGGCGCAGGATGGCCACGGGCCCGAACCGGGCGGAGAGGCGGTCGGCGAGCAGTCGGCCGATGGTCATCGTCGCCGCGTAGGTGCCGTAGCCGAAGGCGGCGGTGCTCGCGGGTGCACCGAGGATGTTCCTCAGGTGCAGGGCGCTCCAGTCGTTGGCGGCCCCCTCGCACAGCATGATCATCAGGGCCAGGGCGGCGAGGATCCAGATGCGCCCGGGGGCGGTGCGTCGCTTCGCGGTCGCATCGCCCTCATCCTCCGCAGCGGTGGTGGCGGACACCGGCGCGACCGGCAGCAGACCGCGTGCCGACACCAGTGCGGTCACGATGCCCACGGCTCCTGCGGCGCCGAGCGTCGCGGCCGGACTCATACCGGCGCTCGCGGCGCCCGCTCCGACGAGCGCGGCGATGACCCCGCCGACGGAGAACGTGGCGTGGAAGGCCGACATGACGGGCCGGTTGTATGACTTCTCCACATGCACGGCGTGGGCGTTCATGCTCACGTCGAGGCAACCGTTGCCGAAGCCGAAGATCAGCAGGGCGCCTGCGAGCGTCCAGGGATCCCGCGGGAGGCCGGGCAGCACCAGGGCCGCGCTGCAGAGAACGCCGGCGGCGGGGACCACGACGCGCGTTCCGAGGCGGTCGGCCAGGCGGCCGGCCATCTGCATACCGATGAAGGCCCCGACACCCAGCAGCACCAGGAAGCCCCCCAGCGTCGCGTGGCTGATGCCAACGCGCTCCTCGACGGCGGGGATCTGCACCACCCATATGCCCACCAGGGTGCCGTTGAGGATGAAGTAAACGAAGGTCGCCACACGGGCGGCTCGGAGCGAATGTTCCATGCCAACCACCATAACGAACATCTTTTGTGTTTGAAGAACTGATTTCCGAACAGTTTGAGTGTTCGTTCTGGGTGGTGTTCAATCGCGGTATGAGCAACGCAGACCGTCACCGGCTGATCGCCCAGGCCGTCAAAGAGTCGGGCAGTGCCACGGTCCAGAAACTCGCCCAGCTGACCGGCGCCTCGGAGATGACCATCCGGCGCGACCTCGACACACTGGCCGCGCAAGGCGTCCTCGAACGCGTCCGCGGCGGGGCACGCACCTTGCTGCTCAGGGGTGAGGAACCGCCCTTCGCGCTGCGCGCCCACGAGGCCGTCGACGCCAAGCGCCGGATCGCAGCCGAGGTGTCCTCGCTCATCGCCGACGGCGAGACCGTCCTCCTGGACAGCGGCACCACCTGCCTGGAGGTCGCCCGCCTGCTGCGTGGACGAGCGGTCACTGTGATGCCCCTGTCATTGCAGGCCATCCACATTCTCAGCGACTCTCCGAGTCCGACCACACTGATGGTGCCCGGCGGACGTCCCCGCTCCGCCGAGGGGGCCCTGACCGGACCCCTCACGCTCGCCTCCCTGTCGGCACTGCGCTTCGACACTGCCGTCGTCGGCTGCTGCGGCCTGAGCGCAGCCGAGGGCCTGACCGCCTACGACCTCGACGACGCGGCAGTGAAGAAGGCGAGCATCGCCTCCGCACGTCGCATCATCGCCGCCGCGGACGGCAGCAAGCTCGGCCACACCGCCTACGCCCACGTCGGCCCCTCCACGCTCCTGCACACCTTCGTCACCGACACCACGGCGCCCGCCGACGAGGTGGCCGCGCTCGAAGACGCCGGCACCGTCGTCAAGGCCGTCTGACGAGGCCGCCGCACGAGGCGGGACTCGGTGAGCCGCCTTCGTCTTCATCGTTCGCCGAGTCAGAGCCACCATCGACAAAACCATGAGCGATTGGAATTGAAGTCGAGCAGGGAGTTGCACCGCCATCGTCCTGACTATCCGCGCCGGTGGCATGCCTGCTCTTTCCTGGCCGAGCCTGACAGGCTTCGCGGCTGTCATCGGTCGGCGCGGCCAAGGGCCAACCACTCCGAGCACGTGCCGTTAAGGTCGCGAGGAACCGGAGCTGCTCGACGGCTTCGCCGTCCTCCCGCCGGGTGAAGGTGGCCGAACGCTTGCCCACCTCGCTGCCGCGGACGACGACACTCCAGCCGGGCCGTACGTCGACCGACACCTGCAGCAGGTGGCTGTCGGGGCTGGTGATCGTGATGAACGGCTCCTCGTGAGCGTACGGATCCTGCTCACCCTCGGTCAGTTCCCGACCGAACCAGTACTCCTCGACCATCCGACCCCCGCGGTGACGGTGGACAGCGGCCGTAGACGTGGCATCGGGGCCGAAGCCGACCTGGTGGACAACCGACGCCGTCCATTCCCCCTCCGCGACCGGCGGAGTGTGTTGCTGGATCAGCATGTCGGGGTATTCCTTGATCACGTTCTGCATGTCGGCCCGTGCGGGCCCCACCCGACCACGCGATCACGTAAAAAACTTCACCAGTCGAATTCAGACGATCTTGATGGTGCCGCCGTCAATGACGTAGTCGGCGCCGGTGATGTTTCCGGCCGCGTCGGACAGGAGGAACGCGATCAGGGCCGCCACTTCCTCCGCTTCGGTCATGCGGCCGGTCGTGACGTTTTGGCCCTTCACCATCTGCTGGCGGAAGTCGGCAAGACTCATGCCGGACGCGGCGGCCCACTGGGCAACCGCGCCGTTGGGGTCCGAGTAGACGGAGGTGTTGACCAAGCCGGGGGAAATGGTGTTCACCCGTACACCCTGGGGACCGAACTCCTCGGACAGCGCCTTGCCGATCGCGGTGACCGCCGCCTTGGCCGAGCTGATGGCGGGCGGGAAGCCTCCGGACATCAGGGCCATGATGGACGAGACGTTGACGATCGCTCCCCGGCGCTCGATCAGGCTGGGCAGGGCCGCCCGGGTGGCACGGACGGTGCTGAGCACGTTCATGTCGAACGCGCTGGTCCACTCGGACTCGGCGACATCGAGGAAGCCGACGGTCGTCCCGTCCCCGCCTCCCACGTTGTTCACCAGCAGATCGATGCCGCCCAGCTCGGCCAGCGCGCCGTCGATGAGAGCGGAGACCCCTTCCGCGGTGCCCAGGTCCGCCGACACCGCATGCGCACCGGTCTCCTTCAACTCGGGCGTGACGGTACGGGCGGCGCCCACGACACGGACACCCTCGCCGATCAGGGTCCGGACGGTGGCCAGTCCAATGCCCCGGCTGGCTCCGGTGACTACAGCGGTCCTGTTGGTGAGGTTGAGGTTCATGACACTCCAATTTCTCGAACTGCGGATACACGAGGGGGATGGTGAGCAGGTGGGGCGGGCTGGACGCGGCATCCGGTCGTGTCGGGCCCAGCCGCCGACGCATGGCCGTCGTCAGCCGGCGAACCGGGCGCCAGGCGGCCCACCGACGGCGCTGATGGGGGTCGGTGATCGAGGGCGGGGTGGCGTTGTAGGTGTCGGCGGGGTTGATGTCGGTGCCGGGCGGGACGATCGCGTCGATGGCATCCAGGACGTCGCCGGTGAGCACGTCGGAGGCCTCGATCGAGTCCCGCAGCTGCTGCGGCGTACGGGGGGCCGATGATCACCGAGGTGACGGCCGGGTGCGCGCGAACGAAGGCGTGGGCCAGCTGCGGCAGCGTGAGGCCGGCCTGGTCGGCGACCTTGGACAGGGCGTCGACGATCTCGGCGCGGCGGGCGTTGGCCGGGTTGGTGGTGTCGAACATCGGCGGGTTGAGCCTGGCCCGGTGGGCGTCGGTGACGTCCCGGCCGCTGAGGCAGCCGTGGGCGAGCGGGCTCTAGCTGAGCACGCCCAGGTTGTAGCGCTGCGCGGTGGGCAGCACCGCCGTCTCGACCGCACGGTTGACGATGGAGTACGGCGGCTGCTCGGTCAGGAAACGGGCGTGGCCGCGCCGCTCGGCCACCCTCCCCCAGTTCTCGGCTTCGCTCGAACCGGGGGCACCCCCATCGCCTCCACGATCTTCTCGGCCGGGAACGTCGAGTGCCCGAAGGCACGAATGAGACCGACGCGTTGCAGGTCGGTGAGGGCGCCCAGGGTCTCGTCGAGTCCGGTGTCCCAGTCGTGGCGGTGCAGCTGGTAGAGGTCGATGTGGTCAGTGCCCAGCCGGCGCAGGCCAGCTTCCAACGCGCGACGGATCCAGCGCGGGGAGGCGCCCTCACCCCGGCCACCGTTGACCCACTCCGCGTCGTCGGACAGCAGGAAGGCGGCGGCCGCGGCAACGTCGGCCGGCTTGCCCAGCCGCGGACTGCGCATCGTGGCCAGAATCCTGGCCTGCCACTCCTCGCCGATCTGCTCCTGCGCGATTTCGGTCATGGTCACGCCGACCCCGAGGGTGTTGGCGCGGATGCCCTGCTTGCCCCAGGCAGAAGCGACGTGCCTGGCCAGCGAGTTGATGGCGGCCTTGGACGCCCCGTAGGCCGGGCGCTCGGTCTCACCGATCCAGGCCGCGCCCGCCGAGGTGTTGAGGATGGCACCGCCGCCCTGCGCCAGCAGGTGCGGGATGACCTCACGGATGGCGATGGCGTAACCGAACAGGTTCACCTCGAAGGTGCGCCGCCACACGGTCACATCCATGTCCAGCAGGTTCTTGTCCCGGGCCAGGTGCTGGGCCGAGAGCTCGGCACCGACGTTGAACAGCCCGTCGATCCCGCCGAGTTCGGTGGCGGCCGTGTCGATGAGCGCCTTGATCGAGTCCTCGTCGGCCAGGTCGAACTTCACCGCGATCGCCTTGCCGCCGGCCTCGTTCAGACGCTTGGCCAGCACCTGCCCGGCATCGAGGTTTCTGCCACCGATGACGACCGAGGCACCCTCCTCCGAGAGCCGCTCGGCCGTCGCCGCCCCGATCCCGGCGGTAGCCCCGGCGATGACGATCCGCTTGCCCTTCAAACCCTTCACATCCCTCTCCCTCTGCTCTGTGGCCCGTGCACCGCTTGCTGGTCGGTACACGGCATGGATGAGGCCGTTGTCCGTCGATGTGACGTTCCGAGTTTCACGTTAACCCACATCTGTCGGTTTACCAACACTCGACGGAAAACCGACACTCGTTGGCTTTGTGGGGTGGGGCACGGTAGGCTGCGGAGGATGTCCATGACCAAGAGCAGCAGCGCCCAGCCGGGCGACCGGCGCGTACGGCGCACCCGGGCAGCCCTGCAGCGCGCCCTGATCGACCTCGTCGAGGAGCGCGACCTCTCACAGATCAGCGTCGCCGACGTCGTCGACCGGGCCGAGGTGAACCGCTCGACGTTCTACGCCCACTACCAGGACGTGCACGAACTGGCAGAGGCCGCCTGCACCTCGATGATCGACGACCTGATCGGGGTGGTCCTCACCATCGACCCGGCCCGCGCGAACCCGTCGAGGCCCTCGGAGAACCCGGAGGACCCCGACCCGCCACTGACGGCCTTCTTCGCACACTTCGCCGAACACGCCGGCCTCTACCGCAGCCTGCTCGGACCGACGGGAAGCGCCCGCGTCATCGAGCACGTACGGCTGCGCACCGCGGCAGCCGCCCACGCCTCCGGCCAGATTCCCGCCACGGACCACACCCCGACGCCGGACACCGCGGACGCGTCCGTGATCCCGCACGACGTGCCCGCGGCATTCGTCGCCGGCGCGCTCATCGGCGTGGCCACCGACTGGCTGCAGCGCGGATGCCCGCGAACGCCGACCGAAATGACGATCGCGACCAAGCCACTCCTGCTCGCTCTGTCGACCGGAACCGACGCACCGGCCACTTCGTAATACCGGCAACCAGCGCCCAAGGGCGGCCCCGCACCCGTCAGGCACGCCCTCTTTTGCGTCCGGCCCACGGTGACCGCCGCCCGGGAGCAGGTACCGAAGGCTGAACGGCGCTTCACCTCTGGGAAGAGACCGCCTCCGCCGTAGGGTTTCTCCCTTGTTCGGGGTCCTCGGTGTCACCGAGAGCGAGCCGACCGGCACACCATGGGAACCGGGTCGTGCGGCCGGCAGCTCCAACGTCCCCGGCACCGGCGACGACAGCAACCCCTGGACCGCGACCGAACGCGCCCCTCCACCCAGACCCTGTGACCGCCGACCAGGCACGGGCGGACGCCAAGGAGGCCGAGCGGCGCCTGCGGGCCCATGGGGAACTGCCCCCGCTGTTCGGGGTGCCTATGACGGTGAAGGACCTCGGCGAGACCGCCGGGGTGCGGACGACCTACGGATGCACGGCCTTCGCCGAGAACGTGCCGGAGGGGGACGCGATCGGCTGGGCGCTGCTCAAGGAGCAGGGCGTAATTCTGCTGGGCAAGACGACCACGCCCGAGTTCGGGCTGCGCGGGGTCACCGAGAGCGCGCCGGCAGCTACATCGAGGCCGCGCTCACGCCGGGAGACCTGACCGGGGTGCGCGTCGCCGCCTGTTACGACCTGGGGCAGAAGGTCCTCGACCCCGATGTGCGCAGGCTCTTCGCCCGGGCCCTGGACGACATGCGCGCCGCCGGCGCCACTGTCGAGGAGGTGGGCATCCAACTGCCTGACACGATGCTGTTCTTCGACCACCTGAACGCGTGCGAGTACCTGGAGTTCGCCCAGGAGATGCAGGCCGGGGGCGTGGAGCTGTGGCTGATGGTCCTGGAGCCGGCCGAACGCGCCAAAAGCGTCACCGGGCGTCAGGTCAGCGCCGCCTTCCGGCAAGGGAAGACCGACATCTACAACGCCTTCCTCACGGCCATGACCGGCGCCGACGTGCTGGTGACCCCGACCACCCCCGTCACGGCCTTTCCTCGTCTCCACCGAGGGAGCGACCGCGCTGAGCGTCTCGGACGCCTCCGAGTTTCCGGGCCTTGTCGGCAGGGAGTTCGCGACCCCGTGGTTCGTCGTCGACGAGGACCAGTCCATGACCGTGCTCCGGCGTGGGGGTCGTCTCTGCTCTCTGAGGGCGGTTCAATGCCGGTGTGGTGAGCTGGGCACAGATGTACGTCTGTCGCTTCGTTACTGATCGCGTCCCCGAGCTCTTGGACCGGCTGGAACGTGGGGACGACGCCGAAGCATGGAAGGAGCTGTAGCTTCCGTCAGCGTCTGTACGCCCCTGCACGACCCCCACGCGGCAGTTGGCCACGGCGAGCTCGTGCCGCTGGGCCAGCAAGCAGATTCCCGCCGTTCTGGTCGCCCCGGTCGCTGCGGCAAAGAGGCCGGCGAACACACACACCATGTGTGCGGTGCGGGCGAGCGGAAGATGGTCTCGGTGGCGGTGGATGTCACATGCGCGGGTCCGGCGGTGTCTTCATGCCGAACAGCCAAACAGGTGCCCGTATGAGGAGACATCATGACGCTACGCCTTCCGAAGGCCGAGCTCCCGGCCGAACTCAAGGAGAACATGATCAAGCAGCTCGGTGCCGTACCCGAGAACGTCGAGGTGGTGTGGCACAGTCCCAGGGTCGCCCAGGACAACTTGGAGTTCGGCGGCAGGGTGGGCGCGTGGGATGCGGCCGACGCGAGCCTCAAGTCATTCGCGCACATGGCCGTCGCGGCGCAGGTCGGCTGCAGTTGGTGCCTGGACGTCGGCTACTTCCAGGCACAGAACGAGAACCTGGACCTGGCCAAGGCGAGCCAGGTGCCGCGCTGGAGGGAGTCGGAAGTGTTCACGCCGCTGGAGCGCGACGTGATGGAGTACGCCGAGGCCATGACGAACACGCCGCCGACCGTCACCGACGAGCTGTACGCGAGCCTGCTGGAGCGACTCGGCCCGGCGGCGATGGTCGAGGTCACCGCGTACATCGCCTTCGTGAACCTGGCGACCAGGGCCAACGTGGCGAACGGGGTCGAGTCGCAGGGCTTCTCCGATGCGTGCGAGATTCCGCTGGCCGCGCGTCCTGAGAAGTCCCGCGTGGCGTCCACGGCATGACCGGGGATCCCTTCGTCGTCCATCGCAGCCTGTTGTTCACCGTCGCCTACGAGATGCTCGGCTCGGCAGCCGATGCGGAGGACGTACTGCAGGAGACCTGGCTGCGGTGGGCCGACGTCGACCACGCGCAGGTACGTGACCCGCGGGCGTACCTCGTCCGGGCCGTCACCCGGCAGGCGCTCAACCGGCTGCGGACGCTGGCGCGCAGCCGCGAGGACTATGTGGGCGAGTGGCTGCCGGAGCCGCTGCTGACCAGCCCCGATGTCGCCGAGGACGTCGAACTCGCGGAGAGTGTCTCGATCGCGATGCTGACCGTGCTGGAAACGCTCGGGCCTGTGGAGCGGGCGGTGTTCGTGCTCCGAGAGGTCTTCGACCTGCCGTACGGCGAGATCGCCGAGGCGACGGGCAAGTCCGCAGCCACGGTGCGGCAGATCGCCCGGCGGGCCCGCGAGCATGTGGCGGCCCGGCGGCCACGGGTGCCGGTGAGCAGGTCGGAGCAGCGGGCCGTGGTGGAACGGTTCCTGGCCGCGTTGCGCACCGGGCAGTTGCAGGAACTGTTGGACGTCATGGCACCCGATGTGGTTCTGATCGCCGATGGTGGCGGGGTGGTGGCCGCCGCTCTGGCTCCGATTCACGGGGCCGAAGTGGTAGCGCCGTTCCTCGCGCGCGCGAACCGGGTGGTGGCCGCATTCTCGACAACGGCCGTGTGGCTCAACGGTGCGCCTGCGGGCCGGATCGAGATCGACGGTGAGCCGTCCGCGGTGAGCCTCGTGGTGGAGAACGGACGGGTCACCCGGATCTACGTGGTGCGGAACCCGCGGAAGCTGACGCGGCTGGATGCACCGGCCGAACTCGCCAGGTAGGCGTG
>NZ_BMMM01000021.1:149368-164585 GCF_014645835.1 Streptomyces albiflavescens
AACCGCCCGGAACACCCACTCCTTGCGGCGGTACGTCGACCTGCCCTTCCGCGCGGTCGCCTCGTCGTACTGCCGAGAGGAACACCCATCCATCGAACAGGGAGACCCATAGAAGCCATACGAGACCTCCGCAGTAGCGGCAGTGGCGCACGGCGCGAGCCTGAACGGGTCCCGAGACGGTTGCCTCATAGCCCGGGCGGATGGCATACCGCTGCTCCCAGTTGGTGGTCTTCCGGTCTTTCCCGACCCCTGTCTGGATCTTCTTGAGCACGGTCAGGCCCTGACGTCCTGCGGATACCAGCGGAGTTCCACGGTGTTGCCGTCAGGGTCCTGGACGTAGACCGACGTGGCGGTGCCGCGAGCGCCGAAGCGCTCAACGGGGCCTTCCAGGACGGTGAAGGTTTCCGACTCGATGAACTCGTCCCAGTCCAGCGGTTCCACAGTGAGACAGATGTGGTCGACGTTGGACTCCCCCCGAGGGCGACTGACCAGGTCGATGATGGTCTCGGGGGTGATTCTCACCGAGGGGAACGGGACCGCGCCGGCCCGCCACTCGGCAACGCGTACCGGTTCCAGGCCCAGGAGTTGGGTGTAGAAGTCCAGGGCCCGCTCGACATCCCCGACGTTGAGGACCAGATGGTCGAATGCCTTGACTCGGCAGACTGGGGTGCTGCCGGGTTTGTCACCGAGGCTCTGTGTGGGGTGGCCGTGCCAGAGCGTGCCAGTACCGTCCGGCAGGGCGGGTTCGATGACGGGGCGAACCTGCTCGCCGGTCTCCTGCGGACGCTCGTCGAGTCCGGCCGGGCAGGTGGTGTTGTCCGAGGCGTTCATGGGGGCTTCCTTGGATGGTGGAGTCCAGGTGGATGCCTCTTACGATCCGCTGGGCGAAACCCGCCATCAAGGCTGGATGGGAATACGATCGTTGAGCCCGATTCAACGATGGGGGGATCATGCTGGAACGGGTGGAGATCGAGGCCTTCCTGACGCTGGCCGAGGAGCTGCACTTCGGCCGTACCGCCGAGCGCTTGCGCGTCACGACCGGGCGGGTCAGCCAGCTGATCAAGAAACTTGAACGGCGGATCGGCGGCATGCTGTTCGATCGGACCAGCAGAACCGTTCAACTCACGGTGATCGGGCGGCAGTTGGCCGATGACCTGGTTCCCTTGGTCGCCGGGATGGAAGAGGCGCTCCGAAGAGCCTGCGATGCCAGTCGAGGTGTCACGGGAGAACTGAGGGTCGCCTTCCTCGGCGAGTGGACAGCACCCGCACTCCTGAAAGCGGTCGGTCTGTTCAGTGAGCGACATCCCGACTGCTGGGTCGATGTACGGGAGGTACAGCTGTCCAACTCCCGTGCGAGCCTTCTTGATGGCTCGGTGGACATCCTCATCGCCTCGTACCCGTTCGACGGAATGGCCTGTGGGCCAGTACTGCTGACGGAGAAACGCGTGCTCGCCGTTGCCGCCGGGCATCCGCTCGCCGACGAGGAGTCGGTGTCGGTCGAAGTGCTCGCCGAACACCCCGTGGTGCAGTACCCGGAGGTGACTTCGGCGGGGTTCAAGCGGGATCGCACACCGCACTGCACTCCGTCAGGCAGGCCGGTGACGAAAGGGCCGACCGGAGGGTCGTTCTCCGAAATGCTCACGTTGGTTGCGATGGGCAGGGGCGTCCTTCCGGTCGGAGAGCATTCCAGGCATTACTACCCTCGACCTGACGTGTCCTACGTGCCCCTTCACGACGCACCGCCGATTGAACGGGGACTGGTCTGGCTGCAGGGGAACACCACAGAGCGCGTCCGCGAGTTCGTACGGGCCGCGACAGACGCTGCCGAGAAGCCACCGATCGCATGAGCGTGCCGTTGATGGCGAAAGTCGTTGAGACACCTGCGGCCGAAAGAGGCCCCCTCGACCACCCATTCGGAGCGTAGGGACGAAATGCAGCTCCCGAGGTGACGGAATGCGGCGAGCTGCACACTACGGTTGCAGGACGAGCCTCAGCGACCGCTTTTCACTTCCGATCGCCACCGGCGGCCGAGGAGGACGACGGCAGAACCAGCGGCCACCGACGCGCTGGGCCATAAGGCTTTGCGAGGCCGGCGGGATGTTGCGGTCCTCGAGACACCGGCGAGGGCCACCCGTTCGGGAACACGCACTCACCCGGGATAGCAGTAACGGCGCTCGGGAGCAGGCGGCAACAGGAGCCACCCGCTCCCACAGGCCGTCCGGAACAAGATCAGCACGAACGCAGACACCCTGCCAACCAAGATCGACGAGCACAAGACCCGCAGCTCAACTCATTCTGAAACGATCAGTAAGACGATGTCCTCCGTGGCGAGTTTGACGAATCGCTCAACCGGCCGTGGGGTCGCCGTGCGCCGGGAACCAGGACGACTCCCCTCCAGGCGAATGCTCCAGGCGAATGCTCCAGGACTGCTGCGGCGGATCGCGCGCTGCGCTTGCCCCGTCCCAGCGAAGTCAGTCGTCCGCGTGACGCTGAACTGCCTGACTGGATGCGGTGAGACGCCCGGCGCTCGGCGGTCGGCCCGCCAACCCTGCGCGCGCCTCGCGCCGTGGTAGAAGCCACGAACGTAGTGCCGGAGGCAGGTGCGGCCGGCCCGGGCTGACGGGACGCGCGGGACGCGGGCGGAATTACGCAGGGGAGATCTACCGATGGCCCGGCACCACGGAATGGCATATGCATGGAATAACGAAATCGGTGAGAGAGGGAGAACTGCACGATGACCCCAGGCGACAAAGCGATCACGTGTCCGTTCGACTTCAGCGAGGGCTTGGACTTCGATCCCTCCCTGGCGGCGCTCATGGACCGCGATTCCATCACCCGGATCCGGCTGCCGTACGGTGACGCCGACGCCTGGCTGGTCACCGGGTTCGAGGGTGTACAGCAGGTAACCACTGATCACCGGTTCAGCCGGGCGGGGATCCTGGAACACGACTACCCGCGGCTTACGCCGGAGCCCATCGTCTCCCCCGAGTCGATCAATGTGATGGACCCCCCGTACAGCAGCCGCCTGCGGCGCCTGGCGTCGCAGGTGTTCACCCAGCGGCAGGTGGACCAGATGCGAGGGAGGATCATCCGACTCGCGGACACCCTGCTCGACGAGATGGCCCTGCAGGGGCCGCCGGTGGATCTGGTACACCACCTGTCGAACCCCCTCGCCCAGCACACCATCTTCGACCTTCTCGGGGTCCCCCGGAACGACTGGGTCGAGACGCAGCAGAAGTTGCAGCGACTGCTCGCCACTGGCCCGGACAGCCGCAAGACCGCCGCAACCGCCAAGGCCGAGCTGCGGACGTACTTCGGCGAACTGGTCGAAGAGCGGCGGAGCTCCCCGGGGAAGGACCTGATCAGCGCGTTGATCGCCGCCAAGGAAGGCGAGGACGTCCTCGACGACCAGGAATTGGCGGTCATGGCGCTGACGCTGACGCTCAGCGGGCAGGACACGGCCACCTGCCAGATCAGCAACATCTCCTACCTCCTCCTGACCCGTCCCGAGCTCTTGAAGCACATCAACAGCCGGCCGGAGGCCCTGACGGACGTGCTGAATGAGCTGCTCCGCGTCATCCCGTTCCGCAAGGGGGTCGGCATCCCCCGGGTGGCACTGGAGGACGTGGAAATGAACGGAGTACGGATCCGCGAGGGTGACTTCGTCCATGTGTCGTACCTGACGGCGAACCGCGACCCGGAGCGCTATCCGGACCCGCACGTCATCGACCCGGACCGGCCCCCCGCGCCGCACATGACCTTTGGCTGGGGCGGACACCGGTGCATCGCCGTACCGCTGGCCATGGCGGAGCTGGAAGTGGCCATCGGGCGGCTGCTGGAACGATTTCCGGAGCTGCGGCTGGCGGTACCACCGGAGGAAGTGCGCTGGGACACGGAGACGATCCGGCGCTTCCCCCTCGAGCTGCCCGTCGCCTGGTAGGAGCCGGGCCTGTCGGTCGGCTCGGGTGGCCTCGTCCCTCCGATCGAGGTCGCGCAGGAGGGCGGCCCGGGTGGCGTGGAAGAGGTGGTAACGGCCGAGCTGGTCCGTGAGGTCGTCGGCCTCGGCGAGGGCGGCGGCCGGTCCGTCGGTGTGGCTGACCACGACAGCGCGGCTGAGGCGGACGACCGGTGGCGGGTCGACGGCGAGCAGCATGTCGTAGAGCTGGAGAAGCTGCGGCCAGTCGGTCGCCTTCCAGCCGGGTGATTCGCAGTGCGCTGCGGCGATGGCGGCCTCGATCTAGTAGGGACCGGCGCGGCCCATCCCGGCGGCTCGCTCGATCAGCGTGGTGGCGCTTTCGATGCGCCGCCGGTCCCACCGGGAGCGGTCCTGGTCGGAGAGGGGCACGAGCCAGCCGCCGCGGTCCAGGCGCGCGGACCACCGTGCCACATGCAGCCGGATGAGGGCGAGCAGGCCGAGGGCTTCGGGTTCCTGCGGCAAAGAGCCTGCGAGCAGGGCCGCCAGCCATTCGGCGTCATCGACGAGTTCGCGGCGGACCCCGAGGTCGCCGGCCGTGGCAAGAGGCCGCCAGAAGAACGGGAGCCCCACAAAAAGGCGACCGTGCGGAGTAGCGCGGCCAACTGGTCGCGGGCGGCATCGGGCGACCTCGCACGGCCCGGAGTCAGCGTGGCAGGCCAGGGTCGGAAGGAGAGGTCGGTACGCCTCAAGGCCCGAACCGATCCGACGCGCCCCAGGAGCGCGCCGCGCGGCGGTCGGGCCGGGGCGGCGGCAGCGGCCGCGCAGCCGACGTCGGTCGGCTGCGAGGGCGGTGTCCAGGTCGGGGCTGGTGTAGAGCGCCCTCGGGTGACGACGGCTGTCAGTCCCTCCAATGGCCCCCTGCGCGAGGTCGGATCGGCGCTGCAGAAGAGGAGATCGGCGAACGCGCGGCGTGCCGAGCAGCGGCTCGCCGAGGCCGGGGCCCAGGGCCTGTCCGACGCCAGTCGTGGCGATGCGCCACACCTCCGGGGCCGCGCCCCCCGCCGCGGCGCACAGCCTCACCTCGGCGTGGCGGTGCGTACCCGAGGACGGTGAACGGCTGACCGCCGGTGCCGATGTGCAAGGTCACACCCGCCTCGTGCATCAGACCCACCAGGCGCAGCTTGAGGCGGAGGCTGTGCGCGACGCGGCCGAGCCGGGCGCCGGTCGATGCCCCGGTACACCGGGAATCCGCGGTACGGGTGCCAAGAGCCGCTCGGCGTACAGCGGAGGCAGCAGCGCGGTAACCCATCCGACCACGCGCCGGCGGAATCGACTCGATGGGCGAGAGGCGGTTGGCCGTCGGTGATCAGATGATGCAAGGTCTCCACGCGCCACAGCAGGAGCCCTCGCCTGCCACAGCCGACCGGGATACCGGGATCATCCACGGTCAACGACGCGAGGCAGGCGCATTCGCGGCCTATGGCTCAGGCTGATGAGCCAAGTCATCCGCTGTCCTGGCCGGGCTCTCCCCTGAAGCGGTGGGCAGGATGCCGAGGGCTGTCTGTTGTCAGGCCGCGCTCGACCATGTATCTGGGCGGGGCACCAGCACCGCGGAGACCACGGCGCCGGACGAGGCCATGATGTCGACCACGAAGCGCAGGCGCCCGATGCCGAGCCGGGTCAGTGCCGGACCGTGGTCGGCGGCGACAACGAGCGAGACCGCGAACAGGAGGAGCCGCCACAGGGCCATCACCGGCCGGCGCAGTGGGCGGGGCAGTTCCGTGAGGGAGGCGTGCAGTCGCTCGCAGTGGAACGGTACGTGGCGCTGCTCGTCAGCCAGGATCCGGCCCGCCACCTCCGAAGTGAGCGAGTCGTCGGTGCCGTCGCGCAGCAGCTGGTAGTAGCGCAGCGCCACCACTTCCGCGATCATCAGCACCAGTAGTTCCATGCGCAGGCCCATCAGGCGCCGCAGCCGCACGAAGACCGTGTCGCTCCAGTGGCTGGTCAACGTCGGTATGCCGCCCGCGGCCAGCAGCCCGGCGAGTAGACGGGCGTGGTTTTGTTCCTCGGCGACGAACAGCCGGACCGCCCGCGCATAGTCGGGGTCCCGGGCCTGGTCCGCCTTGGCGACGAGGTTGGCACCGTCGCCGTCCTCGCCGACCTGGAAGCGCTGGATGCCGGCCCAGACCGCAGGATGCAGGGTCGCGCCTTGCCCCCAGTGCGGGTCGCCCTGAGCGTGCCTGCGCTCGCGCTCGTCCTCGAACCGCCGTGTCCATTTCGCGAACTCGCCCGCACGCACCCGGTCTCCCATCTTTCTCGGGACACGGCCGCCGCGCCCCGGAGTAGGACGACGCGGGCGGGCACCGAACCGTTCCACCGCTGCCTGGCAGGCCCCCGCGACTGCCGCCTGAAAGGCGACGGTGCCCACCACGCCGTGCTCGGCATCGCTCGCCTGCACAACCTCGCCCTCGCCGGACAGACCAACCGGCACAGCGATGACCGACACATACGCGAGATACGTATCGTGTGCGATCCATACCGCGCCTTTGCTGCGGCATGCTCGCTGCGACATGGCTCTGGTCGCCGGATGAGGGCAGGTGTGGGGTCGGCGGATTCGCGGTCGAGCGTAGCGGTGCACGCTTATGGCTGCTGGCGTGGGGAACGCTGCTGGCGCTGATGACGGCGGGATGTGCGGGCAGCGGCGGCTCTGCCGCGCCGATGGGCCGGCGATGACGCCCTATCCGCTGTGAGGACTCGACGCTCTTGCCGTTCTGGCGTTCTGGCGTTCGGGCACTACGGGGGCAAGACTCACGCTCCCGATTCGAACCCGAGGTAGACCGGCATCCCGCACGGCAGCACCGGCGTGTTCGGGGTCCACCAGTCGCCGCCCTCGGCGTTCTTGGACCAGCCGACCATGACCCGGCATCATCCGCAGGATGTCGCCCCTGTGTTCGCCGCCACGCAGCCGCCTCCCTCCGGCACCTTTCGCTGGGCCTCCCCCGCCGGTGATGGCACCAACGGTTGACCCGCGTAGGCCCCGGTGGAGATGGTTGGGGCCCCGGGGTCGGCCGACGCGCTGCTCGCTCAGGCGGTCCGTCCGTGCGGGGTGAACGTGCTCATCGATGCCTCCGATGATGGGGGCAGGTGGATGGTCGTGAGGCTGTCCCCGCCTTCCGTTGACCTTCGGTGGCGGGTCTCGAGATCGTCAAGCGGCGATCACGTTGTCCTGCTCGACGTCAGGAGCTCGTGAGGATGACGAGTTGCTGGGTCGCTCGGGTCATCGCGACATAGCGGTCGACCGCTCCTTCGACCCCCTTGCCGAACGCCTCCGGGTCGATGAGGACGACCAGGTCGAACTCGAGCCCCTTCGACAGCTCCGGGGTCAGCGACCGGACGCGGGGCGTCGCCCGGAAGGTGGGATCGCCGATGACGCAGGCGATCCCGTCGGCATGCGCAGCGAGCCAGGAGTCGAGGACCGGGTCCAGATCCGAGACAGATCCGTGTACGACGGGGATGTCACTGCTGCGGATGGAGGTCGGCACGTTGGCGTCCGGGAGCACGGCCCGGATGACCGGCTCGGCCTCCGCCATGACCTCTTCCGGCGTCCGGTAGTTGATGCTCAGGGAGGCAACATCGATCCGGTCGAGCCCGATCCGCTCGAGCCGTTCCCGCCACGACTCCGTGAACCCGTGCCTGGCCTGGGCGCGGTCCCCGACGATGGTGAAGCTCCGGGACGGGCAGCGCAGCAGCAGCATCTGCCATTCCGCGTCGGTCAGTTCCTGAGCCTCGTCCACCACGATGTGCGCGAACGGGCCGGCGAGCAGGTCGGGCTGGGCGCTGGTCAGCTCGGACTCGTCGACCAGGTTTCGCTGGAAGTCCTCTCGCCGCAGCTGGGTCATGAGGCCTTCACCGTCGTCATCAGCTTGGATCAGGTTGTCGACGACCTGCGCCATGCGCTCGCGTTGGGCGGCAAGTGCGGCCTCCTGCCGGTGCTTTCGCCGCGCCGCCTCCGGGTCGCCGAGCCGCTGCCGTGCCGCGTCCAGGAGCGGCAGGTCGGACGCCGTCCAGGCCTGGGCGTCCTCGCGCTGCAGCTTCGACACGTCGTCGCGGCTGAGCCAGGGGGCGCACATGCGCAGGTAGGCGGGTACCGACCACAGGTCCGAGACGAGGTCGGTTGCTTCGAGCAGCGGCCACGCGCGGTTGAGGGTCCCGACCAGTTCCTTGTCGTGCTGCAGCGACCTCCGGAACTGCTCGGGCGAGATGTCGTCGCCGTCGTACTTGTCCATCAGGATCGTGACCAGCTTCTCCCAGATCTGGTCACGCGCCTCGTTGTGCGGAGTACCTGGTTCCGGCGCTTCGAACGCCTCGGCCCAGTCGGCGGCGCTCAGGCGGATGTCGGACCAGTCGACCGTGACCGTCATCCCCTCGGAGGGCGGCTCCTCGTAGAACCTGACGGCCTTCTCGACCGCCTTCACCATGTCCGCCGACGACTTCAGAAGGGCCACGTCCGGGTCGGTCTCGATCGCTGCTGTGGCTCCCTCGGCGACGAGGTCCCGCAGCGTGCAGGTCTGCACGCCCTCCTCTCCGAGGTTGGGCAGGACGTCGGAGACGTAGGCCAGGTAGGGCTGGTGCGGACCGACGAACAGCACGCCGCCCCGACGATGACCGAGGCGGGGGTCGGAGTAGAGGAGGTGGGCGGTGCGGTGCAGAGCGACGACGGTCTTGCCCGTCCCCGGACCGCCGTCGACGACCAGAGCGCCACGGGATACCGCCCGGACGATGGCGTCCTGGTCGGCCTGGATAGTGGCGAGCACGTCCCTCATCCGGGCCGACCGGTTGCTGCCCAGGCTGGCGATGAAGGCGGACTGGTCGTCGAGCGCGGCGCGCCCTTCCAGCCCGTCGGCGACGAACACCTCGTCCCAGTAGTCGCTGATCCGGCCGCGGGTCCAGCGATACCTGCGGCGGCTCGCCAGACCCATCGGGTTGGCATGGGTCGCCGCGAAGAACGGCTCGGCCGCGGGGGAGCGCCAATCGAGCAGGAGCCGACGACCCTCGCTGTCCGTGAGGCCGAGCCGTCCGATGTACACGGGCTCGGGGTCGTCCGCGCTGACGATGTGCCCGAGGCACAGGTCCAGACCGAAGCGGCGCAGGGCGCGCAGGCGACCGTTCAGCCGGTGCACCTCCGCGTCCCGGTCCATCGCCTGCCGGCCGGCGCCGCCGGGCGCCTTGAGTTCGGCATCGAGGCGGTCGGACAGTTCGGCGATCGTCTGCTCGAGGCTCTCCGCGATGGCCGCGAAGTGCTGCTCGTCGCCGGCGATCAGCGTCGGGGCGGCCTTGGGTGTGAGGTGGTCGGGAAGGTCGAACGCACTGATGGTCAGGGGCTTCAAGTGATCAGTTCCGATCTGAGATTGCTTGTGGCCATGGGGCGCAGCAAGGCGCCTGGACCGGCGTGACGAAGCTGGTGGCCATGACGAGCAACGCTCCGCCTGACGGCGGCCCCGTCGCCGACGTCGGTTCAGGTCAACAGAGTTTGCGGGTTCTTGTGTTCTGCGTCCTGGCTCGACGACCCGCGTGGTTCACGCGGACCGCGGCTGCCTTTCTCAGCTGACCGTGTCGACGAACAGCTTCGCGGCCACCGTCGCCCCGTCGGTGCGGATCGTGGCGGCCACGGCGGTCGCTCGTGCGCGGGTCCCGGGGGTCAGGGCCGTCCTGAGCGCGGCTGACAGGGACTCGGCGGTCGGAGTCGGACCGTCGTGTGCCGTGCCGATGCCCAGGTCGGCCACCCGGCCGGCCCAGTAAGGCTGGTCTGCCCCCTGGGGTACCACCACCTGAGGCGCGCCGGCCCGGGCAGCCGTCGTCGTCGTACCCGCGCCGCCGTGGTGCACGACGGCGGCCACCCGGCCGAACAGTGCCTGCTGGTTGACCTCGCCGACGACGAAACCGTCGTCCCGGTCGTCGACCAGGGCAAGGTCGGCCCAGCCACGCCCGACGAGTACGCGGCGGCCCTGCGCACGGATCGCCTCGATGGCCACCCGGGCGATGTCCTCCGAGACGCGGCGCATGCTGCCGAAGCCGAGATACACCGGCGGTGCTCCGGCGTCCAAGAACGCCATCAGCTCGTCCGGTAGCGGGCGTTCGTCCGGCAGGATCCACGCACCGGTGTGCACGACGTCCAGGTCCGAGGTCTCCCGCCACGGGCCCAGGGTCGGATCCGTCGCCAGCCACGGGTGGTCGGTGAAGATGAAGTTGCGGACGTCGTCCACCGGTGGCAGACCGAGCGAGGCCCGGTGGGTGTTGAGCGCCTCGCCGTGCAGCGCGTTGAAGGTCTGGGCGTTCAGGTCCCACAGCACCCGGTTGTCGGTGCCCTCCGGCGGGAGCAGCTGGCCCGGCAGAAGCTGCTGCGGCGGCGCGTGGTGCGGCGACGGCAACAGGAACGGGCAGAAGGTCGCGTACACGTAAGGGATGCCCTGCTTCTCCGCCACCGACCGCGAGGCGAAATGCGCCAACCCGGTCGCCAAGAGGGCGTCACATCCCTCGGCCGCCGCGGCGACCGCGTCGAACTGCGCGGCCAGCTCGGACACGCGCCGGGCGGCGTCCGCCGCCGACGACGGCGGCGCCATCGAGTGCATCGGCCGGCCGACCGGCACCAGCGGCACGCCGACGCCGGCCAGCAGCTCAGCGAACTCCGTGTCCGGCGGTGCGCACATCCGCACCTCCGCCCCGAGCGCCCGCAACTGCACCGCGAATCCCACCAACGGTTCGACGTCCCCACGCGACCCATACGTCGACAGCAACACCCGCACTTCGCGACTCCCATTTCCGCAGGTTCTGGCCTAGGCCGGAGATTGTGCGTCACAGCCGGGGCCTTGCCGCAAGCCCCCCAGTGCGCTATACGTTGAGAGTGGAAAGGAGTGGGTACTCCCCTTTCCCAGCGTTGTCCGGTGTAGACGGGCAGCCTCCTCGCGAAGCAGCGGCGCACCGCTGCGGGAGCGAGTGCGGCAGGGCCGGATCGGACAAGCCCCTCCAGCAGACTCACGCCGGACAGGATCACGCCGCACGGGTGCATGGCGTAGCCGCACGGCAGCACGCCCAGGCCCTCGGCCAGATCCCGCAGCGGCCCAACTCACATGCCTGGGTGGCCAGTTGCCGCAGTTTCCGTAGTTCGGCCAGACGCCGCGGGTGCCGCGGGCGCGGAGGCCATGATCACGCTGGCCGTCATCGGCCTCGCCGGCCTCTTCGCCGCCCTACTACTCCCCAGAAAACAGGCCCTCAGTACGACACCCGGTAGAGGGGCCACCACCCCAAGCCCATGACATGACTCGATGCTCGATCGACGGCGTAGTGGGGTCGTCCCGCCGAAGGAGGAGCCGAACCTTGCTGTGCGGGCCGGCGCCAACGGATCGACCATGAGCGACTCTGGTGCGACAGCCCACTCTTCCGGACGGCCGAACAGCTTACGGAGCGGCTTTGGGCGCCGCTTTTTCGGTTCTCCTGCGGCAGCGGGTGCATTCACTGGGCCGCGTGCCATCCGGCCTCGAGCCGGTCGAGGAGGGATCGGAAGGCCGCGTCGGCTCCGGCCCAGTGTCCGTCCGCAAGAGGCGCGACGAGCAGGCCGAAGGTGGCGTCGACCAACAGGGTGGCTTCGTTTCGGGCACGCTGTTCGCCCATGCCGAGGCCCAGGAACACGGGGGTGAGAAGGTCCGTCCACTCGGTGAGGACGTCGCGCACGATCGGCCCGTACCGGTCGGGGTCGTGGAGGCTGGCCGTCATGAGCTCGAGGTAGAGGCGGAGCATGGGGCGCCGGTCGGGGGCGCGGATTTGCTGCCACAGGTCCTCCACGAAGCGGCGCAGGCCCGCAGCGTCGTCCGGGGCTCCCGCGGTGTCGAGCAGGCTGCTCGCTCGCCAGAACGGGCGCTCTGCGTCCAGCGCGAGGGCCTCGGCGATCAGTCGTTCCTTGGTGCCGAAGTAGTACAGGAGCATGCGGTCGCTGGTGCCGAGGGCACGGGCCAGCGGCCGCAGGGACAGGCTGGTCAGCCCATTACTGAGGACGTACTCGCGGACCCGGTCCAGCAGTTCTCGGCGTTTGGCGAGATCGATCGGGCGTGGCATGGAAGCTCCCAGGTGCCAGGGATGGGGGCCGCTTCCGGTGACCATCTCGGCATTCATATCCGTCCGTTTTATTTTCTTTTGCGAGGTATTTACCGTAGCAGCCGCTACGTGTATATTTATAGGTGTAGCAGCCGCTACAAGAAGGCGTAGCTGACCGTGCAGAGAGGACTGACCCCCGTGACCGCCCCGGCCTCCGACCACGCCGCGGCCTCCAGTGAAGGCTTGCTGGCCAGGATTCGCCGTCGGCGACAGAGTCCACCGATGCCGGCAGAGATCCGGCCTTGCCCTCCCCGGCCCGATCACACTGCGCAGACCACCTCAATGTCCGGGTTCACGCGGCGCCGGGCACTGTGGTACACGTCCTGCAGCCCCTACGACCGCTGGATGCGCCCCGCGCTTCCGTGAGCTCCTGGGACGCCTCCTGGCCCCTCCCTCGCGCGCTGACCTCAGCGCGCGAGGCGCGACGCCTGGTGACCCGGCAGCTGGGAGACTGGGGCCTGGGCGACCTCACCGACACCGCAGAGCTGCTGGTCAGCGAGGTGGTGACCAACTCTCTGCGTCACGCCCCCGGACCCCTGCGGCTCAACCTGCGCATCTGCGACTCCCGGCTGCGTTGCGAAGTCGAGGACGTCAACGACGCCGCACCGACACGCCGCGCCGCTGATGTCGTCGCGGAAGGCGGACGGGGGACGGAGCTTCTCGACCTGCTCGCCGACGCCTGGGGCAGCACGGCCACCGCGACCGGCAAAACCACGTGGTTCGAGCTGACCGGTGCCGAATAATTGAGGTGCTCAGCGATGTCGTGCGCCCTACAGTGGTCGTCGTTCAGGTGCGCAGGTTGCGGTTGCTTCTCCTGTCAAGAGAGCAACGCGGGTTCGAATCCCGCCGCCGGCCGAGGCCGGTGTCGTCTAGCGGCCCAAGACGCTTACGTCACCGCCACCGACCCAGATCTCTGAACAGCACGACACGAGCCGTCCGCCACGGGGGATCCAGGCGGGCGGCTTCGTCATGTCAGGTTGAGGGCTCACTCATCGCTTGGTCACCTCAGGGCTGTCGCACAAGCCCGCGACGAGGGCCCGGGCACAAACAGCCCGAGCCCTCTCGGGTGTCACACGTGCGGGCGGCGGCCCCTCTCCTGGTACGGGAAGGTCTGGTCGGCCCCGGGAAGCGTCGGCTTCGGCAGGGTCGCCACCTCCTCCTTCGCCTTCTCCAGCTGCTCCGCCGTGTCGTCGGGGAGCCGGGGCGGGCGCGGGCGGGTGTCGCGGAAGCGGAAGGCCGTCGTGAAGTCGCCGAAGGTCTCGCGCCGCCAGTCGCTGATGTTCGACTCCTCGACCCCGGTGAACCGCTCCAGGAACTGCAGCGCGGAGGTGTGGTCGAAGGCCTCCGAGGCCACCCAACCGCCCACGGTCCAGGGCGAGATGATGATGGCCGGGACGCGGAAGCCGCCGCCGATCGGCAGACCCCGGATGTACTCGTCCGGAGTGCCCGCGGGCGCGGTCGGCGGCGCCACGTGGTCGAACAGGCCGTCGTTCTCGTCATAGCTGAGGATGAAGGCGGTCTTGCGCCACACCTTCGGGTTCGAGGCGATCGCCTCGATCTTCGAGGCGACGAAGTCGGCGCCGGCGGCAGGCAGGTAGTCGGGGTGCTCCGACTGGTAGCTCGTCGGCATGATCCACGACACCATCGGGAGACGGTCGTTGCGAGCGTCGTCCTCGAAGGTGCCCTCGGGCTGCGGACGTACGCCCCGCTCGTACAGGTCGGAGTCTGGCTGCGCGTTCTTGAACGTGTCGAACTGCTCGAGCATGTTGCAGCCGTAGTCGTCGTCCTGCTGGTACACCTTCCAGCTGATGCCGGCTGCCTGGAGCCGTTCGGCGTACGTCGTCCAGCGGTACGGCGTCGGCGCGACGTTGCTGATGACCGGACCGCCCTGGGTGCCGCCCGGGTCGATCGAACCGGTCATCCACATCAGGCGGTTGGGCCAGGTGGGGCCGAACACGGAGCAGTAGTAGTTGTCGCAGATGGTGAAGGTCTCGGCGAGCGCGAACTGGAACGGGATGTCCTCGCGTGTGTAGTAGCCCATGACGTAGGGGCCGTTGACACCGTCGGCCTTGCGGTGGGCCGGCAGCCACTGGTCCATCTTGCCGCCGTTCCAGGCGGCGTGCTGCACGGACCAGGCGTGACTGGTGGACGGGATGGCCTGGGCGCTCGACGTGCGGGTGTCGAGGTGGAAGGGCAGGAGGTAGCCCTTCGGGTTCACGGCGTCCGGCTGGTAGAAGACGGATCGCCCGTTGTCGAGTTTCAGTGCGTGTGGGTCGCCGAAGCCGCGGACGCCCGACAGGGTGCCGAAGTAGTGGTCGAACGACCGGTTCTCCTGCATCAGCATGACGACGTGTTCGATGTCGCGCAGCGAGCCGTTCTTCGGCGGCTCGGCGGCGACGGCCTTCTGGACGCTCGGCGGGAGGAGGGAGAGGGCCGCGGCGCCGCCCAGCGCGCCCGCGGCCGAACCCAGGAGTCTACGGCGTGTCAGCTCGGCCATGATTGCCCCTTCTTGAGCGAGAGAAGCTCTCCGGAGTGGCGGTCGGCCCGGCGAAAAGAGGCAGCCGCCGATCACTCTCTGCCCGCAACAGCGGGGCGAATCAGGGGTGGGTGGTGAACATGTAGCCAACGTGCGGGAAGGGGTTGGCCAAGTCGTGACCGCCGACACCAGTGCGTTGCACGACTGTTGCCGTACGTTGAGAAAAAGATGGCTGCTACATGGATCAAGGCCTGGCTCCCCCACGCGCCTCCGGTCTTCAAGGCGGCGCAGCCGTATGGGCCTCTTCGCTTCCGTGGCCCGGCAGCCGGGTGCTGGCTGGACGGTGAGTTGGACAACGGACAGGACTCAGCCCTGTCCATAACCTCTGCTCCGCGGCGATGCCGCCGGGCAGGGCCTCGGCTGGTGGCAGATGCCGTCGTGCTTCCGCGAGCATCGGCTCGATCGGAGGAGTCAGGACCACACGATCAGGTGCAGCCGTTCGGCCAGCTCGTCCTGCGGGTCGGCCTTCGCCGTCCTTTGTTGCCCCTCCACCGTTCCCCCGTCTTCCCGTCCCGCTCCCGCAGAAGTCTCCCGAGGCAAGTCGCCGCAGCTCAAGGCCGTTTCAGCTGTCCCACGGTGTCCCATCGCCCTCGTCGTGGCAAGCCCGTCCGGCTGTG
>NZ_BMMM01000022.1:0-66340 GCF_014645835.1 Streptomyces albiflavescens
CGGCAGCGACATCCTCAACCCCGACCCCATCAAACCCGAACCCACCGCCGCCCACGGCCGCCCCGCCAGCATCCAACTCACCCTGCCGCCACTCGCCACCGTCTGGCTCCGCCCCGCCTAGGCATCTTTCGCCCCCTCCGCCCCTGCCTCCTGCTACGGTCACGCGTCGCGGCGCTGCTCCTGAACGGCCTTCATGAGGTCCTCGATGGCTGACTGGGTGTCGCGTTCACTCCCGTCATCGATCGCTTCCAGAGCGGCGGCCGCCGCCTCACGAACGGGGTGGGGAAGCCCGTCGGCGGCTGTGAGGCGGTAGGCGGCCGTACGGCGCGCCCTGCGCTCGGCGGCGTCTACTGCGTCGGGGCCGGACAGCGGAAAGACAGAGGCCCTGTATGCGGATATCCCCAGCACCATCATGTCCGCGATTCCGTCGGCGTACCCAAGCGCGGCTGCCTTCCCCTGACCTTCTCGAATGGTTGCGATCATTCGACGGCGGGACAGGATCGTGCCCACGGCGGCGCCGCCTCCCAGGGAAAGGGCGCAGGTGACGGCGAGGAACGGCCCG
Source organism: Streptomyces albiflavescens (assembly GCF_014645835.1). Lineage (GTDB taxonomy): Bacteria > Actinomycetota > Actinomycetes > Streptomycetales > Streptomycetaceae > Streptomyces > Streptomyces albiflavescens. The sequence continues at coordinate 563 of NZ_BMMM01000022.1, forward strand.
TCCCAGGCGAAGCCGGTGAATCCTCCGAGGACCGCGAGCGCGACGGTCCATGCGGCCGCTGTCCGGGAGCTGATGTGCTCGGGTGTGGTGTCCATGGTGGCAGTGTCCCAGCCGGTATCGACCACACCGGCACGGGGTGGACCGCCGGCCCAGGACCTGGATGCGGCACGGCGCCTCCTCCCCGCAGAACAGGCCTACCCAGTGCCCCACGGAGGCTCACCAACTTCATTAGTCATCCCTAGTGTTGTGCACGTATGGTTGCGGGCATGGAGTTGCTGCGTATGTCCAAGGCTGCGAAGCGTCTCGGGATACACCCGATGACGCTTCGTCAGTGGGCGTTGGACGGCAAGATCCCCTTCACGTGGGTCGGTCGTGAGCGCCGGTTCTCCTCGGTTGATGTGGAGAACATGAAGCGTGGCAGTGACTCTTCAACTTCGCGCCCGCGTCTGGAGTTGCTGTATGTGCGCGTGTCCGGCTCGTCGGGGCAGGAGTCCTCGTTGGAGGCGCAGGAGGCCGAGCTGCGGGCCGTCTCGACGGGCGAGATCGTCAAGGTCGTCCGGGATCGTGGCTCGGGCCTGAAGGAGAACCGGCCCGGTTTGAACCGGGTGTTGGCGATGGTGGCTGACGGCTCAGTCACTGTCGTGCGCGTCACGCATGAGGACCGGCTGGCCCGGTTCGGTGTGAGCTGGCTCAAGCGGTTGTGCGCCGTGTACGGGGTCACCGTGGAGGTGTTGCACCCCAAGAAGCTCGGCGGCCGGGATGAGCTGCTGGAGGATTTTGTCTCTCTGGTGACGACGTTCGCCGGGCGCTTGTATGGGATGCGTAGTACGGAGAACCGCAAGCGGCTGCTGGCCGAGTCCGGTCAGTGCGGCGACGAAGGCGGGGCTTGGTGAGCCGGAAGCTGCCCCTGGCTGACGGCGAGACCTGCCGCACCGCCTGCGCCCGCGCCCTGATCCGGTCGGGCGTGGATGAGAAGACCGGCGAAGTCCTCACCTGCGCCGCTCTGGCGGAACGGGTGGGCTGGTGTGCTGACCTCGTGGCCGGGATGAGCGGCGCGCTGCTGGCCGGACACTGGAATACCACCGACGTGGATGCGCTGGCCGGCGGACAGGACCCGGGCGGCCGGAAGCTGCCGTCGAACGCGTGGATGGCACTGCGCCGTCTGGGCTGGACGGTCTCCCGCGAGGTGAAGGTCAATGATCGGATCGTGCGCATGGCCCAGGAGCAGGCGGGTCGTGCACTGCGGTCGGTGAAGTGGCGCGCCGATCTGGTGGCCGGTGTGCTGGCCGTCTGGCCCGAAGACCCGAAGAAGCGTATCGGCGAGGAGTGGGACGCGGTGCGTGCCGCGATACCGGGCGGCGAGCACCTGCCGTCCAGCATCATCCGTTCCCGCACCCGGCAGATCACCTCCTTCGAGCGCAACCACGGCCGTCGCCCCATCGACGTGTTCGAGCTGGAGCCCACACCGCGTGTGGCCCGCATGTTGCTCCTCGCCGCCTGCGACGGGCAGCAGGCCACCATCGAACGGTCCGCGACCGAGCCGACGAAGGCCCTGCTGCGGCTGCAACTCCCCACTCGGCCAAGCCCGCAGACATACCGTGACTGGACCTGGGTCGAGTGCTCGATCACGCTGCCGCCCACGGTTGCGGCGAACGGGGTGATCCACCTGCCCACCCTGCGCATCGCGGGCGGGAAGGTACGCGCCGATCTCGCCTACACCCACCCCGTGCCCAAGATCCAGCGCACCGGCCACACGGTCGCGCTCGGCGTGGACTGGGGCCTGAACACCCTTCTCAGCGCGGGTGCGGCCCGGCTGCACGACGAGGGACAGATCACCGATCTCGGGGCGGGCGCGCAGTTCCGGGCCGCTGGTGTGCTGGCCAAGCAGTACCGGCTGCGTCGAATCTCGGAGCGTCTGCACGCCAAGACCGACCACTACGACCGGCTCGCCGACCCCTCCTTGGACAGCAGGGCGGCGACCCTGGCGCAGGAGATCCGGCGCGTCTCGGCGCTCCGCTCGAACCTCAATGACGCGTTGGCATGCTCTGCCGCCCGCTGGGCCGTGGACCAAGCTGTCGCGGCCAGGGCCACGGTCATCTACCTGGAAGACCTGCGGTCGATGGAAGCCGGTGGCATGGGCCGCACCCAGAACACCCGCCTCTCGCAGACGGTGCGCGGGCAGATCGCCGACCACATACGCCACCTTGCCGCCGAAGTCGGTATAGCCGTGGTTACTGTGCCGCCGCGCAACACCTCCAAGCACTGCCCCGCGTGTCTGACCTCGCTCCGCCACCGCAAGGCACCGGACCGGCCCACCGTGCCGGGCTGGAAGTGGGCCATCTGCCCCGGATGCGGCTGGCAGGGCGACCGGGACCAGGGCGCCTGGCGACGTATTGCCGCACGCGGCCTCGCTCACCAGACCAAGACCGTTGTGGACCGCACGAGCGGCGCCATGGTGATCCGCGCCGTGGTGGACGCGATGGAAGCCAAGTCCGTCATCACGGCCACCCCGAAGACCCACCGGACGGACCGGTCGAAGACCGGCCCCACCCGGCCAAGAACCAACCGCCTCACGCCCGGGCGACGTGAGGTTCCCTCCCCGACGCGGCCCCTCGGCCGTGCCGGTCAGCGTCCGGAGGGACACGCACCAACGGACCGGACCCGGCTGCCCCGCGCAGCCCACCGGCACCAGAGCGTGACCACGATCAGCACACCCACCACCAGCCGACACCGGCCACGCGGAGCAGCACTGGGCGCGGGATTCCATCTCCACGCTCACGCTTCCCCGCCCAGGTGGGCACAACCCGCACCGAATCTTACGGTCCGCATGGGATCGCTTAGCTGATCAGAGACGCTTGGACCACTTGCACCCGTGAGCTGCCACCCCTTGAGATGAGCTCTCAAGGGGCGCGAAAGACCCTCAGGGCGACGTCGGCTTGCCTGCCGTGGCGATCCATGTGTGGAACAGAGCGCCGAGTTCCTTCCCGGACTCGCGTTCGGAGAGGCGGATGAACTGGGCCGTGGTCCCGTGACCGTCACGGTGCTCTGCGGCCCAGGCACGCAGGATGCGGAAGAACACGGGATCGCCAACGGCCGTACGCAGCTTGTGCAGGGCCATGGCCCCCCGTGAGTAGACAGGCGTGTCGAAGATGTGCGCCCCGCTGCCGGGATCGGCGGGAGGGAACGCCCACAGATCGCTGCTCGCCGGACTGGCGTACAGGGCGTCGAAGGTCTTCTGCGCGCTCCTGCCGCCGTGTTGCTCGGCATAGAGCCACTCGGCATACGTCGCGAAGCCTTCGTTGAGCCAGATGTCCTTCCAAGCGGTGAGGGTGACGGAGTCCCCGAACCACTGGTGGGCATTTTCATGGACGAGGGTGCTCAGGTCCGGGGCCGAGTCGTAGACCGGCCGAGTCTGGGTCTCCAGGGCGTAGCCGACCTGGGGTGCCCGGTCGACGATGGACCCGGCGGCTCGGAACGGGTAGGGGCCGAAGACCTTGCTCTCCCAGGCGAGTACGGAAGGCAGCTTCTTCAGGACCGGCGCGGCGGCGGCCGCCTCTCGCGGGTCGACGGCGTTGTAGACCTTGAGGCCGTCCGGGGTGGTGTACTGCTCGACCTTGAACTTTCCTACGGTCGCCGTGGCCAGGTAGGCCGCCATGGGTTCGGACTGCCGCCAGCGGAAGGTGGTACGGCCGTGGGCGGTCCGCTGCCCGAGAAGGAGGCCGTTGGCGACGGCGGTGCGCCCCTCGGGGACGGTGAGCGTGAAGTCGTACGACGCCTTGTCCTTGGGGTGGCTGTTGGCGGGGAACCAGGTCATGGCGCCCTGCGGTTCGCCCGCCACGAACGCGCCGTCGTCGGTGGGAATCCACCCGTCGAGGGAGCCGTCGGGATCGGTGACCGGTTTGGGCGTGCCGGAGTAGGTGACGGTGACGCGGAACTTCTGCCCCTCGCACAGGGCGTGCCGTGGGGTGACCACGAGTTCCTGTCCGTCGCGGCGGAACGCCGCCTTCGCGTGGTCGACGGTGACGCCCCTGACCTTCAGCCCCTTGAAGTCGAGGTCGAAGCGGGTCAGTCGCTGCGTGGCCCGGGCGGTGATGACGGCCTTGCCGTCCAAGTGGCGGCTCTGCGGGTCGTATCCGAGCGTCAGGTCGTAATGGTGCACGTCGTAGCCGCCGTTGCCCGCGAGGGGGAAGTACGGGTCTCCCGCGCCGGAGGAGCCAACCGTCCGGGCCGTGGCCGGTCCGGCCGCGGCGAGCAGGGCCGCGAGTGCGACGGGGACTGCGGCGACAACGGCTTCTCGGCGAAGGACAGTTGTGCGTCTGGCGGCGACCTGCTTCATGCGTGGCGTCACGTTCGCTCCTCCGATCGATGGAGTTCACTCACGGATCATGGGCAAGCACTCGTAGGCCAGTGAAGGTCATTCACGGGTCGACGGTGATCACGCGCGCTCAGCCTATGAGCCCCCTCGCCCCACGACGCCCTCAATCAGGTCAAGTTACGCCGAGCCTGGATCACGGCCGCCCCTCAGACGGCTCTGCCGTCATGCCCGGGCGGCGGCCAGGCGTGCTCCCCCTGCCCTCCGCCGGACCCGTGCCCACACCCCCGGCCAGGTGCGTCAGGAGCTCCCGGTCTCGAAACCCACACCCCCTGGCCGTAGACCCCGACATCGTGGTGAAGTGCGTCCACGCCCCGGCCCCGTACACCGCAGAGGAGCACTCTCGTGACCAACACCTTGCAGGCCTGGCCCCATCCACCGGTCAGGGTCGGGCTCGTCGGTGCGGGTCCATGGGCGCGCGCCGTGCACGCGCGCGTGCTCGCCGCGGGGCCCGAGACGCTGCTGACCTCGGTGTGGGCCCGCCGCCCCGAGGCGGCCCGCGAAACGGCGGTGCCCTACGCTGCCGCCGTCGCCGCGACTTTCGAGGAACTGCTCGACGACTGCGAGGCGGTCGCCTTCGCGGTTCCGCCGGCCGTGCAGGCGGAGTTGGCGGCGCGTGCCGCGAAGGCGGGCAAGGCATTGCTCCTGGAGAAGCCGATCGCGCTGGACCTGCTGTCGGCACAACGCCTCGTGGACGCCGTCGATGCCGCAGGCGTCGTCTCGCAGCTGGTCCTGACGAACCGCTACCACCCGGTCACCCGGGAGTTCCTGAAGGCCGCGCAGCGCGTCGACCACGTGGGGGCGCGGTCCTGCTGTCTGAGCGGCGCTTTTCTGGGCGGCGACTTCGCGACCCCGTGGCGCCTCGAACACGGCGCTCTGCTGGACCTGGGGCCGCACATTCTGGATCTGCTGGACGCGGCCCTTGGGCCCATCGTCCGTGTGCGCGGCGCCGGAGACGTACGTCGCTGGATCGAGCTCACCTGCGAACACGAGAGCGGCGCCGTGAGCCAGGCGTCCCTGTCGGGATCGGTCGAGCTCGAGCGCGGCATCACGCGGGTCGAGTTGTTCGGCCGGCACCCCGAGCTCGTGTTCGACAGCGGTGCACTCGACCACGAGGAGTCCTGGCCGGTGCTGCGCCGGGAGTTCGCCACCGCCGTACGGACGGGACAGTCGGGCACGCTCGATGCCCGGCGGGGACTGTATCTGCAGACCCTCATGGCCGAAGCTTTGGAGAGTTAGGGCACTCTGCCGGAACACGAGGCCGTTCAGGCGAAACGGCGTGCCGGGGAGCGTGGGCATCCCTGGGAGTGTCGACAACACAGCTGTGAGACTGCCGCTGATCGCTCCCATGCTCGCCACACCCGGCACCCTGCCGCCTGCCGGGCAGGACATGCGCTGGTCGTACGAGACGAAGCACGACGGGCAGCGTGCCGTGGTCTACCTGCCCGGCGACGGAAGTGTGTTGCTGCGTGCCCGGTCGGGGGAGGACATCACCGCCGCGTATCCCGAACTCCGTTCCCTGGGCGGTGTTCTCGGCACGACCCCGGCGATCCTCGACGGCGAGATCCTGGTCCTCGACGAGCAGGGGCGGGGCGACTTCCAGCTCCTGCAGTCCCGTATGGGGCTGGCCCGGTCTCCGGGCAAGGCCGCTCGTCGTGCGGCGGAGGCGCCCGCGCATCTCGTGGTGTTCGACGTCATGTACCTGCGGGGCGATCTGACGAGTCTGCGCTACACGCGCCGGCGGCAGGAGTTGGAGGGGCTCGCGCTCAGCGGTCCCTCCTGGTCAACGCCGTCCGCGCTCGTCGGTCATGGGGAGCTGGCCCTGCGGGCGTCTCGCGAAAGCGGCCTTGAGGGGCTGGTCTGCAAGCGTCTGGACTCGGTGTACGAGCCCGGGGTGCGCTCGCGCGCCTGGATCAAGATCCGCAACGTACGCACGGTGGACGTCATCGTCGGCGGCTGGGTTCCTGGCAAGGGGCGCCTGTCCGGGCTGCCCGGCGCCGTACTCGTGGGACAGCGTGAGGCGGGGCGGTTGCGCTACGTCGGGAGCGTGGGGACCGGCTGGAGCGAGGTCGAGCGAGCGGAACTCGCCCAACTCCTGCGGGCCGCCGAGACCGACCGCTGCCCCTTCGACAAGGTCCCGCGCGTGGCCGGAGCGCAGTGGGTCCTGCCCCGACTGGTCGGCGAGGTCCGGTACAGCACGCGCACCCGGGCCGGGCTGCTGCGCCAGCCGTCGTGGCTGCGCCTGCGCCCCGACCTGGCCCCCGAGGACTCCGCGGCGGACCTGCCCTAGCGCATACGACATGACCGCCCCGGAGGGCGGTCATGTCCTGCCGCGGCCCCGTTACGTCCTTCCGGGACCGCCGCTGCCGAAGGACCCGCTGGATCCGGGGACCCAGCGCTTGCGATGCTGGTCGTCGGCGTGCCTGCTCCCCGCGGCATGGAGGTTGTACGGCATCAGCCGCTCGCTCTCGTCCGCGGCGAGCGGTACTTCGTCGGGTTCCCGCACCTCCCGTTCCTCATGGACTGCTCCGGTATCGGGCAGCCTGGGCTGCTCCTCCGGAAGGGGCGGGGGCAACTCCTTGCTCCGCACCCTGATGCCCAGCAAGACGGCCCAGACCAGCGCACCCGCGATGAAGAGGCCACCGACAAAAGCGGCGACCGCGTTGACCGTCGAGTTCGCTGCGATCAGTTCATAGGTCGCGGTGTTCATGGTGCTCGTGTACCCCCAATACCTGGGGAAACCTGAGTGGTGTCTCCGTCAGCGACGGCCCATCCATTGTATTCCGGTTCATTCCGGACGGTGTGCCACAGCTCCGAACATAGTTACGGACATGTGCAGGGCGCCTTGGGCGGAGGCCTCGGTGAGGTCCGCGTACAGGCGGTCGCGCTGGGCCTCGGTGATGAGGTCACGGCGTACCGCCGACTCGCCCAGCATGCGGATCAGCGGCCAGGCGACCGATGTGTGGTCCTGCAGCAGCGCCTGCGATCCCCGGTCGTCGATCACCAGACCGGCCGCCGTCAGCCGACCGACGAGCTTGCGTCCGGAGTACGGGTCCGCGGCCGCGGACAGCGCGCCGGAGGTGAGGCCCGCGACGGTCTCGGGGTCGCCGGGGTGCAGGATCGTGGTCGCCCAGTCGGTGTCCAGCAGGGCGACCCGCCCGCCGGGGCGCAGCACGCGCGCGATCTCGGCGACGGCCTTCTCCGGTTCGAGGAGATGCTGGAGCACCCGTTCGCACCACACCACGTCGACGGAGGAGTCGGGCACGGGCAGGGTGAGCGCGTCGCCGTCCACGAAGCCGGCCGCGCTGCCGGCCTCGGCCGCCCGCTGTCCGGCCACGGCACGCAGCCCGGGGTTCGGCTCGATCCCGAGTGCCTCGCCCCGGGGAGCCACGGCGGCCGCCAGCTGCCGGGTCTGCGATCCGGTGCCGGAGCCGATGTCGATCGCCCGTTCCCCCGGCCGTGCGGCCAGCGCCGCATGCGCCCACGCCCGCAATCGTCGTACGCCGTCATTGACGTCCTGCGCGTCGAGCGCTGCCGCCAGCCGTGCGACGCCCTCGGCGGAGATGTTCCGCGCATGGAAGGGCGAGGTAGGTCGTGTGTCCCCCATGCCGGTCACTCTAGAGCCGGCACGGCCGCCTTCGGAGTCAGATCGTGTAACGCCTCAGGGCCGGTGTCGCGACGGCCAGACCCAGTACGGCAGCGATCACCAGCAGCCCGCCGCCCGCTACCGCGGCGCGTGCCCCGAGAGCCGAGCCGACCGTGCCGTGCAGGACGTCGGCGAGGCGCGGGCCACCCACGACGACCACCGTGAAGACGCCCTGCATCCGGCCGCGCATCTCGTCGGTGGCGGCGGACAGCAGGATGGCGCCGCGGAAGACCATGGAGACCATGTCGGCGACTCCGGCCACGGCGAGAAACGCCACCGCCACCCACAGGCTGGTGCTGAGCCCGAACCCCGTGATGGCGGCGCCCCAGGCCGCGACCGCGACGATGACCATGAGGCCGTGTCTGCGGGCGCGGGAGAAGGTCCCCGACATCAGCCCTCCGACGACCGCGCCGATGGGGATCGCCGCGAACAGGAGGCCGAGCGCGAGCCCCTCGCCGTAGGGCGCATAGGTCTGTGCGGCGAGTTGCGGGAACAGGGCGCGGGGCATCCCGAAGACCATGGCGATGATGTCGGCGAGGAAGGACAGCAAGAGCACCTTGTGCACCGAGATGTAGCGGAAGCCGGCGACGACCTCGCGCCGGCCCGCGCGCTTGACCGCCGATTCCGTCAGGGGCGGCAGGGCGGGCAGCCGCACCACCGCCCACACGGTGACGCACAGGGCGAGCGCGTCGATCAGATAGAGCTCGGGCAGGCCGATGACAGGGATGAGCGCGCCGGCGAGCAGCGGTCCGGCCACCAGACCCGTCTGCATGACGGTCGAGCCGAGGGCGTTGGCCGCGGGCAGTTCGTCCGCGGGGACCAGCCGGGCGATGGAGGCGTTGCGGGCCGGAGAGTTGAGGCCGAAGAACGCCTGCTGAAGGGCGAGCAGCGCCATCAGGACGAGCACCGAGTCGAGTCCGGTGGCGGCTTGTATCCAGAAGAGGAGCGAGGTGACGGCTATGCCGCTGTTGGTGATGAGGAGCAGCTTGCGGCGGTCCATGCTGTCGGCGATGGCACCGCCCCACAGCGCGAACACCACAAGGGGCACCAGACCGGCGAGGCTCGCGTAGCCGACCCAGGCCGAGGAGCCGGTGATGTCGTAGATCTGCTTGGGCACGGCGACGGCGGTGAGCTGGCTGCCCACCGCCGTGACGATGGTGGAGGACCACAGTCGGCGGTAGGCGGGGCGGCGCAGCGGCCGGGTGTCCATCGTCCAGCGGCGCCAACCGCGCCGGTTCGCCCGCTCCGGCCCGGGTGTCCCGTCGTGCTCGGCGGGGGTGCTGTCCGTACTGCTCTCGCTGGTGTCCACACTCGTCCTGGCTGCTCGATACATCTTTCGGTCAGGGATCACTATGGCCGAGCGGAAGCGGAACGTGTCCCAGGGGGATCGGACTTGTGCGCCACGCGTACGAGGTCACCGACGTTCGCGCTGCGTGACGACGACTCGGGCACGAGCAACCAGTCTCAGGCTCCGGCGATCAGCATGGCACCCATGGCGATCATCGTCGTGGCGACCAGGCCGTCCAGCACGCGCCAAGACGACGGCCGGGCCAGGAAACGACTGAGCAGCCGGGCGCCGAAGCCGAGCGCGACGAACCAGCACAGGCTGGCCAGAGCCGCGCCGAGTCCGAAGGTCCAGCGCAGCGGGCCGCGGTCGGCCGCGATCGAGCCGAGCAGGAACACGGTGTCGAGGTAGACGTGCGGGTTGAGCCAGGTCAGCGCCAGGCAGGTGAGCACGGTGCGGCGCCGTGAGCCCGTCGACACGGTCGCCGCTCGCAGGGCCGAGGGCTTCAGCACCCTGCGTGCGGCGAGGAATCCGTAGACGAGGAGGAATGCGCCGCCGACCAGCCCTACCGCCGTGAGTGCGGCGGGCCAAGCCACCACCACCGCGCCGACACCGCCGACGCCCAGCGCGATGAGCAGCGCGTCGGACAGGGCGCAGATGCCCACGACGGCGAGTACCGCGTCCCGGCGGATGCCCTGGCGCAGCACGAACGCGTTCTGGGCTCCGATGGCGACGATGAGGGAGAGGCCGGCACCGAATCCGGCGGCCGCGGTGGTCAGGGCGTCTGTCATGACACCGACGCTAGAAAGACGAAGGGCTGGAGTACAGCTAAAGATTCTTACGTATCATTAGCACTCGTGATGGCGGAACTCCCCCTCGACCAGGTGCGCACCCTGCTGGCGGTGGTCGACGAGGGCACCTTCGACGCTGCGGCCTCCGCGCTCCACGTGACACCGTCGGCGGTCAGCCAGCGCGTGAAGGCGCTCGAGCAGCGCACGGGCCGGGTTCTGCTGGTGCGGACGAAGCCGGTGCAGCCGACCGAGTCCGGTGAGGTCGTGGTGCGTTTCGCCCGCCAACTGGCCAGGCTGGAGCACGACGCGCATGCCGAGCTCGGCATGACCGGTTCCGGGGAGCCGACCCGGCTGTCGATCGCGGTGAACGCCGACTCGCTGGCGACCTGGTTCCTGCCCGCGCTGGCCCGCGTGCCGCAGGAGCTGCGGCTCTGTTTCGAACTGTGCCGCGAGGACGAGGACCACACGGCTGCCCTGCTGCGCGAGGGAGCGGTGATGGCGGCGGTGACGTCGTCGCCGGACCCGGTGGCCGGCTGTTCCGTCCGCGCCCTCGGCCGGATGCGGTACCTGCCGGCGGCGAGCCCGGAGTTCGCGGAGCGGTGGCTCGGCCACGGGGCGGACACGCCCCTGCGCGACCTGATCGCCGGCGCCCCGGTGGTGGCCTTCGACCGGAACGACGATATCCAGGACGACTTCGTCCGCACCCTGCGGGCCGGTCCCGGTGCGAGCGCGCTGCGGCACCTCATGCCCACGTCGGAGGGGTTCGTGAACGCCGTGGTGGCCGGAATGGGCTGGGGCATGGTGCCCGAGGCGCAGGCCGAACCGCTGCTGCGCGCCGGGCGCTTGGTCCATCTCGCGCCGGACCGGGGCGTCGACGTTCCGCTGTTCTGGCAGCAGTGGAAACTCGACTTCCCGGCGCTCGCGGCGGTGGCCGACGCCGTGGCAGCCGTCGCCGCCGAGACGCTCGCCGTTTCACCAGGTTCCTGAATCACCTCGCTCCCGGGCGGCTCCCGAATGGCGTACGAGCCGGTATCTTCGCGCTGGGCACAGCCGAGCGCGGCGGCGATGAGCTGCGCGCGCACCAGTGTGCTCCGCAGGGCGTCGAGGTGCGGTCAGGGACCAGAGAGGCGCATTCTTGCTGTGTTACCCCCCTGGCGGTGGGCGGACGAGGGCAGACCGATGACTGAAAGCGCCGAGCTTGCGGACCGGGCGCTGGATAGCCTGGCCGCCCTGCTCAGCGCCGCTGTGGCGGACGCGATACGGGCTGCCCGCGGCTTCGCCGGCGGCGCGTATCTGCGCTCGAGCACACCTGGACTGCTCAGGCTCGCCGTGCTCGCGGGGCTGCCGGGCAAGCTGTTCCGCCCCTGGTGGCGCATGCACGTGGACCGTCCCTTCCCCGTCGCCGACGCCCATCGGCTCGGCGTGGAGGTGCTGCTCACCGATCCCACGGAGACGATGCGCCGCTACCCACAACTCGCCGCGGGGCTGCCCTTCCAGTTCGGCTCGTTGTACGTCCCGGTCGTGGGGGACTCGACGCCGTTCGGCGTCCTGACGGTGCTGCGGCCGCCGGCCTCGGACGCCACCGAGGTACTGCCGGATCGTGACCGGATGACCGCGGTGGCACAGGAACTGGGTGCCGCTCTGGCGGCGCTGGACAAGGACGGGTCCGGCGTCCTGTGGGACGGGGAGCCGATGTGCACGCGGCCACCGGCCGAGGGCCCTTCGTCGCGGTGTGCGGGCGGGTTCACCTGGGATCCCGCCGATGGCACGATCATGGCGGACGACGCCCTGTGGGCTCTGCTCGGCACCAGTCGCGAGGGCTTCGCCGGAACGCCGGAGGCCTTGGCCCGTGCGGTCACCCGCGAGGATCCCCGCCCGCTGATGGCCGCGCTGCGCGAGACGGCCGCCGGACGGCCGCCACCGCACCCACTACCGATGCACACCGCGGACGGCGGACTGCGGCTGCTGGAGCTGTGGACCTCGGGTGCGGGGCCCGCACCGCCGTACCGGGTCAGCGGCGTGGTCGTCGATCCGGGCCCGGCAGCGGCGGCGGAGTGTGCGGCCGACCTGCTGCCGGAGGGAGTGTTCGCGGTGGACCGGCTCGGAATGATCACATACGCCAATCCGCGCGCCGCCGAGCTGCTCGGCCGACCGCGCACGGAGCTGCTGGGCCGGCCGCTGTGGGAGGCGGTGCCCTGGCTGGACCGGCCGACGTACGAGGATCATCTGCGTGGGGCGCTGATCTCGGCGGATCCGGTGCAGTTCCAGGTCAGACGTCCGCGGGGGAACGGAGGTGAGTTGCCTTTGAGGCGCGCGGGAGGCGCCTGGCTGACGCTGTCCCTCTACCCCGGGCCCGGGGGCCTGACCTGCAAGATCGTGTCGCTGGGGCGGGTCGCGGACACCCCCGAGGCCGTCCCGTTCGACGCCGGGGAGGCGGTCGGAGAGGCCGAAGTCGACGAGCCCCTGACCGGTTTCTCGACGACGCCGCCGCAGTACCGGCCCATCGTGCTCGCCATCGCGCTGACCGAGGCGGTGACGGCCCGCCAGGTGTCCGAGGTGGTGATGCGGGAGCTGCTGCCCGCGTTCGGGGGACGCCGCCTCGCCATCTATCTGCTCCAGGACCGACGCCTGTACCTGGCCTGGGAGACCGGCTTCCCGCAGGGGTTCCTCGCCCCGTTCGACGGGGTGGGTCTGGACGCCAAGCTGCCCGGGGTCGAGGCGCTCACCGGGGGCCGCCCCCTCTTCTTCGAGTCGATGCAGCAGCTGGCGGCGGACTATCCGGGCATCCCACTGGACGCCCTCGTAGGGGCTCGGGCGTTCCTGCCGCTGATCGCCTCCGGGCGGCCGGTCGGGTCCTGCATCCTCGGCTTCGACCGCTCCCGCGGCTTCAGCACGGAGGAGCGTACGGTGCTGACCGCGCTGGCCGGACTGATCGCGCAGGCCCTTGAGCGAGCCCGGCGCTACGACAACGAGGCCGCCCTCGCCCGCGGGCTCCAGGAGGCCCTGCTGCCACACCGCCTCTCGGCGCACCCCTTGGTGAAGACGGCAGGGCGCTACCTGCCCGGCACCCTCGGCATGGACGTGGGCGGCGACTGGTACGACGTGGTCGAGGCCGGCGACGGACTCGCCCTGGTCATCGGCGACGTGCAGGGGCACGGCGTCCAGGCGGCCGCCACCATGGGCCAACTGCGCAGCGCGGTCCGGGCGTTCGCGCTCGGGGACCACTCCCCGGACGAGGTGATGAGCGGTACCAACCGGCTGCTCATCGACCTCGATCCGGGACAGTTCGCCAGTTGCTGCTACATCAGGGTCGACCCGGTCACAGGCGTCGCCCGAGCCGCCAGGGCCGGACATCCGCAGCCCCTGCTGCGCCATCCCGACGGCCGCACCGAGGTCCTCGACCTGCCCGGCGGGGTGGTGCTCGGGGTGGACCCGCAGGCCCGCTACCCGGTGACGGACCTGCACCTGGAACCCGACGCCGTCCTGGCCCTCTACACGGACGGCCTGGTCGAGTGCCCCGGCACCGATATCGACGAGGGAGTCGAAGCCCTCCGCGCGACCCTGTCCCGCGCGGGGGCCCCGGGCAGCCCCTCCCTGTCCCGTGCGGCCGACCTCCTCACCGCGGAGGCCCGGCAGGCCACCGAGCGCCCCGACGACATCGCGCTTCTCCTCACGAAGCGTCAGTCTCCGCACGGCGGCCACCGATAGGCGCCCGGGAGGGGCTCCCCCCGGGTCCCCTCAGTGAGCGGCGTCGAGCCGGGCCCGCTGGTCCGGCGTCAGTTCGAGTTCCACTGCGGCCAGGTTCTCCTCCAACTGCGCCACGGAGGACGCCCCGGCCAGCGGGATCACCGGCAGCTCCGCCCCAATCTGCCAGGCCAGCACCACCTGGTTGGGGCTCGCCCCCGTCTCCTTCGCCACGTCCCGCAGCACGGCGAGCCGGGACGGGGTCCCCGGGTGGTCGTAGTCGGACAGCAGCGGCTTGTCCTGCCGTACGTACGCGCCGGTCAGCAGCGGCGAGTAGGCGACCAGGGTCAGTGCGGGCTCGGCCTTCAGATAGCTGAACAGCTCCCCCGTCGCCGCGCCCAGGTTGCCCTCCGGGAAGAGTCCGCTGGGCACGTCGGTGCGGGCCCGCAGGAGGCTGTGGTGGTACTGGAGCACCTCGTAGCCGGGCAGACCCGCGGCCGCGGCGAGTGCGCGGGCCCGCTCCACGCGCCACATGGCGTGGTTGCTCACGCCGAGCAGCCCGACGCTGCCCTGCGCGACGAGCTCGCCGAACCCCTCCACGGTCTCCCGCGGTGCGACGGTCCGGTCCTCGATGTGCGCGTAGAGCAGATCGATCTTCTCCACACCGAGCCGTTCCCGGCTGCGCTCGGACGCCTCGCGGATCACCTTGGCGGACAGGCCCTCGGGGTTGTCGATGTAGCCGGTGCCGGGGGCCAGCGGCCGCGCGCCCAGCTTGGTCGCGATGACGATCTCGTCGCCGATGCCGCGGCTGCGCCGCCAGCGTCCGAGCAGCGCCTCGCTCTGCCCGCCCTGGCTGTCGTCGGTCCAGAAGGCGTAGTTGTCCGACGTGTCGATGAAGTTCCCACCGGCCTCGACATAGCGGTCGAGGACGGCGAAGGAGGTCTTCTCGTCCGTCCGTGAGCCGAAGAGCATCGCGCCGAGCGCGAGCACGCTCACCTCACGGCGGGTCTTCGGGTCCGCGCCGATCGTGCGGTACTTCATGGTGTCCCTCCCGTTCGGGCCCGAAATCCGCGGGCCTGAACGGGAGTCTGGAACTTGAAGTGCTCTTCAAGTCAAGCCTTGCTGAACGGTCCTTCCAGTGCGGCCCACTGCAACAGCATGATCGTCTTCGCGTCGGCGATCTCCCCGGTGCGGATCATGTCGAGGGCACTGCGGAAGGGCAGCTCGACGATCTCGATGTCCTCACCCTCCTCATCCAGCCCGCCGCCCTCGTGGGTACGCGTGGAGGGACCGTACGAGGCGGCGTAGAAACTCACCCGCTCGGTGACCGAGCCGGGGCTCATATAGACGTCGAAGACGTGTTGGACCTCACCGACGGTGTGCCCGGTCTCCTCGATGACCTCACGCCGCACGGCGACCTCGGGATGCTCGTCCTCCTCGTCGAGCAGGCCGCCCGGTGTCTCGATCAGCATGCCGTCGGGGTGCCCGTTGACGTATACGGGGTAGCGGAACTGCCTGGTCAGCAGCACGGTTTCGCGCTCGGCGTCGTACAGGAGGAGGGTGGCTCCGTTGCCGCGGTCGTGCGTCTCGCGCTCCTGGGTGCTCCAGGTGCCGTCCGCGTGCCGGAAGTCGAAGGTGGTGGTGCGTTCCACGTACCAGTGGCAGGACAGGAGTTTCACCTCGCGGACCTTGATCCGCGGATTGCCGGTCAGATCGTGGCCGACGCGGTCGAGTCCGGTCCGGCCCCGGCGGTCCGGGGTGTCGATGCCCGCGGTCATCGCGCGCCGACCGAGCGGGCGCGGCAGAAGTCGTTCATGGCCACTGTCTACCATCTCGAACGGAATACCGAGGCCACAGCGGGGCTTCGCCCGTCTAGGCTCACGGCATGGAACAGACGGAGATCATCCTGCGCGCCATCGGCGTGCTCACCGAGACCAACGCGATGGTGCGCAGGATCGCCCAGGACGAGGACGCCGAGGCCGAATCGACGCAGACCCAACTGGGAGCGCTCGTCACCGAGGTGTTCCCCAGGGTCGAGGTGCCCGGCGACGCCGGACCCGCGGAGGCGGGCCAGGCCGTCGCGGACGCCTATCTGCCCGCCACCATCTCGCTCGTGGGCGCGTTCGCGTTCCTGTTCTCCGAACTCGCCGACGTCCACGACTCCGGACGGACCGACATCAAGACGGCCGACCTGCTGCAAGATCTCGCCCTGCGGATGTCGAGGGCGGAGAACTCCTAGGAATCAGTCGAGTGCGAGGCTGCCCCGCGGCCAGGTCACCCCTTCAGAAAGCAACCGAAGCCCGGCCCCTCTGCCCTGTCATACGGAGCCCGGGGGGCCGTTCGTGCCCCGCTCCTCAGGAATGCGGAACCACCGCGACCGGGCAGGGCGCGTGGTGCATCACCGCGTGGGCCACCGAACCGATCCTTGCCCCCACCGCCGAGCGCTGGGCCCGACGGCCGACGACCATCAGCTGCGCCCGGTCGGCCAGCGACAGCAGTACTTGCCCGGCGCTACCCATCTCGACGTGCTGCGTGACCGGCACGCCGGGGAAACGCTCCTGCCACGGCTTGAGCGCATCGGCCAGTGCCTTCTTCTCATACGGTTCCAGACCCCCGGCCTCGTCCAGCAGCTTCAGCGAGCCCGGGCTGTAGGCGAACACCGGCGGCAGGTTCCACGCTCGTACGGCGCGCACCCCGGCGCCGCGCGCCGCCGCGGTCTCGAACGCGAACCGCAGGACGGCCGCGCTGTCGTCCGGGCCGCCCTGCTGACCCACGACGATCTCCCGGCCTCCCGCCTCGGACGCGGCGCGGTCATCGGCCCGCACCAGCACGACCGGACACGGCGCCTCGGCGATCACCTGCTGTGCGACGGAACCGAGCAGGAAGCCGACGAGCGTGCCGTGTCCACGGGATCCGAGAACGAGGGTCCCCGTCGTCGCGGCCTCGGTCAGCAGCGATTCCACGGCGGCGCCGTCCAGGACCTCGGCCGTCACCGACAGGTCCCCGTGCCGGTCGGCGACGGCGCGGGCCGTGTCCTGCACCATGTCCCGCGCCCAGCGCGCCTGATCGTCCCGGTCTCCTCCACGGAGCATCTCGTGGTGCGGCCACTGCCAGGCGTACACCACGCGAAGGGGCAGCCTCCGGCGGACGGCTTCCCTGCCCGCCCAGGCCAGTGCGGCCCGGCTTTCGGGGGATCCGTCCACGCCCACGGTGATCCGGTCGGTCATGCGCCTGCCTTTCCGTCGCCGGCTCGTCCACCGTGCCGGCCCTCGCCCATGCTGACCGGTCCAGTGTCGGTCACTGTCGCCCTCGACTCGTGCAGGCCCGGTCGCGGCCTACGCCGACTCGCGCACCACGAGTTCCGGATCGAAGATCACCGAGGTGGGCTCGGTACGCGCGCCGCGGAGGTGCTCATCGAGGAGTCGGGCCATCACCGAGGCCATCTCCTCGACCGGCTGTCGCACGGTGGTCAGCGGCGGCCGGCAGGCCCTCGCGGCGCTGGAGTCGTCGAAGCCGATCACCGCGACGTCGTCCGGCACCCGTCTGCCGCGCTCCCGCAGCACCTGGCACGCCCCCTGGGCCATCAGGTCGTTGGCCGCGAACACCCCGTCCACCTCAGGGTGTTCGGCCAACAACCCGGACATCGCGGCCATGCCGCTGTCGAACGTGAAGCCGCCCTCGGCGACCGGTACGTAGGGATGTCCCCTGCGCGCCATCGTGTCGCGAAACCCGGCGAGCCGGTCCTGGCTGGCCGAGACGCCCAGTGGCCCCGTGACGGTGGCGATGCGCCTGCACCCCCGGTCCAGCAGATGCTCGGCGGCCATGCGGGCGCCGTCCCGGTGAGCCAGGTCGACATAGCTGAGCGGCACCGGCCGCGACGGCCGGGCGAAGAGCACCGCGGGCAGACCGGCGTCGGCGAGCAGCGCCGGCAGCGGATCATCGGCGTGGGTGGAGACGACGAGCGCGCCGTCCGCGCTGCCCTGCCGCAGATCGTTCAGCGCCTGCTGCCGCGTCTGCGCGGAATCGGCGAACATCAGCAGCGGATGCATCGACCGGGGACGCAAGTAGTCCACCACCCCGGTGACGACCCGGCCGAAGAACGGGTCCGCGAACACCTTCGTCGTGAAGGCGTTCCGCTCCTCGCCGGACACGTCGCCCGCGCCGGAGACGATCAGCGCGACCGTCTCGGTCCGCCGTGTCACCAGGGACCTGGCGGCACGGTTGGGAGCGTATCCGGTGCGTTCGACGGCTTGGCGCACCGCTTCTCGAATGGCGGGATCGACGGTGGGAATGCCGTTGATGACCCGGGACACGGTGGCACGCGACACGCCGGCCTCCCGTGCGACGTCCTCCAGCGTAGGGGCCCGTCCGTTCATGCCCGCAGCCTATCCGCGCGGCACTCCGACGTCATAGAGCGCTCTCCCATAGTGCGGCACCACACCGCACGAGGTCGCATGGAAGACCACCGCGCCACCGCTCGGGGCGAGTTGAGGGACCCCGCCCACGAGTCGCTCGCCGTGTTGTGAGCATCTCTTGAACACAATCACCCATGGCCCGGCGGGCCCTGGCATGCCCATTTATCCTTGAACTACCGCAAAATGTATGCCAGTTGATCCTCAACCGGCACCAATATGCGGCACTCCTGCGACAACTCTTGACGCTGTGTTCACGCGGATGAAGCATGCATCGGCAAGAGAGCGCTCCCCACACCTCCCACCGTTCACTTCCTGAACCAGGAGAGTCGCCCCCATGCCTCACATCCCCACGGATTCATCGGACTCCGGCCGGTCCCCGCTGGCCAGACGGTCCGTTCTCGGAGCGATGGCCGCCACCGCGGCCGCACCCGCGCTGCTCGGCCTGTCCGCACCGGCGTCCGCCGCGCCAGGGGTGCGCCCCCGAGCGCTGCCCGGCGGCGGCGATCTCGGCCCGAACGTCATCGTCTTCGACCCCTCGACGTCCGGCATCCAGGCCAAGCTGGACGAGGTGTTCAGACTCCAGGAGTCGGCCCAGTTCGGCACCGGCCGCTACGCCCTGCTGTTCAAGCCCGGCACCTACAGCGGGCTCAATGCTCAACTCGGCTTCTACACCTCGATCGCCGGCCTCGGCCTGTCCCCGGACGACACCACGATCAACGGCGATGTGACCGTCGACGCCGGCTGGTTCAACGGCAACGCCACCCAGAACTTCTGGCGTTCGGCGGAGAACCTCGCCCTCAGCCCGGTCAGCGGCACCAACCGGTGGGCGGTCGCACAGGCCGCCCCCTTCCGCCGGATGCACGTCAAGGGCGGCCTCAATCTCTCCCCCACCGGCTATGGCTGGGCCAGCGGCGGCTACATCGCCGACAGCCGCATCGAGGGCTCGGTCGGACCGTACTCGCAGCAGCAGTGGTACACCCGCGACAGTTCGGTGGGCGGCTGGGTCAACGCCGTCTGGAACATGGTCTTCTCGGGCGTCCAGGGCGCGCCCGCGCAGTCCTTCCCGAACCCGCCCTACACCACCCTCGACACGACTCCGGTGTCCCGGGAAAAGCCGTTCCTCTACCTCAGCGGCAGCAAGTACCGCGTCTTCCTGCCGGAGAGGCGAACCAACGCGCGGGGCACCACCTGGGGCAGCGGCACCCCGCGCGGCTCGTCGCTGCTGCTCACCCAGTTCTACGTGGCCAAGCCCGGCGTCGCCGCCGCCACCCTGAACGCCGCGCTCACGCAGGGCCTCCACCTGCTGCTGACGCCGGGCATCTACCACCTCGACCAACCGATCCAGGTCAACCGCGCCAACACCGTGGTGCTCGGACTCGGTTACGCCACCCTGATCCCGGACAACGGCGTCACCGCGCTCAAGACGGCCGACGTCGACGGCGTGCGGCTCGCGGGATTCCTCATCGACGCGGGGCCGGTGAATTCATCGACGCTGCTGGAAGTGGGCCCCACCGGGGCCTCGGCGAACCACTCCGCCAACCCGACCACCGTCCAGGACGTCTTCATCCGCATCGGCGGCGCGGGCGCCGGCAAGGCCACCACCAGCATGGTCATCAACAGCCGGCACACCATCATCGACCATACCTGGGTCTGGCGCGCCGACCACGGCACCGGCGTCGGCTGGGAGACCAACCGGGCCGACTACGGCATCCGGGTCAACGGCGACGACGTCCTGGCCACCGGTCTGTTCGTCGAGCACTTCAACAAGTACGACGTCCAGTGGTACGGCCAGCGAGGGCGCACCATCTTCTTCCAGAACGAGAAGGCGTACGACGCGCCCAACCAGGCCGCCATCCAGAACGGCGGCGTCAAGGGGTACGCGGCCTACAAGGTCGCCGACTCCGTGACCACGCACGAGGGATGGGGCCTGGGCAGCTACTGCTACTACAACGTCGATCCGACGATCGTCCAGCACAACGGATTCGCCGCGCCGAACACACCGGGCGTGAAGTTCCACGACCTGCTGGTCGTCTCGCTGGGCGGCCAGGGACAGTACGAGCATGTCATCAACGAGACAGGAGCACCGACTTCGGGCACCTCGACGGTCCCGTCCACCGTGGTCTCGTACCCCTGACCACCCCGCGCGGAGCCTGGCGTCAGCAGGACGTCAGGCTCCCGAGGTCCACCGCGTCGGCCATCGCCTGCATCCCCTTGTCGTTCGGGTGCAGGTGATCGCCGCCGTCGAAGAACGGCAGGATGAGCTGCGGGTCGTAGGGACTGCGCGTGATCTTGTCGAAGTCCGTCACGGCGTCGAGCGCACCGCTGTTCCTGATCCACTCGTTGACGCCCTGACGCACGGCCTCGGCGGCGGCGTCGTACTCGGACCAGCCCTTGAACGGCATGACAGTCGCGCCGACCACGCACTTGCCCGCCGCATGGGCCCGGTCGATGATCTCCTGGTAGCCGGCGATCATGTCGGCCACCGTGACGCCGCTGTGGGCCTTGATGTCGTTGATGCCTTCGAAGAGAAAGACCGTGCGGACCCCGGGCTGGGAGAGGACATCACGCTGCAGTCTGTTCAGCGCGGCCTGCCCGGCGCCGTCCGCGAGCACCTTGTTGCCGGAGATGCCCTCGTTCGCCACTCCCTTCACGGTGATGCCGGACGTGGTCTGGAGCCGCCGGGAGAGATAGTCGGGCCAGCGGCGGTTCTCGTCCGTGGTCGAGGCCCATCCGTCGGTGATGGAGTCGCCGAGGGTCACGACCGAGCCGATCGCCGCGGACGTCTCCACATCGACGGCGTCCAGCCAGTACCAGGAGCCCATCGGATCGGTCCAGTTGGCCGCGCCCTCCTCGGCGGCGTGGTTGCCGGACGTCGCGTAGTTGGTCTGCATCGCCATGCCGTGACCGGTCGTCGGTCCCTGGGCTCCGGTCACGTACAGGCTGATGACCAGGTTGGCCTGGGCGGCCAGCTTTCCGGGCAGCGGATCGCTGAGTACGGTTTCGCCGGCCGGGACGGTGACGGACGCGGCCCCACCGAACGACAGCTGCCGGTTGGAGCCGTGGACCAGCTCCGCCCCCTGCTTCTGCAGCCCGGCGTACGCGCTCGCGAAGGTCACCGGGTGGTCACCGAAGGCGTTGGACAGCCGGATGCGCATGTTCGTGCCGCCGACGCTGGTGCGCACGATCAGCCGATAGCTGCGGTCTGCAGGTCCGGCGCCCTGTCGGTCGGCACTGGCGCCCCAAGTGACCACGGAGTGCTTGCCCTTCGCGTCGGCCGGGGCCGTCGCCGCGCCCGTCGGGGCCTGCGACTGCGACTGCGCCTGCGCCGCGGAGGAAACGGTCAGCGGTCCGCAGACCGCCATGACCAGCGCGGAAACGACACCCATCGATTGGCGCCGGAATCGTGTGGCGTTCATGCGAGGCCCCGCAGAGTGACGGACTCACCGGGCTTGAGGCTGATCTTCCGCGAGGCGCCGTTGGCAACGACGGTCGTGCTGCTGCCGCCGACGCTCGTCAGCGTCGCCCGGGTGACCTTGCCGTTCTTCCAGCTGAGGTCGGCGACGAAGCCGCCGCGGACGCCCACGCCCGACACCGAGCCGGATGCCGCCCAGGCCGCGGGCACGGCCGGCAGCAACTCGATGTGCCCGGGCCGTGAGTAGACCAGCATCTCGACGATCGCGGCCGGGGTGCCGAAGTTCGCGTCGATCTGGAAGATGCCGCGGCCCGACTCCACCTCGTAGATGTCGAAGAGGTTCATCGCGCTGCCGTTGCTGCCGTTGACCGACGGCCTCAGGTTGTTGACGACCAGCTGGTAGGCCTTTTCCGCGTTCTTCAGCCGCGCCCAGCACAGGCTGCGCCAGGCGTTGGCCCAGCCGAAACTGTTCATCCCGCGCGCGGTGAGGAGGGCGGTCGCGCCGTCGAGGATGTCCTTCGGTGTGGAGTCGTCCGGACGGATCCGGTCGCCGGGGAAGAGCCCGATGAGCGGGGAGAGATGCCGGTGGGTCGTCTCGCCGAGGTTGTCGGGCGACATCCACTCCTCCAGCCAGCCGGTCTTGGGGCTGACCACGGGCAGGTACAACCGCCGGCGCAGACCGTCGACGGTCTTGCCGTAGGCGGTGTCCTTGGCGAGCACCGCGGTCGCGGTGCGGTAGTTGCCGAAGAGGTTCCACACCAGTTCCTGGGCGTACGTGATGCCCTTGGCGTCGAGCGGTCCCTGTTCGGGCGACCAGTCGCTGTCGGCGATCAGGACTTCGCGCGAGGCCCCGGACGCGTCGGTGACGGTCGTGGTGATGAGGCGGGCCTCCCAGAACTCGACGGCGCCCTTGAGGAGGGGGTAGATCTTCTTGAGGTAGGCGCCGTCCTGTGTGTACTCGTAGTGCTCGAACAGGCTTTGGCAGAGCCAGGCGTTGCCGGCCGGGTGCCACCACCAGCCGCCCCCGCCGTAGGGGTTGGTGGAGATGGCCACCGTCCAGCCGGCGATCTTGTCGCTGGAGTTGCGGTATCGGTTGGTGGAGTCGTTGAACAGCCGCTGAGTGACGTCGGTCCAGGAGGGCAGCTGCGCGAGGCAGTAGTCCGTGAAGGCGTCGAAGCAGTCGGACAGGCCCGCCCGGTCGGCCATCCAGTAGTTCATCTGGATGTTGATGTCGGTGTGGTAGTCGGCCATCCAGTCCGGGTCGTTGCCGTCCAGCCACGGGCCCTGGAGGCCCATCGGCAGGCTCCCCCGCGATCCGGAGATCATGAGATAGCGGCCGAACTGCAGGTAGGCGGCCTCGAGTTCCGGGTCGGGAACGTCGTCCCGATGGCGCGCCTGCACCCGCTCCCAGGTGTCCAGTTCGCGCTGTGCGACGGACGACGTACCGAGGTTGATGTCCAGCTGCCCGAACACGGCGCGGAAGTCCGCGACATGCGTGTGCAGCAGGGTGCTCGCCGAGTGCCCGGCCGCGGTCAGGACCTTGGTCCTGGCGAGGCGCTCCGGGACCACGGACGGGTCGCGGAACTTCGCGGCCGCGTCGGGCGCGTAGTTGGTGCCTCCGCTGACGACGACGGTGAGGTCCTTGCAACCGCTGAACGCGATCGACGTACCGTCGACGCGCACCCTGCCGGTGCTGCTGTACGCGGTGACGGCCGCACCGTACTTCAGGCCATTGGCGAAGGTGGCGCCGAACGACGCGTAGCGGCCCGCGCTGTTGGCGGTGGTGGACTCGCCATGGGTGCCGGCGAGAGAGACGGTCCCGGTGTAGGAGCCGCCGCCCTGCTGGGAGAAGTACACGACGATGGCGTCGTCGGGCCGGCTGGCGAAGATCTGTCGCCGGTAGGTGACGCCCGCGATGTCGTACGAGGTGCTGACCAGGCCCTGGGCCAGGTCGAGGGTGCGCCGGTAGTTGTTGACGTTGCCCAGGTCGTGGTCGGGAATGGCCACGGTGAGCTTGGCGAGCAGCGTCAGGGAGCCGAAGTCGTCGCGGCCGTAGGGGAATTGGCCGTCGCTCTGCAGCTTGTCGTTGGGACCGCCGGTCCACAGGGTGGCGTCGGTGATCACCAGGAGTTCGCTGGAGGGGTCGTTGCTCGCGAGGGCCCCGAGGCGCCCGTTTCCGACCGGCAGCCCCTGCTCGATCATGGAGTGGGAGGAGCCGGGTGCCTGCCACCACAGCTGGTTCTTCGCGGCGTCGGCCGGGGACAGCATGGGCGAGTCGGTGGGGCGCAGGGGGGCCGCCGAGGCGGTGAAGGCGGGCAGACCGCCGAGTGCGGTGGCCGCGCCGGCAGCGGCGGCAAGAGCGAGGAAGCCTCTGCGGCTGGGTGTGTTGTCGCGTGGTTCGGTGTGCTGGATGTCCACGGTGGTGCACTCCATATCCGGGAACGGCTCGTGCGGGGACGGCTCGTGCGGGGACGACGGCGGCGAACCGTCGGCGCGTGGCCGGTCCCCGCGGGGCCCGGGTCATGTCACCGGGCCCCGCGGGAGCAGGTCGGACGGACTGAACGAGGTCGGACGGACCGCGGAACTCAGACGGACTGCGGAACGACGATCCTGTCGATGTCGGGTGCGTATCCGTTGCCGCTGTCGAAGGTGATGGTGTTGGTGCCCGCCTTCAGTGCCAGCTGGACGCTGACGGTCTCGGCCGTGCTCCAGTCGCCCGTGGAGGGGAACTTCTCGCTGGTGCCGTTGCCGCTGTTGGAGAAGACGGTCACCGATCGGGGGTCGCCGCTGACGTAGGCGACCTTGACGGTGTAGATCCCGTCCTTCTTCACCGTGATGTCGTTGAACCGCAGCTTGCCGCCCAGGTAGAGGTTGCCGACCTTCTTGCCGCCGGAGCAGTCGTCGCATCCGGCGATGGAGGCGTTGCCCGACAGGGTGTTGGCCGGGTCCTCGGCCTCGTAGCTCGTGGTCGTCGGCGTACTGCCGTCGGACTTGATCGTGAACAGCCGCGAGCCGTGGGCCGGCAGCGCCTCGGTGATCTTGTTCTTGTAGGTACCGAGGTTCGCCTTGTTCCACAGGTCGCGCACGGAGGCGTTGCCGGTGAAACCGAAGGACGCCCAGTGAGCGGTCACGGAGGCGGGTGAGTCGCCGAGGTTGAACAGGGCGACGGTGTAGCTGCCGTCGGCGTTCTTGGTGCCCCAGACCTGCTGGTCGCCGACCGGGGTGACCGGGCGGGCGACGGGCGAGTCGTTCTGGTCGACGGCGATGACCTCCTTGTTGGTGAGCAGGGAGACGCCGTAGCTGTCGAGCCTGGTCAGGTCGTCACCGGTGAACAGCGGTGACTTGTTGATGGCCCACAAGGTCATGTAGCTCTGCCGCTCGGCCTTGGTCAGGCCGTCCATCTCGCCGTTGCCGACGTCGATGGCGTCGAGGTCGTTCCAGCCCCCCGGGCCTGCCTTGTTGCTCCACGCAGGGGCGTCGTCCCAACGGTCGTCGACCGAGTTCTCCCAGGTGACAAGGGTGTTGCAGTAGCACTCGACATCGGTGTCGATGCGCCAGCCGTTGGAGTACTTCTTCCAGTCGGCGGCGTGGCCGATGTCGAGCGACCAGGAGAGTTCGAGGTGGATCGGGCGCCCGGCCGAGGCGATGGCCTTCTGCCAGGCGGCGACGTCGGGGACGTTGTTGTAGTTGTCGCCGGACTTGAACGAGCCAGGGCCCACACCGTCCAGCTTGAGGAAGTCGTAGCCCCAGCCGGCGAACTGCTGTGCCTGCGAGTCGATGTACTTCTGCGCACAGGGGTTGTCGAAGTTCAGCTTGTAGGCGTTGTCCCAGCCGTTGGTGGTGCGCAGGTCCGAGTAGACGACGTCGGCGGTGGTGCACCCCGCGGCGTTCCAGATGGGCACCTTGCCGTCGCCGTACGCGCCCTTCTCCAGGCCGACGGGCAGATAGATGCCGGCCTTGAGGCCCTTGGAGTGGATGTGGTCGGCGACCGACTTCATGCCGTGGGGGAAGCGGACCGGGTCCGGCGTCTGCCGGCCGTACTGGTCGAATCCGGTCTTCCAGTTCTTGTCCATCCACCAGCCGGCGTCGATGTTGACGTGGTCGTAGCCGTATTTCTTCAGCTTGGCGGCGAGGGCGTCCGTCTGCTTCAGGACGTTCGCCTCGGTGAGGTAGCTGTAGTCGCCGTCCGGGTTGAGGCCGGGATACTTCGACGACTGCATGCTCCAACTCGACCAGCCCATGTACGGCTTGGCGGCGATCGGAGTGGTATCGGGGGGAGGGGCCGGGGCGTTGGTGTCGGCCTGGGCGGCCGGCACGGCCGTCGCGACACCCGCGGTGAGGGCGAGGACGAGCACGGCTCTTATGGAACGACGGCCGGAGCGCTGGGCGGCTCCGGGCATGGCGAAGTACGAGGATGACCGCATGGGTCGGACCTCCTGGGACGGTGTCAGCGGGGGCGGTGAAGACGCGGGGGCGGCTCGTGCTCCCGCGTTCCGGCGGCTCAGCCCTTGCCCGAGCCGATGGTGAGTCCGCTGATGAACTGGCGCTGGAGCGCGAAGTACACCAGCAGCGTGGGGATCGCGGTCATCAAGGCACCGGCCGCGATGAGGTTGGGATTGGTGAAGTACGCGCCCTGGAGGTTGGCCAGGGCGGAGGTGATGGGGCGCTTGTCGCCGCTCTCGATCAGCGCGAGCGGCCAGAAGAAGTCGTTGTAGATCCAGATCGATTCGAGCGTCGCGAGGGCGGCGAAGGCCGGGCGGCACAGCGGCAGGATGATCTGGAAGAACTGCCGCCAGACGGGGGCTCCGTCGACGAGTGCCGCCTCGGAGATTTCCTTGGGGATCGTCTTCATGTAGTTGCTGAGGACGAAGGTGCAGAACCCGGACTGGTAGGCGATGTGGATCGCGATGATGCCCCAGGCCGAGTTGTAGAGGAGGAGCGAGTCGCTCATCCACTGAGGCAGCGGGAGGAGGAGGTAGAGCCGGTACAGGGGGGTGATGAGGACCTGCGCCGGGAGCAGGTTGCCCGCGGTGAAGAGCATCAGCAGGACGATGTTCCAGCGGAAGTCGAAGCGGGAGACGAAGAAGGCGACGGCGGCCGAGAACAGCAGGGTGCCGAGGACTGAAGGGACGGTGATGAGAACGGAGTTCCAGAAGAAGTGCGGCATCCCGGACTGGTTCCAGGCGTCCGTGAAGTTGCCGAGGCTCAGGCTGCGCGGCCAGGACAGATAGCCGTGCTTGGCCGTGTCCGCGTAGGGGCGCAGCGAGGTGTACACCGCCCACAGGAGCGGGACGAGCCAGAGCAGGGCGATGCCGGCGAGCATCAGATGGCGGCCGGTCTGGCGCCGGGGTGCCGATGGTGTGTTCCGCGTCTGGGACTCACGCACCCGGGAGGCGGGCCGCGTCACCGTAGTGGTCACTGGTCCTCCTTGCGGAAGGTCTGGACGAGGAAGGTCCCGATGGCGGCCAGGGAGACCAGGAGCAGGACGACCGCGAGGGCGGAGCCGTAACCGATGTGACTGGACTCGCCGATGATGTTGTCGGTGATGAGGAGGGAGAGCAGCTCCATGCCGGGCTTGCTGCCGACGCCGCCACCGAGGACGTACACGATGTCGAAGGCCCGCAGGGACTCCATGACCGTGACGACGAGGATGATGATGTTGACCGGTTTCAGGGCCGGGAAGACCACGCGGAGGAAGGTTTGGCGGCCGTTGGCGCCGTCGAGCGCGGCGGCTTCCTTCAGCGCCGGGTCGAAGCCCTTCAGCCCTGCCAGGTAGAGGATCATGATGTAGCCGGTGTGCCGCCAGCCGGAGGCGACGAGGACCGCCCACAGGTTGAGGTCGGGGTTGCCGAGCCAGTCGATGTGGTGGCCCGAGCCGGCCGCGTTCAGGATGCCGTTGAGGAGCCCGGTGTCCGGGTTGTAGATGATCTCCCAGATGAAGCCGACAACGGCCAGGGAGAGGACCATCGGCAGGAAGATCGCGGTCTGGTAGATCCGCGTGAAGCGGATCCTCCGGTCGAGCTGGTAGGCGAGGAAGATGCCGAACGGCGTGGGCAGCAGGGCCGTGAACAGCAGCCAGATCACGTTGTGCCGCACCGCGGGCCAGAACGGCGGGTAGTTGGTGAAGATCTCCTTGTAGTTGTCCAGGCCGATCCAGTGGATGTCGGCCAGGTCGATGCCGTCCCAGGTGGTGAAGGACAGCCCCAGGGAGGCCAGTGCGGGCAGCCAGACGAAGAAGAGCAGGGCGGCGAGCGGGATGCCGATGATGACGGTGAGAAAGATCCGGTCGCCCGCGCCGAGACGGCGAGGACGAGTCCGGGGCGTGGCGGAGGACACGGTGGGTGCGACCTTTCCGGTCCTGGTCAGGCCGTGAAGAAACGCGAGCGCTGGGACTCGATCTTCTTCAGCGTGCCGGAGCCGTCGTCGGGGTGGCCGAGCCATTCGGTCAGGCCGGGCAGGACGACGGTGGAGATGAAGCCCGGGTCGCTGTCGCGGTCCGCGAACTGGCTGATGTGCTTCGCGGAGGCGATGAGTTCGGCGGACTTCTTCTGGAGTGCGTTGTACGAGTCCGTCTTCGCCTGCTCGTTGACGGCGAGGTTGCTCGGGTCGACGCCCATGTACAGCTCCTCGGCGTGGGCGCCGCCGAGGAATTCGAGGAGCTTCTTGGCGCCGTCCTCGTTCTTGGGCCTGCGGCTGAGCATGAAGCCGTCGGTCGGTGCCTCGACGGCGTCCTGTCCGTGGGTGCCGTCGATCTCGGGGAAGGGGAAGAAGTCGATGTCGGCGCGTATCGTCTCGTCGGTGATCTGCTGGCCGAGGAAGAGTCCGATGACGGCCATGCCGGACTTCTTGTCCAGCAGGGACTGGGCCGCGTCCTGCCAGGAGCGGCCGCCGGCGCTCGGCTGGTAGTAGGGGGTCAGCTCACGCCACAGGTCGAGGATCGCGACGGTGCGCTTGTCGGTCCATGAGACCTCGCCGCGCATCAGGGACATGTGGAAGTCGTAGCCGTTGGCGCGCAGGTCGAGGTAGTCGAAGGCGCCGAGGATGCTCCAGCTGTCGCCGCCGCCGTAGCCGGAGGCGATCGGGGCGAGGCCGTCCTTCTTCATCCGCTTGGCGAGCGCGATGAACTCGCTCCACTTCTGCGGGACTTGGTAGCCGCGCTCCTTGAAGAGGCTCTTGCGGTAGAAGACGGCCCACGGGTAGTTGTACAGCGGCACGAAGTAGTACTTGCCGTCCTCGCCGCGCGAGAGCTGCTTGGTGGCGTCGCTGAAGCCCGCGCCGATCTTGTCCCACACGTCGTCGAGGGGGCTGCACAGATTCTTCTTGGCGAAGTACTGCATGCGATAGCCCGCGAACCAGGTGAAGACGTCGTCCGGGGTGCCCTGCAGATAGGTGGAGATGCTCTTCTGGAAGGTGTCGTGGTCGACGGTGTTGGTCTTCACCTTCAGCCCGCTGTCCTTGGCGAACGCCCCGGTCACGGCGGCGTAGGCCTTCTTGGGGGTGGCGTCGGCGCCGTTGGATCCGAAGGTCACCGTCTTCGGGTCGGCGCCTGCCCCGCTGCCGCAGGCACTCAGGACGGGTGCCCCCAGCGCGGCCGCACCGAGTCCGAACAGCCCACCGACCACTGTGCGCCGACCCGGGCCACGCGCAGCCAGGGGATGGCGGCTCTGCTGCGTCATCGTTACTCCTCGTGCGTGCTAGTACGTGTCTGATCTGATGAAGGACTGGATCGCGGTGGCCGCGGCCCCGCGTGCCCACTCCTCGAAAGGAAGCGGGCGGGTCTGTACGTCGCACCGTGCGGCCGATCCGAAGGCGGCCGCGGCGAAGGCGTCACGGATCTGCTCGGCGAACAGGTCGTAGGCGGCCAGGCCCTCGCCCGAGATGATCACTCGCTCAGGGCCCAGTAGGTTGGCCACGGTCGCGATGCCGCGCCCGATCGCCTCCCCCGCCCGCGCGTACACCTCCCGCGCTCCGGGGTCGCCTTCGTGGGCCAGGTCCAGGGCCGCGGCGGCGTCGGCGACTTGGACGCCCGTCACCTCCCGGACCTTGCCGACGATCGCCGAGTCCGCGGCGATCGCCTCGACACAGCCGCGGTTGCCGCAGTGGCAGAGGGGACCGGCCGGGTCGATGGCGACGTGCCCGATCTCGCCGGCCACGCCGTGCGCCCCCGACACGACCTGCCCGTGCACCACCAGGCCACAGCCGATGCCCGCGCCGACGGTCACCACCGCGAAGTCGGACAGGCCCACTCCGGCGCCGAACCACTGCTCGGCGACGGTCAGCGCCCTGACGTCGTTGTCGACGGTGACCGGCAACCCGGTGGTCATCGCGGCCAGTTCGGCGAGCGGAACGTCGCGCCACTCCAGGAACGGCGAGTAGCGCACCACACCGGCCGCGCGGTCCACGTCGCCGGACACCGCGATGCCCAGTCCCTGGACCCGCACTCCGAAGCCGTCGGCCTCGGTCAGCAGCTCCTGGACGAGGGCGGCGGTCGAGGCCAGCACCGCTTTGGGGTCGTGGGTGGTGAGCGGGACGTGCCGGGCCACCCTGATGCGGCAGCACAAGTCCGTGAGCACGGCGATCAGTTCGTCGCCCGTCATCTTGACGCCGATGAACAGCGCCCTGCCTCCGTCGACCAGCACCGGGTTGGCGGGCCGCCCGAGGGACGGCTGCCGGGCGTCCTCGTCGACGTCCTCCAGGAGGTAACCGGCCTCGATCAGCGGTCGCACCGCCTTGGTGACCGCCGCCGCCGACAGGCGCGTCCGTGCGGCGATCTCCGAGCGGGTGAGCGGGCCGTGCGACAGCACGGTGGTGAAGATCTGGGAGGCGGCCGGCGTGTGAGCCGGGAACGCCTCGGTACGAGAGGTCGAGCGCATGGCCGGAACCTAAGTCCCTTATTTTCTGCTGTCAATGAAAGAAGCAGGATTGCCTTGAGAACCTCATCCGATGGGTACGCTGCCTGCAAATGGCAGATACACGCGAAGTGTTGACATGTGATCGAAGGTCGCGGTTGGCTTTCGAGCATCTCGTGGCACTAGCGGAACGTGAGGATCCCTGTCGATGATCTCCTTCGCCCCGGACACCGGGGTCTGGCTGCTGGCCACACCGCACACGTCGTATGCGCTGCGCGTCGACGAGACCGGCGCGCCCTGCCACCTCGCCTGGGGCCCACGCCTGACGCTCGCGGAGGCCGAGGAACTCGCCGTGCCCCGGCCCGCCTCGACCAGCAGCTTCGAGGGAAGATCCCCCGTCGGGGAGGAACTTCCCGTGGACGGCGGGACGC
Source organism: Streptomyces albiflavescens (assembly GCF_014645835.1). Classification (GTDB taxonomy): domain Bacteria; phylum Actinomycetota; class Actinomycetes; order Streptomycetales; family Streptomycetaceae; genus Streptomyces; species Streptomyces albiflavescens. Next base: position 31,448 of record NZ_BMMM01000022.1, read on the forward strand.
GCTACGGGCCGCCGTCACTGCAGGTCCGGTTCGCGGACGGATCCCGCGCCTTCGAGTGGCAGCCGACCGGCCATCGTGTCGACGAAGGCGAGCTGGAACTGGCGTTTCGCGACCGCCTCTACCCCCTGCACGTGGCGCTCCACTACCGGGTACGGGGCGACACGGACGTCATCGAGCGCTGGACCGTCGTACGCAACGCCGGAGAAGAGCCCGTCACCCTGCTGCGCGCCGACTCGGCCGCGTGGACCCTGCCCCCGCTACGGGACTACCGGCTCAGCCATGTCACCGGACAGTGGTCCGCCGAGAGCCAACTGCGGCGCGGCCGACTCCCGTACGGAGAGACCGTGTTGACGAGCCGCCGCGGGATCACCAGCCATCACGCGAACCCCTGGGTGATGCTGGACTCGGGTGAGGCGACGGAGGAGCACGGCCGGGTGTGGAGCGCTGCCCTCGCGTGGAGCGGGAGTTGGCGGATCACCGCGCAGCGCACCCCGGACGGGCGGGCGGGACTCACCGCAGGTGTGGGTCATGACGGTACGAACGTGCCGCTCTCGCCCGGCGAGGAGTTCACCTCTCCCCCGCTCATGGGCCTGTGCAGCGACGGCGGCTTCGGCGCGGCCAGTCGTGCCTGGCACTCCTACACGCTGGGCCATGTCCTGCCGCACCCGGACGAGCTCGCGCCGGTGCTCTACAACTCCTGGGAGGCCACGGGCTTCGACGTCGACGAGGTCGGCCAGAAGGCACTCGCCGAACGCGCGGCGGAGCTGGGGGTCGAGCTGTACGTCGTCGACGACGGCTGGTTCGGGGCGCGCCGCAGCGACCGGGCGGGACTCGGCGACTGGACGCCCGCCCCCGACCGCTTCCCCGAGGGGCTCGCGCCGCTGGTCGAGACGGTGCACCGGCTCGGGATGAGCTTCGGCCTGTGGGTGGAGCCCGAGATGGTGAACCCGGACAGCGAGCTCTACCGCCGACACCCGGACTGGGTCCTGCACTTCACCGACCGCCCCCGCTCCGAGCTGCGCAACCAGCTCGTCCTCAACTTCGCCCGCCGCGACGTCGCCGACTGGGCCTACGACTGGCTGACCCGGCTGGTCGGCGACCACGGCATCGACTTCCTCAAGTGGGACATGAACCGGGCGTTCAGCGAGGCCGGGTGGCCGGACCGGCAGGACGGCGCCGACCGCCTCGGACCGCAGTACGTGCGCAATCTGTACGACGTCGTCGACCGTCTCCGCGCCGACCACCCGGCGCTGCGGATCGAGTCGTGCAGTGGCGGGGGCGGCCGGGTCGACCTGGGCATCCTGTCCCGTACGGACCAGGCGTGGGCGTCGGACAACACCGATGCCGCCGACCGTATGTGGATCCAGCACGGCTACGGCCAGGTCTATCCCGCGCGCACCATGGGCTCGTGGGTCACGGACGTACCCAACCAGCTCACCGGCCGCACGGTCCCGCTGCGCTTCCGCTTCCATGTCGCGATGGCCGGGGCGCTCGGCATCGGGGGAGATCTCACACGCTGGTCCGAGGAGGAACTGCGGGAGGGAGCCGCCCTGGTGGCCCAGTACAAGAAGGTGCGCCCTCTCGTGCAGCACGGCAGGCTGGACCGCCTGTCACCGCCCTGCGACGACGCCGTCTCCGTGGTGCAGTACACGGCCGCGGACGCCTCGGAGACCCTGCTGCTCGCCCACCGGCGCCTCACCCGCCACGGCGCCCCGGACCTCCCGATCCGCCTGCGCGGCCTGACTCCCTCGGCCCGCTACCGCGAGGCCCGTACCGGCGCCGTGCACCACGCCGGCGTGCTCGGCGAGTACGGCTTCCACCTCGACCTGCCGCCGGGCGACTGGTCGAGCACGGCGGTACACCTGGTGCGTGAATCCGAGTGAACTGCTGTCGCATGACGGCGTACGAGCGTGTTCCGGCGCGTATGAGTGAGTGTCCGGCTGCGGCCGGCGTGTCCCCGGTGAGGAACAGAGGGTGCACAGCACGGCCGGCACCCAGGCCACCACGCGGATGGCCGGCACAGGTCTGCCGGCGCCGCCTGCCTTTCCAGGGGCCGCGCCCATGGCCTCATGCTCCGCCGAACGCAGTGGGGCCCCGACCCGGGGCGCGGGCGCGCGGCTGAGTCACGGGCGCGACGGTCGACGAGGGCGTCAGTAGCGCTGAGCCTTGGTCAGCCGGGGGGTCAGTACGGGTTCGGCGGGCTGCCTGCTGATGGCGATGGGCTGGGCCCGCTCCCCCGGGCCGAGGTTCTCCGCTCCGACGAACCTGGTCTCCACGACCTTGCCGTCGGGATTCTTGAAGTCGATCTGGACGGCGTACGACGCCTTGTGATCGGTCTTGTTGGTGATGTTGACGACCACGGCGAGCAGCCCGCCGGTCTCGGCCCTGGGCAGGCCGGTCATGGCGACGTCGGACAGCGCGTTGCCGCTGCCCTTCACGTCCTTCAGCTCCTTCTCCGCGGCCGCGGAGGAGCGCGCCGCTTCGGCCGAGACCGACGCCTCGAACGACGATGCCGCGGCGGAGGCGGAAGAGGCCGCCGCCGACGCCGAGGCGCGTGCGGAGCCGATGATCGAGGAGGCGGCCGAGGCCAGGGCGGACGGCGCCGTGCCGGTGAAGTTGGACGTGTTCGGCGCGGTCGGGCGCGGGCTCACGGACGAGGCGCCGCTGTCGTTGTCCGTGCTGCACGAGACCAGCACGGACCCGCACGCGACCACGGCCAGGAGAACGACGATCCGGCGTGGTCGGCTCGATCGGTCTCGGCCGTCGGAAATGCGTGTACTCATGAGGGCTCGTCCTCTTCCTGGCGTACGGGACTCCCCTCATGCTCCGCGCCGGTCCCGGGGCGCGCGAACGGCGCGGAGCATCTGAGTGACTCAGCGTGCGGCCGGGCCGCCCTCCCTGTCGAGGCAGGCCTCCGCGATCGCCAGGGCAGCCGCCATGATGCTCAACTGCGGGTTGACCTCGGGGCAGCTCGGCAGCACCGAGCCGTCCGCGACCAGGACTCCGCGGACGCCGCGCAGCCTGCCCTCCGGGTCGGTCGGTGCCCGCTGTGCGTCGGCGCCCGCGGCCGCCGTGCCGGTCGGGTGGAAGGCCGAGAGGTGCAGGTTCCGCGCGTTCACCGAGGTGAGCAGTGCATCGAGTTCGGCGAGCGAGCGGGCCCGCGGGGCGGACGGGACTCCGGTGAGGACCTCCTCGGCGCCCGCCGCGAAGAGCAGCCTGCCCATGGCCCGTACGGCCGCCATCAGGCGATGGCCGTCACCGGGGTCCAGGTCGTAGCGGACGAGGGTGCGCTCCCGGCCCTGGACCCGGCCGGAGGGCCGGTCGGCGATCATGGCGCCGAGGGTCGCGAGGTGGTCCGTGCCCTCCAGCTCGCGCCGCAGCTCCCGGCCCAGACCGGGGAGGACGAAGCTTCCCATGCCGGGCGGGCTCGCGGTCGCCTCGATGAGGACGCCGCGGGTGTGCAGTTCCTCCACGCCGACACTCTGCAGCACGCCCTGCCAGGCGGTGACCGGTTCGGCGAAGCGTCCCGCGACGCTCGTGGCCGGGTGCACACTGAGGTTGCGGCCCAGGCGTGGATGTCCGCCGAGGCCCGAGCGGCGCAGCAGGGGCGGTGTCTGCAGCGCTCCGGCCGCCGTCACGACGAGCGGGGCGAGAATTTCCAGTTCGCTGCCGTCCGGTCGGCGAGCCTGTACTCCGGCGGCGCGCGGCGCCCCCGGTACGTCGTGGTCCAGCAGAATGCGGCGGACCCGCGCACCCGTGACGATCCGGGCTCCCACGGCGCACGCGTCCGGCAGGACGGACAGCTGCACGCTCTGCTTGGCGCCGGTGGGACAGCCGACCACGCACTGGCACGAGCCCTTGCAGCCGGGCGCGTTGCGGCGCAGTGGTCCGGCCCGCCAGCCGAGCCGGTCGGCGCCCGCAAGGGCGAGCCGCCCGTTGTTGCCCAGCACGTCGAGCGGCTGGGTGGCCACGCGCAGGGTGCGCTCGATCTCGTCGAGCCGGGGGCCGAGGGCCTCGGCGATCCCGAACCCGTAGTCCTTGCTCCATCGGGCCAGCACATGGTCCGGAGTCCGGTAGCAGGTGCCGGAGTTGACCACGGTGGTGCCGCCGACGGCGCGGCCGACCGGCAGCAGGAGCGGCGGGTTGCCGACGGCCACCGTGGCGCCGCCGTCCCGGTACAGCTCGGTGAATCTGTCGAGCGGCGCCCGGCGGCCGAAGGACGCCGTCGAGTGGTGTTCGCCCTCCTCCAGGAGGACCACGCTCAGTCCGGCGAGCGCGAAGGTCCGGGCGGCCACGGCACCGCCGGCGCCGGATCCGACGACCACCACGTCGGCGGTGGAGCGTGTCGGCCACTCCTGGGCGGGAGTGCAGTCGAGCGGCGGATCCTCGGGCGCCCTCGCGGAAACGGGCGCGGACGGCATCCTCTCGGTGCCCGCCGCGAGCATCACGGGCACCTTGAGGATGTCGAGCAGCGGGACGAGCCGGGGCCGTGCGGCCAGCGAGCCGAGAACGCTCTCGCGTTCGTCGGGGTCGAGTGCCGCCAGGCGTCTGCCGGTGCGCAGGACGGCGTACGTGTCCAGGGCCGCGACGGCGGTGTGCACCCCGGCCCGGGCGGGCCGGGGCAGCGCGGCGAGCACCGTGTCGAGCCGGTGCGGCACACGGGACGGCCAGTCCTCGTCGCCGGCGTCGGCGAGCAGCGCCGCGACGAAGCCGTCGGCGGTCACCGTTCGCCCGCCTCGGCGTGCGCGGTGCCGTCCAGGAGCCAGGTGGCCTCCGGGCGCCACCGGCCCCACCAGCGTTCCAGCACGATGCGGGCGTCGGCGGACTCGCTGTTGCGGCACACGGCGCGGGCTCCGTCCGGGTCTCGGTACTCCAGGGTGAGGGTTCGCTCGGCCGGCTGGTCGACCTCGACGCGGATGCGGCGGAATGCCGTCCGGCCGGTCACTGTCCACTTGGGCAGACCGAACACGGCCCGGAACCGTCCCATGCCCAGCCAGCCGAGGGCCGTCCGCTCCGCCCGGCGCGGCCAGGTCCTGCCGCGGCGGCGCAGGCGCAGGAAGACCAGTGGAGGAAGCCGCCGCAGGCCCGGCCGGGTGGACACGGCGGCCACGATCTCAAGGACGTCGCCACCGCCCAGCTCCGCATGCAGCCAGGTCCACCGGTGTGCATTGCCGTGCCCGTAGATGCGGGCCGAGGCGCCGGGCGCGCCGCGCAGGGTCAAGGCCTGTTCACCGTAGGAGAATTCGCCCTCGTAGGTGGCCCGCGCGGCCGGGAGCATCTGGGCTGCGGGCAGCAGCGGCCGACGCCAGGACCAGCGCGGGAAGGTGAACAGCGGTTCCCCTTGGGGGTGTTCGGTGAGCTTCCAGTGGAAGTCACCGGCGTTCCCTGTCAGTTCCCCTGGGACGACCGTGACGTTGTCTCCCGCGAAGCCGTCCGCGGGCCGGGTCCAGGGGACCGGCCCGAAGCGGGCGTGCCGCACCGCGCCCTCGCGAGGGAACGCGGCCACCCATCCGTGCGCGAACGGCTCGGATCCGTCGGCGGGTGCGGTCACTTCGTGGTGCAGCCAGACGCCGGTGCCACTCGCCGGATCGGTCAGTGTGGTGTACCAGACCTCGGTGCGGCCCGGTTCGCCGTTCCAACGCGGTGGGAAGTGCTCCGCGCTGCTCTCACGGCGCGGGAAGCGGAAGCTGAGGAGGAACGGCGCGAGGCCGGTCGCCAGCGGGAAGCGGAGCACTCCTTCGCCGACCCGTGCGTCGCCCTCGTACAGCGTGAACGGCAGGACGGTCATCGACTCGACCGGCCGGCGCGCGGTCACGGACTTCCAGCCGTCCAGGGTGAGGCGGCGGCCGTCGGCGGTGAACGCGAGTTGATAGCGGATGCGGCGTCGTGCGAGTGGTGACACCTCCAACTCGCCCTCGGCGCGGGGGTCGTCGGCGAATCCGGCGATCCGTACTCGGCCGGTCAGGCGTGCCGGTGTGGTGCGGTGCGGGCGCAGTATGCCGTCGGCTTCGGCGTGCAGGTCGAGGCGTATGCGGCGCTCCCGTGTCTTGGCGTCGAGCCGGATCGTGCCGAGCATCGTCTCCGTGAACGCCGTGCCCCTCATGCGAGACCCTCCAGCATGATGCGCTCGGTGGCCCGCAGGTAGGCATCGGCCGCCGCGTGCGCCTGCCGGGCGTCCTGGGCCGTCACCGCCGCCACCACCGGCGCCAGCCGTTCGTAGGCCGCCGACGGATCGGTGAAGGGCCCCTTGAGCAGAGAGCGGACGGGCAGGTAGGCATTGAAGAGCGTGTTCGTCAGCAGGAGGTAGACGCGGTTGCCGGTGGCCCGGGCGAGCGCGCGGTGCACCTCGACGTCGGCCAGCTGCACCGCGTCGGCGCCGTCGGCCTCCCGCACTGCCTCCAGCAGCACATGGAGTTGCGCGCACTGCTTGCGGGTGGCCCTGGACGCGGCTCGCTCGGCGATCAACGCGCCGACGCCGCGCCGCACTTCGAAGATCTCGTGGACCCATTTCGCGTCGTGCCGCACGAGCATGGGCAGCAGGTCCGCCCCGCCCAGGCGCGCGTAGTCGCGCACCCTGGTCCCGACTCCGTGCCGGGTTTCGAGCAGGCCCGCCTGGACGAGTCGGCCGAAGGCGTGCTTGAGCGTCGTGCGGGTGACTCCGTAGCCGTCGGCGAGTTGGCGCTCGGGGGGCAGATAACTCCCCGCTGGATGACGGCCGTCGAGTATGTCCGTGCGCAGCCGGTCCTCCAGGACGTCCACGATGGTCTCGCGGGGCAGTGCCTCCACGGTTCTCCCCTCCGAGCAGGTGGATGAGTGGCTGATCCACTGAATCAGTGGAGGCCTGCCGCGGTCAACCCTTCGCCGCAAGACGGCCGTTGGCGCACATTCGACAGCCGCGACTCACCGGCGGCCACCCGCCGCCGACCCGAGCGCGCGATTGGACCGGACCAACCCCGTCCGAATCGTTGACATGTACGCCACCGGGCGCAACTCTGAAAAGGCCGTGAGAGCGCTCTCAGAGCGATGCCGGACGGAGGAAGACGATGCCCAGAAAGATCAGATGGCGGGCGTTAGCGGTGGCCGTGGCCACCCTCGCCACGGCACTGGTGACGTTCGGGACCCCGTCCCGGGCCGAGGCCGCCGTCCCGGCGACCATCCCGCTGAAGTTCACGAACAACTCCGGCCGAAGCGACCCGGTGTACATCTACGACCTCGGAACACAGCTGTCGACAGGCCGGCAGGGCTGGGCCGACGCGAACGGCACGTTCCACGCCTGGCCCGCGGGCGGCAATCCACCGACGCCCGCGCCCGACGCGTCGATCGTGGGACCGGCGAACGGGCAGTCCAAGACCATCCGGATCCCCAAGTTCTCCGGACGGATCTACTTCTCGTACGGGCAGAAGCTCGACTTCCGGCTGACGACCGGCGGTCTTGTGCAGCCGGCCGTGCAGAACCCGAGCGACCCCAACCGCAACATCCTCTTCAACTGGTCCGAGTACACACTCAATGACTCCGGTCTGTGGATCAACAGCACACAGGTCGATATGTTCTCGGCGCCGTACGCCGTCGGCGTCCAGCTCGCCGACGGCACGACGAAGAACACCGGCCATCTCAAGGCGGGCGGATACAACGGCTTCTTCAACGCCCTTCGAGGTCAGCCCGGCGGCTGGGCCAACCTGATCCAGACCCGCTCCGACGGCACCGTACTGCGGGCCCTCGCCCCCGGTCACGGCATCGAGGCGGGCGCGCTGCCGAGCACGGTCATGGACAACTACGTCAACCGGGTGTGGCAGAAGTACAGTTCGTCGACGCTGACGGTGACGCCGTTCGCCGACCAACCGAACACGAAGTACTTCGGCCGGGTCTCCGGTGACGTCATGAACTTCACCAACAGCGCCGGGGCCGTCGTCACCAGCTTCCAGAAGCCCGACTCCGACAGCATCTTCGGCTGCTACAAGCGGCTCGACGCACCCAACGACCTGGTGCGCGGGCCCATTTCACGCACCCTGTGCGCGGGCTTCAACCGCTCCACGCTCCTGGTCAATCCCCACCAGCCGGACACGAGTTCGGCCAACTTCTACCAGGACACGGTGACCAACCAGTACGCCCGCAAGATCCACGCGCAGATGGCCGACGGGAAAGCCTACGCGTTCGCGTTCGACGACGTCGGGAACTACGAGTCGCTCGTCCACGACGGCAATCCGCAACAGGCGTACGTCACGCTGGACCCGTTCAACTGACGGCAGTGGAGGGCGGCCGGGGCTCCGGCCGCCCTCTCACCCGGCGCCCTCGGAGTCCAGGCAGAGTACCGGGACCCGCTGGACGAGGTTGTTCGCGAAACCGCCCCGGTTCCACGGCTGGTCCAGCGGCTGGGTGTGGCCCTCGGCGTCGACGGCCCGCGCGCTGAGCACATGAGGGCCGGGGGTGGCCGTCCAGGCGAAACGCCAGGGTCGCCAGGCCCAGCGGTGCTCATCGCCTCCGTCGAGATCGGCCGCGCACCAAGAACGCTCCGCGTCCGTGCTGACCTCGACCCCGGTCACCGGCGCGCGCCCCGACCAGGCCCGTCCCTCCAGCGTCACGGCACCCGGCCGGACCACCCGCGTCCTGGACATGAAGTCCGGGAATCCGGGCGGGATCAGCAGGGCCCGGGGGGCGATCCGGGTGACCGGTTCGCCCTCGTCCCCCGCGTCCCGCCGAAGTCGATAGGCCACGGCCTGCTGGAATCCCGTGAACGACGTGTCCGTCACCCTGATCTCGCGCAGCCACTTCACATGCGCCATGCCGTACCAGCCGGGCACCACCAACCGCACCGGATGTCCGTGCTGCGGCGGCAGCGGGCCACCGTTCATCTCGTACGCCACGAGCACCTCGGGTTCGCCGCCCATGGCCACGTCGAGCGCAAGGGCCCGCTGATAGTCCTGCTCGACACCGCGCTCGACGCCATGATCGGCGCCGGTGAACACGACGTCCACCGCCCCGGGTTCGACCCCGGCCTCGGTGAGCAGCACCCGCAACGGCACACCGGTCCACTCCGCCGTACCGACCGCCTCCACCAGCCACGGCTGGCTGACGGGCCGGGGCGTCAAGAGGGCTCGCCCATTGCCCGCACACTCCAGCGTCACCCGCCGCGTGACCGCGGGATACGCCCTCAGCTCATCCATCCCGAGCACCAGCGGCCGCCGCACTCCGCCCCCGACGACGAGCTCCCACGCCCCCTCTGGCACATAGGGAATGTCGTAGTGCGTCAGCACATAGTGCAGCCCTGGCGGCGTCACGTCGTACCGCAGCGCCTCCAACGGCATCCCGTGATTCCGAGCGGCGAGCGCCAGCTCCTCCTGACTGATGCCTTCTTCCGGCTCGGCCAGCCGAGCGGGTGCGCTTACTTCATCGAGGCGGTGGCCCATGCCCGCATTGTCCGCCTTCCCGCCAAGGCGGCGCCAGGCGGTCACCTCGTACTCCGCTCCACCAGGTCGTGCCAGCCCGCCTCCAAACGCTCGATGGACATGCCGCGCTGGCGGGTCAGGTGGTGCAACAGGGCGGGTTCCAGGTATCCCATCAGGGTCTGGGCGACGAGTTCGATGTCCGTGGTCGGGTCGGCCTGGCGCAGCAGCATGCAGACGTGCATGAAGCGGACGCGGTACGGGGCGGAGCCGAAGCGGCGGGAGGCTTCGGGCTCGGCGGCGAGGTAGAGGTCGAGCTGCTCGGAGGCCTGGCGGAGGGCCCGACAGCCGAAGGCGTGGAGACGCTCCACCGGTGACGCGCCGGGGCCGAGCGGGGGTGGACCGCTGATGAAGTCGGTCTGGAACCGCTGCTCGGTGTGGTCGAGGAGTGCCATCAGAAGGCCGGTGCGGTCGCCGAATCGCCGGAAGACGGTCCCCTTGCCCACCGAGGCCGCGGCGGCGACGGCATCCATCGTCAGCTTGGCCACCCCGTGCTCCTCCACCAGGTGGGCGGCAGCCTCCAGCAGACGCGCGCGGTTGCGTGCTGCGTCGGCGCGCAGCTGGGGCGCCTCGCTGGGGGCGGTGAGCTCCATCAGCACGGGTTCGTCGGACGGTTCCTGGCGCTTCGGGAAGCGCGGGAGTGGGGTGGACATGAGGCCAGAGTAGCCCGAGACCAGGGAAACTGGACTGTGGTCCGGTTCAGTGATACACATTTAACCGGACCTCGGTCCGCTTTATTGCGGCAATGTTTCAGCTTCGGGAGATCACCATGTCTGTACGTATCCTCGCGCTCGTCGGCAGCCTGCGCGCCGGCTCCCACAACCGTCAGCTCGCCGAGGCGGCCGTCAAGCTCGCCCCGGAGGGCGCGGAGGTCGAGCTGTACGAGGGCCTGGCCGAGGTCCCGTTCTACAACGAGGACATCGACGTCGAGGGCAGCGTCCCCGCCACCGCCGCCCGGCTGCGCGAAGCCGCCGGCCGCGCCGACGCCTTCCTGCTCTTCTCGCCCGAGTACAACGGCACGATCCCGGCCGTACTGAAGAACGCCATCGACTGGCTGTCCCGCCCCTATGGCGCCGGCGCCTTCATCGGCAAGCCTGTCGCCGTGGTCGGCACCGCGTTCGGCCAGTTCGGTGGCGTCTGGGCACAGGACGAGGCCCGCAAGGCCGTGGGCATCGCCGGTGGCACCGTCCTGGAGGACGTCAAGCTCTCCATCCCCGGCTCCGTGACCCGCTTCGCCGAGACCCACCCCGTCGACGACGCCGAGGTCGCCGGGCAGCTCACGGAGGTCGTCAGCCGCCTGCACAGCCAGGTCGGCGCGGCCGACGCCGCCTGACAACTGCCCTGAGGGCCGGTCCGGTTCACCCGGGCCGGCCCTTTCGCGTGTCACAAGATCGCTGTTGAATGTCTCAGGTCCGCACGATGGTCCGCACGATCTTGGCGGAACGAAATCCTCCGGGTCACGATGCCCGCATGAAGGGTGATCTCTTTTCCAGCGACCACATGGTGCAGCCCGCTCTCGCGCCGGGCATGACCATCCAGAACGCCAAGTCCATCAGGTACGCCGTCAACGGCGAGATGTTCGCACGACAGGGGGCGATGGTCGCCTACCGGGGGAATCTGCAGTTCGAGCGCAAGGGCCAGGGCGTCGGCGGCATGCTCAAGCGGGCGGTTACCGGTGAGGGACTGCCGCTGATGACCGTCCGCGGGCAGGGCGAGGTCTGGTTCGCGCACGAGGCGCAGAACTGTTTCATCGTCGGCATCGAGCCCGGCGACGTGTTCACCGTCAACGGCCGCAACGTCCTGTGCTTCGACGCCACGTTGTCGTACGAGATAAAGACCGTGAAGGGCGCGGGGATCACCGGCGGTGGCCTCTTCAACAGCGTCTTCACCGGCCACGGCAGCCTCGGGATGATCTGCGAGGGCAACCCGCTGGTCATCCCCGTCTCGCAGCAGCAGCCGGTGTACGTCGACACGGACGCGGTCGTCGGCTGGACCGCCCATCTGCACACCTCGCTGCACCGCTCGCAGTCGATCGGCTCGATGATCCGCGGCGGCTCCGGTGAGGCCGTGCAGCTGAAGCTGGAGGGCGAGGGCTACGTCGTCGTACGTCCCAGCGAGGTGACACCACAGAAGGCGCAGCAGCACTGACATCGGCAATGACGGAGGGTGCCCCGCCACACGGCGGGGCACCCTTTTCACCCGTCGGCGCCCGGGCCTGTCACCCTTCGACGCACCGATGCTTCACCGGTCAGTGGCCGGATGCAGCACTGGTCAGTGCCCGGCAGCGGGCGTGTTGGCGGTGGTCACGTTGACCGCGGCCCAAGCCTTGTCCACCGTCTTGTACTCGGTGCTGTTCGCCCCGTACATGTCGGCGGCGGCCTTGAGGGTGGCCTTCCGCGCGTCGTGGAAATCGGTCGTGGAGACCATGTAGCGGGTGAGCGCCCGGTAGAAGATCGCGGTGGCCTTGGCACGTCCGATGCCGGTCACGCTCGAACCGTCGTACGTCGGCGAGTCGTACTGCACGCCGCCGATCGTCTTGCGACCGCTGCCCTCGGCGAGCAGGTAGTACGCGTGCGAGGAGACGCCCGAACCCGCGTGGACCTCGGTGTCGTAGGCGGCGGGCGACCAGTAGTCGATCGTGCCTTCGAGCCGGTCGAGGGAGGGACGGTCCAGGCGACGCAGGAACTTCTGCGCAAGGCCCAGCTTCTCGCCCACGAGGTAGTTCGGCGGGTTGTTGGGGTTGTTGGTGGCGAACTCGACGTTCGAGCCGAAGATGTCGGCGAGCGACTCGTTGAGGGCGCCGGGCTCCCCGAACTGATTGCCGTCCTGGTCCACGCGGGTGGGTTCGAGGGCAGCGGTGGCGTCGACGACGCCGTGGGTCAGCTCGTGGCCGGTGACGTCCAGGACGACCAGCGGCTTCTTGAACAGATCGCCGTCACCGTCGCCGTACAGCATGCAGCCGCAGGTCGAGTCCCAGAAGGCGTTGCCGACCTTGTTGCCGAAGTGGACCATCGCACGGGCACCGGCGCTGTTGTTCTTGATGCCCTTGCGGCCGAAGGTCTTCTTGTAGAAGTCCAGCGTCTTGGTGATGCCGTACTGGGCGTCGACCGCCGCGGTGGTCCGGCTGGAAGTGGTGCCGGTGCCCCACTTGTTGTCGCCGTCGGTGAACTTCTTGCCGCGCGAGAAGGCCTCCAGTTCCTGCCCCCTGGCGTCCCGCGTCTCGGTGTTCCACCGGGTGGGGTCCTTCAGGAGGAAGCTGGTGCGCGCGGTCTGGGTGGTCTTCAGCGTGACCGTGCCGACGAAGAGGGACTTTCCGCTCCCCGTGGCGGTGACCGGGTAGTGGGTGGCTCCCGTCGTGCCGACCAGTCCGGTCGACTGGGTGGCCGTACCCGTCTCGGGGGTGGCCTGCTCGCCCCGCTTGCGCAGCGTCTCCTCCAGGGACGGCGAGATGAACTCGTCGCTGTCGGGGGTGTTGCTGCGTATGTTGCCGGTCCGGGCGTCCACGACGACCGTGCTGGAGCCGCCGGCCTCCGCGGTCTCGCTGTCCGTCACGCGCACCTGGTAGGCGAGGGCGGCCGCGCCGTCGCGGGCGTCCACCACGAGCTCGGCGCTGCCCGCGTCGCCCTTGGCGACCGCGGCGGCCTTCTGCTCGGCCTGCTGGGGCGTCAGCTTCGCCTCGGTGGTGGCCGGCTTGACCGCGTGGCCGACGGCCCGGGTCACACCGAGGTAGGCGGACTGCTTGCCGAGGTGGACGACCACGTCGCCGCCGAGGACCGGAAGGCCCTGGTGGGTGCGGACGAAGCGGACGTGCTGCTTGCCGTCCGGGTCCGTCATGACGTCCTTGGCCTGCAGGGTGTCGCCCTGGGTGACACCGGTCGCCGACGCGTGCGCGAAGGCGGCCGCACGGGCGGCGTCGACCGTCGAGGAGGCCGAAGTCGCCGGGCGGGCGGGCGAGTCGGGCGTGGCCGCGAAGACGGGGCCCGCCGGGAGCGTGGCGGCCGTCGTCACCGCGACGGCGATCGCCACGCGGCGTATGTGGGGTCTACGCACTGAATTCCTTCGAACAGGGCAGCCGGGATCACCAACTGCCATGAGAGACAGCACCGTTGGGCACTGTGGGAGCTGTCGGGCCCCCATGTGACACCCTCACCGATTCGCCATGTCCATGTAAAGACTAAAGATCCCTTTTATTGATTTACGGGCGATCTCTTTACGAATGTTCACTTCTCGGTGATCAACAGGTGACCAACTGTGCGCCGCTCGGACAGATGTGAGGGGGGATGAGGCGGTTGCCCGACAAGGCCCGCAGACACGTACATGTGACGGATGTCGCAGCGCCTCCGGCCCGGAGCGGACGGGTCCGGAGGCACGGAGGTGTCAGATCGTCCGATGGGCGAGGGAGGACAGCAGGGAGCGCAGTTCCTCGGCGGGACGCGGCGCGAGCGACGCCGTCGCCAGCAGCGCGTCCGCCGCGGCGAGATGACGACGGGCCTCGCGCAGGGCACCCGCACGACCGCCGGCCCGCTCGACGAGGGCCGCCGCCTTGCGTACGCCGCTGTCGTCGAGGTCGGCCGGGGAGGCGAGGAGTCCGGCGAGGGCGGGATGGCCGGGCGCGTTCAGGGCGACGAGGACCGGGAGGGTCTTCTTTCCCTGGCGCAGGTCGCCGTGGACCGGTTTGCCGGTGATGGCCGGATCACCCCAGATACCCAGAAGGTCGTCGGCGATCTGGAAGGCCACTCCGAGATGACGCCCGGCGCGGTCCAGCGCGATGGCGGTCTCCCGCGGCGCTCCGGCCAGTTGGGCGCCCAGAGCCAGCGCGCAGCCGAGCAGAGCGCCGGTCTTGTGCTCGGCCATCGCCTCGTACTCCCCCACACCGACCGCCTCGGGCCCGGTCCAGGGGCGATCCGCGAACAGCAGGTCGTCCGCCTGGCCGCGGACCAGGTCGCGCAGGGCCGTGGTCAGGTGTCGTACGGCCGCCGCGGCGTGCGCGGTCGCGGGCCCCGCGGCGAGGGTCTCCACGGCCAGGGCGAAGAGGGCGTCGCCGGCGAGGACGGCGGGGCCGGTACCGTACGCCTTCCAGAGCGCGGGACGACCGCGGCGCAGGGCGTCGCCGTCCATGATGTCGTCGTGGAGCAGCGAGAAGGTGTGCACGAGTTCCACCGCGACGGCACCCGGCACGCCCGCCTCACCGGAACCTCCGGCCGCCTCCGCGCCAAGTACAGCCAGCGCCTGCCGTACGCCCTTGCCCTGGCTGTGGGTCGCGGGGGCGCCGCCGATCTCGCAGCGGCCCAGCGCGTATCCGGCCATCTCCGCCACCCAGGGGTGCAGTCCGCCGATCGCCTCCGCGAGGGCCGGGGCGACCAGATCACGGCAGCGGCGCAGGACCAGTGGCGCGGCGGGCGGCGACTGCAGGGCCGTGGAGGTCATCGGGCGGCCTCCGCGTCGGCTCCCTCGGACTCCGGCGTCAAGCCGAGTTCTGTCCGCGCCCGTTCGACCATCTGCCGGGCGTGGCGCAGCCCGATGCCCTCCAGTACGCGGGCCAGTTCGGCCAGGTCGGCGGCGGTCTCGGCGCGGTCACGGCCGAGGCGGGCCAGGGACTTGACGAGTCCGAGCCGGGACAGCGCCCGGCCGCGCGGCTCGCTCATCGCCTCGAACTCCGCGAGCGCCTGGGCGTAGACCTCGCGGGCCTGTTCGTAACGCCCGGCCCGGTAGAGGACGTTTCCGCGCATCTTGTGGTTGTAGGCGAGCGCGCCGGACAGGTTCATCGCGCGGCAGGACACCTCCGCCTCGCTCAGCAGATCCAGCGCGCGGTCCACGTCCTGGTCGCGTACGGAGACGATGTCCGCGAGGCCGCGCAGGGCCCAGGCGTGGCCGCGTCGGTCTTCGGCGCGCGCGGCGATCTCGGCCGCCTCCTCGAACATGGCGTACGCGGTGTCGTAGGCACCGGTGTTGCGGTGTATCTGCGCGATGCCCTCCAGGGCCCACACGGTGTGCCGGGCCTCGCCGCGCTTGCGCGCCTCGGCCAGGAGCTGTTCGTGCAGGGATGTCACGGCCGCGTAGTCGCCCTGGATGCGGCCGGTCTCCGCCATCCCCGCCAGGGAGTAGCCGCGGACGACCACGTCGCCGGCCTGCCCGCCGAGTTCGGCGGCGAGGCGCAGCAGCCGCCACGCCAGCGGGAACGCGCCGCGCTGCCGGGCCAGCGTGCCGCCGCTCCACA
This sequence comes from Streptomyces albiflavescens, assembly GCF_014645835.1. GTDB lineage: Bacteria > Actinomycetota > Actinomycetes > Streptomycetales > Streptomycetaceae > Streptomyces > Streptomyces albiflavescens. The sequence continues at coordinate 47,105 of NZ_BMMM01000022.1, forward strand.
GCGCCCACGCCATCGCACCGGTGTCCCCTGCCTCGCGGGCGGTGCGGTAGCTCGCCTTCCACGCCCGGTCGGCGTCCGCCACCTGCCCGAGGCGACGGTGCGCCTCGGCGACCGCGAGACCCGAGCGGGCCGCCTCGGCCCGCGCCCCCGAGCGCTCGGCGGCGCGCAGTTGCTCGGTGCCGGCCGCGAGGACGTCGGTCAGCGAGGAGTTCACGGACAGGGTGGTCAAAGCGCCCTGGTACTCCGGGGCGAAGGCCTTGCCGTACATGTATGCCTTTCCGTCTGCCACCAGCCGGCCGCGATCACGCGTCGGCCGCCGGTCCGAGCTGTTCCTGGTTCCTGTCGGTCGGCGGCGTGTGACGACCCAGCTATACGCTCGGCGTATACATGGCGTGTATACGCGGAGGGTATAGTGCTCCGCATTTCCATCTGGAAATCCCTGGCTCACCACGGTGCCCACGCCGCCCACCCGTTGCCGATCAAGACGACGGCGGCGCCCGCAAGGTTGCCTGGTGTGACGAGGAGGCCAAAATCCGGTGCGCGGAAGCCCGAACGAGGCTCAGGATGGCGAAAGTTGACCTCTCCCACAGGAAGCAGGCGCCCATGCCGTCAGGCCCGATGCACGCCCATGAGGCGCGGATCGACGACGCGCTCGTACGACGGCTGCTGGCCGCACAGTTCCCGAACTGGGCCGACCTGCCGCTGAAGCGCGTCGAGTCGTCCGGAACCGTCAACGCCATCTACCGACTCGGCGCCGACCTGGCCGTACGCCTCCCCCGCATCCCGGAGGGCGCCGGCGACGTGGACAAGGAGTGGGAATGGCTGCCGCGGCTCGCGCCTCTGCTGCCGTTTGCCATTCCCGAGATTCTCGCCGTCGGTGCGCCCGGGGAGGGGTATCCGTGGCCCTGGGCCGTGCTTCGCTGGCTCGACGGAGAGCTGCCCGTCTCCGGGCGCCTCACGGACGCCGGCGCGCTGGCCGCCGACCTCGGCGGGTTCGTCCGCGCGCTGCAGCAGGTCGACCTGCCCGGCGGGCCGCCCGCCTACCGGGGCGGGCCGCTGGCGAGCGTCGACGACGCCACGCGCTCCGCGATCGCCGAACTCCACGGCACGATCGACACGACGGCCGCGACCGCGGCCTGGGAGGCGGCGCTTCGCGCACCGCTGTGGACCGGCCCGCCCGCGTGGGTCCACTCGGACCTGATGCCGATGAACCTCCTCACCCGCCAGGGCTGTCTCACCGCCGTCCTCGACTTCGGCACCGTCGGCACCGGCGACCCCGCGTGCGACCTCATCGCCGCCTGGAATCTCCTCCCCGCCGAGGTGCGGCCCACCTTCCGGCACGCGGTGGGCACGGACGACGCGACATGGGCTCGCGGGCGCGGTTGGGCCCTGTCCATGGCACTGCTCCAACTCCCCTACTACCGCACGACGAATCCCGCGATCGCCGCCAATGCCGAGCATGTGATCCGCGAGGTCCTGGGCGATCTCGACTAGGTCGTGTCCGCGAAGTCCGTCGGCCGGTGGCCGGTTGGTTCGTGCTGCGTCATCATGAGCCGACATCGCCATGACGGGGAGCAGGAGCCGACATCTCCCCGCGGGGAGCAGAAACGGATGGAAGGCGCCTCTGTCCCGTGAGTGACCACGCCATCTTCCGTGAGCTCGTCGAGGAGGGCTTGGACGACTGGGTCCCGGTGGACCAGCTGCTCGCTCTTGCCGAGGACGTCGCGCACGACCGGGGCGCGGACTTCCGTGACGTCGGGGTCGAGCTGCTGCGGCGGCTGCTCGACAGCGGGCTGATGGCCGTCGGCGATCTCGGCGAAAGTGGATTCGAGGCCTGGCCGGAGACCGGCGACGAACTCCTGGCCAAGGCGATCAGGGTGCTCGACGGCTTCGACCGGAATCCACAGGGCGGCGCATACTGGCTGGCCAACACGCCGAGGGGCGATGCCGCGGCCTCGGGTCGGGTCGGGTCGGGTGGAGTCCTAGGACTCCACGAGTGCCTGAGTGCCGAGCACGCCGAGGAGTTCGAGGCGTTCGGCGTCCTCGGTGTCGGGCTCGGCGGTGTAGATCATGATGCGCAGGTCGCTGCCGGCGACGCTCAGCACGTCGCAGTCGAGCGTCAAGGGGCCCACCTGCGGGTGATGAACGGTCTTGCGTGACGCCTCATGCCGGCCCACCGCTCCGGAATCCCACAGCTCGGCGAACCGGTCGCTGTTCGCCCGCAGTTCCGCGATCAGGCGCCGCAACCGCTCGTCCGCCGGATACTGGCTCGCGGTCGCACGCAGGTCGCCCACAAGCGCGGCCTCGAACGCGCGCTGGGCCTCGGGAGAGCGGCGGACGCGGCTGCCCGGTCCGACGAAGTTCCGCCAGATCCCGTTGCGCTCGTTGCCGCGCCAACTGGAGGGATCGTCCATCAATGCCGCGTACAGCGGGTTGACCAGCAGCAGCGTCCAGGCCGCGTCGTAGACCGCGACGGGTGTCCCGGCCAGCCTGTCCAACAGCCGTTGGACGCTCGGCGTGATGTGGGCGGGCACCGAGTCCCGTCCCGGCGGGACGAGCCCGGCGACTTGGAAGAGGTGCGCACGCTCTCCCGCGGACAGCCGCAGAGCTCGGCCCAGCGCCTCGACGACCTGCTCCGACGGGTTGGTCGCCCGGCCCTGTTCGAGGCGGGTGATGTAGTCGACCGAGATCCCGGCCAGCAGGGCCAGCTCCTCACGGCGCAGCCCGGCCGCGCGCCGGTGGCCGCCCGCGGGCAACCCGGCCGCTTCAGGAGAGACCCGGTCGCGCCAGCGCCGTACCGTCTGCCCGAACTCCGTACTCGCCATGCCACCACTGTGCACCGCCGGGCGAGGACATGCCTGGTACTGACAGTCCCAGGAAGGTGGGACTCCTGGCTGACCGCGCCGACGGCGCGGAACCTGGAGGCATGACTACGACACTGATCACCGGAGCGAACAAGGGTCTCGGCTTCGAGACCGCACGCCGACTCGTCGCGGCGGGCCACACCGTCTACCTGGGCAGCCGGGACCCCGAGCGCGGGCACCGGGCCGCCGAACAGCTGGGGGCGCGGTTGGTCGTCCTCGACGTCACCGACGACGCGTCCGTCGCCGCCGCGGCGAAGACCGTCGAGGCCGACGGCGGCCTCGACGTACTGATCAACAATGCCGGTGTCGAACAGCGCGGTGCGGGGAACACCGTGATCGGCGCGGCGGACGTGACCGCCGCGATGATGCGGGACGTGTTCGAGACGAACGTCTTCGGCGTCGTCCGTGTCACCCACGCGTTCCTGCCACTGCTGCAGCGGTCCGCCGCCCCGGTCGTGGTGAACGTGAGCAGCGGCCTGGGCTCGATGGCCCACGTCACCGACCCCGCCGCCCCGGCGTACGCCTACCCGGGCGTCGCCTATCCGGCGTCGAAGACCACGGTCAACATGATCACCGTGCAGTATGCGAAGGCATTCCCGGCCATGCGGATCAACGCGGTCGAGCCCGGCTACACGGCGACCGACCTGAACGGCCGCACGGGGACCCAGACCGTCGAGGAGGGCGCCGAGATCATCGTCCGTATGGCGCAGATCGGCCCCGACGGACCCACTGGAGGCTACTTCGACGCCGAAGGACCGCTTCCCTGGTGAGCGAGGCGGCCATCACGCCTATGGAACACATATTCGATTCCAGGGGTACGCTGGTCGCATGGCCATGCACCTCCAGGGTTCGCTCTTCGACCAGACCGACGAGGTCTGTCTCGGTCCGCTGAACGGACTGCGCCGCACCGCGCTGGGCGACGGAGCCTGGATCGACCTGCTCCCCGGGTGGCTCGGCGGGGCGGACGCGCTCTTCGCCCGGCTCGCGGCCGAGGTGCCGTGGCGGGCGGAGCAGCGGCAGATGTACGAGCACACGGTGGACGTACCGCGGCTGCTCGCCTACTACCGCGCCGGTGATCTACTGCCGCATCCGATCCTGGACGAGGCACGCGACGCGCTGTCCGCGCGCTACGCCGCCGAGCTCGGTGAACCGTTCACCACGGCAGGGCTCTGCTACTACCGGGACGGCCGGGACAGCGTGGCCTGGCACGGTGACCGGATCGGCAGGGGCGCGCGCGAGGACACCATGGTCGCCATCCTGTCGGTCGGCGCCCCGCGCGATCTGCTGCTGCGCCCGCGCGGGGGCGGCGACACCGTGCGGCGCCCCCTCGGACACGGCGACCTGATCGTGATGGGCGGCTCCTGCCAGCGCACTTGGGAGCACTCCATCCCCAAGTCGGCGCGGGCGGCGGGTCCGCGGATCAGCATTCAGTTCCGGCCGCACGGGGTGAACTGAGTCCGGCCACGTTGGGGTGCCGTCGGTCGCGCTGTCCTCGGCTCACGGCGTGAGCTGCGCCTGCACCGTCGGGGCGTACCGGTCGACGATGTCCTCGATCGCGGTGGCGCGCAGGCGCGTGCCGCGGGCGATGCCGTACATCACGCCGAGGCCGAGCAGGGTGCTGACGGCGAGTTCGGCACGCAGGCCGGCCTGGGGGCCGCTGAGGCGCTCGGCGAGGCGGTCGCTGACCTGGGCGCGGAAGTTGGTGCGCAATATGTCGCCCTGCTCGCCCTGAATCGGGGCGAAGACGATCCGCAGGATGGGATCGGCGCCGCGCTGCGTCTGGCCCTCCAGCAGATGGCGGACCATGTGGCGGCCGAGGTCCTCCACCGGCGCGTCCAGCAGAGCCTCGGCATCGGACTCGAAGGACATGACCCGAGCGAACAGCGCATCCTTGTTGCCGAAGTACTTCAGGATCAGCGGCGCGCTCACCCCCGCCCGGTCGGCGACGGCCTTGAGGGTGATGTCCGCGTGGGCGTGCCGGGCCAGCAGATGGCGGGCCGCGAGCAGGATGGCCGCCTTCGTCGCCTCGGCGTCACGCCGCGGTGGGGCGGCAGGCGGTGTCGTGAGTCCGGGGTGCGGGGTGGTCACGGTGCTCATGCTCCTTCGAGGGCCTCGTCACGGGGCACTCCGGTGCGCCCGACGGCCCCTCGGGTGTCGGGCGAGGCGGGGTCGGCGGGTATCGAGAGGGCAGCGGCGCAAGCCACCAGTGCGACCGTACCCGCCATGGCGAAGGCCAGCAGATAGCCGTGCAGCGTGGGCAGCGGGGCGCCGCCGACGAGGCTCGTGTGGTGGACCAGGACGGCGGCCACGGCGGCGCTGCACACGGCCTGGCCGATGGTGCGCATCAGAACGTTGACGCCGTTGGCCGACGCGGTCTGTCCGGCGGGCACGGCGCGCAGGATCAGGGTGGGCAGGGCGGAGTAGGCGAGGGTCGTGCCGATCGCGCAGACCGTGGCCCCCAGGATGATCAGCCACAGCTCGCGGCTGTCCAGGATGCGTATGACATAGCCGAGAGCGATGATCGCGGTCCCGAGCGCCAGCGTCACGCGGGGGCCGCGGGCGGCCGAGATGCGCGCCGAAACGGGCGAAAGGAACAGCATGGTGACGCCGCCGGGCAGCAGACACAGGCCGGTCGCCACGATGGACAGCCCGAGCCCGTAGCCGCTCTCCTTCGGCGCCTGCACCAGCTGCGCGGTCACCAGGGAGTTCCCGTAGAAGGCGAAGCCCGTCAGGAGTGCGGCGACGTGCGGCAGGGCGACCCGCGGCCGGGCGGCCAACTTCAAGTCGACCAGCGGCCGTTCGGTACGCCGCTGCTGTATCCACCACAGGGTCATGATGACGACGCAGGCCACGAACAGGCCCAGGATCCGGGGGCTGCCCCAACCCCAGGTACCGCCCTGAGACACCCCCAGCAGCAGGCATACGAGCCCCGCCGCCAGGCCCATCGCGCCCACTGTGTCGAAGCGGCCCGGCTCGCGGACGGGCGACTCGCGCACCGCCCACCACGCCAGCGCGAGGCCGACGGCACCGAGCACCGTCGTCGCCCAGAACATGACGTGCCAGTTGGCGTACTGGACGATCAGCGCGGCGAGCGGCAGGCCGAGGGCGGCGCCAATACCCACGGTGGAGCTCATCAGCGCCACGGCGGAACCCGTGCGCTCCGGAGGCAGTTCGTCCCGCAGGATACTGATCGACAGCGGTACGACGGCGGCCGCCGCGCCCTGCAGGGCCCGCGCCGCGATGAGCACACCGATGTCCGACGTGAGGGCGCACAGCAGCGAGCCCACCGTCATCAGCCCGAGTGCCATCAGCAGCACGCGCCGCTTCCCGTACATGTCCCCCGCGCGTCCCAGCACGGGCGTGAGCACCGCTCCGGACAGCAGCGTCGCCGTCACCATCCAGGAGACCGCGCTCGCCGAGGCGCCCGTCAGCCGTGGCAGGTCCGGCAGCAACGGCACCACCACGGTCTGCATGACAGCCATGAGGATCCCTCCGAACGCCAGAACAGGGACTGCCAGCCGGTCGCGCAGGGCCGCCATGAATGCTCCAGAAGTCGACATGAAAAAGTGGGTGAATGACAATTCACCCTATCGGTGAATCATCATTCACCCAAAGCGCCGTCGACCCGTCGCCGGACGGCTACCGGCGGGAGCGGGCCTGCACCGTGCGGGCCACTCGCGGTCCCAGCCAGCGCTTGAACCGACGCAGCGGCTCCAGTTGCCCTGCCGCGCGGTCGATCCGGTAGTACAGCTGCGGCGGGATGTACGGGAGCAGCGGAGAGTGGCGCTGTCCCAGCAGCGCGAACATCTGCGCCGGTGGGAGGCGGATGTAGCGCGGGAGGTTCTCGTACCACTGCGCACTGTGGCGGGCCGCGCTCTGGACCGGCAGAAGTGCGGATCTGCGGGCCCGCTCGTATTGAGTGAGGGCGCATTCGAGTTCCGGGTGCTCGCGCAGCGCTCCGGCCAGGGAGATGGCGTCCTCCAGGGCGAGGGTGGTGCCCGCGCCGATCGAGTAGTGGGTGGTGTGCGCGGCATCGCCGAGCAGGACGAGGTTGCCGCGGTGCCAGGTCCGGTTGGTCAGGGTGCGGAAGCTGAGCCACTGCGCGCTGCCGTCGACCTGCGCCCGGCCGATCAGCCCGTGACCGTCGAGCAGATCGGCGAAGAGTTTTTCCAGCAGGGCGAGACCGTCCGCCTCGCTCGTCCGGTCGAGGCCGAGGCCGGTCCAGGTCTCCGGGGAGCACTCGACGACGCAGGTGCTGTGGTCCTCGCTGAATCCGTAGCCGTAGCACCAGATCCAGCCGTGGCCCGTCTCCACGAAGGAGAAGGTGAAGGAGTCGAAGATCTTGGTCGTGCCGAGCCAGATGTAAGTGTTCCGACCCAGCTTGATGTCGGTGCCGAAGTGGTCGGCGTGGCGCTCGCGCAGCGCGCTGTTGACCCCGTCGCCGGCAATGACGAGGTCGGCGTCGGGCAGCCGGTCGGCCGCGATCTCGTGCTCGAACTCGACGCGTACGCCGAGCGACGTGGCACGCTCGGCGAGCAGGTCGAGCATGCGGCGACGGCCGATGCCGAATCCCTCATCACCGTGGTGCACCGTCGTGCGGTCGCCCACGTGCGCGACCCCGTCGCTCCAGCGCACCGAGTTCTCGGCGACGGCGAGCGCGGACTCCGGGTCGCCCTCTCCCAGTTTCTCGAGCAGACCCGCCCAGTAGGTCACTCCCCAGCCGTAGGTCGATCCGGCCGGGTTCCGCTCGTAGACGGCGATGTCATGGGACGGGTCCTGGCGCTTCATCAGGATCGAGAAGTACAGGCTTGCGGGTCCGCCGCCGACGCACGCGATCTCCACGCGCACTCCCCTTTGTTACACAAAGCGGTCAATTGGTGACGAAGCGTAGCAGTCGGTGTGACCCCTAGAGTTCACGTCACCTTGCGGGCGTGAGCCACACCACTCGCGACGGACCACCTCGGCAAGATCATCAACAGCGGGCCGCCCAACGGGAGGAATTTCACGTTCCGGTGGGACACGAGCACTCTCGACAGCAAGATCATCTTCGTTCAACCTTGCACTGTATTTACTTAATTGTCCGGATCGCAGCCAACCGACATTCGCCGATTTCTCCCGCTCTTTGATGACCCGATAGGCATACCGGGTCATCAACAGAACTGATCGCAGGAGGACTTCGCATGCCGGAACTCACTCGTCGTCGTGCCCTCGGGGCCGCGGCCGCGCTGACCGTCGTGGTCGGCACCCAGGCCCTCACGGCCCCCGCTGTGTCCGCCGCACCGGGGATGTCGACCGGCGAACACCACCACGGCGGGCCGGAAGCCTTCGACGAGGTCTACCGCGGCCGCCGCATAGAGGGCCGCCCCGTCAGCGGGGGCGGTCACCACCACGGTGCCGGATACGCCGTGTTCGTCGACGGCGTGGAACTGCACGTGATGCAGAACGCCGACGGCAGCTGGATCAGTGTCGTCAGCCACTACGCCCCCGTGCCCACCCCGCGCGCCGCCGCCCGTGCCGCGGTCGTGGAGCTGCAGGGGGCCCCGCTCGTCCCCTTCAACGCCAACTGACCCCCCTCGCAAGCAGATCGTGGAGTCCCGCACATGACCGTACGCAAGAACCAGGCGAGCCTGACCGCCGACGAGAAGCGGCGTTTCGTCGACGCGCTCGTGCAGCTCAAGCGAAGTGGCCGGTACGACGCCTTCGTCACGACACACAACGCCTTCATCATGGGCGACACGGACAGCGGCGAGCGCACGGGCCACCGTTCGCCGTCCTTCCTGCCCTGGCACCGCAGATTCCTCATCGAGTTCGAGCAGGCACTGCAGTCCGTCGACTCAACCGTCGCGCTGCCGTACTGGGACTGGAGCGCCGACCGCTCGACGCGCTCGTCCCTGTGGGCGCCCGACTTCCTCGGCGGCACCGGGCGCAGCCTGGACGGCCGGGTGATCGACGGCCCGTTCTCGGCCTCGTCGGGCAACTGGCCGATCAACGTGCGCGTCGACAACCGTACGTATCTGCGCAGATCGCTCGGCAGCGGCGCCCGGGAGCTGCCGACCCGCGCCGAGGTGGAGTCCGTGCTCGCCATGGCCACGTACGACATGGCGCCGTGGAACAGCGCCTCGGACGGCTTCCGCAATCACCTCGAAGGCTGGCGCGGCGTCAATCTGCACAACCGGGTCCACGTCTGGGTCGGCGGGCAGATGGCCACCGGCGTCTCCCCCAACGACCCCGTCTTCTGGCTCCACCACGCCTACATTGACAAGCTGTGGGCCGACTGGCAGCGCCGCCACCCCGACTCGGGCTATCTGCCGACGGCCGGTACACCCGACGTCGTCGACCTCGGCGAGACGATGAAGCCCTGGAAGGACGTACGGCCCGCGGATCTGCTGGACCACACCGCGTACTACACGTTCGACGCCGCCTGATCAGGGCCGGTCACCGCCCCCGGGGGCCCTCGCTCGAGGGGCCCCCGGGACCCGAGGAAAAGAAGCTGCGCTCCTCCGCGCCGATCGGCAGGATGAGTGGTGTGCTGATCATGGAACCCGTGCTGGAGACCTATGAGGCCGCCGACTTCACGCTGTGGCCCACCGCCGACCAGCCCGCGGACCGGTTGCTCGTCCTGTCCGGCGACCTGTCGCCGCTCGAGGTCGGTACCGCCATGGCCGTCCTGGCCGGCTACAACAAGACGCAGCGCAGGCGTCACGACCCCGGTCCTGCGGACGGCCTCGCGATGCTGCGCCGCCTGGTGTCGGTCGAATCCGTCGTCGCTCCGGGCGGCTTGCGGCTCCAGGACTCCGCCACCGGAGTCACCGTGCCGCCGGGATGCTGCTTCGGTCTGGAGAACTGGCGGGACTGGCAGGGTCTGCTGGACGGCGAAACGCCCTGGCTCGGCCACGACCCCACGCCGGGCGTCGAGCCATCGGGATCGCTCGTCCGGCTGTGGCCGGACGCGGAACGCCCGGCCGGACTGCCGATCGAACTGGCCTTGAGCGAGCTTCCGGTGCTGCTCGAATCCGTGCGCAGCGCGCTCACCGGGTTCCTGGGCCTCGTCGAGGGGTGGACGGTCCGGGACTTCCCCGCCGCGCTCGCCGCGCGGGTCGTGGCGAAGCTCGACGAAGACCTGGCCATGAGCGGCTCTCTGCGCGAAGTCTCCTGACGGGGGCGGCTACGCGTTGCTCGTCTCGGCGGTACGGCACTCCGGGTGTCCCCACCCCTGGCCGTTCTTGGCGATCGGCTCGCCCGCGGCGTACGAGCGGCCGCAGACGCAGCGGCCCGGGAACTTGGCCTTGATCGTGCGGCTCGACGCGTTCGGCCGCGCCGCGGTCTTCGTGGAGTTGCGGCGGCGGGCGGGTGCTGGGGAGTCGGGCGACGGCGGCGGCTCCGGGGATCCGAGGTCGCTGCCCGCGGGCTGCTGGACGGTGGCCGCCTGGCTCGCGGCACGGTCGGCGAAGTCGTTGAGGCGGTCTCCGTCGACCTGGTGCGCGGGGACGTAGCGGAACTCCACTGCGCGGCCGTCGAGGAGCTCGTCGATGCGGGCGACCAGTTCCTGGTTGGCGACGGGCTTTCCGGCGGCCGTCTTCCAGCCCTTGCGCTTCCAGCCGGGCAGCCAGGTCGTGACGGCCTTCATCGCGTACTGGGAGTCCATCCGGATCTCCAGCGGCACGTCCGGGGCGATCGCCGTCAACAGGCGTTCCAGCGCGGTGAGTTCGGCGACGTTGTTGGTCGCCGTGCCCAGCGGGCCGGCCTCCCAGCGGGTGGGAGTCTCCTCCCCGTCGGCGACGACCCAGGCCCATCCGGCGGGTCCCGGGTTTCCCTTCGAAGCCCCGTCACAGGCGGCCACAACGCGTTCAGGCATGGCCCCGATCATGCCACGCTCCGCCCGGAGCCCGGCGCCACGGGTTCATCGGGCCCCGCAGCCGGTTCACCGGGCGCCGGAGGAACTGCCCGCGCCGAGGAGTCGCAGGCCCAGCGGAGTGGCCACGTGCAGGACGTACTTGCCCTCGCGCCGGCTGGTCACGAGTCCGCCGTCGCGCAGGACGCCGATCTGGTAGCTGGCGCTGGGCAGCGCGATCCCCACGGCCAGGGCGACCTCGGAGGTGGTGCGGGCGGTGCGGTTCGCCACCTCCGTCAGTACGGCGGCCCTGGTGCGGCCCAGCAGACGTTCGAGGCCGTCGTCCGTGCCGCGCGCGACGGCGAGGGGCGCCTTCTCGACCGGGTAGACGAGCACCGGATCGAGGCCCGGGTCCGCCAGGGCGGTGGGCCGGCGCCAGCAGAAGAAGGACGGCACGAGGAGCAGGCCGCGGCCCTCCAGATAGAGGTCGCGCTCGGTGGGGTAGTCCACTTCGAGCACGGGAGCCCGCCAGCGAGCCAGCGGGCGCAGCCCGTCGAGGAGGGCCCTGGTGCCGCCGTCGAGGAGGGCGCGGGAACGCAGGTCGACATCGTTGCCGACGGCCGTTCCTATGTGCGACCAGTACGGTTCCAGCAGGGCGTGGAAGTAGATCCCGAGGGCTCCTGCCAGGGACTTGAGCGCGTCGCTGCCGGGCCGGCCCAGCGAGGTCGTCCAGCTCGGCACGGGGCGCGACTCGGCCAGCCGCGTCAGTTCACGGACCATCCGTGCGCGGGGAGTGCGCCGCAGCTGGTCGAGGCCGGCGGACAGGCCGCCGCCGGTCACGGGTGGTGTGAGGAAGTCCGGGATGTAGCCGGCCGCGGGGATCAGGGCCCGCAGCGGGTGCAGCGCGCGGCCCGCGACCGTGTCCTGGGACAGCCGGTCGTGGGCCGCGCGCCGCCAGTGTCCGAAGTCGAGCGGTCCCTGCCCGGTTTCCAACCGGCAGACGCTGCACATCAGCTCCCACAGCGGATCGGGTTCCCGGGCCACGCGAATGTTCTGCAGATCGTGCGAGGTGAAGTGAATGCGAAGCATGCGGTCTCTTTCGCTCGCCGTCCTTGTGAGGGATCCGGCCACCCTGGGGTACCGCGGCCACAAGAAGGGACGAGCATCACATCTACGCGGTTGCTCTCGCGAGGGAACGCCTCAGGACACGTCGGTCGTCTTCGGCATGTCTCCCCGGGTCGTCGTCATGTCGATGACGGAGAACGACGCGCCCTGCGGGTCGCTCAGTGCAGCGAACCGGCCGAACGGGCTGTCCATGGGCCCGAAGCGCAGGATGCCGCCGCGCTCCGTCGCCTTCGCCACCGCCGCGTCGCAGTTCTCGACGGTGAAGTACACGTTGACGTACGGCGGTACCTCGGGCGGGAAGTCGTCCGTCATCTTCATCCGGCCCAGAACGGGTTCCTCGCCCAGGCTGAAGATCCGGAAGTCGACGGCATCGTCCTCGACCTGCTTGGCGCTGAGCGGGAAGACGGCGGGGAAGAACGCGTCGGACTTCTCGGGCTCTCGGGTGAAGACCTCGGCCCAGGCGTACGCGCCGGGGACGGCCGTCGCCTCGAAGCCCTCGTGGATGCCCGCCTGCCAGACACCGAAGACGGCGCCGCTGGGGTCACGGGCCAGCACCATGGTGCCGAACTCGCCGACCTGCATCGGCTCCATCAGCACCTCACCGCCGTTGTCCCTGATCTTCGTGGCGGTCGCCGCGGCGTCGGGCGAGGCGAAGTACAGGCACCAGGCGGACTGGCCCTCCTGTCCGGGCATCGGCGGGACGACGGCGGCCACGGCCTTGCCGTTGGCGTACGCCTGTGTGTAGTTGCCGTACTCCGAGGACGATTCGCCGAAAGTCCAGCCCAGTACGTCACCGTAGAAACTCTTGGCCCCCTCGACATCGCTGAACATCGCGTCCGCCCAACAGGGCTTTCCTTCAGGCTGTACGGCCATGGCGTCGACCTTCTCCGGTTCGGTGAACGGTGCGCATTTCACGCTAACCAGGCTTCGCCAGGGCCGCGCGCCGAGTGGGGCGGCCTGCACCACACTGGAGAGCGAGCACAGGTGGTCGTCGACAGGACGGGGCACTGGATGATGATGCACGCGTGGGAAGTGGCCCGGCCCGGGCCGATCGACGGGGATCCGCTGCGCTACGTCGAGAAGCCGGTGCCGGTGGCGGGGCCCGACGAGCTCCTCGTGCACGTCCGAGCGTGCGGGGTGTGCCGCACCGATCTGCATGTCACCGAGGGCGACCTGCCCGTGCGCCGGCCGGGGGTGACGCCGGGGCACGAGGTCGTCGGCGTCGTCGCGGGGACCGGCGACGACGTGAGCGGCTTCGCCCTCGGTGACCGGGTGGGCGTCGCCTGGCTGCGCCGTACGGACGGCACGTGCCGGTACTGTCTGCGCGGCTCGGAGAATCTCTGCCCGGCGTCCCGATACACCGGCTGGGACGCCGACGGTGGTTACGCGGAGTACACGACCGTCCCGGCCGCCTACGCGTACCGGCTGCCCGACGACGTGGACGACATCGCCCTGGCACCGCTGCTGTGCGCGGGCATCATCGGCTACCGCGCGCTGCTGAGGGCCTCGCTGCCGCCCGGCGGGCGGCTCGGGCTGTACGGCTTCGGCGGCAGCGCCCACCTGTGCGCGCAGCTCGCCGTCGCGCAGGGCGCCACCGTGCACGTCCTGACCCGCGATCCGGCCGCACGCCGGCTGGCGCTCGACCTCGGCGCCGGGTCCGCCCGCGGAGCGTACGACGAGCCCCCCGAGCCGCTGGACAGCGCGATCCTGTTCGCGCCGGTCGGTGACCTGGTCCCGGTCGCGCTGCGGGCACTCGACCGGGGCGGGGTCCTGTCGGTCGCGGGGATCCACCTGAGCGACACCCCACCGCTGCGCTACGAGCGCGAGCTGTTCTACGAGAAGGAACTGCGCAGCGTCACCTCCAACACGCGCGAGGACGGCCGGACCTTCCTGGCGCTCGCGGCCCGGCACGGCGTCCGCGCGACGACGCACCCCTACCCGCTGTCCGAGGCACAGCAAGCCCTCAAGGACCTCAAGGCGGGCCGTTTCGACGGGGCTGCCGTACTGGTGAACGATCTTCCGCCGCAGCACTGAGCATGCGGGCCCGCCGCTCGCGTGCATGGATGGACTCAGGCGTGTAGGGCGGTGGAGGTGGCATGGCGGGCCGAGGCGGTGAGGACTCCGGCGGCATGCGGACGCCGTTCGCTGCCATGGACGACGCCGTCGAGTCGATCGGCACCACCTTGGACGAGCGGGCCACATGTACCGAGCTCGCCGCATTCGCGTGCCGGCACTTCTGCGACGCCGCGGCGGTGGATCTGCTGCCCGCGGACGTCCCGGCCACCCAGAAAACGCCGGATCCGAACCTCGCCCGCGTCGCCACCGCGGGCAACTCCGAGCTGCTGACCCCGTGGACCCCGCACGGCGCGCGGCCGCTGACCATCCGGGCGCTGGACGAGGGGCACCCGATCACCGCCTCGATCGATCTGTCCGGGCTGGTCCCGCGCCGGGTCATGACCGTGCCCCTGCTCGCGCACGGGCGCCTGTACGGGGTCCTGCTGGCCGTCCGGCAGGGGCCGGCGTTCACCGACGCGGAGACCACCGGCACGCACTACGCCGCACGCCTCGCGGCCGTCCACCTCGGCCATTCACGCCAGCACAGCGCCATGCGCAGTACGGTCCTCAGCCTCCAGCGGGCGCTGCTGTCCGAACCCGGCCGACCGCATCCGAACCTCGATCTGGCCACCCGCTATCTGCCGGCCGGGGGCAGCACTCTGGTGGGCGGGGACTGGTTCGAGGCCGTACGGCTGCACTTCGGGCGCACCCTGCTGGTCGTGGGCGACGTCATGGGGCACGGACTGGACGCGGCGGTGGACATGAACGCGTACCGGTCGATGCTGCGCTACGTCGCCTCCACGGATCTGCCGCCGTACCGGGTGCTGCGGCGCCTGGACGCCGCGGTCGCCGAGGACGGCATCCGGCGTCCGGCCACCTGTCTGCTCGTCCAGGTCGACCCGGCACGCGGTACGGCGGCGATGGCCGCGGCCGGACACCTGCCTCCGGTGGTGTTCGCCGGGGACGGCACCGGCGAACTGCTGGAGCTGCCGGTCGGTCCCCCGCTGGGCACCGGGATCGGGGGCTACGAACCTGCCACCCGCGCGCTCGCGCCCGACGACACCCTGCTGATGTTCACCGACGGTCTGGTGGAGCGCCGCAGCGAGGACATCGACGAGTCGCTCGCCCGGCTGGCCGGGCTGCGGCTGCCGCCGGGGGCGGCCGTCGAAGCGCAGCTCGACGAGATCCTCCTCAAGCTCGACGCCCGTCATGCGGAGGACGATGTGGCGGTCCTGGCCGCCCGCATCCGTCGCCGCCACCCGACGTGACGCCGGTCAGCGGGCGCTCCGCCGACGCCGCCCGGCGAGGACTTCGCCCAGTGTGGCCGCGGGGCTGAGCACGTCCCAGGCACCGTGCGCGCGAAGCAGCCGGTGGGTGTGGCGCGTGCACAGCAGACCGAAATCCATGTCGGCGCGCCCGACCCGCTCGCGGAACCGCAGCACCATGCCGAGGCCGTTGCTGTCGATGAAGGTCGTGGGGCGCAGGTCCACGATGTACAACCTTGCGGGCAGGGCCGCGACCGAGTCCAGCCACGGGTGCACGTGGAGGACGGCGGCCAGGTCGATGTCGCCGCGCAGCTCGACGAGCAGCAGACCGGCTCCCGCGTAGAGGTGGGCGTGGTCGCTGGGCGGTGGCCAGGAGACGCCGTTGATCCGCTCCAAGGCGTGCTCGCTCACGCTGTCCGGTTCCGTTCTGTGGGCGGCGCGCGGGCACGTCTCGTGCCGAACGCGGCCTGGTCACGGTGGCATCCGGAGGCGACTGCCCGCGCGTCCCGACACGGGTTCGTGCGGTGGTGCTGCATCCCCGCACCGCACAAGCCCGCGCCGGAACTCCCCCCGGGCGGCTCCCCCTTGAACCGTGGGCAGTTTCTGTTCTACCTTCGCCACATGGTCGGGGCATCAACGCCCGCTCACCAGCGAAACAACGTGGGGGCGGCGGCAGCTGGGCCGGGTGGTGCGGGATGCGTCCTCACCTCGCGCTGATAGAAGACGATCCCGATTTCGCACTGATGTGCCGCACCTATCTGGAGCGTGCGGGGTTCACCGTCATGTGGGCGATCGACGCCCGGGCCGGCAAGGCCGCCATGTACGAAGGCGGCATCGACCTCGTCGTCCTCGATCTGGGGCTGCCGGACGGCAGTGGCCTGGAACTGCTGCGCGCCCTGCGCTCCACCAGCCGCCTTCCGGTGATCGTCGTCTCCGGGCGCGGCGGTGAGGCGGACCGGGTGGCGGGCCTGGAGATCGGCGCGGACGACTACCTGGTCAAGCCCTTCTCGCAGCGCGAACTCGTCGCCAGGATCCGTGCGGTGCTGCGCCGGTCCCAGCCGCCCGACGTGCCGGTCGTCCTGGAGGTCGGAGCGCTGCGCGTCGACACGGCGGCGCACCAGGCCGCCGTCGCAGGCATCCCGCTGACGCTGCGGCCCAAAGAGTACGCCCTGTTGGAGTTGCTGGCCCGCTCCCCCGGCCGGGTCTTCTCCGCCGAGCAGCTGCTCGAGCAGATCTGGGGAGCGTCCTGGCAGCAGCCCGCGACCGTCGTCGAACACGTCTACCGGCTGCGCGGCAAGCTCTCCGGACTCCCCACGCCCGCACCGCGGATCACCACGGTGCGCGGCTTCGGCTACCGACTCGATCCCTGAGGGCCGTCATGTCCGCGAGCGTCCCGCATCCTGCCCCGGACTTCCGGAGCCTGTTCGACTCGACACTCTCCCCGCTGCTCGTCCTCGCGCCCGACTTCACGATCGTGGAGGTCAACCGGGCGTACCTGACGGCCACGCGCACCGACCGGAGCATCGTCGGGCACGCCGTCTTCGACGTGTTCCCCGACAACCCGGACGACCCGTCGGCGAACGGAGTGGCGAACCTGCGCCGCTCGCTGCAGGCCGTGGTGGACACCGGCCGTACGGACACGATGGCGTTGCAGCGCTACGACATACCGACGGGCGAGTCGGGCGCGTTCGTCGAGCGGTACTGGAGCCCGGTCAACACACCGGTGGTGGACGGCGACGGCCGGGTGACGCACATCATCCACCGGGTCGAGGACGTCACCGACTTCGTCCATCTGCGCCGGGTCGGGCGCGAGCAGGAACGTGCCGTCGCCGAGGCACAGATGCGTGCCGAGGGCATGGAGATCGATCTGTTCGTCCGTGCCCGGGAGATCCGCGAGGTCAATGAGCAGCTCAGCCGTGCCAACGCCGAACTCGACGCGGCGGGACGGACGTTGCAGGAGGAACAGCAGGCCAAGGACCGCTTCATCGCCACCCTTTCGCACGAGTTGCGCAATCCGCTCGCGGCCGCCACCGCGGCCACCGAACTGCTCGCGTTCGATCTGCCGGAGGGTCATCCGGCGCTGTCGGTCCTGGACCGGCAGTTGGGCACGCTGGCGCGGATGAGCAACGATCTGCTCGACGGGACGCGGGCGGTGACCGGGCGTCTGGAGCTGGTACGCGAGCGGACGGACCTGTGCGCCGTCGTGCACGGCGCCTGCGCGGACATCCACGGCCTGTTCGGTCACGACGGCCGTACGCTCGACGTCGGTCTGCCCGCCGGTCCGGTGCTCGTGCACGGGGACCGGCTGCGGCTGGCCCAGGTGTTGACCAATCTGCTGTCCAACGCGCTCAAGTACACACTGCCGGGCGGCCGTACGCGGGTGCGCCTGTCGACGGAAGCCGGACAGACGCGCCTCTGCGTCGAGGACGACGGGATCGGTTTCGAGCCGGGGCAGGCCGAGGAACTGTTCGGGGTCTTCATGCGGGCGGCTCCTGCGGGCCCCAGCACCCCCGAGGGGCTCGGCCTGGGGCTCGCGGTGGCCCGGACCATCGTCGAGCTCCACGGCGGCCGGATCACCGCGCACAGCGACGGACCGGGGACCGGCGCCTCGTTCACCGTGCTGCTTCCACTCGCCCTCGCCGACACTCCGCAGCCGCGCCGCGCGAGGCCCGCCCACCCCGCGCCACGGCAGCTGGCCATCCTGATCGTCGAGGACAACACCGACCTGGCCACGACCTATCGCACCCTGCTGGAGCGGCAGGGGCACCACGTCACGGCCGTGCACACCGGCGCGGACGCTCTCACGGCCACCGCGTCCCACCTCTTCGACGTCGTCCTGTGCGACCTGGGGCTGCCGGACATCGACGGCTACACGATCGCCCGCGAGGTGCGCTCCCGCCCGTACGGCGACAGGCTGCGCCTCATCGCGGTCTCCGGGTTCAGCCAGGGCGCCGACCACGGGCAGTCCCGGGCGGCGGGGTTCGACGCCCACGTGGCCAAGCCGCTCCCCCTCGCGGACCTGCTGGAACTCCTGGCGGGCGGCTCCGAGCGGGAGTGAGCGTCGCCCCATGGCCGACGGATGTCTTCCCCCTTGTGCCGGGCTGTGCTTGCCTGGGGAACCCTTTCGGCGGGCGGGGCAGGAGTTGCGTCATGCGAAGGCCGTGGATCGTGGGGGCGTTGCTGGCCGGGTTGCTGCTCGGCGGCTGCGGGGATCCGGCATCGGGACCCGGGGCGGCTCCGCCCACCCCGGCAGAGCCCGGTGCCTCCCGGTCACCGTCCTCGACCACGCGTCAGCGGGCGGCCGCCTCCCCCACCACTCCGGCGCAGGCCCCCTCCGTGCTGTATCTCGGGGACTCGCTCGCCATGGAGAACCAAAAGGTGCTCGGACAGTCCCTGCGGGACGAACTGCACGCGCGCTACACGAGCGCCCCATACTCGGGGACAACCCTGTGCGACTACCTGGAAGGCACCGGGGAGAGGTCGCTCGTGCCGACCGCGGACAAGGCGGCCGCGCTGGTGCGCACGCTGCGGCCCGACTTCGTGGTGCTGCAGTTCTGGGGCAACTCCTGGGGCTACACGCCCTGCATGGACGGAATCACCTACGACGCGAACCGGAACACGTACTTCTCGCGCTTCTCGGCGGACGCGGAGCGGTTGACCGATCAGATCGCGCGGGCGGGAGGCGCCCGGCCTCCGAAGGTCGTGTGGGTGCTGCAGGGGCCGGACCCCATCACTCCTGACCGGGTCCGGCGGGTGAACGCGCTGTACGAGAGGCGTGCCCACACCTCCGGCGACCTCGTCACCGACGCCGGCCGGACGGTGAGCCCCGCGTCGGCCCGCTACACCTGGGCGCAGTACCTGCCGTGCACCTCGTACGAGCACGACCATTCCGCGTACTGCACCCAGCCGAATCGCGACCGCACCGCCCTGCACCGCGACGACGACTACCTGCACTTCTGCCTGGCGCCCACCACGTCCACACCGAAGCCGTGCCCGGTTCGCTCGCCGGGGATCGTGCGCATCACCCGGGAGATCACCCGGACGATCGCCGCGCAGGTGCGCTAGGGCCTGTCGTCACATTCCCGTCTGCCCCGCG
>NZ_BMMM01000022.1:66448-160368 GCF_014645835.1 Streptomyces albiflavescens
GGGCCCCGCCCTGTTCGACGCGTTACTCGCCCGCGTGCACCCTCTCCAGCTCCGCGATGTCCAGCTTGGACATCTGGAACATCGCCTGGGTCGTGCGGGCCGCCTTTTCCGCGTCCGGATCGCTGATCAGGTCGATGAGCCTGCTCGGGACGACCTGCCAGGACAGGCCGTACTTGTCCTTGAGCCAGCCGCAGGGACCTGCCTCGCCGCCGTCGTCGATGAACTTGTTCCAGTAGTGGTCCACCTCTTCCTGGTCGTCGCAGTGGATCTGGAACGAGATGGCCTCGTCGAACGTGAACTGGGGGCCTCCGTTCAGGGCGACGAACTTCTGTCCGTTGGCCACGAACTCGGCGGCCAGGACGGATCCAGCGGGGCCGGGCCCTGATTCCGTGTAGCGGCCGATCCTGCCGAGCTTGGAGTTCTTGAAGATCGAGACGTAGTAGTGCGCGGCCTCTTCGGCCTGGCCGTCGAACCACAGGCACGTGGTGAATCCGTCGGCGGGCATGCGTACCTCCTCGGGCGGGAAACGTCGTCACCTCTGTCGACCGATCCTCGTCCGAAAACTCATCGGTGGCGCGCGCACCGTCTTGGTCCCCCCGGGGGGTGTGCCGCCTCTGCGGCTTCTACCAGCGGGTAGCGTGCCGCCCACGGCTCCGGACGCCGGCCGGGCGCCGGAAATTCACCGCGGACGCGGTACCGCACGGAGTTGACATCCGCATCACGCACGGCTGGCCCGGCTCGATCGTCGAATTCACCGACGTCGTGGGGCCGTTGACCGATCCCCGCGCCCACGCCGGCGACCCGTCGGACGCGCCTTTCACCTGGTCGTTCCGAGCACTCCCGGATTCGGGCTCTTCGGGCCGACGCGGGACACCGGCTGGGAATCCACCCCGGTGGCCGCCGCGTTCGCCGGGGTGATCAACACCGCCTTCGAGGCGTCTCGTACGGTGATGATCCACGCCGTCCGTGAGTACTCCGCACTCCGGCGAACGGCGCCCCGTGTGAAAGGACCCGCATCCCCGTGACCGGCGCCACGCCTCAGAGCTTTCGCACGACCTCGATCGGCGCCGCCGGTGCCCGGCCCTGCACCCTGATCGTCTGCCGGGGCTGCTGCTGCGGCAACCCGCGCAAGCACCCCGGCACCGACCACACCTGGCAGTTGGAGCGGCTGCGGGCCGGCGCCGACGCGTCCGGTGGCCGCTTCGTCGTGCGGACGACCGACTGTCTCGGCCCGTGCGACCAGGCCAACGTCCTCGTCGTGCAGCCGTCCGGTGCCGGGCGCCGGGCCGGCGGCCGGGCCACCTGGATCGGGTTCGCCATGGACGACGACTGTACGGACGAGGTGCTGCGCTGGGCGGAGGCCGGCGGACCCGGCATCGCCGAACCTCCGGTCACGCTGGAGCTGCAGTTCATCAGCCCGCCGCGCGAGACACGGTCGCGTACCCGCCGATGACTGTGCGGGGCCTTGGCCCAGTGGGGCGCTTCAGATGTCCGTGCCGCCGTGAGCGGGAAAGTCCAGGAACACGGTCACCTGAGGACGTGCCTGGGCCCATGCACGGATTTCGGGTCCGACGGTGCCGTAGATCTCCGCGTACACCAGGTCCGCGAACTGCGCTGCCCGTTCCAGCAGTTCCCCAGCGCGTTCCTGGTGGACGGCGACCGCCTCGTCGTCGGTGTACTCCTCGATGACCAGGTAGCTGCCGGCACCGGCAGAGAACCAGCGGTAGGTGAGAGTCCCCGGCTCGTCCTTCACCTGCTCCTGCAGGGCGAGTGCCAACTCCTCGAAATGCGCGTGTCGTTGGTCGTGGGCGTCGAATCGTGCGCGTACGAAAATGCTCATACCGTATTCGAACAGATCGGTGGGGCGACCGGGGCGAGCCATGCGCATACGCCCTCTGCCCTCGGCGAATCTGCCGCGGGCAGAGAAGACTGATCCATGGGCTCGGTCGGACCGAGAGTGGAGGGCGCGGCTACGGCAGCCGCGTCACGACAAGGAGGAACGATGACTCCACTCATCACCGGCTGGGACCCGGCCCGCGCGCCGCGGGCCGAGGAGGGCGACACCCCTCCCTCACGCTTCGACGACCATCTGGCCGCGCAGTTGCTCGCGCAGCGGATCGTCTTCCTCGGCACGCAGGTCGACGAGGTCTCCGCCAACCGGGTGTGCGCACAACTGCTCCTGCTGTCGGCGGAGGACGCGCGGACCGACATCAGCCTGTACATCAACAGTCCGGGCGGATCGGTGACCGCGGGCCTCGCGATCTACGACACAATGCGGCTGATCCCGAACGACGTCTCGACGCTCGCCATGGGATTCGCGGCGAGCATGGGCCAGTTCCTGCTCAGTGTGGGCGCGCACGGGAAGCGTTTCGCGCTGCCGAACGCGCGGATCATGATGCACCAGCCGTCGGCCGGCATCGGCGGCACCACCGCGGACATCGAAATCCAGGCGCAGAACCTGGAGTTCACGAAGAAGGCCATCGAACGGATCACCGCGGAGCACACCGGCCAGAGCGAGGAGACGATCTCCCGGGACGGCGACAGGGACCGCTGGTTCACGGCCGAACAGGCCAAGGAGTACGGCATGGTGGACCGGGTCGTGGAGTCGCTCGACGACGTCCGCCCGGCCGCGTCACGGCGACGGATGGGGCTCTGACATGGGTACGTACACGATTCCGAACGTCGTCGAGCGGACCCCGCAGGGCGAGCGGTCGTACGACGTCTTCAGCCGGCTGCTGTCCGAGCGGATCATCTTTCTCGGCACGGAGATCGACGACGGGGTGGCGAACGTCGTCATCGCGCAACTCCTCCATCTGGAGTCGTCGAGCCCGGAGAGCGAGATCGCGATCTACATCAACTCGCCGGGTGGTTCCTTCACTTCGCTCATGGCGATCTACGACACGATGACGTTCGTCCAGGCGCCCATCTCGACGTTCTGTGTCGGGCAGGCGGCCTCGACGGCGGCGGTGCTGCTGGCCGGGGGCGACCCCGGGCGGCGGTTCGTGCTGGAGCACGCGCGTGTGCTGCTCGGGCAGCCGGCGAGCGGCGGACGGCAGGGCACGGTCTCGGACCTGACCCTCCAGGCCAAGGAGATGCTCCGGATCCGCTCCCAGGTCGAGGAGGTGCTCTCCCGCCACACGCACCACGACATCGCCACGCTCCGCGCGGACATGGACCGCGACAAGGTCTTCACCGCGCAGGAGGCCGTGGCGTACGGGCTCGCCGACGACGTGCTGAGCCGACGGCTCGCGGTGGTCTGACCTCCAGGGCCGCGTGACGTACGTCGGACCGCCGCGGACCGGTCAGGCGGCCAGGCACATGCCGTCGTACCTGGAGGTCGTTGTCGTCGGGCTGGTCGAGGTCGTCGACGTGGTGCGCCCTCGGCCCGCTCCGGCCCGGGCGAGCCGCGTGAGCTCGTCCTGGGTCAGCGACAGCAGGTCGCCGAGGCCGAGGCCGAGGGCGCGAGCGGCGGCCGCGAGGACTTCGGAGGAAGCCTCCTTGCGGCCGCGCTCCAGCTCGGAGAGGTACGGCATGGAGATCCGGGCCGCGTCGGCCACGTCCTTGAGCGTCCGCTCCTGAGCGAGGCGCTCGCGTCGCAGAACGTCGCCCACGAGGTCGCGCCACAGGGGCTCCTTGCTCGCGGGGGCCGGTGGCGTCTGCCTGGGCGCGAGGACCGGCCGGGACCGTTGAGGCCCTCGTGCCGGGACGTCGGCCGGGGCCGGGGCCGGACGCGACGTGGCCGCCGGGCGCAGAGGGATGACGCGGGCTTCGTTCGGCGCTTGGTTGCTCACCCCTTCAGCCTAGAAGCGCTGAGCTGCACGGGAAGGCATCGGCGTTCCGCTCTCGGTGGAATCCGGGGTGGGGGCGGCCGCGGCAGAAAATGGTCGCCGGACTCCGGTCGGACGCTCTCGGCCATACGCACGAGCATCGACCGTCGCGACGAGTTCCGCCACACACGCCGGCCGCCGTGGAGACCGGTGGTGTGGCTTCGGCGGTCGCCCTCACTGGGCCGAGGACTCTTCAGGGCCCTGGGAATTCGCGGGCTGTTCCGGGCCGCTGTTGGGAGCGGAGGAGGGCTGCTCCGGCGCGGACTCCGTCTGCGCGGGCGAGGACGCCGTCGTCCGCTCGGCGGACGCGGAGCCGGACGCCGGCGCCGACGTGGACGTTGGCGACGGAGCCTTCGAGGACGGGTACTCGGAGGACGGGGACTCCTTGGACGGGGACTCCTTGGACGGGGACTCGGATGCCGACGGCGAAGACGGTTTCGGCGAGGTTGACGAAGGCGACGAGGACTCGGACGAGGGTGACTTCGAGGTCGACGAAGGCGACGACGACTCGGGCGACGGGGACTTCGAGGACGGTGAAGCCGACGAGGACGTCGACGACGGCGAGGGGGACTTCGGCGAGGGGGACTTCGGCGACGGGGACTTCGGCGACGGTGAGGAGACGCTCACCGACGGGAAGGGCAGGCGCGTCGGCGGATGTGTCTTCTTGTCGTGGTGGACGTTGTCGCCCCTGGTCCGGGCGATCCACTCGTCGTTGTGGGGGTCGAAGATGACGAACACGTTGATGACCGTGACCGAGGGCGCGACGACCACGACGTTCTGGGGCCGGAACGCGGGCCACGAGTCGCCGGTCGGCTTGGGTGTGGTCTTCTGTTGGACCGGCTCCGCCACCGGGTTGCCGCACGCGCACCGTACGCGGGGCACGCCTCGGGAGTCGACGAGGACGGAGGTGCCCGCCTGGAAGATCGCCTGGTAGCTGGTGGAGGCGCCGTTGCGGTAGCCGTGATTGGTGACGCGGGTGTCCACGCGCAGCTGGACGGGGGTGAGCGAGCGCAGATACGCCGGAACCCCGGACGGCTGGATGCCCTGCACCGAGGCGAACGCCCGGCTCTTCGCCGGGTCCGCCTGCAAGGAGCTGATCTGCTTCTCCACGTTGCAACTGGCGACATTGCGGGTGCCGCTGTAGAGGCCGGGCGCGGAACCGTTCACGCCGCGCGTCACATTGGCGGGTGCCGACCCGGTCGACACCGTGGGGGTCTCGGGCGCGGCGGAACTGTCGTTCGCCGTCGACTCGGTGTAGGGGTCGGGGCCGGCCGCCCCCGCGGCCTGGAGGAAGACCTCACCGCCGGCGTTCTTCCCGCCGCCGGAGTTGGTGTTGCTGAAGACGAGACCCAGGATCACCGCGGCCGCCACGGCACCGGATATCAGCGCGACGCGGGGCGCCGAGTTCCACCAGTGCCGCTCAGGCCCCTTCCCCGGCTCCTCCGGGCCACCCGGACCACGGCCACCCGAGCCGCCCTCGCCACCGCCCCCACCGCTCGGCGGTTCCGTGGGTATGCGGCCGCCCGGCTGGGTCGGGGTCGGTCGGGACGGGCTCGGCTGCGACGGACCCTGCAGGGGGCCCGAAGGTGGTCCGGTGGGTCGGCCTGAGGGCGGCGGTTCGGCGCTCACGAGCTCTTCTTCCCGGCGTAGGAATTCCGCGGCACTTAACACATTTCATTCCGCTTTTTCCATAACGAACCTATTGTGTGCTCCGATCTGGTATTGCCCGCAAGCCGACGCGGTCGGACCTCCCGAGGGGCGGACCGCGTCGGCGGTGCATAGCGTGGCAGGGTGAGCCCCCACACACCGTCCGACCAGGCAGTTGCCCGCAACGGTGAGCGGACGGCCGCCCGCCACGGCTGGGTCCAGGCCGTCATGGCCGTGCTGGCCGGGCTGATCGTCATGGGGGCGGTCGCCGCAATCGGATTGTGGGCGGCGGGTGCCACGGACCTACCCGACAACGCGTACCCGCGGGTCGTCGCGGCCACCGTCGTGACAGCGGTCGGCGGCACCGTCGAGTTCGCGGGTGACGCCGGAGTCATCGCCGAGACCCAGGCGGGCCTGACGGTGATTCCGCTCTCGGTCACGCTGGCCGGAGCCCTGGTGATCGCGGCCGGTTTCCTGCGGCCGCTGCGGCACCGGGCCGTCGCCGGCGCCGCCGAACTGACCGGGTGGGCCGCCCGGTTCGCCGTCCTGTGGGTGCTGGCCCTGGTCGGACTCGCGCTCTTCGCCCGCCAGAACTTCGAGATCTCCCTCGGGAACGGGACCATCTCCGATATCGGTGAACTGTTCGGTGCCACGCCCAAGGTGGGCTTCACGACCGACGTGCCGCGGACCGTCGGCTTCGGGGTGCTGTGGCTGGCGGGTGTGTTCGTCCTCGCCCTGCTGGTCTCGCCCGGAGCGCCGCTTCCCGCGCGGCTGCTGCGTTTCCAGGAGTCGGTGCGTCCGGCCGCCTTCGCCATGGTCGCACTGCTGCTCACGTACGTCGCGCTGGGCGTGGTCATCGGGCTGGTGGCGGCGGCGACCCGTGATCACGCCTCCGCGACGTTCGCCCTGATCCTCCTGGGGCTCCCGAACCTCGTCTGGCTCAGCCTCACGATCGGCCTGGGCGCCACCTGGAACGGCCGGGTCGACGGCCCCTTCGGGCTGCCGATGCCGCGTCTGCTCGACGAGGTGCTGCGCACTCCGGACGTCTCCACACTCAACATCCACACCCTCGCCGAGCACGACGCCCGGGTGTGGTGGCTGGTGGTTGTCGACGCGGTGCTGCTCCTCGCCGCCGCATTCCTGATGGCGGCCCGTTCACCGGCTCGGATGCGGACCTGGCAGCACGCCGTGCACATGGCGGTCGCGCTCGTGCTCACGGTGCTGATGATCTGTCTCGTCGGCCGGATCTCGGCGCACTACGGCCTGTCGGTCCTCGGCATCGGCGACATCGGCGGCGGTCTGCAGGGCGAACTCTTCCTGAAGCCGCAGGTGTGGACCGCGCTCGGGTTCGCCGCGCTGTGGGGGTTGGTCACCGGGTTCCTGGGCGGCCTGCTGGCGAAGCGCGTCCACCGGAAGGGCGAGGTCGAGACAGCCACCCCTGACAGAGGTTGACGCCTAGGGGGTTTCTGATGGATCTCCGCGGCGTCGCGACGCCCGGCACGCCGCGAACACGCACCGAACGCCGCTCCTTCTTCCACGGAGATCCATCAGAAACCCCCTAGCGCGGGAAGACCGGCCGGGCCCAGCTCGGCGGTTCCGGTGGCGGACCGGAATGCCCGGGTGTCCCTACGGCCTCGGCGTCGGCCCGGGCCGGCTTCCCGCCCGCGCCCGTGGCGCCTCGCGCCGCCGCTCGCAGCGAGGCCATGAAGGCGAGGCAGGAGTCGTACCGGTCTTCGGGGCTCTTCGCGAGCGCCTTCGCCAGTACGGCGTCGACGTCGGCCGCGATGTCGGGGCGCTTCCCGGTCAGGGCCGGCGGCTGGTCGTACTGGTGGGCCCACAGCAGCGCCATGTCGTCCTCGCGCTGGAAGGGCGGATTCCCGGCCATCGTCTCGTAGACGACGCAGGCGAGGCTGTAGACGTCGCACCGGCCGTCCACCGGCTTCCCCGAGATCTGCTCCGGTGCGACGTAGTCGAGCGTGCCGACGAACTCGCCGACGTTGGTGAACCCGGTCAGCGACAGCGACTTCTTCGTCAGGCCGAAGTCCGTGAGGTAGACATGCTCGGGGTGGTCGCTGTCGGTGCCCCGCGCCACCAGGATGTTGCCGGGTTTCACGTCCCGGTGCACCAGGCCGTGGTCGTGGGCCGCGTCCAGCGCCGAGGCGACCTGGACGCCGATCCGGGCGGCCACCGCGACCGGGAGCGGCCCCTCGCGGTCGAGCAGCTGGCGCAGGTCGCGCCCGACGACGAACCGCATGGCAATGTAGAGGACGCCGTCCGCCTCGCCCGCGTCGAAGACCGGCACGATGTTCGGGTGCTCGATCGCGGCGGCCACCCGCGACTCATGGGTGAAGCGGCCGCGGAAGGTGTCGTTGCGGGCGAGCCCCGGCGCGAGCAGCTTGAGGGCGACCGTGCGGTCCAGACGCAGGTCAATGGCACGATAGACCACGGCCATCCCGCCTCGGCCGATCTCATCCACGATCCGGTAGCCCGCGATGGTCCGACCGATCAGATCGGACGGGTTCCCCGAGAACAGGCTGGTGCCGTGCCGGGAGCCGTTCATCAGCCATCGCCCCCATCGTGTCGCGCACTGCCCATCAGCCGTCCCCCCGGTCGACCCGCGCGCCGTCCATCAGCCGTCACCCTGGTCGTCTCCGTCGTACGTCACCAGGCGGGTGGCTTCGCGGCTCTCGGCAGCCGATTCCTGTACACCCTTGGCCTGCCCCTGCGCCTCGGGCGCCACACCGGTCGGCTCCGGTCTCGCCGATGCCGGGTCCCCCTCGGCCGCGAAGGTGCTCAGCCGGGTCCCGTCGCAGTACACCCACCGCTCGTGCTCACCGTCGTACAGCCACACGGACTCGCCATCGACGACCACCCCGATCCGCTGTCCCTGGGTGCGGTCGCGGAAGGACTCCCCGTCGAGCTGCCCGGCCGCGAGTTCCTCGGCGGCGCTGCGGTAGTTCGTGAGCGCCTCCTCGACGCGGGCGAGCAGCGGGCGCGGGTCCGCGGTGCGGGTGAGCGGGCTGCTCGCGGCGGGCGGGGCCTGCGGTACGGCGATCAGGAGGCGGCCGTCGACCCACGCCGACCAGCCGTTGGCGCACACGATCCGGCCCCAGTCCCCGAACCGGTCGACGAGCTGGACCGGCAACAGCGCGTCGAGCGGAACGGTGGGCCGGGACGGGTCCGGGGTCTCCCAGGCCGCCAGGCCGTCCTTGGGGACGACATGTGTGGGGCGGAAGTCGGGGGTCGTCATCGGCGCCTACTTCCGCATGACCGCGGGTTCGTACCGCCGCAGCAGTCGGTCCACGGCGTACCCGAAGACCACGGACAGCACGACCATCATCGACACGTTGAGCAACCAGACACCGGCGTCGTGCCGGAACAGCGAGTAGGACGTCAGGTCGCCGGGCACGATCCGGGCCAGGTCGATGGTCCCGGCCATCGCACCCAGAGCCCAGCGCGAGGGCACCAGCCACGACAGCTGCTCGATGGCGGGCACTCCGTTCACGTTCAACAGCGCGCCGCAGAAGACCACCTGGACGATGGCCAGCAGCACCAGCAGCGGCATGGTGACCTCCTCCTTGGACACCAGGGCGGAGACGAGGAGGCCGAGCATCATCGCGGTGAAGGCGAGCAGGGCCACGGCCACCGTGATCTCCACGAGCGGCGGCATGAGGACCCCTTCCCCACGGGGTGCGTTGAGGTCGACGCCGAGCAGGGCGACCAGGGTGAGGACGATCGCCTGCAGCACGCTGACGGTGCCGAGGACCACGACCTTGGACATGAGGTACGCCGATCTGGACAGTCCGACCGAGCGCTCGCGCTGGTAGATCACCCGCTCCTTGACCAGTTCGCGCACGGCGTTGGCCGCGCCCGTCAGGACTGCGCCGACGCAGAGGATGAGCAGTGCGTTCATCGCCGTCCCCAGAGTCAGCTCGCTGCCGGCCAGGGCTCGGGCCATCACGCCCATCACGAACGGGAGCGCGATCATGACAGCCAGGAAGGTCCGGTCGGCGGCGAGCGTGGCCGCGTAGCGGCGGACGAGAGTACCGAGCTGGGATCCCCAGCTCTGGGCCTTGGGCGGGGGTACGACGACCGCGTCCGGGGCGGGCCGCGGCAGATGCGGCTGCGTGCTGGAGTTGTCGATGTACTCGTCGTGGAACGGCGAGTCGCGGTACTCCGCCGCCCAGTCCCGTCCCTGGTCCCGCTCGAAGGCCTCGAAGGCCTCGGGCCACTGCCGGTGACCGAAGAAGGCGAGGGCGTCGTCGGGCGGGCCGTAGTAGGCGACCGTGCCGCCGGGCGCGAGCACGAGGAGCCGGTCGCAGACGTCGAGGCTGAGCACGCTGTGGGTGACCACGACGACCGTACGGCCGTCGTCGGCGAGACCGCGCAGCATGTGCATCACCGAGCGGTCCATACCGGGGTCCAGACCCGAGGTCGGCTCGTCGAGGAACAGCAACGACGGCTTGGTCAGCAGTTCCAGTGCCACGCTGACCCGCTTGCGCTGGCCGCCGGACAGACTGTGGATGGGCTGGCCGACGCGCTGCGCCAGGCCCAGCTCGCCGATCACCTCGTCGACCCGCGCGCGGCGCTCCGCCTTCGCGGTGTCCTGCGGGAAACGCAGCTTGGCGGCGTACCCGAGGGCCCGGTGCACGGTGAGCTGAGTGTGCAGGATGTCGTCCTGCGGGACCAGGCCGATGCGTTGGCGCAGTTCTGCGTAGTCGCGGTAGAGATCCCGGCCGTCGTAGAGGACGGTGCCGCGGTCGGCGGGGCGCTGCCCGGTCAGGGCATTGAGGAGGGTGGACTTTCCTGCGCCGCTCGGGCCCACGACGGCGAGCAGGCATTTCTCGCCGACGGGAAAGGACACCTGGTCCAGGAGCTTCTTGCGGCCCTGGTCCACCTCGACGGTGAGGTCCTGGACATCCAGGGAGACCTCGCCCGTGTCGATGTACTCCTGCAACTGGTCGCCGACGAGACAGAACGCGGCGTGGCCGATGCCGACGATGTCACCCGGCGTGACCGGAGCGCACGCGACGGGCACGCCGTTGAGGAAGGTGCCGTTGTGGCTTCCGAGGTCGACGATTTCGTACGTCCCGTCCGGGCAGATGTGCAGCTCCGCGTGTTGCCGGGAGACCACCAGCTCGTCGACGACCAGGTCGTTGTCGCCGCCGCGGCCGATCCGGACGGTACGTGCCGGTAGCGGCAGTACGACCGAAGGCCGGCGGAAGGTGCCGGTGGCTGCGGGCATGGAGACGGCGGAGAGACGCTCCGTGGCGGGCGGAGGGCGTCCGAGGAGGACGGCACGCGGGCCGTCGGAGGGGTTGGCGAAGCGGATGACGCTGCCCGGCCCCACGTCCCATTCGTGGACGCGCCGGCCGTCTGCGTAGGTGCCGTTCCTGCTGTTCTCGTCCTCGAGCGTCCAGTGATCGGCCTCGGGCCGCAGTACGGCGTGGTGCCACGAGACCCGGTCGTCGTCGAGGACCACATCGCTCAAGGGATCACGCCCGACGTGATATTCGCGGCTCGGGCTCATCACCGTGGAGCCCGTCTCGGTCTCGATGACGAGTTCGGGCGCAGTCGAGGCGACCGGCCGCTCTCGCATGCCAGAATTCTAGCTATTCGTCCACATGTGCGCCTGATCACTACGCCGGGCGTGGCAGGGCCGCCGAGCCACTGCTCCGGGGGTGACACCAACGGGACGACGGGGCGATGTCAGGCTGCGGAAATGCCCAGGACGGCGGCGGTCCGCTGCATGCGCAGCGCGTCCACGGATTCGGCGAGCAATTCGTATTCGGTGGTGTCGTCACTGGTGGCGATCCGAACGAGCTTTCCCGCGGCCAATTCCTCGGCCACCAGTTCCTGCTGGACCGAATCGCCGCACCAGGCGCGCAGCATGCTCGGCACGTCCGGGACGGTGTCCGCCACGGGCGAGATCGAGTGCGGCGGAAAGGTCGGGTCGTCGGGCTGGGGGTCGAGCCGCTCGGCCATCCACGCCGCACGGTCCCGCATCCACCACAGGGCCAGCGCCAGGGTCGGCGCGCGATACGTCCCCAGGGGGACGCCGACGCGCTGACCACCACATATTCCATACGCGGTGACATGGCACAGGAATTCGTCGTGCACGATCGCTCCCCCATCGGCGTCGCTCGCTGCCGGTCCGGCCTCGCTTTCCCCGCGGCTCATGTGCTGTGCACGATGCTGCTGTCCGGGCATGGCTGAATTGCCCTAGGAATTGAGTATCGCCACTCCTGACACTCTGTCACCATGCCATTCCAGCCAGTCTCTTGGCATATTCACAGCTTCGTTTGGCCGAAACGGAGCGGACAGCGCCGATGCCCCTCGCCCAGGCCCTTTACCCGTGGGGTAATCGACGCCCCCCGCGGCGCCCGGCATGGTGGTCGTACCGGATCCCGACGGGGCACAACACATCGGGATTCGGCCCCTGACCAGCAGGTACGACCTCGATGGAGGCTGATTCACCATGTCCGCGAACAACGACCGTTACGAGACCGCCGTCGCCCGTTACTTCGAGGCCTGGAACGCGGGCGAACAGGACGCGCTGGCGAAGGCGGTCGCCGCCGCCTGGACCGCCGACGGCAGCTATACAGACCCGCTGGCGGACGTCCACGGGCACCAGCAGATCGCGGCCGTGATCGCGGCGGCGCACGAGCAGTTCCCGGGGTTCGCGTTCCGGCTGCTGGGCACGGTCGACGGCCACCACGACATCGCCCGCTTCGGCTGGGAGCTGGTCAACGAGGCGGACGGCTCGGCACCCGTCGCCGGGTTCGACGTGATCACGCTGGACGGCGAGGGCCGTATCCGGAGCGTGCACGGGTTCCTGGACCGCGTCCCGGCCTAGGCCGGGACGACGGGCCGCGATGAGTTTTCCCGCTCCGGATGGTCTCTTGAGTAGGAGAACCACCGGACCGGGAGGATCGAATGAGCACGGTGAGCAAGATGGACGCGGAGTTCACCGCGGTACTGCGGAAGAGCCCCGAGAAGGGTGGCTGGACCTATGTCGTCTGGCCGGAGTCCGTCGCGTTATTCGGAACCCGCGGACTGGTCAAGGTCAGCGGCACGATCGACGGCCGGCCCTTCCGCAGTTCGTTCATGGCCCTCGGTGACGGCACGCACAAGCTGCCGGTCAAGGCCGACGTACGCAAGGCGATCGGGAAGGAGGAGGGAGACACGGTGACCGTCCGCCTGGAGGAGCGACTCAACGTATAGCGCCGTCGCAGGGGACCACTCGGCACGTGGCCCCTGCCCCGAGGGGTCCGCTCAACTCGTGGCCGCCGCCCGCACCGCGTCCCGGTAGCGCCTCGGCGCGATGCCGGTCGTGCGCTTGAAGGCATTGCTGAACGCACTCTCGGACGTGTATCCGACCTTCTGGGCGAGGGCCGACACGGATGCGTCCCCGTCGCGCAGCGCACGCCGGGCCACGCTCATGCGCCAGTAGAGCAGATAGGTCAGCGGCGGTACACCTGCGACGGCGCGGAACCGCTGGGCGAAGGTGGTGCGGGACATGGCCGCCGCCCTGGCGAGTTCCTCCAGCTGCCAGGGGTGGCCGGGCTCGGCGTGCATGAGGCGCAGGGCCGGGGCGATGCGGTCGTCGGCGAGGGCGCGCAGCCGGCCGGCCGGCAGCGCCTCGGCATCCGCCAGGTAGGCGCGCAGGACCTGGACGAACATGAGCTGGGCCAGTTGGTCCGCCGCGAAGTCCGCACCGGCCCGCCCGGCCGTCAGTTCGCGCAGCAGCTGGTCGAGCAGCCAGCGCAGCACGGGCGCCTCCGCCGCGTCGGCGCGGACGTGCATCAGCGGCGGCAGCGCGTGCAGCAGCAACTCCTCTCCCGAGCGCCCCAGTTCGACATGGCCGCCGACAGAGACGACGTCCTCGCCCTCGCCCAGGTGGACCATGGGCCCTGGCGAGTCCGCGAAGAGCCTCGATGCGTCCACCGGCTCCAGTGCCGGATCGCTGGAGACCACGAAGGGGCGGCTGCCGTCGAAGACGGCCGCATCGCCGGGCTCCAGCAGCACGGCCGGCATGCCGTCGAGGGCCACCCAGAAGGTGCCCCTGACGACGGCGGTGATCTTGAGCCGGTTCGGCCGGGGGAACCGCAGCGCCCAGGGCCCCCCGGCGGTGAACCCCCCGGAGATCACACAGCGTGCGTCGGTGAGCGCAAGGGTGTCGGACAGTGGGTCGACTGACATGTCCGTACTATCGCGCAAGTAATGCGGACTATCAAGCATTCATCGTACGGATCGCCGGTCTTACGGTGGCTCCAAGGCACACATGAGGAGATCCGAGCCATGACCACCGTCCAACAGCCCCTCCACTCCGGTTTCGACGCCGGTTCCACCGCCGAGGACGTCATCAAGGGCGTCGACCTGACCGGCAAGGTCGCCATCGTCACCGGCGGATACTCCGGCATCGGTCTGGAGTCGGCCCGCGTGCTGCGTTCCGCCGGCGCCGAGGTCGTCGTACCCGCACGCGACATCGAGAAGGCCCGGGCCGCGCTCAAAGGGATCGACGGCATCGAGATCGAGACCCTGGATCTGCTGGATCCCGCCTCGATCGACGCCTTCGCCGAACGCTTTCTCGCCTCCGGCCGGCCGCTGCACATCCTGATCAACAGCGCGGGCGTCATGGCGACGCCGCTGACGCGCGACGCACGGGGATACGAGGTGCAGTTCGCCACCAACCACCTCGGCCACTTCCAGCTGGCCGCACGCCTGAGGCCCGCACTGCGCCGGGCGCACGGGGCCCGGGTCGTCTCGGTGTCCTCGTGGGGGCACCGGTTCTCGCCCGTCCTGTTCGACGATCCGCACTTCGAGCACCGCGAGTACGACCGCTGGGTCGCCTACGGTCAGTCGAAGACGGCCAACATCCTCTTCGCCCTCGCGCTCGACGAGCGCGGCAGGGCGGACGGCATCCGCGCCTTCTCCCTGCACCCGGGGAGCATCGTCGACACCGGCCTGAAGCGGTACCTCGCGGAGGAGGACCTGAAGGCCGTCGGTGTCCTCGACGACGACGGCGAGCCGATCCTGGACCCGGACCGGCAGCTCAAGAACGTCGAGCAGGGGGCGGCCACCAGCGTGTGGTGCGCCACCAGCCCCCTGCTCGACGGAATGGGCGGGCTCTACTGCGAGAACAGCGACGTCGCACCCCGGATGACACTGGAGGAGGGACGTGACTGGACCCTCATGAACAGGTCATGGAAGGCCGGGGTGCTGCCCTACGCCATCGACGCCGAGGCGGCCGACCGGCTGTGGGAGCTCAGCGAGCGCCTCACCGCCTGACCAGGGGGCGTCACGGCTTGATGATCGCGTCGATCCGGGCGAGCTCGTCCGGATCGAACTCCAGGTTGCCGACGGCCGCGACGCTGTCCTCCACCTGCCGCGGGCTGCTCGCGCCGATCAACGCGGAGGTCACCCGGCCGCCGCGCAGCACCCAGGCCAGCGCCAGCTGCGCCAGGGACTGCCCACGCGACTTGGCGATCTCGTCGAGGGCACGCAGCTGCTGTACGAGATCCTCGGTGACCGTGTCGGCGCTGAGGAAGGGGCTGTCGCTCGCTGCGCGCGAACCTTCCGGGATGCCGTCGAGGTAGCGGCCGGTCAACAGGCCCTGCTCCAGCGGCGAGTAGGCGATGGAGCCCACCTGAAGCTCGTCCAGCGCGTCCAGGAGCGCTTCCTCAGGGCGGCGGTCGAGCATCGAGTAGCGCGGCTGGTGGATGAGCAGGGGGGTGCCCAGCTCGCCGAGGATACGGGCGGCTTCACGGGTCTGCTCCGGCGAGTAGTTGGAGACGCCCACGTACAGCGCCTTGCCCTGCTGGACCGCCGAATGCAGGGCGCCCATCGTCTCCTCCAGAGGAGTCTCCGGGTCGGGGCGGTGCGAGTAGAAGATGTCCACATAGTCCAGGCCCATCCGGCCGAGGCTCTGGTCGAGCGAGGACAGCAGGTACTTGCGCGAGCCCCATTCGCCGTACGGGCCCGGCCACATCAGGTATCCCGCCTTGGTGGAGATGACCAGCTCGTCGCGGTAGGACGCGAAGTCGGCCTTCAGGGCGTCGCCGAGGGCCGACTCGGCGGCGCCGGGCGGCGGCCCGTAGTTGTTCGCGAGGTCGAAGTGCGTGACGCCGAGGTCGAAGGCGCGGCGGAGGATCGCGCGCTGGGTCTCCACCGGCCGGTCGGGGCCGAAGTTGTGCCACAGGCCGAGCGACAGCGCGGGGAGCTTCAGACCGCTGCGTCCGGTGCGCCGGTAGGGCATGTCCGCGTAACGGTCGGGGTGTGCGGTGTACAACGCGTACTCCTGAAGGCCGGGAAAACAGGTCTCCACTCTCGCGCGCGCCCGGGCAGCGGTCCAACGGGAGAATCGGATGGGATTCAGCGATGGCGCTTCTCAATCAGCGATTACTCTTGCCCCTTATGGAACTGCGCCACCTACAGCACTTCGTCGCGGTCGCCGAGGACCAGCACTTCACCCGGGCGGCGGAACGGCTCATGGTGTCGCAGTCCGGCCTGTCGTCGTCGATCCGCGCCCTGGAGCGGGAGCTGCAGGCCCCGCTGTTCGTCCGCACCACCCGTCGCGTCACCCTCACGGAGGCCGGTCGCGCGCTGCTGGGCGAGGCGGAGCGGATCCTCGCCCAGGTCCGCTCGGCGCACGACGCGGTGGCCGCCGTGCAGGGCGTGCTGCGCGGCACGCTCTCCCTGGGCACCGAACAGTGCATCGCCGGAGTGCATGTGGCGAGGCTGCTCGCCGCGTTCCGACGGCGCCACCCCGATGTCGAGATCCGGCTGCGGCAGGCGGGTTCCGGAGCGCTGGCCGAGGAGGTCGCCGCGGGCCGTCTCGACCTGGCCTTCGCCGTCAAGACGCAGGCCGACACCGACCAGCTGCGTTCGGTCCCGCTGACCCGTGAGTCGATGACCGTGCTCTGCCATCCCACGCACCACCTCGCGACCGCCGCCGGGCTCACGCCCGAGGAGCTGGGCGGCGAGGCCTTCGTCGACTTCCACCCCGACTGGGGGCCGCGCCGCACCACGGACGCGGCCTTCGCGGCGGCGGGCGTGCAGCGGACCGTGACCCTGGAGGTCAACGACGTGCACAGCCTTCTGGAGCTCGTCCACGAGGGCCTCGGCATCGCCGTCGTACCACGGCACTTCGGCCTCAAGCGCGAGGCCGGCGATCTCACCGCGCTCCCCCTCAAGGGGGCCGCCGACGCGTCGTACGAGACCGTCGCCATGCTGCCGCCGCCGGAGGCCACCAGCCCGGCGGCGCGGGCGCTGATGAGTCTTCTCGACACCTCGGAAGAGGGGGGCTGACACCACCCCCGAAAGGGCCCCAGCACTCCTGACCAGGCCGGTTCTCCGCCGCAGACTCGTGAACGTCCAGCACGAGAACTGCGAGGCGGGAGTACCGAGATGACGGATCACACACGACGGACGGTCCTGCGAGGCGCGGCGGTCGCGGCGGCCGGAGGGCTGGTCGGCGGCATCGGCGGCCGACCGGCGGCGGCAGCTCCACCCCGGACACCGGACGCCAGGCATTACCCCTTCCTCGAGGGGGCGTTCAAGCCCGTCACCGAGGAACTGACGGCGTTCGACCTGCCGGTCACCGGACGGATTCCGCGCGACCTGAACGGCCGATTCCTGCGAAACGGCCCCAATGTCCTGGGACTTGAGGACCCTCGCGCCCACCACTGGATGCTCGGCGAGGGCATGGTGCACGGCGTGCGGCTGCGCGACGGCCGCGCCGAGTGGTACCGCAACCGCTGGGTCCGCTCGTCGTCGGTGGCCACGAAGCTGGGCGAGCCCTACCCCGGGCCCGTGCCGCCGGACGACTTCCCGTGCAACACCCATGTGATCGGCCTGGGCGGCCGGATCCTGACGCTCCAGGAGAGCGGACCCCTTCCGTACGAACTCGACCACGAGCTCAACACCGTGGGCACGTACGACTTCCGGGGCACCCTCAAGGGGGCGTTCACCGCGCACACCAAGTTCGACGCGGCGGCCGGCGAACTGCACGCCATCGCCTATTACCCGACCTGGGACCACGTCCGGCACCACGTCATCGATCACACGGGCCGGGTCGTGCGGACCACGAGGATCCCGGTCGCGGACGGGCCGATGATGCACGACTTCGCGCTCACCGAGAAATACGTCGTGATCTTCGACCTGCCCATCACCTTCGACCCCGCGGCCGCGGAGCGGGGCGACCTGGTCCCGTACATCTGGAACGAGAAGCACCCGATGCGCGTCGGCCTGCTGCCGCGCGCGGGCGGCAGGGTGCGCTGGTTCGAGGTCGAGCCGGTCTACTACTCGCACACCCTGAACGCGTACGACGAGGGCTCGTCCGTGGTCATCGACATGACGACCTATCCGGCACCCTTCCATGTCGCGGGCCGCGGCTCCGACGGACCCTACGGAGCGGGCACCGCCTCGCTCGAACGCTGGACCGTCGACCTGGCCCATGGCCACGTAAGCACCCGGACCATCGACGACCGCCCACAGGAATTCCCGCGCGTCCACGAGGCGTTGGTGAGCCGGCGGCACCGGTACGCCTACACCGCGGCCGCCGCCGACATGACGCTGGCGTACATGACGGCCGACGGAAATCCGCCCGACCGCGCCTTCAGCAACGCGCTCATCAAGCACGACCTGTTCCGGGGGACCACCCAGGTGCACCGGCTGCCGCGGGACGCCGCCGCGGGGGAAGCCGTCTTCGTCCCCTCGGCGGGGGCGCGGGCCGAGGACGACGGCTACGCGATCGCGTACGTGCACAACCCCGATCGTGGGGCCGCCGACCTGGTGGTCCTGGCCGCCCAGGACTTCACGGGTGAACCGGTCGCCCGGATCCATCTGCCCGGCCGGGTGCCGCTGGGCTTCCACGGGAGCTGGATTCCGGACGCGTGAGGCGCCGCTGTGCGCGATGGTGGACCCATGCATGCCAAGGACATCCTCATCGACGCGTACAGCCGCATCCAGGAAGAAGTCCATGCCGCCGTCGAGGGTCTGGACCCGGACGACCTCAACGCCCGGCCCGCCGAGACCGCCAACTCCATCTCATGGCTGATCTGGCATCTCACCCGGATCCAGGACGACCATGTCGCCGATGCCGCGGAGCTCGACCAGGTCTGGCCGGCGCAAGGCTGGGAGAAGCGCTTCGGACTCGATCTGCCCCGCCGGGACACCGGGTACGGTCACACCCCGGCGCAGGTGGCCAAGGTGCGGGTGGATTCGGGTGCCCTGCTCATCGGCTACTACGACGCCGTGCACGAGCAGAGCCTGGGATTCTTGCGCGGGCTGGCCGCCAAGGACCTGGAGCGCGTCGTGGACGAGCGCTGGACCCCGGCGGTCACCCTCGGCGTACGGCTGGTGAGCGTCCTGGCCGACGATCTGCAGCACGTCGGCCAGGCGGCGTACGTACGCGGGCTGCTCTAGGCACGGCCCGCGGACACGGGATTCCCCGGTGCGCGGCCCATGCGGGATTGCCTGGAGCGCGGCCCGCACCTGGGTTTCCCTGGAACCCGGCCCGCTCGTGGGATGCCTGGAGCGCCACGTGGGTTTCCCTGGAACCCGGCCCGCTCGTGGGATTCCCTAGCGCGCGGCCTCGTAGCCCGGCAGCACCACATCGCGGATGAGGGCGTTGCGCTCGTCGAACGGGATGAACGCGCTCTTGATCGCGTTCACCGTGACCGTGCGCAGGTCCTCGACACCCCAGTCGGCCTCCTCGACCAGCAGCGACATCTCGCGGGTCATCGTCGTGCCCGACACCAGACGGTTGTCGGTGTTGAGGGTGACCCGGAAGCCCAGGTCGCGCAGGGCGGTGATGGGGTGCTCGGCGATGGAGATGGCCGCGCCCGTCTGGAGGTTGGACGTCGGGCACATCTCCAGGGCGATGCGGCGGTCGCGCACCCAGCCCGCGAGGCGGCCGAGCTTGCCGTCGACGATGTCCTCGGTGATCCGGACGCCGTGGCCGATGCGCTGGGCGCCGCAGACCTGGAGGGCCTGGTGGATGCTGGGCAGGCCATGGGCCTCGCCGGCGTGGATGGTGAACGGAACGCTCTCGCCGCGCAGGTGCTCGAAGGCGGCGAGGTGGTCGGCGGGCGGGAAGCCGTCCTCCGCGCCCGCGATGTCGAAGCCGACGACGCCGCCGTCCCGGAACGCCACCGCGAGGTCGGCGATCTCGCGGGTGCGGTCGAACATGCGCATGCCGCACAGCAGGGTGCCGACGCGCACGGGAGTGCCGGCGGCGGCCGCCTTGGCCATGCCCGCCGCGAGGCCCTCCTGCACGGTCTCGACGACCTCGGGCAGGGTGAGCCCGCCGTTCACCATCAGCTCGGGCGCGTACCGGACCTCGCCGTAGACGACGCCGTCCTCGGCCAGGTCGAGGACGTACTCCTCGGCGGTGCGCAGCAGGCCCTCGCGGGACTGCATCACGGCGAGGGTGTGCTCGAAGGTGGCTATGTAGCGCACCAGGTCACCGGAGTTGGCGGCCTCGTAGTACCAGTCGGCCAGCGCCTGCGGGTCGGTGGTGGGCAGGGTGTGGCCGACCGTCTCCGCGAGCTCCACGAGGGTGGCGGGGCGCAGACCGCCGTCGAGGTGGTCGTGGAGTACGGCCTTGGGGAGGCGGCGGATGGTGTCGGCGTCGATGCGGGGCGCGGTCATGCGTGTCTTTCCTCGGCAGGTTCGGCAGGTGGTGTGCGGCGGGTTCTCGGGGGCTCAGGCGGCGGGCTGGAGCAGGTCCCAGCGGTTTCCGTACAGGTCCTGGAAGACGACGACGGAGCCGTACGGCTCGTGGCGCGGCTCCTCCAGGAAGGTCACACCGGCGGCCCGCATCCGGGCATGGTCGCGGGCGAAGTCGTCGGTGTGCAGGAAGAAGCCCACGCGTCCGCCGGTCTGGTCACCGACTCGGCCGCGCTGCGCCTCGTTCTTGGCCCGGGCCAGCAGCAACCCAATGCCGCCGCCCTCGGTGCCCGGTTCGACGACGACCCAGCGGGAGCCGTCGGGGCGCGGCGTGTCATCGACGAGCCGGAATCCGAGTGCTTCGGTGTAGTGGCGGATTGCCTCGTCGTAGTCGTCGACGACGAGGGTGACCAGGGCGATGCGTCTCATCGGGACCTCTCCGGAGTTATACGTAACACGTAGCGTACGGCATCAGGTCGAATGCTCCGGGAACGCACCCCACCCCTTAATCGTCTACAGTTGCGTAGATCGTCTACAGGATTGTAGTCAGCGCGGGGTGCGGTCTCCTGCCCTGTCCGCGTGACCACCATGCGTGACCACCATGGAAGGGGGCCGCTCCGATGGCCGCAGCCCGGCGCATCGCACCGTCCCGGGAGGACGCCACGGACCTCGCCGGTTCGACGGCGGTGGGGAGCGCGGTCGCGTTCGTGCTGCTGACACTGATCGTCATCGGCCGGGACGGCGCGGCGCTGTTCGGCGACGAGGACCTCACCTCCTGGTCGGTCGGACACCGCCCGGATGTGGCCCTCGCCGTGGCACGCGGAGTGACGTACACCGGCACGGGGATCGTTCCGTACGCCCTGGCCGCCGTGGCCGGCCTCGTCCTCGGTCGTACGACGCGGCAGCGGATCCTCGCCGTTGTCGGCTGTCTCGGCTGCCTGGCCGCCGCGCAAGCCGTGCGGTACGAAGTGATCTACCAGGCGGCGGCCGACCCGCGAGTAAGCGCGGCAGTGCCGTTCTACGGCGTGATCCAGGGCGAGCTGCCCGACTTCTCCGGTCTGAAGGCGCAGATCCTGGGCCACTACGGGGAACTCGACACCACCATCCCGAAGGAGAGCCTGGAGCAGCTGAGCGCGGCGATCCAGCAGCAGTCGGGCATCACACCCGACTTCCGGCTCTACCCCGCCCAGCACGCCTTCTTCAACGACGGCCGCCCCGAGGCGTACGCCCCCGAGTCGGCCGCACAGGCCTGGGAGAGCACGGTGGCCTTCCTGCACGAACAGTTGGGCTGAGCCCTCGGACGGCCGCCCGCCCCGCGACGATCCCTCGCGGGCGAGCGGCCGCTACGCCGCCCCCTGGGCAGCAAGGCCGTTGATCCCCACGCTGGTGAGCACGCGCGGTCCTCGCCCTTGACGTCGCGTCACCGCGAGCATGGCCCGGCCCACCGTGTCCGTCGTGGTCGTGTGCCGCGGGAACAGGCGGCGCAACACCGGGTAGAGCCAGGAGGTGGAGGCGTTCAGCAGGCGGTAGGGGCGGGTTGCGGCGCGGGCGCCCCGCGTGGGCCGGAGGTCTCCGGTAAGCAAGTCACCCCGATAGGAGCAAGCGGTCCACGGCGAGAGGACGGAGCGGCAGCATGGCCGAGCGGAGCAGCGAGCCCGTGCGGGCGGACGCGCGGCAGAACCGCGCCCGCATCATCGAGGTCGCACGGGACGCGTTCACCGAATCCAGCGATGCGTCGCTGAACTCCATCGCCAAGAGGGCGGGCGTTGGGCCCGGGACGTTGTACCGGCACTTCCCCACCCGCGAGGCCCTGATCCTCGCGGTCTACCGCCACGAAGTCGACCAACTCGCGGCG
The DNA here is from genome assembly GCF_014645835.1 of Streptomyces albiflavescens. Lineage (GTDB taxonomy): Bacteria > Actinomycetota > Actinomycetes > Streptomycetales > Streptomycetaceae > Streptomyces > Streptomyces albiflavescens. The sequence continues at coordinate 88,451 of NZ_BMMM01000022.1, forward strand.
TACGCGCCGGAGCTACTGAAGGAGCACCCCCCGCTGGAAGCGCTGCGCCTCTGGTTCGACCGCCTCGCGTACTACGGGCGGATCAAGCACGGCCTGTCGGACGTCCTGCACTCCCTCACCGACGACAGCCTTGCGGGCGAGATCTACGCCTCGGTCATCGGCGCCATCACCCTGCTGTTGCGCGCCTGCGAGGACGACGGCAGCATCCGGCCCGGTGTCGACCCGGACGACGTACTGCTGATGGTGGGCTTCCTGTGGAGGATTGGCCCGGGCGAGGAGGGCGAGGCGCGCGTCGCCCGGCTCCTCGACCTGGTCATCGACGGCTTGCGCCTCGGGGCACCGGCCGCGGCGGCGGGCTCCTGACGCAGGTGCCTGGGGACGCACCGCGGGCACGCCCTTGGGCCGGCCGCTGGACGTACTTCTGGGAGACATCCTTTCCGTGCACGGGAGTTACCTGGCAGTAATCACCGGTGATTTGATGTGCGGCGCCACCCAACCCCCTTCACCCACAGGGAGATCCAGTGCCGCTCTCCTCACTGCGCCGCGCTCAGGGCGCAGCCACCCTCGTCCTCTCGCTCACCGCCGCGTGCCTCGTCGGAGCCGCGCCCGCGTCGGCGGACACCGCGACGACTCCTTCGCTGAGGGTGCTGACGTACAACGTCTTCCTCATGAGCAAGAACCTGTACCCGAACTGGGGGCAGGACCACCGCGCGGCGGAGATACCGAAGACCTCGTTCTTCCGCGGGAACGACGTCGTCGTGCTGCAGGAGGCGTTCGACAACTCCTCGTCGGACGCCCTCAAGAGCGCGGCGGCGGGCGAGTACCCGTACCAGACGCCGGTGGTCGGCCGGAGCAAGAGCGGCTGGGACGCGACCGGTGGTGCGTACTCGTCGACCACACCCGAGGACGGCGGCGTGACCGTACTCAGCAAGTGGCCCATCCTGCACAAGGAGCAGTACGTCTACAAGGACGCGTGCGGCGCGGACTGGTGGTCCAACAAGGGGTTCGCCTATGTGGTGCTGAATGTGAACGGCACCAAGGTTCATGTGGTGGGCACCCATGCGCAGTCGACGGACCCGGGATGCAGCGCGGGTGAGGCCGCCTCCATGCGCAGCCGGCAGTTCAAGGCGATCGACGCGTTCCTGGACGCCAGGAACATCCCGGCGGACGAACAGGTCCTGGTCGCCGGTGACTTCAATGTCGACTCGCGCAGCCCGGAGTACGCGTCGATGCTCGCGGACGCCGGCCTGGTCGGAGCCGACGCACGGACCGGGCACCCGTACTCCTTCGACACACAGGAGAACTCCATCGCGCACGACCGCTATCCGACCGACCCCCGTGAGGACCTCGACTACGTCCTCCACCGCGCCGGTCACGCCCGCCCCACGGTGTGGAAGAACGAGGTCGTCAAGGAGCAGTCCGCGCCCTGGACGGTGTCCAGTTGGGGCACCGACTACACGTATACGAACCTCTCGGACCACTATCCGCTGAGCGCGTACACGGGCTGAGCGCCGCGGGCCCCTGCCGCAGGCCGGCAGGGGCCACTCAGCGATCGGGCGACCTGGTGTGACCGCCCTCGGGCCCGACTGAGTCTCAGGCGGTGCGGCAGAGCACCGCCGGGCTGGCGGGTGCCGCGGCGCGGGCCACGGTCGCGATTCCGGCCGCAGCGGCGCCTCGCACACACGGTCGCCCCGGGCGGAGATCGATCCGGCCTGCCGGCGCGGCCGGAATTCGCTTACGCGTCATCTCCAGGCCGCTATTGATGCCATGTCGCGCTTCCTGAGGGTCCAGTTCACTGGGAGCGCCCCCCTCAACCGGACCTGAAAGAGCAACGCATGTTGAGACGCACGCTAAAGGGCAGCCTGATCACGCTCGTCGCCGTCAGCCTTGCCTCTTCCGTGGGGTCGGTCGCCACGGCATCGGCGGCCGGCAGCCCACTGACGCTCGCCGTCTTCGGCGACTCGCCGTACGGCAAGTCGGCGTACGCGCCTGGGGGCCAGACCGCCGACACCTCGCAGTTCCAAAAGACTCCGGCGTTCATCGGCACCATTAACAGTGACCCGACGATCAGCGACGTCATCCAGGTGGGCGACATCCACTCGGGCAAGGAGTTCTGCACCGAGGACTACGACTCCTCGGTCGCGTCCGTGTGGCAGACCTTCACGAAGCCGCTCGTCTACACGCCGGGCGACAACGAGTGGGCCGACTGCCACAAGGCGTCGAGTCTCACCTCGCCCGGTCAGGGCGGTGGCTTCTACAACTCGGCCTCCGGTGCGATCAACTACATCGGCACGAGCGGCCTGTCGACCAACACGGCGGACTGCGTCAGCTACCACTGTGGCAACCCGCTCGACAACCTCGCAAAAGTCCGGCAGGACTTCTTCGCGCAGCCCGGTCACACCCTGGGCAGCGGGACGCTGAACGTGGTGTCCCAGGCCACCGCCTACGACCCGAGCCACCCGGGCGACGCGCAGTACGTCGAGAACGTGAGGTGGGCGCAGAACGACATCGTCTTCGTGACCATAAACGTGCCGGGTGGCTCGAACAACGACGGCGACCCCTGGTACAAGGTGCCGACCGCGACTCAGGCGCAGACCGACGAGCGGACCAACCGGACCGCGGCCGACGTCCGCTGGCTCGATGCCGCCTTCGCCGACGCGCGGGCCAATCACGCCAAGGCGGTGGTGATCACGGCCCAGGCGGACATGTGGGACCTCGACGGCAAGACCAAGGACCACCTGACGAACTACGAGCCGATCATCAGCGAGGTCGCGGCGAAGACGACCGAGTTCGGCCGTCCGGTGCTGATGCTCAACGGTGACTCGCACCTGTACCGCTCGGACAACCCACTTTCGCCGACGGCGACGTGCACCGGCGAGACGGACCCGGCCACCGGCGCCAGCGTGTGCGCCCACGACCCGGGTAACAACGCGTGGAACGAGCACCCGTACTACAACGTCTCGAACTTCCACCGGATCGTCGTGCACGGCAGCACCACCCCGCTGGAATGGCTGAAGCTGACCGCAGACCCGAACGCCAACTACGCCGTCACCGACACAACCTACGGCCCGTTCAGCTGGCAACGGATGCCGCAGCCACAGCTGTAAACCCGCTGAGCGCACAACCTGGTCGGGCCTCTGCTCACCCGTGACGAGACCTGGATGGCACTGCTGGAGCACGCGGTGCCATCTGCTCTGACCGGCATCGGTGCTGCCGCTGAGGAAATAGGGAAGACCGAGTGGGCACTCCAGGCCTGGAGCCTCGCCGCCGGCCATGATGCCCGAGCCATGGTCTGGGTGGGTTGGTTCCACGCCGATCGCGGAGTCCACGGCGTCCGCGGTGATAGGGCCAGCTTCCGAGCCTGGCGGTGCACCGCCGTGATCGTGCTTCCCTGATTGCGCTGCCCTTGCTGAGCCATACACGGACATCCGCAGGATCGGGGGCGGAGGACAAGCCAGATTGATGCCCAGAACGACACCGCGCCGGCTCGTCTCGAGATGCTGTGCTGCGCGATGTCCTGGAGAATGGAAACCGCATTGTGCGGAGAATGGGGGCCAGTCCATGCCCATCGTTTCACGCGGGTTCCACGGCCGAGCACGGGATGCACGGCACAGACTTCCTCCTGGGCAGTACGAGACCGCCGACTTCCCCGTTCTGTCGGCAGGACCCACCCCTGCGGTGGACCTCGACCAGTGGGAATTCACCATCCGCGCAGAGACCGGCGCACGGCACATCTGGGACTGGGCAAAGTTCATGGCGTTGCCCAGCCAAACGCAAACCGTTGACTTGCACTGTGTCACCAAGTGGTCGAAGTTCGAGACGGAGTGGCAGGGAGTCTCCTTGGACGTCCTTCTGGAGGACGTGGAGACCAGTGCCGATTACGCGCTCGTTCACTCCTACGGCGACTACACCACCAACGTCCCCCTGGAGGACCTCCTCGACGGGCAGGCATGGATCGCTTACCGATACGACGGCGAGGAACTCGCGCCGGAGCACGGCGGCCCCGCCAGGTTGCTGATTCCGCACCTGTACTTCTGGAAGTCCGCGAAGTGGGTGCGCGGCATCCAGCTGCTCGACGAGGAAGAGCGGGGCTTCTGGGAGAACATCGGCTACCACGACTATGGGGACCCATGGCGCGAGCAGCGGTATCAAGGCGACTGAGCGACCGGCTGCGCTGGAAGGCTGCCCGTTTGACCGATCGGCGCGTCGAGTCCCAAACTGCGCGCACCCTCGTCTTCGAGGTGCCCGACTGGCCGGGGCATCTGGCGGGACAGCATGTCGATGTACGGCTCACGGCGGAGGACGGCTACAGCACACAGCGCAGCTACTCACTGGCGTCGGCACCCGACGGCGAGAGCGTCGAGCTGACCGTTCAGCGCGTGGATGACGGCGAGGTCTCCCCGTACCTGACGGACGAACTCGCCGTGGGCGACGTGGTGGAGCTGCGCGGACCGGTCGGCGGATGGTTTGTGTGGCGTCCCGAGCAGAAGGAGCCGATTCTGCTCGTGGCCGGCGGCTCCGGCCTGGTGCCACTGATGGCGATGATCCGCATGCGCCGCGCGATCGGCAGCCGTACGCCCTTCCGATTGGTGTACTCCGTGCGCAGCCCCGAGTACCAGCTCTTCGTATCGGAGTTGAGACGGGACGACCCGGGCCTCGACAAGACGTACCTCTACTCCCGCTCCACCCCACCACAGTGGCCACGGCCCCCCGGGCGGTTCACCGCTCCTGACCTGTCAGGCGCCGGGTGGCCACCGGATTTCGAACCCACTTGCTACGTCTGCGGTTCTACCGGCTTCGTCGAAAAGGCCGCCGGACTGCTGGTGGCTCTCGGCCACCACCCTGGCCGTATCCGAACCGAGCGTTTTGGACCCAGCAGATGACGCGAGGCAGGTGGCGTGCGCGGCCATGGGTGGTACCCCGCCAGTGGCCGGGCTCACCAGTGGCGACGACTCTCCAGGTGCATCGGCACAAAGCGAGGTGAATTCCATGACCCTGACGCCTGACTTCCTTGACGGCAACGCCGCCGCCGGGGACCTCGAGTCTCTGTTCGGAACCGACATGACCATGGCTTCCGGACGGTGCCGTGGCTGCGGCGAGCAGATGATGCTTGCCCAAACGCACGCCTACCTCGGTGGTCCCGGGATGGTGCTGCGCTGTCCCGGCTGCGACAGCGTCCTGCTTCGCCTGGTCCGCTCCCCCACCCAGATGTGGCTCGACGCCGGCGGACTGGATTACGTCAAGATCCCCACACCGGCCTGACGTACGACTGTACGACCGGACGGGAGGCCTCATGGCACGCGAGAACGACCGCCTGCAAGGTCTCGCCTCGCGAGTACGTACCCCAGACGTCGCCGATGCCATGGGACGGATGCACCGCCACCGGTGTCACATCAACGACCTGGTGACCCCAACCCCGGGCCGTATCCTCCTGGGCCCCGCGATAACGATCTCGTTCCTCCCCTCGTGCGAGGAAGCACTCCCACTCGAGCATTACAACTTCTCCCAGCTGTTCCATGACGCCATCGAAAACGGTGCGCAGGGGCGGGTGCTGGTCCTGGCCGGCAACGGGCATCCCGGGGTATCGCTCGGAGGCGGATCAAAGCTCTCGTTGGTGGCGGCACACGGTCTTGCGGGCGTCCTGGCCGACGGGCGTCTCCGGGACTTCACCGAAATCGCGACCTACGACTTCGCCGCCTATTGCTTGGGGCAGACAACCAAGTGGGGCGGCGATGTCGTGACACCCTTCGAGGCCAACCGGCCGGTCGTCGTGTCTGGCGTGACCGTCCGCCCAGGTGATTACGTGTTCGCGGACGCATCCGGCGCTGTCGTCATCCCCGCCGCACAGGTCCTCGGCGTGCTCGAAGAAGCCAACCGCATCGCACAGGTCGAGGCAGCCTTCGTCGACAGGATCCGTAACGAAGCCCCCGCCGCCGAGTAACCGCATCGCGGCGATCTGCCGTCGACGGGCGCGCTGCCCGCGATCGTCGGCGATGTCATGACGGGCTTGGCTGCTGCCGGTCCCGGCCGGAGGGTGCACTGCCTGACGGCCTGGTCATGGAGCAGAGGAGCGACGGATTCCGTGCGATCGTCTTTGCCCAGCCTGGGCGCGTGCTGGTGCAGTCTCGCCACGGCGCGGACCTTACGCGGCGTTCTCGGAAATCGCCTCAGCGGTCTCCACGCTGATCACGGAGCCGCGACACTCTGTGCTCTTCGGGGAGATCCGTGCCTCCTGCGCTGCGATCATGGCCAGAAGGTCGTCGACGACGCCGCACCTTCACCGACAACCCAGCCGTCTTTCAGGCTCTGCCCCCTTACCAGCGCCGTGATCGCGGCAGCGAAGGGTGCTGGGCCGGGGTGACGCTATTGCGGCTTTGCGAGCCACTCGTCGAAGGTGGTTGGCGCGATGCGGGCGCCCTCGCCGGGCAGGAGTACGTCACCAGCCCACTCCGGGCCGAGCAGCGATTGCCACGTCGGCACGAGCTTGACCGCGTGTCCGCGCGTGTCGTTGGTGCGCCGGGCCATGTCCACCAGGTCCTGCGGCTCCGGGCCGGCGACATCGCGGTAACGCCCCTGCGGTGCGCTCGTGGCGATCTCGGTGAGGATGTCGGCCACGTCCGCGGGCGCGATCGGCTGTACGAGCAGCGGTGCGATCGTGGCGACGCCGTCCTGCTCGGTCCAACTTGTCAACGTTGCGGCGAAGTCGTGGAACTGCGTGAAAGGAACGATCGTCCATGGCACCGGGCCCTCGGTCACGAGGCGCTCCTGCTCGCGCTTTCCGGCGTAGTGCGGGTTGCCTTCAATACGATCGACACCGACGATCGAGAGCAGCACATGGTGACGGACACCGGCCCGTTCCTCGGCGGCGAGCAAGTTCCGGGTGGTCGTGCCGAAGTACGCCACCGCCTGGTCCCGGTCGTCCGCCTCGTAGCTCGTGGCGTCCACGACGGCGTCGACGCCGGTCAGCGCGGCGTCCAGACCGTCCCCGGTGGTCAGATCCACGCCGAGTGACCGGCTGATGCGCACGACTTCGTGTCCGGCCTGTTCCAGGGCGGCGACGGTGCGGGCCCCGATGTTCCCGGTTGCTCCGGCGACGGCGATGCGCATGGTGTTCTCTCCTCTGCCACTCCGGCTGCCGCTCATCTTTCCCCCGCTGTCGGCATCCGTGGGGTGGGCGGTCACAGGTGCAGGCCTCCCTCAGCGTCGCCCTCAGCGGCCGCGATCGCATCCCGTGACTGCACAGAGTTCAAAATGACCCGCTGCCGTTCGGTTTGCCGTCCGTCGACGACCAGCCGAACGGCAAGTCAGATCACGACCGCACTTCATGACGCCGTGAGCTGCGGAAAGAGGATGTGACACAGGTCCTTAGCTTGTTCCTTAACCTCGGGCCCGGTCGAGTGGTCACTCTTTGCAGTGATCTCAGGGTATGAGGGCGGCCTTCCTCGTGATCCTGAACTCTGCGACGAGATCCAGGGGTTCACGAGGAAGGCCGTGGGATGAGTGTGCTGCAACGGGCCGGCGAACGGGATGTGTTCGCCGAGCTGTCCCGCTTTCGGAGGGCCTTCTACGGGTGTCTGTCCGCGCGGGCGGATGCGTTCTTCGAGCTGACCGACGCGCTGCTGTGCGCGGACGGCCCGACCCGGACACCGGTCGAGCTGTCCCTGCTCGCCGAGCACCAGCGTGGATACGGCTCGCTGTACGGTGCGTTGAACCATGGCCGCCTGGACGTGGACCGGCTGCGGGATCTCCTGGTGTCGATGCCACTACCGTGTTTCGGCGGACGGATCGTGCTCACCGTGGACGTCTCCCCGTGGCTGCGCTCGGACGCCGCGTGCTCGCCGGAGCGGCTGTACTCCTTCGTCGCCGCGCTGACGCCGGACCGTACCTCGTGGACCGTGGTGCTGGACACGGTCCGCCTCGGGCCCACCGACGACGCGGCGGCCGTCACCGCCAGCCAGCTCCGGCAGGTGGTTGAGAGGCTGATCGCGGCCGGTCAATGGCAATGCGGCGACCGGAACATCCTGGTGGTGATGGACGCCGGCTACGACGTGATGCGCCTGGCCTGGCTGCTGCGCGACCTTCCCGTCGAGCTGGTCGGCCGCCTGCGCTCGGACCGTAACCTGCGGCTCCCGGCCCCGCCCCGCATCTACCAGCCCAAGGGCGGCCGGCCGCCCAGGCACGGCCCGGAGTTCAGCCTCGCGAGGCCGCAAACCTGGACGGAACCGTCGGTCGTGACGGTGAACGACACATCCCGCTACGGCAAGGCCGAAGCCCGGGCGTGGGACCGGCTCCACCCGGAACTCCAGCAGCGCTCCGCCTGGATCGACCACGACGGTGAACTCCCCATCATCGAGGGCACGTTGATCCGCCTCAAGGTCGATCACCTGCCCGGCGACCGCGACGCGCCACCGGTATGGCTGTGGTCCTCGGCCACCGGCGCCAGCCCGGCCGGCGTCGACTTCGTCTGGTCGTGCCATCTGCGAAGATTCGACCTCGAGCATACGTTTCGCCTGTTCAAACAGTCCCTGGGCTGGACCCGGCCGCGGCTACGTGAACCGGAGGCGGCGGACCGCTGGACCTGGCTCGTGATCATCGCGCACACCCAGCTCCGCCTCGCCGCCCCGCTCGCCACCGACCAGCGCAAGCCCTGGGAGAAGACCACCCGCCCCGGCGTCGCTCTCACCCCCACTCGCGTCCGGCGCGGGTTCCGACACCTCCGGCCTCACCTGGCCTGCCCGGCCCGCGTGCCCAAACCCAGCCGCCCCGGCCCCGGACGCCCGCCAGGCTCCAAGAACCGGCACCCCGCCACCCGTCACGACGTGGGTAAAACCGTCAAACGCCCGAGCACCCTCTACGAACGAGACCAAGCTAGACATTAAGGATCAAGCTAGCGGGACGGCCATCCGGACCGGATCGCAGCCAAAGGGCGGCGGAACCTCAGCCGCGCCGCCCCTTCGCTTGTCCGGCCTTCACGTCGGCCGCGTACCGGTCCACGTACTCCTGGCCTGAAAGCCGCAAGATCGCGTACGTGATCTCGTCGGTGACGGCCCGCAGCACCGCCTTCTGGTGCGCCCTACCCGTAAAGCGCGAGAAGTCCAGCGGTTCCCCGAAACGGATCGCGACCGGCCGGATCCTGGGCAGGACACGTCCCGGGGGCCAGATCTCGAAGGTCCCCACCATCGCGCACGGAATCACCGGAACCTGCGCGGCCAGCGCCATCACTGCCACTCCGACCTTGCCCTTGTACAGCTGGCCGTCGGGGGAACGCGTGCCTTCCGGGTAGATCGCGAGTAGCTCTCCCTTCGCCAGTACCCCCAGCCCCTCCCGGATCGCCGCCTGCCCTGCGGCCCTGCCCGACCTGTCGACCGAAATCTGCCCGGCACCGCGGAGAACGAGCGCGGTCAGTCGGCCCGTGAGGCCCGGCGCCGTGAAGTACTCCGCCTTGGCCAGGAACGTGATGCGCCGTTTCAGGACCGCGGGCATGAGGAGGGGGTCCGCGAAGGACAGGTGATTCCCGGCAACGATCGCCGCGCCCTTGGCCGGAACGTGCTCCAACCCCTCGGCCCGCGGCCGGAACAGCAGCCGCAGCATCGGCCCCAGCAGGACGAACTTGAGTACGTAATAGAACATGGGCAGCTCCCAACTGCCAATCGGCCCCGGCTCGCGAGGTCAGTCACAGCGGGTCCGGGGCGCGCCCGCGTATCCGCGAGCGCCTCGGATGTTCCGTGCGAAAGGACGGAAATCGAGTCCGTGAGCCGAATGGCGGTGGCTCAGGAGTCGGCACCCGTGGGTGCCGACTCCTGCCTGGGCAGCGCCCGCCAGGGGGCCTGACGCGCGCGCAGGTCGGCACGGATGCGCCGGGCGAGCCTTGTGGTGTCGTAGTGGTTCAGCCCGGCACCGATGGCCGCGCCGACCATGAAGGGCATCAGCATGGGGATCTTGCGGACGGCGAGCGTGAGCAGCCGTCGGCGCAGCTCCTTCCTCACCCGGACGCTGAGCATGAGACTGACCGCGGAGGTCGGCTTCGTGGTGTTCAGGCCGCGCCTTCGCGTCCACTCCGCGAGATACAGTGCGGCACGCTGTCGAGCGGCTCCAAGCGCAGGCAGACCGTACACCTCGTGGAGTTCGGCGATGAGCTTGAACTCGACGGATGCCGTCCCGAGGATGCCGGTGGCCAGCTCGACGGGCATGGCCGGAGGAGTGGGCAACGCCGCGGCAGAACCCACGCCCGCTCCGACGGCCTCAGTGCCCCGCACCGCCCCGGTGACCGGGTGATCGGCGATCTCCTCCGGGCCCAGACCGAGGAAGTGCCGACGCAACGTGTCCAGATCGCCGACCCGGATATGCGAAACCGCCTCAATCAGCTGCTCCGCGAGAGCAGGGGAGGTCAGCGACCATTCATGGGCCCGCACCTCGGGCGACATGGCACACCTCCCGTTCGGCGGCGCTGTTCGACGGCCCCTTCCACCCCGTACCCGGTGGTACTTCATCGATTCGCGCGGGCGACGGCATGAGCGCTTCTGGTCGGAATGCGCTGGTCAGCGGCTAATCAGAACCAGCAGAGATTATTTCCCGGGAAGGGATTGATCGTTTCCCACCGCGCACGTCGCTGCGGTTCCCGGTCAGCCAGGAGGCCTGCTGTCGCGGGGGTAAGCGTGCGCGCACGACATCTGCTGATGTCGGCGACTCCCAGCGGACGATCTCCCATCATGAAGAAGCTCAAGGAGGCCGGTCTGCTCACCTCCCAGCGACGCGGCACCCGACTGCCCCCGCATCCGTGCACACCCCAGAGGAGCCAGTACCCGCACAGCAGCCTCATCCGGTCGAGTTTGGCTTTCGTTCCATGGACCGCCGAGCACGCCGAGGCGTCATGACGAGCTCAGCCCCGTCCTCTGCTGCGACGCGGCCAGGCTGGCCCTATACCAGCTCGCTCCCTGCACGACAGCGCGCGGTGACGACCGTCATGCTCTCGAGTCGGCGGGCTGGGCGAGGATTGCGCCACACAGGGCAACGCATTCGGAGCAGATCCACACGTCGGGCCCGGCGACCAGGCGGCGCTCCTCGCTGCGGGCGTGACCGCAAAACGAGCAGCGATCAGCCTGCTTCTTTCCCGGGCGCCCGCGCCGGGAGCGCCGGCCGAAGGGGGTGCGTGGGACGTTGATGTAGCAGTGCAGCAGGCGCTTGATGTCGGCCACGTCCACGCCGAGGTCATTGAGGACGCGGCGGGCGCGGGAGCCGGGGTTGGTGGCGATAACGGCGAGCAGTTGCGGTGTGGTGACGGCGACCGGGGCGCAGGTCGGGGTGCGTTCGGTGGCCAGCTGCTCGGCGCCGGCCAGGGCTGCCTGGGCCTCAGCGGAGAAGACCGGTCGGCCTGCGCGGCTGGACTCGGCGGGATAGTCGAAGAGGCGGTGGCTGGATTCCCGGATCTTGTCGCGGCTGACGCCGAGCTGTTCCAGGGTGGCTGCGGCGACCCCGTCGGTAAGCAGGCCCAGCAGGATGTGCTCGGTGCCTGCCTCGGCCAGCCCGTCGGCCTCAGCGGCGGCCAGCGCGGCGGCCAGACCGGCCTCGAGATCGCGACCGCGGATCAGTCCTGCGGTCGCGGGTGTCTGGGCGACGCGGTCGGCGTAACGCTGGCGGGCGGCTTGGCGGGAGACACCGAGGCGTTCACCGATGACGGTCCAGGAGTATCCGGCGTCACGGGCCCGCCGTACGACCTGGTCGACGGCGGCGTCGGCCCGGCCGGACAGGTCGCCGGTGAGGGCGAGGACGGCTTCGAGCAGGTCGAGCGGGTCGTCACTCATTGCACGGGTATGGGCCGCCTGGATGAGCTGGTCCACCGTGGGCTCTGGGCTCATGCGACAACCGTAAGTTGTCAGCCGTACGGTGACAATCCCTTGTTGCCACTTCACTGGCTGCCAATGATCCGGCAGATGTCCGCCTCCGTGCAGGTGCTCGGGTCCGTGGCGGCGGCCCGTTCGGACAGAACCCCAAGAGCGTTGCGGGTCTTGCGCAGTTCGGCCATACGGCGCTCAACGTCCGCGAGACGCTGCTTGATCAGGTTCGCGACGTGGGAGCAGGGCGCTTCGCCGGAATCGCGCAGGGCCAGGACGGAGCGGATCTCGGCGAGGTGAGCCCGGCCGCCTGCGCCTCGCGGATGAAGGCCAGCCGTTGCGTGGCCTGCGGCGGGTAGTCGCGGTAGCCGCCCGAGGTGCGCGGCGGCTCAGGCAGCAGCCCCGCCTGCTCGTAGAAGCGGATGGTCTTGGCCGTCAGTCCGCTGGCGGCGGCCAGTTCTCCAGTGCGCATGCCACCGAGGCTATGCCTTGACCTTCCAGCGCGCTGGAAGGTCTACGGTCGGGTGCAGACGCTGTGAACTGGGAGGACGACGCCATGCGGATCACCGTGCTGACCGTGCCCGACTGCCCCAATGGGCCAGTGGTTGAGGAACGGCTGGCCTGTGCGCTTGAGGGCCGCGGCGCGGAGGTGGGACTGGTCGAGGTCGGCGATGCCGAGCAGGCCGTCCGCCTAGGGATGACCGGGTCCCCCACGGTGCTGATCGACGGCGTGGATCCCTTCGCCGTGTCGGGCGCGCCTGCATCCTTGTCGTGCCGCCTGTACCGGGGGTCTGACGGCCGGGCCGAGGGTGCGCCGAGCGTCGCTGACCTGCGGCGCGCACTGGACGCGGCGGACACCACCGCGGACTGTGCCTGCCCGCCGATCGATGCGGCCGGCCGCGCGGGCCGGGGGCGCCTCGCTCCGGTTGCCGGAGGACTGCGCGCTGTCGAGCAAGCCGTGCTCCGCCACTTCGCGGCCACCGGACACGCCCCCGTGATCGGGGAACTGGAAGCTGCAGCCGCCGCGCATGGCCGTACCGCCGCCGAGGTTGTGGCTGACCTGGGCGGCGACGACTTCCTCGTCCTCGATGACCACGGCCGTATCCGGGCGGCGTACCCGTTCTCCGCCGGGCCCACCACCCATCGCGTCCGGCTCGCCAGCGGGATAGAGGTGTGGGCGATGTGCGCGATCGACGCGCTGGGCGTCGCGGACATGCTCGGCAGCGATGCCGTGATCACCTCCGCCGACCCGGTCACCAGCGAGACCATCACGGACACCTGCGCCGGCGGGCACATGACTTGGCAGCCATCCACGGCCGTGGTCTACGTCGGCCAACGCTCCTGCACCGGCCCCGCCGCCGATGTCGCCTGCGGTGCCTTGAACTTCTTCACCAGCCGCCGGACGGCCTGTACCTGGGCGCGACGGCACCCCGACTACACCGGTCAGGCCGTCGAACAGAGCCAGGCCGAGGCCCTGGGACGGTCCATCTTCGGATCTCTGCTGCTCGCGGCGGAGCCCGTCGAAGGGCGAGGATGCTGACCGGCATGCACATCCGCATCGACGCCGACAACCTGCCCGGCCTCACCTGCCCACCTGCCGACGGCAGTGACCCGGCGTACCGCAACATCCACGTCGCCGTGCAACGCCGCGACCGCCCAGCCGAACTCCTCGACCCCCAGCCTGGTAACGCCTCCTCCGCGAGCTGGACCCTGGAGTGCACCACGACCGCGTCGCCGACTGGCACCGATGTGAAAGGCCCGCACGTGCAGGGCCGCCCGGGCGGCCGGTTCATCTACCTGTCGTGGGTCACCGTCGACGAGGCGGGCAGCTTCACCATGTTCCGCCGTGCCAAGCTCATGCTCGACGCCGTCCCCGCCGAGATCCTCACCGCGGCCACGCAATCCGGCCTGCTCGTCGGACGCCTCGGCCTGACCGACGCATGCGGCAACCCCTTGTGCGCACGGGTCATACCCCCGGCCATCACGTGGACCGCGGCAAACGGCGACTAGAAGCGGATACCACGGGGCGGCCCACGTCGGCCGCCCACGGGTCGCACGGCCATCGCCGGCATGGGTCGCCGAACGCGGCCGCGTTCGGCTTGGGACGGCCGCAGTGCACGTCACGCCTTAGCAGCCAGGGTGAGCTGGGCGCGGTGGAAGTCGAAGTGCTGGGTCGGGTATAGGTACACCTCTTCGAGGGTCATCACGTCCCTGAAGAACGGATCCCACCGAGTCGGAAAGCCCATCGTCCGCGCCAACACCGCGTCCGGCTCGGCCTCCAGACGACGATGAAGGGCCGCAAGCGTGCGATCGAGCTTCGCTCCCATGCGTCGCCGGTTGTAGACCCGGGCGCCGCCCACGGCACCGAGGTAGTTGATCACATCGAACGGTCGGGTGGCGGCGTTCAGCAAACGTGCCCAAGCACCGCTTGCACCCGGCGGAAGGCGACCGAACAGGCGCACCATCGGAAGCAACGCCCGCACGACCATGTAGCCGAACAGCATGTGGTAGAGGAGCTGCTCGTTGGTCCAGCGGGTTCCATCGCTCCGGCGACGCAAGTCCTCGGCAGTGGCCGAGTCCAGAAGCTGGTGGAACGTGGCACTGGCCCACCGCAGCTCTGCGTGGATGAGTTCCCTGTCCATTCATCCCTCCTGGTCACGAGCGTTGAGGTCGCTGCCTCATGATGAGGCTCGCCCCATGACTCGGCACCAGTCCCGCACGGGGATTCTTTGCGGACAACGGACAGCATCAGCCCCGTCCATGAGCCAAGCTCATACTCGACGCCGTCCCCGCCGAGACTTCGACGCCGACGCATGCGGCGGCCGGTTGGTCGGACGCCTCGGCCTCACCAATGCGCGCGGACCTCTGTGCCCTGCTGATGGGCTGGCAGTTCACCGCTGCGCGGGCGTCGGCGGCTTAGCCGCCCGTCACCCGGGCGGGCAGACGGGCGAGCGCTTCGGTGCGGGAACCGGTCACGGCGTCAGCGTGCCCCTCGTCAACAGCGGCATCGCCGATGACGCATTCTGGAGGTAGGGCACGTTTGCCCGCCAGCCGAAGAAGGTGATCGGCATGATGTGGTACGACGGCGGCTGGGGCTGGGGCGGCTGGTTCGCCATGGCCATCTTCCCGGTGCTGTTCTTGGTGCTGCTGATCGCCGGTGTCGTCATGCTCGTCCGTTACGTCACGGGCAGCCGGCACAGCCACCAGGGCGGCCCACCCCCCTCTCCCGGTGAGCCCGGGTGGGGAAGCAAGCGAGCTGAGGACCTGCTCGCCGAGCGGTTCGCCCGCGGAGAGATCGACGAGGACGAGTACAAACGCCGGCTGACGCTGCTGCGGGAGCACCAGTGACCGCGAGCCGTCCGCGCGCGGTGTGTGCCGCCCCGGAGGATGGCCCTATCGGTCTCCGATGAGCGGCGGCCCTCGTCAGCGACCGCCCGAGCCGCACGCTGTGCTCGCGGGTCGCCCGCGCCCGCACCTCGCTGATCGCGTGGATGAACGAGGCCGAGCACTCCGCGCCGGTGGCCGCAGCCGCCCTGACGGCACGTACGGCGACGGGCCCGGAGCGCCAAGCGATCCGGGCCCTCAGTGGCCGGCGGCGTACGTCATCGCGGTGCCGAGCCACGCTCCCGGAGCAGATCGGCCATGACCTTCATCTCCGACTGCTGGCCGTCGACCATGCCCTGGGCCAGCTTCCGTTCCTGAGGCACCGTGCACTGCTGGGTACAGGCGCGGGCCATGTCGATGCCTCCCATGTGGTGGTCGTACATGAGCTGGAGGTAGAGGATCTCTGCCTGTTTTCCCTCGAGCTTGCCGAGCCGGCCCAGCTCCGTGTTGGCGGCCATGCCGGGCATGAGCGAGCCGTCCTTCATCTGGTGGCCCATGTGCCCGCCATCCGTCATCCAGGTCATGTAGCCGTCGGCGGATGTCTTGGGAAGGTTCCACAGGTCGAGCCAGCCGAGCAGCATGCCGCGCTGGTTGGCCTGGGTCTGGGCTATGTCGTACGCGAGGCGGCGGACATCCTCGTCAGTGGTTCGGTCCCGGACGATGTAGGCCATCTCCACAGCCTGTTGATGGTGGACGGCCATGTCGCGAGCGAAGCCCGCATCGGCGGAATCCGCGGTGGGCACGTTGGCTGCCTTGCCGTCCTCGCTGCTGACGGTGGCCAGAAGCCAGAGCGCCAGGACGAGGGCGAGCAGTACCGCCGCAGCGGCGATCATCCAGCGCCTGAGCGCCGGACGGTGGCCGTGGGTGTCGCCGGTGTCCGTCACATCTGATGCTGTGGTGGTCGTGCCGGTCATGAGGCCGTCAGGCCGTTCGTGCAGGCTGCGCCCGGCTCGGGGGTCTGCGGGCCCTGGACGTACTTGGTGAGGAACTGCTCGACCCTGGGATCGGAGGCGGTGTTCACGCTGAGCTGGTGGCCCCAGGCGCTCAACATGATGCTTCCGGCTTCGTCGTTGACCGGGCTCATCAGGGTGTAGGGCGTCTTGGAGACCTTGTCGGCGAGGGTCTTGATGTCGGCCTTGGTGGCCTTGGTGTTGTAGGTGACCCAGACCGCGCCGTGTTCGAGGGAGTGGACGGCGTTTTCCTTCGCGATGGGCTTGGTGTAGACGTTGCCGTCGCAGGTCATCCACACCGGGTTGTGGTCGCCGCCGACGGGCGGGTTCATCGGGTAGTTGACCTGGCCCTTGACGTGGTTGCGGGTCAGCTTCTTGGCGTCCCAGACCTCCTCGCCGCGTATGGGCGCCTTGGCCGCGGCGGCCTTCTGGTCCTGCTTCTCGTTGGCACTGTTGATGGCGTACACGCCCCAGCCGACCAGTCCGGCCACGATGACCGTGCTGACGGTGATGGTGATGATCCGCCTGCGGCGCTCGCGGGCCCGCTCGGCGCGGCGCATCGCCTCGATGCGTGCCTTGCGGTCGGCTGCGGCCTGCTTCTTGCTGGTCCTGCTCATGGATACGTCCTTGTCCCGCCGCGAAGGTGTGGTCGGGCGGCGGTGGGTGCGGAGATGAATGGAGGGATGTCCGTTGTGCGCGCATGCACGGGCATCCGTCCTACGTTCGTTGCACCTGCAGGACGTGGAGATCTGGAGCGCCGCCGGTGGGCGGCGAGTGGGCGGAGCACGAGGTGTCGTGCGGCCGCGGGAGGCTCGGTATGCAAGGCAGGGTCGCGGGCAGCGGCTGGGCGGGCGCGACCGGTACGGCCCGTACGGCGTGGATGGCCAAGCCGCAGCACACGTCGCCGACAGGGCAGTCGGCCTGGTGCGTGACTGCCACGGTCTGCTTCTGGGCCGGCTGCTCGGTGGTGGACATGGTGGCCATGGGCGCCGCGGCGGTCCCGGCGACGCCGGTGTGCGCCATGGGGCCCAGGCACAGCACAACTGCCGCGAACAGCACGGTCAGGGCAGCACAGAAGACCGTGAGCGGCGTGTTCTGCCGCGCGCCACGGGGTCTGTGCTGCGTCCAGCGGCTCATGGTGATGATGCTAAGCGGTGCTTGTGAACATTCTTTCGGTCGGGCCTAGGAGGTCAGTGCTCATGACCCTGCTCCTCGTCCGGCTCGGGGTAGACGAAGGTGCGGGTGACCAGGTGGTTGGGGGCGGTCAGGGTCTCGTGCACAATCCGCCCCTCCTCGTCGACGGTGAGGTCGAGCTGGGTGTGTTCAGCCGGGTAGGCGAGGGCGAGGCGGCGGTGGCCGTTCTCGTCGGGCAGCCGCGTGGTGACCGGCGCAGTGCCACTGCCATACGGCTCGGCAGCCAGGAACTCCTTGCCCGTGATGGGCAGTTCCTTGAGGTCGCCGAGGCCGCGCGCGGTGTTGCTGGTGACCAGCTCGTGCAGGCTGAAGAGGGGCGCCGTCTTCATCGCGGCCACGGTCTCGCGCAGCAGCGCCGTGTCGGGCCGGGACGGCCAGGTAATGGCGAGGCCTGCGCGGCCGCCCGCCCATTCCTCGCCCGCCGAGGCGGTCAGGGTGAGGTGGCTGGTGCCCTTGCGCCAGGTCAGCGGGGTGTAGAAGCAGCCGGTGCCGCAGCCGCGGAGCTTCAGGGCTCGGCGCGTGCCACGCGGGTCGGCGAGGGTGGCGGACAGGCCGTACGTCTGCTTCGAGGTGTCGCCGACCTGGGGTGCCGTCAGCTCGATGATGAGCTGGCCGGTACTGGCACGGGCGCTGACGCCGATCTCCCCGGCGCGGGTGCCGGCGGGCACGACCCGGCCGGTGGTCGGAGGTGCGAAGGCCAGCGGACGGTTGGTGTCCGCGGGCGCGCGCATGATGGTGAGCGTGGCGGACAGGGCGAGGACCACGGCCAGCACGGAGGCTTCGAGACGCGCCGGGCGGTACGGGAGCCTGCCGGTCGTACGGTGCAGGCGACGGCGTGCTGTGTAGGCGAGAGCGGCGACCAGCGCGACCACGCCGATCTTGACGACGAGGACCTGGCCGTACGCGGTGGTGAAGACGTCGTCCAGTGGGACCAGCAGCAGGGCGGCGATGACGCCGGTGGTGACGACGGCCGCGAACAGCCATGCGGCGAGCCGGGCGTACGCGAGCAGCAGCTTGCGGGAGGCGCCACGCTCGCCCCGCCAGGCCACCATCGTGCGCAACACCTGCACCAGCGCGCCCACCCACAGCGCGGCGGCCGCGAGATGGACGAAGGTCAGCACCGGTCCGGCGACAGCCTGTTCCGCCTGCGGGTGCGCGCGCAACGCCTCCGCGACCACCACGGCGGTCAGCGGGACGACAGCCCAGGCCCGCCAGCGACGTACTCCAACGGCCAGGGCCGCCAGGGAGAAGCCGGCCACGTCGATCAGCGAAAGCACGCCGGGGCGGGTGTCGATCACGGACCGCAGTGAGCCGTCGCCGATCACCAGCGCAGCCAGGCCGAGCGCCGCCGCGCACCCGACGATAGCGGCGGGCAGCGCCCAGGAGCGCGGCCGTCGCGACGGGGCGTCGGGGACACGGGCGGCGAGTCGGCTGAGCGCGGCCTCGCCGAGGAGCAGGGCCAGGGCGGTGAACAGCAGCCAGCGCAGAATCGTGGTGGGGACGGGATCCTTGGCGGTGGTGCTCTGGCCGGAGGTGAGGGCGACGGAGCGCGGGCCGATGGCGAAGCGGTAGCTGCCGGTCATGATGTCGCCGTCTTGGGCGGTGACCTGCCAGTTCACGGTGTGCACGCCCTCGGCGAGCTTGCCCTGCACAGGAAGGGTGACCGTCCGTCCGCCCTGGCTTCGTGTCGGCTTGCCGAGCCCGGCTGCGGGCGCGAGGCGTACGGCGGAGCTGCCGACGCCGACCGGCTGGTCGAAGACGAGGACCAGCGAGGCCGGGGAATCCGGGACCGTGGCGTCCGCGGCCGGGCTGGTGAACAGCAGCGTGGCGTGCGCGGAGGCGGGGGCACCGGTGCCCAGCAGGAGGGCCATGACGAGCGATGCCACGGTGAGGAGCGCGGCGGCGGGGCGCCGGAGGGTGGATGCGAGGGCGGTCACAGGTCGAGGATCTCCGGTCGGTCTGGTTGTACGGCAGGCGGGGTGGCCTGCAGGTGCTGACGTTCATCGCGGACACGCCCCGGCTCCACCGCGGGCGCGGGACGGAAACGGCGGTATGCGCGGTCGTTGTGAGCTGGAGCCGTATGTCGGTCAGGCCGGGCGGTCCTGTGGGGGGTTGATTCCGGTGTGCTGGGCGTCCTGCTCGGCGCGCAGGGCTTCCACTTCCTTGCGCAGCCGGATCAGCTCCTGGTGGCTTGCGGAGGTTCCGTTCTCGGGCTGTGCCTCGTGCTTGGGGCGCATCATGAGCCACATCATCAGGCCCATGCCGACCGGGCAGGCGAGGGCGGGGAGCAGGTAGAGCAGCTTGTCCATGACGGGGACTCCTTCGGTGGGTCAGCTTTTGGGGATGCGATCGAGTTCGCGGCGTATGGCGCGCTTGGAGATCCGCCCGTACGCGATGAGCCGGTCGCCGTGGACGAGGCCCGGGGCGAACAACAGGCGGTGACGGGCGGCCAGTTCACGGCCTTCATCGGTGTCGAGGGACACCTCGGTGACCTCGACGTCCTCATCGGTCTCGGCCAGGAGCTTCTTCGCCCGCTCGCACCAGGTGCAGTCGGCCTGGGTGAGCAGGGTCAGCGTGATCACGACTTCACTCCGGCCTTGAGGTCGGCGAGAAGCTTGTCGACGGCGACGTACATCGTGTAGTCGGGGGCGCCGCCGTAGTCTGCGCGCCAGCGGACGGTGCCGTCCGGGCCGACCAGCAGGAAGCTGTGCCCGTCACGCGAGCTGCCCATCATTCCGTATTGGTTGGCCCCGTACTCCTTGGAGACCTTCAGGACCGGGTCGGACAGCACCGGGGTGGTCAGGCTCATGTCCTCGGTCTTGCGGGTGATCAGGTCAGCCGGGTCAGTGGTGATCGACACGATGTCGTCGACGCCGGCGGCCTTGACCTTGGTCGCGGACTTCTCCAGAGCGGTGAGCTGGTCCCAGCAGGGCTGGCAGGTCAGGCCCTCCTGGAAGTAGAGCAGGACGGTCTTGCCGCGGTAGTCGCTGAGGCTGACCTGCTTGCCGGTCGAGCCGGCGAGGGTGAAGGCGGGGGCCGTCTTACCGATGCCGGGGCTGCCGACGTCGTACGACGTCCCGCTGCTGGAGGTGTTCTTGGCGGGCGAGGTGGAGAAGACCGCGTACAGCACGACCAGCGCCACCACGGCGACCGCCGAGCTGATGATCAACGTCAGGCGGCGCCGGTTGGCCTGCTGCTCGGCGGCGATCACGGCGTCGGGACGCCACAGCGGTGGCCTCTTCTTGCTGATGGTGCTCATGCGGGGCGGTCCTCTCCGGCGGAGACGGTGGTGACGGGTGGTTGCGGCTCGGATGTGTCGCAGCAGTCGGTGGGGGAAGCCCCCGCCGTGGCGTCGGGGGAACGCCGGGCGGGGGCGGTCAGGTGGGCGCGCGCCTGCCGGATCAGGAAGGCGGCGAGCGCCAGCAGGATGAGGGCAAGCGCCCAGCCGGGCAGCCAGCCAAGGGCCTTGGTGATCAGGGACGCGGCGTGCTGCAGGTCGGCGGCGACGCGGACACGCCAGCCGTCCGAGGCCATGTCGGGGCCGCGTACGGCCTGGACGAGGGTGAGCGCGCCCATGGCGATGAGCAGGATTCCGGAGGCGGCACTGCCCAGCGGCATCCGTCGCCGCAACCGGCCGAGGCGCAGGGTGACTTGGCGGCCCTGGAGGAGACGGCCGGCGCTCCAGTCGCGGCGGTCCCAGATCAGGGCTATCAGGCACAGCGGAGCGACCATCCCGGCTACGTACGTCAGTGAGACGGCGAGGGCGGCAGGGAAGGAGGCGGCGGCGCCGGAGAGAACGGCGACCCCGGCTAGCACCGGGGCGCAGCAGGAGCTTGCCGCGCCGGAGAACACGCCGAGCCCGTAGACCGAGCCGAAGCCGTGTCCGGACGGGGCGCGGCCCCCGACCATCGGCAGCTGCGGCTTCCAGCCGACCAGCAGCGCGATCCCGCCCACCGCCATCGCCGCACCACCGATCGAGAAGACCAGCAGGTGATGGCCGGAGATCAGCGAGACGAGGGCAGTGGCGCCGAGCCCGATCGGCACGATCACCGTGGCCACCCCGGCAGCGAAGACCAGCGTGGCGGCCAGAATCCCGGTGCGGCGGCGGAAGCCGGTCGCGAGGTACGCGGGCAGCATCACGGAGACGCAGCAGGGTGCGAGCAGCGCCACCATTCCGCCGAGGAACGACGCCAGCAGCGTCGTGCCGAACAGAAGATCTCCCATGCGGACGACGCCTTTCCCTTACCTGAAACCTGAACTCCTAAGGAGATTAGGTCAAAGGTGGTGGCGGCGTCCAGTGGCGCGCAGGGAGATGGTCAGCGCGTGGTGGTGACCTGGGCGGAGGGCGTGCCGTCAGGGCAGTAGTTCAACTGCGTCGCGGCCGCTGCGGGACCGCCGACGACCAGCAGCGGCAGGGCGAGCGCGACAGCAGCGGTCAGAGAACCGGCGGCGATCCGCATGCGGCTGAGCGGCCGGCGCGGCTCGATGAGGCGGTGTACGCGCTGCGCGGCGGTGGAGCCTCCCGCCGCCAGTGCCACCGCCGGGGTGCGTCCGCCTGCGACCGCGAGCAGAGCGGCGGCTGTGGTCAGCCGTCCGGAGCGGGCGGCGGCTACGTCGTCGGCACGCATCTCCACCAAGCGCGCGATCTCCGCCTCGGCGGTACGGAACAGGGGGATGCGGGGGAAGGCGTGGGCGAGTGTCTGCGCCCAGGTCAGGACCGCGTCGTGCCGCTCGGCCTGGTGGGCATGCTCGTGGGCGAGGACCGCTTCAAGCTGGTCGTCGTCGAGGGTACGCAGGGCACCGGTGGTGATCACCGTGCGGCGGTGGCGGCCGGGCAGGCAGTAGGCGGCGGGTTCCTCGTGGTCGAGGACGACCACGCCACGGGTCGTGTCCGGCCGCCCGACCATGTCGAGGATCTCGCGGTGCTCGCTGCGCTCGCGGCGGATCCGCGTCAGAGCGGTACCCGCACACCAGGCCGTACGCCCCAGCACCGCCAGGGCGAGCACCGCTCCGGCCGCGCCCGCTGCTGCGCCACCCGGCGAGGCGTACTGCGCGGTCAGCGCCATCACGCACGCCTGCAGCAACTGTGCGAGGTCGGCGCTGACACGAACCGTGGGCACGGTCAGGGCAAGGCCGGCCAGAACGGCGGCGGTGAGCGCCGAGGCGCCCAGCACCTGCCAGACCACGATGCCGAGTCGGGGTGCGCGCTGGGTCCAGTGCGCTCCGCGCAGCAGCCGCGGCGCAAGGGTGCACAGCAGCAGTGCGTACGTGAACAGGATGGCGGCGACGATCACTCGGACGCCTCCTTGGCCACGGCCTGTCCGAGCAGCCGGTGCAGTTCCTCGGCCTCGCCGGGCTGCATCTGCTGTACGAAGCGGGCGAGCGTCGCGGTGCGGTTCCCGGCCACGGACAGGGCCTCGTCCATCAGTCCGGCGACGTACTCCTCGCGGCTCTTGGTGGCGCCGTACTTGTAGGCGCGGCCGTCCTTCTCCTTCGACAGCCAGCCCTTGCGGTAGAGGATCTCGGTGACGGTGTGCACGGTGTTGTACGCGGGCTCCGGGTCACGGTCGAGACGCTCGAGGACCTCGCGGACGCGCAGCGACTTGCCCGCGTCCCACACCGCGTCCATGATCGCGGCCTCCAGCTCACCGAACTGCGTCATGCGCCCTCCTCCCGGACCGGAATGCCCTTCAGACATCCTAAGCGGCCTAGGTGGACAGCCGGGCGGTTCCGATGATCGACGGGGAGGCGGGGTTGGCCCGGCCGTTGATCAGGAAGTCGAAGCGGCGGATCTCCGTCACCGTGAAGCCCGCCTCCTGGATGGCCCGTTCAGTGTCGCAGGTGAGGCGACAGCCGCCGCCGAGCAAGCCCCACAGTGGGTTCAGCAGTCGCTGCATCCGGAAGAAACGGGGGCGCTCGGACCGTACGTGCTCGTAGAAGCGCAGCTCTCCGCCCGGCTTGAGGACCCGCTTGGCCTCGGTGAGCGCGCCCGGCACATCGGCGATGGTGCACAGCACGAGCGAGTACACCGCCACGTCGAAGCTGTCGTCGTCCAGGGGCAACTCTTCGGCGCGGCCCGCCCAGACCTCCACCGGCACCGCGGCCTCCGTGGCCGCCTGCTCGGCGAGTGCGCGCAGCCTGGGCTCCGGCTCCACGGCGACGACCTGCTCAACTTCGGGCGGGTAGTGGGTGAAGTTCGCGCCGGTTCCGGCGCCGATCTCGACCACCCGGCCGTGCGCGCCCGCGAGCATCTCTCGGCGGTGCTCGATCGAGCCGTGCGCCTCGGCGAAGGCGTTGATGCGCGGGTAGATCCGGGCGAACAGCGGGTGCGACACGGCTTTGGCCATGACGTCCTCCTCAGAGGCGGAGAAGGGGGACCTCTCCACTTCACCTAATCAGGTTAGGAGTATTGTCGCGGGGGCGTCCAGGCCGGCGCACCGTTCCCTCGTGCCCGTTCTGGAGGCTGTCCTTGAGTGCCGCCATACCCCACCTCGTCGCCGACGGGCCGCTGCTGCTGGCCGCGCCACTCGCGCTGCTGGCCGGCGCGGTGTCGTTCTTCTCGCCCTGCTGCCTGCCGCTGGTGCCCGGCTACCTCTCGTACGCCACCGGCATGTCGGCCGCCGACGTGCAGGCGGGTCGGGAGAGCCGGGGCCGGATGGTCGCCGGGACGGCGCTCTTCATCCTCGGCTTCTCCGTCCTCTTCGCGAGCTACGGCGCGGCACTCGGCTATGTCGGCAACACCCTGCTCGCCCACCAGGACCTCATCACCCGCGTCCTCGGCGTGTTGACCATCCTGCTCGGCCTGCTCTTCCTCGGCGCCTTCGAGCGGATCCCGTTCGCCGGACGCACCTTCCGCGTCGGCTACCACCCACGCGCGGGCCTGGCCGGAGCCCCGCTGCTCGGGGTGATGTTCGGGCTGGGCTGGACCCCCTGCATCGGCCCCACACTCGCCGCCGTAATGAGCCTGTCCTTCACCACCGGCAGCGCCGGACGGGGCGCCCTGCTCGCCTTCGTCTACAGCGTCGGCCTGGGCCTGCCCTTCCTCATCGCCGCCCTCGGCTTCCGCCGCGCCCTGCACGCATTCGGGTTCGCCCGCCGCAACGCCCGGACGGTCATGCGGTCCGGCGGCGCGATGCTGGTGATCGTCGGCATTCTGCAGGTCAGCGGCCTGTGGACGTACTTCACCGGACTGCTGCGCTACTGGGTGGCCGGCTTCCAACCGGCGCTGTGAACACCACGAAAGCGGGGCTGGAGCGCCAGTGCGGGCTAGCATCCCGTGCCATGGCCAGGACACCTGTGCAGTTGCCCGCGGCCCGGCGGTGGGCCGGGCTGCGAACCAGGCCAGTCCCCACGCCGCCAGTTCCCGGATCCGCATCGGGGAGAAGTAGCCGTTGAACGGGCTGATCCCGAAGCACGCGCGCTCAGCCCTCTCCATCAGGTTCGCGCAGCGACTGCTCAACGGAGTCACCGACATCCGGACCGCGGAGCCATGGCACTGATCTGAACTCATGGCCGGACGCTATGCCCTTCCCCCAACAGCAACAGCAAGCAATTACCCGGCCGACTCACTCGAAGGGAGTGCTCAATGACCGCCGTCCGGCGCAGGGTCGGTCGGGGCGTAGTAGTGCAGGAACATCTCCACATCGTGCGAGATGAGTCGGTCGGACAGGTCGGAATCGAGTTCGGTGCCGTACGCGCTAAACACCAGGTGCGGATAGAGCATCAGTGAGTAGAGCTGGATGATCGCCACTTCCAGGTCGGGGATGGCGAGTCGGCCCTTGTCCACGAGTTTCTGCAGCGCGCCTGCCACGGCCGGGTGGTGGCGCCCCGGGGCTTGGTTCTGCCAGGCGGCGCCAAGGTCGGGGAAGCGGTGCAGTTCGCGGGTAACGAGGTTGCGCATGGCCAGGACGTCGGAGTTGTCCCGGACCCCCTTGACCCAGGCCTGGGCCGCGTCAGTGAGGGCCTTGTGCAGGTCGTCCGCGTCGGCGAGCTGGTCGATCGCGGCGACCAGGGACCCGCCGAGCGGGGCGTCGAGCGCGTCCGCGATCACGGCGGTGAACAGGGCTTCTTTGCTGCCGAAGTGGTTGTAGATCGTCACTTTGGACACGCCCGCATTGGTGGCGATGAGGTCGATTCCCGCCGAGAAACCCTCCTTGAGGAAAGTCTCGCGAGCGGCCGTGATGATCGCCGCTCGCTTCTGCTCCGCGCGCGCTCCGGACGGTGGCTGCTTGACGGGGGCCGCCTCGTGATCCATGGCCGCATCTTAGTCCAAGTGAACTGAACAGTTGAGTTCAGTTGATATGAACTGTACTGTTCAGTTCATGAATGCAGTTCCTGTCCGCGCACCGGCGGAGTCCCTCTTCCTGCAGTGGCGCCGCCCCTGACTGGCCCTAGCCGTGCTCAGCGTGAGCCCTCTGGTGGTGGGGCTGGACACCACCGTCCTACTGCCCGGACAGGCGGGAGCCGCTGTCGCCCACACGGCCCGTGAGGCATTCGCTACAGGGCTCGGCCCGGCCAAGTTCACCGGAGCCGCGATCGCCGCTGCTGGCGTCGACACCGCTCTCACTCTTGCACCTCGCCGTATCGAATCCGACGACTCGGGAGACCAGTCATGCGCCACGTACCGGAAACCGCCCATCCCGATCCGCACGGGCACGGGACAGCTGCCCCTGCTGAACACCCACACCGATGGCGACTGTTGGCCCTGCTCTGCCTCGCCCAGTTCATGCTGATCGCGGACGTGACCGTCATCAACGTCGCCCTGCCGACTATCGGTGAGGACCTCGGCCTCGACGGCTCGGGACTCACCTGGGTCGTCACCGCGTACACCCTCTTCTTCGGCAGCCTGCTGCTGCTCGGCGGGCGGCTCGCGGACGCCCTCGGCAAGCTGCGCGCCTTCCTCGCCGGGTTGACGGTGTTCACTGCGGCGTCCATAGCCTCCGGGCTCGCAGTCGGTGGCGGAATGCTCATCGCCGCCCGCTCAGCCCAGGGCGTCGGCGCGGCCCTGATGTCACCGGCCGCGATGGCCCTCGTTACGGCCCTCTTCCACGGACCCGATCGCAACAAGGCCCTCGGAGTCTGGGCCGCGATCGGCGGCGCCGGATCTGCCGTGGGTGTGCTGCTCGGGGGCGTGTTCGTCTCCGGGCCCGGCTGGGAGTGGGTGTTCTTCATCAACGTCCCAGTGGGCCTCGTCGCTCTCTTCGCGGTCCCGGCGCTTCTCGGCAACTCCCCCGAACTTGTGCGTCGTTCGGGCGCCGGGGGCTCCGTCGATCTAGCGGGCGCTCTCACCCTCACCGCCGCGCCCGGCCTGCTGGTCTACGGGCTGGTGCAGACCCGCGACCACGGTTTCGACACGCCGGGTTTCTGGCTGCCGGTGATCGGCGCCTTGCTGTCGGCGGTCGTCTTTGTCGCGGTCGAGCGCCGGGTGCGCGAACCCCTCGTAAGGCTCGCGCTCTTCACGCGCCGCTCGCTCGTCGGCGGCAGCACCGTCATGCTGGCCGCCTCCGGGCTGCTCATCTCGAGCTTCTTCCTCAGCTCGTTCTACGTCCAACACATCCTCGGATTCAGCGCGTTGAAGACGGGGCTCGTCTTCCTTCCGGTCGCCGTGGCCATCACCCTCGGAGCGCATGCCGCCTCCCACCTCGTGGATCGGTTGGGCTGGCGCCCCGCCGGTGCGATCGCCTTCGCCCTGACCGCCGTAGGTGCCGCGCTGCTCACGCGTCTGGACGCGAGCAGCGACGTCTGGACCGACCTCGTCCCTGGCTTCACACTGCTGTCACTCGCCCTCGGTACCGCCTTCGTCTGCGCCACTACCGCGGCCATGAACGGATTGCCGCACCAGGACATGGGGCTCGCCTCCGGGCTGGTGAGCACATCGCACGAACTCGGAGCGGCGCTCGGCGTCGCCGTGATCTCGACCATCGCCGGGGCAAGCCTTGAAGGTGGCGGCCCGGGGGCAGCGGCCGGAACGAGCGGCTTCGACCACGCCTTCACCGCGTGCGCGATCATCGCTGCCGTGGTCGCCGCCGTTGGTGCGCTGTTGCTGCCGGCGGGGCGCCCGGATCCGGCGCAGGGGCCGGTCATGCCACACTGACGGCGCCGTCGATCTTGGGTTCGGGCATGAGGGTACGCAGTTCCCGGAGGCTGGCGCTGCAACCGCCACGTGTGGCTGAGCAGCGTCAGCGCAGGGACTGCACGGCGTAGAAGACGCCGAGGGCCGCGGCCAGTGCGCCGAGCAGCAGGCGCAGCGCGGTCTCCGGCAAGCGGGGCTGCAGGTGCGCGCCGAGATAGCCGCCGATCAGCCCACCAAGACCGCAGGCAAAGCCGAGGTACCAGTCGGGAGCGATGTCACCGGAGCCGGTGAGGGACAGCAGCGCGAAGGACGCAGCGCCGGCCACGGAGGTGGCGAAGGTGGAGGCCAGGGCGGCCCGGGCAACCTGGGTGACGGGCATGCCCTGGCCGACCAGGACGGGTCCGAGGATGGAGCCGCCGCCGATCCCGTAGACCCCGCCGACGATCCCAACGAGCAGAGCCAGGCCTGTAATAGTGCGGGGCGAAGGTTCCGCCGCCGGTGTGGCCCGGGCAGGTCGGATGGTGCGGATGACAAGCCATAGACCGAGCGGCGTGAGCAGAACGGCGACGAGGAGGCGGAAGACATTAGCCCCCGGGACAGCGAACACCCGCACCACGGCGCCGATGACCACACCGGGCAGGGTGCCGACCACCAGGCGGCGGGTCAGCGGGCTGTTCAACAGGCCCTCGCGGCGGTAGCGCAGCAGGGCGCCCCGGTGGCCGCGGACTGTCATCGCCCTGAGAACCGGCGGGGCGCCCGGCCGGTGACCGGGCGCCCCAGATCGGATGTTGCCGCTCCGGCTACCTGAAGCGACGCAGTCGCAGGCTGTTGGTGACGACGAAGACTGAGGAGAAGGCCATCGCGGCGCCCGCGATCATCGGGTTCAGCATGCCGAAGGCGGCCAGCGGCAGGGCCGCGACGTTGTAGCCGAAGGCCCAGAAAAGGTTGCCCTTGATGGTGGCGAGGGTCCTGCGGGAGAGCCGGATCGCGTCGGCGGCCACGCGCAGGTCGCCGCGCACGAGGGTCAGGTCGGCCGCCTCGATGGCCGCGTCCGTACCGGTGCCCATCGCCAGGCCCAGGTCGGCGGTGGCGAGGGCGGCCGCGTCGTTGACGCCGTCGCCGACCATCGCGACGGTACGACCATCCCCCTGCAGCCGCTTGACGACATCCACCTTGTCCTGGGGCAGGACCTCGGCGATCACCTCGTCGATGCCGACGGTCTTGGCCACGGACTCGGCGACGAGCTGGTTGTCGCCGGTCAGCAGGACCGGCTTCAGACCCAGCCTACGCAGCTCGGCCACCGCTTCGGCACTGGTCTCCTTGACCGCGTCGGCGACGGTGAGGACGCCGCGCGCCTCGCCGTTCCAGGCGACGGCGACAGCCGTACGCCCCTCGGCCTCCGCTGCGGCCTTGGCCTCGGCCAGCTCCTGAGGAAGGTCGATGACCCACTCCGCCAGGAGCTTCTCGCGTCCGACGAGGACCGCGTGACCGTCGACGACGCCCTGGACGCCGAGGCCGGCGACGTTCTCGAAGTTCTCCGGCACCGGCAGGCTTCCGGCCCGCTGGATCGCACCGGCCGCGATGGCCTGGGCGATGGGGTGCTCCGAGGCGTGCTCCAACGCGCCCGCCAGCCGCAGCAGTTCGTTCTCGTCCACACCAGGTGCGGTGAAGACGTCCTGGAGCTGCATCCGGCCGGTGGTGACCGTGCCGGTCTTGTCCAGGACGACGGTGTCGACGCGGCGCGTGGACTCCAGCACCTCGGGGCCCTTGATGAGGATGCCCAGCTGCGCCCCGCGCCCGGTCCCGACCATCAGGGCGGTCGGCGTGGCGAGCCCCAGCGCGCACGGGCAGGCGATGATCAGGACCGCGACGGCCGCGGTGAACGCGGCGACCGAGTCGCCGGTGACACCGAGCCACACCCCGAACGTACCAGCTGCGATCAGCAGCACCACCGGAACAAAGATCCCGGAGATCCGGTCGGCAAGCCGCTGCACTTCGGCCTTGCCGTTCTGCGCGTCCTCCACCAGCTTCGCCATGCGCGCGAGCTGAGTGTCGGAGCCGACCCGGGCGGCCTCGACGACGAGCCGCCCACCGGCGTTGACGGTGGCGCCGGTGACGGAGTCGCCCACGGTCACGTCCACCGGCACCGACTCACCAGTCAGCATCGAGGCGTCCACCGCGGAGGCACCCTCGACGACAGTGCCGTCGGTCGCGACCTTCTCCCCGGGCCGTACGACGAAACGGTCACCGACGGCCAACTGCGCGACTGGGATACGTACTTCCTTGCCGCCTCGCAGCACGAAGACGTCCTTCGCTCCGAGCTCCAGCAGCGCCCGCAGCGCCGCGCCCGCCTTGCGCTTGGACTTCGCCTCCAGGTAGCGCCCGGCGAGGATGAACGTCGTCACGCCGGCCGCGGCCTCCAGATATATGGAGGAGGAGCCGGCGCCGCGGGAAATGGTGAACTCGAAGCCGTGCCGCATGCCCGGCATCCCGGCGTCGCCCCAGAACAGGGCCCACACCGACCAGCCGAGCGCGGCGAGCGTGCCGATGGACACCAGGGTGTCCATGGTCGCGGCGCCGTGCCGGGCGTTCGTCCAGGCGGCCTTGTGGAAGGGGAAGGCGCCCCAGACCACGACCGGTGCGGCCAGCGTCAGCGACAGCCACTGCCAGTTGTCGAACTGCAGGGACGGCACCATCGCCATCAGGACGACGGGCACCGTGAGCACGAGTGATATGTACAGACGCTGCCGCAGCGACAGCAGCTCACCATCAGCCGCCGGGGCGGTCTGTGCTTCTCCCTCGGTCGCGGCCGCGGTGACGGGCGGGGGCGGCTCTTCGGCGATGTAGCCGGTCTTCTCGACGGTGGCGATGAGGTCGGCCACCTCGGTACCGTCCGGGTACGCGACCTTCGCCTTCTCGGTGGCGAAGTTGACGGTCGCGGTGACGCCGTCCAGGCGGTTGAGCTTCTTCTCGATGCGGGCGGCGCACGAGGCGCAGGTCATCCCGCCGATGGAGAGCTCGACCTCATGGGCGGGCGCGGGTCGCGCCTCGGGGACTGCCTTCTCGGGAGCCGTGCTGGTCATGGGCGTATCTCCTGGGTAGGCCAGGACGTACGGCGTCCGTATCAGCGGAGCGGCACGCCCCGGCGCGGGGAGGGTTCTCGCGTTGCCGGGGACTGACCCCGGCGGAGCTGTCAGGCCTGGCCGACGAGCTCGTAGCCGGCCTCGTCGACGGCGGCCCGGACGGCCTCCTCGTCGAGCGGGGCGGCGGATATGACGGTCACCTCGCCGGTCGTGGCGACGGCCTTGACTGCGGTGACGCCGTCGAGCGCGGAGATCTCCTGGGAGACCGCGCCCTCGCAGTGGCCGCAGGTCATGCCGGAGACCTTGTAGACGGTGGTGACGCCGACGCCCTGGACGTCGGCCGTGGCGCCGGAGCCGCAGGAACCTGTGCCGCAGCAGGAGCCGGAGTTCGTCTCAGTGGTCATGGCTTCTTCCTCAGGGTGTGAATGCGCGGGTCGCCCTTGAAGAGGGGCATCGTTGCCGGCCCCTCCCGAACGCGACAACACTATACCCCCCAGGGGTATTCCATCACCCTGTGGCACCGTTCACACGGCAACGGTCGAGCCAAGGCGCCGCTCGCGATATCGAAGGCCCTTCCCCCGCTCCCACGGCGACCGCAATTCCGCCTCGCCATGAAGGCGGCGCCAAACCGGACCCTGGTCACCGCGCCGGTCAGCGGCACCCGGCGGTCACGCGGCCATCATCAACAGCATCGCGGACATGGTCCCGCCCATGCCGATGTGCGCCGCCAGCGCGGCATCCGGCGCGGCTCCGAGTTTGCGCCGCCGACCATGGCCCGGCCGCTGCGCCGTCCTGGCCCTGTCCCACACCGCGAGCGTCAGTGACGTCAGGAAGACGAGCACCGTGTCCAGCATGGCAAGCAGCCAGCGGCCCCAGCTGAACCGCGAGCCGACACCCCGCCGACCCTGACCCGTGCCACGGACCCTCGCCCACACGGACGCGCCGATCGACAGCAAGAAGTACGCGGCGAGCCCCGCGATCACGAATCGCCACCCGGTGACGGGCCCCGCGGAGGCACTGGTGTCGGCGGCGGCCTTCCCCATGCCCGGCATGTCCATCCCGGACATGGAGCCCATCCCGTGCATCGACTCCATGTCAGCCGCGTGACCCGCGCCCGGCATGCTCGCCATGTGCTTCATGCCCGGCATACGCGCCATGGAGGAGCCGCTGAGCGCGAGCACCGGTCCGGACGACGTACTCGTCATGGCCAGCGTCATGATCACCATGCTGGCGCTGCCGACGATGAGGTGCACCCAGTGACGGCCCTGTTCCCACCCGCACTCCCGCGTGCGCTTGACCGCCATCACCACACCGCCGAGTCCGAGCAGGCCGAATACCAGCGCCCACCACATGCCATAGCCCGCGTACCAGCCGACCGTCGCCGGCAGGGCCATGGCGGCCATACACACACCCATCAGCAGGTCACCGCCCGCCGCGAACCGGATCTCGCCGCCGGTGGTCACCACCCGAACCGCACTCACGGCGGCCACCAAAGCGGCGACCACCGCCACGGCCCAACTGAGCGCCATAGTTCCCATGTTCACCATCCCGATGGACCGGTAATTACTAGTGCCCTTAGTACGTCCCGGGATCGGAAGGTGTTCAGGAAGCCTTTGGCGAACCGGCGCGTCAGTGGAGGGCGCTGGCCTTCTTCCAGCTCTCCCAGTCGACGTTCCAGTCGCCGTAGCCGTTGTTGACCGCCACGGTGTCGACGGAGTTGACCACGGTGACCGGGTCACCGAGGTGGACCTGCTGGTAGAACCACTTGGCGTCCGCCGTGCTCATGCCGATGCACCCGTGACTGCCGTTGATCACGCCGAACTTGCCCTCGTTCCAGGGCGCTGCGTGCGCGTACGTGCCGGACGGGGTGAGCTGGACGTCCCACTTCACCGAGCCAAGGTCGTACGCCTCGGGGCCGAAGATGCCGACGGTGTCGGAATTCATGCGGATGGTCGGCACCTTGCTCAGGACGACCATCGTGCCGTTCCAGGTCTCGAAGCCCTTCTTTCCGGTGGAGACCTTCAGGGTCCGCAGGGTCTTGCCATTCTTCGCGACCGTCATGGTCTTCTTCTTGACGTCGACGGTGCTGGTCACGGCGTCGCCGATGGTGAAGTTCACGACTCGCTGCTGGGTGCCGTACACGCCACCGCCCGCGTTGACGCCCGCGAGGTCCATGCGCAGGGTGACGTTGGTGCCGGGCTTCCAGTACTTCTCGGGGCGGTAGTCGATGCGGTCCTTGCCGTTGCGGTCCTTCATCCAGCTCCAGGCGCCCTCGACCGCGGGGGAAGCTGCGACCTTGAGCTTGCGCTCGATCGCCGCCTTGTCGGGGATCGGCTTGTTGAACGTGATCGAGACCGGCATCGCGACGCCGACCTTCGCGCCCTTGTCGGGGTAGTACTCGCCGACGAAGGTGTTCGTCGCCGCCTCCGTAGTGAACGAGGCGGTCTTGTTGAGGGCCGATCCGCCGGATGCCTCGCCTGTGGCAGTCACCGTGTAGATGGCACCCGGGGCGAGGGGTGTCGTGGAGGTCCACAGGGACTTGCCCTTCGACCAGGTGCCGGCAAGTGCGCCCGGACCAGGTGAGCTGACCTCGACGGACGAGAGTGATCCACCCTGGGCGCGCACCGTCACCTTCCGACTGACCGGAACCTTGGCTTTCGCGTCGCCGGGCTCCACCACTATCGCGGCCGGTGCGCCGTTGTCGCCATCGCCCCCCGCCTTGCCCGAGTCGCCGTCCGCCTTACCACCGGTGCTGCACGCGGCGAGGACGACGACGGCAGCCGAGGCGAACGCGAGCGGCTGCGCGATCCGGCGGCCGAGCCGCGATGTCAGGCGCTGTCGCATGAGGCTCCCCCTCCCATTCCCTATTAACCTAAGTACCTTAGTAGACGATTAGCGAGACTTCCGGGTTCCCCTCACGCTCGCCACCCCGCTCGGATCCCGAGTGCCCAGGAAGGGCAACGGCCTGCCCGGCGGAAGGGGCTGCATCGAACGTCCAGGTACCCCCTAGGTGCAAGATGCCGATCTGGTCATCACGGCACAGGTGGAGCGCCGTCGTCGGCATTGCGCGCCGCGATCCAGCGCCGCAGCGACATTCACAGCGATTCCTCCAGCAAGCGCCACAGTTGGTCACGGTGACCGGGATCGAGGGCAGCTTCAATTGCGAAGTGCACGACGGCGGCGCCCCCGTGCATGCACAGGACCTCCCGTACGGTGAGGGCCGCCTCGTCCGGCACGGCAGAGGTGTACGCGTAGCCGCGGCCCTGCGGGGCACGATCGAGCACGCCCTCCTCCGCGAGCCGACTCATCACCGTCATCACGGTCGTGCACGCCAGCGGCTGGGCACGGTCCGCGTTCAGCACGCCCAAGACCTGACGGACCGTCACCGAACGTTCCGCGCCCATCACACCCGCATGCCCTCTCCCTCGAGCGGCCCCAGAAGCACCGCCAGCGCCCCTTGAGCCCATTCCTACTACGCGAACGCAGTACGCCGAGCGTCCGTCGCCTACGCGACGCCAGGATCGAGACAACATGGATTGACATAGACAGTGTGTCTCGATAAAGCTTGTGGTCGTCACCAGCACCCGGACAAGGAACCGGAACACCGGACGCAACGGGAAGGACACCGGCATGGCCGGCTCACTCCGCCACCCCCACCCGCACCACCATCCCGATTCCGCAGGACCGTCAGCGCCCGACGACCTGTACGCCAGCCCACCGCCCTGGGACATCGGTCGGCCACAACCGGCCTTCCTCGCCCTCGCCGAAGCGGGCGCCATCCAGGGCCGGGTACTGGACGCCGGCTGCGGAACCGGCGAGCACGTGCTCATGTGCGCAGGTCTCGGCCTGGACGCCACGGGCGTCGACCTTGCCTCCCGGGCCTTGCGAAACGCCGAGGGGAAGGCGCGCGAGCAGGGCCGCACGGCGAGGTTCCTCCACTGGGACGCCCTGAAGCTGGCCGATCTCCGGGAAACCTTCGACACCGTGCTCGACTGCGGGCTCTTCCACATCTTCGGCGGCGCCGACCGCGCCACTTACGTCGACAACCTCCGAGCCGTGATCCGGCCGGGCGGCCGCTACCTCATGCTGTGCTTCAGCGACCGACAGCCCGGCGAGTGGGGACGGGTGCACAAGCTCGCACGGGACGAGATTGAGGCCTCGTTCACCGAGGGATGGCGCGTCGACTCCGTCGCACCCAGCACGATCGACATCACCACCGACCCGGGCGGCATCCGGGCTTGGCTCGTCGCCCTCACCAGGGTCTGAACATCTCAACTCCCCCCGATCGAACGGGAGGAGCTCGGAAAGGAACACCATGCCGATCGCGGAAGCCCGTGTCGAGACCGATCGTGCGAGCCGCTACCTCGCCCAGCTCGCCCGGCACGCCCAGCAAATGGGCCGCCACGCGAACCACCGCTCGCGCTCCCACGCCGGCGGGAACAGTCACACACCCCCAGAGGTGCAGCACGCCGAATGGACGGACACCCACGGGATCGTCCGCCTGAGCCTGGGCCAGTGGACCATGCAGGCCGCCACCGACACCCTGACGCTGCGAGCCGAGGCCGACAACGAGGAAGACCTGCAACGGATGCAGAAGCTCCTTGCGCTACGCCTCGAAAAGATCGGCAGGCGTGACCACCTCACCGTGACCTGGCAACGGCTTGAGGCGACCGGTCTTCAACCGGGCGAGCCCGCCCCGGCGGAAATCCCCCAGCCGAAGAACGAGCCACAGGACACCACGGGCGGCAAACGGCGCTGGCCCGTGGGGGCGGTTGGCGGAGTGGTTGCGCTGCTCATCCTCGCGCACCTGGTGCTCGGCGGGTCCGTACTGGCAGTTTCGCGGTGGCTTGGCTGGGGCGCTGGTGCCGTTGTCCTCGTGATCGTCGTTGCGAAGGTCATCGGGATCGGAGCTCTGGCCGCCCGCCACGGGCACCTGCACTCCCGAAAGCGCAAAGACACGGCATGAGGAGCGCCCTGTTGCTCGACATCCGGAAGCCGGCCAACGGAGCTGACCCCTCAACCATCCCTCGCCGACCTCCAGCAGCTCACGGCTCACCCGAGACAGGGAGTTCCAGGCGGAGTTCGTAACCACCGTCTGCTGTGGTGCCGGAAGGGACCGTACCACCGAGGAGTTCGGCCCGCTGACGCAGGCCGACGAGGCCCTGGTGGGCGCCAGGAAGGGGGAGGGCGGGTCGAGTGGGAGCGGTGTTGGTGACGAGGGCGTGGACGGTGCCGTCCTTGTAGTGGACGCGGATGGTGTACGACGTCGGGGCGTGACTCTCGCACCGTGCGGACCGCCTGACCACCGCTGACGGCCGCCACGACCTCGATCTCGTGCGCGCAGTCGAGGATGTGCTGGAAACCCGTACGGATCAGGGCCTCATCGTCGACCACCAGTTCCCGGATCACCTGCTCTCCCCTCGTCATGGGGCCTTTGTCGAATTCCTACCGCCCCGAAGGCTGCCCTCTGGCTCGGTCGTGCCGGTTCCCGCCACGGGGCGCTGTGGCTCCATCCGGTCGGCGGGGCTCTTCAGCCATGTGAGGGATGGGCTGCCGCCTGTGACTGCGCAACCCTGAAGAACGTGACACATAGCGCACCAGCGTCCTTGTCTTCTGTATCCCCCTTGTCCCCGGCGTCTGCCACAGAGGTCGGTGCCAATTCCCCCGTCTCCCGTACGCCGTCGACAGGACGGCTGATCGGCATCGACCTGGCCCGCGGGCTCGCAGTCTTTGGCATGTACGCCGCCCATGTCGGCCCGGAACCGTCGGTGGGCGGGCCGCTGGGCTTCGTCATGGAGCTGGCGCGCGGTCGCTCGTCCGCACTCTTCGCCCTGCTCGCCGGTTTCTCACTCGTGCTCATCACCGGCCGCCCGCACCCGCGGACCGGCCGTGCGGGCCGACAGGCGGTGGGCAGGATCCTCATCCGCTCCGTCGTCCTGATCGCGCTGGGCTTCGCCCTGACCGCCGTGGGCACCGACGTCGATGTGATCATCGCTTACTACGGGTTGACCTTCCTCGTCGTCCTGCCGCTGTACCGGTTGAGTGCCGGGGCGCTCGCGGTCATCGCCGCCACGGGCGCAATGGTGCTGCCCCAAGTCCGTTACCTGATCAATCGGTCGATCGACGGGGGAAGCTGGGCGGACACCGTCATCGGCTGGGACCCGCTGGCCCGGATCAGCGACACGGACGGCTTCCTCGACTTGCTGTTCACCGGCGAGTACCCGGTGCTGACTTGGATGTCGTTCGTGATCGCCGGCATGGCGATCGCCCGGCTCGACCTCACCGTCGGCAAGACCCGTGCCCGGCTGGCCCTGGCCGGAAGCGCGCTGGCCGTGCTCGGCTACGGCGGCTCATGGCTGGCCCTGCGCCTTGTTCCGCACGCGCTCACCTCCGTCGCTGCCGCCACGGACGGCGGTTCGGCGTCATCAGCTTGGTGGTCCGACACCGTCGGCGATCTCACCGGTGACACCCCGGCCTGGCTGCTGGTAGCCGCGCCGCACAGCCAGACGACCTTCTCCATCCTCGGCAATACAGGCGCCGCGCTTGTCGTCGTGGCCGCGTGCGTCGCCGCCACCGAACGGATGCCGCGCTTCACGCGTCTGGCCACGCCGATCTCCGCGGTCGGCATGGTCTCGCTGACCGCCTACGTCCTGCACATCCTCGCCATCCGCGCGGTCGGCATGGAGGAGGAGACCTTCCCGGCGCTGGTCGCGCTGCTCGCCTTCATCGTGACCGCCATGCTGCTGGCGACTGCCTGGACGCGACGGTTCCGGCGCGGCCCACTGGAGTACCTGCTCCACTCCGCCACCCAAGTCAGCCGTCACATCAAGTGACCTCTGACCAGCGGTGGCCTTGGCGCCGTTGTGCGCGCCCTGCTCTGGCCGACGCCGCTCACTCCTCCGCGGGCGCCAAGGCCCACTTCTCCTCGATACGGCCGTACCGCCAGATCACCAGCGCGGCCGCCCAGGTGACGACGAAAAGGAGGACGACGGCGTAACCGACACTGTTGAGGTCGATGCCGCCGACCCACTCCCAGAAGGCGCCGTGCAGGGAGAGCTTCTCCGCAGCGATCGACAGGAGCTCGACCGTGCCGATGATGAGCGCGGCTGCGACGGACAGGCCCGTGATGGTGATGTTGTAGAAGACCTTGCGGACCGGGTTGGAGAAGGCCCAGGAGTACGCGAAGTTCATGAATGAGCCGTCGATCGTGTCGAGCAGGCTCATTCCGGCCGCGAACAGCACTGGCAGGCACAGGATCGCGTACCAGGGGATGCCCGCCCCCGCGGCGCCGGCGGCGAGAAAGAGCAGGGAGACTTCGGTAGCGGTGTCGAATCCGAGGCCGAACAGGAAGCCCAGCGGGTACATGTGCCAGGGCTTGCCGACGGCCCGGGTCGCCCGGCTCAGGATCCGCGTCATTACTCCGCCGCCGGCGTTGAGTTGTGCCTCCAGGTCCGCCTCGGTGTGGCCGCCGGTGCGCATCCGCCGGAAGACCTTGAGGATGCCGACCAGGGCCACGAGGTTGAAGGCGGCGATGACGTACAGGAAGACGCCGGAGACCGAGGTGCCGATGAAGCCGAGCGTGGCGTGCAGGCTCGAACCGTCGTCCTGCACCGGTCCGGCGAGCGAGCGCACGCCGAGCGCGAAGAGCAGGGCCAGGAGGAAGACGACGCTCGAGTGACCGAGGGAGAAGAAGAACCCGACGGACAGCGGGCGCTGTCCGTCGGAGATCAGTTTGCGGGTGGTGTTGTCGATTGCGGCGATGTGGTCCGCGTCGAAGGCGTGCCGCATGCCGAGCACGTACGCAGTCACGCCGAGCCCGATACCAAAGGCTCCCTGGCCGCCGCCGAGCTCGAAGTGCTGGGGGACGACGATGAGCAGCAATGTGCCCCAGCCGATGACGTGCAGAGCGAGGATCGCGGCGGCCAGTCCGCCGGCCCGAGCCCATTCGCGCGGGGTGAGTGCTCCGCGTATCCGCCGGAGGAGGCCCGGCTGGGACTGGGCCGTAACGGTCATGGTGTGTCCTTGATCCCTGGTGGTGCTTGACGTCGTCGTCCATCCTGCATGGCGTTCGATACTCAGATGCAAAAGGATTGCAATAACTTCGCATGAGCTGCTGCCGGAGCAGCGCGAAGTGCCGAGAGGAGTGCGGCGGACTGGGTAAATGAGCAGGTCGGAGCCTTCTTGAGGTCAGTGCTCCAGATGCCGAGTGTGGTGGCCGTGGTGCGGGGGCCGATGCGCCGCTGCACGACTCCGGCTTTCCGGTACCCAATGCGCGCCACGAAGGCCGGACAGAGTGAGCGCGGCAAGGCGGCGCACAGCGGCTTTTGACGGCAGGCTTCCGGCGGCCGACAGGGCGTGGAGGCAATAGGTCGCCAGCTCGTCGGGCGTGACGTCGTCGCGGAATTCGCCGGCCTGCACCCCCTCGGCCAGCAGGTCCCGGAACATGTCGTGGAGCTGCTGCTGCGCCCGTGCGACCCGCTCGTCCTGATGCAGGAATGCTGCCATTTCGGTGCCGTGGTGCCCGTGGGACTGGTGAGAGATGAGGGCGAAGGCCTCGAGAACTGCCTCCAGCCGTTCGCCGGCGCCGTCCACTTGGTCCCGGACTTCCTTGAGGTATTCCAGGTGCCCTGTGATCTGGCGGTCGTGCCAGGCGATCAGGATCGTCTCGACGTCCGGGAAGTACTTGTAGAGCGTGGCCCGTCCGATGCCGACCTGCTCGGCGATCTGCGACATAGTCACAGATCGCACTCCGCGCTCGGAGGCCAGTTCCGCTGTGGTGTTCAGGATCGCGTCGCGCACCGTACGTCGGTGCTCTTCGATCGTCTCGGTCCACAGCTTCGGCACCGGAACAGTTTACGCGGCGGCGTTGTCGATACGCCCTGCTTGGAGCCGTAACACAGTGTCTTGAAACAGCAAGACGTGGGGCGCCGGGTCCACATGGTGAATTTCGACTTACTGATTCAGGAAGCGAGCGGCGCGAGCTCGGTGAAGGTCTTGCCGCCGTCGCGCGACTCGTACACCCCCTCCGTCGTCGCGGCGAGGATGTGCTTGGCGTCCACAGCGGTCAGCGCCTGAGGCTGTCCACCGGGCACGGCCGTGAGCTGCCTCCATGTCTCGCCGCCGTCCGCGCTGCTACTCAGCTTCCCGGAGCTGTCGATGCCGAACAGCGCCTTCTGCGTGGGCCAGGACACGAACGCCTGGACCGGCCCGGCGCCCTTGCCGAAGGTGCGGCCGCCGTCGCTGCCGGCCACCACGCCCTCGGACGTGGTGGCCAGCAGCTTGTTGCCGGAAGGCCCCGCCGCGAGGTCGAGGGCCTCCAGCGTGGCCCGGTCGTCCCAGTTCTTGAGATCGGCACTGACCCGGATCCGCCCGCCCTCGTAGCCGTAGGCGATGCCCTTCGCCGAGTCCAGGGAGTGGAAGTCGGCTGCTCCGGACAGCGATCGGGACGTCCACGCGCGGCCGGAGTTCGTGGTCTCTATCAGACCGAGGTTCCCGGGGCGGTCGCTTCCTTCGGCGCCGTGTCCGCTGGCGATGAACGTGTTCTTGCCGGTCACTGTGAAGCCCATGAAGTCGTCCTTGCGGTCGCCGACGAGCTTGGGATTCTGCCCCTTGGCAATCGTGTACAGGCCGTCGTGGGTCGCGACGTAGACGCGTCCGTCGGCCGGGTCGACGCCAAGGCCGTGTACGTGTGAGAGCTCCGACGCCGAGGTCGACGCCGCCGCTTTCTCGCCCGTGTCGGAGGTCCCGTCCCCGCAGGCGGCGAGGACCAGGGAGGCGAGCGCCGCCCCCGCGACGGTGTGCAGGGCGCGGGTGGTCGGGCGTGGGGTCACGGAAGTTCCTTGGGTGGTGCGGAGGTTGGTGCTCAGGGCCTGGACGCGGCGTAGAACGGCATGTAGCTGACCTGGGTGATCTCGATGTTCTTACCCGTGCGCGGGGCGTGGATCGCCTTGCCGTCGCCGATGTAGATGCCGTTGTGCTGGCTGTCGTTGTACCAGTAGATGATGTCGCCGGGTTGCAGGTCCGACTGCGCCACCTTGCGGCCGGCGTCGTACATCTGCTTGACGGTGCGCGGCAGCGATACGCCCGCCGAGCGCCAGGCCGCGCCCACGAGGCCCGAGCAGTCGTAGGAGTCGGGGCCGGTCGAGCCCCACTCGTAGGGCTTGCCGAGCTGGGCGTACGCGAAGTCGATGGCGGTCTTGGCGCGACCGCTGGCGGGACCGTTGTAGCTCGCTGGTGCGTCGCTGGAGCCGGAGGCGGCGTCCTCGCGCCCCTGGGCGGCCTCCATCCTGGCGCGCTGCTCGGCGGTCAGGCTGTTCAGGAGCTTGCGCGCCTTGGTGAGCTTGCCCTGGACCTCGTCCTTCTTCTTCGCGGCCTCGTTCCGTGCCTCGTTCAGGGCCTTCAGGCGCTTCGCGGCGTCCGCGCGTTCCTGAGCGAGTTCCCGCTGCTTGCCCTCCAGAGCCCGCAGCGCGGCGGTCTGCCGGTCTCCCGTACGGCCGAGCGCCTCGGCCTTGTCGAGGTAGTCGTCCGGGTCGCTGGAGAGAAAGAGCTGCACACTCGGGTCGATGGCCCCGCTGCGGTACTGCGACGCCGCCAAAGGGCCTATCTTTTCGCGCAGTTCGTTGATCTCGTGCTGCTTCCGGGCCAGCCGGTCCTGTGCCCCGTCCACCTCACGCTGCAACTTCTGCTGCTGCTCGCGGATGCCGTTGTACTCCTCAGTGGGAGCCTCGGCCTCCTCGTAGAGCTTCTCCACCTGCTTGCGCACTTCGTCGGCCGTGGGCTTCGGGGCCGCCTGGCTCTGCGTCGGCAGGAGACTCACCGCGCCGGCTGCTACGCCGAGGGTGGCTATCCGGGCACGGCTGGGCGGCTTCGGCCGACGGTGGGTTCCCATCGCGAGGTGACTCCTCTGCACGTCTGTGGACCGATCGACGGGCTACGGCAGCCGGGTTGGCGCCGCGCATCGGCCAGGGCAAGTTCGCTAGAACTTAGTAGGTTAGTAGTTTGAGTCGCAAGTGAGCCCGAGTCACAATGGCCTGACCTGGTGTCGGTCAGCTGAGGCCGGGCGGGCAAGCGACCAGCAGCGGCAACAGCGGAACCGCCGCGGCTATGGCGGCCACGGACCCCCAGAACGCGGGGTGAGGGGCTTTACGCGGGCCGAGAACCCGCTTCAGACGGATAAGGACCGTGTGCCCGCCCGCCGCGAACGCGCCCTTCGGGGTGCGGGCCGCCGCCATCTCGTACATCGCCGTGGCCAGCGCCTCACTGGAGTGACGGCGCAGAGCGCGGTCATCGGCGACCATCTCCAGGAGGAGCGGCATCCGTTCCCGGGCATGGCGGGCCAGTGGCAGCAGGCGGAACACCGAGTGGAACGCCTCCCCGGCGGCCAGGACCAGGTGGTGACGCCCTGCGATGTGGCCCTGCTCGTGTTCCAGTACGGCGTTGAGCTGCTCTGACGTGAGCTCGCGTACGGCCGCGTCGCTGATCACGACCCGGGCGTGGCGGCCGGGCAGGCAGTAAGCGGCGGGGATGCCGTACGGCAGGACGGTGGCGCGCAACTGGGCGGAGTGGCGGCCCACCAGGTCCACGGCCTCGCGGTGTCGTGTCCGCGTCCGGCGGGCCCGTACTACGTGGAAGACGAAACTCGAGACCAGGACGATACCGATGGCGGCGGGCAGGGCGACGGCGAGCCGATGCGCCGCGCCGGGGTCGGGCTCGCCCGGGCCGACACGCATTCCACAGGAGTGCAGCAGGCCCACCAGCCCCGCATGCAGATGCTCGGCCGGCATGGCCAAGTTGTACGCGGCGAGAGCGACACCGATCGAGAACGAGACCATCAGCGCGTGCCACACCGCCGCAGCCAGGGCCGGGGCCCGGTACGGCCAGCCCGCGCACAGGAGCAGACGCGGAGCGACGAAACCCACCGCCGCCGTATAGCCGACCAGCACGGGGGCCGCGTTCACGACTTCGCCTGTCGTCCCACGTTCCGCAGAGCCTTGCGCAGGGCAGCCACTTCTTCCTCGGACATTTTCTCGACGAAGTGGACCAGCGCGGCCGGGCGGTCCCTGCTCTCTCCCAAGCCGTCCTCCATCAGTGCGGCGGCGTATGCCTCGCGGCTGCGGACCGGCGAATACAGCCAAGCCCGTCCCTGCTTGCCCCGCAGCAGCCAGCCCTTGTTGTAGAGAATGTTGGTGACGGTCATCACCGTGGTGTACGCGATGGGGCGGGTCTTGTTGATGTCGTCGACGACCTCACGAACCGTCGCCGGACGGTTCCACGTCCAGAGGCGATCCATGATCTCCGCCTCGAGATCCCCCAGCCGCCGCATGGCCCCGACATCCTTTCGCCACCGAATACGCAAGCGAGTACGCAGCGCCATAGTAGACGGCTGACCTGTCAGGCCTCCGGGGCGTAAGGCCAGGGTCACAACCGCCCAGTGAGCCCGTAACCCGCTTCGTCGAACGCCTCGCGCACCTGAGCGTCGCCGAAACCTCCTGCTTCACGGCGTCTCACAGTGTCCACATGCCTGCTGCTATACCCTCGGTGGGTATTACGTGTCCGTGTCCACTCCGGTGATACCCGGGATGCAAGGGGCCGATGATCCATGCCTACGATGGGGCCGTGACAGGCCCCGGACAGCTCGCCCGACCGCAATTGGCGTTGCGGTCCTGCGTGCTGCTCGTGTGCACCCTGCTGCTGGGCCTGCTCGGCATGCACGGTCTCGGACCGGTTCCCGGCGCCCACGCTGACTCCGGGCACCACCGGATGGCGGTTACTGCGCACACGGATGTCACGGCCTCGATGCCGGGCGAATGCGATCACGGTGACGGCGGCTGCAAAGATCACGTCGCCCATGCAGACCCGACCTGCGCCTCCGCGTCCGTCGCCGGGACTCCCGTCGTGGTACCCGTGCTGCTGCCCGATGTGGTGACCTGCGGCGAGCAAGTGCAGGCAGGTACCTCTCCATTCGGCAGCGGCCCTGACGGCGGTCGCGCCCCACCCTCACTCTCCGAACTCCAGCTCCTGCGGATCTAGAGCCGCCCGCACCTCGCCGCGCTTCCTCACGGATGCGGCGCTGTACTCCGGCATGCCCTTCACCAGATCCGAACGCAGGAGCTCAACCATGACTGCACACCGCAAACTCATCCGTCGCACCGCCCTCGCCGTCACCGCCGGTGCGGCCGCGCTCGTACTGGCCGCCTGTGGCAGCGACAGCGGCGGTCACGACATGGGGTCGATGAACTCCGGCTCCAGCCCGTCCGCGACCGCGTCGGCCAAGGCCGGCGCACACAACGACGCGGACATCTCGTTTGCCGAGGAGATGATCGAGCACCACCGTCAGGCCGTCGACATGGCCGAGCTGGCCGCCGACCGCGCCTCCTCTCAGGAGGTCAAGGACCTCGCCACGACGATCAAGGCGGCGCAGGACCCGGAGATCAAGACGATGTCCGGCTGGCTCACCGCGTGGGGCGAGGACGTCCCCGAGGACATGTCGTCCTCCATGCCCGGGATGGACCACGACATGTCGTCCTCCATGCCCGGCATGATGAGCAGCGAGGACATGAACAAGCTGGAGAAGGCCTCCGGCACCGAGTTCGACAAGATGTTCCTCGAGATGATGGTTGAGCACCACGAGGGTGCCATCAAGATGGCCAAGACCGAGAAGGCCAACGGCAAGTACGGTCCCACCGTCAAGCTCGCGGACGACGTGATAACGGCCCAGACGGCTGAGATCGAGCAGATGAACAAGATGCTGGGCAAGAGCTGACACATCGCCAGACGGCTGGCAGGGGGGGGAGAAGGCCGAAACCGGTCGGCCTCCTCCCCCACTCCGTCAGACGGGAGCGAGTCGCGGTTCCTCCCGCGCAGCCAGCCGTCCGCTGCGAGCGAGCCCCGCGACGGAGCCCGCACACGCGAAACCTGTCGCAGCCAGGGCCCACCAGGTCAGCCAGAGGGCGTCGTGTTGATCGGCGAAGTCCCACAGCACCCCGGTGGCCAGGTTGCCGAGGGTGATGCCGAGGCCGGAGAGGGTGTTGTACAGGCCGTAGTGGGTGGCGACGAGCCGGTTGCCGGAAAGAGAGACGACCGTGTCCATCTCAAACGGGTAGACCACCGCGCTGCCAGCCGCGAGCAGCGCCACCGCCACTACCAAGGCGATGAGTACGGCAGCGGCGGCGTCA
Organism: Streptomyces albiflavescens; assembly: GCF_014645835.1. GTDB lineage: Bacteria > Actinomycetota > Actinomycetes > Streptomycetales > Streptomycetaceae > Streptomyces > Streptomyces albiflavescens. The sequence goes on from NZ_BMMM01000022.1 coordinate 133,139, forward strand.
GGCGGGGTAAGGGCGAGGGGCAGGAAGGCCAGGCCCATCGCGGCCAGTCCGCGCACCAGGGCCTGGACGGGGCTCCAACGTTGCTTGGCCCAGCCCGTCAGCCGCAGTTGCCCAACGACGGCGACTGCGGCCGAGATGACGAACAGACCGCTCGTCACCCAAGTCCCCCTAGGTCCTGTCGTCAAATTCCCGTAGTCCGCCCGGAGGGCGGGCCCTGCGGCGTCAGGTGCGTGCTCTCGGCGTGCCGGGCACAGGCCCTCGTACTGGATGTACTTGGGTCTGTGCCCGGTGCGGCGAGAGTGCGTGCATGGCGTCGCGGGGCAGACGGGAATTTGACGACAGGGCCTAGTACTCCAGCCGTAGATCGTGATCTCGGTGGTGAGGGGCGCCGAGGCAGCAGGTGGCCAGCGTCGATCATCTCGCCCGAGATCGCCCACGCCGTCGCGGGCGTCGGCTCCTTCTCCGTCTACCCGAGTTCACCGAGACGGAGGACATCCCTTATCTCGCTGAGCTTCGCGGTCGTGGCCGGGGTCCGCTCCTGCGCTTGTTCAGCGAGTCGGAGGGCGTCGTCAATCTCGCTGAGCTTCACGGAGGACAGGACGGCCGCCCGCTCTATCAGGTCGTCCCGGGACACAGTGGTCAGCCACGTGCACGGGGTGAAGCCTGGACGCGGGAACGCGAGCCGCAGCACGCCTTCGAACGGCAGTCCTTCACCGGCGCCGACCGTCACTTCGATGCCCAGACCGCTGATGTCGACGCCCGCCGGAGCGACGACCTGCATCACCCGGATCCCGGACGTGTCGTCTCCCGACAGCAGTACGACCAACCTCCGCTCGTCGAACTGGACCCACCAGACTTCGCCACGTTGCACAAGTCCTCCAGACACATGACGGCAGACAGACGCTGCGCGACCCTGACGCGCTGTGGAGACGGGTGCGGCCACCGTTGATCATCGGTGTGTGAAGACTGAAGATCATGCGGTGGCCGCAGGTCACAGCGTAGACCCTGCCCGCTGGCAGGAGGCGTTCGAGGGCCTGATGGCCCGGATCGCGGGCCGGTTCGCACGGGTCGAACCCCGACGTCGGGTCGGGCGGTTGGTGCTCGGGCTGCTGTCGGACCTGCCGCGCAAAAACTGCTGGACCATCGCAGAGTGGGCCGGAGAGAGCACCCCGGACGGCATGCAGCACCTGCTCGGGCGGGCCAAGTGGGACGCCGACCAGGTCCGCGACGACGTGCGGGCCTACGTGGTGGAGCATCTGCGGGACGACCAGGCGGTTCTGGTGGTCGACGAGACCGGCGACGTGAAGAAGGGCACCGACACCGTCGGTGTCCAGCGCCAGTACACCGGCACCGCGGGCAGGATCGAGAACGCGCAGGTCGCCGTCTATCTCGTCTACGCCGGCCGCCGCGGACACGCCGCGGTAGACCGGGAACTGTACGTTCCGCGTTCCTGGACCTCGGACCCCGACCGCTGCCGGGCCGCCGGACTCGGTGACAAGACCGAATTCGCGACCAAACCGCAGTTTGCCGCCCGCATGGTCACCCGATTCCTGGACGCCGGCCACCGGGCCGCCTGGGTCGCGGGAGACGAGGTCTACGGCGGCAACCCGACGCTACGCGCCGCGCTGGAAGAACGCGGCACCGACTACGTCCTCGCGGTGGCCTGCTCGCACGAAGTCACCACAGGCGCCGGGAAGTTCCGCGCGGACACGCTGGCCAGGAAGGTGCCCAAGAGGGCCTGGCAGAAGCTGTCCGCAGGGAGCGGAGCCAAGGGCCACCGCTTCTACGACTGGGCCGTCATCGACCTCACCGACCCCCGGCCCGGGAGCCGGCAGTTGCTGATCCGCCGCAACCGCAGTACCGGCGAACTCGCGTACTACCGCTGCTACTCGCCGGCCGCCGCAGTGCCGCTAACCACCCTGGTGCGCGTCGCTGGATCAAGGTGGCGGGTCGAGGAGTTTTTCCAGTCCGGCAAGGGCCTGGCGGCCTTGGACGAGCACCAGGTCCGCCGCTACCCGTCCTGGTCCCGCTGGGTCACCCTGGCCATGCTCGCGCACGCCTTCCTCGCCGTCGTCCGCGCGAACGAACACGACCGCGATCCCGCACCAGACGCCCTCATACCGCTCACCTGCAACGAGATCCAACGGCTGTTCATCACGCTCGTCATCCGGCCCGCCTTTGACCCGGTCCACCGGCTCGGCTGGTCCGACTGGCGACGCCGCCACCAGGCCCGATCCCAGACCAGCCACTACCGGCGGCAAGCCGCTCGAACGTGAAGATCACGATTTACGGCTGGAGTACTAGAACCCAGGACGTTCGTGGCGGCCAAGGGCAGGGCCAGGTAGACCTGGAACGTCAGGACGTACGAGCCGATCATCGTTGTGGCGAAGAGCAGGAAGGGCCGGTTGGCCACGACCGTGCGCCATTGGGCCACAACGTTGCCTGGCTCGGAGCCGGCCGTATCGCTCCGACGCGAGGGCAGGGCCCGCGCCTGCAGCACGGTCAGAACGGCGAAGATCGCGGCGGCGACTGTGCAGACGAGCCGGAAGTCGGCGGCCATCAGGGCGAGCCCGACCAGCGGGCCCAGCAGCATGCCGGCCTGGTAGTAGACGTTGAAGGCAGCGAAGGCGTCCACACGCCGATCCCCGGCCTCGACAGCCAGGTAGGCGCGTACGGCCGGGTTGAACAGGGCGCCCGCGAAACCGGTAGCCGCCGAGGCGGCGATCAAAGCGGGCAGGTTGTCGACCCAGCCGAGCAGGCCGAAGCCGACCGTGCGCAGCAGACAGCCCGCCATGATCGGGGCCTTGTAGCCGAAGCGGTCGGCGATGGTGCCGCCGATGAGGAACATGCCCTGCTGGGAAAAGTTGCGTACGCCCAGGACGAGTCCGACCGCCCAGGCCGCCAGGCCGAGCCCGCCGGAGAGGTGGGCGGCAAGGTAGGGCATGAGCATGTAGAAGGCGAGGTTGATGGCGAACTGGTTGGCCATCAACAGCCGTGCGGCGGAAGGGAAGGAGCGGGTCTGTCGCCACAAGGTGATCATTGGGCGCCTCCCGCGTGGGCGTACTCAGCGGCGTTCCGCTCGTCGGCCGCGGCGAGGGGATCGGTGATGTGGGTACAGCGGGTCCAGCGGGTGACGATCCGCTCGCCGGAGTGAGCGATCTGATCCGGTTCGTCGGCGGGCAGCTGGCCCAGGAGGCCGTGCTCGTGGCAGTAGGTGTCGTCGAAGACCGTGCCAACGTACCGCTGGGGTCCATCGGGGAAGACAGCGACGATCCGTTCCTCGACGGGCAGGATGCGCGCCAGCCACCGGGCGACGAGCGCGACGGCACCGACGCTCCAGCCGCCGGAGGCGTAGTGATGGCGGGCCAGCTGACGGGCCGCCCACACCGCTTCCGGGGCCGCGACCCAGTGGACCTCGTCGAACAGGTCGTAGGCGACGTTGCGGGGGTAGATGCTGCTGCCCAGACCACGCATCAAGCGCGGGGCAGCGGGCTGGCCAAAGATGGTCGACCCGGTGGTGTCCACGCCCACGACCCGCAGGTGGGGGAACCAGCCGCGCAGGACCGAGGCGATACCGGCGGAGTGGCCGCCGGTGCCGACGGAGACGACGAGGGTGTCGATCCGGCCGAGCTGGGCGATGAGTTCATGGGCAAGAGGGGCGTAGGCGGCTACGTTGTCGGGGTTGTTGTACTGGTCGGGACACCAGGCGTCTGGATGGACGGCAAGGAGTTCCTCGACGCGTCGGCGGCGGGCCTCCTGCCAGCCCCCGGTGGGATGCGGCGTGTGGATGAGGTCGACTTCGGCGCCGTATGCGGCGAGCAGGCCGGTCATCAGGGGTTCCATGCCGGGGTCGGAGACAACGGTGACCGGATGACCGTAGGCGGCGCCGGCGAGGGCCAGGCCGAGACCGAGGGTGCCGGAAGTGGACTCTACGATCCGGGCGCCTGGCAGCAACTGCTCGCGGTCGCGCGCGGCGCGCACCATGTACAGGGCAGTGCGGTCCTTGATGCCGCCGGGGTTCAGGCCTTCGAGCTTGGCCCAGAAGCCGCGCCCGAGGGCCGTGAAGGGCGCTCCGATCCACAGGACGGGCGTGTCGCCGACGAGCCCGGCCGGGGTGTGCATCGGGCACTTGGCATCTGCAAGGAGCTGGGCGGGTGAGGTCGGCATGGTGATGCGGGTGGGGTGGTTCATGGCGTGCTTCTCCTGCGGCCGGTGCCGTGAACGGCGACCGGCCGTGCGTAGGGGGAAGAGGCGGTGGTGATCGGCTGCCGCGCCGTGGCCATGGGCGAGAGCGCGGCACGGGTCGATCAGGTCCGCCACACGCCAAGACGGGCCCGCGCGTGCCCGGCAGAGGACTCGCCCGGTTTGCGGGGTGATGGCTGAAGGGCCGGTGGTGCGAGCGCCGACCGGTCGCCGAGGTGTTCGGCCGACAGGGCCTCGTGGACCACGTGCACAGCCAGGCCGGTATCGCGCGAGGCCTGAACCGTCGGTTCGTCCATGCCCGAGCAATGCGTGTCGTTGTCCTGCGCGGGCCCACCCTGGTCCAGGACCGGGCTGTCGTCTGCCGGTCTGGCTGCCTGCCCGGCGGTCACGGTGGCGGTCAGGACGGCGTCCGCTCGTCCCATCTCGTTCGGCGTTGGGCCATGGGCGCAAACCAGCAGGTGTACCAGCGCGGAGAGCAGCACCAAGAGGGCCGCCCCGGTCCGTGGCACGGGGCGGCTGCTGCTGGGAAGGACTGATCGAGCCATCAGTGCAGAATGTAATCAAACATGCGCATATTGCCCTGGCGAGGAATTGCTGCTCGACCACCGTCGAAGGTCCCTTGGACCTGCGGAAGGTTGGGATACCGCTGATGGCAATGGCTCCGAAGCGAGCCGCAGTCCCCGGGCACCTCAATGCCGACGTTCACCGGATCCGGTGAATCCGACGTCTGAATGCCCTCCCCTCGGCACCGGCTTCGATAGTGACACGGGCACGGCTCCGGCCTCATGATGGGTGGGTTATGGGGGGTTGGGTGCGTGTGTCCCGTGCGTGCCATCGCGGCCGGGTGCCGCGTGTGGTGCCGGTGGCGGCTGTCCGGGCCGGGCTGTTTTCCATGCTGGGTACGGCGGTAGCCGTCACGGTCCACCATCTGGCGTTCGACTCCGGGCCCTCATGGGGGATGCGCGTTCTCGCTGCGTGTCTCCTCTTCGGTGTCGCGTTGCCGGGCGCTGGTCAGGACAAGCCGCTGTCGCGGCAGTTGATGCTCGCGATCGGGACCCAGGCAGTCGTGGGCTACTGGTTCGTACGAACCGATGACGCGGTCACCGTCCCGGCACACGCCATGTGGCCGACCTCCGTCCACGCGGGCTGGCCCGTGGTTGTCGCCCATGTCGCGCTGACCGTGCTGTGCGCCGTGCTGCTGCACGGCGTCGACACCTGCCGACGGCGTGTGCTGTACGCGGCCGGACGCGAATGGGAGCACCTGCACGAGCTGGTGTGCAGGCTGTTCACGCCGGTCCGCACCCCCCTCGACCTCAGCATGGCCGGTACCGGGCGGCGCCCACACCCCGCGCCGACTCCCGGTTGCCCGGTTCAGGTTCTCCTCTCGGACGCGGTCGTCCGGCGCGGCCCGCCCCTCTCCCCTCTGCCGCTCGCGGTCTGACAGCTGTCGGCGCCCCGCTTTGCGCCACAGCTGTGACGTGTGGCGGCGTACGGCGCGCATCCGAGGTTCTGACCTGCCATGCCGGAGCGCGGCTACTCAAGGGCGCCGCGCCAGGGGGAATTGATGTCCAAGACCGTGGTTGTCATCGGGGCGGGCCCGTACGGCCTGTCCACCGCCGCGCACCTGAAGGCGCGCGGCCTGAGTGTCAGGGTGTTCGGCTCGCCGATGGCGAGCTGGGCCGAGAACATGCCGGCGGGCATGCTGCTGAAGTCACCGCCGAGCGCCTCTGTACTGTCCGCTCCCAAGCCGGGGTTCACGCTGGACGAATACGCCTGCCAATCGGGTGAGGCCCGACTGGCCGGCCACGACCAGGTTCCGGTCGAGATGTTCGTACGGTACGGGCGGTGGTTCGCCGAGGAGTTGGTGCCCGAGGTGGAGGACGTCCGGGTACTGGCGGTTGACCGGCAGCCCGACGGGTTCCGGCTGAAGCTCGCCTCCGGGGAGGAGGTGCGGGCGAAGGTCGTGGTGGTGGCCAGCGGCATGGATGGTTTCGCCTACGTGCCGGGGCCGCTCGCCGGGCTCTTCCCCGAGGGGCTGGTCTCGCACAGCTCGCAACGCGCCGACCTCGGAAAGTTCGCGGGCCGAGATGTGGTCGTGGTGGGTGCCGGGCAGTCGGCGCAGGAGAGCGCGGCGCTGTTGCACGAAATCGGTGCCAAGGTCCAACTACTCGCGCGCACTGAGAAGTTGGTGTTCGGGGGGGCCCACGCCGGGACCGCACTGGCAGCCGGACACCCCACTGGGGCGCTCCTGGGCACTGTATGCGGTCGTCCACCAGGCAGCGGCCTTCCGCCTCCTGCCCGCATCCGCCCGGCTGCACCTCGTGCGGCGGGTACTCGGTCCGTTCGGTTCATGGTGGCTCAAGCCACGGCTCGACGGGGTTGTGACCGTACATCTCGGTCAACGCCTCACCGGCGCCCGGCGGGAGGGCGACCGGGTCGTTCTGACCACGCGCGACAGTCACGGCCGTACGCACATGCTGGAGACGGATCACGTGCTGGCCGCCACCGGCTATCGCGTCCGCCTGGACGCGCTGGACTTCCTGAGCCCGGAACTGCGCGCCCAGTTGGCCCATACCGGGGGCTTCCCGCGCCTCGACCTGGGGCTGCAGTCGTCCGTGCCCGGCCTGTACTTCACCGGCATCCAGGCGGCGGCGACCTTCGGTCCGCTGCTGCGGTTCACCTGTGGCACCGAGTTCGCGGCACCGCGGTTGGCGGGAGCAGTCGCGCAGCGCACCGCCAGCGGGTAGAAGCCGGCGGAAGGCGGAGTACAAGATCCGCGACCGGCTCTGACCCACAGGGGGTGGGCCTTCGTATCTGCGAGGGCCCACCCCTGCCTACGCTCCTCCACCGGAAGGCTGGCCCGTAGGTGCCGTGCTGCACGCCGCCCTGTCCATCACCGGGTCCATGGCCTGGGAGATCTCCTGGGCCCTGATCCTCAGAGCGGCGAGACCGTGCTCATCGCCTTTGTCCTCGCTGACGGGGCTTCTGCGTGGCCTTTTCTCCAGGCCGCTCAGGCTGTTCGCCGCACTTGTTCGGCTGGTGGGGCCAGCGGGTCACACCCGGGCGAAGAGGCCGTACCCCTCGTCGCTCACCGTCTCGCCCCACAGGAGCACCCTCCGATCCTGTGCGGCGGTGCAGGGCATAGGAACAGCGCGAGTGGTGCCGGCTATTTCAGGGGAGATGTGGCCGGGCCGAAGGTGCCAGCGGCCACCACGCGAGGTGAGGGAGACCGGGGACAAGGGGGGCACATCGAAGTGCCAGAAGGCTGTTGCTGGTGCGGACAGGGCATGGACGAGCGCGGCCCGGACGACGGCTGGTTCGGTGATGGCCAATGTGCGGCCCGCATCATGCGGCAGGCTGCTCAGCCAGTGGGCGGTTCGACGGCAGAGCTGGCGTACGGACTCGCCTCCGGGCGGCGCGGCATCCGGGTCCGTAAGCCAGGCGGCGTACGTGTAGGGGTCGTCCATGACGACGTCGCCCACTGTGCGGCCACGCCACATGCCGTAGTCGAAGTCGCGCAGTGCGGGCTCGACGGTGGCCTCCAGGCCGAGATCGCCGACAGTCTCCGCGCAGCGGATCGACGGTGCCCGGATCGCCAGCGAATACGGAGGGAGTGCTGCGCGGGCGGCGCGTGCCTCACGCAGGCCGTGCTCACTGAGCAGACCGTCACCGAAGACCGCATCCCTGGTGTCCCCGACGGGCGCGCACATGAATGTCAGGCTGACCGACATCGGCTTACCTCCGTCCTGGCCCGGCATGACGCCGTATGGCCCATGGCCTGCTGCCCCGCACGCCCGGTCCGCGGCTGCGGCCGACCGGCGAGAAGGACCGGCGAGAACCCGGCAAGCAGAGCGAACAGAGCAAGGACCGGCGTCGTGCCTCATTTAATCCAGGGTCGAAGACCCTGCCGGTCAAAACCATCCGGCAGACGGCCGGAACCACTCCCGCCGAATGACTGGCGCAGCCCCCGCCACCCGGCCGGATTGGGTGTCGGAAGCCCGCAGGCTACCCCTCGGCGAGATCCGAATCGGACTCTGTTCCGCCAACGAGTGGAGCACGCGCGATCCTGGCACTGGTGTTCGACGACGAGGCCCTCATCCGTACGGTCTTCAACACATCCTCGACATGGCGGACGATGTCGAGGTCGTGCCGCGCTTCCCGGCGGCCAGACGCTTCAGACGACGCAGGAGACACGTCCTGACGTCGTGCTGCTGGACATCCGGATGCCGGACGTCGACGACCTCACCGTCCTGGCAGGCCCCGTCGGACCATGCCGACCACAGCAGACACGGGCATGGCTCCTCACACCACCACCAAGAAGCCCGGGGTCCCGGCCCGCACGAGGGCCACCACTGATGAGGCACACGCCTCTCCACCCGAGGATGCACCCACTGCTCCACCCCCGGGCCGATCCATCACACACCCCTCCCGTGCTCAACTGGCCTACGTGACCACGACCTTGCCGCGCATCACGCCCAGCCCCCACGGCAAACCCCTCCCGCCCAAGGAATCGTCAGACCTCTTCCGCACCTTCGCGCGTGACCTGGCCGCAGGCCGACGCCCCTGGACAGCTGAGACAGCCCGCTTCCTCTCCGACCTGTTCGACGAGCTCGCCGACTCCTGGGACACCGCCCAAGCCACCGGCCGCGACGATCCCGTGCGCGACGCCCTCACCCGAGGCGGCCCCTTCCCTCACGGCCCCTGCCTGGAACTCGGCTCCGGCACGGGCCTGTTCACCCCGCAGCTCGCCGCCTCCTTCCCCACAGTTGTCAGCATCGACCTGTCCGAGGAGATGCTGCGTCACGCCGCCGTCCGCTCACCAGTCCGGGTCCGTGCTGACGCCAGCGCCCTGCCCTCCGCCGACGCCTCGGCCGCGGTCATCGTCGCCATCGACATGCTCCTCTTCCCCCAGGAGACCGCCCGCGTCTTGGCCCCGGACGGGGTGCTGCTGTGGATCAACCAGCTCGGCGAGGACGGGCCCCTGCACCTTCCGGCTCAAGACGTCGCAGACAACCTTCCGGGCCAGTGGACCTCTGTGGAAGCCGCCGCAGGCTGGGGGAGCTGGGCCGCCCTACGGCGCACCCACTGATCACATCCATGGCACGGCAGAAACATTCGAGCAGCGCACTCAGCTGCGCCTGAGCCCAGAGGTCGTCTCGTTTGCTCGGTGAACTCGAAGCGAACACATGACACATGAAGCCCTTCGACCATGCTTTCGTTCGAGGGGTCTTCGTATGCTGAATAGATGGTCGTCTCTGCCGTGAACCCGGATTCGGGTGAGGAAAGTGCTGGGCCGTGCGCTCCGGCCCTGAGTGAACCGCTGATGGAGCGTGATCTCGCGGAGCGCGTCGCGCACGTCCTCAAGGCGGTTGCCGACCCCACACGTCTGCAGCTTCTCCACCTCATACAGACGGCACCCGGTGGCGAGGCGTGCGTGTGCAGCCTGACCGACCGCCTCGGGCTGCGGCAGCCCACCATCAGCCACCATCTGAAGACCATGACCACCGCCGGCCTGCTCACGCGCGAGAAGCGCGGTACCTGGGTCTGGTACGCGGTTGACCCGGAGGGCATGGAGGCGGTGCAGGACATCCTGCGGTCGCCCGTGCGCGCCGCGGCGTAAGACCGTCCGCAGGTGTCCGCCGCACCGACCGAGATCTTTCCCCTGCTCCAACACCGTGTCAGACCTGGCGAGATGGGCGGCGGACGCCTCACCGTCGGCGACAGCGAACTCGACCCGGCCGGCATGTCTAGGGTCGGTGCTCGCGCTCCCAAGCCTGCGCGGCAACCTGAATGGCATCCCACGGGGATCCGAGCGGTGGCGTATAGGACAGGTCGAGGTCACTGATGTCCGCCACGTTCATCCCTTGGAAGAGCGCGGTCGCGTAGGTGTCGACGCGCTTGGAGATCTCCGCGCCGCGCCGTCCGACGAGTTGGGCGCCGAGCAGCAATCCACTGGTGGCGTCGCCGGTGACGCGGATCGCTATCGGGGTCGCGCCCGGGTAGTACGCCTTGTGGTCGTCGGGTCGGCTCGCGGTGGTGGCCGGGGTCCAGCCCCGCTGGGCGGTGATCGCCTCGTGTTCGCGCAGGCCCGTGCGGGCGGCGACGAGGTCGAAGACCTTCACGACCTGGGTGCCCAGGCTGCCCGCGAACTGGCGTTGCCCGCCCAGCGCGTTCTCGCCCGCGACGCGGCCCTGCTTGTGTGCGGTGGTGCCCAGCGGCAGCCAAGTCGTGCCGAGGAGCCGGTGGTGGGTGACCACGCAGTCCCCGGCCGCATACACGTCGGGCAGCGAGGTGCGCATGTACTCGTCGACCTCGATCGCCCCCTTCGCGCCGAGCCGGGCTCCTGCATCAGCGGCGAGCGCGGTGTCGGGGCGTACGCCGACGACCACCAGGACGAGGTCGGCGCCGCGGATGAGGGTCTGGCCGTCCGGCCGCTGGGCGTGCACGCGGAGCGGGGAGCCGGAGTCCCCGCGCGTGATGGCGGTGACCTGGGTGCCGGTGACGACCTCGACGCCGTGGGAGTCGAGTTCGGAGTGCACAAGCGCGCCGAGTTCCAGGTCGACGGTCGGCAGGACCTCGGGCAGCGCCTCGATCTGGGTGACGTGGAGGCCGCGGGTGGTGAGGGCTTCGGCCATCTCCAGGCCGATGTATCCGGCGCCGATGACGACGGCCGTACTGGGGCGGCGTTCGGTGAGGGTGCGCATCACCTCGAAGGTGTCGCCCATGCTGTGCAGCAGGTGAACGCCGTCCTCCGGGCCGAGCGCGCCGGGGCCGGTGAGGCCGTCGATCGGCGGGCGGGCGCTGACAGCACCCGTGCCCACGATCAGGGCGTCGTAGGGCAGTTGTTCTTCCCGGCCGTTCTCGTCGCGGACGGTCAGGCGCCTGTCGGCCACGTCGATGGAGGTGGCCAGGGTGTTCGTGCGGACCTGCATGCCGGTGGCCTTGAGGTCTTCGGCCGTGCGGTGGGCCAGGTTGGTCCAGTGCGTGACCTCGCCCGAGACGTAGTACGGGATCCCGCAGATGGAGAAGTTGGGGTACGCGTCGGCCACGACGACGGTGACGTCGCTGTCGGGGTCCAGCTCCCGGGCACGGAGCGCGGCGCTGATTCCGGCATCGCTTCCGCCGACGGCGACGATGCGCTTGCTGGTCACCGGGGACCTCCATGCGGGGTGTCGTGCTCAGGGACAGGGCAACGCGCGCCCCGGCAGAGTGCGGTTTCTGCCGGGTGGCAGGTCGGTGATCAGCCGGTTACGGCTTGGAGAGCGTCTTCGCGAGCGGTGGTGTTCGTGCCGTCCGCGAGGGCGGCGAGGTACCGCTCGGCGTCCAGGGCGGCCGCGCAGCCCGAGGCGGCGGCGGTGATCGCCTGACGGTAGGTGTGGTCGACGACGTCGCCCGCGCCGAAGACACCGGCGATGTTCGTACGGGTCGAGGGTGCTTCGACCTTGAGGTAGCCGGCGTCGTCCAACTCCAGCTGGTCCTTGAACAGTTCGGTACGCGGATCGTGGCCGATCGCGATGAACAGGCCCGTCACGTCCAGGTCGCGGGTCTTGCCGGTGAAGACGTCGCGCAGCACGACCCCGGCGAGCTTGCCGTCCGCTGCCTTGATCTCGGCGATCTCGCTGTCGAAGGCGAAGGAGATCTTGTCGTCGGAGAAGGCGCGGTTCTGCATGACCTGGGAGGCGCGCAGGGTGGAGCGGCGGTGGACGACAGTGACCGACTTGGCGAAGCGGGTAAGGAAGGTGGCTTCCTCCATCGCGGTGTCGCCGCCGCCGACGACCACGATGTCGCGGTCGCGGAAGAAGAAGCCGTCACAGGTCGCGCACCAGGACACCCCGCGGCCGGAGAGCTCGTCCTCCTTGGGGAGGTCGAGCTTGCGGTAGCCGGAGCCGGTCGCGATGATCACAGCCTTGGCCCGATGCACGGTACCTGCCGTGTCGGTGACGGTCTTGATGTCGCCCGTCAGGTCGACCTCGACGATGTCGTCGTCGATCATCTCGGCGCCGAAGCGCACCGCCTGGGCCCGCATGTTCTCCATGAGGACCGGGCCGTCGATCCCCTCGGGGAAGCCGGGGAAGTTCTCGACCTCGGTGGTCGTGGTGAGCGCGCCGCCGACGAAGATAGCGCCGCCGAAGACGAGCGGCTTGAGTTCGGCGCGGGCGGTGTAGAGGGCAGCGGTGTATCCGGCGGGGCCGGAGCCTATGACGATGACCTCCCGGACGCCGGAATCGGTCACGCGGCTCACGCCTCCTGCTGGGCGTCGATCTCGGCGATCAGGGCTTCGATGCGGGTCTTGATCTCGTCGCGGATCGGGCGGACGGACTCGACGCCCTTGCCCGCCGGGTCCTCCAGCGCCCAGTCCAGGTACTTCTTGCCCGGGAAGATCGGGCACGCGTCGCCGCAGCCCATCGTGATGACGTAGTCCGACGCCTGCACGGCCTCAGTGGTGAGGATCTTCGGCTTCTGGCCGGAGATGTCGATGTCGAGTTCCTTCATCGCCTCGACCGCGGACGGGTTGACCTGGTCACCCGGGATGGATCCGGCGGAGCGGACCTCGATCCGGTCGCCCGCGAGGTGGTTGAGGAATCCGGCGGCCATCTGCGAGCGCCCGGCGTTGTGGACGCAGACGAACAGCACGGAGGCGAGCGGGCTGGAGGACATGGGTTCTTCCTTCACGATGTGGATCAAGCAGGTGATGCGGGATACGGGGTTTCAGGTGCCCGGCAGGGAGTCGAGCAGTTCGGTGATGTGGGCGTCGATCTCGTCGCGGATCTTCCGTACGACGGGGACCGGGGCGCCCTCAGGGTCGGCGACCGGCCAGTCCAGGTAACGGCGGCCGGGCACGATAGCGCAGGCGTCGCCGCAGCCCATCGTGATCACGATGTCGGCAGCCTGGACGACTTCGTCTGTCAGCGGCTTGGGGAAGGCGTCGGGGGCATGCACGCCGACCTCGGTCAGCACCAGCGCGACGAGCGGCTCGACCGTCTCGGCCGGATGCGTCCCCGCGGAGGAGACGACCACATGACCTGCCGCCCGGTGGGCGAGCAGCGCGGCGGCCATCTGCGAGCGCCCGGCGTTGTGGCTGCACACGAACAGCACCCGCGGCAGCCCGACGCCCGGCGCGCCTTTGACGTGCACGAGCGCCTCCAGGCGTTCGGCCGCCAGGTGTTCGGCCAGGACGACGAGATGGGTACGGACGTGAGCGTGCTCGGCGAGACGTTCGTACGAGTCGACGATGAGCCGTTGTACGGTCTCGGGCGAGAAGAGTCCCTGGTAGCGGACGGCGAGTCGGGCCGCCCCGGTCACCAGGCGTTCGTCCGGCAGGGCAGGGGGTGGGGACGCGGTCATGAGAACCCCCTTCAGCGGGTCCCAACGATTCACTCCGGGCTGGTATCAGCTCCGAGTGATGTGACAGTATCAGCCCATGATGACGTCAGTCGACACTGATCTGATCCGGGTTCTCGCAGACCCGCTGCGGCTGCGGATTGTCACCTTGCTGGCTCAGGAGACTCTCTGCAGCACGCACCTGATCGAGGAGACGGGGGCCAAGCAGACCAACCTCTCCAACCATCTGAAGGTGCTGCGCGAGGCTGGGGTCGTGGAGACGGAGCCATGCGGTCGGTTCACCTACTACCGACTCAAGCCCGACGTCATCGCCTCGCTTGCCGGTCAATTCGCCGACCTCGCGGAGACCGCGCGCGCCACCGCGGAGAACAACGTCAAGCGGTCCTGTCCTTGATCCGGCGCCTGTCGCCCTTCGTACGCACCGAGGAGTCCTGTTGACCGCCACCGAGGCCGCCGAGCACGACAGCGCAGGGGAGTTCGCCATAGCCTCTGCCGCGCCCGGCACCGAGCCGCAGCCCGCCCCGGGCGCCACCCCGCCCCAAATTCCTCCGCTGACCGCCAGGGCCGCGGCGGAACTGGTCGGCACGGCGGCGCTCGTCGCGGTCGTGGTCGGCTCCGGCATCCAGGCCACCGAACTGACGAAGGACGTCGGCCTGCAGCTGCTGGCCAACTCCCTGGCCACCGTCTTCGGCCTCGGCGTCCTGATCACCCTGCTCGGCCCGGTCTCCGGGGCGCACTTCAACCCCGCCGTCACCCTCGCCGAGTGGTGGACCGCCCGCCGCGGCGGCCCCGGAGTCACCCTCCGGGAGGCGGCCGTGTACGTCCCCGCCCAGATCGTCGGCGCGATCGCGGGCGCGATCCTGGCCGACGCGATGTTCGGCGAGCCGCTGGTGAAGTGGTCCACCCACGACCGATCCGCCGGCCACCTCCTCCTCGGTGAGGTCGTCGCGACCGCCGGCCTCATCCTGCTGATCTTCGGCCTGGCCCGCACCGACCGGCTGCGGTTCGCTCCCGTCGCGGTCGCCTCGTACATCGGCGCGGCGTACTGGTTCACCTCGTCCACGTCCTTCGCCAACCCGGCGGTGACGATCGGCCGCGCCTTCACCGACACCTTCGCGGGCATCGCGCCTGGATCTGTCGCGGCCTTCATCGGCATGCAACTCGTGGGCGCCGTGGTCGGACTGGCGCTGGTGGCCCTCATCTTCATGCCCGGCCGGACGACTGAAGACCAGCCGACCGTATGACGCACACCGCGCAGGCGGTGGTGATCGGCGGCGGCCAGGCCGGACTCGCCGCCGGTTACCACCTGCGCCGCCTCGGCGTGGACTTCGTCATCCTCGATGCCCAGGCCGAGGCCGGCGGCGCCTGGCAACACACCTGGGACTCCCTGCATTTGTTCTCCCCGGCCGCGTACTCGTCGCTGCCGGGGCGGCCGATGCCCATACAGGTAGGAGAGACGTACCCGGATGCCGGTCACGTGGTCGGCTACCTCACCGAGTACGAGCGGCGATACGAGCTTCCCGTGCACCGCCCCGTACGCGTGGACGGCGTGCACCGCGAGGGCGAGTTCCTGCGCGTCGAGACGAACTCCGGTGCCTGGCGCGCCCGGGCCGTCATCAGCGCCACCGGCACCTGGTGGCGCCCCTTCCTGCCGGCCGTCCCCGGCCAGTCGGACTTCCGCGGACACCAGCTGCACACGGTCGAATACCGCAGCCCGAGTGACTTCGCCGGGCAACGCGTCATCATCGTCGGCGGCGGCAACTCCGGCGCCCAGATCGCCGCCGACCTGGCCTACGACACCGAGCTGACCTGGGTCACCCAGCGCCCGCCCCGCTTCCTCGCCGATGACATCGACGGCCGCGCCCTGTTCGACGCGGCCACCGCCCGCCGCCGCGCCCTGGACGAACGCCGCACCGACACCGGCGGCGTCGCGTCCCTCGGCGACATCGTCGCCGTACCACCCGTGCGCGAGGCCCGCGACGCCGGACTGCTCAAGGCATCACCCATGTTCGTACGCCTCGAAGCCGACGGCGTCGTCTGGGCCGACGGCACCCGGGCTCATGCAGACACGGTCATCTGGTGCACGGGCTTCCGCCCGGCGCTCGCCCATCTGGCCCCCTTGGGACTGCGAGGACGGCGCGGCCACATCGCCACGGAAGGCACCCGGGCTGTGGACGAACCCCGCATTCACTTCCTCGGCTACGGGGACTGGACCGGCCCCGCCTCCGCCACCCTCATCGGCGTGGGCCGCCCCGCCCGGGACGCGGCCCGCGACATCGCCGAACTGCTCACGAATGACCGGTGACTTGATGTGCGCCCGGCCGCTCAGCTCAGCGTGCTGACGACCTTGCGCACCTCGGCGGCGATGGACTCCGGCAGCGGCGCGTAGTGAATCTCGGACAGCGCCTCCTGTCCCTGTTCGCTGGCGGTGTAGGCGAGGAAGGACTTGAGAGCGGGCAGGCTGTCGGGAAGGTTGCCCTTGTCGCACACGATCTCGTACGTGACCAGGACGATCGGGTACGTACCGTCGGCGGAGGTCCGGTAGTCGAATTTCAAGGTCATGTCCTTGCCCGTGCCGACCAGCTTGGCGGCGGCGATGCCCGCGGACGCCGTCTTCGTGGTGGCCGTAACGGGGGCGGAGGCGCCGGTGTCGATGCGGACGGTGTTGATGCTGAGCCGGCTTGCGAAGGACAGCTCGAAGTAGCCGATCGAACCGGTGGTGGAGTTCACCGTCGAAGCGACGGCATCGGACCCCGCGGCGGAGTCTCCCGTGTGCCCCTGCCACGCCTTTTCCGCCGGATACGGCCAGACTTTGGGAGCCGCGCCAGCGAGGTACGCCTGGAAGTTCTGAGTGGTGCCCGAGTCGTCGGACCGGTGGACTGCCCGGATGGGCAGGGACGGCAGTTCGGCGTCGGAGTTCAGCTTTCGGATGGCGGGGTCGTCCCAGGTGGTGATCCGCGCGTCAAAGATCTTGGCCAGGGTCTGCGCGTCCAGTACCAGGTCATTCACACCGGGCACGTTGTAGCCGATGGCGATGGAGCCGCCCACCATGGGCAGGTTGATGGCTCGGCCGCCCGAGCACACGCGGCCCAATCCTTTGGCGTTCTCTGGCTTGACGGGGCTGTCGGAGCCGCCGAATGAGGTGTCCCCGCGCAGGAACTGGGCGACTCCTGCACCGGAACCCACCGGGTTGTACGCGATCTGCACCGGCGAGCAAGCCTGCTGGTACTGCTTGATCCAGTACTTCATCACGTTCTGCTGAGCGGTCGACCCCGAACCGGGGACCTGCCCCTTCTTCGTACAGCCGGACCGCAAGAGAGTGGGTGTCACCGATGGTTTGTCCTGCGCGGCGCCGAAGCCGCTGACTCCCCACACCCAGATCAGTGCTCCGCCTGTCGCCGCCGCAACGGCCGCGGCCGCGCCGAGCGGCAGGAAAAGGCTTCGGCTCTTGCTCCGATGCTGCACCCCTAGCCCCTTTCGGAAGGCATACGGGTGGCAGGCCGAATGTCGTCGCCATGGTCTGGCCGTTGATTCGCGCCCCCACTCGCCCGGACATAGATGGTTACCTATGTGGGACTTGTGGTGGCGACGTGCACGCGAACGTCTGTTGACGCGCTTGTGTCAGGCAGGGGGTTTCGACGTGTCTTGAGCAACACGAGTGCGTGTGGGCTATCTAGCGGTGAGCATCTGCCCCATGGCAGCCACGACCGACGGCTCGACCCGGTAGTAAACCCAGGTGCCGCGCCGCTCGGACGTAAGCAGCCCTGCCTCCTTGAGCTTCTTCAGGTGATGGGAGACGGTCGGCTGCGAGACACCGACGTCGGAGATGTCGCACACGCACGCCTCGCCACCCGCATGCGAGGCGACCAGCGAGAACAGGCGAAGTCGCACCGGATCCCCCAGCGCCTTGAACATCCGCGCGGTCCGCTCGGCCTCCTCGGCGCTCAGGGGGCGCTCGGTCAGCGGCGGGCAGCACGGGACCACGGCCTCGGCGGCCTCGGGTTCCAGCAGCGGCAGCGCGTTGACGTTCGACATCTGTCTATGTTGACACATGTCGAACCAAGCTGGCCAGGCGCCGGGGTCCGCGACCCCGACCGTCACTGCATCTAGCAGCTCACCATCTAGATTCGATAAGTGTCTATGTTGACGCTTATCGAATCAGGTGGGATGCTGGGCGCCGCAAGAGATCGACGGATGTCGAAGCAAAGGGGAATCTCGTGGCTGTGTCCATCAACAGCGTGCCCACCACCGACCAACTGCCCGTCGTGGTCATCGGAGCCGGCCCGATCGGCCTGGCCGCCGCTGCCCACCTCGTCGAGCGCGGCATCGAACCCCTGGTCCTGGAAGCCGGTCCGGCTGCGGGCAGCGCCGTCCGGGACTGGTCGCACGTGCGGCTGTTCTCGACCTGGGGAGAGGTCATCGACCCCTCCGCCGAGAAGCTCCTGGCCCCCACCGGGTGGGTCCGCCCCGACGGCGCGACGTATCCGACCGGCGGTGACTGGGCCGACAAGTACCTGCAGCCGCTCGCCGATGTCCTCGACGACAAGGTCCGCTTCGGTGCGCAGGTGACGGGCGTCGCCCGAGCGGGCCGCGACCGGATCGTCGACTCCGGGCGCGACGAGCAGCCCTTCACCGTGCACGTCACCACCGCGGACGGCCAGGAGGAGCGGATCACCGCCCGCGCCGTCATCGACGCCTCCGGCACCTGGTCCGTCCCCAGTCCGATCGGCGCAGACGGCCTGCCCGCCCTCGGTGAGAAGGCGGCCGCCGAGCAGATCTCCTACCGCGTTCCCGACCTCAAGGACCCGGCCGTACGAGCCCGTTTCGCCGGTAGGCGCACGGCTGTCGTCGGCTCCGGCGCCTCCGCCTTCACCGCCCTCGCCTACCTCGCCGAGCTCGCGAAGGAGGAGCCCGGCACGCACGCGGTCTGGATCCTGCGCCGGGGCATCGGCGCGAGCACGTACGGCGGCGGCGAGGCCGACCAGCTCCCCGCTCGCGGCGCGCTGGGCCTGCGTGCCAAGGCCGCCGTGGAGGACGGATACGCGAGCGCGGCCACCGGCTTCCGCACCGAGGCCGTCGAGCGCGGGGCCGACGGCCGCCTGGTCCTGGTTGCCGAGGACGGCCGCCGCCTCGACCCGGTCGATGAGGTCATCGTGCTGACCGGATTCCGCCCGGACCTCTCCTTCCTCTCGGAGGTCCGCCTCGGTCTGGACGAGCGTCTTGAGGCGCCGACCGCGCTGGCCCCGCTGATCGACCCGAACGTGCACTCCTGCGGCACCGTCTACCCGCACGGTGTGAACGAGCTCTCCCACCCGGAGAAGGACGTCTACCTGGTCGGCATGAAGTCCTACGGTCGCGCCCCCACGTTCCTCGCGATGACCGGCTACGAGCAGGTCCGCTCCATCGCCGCCGCGATCGCCGGAGACCAGGAAGCCGCCGAGCGCATCGAGCTGACCCTCCCGGAGACCGGCGTGTGCGGCGGCGCAGGATTGTTCGACGAGCCGGAGAACGCGGAGCAGTCCGGCGGTGGCTGCTGCGCCGCTCCCTCCACTCTCCAGATCGGCATCGGCGCCCCGGCATCATCCGGCGGTTGCTGAACTCCACACCCATACAAGGAGGTTCGCCATGTCCCGCGTACAGCTCGCCCTCCGCGTCCCCGACCTCGCCGCGTCCATCGCCTTCTACACGAAGCTGTTCGGCACCGAGCCCGCCAAACTCCGCGACGGCTACGCCAACTTCGCCATCGCCGAGCCGCCGCTCAAGCTCGTCCTCGTCGAAGGCACCGCAGGCGAGGCGACCCGTATGGACCATCTCGGCGTCGAGGTCGACAGCACCGAGGCCGTCCACGCCGCCACCGCCCGCCTGGGCGACGCGGGCCTGGCCACCGACGTGGAGAACGACACCACCTGCTGCTACGCCCTCCAGGACAAGGTCTGGGTCCATAGCCCCGGCCAGGAACCCTGGGAGGTCTACTTCGTCAAAGCCGACGCCGACACCCTCGCCAAGCAGCAAGGAAGCACGTGCTGCGCAGGCCCTGCCGAGGATGCGCAGGAAACGGTCGTCGCGGGCGGCTGCTGCTGATCCGCCGATGACCAACCTCCACCCCAGCCAGGCCGCGACCGGAACGGGGAACCGGTCGCGGCCTCGCGCCGCCGTGACCGCCCTCTGCGCCACCCAGATCACCAGTTGGGGAATCGTCCACTGCGCCTAATCCGTAGCTAAGGGCAGGCCCGGACGGATTGAGGTTGCTATGGGCCAGCCTCCGGTCGAGGAAGTATTGCTGCAGATCGACGGCGTTCGGCCTCGCGGCAAGTGGCTGAAGAGGAGCGCAGTGAAGTCCGGCTATCCGTGTCTGCGCGTCTTGGAGGTCCGGATCGTCCGGCCTCGTCGAGCTTGTGGAATCTGCCAGTACGACGACCGGATGGGAGGGGAGAGACCTGGATGGCCCTTGCCCTCGGTGGCCTACTGATCGCAGCCCGGCCGCTGAAGGCCACTCGTTGATGCCGGGTTGTCTGCCGCACGATGACGACGGGCAGCAGACAGCAGGGCCACAGACGGCTCGAACAACATGGCTGCTGGCCCCATGTGGTGATGTGCTTGGACGGCGCCGGACAGACGCCTTTTACGCACGGCGTATACGCCTCTGGGAAGAGCGGCAGCGTCCGGCGTCCCCTCAGCACACCACGACCCGCGCCGCCACGGCCGGACGTCATCACCAGCAGGCTGATAGCTCGTTGGTGTTGGCGGCGCGAGCCCGCCGCACGGTGACCTCTTGATACGTCCCTCTCGCTAGCACTGGAGAACACCAGGGTTTCAGCTCCCACCCTGCAAACGGAGACGACGAACCGGCAGACATCCCTCGCTGAGACCAGTGGCAGTCTTCGGAATCGTCACGAGGGCTCCGAGGCGGCTGGAAGGTCATCGATCCAGGCAAGACCACCGAGGTCAAGCCGACTGCGGGCGCGTGTCACGGCAACGTAGGCGAGGCGAGCGTCCGATTCGCTCACCGGCTCCGGGATCGGACGACCACAGTCGTCGTGTTGGTCACTGTCTGGGGGCGGGGGGAAGTCATCGGCGACCCTGACGGTGGGCCATTCCCGGCCTTTGGCCTTGTGAGCCGTGGAGACCGTGACGTCGGCCTTGTTCTCATCGGTCAGCGCGTGGACCGCGGTGATGATGGCCTCGGGTCCGTGCTGGTCGACAAGTTTTACGAAAGGCTGCAGATCACGGCCGGCGGGGTCGTGATCCGCGTACTCCTGCAACTCGCCCCAGGAAGCGAAGAGAACGAGTTCGGGGTGGGCGGTGCGGCGGCCTTCTTTGAGGTCCTGCGCAGCCAGCGCCAGCGCGACGAGCGTTTGTCCTCCCCGCGTCAGTGCGACGCGGTGGCCGGCGGCCAGCAGTCTCATGACCTCGGTCATGGCCCCGATGTTCGTGCGGCACAGCACCGCGTCCGGGGAGGTGACGAGGCCGACCTTCGTTGGGATCTCATTGGTGCCGGTCAGACGGATGGGCGCGTCGGTGAACGCGAGCCAGCGGTTGGCTTGTTCAGCGAGGAGGGGGCCAAAGCGGAAGGAGCGGGTCAGGGTGAGGTGATTGGCGTCGAAGCCTGTCATGACGTCCCGGGCTCCGCGCCAGCCGTAGATCGCCTGGGCGGAGTCGCCGACCATGACCAGCTGGGTGTGGGCGCGTTGAGCGGCGAAGACCTGTTCCAGGACCGGGTTGGTGTCCTGTGCCTCGTCCAGGAAGAGGAAGTCGGCGTCGATCTTTGGTTCGGTCAGGGCCCACATCTTCAGGTAGTGGTCATGCTCGAAACGCACCGCTTGTGCACGCTTGGAAGGTGCACGCGGTACGTGTCACCTCGCCGGAGCGCGGCCTCGTGCTTCTGACCGCAACCGCCAGTGACCCGCTGGCCCGGCCCGGCTTAGCCTCGGCGCCTGCCGCACTCCTGTCCGCACTCATCGGCGTACTGGAGAACGGCGGCGCCTGGGTCATGGATCTACGGCTCGTGCCGCACTGGCTCATCGCCGGCGCCACGCGGTCCGGCAAGTCCACCCTGCTCGCCCGGCTGATCACTCAACTCGCACCGCAACAGGTCGCCCTGGTCGGCATCGACTGCAAGGGCGGCATGGAACTCGGCCTGTTCGCCGGGCGGTTGAGCGCCCTCACCACGTGCAGGCGCGAGGCGGTCGCGGTACTCGCCGCACTTGTCCTCGACATGCAGGACCGCATGCGCGCCTGCCGCACGGCAGGGTTCCGATCCATCTGGGAACTGCCCGACAAGCTGCGTCCGATACCCGTCGTCGTGATCGTCGACGAACTCGCGGAGCTGTACCTGTCCGACGGCAGACGAGAGAGCAAGGCGGAGGCGGAGCAGTGCTCGACGCTCCTCCTACGCCTGGCCCAACTCGGCGTCGCGCTCGGCATGCACCTGGTCGTCGCCGGGCAACGCGTCGGCTCGGATCTCGGCCCCGGCGTCACCGCACTGCGGGCTCAACTCGGCGGCCGTATCTGCCACCGAGTCAACGACCCCGGCACGGCAGAAATAACCTTGGGCGACCTCAACAAGGACGCCGTCGTCGTCGCGCAGTCGATCACCCAGGACGAGAAAGGCGTGGCCGTCTGCACCGGGCCTGAGGGCGGCTGGAGCCGCGCCCGGTCGCACCTCACATCGACCGAAGAGGCCTCGGCAACGGCCAGGAAGTACGCGGCCATGACCCCCGAACTGCCCGCCATAGACCTCGCTCTCGCGGCGCTCGAAGGAGGCGCGGAGTGATCAGCGCAGGTACCGCCGTGTCCCTCGTGGTGGTCTTCGGGATCATCACCCTCCTCCTCGTGCGATCCCGGGACGTACGCGCCTGGGAGGCCGTCTGCATCGCCCTCTTCGGCATGTACCTCGGCCAGACCCCGGTCAGCCTCACGATCAACGGCTTCCTCACCTGGGTGCTCAGCGGCTTCTCCCACTTCTAAGCAGGAAGGACGTACGCCATGCCCATGAACCGCGTGAGGTGCCCCAACTGCAAGGGCGAGGGCGCCCGTACCACCTGGACCGGACGGCGTCGGCGCTGCCGCGTCTGCCGGGGCACCGGAACCATCCGCTGACTCACACGCACCACCACACCTGACCACCGAAGGAGCGATCCCATGACCGATAGCGCGCCACCAACCATCACCCGTGCCGCTTCGGCGGCCCACCCTGGAAGGCCACCACCATCACACCCGAGTTCACCTCGGCTGACAGGCGCGCAGCCCTCGACCGCGCGGCGCGCCTGCGTCAGCTCCCCGAAGCAGACCGCGACGCAATCCGCATCGCCCAAGATCCGAAGTTCGCCCGTTGGCTCGACCAGATCGTCGCCACGGGAGGCTGTGCTCGCCCGGTCCACCTCTCCGGCTCGACCACCACGCATGACGCGGGAACCGGCGAGATCCTCCAGCACTACGACACCCGCAGCGAACCCGACGAACGGCTCCTCATACGCTGCCGCAACCGGCGCGCAACCGTCTGCGCGCCCTGCTCCCGACTCCACGCAGGCGACACCTATCACCTCGTCCGCGCCGGACTCCTCGGCGGCAAGAACGTCCCGGCAACGGTCCGCGACCGACCCCGGCTCTTCATCACCCTCACCGCCCCATCATTCGGGCTCGTGCATCGCGCCGGCCAGATCTGCCACCCTCGTCGCGACCGCGGACAATGCGAGCACGGTCGGCCCCTCGGCTGCGGCGCCGTCCATGACGCGAGCTATGCCGTCGTCGGCCAACCTCTCTGCACAGACTGTTACGACTACCCGGCCCACATCCTCTGGCACGCGCATGTGGGCAAGCTCTGGGACCGCTTCGCCATCGGCGTCCGGCGTCAACTCGCCTCGGCAGTTGGCCTCACACAGTCGCTCTTCTCGTCGCACGCCCGGCTGTCCATCGCCCGTGTTGCGGAGTACCAGAAGCGGGCGGCCGTCCACATACACGCGGTCGTACGCCTCGACGGCCCGGCCGGACCGCACGACGAACCCCCGGCCTGGGGCAGCACAGACCGGCTCACCGATGCCGTGCGCGCCTCCGCCCGGCGGGTCCTGGTGCGCACTCCCCACAGTCCCGCCGTCGGCGAACTCGATCTCCGCTGGGGTGTCCAGATCGATGCCCGCCCTCTGCGCGCCGACGGCCTCGGCCCGGACGACGATGCCGTAGCCGCGTACGTCGCGAAATACGTCACCAAGGGAACTCAGGAGACGGGCGCCGGTACCGACTACAGACTCACCACCTGGGACGACATCGGCGCAGTCCCCGTCACCGCCCACGTGCGGGCGCTCATGTGCACCTGCTGGCCCCTCGGCGGCCTTCCCGACTACGCACCCCTCCACCTGCAGGCTGGGCCCACACCCTCGGCTACCGCGGTCACATCCTCACCAAGTCCCGTGCCTACTCGACCACGTACGCGGCGCTACGCGCCGAACGCGCTCGTCATGTGGGTCACGACGACATTCCCGACGCAGTCACCGAACGGCACTGGCGCTACGTCGGCTCCGGGCACACCCCAGGCGCCGCACTCGTGGCCGCCGGCGTCGCCGAAGACATCGCCACGAGCCGCGAGATCATTCGGGAAGCACATGAGATGCCCCGGTGACGAGACGCAACGACGAGAGGTGGGCTCGGGCGGTCGCACGCCAGGCAGCCAAGTTCCCTAGGCGGATGGGGCCAAAGAGCGCTGAGCGACTCGCGCGGCTCCTCGGGCCTGCTCAGAAGGATTCCTAGTATCCGTCGCGGATGGGTTGATCATGCTCACGCAGCCCGCTGCTAGTGTCCGGGTGCGTGAATGACAGCGTGTACGTGGGGAACGCCGGCAAGGACGCCGCACTCGACCGGGGTTGGCTCCTGGGGCACTTCAAAGGTGCTGGCGACCCTCGGCACAGTTCGGCCGTGGAGATCAAATGGGGCGTTCACCCGTGCGGTGATGAGCGAGCAGAGTGGGTGACGGGCGAGGAACGAACAGCTCTCCTGGTCCTCATCAGCGGGCGCTTCCGCGTTGAATTCCGCGGCCGCAGTGTCCTCTTGGAACAGCAGGGTGACTACGTCGTGTGGGGGCACGGAATCGATCACTCCTGGTTCGCCGAGGAAGAATCAGTCGTGTTGACAGTTCGGTGGCCCTCCGTGGCCGGTTATGCGGTGTCGCAGACGGATCCGGCACCAGGGCACGGCTGACCTCAATCACTGGGAACAGTCACACGCGAAGCAAGATTTTTTCGACGTTCGCGGATCTACCTGCGATGCGCTTCCTAGCCTCGGGCTTTCATGAAGCTTGATGTCCGACGGGTGGTCAGACAAACGAAGAGTGCCTATGACCAGCAAGAATGAGGATTGTCGAGGTCCTTGTTCCTGCCACCGTCGGAGGCACTTCCCAGGTGAAGAAGCGTATCGGGTCCTACCCGCGTGTCCACGTCGAGGGCGGTGGCCGGGCAGTGGTCTCGCAGGCGGGAGGCGTCCTGCTGGCGGAGACGGCCCGTAAGACCGGGCTGGACTAGGCGATATCGGCGGCTCTGGCGCCGTGGTGCAAGTCGCGGGCGGTGCACGATTCCGGGGATGCAGCCAACCGTGCGGAGGTGCCGTGGCTGGAGGGACGGGACATTTTCGACCAGTCACAGCAACACCACCGTTAACCGGCATTTTCAGCCAAAAGCAGGTGAGGTCTCTCGGCCTCTTTACGCCATCTGTGGCCCAGAGGACTGTAATGGGCGTCACAGCCCCTTCGGTGGGGGTGAGCTAGCAGGAAGAGGGGGACCATGACCAGTGCGCAGAAGGGCCCTGTCAGCTTCATCCAGTCGGTCGACGTGGGGAAACCTGGAGAACACATCAACGGCCTCGAACGGGTGCAGGTCTACCTGAATCGCTACGGCTACCTGGAGGAGAGTGGCTACGAGCCCGACACGCTCGACGGCGCGACCTCCTCCGCGCTCCAGAGGTACCAGCAATTCTTCGAACTGCCCGACACCGGGGCGTTCGACGAGACAACCAAGGAGCGGATGACCCAGTCGCGATGCGCGATGCCCGACCTATGGCAGGGCGTGGCGTTCGCCCGCACGTGCG
Organism: Streptomyces albiflavescens; assembly: GCF_014645835.1. Classification (GTDB taxonomy): domain Bacteria; phylum Actinomycetota; class Actinomycetes; order Streptomycetales; family Streptomycetaceae; genus Streptomyces; species Streptomyces albiflavescens. The sequence continues at coordinate 158,756 of NZ_BMMM01000022.1, forward strand.
CGTGGGACAGGTGGAGCCTCACCTACACGATGGACGTTGGGACTGAGGACACCTTCGGGGAATTCCAGGCCGTCCGGAACGCCTTCGGGACCTGGGCAGCCGCCACACCGCTGACATTCACTGAAGTCGGGGCCGACCAGACACCCGACATCCGTATCGGCTGGCGTCCGGCCAACGACCCTGACCACAGCATGGTCGGCGGAATCCTCGCACACGCCGACTTCCCGCCGAACTGTTCGATCGTCACCACTACGCTGCCCAAGCCGGTGCACTTCGACGACACCGAGCACGCCTGGTCGGTCGGTGCAGTGGCGGGTGCGTTCGACGTGGAGACGGTTGCCCTCCATGAACTGGGCCACATCCTCGGACTGGGGCACTCCAGCGTTGCTGGTGCGGTGATGCAGCCGACCATCGCCCCTGGCACCACCAAGCGCTCGCTGACCAACGACGACATCGATGGTGTGACGGGCAACTATCCGACGCAGAGCGGCTGGCGCTGGTGCAACAAGTGTCAGGGCCTGTACTTCGGCCCGCAGGTGTCCGCGTCCAGCTGCCCGGCCGGCAGTACGCACACGCCGCCCGCCCAGTCCGGGAGCGGCAACTACCTACTTGCGCACAACCTCCCGGTCACCACCGGATGGCAGAGCGAGTGGCGTTGGTGCAACAAGTGTCAGGGGTTGTTCTTCGGCCCGCAGGTGTCCGCGTCGAGCTGCCCGGCCGGCAGTACGCACACGCCGCCCGCCCAGTCCGGGAGCGGCAACTACAGCTTGATGCACAATGCCGGCACAGCCCCGGGCCAACAGAGCAATTGGCGCTGGTGCAACAAGTGCATGGGGCTCTACTTCGAGGACAATGTCGCCTCGCCCCCATGCCCAGCGGGCGGTGGTCACGCACGACCCAGCCAGAGCGGAAGCGGTAACTACGCCTTGGTCCACCGTGCCTCATAAAGCCCGCCGTCACATACGCCCGTAATCCTGGCCGGGGGCGTCGTTCACGGCCGGCCTACGGCGGCGGAGTGGAGCCGCGTCGCCGCCGGGACGCAAAGTGAGACGGAACATGTCGAAGGGCCCCACCGCGAACGGCGGGGCCCTTCGACATCGTGCCCGGCGCACCCCAAACGCCGATCTGGGACCGCGCCCACTCCGTTGACACGGTCATCTCCGCGTTCGCGCGCAGCGGCACACTCCTCGACCGTGACGGCGTCGACGTCCATCTCGCCGAGCTCGATGACAAGGCCGCGTGCTCGCTGCTCCGCGACCGATGGAAGGACGACTTCCCGGTCGCCGCGTACGGCGAACTGCTCTGCACGGTCGCTGCCCTGCGCGGCCTCCTCGGCTACTCCCCCACGCCCACGTCCGTCGAGGTCTTCGACTGGGCCCGTGAGCTGAAGCGGAAGGCCGCCGAGGCGATCGACGGCCCCGTGGAGGACTTCGTCGTCCAGTTGAGCCACACCCAACAGCTCGCCCCTACCTAACGAAGTACTACTAGTGACCTGAGTCGGAGACTCTTCGGCAGTATGCGGCGACTTTGTCGAGGATCTCGTCGGCGGTCTTGGTCCAGATGAAGGGTCTGGGGTGCTCGTTCCAGTCCGCGAGCCATGACCGGATGTCACG
>NZ_BMMM01000023.1:0-2446 GCF_014645835.1 Streptomyces albiflavescens
AGGTGACTGGTACTAATAGGCCGAGGGCTTGTCCTCAGTTGCTCGCGTCCACTGTGTTAGTTCTGAGACAACGAACCGTTGTCGGCCAGAGCAGAACAATCAACTGAAAAGTGTGCTTGTTCGCTCGAAACCATTAGGGTTTCGGTGGTCATAGCGTGAGGGAAACGCCCGGTTACATTCCGAACCCGGAAGCTAAGCCTTACAGCGCCGATGGTACTGCAGGGGGGACCCTGTGGGAGAGTAGGACGCCGCCGAACAATCTTTGGAGGACCTCTGGTCCCAGCGACTCGCTGGGACCAGAGGTCCTTTTTGTTTTTCCGGAGCGCGCCGGGTACCCGGCTGCGCGAGAATGACTTGCGGTACCGAAGACAGGAGTCACCCATGTCCACCAACTCTCCCGATGAGCGACCCGAGCGCGACCAGCGCCGCCGGGACAGTGGTGACCGCGGCGGCTACCGCGGGGGCCCGCGCCGCGACAGCGACCGGGGCGGGTCGGACCGGGGTGGTTATGGCCGGCGTGACGACCGCCGCGACGGTGATCGCGGTGGCGACCGCGGCGGGTTCCGTCGTGATGACAACCGCCGTGATGACAACCGTGGTGGTGGCTTCCGCGGCCGTGACGATCGGCGCGAGGGCGATCGGCGCGAGGGCGATCGCGGCGGTCGTCCGCCGTTCCGCCGCGACGACCGATCCGGCGGGCCGCGTCGCGACGACCGTGGCTTCCGCCGTGACGGCGACCGTCCGCCGTTCCGCCGCGACGATGCCAGTGGTCCGCGCCGCGATGACGACCGTGGTGGGTTCCGTCGTGATGACCGTCGTGACAGTGGTGACCGCGGCGGCTTCCGCCGCGACGACAGCCGCGGTGGTGGCGGCTTCCGTCGTGACGACAGGCGTGACGACCGCCGTGATGACCGCCGTGATGATCGTCGGGGCGATGACCGTGGTGGTTTCCGTCGTGATGACCGTCGTGACGGTGGCGACCGTGGTGGCTACCGGCGCGACGACCGCGGTGACCGCGGCGACTTCCGGCGTGACGACCGCAGGGACGACCGGCGCGACGATCGCCGGGGCGATGACCGTGGCTTCCGTCGCGACGGGGACCGTCCGGCTTTCCGCCGCGATGACCGTCGTGACAGCGGTGACCGTGGCGGCTTCCGTCGTGACGACCGGCGTGATGACCGCCGTGATGACCGCCGTGATGATCGTCGGGGCGATGACCGTGGTGGTTTCCGTCGTGATGACCGTCGTGACGGTGGCGACCGTGGTGGCTACCGGCGCGACGACCGCGGTGACCGCGGCGACTTCCGGCGTGACGACCGCCGCGAGGGCGACCGTCCGGCGTTCCGTCGTGACGACAGGCGTGACGACCGGCGGGATGACCGTCGTGACGACAGCCGGGGCGGCGGTTTCCGTGGCCGCGACGACCGCGGACGCGGTGGTCCGCGTCGTGACGACCGGGGCGGGCGCCCCGGCGGCTTCCGCGGCCGTGACGACCGAAGGGGCGACGACCGGCGCGGTGGCGGCCGTTTCCGTGACGAGCGGGACCGTGACCGTGAGCCGATCAAGCGGCTGCCGATCCCCGATGACGTCACGGGCGAGGAGATCGACAAGGACGTGCGGCAGGAGCTCCAAAGCCTGCCCAAGGGTCTTGCCGAGGATGTCTCCCGGAACCTGGTGATGGTCGCCCGGCTCATCGACGAGGACCCCGAGGGCGCGTACGCGTACTCGAAGATTGCCCTGCGGCTGGCGTCGCGCGTCGCCGCCGTACGCGAGGCGGCCGGTTTCGCCGCGTACGCGAACCAGAAGTTCAGCGAGGCTCTCGCCGAGTTCAGGGCGGCGCGTCGGATGACCGGCAACGTGGAGCTGTGGCCCGTCATGGCGGACTGCGAGCGCGGTCTGGGGCGGCCCGAGAAGGCGCTGGACATGGCCGGTGCCCCCGAGGTGCAGAAGCTGGACAAGGCCGGTCAGGTCGAGATGCGGCTCGTGGCCGCCGGTGCGCGGCGGGACATGGGGCAGCTGGAGGCCGCCATCGTGACCCTGCAGAGCCCGGAGCTCGCGTCGAACTCCGTACAGCCTTGGACCGCGCGTCTGCGCTACGCGTACGCCGATGCGCTTCTCGCGGCCGGTCGTGAGGGCGAGGCGCGCGAGTGGTTCGCCAAGGCCGTCGAATCCGACAAGGACGGCAGCACGGACGCCTCCGACCGGCTCGCGGAGCTGGACGGAGTCGAGTTCGTCGACGCGCTCGTCGAGGACGAGGACGAGGACGAGGACGAGGTCGAGACCGAGAGCGAGGCCGAGGCCGAGACCAAGGTCGAGGATGAGGACGAGGCTCCGAAGGCTGCGCGGGCCCGGGCCGAAGACGAAGGCGACGAAGAGGACGGTTCCGAGGACGACGTTCCTCAGAGCTGACGCCCAGGCGTATCGAGAAGCACACGGGCGGCGGGAC
>NZ_BMMM01000023.1:2489-154804 GCF_014645835.1 Streptomyces albiflavescens
CGCGAGACCCCGTAGCACCAGGCCGGACGCCGGCTTGGGGCCGAACGACGTCGACTTGCGGGGCATCGTGACGCCCTGGCGGGCGAGGTCGCGTACGACTTCCTCGTGGACCGGGTGCATCAGGACGGCCGTGCCGCCGTCACGCTCCGCCTTCTCGACCGTGGCGGTGGTGTCGTGGATGTACGCGATGTGCTCGGGCGAGTCCTCCGGGATGCCCCAGATGTGGTCGAGGAGCGTGGCGTGCAGGACCGTCGCGTCCAGGGTGCGCCAGGCCTCGGGGCGGTCGGCCGGGATCGTGCGAGCGAGGAGGTCCTTGTCCGGGCGGTCGAGCAGATGGAACGTGCCGTCGCCGGCAAGGAGGAAGGCGTTTCCCTCGGCGGCCGCCAAGGAGAGGGCCCCCAGGGCCTCGGAGAGCGGAAGGTCGAGGTGGCGTACCCGAAAGGAGTCCGTGAGGGCGGCCAGCGCCTCGGCGACCGGCAGCCGGTGCAGCAGGCGGTGGATCGCGCGGACGCGGAGCGGGAAGCGCACGGTGTCGACCAGGAGGACCAGGCCGTAGTCCCAGGGACTGGGAGACGGGTGCTCCGCGCGTAGACGCAGATATGTCGCCCAGCGATGGTGGCCGTCGGCGATGAGCGCCTGGTGTTGAAGGAGATCTGTCTGGATCTCGGCCAGCTCGGCCGGATCGGTGACCGCCCACAGGCGGTGGCTGAAGCCGTCCTCCGTGGTCGTCGACAGCAGCGGCGTACGTTCGGCGGTGCGTTCGATGACGGCGGCCGTGCCGACCCGGGAACCGTTGCCTCGATAGGTCAGCAGCAGGGGTTCGAGGTTGGCGCACGTCGCGCGCATCAGGGCCGCGCGGTCCGCGACGATGTGCGGCATCACGTCCTCGTGCGGGAGGACGACGGCGTCCGACGGCTCCGACAGGCGCAGAGCGCCGATGACGCCGCGTTGCAGTAGGTCGCCATCGCACTGCTCGTACACGTACAGGCCCGGCTCGGGATCGGTCGTCAGGACGCCTTCCGACAGCCAGCGGCTCAAGGTTTCGGCCGCCTGTCGGTTGCGGGCGGTCGGGGTGCCGTCCTGGGGGAGGATCAGCCGGACGATGTTGTGCGGGTCGGCGGATTCGAGTTCGAGCAGGCCGTCGGGCCGCACGATGACGTCATACGGCGGGGATGTCACGGCGGCCAGGCTGCCGACCCGGTCGGGGTCGTAGCGCAGGCCTCGGAACGCGGTCAGTTCGAGGCCGGTGCCCGCCGGTGTCTCCTCCTCGGGACCTGCATAGTTCATTGATGCATCGTAAGTGTGTCAGTGGCATGCGCGATGATCGGGGGAAAGGGATCGAACGAGGAGCGATGTGCAATGAGCCAGACCGTCAGGACGCGGCCCGAGGGCAGTGGTCAGGCCCTGAGCGAGGCGTACGACACGGCGCTGCTCGATCTGGACGGGGTGGTGTACGCGGGCGGCAACGCGATCGCCTACGCCGTGAAGTCCCTGGCCACGGCCCGCTCCGGCGGTATGCATCTCGCCTACGTCACAAATAACGCGCTGCGTACTCCGGACGTGGTAGCAGAGCACCTGACGGAGCTGGGGATACCGACAGAGGCCTCCGACGTCATCACCTCGGCGCAGGCTGCCGCCCGGCTCATCAGCGAGCAGGTACCCGCGGGCGCGCGCGTGCTGGTCGTCGGCGGGGAGGGGCTGCGGGTCGCGCTGCGCGAGCGCGGGCTCGAACCGGTCGAGTCGGCCGACGACGATCCGGCGGCGGTCGTCCAGGGGTTCGGCGGCGCCGACCTGGCCTGGGGGCGCTTCGCGGAGGCGTGCTACGCCATCGCGCGCGGGGTGCCATGGTTCGCCTCCAACACCGATCTGACGATCCCGAGCGCACGGGGGATCGCTCCGGGCAACGGCGCGGCGGTGGAGGTCGTCCGCATCGCCACAGGCGCCGAGCCGCAGGTGGCGGGCAAGCCGCTGCCCCCGATGCACCGCGAGACGATCCTGCGGACCGGGGCGAGGCGGCCGCTGGTGGTCGGCGACCGGCTGGACACGGACATCGAGGGCGCGTTCAACGGAGAGGTGGACTCGCTGCTCGTGCTCACCGGCGTGACGGACGGCGCGCAGCTCCTCGCGGCCCCGCCGCAGCACCGGCCGACGTACGTCGACGCGGATCTGCGCGGTCTGCTCACCGGGCAGCCGGAGGTCGTGGAGGCGGGCGACGGGTTCCGCTGCGGCGGCTGGACGGCGACGGCCGACGGCGTGGGGCTCCCCCCTGCTCGAGCGAAGTCGAGAGCTTGGGGGAGGCTGGAGCTGGAGGGTGACGGCGAGGCCCTCGACGGGCTGCGGGCGCTCTGCGCGGCGGCGTGGACGGCGGCCGGGGAGGGCACCTGCCAGTTGGACGGGGGGAAGGCGCTGGCGCGGCTGGGGCTTTGAGCACACCCGGATATCCGGCAACAGGCCTGTCGACGGCTCGTCGGCGACTGCTCGGGCACCCGGGCGGCTGGTCGGCGACGGCTCGGGCTCTTGGGCGACGCATCAGCGGCTGCTCGGCCACTCGGGCAGCTCGTCGGCGTGGGCTCGGACATTCGGGTGAGTCATCAGCGACGGCTCATCGCCGAGTGCTCGGGCACCCGGGCGACTCGTCAGCGACTGCTCCGGCCATCGACTCCTCACCAGTGACCCGCTCGGAGACTCGGTGGCTCATCAGCGGTGACGGGGCATCGGGCCGGAATGCGAGGGTAGGCTAACCTAACCTCGTGTTGGTCGACAGTCCTCCCGAACAGCGCGCGGAGATCGCCCCCGCGCCCCCAACCCGCCGGGCGATACGTGCCTTTGGGCTCCTCGCGTCCGTGGGTGTCCTGGTGCTCGTCGCCCTGGCGAGTATCGCGATCGGTGCGAAGGCGCTGCCGCTGGACCAGGTCTGGCACGGCCTGTTCCACGACTCGGGGACGTACGCCGACGTCGTGGTCGCCGACCGGGTCTCCCGAACCGTCCTCGGGTTGCTGGTCGGCGCCGCGCTCGGCTTGTCCGGTGCGGTCCTCCAGGCGCTCACCCGCAATCCGCTGGCCGACCCCGGACTGCTCGGCATCAACGCGGGTGCGTCCGCCGCGGTCGTCACCGCCATCACGTACTTCGGCGTGACGAGTCTGAGCGGCTACGTCTGGTTCGCCTTCTTCGGGGCGGCGGCGGTCGGCGCCCTGGTCTGGTTCCTGGGCGGCAGCCGGGGTGCGACGCCGGTGCGGCTCGCGCTCGCGGGCACCGCGATCAGCGCCGCTCTCTACGGTTACCTCCAGGCCGTGATGATCATGGACGACGCGGCGCTCGGCAAGATGCGCTTCTGGACCGTCGGTTCGCTGGCGTCGGCCACCGACACGACCATCAAGCAGGTCGTGCCGTTCCTCGCGGTCGGCACACTCGTCGCGTTGGCCCTCGCCCAGCCGCTGAACGCCGTGGCCATGGGCGACGACACCGCCCGCGCGCTGGGCGCCAACCTGAACCGCACCCGCGCGCTGTCCATGGCCGCCGCGACCGTGCTGTGCGGTGCCGCGACCGCCGCCTGCGGGCCGATCGTCTTCGTCGGGCTGATGGTCCCGCACGTCGTGCGGTCCTTCACCGGGCCCGACCTGCGCTGGATCCTGCCGTACGCCACCGTCCTGTCGCCCGTGCTGCTGCTCGGCGCCGATGTGCTCGGGCGGATGGTCGCCCGGCCCGCGGAGCTGCAGGTCGGCATCGTCACCGCGGTCCTGGGCGGCCCGGTCTTCATCTATCTCGTACGACGGCGGAGGACGGCGCAGCTGTGACCACACGGACGACCACAGGTAAGCCGGCCCCCGTCACTCGGTCGGTCCGCACACCCGGCGGTCTCTCCGTCCGGCTCGACGTCCGGGCGTTCACCGTCGTCGTGCTGCTGCTGGTGGCCGCGCTCGCCGCCAGTGTGGTGCTGATCGGCACCGGCGACTTCCCGATCCCGGCCGTCGACGTCCTCAAGACGCTGGTCGGCGACGGCAGTGCGAGCCAGGAGTTCATCGTCAACGACCTGCGGCTGCCGCGGGTTCTCGTCGGGCTGCTCGTGGGGGCCTCGCTCGGTCTCGGAGGGGCGCTCTTCCAGTCCATCTCCCGCAATCCGCTGGGCAGTCCGGACGTGCTCGGCCTGGGGCAGGGCTCGACGGCCGGCGCGCTCGTGATGATCGTGTTGTTCTCGGGGAGCGCCAACCAGGTCGCCCTCGGGGCGCTCGTCGGCGGCCTCATGACCGGACTCGCCATCTATCTGCTCGCCTGGAAGCGGGGTGTGCACGGTTATCGGCTGGTCCTTGTCGGTATCGGTGTCTCCGCGATCGTCACGGCGGTCAACGGCTATCTGCTCACCAAGGCCGACATCGTCGACGCGGCCCGCGCGGTCGTCTGGATGACCGGCTCGCTCAACGGCCGTGACTGGGAGCAGGTCTGGCCGCTGCTCGTCATGTGCGCCGTCCTCGTGCCGCTCGTCCTGGGCCATGCGCGGGGGCTGCGCATGATGGAGATGGGCGACGACGTCTCGTACGCCCTCGGAGTGCGGGTCGAGCGGACGCGGCTGCTGCTGATGCTGGCCGCGGTGCTGCTCACCGCGGGCGCCACCGCCGCCGCGGGTCCCGTCGGCTTCGTGGCGCTCACCGCGCCGCAGCTGGCCCGGCGGCTGACCCGGTCGCCCGGACCGAACCTGGTGCCGTCGATGTGCATGGGCGCGACCCTGCTGATCGTCGCGGACTGGGCCTCCCAGCGGGCCTTCGGCGCCGACCAGTTGCCCGTAGGCGTCGTGACCGGAGTCCTGGGCGGGGTCTATCTGCTGTGGCTCCTTGTCACCGAGCGCAAGGCAGGCCGGATTTGAACACCAAGAGGAGCGCTACGACTGTGAACCGCCTGTCCGCCGACAACGTCACTCTCGGCTACGACCAGCGCGTCATCGCGGAGAAGTTGTCGGTGGAGATCCCCGACAACTCCTTCACCGTGATCGTCGGCCCGAACGCCTGCGGCAAGTCCACGCTGCTACGTGCCCTGTCGCGGATGCTGAAGCCCTCCGAGGGGAGGGTGCTGCTCGATGGGCAGGTCATCCAGTCGATGCCGGCCAAGAAGGTGGCCCGCACGCTCGGACTGCTGCCGCAGTCGTCGATCGCGCCGGACGGGATCACGGTCGGCGACCTCGTCGGCCGGGGCCGCTATCCGCACCAGGGGCTGCTGCGCCAGTGGTCGACGGAGGACGAGCGGGTGGTGCGGGAGTCGATGGCCTCGACCGGGGTCGCCGAGCTCGCCGATCGCTATGTCGACGAATTGTCGGGCGGTCAGCGGCAACGCGTGTGGATCGCGATGGCTCTCGCCCAGCAGACCCCGCTGCTGCTCCTGGACGAGCCGACGACGTATCTCGACATCCAGCACCAGATCGACGTGCTCGACCTGTGTGCGGAGCTTCATGAGCAGCAGGGGCGGACGCTGGTCGCGGTCCTGCACGACCTCAATCACGCCGCCCGGTACGCCACCCACCTCATTGCCCTGCGCGACGGAGAGGTCATCGCCGAGGGCGCGCCGAACGACATCGTCACGGCCGAACTGGTCGAGCGGGTCTTCGGCCTGCGCTGCCAGGTCATCGACGACCCGGAGACGGGGACGCCGCTGGTGGTGCCGGCGGCACGCAAGGCGCGTGCGGCCGCCTCGATATCGGCTGTATCGGCAGCGTCGTCATCAGCTGTATCCGGATCGGCCGTATCGGCTACAGAAGGGTCCTGAGGCGGAACAGGTCCCGCAGGCCCGCCTCAAGCTTCACCCGGCCCGAGCCCCAGGCCTTCGCGAAGTTCAGGTCGCCGTTCACCATCGAGACCAGGTCGTCGCCCTTCATCGTGAGCCGGATCTGGGCCTTCTCGAGGGGCGGGCCCTGGAGCGTGTCGACCACCTCGATCCGGCCGTCCTTGAGCCGGCCCACGAAGGTGATGTCCAGGTCGGTGATACGGCAGCTCAGCGAGCGGTCCAGGGCCGCAGCGCTGCGTACGTCCCCTTCGGCGCCCGCAAGGTTGTCCGAGAGCTTGTCGAGTGCGGTGCGGCACTCCTCAATCGTCGCCATCGTGATCGACGGTACCGCAGCGCTTCGCGGTAGCGTCGGGGCATGAGCGACTCATCGCCGGAGACCGAAGTCCGGCAGGACGTGCGGGCACCGGAGCCCGGCATTTCCTCCGGACCGGACGCCGGGCCCGTGGCCGGACCCGGACCCGAGACCGGGCCCGTGTACGAACTCGAACCCGGGGCCGGGCCGGGGCCGGACGGTGAGCCGGGCGCCGGGCTCACGATCGAACCCTCGTACGACCCCGCCGCCCCTGCTCCACTCAACCTGGACCGGACCCCCACCGGCAACGCCGATGTCGACGCCCAGCTCGACCGGCTGGCCGATGCCGACCACCTCGCCACGGACGGACACGTCGAGGTGTACGAGGATGTACATCGGGGGCTGCGCGACGCGCTCACCGCGCTCGACGCCCGCCCGGGACCTCCGGCGCCCCCCGCACCGTACGACCGCAGGAGCTGAACCGAACGTGGCAGGAGTGGCACGACGCCGCCTCGACGCCGAGCTGGTCCGCCGGAAGCTCGCCCGCTCGCGCGAGCACGCCAGCCAGCTGATCGCCGCGGGACGGGTCACCGTCGGCAAGACCCTCGCGACCAAGCCCGCCACGCAGGTGGAGACCGCGGCCGCGATCGTGGTCACCCAGGACGACAGCGACCCCGACTACGTCTCGCGCGGCGGGCACAAGCTCGCGGGTGCCCTGGCGGCCTTCGTGCCCCAGGGGCTGAAGGTCGAGGGCCGGCGCGCGCTGGACGCCGGAGCGTCCACCGGAGGCTTCACCGACGTACTGCTGCGCTCGGGCGCCGCCCATGTCGTCGCCGTGGACGTCGGTTACGGACAACTCGCCTGGTCTCTGCAGAGCGATGAACGCGTCACCGTCAAGGACCGTACGAACGTACGCGAGTTGACGTTGGAGGCGATCGATGGGGAGCCCGTGGATCTTGTCGTCGGGGATCTGTCCTTCATCCCGCTCGGACTGGTGCTGCCCGCTCTGGTGCGGTGCGCGGCGCCGGATGCCGACCTGGTGATGATGGTGAAGCCGCAGTTCGAGGTGGGGAAGGAACGGTTGGGGAGCGGCGGTGTCGTACGCAGCCCCGAACTGCGCGCGGAGGCTGTGCGCGGAGTGGCCGGACGAGCCCGGGAACTGGGGCTCGGAGTGCAGGGTGTGACCGCAAGCCCGTTGCCCGGACCCTCGGGCAACGTCGAGTACTTTCTGTGGCTGCGTGCCGGGGCACCCGAACTCGACCCGGCCGACGTTGACCGTGCAGTGGCGGAGGGGCCGCGTTGACACAGACCCGAGCTCGTACTGTTTTCCTGCTGGCCCACACCGGGCGGCCGGCAGCCATCCGCAGCGCCGAGTTGGTCGTCCAGGGGCTGCTGCGCTCCGGGATCGGCGTACGGGTCCTGGAGGCGGAGGCGGCCGACCTGCCGCTACCGGGCGAGGTGGAGCTGGTCAAGGAGGCGACTCCCCAGTGCCTTGACAGCTGCGAACTGCTGATCGTGCTGGGCGGTGACGGCACGCTGCTGCGCGGCGCCGAGTTCGCCCGCGCCTCCGGGGTGCCGATGCTCGGCGTCAACCTCGGCCGCGTCGGCTTCCTCGCGGAGGCCGAGCGCGACGACCTCGACAAGGTGGTCGACCGGGTCGTCACCAAGGCCTACGAGGTCGAGGAGCGCATGACCGTCGACGTCGTCGTGCACCAGAACGGCGACATCGTGCACACCGACTGGGCGCTGAACGAGGCGGCCGTGCAGAAGGTGTCCGCCGAGAGGCTCCTCGAAGTGGTGCTGGAGATCGACGGGCGACCGGTGACGGGCTTCGGCTGCGACGGCATCGTCTGCGCGACCCCGACCGGCTCGACGGCGTACGCCTTCTCCGCGGGCGGGCCCGTGGTGTGGCCGGAGGTCGAGGCGCTGCTCATGGTGCCGATCAGTGCGCACGCGCTCTTCGCCAAGCCGTTGGTGACGTCGCCGGACTCCGTGCTCGCGGTGGAGGTGCTGCCGCACATTCCGCCGGGTGTGCTGTGGTGCGACGGGCGGCGGACGCTGGAGCTGCCGCCGGGGGCGCGGGTGGAGGTGCGGCGGGGGGCTGTGCCGGTGCGGCTGGCCCGACTGCACCACGCGTCGTTCACCGATCGGTTGGTGGCGAAGTTCGCGCTGCCGGTTTCCGGGTGGCGCGGGGCGCCGCACTAGACGGCGGGGCGCCGCACCAGACGTACGACGGCTTGTACGGCAGCCCACTCCCGCGGGTGACAAGGGCCTCTTTGTGGGGCCTTGTCACCTGCGCCTTCGCTGCGGCGAGGCGGGGCCCGTCGCACAGCCGGGTCCCGACCTCGTAAGGTCGTGTCCGTGTTGGAGGAGATGCGGATACGGTCGCTCGGAGTCATCGACGACGCGGTCGTCGAGCTGTCGCCCGGCTTCACCGCCGTGACCGGTGAGACCGGCGCGGGCAAGACGATGGTGGTCACCAGCCTCGGGCTGCTGCTGGGCGGGCGCGCGGACCCGGCCCTCGTACGGATCGGCGCCAAGAACGCCGTCGTGGAGGGGCGGATCGCCCTGCCCACGGGCGGGACGGCCGTCGTACGGGCCGAGGAGGCCGGAGCCGAGCTCGACGACGGGGCGCTGCTGATCAGCCGTACCGTTTCGGCAGAGGGGCGGTCGCGGGCGCACTTGGGCGGGCGTTCCGTACCGGTGGGTGTGCTCGCCGAGCTCGCCGACGAGCTCGTCGCCGTGCACGGGCAGACCGACCAGCAGGGGCTGCTCAAGCTGTCCCGGCAACGGCAGGCGCTCGACCGGTACGCGGGCGACGCGGTCGCCGGGCCGCTCGCCAAGTACTCGGGCGCCTACCGGCGGCTGCGCGCCATCTCGGCCGAGCTGGACGAGATCACCACGCGCGCGCGTGAGCGGGCTCAGGAAGCCGACATGCTGCGCTTCGGGCTCGACGAGATCGCGGCGGTCGAGCCGCGGGCGGGCGAGGACGTGGAGCTGGCCGCCGAGGCCGAGCGTCTCGGCCATGCGGAGGCGCTCGCGTCGGCCGCCACGGCCGCGCACGCCGCGCTCGCGGGCAATCCCGAGGACCCGGAGGGCATCGACGCCACCACGCTCGTCGCGGGGGCGCACCGGGCCCTGGAGGCCGTCCGGTCGCACGACTCCGCCCTGGCCGCGCTGTCCGGGCGGATCGGGGAGATCGGCATTCTGCTGGGCGATGTGGCGGGCGAATTGGCGGGGTACGCCGACGACCTCGACGCCGATCCCCTGCGGCTCGCGGCGGTCGAGGAGCGCCGCGCCGCGCTCACCCAGCTGACCCGGAAGTACGGCGAGGACATCAACGCCGTACTGGCGTGGGCCGAGCAGAGTGCCACGCGGCTCACCGAACTCGACGGCGACGACGAGCGGATCGACGAGCTGACCGCCGAGCGGGACGCGCTGCGGACCGAACTGGGCGGGCTGGCCCAGGCGTTGACGGACGCGCGCACGGAGGCCGCCGAGCGGTTCGCCGCCGCCGTGACCGCCGAGCTGGCCTCGCTCGCCATGCCGCACGCGCGCGTGTCGTTCGAGATCCGGCAGACCGACGACCCGGAGGGTGTGGGCGTCGGCGGGCGCACGGTCGCGTACGGGCCCGCCGGCGTCGACGAGGTCGAGCTGCTGCTCGCCCCGCATCCCGGGGCGCCGCCGCGGCCGATCGCCAAGGGGGCATCCGGCGGTGAGCTGTCGCGTGTGATGCTGGCGGTGGAGGTCGTGTTCGCGGGTACGGATCCTGTGCCGACGTATTTGTTCGACGAGGTCGACGCGGGGGTCGGCGGCAAGGCCGCGGTCGAGATCGGACGGCGGTTGGCGCGGCTGGCGAAGACCGCGCAGGTGGTCGTGGTGACGCATCTGCCGCAGGTGGCCGCGTTCGCCGACCGGCAGTTGCTCGTCGAGAAGACCAACGACGGGTCGGTGACCCGGTCCGGGGTCAAGGTCCTGGAGGGCGAGGAACGGATCCGTGAGCTGTCCCGGATGCTTGCGGGGCAGGAGGACTCGGAGACGGCTCGGGCGCATGCGGAGGAGTTGCTGGCTACGGCTCGGGCCGACGGGTAGCCGTCGGCGGGCCTTCTTCTGCGCCGCTCCGCGACGGGGCTTCGACCGCTTCACGGTGCGGCTTTGATCGCTCCGTGGTCTGGTCTTCGCCGGTCTGTGTCTGGTCTCCGCCGGTCCTGTGGTCTGGTCTTCGCCGGTCTGTGTCTGGTCTCCGCCGCTCCGTGGTCTGATCTCCGTCGGTCCGCGGCGGGTTTCCCGCCCGGCTCCCGTCGACCGTTCCGCAGTCCCTGTATCCGGCCCGCTCCGTGGGCCCCTTAGGGTTTCCGGGATGAGCATATTTGTGGGCCGGGGTGCCGCATTCAGCACGGCTGCGGCGGTCACCCGAGCGGGAATCGCCGCCCTGCGTTCCAAGGCGCCGGGCGGGCCCGCCCGTTGGGAGCGCAAGAACTTCGCCGGGCGCACCGTCGAGCTGTACGCGGGCCCCGCGGCGGCTGTGGGAGCGGCGCTCGGGGCCGCGCGGGTCCGGCCTGCCGCCGGGTTCGCGGTCGCGGCCGCCGGTGCGTGTGGCGCGTACGACGATGTCGTGGGCGTGGATGACCCCCGGCGTGGGTTCCGGGCGCACTTCGGGGCTCTGCGGGACGGTGACGTCTTGCGCAGCCAAGCGTCGGTAGCACTCGACCGCGAAGAAGCCGCGCCCCCTGCGGGAAGGATCTCCGTCTCGATGTTGCCGCAGGCTGTACCGAGGATTCATGGCGCGAGACGCGAACGGGTGTACGAAACCCTCATCTAGCCCCCTGAACAGCGAAGTTATTACCGCATGAGCAAGGATTGACTCACCATCATGGCCACGTCGTCGCGCAGGACCGCGTCGGCAGGAGATCTGCAAGGCGGCGTCGAAGGCCCATGCCCCCGCTGTCTACCCGTCACGGTTTCCCGGCTGATCAAGTCCGGGCGGGCACGGTAGTCGGCCAGTTTGACGTGACTGGGCGTCTTTCCCTTCGCCTCGTCGGCGGGCGAGGTACCAACGTCGGCCAGTGGCAAAGGCGCGCCGTGCCGTGCGTACGGCAGCGATCTGGGTGGCAATGTGGAGTTGGTGGTGCCAGGGGCTCTGGCCGCCGTGGCGTACCGACATGGCGTGCGCGAACGCCACAGCGTCGCGGTCGATGTACTGGTCCAAGTGCTCGAACCACGCCATGCTCGTACGCGAGGCCGCCTGCACCGGATGGAGTTCCACGCGGCGATGGCGGTCGTACTCCCGCAAGGCGTCCTCCACGTCAAGGTATTTCTGCAGGCTGTGTGCAAGGACGATCGCGTCGATGATCGCCAGTCTGGTGCCCGACCCCAGCGTGAAGTGGGTGGTGTGGGCAGCGTCGCCGACGAGCACCGTCGTGCCGTGGTACCAGGTCTCGTTGGTCACGTGCGCGAAGCGCTGCCAGTGCGCCGGCGCGCCCCGTGATCGACTGATCAAGCGGTGGCCGTCGAGTGCGCGCTTGAAGGTGTCCTCCAGCAGTCGCACTCCCTGGTCGCGGCCGAGCACGTCGAGTCCCAGACTGTGCCAGGTCTGCGGTGAGCATTCGACGATGCAGGTGCTGATTCCCGCGACCGAGGGGTAGGCGTGAAACCAGATCCATCCCGCGGACGTCTGCTCGAAGCTGAACACGAAGCTGCGGAACGCCTGGTCCGTGCCGAGCCAGATGTAGGGATTGAGACCGACTTCAATGCGAGTTCCGAACGCTGCGCTCTGTCCCCGGATCCCGCTGTTCGCACCGTCGGCGGCAACGAGAAGGTCCGCTTCGGGAAGCGTCGAGTGATCTGCAACGCGGTGGCCATACTGGACGTCGACGCCGAGCTGCGAGGCACGCCGGGCCAGGACGTCGAGCAACGCAGATCGGCTGATGCTGTATCCGTAACCCCCGAAGTGCGCCGTCTGCTCGCCGCCCGAGCCGCGCACACGCACCTCCTGGTCCTGCCACAGCACGGACCTGGCGGTGACCTCCCGCGCGCTTTCGGGATCGTTGCGATAGAGGACGTCCAACAGGTCGTCCCAGTACACGACGCCCCAGCCGTAGGTGGCCGCCGGCGGGTCACGGTCGTACACGGTGATCTCGTGCCCGGCATCGCGCAACTTGGCCGAGATCGCGAAGTACAGCCCCGCAGGCCCCGCACCGACGCACACGATCCTCACCGCTACCCACCGCCCCGACTATCAGTCGGATGGGAGGCCTGCCGCTTCAGACGGGTCCGGATGCCCGAGGTGTCCGGGCATCCGGATTCGGCACTCACGAAACTGCCGAACGTTGATCGCGAGCTCACTGCGCTGGAGCGTCAGTAGCCGTGCCCGCCACCGCCGTGGTCACCACCGCCGTACCCGCCACCGCCGTGGTCACCACCGCCGTACCCGCCACCGCCGTGGTCACCACCGCCGTACCCGCCACCGCCGTGGTCACCACCGCCGTACCCGCCACCGCCGCGGTCTCCCCAGCCCCAGCCGTCACCGGAGTGGCCGCGATCTCCCCAGCCCCAGCCGTCACCGGAGTGGCCGCGGTCTCCCCAGCCCCAGCCGTCACCGGAGTGGCCGCGGTCTCCCCAGCCCCAGCCGCCACCATAGAAGCAGCGGTCTCCCCAACCCCAGCCCCAGCCGTCACCGTAGAAGCAGCGATCTCCCAGGCCCTTGCTGTCGTGGGAGGGAGCCGAAGCGACATGGGACGACGAGGGGAAAGCGGCCGCGCTGGCAGCGCCGGCTCCGGCCGCGATGGCAAAGATGGGTGCCGTGCAGATCACAGCGGCTATCCGCCGCATCCTGCCCGTAGTTGCGCGCATGATGTCCCCCTTCCGGGGGTCGCAACAGGGATCTCGGGCGCTCAGGGGGGAACGCCCATAGGCGCCAGATCCTGCGCGCGGGTCTGACGCGTGGTGATCCACCCGCCGGACCTGCTGAACCACGTCCCAGCATTTTCCAAGCAGGCTTACGGATCTTACTATTGAGTACAAGACGGAGCATACAGTACGAAACGCACCGTTTCGCCAATATAGGGCCACTTTCAGGGCAAAATCAACGGGGCGCCAGTGGCTCACAAGGGAGACATGCGGTGGACACTCCCAGGCGGCAAGACGGCCGCCAGAGCGCTTTGGCTCCTGAGTACGCCGCCCAGCCCGACCACATCGCGCCTGACTCGCGTCGGCGTCGCCGGGAATCTCACGAAGCCGTGCTCCGAGCCACGAAAGACCTCCTCAGCGAGGTCGGATACCAGCGGCTAACCTTCGAAGGCATCGCCCGGCGGGCCGGAGTCAGCAAGGCCACCATCTATCGGTGGTGGCCGAACAAGGCCGCACTCGTGATCGAGGCCCTCAGCGGGGAAGTCCCCCTGCCTCCCATCCACGAGACCGGCGACCTCGAAGCCGACCTCCGCACGGCCGTCCGTCTCACTATCGAGCTCGTCTCCGCCATGCCCACTTGCCTGATACTCCCGGCGCTGCTCGCCGACGTGATCGAGGATCCCACCGGCACCGGAGCCTTCGCCGAGCTCATCGAACCCCGCCGCGCGTCGGTCGTGAAGCTGCTGGAGCGGGCCCGCCTCGAAGGCCGGTTGCCGCCGGACACCGATACCTCACTGATGGTCGACATCTACTCCGGAACCGTCGTGTACCTGGCCGCGGTGAACCGCATACCGCCGGGCGAGGCGGTGGTGGGCCAGCTTGTCAGCCTCCTGTTGCACGGCCACCTCCCGGTCTCGAAGGGACCCGCCCCCGCAGACCGGGAAGAATCGCCAGGCGCGTGAGTCGGCCGCGCAGAAGTCGCCTCCTGCTGGAACGCTCCCTGTCGATGGCGCCGTAGGCCGAACCGAGCACGCACGGCGAGGGGCGACGCCGCAGTCAACGGGATGACCTCATCCAGCGCCCTGACCTGCGAAGTTATTACTGCTTGAACGGCGGTTGACTGAAGTGACCAGGGGGGCGGTCAAGTTGTTCGGGATCTCGGCAGCCGGGCTGGTGGCGGGGGCGATGCTCAAGGAGCGGCTCCTGGACAAGCTGCTCGCGGGTGTCGTGATCGCCGGGACCGCGCACTTCGTCAACCTTGTGGATGTGCGGCCCGGGCGGGCCGCCGGTGCCGTGCTCGCCCTGGGCGCGCCCGGGGTGCTGCGCGGCGAAACCGCCGGGCAGTTGTCCGCCGCGGCCATGGGGGCCGCCGCGGCTGTGCTCCCCGACGACCTCGGTGAGCGCGCGATGATCGGCGACACCGGCGCACACGCGCTCGGCGCCGCCCTGGGCACCGCCATCGCCGCGGGCAACGGCCGCGCGGGGCTCATCGCCCACGCCGCGGCACTGGTGGCCGCGGCGGCATACGGGGAGAAGGCCAGTGATGCGGCGCGCTCGCTGGGGCGGGGGTGATGGTCTGTGTGAGCGGTGTGCTCTGTAGGAGCGTCGCGGGTGATGACCTGTGCGACCGGCGTGCACTGTACGAGCGCGGCGCTCTGTACGGTCTCCGCGCTCCGTGCATGGACCCGGGCTCCGTGCGTGCACCCGGGCTCCGTTCCGGGCGTGCCCCTGACCGCGGGCGGCGCCTCTGAGGGCCGGGCAACCCCACCCCACCCCACCCCACCCCACCCCACCCGGCCGGCCCGCCGACCAGGTCGGAAGCT
Organism: Streptomyces albiflavescens; assembly: GCF_014645835.1. Classification (GTDB taxonomy): domain Bacteria; phylum Actinomycetota; class Actinomycetes; order Streptomycetales; family Streptomycetaceae; genus Streptomyces; species Streptomyces albiflavescens. Next base: position 17,223 of record NZ_BMMM01000023.1, read on the forward strand.
TGCCATCACGCGCCCCGGCGCGTTGACGACGGTAAGCACGCGCCCTCCAGTGCCCAACCCTCGAACTCCACCCAAAACGACCGCACTTCTCACTCGTGTGAGTGACTACCCCCGGCGAGTTGCCCCAGTCTTCGCGACCATCGTCCGGCGGCGGTCCCGGAACACCCGTGCGGCCTGGCATCCTTGGCGGAGTACGCGGAGCACGACGTGCGGTACACCCCCCTGCGCGATCCTTCTGTAGTTTCTTCGTGACCGTCCGACGCCGAATCAGGAGCCCCGGCCACGTGAGCCACGTGAGCAGCCACTCACCGCACGGCCAGTTGCCGCTGCGCACCGTGCAGGTGCTCGGCGGCGGCAGCGCGGGCAGCAGTGCGCATGTGCGGTCGCTGGCTTCGGGGCTCGTCGCCCGGGGTGTGCGGGTGACTGTGTGCGCCCCCGCCGAGGCCGATCGGGTGTACGGGTTCACCGGCGTGGGCGCGCAGCACGTTGCGGTGCCGCGCAGCAGCGACCCGGCCTCCGTGGCCGCGCTGCGGACCGCCTGCGCGGACGCCGACCTGGTGCACGCGCACGGGCTGCACGCGGCGCTGCGGGCCGCGCTCGCGCTGAGCGGGCGGCGCGTGCCGCTCGTCGTCACCTGGCACACGCGCTCACACGCGGAGGGGGCGCGGGCCCATCTGCTGCGGCTCCTCGAGCGGCGGGTCGCCAGGGCCGCCGCCGTGGTGCTCGGGACCTCGTCCGACCTCGTGGACCGCGCTCGCAGCAGGGGAGCGCGCGACGCACGGCTCGCCGCCGTCGCGTTCCCCGCCCCGCGCACGCCCCTCGAGCAAGGTGACCCCGACCGACTGCGGCACAAGGCGCTGGCCGAACTCGGCGCCACCGACCGGCCGTTGCTCATGGCCGTCGGCTCGCTCGACCGGCATCGTGGTTACGACACCCTGCTGGACGCCGCGCGCGCCTGGCGTCGCCTCGATCCCCTGCCGCTGCTCGTGATCGCGGGGGAGGGGCCGCTGCGGACGGTTCTGCAGCGCCGTATCGAGGACGAAGGGCTGCCCGCCCGGCTGATCGGCCGGCGCGAGGACATCACGGAGCTCCTCGCGGCCGCCGATCTCGCACTGTTGACCAGCAGTTGGGAATCCCGCTCGGTACTCGCGCAAGAGGCCCTCCACGCGCGCGTGCCGCTGGTCGCGACCGCGGTCGGCGGCATCCCCGAACTGGTCGGCGACGCAGCCGAACTCGTCCCGTACGGCGACGCCCAGGCGCTCGCGGACGCGGTCGTACGCCTCCTCGGCGACCCCGGGCACCGGGAACTCCTCAAGGCGAAGGGCGCTCGACAGGCCGCCGCCTGGCCCACCGAGGACGAGACCGTTGCTCAAGTACTGAGCGTCTACGACGAGTTGACCCAGTCCAAGCCCCTTGGCTAGGGGACGTCCGGGCTAGGGGACGTGTCGGCGCGCCCGCAGCGCCAGGCTCAACGCCAGGACTGTCTGCGGGTCGTCCAGGTCCGTGCCCAGCAACTCCCCGATCCGGGCGAGGCGGTTGTAGAGGGTCTGCCGGTTCAGATGCAGCTCGCGGGCCGTCTCCGCCTTGCGGCCCGCGTGGGCCAAGTACGTCTCCAGGGTGGGCAGCAGCGGTGGCTTGGAGCGGTTGTCGTGGTCGCGGAGGGGGCCGATCGCGCGGTCCACGAAGGCGGCCAGGTCCGGGTGGTCGCGAAGGCGCCACAGGAGCAGGTCGATGTCCAGGCGGCGCGCGTCGTACCACGGGCGGTCCGAGAGACCCTGTGCCGCCGCCGCTGTCTCCGCCGCGTGCCGCAGGCCCGCCGACGCGGCCGCCCAGCCGCCCGCGACCCCGACCACCACCACCGGCGGCTGCGCACCGGGCCGCTGCATGCCCGCGCGCTCGACGCCCGCGCGCAGCGCCGCCGCGACCCGGTCCGCCACGGCCGCGCGTTCGGATTCCGAGCGCAGGCCCAGGAGCAGCGGGACACGGCCCTCGACCGGACGTACGCCCAGCAGGACCGGGACTCCCACGGAGGCCAGCTCTTCGGCGACCGCGCGGGCCAGGACCGCCCAGCCGCCGCCGGGGGACAGGCCGTCGGCGAGCCGCATCACGACCGGCAGGAGCGGGCTGGAGCCGGGCTTGAAGCCGAGCACGCGGGCCTGCGCGGGCGCGTCCTCGGCCTCGATGCGGCCCTCCGCGAGGTCGGTGAGGAAGTCGCCGCGTCCGCGCGCCGCGAGCTCCTCCTCCTGGCGGGCCTGCATCAGGACGACGGCCAGGATGCCCGCGGCCCGCTCGGCGGCGATCCGGTGCACCGGCGCGACGGAGGAGCTGACGGGCAGAAGGACCAGCCGGGCCCGTACCGAGCCGGTGCCGGGGCCGCCGCCGGGCACGTCCACGAGGGTCGTTCCGGCGGGCGGCTGCTCCTTGTGCTGGCCGCGCAGCCCCTCCCACACCTGGAGCGGATCGGCGCCCGCGGAACCGGCCCCGGCGGCGTACAGGAGCTGACCCTCCGCCGTCTCCAGGAAGACGGGGTTGCCGCTGAAGTCCGCGAGGATGCCGAGGACTTGGGGGACTCCGCCGCCGCCGAGGAGGGCTTCGGTACATCGCCGGTGCACTTCCTCGGCCTGCTGGAGCAGTGCGTAGTGGCCGTTGACGATCTCGGTGTGGATCTCCTCCGTGACCGTCACGAAGGGCACCTCGCGGTGCAGCTGCACCAGCGGGAGGCCGGCGCTGCGTGCCGTCTCCACGAGCGCCGCGGGCAGCCGGGTGAAGCGCGGCCCGAGCTCCACGACGAGCGCCGCGATGCCCCGCTCGGCGAGGGTGCGGACGAAGGCGCGCTGTTCGGCCGGGCGGGTGCCGAGGCCGTAGCCCGTGGTCAGCAGGAGTTCGCCGCCTTTGAGGAGTGAGGCGATGTTCGGGACCTCGCCCGCGTGCACCCAGCGCACGGTGCGCTGCAGCCGGTCGGCCCCCGCGAGGATTTCCGGCAGCCCGCTGCGCAGCCCGGGAAGTTCCAGCGCCCGCTGCACGGTGATTCCGGCGCCCTGGGTGTCGTAACGGCTGTCCAAACGGCTGTCCATGCAGCGGACGCTACCCGCGGTCGCGTTCGCGGGACATCTCCGACCGGTTACGGGAGTCGGCACGGGCGGCATGGGCGCGACGTTGCGTCGCCCCCACCCCGAAATTGCGCGACCTCGTGTCTGTTGTGGCGTTCGTCACCACCCCGCCACACTGTCGTATCCGCAGGGAAACAGCGAATGATCTTCGGATTTCGTTGAATCGGCAGGCCTGGGCAATCGGCAGGCCTGGACAAGCGGCGGGCATGGACAAGCGGCGGGCATGGACGACGTCGTGCCGGCCGTCCGACCGGTCACCACGTAGCCCGATTCAGGTCGGCTTGATGTTGTGGTTGAAGCGGAAGACGTTGTCCGGGTCGTACTCGGCCTTCACGGCGGAAAGGCGCCGAAGGTTCTCGGCGCCGAGGCCGGCCACGACCCGGTCGCCGCCTTCGTCTCCGATGAAGTTGAGGTACACCGCTCCGGTGCTCCAGGGCCGGACCTCGGCGCGGACCCTCTTGACCCACTGGATGCACCGCTCGTCGTCGGCCGGGTCCTCCCAGACCCCGAAGGGGTGCACGGCCCAGGGCGCGTCCCGGTAGGGCACCGGGAACCGGGCCGGGCCCGAGGCGATCGCGCCGCCCTCGGGGAACAGCACATGCTGGGTTCCCGTGGGCACGGGCACGGAATCGCCAAGCTCGCAGAAGACGTCCACGAGGTCGTCGGGCAGGCCGGTCATGAACTCCGCCGACCAGTAGTTCCGCATACCGGGCGGGTCGTCGAGCATGCACTGGAGGTCGGCGTAGGGGATGGCGGCGAGGATCTCGGCCTCGTGCTCCAGCGCCACCAGCGGCTGGGCGAGTTTGCGCAGGGCCTCCTCGCCGCCGACATACGTGAGGAGAGCGAGGACCAGCCGCTTCCCGACCATGTGCTCCGGGACGAATTCCTCGGGCGGGCCTGTCGTATACATGACGGCGCCGCTCACCTCCGACGAACCGTTCTCGATGACCTCGCGGTAGATGCGGAGCACGTCCGGGCCGGCATCCGGCTGGTACATCAGCAGGGCGAACGAGATCTCGGGAAGCGGGTGCAGCTTCAGGGTCAGCGCGGTCGCGACACCGAAGTTCCCGCCGCCGCCGTGCAGCGCCCAGAACAGCTCGGGGTTCTCACGGTCGGTGGCCAGAACCGTCGAGCCGTCGGACGTCACCAGCTCGACGCCGAGCAGGTTGTCGACGGCGAGGCCGAACGTCCGGTCGAGCCAGCCGTTCCCTCCGCCGAGTACGAAGCCGCCGACGCCGGTGGTCGAGACGCGGCCGCCGGTGGTCGCCAGGCCGTACGGCTGGGTGGCGCGGTCGAGGTGGCTCATGACGGCCCCGCCCTCGATCCGTACCGTCTCGGAACCGGGATGGACCGTCACCGTGTGCATCCGTCGCAGGTCGATGACCAGGCCGTTGTCGTTGAGCGACATGCCCGACACACTGTGGCCGCCGCCGCGCACCGCGATCTTCAGGTCAAGCTCGCGCGCGAAGCGCACCGAACGGACCACATCGGCCTCGCCCTCGCACTGCGCGATCACGGCGGGGCGTCGGTCGATCATCGCGTTGAAGATCGTCCGAGCCTCGTCGTACCCCGGATCGTCCGGGGCGAACACGTCGCCGACCAGATCCGCGCGGAGCGCGGCGAGCGCCGCACCCGCCTTCGAAAGGGGAGCCATGGAAGCCGCCCCCTTTCAGCAGGGGACAGGACCTGTTTTCAGCGTAGGCGGTCTTCTGGACGGACGCCGTGCCAAGCCGTGGGTCGTCCATGGCCGGTCGCGCGGTTCCCCGCGCCCCTCACGGGGCGCGGGGAACGATCACGCGCCGTCAGCCGCCGTACGCGCCGCTCGCCGTCAGCCGCCGTACGCGCCGCTCGCCGTCAGCCGCAGTGCCGTGTCGATCAAGGGCACGTGGCTGAACGCCTGAGGGAAGTTACCGACCTGGCGCTGCAGCCGCGGGTCCCACTCCTCGGCCAGCAGACCGAGGTCATTGCGGAGCGCCAGCAGCTTCTCGAACAGCTTGCGGGCCTCGTCCACGCGGCCGATCATCGCGAGGTCGTCCGCCATCCAGAACGAGCACGCGAGGAAGGCGCCCTCGTCGCCCTCCAGACCGTCCACGCCCGCTTTCTCACCGATGGTCGGGTAGCGCAGGATGAAGCCGTCCGGGGTGGACAGCTCGCGCTGGATCGCCTCGATGGTGCCGATCACGCGCTTGTCGTCCGGGGGCAGGAAGCCCATCTGCGGGATGAGGAGCAGCGAGGCGTCCAGCTCCTTGGAGCCGTACGACTGCGTGAACGTGTTGCGCTCCCTGTCGTAGCCCTTCTCGCAGACGTCCCGGTGGATGTCGTCGCGCAGCTCGCGCCACTTCTCCAGCGGGCCGTCCGCGTCACCGGACTCGATGAGCTTGATCGTGCGGTCGACGGCGACCCAGGCCATCACCTTGGAGTGCACGAAGTGGCGGCGCGGGCCGCGGACCTCCCAGATGCCCTCGTCCGGCTGGTCCCAGTGGTCCTCCAGGTAGCGGATCAGCTTCAACTGGAGGAGCGAGGCGTAGTCGTTGCGCGACAGGCCGGTCATGTGGGCGAGGTGCAGGGCCTCGGTGACCTCGCCGTACACATCCAGCTGGAGCTGGTGCGCGGCGCCGTTCCCGACGCGCACGGGAGTGGAATTCTCGTATCCGGGCAGCCAGTCGAGCTCCGCCTCGCCCAACTCCCGTTCGCCCGCGATGCCGTACATGATCTGCAGGTTCTCCGGGTCGCCCGCGACGGCGCGCAGCAGCCACTCGCGCCAGGCGCGGGCCTCCTCGCGGTAGCCGGTGCGCAGCAGCGAGGAGAGGGTGATCGCTGCGTCGCGCAGCCAGGTGTAGCGGTAGTCCCAGTTGCGTACGCCGCCGATCTCCTCCGGCAGCGAGGTCGTCGGGGCGGCGACAATGCCGCCCGTGGGCGCGTACGTCAGGGCCTTCAGCGTGATCAGCGAGCGGACGACGGCCTCGCGGTAGGGGCCGTGATACGTGCACTGCTCGACCCACTCGCGCCAGAAGTCCTCCGTGGCCTCCAACGACTGCTCCGGCTCGGGCAGCGCGGGCGGCTCCTTGTGCGAGGGCTCCCACGAGATGGTGAAGGCGAGACGGTCACCGGGCGCCACCGTGAAGTCGGCGTACGTGGTCAGCGCCTTGCCGTAGGTCTCGCAGGCGGTGTCGAACCACACCGAGTCGGGCCCTGCGACGGCGACCGTCCGCCCCTCGTGCTTGTGCACCCAGGGCACCACGCGGCCGTACGAGAAACGCATGCGCAGCGCGGAGCGCATCGGCACCCGGCCGGTGACGCCCTCGACGATCCGGATCAGCTGCGGCGCGCCATCACGCGGGGGCATGAAATCGGTCACTCGGACCGTGCCGCGCGGGGTGTCGTACTCGGATTCGAGGATCAGCGAGTCGCCGCGGTACCTGCGGCGTGCCGCGGACGGCGGTTCGGCGTCGGCCGCGTGCGCCGGGCCGAGCCGCCAGAATCCGTGTTCCTCCGTGCCGAGCAGCCCAGCGAAGATGGCATGGGAGTCGAAGCGGGGCAGGCACAGCCAGTCGACTGTGCCGTCCCGGCAGACCAGTGCGGCTGTCTGCATGTCTCCAATGAGTGCGTAGTCCTCGATGCGCCCGGCCACGTGCATCTCCAGTCGAACGGCCACGTCGCCCCCGGGGGGCGGTCGCTCTGCGGTCAGGGAACGTTGTAATGCGGAACGTCGGTTGATGGGGAACGTCAGTTGTGCGGAACGATGGTCATGTGTCGCTGCGAAACGTCAACTCTTGGTTCGATTGTCGTTGCGATTGTCGTTTCGAAACGAACTGACGAGCTCTCGTTGTTCCGGGGTACGGGCGGGGATGGTGCCGTGTGCCGGCCGGGCTCGGCAGCGAGTGTCCGAGCAGGATACGACGCACGTGGAAGATCCGCGTGCCGCTCCCGTCAACCCGGGTGGGCCGATCGAGTGAGCACCGTGTGAGGTCTGTGCCCACGTGTGTGCGGAGCGTGGCCGGAAGCGGCCTCGTCCCGTCGCTGATACCCTGGTAGCCCGTGGACCGGTGGGCAAGAAACCCCCGAACCGCAGCGACGGCGCCTCCGGAAATCTCCGGACACCACGCCGGTACGCACCCCAGACCGCGACCACGGGAGCCCCCTCTTGGCCATGCCGCCCGCTGCTTTTCGAAACAGCACAGCCACGACGACCAAGCACATCTTCGTCACCGGGGGTGTCGCCTCCTCCCTCGGCAAGGGCCTGACCGCCTCCAGCCTGGGCGCGCTGCTCAAGGCGCGGGGTCTGCGGGTCACGATGCAGAAGCTCGACCCGTACCTGAACGTCGACCCGGGCACCATGAACCCGTTCCAGCACGGCGAGGTGTTCGTCACCAACGACGGCGCCGAGACCGACCTGGACATCGGTCACTACGAGCGCTTCCTCGACGTGGACCTGGACGGCTCGGCCAACGTCACCACCGGCCAGGTGTACTCGACGGTGATCGCCAAGGAGCGGCGCGGCGAGTACCTGGGCGACACCGTGCAGGTCATCCCGCACATCACCAACGAGATCAAGCACCGCATCCGCCGTATGGCCACCGACGACGTGGACGTCGTCATCACCGAGGTCGGCGGCACGGTCGGCGACATCGAGTCCCTGCCGTTCCTGGAGACGGTCCGCCAGGTCCGTCACGAGGTCGGCCGTGACAACGTGTTCGTCGTGCACATCTCGCTCCTCCCGTACATCGGCCCGTCCGGGGAGCTGAAGACGAAGCCGACGCAGCACTCGGTTGCGGCGCTGCGCAACATCGGTATTCAGCCGGACGCGATCGTGCTGCGCGCCGACCGCGAGGTGCCCACCGCGATCAAGCGCAAGATCTCGCTGATGTGCGACGTCGACGAGGCGGCCGTGGTCGCGGCCATCGACGCCAAGTCGATCTACGACATTCCGAAGGTCCTGCACACCGAGGGGCTCGACGCGTACGTCGTGCGCAAGCTGGACCTGCCCTTCCGCGACGTGGACTGGACGAGCTGGGACGACCTGCTCGACCGCGTCCACAACCCGCAGCACGAGATCAACATGGCGCTCGTCGGCAAGTACATCGACCTGCCCGACGCCTACCTGTCCGTGACCGAGGCCCTGCGCGCGGGCGGCTTCGCCAACAAGGCCCGCGTGAAGATCAAGTGGGTCACCTCGGACGACTGCAAGACTCCGGCGGGCGCGGCCAAGCAGCTCGGCGACGTCGACGCGATCTGCATCCCCGGCGGCTTCGGCGACCGCGGTGTCTCCGGCAAGGTCGGCGCCATCCAGTACGCCCGCGAGAACAGGATCCCGCTGCTCGGCCTGTGCCTGGGCCTGCAGTGCATCGTGATCGAGGCCGCGCGCAACCTGGCCGACATCCCGGACGCCAACTCCACCGAGTTCGACTCCGCCACCGGCCATCCGGTCATCTCCACCATGGCCGAGCAGCTCGACATCGTGGCGGGCGAGGGCGACATGGGCGGCACGATGCGCCTGGGTATGTATCCGGCCAAGCTCGCCGACGGTTCGATCGTGCGCGAGGTGTACGACGGCAAGGAGTACGTCGAGGAGCGCCACCGTCACCGCTACGAGGTGAACAACGCCTACCGTGCCGAGCTGGAGAAGAAGGCCGGTCTGCAGTTCTCCGGCACCTCCCCGGACGGCAAGCTCGTCGAGTACGTCGAGTACCCGCGCGACGTCCACCCCTACCTGGTCGCGACCCAGGCGCACCCCGAGCTGCGCTCCCGCCCGACCCGCCCGCATCCGCTCTTCGCCGGCCTGGTCAAGGCCGCGGTGGAGCGCAAGACGGGCAAGTAGCACAAGGGTTGTACGGTGGCCGGGGTGCGCGTCTTCGAGGTGCGTGCCCCGGTCTTCGTCGCAGCCTCGCTGTGGCCGATTTCTTTCGGCCGTGACCGGATCTTTTGTACGTGTGGGAAGGACAGACCATGACGCTCAAGGACACCGCCGAGGAGTGGGAGGTCCGGGCGACCGAGACCCCCTTCAAGGGCAACAAGACCTCGGTGCGCACCGACGACGTGGTCATGCCCGACGGATCGGTCGCCCGCCGCGACTACCAGGTCCACCCCGGCTCCGTGGCCGTCCTCGCCCTCGACGACGAGGGGCGTGTGCTGGTCATCCGCCAGTACCGCCACCCTGTACGCCACAAGCTCTGGGAGATCCCCGCGGGCCTGCTCGACATCCCGGGCGAGAACCCGCTGCACGCCGCCCAGCGCGAGCTCTACGAAGAGGCGCACGTCAAGGCCGAGGACTGGCGCGTGCTGACCGACGTCTACACGACGCCGGGCGGCTGCGACGAGGCTGTGCGCATCTTCCTCGCCCGCGACCTCTCCGAAGCCGAGGGGCAGCGCTTCGAGGTGGAGGACGAAGAGGCCGACATGGAGCTGGCCCGGGTCTCCGTCGACGAGCTCGTACAGGGCGTGCTCGCCGGTGACCTGCACAACAACTGCCTCGTCGTCGGTGTCCTTTCGCTGGTCGCCGCGCGGCACGGCGACGGCCTCGACGCTCTGCGCCCGGCGGAGGCGCCGTGGCCCGCGCGGCCCTTCGAGGTCTGACCCACCTCGGACGCCACCCCGACGCCATCAGTCCTACGATCGCCTGATCCGATCGGGGGACGTGCCCGCCGCGCTCCTCCCAGATCGTCGCAGAGCGTGAACTAGGCTCTGGAAACGCCCGAACCGGAGTCCCGGCGGGCCCCAGCGTGCAGTGGGACGGGAGCGTGGCCCGTGGCGGATCAGGCGGTGGACAACGGCGGCACGAAGGTGTCGGCCAAGGGGCAGCGCCCGGCTGCCGGGTCCGCTCCTACGGTGGGTCAGTTCCTCGGCCGTACAAGAGAGTTGAAGGAACTCCGGGCCGACATCGAGCGCGCGGGCCTGGACACCCTCTCCGGCAGGAAGGCGCCACGCGCGCGCGTGCTTCTCATCGCGGGCAAGCCGGGCTGGGGCCGCACCGCGCTCGCCGAGGAGCTCGTACGGCAGGTTGCCGAGAGTTACCCCGACGGTGTGCTGCGCGCCCGGCTCACCGAGCCCGACGGTACCCGGGTGCCCACCGAACGCACCGCACGGGAGCTCCTCTCAGCCCTGCAGCGGCCCGCACCGCCCGGGGCCGCCGCCGACGACCTGAGCGAGGCGGTGCGCGAGGCCCTCGCCCCCCGTCGTGTGTTGCTCCTGCTCGACGACGCGGCCGACGCCGAGCAGGTCGACGCGCTGCTGCCCGACACCCCTCAGTGCCTGGTCGTCGCCGTCTCCGGAGGCCCCCTCACCGGCATCGCGGACGTTCGCCCCTGCACCCTGGGCGGTCTGGACACCAAGTCCGCCCTGGAACTCCTCGACCGCTTCACCGGCTCGGTGCGCATCACCGTCGACCCGCTCGCCGCGGAGGGCCTGGTGGAGCTGTGCGCGGGCCAGCCCGCCGCCCTGATGCTCGCGGGCGGCTGGCTCGCGGCCCGCCCGCAGTCGGCTGTCGCCGACCTCACCAAGCATCTGCGCAGCGACGGCGAGGAGGGCTCGCCGCTGGCCCGTGTCTTCCGGCTCAGCTACGCCTCACTGCCGAGCACCGCCGCGCGGATACTGCGACTGCTCTCGCTGGCCCCCGCCGGCCTCGTCGATCCGCACACCGCGTCCGCGCTGGCCGGCTGCTCGGTGAGCACCGCGCACACGGCGCTGGACGACTTCGCCGCGCTCGGTCTGATCCGGTCCGTCGAGTCCCCGCTGCCCCAGTACGAGGTGCCCGGCTGTCTGCAGCCGCTGCTGCGCGTGCTCGCCGAGACCCACGACCGCCCGGCCGAGCTGCAGCTGGCCCGCGCCCGGATGCTGGAGCGGACCGTACGGCTGCTGGTGTCCTGCCGCGCCATCACCGAGACCGACAGCTCGCCCGCCCGCGAGAAGCTCGCCGGCATGCCGCGCGCCCTGCGCTTCCCGAATCCCGCGGCCGCCGCCGACTGGCTGCGCATCCGGCAGCCCGCACTGCTGGCCTCCGCCCGGCTCGCCGTCGCCGACGGCGAGCTGGACACGCTGGCGCGCCGGCTCATGGCCGCGCTGGTGAGGGCGATGGTGGCGCACGTCGGCACCCGGGCGGCGGCGCCCGAGCTGTACGGCATCCACCGGCTCGTCCTGGACGTCGCCGAGCGCCGGAACCTGCCCCGCGAGAAGGCCGCGGCCCTGCTGAACCTCGCGGACCTGGACGCGCAGACCGGACGTACGAGCGAGGCGCTGGCCCGCTACCGGGCCGCCCTGGACGCCGGGCGCGAAGCACATGACCCGTATGCGACCGGCCGCGCGATGGAATCCGTAGGCGGCGCCCACCAGGAGCTGGGGGACTACGACCGGGCCGCCGACTGGTACGGCAGAGCGCTCGCTCAGCGGCTCGCCCGCGACGAGCGGGTGGACGCGGCCCGCCTGTACGGCCGTATCGCCACCGCGCACACCTACGCGGGCCGCTACGGCGAGGCGCTGCGCAACTGGCGCGCCGCCGTCAGCGGTCACCGCAAGAACGGTGATGTGGCAGCCCAGGCCCGGGCGTTGAGCGAGCTGGCGCGGGTCCAGGAGTACGCGGGGCGGCCCGAGGAGTCGCTGCGCACCTGCCAGGAGGCGGTCGAGTGGGCACGCCGCGCCGACGAGGTACGGCTGCAGGCCGCACTGCAGCTCAGGCTGGCCGACACCCTGGAGCGGCTCGGCGACCCGGCGGCCGCCCGGCTGCATCGCGGCGCGGCCGAGCGAATGCTGGGTGATGAGCTCCCTAAGACCGCTACGGCCAGGGAACAAGACGCTAACACCTACGAAATCCGCAGTGCATCCGCAGAAGATTGATGCAATGAAAGGCTAGACAGAGAGAACGCCTTCATTAAACTGGCTCTGCCGCACCTTCTCCCGCGGTGTCTCCCGATGTGCCCCCGCACATGTGGGTATGTCTTGTAATGCACCACATCCCCTGAGCCAAGGACCGTGATCGACGTGAAGGTCGGTATCCCCCGCGAGGTCAAGAACAACGAGTTCCGGGTGGCCATCACCCCTGCCGGCGTGCATGAGCTGGTGCGCAACGGCCACCAGGTCTTCATCGAGCAGAACGCCGGCGTCGGCTCCTCGATCACGGACGACGAGTTCGTTTCCGCCGGTGCGCAGATCCTTCCCACCGCCGACGAGGTCTGGGCCACCGCCGACCTGCTGCTGAAGGTCAAGGAGCCCATCGCGGAGGAGTACCACCGCCTTCGCAAGGATCAGACGCTCTTCACCTACCTGCACCTGGCCGCATCCAAGGAGTGCACGGACGCGCTGCTCGAGTCCGGCACCACGGCGATCGCCTACGAGACGGTCGAGCTGCCGAACCGCGCGCTGCCGCTGCTCGCCCCGATGTCCGAGGTCGCGGGTCGTCTGGCCCCGCAGGTCGGCGCGTACCACCTGATGCGCGCGGCCGGCGGCCGCGGTGTCCTGCCGGGCGGTGTCCCGGGCGTTGTCCCGGCCAAGGCCGTCGTCATCGGCGGTGGCGTCTCCGGCTGGAACGCCGCGCAGATCGCCATCGGTATGGGCTTCGACGTGACCCTGCTCGACCGCGACATCAACAAGCTGCGTGAGGCCGACAAGGTCTTCGGCACGAAGGTCAAGGCCGTCATGTCCAACTCCTTCGAGCTGGAGAAGGCCGTCCTCGACGCCGACCTCGTCATCGGCGCCGTCCTCATCCCGGGTGCCAAGGCTCCGAAGCTGGTCACCAACGAGCTCGTGTCGCGCATGAAGCCGGGAAGTGTCCTTGTCGACATCGCGATCGACCAGGGCGGCTGCTTCGAGGACTCGCGCCCCACCACGCACGCCGAGCCGACCTTCAGGGTCCACAACTCGGTCTTCTACTGCGTCGCCAACATGCCGGGCGCTGTTCCGAACACCTCCACCAACGCCCTCACCAACGCCACGCTGCCCTACATCGTGTCGCTGGCCAACAACGGCTGGGTCGAGGCGCTGCGCCGTGACCCCGCGCTCGCCAAGGGTCTCAACACCCACGACGGCAAGGTGGTTTACCGCGAGGTCGCCGATGCGCTCGGCCTCGAGCACGTCGAGCTGGAGACCCTGCTCGGTTAAGTCATCAACGGGTAAAAGGCGATACGTCAACACAGGTCGTCAACCCAGCGCACCCGGCCGGACCTTGCTCGACAGGGTCCGGCCGGATGTGTGTCGGGTCACTTTGCGACACTCGTTCAACTCGCCGCGAACGTAACCCTTCGACCGATTCGCACACCGGTGAAACCTACCGTGCGACGGCCTTACGCCCTTGACAGCGGGGTGTTCGGTTGCCGACACATCGGGTCGGGTCCGGCGGATTGTGTTGCTGCGGACCGGTGACACGCCATAGAGTCGCCAACCGTCGGCATGGTGCCACGCTGACCTATCTAGAAGTTTCCTGGTCACCAAGGAGGTAAGACGACTTGTGAATGAGTCGACATTTTCTCCCGGGGGTGGTCAACCAGGAATGCCGGCGCGGGGCCAGAGCCCCACGGGGCTCGAGGCTGTCGGCTCCGTCGCTGTCCGAACCTTCGCAGCCCAAAAGAGTCCCCGGATGACTCAGACAGCACACCAGAGCATGGATGGCCATCACGTGAACGCCATGGCCGGCAACGGAAGTGGCGAGAACCGCACCCACTTCGCCGACTACGACGAACTGCCCGAGGGGCACTTCTACGACCCCGACGCCGAGTACGAGCCCGATCCGGAGTACGCGGCCACGCTCGCGCCCGACGCTGCCCGTCAGCGCCGCGAGCGCGTCGGCCCGACCGGCCGACCGCTGCCGTACTTCCCGATCCCGGGCCCGCTGACCGACCACGGCCCCGCGAAGATCATCGCGATGTGCAACCAGAAGGGCGGCGTCGGCAAGACCACGTCGACCATCAACCTGGGTGCCGCGCTCGCGGAGTACGGACGCCGGGTCCTGCTCGTCGACTTCGACCCGCAGGGCGCGCTGTCCGTGGGTCTCGGCGTCAACCCCATGGAGCTCGACCTCACCGTCTACAACCTGCTCATGGAGCGGGGCATGGCGGCCGACGAGGTACTCCTGAAGACGGCGGTCCCGAACATGGACCTGCTGCCCAGCAACATCGACCTGTCCGCCGCCGAAGTGCAGTTGGTGAGCGAGGTCGCCCGTGAGTCCACGCTGCAGCGCGCCCTGAAGCCGCTAATGGCCGACTACGACTACATCGTGATCGACTGTCAGCCCTCGCTCGGCCTGCTCACCGTCAACGCCCTGACGGCGGCTCACAAGGTGATCGTGCCGCTCGAGTGCGAGTTCTTCGCGCTGCGTGGTGTCGCGCTGCTCACCGAGACCATCGAGAAGGTCCAGGAGCGGCTCAACCCCGAGCTGGAGCTCGACGGCATCCTCGCCACGATGTACGACTCCCGTACGGTGCACAGCCGTGAGGTGCTCGCGCGCGTGGTCGAGGCCTTCGACGATCACGTCTACCACACGGTGATCGGCCGGACCGTCCGCTTCCCGGAGACCACGGTCGCCGGTGAGCCGATCACCACGTACGCCTCCAACTCCGTCGGTGCCGCCGCCTATCGCCAGCTCGCCAGGGAGGTGCTCGCCCGGTGTCACGCCGAGTGAGTCTGCCGGGGGCCGACGAACTGTTCCGTACCACCGGGGGAATGGCGCTCCAGGCGTCCACGCCCTCACGCCGGACCAACGGCGAGGCCCGGGTGCCGGCTCCCGCGGGCGAGAGCGATGCGGCGGCCGCCGGGGACGACGCGCCCCCGTCGGTGCCCGTCCAGGGCGGTGACGGCGAGGGCGACGAACACGTCGCGGCCGACGCCGAGTCCGACGCGGGGGAGTCCCGCAGCCGGGGCGCCGCTCCGGAGCGCTCCGGGCGACGCCAGGCGGCGCAGGAAGGTTCTGCCCCCGCCGGGCAGTCCTCCCGCGGCAAGCGGGGGCGTGCCGCCAACCGCCGGCCCAGCGGGCGGGAGCGGCACGACGAGAAGATCACGGTGTACGTGTCCGCCGAGGAGCTCATGGATCTCGAGCACGCCCGGCTGGTGCTCCGCGGGGAGCACGGGCTCGCGGTCGACCGTGGGCGGATCGTCCGCGAGGCGGTTGCCGTGGTGCTCGCGGATCTTGAGTCCCGGGGGGACGCGAGCATCCTCGTTCGACGGCTGCGTGGGCGGTAGCGGTAGCCTGCGACGGCTATGACCTCGAACGACGTCCCTGTCCCCGCCGGTGGCTCCGCCGGTCGTCGGCGTGTCCTGGGGCGGGGGCCGGGAGCTGCGCCGCCTGAGCCGCCCGTCGAGGTTCCGCCGCCCCCGGTGGAGCCTGCTTCGCCTGCGGGGGAGCCTGAGGCCGTTTCGCCTGCGGCGGAGAGCGAATCCCTTGTCGAGGCCGAGGGAGCGCCTGCCCACACCGCGGGCGGAGCTGCCGAGGAACCCCTCGCCGCCGAGTACGAAGCTCCCGCCGGGGCTGAAGCTCCCGTCGGGTCTGCGGCTCCTGTTGGGGCTGAAGCTCCCGCCGGGCCTGAAGCCCCCGCCGGGGCCGAAGCTCCAGTCGGGCCTGAAGCTCCTGTTGGGTCTGAAGCTCCCGCCGGGGCTAAGGCTCCCGCCGGGCCTGAAGCCCCTGCCGAGGCCGAAGCCCCTGCCGAGGCCGGTGACGGTGTCTTCAAGGTGCGGCTCTCGAACTTCGAGGGGCCCTTCGACCTGCTGCTTCAGCTGATTTCGAAGCACAAGCTCGATGTCACCGAAGTGGCGTTGTCCAAGGTCACCGATGAGTTCATGGCGCACATCAGGGCCATGGGGCCGGACTGGGACCTCGACCAGACGACCGAGTTCCTCGTCGTCGCGGCGACGCTGCTCGATCTCAAGGCCGCTCGGCTGCTGCCCTCCGCCGAGGTCGAGGACGAGGCCGACCTCGCGCTGCTGGAGGCGCGGGACCTGCTGTTCGCGCGGCTGCTGCAGTACCGCGCGTACAAGCAGATCGCGGACATCTTCAACGCGCGGCTGGAAGAAGAGGGCCGCCGCTACCCCCGTACCGTCGGGCTCGAAGCCCATCACGCCGAGCTGCTGCCCGAGGTGGTCATCAGCATCGGGGCGGAGGGGTTCGCCAAGCTCGCCGTGAAGGCGATGCAGCCGAGGCCCAAGCCGCAGGTGTACGTCGACCACATCCACGCACCGCTGGTCAGCGTGCAGGAGCAGGCCGGGATCGTCGTGGCGCGGCTGCGGGAGCTCGGGGAGGCCAGTTTCCGCGTGCTCGTCGAGGACACCGATGACACCCTCACGGTCGTGGCCCGGTTCCTGGCGCTTCTGGAGCTCTACCGGGAGAAGGCCGTCGCGCTCGACCAGGAGGAGGCACTCGGGGACCTGGTGGTGCGCTGGACGGGCGGGGACGGGGACGAGCAGCCGACCGTCACGGACGAGTTCGACCGGCCGCCCGAGGAACCCAAGGACGACGCCAAGAAGGAGAAGGCGTGAGCGAGGAGACCACCGAGATCCCGGCGGGGCCGCGCACCGTCGCCGACCTCGATCTCAAACCCGCCCTGGAGGCCGTCCTCATGGTCGTGGACGAACCCGCGACCGAGGAGCACCTCGCGAAGATCCTGGAGCGGCCGCGGCGGCAGATCGCGGACGCGCTGCGCGAGCTGGCCGACGAGTACACCGTGCAGGCCCGCGGCTTCGAACTGCGGCTCATCGCAGGTGGCTGGCGGTTCTACACGCGGCCCGAGTACGCGGCGGCCGTCGAACGCTTCGTCCTGGACGGGCAGCAGGCCCGGCTCACGCAGGCGGCTCTGGAGACGCTCGCGGTGGTCGCGTACCGTCAGCCGGTCAGCCGTTCGAGGGTCTCGGCGGTCCGCGGAGTGAACTGTGACGGTGTGATGCGCACCCTGTTGCAGCGCGGTCTGGTCGAGGAGGCGGGCACGGAACCTGAAACAGGTGCGATCCTGTACACGACGACGAACTACTTCCTGGAGCGGATGGGCCTGCGCGGTCTGGACGAGCTCCCGGAGCTCGCGCCCTTCCTCCCGGAGGCGGACGCGATCGAGGCCGAGACGCAGGAAGGGGTTCCGTCGTTCGATCCGGATGCTCCTGACGCTCCGGGGACAGACGACGCAGACGACTAGACGGAACTTTGATGCGAAGCAGCGGCAGCGGTAGCGGCAAGAGCGGTGGGCGCGGTAACTACCGCGGTGCCGGCAACAGCAGGGACCAGAAGCAGGGGCAGGGCCGCCCCAGCAAGCCCCGCCCCGAGGAGCGCCGCTACGACGTGGGCCCCGGCGCCTCCAAGGACGGCCCGAAGTCCGGGCGCGGCAGCGCTGCCCGCGGCGGCGCCAAGGGCGGACCCAAGCAGGGCCAGCAGCGTGGCGGCCGTACGGAGCCCGCGCGCTCCCGCGAGTACGAGACGCGGGCCGAGGAGCGCAACCGGGACCGGTACGCGGGCAAGAAGGACATCAAGCTGCCCAAGACCTTCCCGGGCGCCGAGCAGGAGGGCGAGCGCCTGCAGAAGGTGCTCGCGCGCGCGGGCTACGGTTCCCGGCGTGCCTGCGAGGAACTGGTCGAGCAGGCCCGGGTCGAGGTCAACGGCGAGATCGTCCTGGAGCAGGGTCTGCGCGTCGACCCGGAGAAGGACGAGATCAAGGTCGACGGGCTGACGGTCGCGACGCAGTCGTACCAGTTCTTCTCGCTGAACAAGCCCGCCGGTGTCGTCTCGACCATGGAGGACAACGAGGGCCGTCAGTGCCTCGGCGACTACGTGACGAACCGAGAGACGCGGCTCTTCCACGTCGGCCGGCTCGACACCGAGACCGAGGGCGTCATCCTGCTCACCAACCACGGTGAGCTGGCCCACCGCCTGACCCACCCCAAGTACGGCGTGAAGAAGGTCTACCTCGCGCACATCGTGGGCCCGATCCCGCGCGACCTGGGCAAGCGGCTCAAGGACGGCATCCAGCTGGAGGACGGGTACGCCAAGGCGGACCACTTCCGGGTCGTCGAGCAGACCGGCAAGAACTACCTGGTCGAGGTGACCCTCCACGAGGGCCGCAAGCACATCGTGCGCCGCATGCTCGCCGAGGCCGGCTTCCCGGTGGACAAGCTCGTCCGCGTGGCCTTCGGCCCGATCACCCTGGGCGACCAGAAGTCGGGCTGGCTGCGCCGCCTGTCGAACACCGAGGTCGGCATGCTCATGGCCGAGGTCGGCCTCTAGCCTCACGGACCCCTGGTCTCGCGTGTACGACGGCCGGTCCCGGAACTTCTCCGGGACCGGCCGATTCGTTTTCGCCGCTGCGCCGGTCTGTACCGGTGAACGATCCATCGGTGCGTGCCGGTGGACGAAGGGAGCGGGGATGGCCATCACGACGCACCGCGACGAATTCGTCCGGCTGACCGATCCGTACCGGCGGGAGCTGCTCGCCCACTGCTATCGCATGCTCGGGTCGGTGGACGACGCCGAGGACCTCGTCCAGGAGACGTATCTGCGGGCCTGGCGGTCGTACGAGGGGTACGAGGGCCGGGCGTCCCTGCGCACCTGGCTGCACCGGATCGCCACGAATACGTGTCTGACGGCTCTGGAGGGCCGTGTGCGCCGTCCGCTGCCCACGGGGCTCGGCGGGCCCTCGGACGGGCCTGAGGAGCTTCTGAGGGCCCCTGCGACGGATGTGCCGTGGCTGCAGCCGCTGCCCGACGCGCTCATCGACCCGGCGACGGTGGTGGCGGCCCGGGGGAGTCTGCGGCTCGCGCTCGTCGCCGCGCTGCAGAACCTGCCGGCGCGGCAGCGGGCCGTGCTCATCCTGCGGGACGTGCTGGCCTGGCGGGCGCCCGAGGTCGCCGCCCTGCTCGGCACCTCCACGGCGGCCGTCAAGAGCAGCCTGCAACGCGCGCGTGCCCGGCTCGACGAGGTGGCGCCCGACGAGGAACTGGTGACCGAGCCCGACGTCCCCGGGGACCGCGAGCTGATCGACCGCTACATGGCGGCCTTCGAAGACGCCGACATGGACGCGCTCCTCGGACTCCTCCAGGACGGTGTCGAACTGGAAATGCCTCCCTACTTGGAGTGGTTCAGAGGCAAGAAGGACGTGCTGCGGTTCCTGGAGACCCGGGCACACGTCAAGGGAGGGCTGCGGACGCTTCCCACGCGCGCGAACGGGCAGCCGACCGCGGCCATGTACCTGCGCGGCGCCGACGGCGTCTTCAGGGCCCACTCCTTGCAGGTGCTCACCGTCGGCCGAGCGGTCGAAGGGCCGGTCGGGCGAGCGCCCGAGGACCCGGCGATCGCGCGCATCACCGTCTTCCTGGGCCCGGGGCTGTTCGCACGCTTCGGGATGCCGGCGGTGCTGTCGTGAACACCGGGGAGTTGCTGGAGCGTTCCCTCGCGTACGCCCTGGGAAGCGTTTCCGCCGTCCCGCCCGGGAGTCTGGAGCGGGTCACACCCTGCGCGGAGTGGGACCTGGGGGAGCTTCTCGGGCACCTCGACGACTCGCTGGACGCCCTGTACGAGGGACTCACGGGCAGGCCCATCGGGCTCTTCCCCAAAGGCACCTTCCCCGCAGGGCTCTTCCTGGAAGCGGCCTCCGATCCCGTCTGTGGCTTTCGCAGGCGTGCCTGCGCCGTGCTCGGCGCCTGGGCCGCGGGACACCCGGACACCGTGGTGGTGGGTGACCGGCCGCTGGATGCCCGGGTGATGACCGCCGTGGGCGCCGTGGAGATCGCCGTGCACGGGTGGGACGTGTCCCAGGCCTGCGGTCGGGCGCGGCCGATTCCCTCCGCGCTCGCCGTCGAACTGCTGCCCGTGGCACGGTGCGTGGTCGCGGACGAGGATCGCGGCGTCCGCTTCGCGGAGCCGGTCGCCGTGTCGCCGTCCGCCCCGCCCCGTGACCGGTTGCTCGCCTTCCTGGGACGGCTTCCCGAGGCGCCGCGATTCCTTTCAGGACCGGGCCCGGTCTGCCTTCCGTGAGTGATCCCTCGACCTCACGGAAGGAACCGTCATGGCTGACACCCTGCGTGCCCCGGTCCGCGCACCGGCTGCCGGTGCCGCGCCGCCACACCGCGCGTGGACCGTCGTACTGGCCGGACTCGGGGCACTGCTCTGCTCCCTGGACGTGGTCGTCGTCGCGACCGCGCTGCCCGCGCTGCGGGCCGACTTCGGGGCGAGCCTGTCCGACCTGGAGTGGACGATCAACGCGTACAACCTCGTCTTCGCCTGCCTCACCCTGACCGGCGCGGCGCTCGGTGACCGCTTCGGGCGGCGCCGCATGTACGTCGTCGGGCTCGCCGTCTTCACGCTGGCCTCGGCGCTGGCGGCGCTCGCGGGCGGTCCGGGGCAGCTCATCGCCGCGCGCGTGGTCCAGGGCGCCGGAGCGGCCGTCCTGCTGCCGCTCACGCTGACCCTGATCAGCGAGGCGTTCCCGGCCGAGAAGCGGGGCGTGGCGATCGGCGTGTGGGGTGGGGTGACCGGGCTCGGCGTGGCCGCGGGACCCGTGCTCGGCGGCGCTGTCACCGAGGGCCTGTCCTGGCAGTGGATCTTCTGGCTGAATGTGCCGACGGGGCTCGCGATGCTGCCGCTTGCCGCCCTCAAGCTGCGCGAGAGCTATGGTCCCCGTCCTCAACTCGACGTCGTGGGGCTGCTGTTGGCGGCCGTGGGGCTGACGGGTCTCGCCTGGGCGCCGGTGCGCGCCCCGGAGGCGGGTTGGGGGAGCGCCGAGGTGCTGGGCGCGCTGACCGTCGGCGTCGTCTTCGTGGCGGCCTTCCTCGGCTGGGAGCGGTCGCGGGCGCGCTACCCGATGCTGCCGCTCGCGCACTTCAGGAGGCGCGGCTTCGCCACCGCCAACGGGGTGGCGTTCCTGACCTTCACGTCGCTGCTCGGCTCCCTCTTCATGATCACGCAGCTGTTCCAACTCGGCCTGGGCGAGTCCCCGTTGCAGACGGGCGTCCGGATCCTGGTGTGGACCGGCATGCCGTTGCTGGTCGCGCCGGTCGCGGGCGCGCTCGCCGACCGGTTCGGGAACCGGCCCTTCATGCTGACGGGCCTCGTCCTGCAGGCGGTCGGCCTCGGGCTGCTGGCCCGGCAGGTGGAGCCCGGCGTCGGCTACGGCAGCCTGGTCGTGCCGCTGATCGTCGCCGGCATCGGCATCTCCATGGTCTTCCCGACCGTCGCGAACTCCGTGACCTCGTCGGTGCCGCCCGGCGACGCGGGTGTCGCGGCCGGCGTCAACAACGCGCTGCGCGAGCTGGGCGGTGTCTTCGGTGTCGCCGTCGCCGCGGCCGTGTTCACACGGTACGGGGGCTACGGCTCGGCGGAGTCCTTCGTCGACGGGTGCGGGCCCGCGCTGTGGGTCTCGGCGGGGGTCGCTGCGGCGGGGGCGGTGGTGGCGGCGTTCGCACCGGCGCGCGCCCGGGCGCAGAGTCCGGATGCTCCCCGCGCCGGGGCTCGGAAGCCGGATGTGTCCCACGCCCGGGCTTCGGACTGACACCTTCCGCCGCCCCGACCTCAGGGGCTGACAATTTTCGCGCACTGGGCTCGAAAAACCGTCAATTCCTCACGCTCAGGGGCTTGTAGACGCCCGCCCACCTCTTTATAGTCGTAATGACTATTAGTCGATCTGACTATTAATAGGAGGTGGGTGGGCGTGCTCGCACGGGAAGGCCGTGCACCCGGCGGCAAGGCACCCGAGGGCTACGACAAGTACGCGTTCGAGCCCTTCGCCGTCACCGTCGACCTGGCCGTCCTGACGGTGCGCGGGGGCGTGCTTCAGGCGCTGCTCGTCGAGCGGGGCCAGGAGCCGTACGCGGGCCGCTGGGCACTGCCCGGCGGCTTCGTGCTGCCGCACGAGTCCGCGGAGACCGCGGCCCGGCGTGAACTCGCCGAGGAGACCGGCCTGTCGGACGTCTCCGGACTCCATCTGGAACAGCTGCGGACCTACACGGAACCCGATCGGGACCCCAGGATGCGGGTCGTCTCCGTCGCGTACGCCGCGCTGCTCCCGGACCCTCCCGAGCCGCGCGGCGGTGGTGACGCGGCGCAGGCCCAGTGGCTGCGGTACAACGCGCTCGGTCCGCTCGCCTTCGACCACGACCGGATCCTCGCGGACGCCCACGAACGCGTCGGTGCCAAGCTCGAGTACACCTGTCTCGCCACGTCCTTCTGCCCGCCCGAGTTCACTCTCGGAGAGCTGCAGCAGGTCTACGAGACCGTGTGGGGCACCGCCCTCGACCGGCCCAACTTCCGGCGCAAGGTCCTCGCCACGCCGGGCTTCGTCGAACAGATCCCCGGTGCCGCGCGCCTCACCGGAGGCCGCGGCAAGCCCGCCGCGCTCTACCGGGCGGGCGGTGCCAAAGCCCTGCACCCACCCTTGCTGCGTCCCACTTCGGAAGGACGGCCCTCATGACCACCACGACGCTCGCGAAGCGCGCCGCCACCGGTTCCCTGATCGGACTCGCGCTGGGCGACGCGCTCGGGTTCCCGACCGAATTCAACTCCGTGCCGGCGATCCTCGCCAAGTGCGGTCCCTGGCGGCAGATGAAGCTGCCCAGGCCGGCGACGGTCACCGACGACACACAGATGACGCTGGCGCTGGCGCGGGGGCTGCGCACGGCGATGGACCGCGGCCTGCTCGGCCCGCTGCGGATGGAGCGGCCGGTCCGCGAGGAGTTCGTGAACTGGTACCAGTCGCCCGACAACAACCGTGCGCCCGGCCGCACCTGCCTCGTCGCCTGCAACCTCCTGAAGAACGAGAAGCGCCGCTGGCAGGAGGCCAGCCAGATCGGTTCCAAGGGCTGCGGCGCCAACATGCGTGTGGCGCCCGTCGGGCTCGTACGCGGGCTCAGCGACGAACAGCGCGCGGGCGCCGCGCAGTTCCAGGCCGCGCTCACCCACGGGCACCCCACAGCGCTCGCCGCGGCCGACCTGACGGCCCACGCGATCTGGCTCCTCACTCAGGGCGCCGAACCGATGGGCCTGGTCGGCCGGCTGCGGTCGTACGCGTACGAGAACCGCCACCGCTATCACTCCCGCTGGCTCGGCGACCTGTGGACCTTCAGCGAGGACGCCACACCGGAGGCGTTCATCGCCCGCGGCTGGGACGAGTGCCTGGGCGCCTTGGACGACCTCCGGCACGCCGTACGCACCGCCTCGCCCGAGACCGACCCGTGCCTGGCCACCGGCGGGGGATGGATCGCCGAGGAGGCGCTCGCCACCGGCCTGTTGTGCTTCCTGCTCTTCGTCGACGAACCCGTCACCGCGCTGCGTCGCGCCGCCTGCACCTCCGGCGACTCCGACTCCATCGCCTGTCTGACGGGCGCCTTCGCGGGCGCCTACCACGGCTCGGACGCCTGGCCGACGGAGTGGGCCGACCGCATCGAGTACCAGGGCGACCTGATGTCGCTGGGGGCGCTCTGGGACGCTTGAGGGATGACTGACGACGTCCTGGACATCGACCTCGCGGCCGTGGTGGCCGAACAGCCCGACCCGCTGCTGTTCGCCACCGTCTCCGGGGCGCACCTGTACGGCTTCCCCTCGCGTGACTCGGACGTCGACCTGCGCGGCGTCCATCTGCTGCCGACCGCCGCCCTGGTGGGGCTGCGGGAGCCCGAGGAGACCCGGTCCCGGATGTGGGACCGGGACGGGGTCGAGATGGACCTGGTCACGCACGACCTGCGCAAGTTCGTACGGCTGATGCTGCGGCGCAACGGCTATGTGCTGGAGCAGCTGCTCTCGCCGCTGGTCGTGCACACCGGTGAGGCACACCGGGAGCTGGTCTCGCTCGCCCCCGGCGTTCTCACCAGCCATCACGCCCACCACTACCGGGGGTTCGCGGCGACGCAGTGGCGGCTGTTCGAGAAGACCGGCGAACTGAAGCCGCTGCTCTACACGTTCCGCGTGCTGCTCACCGGCGTACACCTGATGCGCAGCGGCGAGGTGCAGGCCGATCTCCCCACGCTGATCGGGCAGGTCGAGGCTCCCGCGTATCTGCCGGAGCTGATCGCCGCGAAGGCGGAGCAGGAGCATGGAGACGCGGACGTCGACCACGCGCGCGTGCGGGACGACGTGGAGCGGCTGCACACCCTGCTGGACGAGGCGCAGGGCGCCTCAGCGCTGCCCGACGCCCCGACCGTGTACGACGCCCTGCACGCGCTCGTCGTACGGGTCCGTCTGGAGGGCTTGCGGGGCGGCCTGGAGCGCTGAGGCGCGGCGTACGCGGATCAGGTAGTCCTCGACGCGGGCGTGGTCCGGCTCGGGTGGGAGGGGGCTCCGCGAGGCCGCCTCGTCGGCCTCCGTCGCCAGGCGGGACATCCAGGTCTCGACCTCGGGCCAGGAGACCTCGCCCCGCTTCACGGCGAGCAGCGGCGCGCGCTGTTCGCCGACGTCGATCGTCAGGGCGCCGGTGCGCAGGAGGTCGCGGGAGCTCATGAGGAGGCGCAGGAGGTGCATGGCGTGCTTCCAGCGGGGCGCGCCGTGCCGGCGTACGTCGGCTTCCAGCTTCTTGCGCTGGCCCAGCGCGTAACGGGCGAACGTGTCATGGGCCCGGCGGGAGAGGAACGCCTCACGGAGGGCGAGGAGCTCGCGGCCCGTGTCGTCGGCGTACTCGACGAGGGGGGAGTGCAGGCACTCCAGGATGTTCGGGTTGGCGCGCAACGCGAGGGCGCAGAAGCGCTCCAGCTCCCAGCTGAACTGCTCCTCGGCCGGGCCCTCGACATGAGTCGGTGGCTTGTCGAAGCGCCAGAAGAGCGGTGTCGGGGCGAGGAACACGCCCCGGCGGTCCGTGTCGCTGGTGTCCGTGGCCAGACCGAAAGCGCGTGAACCCATCACGCAGGAGTAGATCGTGTGGTCGCGCACCAGCGCCTCGTGGTCTGGCTCCAGAGCCTCGGAATCCATGCCCGGGAGCGTACGTGCCCGGTCAGGCCAGGCGGATCGAATTTCCCTCCACCGTGATCTTCTTCGCGGGCAGCGGGCGCGTGGCGGGCCCATGGACCACCGAAGCGTCGGTGATGCGGTACTTGCTGCCGTGGCAGGGGCAGTCGATGGTGCCGTCCGCCACCTTGTTCACCGTGCAGCCCTGATGGGTGCAGATGGCCGAGAAGCACTTGAACTCGTCCTTCTTGGGCTGGGTGACCACGACCTTCTTGTCCTTGAAGATCTTGCCCCCGCCGACCGGGATGTCGGACGTCTTGGCCAGTACGCCACCATCGGCCGCCGCCGGAGAGGCGCTGCTACTGCTGCTGTTGTTGTCGCCGTACTTACTGCACCCCGCGAGCAGGACGGCGGCCGCGCCCGTTCCCAGAACCGTGCGCCGCGCAGGGGGGTTGGTCATGTCTTCACTCCGAATGTGCGGAAGAACCAGAGAGCCGACGTGAGCCAGACGGCCGTGAGGACGACGAAGACGAGTCCCCCGACGAACGGCAGCAGCCAGCCGGGCAGTCGCTCCGAGCGGAGCAAGAGCATTTTTGCACTAAATGCCCCAAAGAAGAAGCAACCCAGAAGCGAGTGCCACAGCACGCGCGGCTCGTACGTCTGATAGCCGAACGCGTACAGACAGTGCACCGCGACAGGCACCGACACCAGGAAAGCGATCCGCCCCGACCAGCGGTGCAGCACCGGCGCCCAGCTCGGCCCCGGCAGCTTCCCGTACATCATGAACGCCGAGACGAGCTGGACGAGGGCGAAAGCGAACGCCGTCGTCGCCAGCCACGACTTCACGGCGCCCGTGCTGCTGAAGCCGGCGAGATCGAAGGCGATACCCGTCGGCTCGTGCACCTTGCCGTACACGCCGAGGCCGACCGCGACCGCGGCGGCGACCAGGGCCGGGACGAGATAGCGGGCGGCGCTCGCGCGGCCGTTGGCGGGTTGGGGCGAAGGGGAGCCCTGGGTGGCGGCGTTCGGGTCCACGGTCATGATCGGCTCCCTGCGGAGGAGGGGGTCGGAACGGGGGACGGGGGCTGGGTCAGGGGGTGACGGGCCGTGCGGTGAGCTGTTCGCCGTCGATCGTCACGGCGCCGGTCTCCGGGTCGATCCGGGGCGCCGCCGAGGGCTTGCCGTCGCGGTCGAGGATGCCGACCTGCCCCCCACCGGGCAGCACGATCCAGCCGCCCTCGAGCTTGGCGCCCCTGACGGTGGCCGTCGCCCGGTACAGCCCGGACGGCCTGACCGCCTTGTCGGCGGTGAAGCCGTAGCGCTGCCCGCCCAGGTCGACGGTGCCGCGGATGGTCTTGCCCTCCTGGAGCGTGCCGTTCAGCTCGGCGCCGTGCTTGCCGGTGAGCTTCATGGTGCCGTCGTCCTTGACGTCGCCCCTCAGCCACGATTCCTTGTCGCGCCCGTCGCAGAAGTAGGCGATCGCCTTTCCGTCGCGCAGGGAGACGGCGACCGCGGAGGAGTTGTCGTCGGTGCGGCCCGCGTAGTCGGCGTTGGGCGGAGCGCTCTTCGAAGGAGTCGGTGACGGTGTGGTCCTCGTCGGCGACGGACTGGGCGGTGAGCTCGGCGACACGGAGACGCCCGGCGACTCGTTCCGGTACGACGTGCCCTTCGTCCCCGTCGTCGCGTCGAGCGACAGCATGAACACGCCGAGCAGCAGCCCCGCGAGAAGGGTGAGAAGTGGTCCTGGACGCTTCATAGGGGCCTCCCCCGAGGCGGGTCTCCTGCCATGAGAGCGGACCCGTGCCCGCGCGTCCAGAGGCGCACGGGCGTGTTCTCACTACAAGTGGCGAGATAGAGCGATTCGAGTGACATTGACAGGGTCTGAGGCTGGGCTGTGGCGCGCAGATCCAGCAGGCGCTGCCCGACGGCACCCTCAAGCAGGTCGCCGAGCACGCCGGTGTCACTCCGGACCAGGCCGCGACGCAGATCGCCGAGACCCTGCCCAAGGTCGTCGACAAGGTGACCCCGAACGGCGAAATGCCGTCCGCCTCCCTGGAGGACCTCATCAAGGCGCAGCTGGTCTGACGCCGAGTGGTGCGTGCGCGGCGGCCGTCTCGTCAGGCGGGCGCCGCGCACCTGCGCGTCGCGAGCTGACTACGCTGGTGTGACAAGACGTGCAGACAGATCAACGAGGAGTTTCACCGTGGCGGTACGAGCGGTCCGGGGTGCCGTCCAACTGGAGCGGGACGAGGCCGGGCACATGGACGAGCAGGTCAGCGAGCTGCTCACCGCCATCCTGGAGCGGAACGAGCTCACCACGGACGACCTGATCAGCATCTGGTTCACCGCGACGCCCGATCTGCACAGCGACTTCCCGGCGGCCGCGGCGCGCAAGCTCGGCATCGTCGACGTACCGCTGATCTGCGCGCAGGAGCTGGACATCGAGGGCGCGATGCCCCGTGTCGTGCGGGTCCTCGCGCACATCGCGTCCGACCGGTCGCGCGCCGACATCGTGCACGTCTACCTGGGCGCCGCGGGCGCGCTGCGCAAGGACATCGCCCAATGAGGACCGCACTCGTCATCGGAACCGGGCTGATCGGTACGTCGGCGGCGCTCGCGCTGGCAGCGCGCGGCGTCATCGTGCACCTCGCCGACCACGACCCGGAGCAGGCCCGTACGGCGGCGGCGCTCGGCGCCGGCACGGACGAGGCGCCCGAGGGGCCCGTCGACCTCGCGATCGTGGCAGCCCCACCCGCGCACGTGGCCGCGACGCTCGCGGACGCCATGCGGCGCGGGGTCGCCCGCGGCTACCTCGACGTGGCCAGCGTCAAGGGCGGCCCGCGCCGCGAGCTGGAGGCGCTCGGCCTCGACCTCTCCTCGTACATCGGCTCGCACCCCATGTCCGGCCGTGAGAAGTCGGGTCCCCTCGCCGCCACCGGTGATCTCTTCGAGGGCCGTCCCTGGGTCCTGACGCCCACCCGGGACACGGACACCGAGGTCCTCAACCTCGCTCTGGAGCTGGTCTCGCACTGCCGTGCCGTACCCGTCGTCATGGACGCGGACGCCCACGACCGTGCGGTCGCGCTCGTCTCGCACATGCCGCACCTGGTGTCCAGCATGGTCGCCGCGCGCCTGGAGCACGCGGAGGAGGCGGCGGTACGGCTCTGTGGTCAGGGCATTCGTGACGTGACCCGTATCGCGGCCTCCGACCCCCGGATGTGGATCGACATCCTCTCCGCGAACCCGGGGCCGGTCGCCGACCTCCTCGCGGACGTCTCCTCCGACCTCGACGAGACCGTACGGGCCCTGCGTGCCCTCCAGTCCTCCGACGACTCGAAGCGCCGTGAGGGTGCCGACGGCATCGAGGACGTGCTGCGTCGCGGCAACGCGGGGCAGGTCCGCGTCCCCGGCAAGCACGGCTCCGCTCCGCGCATGTACGAGGTCGTGGCCGTTCTCATCGACGACCAGCCCGGGCAGCTGGCCCGTATCTTCGCCGACGCGGGGATGGCCGGGGTCAACATCGAGGACGTACGGATCGAGCACGCGACCGGGCAGCAGGCCGGTCTGGTGCAGCTGATGGTGGAGCCCAAGGCGGTGCCGGTGCTGAGCGCGGCGCTGCGGGAGCGGGGCTGGGCGCTGCGGCAGTAGGTACCGGGAGCCGCGCCGCGGCGGTGGGGACGCGGGAGACGCAGCGCCGTGCCGGGCGGCTCGGCGTACCCAGTAACCTTGTGCGGGGCGCGTTCGCGTCCCGCACATACCCACCACCCCGTACCAGGAAGGTGTCCGTCACCGTGGAAAAGGCCGCCCGGACCGCCCCGGCTGTGATTGTCGCCATCGACGGCCCCTCCGGCACGGGCAAGTCGAGCACCTCGAAGGCCGTCGCCGCGCAGCTCGGACTGAGCTACCTGGACACGGGTGCCCAGTACCGCGCGATCACCTGGTGGATGGTCAACAACGGGATCGACATCACGGACCCGTCGGCGATCGCCGCCGCGGCCGAGAAGCCGGAGATCATCTCGGGCACCGACCCGACCGGGCCGACGATCACCGTTGACGGGGCCGACGTCGCGGGCCCGATCCGTACGCAGGAGGTCACCTCCAAGGTGAGCGCGGTCAGCGCGGTGCCCGAGGTGCGCGCCCGGATCACCGAGCTTCAGCGCTCGCTCGCCGGGTCCGCCGAGCACGGGATCGTCGTCGAGGGCCGTGACATCGGCACCACCGTGCTGCCGGACGCCGACCTGAAGGTCTTCCTCACCGCCTCCCCGGAGGCGCGTGCCGCCCGCCGCAGCGGTGAACTGAAGGGCTCCGACATACACCAGACGCGCGAGGCCCTGCTCAAGCGCGACGCGGCCGACTCCAACCGCAAGACCTCCCCGCTCGCCAAGGCGGACGACGCGGTCGAGGTGGACACCTCCGACCTCACGCTCCAGCAGGTCATCGAGTGCGTCGTCACCCTCGTCGAGGAGAAGCGAGCCGCCAAGTGACCGCACCCTCCGAGAGGGGCGCCGAGGTAGGGCGCCGTATCGGCGTCGGCCTGATGTACGGGCTGTGGAAGCCGCGAGTGCTCGGCGCCTGGAAGGTCCCCGCGACCGGCCCGGCGATCCTGGCCGTGAACCACTCGCACAACATCGACGGCCCGATGGTCATGGGTGTGGCGCCCCGGCCCACACACTTCCTGATCAAGAAGGAAGCGTTCATCGGCCCGCTCGACCCCTTCCTGCTCGGGATCGGCCAGCTGAAGGTGGACCGCGAGACCACCGACCGCACGGCGATCACCCAGGCGTTGGGCGTCCTGGACAACGGCGGCGTCCTGGGCATCTTCCCGGAGGGCACCCGCGGCGAGGGCGACTTCGCCTCGCTGCGCGCCGGGCTCGCGTACTTCGCCGTACGCAGCGGGGCGCCGATCGTCCCGGTGGCCGTGCTGGGAAGTTCGGAGAAGAGCAGCCGGTTGATAAAGGGGCTGCCCCCGCTGCGCAGCCGGGTCGACGTCGTCTTCGGCGACCCCTTCGAGGCGGGCGACGGCAGTGGACGGCGTACGCGCAAGGCGCTGGACGAGGCCACCACGCGCATCCAGAAGCAGTTGAGCGCCCACCTGGACCACGCCAGGCGTCTGACCGGACGCCGGGAAAACGCCGGGCGCCCCACCGGGCACTAGGCGACACTTGAGTAGTGGATCACCCGATATGCGGGCGGTCCACCGATCACCACGAATGAACGACGAGGTACGGACTTCATGAACGACGACATCCAGCCCGAGGGCTCGGCAGAGCACGACCACGGGGCGCTCGGCGACGCCGAGTACGCGGAGTTCATGGAGCTCGCCGCCGAAGAGGGCTTCGACATCGAGGACGTCGAGGGCGCCATCGAGGAGGCGGGCCACGGCCCGCTGCCCGTCCTCGCGGTCGTCGGCCGTCCCAATGTCGGCAAGTCGACCCTGGTGAACCGGATCATCGGCCGCCGCGAGGCCGTCGTCGAGGACAAGCCCGGCGTCACCCGCGACCGTGTCACCTACGAGGCCGAGTGGGCCGGCCGCCGCTTCAAGGTCGTCGACACCGGCGGCTGGGAGCAGGACGTCCTCGGCATCGACGCGTCCGTGGCCGCACAGGCCGAGTACGCGATCGAGGCGGCCGACGCGGTCGTCTTCGTCGTCGACGCCAAGGTCGGCGCCACCGACACCGACGAGGCGGTCGTACGACTCCTGCGCAAGGCCGGCAAGCCCGTCGTGCTGTGCGCCAACAAGGTCGATGGTCCGAGCGGCGAGGCCGACGCCTCGTACCTCTGGTCCCTCGGCCTCGGCGAGCCGCACCCCGTCTCCGCGCTGCACGGCCGCGGCACCGGCGACATGCTGGACGCCGTGCTGGAGGCGCTGCCCGAGGCCCCGGCGCAGACCTTCGGCGCCGCGGTGGGCGGCCCCCGCCGCATCGCCCTCATCGGCCGCCCGAACGTCGGCAAGTCGTCGCTGCTGAACAAGGTGGCCAACGAGGAGCGCGTGGTCGTCAACGAGCTCGCGGGCACCACCCGCGACCCGGTCGACGAGCTGATCGAACTCGGCGGTGTCACCTGGAAGTTCGTCGACACGGCGGGCATCCGCAAGCGCGTCCATCTCCAGCAGGGCGCCGACTACTACGCCTCGCTGCGCACGGCCGCCGCCGTCGAGAAGGCCGAGGTCGCCGTCATCCTGATCGACGCGTCCGAGACCATCTCCGTCCAGGACCAGCGCATCGTGACGATGGCCGTCGAGGCCGGGCGCGCGGTCGTCCTCGCCTTCAACAAGTGGGACACCCTCGACGAGGAGCGCCGCTACTACCTGGAGCGCGAGATCGAGACCGAGCTCCTCCAGGTGGCGTGGGCGCCGCGCGTCAACGTCTCGGCGCGCACCGGGCGGCACATGGAGAAGCTCGTCCCGGCGATCGAGGCAGCCCTGGACGGCTGGGAGACCCGCGTCCCGACCGGTCGGCTGAACGCCTTCCTCGGCGAGCTCGTCGCCGCCCACCCGCACCCGATCCGCGGCGGCAAGCAGCCCCGCATCCTCTTCGGTACGCAGGCGGGCACCAAGCCCCCGCGCTTCGTGCTCTTCGCCTCCGGCTTCATCGAGCACGGCTACCGGCGCTTCATCGAGCGCCGACTGCGCGAGCAGTTCGGCTTCGAAGGCACGCCGATCCACATCTCGGTGCGGGTGCGCGAGAAGCGCGGCGCCAAGAAGAAGTGACATAGCAACAACGGGTAAGGGCAACAACGGGTAAGGGGCGGCTCCTTGAGGAGCCGCCCCTTACCCGTACGTGCGTCAGAGCCCCCTGCGGGGTGCGGGCGGCAGCGCCGCCGGAATGTGGTGCATCCCCGTGCTGTGCTGCCGCCCGCTCGTCTGCCAGATGGCGGTCGCCGTCGTGGTGTGACCGTGCTGCGCTCCATTCAGACGTGCGTAGTGCGCCCCCGCGCTGTACGAGCTGTAGGAGTTGTGCGCACTCGACGTCCCGTACGAACTCATGCCGCGCGGGAGGCTCCCGAAAGCCGTGAAGCCCAGGTTCTCTTCGCCGTGCCGGTCGCCGGGCAGGGCTTTGAAGGATCTGACCCACTCGGCGTAGAGCGCGTCGTAGATCGGCGTGGCCGAACGGCCGCCCGGAGGATCCTGAGCCGGTCGCGCTGCGGGTACCTCCCTGTTCGAACGAAGCGGTGAGGGAGGGCTCGCCTGGAAGGGCTGGCGGCGGGGGACTTCGTAGGTGTGCACGTATGTGCCAACGACCCCGCCGCCCAACGGATGCGGCCACCGCGTCGCTTTCGCAGGTCAACCGGAGTGTGCCCGGCGCACTTTCGGGCCCTCCGGGCTCCGGCCGCCGGTCCGGTCCGGCTCAGGTCCCCGCGAGCGGCATCGCGGCCGCGACGAGCTTGCCGTTGGCCGCCGCCTTGTCCAGCGCGTCGCGCAGCAGGTCCTCGCGGGGCTGGCGGCCGATCGAGCCGACCGGGGCGGCGAACAGGAGCACCTGCTGGTGCTTGTTGGCGGCCGCCCGCCAGCTCTCGGCGACCTGCAGCGCCTGGTGCGCCTGCCACCAGGCGACGGGCGAGCCGCCGCCGGTGCCGGGCTGCAGTACGGCGTGCAGCTGGCCCATGGCGAGTAGTACGGACCAGCCGCGCAGCACCGGCGGCACCGAGTTCAGCTCGGTCACCGGCATGAAGCCCTGCTCGATGAGGAGGGGCAGGAAGTCGTCGCCGACGTCGGTCGAGCCGGGGCGCACGATGGGGCCGGTCGGCTCGACGACGAGCGCCGGGTGCAACTCGCCGTTGATCAGGACCAGTCCGCTGGTGACACCGAGCACGGCCTGCTCGGGCGCGGACTCGACGGGCGGGCCGTCGGGGTTGATCGAGCGGACGGCGCCCTGCAGCTGCTCCTCGGTGACCTGCACGACCTGTGAGGGCAGGCAGGTGGCGTGGGCGAAGGCGAGGACGGCGGTCTCGTCGCCGATGAACAGGACGGTGCTGGTGCGCTCCTGTTCCGAGTCGCCCGGGGTGCGGCAGGACGTGCAGTCGTAACTGCCGGGGGCGTTCTCTCCGGCGAGCAGCCGGTCGGCTTCTTCGTCGCCGATCTCGGCGCGTACGTCGTCGCTGACGTCGAGCATGCGCGGCACGGTGGCTCCTCGGGATGCGGTGCGTGGCGGTGCCGGGTGGCTCCCGGCCCATGAGGCCGGGGGGTCCGGCTCATGCAGATGACAACGGGCGATCTGTGGCCGGAGTCACGCCCGAGAGCGAACGGAATCGAACCATCCGACGCGCAGGGTGAGGTGACCTGCGGAATCGGTTACTCCAAGTCAACTTCTCGGACTACCAAGCAAGTTGAGGCGGTGAAGTGGGTCACAGATCACCAGGACGACAGGTCGACAAATCAGGAAATCACCCAATGAAGTGGGTGGCCGAAAATCGACGATACTCGCGGTAACGGCGAACTGGCCTCGAATGACAAGGAGTTGGTTGATATCGGGGCGCCAAGCTCCCTAGATTTCTCGGCCGTGTGCAACGAGCACCGCTCGGGTACGTCCGCCGGCCGCACCAAGCCAGCTCACAGCACAGCCTCCGGCGGACGGGGCGGAGCGCGACGACCGCGTCCTATGCGCAGGGAATCGTGCCCCGCCTTGGGGGATCCCGGGTGTTTCGAGAGGGAAATACATGTCCGCATGTGCCGAGAACACTCATAAGGCGCGTACGACGACCAGGACTCGTACGACGGCGGTCCTCGCCGGGGCGGCACTGCTCGCCCCGCTCGGACTGCTCGCCGCGACCGGCAACGCCGCAGCGGCCGACAGTGGAGTGTGGGACCGCATCGCGAAGTGCGAGAGCGGCGGGAACTGGCACATCAACACCGGCAACGGCTACTACGGAGGACTCCAGTTCTCCGCCGGCACCTGGCGCGCGTACGGCGGCTCCGCCTACGCCTCGACCGCCGACAAGGCCTCCAAGGCCGCGCAGATCGCCGTCGCCACCAAGGTCCAGCGCGCCCAGGGGTGGGGCGCGTGGCCCACCTGTTCGGCGCGCGCCGGAGCGTACGGCAACGCGCCGGCGTCCTCGGGCACCGGGTCGGCCGTAGAGTCGGCCGTCACGAAGTCAACACCCAAGTCGGCCCCGTCGAAGTCGAAGCCGTCGAAGGCGCCGGCACGTCCGTCGGGCCACACCAACCGCGGCTCCTCCCGAGGCGACTACACCGTCCGCAGCGGAGACACGCTGAGCGGTATCGCCGCACGGCACGGGACCACCTGGCGGGAGATCTACGCCGCCAACCGGGCGGTCATCGGCGGTGATCCCGATCTGATCGTGCCCGGGCAGCGGCTCGACTTCTGAGTCCCGCTCACCCCGGTCCCGGGCACGGGGCCCCACCCGGTCCTCCGACCGGGTG
The DNA here is from genome assembly GCF_014645835.1 of Streptomyces albiflavescens. GTDB lineage: Bacteria > Actinomycetota > Actinomycetes > Streptomycetales > Streptomycetaceae > Streptomyces > Streptomyces albiflavescens. The sequence continues at coordinate 51,529 of NZ_BMMM01000023.1, forward strand.
GGGCCCCGGTCGCGCCGGGCGCGGCTCAACGGGCGTGCCGGGCACGCTGCTTAGCGTGGCCGGATGTTCCTGATGCCGACCACGCGGATCGTGCCGATCGTGTCGACCAGGCGTGTGCGCTACGCGGCCGTGGTCGCCGCCGTCCTGGCCGCCCTCGTCCCTCCTTCGGGGGCGGCCGCCGCGCCGCCGCCCCCGCTTCCCGGCACCCCTTCGGTGCGAGTGACGTACGACTGTGCGAAGGACCAGTGGCCCTGGGCCTGCATCGCCGAGTGCGAGAGCAGCGGACGCTGGGACGCGAACACCGGGAACGCCTACTACGGAGGGCTGCAGTTCCGGCAGCCGACCTGGAAGGACTTCGGGGGGCTCGTGTACGCCCCGCGGGCCGATCTCGCCACGCGCGCGGAGCAGATCAAGGTCGCCGAGAAGGTGGTCGCCATCCAGGGGTGGGAGGCCTGGCCCGTCTGTGCCAAGAGGTACGAACTCAAGGGCCGTATGCATGTGGTGAAGGCCGGCGACACGCTCTCGTCCATCGCCCGCAAGTATCAGGTCAAGGGCGGCTGGAAGGCGCTGTACAAGGCCAACAAGCAGATGATCGGCAGCGATCCGGGTCGGCTGAGCGTGGGCACGCTGCTCGTCATCCCGAAGGGTTCGGGCGGGGGCCGGAACGCGGAGGGTGTCCTGTTCGGTCCGCCCCTCGCCCCGTTGTCCCCCACGTTCCCCGCGCGACCTCGGCCGCCTCTCCACTGAACGCGACCGCGCCGCGTCGCAGTTCATGGACGTAGGTCGTCCGGCCCGCGGGCTCGCGCAGGCCGGGCGGCAGCCGCTGTTCCGCGACCACCACGCACGCGTCGAGGCCGCTCAGCAATGCGTACGTCCGTGCCGCGACCGAGGGCGACATGCCCTGTGCGGGTTCGTCGACGAGCACCACGCGCGCGCGTGCCAGCAGGGCGCGGGAGACCGCGAGCATGCGCTGCTCGCCGCCGGAGAGGGTGCCGGCGCGGCGGGGGAGGAGGGGCTCCAACTGTGGGTAGGCGTCGAGGGCGGCGCTGCAGTCGCCCGCGGCCAGTTCCAGGTTCTGGCGGACGGTGAGCGAACCGAAGACGGCCCGGCGCTCCGGGACGAGGCACAGTCCGCGCCGGGCGCGTTCGTACGCGGGCATGCGCGTCACGTCGATGCCGTCCCAGACGACGGCGCCGCCGGACAGCGGCAGGGTTCCCGCGAGGGCGCGCAGCACGGTCGTACGGCCGGAGCCGTTGCGGCCCAGCAGCACGGTGAGGCCGGGGCCCGGTGCTACGAGGGTCACGCCGTGCAGGGCCTCCAGGGGGCCGTAGCGCACGCGCGCGTGGCGCAGGGCGATGCTCATCCGCCGGACCTCGTCTCCAGCACGCGGTCGGCGGGGCCGGAGGTGACGATCCGCCCCGCCGCCATGACATGGACCGTATGGGCCAGGTCGGCGACCAGGTCGAGGTCGTGCTCGACGACGAGCAGGGTCATGCCGTCCGCGGCGAGGGCCCGCAGCACGCGGGCCAGCGCGGTCACTTCGCCGGTGTCGAGTCCGGCCGCGGGCTCGTCGAGCAGCAGCACGCGGGGACTCCCGGCGAGCGCCCGCGCCAGCTCGACGCGCCGGAGCGTGCCGGTCGGCAGCCCCGCCGCGGGCAGCGCCCGCACCGGTCCGTCGAGCCCGAGCAGTCGCAACGCCCCCTTCACCGCCCCGGGATCGGCGATTCGTCCCTGTTCGGCGCCCACGCGAACATTTTCGGCCACGGTCAACGAGGGGAAAACCGCCAGTTGCTGAAAGGTCCGCGCGACCCCCAGCCGGGTGCGGGCGTGTGCGGCCATCCGGGTGATGTCCCGCCCCCCGAGCAGTACCTGCCCGCCCGAGGGGCGCTGCGTCCCGGCGAGACAGTGGAAGAGGGTGCTCTTTCCGGCGCCGTTGGGTCCCACGACCGCTGTGACGCGACCCGGCCGGAGGTCGAGGGAGACTCTGTCGAGGGCGGTGAAGCCGCCGTAGGTGACGTGGAGTCGGCGGGCGGTCAGGTGCTGGTGGGGGGATTCGGCAGGGGGGCGTGAACGGCGGGGCGCGCCGACCGCGGGGCGCGATGCCGGAGCCGGTCCCGTGGAACCCGGTCCCGTGGAACCGGGCCCCGGTGCGGCGTTTTCGGGTGAACGTGCCGCACCGGGGATCGTCCGGGGGCCGTCGGGCGGTGCGTGGGGATCTTGGTCGGCCGTGTCGTCGTGTGGATGTGGGGTGTTGGCCGTTGGGTTCGGGGGACCGTCCGGATCTGCGCCGCGTGGTGGTGTGGCGTCGTCCGGGTGGTCCGCGAGCTCGTCCGGCTCCCGGGCGGGAGTCCCGCTCAGCGGCTGTGCCGTGCTGCCCGGCCGCTCGCTGTCCCGCGCCGTCCGGCCGATGCCGGCCCATCCGGTGGTGCTGGGCACCGGGGCGGCGGGCTCCAGCGGCGTGTCGCTCGGGCGGGCGGACTCGGTCGGGGCGTGTCGGGCGCTTCGCGGTTCGGGCGTCTTGGGGTGGCGCCGCACGGGCGTCCGCGGTGCAGGGCCGCCTGTCCGGCCGGGCTCGTACGGACCGGACGCAGGTGGTTCGGGTGCTCCCGGGCGCCGTCCCGATGCTCCCGGTGTGCTCCTCCCCGCGTTCGCCGTCGCGGTCGCCCTCGTGGGCACAAGCGCTCCGGCTCTCCTCGGCTCCACCGGCAGCAGGTGGCGCCGGACCCGTGCCCCCAGGGATGTCAGCGTCGCCCGGCGGCGCAGTCGCAGTCGGGAGGCCGCCGTGCGCAGCGCTTCGTAGGGCCCCCCGGGGAAGCGGCCGACGAGGACGGCCAGTACGCCGATCAGGGCGGCCGCCACGCCGCCGCGGGCCCCCGCGTCGAGCCCCACCAGGAGGGCCGCGGCGGCCAGGGCGCCCAGGACGCTGTCGGCACCGAGGACGACGACCGCCGCGAACCAGAGCAGCCCGCGTACGGGGTCGTACGCCGTGGCGTCGAAGGCGCGCAGACCCATCCCGAGCATGCCGCCGCCGAGCGCGGCCAGGGCGGCGCCCGCCACGAACGCGGTCAGTTTGAGGGTCGGGACGCGGACGCCCGCCGCTGAGGCGCCCGACTCGTGGTCGCGCATGGCGGCCAGGGCCCGGCCCGTACGGCCCCGGCGCAAGGCGTGCGCGGCCAGCAACGCGGCCGCCAGCAGGGCCAGTTCGAGCAGGTAGTAGGCGCGGTCGCCGTCGAAGCCGGCCGGACGGTCGAGGGACAGCCCCGACGTGGCGTACGGCTGGGCGAAGACGAAGCGGCTGACGCCCACGCCGACCGCGAAGGTGGCCAGTGCGAGGGCAAGACCGTGGCGGCCGATGGCCGGCCAGCCGGTCAGGACGCCGAGCGGAGCGACCAGGATCACGGCCACCGCCAGCGCGGCGAGTTCGGGAAGGCGCGGCAGGCCGGGAAAGCGGCCCGCCGCCAGCAGCGCGGTGAAGAGGGCGCCCAGACCCGCGTACGCGGCCTGCCCGAGCGAGATCTGGCCGCCCCGGCCCGTCACGACGACCAGCGAAAGCAGCACCACACCCAGCGCGGGGACCTGCACCGACGTATGCAGGTCGGAGCCGGCGAATCCGAGGGGCAGCAGGAAGAGGACGACCGCCACGATCCACGCCCCCGGCGGCGTCGCCACGCGAGCCGACGCCGAGCGGGGGAGCGCGTCGCGGGTGCCGATGCCGGGCAGGACGAGCGCCGCGATCAGCAGCGCGACCACGAACAGGTTCGCGCCGACCGCCTGGAGCAGCGGTTCGGCCCAGCCCGAGGGGTGCAGGCGCGTCAGCTGGCTCTGGGCGACCCCGATGCCGAGGGCCACCACGACGGCGACCGGGAGGCTGCGCATCCGGGCGGCCACCGCCACGGCCATCACTTCCATGACGAGCAGCGGCATGCCGTACGGGTCGAGGCGCACATAAGGCGCGAGCAGCACGCCCGTCAGACCCGCCGTGAACGAGCCGAAGGCCCAGCCCGCCGCGGCCACCCGGTCCGCGTCGATGCCGCCGAGTACGGCGAGCGAGCGGTCGTCGACGACGGCACGCAGTTCCGTGCCGAATCGGGTCCAGCGCGTCGCCACGCCGACGCCGGCAGTCAGCGCGACGGCCACCGCCAACTGCCCCCAGGGATCCGCCGACACCAGCGTCGGCGCGTCCGCGCGCGCTCCGGTGCCCCACACCAGGGCGGCCCCGCCGACCAGCAGGACGAAGACGCCGATGGACGCGACGAGCGTCTGCGCGGGGTCGCCGCCCAGCACGGACAGTGGGCGGAAGACGAAGCGCTCCAGGGCCGTACCGATGGCAGGGGCCACGACAAGGAGGGTCACCGCGGCGCCGACCGCGAGCGGCCAGCCCCACTCGACCGTGAACTGGCGCAGCAGATACGCGCACACCATGGCGATCGCGCCGTGCGCGAAGTTGAGCACGCCGGTCGCCCGATGGGTGACGACCAGGCCGATCCCGGTGAGCGCGGCGGCACTGCCGACCGAGAGACCGGCGAGCGTGAGGTCGTACGTCAGCGACGCCATCAGTCGTCCGGATCCGCGGCGGACGGCTCACAGATCGGGCACGGCCCCAACTCCCCGCTCGCCAGCACCCGCGAGTCCACCGGCACGGCCTCCGGCTTCCCGGCGACCAGCGGACAGTCCGCGCGGTGCCACAGTGTGCCGCCCGGCACCATCAGCAGCTCGCCGCTGACGGCGAGGGGCGCGGCCGCCGGCTGCCGGGACTCGTCCACGCCGGCGGGCTCGGCCGCCACGAGCAGCCCGTACAACTCCTCGACGCGCGCCGCCGCCAGCGCGTTCCTGCCGTGCGTGAGCAGTACGGCGCCCGCGATGATCAGCGCCGCGCCGGGCACCGTGCACGACGCGAGATACGGCAGTTGCCGCTCCGCGTACCGCTCGCCCGAGATGCCGTACCAGCCGATGACGCACAACACCGCTCCGGTGGCGAGCGCGGCCCACCCGGCCCACAGGACGGGGTGCACGGTCCGCAGTCGAGCTGTCCGCATCCGGGCTCCCAGACGTCGTATGTCTGTCCATGCCAGCCAATGGCTTGCACTATGCCTTCTGGAAGCTGACCCTGAAAGCTCCGGGCGCACATGGCCCGGACCGATACCCGGTGGTGAGCCAGATGGTTCTCGGGAGCGATCTCAGGCGGGGGAACGGCCGGGGCGCGGCAGCGATGGCGGTTCTCGTCCTCGCCGCGGCCCTCACGGCGTGCAGCGACGAGAGCGGTGGCGGAAGCAGCGCCCCACCCACCCCCTCCGTACAGCAGTCCACCAGCGCCCGGCCCAGCCCCACGGCCCCGTCCGATCCGGCGGCCGCCGAGCAGGAGATCAAGCAGAACTGGGAGAAGTTCTTCGACCCTGCCGTCGCACAGAAGGACAAGCAGGCCGTCCTGGAGAACGGCGACCGGATGACCAAGGTCCTGCAGAGCTTCAACGGCGACAAGCGCGGCCGGCAGGTGCAGGCGAAGGTCGAGAAGGTCGAGTTCACCTCGCCGACCGACGCGAACGTGACGTACTCGCTGACCCTGAAGGGCGCGACCGCCCTGCCGGGCGCCTCCGGGACGGCCGTCGAACAGGACGGCACCTGGAAGGTATCCGTCAAGACGCTCTGCGCGCTGGTCCAGCTGAGCGGCAATGAGTCGCCGGGCCCCGGCTGCTGAGTGCGCTGCCCTGGTCCTGCTGCTCCTCCTCGGCACGGCCTGCGGCAGCCGCCTCCCCGAGAGCGACTTCGAGAACCGCTCCACGCCCACGCAGCAAGGAGGCACTTCCCCGATCCGCGTCGGCATCATCACCAGCGCCACGAGCCCGGTCGGCGGCTCGACCTTCACCGGGCCACGGGACGGGGCGAAGGCGTACTTCGAACGCCTCGACACACGCGGCGGGATCGGAGGCCGCCCGGTCGAGGTGCGCCTGTGCGACGACGGCGGCAGCGGTGTCGGCAACAACGAATGCGTGCACAGACTCCTCGACGAGGACAAGGTCGTCGCCCTCGTCGCCACCACCTCCCTCGACTACGCGGGCGCCCCTCGCGTGTCCCACGCGCGCGTGCCCGACATCGGCGGCCAGCCCATCGGCCCGGCGTACGACACGTATCCGCACCTGTACGGCATCTACGGCAGCCTCGCTCCGCGCAACGGCAGGACCGGCTGGGACGGGAAGCTGTACGGCGGCACCGAGGTGTACCGCTACTTCAAGCGCGCGCAGGGTGCCCGCACCGCCGCCGTCGTCTCCTACAACCAGTCCGCGTCCGCCGCGTACGCCCGGCTCGTCACCCAGGGGCTGAAGGCCGAGGGCTACAAGGTGGTCACCGAACAGGTCGACTTCGCGCTGCCCAACTTCCGTGCCGCCGCGGCAGATGTGAAGGAGCAGGGCGCCGATCTCGTCTTCGACGCCCTCGACACGCATGGGAACGCGCAGCTGTGCAAGGCGATGGACGACATCGGGGCCAAGGTCATCGCCAAAGTCACCAATGTGCAGAACTGGGCGTCGACCGTTCCCGAGGACTACAAGGACTCCCCGCGGTGCCGCAACGCCCTGTGGGCCACCGGGTCCAGTCGCAACTTCGAGGACACGGGGGATCCGGCCGTACGGGAGTTCCGGGACGCGACCAAGGGGCTGAGCGCCCACTCCCAGTGGCAGCTGGAGGGGTGGGCCGCCGCGAAGTGGTTCACCGACGCGGCGAAGTCCTGTGCGCGCACGGGGGTCACGCGTGCGTGCGTCGACGACTTCATGAACCGGGGCGAGCCCTACACGGCTGGTGGGCTGCTGGTTCCCGTCACGTACGAGCGGCTGCCCGAGCCGCCGAAGACTCGACGGACGTGTCTGTCCGTGGCCCGTTGGGAGGACGACGAGGGCTGGGTTTCACAAGGGGACATGAACACCACGTGCTTCGAAGTGCCACAACTGTCGTATCGGCCTTGAGCCTTCTCGCCCCGCCGCCCCTGCCCTCCCCCCCCAGCTCTCGGCTTCGCTCGAGCAGGGGACCCCCATCGTCCCTGGGGGCTCAGCCCCCAGGGACGATGGGTTGTCTTTTGCCGCAGATTGATGGGGGCTTGTCGCCCAGTTCCCCGCGCCCCTTCACAGGGCGCAGCACCGGGTCCCCCCACAGTCACCGCAGCGTGCCGAAGAACTCTCGGATGTCCCCCGTCAGCAGCTCCGGCTGCTCCAGGGCCGCGAAGTGTCCGCCCCGGTCGAACTCCGTCCAGCGGACAATGGTGTTGGTCTGCTCGGCCCAGCGGCGGATCGCGACGTCCTCGTCGAAGTTGGCGACGGCCGTCGGTACGGCGGAGCGGCTGACGGGGAACCAGTCGCCGGAGTGGCTGTTCTCGTAGTACATGCGGGCCGCCGGACCGGCCGTTCCCGTCAGCCAGTACAGCATCACGTTCGTCAGGAGGACGTCCCGGTCGACCGCGTCCTCGGGCAGCTGCGCCGAGGAGTGCGTCCACTCCTTGAACTTCTCGAAGATCCAGGCGAGTTGGCCGACAGGGGAGTCGGTCAGGCCGTAGGCGAGGGTCTGTGGACGGGTCGACTGGATCGCGTTGTAACCGAAGCCGTCCGTCGTGAACGTCGCGATGGACGCGAGGCGTCGTCGCTCCTGGTCCGTCAGCTCGGCCTGCACGTCGTCGGGCACCGGACCGAGCGGGATGAAGCCCACCGACGCCGCGTTCACATGGACACCGATCACCGACTCGGGCGCGATCCGGCCCAGCTCGGGCGAGATCAGGGCGCCGAGGTCGCCGCCGTGCGCGCCGTAACGCTCGTAGCCGAGCCGCCGCATCAGCTCGGCCCAAGCCCGGGCCGTACGACTGACGTTCCAGCCGCGCTCCCGGGTAGGACCGGAGAAGCCGAAGCCCGGGATGGACGGGATGACGAGGTGGAAGGCCTGGGCCGGGTCGCCGCCGTGGGCGCGCGGGTCGCTGAGCGGGCCGATCAGGCCGAGGAACTCCACGATCGAGCCGGGCCAGCCGTGCGTCAGCAGAAGCGGCACGGCGTCCGGTTCGGGCGAGCGCACGTGCAGGAAGTGCACGCGGGCGCCGTCGATCTCCGTGAGGTACTGCGGGAACTCGTTGAGCGCGGCCTCGTGCTTGCGCCAGTCGTAGCCGCCGCGCCAGTACGCCGCGAGCTCGCGGAGGTACGGCAGCGACGCTCCGTACTCCCAGCCGGCGTCCGGCAGCTCGTCGGGCCAGCGGGTCAGGTCCAGGCGCGTGCGCAGGTCGTCCAGCTGCGCCTGGGGGATCTCGATCCGGAAGGGATGCACGGTGGTGTCTGCGTTGTCTGCCATGTCTCCTACGGTAGGAACCCTTGCGGACGGTTACTGTCCGCAAGGGGTGGCAGACTCGGAACCATGTTGGAGACATCGGCACGACTCCTGCGCCTGCTCTCGCTGCTGCAGGCCCACCGCGAATGGTCCGGGGCCGATCTGGCCGACCGCCTCGGCGTCACGCCCAGGACCGTCCGTCGCGATGTGGACCGGCTGCGCGAGCTCGGCTATCCCGTCAACGCCAGCCCCGGCACGGGCGGCGGCTACCAGCTCGGCGCCGGCGCCGAGCTGCCGCCACTGCTCCTGGACGACGACGAGGCGGTGGCGGTGGCGGTCGGGCTGCGCACGGCGGCCGGGCAGGGCATCGAGGGCATCGGCGAGACCTCCGTGCGCGCCCTCGCCAAGCTCGAACAGGTGCTGCCGAACCGGCTGCGCCGTCGCGTGGGCGCCCTCAACGAGTTCACCGTGCCGATGCTGCGCGGCCCGCAGCCCTCGGCCGTCGACCCCGCCGTCCTCACCGAGCTGGCTCATCTGTGCCGCGACTCGGAGCGGCTGCGCTTCGAGTACCGCGACCACGGTGGCGCCGCCACACGCCGTACGGTCGAACCGCTCCGCCTGGTGTGCACCGAGCGGCGCTGGTACCTGGTCGCCTGGGACGTCGACCGCGGCGACTGGCGTACGTTTCGCGTCGACCGCATCACGCCCAGGCCACCGCACGGACCGCGCTTCACGCCCCGTACGCCACCGGCCGAGGACCTGGCGGCGTACGTCTCCAAGGGCGTCTCCACGCGCACGTATGCCTCGCATGCCGTCGTCAGGCTGCTCGTGCCGTTGGCCGAGGCGGCCGAGCGGATCTCGCCCTCCGCCGGCACCCTGGAGGCCGACGGGACGGACAGCTGCATTCTGCGCACCGGAGCGGCGAGCCTCGACGTGATGGTCATTCACGTGATGCTGATGGGCTTCGAGTTCGAGATCCTTGAACCGGCCGAGCTCACCGAGGCGGTCAGGACGTCCCGGGACCGGCTGTCTCGGGCTCTGGACCGGGCTTCGGCTCGATCGCCGCGTATTCGGGATGGTGCAGGTCGAACGCCGGGGACTCGGAGCGGATCCGGGGCAGCGTGACGAAGTTGTGCCGGGGAGGCGGACACGAGGTCGCCCACTCCAGGGAGCGTCCGAAGCCCCAGGGGTCGTCGGCCTCGACCTTCGCGGCGTACTTGGTGGTCTTCCAGATGTTGTAGAGGAACGGCAGCGTCGAGACGCCCAGCAGGAAGGCACCGATCGTCGAGATCGTGTTGAGTGTCGTGAAGCCGTCGGCGGCCAGATAGTCCGCGTACCGGCGCGGCATGCCCTCGGCGCCCAGCCAGTGCTGGACCAGGAACGTGGTCTGGAAGCCGACGAACAGCGTCCAGAAATGGATCTTGCCGAGCCGTTCGTCGAGCATTTTCCCGGTGAACTTGGGCCACCAGAAGTAGAAGCCGCCGAAGGTCGCGAAGACGACCGTGCCGAAGACGACGTAGTGGAAGTGGGCGACCACGAAGTACGAGTCGGTGACGTGGAAGTCCATCGGCGGCGACGCCAGGATCACCCCGGTCAGACCGCCGAACAGGAACGTCACCAGGAAGCCCGTCGCCCACAGCATGGGCGTCTCGAAGGACAGGGACCCCCTGAGCATCGTGCCGGACCAGTTGAAGAACTTCACGCCCGTCGGCACGGCGATCAGGAACGACAGGAAGGAGAAGTACGGCAGCAGCACCGCGCCGGTCGCGAACATGTGGTGCGCCCATACGACGATCGAGAGACCGGTGATCGCCATGGTCGCGGCGACCAGCGTCAGATAGCCGAAGATCGGTTTCCGGCTGAAGACCGGCAGGATCTCCGTGATGATCCCGAAGAACGGCAGCGCGATGATGTAGACCTCGGGATGCCCGAAGAACCAGAACAGGTGCTGCCACAGCAGCGCGCCGCCGTTGGCCGCGTCGAACACCACCGCGCCGAACCTCCGGTCCGCCTCCAGGACCAGCAGCGCCGCCGCGAGCACCGGGAACGCGAAGAGGATCAGGATCGAGGTGAAGAGGGTGTTCCAGGTGAAGATCGGCAGCCGGAACATCGTCATCCCGGGCGCGCGCATTCCGATGATGGTCGTAATGAAGTTCACCGCGCCGAGGATCGTCCCGAAGCCCGCCAGCGCGAGGCCCATGATCCACATGTCGCCGCCGATGCCCGGTGAGCGCTCCAGGCTGTTGAGCGGGGCGTAGGCGAACCAGCCGAAGGCGGCCGGTCCGTCGGGCACCAGCAGCGAGGCCAGCACGATCAGACCGCCGAAGAGGAAGAACCAGTACGACAGCATGTTCAGCCGCGGGAAGGCGACGTCCGGGGAGCCGATCTGCAGCGGCATGATCTCGTTGGCGAACCCCGCGAACGTCGGAGTCGCGAAGAGCAGCAGCATGATCGTGCCGTGCAGGGTGAACAGCTGGTTGAACTGGTTGTTGTCCACGATCTGCAGGCCGGGCCGGGCGAGTTCGGCGCGCATGACCAGCGCCATCAGGCCGCCGATGAGGAAAAAGACGAACGATGTGATCAGGTAGAGGTGGCCGATCTTCTTGTGATCGGTGGTCGTCAGCCAGTCGACGACCAGTCGCCCCGGCCGATCGGTCCGTACGGTTCGCGCGGTCGCCTGCGCGGTGTCCGTCCCCATCGCTCGCCCCTTCGCCGTCGCGCGTTCTGGGCCTGCTGAAGCTCACGCCATGATGCTCGCGTGGTCCCGCGCTCCGACAGGGGTGTGCGGGGGTCGTGTGCTGGAACCGTGTATTTCCTATGTGGTGTCAGCTTCTGCGGCACGCCCCGCAATCGGAATGAAAGGGATTGGACACACGCCCGGATCCGCGCATTCCATTGAGCTATTCGGGACTGCGTCACGGTAGCTCCGAATTACGTTCGAAGGCGTGCGGAACACGTAGGGAACCCCTCGTACGTGTGACGGAGTTCGGCCGAAACGCGTGTCGTGATCCTGTGACGGAAGCGTGACCGGAGGGGGACAGGTGACGCTTGGTGGCGGGTTCGGGCTTCCCCGGCCGCGGCACGCCGCCTAACGTGGCGGTCATGGCACCCATTCCCACCCCTCCCGCAGAGCCGCAGGACAGTCCGGAGAGCTATGTCGGGCTGGAGGCGAACAGCGCCGAGCGCCGTGCCCGGGAGCACGGCTGGTCCTCGGTGCGTTCGCTGCCGCCCGGCGCGATCATCACCATGGAGTACCGCTTCGGGCGGCTGAACTTCGAGGTCACCGACGGCAGGGTGACCCGCTGCTGGAAGGGCTGACGGCAGCTCACGGAATGTGCGAAGGCCCCCGGCTCGTCAGGAGCCGGGGGCCTTCGCGGTGCGGGGAGAGGCTGTGCGTACCGGCCCCGCTGTCTTGTTGTCGCCCTCGCCGTGTCGCCCTCAACCGCCGGTCAGGGGGCGGGCCGATGCGGTCGTGGTCCCGCGTGCCGCACGGTCCGGGTGCGGCGGACGGCGGCTGCCGACCGGCGTGACCGGCGTGCGCTCCGAGCGGGCCGTGTGCGGCCCGGGGGCCAGGTAGACGGGCGCCCGGGGCACCCGGGCGGCGCCGACCGTCTCGCGGGCCGGTACCTCCCCGTCCGCGACGGTGGAGTGCGGAACCATGACGGGCGCGCCGACCGGCGAGGCCGCCGATGGGGGTCCCCCCGCGTGAGCGGGTTCGAGCGTGGGGGAAGGCGCGCCGCGGCCGCGACGAGCACGCCAGGAGTCGCGCAGCGAGAAGATCTCGGCCTCGGCACGGGCGATCAGCGGCTCGACCCACGGCAGCGCCAGCAGGATCAGCAGACCCGCGGCCCAGCCCAGGAGGACATCGCTCAGCCAGTGCGTGCCGAGGTACACGGTGGTGAGGCCGACGCCCAGCGAGGTCACGGCGGAGAGGGCGGACAGCCAGCGCCTGGCTCTCGGGGTCGAGGCCAGATAGGCCAGGATTCCCCAGGTCACCACGGCGTTCGCGGTGTGGCCCGAAGGGAATATATCGCCGCCGAGCCCCATCTCGTTCGAGCCGATCGTGATCGCGTAGTGCGGACCGAGGCGGCCCATGCCGAGCTTGGCGGCACCGACCGTGATGTTGAGCAGCAGCAGCGAGGCGCCCAGCGTGAGCAGCGGGCGCAGGGTGTGCTGCCGCCAGGACCGCCAGCCCAGCCAGGCGGCGACCATCACGGCGGTGGGGCCGCGCTGGCCGAGCACCACGTAGTAGTCGAGGAACGCGTGGATCTCCGGCCACTGTTGATAGGGCCGGAAGAACATGACCTGCCAGTCGAACCGGACCAGCCATGACGTGATCGCCACGGCCCACACAATGGCCACGTAGAAGGCCAGGGTTGCTCCGAAGAGCACAACCCTGTGCCGGCTCATCTTCGGCACATCGATGTGGGCCGGTCGTTCCGGCTCACGGTCCAGCCGGGCGAAGACCCGGTCCAGACGGGTGAGGTTTCGTTCGGTACGCACCCAATGGACGCTACAGCGAGTGAGCTGTGTTCCAGGCCGAATCACTCGCTTTGTGATGACGATGTGATGTGGGATTCCTCTCAGAACGATGTTTATTTCCAATGAATCGCTAATGATCGGCGTCCGGATCCTTCAATTCCATTGATCTCGCGAAGCCGCCGGTTTTATGGCGCTTATATATTCGTTCACCAAATCATGGTGTGGAATTTTCCGGCCGCTCACCGGGTCCCGAGGAGTGGATCATGGCGGCCCGGAGCCGTTCAGCCAGAAGGCTCCATAGACCGCCGAGGCCACCGCCGCACCGCCGAGAACCAGCGCTGACCTGGACGTACGCAGCCGGGCCAGGGCCAGTGCGAGGGGCAGGAGAAGGGGGAAGGCGGGCAGCAGGAGGCGCGGTTTCGAGCCGAAGTAGCTCGACGCGCACAGGGCGAGCGCGGTGACGACCCCCGTGTACACGAGGAGTGACAGTGGCTGCCCCTGGCGCACGCACGTCACGTACAGCCAGACGATCAGCGCGACCCCGAGGATCAGCCCGACGCCGGCCAGGGCGGACGGAAATGACGTGAACTTTTCGCCGATGAAGCGGGCGAAGGCGTATCCGCCGTCGAAGCCGTTGCGCCAGCCCGCCTGGACGTCGAGATAGCCGAGCGGGCCCTTGCCCGTGCGGTGGCCGACCCACAGCACATAGCCGACGGCGCCGAGGGGCGCGAGGAGCATGCCGAGGGCGCGCGGCCACACTGATGCGCCCCCCGGCCGCGCCGCGCTCCCATCCCGTACGCGCTCTCCCGCGAACGACGTAATCGCCGCCGCCCACAGGGCCGCGACCACCGCGACTCCCACCGGGCGGGTCAGCCCGGCGAGCGAGGCGAGCAGGCCGGCCGTCAGCCAGCGGTCGGTCAGCACCGCGTAGAGCGACCAGGCGGCGAGCGCCGTGAAGAGGGACTCGCTGTACGCCATCGACTGCACGATGCCGACGGGCAGCACCGCCCACACGAGCACGGCGCAGACGCCGGCACGGGGCCCGTGGACATGGTCCGCGACCGCGAAGATTCCCCAGGCCGCGGCGAGCGAGGCCAGCATGCTGACCAGCAGACCCGCGTCCGCGTACGACAGGGGTGTGATCGCCGGGACGAGCCGCTCGAGCCACGGCAGCAGCGGGAAGAACGCGAGGTTCGAGTGCACGTCGCCGTTCGGGAGGCGGACCTCGTAGCCATAGCCGAGCTCGGCGACCCGGGTGTACCAGAGCGCGTCCCAGCGCGCCGTCAGCAGCGTGTGGGCGCTCTTACCGTTCGTCGCGCTCCACAGGGCGAGGGTGATGAGGCCCAGGGCGCGGACGCCGACGTACCCCAGGAGGGCGGGCGCGGCCCGGCGCAGGGCGCCCGTGCGGGGCGGTGTCGCGACAGGCGTCTCAAGATCGGTCACGGGCTCGATTATCGGTGGCACCCGGAACCGGCCGGCCCCGCGGGGCGTGGTGCACCAAGGGGAGCGTGGCGCACGCCACACGCTCGGCGGGAAGAACGTGAGAGGTCCGCCACGCGTCATTGGCGGGATCTCGCGTACGCTGACGGCTCACTCGCCTTTGTTGCGTGGGCCCGGGAAATCCGCTCATCCCCGGCCGCAGCCCCAGGGAGTCCCCACCCTGTGGTTCCGCCGAACGCGAGGGAACATCTGGGAGGTACGTACATGTCCGGGACGACCACGGCCGCTGCGCGATGCCGTCGGGAGGCCGGGGCCGGTGCCAACCGCTGGGTCGTCCTCGTCGTCCTCTGCGTCAGCCTCCTGCTGGTCGCCCTTGACGCCACCGTGCTGCATGTCGCGGTGCCCGCCGTCACGGAGGACCTCAAGCCCGGCGCGATAGAACTGCTCTGGATCGTCGACGTCTATCCGCTCGTCTGCGCGTCGCTCCTCATTCTCTTCGGCACGCTGGGTGACCGCGTCGGTCGCAGACGTGTCCTCCTCCTCGGGTACGGGCTCTTCGGTGTCGCCTCCGGGATCGCGGCCCTCGCCGACAACGCCCAGGTCCTCATAGGCGCGCGCGCCCTGCTCGGCGTCGGCGGCGCGATGATCATGCCCGCGACGCTGTCGATCCTGCGCCAGGTCTTTCCCGACCGCCGGGAGCGGGCGCTCGCGATCGGTATCTGGAGCGCGGTTGCCGCGGTGGGCGCGGCGGTGGGGCCGCTGCTGGGCGGCTTCCTCCTGGAGCACTTCTGGTGGGGTTCGGTCTTCCTCGTCAACATCCCGCTGATGCTGGTCAGCCTGCCGATCGGACGGCTGCTGCTGCCCGAGTCGAGGGGCGACCGGAACGGTCCGTGGGATGTGGTCGGGGCTTTGATGGCCGCCGCCGGGCTCTTCGGGATCGTCCTCGGAGTGAAGCGGCTCGGGGGTGGTGAGGCGCCGTTCAGTCCGTTCACGCTGGTGCCGCTGCTCGTGGGCGGTGCGCTGATGGCCGGGTTCGTACGGCGGCAGCGGCGGCGTGCGCAGCCGCTGGTCGATCTGCGGATGTTCTCGCGGCCCGCGTTCAGTACGTCGGTGGGATGCATCGTGCTCGCCATGCTCGCCCTGGTCGGGCTCGAGCTGATCGCCGCGCAGTACCTGCAGCTCGTGCTCGGGCTGTCGCCGCTGGAGACCGGGCTGCGGCTGCTGCCCCTCACCGTCGCGGCGATGGCCTCGGGGCTCGCCGGCGCGAAGATGCTGCGGCGGTTCGGGCCGCGGGCGATGGTCTGCTTCGGTTTCTGTCTCACCGCGGCCGCGGTGGTGACGCTCACGGCGATGGGCGGGGACGACAACACGGGGCTGCTGCTCTTCGGGTTCGTGCTGCTGGGGTTCGGGCTGGAGACGACGCTCTTCGGGGCGTACGAGTCGATGCTCAGCGAGGCGCCGCCGGAGCAGGCGGGTGGGGCCGCCGCGATAGGTGAGACCTCGTACCAGTTGGGCGCCGGTATCGGCATCGCGCTCCTGGGGAGCGTGATGAACGCGGCGTACGCGCCCGGGCTGTCGTCGGTTCCCGGGGTTCCGGCGGCCGATTCGCGTGCCGCGGGGCACTCGCTCGGGGAGGCGTACGAGGTTGCCGGGCGGCTCGGGGGGTCTCCCGGGGCGGCCCTGAGGCATGCAGCTCGGGACTCCTTTGTGCACGGGCTGCATGTGACCCTGCTGGTCAGCGCGGGGTTGTTGATGCTGGGGGCTGTGATGGCGCTTCGGTTGCCGCGGGTCATGGAGTGCGGGGCGCCTGCGGCGGGTTCCGCGATTCCTGCGCCTCGGGAAGCCGCCGAGTCCCGCGTCTCCGCGTAGTTCTCCCGTCCGCCTGGTTCTCCCGCACGCGCATCGCCCGTTCGCTCAGTCGCTGTGTCGAGAAGTGCCGGTCTCCCAGGGGAGCCGTGCGTCGGTGGCGGCTGCCGGCCCGTGGGATCTGGACTTGCGGGACACTGCGTCGTAACGTCGGGTCTCAACCGTAACTAGCGGTGCTAGTTTTAGTGTGCCGGAGGCTTGTGCCATGTCCGCGTCCCCCAAGCTGCCCCCCTTCGACCCCGCCGACCCCCTCGGTATCGATGACCTCCTCGAGCCGGAGGACCTCGCGATCCGGGACACCGTACGGACCTGGGCGGCGGACCGGGTGCTGCCCCACATCGCCGAGTGGTACGAGAAAGGGGAGCTGCCCGGAATCCGGGAACTGGCCCGGGAGCTGGGTGGGATCGGGGCGCTCGGGATGTCGCTCCAGGGGTATGGCTGCGCGGGGGCCAGCGCCGTCCAGTACGGGCTTGCCTGTCTGGAGCTCGAGGCCGCCGATTCCGGGATTCGGTCGCTCGTGTCCGTGCAGGGTTCCCTCGCCATGTACGCGATTCATCGGTTCGGAAGTGAAGAACAGAAGCAGCGGTGGCTGCCGGACATGGCCTCCGGTGACGTCATCGGCTGCTTCGGGCTCACCGAGCCCGACTACGGGTCCGACCCCGGCTCCATGCGGACGCACGCCAAGCGCGACGGCGGGGACTGGGTCCTCAACGGTCGGAAGATGTGGATCACCAACGGCTCCGTCGCCGGGGTCGCCGTCGTGTGGGCGCAGACCGACGACGGGATCCGCGGGTTCGTCGTGCCCACGGATGTGCCCGGATTCTCCGCACCCGAGATCAAGCACAAGTGGTCGCTGAGGGCCAGCGTCACCAGCGAGCTGATCCTCGACGACGTCCGGCTGCCCGCTGACGCCGTGCTGCCGGACGTGACCGGGCTGAAGGGGCCGCTCAGCTGCCTCTCGCACGCGCGGTACGGGATCGTGTGGGGCTCGATGGGCGCCGCGCGGGCCAGCTTCGAGGCCGCCGTGGACTATGCGAAGACGCGCGAGCAGTTCGGGCGACCCATCGGCGGCTTCCAGCTCACCCAGGCCAAGCTCGCCGACATGGCGGTCGAGCTGCACAAGGGAATTCTGCTCGCCCATCACCTGGGGCGGCGCATGGACGCGGGACGGCTCCGTCCCGAACAGGTCAGCTTCGGCAAGCTCAACAACGTACGAGAGGCCATCGAGATCTGCCGTACCGCGCGGACGATTCTCGGTGCCAACGGCATCTCGCTCGAATACCCCGTGATGCGGCACGCCACGAACCTCGAGTCGGTGCTCACCTACGAAGGCACCGTGGAAATGCATCAACTCGTGCTGGGCAAGGCGCTCACCGGACTCGATGCCTTCCGGTAAGGGCCGGTGGGGACCCCGAGTGGGCAGGGCCGGTGAGCGGCCCTGCCTCAGCTCTGGTTGAAGAAACCGTCCGTCTGACGGCCCGCGGCCTCGCCGCTGACGATCTCCGTGTTGGCAGGAGTCAGCAGGAAGACACGGGTGGCGACCCGCTCGATGGTGCCGCGCAGACCGAAGGTCAGGCCGGCCGCGAAGTCCACCACGCGCTTGGCGTCGGCGGGCTCCATGGACGTGAGGTTGATGATGACCGGGACACCGTCCCGGAAGAGCTCGCCGATGCCGCGCGCGTCCCGGAAGCTGTCCGGGGTGACCGTGCCGATCCGGCGGCCCTTTTCCTCCGCCGTCTCGGACGCGACCTTCACCCGCGGGTCGGTGACCCAGGCATCGCCGGATTCCTGACCCTCGGCGTAGTCGTCGTCGTAGTAACGCTCGTCATCGTTGTCGTCGACGAGGCCAAGCCAGGCACTCGCCTTGCGCACCGATCCCATGGACGCCTCCTCTCACAGCGGTCCTTATTGCTTTCCGCATCCCCATGGTCGTCCATGATGCGGATGTCGCGCCAAGTGGATAGACGCCGCGCGGGGGTTTCGTGACGGTACTGGTGCACAGCGAATCCGTCGAGAGCCCGCGTGTCCCAAGGGTCGTGCTGTGTACGGCTGCTGACTGAGAGTGAAATATGATTTCTCACGGCGTTCGGGTGACGGTCGGTGCGTACGGGTGAACGGAGGGGTCGATACGATGCCGCAGCTCAACGTCGTACGTGTCACGGGGGAGTGTCGTGTTCGGAATCGTGAGGCCCTGCAGCCACCGCCTCGGTGAAGGACTCAAGACGCAATGGATGGCGCATTTGTGCGGGCTGTGTCTCGCGCTGCGCGGGGACCACGGTCAATTCGCCAGGGTCGTCACCAACTACGACGGGCTGCTGATATCGGTTTTGACGGAGGCTCAGGCCGAGCGCACGACGGGATGGCGAAGGACCGCCGGCCCCTGTCCGCTGCGGGGCATGCGCACCGCGTCGGTCGCGCAGGGCGAGGGCGCCCGGCTCGCCGCCGCCGTCTCGCTGGTGCTCG
This sequence comes from Streptomyces albiflavescens, assembly GCF_014645835.1. Taxonomy (GTDB): domain Bacteria; phylum Actinomycetota; class Actinomycetes; order Streptomycetales; family Streptomycetaceae; genus Streptomyces; species Streptomyces albiflavescens. The sequence continues at coordinate 70,072 of NZ_BMMM01000023.1, forward strand.
CCTCGGCGAAGGTGCGTGACCATGTCGTCGACGGCGACGGTCTTTTGGCTCGCAAGCCGGTGGCGCTCGCCGCGCGCCGGGTCGCCGCGAGCTGGGGGAAGGCCGGTGCCCGGACCGGCTCCGACGTCGGCTTCGACACCGCCGTCCTCATCGACGCCGTGGACCGGCAGGTCGGCATCGAGACACTGGCCGGGCTCGGAACGCCGCTGCTGACCGTCACCGAGCCGACCGAGACCGCCACCGCCGCGGCCTTCGCGCACACCGCCGTGCTGGCCGGGCGTCCCGGCAACGCCGAGCCGCTCGCCGAGGCCGGACGGCTCTTCGGACGGCTCGCGCATCTCCTGGATGCCGTGGAGGACAGGGAGACTGACGCCGCGTCGGGGGCATGGAACCCGCTGACGGCCACGGGGACGTCGTCGGCCGAGGCGCGTCGGCTCGCCGATGACGCCCTGCAGGGGATACGGCTCGCGCTGCGCGAAGTGGTCTGGGGGTCCGGGGTCTCCTCGGGGAAGCACAGCGCCGACAGCAAGCTGGTGCATGTGCTGCTCGCGCATGAGCTTCGGAGGTCGGTGGACCGGGCGTTCGGGACGTCGGGGTGCGGGCATGCGCCGGAGGGCTCGCTCGGGCCCGACGCTTCCTTCGGCCCGCCGCCCCAGCACGGTGCGCCCCAGAATCCGTACGTCGGCGGCGGCAACCCCTTCGGCGGCGGGCCCTCCTTCCAGCCGCCGACGCCCGGCAAGCGCGGCTTCTGGGCCGGATGCGCGGCCGCGATCGGGCTGTGCTGCACCTGCAAGGTGTGCTGCGCCGACGAGTACGAGGGCCCGTGGTCGCGCAGGAAGCGCGAGGGGTGCCTCAGCAACTGCGACTGTGACTGCAACTGCTGCGAGGCCTGCGAGTGTTGCGAATGCTGTGAGTGCTGCTCGTGCTGCGACTGCGGATTGTGAGGATCGCGTAGGCGGCCGGGCCTGTGTGGCCGGTCGCGCCCACGCGGCGGCGCCGCATGCTGTCAGAGCCCCGCGCCCCTGACGGGGCGTTTCCGCACAGGGCGCGGGGAAGGCACCGTACGCCTCAGTTCTTCAGTTCCGGCGGGGAGATCTGGGACTTCTCGATCGCCGAACCCGTCGTGCCCCACTTCTTCAGGATCTTGTCGTAGGTCCCGTCGGCGATGAGCTTGTTCACGGCGGCCTGGAAGGCGGGCGCCAGCTTCGTGCCCTTCTTGAAGGCGAAGCCGACGTCGAGGCGGTGGAACTCGTTGAGGAACTTGACGCCCTGCTGGTGGGCGACGGCGTAGCGCAGGCCGTTGATCGTGCTCATCACGATGTCGCTGCGGCCCTGTTGCAGCGAGGACCAGATCGCGCCCTGCTCGCTGTAGGTCTGCACCTGGTACGCCTTCTTGCCGGAGTCGGAGCAGACCTTCTTGTTCTCCTCCAGCGTCGCCTCGAAGGTCGTCCCCGCGGCGGTCGCGACGTTCAGGCCGCACAGCTGCTCGAGGTCGGTGACCTTCGTGAGTTTGCTGTCCGTGCGGGTGGCGAAGCCCTGGCCGTCGTTGATGTACGTGACGAAGTCGATCACCTTGCGGCGCTCGTCGGTCACGCCGAAGTTGCTGGCCCCGACGTCGTACTTGCCGCTGCCGAGGGCCGGCAGGATCGCCTCGAACGAGGCCTGTTCCGTGGTGAGTTCGATGCCGAGCACCTTGGCGACGGCGTGCGCGAAGTCGACGTCCTGGCCGGTCAGGGTCTTGCCGTCGGCCAGGTACGTGGTGCCGGGCGGCGTACCGCCGACGCTGACCGCAAGGGTGAGGCTCCGCACTCCGGAGGGCAGCAGCCCGGCGGCGGCCTCGTCCTTCCTGACGGCGGAGACGACGTCGGTGGTCGGGATCTTCTCCGCCTTGGCCGCGGCTCGGTCGGTGCCGCCGGCGGAGTCGTCCGAGCCGGAGCCGCACGCGGTGAGGAGCAGAGTCGTCGAAGTGATCAGGACAAAGGGCGCAAAATATCGATTGCGGGCACGCGTGGGCGTACGCATGGTGTGCGGTCTCCTGGAAGCAGAAGGCGAGAAAGGGAGCGCGAGGGGAGGGGTGCGCGTGTGAAGGCGAGGGAGAACGCGAAGGCGCCCGTCGGAAGCGGGCGCGCAGGGGGTCAGCTCAACAGGACGAGGACCACACTCGACCGAAGTCGATGTGGGAGCGCGTGACCAGCCACTGCTGCCGATTCATGGGCCCAAGTGGAACAGGCATCCGTTTCCGCGTCAACTGCGTTGAGACGTAACGCTCACAGTATGGACAGCCTTGACAGTGAGGGGAAACGTCCCCGTACTCTCGGTGGACGGTCCTGCTGAGGGGCTCGGCCGTATGCGCCTCGTGGCGCTCCGTGTGAAGGCATCAGCCGCGTTCGATCCCGACGCATCACGGAGCCTTCGCATGTCCTCCGACACCCTTACCAAGGCCGCCGCGGCCGCACCCGAAGACCCGGACGAAGCGACGCCCTTGCGCATCGTCCCGCAGCGCCGTCCCGGCCAGTGGACAGCCGCCGCCGTCGTCCTGGCCCTGCTCGGGCTCGGCCTCAACTCCGTAGTGCGCAATGACGCGTTCCAGTGGGGCGTCGTCGGCGACTACTTCACCTCGGCCTCCGTCCTGCGCGGCCTCTGGCTCACTCTCTGGCTGACCGCGGTCGTGACGGCGCTCGGTTTCGCGCTCGGCACTCTGCTCGCCGCGTTCCGGCTGTCCGCCAACCCCGTGCTGCGGGCGGTGAGCTGGGGTTACGTCTGGCTGTTCCGGTCGATGCCGATCCTGGTGCAGCTGCTGTTCTGGTTCAACATCGGGGCGCTCTACCCGCAGATCCTCGGCGTGAAGACGGTGAATCTGCTCGGCCCGGTCACCGTCGCCGTCCTCGGCCTCACCCTGCATGAGGCCGCGTACGCCGCAGAGGTGGTGCGCGGCGGCATCCTCTCCGTCGACCGAGGCCAGATCGAGGCCGCGCAGGCGCTGGGCCTGAGCCGCCGGCGCCGCTGGTGGAAGATCGTGCTGCCGCAGGCGATGCGCTCGATCGTGCCGCCGGCCGGGAACATGCTGATCGGCACCCTCAAGGGCACCTCCATCGTCAGCGTCATCGCCGTCCAGGACCTGCTCTACTCCGCGCAGCTCGTCTACCACCGCACCTACCAGGTCATGCCGCTCCTGATGGTGGCCACGCTCTGGTACGTCATCGTCACCTCGGTGCTCGGCGTCGGCCAGCACTACGTGGAGAAGCACTACGCGCGCGGTTCGGAGCGCGGCCGATGAGTACCGGACGTCCCTCGCTGGTGATCGTGGGAGCCGGGCCGCGGGGGACCGGTCTGCTGGAGCGGATCGCCGCCAACGTGCCCGAGCTGTACGGCGATTCGGGCACCGGCGGCATCGAAGGCTTCGACATCCATGTCGTCGACCCCTATCCGCCGGGCGCCGGACGCATCTGGCGCGAGGAGCAGTCGCCGCTGCTGTGGATGAACTCCGAGGCCCAGGACGTCACGATGTTCACCGACGAGACGGTGGACATGGCCGGTCCGGTGCTCGAAGGCCCCACCCTGCACGAATGGGCGAGCCTCGGCGGGCGCACCTTCGCGGACCGGCCACGACAGGGTGCGTACCTGCGCTGGGTGTACGAGCGTGCCGTGGCCGCCCTGCCGCCAGGCATCCGGGTCCGGCATCATCCGCGCCGCGCCCTGCGTGTCAACGGACCCCGCGAAGGGCGCCAGCAGGTGTGGCTGGAGGGCCGGTCGCGCCCGCTTCTCGCCGACCTCGTGGTGCTGTCCGTCGGCCACCTCGACGCCGAACTCGACGATGAACAGCGAGAGTTGGCCACGTACGCAGATGAGCACGGGCTGCTCCATCTGCCGCCGGACTTCACCGCCGACAGCGACCTGTCCGCCCTGGCCCCCGGAGAACCCGTCCTCGTCCGCGGCTTCGGGCTCGCCTTCGTCGACCTGATGGTGCTGCTGACGGAGGGGCGCGGCGGGCGCTACGACGGGCAGACGTACCACCCGTCCGGGCGGGAGCCGATTCTGTACGTCGGCTCGCGACGCGGGGTCCCCTACCACTCCAAGATCGGCTACGGCTGGGAGGGCGAACGGCCCCCGCTGCCGCGGTTCTTCGGGCCCGCCGAAGTCGACCAGCTCCTCGCGCGCCCAGGGGGGTCCCCCCGCTCGAGCGAAGCCGGGGGTGGGGAAGGCCTCGACTTCCGGCGGGACGTCTGGCCGCTGGTCGAGAAGGAGCTGGGGTTCGCGCACTACCACCGGCTCTTCGCCGCCCACCCCGAGCGCACCCGGATCGCCTGGACGGACTTCGAGGAGAAGTACGCGGCCGCGGAAGGCGTCGAGATCCAGGCGCTGGTGGCGTCCGCAGTGCCGGACCCCACCGACCGGCTGGACCTGGCCGCCCTCGACCACCCGCTGGACGGGGTGCGGTACACCTCGCACGAGGAGCTCCAAAGCGGCCTGCGCGGATACATCGAGACAGATCTGAGAAGACGCCACGATCCCTCGCACAGTCCCGACCTGGCCGTCTTCCTCGGTCTGCTCTCCGTCTACGGGCAGCTGGTCCGGCTCGGCGACATCGGCTCCTGGTGGCACGGGTTCTTCAGCTACCTGGCCTCGGGGCCGCCCGGCCCGCGGCTGCGTCAGATGCTCGCGCTGTCGCGGGCCGGGATCCTGAAGTTCGTAGGTGCCGACATGACCGTCACCGCCGAGGACGGGGTCTTCCGGGCGGGCAGCGCGACCGTGCCCGGCGTCACGATCGAGGCACGCGCACTCGTCGAGGCGCGGCTGCCGCATCCCACCATCGAGCGCACGCGGGACGCACTGCTGCGGGAGCTGTACGCCGACGGGGCCGCCGCGACCCCCGAGGGACTGCTCGCCGTGGATGCCGCCGACGGGCGGGTCCTGGACCGCTCCGGCACCCCGCACCCCCGGCGCTTCGCGCTCGGCCCGCACACCGATGCCCGGGGCTCGGGCGCGTTCACCCGGCCGCGCACCGGTGGCCCCGCCTTCCGGCAGAACGACGCGACGGCGCGTGCCGCGCTGGCGTTCCTGCGCGCGCTGTCCTGTCGCGCCGCCGCCTGAACGCGTCCCGCCCCAGACCACCCCACCCCTGAGGAACCCCGATGAGCGCGCCCACGATCCCCGCGTCGGCCATGGTCGACATCAAGTCCGTGTACAAGAGCTTCGGTTCGCTGGAGGTGCTCAAAGGCGTCGACCTCGCCGTGCGCACCGGAGAGGTCGCCGTGATCCTCGGGCCCTCCGGCTCGGGCAAGTCGACGCTGCTGCGCACCATCAACCACCTGGAGAAGGTCGACCGGGGCCGGATCCGTGTCGACGGCTCACTCATCGGCTACCGGCGCTCCGGCGACCGGCTGCGCGAGCTGCCCGAGCGCGAGATCCTCAAGCAGCGCACCCGGATCGGTTTCGTCTTCCAGAACTTCAACCTCTTTCCGCACCTCACCGTGCTGGACAACATCGTCGAGGCGCCGGTCTCCGCCCTGAAGCGGCCGCGCAAGGACGCCGTGGAGACCGCGCGCGGGCTGCTCGACCGGGTCGGGCTCGCCGACAAGGCCGACGCCTACCCGAAGCAGCTCTCTGGCGGCCAGCAGCAGAGAGTCGCCATCGCCCGCGCGCTCGCCCTGGAACCGAGGCTGCTGCTCTTCGACGAACCGACCTCGGCGCTCGACCCCGAGCTGGTCGGTGAAGTCCTCGACGTCATCAAGGACCTGGCCCACCGGGGCACCACGATGATCGTCGTCACCCACGAGATCGGGTTCGCCCGCGAGGTCGCCGACACCGTGGTCTTCATGGACGACGGCCGGGTCGTCGAGCAGGGCGCCCCCGGGGACGTACTCGACAGGCCGCGGCACGAGCGCACGCGCACGTTCCTCTCCAAGGTCCTGTGAATCCAGCCGCCTTGGACATCCGAAGCCACCCCCCTCAGAAAGGTTCACCCGCATGACCGCACCGCACGGCCGGGCGCTTCTGCACCTGGCCGCCGCCCTCGATCAGCAGGCGGCCTACGACGCCGCCTCGCACGTGGAGCTCGCGCAACTCGCGGAGCGCGGCGCGCTCGACTTCGTGACACTCGGCGACAGCTTCGCGCGTCCCGGGCTCGACGGACTCGGCGTGCTCTCCCGGGTAGCGCCCGCCACCGGCCGGATCGGTCTGGTGCCCACTGTCACCGTCACGCACACCGAGCCCTTCCACGTCCAGGCGGCCGTCGCGACCCTCGACTGGGTCAGCCGTGGCCGGGCCGGCTGGCGGATCGACGTGTCGACGACCGAGCGCGAGGCCCGGCTGTTCGGCCGGCGCCACGCCTCCCCCGAGCCCTCGGCTTCGCTCCACGCGCTGTGGCAGGAGGCCGGTGAAGTCGCCGACGTGGCCGGCCGGCTCTGGGACAGCTGGCAGGACGACGCCGAGATACGCGACGAGGCCACGGGCCGTTTCATCGACCGCGACAAGCTGCACTACGTCGACTTCGAGGGCGCCACCTTCTCCGTGAAGGGGCCCTCGATCGTGCCGCGGCCCCCGCAGGGCCACCCCGTACGAGTCGTCGACGCGACCGACGGACCGGCCCGGCGGATCGCCGCCCGGTACGCCGACGTGGCGCTCGTCCGGGTCACCGGCCCGGCACAGGCGCGCGCTCTACGGGACGAATTGCGGCACACGGCAGCCGAGTTCGGGCGAAGCCCCGACGACCTGCGCGTCCTCGTCGGCCTCACCGTCGACCTCGGTGACGGCGAGTGTGCGGCCGAGCCGGGATGGAGGTCCCCCCTGTTCGAGCGAAGCCGAGAACTGGGGGGAGGCGGGGGTGGGTCCCGGCAGAGCGCGCAGGGCCCGCTGTACCGCGGCGGCCCCGTCGACCTCGCCGAGCTGATCGCCGCCTGGCACGGTGCCGACGCCGCCGACGGCTTCCACCTCACGCCCGTCGAGCCGCGCCGTGACCTGGAGCGGCTCGTCAACGGAACGGTCGCGCTGCTCCAGCACCGCGGTCTGTTCCGCACCTTCTATCCGGGCAGCACGCTCAGGGAGCACCTGGGTCTTGCCCGGCCCGCCAACCAGTACGCCGTGGCAGGGGGAGCGTCATGACCGTACGGCCTCGCAAGGAGATCCACCTCGCCGCCCACTTCCCCGGTGTCAACAACACCACCGTCTGGGCGGACCCGCGCGCCAAGTCCCAGATCGAGTTCGCCTCCTTCGAGCACCTCGCCCGTACCGCCGAACGCGGACTCTTCGACTTCTTCTTCCTCGCCGAGGGGCTGCGGCTGCGCGAGCACAAGGGGCGTATCCACGATCTCGACGTCGTGGGGCGCCCGGAGTCCCTCACCGTACTGAGCGCGCTCGCCGCCGTCACCGAGCGGCTGGGGCTCGCCGCCACGGTCAACGCGACGTTCAACGAGCCGTACGAACTCGCCCGCAGGCTGGCCTCGTTGGACCACCTCAGCGGGGGCCGGGCCGCCTGGAACGTGGTGACGTCGTCGGACGCCTTCACCGGGGAGAACTTCCGGCGCGGGGGCTGTCTCGACCGCGCCGATCTCCCCCACTCTCGGCTTCGCTCGAGCGGGGGGACCCCCATCACCCGCGCCGCCGAATTCGTGGCGACGGCACGGGAGCTGTGGGACTCCTGGACGCCCGAAGGCCTGCCCCGCCCGTTCGCGCACCGGGGGCGGCACTTCGACATCGCGGGCGAGTTCACCGTGCCGCGCTCGCCGCAGGGGCACCCCGTCGTCATCCAGGCCGGGGACTCGCCCCCGGGCCGTGAGTTCGCCGCGTCCGCCGCCGACGTCGTCTTCACGCGGCACGGCACCCTGGAGGAGGGCCGGGCGTTCTACGCGGATGTGAAGGGGCGGCTCGCGACGTACGGGCGGGCGCCCGAGGATCTGAAGATCATGCCCGGGGTCACCTTCGTGCTCGGTGACACGGTCGCCGAGGCGCAGGAGCGTGCCGCCGAGATCAGGCGGCGGCAGATCTCGCCGCAGAACGCGATCCTCACCCTGGAGCAGATCTGGGGCGTCGACCTCTCCTCGTACGATCCCGACGGCCCCCTGCCCGACATCGACCCGGATCCCGAGTCGACCATGGTGCAGGGCCGGGTGCGCGTCGGTGACCCCCTCGCGGTCGCGGAGAAATGGCGGACCCTCTCGCGCGAGAAGGGCCTGTCCATCCGACAGACCGTCATCGAGGCTTCCGGGCGGCAGTCCTTCATCGGCACTCCGGACACGGTCGCCGCCGAGCTGGACGAGTTCGTCCGGACGGATGCCGCCGACGGCTTCATCCTCGTACCGCATCTGACACCCGGCGGACTCGACGAGTTCGTGGACCGGGTAGTGCCGCTGCTCCAGGAGCGCGGCGCGTTCCGCACGGAATACACGGGCACGACGCTGCGCTCACACCTCGGGTTGGCGCAGCCCGTATGGAAGGGTTGATCACATGACGACGGACGCATCCGAGGACTGGAAGCACTGGCACGAGCACCGCACCGAGACGGTGTCCGCGCCCTACGGACCGCTCGCGCTGACGGGCACGCACTGGGTCGAGGACTATCCGGAGGGGCGACTTCCGGACATCCCCGGGCACTGGACCGCCAAGGACGACGCGGTCGTCCTGACGGCGACGGCCGAGGACGGACTCACCGTCGACGGGGAGCCCTTCACCGGCGAGGTCGTGCTCGACGCCGACCTCGGGCCGGCGGCCGGGGCCCGCGTCGGGCGCGGCGAGCGCCGGTTCGTCGTCCTGGTGCGCGAGGGGATCTGGGGCGTACGCGACTACGACCCCGCCGCGCCGGCGCGGGAGGCCTTCCAGGGCATCGAGGCGACCCCGTACGATCCGGGCTGGTCGGTGCCGGGGCACTTCACGCCGTACGGCGAGGACCGCACCGTACGCGTGGAGAACGCGGACGGAGTCTCCCGCGGCCTCGGGCTCGGCGGTGTCCTCGCCTTCACCCTGGACGAGGAGGACCTCACGCTCCAGGTGTCGGTCGAGAGCGACGGCTCGCTGTGGGCCGTCTTCGCCGACGCCACCAGCGGGGACAGCAGTTACCGCTTCCGGTTCCTGCGCCCCGCGGCGCCCGACGAGGAGGGGCGTACGACGGTGGACTTCAACCGGGCCGTACTTCCGCCGTGCGCATTCGCCGACCACTTCATCTGCCCCTTCCCGCCGCCCGGGAACACACTGGCTGTCGCGATCGCGGCGGGGGAGCGAAGCCTGCTCTGAGGCAGCCGACTTTCCACGTGCGCGCGCCGACGGGAACGACCGTCGGCGCGCGTTGCGTTCTCGTGCCCATCCGGTTCCCTTTGCTGTGAGCCTCTTGTGCGTGATGGTGCCCGGCGTCATCCTCTCCAGCGGTGCATGTCAGGAACACGCCATTCTCGGCAGCGCCTCACGGGCCCCCACCCCGTAGGGCCTTCCGCTTCCCACAAGGAGGACCAGTGAGGATCAAGCGCACCCGACTGCTCGCCGTCGCCGCGGGACTCGTCGCCACCACCGTGGCCGCCCTGCCCAGCGCCGGGGCGGCAGAGGCTCCCCACAGCGCCGCCCAACTCGCCCAGGTCGAGGACGCCGTACAGAGCGCCTCGGTGGGCGGCACCGCCTGGTATGTCGACCGGGCCGCCGGACACGTCGTCGTCACCGCGGACAGCACGGTCTCGAAGACGGAGATCGCGCAGATCAAGAAGGCCGCGGGCGCCGGCGCGGGCGCTCTCAGAGTCCAGCGCTCCGCGGGCGTCTTCAGCCCGCTGCTCTCCGCCGGGGACGCCATCTACGGCGGCCGGTACCGCTGTTCGCTCGGCTTCAACGTGGTCAGCGGCGGCACGTACTACTTCCTGACCGCGGGCCACTGCGGCAAGGTGGCCAAGACCTGGTACACCAACCAGGCGCATACCACGCTGATCGGCCCGACCACCGACTACAGCTTCCCCGGCAACGACTACGCGCTCGTGCGCTACGACAACACCGCGCTCAGCCACCCCGGCGGTTACAGCGCCGCCAACGCTTTCGTGGGTGAGTCGGTCAAACGCACCGGCTCGACCAGCGGCACCCACAGCGGTACCGTCACCGCGCTGAACGTCACGGTCCACTACCAGGGCGGCGGCACGGTGAGCGGCATGATCCAGACCAACGTCTGTGCGGAGCCCGGCGATTCGGGCGGCCCGCTGTACGACGGAACCAAGGCCATCGGCATCACCTCGGGAGGCAGCGGCGACTGCCAGACCGGCGGCACGACGTTCTTCCAGCCGGTGACCGAGGCGCTCAGCGCGTACGGCGTCAGTATCTACTAGGGATCCGCTGAAGCCGGATCTACTAGGGATCCGCTGAAGCCGGCGATCCACCGGATCGCACAAGATCAACCTCCGTGCGGAGTACGTCAGTTGAACGCTGCACGGCCGAAAGGTGCTCTTGCGTCGGTCGGCCGTGCAGCCGAATACTCCCCCACAGCGCTTGTCAGGGGCACGGCTTGTCCGGAATCCGGATGAGCGGCCCCCGGCTGCGCCTCACGGGCCCCTACCCCACGACACGAGGGCCCCCGACTTCCCTTCGGAGGGACGAACGTGAGGATCAAGCGCACCACTCCCCACAGCGGCATAACGAGACGGACCCGGCTGATCGCCGTCACCACCGGCCTCGTGGCCGCCGCATCGTTCGCGGTCCCCAGCGCGAACGCGTCCGACGCCCAGCCCTTCAGCGCCACTCAGCTGAGCGGTGTCAACAAGTCGGTCCTCAAGTCCGACATCGCGGGCACGGCCTGGGCGGTCGACGCCAAGACGAACCGCGTGGTCGTCACCGTCGACAGCACGGTCTCGAAGGCCGAGATCGCGAAGATCAAGAAGGATGCGGGCAGCAACGCCGCCGCCCTCACCATCAAGCACACCCCCGGCAAGTTCAAGAAGCTGATCACCGGTGGCGATGCCATCTACGGCGGCCAGTACCGCTGCTCGCTCGGCTTCAACGTGCACAGCGGGAGCACCTACTACTTCCTGACCGCCGGCCACTGCGGTGAGGTCGCCTCCACCTGGTACTCCAACTCCGGGCACACCACGACGCTGGGCACGAACGTCAGCTACAGCTTCCCGACCAACGACTTCGCGCTGGTCCGCTACACCAACTCCTCGATCGCCCACCCGAGCGCGGTCGGCAGCCAGACCATCACCAGCGCCGCCACGCCCAGCGTGGGCACCACCGTCTACCGTCGTGGCTCGACCACCGGCACGCACAGCGGCCGGGTCACCGCCCTGAACGCCACGGTCAACTACGGCGGCGGCGACGTGGTCTACCAGATGATCCAGACCACGGTGTGCGCCGAGGGTGGCGACAGCGGCGGCCCGCTGTACGCCGGTTCCGTCGCCTACGGTCTGACCTCCGGCGGCAGCGGCAACTGCACCTCCGGCGGTACGACCTTCTTCCAGCCGGTCGTCGAGGCGCTGAACTACTACGGCGTGAGCGTCGGCTGACCGACGGGCTGCCACCCCCCACACGGCTTCCGCACGGTCAGATCTGCAGCCGGCAGCAGGCGAGCCCCCGCACGCAACTGACGTGCGGGGGCTCGCCCTTGGTCAGGTGACGGAGTTACCGTCGAAGTACACGCTGTACACGCCTGATGCGCCCACGTCGGACCCTGGGGGGCCGTGATGGTCGAGGAACTGGTGGCGGCGGGAGTCTCCGTCGCGTCCGTGGGGCTGGTCTATGCGATGGCCGGGGCCCGCGTCGTCAAACAGTACGAACGGGGCGTGGTGCTGCGGCTGGGCCGGCTGCGCTCGGAGGTGCGCGGGCCCGGGTTCACGATGGTCGTGCCCTTCGTGGACCGGCTTCGTAAGGTCAACATGCAGATCGTGACGATGCCGGTGCCCGCGCAGGAGGGCATCACCCGGGACAACGTCACGGTGCGGGTCGACGCGGTCGTCTACTTCAAGGTCGTGGACGCGGCCGACGCGATCATCCAGGTCGAGGACTACCGTTTCGCGGTCTCGCAGATGGCGCAGACCTCGCTGCGGTCGATCATCGGCAAGAGCGATCTGGACGATCTGCTGTCCAACCGCGAGAAACTCAACCAAGGTCTGGAGCTGATGATCGACAGCCCGGCCATGGGCTGGGGTGTGCAGATCGACCGCGTCGAGATCAAGGACGTATCGCTGCCGGAGACGATGAAGCGGTCGATGGCCCGGCAGGCCGAGGCCGACCGTGAGCGGCGGGCCCGGGTCATCAACGCGGACGCGGAGCTGCAGGCGTCCAAGAAGCTGGCGGAGGCCGCCGGGGTGATGTCCGACCAGCCGGCGGCGCTCCAACTGCGGTTGTTGCAGACGGTGGTGGCGGTCGCGGCGGAGAAGAACTCCACGCTCGTACTGCCCTTCCCGGTGGAGCTGCTGCGGTTCCTGGAGCGGGCCCAACAGTCGGTCGCCCCGGTACCCGAGCAGGCGCCGCCCGCGGTTCAGCAACCGGTGCAGGAGCAACCCCCGTCGCTGGACGCCTCCTTGGATCAGGACACCGAGAGATCGGAAACCAGACAGGACTAGACCTCACGGGCTGCACACCGAACACCTGCACGCAGTGTTTGCACTGGGAACCGACGTGGTGTGACCACGCACAGTCAAGGCGCAGGGGGCGTACGCCCGTTGGCGTACGCGCGTCCTGAAGTCGACCTTGTGTGCCCCCTGTGCTCCTCGGAATAGTGGGCCGCGAACAACTGGCATGGACACGGCTTGACGCGTTTCGGCGCGACTTTTTGTCGTGCGCCGGGTCCATGTCCGTACGCCTTCCGGTCACGGGGGTCCCCACAACCTCCGTGACCAACCCCCCACAGGAGGACGTGAGTTGAAGCATCGACGCATACCCAAGAGGCGTGCCGTCATGACGGGTGCGGGCATCGCCGCGCTCGTCGCCGCCGGAGTCACCTTCCAGACTGCGAACGCGAGTGAGGCTCCCAAGGCTCCCGCGCCGCACACGCTCTCGATCGCGGCGGCCGGAAAGCTCGCCTCGACGCTCGGCAAGGACCTGGGCGCCGACGCGGCGGGAACGTATTACGACGCGAAGTCCCAGCACCTCGTCGTCAACGTGCTCGACGAGAGCGCGGCCAAGACCGTCGCGGAGGCCGGCGCCAAGGCCAGAATCGTCGAGAACTCCCTCGCCGAGCTGAAGGGCGCCCGTACCACGCTCAAGGAGGACGCGACCATCCCCGGCACGTCCTGGGCGACCGACCCGGCGACCAACAAGGTCGTCGTCACCGCGGACCGTACGGTCAAGGGTGCCGCCCTGGAGAAGCTGACCAAGGTCGTCGACGGTCTCGGTGCCAAGGCCGAACTCCAGCACACGAAGGGGGAGTTCAAGCCCTTCATCGCGGGCGGCGACGCCATCACCGGCTCCGGCGGGCGCTGCTCGCTCGGCTTCAACGTGGTCAAGGACGGTCAGCCGTACTTCATCACCGCCGGCCACTGCACCGAGGCGATCTCCACCTGGTCGGACTCCAGCGGCAACCAGATCGGCACGAACGAGCAGTCCAGCTTCCCGGACAACGACTTCGGCCTGGTCAAGTACACCGGGAACGTCGACCACCCGAGCGAGGTCGACCTCTACAACGGTTCCTCGCAGCCCATCACCAAGGCGGCCGAGGCGACCGTCGGGGAGAAGGTGACCCGCAGCGGTTCGACGACCCAGGTGCACAGCGGCACGGTCACCGGCCTGGACGCCACCGTGAACTACGGCAACGGCGACATCGTCAACGGACTCATCCAGACCGATGTCTGCGCCGAGCCCGGTGACAGTGGCGGCTCGCTGTTCGACGGTGACAGCGCGATCGGCCTCACCTCCGGTGGCAGCGGCGACTGCACCTCGGGCGGCGAGACCTTCTTCCAGCCGGTCACCGAGGCGCTCTCGACCTTCGGCGCCCAGATCGGCTGACCGCCGGCATCATTCGACGGAGCCCCGTTCCCGCTGTGCGCGGGGGCGGGGCCTTCGTATGTGCGGGGCGCGGGCAGGCCGGCGCCGGCGCCCCGCACCCGGTGTTTGCGCAGGTGGGGCGGGCCCGAACGGATGTCGCACAAGAGTTCGAGAATTGGTCTATGGTGGGGGTGAGGTAGTTGGGAACAGGTGTTCGAGGGCTCGTCGGAGCCCATGGGTGCGGGAGGTGCGTGTGTCAGGGTTCACGCATCTGCACACCGCCTCCGGGTTCTCCCTGCGATACGGGGCCTCGCACCCGGAGCGGCTGGCCGAGCGCGCCTCCGAGCGGGGCATGGACGCCCTCGCCCTCACCGATCGGGACTCCCTCGCGGGCACGGTCCGGTTCGCCAAGGCCTGCGCGAAGGCGGGCATCCGTCCGCTGTTCGGCGCGGAGGTGGCGGTCGGGGAGCCCGTACGGGGGGAGGGGCGCCGCACTCCGGTGCGCGGCGGCGCCTTCATCGACGAGTCGACACCTCGTGTGACCTTCCTGGCCCGGGATGGCGCGGCCGGCTGGGCCGACCTCTGCAGAATCGTTACGGCGGTCCATGCGGGAGACACGGACCAGCCGCTGCTGCCCTGGTCGGACAACCACGCCGAAGGCCTGACCGTCCTGCTCGGCCCCGCCTCCGACGTCGGCCGGGCGCTCGCCGCCGGGCGCCCCGACCGGGCCGCGAAGCTGCTCGCGCCCTGGCGGGAGATCTACGGCGACGCCCTGCGCCTGGAAGCGGTGTGGCACGGCCGTACGGGTACGGGATTCGGCTCCTTGCGCCTTGCCGCCCGCACCGTCGGCTTCGCCGCCGAGCAGCGGGTGCGGCCGGTGCTCACCAACGCCGTGCGGTACGCCGACCCCGGCACGGGCCCGGTCGCCGACGTCCTGGACGCCGCCCGCCGTCTCGTCCCCGTCGACCCCCGGCGCGAGCTGGACTCCGGCGAGGCCTGGCTCAAGGGCGAGGCCGCCATGCTCAGTGCCGCCGAGCGGATCGTCGAGTCCGCGGGCTACCGCCGCGACACCGCGTACCGCCTGCTCGAACAGACGCAGGCCACCGCCGCCGAGTGCCTCGTCGACCCCGAGGACGACCTCGGTATCGGCACCGTCCACTTCCCCGAACCGCACCTGGTCGGCGCCGGCCGCCGCACCGCCCAGCGCGCCCTGGCCTCCCGGGCGGCGGCGGGCATGGTGCTGCGGGGCTATGCCGACCGGCGTGCCTACTGGGAGCGGATGCATCGCGAGCTGGACATCATCGCCCACCACAACTTCGCCTCCTACTTCCTGACGGTCGCTCAAGTGGTGGACGACGTACGGAAAATGGGCATCCGGGTCGCCGCGCGCGGCTCCGGTGCGGGCTCCCTCGTCAACCACCTCCTCGGCATCGCGCACGCCGACCCCGTCGAGCACGGGCTGCTGATGGAACGCTTCCTGTCCAAGCGCCGCGCGGTGCTGCCCGACATCGACATCGACGTGGAGTCCGCGCGCCGCCTGGAGGTCTACCGCGCGATCATCGGCCGGTTCGGCACCGAGCGGGTCGCGACCGTCTCGATGCCCGAGACCTACCGGGTCCGGCACGCCATCCGCGACGTGGGCGCCGCCCTCTCCATGGACCCGGCCGACATCGACCGGATCGCCAAGTCCTTCCCGCACATCCGGGCCCGCGATGCCCGCGCGGCGATGGACGAGCTGCCCGAGCTGAGAGAGCTGGCGGGGGAGAAGGAGCGGTACGGGAAGCTGTGGGAGCTGGTCGAGGCCCTCGACGCGCTCCCGCGCGGCATCGCCATGCACCCGTGCGGGGTGCTGCTCTCCGACGCCTCCCTGCTCGCCCGTACGCCGGTCATGCCGACCAGCGGCGAGGGCTTCCCCATGTCGCAGTTCGACAAGGAGGACGTCGAGGACCTCGGGCTGCTCAAGCTCGACGTACTGGGCGTGCGGATGCAGTCCGCGATGGCGCACGCGGTGGCCGAGGTGGAGCGGGCCACGGGGGAACGGCCGGACATCGACGCGGTACCGCCGGGCGACCCGGCGACGTATCGGCTCATCCAGTCCACCGAGACGCTGGGCTGCTTCCAGATCGAGTCGCCGGGGCAGCGGGACCTGGTCGGACGGCTTCAGCCCGCGACCTTCCACGACCTCGTCGTCGACATCTCGCTCTTCCGCCCGGGGCCGGTCGCCGCCGACATGGTGCGGCCGTTCATCGAGGCACGGCACGGGCGGGCGCCGATCCGCTATCCGCACCCGGACCTGGAGGGGCCGCTGAGGGAGACGTACGGAGTCGTCGTCTTCCACGAGCAGATCATCGACATCGTCGACATCATGACCGGCTGCGGGCGTGACGAGGCGGACCGGGTCCGCCGCGGGCTCTCCGACCCCGAGTCGCAGGGGCGGATCCGCTTCTGGTTCGCCCAGCACGCGGCGGCGAAGGGGTACGACGCCGAGACCATCGCGCGCACCTGGGAGATCGTCGAGGCCTTCGGGTCGTACGGCTTCTGCAAGGCGCACGCGGTGGCCTTCGCCGTGCCGACGTACCAGTCGGCGTGGCTGAAGGCCCATCACCCGGCGGCTTTCTACGCGGGGTTGCTCACGCATGACCCCGGGATGTACCCGAAGCGGCTGCTGCTCGCGGACGCGCGGCGGCGGGGGGTGCCGATCCTGCCGTTGGACGTGAATCGGTCGGCGGTCGCACACCGTATCGAACTGGTGTCTGAATCCGGGGTGTGGGGAGTGCGCTTGGCGCTCTCCGACGTGCACGGCATCAGTGAGGCCGAGGCCGCGCGGATCGCGGACGGGCAGCCGTACGCCTCGCTGCTCGACTTCTGGGAGCGGGCCCGGCCGAGCCGGCCGCTCGCACAGCGGCTCGCGCAGGTCGGTGCGCTGGATTCCTTCGGTGCCAACCGACGTGATCTGCAACTGCACTTGACCGAGCTGCACCGGGGTTCCCGGGGTGCGGGCGGGGGGCAACTCCCCCTGGCCGGAGGGCGGAAGACCGCCTCCGCCGGGCTGCCCGACCTCTCCTCGGCGGAGCGGCTCAGCGCCGAGCTGGGCGTGCTCTCCATGGACGCCTCGCGCAATCTGATGGACGACCACCGGGAGTTCCTGGGGGAGCTGGGCGTGGTCACGGCGCGCAGGCTGCGGGAGGCGCGGCACGGTGAGACGGTCCTGGTCGCGGGCGCCAAGGCGGCCACCCAGACCCCGCCGATCCGCTCCGGCAAGCGCGTCATCTTCACCACCCTGGACGACGGCACCGGCCTGGTCGACCTCGCCTTCTTCGACGACTCGCACGACGCCTGTGCCCACACCGTCTTCCACTCCTGGCTGCTGCTGGTGCGCGGGGTGGTGCAGCGCCGGGGCCCGCGCAGCCTCAGCGTGGTGGGCGCGGCGGCCTGGAACCTCGCCGAGCTGGTCGAGCTGCGTGCCGAGGGCGGCCTTGACGTGGTGGCGGCGCGGCTGGCGGAGCCCGTGCCCGAGAAGCCCGAGAAGCCCGAGAAAGCGGCGAAGGCCGAGAAGGCGGCGAAGGCCGAGAAGCCCGATGGCGGCGATCCGGCTGCGGGCCGGACGATCCGCATGCCCACGGGGTACGAGATGCACCCCTGGGCCGATCTGCGCCCCGCGGGCGAAGGGCCCGCGGGAGGAAAGAAGTTGTGGCACCAGAGTCCGGGGAGTGCGGGATGACCATCCTCTGCGTACGTTTCCAGCTGCCTCCGATGTACGAGGCGGCCTTGCCTCAACTCCTCGGACTCCTTGAGGAGTTCACGCCCGTCATCGAGGCGCTGCCGCCCGACGGCGCGCTGCTGGATCTGCGCGGCGCCGAACGGTACTTCGGGCGCGGTGCCGTGGAGTTCGCCTCGCTGATCCGGGTGCGGGCGCTCGCGCTGTACGGGATCGACTGCGTGATCGGTGCCGGGCCGGGGCCGATGCTCGCGCGGATGGCCCTGCGGGACGCCGCGCCCGGGGTGACCCGCGTGGTGCCCGAAGAGCCGGACGCCGTCGCGGAGTTCCTCGCCGAGCGGCCCGTCGCCGCGCTGCCCGGAGTCGGCGGCGCCACCGCCCGCACCCTGTGCGAGTACGGCCTCGACACCATCGGCAAGGTCGCCGCCGCACCTCTGTCCACACTGCAGCGCCTCACCGGCGCCCGGGCCGGCCGCGAGCTGCACGAGAAGGCGTCCGGCATCGACCGGGGCAGAGTGGTCCCGAACGCCACCTCACGCTCCCTCGCCACCGAACGCCCCTTCTCCCGCGATGAGTTGGACCCGTCCCGGCACCGCCGCGCCCTGCTCTCTGCCGCCGAGGAGCTGGGTACCCGGCTGCGCGCCCTGGAGAAGGTCTGCCGCACGCTGACCCTCACCGTCCGCTACGCCGACCGCTCCTCCACCACCCGCAGCCGTACGCTCAAGGAGCCCACCGCCCATTCGTCGACGCTCACCGACACCGCGTACCGCATGTACGAGGCACTTGGCCTCCAGCGCGCCCGAGTCCGCGCGATCGCCCTGCGCGCCGAGGGCCTGACCCCCGCCGAACAGGCCTCTTACCAGCTCACCTTCGACCCGGTGGACGAGAAGGCCCGCCGGATCGAGGAGGTCGCGGACAGAGCCCGGGCGAAGTTCGGCCCGCATGTGATCGGGCCGGGCACCCTGGCCGCGTGAACGTCCGTACGGGCATGGGGGATAGCGTGCTGCCATGAGCTGGCGGAGACCGACGTATCGGATCGTGGACGGAGAGAGAATCGACGGGACCTGGTGTCACGTCTGGGAGCGGTGGGGCGACGAGTACGTCGTCGTGGATCTGGTCGTCTTCGCGGACGGAGCGGTCCGCTGCGACGAACCGACCGACCTGGCCGGTCTGGAGAAGCTGCTGGCCTCGGGCCGAATCTCGGTGACCAGGCCCGACGCCCCGGCCCGTCCCGCCGAACCGTCCAAGTGGGCCTCCCGCAGCAGCGAACCGCTGACCCCCGACGGATTCCTCCTCGAAGTCGCCGACTTGATCGAGGAGTTGAGTGGTCGGCCGACCGCTGCCCAGCGGTGTCATGACGCGATCCAGCGCTACCAGCGAGAACCGACCGAACCCCACCGGGCCGCCCTGCGGGACGCCTATCTGGCGGTGCCGCCGCACCTCCGCATCTACGTCCTGGGCGACATGGACCTCCAGGACCGCCCGCTGCGCATCCTGGTGACGGACATGGGCGAGGCGGTCGACGGGGACGGCCCGGTGGTCACGGCGGAACTGCGCCAAGGGGCCCTCGACTACTTCCGCCGCACGGACGAGCGTGTCCGGCGCCAGAAGGAACAGCGGGTCGTCCGGTACGCCGACGACCCGACAGGGGCCGGGCGGCCGGCGCTCATCTCGAACGAGGTCCACTTTCCACGGAACCGGCCTGCGGAGCCGGGCCTTTTCGTACTGCGCAACGACCACCCCGTGGAGATCGCCTTCGCCGGTGAGACGTACCCGTCCGTACTGCACGGGTACTGGTCCCTGTCGGCGGCCGACGCCGCCGACCGGAGGCGTATCCGGGAGGCTGCGTCGGGCGACGAGGCCCATGACCTCGGCGGCCGGGCCGCACGGCGGGCCGACTGGCCCGAGGTGCGGCTCGCCGTGATGGCCGGGCTGCTGCGCGCGAAGTTCACCCAGCACCCCGAACTCGCGGCGGTCCTGCTCGGCACGGGGGACGCGCGGATCAGCTACACGAGTCACTCGGAATCGCCGCACTGGCGAGACGACCGCGACAGCCGTGGACGGAACTGGATGGGACGGCTGCTCGAACTGACCCGCTCCGAGCTCGCTCTCCAGGACGGTCCGGTCAGTTCGCCCACGGCGGAGTGAGGACCGAACCGTCGGCCAGCTCCGCCTGAAGGCCGATGGAGGTGGTGACCCAGGAGATCGCGGTCTCCTGGGTCGGGTTCTCGACGCCGAGGGTGGCGCCCGGGTTGATGATCACTGTGTCGCCCGCGGTGATGCGCTCGGCGCGGCCGTCGAGCGTGATCAGCAGTTCGCCGGAGAGCAGATGGAAGATCTCCTCGCGGTTGACGGTGTGCACGGGGGCCTGGTGCCCCGCGGGTATCTCACCGCGCCAGGCGCACAGCTCCTTGCTGCCGCTGAGCGGAGTGGCGTACGAGACGAAACGGGCGCCGTGGATCTCGTGGACGACGGCTTCGGACGAGCGGATGACGGGCAAGGGTGCCTCCGACGTAGACGGTCGACGTGGACAACCAAGGCGGATAGCCGAGGTGGATGACCAAGGCGGATAGCCGAGGTGGATAGCCAAGGCGGATAGCCGAGGTGGATGACCGAGGTGGATGACCAAGACAGATGGTCAAGTTGCTTGACTAAGTCTGCGGCCTCTATGGTCAAGCAGCTTGACCAATTCGTCAAGGTGTTTCAATGCATGCGTGCAGAACTCCGAGGCCATAGCGCTGTCCGCCGCGCTGCTCGCCGTCGCCGGTGAGCTGACCCAACGCATTCACGAGGGCGTGGTCGCCCGGGGGTTCGAGGGGGTGCGGCCCGCGCACGGCTTCGCGTTCACGCGGCTCGCCCCGGACGGTGCGACGGTCACCGACCTCGCCGCCCATCTCGGGGTCACCAAGCAGGCGGCGAGTCAGCTCGTCGATGAGCTGGTGCGCAAGGGGTATGTCGAGCGGCGGCCGCATCCCGGGGACGCGCGTGCCCGGCTGATCGTGCTCACCGAACTCGGGTGGGCCTGCACGCGCGCCGCGGAGGAAGCCGCGGCGGAGGCCGTTCGGCCGTGGGTCGAGCTGCTCGGTGAGGGTGAAGTGCGCGTGTTGCGAGCGCAGTTGCTGCGCATTGCACCCTATGGTCCGATCAGGCCCGCCTGGTGACGGTTCAGCGGTAAGTGTCAAGACTCTTGACTATCACTGGAAGTTTTTACTGACGCGTAACTTCACACTTGAGCTACTCATCCGTAACTTGAGGAGTGAACAGCATCCTCGTGATCCGGATCACAGGGCGTATGTCGTCGCAACTCCCTTGAGCCGCAAGGAGATCACCCGATGCTGCCCTGGAAACGAGTGCTCAGACCCCTGGCCGCGCTGCTCCTGACCGCCGCAGTCGCCGTCGTCCCCGCCGCCACCGCCCGCGCCGATTCCGCCCCCAGCAGTGGCTGGAACAACTACTCCTGCAAGCCCTCCGCCACCCACCCCCGCCCCGTCGTCCTCGTCCACGGCACCTTCGGGAACTCCGTCGACAACTGGCTGGCCCTCGCGCCCTACCTGGTCGACCGCGGATACTGCGTCTACTCCCTCGACTACGGGCAACTGCCCGGCGTCCCGCTCTTCAACGGGCTCGGCCCCATCGACAAGTCGGCCGAACAGCTCCAGACATTCGTCGACAAGGTGCTCGCCTCGACCGGCGCCGCCAAGGCCGACCTCGTCGGTCACTCACAGGGCGGCATGATGCCCCGCTACTACCTCAAGTTCCTCGGCGGAGCCCCCAAGGTGAACACGCTCGTCGGCATCGCGCCCGACAACCACGGCGCCACCCTCAGCGGTCTTGCCAACCTGCTGCCGTACTTCCCGGGCGCCGAGGATCTGCTCTCGGCGGCCACTCCGGGACTCGCGGACCAGATCGCCGGATCCGAGTTCCTGACCAAGCTCAACGCCGGCGGCGACACCGTCGCGGGCGTCCACTACACGGTCATCGCCACCAAGTACGACGAGGTGGCCACGCCGTACAGCTCCCAGTTCCTCACCGGCTCCGACGTACACAACGTCCTGCTGCAGAACCTGTGCTCGGTCGACCTCTCCGAGCACGTGGCGATCGGTCTCCT
The DNA here is from genome assembly GCF_014645835.1 of Streptomyces albiflavescens. Taxonomy (GTDB): domain Bacteria; phylum Actinomycetota; class Actinomycetes; order Streptomycetales; family Streptomycetaceae; genus Streptomyces; species Streptomyces albiflavescens. The sequence continues at coordinate 91,776 of NZ_BMMM01000023.1, forward strand.
CGACCGGATCGCGTTCCACGAGGTGGCCAACGCCCTCGATCCGGCGCATGCCACCGCGACCACCTGCGCGTCCGTGTTCAGCTGAGCACGCCGCCGGGGTCTGTCCGGCCTGAGCCGCCGGACAGACCCCGGAGTTTTGCCCGCTAGCGGCCGTGGCGGCCGCCCGACATCGCCCGCCGCCGGACCGAGGCGAACAGCGCCGCGGCACCGAGCGCCAGGGCGGTCGCCCCGCCGATCGCGATGTACGACGTCGAGGAGTCGCCGCCCGTCTCGGCGAGGTTCTGCGAGGAACCGTCCGTCTTCGGCCGGTTCACCGTGTCCGTGCCGGCCGCGGCGGCGCTCTCGGTGCTCGCGGCCGTCGTCGGCTCCGCCGATGTACTGGAGTCGTCGTCACCGTGCCCGTGGTGTTCGACGGTCGACTTGTCGGCACCGTCCTCGATCTGCTCCTCGGAGGGTGCGGAGGCGGTCGGGGCGGGGGAGGGACTGCTCCCCGTACCGCCGCTGCCTGCGTTGCCGCTTCCGCCGAAGGCCACATCCGAGCAGGAGTAGAACGCCTCCGGGCTGTCCGAGCGCTGCCAGATCGCGTACAGGAGCTGCTTGCCCGAGCGCTCCGGGAGCGTTCCGGAGAAGGTGTAGAAGCCGCCCGAGGCGACCGGGTCGGTGGCCGTGGCGACCGGGTGCTCGAGGTCCAGGTCGTCCCAGCCGAGCGGCTGGGACGGGTCGTAGCCCGCCTTGGTGATGTACACCTTGAAGGTGCCCTTGTGCGGGGCGGTCACCCGGTATTTGAAGGTGTACGAGCCGCTGCTCACGCCGGTCGTGGGCCAGTCGGCGCGCGCCAGGTCGAGCCCCTTGAACTCGTCGTTGTTGGCGCTGCACAGCTTGCCGTCCGGTATCAGCGCCTGGTGCTGCCCGTTCGCGTCGCCGATCCGGATCCCGTTCCAGTCGTAGAGCGCCTGTGTGCCACCCGCCGCGACGGCCGCCTTGCAGGCGTCCGACTTGGGGCTCTCGGGACCCTCCGCATAACACTGGGACACCCGGCTGACCGGGTCACCCATCGTGCCGTGCGCGGACGCGGGCGCGGCGGCCAGCGCGGTCAGGGCGAGGGGGACGATGCCGACGGCGACGGCGGCGGCCTTGCGGCGAGCAGACATGGGGGAACTCCTCGAAACGGTCCTTCGGGCATCCGGCGAACCCATGGGGGGCGATCAGCAAGTTAGCCCCAAGAAACCGTGAAATCGCCTGCTGGAGGCGGGTGATGGAGATCCTTATGGCGCTGTTAAGGCGGGGCTAACGGGGGGCTCAGGAAGGGCGGTTGCAGAGTCCCGTCTCACCTGCGGGCGAGCTGCGGAACCGTCCGTGGTTGTCCGCAAGCGTCCGCGGTGAGTTGCCTTGGTTGGCTCCCGGAATGGCTCCCGGATTGGCTCCCGGTCGGCCACGCGGGGTCTCTCCGCAGCCCACCCGTCATGCCTAGGCCTGAGAGAGGCCGAGTCGGCAGATTTACAGCGGGCTCCGTTCACCCGCTGCGGCCTGCGGTTTGCTCTGCAGCCCCCGCTGTCGGGGGACGTCTGGGGGAAACAGCCTGACAGCAACACTCGGGGTCAAGCGTTTGAGAGCGGAAGACGGGGCCCTTGCCCGCACAGTTGCCTCCGCAGGGAGCAACCCGGCCCTGCTGAGGGCTTGGCCCGGCTCCAGGCGGACGGCGGCGCGTTCTGGGCCCGCATGCGTCGGCCGTGGCGCGGATCTACGTTGTTCCCATGCGCGCGCTGGGTAGAAGGCCGAAACCAGGGGCGGCGGCCCGTCAGACGCTTGCGGACTGGCACAGGAATGTCCGCATCTTCCATGTCGCCCATGAGCGGTCCGCTTCGTCGTTCCACAAGCGCAGCCGCCAGTACGGGGTCGCCTCCTTGACGCTTTCGGCGGTAGTCGGGACGGCAATCTTCGCCACGCTTAACGAGTCGCCGGCCCTGACGCTGCAGATTCTCGCCGGGCTGCTCAGCGTGCTGGCCGCGGTGCTGGCTGCTTTGCAGTCCTTTCTCGGCTATCCCCAGCTAACCGAACAGCACCGGCAGGCCGTCCTCGAGTACGGCCGTATCCGGCGCCGGATGGAAGTCGCCCTCGCCGGAGATCCGGAACTGATCACGAGCGAACTGCTGAGCGCGTTCGCCACGGAGCTGGATACCCTGCGCCTGACAGCTCCTTCCCTGTCCCAGCGAGTTCACGACCGGGCGGTGCAGGATGTGGACGGGGCGGAAGGCCGGCCCAGGACACTGGCCGCAGGGGCATAACTGGTGGTGCCACTTCTGCGGCCACCCGGGCCCGCCATCGGGAGCGGGCAGGCGGGCTCAAGACGGATCACCCGCAGCGTCAGTGACACCCAGATGAGGGCGACGAAAGCGGCGCCTGCCCCCGTCAGCAGGACAATCCCAGCGATGGCGCCGTCGACCAGCAGCCCGACCACCGCCACCGAGGCAGCCAGCGACCAGCGGAAACAGGCGCGGTAGGAACGCCGACCGTCACCCTTTGCGCTGCCCGTTCCGGCGGGGGCCGCCTTCGGCGTCGCGTGCTCGCCCCAGGGCTGAGGGAGCAGTGGCTCTACTGGCCGGCGTGCACCACGTCCACGTCCGTTGCCCGGACGAAGGCGAGGCGGTGGCCGAACTGGATTTGGTAGTAGAGGTTGCCTCCCTTGACGAAGCGGTCGGGGGACGTGCTGTCGAAGTTGGACGGGTCGAAGTACGCGCCGGTCGTGCTGCCCTGGGTGGCGTATCGCTGGCCCGCGAGGAGCTCGTAGGGAAGCGGTGAGTCGGGCTGAAAGGGGACGTCCGCGGGGTACGCCGACTCCTCCGGGTTGGCGCGCCCGTAGACCGGTACGTCGCTCAGGCCGGGCTTCGGGGTCACCATCAGGCCGGCGGCGCCGACGGCCGTCGGCCGTGATGACGGATTTCTGAACCATGCTTTCTGGCCCAGGTACCAGATGGCCGTCCAGTCCCCGCGCCGCTCGGCCACCGCGTACTGCTGGCCGGTGGAGATACGCGACCCGATGTCGTAGACGCCAGTCGTCGAGTCCTCACCATCCGGGTGTCTTCCGGAGTCCTGGACGAGCGGGGCATCCTCGCTCGGCTCGGTGTACAGGCGGACCGCGGCGGAGCCGTGCGGCGCGCACGGCTTGCCGTCGGCAGTGCAGCCCGTGTACGGCGTCCGGTTCGTGCCGAAGTCCGGCAGGACGGTTACCAGGTCGCTGTTCGCTCCTGCCGTGGCGCGCAGCGGCGCACCGAGGAGCGCGAAGTAGTGACGCCAGTCCCAGTACGGTCCCGGGTCCTGGTGCATGTCCGGGATAGTGGAGGCCACCGGGCCGGGCACGTTGTCATGGCCCAGGATGTGCTGGCGGTCCAGTGGAATGTCGTATTTCTTGGCCAGGTACCGCACCAGTCGGGCCGACGAGCGGTACATCTGCTCCGTGTACCAGGTGTCCGGCTGCGCAAGGAATCCCTCGTGCTCGATGCCGATCGACTTGGCGTTGACGAACTGGTTCCCGGAGTGCCAGCCCACATCCTTGGTCTTGACGTGCTGGATCGTGTGACCGTCCCGGGAGCGGATCGTGTAGTGCCAGGACGCCTCAGCCGGGTCCTGCACCGTCTTGATCATGGATTCGCCGAGGGCTTCGGTGTCGTGGATGATGATGTACTGGATCTTTTGGTCCAGTGGGCGGTTGGCGACGTCGTGATTGCCGAACCGGCCCTCGGCGAACTCCTCGTGCGGGGCGGGGATCCAGTCGCATGCGAGGGTCTCCGGGCACTCAACACCGTTCTTGGCGTTGTTCCGGGCATTCGCCTCAAGACGCAGCGCCTTCACTTGCTCGGCGTCGGGCCGCACGCCGGGGCTCGCCCCGAGGCTGACCTGCTGCCCGGTGTCCGTGGTGCGGCGGGCGCCTTCGCGGATCACCTCGAAGACATTGTTCGCGAACGTCGCCGCCGTCAGGCTGTCGTCCGAGCCCGAGAAGCGCGCCACCGCGCCCCACCAGCCGGCCGGATCGGCGTCCTGCGGCCTGCCGAGCTGCCGCTGCGTCTTCGCCAGCAGCGCGGCCCCACCGCGTACGTTCTCGGCGGCGTCCGTGCGGAGCCTACTCGCCGGGACACCCAGGAGCCGGGCCGCCCGCTCCAGGGTCGTCAGCTGGTCGGGGAGTCCGCCCTTCGTCGTCGGCGCGCCTGCCGCCGCCGTGGGCCTTCGTGCCGCATCGTGGGCGGTGCCGTCGTGGGGCGCCCCGGCCAGGGCTGCGCGCGTGTCGGTGAGGTGCATCGGCCCGTAGCCGCCGCTGACGCTCGGGGCACCGACGTGCGCGTCCCACCGGGACTGCATGTACGACACGCCGAGGAGCACGCTCTGCGGCACCCGGTACTCGGCGGCGGCGTCGGCGAAGGCGCGCTGCAGCCGTGTCACGAATGCCGTCTGGGAACTGCCCAGGGGCCCCGTACTCAACAGTGGTAACAGCAGCGCGGCGGACGCGGTCACGCGTGCCGTCCGGTGCAGACATCTCGCCGCTGGGGCGCGGGCGGTGACGGGTCCTCGCATGCGTGGCCTCCTGCGATGGTCGGGTGCGTCTGGGCGCACGCGGGCAGCACGGCGTGGGCAACTGCGGCTCCCCGAAGATCCGCCAAAACGTGGCTGGGGAAGGGAGTTGTCCCGTCGACGGCCACTTCCCGTACTTTCTCTCGGCAGGCGCGCGCGAGCCTGCCGAGTGTCACTAGCGCGGACCAATGTCCGGTTCGGCTCCACTCGGTCGGCGGCCTGACGCCCCCTCCCGGACGACGGCCACCAGCAATTCCCCCCGCCCGGCAGGCCGCCGCGGAAGGACTGGCGCAAGGATGGTCTGGCGACACAGGGGCCCGGGCAGCCGGCCCAGCAATGCTGAGGCACGGGTGGGCTGATGCTCAGCATGGGCCGGCGCCCGCATCGCCGGTGATTGGCAGCGATGCGGACCAACCCAAAGGACGACGGTTCCGGAGGCGTCCATAGACTTCCGCGCTCTGTCTGCCGCCCTGTGGTGTGCTCGCCATCATCTTGCGCTGCGCGACAATCTGAAAGAAAAGGTTCTTCCTAAGGCGGGGCTAACGGGGGGCTCAGGAAGGGCAATGGCGAGAGAGCTCAGACACCTGAGCCCTGACCTGTGCGCGGGCTCGTCACCCAGCGTGGGCCGGCTGATCGCGCGCGACCTGGGGAGCCGGTCGGGCAGGGCAGTTGACGCTCCTCGCTCGGGGGGCCCTTCGGCAGGGGTGGCGTGGGTGATGAGTGCCGTGCGTCGGCCGGCCTCGACGACAAAAGATGCGGGTCTGATCCGCCTCGGCGAGAATGCGCCATTTCGGTGGGCCTCGTCATCGGTGATCATGCGTATGACGCGTCGGTCGACTACCTGTCACTGGCCCGTATCGAGGTAGCCGTCTCGCGCTGGGCCGGGAGGATTTCCGGGGTGTGCGGGTCATCGACGACCTGGGACAGCCTCTGGCGTCCGCCGCGGGCTCCCGGGGGTCCGCCCACGCGGCGGTGCTCGGCAGGCCGGACACCGCCCCGGCACAACACCGCGCGTCATCCGAAAGCCCCAACGGACCACACGTCACCTGTATGGCTTACCTGACGTGCCGTCGTTTGACGCACCCGGAAGCCTAGGATCCGTCACCAGACACAGGCGCTCGGCCTGCCCGTGCCTGGCATCAGCGGGCCTACCCCATGAGTGGAGGAGACGGGATGTCGTACCGCTCCGGCAGGACCCGCTGGAAGCGTTTCGCCGCCGTGCTCGCCCCGGGCATCGTGGCCGCCGCGGCTCTCGGTATCGGCATGGCGCAAGGAGCGCTGGCCGCTTCGTTCCTCATCTCCGGCCAGAAGTTCCAGGTCGCCGCGGACACTCTGGACATCCGTGGTCTGAGCATCTACCCCTTGGTGGACGTGGCCAAGAAGGGCACCCTCGTGCCGGTCGTGGTCATTGGAGCCCGCCGTGCGACGCTCGACGGGCTGTGCCAGTCCGTGGTGGTCCCGGTCCCGCTGCTGGGCCCCTACACGCTGAGAACCACCGCCGGTGAACGGAGCCGGGCGACGAACCTGTTCCTCGACACGACGTCCGTGTCGGTCGGGCAGGCGAACTTCGACGACATCGACATCGGCGTGGCGGCGGGAGCGATCAGCAAGGGACCGATCAGCCCTGGGGACAGGGACTCGCGGTTCTTCGATCCCAATGTCTTCGCACAGCAGGCGGTGTCGGCAACCCTGATCGACGTGCGCGCGACCGAGGTCGCGGTTGCGGCCAGTACGTTCAACCTTCCTGACCTCGATGTGCAGGTCAAGCAAGGCCGGCACGAATGCTTCTGACCCATTGCCAGGGTGCACGCGCGTGCGTACCCACTGACCGTATGCTTCCGCCCGCCGCTCATCAGGAAAACGTACGTGTTCTTCGAATTCTTCGGCAGACGTCCCGAACTGCGCGTCATCGCCACCGGCTCCCGACGGAGATTCAGGAGATGGCGGGGTGAACGACCCTTCTGGGCAGGGCTGTTCACCTCCGTGGCGGGCCTGCCCATCATGTACTTCCCGTACGCGCACCTGCATCTCGGGGGGATCCCACTGGCACTGTCGACCACGGCCGGCGCCGGCTCCGTGATCATTGGGACTCTGCTCGTGGTCCTGGGCATGTGTCTCTGGTTCCACCAGCAGGTGCGCGTGTTCGCGGGGGTCGCGGCCCTGCTGCTCGCCCTCATCTCGTTTCCCGTCGCGAACTTCGGGGGCCTGTTCTTCGGTCTGCTCTCCGGCTTGATCGGCGGCTCCCTGGCCTGCGCCTGGACTCCGCCCACGGGCACCGCCGAGGCGCCGCCCGCAGTGAACCGTGCATCCACAGCCGTCCCGGTGAGTGAGGACCAGAGTGGGAAGTGACGACCCGACCGGACATACCGCGGGTGGACAGGAGCCAGGGCCCTGTCACGCGAGCAGCACCGTGCCTCGGACCCGCATGGTCGGCCGCCTGAAGCGGCCCCTCGCCGGTGCGCTGGCAGTGACCGCCCTGCCTGTGATCCTGCACCTCTCCGCACCCGTCGCCTCGAACACGCTGCTCATCTCGGGCACCGTCCGCACCTCCCAGGCATCAGCAGTCCCCGGCACGCCGGTCGACCGCCCGCCGGCCCGCCCGGCGGGCGTCCCCTCGGTACTGCGCGCCGGCAGACTCGTGCTCCACGACAGCACCTTCCGCGGCGTGGTCACCGTGCGGACCGGGGCCGGGGCCGAGCGGATGCTGAAGTTCACCGCACGTTCGCTGGACATCGGCGGCCTCGATCTGACGGCGGGCCGCCGCGGCGCGGCGACGCGCCTGCGGACCAAGCCCGGGAGCACATCCACGGTCAGCGGCGAGGGCGTGGTGACCCTGTACATGCGGAAGCTGTCCGGCACAGTCACCGGCCTGGGCGGCGCCCCACTCCCGGCGGACCGCAGCGTCACCGTCACCCCCGACGCGCTTCCCTCGTGGCTCTCCCACCCCGCTGTTCCCACCCGCACGATCAGCTTCGAGGACGTGACCGTTTCACAGGTCGTCCAGTTCGGCGGGGACATGTCCATCACGGGGCCGGTCCTGCGCCCCGTGGCCGGGTGAGCAGCGCAACTGCGCTGTTGGTGGAACACGGATGCGTGGCCGGACACCAGCCGGACCCGGGACATCGGACGTTGTCCCGCCGCGGGGACGCGGGCGGCGGGGCGGTAGCGACGGCAGTACGTCGCCCGCACGTCGATCAGGTAGGTAGCGTTCGCGGTATGACAGACGAGGAGATCCGGTCGGCCGCCGCCGCCGATGTGTCGGTCGTGAAGGCCGTGATCGACGCCGCGTTCCATCCCTACATCGCGCGCATCGGGCTTGTTCCGGCGCCCATGGAGGCGGATCACGCGGCGAACGTGGCCGCGGGGCACGTGTTCGTGACGGGGGAGCCGGTGACGGGGCTCGTGGTGGTCGAGGAGCGCGAGGATCACCTGTACCTCGACATCATCGCCGTCCACCCCGACGCCCATGGCACGGGCATCGGGCGCCGGCTGCTGCACTTCGTGGACGCACGCGCGCGTGCGCTCGGACTGCCCGAGATCAGGCTCCTGACGAACGCGCTGATGTGGGAGAACCAGAAGATCTACCCGAGGTACGGGTACGAGGTGGTCGAGCGGCGCGTCGACGGTCCCTACGACCGGATCCACTATCGCAAGCGGCTGGTCTGACCGTTCCGGTTCCGGCTCTGGTCCTGGTTCCGGTGGTGGTCGTGGCGGCTCAGCCGTCCGGCCACCACGTTCGCGCGATGTCCTTTCGGACCTCCGGGCGCTCGGCCGGACGCTCGTCGGCCTTGTCCCGCACACGGCGGGAGTCCGACTTCCTCAGGGGCTTCTGCACGGTCACGCGGCGCATGGCTGCCTCCTTGTGCCTACCGGGTTCCGTTGTGTACGGAGGTAGACCCTTTCCGGGAGAGTTCCTCATCGGTCGGGATCTGTCTGTGGCGGCTGTCACGAATCGACTGTCAGTGGCGGGTGTCACCCTGGGGCGCATGGCGAGTAACAGTGACATGAATCCGGGGGTCGGCGTCAACTGGGACGCGGAGTCCGTCACGTTCGACGAGGAGCCCGACCACGGCCTGCGCGACCCCGTTGTGAGGGAGGCCTGGGCGGCCCGGATGCGGGCGTGGCTGCCGGAGCGTCCGGCCGACGTCCTCGACCTGGGCTGCGGCACCGGCAGCCTGTCGCTGCTCGCGTCCGAGCGGGGCCACCGGGTCACCGGGGTCGACCGCTCGCCGCGCATGGTCGACCTCGCGCGCGCGAAGCTGGCCGGCCGTGACGCGGTGTTCCTGGTCGGTGACGCGGTGACACCGCCCATCGGTGAGCAACGGTTCGACCTGCTGCTCTGCCGCCATGTGCTGTGGGCACTGCCGGACCCCGAGCGCGTCCTGCGGCACTGGCGCGAGTTGCTCCGTCCAGGAGGGCGACTCGTCCTCGTCGAGGGCGTCTGGGGGACTGTGAGCCCGGTCGGCATACCGGCCGACCGGCTGACCGCCTTCCTCGACCCTCTGGTGTCCCACCTCCGTGTGGAGCCGCTGTCGGCCGACGCGCGGCTGTGGGGCCGGGAGGTCGAGGACGAGCGGTACGCGGTGGTGGCCACCGTCGAGTGACACGACGGGGGTCCGGGGCCCGTCGGCACCTTCCCCCCGCCCCGCGTACGGCGGGAAGGTGGGCACCCATCAGAAACCCCTAGGTCAGCAGCGCCTCGAAGTCGCCCTCGCGGGCCAGCCGTTCGAGTTCGTCCAGGGCGTTCTCGGCGGCGGTCGCGGCCTCCGGATCGGTCGTCGCCAGGCCGCTCGCCGCGAACTCGTCCTCGTCCAGGCGGAGTACGGTGCTGCCGTCGGCCGAGCGCCACAGGTCCAGGTCGAGATCCTCCACGACCAGCTCGCCACCGGAGACGGTGGCCGGTCGGGTGACGTCGCAGTACCAGCCCTTCAGCACGCCCTCGCTGTCACGGACCTCCTTCACCGAGTACCACCGGTCCCGCCAGTAGTACTCGGTGAAGACATCGCCCCGTTCGAACCGTACGAAGCCGAAGTCGCGTGCGCCCTCGCCCGCCCATGGCGCACGTACGGTGACCCGCGTCCCGTCGTCGGCGAGCAGCTCGGCGGGGTAACTGATCTTGGTACGGCCGTACTTGACGAGGACGACCTCCCACGAGGCCGGGGTGTCAGCCGAGGTCGCGGACATACTTCACCTCCGTCGCGCAGATCTCGTATCCGAACCACTTGTTGATCGCCAGCATCGGCCCGTTTCCGGTGTCGTTGCCCGTGAACGCCTCAGTGAAGCCGGCCGAGCGGGCGCGGTGCAGGGAGTCGTTCTTGGCGAGCTTGGCGAGGGCGCGGCCCCGGAAGGCGCGCGCGGTGCCCGTCATCACCGTGCCATAGCGGGTGCCGCCGTCGGTACGGGCCGCGCTGAACGCGGCGGGTCGGCCGTCGACCACGGCGACCGAGGTCAGTTCATGGCTCAGGAGGGGGTGGCGCCAGGTTTCCGTCAGCCAGGCCTCGTAGTCCGTGAACTCGCGGTCGACATCGCTCGGTTCGTCCAGCAGCGTCTCCGCGTCCAGATGGAACAGCGGGCGCGGATCGTCGGCGAAGTCCGCGGCGGTGCGCAGCTCCACGCCGGGCGGCGGGGACTGGAGGGGCGGCAGGGTGCCGTTCGCCAGGTCGAGACGGAGGAAGTGCGCGGAGCGGGCGGAGCGGTAGCCGTGCTTCTCCGCGAAGGCACGGTTCCCGGGTTCGTCCAGGACCCAGGCGTGCAGCCTGGTCGCGTCCAGGGCGCTCAGCCGCTCCTCGGCGGCCCGCGCCAGCAGCGTGCCCGCGCCGCGTCCCGTCCGCTCCGGGTGCACATAGACATTGACGTACGCCTGGCCGGACTCCGGGCTGTCGTACACGACGCCCACCTGCGCCGTGCCGACGGGCTCGCCGTTCTCCTCGGCCAGCAGTGGCTGGTAGTGGGAGTCGGGGTGGGCGTGCTCCAGGTCGTAGGCGACGGACTCGGCGGTGAAGAGCATGAAGGGGAGGGCCAGGTGACGGATGCGGGCGAAGGCCTCGGCGTCCGTCCGGTCTCCGCGGCGCAGTTCGCGAACGATCACTGTCATGGAGCCGCACGCTACGCGTGGGTCGTGTGCGGATGCCTCTCATTTTCCGTTGGGTACGGGACAATCGCTGCGTGACCCTGAAGATCCACATCGCTGAGGGAGCCGCACCGTACGAGCAGGTGCGCGCCCAGATTTCCGAGCAGGCCCGGTCCGGCGTGCTGCCGGTCGGCTACAAGCTGCCCACGGTGCGCGGCCTTGCCGAGTCGCTCGGCCTCGCGGCCAACACCGTCGCCAAGGCGTACCGGGCCCTGGAGGCGGACGGGGTGATCGAGACGCGGGGGCGCAACGGAACGTTCGTGGCCGCCGCCGGCGACGCCGCGTCACGCGAGGCCGCGACCGCCGCACAGGCCTACGCCGAGCGGGCGCGCCGTCTCGGCCTCACCGAGTCGGCCGCGCTCGACGCCGTACGGGATGCCCTGCGGGCGGTTTACGGGGGATAGGAGGGTGTTGCCGCCTCGGCCGGACCGATGCCGACACCGATGTCGGCACCGCCGGGAACGCCGCCGTGCCGGGAACGCCGCCGTGCCGGGAACGCCGTCGAGGCGGAAAGAGGCGGAGAGACGGAGAGACGGAAAGGGGCGGAAAGAGGCGGAAGAAGACTCGCGCCGAGTGAAGGGCTGGCGTCACCTCACGACGCCGGCATGTGGCCCGGCGTGCGCGTCACCGTCAGGCCCGCCGCCCTCGCCGCCCGGGCGAACGTCACCGCGTCCTGGACGGCCGCCGCATGCGGATCGTTGTTGAAGTACGTGTAGACCTCGTGGTCGTCCGGCCAGGTGTCCGCGATGCGCTGTATCCAGGTCGTCAGGGACCGCAGGCCGTAATGCGGCCACCGCAGGGCGCGGCCCTGGTGGAAGCGGACGTAGCCCCAGTCGGTGGTCCGCCACAGGGGGGTCACCGGGCGGGACAGAACGTCGGCCCAGCAGAGGGCGGCGCCCCGTGACTCCAGCACCTCGCGCACCTCGGGCGTCCACCAGGAGTCGTGGCGCGGTTCGACCGCGATCCGCGTACCGGACGGGAACTGGGCGAGACAGTCGTCGAGAAGCGCGGGGTCGGCGCGCAGCGTGGGCGGGAGCTGGAGCAGCACCGGGCCGAGCCGGTCGCCCAGCCCGGCCGCGTGGGTCATCAGGCGGTTCACCGGCTCCGCCGGGTCGCGCAGCCGCTTGATGTGGGTCAGATAACGGCTCGCCTTGATGGCGACGACGAAGTCCGGAGGCGTGCGCTCCCGCCAGACCTCGAAGTTCTGCCGCGACGGCAGCCGGTAGAAGGCGTTGTTGATCTCGACGGTCGCGAATCGCGCCGCGTACTCCTCCAGCCAGAGCCGCTGGGGCAGCCGGTCCGGGTAGAGGACACCGCGCCAGTCCTTGTACTGCCACCCCGACGTGCCCACGTACAGGGTCATACCTCCATCAAAGCACCGGAGGCGGGCGGACGGGGGCCACGGATCGGACGCGGAGCCACGGATCGGACGCGGGACCATGGATCGGACGCGGGACCATGGATCGGACGCGGGACCATGGATCGGACGCGGCGCCATGGATCGGACGCGAGGCTACAAATACAACCCCGCGTCCGCACCCTCGCGCTGGTCCGGTACCGACGTGGGAGTCGTCCCCCGGCGCAGCGCGTACAGCTCCGCCAAGGTCGCGCCCTCGCGCGAGACGCCCTCTTCGGTGCCAAGCCAGTTCACCGCCTCGCGACGGGTCAGCGGGCCGACCTCGATGCGGGCCAGGCAACGGCCGGGGCGGACGACGGCCGGGTGGAGCCGCTCCAGGTCCTCGTTGGTGGTGACGCCCACCAGCACATTGCGGCCCTGGCCCAGCAGCCCGTCCGTGAGGTTGAGCAGGCGCGAGAGCGCCTGACCGGCGGTGTGCTTGGCCTCACCGCGGATCAGCTCGTCGCAGTCCTCGAGCAGGAGCAGTCGCCAGCGTCCCTTCCCGTTGCCGTCCTCCTCGCCGATCGCGATGTCCATGAGATAGCCGACGTCCGAGAACAGCCGCTCGGGATCCAGGACGCAGTCGACCTGGCACCAGTCGCGCCAGGAGCGGGCGAGCGTCCGCAGCGCGGAGGTCTTGCCGGTGCCCGGCGGCCCGTGCAACAGCAGCAGTCGGCCCGCGATGTCCTCCGGCGTCGTCTTCATCAGGCGGTCCATCGCGTCCGCCACCGGCGCCGTGTAGTTGGGGCGGACCTCTTCCCACGTACCCGCCGAGATCTGGCGTGTCGTGCGGTGCGGGCCCCGGCGCGGCGACACGTACCAGAACCCCATCGTCACGTTCTCCGGCTGCGGCTCCGGCTCGTCCGCCGCACCGTCGGTCGCCTGGGTGAGCACCTTCTCGGCCAGCTCCTGGCTGGTCGCGGTCACGGTGACGTCGGCGCCGCGGTTCCAGCGGGACACCAGGAGGGTCCAGCCGTCGCCCTCGGCGAGGGTCGCGCTGCGGTCGTCGTCACGGGCGGAGCGCAGCACGCGTGCGCCCGGCGGGAGCAGGGTCGCCCCGGACCGTACGCGGTCGATGTTCGCCGCGTGCGAGTGCGGCTGCTCGCCCGTCGCGAAGCGGCCGAGGAACAGCGCGTCGACGACGTCCGACGGCGAGTCGCTGTCGTCGACGTTGAGCCGGATCGGCAGAGCGTCGTGTGGGTTCGCAGACATGTCGCCATGATCCGTCACGCGGGCGCCCCGTGCACCCGGTTTCCGCAGTGCGTCCCGTGTGTCGGCTGTCGTCCACCGATTCCGGTGTATCCCCTCCGTCCTGTTACAGGGCTGTGGTGTTACGGGCTCTGTCCTACGGCCGATCCCCGCCGTTACTGTTGCCCATGATGGGACGTCATGGGTGGAATTCGGGGGCGCGACGGTGGCGGCTCACCGCGCTGCTCGGTGTCGGTGTGGCCGCTCTGGCCCTGGTCGTGACCCTGCTCAACACCCTGCCGGGAGACGGCGGGAGCACCGCGGGCACGACCCGCGACGGGGACAAGGTGCACGGCACACCGGTCACCCCGCCCGACACACCGCGGCCGGAGGTGGGCTGGGGCTTCACCCACACCCAGTTCAGCGCCGACGAGGGCGCCGACGCCGCCACCGAGCGCGTCGAGGGGCTGCTGGAGAAGCAGTCGCTGCCGCAGAACCAGCACATCATGGGCTGGGGCGCGGGCAACCCCGAGCCGTCCAAGGGGCGTTACGACTTCTCCGAGATGGACCGCCGTATCGATTTCATCCGCAAGTCCGGCGGCACCCCGACCGTCACCCTGTGCTGCTCCCCGGACTGGATGAAGGGCGGCAAGTCCGGCGTCACCGACTGGAGCCAGGCCGCCCTGGAGACCGCCCCGGACCGCGCCCACTACAAGGACTTCGCCGCGCTCGCCGCGACCGTCGCCAAGCGCTATCCGGACGTACGGCACTTCATCGTCTGGAACGAGTTCAAGGGCTTCTGGAACGACAGCAAGGCCCGCTGGGACTACGAGGGCTACACCGAGCTCTACAACCTGGTCTACAAGGCGCTGAAGAAGGTCAACAAGGACATCATGGTGGGCGGCCCCTACCTGGTCATGGACAGCTTCGACCCGCGCCAGACGGAAAACGCGTCCACCACCGTGAAGGGCACCTGGGGTGCCATGGACCAGCGCGTCCTCGACGCCTTCGCGTACTGGAACAAGAACAAGGCGGGCGCCGACTTCGTCGTCGTGGACGGCTCCAGCTACACCAACGACGACGACATGCTGCCCAACGAGTTCGCGGCCACCGACAAGCTCACGGCCGTCGGCAAGTGGGTGCGCGAGCAGACGCACGACCTGCCGCTGTGGTGGGCCGAGTACTACGTCGAACCGGCCGACGGCAACGACGACCGTAAGGGCTGGTCCGAGACCCGTCGTGCCGCCGTGCAGGCCGCCGGAATGATCGCGATGGTCAAGGGCGGCGCCTCTTCCGGCTTCTACTGGAACCCGGAGGAGGAGAAGGGCTCCGACTGCGCGGGCTGCCTGTGGACACCGACCGACAGCGCCGACGGGGGGACGACACTCCCCATGTACGACCTGGTGTCCCGCTTCAGCAAGGAGTTCTTGCCCGGGACCACGTACGAGACCGTGCCCGTCGCCGCCGACGACGTGCCCAACGTCCGCGTCCTCGCCACCGACAAGGTCGCCCTCGTGGTCAACACCCTGGACCGCTCGATCAGCGCCAAGGTGGACGGCAAGCGGTTCGAGATGCGGGCGTACGAGGTGAAGTGGCTCACTCGGTGAGCGGGGTCACCGGGTGAGCCACTTCGGTACTCGGGCAGTGCGCCCTACTTCATCGTCAGGAACCGCTGCACCATCGATGCCAGCAACACCGCCAGCAGCGGCAGCGAGAACCAGAAGCTGCTCTGCAGCCAGCGCAGCTGCCGCACGCTCGGCCGCACCGCGACCCGTACGACCTCGCGTGCCGTCAGCAGCACGATGAGCGCGATCGCCGCCAGACCGCCGACGACCGACCACGGCGTCCAGGTCACCTGGGGTCCGATGGCCCCCGGATCGGCCTTCGGGACCTTGCCCGCGGGCTGCTTGCGCAGCGTGTACATCGTCACGTCGTCGTTGACGAGGACCTTCTTCAGCTCCTGCCGGTCGTCGAGATTGGTGATCAGCCTCGGCTCCCAGCTCGCCGAATAGCCCACGTCCATTTCGAGGTAGACCACCTGACTGCGGTTGATCATCAGATACGAGTTCGGGCCCGCGTCCTTGAGCGCCTTGACGAGCCCGGACACCAGGACCGGGTCGGCGGGCGCCAGCGTGGGCACGTACTGCACCTTCTCCATGTCCTTGGCGCCCCACGGCATCGCGGGCGTCACGTTGTTGACCGTGTCGTTGCTCAGCCACAGCAGCCGTACGGTCGGATCGTCGTGCTCGTACACGTAGTTCATGGCCGTGACCTCGCCGGGCCTGATCCGCTCGAACGGCTCGTTTCCCCAACGGGCCACCAGGAAGCCGCCCATGAGGAGCAGCCCGGCCATGAGGGCCGCGAGTGGGGCGAGACTCACCCGGTCCTTCTCGCGCTCCTTCGCGGTGACGCCGGTGCGCGGGAAGAGGGCGAGACCGGCGAGCAGGGCCGCACCCGGGAGCGCGAACATGAAGACGCGCAGGGCCATTTCGCCGCCGTAGGACTGCATGCCGAAGCCCAGGAACGGGACGAAGGTGAGCACGAGCAGCGAGCGCTCGCGGTACTTGTGGTCGCGTCGGCGCCACCAGCCCCAGCAGGCGAAGGCCATCACGCCGCCGGCCAGCAGCACGCGCGTGTAGAGCACGAGCTTGTGAGTGGAACTGCCGCCCTGGATGCGGCCGGAGACGGACGACGACACATTGCCGCCGACTCCGCCGACTCCGCCGAACAGGTCGTCGAAGTGCCCCGACCAGTACGGCTCGGCCATGAAAGAGATCCAGACCGAGACCAGCACGGCGAACAGGATCGGCAGACCGCGCAGTTCGGAGCGGCCGATGAGGACGAGGACCGTGAGGACGCCCAGCATCACGAACGGCGTGAGCTGGTGTGCCGGGACGGTCGCCGCGAACAGCCCTGTCAGGATCATGAGGAGGACGGCCCGCTGACGGCGGTTCGTCGGCTCGACCTCCACTTCGCCGGGGCGCGCCTTCGTCCACAGCACGCGCGGCGCCCGGAACCACACGAGCAGGATCGCCACAAAGACCAGATAGAGCAGATACGTGAAGCCCTGCGGCGAGAAGTAGTCCTGTCCGACCCAGCCGCTGAGCACGAAGATCCAGATGCCGGTCCACTTGGCCCGCCAGCTCGCCCGCATCGAGCGCACGAGCAGGAACAGGGGAGCCAGGTAGAGGAGCTGGATGGCCAGCGGCCACCAGCGGATGACCTCGGTGAGGTCGGTGACTCCGCAGGCCTTCGCGATGAACGCGGCCGCGGCGAAGAAGCCGGGCCAGCTCCAGCGGGCGTCCAGGTCGGGTACGGCCGAGCCCGTCCGGTCGATGTAGTCGAGGAACCCGAGGTGCTGCCAGGCCGTGGCGAACCGTGGCTCGGTCTCGATCACCGCCGGGAGCGCGTGCAGCGAGACCACGGTGGCGAGCAGGGTGATGAGCAGGAGTCCCTTGTGCTCGCGGTTCATCCAGAGCAGCGAGGCGAAGACCGTGATCAGCAACGCGGCCCCGACCAGGGTCGGCAACGGCAGGACCGAGATCAGGCCGAGGCCGCCCATGCGGGCGAGGGAGCCGTCGTCGAGGCCCAGCGCGGGGACCCAGTAGAGGAGGAGTGCGGAGATCAGCAGACAGCCGAGGACGACACCCGGTTTGGACGGGTGCCGTAGGCGTTCGCGGAAGGACAGGGGTGTGTCGATGGTCGGCTGCGGCTGCTCGGTGGCCGGTTGCGCCCCCGCGGCGGAGCCGCTTGATGTCACGGCCCACGCCCCTGTGGGAGCGCTCTCCCGGTCGCCGGTTTCAAAGGGAGCGTCCACCTCCGGCGCCTCGGACGGGCCCAGGCTGGCCTCCGAACCGGGCTCCCGCGCCTCGACCGGCAGTCCCACCTGCGGCCGCAGCGCCCATGTCGGGCGGTGGTCCGGCCGTACCGCGGGTGTCCCGGTGGGCGGCGTGCCCGGTCCCGGTCGTACGTCCGGCCTGCGCTCCAGGTGGTCGAAGTCGACGTGGATGCCGAGTGCGAGGGTGTCGGCGTCCAGCTTCTTCGCCCAGGAAGGACCGCTCTTCGTGGCGGGGACCTCGCGCGCCCCCAGGTCGGCGAGGTCCCCGTCCGGCGCCGCGTCCTCGGGGACATTCGCGGGCGGCGCGGTCCGCACGATCTTGTACAGCTTGGGCGCGGCGATCGCCACGATCACCGCGAGACTGGAGATCTCGGCGACGCCCGCGCCGGTCAGGCCCATGCGCGGCAGCAGGATCACCGTGAGACCCAGCACCAGCACGCACAACAGGCCCTGCAGATAGGCGAGTCCGGAGGTGCGGCTCTGGGCGCGCAGCACCGCGAAGTACGTCTCCATGACGACCCGAAGCACCGCGCCGACGGCGAACCAGCGCAGCAGCGGGGTCGCCGCGTGCGCGTAGCCGTCGCCGAAGACGTGCAGGATGAACGGGGCGCCGAGGAACAGCAGCCCGCACACCGGCAGCATGATCCGGGCCATCCGCTTGAGCGCGGCCCGGGTGTTGGCGGCCAGGCGCGCCGGGTCGTGCGAGCCCTCGACGGTCAGTGAGGCGCCCATGTTGATGGCGAGCAGGTTGACCGTGCCGCCGATCGTGGTGGTGATGTAGAAGTACGCGTTGTCGGTGGAGCTGACCTGTGAGGCGACGATCACCGGGACGAGATAGACCACGGCGAGCGAGAAGAGGGAGCCGGTGTAGTCGCCGGCGAGGAAACGCCCGATCTCCTTGAAGGAGGGCGGTTTCGCGTGCCCCTCGGTCGCCTTGATGTGCCGGGGGACCAGCCGTCGGAAGACCAGCAGGCCGAGCGGGACCACCGACAGGGCGATCGCCGCGACCCACGACACGAAGACGCCCGTGGTGGGGATCGCGGCGGCGAGACCCACGAGCAGCATCAGCTTGACGGCGGAGAACACGGTGTTGCCCACCGGCACCCACAGCGCGCTGCGCAGCCCGGTCAGTACACCGTCCTGGAGCGTCAGCAGCGACCAGGCGACGACGGCGAGGACGAAGCCGAGGCCGTTGAGCGGGCCGTGCAGAAAGCGGTACGAGGGTCCCCACAGGTTCAGGGTGAGCAGAAAGACCACGGCGGCCAGTGCCACGACCACCGAACTGCCCGCGTACGTACGGAAGATGAGGCGTCCGGTGGCGCGCCCTGCGACGGGGATGAAGCGGGCCAGGGCGCCCGTCAGCGTCACCGCGGTGAGGCCCGCGAGGAGCTTCATCGCGGCGATCGCGGCGGAACCCTGGCCGACCGCCGACTCGGAGTAGTAGCGGGCGGCGACCAGCCAGTAGCCGAGCCCGAGCACCGCGGAGATCCCGGTGTTGAGCATCAGGGCGTAGGCGTTGCGGAACAGCTGGTTGCCCCCTCCGGCACCCTTGCGGCTCCTGCCGGGCAGGCGGAGGCGGCGCCCCGACCGCTGCTCGGGTGCCTCGGTCGTGGGTGTGGAAGCCTGGGTTGTGGTCGTCGTGTCAGACACGGGAACGGATGGCCTTCCGGCGGACCTGTCGTGCTCTTCGGACCATGGCGTACCCCTTGGTGAGGGCGCGGTCCCGGGCGAAGTTGCGGGCGATCCCGCGGCCTTCGACAAGGCGCGAGAACTCCTCGATACCGGTGCTGCGGCGCACCGTGACGCGTTGCAGGGCGTACGGGCCCTGACGGCGCCGTGCCAGACCGTTGCCGACGGCGAGCGACTGGGCGAACCCCGCCTCGCGCACCGTACGGCGCACCCGGCGGCTGGAGTAGCCGTACGGGTACGCGAACGACATGGGGCGGGCGCCCAGTTCGTCGGCGATGATCTCCTTGCAGCGCAGCAGCTCGAACCAGAGCGCGTCGTCGGCGAGCTGGTCCATCTGCGGGTGCGTGTGGCTGTGCCCGCCGATCTCCACCTGCTCCTCGGCGAGCTTGCGCACCTGGTCCCAGTCCAGCATGGTGTCGAGGCCGCCCCCGGTGTCGTTCGCGCCCTTGATCCACCCCGTCGAGACGAACAGCGTGGAGGCGAAGCCGTGCTTGGCGAGCACGGGCAGGCCGTGCCGGTGCACGCCCTCGTAGCCGTCGTCGAAGGTGATCAGGACGGGACGCGTCGGCAGCGGGCCCCCGGATCGCCAACCGGCCGCCAGCCGAGCCGTGTCGACCGGGGTGAAGCCCCTGTCGTCGAGCAGCGCCATCTGCTCGGCGAAGGCCTCGGGCGCGACGGAGAGTGCGCGGGTCGCGTCATTGGGCGCGGTCGCGATCGAGTGGTACATGAGAATCGGCACAGGTTCGCTCATGCTGAAGCCCCCTCGTCGTCCGGGACCCCCTCGATCTCCACCACGGAGAAGGTGGCGCCACCCCTGCGTGCCCGGACGCTCCCGAGTACGTACCCACCGGCCGCCGTGAGAACCCCGGCGACGATGGCGCCCGCGCGGCCCGCGCCGCCCGGACGGGCGAGCACCGCGTCACGCAGCCCGCGCGCGACCCCGGCGGGCAGGATGCGGGTCGCATAGCGGCGCTCCGACTCCAGTCCCTTGTCGGAGCCGACACTTCGGGCGACGAGCGCCTTGGACAGGCCCTCGGCGTACGCGCGCGTGCGGAAGTACCCGAAGTGCTCCCGCACCTCGGGTACCCGGTGATGGATGACCGCACGGTCGTCGATCAGCAGGATCGCGTCCGGTCGGGCGCGGGTGAGGCGGATGCACAGCTCCGTCTCCTCGCAGCCGAGCGGGCGCTTGTCGCCATCGCGGCCGATGCCGGTCGCGAAGCCGCCCGCCGCGTCGAACGCCGTACGACGGAAGGAAGCGTTTCCGCCGAGGACGTTGCGGACCTGCACGCGGCCCGGCGGCAGCCCCTTGTACGTGCAGCCCACCACCCAGTCGAACTCCTCGGGGAACCAGGCCGGGCGGCGGCCCGACGCCCAGATCGGCATCGTGCGGCCGCCGACGGCCATGACCCGCGGGTCCCTGTACCCCGCGGCGAAGTGCCGCAGCCAGTCCCGCTCGGCCACGGCGTCGTCGTCGAGGAACGCGATGATCTCGCCGCGCGAGGCGGCGATCCCGGTGTTGCGGCCCGCGGACAGACCACGGGGGCCCGCGTTGGCGAGCACCCGCACCCCGTCGGTCTCCTTGTACTCCCTGGTCAGCCGCTCCAGGAGCGTGGCGTTGTGGTCCACGACCAGGAGCGTCTCCAGGGCGGGCAGGGACTGCGCCCGCACCGAGGAGACCGCCGCGAGGATGTCCTCCCAGCGGTCCTCGGTGTAGACGCAGACCACCACGGAGATGTCCGGCTTGCTCAAGACACCTCTCCCTGGCCCGAGTCGAGTTGCGCGGCGTGCGGCCTGCGGCGCAGCGCGCGCCGGTTGGAGCGCTCCTTGAGGATCACCTTGAGCACCCGGAACCCGTCCCGCACGGCACGCAGATTGCTGGTGCCGTGGATGCGGAGGTACTCGTGGCTGGGTATCTCCTGCACCTTCAGGCCCGCCTTGACCACCCGGATGTTCATCAGGGTCTCGACCTCGAAGCCGGTGCAGTCGAGGTCGATCTTGTCGAGGCAGTGCCGCCAGAACGCGTTGTATCCATAGCAGAGATCGGTGTAGCGGGCGCCGAACTTGGCGTTGACGGCCGCGCACAGCACGTGGTTGCCGAGCTTGCGGATCGGCGTCATGTCGGACGTGCCGCCGCCGTTGGCGAAGCGGGAGCCCTTGGCGAAGTCCGCCCCGGACACCAGCGCGGAGACGTACGACACGATCTCGTTGCCGTCGGCCGAGCCGTCCGCGTCGACCATCACGATGATGTCGCCGGTGCACGCCTCGAATCCGGTGATCAGGGCGTCGCCCTTGCCCTTTCCGCGCTGTTCGACGACCTTGACGTCCGGCCACAGTTCGCGGGCCACTTCGACGGTGTTGTCGGTGGAATTGCCGTCCACAAGAACCACTTCGTGAATCCAGCCGGGAAGGGTCTTGAAGACGTACGGGAGATTCTCGGCCTCATTCATGGCAGGAATCACGACACTCACCGGTGGCGTAATGGCCAGGTGAGAGGAGATGGGCCGGTACTTGTTGGCCATTAACGGATCTTGGCCCGAAATGGCTGGGCGCAGGACTGAGCTCATGAGTCTGGTCCCTCTCGTCCGGCGGACCGCCCGCCCCTGGGCAGTCCGGCTCTTTGTCCGGTTCGAAAGGGGGGTTCTCACTTACGGCATGACGAAATGGATCTCCGTGTCTGCCGGGTGAGCTGGCAAAGCTGGCCGGCTTTCGGGAAAGCGGAAGCCGGTCACGCGGCACGACTCGGCACAGATGTGGTCACCGAGCACGGCACCCCCCTACCGCGCCCCGCGCCGGACCGTCTTCGCGATCTTGAGCCCTCCCCTAGATCGCACGAGCAAGATGGACCGATGCGGGTGAGATGTATGACGGTATTGACGATTGCGTCCCTATGGCAAGACCTGGAACGAGCCCTCACGTTTTTGTTGGTATGGCCGTTACCTCTCGCCTCGAACGGATTTTCCCCATCCGTTTGAGGATCCTGTCGGCCGGCTCGAACAGCTCCGGCCGAGACAGCACCGCATTGCGCAGTGCCCGGGCAGGGGCGCGGTGCGCCCGGTGCCCGAATGCGACGGGATGACGTCGTGTCACCCACCCCTCGGACACGGAGAGATCCCGTGTCTTGAGGGAGTCCTTGTAATCCTTCCGGCCCCGCCCAAGATCCATGTACGCAATTCCGTCGGCAGCGGCCGCCTCGGCCATGCGTAAATGCAGGATCAGGCCGGGGGAGTATTTCGCGAACGACGGGTCGTACGCCGGAAACCAGCACGCCATGACCCTTTCGGTCCGCAGCCCGAAGTGTGCGGCGACCGGCTTGCCGTCCGCGTACAGCACCGACAGGATCCCCGCGAAGGGTTCGCGGCGGGTGTGGTAGAGCTGCTGGACCAGGTGGCTGATCCAGGAGTGCGCGAAGCGGTCGCTGCGCCCGGTCCTGCGGTACTGCGCGGACTTCCAGTCGGTCAGCGTGCGCAGCACCGCCGGGTCGCGCTCGTCGTGCACGTAGCGCAGCCCGCCGGCGTCCCGGCCGAGCCTGCGCTCCTTGGCGAGCGTCGTCCGGGTGAACTTCGGCGACTTGGCGCGCAGCCGGCGCAGATACGTTTCGTAGCCCTGGTCGAGATCCACGACCGGGGACGGGAAGGTGCCGGAGGCTCCCGCTTCGAACGGCTCCTGGCCTTCCACCAGATGGTCGAACTCCCAGACGGCGAGCCCGCAGGCCCGCAGCAGGTCGTGCGCTTCCCAGGTGAAACCGGGGCGGTGCACAAGACCCTGGCAGTCGGAGATGCCGAGGCCGACGGCCCGTCCGACGCCGGTGGTGGTTCTCCGGAACGGGAAGAAGGCAGCGGGCTCGTCGTCCTCGCGCACGACTGCGATCCGCACGCCGCGTCTGCAGCGGCCCACCGCGAGCGTGAACTCGGGGGACAGGAACGGGTTCGCCAGCCCGGGCGAGCCGTTCAGATGGGCCTTCGACTGGAAAGCGGTCCAGGCCGCCCGGTCGGCCGCGCTCAGCTCGCCGGGGCGGTACACGCTGATGTCCACCTCAGGAGGCCCGTGTTCCCGCCGTCCGGCCGCGCATGCGCCGTACCAGCACCAGCAGGAGAATGACGGAGCTGATCGCGGTCACGGCCGCGATCCCGCCGCGGGCCGACCAGCGGTGCACGGCCAGCATGCCCTGGGCCACCAGCATGTTGACGACGACCGCGCCCGCGACCGATGCCAGGCTGCGGCCGAACGGTTCCAGCCCGCGCAGCGCGGCCGCGATGGCGACCGACGGCGCCGCGAGCAGGAAGAACAGCGTGAACGGTGCGCGCAGCGGTGAGTCCACGTCGGCGAGTGCGAGGACCGCGCCGACCACCGCGACCACGGTCGCGGCGCCCGCGAGCAGCGGCAACAGGTCCCTCCCCGGATCCTGTCCCGACCGCTCCCCCTCGCCTGATGAAGGTGTCTTGATACGTATGGTCTGCATTGGCGACTTTGCCCCCTGAAGCGCCGGATGCCAGGCTTCAATGTCGCGCAGCGGTCCGGGGTAGTCAAGACGCGGATGACGCTCTTGCGGGTTCATGGCCTTCCTTGAACGTGTGTTCCGCGGAGGCACCGGTTGCCTCCGGGGAACTGTCGTCCAGATCAAGCGAGTTCGCGCATTCCGACACGATCTTCAGCAGCCTGTTCGCCTTGGCGCTGCGCTGTCATGAACGCGTCAGTAAATCCATGACCAATGCGCAGGGTGGGAACCGGTGAGGGCCGAAAGTCTTGGCATGGACACTTCCTGTCAACACGCGTAGCTGCTACGACAGTTGTGGCAGAGATCCTGCTAAAGGGAGGTTCCATGAGACGTTCCCGAATTACGGCATACGTGACCTCACTCCTCCTCGCCGTCGGCTTCGCCCTCACCGGGGCGGCGACGGCGCAGGCGTCCCAAACCGCCGCGGCCACCGGCTATGTGGCCCTCGGCGACTCCTACTCCTCCGGTGTCGGCGCGGGCAGTTATCTCAGCTCCAGCGGCGACTGCAAGCGCAGCACGAAGGCTTACCCCTACCTCTGGGCCGCCGCCCACTCGCCCTCGTCCTTCGACTTCACCGCCTGCTCGGGCGCTCGTACCGGTGATGTCATGGCGAACCAGCTGGGCCCGCTCAGCTCCTCCACCGGCCTCGTCTCGATCACCATCGGCGGCAACGACGCCGGCTTCTCCGACGTCATGACGACGTGTGTGCTCCAGTCCGACAGCTCCTGCCTCGCGCGGATCGCCACGGCGAAGGCATACGTCGACTCGACGCTCCCCGGCCAACTCGACACCGTCTACTCGGCGATCAGCGCCAAAGCCCCGGCCGCCCATGTGGTCGTCATCGGCTACCCCCGCTTCTACAAGCTGAGCGGCTCCTGCGTGGCAGGCCTCTCGGAGACCAAACGGTCCGCGATCAACGGTGCGGCCGACTACCTGGACAGCGCGATCGCCAAGCGCGCCGCCGACCACGGCTTCACCTTCGGCGACGTCAGGGGTACCTTCACCGGCCATGAGATCTGCTCCAGCAACGCCTGGCTGCACAGCCTCAACTGGCTGAACATCGGCGAGTCGTACCACCCGACCGCGGCCGGCCATTCCGGCGGGTATCTGCCGGTCTTCAGCGGCACGGCCTGATCATCCACCTAGGGTGACGTGGAGGCGGAGGCCTCGTCCGTCGGGGTCTCCGTCGCGCAAGTGATCGTGAACGGCACGGAGTTGGACGTCACGTGGACGGGACTGCGGACCTCCACGCTGATCTCGTTCTCGAAGGTCCCGCTCGTGTCGTACGTCGTCGCCACGACCGTCTTCTGCTGGGTCCTGCCGCCGTCGGCGGGGAACGAGAGCGTCTTCCAGCCCGGGTCGGTGACATCCCCCGTCTTCGTCACCCAGCGGTACTCGACGTCCACCGGTACGCGGCCCACCGTGAAGGTCGCGGTGAAGGCGGGCGCCTGGGCGGCGGGCGGTGGGCAGGCACCGGAGTAGTCGGTGCGCTGACCCGTGACCGTGACCTGCACGGACTGTGCGGGTGGGGTGGTGGTCGAATGCCCCCCGCCGGGACGGGTGGTGGACGGAGTTCCGCCGACCGTACCGGTGTTGCCGCTCCCGCTGTTGGTGTGTCCTCCACCGGAATTGCCACCGCTGGAACCGTTGTTGGTGCCGCCGCTGTTGCCGGTGCTGCCGCTCCCGCTGTTGCCGCCGCCTCCGCTGTCGCGGTTCAGCAGGGCGTACGTCAGTCCGCCGAGGGCGAGCGCGAGCGCGAGCATGCCCGCGATCAGGACGACTGCGGCGCGGCGGTTGCGGGCGGGCTCGGAGGTGGTCGTGGTCGCGGGCAGGGTGGCCGAGGCCGGCCCGAATCCGGGCTGCGGCGTGGGTCGGGGCGGAGGCTGGGGGAAAGCCGCGCGCGTCTCCGCGTCGAAGGGGGCGGGGGACGGCACGCCCACGGTCGAGGTCGGCGGCGTGCCGCCCGCGGCGATGATCCGCAGTTCGTGCTCGGCCTGTTCGGCGCCCAGCCGCTCAGCCGGGTCCTTGGCGAGCAGCCCCTCGATCACGGAGCCGAGAGGGCCCGCACGGAGGGGCGCCGGAAGCGGCTCGTCGACGATGGCCCGCAGTGTGCTCAGCGGAGTGTTCTGACGGAAGGGCGAGTTTCCCTCGACGGCCGCGTACAGGAGCACCCCGAGGGACCACAGGTCCGACTCGGGTCCGGGCGTGCGGCCCAATGCACGCTCCGGAGCCAGGAATTCGGGCGAGCCGATGACCTCGCCGGTCATCGTCAGCGCGGAACTTCCCTCGACCATCGCGATACCGAAGTCCGTGAGGACGATCCGTCCGTCGTTCGCCATCAGGACGTTGCCGGGCTTCACGTCGCGGTGCAGGACCCCCGCCTCGTGCGCGGCACGCAGTGCGGCGAGCACCTCGGCGCCGATGTGCGCGGCGCGCTGCGGAGGCAGCGGGCCCTCGGCGTCCAGCAGATCGGAGAGGGCGAGGCCACGGATCAGCTCCATCACGATCCAGGGCCGGCCCTCCTCGGTGGCCACGTCGTACACCGTCACGACATTGCGGTTCGAGACACGGGCGGCGGCCCAGGCCTCGCGTTCCAGCCGCGCGTACATCCGCTCGACCTCGTGCGCCGGAAGCCCGGCCGGGGCGCGGACCTCCTTGACGGCGACCTCGCGCTGCAGCACTTCGTCGCGGGCGCGCCACACCGTTCCCATGCCGCCCTCGCCCAAGGGCGACAGCAGGCGGTAGCGCCCCGCGATCACACGTTCACTGCCCGGATCTTCGGACACGTGCGTCCCCCATTCGCATCCGCGCGATTTCTCCACAAAAGTAGCTCAGCCGAGTGCGGATGCCGCCCCCTTGAACACCAATCCAGCCCCAAGCGCTACGACGACGAACGCCGATCCCAGCGGCGCGCTCCTGCGCACCACGGCCGCGACGCGTCCCTCGGCCCACCGCGGGCGCCTGGCCAGGGCCCGGGTCATCCCGCCGCCCAGCTTGACGACGGCGAACCCTGCCGCCGTGAGCGTCAGGGCGAGCCCGACGCCGTACGCGAGGACGAGCAGGAAACCGAACCAGGCCTGTCCCAGGGCCGCGGCGCCGACGAGCACGACGACGGCGGACGGGCTGGGCACCAGCCCCCCGGCGAAGCCGAGGAGGATCGTGCCGCGGAGGGTGGGGGCGGTGGAGTGGGTGTGGGTGAAGCCGCCATGGGTGTGTTCGAGGGTGGGGGAGGGGGCGGCGGGAGTGTGCGCGTGCGTAGGCGGGCGCTCGTGGGGGTGGGGCCCGCTGTCGACGTCCGTTGCCTGGGATGCGTGGGCGTGTGCGAGAACCAGGGGGCGTTCGTGTTCTTCCGCGGGCTCGTGAGGGTGGGGTGCGGGGCCGTGGCCGTGGCCGTGGTCGTGGTCGTCGTCGTGTGTGTGGCCGTGGCCGTGGCCGTGGTCGTGGTCGTCGTCGTGCGTGTGTCCATGGCCGTGGTCGTGGTCGTGCGTATGTCCGTGACCATGGGAGTGCCCGTGCCCGTGTCCGTGCCCGTGTGCGCGGTTGCGCCAGGCCCGGCGTACGAGCGTCGCGCCCGCGGTCGTCACCAGGACGCCGCTCGCGATGCCGAGCCACGCGATCACCGAAGGCGCCGCCGCCGAACCGGCCGTGACCAGGAGGCCGAGGGCGACGACGCCCAGGGTGTGGGTGACCGTCACGGAGGCGGCCAGGGGCAGGACGTCCTTCAGCCGCGCTCGGCCACCGCGTGCCGCTGCCGTCGCGGCCATCAGGGTCTTGCCGTGGCCCGGCGCGAGCGCGTGCATCGCGCCCAGGCCCACCGAGATGAGCAGGGCGAGCGCGGCGAAACCGAACGTCAGATCATGGCGGGCCACCAACCCGTCGAGCGCCTGGGTCCAGCGGTCGGCGCCGCGCGGCAGCACGGAGGCGGCCGGCGCGTCCTGCCGCTCCTCGACGAGGGCGGGGCCGCCGGAGCGGATCCGCACTGAGGCCGTCGCGGTGTCGGCCGGAGAGGAGAGCAGCTCCTTGGGATAGACGGTCAGCTCCTTGGACACCGACTTCTTCGGTACGTCCGACGAGGTGAGGGTCATCCGATCGCCCCGCGCGGTGATCTCGCGCCAGCCGGGCCCCCGGTCGGCCCCGGCGCCGTGGAAGCCGAGGGAAACGGTGTCCGCTTCGGGCAGCGGCGCCGTCAACCGGCACTCCACACGCAGGGTGTTGAGACCTGCCTGCCCGGGCCGCACGCGCGCGTGACTCGCGCGGACGGTGAGCGGCACCTCGCGCCCGCCCACGGTGACCTCGCTGCCGCGCGCCGCCGACGCGCACCGCTCACGGGCCCAGTCCGTCATACCGAGCTTCTTGATCTGCGGCTGGGCCTGCGTGGCAGGGATCTCCGCGAGGTCCTCGACGTGGTGGACCCGCAACTGGCCCGGGGCGGCCACGAGTCCGTCGTACCGATTCACGGTGAAGTTGCCGAGCGGGTGCGCGCTCGCGGCCCCGGAGGGCACGAGCACGAGCGCGCAGGCGGCCGTGAGGACGGCCGCGCAGGAGGCGAGGACGCGACGAGGCTTCACTTCGCGGCCTCCAGTGCCTTACGGGCCGCACGGGCGCCCAGCGGTGAGAAGCCCGGGTTCAGCTCGAGGGCCGACTTCAGCGAGGCGCGGCCCTCCTTCGCGTGGCCGGTGGCGCGCTCGATCATGCCGCGGTGGTAGAGGAAGGACGCGTTGCGGTAGCCGGTGGCCGTGGCCCGGCGGGCGTACGGCAGGGCTTCCGTGTCGCGGCCGTTGACGTGCAGGGCCCAGGCGAGGGCGTCCGCGGTGTGCACGGTGTGGCGGCGGGCCCACTCCGCACGGGCCGCCTTCAGCGCGGCCTCACGGTTGCCGTGGTCGGCGGCGGCCAGAGCGGTGTCGAGGTCGGCGTT
Source organism: Streptomyces albiflavescens (assembly GCF_014645835.1). GTDB lineage: Bacteria > Actinomycetota > Actinomycetes > Streptomycetales > Streptomycetaceae > Streptomyces > Streptomyces albiflavescens. The sequence goes on from NZ_BMMM01000023.1 coordinate 119,993, forward strand.
GACGCCGTTGGCGCGGGCCAGCGAGACCCAGGCGTTCACCAGGGAGTACTGGTCACGGGCCTTCTGGGCGTCGCCCTTCTTGCCGCGCGCCTCGTACAGCTCGCCCAGTTCCACGAGAGGTTGGGGCAGCGGATAGCGGTCCACGACCTGCTCCATGCCACGGATCGCCGTCGCGCCGTCCCCGCGTGCCGCCTGGGCGCGGGCGCGGCCTTCGAGCGCGGGGAGGTAGGTGTCGTCGGCGCCGAGCGCCCGCGCGTAGTACGTGAGCGCCGTGCCGTACTCGCCCTGGTTCCAGGCGAGTTGGCCAAGAGCGGTTGCCACGTACGAGACGTCGCCGCGGGTCGTCGCCGTGCTGAGCGCCTGCTGAAGGACCCGGCGGGCGGTCTTCACATCGCCGCGCAGCTCGTGCACATAGGCGTACCGGGTGAAGACGGGCACGCCCGGGCGGCGCGAGTCGGCCACGTCGGCGGCCTTCGACGCCTCGTCGTAGCGGCCCAGCTCGACCAGGGCGTCGATGCGGGAGCACAGGGCGCGCTCGCTGTACGGGTTCTCCTTCAGCACCTTGTCCGCGTACGTGAGGGCGCCGGTGAAGTCGTGCCTGGCCGCGGCGAGGGCGGCGCGCCCCGCGAGCGCCGACTCGTTGTCGGGGCGCAGCTCAAGGGATCGGTCCAGCGCCTGATCGGCCTGCGCATACCGGGAGGGATCGCCCTTGGTGCGGGCCTGCTCCACATACGCGAGCCCGAGCGTCGCCCAGCCGCCGAAGTCCTTCGGCTGAGCCTTGAGATGGGACTGCAGAGAGGTGATGCTCGCGTCCAGATCCCCACTGGCGAGCAGCTGTGGCGACACGCCGGTGGGCGCGGACGCCACGGTGGAGGTGGTATCGCCGTCCCGGACGGCCCCGAGCACCACCGCGCCCGCGGTGAGCGCGACGGCCAACGCGAGCGAGCAGGCCGCGAGTTGGGCCACACGCCAGCGTCGCTGGGACGCCGACAGCCGTCGCACGGCGGCGACGCGTTCGTCGTCGGGCGCTTCCGCGGCCCCCAGGGCGCCGGTGTCGGGCGTGGCCTCCTCGGCGTCCGTCGTCGCACTCTCGTTCGTACGCGGGGACATGCCCTCTCCTCAAAGTCCTTGGCAAAAACGGTCGTTGTGGGGGTGGGGCGGCGCGGCCCGCGCCGTGGGGGATGGATAGGTGCGGGCCGCGCCAGTCGGTGAGCCGGGCCGCAGAGCCCGGCTGTGCTGCCGGGTCAGTAGGCCCGGTTGTGCATCCGCCGACGCCACCACATGAGGCCGGTGGCGATCAGCAGGAACCCGGCAGCGCCCGCCGCCGCGGAGGCCGCGATCAGCGTGGTGTCGGTGCCGCCGCCGGAGGCGCCCGCGGGCTTCAGTGCGTCACCCAGCTGGTTGCGCACGTCGGTCCCGCTGGTGGTGCCCTTGGCGAGCGCTCCTCGTGAACCCGAGGTCGGCTCGGCCACATACGGGAAGTAGTTCTCGAACTTCTTGTCGTTCTTGTCGACCGCGTCGCCCAAGTCGTTCTTGGAACCCACCAGTTCACCCTCGACGACCTGGAGCGAGGCGTCGATCACGTCGTCGGTGAGCCGGCGTCCGTTCGGGAAGCCCGCGTTGTCGCCGTCGAGCACACCGAGCCGCTTGGGATGCATGGTGGGCTTGATCGAGGTGTTGAGCCGCAGCTCCTCCGCCGGGCGCACCTTGGGCGGCTGGTTGAGGCCCTTCACGCCCTTCAGGAACACGTCGACCAGGTCGTTGCGGGGTTCCGCCGGGGCCTTGATCTTGTAGATCGCCTCGATGAGCTTCGGCAGCTCCGGGTTGGTCACGTTCTTCAGGAACTGACCGTCGTTCCACGGCGCGGACGCGTTGAACTTGTCCTTGTCCTTCTGCGGGTTGACGACCTCGTTGACCAGCGGCATGCCGAGCCGGGAGACCTGCGTCCAGTCGCCGTGCGCGTCCTTGCGCTGGGTCGTGGACCAGATGCCGACGATCGGCTGTCCGGCCGACTCGCGGATCATGTCGTTCGGGACCTGCAGGGCTATCGAGTTGACGTTGTAGCCCTTGAGGGTGTCCCGCCCGACCTCGCTCAGGTTCCCGCCGTAGAGCAGGTCGAAGACACGCAGATCCAGGAAGAACGGGTCGTCCGCCTGCCCGGCGAACGTCGTCGAACCGCCCGCGAGCTTGTAGACGGCCTGGTCGCGCAGTTTGCCGTAGTCCGGCATCGACGCCTTGCCGACGTTCGACGGCGCCACCGGAACGTCGTCGGCGACCTTCGTCCGCGACACCAGCTTCTGGTTGTGCAGCCGCAGCAGATCGATGTCGTACGTCTGCGTGATGTTCAGGTCGGGGTCGTCGAGGCTGGTGACCGGACCCGTGTTGTAGAGGAAGGTGTTGCCGTTCTTGCGGTGCGTCTTGAAGGTGTAGCGGTAGACCAACTCGCCTTGCGCGTCACCGTTGTTGTCGATGTGGATGTCGTACTGGGCGTCGTCGGCGAAGGTGTAGAAGTTCGGTCCGCCGGCCGGTTCCTCGAAGGGGATCCAGTTCGCCACGATGGTCGTGGTGTTGGGCTTGTCGGGGCTCACGAACGCGTACACGTCCGTGTTGTCGTACTGGGGCTGCCCCGAGATCAGGGGGGCCTCCCGGTGACTGGAGGCGGCGGCCGCCCCCGGTTCCAGCGCGGTCACGCCGGCGGCTGCGAGCCCCCCGGCGGCCAGCGCACCACATACGAGGGTCGCGAGACTCCTGCGTCCCGCGCCGCTCCTGGAGAAAGGTGTCATGCCGTCCGTCCTCACGTCCCAATTGCCTGACGCACGCCATTCGGAGCGGTCGCCGGGGTGGATTGGTCGAATCCCAAACGTTCTTACGGCGGCTCGGTCGGCTTGTTTCATCGACGAGCTCGTTTGTTTGTTCGGCGGCGGAGCCGGGAACTGTTCGGCGGCGGCCCCAGAACTGTTCGGCGCCGGACCCGCGTTTTCGGTTCGCCGATCCGTAACCCCATCCGTAGACACGCTCGCTGCGAACACGTAGGGGAAAGGACGGGCCGTGTGCGGCCGGAGAGGGGGACGGGTGGAGGCGGACGAACTTCTGGTGCTCGTGGCCGGAGGTGACCAGAAGGCATTCGAGGAGCTGTACGGACTGGTGTCCGGGCCGGTGTTCGGGCTGGTGCGCCGGGTGGTCCGGGACCCCGCCCAGACGGAGGAGGTGGCCCAGGAGGTGCTGCTCGAACTCTGGCGCTCCGCCGCGCGGTTCGACCCGGGACGCGGCAGCGCCCTGTCCTGGATCCTCACCCTCGCGCACCGTCGCGCCGTCGACCGGGTCCGCAGCGCCCGCGCGGCCACCGAACGCGAGCAGCGCGAGGGGCGGCGGGCTCATCACCCCGCCTTCGACCAGGTCGCGGAGGAGGTCGAGGCCGGGCTCGAACGCGAGTGGGTGCGCCGCTGCCTGGACCGGCTCACCGCCCTGCAACGCCAGTCCGTCACCCTCGCCTACTACGACGGCTACACGTACCGTGAAGTGGCCGAACGGCTCAAGTTGCCCCTCGGCACCGTCAAGACCCGTATGCGTGACGGCCTCACGCGCCTGCGTGAATGCCTGGGAGGTGCCGCATGAGCGCCCTGTACCGCCTGGCCGCCCCATCGGACCGCCTCGACGGCTCCGGGTACCGCCTCGTCGGGTCCGTGTACCGCCTCGACGGCTCCGCGTACCGCCTCGATGGCTCCGCGTACCGCCGCGACCGCTCCGGGCCGCGCCTCCACGACGCCCTGGATCGCAGCGGCGGGAGCCGGAACCGGCGGGCCGGCGCCTTTGACCGCCCCGGCCGCCGGGTCCCGCACCGCCCGGGCAACGCCGCGGGTCGTTCGGGAGGCATCGCATGAGCCTGCTCGACCGTCTCCGGCGCGGTGATCTGCACTCCCTCGCCGCCCCCTACGCCCTCGACGCCCTCGAACCCGAGGAGCGCAGCCGCTTCGAACGCCATCTGCGTGGCTGTGCGCGCTGCACCGCCGAAGTGCGGGCGCTGACCGAGGACGCGGTGCGGCTCGCGTGGTCGACGGCGGCACCGGCGCCGGCCGCGCTGCGGGACCGGGTGCTGACCGCCGTACGCACCACACCGCAGGAGGCGCCGCGCCAGGCGGCTCCACGCGCGCGTGCCCCCCAGCAGCCCTCACGCGCGCGTGCCCCGCGCTTCCGCCCCCTCCTCGCCCCGCTCGCCACCACCACGGCAGCCGCGGCCCTCGTCGTCGCCTCTCTGTTCGCCGTACAGGCGACGCAGACCCAGGACAAGCTCGACCAGGAGCGCGCCCAGGCACGTGAGATCGCCCACGTTCTTGCGGCGCCCGACGCACGGGCGACCGGTGAACGGGACGCACAGGGACGCGGAATCGGAGTTGTCGCCTCCGCATCGGAGCGGCGCGCCGTCGTGACGGTGAGCGGACTCGGCACCCCTTCCGGTGGGCGGGTACACCAGCTGTGGCTCATGCGCCCCAACGAGAATCCGCGTTCCCTCGGGCTCTTCGACGGCGACACGCCCTTGGTCGCCGACGGACTGGACACGAGTGCGACGTCACTCGCTGTGACCGTCGAACCTCACGGGGGCTCAGTCCAGCCCACTACTACACCAGTTGTCCAACTCGCCCTGGAATCGGTTGGATTCGGAGAGTAATCGTCAACACCCTTACAGGGAAGGTGAATCCTGCGCCCGTGATACACGAGTGCCATGAGGGAGCGATAGGGTTAGCCTGCCCGGGCCGGGTGGACTCGTACGGGTGGGGAGTGACATGGAACAGATAACAGTGCGCAGCAGGGCACGTGTCCCTGCGATCACCTGCGGGAGCAGCGCGACCAGCTCGCGCCTCGACCGCCATCTCGCGGTGCTGGGAGGCCCTGCCGTCCCGCAGCGCGAAACGGCCGAGGCCACCTCGCTGATGCGTGAGCTCACCGCGCGTGACGCCGCGCACGACAGCAGCGGCAGGGGCGCGCGGGTGAGGCGAGTCTCGCTCTTCGCACCGCTGAAGCGGCTGCGTCGTTCGCTGTTCGGCAGCCGCTGAGCAGCGGTTCGACTCCGGCGTTCCGCGACCCGCGCTCCGGCTGCCCCACCGACCCGGCGCAGCGCTGCCCTTCCGCGTCCGTCATCCCCACGGCAGGCAGCGGCGCCCGGTGGGTCACCATGCCTGGGCGCGGGTCACCCACCTGACAGGTCGCCCCACCCGGTACACCGCCACGCTCAGCGGGCCACTCCGTCCCGCACCAACTCCGCGACGTCCGCATCCGTCATCCCCAGCGACCGCAACACCGCCCCGGTGTGCTCCCCGAGGCGGGGGACCGCCCCCATCCGCGCCTCCTCCCCACCCGGAAGCGTGATCGGGGGCAGCAGCGCCCGCAGCGGCCCCACCGGTGACTCGACTTCCCGCCACCGGTCCCTGGCCGCCAGCTGCGGATGCTCCGCCACGTCCCGTACGTCCCTCAGGCGGGCGCAGGCGATGCCCGCCCCCTCCAGCCGGGCCACCGCCTCGTCGGCGCCAAGCGCGCCCAGTGCCTTCGCCACCAGCGCGTCCGTGCGCTCCCGGTGCTCGACCCGCGCCGCGTTCGTCGCGTACGCCGGATCGTCCGCCAACTCAGGCTCGGCCAACACCTGTTGGGCCAGGCGTCGCCATTCCCGGTCGTTCTGCACCGACAGCAGCACCCGCCCGCCGTCCGCCGTGGGATAGGCGTCGTACGGCGCGATGACGGCGTGCGCGAGGCCCGTGCGCGCCGGGGGCGTTCCCCCGTGCATCGCATGGTGCATCGGATGCCCCATCCACTCGGCGAGCGACTCCAGCATCGACACTTCCACCGGCCCCCCGCGCCCGGTCGTGCCGCGCCGCACCAGGGCCGCGAGCACCCCCGAGAACGCGTACATGGCCGCCGCGATGTCCGCCGCCGGAATCCCCGCCTTCACCGGCTGCTCCGGCGTCCCCGTCACCGACACCAGCCCCGCCTCGCACTGTACGAGCATGTCGTACGCGCGTTTGTCGGCGTACGGTCCCAGGGCCCCGTACCCCGAGATGTCCACGGCGATCAGCCGTGGATGGGCTGCGCACAGCGTCGCCGCGTCCAGGCCGAGCCGCGCCGCCGCACCCTGTGCGAGGTTCTGCACGAACACGTCCGCGCCCGCGACCAGGCGGCGTACGACGTCGAGTCCGCGCGGGTCCTTCAGGTCGAGGGCGACGGACTCCTTCCCCCGGTTGCACCACACGAAGTGCGAGGCGAGCCCGGCGGCCGCGGTGTCGTAGCCGCGGGCGAAGTCCCCGCCGTCGATCCGCTCGACCTTGACGACCCGGGCGCCGAGATCGGCGAGCTGGCGGGTCGCGAAGGGCGCGGCTACGGCTTGCTCGACGGAGACGACGGTGATGCCCTCCAAGGGCAGGGGAAGTGGCTGCATGCGCTGGATCATGTCCTGTGCGTAACACCTTTGTCATGCATGGATGTTGGCGGGGCAGTCTTCTGGGGCCGGGGTGGCTGATCATTTACACGATTCATTGGCCGATACACCCGACCTCGCCCGAAGGTGCGTGTGTGTGACCTGCACGACCAGCATGAACACGAGTCGACGACCACGAGTGGCCGGGTGCTGAGCCGCTGGGGGTCCCCCAGGCGCTTAGCACTGGGGGGCATCATGCGGCTGCTCGCCGCGGCGAACTCGCCGCTCAGACGTAGGAGTGGCTCAGACGCAGGAGTGGCTCGGACTCAGGAGTTCGGCGACCAGATGTGGGCGTTCCGCATGTCCCTCACCGTCCGCCGGTCGCGTACCGGCGGACGGCGAGCGGCAGGAACACCGCGATCAGCACCGCGCACCACGCCAGGGACCCGGCGACGGGGTGCGCCACCGGCCAGGCGGCCCCCTCGGGCACGGGGGCGATGGGGGCACCTCCCTGCTCGAGCGAAGCCGAGAGCTTGGGGGAGAACAGGGTCCGCAGCGCCGTGCTCACCGCACTGATCGGATTCCACTCGGCGACCGCGCGCAGCCAGCCCGGCAGATTGTCGGTGGGGATGTACGCGTTGGACAGCAGCGGCAGCATGAAGGTCGCGCTGCCCAGTTGGCCGGCGGCCTCCTCGCTCCGGGAGAGGAGGCCGAGGAAGATCCCGATCCAGGTGGCCGCGAACCGGAACAGCAGCAACAGCCCGAGGGCGCACACCGCTTCGAGCGCCGACCCCTCGATCCGCCAGCCGACCGCGAGTCCGACGAGCAGCAGCGGTACCGTCCCGGCGGCCGTGACGACCAGGTCCGCCACCGCCTGGCCGAGCGGGACGGCCGCACGGCTCATCGGCAGCGTGCGAAAGCGGTCCATCACGCCCCGGTGCGAGTCCTGGGCCGCCTGGAACATGCCGGTCATGATCCCGTTGGCCGCGGTCGCCACCAGCAACCCGGGTACGAGGAAGGCCCGGTACTCCTCGCCGGGCATCGCGAGAGCGCTGCCGAAGACGTAGCCGAAGAACAGCAGCATGGTGATGGGCATGGTCTGGGTGAGGATTGCCAGGCCCGGATTGTTGCGGATCCGCCGCAGCTGGCGGCCCAGCATCGCGGTCCCGTCGTACGCCAACGTACTCATGTCACGAGCTCCTTGCGGTCGGTCGGGGTTTCGTTCCGGTCGTCGGTGAGCCGGAGGAAGACGTCGTCGAGGGTCGGCGGACGCACAGTCGCGTCGAGCAGCGGCACACCCGCCGCGTCGAGTTCGCGGACGAGGCGGGGCAGCGTCAGCGTCGGGTCGGTGGTGACGGCGCCCACCGCGTGCCGCTCCTCGGCGAATGTGGGCTCGCGGCCGGTGAGTTGGTCCAGAACGGCGGCCGCCTGGGCCATGGCGTCCGCGTGGGCGACGACGACTTCGGCGTACGAGCCGATGAGCGCCTTGAGTTCGGCGGGCGAGCCGGTGTGGGCGACCCTGCCCCGGTCCACGAGGGCGATGTCGTCGGCCAGTTGGTCGGCCTCCTCCAGGTACTGCGTGGTCAGCAGCACGGTCGTGCCCTCGCCCTTCAGCGCGCGCACGGCCGCCCAGATCCGATTGCGGCTCGCGGGGTCGAGCCCGGCGGTGGGCTCGTCCAGGAAGAGCACCGCGGGGCGGCGGATCAGACTCGCCGCCAGGTCGAGGCGGCGCCGCATGCCGCCCGAGTAGGTGGACGCCGGACGGTCGGCGGCCTCGGTCAGCCCGAAGCGGTCGAGAAGCTCGGCGGCCCGCGCCTGCGCGTCCCGCACGCGGTGCAGCTTCGCGAAGAGCCGCAGGTTCTGGCGCCCTGTGAGGTCGCCGTCGACCGAGGCGTACTGCCCGGTGACCCCGATGCTCCGGCGGACGGCCGCGGCCTCGCGCACGAGATCGTGCCCGGCGACACGCGCGGACCCCGCGTCGGGTCGCAGCAGTGTGGTGAGCAGCCGTACGGCCGTGGTCTTGCCCGCGCCGTTCGGCCCCAGCACTCCGCAGACCGTGCCCTCCGCCACGGCCAGGTCCAGGCCGCGCACGGCATGGACGTCTCCGAAGCGTTTCTCCAGACCCTCACTAAGTACAGCGTACGTAGTAGTCATAGGGCGACCATATCGCACTACGTACGGTGTACGTAACTAGGATGGTCAACGAGGTGATCGACCAATGGCAGGGCGCAACGCCGTACCCGAAGTGATCTGGGCCCGTCCCGAACGCGCGGGCCGTGGTCCGCGGCCGGCCTACAGCCGTGCGGACATCGCGGCCGCCGCCGTGCGGATCGCGGACACGGAGGGGCTCGACGCGGTCTCGATGCGGCGCGTGGCCGCCGAGCTGGGCTGCGGCACGATGTCGCTGTACAACTACGTGCCACGCAAGGAGGACCTGTACGAGCTGATGGTCGACGCCATCAGCGGCGAGCACGACATCCAGGAGCCCTCGGGCCACTGGCGCGCCGACATGCTCCGGGTCGCCCGTCAGACCCGCGCCCTCATGCACCGTCATCCCTGGATGCCGGGTCTCATGTCCCCGGTCTACGGCTTCAGCCCCAAGGCCCTGCGCTACCTGGAGCACTGCCTGGCCTGCCTCGACCCGCTCGAGGTGTCGTACGGCACGAAGTTCGAGCTGATCGCGATGCTCAACGGGGTCGTGACGACCTACGTCGGCAATGAACTGGCCAGTGCCGAACGCACCCGTTCGCTGCCCTGGTCGCAGGAGCAGGAGAACGCGATCCGGATCGCCTATCTGGGGTCGAAGTTGGCGACCGGCGCCTATCCACGCATGGCCGCGGCCTTCACGGAGGATGCCGGGCCCATCGACCTGGAGGCGGTGTTCGAGCGGGCGCTGGGGCGGGTCCTCGACGCGTTCGAACCGAAGGGCTAGCCAGTGCCCAACAGGCAACGTTCGCCCCGGGCAAACGTGTCTGCCGGGGCACTAGATCAGCGCGAACTGCCCTTCGGGGCCCTCTTCGTGGTGGTCGAGGACGGAGGCCGGCTGACGCGCCGTGTCCGGAACCGGGAGCACGCCCGCCTTGCGCAGCTCGGCCCGCGTGATCGGTGACTCGATCGTCACCGCGCTCTGCTGGGGCCGTAGTTCCGCGAGCAGCGCGAGTACCGTGACGAGTTCCAGCAGTTCGGACGTCCAGGCCTGTGGCCAGGTGGCCGGCCGGATCGCCTCCAGGGTGCCCGGCTCGGACGGCGGTTGCGTCCTGGCCGTGTACCACTGCTCCAGCACGCGCACTCCGCCCACATCGAAGTCCCAGGCCTCCGCGGGGACGGGCGAGATCCGGCCCTCGTCGAGATGGAGGGTCTCCTCGTCACGGTCGTAGTGCCACTCCAGCGGGCGGGCCGGGAGCGGGGCGCGGACATACGGGCGGCGACCGCCGGGAAGCTTGGGGCGCTCACCGTCGCGGCGCATCAGCCACAGCATCCGGCGGCCCAGCTCGACGCCGTGTGCCCACGTCTCGGGGTCGGCGGTGAGCGGGACGGCCCGTCCGTCGCGGTCGGCGCGCGCGACCGCCACCGTCCAGGCGAGGACGTCGACGGGCGTGGGGGAGTGGCCCAGGCGAGTCCCGAGGTGCTCCAACAGGCCTGGGGCCAGATTCGGTTCGAGGCCGCCGGGGCGCCGGTAGAGAGGGCGGACGCGGCCTGCGCGACCGGCGCTCAGGGGCAGCGCGGAAGCGGCCAGCAGCACCGGCCCCGACGCATCGGGAACCACCGTCTGCTCGACCGCGAACACCTGAAGTTCGTCGGCCACCCGCCACAACTCGGGGCGCGCCGCGTCGATCAGCCGGTGGTCGGGGATCAGCCACTGCTCGTCGAAGGGCCCGTGCAGGGCGCGTACCGGCTCCGGGCAGGGGCCCGACTCGCGTGCCAGCCGGCCCGTCCCAGTGGAGTGACCCGGCAGCTGCGCCACCGCCGAGTGCGTCGTACGCGAGCGCGTCGGGCCGAACAGTGCCTCGCGGTCCGGCCCTTCGGCCTTCAGCAAGGCGTCCCAGCGCGCTCTGAGGGTCGCGGCGTCGGGGGCCGTCGGCCACCCCCGGCCCAGCCTCGGCGGTGCGACGGACCACGGCATGAGGTCTGCGAGCAGCGGAGCGTCGTCGTGCGTCACGCTCGGCATCGTACGACGTGATCAGTGGGTGTCGAGGGTGACCGTGAAGGAGAAGCGGTCGCCCCGGTAGTGGATGACGGCCACGTCGAGGGCCCGCCCGTCCTGGTCGTAGATGACGCCCGTGTAGCGCAGGATCGGGCTGAGCAGCGGTACTTGGAGCAGCCGCGCCGTCTCCGGGTCCGCGAGCCGCGCCTCCACGGTGTCGGTGATGCGGCTGATGCTGACGCCGATCACGTTCCGCAGCACCTTGGTCATCGGCCAGCGGATCAGATCCTCCCGGTCGATGCGCTCCGCCAGCTCGGGCCTGATGTAGTTGCGCGCGTGGTTCGTCGGCTCGCCCGTCTTCTCGTCACCGCGCAACCGGTGATACGTCGCGACCTCGTCCAAGTCCGGAAAATACTCCACCAATTCCCCTGGAACAGGAGCTTTCCCCTGTTCCAGTAGCTCGGTGGCCATGCCGGACTGCTGAGCGACGATCGCGTCCACCGAGCCGAGCAGCCGTACGGGCGCGCCCCGCTGAGCGCTCGGCTCGATGAACGTGCCCCGCCGCCGATGGCGCGTGATGAGCCCCTCGTCCTCCAACTCCTTGAGCGCCTGCCGCATGGTCAGCACGCTCACCCCGTAGTGCCCCGCCAGCTGCTCCTCCGTGGGCAGCCGCAGCGGATCCTGGGGCGACCGGCCGAGTATCGAGGCACGCAGGGACTGCGAGACCTGATACCAGAGCGGCAGCTTGCGGTTCAGGACGATCGAGTCCGGGGCGAAGGAGGTCACGAGGGTATCCGTACCGGTCGCGGGCCGTGAATGCAACGGGCGGTGAATCTCAGTCCGTCGGGCGGAAGTGCCGCTGGAGGCCCTGCCACACGTCGTCGTACCCCTGCTGCAGATGCTCCGCCCGCGCCGCCTGGGTCGTCGCGGTGACCGGCCAGCGCGTCTCGAACATGAAGGCCAGCCCGTCGTCGATCTTCTGCGGGCGCAGCTCCGCGGCGCTCGCCCGGTCGAAGGTCTCGCGGTCCGGCCCGTGCGCGGACATCATGTTGTGCAGCGAGCCGCCGCCCGGAACGAAGCCCTCCGCCTTCGCGTCGTACGCGCCCTCGATGAGCCCCATGTACTCGCTCATCACATTCCGGTGGAAGTACGGAGGCCGGAACGTGTCCTCGCCCACCAGCCAGCGCGGCGCGAAGACCACGAAGTCGACGCCGGCCAGGCCCGGGGTGTCCGACGGGGACGTCAGCACCGTGAAGATCGAGGGGTCCGGATGGTCGTAGCTGATGGTGCCGATCACGTTGAAACGGTGCAGGTCGTAGACGTAGGGCACATGGTTGCCGTGCCAGGCGACCACATCCAGCGGCGAGTGGTCGTATGTCGCCGCCCAGAGGTTGCCGCAGAACTTGTTCACCACCTCGACCGGGGCCTCGACGTCCTCGTACGCGGCGACGGGCGCGAGGAAGTCGCGGGCGTTGGCGAGACCATTGGCACCGATCGGGCCGAGGTCGGGGAGCCGGAAGGGCGCCCCATAGTTCTCGCACACATAACCTCGGGCGGAGGTGTCCAGCAGCTCCACACGGAAGCGGACACCACGCGGAATCAGCGCGACCTGGCTCGGCTCCACATGCAGCAGGCCGAATTCGGTCCGCAGCAGCAGCCCTCCGCGCTCCGGCACGATCAGCAGTTCACCGTCGGCGTCGCTGAACACCCGCTCCATCGAGGAGTTGGCGTGATACAGGTGCACCGCCATGCCGGTGCGCTGGGCCGCGTCCCCGTTGCCGCCGAGGGTCCACAGGCCCTGGACGAAATCCGTTCCGGCCTCGGGCTCGGGCAGCGGGTTCCAGCGCAGCCGGTTCGGGTCCGGCGCCGTCTCCGTGAAGGGAGCCGTGCGGAGCGCGCCGTTGTCCACGCGGGTGAACGCGGGGTGCGCGGCCGACGGACGGATCCGGTAGAGCCACGAGCGCCGGTTGTGCGCCCTCGGCTCGGTGAACGCCGAACCGCTGAGCTGCTCCGCGTACAGCCCGAGCGGTGCCCGCTGTGGCGAATTGCGGCCGTGCGGCAGCGCCCCCGGGACCGCCTCCGAGCTGAATTCGTTGCCGAAACCGGAGAGGTAGGTCAGCCCCTCGGCCGTCTTCCTCGCGTCCCCGCTCATGATCGCTCCCTCGCGCCTGATTCCTATGCATCACCGTAGGATTCAGGTTTTCCGTGCGCAAGAGGGCGACTCCGCGCATCGCACGGGATCGGGCATGGTGGGCGTACCGCATGGACCGATATCGCCTCCCGGCGTACTACCCAGGGCTCGGTGTGCCGCCCAAGAACCCGACTTCAGGGGGATCCGACTGTCAGAGCGGTGTTCTACGCTCCCCGGCATGTCGTGGACGCGTGCACTGCTCGCCGCGCTCGTGGTCTGCGCCCTGCTCGGCGGATCGGCGGGCTGCGCCACCAGCGACGCGCACGAGCGGAAGGACGGAACGTCGGCTTCGCCCGTGGGCAGGCTGCTGGACGAGACCGACGAGGAGGGTCGGCTCTACCGTGATGTGGACGAAAAGGGTGCACCGGAAGTCTCGATCGAGATTCAGCCGGACTCCGACGACAGCTGGGACGTGACACTGACCGTCCACCACTTCCGCTTCTCGCCCACCGGCACGCGACCCGCGCCCGTGGCCGGCCGGGGTATCGCCCACCTGTACGTGGACGGCCGGACCATCGCCCGGCTCCGCACCGCGGAATACCACCTCGCCGGGGACCTCGTCCCGCGCGGCACCCACCATGTCACCGCGCGTCTGTACGCGGACGACGGTACCGTGTGGGCCGTCCACGGCAAGCCGGTCGAGAGCACCGCCGACATCACGGCGTCGGAGGCCGGGTCGGCGGCGCCACCGACCGCGACCACGACCTTGAGTGGGACCGGTACCGGGGCCCGTACTGGTAGGGGAGGTTCACCGGACCCCGGCGGAAAGGCATCATGAAGCCCGTGCCCCATGCGACCTCGCTGCGCAGAGCGCCGGTACAACGGCGCAGTGCCGAACGACTGACCAGAATCCTCGACGCCTGCGCCGACCTCCTCGACGAGGTCGGCTACGACGCCCTGAGCACCCGCGCCGTGGCCCAGCGGGCCGGTGTGCCCATCGGCTCCGTCTACCGCTTCTTCGGCAACAAGCGCGCCATGGCCGACGCGCTCGCCCAACGCAACCTGGAGCGCTATGCCGAGCGTGTCACCGAGCGCCTCCTGGAGACGAACGGAGGTGGCTGGCGCGCGGCCATGGACGCCGTGCTCGACGAGTACCTCGCCATGAAGCGCACCGCACCCGGCTTCTCCCTCGTCGACTTCGGCAACCAGATCCCCGTCGGCTCCGGAACCGTCCAACCCAACACCCGAGTTGCCGACCGCCTCACCGAACTGCTCTCCGGCTACCTCGACCGCACCCCCGACGAGGACCTCCGCCGCACCTTCCTGATCGCCGTGGAGACCGCGGACACCCTGGTCCACCTGGCCTTCCGGGTCGCACCGGAGGGGGACGAGCGGATCATCGAGGAGGCGCGGGAGCTGTTGCGGGCGTACCTGGCCAGGGTCCTGGACTGAAGGGTTCGCGGGGGCGGTGAGCCGCTCGCGACTTTCCGACCACACCCCCAGTGACCCCTCCCCTCCATGCGTACCGGTCGGTATGCTCGGCCCCTGTCCGTGTGCCACCGCCGTCACCGCCCTCCGGGAGGACCCGTGTCCCGCACTTCCGGCACCACCCCCGACTCCCGCACCGCCCTGCGCGTGTGCCCCCTGTGCGAGGCCACCTGCGGGCTGACGCTCACCATCGAGGGCACTCGGGTGACCGGCGCCCGGGGCGACCGCGACGATGTGTTCAGCAAGGGGTTCATCTGCCCGAAGGGCGCCTCCTTCGGGGCGGTCGACGGGGATCCGGACCGGTTGCGTGCCCCCCTCGTCCGCAAGGACGGCGAGCTGCGGGAGGCGACCTGGGAGGAGGCGTTCGACGCGGTGGCCGCGGGACTTCGGCCGGTCGTCGAGCAGTACGGGCCGCACGCCGTCGGCATCGTCCTCGGCAACCCCAACGTGCACACCATGGCCGGCGCCCTCTACCCGCCCGTCCTGCTCACCGCGCTGCGCACCCACAGCATCTTCACCGCCTCCACCGTCGACCAGATGCCCAAGCACGTCTCCAGCGGACTGCTGTACGGCGACGCCAACGCGATCCCCGTACCGGACCTCGACCACACCGACCACCTCCTGCTCATCGGCGCCAACCCCCTGGAGTCCAACGGGAGTCTGTGCACCGCCCCCGACTTCCCCGGCAAGCTCAAGGCGCTGCGCGCACGCGGCGGCACACTGACGGTCATCGACCCGCGCCGCACGCGTACGGCCAAGCTCGCCGACCGGCATGTGGCGATCCGCCCCGGCACCGACGCACTGCTGCTCGCGGCGATGGCGTACGTCCTGTTCGAGGAGAAGCTCGTCGACCTCGGCACCCTCGCGCCGCACGTCCAGGACGTCGACGAACTCGCCGACGCCGTACGCGACTTCACCCCCGAGGCCGCGAGCGAGGCGTGCGACGTCGACGCGGACACCATCCGGGTGCTGGCACGCGAGCTCGCGGCCGCGCCCACCGCCGCCGTCTATGGCCGCATCGGCAGCTGCACCGTTCCGCACGGCACCCTCGCCAGCTGGCTCGTCGACGTCCTCAACATCCTCACCGGCAACCTCGACCGGGCCGGCGGCGCTCTCTTCCCGCAGGCCGCGACCGACAAGACACCCCGGCCCTCAGGCCCCGGACACGGCTTCGCGCTCGGCCGCTGGCACAGCAGGGTGAGCCGTCATCCCGAAGCCAAGGGCGAACTGCCGCTCTCCGCCCTCGCCGAGGAGATCGACACCGCCACCGGGGACGGCAGCCCGGTCCGCGCCGTCATCGCCGTCGCCGCCAACCCCGTACTGTCCGCACCGGACGGCGACCGCCTCGACAAGGCCCTGGACTCACTGGACTTCATGGTCAGCGTGGACCCGTACCTGAACGAGACCTCGCGTCACGCCCACGTCGTCATGCCCCCGCCCCCGCCCTCGCAGAGCGCGCACCACGACTTCGCCTTCAACACCCTCGCCGTACGCAATCAGGTCCGCTACAACCGCCCGGCCGTCCCCCTGGAGCCGGGCCGCATGGCGGAGACCGAGATCCTCGCCCGGCTCGTCCTCGCCGCGACCGGCATGCATGGCGCCGACCCGTCCGCCGTGGACACCATGGTCATCGACTCCACCCTCGGCAAGTCCGTCACCGAGGCCCACTCGCCGGTGCACGGACGCGACCCGAAGGAACTCGCCGACCAACTCACCGGTGACAACGGCCCCGAGCGGCGGCTCGACATGATGCTGCGCCTCGGCCCGTACGGCGAAGGCTTCGGCGCCCGGCCGGACGGGCTGAGCCTCGCGAAGCTGCTCGCCCACCCGCACGGCATCGACCTCGGACCGCTGCGGCCGCGCCTGCCGCAGCCGCTGAAGACGCCCAGCGGGAAGATCGAGCTGCTGCCCGGCCCGATCGTCGACGATCTGCCGCGTCTGCGCGACGCCCTGCGCGAGCGCCCCGCGTCCCTGGTGCTGGTGGGCCGCCGCCATCTGCGCTCCAACAACAGCTGGATGCACAACGTGCCCGCCCTCACCGGCGGCTCCAACCGCTGCACCCTGCACATCCACCCCGAGGACGCCGAACGCCTCGGGCTCACCGACGGGGTTGCCGTACGTGTCAAGGGCGCCGGGGGAGAGGTGATGGCCCCCGCCGAGATCACCGACGCCGTACGACGCGGTGTGGTGAGCCTGCCGCACGGCTGGGGACATGACCGCCCCGGCACCCGGATGAGCCATGCCGCCCTGGACCCGGGCGTCAACGTCAACCAGCTCCTCGACGGCTCGCTCCTCGACCCGCTGTCGGGCACGGCGGTGCTCAACGGCGTGCCCGTGGAGCTCGCGCTCACCGAGACAAGCCTGTGACCTGGAGTTTTGCGCTTATTGCTCGCGTGTCAACATCTTGTTAACGCTTGCGAGCGCGACCTAACGTCGCCCTACCGCCGGCCCTGGTGGGAGTTCAAGGGCGAACGTTAGGTATCCATTCATGCTGACCATCCTCGGCTTCGCCATGATCGCGACCTTCCTGGTCCTGATCATGCTGAAGAAGATGTCGCCGATCGCGGCGCTCGTGCTGATCCCGGCACTCTTCTGTGTCTTCGTCGGAAAGGGCGCCAAGCTCGGTGACTACGTCATCGACGGCGTCACCAGCCTCGCGCCCACGGCGGCGATGCTGATGTTCGCGATCGTCTACTTCGGTGTGATGATCGACGTCGGTCTGTTCGACCCGATCGTCCGGGGGATTCTCAAGTTCTGCAAGGCCGATCCCCTGCGGATCGTGGTCGGCACGGCGCTCCTCGCCGCGATCGTCTCGCTCGACGGGGACGGCTCGACCACCTTCATGATCACGGTCTCGGCGATGTACCCGCTGTACAAGCGCCTGAAGATGAGCCTGGTCGTGATGACCGGTGTCGCCGCGATGGCCAACGGCGTGATGAACACGCTGCCCTGGGGCGGCCCGACCGCCCGCGCCGCGACCGCGCTGAAGCTCGACGCGAGCGACATCTTCGTCCCGATGATCCCCGCCCTCGCCGTCGGTCTCCTCGGCGTCTTCGCTCTCGCGTACGTCCTCGGTCGCCGCGAGCGCAAGCGGCTGGGTGTGCTGACGCTGGACGAGGTGCTGGAGCCGCAGGAGGCGGAGACGGTTCTGGTCGGCGCGGGTGGTTCCGGCGAGGGCACCAAGAAGCACGTGCGCACGGGCGGTTCGGGCTCCGGTACGGATGCGGATGCCTCCGACGCCGACGCCACCGAGGACGACGGCTTCCAGGGTCTCGACCCGAACCGCGCCACCCTGCGCCCCAAGCTCTACTGGTTCAACGCGCTCCTGACGGTCACCCTGCTCACCGCCATGATCATGGAGTGGCTGCCGATCCCGGTCCTCTTCCTGCTCGGCGCGGCACTGGCCTTGACCGTCAACTTCCCGAACATGGCAGAGCAGAAGGCCCGCCTCGGCGCCCACGCCGAGAACGTCCTCAACGTCTCCGGGATGGTCTTCGCCGCCGCCGTCTTCACCGGCGTGCTCCAGGGCACTGGCATGGTCGACCACATGGCCGAGTGGCTGGTCGCCAACATCCCGGACGGCATGGGCCCGCACATGGCCTTCGTCACCGGCGTCCTGAGCATCCCGCTCACATACTTCATGTCGAACGACGGCTTCTACTTCGGCATCCTTCCCGTCCTCGCCGAGGCGGGTCAGGCGCACGGCGTCTCGTCCCTGGAGATCGCCCGCGCTTCGCTCGTCGGGCAGCCGCTGCACATGTCGAGCCCGCTGGTGCCGGCCGTGTACGTCCTGGTGGGCATGGCGAAGGTGGAGTTCGGCGACCATACGAGGTTCGTGGTGAAGTGGGCCGCGCTCACGTCCCTGGTGGTGCTCGGGGCGGGGATTCTGTTCGGCATCATCTGACCCCCGGACGGCAAACCGTCGCCACGGACGCTGATCGAACTCTCCAAGGAGGACACGACCGTGAGGCCCGGTAGGAACCGCGGCTGGCTGCTCCGCCTCGTCATAGCCTTCTCGTTCGCGCAGGGGGCGGTGTCGATGGCGCGCCCCGCCGTCTCCTACCGGGCCCTCGCGCTGGGCGCGGACGAGCGCGCGATCGGTGTGATCGCGGGCGTGTACGCGCTGTTGCCGCTCTTCGCAGCCGTACCGCTGGGACGCCGGACGGATCACGGCCGCTGTGCGCCCCTGCTGCCCGCCGGTGTCGTGCTCATAGCCGGCGGCTGCGCGCTGAGCGGTACGGCGCACTCGCTGCCCGCGATGGCGGCATGGAGCGGAGTCATGGGCCTCGGCCACCTCTGCTTCGTGATCGGTGGCCAGTCGCTCGTCGCCCGCCAGTCCGCCCCGCACGAACAGGACCGCAACTTCGGCCACTTCACCATCGGCGTCTCGCTCGGCCAGTTGATCGGCCCGATCGCGGCGGGTGTGCTGATCGGCGGTCCCGACATGGTGGGCAGCAGCGCGCTCGCGCTGGTCGTGGCGGGTGCGGTCGCAACGGTCTCGTTCACTTCGCTGTGGCGCATCGAGGACCGTACGGCCGTCAAGTCCCGTACCGCACAAGGCGAACGTGTGCCCGTCCAGCGCATTCTGCGGGCCCGGGGCGTGCCCGCGGGCATCTTCATCAGCCTCGCCGTGCTGTCCGCGACGGACGTTCTCACCGCGTATCTGCCGGTCGTCGGCGAGCATCGGGACATCGCGCCGTCGGTGATCGGTGTGCTGCTGAGTCTGCGCGCGGCGGCCACCATTGCCTGCCGCCTGGTGCTGACACCCCTGCTGCGGCTGCTCGGCCGGTCTCTGCTGCTGACCGTCACGTGTCTGCTCGGGGGTGTGCTGTGCGCGGGCATCGCGCTGCCGGTGCCGGTGTGGGCGCTGGCCCTGATGCTCGTGGTGCTCGGATTCTGTCTCGGTGTCGGCCAGCCGCTGTCCATGACGACAGTCGTCCAGGCCGCCCCCGACGGCGCCCGTTCCACGGCCCTCGCCCTGCGGCTGACCGGCAACCGGCTCGGTCAGGTCGCCGCCCCCGCCACGGCTGGTCTGGTCGCCGGCGTCGCCGGCGTCGCCGCGCCCTTCGTGATGCTCGGCGTGTTGTTGCTGATCTCGTCGGGGATCGCGCTGCGCTCGCCGGAGAAGTCCGCGCGAGTCAGCGGTGAGGCTCCGCGGGTCAGGGTGCCATTGCGCCGAAAGAGCGATATCTGACGGGGTATCGGGCGCTGTTGCCGGGATCCCTGGGGCAGATGTGAGAGGCAGTCAGATGACAGCTGGATTTGTATGACAATCATCTGACTCGGAGGACTGAGCATGCCCACCTCGTCTCTTCCGCGCCGCGTCGGCGCACGCACGGGAGCCGCCGCCCTGGCGGCCCTCACTGTCGCGGGTGCCGCCCTGCTGGGAGCTCCGGCCGCCGTCGCCGCTCCCGGTGACAACGGAGACGTAAAGATCCACGAGGCGGGCACACCCGTTGACGATCAGAACAACGAGCCGAAGGTGTGCAAGTTCTACCTCGACGCCTTCAACTTCGACGGCCTGGAGAGCATCAGATGGTCCATCGAGCCACAACCCCCTGTGGCGGGCAGTGAGCCCCTCAACGGCACCATCATCCTTCCCCCTTCCGGCCACGGCTGGACCGGTGAGCTCTCGCTCCCGAACGGCCAGTACAAGCTCACCTGGACCTTCGAGGGCGAGAACGGCGCGGGCAAGCAGAAGGTCTTCAAGGTCGACTGCCCGACCGGCACCCCGAGCCCGACGCCGTCGCCGTCGCCGACGCGGACCGGACCCGGCACCCCGAGCCCCACGCCGTCGCCGACGCGGACTGGACCCGGCGGCCCGCATGGCGGACCCCCCGCCGGCGGCGGCGGTGTCGCCCCCCGGGACTTCTCGCCGGTCGCCGGCGCGGCGGCCGTGGGCCTCGTCGTGACGGGGGGAGTCGTGTACCTCCGGCTGCGCCGCCGCCCCGATGGCGCCGCGTAGACGCTGCCGCAGGCCCTGGTACCGGACGCGCGCCTACCGCCTGACGAGGACCATCGTGGTCGTCGTCGGTCTGGTGGTGGGCGGCGTCCGGTGGGCGGGGGTCGACGAGCCACCAGGGCCGGTCACGGCCGGCGCCGAGTCCTCCGACCCGGCCGGGGTCGGAGAACCGGAGGCCGGTGTGGAGTCCGACCGTCCCGGTGGAGACGCACGTGGCGCGGAGTCCGACCGTCCCGGCGGAGACGCGCGCGGCGCGGAGTCCGACCGTCCCGGCGGAGACGCGCGCGGCGCGGAGTCCGACCGTCCCGGCGGAGACGCACGTGGCGCGGAGTCCGACCGTCCCGGCGGAGACGCGCGCGGCGCGAAGCCCCGCCGTCTCGCGCCCACCCGGCAGGCTCGGCCCGCACCCCCGCCCACACCGCTCCCGCGCTCTCCGGCGACCTCGCTCCGCATTCCGTACTTCAGCCTGGAGGCCCCGGTCGTCCGTCTCCGGCTCGACGGTGAGCGGCGGCTCACCGCGCCGCCCGTGGACGATCCGAAACTCGTCGGCTGGTACGAGGGCGGGCCGACGCCGGGCGAGGCGGGCACGGCCGTCGCCGTCGGCCACCGCGACACCAGGACGGGGCCGGCGGTCTTCGTCGCGCTCGGCCGACTCCGGCCCGGCAGGCTCGTCGAAGTCCGGCGCGCCGACGGGCGGACCGCCGTCTACACGGTGGACGCCGTGAAGACGTACGAGAAGGCGCACTTCCCCAACAAGGAGGTGTACGGCGACAGGGGGCGCCCCGAACTGCGTCTGATTACATGCGGCGGTGTCTACGACCGCAAGAAGGGCTACGCCGGCAATATCGTCGTGTTCGCCCACCTCACGGAGACCCGGAGGCGGGCCCGGACCACGTGAGGCACCCGGCGCGTCGAGCCCGGCGGCGTGCGATCGAGGCCTCCGTTCCCCGGTATCCGATCGTCCGCTTCCCCCGGTACCCGGTCCTCCGCTCCACCGGTACGCGATCGTCCGGTTCCGCCCATGTCGAACCGGACCGTCCGATCCCGCCGCGCATCTTCCCCCGGGCGTGCGCGGTCCGTTAGCTTCCGTGACTCATACGTCCCGTACGACCCGCACGGGACGTTCGACCGCGGAGCACCACAGTCCCGTGAGCCCCCGGGGGCACCCGTCATGACACGCGCCATCACTCTGCACAACGTCAGCAAGTCGTACATCCGCGGTGCCCGCGTGGTGGAGCGGCTGTCGCTCGACATCCGGCCGGGCGAGTTCCTCGTGCTGCTCGGGCCGTCCGGCTGCGGCAAGTCGACCGTGCTGAGAATGATCGCCGGGCTCGAGGAGGTCACCGAGGGCGAGGTGCGCCTCGACGGCGAGTACGCCAACGATCTGCCGCCGTCCGGGCGGGACATGGCGATGGTGTTCCAGAACTTCGCCCTCTATCCGAGCATGACCAGCCGCGACAACATCGGCTTCCCGCTGCGTATCGAGACGCCCGGCGAGGATCCGCGTCCGCGCGTGGACGCCACCGCCCGGATGCTCGGCATCCAGGACCTCCTCGACCGCTTTCCCAACCAGCTCTCCGGCGGCGAACGCCAGCGTGTCGCCATGGGCCGGGCGATCGCCCGCCATCCCTCCGCCTTCCTGATGGACGAGCCGCTGTCCAACCTCGACGCCAAGCTCCGCAATCACCTGCGGGCCGAAATCTCCAAGCTCACGCGGGAGTCGGGCGCGACGACGGTGTACGTCACCCACGACCAGGCCGAGGCGATGTCGCTCGGCGACCGTGTCGCGGTCCTGCGCGGCGGAGTTCTGCAGCAGCTGGGCACACCGCGCACGGTCTACGGGCTGCCCGCGAACGTCTTCGTCGCCGCCTTCATCGGCACCCCGCGGATCAATCTGCTGCGCGGCCTCGTCCGGGCGCCGCTGGACGGAGCCATGTCGATCAGTCTCGGCAAGCAGTACCTGAGACTGCCCGAACCGCTCTCCCTCGACCACCAGTTGCTGCGGGTGCAGCAGGGCCGCGAGGTCATCGTCGGGCTGCGCTCCGAGGCGATCCGGCTCGCCAAGCCGTCCGCCGCGCGGCCGGGCGAGGTGGCGATCAGCGGGCTGGTCGAGCATGTGGAGTTCCAGGGGCACGAGGTCCTCGTCCACTTCAACACCGGCTCGCGGCCTGCCGTCGTACCGGAGTTGGAGGCACCGCGCCCGACCCGTCCGGCCCGGCGGCGGCGCCGTGAGGGCACTGTCCTGGACCGGCTGCGGGAGCGCGCCGGAGCGCTGCGCGCCGGGCCTGTCGTGGTCCTGGAGCATCCGGGGGACGCGGGATCCGACCACTCCGACCCGGCACCTCCGGACGGCCGCCTGCCCGGTGACCTCGTCGTCCGCACCACCCCCGACATCGAGCTCCGTCACGGCATGCAGGTTCCCCTCCTCGTCGACATCGCCCACCTGTTCGTCTTCGACCAGCACGGTGAACGCATCTGCCCGGCTCCGGCGCGGCTGCCGGATCTCGAGGAGTAGGTTCCGCTAGGCAGACAGGCATGACCCTGTACAGCAGCACGCGCTCCCGTCTGGGTGCCGTGACCGTCACCGCCCTGCTCGCCGCCGGCGCCCCGACGGCGTACGCCCTCCTCGACGCCCCGGAGCCGCAGTCCCCGGTCCGTGGCGAGGCGTACATCGAGAGTCGGCTCTTCTTCGGCACCGAACGGCCCGACGGCGGCGCGGCCGTCACCGGCCGGCAGTTCATGGCCTTCGTCGACAAGGAGGTGACGCCGGACTTTCCCGACGGGCTCACCGTGCAGAACGGGCGCGGGCAGTGGCGGGACGCGCACGGCGCGATCGAGCGCGAGCGGTCGTACGAGCTGATCCTGCTGTATCCGATGGCGCGGGCGCGCGCGAGCGACACGAAGATCGAGAAGATCCGGCGCGCGTACGAGAAGGCCTTCGCCCAGGAGTCCGTGGCCAGGGTGGACGAACAGACGAGGGTCGACTTCTGAGTCACCCGGGCCGAGGATGCCCCTGGAGGTCGGGCCGGGCCCGGTTCCGCCGGGTCCCTCTGGCGCCCGAAAACTATCATCGCTAGTTTAGGGTGCGGATGATGCTGCCCCGCCCGGGAGGAACACGATGAAGGCACACGACGGCATGTACATCGACGGGGCCTGGCGCCCCGCCGCCGGCGCGGACACGATCGACGTCGTGAATCCCGTCGACGAGCAGGTGATCGGCCGGGTCCCCGCGGGCACCGCCCAGGACGTCGACATTGCCGTACGGGCCGCACGTGCCGCCTTCCCCGGCTGGGCCGCGACCCCGCCCGCGGAACGGGCCGACAGGCTCGCCGCCCTGCGTGACGTGCTCGTGGCGCGCAAGGACGAGATCGCGGAGACCGTCACCGCCGAACTCGGCTCACCGCTGCCGTTCTCGCAGATGGTGCACGCGGGCGTGCCGATCGCGGTCGCGGGCTCGTACGCCGAACTGGCGGCGACGTACGTCTTCGAGGAGAAGGTCGGGAACTCGACCGTCTACCAGGAGCCCGTCGGTGTCGTCGGCGCGATCACGCCCTGGAACTACCCCCTGCACCAGATCGTCGCCAAGGTCGCCCCGGCGCTCGCCGCGGGCTGCACGGTGGTGCTCAAGCCCGCCGAGGACACCCCGCTCACCGCCCAGCTCTTCGCGGAGGCCGTGGCCGAGGCGGGCGTCCCGGCCGGTGTCTTCAACCTCGTCACCGGCCTCGGCCCGGTCGCCGGACAGGCCCTCGCCGAACATCCGGACGTGGATCTGGTCTCCTTCACCGGCTCCACGGCGGTCGGCAAGCGGATCGGCGCGACCGCCGGCGCCGCGGTCAAGCGGGTCGCCCTCGAACTCGGTGGAAAGTCCGCCAATGTCGTCCTGCCGAGCGCCGACCTGGCCAAGGCCGTGAATGTCGGCGTCGCCAACGTGATGTCCAACTCCGGCCAGACGTGCAGCGCCTGGACCCGCATGCTGGTGCACACCGCGCGGTACGACGAGGCCGTCGAGCTGGCCGCGGCCGCCGCGGCGAAGTACGGCGACCGCATCGGCCCCGTCGTCAACGCCAAGCAGCAGGCGCGGGTGCGGAGTTACATCGAGAAGGGTGTCGCGGAAGGCGCTCGGCTCGTCGAGGGCGGCCCCGAATCTCCGCGCGAGCAGGGGTACTTCGTCAGCCCGACCGTCTTCGCCGACGTCACACCCGACATGACGATCGCTCAGGAAGAGATCTTCGGACCGGTGTTGTCGATCATTCGGTACGAGGACGAGGAGGACGCCGTCCGGATCGCCAACGGCACGGTGTACGGGCTCGCGGGTGCGGTGTGGGCGGGCGACGAGGCCGAGGCGGTGGCCTTCGCGCGGCGGCTCGACACCGGGCAGGTCGACATCAACGGTGGACGCTTCAACCCCCTGGCCCCGTTCGGGGGTTACAAGCAGTCGGGGGTCGGGCGCGAGCTGGGCTCGCACGGGCTGTCCGAGTACCTCCAGACCAAGTCCCTTCAGTTCTAGGCCCAGGAGCATTCACGTGGTTCGCGCTGCCGTACTTCCCGCCGTGGGCGCTCCGCTGGAGATCGCCGAGATCGACCTGCCTGAACCCGGTCCCGGGCAGGTCCGCGTCCGGCTCGCCGCCGCCGGGGTCTGCCACTCCGACCTCTCCCTGTCCGACGGCACCATGCGGGTGCCCGTCCCCGCAGTCCTCGGCCACGAGGGCGCCGGTACCGTCGTCTCCGTCGGCGAGGGCGTCACCCATGTCGTCCCCGGTGACGGCGTGGTCCTCAACTGGGCGCCGTCCTGCGGCAGTTGTCACGCCTGCTCGCTCGGCGAGGTCTGGCTGTGCGCCAACGCGCTGACCGGCGCGGGGGACGTGTACGCGCGCCGCGCCTCCGACGGGAGTGACCTCCACCCCGGCCTGAACGTCGCCGCGTTCGCCGAGGAGACCGTCGTGGCCGCCGGATGCCTCCTCCCCGTACCGGACGGTGTGCCCCTTGCCGACGCCGCTCTCCTGGGCTGCGCCGTTCTCACCGGATACGGCGCCGTCCATCACTCCGCCAAGGTCCGACAGGGCGAGACCGTCGCGGTGTTCGGGGTCGGCGGGGTCGGGCTCGCGGCCCTCCAGGCCGCCCGGATCGCGGGCGCGTCGACGATCGTCGCGGTCGACGTCTCGCCCGAGAAGGAGTCCCTCGCACGCCAGGCGGGCGCGACGGACTACGTCGTCGCCTCCGACACCACCGCACGTGAGATCCGCGCGCTGACCGGAAAGCAGGGCGTCGACGTCGCCGTCGAGTGTGTGGGCCGCGCCGTGACCATCCGCACCGCCTGGGACTCGACCCGGCGCGGCGGCCGCACCACGGTCGTCGGCATCGGCGGCAAGGACCAGCAGGTCACCTTCAACGCGCTGGAGATCTTCCACTGGGGCAGGACGCTCTCGGGCTGCGTGTACGGCAACTCCGATCCGGCGCGGGATCTGCCGGTGCTGGCGGAGCACATCCGCGCCGGCCGCCTCGATCTCGGCGGCCTGGTCACCGACCGGATCGCGCTCGACGGGATCCCGGCGGCCTTCGACAACATGATCGCGGGCAAGGGCGGGCGCGCGCTGGTCGTCTTCTAGGGTCTGTCCGGCGGATCAGGTCGGAGGAGAGCTGCGGTGCCTCATCAGCACAGATGGGCGCACCAGGCCCCGCGTCTCCGACACGATCCGCCGGACAGGCCCTAGTCCGGGTCCGTCCGGCACCCCGGCCGCCGAGCGCGGCCGGGGTCTTCGGCGTGCGCTCGGTCGCCCATCGTTGCCATGTGCAGGTAAAAACTGCTGCTGCACGACCCGTTGACCATCGTACCGTCCGGTCAGTATGTTCCCCGGAACCGCGGCCACCCCTGTTCCGTCCCCGCACCCACCGGAGTGTGCACGCATGGACACGGCACCTTCCGCACCATCCGCTCACCCTCGGTCCGCCACTTCCCCCGCTGTACGGAACCGACGCAAGGTGGCCACCGCGGCCGCGCTCGCCTCGGCCGTCGAGTGGTACGACTACTTCGTCTTCGGTATCGCCGCCGCCCTGGTGCTCGGCGACCTCTACTTCCCGGCGGGCAGCTCGTCCGCGGGAGTCCTCGCCGCCTTCGCGACCTTCGCCGTCGGCTTCCTGGCCCGTCCGCTCGGTGGAGTCATCGCGGGGCAGCTCGGCGACAAGCGCGGCCGCAAGCCCATGCTGGTGCTCGCCCTGACCCTGATGGGCCTGGCCACCACGGGCATCGGCCTGCTCCCCACGTACGACACCATCGGCATCGCCGCCCCGATCCTGCTCGTCGCCCTGCGCGTTGTGCAGGGCATCGCCGTCGGTGCGCAATGGGGCGGCGCCATGCTGCTCGCCACCGAGTACGCCCCCGAGGGCAAGCGGGGCGTGTACGGCAGCTTTGTCCAACTCGGCGTCCCCATCGGCGTGGTGACGGCCAACACCGTCTTCCTCATTGCCGGGGCGACCACCAGCGAGAGCGCGTTCGCGGCGTGGGGCTGGCGACTGCCCTTCCTGGTCGGCCTGTTCGTGCTCGGGCTTGCCTGGTACATCCACACCCGTGTCGAGGAGACTCCCGAATTCCGGGCCGCGGAGGCGGCGTTGGCGGCCGAAGAGAAGGGATCGAAGAGCTCTCCGCTGCGCACGATCCTGCGCGGGCACCTCGGCACGGTGTTCCTCGCGGGCGGCTCCTTCGCCGTGAACACGGCGACCTTCTACATCCTCATCACGGGCGTGCTCGACTACACCACCCGCGAACTCGACATGAAGCGCAGCGCGGTCCTCACCGTCTCGCTCTGCGTCAGCCTCACCCAACTGGTGCTGATCCCCGCGGCCGCCGCGCTCTCCGACCGCATCGGGCGCATCAGGATCTACGCGTTCGGGGCGGTCGGCATCGCGCTGTGGGCCGTGCCGCTGTTCCTGCTGATCGACACCGGCTCACTGGTGTGGCTGGCCGTCGGCACATTCGTCGCCAGTTGCTTCCTCAGCATCATGTACGGGCCTCAAGCCGCCCTGTTCGCCGAGCTGTTCACGCCCGAGATGCGGTACACGGGAGCCTCGCTCGGCTACCAGATCGCGGCCGTGTTCGGCGGCGGACTGGCCCCCTTCGTCATGGTGCTGCTCCTTGAGGCGACCGGCACGTCGATGGCCGTGTCCGCGTACATCATCGGGCTCTCTGCGATCGCCCTCGTCTCGATCAGGATCCTCGCGGGCCGGGCGGCGCAGGAGCACTGACGCAGGGCGGCGAGCCTTGCGTCAGGCTTGTTCCCGCTCGGGCTCGGGCCGCGGTTCCGGAGTGAGCTCCGGGGCCGCGGCCTTCCCGGCACGGGGACGGGAACGGGACACCGCCACACCCGCCAGGCACAGCGCCCCGCCCGCCAGGGTGAGCGTCCCCGGGACCTCGTCGAGGAACAGCCACGACATCAGCACCACGAGGGCGGGCACCGCGTAGGTCGTCGCGCCCATGCGACTGGCGGTCGTACGGGCGAGGGCGTACGCCCAGGTCGTGAAGGCCAGCGCGGTCGGGAAGACGCCCAGGTAGACCATGTTGAGGGTGGCCGAGACGGGCGCGTCGGCCGCCTCCTGGACGAGCTGCCCGGCGAAGGGCAGACACGCGACGGCTCCCACCAGGCAGCCGAACGTCGTGACCTGGAGTGCGCTCGCCCGGCCGAGCGCCGGCTTCTGCGCGACGACCCCGGCCGCGTAGCCCACGGCGGCGAGCAGACACAGGACGACCCCGAGGACCGAGGAACCGCCCTCGCCGGACATCGACAGCCCCACGGCGACCGCGCCGGCGAACGACACCGCCATGCCCGCCAGCAGTCGCGGCGGCATCGCGTCACCGAGCAGTCGGGAGCCGAGCAGGGCGATCAGGATCGGACCGATGTTCACCACCAGTGCCGCCGTGCCGGCGTCCACCTGCTGCTCGCCCCAGTTGAGGACGACCATGTAGAAGCCGAACCACAGCAACCCGGATATGGCGATCCCGCGCCAGGCCGCGCGTGGTGGCCACCCCTCTCTGCGCACGAGGCAGACGGCCCCGAGCGCGACGGCTCCCGCCAGTAGCCGCCCCAGCGCCAAGGCGCCCGGCGAGTACGCGGCGCCCGCGCTCCGGATCGACACGAAGGCCGAGGCCCAGAGGACGACGGTGACGGTCGCCGCGCCCGCGGCGAGCAGTTCCGCGCGGCGGGGATGCGGTGCGCGTCGGGTCATGGTCATCATGCTCCTGAGGCTAGGCAGGGGTGCGGGACGGGGGCTGGCGGATTTCGGACGTGGTGATGGCACGTGTGGGCACGGGCAGGGTGTCTTCGCTTGTCATGAGACGCGTGAGCGACGCATGAGTGGGGGCACGTGATCAGTGGAGCGCGGTCGGCTCGATTCCGAGTAGCTCCGCGAAGGCGCGTTCGCCCTCCGAGGTCACCTTGACCGCCCGTTCCGAGCCGATGCGTACGCACCACTGTGCGTCCAGGGCGTGACGGCACAGCGCCGCGCCGGCGGTGCCCGCGAGGTGGGGGCGACGCTCCGTCCAGTCGAGGCAGGCGCGGGTGAGTGGGCGGCGGCCGGTGCGGTCGAGGCCGATCCCCGCGCTGTCGAACCACCGCAGTCCCGCGTCCGTGAGCGCGAACCCGGTGTCCTGGCGAAGCAGTCCCTGCCCGGTCAGGGCATCGGTGAGGGCGATGCCGAGCCGCCCCGCGAGGTGGTCGTAACACGTGCGACCGCGCGCCATGGCCGAGCCCGCGCTGGACTCCCGCAGGGTGCGTGGACGTTCGGCCGCAGGTGGTCTCACATGGGCGGCGAGGTCCTCGACGAGCTGGGCGACCCGGGCGTCGGCCAGCCGTACATAGCGATGACGGCCCTGTCGTTCCTCGGTGAGGAGGCCGCCGGTCACGAGCTTGCCGAGGTGCTCGCTGGCGGTCGACGGCGCGACCCCGGCGTACCGCGCCAGCTCACCCGCCGTCCACGCCCGCCCGTCGAGCAGCGCCAGCAGGAACCCGGCCCGCGTCTCGTCCGCCATCAGCCCGGCCAACGCCGCGAGTCCCGGGCCCACCGGATCCTTCGGCCTCGTCATGCTCCCCAGCATGCGACATGAACGCTTCGGCGGGGACCGAAAGGTTGCGGTGGATTGCGGGGCGAAGCCCCCAGGCGATGAGGGGCCCCTGCTCGAGCGAAGCCGGAGAGCTTGGGGGGAGGGTGGGGCGGAGGGGGCGAAGCACCTCAGTCCCCACGGGTCGCCCGCTCATACTGCAGCGCCAGCCCGTCCAGCAACGCGCTGAGCCCCGTCTCGAACGCCCGCTCGTCGATCTTCTCCTGCTGCTCGGCGAGGAGATGAGCCTGCCCCAGGTGGGGATAGTCGGCGGGATCGTACGCGGTCGCGTCGTCGACGAAGCCGCCCGCGAACGAGCCGAGCGCGGACCCCATGATGAAGTACCGCATCAGCGCCCCGATCGACGTGGCCTGAGCCGCCGGCCACCCCGCGTCGACCATGGCCCCGAACACCGCGTCGGCAAGACGGAGCCCGGCGGGCCGGCGTCCGGGGCCGCGTGCGAGGACCGGGACGATGTTCGGATGGTCGCGCAGCGCCGCCCGGTAGGAGACGGCCCAGTCGTGCAGAGCGGTACGCCACTCGCGGCCGTCCTCGAACATCGACAGATCGACCTGCGCGCTCACCGAGTCCGCGACCGCCTCCAGGATCTGGTCCTTGGTGCGGAAGTGGTTGTAGAGCGACGGTCCGCTCACCCCCAGCTCGGCGGCGAGCCGGCGCGTCGAGACGGCCGCCAGGCCCTCGGCGTCCACCAGGGCCCGTGCCGTCCGGACGATGCGGTCGGTGCTGAGGAGAGGCTTGCGCGGTCGGGCCATGGCGCACATAGTAGGGCTGCACATGAAACTAGCAGTGCTAATTTAAATGTACGGCTTTCAATGGATGGCTTCCGAAGGCCGCCGTCCGTCTATCTGTGGGGTGACTCGGCATGAACCTGGAGCTCAGCGAGGAGCAGACCGCCGTCCGGCAACTCGCCAAGGACTTCGTGGACCGCGAGATCGCCCCCCATGTCATCGAGTGGGACCGCGCCGAAGAGGTCGACCGGTCCCTCGTGAAGAAGCTCGGCGAGGTCGGCTTTCTCGGCCTCACCATCGACGAGGAGTACGGCGGCAGCGGCGGCGACCATCTCGCGTACTGCCTCGTCACGGAGGAGCTGGGCCGCGGAGACTCCTCCGTGCGCGGAATCGTCTCCGTCTCGCTGGGCCTGGTCGCCAAGTCGATCGCGCACTGGGGGAGCGAGGAGCAGAAGCGGCGGTGGCTGCCGGGACTGACCTCCGGTGAGTACGTCGGCTGCTTCGGGCTCACCGAACCCGGCACCGGCTCGGACGCGGGCCATCTGTCGACGAAGGCCGTGCGCGACGGTGGGGGTACCTCCCGCTCGAGCGAAGCCGAGAGTGGGGGAGACTACGTCATCAACGGCACCAAGATGTTCATCACGAACGGCACCTGGGCCGATGTCGTGCTGCTCTTCGCCCGGTCCACCGACGCCCCGGGCCACCAGGGTGTCTCCGCCTTCCTCGTGCCGACGAACACCCCCGGCCTGTCCCGTCGCACCATCCACGGCAAGCTCGGTCTGCGTGGGCAGGCCACCGCCGAGCTGGTCCTCGAGGACGTGCGCGTGCCGGCGAGCGCCATGATGGCGCCCGAGGGCAAGGGGTTCGCCGTCGCCATGTCCGCGCTCGCCAAGGGGCGGATGTCCGTGGCCGCGGGCTGCGTCGGGATCGCCCAGGCGGCGCTGGACGCGGCGGTGGGCTACGCGACCGAGCGCGAGCAGTTCGGAAAGACCATCGCCCATCACCAACTCGTGCAGGAACTGCTCAGCGACATCGCCGTCGATGTGGACGCGGCCCGCCTGCTGACCTGGCGGGTCGCCGATCTCGTCGACCGTGGTCTGCCGTTCGCGACGGAGTCCTCCAAGGCCAAGCTCTTCGCCTCCGAGGCCGCCGTGCGCGCCGCGAACAACGCCCTCCAGGTCTTCGGCGGCTACGGCTACATCGACGAGTACCCGGCGGGGAAGCTGCTGCGCGACGCCCGCGTGATGACGCTCTACGAGGGCACGAGTCAGATCCAGAAGCTGGTCATCGGGCGTGCGCTGACGGGAGTCCCGGCCTTCTGAGCAGCCCGATCGGAAGGGCGCTCCCGGTGTTCTGAGTACGTCGTCTGAGTATCCGAACGGATGTGGTGGCGACCGCGTCGTCCGACCCTGGTCGGCATGAACATGAATGGGACACCGGTCAAGCAGCAGTCGACCGCGGCCTTCTACGGCCAGGCGGTCGCCTCGTTCTCCGTCGCCATCGTCGCGACCGCCATCGGCATCTTCAAGCTGGAGGCCGACGCCTGGGTGCGCTCCTTCCTGGGCGTCGCCGTCCTCTATCTGGTGACCTCGTCCTTCACGCTGGCCAAGGTGATCAGGGACCGTCAGGAGGCGGTGCGCTGAGCGGGACGCTAAGCGCTCGCTCAGGTTCAGGGGTATGGTGTTCACCCTGGCAGTGGAGAAGGGGCGAACAGCGATGAGTACGGCGGAGGAGACGGCCGGCGCGGAGATGCAGCCGTGGGCCGAGGTCACCCCGGACGCGGCCCGACGGCTGCTCGTCGCCGCCGTGGAGGCCTTCGCCGAGCGCGGATACCACGCGACGACGACCCGGGACATCGCGGGCCGCGCGGGCATGAGCCCGGCCGCGCTCTACATCCACTACAAGACCAAGGAAGAGCTGCTCCACCGCATCAGCAGGATCGGCCACGAGAAGGCCCTCGACATCCTGCGGACGGCCGCCCAGGGGGAGGGTACGGCGAGCGAGCGCCTTGCCGACGCCGTGAGTTCCTTCGTTCGGTGGCACGCGGGCGGTCGCACCACCGCGCGGGTCGTGCAGTACGAACTGGACTCGCTCGGTCCGGACGCCCGCGCCGAGATCATCGCCCTGCGCCGCCAGGTCGACGCCGAGGTGCGCGGCATCATCGAGGAGGGCGTGGCCGCGGGTGACTTCGATGTCCCGGACATCCCCGGCACCACGCTGGCCATCCTCTCGCTCTGCATCGACGTGGCCCGTTGGTTCAACGTCAATGGCCCCCGCACCCCGGACGAGGTCGGCGCGCTGTACGCCGACCTGGTCCTGCGGATGGTCGGGGTCAAGGAGTGACCGTGCCCCGTCGGGGAGGCGAGGGACGGCGCGACGAGCCGCGAGCGACCCGCGGTGGGCGGGCGGCTCACAGCTTTCGGCGCCGCTCTCAGAAGTAGTACCGAGACACCGACTCGGCCACGCACACCGGCTTGTCCCCGCCCTCGCGTTCCACGGTCACCGCAGCGGTGACCTGGACTCCGCCCCCGGCCTCGGTCACCTCCGTGAGGACCGCCGTCGCACGCACCCGCGACCCCACCGGCACCGGCGCGGGGAAACGCACCTTGTTCGAGCCGTAGTTGACGCCCATCTTCATGCCCACGACTCCCATCACCTGCGGCACCAGCGCGGGCAGCAGCGACAGCGTGAGATAGCCGTGCGCGATCGTCGTTCCGAAGGGGCCCTCGGCCGCCTTCTCGGGGTCCACGTGGATCCACTGGTGGTCGCCCGTGGCTTCCGCGAACAGGTCGATCCGCTTCTGGTCGATCTCCAGCCAGTCGCTGTGACCCAACTGTTCGCCCACCGCCGCCTTCAGTTCGTCGGCGGACGTGAAGATCCTCGGCTCTGCCATGTCCCTGGCCTCTCGCGTCGCAATGTCTAAGCGACTGCTTAGCATGGTCGGGTGGGGGGCTCCTGTCAACGCATGGCGGGTGTGCCGCGGTGGGTTAGGTTCGAGGGGTGCCCCAGATTCCCGAGAAGGTCCACGAACTCACGGTCGGCCAGCTGTCGGCCCGCAGCGGCGCCGCCGTCTCCGCCCTGCACTTCTACGAGTCCAAGGGCCTGATCAGCAGCCGCCGCACCACTGGAAACCAGCGCCGCTACCACCGCGACGCGCTGCGCCGTGTCGCCTTCGTGCGCGCCGCGCAACGTGTCGGCATCCCGCTCGCCACCATCCGCGATGCCCTCGCCGAACTCCCCGAGGAGCGCACCCCGACGCGGGAGGACTGGGCCCGGCTCTCGGAGGCCTGGCGCTCCGAACTCGACGAGCGCATCAAACAGCTGAGCCGGCTGCGGGACCACCTCACGGACTGCATCGGCTGCGGCTGTCTGTCGCTGGAGAACTGTGTGCTCTCCAACCCGGACGACGTCTTCGGTGACCGTCTGACCGGCTCCCGTCTCCTGGTGGAACGCGCAGGCACCCAGCGGAAGCGGCAGGAGCGGCAGCGGGAGTCCGAGGACTGCAGCTGAGCGCGGTCGTGGGGGCTCCGCACAGTGACACGGTGACCGCGCGCGTACGGAGCCCCGCAGGCTCCGTACGCCCGCCCCCTACTCGTACTCCGTGCCGCCCTTGCGCGTCAGATACGCCGGGCTGACCGCCTTCGCTATCGCCCGGCCGCCCGTCACCGGGCTGTACCGCTCGGTGGCAGGGCGGATCACGAGGCCCTCGCGCAGATGCAGCTCGCGCCCGGACACGGTCTCCCGACCCGAGGCGACCTCCAGGACGCGCTCGATGTCGTACGGGCCCTCGTACAGCCGTGGCACCAGCGGGAGTTCGCCGTCCAGCAGGGCCGCCGCGTCCAGCCAGCGGATCCCGCCGTCGACCTCCGCGGACACGTCGAACACGGCGTAACCGATCGTCTCGCGGCGGCCGTCGGCGCCGTACGACAGGTCCTGTACGCCCGCCCCGTACACCTCGCCGAAGATGCCGACCCGGCGCGCGCCCAGCCGCTCGGCGAGCCGGGCCGCGGCCTCCGCGACCGCGTGGCCGTGGACGGCGCGCCAGTACAGATTGCGCGGGTCCTCCTTCAGCGCCAGGGACTTGGCGCCGAAGCCCTTCGACGAGACGTACACGCGGCCCTCGTCGGCGACATAGGTCAGCAGGCAGGCCGAACCGTGCAGCTTCTCGGTCAGCACGACAGGCTCGCCGGGGACGAAGATGTCCGGGTAGCGCTGGATGTTCTCGATGTCGACCCAGGGCAGCAGATCGGCCGCGGATTCGACGTCGCCGTTCATCGTGGGCGGGATCGGCGGCACCCACTTGACGATGCCGAGCGCCTCGGCGAAGTCGGTCCCGTCCTCGGCGGCCTTCGTCAGGTCGACGTCCGTGAGTGCCTTCGGACGGCACACGATCCCCTGCGACAGCTCACCGCGCAGCCGTACGGCCGTGACCCGGTCCGACTTGCTTCCCGCCAGCCGCCCGGTCAGCCCCAGCTCCTCGATCAGCTCGGCCGGGAGTACGGACTGCTCCGGGATGTAGACGGCGCGCTCGCCGGTGCGGTAGGCGCCCTTGGCGACGACGGCCCGGTACAGGCCCACCTGGGCCAGTTCGAGCGCGTCGGCGTTCGGATGCTCATGGATGGTCAGCAATTCGGCGGTGACTCGCAGCGTCGACATGTCGGGACTCCTCGGGTTCCTCAGCCGGGTTTCATCGCCCCCAACTGTCCGGAGGAGAAAGCGCTGGAGCGAGTGGATTTGCGGCTGGTAGCGTCGGGCGGCCGCCGCCGAAGTCCTCGGCCTCCCCTAGGTCCTGTCGTCAAATTCCCGTCGTCCGCCCGGAGGGCGGGCCCTGCGGCGTCAGGTGCGTG
>NZ_BMMM01000024.1:0-2652 GCF_014645835.1 Streptomyces albiflavescens
CGTAGCGGCACAGCAACCGGCAGGGACGGCCAGAATCCTCGGGCTTCAGCCCGAGGAGCATGTCAATTCAGCGACTTCGCGATCTCCACCGCCCGCGCCTTCGACGCCACCCCTTCGAGCCGAAGGGTCACCTCGCCCTCGTGCATCCACAGCAGCGTGGGCCCCGCGGTCCGCTCGGAGCGGGTGAAGCGGCCGCCGTCCGAGTCGACCAGCCAGAAGCTCAGCAGGTGCGGCTTCGGAAACCACAACGCCGGATTGCCGTAGTCCTCGTCTCCGCCCAGCGACACCCACTCCGGCGACTCCCGCACCGTCTTCGTGAAGGCGATGTCCAGGCTCGCCGGATACTCGTCCAGCCGCACCGTGTGTCCGTGCTCGCGCCAGCACAGACTCATCAGGAGCCGCCCCTTCGGTTCGCGCGTGACCGTCACCGCGTCCGGCGTGCCGAAAGCGCCCGGCACAAGAGGCTCGAACCCCGCCTGTCGCCCAGCCTGTGCCAGGGTCAGCGAAGGGCCGCACCCCGGCACCCGGGCCCCGGGCGAGGGCAACGCCGACGGGTCGTACCGCACCGCGACCCCGCCGAAGCCGAACCAGTCGACGACGGCGGCGCGCACCGGAGGCGTGAGCACGAGGACCGTCAGCACACCGCACAGGCCCGCGGTCAGCGCGCGCCAGCGCACGCGCGCCCAGCGGCGCACCGCACGGAGCCGCCCGCCGGGGCCCTGCGGCTCGGCCACCGGGACCGGGATCCTCCCCCGCTGCCTCAAGGGCGCGGGCGGTACCCCCATGGCGAGTATCTGCTCCAGCACGCGCTCGACCATCGACTCGCTCCCGGCCGCCCCGGGCCGGTCCAGCGAGCGCCCGAGCGCCCGCAGCTCCTCCGGGAGCCGTGAGACACCCTCACGGCGACTCCGATCCCGGTCGCCGGAAGGCTCCGCGCCCCCTTCTCCGTACGACTCACTCATGCTCATCACCCCCTTCCCGAGGCTCTCCGGGTTCGAAGTCCGGCAGCAGCCGGCCCAGCTTGCGCAGGGCGCGGTTGAGGCGGGATTTCACCGTGCCGCGTGGCCAGCCCAGGGCCTGGGCCGTCTCCGGTTCGTCCATCTCCAGGAGATAGCGGTACGTGACGACGAGGCGGTGCTCCTCGCTCAGCTGGTCCAGGGCGGCCAGCAGCGCCGCGCGGCGCTCTATCCCCAGCGCCGCGGCCGCCGGGTCCGTCGATTCCGGTATCAGCGGCTCCGCCTCCGCGAACGCGGCCTCCCGGCCGGCCAGCGTCCGCTGGCGCACCGCCGTCCGCACTGTGTTCCTCGTCTCATTGGCGACGATCGAGAGCAGCCACGGCTTGAACGCCGCGCCGTCCCGAAAGCGCCCCAGCGAGCAGTACGCCTTGATGAAGGCCTGCTGCACCACGTCCTCCGCGTCCGCACCCGCCCCCAGCGCCCTGGCCGCCCTGATCGCGATGCCCGTGTGGGCACGGACCAGCTCCGCGTACGCCTCCGGCTCACCGGCGCGTACGCGTGCGATCACCACGGCCTCGTCGACGACGATGCGGCCCCCCTCCCGCGTCCTCACACTCTTGCTACACCGCCCGAGGCCGATCGGTTCCCACCTGTGTCACATCTGTTTCCGACCAGTTCCGGACCGGGCCCCCACACCTGAGAGAATGGTGAACATGGCCTCTGATAGTCCCCGCGTGCTCTCCGGAATCCAGCCCACCGCAGGCTCGTTCCACCTCGGCAACTACCTCGGCGCCGTCCGCCAGTGGGTGGCCCTGCAGGAGTCCCACGACGCGTTCTACATGGTCGTCGACCTGCACGCGATCACCGTTCCGCAGGACCCCGCGGACCTGCGCGCCAACACCCGGCTCGCCACCG
Source organism: Streptomyces albiflavescens (assembly GCF_014645835.1). GTDB lineage: Bacteria > Actinomycetota > Actinomycetes > Streptomycetales > Streptomycetaceae > Streptomyces > Streptomyces albiflavescens. The sequence continues at coordinate 1,872 of NZ_BMMM01000024.1, forward strand.
CGCAGCTGCTCGCCGCCGGTCTCGATCCGGAGCGCTGCACGCTCTTCGTGCAGAGCCACGTCCCCGAGCACGCCCAGCTGGCCTGGATCATGAACTGCCTCACCGGCTTCGGCGAGGCGTCCCGCATGACGCAGTTCAAGGACAAGTCCGCCAGGCAGGGCGCCGACCGCGCCTCCGTCGGCCTCTTCACGTACCCGATCCTGCAGGTCGCGGACATCCTGCTGTACCAGGCCAACGAGGTCCCGGTCGGCGAGGACCAGCGTCAGCACATCGAGCTCACGCGTGACCTCGCCGAGCGCTTCAACGGCCGCTTCGGTCAGACGTTCACGGTCCCGAAGCCGTACATCCTCAAGGAGACGGCGAAGATCTTCGATCTCCAGGAACCGACGATCAAGATGAGCAAGTCGGCGTCGACTCCCAAGGGCCTCATCAACCTGCTCGACGAGCCGAAGACGACCGCCAAGAAAGTCAAGAGCGCGGTCACCGACACGGACACCGTCATCAGGTATGACACGGAGCACAAGCCGGGTATCAGCAACCTGCTGACCATCTACTCGACCCTCACCGGAACCGGTATCGAGGAACTGGAGCAGAACTACACCGGCAAGGGCTACGGTGCGCTCAAGACGGACCTCGCCGAGGTCATGGTCGACTTCGTGACGCCCTTCCGGGAGCGCACCCAGCAGTATCTGGACGACCCGGAGACGCTCGACTCGATCCTGGCCAAGGGTGCCGAGAAGGCGCGTGCCGTCGCCGCGGAGACGCTCTCCCAGGCGTACGA
>NZ_BMMM01000024.1:2739-154734 GCF_014645835.1 Streptomyces albiflavescens
GAGCGCGACACTCCTACGACCGCCGACAGCGGGCCGCACCGCCGTACAGTCGAAAGCCGGACCGGCCGAGCAGCCACCCCTGCCCGCGCTCGAGCACCGGACCTTCAACGACAGCGAACCTTCGAAACAACGACAGGAGACGACGTGGGGACCGTAACGATCGGCGTGTCGATCGCGGTCCCGGAGCCTCACGGCAGCCTGCTCCAGGAGCGGCGCGCGGGCTTCGGCGACCCCGCGGCTTCCGGCATCCCCACGCACGTCACGCTGCTGCCGCCGACGGAGGTCGACGACTCGGCGCTGCCCGCGATCGAGGCGCATCTCGTCGAGGTCGCGGGCACCGGGCGCCCCTTCCCGATGCGGCTGTCCGGCACGGGCACCTTCCGTCCCGTGTCGCCCGTCGTCTACATGCGTGTCGTCGAGGGCGCCGAGGCCTGCACCTGGCTGCAGAAGCAGGTCCGGGACGCCTCGGGGCCGGTCGCGCGCGAGCTCCAGTTCCCGTACCACCCGCACGTCACTGTGGCGCACGGCATCGACGACGAGTCGATGGACCGGGCCTACGAGGCGCTGTCCGGGTACGAGGCCGAGTGGCCCTGCACCGGGTTCGCGCTCTACGAACAGGGCGCGGACGGCGTCTGGCGCAAGCTGCGCGAGTTCACCTTCGGCAGCCCGGTGGTGCCCCCTCAGGCGGGCGCTCCGGAGCGGGACAGCACACTGCCGGCCCGTTAGAGCGATCCGCCGACAGGATCGTCCTGTGCGACCGGCAGCACGCTCCGCCGGTAGGACCCGTGGGTGGGGGCGTGATCGGCGTCCCACCTCACACCGGTCCCGGATCGTCAGATCGGCAGCCGCCGGAACACCGCTCGCGGTGCGTGCCGCAGCGCCGCCATCACCAGGCGCAGGGCGCCAGGCACCCACACCGTCTCCGACCGGCGTCGCAGCCCCGTCTCCACAGCCGTCGCGACCGCCTCCGGAGTGGTGGCCAGGGGCGCCTGCGGCAGGCCCGCGGTCATCCTCGTACGGACGAACCCGGGGCGTACGACCATCACGTGCACGCCCGTGCCGTGCAGCGCGTCGCCCAGGCCCTGCGCGAAGGCGTCCAGGCCCGCCTTGCTGGAGCCGTAGATGAAGTTGGAGCGCCGGGCGCGCTCGCCGGCGACCGAGGAGAGCACCACCAGGGAGCCGTGCCCCTGCGTCTGGAGGGCCCGCGCGCACACCAGACCGGCCGACACCGCGCCCGTGTAGTTGGTCTGCGCCACGCGTACCGCCGACAGGGGCTCGTTCTCGTCCCGTGCCTGGTCGCCGAGCACGCCGAACGCCAGCAGCACCATGTCGACGTCGCCCTCCGCGAAGACCTTGCCGAGCACGGTCTCGTGGGACTCGGAGTCGAGGGCGTCGAAGGCCACGGTACGGACGTCCGCGCCCATCCCGCGCAGCTGCTCGGCGGCTTGCTCCAGGGCGGGCGACGGGCGACCCGCGAGCCACACCGTGCGAGTGCGCCGGACGATCAGACGGCGCGCGGTGGCCAGCGCGATCTCGGACGTGCCGCCGAGGATCAGCAGGGACTGGGGGATACCGAAGGCGTCCTTCATGACAGCTCCTAGGGGCTGGGGCGAGCGAAGACTTGGGAGAGAGGAGAGCGGGGCCTGCGAGCGCGGAGATCGGAGACCGAGGGGACTGGAGACCGAGGGGACCGGGGACCGAGGGGACTGGAGACCGAGGGGACTAGAGACCGAGGGGACCGGGGACCGAGGGGACTGGAGACCGAGGGGACTGGAGACCGAGGGGACTGGAGACCGAGGGGACCGGGGACCGAGAGGACTGGAGACCGAGGGGACCGGGGACCGAGGGGACCGGGGACCGAGGGGACTAGAGACCGAGGCGGCGGGACAGGTCCGAGGTGAAGACGCCTCGGGGGTCCAACTCCCGCCGCAGGGACTGGAATTCACCGAGCCGCGGATACATCTCGGCCAGCAGCTCGGGCCGCAGGCGTGCGTCCTTGGCCAGGTACACCCGCCCGTCGGCCGCGGCCACCTCCTCGTCCAGCTCGTCGAGGAAGGTGCCGAGCCCCGGCAGGTTCGCGGGGATGTCCAGGGCGAGGGTCCAGCCCGGCATCGGGAAGGACAGCCAGCCCGGATCGCCCTCTCCGAAGCGCTTCAGGACGGCGAGGAAGGACGGGCACCGGCGTACGGAGATGCGCTGCACGATCCGGCGCAGGGCCTCCTCCTGTCCGTATCCGACGACGAACTGGTACTGCACGAAGCCGCCCCGCCCGTAGACGCGGTTCCAGTGCGGCACCCCGTCGAGAGGGTGGAAGAACGTCGAGATCTTCTGCAGTTCACCGGCGCGCGCGCGTGGCGCCTTCCGGTACCAGAGCTCATTGAAGAGGCCCACCGTCGTGCGCCCCAGGAGTCCCTCCGGCAGGAAGGCGGGCGCGGAGGGGAACTGCCCGGGCCGGAACGCCAGGGGGTGTCTGCGCGCGCGTGCGGGCAGGGCGTCCAGCGGTGCGTGATCGCCGCGGGTCAGCACCGAGCGCCCCATCGACGTCCCGCGCGCGAGCAGGTCGATCCAGGCCACCGAGTACCGGTAGCGGTGGTCCGTGGCGGTGAGGCGGGCCATCAAGTCGTCGAGGTCCGCCGCGCGTTCCGTGTCGACGGACATCAGCGAGGTCGCGACGGGCTGGAGCCGGACGGTCGCCGTGAGGATCACGCCGGTCAGTCCCATGCCGCCCGCCGTGGCGTCGAAGAGGGGCGTGCCCCGGCCGACCGTACGGATCCCGCCGTCCGCGGTCAGCAGCTCGAAGGAGAGGACGTGCCGGGCGAACGAGCCGGACACATGGTGGTTCTTGCCGTGGATGTCCGCGCCGATCGCGCCGCCGACGGTCACATAGCGGGTCCCGGGCGTGACCGGCACGAACCAGCCGAGGGGGAGCAGGACTTCCATGAGCCGGTGCAGGGAAACCCCCGCGTCGCACAGGACGGTGCCGCCGTCCACGTCGATCGCGTGGATCCGGTCCAGGCCGGTCATGTCGAGCACGGCTCCGCCCGCGTTCTGCGCGGCGTCCCCGTAGGCCCGTCCGAGGCCCCGGGGGATGCCTCCGCGCGTTCCCCACCCCCGGACGGCGGCCGCCGCCTCCTCGTAGGTGCACGGGTGGACCAGACGGGCGGTGGTCGGGGCGGTGCGGCCCCAACCCGTGACGGACACGGTGTCGGCAGGCATGACCGTGACCGTAGCGTCGGTAAGGGTGCATAACACCTCAATCTCCCCAGCCCCCATGGCTCCTCACCGAAATGGGTGATTAATGGGATGTCGTCCTAGATTGCCGTAATTCTGCGGCCGCTCCCTAGAAGAGTGAGATCACATGGACGACCTTGACGACCACGACTACATGGACCGCCGACTCGACGGCACGGACCGCGGGTTCGACGGCATGGATCGCCGACTGCTGTCGGCAGTCCATGAGTGCGGTGGGGATCCGCGCGTTGCGGCTGTCGCGCGTGCCCTGTCCTGGAGCGGAGAGCACGGCGCGCTGTGGCTCGCGGCGGGGCTGGCCGGGGCGGCCGTCGACCGTGAACGGCGGGGCGCCTGGTTGCGCGCGACAGCGCTCACCGCCACCGCGCACCTCGCCAGCATGGGGGTGAAGCGCATCGTGCGCCGCCCGCGCCCCGCGCACGTGGTGCCGTTGGTGCGCACAGCCGGACGGCACTCCTTCCCGAGCTCCCACGCCACGTCCGCGGCGGCCGCGGCGGTCGCCTACGGCGCCCTCGGCGCGCACGTGGTTCCCCCACTCGCCGCCGCGATGTGCGTCTCGCGGATGGTCGTCGGTGTCCACTACCCCTCGGACGTCGCCGCGGGCGCCGCCCTGGGGGCCCTGACGGCCCGTCTGGGCGCCCGCTGGGTCGGGGTCGGTCATGACTGAGCGCACGGCGCTCCTGGAGCGCACACCGGCCGCTGCGGCATCCGCGACGAGCCCCACCGGCATCGTCCGGGGCCTGCTCAGGACCACCCGCCCCCGTCAGTGGGTGAAGAACCTGCTGGTGGTGGCCGCGCCGGCCGCCGCGGGCCAGCTCTTCTCCCGGCAAGCGATGATCCAACTCGCGCTTGTCTTCGCGCTGTTCACGGCCTGTGCCGCCGCCGTGTACCTGATCAACGACGCACGGGACGCCGCCGCCGACCGCGCCCACCCGGTCAAGCGTCACCGCCCGGTCGCCGCGGGACAAGTCCCCGTCCCGGCCGCGTACGCCGTCGGGTGCACGCTCGCGCTCCTCGCGACGAGCGCCGCCGCCTGGCTCTGTTCCCCGGCCGTCGCCGCACTGCTGACGGCGTACATCGGCATGCAACTGGCGTACTGCGTCAGCCTGAAGCACGTCCTGGTGGTGGACCTCGTCGTCGTCACGACAGGGTTCCTCATGCGCGCGATGATCGGCGGTCTCGCCCTCGGCATCCCGCTCTCGCGCTGGTTTCTGATCACCACCGGCTTCGGGGCGCTGTTCATGGTGTCGGCGAAGCGTTACTCCGAGGCCGTGCAGATGGCCGGGAAAGCGGGCGCCACGCGCGCGTTGCTCACCGAATACACCACCGGCTACCTGCGCTTCGTCTGGCAGCTGGCCGCAGGAGTCTCCGTCCTCGGCTACTGCCTGTGGGCCCTGGAGGAGGGTGGCGTGCCCAGCGCCGGCCTGCTGCCCTGGCGGCAGTTGTCCATGGTCGCCTTCATCCTGGCCATCCTGCGGTACGCCGTCTTCGCCGACCGGGGCACGGCGGGTGAGCCCGAGGACGTCGTCCTGCACGATCGCGCGCTCGCGCTGATCGGGCTGGTGTGGCTGGCGATGTACGGCCTCGCCGTGGCGAACTGGTGAGCGTCGCCCAGGAGCCGGTCGCCGAGGGGCCGACCGCGGGGGAGCCGGTGTCAGGGAAACCGGTCGCCGAGGGGCCGACCGCGGGGGAGCCGGTGTCAGGGAAACCGGTCGCCCAAGGGTCGGTCCCGCCGAAACCGGCTCCCCCGGAGTCGGTCGTCCCCGAACCGGCTGCTCGCGAGCCCGTCCCCCGGAGGCGACTCGCGCGGGAACTCCTCGGCTTCGCCACCGCGGGAATCCTCGCCTACGTCGCTGACCTCGGCCTCTTCGTCTGGCTGCGGGGCCCCGTGGGCCTCGACCCGCTGACCGCCAAGGCACTGAGCTTCGTCGCGGGTTGCTCGGTGGCGTACGCGGGCAACGCGCTCGGCACCTACCGGCACACGACCGTGCGGGGCCCGCGCCAGTACGTGATCTTCTTCGCGGTGAACGTCGCGGGCGCCCTCGTCCAGCTGCTGTCCATCGCCGTCAGCCACTACGGCCTCGGATTCACCTCACAGCGCGCGGACACCGTCTCGGGCGCCGGAATCGGCATGGCGCTCGCCACTGTTCTGCGTTTCTGGGGTACCCGGACATTGGTTTTCCAGGGCGTTCGAGGTGCGCGAGGCGAGGGCAGAGTCGGATCATGGACTGGCTGAAGAAGCTTCCCGGCGTGGGGCCCTTGCTCACCCGCCTGATGGCCACGCACGCGTGGCGGTCGTACGAGCGCCTCGACCGGGTGAAGTGGACGCGGCTCGCCGCGGCGATGACCTTCATCAGTTTCGTGGCGCTCTTCCCGCTGCTGACCGTCGCCGCCGCGATCGCCGCCGCCACGCTCAGCACCAGCCAGCAGAAGGACCTCCAGGACAAGCTCGCCGAGCAGGTTCCCGGTATCTCCGACCAGCTGGACATCGAAGGCCTCGTCCAGAACGCCGGCACGATCGGCCTCATCGCGGGCGCCGTCCTGCTGTTCACCGGCATCGGCTGGGTCGGCTCGATGCGGGACTGCCTGCGCGCGGTCTGGGAGCTGCCCGACAGCGAGGGGAACCCCTTCCTGCGCAAGCTCAAGGACGGCGGCGTGCTCGTCGGGCTCGGCGGCGCCGTGCTCGTCACCGTCGCCGCCTCCACCGTGGCGTCCACGACGGTGGGGTGGACGGCCCGGCAGCTCGACATCGACGAGCACGGCTGGGGGAGCGTGCTGCTGCAGGTCGCCGCGTTCACCGTCGCCGTGCTCGCCGACTTCCTGCTCCTGCTGTACGTCCTCACGCTGCTGCCCGGCGTCCAGCCGCCGCGGCGTCGGCTGATCGTCGCCGCGCTGATCGGAGCCGCCGGGTTCGAGCTGCTCAAGCTGCTGCTCAGCGGCTATATGAGGGGTGTCGCGTCGAAGAGCATGTACGGCGCGTTCGGGGTGCCGATCGCGCTGCTGCTGTGGATCAACTTCACCGCGAAACTGCTGCTGTTCTGCGCCGCCTGGACGGCGACGCAGAGCGATGAGTCCCCGCAGGACCCGGGGGAGCCGGCGGACCGGGCGGACCCGGAGGAGCCGGCGGCCCCGGCGGTCAGCGGCGACGGCGCATCAGATCCGGCAGCGGCCAGCGGCGGTTGACGAGGAAGACACCCGCCACGAGCAGGACGAGGAAGCCGCCCGTGATGGCCAGCGCGACGCCGACGCCGCTCGAACCGCCCTTCGCGGCGGAGGAGGCCGCCACCGGCTTCGTGGACGCGTTGTCCGAGTCGCCCGCACTGGTGCCGGAGGCGCTCGCGCCCGGCTGCGCGGTGGTGTCGAGGCCCCTCGGCGGCACCAGCTCACCCACCGGCTGGACCTTGCCCGTGGCCTGGAAGCCCCAGTCGAAGAGCCGCGCGGTCTCCTTGTAGACCTCGTTGTGCTCGTTCTTCTCCGGGTTCATGACCGTGACGAGCAGCACCTTGCCGTCGCGCTCGGCGACACCGGTGAAGGTGGCGCCCGCGTTGGTGGTGTTGCCGTTCTTCACGCCGGCGATGCCCTGGTACGTGGAGATGTCGCCGTCGCCGGTCAGGAGACGGTTGGTGTTCTGGATCTCGAAGGATTCGCGGGTCGTTTTGCCCTTTTCGTTCTTTGTGGTCTCGCCGGGGAACTTGGCCCGCACCGTCGAGCAGTACTCCCGGAAGTCCTTCTTCTGGAGCCCGGAGCGCGCGAACAGCGTCAGGTCGTACGCCGACGACACCTGGCCCTTCGCGTCGTAGCCGTCCGGGCTGATGACATGAGTATCGAGGGCCTGGAGCTCCTCGGCGTGCGCCTGCATGTCCTTGACCGTCTGGTCGATGCCCTGATTCATCTGGGACAGCACGTGCACGGCGTCGTTGCCGGAGCGCAGGAAGACGCCGAGCCACAGGTCGTGGACCGTATAGGTCTCGTCCTCCTTTATCCCGACCATGCTCGAGCCCGAGCCGATGCCCGCCAGGTCGGAGGTGACCACCTTGTGCTTCATCGTCTTCGGGAACTTCGGCAGCACCGTGTCGGCGAACAGCATCTTCAGGGTGCTCGCCGGGGGCAGCCGCCAGTGCGCGTTGTGGGCGGCCAGGATGTCGCCGGACTCGGCGTCGGCGACGATCCAGGAGCGCGCGGTGAGGTCCTTGGGCAGGACGGGGGCGCCTGTGCCGAGATTCACCTGCGTGCCGGACTGGCCCAGCCGTTCGCCGCCGACGGTGGACATGTTCGCCGGGGGAGTGGCCGACGGGGTCGTCGTCGGACTCGCTGTCGGGCTCTCGTCCGCGAACGCGGGCGCGGCGAGCGAAAGGGACAACAGGGTGGCGGAAGTGACCAACAAGGATCGCTTGGCGGTCTTATTCGTGACGGGCACGGTCGAGAAAGTACAGGGCGTGGGGCGGGAAGTCCCATCGCTCTCCCCACCCCGGCGCAGGGTCCCGGCCGACGACGGTGATACTGGACCCATGAAGCTCAGCCGCCCCGTCTCCTGGTTCCTGCTCGCCTTCGGGGTATGGAGCTGGGTCATCTGGATCACTTTCGTCAAGAACCTGTGGAAGGACGGCAGCGGGCTCGCGTTCAACGACGCGGGGGATCCGACGGCGTACTTCTGGGTGCACCTGACGCTCGCCGTCCTCTCCTTTGTCTTGGGGACGGTCGTCGGCGTGATCGGGTTGCGCGGGGTGCGCGCTTTGCGCCAGACGACATAACGCGGATACGGCAACCGGGGGATACGGCGTCATGGTCATCGTCTTCGTACTGGTGGGCGTGGTCGCGCTGGCCGTGCTCGGCGCCCTGCACTGGTACGCGTGGCGGCGCCTGGTGCGCGACACCACGTCCGGACCGGGGGTGGCCCGTCGGGTGGGCGCGGCCGTTTTCGTCGCCGGGCCCCTCCTGATGTTCGGCGCCGTCGCGAGTGAGCGGGCCGGGGCGCCGTTCTGGCTTCAGCGGGTGCTGGCCTGGCCCGGGTTCCTGTGGATGGCGCTGGTGATCTATCTGGTGCTCGCGCTGGTGGTGGGGGAGTTCGTACGGCCGCTGGTGCGGCGAGTTGTCGAGCGGCGGGCGGTCGTCTCGTCCGCGCGCACCGACTCGTCCGCGCGCACCGACTCGTCCGAACGAGCCTCTTCGTCCGAGCACGCCGACTCGTCTGTGCCTGCCGTCGCGTCCGACCGCGCGCCTGCCCCGTCTGGCTCCGCCGTCTCGTCCGACTCCGCCGTCTCGTCTGCGTCTGGCGATGCCTCTACGGCTGCCGTCTCGTCCGCGCCTGCCGTCTCATCCGCGCCTGCCATCGAGGGCGAGTCGGGGCCGCGCCGGAGCGTCGCGTCCCTTTCGGTCGGATCGACGGGCGCGGGTCGTCCCCCACTGAGCGTCGATGCTCCCTCACGGCGGCTCTTCGTCTCCCGGGTGGTGGGTGGGGCTGCCGCGGCTGCCGCTGTGGGGACGGTCGGGTACGGGACGTACGGCGTTCTGCGGGGGCCCAGGGTGAAGCGGGTCACGGTGCCGCTGGCCAAGCTGCCGCGGTCCGCTCATGGGTTTCGGATCGCTGTCGTCAGTGACATTCATCTGGGGCCGGTGCTCGGGCGCGGCTTCGCGCAGACGGTCGTCGACACCATCAATGCGACCCAGCCCGATCTCATCGCCGTCGTCGGCGACCTGGTCGACGGCAGTGTGAAGGACCTTGGTCCGGCGGCTGCGCCTCTGGCCCGGTTGAGGGCACGTCATGGGAGCTTCTTCGTCACGGGCAATCATGAGTACTTCTCCGGGGCCGGGCAGTGGGTCCGGGAAGTGCGGGAGCTGGGGATCCATCCTCTGGAGAACGCGCGTACCGAGTTGGCCGGATTCGATCTCGCGGGCGTGAACGACGTGCAGGGGGAGAGCGAGGGGCAGGGGCCCGACTTCGGCAAGGCGCTCGGGGACCGGGACACATCGCGGGCGTGTGTGCTGCTCGCGCATCAGCCGGTGCAGATTCATGAGGCCGTGCGGCACGGGGTCGATCTTCAGCTGTCCGGGCACACGCATGGCGGGCAGTTGTGGCCGGGGAATTTCATCGCCGACGCCGCCAATCCGACGCTCGCCGGGCTGGAGCGGTACGGGGACACGCAGTTGTACGTGTCCCGGGGTGCGGGGGCCTGGGGGCCGCCGACCCGGGTGGGTGCTCCCTCGGACATCACGGTCGTTGAGCTGGCCTCTCGGGAAGCCTGAGAGTTCGCTGTGAAACAGGCCTGAAATGATCGTTTGAGTCGCTCTGGTAAGACCCGCAACCTCGTCCTCGACGTCCGCGCGAACGCGCCGCTGCGCGACCGGCGGGTGCGGCAGGCCATCGCCGGGTGTGGAGCCGGGGCGCTACGGGAAGACGGTGTGGGCGCTGGTGGCCGCGTCCACGTGACGCACGGCCTGGGCCACGTGACTCACGGCCTGGGCGTGGAGCCGTACACCGTCAGGAAGCGGTCGCGGAACGCGCTCATCTTCCAGACCGGCGCGTCGTGCTGGGGCTGCAGGCCGTCCGTCCAGCCCCAGTCGGCGATCTTGTCGAGCACCTTCGGGTCCTTGGCGACGATCGAGACGGGCACGTCGCGGCTGGCGTTGTTGCCGCTGACCCGGGCGATGGGCTGGTGGTCGCCGAGGAAGACGAGCACGGTGTCCTTGTTGCCGTATTTCACCAGGTAGTCGATGAGGCTGGTCACCGAGTACTGGATGGACTTGCCGTACTCCTGCCTGGACTTGGTCGAGTCGGTGATGATGTCCGCGGGCTTCTTGCCGGCCTTCTGGATGGCGTCGTAGATCGACCCGTCGCCGACCTGGTCCTGGGGGACCGTCTTGGGGATCGGTGCCCAGGGCTGGTGGCTGGAGGTCAGAATGATCGTCGACATCAGCGGCTTGTCGTGCTTCTTGCCGTGCACCAGTCGCTCGAACGCGGTCAGCGCGTACTGGTCGGGCATGGTCGACCAGCTGAACTTCGGTCCCTTGTATCCGAGGTCGCGGGAGTCGTAGAGCTTGTCGATGTCGTAGAACTTCTGTTCCGGCCAGGCCTTCTGGACGCCCGGCATGACACCGACCGTGTCCCAGGCACCCGTCTTCTTGAAGGCGCCGGGGAGGGTCAGGTGGCTGCCCGCGGTGACGGTGCGGTAGCGCTGCTGGTTGTTGATCCACAGGCCGGACAGGAACGTGGAGTGGCCCAGCCAGCTGCTTCCGCCGTACGTCGCCGAGGTGAGCCAGCCGCTCTTCGCCGCGAACCCGGCCTTGGTCAGCTTCTCGTTCTCGGCGGTGAGCGTCGCGTCGACGCCCGGCGCCATGACCGGGTCCTCGATCGCGCTGCGGCCGTAACTCTCGATGAACGTGATCATCATGTCCTTGCCGCGCAGCCCGGTCAGCAGCTGATCCGGCGGGGTGTTGGCGAAGGCGTCCTTCTTGGCGATCTTCGCGAACGCCGCCTCGTCCCGGATCGTGTTCCGCACCCGCTCCGCACGGTCCTGGACGACCAGCGTGGTGTGTTCGGAGGCGATCGGCACGCCGGTGAACTGCACGCCGAGCGCCGCACAGGTGACCCAGACGATGGCCATCACCAGTGTCGTACGGGTCGCCGTCTCGGTGTGCCGGGCCAGCAGGTTGCCCAGCCGCACGACCGACAGTGTCATGAGGCAGAGCACGGCGAGCACGATCAGTACGACCACGACGACGATGCCGAGGGCGCCCTTCTTGCCCATCGTGTCCTGGAGGTACGCCTGTGCGTCGCTGAACAGCGTCCAGTCGAGGACGACGTTGAATCCTCGCCCGAGGTATTCGTTGAAGCCGATGTCGAGGAAGTTCAGGACGGTCAGCGCGCCGAGGCTCAGCCCGGCGAGCGCCGCCACGGCGATCCGCGGCTTGCGCGGCAGGACGATCAGTACGGCCGCGCCGAAGATCGCCTCCACCGGGATACGGACGAACTCGGCGGGCCGGAAGTCGTCGATCTTGCTCGGCATGAGCAGCGCGAACAGCACGAGCGCGGCGGCCAGGCCGGTGGTGGTCCACGCCAGGGTGCGGGCCGCGACGGGGTACTTCTCACGCCAGCCGCGCCAGCGCAGCCGGCCGCGGGCAGGGGTGGCGGCGGGGACGGGAGTGGCGCCGGGGGCGGCTTCGTCCGGGGCTTCAGAGGTGTCCGACGCGGGGGCTGGGGCTTCCGCGTCGCCGGGGGTGGTTTCCGGCGCTGCTTCCGGCGCGGCTTCGGTGCCGCCGGAAGTTGCGTCGAGCGGGGTCTTGGTGTCCCTGGAGGTCGTTTCGACCGGGGTTTCGGTGTCACCGGGGGTGGCTTCGACCGGGGTTCGGGCGACACCAGGAGTGGCTGCGGCCGGGGCTTCAGGCTCACCGGAAGTGGCCTCGGGCGCGGCTTCACGGTCACGCGAGGTGGCCTCGACCGTGGTCTCACCGTCACCCGGAGCGGGCTCCGCGGGCGGCTCCGGCACAGGCCTCGCCTCCGGGGACTCCTCGTCCGTGTTCGGCAGCTGTCGAGAGCTCGTGTTGAACGACAACCCGGCGGTCCTTCCGTGCGTAGCCCGGTGGTGGCGCGGCGGACCAGGCTGGGGACGTCGGGGCCGCCTTCATCTGTACCTGAATCTGTGTACGGCGCCGTGGCGGCCCGTGTTCAATCATCCAGGTCAGCTTCTCCCCAAGTCGGTTCCAGCAGGTCACCGCGCCGGGGGAGTCACCGTCGCCGCGTCAAAAGCCTGGCGGCGCCGTGCCGAAAGCCTGGCGGCACCGCGCAGGGAGTGCAACCGTCATCGCGCCGGAAGCGAGAGCGTCACCGCGCCGTAAGCCTGAGCGCCCCCGCACCGAGGGGGCGACCCGCAGCGCACCGGAAAGCGCGGGCGTCACCGCACCGGAAAGCGCGGGCGTCACCGTGCCGGGAGCGTCACGGTCACCGTGCCGGGAGTGTCACCGTCACCGCCAACCCCTCGCCCGGTGCCGTCCGTACCGCCACCTCGCCCCCGTGCGCCGCCACCACGCCGTGCACGATCGCCATGCCGAGCCCGCTGCCCGCGCCACCGCCCGCCCTGAAGAACCGGTCGAAGATGCGCGCCGCGTCCTCCTCCCGGAGCCCCGGACCCTCGTCCGTGACACACAGCCGTACGACACCGTCCGCGCGCTCGAGACCGAGCCGCACCGGCGCTTCGGCGGGGGTGTGGGTGCGTACGTTGCCCACGAGGTTGCCGAGTACCTGGCGCAGCCCCGACTCGTCGGCCTTCACCAGCAGCGTGCCGTCGGCGCCCACGCTCACCGGGCGACCCGGCTGCTGGGCCCGCAGATCCTCGGCCGCGTCCCGCACCAGGCGGCTCAAGTCGACGTTCTTGAAGCGGAGTTCGGGCCGTTGGTCCAGGCGGGCCAGGATGAGCAGCTCGTCGACGAGCCGGCCCATGCGGTCGGCCTCCGCGTTCATCCGGTCCCAGGCCCTCTTGCGCTCGGCCGGATCGGTCAGCATCCCCTTCTCGTACAGCTGGAGATAGCCACGTATCGCCGACAGCGGTGTGCGCAGCTCGTGCGAGGCGTCGCCGACGAACCGGCGCAGCTGGGCGGCGCTGCGCTCGCGCGTCCGGTACGCCGACTCGACCTGGTGGAGCATCGAGTTGAGGGCGAGCCGAAGCTGCTCGACCTCCTGGGTCGGATGGTGGCTGGAGGGCACGCGCCGGGTCAGATCCCCCTCGGCGATCGCCGACGAGGTCTCCACCATGTCCTCCAGCGGCCGCATCCGGCGCCGCACGCTGAACATTGTCAGGCAGCCGAGCAGCGCCAACAGCAGTGTCCCGATGGTGACATCGAGCTTGAGCGCCTTCGCGATGCCCTTGTGCAGCGCGTCGGTCGAGGTGGCGAGCAGCAGGTATGTGCCGTCGGCGAGCCGTGCCCCGGTCGCCCGGTAGGCGGCGCCGTGCACCGTGACGTCGTGCGGGTCGCTGTCGGCGGCGAGGGCGCGCGGGTCGTGCACGGCGGCGGCCAGAGCGTGCTGGGTGCCGGTCGGCTTGAAGCCGGCTATGGCAACGGCCGTCCCGTTTCTGTCGACCGCCGTGAAGATCGAGTCCGGTTTCGGTGACCCGTCCGTGGGGGACAGCATGCGGTCGCGTACGAATGCCAGCGCACTCAGCGAGTCGATCTGCCGCATGGTGAGCTGCGAACTGCTGAGCGACTCCCGCGTCTTGGCGAGCTCGGCGTCGACCTGGTCGATCAGGTAGTGCCGCATGCCCATCAGGCTCACGGCGGTCGCCACGACGATGCCCAGGGCCAGCAGCCCCACGTTCGCGAGCGTCAGCTGGCCGCGGAGAGAATGGATACCGTGCCGGCAGAGCGGGCGCCGGGGCCTCACGCGCGCCGGGATCTCCCAGCGCGCCGGAATCCAGTCGCGCGCCGGGCTCTTCATGCGAGGCAGGCTCTTCATGCGAGCCCGTATCCGACGCCCCGTCGCGTCTGGATCACCGGCGGCCCCAGTGGTTCGAGCTTGCGCCGCAGATAGCTGATGTACGTCTCCACGACGGTTGACTCGGCCGAGTGCTCGTACTGCCACACGTGGCGCAGGAGTTGCTCCTTGGGCACGATCCGCCCGCCGTTGCGGACCAGGAAGCGCAACAGCGCGTACTCGGTCGGCGTGAGCTCCACCGTACGGCCCGCGCGATGGACGCTGTACGTCGTCTCGTCCAGTTCCAGGTCGCCGTACCGCAGGGGCGGGCGCTGCGGCAGGACGTCGTCGGGGCGCGTGCGGCGCAGTACGGCGGTGATCCGGGCGACGACCTCGTCGATGTTGAACGGCTTGGTGATGTAGTCGTCGCCGAAGCCGAGCGCGCCCACGATCTCGGCGGGCGCGTCCCGTGCGGTGAGGAAGACGATGGCCAGGTCCGGCTGCCGTACCCGCAGTTCACGGCCGAGCGCCCGGCCGTCGCCGTCCGGCAGCATCACGTCGAGCAGCGCCGCGTCGGGTCGGGTGCGCTCCGCGAGCGTGAGCGCCTGGCGGACCGTGCCCGCCGTCATCACCTCGAAACGGTGATAGCGCAGGGCGATGGCCAGGACGTCCGCGATGCTCGGCTCGTCCTCTACGACGAGCACGGTGGCTCCCTCGTGACCGGTCATGTCCCCAGTATCCGCACCGGCACCGACAGCGCGGGGCGTCCGCTCCTTGGAGTTCCTTGAGAGTCATGGCGAGTCCGTGTCCACGCGCGCGTGCCCCCGGAAATCCTGTTGTCCAGGACCTGGGGGACCAACCGACCGACTAAGGAGCGTTGAGCGTGGCGACATTGGCACGGTGGTGCTATCGGCACCGGCTGGTGGTCCTGTTGCTGTGGGTGGCGGCATTGTTCGGACTGGGCTTCGCGGCGTCCACCGCGGGCACGGATTACGCGAATGTCTTCTCCCTTCCGAATACGGACTCCAAGCGCGCGTACGACCTGATGGAGAAGGCGTTCCCGGACAGCGCGGGCGACACCGACACAGTGGTGTGGAAGGTCGACGAGGGGACGGTCAGGGACCAGTCCGTACGGTCCCGGATCCAGCCCGCGCTCGACGAGATCGGGAAGATGAAGGGCGTCGGTGACGTCGCCGGCCCGTACTCGGGCGAGCGAGGCGCGGCGCAGATCAGCGAGAACGGCAAGATCGCGTACGCCCAGATCACCTTCGCGGAGCAGGCGAACGCCGTACCCAAGGAACTGGTGCAGGACGTCGTCGACACCGCACAGAACGCCGAACGCGGCGGTCTGCACGTCGAACTGGGCGGTCAGGCGATCCAGCGGGTGCAGGAACCGCCCACCGGACTCGCCGAAATGGTCGGCATCGTGGCCGCGGCCGTCGTCCTGTTCCTCGCCTTCGGCTCGCTGTTCGCGATGCTGCTGCCGATCGCCATCGCCCTCTTCGGGGTCGGCACCGGCCTGTTCTCCACCCAGCTGCTCAGCCACGCCACCGACATCCCCGACCTGGCCCCGCTGCTCGCCACCCTCATCGGGCTCGGCGTGGGCATCGACTACGCGCTCTTCATCGTGACCCGGCACCGGCGCGGCATCCTGCGCGGCATGAAACCGGAGGATTCGGCGGTCACCGCCCTCAACACCTCCGGCCGTGCGGTGCTGTTCGCGGGCGGCACGGTGTGCATCGCGCTCGCCGGGATGCTGGTGACGAACCTGCGGTTCCTGGACGGTGTGGTCATCGGCACCTCGCTCACCGTCGTCTTCAGCGTGCTCGCGGCGGTCACCCTGCTGCCGGCGCTGCTCGGCGTGCTCGGCACCCGGGTGCTCAGCCGCCGCCAGCGGCGCAAGCTGGAGGCTGGGGGCACCGCCCGGTCGAGCGAAGCCGAGAGTGGGGAAGGGCCCGAGCCGGAGCGGGCGAGCGGTGCAGCGGCGCGCTGGTCCGCGAACGTCCAGCGGCGCCCTCGTACGATCGCCACCCTGGCCGTGGTGGTCATGGCCGTCCTCGCGCTGCCCGTGCTGTCACTGCGCCTGGGCGCCACCGACCAGGGCAACGACGATGCCTCGACGACGACCAGGAAGGCGTACGACCTGCTCGCCGAGGGATTCGGGCCCGGTTTCAACGGCCCCTTGCAGGTGGTCGTGTCGAGCGGCGACACGGGCGCCCTGGTGAAGGACATCGGCGACACCGCCGGAGTCGCCCGGGTCGCCGCGCTGCCGCCCGCACAGGGCGTGACGGTGATCCAGGTCGTGCCCACGACCTCACCGCAGTCGGAGAAGACCGACCAGCTCATCGACACGCTACGGGACCGGGTGATCCCCGACACGGGGGCTCAGGCCCACGTCGGTGGCGTGACGGCCGTCTCCAAGGACTTCGCCTCCATCACCGGTGACCGGCTGCCCCTCTTCATCGCCACGATCATCGGTCTCGGCTTCCTGCTCCTGCTGGTCGCCTTCCGCTCCCTCGTGGTGCCGCTGACGGCCGCGCTGATGAACCTGATCGCCGCGGCTGCCTCCTTCGGCGTCCTCACCGCGATCTTCCAGTGGGGCTGGGGCCTCGACCTGCTCGGCCTCGGCAAGGAGGGACCGATCAACGCCTTCCTGCCCGTCATCATGCTGTCCCTTCTCTTCGGCCTCTCCATGGACTACCAGGTGTTCCTGGTGAGCCGGATGCACGAGGAATGGGTGCACACGAAGGACAACGCGCGCGCGGTGCGGGTCGGGCTGGCCGAGACGAGCCGCGTCATCAACAGCGCGGCGCTCATCATGGTCTGCGTCTTCCTGGCCTTCGTCCTGAGCGGCGACTCGGGGGCCGCGATGGCGGGCGTGGGCCTCGCGGCGGCCGTCGCCCTCGACGCCTTCATTCTCCGTACGGCCCTGGTGCCGGCCGCGATGCATCTGCTCGGCAAGGCCAACTGGTGGCTGCCGGCAGGGCTGGAGAAGCGGCTGCCGCATCTGGCGGTGGAGCCGGCGGAGGAGTCTCTGGAGGAGCCTTCCGCGGAGGGCGGAGCCTCGGTGGTCCACGGTTTCATCCGCACGGCCGACGGCGACCCGGTCGACGGTGCGGTGGTGACCCTCCTGTCGAAGGGCGGGCGCCAACTGGACCGTGTCATCTCGCTGGCGGACGGCTCGTACATCGTGTCGGTGCCCGCGTCGGGTACGTACCTCCTGGCGGCAACGGCCGCGTCGTACGGGGCCCGCGCACGGCACGTGGTCGTGGACGACGGGCCGCTGGTGTACGACGTGGAGTTGGCGGAGGGGGAGGTCGACGCGGTGAACTGACGCGCTCACCGTCGCTCGTCGTCCACTGAGGCTCGGCGCTCACCGAGTCTCCCAGGGGGCCCGTTTCCTGAACGGGCCCCTACGACGAGCCCTTCTTGGCCGGATCGGGCAGGACCTTGGTCATCCCCGGCAGGAAGTCCGTGAACAGCTCGTGCACCTCGTGGACGAGGGGCCGCAGAACGCGGAAGCGGGCCAGCACCACGCCTCGCGCGGTCAGCCGGGCCCCGCGCTCGGCGAGCCGGTAGCTGCGCTCGCGCCCCTCGGTCCGGTCGAACACCCAGTACAGGACGAGCCCCATCTGGGAGAGCCACATCAATTCGGGCAACGCGTCCCGGAGTTCCTCCGGCACCTTGGTCTTCGCCCCGGCCAGCACCTCCCGGTGGACGCTGATGGCCTCCACGCGCGCGTGCTCCGACTCGGGGGAGAAGGGGCTGAGCGGGCTGTCCGGGTCGGCGGCGTTCTTGAAGAACTGCACCGCGAACTCGTGGTACGGGGTGGCGATGTCCAGCCACGCCTTCAGCACCCCGCCGAGCCGGGCCTCCAGATCCGTCTCGCGGTCCAGCACCTCTCGCACCGCCACCTGGTGCTCGGTGGCGATCCGGTCGTAGAAGCCCTGGATCAGGTGCTCCTTGCCGGCGAAGTAGTAGTACGCGTTGCCGACGGAGACCCCGGCCTCCTTGGCGATGGCCCGCATGGTCGTCTTGTCGTACCCCCGCTCCTGGAACAGCCGCATCGCCGTCTCCAGGATCAAGGCACGGGTCTGCTCGCTCTTGGCGGGCGTCTTTCCGGGACCTTGTTCGGGGGCCTCGTCGGAGCCGGAGCTGTCCTGACCGGGGCTGTCTGTTGGTGCTGGCACGGGGACGAGCCTAACGAGTGGAACCGGTGGAGCAGTTGCCGCTGTCGCAGGGGGGAGCTTCGTACGTCCATCCCGCGCTCGGGTCGTAACGCCACCCATCTCCCCACTGGTAGGAGCCGCCACCCCACTGGTCGGTGGCGTGGGCCTGCCGCCACTTGGCGGCGGCGAGCGTCGCGCCCTTCGCGAGACGGGCACCCGCCGGGGTGCTCAGCCGATGGGCGAGTGGCCGGTGCTCGCGCAACGCCCACAGGGTGACGACCCAGGCGGCGGCGCCCTGGTAGACCTGCCCGCCGTCCCCCACGACGGTGATCTCGCCGAGGGTGGCCCGGTGATCGAGCCCCGGGAAGCGGCGCCGGGCCTCGTCGGATCCGGCCGGCACGAGCCGGAGCGGCACCAACTGCCGCTGCTTGCCCAGCCAGTCGCTCAGGAAGGTGCACAGCGAGCACTGCGCGTCGTACAGAACGGTGAGCCCGAGAACCGGGACGCGGTCGGCGTCCCGGTCCCGTGCGGCCGCGAAGCCGGGCATCGAGGTCACGCCCCGGCCGTCGGCGCGATCCAGTCCGTCGGCGCGAGGGGCGGCACCTGCTCCCGCTCCATCACTCCCCGCCGCCGGATCTTGTTGAGCACGTACACGTTCCCCAGGTGCATGACCCCGAGTACGAGCAGCACCACCCCGAGCTTGGTCGACAGGGCCTCGAAGATCCCGCGGGCGTTTTCGATCTCGGTGTCCTGGTTCAGATAGAGCGCGACGAAGCCCAGGTTGACGAGGTAGAAGCCCACCACCAGCAGGTGGTTGACGGCGTCGGCGAGCTTCTCGTTGCCGTGCAGCACATCGGCCAGGAAGATCCGCCCGTTGTGGCTCAGCGTGCGCGCCACCCAGATGGTCAGCGCGATGCTGACCACGAGATAGATGACGTACGCGACGACTGTGAGGTCCATGTCCCCACCCCTTCTTGAACGCGTTCAAAACGCTGTCGAGAAAGAATGTAGACCTGTTTTTGAACATGTTCAAGTCGAGGCTGCGGTCACCGCTGACGGCCGAGTTCGGGCCGCTTGCAGTAGTCCGTGAGGCCGATGACGTTGCCCCAGGGGTCGGCGATCTCGACGGTCCATCCGGTGGCCACCGGGAAGGGGGCGTCGAGCGGCTGAATGCCGACCGACGCGAGGGCGACCGCCGCGGCCCGGGCGTCCCGCACCTCCAGCCACACCCGCGGCGAGGCCCATACCGGCGGCCGGTGCCTCAACTCCCCGTCCAGTTGCAAGAGCACGCCGGGCGTCTCCTTGCCCACACTCAGCAGCGCGATCCCGGCCTCGTCGAGCCGAAACGCGACCGGGAACCCGGCCCGCTCGTAGAACGCCAGGGCCTCGCCGAGGTCCCCGACGGGCAGCAGAACGTTGTCGAATCCGAGCAGCTCGTATGACACGTCATCTGACATGCCATCAGATTAGGTGCGTCCCGGGATGGGGCGAGGCGGGACTGACCGCAGGCCGAACACGTGATCACCCGTTGAGGTGAAGCGCCTGCGTCTGCTGGAGAGCAGCTTTCTGGAGCAGGCCCCGGACCATCTCGACGGCATGCGGGAATTGACGATCAAACCGGACGCCAAGAACCGGCCTGAGCCGGATGTGCCGGTCTTCCGGGTGGGGGCGAACACAGGCCCCGACCAGACCTGGTACGAGCCCGAGGGCATCGTCCTGGGCGCCGGTTCACAGCCATCCGCGGCGTGCCGCCTGCCAGGCGAGTTGCATACGGGTCGTCGCGCCGGCGTGCTCCATCATGCTCTGGATACGGCGCTGGACGGTCCGTCGGCTCAGCCCCATCTGTGAGGCGATCGCTTTGTCGGCGACTCCCGCCACCAGCAGGGACAGCAGCTTGTGGTCGGTGGGGGAGAGGGAGTTGGCCCCACCGATGCCGTCGGTGCCCGAGACCGCGCCGGCGTCGTCGACGTGCAGGGGGACGGCGTCCTCCCAGTAGCGCTCGAACAGGGCGATCAGGGCGGCGAGCAGATTGCTGTCCCTGACCAGCGCGGTGGTGGGCTCCTCCGGGCTGCCGTGGGGTCCGCCGGCCACGAGGGGGAAAATGGCGACGGAACGGTCGGCGATCGCCAGGCGCAGCGGCAAGTGCGGTACGGCGCGGGCGACCTCGCCCGCCCGGACGCCCGCAACGACGTTGTCCACGGCACCCTCGTCGTCGAAGAACGCCTTCTCGTACAGCACCCGGTACCGGACGCCCCGGGTCAGTGCCTGGAACTCCTCGGCGTTGCTGCCCGACGGCATGGCCACGTATTGGGCCTTGCAGAACCACAGCATCTCGTCCTGTGTGCTGGTCTGGATCTGCCGGAGGTGCTGGCGCAGGGCTTCGGCCCCGGTGATGACCTCCAGCAACTGGCCGGCGTCGTGCCGGCGCATCGTCTCCCGGTAGGACTCGACCAGCCGAGTGGCCTCGACCCGGGCCAGGTCCAGTGCGTCGGCGCTGCGCCTCAGCCGGGGCAGCAGCGCCACGTCCGGGGGAACCGCCCGGAACACCCGGGGGGTCGCGTCTGTATGGCTGGCGAGGCCCTTGGACGTCAGTGACGTCAGGATCCGCTCGGCCTCCAGCTCCGTCAGACCGGCCCGTTCGACGAGGTCCGCCGTCGTCGCGCGGCCGGACGCCACGAGCAGCCCATAGACGGACTCCTCCTCGGGAGAGACTCCCGCGGCCTCCAGCATCACGAATGTCCCTCCTCGACCCCTGGATTCAATGATTGAACTTGACGGTTGAATACCGTACTACACCAGGGGGAGGAGCCGGGGGGCGTACGGCGAGCCGTACGCCCCCCGGCGGGGCGCTACGGGTGCAGAGCGTAGGCGCGCTGCACGGTCTGCCGGACCGAGTTGCCGGCCGCGTCACGAGCCGTGACGCGGAGGGTCACCCAGGAGTCGGGTCGGCTCCGCGACGGTCCGTCGATCCCGGCGCGGAAGGCGTTGTGACCGCGGTCGGTCACCTCCGCCCGGTGCCAGGTGCGACCGTCGTCGTAGGAGGCCTCGACGCGGACCGTCACCCCGCGTGGAACGGACAGCCCGTCCTGGAGGCGGACCCGGACACCGATGGTGTGTGCACGCCCGGCGCGTATCGCGTTGCGCGCGTCGACCGGTACGTCGTAGTCGAGCTGAAGCAGCGACAACGGCGTGGCGGTGTCCGTTCGGCCCGAGGGGAAGGACCAGGAGGTGCTGGTGGCGACGCCCGACTTCCAGTCCTGCGTATTCCGCGAGGTCGTCAGATCCAGCCGGTACTGGGCCCGGTCGGCGGGAACCTCCACGTCCGACCAGGCGCCGTCCATCTCCTCGATCTTCTGGCCGTCGCGATACAGGACGGCGCCCGTGGCGTCACCGGCGGGGACCACGGCGGACGTGCCGACACCGCCGCCGCCGTCGCCGGGCACGGCCCGCGACCAGTGCCCGGCCTGCGAGTCCGTGAACTCCGGGATGCGCAGTCGCAGCACGTTGCCGTCGCGCACCGTCGCGGTGGCGGTGCCGGCCGGAATCGACGGCCGTACGACAGCGCCCTGCCAGGTCTCGTGCGGCTGCGCACCGGGTCGGTAGGTCCGCGGGTTGTCGCGCATGCCGACGGTGAGCGGCATGTCGACGTCGAACGTCGTGGTGTGGTGCACCAGGTGCTGCCACATGGTGTCACCGGCACTGACGTACTCGGTCCGGGCGAAACCGGTCGGCACGAACCGGGTGTACTGGAGCCAGGCCGTGTCCTGGTACGGCCGCCAGCCGAAGCGCTGCTCGCTCGCCCAGCCGGTGCCACCGTTGTCGGCGTACGTGCTCGGGACGACCGCGCTGTTGCGGTCGGACACGGTGTGCACGACATGCCGGGGGATCTGCTGTGCGGACACCTGCATCACGTCGTACAGGTACGGGCTGCGGGCGGTGCCGGAGAACTTCACCGTGGTGGTGCGGCCGGCGAGGCGTGCCAGCAGTTCGGCTCCGGCCTGGGCGCCGATCCTCACGGTCGGCACGGCCCAGCGCTCACCCTGCGGGCTCCAGCGGGTCCATGCGATGTCGCCGAAGTGGACGAGCATGACGGCGCGCACGCCTGCCGCGGCCGCCCGTGCGGCGAGGTCCTTCTCGTCGGCGCCGGTCGGGTCGTTGACGACCGCGAGCCGGCCGCGGGCGTGCCGGAAGTCGGGGGCGGCGGCATCACCGGCGTCGACCGCGGTCAGGGTGGCCCCGCGGTCCCCGAAGAGCGGTGAGTCGGGCATGTAGTAGGCGTTGAGATCCAGGTCGGCGCCGGGCACCCGGGTTTGCAGGAGCGGGGCCACGAGCTGCCAGCGCGAGGCGAACTCGAAGGATCCCTCGGTGACCTTGGCCGTGGGACTCACCAACAGACGCTTGGCGACGTCGAAGTACATGGTGCCCTGGAGCAGGCTGTGGCCGTCGAGCTTCCGGTACATCTGGTAGTTGAGGACACCGCGCTGTTCCGCGGGCCGGGGCGTGCGGATGTCCACCGGGACCGTCTTGCGGGCGTCGAGGGTGACGGTCGTGTCCTTGGTGACCTTCACCTCGGGCAGCACCACCTCGCGCAGTTCCTGCCCGTCGCCGACCGTGTCCAGCCAGCTGGTGTTCACCTGGTAGACGCCCTCCTCGACCTCGGCGACGGCCGGTTCGGTGCTCGTGTAGCCCACGAACCCGTCGGCTCCCCAGATGGTCGGCAGGGCCGGGACCGGATTGCCGTCCTTGTCGATCGTCTTCACCGTGATCCGGTGGGTCGGCCCGTGCACCACGAGGCTGAGCGTGGTGTGCACACTGGTCTTCCCGTCCACCGACGCGGCCGTCACATAGCCGTAGAACTTGCCCCTCCCGGCACGGGCCGGGTCGACGGTCACCGGGACCTCCGCCGTCGCTCCGGCCGGGACGCGCACCGACCCGGAGCCGAGGCGCACCGTGCCGTCGGCGGGCGTCTTGCCGCCCGCGGTGGCCAGCTTGACGGTGAGCGCGAGGGTGAGGTCCTGGTCGGAGGTGTTCGTGTACCGCAGCTTCGACGTGCCGTCGGTATCTGCACCGGCACCGGTCGAGAACGGGCCGAGGGCGAGGGTGCCGGTGGCGGTGACCGTCCCCAGGGCCGCGGCGCGCACGTCGATCCGGCCGCCACCCTGCTCGGTGACCTCCTGACCCGGAACCGTACGTGCCGTGCTGACCAGTGCGTCCTTCAACTGCGCGGCGGACCAGTCGGGGTGGCGCTGGGCGAGCAGAGCGGCGGCACCCGCCACATGCGGGGTCGCCATGGACGTGCCGGAGGCGGCGACGTAGTGCTCGTCCACCGGATCGCCCATCGTGGTCCCGGCCGCGCGGGCCGCCACGATACCGACACCGGGTGCCGTCACATCGGGCTTGACCGCATCGTCGCCGAGGCGTGGTCCGCGGCTGGAGAACGGGGCGAGCGAGTCGTCCCGGTCGACGGCTCCGACCGTGAGCGCGGCGTCCGCCGCCCCCGGCGAGCCGACCGTGCTCGCACCCTGCTGCCCGCTGTTGCCCGCCGCCACGACGAACAGGGTGCCGGTGGTCCGGCTCAGGTCGTTCAGCGCCTCGCTCATGGGATCGGTGCCGTCGGAGGGTTCCTCGGAACCCAGGCTCATGTTGACCACCTTGGCTCCCTGCGAGGCCGCCCACTCCATGCCGGCGATCACCTGCGAGGCGCTGCCGTAGCCGTCGTCGCCGAGGACCTTGCCGACGAGCAGCTCCGCGGCGGGTGCGACTCCCTTGCGGCTGCCGCCGGACGCGGCGCCGCTGCCACCGACGATGGAGGAGACGTGGGTTCCGTGCCCGAAGACGTCCCCGGTACCGGAACTGTTGGAGAAGTCCCTGGCCTCGGCGACCCGCCCGGCCAGGTCGGGGTGGGTCTGGTCCACGCCGGTGTCCAGAACGGCGACCTTCACCCCGTCGCCCCGGTATCCGGCCTGCCACACGTCCGGGGCACCGATCTGTGCCGTGCTGCGGTCGAGGGACGCGCCTACCCGGCCGTCCAGCCACACCCGCGGGGTGGCGGCGACCTCGGTCGCCCTCAACTGCCCGTCGGAGGGGACCAGTTCCTTCCAGAACCGGCCGAGGTCGGTGTCGGACACGCGCATCGCCCGTGCGTCGATGCTGGCGAGCCTGCGGACGGGGGACTCCTTCGCCGCCAGAGCGGTGAGGTCCTTGACGGCAGCTGCCGCCACCCCGTCCGCCCGGCCCACGATGAGCGGCAGCGCATCGGTGTGGTCCTCGTCGTACTTCTGCGCGACGAGCGCCGTCACGTCGAACAACTGCCGGTCGAGGCGGCCGGACGCGACCAGGGCTCCGGCGTCGGACGGAAGCACCGTCAGATGCCCGTCCTGCTCTTGGGTCCGGAAGAGGACACCCCGTCG
Organism: Streptomyces albiflavescens; assembly: GCF_014645835.1. GTDB lineage: Bacteria > Actinomycetota > Actinomycetes > Streptomycetales > Streptomycetaceae > Streptomyces > Streptomyces albiflavescens. The sequence goes on from NZ_BMMM01000024.1 coordinate 26,970, forward strand.
CCCGTCGCCAGGGGTGACGGAGGCGATCTGCCGGCCGTTCGCGGCCCTGGTGACCGTCACGCTGTCACCGGTGATCAGTCGCACCGTCGCCGTGGCGTCGGCCGCAGTGCTCGCAACGGCGCCTCCACGCGGGCCACTTGCGCCCGCGGACACAGGCGCCACCGCTCCGGCAGCCAGCGCCAAGCCTGTCGATATCGCCGCCACTAGGCGGATCCGTCTCATCAGTCCTGTGCCTTCCCTCGGCCCGCAGTGTGGTGTGCATGCGCTGGAAAGAATCAGCTGGAGGCGGACGAGGTGTCACTCGATTCCGGTGGCACAGGTGGGACATGTCGCAACGGTGACACCGCTCGGTGCCAGGAGGCCGGGAGGCGTCCACGGCAACCTCAGGCCGGCTCCGGCCGGGATTTCGCGAGCCGTACCACGGAACGCCCTGCTCGGCCATGAGGAACGTCGGCCGCCGCCACCGTGGCCCGGCCGATGCCGACGTGCACCGGAACAACACGGTGTGAATGCCGCCGGGCGGGGCCGCCGATCGCAGCCCCGCCCGGTTCGTGCTCCTCGGCGACGTCAGCGCAGGCCGAACGCCCGGTTGATCGTCTGGGAGACAGCGTTGCCGGCGTTGTCCCGGGCGGTCACCCGGAGGGTGGCGAAGTCCGCCGACTTCGGGGCGCGCAGGCTCGTCCGCCATCCGTCGCCGGCGCGGGTCAGGTCGCCCCGGAGCCAGGTCTTGCCGTCGTCGTACGAGACCTCGAAGGAGGGCTTGGCGATGGCTGCGGTGGTACCCGGCAGGTGCGAGGCGGTCACCGTCAGGTCGGCATGTCGATCGGCCCGGCCGGCCTTGTCGGTGTCGACGCCGTAGTCGAGTTGGATCAGCGGGAGGGACTGCGTCGACTCGGTCCCGGTGGCCGTGGAGGTGAAGTCCCACTCGGTCAGCGTGTGTGTCGAGTACGGGTTGGCCCAGGCACCTCGGTCGTTGTCGAGGACCAGCCGGTAGGGCAGCCGCTCCGCGGGGAGCGCGGGAACCTGCAGCCACTCGGCGTTGCCCCAGTCGAGCTGTTGGTCGCCCTGGTACAGCGACATCCAGTCCTTGACGTCGAAGTTGGCCCCGGCTTCACCCACATGGCCGGCGCCGGAGTCACCCCAGCCGGGCGCGGTGATGTACATCGTGTCGAGGTAGCGCACCGGCTGGTAGCCCATCGGGCCCATCCGGGGCCGCTGGATCGGCCCGAACCAGCTGACCTTGCCGGTCTTCCGTGCCGGGTAGCGGAGGACGCCGATCGAGTGCTGCCCGGTCTCGCCCTGGATGAAGGCGTCGTCCAGCCAGGTGGCGGCGGAGGTGACCCAGTCGGTCCGCTCACCCTGGGCGGGAGTGGTGAGCTGGTTGCCGACGGCCCAGCCGCGCCAGACGTCGGGGCGGAACTCCATCGCCTTGCCCTGCCGGTAGTTGCGGAACGAGACGTCCACCCTGCCCAGGTCCTTCGGCTCCTCCCGCCAGGTGGGATCCGCCGGGACGGCGCCGGACCAGTGATGCACCACGTCGTAGACGTAGTCGGTGGTGGGGCGCGAGGTGACCTTCAGCTTGACCGCTCCGTGCCGGAGCGCTCCGATCAGGTCGGCGCCCTGGTCGGTGTTGAGGGTTGCCACCGTCAGCGGGGCCGGGCTCTCCGGGCTCCAGGGAGTCTCGTCCCAGGGCTCCAGCCGGCCGTCGCCGTCGTTGACGACCACGAGCACCTGCGCGCCCGCGGCCGTGGCGGCCTCCGCCTGTGCCTTGATCCCGGCCGGGTCGCTGCCCCGGACCACGACGGCCTTGCCGCGCACGTTCTGCCGCGCGAACTCCTCGGCCGTGCCCTCGCCGGCGTAGACCGCCGTGAGCGTCCGGGTGCCGGCCGGCAGCGGCTCGGCCGCGCGCTTGACCAGCGGGTCGGCGTAGGTCTTCGAGGTCGTGCCCAGGGTCAGCGCCGGCTGCTCCAGGCGGAAGCGGGCGCCGAACTCGAACTCGCCGTCGGTGACCTTCTTGCCGGTCGGGAGCGCCCAGATGCTGTCGTAGGACGGGTTGGGCAGCATGGACGACTCGACCAGGCTGTCGGTGAACGACCGGTGGACGTCCAGGCGCGGTGCGACAGGGGTGGTCTGCTTCGGTACACGTGCCAGGATCTGCCGGGTCTTGCGGCCGTCCAGGGTGACGGTACGGTCCTGGTCCAGCTGCACGTCGTTGAAGGCGAGCAGTGCCATGCCCCGCGAGTGCGGCCCGTTGGCACCCCGCACGTCGGCGGTGAGCCAGCCACTGTAGCTGCCGACGGGCAGCCGTATCGTGCCGGTGCCGGACTCGTCGAGGTCGATCACCGTGAAGAGGTGCTCGGCGGTGAGGAGGACCCTGCCCGCCAGCGGATTGCCCGACCGGTCCTTCGCCACGACAGTCAGGTTCTGGCGCTGCCCCTCGCGGGCGCCGCCGATGAGGGTGCGGGCCCGTACCGTGCCGGCCTCGTCGGTCCCGGTGATCATGGCGCTGATCGGGTGGTCGGCCGTCAGCCGCTCCAGTTGCGTGGTCAGGTCGACCGAGGCGGTGCCGTGTGCGGGGACGGTGATCCGGTCGTCGGAGAGAGTGAACAGCCCTGCCGGGACGGTGCCGTCGACCGCCAGGCCGAGGCTGACCGGGGCGTCGCCGACATTGGTGTACGTCACCTTCCGGACATCGGTCTCGCCCGGCTTCGGTGGCCAGGTGTGGAAACCGGAGTAGGCGCTCGCGGTCGCGAAGACCGAGGCGTGCACCGCCGCCAGCGCGTCGAGCCGACCGGCGCCCGCCTGGTACGGCGTGTACGACGGAGTCGCCTTGGTACTGCTGACCAGCGCCTCCTTCAGCTGCGAACCCGTCCAGTCGGGGTGCTCGGAGGCGAGCAGCGCTGCGGCGCCGGCGACGTGCGGCGTCGCCATCGACGTGCCGCTCATCGTGGTGTAGTAGGCGGACCCCCGCTTGTAGTGCGAGCGCGCCGCGACGATGTCGACGCCGGGTGCGGTGAGTTCGGGCTTCAGCCCGGCATCGCCGTCACGCGGGCCCTGGCTGGAGAAGTCGGCCAGCTGGTCCGCGGAGTCGACGGCGCCGACGGTCAGCGCTGCGTCCGCGGCACCGGGGCTGCTGATGGCGTGCGGGCCGCCGTTGCCGGCCGCGACGACGAACAGCGCGCCGGTCTCCCGGCTGAGCGTGTCGACGGTCTGGCTCATCGGGTCGGTGGCGTCGCCGCCACCGCCCAGGCTCATGCTGATGATCCTGGCCCGCTGGTCCCGGGCGGCCCACTCCATGCCCGCGATGATCCAGGACTCCTGGCCCCTGCCCTCGGAGTCCAGCACCTTGCCGATGGCCAGCCGGGCACCGGAGGCGACGCCCCGCTCCTTGCCGTCCGAGGCGTCGCCGGTGCCGGCGATGGTCGAGGCGACGTGGGTGCCGTGACCGTTGTAGTCGGCGGTGTCCTCCTCGTAGGGGACGAAACTGGTGCTGGCGTCGACCTGGCCGGTCAGGTCCGGGTGTTCGGCGTCCACGCCGCTGTCGAGCACCGCGACCTTCACGCCCTTGCCGGAGTTCCCCTCCGCCCAGACCTGCTGCGCGCCGATCTGAGCGGTCGAGTCGGCCAGGTCGGCCTTCACCTTGCCGTCGAGCCAGACCTTGGCGATGCCTCCGGCGAAGGCCGGTTTCGCCGTCCGGGCCGCCGTGCCGGGACCGCCGGTGAGCGCGGACCAGAACGCCGGGGCCTGCTTACGGTTCTGTGCGAGGGCGGCACCCTGGATGCCGGCCAGCCGGCGGACGACGCTCGAACCGGCCACCTTCGGCAGGGTCCGGGACCTGGTGGCGGCGTCGGTGTAGCTCACGATGAGCGGCAACCGGGAGGCGTGAGCGTCGTCGTAGCCGTCGGCTATCAGCCGGGTCACGTTGAACAGCTGCTTGTCCAGCTTCCCGGCACCGACGTACGGCAGGACGGCGTCGGGATACACGTACGTCGCCCCGTCGATGACGGCACGGTGGAAGCCCGCAGTGGCTCCGTTCGCGGCTTCGAAGGACCGGACGACCGTGCCGTCGGCGGCGGTGCCGATCGTGACCTTGTCACCGGTGATCAGGGTGACGGTGTGTGTGCCGCTGTTGCCGGGTGACCGCTGTGCGGATCCGGCAGGCACGGGGGTGACCGGGTTCGCGGACGCAGCGGCGGTGGCCGGTACGACTCCGAGCACCAGGGCGGCGACCGCGCCGAGCGCGATCAACCTGGGTCTGGGAACGGGTATGTCGGGCAAGGAGGGCCTCCGGGGAAACCAGGAACGGGAGTTGACCTGGATCATGGAGGCGTCCTCGGCCTCCGGCAATGGATTCCCTCTGGCGCGGCTGCGTCATGGCACAACTGCGCTACCGCCGGGGCGGAGGCGGGACATGGCACTCGCGGCGTGCGTGCACAAGGATCAGTGCGGCACTTCTGGCGCGTCGAGCAGGACGACGACAAGGCCCCGGGACTCCGGCTTCCGCGCCGGGGTGACGCGGTGACCGATTGTCAGTGCCGGCTCGTACTGTCGTGGCATGGGAATGGTGACGTTCGTCGACGAGACGACCAGTGGGGACCGGGGCGCGGGCTGGGGGATCGAGATCGCCGAGGAGCGGCTCGCGTTGCGTGAGTTGATCCGGCGTCGGGTCTTCCAGGAGGTCGCCGAGTACAACGCGCGTACGCCGGGGGTGTTCCAGGGACTCGTGCAGCCCGAGGACACCGAGCGCGTACTGAACGGGTACGCATTGCGGACGCCGCGGCGGATAGATCCGGAGGTCCAGACCGAGCTGGCACTCAAGGCCTTCGCGGGGAATGGGTTCTTGGTGCTCGTGGGGGACCGTCAGGTGACGGACCTCGATGAGGAGATCGAGCTGGCGCTCGGCACCGAGGTCACCTTCCTGAAGCTCGTCGCGCTGGTGGGTGGCTGATGAACACGACCCCGAAATCACACACGCAGAAGGTCCGGAACCATGTCGCCGCGGGTGACATGGGGAAGCTCGCCGACCAAGTATTGAAGACCGCCGTCGCCAACCGTGGCTACTGGGGCGGCGGTTGGGTCGAGATCCTCGACACGCTGCGCGGCATGCCCACGGAGGAGCGCACGCGCCTGGCGGGCGCCCTCGCCGAGCGGTTCCACTCGGTCGGTGAGGACTCCGACGCCCGACGCAACGCGCTGACCCTGCTCGGCATCATCTCCCGCGATCTCCCCGACGACGTGCTCTCGGTGGAGCGGCTCAAGGAACTCGAGGGTCTCGGTCGCCGGCACTCCTTCTGGTACGCTGCGCGGCTCGACGTCCTGGCGGAGGCCGAGCTGACCGCCGGCCGTCCCCTCGCCCCCGCCGTGGTCGCCGTCTTCCGCCGCACCGCCATGGACGCCTACCGCGCCGACCCCCTCGCCGAGCTGGTGAAGAAGCTCACCGACCCCGTCCTCAACGTCGGCGAGGAGTGGGCCGAGCGCGCCATGGAGCAGATCACCGAGCCCGACGACCCGTGGCACGCCCTGCTCGCCCACGTCCTCACGGCCACCGCCTCCAAGCCCACCGCCAAGTGGGACAAGCAGGCCCGCGCTCTCATCGACACCCTCGGCGCCGACCGTGTCCGCGGGACCGTGCTCCCCTGGCTCGCCCTCGTCGGCCGTCCCCGGACCTTCCCGCTGGAGCGCCAGACGTACGAGCCGGACATCAACAACGCCTACGACCCCTACAACGCCAACGCCCTGCGCGGCCTCGCCTGGCTGCTCTCCCTCCTGCCGCCCCACCCCGACACGGCCCGAGCCCTTGGCGCACTCGTCGAAACCTCCCTCAAGAAGGTCGCCGGACTCGGCCCACGCAACCCCAAGGTGGCCAACGCCGGTGTGATCGCGCTCTCCCGCATCGACAGCGAGTCCGCTCTCGCCGAACTGGCCCGGCTGGCCACCCGGGTGACGTACAAGAACACGGCGAAGCTGCTCGACGGCGCGCTGGAGGCGCGGGCCACCGCGCTGGGACTCAGCCGCGAGGAGATCGAGGAGCTGGCCGTTCCCGCGTACGGTCTCACCGAGGTCGGCCGGGCCGCACACCGATACGGGGAGATCACCGCTCTGATCGACGTCCAGGGCCCCCGCGCGGTGATCGGCTGGCGCACCGCCGCCGGCAAGGCCGTCAAGAGCGTGCCCACCGCCGTGAAGCGGGACCACGCCGACGAGCTCAAGGAGCTGAAGGCGGCGGTCAAGGACATCGACAAGATGTTGTCGGCGCAGACGGAGCGGCTCGACCGGCAGTTCCTCGCCCGGCGCACCTGGGCATACGGCGCCTGGCGCGAGCGCTACCTCGACCACCCGCTGGTGGGCACCCTCGCCCGCCGCCTGCTCTGGGCCGTCGACGGCACGCCCGTCGGCTTCGCGGACGGCGAGCTGCGCACTCTCACCGACGAGCCCGTGACCGGAGGCTCCGAAGTCGCACTCTGGCACCCCGTCGGCCGCGAGCCCGCCGAGGTCGTCGCCTGGCGGGACTGGCTGGAGCGGCACGCGATCACCCAGCCCTTCAAGCAGGCCCACCGCGAGGTGTACCTGCTCACGGACGCCGAGCGCACCACGGGCACGTACTCGAACCGTTTCGCGGCGCACATCCTGCGCCAGCACCAGTTCAACTCCCTGGCGGCGATCAGGGGGTGGCGCAACAAGCTCCGCCTCTGCGTCGATGACGAGGCCCCACCGGCCACCCGCGAGCTGCCCCAGTGGGGCCTGCGTGCCGAGTACTGGATCGAGGGCGACGGCGAGGAGTACGGCGAGGACACCACCGAGTCCGGCAGCTACCTGCGGCTGCGCACCGACCAGGTCCGCTTCTATCCGATCGACGCCCCGGAGAACTCGGCGCACTGCTGCGGCGGCGAGTACCGCATGTGGCTGCGCGACGGCGAGGGTCCGGTCGAGCCTCTGCCCCTCACCGACATCCCGCCCCTCGTCCTCTCCGAAGTCCTGCGCGACGTCGACCTCTTCGTGGGCGTCGCGAGCGTCGGCAACGACCCCACCTGGCAGGACGGCGGCCCCGGCGGCCGCTTCCAGGAGTACTGGAGGTCGTACGGCTTCGGCGAACTGAACCAGAGCGCGGAGACCCGCCGCGTTCTGCTGGAGCGCTTGATCCCGCGCCTGGCGATAGCCGACCGCTGCACCCTCGAAGCCCGCTTCCTCCACGTCAAGGGCGACCGCCACACGTACAAGATCCACCTGGGCTCGGGCAACATCCTGATGAGCCCTAACGACCAGTACCTGTGCATCGTCCCGAAGGCGAGCGACACAGCCTCGGGGACGGGCTATCTGCCCTTCGAGGGCGACCGGACGCTGGCGGTGATCCTGAGCAAGGCGATGATGCTGGCGGACGACCTGAGGATCACGGATCCTACGATCCTGAGCCAGTTGTGACCCACGGGGTTTCGTGGGCTGCCCGCCGACGGACCTGTCGTGAAGGTTTCCACTCCAGGGCGCGCACAGCATGTACGCGACGAGGGCCCCGCTCCCGGGAGTTCCGGCAGCGGGGCCCTCGTGAGGGACCGTCAGGTCAGAAGCGGCGCGTGATCAGCGCCCGCTTCACCTCCTGGATCGCCTTCGTGACCTCGATGCCGCGCGGGCAGGCGTCCGTGCAGTTGAAGGTCGTGCGGCAGCGCCACACGCCGTCCTTGTCGTTGAGGATCTCGAGGCGCTGCTCGCCCGCTTCGTCACGCGAATCGAAGATGAAGCGGTGGGCGTTGACGATGGCGGCCGGGCCGAAGTACTGGCCGTCGTTCCAGAAGACCGGGCACGAGGACGTGCAGGCCGCGCAGAGGATGCACTTCGTCGTGTCGTCGAAGCGCTCGCGGTCCTCGGCCGACTGGAGGCGTTCCCGCGTGGGCTCGTTCGTGTCCTTCGTGATGAGGAAGGGCATCACGTCGCGGTACGCCTGGAAGAACGGCTCCATGTCGACGACCAGGTCCTTGAGGACCGTCAGGCCCTTGATGGGCTCGACCGTGATCGGCTTCTCGGGGCTGAGGTCCTTGATCAGCGTCTTGCAGGCCAGACGGTTCTTGCCGTTGATCCGCATGGCGTCCGAGCCGCAGATGCCGTGCGCGCAGGAGCGGCGGAAGGTCAGGGTGCCGTCCTGGTCCCACTTGATCTTGTGGAGGGCGTCGAGGACACGCTCCTTGGGGTCGATCTCCAGCTGGAAGTCTTCCCAGGCCGCCTCCGCCGAGACTTCGGAGTTGAAGCGGCGGATGCGGAAGGTGACCGTGATGTAGGGGGAGTCGGCGAAACCGGGCTCCGGCTGGCCGGCCGCCTCCGCCTTGTCCATAACAGGGGTAGCCATCAGTACTTACGCTCCATCGGCTGGTAGCGGGTCTGGACGACCGGCTTGTAGTCGAGACGGATGGACTCGGTGCCGTCGTCGCCGACCTCGCGGTACGCCATGGTGTGGCGCATGAAGTTGACGTCGTCCCGGTTCGGGTAGTCCTCGCGGTAGTGACCGCCGCGCGACTCCTTGCGGGCCAGCGCGGAGACGGCCATGACCTCGGCCAGGTCGAGCAGGTTGCCCAGCTCGATGGCCTCCAGCAGGTCGGTGTTGAACCGCTTGCCCTTGTCCTGGATCGAGACGTTCCTGTAGCGCTCGCGGAGTTCCGCGATCTTCTCCACGGCCGTCTTGATCGTCTGCTCGGTGCGGAACACCATCACGTTGGCGTCCATGCACTCCTGCAGTTCCCGACGGATGTCGGCGACCCGCTCGGTGCCCGTGGAGCTGCGCAGCCGCTCGACCTGCGACACGACCTGGGAGGCCGGGTCCTCGGGCAGCTCGACGTACTCGGCCTTCGCCGAGTACTCGGCGGCCGCGATGCCCGCACGACGTCCGAAGACGTTGATGTCCAGGAGGGAGTTCGTGCCCAGGCGGTTGGCGCCGTGGACCGACACGCAGGCGACCTCACCGGCGGCGTACAGGCCCGGGACGACGGTGGTGTTGTCCGACAGGACCTCACCCTCGACGTTCGTCGGGATGCCGCCCATCGCGTAGTGCGCGGTGGGCTGGATCGGGATCGGGTCCGTGTAGGGCTCGATGCCGAGGTAGGTGCGCGCGAACTCCGTGATGTCGGGCAGCTTGGCGTCCAGCTGCTCCGGCGGGAGGTGCGTGAGGTCGAGGTAGACGTGGTCGCCCTCGGGACCGCAGCCCCGGCCCTCGCGGATCTCCGTGTAGATGGAGCGCGAGACGACGTCACGGGACGCGAGGTCCTTCATGACCGGCGCGTACTTCTCCATGAAGCGCTCGCCGTCCTTGTTGCGGAGGATGCCGCCCTCACCACGGGCGCCCTCCGTCAGCAGGATGCCCATGCGCCAGATGCCGGTCGGGTGGAACTGGAAGAACTCCATGTCCTCCAGCGGCAGCCCGCGACGGTAGACCGCCGCCTGGCCGTCACCCGTCAGCGTGTGCGCGTTGGACGTCACCTTGAAGAACTTGCCGGTGCCGCCGGACGCGTAGATCACGGCCTTCGCCTGGAAGACGTGGATCTCGCCGGTCGCGAGCTCGTAGGCGACGACGCCCGCCGAGCGCTTGACGCCGTCGACCTCGGTGATCAGCTGGTCGAGGACGTAGAACTCGTTGAAGAACTCCACACCCTCCTTGACGCAGTTCTGGTACAGCGTCTGGAGGATCATGTGGCCGGTGCGGTCCGCGGCGTAGCAGGACCGGCGGACCGGGGCCTCGCCGTGGTTGCGGGAGTGACCGCCGAAGCGGCGCTGGTCGATCGTCCCGTCGGGCGTCCGGTTGAAGGGCAGGCCCATCTTCTCCAGGTCGAGGACCGAGTCGATGGCCTCCTTCGCGAGGATCTCGGCGGCGTCCTGGTCGACCAGGTAGTCACCGCCCTTGACGGTGTCGAAGGTGTGCCACTCCCAGTTGTCCTCCTCCACGTTGGCCAGCGCGGCGGCCATGCCGCCCTGCGCGGCGCCCGTGTGGGAGCGGGTGGGGTAGAGCTTCGTCAGCACGGCGGTGCGGCTGCGCTTCGTCGCCTCGATGGCGGCGCGCATGCCGGCGCCACCGGCGCCGACGATGACGGTGTCGTACTTGTGGATCTTCATGAGTGGTTGCCTCAGCCCCGTGCCTAGCGGATGTTCGGGTCGAAGGTGAAGATCACCAGCGTGCCCAGCAGAATCGTGAACACCGTGGCGGTGTACAGCAGGCCCTTCAGCCACAGGCGCGTGTCGGCGCGCTCCGCGTAGTCGTTGATGACGGTACGCAGGCCGTTGGCGCCGTGCAGCATGGCGAGCCACAGCATGGCCAGGTCCCAGACCTGCCACCAGGGGTTCGCCCAGCGGCCGGCCACGAAGGCGAAGCCGATCTTGGAGACGCCGCCGTCGAGGACGAGCTGGATGAGCAGGTGCCCGATGACCAGGACGACCAGGACGATGCCGGACAGGCGCATGAACAGCCAGCCGTACATCTCGAAGTTGCCGCGGGTCGACTTCGGGGTCTTCTTGGTGCGCTTGCGCGGGGCCTCGATGAGGGGCGCCGGGTTGTCGACGCTGTACGCCGAGAACGCGTCCGCGCCCTCGACGGGGCCGATGCCGGAAGCGGCGGTTTCAGTGGTGGACATCTGCGTCAGCTCCCGAAGACTTCGCGGAATGCGTGACCGAGGACGGGGTACAGGGCCCCGGCCATCAGCACGACCCAGATACCGACGACGGACCAGAGCATCTGCTTCTGGTAGCGCGGGCCCTTCGACCAGAAGTCGACGGCGATGACTCGCAGGCCGTTGAGCGCGTGGAAGAGGATGGCGGCGACGAGGCCGTACTCCAGCAGCGCGACGATCGGCGTCTTGTACGTGGACACGACCCTGTCGTAGTCCTCGGGGGAGACACGGACGAGAGCGGTGTCCAGCACGTGTACGAACAGGAAGAAGAAGATGAGGACGCCGGTGACTCGGTGAGCCACCCAGGACCACATTCCTTCCCGGCCGCGGTACAGCGTTCCAGCCGGCACGGAAGAACCCTCCGGGAGCGGGGATTGGGGCCTGCCGGCTTCTGTGTCGGTCGGCCCGGCCGGGTACGGTCCACCGGCCCTGGCCATCGTAGCGACGTGTTGTCGGAACGCTTACAGCGGCCCTGTCTATGTGATCAAACTGGCAATCAATCAGGCACGTTCGGGCTATTAACGGGTGAGGTGGGTGAGCTGGGGGCTGTCTGTCGGGTGCGGGTTGTTCGTGGTAGCTCCCGTCCGCGTGGCGGAGCCGCACAGGGCGCAGCAGCCCTGTACCCCTAAAAGGGGCGCTCGGGTACAGATGGCCCGATAGAGTGCCGTACCAGGCGGCTCAGACGGCCCTTCGCCAGGCGGCGCAGCTCGTCCGCCGTGATGACCCGTTCCTCCTCCGGATCGTTTGTCAACCGTGATCGGATGGCGGCGAGTACCTGGTCGAGGGCCTCCTCGGGGGTCGCGTCGTCCAGACAGATCACGAACACATGTCCGAAGCGACTCTCGTACGCGGCCTGCGCGGCGCTCAGTGCGGTGTGGGCGGCGGAGTATGTGCCGTCCGGGAGCAGCGTGAGCGACTCGCCGGCCAGCGCCTCGGCGATGTCGGCGGGCGTCAGGTCGTACGCCGCCTCGTCGGCCGCGGCGAGCAGCGCGTCCAGGTTCGGGTAGGGCCGGTGGTCGGCCAGGCGGTGGGCCCAGCGCAGGCTGCGGCAGCAGGTCAGGAGGGCGTGCTCGACCGCGTCGACGGGCGCGGAGTTGAACCGCTCCAGGCGGGCCGGGGACGGCGCCGCGCTCTTCTGCTCGGGGAGGGCGACCTGGCCGGGGAGGCGTGGGGGACGGTGCGAAGGCAGCGTGGGTCCTCGGCGGTGGGATGGAAGTGGGGCGACATTGGATCCGGAGATCCGGCGCTCCGGAGATCCGCATCCCATGACGCCCGTGGACGTCACGTGTGTGTCGGCAGGGGAAGAAGTGAGATTTGTTCCGCTCACGCTATCGAGAAGTGTCAGCAGCTGTCCGATGGATGCCTGAAATTTCACCCGTACGGGAGAGTTTCGAAACACGGGGTGGACTGCGGCCGCTGGGGAGTGGGTGGGGGCTTAGGTTCACTTAAGAGGTGTACGACGTCTACGACGGGGAGTGGACCTTGGCGGCCGAAGCGAAGGGCGTGATGCGGTGAGCACGGGCAGGCGGCGGGCGCCGGCGCGGAGCAGGAAGCGGCCGACGCTGATCGCGGCGGGCGTGGTGGCGGCCGGTGCCGTCGCGGCGACCGTCGCGCTGTGGCCCTCCGGCAGCGACGGTGTGCCCACCGGGGCGAGCGTGCCGTCGGCCGCCGGGTCCGCGGCTTCGCCCACGACCCCGGCCAGGGCCACGCCCTCTCCCTCGCCGACCCGGACGTACCCGCTGTCCCGGACTCCGCGCACCATCCCGGCCGTACGCGAGCACACGCCGGCCCGCGGCCCCGGCTGGCGCCCCGCCACCGGGGCCCGCGTCGTAGTGGGCGACGCCGGGCTCGCCGACGAGGGAAAGCTGCTCGCGGGGGAGCTCAAGCTGACGTACGCGGGGAAGTCGGGTGCCAGGGACGGCGATGTCGAGCTGGGTCTGGACAAGGGGTCCGCGGGCCCGGAGTCGTACACCCTGACCGTCAAGGACCGGCGGGTCACCATCACCGCCCCCACCGACACCGGCGTCTTCTACGGCACGCGCACTCTCAAGCAGGAGGTGCACGGCGGCGGTACGGCGTCCGAGGGTGTCGTACGCGACCGGCCCGCGAAGCCGCAGCGCGGGTTCATGCTCGACATCGCGCGCAAGCACTTCACGGCGGCCTGGATCGAGGACCGGGTCCGGGAGCTGGGCGACCTGAAGTTCAACCAGCTCGGGCTGCACTTCTCCGACGACCAGGGCTTCCGCATCCAGTCGGACACGCACCCCGAGATCGTGTCGAAGGAGCACCTCAGCAAGAAGGAGGTGCGCAGCATCATCGACCTGGCGGCGAGTCGGCACATCACCGTCGTCCCCGAGATCGACTCACCCGGCCATCTGGGCGCCGTCCTCGACGCGCATCCCGACCTTCAGCTGCGCAACATCAACGGGGTCCCCACGCGGGGTGCCGTCGACATCTCCAAGCCCGCCGCGGCGGCCCTGATCGACGAACTGCTGAATGAGTACGCGGGTCTCTTCCCCGGCGCGTACTGGCATATCGGCGGCGACGAGTACCAGGCGCTGACCGTGTCGAACCCGGCGGCGTCGTACCCGCAGTTGGCCGCCGCTGCCACGAAGGCGTACGGCCCCGGGGCGAGCGTCGCCGACCTGGCGACCGGTTGGCTGAACGACCGGGCCCGCGTCGTGCTCGGGCACAACCGGACCCCGCGGGCCTGGAACGACGGGTTCTTCCGCGGAGGCACGGTCCAGGTGAACGGTGACGTGCAGGTGGCGTACTGGACCGGCAAGGAGATCGGGGCGCGGCCGCCGCTCGAATACCTGAGCGCGGGGCGCAAGCTCATCAACTACAACGACGAGTTCCTCTATTACGTGCTCGGCCAGCCGCAGACCTTCGTCTACCCGACCGGGCAGCGCATCTACGAGCAGTGGACCCCGCTCGTGGTGCGGGGCACGACGGCGGTGCCCGCCAAGTACGACGGGCAGATCCTCGGCGGCGTCTTCGCGGTGTGGTGCGATCGCTCGGCCGCGCAGACCCAGGACCAGGTGGCGGCGGGAATCAGGATGCCGCTGCGCGCGATGGTTCAGAAACTGTGGGATCCGCGCACACCGACGCTGTCCTGGGCCGACTTCAAGGCGCTGGCGGACCGTCTGGGCTGACTTCGGGAGGTCGGCGGACCGTCCGGGCGCGGCGCGCTCGGCGCCGCGCCCGCGTCCAAGAGGCCCGGCGGACCGTCCGGGCTCGCGCGGTTGGACGTACGGCGCGGGCGGTTGGACGTACAGGCGCGGGCGGTTGGACGTACGGGCGCGGTGAACCGTATCTTCCGCGTATTCGTGTGCCGGGCGTGCCCCTGGGGAGGGGGGCGCCCGGCTTCCTGTGCCGGCACGGCTGGACGCGCCGGTGAATTCGGGGGGAACCCATGATCTGCCAGCGCTGTCAGCAGTTCGCCGCGTCGACGCCCGAGGGACTGTGCTCCCTTTGCGTCAACGCGCCCGCGCCCGCGCCCGCGCCCACTCCGGCGGGCACCATGACGCCCCCGCACGGCCCCGCGTGGCTGCGCTCACCGGTCGGCCTCGGCAAGGCCGCCGCCGTGCTGCTCGGGGTGGTCGTCGCCACCGACCTCTTCGCGGTCTGGGCCGACATCACGATGTACGACGTGACGGGCTCCCTCGCGGACGGCGAGGTCGGCGATGCCGTCCAGCGGCGGGCCGACCACGCGGACTCGCTCTACTCGGCGGCCGGGATCGCGCAGTCGACCGCCCTGCTCGCGACCATCGTCGTCTACCTCATCTGGTTCCACCGGGTGCGGATCAACGCGGAGGTGTTCAACCCGTTCGGGCACAGCAAGGGGCGCGGCTGGACGGGCTGGGGCTGGTTCGTGCCGGTCGTGAACCTGTGGTTCCCGCGCCGGATCATGCTCGACATCTGGGACGCGAGCAGCCCCTTGGGCCGCGCCCGGCACGGGCTGGTCGACGCCTGGTGGACGCTGTGGGTCATCGCGCTGCTCGCCAACCGGGCCGGGTTCATGGCATACCGCAAGGCCGAGACGGCCGGGGAGATTCAGCACGCCACCGGCCAGGTGATGCTCGCGGATGTCATCCACATCGCGGCCGCGGTGCTCGCGATCCTCGTGGTGCTGCGGCTGACCCGTATGCAGAACGAGAAGGCGCACCAGGGGCCGGTTCCCGTCGGCGTCTGAGGCGGTCGGGGCACGACCCGGACCCGACCGGGACGGGCGTGGAGCCGACCGGGACGGGCGTGGACCCGACGTGGATCCCACGGGGGACCCGACACGGATCCGACCGGGGCCCGACGGGGACTCGACCGAATCGTCCGTTTCGCTGGCCAACTCCCGTTTCCTGTGGTGTATTCGGCCCGAGCTGAACTGCCAGCCGAACCGAGAGCCGACGAGACACCGGGGGGAACCGGCATGGGCTACTGGGGCTACTACGTCGTGGGGAGAAGCGAGCGCCCGCTCGCGGAGCTGGAGGCGCTCGCGGGGGCGCGGGGCATGGTGCTGCGGACCGCGGCGCCCGACGGCTGGCAGGTGTGGGAGTACCCGAGCGGCGACGGCGACATCGGGAACATGAAGGCGCTCGCCCGGGAGAGCGGCGCGCCCGCGCTCTTCGGGTACGTCATGGACAGTGACTGCGTGGCCGTCGAGGCGGCCGCGCCGGACAGCGGCGTGTGGACGGCGTGTCTGGCACGGGAGGCGATGGCCGGCTACGTCGGCGGCGAGGACGAACTCGGCGTCGACGACTACTTCCTGGAGCCGGCCGACGCCGCCGCCCGGGCCGTCTCCTGGGCCGCCGAAGCCGGGCATACCATCCCCGCCGAGCCCCTCGTCGAGGTGCTGACCGCGGACCCCGGCCCCTTGGCCGAAAACCTCTTCTTCCGGTTCCTCGACCGGCTCGGTGTGGTGCCGCTGTGACACTCCTGGTCCGTCGCACGCAGTAAGGGGAGGTGCGGGCTCCGTTAGAAAACAGGCGCCCTGTCGAGGGATTCGAGGGAGGCGCGATGAGCCTGGTGGAACTGATCGCTCAGGCCGACGAGCGAGGTCTGGCGGCGAGCGGTCTGGCTTGTTTGGATCGGTGCGTGCCTCTGCTGGGCGGTGATGACGACATCCTGCGGCCCTTGTGGGCGAGCCTGGCGGAACCGGACGCGTGGGGCGCGTGGAGCGAATCCGTGGAGCAGGCGCGCGCCAAGCTGGACGCGGACGCCCCCGAGCCGGCCGTCACCGACGAGGACGAGGCCGCCGTACTCGTCCGCCGGATGCTCGGCGCCGTCCCCACGGAGCCGTCGGCGACCGAACTGCGCTCCTGGGCCGACGCCTGTTCCGTGGCGGCCCTGCAGATCCACCGGCTGCTCGACGCCGCCGACGACGCCGAGTCCTGTGTGACGGCCCGCCGCGAGGGCCGCACGGACGGCATGTCGCCCCTCGTCGCCGCCGAACTGCGCCGCCAGGTCACCATCCTGGAACTGCTCGCGGGCCGTGGCACGGGCGGACTCCGGCCGGCGCTGGACGTGTCGACCGAGGGGCGGCGGGTGCTGCGGGCGGTGGTGTCGCGCCGGGCGCGGGGAAGGGCGTGACGCGGCCTGCCGCGCCTGCGCGTAAACGTTTTTCCCTGCGAGATTCCTGTGACCGTCCTGCGGTGGTGATGGCGGTCCTGAGCCGGTGTCGCGAATACCGCCGGTACGGGTGACGAATTTCGCCCGCAGGGCGCTTTTCCCGATGTGAACGCAACTCAGGAAACCAGGCCCTCAGCTGCGGCGAAGCCGATGCGCTGGGCGGCGGACACGGTCGCGACGATGCGCGAGGGCGCCCGGCTGCGCCTCGACTACTCGGCACAGAGCCTGTGGCGCGTCGACCGGCTGATCGAGGAGATACGCCGGGACGGGGCGCCGTACGCCGCCGTGGAGACCGTGTTGCGCGGTTTCGGCGCGTACGCCGGTGAGGTCGTCGCCCGGCACACGGGCGCGGAGTGGTGGGAGACGGGCGGCGACCATTGGCTGCGCACCCCGGACGGGCGGCTGTGGGCCCCGATCGAGGAGGCCCGGCGCTGCTACGAGGGCGACGGTTCGCTGCGGCTGCTGTGCCGGGAGGCCACGCGGTAGCCGGGGGCCCGGCCGGAGCCCGGTGAGATTGCCCGCTCTTAAGGTACGCGGCCGTTCCCAAACGGCTGGCTCCGGAGTGAACATGGGGGCAATCGCCGGACTGGGGAGGCCTCATGGCCGACAACCGCCGTTGGTGGGCGCTGGTCGTCATCGCGCTCGCGCAGTTGATGGTCATCCTCGACATGACCATCGTGAACATCGCCCTGCCGTCCGCCCAGACCGACCTGCACATGTCGGACGGGAACCGGCAGTGGGTGATCACCGCGTACACGCTCGCCTTCGGCGGGCTGCTGCTGCTCGGCGGCCGGGTCGCCGACCTCGCCGGGCGCAAACTCACCTTCATGATCGGCCTGTTGGGCTTCGCGGCGGCATCCGCGCTGGGCGGTGCGGCGACGGGTTCCGGGATGCTCTTCGGGGCGCGCGCCCTGCAGGGCGTGTTCGCGGCGCTGCTCGCCCCCTCCGCGCTGTCGCTGCTCACCACGACGTTCACCGACCCCAAGGAGCGCGGCAAGGCCTTCGGCGTGTTCGGCGCGATCGTCGGTGCGGGCGCGGCGATCGGGTTGCTGGCCGGCGGCCTGCTGACGCAGTACCTGGACTGGCGTTGGTGCCTGTACGTCAATGTCCCCATCGCGTTCGTCGCGTTCGCCGGCGCGTGGGCGCTGCTCGACAGCGGCGGCCGGCACGAGGACGCCCGCCTCGACATGCCCGGCGCGCTGCTCGGATCCGCCGGGATGCTCTCGCTGGTGTACGGCTTCTCCGAGGCGGAGTCGCGGAGCTGGGGCGACGGGCTGGTCCTCGGGCTGCTCGCCGCCGGGGTCGTGCTGCTCGGCGTGTTCGCCCTCTGGCAGACCCGCGCGCGCGTGCCGCTGCTGCCGATGTCGGTGGTGAGGGACCGTCAGCGCGTCGGGGCGTTCCTGACCATCCTCTTCGTCACCATCGGGATGTTCGGGGTCTTCCTCTTCCTCACGTACTACTTCCAGCGCGTCCTCGGATACTCGCCGCTGAAGACCGGGCTCGCCTATCTCCCCATCACCGTCGGCATGGTCACCGGCTCCACGCAGGTCGCGGCCCGGCTGCTGAACCGGGTCCCGCCGCGCGCCCTGATCGTCCCCGGGCTGCTGCTGGCCGCGGGAGCGCTGGCGCTCATCGCGCAGGTCGGCGTGGAACCGGCGTACGCCTCCCATGTCCTGCCCGGCATGCTGATGCTCGGCCTCGGCATGGGCACCGCCATGATGACCTGCGTCTCGCTGGCCACGGGCAGTGTCGCCCCGCGCGACTCGGGCGCGGCCTCCGCCACCTTCAACACCGCCCAGCAGGTGGGCGGTTCGATCGGTACGGCACTGCTGAACACGATCGCCGCGAGCGTGACGACGCGGTACGCGACCGCGCATGCCGGGCCCGGTGTCGACCGCCGCGCCCTCGCCTCCCGCGCCGCCGTGCACGGGTTCAACGTCGCCACATGGTGGGCCATGGGTTCGCTGCTGCTGGCGGCGCTGATCGCCGCGGTCGTGGTGGACGCGCACCGGGTGCCGGTACCGGAGGGGCGGGCGGACCGGGTGCCGGAAAAGGTGGAGAGCACCGGGTGACACCGGTGACTCCCGGGAACGCGGCGCATGGCCGGGGGCGCCCGTGGTGCCCAAGAACGCGGAACGGCCGGGACCTTGTCCATGGGTACAAGGTCCCGGCCGGTGGCCCTCCCGCCGCGACAGTCCCGGGGGGAGTCGGAGCGGCGCGGTGAGAGGGCCGGAGGGGGCGGGCGCTTTCCGGCCGTGGCCGAAACCACCCACCCCCTCCAGCGCACTCGGCGCCGCGGCTGTCACACCTACGGCGTGAGCAGCTGCCCCAGGTGCGCCCCCGTCGGCGTACCGAGCTGGCTCTTGCTGTAGACCGTGGCCTGGGTCAGGCCGAGCCCCGTGCTGTTGCTGGGCACGTACAGCAGGATGCCGTCGCCGCCGTCCTCACCCTCGGTGCCGAGGGTCAGGTCGCTGCGCCCGTACCCGGACAGGTCGGTGAGTGCGACGGCCGAGCCCAGCTTGTCGTCGGTCTCGGTGGAGCCGGGCACGCCCGAGGTGTCCTGCGAGACGGCGATCGCGCCGGAGCCCGTGAGACCCGTCGAGGTGCCCTTCAGGAGGATCGCCGTGCCCGCGTTGGAGCGGTTGACGGCGTCCCGTGTGATGTCCGCGTTCGGGGCGCCCGCGAGGACGTCCGCGTAACCGTCGAGGTTGTAGTCGCCGACGGACACCGAGGTGCCGAGCGCGTCGCCCGACTCGTTGGTCCCCGGGACACCCGTGGTGTCCTGCTGGATCGTCGTCATCCCGGTGGTGGTGAAGCCGGTGCTGCTACCGGGGACCATGGTGACCTGGCCGCCGGAGACCGCGCCCGATTCGGAGGTGTACGGCTGGCCGATGACGAGGTCGTCGTAGCCGTTGCCGTTCACGTCGCCCGCCGCGATGGAGCGGCCGCCCTTGACGCTGAGCGTGGACACCTTCGTCAGGCCCGAAGCGCCGCCCTTGAACCAGGTGACCCGGCCGATGCCGCCCGCGTCACGGTAGTTCAGGGCCACGTCCGCGTAGCCGTCCCGGTTGAAGTCGCCGGTCGTGGCATCGGGGTACGCGATCGCGCTCGTCGACGTGGTGAGGGTGCCGGTCTGGGTGGCGCCGCCGGTCAGGCGGGCGTTCCAGTTGCCGCCCTTGCCGGTGCCCGCGGCGAACACGTCCGCCTTGCCGTCGGCGTTGAAGTCGCCGACCGTGACGGCGGAGCCGAGCTTGGCGCCGGCCGCGGTGACGCCCGAAGTGGCGTAGGAGAGACCGGTGTTGAGGGCGGGTCCGTACAGCACGGTGACCGAGCCGCGGTCGGCGTTGCCGCTCGTGTCGTCCTCGCCGGGCGCGCCGACCGCGAGGTCCGCGTAGCCGTCGCCGTTGATGTCGCCCCACGCGGTGGCGGCGCCCCAGTTGTCGCCCGCCTCGGAGGAGCCGGGGACACCCGGGCTGCTCTGGGTGAGCGTCACCTTCGACGTACCGACCGGACCGTTGAGGCCGCCGGGCACGAGGGTGACGCTGCCGACGCCGCCCGACACCTTGGGCGTACCGGCGACGAGGTCGCTGACGCCGTCGCGGTTGAAGTCGGCGGTCGGGATCGCGGAGTTCTTGCCGGCGCTCGCCGCGAACCGGCGGATCTCGGCGAGCTTCGGGTACAGGTTGGCGCCCGGGCAGGCCGTCGCGTTGGTGTCGCGGTGACCGAAGACCGTCGGCAGCGTGATCGACGTGCCCTTGTCGATCAGGTTGCCGTCCTGGCCCTTGGGGCTGCCGGACACCAGCGTGACCTTGGCGTTCGGGTCGACGCCGTACATGCCGAACTTCCAGGCGACGATCCGGGAGATGGCCTCCAGGCCCGCGCGGGTCGGCTTGGCGGTCTCGTAGTTGCCGATGTACGAGATGCCGACCGTGTTGGTGTTGAAGCCGATGTCGTGCGCGCCGATCACCGGCAGGTCCATGCCGCCGCTGCGGCCCTCGAAGATCTGACCGCACTTGTCGACGACGAAGTTGTAGCCGATGTCGAAGTAGCCGCGCGAGAAGTGCTCCTGCTGGATGGTGCGCAGCCGGGCCCGGGACTCGCCGCAGGACAGCTTGTTGTCACCGTCGACGCCGGTGTGGTGGACGACCGCGGCCTTGATCTCGGTGCCGTACTCGGGGGTGCCGTCGTAGTCGGTGGAGGCGCCCCACTCCGCCTGCGTGATGACCGGCGGCTTGACGACCGTAGAGGGGCGCGGTGCCGGGACGGTGTCGGAGGGGGAGGGGGTCGGGCTCGGCGGCTCCGTGGTGGGTGGTGCCGAATCGGTCGGCGACGCGGTGTCGGTCGGCGACGCGGTGTCGGTCGGCGACGCGGTGTCCGTCGGGACCGGCGGGTCGGTCGGGCTCGCCGGGTCGGTCGGGCTCGCGGAGTCGGTGGGTATCGACGGGTCCGTCGGCGCGGGAGTGGTCTCCTCCGCCGGGTAGGCGTACGCGGCGGGCTCCGTGCCACCCTTGCCGACCGGATCGGTGCCCGGGTCGAGCAGCCTGACGTCCATCCCGGATGGCTGGCCCTTCGCCTCGGTGCCGTCCGCGCCGACCACGCGCACCTCGACGCCGTTCGCGTCGCCGGTCCACGCGGAGGCGGTGCCGCCGCGGGTTCCGGCCCGCTTCGCCTCCGTACCGTCGGCCGAGAACGGGTCGTCGGGCAGCTTCATCCAGCCCGACCACTTGCCCGTCTCCAGCTCCCGGTAGCGGACCTCCGGCGTGCCCTTCGGCTTCGCGTCCGGGTCGCTCCAGGTCAGCAGGACGGCGCTGAACCGGTCGGTGCTCTGCTTGTCCAGGCCCTTGCGACCCGCGCCCTTGTCCTTGAGCTTGACGGTGTGCACGGCGGCCTTGCGGCCCTTGGCGCCCTGGTCCGGCTGGTCGGTCGGATTCGCGACAGCGTAGGTAACCGCTCCCGCCCCACCCAACACGACCGCACCGATGGTCAGCCACGCTCTCCGCTTCAGATTCAGTGGCTTGTACGCATGGGTCGTCCTGCGACTCAAATGTCCCACCCCTAGAGAACCTTCACAAATGGCCCACCCGCATCAGGGGTGGCTTCTTGTACAGCGCACGGGAATTGCCAAACATCACGGCGCTGGATGTGCCGTACATCACTCCCGGAACGGGGTGGCGTCGGTGCGTGCTTTGCGCGTGCTTGCTTTGCGCGTGCTCGCTTCGCCCGGCGCCGCCCGTTCCCGGCCGGTCATTTCGCCAGTACGCCGCCGATGCCCGCCGCGGCCGATGTACCGAGCGCGGTCGGCCCGTAGTAGGCGCCGCTCTCCGGGACGACCCCGTCCGGACCGCCGTTCAGCGTCAGGACGGTGCCGTCGCCCGCGTTCTCGCCGTCGGCGCCGAACACGAGGTCCGGGCGGCCGTCGCCCGTCAGGTCGGCCAGTGCGACCGCCGAGCCGAGCCGGTCGTCGGTCTCCGCGGCACCGGGCACCCCGGCGAGGTCGGTGTCGTAGACCGCGGCGCCGGTGGCCGTGACGCCGTCGAGGCCGCCGTGCAGCAGCAGGGCCGCGCCCGCGTCGGTGGCCGTGCCCACGTCCTCGCCGGGTGCACCGGCGAGGAGGTCCGCGTAGCCGTCGCCGTCCGTGTCGCCCACGGCGAGCGAGGCGCCCAGCCGGTCACCGGACTCGCCGCCGGGGATCTCGGCACGGCCGACGACAGGTGCCCCAGTGGTGGTGAGCCCGTCCGCCGAGCCATGGAACGTGGAGACCTCTCCACCGTCGCCCACATCGGGACGGCCCACGGCCAGGTCGGCGTACCCGTCCCCGTTCAGGTCCGCCGAGGCGAGCGCCCGCCCGCCGGCACCGTCGAGAACGGCCGGTGCGTCGGTGCGCAGCCCGGTCGCCGAGCCGCGCAGCACGACGAGAGGCGTGGCGCCGCCCGCGGTGCGGAAGGTGAGGGCGGCGTCCTCGTAGCCGTCCCGGTCGAAGTCGCCGGTCGCGATGTCCGTGTCGCTCAAGGCGCCACCGTCGGAGGCCAGTTGGACGGGTGCGGAGAAGGCGCGGTTCGCGCCGTCGATCGCCCAGGCGCGCGCCGCGCCCGGCGCCACGGCGAGGATGTCGTCGCCGCCGTCCCCGTCGAAGTCCCCGGTGGCGAGGGCCGCTCCGAAGCGGGCGGCGCTCGCCCGCACCCCGCTGGGCTCGTTGACCATTCCGGCCTGCCCGGCGAGGCCGTTCGCGGTGCCGCGCAGCAGGCTCAGCGCGCCCTCGTCGCTCGCGCCCGCGGTGACCTCCTCGCCGGGCGAGGCGACGACGAGATCCTGGTAGCCGTCGTGGTCGAAGTCGCCGTAGGCGGCGGCGGATCCGAAACCGTCGCCCGCCTCCGAGCCACCGGGCACGCCGTCCGACTCCTGCGTGATGACGGCCTTGTTCCCGGCGTACGACGCCGAGCGCGCACCCGGTACGACGGTGACCTGCCCGGCGGCGGCCAGCCCGTTCGCCGTGGCCTTCGGGACACCCGCGGCCAGGTCGGCGTGGCCGTCGCGATTCATGTCTCCCGTCGGGGCAGGGGAGTTGGCGGCGGTGGCGAGCGTACGGATGGCGGGCAGATCGCCGTAGAGGTTCTCGCCCGGGCACTCCGTCGGATAGCCGTCACGGTGCCCGGAGATCCGGTTCAGGGTCACCAACTGCCCTTGCGTGTACTTGCCGTTGTTGGCGCCGGCCGCCATCACCACGGTGCCGGACGGGTTGATCCCGTACAGCCCGAGCTTCCACGCGGCGAGCTTCGCGACGGAGTCGCGCACGGCCTGCGGCGCGGTCGCCGTGTTGTAGTCGCCGAGGACCGCCACGCCGCTGGTGTCGGTGTTGAAGCCATAGGTGTGCGCGCCGTAGACCGGCTTGTCGACGCCGCCCGCGCGGCCTTCGAAGACCGTGCCGCACTTGTCGACCAGGAAGTTGTAGCCGATGTCGTTCCAGCCGTTGCTCTGCACGTGGTAGACGAAGATGCCGCGGATGATCGACGCCGACTCGGCGCAGGTGTAGTCGTTGGTGCCCGCGGTGTGGTGCACGAACACGGCCTTCGTGTCGGTCGTGTAGGTCGGCGGGTCCACGACCATCGACTCGTCGGCGCCCCATCCGGAGCGCGGCACGATGTCCGGCTGACCGGCGGCGGTCGCCGCCCCGGCCGGGGCGGGTGCCGACTCCTTCGCCCCCGCGTCCGGGTCGACCAGGTCGACCCGGAGCCCGGCGGGCAGCTTCGCGCCGGTGATCCGCGCCTGCACACCGTCGGAGGGCCCGACCCACAGCGGCTGGGTGCCGCCCCGCAGACCGCCGTCGGCGTGCTCGGGCCCCGACTCCGGTGCGTGGACGTCGAGTTCGAGGTCGCGCCACGGAGACCAGCGCCCAGTCGTGGCACTGCGGGTGCGTATCTTCGCCGTCCCGCCGAGCGCGGCCCGCGCATCGGACCAGGTGACGCCGACCATGCGGAACGGTTCTGTCGTGCGTGCGGGCAGTACGCGGCGCGCCGGATCGGACCCGGCGGGGACGGCCACGGAGCGCAGGGCGCCCCAGGGAGCCGCGGTGTGTGCGGCGGTCGTCCCGGTGCGCTCGGACAGGGCGATCGCGCTGAGGACGACGGCGGCGGCGAGCGCGACGCGGGCCGCGCCCCGAGCCGCGGGCCCCATCAGCTGCCCTCCTGTCCGGCGGCGTCGGCGTCCGACGGCTCCGGCGCGGGCAGTTCGCCCTGGCACGTGGCGCGCCCGAACTTCCCGAAAGCGGTGGCGGTCTGGACGTGCTTGCCGCGAACGGCGAGTTGGCAGCTGGCCCGCCCGCCCTTCTCTCCGAGGGTGATGGTCACGAGGGGCGCCTTGCCGAGCGGCACGTTCACGGTCTTCTTCCACGGCAGCGTGACCCCGTTTGCCACCATGGCGTCCCCGGACTCGCTGCGCGCCTGGTACGTGATGTCGGCCGTGCCCTCGCCCTCGATCTCGTACGTCACCGCGGCGGTCGGTACGTGGTGCTGCTCCGGCTTCTCGGCGGTGTTGAGCACGCCGTAGACGACGACTCCGGCGGAGGCGGCGAGGAGGACGCCACCCACCACGATTCCACGGCGGTCCGCGCCCTTCGAGGAACCCTTCGAGGAGCTCTCAGGGGACTTTTCCCCCGACACTTCCGGCGAATTGTCCTCGGCGACTTCCGGGGTTTCGGCGACCCCCGGACTGTCGGCTACTTCCGGGGTTTCGGCGTCGTCCGGCTTCCGTGTCGATGGCATGGCGCTCCCGCTTTCGGATCGGCGCGCATTCCGGGAACGAATGCGGGCGGGTAAAGAACCGGGCGGTTATACCTCATGGGGAGCGGCCCGATCCAACGACGGGAAATATCCGGCGAATCGGCCGCCCGTTTCGCCGCAGATGAAGCGAGTTCCGTCCTCCTGGGCTCGACTGTCCAGCTTGTGACGTCTGTTGACATGCCCTCATCCAGCTGATTAGAACTCGGGCTTCCGCATAGGAGGTTCACAGGAAGGGCCGTTCCATCATGACCAGTCGGGATCCCCGACTGGCGGTTCGGCGTGCCCGCATTCGGTCACGCGCGTCACGCGCGCCAGGGGCGGAAATCGGGTGCGCCGTATGAGAAAGGGAATTGGACGTGAAAGTCCGATACGGGAGAGTGATCTCCTGCCTTGTGGTGTCCGCGGTCGTGAGTACCGCGCTACCGCAATTCGCCTACGCTGCCTCGTCCACGGACGATGACGGTGGCGGAAAGGGGATTGTCGATACCCTCGAGGGCTGGTTCGGCGGCGACGACGATCACCAGCTCGCCAAGCCGCCGTCCCACGACGAGCTGGACGTGGCCGACCGGCAGAAGCTGCCGAGGGGCAAGAATGCCCCGAAGGCCAGGAGAGTCAAGGAGCTGAAGAGCCGGCGCACCTCGACCGCGCGGTTCTGGCAGCTGTCCGACGGCCAGGTGCAGGCGGAACTGTCGGCGGTCCCGACGTCGTACCGCTCGGGCTCAGGCAAGAAGGCGACCTGGAAGCCGATCGACACGGCCGTCCACCGGACGGACGCCAAGGGCTTCGACTTCGCCAACACCACCAACGAGGGCCGGAGTTGGTTCGGCTCGGACGCGGACCACCTGATCCGCTTCCAGTCCCCGGACGGCCGTACGGTCACCCTCGGTCTGGAGGGCACGCACGGCGCGCTGAAGCCGGCCGTGAAGGGCTCGACGGTCACCTACAAGGACGCGGCGCACGGCGCGGACCTGGAGTACGGCGTCGGCCCCGGCCGGGTGAAGGAGAACATCACCCTCGCCGAACGGCCCACCGGTCCCCTGAAGTTCACCTTCACCCTCGACACCGACGGTCTGGTGCCGCGGGCGCGCAAGGACGGCTCGATCGCCCTGTACGGCGCGCTGCCGAACACCCCGGTGATGGTGATCCCGGCGCCGTTCATGACGGACGCGAAGAAGGCGGACAAGTCCGTCTTCGGCAAGACCTACAGCACGGCCGTACGGCAGAAGCTGACCCGGGACGGCAAGCAGTGGAAGCTGACGGTCGCGCCCGACGCGAAGTGGCTGGCGTCCAAGGACCGTCAGTACCCGGTGGTGATCGACCCGACGATCACGATCACGCCGTCGCCGTCGGACTCGCAGGACACGATGGTCCTGTCGGACCAGCCGACGACGAACTTCAACACCTCCTGGAAGCTGTCGGTGGGCCGTACGGCCACCGGCACGGCCCGCTCCCTGATCAAGTTCCCGCTGAGCGAGATCCCCTCGGGCACGAAGATCGACTCGGCCCGCCTGGAGATGTACTTCGACAACGCGCACGACGGCGGCGGCACCAAGGTGCCGGTGGAGGTGCACCGGGCGACCGGCACCTGGGACGAGACGTCGGCGACCTGGAGCGGCACCAGCTCGTACGTCGGTGAGCTGTCCGGCACCAGCTACACGGTGGACGACGGCGACCCGGGTACCACGGCGGCCACCGGCTCCTGGCCGGCGACGACGTCCTCGCTCGCGCAGTACGGCGTCGGCGGCGACTACCACTACAACAAGGACACGGTCGCCGGCGACACCTACACCTGGCAGCCGAACATCAAGGACGCGGGCACCTACCAGGTCGACGCGCACTATGTCGCCGCCACCGACCGCGCCACCAACGCCCCGTACACGGTGACGTCCAAGGCCGGCTCCACCACCTACACGGTGAACCAGCAGTCCGGCACCAACGGTGTCTGGGCCCCGCTGGCGAGCGGCGCGCAGATCGACTTCGCGGCGGGTACGGCCGGCAAGGTCGTCCTGGGCGACGGCCCGGCCTCCGCGACCACGGCGGTGATCGCGGACGCCGTCCGCTTCACCAACCCGGCGATGATCAACAAGGACATCGGCGAGTACAGCCAGTGGCACAAGTTCCCGGTGACCGACACCGTGCAGCAGTGGCTGGACGGCACCTCGACCAACAACGGGTTCATCCTGAAGGCCGCCGACGAGTCGACGGCCGGCCCGATCGGCGGTCCGCGCTACGAGGCCGGTGACGGCGACTACGGCGGCGAGACGTCGACGATCCCGCGGCTGACGGTGACGTACGGCAAGGTCGGCACCACCCTCAACTCCCCGACGGTCGTGCACTCCACGGGCCCGGAGCTGAGCTGGAAGGCCTACTCGAACACCACCGGTGACTCCGGCCTCGACCCGGTCGAGTACCAGCTGCACCGCTCCACGCAGCAGGCGTTCACGCCGTCCGCGGCGACCCTGGTCGCCCCGATCGACAAGTCGGCCACGGCGTACACGGACACCACCGCGACCCCGACGCCGGATTCCTCCTCGGTGGAGATCGGGCGGTCGTACTACTACCAGCTCGCGGTGAAGACGAAGGACGGCCAGCTCCTCGGCTCGCCCACCCGTATCGTCGGCGTGCCCAAGGCGGGCCGCACGATGCGTCTGGTTCAGGGCACCACGGCCGGCGTCACGGACACCACCCTGTCCTCCGCGACCCCGACCACCAACCTGGACACCATCGGCCGGGACGGTGTGGGCCAGAAGTGGCTGAGCGTGGGCAACAACACGCCCACGAACTCCACCGAGAAGACCCGCGCGGTGATGAAGTTCCCCACCACGGCGATCCCCACCACCGCCACGGTGCTGGAATCCCGCCTGTTCATGTGGGGCGCGGAGACCACCACCGGCACCAACGGCGCGATCTACGAACTCCACGGCCTGAACAAGGACTTCACCGAGACCCAGGCCACCTGGAACAACGCCGCGACCGGCACCGCCTGGACGGCGGCGGGCGGCGACTACTCGGGCACGGTCTCCGACACCGTGGCTTCGGTCTCCGACGTCGGCCGCCACTGGTGGGACGCGACCTCCCTCACCCAGGGCTGGACCCGCACCCCCACCTCCAACCACGGCGCCCTGATCAAGCTGAAGGACGAGACCTCCACCGGGCCGAAGGAACAGACCATGTTCCTGGCCTCGGAGGCCGCCGACCCCCAGATCGGCCCCCTACTGCGCGTGATCTACGTCGACTCCACGACGGACGACACGTACTACGCGCCGCAGACTCCGGCCCGCATGACCCCCAACTCCACCTACACGGTGGACTTCACGGTCACCAACACCACGTCGAGCGCGTGGGCGAGCGGTGAGCGGGTCCTGTCGTACACCTGGCAGCTCCCCGACGGCACGGACGCGACGACGGGCGGCAACCAGCTGTCCACGGCGATCCCTCCGCTGTCCCCGGGCCAGTCGACGACGATCCAGGCGCAGGTCAAGACGCCGATCAACTCGGACTCGGGCAGCAAGCGCACCCAGTACGTGCTGGGCTGGGACGTCAAGAAGGTCTCCGACGGCAGCTGGCTGTCCGCCGGAACCGGCGGCATCCCCGCGTTGAAGCAGAACGTGGCGGTCGAGGACCCCACCTCCAACACGCTCGGCCTGGAGAAGTTCTACTCGTACACGGGTAAGAACACGGGCGCCGGCTCGACGGTCATGAACAACCTCGCCTACGGCAACACCGTGTGGTCGTACAACGCGTTCACCAACCCGGGCCGGGGTCTGACGACGTTCGCGCGCCTCGCGTACAACTCGCAGGACACCGACAACACCACCGGTGGCGCGGGCGCGGGCTGGTCGGCACAGCTGGGCGGGCCCATCCGGCTCGGTGCGGCGCTGGACTTCCACCCCAACCCGGTTCAGAACGCCTCGGAGATCCGTCTGCCGGACGGGGATGGCACCACGCACGTCTTCACCAAGCAGCCGGACGGCAGCTGGAAGGCTCCGGCGGGTGTCCACTACCGGATCACCGCGAAGGCGGGTCTGGACTGCACGCCGACGAAGGACCCGGTGCCGGACGCGTGGACGCTGCTGCGTCCGGACGGCACGCGGTTCTTCTTCGGCTGCGACGGCTACCTGACGTCGGTGGTCGACAAGAACGGCAACACACAGACCTACACCTACGAGCAGCACAAGACCCAGGGCAAGGCGGCGAAGTTCCTCGCCTACGTCACCGACCCGGCGGGCCGGCAGTCCCTGACGCTCGACTACTACAAGAAGGGTGACGCGTCCTACAGCTACATCGACGGCACGGGCGCCAAGGTCACGGGCACGAGCCTGACCGACCCGGACATCTACGACCATGTGAAGTCCATCACGGACATCTCGGGCCGCAAGGTCTCCTTCTTCTACACGGTCGAGGGCCTGCTCGGTCAGTTCACCGACGGCGACGGATCGTCCCAGCCGAAGAACTTCAAGTTCACCTACGACGCCACCCAGGGCAACAAGAACGTCAAGCTGGTCAAGGCCACCGACCCGCGCGGCCACGCCACCAACCTGGCGTACTACGCGCCGCAGACCGGCGACGACCCGAAGTACCACTGGTGGACGAAGACGATCACCGACCGTCTGAACGGTGACACGAGCTTCGCGTACGTGGCGGACACGACGAACACGAAGTTCGTCGACACGACCGTCACCGACGCGGAGTCGCACGCCACGAAGTACGTGACGGACGACTTCGGCCGCCCGGTCCAGACGACCAACGCCAAGTCCCAGAGCACCAAGATGAGCTGGGACGCGGACAACAACGTCACCTACCTGGAGGAGGACAACGGGGCGAAGACCGCGTACTGCTACGACCAGAAGACGGGCTACCCGCTGTGGTCGCGCGACGCGGAGAACAACAAGTCGGGCGTCCCGCCGTCCTCGGACTGCGCCCCGGGAACGTACCCGGCCAACGCGTCCAAGTACGAGTACCAGACGCGTGCCGACGGCTTCTCGGCCGACCTGTTCCGCAAGACGTCGCCGGAGGGCCGCGCCTGGCAGTTCGGCTACGACTCGTTCGGCAACCTCAAGACGGTCACGGACCCGAAGGGTGTCGCTACTGCGACGGCGGGGGACTACACCACGTCGTACGAGTACAACTCCTACGGTCAGATGACCAAGGCGACTGACGCCAACGGCAACCCGACGACGTACAGCGGGTTCGGGCCCACCGGCTACCCGGCGACAATCACGGACGCCAAGACCAACTCGACGACGTTCGTGTACGACGAGCGCGGCCAGGTCACCCAGGTCACCGACGCCAACCAGAAACAGACCACGCAGACGTACGACACGTTCGGGCGCCCGCTGGTCAACACGGTGCCGAAGGACCAGGTGGCGGGCACCCTGATCACCACGCCCGCACCGGTATACGACGCCAACGACAACGTCACCACCTCGACGGCGCCGAACGGCGCCATGTCCACAGCACTGTACGACGACACGGACCAGGTCACGTCGGCGACGGCGCCGGCGAACAACCAGACCAGCCCGCGCACCTCGACGTACACCTACGACAAGGCCGGCAACCTGAAGACGACGACGGAGCCCAAGGGCACGGCGACGCCGACGGATTCGACCGACTTCGTCACGACGAACAGCTACGACGAGATCTACCAGCTCACCTCCGCGGTCAACGCGCAGGGCGACAGGGTCTCGTACGAGTATGACAACGTCGGCAACGTCGTCACGGTCATCGACCCGAAGAAGAACGCGACGGCGGACACGACCGACTACACGTCGAAGACGGCATACGACCTGGACCACCGGGTCACGCAGGTCACGGACGCGGTCGGCAAGACCACCAAGAAGGGCTACGACAAGGACTCGCTGGTTACGTCGGCCACTGACGCCGAGAACAACACGACCACGGTCACCTATGACGAGCGGGGCAAGCAGACCGAGGTCAAGGTGCCGCACGAGGGCACCACGACCCGCTCGACCAAGTACGAGTACGACCAGATCGGTAACACCACCAAGGTGCTCACCCCGCGGGCGACGGCGGCCGGTTCCACCGACGCCTTCACGGCCCGCACGGCGTACGACGAACTGAACCGCCCGGTCAAGCAGTACCAGCCGTACGACCCTGCGGATACCCGCTACAACAACCCCAACGTCTACACGGAGACGACGTACGACAAGGTCGGCCGGGTGGCGAAGACCTCGCTGCCGCCGTCGGACGGTGAGACGGTCCGCAACGACACCACCTACACCTACTTCGACAACGGCTGGGCCAAGTCGTCCACCGACCCGTGGGACATCGTCACCACCTACGACTACAACGTGTTGGGTCAGCAGACCAAGCGCACCCTGACCTCGGCGGGCGGCTCCTCGGACCGCACGATGACCTGGGACTACTACGCCGACGGCTCGCTGAAGTCCCGCGCGGACGACGGCGTCCCGGTCGGCAAGTCCGTGGTCCTGGTGGACAACTCCGACACCCAGAACACCTCGAAGACCGGCACCTGGACCAAGGGCGACACCACCGGCCAGCAGGGCTACAACCACGAGACCCACACGGCGGGCACGGGTACGGACGCGTTCACGTGGACGCTGAACATCCCCAAGGACGGCACGTACACGGCGTACGCGAAGTTCCCGCAGGTGACTGGTGCCGCGACGACGGCCAAGTACACGCTCACGCACGGTGCGACGACCGAGCCTTCGGTGACGAAGAACCAGAATGTCGCCACCGGTACGTGGGTCAGCCTCGGTTCCTACTCCCTGACGCAGGGCGAGGACTCCAGGCTGAAGCTGGACCAGAGCAGCGGCGGCATCGCGGTCGCGGACGGCGTGAAGCTCGTCCGTGACACGAGCAGCGACCCGGCGGACACGGAGAAGGCGAACTTCGCCTACTCCTACGACGTCAACGGCAACCTGACCAAGATCGACGACACGTCGTCGACCGCGAAGATCGACGCGTACACGGTCGCCTACACCGGCCTCAACCAGGTCCAGAAGGTCACCGAGGCGCTGTCGGGGACGGAGAAGAAGTCCACGTCGTACACGTACGACGCAAACGGCCTGTCGGACACGGTCTCGCACCCCGACCAGTTCTCCAAGTACACATACGACCTACGTGACTTGGTGAAGACGGTGTCGGTCGGCAAGACGCCCACGGACGCGTCACCGAAGGTGACGTCGTACACGTACACCGACCGCGGCCAGAAGCTGAAGGAGACCAAGGCCAACGGCAACACGGTCGACTACACGTACTACCTGGACGCGGCCGTCAAGACGACGACGGAGAAGAAGCCGGGCGGCACCCTCGTCTCCTCCCACACCTACGCCTACGACCCCAACGGCAACAAGTCGCAGGACGTCACGCAGAAGATGAACGCCGACAACCACGCGGCGTACCTGTCCTCGACAACGAACTACAGCTACGACCCGGCCAACCGGTTGAAGCAGTCGGTGAAAACGGGCAATGGCGCAGGGACGGAGACGTACGTCCACGACGACAACGCCAACGTCATCAGCCAGACGGTCAAGGGCACCACCAGCACCTACAACTACGACCGCAACCGGCTGCTCACCGCGTCGGCACCGGGCAGCACCGCGAACTACAACTACGACCCGTTCGGCCGCCAGGAGTCGGTCACCTCGGGCGGCCAGGTCATCGAGCGGAGCGTGTACGACGGCTTCGACCACGTCGTGGAGTCCCAGAAGAGGGACGACACGGGCGCGATGAAGTCGACGACCTACACCTTCGACCCGCTGGACCGCACCGCTTCTAAGACGGCGGACGGCAAGAAGACGGACTTCGAGTACCTGGGCCTCTCATCCGAGGTCCTGGACGAGAAGGTCGCTGGCACGCTGACCAAGTCGTACCAGTACAGCCCGTGGGGCCAGCGCCTGTCGCAGGTCAAGCACAACACGGACGGCACGACCGAGGACGGCTACTACGGCTACAACGGCCACACCGACGTCGAAACCCTCACGGACAACAGCGGCGACACCAAGGCGACGTACGGCTACACCGCGTACGGCAGCGACGACACGTCCGAGTTCACCGGCATCGACAAGCCGGACCCGGCCGATCCGACGAAGGAGGAGTACAACCCGTACCGCTACAACGCCAAGCGCTGGGACGCCCAGTCCGGCACGTACGACATGGGCTTCCGCGACTACAACCCCGGCCTGAACCGCTTCACCACCCGGGACATGTACAACGGGGCGCTAGCGGACATGGGCCTCGGGGCGGACCCGTACACCAACAACCGGTACGCATTCGGCGGGGGAAATCCGACCAGCTTCGTCGAGATCGACGGTCACACGAGCTGCGACATCACGGGTATGTGCGGGGGTACCTACCGCGAAACTGCGGTGATCCAGCACGAGCAGGCCGAGTCCACGGAATCCCTCCAGCAGCTGGCCAAGGCCACAGAGGCCGCGGAGAAGGGCATCTTTGCCCTTCAAGAGCCGAAGATTGGTGTCTTCGTTCCGCCGGGTGGGGCAGGTCTCAAGTCGGCTGAGAAGTGGGTTCTCCCACGGATTGTCAGCCTATTCGGCTCGAAGACGATCAACGTTAATTGGCGCGAGCTCTTCCCCACACCGGATGGCTTGACCGTCCCGCAGTGGGACGAGGCCGTGGACAACTGCCAGGACCAGTACGGTCTGCGCGAGACCCAGTGCCGCGACCTTCCGGTGTTCGTGGTCGACGGGAAGCGGACACCGAAGATCGCGATCAACGACAAGTCCGCGATCGATGCTGGACACCCCTTCCTTCTGACGGCGATGCGAAACTCTAAGGACGGGGACCTGAACAGGGAACTCGCCGGGTGCGGCAAATCCGCGTGGAATGGGCCGCAGAGCTGCGACGAGTATCCGTTCGCCTCGACATTCGAGGGAGGCATCGGCGCTCAGACGATGGGTGTCCCCTGGTCGGAGCAGCGCACACAGTTCAGAGATCTCGGCAGCTTCATGGCGGCGAATAAGATTAAACGCGGCGATCAGTTCCTGGTCTCGGTGATCAATGTGCGAGAGGAGTATGGCGTCTATATAGCCGGGTAAGGGGTTCTCCGCTTCAATCGAACCCAGTAGGGTGGGGTGGCCGACCCGTGTTCGGCCACCCCACCCGAGCCAGTTCTTCCTCATCCGAGGCGACAGAAGGAGGTCCAGCATGACGAGGTCCGACCGTAGGTTCGACTGGTTTTACGGTCTGGAAGAAGACTATTTGTATCCAACTATTTCTGTCATCGAGGGATCCGATCATAAAGAAGTGATGAGGATCCTTGGGGTGGGGGGCGCCGAGCCTGAGGCGATGACCGCCCGGGAAGCTCTCGAAAACGTGACGCGAAATGTTGAATTGGTCGGGCTGGGTGAGGACTGTGGGCTGATCTTCACCGTTGAGGCGATTGGTTCGACTTTGGCGGTTCCCGGTGTGCTGCGCGACATCTCTCGGGATGGTCGTTGCGTAAGCGTGAGCTTCAGCAGTGAAGGGGTCCACAGCTTTCACTACGCCGTGAATGGCGAATTGGTCAGTTATGAATTCGATGCCGAAGAAACGGTAACTCCATTGCGCCCCGGAGACCCTCGGTGGAATCCTGTGTGGTCCGAGGTGCCGAACGGTGTCGATGATGAAGAGGTGGACCGAGGCGTACACCTTCTGGCTCTTGTCGAGCAGATCATGGGATTGGCGCCGAAGGAGCAGTGGCTGAGTGAACGACTTCAGACACTGTGCATCCCGTCTTCTGTCCGTTTCCAAAACACACCGGCTTGGGATATCCCCTGATCCTCCAGGGCGCCGTACGGTGCCGGGCGCTGGACGGACTGTCACAGCGGGAGCCGGAAACACCGTTCCGATCCGGCGATCCGTGATGCCTACGCGGACTTCGTCCGCTATACCGTGGACCGCGAGGTGATGATCGGCATCAACAGCCTGGAGAAGCCTACGGCCGGCCTCGGACAGCACTTGCCGGCGCTGTCCTTACCGAAAACCTCATCCGCCCAGGTGGGAGCTGGCATGCGGGATGCGCGGGTTCTCGAGCACGGACGCTCGAATCGGTGCTCTCGCACGGCTGACGATCACCCCGACATGATGGCTCGTCGTGCTGCTGCGACTGGCTTACCTGACCGTGACGCACGCGTTCGCCGTGCTGCGCCTGCTGCCCATGAGCGACCGGGACACGGACACGGAGATCCTCGCCCTGCGCCATCAGATCACGGTGCTGGAGCGCCAACTCGGTGGCCAGAAGATTCGGTTCTCCCCGAGCGATCGCGCGTTCCTGGCGGCGTTGCTGCACCGCCTGCCCTCGGAGGTGCTGCGCAGGAGGGTGGTGCGTCCGGACACGGTGCTGCGCTGGCACCGCGACCTGATCGCACACCGCCACGCTGCGCGCTCCCGGCCCAAGCGCCCGGGAAGGCCGCGGACCGTGCGCTCCATCCGGCTGCTGGTGCTGCGGCTCGCCCGCGAGAACCCCAACTGGGGATATCGCCGCATCCACGGCGAACTCATCGTTCCAGGCGTCACGGTGGCGGGCGACGAAGTTGCACACTACGTGAACGTAGAGCAGATGCTGCAGAGCGGTCCCGGTGGGCAGTATTTGCGAGTGGAGGCAGGATTCGATATTCCACAACTCGTGACTCCCGACATCGTCCAGAAAGATCGTGTGCTCGTTACGGTGTCGACCAACAAGAAGACCGGAATAGTCGGCAAAGGTGGGCACGACGGGGCCATCAGTTGGTGGACGAGGAAGAATCCACGGCCAAATGACCCGGATATGAAGCCCTACCCTGTGACGGTGCCTGCGACGG
This sequence comes from Streptomyces albiflavescens, assembly GCF_014645835.1. GTDB lineage: Bacteria > Actinomycetota > Actinomycetes > Streptomycetales > Streptomycetaceae > Streptomyces > Streptomyces albiflavescens. The sequence goes on from NZ_BMMM01000024.1 coordinate 62,295, forward strand.
TTTGGGACTGGGAACCCAGCTCCAGTACGGTCAATAGCATCGAGAAGGGGGTCGGCTATGGAGTGGTCGGTACGCTGGGAGTCATCGCGACTCTACTCACAGGTGGCGCTGCCACACCGTAGGAATTGAGCGAAGAAAAGAGTCCCCGGCTCATGAGAGCCGGGGACTCTTTGCGCGGGAAGCATGGTCGGGTAGGCTGAGCGCATGAGCGAGTACATCAACTTCGTTGGATCTGTGGCCGTTTCGCCTACGTTGAATCCCTCGGAGGTTCGGTATCTTGAGAGGTTCGCGGCGACTCGCAGGATGTCCAGAGCGTCTGGCCCCTATTCTACGATTGAGACCGGGCGACTGGTTATCCCAGATGGCGACATTCTCGACGTGAACACACCGCCGACTGGTCAACCCGGCCTGAGTTGCCAATGGGTCCCCGCTAATGATGGTACGCGGATCGAATGGAATCGTCGGAGTAAATTTCGCTTCGCAGATGAATGGCTAGCCTATATTATCGACCATTTCCTTGCGCCGGACGCCGTGCTCGCGCAAGAGTTGTCCAACCCGGTGGAGGGGAGATATTACGCTCCAGAGTTCGCCGACTTCACCTTCGACCATACCCTTAACGGCTCCGTCGACGCGTACAGTGAGTTCGGTGAGCGATGGCAGTTGGTCGTGAATGGGAATGCTGTCAGCCTTCAGGGTGTTTGAGTGCTGAACCTGAATCAGTGAGTCTTTCCCAGTAAGCGCCCGCCGCTCGCTGTGATCGCGACGCTGGCGCTGCGGTCCGTGTGGTCCCCAGGGCTGTTGCAAAGTCAGGGTCGGTTGGAAAAGCATCAATGCCTGAGGCGTGGTTTACGGCGGCAGGGAGAAAGCGATGAGGGTAGAGGTCAACCTTCGATCCTCGGAAGTGGATATTCCGCAACTCGCGGTTGAATGGTTCGAAATGGCGACCTGCGAGATTTTCGGTCCGCTGCTCGAAGAACTGCGGAACGGCCCTGACCTTCACATTCCTGGTAAGGGGGAGAGCATGATGGTGGGGCCGCCGGGGGGCGTCTGGGCCTCGCTGACCCAGCAGGACCCCCTGTGGGGCAGGCTGCGCTCTCGGAATCCCTGGTCCGAAACGAATTGGAGCAGGTTTCTCGCGAAGGTTGCCCAGCGGCCAGCGAGTTCTGGATTCTGGAACTGAACGGGGAAGGGCATCGGCGCGGGGCGGGCCAAGCGAAAGTTTCGGTTCAGTGCGTCAGTGAGGACGGTGAGTGGTACCGATTCCGGGCTGAGTGCGGGGGCGGTGAGGCACCACCTCGTAGAATCATTTCATCTTTGGATGTCAATTCCGTCACCGAGCATCTGAAGCGTTTTGTTTCGAGAGTTCCAGCCACCTTCGGTTGTGTCACCGATGACGGGGGTCATGGCGGGGAGACCATGCTGGAGGTCATTCATCGAGCTCGATGGGCACGACTTCATTGACCCGTGTTCAACGATCCGAAACAGGCCGACAGGTTCCCGTCGGGTCGATGCGGTTCATGCCGTCCACGACCGAACCTGATGTGTCGGTTGACTGGACGCGTACGAGCGAGTCGTGGGGCAAGGAATTCCCGTGCGACTACCGGTAGTTCATCGAGGTGTACGGGTCCGGGACAATCCAGGACTACCTGGTGATCCAGGATCCCGAACCCAAAGGGGATCGGCCGAAGTCCGCATTCGGCGGCATGCTCCACGAGGCGGTGAACGCCGAGCACGCATGGGCGACGACTCGGAAATCACCCGAGCCGGTCGGGACGAACCCGGAGCTGATCGCTTGGGGGTGGACTCCAGCGCGGACATCCTGTGCTGGGGCGCCTCCGGTGAAGACCCCGGTATCTGGCCGGTCCTGGTCTACAACAGGGACGACAGCCTGTGGAGCCGCTACGACTGCGGGATGGTGGAGTTTCTCTCGCGACTACTGCGAGCGGACCTCGACGACTGCTCACCCCATTCCGTAGGTATCCGTTCGCCTGACGCGTCGGTCGCCCGCACCGTACTTGTACGGTGCGGGCGACCGACGCGTCAGGCCTTCGTCATCCTTGGATTCACATCTTGGAGCGTCATGTTTGACATCACCTTTGTTCCGGACTCCATGCGGGATCTCACCGAGAAGCAGCTCGCCAAGTTGGAGCGGGCCAGTGAGATGGATTTGCGGTACGAGTACTTCAAGGCAGATCTATCCATCGCCGCTGATGAGTTCGGAAACGAGCAGTTCCCGGTGACGCCGGCCCTCGATTTCGTGTTCTGTGTGCTTCTTGCGGCCGGTGATATTCGGCAGGGTAATCCTGGGCGCATCAGCTTCACGGAGAACGATCTGCTGATTCATTTCACCCGCGACGGCGAAACGGTGACCGTGACGAGGTCCTGGGATCCCGTGCCCGGGCACTGCACGGTCGCCGAGTTCCTCGCTGTCGCCGCCAGATTCTCCACGGACGTCCTGGAATTCATTGCGCGGCGCTATCCGGCCTTCCAGGCAAATCCGGCCCGTGGGAAGCTAGTCGGCATGGTGGGAGAGTTGAAGGCGTCGTAGACGTACCGGCGGCTGTTCTTCGGCGCCGACCCGGGCCCTCCGCTCCCGTTTTTCGGTGAGCGGAGGGGCGGCGACGCTTCGCCGCCCTCTCCGTGGTATCGCTTGGTTAGGACTCCCGCACCGCTATGAGAGGCGAATTCGTGATCGAACATGTCTCCCAGGAAACGAAGCTCCAATACGAGCGAATTGTGGGAGAGGTGCGGGAGACGCTGCGCCTGGCCGGAATTCCTCTCACGGACCGCAAGGGGAATTCGGGTGCGCACGTTTACATTGATACGTTTCTCAATGCTGGGTCGGAAGGTGGTTCGGAAGGGGTCTATGTCGAGTGGCTGTCCAGTGCTGAGTTGATGGCGAAGGTGGATGATTGTGCCGAACGCAGTGATTTCGAAAACCCTGTGCTTCCCTTTGCGGATGCGGTGTTGGACGCCGTGCGAACGATGCTGAGGGATGTTCTGGAGGGCGCGGGGTGGCGGGCTTCCCTGGACGATGTTGGCGTACACGAGGAAGGCGTTCGAGTGTTCGGCCGGAGCGGTCCGGCGCCCGGGCTCGACTGAGCAAACTCTGCATTCTGGTCCCGCTGCCGCTGCCGCTGCCGCTGCTGGCCGTGGCATTGTGCAGCGGGCCGTAGGCGGCTGCCCTTAGGGTCCTCCAACGAGGTGGCGGACGACCGGTCGGTAGGCCGCCCGCCCTGCCGTCTGGGAACGGGATGCGGGCGGCCGGGTCGGGGCTGCTACCGGGCGTTATCGGTGCGGCAGCGGGGGCAGCGGGGGCAGCGGCACGGAGGCCAGGCGAGCGAGTCTGCGAGGCGTTCCGGGTCGGGGGTGGCCGTGATGGTGTGTCGTCTGGACTGTGCGACGCGCTTGCCGTCAGGGGTGAGCCGGTAGATGTGGATCGTCAGGCGGGATGTCCCGGGCGGGGGTGGGGTTCCGGCGTTCACCGCTCACCCTCCGACGCGTGGCAGGCGCACGGGCAGTGGCGGGCCAGCAGCATGCCCACGCCGCCGGGCATTGGCACGTCCGCCGTCTGGCGGCACTCGCCGTGCAGGTCCTCGTAGCCGGGCTGTTGGGCGAGCGCGCACTCGGCCGACAGCCACGACTGGTCCGCGCTTTCCCTTGTCACCTGTGGCTGCTTCATGGTCGCGCCCATCACGCGACCCCGTTGGCGCCGACCACGTGCCGGTCGAGGTCGATGCCGAGGTCGGCCGTGAGGACCAGGGCGAGCCGCCGCCGCTGATGCTGCCGCTCCCGTTTCCGCTCGCTCTCGAGAACGTACGGGCGGACGACAGCGTTCGCGTTGCCGTCGAGCGGCGTGTCCAGTCCGTACGCGCAGCGGTGCACCGGGGGCCACGGCATGGCAGTTCGGGGCGATTCCGGCGTGTGCGCGGGGGCCGATAGGGCGGGGCGGAACCCGGCGCGGCGCCTGCCGGAACCGGGTGCAAGAACCAGCCGGAGCAATTCGGCAATGCGGCGGTTACAGTCGTGCATGTTGACGCTCCTACTCAGCGTTGGCCGCGCCCCGGGAGGTCTAGCCACCTCGCCGGGGTCTTGTCGCAGCCATCGACGGTAGGAGCGGTTCGGCCGTGCAAGGGGTATGTACATACCCCCCTTGTGGAGGGGTACAGGTTGTACCCATCAGGCTGCTACGCCGAGCCGGCGTGCCAGTTGGCGCGCGTCCTCCCTGATCATTGCGTTGTTGCCGGTGGCGAGTTCGGCCACGGCCGGGCGAGCGAACAGGTTGAACCGCACGGTCTCCGGCGCGGTCTCGTACGCCTTCTTCAGCAGGTGAATCACGGCCACGTCCTCGCCCTGGAGCCGGTAGGCGCGTGCGGACTCCACTAGGTGGAAACTCCGGCGCGTCGCCGAGGGCATCGGCGCGAGGTCGATGTGCGTCGCGACATCGATCGCCGGGCCGGAACGTACGAGGTCTGCGTTCATGGTGATCGCGTAGGCGTCGACCATGCCCCGCCCGAAGATCAGCCACGGGTGCGCGTAGCCGTCGCCGAGGCGGCGCGCGGCTTCGTCCGCGCGGTCCCAGTGCCGTTCGGCATCGCCCCGGCGGCCCACCTTGGCGTACGAGAGGGCCGCTGCCAGGTGCAGGAGGCCCCAGCGTGCGAGGTCTTCCGGACCGTGCTCGGGGTTGAGGAGACCAGCTGCCTTCATGGCGAGGTCGACGCGTGCCTCGTGTCGCTCTCCGGCGTCCCTGAAGACGTGGTTCATGTACCAGGCCGCGGCGGCGATGGCGTGCGGGTCGTCGGCGTCCTGCGCTGCCGTCATCGACCGGTCTCCGGTGAGCATGACGAGTTCGGGCGCGGGCTGGAAGCTGAGGTACAGCTGCGCCAGGTGGTAGGTCTCGGCAAGCGCGACCAGGGCACGGCGCCGGTCGGTGCTTTCCAGAGCGTGTGCGGCGTGCCGGCAGTCGATCAGTAGGTCGGGGAGCAGGGCGGCGAGGCTTGTCCGGTGGTTGCCGACTCCGTGCCACAGCTGCCACGCCTGCCGTACGCGCGCGGCCAGCGCTTCGGCGGTCTCCGGTTCCTCGTCGGCCCCGTTGAAGTCATAGGTTGTGAGCGCTGCCTTCACCGAGGGCAGCGCCTCGTGCGCGGCCTTGCTGTAGGTGGCGGTCAACAGCCGTTCGTCGCCGGTCAGTTCCGCCAGGTCCTCGACTCCGAGAACGTCGGCCAAGCGCAACAGGATTGGCAGGCGCGGAATCTGGAGGCGGCCCACCTCAAGGGCCTTGACCCATTCCGAGGACCGGCCGACCAGTCCGCCGAGGACGGCCCGTGTGAGGCCGGCGCTCTCACGCGCCCGCCGGAGGCGCTGCCCGAAGGTCGAAGGTGCCGGGGTATCGGTGTGCTCAGGCATACTGAACTCCGTTCTGAGGTCGCATTCAGAACGGTACCCCTGGGCCTCCCAGGGGTAGCAGCGATCGGCCCCTCCTTGGTGGGGGCCGTCGCCCTGCCGATGCCAACGAACCTGAGCCGGCAACCCACGTGGGGACGCGGACAACAACGTCACGTACCTGGAGGAGGCCAACGGCGCCAAGGCCGCGTACTGCTACGACCAGAAGACGGGCTACCCGCTCTGGCAGCGCGACGCGGAGAACAACAAGGCGGGCGTGCCCGACCAGACGGCCACCTGCGTCTTGGACTCCACCAAGTGGCCGGCGAACGCGGCGAAGTACGAGTATCAGACGCGCGCGGACGGCTTCTCGGCGGACCTGTTCCGCAAGACGTCGCCGGAGGGCCGCGCCTGGCAGTTCGGCTACGACTCGTTCGGCAACGTGAAGACGGTCACCGACCCCAAGGGTGTCGCGACGCCGACGGCTGGCGACTACACCACGTCGTACGACTACGACGCCTACGGTGAACTGACCAAGGCAACCGACGCCAACGGCCACGCCACCACGTACAGCGGCTTCGGACCCACCGGTTACCCGACGACGATCACGGACGCGAAGTCCAACGCGACGACGTACGAGTACGACGCCCGCGGCCAGGTCACCAAGGTCACCGACGCCAACGACAAGGTGACCACGCAGACGTACGACACGTACGGTCGCCCGCTGGTCAACACAGTGCCCAAGGACACGGGCGTGGTGATCACCACCCCGGCGCCGGTGTACGACGAGAACGACAACGTCACGAAGTCGACGGCGCCGAGCGGCGCGGCGTCGACAGCGGTGTACGACAACGCTGACGAGATCACGTCGGCGACGGGGCCGGCGAACAACCAGACCGCCCCGCGGACGTCGACGTACACCTACGACAAGGTCGGCAACGTCAAGACGACGACCGAGCCCAAGGGCACGGCGACGACGACGGATGCGACCGACTACGTTACGACGAACACCTACGACGAGATCTACCAGCTCACGTCCGTGGTCAACGCGAACAGTGACAAGGTCTCGTACGAGTACGACAACGTCGGCAACGTCACCAAGGTCATCGACCCGAAGAAGAACGCGACGACCGACACGACCGACTACACCACCAAGACCGACTACGACCTGGACCACCGGGTCACGGTCGTCACGGACGCGGCCGGCAAGACCACCAAGAAGGGCTACGACAAGGACGGCCTGGTCACCTCGGCCACGGACGCCGAGAACAACACCACGCTCATCACCTACGACGAGTGCGGCAAGCAGACCGAGGTCAAGGTCCCGCACGAGGGCACCACGACACGCTCGACGAAGTACGAGTACGACCAGGTCGGCAACACCACCAAGGTGCTCACGCCGCGGGCGACGGCGGCCGGTTCCACCGACGCCTTCACGGTCCGCACGTCGTACGACGAGCTGAACCGCCCGGCCAAGCAGTACCAGCCCTACGACCCGGCGGACTCGCGCTACAACGACCCGAACGTCTACACGGAGACGACGTACGACAAGGTGGGCCAGGTCGCGAAGACCTCGCTGCCGCCGTCGGACGGCGAGACGGTCCGCAACGACACCACCTACAGCTACTTCGACAACGGCTGGGCGAGGTCGTCCGCGGACCCGTGGGACATCACCACGACCTACGACTACAACGAGCTGGGTCAGCAGATCAAGCGGACTCTGACCTCGGCGGGCGGTTCCTCGGACCGCACGATGTCGTGGTCGTACTACGCCGACGGCTCGCTGAAGTCCCGCGCGGACGACGGCGTCCCGGTGGGCAAGTCGGTCGTCCTGGCCGACAACTCCGACACCCAGAACACCTCGAAGACCGGTACCTGGACGAAGGGAGACATCACCGGTCAGCAGGGCTACAACCACGAGACCCACGCGGCCGGAACCGGCACGGATGCCTACACGTGGACGCTCAACATCCCCAAGGACGGCACGTACGCCGCGTACGTGAAGTTCCCGAAGGTGACGGGCGCCGCGACGACGGCGAAGTACACGGTGACCTACGACGGCGGGACGGCCGACAAGACGGTCGACCAGAACGCCACCGCCAACCAGGGCACCTGGGTCTCGCTGGGTTCCTTCGCCTTCAAGCAGGGCAACGCGGCCAAGCTGCAGCTGTTCCAGAACAGCGGCGGAGTCGTGGTCGCGGATGCCGTCAAGCTCGTCCGTGACACCACCGGTGACCCGGCGGACACGGAGAAGGACAACTTCACCTACTCCTACGACCCGTTCGGCCGCGAGGAGTCCAGCGACGGCACGACGTAGGGATCGCAGGGGCCTGGTCGCAGAGCCATGGCCCCTGCGATCCCCGGACTTGTGCAGGTACAAAGGGGGTTGCGTGTGGGGAGCTTGATCAGGACGTTCGGCCTCCTTTCGGCCGCACTGCTGTGTGCTGGCGGCTGTTCGGGACTTGACCCTGCCGACGATATTTCGAGTTCGTCGTGTATGAGTGAAATCGGTGGTGACCTGTTGCCGCAGAGATTCGACGTGACTGTTCCCGCGCATGCCGACGTCGTCAGGTGTCACACCGTCCGCACGTGGGACAGTGACTCACTCTCACTCGTGTTTGACGGATCGCCAAAGGTGGTGGATCAACTTCTCGGCCAATACGGCCATCAGTTGGCGGACTTGACGTGGGATGACGATTCGGTCCTCGTTCGCGACGAGCAGTGGGGGATGGGCAAGTGCTTCCCCGACGGATTGAAGGGGAAATGCTTGTACCTGAAATTCCAGACAAACATAGGATACTGCGCTGCCGTTGCGGAAAAGCTCCCTAACCGTATGGTGCGGTTCAGCTTCAGTGTCGACAAGGTGTGACGCGGGGCTGGTATGTGCAAATCCACGGAAGTCGGGGCAGGACGGTGAAGGCACTCGTGAACTCCGTGGTGATCGCGTCGGTCGCGTCGGCCCTCGCGCTCGCCCTGCGGGGCCTCGGTCGTCGCCGCTCCGGAGCTTCGAGTTCGACGGGCCGCTCCTTTTCGCCGCTCGTTGCGCTGGCGGTCACCACCGTGCTCATCTACGTCAACCAGGTGCTGTTCACGGTGTACGTGCTGCGCGTTCATGGTGGCGACCCGTCGTTCATCGCGCGTTACCTGCCGACCGGGTGGTTCGACCTGGCCACACACGACCCCATGATGCGATCGCTCGGTCGTGTCCTTCCCGCGCCGGAGCTTCTCGCTACGTCCGTGCTGCGGGTGCAGGCCTTCCTGGAACTGCCCTTCGTGCTCACCGCGTTCGCGACGGTTGCGCGTTGGTTCGACGCCGACCTGTACCGGCGGATCGCCTGTTCCGCGCTGCTTCCGTTGGCGTCCGTGTCGTACACCGTCGTGTTCTGTCTGGTCGAGTGGGATCTGCGGAACCCCTACACGAACGATGATCTGGTCATACGGGCCGTGTCTGCCGTGATCACGCCGGTCCTCCTGGCCCGTTGGGCGGCGCGTGACGCGGGGGTGTCCCGGGCGGCCGCCTCCGTGTCGGGGCTTTTGGTGTTCATCGGGTCGCTCGGCGCCTTGGGTGTGCTCGTTCTCGTCGTGTACGACACCGCCCTGCTCTACAACCTGGGGCGCCTGGACGACCGTCTTCCAGTCGTGATGGTGGCCGTTGCCGCGCTGACCGGGTTGCGCTGGGCCGCGGGCCGCCTGCCGGATCCGTCCGCTCCTGGTCTGTCCTCGGCCTTCGTGTGGCAGGTGCTTCGCCACTGGCTGGGGCTCTTCCTCGTGCCCGCACTGGCAGTGCGTTACGGGGTCATGTTCGGGACTCCGCAACTCGCCGGAGCCATGGAATTGTTGATGGCTGCCGTTGCCGTTGTACTGGCCGGGCGGGACGTGGTGGTGACTTCGGGCGGAGGTCGGCGGCTCGCGCTGGTGCTGGCCGGCCGGGTCGGGTGTGCGGTCCTGGCCGGATCGGCCGCCGCGTACGGGGTCGCCGCGCTGACTCCTCGGTCTTACTACGAGGTCACGCTGCTGTCGGCGGCGGCTGCGTTCCTGGTGACAGGAGTTGCGGTGTGCGGGCTGCTGGACGCCGGTGCGCGATGTGCGTCCGCGACATGATGGCCCGCATGAAGTGACCGTCTGTGTACGCACGTTCCGGCATGGTGCGCTGTTCGAGAACATCGCGGTCGAGGACGCCCAGGATTGGCAGACGACATGCTGAGGATCGAAGAGCTGGAGGCCGCGCTTCCGTCGATGACGCAGTGGCGTGTGCCGGGGGCGCAGCGTGGATCGGGCTGCCCTCGAAGCGGACCTGGGCACGGCGCTGCCCTCCGACTACCGGTCCCTGGCGGAGGCCTACCCCCCTCATTGGACTCCGCCCAGCGCAACAGGCCACCGGGCCGCGGGTAGGGGACGTAGTCGACTACCTCTACTGGAGGATGAGCTCACCCGACCCGGACTCCTGGCCCGTGGTGGTGTGTGGAGCCAACGGCGACTGGTCGGAGTTCCCGGTCGGTGCTGTCGAGTTCCTGGCCGGCGTGTATCGGCGCACCGCGGTGTGTCGCCGTTCACGGCAGGACTGTGCGGTCCTGATCACGCAGATCCTGTGAAGCGTGATCCGAGAACCGTCGTCCTGAACCTGACGTGTGGTTACGCTCGCGACAGGGGGGCGATGATGACTGAGCCGTTGACGTTCGCAGCCATGGGCGGGGTCGCGCTCAGCGAGGGCATCAGGTTTCTGTACGGCTAGGCGGAGGAGCTGCTCAATCGGCGCCGTGAAGCACGTGCGGAGGCGTCGGGGGCGGAGTCGGCTGGAGCCCCTTACGTCACACTGTGCGTCCCGAAAGGAATCGAGTTGAGAAGCGCCAAGGCTATTAGGGTTATTTCTCGCGTTCTGGGGTTGATTGGGATTTTCGCCCTGCTGATAAGTGCCCTTGTCTTGTCTCCCAAGATCCCGGGCGCCGGTCTGACGAGGGCCAATACTGATTCCGATGCGAGTGCCTCCAGCCTATTCATGCTGCAGGCTGCCATGGTGATGTCAGCGCTGGGGGCTGTCCTGCTCGGCTGGCGGGAACGCAAGATCGGGATCTCTGCTCTGGTCCTGGTTGCTGCAATTTCACGCTATCTGTCCCTTGCTGGATTCATCTACTAGATGATCAATTCCAAGGGATGGGCGGTGAGTCGACCGTTACGATCAGGACTGGGAGGTGGGAGCTCTGGGGAGGGTGGCCTGTGGGTGGCATGGCGGGTCTCGGACGCCGGGGGATGCTCTCGCTTATTGCGGTGATGATGCTTGCAGCGTGTACGTCAACTGAAAAAAGCGCAGACAGTGCCAAGGTCCGCACAGATCTGGAGCCCCTGGAGCGTCGGTTCGCTGCGCTCGGCCCGCTGTCCGGCGCACACTGGCTCGGGACCGCGCTGGGCACCGATTCGAGGGTGTCCGTTCCGGGCCCTACTGATGTGCGTGTAGTGGGAACTGCCCAGCTGAGAGCAGGTGCCGTCGCTGCCATCACTGGCGCACGGCACCGGAGCTTTCAGCCTGATACGCCAAGCCGGCTTCCTCCTGAACTCGCCGAGTTCATGCCGACAGGCGCCAGGTGGGTCCGGAGCAACGCCCTCGACCGTGAAATGACGGGCGGGACGTACTTCGGCACGTTCTATCTCGATCCAGGCACGGACACGGTCTACTTTGACACGACCAATCCAAACGTTTCCGCCAGCTCCGGACCGTGATCGAGTCCTGCGGTTATCCTGCGGAGCCGAGGCGAAGGTATCCAAAGTCAGTGTATGACGCCCGAATTGGACGCTCTCGCTACCGCACTGAATGTGAGAATCGACGACTTGCTGACGACCTCTCCACGGCTCGCTCCGTGGCGGCCGAAGATCGGCATCGCGCTGCTTTGGTGCCGGAGCCGTTTTTCGTGCTGGGGGAGTGACGTGTGGTTCGACTGTGACCCTGAGCTGGAACTCACCGAGGAAGGCCTGCGTTTCGTCACCGCCCTGCGGGAGCGGGCGGAGGCCGGCGCGTGGTCCTGCGATCCGGACGACACGTACGCGACCCTCGCCGTCTTCGAGAACCGCACCGAGCTCCTGGTCACTCTGGACCTGCGGGACCCCGTCTCCGAGTCGGACGCGCACATCGTCACGGTTGGGGCGTTCTTCACCGGCTCGCGTCTCATCGGCGGCGAGTTCCACGACCAGCTGTACACGCTGGAACGCACGCTGGAAACCGCGATCGAACTTTCGGGATCACCCGAGTTCCTCGCGGAACGCGTCGCGGAGTGGTTCACGGCCATGCTGGCCCTCCCCATCCTGCGAGACGACTTCATCGTCGACGGCCGCGTCGTGAACCGCCAGTGGGTCCTGGCCAGAACCGGCAGGCAGTTGGCCTCCGATTTCCGGGTGGAGCCGGGTGACCCTGTCGGTCGTACGGTTCAGGTCCGGGGTGAGGTTTCCGATCGCTGAAGAGCGTCCGGAAACGGGCGGCGATGCGGGGATTCCACGTGAGTTCGGTTCATCGGATTCGATGGAGGACCGAGATGCGCCGGATGCCAGGGGGTCCGCGGGAGCGTCACCTTCATCGAGTCGCAGCCGGGGAGGGAGTCTTCCATCGTCACTGTGGACGGAGTCGTTTCGACCTCGTCCGCGTGGGAGGAGGGTCGGCCCGGTCAGCCCGGTGCCACGGTGGAGGCGGTCGACAGGCCGATCAACGCGGCGCATGATTCATCAGCGACCCCACCCTTACGGGCGAGAGCGAGGCAGGCAGTGACGGAACCAGGCGCGGTGGACCTCATCCACCTGGGGGACGCGGACGGCAACCGCTGCATCGTGCGTGTCACCGGGCGCTCCAGGCCTGGTGTGCTGCCGGGTCACGACACCCTTCGGGCCGACGTGTTCGCATCGGCGGACTTCGTCGACGCCCGCCTGGATGTCTATGTCTTCCAGCGGGACCTCGATGCCTGGCAGCGCGACTTGACCGGTATCGCGCCTGGGAAGGACGCGAGGATCGGCAGGGACCGCGGACTCGAACTCGTTCTCCACATGCTCGACGACCGCTCCCTGGCCGTAACCCTCCACGATCCCGACCGTCTCACCACGATGCTGCGGATCCGACCGGAGGAGAACTGGGTCGACGAGCACCTTCAGCGCCTTGAGCAGGTCCGGCGGATCTGGCCCAGCGAGGTGGTGGAGACGGGACCCATGACCTACGCGTGGAGCCCCGACCGGCAGGCCTGACTCGCCGCCCTGCCGACCTGTTCAAGCTGATCAAGCGCGGGGCAGGGCACTGCTCTTGAACGCGTCGACGACGGACGCGTGACAACGGCCGTTCGATCCTGAGGGCGATCGGGCGATCGGGCGATCGGGCGGTCGGGCGGTCGGGCGATTCGTCCGGAAGGTTCCCGTGCTCGTATCCCGCCGCGCGACTGTTGTATAACCGGGCCGCCATCGCACTCCCCGTCCCTGTCGAACCTGCCGAAGGGTTGCCTCGTGCCGTCCGGAATACATTTCAGCGCGCGTGGGCGCCGTACCGTCGTCGCCCTGGTCGCGGCTGCCGTGACCGTAGCCGGGTGTTCCCCGAAGGACGGCAGCCGGAAGTCGTCGGGGAGTCACGGGTCCTCGCGGACAGCGCAGGCCCAGCCCGAGCCGAAGAGGACATCGCGGCCCCCGTCCGCGCCGAAGCCGAGAACGGCCGCCCAGTTCGTCGCCCGGGCCCGGCAGGCCATGAGCGCCGAGAAGGGGTGGACGTTCGCCCTCCACGGCAGCGAGTCCCTCGTCATGGCGGGGCAGGCGCCGTCCACCGCCACGTACAGCGCGACCGCGCACCGCACCACCGCCCCTGAGGCGCTCCAGCAGACCGGCACGATCACCACCAGCAAGGGGGAGCGCAAGTCCGAGGTGGTGTACGTCGTCGGCGGCACCGGTTACGTCAAGGAGGGCGGCGAGGCCTGGAAGAAGGGGCCGCTGTCCGATCGCGACATCGCCAATGATGTCGAGGATCCCGTGGTCGACCTGGACGCGTTCGGGGCGTACTCCAAGAGCGCGAAAGTGAGCCGTACCGGGGCGGGCGGGGCTGACGTACGGCTTCAGGTCACCGCTTCCGGCTGGCAGTTGTCGGCCGCCCGAAGCCGTCCCGCGCTGAAGCGGGCGGTGCGGGAGATGGAGCCGGCGCTGGTTCAGCTGCGGGGTGCCGGGGTGACGGCGACCGACAGTCAGATCACGCTCAAGAGCCTCACCGAGACCTGGGACCTGGACGCGGCGCACGGCTACCGGCTCACCTCGCACCGCTATGCGTACACGTTCCTCATCCCGTACCGGGGCGGTGACATCACGGTGAGCCAGGAGGTGCGCGCCGACAACCGTGGCGTGTTCGGCGGAAGTGTGGCCCTGCCCTCCGGCGCCGCAGCAGCAAGGGAAGCAGCCTGATGAGTGAGAACGGCAGCGGCAGCGAGATCGTCGACGTCGCGTACGGCGAAGGGTGGGACTCCGGGCGCGGGGCCGTGCTCGGGCCGATCAGCAGCGAGGCCGCGGCCGCGCGGGACGCCGCGGGGGAGTCGTACGCGGTGGTGCTGCGGCAGGCGGACCACCCCGCCGTGGTCGTCGCGCATGTGGCCTGGGCACGCCACTACCTCGGGCTGTGGGTGTACGACGCTCAGGGGCGGCGCTTCCTCGAACTGGACCTGCGGCGCCTTGAGGCGGAGCGGCTCTTCCTCACCTACAGACGCGCCTGGGCGTACGCGAGCGACCAGAGCCCGGAGTTCGCGGCGGACGCCGGGCGGCTGACGACCCGGCTCCGGCCGGACGAGCGCGGCTCGCAGATCGTCGAACCACAGGGCGACAAGGGTGGTTCGCTGCACACGGTCGCGGACGTGCCCGAGGAGCAACGATGGTTTCCCGCTCCGCGGTTCGGGCGGTGGGAAGGGCTGTTCGCGCCGCTCGGCATCGACATCGCGGACCGGTGCGAGCTGCGGGAGGTCGCGGACGCGGCTGTAGGCAGCGAGGACGCCGAGCCCAACTGGCGGCCGCCGGAAGGGTTGCGCCCCCGGCACCTGAACGAGCTGTTCACTCTGGGCGCCCGCTTCTCGACGCCCGAGGCGGAGTACACCGTTTGGGATCCGATCGCGGCGGGGACGCTGCGGCTGCCGAGCGGGCGGCTGGTGGCGCGCGACCCCACGTACGGGCAGTGCGAGCAGGACGCCGGGTTCACGGTGACCGTGGCGCCCGGGAGTTACCCGGTGCAGCTCGCCTGCGCGGCGTACACGGCCGAGAGCCGGGGCCGGACGCTGATCTACGACGAGTTCACCGCGGCCCGCGTGCTCGTCTCCGAACAGCCAGCAGTGCACTGGGAGTTGGCGCTGCTCGAAGGCCAGGACGAACGCGTCCTGCGGGACGGGGAGTTCTACGGCTTCGGCGTGGACGCGGGCACCGGCGCCTTCGTCGACGCGACCATGGCCGAGCAGCTGGGCCGGCGGTTCTGGGACGGCCAGGTCGCGGGCACGCAGGACGAGGACGACAACGGCATCGCGACCGTGGACGACCCGGCCACCGGCGCCAACCTGATCGCCTACCCGAGCGGGCGGGGCGACGGCTCCTACCCCGTGTGGATCGGCCGGGACGCGGACGGTGACGTCACGTGCTTCGTGGCGGACATGCTGATCCTCGACCAGGCGGAGCTCCTGCCACAGCAACTTTAAGGTGAGCGGATGTTCGAGAACGAGGTGAACGAGACGCGGGCGGTGCTGCCCGGCTACGCGATCGACGTCGGAGCCGAGCCGCTGGACCGGCCCGCGCGGAACTCGGTAGGGGGCTGGCCCTTTCTCGACGACGGCCAGGAGTGGCCCGAGTGTTTCTGCGGCGAGCGGCTGGCGCTGTTCTTCCAGTTCGACATACCCCTGAACGTGGAGCCGTTCGGTGGAGACCACCTGTTGGTCTTCCACTGCCGCGCTCACAACGACGCGTCCGAACCTGAGCTGACCGACGACGGCCGGCTCGTGCCCGCGTACTGGGACGCTCCGCGGCCGCCCTACCCGCGTCCGTTCTGGCGTGTGCTGCTCCAGCGCCACGCGACGCGGCCGACGCCGGATCGCGAACCGTCCGTGCGTGCGCTGCCGTTGACGCTGCGGCCTCTGGCGGACACCCTCGACCGGCACGGGCGAGGAGTCCCCGGATTCAATGTGGGCGGTACGCCGTCCTGGGCGCAGGATCCCGAGTACTACCGATGCGCGTGCGGCGCCGATCTGATGCACCTCTGCCAGGTGCCGGAGGGCTGGTCCTTCGACGTCCACCCCGGCTTGCCGGAGCAGCCCTACACCATCTACGCCGACACCTACCTCCTGTTCCTCGGCAACGAGGTCTATCTGCAGGCCTGCCCGGCCCACTGCGACCCGGCGGCAGTCTGGCCCGTGAACCAGCACTGACGGCGGGAGCACATCTGATGCGCCCGGCCGATCGGCTTCGATGGGCCCCGGATCGCTGCGCTGCCCTGACGCACATGGACAGCCGCCGATTCCTCATGGACGAAGGGCTGCCCAAAAGGTCGCTGCTCTTCACCTCCGTCGAGCCCATCAGCAAGGTCGCGGCGTGGGTTCAGGGACCCCAGCGGTACGTGGTGCTCGGCAACTACACCGACGACGAGAGCTTCGTGCTCGACATGGACGCCGGAACGGTTCACTTCGGGACCGGGGCGGGTGATCCTGTGTGGCCGGTCAACTCGGGGCTTCGGAAATTCGTCCGCTGCCTGGATGCGGCAGAGGGGGAGTTCCCCTTCTACGGGGCGGGCGCGGGGGTCGAGGAGTACACACGCGTCTCCACCCGGCTGAAGGCGCTCGTCCGGCATATCGACCCCACCTGCTTCGCGGCGGAGGGCTCGTTCTGGGCGTCCCTCCTGCACGACATCTCCATCGGTGACTTCTCGACCGAGGACGTCGACTGGTGGCCCTCCGCGGGTGAGAAGTGAAGCCCTGAACAGGGAGCGTTGTCGGTGGCGGCCCGTAGTGTCCTCGCCCATGGGATTCTTCGGTTCGTTCGTGATAGCCCGGTGTGATGGTCCCCTGGCGGAACTCCCCGCGATGAGTGAGGCGGGCGGTGACCTGGCGTGGTCGGTCAGGGACGGGGCCTGGCAGATGGTGCAGCTGCACGGCGGTGGTCGACCCGCCGCGTCGATCGTCCAGGACACGCGAGCCCCTGTGCTCGTCGCTCTCGTTTTTGACAGTGATGTGGTCGCAGTGGAGGCGGCGAGCCCGAAGGGACCCAGGTGGGAGTGCACGCTGGCGCCGGAGATGGCGATTGATTCCTACGGCGCCCCGGAGCAGGTCGTCGAATGGAACGAGGCGGCACTCGAACCCGCGTTGGCGTGGGCGAGGGAAGCCGGTCATGAACCAGACGCAGAGGCCGTGACGGCAGCCCTCTCGGCCGAGGCGGACCCGTTCGCGGAGGACCTGGTGAGAGAGCTGGCAAAGGCTCTGGGGTTCCGCTTCGCCTGACCGCGCGGGGCGCTCCCCGGCGGTCGCGTCCGCGGCGGCGGAGGCCGAGGCGGGAGGAGCCGGAGTGGCTGCCGGAGGGCGATGTGGACGCGGACGAGGTGCCCGGCTTCACCACCCGGGACAATACGGAGGCGCACCCGGACGACCTCGTTCCCTCCTCCGGAACAGGGCAAGGGCCGGTCGGCGCGCCGCTTCCCGAGCGGCATCGATCTCCAAGGAGCGTGCACATGAGGCCCCGTGTGGCTGTGGCTGCGCCGGCGGTTCCGCTGCTTTCCGAGGGAGCCTGCATGTCCTATAAGTTCGTGATCGTCCACCGGGCGGCCACGGAGCGCATGGTGGACGTCGGCAGCTGATGGCCGTGAGAGTACTCGTGGACGCCGCGGTTCTCGCGTCGGTCGTAGCGGCCCTCGCGCTGACCCCGCGTGCTCTGGGCCGCCTCCCGGATCCCGTCAGGGCGGCGGGCCGCTCCGTCTCCCCGCTCGTGGCACTGGCACTCGTGACCGGCCTGATCTACGTCAACCAGGTGCTGTTCACGGTGTACGTGCTTCGCGTGCACGACGGGGACGTGTCGTTCATCGCGCCCTATATGCCCGCCGGGTGGTTCGACCTGGCCACGCACAGCCCGGTGCTGCGCTCGCTCGCCCGCGGCTTTCCCGCGCCGGAACTCCTCGCCCCCTCGGTGTTGCGGGTGCAGGCGTTCCTCGAACTCCCCTTTGTCCTGCTGGCCTTCGCCACGGTGACGCGCTGGCTGGACCCGGGCCTGTACCGGCGGATCGCCCGGTCCGCTCTGCTTCCGCTCGCCTCGGCGTCGTACACGATCGTGTTCTGCGTCGTCGAATGGGACCTGCACAACCCCTACACGGCCGACGACATCGCGATCCGGGCCCTCTCCGCCGTGCTCACACCCCTGCTCATCGCCCGCATGGCGGCCCATGACTCCGCCGACGCCCGGCCAATGACAGCCGTGCGCCTCCTGCTCTTCATCGGGTCACTGGGGGCTCTGGGGGTGCTGGTCCTCGTCGTGTACGACACGGCGTTGCTCTACAACCTGGGCAGGCTGCCCGAGCGAACTCCACTGGCCCTTGAGGGCGTTGGCGCCCTCGGCGTACTCCGGCTGACGGCCGCCCGACTTCCGGCCCGCTCTCCCGAACCGGGTCCCGCGGTCACCTTGGTGGGGCAGGCCGTGCGCCGCTGGCTGGCCCTCTTCTTCGTCCCCGCTCTCGCGATCCGGTACGGCGTCACTTTCGGAACGCCCGCATTGGCCGCGGGCGCAGGCTCGTTGACCCTGGCGATGGCCGGTCTGTATGCCCTGCGGGACGCGTCGACGGTGCAGGATCCTCGCCCATACCGGCATGTGTTCGGACTGGTGGCACAGCTCGGCGGCGCCTCGCTGGTCGGCGCCGGTGCGGCGTACATGGTCGCTCGTTGGGCCGCGGGCTCGTACTACGAGGCGACGCTGCTCCTGGCGAGCGCCGCGTTCCTGGTCGCGGCGATCACGTCGTGCGGGCTCCTCGATGCGGGAACCAGGCGCCGGGCGTCCAGTCCCTCTCGTCCCCTGCGACTCAGCTCTGGTAGGGGGAGGCGGAGGCCATCCTGACCGCCGTGACGAACGCCGTCCACGCGCCGGCCGTGAAGACGACGGCCGGGCCGTGCGGGTTCTTGCTGTCGCGGACGGGGATGTGGGCGGGGCGGGAGTCGCTCACTTCGAGGCACTCGCCGCTGTCGCCCCCGCTGTAGCTGGACTTGCGCCACATTGGCACGACCGAGGCGTCGGGGATGCTGACGGGCTCACTGCTACGCATGCTCGTATTCCTCCGCGATGGACCTGATCAGGGCCAGGGACGCGCGGTGTGACAACGCATCCCCCAGACCGTGATCGTAGACGGCCTGGCACTGGCGCACTACGGATGGGACTTCCAGTACCCGGCCCGTTTTGAGGCCTTCCACGTACGCGACCGGCGGCAGATCTTCGAACCACATCAGCGAGACAAAACCCTCCATCAACGCGTGCAGGCCCACCGAGAAGGGCAGCACATGCACGCGGATCCGGTTGCTCTCGCCCAACTTCAAGATGTGCCGAAGCTGTTCGCACATCACCGCCGCGCCTCCGACCGGGCGCCGCAGCACAGCCTCGTCGAGCAGCGACCAGAACACCGGTGAGTGGAAGTCGTCGAGGATGCGGCCTCGTTCGAGGCGTGTGACAAGCAACTTGTCACGTTCCTCGGGAGTTTTCGGCGGGAAGCCGGAGCCGAGCACCTCGCGTGCGTACGCCTCCGTCTGCAGAACGCCCGGCACCAGCTTCGGGCCGTACACCCTGATCACCTTCGCCTGCCGCTCCAGCTTCAGGGCCTCGCCGAAGTGCTCGGCGACCTTTCCCTCGCCCAGCGTCGGCAGGAACTCCACGAAGAACCCGCCCGTACCCAGCACTTGATCCAGCCGTCGTGCGTCCTCCACGTCCGGCCTGCGCCGCCCCGCCTCGATATGGGCGATGTGCGAGCGCGACATGATGGCCCGCAGGCTCAAGTCCTCCTGCGTGAGCCCGGCCTTCTCGCGTCGCCGTTTGAGTTCCTTGCCGTACTTCTCGCGTGACTGCGGGTTGTCCTCGATGGCCATCGCCAACTCCCCAGAGTGCAGACGCCGTTGTCACAAGCAAACCCCTACCGAGCGTAACTCCCATCACCCCAGTGTGTGATCGGAACTGCACAGAACGTGAGAGGCGGGACTGGGGATGGATGAGGTCGAGGGTGACGAGGGTGGCGCGTACATCACACTCAGGGTCTCGCGGGACAGTGGTCGGACCTGGGGGCCGCGGACTACGTACCAGCCTGGGCGTGAGGCACTGCCCATCGAATCGGGCGGCCGATTCCCGCCGTGCGAGTGCCCGCGGTGCGCTCACCTGAAGTGACCCTGCGTGTACCGATGTTGATGCACGGTGAGCGCGAAGGCCGGGCCGTGGGCGGAGTCTGTCGTCCTGGTCCGGGTCTGACCCCGGGGAACGAGGAACTCGCGCCGCTCGGCCCATGGTGCCGTCAGTCGCTCGGTACCTCCTGGTCGCCGAGGATCAGCATGTCGGCGACGAAGCACGTGATCTCGCCGTCCGCGTCGCGCCCGATCCACACCGGGTAGGAGCCGTCGCCCATGCCACTCGGATAGGCGATGAGGTTGCCGCCGGACTCCGGGTCCTCGCTGACGAGGATGCCGTCGGGATCGGCGTCCTGGGCGCGGGCGTTCTCGCGGCCGGTGAGCCGGGCGGCCGCCGCGGCGTCCACGAAGCAGCCGGTGCCGCTGTCCACGCCGAAGCCGTAGAACTCGCCGTCCCTCAGGGTGCGCGGGTCCTCGCCGGGGCGCAGGGCCAACTCCCATGCCACCGTGGGTTTTTCGGAGATGAGGACGCGTGCCGCGGTGTAGTCCTCGATGTGGACCGGCGTGTCCTCGAACGCGCTCGTGTAGGCGGCGGTCGCGATCTCCGTGCGGTAGTCGCCGGGGGGTACGACGACCGTGAAGGGCTTGCCGGGAGTGATCCAGTCCGGGTCGCAGGCGATGATCTGGCCCGTCGGGAGGCGCAGCACCCCGGCGTCGATGACGCGTTGGACGACGTACGGGCCCGCGTCGCCGTCGTACGGCGGGGAGAAGCGCGTGCCGGGCGTGAACGTCCCGTCGAGGTGGCGGGGACGCAGGGGAGTGGGCGGCTTCCAGTTCGCGGTGGCGAAGGCGGTGGCGAGGGGCGTCGGATTCGTCTCCGGCGCCTCTCGGAGGGCGTCCGGGAACTGCCCGTCGGTCACGAGGGCCACGGTCCACTCCCAGGCGCCGAACTCGGGTGCCGGTACCCAGCGTTGCTCGTCCGGCATGTTGGCCATGGTGTGCCGGGAGCCGCCTCCGCTTCCCTGCGGTTCGGACACCTTGCGGCCGCGGCCGTCCGGGTAGAGGTCGACCCGGACCCGTCCCGCCTCCGCCGCGAACTCCGGCAGGTCCTCGCTGTCGTAGCGCCATTGCCCGAGGTGGCGAAGGAAGAGACGCTCGGGCTCCAGGCGGCGCATGTCCATTTCGCGGGTGCGCCGGCCCTGGTCGTCGTACGCCCAGACACCGAAGTAGCCGTGCGCCCAGGCGATGTGCAGTACCGCGACGGGCTGGGGGCGCCCCTCCTCGCGCAGCACCACGGCGTACGGCTCGCCCGCCGTGTCCCGGGCCGCGGCCCGGGGCCTGCTCATCGGGCCGAGAACCGTACGGGACGCGGCGTCCCAGTCCTCTCCGTACGTCACATCGATGATCACGTCTCTTCCAGCGCGCCGATGGCCGAAACAGTCACAGGTGGTGTGGCGGTCAGCAGGGAGTGATCTCGGGGGCGATCGGCGGCAACGCCCATGGCTCCAGGGTGCCGTCCAGCCACTCGGTCAGGAATTGGACGGCGCCGCCGGTGTAGTGCCACCAGCCGCCGTTGCGGGAGGCGACGGTGACCGGCCAGTCGTCGGGGGTCGCGCCGCTCGTGGTCCACAGGAGCTTGTCCCCCTCGTTCGACTCGGCCCAGGGGAGCAGGCCACCGGGGGCGGGATGGGGGCGCAGGCCGAGGGACATGTCCGACTCCCACCAGGCCTGGACCACCTCCAGGGCGCTGTGGAAGCCGCGCAGGTGGTCGTGCTCGGTGCCCGGCTCCGGAAGGCCGACGAGCAGGAAGTCGTCGAGGGCGAAGGTGGGGTAGAGGGCGGCGAGCAGTTTGAAGTCCGCGGGGAGTGCCGTGCCCAGCCCGCCCTCCAGCGGCGGCCAGGCGAGTGCGGCGGGCTCGGGGCGGCGGAGTCCGACGAGTCCGGGGACCGCCCTTTCCAGTGCACGCAGGGACTCGGCGGGGTCCGTGATCCGGCGGCCCGGTGCCTGGGTGCCTATGAGGTCGTTCATGGCGGACAGCGTGTCAGGGGGGTGGGTGTGACAGCGGCCGATCGGTGGATCGGCCGGCGAAGAGGGTGATTCGTCCGGAGAGATGGAAATAGGTCCGATAGATTCCCTCGCTCGCATCTCGCCGTAAGCCTGCTATATAACCGGGCCGATTCCGCCGAGCACTCGTCGGCCATGCCCACTTCTCCCTCACCCGAAGGGTCACTTCGTGCTGCCCTCGTCCTTTACGCGCAAGTTCTCCGCTGTCGCCGTGGCCGCGGCAACGGCCGGTGTGATGGTCATGGCGTCCGCTTGCGGTCACCAGGACGGTCAGGACGATCGCGGGGAGGGCGCGTCCGGCTCCGAGACCGTGCGGGCGGACGAGGCCGGCTCGTCCGCCTCGCCGAGCCGCTCGGCCAGTGCCTCCGCGTCGCCGTCCGCCTCGGCATCCGCCTCTGCCTCCAAGTCCGCTGAGCCTTCAGCCCGTACGTCCGCGTCGTCGGCCGGTGCCTCCCGCGCCACGGCGGGCAGCAGCGGTACGGGTACGGGTACCGGCACCGGGTCGACCGGTGCGGCCGCCGCCGCCCCGAACTTCCCCGTGCCGGTCAGCCCCGGCGACTCGACCCAGCTCATCACCGTCAAGTCGAACGGCTCGTACGCGACCGTGACCGCCTGGGCCAAGGGCTCCTCCGGCTGGAAGGCGGTCCTCTCCGACGGTGCCGGGCGGGTCGGCTCCAACGGCGTGGTCGACGGAGCCACGAGGAAGCAGGGTACGTACACCACGCCCACCGGGACCTATACGATCACCGAGGGGTTCGGGGTCGAGGCGGGCGGGACGAGCATGCCGTACACGCGGGTCAACTCCAGCCACTGGTGGGTGGAGGACCCGGAGTCGAAGTTCTACAACTCGATGCACGCGGCCGCGGGCGCCGACTTCCCGCTCACCGAGGCCGGCGACCGGGGCAGTGAGCACCTCGTCAACTACCCGACGCAGTACGCCAAGGCGCTCGTCATCAACTTCAACCGCTGGCCGGCCACGCCCGGTCGCGGAGCCGGGATCTTCCTGCACGTCAACGGACAGGGTGCGACGGCCGGTTGTGTCTCCGTGCCGCGCTCGACGATGGACCGGATCATGGCCTGGATCGAGCCGGGCGCGCATCCGCGCATCGCCATCGGCTGATCGCGGGGACGACCGCGTCGCGGTCCGGTCGCCGCGGCCAAGATGGTTCCTGAGTGCCTCGCGACGCGTGAAACGCCTTACGACGCTTGAGCCGAGCGAATAGTTGTACGAAATCGAGAGCCCCACCCTGTGACGTTCGTCATGCGCGTCACACGTGATGTTCGGCGTCCCCGTCCCGCTGGGTCTGGTGAACCGGGGCGTGACCACGCCCCGGACGTGTGCCCCGTGCGTACGGGGTCATGTGGACACGGGGACGAGGTGCTGTGAGTCATGGAGGAGCGGACGCCGGCCGGGGTGTGGATGCGGCGGCATGCGGCACAGTTCGTGCGGCAGATCACGGCGCGGAACCGGCTACCGCTGGACTACTCCGTGAACAGCCTGCGGGTCGTCGACTTCATCGTCGACGGGTTACGGAAGGGGAAGTCCGAGCGCGCCGACGTACAGCATGTGCTGTTCGGGCTCGGCGTCTACGCCGGTGAGGTGCTCGTGCGGCGCGCTGGGGCGCAGTGGGTCGAATTCGACGCCGATCAGCGGGAACTGTTCGGCCAGCCCGTCGGCGTACGGATGTCGGACGGACGCGTGTGGAACCCGCTCGGCAAGGTCGTGAAACGTTTCGAGGTCGGGGAGCGGGAGTCCGTACGGATGCTGTACCTGCAACTGCACGGGCGGGCGGCCCGAGCGGTTTTGCCCTGTGGCCATCGGTCCGCCTGAGCTCGAAGAGATGATCGGGCCGGGCGGGGCGCTCGCTTCGCACGAGCCGCCTGACTCGCTGTGACATTTCTGTGCGTCCCGACGCTGATGGGCATGGGGGTGTCGACGCGACCGGTCGTGTCGGCAGCAGGGGAATTCAGGCGAACTCGGTACGAACGAGGACAGTGTTGGGCCAGGGAGGGGAACCCCGCCGCGTGCAGGCGTACGACCGGGAACTGGGCGTGGCCGTCGCGCGGGCACAGGAGGGGGACGAGGCCGCCTTCGCGGTCGCGTACCGGATCGTGCAGCCCGGACTGCTCGGGTATCTGCGCGGAATCGTCGGCGACGACGCGGAGGACGTGACCTCCGACGCGTGGCTGGAGATCGCGCGGGATCTGGGACGGTTCCGCGGGGACGGCGCCGGATTCCGCGGCTGGACCGCGACCATCGCCCGGCACCGGGCGCTGGACCATCTGCGGCGGCTGAAGGTACGGCCCCGGGGGACCACAATCGAACAGGACGTGCTGGAGCTGCCCGGCAGGCACAGCACGCACGACGAGGCGTTGGAGTCCCTCTCCACGGAGTACGCCCTGGAGCTGGTCTCGCAACTGCCGCGCGACCAGGCCGAGGCCGTGCTGCTGCGGGTCGTGGTCGGCCTCGACGGGCCGGCGGCGGCGCGGGTGCTGGGCAAGCGCCCGGGCGCGGTGCGCACGGCCGCGTACCGCGGGCTGAAGAGGCTCGCGCGCCAGCTCGGCGCCGAGGGTGTGACGGATGAGCGACCCCAGACGCTGGGGGAGTCGGGATGAACGGCAAGAAGGCGCCGAACGGCAGGACGCCGTCGGGCAGAGAGCGAAATGGAACCGGACATGGGTGAACGACACGGCGACGGCGGATCCCCCGACCGTCGGGTCGCGCATCCGACGCGTCACTTGAGTGGAGAGCCCGCCCCGAGTGTTCCGCGGACGCCGGATTCCCGGACCCCGGCTCCTCAGGCGCCCGCTGCGGACCTACCCGCCCTGGAAGCGCTGCTCGCCGCCGCCATGCTTGGCAGTGCGAACGACGCCGAGGCCGAGGCGCGGGCCGTCGCCGCCTTCCGTGCCGCGCGGGACGACGGCGCGCTGGCCGCGCGTACCCGGCGGCGGGACGACTGGCGGCCGCGCGAGCAGCGGCGGGTGAGCCGTTCGTTGAAGGCCACGCTCGCCGTGCTGCTGGCGAGCGTGACGCTGGGCGGGGTGGCCGTCGCGGCCATCGGTTCGTCCTCGGACGACGACACGGACGACCGGAGCAGGACCGAGCCGTCGAGCAGCGCCCCGGACCGGTCCGCCGAGTCCACCGAGCCCGACGTTTCCGGTTCCTCCGCCCCCGCGCCGGCCTACCCTTCCGCCCACCCCTCCCAGGCTCAGGACACCGAGGCCCACTGCCGCGCGTACGAATCGGTCAGGGGCCGGGGCAATGCCCTGAACTCGACGGCCTGGCAACGGCTGATCACCGCCGCGGGCGGCGAGGAGAACGTCGCGGAGTTCTGCGCCGAGCAGTTGGCCGAGGCCGCCGAGTCCAAGAACACGAAGAAGGCGGACAGTACGCCGAGCCCGGCCGCCACGTCCGCGGCCACCCCGGCGTCGTCCCCGACGCCGAAGCCGACGAAGTCCAAGGGCAAGCAGTAGAGCCACCGGGAAGTCCAAGGGCAAGCAGTAGAGCCACCGGCAGGATTCGCAAGCAGTAGAGCCACCGGCAGGATTCGCAAGCAGTAGAGCCACCGGCAGGATTCGGGAAAGTCGCGCTGGAGGGGCCCTTCGGCGCGTCCACGCGCGCCCTCCGCTCTCGCCGATGGCAACGGCCGAGGCCGCCACCCCCCACAGGAGAGGCCCCGGCCGTCGCGCGGCACGGGCCGCGCGGCGGCCCGTACTCTCTACAGCGCCGCGGCTGCGGTTTGTGTCACACCTCGCTCCGTCACGAGATAGTTGCATGCTGTACGAACATGGACGGGGAGCGGTTTCACGCCGTAACGTGCCTTTCGCGCCGCGGCGCGGACCAGGGACGGACCGACGAAGGACCCACGACCGCAACCATCAACTGAACGACCACGATGGCGAGCAACCACGTCCGCGAGAGCGGCGCCGGTTCGAGGCGCAGAGGGAGTGCGGTGCTGGGGGACGACGCGGAGCTGACCGCCGCGGTGCTTGCGGCACAGGACGGGGACGAGACCGCGTTCCGGACTGTGTACCGCGCGGTGCACCCACGGCTGCTCGGATACGTACGGACGCTGGTCGGCGACCCGGACGCGGAGGACGTCACGTCCGAGGCCTGGCTGCAGATCGCCCGTGACCTGGAGCGGTTCAGCGGGGACGCGGACCGCTTCCGTGGCTGGGCGGCCCGGATCGCCCGCAACCGCGCGCTGGACCACATACGGATGCGCGGGCGGCGCCCCGCGATCGGCGGTGACGAGACCGAACTGACCGGCAAGGCCGCCGAGTCGGACACCGCGGGCGAGGCCATCGAGGCGCTGGCCACCGACAGCACCCTCTCGCTCATCGCCCAGCTCCCACAGGACCAGGCGGAGGCCGTCGTGCTGCGCGTCGTGGTCGGCCTCGACGCCAAGACCGCCGCCGAGACGCTCGGCAAGCGCCCCGGAGCCGTCCGCACGGCGGCACACCGCGGTCTGAAGCGGCTCGCGGAGCTGCTCGGCGGGGATCCGGAATCCGCCGGCGGACTCGGCGCCGTTCCCCCACAACGAGGTTCGCGCACACGCGCGGTGACGTCCGCCGGTGTGACGCATATGCGTTCGCGGACGCAGAAGGACATGTGATGGCCGACGAGCAGTACAGGTGGCTGGACCGCGATGCCGCGGAGCGTTTGCTGCGTGGAGAGCCGTTGGAAGCCGTCGACGCCGACACCCGCGAACAGGCGGACCGACTCGCCGACGTGCTCGGTACGCTGGCCGCCGAACCCACACTGAACAGCCCCGAACTCCCGGGCGAGGCCGCCGCGTTGGCCGCGTTCCGCTCGGCGCGCGCGGACAGGGACGGCGAGCGCGCCCAGCTCGGCCGCCGTGGCCTCACGCACCCGGCCGCCCATGCTTCCGACGCCGGTCTGGTTCGTCTCGGACGCGCCGCCGGGAACGGTCGCCGGGCCCGTTGGGGACGTCCCACCCGCTTCGGACTCGCCGCGGTGCTGGCCGCCGGAATGCTCGGCGGGGTCGCCGTCGCGGCCGGAACCGGAGTGCTGCCGACTCCGTTCAGTAACGAGCGACCGAGTCCCGCCGCCTCGGTCACGGCCGCCGGGACACCGGAGCAGCCGCTCCTCTCGCCGTCCCCCGGGGCTTCGGGGAACGGCGGCTCCCAGGTGCCGACGCCCGACGGCACCACGAACGGCCCGTCCGGCGGGAATTCCTCGGATGATGACGCGGTCGGTGGCGCCGCGAGCGGGCAGCCGCGCTCGGACAGCACCGGTACGTCGGGCCGCACCCACGATTGGTGGAGGCGGACCCGCTCGTCCTGCCGCGATGTCCTCGACGGCAAGGATCTGGACGCGGGCCGCAGGCGTGCCCTGGAGGACGTCGCGGGCGGCAGCGGCCGGGTGCGGAAGTACTGCACCGGCATTCTGGACCGGCTGGACGGCAACTCCGCGGGCCAGGACGGCGGCGACGACAAAGGCTCGGACCATGGCGGCCATGGGGATCAGGGCGACCAGGGCGGTGACGACGACGGCAACCACATACTGCCGGGCGGCAACGACGACCATGACAACGGCGGCATCCTCACCCCGTCGCCCTCGGCCCCGGCCCTGAGCCCGCTGCTGCCGAGGCAGACCATCACGACTCCGACGCCGACCCCGACGTACAGCGTGCTGGGTCTTCCCACCGACAACTGAGCCGCGAGCTGTCTCAGCTGACCGAGTCGCGAACGCTCGCAGGTAACGGAGTCGCGAGGTCTCACCGCCCACCGAGCCGGGAGCTGTCTCAGGCGACTGAGCCGCGAGCTGTCTCAGCTGACCGAGTCGCGAACGCTCGCAGGTAACCGAGCCGCGAGCTCTCGCCGCCCACCGAGTCGCGAGCTCCCACCGCCCACCGAGCCGTCGGCCTCATCAGCCGCCGAACCGCACGACACCTCGCTGACCTGCGGTTCCGTAATTCTTCGAAGTTTTTTCGGCTCGGGTGTGACGTTTTCGGCCGCCGTAGCGCAGTACTGGGTGAGCCGACTGGTCATCGGCCGTAGCACGGAGCCGGGGTTCCCCCCGTACCCACGGCTCTGTGCACTTGGCGCGGGCGGGACACGTTCCCCCGGTCCCGCCCGCGCCCCACTCTCCTTCTCCGGTCTTCCCGCTTCTCCGGTCTTCCCGCCGGGTTCTCCATCCTTTCCGCCGGGCCGGTCGGTCACCAGTAGACGACGACCTTGTCCCCGTTGCGGACCTGCGCGAACAGCGCGGCGATCTTCCCCTGGTCCCGAACGTTGACGCAGCCGTGCGAGGCGCCGTAGTAGCCCCGGGCCGCGAAGTCCGAGGAGTAGTGGACCGCTTGGCCGCCGCTGAAGAACATCGCGTAGGGCATGGACGTGTGGTAGATCGTCGACACGTGGTAGCGCGACTTGAAGTAGACGCTGAACACACCTTCGCGGGTCGGCGTGTACTGCGAGCCGAACCGCACGTCCATCGTCGAGACCGTCTTCCCGTCGATCATCCAGCGCAGGGTGCGGCTCGTCTTGCTGACGCACAGCACGCGGCCCGTCATACAGCGCGGGTCCGGCCGCGCGGCCGGCTGCCCGCCGTAGGGGTACAGCTCCCAGGCGACCGGTTTGTGCGTCATCTTCTGCAGCCGCTCCCAGGTGACGGTGTCCAGCCGGCCGGTGCGCGGCAGACCCCGTTTGCCCTGGAAGCCCTTCACGGCGTCGACCGTCCGGGCGTCGTACGTCCCTGTCGGCGCGGTGATGAGCCAGGCGACCTGGTGCAGCCGGGCCTGGACCTCACGGACGTCGATGCCCTTGTCGCCACGGGACCACAGGACCTTCGGGGCGGGGGCGTCGGGCTTGCCGTCCTCGGGCGTGGAGGTGGACGTGGGTGCGGGCGTGGCCGTAGTGCCGTTCCGGGCGGGCGGCGGCGTCTTCCCGTCCGCGTCCACGGCCTGTGCCGTACAGCCGCTCACCGCGACCAGAGCCGCGACGGCGGCCAGTGATCTCTTCATACTTATCGTCATACCTGCTGTGCGCATCCGGACCCCCGTTTCGCCGATATGTCACCTGAGATGCTCCCCGCGCGTGACCGGTTGCGAACTAGGCGGCATGGTGGAGAGCGAGACCACGAAACAGGTCCGTGAACAGGTCTGTGAGGAAGGTCCCAGCGTGGGCCACTCCACCGGGCGCACGGCCGCCGCTACAGTCCGTCGCGAGGGTCGATTCGTACTAGTCAGTAGCATCAGCGGGAGGCACAGCACATGGCGCGCGAATCCGAGTCCGGTCTGCCCATCGAACCGGTGTACGGGCCGGAGACTCTGGAGGGCTGGGACCCTGCCGAGAAGCTGGGCGCGCCGGGGTCCTACCCCTTCACCCGTGGCGTGTACCCGTCGATGTACACGGGCCGTCCGTGGACGATGCGGCAGTACGCCGGTTTCGGTACGGCCGTGGAGTCGAACGCCCGCTACAAGCAGCTGATCGCCAACGGCACGATGGGTCTGTCGGTCGCCTTCGACCTGCCGACCCAGATGGGCCACGACTCGGACGCCGCCATCGCGCACGGTGAGGTCGGCAAGGTGGGCGTGGCGATCGACTCGGTCGAGGACATGCGGATCCTGTTCGGCGGCATCCCGCTGGACAAGGTCTCCACGTCGATGACGATCAACGCGCCCGCGGCGCTGCTCCTGCTGATGTACCAGCTGGTCGGCGAGGAGCAGGGAGTGCCGGCCGACCAGCTGACCGGCACGATCCAGAACGACGTGCTCAAGGAGTACATCGCGCGCGGGACGTACATCTTCCCGCCGAAGCCCTCCCTGCGCCTGATCGCGGACATCTTCAAGTACTGCAAGACCGAGATCCCGAAGTGGAACACGATCTCGATCTCGGGCTACCACATGGCGGAGGCGGGCGCGTCGCCCGCACAGGAGATCGCGTTCACGCTCGCCGACGGCATCGAGTACGTCCGTACGGCGGTCGCGGCGGGCATGGACGTGGACGACTTCGCCCCCCGGCTCTCCTTCTTCTTCGTCGCCCGCACGACGATCCTGGAGGAGGTCGCCAAGTTCCGTGCCGCGCGCCGGATCTGGGCCCGGGTGATGAAGGACGAGTTCGGCGCGAAGAACCCCAAGTCCCTGATGCTGCGCTTCCACACGCAGACGGCGGGCGTGCAGCTGACGGCCCAGCAGCCGGAGGTGAACCTGGTCCGTGTCGCCGTCCAGGGCCTGGCCGCGGTGCTCGGCGGCACGCAGTCCCTGCACACGAACTCCTTCGACGAGGCGATCGCGCTGCCGACCGACAAGTCGGCGCGCCTGGCCCTGCGTACGCAGCAGGTCCTGGCGTACGAGACGGATGTGACGGCGACGGTGGACCCCTTCGCGGGCTCGTACGTCATCGAGAAGATGACGGACGACGTGGAGGAGGCCGCGGTCGAACTCATGGCCAAGGTCGAGGAGTTGGGCGGCGCGGTCAACGCGATCGAGCACGGCTTCCAGAAGTCCGAGATCGAGCGCAGTGCCTACCGCATCGCCCAGGAGACCGACTCCGCCGAGCGGGTCGTGGTCGGCGTCAACCGCTTCCAGCTCGACGAGGAAGAGCCCTACGAGCCGCTGCGGGTGGACCCGGCGATCGAGGCCCAGCAGGCGGAGCGGCTGGCGAAGCTGCGGGCGGATCGGGACCAGGCCGCGGTGGACGCGGCGTTGGCCGACCTCAAGAAGGCCGCCGAGGGCACGGACAACGTCCTCTACCCGATGAAGGACGCCCTCCGCGCCCGCGCGACGGTGGGCGAGGTGTGCAACGCGCTGCGGGAGGTTTGGGGGACTTACGTGCCGTCGGATGCGTTCTGACCTGGGAGATTCCTCCGAATGGGTGATCGGGGGCGGAATCCGTCCGTTCCCGGTTACGCTCGTGGAGGGTGTTCCCGAAAGGAGGGTGCCGTGGCCGTGATGCTGCATGAGTCGTCGCTTGCCGAAGCTGCCGACCGGCTCTGGGAGGAGCTGCCCGGGCACCGGGTGGAGATCCTCAACGGGAGCATTGTTGTGACACCGCCGCCGGATGGCCCGCACCAGGAGACGCTGACCTGGCTCATTGAGGAGTTCCTGAGAGTCAAGGCCAGGCAGGCAGGGCTCAGGTACGTGCAAGGGATCGGTTTGTGGCTGCCAACTGGGCCGGATGACTATGCGGTGCCGGACTTCTCCGTCGTCGACGCCGACTACAAGGACGCTCTCGTCGAGAAGAACTGCTACGCGCCGCACGTCTTCCGTCTGGTACTGGAAGTGACTTCGTCCAACTGGACCAATGACACGGCCACCAAGGTCGATATCTATGCTCGGGCCAACCTCCCCGTCTACCTTGTCGCCGACCGCAAGCACGACGAGGTCCTCCTCTACCAGAACCCGGCTGACGGCAAGTACCCCGACGCCCAGCGCTTCAAGCGAGGGCAGACCGTGCCCGTTCCCGAGTCCGTCGGCGTCACCCTCGGCCTCTCTGCGGACACCCTCCTCGACGGCGACGACTGACCCGAAGCCGGAGTGTCGTATCCCCGTGCGACACTCCATCTCATGCTCGGTGTCATTGATCTCCCCACCTATCTCGCGGGACTCGTCCTGATCGTCCTGCTGCCCGGTCCGAATTCGTTGTACGTGCTGTCGGTCGCCGCCCGCCGGGGTATCCGGGCCGGGTACGCCGCCGCCGCCGGCGTCTGGTGCGGGGACACCGTGCTGATGACGCTCTCCGCCGCCGGTGTCGCCTCGCTGTTGCAGGCGAACGCCGTGCTGTTCGGGATCGTGAAGTACGCGGGAGCCGGGTATCTGAGCTGGCTGGCGGTCGGGATGTTGCGGGCCGCCTGGGGGATGTGGCGGACGCGGCGGGAGAAGACCGTCCACGAGGACGCCGCCCCTGCTGCCACCGATGAGCGGCCGTACCGGCGGGCGTTCGTCGTCAGCCTGTTCAACCCCAAGGCGATCCTCTTCTTCGTCGCCTTCTTCGTGCAGTTCGTGGACCCGGGGTACGCCTACCCGGCCCTCTCCTTCGTCGTGCTCGGCGCCTTCGCCCAGTTCGCGAGCTTCCTGTACCTGACCGCGCTCATCTTCAGCGGTACGAGGCTGGCGGCGGCCTTCCGCAGGCGCAAGCGCCTCTCCGCCGGGGCCACGACCGCCGCCGGCGCCCTCTTCCTCGGCTTCGCCGTGAAGCTCACGCTGGCCAGCGCCTAGGAAACACCTAGACCACGCCCACGCGGGTCGCGTACTCCGTCAGACCCTCCGCCGTCGCGCCCGCCCAGCCGACGTAACCGTCGGGCCGTACGAGGAAGAACCCCGTGCCGTACGCCTCGCAGGAGGGGATGTGGACCGTGCGGACGGCGGCGGGCAGGGGCGGCAGGGCGGCCCCGTCCGTGCCGACCGTCAGCAGCGTCCAGTGCGGCCCGCGGAACGCGTCGAAGAGGCGTACGTCGCCGACCGTCCCGTCCGGTGCGCGGTCGCCCGCGTGCAGCGCGTCCTCCGGGAGGCCCGCGCGCCTCTCCACGGTGAGCGAGCGGCCCCGGTAGCCCAGCCCGAGCTGCCGCGTGGCCGCGCCGCGCCGGACCTCGCCCCGGTGCACCCGGGTGGACAGGCCGAGCATGTCGGCGGCGATGGGCAGCCGTTCCTCCTCGTAGGAGTCGAGCAGGGACTCGGGAGCCCCGTCGCGCAGCACCGCGCCGAGCTTCCAGCCCAGGTTGTACGCGTCCTGGACGCTGGTGTTGAGGCCCTGGCCCCCGGCGGGGGAGTGGACGTGCGCCGCGTCCCCGGCGAGGAACACCCGCCCGGCGCGGAAGCGGTCCGCCATCGCGGCGCGCGGCCGAAAGTCCGAGGCCCAGCGCACCTCGGTCACGTCGGCGGGGGACAGATGCGAGCGGGCGTCGACGACCTTGCGGATGCCGTCGAGGGAGAGGTCGACGTCCGTACCCTCCGGGAACTGCGCCACGACCTGGAAGTCCTGCGTTCCCGCCAGTGGGCAGATCGCGAGGAAGCCGTCGTCGTCCCCGCGCGGCGGGAAGACATGCCAGTTGTCGCGGTCGAGCCCGGTGATCCGGACGTCCGCCACCAGCATGGGGTGGGGGTCCACGGTCTCCCCGGCCATGCCGATCCCGAGCGCGCGGCGCACCGCGGAACGGCCGCCGTCGGCGGCGACGGCGTACCGGGCGCGCACGGGTGCGCCAGAGGTGAACTCCACCGTCACACCGTCCTCGTCCTGGGTGAGACCGACGACCTCCCGCCCGAACGCGACCGGCCCTCCCCCAGGCTCTCGGCTCCGTTCGAGCAGGGCGGATGATCCCCACAGCTCCTCCAGCCGCGCGAACAGGATCTCCTGGGTGCGCCACTGCGGCACCATCCACGGCTCGGTGTACGGCGAGTCGCCGCTCGCCTCGGCCGGGTCGAACATCCGGTGCTCACCCACCCGCTCGCCGTCCTGCCAGATCATCCCGACCGGGTACCTGCCGCCCGCCGCGAGGATGGCGTCCAGCACCCCGAGGTCCTCGAAGACCTCCATCGTGCGCGGCTGGATCCCCTTGCCGCGCGACCCGGGGAAGAGGGCCTCGGCCCGCTCCACGACGAGCGCGTCCACCCCGCGTCGTGCGAGGTCGGCGGCCAGGGCGAGTCCGGTGGGGCCCGCGCCGACGACGAGTACGTCCGTGTTCACGATTCCCTCTGCACCGGCGATTCCGTTCGCGTTCACGACAGCCTCCTTAACGCTGTTAAGTTCCATGCCAGGAGCATGCCCTTAACGGCGTTAAACTGTCAAGCGTGGTTACCCAGAGATCCCCCAAGCTGGACAAGAAGCAGGTCGTCGACACCGCCCTGCGCCTGCTGAACGAGGTCGGTCTCGACGGCCTCACGCTCCGGGCGATCGCCAAGGAGCTGAACGTCCAGGCGCCCGCGCTCTACTGGCACTTCAAGAACAAGCAGGAGCTGCTGGACGAGATGGCGACGGAGATGTACCGCCGGATGGTCGAGGAAGCGCCGCTCGCGCCCGACGTCACCTGGCAGGAGCGCCTCCTGACGGCCAACCGCGGACTGCGCGCCGCGCTGCTGAGCTACCGCGACGGCGCGAAGGTCTTCAGCGGCTCCCGTTTCACCGGCACCCTGCACGCCGTCGAGATGGAGCGGACCCTGCGCCTCTTCACGGAGGCCGGATTCACTCTGGCCCAGGCGGTACGCGCCACCTCGACCGCGTACCTGTACGCCCTCGGCTTCGTCACCGAGGAACAGGGCGTCCAGCCCCTGCCGGGCGAGCGCCGCGAGGGCTACGACGTCGAAGAACGCGCCCGCCGGATGGCCGACTTCCCGCTGTCGGCCGCGGCGGGCGCGGAGATCTTCGAGGACTACGACCGGCACTTCGAGGACGGGCTGGCCCTGGTGATCGCGGGGATCGAAGCGCGGTACGGGGTCGGCTGAGCCGACCGCCGTAGGTCAGCGCGCCCCCGGGCCCCTGCCCGCGCGGGCGCTGCGGATCGCGCGGGTGAGGACGGGCGGCAGCAGGTCGGCGGCTATGCGACGGGTGCGGCCGCGGCGCGGGGCGGCGGGTCCGCTCGGCCGGGTGAGGGTCCGGTCCGCGGCGGGGTCCGGCACGCTCGCGTACCGGGACGGCGGGAAGGGCGGTGCCTGCATGCCCTTCTTGGACTTGAGGCGGACGATGCGGTGTCCGGCCGCCTGCTGGACGCTCAGACGGCAGTCCTCGCGTCCGCGCACCGCCGCCAGCAGTTCCTCTTGGGCGGGGCCCGGATCGTCCCAGGTCCCGTACAGCTTCTGCGTGCTCAGGCAGATCGGGCGCAGGCCCCTGGTGAGCACCGCCTCCCAGGCGGCCACGGAGACGCCGGGTGTGTGTTCCGAGCGGAAGTCGTCCAGGACGACGACCCCGCCGGGCAGCAGTGCGTCGCGGGCGGCGCCGATGTCGTCGTACACGTGCTCGTACAGGTGCGAGGCGTCGATGTGGACGAACCGGCAGGAATCGGGAACTGTCTCCGCCGGGACCACGCTGCTGGGGCCCTGCAGAACGCGGGGCAGCGCGTCGTGGAAGGAGAGGTAGTTCTCCTCGAAGGCCTGCCGGGTGAGCGCGGCGTACGACTTCGTCGACTCCGCCTTGTTGGCGTCGTCCGGCGCGGAGCCCTCGAAGAGGTCGCACACCGTGTACCGCTCACCGTCCTGAAGATGACGGCCGAGGAAGATCGCGCTCTTGCCCATGTATACGCCGACTTCCAGCAGGTCACCCCGCATTCCCGAGGACTTCTGGCGGTCCAGGAACCACTCGAAGAGCATCTGGTCGAGAACGGGGAACCAGCCGGGTACGTCGTCGAGCCGGCGGGGCGGTCGGGTCGTGTCTGGTACGAGGGTCATATGGAGGGAGCACTCCCTTGTACGGACGGGCTTGTACGGATGTACGGACAGGCCTGTGCGGACGAGTCCGCGGGGACGAGCCTGTACGGAACTTCCTCGGCGTCTGCCCGACGACGCGTGCCCAAACGGGCGGCCAGGTGAACGACAGACCAACTCCTGTGCGTCACCTGTGAGGCGTGCCGGTCGGCCCGGGCGCCGTCCGTGCCGGACCCACTTCGGCCACCCGCCCAAGGGTTCTCGCCCACCCGCCCAAGGTTCTCGCCCCGCCGCCCCTACCCTTCCCCGAGCTCTCGGCTTCGCTCGGGCAGAGGAACCCCCGTCGTCCTCGGGGGTTCCGCCCCGAAGCCACGCTCCTCAAACGCCTGAGGGGCTGAACGAATCAGCCCCTCAGGTGTGCGCGAAGAAAGCTACGGGCGTGGCTTGGACAGGGCTCCACGGAGTTTGGGGGTGAGCCACTCCTCCACATAGCGGTTCAGCAGCCAGGCCAGCAGCAGCATCGTGGCGACCGTCAGCAGGAATGTGCCGTACGACGGAATGTGCAGCGTCTGGTGGTAGGCCTTGATGACGACCCAGCCCAGGTGCTCGTGGACCAGGTAGAAGGGGTACGTCAGGGCACCGGCGACGCTCAGCCAGCGCCAGTTCGCCCAGTTCAGCCAGCCGAGTGCGATGGCCGCCACCGCCACATAGCCGAACGTGACGACCAGCATGATGCCGAACGACGAGCGGTAGGAGAAGAAGTCCGGGTTCGGGGCGTGCCACAGCTTCACCACGGCGTAGTGCTGGCCGATCAGATAGCTGACCGCGACGATGCCCCAGGCGTACGCGTCCCGCCGGTCGCGGTGGATCAGGTAGAGGCCGACGCCGCCGATGAAGTACGAGGCGTACTCCGGCATCAGGACGATGTTCAGCAGGGGCTCGTTCGCGGCCTGCGCGAACGCTGCCGCCAGCGTCCAGCCCGCGCAGAAGAGGATCACCCGCTGCCGGTTGGCGCCCGGCAGGACGATGCACAGGGCGAAGAGGGCGTAGAAGCGGACCTCGGCCCACAGCGTCCAGCAGACGCCCAGCACCCGGTCCACGCCCAGGGGTTGCTGGAGCATCGTCAGGTTCACCAGCGCGTCGCTCGGGGAGACCGCCTTGTACGCGACCACGGGCAGCGCGAACACCGCCGTCACGATGATGATCGCCGCCCAGTACGCCGGAAGCAGACGGGAGGCGCGGGAGGCGAAGAACGACCGCAGGGACCGGCCCCAGCCGCTCATGCAGATCACGAAGCCGCTGATCACGAAGAAGACCTGGACACCCAGACAGCCGTACGCGAAGTACGAGTGCAC
Organism: Streptomyces albiflavescens; assembly: GCF_014645835.1. Classification (GTDB taxonomy): domain Bacteria; phylum Actinomycetota; class Actinomycetes; order Streptomycetales; family Streptomycetaceae; genus Streptomyces; species Streptomyces albiflavescens. Next base: position 98,736 of record NZ_BMMM01000024.1, read on the forward strand.
CATGGGGAACTGGTGCTTCGCGGAACTGCCCCACGCCTGCGCGACCTCGCCGTCGCGGCCGCCGTAGTGGTACGCGGCGACCATCAGCGCGGCGATGAGCCGCAGTCCGTCGAGCGCACGCAGGCGTGGCGCGTGCGCCCGGGGCAGTATCCGGGGCGGGACTCCGTCCGCACCGGCTTCCGGCGCGGACTCGGGGAGCGAGGTGTCCACGGGGGCGGACGCGGCGGCGGTCATCCGAGCGTCGCCCGCTTCAACGACCGGGCGCGGCGCGCCACTCGGCGTACCGTCGCGTTGCGCGGAATGAAGGCGAGCTGCGCGGGGACCGCGCCCGGGAGCGCCAGGGAGGTGAGCCGTCGGCGCTTGAAGTACCGCCAGGTGTACTGATTCAGATGGTGCGTCAGATAGTTCTCGGCGGCCTGGCGCAGGTCCGGGTAGATCTTCGGCTGCATGGCGAATCCAACGGCTCGTACGAGTCCGGTCAGGGCCGTGACGTCCAGGCCGCGCCGCTGCTCGGTGACCGCCGCCTTGTCGGACAGTTCGGGCAGCAGGGCGTCCACGATCGTGACGGGGACGCGGTTGCTGTTCTCGTAGGGCGTGAGGCGGTCGAGCAGCGACTCGGTGCCGACGCGGGCGACCGGCAGGCCATACAGCGCGGACGCCGTGAGCAGCGCGGTGGAGAAGCAGCCGACGACCAGGGCGGGGCGCATCCGCTGGTAGAGCACCTCGGCGAGGACCGGGGTGTCAAGGACGGTGAGGTCCGCGCCCAGCTTCTCGGCCTCCCTCTCCAGTAGCCGCGACCAGCGGGCCGGGGCCGAGGGGTGCGGCTTGAACACCACGCGGGTGTGGCCGAGCGCGAGGGCGCCCTTCAGCATCCGTACGTGGAGGTTCTCCTCCTCCTCGGCCGTGAGGATGTCAAGGGCGGAGAGGTATTGACCCAGCAGCAGTGCCGGCTCGTCGATCGACGGCAGCTCGTCACCGGTGTCGACGAGTTCGGCGAGGACCTTCACGAACGCGTCGGTCGGTACGATCTCCGGCTCGACGTCGAACTCCGTGAGGAGCAGCGGCTTGAGGCCGGGGACCAGGTCCAGGTGGAGCAGACGGTCCACCCGGGTGCCGACCAGCGGGTCGATCTTGTTGCGGGTGGGGCCGTAGCTCATCAGGCCGTCGGCGTACACGGTGACGGGGGCGCCGGTGAAGATCTGGGAGATGCCGAGCGCCGGATTCACCTGGATCGACTCGACGGCCAGCTCGATGTCGTCGTCGCCGAGGTTCCAGGCGAGCCGCAGATGCCGCTCCCACAGGGGTACGTCGTCGAGTCGCGGGGCCCAGCCGCCGGGGTGGAAGGGCGAAATGGTGTCGTTCCACGAGATCACGTCGTCGAAGCGGCCGCGCAGCCGCTCGAAGCCGGGCATCTCGTCCACGCCGGGCGTCGTCTCGGGTGTCGCCGCGTTGTTGGAGACGAGCAGGATGCGCCGGTCGGCCGGCGCGAAACACTCGGTGTCCAGGGCGGCGGCGAGCGTGGCCGTGCCGTACAGCGTGGACGCCATGAAGATCTGGGTGGTCACGCGGCGACCCCCGAGGCCGGAGCGGGACGGCGGCGCAGCCGGCGCAGGCGCGTGGCGCGCTGGACGTCCATCGAGTCGAGGGCGTCGTCGAGCACGCCCTGCGGCATGCGCCGCAGGGCGACTGCGCTCATCGACTTCAGTTTCCGTGCCACCGCTGGCTCGAACCTTTCGATGGATCCCAGGTGATGGGAAATAATCGCGCAATACGTGCGCACGGCTTTGGGCAGGAGTTTTTCCGCGTCACGGTCCGTGGCGGTTTCGGCCACCACCTGGTCGAACGCGCGAATGAAATCGAGCTGACGCACATCACCGATCTGGGTGAGAGAGGAGGCTACGCCACGCCGATAGAACACGCCGAGCAGCCCCACCGTGGCGAAGGATTCCGCCTCCCGGTGCAGCTTCCAGATCCACGGCCGGTCCTCGGCCGTGCGCAGCCCGTCGGTGAAGTGGAGCAGGCCGCGGTCGACCAGCCGGCGGTGGTAGATGCCCGCCCAGGCGTAGGCGTAGTCGACGGAGGTGGACCGGTCGGCGGGCAGGATCGCGTCGCGCGGACGCATCACCACGCCCCGCCGGCCCTGCGGAACGCGGTGGATGGTGCGGGCGCGGGCGGTGCACTGGACATGATCCGTACGGACGAAGTCGCAGCCCAAGTCTTCGATGGAGGCGACGAGCTGCTCGTAATACCCGGGGGCGAGCCAGTCGTCCCCGTCGAGGAACGTGAGGTAGTCACCGCGCGCCTTGTCGATCCCGGTGTTGCGTGCGGTGGCCAGTCCTCCGTTCTTCTCGTGTCTGACATACACCGCGCCCGGGAGCTCGCGCTCCGCGCGCGCGAGAATGTCCGGTGTCTCGTCGCGCGAGCAGTCGTCGACGAGAATGAATTCGAAGTCTGCGCGAGCGTTCGCACGCAGGCTCTTCAGGGTGTCGGGCGCATATTGCTGCACGTTGTAGAACGGCACGATGACGGAGAGCTTGACCACCCACGTGACGTTAGGCGGCAGCCCGGCATTCGTCTTGACCGGCGGCTTGATGTCAGGTGAACGGCGCGTGGCGAACCTGTGAACCGGGCTTTTTTGCTGTGCGTAACCGGCCCGATTCGCCATTCGTCGATGTGCTGTTAACCCTTTGTTGCATTCGGGTTGGGCCGCAACTCGAAATGGCTTCCTAGCGTCTTGGACGTGCCAGCAAGTACTACGAAGTCCCTGCGGGTCGCCGTCCTCGCGGATTCCGATACTCGGTGGAAATGGGGTTCGCTCACCGCGAATCGCATTTCTCCTGCCGAATCGGACATTCGCCTCGACGGATTCCTCCTGCGCGGCCGTGCCACCCCCACCGCCCGCCAGCTCGAAGAAGTCGGCGTCCGCGCGGATTCCCTCCGCGAGGTCACCGCCGTCGAGTTCCTGCGCGAGATGGCGAAGGAGCAGTACGACGTACTGGTCCTCGCCCTCGTCGGCGGCGCCGTGCAGGCGATGCTGCACGGCCTGGCACACGCCTGGGAGGGGCGCGAGAACCGGCCCGTGGTCGTCACCGGCTATGTCGGTGTCGTCTACGAGAAGCTCGCCGACGGCCTGCTGCTGCGGCACGGCGCGGACCTCGTCCTTGCCAACTCCCGCCAGGACGCGGACCGTTTCCAGGCCGTATACGAAGGAGTCGGCGCCGACGCCTCGTCGGTGACCGAGGTCGCACTGCCCTTCCTGGGCGGCACGGCCTACCCCGCCGGGGGGCACGACCCGTACACGGTCGTGTTCGCCGCCCAGCCCTCCGTACCGGAGAGCCGCAAGGACCGTACGTACCTGCTGAACCGGCTGATCCAGCACGCACGGCTGCACCCGGACCGCGAGGTCCTGCTGAAGCTGCGCTCGAAGCCGGGCGAGCACACCACGCACATCGAGGAGTTGCCCTACCAGAAGCTGGTGCAGAAGGCGGACCCGCCGGCCAACTTCCGCCTGGTCTACGGGCACATGGGCGAGGTCCTCGACCGCACCGACCTGCTGGTCACCATCAGTTCGACGGCGGCCCTGGAGTCGCTGCACCGCCGGATCCCCACCGTCGTCCTGAGCGACCTCGGGGTGCGCGAGGCGCTCGGCAACCACCACTTCGTGGGCTCCGGCTGCCTCGCCTCCTGGGACCAGCTCGACGCCGGACACCGGCCGTCGCCCGACGCGGCGTGGGTGGCCCGGCAGGGCGTCGCCGCTGGGGGTCCCCCCTCTGGGGGAGCGTCCTACGAGGCGGCCTTCGACGTGGCCCGGTTCCGCATCACGGAGCTGCTGGAAGCGGAAACGCTCCCGGCCCTCGCCCCCTACTACACGCCCGTCACCGCGCCCGGCTACCTGCCCGGCATCCTCGCCCGCCACCACCTCGGCCCGGACGGCAGCCCGCTGCCCGGCGCGCCCGCGGCGGACAAGGAGCCCAGCCCCGTACGGCAGATCGTGCGCAGGGCGGCCCGCGGCGCCTACCGCCACGGCGTCCAGCGGGTGGCTCCGGTGATCCGGCGGATGGGCGAGCTGTGAGCTACGCAGCCCAGAGCCCTGGGCCCCCTCGCCCCCCACGCCCTTCTCGCTTCCCTCGTCAAGGAGAACAGCGCATGACCAACTCCGAAGCGGGCCAAGCGGCGCCAGTGCGCCGCGTGCTCGCGGTGATCCCCGCGCGCGGCGGCTCCAAGGGCGTGCCCGCGAAGAACCTCCTCCCGGTCGGCGGTGTGCCGCTGGTGGCCCGCGCGGTGCGCGAGTGCCGCGCGACCCGGCTCGTCACGGACGTCGTGGTCTCCACGGACGACCAGGCGATCGCCTCCGCGGCCCGCGAGGCCGGCGCCGAGGTCGTGCTGCGCCCCGCCGCCATCGCCGGCGACACCGCCACCTCCGAGGCCGCCGTCCTGCACGCCATGGACGCCCACGAGACGCTGCACGGCGCGGCGGTCGACGTGGTCCTCCTCGTGCAGTGCACCAGCCCGTTCATCGTCCGTGAGGACATCGACGGCGTCGCCGCGGCGGTCGTCGAGAACGGCGCGGACACGGCCCTGACGGTGGCCCCCTTCCACGGGTTCATCTGGCGGGACGCGGCGGACGACCCCCAGGTCGTCGAGACCACCCGCACCGATGAGGCGAGCGAAGCCGGGGGAGGCGCCATCAAGGTCGCCAACTCCACCACCACAGAGGGTGGTTACGGCGTCAACCACGACAAGTCCTTCCGCCCGCGCCGCCAGGACCGCCCCCAGGACCTCCTGGAGACCGGCGCCGCGTACGCCATGGACGCGGCGGGGCTGCGCGAGCACCAGCACCGCTTCTTCGGGCGTACCGAACTCGTGCGCACCGACCCGGCCCGCGTGCTGGAGATCGACGACCCGCACGACCTCGCCCGTGCCCGCGCCCTCGCGCCCCTCTTCGACGCGAACCGGCCCGGCACCCTCCCGACCGCAGCCGACATCGACGCGGTCGTCCTCGACTTCGACGGCACCCAGACCGACGACAGGGTGCTGATCGACTCCGACGGACGGGAGTTCGTCTCCGTGCACCGCGGAGACGGCCTCGGCATCGCCGCCCTCCGCAAGAGCGGCCTGACGATGCTGATCCTGTCCACGGAACAGAACCCGGTAGTCGCCGCCAGAGCCCGGAAGCTGCAGATCCCGGTCCTCCACGGCATCGACCGGAAAGACCTCGCACTGAAGCAGTGGTGCGAGGAGCAGGGCATCGCGCCTGAGCGCGTGCTCTACGTCGGCAACGACGTCAACGACCTCCCGTGCTTCGCCCTCGTGGGCTGGCCCGTGGCGGTCGCGAGCGCCCACGACGTCGTGCGCGGCGCCGCACGCGCGGTCACCACCGTCCCCGGTGGCGATGGCGCGATCCGAGAGATCGCCAGCTGGATCCTCGGCCCTTCTCTCGACTCCCTCGACAAGTAAGGAACTTCTCCACCATGAGCACCAACTCCCGTCTGCGCACGTTCGGCTCGAAGACCGCCGGCCCGGGTCACCCCGTCTACGTCGTCGGTGAGATCGGCATCAACCACAACGGCGAGCTCGAGAACGCCTTCAAGCTGATCGACGCCGCCGCCGAGGCCGGCTGCGACGCCGTCAAGTTCCAGAAGCGCACCCCGGAGATCTGCACCCCGCGCGACCAGTGGGACATCGAGCGCGACACCCCCTGGGGCCGCATGACCTACATCGACTACCGCCACCGTGTGGAGTTCGGTGAGGACGAGTACCGCCAGATCGACGAGTACGCCAAGAGCAAGAACATCGACTGGTTCGCCTCCCCGTGGGACACCGAGGCCGTCGCCTTCCTGGAGAAGTTCGACGTCCCGGCCCACAAGGTCGCGTCCGCGTCCCTGACCGACGACGAGCTGCTGCGCGCCCTGCGCGCCACCGGCCGCACGGTCATTCTCTCCACCGGCATGTCCACCCCGAAGCAGATCCGCCACGCGGTCGAGGTCCTCGGCTCGGACAACATCCTGCTCTGCCACGCCACCTCGACGTACCCGGCGAAGGCCGAGGAGCTCAACCTCCGCGTCATCAACACCCTGCAGGCCGAGTACCCGAACGTCCCGATCGGCTACTCCGGTCACGAGACGGGCCTGCAGACCACGCTCGCCGCGGTCGCCCTCGGCGCCACCTTCGTCGAGCGTCACATCACCCTCGACCGCGCCATGTGGGGCTCGGACCAGGCCGCCTCGGTCGAGCCGCAGGGCCTGACCCGCCTCGTCCGCGACATCCGCACCATCGAGGCCTCCCTCGGTGACGGCGTCAAGAAGGTCTACGAGTCCGAGCTCGGCCCGATGAAGAAGCTGCGCCGTGTCACGGGCGTCGTCGCCGAGGCGGAGATCGCCGCCGCCGCGGGCGAGCCGGTCGCGGTCTGAAGGCCCTGATTTCCTTACGACGGGACGGTCGTACGACGATGAGCCCCCGCGCCGGTTCCGCCGGCTCCCGCACTCTCGCCTTCGTCGAGAGTCCGGTACAGCTCCTGAACGTGCTGGAGTGGGCGTACGCGCATGCTCTCAGCACCGCGGTGCCCGGCGCGGGGCCCTCCGGGGCGGCCGAGCCGGTGTCCGGCGGGGGGCTCTCCGGGATGGCCGAGCCGGTGTCCGGCGCGGGGCTCACCCTCGTCGTTCTCTCTCCCAACGACCCGATGACCCGCGGTCAGCTGCGCCGCATGGCGGAACTGGCCCGCGACGAGGGCCACGAGGTCCGCTGGGAGGAGGCGCGCGGCGGTACCACGGCCCCCTTCCACACGATCGGTGGCCTGGCCCCCCTGCTTCGCAAGGCCAAGCGCATCGTCATGGGAGACCCCTTCTCCCGTTACGTGCAGCTGTTGCTGACGATCACCCGTGCCCGCGATCTGGTCGTGGTCGACGACGGCACGGCGACGATGGAGTTCGTCGCCCAACTCGCCCGCGGCGAGCGCCTGGTGCGCTGGCACCGGCGCGGCGGCCGCCCGGGCGCCCGCGACGTGATCTTCGCCCCGGTGTCGGCTTCGGCGCGCCGCCGGCTGACCCCGAACGACCGCCATACGGTCGAGGTCTTCTCCTCCATGCCGATCGACTCGGCACCGGACGGCGTCCGCATCACCGCCAACGACTTCTCCTGGACCCGCGCCCGCTTCGGCCCGCCCCGCATCACCAAGGGCGCGGACCTGGTCGGCACGTCGCTCGTGGAGACGGGCGTGGTGGACCCGGAGCGCTACCTGGCGGCGGTCAAGAGCCTCGCGGGAGCGCACGGCGCGACCCGCTACTTCGCCCACCGCCGTGAGAGCACCGACAAGCTGCACCGCCTGGCCGCCGAGACGGGCCTCGAAATAGTCCGCCCCGACCTGCCGCTCGAACTGATCGCCCGCCGCGGCCCCATCGGCCGTACGATCCTGAGCTTCCCGTCGACGGTCGTCCACACCCTCCCGCTGGCCCTGGTCGGCACGGACGTCCGCGTCGCCGTCTGCGACATCGACCCGACCTGGCTGACGGAGAACGCGTCACCGAGGGCGCAGGGGTTCCTGTCGGGAGTCACCGGGACGGCTCGGGATGTGCATCGGCTGTCGTCGGTGGCGGCGCTCTAGAGGCGACTTGCAGAGACTGCACAGTTGACGCACCGAACAGACATATGTTGTTCGCGATCCAGCCATGGATCGCGCGTTGGACCGACATGATTCGGCCATTGAATCTCCCCGCGCGGTGCCGTCCGGCCACCGCGCTCTGATTCCGTTTCCGGAATGGGGGGACCGCAGTGGCGTCCGCGCAAGAGGAGTCCGACAGACCGGAGTCCGACAGACCGGAGTCCGACAGACCGGAATCCGACAGATCGAGGGCGGGCATACCGGTCTTCGGCACTCTGGTCCCCGGCACTCTGGTCTTCGACAAACCCGCCCCCCGGCGGCCGTACGCGGCCCGAGGGCTCGGTGATCGATTCTTCCGGTACCAGCTGACGGCCACCGGTCTCGCCGTCCTCGCCATCATGGCGGGGGTCGGGCTCTTCCTGCTCCTGAGGGCCGGTCAGGCGCTGCGCGCCAGGGGCTTCGCCTTCCTCACCACCGCCGAATGGCAGCCGGACGTCCACCGGTTCGGCATCGCGGCCGTCCTCACCGGCACCGTGCTGATTGCCGCGGTGGCGGTGACGATCTCCGTGCCGCTGGCCATCGGGACCGCGCTGTTCATCTCCGACGTGGCCCCGCGCAAGCTGCGCCGCACCCTGGTGACGATGGTCGACCTGATGGCGGCGGTCCCCTCGGTGGTGTACGGGCTGTGGGGGCTGTTCTTCCTCCAGCAGCATGTGATCGGCCTGTCGCGGTGGCTGTCCGAATGGTTCGGCTGGATCCCGCTGTTCAAGGTGGACGGCACCCAGCCGGGCGAGCCGCTCGCCTCCGAGAGCGTCTTCACGGCCTCCACCTTCGTCGCCGGGATCGTCGTCGCGCTGATGGTCGCGCCGATCCAGTGCTCGGTGATGCGCGAGGTCTTCTCGCAGGCCCCGGCGGGCGAGCGCGAGGGCGCGTACGCGCTCGGCGCCACCCGCTGGGGAATGATCCGCGCGGTCGTCCTGCCGTACGGCAAGGGCGGCATCATCGGCGGCACGATGCTGGGGCTCGGCCGGGCGCTCGGCGAGACCATCGCGGTCTACCTGATCATCTCGCCGGTCTTCACCATCCAGCCGCACATCCTGCAGACCGGCTCGAACTCGGTCTCCTCACTGATCGCCCTGCACTACGGCGACGCCTCCACCTTCGGCATGTCGGCGCTGATGGCGGCGGGCCTGGCGCTGTTCCTGCTCACCCTTGCGGTCAACTTCACGGCCTCCTCCGTGGCGGCCCGCTCCCGGTCCGGCGCACAGAGCGAGGCATGAGATGACCATCGTGGAAACCGTCGTGGAGGACACTCCCGTCCCGATCGCCGAGGCCGCGCCCGCCGGGCCTTCGTCCGGCGCGTCGGAGCCAGTCCTGCCGGCCGACCGGCCGCGCCGCATCGGCGGCGTCAGCCGCTCCGGGGTGCTGTCCCTGTGCGGCGCCGCCGCCTCCGGACTCTGCGTCACGGTGCTGCTGTTCGGCCAACTCGCGCCGTTCTCAGGCGGGTTGGGGTTCACGGTCGCCGCCTACCTTGCCTTCCTGGCGATCTACGCGGTGCTCATCGGCCTGGAGGAGGACGGCCAGGCCGTCCGCGACCGGGTGATGACGGTCGTGCTGTGGACGGCGGCCACCCTGCTGTTCTCGGGGCTCTTCATGGTCGTCGGCTTCACGGCCTGGCGCGGCCGGGAGGCGCTGCCGCACGGCAACTTCTTCACCCAGGACATGCAGTCCTCCGGTCCGCTGGACCCGCTCACCCACGGCGGCATCGCCCACGCGATGCTCGGCACCCTCACCATGATCGCCATCGCGCTCGCGATCACGGTTCCGCTGGGCCTCGCGTGCGCCGTCTACCTGAACCAGATCCCGGGCCGCTTCTCCCGGTTCGTGCGCACCATCGTCGAGGCGATGACCGCGCTGCCGTCGATCGTCGCCGGTCTGATGGTGTACGCCACCTGGATCCTCGGCCTCGGCATGCAGAAGTCGGGCCTCGCGGCCGGCTTCGCGATCAGCGTGATGATGCTCCCGATCGTCATCCGCGCCTCCGACGTGGTGCTGCGGCTGGTGCCGGGCACGCTCACCGAGGCGGCGGAAGCGCTCGGCGCGCCGCGCTGGCGCACGGTGTGGCACGTCGTCCTGCCCACCGCACGCTCCGGCCTCGCCACGGCCGTCATCCTCGGCACCGCGCGCGGCATCGGCGAGACCTCGCCCGTGCTGCTCACCGCCGGCTTCACGGCGGCGCTCAACGCCGACCCGACGAGCGGGCCGATGGTGTCGCTGCCGCTCGCCGTCTTCAACTTCGTCAAGTCGCCGGAGCCCGCGATGATCGCCCGCGGGTTCGGTGCGGCGGCCGTCCTGATGGCCCTGGTCCTGGTGCTGTTCGTGATCGCCCGGGTGATCGGCGGCCGCGGTCCCGGCCACCAGACCAAGCGCCAGGCGCGCCGTACGGCCCGCGCCTCACGGCGCGACATGGAGCGCTTCGACGAACTGCACGTTCCCGGGCTGTCCCTGTTCGAGCGCCCGGAGCTGTCGCACCCCACCGGCACTGCCCCGTCCGTCCCCGCCACCGGAGAGAACGACTGATGCGCAGCCACCTGCTTTCCGCCCTTGGACGCCTGCGGGCCCTAGGCGCCCTCGGCGCGCTGTTCGGCGTGATCGCCGGGCTGCTGGCCGGCCCCGCGGCGGCTCCGGCCGCCGCCGAGAGCTACACCCCGATCGCCGGTGCCGGTTCGACCTGGGCGGAGAACGCCGTCGACGAGTGGCGCCGGGCCGTCAACCAGTACGGCATGCGGATCAGCTACGCCGGTACCGGATCCTCCGACGGACGCCGGCAATTCCTCAGCGGAACCGTCGACTTCGCGGTCTCGGACATCCCGTTCCAGACCCACCCGACCGACGGCTCGGCCGCTGAACGGCCCGCGTCCGGGTCGTACGCCTACATGCCGATCGTGGCCGGCGGCACCGTCTTCATGTACCACCTGACGGTCAACGGCAAGCGGGTCACCAACCTGCGGCTCTCCGGCGACGTGGTCACCAAGATCTTCACCGGTGCGATCAAGGCCTGGGACGACCCGGTGATCAAGGCCGACAACCCGGGACTGCAGCTCCCGCACCGCACGATCGTCCCCGTCGTCCGCTCCGACGGCTCCGGCTCGACCGCCCAGTTCACCATGTGGATGGCCAACCAGCACAAGTCGCTGTGGCAGGCCTACTGCCGCAAGGTCGGCCGCTCCGGGGCCTGCGGGCAGACCTCGTACTACCCGACCGTGTCCGGCATGATCGCCCAGTCCGGCGACCTCGGAGTGGCGGGTTACGTCGCCCAGAACTACGGCGAGGGCGCCATCGGGTACGTCAACTACTCGTACGCGCTCAACGCCCACTATCCGGTCGCCAAGGTCCTCAACCACGCGGGCTACTACACCGAGCCGACCCCGCAGAACGTCGCGGTCTCGCTGCTCAAGGCGAGGATCAACACCGACAAGAGCTCGGCGGACTACCTCACCCAGAACCTCGACGGCGTCTACAACGACTCCGACAAGCGCAACTACCCGCTGTCCAGCTACTCGTACATGATCCTGCCCCTGAAGGTGCAGGGCACCTTCACCAAGGCCAAGGGCAAGACGCTCGGCGCGTTCTCGTACTACTTCATGTGCCAGGGCCAGCAGCAGGCGCCCTCGCTCGGCTATTCGCCGCTGCCGATCAACCTGGTGAAGGCGGGATTCGAGCAGATCCGCCGCATCCCGGGCGTGCAGGCGCAGAACATCAACATCAAGGGCTGCAACAACCCGACCTTCTCCTCCGACGGGCGCAACAAGCTCGCCGAGACCGCGCCCTACCCCGCGGCCTGCGACAAGAAGGGCGCCCCGCCCTGCACCACGGGCAGCGGCGGCGCCAAGACGGGCGGCGGCTCCGGCGGTTCGGGTTCCTCGGGCGGCACGAGCGGCGGCGGTACGACGGGCGGCTCGACGAACGGCGGGACGGCGACCGGCGGGAGTTCGGGGGCCGGGGGCGCCGCGGGCGGCGGCGGTACCGGCGGCAGCGCCGAGCCCGTCGTCGACCCGGACACCGGGCAGACCCTGTCGCCCGGCTCCGGCGGCGGCTCCGGCTCCGGTTCGACGGGCGGCAGCGGCGGCAGCGGCGCGGACGGCACGGTCGCTCTCGCCCAGCCGGTCGCCGTGGCCGGCAGCCACGGCTGGACCAGCACACAGACGCTGATGCTGCTCGCCGTGTTCATGGTGCTCGGGCTGGTGCTGCTGCCGGCCACGGTCTCCCGGGCGATGGCCGGGCGCGGCGGCCGCAACGACGGCAACGGCAGCGACAACGGCAACGCGGGTGGCACGGACGGGGGTTCGCGATGAACCGCCGAGCAACGACGGGCGAGTCGAACCGTCCGGGAAGCCGGGGGAGCGGGGGCGCCATGAACCGCGTACGACGTCTGCTGCTGCGGGTCGTCGCCGGAGCCGCCGTGGGCGCCCTCGCGGGCCTCGGCGTCGCCCAGGCCGCCGGACCCGCGACCGCCGCGAGTGGCGCGAGCGGCTCGGACGCCACCCCCTCCGCCGTCACCGTCTCCGGACGCGGCGAGTTCAAGGACATGAAGTTCACGGTGGGCCAGACCACCCACCTCACCAGCCAGGCGATCACGGTGTCCTGGTCCGGCGGCACGCCGACGACGTTCGCGGGCACGCTGTTCAACACCGACTTCGTGCAGATCATGCAGTGCTGGGGCGACGACGACGGCACCGTGCCGTCGAACCCGGGCCCCTCGCGCACCCAGTGCCAGTACGGCGCCTCCCCGACCACCGACCGGGGCAGCTGGCCGGGCAACGACTACGACGACACCCGCAAGATCTTCTACAGCGCCGATCCCACCAACTACGGCCAGGACGACCGGTACGGGGCGGCCAACCCCAACGCCCCGGGCGAGGTGCCCTTCAAGTCCGTCGACGGCACGGTGATCACCTCCGGCACCCAGAACAACCCGTTCTTCAGCCGCAACACCACCAATGAGGTCGACTTCGCCCGCACCGGCGCCGACGGCACCGGCAAGGAGTTCTTCGAGGTACAGACCGCCAACGAGGCCCCGCACCTGGGCTGCGGCATCCCGGTCACGGCGAACGGCGCCACCGCGCCCCGCTCCTGCTGGCTGGTGATCGTCCCGCAGGGCCACCTCGACCTGGACGGCAACCCGTACGCGGACCACAGCCAGGTCAACGCGGGCTCCCCGGTCTCCTCCACCAACTGGAAGAACCGCATCGCCGTCAAGCTCGACTTCAACTCGGTCGGCACCAGCTGCGCCCTCGGCGCCGACGAGCGCGCCACCACCGGCAGCGAACTCGCCGCCGACGCCATGACCAGCTGGCAGGCGGCCCTGTGCCCGACCGGCACGGTGTACGGCTACACCGAGCTCGGCGAGCCCGACACCCGGGCCCGGCTCAGCAACGACGGCTCCTCCGGGCTCGCCTTCACCACCCGGGCGCTCGGCGCCGACGCGGGCACGACGGCGCCCTCCGACACAACGGTGTACGCGCCGGTCGCGCTCTCCGGAGCCGTCATCGGCTTCACCGTCGAACGCAGACCCAAGGCGGGCGCCCCCGACTCCGTCCGCAAACTCGCCGGAACCAAGGTCGAGTCCATCGACCTCACCCCGCGCCTGGCCGCCAAGCTGCTCACCGAGTCGTACCGGAACTCGCCCTGGGGAGCGGTGCTCGGCGACCAGGCCGCCACCGGCTACGGCTGGGCGAAGAGCAACCCGGCAGGCCTGGCGAGCGACCCCGAATTCATCGCGCTCAACCCGGAGTTCGCCGATCTGTCGGTCTCCGAGACCCCGGCCACCGACACCGATCTGATCACCTCGCTCGGCCACAGCGACTCGGCCCGCGCGCTGTGGCAGTGGATCCTCGCCGACAAGGAGGCCCGCGGCTTCCTCGCCGGTGCCGCCGACGACTGGGGCATGCGCGTCAACCCGTACTACAGCACCAACGCGGACCTGAACCCGACCGGCGCTCCCTTCGACCCCGCCGCCGCCGACGACTACCCCAAGAGCGACCCCTGGTGCACGATCCCCCCGGGCACCGACGCCACCGTCAAGCAGTGCATGACCGACTTCCACCCCTACGTGGAGGACATGCACTCCGGCGCCCTGCACACCCGGCGCGCCGACACCCTGTGGAAGTCCAGCTGGGACGCGCTCGCCAACCCGCCCGCCTTCAGGAGCCCGGGTCCCCAGACCGTCGGCTCCCGGTTCGTGATCACCGTGACCGACGCGGCCTCCGCCGAGCGGTACGGCCTGCAGACCGCCCGGCTGCGCAACACCGCCGGAAAGTTCGTGGCACCGAGCACGGCGTCGCTGACCGCGGCCGCCGCGAGCGCCACCGGCTCCGGCGCTCCCGAGATCACCCCGGCCAAGGCCACCGCGAAGGGCGCGTACCCGCTCGCCCAGCTGGTCTACGCCGCCGTACGCCCCGCCAAGATCGACACGGCGGCCCGCAAGGACTACGCCGCCCTGCTGCGGTACGCGGCCGGTGCGGGGCAGACCAGCGGAGCAGACCCGGGTCTCCTCCCGGCCGGCTACGCCCCGCTGTCCACGGCCCTGCGCACCAAGGCGACCGACGCCGCCGACGCGCTCGTCCACTACACCGCGCCCGCCCCCTCGTCCTCCGCCGGCGGCAGCTCCGGCGGCGGCTCGACCGGCGGCTCCGCGGGCGGCAGCGGTGGCAGCGACTCCCTCGGCTCCGGCGGCGGATCGGGCGGCAGCGTCTCCGGCGGCTCCGTCGGCGGCGCCACCGATGGCTCCACGGGCGGCGACAGCGGCGCGTCACCGAGCGCCGACGCGAGCCCGACGCCGAGCGACAAGCCCTCCTACGACGGCGGCAAGGCCGTACAGACCACCGCGCTGGGCACCACACCCGACGACCCGGCCAACTCACTGCGGTACGCGGTCCCGGTCGGTGCCGCGCTCGGCGCCATGGCCGGCATCGGGGCACCCTTCGCGGGCGGCAGCAGGCTTCGGCTGCCCCTGCGCATCCCGCTGCCCGGCGGCCGCGGTCTGACCATCCCCGCCCTCCCCCTGCCGGAACGGCTGCGCAAGCTGCTGCCACCGGGCCGGGGCTGAGCCCCCGGAGCGCGCGCCCCGTCGGGCCGCGCTCCCCACAGACGGCCGCCCGCCCCGAAAGGCAGTCGGGGCGGACGGCCCGTACCACCCTGCCAGATCCACCCGACGTCACGTCGCACACCCTCTGGAGACTCTCAATGCGCAGAACGCGCTGCACCGCGGCGATGGTCGCCGCCGCCGTGGTGTCCGGCACGCTGGCTCTGGCGAGCCCGGCGTCCGCCGACCCCACCCCCGCCGGAACCTTCCGCAAGCTCGTCGGCGTGGGCTCCGACACCACCCAGGACATGCTCAACGCGCTGGCCGGCGACACCGTCAACGGCAACAGCTACGCCGGCACCGCCGTGAAGGCGGCGTCCGGTGCGGGCGTCGCCTCCTACGACGCGATCGAGCCCGGTACGGGCTCCACCACGTCGAACATCCAGACCCGCACGGGCGGCCCGTCCTTCCTGCGCCCCAACGGCTCCGGCAAGGGCCGCCTCGCCCTCAGCATGTCGCTGACCGGCGACAAGTTCCCCGACAGCTCGGGCGTCTCCATCAAGGGACAGGTCGACTTCGCCCGCTCCTCCAGCGGCCCGAGCACCTCCGGAACCGCCTTCACCTACATTCCGTTCGCGCGGGACGCGGTCGGCGTGGCGGTCCGCGGTTCGGCCCTGAACACGCTGACCGTCGACCAGCTGCACGACATCTACTCGGGCTCGCTGACCGTGGTGAACGGCCAGACCGTGCACCCGAAGATCCCGCAGAGCGGCTCCGGCACCCGCAAGTTCTTCCTCGGCGCGATCGGGCTCACCGACGCCACGCTCTCCCCGAACGTCCCGACCGTCCAGGAGAACCAGGCCGACGGCGCCCTGAACGAGGACGGCGCGCTCGTCCCGTTCTCCGTGGGCAGCTGGATCGCCCAGAACAACGGCATCTCCCCGGACTTCAGCACCACCGCGGCCGCCGCCGGCGCCCACCTGGCCGCCGTGCAGCTGCCCGGCGACACCGGCGCCACCACCCCGGTCGCCACCGTGAACGGCAAGCTCGCCCCGGTCGGCGCCTACTACGAGAACGCCACCTTCGGCCGCGACGTCTACAACGTCGTCCCGACCCGGGCGATCGACCCGACCAGCGTCTTCTTCGACAAGGACCTCTACGACGTCTTCGTCACCAGCGGCACCCACGAGGCGGGCCTCGCCTCCGAGGGCGCCGAGGGCGTCATCGCCAAGTTCGGCTTCGTGAACGAGTCGTACAACGGCTCGGTCAACCCGGCCAAGCACGCCAAGCTCGGCGGCCTGGAGGAGTCGGGCATCGACACCTCGACGCCCGCCGCGCCCGCCCTGAAGGCCACCCGCGGCGACGCGAGCGTCAAGCTCAGCTGGACCGCTCCGGCCGCAACCGGCCTCCCGGTCACCGACTACCGCGTGACGCTGACCGGTTCGGACGGCGCCGTCGTGGCCGTCAAGGACGTCTCGGCCGGCACCAGGTCGTACACCTTCAGCGGTCTGGCCCTCGGCACCTACACGGCCACGGTCTCCGCCGCCAACCTCAACGGCAGTGGCCCCGCCGCCTCGTGGACCGGCATCATCAAGTACACCACCACGACGAAGGCCACCACGGCGACGACCGCGTACGGCAAGACCCCGAAGGTCGCGGTCACCGTCGCCGACACGCACGGCGTCGTCCCGACCGGCACGGTCACCGTGAAGGAGGGCACCACCACCCTCGGCACGGGCACGCTCGACAGCACCGGCAAGGCCACCATCAGCCTGTCCAGCCACCTCAAGGTCGCGACGCACGCCCTCACGGTGTCGTACGGGGGCAACGGCAAGCTCCTCACGTCCCACACGAGCGCCGGCCTGACGATCACCAAGGCAACGCCGACCGTCACCGTCACCGCGCCCAGCACCATCAGCCACACCAGCCAGGCCAAGGTCACCATCAAGGTCTCCGCGACCGGCACCACGCCGACCGGCACGGTCCGCATCTACGAGGGCTCCGTCGTGCGCGCCACCGGCACGTTGAGCGGCGGCGTGCTGACCCTCACGCTGCCCAAGCTGAGCGTCGGCACGCACACCATGCACGCGTGGTACCTGGGCTCCTCGACGGTGAACTCGAAGAACAGCGCGAACTTCACCATCAAGTCCACCTGAGGTGTGACGCGTTGACCTCCTGCCGGGGCGGCCGCCACCGCCCCGGCAGGACCCCCTCTTCCGTACCCATGAGTGAAGGAGACGTGCCGTCGTGACGGTCGCCGTACAGGCCACGCTCGCAACCCCCGTGTCACGGCCGCGCGTTCTGGGCATCACCGCCGTCCGGCATCTCGCCCGGGGCGGCCTGCTCACCCTCGCTGCCCTGCTGCTCGGCCTCACCGCACAGCTGCTGTTCGTCAGCGGGCTCCAGGAACGGGCCGCCCAGCACGCCGCGTTCGACGAGCTGCGCGCCCAACTCGCCCTGGGCACCGCCCCCGTGGCCCAGACCGACCAGCAGGGCGATCTGCTGGCGCCCGGCACCCCGGTCGCGCTCATCGACATCCCCGCCGTCCATGTGCGCCAGGTCGTGCTGGAGGGCACCGACTCCACCGTCCTCACCGACGGCCCCGGCCACCGCCGGGACACCCCGCTGCCCGGCCAGACCGGCACCAGCGTGCTGCTGGGCCGCGCCGCCGCGTACGGCGGGCCGTTCGGGCGTCTCGACGAGCTCGCCGCGGGCGACACGTTCACCGTGACCACCGGCCAGGGCAAGGCGAAGTACCAGGTCATCGGCGTACGACGGGCCGGTGACCCGGCGCCCGCCACGCCGGCGGCCGGCAAGGGCCGGCTGGTCCTGGTCACGGCCACCGGGCCGAGCTTCATGCCCGGCGGCGTCCTGCGCGTCGACGCCGACCTGATCTCCGCTCCCGCCCAGACCCCCGCCGCCGTCATCCGCCCCGGCACCCTCCCGGAGTCCGAGCAGCCGTTGGCGCGCCCCTCCGGTGTGCCGTGGCCGCTGGTCATGTGGCTCCAGGCGCTGGTGGCCGTCGCGGTCGCCGCGGTGTGGGCCTGGCACCGCTGGGGCCGCCACCAGACCTGGATCGTGTTCGCCCCCGTCGTCGCGGTCCTGGGCCTCCAGGTCGCCACCCGCACCACTGAACTGCTGCCCAACCTGATGTGACCCCCGGGGCCCACCGCACACGGCGCGCCGACCTCGGGGGCTCCGACCGGGGCCCGCTCCCGCCGTCCCTGCCTCGCACTCCGCCCCGTCCCCGCTCCCGCCCAGCCCCTGACCCGCACCAGACCCCCGCTGAGACCCGACCCCGCCAAGAGGTGCCCGACGTGACCGATGCGACCGCCGCGCGTGACAGCGCCGCGACCGAGACCGCCCCGACGACCGACATCGCCGTCGTCCGCACGGGGACCGCCCTGGCCGACACCGTCGTCCTGCCGCCCGTCCCTGCGGGTGCGCCCACCGCGTCCGGCCCGACCGCCCCCGCGACGCTCGAGGCGCGCGCCGTCTCGGCGTGGTTCGGCAGCCACCAGGTGCTGGAACGCGTCTCCCTCACCATGCCCGCCGGGCAGGTCACCGCCCTGATCGGCCCCTCCGGGTGCGGCAAGTCGACCTTCCTGCGCACGCTCAACCGCATGCACGAGCTGATCCCCTCGGCCGCGCTCGCGGGCGAGGTGCTCTTCGAGGGCGAGGACATCTACGCTCCCCAGCGCCGCCTGACCGACGCCCGGCGCCGGATCGGCATGGTGTTCCAGAAGCCCAACCCGTTCCCCGCCATGTCGATCTACGACAACGTCGTGGCGGGCCTGCGTCTGACCGGCACGCGCGTGAGCCGCCGCGAGAAGGACGAGCTGGTCGAGGAGAGCCTGACCCGGGCCGGCCTGTGGAAGGAGGTGCGGGACCGGCTGCGGCAGCCCGGCGGCGCGCTCTCCGGCGGCCAGCAGCAGCGTCTGTGTATCGCCCGCGCGCTCGCCGTACGTCCCCGGGTGCTGCTCATGGACGAGCCCTGCTCGGCACTCGACCCCACGTCCACCCGCCGGGTCGAGGAGACCATCCACGAACTCGCCGGTCAGGTGACCGTCGTGATCGTCACCCACAACATGCAGCAGGCGGCCCGCGTCTCCCAGCAGTGCGCGTTCTTCCTCGCCGAGCAGGGCACCCCCGGCGGCATCGTCGAGCACGGCCCCACGGAGCACATCTTCGGCACCCCCGAGGACCAGCGCACGGCGGACTATGTGGCGGGCCGCTTCGGCTGAGCACCGGGCACGGTCGATGACGAAAGCGCCGCGCGGCGGTGACGCTTCCGGAATCCGCGGGGCGAGATCTGTGGGACTGTGGGTAGGGGAATGGGCTCGGGCACTCCGGGCGTTTCCCGATGGGAGTCCGTGGGTAACCCCCGGCGGATTCGGATCATGGGATGCCCGACCGGGCTGGTTCAAGATCCAATAGCCCGAAAGCCGGGCGAGTTTACCCATCCCCGCAGAAACCTATGCGCCGTGCGGCCAGATTTTCTTCCCCTAACGGGTTGAACTTTTGTTGATCGTGGGTCAGTTGGCCGCCCGACCGCCTTACCCTTCAGAGGGTGAACGAACTGATGTCCCGAGAGTCCGAGGCCGATCTCCCCGGGGAACCGCAGCTCCCCGGCGCGCTGCCCGAGGCACTGCGCGCCGAACTTGTCGCGTTCCGCCGCGACTTGCACATGCACCCGGAGCTCGGCAACCAGGAGTTCCGCACCACGGCCGCGCTGAAGGCGCGCCTGGAGCAGGCGGGCCTGAAGCCGCGTGTCCTGGACATCGGGACCGGCCTCATCTGTGACATCGGCGACTGGGACGGCGTACGGCCCATGCTCGCGCTGCGCGCCGACATCGACGCGCTGCCCATCCCGGACACGAAGACCGACTGCGCGTACCGGTCGACCGTGCCCGACCGCGCCCACGCCTGCGGCCACGACGTGCACACCACGGTCGTCCTCGGCGCCGGGCTCGTCCTCGCCGAGCTGCACCGCGAGGGGCGGCTGCCCCGGCCGGTACGGCTGATCTTCCAGCCCGCGGAGGAGGTGCTGCCCGGTGGCGCCCCGGACGCGATCGAGTCGGGCGTGCTCGACGGCGTCGGGCAGATCATCGGCGTGCACTGCGACCCGAGGGTGGACGCGGGGCGCATCGGTCTGCGGCACGGCGCCATCACCTCGGCGTGCGACCGGCTCGAAGTCTCACTCGACGGTGCGGGCGGTCACACCGCGCGCCCCCACCTCACCACCGACCTCGTCACCGCCGCCGCCCGCGTCGTGACCGACGTACCGGCTCTTGTCGCCCGGCGGGTCGACGCCCGCAGCGGGCTCGCGGTGACCTGGGGGCGGATCGAGTCCGGCCACGCCTGCAATGTCATCCCGCAGCACGCCGAGCTCTCCGGGACCGTGCGCTGCCTGGATCTCGACGCCTGGCGGGCCGCGCCCGACCTGGTGCACGCGGCCATCGACGAGATCGCGAACCTGTACCGCGCCAAGTCCGAGATCAACTACATCCGGGGCGTCCCGCCGGTCGTGAACGACGCGGCCGTCACGGAGCTGCTCCGCGACGCGATGAGCGCCCGGCGCGGGGCGCACTCCATCGAGGACACCGAGCAGAGCCTCGGCGGCGAGGACTTCTCCTGGTACCTGGAGCATGTGCCCGGCGCGATGGCCCGCCTCGGCGTCCGTACCCCCGGCGAGCGCACGGTGCGCGATCTCCACCAGGGCGACTTCGACGCCGACGAGTCGGCGATCACGGTGGGCGTGGAACTGTTCACGGCCGCGGCGCTGCTGGACGCGGCGGAGCGTTGAGCGAAAGGCCCTCCGCGGGGGCGGGGGCGTTCCGACATCAGGCGCAACACGGTTGTAAGCCATTCGTCCGTGGTTCGAAATCATCGGCGCGGAGCCGCAAGATCCCGAGTTCAGACGCTGTTTGCCTCGAATCGATAACGGCTTCGCGAGAGGTGTTTTTCTGACATCTACGCGCGTTACGATGCCGCGAAGCCGACGCCGACGGGGCGTCCCGGCTCGAGCACTGGCATGGTGCTCACATCAAGCGCCGACATGGCGCTCAGGTCAGGTGAAGGAGCCTTCCCGTGCGCCGGGTAGCCAAGCTTTCCGCTGCGTGTATCGCGACCGCAGCTCTCGCACTGTCTGCCACTGCCTGTGGCAGCACGTCCTCCGAGAACGACAAGGACTCGTCCGCCTCCGCCGGCAGCGGCAAGGGCATCAAGATCGGCCTTGCCTTCGATGTCGGCGGCCGTGGTGACCGTTCCTTCAACGACTCCGCCGCGCGCGGTGCGGACAAGGCCAAGTCCGAGTTCGGCGGCTCGATCAAGGAGCTGACCGCCAAGAACTCGGACACCGAGGCCGACCGCGAGCAGCGCCTCACGGACCTGGCCGACGCGGGCTACAACCCGATCGTCGGCGTCGGCTTCTCCTACGCGACCTCGATGGGCAAGGTCGCCGCGAAGTACCCGAAGGTCAGCTTCGGCATCGTCGACTCGGTGGTGGACGCCAAGAACGTCGACAGCATCACCTTCACCGAGGAGCAGGGCTCCTACCTGGCCGGTGTCGCCGCGGCGCTGAAGACCAAGAAGGACCACGTCGGCTTCATAGGCGGCGTCGACGTCCCGCTGATCAAGAAGTTCGAGGCCGGCTACGTCCAGGGCGTCAAGGACACCAACTCGAAGATCAAGGTCGACACCCAGTACCTGAGCCACGGCTCGGACCTCTCCGGCTTCTCCAGCCCCGACAAGGGCAAGGAAGCCGCGCAGGGCATGCTCGACAAGGGCGCCGACGTGGTCTACTCGGCGGCCGGCTCCTCCGGCAACGGCGCGATCGAGGCAGTCAACGGTCAGAAGGGTGCCTGGGCCATCGGCGTGGACTCGGACCAGTACAACATCCCGGGTCTGTCGAAGTACAAGAGCTCGATCCTGACCTCGATGGTCAAGAACGTCGATGTCGGTGTCTACGACTTCATCAAGTCGGTCCATGACAGCAAGCCGCTGACCGGCACCAACACGTACTCGCTCGCCAAGGACGGTGTCTCGCTGGCCACCAGCGGTGGCTTCATCGACGACATCAAGGCCAAGCTGGACGCGGCGCAGAAGAAGATCGTCGACGGCGACGTCACGGTCAAGACCACTCCGTGATCTGACGGGTCCCCGCCGGACCCCGGGCTCGGCGAGAGGCGCGCTCAGCAGCCCCTCGCCGAGCCATAACAATGTGTCAACTCTACGCGTGTAGCATGGAGTTGCCGCGCTAGCGTCGCCGACGCCTGCCCTCCCCTACGCAGCCCCTTTCCCCGAGGAGAGTGCGCCATCAACGCGTCCAGCCCTCCCGCTGCCGTCGAACTGCGCGGCATCACCAAGCGTTTCCCCGGCGTCGTCGCCAACCGCGACATCGACATCACCGTCCGCACGGGAACCGTCCACGCCCTCTGCGGTGAGAACGGTGCCGGCAAGTCCACCCTGATGAAGATCCTTTACGGCATGCAGCAGCCGGACGAGGGCACCATCACGGTGAACGGCGAGCGGATCGCCTTCCACACCCCCGCCGACGCCATCGCGCGCGGTATCGGCATGGTGCACCAGCACTTCATGCTCGCCGACAACCTCACCGTCCTCGAGAACGTCGTCCTCGGCGCGGAGAAGCTGTACGGCATCGGCGCCAAGGCGCGTACGAAGATCAAGGAGATCTCCGACGCGTACGGACTGAACGTCCGGCCCGACGTCCTCATGGAGGAGCTCGGCGTCGCCGACCGCCAGCGCGTGGAGATCCTCAAGGTCCTCTACCGCGGCGCCAAGATCCTCATCCTCGACGAGCCCACTGCCGTCCTCGTACCGCAGGAGGTCGACGCCCTCTTCGACAACCTGCGCGAGCTGAAGGCCGAGGGGCTCACCGTCATCTTCATCTCCCACAAGCTGGGCGAGGTGCTGTCCGTCGCCGACGAGATCACCGTCATCCGGCGCGGCACCACGGTCGGTACGGTCGAGCCGGGGAGCACCACCTCCAAGCAGCTCGCCGAGCTGATGGTGGGCAGCGAACTGCCCACGCCGGAGACCGAGGAGTCCACCGTCACGGACGTCCCGCTGCTGAAGGTGGAGGGGCTGCACCTGTCCCAGACGGACCTCGACGGCATCGAGCGGATCATCCTCGACGAGATCTCCTTCACCATCCACAAGGGCGAGGTCCTCGGCATCGCCGGCGTGGAGGGCAACGGCCAGTCCGAGCTGGTCGAGGCGATCATGGGCATCCGCAACCCCGACGCCGGCGTCATCTCGCTCGATGACACCGACATCTCCCACGCCCCCACCCGCCGCCGCCGCGAGGCCGGCGTCGGCTACATCCCCGAGGACCGCCACCGCCACGGCCTGCTCCTCGAAGCACCGCTGTGGGAGAACCGCATCCTCGGCCATGTCACCGAGCGGCCCAACTCGCGCGGCGGACTGCTCGACCTGAAGGCCGCCCGCGCGGACACCGAGCGCATCATCAGCGCGTACGACGTCCGCACGCCGGGCATCGAGGTGACCGCGGGCTCGCTGTCGGGCGGCAACCAGCAGAAGCTGATCGTCGGCCGCGAGATGAGCCACCGGCCCAAGCTCCTCATCGCCGCCCACCCCACCCGCGGCGTGGACGTCGGTGCGCAGGCCGCGATCTGGGACCACATCCGCGAGGCCCGCCGCGAGGGTCTGGCCGTGCTGCTGATATCCGCCGACCTGGACGAGCTCATCGGGCTCTCCGACACCCTGCGGGTGATGTACCGCGGCCGCCTGGTCGCCGACGCCGACCCCGCCACGATCACCCCCGAGGAGCTGGGCTCCGCCATGACGGGTGCGGCCACCGGCCACCTGGAGCACGCAGAGGACGACGACCGATGAAGAAGCTGACCTCACGGATCGACAAGGAGCGGCTGCTCCTCGGCATCGCGGCGCCGCTCCTTGCGCTCGTCGCCGCGATCGTCGTCACCACCGTGGTGATCCTCGCCACCGGCAAGAACCCGGGCGACGCCTTCAGCGACATGCTGACCTACGGCACCGCCAGCGACAGCCAGGTCTACATCCTGAACAAGGCGACGACGTACTACCTGGCGGGCGTCGCGGTGGCCATCGGCTTCCGCATGAACCTGTTCAACATCGGAGTGGACGGACAGTACCGCCTCGCCGCGTTCTTCGCGGCGGTGCTCGGCGGCGCCCTGACCGTCCCGGGCTGGATCGCCGTCCCGCTGATGATCATCTGCGCGATGGGCGTGGGCGCCGTCTGGGCCGGTATCGCCGGCATCCTCAAGGTGACCCGGGGCGTCAGCGAAGTCATCTCGACGATCATGCTGAACTCCATCGCCACCGCGATCATCGCCTACCTCCTCCAGCCGGGTAAGCTCGCCGAACTCCAGAGTGGCGGCACCGTCGTATCGACCAAGCCGCTGCCGCAGGACTCTTGGTTCTTCTCGTTCGACACGGGCGCGGCGGGCGTGCTCTGGGGCTTCATCGTGATCGCCGTGATCGTCGGTGTCGCGTACTGGTTCGTGCTCGGCCGCACCCGCTTCGGCTTCGACCTGCGCACCGTCGGCCAGTCGGAGACCGCTGCCGCGGCGAGCGGCGTCAGCGTCAAGCGCATGATCGCCACCAGCATGGTCATCTCGGGAGCCGTCGCCGGTCTGATCGGCATGCCGACCTTGCTCAACGACAGCCACCAGTTCAGCAACGACTTCCCGTCGGGCATCGGCTTCACCGGCATCGCCATCGCGCTGCTCGGCCGCAACAGCCCGATCGGCATCGCCCTCGGCGCCCTCCTGTGGGGCTTCCTGGAGCGCACCACCAACCACCTGGAGTTCCAGGGCTACGACAAGGAAATCCTCGGCGTCATCCAGGGCGTCATCGTCCTGTGCGTCGTCATCGCCTACGAGGTCGTACGCCGGTACGGCCTCAAGCGCCAGCAGCAGCGGGTCGGCGCCGAACTCGCCGCCCAGGCCGCCGCCCGGACCGAGAAGCAGGAGGTGGCGTGATGACTGCCACGATGACCGACACGCCGCCGCCCGCGGCGCCCAAGGCGGACACCGGACCCCAGCGGTCCGGCCGGTCGGCCGGCCAGCTCCTCATGATCGTCGCGGGCGCGCTGCTGCTCGTGGCCGCGGTCCGCGTCATCACCGGCGCCGACCAGCTCACCTCTGCCGGACAGGTCAGTGCCGCGCTCGGCCTCGCCGTGCCCATCGGCCTCGCCGGCCTCGCGGGCCTGTGGTCCGAGCGGTCCGGCGTGGTCAACATCGGCCTCGAGGGCATGATGATCCTCGGCACCTTCGGGGCCGGCTGGGTCGGCTGGCAGTCCAGCCCCTGGCTCGGCCTGCTGTGCGGCGTCGGCTTCGGTGTCCTCGGCGGCCTGGTGCACGCCGTCGCGACCATCACCTTCGGCGTCGACCACATCGTCTCCGGTGTCGCGGTCAACCTGCTCGCGCTCGGCACCACCCAGTACCTCGCCAAGCTCTTCTTCTCGGAGGGCAAGGCGGCGGACGCGGGCGGCAACCCCAAGCAGTCCCCGCCCGCGGACTCGCTGGGCCACATCACCGTGCCCGGTCTCTCGGACGCCCTCGAGTCGCTCCAGAAGCACCACTGGTTCCTGATCTCCGACCTCGCGGGCATCCTCGGCGGCCTGGTCACCAACGTGTCCGTGGTGACGGTCCTCGCCGCGCTGCTGTTCGTGGGCAGCTGGTGGCTGCTGTGGCGCACCCCGTTCGGTCTGCGGCTGCGCTCCTGCGGTGAGAACCCGACCGCCGCGGAGTCGCTCGGCGTCAACGTCTACCGGTACAAGTACGCGGCCGTGGCGGTCTCCGGCGGCCTCGCCGGACTCGGCGGCGCCTTCCTCGCGCTGGTCACCTCGCACATCTACCTGGAGGGCCAGACCGGCGGGCGCGGCTACATCGGTCTCGCGGCCATGATCTTCGGCAACTGGCGGCCCGGTGGACTGGCCATGGGCGCGGGCCTCTTCGGTTACTCGGACGCGCTGCAACTGCGCAACGGCGGCGTGACCGTGCACGCGCTGCTGCTCCTGCTGGTCGTCCTGCTCGCGGTGCTCGCCGCCTGGAAGCTGTACCGGAAGGCGCACTGGCAGGGCGCGATCAGCCTCTTCGTCGCCGCGCTCGTCCTGGTCTGGTACCTGTTCACGGACGAGGTGCCGAGCGACTTCGTGGGCGCCACCCCGTACGTCGTCACGCTGCTCGTGCTGTCGCTGTCCGCGCAGCGCCTGCGGATGCCCAAGGCCGACGGCATGCGCTACCGGAAGGGCCAGGGCAAGTGACCACGCCGTCCGCCGTCGACTGGGAGGCGCTGCGCGAGCTGGCCCGCGAGGCCATGTCCCACGCGTACGCCCCCTACTCGGGCTACGCCGTCGGGGTCGCCGCACTGGTCGACGACGGCCGCACGGTCTCCGGTTGCAACGTCGAGAACGCCTCGTACGGCCTCGGCCTGTGTGCCGAGTGCGGGCTGGTCTCGCAGCTGCAACGGACCGGCGGCGGCCGTCTGACGCACTTCACCTGCGTCGACGGGCACGGCGAGATCCTGGTCCCGTGCGGCCGCTGCCGCCAGCTGCTGTACGAGTTCGGGGGACCGGATCTCCTCCTGGAGACCCCGGCGGGAATCCTCCCCCTCTCCGAGATGCTGCCCCAGGCCTTTGGCCCGGACCATCTCACCAAGTAACTCCCGTACGGCCCCTCTGAGTTGATCAGAGGGGCCGCACACTTCCATGAACCTCGGAAGGAACGTACGCCATGGCCATGGACGCCATCTCCGTCATCCGCACCAAGCGGGACCGCGGCGAGCTCAGCAACGAGCAGATCGACTGGGTCATCGACGCGTACACCCGCGGGGAGGTCGCCGACGAGCAGATGTCCGCGCTCGCCATGGCCATCCTCCTCAACGGCATGAACCGCCACGAGATCGCCCGCTGGACGGCCGCGATGATCGCCTCGGGCGAGCGCATGGACTTCTCGTCCCTGTCCCGCCCGACGGCCGACAAGCACTCGACGGGCGGGGTGGGTGACAAGATCACCCTCCCGCTGGCGCCCTTGGTGGCGGCCTGCGGAGCAGCGGTCCCCCAGTTGTCGGGCCGCGGCCTCGGCCACACCGGCGGCACGCTGGACAAGCTGGAGTCGATCCCCGGCTGGCGTGCGCTGCTCTCCAACGAGGAGATGCTGTCCGTACTCGAGGGGACGGGCGCGGTGATCTGCGCGGCGGGCGACGGTCTGGCACCGGCCGACAAGAAGCTGTACGCCCTGCGTGACGTCACCGGCACGGTGGAGGCGATCCCTCTGATCGCCTCGTCGATCATGTCGAAGAAGATCGCGGAAGGCACCGGCTCCCTGGTTCTGGACGTGAAGGTCGGCACAGGCGCCTTCATGAAGACCATCAAGGACGCCCGCGAACTGGCCTCGACGATGGTCGGTCTGGGCACGGACCACGGCGTGAAGACGGTCGCGCTCCTCACGGACATGTCCACGCCTCTGGGCCTGACGGCGGGCAACGCGCTGGAGGTCCGCGAGTCGGTGGAGGTCCTGGCCGGCGGCGGCCCCTCGGACGTCGTCGACCTCACCATCGCGCTGGCGCGCGAGATGCTCGACGCGGCCGGCATCAAGGACGCCGACCCGGCGAAGGCGCTGGCCGACGGCTCCGCGATGGACGTCTGGCGCCGCATGATCGCCGCGCAGGGCGGCGACCCGGACGCCGAGCTGCCCGTCGCGCGCGAGCGGCACGTGGTGAACGCCCCGGCCTCCGGCGTCCTGACCCGCCTCGACGCGTACGACATCGGCATCGCCGCCTGGCGCCTCGGTGCCGGGCGTGCGCGCAAGGAGGACCCGGTGCAGGCCGGCGCGGGCGTCGAACTGCACGCCAAGCCGGGCGACACGGTGACGGCGGGCCAGCCCCTCCTCACCCTCCACACGGACACCCCGGAGCGCTTCGAGTACGCGCTCCAGGCGGTCGAGGGTTCCTACGACATCGCGGCCGCGGGCACGGACTTCGTGCCGACCCCGATCGTGCTGGACCGGATCGCCTGACCCGGGCCCGCGGCCGGGGGCCGCTGATGGACACGGCCTCCCCAGGGCGAACGGGATCGGTGGACCTGCTCACGGCCATTGGTCCCGTTCGGCAGGTCCGGCGATGAGTTCTGTGCTCCCGGCCGGTCTACTGACCGTGGACGCCACGACACCCGCCGTACTTGTGCTGCCTGGACCCGTCACCCGCGACGAGGTGCCGCGGCTCTGTGACGACGTGCGGGCGCAGCTGGAGGCGACCGGGGCAGGGATCGTGGTCTGCGATGTCGCGGGGCTCGGTCCGCCCGGTCTCGGCACCGTCGACGTGCTGGCGAGACTGGAGCTGGCCGCGCGGCGGGCCGGGGGCCGGATCCGACTACGGAACCCGGACCCTGCCCTGCGTGCCCTACTGGACCTCGTCGGCCTCCGCTTCGAGTCCGTCGACGCCATCGACGCCGGAGACCCCACCGGCTTCGTCGAGTCGGAGGGGGAGCCCGAAGAGCGGGAACCAACGGGCGGTGTCCAGGAAGAAGTGGAACCCGGTGATGCGCCCCTTTGAGATCTCCAGCACCTGCACGGCCCAGGGCGTGTAGCCACCCGCTTCCGGATCCGGCTTGTAGTGCGCGAACCCCGGCAGACCATTGACCTCGACCGGCATCAGGCGCGAGCCCGCGCAGCCGGCGCCCAGCGTCGTCATGAAGCCGGTGATGTCGTCCGTGCCGCGCAGCCACAGGTCGAACGGCGGCATCGTCATGATCGCGTCCTCGTGGAGCAGCGCCGTCAGCGCCGTCATGTCGTACCCCTCGAACGCGGCGACATAGCGCTCCAGGAGCTTCTGCTGCTCCTCGTCGAGCGGATCCGAGGTGGCGGCCTCCGCGCCGGCGCCGTCGGTCTCGGCGAGGGTGGCGCGGGCCCGCTGCAACGCGCTGTTGACCGATGCCACGGAGGTGCCGAGCAGCTCGGCGACCTCGCTCGCCTTCCATGCGAGGACCTCGCGCAGGATGAGCACCGCCCGCTGCTTCGGCGGCAGCTGCTGCAGGGCCGCCATGAAGGCGAGGCGCACCGACTCCTTCGCGACCGCCGCCTCGGCCGGGTCGCCGGCCGTCGGCAGGACGCGGGCGTCGGGCATCGGCTCCAGCCATGTGTTGTCCGGGCGGGGAGTGAGTGCCGCCTGGGCCAGGGGCGAGGGGGCGGTGAGGTCCATGGGGCGAGCCCTCTTGTTGCCCGCGTTCAGCATGTCGAGACACACGTTCGTCGCGATCCGGTACAGCCAGGAACGCATCGAGGAGCGGCCCTCGAACTTGTCGTAGCTGCGCCAGGCGCGGACCATCGTGTCCTGCACCGCGTCCTCGGCCTCGAAGGAGGAGCCGAGCATCCGGTAGCAGTACCCGGTCAGCTCGACCCGGTGCTTCTCCAGCCGGACGTCCAGGTCTGTTGTCGTCGCCGTGCCGTCGCTGCTCATAGCCAACCCACCCCTGTGGCTCTGTTCCGTCCCGCGCGTCGTTGCGCCAGCACTTCGGAAGCTACCGCAGCCCACTGACAATGGCGTGCGGAGCGGGAAAAGGCGCAGGTGGGAGTGGGGTGTTCCGGGGTGGTTTCTGCGCCCCCTCCGCCCCTGCCCGTCCCGACCCGGGGCTCCGCCCCAGACCCCGTTCGCACAGTTCCCCGCGCCCCCGAAAGGGGCGCGGGGAACTGCGTGATCTTTTAGCGGGGCGGCGGGGGTTAAACCCCCTAGTGCGCCAGAGCCGGCTTCCCGCGGGACTGGACGCGCGCCGCGTGGGAGCCGAACACCGTGATGGTCACGACGCCGAGGACGGCGAGCAGACCGAGGGTCACCGTGCCGGCCCAACCACCCTCGTGGAAGGCGACGGCCCCGAGCGTGCTGCCGGCGCTGGAGCCGATGTAGTAGGCGGACTGGTAGAGGGCCGAGGCCTGGGCCCGACCACGCACCGCGGTGTGGCTCACCGAGGAGGACGCCACCGCATGTCCCGCGAAGAAGCCCGCGGTGATCAGGACCAGACCGAGCAGTACGAGCGGGAGCGAGTCGGCGAGGGACAGCAGCAGACCGGCGGTCGTCGTGCCGCCCGCCAGGTACAGCGAGCCGCGGCGGCCCAGCCGTCCGACGAGCCTGCCCGCCGTGGAGGCCGACACCGTACCGACGAGATAGACCAGGAAGATCGAGCCGATGATGCCCTGGGGGAGGGAGAACGGGGCGTCGGTGAGGCGGTAGCCGATGACCGTGTAGACGCCGCCGAAGACCATCATGAACAGGGCGCCGATCGCGTACAGCCGGCACAGGAGAGGGTTCGCGAGGTGGTCGCGGACCGTGCGCGCCAGGACGCGCGGTCGCAGCGAGCCCGGAGTGAAGTGCCGGGGCGCCGGCAGCAGCAGCCGGAAGGCGACCGCGCACGCCACCGCGATGATCCCGATGGCGCCGACGGCCACCCGCCAGCCCCACTCCTGCGCCACCCAGCCGGTGATGACCCGACCGCTCATTCCGCCGACACTGTTGCCCGCCACGAAGAGGCCGATCGCCGTGATCAAGGCCTTGGGGCGGACCTCCTCGGCCAGGTACGCCGTCGCCGACGCCGGAAGTCCGGCGAGGGCCGCGCCCTGCACTGCCCGCAGCACCACCAGCGCGCCGATCGAGGGGGCGAAGGGGACCAGCAGTCCGACCGTCACCGCCACCGCCAGCGACGCCGTCATCAACGTACGCCGCCCGAACCGCTCCGACAGCGCGCTCATGGGGAGCACGAAGAGCGCCAGTGCGCCGGTCGCGGCCGACACCGTCCAGCTCGCCTCGCTCGCCGTGACCCCGAAGTCCGTGGAGACGAGCGGGAGAAGGGCCTGCGTGGAGTAGAGGAGCGCGAAGGTCGCGACACCTGCCAGGAAGAGGGCGAAGCTCATCCGGCGGTAGCCGGGCCCGCCCGGGGTCATACGGGAGTCGACGGACGACGGTGCGGAAGCGGCGGAGGCGGTGGAGGCGGTGGTGGCGGTGGTGGCGGCGGTGGCGGCGTCCACGGTGGTGGACGCCCCGGTACTGGCGGAAGGCATGCTTCGAACTTAAGGACCCGTCATTCATCCGTCCAATGCATGGAAACTCCATAATCGTTCCCATGGCGCATCAGCAGAGGTCAGAAGCTCACCTGTCACCGTACAGTGACACAGAAGACATCGTCGCCGTGCTTGCCCCACGCCTCGCGTACTTCGCCGGCGTCGCCCGTACCGAGCACGTCACCCGGGCGGCGCAGGAGATGCAGGTCCCCCAGTCGACCCTGTCGCGGGCCATGGTCCGGCTGGAACAGGACCTGGGCGTCGACCTGTTCGCGCGCAGGGGAAGGACCGTCTCCCTCACGGCCGCGGGGCGTACGTTCCTCGGCTCCGTCGAACGGGCACTCGCCGAGATCGAGCGCGCCGCCGAAGAGCTGCGCGCCGACGCCGACCCGGCCACCGGCAAGGTCGCCTTCGGCTTCCTGCACACCATGGGGTCCGAGACGGTGCCGGGCCTGATCCGCGCGTTCCGCGCCGACCATCCCGGTGTCCGCTTCAGTCTCGTACAGAACTACGGCGAGGCGATGCTGGAGGGGCTGCGCTCGGGTGAGTTGGACCTGTGCCTCACCTCGCCCGTGCCGGACGCGCCCGACCTGGTGGGCCGCCGTCTCGACGAGCAGAAACTCCGGCTCGTCGTACCGGCCGACCACCGTCTCGCCGCCCGTAGGCGCATCCGCCTCGCCGAGGCCGCCGACGAGACCTTCGTGACCCTGGAACCCGGCTACGGCATGCGCCGTATCACCGACGACCTCTGCAAGGAGGCGGGCTTCAAACCGCGCATCGCCTTCGAAGGGGAGGAGGCGGAAACACTACGGGGCCTCGTGGCCGCGGGGCTCGGGGTCGCCCTCCTGCCCCCGCCTGCCGTACCCCGACCGGGGGTTGTGGAGCTGACGGTGACCGCGCCACGCGCGGTACGCGAGATCGGCGTGGCGTGGCTGGACGGCCACGCGGACACGCCACCGGTGGCGGCCTTCAAGAAGTTCCTGCTGTCCCGACGGGGCCACTTGCTCCCGGACTGACGGCACCGGGAGCGCCCCTTCAAGTGCGCGGGGCCGCGACCTCACGCGGTTCCGCCGCGCGGCTGCGACCAGCCCTCACAGCCCGCGGAAGAACCCACCTAGCGACGCAACGCCTTCCCGAAGCCGGAGGCCAGCGGCATCCGCAATCCCAATGGCGGCGGAGCCGCAAGCGCGTCCTCAAGAGGCCGGGACAGACTGCGGCCGAACAGGGAACCCATCACGAAGTCCTCCGACAACGCCAGCACTTCCGACCGGTGCTGATGCAGCGCGTGCCCGTCGGAGTGGACCTCGAAGCGGCAGATGTCGCGGTTGGCCTTCTTGGCGCGTGCCGCGAGTCGGAAGGACAGCTCCGGGTCGGTGCGCTCGTCGTTCGTGCCGTGCACGATCAGCACACGGCGCCCGGCCAGCTGCTTCACCGGTTCGGGGGGCGCCGCCACGTCCTCCTCGGGCAGCCAAGGGGCGAGCGCCAGTACGGAGTTGACGGCCGTGTGCCCGCCGGCCCGCAGTGCCGCGCGGGCACCCATGTCCACCCCGGCCAGGCACACCGGGACGTCTCCGTAGCGGCGTACGACCTCGTCGGTGGCCCACGACGCGTCACGCGCCAGATGCGCCTCGCTGCCGTTCCAGCCGCGAAAGCGGTAGTGCACCACGTGGGTGACCAGGCCTTCCGCGTGCCCGGCGCGGGTGAGGCGGCGTCCCAACGCGCGTACGGAGGCGGTTGCCATCATGGGGGACGGTCTGCGGGCGGAGGTCTCCTCGCCGCCCGGGAGCAGCAGAACCACTCCGCTGACCGCCGTCGGCTCCGGGCCGAGCGCCCTCCCCAGCCGGGCCCTGCGAACCGGCGTCGCTTGCTGTGCCATGACAGAACAGTCTCAGAAGCGACGGTGTACGCCACCCGTCCGCACGGTCACCGTTACGTATCGACGGATTCGTACAGCAGGAGATCTACGCGCGTAGGGCGTACAGTGCGAAAATGACGAGCCAGATCCAGAACACCCCGAGCTCGGACCAGATCCGCCGGGCGCCCAAGGTCTTGCTGCACGATCACCTCGACGGGGGCCTGCGCCCCGGGACGATCGTCGAGCTCGCCCAGGAAACGGGCTACTCCAACCTCCCCGAGACCGATCCCGACAAGCTCGGCATCTGGTTCCGCGAGGCCGCCGACTCCGGTTCCCTGGAACGGTATCTGGAGACCTTCGCCCACACCTGCGCCGTCATGCAGACCCGCGACGCCCTCGTCCGGGTCGCCGCCGAGTGCGCCGAGGACCTCGCCGAGGACGGTGTCGTCTACGCGGAGGTCCGGTACGCGCCCGAGCAGCATCTGGAAGCCGGGCTCACCCTCGAAGAGGTCGTCGAGGCGGTCAACGAGGGCTTCCGGGAGGGCGAACGGATCGCCCGGGAGAACGGGCACCGGATCAGGGTGGGTGCCCTGCTGACCGCCATGCGGCACGCGGCCCGCGCCCTGGAGATCGCCGAACTGGCGAACCGCTACCGGGACTTGGGTGTCGTCGGCTTCGACATCGCCGGCGCAGAGGCCGGCTACCCGCCCACCCGGCACCTCGACGCCTTCGAGTACCTCAAGCGGGAGAACAACCACTTCACCATCCACGCCGGCGAGGCCTTCGGACTCCCGTCGATCTGGCAGGCACTGCAGTGGTGCGGCGCCGACCGGCTCGGCCACGGCGTACGCATCATCGACGACATCCAGGTCCACGGGGACGGCTCGGTGGAGCTCGGCCGGCTCGCCTCGTATGTGCGGGACAAGCGCATCCCGCTGGAGATGTGCCCGAGCTCCAACCTTCAGACCGGCGCGGCCGACTCGTACGCCGCCCATCCGATCGGGCTGCTGCGGCGGCTACATTTCCGGGCGACCGTGAATACGGACAATCGGCTCATGTCGGGCACCAGTATGAGCCGGGAATTCGAGCGCCTTGTCGAGGCATTCGGTTATACGCTCGATGATATTCAGTGGTTCTCTGTCAATGCTATGAAGTCAGCATTCATTCCTTTCGATGAACGACTGGCGATGATCAATGACGTGATCAAGCCCGGATATGCCGAGCTGAAGTCCGAATGGCTGTTCCAGCAGACTGCCTCCACCAGGGGGTCTGTGGGGGATCAGGCCTGATCGGAGGGGTCGGAAAGCGGTCGGGTCTTCACTCCTTCTCCATGACTCGGCCGCTTTTCGATGTTTGCGGAGGTCGGCTCTGGGTGTTTACGTTTTTGGACCGCTCACATCCCTGTCTCACGGATCCAAGGACGCATTCAATATGAAGCAGTCTGCTGCCAAGACCCTCGGTGTCGCCGCTCTCGGTGCCGCCTTCGCCGCTGCCGGTGCGGGCGCCGCGAACGCGGCGCCGGCCGTGCCCGACGCCTCCTCGGCGCTGGACACCGTCACCAAGACGCTGCCTGCCGAGAACGTCGCCAAGGCGCTGCCCGGGGCCGGTGAGGCGCTCACCCAGGGGCAGAGTGCGCTCGGTGGGGGCCTGGCGGCGGCCCAGCCCGCCGCCGCGAGGGTGCTCGCCCAGGGGCCGGCCGCGCCCGTGGCCGGGCTGCTCGGCGGGCTGCCGGTGCAGGGGCTGCCCACGCACGGTCTGCCGGTGAACGGGGTTCCGCTGGGCTGAGGCCTTCCGCTCGTACCAACGCCGGTGGGGCGCACCCTGGTTGGGTGCGCCCCACCGGCGCGTGTGCGATGGCTGCTGGGCTCACCAGGCCGTGCGGGCGGCCTTGTCCTCGGACGGGAACAGGATCCACAGCGCTATGTAGAGCAGGAACTGCGGGCCCGGGAGCAGGCAGGAAAGTACGAAGATCACGCGCATCGTGGTCGCGGAGGTGCCGAAGCGCCGTGCCAGCGCTGCGCACACTCCGCCGATCATGCGGCCGTTGGTGGGGCGGGCAAGGGCGGTCATGGTGGCTCCTTCGCGAACCGTCGTTGAGTGCCGGGGTGTCCGGCTTCGATGTCTTCAACGCTACGGGGACGAAGTGGGCCAAGCGTCGCTCTACGGTGCGATCCCGACCCTGGGAATCGTCGGGGTCCGACCCTGAGCCGTGTCCTCCCGGGGGAGGGCCGCGCGGCGTCGGGTCTCGGCCCGTCGGCGGAGCCTGGCCCTGGCGGCGGGCACGATCGCGAGGTGGGCGAGGGCCACGCCGACCGTGTTGAGCAACAGCGAGTCCACGTCCACGACCTGGCCGGGGACGCCGGTCTGCAGGAGCTCGATGCCCAGCGAGAGCAGGGCTCCGGCGGCGACCGTACGGATGAGGGAGCCGAGCGGGGAGACGGCGAGCTTGCCGCCCGCCATCGGGAGCAGGACGCCCAGCGGGGCGAGCAGGCCCAGGCCCTCCGCGATGCGGCGGGCCGCCACCCCCGGGCCCAGTGCGAGGTCGGCTCTGATGCCGGCGAAGGGCCGCAGGTTGGCGGCGCTCACCCAGGGGACGTCCAGGGGGCGCAGCGTGATCCAGGCGACGAGGGCCAGGTGTGCGACGAGGAGGACACCTCCTGCCACACGGACGCGGATCACGGCGCTGCCGCCGTCTGAACCTTGACGCTGCACGCCCCCCAAGACGCGGGGCGCGGCACGATCGGTTCCGGGGGGAGAGGTTTCGCCCCCGCCGCCCTTCAGGGGTGCGGGGAACCGCGCAGTCTTTCAGGGAGCCGGGACGCGCAGCCCCGGGTAAGGGACGGGCAGGGGCGGAGGGAGGGGGCGAAAACGCTCAACGCCCCGCCACGTCACGACCCCTCGACCGCCGTGGACGGCGGTGACGTGGTGACGGGGTCGGAGCGGACCTCGGGAGTGCATTCGTAGCTGAGGAGGGGGGACGGGGCGGGGCCGCCGAGGATGACGGAGCCGTCGTCCCGGGCTGCGGCCGAGTCGGAGAAGGTGCAGACGATCTGGGCGAGGGCGGAGGACGTGAGGTCCTCGGGCGGGGTGCTCAGCCGGAGCGTGTCCTCGGGATCCTTGTCCCGGGGACCACTGACCGTCATGCCGCCGCGCACGTCCGTCGTGTACCCGGCCTGCTGCTCCGGCGCGGAGGGCCTCTCGGCGAGCTCGTCGAGGAGCCCCTGGGCCACCAGGACCCGTCGCGCCGCCTCCGCCGTGCCGTCCGGGATCCGGACCGAGCGGTCGACCGTGACCAGTTGTCCGGAGCAGAGGAGGAACACCTGGACGGGCACACCCCGGGTGGACTGGGTGGAGATGTCCGGGCCGGACAGCGCGCAGGGCACCCGTGACGGCGCCGGACCGAAGTCCGTCGGCACCTGGGTGGACCGGATGCCACAGCCCGCCAGCAGCACGGCGAGCAACGGAACGACCAGCCAGGGCCGCAAGCCCCGCAGACGCGGGGGACCCGCCGGACCGGTCAGCCGCGGCTGACCTGCGGGACCGGCCGGACGCCGGAGACGCGGGAGCCGTGCGAGGCGCCCGTCCTGCGAGCGGAGGGCTTGTGCGCGGCCCGTGCCTCGGCGGTGGAGGAGCCGTGCCGAGCCCGTACGTCGGCGGCGAAGGAGCCGTGCGCTGCCCGCGCTCAGGCGGTGGAGGAGTCGTGCGGTCGTCATCCGGCGGTGTCCTCCGTGCTGTTCCCGCTCCCGTGTCCGTTCCCGGGGCCGTTTTCGTTCCCGTTCCCATTCCCGTCGCGGAGGTCGTCGGTGAGCAGTTCCGACGCGTCCTGCGGCAGGCGCAGCGTGAAGACCGCACCCCCCTTGGGCGCGTTCGCCGCGGTGATCTCGCCGCCGTGGATGTGCGCGTTCTCCAGGGCGATGGAGAGGCCGAGGCCGCTGCCCTCGGAGCGGGGCCGGGACGCGCTCGCCTTGTAGAAGCGGTCGAAGACGTGCGGGAGTACGTCCCCGGGGATGCCGGGACCGTGGTCCTGGACCTCGATGACCAGCTCTTCGCCCTCCACGCGCACGGACACCCGTACCGGCGAACCCCCGTGCTTGAGCGCGTTGCCGATCAGGTTCGCCAGGATCACGTCGAGGCGGCGCGGGTCGAGGCGCGCCGTGATGCCGCGCTCGGCGTCCAGGTCCACCGCGTCCAGCCAGGCGCGCGCGTCGATGCACGCGGTGATCTGGTCGGCGATGTCCACATCGTCGAGGACGAGCCGGGCGGTGCCCGCGTCGAAGCGGGTGACCTCCATGAGGTTCTCGACGAGGTCGTTGAGGCGCCGGGTCTCGCTGACGACGAGGCGTACGGCCGGCTCGATCATCGGGTCGACGCTGCCGGTCTCCGCGTCCAGTTCCTCTTCGAGGATCTCCGTCACGGCGGTGATCGCCGTGAGCGGCGTGCGGAGTTCGTGGGACATGTCCGCCACGAAGCGGCGGGACGCCTCGTCGCGGGCGCTCATGTCGGCCACGCGTTTCTCGAGGGCCTCCGCCGTGTGGTTGAACGTACGGGAGAGGTCGGCGAGTTCGTCCGTGCCCGACACGCGCAGTCGCGTGTCGAGCTTGCCCTCACCCAGGCGGCGGGCCGCGATGCCCAGGCGGTGCACCGGCTTGAGGACCGTGGTCGCGGCGGCCTGGGCCAGCAGCGCCGAGCCGATCAGGGCCAGGCCCGTGGCGATCCCCAGGGACCAGGCAAGCGAATTGAGATCCTTCGCCTCGGGTTCCAGGGACTTGAGCATGTAGCCGGTGGTGGTGCCGCCGATCACCCTCGCGCCGCCCACGAGGTACGGCTTGTCGTGGTCGGTGATCCGCTGCCAGTAGAGGTGGTACGCGGACTTGTTGTTCGAGGACAGCGGCTGCTCCTTGTTCACCGCCTTCTGGAGGGACTTGGGCACGTCCTCCAGCGTGAAGGTGTCCAGCTCGGAGTTGCCGACGACGGTCTTGCCGTTCGGGTCCTGGGCGACCAGCAGCACGCTGAAGCGCTGGCTGCTGTTGGCCATCTGCCCCGCCGTGCGCTGGAGCTCGTCCTGCGCGGGGTGCACCGGCAGCATGCTCGCGTGGTTGCGCATCTCCTGCTGGAAGTCGCGCAGCACCGCGTCCTGAGTGCGCGTCAGCACGGCCTCGCGGTTGAGCCAGTACGCGATGCCGGACGCCGACACGGCAGCAGTGAGCGCGACGAGTCCGAACACCACGACCAGCCGCAGTCGCAGACTGGTGAAGCGCAGGCCGGACAGGATCGCCTTGCGCGCCGCGGCCCAGCCGCGGAGCTCGTCCTGCGGTCTTGTCACTGAGGATTGTCCAGCCGGTAGCCGACGCCACGCACCGTACGGATCAGGGTGGGCGAGGACGGCACGTCCTCGACCTTCGCGCGCAGGCGCTGCACGCAGGCGTCCACCAGACGCGAATCGCCCAGGTAGTCGTGCTCCCACACCAGACGCAACAGCTGCTGGCGGGACAGCGCCTGCCCGGGGCGGCGGCTCAGTTCGAGGAGCAACCGCAGCTCGGTGGGCGTCAGTTGCAGATCCTCGCCGTTCTTGGTGACCGTCATCGCGGCGCGGTCGATGACGAGCGAACCGAACGTCGCCGAGTCGTTCGCCTCGCGCTCACCGCGCCGCAGCACGGCACGGATCCGGGCGTCGAGCACCCGGCCCTGCACGGGCTTGACGACATAGTCGTCGGCGCCGGACTCCAGACCGACCACGACGTCGATGTCGTCGCTGCGCGCGGTCAGCAGAATGATCGGCAGCTGGTCGGTGCGCCGGATGCGCCGGCACACCTCGAATCCGTCGATGCCGGGCAGCATCACATCCAGCACGATCAGGTCGGGCCGCTGTTCACGCAGCAGCTTCAGACCGTCCTCGCCGGTGGCAGCGGTGGCCACACGGTGTCCCTGGCGCGTCAAAGAGAGCTCCAGGGCCGTACGGATGGCGTCGTCGTCCTCGATCAGCAACAGGGAAGGCACGAACGTCATTCTGGCCCATGTCATGGCCGGGTATCGACCGTTGGAGCGCTCCCACCCATCTCCCGCACAGAAGGAGGGCCCCTCTTGTACGACGGAGGGCCCCCGAGTGGTCATCTGCGTAGTCGTATCGCTCTTCTCTGTGATCGGGCTGTGACGCGCCTGCGGATGGGCCCTGTGACAGGTCTGTGACAGTCGGCGGACACGGCCATGAAGTGGCCCGGGCAAGCTTTTCGACACAAGCAAGGAAGCACGGCCGAACGAACCGAAGAACCGGGACTCCACGACGGGGGGCGCGAGATGAACACGCTGCACAGCACCAGCACTAGCGCAGTTGTCACGCGGCTCCACGACGTCACCCGGGGCTCGGAGAAGTCCGGTGCCGTGAGCGGGCGGGGGTGCGCTCGCGGCACCGGGCGTCAGCACACCGCGTACATGACGGTGGTTGACGCGTTCACGGGGGAGAGCCCCGCGGCGCCAGTCGCTGTGGGCACGGTCGGGGGGAAGGCTCACGGGGGAGCCGCGTACGGGGAGGACACGGGGGAGCGTCGCTCGCTGTCGGAGGCGGAGTTCACCGCCTACGTCCAGGAGCGCCGCGCCTCCCTGTACGCAACCGCCTACCACCTCACCGGTGACCGGTTCGAGGCCGAGGACCTGCTGCAGAGCGCGCTGTTCTCGACGTACAGGGCCTGGGACCGGATCAGTGACAAGGCCGCGGTCGGGGGCTACCTCCGCCGCACCATGACCAATCTGCACATCAGCGCGTGGCGCCGCCGCAAGCTGAACGAGTACCCGACCGAGGAGCTGCCGGAGACGCCCGGTGACACGGACGCGATGCGCGGCACCGAGCTGCGCGCCGTGCTGTGGCAGGCGCTCGCCCGGCTGCCCGAACTCCAGCGCACGATGCTGGTCCTCCGTTACTACGAGGGCCGCACCGACCCGGAGATCGCGGAGATCCTCGACATCAGTGTCGGCACGGTGAAGTCCAGCATCTGGCGGTCGCTCCGCCGGATGCGCGAGGACGAGGTCCTCAGCTTCGGCCGTGACGAGGAGGAGTCCTTCGGGGAGCTTGTCGCCTGAAGGTCTGGGGGGGAAGCAAGGGGAAGCAAGAGGTAACAGGTAGTACGGGGGAGCAGTACCGGGGGGTACCAACGGGGTCACGGGGGAGCACGGGGGAATGAGAAAGGTCCAGGCGGACGGGGGGTCCGCCTGGACCTCTTTTCGTTGTCCGCGCCTTGTTGTCCGCTCGTTTGCGCGCCCTGCCGTCCGCGCTACCGCGCCGCCTTGTCCGCCGCCACGATCGACTTCGCCTTCTCGACCATGCGCCGCTTGCGTTCCTTCAGGGCCGCGAGCGTGTCCTCGTGCTCCTTGATGAACTGCTTCTGGTGGCCGGACTCGACGGCGTGCCGGGTCACGACGTAGTCGGTGGTGGTCTTGCAGCGCACATCGGCTTCCGCCGTGCGGATCTCCCTGGCCGAGGGCGCGGGGAAGTTCGGGTGCGGGCCGTTCGGGCTCGTCCGCTGGGTGCGCCAGGTCGAGTCGTCGACGGCGGAGAGCGGGTCCGGGTAGTTCATGCCGGACTTGCGCATGCAGGCGCTCCACCGCTTGTCGAGCGCGACGGTCGCCGGGTCCTCGCGGGTGGTGGCGGAGGCCTGGACGAACAGGTTCTGAACCGTCATCAGATCGTCGGCGGCCCGGTCGGCCAAGGCCCGGCGCTGGGCCTGCCCGTGACAGCCCCCCTCGGCAACACCGGCCGGGACCTCGGCAGCGGCCGTGCCGTTCTCCTTGTCGGCCTTCTGCGCGGTGCCGGTGGCGACGGCCGCGGCGGCGGGAGTGACGGCCTGTTCCCGTGCCGCGTCCCGCTGCTGCGCGGCCACGGCCTGTTGCCTGGTGACGCCGTCGGGCAGCGGCGGCTTGTAGCCGTAGACGCGGACCGAGGCCAGATCGGTCGGCCCGTACTTGCGCGCGTTGGTCGGTTCTACCAGTTGGACAACTGGGCCGGTGACACCTGGGGTCTGCCGGCTGGTTCCTCCACCAACTTCAGCGGTTCGGACGACAATAAGTGGTCCTCCCACTGCTGGACCGGAGCGACCGCGGGCTGCCCGGGCGGCTGACACAAGCGGCGGCCCCGGGGGCCGGTGACTACGCCGCCGTCGGGCGCGGGGTCGAGTGGCGCCCGGCGGCCGAGGCGGTCAGGCGGCCGAGGGCCTCGTCCTTGTCGCAGGGGTGGGCGCCCAGGGCGGCCTGACGGGCCACGATGGAGCGCTCGGCACGCATCAGACGCCAGCCGCGGCGCAGCAGGAAGGGCACCGACTTGCGGCCTTCCTTCAGATCCCGCGCGAAGCGGCGGCGGAACGTGGTGACCGGCCCCCGCGACAGACACAGCGCGTCGGCCAGCACGCCCAACTCCCGGCAGCGCTCGACTATCTCGGCGGCGAAGATCCCCTCCGCGATGAACAGCGGCGTCCGCTCGATGCACAGGGTCTCCGAGCCGGTACGGGCGCTCAGCGAGATGTCGTACACGGGGATCGTCGTACGTCCCGTGCGGCACAGTTCCTCGATCGCGGCGACCGCGGTGTCCGCGTCCCAGGACAGCGGGTGGTCCCAGTCGATGTCCGCGCTGCCCTCCACCTGCGGAAGCGTCGGGTCGGTGCCCTCCTTGTAGAAGTCGTCGAGGCGGAGCACGGGGAGGCCGGAGTCGGCCGCGAGAAGGGACTTTCCAGAGCCGGAGGGGCCGCAGAGCAGCACCACGCGGGTGGGTATCGGGGGATGGGAACCCAATTCTCTGTACCTTCTGTGAATCGACCTGGTGCGGTCACGCATCGGACGCGTCCCGGACATTATCCCCTCCCCGGCCCGCTCCCGGACCCGGCGGGCGCAGGTCGGTCCGGCCTCTTCGGTGTCCCCGGCGGACCGGCGCTGATATGCCTGTTGACCCGCAGGGGCGAATCCGCCGTTCGGACCGCCTCGAAGTGCGGCCGGTCAACTACGCTGCGTGTCAAACAAGTTGCTCTCTGCTCTTCGAAGAGGAAACCTGATGGCGCGACACGCAGCCCAGCAGACCACCATGGCCCGCACGACCGCGCGCATCGCCGCCGCGGTCGGCGTGGTCGCTGCCGGTGCGGCCACGGCCGGCCCGGCCGTCGCGGACACGGACCCTGTCGTGGACGTCATGCGCACCCGGCCCGCCTCGCTGGGCAACATCGACCCGCAGGCGGGCCTCGCGGCCCTGACCGGCACGGTCGGCTATGTCACCGGCCCCGTCCAGGGCCTCAAGCCCAATCCGCTGGCGGGCACCGGGGTCGACCCGCTCGACAACGGGGTGGGCACCCAGCTCGCCGACTTCAAGCCGCTCTCCTCGCAGGCTCTGACGCGGCCGGTGG
Organism: Streptomyces albiflavescens; assembly: GCF_014645835.1. Classification (GTDB taxonomy): domain Bacteria; phylum Actinomycetota; class Actinomycetes; order Streptomycetales; family Streptomycetaceae; genus Streptomyces; species Streptomyces albiflavescens. The sequence continues at coordinate 140,719 of NZ_BMMM01000024.1, forward strand.
CGCAGGCGCAGTCAGTGGGAAGCATCCCGCTGCTGGGGCAGGCGACGGGACTGCTGCACTGAGCGACACATGAGAGAGCCGCGCTCCCCCTGGACGGAGGGGAAGCGCGGCTCTCCCGTTGACGGGGCCCCGGGGACACTGATCGGGGCCCCGAAACTCGGCATGCCTCAGTAGGACGATCCGGAGGCGCCCAGCGACCCCGTCGGATGCCAGACCGTCTTCGTCTCCAGGAAGGCCGTCAGGCGCTCGATCCCGGGGGTCGCCGAATAATCCACAGGCTGTGGACGAAGAACGCGCTTCAGGTTGTCCGCGGCCGCGATCTCCAGCTCCTTGGCGAGTACGTCGTCCGCGCCCGCGAGGTCGATCGCGTTGACGTCCTGGTGCGCGGCCAGGGGAGCGGCGATCTCCGCGGTCCTGCCGGAGAGCACGTTGACCACACCGCCGGGAAGATCGGAGGTGGCCAGCACCTCGCCCAGCGACAGTGCCGGGAGCGGGGACTTCTCGGAGGCGACGACGATCGCCGTGTTGCCGGTCGCGATGACCGGGGCGATCACCGAGACCAGACCCAGGAACGAGGACTCCTGAGGGGCCAGTACGACGACCACGCCCGTCGGCTCCGGGGTGGACAGGTTGAAGAACGGGCCCGCGACCGGGTTGCCGCCCCCGACCACCTGGGCGATCTTGTCGGTCCAGCCCGCGTACCAGACCCAGCGGTCGATCGCGGCGTCGACCACAGCGGCCGCCTTGGACTTCGACAGCCCCTCGGCGTCCGCGACCTCCCGGACGAACTGGTCCTTGCGGCCCTCCAGCATCTCGGCGATGCGGTAGAGGATCTGGCCGCGGTTGTACGCCGTCGCGCCGGACCAGCCGCCGAACGCCTTGCGGGCGGCGACCACCGCGTCACGGGCGTCCTTGCGGGAGGCGAGGGGCGCGTTCGCCAGCCAGTTGCTCTTCGAGTCCGTCACCTCGTACACCCGGCCGCTCTCGGAACGCGGGAACTTCCCGCCCACGTACAGCTTGTAGGTCTTGAAGACTGACAGTCGCTCGATCTTTTCCGACTTCTCAGACATCGAGGTACGCCTCCAGGCCGTGACGACCGCCCTCGCGGCCGAAGCCCGACTCCTTGTAACCGCCGAACGGCGAGGTCGGGTCGAACTTGTTGAACGTGTTGGACCAGATGACGCCCGCGCGGAGCTTGCTCGCGACGGCCAGGATCCGGGAGCCCTTCTCGGTCCAGATGCCCGCCGAGAGGCCGTACTGGCTGTTGTTGGCCTTGGCGACCGCCTCGTCCGGCGTGCGGAAGGTGAGGACCGACAGCACCGGGCCGAAGATCTCGTCGCGGGCGATGGTGTGCGCCTGGGTGACGTTCGTGAAGAGCGTCGGGGCGAACCAGTAGCCGGAGGAGGGGAGTTCACAGGCCGGGGACCAGCGCTCGGCGCCCTCGGCCTCGCCCTGCTCGACGAGCGAGGTGATGCGCGAGAGCTGCTCGGCGGAGTTGATGGCGCCGATGTCGGTGTTCTTGTCGAGCGGGTCGCCGAGGCGGAGCGTCGAGAGGCGGCGCTTGAGCGAGTCCAGCAGCTCGTCCTGGATCGACTCCTGAACGAGCAGGCGGGAGCCGGCGCAGCAGACCTGGCCCTGGTTGAAGAAGATGCCGCTGACGACGCCCTCGACGGCCTGGTCGATGGGGGCGTCGTCGAAGACGATGTTCGCGCCCTTGCCGCCCAGTTCGAGGGTGACCTTCTTGCTGGTCCCCGCCACCTGGCGGGCGATCGCCTTGCCCACAGCGGTGGAACCGGTGAAGGCGACCTTGTTGACGTCGGGGTGCTCGACGAGCGCGGCACCCGTGTCGCCGTATCCCGGAAGGATGTTGACGACGCCCTTGGGCAGGCCCGCCTGGCGGCAGATGTCCGCGAAGAACAGCGCCGACAGGGGAGTGGTCTCCGCGGGCTTCAGGACGACCGTGTTGCCGGTCGCGAGCGCCGGGGCGATCTTCCAGGCCAGCATCAGCAGCGGGAAGTTCCAGGGGATGACCTGGCCGGCCACGCCCAGCGGCCGCGGGTTCGCGCCGAAGCCGGCGTGGTCGAGCTTGTCGGCCCAGCCCGCGTAGTAGAAGAAGTGCGCGGCGACCAGGGGGAGGTCGGCGTCGCGCGTCTCCTTGATGGGCTTGCCGTTGTCCAGCGTCTCCAGGACGGCGAGCTCGCGGGAGCGCTCCTGGATGATCCGGGCGATGCGGAACAGGTACTTGGCGCGTTCGGAGCCGGGCAGCGCCGACCACTTCTCGAAGGCCTTGCGGGCGGCCTTCACGGCGCGGTCGACGTCCTCGGTGCCGGCCTGGGCGACCTCGGAGAGGACCTCTTCGGTGCTCGGGCTGACGGTCTTGAAGACCTTGCCGTCGGCGGCCTCGGTGAACTCGCCGTCGATGAAGAGCCCGTACGACGGGGCGATGTCGACGACGGAGCGGGACTCGGGCGCCGGTGCGTATTCGAATGCGGAAGCCATGATGGATCAGTCCACCGTCACGTAGTCGGGGCCGGAGTAGCGGCCGGTGGCCAGCTTCTGACGCTGCATCAGCAGGTCGTTCAGGAGCGAGGACGCGCCGAAGCGGAACCAGTGGTTGTCCAGCCAGTCCTCGCCCGCGGTCTCGTTCACCAGGACCAGGAACTTGATGGCGTCCTTGGTGGTGCGGATGCCGCCGGCGGGCTTCACGCCGACCTGGATGCCGGTCTGCGCGCGGAAGTCGCGGACGGCTTCCAGCATCAGGAGGGTGTTCGCCGGCGTCGCGTTGACGGCCACCTTGCCGGTGGAGGTCTTGATGAAGTCGGCCCCGGCCAGCATGCCGAGCCAGCTCGCGCGCCGGATGTTGTCGTACGTCGAGAGCTCACCGGTCTCGAAGATGACCTTCAGGCGGGCGGCGCCCGAGGCCTCCTTCACGGCGACGATCTCGTCGTACACCTTCATGTAGTGGCCCGCGAGGAAGGCCCCGCGGTCGATGACCATGTCGATCTCGTCGGCGCCCGCGGCGACGGCGTCGCGCACGTCGGCCAGCTTGACGTCGAGCGCGGCGCGGCCCGCCGGGAAGGCGGTGGCGACCGAGGCGACCTTCACGCCGGATCCGGCGACGGCCTCCTTGGCGACGGCCACCATGTCGGGGTAGACGCAGACCGCGGCCGTGGTCGGTGTCGTACGGTCGGTCGGGTCCGGGTGGACCGCCTTGGCGCCGAGCGCCCGGACCTTGCCCGGGGTGTCCGCGCCTTCCAGCGTGGTCAGGTCGACCATCGAGATGGCGAGGTCGATCGCGTACGCCTTCGCGGTGGTCTTGATGGAACGGGTGCCGAGCGAGGCGGCGCGCGCCTCCAGGCCGACCGCGTCGACGCCGGGCAGCCCGTGGAGGAAGCGGCGCAGCATGCTGTCGGACGCGGTTACGTCGCCGAGTGCGTGTGCAGCGGATGCGATGGTGGGCATGGTCACCAGCCGAGCATATCTACGCGCGTAGCAGCTGTACACCCCCGGGGTGGAGGTGGGTTCTGGAACGCCCCTGCAAGGGGCGTGGGGAACTGCGCGATCAACCCCCACCCACCCCGCAGCCAAAGTACCGCCCAGCGGGGTCCGGGGCGCAGCTCCAGGTGCCGGGAACGGGCAGGCGCGGTGGGGGCGAAAACCACACCACCCACCGGCCCTGTCGCAGACGTCCGGCACAATCGGGACCATGAGCACCCCCGACCCCCAGCCTCCCGTACCGGACGCCTCGCGACCCGAGTCGAAGGACCGGATCTACCGGTCGCCCGCCGGTATGGCGGGCGGCGCCCTGCTGCTGCTGATCGCGGGCTGGCTCGGCATCGACGCGCTGGTCTCCGGCCACGGCCGCACCCCCTGGCTGGCCCTCGCCTCGCTGATCCTCATCGTCCCGTTGGTGACCGCCTTCACCCTGCGACCCGCGGTCTACGCGAACGAGGACCGGCTGCGCATCCGCAACCCGTTCCGCGTCATCGTGCTGCCCTGGGGCAAGGTCGCCACCCTGCGCTCCAGCTACTCCAACGAGGTGGTCGACACCTCCGGCACGAAGTACCAGCTGTGGGCGATCCCCGTCTCGCTGCGCGCCCGCAAGAAGGTGGCCAAGCAGCAGGCACGGGGAGCGGCGGCGGGCAGCAGCGGAGGCCGTATGGGCCGCACGTCCGCCTTCGGCCGTCCGTCGTCGGTCCATGCCGAGCCGACCCGCGCCCAGACCGACCAGATCATGGACGACCTGCGGGAGCTGCAGGAGGCCCGGGCCGCCACCGAGGGCGCGCAGGGCGAGGTCAGCGTGCGGTGGGCGTACGAGGTGATGGGGCCCGCGGCGGCGGGGGCGATCCTGCTGGCCATCCTCCTGGCGGTGGGCTGACCGCCGGTGGTGGGCTGATCAGCCCCTTCCCCTACGATTCACAGGCTTCTCGGCTGGACAACGGGGGCATTCACCCCGCTGGCACCCTGTCCGGGAAGCGACGCATCGATGAGCACGAGTCCTGACGGGCCGCACCGGCTGCCCGCGTCCGAGGTTCCCGACGGCGCGGGAAGTTCCTGCTGGGGGCCGGGCTCCTGATGGCTCTGCTCGGCGTCACGCTGATCGCGGCCTACGGTCTCCGGAATCTCGGCCAGGACCCGCAGAGCGCCCGGACGATGGGCGACTTCACCGTCGGTCTGGAGCTGACCGTGGTTTTCTCCGGGTGGTTCGGGCGCCGCCGCGCCACGCTCCTGCGCCGCGCCCCCGCGCCCGTGCTGCTTTCCTGCTTCCGTAGCCGCGGTGGTGGGGGTCGTGGGGGGCTGGCTCCCGTGACCCTGGTCAGGGCGCGCTCGGCCACACCAGCGCCATGTACGCGCCGCAGTAGGCCGAGCCCAGAACCGCGGCCGTCAGGCACACGGCGCGGAAGCGGGGCGAGGCGCGGGCGAGGTGCAGGGCCGCCGGGAGCAGGAGCGGGAAGCCGGGGAGGAGGAAACGGGCGCGGGGGAAGTAGACGCCGCCGCTGCCCAGGACGATCAGCAACAGGACCCCGGTGAAGACAAGCAGGGGGAGCGGCTGGCGATCCCAGACGGAGACGACGTAGAGCGCCATCGACGCGAGCAGCGTGACGGTCACCATCACCAGGAACAGCTCGGGTGTCGAGTCGGCCCCGAGTACCTCCCGCAGCCGGCGCACGGTCTCCACGCCGCCGTCCCACTCGTTGTGCCACAGCCGCTGTACGGCGAAGTAGCCGTCCCAGCGGCCCAGGCGCAGGCCCACCCAGCCGACGTACGCGAGCCAGCCGGCCGGAGCAAGGGCGGCGGCCGCGAGGGCGCGCACCGAGAAGCCGTTGCGGAGCGAGAGCAGGGCCGTCACGGTGACCGCCGCCGCCACCGCGATGCCCGTCGGGCGGGTCAGCCCCGACAGCGCCGCGAGAGAAGCCGCCCACAGCCAGCGGCCGGTGAGCACCGCGTACAGCGACCACGCGGCGAACGCCGTGAACAGCGACTCCGTGTACCCCATCCACTCGACGAGGCCCACCGGGAGAGCCGCCCACAGGACGGTCAGCAGCACGCCCACCCGGCGGCCGTGCAGATGGCTGCCGACCGAGTGGATCCCCCATGCGGCGAGGAACGAGCACGCGACGGCGATCGCCCATCCCGTCGTCGCCCGCGTGCCGGGTGTCAGCACCGCGACCGCCTTGACCAGCACGGGGTAGAGCGGGAAGAAGGCGAGGTTGTTCGCGTCGTACGTGGTGCCCAGGTGGTGGGTGTAACCGTGGTCGGCGATGCCCAGGTACCAGTCCGCGTCCCAGTGTGTCGCGAGGATCGGCCAGACGCCGTGGTGCCGGCGGTGGGCCCACACGGCGAGCGCGAGCAGGCCGGTGACGCGTACGGCCGCGTAGGCGAGGAGGGCGGGGGCCGCGCGGCGCAGATGGGCGCGGACTCTGGCCGCGGGGGTGGCTCCGCGCGCCGGGCGCAGGGTCTTCGGGGGCGTCGGCGTCTTCGGGACGAGTCCGCTCGGGGCGTTCCGGGGTGGGGCGGATGTCGGCCGGGAAGCGGTCGAGGGCACGCGGCAGCTCCTGGGACTCGGTGGTGCGCTACCGGTAACCGTTCCTCGGTCTTCCGGCAGCGCACGGGAGCGCTGCGTCAACTGCCGTGCGGAAATCACCCGCCAGAGCGATCAGGGGTGCCTGGGTGGGCCCGCCGAGCGGAAGGGCCGGTGTGTGCCCGTGCGAGCCCGCTGGACGGAGCGATCGGTGTGTGACCGTGCGGGCCCAGCGGAGAGGACCGTCGGTGTGCCTGTGCGGGCCCAGCGGAGAGGACCGTCGGTGTGACCGTGCGGGCCCAGCGGAGAGGACCGTCGGTGTGACCGTGCGGGCCCACCGGACAGTGGGCCCGCGACGACGCGTCAGATACCGGCCGCCGCCGACAGGTCCCGCTTGATCGCCGACAGCAGCTCGGCGGCCTTCGCGTGGGCCGCGGGGAGGTGGTCCCGGGTGCCCACGGACACCACGACCTCCAGGTAGCACTTCAGCTTCGGCTCCGTGCCGCTCGGGCGGACGATGACGCGGGCACCCTCCAGCGTGTAGCGCAGGCCGTCCGTCGGCGGCAGCCTGTCCGTGCCCTTGGTGAGGTCCTCCGCCTTCGTGATCGCCAGACCGGCGAGCCGCGTCGGCGGCTGCTCGCGCAGGCGCCGCATGGCGTTCGTGATGATCGACAGGTCCTCCACGCGGACCGAGAGCTGGTCGGTGGCGTGCAGGCCGTACTCGACGGCGATGTCGTCGAGGAGGTCGAGGAGGGTCCTGCCCTGCTCCTTGAGCTCGGAGGCCAGCTCGGTGACGAGGAGGGCGGCGGTGATGCCGTCCTTGTCGCGTACGCCGTCCGGGTCGACGCAGTAGCCCAGCGCCTCCTCGTATCCGTACCGCAGACCCTCCACGCGAGCGATCCACTTGAAGCCGGTGAGGGTCTCCTCGTACGGCAGCCCCGCCTTCTCGGCGATCCGCCCGAGGAGGGACGAGGACACGATCGACTCGGCGAAGGTGCCCCGCGCTCCGCGTCGCACCAGGTGCTCGGCGAGCAGCGCGCCGACCTCGTCGCCGCGCAGCATCCGCCAGTCCGCGCCGTCCTTCACGGCGACCGCGCAGCGGTCGGCGTCCGGGTCGTTCGCGATGATCAGGTCCGGGTCGGTCTCGTGGGCCGTCGCGAAGGCGAGGTCCATCGCGCCGGGCTCTTCCGGGTTGGGGAAGGCGACGGTGGGGAAGTCCGGGTCGGGCTCGGCCTGTTCGGTGACGAGGACGGGGGTGGGGAACCCGGCCCGGGCGAAGGCCGCGAGCAGCACGTCCTTGCCGACGCCGTGCATCGCCGTGTAGACGGTGCGGGCGGTACGCGGCGACCCCTGCGCCAGTACGGCGTCCGTACGGGCCAGGTAGGCCTCCAGGACGCCCTCGTCGAGGATTTCCCAGCCGGAGTCGGGGCGCGGGACCGTGCCGAGGCTGGTGATGGCGTCGATCTCGGCGGCGATCTCCGCGTCCGCCGGGGGAACGATCTGCGAGCCGTCGCCCAGGTAGACCTTGTAGCCGTTGTCGCGGGGCGGGTTGTGGCTGGCGGTGACCTCCACGCCCGCCGCCGCGCCGAGGTGCCTTATGGCGTAGGCGAGTACGGGGGTGGGGAGCGGGCGGGGCAGTACGGCGGCGCGCAGCCCCGCACCCGTCATCACGGCCGCGGTGTCGCGGGCGAAGTCCGCGGACTTGTGCCGGGCGTCGTACCCGATGACGACGAGCCCGTCCGTCTGCCCCTTCTTCCTCAGGTACGCGGCGAGGCCGGCGGCGGCGCGGATGACGACGGAGCGGTTCATGCGCATCGGGCCGGCGCCGAGTTCTCCTCGGAGGCCGGCGGTGCCGAACTGGAGGGTGCCGCTGAAGCGGGCGGCGAGCTCTGTGACGTCCTGGGCGTCGATGAGCTTGGCGAGTTCCTCACGGGTCTCCGCGTCGGGGTCCTCGGCCAGCCACGCCTTGGCCCGTGCGATGAGTTCGTCCTGCACCTCGGGTGCACCTCTCTTCGTTCGTACGTTGCTGTGTACGCCGGGTTGGTCTCGCCCCTGCCGCCCCTACTCCTTCCCGTCCCCCGGAGGTTCCGCCTCCAGACCCCCGTATCGGCCTGAACGGCCTCGCCCTCGAACATCGCACGGGCTGAAAGCTTCCGGCCCCGTCGGGAGGAAGGCTCAGCTCCGCGCGGGGAAGGGGGCCGAGCCCGGGCAGGGGTCCAGGGGGCGACGCCCCCGACGGGGCGGGGGCAGGGGCGGAGCCCCAGGAGGAAGGGACGGGTAAGGGCGGAGGAGGCGAAAAAACCGTTGCCCGAGCCCGTCGCCCGAGCCCGTCGCCTACAGACGGTCCAGGACCTGCGTCAGAAGCTCGCCCATGCGGGCGGCCGAGTCGCGTCCGGCCTGGAGGACCTCTTCGTGGTTCAGGGGCTCGCCCGTCATGCCGGCGGCGAGGTTGGTGACCAGGGAGATGCCCAGCACCTCGGCGCCCGCCTCACGCGCGGCGATGGCCTCGAGGGTCGTCGACATGCCGACGAGGTCCGCACCGATGACCCGAGCCATCCGGATCTCGGCCGGTGTCTCGTAGTGCGGCCCGGGGAACTGGGCGTAGACGCCCTCCTCCAGGGTGGGGTCGACCTCCTTGCACAGGGCCCGCAGACGGGGCGAGTACAGGTCGGTGAGGTCCACGAAGTTCGCCCCGACGATCGGCGACGTCGCCGTCAGGTTGATGTGGTCGCTGATCAGCACCGGCTGACCGGGGCGCATGCCCTCGCGCAGACCACCGCAGCCGTTGGTCAGCACGATGGTCTTGCAGCCGGCGGCGACGGCGGTCCGCACGCCGTGCGCGACGGCGGCGACCCCGCGGCCTTCGTAGTAGTGGGTGCGCCCCAGGAAGACCAGGGCCCGCTTGTCGCCGATCTTGTACGAGCGGACCTTGCCGCCGTGGCCCTCGACCGCCGGCGCGGGGAACCCGGGCAGCTCGGTGACCTGGAACTCGGCCTCGGGGGAGCCGAGCGCGTCCACGGCCGGGGCCCAGCCGGAGCCCATCACGAGGGCGACGTCGTGGGTCTCGGCGCCCGTGAGCTCACGCAGGCGCGCGGCGGCGGCGTCGGCGGCGGCGTAGGGGTCGCCCTGGATGTCGTCCGGAAGAAGAGATGCGTTCACGCGCATGAGCGTAGCTGGTCCAGGCCTACGCGCGTAGATGGCAAGCTCACGGTCTTGCGATCGTTGTCTTGTCGTTTCCAACAAGGAGCGACGGAGGGAGGGGCGGAGCCGACTCGACGGGCCGAACGGGTGGGCGGTGGGAAAGCGTGGGGCAACATGGGAAAACGCGGTAAAACGCGCGGCGGAGCCGCGAAAAGGGTGCCCGTCGGACAGGCCGATCGGGTGGGCGGGTAGGCGGACCCGCCGCGGAGCGGCGCGGCAGACTGCCTGCTCAGCGGGCCGATCGGGTGGGCGGGTGGCTGAATCCCGCCGCGGAGCGGCGCGGCAGGCCCGCACGGGCACCCCTCAGCAAGGCCGCTTGCGGAGCTCCATGACGTAGTCGTGCGGCGCCCCCGCCGACTCCGCCGCGTCGGCGATCTCCCCGAGGTACCGCGCCGAGGGGAGCCCCCCCTCGTACCCGTTCAGTACGTACACCCACGCCGGTTCCTCCCCCTCCAGCGTGTGCACACGTACGCGCATGCGCCGGTATATGTCGAGGCCCACGCCCTCCCACCGGTCCATGGAGTCCTCGTCCAGGGGTGCGATGTCGTACAGCGCCACGAAGACCTGGGAGCGCGGTGCCTCGACGATCGTCGCGAGCGCGCCTTCCCAGCCCATGTGCTCGCCCCCGAACGTCAGCCGCCAGCCGTTCAGCCAGCCGGTGGCACGCAGCGGCGAATGCGGAGCGCGGCGCGTCATGAGCCGCGGGTCGAGATTGCCGGCGTACGCGGCGTAGAGCGACATGGGGACGAGGGTACGACAGGTACACGTACGCCTCTCGCGTAACAGAAGCACCTCGGATGCAAGGACTTCGGGCCCCTGGGCGGAAGCACCTTGAAGCGTGCGGGACAATGGAGTACGTGACTCGGATCGTGATCATTGGTGGCGGACCCGGCGGATATGAAGCGGCGCTGGTGGCCGCGCAGCTCGGCGCGGAGGTGACCGTCGTCGACTGCGACGGTCTGGGCGGGGCGTCGGTGCTCACCGACTGCGTGCCGTCGAAGACCCTTATCGCTACGGCTGAGGTGATGACCACCTTCGACTCCTCGTACGAGGAGCTGGGGATCATCGTCGCCGACGACACGCCACCCATGGAGCAGGCGGCCCGGGTCGTGGGCGTCGATCTCGGCAAGGTCAACCGCCGTGTGAAGCGCCTGGCGCTCGCGCAGTCGCACGACATCACGGCCTCGGTGACGCGCGCCGGCGCCCGCGTACTGCGCGGTCGCGGCCGGCTCGAAGGCATGCAGGCCCTGGACGGCTCGCGCAAGGTCGTCGTACGCGCCGCGGACGGCACGGAGGAGACACTCACCGCCGACGCCGTCCTCATCGCCACCGGCGGTCACCCCCGAGAGCTCCCCGACGCCCAGCCCGACGGCGAGCGCATCCTGAACTGGACCCAGGTGTACGACCTCGACGAGCTGCCCGAGGAGCTCATCGTGGTCGGTTCCGGTGTCACCGGCGCCGAGTTCGCCGGCGCCTACCAGGCGCTCGGCTCCAAGGTCACCCTCGTCTCGTCCCGCGACCGTGTGCTGCCCGGCGAGGACCCGGACGCCGCCGCCGTCCTGGAGGACGTGTTCCGCCGCCGCGGCATGAACGTCATGGCGCGTTCCCGCGCCGAGTCCGCCAAGCGGGTCGGCGACCGCGTCGAGGTCACGCTCTCCGACGGCCGGGTCATCAGCGGCTCGCACTGCCTGATGGCCGTCGGCGCGATTCCGAACAGCAGCGGGATGGGCCTGGAGGAGGCCGGGGTCAAGGTCAGGGACTCCGGGCACATCTGGACCGACAAGGTCTCGCGCACGACCGCTCCCGGCGTGTACGCGGCCGGTGACGTGACCGGCATCTTCGCCCTCGCGTCCGTCGCCGCCATGCAGGGACGTATCGCCATGTACCACTTCCTGGGCGACGCGGTGGCCCCCCTGAACCTGAAGACGGTCTCGTCCAACGTCTTCACCGACCCGGAGATCGCCACCGTCGGCTACTCGCAGGCCGATGTCGACGCGGGCAAGATCGACGCCCGGGTCGTCAAGCTCCCCCTCCTGCGCAACCCGCGCGCCAAGATGCAGGGCATCCGCGACGGCTTCGTCAAGATCTTCTGCCGCCCCGGCACCGGCATTGTGGTGGGCGGTGTCGTCGTGGCTCCGCGCGCCTCGGAACTGATCCATCCGATCTCGATCGCGGTCGACAACAATCTGACGGTCGAACAGATCGCGAACGCGTTCACCGTGTACCCCTCCCTGTCGGGCTCGATCGCCGAGGTGGCCCGGCAGTTGCACACCCGGAAGACCGCGGGCGAGGGCTGAGGCGTATCGCCGACTCCTCGCTGGTCACGGGGAGTTGTCGACCATTCGTACGGCGTAGGCGGCGCGAGTAGGCGCATATACCACTTCACGCCCTGCCATGCGAACAACTTCTGTTATTCGGCGCAAACTGCTGAAAGCAGACGGTCGTTGGGGTTACTGTCAGTTTCGTGTTCGCTGCAGAACGTCGCCAATTGATCCTCGAAATGGTGCGAGCGAATGGGGCCGTGTCGCTCCGTGAGCTCGCCCGTGTCGTCCAGACCTCCGAAGTGACCGTACGGCGGGACGTGCGCGCACTGGAGGCAGAAGGACTCCTCGACCGCCGGCACGGCGGTGCGGTATTGCCGGGCGGGTTTACGCGGGAGTCCGGCTTTCCGCAGAAATCGCATCTCGCGACCGCCGAGAAGACGGCCATCGCCGATCTCGCCGCGGGTCTCGTCGAAGAGGGCGAGGCCATCGTGGTGGGCGCGGGTACGACCACGCAGGAGCTGGCTCGCCGGCTCGCGCGAGTGCCCGGGCTGACCGTCGTCACCAACTCCCTCCTGGTGGCACAGGCGTTGGCCCACGCCAACCGTGTGGAAGTCGTGATGACCGGCGGCACCCTGCGCGGTTCCAACTACGCCCTGGTCGGCTCCGGTGCCGAGCAGTCCCTCCAGGGGCTGCGGGTCTCCCGGGCCTTCCTCTCCGGGAGCGGGCTGACCGCCGAGCGCGGGCTCTCCACGTCCAACATGCTGTCGGCCTCGGTCGACCGCGCGCTGGTCCAGGCCGCCGCCGAGGTCGTCGTGCTCGCCGACCACACCAAGCTCGGCACCGACACGATGTTCCAGACCGTGCCGACCGACTTGATCACTCACCTGGTCACGGACGAGCCCCCCGGGCACGACGACCGCGCGGTCACCGAACTGCAGGCCCTGGCCGACCAGGGCGTACAGATCGCGGTGGCCGGGTCATCGGCCTCGGGCGGCGCGGGAGGCGATCCCGTCCCGGCGGGGCGCCAGTCACGCCGGGACGTACCGCTCCCCGGTCCCCGCCGCGGCCAGCCGATCCCCGGTGCGGGCCCCCAACTGCGCAGCGCCAGCGCCTTGGGCGACCAGCCCCAGCCGGAACGCGCCAGGGTGGCCGACCTGCGCCGCCGCTGACCCCTCCCCCAAGGGCGGGAGGGGCGGGCGGATTCGGGCCCCGAAGTGACCGCGATGTGCGGCTTCACGTGGCCTGAATTGCCGAAGGACACCTCAGGGCTTCAGGCCCCGTAGCGTCAGGGTCAGGAGCCGGTCGGCCAGTTGCGGCTCGTCCGGGGTCTCCTCGGCCGCCAGTGCGATGGCGTTGGTCAGTTGGAGTAGGTCGCCGATCGACACGTCGGGGCGTACCGCGCCCGCCTCCTGTGCGCGGAGCAGCAGGGCGCTGCCCGCCTCGCGCATCGGGCTGCTGCACCGCGCGAGATCCGAACCGTCGTCCTGAGAGGCCGACATGAGGGCGCGGGAGAGGCCGCGGTATTCGCTCGCGTGGCTGATGATGTCGCGCAGCCAGTCCACGAGGGCGGCGCACGGCTGCGGGGCGCCGAGGAGTTCGCGCGAGCGGGCCAGCAGCTCGTCGACCGCGTCCTCGAAGACCGCGCTCATGAGGGCGTGCCGATTCGGGAAGTGGCGGTAGAGCGTGCCGATTCCCACGCCCGCGCGCCGGGCCACGTCCTCCAGGGACGCACCGGTGCCGTGCTCGGCGAAGGCGGACCGCGCCTCGGTGAGCAGCCGTTCGTAGTTGCGCCGGGCGTCTGCGCGCATGGCGCGCGGCACCGCGGCGTTCTCCACGGGCCCGTGTGCCCCCGCTCTCTCCGGTGCGGTCGCGCCCGCCATGGCATCCACCTGCCCTCTCCTGCCGCGCGGCTGCGGTCCAGCATGCCATCGGGGGCTCCCGAGCGGCCTCCCCGGGCCGAGTGAAAGCCGCACCTGCTTCTCTAGGGCCTGTCGTCACATTCCCGTCTGCCCCGCGACGCCTGGCACGCTCCCCCACTGCCTTAACGGCGTGGGAGGTGCCCCCACTCGCCGCACCGGGCGAAAGCCCAAGTACGTCCAGTACGAGGACTTCCGCCCGGCACTCCCCCAGCCTTCGGCCGGGGGGACCCCCAGAGCACGCACCAGACGCCGCGGGGCCGCCCTTCGGGCGACGACGGGAATGTGACGACAGGCCCTAGTGCGTCGCGTCGGTTTGCCCCGCCCGCACATCGTGGCTCGCCCCCGCACATCGCTTTGTCTGTGCATTTATATACCTTTTGCTCATCTTTAATCCGCAGTTACGCCCCTTGATGGAGCAGCGGCGGGGGGAGAGCCCTGGGGACGGGAGAGAGCGAAGCGCCCGGCGGACTGACTGCTGCAGTCCGCCGGGCGCTTCGGGATGTCACAAGGAGACTCGCGTATCAGTCCTTGATCTCGCAGATGGCGGCGCCGGAGGTGACGGAGGCGCCGACTTCGGCGCTGAGGCCCTTGATGGTGCCGGAGCGGTGGG
>NZ_BMMM01000025.1:0-28485 GCF_014645835.1 Streptomyces albiflavescens
TCAGGTCAGCCCCACGTCACGAGCCTGGGAAGACCGTGAAACGAATCGAAACCCTCACCGAACACGTCCGCCTGAAACAGCAGCGAGGTTAATGATCAAGCTAAGTGGCTGTTGTCGTTCCGATCTTGAGGTGTGTGCGTCGAACGGGAGTCTCGATCGGGTGGTTGCAGGCGGCTGCGGGCATGAGGACAGGGCCTCTTGGTAGCTCGGGGTTGCGAAGCCAATCGAGATCCATTCGTCGCCTATGGGATGAAGACCATCAAAGCAGGGCATGGGTGAGAGCCGCATATAGGGCTTGACCCATAAACGGCCTCTCAGCAGGTGGAGCCACCGAGGCTGCCGCGTGCTGCGTACGGAACGAACTCCAGGCGGACAGAGTCGGTGCGTGGGATGACCAGAGCCACTCCCGTATCCGGCGTCCAACTCTGCGGTAACAGCACGTACTGGTTGGCGGACTGGATGACCAGAACCAGACCCTCGTAGCGGTATGGGTATGCCGACTTAGCGTTGCGGCAGCGGATTTCGCGTACTCCAGGAGCAGCAATGCCGAGACTGCGCTCGCTGCGCAGTATGGCTGTGGTGGAGGTAGATAGCCGGGCTACCAACTGCTGAGCGCGAGCCCGGCCGACAGAGGCGGCGTAGTCGGTCGCGGCCCAGATCAGACTGAGTCCGATGAGCAGGAAGACGACAGCCCATTCGGCGATAGCCGCCCATTCGGGGCGACCAGCGATGCGGCCTGCAGGAGGTGACGGTGCGGCTGGCCGGGGCTCTGCATCCGATTGCCCGTCGCTGGAATTGCCGGAGTCGGGAGGTGGGGGCTGTGTTGGCCGGTTCGGGCGCAGGGCGCCGACTGGCAGCGTGCGGCGAAGTTGCAGGGTGTATGCCAGCAGCACGACGCCGATGGCGAGGCTCAGCGGTGCCGCCGCGAGGTAGCGGTTCAGGAAGAAGGCGTTGTCGAGCACCGTCCAGAAACCGCCGAGGGCGAGCAGAGCGCCAATGCCTCCCAGCGCGGGCATCAGGACGCGCAGCACCTGGGGGCGGGCGCCCGCGGCAAGGCGGGCGCGCAGCAGATCGTGGCCCCAGAAAGCGGCGAGTCCCGCCGCAGCCGTGATAACCATGGGCACGAACAGGGAGTCGACGCTGATGACCAGGTAATCGGTGGTGCCAAGACCCAGCAGGGTCGAATCGACGCCGAAGTAGGCGTAGAACCACCAGGCTTGGTTGAGGCCGAAGTAGTACATCAGCCCAGTGACGAAGCTGGTAGGCGCCACGACAGCACCGAACAACGCGCCGAAGCGGCGCATGCCGGGCAGCGAACTAACGCTGTCTCCATCCGGTGCTGCGCCGTCACTCGGCTCGCTCATGAGGTGGAGGCGGGTGAGGAGCCCCCCTGACCCGCGTCCTGTCCGCCGTTGTCCTGACCCGCGTCCTGTCCGCCGTTGTCCTGACCCGCGTCCTGCCCGCCGTTGTCCTGACCCGCGTCGGCTCCTCCTACGGTCGTGTCTCCACCGGAGCCGTCGGTGGGCGGACAGGGTGCCCCCACCACGACATAGACGGTGTCGTGCCTGACGTAGGGCTGCTTCTCAGCAGGATCGAACTCCACGAACTCGCAGTTATCGAAGGGTGGCATGTCGTATGTGGGTCGGCGGACGAGGGAGACACAGAGAGTGCCACCGCACTCTTTTGTGAACGCATTCACAATGTCATTCCAGGTCCCAGTCTCCGCTCCCTTATAACCCACGTCCTGCCCCTGGAGATTGTGAATCTCCGGCACGTGCATGGGTGACCCCTTCCCTGCCGAGCCACCGTTGCCGCCACCAGCGTTACCGCCACCCCCGCTGGAGCTGCCCCCGCCACCCACGACTCCGCCACTGACGGTTCCGCCGTCACCGGTGCCCGCACCGCCGCCAGACGAGAGGGCCACGCCGCCCGAGCCGGTCCCTGCCCCATCGCCTCCTCCGCCCTCACTGTTGCAGGCGAGCAGTGGGGTGCACAGGAGCAGCGTCACAGCCCAGCGCGACGCCTGACACCAATTCGCCATTTCTCCCCCGTGACCTTGAAATCTGGCTGTATTCGGGAGAATGACACTTGATCCGCCCACAGTCCACCCCTCGCCTGCGCCTTCGCGAGGCCTTAGGGGTGTGCGTCGAACGGGGGTCTCGATCGGGTGATCGCAGCTGGCCGCGGGCATGAAGGCAGGGCCTCTTGGTAGCTCGGGGTTGCGAAGCCAACCGAGATCCAGGAGACCCTGTTGCCGCAGTTCTACGTGCTCGTGCCGGTGGAGTTCAACTCGACTGCCCCGTCGTGTGATTGTGTCGCCCACCGGTTCGGAAACGCGGCCGATCACCCGGAACGGGTTCGGCGGTATACCTGACATGACGGACGCGGAGTGGGCCGTGGTCCGGCCGCTGCTGCCGGTGCCGGCCTGGCTGCGGGGCCGGGGAGGGCAGCCCGAGGCGTATTGCCACCGGGCGATACTCGACGCGATCCGCTACCTCGTCGACAACGGGATCAAGTGGCGGGCGATGCCCGCCGACTTCCCGCCGTGGGACCGGGCTTATGCGTTCTTCCGCCGCTGGCGCGACCACGGCCTGGTCAAGGAGTTCCACGACCGGCTGCGCGCACGGATCCGCGAGCGGGAGGGGCGGGATACGGAGCCGACGGCCGGCGTGATCGACTCGCAGTCCGTCAAGGCGGACGCCGTCGTCGGCTCCGACAGCCGCGGCTTCGACGGCGGCAAGCTGATCAACGGGCGCAAGCGGCATGTCGTGGTCGACACGCTCGGTCTGCTGCTGGGTGTGATGGTCACCGCCGCGGACACCGGTGATCGTGCCGCCGCGCAGGTCCTGCTGCGACAAGTCACCGACGCGCACCACCAGTTGAAGCTGGTCTGGGCCGACGGCGGCTACACCGGCGGCCTGGTCGAGTACTGCCTCACCACTTTCGCGCTGGTCCTGGCGATCGTCAAACGCAGCGACGACCAGAAGGGGTTCGTGGTGCTGCCCAAGCGGTGGATCGTCGAGCGCCTCTTCGCCCATCTGATGCACACCCGCCGCCTGACACGCGACTACGAACGCCGCACCACCAGCGCCGAAGCGATGATCTACTGGTCGCTGATCCTGCTCATGACCCGCCGCGTGGCCCGGCCACACCCGCGGCCAGCGTGAACCGGCCCGGCTGCCGCTCGGCCAGCCAGCCGCGCGCGACCAGGCGTTTCGCCTTCGACCGCAATGCCTCCACCCGTGCCGGCACCACGTCCATGCCGAACGTCGCGGCCATCTCCTGGCACGACAACGGCCCTTGATGAAGCCGGCCCCGGTCCGCGAGCGCCTGTAGAATGCGCTGGTAGTCCACCGACAGCACCGACCAGGCCAGCCCCTCACGCCACACCGGCACCTGCGACTTCGACTTCGCCGCGGTCGGCACCTGCGACGTCCTTCCGGTCCACTCCTCGGCGGTCGGCGCAGTCTTCTCGGCCGGGGCCTGGTCCTGCCCGCCCGCGTCCCCGGGGGCCAGTACCTCGCCGACCCGCGAGCAGGCGATGGCCCACTCCTTCCATTCCCGCTCGGCCACGGCCAACTCTGCCTGGATACGGTCGGCCGCCTCCCTCAGCTCGTCCACACGCCGGCGAGCACCCAGCTCACGCTGTTCCAACAGCCCGACCACCGACGGCATCCACGACCTCCCGGGGAGCGACAACACGACAGGCCACAATTCCCACAGGATCACCGACCCTATGCCCGACCAGCGGAAACACAGTCCTCAAGCCCGGAAAGACAACAACGTCTAACGAAGCTCGTTGAGGACGTCCTCAAGCAGGTGGAACCGCACGCGTACTTGTTCGAGTCGCACGTTCGCGCCGAACTCACCGTCCACGAGGCTGTGGTAGACATCTGCTTCGTCCGGTGCGAGCGTGCCGAGCGGCCGGTGGGTGGGGGCATCTTCCTTCACCCACTGCCCGCGGTGCTCCAGGAGAGTGCGCCGGTTCATCAGGATCGACTGCGTGTGCTCGAAGGCCCGGCGCAGCCGGTCAAGGATGGTGAAGCCGTGAGTGTCCACATCGCCCCAGTAGACCAGGCGTACGTCGTGCAGCCAGGTCAGGGCGGACAGTTGGGTGACGGCATAGCCGCCGCCCTGGATCACGATGCTGTGAGGCTGGTCGGGGAAGGCGAGGTAGCTGGTTTCGTTGTCGACGACATACATAGTCGTGATGGCGGGCGGTGGCGCGGCGAACTCATCTGCACGCACCGCGAGTTCGCTGAAGCCCGCCCGTGACTCGCCGCCGAGCAGTCGGAACCGCAGGTAGGCGGGTTTACGCAGGAAGCGGGCGGCGAAGTCGGTCCGCGCAGCCGCAGCATCGATGCGGTCCTCAGGAAGACAGTTCTCGAGCAGGGTGGTCGGGATGGCGCGGTGGCCTTCGATGAACTTGGTGTCCACGCCGGGTACGTCGAGCTGGCGCAGGTAGACGGCCGCCCCGCGGTAGAACCGCATCCGGGACGCCATGGACCGGCTCCTCCGAGGCGAGATCCCGCCCAGGCGGGAAGTGCTACATCAAGACCCTCGCCATCGAGGCCGCGGTCGACCGCACTGCGTTCTACGGCACCCGCCCCTACGCACACCTCCGCGTCGAGTTCGAACGACGTCTGAACGCCATGCACGAGGCCGGCGAGATCCCCGATCCGCGCGAGGCCCAGATCGCCCGGCTCAAGGCAGAGAACGCCAAGCTCCGGGAACGGCTCGCCCAGTCGGAGCAGACGATCGACGAGCTCAGCGACTTCCGTGGCCAAGCCCTGGCCCGGCTCGCCGCACAGCACAAGGAGATCGTTCGGCTCCGCGCAGCCGCTGTCGGAACGACCCAAGTCAGGCGCCTTCTCGCTCCGCGGACCACAGTGATCGGAAGCTGCAGTTGATGCGGGCGGAGCGGAGGGGGAAACACCACGTGGTCCCGTCAGTCGCTGTTACGGAAGACGAGCAGATAGCGCCAGAAGAGGAGCCTGCGGATGCTGCAACCAGGCAGCAGGACCGCGGCCTCCCGGCGGATCTGGAGCAGGGGCATGGCTGGCTGTCTCACCGGCGCCTTCACTCGTTCCCGACCGGTCGCAGCGGAGGCAGGGCGAAGCTTGTCTCGCACGGCGACGGCCAACCTCGCGACGGCGTTGACGGGCACGGCTGCCAGGCTCCAAGCCCAGTCGAGCCAGGTCTTCTCCGGATAGCAGCCCAAGATCACGAGCACGCCGTCGGGCGCGAGCGCGTCACGCAGAGCGGCGACGGTCTCGAACGGCATGTGATGGATGCTGGCCAGGCACGAGATGAAGTCGTAGTGGCCCTTGGGTAGTTCGACTTCGGTGACGTCCGCGTGCCGGAAGCTCGGGCCCCGGTCACCGGATATCCGCCCGGACAGCGCGCGGGCCTCCGCGATGGCCTCCTCCGATGGATCGATCGCATCGACCTCTATGCCCAGGTCAGCCAGCCGACGCGCGAACCGGCCGGTCCCGCAACCGACATCCAGTGCCGCACCGCAATTTCGCGGCACCTGGTGCAACACCAGACGGTGATAGTGGTCGTTGTGATCAAAGGGCATGGTCCGACCCTGCCACAGAGGACGTCCTCCGCCCTCCCCTTCCACTATCAAGACCTCTGCAGTGAACTGCGTCACATCAGTGGCCTGGAATGCAACACACGCCGCTGTCATCGTCGCGAACGCGGCGCCGACAGCGGACCTGCTCAATGGCAACACGCACTCGACCGCACACGGCCTCTGCGGACACAAGGCACACCCTGGGCACCCAACTCGCCGAGAAGGGTGCCCGGGTCCAGACCATCATGAAGGTCCTCGGCCACAAGAGCCCCGGCATGTCGATGACCTACACGCACATCTCCGGCCCCACCGTCCTGGCCGACTACCAAGCCGTGCTTCAGCCCGGCGCCACCATCGCCGGCCCCCTCGCCGACACCCTGCGTTCCGGGCAACTCGACCAGGACGCGCTGGACTGGCTCAAGACCAACTTCTACAAGACCGAACTCGAGCTTGGACGCTGCCTTCGCCTGCCCCAGGAGGGCCCTTGCGAGTGCGACCTCTACCTCAGCTGCGCGAAGTTCGTCACCACACCCCAGTACGCGACACGCCTGCGTGAACGCCTCTGCGTCGAGCGGCAACTGATCACCGACGCAACGGACCGCGGATGGGAGCGGGAGATCGATCGCCACCAGCGCGTCGCCGACCTCATCACCAGCCGGGTGCCGGACCATCGCCTCGAAGAGGTGGACCTGGGTGTTGAGGACGGTCGCCTCCGGCCGGACGCGGCTCGTCGTGTCGGTGGCGCGGGCCGGCATCGTGTACGTCCCCGGAGCCGCCGCACGCCGGTCGCTGGACCGGCGGACCCGGCCCGCCCGACTCGGGGGCGTCGTGCAGCCGGGCCGGCCCGGTGTCAGAGGTCGCCTGGTGCACCGAGGCCCGTCAGCGCGCCGACCGGGTCGAGGTCGGGGGTGCCTCGGGGCCACCAGTCGTCGTGGCCCGGTTCGGATTCGTAGGCGTACCAGAGGCCGTTGTGACCGAGGCGGAGTTGGGCGTGGCCCCGAGGGTGGGTGAGGTGGTTGCGCCACGGGCGGAAGGCGGGGAGGTCCGCGGCGAGGAGGAGCGGGCGGGCTCGGTCGAAGCGGCCGGCCGGTGGATCCCAGGGCTCTTCGAGGACACTGAGCGCGTCGAATCCGCCCTGCCGCCAGGCGGCGACCGCACGCGCCAGGTCGGCCGGGGTGCGCCCGGTCGCGGAGGCGAGCGAGGAGTACAGGGCGCGGGTGGCGGCGGTGAGGCCGGATCCGGGGCGGGCTGCGGCCAGACGTACCGCGTCCTGCCAGAGCGTCAGTTCCGCGACGGGATCGCGGCTCGTGGTGAGCAGCGCGTGCGCACGAGCCGCCGCGTCCGTGGCCAACTGGTCGAGGGCGAACGGGTCCGGACCGCCCGGCGAGCCCGGATAGGTCGGCGGCTGCTCGGGGTGCGCGGGCGGTGGCAACGGCGCCGGGAGCGTCGGCAGCGCGCGCCGGGCGATCACGTCGCGGGCGCGCACGCCGGGCAGGGGCGCCGGTTCCTGTTCCTGGGCGGCGCGAGCCGCGCGGGCGGCGTTACGGCGGGACAGCGCGTCGAGCAGCTCGCGTTCGCCGCGGCCGCGCAGCAGGAGCAGCACGAAGGGGTCTTCGTCCAGCAGCCGTGCCGTCTGGTAGCAGAGGGCGGCCGCGTGCTTGCAGGGATGACCGGAGTCGGGGCAACTGCAGTGCGGTTCGAGCTCGCCGGGGCCGGGGAGCAGCGCGACCCCGCACTCCGCGAGCGACTTGGGCATCTCCTTGTCGAGCAGCGCGGCGATGTGCCCGGGCCGCTCGGCGGCCGCGTCCAGGAAGCGGTCCCAATCGCCGTCGGACAGCGTCCGCACCCTGACCTGCACGCGATACGGCCGCGGCCGGCTCCCGTGCACGTACGCGAGGACCAGCCCCGGCGTGACCGTGATGGCGTCGACGTACCCGCGCCCGGCGTAGGCCCGCCCGCGCGCCAACCGCGCCGCGTCCAGCGCCCCCTCCTCCAAGGCGGTCACCCAGGCGTTCCCCCACCACGTCTCCGCGAAGGCGTCGGCCCCTGACACCCGCGCGGGGAAGGCGGGGAAGGTACGGCGCAGTTCACCGTCGCGGCCCGGAGATCCCATGGAACGAGGGAGCCGGTGGGCGCGGGGCGCGCCCCGCTGCTCCGATCCGGGGTGCGCCGGGAGCGGGCCGGGGATCGCATCGGGTACGGAGCCGGTCCGCGCGGGGCGGCGCACGACGAACGCCTCGCCGTCGTCTCCGGGTTGCGCGGATGACGACTCGCGCCTCACCCGACGCGCGTCCCCCGACTGCGCCGGATACGCATGCGACGCCGCCTCGCCGTCGTCTCCGGGCTGCGCGGATGACGACTCGCGCCTCACCCGACGCGCGTCCCCCGACTGCGCCGGATACGCATGCGACGCCGCCTCGCCGTCGTCTCCGGGCTGCGCGGATGACGACTCGGGCCTCACCCGACGCGCGTCCCCCGACTGCGCCGGATACGCATGCGACGCCGCCTCTCGCGCGTCCCCGGGCTGCGCAGGCTGCGGCTCCGAAGTCGCTTCGTGCGCGTCCTGTGGCAGCACACGATGCGAGTCGGAAGCCGCCTCGCGAACATCCCGAGGCAACGCACCGTACGAGTCCGAAGCCGCCCCGCGAACGTCCCGGGGCTGTGCCGTATGCGGGTCCGATGTCACGTCGGTGGGCAACTCGAAGGCGCCGGCGAGGAGATCGCGTAGGTCCCGAGCGCGGGATCCGCCGTCCTGGCGCGGTCGGCTCCGCCGAGTCCGGGAAGCGTTCCGGTTCGGCTCGGCGGATCGGCGCCCGGCCTCAACTCCCTTGGCTCCAGTACCCGTTACCCCGTCGTCTCCGGCATCCGTCTGTGCCCGCCTCGCCTCGTCCCGCGCGGCGCGCAACGCCTCGCGCGCGATGTCACCGGGACGCGCGCCTCCGGAAGCCCCCTCAGCAGGACGGCTCGGCGGAGTACTCCCCGCCCCGGTCGCCCGCCGCAGGGCCTCTCGCGCCACGTCGCCGGGGCGCGCCCCCGGGGAGGACCCCGTCTTCGGCGGCCTCCCGGACACGCCGCGCGCGGCGAGCGGGGCCGGCTGTTCGTCAGTCGCGTCAGCCGCCCCGGCCTCCAGGGCATCGCGCTCCCGCGCGGCCCGCAGCGCCCGACGGGCCTCGTCCGCAGGCCGTGCCCCGGCAACGGGACGGGGCAGATCGGTGCCCCCGTGCCGGTCCGTGTCCCCCTGCCGGTCGGTGGCTGCCGTGTCCTCGCGCTCCTCCTCCGCACCGGCTGCCACCGGCCGCTCCTCGCTCTCGAAACCGTTCACGAGGACCTCCGAAGCGACACCAGGTCCGACAGCTCGCGGTCGGTCAGCTCCGTCAGGGACGCCTCGCCGGAGCCGAGGATCGCGTCGGCGAGCGCCCGCTTCGCTTCGAGCATCTCGGCGATGCGGTCCTCGACCGTGCCTTCGGTGATGAGGCGGTGGACCTGGACGGGCTGGGTCTGGCCGATGCGGTAGGCACGGTCGGTGGCCTGTTCCTCGACGGCGGGGTTCCACCAGCGGTCGAAGTGCACGACGTGGCCGGCCCGGGTCAGGTTCAGGCCGGTGCCCGCGGCCTTGAGGGACAGCACCAGGACCGGGGTCGCCCCGCTCTGGAAACGGTCCACCATGTGTTCCCGCTCCACGACCGGCGTACCGCCGTGCAGAAGCTCCACGGGGACGGCACGGGCGGCGAGGTGCGCGGTGATGAGGCGGGCCATGCCCACGTACTGGGTGAAGACGAGTGCCGAACCGTCCTCGGCGAGCAGTGTGTCCAACAGCTCGTCGAGGAGGGCCATTTTGCCGGAGCGGGCGGAAGGCGCGTGGGCGGCGGCTCGGGCGTCCTCCTTGAGATACAGCGCCGGATGGTTGCAGATCTGCTTGAGGGAGGTGAGAAGTTTGAGGACCAGGCCCCGGCGAGCGATGCCCTCGGAGGTCTCGATCGCCAGCATGGACTCCCGGACCACCGCCTCGTAGAGGGAGGCCTGCTCGCGGGTCAGGGGAACGGGGTGGTCGGTCTCCGTCTTGGGCGGGAGCTCGGGGACGATCCCGGGGTCCGACTTCTTGCGGCGGAGCAGGAAGGGGCGGATCAGCCTGGCCAGGCGGGCGACCGCGTCCTCGTCCTCGCCGTTCTCCACGGCGCGCGCGTGCCGGGCTCGGAAGGACTTGAGGGGGCCGAGCAGTCCGGGGGTCGTCCAGTCCAGCAGGGCCCAGAGTTCGGAGAGGTTGTTCTCCACGGGGGTGCCGGTGAGTGCCACGCGGGCGGGGGACGGGATCGTCCGCAGGGCCTTCGCCGTCGCCGAGTAGGGGTTCTTGACGTGCTGCGCCTCGTCCGCGACGACCATGCCCCACTTGTGCTGGGCGAGCCGCTGCGCGGTGGACCGCATCGTCCCGTAGGTGGTGAGGACGAAGCCGCCCTCGAGGTCGTCGAGGGTGCGGTCGGGTCCGTGGAAGCGGCGGACGGGGACGCCGGGCGCGAAACGGGCGATCTCCCGCTGCCAGTTGCCCAGCAGCGACGCCGGGCAGACCACCAGGGTCGGCTCGCCGTGGGCCCGCCGCAGGTGCAGCGCGATGACGGTGACGGTCTTGCCGAGCCCCATGTCGTCGGCGAGGCAGCCGCCCAGCCCGAGGGAGGTCATGAGGTCCAGCCAGGCGAGGCCGCGCAGTTGATAGTCCCGAAGTCGGGCCTGAAGCTCCGGCGGCGGGTCCACGGAAGCCACACCCGCCGTCAATCGGTCGCGCAGCGCGGCCAGCGCGCCGACCGGCACCGCTTCGACCGTCTCGCCGTCGACCTCGGCGCTGCCGGTGAGCGCCACGGACAGCGCGTCGACCGGGTCGAGCAGGCCCAGTTCGCGCTTGCGGGCCTTGCGGACGAGCGCCGGGTCGACGAGCACCCACTGGTCGCGCAGCCGGACGACCGGACGGTGGGCCTCGGCCAGGGTGTCCATCTCGGCCTCGGTGAGCGGATCGCCGCCGAGGGCCAACTGCCAGCGGAACTGGAGCAGTTCCTCGCTCTCGAAGAACCCGGTGCCGTCCGTCGCCGACCCGGGCGCGGGGCGCACCACCGCCGCCGCGCTCAGGTCGTGGGCCAGGTCCCGGGGCCAGTGCACGGCCACTCCGGCCGCGCCGAGCCGGGTGGCCGCGACCCCGAGCAGATCGGACAACTCCTCCTCGGAGAGGGCAAGTACGTCGGGCACGTCCTGTTCGGAGAGGCGGTCCAGTGGTGGCCAGACGCGGGCCGCGCGGCGGACGGCGAGGGCCGCGTCGACGCGCGCGCGGGGGCCGAAGGTGGCGTCGGCGTCCCCCGCCCACAGGGCCGTCGCGTCCACCACCAGGGTGGGGTCGGCGAGGCTGTGCACCTGGACGACGGCCGCGCCCGCGCGGCGCGCTCCCTCACCGTCGTCGAAGAGCTGGTAGGCGGACAGGTCCAGGCGCAGCGAGATCCGTACACCCGCGTCCATGCCGGCGGCGACCTCGGCGGCCCAGTCGTGGGCACCGGGCAGCCGCTGCGGCGCGATCGCCGCGAAGGGTTTGCCGGAGGTGTACGGCGCGGCCGGGGTGCGCGGCAGCGTGTCCGCGACCGCGTCCAGGAAGGACCGCATCAGCGCTTCCGGCTCGGGCAGCCGGAGCGGGCCCTTGCCGGGGAGCGGGACGGCATGTCCCTCGTACGGGAGGGCCGCCGCCACCGCCCTGAGGTGGGCGATGTCGTCCTGGTCCAGCGGGCCCGCGCGCCATGCGTCGAGCCCGTCGGCCGTCAGCCCCGGCAGCAGCCGTCCGCGCGCGACGAGCCGCAGGGCATGCAGGGTGGCCGCGCCCCAGCAGGCCGTGGCGGGATGCGCGGCGGGGTCACGCCGGGCTCCGGCGAGCAGCGGCAGGGCCTCACTCATGGGCAGCGTCACGGCGGGGACGGTGCCTCTGCGGACTCCGGGACCGTGGGGTCGTACGACCGTCAGACGGGTCCGCTCTGCGGACAGCGCCCCGTCGACCGGCTCACTCGACGGGCCACCCCCGACTCGCTCACCCGAGGACACCGCCGCGGCGTGCTCCCCCGGCGCCGTGCCCTCGACCAGCTCGTCGGACGCCAGCGCGTCCCCGTCCGGATCCCAGAACGCGACCCGCCCCTCGCGCGGCAGCGGCGCGGGCAGGAAGACGGCGGCAAGCCGCACGGAGAGCGATCGCTCGGCCACCGCATCCACCCCGTCCCCCATACGCCCGGTCACCTCCCGCCCCTAGGGGGTTTCTGATGGATCTCCGCGGCGTCGCGACGCCCGGCACGCACTCTCGCCGCACCGGACAAAAGCCCTAGTAGCTCCTCCCCCACGCTCGGCTTCGCTCGCGCGGGGGGACCCCCATCGAGGACTTCCGCCCGGCACGCCGCAAGCACGCACCGAACGCCGCTCCTTCTTCCACGGAGATCCATCAGAAACCCCCTAGTCGAATCAGTTGTCTTCGACTCTACGGGCGGGGTCTGACAATCGGCCTCGGCGGCCGCACCGGGCCGGATCGGGACCGGTCAGGGAATCGTGCGCGAGACCACGTACACCATGGGGTGCTGGGGCTCGGACAGGTTCACGACGATGTCCTGCGTGGGCGCCGGGTCCTTCTGCTTGTGGACGAGACCGGACCACGGGCCGACGCCGGTGAACTCCCAGCCGACGACCTTCTGGTCGCGGGCACTGATGGTGATGGCGTCCTTCTTCAGCGCGTTCCGGCTGGTGCCGACGGTCCTGAGGAACCAGTCCAGGCCCGCGTCGGTGGTGCCGAACTGCACGTACAGGCGGCTGGTCTTCCAGTTGTTCGTCTCGTAGTAGGCGACGTCCGTGCCGTCCGCGGGCATGGCCACCTGGTACAGGCGGCGCTGGACGCGCGAGGGCCAGCCAGCGGTGAGGCCGGTCGCCGAGTACTTGTCCTCCTTCTGCTTGCCGCTGTTGCGGCTCTGGTTGGCGGAGATCACCAGATAGCCGGCGGGCACGCCGATGAGCAGCACGATGATCAGCAGCGTGAGGGCACGGCGGCGGAACTTGTGGCGCGGGTCCTCCGGCGGCCGCTGCGGCTCGTCCGGCGGCGATGCCTGGCGCGGCAGTGAGGCCGTCACAGCGACCCCTGGGTCGTACGGCGGGACTCCGTGTAGCGCTCGTACCGCTCGTAGCGCTCCACGCGGCGCCGCTTGGCGCGGCGGAAGCGGCGGGCGACGAGCCGGGCGAGGTCGGCGGCGCCGACCATGCCGGCCTCGGGGCCGAGCTGGGCACGGGCGATACGGGCCTCGGGGCGGTAGCCGCGGCCCGTGAGGTGCCTGCGGAACGCGTCTCGCGCGGGGCCGATCAGCAGGTCGTCGGCCGCGCTGACGCCGCCACCGATGACGAAGCAGGAGGGGTCCAGGGCGGCGGCCAGGTTCGCGATGCCCACGCCGAGCCACTGGCCGATGTCCTGGAGCAGCTCGATGCACATGGCGTCGCCCTCGCGGGCCAGCTCGGTGATCATCGGGCCGGTGATGTCGGCGATGTTGCCCTTGACGTGCTCGATGATCCCGTACGCCACCGGGGAGTCCGCGGCGGCGAGCTCGCGGGCCTCGCGGACGAGCGCGTTGCCGGAGCTGTACTGCTCCCAGCAACCGCGATTGCCGCACGGGCAGCGGTGGCCGCCGGGGACGACCTGCATATGGCCGAACTCGCCGGCGACGCCGAACTTGCCGCGCTTGACCTGGCCGTCCTCCAGGATCGCGCCGCCGATGCCCGTGCCGAGCGTGATCATGACGAGGTGGTCCTCGCCACGGCCGGCGCCGAAACGCCACTCGGCCCAGGCCGCGGTGTTGGCGTCGTTGTCGACCAGGACGGGCACGGAGAGGCGGCCGGAGAGGCGGTCGCGCAGCGGCTCGTTGCGCCAGGAGAGGTGAGGCGCGAACAGGACGCGGTTGCGTTCGGCGTCGACCCAGCCGGCCGCGCCGATGCCGACCGCGTGCACGTCGTGCCGGTCGGAGAGGTCCAGGACCAGCTCGACGATGGTGTCCTCGACGACCTTGGGGCTCTTGGACTTGTCCGGCGTCTCGGCGCGCAGCTTCTCCAGGATGTTGCCGTCGGCGTCCACGACGCCCGCCATCACCTTCGTGCCGCCGATGTCGATGCCGACGGTGGGGACACGGGGCGCCGTCAGGTGGGAACGGCGCTCGCGCGTCCCCACGGTCCGCAGGACGGTGGCCCGCGCGGAGCCGCGGTGTGCGAGGTCGCGGTAGGTGCTCATCGCGCCGATTCTGCCTTACGCTCCGTCGGGGCCGCACTGCGGGAGCGCGGGGGCATCTGTGACCTGCGGGCCGCCTGTGGCTGGTCGCGCGGTTCCGCGCGCCCCTCTCGGGGCGCTCCTCAGGAGGTGCGCTCCAGCTCGTGCCGCAGGTCCTCCAGCTCACTTCCTCCCGCCATCTGGCGGGTCAGCTCGTCAAGGGTGATTTCGTCGCGGGCGTTGCTGCTGAACATTGTGCCGCGCTTCAGGAGCACGAAACGGTCGCCCACCAGATACGCGTGATGCGGATTGTGGGTGATCAACACAACACCCAGTCCGGCGTCCCGTGCGGCAGCCACATATTTGAGGACCACACCGGACTGCTTCACGCCCAGGGCCGCGGTGGGCTCGTCGAGGACGAGGACCTTGGCGCCGAAGTAGACGGCGCGGGCGATCGCCACGCACTGGCGCTCACCGCCGGAGAGGGTGCCGATGGGCTGGTCGACGTCGCGCAGATCGATGCCCATGCGCAGCAGCTCCGCGTGGGTCGTCCTGCGCATGAAGTCGACGTCCATGCGCTTGAAGGGAACAACGCCCTTCCGGGGCTCGGAGCCGAGGAAGAAGTTCCGCCAGACCGGCATCAGCGGGACGACGGCGAGGTCCTGGTAGACCGTGGCGATCCCGTGGTCGAGGGCTTCGCGCGGTGACGACAGCCGGGTCTCCTCGCCCTCGATGCGCAGGGTGCCCGCGTCGTGCTGATGACGTCCCGCGATGATCTTGATGAGGGTGGACTTGCCGGCTCCGTTGTCGCCGAGCACGCAGGAGATCTCGCCCGCGTGGACTTCCAGCGAGACGCCTTCGAGGGCGCGGATGTTGCCGTAGTACTTGCTGACGTCGTCGAGCTCGACGAGCGGGGTACGGTCCGTGGCGGCCGAGTCGGTCGTCTTGTTCGCGTCCGTGGTCACTTCGTCGCCTCCGCGCGCTTGCGTACCCAGTGGTTGAGCAGGGTCGCCAGGAGCAGCATCACTCCCAGGAAGAACTTGAACCAGTCCGGGTTCCATTCGGCGAACACGATGCCCTTGCTGACCATGCCGAAGATCAGCGCGCCGACCGCCGCGCCGACCGCGGAGCCGTAGCCGCCGGTGATCAGGCAGCCGCCGATGACGGCCGCGATGATGTAGATCAGCTCGTTGCCGAC
This sequence comes from Streptomyces albiflavescens, assembly GCF_014645835.1. Classification (GTDB taxonomy): domain Bacteria; phylum Actinomycetota; class Actinomycetes; order Streptomycetales; family Streptomycetaceae; genus Streptomyces; species Streptomyces albiflavescens. Next base: position 15,025 of record NZ_BMMM01000025.1, read on the forward strand.
GCCCTCGCCGGACTGCACGACGTCGAACGAGAACAGCAGGTGCTGGCCGGAGATCCAGGCGCCGAAGGCGACACCCATGTAGAGGCCGATCTTGGTCTTGTCGACCGGGACGCCCACCGCTCGGGCCGCTTCCTCACCGCCGCCGACGGCGTAGATCCAGTTGCCGACGCGGGTGCGCAGCAGGACCCAGGTGGCGACGGCGACCAGGGCCAGCCACCACAGGATGGTGATCTTGAAGTCGACGCCGCCGATGGTGACCGTCGAGGCGAAGACGTCCCTCGCGGAGGAGAAGCCCTCCATGTCCGAGATCGACTTCGTGGAGACCGTGCCGCTGATCAGCTTGGTGAAGCCGAGGTTCATACCGGTCAGCATCAGGAAGGTGCCGAGCGTGATGATGAAGCTCGGCGGGTCGGTGCGGGTCAGCATGACGCCGTTGAAGACGCCGGTCGCCAGGGTGACGATCAGCGAGACGAAAACGCCGACCCAGACGTTCGCGGTCATCTGGTAGCTGAACATCGAGGAGATCAGCGCGGAGCTGGTCACCATGACGCCCGCGGAGAGGTCGAACTCGCCGCCGATCATCAGCAGCGCGACCGGGACCGCCATGATGCCGATGGTCGACGAGGCGTACAGGACCGTGCTGAGGCTCGCGGCCCGTACGAAGCTGTCCGCGAAGACGGCGAAGAAGACGAAGACGGCGATCGCGCCGACCACGGAGCCGAGCTCGGGGCGGCCCATGACTTTGCGCAGCGGCGAGGTCTTCAGGAGGCGTTCGTCGGCCTTGGTGCCCGGCGACGGCGCGGGCGCGTGTGTGGTCGTGCTCATCGGGTGCCCCGCTTCGTGTACTCCTCCAGCGCGCCGGCCTGGTCCTTGGTGATGATCTGCGGTCCGGTGAGGACCGGCTTGCCGCCGCCGAGGGCGTCGTCGTTGTACTTGTGGAGCCAGAGCAGGTCCACGGCCTCGTACCCCTGGAGGTACGGCTGCTGGTCGACGGCGAAGCCGAGCGTGCCGTTCTTGAGCTCCGCGGCCACCTTCTCGTTGAGGTCGAAGGTGTCGATCTCGGCCTTGCTGCCCGCGTCCTGCTTGGCCTTCACCGCGGTGTCCGCGAAGGGGGCGCCGAGCGTGACGACCGAGTCGATGGACTTGTCGGCCTGCAGCTTGGCGCCGATGGAGGCCTGCACGTCGGGCATGCTGGTGCCCTGCACGTAGAGGTTCTGCACGGTGCCGTGGAAGGTCTCCTTGATGCCCGCGCAGCGCTGCTCGTGACCGACGTTGCCCTGCTCGTGCAGGACGCACAGGGCCTTCTTGCGGCCCCGCTTGTTCAGCTCGTCACCGACCGCCTCACCGGCGATCGTCTCGTCCTGGCCGATGTGGGTGAGCGCGCCGAACGCCTTGGACTCCTCGGAGCCCGAGTTCACCGTGATCACGGGGATGCCGGCCTTCCGGGCGCGCGCGACGGCCGCCTTCATGGCGTCGGGCTTGGCGAGCGTGACGATGATGCCGTCGACCTGCTTGTCGACGGCGGCGTCCACCAGCTGTGCCTGCTGCTGTGCCTCGGCGTTGTGCGAGTACAGGAAGTTGATGTTGTCCTTGACCGCGGCCTGCTTGGCACCGCTCTGCACGATGTCCCAGAAGGTGTCGCCGTCGCCCGAGTGGGTGATCATCGCGAAGGTCCACCGGGGCGTGTTCACCACGGCCCTGCCCTGGGCCGCCGCCGCCTTGCGGGCGTCCTCGGCCCGCTTCCCGCCGGTGGCGCTGCATCCCGCGAGGGACACCCCCAGCGCCCCTGCGAGCGCGATGCTTACCCAGGTCCGAGTGCGTGCCACGAGGCCGTGCCCTTCTTGCTTGCTCCTTGGTGCGCCGGGCCACCCTGCGGACGGGCCCGGAGGGCCGTCTTGTAGGCCCGGGGGCAGGCGTCTCACCGGCCCCAAACGACCAAGTATCAATCACGGGGACCATGTGCCTGACCAGCGGGTCCCGTGCGCGGGGAACTTCTGCGGTGGCGACACGCCTTTCACGGTGACGCGCACGGGGGCGTCATGGCCGTACGAGGAGCCGGAGAATCAGCGGGCCTTCAGGGCCGTACTCGCCGAGCCGTCACGGCCGTACGAGGAGCTGGAACTCGAAGGAGTAGCGCGAGGCCCGGTAGATGTGGGTGCCGAACTCGACGGCCCGGCCGGTGTCGTCGAAGGTCGTGCGCTGCATGGTGAGCAGGGGCGCGCCGGCCGGTTCGCCGAGCCGCTCGCCCTCTTCCGCGGTGGCCGCGCGGGCGCCGACGGACTGCCGGGCGCTGTGCAGGGTGATCCCCGCCGCGCGCATCAGCCGGTACAGGCCGGTGGCCTCCATCTGCGCGCTGTCCAGCTCCAGCAGGTCGGGCGGCAGATAGTTGCAGAGGTACGCCATCGGCTCCCCGTGCGCGAGGCGCAGCCGCTCCACACGGTGCACGTCGCCACCCTCGGCCACGCCCAGGGCCGCAGCGACCTCGGCGGACGCCGGTACGACGGTGTTGACGAGCACCTGGGTCGCCGGGCGCTGGCCCGCCGATTCCAGGTCGTCGTAGAGGCTGCTGAGCTCCAGCGGACGCTTGACCTGGCTGTGCACGACCTGGGTGCCCACGCCGCGGCGCCGTACCAGCAGGCCCTTGTCGACGAGGGACTGGATGGCCTGGCGGACCGTGGGCCGGGACAGACCGAGCCGCCCGGCGAGCTCGATCTCATTGCCAAGGAGGCTGCCCGGGGTCAGCGTTCCGTGCTCGATCGCGGCCTCCAGCTGTTGGGACAACTGGAAGTAGAGCGGGACGGGGCTGCTGCGGTCGACGCTGAGCTGGAGCGACACGGTCGGATCCACATCTGGTTTCGGCACGGCCCGAGCGTAGCTCCGGGAGATGTTGACGGGAAGTTGTGAAGTTCGATTGTCCGGACAAAGCATTGACACGGCGCCGGGTCCACCCCCACTTTGTTCCCATGCGCATCGGACTCATCGGAGCGGGTCGTATCGGTACATTTCATGCGGCCACTCTCAGCCGTCACCGCGAGGTGGGTGGCTCCCTGATCGTCACGGACGCGGACACCGCGCGGGCCCATCGGCTGGCGGACCGCCTGGGCGCGACGGCGGCGCCCAGCGTGAACGAGATCTTCACCTGGGGCGTGGACGCGGTGGTCATCACGGCGGCGACTTCGGCCCACGGCGAACTGATCGGTCGGGCAGCACGGTCCGGGCTCCCCGTCTTCTGCGAGAAACCCATCGCCGTCGATCTGCCGGGCACCCTGGCAGCGCTGGCCGAGGTGGACGCCGCCGGAACGATTCTGCAGCTGGGCTTCCAGCGCCGCTTCGACGTGGGCTACACGGCCGCCCGCGAGGCGGTGCGGTCGGGACGGCTCGGCCGGCTGCACACGGTCCGGGCGATGACGTCCGACCAAGCGCCGCCCCCGGTCGACTATCTCCCGCTCTCCGGCGGGCTCTACCGGGACTGCCTGGTCCACGACTTCGACATGCTGCGCTGGATCACCGGCCACGAGATCGTCGAGGTGTACGCGACCGGGGCGGACGCCGGACCCGCGATGTTCCGCGAGGCGGGCGACATCGACACCGCCGCGGCCGTGCTCACCCTCGACGACGGAACGCTCGCCACGACGACGGCGACCCGGGTGAACGGCGCCGGCTACGACGTCCGGATGGAGCTCGCCGGCGAACTCGACCAGATCGCCGTCGGCCTCGACGACCGAACGCCGATCGCGTCCACCGAACCGGCCGGACCGCCGCCCGCCGACAAGCCGTGGATGGGCTTCCTGGAGCGCTTCGGCCCGGCGTACGAGGCCGAGCTCGCCGCGTTCGTCGAGGTCGTCCTCGGTGAGCGCGCCAATCCCTGCGACGGCCGTGAGGCGTTGGAGGCGCTGCGTATCGCCGAGGCGTGTGTGCTGTCGCGACGGGAGCGGCGGCCGGTGCGGCTCGCGGAGATCCCGGGCGCGCGGGACTGAGTCGAGCGCCCCCGCGGCGCGCCTCACACAAGGAGGCGCACCGCGGGGGTCTGCGCATCGACTGCGAGTACACGTTCGCAGTGTCCGCATGTCAGCTCGTGCGGCCGCACCGCGTTGGTCTGGATGCTGTGGGTGCCCGACTTCTTGGCATCCTGGCAGTAGTAGCCCAGGTGCAGCCGGACCCAGGGGTGGCTGGTGGGCGCCGCGGACTTGTTGCCGTCCCGGGTGTCCGTAAAGGGTGCCCACCAGAAGTCGAGCAGGGCCCGGACCGCCAGCCCCTCCCGGCCGTTGGTGGTGTCGAACGCGGCGATCCTGGCGGCGGTGTGGTGCCGTGCGAATCCGCTGCGGCTGCCCGAGCACAGCGCCCGCTCGGCCCCGCGCTCGAAGAGCGTCGTCCGGCCGGTGCGCTCGCAGATGAAGCAGTCCAGCGAGACCTCCAGCGTGGCGCGCCAGTACAGCTGATGGGAGTCCCCACCTCGAAGGCCCTCGCCGGTCAGCTTCGCGGTGATCTCGGCCGTACGCAGCACGGATGACACTCCTCTCGCAGAACGGGGCCGCTCACCAGCGCACCGGCAGGCTCCGCAGGCCGCGCATCAGCATGCCCGACAGCCAGTCTCCCGGGGGTCCGTCGAGCGCGAGATCCGGGCATCGCTCCAGCAGGGAGCGCAGCGCGACGCGGGCTTCGAGGCGGGCCAGTGGCGCGCCCAGGCAGTAGTGGATGCCGTGTCCGAAGGCGAGATGGCCCTGCGGGGCGCGGTGGATGTCGAAGCGGTGCGGGTCCGGGCAGTATGCCGCGTCGCGGTCGGCGGCGTCGAGGCCGATCATCACCGTGTCGCCCACCGCGATGGACCTGCCGCCGATCTCCATCGGCTCGGCCGCGTAGCGGTACGTCGCCGTCTCCACCGGTCCCTCGAAGCGCAGGACCTCCTCCACCGCGCCGTCGAGGAGGGTCATGTCGGCCCGCAGCGCGGCGAGTTGGTCCGGGTGGGTGAGCAGAGTGTGCACCGCGGTCGTGATCAGGTTGACCGTCGTCTCGTGGCCCGCGACCAGCAGGATGAACGCCATGCCGCGCAGTTCGGCGCGCGAGAGGCGGTCGCCGTCCTCGGCGCGGGTGCGGATGAGGGCGCCGAGCAGGTCGTCGGCCGGCTCCGCGCAGCGCTTGTCCTCGATCAACTCGTCGAGATATGCGGCAAGTTGCTCGATGGCGGCGAGTTCGGTGTCTCCGCCGGACGGGGCCACGATCTCGTTCGACATGGCTCGGAAGGCCTCCCGGTCGATGTCGGGGACGCCGAGGAGCTCGCAGATGACCGTCATGGGCAGCGGGTAGGCGAAGGAGTCCACGAGGTCGGCGCGGCCCTTCGGCAGCATCGCGTCCAGCAACTCGTCGGTGATCTGCTGGACGCGCGGACGCAGCGCCTCGACGCGCCGCATCGTGAACGCGCCCGCGACGAGCGAGCGCAGCCGGGTGTGCTCGGGCGGATCGCTGATCAGCACATACCGGCCCATCAGCTCGTCTTCGAACGAGCTCAGCCCCCTCTTGGTGCTGTCCTTGGACAGCCTCGGGTCGGCGAGGGCGGCCCGCGCCTCCTCGTACCCCACGACGAGCCAGCCCTCGTACGCACCGGGGGGCGGCGTGCGCACCCAGTGCACGGGACCGCGCTCGCGCAGTGCCGCGTACACCGGATACGGATCCTTCGTGAACCGCGCCCCGTACTCCCCCAGATCGATCATGGTTCCTCCTCCCGTTGCCCCGATCAACGATCGCGACCCCCGATCAGTGCCCGTCCTCCGCTCAGTGCCCGTCCTCCGCTCCGTGCCCGTCCTCCTCCAGAAGCCCGGCGTCATACGTCAACAGGGCGATCTGGACGCGGTTGTTGAGGCCGAGCTTGGCGAGGATGCGCGAGACGTGGGTCTTGACGGTGGCGACGCTCATGAAGAGCCCGGCGGCGATCTCCGCGTTCGACCTGCCTTGTCCTACGGCGACGGCGACCTCGCGTTCCCGGTCGTTCAGGGCGGCGACCCGGTCGCGGGCGGTCGTACGGCGGGTATCGGGCGCGCCGCCGGCCGCGTGTTCCATCAACTGGCGGGTGACGGTGGGCGACAGCACGGGATCACCGGCCGCGACCCGTCTCACCGCCGCAAGGATCTCCGCGGGCGGGGTGTCCTTCAGTACGAACCCGGCCGCCCCCGCGCGCAGCGCCCGCAACACCTGGTCGTCGGCGTGGAAAGTGGTCAGGACCACGACCTGCGGCGCCTCCTGGCGACCGCGCAGCCTCTCCGTGGCGGTGAGTCCGTCGACCGTGGGCATCCTGATGTCCATCAGGACGACGTCCGGTTTGGTGCGGTCGACAAGAGCTTCCACCTCGCTCCCGTCGGCGGCCTCTCCGACGATCTCGATGTCCTCGGCGCCGCCCATCATGAAGGACAGGCCGGCTCTCACCAGGGGATCGTCGTCGACGAGCAGCAGTCGGATCGCAGTCATGGGATCCACCTAACCAGGTCGCCGGCCTTCGACCAGAACGCCTGCGATCAGGACGTCTCAAATCAGCGCCGCCAGATACCTTTCCCCGGCCCGCGCGCTCCCGGCGCCATGCGCGACTCACCGCTGACCGCCGGAATGCCGGGGCGGTCGGAAGGCCGGGGCAAGAATGCCCGTGAGGGTCCGCCGATTCGCGGCGGGCGCGAATTCCGGGCGCCTGGACAGCGGCTTGACGGCGACGTGACGAGGACCGCGCGGGCCTCGCGCGAGTGCGCCCCGCGGTGGAAGGAACCTTGGCCATGCGTGCCGCTTATGTCGAACAACTCGGCCCACCCGAGGCCATTCGCTACGGAGAGCTCGCCGCACCCGTGCCGGGTCCCGACGAGGTCCTCGTCGACGTGGGGGCCACCACGGTCAACCCCGTGGACGTGTTTGTCCGTTCAGGGGTCTTCCGTACGCCGCTGGAGTTCCCCTTCGTCATCGGCCGGGACCTGGTGGGCACGGTCGCGTCGGCCGGGGGCGGGTTCGCCGTCGGCGATGCCGTGTGGTGCAACAGCCTTGGCCACGGCGGCCGTCAGGGTGCGGCGGCCGAGCAGGCCGCGGTGCCCGTCGACCGGCTCTACCCGCTCCCTCCGGGCGTACCTCCCGAAGTCGCGGTGGCTGTGGTCCACCCGGCCGCTGCCGCGTATCTCGCCCTGTTCACCCACGGTGGCCTGTGTTCGGGCGAGACAGTGCTGGCCGGTGGAGCCGCGGGAAACGTGGGCGCCGCGCTGGTGGTCCTCGCCGTCCGCGCGGGCGCCCGAGTCATCGCGACGGCGTCGGCGGGCGACCACGACTACTGCCGGGAGCTGGGAGCCTCCGAGGTGGTGGACTACCGCGATCCCGAGCTCACGCGGCGCCTCGCGGAGCTGGCCCCCGACGGAGTCGACCTCCATGTCGACACCTCCGGGCACAACGACCTCGCCTCCGCCGTCGCCCTGCTCGCGCATCGCGGCCGTATCGTCCTGATGGCCGGCGCACAGGACGAACCCGTCCTCCCGGTGGGTCCCCTCTACATGAAGGACGCGTCCGTACGGGGCTTCGCCATCTCCCACGCCACCACCGGGGAGCTCGCGTCGGCGGCGACCACGCTCAACGACCTCTTCTCCCGGGACCTGCTCCGCCCGCGCGCCATGGAGACGCTGCCGCTGAGCGCCGCGGCGGAGGTCCACCGGCGTATGGAGCGTGGGGAACTCCATGGCAGGCGAGTGGTTCTGCGCACCGGCTGCTGAGCCGTCGCGGGGGGGCGACAGGTGGTTTTCGCCCCTCCTCCACCCCTGTCCGTCCCCTACCTGGGGGCTGCGCCCCCAGCCCCCTAAAAGATCGAGCAGTTCCCCGCGCCCCTGCAGGGGCGCGGGGACTGCTCGACAAGCGGGGGCACCAACCTCACAGCCCGGCCGGGCCGGGCCCCCGCCGTCAGCCGGTCCACGGCAGCCACGCGTGCACCAGGAAGCCCCCGTCCCCCTCGGCACCGTGCTTCAGCCAGCCGCCGGCCAGCGTCGCCCGCTCCGTCAGTCCGATCAGTCCCTGCCCCGACCCGGGGACGTGGGGGACGTCACCCGGCGGCGCGGGATTGCCGACGGAGACGGTCAGGCCGTCTCCGGAGGCTCCGCGAACCGTCACCGTCACCTCCGCGCCCGGCGCGTGCTTGCGGGCGTTGGTCAGGCCCTCCTGGGCGATCCGGTACGCGGTGCGTCCGACGGACGCGGGGACGGCGGCCGGATCGGCGACGCGGTTGTCGAGGACGACCTTCATGCCGGCCGAGCGGGACTCGGTGACCAGCCCGTCGAACGCGGCGAGCGTCGGCTGCGGCCGCCCGGCCTCATCGGAGTCTCCGGCCCGCAGCACGCCGATGATCTCCCGCAGGTCCTGCAGCGCCTCGTGCGCGCTCTCCCGGATCACCCCGGCCGCCCGCGCGACCTCCTCCTGGGGCGCGTCCGGTCTGAACTCCAGAGCCCCCGCGTGCACGCTCAGCAGGGTGAGCCGGTGCGCGAGCACGTCGTGCATCTCACGCGCGATGGCCTCGCGCGCGAGCCGCTGTGCCTGCTCGGCCCGCAGCGACGCCTCGGTCTCGGCCCGCCGCGCCCGGTCCCGCAGGCTCAGCATGAGTTGACGCTTGGAGCGTACGAACATGCCCCAGCCGACCACCGCCACGGTGAACAGCGCGGTGAGGGTGACCGCGACGAGGTACGGCATGTCGGGGTCGGGCCGCAGCCAGAAGATGAAGGGGAACAGCACGAGCGAGACCCCGGCGAGCCAGCCCACGAACTTGAAGGGCCGGTGCACGGCGAGAGTGAAGAGCGCGACCATGCCCGCGCCGCCCGCGGTGTTCGAGACCAGCCCGACGGGGACCATCGCGACGGCCAGCCCCAGCGGCCAGCGCCGCCGAAGCCAGACGGCGCCGCAGGCGAGCGCGCCGAGACACTGGTCGACGACGGCGAGGCTGTGCGGGGTGTGCGGGTCGTGTGCCAGTGTGTTCGCCGCCGCCAGCCCGATGACGACGGCGAGCAGGAAGCACCCGAAGTCGACGACCCAGTCGCGTACGGTGCGCCGGGGCCGCCCGAACCGGCCCTCGCCGGCGTCCGGGTCCAGCTCCGCGACCACGGCGGACGGCAGCAGCCAACGCCGCGCGGGAAGCACGTGTGCGGGCTCGGCCAGGGCCCCGGACACGGACGTCGGCTGTCGTGGCGTACGCGCCGGATAGTCACCACTCACGGTCGACAAATCTACGCAGGCGCGCCCGCCGGCACCTCCCCTCGACCGGGATCACCGACCAAAGTCGTACCCCTTCAGACTTTCGTCCGACCCTCGTCACCACGACCGCCGACTTCGGTCGGACATGCCTCGCCTCGCGGCCGATGAACGTGGGGGGTCGGCGGGGCGAGGGTCATCACATGAGGCAGATTCTGGAGCTACTCGGTTTTGTCGCCCTGGTTCAGGGCGCGCTGGGTCTGGTGCACGAGATCACCGGCCGGCTGCACGGGTGGGGGCTCGTCCAGCGGCTCGGCTTCCTCGACGGCTACGAGATCTACGCGAGCGTCACACTCCTCGTACTGGCGTTCGCGCTGTTCGCGGCCGCCGAGAGCCGGAAGTCCGGCTGAACGCGGACGGGACTTCCGGCGGACCGGGTCACCGAGGCGATCGGAGGCAGTCAGAGGAAAACGCCGCGACGGCTCTGCTCGCCCTCTCTCACGGCGGGCGGGACGGACGCGCTCACGGCGGGTGAGACGGACGCGAGCGAGCGCTGACGGTGGCGGGACGGCGTGACCGTCACGGGACGGGTCTTACCGTCACAGGAGGGCTCTTACCGTCACAGGACGGCGCCGAGAATCGTGACGGCGGCCAGCCGGCGAGTTCTCCTCGTGTACTCCTCGGCCTCCCGGCTCGGCTCCCGCCGGTCGTTGCAGTTCACCCGGCGGAGAAGCTCCTCGAGGGCGTCCTGCTCCTTGCCCGGTCGGCCCGGGAAGAGGGGGTATTCGTACGTGTTCATGATCTGCCCCTGTCGACGGTGCGTGCTCGTGGCGACCCGGTCCCGTTGCCGTGGGCTACAGCCCGAGGTCGAGGGCCAGGCAGGAGAAGGTGTGACGCGCGTCCGCGTTGTCATGGGCGCCCCCCGCCCGGCCGTCCGGGACGAACTCCGCCTCTTCGGTCATGTCTTCGAACCGGATGCGCTCGGGCAGCTTGCCGAAGCGCGCACGCCGTGCCGCCGCGGCGGCGTCCCTCGAGGGTTCCTGCTTCATGTCCGGCCTCCACTCCGTGGATCGTGGACGGATCCCGTCGACCGACAGGTCCGCCGCCAGTCTGCACTCGCATTCGTCACCGGTCAAGATGGTGACGACGGGATACTTGTGAACTGCGGGATTGGCCGCCATGCGGCCGGGTCCGCCCCCCTGCTACCCTCCAAAATACGTGTTCACACGTGTTTACATGTGGCCTGGGCGACCGGTCCGGCCACCGGCCGAACCCACAGCCACGGCCTCGCCCCAGGAGACAGACGTACGACCCAAGGAGCACAACGATGACCTCCACCACCCCGACCACCGACGCGCCGGGCACCGACGTCGGCGTCCTGATGCCCGTGATCGTCCACTTCGACGACCTGGACCCCATGGGCCTGCTGCACAACAGTCGCTACCAGGTGCTGGTCGAGCGGATGTGGGGATGGTTCTGGCGGGACAAGGGCATCGGCGGCAAGAGCGGCATCGAAGGAGACGGCTTCAACGTCGTCAAGACGTTCGCCATCACCTACGACCTCCCCGTGGCGGAGGTCGGCGAGTACGCCGTACACCTGTGGATGGAGCGCATGGGCACGACCTCGGCCACCGCGGGCTACCGCGTGTGCTCGGCCGACGGGAAGACGACGCACGCCCACGGCAGCCGCACCGTCGTCCGTCTCGACAGCGCCACCCTGACGCCCACGCCGTGGTCCGAGCGGGTCTGGGAGATCGCCCGAACCATGGGTCTGCCCCAGGACCAAGCCTGAACCGGGACTTCGCGGAGGCCAACGGCGGCGCGGCTGTCGCCAACGGGACACCTCCACCAGAGTAACCATCTTGACAGGTGACGCACATCCTTGAGAGTCTCTCGTCACCGGTCAGAACGGTTACTTCTCGGTGAGGACATCCCATGACAGTCGTACGGTTCCATCTCGTCTCCAAGCTCGGCCCCAAGGACGTGCTGGAGGTGCTGACCGACTTCAGCCCCTCGCGCGCCAAGGCCTGGCCCACGATCGACGCCCGACACTTCGAGGTCCACGAACTCGGCGACACCTGGGCCGAGGTCACCGAGGGGACCGCCGCGGCCTGGGAGCGCGCACGCTACGAGTGGGAGCCGACAGGTGACACGGTCACCATCACCACGCTCGACTCGAAGCTCTTCGGAGCCGGCGGCGGATGGGTCTTCCGGATGACCCCGGAGGGCGATGGCACCCGGGTCGATGTCGAACTGACGCGACAGCCGAGCACGGTCAAGGGCAAGATGCTCGCCGCACTGCTCCCCCTGGCCGCTCCCTCGTCTCTGCGCAAGTCCTTCGCGGGACCCCTGCAGGCGAAGTGACGCGCTCCCGGCCCATGAACCACGGGACCGTCGGTGCGGCAGGGCTCTCACCGTGAGGGGCCGACAGCGTGAGCTGTCGGCCCCTTTGTCATGGCGCCCTGCACCCGGGTGCAGGCTGACGTCCCGAGAGGGGCGATGTCCACCTTCACCCTCCTCGCCGCTTCCGGCACCGGCGCGGGCACCGCAGACAATTGACTTACGTCACGTCCCCGCAGCTCGTACGACACGTCCCGGCGCCGCCTCTGCGCCGACGCGAGCACCCCACACCGGCTCGAATGTTCCGTCAACCGCCCCGGACAGGGCCTTCCTTTGACCGTCAACTGACCGATGTGCGGGCTCCGCCCCCGGCGAAGAGTTGTGGACGCAGACTTCGTCCCACGGAGGGGAACTCCTGTCATGCACCGTGATCAGTCACCCCTGCGGGCGCGTTCGGCGCCCGCGCTTGTGCCTTCGCTGCTCCTGGCCCTCGATCAGATGCTCGATGAATTCACCCGGCTGCCCATATGTGCGGAGTTCCGTTTCGACCCGGACATGCCCGCGGTGATCACGGTCGAGTTCCTGGCGGAACGGGGACCGAGTCTCATCTGGCGCATCGGCCGCGAGCTCCTCCATCGCGGCCTGACGGCGATGAGCGGCTCCGGCGATGTGCGGATGTGGCCGATGTCGCCCGGAGAGCGGCCCTCGGCATGGCTGCTTCTCGAATCGCAGGAGGTGGAGGCCCTGTTCGAGGTGCCCACCGCGCCGCTGGCCCAGTGGCTCGACGCGACCTACCGGATCACCTCGGCCGAGGCGGAGATGGACGGTCTGAACTGGGACGCCTTCCTCATGGAACTGCTCGACGGCCCGGGAGCGCCGACCGAATGACGACTATCGGGCCCACACATGGATGATTTGCTTCTCATTGCGTCACCTGTCAGAGTGGTGACGCGCAGGGTTGCCGTCGTCGGCCCGGTGCGTGGCCCGTGCCACACGTATGCCGCCCCGGGCACCCGATGACAACGCTTTGCCGCAGGCCGCGAGTGTGCGGCGGACAAGGAGGAATGACGTGAGGACCAGCAACCCGTTCCTTTCCCGCTGGGGCGCCGCCCGGGACGCCGCCGGCCCGGCCGACGTCTACGCGCGCCGGCCGGTGGGTGCCGCGGTCGGAGGCCGGCCGGCGGACGACCACCTGACCAACCCCTACGCCCCCGGTGCCGACACGTCGCCGCGGACCGACCGGACCGCGGTGACGATGGACGACGTCATCGTCCGCACCGGGACGACGCTCGGCACCGTGGCCCTGACGGCGGTGCTGTCCTGGCTCCTGCTGCCCGTCGACGAGGCGAACATCGGCCGGTCCTACGGCATCGCCGTGGGCGCGGCGCTCGTCGCCTTCGTCCTGTCGATGATCCAGGCCTTCAGGCGGACGCCGTCCCCGGCGCTGATCCTCGGGTACGCGGCGTTCGAGGGCGTCTTCCTCGGCGTGCTCTCCAGCACGATCTCGACCTACATCGCGCCGGGTGTGGTCGTGCAGGCGGTGCTGGGCACCTTCGCGGTGTCCGCGAGTGTGCTCGTCGCGTACCGGATGCGCTGGATCCGCGTGACCCAGAGGTTCACCGGCTTCGTCGCCGCCGCCGCGACCGGCTTCCTCCTGCTGCTGGTCGCCGACCTCCTCTTCTCCGCCTTCGGCGCGGGCAACGGCCTCGGCTTCCACAGTGGCGGCCTCGGCATCCTCTTCGGCGTCATCGGCATCCTGCTCGGCGCGGCCTTCCTCGCCCTGGACTTCAGGCAGGTCGAGGACGCCGTCGCCTACGGCGCCCCGCGCGAGGAGGCGTGGCTGGCCGCCTTCGGTCTCACCACGACGCTGGTGTGGATCTACCTGGAGGTGCTGCGGGTGCTGACCCTCTTCAACAGCGACAACTGAGTTCTCCG
>NZ_BMMM01000025.1:28515-130640 GCF_014645835.1 Streptomyces albiflavescens
CGCGCGTGCCCCTCCGACGTGTCCGTCTGTGTGTCCGCCGCCTGAACCTCCCAGGGACCCGGCTCGTTCTCATGAACGACGAGCCGACCACCAGAACGGGAGAGACGCGTCATGAGCCCCCACGAGGAGTGCCCGTACCAGAACGGCCGGGTGGTCATCGATCCCGCCTTCAAGGCCGACGCCCCCGCGCGGTACGCCCGGCTACGGGAGTCCGGGCCCATCCACTCGGCCGAGTTCCACCTCGGCCTGAAGGGCTGGTTGATCGTCGACTACGACCTGGCCCGGGAGGCGCTGACCCACCCCGCCCTGCTCAAGGACGCCACGCCGGCCGCCGAGGCCCTGGCCGCCGCCGGCTACGTCCTGCACAAACCCTCGGTCGGGCTCGGCGCGCAGATGATGGAGGCCGACCCGCCCGAGCACACCCGTCTGCGCCGACTGGCCTCGGCCGCCTTCACCCCACGTCGTACGGCCGAACTGGCGCCGCGCATCGAGCAGATCGCCCACGACCTGATCGACACGCTGCCGCCGGCGGGCGAGGTCGACCTCGTCGAGGCGTTCAACGCCCCGCTGCCCTCCACGGTCATCGCCGAACTCCTCGGCATCCCCGAGGAGTACCACCTGGACTTCCGCCGCTGGTCGGCCCAGGCGCTCCAGGTGGCCTCACCCGGGCACCGCCCGGCACTGGCCGGTCTGCACGGGCTGCTGGCCGGCCTCGTCGCGGACAAACGCCGCAGTCCCCAGGACGACCTGCTGTCCGCCCTGGTCGCCGTGCGCGACGAGGAGGACGGCCGGCTCTCCGAGGAGGAACTCGTGGGCACGGCCATGATGCTGGTCGTCGCCGGCCACGAGAGCACCGTGAACCTGCTGGGCAACGCCGTGCTGGGCCTGCTGCAACACCCCGATCAGCTGCGGCAGTTGCGTGAGCGGCCCGAGCTGATGTCCGGCGCGGTGGAGGAGTTCCTGCGCTACGACACCTCTGTCGAGCGCTCCACCAGCCGCTACGCGGCGGAGGACATCGAACTGGGCGGGGTGCCGATCCCCCGGGGCAGCATGATCGTCGTCGCTCTCGGTGCGGCAGGGCGCGACGCCCCGCAGGCCGAGGGCGACGACCCCGCCGCTCTCGACGTGACCCGGCCGGGCGCCCGTCATCTGGCCTTCGGACACGGCATCCACTACTGCCTGGGCGCCCCGCTCGCCCGCCTGGAGACGACCATCGCCCTGAGCACCCTGCTCTCCCGCGTCCCCGAACTGGAACTCGCCGCCCCAGTGGACTCCTTGGAGTGGATCGGCTCCGGCATCATCCGCGGCGTGCTGTCCCTTCCGGTGCGCTACCGCGCCCGGTCCGTCTGACGGCCCGTACGACAAACGTCCCGGCCCGCGCCGTGGTGGCGCGGGCCGGGACGGAATCGGAGGAGTACGGCCGTCAGGCGGTCCGGGCTCGCAGCTGGCGGGACTTCCAGCCCAGCAGCAGGGCCTGCAGGATGAACCACACCCCGCCGCCCGTGGCGTACACCGACAGCACGTCGAGCGAGGGATTGTCGCCCGCGGCCTGAATGTTGTACGTGATGCCGACGAGGACGGACAGACCACCCGAGATCAGGGTCGGCCACTGCTTGCCGAACTCGGGACCGCGCCGCCGCACTCCCACGACCACCTGAGCGGCACCGGATACGAAGGCCCAGACGCCGAACACGTGGAGCGTCGCTGCTTCGCCGCCGGCTCCGGCGAGGCAGAGCGCGATGGCGGCCAGCGTGCTGAGCCCCCCGTTGAACGCGATGACCTGGCGCTCGGAACCGTTCGGGGTGGCGCGGTAGTCGATCACCGACGACACCGCGTCGATCAGCGGGTAGACGGCCAGCAGCGTGATGGCCGCCGCGTTGAGGTTCTCGTGGGCTCCGGCGAAGGCGAGGGCCCATGCCACGGCCAGCACGCCGCGGCCCAGGTACAGCTTCAGCAGGGAGGAGCGTTCGTCCGTGGCCGCCGGAGGCGCCGGCGTCGAGGTCTGCGTGCTCATGGTGGTTCGGCCTTTCTCAGGTCAGGGGATCGTCGTCGGCCCGGTCAGTACTGGGACGGGGAGACGCAGCGGAAGCTGGAGGCGACGGCCGGGTCGCCGCCCTGGTAGCGGGACACCTGCGGGTAGCTGCACAGGTCACGGGTGACGCTCTGCCCGGAGGCGTTGATCAGGGTGGCGGGCAGCGTCTTGGGCGCCGTGCCCTGCTCGACCCAGGCCGTCAGGGCACCGAGGTCGTCGGTCGTGCCGTCACCCTTGTTCAGGCCGCAGTGGACGGTGCCCGGGGCGAGGAAGAGACGGTAGAAGTCGTCGACCCGCTTGGCGCCGCCCATCTCCCGCTCGACCTGCTCGCGGTACTTCACGGTGCCCTGGGTGGGGATGAACTGGTCGGCCTGACCGTGCCAGGTCAGCAGCTTGCCGCCGGACTTGCGGAAGCCCGACAGGTCCGGGTCGTCCGTGCCGATGACCTTGTCGTACTCGGCCTCGGACTGCTTGAACAGCTGCGTGAACCGGCTGTAGGTGATCTTCGAGACGTCGAGGGACGGGTCCTTCGCCACCCAGAGCTTGACCCAGGCGGCGGGCACCGGGAACGGCGCTCCCGCGACGTTGCCGTCGGCGTCGGGCAGGGTGGTGTTCGCGAGACCCCCCAGGTCGGCCCCGACCGGGACGCCGTACCAGAGCTTCTCGCCCGAGGCGGTGCGCGGGCCGTCCCAGATCTTGCGCACCACGGCCGCGTCGGCCGCCGTGACGGTCAGCTCCTTGCCGTCGCACACGACCTTGGTGCCGATCAGCCGGCGCGGGTCGAAGTCGCACCGCTCCGGGTCGTTGACCAGGCCGTCCTTGACGCCGTCGAGCGGGTCACAGGCCTTGACGGCAGCGTCGGTGAAGGCCTTGAACTCACACTTCGACGGGTAGGTCTTCTCGTTGTTCATGACCACCTGCGGCCACAGGGTGGCGACCTCGAACTCGTCCCAGTTGACGGCGGGAGCATGGGCGAGGATGCCGTCGTAGTCGTCGGGGTAGCGCTGGGCCTCCATGTAGCCCTGGCGCCCGCCGGTGGAGCAGCCGTTGAAGTAGGAGTAGGCGGGGCGCTTGCCGTAGACCCCGTCGACGACCTCCTTGCCGACGACCGCCGCCTCGTGCTGGGAGCGGGAGGCGAAGTTCTTCAACAGCGCGGTGTTGACCTGGCCCTTGGCGTCCAGCGCCCAGCTGGTGTCGAGGGCGTCGCCGACACCGGCGTCGGTGGTGACGGCGGCGTAGCCGTTCTTGACCGCGGTGCCCAGGCCCACGTTGTTGTCACCGGCCAGGTAGGCGGCGCCGCCGAGTCCCTGGAAGCGGCCGTTCCAGCCGCTGACGGGCAGCCAGGTCCGCACCTTGGCGTGGTCGTCGGCGCCCGGGTGCGTGAGGGTGACGGTCACCTCGCAGAAGGCCGGGACGTCGGAGACCGACCCCTGCAGGACACCGGTACCGATGATGGTGCCGCCCTCCTGGCGGGCCGCCGTCACGGACTCCACCTCGGTACCGGCCGGGGCCTTCACGGACGGCACCGAGCAGGCGGACGGGGCGGAGGCGGAGCCGTTCTGGGACTCGGCCGAGGCGGTCGGCAGGCACACCGCCGCAGCCAGCGGCACACCGGCCGCGAGGACAGTCAGAAGTCGTCTCATTGCTTTCCCATCGAAAGAAGTAGGTGCGCGCCTGGCCGGTGGCGACACATGTGCGCGTGACATGAGCGGGACTGGGTGGGTCGACGGGTTCATCGCGGACGACGTCCGCACATATGTCTCCGTGACCTGTGTGCGCCCGAGGCGGCCTCGGGTTCACCGAAGACCGATCCGGACCGTATCACCGGTTAAGACGGTGACTTAAAGAGTGACTGAGAGGGTGAGTTCGCATTCCGGGGATCGAGTGATTCCGTCGCCCTCGGCCTGAATCCACTCTGGCCGCGCGTCACCTACCCCGACAACAGTCAGTTGACGGTCCAGACCCAGGGACACGGGCCGGGCGCCGTGAAGGACGTGTTAGGTCATTCGACGGTCTGCCCGGAGAGTCCAGGTTGACGTACTCGGGCGGCCGATCGTCCTCGCTGGAGAGATACGTCATGCTTGATCGGCCTTCTCGGACACGTCACTCGCGTGCCCCTCCCCCAGCCATCGCGAGTGGTGCCGCTGCGCCCACGACCGGCTGACGTATCCGGTGCGCATCCCCAGCCTCGCCTCGGGGTCCTCGAACGCCCTGCGCATGTGTCCGAGCAGGACGATGGTGATCGCCCAGGCCAGGACGTCGTGGACGAAGATCGCACTGGTGCGGGAGATGAAGGGCAGCAGCCCCATGAACCACATCAGCAGGCCGGTGAACATCATCACCGGCACAGCGCCGGCGATCCATCCCGCGTAGAGCTTCTGGCCCGCGTTGAACTTGCCGGCCGGGCGGGCCTCAGGGGAGGTCCGACGCCTGCGGACGGCGCGCAGCCACTGCCGGTCGTACACCGCGAAGCGGTTCAGTCTGCGCAGGTCCGCGCGGAAGGCGGAAGAGAAGAGCCCCAGCAGGGAGGGCAGGGGCAGCGAAATGCCCGACCACTCGTGGACCGTGACCATCAGGTGGCGCCGTCCGACGAGTTGGGCCAGCGGCGCGAGGTACAGACAGGCCGCGGAGACCAGGCACAGCAGCATCAGATAGCCGGTGGCCCGGTGAACGATGCGCTCGGCGGTGCTGAAACGGCGGACACGGCCGTCGTGTTCAGGCCGCGTCGCTGTGCCGGTCGGCGCCGTCGAGCCAGCCGTCGACCGCATAACCGCGCTCCTCCCAGTAGCCGGGAACGACCTTGTCGGTGACCGAGATGCCGGACAGCCACTTGGCCGACTTGTAGAAGTACATGGGGGCCACGAAGAGGCGGACCGGTCCTCCGTGCTCGTGGGTGATGGGCTTGTCCTGCATGTTCAGCGCCACGAGGACGTCCGAGCGGCGCGCCTGTTCCAGGGTGAGGCTCTCGCTGTAGGCGCCGTCGAAGCAGGTGAACCGGATCGCCGCGCCCGCAGAACGCACCCCGGCGTCGTCGAGGATGTCCGCCAGCTTCACACCCTCGAAGGGCGTCTTCTCCACGCGCCATCCGTCGGTGCACACGACGTCGTGGACGACCCGGGTCTGCGGCATCGCACGCAACTCGCCGAGCGTGTACGCCTTCGGCCGCTCCACCAGTCCGCCGACCTGGAGCTCGTAGTTCGTCTCGTCCTTGTGCGGCACCGAGCCGACGACGCTGTAGTACCGGAAGCCGCCCGGGTTGGGCAGCAGACCGGTCAGGCCCGTGGCGTCGATCTGAGAGGCGGCGCCGAGGAACCCCTCCCAGCCACGCTGGAGAGAGGGCGCGGCAGCGAGCCCCGCCGCGCCCGCGCCGAGCATGCCCAGCATCGCCCGCCGCCCCACTGGTGCGCCCCCGGCCCTCGCCTTCGGCTTTCCTGCCATGGTGTGTGCTCCTTCGGATGGGCGACGGTCCCGGCGAGACGGGGCGCGCGGACGGCACGGTCGGGCAAGCCCACACGTGTGACCTTTGCGGGCCTCGCACGACACCGTCACCGGTTTAACTGGTGACGATGCTGCCATGGGGTCCCGGAACTGTCAACAACGAACTGTTGGCGGCACGACACACACGTATGAGCCCGGGCCGGTCACACCACCGGCCGAGCAGGAGGACGACGGCTGCTACGCTCTCAGCGACGTAGACCGTGTATCGAGGAGTCGCAGACGTGGTGGGTGAAGACGACATCTCCGGATGAGATCCGGGTCTGACGGCCACCGGCCGGCGCTCAGGAGCGCTGCCGACGTGGTCCGTTTCGTCGTCCCCCTTTTCCACGTCTGCCCAGGGCAGAGGTCCAAGCTCTGCCCTCAGTCCCTTCGAGGTCGCTTCCATGTCCGACGCCGCCATCGTCTGCTCGAACCTCTCTTACGCCTGGCCCGACGACACCCCGGTCTTCCACGACCTGTCCTTCACCGTCACCACCGGCCGCACCGGCCTGGTCGCCCCCAACGGCTCCGGCAAGAGCACCCTGCTCAAGCTGATCGCCGGCCAACTCAAGCCCGCCACCGGCTCGGTGTCCGTCGGCGGCACACTGGGCTACCTCCCGCAGAGCCTCCCCCTGACCGGCAACCTCAAGGTCGCCGAGGTGCTCGGCGTCGCCGCGGTGATCCGGGCCCTGGACGCCGTGGAGTCCGGGGACGTCAGCGAGGAACACTTCGCCACCATCGGCGACGACTGGGACATCGAGGAGCGCACCCGCGCCCAGCTCGACCGCCTGGGGCTCGCCGACCTCACCCTGGACCGCAGCCTGAGCACGCTCAGCGGCGGCCAGGTCGTCTCGCTCGGCCTCGCCGCCCAACTGCTCAAGCGCCCCGACGTGCTGCTGCTCGACGAACCCACCAACAACCTCGACCTGGAGGCCCGGCACAAGCTCTACGACGTGCTCTCGGACTTCACCGGCTGCCTGCTGCTGGTCAGCCACGACCGCGCACTGCTCGACCGCATGGAACGCATCGCCGAGCTGGGCAGCGACGAACTGCGCTTCTACGGCGGCAACTTCACCGAGTACGAGGAGGCCGTGCGCGCCGAGCAGGAGGTCGCCGCGAAGAACGTCCGCAACGCCGAGCAGGAGCTGAAGCGGGAGAAGCGTGAGATGCAGCAGGCCCGCGAACGCGCCGAACGTCGCGCGAGCAACGCCGCCCGCAACCTCAAGAACGCCGGTCTGCCCCGCATCTTCGCCGGCAACATGAAGCGCGGCGCGCAGGAGTCCGCGGGCCGGGCCGGCCAGATGCACGCGGTCCGGGTCAGCGAGGCCAAGGCCCGCCTCGACGAGGCCGGGCGCGCACTGCGCGACGAGCAGCGCATCACCTTGGACCTGCCCGACACCCAGGTGCCCGCCGGGCGCAACCTCTTCCTCGGCGAGGGCATGCAGATCCGCCTCGGGGACAAGGCCGTGTTCGCCGCGGGCGGTGTCGACCTGACCGTCCGGGGCCCAGAACGCATCGCGCTGACTGGGCCCAACGGCGCCGGGAAGACGACCCTGATGCGGCTGATCACCGGCGAACTCGCCCCGGACGGCGGGGAGATCAAGCGCAACGACGGCCGGATCGCCTACCTCTCACAGCGCCTGGACCTGCTGGACCTGGACCGCACCGTGGCGGAGAACTTCGCCGCGTACGCCCCGGAGCGGCCCGAGGCGGAGCGGATGAACCTGCTCGCCCGTTTCCTCTTCCGGGGCGCGCGGGCCCACCTGCCGGTCGGGGTGCTCTCCGGCGGCGAACGGCTGCGCGCCACCCTGGCCTGCGTCCTGTGCGCCGAACCGGCCCCCCATCTCCTGCTGCTCGACGAGCCGACCAACAACCTCGACCTGGTCAACGCGGGCCGGCTGGAGAGCGCGCTCAACTCCTACCAGGGCGCCTTCATGGTGGTCAGCCACGACGAGCGGTTCCTCACCGAGATCGGCGTGAACCGCTGGCTGCGGCTGGCCGACGGGACGCTCAAGGAGACGGGAGCCCCCGCGGTGTGAGCCGCCCGCGTGTGCAGTGGCCCGCGTCCGAGGCAGCGCGCCCCGCGGGCCGACCACCGATCACGTTGGACGGTTCCTCATGCCCCAGCCCGCCCTGCTCGCCCACGACCTCGTCCGCAACCTGGGCGGCCGTCGCGTCCTCAACGGCATCTCCCTGACCGCCTCCCCCGGCCACCGCATCGGCCTGATCGGGGAGAACGGCGTCGGCAAGTCCACCCTGCTGCGCGTGCTCGCCGGCGTGGACGAACCCGACGCGGGAAGCGTCACCCGCCCCGCCGACCTCGGTTTCCTCCACCAGGAGATGCCGTACGACGCCGACTCCACCATCGCCGCGGTGCTGGACGAGGCGCTGCGCGAGGCCCGTGAGGACCTCGCCGAGCTGGACCGGCTCGGCGCGGAACTCGCCCGCGTCCCGGAGGACGACCCCGGCCACCAGGAACTCCTCGACACTTACGGCAGGCGACTTGAGCAGGCCCAGGACCGGGAATCCTGGGACGCCGACCGCCGCGCGGCCCTGGTGCTGGACGGCCTGGGCCTCGGCGCGTTCGCGCACGACCGCACGCTCGGTTCCCTCTCCGGCGGACAGCGCGGCCGACTGGCCCTGGCCGCCCTGCTCGTACGGCGGCCGTCGGCACTGCTGCTGGACGAGCCGACCAACCACCTGGACGACGGCGCCGCCGCCTTCCTCGAGGAGCAGATCCGCGGCCTGTCCGGAACCGTGGTCGTCGCCAGCCACGACCGGGCGTTCCTCGACGCCGTCTGCACCGACCTCGTCGACCTCGATCCGGCGGTGGACGGCCCGGTCCGCTACGGCGGCAACTACAGCGCCTACCTGGGCGAGAAGCGCGCCGAACGGGAGCGCTGGGAGCGGCGGTACGCCGAGGAACAGGACGAGCTGGCGGAGCTGCGGCACGCGGCGGGCGTGACCGCGCACCGGGTCGCGCCGGACCGGGGCCGCACCGACAACGAGAAGATGGGCTACGGCCACCGGGCCGGCCGGGTGCAGAACCAGATCTCCCGCCGGGTCCGCAACGCCGGCCGGCGGCTGGAGGAGCTGGAGCGCACCCGGGTCGCCGAGCCGCCGCGCCCGCTGCGGTTCGCGGCCGGGGAACTGGCCGCGCGTACCGAGGAGGGCCCGCGGCCCCTGGTGTCCCTGCACGACGTGCGGGTGCCCGGCCGGCTCGCGCCGGTCGGCCTGGAGGTGCCGGCGACGGACCGGCTGCTGATCACGGGCGGCAACGGGGCGGGCAAGTCGACGCTGCTCGCCGTGCTCGCCGGACATCTCCCGGCCGCGGGCGAGGTGTACCGGCGGCGCAGGCTGACGGTGGGGCTGCTCACGCAGGACACCGTGTTCGAGCGGCCCGACCGCACGGTCCGGGACACCTACGAGCTGTCGTTGGGCCCCGCGCGGGCCGAGAAGGTGCCGCTGGGCTCGCTCGGTCTGATGCATGAGGCGGACCTGGACAAACCGGTCGGACAGCTGTCCGTGGGGCAGCGCCGGCGCCTGGCCCTGGCCCTCCTGGTGGCCCGCCCTCCCCAGCTGCTGCTGCTCGACGAGCCCACCAACCACCTCTCCCCCGTCCTGTGCAACGAACTGGAGGCCGCGCTGGGTCCCGGCCCCGGCGCGATCGTCGTGGCGAGCCACGACCGCTGGCTTCGCCGACGGTGGCAGGGCCGCGAGCTCCGTCTGGAACCGGGCCGGGGCCGGCGGGAGGAGGCGGCGCCGCCCCGATCCGGGTCCTGACCCGTGCGGGCCGCGCGAGCTGCCCGGGTCCCGACCCGTGCGGGCCGCGCGAGCTGCCGTACGATCTCGATCGCGCCGTCGCGAGGGAGCACCGCCCGGAACGGTGACGGACCTTGCGCCCGACCGAAGTCACCTGTCAAAATGGTGATGTGAACCTTGACCATGTATTCGTATGCGGGCACCCGGCTCTCGACTTCGCGGCCACTCTCCGGGCCCGGCGCTCGACCCGGTTCGAGATGTTCGTGACGCCGGAGCGGCTGAATGCCTGGTACATCGAGTCCGGGCTGGTGGACACGATCACTCCCGGCCAGGAAGACGACGTCCGGGAAGCGACGACCGTCCGCGAGGCCATCTACCAGCTCGTCACCGACCGCCGTCGCGGCAAGGAGTTCGACCGGGAGGCGCTCGACACGGTCAACACCGCCGCGCGCAATACCCCCGTGACACCCCAGCTCACCCTGACCGGGCGGCTCACCGAGGCGACCCCGGAGCAGGCGCTGGCGACCGTCGCCCGGCAGGCCGTCGAACTGCTCAGCGGCCCGGACGTCCCCCTGATGAAGGAGTGCGACAACCCCGAGTGCACCCGGATCTACATCGACCGCTCCCGAGGCACACGGCGCCACTGGTGCGGCATGGAGTCCTGCGGCAACAAGATCAAGGCCGCCGCCTACCGCGCACGCAAGAAGACCGTGCCCGCCGCGCCCGCGCGCTGACCTCCCGACCCGAGGCGTCAGTCGTACCGGCGGATCACGGAACGCATCACTCGCGATACGTGTCAGTGCATCTGTACCTTTTCCGCGGACTCCGTCTGTTCCCGGTAGTCCCGGGGTGACGTCCCCATGACACGTTTGAACGCGGTGCTCAGGGCGCTGTCCGAGCCGTATCCCACCGCATGTGCGATGGAGGCGATGGTGTCCTCACCCTTGCGCAGTCGCTTGGCCGCGAGTTCGATCCGCCACGCCGTGAGGTACTCGTGCGGCGCTTGGCCGACCGCCTTCTTGAACCGCGTGGCGAGCACGGTGCGGGAGACCGATCCCGCCCGGGCCAGCTCGGCAACGGTCCATGGGTGCGCCGGGTCCCGGTGTACGCAGGCCAGCGCCGCGGTGACCGCGGGGTCGGCCAGGCCCGCGAGCCAGCCGGGGCCGGTGCCGGCCCCGCTCGCCAGGTGGGAGCGCAGAACGTGCACGAGCATGACGATCGCAAGGTGCTCCGCGACCAGGGTGGCTCCCATCTGCCGGTGCCGCAGTTCCTCGTCGATCGCGTCGAGCACCCAACGCACCGCCTGCGCCCGGCCCGTGCCGGCCGACAAGTGGATGACCGGCGGAAGCCCGTCAAGGAGCAGTTCCTGGGCCCGGGCGCCGAAGGAGAAGCGCCCGCCCAGGAGGTGCACGTCGTCGCCGTCGCCCGCGCGGGCCACACCCGCGTCGGCCCGCGCGAAGAGGGGACCCGCCGCGACGGCCGGCACCTGCGGGCCGCTGCGGAGCGTGAAGCCACGTCTGCGGGTCAGGAGGAAACAGTCGCCCTCCGACAGCGCGATGGACTCCGGCACCCCGTCGACCTCCAGCAGACACCTTCCGCGGCGCACGGCGTTGAACTTCACACCTGGAGGCGGCGGGAAGTCCACGGCCCAGTCGCCGCCCGCCACCAGGCCTGCGGAAACGTGACCGCAGGTGTCCAGCAGCGCAAGGACGTCTTCCAAGGGGTCCACGCGGCTTCCTTCTCCGGGCCGCCTGGCATGTCCCGGCCTCGTTGGGGCGGCTGCGCAGAACTGGCAGAACCTGCGGCTGCTTCAGCCTACAGGTGCGTGCGCACCGGCTCCCCCGTGCGGTGCGACGCAACGACAACGCTCGCGGTGCGAACGCTCACGCAAGTCCGCCGAACGTCCGAGCATGGCCGCCCCTGGTCATGGTCTCTAGGCTGGCGAGGGACGAGCAGGACACATACCTCTTCGTGTGTGGCCCGTCATCGGGAGCACGTGTCTGCCGCCCGGTCCCCTGGGCCGAGACATCCGCCCACCGCCGAACCCATGGTTCTCTTCGAGAAAGTCCTGCCCCGCATGACCAGCGCAGCGCACAGCGAACCCGTCATCCTGCTCGTCCACGGCGCCTGGCACGGCGCCTGGTGCTGGGAGCTGCTGGCTCCCGAACTCACCGCGCTCGGCTGGCGGGTGGAGACCGTCGACCTGCCTAGCGCGTCGGCCGATCCGGACAACACCGCCGGGATGTACGACGACGCCCACGTCGTCCGCGAGAAGCTGGCCGGTCTCGACGGGCCGGTGACAGTCCTCGCGCACTCCTACGGCGGGCTGCCCGCGACCGAGGCCGGCGCCGCCGACAACGTGTCCCGTCTGATCTACCTCTCCGCGTTCCAACTGGAGAAGGGGGAGTCCCTCTCGGGGCTGAGCGGCGGCGCGCTGCCCAGCGGCGAGACCGGCATTCTGCCGGCCCACGAGGACCCCAGGAACCACCTGTACGCGGACGTCCCGGACGACATCGCGCACCGGGCCGTCGACCGGCTGGTGCTGCAGACCGTGAAGTCCTTCAGCGAGCCCCTGACCACGGCAGCCTGGACGACCGTGCCCGCCACGTACATCGTCTGCGAGCAGGACCGGGCGGTGGATCCCGGGTTCCAGCAGCAGATGGCGGCCCGCTCGGAGCGGTCGTACCGGATCGCGGCCAGTCACTCGCCCTTCCTGTCCGTGCCCGCAGAACTGGCCCAGCTGATCACGAAGGACGCGGACCGCTGACCACGGCGGATCCGCTTGTCTCTGTTCAGAAGGAGCGGATGTTCGCCTTGACCTCGTGGAAGGTGTGCGGGCCTGGCGACCGGAAAACACGTGTGTGACACTGTCTGCTCGGCACGCGCTGCGCGGCGGGGAACCCCAGGCCGTCGGCGCCGACAGCGCCCTTCTGAGCGCGTGTTCCAGCGAGACAGTGCACCGACCGTTCCGGGTTCGGCCCTGCCCTGGTCGGCGTGCTGGCGAGTCACCTGAAAGGTATGACCACATTGCGTAAGAACCTGCTGCGGCTGGGAGTGACCATGGCCGGCGCCGTCGGCCTGTCCCTCGGCGCGGGCACCGCGTTCGCCACCCCGGCCGGTCCGGGAGTGACAGGCAAGATCATCTCCCAGACCACGTTCGACGGGAAGGACTACATCCTCCGCCAGATCACCATTCCCCCGGGCCAGAGCACGGGCTGGCACTACCACGACGGAACCCTCTACGGCTTCGTCCAGCACGGAACGCTCAGCCACTTCGACTCGGGCTGCAAGGCCGACGGTGTCTACAAGGCCGGCGGCGGCCTCACCGAGCCGTCCGGCGCGAACCACGTGCACATCGGCCGCAACCTCGGCACGACCGATGTCGTCCTCGACGTCCTGTACGTCCTGCCGCACGGCGCCCCGCTGTCGGAGGACGCCCCCAACCCGGGCTGCGACTTCCAGTAGGTCCTGGGCCGGGCTCGGCCGGGCAAACCGCGCTCGGCCGAGCCCAGGTGAACCACATGATGAGCCCGCCACGGCGACACACCATGGCGGGCTCATCACACAACAGGCCCCTGAGGCCCCTTCACACGTCCGCGGGGCGATCAGGACACCACGGGTCGGCCAAGAAGGCCGCCCTGATGTCCCGCGAGCGCGCCGCCGGGTGACGCGCCCGAGGGGGCGTCACGGACGGTTCGCCGACACACTTACCCGGCAGTACATCGAAGGGACCCTCGTGCGAGTGACGTCGTCGAGCCTCGGGAGGCCGAAGAAGGGCCACACGTCCTGCATGCGCAGGCACATCAGCGCTTATCGTGAAGAGTGAACATGCCGGACGAACGATCCGGCGTTGACACCTATCCGCACGGGACCCTCTGCGTGGGTAGCATGCGCAGCGTCATCCATATCGAGGGAGTGAACGGTTGTGACCAGCCAGTCAGCTGCCACGCTCCGATCGCGGTACGCAGAACAAGCCGCGTCGGACTTGGAGGAGAACCGCCGACGACAGCAGGAGCTGGCGGAGAAGATCACGGTGTTGAAGCAGGAGGAGGCCCTCCTGGCGGACATCCTCAACCTCGCCGAGCGGTACCAGGGATTCGCGGACGCGTCCCGTCTGCCCGAGCAGTTGCAGGACGAGGCCGTCGCCGCGAAGGCGAAGCGGGCGCCGGCCGGAGCCGCTTCACGGCGCTCGGGGTCGGCCAGGACCGCTCCGGCGGGCAGCACGGCGAAGGCCGGCGCGCAGGCGAAGTCGCGCCAGCCGCTGCTCGGTGACCTCCTGGCGGACCTGCTCGGCACGTACGAGGAGCCGCGGCTGGCGAAGGAGCTGCGGGACGAACTCCTCGAGAAGCACCCGGACCGCAACCCCACACCTCAGGTGGTGCGGAACACCCTCGAGTCCCTGGTCGCCAAGGGACGTATCAGGCGTCACAAGCAGCAGCGTTCCGTCATGTACACCCTGGTGAAGCCGGGTGCGGCGGGCAGCTCCGACTGACACCTGCGCTCGTCCCGCGGGAGATGGTCCGCAGCCGGTGCGGGACGGGTGAGGCATCTCAGGGCGATGCGCCAGGGTTTCCGCATCCGTCGACCGTGCCACCTGGTCGAGGTCGTCGACGGTCGGGTCGAGCATGAGTTCTCGACGCCGAGTTCCTCGAAGGCCCTACTCACAGGTGTGACCACGCCCGTCGGCGCGCCCGCCGCCGCAGGGACCCTATCCCCGCCACACGTTGTCGAACGCGGCGTTCTCGACGTCCCGCCGCAGTCGTACGGCCTCCAGCTGCGTCACCGCGTCGCCGACGGCGGCCAGTGCCGTCGTGACCGCGTCCGCGATGGGGCTCTCGCAGGCCTCGGACGGCTCCTCCCCGATCCCCACGGCCGCCAGCAGAGCGGCGAGGACGGGCTCGCCGGACACCCTGCGTTCCTCCGCACTGCGGCGTGCCTGCGGCACATCGGCCGGAGCGGTCCGTGCGGACCGTGGCCGGAACCCGTGGCCCCGTGGGTGGGTGACGAGCCCGGCCCGTTCCAGGTCGTCGACGTAGGCCGCGGCGAGCCCGCTGCCGCGGCGCCACAGCCATGCGTCGACCGTGTCGTACGGCTTCCGCCGGGTGAGCGAGGCGTCCGCCTGGTCCAGCAGACGGTCGCCGGTCGCCACCCGCGGGCCGGGCACCAGGCGGTCGCCTTCCACGCTCACCGCCCCGCTCTTCAGGAGATCGATCGCCTCGGCCCCCGCCAGCGCGAGGGACAGGTCGCCCTTCGCCACGGGCCGGTCGGACGGCAAGCCCAGGGCGACGAGTGCGAGGTCCCGTGCGGTGGTCATGAGTCCCTCCTCGTCTCCAGCAGGCGCAGCCACACCTCGCTGATGGTGGGGAAGGCGGGTACGGCGTGCCAGAGACGCTCGACCGGCACCTCCCCGGTGATGGCGACGGTGGCCGAGTACAGCAGCTCGCCGACGCCCGGTCCGACGAAGGTGGCGCCGACGACGACCTGACGGTCCCGATCGATGAGGATCCGGGCCCGGCCCCGGTAGTCGGGGCGGTACTGGACGGCGCCCGCGAGGTGACCGATCTCGTAGTCGACGACCTCGACGGCCCGGCCGGTGCGCTCGGCCTCGCGGACGGTCAGGCCCACGGTGGCGACCTCGGGGTCGGTGAAGACGACGCCCGGGACGGCCTCGAGGTCGGCCGTGCTGCTGTGCGGGGCCCAGCGGCCGACGTCCAGTTGCTCGCCCCGGGCCCGGCCGGCGATCACGGAACCGGCGATGCGGGCCTGGTACTTGCCCTGGTGGGTGAAGAGGGCGCGGCGGTTGACGTCGCCGACGCCGTACAACCAGTTCCCGGGGACGGCGGTGACGGTCAGGCTGTCGTCGGTGGCGAGCCAGTCACCCGGCTTCAGTCCCACGGTGTCGAGCCCGATGTCCTCCGAACGCGGAGCACGGCCGGTGGCGAAGAGGATCTCGTCGGCGACGATCTCACCGCCGTCGGACAGGGTCACACGGACCTCACCCTCGCCGCCGTCCACCCGCTCCGCGCCGACGACGGAGACGTTGAAACGTACGTCCGCACCGGCCTCCCGCAGACGCTCGGTGACCAGCTCCCCCGCGAACGGCTCCATGCGAGGCATCAGCCCGCTCTCCCGGGCGAGCAGGGTCACCCGGCTGCCCAGAGCCTGCCAGGCGGTGGCCATCTCGACGCCCACCACACCGGCGCCGACGATCACGAGGCGCTGCGGCAGCTGCTGGGCGCTGGTCGCCTCCCGGCTGGTCCAGGACCGCAGGTTCTCGATCCCGGGCAACGGGGGCAGGGCCGCGCGGCTGCCGGTGCACACGGCGACGGCGTGCCGGGCCCGCAGGCGGACGGTGTCACCGTCGGGGGTCTCCACCGACACCTCGCGCTCCCCCGCCAGCCGTCCGTGGCCGCGCAGCAGGTCGATGCCGGCCGACTTGACCCACTCGACCTGGCCGTCGTCCTTCCAGTCGGCGGACATGCGGTTGCGGTGCGCCAGGACGGCCTCGGCGTCCAACGGGCCCTTGACGGCGGGGTCGAGACCCGGAACCTGCACGGCGTCGGCGCGAAGCAGGACGGGGCGCAGCAGGGCCTTGCTGGGTTCGCAGGCCCAGTACGAGCACTCGCCGCCGACCAGTTCGCTCTCCACGATGACGGTGCTCAGGCCCGCGGCGGTGGTGCGGTCCGCGACGTTCTCGCCGACCGGACCTGCGCCGATCACGATGACGTCGTACGTGCGGATGTTCTCGGTCGTCATGTGTCCTCCGGTGGCTGGATGACGGTCGGATAGGTGTCGTGGTCCGTGGTGGGTGGCGGTCTCAGCGCCCGGGGGCACGCTCGGTGACCTCCTGGAGGAACCACTCGTTGCCGTCGAGGTCCCTGAAGGCGGCGAAGGTGCCGTAGCTGGCCCGCTCGGGGTGCAGGCCGGGCACCCGGTGGGAGCCACCGGCGTGGTGGAAGGCGCCGGTCTCGTCGCGGAACGGGCCGGAGACCTCCACACCTCGGGAGGTCAGCTCCTCCTGGGCCTTGACGATGTCGGTGACGGTCAGCTGGAGGCCGTGGAGCGTGCCCGCCTCCTGCCGGGTGAGGCCCTGCCCGAAGATGATCGAGCACTCGGAGCCGGGCGGGGTCACCTGCACGATCCGGTAGCCGTCGTTGATCGGGAAGTCGGCGTCGAGACGCCAGCCGAGCTGCTCCACGTAGAAACCCTTGGCGCGGTCCACGTCGGAGACGGGCAGGATGACGACTTCGAGCTTCATGTCCATGGTTGTGCTCTCGCTTTCGATGGTTCGGTCATGGGTTGTGAGCCTTGAGACCACACTCGTCACCGGTGCTCACACGCACCGGCGCGGGCCGTGCTCTCAGTGTCGGCCGCGATGAACACGTGCCGCTTCGGTCACCTGACGGTGTTTTCCGGCCGGGGCCGACCGCGTTGGCCACGTTGTCACCGAAGCCATCAGCACCTGGCGGCCTTCGGATACGTGTGAATGTCGGGTGCTCTGCCGTCAGAGGCCATCGACCGAGCACGGCCCCGGAGAGCCGGCACAAGGTGGACCAGGTCGCCCTCGGTGACTCCTACGCCTCCGCACCGCTCGTGCCCACCCAGGTCGACGCGACCTGTCTGCGCTCCAGCCAGAACTACCCCTCGCTGGTGGCGCTTTCGCGGTCCGCGACGCTGACGGACGTCGGCTGCTCCGGTCCCCACACCGCCGACATGACGGACCCGCAGGCCGACGGTGTGCCGGCACCTTCGCCCCTGAGACGCCGGCCGCGCCGGTGCACCCCAACGCCACTGATGAGAGCGCGATGGCCACCGCCGTCGAGGCTGTTCTCACGCGTCACGGCCGGCACAACTGGCGTTCCCTTCACAGCGAGGCGACCTGTCCGGCACGATCCGGTCCCGGACCGGTCATCTCGCCTCCGCCCGCGCAGGCCCATCGGCCCGCGCGTCAGAGAAAGCTCGAAGCGGCCGGGCCGTATCCCGACAGCGCCGCGCTCTCCGCCCAGTTCCACACCTGCGGGTCCGTCGGCCAGTCGGACGGGCAGTCACGCTCCTCGGAGCTTGCCGCGCCTCGGGACACCTGCTCGCCGGAGACACGGTCGAGTTCCGAGCGACGATGCTTGGCAGTCCGTACGTGTGTGTGCGTCAGGGAGGCCATGTCCTGCTCTCGCTCTTCGTTCGACGGTGTGGGTGTGGCGCTGAGGGGGTGGCGGGTCCCGTGCAAGGGGGCGTGGAGGGGAACACGGGACCCGCGGTCCTGGGGAGGGACGGATCAGGCGGCGGCGCTGGCGTTGATGGTCACCGGGATGTTGTCGCGCGTGGCCTTGGAGTACGGGCAGATCTGGTGAGCGGCGCGCGCGAGCTCGTCGGCGGTGGCCTGGTCGACACCGCCGAGAACGGGGGTGAGCACCGCGGAGAGTGAGAACTCGCCGTCGTCGCCGTGCGCGAGGGTGATCTCCGCGGTGATGGTGGTGCTGGTGAGCCGGATCTTGCGAGTGGTGGCGGCGCGGCGCAGGGCGCCGAGGAAGCAGGCGGCCCAGCCGGCGGCCAGGAGCTGCTCGGGGTTGGTCGCGGTGCCTGCGCCGCCGAACTCCTTGGGGAGGGCGAGGCTGGTCTCCAGCAGACCGTCGGAGGAGCGGGCGTGACCGCCGTTGCGGCCCTCTCCGTCGACGTCGACAACGGCGGTGTAGCTGACTGCCATGACTGGTGCTCCCCATCTGGATCGAAAGGTCTTCGGTCGCCCTGCTGACCAGGACACTCTTCGCGTCACTGGTTGAAGCGGTGACGCAATCATGGCAGCCCTTCTCGTCACCCGTCAAGGCAGTGATGTGCGACGTTCCATGGCCGCCTCTCCCACGGCGGGCCGGTCCACCTCCGACCGGCGGCACACCACAGCCGACAGCGTGCCTGCTCGCGGCGGTTGCACATGTCCCCTGCCGCACGCGTGACATGTCCCAGCTGTGCCATCGGTATCGAGTGACACATGCCTCACGGCCGTCGGGTTCTGGAGGTGTCCGGCGAGGGCATCGAGGACTACGCCGCCACGGCCGGCGCCTTCCGCGCCATGATGAGCAACCTCACGCCGGAGATGTTCCCCGGTGACCCGGAGCGGGCCGCCGAGGCGATCTACCAGGCCGTCAATGCCCCGGAGTTGGCCCACTGGGTCGTCCTGGGCAGCGACGCCCAGCGGCGCATCGGCGTCAAACTCGACCAGCTGCGGGCCGAGTTCGAGACCGGCAAGGAGCTGGCGTTCAGCACGGACTTCCCGGGTGCCGCCGACAACGCGGAACCGTCGCTGGACAGCCGAGAACGCCGCGACGGCGGCAGCTGGTCGGGCCATCTGCCGCCATCGGCGGTCATCCTGTGTGGTGCGATCGGCCGGGGTAGGTCCGGCCGGGGTCAGACGGTGATGGTCTTGTACTCGGTGTAGGTGCCGAGGCCGACTGCCCCGTACTCGCGGCCGATGCCGCTGGCCTTGAAGCCGCCGAACGGGCCGTCGAAGGCGACGGAGGCGCCATTGATGGTGACGGTTCCGGTGCGGACGCGGCGGGCGACCGCCAGGGCGTGCTCCTCGTCGGAGGACCAGACACCGCCGGAGAGGCCGTACTCGGAGTCGTTGGCGATACGGACGGCGTCGTCCTCGTCGTCGTAGGCGATGACCACCAGGACGGGGCCGAAGATCTCCTCCTGCGCGATGCGCATGGAGTTGTCGACGTCGGCGAAGACCGTGGGCGTGACGTAGTTGCCCTTCTCCAGGCCCTCGGGGATCTGCGGGCCGCCGGTGACCAGGCGGGCGCCCTCGTCGATGCCGAGCTGAATGTAGTTGCGCACCCGCTCCTGCTGGTCGGGACGGATCATCGGGCCGATGAAGGTGTCGGGGTCGCCCGGGTCGCCGACCCTCAGCGACTCCACCAACTCCTTCAGCGCGGTCACGACCTCCTCGTACCGGCTGCGCGGGGCCAGGAGCCTGGTCTGGGCGATGCACGACTCGCCGTTGTTGAGCAGGGAGCCGAACTTCACGCCCGCGACGGCCTTCTCGATGTCGGCGTCGGGGAGGATGATGGCGGCGGACTTGCCGCCCAGTTCCAGGCTGACCCGCTTGAGCTGCTCGCCGGCGATCGCGGCGATGCGGCGGCCTGCCTGTGTCGAGCCGGTGAAGGCGATCTTGTCGATGTCCTTGTGCGACACCAGGTACTCACTGGTCTCCCGGTCCGCGGGCAGAACGCTGATCACGCCCTTGGGCAGGCCCACCTGCTCCAGCAGCTCAGCCAGGAAGCCCATGCTCAGCGAGTTCTCCGGGGACACCTTGAGGACCACGGAGTTGCCGGCGACCAGGGCGGGGATGACCTTCGAGGTGGCGGAGGAGAAGGGCGAGTTCCAGGGGATCACCGCGGCCACGACGCCGACCGCCTCGCGGCGCACCACGCTGCGCACCGGGGACGCGGGGTCGGAGGGCACGAGCGTCTCCTCCCAGCCGAACTCCTCCGCCGCCTTCAGGTAGGCGTTCGCCTGCCGGGTCAGGCCGGGCTGTCCGGCACGGGTGAACCATCCGGCGGAACCGTTCTCCAGCGAGATCAGGTGCGCGATCTTCTCCGCGTTCTCCTCGCGCAGCGCGTTGAACCGCCGCAGGACCGCGATCCGCTCCGCCGGCGCGGTCAGACGCCACTCGCCCGCCTCGAAGGACACCCGTGCCGCGGCAACCGCGCGGTCGATGTCCGCCGGCTGCGCCTGCGCGGCACGGCCGACCACCGACCGGTCATGCGGCGAGGCGATGTCGAGCAGCTCAGGGTTGCTCGGCTCGACCCAGGAACCTCCGATGAAAAGCCGGTCGTAGGTGATCATGTGCTTTCTCTCTTCCGGTGCTTTCGGTTCAGTCCGTTCGGACGCGCCATAAAACAACTGCCACGTCAATGTAGCACTTCTCTTTGTTAGCTGCACATCAACGTGCTTACAAAGCTTTGATCCTCTACATTGACGATACCTTTAAGGGGTGAGAGTCGACGCAGTGCGCAACCTGGAAGCCGTCCCGACCACCGGAGCACGCCATCGAGGACGCACGACTACGCGTCGACCTCACGTTCCCGCAGTCAAATGACGTAGGGCGCCGCGCCTTGGACCGGGAAGTGTGAGCACTCCTGCGACACACAGGACGCGCCGCGCACCTGGTACCGCTGTCCGCACCTGACCGTCACATGACTGATGTGTCGGATTTCATCACAGGCGAGAGTATGTGCCGCCGGTCCCGCTCCCGGAGTGGAACAGTCCCGGACCTGCCGCCCATCCTCATCGAAGTCATCACTCGTCACCTGTTTGACGGGTGACGAATGATGTGCGAGGGTCGTCGCGCCAAGAGCCGCGGTGATCTCGTAGCGCCGATGTGAGCGGGCGGTTCCCGGGCACGGGCCGGTCACCGGAAACGTACGACGGAGGGTTTTCACATGATCAACAGGCGTACCTTCAGCAAGGCCGTCGGCCTGGGCACCGGCGCGGCCGCGGTCTCGCTGTCCGGCCTGCAGACCAACGCATCCGCCGCGACCGCCTCGCACAAACCGGACGGCGCTTCCGTTCCCACCATCGCCCCGGGCACCCACACCGAGTTCCGCACGATCAAGCAGGTCAAGGCCGGCCTCCTCGACATCGGTTACGCCGAGGTCGGCCCCGCCCACGGCCCGGTCGTCATCTGCCTGCACGGCTGGCCCTACGACATCCACAGCTTCGTCGACGTCGCCCCCCTGCTCGCCGACCTGGGCTACCGCGTCATCGTTCCCTACCTGCGCGGTCACGGCAGCACCCGCTTCCTGTCCCAGAACACCCCCCGCACCGCCGAGCAGTCCGCCGTCGCGCTGGACATCATCGCTTTGATGGACGCCCTCAAGATCCACAAGGCAGTCCTCGCCGGCTTCGACTGGGGCTCGCGCACCGCCGACATCATCTCCGCCCTGTGGCCCGAGCGCGTCAAGGCCCTTGTCTCCACCAGCGGTTACGTCATCACCAACGTCAAGACGCAGCTTGAGCCCGCCCTTCCGGCCGTCGAGCACAACTGGTGGTACCAGTGGTACTTCGCGACCGAGCGCGGCAAGAAGGCCATGGAGAACGTCGACGAGCGCATCGCCCTGTGCCGCTACGTGTGGACCCTCGTCTCCCCCAACTGGAACTTCGACGACGCCACCTTCGAGCGCACCGCCCAGGCCTTCAAGAACCCCGACTACGCCGCCATCGTTCTCTACAACTACCGGTGGCGCATCGGCCTCATCGAGGGTGAACGCCGCTACGACCGCTACGAGAAGCTGCTCGCGGCCCAGCCTCCCATCCACGTTCCCACGATCACCCTCGACCCGGCCCTCGACCCCTTCACCCCGGCCGGCGACGGCACCGCCTACCGCGTCCACTTCACTGGCCCGTACCAGCACCGCACCATCGCGAACATCGGCCACAACCTGCCGCAGGAAGCACCCACCACCTTCGCCCAGGCCGTCGTCGACGCCGACCACCTCTAGGGGGCTTCTGATGGATCTCCGCGGCGTCGCGACGCCCGGCACGCCGAGAGCACGCACCGAACGCCGCTCTGGAGTCCCGGATGAGCGAAGTCCAGCGGAACCGTCTGACCGCCGCCGAGCTGCGTGACATCTGCCGCTCCGTGATCCGGGCGGGTTTCTCACACATCGATCCGGGCGGGTTTCTCACGCATGGATCCGGGCGGGTTTCTCACGCATCCTCATCGTCAACGGACACGGCGGGAACATGACCGCCCTCGACGCCCTCACCACCGAGCTGACCGCAGCGCTGTCGACGTCGATCCCGTCCGCCGGCTACTTCGGCACCGGACGGCAGGTCGTGCGGGACACCTGGAGACCCAGGACGGCCGTGCCCTTCAACCGGATCACCGAGTCCGGGGTCGCGGGCGACGTCCGGCCGGCGAGCTCGGAGAAGGGCGAGCGGATGCTCTCCGGCTGCGCGTCGGCGCCGGCGGACATCTTCCCGCGGGACCCGTGGGCGAAGTCCTGTCGGGACCCGTGGGCGAAGTAGGGCGACGGTCCCTGCCGACGGGGTGACGCGCGGCCGGGAAGGACATCGCCCTCCCCGGCCGCGTCGGTGTTCAGGACTCGCCGCGCCGGGGCAGGCGCCAGTTCGGGCGCGGGAAATGGCAGGTGTAGCCGTCCGGGTAGCGCTGGAGGTAGTCCTGGTGTTCCGGCTCGGCCTCCCAGAACGGGCCGGCCGGCACCACCTCGGTCACCACCGGTCCCGGCCACAGCCCGGACGCGTCGACGTCGGCAATGGTGTCCTGCGCGACGCGGCGCTGCTCGTCGTCGAGGTAGAAGATGGCGGAGCGGTAACTGAGGCCGATGTCATTGCCCTGCCGGTTCCTCGTGGTCGGGTCGTGGATCTGGAAGAAGTACTCCAGGATCGTGCGGTAGTCGGTGACCGCGGGATCGAAGGCGATCTCGATCGACTCCGCGTGTTTCCCGTGGTCGCGATAGGTGGCCTCGGGCTTGTCGTCGTCGCCGCTGTAGCCCACCCGGGTGTGCACCACACCGGGCAGCGCCCGGATCAGGTCCTGCATGCCCCAGAAACAGCCACCCGCCAGCAGCGCCTTCTCCTCGGCGTCACTCATGGCACCTCACCTTTCTGTCCGCGCGTGTCCGCGCCGGTCCGCATCAATCCGCGCCTGGCCGCGCAGGCTCCAAGCTCGCAGGCAGGCACGGAAGTCCTTACACCTTTCGTCACCATCTTGACAGGTGA
This sequence comes from Streptomyces albiflavescens, assembly GCF_014645835.1. Lineage (GTDB taxonomy): Bacteria > Actinomycetota > Actinomycetes > Streptomycetales > Streptomycetaceae > Streptomyces > Streptomyces albiflavescens. The sequence continues at coordinate 51,527 of NZ_BMMM01000025.1, forward strand.
CGGATCACATGACAAATTCGTCACCAGTCAGGGCGGTGACGAAGCCCGGCAAGGCCGGACCGCCTCATGTACCGAGAAAATGTCTGAGAGGGGTTAGTCGTGGTGAGCATCAAGGGTGGACGCAAGCGGCTGGTGACGGGTGTGGTCTCGACGGTCACCGCGGGCCTCGCGTTCGGCGCGTTCGCCCTCAGCGGCACGGCCAACGGCGCGACCGAGACCGCCGGGGCCGCCGACGCCGGCAGACACGCAAAGCCGACGATCGTCCTGGAGCACGGCGCCTTCGCCGACGGCTCCAGCTGGAACAGTGTCATCGCGGACCTGCGCGCCGACGGCTCCCCCGTCGTCGCCGCCGCCAACCCGCTGCGCGGCCCGGCCTCCGACGCCGCCGCCCTGCGCACGGTCCTCGACCACGTCAAGGGCCCGAAGATCCTCGTCGGCCACTCCTACGGCGGCAATGTCATCAGCCAGGCCGCCGCCGACGCCCCCGAGGTCAAGGCCCTGGTCTACGTCGCCGCCTTCCTGCCCGCTCCCGGCGAGAGCGCCCTGGAGCTCACCAACAAGTACCCGGGCTCCACCCTCCCCGACGCCCTCGACCCGGTCACCTACAAGCAGGCCGACGGCTCCACGGCCACCGACCTGTACATCCAGCAGGACAAGTTCCGCCACCAGTTCGCCGCCGACGTCCCCGCGCAGCAGGCCGCCCTCATGGCCGCCGAACAGCGTCCCATCGCCCAGGCCGCCCTGGAGGAGAAGGCCACCACCCCGGCCTGGAAGACCAAGCCCAGCTGGGACATCGTCACCACCCGCGACCTCAACATCCCCGCCGCCGTCCAGCGCTTCATGGCCATGCGCGCCCACGCGCACACCACCGAGGTCGCCGCCTCCCACTCGGTCGCCGTCTCCCACCCCCACCTGGTGGCCGACGTGATCGAGCGGGCCGCCCACGCCACCGTCCGCTGACACCCCTCGAAGGACGGCGGGACTCGAGGTCCCGCCGTCCTCGGGCGACGCCATGGGCATCACCGGCACCTCACAGGCGTGCGGTGCGCAGGAGATTGGACGTCATGGCGCTACTCGCCGGCCTCGCGGCCGAGTACACCGTCGTGCTTCCCCACCTCCCCGGATCGGGGCGCAGTCCGCTGCGCCGCCGGCCTGCTGGAGGCGGATGTCGTGGCCGACCAGGTGGTGGCCACAGCCCAGAAGGCCGGGCCGAGCGACTTCGTGATCGCCGGGGCCTGGCTCGGCGCGGCCGCCGCCGTCAAGGTAGCCGCCCGCCATCCCGGCCGGGTCCGCGGCTTGTTCACCTGTCCGGCTTCGCCCGGCCCCGCACCGCGCTGTGGCTCAGCCTGGAGATGTGGGCGTCGTTGCACGCCCGCCGCGACGACAAGCAGAGCGCCTTCCTGACCTCGCTGTCCTTCTCCGAGGACTACCTGGCCGCCCACACGCCGGAAGCGGCCCAACGCCTGACCACCCCGTTGGTGGCATCCGCTCCCGGCCCCGTCCACCGCGACGCACTGCGGGTCGCGGTCGGCACCGGCAGCGGGCCGGCACCCGACCGCCTGCTGACCTCCACCGCGGCTCTGCTGCTGCCCGGCTGATATCCGCCCGGACGCCGCTCCTGCTCATCATCGACGACCTGCCGTGGCTGGACCGGGCGACCAACGCCGTGCTCGGCTTCGTGGCCCGGCGGCTCGTCGGCAGCCGTATCGGCTTTCTCGCGGCCTCCCGTGAGGGCTCCGACAGCTTCTTCGAGTCCAGCGGCCTGACCGAGCGTCGGCTGGAGCCGCTGGACGACGCGTCGTCGGCCGAGTTGCTCGCCCTCGCGCACCCCGACGTCTCCCCCGCGGTGCGCCGCATCGCGGCCGAGGCGCGTGGCAACCCGCTGGCGCTGGTGGAGCTGCCGGTGGCGCTCTCCGCCGAGCAGCGCGCGACCCTGGCGGCGATGCCCACCGTGCTGCCCCTGAGCGAGCGGTTGCAGGCCATCTTCGCCTCGCGCGTGGCCGAGCTGCCCGGCCACAGCCGGGAGTTGCTGCTGATCGCCGCCCTCGACGGCAGCGGTGACCTGGCCTCCGTCGAGGCGGCCGCGGCCGGCCGGGCCGCCGTCGACGACCTCGCCCCCGCGGAACAGAACCGGCTGGTGACGATCTCGGCCGACAACCGGCGGCTGTCCTTCCGGCATCCGCTGATCGGCTCCGCGGTGGTGGAGCTGGCGACCGCCTCGGAACGCAGAAGAGCCCATCAGGCACTCGCCGACGCGCTCCGTGACCAACTGGAGCGCCGCGCTTGGCACTTGGGAGAGGCAGCCTTGGGCCCGGACGAGACCGTCGCGGGCCTGCTGGAGGAGGCCGCGCGCCACCGGCTGCAGCGCGGGGACAGAGGGGAACCGGATGCTCGGTGCCTCGGACAGCAATCCTGACATCCACTGGCCGTCGGGCTTCTCGCCCGATCAGACCCACAGCTTCTGTCAGGCACAGGCCGTCGTGCACGCTCCGCCCGTCACGGCCTTCGCGCTGCTCACCGATGTGGCGCGGTGGCCGGAATGGGTTCCGGGCGTCACCGAGGTTCGGACCGAGCCGCTCGCCCGGACGTTCGAGGTGTGGTTCCACAGGCACCGCTTCGAGATCTTCGTGGGAGAGCACGTGCCGCACCGTCGGCTCGGCTGGTCGGGCATCGGCGCCGGTGTGCAGCTGTACCAGGCCTGGCTGCTCACGGCGGTCGCGGGCGGCACCCATGTGGTGCCCGAGAACGTGGTCCGCGGCCCCGCCGCCAAGTCCCTCAACACCTTGTCCCCCCCTGTGGGCGCAGCGCTTGGACTCCCTGTGGGTCTCCCAGCTCAAGAGGCTCTCGGAGAGCGCCGCGAAGGACGGCGGCGCGTAGCCGGTGCCCGGCGAGCACCGCGGGCGTCCGAAAACGCCGCCGACCGGCACCCGGTGAGGGCGTCGGCCGGTCGAGGGCGTTGTCCGGTGGGTCAGGCGGCCGGGACAGCATCCTTGGCGGGGGCGGGACTGGCGGCCACCTCACCGGTCTTCCGCGCCGGCTTGAGGAAGAGGGCGAGGAGGATGCCGACGGCGAGGGTGGGGGCGATCCAGAGGTAGCCGATGGCCGTGGCGTGGGCGAAGGCGTCCAGTGCGGTGTCGCGCAGGGCGGCGGGCAGCCGGCCGATGGTGTCGGGGCGGGCGGCGTCGAAGCCACCGTCCGTCGCCAGGTCGCGGGTGCGGTCGGCGAAGCCGGTGTTGAGGAGGGTGCCGAAGACGGCGACACCGAAGGCCGCGCCGATGGAGCGGGCGAAGGTGACCACGGCGCTGGCGGAACCGAGATCGGCGGTGGGCACGCTGTTCTGGACGGTGGTCAGTACGACCATGGGCACCATGCCGATACCGACACCGGTGATCAGGAAGTAGACGCTCAGCACGAGGGTGTTGGTGGCCGCCCCGATCGTGCCCAGCAGGAGCAGCCCGGCAAGGTTGGCGAGCAGGCCTGCCAGGAGGATCGCTCGCAGCCGGTCGACGTGTGCGGCCCAGCGTCCGGCCAGGGACTGACTGACGACCAGACCGGCGACCAGGGGAAGCATGTGGATGCCGGAGAGAGTGGCCGAGACCCCGTGGACGATCTGGAGGTAGGTCGGCAGGTAGACCAGCACGGCGAACATCGCGGCGTTGGCGAAGAACCCGATCAGCGAGGAGAAGACCACGGTCCGGGAGGCGAACATGGCCGGTGGCAGGACCGGGGCGGCGGCGCGGCGCTCGACCGGCACCAGCAGCACGGCCGACGCGACGGTCGCGGCGATCAGGCCGACGATGGCGGGCGAGCCCCAGCCCCAGCGCTCGCCGAAGGACGTGATGAGGACCAGGCCGGTGGCGATGGCGGCCAGGATGGTGGCGCCGAGGTAGTCGATCCGGGCCTTGGCACCCCGGGTGGCCGCGGGCAGCGCCCGTGCGGCGATGGCCAGGGCGACGATGCCGACGGGCAGGTTGACCAGGAAGGCCCACCGCCACGACAGCTGGTCGGTGAAGACGCCGCCCAGCAGAGGGCCGACGATGCTGGCGACGCCGTAGACCGAACCGAACATGCCCTGGTAGCGGCCGCGTTCGCTCGGGGCGACGATGTCACCGACGAGGGCGAAGGTCAGCACGATCATGCCGCCGCCGCCCACGCCCTGCAGCACACGGGCGCCGATCAGCTCGGGCAGGTTCTGCGCCAGACCGCAGGCCACCGAGGCGATCAGGAAGATCGAGGTCGAGGCGAGGTACAGCCGCTTGCGGCCGAACATGTCGCCGAGCTTGCCCCACAGCGGTGTCGCCGCCGTCGACGCGAGCAGATACGCGGCACTGACCCACGCGATGTCGTCGAATCCGTTCAGGTCCTCCGCTATCCGGGGCAACGCGGTCGAGACGATCGTCTGGTCCAGGGCCGCGAGAAGGACCGCCAGGATCAGCGCGCTCATGGCGGGGGCCACACCACCTGCCTTGGGTGATGCGGACTTGTCTGCCTTCGACATCGGAACTTGCCTCTCTGGAAGTGGTGCACATGGACGGTGTGCCGACCATCGCCAGACGATAAGACTCATCGGCTTGGCACTACCGGACCTATCTGTCACATCACTGTAGCACTTATCGGGAAGGGTTCTACTTCCGAGAGGCGTTAGATGTCTCAGGCTTCACATTCCGCCACTAGACTCGGTGCGGTGAGAGCCGACGCAGCGCGCAACCTGGAAGCCGTCCTGACCACCGGAGCACGCATGCTCGCCGCCGACCCCGGCGCGAGCATCGCGAGCATCGCCACCGCGGCAGGTGTGGACCGACGCACCGTCTACCGCCGCTTCGCCTCCCGCGAAGAACTCCTCGCGGCCATCTACGAAACCCGCCTCACGGCCATCGAGCACGCCATCGAGGACGCACGACTGCGCGAGGCGCCCGTCGCCGTCGCCCTGCACCGCTACGTCGAGAACATCATCGCCGTCAACCGCACCTGGCCCGTCGACCTCGCCCGCATGCTCGCCGACGACAGCGTCCGCGCGCGCCGGGACGCCTGTGTCGCCGAGGTCGACGACTTCCTGCGGCGGGCCACCGACGAAGGCCTGCTGCGCCCCGGTCTCCCGGCGGGATGGGCGAGCGCGCTACTGCCCCAGCTCATGCACCTCGTGTCCCGACAGTTGCCCGAACTGAGCCCCGCGCAGGCGGCGGACGTCGTCGTCGACACCCTGCTGAACGGCCTCAGAGCGTCCTGAAACACCGCCGCCCGGAAGATGTCCGTCCAGAACCTTGTCGTCCCCCGGCTCCGGAAGCGTTACGTCACGTATCTCCGCGGCCCGGTGAGCGCAGCCAGAACGCGCGGGCCGAGTGGCTCATCGTGGTGTTCGTCCTGGCGGCTCGCGACGTCGGGCCGACGAAACATGTATTGCAGCAAAAGGTACACACCCGGCGGGAGATGTCCGGCGCGCGTCCGACACCTCTCAGCCGGAGATATGGCCGTGCAACAAGAACGTTTTTCAGCCATACCGAGTGACGAAATCCCCCGGCACCATCTAGTCTTCTGCGTGAGGTGTGGGTGGCGGGACGTCGGGCATGTCACGGGCGCAGCCGCTCGCTGTCGGGGGGACCGCACCGAGCATGTGACGGGCCGGCCACCGGCCGCGCTGTCACACGTGCAGCCGCCCGGCATGTGTTTCCGGGAGCGCACCACCCTCGAGGTCCAGGCGGCGAGCCGCAGGGACAGTCGCCACCACGGCGCAGAGGGACGACGACGTACCCTCGCCCTTGCGCCTGGCGTGATCCGTACGCACGGACGCGAGAGCGTTCGGGCCGGGCTGGTTCAGCGGGGAAGGGAGTGGGGGACGATGGAGTCGATCGTCGAGACCATGGTCGGCCGCGAAAGCGAGCAGGAGGTGCTGTCGGCGTTCGTGGCGGCCTCCGGGGGCCGGGCTCTCGTCCTGCGGGGTGACACAGGTGTGGGCAAGAGTGCCCTGCTGGACCACGTCGCCGAACGGGCGACGGCCGAGCATCACAGGGTGATCAGGGCGGCCGGGGTCGAGGCCGAGTCGGAGCTGCCGTTCGCCGGTCTGCACCAGTTCCTGTATCCGCTGCTCTCCAACATCGACCGGCTGGACGACGCCCACCGGGGGGTCTTCGACGTCGTCTTCGGCAGGGGCAAGGGCACACCTCCCTCGGTCATGACCCTCGGCATCGCCGTCCTGGACCTGCTCTCTCTCGCGGCGTCGCAGAAACCCCTCCTGCTGGTGCTCGACGACGGCCAGTGGCTCGACACCTCCAGCACCGAGGTGTGCGGTTTCGTGGGACGCCGGCTGACCGGCAGCTCGGCGAAGCTCGTCGTAAGCCTGCGCTCGGGTGTGCCCTCGGGCTTCGACACGGCCGCCCTGTCCGAACTGCCGGTGACCACGCTGTCGGGGAAAGCCTCCGAACAACTCCTGGACATACACCACCCCGGGCTGGAACCCCGGATCCGCCGCCTGGTCCTGGACGAGGCCCAGGGAAACCCGCTGGCCCTGCTGGAGCTGCCGCCCTACGTGCGCGGCGGCCGGGCGGAACGCAACCCCGGGAAACTGTTCGGATACACCGGTATCCCGCTGCCCCAGCGTCTGCAGCACGTGTTCGGCGCGCGCATCGAGTCCCTGGGCGAGGCCGTGCGCGCCGAGCTGCTGCGCGGCGCTCTGGACGGCGTCGGAGCGGGCACTGCGGCCGACCGCACCCGGGGCACGCGCTATCGCATGAGGGACGCCGACGAGGCCGCGGCCTGCGGTCTGCTGGACATCGACCCGCTCAGCGGCGACTTCGTCTTCCGGCACCCCCTGGTGCGTTCGACGGTCGTCCAGATGGCCACCCCCAACGAGCGGCGCGCGGCGCACGCCGTGCTCGCACACGTGCACCGTGACGATCTGGAACGGCGTGCCACGCACCTGGCGGCCTCGACGGTCGACCCCGACGAAGAGGTCGCGGCCGCGCTGGAGGCAGCCGCGGACTTCGCCACCCTGCGGGGCGGCTCGCTGGCCGCCGTGGCCTGGCTGACCCGGGCCGCAGAGCTGAGCGAGAGCCACGAGGAACGGTCCAGGCGGCTGGGCAGCGCGGCGTACATCGCCGGGCACTCCGGCCAGATGGACCAGGCGCAGCAACTGGTCCGCTCGGGCACCGGGTCCGGCACCGACGATTCCCCGGCCTCGGTGATCATGTCGTGCTATGCCGCGTTCCTCGAGGACGGGGACGTACGGTCCTCGCAGCGCCAGGTCTTCGCGGCGATCGAAAGCATGCGCGACAACGGGGTGCGGGAGCCGGACGAGGTGCTCATACGACTGGTCGACCTGCTGCTGGCCATCAACCAGTACGCCAGTGACGAGACCGCGTGGGAGCGGGCTCATCAGCTTCTGGACGACCTGGGCGACCTGGTGCCCTCGCATTCACGCATCTACCAGGACTCCTGGGGTGACGTGGTGCGTCGCGGCGCCGGTGTGCACGAGCGGGTGGAACACGCCTTCGCCGGCCTCCGCGACCTTGAACCGTGGAATGTCACCTGGCTGTGCGTCGCCGCATACCACGTGGACACCCTCAGCCAGTACCGGCCGCATCTCCAGCGCGCCGTGGACCGCGAGGTGGAGACGGGGGCCGTGTCCACCGCCATGCTCATGCTGCACCTGATCATGCTCGACCAGATCGCGGTCGGCGAGTGGGACGAGGCCGAGCGGACCGGACAGCGTTGCCTGGAGCTGACGACAACGCACCGGCTCGGGCTGTTCGTTCATAACATCCAGGCGTATCTGGGTCTGCTGGCCGCTCTGCGGGGCCAAGTGGACCGGGCACGGGAACTCCAGGCCGTGGTCGACGCCTGGGCCCGCCCTCGCGGCATCAGCTTCCTCACCCAGATCGCCGACGCCATCGGCACCGCGGCCGCCCTCGCCGAAGGCGACTACGAAGCCGCCTACCTCCACGCCATCGGCATCTCACCCCCCGGAACCTTCCAGCCCTACGCCCACCAAGCCCCCCGCACCCTCCTCGACCTCGTCGAAGCGGCCCTCCACACCGGCCGCACCGAGCAAGCCCGCCAACACGCCCTCGCGGCCCGAGACGCAAACCTCCCCGACATCTCCCCCCGCCTCGCCCTGATCACCTACGGCGCCCTCGCCATGACCGCCACCGACCCGGCCGAGGCCGACGCCATGTACGACCGCGCCGAAACCCACCCCGCCGGCGCGAACTTCCCCTTCGAACTCGCCCGCATCCAACTCGCCCACGGCATCCGCCTCCGGCACACCCAGGGGCGGAAGGCGGCACGGCTGTCGCTGACCCTGGCAGCGGAGACGTTCCAGCGTCTGGGCGCGCCCACCTGGACCGAACGGGCCCGGGCCGAGCTCCGTGCCGCCGGCGCCTCCCCCCTCACCGCCTCGGCGCACCTGGCGGGGCTGACCTGGCAGGAACGCCGGATCGCCGACCTCGCCGCCGGCGGCCTGACCAACAAGGAGATCGGCGAACGCATGCACCTGTCACCACGCACCGTCAGTTCACACCTATACCGCGTGTTCCCCAAGCTGGGCATCACCTCACGTGCCGCCCTACGCGACGCGCTCGGCAAGATTCCCGGCGACCAGAACGTGTGACCTGCCGGCCGGAGGCCCGGAACGACAGGTTGCGCCCGCCGGCCGCGGTACGTTCAGCTTTGGGTGGGGTGGGCGCGGAGGCCGCGTTCGCCCAGCCAGCCGAGCACGTAGTCGGCGACGAATCTCCATCCGCTGTCGATGACCAGGGAGTGGGCGCGGTCCGCGAACTGCTTCAGGTCGCTCACGGCCGTGGAGTCGCCGTACTGCTTGTACACCGCGCGCGTAACGGCGTCGGGCACCAACAGGTCCTCCTGTCCGGAGATCAGCAGGAGCGGGCCGCGGTCCGCGTTGCCGACATCCGCGACGGCACACGGGCTGCGCACCGCGCCCGCGCACCCGAGGTCGGCCAGCAGACGGCGGGGCGTCGGCACCACATAACGTTCGAAGAGCCGGTCGGACTCCTCCGCTCCGGCGGTGTTCGCGAAGGCGTGGTGGAACTGCTCCGGAGACAGGGACACCAGCTGTTCGGTGTCGTCACCCTGGCCAGGGGTCCACAACCGGGCCGGGGAGGCGGGCAGCGGGATGTCGTTGATCGGGGCGGGTGCGATGGCCACCGCGGCCCGGCCGATGTTGGCTCCGATGAGGTGCTGCGCGATGAGGCCGCCGACCGAGTGGCCGACGATCACCGGCGCAATGTCAAATGAACGTACGATTTCGGCATAGTGGTCCGTCAGCACGTCCAGGCCGATGCCTGCGAGTGTCTCGGAGGACTTGCGCATCTCCCCCACGGCGGCCGGCTCCCCCGGCCACCCTGGCGTGAAGGCGAGGAACCCCCGGCTGGCGAAGCGCTCCGCCCACGACTCCCAGGAAAGCGCGTGCAGCCACGCGCCGTGGATGAAGACGACGGGAGTACGGTTCACGGCTGGCCCCTCCGAGCAGGACGATCACCCGGCACTGGTACGCGAGCGACAGGTTCAGGATCGTTCAGGCACAGGTCAGGGGCGACAGTCGAATGACTTAATGTTGACGGCCCGCGTCGCCCGCAGGGCCCGAGCGCCCGCGGGAAAGCTGCCTCGGACAGGGCGCCCCGAGGCGGACAGCTGTCCGCCCGGCGGGCATCCGTCACCGCGTTCGCCGTCGAAGTCGGTGAGGTCGGACGGTCAAGTTACTGTCGAACACGGCCAGGACGACGCGAGGGGGAACGGGTGCCTCGGACAGCAGGCGTGCCGTCTCCAGGACCGCTGCCACGCCCGAGGCGTTGTCGTCCGCGCCCGGACTGCCGCTGACGCTGTCCAGATGGGCATCGACCACCACGGCCGGCCGGTGGCCGGACCCGGCCACCCGGATCAAGTGGGGCCTCAACTACATGAACAGCACCTACAAAAGCCCCTGTGCGCTTGGGCGTTCCGGCAGGCCAACCACTGGTACTGAGGCCCCGTCCATCCCGGCCACACGTACCTTGACGCCACGCACACGGCTCCCTCTTCCGACGTCAGACCCGCTCGCCTGGGCCACATGTACCTCGGAGCGGTTAGGGTCGACAGAAGACAGGTGTCGTACGGGAAGGGCAACGTATGAGCGGGATACCGGCGGGCACCGGGCCGGTGGAGGACGCGGCACTGACACTGGCCGCGCAGGCGGGCGACGTATCGGCTCTGGGCCTGCTGCTGGAGCGTCACCGGCCCGGGATGCGTGCGGTGGCGCTCAGCCTGCTGGGGCCGGGCCCGGACGTGGACGACGTCATGCAGGAAGCAGCGCTGGTGGCGCTGCGCCGGATCGTGGACGTCCGCGATCCGGAAGCCGTGGGGCCATGGCTGCGCATGGTCGTACGCAACAGCTGCCGGACGCTGTTGCGCACCTCCGGACGTGTCGAGCCCATGGAGTCGGTGCCGCTGCCGTCCTACGGCGCCACGCCCGAGCAGGTCCTGCAGAGCCATGCGCTGCGGGACTGGATCTGGGAGGCCGTCGAGGCGTTGTCCCCGACCCTGCGCCTGCCGCTCGTCCTGCGCTACTTCTCCACCGGGATCACTTCGTACCAGCAGATAGCCGAAGCCTGCGCGGTTCCCGTCAGCACCGTGCGCAGCCGGTTGAGCCAGGCACGCGGTGCCCTCGCCCAGACTCTCACCGCCACCGCGGCCGCGGCACACGAGGACGCGACACGCCGTACGGAAAGTAGCTGGCAGGAGGCGCGCGAGACACTCGCGGCCGCCGAGCGCGGCGAGTTCGGCAAGGTGGTCAAGGACCGCTACTCCCCCGGGGTCTCGCTGCTGACCGGGGGCCGGCGGCTCGGCGGCGTCGACCTCCTGCTGGCAGGGATGGACGGTGACCTCTCGGCGGGCGTGCGCCAGCGCCCCCTGCATGTGGTGGCCGGCCGGTCCCTGGTCATCTGGGAGATGGAACTGATCAGCCCGCCTGACGACCCGGACCACTGCCCGCCCGGTGTCGCCTGGATCATGTCGCTGGACGGCGGCCGCTTCGACCGTGTCTCCCTGTACCACGCACCACGCCCCGAGGCCGCCCCCGCTCCTGCCGCGGCCTGAGTCCGGGGCCTTGCCGCAGCGCCCCGGCAACATGACCCAGATCACATTCCGGCGATAGGACTTCTCGACTCCCGGAGCGTCTTGTCGGTGTCACAGACACCTGCGGACCCTACGGAGATCCCGATGAACGCACCCATCGCACACACCGACGGCCCGGCCTCCGGAAACGACCCTCTCTCCCCCGGAACCCACTCCTACCAGATGGGCGGAATCGTCCTTCGCTATCACGTCCACGGCAGCGGCCCGGTGTGCGTGGCGCACTCGGGCGGCCCCGGCATCTTCTGGGACTACCTGCGCATGCCCGCCCTCGAAGAGCACCTGACGATGGTCTACGTCGAGCCCGTCGGCACCGCCGAGGACAGCCGTCTCCCCTCGCACCCGCACGGTTACACCCGGGAGAGGTACAGCCGCTTCCTGGAGACACTGATCAACCGGCTCGGCGTGCCCAAGGTGCACCTGCTGGGGCATTCGCACGGCGCGTTCGTGGCCGCCCACCACGCCCTGCACCGCCCCGAGCGGCTGGCCGGCGTCGTGCTCTACGAAGGCGCGCCCGTCACCGGTCCCGAACACGGCGCGGAGGCGGGCCGCATGGTGGAGGCGTTCGCCGCGCAGCACGCCGACCATCCCGGACTGCCCGAGGTGCTGGCCGCGTTCGGCGCGATGTCCAGCATCTCCAGCGACGAGCAGACCGTGGCGGTAGCCCGCGGTGTGCTCCCGTCGTACTTCGCCGACTACTGGGGCAACGAGGAGCGTCTGGCCCCGTTCCGCGACGCGATCCGGGCCACGTACATCTCAGGCCTGGACGAGGACCTCGTGCCCGATGTCATCGACGATCGCGCCGCCCTCAAGGAACTGGAGCCACCGGCTCTGGTCGTCGTGGGCCGACACGACGTGATCTGCGGGCCTCGCTGGGCGCTCGAACTGAACGAGCTGATCCCCGACTCACAGCTGCTGGTGCTGGAGAGCAGCGGGCACATGGGACACATCGAGGAGCCCGAGCTGTTCGCGGGCGCGGTCCGTGACTTCGTCCTGCGGACCACCGCCCCGCGGGACGGTGCGGCGTAGGCCACCGAAAGCACCTCGCCCCGTGCGTCGGCCTTCGGGCCGACGCACGTGGACCCGGTGCGAGGGCTGGTTCGCCGCAGTTTCGCCGTAGTAATGGCGTCCTGTCGCTCGATGACGTCATGCATCGAACCACCGCCCGGCGCATCGCCCCAGTGGACAGCGCGTACGCACTTCCGTGGGGTCCGCGGGGCGAGGGACAGGACCGTTTATGAGAATCGAGGCAGGGGGCCGCGCTGCGCCATCCCGGAGAAACGGGACCAGGCCGCCGCCCACTGGAAGAAGATCGTGCGCCTCGCCTTTCCCGGCGGGCGCTGACAGGCGCATACCGACACGCGCCAAGGTGGCGTCAGGCGGGCTGCGGGGCGGGCGTCGCCGGAGCCGCCGCGACCTTGCGGGTCTCGCGCATTATCAGCAGGCCGTTGACCACCATCAGTGTCGCGGTCAGGCAGTGGACGCCGAGCGCGGTGGCCACGGAGCCGTGGTGGGCCAGCACGGTGGTCATGTCGCCGTACGCGGCGAGGGCCTCCACCAGCAGCGCCCAGCCCAGCGCCCGGCGGTGGCCCGTCACCAGCAGGATGCCCAGGACCAGGGCCAAGACGACGTCGCGGATTCCCTTGATGATCAGGAAGCCGTCGCCGTCGCCGGACGGCCAGCTCGGCAGGCCGAAGCCCGGCGCGGTCGTCTCCGGGCTCAGGATGAACTCCGCCCCGAACCAGAGGATGAAGAGGATGAAGGCGGCGGCCAGGACGGTGTTGATCTTCTTCAGCGACATTGTTCTTCTCCTTGCGAGTCTTCGCCAGCTTGGTGAGCTTCGTGGAGCTTGCTGAGCCGTGTGGAGCCTGATCAGGCCGCGCGGACGCGGTTGATCGAGGGGCGTAGCTTGTCGGGATCGCCGTTGTGGGGTCTGAGCGGCAGCTGCATTCCCGAATGTCGGGATTTCAGTGGCCACCTGCCGCCCGAGGAGTGGGGATTGTGCACCACCGGCGCGGCGTCGGCCCGCGGGGTCAGCCCGCGGGGTCACCCCGCGGGGTCACCCCGCGGGGTCAGAAATCCGAAGCCCTGTCGGGCTCACCCCGACGGGACGAAAGCTGTCGACATACAGGGGCGAACCAGTGCATGTCGGGGCGGCTTTGGTATCAGACGAGGGCGGCGACCAGCAGGGCGAAGGCGGCGATGATGACGGCGACGCGGACGTAGTGGTAGCGGTCCCAGCGGTTCATCTGCTCCTTCCAGTCGTCGGGCCGGTTGTCGGGGGTCCAGTTCTTGTTCTGGTTGTTGATCGGGACGAGCAGCAGGATCGACATGATCACGCTGACGATCAGCAGCGCGGCGGCGGTGACGACGAGGCCGGTGCCGTGGTGGTGCCATCCGGCGACCGCCCAGATGCCGACGAGGACGAGTGAGCCGATGTACCAGAACGGCATCACGGCGCCGAGCATCCGGCCCCCGTGGGAGTGGGCCAGCTGGTTGCTGTCCTCCGGGAGGGCGTTGAAGATCGGGTTCATGACGAAGGCGACGGAGAACTCCACCCCCACCATCAGGCCGACGACCACGGTGGTGATGACCTCGAGTGCGCTGAGCATGTTGCCCCTCCCGGGATCTAGCACTGCTAGCTGATGTGAGCAACGCTAGCGCTACTGTCGCTTGCTTGTCTAGCGATGCTAGGATTCGAGTTATGTCGGTACAGGAACGCAAGGCACGCGAACGGGCGGTCCGCGAGCGCCTCATCGTGGCGACGGCCCGTGAACTCGCCGAGCAGCAGGGCTGGGACGCGGTCACCACGCGCCGGCTGGCGGAGCGCATCGAGTACAGCCAGCCCGTCCTCTACAGCCACTTCCGCGGCAAGCGGGAGATCATCGGCGCCGTCGCCCTGGAGGGCGCTGCCGAGATGGCCGTGGCGGTGCGGGCCGCGACCTCCGCCGCGGACGGCCCGCGCGAGCGGGTCGTCGCCCTCGCGCGCGCCTACCTCGACTTCGCCGAGCGCAACCCGGCGGTCTACGACGCCTTGTTCCAGCTCGACGGCGGCCTGGCGTACGCGCAGGAGGACACCCCGGAGCCGCTGAAGGACGCCTTCGCCGCGCTGCTGGAGAGCCTGGGCGAGGTCGCCGGGGACGGCGTCCACCCGGGGCTGTTCACCGAGGTGTTCTGGGCGTCCCTGCACGGCCTTGCGACCCTGACCCGGGCGGGACGGCTGCTGCCGGAGGACGCCGCGCAGAGGGTGGAGCTGCTGGTGGACAGGCTCGCTGTGCTCTGACACACCGTCCCCCGCCGCGTGCCCGCCCGTAGGCGTCGCGGATCTCCCACGCGTGCTCGTACGCCGTCTTCAGCCGCTCGGTGTACTTGCTTGATGCACGAGACGTCCTCGATGCCCAGCTCCTGGCCGAGGTACTCGATGACGGGCCATGGCACCGCGAGCGGGTCCGCCAGGAACAGCCCGACGTAACGCACTCACTGTGCACATCTGGGGCGCGAACCCAAGCCGGTTCTGATTCCCACGCCGCTTGCCGATCAGCGCACGGTCAACGTCATCGAGGTAGAAGAACCAGCCGGCCTGACTCTCCGATCATGCTCAGAGGCACGCCTGGTCGGCCGCGACGACTGTCCGGCAGCCGCTTGGGCTGCCCTGCCCCCAGCCGTGGGACTCGGAACTTCTCCACGACCGGCTCGAACTGGGTGCAGTCCGCCCGCTGTCCTGGCGTGATGACCAATGACAGCGGGCGGCACTTCCCGTCCGCGCTCAGGTGCAGCTTGCTGGTCAGCCCCCCGCGGGAACGGCCGAGAGCCTCGCCCGTCGCACCGCCTCCTGCGGGAACGGTCGCAGGCGCATGTGTGCGCGGACGTGAACTGATCTTTGCACGACCCTCTCTGAAGCATTGGGCGGTGTCGACAGCACAGTCTTCGGCGCTCCACGGCGTGCTGGCCTGATGAGACTTTCGGATCAGTCCTTCGGCACGAGGCCCATCGCTTGAGGGAGTCAGCACGCGGCCTCAACGGCAAAGAGCCGATGACCGGGTTTACATCGCGTGACGCTCGCCGCGGCTCATCCCCATCAGGCCGCTGTGGATATGGTGCACGGCCGGAGGCATGATCACGAAGGGCCGCATCATGCCCTCGTCCTCGTGGTCGAAGAGATGGCAGTGGTACATGACCCGGCCGGTCTGCTCGGCGATCTTTCCGCCGATCGTGACCATGGTGTTCGCGTTGACGGTGATGGTGTCCTTCCAGCCGGACTCCTCAGGGGCAACGGGCACCCGGTCGCCGAGGGTGACGGGAGACGTCGTGGTGCCCTTGGCGAAGTCGAATCCGCTGACGTCGACCGTACGCCGGTCCACCACCTGGAAGTCCATCAGGTGAATGTGAAGCGGGTGGTAGATCGGCAGGTTGGGCGGTGCGATGCTGATGATGTTCCACTTCTCCCACGTGTTGCTCGACGCGAAGAAGTTGGTGGAGTCCTCGAAGATCGAGGCCATACGACGGAGGGTCTTCGTCTCACCAGACACGGTGACCTTCACGACGCCCTCGCCGGATGCGTCGTCGGAGACCTCCTTCATCTCCCAGATCACCGGCATGCCGGCCTTGTCAAGGGTGAGCACGACAAACCGCTCCACACCCCCGGAGACGTCGTCGAGGGTGACCTTCTTGAAGCGGGGAGACAGAGCCGCCGGAACGGTGTAGGCCTTGTGCCCCTCCTGCCCGACGCGGAACTGCATGATCTGGGGGTAGGGCAAGAGGGCGTCAGGCACGGCGGTGCCGGCGTCCACACCGGGAATGGTGTTGACGAGCTTGAGCTTCTTGCCCGGGAAGGCAGCGAAGTCGATCACGACGTCGGCGCGCTCCGCCGGGGAGAGCGACAGCGTCTCGTCGACGGTCCGGGGAGCGCCGAGCAGGCCCAGGTCGGTGGCGACGACCTTCATGGCTCCCTTCACCACCTTGCCGGTCGACTCGTCGATCACGGCCATCCGGTAGACGCGGGCCGGCGACAGGTTCAGCAGACGGAACCGGTAGGCACGGGCCTCCACGTTCAGGTGAGGCCACACCACACCGTTCACCATGGTGAACGGGCTGAGGGTCGCGATGGACGGCGGGATCATCCCCGGCTCCGGCTTCGCGAGATAGACCTTCTTACTGAGAACCTGCCCGGTCAGCCGCCCCTGGTCGTCGGTGTCGAAGTTGACGTCCTGGATCGTCAGCGGGATCTCGTACGCGCCGCTGGGCAGACCGAGCTGATCCTCCACGTCGTCGCGGATGATGTAGTTGCCCGTCAGTCCGGACTGCACGTTCAGCGCGGTGATCGCCATGGCGTGGTCATGGTAGAAGAGGTGCGTCGCGGCCTGGTCGTTGCCGTATTCGGCCAACTGCGCGCTGCCGGGCGTGACCGCGAGGTCCGCCCCGCCGTCGTTCAGGCCATGGTTGTGGCCGCCGTGCAGGTGAACCGTGGTCCAGGCAGTCAGCATGTCGACCTCGGGGCGCGCGATCGCACCGCTGGATCCCGGCTTGTTGTAGGGCAGCAGGCCGGGCCCGGGGCCGTCCGGGGCCACGAACACGGCCTTGATGGGTATGGTCCCCTTCAGCGTGTTCTTCCACGCCATGCGGACCTGCTGCCCCCTGCGCACCTCGATGGTCGGGCCGGGGAAGTAGCCCATGTAGGTCCACAGGCGGCTGGCCGGCATCTGGGAGTGCAGCCGGACCTGGGACTCCATCAGGTTGACGTTCGTGATCCCGTCGTCGCCGGGGCGCAGCGTCGGAGGGATGCGCAGCGAGTCCTTGAACGGAGCCAGTTCGGTGTACGACGGGGTGCTCACGCCGTCGAGCGGCGCGGTGCCGCCGGAGAGCCCCGTGCTGGCCTGCGCGCTTCCGCTGAACAGGCTAGTCGCGCCGTAGATGGACGTGCCGACCACGGCGGAACCGACCGCGGTGCCGCCGGCCATGCCGAGGAATTTCCTTCGAGAATGCTTCATGTTGGATGGATTCCTGTACTAAGGGTTGTTGTTATGGGTGCCCGTCTTGGGCACCGTTCCGGGGGACTGCGACCCGAAGTCCCGGCGAATCCGCGCGATGTGACGGCCCGTCCGGTACTGCGAGATCACCGTTTGGGATCGCTGTCAGCCCTGATCCATGGCGCAACGCGGAATCAGGACGTTTGCTGCTTCAGCGAGGAAATTCAGGCCACGCCTGAAGGAGGCGCGCCCCCGGTCGCCTTGCGGCACGCCTGTGTGGGGACTTGATCCCCCCACAGGCGCCCCGGACTCTGTGACTGCCTTTCTCCCAGGGGCTTGTAGCTCCTGCGGCGGGCGCCGATGGTCACTCGCATGAACGGGCCGCTGGCTTTCGTCCGGGTAGCCACTTCAGGTCCGCCGGTTCCTTACTCCCGACCGCCCTCGATGGCAGACCCATGGTCCAAGCCGCACCTGCCGACGCGGAACGGCAATCGGTACGTTCTCCAAATCCGTCCGGCAGGAGCGGCCGTCGCGCGGCTTCCCCTGGTTCAGCGGCACCTCAACCGTGCAGCGTGTTCGGAAAGTCGGCAACGCGTGTCAACTCGTGCGGCGAGCACGGGATCGCCCGTGCCAGACCATCGCCTTGCGGGACCAGTCGCACCGAAGACCCCGGTCATCTCCTCGCCCGACATCCGTTTCCCCTTCCTTCCTAAGACATGAGTCGCACGCAATATCGAGGTTCCGCAGGACCGTTTCGCGCGAGAGGGCGACGAGCCCGTACGCGAGCTCGAACCGAGTTCCGCATCGAGCGCGCAACAGGGCAGCGACGATCTTCCGGAAGGGTCTCCGGAGGGGCGACGTACTGGGAATCCTAGGCAGGGCAACGGCGGCAGCAGGAGCATTCTCATCCTCAAATACGTACTTATATCGCCGCATTCCCGTCGGCTGGTGCCTGACCACGCTGTGGGCACCCACGCTGTGGGCACCCATAACGTGAAGGAAAGGGCGACCCGTGGTCGGTTATGGGAGGGCAGGTCGTCGACCTTCAGCCGACACTCTGCTGACCAGCCTGAACTCCACCGCCCAGAGAAACGTCCTCGAGGCGGCCACGCGCATGTCCGGGGAGGTTGGCCCTCGAATTCAGGGCTCCAGGCTGCCGAATTTGCGCGGATGTCAATCCAAAGGCTCGATGTGGCTTTCGAAGACCGTCATGTGACCGTCATGTGTCCCGTGTGTGCCGTCGCGGGGCCGTCAGGCCGCGTTCGAAGGCTGACCCGCTGACTGAGCGATTCACAGTGACCCTGCGGCAGGGTGCGCCCCGCCCGTCCGGCGCCCTGGCGGCGTCGGGCACCCTCCTGGTGGGGCTTCGCCGGCGCCCGGAGGGACATGTCACGCAGGCCGGCGCCTTGGGTCGTACGGCGCCAGGGTGTGAAGGGAATGGGCTCAAAAGGCGCTGCGCATCATCCGGTTTCCCCAAGCCCGTTCAGAGGCGCCGCCCAGGTGTTTCCGGGGGCCTGCTGTGGGGCCTTCCCGTTCTCGCCGGGCCCGTGGGCCAGGGGCGCCGGTCCACGGGCCGCTCTTGCCGCTATCCAGATAGGCGCATATACTCCTAATGTGAGCGGAACACGGAACGCCAAGCTCGGAGACTTTCTCCGCGTCCGACGGGCAGCACTCTCGCCCGCGGACGCCGGGATTGCCACCCACGGTTCGCCGCGCCGAGTGCCGGGTCTGCGGCGCGACGAGGTCGCGCGGCTCGCCGGGGTGAGCGTGAACTACTACACCCGCATCGAGCAAGGAGAGCACCACCACTTGTCCGGTTCGGTGATGGAGGCGATCGCGGGCGCGCTGCGCCTGAACGACATCGAGCGACTCCATCTGCAGCGCCTGGCATGGCCCGCACAGGTCGTGAGGCATCGGGCCGGGCCTGAAAGGGTGCGGGACTCGGTGATCGCTCTGGCCGAGAGCGCCACCCAGCAGGCGGTGTACATCGTAGGCAGGCGCACAGACATGCTCGGCGGCAACCGACTGGGGTTCGCACTGCTCGGCCTGAGCCCGGACCGGCGGCCGAACCTGGCACGGCACATCTTCCTCGAACCAGCGATGCGCGACCTGATCGTCGACTGGAATTACTGGGCGCGCCACGTGGCCGGCTATCTGCGGATGACCTCGGTGGAATACCCCGATGATCTGCTCATGGCCGAACTGATCAGTGAACTGGGGCTCAAAAGCCCCGAGTTCGAGGAGTTCTGGAATACCCAACCGGTGGCCGACTGCACCCACGCAGTCCGGGAGTTCAAGCACCCGCTCGTCGGACACCTCACTCTCAGCGAGGAAATCGTGCGCCTTCCCGATTCCTCCGGCCAACACATCATCTTCAACGGCGCTGCCCCCGGCTCCGAATCCGCCGAACGGCTCAAGCTGCTGGACTCGCTGGTCTCCTGAAACCCTGCCGAGGCGCCTGATACCCGAGCAGCCACAAGGTGGGGCCGGCCAGCTGCATCCCGTCTTGCCCGACGCCAGCACACGGTCGTCGCGACACGCATGTGCTGCACCCGCCACACACACGTGGGATCACACCCCACTGAAGGCGGTACCAGCGGAATCGCGGGCCGCAAGGGACAGATAACCGTCGGCGCTGACGCCGATCTCCTGGCCGTGCACGGCAACCCCCCGTGCCCTCGACCTCGCCGCCGAAGAAGTGGCAGTGGCCTCCGGGCGTGGTGAGGGGCGGACCGGCGGCGAGGATTTCCGGCCCATGCTCGGGCTGCTGTCTGAATTCTTCGGAGGGATAAGGGCGACCCCAAGCCCCGCACGTCCGAGAGGGGACCTGCGCAGAATGCGGGACCGATCCATGACCGCGACGTGAACGCGGCGCCAACCTCCTGGCGGCCGGACGGGCAGACAGGCTCACCAGTTGGATCAGCGAGCCGTAGTGATCTCGTGGCAGGGTGTGCCCCGCACATCCGACGCCCGCAACACATCGGGCACCCCCTCGGTGTGGGCTCGCAGTCGAGCCGACCAGCATCCGCAAGGAGGTGTCACACTGGCCGGCGACTTGGGTCGTACGGCACCAGGGCACGAAGGGCGACGGGCTCAAGGCACTGCGCATCACCATGATTTCCCTGAGCCGTTCAGAGACGCTGAACGCCCTGGCGCGCCGGTGGGGCCAGGGCGAAAGTCCCGGCACAGCGCTGGAGCAGCAAGCCACCCAGGCCGTGCACCCCGCTCTTCAGCCCGGGAGCACGTCAACACCACTGCTATTTCTGGAGCTTCGCCGTGACACACCGTACCGGCCTCATCCTCGACTTCGGCGGCGTTTTGACCACGCCCCTCCTGCCTGCCGTGCTCGCTTTCGAGAAACGCGAGGGTCTTCCTGAGGGAGCCTGTATCACTGCGCTGTACCTCGACGAGGCAGGGGCCAGGCGCACCTACGACCTCGAACGTGGTGTCATCACCCAGGAGGAGTGGAACATCGCGGCGGCCAGGAGCCTGGGCCTGGACTCCGACAATCTGATGGGCCGCATCTTCGCGGACCTACGCCCCCAGACCACGATGATCAAGGCCGCGGCCGCGGCTCGGCAGGCTGGGGTGAAGGTGGGAATCCTCACCAACTCCGTCGGCCTCGACCCGTGGAACCTCTACGACGGGTACGACTTGGACCAGCTGTACGACGCCGTGGTGATCTCTGAGCAGCACCGGATGCGCAAGCCCGAGCCGGCCATCTTCCAACTCATGCTGGAGATGCTCGCCATGTCAGCCGAAGCCTGTGTCTTCGTGGATGACACCGAGAAGTACCTTGCGCCGGCTGCGGACCTGGGGCTGGCAAGTGTGCACGCCAAGGACCCGATCGAGACGATTGCGCAGCTGGAGGCCCTGCTCGGAGTCTCCTTGAGCTGAGAGGTTCGGGCCTACCCTGCCTTCGTGCCGGACCAGCAGGCCTTGTGCGGGATCTTGTTCGTGCTGCATACCGGCATCCAGCGGGAGTCCTGCACACTCGCGGCCGTGACCAGCACCGCGAGCAGCAGTCCGCGGGCGTCGGTGACGATACTCCGCTTGCGGCCCACGATCTTCTTCCCACGACGAGAGGGTAGAGGGCGCCACCGACAGCACAGCGATGCCCAGCTCGGAAAGTCAGGGGGACCTCGTAGACATGCTGGTTCCGAAGTTAACTCGCGGAAAACTCATCGGACGTGACGGTAAAAATCCCAGGGGTTGTCATTGACATGCCAGCATCTACGCGCGTCATCATGAGGGCATGAGATTCCCCCCACGAATCACCCGCATCGGCGCCGCAGCCGCCGTCCTGTCCGCCCTCCTCGTCGGCGGCACCGTCACCGCCACCCCAGCGGCCGCCGCGGTCGGCAGCATCTGCTACGGCGACCTACCCTCCCAGGCGTACGACACCCTCGAACTGATCGAGCAGGGCGGCCCCTACCCGTACTCCCAGGACGGCACCGTCTTCCAGAACCGGGAAGGCGTCCTGCCCGGCCAGGCCTCCGGCTACTATCACGAGTACACCGTGATCACGCCGGGCTCCTCCACGCGCGGTGCACGCCGCATCGTCACCGGTGAGGAGTACCAGGAGGACTACTACACCTCCAACCACTACACCACGTTCGACCTCATCGACTTTGGTTGCTGAGGTCTGGTTGGCGGTCTGATCTGCTGGAGGTCTGGTCCGCGCACAGCCGGGCCTCCGGCTCCAGATCCGAACCCGTATGACCACTCAACGCGGTTGATGTGCGCCCTGACCAGGAACGCATGGCACTGCCTGACTCTCGACCACGCGATCGGCGCGCACATGCGTGCGGCGGCGAAGCGATTCGCCGCCGGCACCCACGCGTTCGACACCGAGCCCCTCGCCCCGCGTCCCCCCACGCCATCGGCCGCGGGGCGAGGCAGTTCTGCCGCCACATGGCGGCAGTTGTGCCCTCGCCCGACGACCGCTCGGCCCGGCGGTCGGCTCTCATCGCCGGGTACGCCCCAGGAGGCCTGGCAGCCTGGGCTTGGTCTCGTAGGGTGCACGGCTGACGCTGATTTCTCCCGCCAAGTCCGATGACATTTCCGGGAGTCAACCTGTCACGCGCCGTCCCCACGCGGTCCCCGCGAGCACCAGTGCGCCGCCCACCAGGCCCAGCACCCCGAGGCGTTCACCGCCGAGGGCGATGCCCGCCGCGGCGGCCCACAGGGGCTCGGTTCCCAGGAGCAGGCTGACCCGGGACGGCGTGGACCGGCGCACCGCCCACATCTGCACGAAGAAGGCGAACAGCGTGCAGAACGCGGAGAGGAACAGCAGCCCGGCCCACTCCCGCGCGCCGAATCCCGCGGCCGTGCTCCACGGCGTGGCGTCGGCGCCGGTCGACAGCACGGCGAACACCACCACCGCGGCGCCCAGTTGGACGGTGGTCAGCGGCAGCGCGTCGGCGTCCTGGACGGACTTGATGCGGGACATCGCGAGCACGTGCACGGTCCGGGCGAGGGCCGCGAGGAGCATCAGCAGGTCGCCGAGCGAGGGCCGGGTGAAGCCGCCGCCCTGGGTGAGCAGCACGACGCCGAGCACGGAGACACCGGCCGCGGCAAGGAACGCGCGGGCAGGGCGTACGCGGGTCACGGCCGCTTCGGCGAGCGGAGTGAAGATCATGGTGAGACTGATGATGAGGCCCGCGTTGGTCGCCGAGGTGTGGACGACGCCGTACGTCTCCAGGAGGAAGATCCCGCTCAGGATCACCCCGAGCGCTCCGGCCCCGCGCCACTGCGCCGCCGTCAGGGCCCGTAGCGCTCGCCATCCCGCGGTCACCAGCACCGGCAGCACGATGGCGAAACGAAGCACCAGGACGGCGATCACCGTCCGCGCGGTGGTGATGTCCTTGGCGGCGAGGTAGCTGGCGCCCCACACCACGGCCACGAGCAACAGGGGCAGGTCGGTGAGCCAGGCGCGACGGGGCGCGAAGGCGCCGGGTACGGCGATCGACGACATGGGAGCGGCTCCGGGTCTCCTGCGGACGGGCATGCGTGGAGACGGCGGCGGCTCGCACGGGAACGATCACCGTACCTACACGGCGACGGAGTGACTAGGCGTTTTCCGGGAGCTCGTACGAGCCGTACTCCGGGCGGCCCGCCGCGTCGTACGACTGGATGGAGACCCCGGCGGCGGTGACGCGGCCACCGGTGTGCCGGAAGGCTGTCGGGACGGCGCCCTCGGGGAACAGGCGCAGGCCGGCGCCGAGTACGACCGGGAAGGTCAGTACGTGGATGGTGTCGACGAGGTCCAGGGCGAGCAGGGACTGGACGAGGGCTCCGCTGCCGTGCACCTGGAGTTCGCCGTCGGTGCGCTCCTTGAGGGCGGTGACCTCCTTGGCGAGGTCGCCGTCGATCACGGTCGTGCCGGCCCAGTCGGGATCGGTGAGGCTCGACGAGGCCACGTACTTCGGCAGCGCGTTGAGCTTGGAGGCGGTCCCCGGACACCGGGCCCTGCCCGTGGCCCGGCGACGCTGCCCCTGGGGACACGGCGCTTTGCGTGGTCAGCTGCTCGGGCGGCCTTCAGCGGTAGTGTGCCGAAGGAAGTCGCGGTGTGCACGACGCCATCCACGGTGAGGGGCGATGATCGTTTCGGTGGTGTCGATGCCGGAAGGCGTCGTGGCTCGCACGGGGTTGACGCAGGCCCGAGAGCATCTCGCGACCTCCCGTTTCGTGATCGTGGACATCGACCAGGGAGCAGAACCCCCGCTCGCCGGCGAGCCGCTGTCCCGTCGGCTCGGACTGGATGACCCGGCCTGGGAGTGGCTCGGCAGACCGGACGAACCCGTCCGGGGCGAGTACCACGCAGGCACTGCCGGTGGCGTAGTACCGGTGGTCCACGGCAACCGGGTCGCCCACATCCATGTTCTTGCCGACGATCGGCACTTCATCATGGTTCACCAGGGGCCCGTCGAACTGATCGAGACCTTCATCGACCAGCTGCCGCAGGACCTGCCCCCCAACGCCGTGACGGCGATGTACCTGTTTCTGCAAGGGGTCCTGGAGACCTTTCGCCGGGCCGTCACGCAAGCCCATCTGGAGGTCGAGGACCTCGAGGAAGCGATGTTCGGGCAACGGCAGCCCGAGCACGTCCACCAGCTGGCGTTGCTGCGACGGCGCGCGGCCCACCTGCATCGGGCGTTCCTGCCCTACGCGGCGGTCGCACAGGAGATCCTGGTGCGTCGCCGGATGGCGCATCACGACCTCCCGGAGGAGCAACAGGCGATGAACCGCCTCCACGAGCACACCGTGCAGCTGGTGCTCGTGGAGATCGAGGCGCTGCGGGACGCGGCCCGGCGAGCCGCGAGCAGCTACTCGTCTCTCGTCGCCGATCAGCAGAACGTCGTGATCAACAGACTCACCATCGTCTCGATGATCTTCTTGCCGCTGTCGTTCCTGACCGGATTCTTCGGCATGAACTTCGCCTACCTGACCAACGGCCTCGAGAGCGAGGACTCCTTCCTGGCGCTCGGCCTGGGTCTGCAGGTGGGTGCCCTGGTCGTCGCCCTGTACTACGTGCTGTACCGCACGCACTGGCGGCAGCTGCGCGACAGCAATGACCGCGACGCCACCGATGACCAGCCCTGACTCCACCCCGCTGCAGCCCCACGCGGCAGCGCGGCCTCAGCCGCCGAGCTCCTGGTGCCTGGCCGTGAGGGACGTCGCGCCCTCCTCCGTCAGGGAGCCGAAGAGGCGGAGGCGGGAGATGCCACCGTCCGGGAAGATGTCCACGCGCGCGTGGGTGGCGACTGTGGTGGCCGCGAGGGTGAAGCGGTGGTTGGTGTCGGGCTGAAGGCGGGTGCGGGGAAGGATTTCCGTCCAGTCGCCGTCGGCGCCGTTCTTCACCGACACCGACGCCCACCCGGCCGAGTTGCCCTTCAGGTACGCCGTGTCGATCTCGATCGCACGGATCTCGGACTGGCCGACGAGCTGGTAACGGATCCAGTCGTTCCCGGTGTCGCGGCGGCGACGCGTCTCCCAGCCGTCGTCCATCTTGCGGGACCGGCCCGGCTGGATGGTGTTCGTGGCGGGCGAGTAGAAGAGGTTGGACGCGTCCTCGACCTGACCGCCGTTCTCGAGGGCGACGACATCGAAGGTGCCGAGGACGGACAGCCACGTCGGGTCGGGCACGACCTCGCCGTACACCCTCAGGCGG
The DNA here is from genome assembly GCF_014645835.1 of Streptomyces albiflavescens. Lineage (GTDB taxonomy): Bacteria > Actinomycetota > Actinomycetes > Streptomycetales > Streptomycetaceae > Streptomyces > Streptomyces albiflavescens. The sequence continues at coordinate 76,784 of NZ_BMMM01000025.1, forward strand.
GCGATACCGCCGTCGGGGTGCTGGTTGACGCGCAGATGCGTGAAGCGCTGCTCGACGGAGACGGCGAAGCCGTTCGCCGCGTGACCGCCGACCGCCGTGCGCGGCACGAGCGCCGTCCACTTCACGTCGTCGGCGAGGAGTTCCTCGGGAGACGGGGAGCCGGGTACCGACGCGCCTTCGACCGACACCGCCTGCGGGTAGTTGCCGCGGAAGTGGGCCGTGTCGACCACGATCCCGCGGATCACGCCGGGCGCGCCGAGGCGGACCAGCGCCCAGTCGTGGTCCTCCGCCGTGGGCCACGGGTGTTCGGCCGAGGCGCCACGGCGCCGCCGCGTCTCCCAGCCGTCCATGATCTTGCCCTTGTGGCCGAAGTGCTCGGGGTCGAACTCAGCTGCTTCGGGCACGAGAAGGTTCTCGCGCTGGGCGAAGAACTCGTCGTTGGCGGCGATGACACCCGCGCCGAGCTGCCGGTCGGCGAGGTTGGCGTACTGGGTGAAGGGGAAGTCGGCGGTGCGGTAGTCCGCGTACGGGTCGCCGCCTCCGTAGGGGTTCGCGTCGCCGGTGAAATGAGGTATCGCCGTCACGGTGATCAGGTCTGCCTTTCGAGGGTCGGCCGCTGCGGGTGCGGGGCGGGTGCGCGGATTTACGGGTGGCGGGTCAGGAGCTGTCCGGTCGGCTCGCCGAACTCGCCCTCGGCCACGATGCGTTCGCCGCGCAGCCAGGTGGACTTGACGATGCCGCTGAGGGTCTTGCCCGCGTACGCCGTGACCCGGTTGCGATGCTGGAGCGCCGCGGGGTCCACAGTGAAGGTCTCGTCGGGCGCAAAGACCGCGAAGTCGGCATCACGACCGACCTCGATGGCGCCCTTGCGGTCGTCGAGGCCGACCAGCTGCGCGGTGCGTGAGGACATCCAGCGGACCACGTCCTCCAGTCCGTGGCCGCGTTTGCGGGCCTCCGTCCAGACGGCGGGCAGGCTCAGCTGGAGGCCGGAGATGCCGCCCCACGCGGTGGCGAAGTCGTCGGTCTTCAGGTCCGCCGTCGACGGCGAGTGGTCGGTGACGACGCAGTCGATCACGCCGTCGGCGAGCGCCCGCCACAGCAGGTCCTGGTTGGCGGCCTCGCGGATGGGCGGGCAGCACTTGAACTCGCTGGCGCCGTCCGGGACTTCCTCGGCGGTGAGCGTGAGGTAGTGCGGGCAGGTCTCCACGGTGAGCCGTACCCCCTCGGCCTTCGCGGCGGCTATCAGCGGCAGCGCGTCGCTGGACGACAGGTGCAGTACGTGCACGCGCGCGTTGAGGCGCTTGGCCTGGGCGACGAGGTTCTCGATGGCGGTGTCCTCGGCATCGCGCGGGCGCGAGGCGAGGAAGTCTGCATACTTTGTGGCCTTCCGCCCGCCCATCTGCGGGGCGGCGGCGAGGTGGTGCGGGTCCTCGGCGTGCACGATCAGCAGGCCGCCGAAGCCGGCGATCTCGGCGAGCGACTGGGCGAGTTGTTCCTGGTCCAGCTCGGGGAACTCGTCCACGCCGGAGGGCGACAGGAACGCCTTGAAGCCGAACACGCCCGCATCGTGCAGCGGCCGCAGGTCCTTCACGTTGCCGGGCAGGGCGCCGCCCCAGAAGCCGACGTCGATGTGCGCCTTGGAGCGGGCGACGTCCTTCTTGGTACGAAGGTTGTCGACCGTCGTCGTCGGCGGGAGGGAGTTGAGCGGCATGTCGACCAGGGTGGTGATGCCACCGGCGGCCGCGGCGCGCGTCGCGGTCCAGAAGCCCTCCCACTCCGTGCGGCCGGGGTCGTTCACATGGACATGGGTGTCGACGAGGCCGGGCAGCAGGACATCGTCGCCGAAGTCCTCGAGGCGTACCCCGGCCGGCACCTCGGCGTCGTGCGCGAGCACGGCCGTGATCTTCCCCGCGGTGACCGCGACCGATGCGGCGCGCGTCCCTTCGGGAGTGATGACGCGCGTCGAGCGCAGCACCAGTTCGACGTCGGACACCCGGACCCCTCTCTCTGCCGCTGTTGAGTCCCGATACCGCGGGTTCACGTCCACGTAACGAAATTCAACGTTCTGTTGAAGGAGTCTTCACTCCGGCCTTCGCGCAGTCAAGGGCACACCCCTCCACTCTGCCCCCGATGCGCACCTCTGGACGTTTCCACAAGGCGGAATTAGAATTCCATGAAGCAGAACGTAGCTACGTACAACCAGGCAGTCAACCGACCGCCGGGTAGGCTGCACCTGCCGACCCGTCACCCGCCACCGCCCTATTCGAGGCCCTGCGGGCCGCACCTCTCGATTCTGAGTCTTGAAAGGACCGCGCCCGTGCCGACGTCCAGCGCCAGCACCACCGACGCCGCCAAAACATCCGCCCCCAGTGGCGGCGTCCAGTCCCTCGAGCGCGCCTTCGACCTGCTCGAGCGTATGGCGGATGCCGGGGGCGAGGTCGGCCTGAGCGAGCTCTCCGCGAGCAGCGGCCTGCCGTTGCCCACCATCCACCGGCTCATGCGCACGCTGGTGTCCTGTGGTTACGTACGCCAGCAGCCCAACCGGCGATACGCGCTCGGCCCCCGCCTGATCCGGCTCGGCGAGTCCGCCTCCCGGCTGCTCGGCACCTGGGCCCGCCCCTACCTGGCACGCCTCGTGGAGGAGACCGGCGAGACAGCGAACATGGCGCTGCTCGACGGGGACGAGATCGTCTACGTCGCGCAGGTGCCGTCGAAGCACTCGATGCGCATGTTCACCGAGGTGGGCCGTCGTGTGCTGCCGCACTCCACGGGCGTGGGCAAGGCGCTGCTCGCACACACCCCGGCCGACGAGGTGCGCGCGCTGCTGGCCCGTACGGGCATGCCCGCCGCGACGGAGAAGACGATCACCACGGCGGACGGCTTCCTCGACGCGCTCGACGAGGTGCGCCGGCTCGGCTACGCGGTCGACGACAACGAGCAGGAGATAGGAGTCCGCTGCCTGGCCGTCTCCGTGCCCAACTCCCCCACCGCCGCCGCGATTTCGATCTCCGGCCCGGCGGGCCGTGTCACCGAGGCGGCCACGGACAAGATCGTGCCCGTGCTGCAGCAGGTCGCGGCCGAACTGTCGGAGGCGCTGGCGAGCTCGGGCCCCGGGGCCTGATCAGGCCGTCACCCCAGGCGCCGCCCGTCTGTCGCCGGTCGTCCGCCGCCGGTCGTCCGCCGCCTGCCGAGCCGGTGTCTCGATCCGCCCGTCCCTCATCTCGCGTACCGCGTCCGCCTCCCCGAGGTGGGCGCGGTCGTGCGTGACCAGGACGGTGGCGGTGGCGCGCTCCCGGGTGAGCCGGACCAGGAGGTCGAGGACCGTCGCGCCCCGCTCGTGGTCGAGCGCGCTGGTCGGTTCGTCGACGAGGAGCACGGACGGCTCGTTGACCAGCGCGCGGGCGATGTTCACGCGCTGCCGCTGACCGCCGGAGAGCTGGTGCGGCCGCCGGTGCGCCAGCTCGGCGAGCCCGACCGTCGCCAGCAACTCCCTTGCCCGGTCCGCCACCTGGCGACGCCCGTCGAGGTGGCCCATCACTTGGAGCTGTTCCAGCGCCGTCAGCGAGGGCAGCAGGTTCGGCTGCTGGAAGACGATGCCGATCTCGCGCCGCCGCAACACGGCCCGCTCGGCGGGGCTCAGCGTCCCCGTCTCCGTGCCGCCCACGAGAACGCGTCCGCGGTCCGGCGTGGCCAGGGTCGCGGCGACGGCGAGGAGGCTGGACTTGCCGGAGCCGGACGGGCCGACGATCGCCGTCATGGTCCCGGCAGGGACGTCGAGGCCGACCCGGTCGAGAGCGGTCAGGCGGCCCTCGCCGTCCGGATAGGTCAGCGTGATGTCGTCCAGAGTCAGGCTCATCGGTCACTTCCCAGCATGGTCATCAGGCACTTCGCTTCGCTTCGCTCCATAGTCATCAGGCATTTCCCGGCGTGATCAACGGGCACTTCCCGGCGTGATCATCGAGCGCTCCCGGCCTGATCATCGAGTGCTCCCCAGCGCAGTCAGCGGGTCGACGGCGGTGATCCGCCGGATGGACAGGCCCGCGCCGAGCGCCCCCAGGGCGATCATCACGCCGGCGGGCCCGAGAACGGTCGGCGCGTCGAGGACGAACGGCACATCGCCGCCCCGTACCAGCCCGCCGATGGCGGCGGCGAGCCCGCTGCCGAGGAGCGTCCCGGCCGTGAGCATCAGCACCGCCTGCCCGAGCGCGTCGCGCAGCAGATACGGCGTCGAGGCGCCCAGCGCCTTCAGTACGGCGATGTCGCCGGAGCGCTGGATGGTCCAGACCGTGAAGAACGCCCCTATGACGAGCGCCGAGATCACGAAGAGAAATCCGCGCATGAGCTGCAGCGAGCCGTTCTCCGCCCGGTAGGAGCCGATGGCGGTGAGGGCGGCGTCCTTGGTGAGGGTCCTGGTGCCGGCGGCCCGGTCCCCCGCAGTGAGGTCGGCTCCGTCGGTACGGAGGGCGATCACGGTGGCTTCGCCGGACAGGGCGGTCCACACCACCGGGGTGTGGCTGTACGAGGCATCGCCCGCGACCGCCGCGACGGTCCGCTCGGCGCCGCCGAGCCGTACGTGGTCTCCGGCTTGGACACGGAGCTCACCTGCGGCCTTCTCGGAGAGCACGATCCGGTCGTGGCCGACGCCGTGCGGGGCGATCCCGGAGCCCGGCTCGACGGCGAAGGTCGACACCGCGGCCGTACGGTCCCCGGCGGCCGCGTTCAGCATACGGATCTCGATCGGCTCCGCCGAGGTGACACCCGTCCGCTCGGCCCAGGTCCGCCACGCGCGCGTGGGCACCGTCGAGTTGGTGAAGGACACGGACTGGCCGTCGGGCGGCACGGCGAAGGCGAGGTGGTCGGCGGGCAGGCCGGTGATCGCCGAGGTGTTCTCCTCGGCGAGCCCGGCGGTCAGCCCGGACAGCAGCCCCACGAGCAGGGTGATCAGCACGACCACGGCCCCCATGAGGGTGAACCGCCCCTTGGCGAACCGGAGGTCTCTCCATGCGACGAACATGCCCCCACCCTGCGGCCCGGGCCGCGTCCGGGGCATCGCGCCACGGCACGGTTCACCCGAATCGAAGGAGGGAGCCGGCGCCGTCGAAATGCGCACCCCACTTTCAAACTTTCGGTTGACCGGTGCTCGCGGGGCCCCGCCTACCCTGGAACGACCATGGACGTCCGCCGCCACTCCCCTGTCGTCGCCACCCTGCGCCTGTGCCTGTACGCACTGCTCGCGGGTCTCCTCGCGCTGGCCGCCGTCCGCTCCGGGGACAGCGGGCACCCCTTGGCCGTCGTGCTGTCGGTCCTCGGGACGGGCACGGTGTTCGCGGCGGGCGTGTGCACCCCGGCGGTGCACCGCTCGCGGCGTACGGCCGCGGTGTGGCTGACCGCCCTGAGCGCGAGCTGGCTGGTACTCCTCGCCCTCTCGCCGGACGGCCTGTGGGTGGCGTTCCCGCTCTACTTCCTGCAGTTGCACCTGCTGCCCGTGCGCTGGAGTCTGCCCGCGGTCTCCCTGACCGCCACGGCAGCCATCGCGAGCTTCCTGGCGCACGGCTCGCGCATCACGCCGGGCGCGTTCATCGGCCCGCTCCTCGGGGCGGCGGTCGCGGTGGCCACGGTCCTCGGGTACGAGGCGCTGTACCGGGAGAGCGAGCGCCGTCGCGAGCTCATCGAGGAGCTGATCGCCACCCGCGCCGAACTGGCCGCCGCCGAGCGCACCGCGGGCACACTCGCCGAGCGGGAGCGGCTTGCCCACGAGATCCACGACACGCTCGCGCAGGGCCTGTCCAGCATCCAGCTGCTGCTGCGCGCCGCCCAGCGCCTGCTGCCCGCGGACTCCCCGGCGGCCCCGCACATCGAACAGGCCCGCTCGACCGCGCAGGACAACCTCGCCGAGGCCCGCCGCTTCGTCCGCGCCCTCACCCCGCCCGACCTCGAACACGGTTCGCTCGCCGGAGCCCTGGAGCGGCTGTGCCGTTCGGCCGCCGTCGACGCCCCGAGGATCCACTTCTCGGTGAGTGGCCCCCCGACCGAGCTCCCGACCCCGTACGAAGTGGCCCTCCTGCGGATCGCCCAGTCGGCGCTCGGCAACACGCTGCGGCACGCGCGCGCGGACCGCGCCGAGATCACCCTCAGCTTCATGGACACGGCGGTCGCCCTGGACGTCGTGGACGACGGCGTCGGCTTCGCTCCCGATGCCGTACGGCCCGAGCAGGTCCGGGAGGACGGGGGTTTCGGTCTCTCCGCGATGCGCTCGCGCGCGGAGTCGCTGGGCGGGACGTTCACCGTCGAGTCGGCACCGGGCCAGGGCACGGCGGTGGCGGTCACGCTTCCGCTGCCCGTCACCGGGAAGCCGCCGGCCGCCGGAAAGCCGACCGGTACCGGGGAACCGACCAGTACCGGAAAGCCAACCGGTACCGGGGAACCGACCAGTACCGGAAAGCCGACCACTACCGGGGAACCGACCACTACCGGGGAACCGACCACTACCGGGCAGCAGGTGCCCCTCCGGCTCCCCTCCGCGCGTGCTGTCGGGAGCCGCGCATGACCATTCGTCTTCTGCTCGCGGACGATCATCCCGTCGTACGCGCCGGACTGCGCGCCGTCCTGTCCGCGGAGCCGGACTTCGAGATCGTCGCGGAGGCACCGACGGCGGAGGCGGCGGTCGACCGCGCCGGAGCGGGTGGCGTCGACGTCGTGCTCATGGACCTGCAGTTCGGTCCCGGCATGCACGGCGCGCAGGCCACGGCGGCGATCACGGCACGCCCCGGTGCGCCCCGCGTCCTGGTCCTGACCACCTACGACACCGATGCGGACATCCTCGCGGCGGTCGAGGCGGGCGCGGCCGGCTATCTCCTCAAGGACGCCCCGCCCGAGGAGCTGTCCGCCGCGGTCCGCACCGCCGCCTCGGGCCACTCCGCTCTCGCTCCTTCGGTCGCCGACCGCCTGATGGACCGGATGCGCACCCCGGCGGCCGCCCTCAGCCGCCGCGAACTGGAAGTCCTCGAACTCGTCAGGGACGGCCTCTCCAACCACCGGATCAGCAAGCGACTGTTCCTGAGCCAGGCGACGGTGAAGTCCCATCTGGTGCACATCTACGCCAAGTTGGGCGTGGATTCGCGCACGGCGGCGGTGGCGGCGGCCACGGAACGAGGGGTCATCCGGAGACGCTGACTCGGCCGTGCCGGTGGTGTACGGCTCGTGACGGAGGTGCACGGCTATCGCCGCGGCGGTTCTCCGAAGAGCTCCACCGCGCTGCGGACATCGGCGAGGCTGGTCGCCAGTGCGCTGACCGAGCCGATCGCGCCCGCGACCAGAAGCAGGGAGCGACGCAGCCGCGGGATCTCGGGGATGCCGCTGACGGCCATCGCGGCGAGGGCCGCGAGCTCGTCCTCGGCGATGCCGCGGTCGGGGAATTCGGCCGGGTGCGCGGCGAGTTCACGGCGCAGCCGGGAGACGGCGGTGCGCAGTCCCGCCACCCTCGGATCCTCGTCGCTGCCGGTCACTGACCTCTGCCCCAAGCTCCGCAACACAGCTCTCCCCCTCGCACGTCGTTGTGCGTCAGTCCTTCGTACGTCGGCCCCAGCTCCCCGTGGCGGTGGTCGGGCGCCGGGGGACGCGGGCCAGTAAACGCCACCCCGTGCACCGGGCGCCACTCCGCGGACCGAAATTCAGCCCATGGACACCACAGGGCCCGTCCGGGTTCCGGGGCGCGCTCCGGCCGGGTCGGGTATGCAGGGGACATGACGGAGAACAAAGACCAGGTGGCCGGGCTGCTGTTGGCGGCCGGCGGCGGACGGCGCCTCGGGGGGCGCCCCAAGGCACTCCTGTCCCACCGGGGACGGCCTCTTGTCGAACACGCGGTCGAAGTCCTGCGCTCGGGGGGCATCACCCGGGTCCACGTGGTTCTGGGCGCCCAGGCCGACATCGTACGGGAGCGGGCGGAACTGCCGGGCTGCGTCCTCGTCGACAACCCGCAATGGGAGGAGGGGATGGGCTCCTCGCTTCGAGCGGGGCTGGACTCGCTGGCCGGCACGGGAGCGCGGGCCGCTCTGGTGTCACTCGTCGATCAGCCCGGAATCGGTCGGGAGGCGGTGGCCCGGGTGCTGGCCGCCTACGTATCACCGCTGTCACTCGCGGCGGCGGCGTACGACGGGGAGCGCGGCCACCCGGTGCTCTTCGGCGCGGGGCACTGGGCCGGGATCGCGGCGACGGCCACGGGCGACCGGGGGGCGCGCGCCTATCTGAAGGCGCACGAGGACGCGATCACGCTCGTCGAGTGCGGCGATGTGGCACAGGCGTACGACATCGACACGGAAGGCGATCTGATCCACCTTGAGTAAGCATGGTGGCACCGAGCGCCACCTTGCCTCGACTCAGAGAATCTCGACATCAACAAACCATTGAACTTCCACCATGAGGAAACTAGTATCCACTGCTCAGAAGCGCTGGACCGCCCCGACGGCGCGGTCAGCCGCATCCGGTGCCCGTGGCACCCAGTGCCGTATGTACGCAGCTCGCTGAAGGAAGTGACAGCTCATGTCCGCACCAGCGCCGTCCCCGCTGGCCATCGTCGACGCCGAGCCCCTGCCCCGGCAGGAAGAGGTCCTCACCGACGCGGCCCTCGCCTTCGTGGCCGAGCTGCACCGGCTGTTCACGCCCCGGCGTGACGAGCTCCTCGCCCGCCGCGCGGAGCGCCGCGCCGAGATCGCCCGCACCTCCACGCTCGACTTCCTTCCGGAGACCGCCGCGATCCGCGCGGACGACTCCTGGAAGGTGGCCCCCGCTCCTGCCGCCCTGAACGACCGCCGCGTCGAGATCACCGGCCCCACCGACCGCAAGATGACCATCAACGCCCTCAACTCGGGCGCCAGGGTCTGGCTCGCGGACTTCGAGGACGCCTCGGCGCCCACCTGGGAGAACGTGGTCACCGGCCAGCTCAACCTGATCGACGCGTACACCCGGAACATCGACTTCACCGACCCGAAGTCCGGCAAGTCCTACGCCCTGAAGGCGAACGACGAGCTCGCGACGGTCGTCATGCGACCGCGCGGCTGGCACCTGAACGAGCGCCACCTCGTCGACGCGGACGGCAGGCCCGTCCCCGGCGCGCTCGTCGACTTCGGCCTCTACTTCTTCCACAACGCGCAGCGCCTGCTCGACCTCGGCAAGGGCCCGTACTTCTACCTCCCGAAGACGGAGTCGCACCTGGAGGCCCGCCTCTGGAACGACGTCTTCGTCTTCGCGCAGGACTACGTCGGCATCCCGCAGGGCACCGTCCGCGCGACCGTCCTCATCGAGACGATCACGGCCGCGTACGAGATGGAGGAGATCCTCTACGAACTCCGCGACCACGCCGCCGGGTTGAACGCGGGCCGCTGGGACTACCTCTTCTCCATCGTCAAGAACTTCCGTGACGGCGGCCAGAAGTTCGTGCTGCCGGACCGCAACGCGGTCACGATGACGGCCCCGTTCATGCGCGCGTACACCGAACTGCTCGTCCGCACCTGCCACAAGCGCGGCGCGCACGCGATCGGCGGCATGGCGGCGTTCATCCCCTCGCGTCGCGACGAAGAGGTCAACAAGGTCGCCTTCGAGAAGGTCAAGGCCGACAAGGACCGCGAGGCGAACGACGGCTTCGACGGGTCGTGGGTGGCCCACCCGGACCTGGTGCCGATCGCGATGGCCTCCTTCGACGCGGTCCTCGGCGACAAGCCCAACCAGAAGGACCGGCTGCGCGAGGATGTCTCCGTCGCCGCCGGCGACCTGATCGCCATCGACTCCCTCGACGCCAGGCCGACGTACGACGGACTGGTCAACGCCGTCCAGGTCGGCATCCGCTACATCGAGGCCTGGCTGCGCGGCCTCGGCGCGGTCGCCATCTTCAATCTGATGGAGGACGCGGCGACCGCCGAGATCTCCCGCTCGCAGATCTGGCAGTGGATCAACGCGGGCGTCGAGTTCGAGCACGACGGAAAGTCCGTGAAGGCCACGCCGGAACTGGCCCGCGAGGTCGCCGCCGAGGAGCTGGCGCACATCCGCGCCGAGATCGGCGAGGAGGCCTTCGCGGCGGGCCACTGGCAGCAGGCCCACGACCTGCTCCTGGAGGTCGCGCTCGACGAGAACTACGCGGACTTCCTGACCCTGCCCGCCTACGAGCAGCTGGCCGGCTGAACCGTCACTTGTCCGAGTGGCCCAGGGACTTTTCCGGGGCCACTCGGTCGCGGACGAGGCGCTTCACCGCCGTGGGTTCCGGGAAGCCCTGCTCCCGCCGGTCCCAGACGACCTCGTCGTCGACCCGTACGACGAAGACACCGCCGGTGCCGGGCTTCAGGGACAGCTCCGTCAGCTCGGTCTCGAACGTCGTGAGCAGCTCCTGCGCCAGCCAGGCGGCGCGGGGCAGCCAGCGGCACTGGGTGCAGTACTCGATCTGAACGCGGTGGATCTCTGTCATCCGAGGTGTACCGACCAATCCTGTTCCGCCGCCGGCTTGCCGTGCAGGTCCGGGACCCGCTTCAGCCAGTCCGGCCGGCCTTCCTGGGTTTTCGCCGCGCGGTGGGCGTCTTCGGCGGCGAGCTCCTCCCGGGTGGGGAAGTCCGTGGGCAGCCAGGCCGCGGAAGCCCGCACGCGGGCGTGCAGATAGCCGACGTAGGCCTCGCGGACCTCGTCGGGGGTGGTGAAGCCGGGCTCTTCCCTGAGCCAGCCGTCGGGCACCTCGTCCAGGACCGAGCGCAGAAGTTCCTCGGTCACCAAGGGGGCGAGTGCGGCGTCCGCCGCCCGGACGTCGGGGCTGTAGCCACCGAGCGCGTGGCGCCGGAAGTCGTACGCCTTCTCCGGTGCCGAGGCGTCCCAGCGGTGGTGGAAGACCAGGGCGGCGCCGTGGTCGATGAGCCACAGCCGTGGGGGCGCGGTGCCGAAGGTGGGCCAGATCATCAGGTTCGAGCTGTGCACCGTGCGGTCCACGTTGACCGTGAGGGCGTCCAGCCAGATCACCTTGCCCGCCTCCAGCGGGTCGACGGGGAACGTCCTGGCGATCTCCGGGGTGAAGTCCTTCGCGCCCGGCAGATAGTCCATGCCCAGGTTCAGGCCGGCGCTGGAGCGCAGAAGGTCCTGGACCTCCTGGTGGGGCTCGTGCCCGCCCACCGCCGGGTCGAAGTGCACGAGGACCAGCTCGGGGAACCTCAGCCCGAGGGCGCGCGCCAGCTCACCGACGATGATCTCGGCGACCAGCGCCTTGCGGCCCTGCGCGGAGCCCGTGAACTTCACGACGTACGTGCCGAGGTCGTCGGCCTCGACGACTCCGGGGACGGAGCCACCGGACCGCAGGGGGGCGATGTAGCGGGTTGCAGCAACCTCTCTCAACATCTTCGAAGGTCCCGTCGCATATCTGCCTTATATTCCACGGCCAGCTCCAAGGTGCTGCACTCCGGGGAAACGTCCACGATCACTCCTGAGAATCTGTGGAGCTTCGACTGGCACGCTCGTCTCCCTTTCTCCCCAGCAGTCCGTCGATGGCGGTGCGACCCTTGCTTCCGGCCTCCGGCATGAAGTGAGCATAGTAACCAAGCGTGACAGCCGGGGAGGAATGCCCGAGCCATCGCGCCGTCGTCACCACGGACTAGGGGGTTTCTGATGGATCTCCGTGGAAGAAGGAGCGGCGTTCGGTGCGTGCTCTCGGCGTGCCGGGCGGAAGTCCTCGATGGGGGTCCCCCCGCGCGAGCGAAGCCGAGCGTGGGGGAGGAGCTACTAGGGCTTTTGTCCGGTGCGGCGAGTGGGGGCACCTCCCACGCCCTTAAGGCAGTGGGGGAGCGTGCCGGGCGTCGCGACGCCGCGGAGATCCATCAGAAGCCCCCTAGGCCGAATCGCGTGGTGAACAGGAGAGAGAACTTCCTCCGCTGCCCGCCCGCCTGGTTTCGTGGGACCCGTACGGCCGTCAGGCCCCCGCCATTGCCCGCGCCGGCCGTGTGCGTCAGCCGAGGTGCGTCGTCGGCCGGCGAGGTCCGGGGCTGTGCCGTCGCGGCACCAGCGGCCAGACTCGCGAGGACCACAAAGGAGGGCCTTCGGCGGACTGCCCGTGGCGGAGTTGGACGGCCGTCCCGGCCAACGGCCTTGTCGACAAGTGCTGTACCTGGTGGGCGGACGGAAGTGCTTCGTCTGTACGGCGTGCGGGCCGCGCAGGCCTGCCAGGACCCCTTGCGGAGCATCGGGCTTACGGGCGGCCGGCTGCGGTTGCTCGCAGTCGAGCCAGGGGGCCGTCCGGCCGCGTGGTTGTGGTGGTTCCGACGGGAGCTGTGTTGAAAGGAACCGGCCGCTGCCGGACAGGACAGGTTGTGGAATCCATGACGGAACAGGAGACGCGCCGGAATCGGCAGGCGCGCTTCGAAGGACTGGCGCGTGTGGTGGCGGAACCGCTGCACCGGTATCTGCTGCGACGGACGAACCCAGACATGGTCGAGGACGTCTTGTCGGAGACGATGCTGGTGCTGTGGCGCCGCATCGACGATGTGCCCGGGCCCGGAACCGGTCCCCCGCCCGATCCCGATGACGTGCTGCCGTGGTGCTACGGAGTGGCACGGGGCTGCTTGACCAATGCCCGCCGCGCTGACGGACGCAGGCTCCGCCTGGTGGAGCGGCTGATCCGGACACAGCAGCACCCTTCGACAATGGCCCCCGATCACAGCGACCTGCATGCCGCGCTCGATGGCCTTGGAGAACTGGACCGCGAGATGGTGCGACTGTGGGCATGGGAGGGCCTGGCGCCGCGTCAGATCGCGGAAGTGACCGGGCTCACCTCCAACGCTGTGAGCATCCGGCTCCACCGGGCGAAGAAGAAACTCGCCGCACAGCTGCAGCTGACGCGAAAGAACACCGAACGGCCCGGACACAAGCCAGATGAAGGAAGGAGCAGTCAGTGAATGACGACGAGCTGTTGGCCCGACTGAGGGCTGCGGACCCGGCACTGACCCCAAGAGCTCCGCTGCCCGACATCAACCGTCTTGTGGAGGCTGCCTTGAACACCGACATCACGCCCCCGTCAGAGAAGACCGCGGCCGGCATCACTACGCGCCCTGCGAAGGCCGTCGCCGTACGGCGACGCCGCCGTCTCCTCACACTCGCGGCGGCTGCCGGTCTGCTCATGCTCGGAGGCGGCATCGCAGGAGGAATCATGGCGAACGGCGACAGCGGTCACTCGTCCGCGTCCGGGCCGCTGACGCTCACCGCCGCGAGCGGTACTGCCCACGCCAAGTGCATGGCACCGATCCCCGACCGGCTGCGCCGGTACCCGACGCTCTTCGAAGGAACGGTCACCTCCGTCAAGGGCTCCTCGGCCTTCTTCCGTGTCGATCACTGGTTGCGCGGTGGTGACTCGGACACGGTACGGCTCAACAGCGACACCAACGAGCCCGAGAGCCTGACGTTCTTGGTCGGAGAGCACTACATCGTGGCCGCCACCAAGGACGGCACCGTCCCCCAGTGCGGCGCGAACATGGCCTCAGACGAAACCAGGAGCAAGTTTCGCCAGGCATACGGAAAATAACCGCACACGCCGCCTGGAGCAGCAGGGCGCACACGGCGGCTTCGGCGGCGAGGCCGCGCTGACCCGCTGACCCGGTGGCCCGGTGGCCTCCGAGCCGGAGTCGATCCCAAGGGCCCTCCGTACACCTGCCCTCAGGCGCGGGTGGATCGCCCGGCTCTGGGGCCACGCGAAAGCGTGCACGGGGGCGACGGCGCGTGCCGACCCGTGGGGGTGCCGGAAAGCAGCCACCGTCGGTCCCCGTGCACGATCGCGGGTCACGTCCGCCGATCCAGGCGGACGATCAACTCGACCCTTCCCACAGCGGGTTCGGCAGCGGCACGTACCGCGCGTCCGCGCCGTCCGCGCCCGTCCACCGCAGCAGAAGGTTCGTCTTGCCCGGGAGGGTCGGCGAGGAGAGCAGGTCCGCGATCTCGGGGAGGCCGCGCTCGGTGTCGTAACGGATCAGCTCCCGTCGTACGGCGGGCCACGGGTCCAGGCCCGGATGGTGCTCGGCGAGGAGCGCGGCGAGCTCGGTGAGGTGGTTGACGATCAGGCAGTACACGAGGCGTTCCCAGCCGGCCGCGCGCGTCACCCCGGGAAGCAGCTTCACGCCCTCGGCGTCCCGGAAGAGTGCCTGTACGGGCATGCCGTCGGCGTCGACGGCGACCAGCGAGTTCTGCACGTGCGCCTCGACGACGACTCCGTGCCGTGCGAACGCCTCCAGTACCGGGGGCACGACCTGGCGCAGATACGCCGCCCACCAGGCGGAGGGATCGGTGAGCCGGTCGAGGGGGCTGCCGTCGAAGCCTTCCACCAGGGCGGCCGCGAGGAGCGGGGTCGCGCCCGGCACCAGGTGCTCGCGCAGTCCGTCGCGGACAAGGACGGCGAGCTCCTCGAAGGCGAAGTCGGCGGTGCGGTAGCCGCGGTCGCTCAGCCAGGCGGCGGGACCCGGCACTGCGGCGAAGGCCGTGGCGGTCGCCTCGTCGGTACGGCGCATTTTCAGCAGGTCGTGCCGCCACAGCCGGCGAATGTCGTTGGTGATGCGCACATCGAGGCTGAACTTCACGAACAGGTCGTCCTCGGGCGCATACAGCGTGCGAACGGCCGCCGTCGGCCACAGGAGCCGTGCGGTGCGCCCGAGGCGCACCAGTCGGCCGTCCGCGAAGGCGTCCTGGATCTCCGGGCGGGCGCCGACCAGGTCGAGCTGCCAGGGGTGGGCGGGGAGCAGCCGGTAGCCGGGCGGGGTCCGGCCGAGGGCGTCGAGCGCCTTTGTGTCGCCCTCCTCGACGACCGCGTCTTCCCGCACGGCGAGCAGGTCCAGCCCGAAGCGGGCGTATGCCTCGGGCGCGTACGGCAGCCAGCTGGTGACCGGGCCGCCGCCGCGGGCCTTGGGCGCGGGGTGGTGCGGGTGCCCGATGATCAGGGACTGTTCGGAGCGCAGATACGGGTCCTCGGGCGGTCTCGTACGGACGCGCGCGGTGAGCAGCGCGGCCACCGCGTCCCGGCTGTCGATCATCTCGGCGGGCAGCTCGGAGTTGGACAGGCCGGTGTCGCGGCGCAGTTCCTCGGCGGTGAGTTTGACCAGCTCGGGGTGGGTGAGCCGATGCCAGGCGCCGCCGGCGTACACCTCGGGTTCCATGGGCCGCCGAGCACCCCGCACGCGCAGCAGTCGGCCACTGGCACGGAGCCGGAACACACCGGGGTCCTGCGCGGGCTCCGCCGCCTCCCGCAGGAGACAATTGAGCAGCGGCGCGGCGGCGTACGCGTCGGCGGCCTCTTCCGTGTCGCCCCTGTCGAGCGGGGGGAGCCTGGGGGGCATGGAGTCCACGCGATCCATTCGTCCATACGGTGCACTGGTGATCAGTATGTCTGCCGACGCGGACGACCGCGACGCAGTCCCCGTACCCAAGGAGCCCGACCGTGCACCGACCCCCCACGCCCGAGGCCGAGGCGGCGCTGGCCGACGAGCTGAGCGTCGTACGCCCCGGCCTGTCGGCGGCCTACGCGCAGGCGCTGCCCGGGGCCCGGGCGGCCGTGCTGACGCGTCTGTGGCGGGCGTTGGCGCATGAGCCGCTGCCGTGGATCGCGCGCCGCGAGCCGGGCAGCGACGGTCTCACGCTCCGCCTGACCGACGGCCGCCGGCTGCACGGCCCGCACGCGGACCCGTACGCCACCACCTCGTACGTCACCGAGGTGCGCCTCGACGACAAGCCGTATCATCGTCCGGCCCGGCTCGTCGACGCCCTCGCGGTCCCGCACGGTGCCGCCTTCGCGGCCGAGCTCGACCACAGCGTGGCCTCCTTGGCGCTGTCCCGCGCGGGGCAGCCCGCCTCGTGCGACCCGGCCGAGCCCGTGCCGAGCCGGACCTGGGAGCAGCGGGTCGTCGACGGGCATCCGTACCACCCCAACTGCCGTTCGCGGCCCGGCTTCTCGGCGGCCGAGCAGCTCGCGTACGCGCCGGAGCACCGGCCGCTCGTGGAACTGGGGCTGGTGGCCGCGGACGACTGCCTCATCACGGGCGAGTGGCCGAAGTGGCTGCGGGACGGGGAGCGCGTCCTGATTCCGGTCCACCCCTGGCAGTCGGCCCATGTGCTGGACCGTCCGGTCCAGGAACGGCTCACCGCCCATCCGTTGATGTCCCTGCGCACCCTCGCCCTGCCGGACGGCCCGCACGTCAAGACCGCGCTGAGCGCGCGCCTGACCTCCTCCGTGCGCGACATCTCGGTGTACTCGGTCGAAACGGCCGAGAGCGTCTCGGCGTTCATGGAGACGGTGACCGACCGCCTGGACGTGCCGCTGCACATCACCCGGACTTTGGGCGCGGTCACCGCCGACAGCCCCGATCTGGCGGCGGTGTTGCGGGAGTCCCCGGACGCGTACGCGCGGCCCAGCGAGCAGGTCGTCCCGGTGGCCGCCCTTCCGCTGACCGGCCTGGCCGACGACCCCATCTGGCTCGGCGAGTTCACCCGGCTCGTCCTCACCGTCGGGCTGCGGCTGCTCGACCTGGGCGTGGCCCTTGAGGCACACAGCCAGAACCTGCTGGTGGTCCTCTCCCCCACGGGCGCCCCACTCCGGCTGATCTACCGCGACCTGGCCGACATCCGGATCAGCCCGGCCCGCCTGGCCCGCCACGGCTTCCCGGCCCCGGCCGTGGCAGGGCGGATCGTCACGGACGACGAGACCACCCTGCGCCGCAAGCTCTTCGGCTCGCTCGTCGGCGGCGCGCTGGGGGCGACGGCGGGCTCGACCGCCGCTCTGCGCGCGGCCCTGGAAACCGTCGTACGGGATCTGCCGGCCACCGCCGACCTCGCGGCCCTCCGCGACGAACCCCTGCCGACCAAGGCGTTGACCTTGATGCGCCTGTCGCCGGAAACGCCCGGTGACATCTGGACGCGGTTGCCCAACCCGCTCGCGAGGCCCGGCTCCGGCGGCCACTCGATGCGAAGCACGTCTTCAGGCACGTCTTCAGGCACGTCTTCAGGCACGTCTTGAGGCACGTCTTGAGGCAGGACTTGAAGCACGTCGTGAGGCAGCCCGTTCGGAGCACGTTTCGGAGGACGCGTAACAGCTCGTTGAAGTACGGTTTGAAGATCGTTTTGAAGCGCGGCACCTTTGCTCACTAGGATCCGCCGATGATCACAAGACAACGGCTGGCAGCAGGAGTCTGCGCCCTGCTTGCCGCCCTGACGACCGGGATCGCCTTCCCGGCCGGAGCGGTCGCCGACGAAACGGCGGAGCAGGTCGCTCCCAAGGTCGAACTCGTGCTGGACGTCAGCGGTTCGATGCGGGCACGGGACATCGACGGCGGGTCGCGGATGGCCGCGGCGAAGCAGGCGTTCAACGAGGTGCTCGACGCGACGCCGGAGGAGGTGCAGCTCGGCATCCGCACCCTCGGCGCCAACTACCGGGGAAATGACCGCAAGACGGGCTGCAAGGACACGGCGCAGCTGTACCCGGTGGGGACCCTGGACCGCACCGAGGCGAAGACCGCCGTCGCGACCCTCGCGCCCACCGGCTGGACGCCGATCGGTCCGGCGCTGCTCAAGGCGGCCGACGACCTGAACGGCGGCGAGGGCACCCGGCGGATCGTGCTGATCAGCGATGGCGAGGACACCTGCCAGCCGCTCGACCCGTGCGAAGTGGCCCGCGAGATCTCGTCCAAGGGCATAGGCCTGACCATCGACACGCTGGGCCTGGTGCCCGACGCGAAGACCCGCGACCAGCTCAGCTGCATCGCCGACGCCACCGGTGGCACCTACACCTCCGTCCAGCACAAGGAGGAACTCGCCGACCGGGTTGGGCAGTTGGTCGACCGGGCCGCCGATCCGGTGGTGACGCCGGTCGCCGTGGAAGGCGCCGCCGAGTGCGCGAAGGCGCCCACCCTCAAGTCGGGCCTCTACACCGACCGTGAGGAGTTCGCGCAGCACCGCTGGTACCGCGTGAACGTCGAGCCGGGCCAGGAGCTGCGGACCTCGGTGAGCGTCGCGGCGGACCGCGAAGTCAACCCGGACTACGGGGTGTTGCTGCGGGCCGTCACCGTGCACGGTCGCGAGATCGTCCGCGGCGAGGCGGCGGGCAACGGGCGCACCGACGTCATCTCGACCGGTCTGCGCTACCCGAAGGCCGAGAGCGACGACGAGAATGCCGCCGCCGAGGTCGTATGCCTCCAGGTGTCGAACGCGTTCTCCGCGGGCGCAGGCGTGAAGACGACGCCCGGCCTGCCGCTGGAGCTGACGGTCGACGTCGTCGACGGGCCCGACCAGGCGGGCGACGTGGCCTCGTTCGGCCTCGGTCGCGGCTGGTGGCTGCTCGGCGCCCTCGTACTCACCGGCTTCCTCGCGGGTGTGCTGTGGGGCTGGATCTCGCGCTGGCGGGTCGCGGTCTGGAGGACCAACTGATGTATATCCGACGTGTGTTGACGACAACGGCGTTCATGCTGGGCGCCACCGTGGCTCCCGTTCTTCTCGGCGTCTCCGCCGCTCCGGCCGTCGCGGACTCCTCGCCCTCGGCTTCGGCGAGCCCGTCGGACGACGGCGGCGCGCCTACCGAGGCCGGTACGTCGTTCCGTACGGCGACCGAGATCGAGCAGGGGCAGCAGGCCACCGCGAGCGGCTCCACGGGTGACTACCTGTACTGGTCGTTCCCCGCGGACGCCGGACAGCGGCCCACCGTGAAGGCGACGGTGAAGCTGCCCGAGGCCTCGACGCGCAGCGCCGCCGAGACCTGGCAGATCGACGTGTACGACGGGCTGCGGCGCCGCCAGGCGTGCCAGTACGGGGCACAGACACGGACGGCGGCGCAGGACGCAACCTCCGTGGATCTGTCCTGCACCCTGCGCACCGTCCGCGCCTGGTCGGAGACCTGGGCCAACGACCCGCTGCCGGGCACGTACTACATCCGGCTGACCGCCACGGGGCTGGGGGCGTCCGAGCTGGGACTGCCGGTGAGCACCGAGGTCAAGGTGGATTCCAAGGACATCGGGGGCTCGGCGGCGGTCGACGGCTCGCTCGCCAAGCCGCTGGTCCCGGGCATCGCGACGAGCGCCGAGAAGTCCGACTCGGACGCCGACTCGTCGACGGCCGCACTGTCCTCGCTCGAGCCCGACGACGGCTGGACCTCCGGCTGGTGGTCCGACCGCTGGGTGTGGACCGCGATCGGCGGCATCCTCGCGGCCCTGGCCGGCATCGGCGGGTACGCGCTGACGCGGGGGGCGGGACGGCCTTCGCGGGTGACGCCGGGCGCCTGACAATCCCCGGGGGGCTCCTTCCCCACTCTTCAAGGAGCGCCGGACGGGCTGAAGATCTTCAGCCCGTCCGGCGCTCGAGGACGAGCGCGCAGCGCGATACGAGGGTCTGGGGGCGAAGCCCCCAGGTACGGACAGGGCAGGGGCGGAGGGGGCGAGAACCCGTCCCGCGTCATGCCTCCCGCAGCACCTTGGCCACCGTGCCCTCCCCCGTCACCTCAACCCGCCCCGCACGCACCGCGTCCAGCAGTGCCAACGCCCCGCGACTCACGGCCTCGCATGTCTCCGTGTCGAGCGTCAGCCGGGCATCCGGCTCCTCCGGGGCTGGCCCGTCCCCGTAGACCGGCCCCTCCTCGGCCCCGAGCCGGACATGGAACTCCCCTTCGTCCAGCCGGACTTCGACGAGCCCCTCCCCCTCCAGCCCGCGCAGCAGGGGCAGCGCGAACCAGTGCGCCCGCACGGCATCCGTGGGCCGCCGCTCCCCCAGCGCGGGCGCCCCCCACTCCCCCAGCGCCTGCAGCACGGGCAGCAACTCCCGTCCTCTGCGGGTGAGTTCGTAGACGTACGCCGCACCCGGCGGCGGGAGGCGCCGCCGGGTGGTCAGCCCGTCGCGCTCCATGTCCTTGAGCCGGGACGCGAGCACGTCCGTGCTGACGCCCGGCAGGTCGGCGTGCAGATCGGTGTAGCGGCGCGGTCCGCCGAGCAGTTCGCGGACGATCAGGAGGGTCCACCGGTCACCGACGGCATCGAGAGCCCGGGCGGCGGAACAGTACTGGTCGTAGCTTCGGCGAGGTGACATGCGGCGCAGTCTAGCTATCTTGTTGGACTTTCCAAGCTCCAACTTGGTAAAACCAAGCAACACCACGAACCGGAGGGCGCAACGCATGGAGTTCCGGCAGTCGAGCAAGCTCAGCGAGGTCTGTTACGAGATCCGCGGCCCGGTGATCGAGCACGCCAACGCGCTGGAGGAGGCGGGCCACAGCGTGCTGCGCCTCAACACCGGCAACCCCGCGCTCTTCGGCTTCGAGGCGCCGGACGAGATCCTCCAGGACATGATCCGGATGTTGCCCCGGGCGCACGGCTACACCGACTCGCGCGGCATCCTCTCCGCCCGCCGGGCCGTCGCCCAGCGCTACCAGGACCGGGGCCTGGAGGTGGGCGTGGACGACGTCTTCCTCGGCAACGGAGTCTCCGAACTGGTGTCGATGGCGGTGCAGGCCCTGGTCGAGGACGGTGACGAAGTCCTCATCCCCGCCCCGGACTTCCCACTCTGGACGGCGGTCACCACCCTCGCCGGCGGCAAGGCGGTGCACTACCTCTGCGACGAACAGTCCGACTGGTACCCGGACCTGGACGACATGGCGGCGAAGATCACGGACCGTACGCGCGCGGTCGTCATCATCAACCCCAACAACCCCACGGGCGCGGTGTATCCGAAGGAGATCGTCGAGGGCATCCTCGACCTCGCACGCCGTCACGGTCTGATGGTGTTCGCGGACGAGATCTACGACCAGATCCTGTACGACGACGCGGTGCACCACTCGGCGGCCGCGCTCGCCCCGGACCTGGTGGTCCTCACGTTCTGCGGCCTGTCGAAGACGTACCGCGTGGCGGGCTTCCGCTCGGGCTGGCTGGTCGTGACCGGCCCGAAGCAGCACGCGCGCAGCTACCTGGAGGGCCTCACCATGCTCGCCTCCATGCGGCTGTGCGCCAACGCGCCCGCCCAGTACGCCATTCAGGCCGCACTCGGCGGCCGCCAGTCCATCCACGAGCTGACCGCGCCCGGCGGCCGCCTCCACGAACAGCGCAACCGTGCCTGGGAGAAGCTCAACGAGATCCCCGGCGTCTCGTGCGTCAAGCCGAAGGGCGCGCTGTACGCGTTCCCGCGCATCGACCCCGAGGTGCACAAGATCCACGACGACGAGAAATTCGTCCTGGACCTCCTCCTCCGCGAGAAGATCCAGGTCGTCCAGGGCACCGGTTTCAACTGGCCGCGCCCCGACCACTTCCGTATCCTCACCCTCCCGCACGCCGACGACCTGGACGCGGCGATCAGCCGGATCGGGCGGTTCCTGAGCGGGTACCGGCAGTAGGGCCACCCGGCCGAGCCGGGGCTGCGCCGGTCGCCCGCCGGTGCCACCGTGCAAGGGGACAGAAAGGGTTCGGCGATGGGTGACCTCCTCCTCGTACGGCACGGAGAGACCGAGTGGTCGTTGTCCGGGCGGCACACCGGGTCGACCGACATCCCGTTGACCGACAAGGGCCGGGAGCAGGCGCGGAGCCTGGCTCCGCTGATCGCACGCCATCACATCGCGGCGGCGTTCGTCAGCCCGATGCAGCGAGCGCGGGAGACGGCACGGCTGGCCGGGGTCGGCGGGGCGCGGGTGGACGCGGATCTGTCGGAGTGGGACTACGGCGGGTACGAAGGGATCACGACCGTCGAGATCCAGCGGAGCAAACCCGACTGGTTCCTGTTCACGGACGGGGTCGCGGCCGGACCGCCCGAGCACCCCGGGGAGAGCCCGGACGAGGTCGGGGCGCGCGCGGAGCGGATGCTGGCCAAGATCGACGCGGCGCTCGCCGAGGCGGAGGGCAGTGTCGTGGTCGTCTCGCACGGGCACTTCCTGCGGGTGCTGACCGCGCGGCGGCTGGGACTGCCCGCCTCGGCCGGCGCCCTGTTCCAGCTCGGCACCGGGACGATGAGCCGGCTGAGCACCGAGCACCGGCGGCATGTGGTGGCCGGGTGGAATGTCAGACCTGACGCGTACTGTTCCCATAAGCCGCTCTCCTCGGCGGGAGAGGGGCCCGACGAGCGCTGAGCGGCGGGACGCGCGCAGGGGAGCACGCGGCGTCGTCACACGATGGGCGGCGGACGGAAGCACGCCGTGACACGACCGGCGGCGGACGGAAGCCCGCCGTGACACGACCGATGGAAGACGGAAACACGCCGTGACCACGACCGGTGGAGGGAGGGAGCCCGCCGTGACACGACCGGTGGAGGGAGGGAGCGCGAGATGACTCGACCGCCGACCGCCGCGCAGCGGCGTGTCATCGAGGCCGCCGATCCCGTGACCGGACGGCTGAAGGGCACGGAGGCCCAGCTCACCGCGCTGGTCAAGCGCGGGCTGGCCTTTCGGCATCCACGGCCGCCGCACGACCATTTTCTGACTCCCGCCGGGCATCGCGTACGGGAGACGCCCGAGCCGGTCGCCGCCGTCGAGGCCCCCGTCGCGGCCGAGGCCGGTGTGTTCGCCGCGCGGATCGGCGGCGAGGAGACGGCCGACACCGGGCCGTCCCGCATACGCGAGGTGCGCAGCGCCTGGGAGGGGCTCCTGGAGCTGCGCCGGATGACCAATCCGGACGGTGCCGTGGAGCGTCCGTGCGGGTGGGAGCGTACGCATCTGGTGCAGGCCGCCGCGCTCGCGCTGGAGGCCGCGGGGCACCGGCCCGCGGGGGCGGAGGGCGGCGGTTACCGGGTGCGGGCGACACCGCAGCCGGAGGCCGTCGCCGTGCGCGAGCCGGATTCCGGGGCGCTGCGTGCCTGCGCGGCCACGCTGGAGAAAGCCGGCTGGCAGGTCGGCGAGCACACGGAGCCGCGCACGGGGGCGCGGTATGTGCTGGCCTCGCCGCGACGGGTGTGAGGAGGGGGGCCGGAATGACGTGCGGTACAAGGGAGTTGGATGGATCAGTCCTGATCGCCGTAGAGATCGCCGCAGAAATGGGGAAGTCGTGGCAGAGCCGTTTTCCGTCGCAGTGACCGTCCGCGGGTACGAGACCGATGTGCAGGGGCACCTCAACCAGAGCGTGTATCTGCAGTACGCAGAGCACGCCCGCTGGTCGCTGCTGCAAGCGGCCGGGATCAGTCAGACCGAGCTGATAGGCAAGGGCGTGGGCCCGGTGGCCCTGGAGACCACCATCCGCTACAAACGGGAGCTGCGCGCCGGGGACGAGGTCGAGGTGACCTGCGACTTCCACTGGGGTGAGGGCAAGAGCTTCCGCATCGAGCAGACGATCCGCAAGACGGACGGCACGGTGTCCGCCGAGATCTCCGCGGTCGGCGGACTGCTCGACCTCAAGGAGCGCAGGCTGGTCGCCGACCCGCGCGAGTACTTCCGGGCACTGGCCACCGATCCGCGGCTGTTCGGGCTCTGAACGTCACGGACGGCGGTGTCCGCGTGGCCGTGACCGTCACGGACGGCGGCCTCTGCGTGGCCGTGGCCGTCACGGACGTGTGTCCTCGGGGCATCGCGGCAGCGTGACGGTCACCGTCAGGCCGCCGTCCTCGCGCGGGCGGGCGACGACCTCCCCGTCGTGGGCGCGGGCGATGGAGCGGACGATGGACAGACCGAGGCCCGCACCCTTGGAGATGACGACGCGCAGTTCCTCGCCCTGTCCCTGCTGCTGTCCGCCCTCGGCGGCGCGGCCGGCGCCCTGCTGGGCCTGGCCGTCACCACCGGGTACGCCCTCTACCAGGGATGGCCGACCGTCGTACCGCCGTGGGCGCTTGCCGGCGGCGTCGCGGCCACCTTGGTGATCGGCGGCCTGGCCGGGCTGTACCCGGCGATCCGCGCGTCACGGCTGTCGCCGACCGAGGCGCTCGCGGCCCCTTGAGGGAACCGGCCTACGCGTCCAGCAACTCCGGCGAGTGCTGGGCGTCGTAGGCCGCGCGCGACTCGGCGATCGTCACACGGTGCCGCTCGGCCCAGTCGGTCAGGGACAGCAGGGTCGCGTGCAACTCCCGGGCCACCGGGGTGAGTTCGTACTCGACCTTCGGCGGCACCGTGGGATGGACGGTCCGCGTGAGAAGTCCGTCGCGTTCCAGATTGCGCAGTGTGAGCGTCAGCATGCGGCGGCTGATTCCCTCCACGCTCCGCTCCAGCTCGGTGAAGCGGATGGGGCCGTGCGCTGCGGCCACGATGATCAGCACGCTCCATTTTCCGGCGACCCTGTCAAGAACTTCACGGACCGGGCACGCCTGCGCGAGCACGGCCTGCGAGGTAACACCGGTGTTCCCCTGGGACATCGAAGTGCCTCCTTATGCCGGTCTCCATGGTCACTCACGATGTACCCCGTTACAAGTCGTGCACCTAGGCACCCTTGAAGAGCACGGAGGTCATCGCCATGCCGTCCCGGAGCGAGTCACCGACACCACGAACGTACTCCCGCTGGGCCTCGCTCGTCGTCCTGTGCGCGGGCACGCTGATGACGATCCTGGACGGGAACATCGTCACGGTCGCGATGCCGGCGATCCAGAGCGATCTCGGTTTCTCGGGACCGGGGCTCGCCTGGGTCGTGAACGCGTATCTGATCCCCTTCGGCGGACTGCTGCTCCTGGTGGGGCGGCTCGGGGACCTGGTCGGCCGCAAGCGGATGTTCGCCGCCGGGCTCGCGGTGTTCACCGCGGCGTCCGTGCTGTGCGGAGTCGCCACCGACCAGGGCACGCTCGTCGCGGCCCGTGCGCTGCAGGGTGTCGGCGGGGCGATGACCTCGGCCGTCGTTCTCGGCATGCTCGTCGCGCTCTTCCCCGAGCCGCGCGAACAGGCCCGTGCCATCGCGGTGTTCAGCGCGGTCGGCGCGGCGGGCGGGGCGCTCGGCACGTTCCTCGGCGGGGCACTGACGCAGACGCTCAACTGGCACTGGATCTTTCTGATCAACCTGCCGATCGGGGTGGTGGCCTGGCTCGCCGCGCTGCGGATTCTCGCCCCGGACAAGGGAGTCGGTCTCGGCAGGGGCGCCGACTACCCCGGCGCGGCCCTGGTCACGGGCGCGCTGATGCTGACGGTGTACGCCATCGTGGGCGCCGGAGACCGGGGCCTCGGCGGCACCCTGACCCTCGCGGCCGTCTCGCTCGTCCTCTTCGGGGCCTTCACCGTGCGGCAGGCGCGTGCCGCCCGCCCACTGCTCCGGCTGCGGCTCTTCCGCTCCCGCGCCCTGACCAGCGCGAACGGCGTCCAGATTTTGATGATCGCGGGGATGTACGGCTTCCAGTACATCGGCGCGCTCTACCTCCAACGCGTCCTGGGCTACAGCGAGTTGCTCACCGGCACGGCGTTCCTGCCGGCGCCGATCGCGATCGGGGTGCTGATGCTCGGCCTGTCGGCACGCACGATCGCCCGCTTCGGCCCGTACCGCGTGCTGCTCGCCGGGCTCGCCCTCATCACCGCGGGCATGGCCCTGCTGAGCCGGGCCCCGGTCGACGGCAGGTACGTCGCCGATGTGCTCCCCCCGCTGCTCCTGCTCGCCGCCGGTTTCGCGGCCGCGATGCCCGCGGTGACCGGGCTCGCCATGTCGGGCGCCCGCGAGGAGGACGCGGGACTGGCTTCCGGGCTCTTCAACACCACCCAGGTGGTGGGCGGTTCACTGGGGCTCGCGGTCCTGACGACACTGGCGGCGAGCCGCACGGAACGGCTGATCGGCGGGGGCGCGCACACCGTGGCGGCGACAGCGGACGGCTACCGGCTGGCGTTCGGTGTGGCCACGGGCATCGCGGCGACGGCCCTGCTGCTGGCGGCCGCGCTCCTGCGACCGGGGCGCCCGGCCTCCACCCCGGCGCCGCAGGCCGGGCGTCAGTCCCGCGCGAACGCCTCCCTGTGATCGCGCGCCCACCGGGCATACGTACGCGGCGCACGGTCCAGCACCTGCCGGACGTCCTCCGTCAGCACCGCGTTCCCGCCCTTGCGGACATACGCCGTGCCCGCCAGGACACCCTCGGCGTAGGTCTCGGACATACCGGCCCGAAGGAACTGCTCGCGGAGCGCGTCCGGGGGTACGTCCGCGGTGGTGACCGGGCGGCCGAGGATCTCGGCGAGGGTGGCGGCCTGGTCCTGGGTGGTGAGGAGTTCGGGTCCGGTCAGGGTGTAGACACGGCCCGTGTGCCCCGGCGCGAGCAGGGCCTCGGCCGCGACCTCCGAGACATCACGCGGGTCGATGACACCCTGTGTGCCGGTCCCGGTCATGTTGGACACCGGGTTGCCGGAGTGGATCGCCTCCGCCCAGCTCAGAGTGTTGGAGGCGAACGACGAGGGGCGCAGGATCGTCCACTCCAACTCGCTTGCCCGGACGGCCTGTTCACCACCGAGGTGCCAGGTGCCGACCGGCCCGAGGGCCGGGTCGCCCGTGCCGATGGCCGAGAGCTTCACGACCCGGCGTACGCCCGCCGCGCGCGCCGCCGCGACCAGCGCCGCGTCGGCGTCCGCGTCGCCGGGTCCCAGGACGCCCACCGCGAAGAGAGCGGACACCCCGGACAGGGCGGCCTCCACGGAGGCGGGCTCGTGATGGTCGCCGCGCACCACCTCGACGCCGGCGGGCACCCGCGCGCGGGCCGGGTCCCGGGTCAGCGCGCGGGCCTTCTCGCCACGCGCCGCGAGCTGTCGTAGAAGTTCACTGCCGATGGTGCCCGTGGCACCGGTCACTAGGATCATGTCTCTCACCGTGCCGAGCCGCTGCCGTCGGTCGCTAGGAAATTCCGGCACGGTTCACGGGCCCGACCGGCGCGACGACGCCTTTACCGTGGAGGGGTGACCACCCGGTATGAGACCGCCGCGCAGGAGACCGCCGACCACGACGCGAAGCCCGGCCCGAACGGCCTCGCCGAGGAGCCCGTGACCGTGCCCGATGCACTGCGGCCATGGTTCACCGACATCGGGTTCACGTCCGTCGACGGGGATCTGCGCGAGCCGTTCGCCCATGTCCCGGACGCGGCGACGAAGGTGGTGGTGCGGGTCGAGGAGAACGGTCGCCGCGACGTCCTGGTCGTCGGCCCCCGCACCCGCGCCTCCTACCACGCGAGCAAGCGGCTGGCGTCCTGTGTGCAGCTGCGCCTCGGACCGGGCGCGGCCCGCCCGCTGCTCGGCGTACCGGCGGTCGACCTCGTCGGCCGGGTGGCACGGCTCGGCGAGTTCCCGGGTGCGGCCGCCCGCCAACTGGCCGACGAGCTCCTTCCGTTGGAGCCCGCGGAGGTGGTCCCGCATATGGCCGGGACGCTGCCCGAGCGGCTCGCGCAGGACGACCCTGCGCGCTCCTCGCTGCTGCGACGGGCGGTCGAGGCGATGTCGACCGACGGGAGCCGTCTCCCCTTGGGTGTAAGGGAGTTGGCGGACCGTCTCGCCGTCAGCGAGCGACAGTTGCGCAACCTCTTCGCGGACGGTGTCGGTGTCTCGCCCAAGCACTACGCCCGCATCGCCCGCGTACGCCACATCCTCACGTACGCCCGCCGGTCCCCGGACACCCCGTGGGCCCAACTGGCCGCCGCCACCGGCTACTACGACCAGTCGCACATGACCGCCGACTTCCGCACGCTGATGGGCGTCCCACCCACGTCGTTCTTCACCGGCCGTCTTCCGGCAGCGCGGCCCTGTCAGGCGTTCGGGTCGGCACCGGTACCTGGTTGAAGCCGTAGTAGATCGCGATCAGGCCGTGGGCGGCCAGGGTCAGCGGGGCCGAGACATACGCCAGGCCGACCGTGGCGGGGTAGGCGAGGGAGCCGAGGGCGAAGCGGACGCGGGTGCGGCGGGCGCCCTCTACGTCGACGCGGGCGTCGAAGAGGTGGCCCGTGCGCGTGAGATGCCACCACAGGGCCTGGAAGGCCAGGGCCATCGCGACCATCACCATGCTGTAGACGGCTGCGGCGACATGGGACGCCTTGTCCTCGCGCAGATACTCCGCGAGCATCGCCGTCGGCCAGGGCACGGCGGCCACGACCATCAGGACGAGCAGGTTCAGGAACATCAGGGTGCGGTCGATCCGGGCGACGTAACTGAAGACCTGGTGGTGGTTGATCCACATGATGCCGATGACCAGGAAGCTGACCACATAGGCGGCGTACGAGGGCCACTGCGCGCCCAGCGCGTGCCACAGGCCGCCGTGCTCACCGATCTCGGGAACCTTGATCTCCAGGATCAACAGCGTGATGGCGATGGCGAACACGCCGTCGCTGAAGGCCTCCACACGGCCCGACTCGTTCATGACGTGCACTCCCCCTCGTGGTCATGACTGTGCGCTCAGACCGTAGCCCAGCATCCGCTTTCCCCGATCACCAACTCGCCCTCGCTGTACGGGTATACGCCACCCGCAATCTCTGGTAGGAAACTTTCCTAACAGTACGCGGCAACGACACACTCCCCTCATCGGAGGTACCGTGCACACCCCCCACACAGGCACTTCACGTCGCACCTTGCTCGCCCTGATCGGAGCTTCGCTGGTGGCAGGTCCGATCATCGCCACCCAGTCCGCGACCGCCGCGCCGGCCGGCCTGGACGACCCGGCGAAGAAGGAGATCGCCATGAAGCTGGTCTCCAGCGCGGAGAACTCCTCGCTGGACTGGAAGGCGCAGTACAAGTACATCGAGGACATCGGCGACGGACGCGGCTACACCGCCGGGATCATCGGCTTCTGTTCCGGCACCCACGACATGCTCGAACTCGTCGAGCTGTACACCCAGCGCAAGCCCGGCAACGTCCTGGCCAAGTACCTGCCCGCGCTGCGCGAGGTCGACGGCAGCGACTCGCACGAGGGCCTGGACCCCGGCTTCCCGGCCGACTGGCGGCGGGCCGCACAGGACTCGGCGTTCCAGCGGGCCCAGAACGACGAGCGCGACCGCGTCTACTTCAACCCGGCCGTACGACAGGGCAAGGCCGACGGCATCGGCGTCCTCGGCCAGTTCACGTATTACGACGCCATCGTGATGCACGGCGACGGCGGCGACAGCACCAGCTTCAGCAGCATCCGCAGGCGGGCGCTGGCCAAGGCACAGCCGCCCTCCCAGGGCGGCGACGAGGTGACATATCTGAACACCTTCCTCGACGCGCGGGTGTGGGCGATGAAGCAGGAGGAGGCCCACTCCGACACCAGCCGGGTCGACACCGAGCAGCGGGTCTTCCTGCGCAAGCGGAATCTGAACCTGGATCCGCCGCTGGACTGGAAGGTGTACGGGGACAGTTACCACATCGGCTGACGATCCCCGGTACGGCGGAGGGCACGGCACGCTCCTGGCGCCGCGCCCTCCGTGTGCCCTGACCGTCAGTGGGCCGGTGCGGCCCTGAGGTCCTCCCCCGCCTCCATGGGATGCGTGACCTCGTCGGCGTCCTGCCCCTTGCCCAGGTGGTTGAAGACGAGGTTGAGGACCACGGCCGCCACGCAGCCCGTGGAGATGCCCGAGTCCAGGACGATCTTCGCCGTCTCGGGGAAGGCGTGGTAGAAGTCCGGCGCGGTGATCGGGATGATGCCGACGGCGAGCGAGACGGCGACGATGAGGACGTTGTTGTCCTTCTCCAGGCCCGCCCGTACGAGGGTCTGGATGCCGCTCGCCGCGACCGAGCCGAAGAGGACGACGCCGGCACCGCCGAGGACGGGTCGCGGGACGACGGCGATGAGCGACGCGGCCATCGGGCACAGGCCCATCAACACCAGAAAGCCGCCACCGGTGGCGACGACGTACCGGCTGCGGATCCGCGTCATCGCGACCAGGCCGATGTTCTGCGCGAAGGCGCTGCACATGAAGCCGTTGAAGAGCGGGCTGATCGCCGAGCCGAGGGTGTCGGCGCGCAGGCCCGCCGCGATGGTCTTCTCGTCGGCGGGGCGCTCGACGATCTCGCCCAACGCGAGCATGTCCGCGGTCGATTCGGTCATCGAGACCACCATCACGACGATCATCGACAGGATTGCGGCGACCTGGAACTGCGGGGCGCCGAAGTGGAACGGGGTCGGGAAGCCGACGACGTCCGCGTCGGCCACCGGGCCGAAGTCCGTCACGCCGAAGGGGATCGCGACGAGCGTGCCGACGACCAGGCCGAGCAGCACGGCGATCTGCTTGACGAAGCCGCGTGTGAAGCGGCGCAGGACGAGCACGATGACGAGCGTCACCGCTGCCAGGCCCAGGTACGTCGTCGAACCGTAGTCGTCGGCCGCGGGGTTGGGGCCCTGCGCCCAGCCGAAGGCGACCGGCAGGAGCGAGACGCCGATGAGCGTGATCACGGAGCCGGTGACGACGGGCGGGAAGAAGCGGACGGCCTTGCTGAAGAAGGGCGCGGCTATGAAACCGAGGACGCCCGCGACGATGACCGCGCCGAAGATGATCGGCAGGGCATCGCTCTTGTCCTTGGCGGAGGCGACGACCGCGGTCATGGGCGCGACGCCCGCGAACGTGACGCCGTTGACGAACGGCAGCCTGGCTCCGATCTTCCAGAAGCCCAGGGTCTGCAGGAAGGTGGCGAGGCCCGCGGTGAACAGGCAGGCGCCGGTGAGGAAGGTCAGTTCGGTTCCGGAGAGTCCGACGGCGGCGCCGACGATCAGCGGCGGGGCGACGACTCCCGCGTACATGGCGGCGACGTGCTGCAGACCGCTGGTCGCCATCTTCAGGGCGGGGAGTTTCTCGTCAACTGGGTGCTTGGACAGGCCAGTTGGCTGTGCATCGGTGCTGGGCTCGGGCTGGGCGGCCACGGCGGCTCCTCCGGTCGGTTACACGTCGGCGTTGACGCGGGGGTCAGGGAGGTGATGCGCGGTCGTGCGGGACCGGGACGATGACCGTCACGGAGACGGGAGTCTCTGCGACGGAGACCGTTCCGGGGCGCGCACGTCCATGCGCGCCCCGGATACGGCCGCCATGGACCCCGCTCGGGTCCACGGCTACCGGCCGAGGGCCGTCCCCCTCAGCCGGAGATCTCCAGTTGTTCGAAACCTGCCCTGGCCCCGGACGGGGTCAGGACGGGCTCTCAGGCCTGCGCGGCGATCTGCGCCAGGCGCTGCGCCTCTTCCCGCGTGGAGCGGGCGATGGCGTCCTCGTCGACGTGCAGCAGGCGGCTGTCCTCGACGACCGGCTTGCCGTTGACGAGCGAGAGGGTGACCGGCGCGGCTGCGCCGAAGACGAGCGCCGTCACCGGGTCGGCGATCGAGGC
This sequence comes from Streptomyces albiflavescens, assembly GCF_014645835.1. Taxonomy (GTDB): domain Bacteria; phylum Actinomycetota; class Actinomycetes; order Streptomycetales; family Streptomycetaceae; genus Streptomyces; species Streptomyces albiflavescens. Next base: position 107,934 of record NZ_BMMM01000025.1, read on the forward strand.
GTGCGCCAGGGTGTCGAGCTTCCACAGCACGAGGTCGGCGAGCTTGCCCGCCTCCAGGGAGCCGATCTGCGTGGCGCGGCCCAGGACCTGGGCGCCGCCGTACGTCCCGAGGCGCAGCGCCTGACGGGCGTTCAGCGCGGCCTCGCGGTGGGCGCCGAGGCGGTTGATGAGCAGGGCGTTGCGCAGCTCGGTGTGCAGCTCGCCCGACTCGTTCGAGGCGGTGCCGTCGACGCCGAGGCCGACCGGGACGCCGGCCGCCAGCATGTCGGGGACGCGGGCGATACCGGCCGCCAGACGGGCGTTGGACGAAGGACAGTGGGCCACACCCGTCTTCGTACGGGCGAAGGCGGCGATGTCGGAGTCGTTCATGTGGACGCAGTGCGCCATCCACACGTCCTCGCCGAGCCAGCCGGTCGACTCGAAGTACTCGGTCGGGCCCATGCCGAACAGTTCCTTGCAGAACTGCTCCTCCTCCACGGTCTCCGAGCCGTGCGTGTGCAGCCGTACGCCCTTGCGGCGGGCCAGCTCGGCGCCCTCCTTCATCAGCTCGGTCGACACGGAGAAGGGCGAGCAGGGGGCCACGGCCACCTGGGTCATGGCGTCGAAGGACGCGTCGTGGTGCGCGTCGACGGTCGCCTCGGTGGCGGCGAGAGCGCCTTCGAGGGTCTCGACGGCGAAGTCCGGCGGCAGTCCGCCGTCCTTCTCGCTGCGGTCCATGGAGCCGCGGGCGAGGGTGAAGCGGACGCCCGTCTCGCGTGCGGCCCGGATGATGGCGCCGGACAGGTCGCCGGAGCCCTTCGGGAAGACGTAGTGGTGGTCCATGGCGGTGGTGACACCACCGCGGGCCATCATGGCCAGCGACCCCTGCGCGGCGGAGTACGCCATCTGCTCGTCGATGCGCGCCCAGGTCGGGTAGAGCGCGACGAGCCAGTTGAAGAGGTTGTGGTCCGTGGCCAGGCCGCGGGTGATCCACTGGTAGAAGTGGTGGTGGGTGTTGACCAGACCCGGGGTCGCCAGGTGGCCGGTGCCGTCGATGCGGCGGACCACGTTCTCCAGGTTGTCGGGGGCGTTTCCGGCTCCCACCGACTCGATCTTGTTGTCGGCGACGACGATGTAGCCCGAGGCGTACTCGGTGTCGCCCGCGTCCACGGTCGCGATGGCGCAGTTCTCGATCACGATGCGCGAAGCTGCCACGGCGGTTCCTCGTTCTTCCCATTGGTGGACGGACCCGGGGGTCGAGCGGGGTGACGACCGGATCCGTGGTGCTGTTGTTGCGCAGATGCCCCCGCTCTCCCCTGGGACTTGACGCCGGCGCACGCGTCGGGGGTGGAGCAGCAGTACTGCCAGGGCAGTACTACAGGTTGGTGAGGTCCACCGGAATGTGCGGCTCGCAGCCGTCGCGCAGGATGGTGGCCTCGATGAGGCCATACGGACGGTCGGCCGCGAAGTAGACCTCATTGTCGTTCTCGAGCCCGAACGGCTTCAGGTCCACCAGGAAGTGGTGCTTGTTCGGGAGCGAGAAGCGGACCTCGTCGATCTCGCTGCGGTTGTTGATGATCCGCGAACCCATTTGGTAGAGGGTCTGCTGCAGCGACAGGGAGTAGGTCTCCGCGAAGGCCTGGAGCATGTGCTTCTTGACCTGGCCGTAGGACTTCTCCCAGTTCGGCATCTTCTGCTCGTCGCCGGTCCAGTTGAAGCGCCAGCGGCCGGAGACCTGGGTGGCCAGGATGCGGTCGTACGCCTCCTGGAGCGTCGTGTACTTGTCCTTGATGTAACCCCAGAACTCGGCGTTCGTCGAGTTCATCACGACGAGGTCCTTCAGCCCGGAGATGACCTCCCACTTCTCACCGTCGAAGGTGATCTGGGTGAGCCGGGTCTCCTGGCCCTTGCGGACGAAGGAGTGCTTGACCGCGTCCGCGCCGATGAACTTGGAGTTGGCGTCCGAGGTCTCGATGCGCTCCCAGGCGTACTCCTCGATGCGGATGCGCGCCGTCTTGATCGGCTCCTGCGAGGTGACGAAGTGCCGTGCGAGGTGGATGCCGAACTGCTCGGCGGACTCGATGCCGTACTCCTTGGCGAAGGCGTACACCGTGTTCTTCGTGGTGTCCGTCGGCAGGACGTTCGCGTTGGAGCCCGAGTAGTGGACCTCCTCCATGTCGCCGCTCAGCGCGACGGACACGTTCAGGTCCTTGATGTGGTGCGTGTCGCCGTCGCGGGTGATCTTGACGACGCGGTTCTCGGCCTTGCCGTACTGGTTCTGTCCCAGAATCGTGGGCATGTCTGCTAGCTCCCTCGGTAAACGGAGTAGCCGAACGGGTTGAGCAGCAGCGGTACGTGATAGTGCTCGCCCGGCTTCACGGCGAAGGTGATCGCCACTTCCGGGAAGAACGCTCCGGTCGCACCGCTGTCCCGATTCGCGGGGGCGTCCTGCTGCGCATCGGCTTGCTTTTTTTCTGAATCCGACTCGAAATACCGCTCGACGGCGAAGTCGAGCCGTACGTGGGTCGTCCCCTCCGGCAGCGCCGGAAGGTCCTTGCACCGGCCGTCCGCGTCGGTCGCGGAGCCGCCGAGCGCCTGCCACCGCGCGTCACGGCCGCTGCGGGCCGCGAGCTGGATGGCGACGCCCTCGGCGGGGCGGCCGACGCTGGTGTCCAGGATGTGGGTGGACACGGAGGCGGTGGTGTCGGTGCTCATGCCTCTTCTTCCTCTACGAGATTGCCGAGGCGGATGCGGTTGATCTTGCCCAGCTCGGAGCGGACGATCTCGCGCTCCTGCTCGGGCGAGTTGCCGATCCGCTCCTTGACCGCGTCGCGCATCTGCTCGCCGGTCCGACCGGTGGCGCAGATGAGGAAGACGTGGCCGAACTTCTCCTGGTAGGCCAGGTTCAGTTCGAGCATCTCCTCCTTGAGCTCCTCGGAGGCGCCGGCCATGCCGCGCTGCTCCCGGGAGGAGGTCGGGTCCCCGGGCTTCGGCCGCCCGATCGGCGGGTGCCCGGCCATCGCCTCCTCCAGGTCCGCGGTGGTCAGTTCGGCCATGGCGGCGTCGCTCGCGGTGAAGAGATCGTCGACGCCGGCGAAGGGGCGGCGGGCGAGCAGTTCACTCCCCCACGCGGATGAGGCGCACGCCTCGTGGAGCGCGGCGGCGGCCGCGTGCTCCTCCAGGGCGTTGAACCGGGCGAGGCCGCCAGGTGTCGTACTCGAAGTCACGGGAAGCCTCCGTGGCCTTGTGCTGGACGGGCTGCGGATAGCTAACGCCCTGGAAAACACCACGTCAACACTTTGTTGAAAACTTCGGGTAACAAAAACCGCCGTCCGGACAGTCCGGACGGCGGCGGGCGGGGCGGTCGGCCTCAGTCACCCTTCGCGGCGTTTTCCCTGTTCAGGTAGTTGTAGACGGTGAAGCGGCTCACGCCGAGGGCACTCGCCACGGTCTCCACGCCGTGCCGCACGGAGAAGGCTCCACGCGCTTCCAGTATGCGCACGACCTCCTGCTTGGCCTTGCGGTCGAGGTCGGCCAGCGGCTTGCCCTGCTTGCGCTCCAGAGCGGCCAGGATGTGGTCGAGGGAGTCCGCGAGCTGGGGCAGGCGTACGGCGACCACGTCCGCGCCTTCCCAGGACAGCACGACGTCGTCGACGCCGGCCTGGTCGGGCGGCAGCATCTGGGCCCCCATGGCGTCGACCAGCGGCTTGACCGCCGTGACGAAGGGGTCGTCCCCGAAAGCGGTCACCGCTCCCCCTCCTCAACCACGTTGAGCTGAAGGGAGACCCGGGTGGCTCCTGCCTCCAAGGTCTTGCGCAGCAGCGCGTCGACCGCGGTGAGGACCGCGTCCGCGCCACCCTCCGCGGTGTTGCCGAACGGGCCGACGTCCACGGCGTCCAGCTCCGCCGCCTCGATGACCTCGCGGGCGACCAGCGCGTGCGGGGGCGCCTCCTCAAGGTCGAAGGGTTCGGTCGTGAACTCCACTCTCAATCGCACTGTGCCCCCATGGCATTGGCTCTGACCTGCGTGTTCTCTCAGCCTTCGGCCGAGCGGGCACATCCCCCGACCGGGCACGTCGTCGCAGCGTTGGTGTACCCGATCGCACCGACACGACCTTAACGGACTCCTCGCGGCGATCAGTGGGATCCAGGACGGCTCACTGTCGCCGAAGGAGCCTGGATCGCGTCAGTGTCATGTCCCGATCATGCCGTATCCCGCCCGGAGAAGTGCCGCCTGCGGAGTGGGGCCACAGACACCACAGAGAGTGCGACGCAGCCCACCCAGGGGGCGCGCCCGCCGGCCCCGCCGCTTCGAGTCCGGCCCGCGCGAGCCGGTTCCCCCCGGACCCCCTCTTGACAACCCCCGACACACGACGGCAATCTTCCATTACGCAGAAACGAACTTCCGCAATACGGAACACGCCGGATCTCGAACCGGACCTCCGTACCGATCTCGAAACGGAAGGGAGCGCCGAACCCATGGGATTCGCAGACCAGCGCTTCAACGTCAACCTGTCGATCCTCTTCACGGAACTCCCGCTCCTGGAGCGCCCCGCGGCCGCCGCCGCGGCGGGCTTCACGGCGGTCGAGCTGTGGTGGCCCTGGGTCGACTCCCCCACCCCCGAGCAGTCCGAGCTCGACGCCCTGAAGAAGGCGATCGAGGACGCGGGCGTCCAGCTGACGGGCCTGAACTTCTACGCCGGGCAGCTGCCGGGCCCGGACCGGGGCGCACTGTCGATCCCCGGCGCGGAGTCGGAGAAGTTCCGCGCCAACATCGACGTGGCGGCGGACTTCGCCCAGTCGCTCGGCTGCAAGGCCCTCAACGCCCTGTACGGCAACCGAGTCGAGGGCGTGGACCCGGCCGAGCAGGACGCGCTCGCACTGGAGAACCTGGTCCTCGCGGCCCGGGCGGCCGATCGGATCGGCGCGATCCTGCTGATCGAGACCCTCAACCAGCCGGAGTCCCCGCGCTACCCGCTGGTGACCGCCCCGGCCGGCGTCGACGTCGTCGACAAGGTCAACGAGGCGACCGGCCTCGGCAACGCCAAGTTCCTCATGGACCTCTACCACCTGTCCATGAACGGCGAGGACCTGCCGTCGGTGATCGAGCAGTACGCATCGAAGACCGGCCACGTGCAGATCGCCGACAACCCCGGCCGCGGCGCCCCGGGCACCGGCTCCCTCCCCCTGGAGGACCTCCTCGACCAGCTGAAGAAGGCCGGATACGAGGGCTGGGTCGGTCTGGAGTACAAGCCGGGCGACCGCCCGAGCGCGGAGGCCTTCGACTGGCTGCCCGCCGGGGCCCGAGCCGCCCGCTGAGCGGCATTCCACAGACGTAGCAGAGAAGTCAGAGAGGCACCCTCATGAGCAACAACCTCCCCAAGGTGGCATGGATCGGTCTCGGCATCATGGGCTCCCCCATGTCGGAGAACCTGATCAAGGCCGGGTACGACGTCACCGGCTTCACGCTGGAGCAGGACAAGCTGGAGCGCCTGGCCGCCGCGGGCGGCACGGCCGCCGGTTCGATCGCCGAGGCCGTGCGCGACGCCGACGTCGTGGTCACGATGGTGCCCGCCTCCCCGCAGGTCGAGGCCATCGCATACGGCCCCGCCGGCATCCTGGAGAACGCGAAGTCCGGCGCGCTGCTGATCGACATGTCGTCGATCACCCCGCAGACCTCCGTGGACCTGGCGAAGGCGGCCAAGGACAAGGGCATTCGCGTCCTGGACGCCCCGGTGTCCGGCGGCGAGGCCGGCGCCATCGAGGCCGTGCTGTCCATCATGGTCGGTGGCGAGCAGGCCGACTTCGACGAGGCCGAGCCGATCTTCGAGGCGCTCGGCAAGACCATCGTGCTGTGCGGTCCGCACGGCTCGGGCCAGACCGTGAAGGCGGCCAACCAGCTGATCGTCGCCGTGAACATCCAGGCGTGCGCCGAGGCCGTGGTCTTCCTGGAGAAGTCGGGCGTGGACCTGAAGGCCGCGCTCGACGTCCTCAACGGCGGCCTCGCGGGCTCCACCGTGCTGACGCGCAAGAAGGACAACTTCCTGAACCGCGACTTCAAGCCGGGCTTCCGCATCGACCTGCACCACAAGGACATGGGCATCGTCACCGACGCCGCCCGCAATGTCGGTGCCGCGCTGCCGGTCGGCGCCGTGGTCGCCCAGCTCGTCGCCAGCCTGCGCGCGCAGGGCGACGGGGGCCTGGACCACTCCGCGCTGCTGCGCGCGGTCGAGCGCCTCTCCGGCGCCCAGATCTGAGCCCTCTCAGACTTCCGGGTCGCGGCGGCGCTGACACCTGTCCTGTCGCGCCCAGGCGCCGCCGCGGCCCGGATCCATCTTCAACAAACCGTTGACGGTCAGATCACCCCGAACCTAGGCTCCACCAAGCGGAGAGTCCACAAAGCGGAAGAAAGTTTCCGCTGACCCCGCTGCCCTCTCGTACGGAAGGTCCACGATGTCGAAGCGCGTGCTTACGGCGCGAACTCTCACAACGGAGTCCGGCGCCCCGGTCGCAGACAACCAGAATTCCGCCACCGCCGGCGTCGGTGGCCCGCTCCTCCTCCAGGACCAGCACCTCCTGGAGAAGCTCGCCCGGTTCAACCGCGAGCGCATCCCGGAGCGTGTGGTGCACGCGCGCGGCTCCGGCGCGTACGGCTACTTCGAGGTCACGGACGACGTCACCGGCTTCACGTACGCCGACTTCCTGAACACCGTCGGCAAGCGCACCGAGGTCTTCCTGCGCTTCTCCACGGTGGCCGACAACCTCGGCGGCGCGGACGCGGTCCGTGACCCCCGCGGCTTCGCGCTGAAGTTCTACACCGAAGAGGGCAACTACGACCTCGTCGGCAACAACACGCCGGTCTTCTTCATCAAGGACCCGATCAAGTTCCCCGACTTCATCCACTCCCAGAAGCGCGACCCGTTCACGGGCAAGCAGGAGCCGGACAACGTCTGGGACTTCTGGGCGCACGCCCCCGAGGCGACGCACCAGATCACCTGGCTGATGGGCGACCGCGGTATCCCGGCCTCCTACCGCCACATGAACGGCTACGGCTCGCACACCTACCAGTGGACGAACGCCGAGGGCGAGGCCTTCTTCGTCAAGTACCACTTCAAGACGAACCAGGGCATCCGCAGCCTCTCCACCGAGCAGGCGCAGGAGACCGCGGGCAAGGACCCGAACTCGCACCAGACCGACCTGCTGCAGGCCATCGAGCGGGGCGTGAACCCGTCCTGGACGCTGTACGTCCAGCTCATGCCGGCGGCGGAGGCGGCCGACTACCGCTTCAACCCCTTCGACCTCACCAAGGTGTGGCCGCACAGGGACTACCCGCTGCAGCGCGTGGGCCGCCTGGTCCTGGACCGCAACCCCGACAACGTCTTCGCCGAGGTCGAGCAGGCCGCCTTCTCCCCGAACAACTTCGTTCCGGGCATCGGCCCCTCCCCCGACAAGATGCTCCAGGGCCGCCTGTTCGCCTACGCGGACGCGCACCGCTACCGCCTGGGCGTCAACCACACCCAGCTCGCGGTGAACGCCCCCAGGGCGACGGTCGCGAACAACTACGGCCGCGACGGCTTCATGGCCTCGGGCGGCCAGGGCCGCCACGCCAAGAACTACGAGCCCAACTCCTACGACGGCCCGGCCGAGACCGGCCGCCCGCTGTCGGCGCCGCTCGCGATCGACGGCCACACCGGCACGCACGAGGCTCCCCTCCACACCAAGGACGACCACTTCTTCCAGGCGGGTGAGCTGTACCGCCTGATGTCGGCCGAGGAGCAGTCCCGGCTGATCGCCAACATCGCCGGCGGCCTCTCGCAGGTCTCCCGCGACGACGTGATCGAGAAGAACCTCGCTCACTTCCAAGCCGCCGACCCGGAGTACGGCAGGCGCGTGGAGGAGGCGGTCCGCGCCCTGCGCGAGGACTGAGCCTCAACTCAAGCCGCCCGCGACGGCGTTGGACCCGGATGAGGGGTGGTCCAACGGCTGTCCGGGCAGGACCGGGACCGCGGCGGCGTGCGAGCCAGTGCGGTGGTGAAGGTCTCGGGATCTCCTTCTCGACCTGAGGGAAGGAGACCCGGTTCCATCGCATCCGCCGCGGTCCCAGCCACACCCCCGAGGGGTGGCCCTCGCACTCCGTCCGGCGGCGCGAATGTCCTGTCGCGCCCAGCCTCGCACCGTCGGACGGTCACAACTTCACAGGTCATCGGCCCAGAGCGCCGGGTACGGACGGTCCCGTATCCGGCGCTCTGCCGTGCACTCCATGTGCGGATCGGGTGGTGCGCCAGGCGATTCGCCGTGTGCTCCGGGTGCGGATCGGGTCGCCACGCAGGAACCTGAGGACATGGACTATCCCAGCATCGTCGTGCACACCCCGGGTCTGGACGGGTCGCGGCGGGTGACCGCGGGGGACGAGACGCTCGGTATCGCGTATCACCTCGACGACGTCGTCGAGATCCTGCGCCGCGCCGATGTCGACCTCGACGAGATCGAGGTCGAGGAGAGCGACATCATCGACTGGCAGGGCGGCGGCCCCGACGACTGGCCCGGGCTGTCGGAACACCCGGCGCATCCGGCGCACTGAGGGCGCACGCCGCGCGCGCCGGGCGCATGCAACCGGACTCCGGGCGTACGCAACCGGACGTAGACGTTCTACGGAATCCTCAAATGAACCTCTGAACACGGCCCCAGGGGCTTCAACTCCCCCTGAATGAGGCAGATTCTCGGCACACGGGGCCCGCCGACACGGGGGCGGCGGGCCCCGAACGGGGGTACGGGGGGAGCACCATGGTCAGGAGCGCGGCGGTCGGGCTTGAGCCCCAGACCGTCGCGCTGCTGCGTGGCGGGCCCCGCGCCGCCGTGACGGTCGCCGTGCTCGCCCTGCATCTGCGCGGTGCCGCCGACGCCGGACGTCCGGGCACGATGCGCACTTCGGGGGCGTCCGCGGGGGCGGGCCTTCCGCTGGAGAAGGCGGTGCACGCCTCCCTCTACCGCCCGGCGGGAATGCGGGAGTTGCTGGAACGGCCCCGGGTGCGGCGCACGCTCGCGGAGTTGCGGACCGAGGCCGCCGCGGCCGGGCTGCTGCGCCGTTTCCCTCCCCACCGGACCCGCACCGCCCGGCGCGCCCTCAAGGAGCTTCGCGCCGGGCTCCCGCTGCCCGCCGAACGGGCCGGCCTGTCCACGGACGACCTCCTGCTCGCGGTCGCGCTGTACGGCGATGCCGCCCTGACCGTGCTGGCTCCGCGTTTCGCCAAGGCCGCCGGCCTCATCGGCCGCGGCGGTGTCGCGGAGCACGGGCAGTCCTGGGGCGGCGGGGGCGGCATCGGTTTCACCGACGACGGGGCCGGCTGGGGCGGAGGCGGCCCGCACTGACCGCCCGCGGATCCTTGAGGAACGGCAGGGTGTGGCGCAGGAAGAGATCCGGGCGCTCGTTGTACGGCTCGTGGGCCGTGGGCAGCAGCACGCTCAACGTCCGGACGGGCAGGTGGCGTTGGGCCCGGCGGCCGTCCAGGAACGCGGGGACGACCGGGTCGCGTCTCCCCCACAGCAACAGGATCGGCACGTCCAGGACGGCGGGGTCCGCCAGACCGAAGTCCGGGTCCGCGAACCCGCGCCAGATCGCGCAGTGCACAGCCAATCTCCGTACGTCCCCGGGTAGTCGCCGCGTTCTCTCGTACGTCGCCCGGGCACTCGATGTGCCCAGTCGGCCCAGGTAGGCACGGGCCAACGGGACGACGAGTCGGCGGGCGCGGGCGGGCCGGCCCATCACCTCGCGGCAGAACCAGCGGGTGAGGACGGTGCGCCGGGTGAAGCCGGCCGGGTCGACCAGGACGAGCGCCGTGATCGACCGCGCGTGCCGCCCTTCGGCGAGGCGACAGGCGACGTAGCCGCCGACGCTGTTGCCGAGCACGGAAACCTCGCGGACGCCCTCTTCGTCGGCGAGCGCGTCGAGGACCTGCTCTGCGGCCGCCACAAGCCGTTCAGGGGTCACCAGTCGGGGCTCGGACACCGTGGAGTCCCCGTAGCCGGGCCAGTCGGCCACGAACGTACGGTGGCGGTCCGCGAGGGCGGGCAGGACGGCGTCGTAGTCACGACCGTCCCCGGGGTTGGCGTGCAGGAGCAGCAGTGCGGGGGCGCCGGGAGCGCCGTAGCACCGTATGGCGATGTCGCCGAGAGGGGTGGGGACGGTCATCCGCATGGGGCGAGCATGCCGGATCCGCAGGTGCCTGTGAACAACGCGAAGGGGCGGCCCATCCCCCCGGATCGGGCCGCCCCTTGTCTGACATCAGCGTCAGCAGGCTGAGAGGTGGGTCAGACCTTCAGCGTCTTGATCGAGGTCGGGGCGTGGCCCGGCTCGGTCGCGATCTCCTCGAACTCCACGACGTTGCTGATGTCGTTCGTCTTGCTCATCGCGATGTTCGTGACACGCTCCAGGATCGCCTCGACGACGACCGGGACCTGGTACTCGGCGGCGAGCTTCTTGGCCTGTTCGAAGGCCGCGCCCAGCTCGCCGGGGTCGGTGACCCTGATCGCCTTGCAGCCGAGTCCCTCGACGACCTTGATGTGGTCGACGCCGTAGACGCCCAGCTCAGGAGAGTTGATGTTCTCGAACTCCAGGTTGACCTGGAAGTTGATGTCCAGACCGATCTGCGCCTGACGGATCAGGCCCAAGTAGGCGTTGTTCACCAGGACATGGACGTACGGGATCTTGTGCTGGGCGCCGACGGCCAGTTCCTCGATCATGAACTGGAAGTCGTAGTCACCGGAGAGCGCGACGACCGGGGTCTCCGGGTCGGCCTTGGCGACGCCGAGCGCGGCCGGGATCGTCCAGCCGAGCGGGCCCGCCTGACCGCAGTTGATCCAGTGGCGCGGCCGGTAGACGTGCAGCATCTGAGCGCCGGCGATCTGCGAGAGGCCGATGGTGGAGACGTACCGGGTCTCCGGGCCGAAGGCCTTGTTCATCTCCTCGTAGACGCGCTGCGGCTTGATCGGGATGTTGTCGAAGTGCGTACGGCGCTGGAGCGTCGCCTTCCGCTCCTGTGCGGAGGCGGCCCAGTCGCTGCGGTCCGGCAGCTTGCCGGCGGCCTTGAGCTCGCGCGCGACCTCGACGAACAGCTCCAGCGCGGCCTTGGCGTCGGAGGCGATTCCGTAGTCGGGCGCGAAGATCTTGCCGATCTGGGTGGGCTCGATGTCGACGTGGACGAACTTCCGTCCGGCCGTGTAGACGTCCAGCTTGCCGGTGTGGCGGTTCGCCCAGCGATTGCCGATGCCGAGGACGAAGTCGGACTCCAGGAAGGTCGCGTTGCCGTAGCGGTGCGAGGTCTGCAGGCCCACCATGCCGGCGTTCAGCTCGTGGTCGTCGGGGAGGATGCCCCAGCCCATCAGGGTCGGGACGACCGGAGTGCCCGTCAACTCGGCGAATTCGACGAGTAGTTCGGAGGCGTCGGCGTTGATGACGCCTCCGCCGGCGACGATCAGTGGACGCTCGGACTCGTTCAGGAGCGCGATCGCCTTCTCGACCTGGGCACGGGTCGCGGCGGGCTTGTAGGCCTGGAGCGGCTCGTACGTCTCCGGGTCGAACTCGATCTCGGCGAGCTGGACGTCGATGGGCAGGTCGATGAGGACCGGGCCGGGACGGCCGGAGCGCATCAGATGGAAGGCCTGCTGGAAGACGCCGGGGACCTGGGCGGGCTCCAGTACGGTGACGGCCATTTTCGTGACCGGCTTGGCGATCGAGGCGATGTCGACGGCCTGGAAGTCCTCTTTGTGGATCACGGCGGTCGGGGCCTGGCCCGTGATGCACAGGATCGGGATGGAGTCGCCGATCGCGGAGTAGAGGCCGGTGATCATGTCGGTGCCGGCCGGACCCGAGGTACCGATGCAGACGCCGATGTTGCCCGGATGGGTCCGGGTGTAGCCCTCCGCCATGTGCGAGGCACCCTCGACGTGTCGGGCGAGGGTGTGGTTGATCCCGCCGGACGCCTTCAGCGCCGCGTAGAAGGGGTTGATCGCCGCGCCCGGGACGCCGAACGCGTTGCTGACGCCCTCGCGCTTGAGGATCTCGACTGCCGCGCGGGCAGCGGTCATACGAGCCATGGAGTACTCCTGCTTCGGCTGTCGGATTCGCGCTCCCGTCGCGCCCCGCGGAGAGCTGTTGATTCCGTTGCGGTCCGCAGCGGCTTCCCTGACCCCCAAGGGCTTGGGATTCCGTATTGCGGAAACTAACTTCTACTATCTGGAAGCAATGTAAGCGGCCCGCGGAAAGCCGTCAAGAGCGGGCACTGCACTGGACCCGACCGTGGCTGTCGAACCGTTTCCCTGCCGGAGGGCCCCTGGCTGGAGGACGATGGGCACGCTGTCCCGACGTGACGTCCTGGAGTGGGCCATGGCCGAGAGCGTGCCGGTGCGGTGTCCGGCCTGCCGCCGCGAGCACCTCTACGCGGCGCCGTCGTATCCGTGCGTGTGCGGCGCGCCCGTGACGCCTCCGCTCGACCGCCTCACGGATCCGGCGCCCGTCACCCACCGAGTCTGGGACGAGGACTGGGTCACGGTCCGCTGCGAGGTCTGCGGCCGCGACAGTCAATGGCCCCACCCCGAGCTGGGGTGCCCCTGCGGAGCGACGCTGCGGATTCCGGTACGAAGGGTGCGAGGCGTACGGCGACGGCAGCGCGTGGAGCTCGCGCCCGGCGCGGCCGCCGACGCGCACCCCGACGGGACCAGGGAGTCCCGCGCGCGAACCGCCCCGGACTCCCGCCCGCACACGACCGACCACGAGGCCCACGTCACGGACGCACCGTCACAGGGCACGGAACAGGACAGGGAGAGGGAAGAACAGGACAGGGAAAGGGAGAGGGAGAGCGCGAGGGACCGGAGCAGAGGCGGGGCACCCCAGCGCCCGCCGCACGCCCCCTCGTCCGCGCCCCGCCCGGCGTTCCAGCCGGTCACCATCCGTACCGCACGGGACGCGGTCACGGCGGCCGCTCTGTATCTCCGCTGGCTCGGTTACCGGGACATCCGGCGGGCGGACCAGCGGCCGCCGTCCGGGATCGGGCTCGCCGCCCGCGGCATCCTCGCTCAGGTGGACCCCACGGTCCGCCCGGCCTCGCTCCGCGACGTGGAGTGTCTGTGGCTGACGGCCATGACGGAGTCGGCGGGGTGCGTGTACTTCTCCCTCGCGGGCTACGCCGACGACGCCCGCGTTCGCGCCGACGCCCTCGGTGTCCCCCTCTTCGTCCTCGACCTCACGGGCACCCCGCAACCGGTGAACCGCCCGGCCGACGAACTCATCGCCACCGCGGGCTGACCACCGGCACAATCGACGCATGCGCATCCGCCGCGCGGCCCTCGACGAGCTCCCCGCCCTTCAGGACATCGAGCGTGCCGCGGGCGGCCCCTTCCGGGAGCTGGGCATGGCCGACATCGCCGACGACGAGCCGCCCGCCCTGGACCTGCTGGACGCCTACCGGCGAGCGGGACGCGCCTGGGTCGCCGTGGGCGAGGAGGACCGCCCCCGGGCCTACCTGATCGCCGAGCCGGTGGATGGCGCGCTCCACATCGAGCAGATCTCGGTCCATCCGGGCGCCGCCCACCGGGGCGTGGGCCGGGCTCTCCTCGCGTACGCCGCCGACCGCGCACGGGAGGAGGGCCTGACCGGTCTCACGCTGACCACCTTCGCGGAGGTCCCGTGGAACGCTCCGTACTACCTCCGCATCGGGTTCCACGTCCTGGAAGAAGCCGAACTCACCCCCGGCCTGCGGACGATCCGCGCCGCGGAGGCCGGGCACGGCCTCGACCGATGGCCACGCGTCTGCATGCGCAGAGCCCTCGACGGGCCCTAGGCCCTGTCGTCAAATTCCCGTCTGCCCCGCGACGCCATGCACGCACTCTCGCCGCACCGGGCATAGACCCAAGTACATCCAGTACAAGGGCCTGTGCCCGGCACGCCGAGAGCACGCACCTGACGCCGCAGGGCCCGCCCTCCGGGCGGACGACGGGAATTTGACGACAGGACCTAGGGGGGCTTCTGATGGATCTCCGCGGCGTCGCGACGCCCGGCACGCCGAGAGCACGCACCGAACGCCGCTCCTTCTTCCACGGAGATCCATCAGAAACCCCCTAGTCGGCGTACGTCTCGCGCAGCTCGATCTTCCGTACCTTCCCCGAGACCGTCATCGGGAAGGACTCAAGGATCCGCAGCCGGCTGGGAATCTTGTAGTGCGCCAGCTGTCCCTCGCAGAAGGCCCGCAGCTGCTCCAGGGTCAACGGGTCGGCCGGGTCGCGCGGGATGACGCAGGCGAGCACCTCCTCGCCGTAGCGCTCGTGGGGTACGCCGACCACCTGGACGTCGGCGATCTTCGGGTGGGCGTACAGGAACTCCTCGATCTCGCGCGGGTAGATGTTCTCGCCGCCCCGGATGATCATGTCCTTGATACGTCCGACGATCTCGACGTAGCCGTCCTCGCGCATCATGGCCAGGTCGCCCGTGTGCATCCAGCGGCCGGGGTCGATGGCCTCGGCGGTCTTCTCGGGCTCGTTCCAGTAGCCGAGCATCACGCTGTAGCCGCGGGTGCACAGCTCACCGGCGGTGCCGCGCGGCTGGGTCACGCCGTCCACCGGATCGACGACCTTCACCTCGATGTGCGGGAGAACCCGGCCGACGGTGCCCGTACGGTGTTCGAGGTCGTCGTCCATCCGCGTCTGCAAGGACACGGGTGAGGTCTCGGTCATGCCGTAGCAGATGGACACCTCCTCCATGTGCATCTCGGCGACGACCCGCTTCATCACCTCGACCGGGCAGGGCGAGCCCGCCATGATGCCGGTGCGCAGGCAGGACAGGTCGTACGTCGCGAAGTCGGGGAGGTTCAACTCCGCGATGAACATGGTGGGGACGCCGTACAGCGACGTACAGCGCTCCTGCTGGACGGCCTTCAGCGTGGCCGCCGGGTCGAAGGACGGAGCGGGGATCACGATGCACGCGCCGTGCGAGGTGGCGCCGAGATTGCCCATGACCATGCCGAAGCAGTGGTAGAAGGGCACGGGCAGACAGACCCGGTCCTGCTCGGTGTAGCCGACCGTACGGCCCACCCAGTAGCCGTTGTTGAGGATGTTGTGGTGGGAGAGCGTGGCCCCCTTCGGGAAGCCCGTGGTGCCCGAGGTGTACTGGATGTTGACCGGGTCGTCACAGCTCAACTCTGCCGCTGCCACGGCCAGTTGCTGAGGGTCGACGGATGCGGCGCCCGCCGTCAGGGCGTCCCACGACGGGTCGCCGATGTACACCGTGTCCCGCAGCTCCGGGCACTTCTCCCGGACCTGGTTGACCAGGGCCCGGTAGTCGCTGCCCTTGTGCTCCTGCGAGGCGATCAGGACCGAGATCCCCGCCTGTCGCAGCACGTACTCCAACTCGTGTGCGCGATAGGCGGGGTTGATGTTCACCATGATCGCGCCGATCCGGGCGGTCGCGTACTGGACGAGCACCCACTCGGGGCAGTTGATCGCCCAGATACCGACGCGGTCGCCCTTCAGCACACCCTTCGCGAGCAGCCCGCGCGCCACCTCGTCCACCGCGGCCCCGAACTCGGCGTAGGTCCAACGGCGGCCGGACGGCACGTCCACCAACGCGTCACGTGCGGGGTACGCGGCGATCGCCCGGTCCAGGTTGGCCCCGACCGTGTCGCCGAGGAGCGGTGTCGTGCTCGTGCCGTGGGCGTACGACAGTTCGGTCACCGGAAGTCCTCCTCGCGGTACTCCGCCTCCGAGCCCGCGGCCGTGGCCTCGCGCAGCTCGATCCGGCGGATCTTGCCGGACACCGTCTTGGGAAGTGCGCCGAACTCCAGTCGGCGGACGCGCTTGTACGGCGCGAGGACCGTGCGGGAGTGCTCGAAGAGCACCTTGGCGGTGTCGGGTCCCGGCTCATAACCGTCCGCGAGGACGATGTACGCCTTCGGCACGGCAAGCCGCACTTCGTCGGGGGCCGGGACCACGGCGGCCTCCGCGACGGCCTCGTGCTCCAGCAGCGCGCTCTCCAGCTCGAAGGGCGAGATCTTGTAGTCGCTGGCCTTGAACACGTCGTCGGCACGGCCCACGTACGTGATGTAACCGTCGGCGTCGCGCGAGCCGATGTCGCCGGTGCGGTAGTAGCCGCCCGCCATCGCCTCCGCCGTGCGGTCGGCGTCGCCGTGGTAGCCGGTCATCAGGCCCACGGGGTGCGTCGACAGGTCGAGCGAGATCTCGCCCTCGTCCGCGCCCGGCGCGCCGGACACCGGGTCGAGCAGTTCGACACGGAAGCCGGGGCTCGGCCGCCCCATGGAACCCGTCTTGAGCTGCTGCCCCGGGCTGTTGGAGACCTGCACGGCCGTCTCGGTCTGCCCGAAGCCGTCCCGGATGGTGACGCCCCAGGCGCGCCGCACCTGCTCGATGACCTCGGGATTGAGCGGCTCCCCGGCCGCCACGGCCTCGCGCGGCGGCGTCCGCAGCTGCGTCAGATCGGCCTGGATGAGCATCCGCCACACAGTGGGCGGGGCGCAGAACGTCGTCACGCCCGCCCGGTCCATCTCCGCCATCAGCCGGCCCGCGTCGAAGCGCGTGTAGTTGTGGAGGAAGACGGTGGCCTCCGCGTTCCAGGGCGCGAAGAGGTTGGACCAGGCGTGCTTGGCCCAGCCGGGCGAGGAGATGTTCAGATGCACGTCACCGGGCTTGAGGCCGATCCAGTACATGGTCGCCAGATGGCCGATCGGATACGAGACATGCGTGTGCTCGACCAGCTTGGGGCGGGCCGTGGTGCCCGAGGTGAAGTAGAGCATCAGCGGGTCGTCCGCTCGGGTGGGACCGTCCGGCTCGAAGGGCGCGTCGGCGGTGTACGTCTCCTCGTACGACCGCCATCCGGGCCGCGCACCGCCGACCGCGATCCGGGTGTAGCCGCCCGGCACCTCGTCGAACTTCTCGGCGTCCTCGGAGCGGACGACGACGTGCCGGACGCGGCCACGCTCGACGCGATCGCGCAGATCGGCGGGGCCGAGCAACGGGGTGGCCGGGATGACGACGGCGCGCAGCTTCATCGCGGCGAGGGCCGTCTCCCACAGCTCGACCTGGTTGCCGAGCATGACGAGGATGCGGTCCTCGGCGCCCACGTTCTGTGCGCGCAGCCAGTTGGCCACCTGGTTCGAGCGCTCGGACATCTCGGCGAAGGTGACCTCGGTGCGCTCGCCGTCCTCCTCGACGATGTGCAGGGCGGTGCGGTCGTTGCCCCGCGCGATGACGTCGAACCAGTCGAGTGCCCAGTTGAAGTACTCCGGGCGGGGCCAGCCGAAACCCTCGTAGGCCGCCGTGTAGTCCTCGCGGTGCTCCAACAGGAAGTCCCGCGCGGCCCGGAACTCGTCCGTCGCGCTCGTCGTCGTCATGTGTTCTCCTCGTTGCCGGACAGCCGCATACCATCGTGTATTCCGTGATGCAGGTCTCACCACCCCCGAACGGGGGTGCGCCGCGATGAAGGGGCGATCAGGTGGCAGCAGACACAGCCGAGGCGGTGGAGATGCGCGGCGCGCTGGTACGCCTGCGGCGCGCGACGGGACTGCCGGTCGCCTTCGGCGGCCTGGTCGAGGCCGGCCGCCAGCAGGTACGCATCAGCGAACTCAGCGGTACGGCGACGGCCGCGCTCAGCGCGCTCGCCGTCTCCTCGGGCAACGGCCTCGGCGGCAAGGCGGTGGCCCTCGCCCGGCCGTGCGCCGTCACCGACTACTCGGCCTCACGCCAGATCAGCCATGAGTACGACGTGGCGGTCGCCACCGAGGGGCTGTGTTCCGTGCTGGCCGTGCCCGTTGTCGTACGCCGACGGGTGCGCGGTGTGTTGTACGGCGCCCTGCGGACGGCCCAGCCGCTGGGTGACCGCACGCTCGGCGCGGCCGTCGCGGCGGCCCGGGACGTGGAGCAGGCGCTGGTCGTGCGGGACGAGGCACGGGACCTGTTGGCCACCGCGCGGGAGCCCGAGCCGACAGTGGGGGGTGCCGCGTGGGAGGAGGTGCGCGAGGCGCACGGGGCGCTGCGGGCGCTGGCACCGCGGATCCTCGACCCGGAGTTGCGGGCCGAACTCCTCTCCGTGTGCGGTCGGCTCGCCGAGGCGGGGCCGGGGCTCGGCGCGGGGCCTGGGCTCGGCGCGCGTCACGTTCGCCTCGCGCCGCGTGAGGTGGATGTGCTCGCCTGTGTCGCGGGCGGGGCGACCAACTCCGTTGCCGCCGAGCGGCTGGGGCTCCGTCCCGAGACCGTGAAGGGGTACCTGCGGTCGGCCATGCGGAAGCTGGGGGCGCACACCCGGTTGGAGGCGGTTGTCGCCGCGCGGCGGGCGGGGGTGTTGCCGTAGGCCCGGCGAGCTCTGCCGCTCCGCACCCGCGGCCTTGCCCGCACCCCCGACCTGGCTCGCACCCCCGGCCTGGCCCACACCACAGGCCTGGCCCACACCACAGGCCTTGCCCACATCGCAGGCCTTGCCCACATCGCAGGCCTTTCTCTGCCGCTCCGCGGCGGTTTCCCACCCGCCTGCGCTTTTCAGCCGCTCCGCGACCCCTGTGCCCTTTTGACCGCTCCGCGGTCCCGGAACCGGCCCTTCCGCGACTCCCCTGGCGTTTTTCCATTCAATCCGGCGCGCCTTGAAATACCTTATGCGCACCCCCTGTTATTTCCCTCACCACCCCGACAGTCCGAAATTCAAAGAGACATTGCCTAACATTGGCCCGGACACGACACGAGGGGAGCGGTGACCGTGCGAGGGGACTTCAAGGAGCCTGCGAGACCCCGCCCCGACCTGGTCATCGGCCGGGAGGAGCTCTTCGCGGGAGCGCGCGAGCAGCTCTCCGGCGGGGGCAGCGTGCTGGTGCACGGCCCCGCGGGAATTGGAAAGTCGACCATCCTGCGGGCGCTGGCCGCGGAATGCGCCGAATCGGCACGAACCGTGTTGCGCTGCTCCGCCACCGAGTCCGAATCCCACCTCCCCTTCCTCGCTCTGGCCGACCTCCTCGGCCTGGTCGTGGACGAGGTCTCCGACCGGCTGCCCGCCCCGCAGCGCACCGCCCTGGAATCGGCGCTCACCGGCCGCGGCGAATCCATCCTCCAGCGCGACGGTCTGGCGCTGCGGCTCGCGGTGCTGTCGGTGTTCCGGGCGCTGGCCGCCCAGGGCCCCGTACTGATCGTCGCCGACGACCTGCAGTGGCTGGACCCGGCCAGCGCCGAACTGCTCGGCTTCGCCGCCCGCCGGCTCGGCGGCATGCCCGTACGGATGCTGTGCGCCGTACGCACCGACACCGAACCGCAGGGCCAACAGCACGATCTCCATCTACGCGCGTCCCCGCCGGACACCCTGGCCGTGCGGGTCAACCCGCTCTCCCGCACCCAGGTGGCCGCGCTCCTCCACCACCGTGGCTGCACCGGCCTGCCCCGCTCCACGGTGCGGGACATCCACCGCACCAGCGGCGGCAACCCCCTGTTCGCGCTGGAGTTGGGCCGCGCCCTCGCCGAGTCCGCGACCCCGCCGAGCCCGGGCGAGCCGCTTCCCGTGCCGACCTCGCTGCGCGCGCTCGTGCTCAACCGCCTGGAGATGCTGTCCGCCGAGGCCCGCCGCACACTGCTCGTGGCGAGCGCGGGGGCGCGTCCCACGCTGGCGCTGCTGCACGCGGCCGGTCGCGTGAACGCCGAGGCGGAGACGGCATCGGCCGCGGCGCTCGGGCTGCTCGCCACGGAGCGCGAAACACCCGGCATCCGGTTCGCGCATCCCCTCGTCTCGGCCGCCCTGTACGCGGAGGCGAGTGCCCAGGAGCGGCGCGCCGCGCACGCCGCGCTGTCCACGGCGGCCTCCGATCCCATCGAGCGGGCCCGGCATCTCGCGCTGGCCACCACCGGAACGGATCCACGGGTCGCCGCCCGGCTCGGCGAGGCCGCGGCCGCCGCCCGGGACCGCGGCGCGCCCTCGGTCGCCGCGGGGCTCGGGCTGCTCGCGGCCCGGCACACTCCTCTCGACACCGTGCCCGGCCCGGACGAACGGCGACTGGTGGCCGCCGAGGACGCGCTGACGGCCGGTGAGACGGACCTCGCGCGGGACATCGCGCGTCAGGTGCTCGCCCGGGCCACCGAACCGGCGGACCGGGTGCGGGCCTGGATGGTCGTCATCGACGCCGCCGGGCAGGCCATGGCCGAGATCGACGCCGTCTTCCCGCATGCACTCGCCGACGCGGGAGACGATCCGCGGCTGCTCGCCCTCGTCCGCTACCAACTGGCCTGGCGGGCCCTGCTCATGGACGGCGAGATGGCCAAGGCCCGCGAGGAGGCCGCCTGTGCCGCGGGGCTCGCCGCCCGTGCCGGGGACCGGCCCACCGAACTCCTCGCGCTGGGCTTCCAGGCGCAGATGGAGACCCTGATGGGGCACCCGGACGCCCCGGCGACCATTCAGCGGGCGATGCGCGAGCCGCAGGACCCCCGGGTGGCGTGCGACCACAACGGCGCCGGTGCCGCCCGCTTCCGCTGGCTGATCATGGGCGACCAGCTCGCCGAGGCCCGTACGACCATCACGGCACTGCTGCACGAGGTGCAGCGGCGCGGGATGGTCGAGAGCGAGGTGCACTTCCTGCGCGGGCTCGCCGAGACCGAGCTGCGCTCCGGGCACTGCGGCCGGGCACTCGACCTGGCCCGCGAGAGCCTGCGGCTCGCTCGCGACACGGGGATCGGCGAGGCGGCCACCGCCATGTTCACCTCGCTCGCCGAGGCCGCGGGCGGCGACGTGGACCGCGCGCTCGCGCTCGCCCGGGAGGCCGTGGACCGTGCCGAGGAGGACGGCGACCTGATCTACCTCTCGCGCGCCCTGGGCGCCCTCGGGCATGCCCAGCTGGTCGCCGGGGACGCTGCGGCCGCGGTCCAGTCCCTGCGCCGCGTACGGGAGTTGGAGGAGGGGCTCGGCGTCGTCGATCCCGCCCGCGGGCGCTGGCACGGCGACCTCGCCGAGGCGCTGGTCCGGATCGGCGAACCGTCGGAGGCGCAGGACGTCATCGACGTCACCCGGGAACAGGCCCTGCGGCTGGAACGCGAGAGTGTGCTGGCCGTCCTCGACCGCGCCGAGGCTCTCGTACGCGCCGCACGCGGGGAACAGGGCGCCGCCGAGCGCCAGTTGACGTCCGCGCAGGACCGCCTCGGCAAGCTGGGCTACGGCTTGGAGGAGGCCCGTGCCGCCTATGCCCTCGCGGGCCTGCGCACCCTCCCCCAAGCGCTCGGCTTCGCTCGGGCAGGGGGGACCTCCATGCCCGGCCCCACCGCGTACGACGAGGCGACCCGCCTCTTCCGTCGCTGCCGCGCCCTGCCCTGGCTCCGCCAGGTCGAGTCCGCGTCCACCGTCCACCCGGCGTCACCTCCCCTCGCCTCCGCCGCCCTCGACACGCTCGCCGCGACCGAACGGCAGGTCGCCGCCCTCGTCATGGAGGGCGCCACCAATCGCGAGATCGCCGCGCGCCTGTTCATCAGCGTGAAGACGGTGGAGGCGACACTCACGCGGGTGTACCGGAAGTTGGGCATCCGATCGAGGGTGGACATAGTGCGGCTGGCGGCGGAGCGCAGGACCGGCTGAGCCCTGTCCCGAAGCGCCGGGACCGACTCCAGCACATTCGGCCCCCAGGACGGACGGGACCAACCGGACGCCACCGTACGCCAAACCTCGCCCCGCGCGGCCGAGGGTTTTCCCTGCCTCAACTCCCCTAGGGGGTTCCCTCATTGGGAGGAGCGACCCTCCGCTTCTAGCTTGGGAGCAGTGCCGCTCGCTCGGGCACACGGGGCCCCACCACCGGCACCGTGCATCACCCCCCACACCCGCGCGTCCCCCCACCGGCCTACCTCCGAGGAGACCCATGTTCGGACTCAACCGCGTCAAGAAAACCGCCGCCGTCGGCGTGGCCACCGCTGCCGCCGCCGCGACCGCGCTGCTCGGCGCCCCCTCCGCCGCGGCCGCGCCCCAGCCGATCGTCGGCGGCTCGACGACCACGACGACCGCGTACCCGTTCATGATGCAGATCACGGACGCGTCCGGAAACCAGTTCTGCGGCGGCACCCTGGTCGCGGCCAAGAAGGTCGTCACCGCCGCCCACTGCATGGTCGGCGAGACCACCAGCAGCGTCCGCGTGGTGGGCGGCAGAACGTATCTCAACGGCACGAACGGCACCGTCAGCAAGGTCAGCAAGATCTGGGTCGACCCCGGCTACACGGACGCCACCAACGGCGACGACGTGGCCGTACTGACCCTGTCGACGTCGATGTCGTACACCCCGGCGTCGTACGTCTCCTCCTCGGACACCGGCGTGTACGCGGCCGGCACCACCGCCCGCATCCTCGGCTGGGGCACCACCTCGGCGAGCGGCAACTCCTCCAACCAGCTGCGCACCGCGACCGTCCCGATCGTGTCCAACTCCAGCTGCGCGAACTCCTACGGCTCCGACTTCGTGGCCTCCGACATGGTCTGCGCCGGATACACCTCCGGCGGCGTCGACACCTGCCAGGGCGACAGCGGCGGCCCGCTGCTCATCGGCGGCGTCCTGGCGGGCATCACCTCCTGGGGCGAGGGCTGCGCAGAGGCCGGCTACCCGGGCGTCTACACCCGCCTCACGGCCTTCTCCAGCCTGGTGACCGCGCAGGTCAACTCGTAGTCATCCAAGAACTCCTGAGCACCCCTCAGGTGAATGCCAGGGGGCGTTGCGGGCCTCCACGAGCGGCC
>NZ_BMMM01000025.1:130653-153505 GCF_014645835.1 Streptomyces albiflavescens
CCAACGCCCCCTATCCACTCCCCCACTCCCCCCTACTTGTCGGCGGTCAGCTTCCCCGCGCCTCCCCAACTGTCCGCCGGCACCTCGTGGATCCACACCTGCACGCTCCGGCCGACCGCACGATGTGCAGCCGTTCTGCCGCCCGGCCGAAGTGCAGCTCCTCGGCGACCGTCACGAAGTAGCTGAGCTGCCGCAATTCCATGGCATGGACTGTAGAGCGCCTTGCGGACCTACTGTTTCAATGGGCCGTTGTGGGAGGTGATGGACATGGTGTCCACCGACCGTTTCCTCGCCTTCGCGGCGATGTCACTGCTCGTGATCGTGATCCCGGGCCCGAGCGTGCTGTTCGTCATCGGGCGGGCGCTCGCGCATGGCCGCCGCACCGCCGTGGCGACCGCGCTCGGCAATGTCGTCGGCTCGTACCTGCTGGTCGTTGCGGTCGCGTTCGGAATAGGTTCGCTGGTCGAGCGGTCGGTGACGGTCTACCTGGCGGTGAAGCTGGCCGGTGCGGCGTATCTCGTCTTCCTCGGTGTGCAGGCCTTCCGGCACCGCAAGGAGATGAAGGCCGCCTCGATCCGGGCGGATTCCGCGGCGCCGGCCCGCGGCGATCTCCGTACCGTCCTGGACGGCGCCCTCGTCGGCGTCACCAATCCCAAAGGCGTCGTCTTCTTCGCCGCGGTGCTCCCCCAGTTCGTCGACCACTCCGCCGGTCGACTCCCCCTCCAGATGCTCCTGTTGGGCCTGGTCCCGATCTCCATCGGCCTGGTCACGGACACCCTGTGGGGGCTGACCGCGTCCGCGGCCCGCGCCTGGTTCGCGCGCTCCGACCGGCGTCTGTCGCTGATCGGCGGCGCGGGCGGCTTCACGATGATCGGGCTGGGGCTGACGGTGGCGGTGACGGGGCGCGCGGACTGAGCTCTACCCGGAGATGGCGCCGAAGCGGATGTCGTACGACGACGAGCCCGCCATCACCGTGAGCATCCGCTCGGCCTCCTGAACGACCTCGTCCCGCTGGGTCCTGGTGAGCTTGCCGAACGGCTCGATGGTGAGGATCTCGCCCTCCTGCCGCCATATGCCCGCGAGGAAACCGTCGACGAGCAGGGTGCAGTACGCCTGGTTGCCCTGCCAGGTGCGCCCCTTGAGGTCGGCCGGCACCACCCGGGAGCGGTCGGCGTGGGACAGCAGCAGGTTGTCGAACTCGGGCAGGAAGCGCGGCGGGGCCGGGGTGTCCACGTCCGGGCGGGGCGCGTCAGGGAGGTCGAAGAGCTCGACACCGTTCTCGTCACGGAAGGTCATCAGCTGGGGCCGGAGCCGCTCGAAGGCCTCGCGCAGCCGGGTCAGCCCCGCCCAGGTCTGCATGTCCTTGACGGAGGCGGGTCCGAAGGCGGCGAGATAGCGCAGGACGGTCGCGTCGGGCGCGGGCGCCGGCTCGGCGGGGCGGCCCAGCCAGTGCTCGGCGGTGGTGAGCGCGACCTGGCCGCTGCGCCCCCACAGGCCGCGCGGGGTGACCTGGACGAGCGGCAGCCGGCAGCGGGCGGCGACCGAGAGTGCGAACGGGTCGGCGTCCGGCCACTCGGCGAGCAGTGCCTGGCGCAGCTGTTTCATGGTGCGCGGCTCGGCCTCCACCAGCTCACGGCTGATCGCGGCGAGCCGGTCCAGGTCGACGCCGGTCAGCCCGTTGCGGAAAGTGCCCAGCTCCCGGTCGCGGGCGGCCTGCACGAGCGGGCGCAGGGTGAGGGCGTCGTCGGCGGTGTGCGTGTGGATGGTGGAGCGCATGGTGACGATGCGGACGACCTCCCGGTCGGCCATGAGCTGCGACAGCGCCTGGGGCGTGAAGCCGTCGAGACGGGCGGCGAGGGCGTAGTACGGCGGCTTGACGTTCTGCGCCTGGAGGCCGAGCAGGTGCTCGACGGCGGCCTTGGCGGACAGCGGCGAGCGGCGCAGCAGGAGCTGACGGTCGAGGGTCGCGCGGTTGAGGGCACGGGTGCCGAGTACGGAGCCGAGGGCCGTGGTCTTCGCGGTCGTCCCGGCGGTCGCGGCCGTCCTGGTCGTCTTCGTCATGCTCCGCACGCTAGCGCCGCTTGCGGACACCTTCTGTCCGCAACTCTCACCGGATCCCGAGGCGACTGGGCCCGCTCAGGTCGTTTGCCCCGTATATCCTGCTCCGTGATCACGCAGACGTACGTTCGAGATGGGAGGCAGCCGCGATGTCCGAGCGACGCGCCCGCTCAGCCTCGAAGAACACGGGCCATGCGAAGAGCACGGGGAACGCCAAGGAAACGGGGAGCGCGAAGGACGCCAGGAAGTCCGTCTGGCGACGCGCCCTGAATCCCCCGGCCGCGCCGCCCGCGCAGCCCCCCTCGCCCCGCCCCGACGCACCGGAACCGGAATCCACCGATGTCGCCAGCGTCGTACAGGCGGCTCTGTACCGCGACGGGGTACGCGTCTCGACCCCTTCCTCCCTCTCCGACACCTTCCGCCAGCTGCGCGAACAGCCGGCCGGAGTGGCGTGGATCGGTCTGGCCCGTCCGACGGAGGCCGAACTCCTCTCGCTGGCCGCCGAGTTCGACCTGCACCCGCTCGCCGTCGAGGACGCGATGGAGGCGCACCAGCGCCCGAAGCTGGAGCGCTACGGCGACACGCTCTTCGTCGTCCTGAGCGCCGCGCGCTATCTGGACGCGGCCGAGGAGGTCGACTTCGGCGAGCTGCACGTGTTCGTGGGACCCGACTTCGTGATCACGGTCCGGCACGGCGCGGCGCCGGACCTCTCGGCGGTGCGCCGTCGCATGGAGGACACCCCTGAGCTGCTGAAGCTCGGCCCGGAGGCCGTTCTCTACGCGATCCTCGACGCCGTCGTCGACGGCTACGTCCCCGTGGTCTCCGGCGTCCAGAACGACATCGACGAGATCGAGACCGAAGTCTTCCGCGGTGACCCCAAGGTCTCCCGTCGCATCTACGAACTCTCCCGGGAGATGGTCGAGTTCCAGCGCGCCACCCGCCCCTTGGTCGGCATGCTGCACGGCCTGATGGCCGGTTTCGCCAAATACGGCACCGACGAGGAACTCCAGCGCTACCTCCGCGACGTCGCCGACCACGTCACCCACACCAGCGAACGCGTCGACGGCTTCCGCCAGGCCCTCACCGACATCCTCACCGTCAACGCGACACTGGTGACCCAGCAACAGAACGCCGAGATGCGCGCGTTGGCGGAGGCGGGCTTCGAGCAGAACGAGGAGATCAAGAAGATTTCGAGCTGGGCCGCAATTCTCTTTGCTCCCACACTCGTGGGAACTATTTATGGCATGAATTTTGAGCACATGCCTGAGTTGAGTTGGACCTTCGGGTATCCCTTTGCGATCGGCTTGATGGGGGTGGTTTGCGTCAGTTTGTACGTGATTTTCAAGCGGCGAGACTGGCTGTAGCCTTCTCACACCTCGATCAACAGCACTTCATGCTTTTCTCTCGCACCAAGCAAACATCGAGCCGGAAAGGGCCAGTGGCCAGGTAGTGCCCCGCCTCGGACCACTACCGGCCTGCGCCGCTCGAAAACCCGATTCGGGACTGTGGCCTGCACGTTTGCTGATCCTGGGGACGCGCCCTCGGCCGGCTTGCGACGATCGGCGGATGTCGCTGTCGGTCGTCTCCGTGCTGGTCCGGAATCAGATCACGGTGCCCGCTGCCGTGCTGCGCAGCCGCGTGGCCAACGATGCGGAAGTGTTGGCGCTCCGGCATGAGAACGCGGTGCTGCGCCGTCAGATCGCCCGGACCCGCTACGAGCCGGCCGACTACCTCCATGTCACGGACCGGATGCGGTACCGGAACCTGACTCCGCGTCACTGCTGGGATGCTCCGGTGCGTTCAGTGGCTCAGATGGCGGACCAGAGGGCCCTCGCCCTTCTGTGCCGGTCCGCCGCCACCGCCGCTGAGACGCTTCCCGGCCGCCCCGTAGGCCTTCGCGACGTGCAGCCGGATCACCAGACGGCGCTCGCGCACCATCGCGGCACGGAATCCCTCCCAGTCGGGGTGCTCGCCCTGGAACCCGCGGAAGACCTGCACCAGTTCGTCGGCGATCGCGTCGTGCTCGTCGGTCGTGACCGGCGTCAGTTCGGCGTCTCCCTCGGCGACCATGTAGGAGAACCCGGCGCTGTCGCTGACGAAGAAGCTCGCCCGCGGGTCACGGCGCAGATTACGGGTCTTGGCGCGGCTGTACGTGACCATGAGGCGGATGATCCGGGCCTCGGGGTCGTACGCATACCCGACGTTGGAGAGCTGGGGACGGCCGTCGCGCTTCAGCGTGACGAGCGTGCCGATGCGCTGCTCCTGGAGCAGCTCGAACAGGGCGCTTTCGTCGCTTTTCCCTAATACCTCAGCCATAACTGGAGAATAGGGGGCCGAGTGCCTGTCCAACCATGTACGGCAGCTGGGGCAAGGCCAACTTCCGTGCTGCGTACGGCGGTTCAGCTCGGTCCGCACATGACGAAGCGGTGCCCTCGTCGTCGCCCGCGGGGGATGGAGCACGACGAGGACACCGCGGTCTCGGTGCGGTCAGGTGGTGGACAGGGCCTCCGTGGGAGGCAGCCTGGCAGCCCGTACTGCGGGATAGAAACCGGCCAGGCCACCGATGACCAGCGTGGCACCGATGCCGCCCGCCATCGCCCACACCGGCACCACCGAGGGCCAGCCCTGGTACGCGGCGTAGCCGCCAGTGACGGCGATGCCCAGCAGGACGCCGCCGAGGCCGCCCAGCGCGGACAACAGCAGCGCCTCGCACAGGAATTGCGTACGGATCTGACCGCGCGTCGCGCCGAGCGCCCGGCGCAGTCCTATCTCGGACCGGCGTTCGAGGACCGAGATGACCATGGTGTTGGCCACCCCCACACCGCCGACGAGCAGCGCGACCGCGCCGAGACCGAGGAGCAGCCCGCTCAGAGCGCTGTCCGTGGCCTCCTTGGCGGCAAGCGCGTCCGAGGGCCGCGAGACATTGGCCTCGCTCGGGTTCTCGGGGTTCGCGGTGGCGCCGAGGACCGCCTGCACGTCGGTGACCTTCGACTCCTCGGAGCGGGTGTACACCGTCGTCGGGTAGCCGTCGAAGTCCAGTTCCCGCTCCGCCGCGGGCCAGCCGACCAGGGCGGCGGAGTCCAGCTCGGGTACGAGCTCGTTGGGCGCGAGGATGCCGATGACCGTGAACCACCGGCCTCCCAGCCACACCTTCGTGTCCGGTCCCGCCTGGAAGACACCGAGCTGCTGGGCGGCCTTGGGGCCGAGCACCACGGCCGGGTAGCGCGCGTTGGCGGCGTTCAGCCAACGGCCTTCGGTGATCTCCGCGCCCGCGGTCTTCGGCAGGTCTGTGCGGGCCGCGTACACGTTGAGGCCGCCCGTCTCCTCCTTCGGGATGTGGTCGTTGCGGTAGACCTTGGCATCGGTCCTGCCCACGGCGGAGACCGACTCGACGCCCTCGATGTTGCTGATCATCTGGAGGGACGCGTCGGGCAGGTGGGCTGCCGCGCCGGAGAACGACTGACCCGGTGACACGGTGAGCAGATTGGTGCCGAGGGCCGCAAGCCGGCGGCTGAGGTCAGCGGTGCTGGACGAGGAGATGCCGACCACGCCGACCATCGCCGCGATACCTATGGCGATGCCGAGCGCCGACAGGAAGACCCGCATGGGACGCGACCGCAGCCCGGAGCCGCCGACCCGCACGACGTCGGCCGGCCCCATCCGGGCCGGCTTCGGGCGCGGCGGCGCGGCGGCGTGTGTCAGCTCCTTCGTCGCGTTCACCGCACGGCCTCCTCGGGAAGCGGGGCGAGGGGCAGCGCGCCCGGCGTGCCGCCGCGGCGGTCGATGCTGTCGAGGCCGTCGACGATGCCCGAGTCGTGTTCGATGTGGCCGTCCTTGATGCGTACCTCGCGCGGCAGGGAACCGGCGATGTCCCGGTCGTGGGTGATGACGACGACCGTGGTGCCGGCCCGTTGCAGGTCATGCAGGAGCTCGATGACGACCGCTCCCGACCGTGAGTCGAGGGCGCCTGTCGGCTCATCGGCGAGCAGCAGCGGCGGGTCGCCGAGCACCGCGCGGGCGATGGCCACCCGCTGCTTCTCACCGCCCGACAACTGGTGCGGCTCGTGGCCGAGACGGTGACCGAGGCCGACCCGGCGCAGGGCGCTCTCCGCGAGCCTGCGCCGCTCACCGCGCGGCCTGCCGCTGTAGAGGAGGCCGTTGGCGACGCTGTCGAGCGCCGGGACACCGGGGGCGAGGTGGAACTGCTGGAAGACGAAGCCGATCGTCCCGGCCCGCAGCGCGGACAGCTCGCGGTCGCTG
Source organism: Streptomyces albiflavescens (assembly GCF_014645835.1). GTDB lineage: Bacteria > Actinomycetota > Actinomycetes > Streptomycetales > Streptomycetaceae > Streptomyces > Streptomyces albiflavescens. The sequence goes on from NZ_BMMM01000025.1 coordinate 136,972, forward strand.
AGGCGGTCGATGTCGTACCCGTCGATGCGTACGGTGCCCGCGGTGGGTCGGTCGAGCGTGCCCATGATGTTGAGCATCGTGGACTTGCCCGAGCCCGAGGGACCGACGACGGCGAGCAGTTCGCCGCGCCGGATCACGAGATCGGCGCTCTTGAGCGCGGCCACGTCTCCGTACGTCTTGGAGACCCCGTGGAGTTCGACCACGGGGCGGGGCGAACCGGTCACTTGGGGACCCCCACGACCGTGCCCGTAGTGATGCCGGGGCCCGACACCTCGACCATGCTGTCCGCGAACATGCCGACCTTGACCGGCTTGGCGTGTACGCCGTCCGACTCCACGGCCTGTACGGCGTAGCCGCCTCCGCGCTGCGCCACCAGTGCGTTGATGGGCACGGCAAGCACGTTCTCGCGGGTCTGCGCCTTCAGGGAGATCTTGACCGCGGCGGCCTGGTAGCGGCCGAGTCCCTTCTGGTCGTCGACCTTCAGCTCGACGGGCAGGGTCGCCTTCTTGCTGCTCGAGCCGCCCTGGCCCGCCGAACCTCCGGCGGCGCCCTGGGAGTCTCCGGACTGCGGCGTGGTCGGCGAACCGACGTCCGTCACCTCGGCGTTCACCGTGGTGTTGTCCGGCAGGGTGACCGTGGCCTTGGCGCCCTTCGCCACGATGTCCTCGTACTGCACGTCGAGGGCGACGCTGACGATCCGCTCGGTTCCGGTCCAGGTCACGACGGGCCCGCTCGGCGGGGCCCCGGTGACGGCCTTCACCTCGGCGATACGCCGGGCACCGGAGGCCACCACCGCGTCCGACGGCCGTACGGTGCCGGTCTTCTCGCGGCCCAGGTCCTCCTGCCACTCCCGTACAGCCGCGGCAGTCGACGCGTCGTAGGCGTCGTCGACGACGAAGCCGTCGTAGCCGAGCGCGGCGAGGTTCTTCTCCAGCGTCGCGACATCCGTGCCCTCCGTGCCGTCCTTCATGGTGCGGTAGAACGGAACCGAGCCGTAGAGCAGGGGGACCTTCTGCTCGTTGACCTTGTACACGGCGCCGCCCCGCTTGACGATGTCGCCGGCCGTCGGCACCCAGGTAACGGTCCCGGCGCCGGGACCTGCCGCGGCCGGGGCCTGCACGGTCGAGGCGTCGCCGAAGCCGAGGTTCCCGTCGACGGTCTCGGTGCGGGTCAGCGTGGTCCGCTGCACCTTGGCCGTCCGGGGCGGCGTCGACGCCGACGCGTTCGCCACGTCGCTGCCGTCGCCCCCGAAGACACCGGTGGTGGCGGCGCCCGCCGCGGCGGCCACCGCGATCGCGATGACCACGATGAGCGACGTACGCAGGGGGCGACGCCTGCGACGGCTCACCGGAGCGGGCGTGGTCCCGGTGCCGTCGCCCCCGCCCTCGGCGCCGCCGTCCACGGCGGTCTCGGGGCGGCTCTCTCTCGACGCGACGGAGCTGTTCTCGCCCCGGGTGTCGAGCCTGCGCTGGTCGACGGAGTCGAGGTCCCGCGCGCCACGCCGGGACACCTCGCCCGCCATGTGCAGTTGCAGTGCCCTGGATGTCTCGCCGGATGGGTCGCCCGCTGTGGGTGACTCATCGGTCTCCTCGTCCTGGGCCCTCTCTCGGATCTCGTCCGGTGCTGTCATCGGCCCGCCCTCCTAGCTACCCGTCAGAGCGCCGCCGGGCCACTTCGACTGGCAGGCCAGCCGGGCCTTGTTCCAGTCCTCGCCCCCCGGGTCGATGCCGCTGCTGCTGAAGTCGATCGACATGGACCCGCCGTTGATCGTCGGGTCGGGGAGGTTGGGCAGTCCGTTCTTGCGCATGCACTTCGCCCAGGCGGCGACCTTCCCGGAGTCCAGCGGTTCTCCTCCCCCGCTCCCGCCACCGCCGAGCTGGCCCTGCGGCATCTTGTCGCGGCAGGACTCCATCGCGGACTTGAACGCCTCGGAGTTCGGGTCGACGTCACCGCCCGGCGAGAGCGCGATGCCGCCGTTCGCCTGCTGCTGCGGATCGGGGAATCCGGCCACCCCGTTCTTGCGCATGCACTGGGAGAACGCCAGCGCCTGGTCGAACGGGCTGGTGGGCGAAGCGGTCGCGGCCGCTGCCTGCGGGTCGGTCTTCGACGACCCCGAGTCGTCGCTGGAACACCCGCTGAGTAAGAGGGCTCCGGTGAGAAAGACCGAGCCCACGGAGAGAGTCTGGGCAATCCTGCGTTTGTGTGTGAAGAACATGGGGCCAAGTTCTACGCGGGCGCCGGTCACAGGGCGGGCACAGCGGTGCCGTCCCACGGCGACACCGTCACGCGGCGGCGCGGTCATCGGGCAGGCTCGCGAGGTGCGCACCGGCCGGGACGGGTGCCAGGTCGCGCCGTTGCCCTGGCCTGACCGCCTGGGCCCGTGTCCGGCCCCTCTGTTCCCTCGTCGAGACCAGCCGGCGCCATGTCCCCTCCCCCTGTTCCCTCGTCGAGACCAGCCGGCGCCATGTCCCCTCCCCCTGTTCCCTCGTCGAGACCGGCCGGCGCCATGTCCCGCCCCGGCGCGACCGTTTCCCGCCGCCCCGGGCCCGCGTCCAGTTCCTCCACTCCCGTGATGCCTCGCTCCAGGAGGTCCACGAGGATGTTCCTGCTCTTTGCCATCGCCTCGGGGCCGCGGATCAGGTCCGGCTCCGCCAGGTCCTTGAGCGCGGCCAGGACGGCACCGAGATCCTCCTGGAGCCGGGTGAGGATGTCGGCGACGGCACCGGCGTTGGACTCGATGATGTCGCTCCACAGGCGCGAGTCACCGCGGGCGATACGGGTGACGTCGCGCAGTCCCTGACCGGCGAGGTGTGGCGCCTCCGGAGGGCCTTCGCTCAGGCGTGCCGCCATCAGACTGGCCACCAGATGCGGGGCGTGGGAGGTCAGCGCCACCGCGTCGTCGTGCGCGCGGGCCCGCATCACCCGTGGCTCGGCGTCGCACAGTGCGATCAGGTCGAGGGCACGGTCGAAGGCGGTCTTGGAGGTGAGGCGGGTCGGGGTCAGTACCCAGGCACGGCCGCGGAACAGGTCCGCGCGGGCCGCGAGCGGTCCTGACCGCTCGCGGCCCGCCAGCGGATGGCCGCCGATGTAGCGGCGAGGGTCGGGGACGCCGGCCAGGATCTCCCGCTGGGCGGGCGCCTTCACGCTCGCCACATCGGTGTAGCTCAGGGCGAGCCGCCGGGCCTGGGCCTCGGCGAGGACAGGGGCGGCCGCGCTGGGCGGGACGGCGATGACGGCCAGGTCCACGGGATGCGGCGGGGAGCCGGGCAATCCGGCGCCCAGGGCTGCGGCGGTGCGGGCGGCAGACTCGTCCCGGTCCAGGAGGTGGACGGTCACCCCGCGCCGGCTCGCGGCGAGCGCCACCGACGTACCGATGAGACCAGTGCCGACGACGGCCAGCGTACGGAGGGTCACGAGGTGCCTCCCGACAGCGGCTCGCCGTTCCCGGCCCCGTTCCTTGCGTTCAGCCGCTCGTCCAGCAGCGCGGCGAGGCGGTCCAAACCCTCCTCGATTCGGTCGGGCGTCAACGTACTGATGGACAAGCGAAGTTGGCGAAACCCGCCGGACGCCCCGTAGAAATGGTGCATGGGCGTGAACAGCACGCCGTAGCGGCGTGCGGCATGGGCGAGAAGGTCGTCGTCCACCGTGAACGGCAGGCTGAGCACGATGAAGAACCCGCCGGTCGGCGCGTTCCAGGTGATGTCGTGCCGGTGTCCGAGCCGACGGGTGAGACCGTCGAGCACCTGGCGCAGATTGCGCTGGTAGACCTCCGTCTCCCGCCGGTTGGCCGCGACGAGGCTGCACCCGTGGTCGAGCAGTTTGCCGCCGATCACCGCCTGTGCGATCGGAGCAGTGTTGACGGTGAGCATGCTTTTCAGCTTGGCCAACTCATCGGCGAGCAGGGAGGTCTCACCGTTCACGCCGGTCACCCGCTGGTCCGCCACCACGTAGCCGACGCGCGCGCCGGGCATGGCCGTCTTGGCGAACGAGCCCAGGTAGACGACCTGTTGGCGCTGGTCGAGTGCCTTCAGTGTCGGCGGCCGGCCGGCCGCGTCGGTCAGCAGACCGTAGGCGTTGTCCTCCAGCAGGAGCAGGTCCTCGGTCGCCGCGATGTCGAGGAGCCGCTGCCGGTCGGCCAGGGGAAGGCTGACGCCGGCCGGGTTGGCGAAGTCGGGAGTGACATAACAGGCGCGCACCCGGCGCCCTTCGGCGCGGGCCCGGCGCAGCTGCACCACCAGGTCGTCGAGATCGATGCCGGTGTCGCCGGTGCGGACCGGCAGAACGGGCATGTCGGCGAGCAACGCGGCGCCGGTCAGGCCGACATAGGCAGGGATGGGGGCGAGCAGCGCGTCACTGTCGTCGGCACGCAGAGCGCGCAGGACCAGGAACATCGCCTCCTGGCAGCCGACGGTGACGACCACACCGGCGGGGTCGGCCTCGATGCCCTCGTCCACGGCCAGCCCGCGCGCCACCAGGTCGGTGATGATTCCCTTCGTGGCGCCGTACTGGAACAGGGCACGGGCCACCTCCGTCTCGCTCATGTGCCGCTCGTCGCGCAGATGGTCGCAGAACGTCCGCAGATACGCGTGGAGGCGGGCCACGTCGTAGAAGCCCTCGTAGGGCCGGCCCGCCGCGAACGAGATCGCGTCCGGATAGGTGTCGGCGACCTGATTGAGGAAGTTCATCGATTCCATGGACACATCGGTGAGCGAGGCGTGCAGGGTGGCCGCTCGCAACTCGGCATGGACGATTTCCGATTGAAGAATTTCCATCGAACGACTCCTTGGCCGGGAACTTCCTGCGTCATCAGGGTCTACGGACTATGGATGGAGGGCAATGCCTGGACAGGTGCGGCTCCCTCTCGGTCAGCCGTACCATCGGGCCGTTCCGTGAATTCGGATCCACGGCCGGGCAGTCGAGGTGATTCCTCGAAGGGGAATTCCCTATGCCGGTTGGGCGGTTCGCGGGCTGAATTCGCATTCTTCACCACACTCGAGGAATCTGATGACGGTTTTACCCGCAGCGGCAGCAGTCAATGACCTCGCGATCGACTACGTCGAGATGTACGTCGGCGACCTGGAGGCGGCGGCGTTCGCCTGGGTCGACAAGTACGCCTTCACAGTCGCCGGCACCGGCGGCTCCGCCGAGCACCGGAGCATCGCGCTGCGCCAGGGCCGGATGACCCTGGTCCTCACCGCACCGACCTCTCAGCAGCATCCCGCCGCCACGTACGTCAGCACCCACGGCGACGGTGTCGCCGACATCGCCCTGCGCACCGCCGACGTGTCCGGGGTCTTCGGCGCCGCGGTGGCGGGCGGCGCCCGTCCCGTACGGCAGCCGACGCGACACGTGGGCGAGGGCCCGGCCGTCACAGCGGCCGTCTCGGGCTTCGGCGACGTCGTGCACACCCTGGTGGAGCGCGCACCCGGCGAGGGTCCCGGGCTGCCGGCCGGCTTCGTGCCCGCGCTCGGCTCGCGGGAGGCGCGCACCAGTGATGTGGGCCTGCTCGACATCGATCACGTCGCGGTGTGCCTGAACGCCGGTGACCTCGACTCGGCTGCCCTGTTCTACCAGGAAGCCCTCGGGTTCCGGGAGATCTTCCAGGAGCACATCGTCGTCGGCGCGCAGGCGATGGACTCGACGGTCGTGCAGAGCCCGACCGGCGCGGTGACGCTGACCCTGATCCAGCCGGACGCGCAGGCACAGCCCGGGCAGATAGACGAGTTCCTGAAGAGCCACCACGGGCCAGGCGTCCAGCATCTCGCGTTCTCCAGCAAGGACGCCGTGCGTTCGGTGCGGACCCTGGACTCACGCGGTGTCGGCTTCCTGAAGACCCCGGCGACGTACTACAACCTGCTCGACGAGCGGATCGGGCTGCGGACCCACGAGCTGGACGACCTGCGGGCGACCAACCTCCTCGTCGACGAGGACCACGGCGGTCAGCTGTTCCAGATCTTCACCGCCTCCGCCCACCCGCGCGGCACGATCTTCTACGAGGTCATCGAGCGCCAGGGCGCGCGGACGTTCGGCAGCTCCAACATCAAGGCGCTGTACGAGGCCGTGGAACTGGAGCGGACGGGGCAGCATGCGGCGCGCTGACCCCGGTGGCCGGCCGAGCACGGACCCGGGTGAGCCACCGGGCACCGTCGAACCGCACGAGCTGCGGGATCTCGGTGATGTGGAACGGGCCGCGGCCGCCGTGCTGCCCGCCGATGTGTGGGACTTCGTGGCGGGCGGGAGCGGCCGTGAGCACACGCTCGCGGCGAACCGGGAGGCGTTCGACCGGGTCTTCGTCGCCTCCCGGGTGCTCAGGGACGTCTCGGCGTGCGACACGGCCACGACGCTGCTCGGCCGGCCGGTACGGACACCGGTGGCGGTCGCCCCGGTCGCGTACCAGCGGCTGGTGCATCCCGAGGGCGAGTCCGCATCCGCCCGGGCCGCGCGGGCGGCGGGGGTGCCGTTCACGGTCGGCACCCTGAGCAGCGTCCCGGTCGAGGAGGTCACGGCGGCCGGTGGCACCGTGTGGTTCCAGCTGTACTGGCTGCGCGAGCGGGGCCGCACCCTGGACCTCGCGCGCCGGGCCGAGGACGCGGGCTGTCAGGCGCTGATGCTCACCGTCGACGTGCCGTGGATGGGCCGGCGGCTCCGGGACGCACGTAATCGCTTCACGCTGCCCGGCCGGGTGCGCGCCGCTCACCTCGACGGCGGCGCCACCTCGGTCGCCCACCTGCCGTCCGCCGACGGCTCGGCGGTGGCCGCCCACACCGCCGAGGCGTTCTCGCCCGCGGTGACCTGGAGTTGTGTGGAGGAGCTGCGTGCCGCCACCCGGCTGCCGCTGATCCTCAAGGGTCTGCTCGCGCCCGAGGACGCCGTGCGGGCCGCCCGGCTCGGCGTCGACGCCGTCGTGGTGTCGAACCACGGGGGGCGGCAGCTCGACGGCGCGCTGCCCGGCATCGACGCGCTGCCCGCGGTGGCCGAGGCGGTCGACGGGGCGTGCGAGGTCCTGGTGGACGGCGGTCTCCGCGGCGGCACGGACATACTCAAGGCGCTGGCCCTGGGTGCGAACGGGGTACTGGTGGGGCGCCCCCCGGTCTGGGGACTCGCGGCCGCCGGGGAAGCCGGGGCGCGGCGGGTGCTCGACCTGCTGGCCGAGGAGTTCGGCGACGCCCTGGGGCTCGCGGGCTGCGCGGATGTCGCGGACGCGCGGAGACTCCGTACGCTGCGGGCTCCCGCGGTGAGCGATGCCCGCAGGCCGCATTCGTGACCGCCCCACCCCGGCTGCCCGACCGCCTGGACCGCGTACGTGTCCACGCGGTCCGGGAACGTGACCACGGCTCCCGTGCACGGGATTCGCGTACGGGAGCCGCGTACGTGGCTACACCCCTCCGGCGTCCGGGCCGGTCTCGTGCAGCGTGATCGCCCCGGACGGGCAGCGGCCTGCCGCCGTCCGCACGGCGGCAGCCAACGCGGGCTCAGGTGCAGGGGTGTTGAGCAGAACCTTGCCATCGTCCTCCGACTGGTCGAAGACGGCCGGGACCTGTGCCAGGCACAGCCCCGAGCCCGCGCACCTCGCGCGGTCGACGTGTATCTCCCAGCTCATCGGCTTCTCCTTCACACGTTCACCAGGTGACGGGCAGCCGGTCCACGCCGTGGGCGAGCGCGTGGACGCGGAAGGGGACTTCGGACTCGGGTACGGCGAGGCGGAGGCCCGGGAAGCGCCGCAGCAGCGCCGGAAAAGCGATCCGCAGCTCCATGCGGGCCATCGTCGCGCCCAGACAGTGGTGGACGCCGTGCCCGAAGGCGACGTGCGCGGCGGGCTCGCGTGTGATGTCGAAACGGTCGGGCTCGGCGAGCAGCGCGCCGTCGCGGTTGGCCATCGGGAGGGAGCAGACGACGTGTTCCCCGGCCCGGATCAGCCGGCCTCCCACCTCGACGTCTTCGAGCGCGGTGCGGGGGGTCGGTGCGTGCGGCACCGTCAGGTAGCGCAGCAGTTCGTCGACCGCGCCGTCCACCGCCGCGGGATCGTCGCGCATGAGGGCGAGCTGGCCGGGATGGCCGAGGAGCAGCAGGGTGCCCAGGCCGAGCATGCCCGAGACGTTGTCGAGTCCCGCGAGGACCAGCAGGACGCACACGCCCCGCAGTTCGGCGTCGGTGATCCGGTCGCCGTGGTCGCGCGCCAGCATGCCCAGGAAGCCGTCGTCCGGGTCCTCGCGTCGGCGCGCCACCAGCGCGGCGATGTATCGGGACAGCAGCTCGCCGGCCGCCGCCCGCCGCCGGCGTCCCCGGCCGGCGGCGAGGAACGCGTGACAGCGGCGCAGGAAGTCGGCGCGGTCGTCGCGGGGCACTCCGATGAACTGGCACAGCGCCGCGCCGGGCACGGGCGAGGCGTACGCCGCCATCAGGTCGGCCGGCGGTCCCGAGCGCTCCATGGCGTCGAGGTGCTCGGTGACGAGGGCGGTGATGCCGGGTTCGAGGCGGCGCATCCTCCGCAGGGTGAACTCGGGTGTGAGGAACTGCCTCAGGCGCGTGTGCTCGGGCGGGTCGTAGTCCAGTAGCTGCCCGACCAGCTCGTCGGGCCGGGGGCCGTCGGGGGCGGTGCGGGCGCCGAAGCGGCGCCGGGTGGAGAAGCGGCGGTGGTCGCCCAGAACCTGGCGCACCTCGGCGTAGCCGGTGACCAGCCAGACGGGTACGTCGCCCGCCTGGGGGCCGCCGTCGATCCTCGTGACCGGCTCGCCCCCGGCCATCAGGCGCAGCTCTCCTGCGGGGTCGAAGCGGTCGCGGCGGGTGTGGACGGGTACGGCGGTGTCGGTCGAGGACGGCATGGCTCCCCCTGATCTCCTCTGCGGCTACCAGGCGACGGGTAGTGTCTCCACGCCGTACGGCGCCTGCGGGCGGAAGCGGATCTCTTCGGGCGGTACGGCGCAGCGCAGTTCGGGGAAGCGGTCCAGCACCGCCAGATAGGCGCTGGTCAGCTCCATCCGGACGAGCGAGGCGCCGATGCAGTAGTGGATGCCGTGGCCGAGCCCCACGTGGGCGGCCGGCTCGCGGGAGATGTCGAGGCGGTCCGGCGGTGTGCCGGGCGGCCGGACACGGTTGGCGGCGAACAGTGAGCAGGCCACCCGGTCGCCGGCCTTGATCACCCGGCCGCCGAGCGGCACGTCCTCACGAGCGGTGCGCGGTGAGGCGGTCGGAATGATCGAGAGGTAGCGGATGAGTTCCTCGACCGCCTGGTCGATCAGATGGGGGCACTGCCTCAACTGCGCGAGCTGGGTGGGGTTCTCGAGGAGCGCGAGGATGCCGAGGCCCAGCATGCTGGCCATGTTCTCGACGCCGGAGCCGATGACGAACGCGGTGAGGCCGACCAGCTCCTCGTGACTGATGTCGTCGCCGTGGTCCCGCACCAGGCGGCCGAGGAGGTCGTCGCCGGGGTCGCGGCGCTTGCGGGTGACGAGCTGGTCGACGTACGAGAGATACGCGGCCCCCGCGGTCATCTGCACCTGACGGCCGCGGAAGGCGGGCCGGCTGACCTTGAGGACGCGCGCGAGCTCCGCCCGGTCGTCGCGGGGAACACCGAACAGCTCGCTCATGACCAGGCCGGGCAGGGGCCAGGCGACGTACCGCATGAAGTCGGCGGACTGCCCGGCCTTCTCCAGGGTGTCCAGGCAGTCCGCGACGACGGCGTCGACCGCGGGACGCAGCCGGCTCATCCGGCGAACGGTGAACTCCGGGGTGAGCAGCTGCCGCAGCCGGGTGTGGTCGGGCGGGTCGTACTGGATGAGGTTGCCCGGTTGCACGGGGCGCGAGCCGTCGGCCGGCGGGGCGGTGCTGAAGCGCTCCGTGTCGCCCAGAACGGCCCGTACCTCCTCGGGGCCGGTGACGAGCCATCCCATGGAGGGGGTGGGGCCGTCGGTGAGGTCGGCCTCGAACAGGGGCGCCCGGGCGCTGAGCGCGCCGAGCTCGGGCAGCGGGTCGAGGCGGTCGCGGCGGTTGTGCATCGACAGGTCGGACGGCCGGGCCATGCGGGGGTCTCCTTCTAGTCGCCTTCGGGGGCGAACGGAAGCCAGAACATGCCGTCGGGGGACGCCACCAGGCCTCCGTCGAACAGCGGGGTCTCGCGTTCGGCGTCCTCGCCGAGCAGTGCGCGCATCTGGACCTGGCCGCCCTCCCGCATCACCTCGCGCACGACGGAGGAGCGGAACAGCGGCACCATGCTCTCGTCCTCGCTGCGTGCAAGTTCGTCGACCGCCTCGGCGAACTCCTCGGACTCCGCGCCGAAGCGCTTGGCGAGGACCTCGGCGTCGGTGAGGGCCCGCTCGCCGGAGGAGACGCCGCCGATGAGTTCGACGAACGACTGGAGTTCGGGACGGTTGGTACGAGTGACCTTCTTGGCCTGCCAGAAGTAGGAGTCCTCGTCGTGGTGCATGTCGTAGAACGACAGGAGGAACTCGTAGAAGACGCCGAACTCGCGCCGGTAGCGGGCCTCGAACTCGCCCAGCGCCTTTTCCTCGTCGACCAGTCCGGCGAGGGCGCTGTTGATCGAGCGGGCCGCGAGGAGCGCGCTGTACGTCGCCAGGTGGACGCCGGAGGAGAACACCGGGTCGACGAAGCACGCCGCGTCACCGACGAGGACCAGGCCGGGGCGCCAGAACGTCGTCTGGTGGTACGAGTAGTCCTTGCGGACCCGCAGTTTTCCGTACGGCCCCTCGGTGACGCGCTTGGCGTCCGCGAGGTGCTCCGCGATCAGGGGGCACTCGGCGACGAGGGACATGAGCGCCTTCTCCTGGTCGCCCTGGATCTTGTCGGCGAGCTCCCGCCGTACCACCGCGCCGACACTCGTCAGGGTGTCGCTGAGCGGGATGTACCAGAACCAGCCGCTTTCGAACGCCACCGACAGGATGTTGCCCGAGTTGGGTTCGGGGAGCCGCTTGCCGCCCTCGAAGTAGCCGTACAGGGCCAGGCTGCGGAAGAACTCCGAGTACTCGCGCCGGCCGCCCACCTTCCCGTGCAGGCGGCTCATGTTGCCGGAGGCGTCCACGACGTACGTGGCGTGGGCCTCGCGCTCGACGCCGTCGGCGTCGGTGTACCGCACGCCGCGTACCCGTTCCTCGTCGGCGATGACATCGGAGACGGCGCATCCCTCGCGGACCTCGGCACCGACCCGGCCGGCGTGGTCGAGCAGGATCTTGTCGAACTTGGACCGCTCGACCTGATAGGCGAACGAGGTCGGTCCCGTCATGCGCGGGGAGACCGAGAACGCGAAGGTCCAGGGGTCCGGGCTCGCTCCCCACCTGAAGGTGCCGCCGCGCTTGCGCGGGAAGCCCGCCTTGGCGAGTTCGTCCGCCACACCGGTCAGCCGGCACACGCCGTGAACGGTCGACGGCAGCAGGGACTCACCGATCTGGTGGCGGGGGAAGAATTCCTTCTCCAGAACCAGGACTCGCCGTTCCTGCATGGCCACCAATGCGGCCAGGGTCGAACCGGCGGGCCCTCCACCGACGACCACCACGTCGAATTCTTCGGAATTCGGCAAGGTCACCCCTCCCTTCCCTGTTCATCAGCTCTTGTTCTTCGTTGCGCTTGCTCATGCCTATTTCTCAATCGAGTCTGGAATTGGACCCGTTGAGAGTCAACGCTGTCCATCAGGCATGACAGGAACGGCATTCTCCGCATCCTGCGGAGCTTTCCGCCGATTCTTTCCGCGCTCTATCAGTGAGAGCAGGGGGCCGGTCATGAGCGTGGTGATCAGTGCCATGAGCACCAGCACGGTGAAGAGTTCCTGCCCGATGAGCCCGGCGTCCAGGGCGACGTTCAGGACGATGAGTTCGGTCAGCCCCCGGGTATTCACCAGGGCCGCCACGACAGCCGACTGGTGGGTGTCCATGCCGCTGAACCGTGCCGCCGCGTACCCCGGGAGCAGCTTGCCCAGGACCGCCACGGTGAGGATCAACGCCAGCAGGACACCGCCGTCGCCGTCGAGGGAGCCGACGTTGAACGACAGCCCCGTCGTCACGAAGAACAGGGGCAACAGCAGTTCGGCGGTCTGCTCCATGGGGCGCAGTACGTCGGCGTCCGGCACGCCGCCTGCGCGGGGCATCGTGAGCCCCGCGAGCAGGCCGCCGAACACCGGGTGCAGGCCCAGTTCGGCGGTCACCCAGGCGCTGCTCAGGGCGAGGCCCAGCGCGATGGTGAGCTGGCTGCCCTGGGCGACCGGGGACCGTTCGAGCCACCGGGTGAGCACGGGCCGCACCACCAGGGCCAGGGCCGCCGCGAACAGGGCGATCAGGAGCAGGGTCATCGTCCACGGGCGCGCTGACGCGTGTCCGGCGCCGGCGAGCGCGGCGGCCAGGACCAGCCAGGCCGCGACGTCCATGATTCCGGCGGCGGCCGTGGCCACGGTGCCCGCGGGGCTGCCCGCGTACCCGCGCTCGCGGACGATGGCCGCGAGGACGGGCAGCGCGGTGACGGAGGTCGCCACGGCCATGAACATCCAGAACGCTCTGCCGTCCGACTGGTGCGGTTGCACCGCCGTGAAGGCGCCGTGGAACAGGCCGGCCGCTCCGGCGCCCATTCCCGCGGGGACCAGGGCGGCGCACAGTGCCACGGCCGCCGCCGCCCTGCCGCCCTGCCGCAGCTGCCGCCAGTCGGTCTCGTATCCCACAACGAACATGAAGATCACGATGGCGATCTGTGACAGGACGGTCAGGAACGGGAGGACCTCGTGGGGGAAGAGATGTCCGGTCGGATTGCCGGGGAGGCGGCCGAGCAGGGTGGGGCCGAGGGCAATTCCGGCGAGGATCTGACCGATGACGGCCGGCTGCCCCACTTTCCGCGCTGCCGCCCCGAGGAGCCGCGAGACGACGACGATGACGGCGACGTCGCCGATGGCGACGGTCACCAGGGCTTCGGTGTCCATCTAGGTTGCCGCCGTGTCGCCGCGGCTCATCTCCGTGACGAGACTCGTGGGACGCATGTCCGTCCAGTGCTCGTCGATGAACGCGAGGCATTCCTGCCGGGTGGCTTCGCCGTGCTCGGTGGTCCAGCCCTCGGGGATCTCGGCGAAGGCGGGCCACAGCGAGTACTGGCCCTCGTCGTTGACGAGGACGAGGAAGGTTGCTTCTTCGTTGTCGAACGGGTTGGTCATCGCTCAGTCCTTTCGCGTGCCTTCTCTGATGTCGTCCCGCGCGGCTGCTCCAGCCGCCGCGCGACCACGCGTGCGATGCCCGACAACGGCTCGGGCCGCAGCATGTCGTAGTGGCCGACGGGGACTTCGTGCGTTTCGATGTCGCCCTCGATGTAGGGCCGCCAGCTCTGGGCCGCGTCGGCCGCCGGAGCGTCGTCGGGCCGGTCGGCGGTCGCGACGAAGAGGAGCAGGTTCCCCTGGAAGAGGCGCGGCGTGTGGTCGGGGGCGAAGCCCGACATGTTGTGCAGCACCTTCTCCAGGTTCGCCAGGACCTGGTCGCTCATGCCGGTGGAACGGTAGAGGTCGGGCAGGCCACCCCGGTCGCGCAGCACCGCGTAGCCGTCCTGCGTCCCTTCCTCCTCGCCGCGGAACTTCGACTTGGCCGAGTCGCCGTCGGGGTAGGCGTCGAGCAGGGCGAGCAACTCCACGTCCTCGCCCAGATCCTGCAGGCGGGTGGCGACGGCCTGAGCTATGACGCCGCCGATGGACCAGCCCAGGAGACGGTACGGTCCGGCCGGCTGCACGGTGCGGATCTGCTCCGCGTAGTCGGCCGCCATCTCCTCGATGCTCGCGGGCAGCGGTTCCGGCCGGGCGAGCCCACGTGCCTGCACTCCGTACACCGGCTGGTCCTGCGGAAGGTGGGCCAGGAGAGCGGCGTAGCCCCAGCTCAGTCCCATGCCGGGATGTACGCAGAACAGCGGCGGACGGCTGCCCTCGGGACGCAGGGGCAGCAGCACGCCGAGGTCGCCGCGGTGCCGGCCCGGGCGCCGGGCGATCCGGCCCTCCCCGCTGCGGTCCCGGGCCTCGTCCCGCACCGTGACCAGGCCCTCGGCGGTGCGCTTCGCCCGGTCCCCGGTGCGGACCATGCGGGTGCCGGGCGGCCCGAAGGGGCGGGCCACGAGATCCTCGCCCGCGTCCCGGGCCGCTGTCGCGTCCGTCAGATACAGGTCGCCCACGACGCCTTCCGGCACCGGGCGCAGCCGGTCGTCGAGGACCAGGGCACCGTCCGCGCCGTCCACGAGCCGGCTGTGCTCGTTCGTGCCGAGCAGCACGTCGACGGCGTCCAGGCGCAGGTCCGGATCGGCCGTCACCTGCTCGATGACGCGGACCAGGCGGTGCGCGAGGGCCTGAGCGGTCCGCTCGTCGAACAGGTCGACCGCGTAGCGGAGTTTTCCGTCGAGGCCTCCGAGGTCACCGTCGGGTTCGTACCGTTCGACGAGGCTGAGCGAGAGATCGAGTTCGGTGGTCCGGGCGGGGAGGTCGACCCGGGCCGTGCGCAGACCCGGCAGTTCCCAGGGGTCCCAGGCTTCGCCGACGCTGTCCTCCACCTCCAGCAGCACCTGGAACACGGGGTGACGCCCGGGCGAGGGCGACAGCTCCAGTGCGTCCACGACGCGCTCGAAAGGCACGTCGCGATGCTCGTGCGCTTCCTGGTTCACCGCCCGTACCCGGTCGAGCAGCTCACCGAACGTCGGGTCGCCCGACGCGTCCGTGCGCAGCGCCAGCGGTCCGGCGAGCGGGCCCACCAGCCCCTCCAGGCCGGGCTCGTCGCGGCGCGGGACGAGGGCGCCGACCGTGATGTCGGTGCCGGCGCCCAGGCGGGCGAGCAGCATCACGAGAGCCGTCTGTACCACCATGAACGTCGTCGTCGCCTCGTCCTCGGTCAGGTCGGCGAGGCGGGCGTGCACATCGGCGTCGAGCCGCAGCGGTACGGTCCCGGCCTGCCGGACGGTCTCGGGCCGGCCGGACTCCAGGGGCGCCGGCCTCGGTCGATCGGTGGGCAGCACGAGTGCGCCGTCCGTCCCCGCCAGGGTGTCCTTCCAGTAGGTGAGCTGGTCGTTGACGAGGCTGTCGGGCTGCCGCTCGCCCCGGAGCAGTTCGCGCTCCCAGAAGGCGTAGTCGGCGAACTGCACGGGCAGCGGTGCCCGTTCGGGCACCCGGCCCTCGCGGCGAGCCCCGTACGCGGTCGCCAGGTCGCGGACGAGGACGTCCACGGACGCGGTGTCGGCCGCGATCCGGTGCACCACCAGAAGCAGCACGTGTGCGCCGTCCGGCAGGGTGAACAGGGTCTGCGTCCACGGCGTCTCACGGGCGAGGTCGAACTCGTGCCCCGCATGCGCGACCAGGAGGTCGGCGAGGTCCGCCTCGGCCGCGGGCACCACGGCCGGTTCGGGGCGGGCCTGGGATACGTCCCGGACGTACTGCCGCATGTCGCCGCCGCGGGCGCTCTGGAAGGTGGTGCGCAGGATCTCGTGCCGTGCGGCGACATCGCCCAGGGCCGCCCGGAGCGCCGCGTGATCCAGCTCGCCGTCGAGGCGCAGCGCCACAGGGACGCGGTGAGCCTGCGCGGTGTCGTCGAGCTGGGACATCAGCCAGGTACGGAACTGACCCGCGGAGACGGGTACGCCGTCACGGTGGTCGACGGCCCGCAGCAGCGGACGTGCCTTCGTGGCGAGGAGGCGCGCCACTCCGACCGGCGTGGGCGAGCCGAAGAACTGCCGGAGGGCGAGTTCGACGCCGAATTCCTCGCGCACCCGTCCGGCGAGCCGCATCGCCAGACCCGAGTCCCCGCCCAGGTCGAAGAAGTTGTCGTCGCGCCCCACCCTCTCCAGGCCGAGGATCTCGGCGAAGAGGCCGCACAGGGTGGCCTCAGCCGCGGTCTGCGGTTTGCGGCCCGAGACGCGGTCAGTGAGATCGGGGGCCGGCAGCGCGTTGCGGTCGACCTTGCCGTTGCGGGTGAGCGGGAGCGCGGCCAGGGCGAGCACGGCGGTGGGCACCATGTAGTCGGGCAGTCGCCGCGCGATGTCCGCGCGCACCTGGTTGGGGTCCATGGTGGCCTGCGGGTCCTCGGGCACGACGTAGCCGACGAGGCGGCGCTCACCCGGAACGTCGTCGCGGGCGACCACCACCGCCTGGGACACGGCCGGATGCGCGGACAGCACCGCCTCGACCTCACCCAGCTCAACCCGGAAACCCCGCACCTTCACCTGCGCGTCCGCGCGGCCGACGAACAGCAACTCACCGGTGGCGGTGGCACGGACCAGGTCCCCGGTGCGGTACATCCGCTCCCCCGCAGCAAACGGGCACGCCACAAAACGCTCAGCGGTCAGCGCCGGACGGTCCCAGTAACCGGCAGCCAGCCCGGCACCGGATACATACAGTTCACCCACCGTGCCAGGCGGGACCGGCTGCAAGAACGCGTCCAGCACAAAGACCCTGCGGTGAGACAGCGGGCGCCCGATAGGCAGGACAGAAGCCGCCGCATCACCAGGGGCCAGGACATGCCACGTCGCACACAACGTCGTCTCCGTCGGCCCATACAAGTGCCGCACGGCCACACCCGGGCACGCCTCC
>NZ_BMMM01000026.1 GCF_014645835.1 Streptomyces albiflavescens
CCCGGCACCCATCGGACGGACCTGACGGTTCGCCGCATAACCCTCGCGATACATCCCATGGTGGCCGTGAAACCGCTTGGGGACGAGCAGTTCGACAGGACAGCCAAGGAGCTCGTCACGCGGATAACCGAAAAGCGCCTCGGTCTGAGCATTGACAAGCCTGATGGTCCCGGTGTCATCGACAATCACCATGGCATCCGGAGCGGCTTCCAACAGCCCCCGAAAACGCTCCTCGGACACCTCCGATGAACCGAACTCCCTGCCGTGGACGTCGCACCGGCAGGACTGCTCCCACCCGGCCTCGGCAGGTTGAGGTGATCCGGTTCTGCCCAAGTTGTCCATACCCGCCTCAATCGATGTACTTGTGATGGGTTGCGTCATCCCAGCGCATCGGGGTGCAGCGGGATGCGGCATGTCGCTTACTGGCCAGACATCGGTCGAACCTGCCCGTGTCGGACACCGCCGGTGACTGCCTCCTGCTCGGGGAACACCGCCTGGCGACCCATGAGGCACCTCAGCTCGTCACACGTGGCCGAACCGAGCTGCCGCCTCCGCCTCACTGGGCGGCGGCCGACCCGCCACCGCCCACCCCATGGCGCCGGCCCGGACGGCTATGAACCGGACGGCTATGAAACCGACGGACGCCGTACGCGTCGACGGACTCGGGCTCGGGCTCGACACCGCACGCAAGCCCGACCGGAACGCCTTCATCGACGCCGTCGCCTGGCTCACCGAACGCGGCGCACTCACCCTCGCCGACGGCTCCGCCACCGCCGGGACCCGCGATCCCGAGCGCCCCACCGGCGGCGGTCGGTTCAGGGGCGGATCGCCGTGCAAGCCAGTACGTCCCGCAGTGTCCCAACAAGGGGCGGCTGCCCCCACGTGGTCCCAACGTCCCGCCGAGGGGGTGGTGACCGGGGGTGAGTGGCGAGGGGTGCGGACTCGATCGCGCAGGTGACGTGGCGGGTGGCGAACCGGGGGCGTACGCAGTGCCGTTCAGGTGCGCGCGTCTTCTCTGCTCCCCCGCGAAGCCCTCTTCAGCAGTGTGCCCGAGGGCGGCGCGCTGCCACTACCCGGGCACATGTTCTGCCGCGGTGCTGGTGAGGGGGTCGAGCACCGAGACCGAGACTTGCTACCTGACCATCCTTGCGAGGAGTGTGGCGAGGTCGGCGAGGAGCTGGAACCAGGGGCGGGCTCGCTCGGCCCGTCGGCCGAGTCGTCGGCCCCAGCTCGGCCGCCTTCCGTCTTCCCGCCGCCGTAACGCCTTGTCCCGCGCCCGTTGTAATGCCCTGATCCGTCGCGTTCCGATGCCTTTGCGTCGCGTCATGTCAGGACGTTAGCGGGGCCGCGTTCGGGGGCGCAGGGCATGGGACTGCCAAAACGGCTGGGCGATTATTGGGGGTAACCCGCAAGCCTCTACCTGGGCCTGATCCGGCCGTGACTCCCGGGGCTGATGACCGGTTCCACGTTGGGCGCCGACGGCCGGCCGGCGGTTTGGGCGCGTACGTCGCCGAGCCACAGAATTCGGTATGTGGCGTGGAGTCGGTGCGGGGCGGCGGCCGGGGCGCGGCCGAGGGTGTCGGCGACGAGGATGCGGAGGCACTTTCGCAAACCCGACCAGCCGACCGTCAGCCTCGGTGGACCGTCCGGGTGGCGGACCGCCCCGGACGGCAGAGTCACCGACGGTGCGGAATTGCGATCATGAAGTCACCATGAACCACTCATTACATGATCAGACACGCGATGCGCACACTCTGCGCCGCCACCCTCGTGGCCGCCCCCCTCGCCCTGACCGCGACGCCTGCACAAGCCCTGACTGCATGTACGGTCAACGGCCATCCCGTGTCCGGTACGACCGTCAGTGGCACTACCGGCGCCGACTACATCCGCTGCGGCGCCCTTGCTTTGGGCGATAGCGTCAACGGCTTGGGCGGGAGCGACTACATCGTCATCAACGGCACCGTTGCCGGCACCGTCGACGGCGGCACCGGCAGCGACTTCATCACGGCCAACGCCGGCACCACGGCGAGCGGCAAGATCCTCGGCGGCGCCGACAGCGACTTCATCCTCGTCGGCCCGAACGCCGGCACCGTCGACGGCGGACTCGGGTCGGACTTCTGCGTAGTCGCTTCCGGTAACGCTCCCATCAACTGCTGACCAGCAGCGGGCCGTTGGGCCAGCCAACTGCGACGCGCAGTGACCAGCAAGCGTGTCGTCGCCGTCGGCGCCGGCGATGCCGGAATCAACGCGTGCTCCACGCCCGGTCGCCGACTCCCGACGGACGAGCAGCGACGGCCCGCGCAGAGGCCCGCCGACGCGCAACCACGGGACAGGCCGCCCCGATCCCCCGAAGCAGCACGTGCTGTCCCCGCCCCTTCCTTTCCATCTTGTTCTGGGTGGGGGCGGGGGCTGCTGAGGGGGATGTCAGCTCCCCGGTCACGCGGAGCACGTGCCCCCAGCGCCGTATCCGGCGTAAAGGCCCACCCCTGACTGGGTCCACCCGCTCGGGCCAGGATCGATAGCAACTGCAGCCGGCGTGGTCTGCCGGGCCCCTGACCGCCGCGACGCCGACGGCCCGGTAGCGCGCATGCGGACCCGCGAGCGCGAGAGGCGCTTGATGGTCCCGTGAGTGGGCCCCTCCGCCTGCTAACCAGACCGTCGGACAGCCCCGCACGTCCGCAGGCGCTGCCCCTCGATCTTGTTCTGCCGCACAGCAGTCCCGTCCGCCCCGGCTGGGGTAGCGGCCGGCCACTGGCGGTCGTCAGCATCCGCATCTACCGCTGCACGAAGCCTTGCGGCCTCTGCCGCCTCATATCTAAAATATTTTCGCTGATTCTCGCGTTCAACGAAGTTTCTTCGGTAGACGGCTATCGAGAGTAGGTGCCTCCATGACGGTTGCCGCAGTGTCGACAGTCCACCCCGACGAGGTGCACGAGAGACTCGGCCGACATGTGCTGACCGACGGTTTCAAGCTTGTGCTCGACCCGCTCGACAGCCAGGGCTCGTGGATCATCGACGCGCGCACCGGTGGGAAGTTCCTCGACCTCTACTCGTTCTTCGCGTCCGCCCCGCTGGGGCTCAACGCGCGGGGCATCGTGGACGACCCGGAGTTCATGAGCCTCCTCGCACAGGTGGCGGCGAACAAGCCCGCCAACCCCGACGTCTACACCACGCACTACGCCGAGTTCGTCGAGACGTTCGCCCGGGTGCTGGGCGATCCGGACCTGCCGAGACTGTTCTTCGTCGAGGGCGGGGCGCTCGCCGTCGAGAACGCGCTCAAGACGGCGTTCGACTGGAAGAGCCGCCGCAACGAGGCTGCAGGCCGCTCCCCCGAGCTCGGCACCAAGGTGCTCCACCTTCGGCAGGCGTTCCACGGCCGCAGCGGGTACACCCTCTCGCTGACCAACACCGAGCCCAACAAGACGGCCCGCTTCCCGAAGTTCGACTGGCCACGCATCGACGTACCCGCGGTGCGCTTCCCCCTCGAGCGCCACCTCGCCGAGGTCGAGGAGGCCGAGCGAGAGGCCCTCGCGCAGGCGCGGCGAGCGTTCGAGGACAACCCGCACGACATCGCCTGCTTCATCGCCGAGCCGATCCAGGGCGAGGGCGGCGACAACCACATGCGCCCGGAGTTCCTGCAGGCGATGCAGGCGCTCTGCCACGAGTACGACGCGCTGTTCGTGCTCGACGAGGTGCAGACCGGGGTGGGGATCACCGGCACCACCTGGGCCTACCAGCAACTCGGTCTCGAGCCGGATATCGTCGCCTTCGCCAAGAAGGTCCAGCTCGGCGGCATCATGGCCGGCCGCCGGGTCGACCAGGTACCCGACAACGTCCTTCGGGTCTCCGGGCGGATCAACTCCACCTGGGGCGGCGGACTCGTCGACATGGTGCGGGCCCGCCGCATCCTGGAGATCATCGAAAGGGACGACCTGGTGGCCAATGCCGCTGCCGTGGGAGCGTGGTTCCTGACCGAACTGCGTGATCTCGAAGTCCGACACACACCAATGGCGGCCAACGCGCGAGGCCGCGGACTGATGTGCGCCATCGATCTGCCTGACGGCGCCGTGCGCGACGACGTGGTGCGCAGGCTGCGAACCGAGGAGCAGGTGATCGCATTGCCGTGCGGTGAGCGTACGGTGCGCTTCCGCCCCGCCCTGTCCATCACCCGGGACGAGCTCGGGTTCGCCTTGCGGGCCCTCGACCGGATCCTCGCCGGTCTCCACTGACCCGTACCGGACGATCCCGTACGAGCCGACCCCCATACCAGCCACCCCAGCCCAACCCACCCGAAAGGCAGGGCAAAGACATGGCCCGTTCCGTCGCCTCGATCGTTGCCGGCCATCCGGTCGCCGGCGCTCCCGGCGGGACTCTTCGGCGCCCCAATCCCGGTCATACCGCCGAAGTGGTCACCGAGGTCTCGCTCGGGAACGCCTCGACCTTCGTCGAGGCCGCCAGGGCCGCGAAGGCGGCTCAGCGGTCCTGGGCGGACGTCCCGGCGCCGGTGCGCGGGTCGGCGATCGGAAAGATCGGCCGGCTCGTCGAGGCGAACAAGGACCGGCTCGCCCGCATCGTGACCGAGGAGATCGGCAAGCCGCTGGCCGAGGCACTCGGCGAGGTCCAGGAGATCATCGACACCTGCGACTTCTTCCTGGGCGAGGGACGCCGACTGTACGGGCAGACGGTGCCCTCGGAGATGCCGGACAAGCAGCTGTTCACCTTCCGCAACCCCATGGGCGCGGTCGCGGTGATCACCGCCGGCAACTTCCCGGTGGCCGTGCCGTCCTGGTACCTCGTACCGGCGCTCGTGACCGGCAACACCGTGGTGTGGAAGCCCGCCGAGTACGCCGCCGCGAGCGCCAAGGCCCTCTTCGAGCTGTTCGTGCACGGAGGGGGCCTGCCCGACGGCGTACTCAACCTCGTCCTCGCCGACGGGGAGCAGACATACGCCGGTTTGGAGGCCTCCCTCGACGCCGGCCTGGTCGACAAGGTCGGCTTCACGGGGTCCACGCTCGTCGGCCAGAAGATCGGCGCCCTGTGCGGGAGCCATCTGCAGACCCCCTGCCTGGAGCTGGGTGGCAAGAACCCCCAGGTGATCACCCCGAGCGCCAACCTCGACCTGGCGGTCGAGGGGGCGTTGTTCTCCGGGTTCGGCACCGCGGGGCAGCGCTGCACCTCCCTCGGGACGCTCATCGTGCACGAATCGGTGCACGAGGACTTCCTCACCCGCTTCGACGCCGCGAGCCGCGCGGCCCGGATCGGCGACGCGTTCGAGGACGTCCTCTACGGCCCGATGCTCGACGAGCGCTTCGCGCAGCGCTACGAGACCTTCCTCGGCTGGATCAAGGACCACCACCGCACCTACGGCTCCGACGGCATCGGGCGGATCACGGCCGACAACCCGCGCAAGGGCTTCGTCGGGGATCCTGAGGCGGGCATGTTCTACCACCCGGTGATCGTCGACGGAGTGCGCCGCGACGACGACCTGTTCCTCAACGAGACCTTCGGCCCCATCGTCGGAGTGACGACCTACCGGGACATCGATGAGGCCCTCGATCTGGCCAACGCCCACGGCTACGGACTGTCCGCCGCGATCTACACCAACGATCCGCACGAGGTATGGACGTACCGGCGCGGCATCTCCGCAGGCATGGTCAGCGTCAACAACACCACCTCCGGAGCCGAGGCCCACCTTCCCTTCGGCGGCAACGGCAAGTCGGGCAACGGCAGTCGACAGTCGGGGCAGTGGGTGCTCGACCAGTTCACCCGCTGGCAGTCCATGAACTGGGACCACTCCGGCCGTCTGCAAAAAGCGCAGATGGACGTGGCCACGCTCGAGCCCGACCTGTCCTTCCGCCTGTGAGCGCCGTCGAGGACCTGGACCGGCACTTCCGCGAGGCGGTAGCCGGACTACGGTCCGCGGACGCGGCGATCCCGCTGCGCGAAGCCGGCGGACTGGACACCGGTACCGCACTGGACCTGTTCGACGCGCAGTTGGAGAGCCGGCACACCGACGCCGCCGCACGCTGGATGCAACAACAGGGCCGCGGCTACTACACCATCGGATCGAGCGGGCACGAGGGCAACGCCGCACTCGCCCTCGCCCTGCGCCCCACCGACCCGGCGCTACTGCACTACCGATCCGGCGCCTTCTACTGCGCCCGCGCCCGGCAGGCCGGCGGCGTCGACGCGGTCACGGACATGCTGCTGGGGGTGGCCGCCGGGGCCGAGGAGCCGATCGCCGGTGGACGGCACAAGGTATACGGGCGCCACGAACTGGCCGTCATCCCGCAGACGTCGACCATCGCCTCCCACCTGCCCCGAGCGGTCGGGGTGGCATGGAGCATCGCCCGCGCCAAGCGGCTCGGAACCGAGTGCACCTGGCCCGCCGACGCCGTCGTCTGCTGCTCCTTCGGCGACGCCTCGGTCAACCACTCCACGGCGGCAGGCGCCATCAACAGCGCCTGCCACGCGGCCTACCAGGGCCTCCCGATGCCGATCCTGTTCGTCTGCGAGGACAACGGCCTGGGCATCAGTGTCCCGACACCGCACGACTGGGTGCGGCAGGCCTACGGCAGCCGGCCTTCTCTCACCTACTTCGCCGCGGACGGCTGCGATCCGCGGGCCGCCTTCGACACCGCGCGCGAGGCAGTGACCCACGTACGCAAGAACCGGCAACCCGCCTTCCTGCACCTGTCGATGGTGCGCTTCCTCGGCCACGCGGGCTCGGACGCCGAAGCCGCCTACCGCACGCCGTCCGAAGTCGCCGCGGACCTGGAACGCGACCCACTGCTGGCCACGGCCCGGCTGCTCACAGCGGCCGGCATCCTGTCACCGCAACAGGTTCTCGACCGGTACGACGAGGTGAGCGGACGGGTGTTCGCCATAGCCAAGGAGGCCCTGGAGAGCGAGCCCCTGACCACCGCCGCGCAGATCACAGCCCCCATCGCACCCCGCCGCCCCGACCTCGTGGCGGCTACGGCACGCCGTACAACCGAACCACCCACAGCTCCCGTGGGCGAGCCCGTCACATTCGCCCAGGCCATCACCCACACACTCGCCGACCTGCTCGGCAGCCACCCGGAGATGGTCGTCTTCGGCGAGGACGTCGGCCGCAAGGGTGGGGTCTATGGTCTGACGCGGGGTCTCCAGCGGCGTTTCGGTACCGCGCGGGTCTTCGACACCCTGCTCGACGAGCAGTCCATCCTCGGCCTCGCGCTGGGGGCGGGCCTGTCCGGACTACTGCCGGTTCCCGAAATCCAATACCTCGCCTACCTGCACAACGCCGCAGACCAACTGCGAGGCGAGGCCGCCACACTCCAGTTCTTCTCCCAGGGCCAGTACCGCAACCCCCTTGTGGTCCGCATCGCCGGCTACGGCTACCAGCGCGGCTTCGGTGGCCACTTCCACAACGACAACGCGCTCGGCGCCCTGCGCGACATCCCCGGCCTGGTCATCGCCTCCCCCTCCCGCCCCGACGACGCGGCGGCGATGCTCCGCACGTGCGTGGCGAGCGCGAAGGTGGACGGCACGGTCAGCGCCTTCCTGGAGCCGATCGCGCTCTACCACACGCGAGACCTCCAAGAGGAGGGAGACAACGCCTGGCTGGCGGCATACCCGCCCCCCGCAGACCACGTACCGATCGGCCGAGCCCGCACCTACGGCACAGGCACAGACCTGACCCTCGTAACCTTCGGCAACGGCCTCCCCATCTCCCTCCGGGCCGCACGCCTACTGGATCAACAGGGCATCGCCGGCCGGGTCGTCGACCTGCGCTGGCTGGCCCCCCTGCCGCTCGACGACCTGCTGCGGGAAGCCCGTGCGACGGGACGCGTCCTCGTGGTCGACGAGACCCGCCGTACGGGAGGTGTGTCAGAGGGAGTCGTGACCGCCCTGGTCGATGCCGGATTCACCGGGGCGATCAGACGGGTCGCGAGCGTGGACAGCTTCGTCCCGCTGGGGAAAGCAGCTCAGTTGGTACTTGTGTCGGAAGCGGACGTCGAGCGCGCCGCGACCGAGATGCTCTCTGCAGGCCCACATACTCAGAGGTGATGGCTAGTCAGGCGGCAGCAGACACCGGTGGCTTCGACGCGTCCGCGGATAATGTGCGAGCGACTTCGATCGGCGCAAGCAGGAGCTGTCGCGCAGCCCGGGGAGAGTGAGCACTTGAACGGAGCACGCCCGGTTCGCAGTTGCCATGGCCAGGCTGCAGCAGGGGGCCAGTCCTCGGCGGGACACGCCACCTGCCCCTGTCCCTCGTGTGCCGGCCCGGCGCGGAGTGCGGCGGCCCCCGACGCGCAACACCACCTCCAGGCCGCCCGATCCCCCGCCGCGCCGATCGCTGCCCAGCCCGCCCCCACTCTCTCTTTTCCTTGCTTCGGGGAGGCTGCGAGAGGCGCATAGGGGGATGTCAGGCCCCCGACCACGCCGTGACAGGCGTGGTGACCTGCGCAGACACGAGGCCGACCGAAAGGCTCGCGTAAGAGATGGGGCAAGAGTTGATGTGAGAGATGGTGCAAGAGTTGGTTCAGGAGATGTTTCCATCCAGCCAGGTCAGCAGGCGACGGTCAGCACCTCGCCGACTGTCACGGCCTGCTCGATCGCCCGGGCTGCGGTCCACTGGCCCGTGCCCGTCCTGCTCCGGCAGTTGCCCGCGGTCGTCCGCGCTGATGCCGCGGTGACCTTCTTTGTCACCGCGTCCCGGCGGGCGCGCGTTGCCCCTTTATGACAGGTCTTCCAACAGCAGGTCGAGGGCCGCCTCCTCGTGCAGGGCAATTCCCAAAGCGTCCATCGTCGGGGCCAGTTCCTGGTCCCACGTGGCCTCGATCCTCGGCCCGGACAGGAGGAGCTGTGGTGTGCCGTGTACTTGGGTGCGTGTCGCGAGGTATTCGTAGTCCTGCGCTCTCATCCGCCAGGGCTCGGCGCCGTATCGGTCCATGACGCGGTTGGCCAGGGCGATGCCCGGCCAGTCGAAGTCACCGTGGTAGCCGAAGACGCACCCGGTGGCGGCGAGTGCGTCCAGCAGTGTCAGCACGACCGTCGTCGCGTTGCCCGAGGTGCAGATCAGGGGCGCGCTGCAGCCGGCGTCGGCCGCGGCTTCGACCACGCGTGGGTTTTCGCAGACGTGGATGTGGGTGTGGGCAGGCATCTTCAGGTGCAGGCCGCGCAGTTCGCGCAGGGTCAGGTGGGTCTCCAGGTGATGCTCCGCTCGTCGGCACAGAACTTGCTCGCCCCACGTCCCGCCTGTCGGCCGCAGGCCGTAGGTCAGCACCGTGCTGGACACCTCGTCCGGAGTGACCGAGGCCAGGCGCCACAGGGCCCGGCGTCCCGGTGCGTCGGCGGGAAAGTCGGCACCCGTGGCCAGGGCGATGCCGCGCAGGACCAGGCGGGCGAGGAGGGTGCCGTCATCCAGTCCATGCGCCGAACCGGTGGTGCGGGTGGCCAGTTCGCCACGGCCCCAGACGACGGGGGTGGGGTCCGCGTCCGTGCCGGGGAAAAGCGTCGCCAGGGTCCGGATCGCCTGGGTGAGGAGGGTGGTCGCGGTCTGTGGGTCCTGGCGGGCGACCGTGCCGGCACGTCGAGTCTCCTGCAGCCACCGGGCCGCCCACGGCTGTGGGGACAGAGAGGTCGCGGCGAGGGCCGCCGCCGCTGCGGACCACAGCCCGGCGCGCTGGGCCGACGCAGCGTCGCGGGCCGCGCGGCGGTCGGTCAGGGGTGGGCCCAGTTCATCCAGTGTCGCGGTCAGGCCTTGGGCGAGCGCGCTGGTGCGCAGGCGGGTGTCGAGGTCCGGCAGACGGATCGTGGCAGTGGCGGCGGTGAGCGGTCGCGCCAGCAGGAGGGACAGGGCCTCGCGCTCCTCGGCGTCCAGGTCCTGGAGCCTGACCGTGCCGGTCGGCTGCAGACCGTTGCGTTCCAAGCGGGTCCGCACGGCGGTCCAAAGGCGGGTGAGGCCCGGGCGGGTGAGGAAGGCGAGGGTCTCCGCGTCCCGGGACTCCCTGGGTGCGTCCCGGTTCGTCATACCGACACCAGCCGCCGCTGCCGTCCGTTCCACGTGTAGTGCAGGGTGGCCACGCCTCGTACGTGCGGGTCGCGCAGACACTCGTAGATGTGCAGCGACGGCACGTCGGGCCAGTTCCCGATCAGGCGTTCGCTGGTGAGAACGAAGTCGAGGTCCAGGTCGACCAGGATGCGGCCGAGGCGGGCATGGGTGGGCTCGTCGACCTTGGCGAACGCGTCGTCGAGCAGGATCAGCCGGGGTGCGTGCGGGGCCGCTTCGGCCAGGCTGGTGAAGTGTGCGGCTGCGGCGGCGAAGAGGACGAGGTAGGACAGGACGCGTTGCTCACCCTGGCTGAGACCGGTGCGGCCGGAGAGTTTACGGCGGCTGGCGGGTGCTGCGTCGTTCACGACCCAGGGGGTGAAGGAGAACCAGTCGCGGTAGTCGAGGGCAGTGCGCAGGTGGGCGGCGTAGCCTGCGGCAGGGTCGGCGCGGCGGGCGTCTTCGATGCGGCGCTGGAGGACGTCGCGGAGTTGTTCGGACTGGTCGCGTGTGCGCAGTCCGGAGGGGCTGCGCAGGAGGTCGACAGCCGCCCTGACATCAGCCTCCACTGCGTCGGCCAGTTTCCAGTCGAGCGTGACGCCCAGTCCGTGTGAGGTGCGGACCGTGGACAGGGTGGTGTTCAGGGCGGCCACCAAAGTCCCCGCGGCCAAGACCTGGGCCGACAGGTGGTCGCCCAGTTCTCCCGTCAGGAACCGCTGGAACACCTGGCGTTCGCGTTCCGTCAGCCGTTCGCGTGCGTCGGCCGCCTGGGCGGCGATGCGTTCGCCCACCACGGCGATGTCGTGTGCGCCGTGGTCGTCGACGAGGCGGCAGACCTTGATGCCGTCGTGCTCCTCAAGGGTGGCGTCGTAGCCCCCGGAGAGCTGGTCGCGCAGCTCTGTGTGACGGTTGAGGAGGGTGGTGTCCGAGATGTCGCGTCGCTCGGCGTCCAGGCGGCTGCGTACGGTCTCCATCAGTCGGCGCAGCGCCTTGGTACGGTCGCGTGCGTCGTCCTCGGCGGACGCTGCCTCCCCCGGAAGGTCGAGGCCGGCACCTCTGCTCACGCCCGGCAGGGACAAGGCCGTACGCAGTCGTCTTCCGCTCGCGATCGCCTCGCCCTCCTGCTGGGCCAGTGCCTCGTGCCGTACCCGCTCGTCCTCCTCCGCGCGCACCCGTGCGTCGTGGGTGTCGCCCATGTCCCGCTGCACACCCGGAAGTTGGCGCCGTACCGCCTCCTGGCGGCGCTTGGCTTCGTCCTCACGGGCGAGGATCTCCTGCTCCGACGCGCCCAGGGCCTCTTCCAGGGCCTGCACCGTGCGGCGCGCCGCGTCCAGGCGGGCGAGCGGCTCGGCATAGTCGGACTCCGCCTCGGCGCGGGAGGTCAGGGCACGTTCGTAATCCTCGCGGCTTTGGCGGTGGCCGTCGGCGGATGCGGCGACGGTGCGCAGCCGCCCGCGCAGCCGCTGCGTACCGGTGGTGAGACGGTCGAGGGCCAGTCGTACGGAGTCGAGGGCCATGGGGTCGGCGGACAGGTCATGTGCGCCTGCCGTGGCTTCGGTCTCGCGGCGGGCGGCGACCGCGCGGGCGCGCGCCTGCTCCGCCTCGCGGGCGGCCGCGGACGCCTGGCCGGCCAGGACCTGGGCGGTGCGCTCGGCCTCGGCGGCGCGGGCCCAGGCGTCGGTCAGTCCACGTCCGGCGGGCGGGTGACTGAGGGCGTCGGCCACCTGCGTGCGGTGCTCCGTCAGCAGGCGCAGGCTCCGTTCCTGCTCGATCAGGTGCTGCTGCGCCTCGGCGAGCCGCCGGTCGAGTTCGGCCAGGGCGCGGCGGCGGGTCTCGGCGCGCACCTCCGCGCCGACGTATTCGGCGGTCTGCTTGATGTGTCGACCGCAGGCGGCGCCCAGCTTCCAGGAGCCGTCCGTGCCGATCACGGACTCCCCGGTCGCCTCCGCGGCTCCCTCGGTCACCAAGGCCACTGCCCGCAGCACGCTCTCGACCCGCTCGGCCGTCACCCCGCTGTCCGGCGCCGCGACCGGACGCAGCACGTCGGCGAGCGTGGGGCCGGCGGCAGGGGTTCCGGGGACGAGGAGGGTGTCCAGCGCGTTCGGGTCCAGGACGGTGCCATCAGCCAGCACCCAGGCGTCGAGCAGGCCGCTCGCTTCGAGTGCGGCCTCCAGCCCTGGGCATACGGTCGGACTTGTGCCGTGCGTGAAGTCCACGAGCCGGTACAGGGGTGCGCCGGTGCCGGCTGTGCGAGGTGCCGAGCGGTGCGGTGGGGGTGTGGGCGCGGGGTCGGTGCGGTGCTCCCAGTCCTCCCGGTCGTGGCGCAGGCGGTTGTGTTCGGCAGTCAGTTCACGGATCGCCACGGCCTGGGTGTCGCGCTGTTCGCCCAGTGCTGTCAGCCAATCGTCGAGGACCGAGCGTGCCGTGTCGGCCACCTCGTCGGGGACGTAGGCGGGCAGCGGATCCAGTGCCGGGTCGTGAACGGTCTGCGCGCGCACGGCGTCGAGCGGCACGCCAGTGAGGCTGTGCAGTCGCTCGGTCCAGACCCGGACGGCGTGGGCGAACGCCTCGCCCTGGCGTGCCGTCTCCTCCCGGCGGCGCCCGGCCCGGGCACGTGCCTCCTCCGTCTGCTCCTCCAGGCGCTCCCGGGCCGCGTCGGCCTCGTGTGCCTCCCGCCGGGCCAGGCGTGCCTTCTCCAGGAGCGCGATCAACTCGGTGACGGCCCGGACGCGGTTCCTGATCACCGATCCCGCGGCGTCCAGTTGGGTGTCCCAGGCATGCAGGGCGTCGGCGCAGGTCTGCGTGTCGAGGGCCAGTACTTCGCTGTGCCGGACGAGCTGGAAGTCGCCGTCCGGCGCTGTGAGTTGTGCCGCCGCGGCGGAGGCGACCGCGGTGGCAGGGGCCAGCGGGGGTTCTCCCAGGTGTACGGGATCGAGTCCAGAACGCTCGGCCTCCCGCAGCAACTCGCCGTGAGCCGTGGCGAGTTCGGTCAGCTCCGCGCCGAGCCTGCCGGCATCGTCGGTGAGCCGTCGCCCTGCCTCTTCCTGACCGCTGTGGGCCTGGCGCAGGGCTTTGAAGGCGGTCGCCGCCGCGCTGTGCAGCGCGGTCACCGTGGCGCGCTTCTCCCCGAGCTCCTGCAGGCTGCGGTAGGCGGCACTGGCGTGCAGCGCGGCAAGATCCGTCTCGGCCGCCTCCGACTCCGCCACGAGGGCGTCGAGGCGGGCGGCGATGTCTTCCTCGTTCGTACGGAGGTCGGTCGCCTTCTTGGCTGCGTCGCTCGCCGCGCGCCGGTACTCCGCCAGCCGTTCCAGTTCGTCGCTCACCTGGCCGGCCCGGCAGCGCAGCGTCCCATGCAGATAGCCGCGGTAACCGGTGAGGAAGGTCCGCAACGCCTCGTCGGTCCGCTCAAGGCGCCCGAGGTCGTTGCGTACGGCGTCCAGGTCGTCGAGGTTGCGCGCCACTTTCTCCACGATCTCGTCGTCGAGCGCGGGCAGTGTCTCGGCGAGGACGTTGACCAGGCCACCGGAGTCGATGCGGTCGCCGATGGTGGGGCGGCGCAGGCGGTGCAGCAGGTGGAGCAGGTTGCGATAGCGCGCCGGCTCCTTGAGGCCGAACAGGTCGCGGGCGACGCGCACCCTGTGCTCCACGGCGCGGTCGGTGACATTCTCCGCGCCGACACAGGACTTGAGCTGGTCGACCGGGAGCGGCTGTCCTGCAGGGGCCAGGTGCAGGTTCTCGCCCACCCGCAGCGGGGTGACGAAGAAGAAGGGCTTGGCCGTCCTGGTCGACTGAGAGGCCCGGATGGCCGCACCGAGGGTGAGATGGTGCTGCTCCCCTTGCGCATCCGTCCGCACGAACTCGACCCACAGGTAGCCCAACCGGTTGGTTTGCTCGAAGCCGTCGAGCATCAGCCATGGCAGCGTGGTGCGGCCCGTGCCGGTGGCGTCCAGGGCGCGGGCGTCCCCATCGAGGAGATACGGCAGCAACATCTCAAGTGCCTTGGACTTGCCCGCGCCGTTCTTGCCGCGCAGCAGCAGGCGGCCGTCGCCGAAGGAGAACTCCTGCTCGTCGTACTGCCAGACGTTGCGGATGCCGGCGCGGTGCAGGCGGTAGCGGTGCGGGGACGGCGGTCGGTTCACCAGGGCTGCTCCTGAGTGACGGAATCGGCAGTGGCGGGGTCGGCGCTGTCAGCCCCGTGCTGTTGCGTACGGGGCTTGACGGCCACCGTGGTGGCGAACCGGGCAGCCGCGGCGAGCAGCACCCAGCCGCCGCTGCCCGCTGCGCGGGCCCCCGACACGTCGGTGACGGGGCGGCCGTCCGGCACGGTGTCCTCGTATCCCTCGGGCAGGCCATGACCGTCCGCGCGCACCGGACCGACAGGTGCCATCAGACGCATGCGGACCAGGAGGTCGAGGACGGCGGCGAGCAGCGCGTCCCGGTCGTCCAGCAGGCCACGCTGCCAGTTGCCGCGCCGGCCGTACTCCTCGACCAGTTCGTCGAGCAGCTCCGACAACAGCTCGTCCGGGACGGGTACACCGATGACCAGCCGGCCACCGACCGCCGGGTGGCCGGGGTCGGTGGGGCGCAGTCGGTCCACCAGCCGCTCCACGAGGAGCAACGCCGCCTGGGCGACCGTGCCGGTTCCGGGCAGGTTCAGGTCGGTGAGCTCGTCGTCCGGATCGACGAGGGCGATGCCCTCGGCGCGGATCTCGGCCTCCAGGCCCAGCAGTTCGGAGAAGGCCTGGGACTCGCGACGCTGCCGGGTCCGCAGCCATTCGCGCTCCGCGCCCGTGAGGTCGTCGAGGTGAACGACAGGAGTCTCGACGAGCCGCCTGCGGACATACGTACGCGGGCCGCCGAAGCCGGGGTCGGCTGCGCGACGTACCAGATCCGCTCCGTCGCGGCTCGGGCCCAGCGGGCCGGCGACGACCGCACGGGCGATCTCACGGTCCACGGTGAGGAGCGCCTCGCCGCCCCGCTCCTCGGCGACGGAGGAGACATGCCCCTCGGTCTCTGTCAGAACACCCCAGTCGACGAGTTGCCGCAGCGCGGCGGCCAGCGTGCGCCGCTCGGCCTGCCGCCCGGTGTCGTCGATCTCGATTCCGGCGTCGACGGCCGCGGCCCGCAGGTCGGCGACGAGTTGGGAGAGCAGGAGCTGTTCCGGGGCGGTGACGAGGACAGACAGGGCGAGAGCCAGGTAGGCGTACGTCCGTGGTGTGAACGGTGTGCCGGTGGACGGTCGCTGAAGCCGGTGACCGGATCCGGGGCCGAGGCCGGCTTTGAACAGGCGGGCGTATGACGCCTCGACGAGCAGCCGATAGCCGAACACCTGCTGGAAGCGCTGGGCGAGCCAGTCGGCGTGGCGCCGGACCAGCGGGAAGGAGTCGCTGTACGGGCCGTCACTGGTGACCAGAGGGTGGGACAGCAGCAGCCGCGCGGCGGTACGGCGTTCGGCAGCCAGCGCCACGTCGTGGGCGGAGGGCAGGGTCATCACGCGCTCGCCTCCCGGGCGGCCGGCGCCGAGGCGCTGCTGTCGACGATCAGGGTGAGGTCGTCCGCGGTCAAATCACCATCCACGGAGCGCAGCACGGTGTGCCGGCCCGGGGTGCGCCAGGCGGTGAGCCGGATACCCAGGTCCTCGTCACCAGCCTGCGCACCCTCGAGGCGAAACTCCTCTGCTTCATAGCGCAGTTGGGCATTGCCGAGGGCGGTGGCGAGGAGTTCCAGCAGCAGCCGCATCGCGGCGGAGCCCAGCCTGACCTGGTCGAACCGCCCCGAGGCACTGCGCAGTTCGGCGGCCGCGGCCTGACGCGCGGCAACCTGCTCAGCTGCCTGCTCCACGAGGCGGCGCTTCTGCTCGCCATGGTCCTCCACCGCCGCGGCCCGCCCGCGCGGGGCCCGGCTGCCGCGCTCGCGCAACGCCACCGGTACATCCACAACGGGCCCGGTCCACCAGCTCACATACGCAGGCACAGCCGCATCGGGATCCGGCGCCACGCCCAGATGACGTGCCCCGTACAGCCCGAATGCGGCAACCGCGATGTCGTGGGCCTCCTCCGGCTCCGCTGCATCGAACCAGGCCGCCAGCCTCAGCAGGTCCCTGCGCCGGGACATCTCCCCCGACGCCGAGCGCAGCATCCGCTTGGCGTTGGCGAGCAGGGACTGCAGGGCACGCAGGGTCGCATCCCGGAGTTGGTCCACCTGGCTGCCGTGACCGTCATTGTCGGCAAACCAGTCGCGCAGACCCTCCCAGTCAGCCGGCTCCCGACCTCGGCTGCGCTGCACCCGCGTCTCGGGCAATGCATCGGAGAGCGCTCCAAGGCCTCCCGCATGGGCGTCGATACGGCTCAGCAGCGTGGGCAAGTGCGGCCAGATCGCCCGCAGGTGCGCGGCAATGCGCGGGGCGCGGAAGGACACGTCCTCGGTGATCGCCTCCACATAGTCGAGCAGCAGCTCCTTGAAACCCTGGTACTCAGCTCCATCAAGGTCGTAGCGGGCGAGCACCTGACCCAGGTAGGCGTAGAAGTCCCGCACCGACTCGGCGAACCCCGCGAACTGCGCGAAGAGGGTGCTGATCTTCTCCAGCGCCTGCTGCGGGTCCGCGCCACCTGGGGCGGCAGCCAGAGCGGCGATCTCGCCAAGGCCCCGGTCGACGAGCGTGAGCAGCTCACTGCTGACCTCACGCGCGGCGTCCGCACCGGCCAGCACCTCGTCCGCGTCGCGCTGCACGCGCTCCCCCAGCTTGGACAGCTGATAACGAGACCGGGAGCGCTGGTACTCAGCGATGCTGGTCGCCGTGACTGTGTGCGTGCTGCGCAGCAGATTCCCCCAACGCACGAGCTGTTCAAGCCGAGCGGTCAGCATCTCCGCACCAAGTGCCGCCCCTGGGCCACCCGCCTGCGCCAGCTTGCCGAGCACATCGGGTACGGCCAGGTCCGCGAGGAGAGTGCCGCAGAACACCCGCATCACCGCGACGTACTCCAGACGCTCTGGCGCGCTGAGATAGGCGTACGCACTCAGCCGCTGCCAGACCTCGCTGTCGCTCCCCTCACCGGGCCGCTCGCCACTCAATCCCTCGTGCAGTTCGTCCCCCTCCATGCTGCCGAGCGTACGGACCGCCACTGACACTCCGGAGCAAGTCGGGATAATCGGCTGAGCAGTGCCGGCTCTCCGGCCGCCGATATACAGCGCGGACATCTCCCGGCGGGGTTTGCCGAAGCGTGCGCTGACTGCACGAACGAATCGCATCGTCCAGCCACTCGACGGCTTCCTGTCCACGGATAGTCCACGGGCGCTGATGCCTGCCAGCATGTGCCGGACCGGACTACGAGACGAGTCGGGGCGGGACTGGCTGCTGCCGTCGACTGGTGCGACGGCCGGACAGAGACGCTGGTGTACGCCCTAGTCCGGCGTCGTTGATGTCAGCCGTGGATGTCAGAGGCCTTCGCGCTCAGCCGATCATCCGGACGGGGAGCGCACCTCCTTGGCGGCACCGAGGATGGCAAAGCCGCCTACTGCCCTTCGCGCCCACGCCACCGTGCGTCGAGGCGTACCGATTCTGGCCAAACCGGCGGAGACAAAGGCCAAAGGCGGCTCTCCAGGCGTGCATGGTTTACCGCCATAAGCCCGGAATCTGGTATGACGCCGCAGAGCACTCATACGTCACCCGACGCATTGGCCTGAATGTGACATGGCGCAGTTGGGACAGCATCGACCGGTTGTCACCAACCGTTGTCCGATTAACGATCCGTTCATGCACCTCAGAACCATGAAGCGGACCCTGCTCGTGCTGGGTCTGAGCACGGCCCTCGCCGGAGCAGCGACACTGCCCGCCACGGCCGGTACGGGCACCCCGAACACCGCCACCGCGACTCAGTGGCAGTTGATGGGCCCCAACGCCAGCGGCGGCCATCTCGCGTTCACCCCGGCTATGCCGTCCCGCGTCTACGTGCTGCCCGACCGGGGCATGCGCATCGATCGGAGCGACGACCACGGTGTGACGTGGCAGCCGCAGGCCAAGTTCGCAATTCCCAATGGTGTGGGAATGCGGCTGGCGGCCGATCCCCACGACCCCGACGTCCTTTATGTGGCGGGAAGGGTGCTGGGCAGTGGACAGGGCTTCCTGCTGCGCAGCGACGACGGCGCCCGGACGTTCCATACGGTGGTGGACAGCCCCACCGAAATCTCCGATGTGGTGGTGTCGCCTTCAGGACGGTACGTCTTCGCGGCCGGTGACGCAGGGGTCTTCGTCAGTTCGGACCACGGCCTGAACTGGCAGCAGCTCCCCGGCTCACCGAGCGGAGCGACCCGGCTCGCACTCGATGACCACGACCTGTTCGTCGGCACCGGCAAGGGGATCTACCTCATCGAGGACGCACTCGGGAACGCCGGCCCGGCGCGGAAGCTGCCGACGCCCCTTGAACTCTCGGTGCAACACCTGTCGGCCCAAGGTTCGGTCCTGGTGGCCTCGAACATATTCCAGGGCGCGGTCTTCTCCACCGACCATGGCCGCAACTGGACCCAGCTGACCGGGCCTTGGGGGGAGCAGGACGCGATCCTCTACACCGGGCTGACTGCGTCAGGCGAGCTCCAGGTGCAGACGGTCGCGGGGGCGGCCGACGGATCGGGCGCGAAGAACCTGTGGGTGAGCCGCGATCTCGGCCGGACGTGGATCCCCAAGCCGGCAGCGACCAAAGCGCTCGATGTCTACACCGACACCGGCAGCTTCCCGGACCGACCGCAAGAGCAGGTCATTGCGGCTGCCGCAGGGATCTACACGACTTCGAACTCGGTTCGCTTCCAGCGCATCGGCGCGCCTGACGCCGAGGTCGACTCGCTGACCGTCTCGGGCTCCGCCCTCATCGCCGGCACGGCCACCGCGGGCAGCTACCGTTCCACGGCACCCCTGACCAAGAACCTTCCGCAGGGCTACCAGGAGTGGGGGTGGACAGGGCAGCGCACCGACACCATCGGCAACCAAATCGAAGCGCTGGCTACCGTACCGGGCGAGAAGGGAGACGTGCTGAGGACGCGCGGCGGCCTTTGCATGACCGACTGCTTCGCCTTGGAGCGCTCGACCGACGGCGGGGCCAGCTGGCGGACGCTGGCCCAGGTCCCCGGCGGGGCGTCATTCTCGGTGGCCGTCGACCCCGGTGATACGGCGAAGATCTACGCCGCGTCCACGTTCCCGGCCGTAGGCGTGTATGCCAGCCAGGACGGCGGTGCGACCTTCCAATTGCACCAGTTCCCGGAGCTGCAGGGCGTGGCGTCGGTTGCCGTTGACCGCCGGGCCGACGGTGGTTTGTGGATCGGTGATGTGACCGGCCTCTACCACAGCACCGATTCCGGCTCGACCGGAGTCAAGGTGTTCGACGGGCAGGTCAACCGGGTTGCGGTCGACCCCACCGATCCGAACCACATCGTGGTCGTCGGGGACGGCATGATCAAGGTGAGCCATGACGGCGGCGCATCGTTCAGCGACGCTGTGGGCATTGCCGAACTGACCTACGACGACGTCACCTTCGCCCCGGACGGGACGCTGTTCGCCGCATCGCGCGACCTGTCCGAGCCTGGTCAGGGCGTGTTCCGCAGCGACGACGGTGGCAGCCACTGGAGCAACAGTGTCTCCGCGCAGCTCCTCGACCCTGACGTGCACTCGGTGCTGGTCTCTCCCGACGGACACTGGCTGTTCGCGGGCACAGGGAGCGGTGTGTACCGGCTGCCGCTGAGCTGACGCACCTCGCAACCACCGACCACGCCGGGCGCCTCCTTCCCCTGAGGGCGGGAGGCGCCCGCCCCTTCCCGGGTGGCCTCGCTCAGTTCTTCTGGAAGTGACCCGCAGACCCTGTGACCCCCGGGCACGTAATCGATCAGGACTGTGACCTGTGGCTTAGCCGTCGCCGGATATCGGCGTTGGTCAACGTCGAGCGCCCTTCCACGGCCCCGAGACGGCCCCGGTAGGGCGCTCAGCTACGCCCCTCGATGCGGTGGGATGGACCTTCATCGGGCGTACGGCCCTGCGTGAAGGAGACGCGATGACCACCGCCCCCAACCTGCAAGTGGGAGACACCGTCCTGCATGGGCCCGGACGATGAAGTCGGCGCCGCAGGCAGTGATCCGGGCGAGGATGTCGTGGCCGTGGAAGGCCCGGTCCATCAGTACGAGTTGCCCGCCCGACAGCATCGGGGCCGTGGCCAGGTATGTGGCCAGGGTGACTTCGTTGTCCGGCGCGGGCCGAAGCGGGCGCCGAGGATGCCGCGGGTTCCGCAGGCGATCAGCAGGCGATCAGCAGGCGAGTTTGACCTGGGGGTGGTGTCCGGGCTTGTGGCTGCCGCCCGGAGGTGGGCCGAACGCCTTGATATTGGCCGGCGTGGGCGCGACCGCGAGCACGGTGCCGTCCAGCAAAAGCATCAGCAGGCGTCGGTCGAAGACGAAGGTGCCGGGCGACTGCGGTGTGGTCAAGGGACCCTCCTCGGTCAGCGGCGGAGCCAGGAGCACGGCGGTGAACAGACGTGACGGCCGGTCCTGTACTTGCGTGGTGCGCAGGACCGGCCGCTGTCGCCGTTCATGGAGCGATGTGTCTACGCCCTGGGCCAAGTGACGCGCTGGCCCTCTGGGCTCACTGTGACGGTGAAGCGCTCCAGAGGTGGCGCGCCGTCCTGCTGCCACCGCTGGACATGACCTTCGATGGCGTCCCAGAGGGGTTCGGGTCCGCCTTGGCGGACGAGCCAGCGCCCCCCGGCGTCTTGGCGCAAGGCTGCCCACGATCCGGTTTCCACGTCGATGAGGACCTGTTCGGTGCGGCCGTCGCGGGGCAGGGTGATCTTCTGGGCGTGGGGCGCGGCGAGTTGGGCTACGAAGCGGGTGTTCCAGTCGTCCAGGTCGGCTCCGAGGCTGGTCGACCGTTCGTCCCCGTCGTCAAGATCGGGAAGCGTCCCGAGTAGAGGCGGCGCCTGAGTGCGGGCCAGCATGAAGGAGATCTGGCCGCCGAGGAAGGTGCCGGTGGCGGTCCCGTCGGCGTGGACGGTCAGCCTGGCCAGCTCCGAGGAGTACATCCAGCCGCACAGGGTGGCCAGTATCAGGCTGCCGAGGCGGGCCTGTTCGAGCCAGTCGTGGGGCAGGCTGAGGATGCCGCAGGTGGCGACGATCCGGTCGTACGGCGCATGCTCCTTGTATCCGGCGAGGCCGTCGCCGACAACCAGGCGCGGGGCATACCCCGCTTGTCCGAGCGCGTTGCGGGCCCGGGTGGAGACGCGCTCGTCGACCTCGACGGAGGTCACCAGGTCGTCGCCGAGCCGGTGGCAGAGCAGGGCGGTGGAGTAACCGGTGCCGGTGCCGATCTCCAGGACCTGTTGGCCGTCTTCGACCTGGAGCTCTTCGAGCATCCGCGCAACCAGACCGGGCATGGTGCTGGAGGAGGTTGGGGCGCGCATGACCTCGCCCCGTACGTCGGCGGGGACGATCGTCCCGGCGATCTGCGTGACGAGGGAGTCGTCGTCGTAGCAGCGCGCCAGCCAGCGTGGGTCGTCGGGCAACACCGGCCGCCACGCCGTGGGCACTGAGCCGTCGACCATCTCGAAGAAGCCGCCGCGGAGGAACTCGTGTCGGGGGACGGCCTCGACCGCCGCCTGCCACGGGGCCGTGCGCAGGTGGCCGCTACCGGTCAGGCGCCCGGCGAGCCGGAGCCGGAGTTCTTCGTCATCCGTCACGTCTGCTTCCTCTCCAGCAGATCGGCCATGGCCGCGACCATGGGCAGACCTGTCTCGGGTTCCAGCCAAGCCCACTGCCCCGACGGGTTGCACTCCAGGAACCACCATTGCCCATGCCGGTCCACGGCGAAGTCGAATGCGCCGAAGACGAGCCGGAAGTGCTCCAGGTATGCGTGCAGAGCTTCGGTGATCCTGGGCGGCGCCTCGACCACGCTGTACATGAGCTTGCTGTAGTCGGTACGCCAGTCCAGCAGGTCGGAGTCGATACGGACGCAGAACACCCGCCTACCGATCACGGTCACACGGACGTCCGCGACCTTGTCGACGCGGTGCTGGAACAGGTGCGCCGTCCCGGCCACGGTCTCATCGAGCTGGTCGGCCGTCACCTCGCCGACCTCGACAGTGCACGAGACACCGTCGATGCGGTACAGCGGGGCGGAGAACGGCTTGTAGATGACCGGGCCGTACTCCTTGACGAAAGCCCGTGCCGAGTCCGGGTCAGAGGTGACCAGGGTGGGCGGGACGCGGAATCCGGCGTTGACGGCGGCGGCCAGACCGGAGGGCTTGAACTCGGCGTCGCCGATGCGGTGGGGGTGGTTGACGTAGAGGCAGCCAGGCAAAGAAGCGAGGACGCCACCGAGCCCGTAGCGGGCCTGCATGAGGGCGAAGCGGCCGTCCTGCTCTGGCAGGTGGTCGAAGACGAAGCCGGAGGGGCGCCGGTAGTACAGCGACCGCACGCAGGACAGATCGGTCGTCCGTGACGGCGTGGTGAGTATTCCCGCGATGCCGTCCTGGGTGGTGATCGTGGCCGCGATCGACAAGGCGTGCGGGAAGTCCCCGGAGTCGAACCGCGCGACCGGGATGCCCCGGTTGTGCAGATCCTCGATCACCAGGTCGGTCGTGGGGTCGTCCAGGTTGGTGACGACCAGAACCGGGCGCGAATCCGTGCTCACTGGTCGTTGTCGCTTCCGGTGTCCTGGTCCCCGCCGCCGCCCCCACCTGGTCCGGCGCCGTCGGACGGGTTGCCGGTGTTCGTCGGCGGATTGGTGCCGGTGCTGGTGCCGTGGCCGGGCATCATCACGGGCTGCCCGACGGCGTCGAAGTAGCGGGCGGTCTGCGTGGCCGGGTCGAGTTCGGTGCGGGCATAGCCGGGATCGAAGGCCGGGTACGGCGCCATGCGCCGCACACCCCACGGAACCAGGGAGGCTGCACCGGACGGCAGCGGCGTGCCGAGGGGCAAACGGTCTACGTGACTGAACACAAGTCCTCCTTGAACAACGGTCGTTGCGATTCGAGGCGGAAGGGCGGATTACCGGGGCCCTTATGGACTCGGAACAACGCTGGTTTGTCGGGGCTCGGAGGCGCTAACCGCTCAGGGCGGGCGCACAAGCTGATGACACAGCGTGGCCAGGGCCCGGCAGGTCAGGGCGAGGTCTTCCATGTAAACGGCGGCCGTGCGGTGGTTCGGGCCCTGCCCCTCGTCGAGTGCCTTACGGGTTCGAATGAGGAGCCAGCGCGCGGTCTCGCGGTCGCTGCTGTCCGCCGCCCACCCTTCGGTCGCCGCTGCCAGCTCGGCAGCCAGCAGTTCCACAGGCCCGCGCAGGTAGCCGGTCAGTCTGTCTACCTCGGCCCGCTCTGGAACCGTGGCGGGCAGCCCGTTGGTCAGCTCCAAGGCTTCCGTCCAGGCCTGACGGAACAGGTCGAAGTCGAGCGGCGGGCTTTCAGGCATCGTCGGTCCCCTTGGCTCCGGCCAGGAGGAAACGGCCCAGGTTGACCATCTGCACGACCGCGTCGGCCTGGCAGAAGGCTTCGGAACGGCCCGGCGGCACGCACCAGGAGGAGCGAGCCAGGTACCTGCTTGAGTCGATACTCGGGTGCGGCACTCCGAGGAAGCTGCCCGCGGCGAGGCAGGCCGTGTCCGGCACCCGCAAGGTGGCGCATGTGCTGGCCGGGACCAGGCAGTAATACCAACCTGATTGCCGGTCGACGAATACCGGGCCGCCGTGCAGAGCGGCGGCCAGGTACTCGTCGACCCGGGCCCGGTCCTTACTGCGAGCAGCAGCCAACACGACATCGACCGAGACACGGACGGCGGAGAAGTGAACGCCGCAGCGTAGAAGGGCGATGTTCATCGTCTGCCACTCGGCGCGCGCCCGAGCCGGATCGTCGGCAGCCTGCAGGAGCCACTCACTGATTCCCAGCTCGTCATCAACGCGGGCGTGCATCAGCACCCCGGCCTCCGGGTCCGGTGTCGTGCGTCGAGTCTCGCTCCTCAC
Source organism: Streptomyces albiflavescens (assembly GCF_014645835.1). Lineage (GTDB taxonomy): Bacteria > Actinomycetota > Actinomycetes > Streptomycetales > Streptomycetaceae > Streptomyces > Streptomyces albiflavescens. The sequence continues at coordinate 24,021 of NZ_BMMM01000026.1, forward strand.
CACTCGACCTCCGCGACCGGGTGCGGCGCAGCCTGAGGTGACACATTCGGGCCGTGTGCATGGGTAACGGGGCGCATGAGCAGCTGCCTCCCTACTAGGCTCGATCCGGGATGACTACAACGGTAGAAATCCGGCGCCACGGTCTGAAGTGACTGTGAGTACAGGTGGTTTGCGCTCGAACCCCGGGAACGGACACCCCATGCGGCCAAGCTCACGACGCACCCTGACCGGCGGTACGGGAATGCCGACGCGGCCCCGTTCAGGCCTCATCTCGGGGTACGTCCTACGCGTCATCAGGGAACAACAGGGCTACACGCAGGAGGATCTCGCCGAGCACCTGAACGTCTCCCCGGACACCATCGCTGGCTGGGAGACCGGACGCCGCCCGCTGACCTCCGTACCGGTCGGCCAGATGCTCATGCACCGTCACCGGCTGATGCAGCTGAGCACCCCGTCCGCGCTCCTACAGGCGCTCGAGCGCGCTCTCGAGGCGGACGTCCTCCTTGGAACCGTGCTCGACCAAGACGCCGCGGTGAAGGAAAGCCCGCTCGGCGCGATGGTGATGCAGCGCGAACTCGGCGAGGTCCTGGCGTGGCCGCTCAACGGCGTACCGCCGCAACCCATCCGGGACTGGCCTCAGCCGCCGCGCCCCCGACGTGGACCCGCACCGGCCGGCCCCCAGCTCAGCCAGTCGGAACGTGCGGTGTTCTTCTCCACCATGCGGCACACCGCCGAGCAAGCTCGCGGCGAAGGACAGTTCTTATTACGCCGCCAGGCCCTCTACCTATCCGGCTACGACACACAGCCCGACACAGCGCACTGGCTCTCCCACCAGCAGCGCACCGAACGGCCGAGCGACTGGTTGGCCTTGTGGCTCAACGCCCGCAGCGTCGCGGCCGTCGCCGCCCGGCAGGGCGACCGCGACCGCATGAGCCACTTCATCGACACCGCACTCGTGGACGACGACGCCGGCGAGTCCGCCAATCTGAACTACTGGGCGTACTGGGTGGGCGAGATGCAGCACATGGAGCTCTCGGACGACTTCATCGCCGACCGCACACCCCGACCGTGGCCCGGCGACAAGCTCCTGTCACACCTCGTCCAGGGCCTGGCGCCACACCACGGCTACGTCGACCTCAACATCCACTCCCTGTGGTCGCTGCTGCAGATCCGCCCCAACCTCCTGCAATCCGGTGCGGCAGCCCGGGCCCTACGCGACCGGCTCCCCGTGATGTTGGATAGCCATGAGCTCTCGTCGTGCGGGCGGCGGGAGTTGGAAAGCATCCGGTACGCAATCCGCCTCGCCGAGGCGTGAGAGGAGCCCCACGGTGTCCGAGGACCTGACAGCGGTTGCCCGTTTCCTGTACGAGGCAGGGACGCTGAAGAACACCGCTCGTACCGGATGGTGGATGGCTGGCGTACAACACCCCGAGTCGGTCGCCGAGCACTCCTGGCGCACCGCCCTCATCGCAACGATCATCGCGAAGCTGGAGGGCGCCGACCCGGCCCGGGCCGCGTTCCTCGCCGTCTGGCACGACTCGCAGGAGACTCGCACAGGGGACGTCAACCACCTCGGCAAGAAGTACACCCGCGGAGAAGCTGACCCCCGCGACATCACTGCCGACCAAGTCGCCGGCATGCCCGAGCTCCTGGCCGAAGCCGTGCGCGACCTGGTCGCCGAGTACGAGGCGAAGGAGTCCCCGGAAGCGATCTGCGCCCGCGATGCCGACAAGCTGGAGTGCATGATCCAGGGCATCGAATACCGGGACCAGGGCTACGCCAACGCTCAGCGATGGATCGACAACAGCCGGGGCCGGATCGTCACCAAGACAGGCCAGGCACTCGCTGACGCGGTGCTGGACACGGGGTCGCTGGACTGGCTCCGCGCGGCGCTTGGCGAGCAGAAGAGCTGAGGTCGAACGCCCATGTCGTTGGAAGGCAAGCGGCATGGGGCGGAAGTGGCTTGACCAGACGGCCGATTCGTCGCATAGAGCTCGGGCTTTGAGGCATGGCTGCTGACGCCTTCAACCGAGCCGAAGATCGAGTCGCAAGGGAGGCGGGCGCAGCCGATTGATTAGGTCCACGAGCTGTGTTCGGCGGAGTTCGTCGGGTGGATCGTCGAGCAGGACCCTCGAGCAGGACCCTTATACCGAGGCCGAGAACGCTCAGAAAGGCCAGATCAACGGCGTACCGCTGGTGATCCGGGTCCCGTTCCGGGCCGGTGACCAGCCGCAGGTTGCTCCTGGTCGCCAGCCGCCACAGACTCTCCGCAGAGGCGTCGAGGAGGCGTTCGACGTGGGTCGGGTCCACCCAGCCGCTCATGCCACCCATGACGTCGATGAGACCGTCCATGCGTGGCCTCACCCAGCGTCGCAATGCCGCCTCGTCCGGCTCCGGGTCGGGGACTGGGGACCGTCCTCGAGGGCGCTCAGGCCCGGTGCACGGGACGACCGTCCACAGTGGCGCGATCCTTTGCCGCAGGCCGAGATCCACTCGAGCGTAAGCCGTCAGGGCCGCGCGCGTTGTAGGGAGGACCGGCACATAGATCGGCTCGACCATCGCGGCTCCCCCGTTGATTCCGCTGGTTCGCCGTACCACTCCTGGTCGAAGCGTGCGGGGGAGAAGTTGAAACGGAAAGAGCGCAGTTCTGGCCAGAGGCGCGCATCTCGCCATGATCCAAACGAAGTGCCCGCCCGAGACGGCCGCACCTTGATGCAGATCAGCGCGGCAACCTCGCGGCATAGGGTTCAGTTCGGCCCATCCGGGCACCAGACACCGGCATTCAAGGGACGGCCGTGCGGTCGCGTGCGCGCCCTGCGCCCCGAAGGATCAGCTGCGAACAGCGCTGAAGCGGTTCCCTCCGCACAGTCCTCGGTGGTACTCGACGTGCTGCTCGTCGATGTCGTGTTCGGGGTGGCGTCTCAGGGTGCCGATGGATGCTCCATCCTTGCTCCGCCGCACGTTCCAGTGCTCGTCGATGAAGATGGCCAGGGTGTCGAACTGGACGTGGTGGTTGGGACAGAGGCACAGCAAATTGGTCAGCTCGTCCGGACCGTCGTGCGGGCTTCCAAGCCCTCTGATGTGTGCCGCCTCGCTGTAGTTACTGAAACGTGTCTCCAGTCGGAGCCCGCACACTTGGCACTGATGCTGGTGGAGCAGCTTGACCCTGTTCACCAGTCGCTGATCCCTGTCGGGGCGCGAGGCGGTGACCTGGCGGCGCCCCTTGGCCCGAGCAGACCCGCCCCTGCCATCGCGCTCACCGTCGCCTTCATCCGCTCCGCTGGCGTGCGCGTACCCGCCAAGGCCAACTCGCTCCAGGAGTTCTTCCTGGTCGACGTCCCCGAAGTAGGTGGTGCACAGCAGACCGATCGCCTCGGCACGGGCGAGCGGCTGGCGTAGCAGCCTTGCGGCTTCCCGCCGGAGCCCTGCTTGGGTTCCTGACTCGACAGAGGCCGCCAGCGACAGCAGGTCTGAGTCCGAACGCTCCGTACCTACGACTTCCCACAGCCCGCCGTCGCTCAGGTGACGGAACGGATACTCGAGTGACACTGAGACGTCTGGGGAGCCGAACTCCTGCAAGATGGGCTCGAGCTGGCTCTGGTAGACGTCCGACGGCGCCAGACGATCCTGCCCCGACACCAGCCGACCAATGGCCCAGATGAGCGTGAGAGACCCGTGACGGGTACGTCGCTCGTCCGGAACATCGGCGTCGAGGGTTCCGAGTGCGCGCAAGAGGTCCCCACGCCCCATGCTGTCAGTAGGAGCAGCCGCCCCTCCCTCGCCGGACGGTCGTTCTCCCGCGGCGGGTATTCGTCCGTCCAGGAGGCTCAGGTGACGGCGGCGCTCCGCGGCCCTGACGAGGGTGAGGCTGCGCAGCGGAGGTGTCATTGCCAGAGCAGTCAGGATGGGCTCCGCCGGCACCTCGAATTCAACGACGTCGCCCAGGGCCATGATGTATTCCCAGGTGCTCTGTGTCTCCTCGTCGACCCCCCAGACCGCTTCCGCCAAGTCGCGGTTGTGAAGGAGTCCGAGAATGCGGGCGCGGGCGATGAACATGTTCTGGGCATAGAAGAGGACCTCGTCGCCGACCTTCCGATCCCGCAGCGCGACGGCCTTGGCGTTCCCTGTCTGCTGCGTGGGCGTCGAGCCCCACAACCGCGCCACTCCGTCGGGGAAGATCCGCTTGAGCTCGACCGCATGCTCTCCGATGGCGTGCTCGTAGTCCGAGAGCCGGATTCCCTTGCGCACCGAGTGCTCGAAGTGTTGCGGCCCGCGCACCCTGGCGCTGCCGCGGGGCTGCAACACCCATTGGGCCGCGTCGGCTTCTATGTGTCCGACCGGGCTCTGCCTCCGTCGGCCGCCTGCCCCTCCCCCCGTACCTGAACCTGCCCCTGAACCTGTGCCGAAGTTCGGCTGATCACCATAACCATTCCCCATGGTGATCAGATTTTCACACTAAGAAGGGGAATTGGTAACGGACTTGAGGCATCAAACAACGGGCCTGTACTCGTCGAGATCGGCGCGGCGCTTCAAGTCGTTCTCACCTCGTGGAGTCTGGCGGGTGATCCGTCGACTCCGAGGTCGGTCAAGAGGCGGACTTGCCCGGAAATCTGCCGGACAGGAAGCTGTCGAGGATCCGTCCTCGCAGGCCGCGCAGCATCTCGTTCTCCGTTTGCGCGATGTGCGCTCGAGCGTGGAGGCGTTCGGCGAGCCGGGCGAAACGCTCACGCACATCACTCGGAGGCCACCGAACCATGGTGGCTCCGAACGCCCGACCGCTGAGTTCACGCCCTGCAGATCCCTGTGCGGTAGCTGCCAGCTCGGCGCCGCGCGAGCGGATCTCGTGCAGCAGCCACTGCGCATCGGATACCGACTCAGGTCCCAGCGCAAGTACGTTGCGGCCAATGGCGGCAGGTACTTGGTTCATCACGGCCCGCACCCCGTCTTCCCTTGAGGCGACGAGAAGGGAGCCCGGAGCGCACACGCGGCCCTCTTTACCCTTGGGCAGTCGTCGCTCCGTGCCATACAAATGGGGCAGCTCGCTCTGCAGGATGTCCGCGGGGGCGACGAAAGCGGTACCGCCCTCGGTCTGCGTCCCGTCGCCGTCCGGGCGCGGGCGTGGTGCAGTTCCGGCAGTGAGATGAACAAGGCTTGCCAGGGGCTGTTCCGGCCAGGACTTGCTGTCGCGCGCCTCGCGTGCGAAGTGCGCTTCGCTCAACTCCGTGGCGCACTCGGCGATACGTGAGTTCGTCGCCGTTTTCGCCTCCAGAAGCCGCATCGCTCGCAACAGGGCGGTCCTTGGCCCTACTGGCGGAATCGGCACGGGGAGACTTCGCAGCGCCGCCAGGCTGAGCGTGCGTTGCAGTGTGGAACCAGTGGCCTGCCTCTCGCACCACTCTCGCACCGCCGGCGATCCGAGCCACAGGCTCAGCCAGGCCGCCTCGTCGGGTTCGCTCGGTCGGATGATGGCGACGGTCCGAGACGCGTTCCAGTGGTGGAACTCTCCGCCGACGACTGCCGCTTCACCCACGCGGCCGACCAGGACCACGACGACGTCGCCGACCTCCAGTTGGCTGCGCAGGCTTGTTTCGTGCACCTGGGAGGCGATCCGCCTCGGTTCGTCGCTGCGCAGTCGTCCGTCCTGGATGTCGGCAGCCCGAATCATGGGCACACCGTCGTCGACGTGCGCCCCGGGGCGAGTGATGCCATACCCAATGACCTGCACGTTCGGCAGATCACCCAGCCGTCCCACACCCCAATCCCTGGGCAGTCGCTGCAGCTCGTTTTCCAGACTCTCCTGCGTCACAGCTGCCCCAGCAGGTCACGCAACTCGCCTTCGAGGCGGCGGGACGTCTCGAACAGCCCGAGCAGTTCGTCGGTCAGGTCGGCAGCACGCTCGTGCGCATCTGCGGGCACGGACTCGGCGGGTGGCGCGGCAACGTGGTGGGAGGGCAGTACGTCGTACTCCTTCGCCGCGATCTCGCCCCGGGAGACCGATGTACACCAGGCGGGTACGTCCTCGTACGGCTGGCTGCCCCGCACTCCCCTCCAGGCAGCGAAGGTCTTGATGATGCGCTTCTTCGCTGCCTCTGGCATGGCTCGCCGTCCGCGCGTCACGCTCGCGGCGGTGTCACGGGCGTCGATCAGCAGGAACTGTCCCGACCGGTCACTGCGCCCCCAGTTGTCGCGAGGCTTCTTGCTCTTGGTGAAGAGCCACAGACTCACCGGGTTACGCACATGAGGAATCAGGCCGGCAGGCAGTTCGACCACACAACTCAGGACGTCGTCATCGACCAGACGGGCGCGGATCTGGCCTTCTGCGGTCTTCGCCGTAGTGGCAGCGCCTGTGGGCAGCAGGAGCGCACCCCGCCCCGTCGGCGTCATCTTCCTCACGACGTGCTGGGCCCAGGCGAAGTTGGCGTTTCCGGCCGGTGGGACCCCGTACGGCCAAGGAAGGCTGTGGCGAAGGTAGCCGCCCTCGTCCCAACCAGACTGGTTGAAAGGCGGGTTGGCGACAACCACGTCGAAGGTCAGGTCCGCGAACCGGTCGTTGACAAATGTGGATTCCGGGCCCTTCAGTCGTGCTTCAGCCCCGTGTACACAGACGTTCATCGCAGCGGTCTGCAGGGCGCTCCGACTCTCGTCCTGTCCGTACAACGCCAGCTCATCGGCATGGCCACCGCTCGCTTCGAGGTGCTCGCGAGCCCGCAGAAGGAGGCCGCCGGAACCACAAACGGGGTCATAGACGGCGTCGCCCTCCCTGGGCTCCATCACACCGGCCAGGAGGCGAGCGACATCCGACGGCGTGTAGTAGTCGCCGCCCTTGCTCGTCGTCTGCCCATGATCCAGGCAGACTTCGAAGATTTCTGTCAGGTCCGGTGCTGCGGCCACCCAGTCGATCAGGGCAGCTACTTGCTGGCCTCGCACTCCGCCCAGGTTCGGCAGGTCCAGCAACGAAGAAAATTCAGCTTCCCGCGCGCGAAGTCCACGATGGAGCGCCTCAGCCAGACCGTGCCCCCCGTCCCGCCAGAGGCCACCACTCATAAGCGCACCCCAGGCTTCGCGTGCCGGCGTGAGATCGCCCCACTCGTCGCCACGCTCCGTTTCGGCCTCGTGGCGCAGCAGGATCACTGCCATGACGAGGAGAAGGGCGTCCTGGGGTGCCAGTGCCCCGCGCAGGGCATCCAGCACCCTCCCCAGTGACATCCCCTTCGACGCTCGCTCCACCTTGTCTCCCGTCTGCGCACGCGTTCGGCCGGACGACCGCCTTCTGGTGCGCCCATCATGCCTGGCCGGACTCAGCCGCCGCTCATGTAGGTCATGGCCATGAAGGCCATGGTGAACACCGCGACGAACACGCCCCCGCCGGTCATGAGGGCCTGATCCAGGTCGCCTGTGCGCGCCAGGCGCCACAAGGCGACCAGCAGCGCGCAGATCATCGCCACTGCTATCGCGAGCGTCACCTTCATGCCCCGCGTCCCACCCACCTGCGTTCTCCCTTCACCACGCATGCCTACAAAGCACAACAAACCGACGAGACACAGCGCCCCCCGTCGACCTACACACCACAGTAGCGCACTGCAGCAGTCGGTTTGGTGTAGCTCCAGCAGTCGGTTTGCATGTCGGGCAACGTTAAAATGCCACTCTCGAAGCTCGGAATTGATTTGGTGAATCCACTCCCGAATCCGGGAGCTCCGACCGTGACCCCACCGATCCCCCTTCGTCCCGGTTCCCCGCCCCGCTACGATCGGTGCGGGACTTTTGCGGCCTGAGCAGCAGCGATCGGCACAGAACAACAGCGAAGCGGGGATGGCAGATGCGGGACGGCCGGTGGACGACGGTCACCGAATCCGAGTTCCAGCATGAGCACCGGGGCCTGGAGGCCATCCGCGAGAAGCTCCCGGACAACGACCCGTGGCGGGCCTGGTCGAACTTCACGTTCACCGCGCACACCGGCCACGTCCGGGAAGTGGACCTCCTGGTAATCGCTCCGGGCGGAGTCCACCTGATCGAGCTGAAGGACTGGCACGGCTCCGTCGAGTCCCGCAACGGCACCTGGCTGCAGACCCAGCCCAGCGGCCGCCAGATCCCCCACGGCAATCCGCTGCACCTGGCCAACAAGAAGGCCAAGGAGCTGGCCGCGCTGCTGCAGCAGAACGGCGAGAAGGTGTGGGTCTCGGAGGCCGTCTGCTTCACCGACTCCTCGCTGCGCAACCGGCTGCCCGCCCACGACCGCAACGGCGTCTTCACCGTCCACCAGCTCACCGAGATGCTGAAGGAGCCGCCGAAGGACGAGTACCGCCGGATCGACGCCGCGCGCTCGCGCCGGATCAAGGCGGTTCTGGAGCGCATCGGCATCGCGCGCAGCGACGCCGAGTACAAGGTCGGCCCATATCTGCTGAGCCGGAAGGCGTTCGACTCGGGCCCGACCTGGGCCGACTATCTGGCCCAGCACAGTGAGCTGCCGGAGGCCGCCCGCGTCCGTGTGTATCTGCGCGAGCGCGGTTCCGACGCCGAGCTGCGGGCATCCGTCGAGCGTGCCGCGCGCCGCGAAGCCGCTGTGCTGCGCCACTTCCGGCACCCAGGTGTCGTCCAGCTCAAGCAGTACGACCCCTCCGGGCACTCCGCGGGCCCCGCGCTGATCTTCGATTTCGATCCGCGGACCCTGCGCCTGGACGAATACCTGCTCCAGTACGGCGAGAAGCTGGACATCCTCAGTCGCATAGCGCTGGTGAGGCAGCTGGCCGAGACGGTGCGCTCGGCGCACGGCCGGCGGATCTTCCACCGCACCCTGGCGGCCCGCGCGGTCCACGTCATCCCGCGCTGCCGTGGTGGCCGGAGCGACTCCGAGAGCGAGACCGGCGCCTGGTCCAGCCCACACCTGCAGATCTCCGACTGGCAGGTCGCCGTCCAGCGCAGCTCCGAGCACGGCGTGACCGGCAGCGGTGAGCGGTTCGCCCCCACGACCTTCTCGCGCGCGGGCGCGCATCTCGCCGAGGGCGCTGACCCTTATCTGGCCCCGGAGCTGACCGCGCTCAGGCCCGACCCGGTCGCCCTGGACGTGTACGGACTCGGAGTGCTCACCTATCTACTGGCCACCGGCAGGCCACCGGCCGCCAGCCAGGCCGAACTGGTGGCTCGCTACGAGGCAGGCGAGGGCCTGCGCCCCAGCTCCGTGGTGGACGGCCTCTCCCCGTACATCGACGAGCTGGTGCAGGCGGCCACGGCCTACGACGTCTCCGCCCGGCTGTCGTCGGTCGACGACTTCCTGGAGATGCTGGAGGTCGTCGAGGCGGACCTGACCGAACCTCCGACGGCCGAGGCCCCGCGCCCGGCCGAACCCGAGAAGGACCCCCTGGACGCGGTCGCCGGCGATGTGCTGGCGGGCCGCTGGGAGGTCAGGCGCCGCCTCGGTACGGGTTCGACGAGCCGCGCGTTCCTGGTGCGGGACCTGACCGCCGGCCCGGATGTGCGCTTCTCGAAGTCCCTGGCGGTGCTGAAGGTCGCGACGTCGGACAGCCGCGGCGAGGTGCTGCGCCGCGAGGCCGAGGTACTGGGCCGGCTCCGCCCCGACTCCCGCGTGATCCGCCTGGTCGAGCCGGAGCCGCAGCGCATCGACCCGCGCACGGTCCTGGTCATGGAGTACGTCGGCGACGAGCGCGAGGAGAGCGCTGAGCCGTCTGCACCGGGTACGAAGCGCCGCCGCCGGGAGGAGACCGTCGCCCGGCAGCTGCGCGAGTTCGGCCGCCTGTCCGTGGACCAGCTCGAGGCGTACGGCGACTACCTGTTCGGCGCGGTGGACTTCCTCGAGGGCGAGGGCGTGTGGCACCGCGACATCAAGCCGGACAACATCGCGATCCGCATCCGCCCGAACCGCACCCGCGAACTGGTGCTGATCGACTTCTCGCTCGCGGGCTACCCGGTGAACGAGACCGCGGCGGGCACGGACGGCTACCTCGACCCGTTCATCGGCACGCTCACCGACCGCTCGGTCTACGACGCCCACGCCGAGCGCTATGCCCTGGCCGTCACCCTGCACGAAATGGCGTCCCGAGAGCTTCCGGTGTGGGGCGACGGCAAGGTCTCGCCACGCCAGACCGACCCGGAGAAGGAGCCGTACCCGAGGATCGCCGCCGACGCCTTCGACCCGGCGGTACGGGACGGTCTGGTCGCGTTCTTCCAGAAGGCCCTGCACCGGGACGCCTCCCAGCGCTTCCCCGACCTCAAGCCGATGCGGGACGCCTGGAAGAAGATCTTCCTCGCCATGGACGAGGCGAAGCCCTCGTCCCGCCGCCCGTCACGGCACGCGGCGCCACCCGCGCAGGGCGAGGCGGCGCAGCCCGCCCCGGACGCCGCCATTCCGGAGGCCGAGGAGGAGAGCGCCGAGCAGCAGCGCGAGCGGCTGGCGGAGCGCGTCGACCGGGACACGCTCGTCTCGTCGTCCGGTCTGAGCCCGGCCGCGGAGTCCTTCGTGTACGGCCTCGGCGTCAACACGGTCGGTGAGTTGCTCGACTACAGCCAGCGCCAGCTCGTCAACGCACCCGGTCTCGGCGCGAAGACCCGCAAGGAGGTCTTGAGCCGCATCAAACAGTGGCGCCTCAAGCTCGCGGAGAAGCCTGCCGCGCCGCTCACTCCCGAGGGCCGCAAGGCCGCGAAGGAGGAGCTGTCGGCTGCCGAGGCCGCAGCGGTCGACGCGGTGGCGGCCAACGGCGGCGCCGGTGCGCATTCGCTGCCGGAGCGCGCGCTGCGCAGCGTCAGCCTCGACACCCTCGCCACGGTGTTCGTACCGCCGCTACGCAAGGACGGCTCGAACCACAACGAGTGCGAGATGGTACGGCTACTCCTGCGGCTGCCCAACGAGCAGGGCGTGTTGCCGTCGGAGGTCGGGGTCTGGCCCAAGCAGAAGGATGTCGCGGGCGCCCTGGGGCTGTCTGCCGGCCGTATCCCGCAGATGCTGAAGAACCAGCGGACCCGCTGGAAGAAGCACGCGGCGGTACGGGCACTGCGCGCCGAGGTCCTGGACTTGCTGCACGACCTGGGCCGGGTCGCTTCGGCCGCGGAGGTCGCGGACGCGCTGACCGTGCGGCGCGGCACGCAGCTCCAGGAGCGCGAGCAGCGCCGGGCGCTGGCGCTGGCCGCCGTACGGGCCGTGGTGGAGGTCGAGCAACTCGTCCCGGAGGAGGCCGAGTTCGGACACGCCCCGAACCGCGACGCGGCCGACGAAAGCATGGGCGCGGGCCTGCTGGCCCTGGAGGTGGGCGCCGACGACGCGCCGGACACACCGTCCGCGCCGGGGCTGCTCCACTACGCCCAGCGGCTCGGCCGTATCGCGGACCGGCTGGCCGGGCTCGACACCCTGCCAACGGCGGCGACCGTGGTGGCCGAGCTGGGTGCCGTACCGCCGCCGAGTGCTGCGGTGCAGTGGGACGACCGGCGCATGGTGGAGATCGCGGTGGCTGCCTCCCGCCATGCCGCCGCGACACCCCGTCTGGAGATCTATCCGCGCAAGCTGCCGCTGGTACGCGCGCTGCGCCTCACCCAGGCCGGCCTGGTACCGCTCATCCCTGGGATGGCGGAGGCCGAGCAGCCGGGCCTGACGGCGGACGACGTCCACGAGCGGGTACGGGCCCGCTTCCCGGAGCTGCTGAACGAGCGGGGTGGCCATGCCCTGCCCACGGGCGGTCCGCTGACGAGGGCTCTGCGGGAGGCCGGCTTCGACCTGGTGCTGTCGACGCGCAAGAGCACGGGGACGCTGCGGTATCTGCCGAGCAGTCCGGACGGAGTGTCTGCCTATCTGTCGTCGGACGCGCGGCGGCAGCCGACGGGCACCGTCTCCGCGCACCGCTACTCCGACGATCCGGAGCTTGCGGCGGCGGGCACGGCCGAGGACCGGCTGAAGGCTTCGGCACGGCGGGACGGCTTCCGTGTGCTGACGGTGCCGACGGAGTGGGCACGGGATGCGATCGACGAGCTTGGGCGCGACGACTTCGCGGGCGGGGCCGTCGTGGTGTCGGTGGCCGAGCTGTTCGTTCGAGCGCTGCACGAGCTGGTCGACCCGCGGCCCAAGCCCACGTGGGAGACCATCCTGCGTGCGGATGTGGCGAAGACCGGGACGCCGGGTGCGATGAAATTCGCCGAGTATGCGGGGACGGCGTGGGGACTGGTGGAGCCTCGGATCGGGGAGCTGCTGGTGCCGGGGGGCACGGGTTCTGGGAACGGTGGCGGGGGCGGGTTGGCTGCTCCATTGGTGCTGACGGACGCTGGGGTCTTCGCCCGGTACGACGCGATGGGCGTACTGGACCGGCTGGCGGAGCGGTCGCGGGGTGGTGGCCGCGCGCTGTGGCTGCTGTGTCCGCAGAGCGACCCGGCCCGGCCGCCACGGCTGGGGACGGTGGCGGTGCCGTATCAGTCGGGGCTGGGCGAGTGGATCACGCTGAATGAATTCTGGGTACAGAACGCGCACCGCGCGAAGCCGGAGAGGGCCGGGGCCGGCGGCCCACGGGGATGATGCGCTGAGCGCGCGTGCCGTACTCGGAGCGGTTCGCGTGTGGGTGGGGATGACGACAGGAGACGTGACCAGGTGATCGACCGCAAGTCCAAGGCACTGCTGGCGGACCTGATCAAGCAGGTGAAGGCGGTCGAGGTCGACCTCGGCCAGCAGGTTCGGGACGGCGAGACCGTTCTGAAGCCGCTGCGTACGGAGTACGGCAAGCTGCAGAAGGCCGACCCCAAGGGGAGCCCCAAGTGGGGGGCCTGGCTGGAGGAGCGGTTGGCTGGGCTGCCGGAGGAGGGTGCCGAGCTGGTGCGGGCGGCGGAGGCCGTCGCGGGGAGGCTGCGGGCTGAGTACGACCAGGCGTTCAAGCTTGAGCGCACGGGGGCGACTTGGAGCGCGTGGTTGGACGAGCGGGTCACGCAGGTCGCGGTCGCGTGGGTGCTGGGCACGGTGTTCGTACGCTTCTGCGAGGACAACCGGCTGATCCCGGAGCCGTACCTCACGGGCCCGGACGCCGAGCGGCGGGATCTGGCGGAGGCCCGGTATCGGCAGTACGTCGAGGACGAGCAAGACCCGACGTACCGAGGGTGGCTGGAGCGGGCGTTCGCGGAGCTGGGCTCCGGGCAGGCCGGCAAGCTGCTGTTCGACAAGCGGCGCAACCCGCTGTATCAGATCCCGGTCTCGCACGACGGGGCGCGGGCGCTGGTGGAGTTCTGGCGGGAGCGGCGGGAGGACGGTGAGCTGGTCCACGACTTCGCTGACCCGCTGAACGAGGACGGCACGAAGGGGTGGGACACGCGCTTCCTCGGTGACCTGTACCAGGATCTGTCAGAGGCGGCCCGGAAGACGTATGCACTGCTCCAGACGCCGGAGTTCGTGGAGGAATTCATCCTCGACCGGACGATGGATCCGGTGGTGCGGGAGCTGGGCGGGCGGTTCGGCGAGCTGAAGATGATCGACCCTACGTGTGGGTCGGGGCACTTTGTCCTGGGCGCGTTTCGGAGGATGGTCCGGCTGTGGGCGGAGCGGGAGCCTGGGCGAGATGTGCATGAGCGGGTGCGGGATGCGTTGAACTCCGTGCACGGGGTGGACCTCAATCCATTCGCGGTGGCCATTGCGCGGTTCCGGTTGTTGGTGGCGGCGATGGCGGTGTCCGGGGTGGGGACTCTGAGGGAGGCTGGGCAGTACGACTGGCCGATCCATCTGGCGGTGGGTGACTCACTTATCAAGGCTCGTCAGCTTGAGCTGACTCTGGGCGAAGAGGAATTGGGGGATCCGCTGGCAGATTTCTCTTATGCCATGGAAGACGTAGACGATTACCCAGGCATCTTGGAGCAGGGACGGTACGACGTGGTGGTGGGGAACCCGCCCTACATCACGGTCAAGGACAAGAAGCTGAACACGTTGTATCGGGAGTTGTACGCATCATGCGCCGGCGCTTACGCCCTCTCCGTGCCATTCGCTGAACGCTTCTTCCAACTAGCGAAGGCTGGAGAACCGGACGGTCGCGGCTACGGAATGGTTGGCCAAATCACTGCGAACTCCTTCATGAAGCGAGAGTTCGGGACGAAGCTCATTGAAGAGTACTTTGCGCACAAAATTGAGCTGACCGAAGTCATTGACACATCAGGAGCATTCATCCCAGGACATGGCACTCCGACAGTCATCCTGGTGGGGCGACGCCGGTCTGGCATCGGGCGTGCGCCAACGATCCGCACTGTGCGCAGCGTCCAAGGCGAACCTGTAACGCCAGAGAATGCAGCAGACGGCCTCGTATGGAACGCGATCGCCCGACAGATCGACCAGCCCGGTTCAGTCAGTCAGTGGGTCTCTGTTGATGATTTGAGCCGGGATGATCACTTTAGTCGGCGCCCCTGGATTCTCAAAGACGGAGGGCTGGAACTTGTTGCTGCACTTTCTTCTGGCTCGAAAACCACCCTGGAGAAGACCGCTCGGGTTATCGGAGCTGGCGCCGTAACGCGTGAAGACGATGCTTACATGCTTGGCGCAGGCTACATGAGACGCAATGGTATTTCCGCAGCGCAACAACGCCCCATCGTCGAGGGAACTCAGGTACGTGACTACTTGATTTGGAATCCCACGACCTCGATCTGGCCTTACTCAAGCGAGTCTTTGAAAGCGGAAGTTTCTGAAGCGGCTGTCCGCACCCTCTGGCCGTACCGAAAGCTGCTCCAAGGCCGCGTAGCCTTTGGGAAGACTCAACTTCAGCGCGGACTAACCTGGTTTGAATATTCGATGTTCTTCGAGGGTCGATATAGGCAGCCGCTGTCGATCACAGTGCCTGAGACCACCACGCTCAACCACTTCGCCCTGGATCGCGGAAACAAAGTCTTCAAAGACACCGCTCCAGTGATCAAGCTCGACGAAAAGAGCAGCGAGGAGGAATATCTTCAGGTCCTGGGAGCGCTTTGCAGCTCCGCAGTATGTTTCTGGCTCAAGATGACCTGTCACGATAAAGGCGGCCAGGGCATTAACGAGGGTTTCAAGTCTCAAGAGTGGGAGCGCTTCTACCAATTCAAAGGCGCCAATCTAGGGCGCATCCCACTTCCCCCCATTCTCCCCGAGAAAATCGCTGTCGCCCTTGATTCTCTCGCCCAGGATCTGAGCGCTACCAGCCCCTCATCCGTAGCCGCATCCGTGGCCCCCACTGCCACGACCCTCCGCGAAGCAAGCACCAAGTGGCACTCCATCCGCGCCCAGATGATCGCCTTGCAAGAAGAATTGGACTGGCAATTCTATTCTCTCTATGGTCTGCATCCGGAAGACCTCCGGGCCCCCGAGTCTGAAGTCCCCGAACTCGCCCTTGGCGAGCGGACTTTCGAAATCGTACTGGCTCGGCGGGTTGAGAAGGGCGAGGCGTCCGACGAGTGGTTCAAGCGGCACGGGTCCACCCCCATCACCACGATCCCCGACCACTGGTCGGACGCCTACAAGGCAACCGTCCAGAAGCGCATCGACGCCATTGAGTCGTCCCGCGCTATCGGCATGGTCGAGCGCCCCGAGTACAAGCGCCGCTGGTCGACAGAAGGTTGGGACGCGCTCCAGGAGAAGGCCCTGAGCAACTGGCTTCTCGACCACATCGAGGACCGCGAGCTCTGGTTCCAAGACGGCCAGCCGACCATCCTCACTCGGGCTCAGCTCACCTCCGCTCTCTCCCTCGACGCGGACTTTGTCTCCGTGGCCGAGCTGTACGCCCCTCGCAATGAGCTGGCGACCGTCGTCGCTGACCTCCTCGCCGGGGAACACGTGCCCTTCCTCGCCGCCCTGCGCTACAAGCCCACCGGTCTCAGGAAGCGCGCCGACTGGGAGCACGTCTGGGATCTCCAGCGTCTGGAAGACGCCGCCCCAGACGAACCCTCCAAGCGGAAGATCCGGGACTCGATCCCCGTACCGCCGAAGTACACGTCGGCCGACTTCCTCAAGCCGTCCTACTGGCGCGCCCGCGGGAAGCTGGACGTGCCGAAGGAGCGGTTCATCTCCTACGCCACCGGCGCGATCTCCGGCACCCCGGACCTGTTCGGCTGGGCGGGCTGGGATCACCGTGAGCAGGCCCAGACCCTCAGCACGTACTTCACGAACCACGACGAGCTGTCCGACGAGCAGATGACGCCGCTGCTCGCCGGCCTCCTCGAACTTCAGCCCTGGCTCACCCAGTGGCACGACGAGTTCGACCCCCTGTACGGCGGCTCCCCCGCAGCCTTCTTCGCGGGCTACCGGGCGACCAAGCAGGGCGAACACGGTCTGACCGATGACGACTTGCGCGCCTGGCGTCCTGGGAAGCCAACCAAGGGCTGATCACCCCGGCGTGCCCTCCCCTCTCTCCCGCGCGGAGGGCACGCCATCGTCCCGCACGGTCAACGGTTCTGCTGCGTGTACCCGTAGCGCCGGGCCCTCGTCCAGTCCAAGCACAACGGCGAGTCCACCAGCCGCGTGCGACTCAGTGCGCACCGTACGGACAGTGCGCCACTCACCCCACACTCGCACTAGCTGGCCAGGCCGCACCATGACAGCCGCGACCTCCCGCCCGTCGGGTTCAGCCACGATGTCCGGCGCTTTCAGCTCTGCCCACACTGTCTTCCCGATCCCGCCCGTGCGCTCCTCAACTCCCCAGCGGTGAGCCAACGCCTCCACGAGCAACAGCCCGCGCCCGCCAGTCTCCTCGTCACCGGGCGCCCGCACTTCGGGCCTGCCCGAGCCCGCGTCGCTGACTTCCAGCCGCAGCAGGCCGCCCTCCAGGCATCGCGCGATCCGTACGCCCACCTGTCGGTCACTCGGCACACGTACGCGCAGCGCGTTGGTCACCAATTCCGAGAGCGCCAACTCCACCGATTCCAGGGCGTCTTGGCTGACGCCCCAGCCGCTGAGCACGGCATGCGCCAGCGCTCGCGTTCGGGGCACGCTGCGACGGCAACGGGTTAACCGGAAGGTGACTTCATTCGGTGCAGCCATGGCAGCCCCCAGAGGGTCGACGCGCGGCCGGAGCCCCATAGAGACAGCAAGTCGAACCATGGGACGCCGATGTCCATGGCCAGCAGAATGTATGCGCACCATCCGAATCTGCAACGTTGCCGACTGAGATGACCTCAATCTTCCCCCTTCCGGGTTAATACAACCCTGACGCATCCACGGCTCTGCTAAAGGTGTTGGCATGCTTGCGAAGAGCACCACCCCGAACCCCTCGACCGTGCTCGGCCGCCAACTTGGCGACGAGCTACGCCGGTTGCGGGAGGCCGCAGGGCTGACCACCAATCAGGCAGCTGAAGCCCTCGACTGCACCAAGGGCAAGATCAGCCGGATCGAGAACGGTCGGGTGGCCGTCCGACTCCCGGACCTGACCGCGATGCTGCACGCCTACGAGGTGGCGGATCCTGAGCTTCGCGAGCGACTGGGAGCACTGGCCCGCACGGCCAACCGCCGTCGCAGGCAAGGATGGTGGAACCAGTACGGATCCGTCCTCGCCGACACGTACCGCGACTACATCGCGCTGGAAGCCATGGCTGGAGAGATCCGCACGTTCCAGGCGCAGTTGGTTCCCGGCCTGCTCCAGACCCCGGAGTACGTCCGTGCCGTGACGGTGGCCTCACGACAATGGCAGACAGCCGACGAGATCGAAAAGTTCGTCCAGGTTCGCCTCGCCCGACAGGAGCGACTCACTGGCGACTCCCCTTTGCATCTCTGGGCAGTGCTGTCGGAGGCCGTTCTCCTCCAACAGGTCGGCGACCCTCAGGTGATGCAGGCACAGTTGGAGCACCTCCTGGCGACCTCCGAGCAGCCCAACGTCACCATCCAGGTCCTGCCGTTCTCGCGCGGAGCACACGCGAGTATGTTCGGCCCGTACGTAGTACTGGGTTTCTCAGAGGAGGCAGCGCTCGACGTGGTGCTGGCGGACAACCCAACCGGCTCCATCTGGCTGGAGCGGGAGGCGGAAGTCGCCCGTTACCAGGATCTGTTCGACGCCGCTCGCACGTCCGCGCTCTCTCCGATGGAATCCCGAGCCGTCGTCCGACGCAGGGCCAAGGAGCACAGAGCATGAATAGCGCACGCCACAGCACGCTGGACCTGTCGGGCGCGAAGTGGCGCAGCAGCACCTACAGCGGTGGCAACAACGAGTGCGTCGAGATCGCCGACGGCATCCCCGCACTCATACCGGTCCGCGACAGCAAGCGCCCCACCGGCCCAGTGATCGCTTTCACCCCCCACGCCTGGCGCGCATTCATCGCCCACCTGAGCTGAACCCGACTACCTCAAGGCCGGCCCGCCCTTCACCGCCTTCCAGTCCACCCGCACTCATCACCCATAGTCACAGTCCATTACTCATATTCTCCATACTATGGTTCACTTGAGTATGTTCAACACGAGCAAGCTCGAAGGGTGACCCATGCCAGGCTTCGTAGGCCGCACATCCGAGCTGGCCACCCTGGACCGCCACCTCGCCTGGGTACGCGACGGCCGCGGCGACCAGCGCGGCCGGGCCCTGCTCCTCCGCGGCCGGCGTCGCGTCGGGAAGTCTCGGCTCGTGGACCTCTTCTGTGAGCGCGCCCAGGTGCCCTACGTCGTCCACCAGGCCACCCGAGGCGAGGACGCCCAACGGGAACGGGCCCGCTTCCTCGCCGAGGTCCGGCACTCCTCACTGCCCGACACCGCCCTCCTCGCCGGCGTCACAACCGTCGCCGAATGGGACACGGCCCTACGTCAGCTCGCCGCAGTGCTCCCGGACGACGCCCCCAGCATCGTCGTACTCGACGAGCTGCCCTGGATGCTCGAAGGCGACCCGGTCCTGGAAGGCACCTTGCAGACCGTCTGGGACCGTGTGCTGAGCCGGAAGCCGGTACTGCTCATCCTCATCGGCAGCGATCTCGCCATGATGGAACAGCTCTCCGCCTACGGCCGCCCCTTTCATGAGCGAGGGGTCGAGATGGTCCTCGCGCCCCTCTCCCCCTCCGAGGTCATGGCGATGACCGGGCTCCCGGCCGCCGACGCCTTCGACGCCCATCTGATCACCGGCGGCCTGCCCCTCATCTGCCAGGAGTGGCAGGAAGGCGAGAGCCGCACCGACTTCCTATCCCGCGCCCTCGACGACCCCACCTCCCCCCTCCTCGTCTCCGCCGAGCGGGCACTGGCCGCCGAATTTCCTACCGCTCTCCAGGCCAGGCACGTGCTCTCCGTGATCGGCAGCGGTGAGCGGACCTTCGGGACCATCGCCGCGAAAGCCGGGGCAGCCGACCGACCGCTCCCCCCCGGCTCCCTCAACCCGGCCCTGCGCACCCTCGCGGACAAGCGGCTCATCGCCGTGGACACCCCTCTCTCCACCCACCCCGGAGACCGCGACCGCCGCTACCGCGTCGCCGACCCGTACCTCCGTTTCTGGCTGGTCTTCCTCGAACAGGGGATCCCGGAGATCGAGCGCGGACGCAGCCGGATCGTGGTCGAGGCGGTCGAACGTGGATGGACCTCGTGGCGCGGGCGGGCGATCGAACCCGTCGTACGAGAGTCCCTGGCCCGACTGCTGCCCGACGACACGTGGCCGCAGGTGCGGGAAGTGGGCGGCTGGTGGCCTCGATCGAACAATCCCGAGGTCGACCTCGTGGGGGCGGACCGGGCGCCGGCGCGCGAGGTCGGGTTCGTCGGCTCGATCAAGTGGCACGAGAACGGCACCTTCGACCGCCGTGCCCTGGCCGCGCTGGCCCGGGACGCCCTCGCCGTACCCGGTGCCGACGAGGACACCCCGCTGGTCGCGGTTTCCCGCTCCGGGTTCTCAGTGGACGGACTGACGGCTACGTACGGGCCCGAGCAGCTGATGGAGGCCTGGGCTTCCGCTGCGTGAGCTCCCTCCCCCATTTCAGACACGCCCGATACGATCGAAGACCGTCCCCACATGTGTGAACAGTGGCGGACGGTGCTTCCGGAGCAGCGTGCGGTGCGGGCATCGCACGCCGTTCCGGTCGACGGGGGGACGCGCCGCGCTGCCCGGTGGACGTAGACGTAGTACACGGAAAACAGGAGACGCGAGACAGAGATGGCCCCGACCGCCGCCACGGCCCCCCTTCTCCGCGATGTCATCGACATCAAGACGTCCATCTCCACGTCGGACTTCGTCCTGAAGCTGGCCGAAGCCGTCACCGAGGAGGGCGCCGAGCGGGCGCTGCGGGATTACGTCGTCACCGAGCGCCTTCTGGAGAACTTCGACGAGGCGCTCAGTCTGATCAAGACCGCGCTGGACGGGCAGACGTCGAAGGCCGCGTATCTGCACGGCTCGTTCGGTTCCGGCAAGTCGCACTTCATGGCCGTGCTGCACGCCCTGCTCCGGGGCGACGAGGCCGCACGCGCCCGGACCGATTTCGATCCGGTGCTGGCCAAGCACGAATGGCTGAGCACCGACGGGAAGCGGTTCCTCCTCGTGCCGTACCACATGCTCGGGGCCAAGTCCCTGGAGCAGCGGGTGCTCGGCGGGTACGTCAGCCACGTCAAGGCACTGCATGACGATGCGCCCACCCCGCAGGTCTACCGGACCGACGCCCTCTTCGCGGACATCCGCGCGCTGAGGGATCGTATGGGCGACGACAAGTTCATCGAAGGGCTCGCCGGGGCCGCGGCCGAGGGGAACACCGTCGATGCCGACGACGAGTGGGGCGACTCCTTCGCCTGGACCCCGGCGCTCCTCAACACCGCCCTCACCGCCGAGGAACTGGACGGCGCCGAGGTCAACCTCAACCTGGTCAACCCGACCACCCCGGCCGAGCTGCGCGCCAAGCTGGTGCACGACGCGAGCACCAGCTGGTTCCCCGGCTTCGCGAAGAACGCCGCCGAGGACGAGCACGGCTTCATCTCGCTCGACGCCGGCCTCGCCGTCATCGCCGAGCATGCGAAGTCGCTGAAGTACGACGGGCTGATCCTTTTCATGGACGAGCTGATCCTCTGGCTCGCCAACCGCATCCACGACCAGAAGTTCGTCTCCCGCGAAGCGGACAAGATCACCAACTTCGTGGAGGGCGCGGACTCTCGCCGCGCCATCCCGATCGTGTCGTTCATCGCGCGTCAGCGCGATCTGCGGGAGCTGGTCGGCCAGGAGGTCTCCGGGGCGGCCGAGACCGCGATCCAAGACAGTCTCAACCTGGCTTCCGGGCGCTTCGACAAGATCACGCTGGAGGACCGCAACCTCCCGCAGATCGCCCACGCGCGTCTCCTGAGGCCCAAGGGCGCGGAGGCCGCCGCCAAGCTCGACGCGGCGTTCGCGAAGATCAAGCGGGTCGGTCCGCAGGTGTGGGACGTGTTGCTGGGATCCGACGAGGGGACGACCGGTGCCGACGAGGCGTCGTTCCGGCTGACGTATCCCTTCTCGCCTTCTTTCATGGACACCCTGGTCCACATCTCCTCGGCGCTGCAGCGCTCCCGTACCGGTCTGAAGCTCATGGGCCAGCTGCTGGCCGATCATCGCGACGACGCGACGCTGGAGCAGCTCATCCCGCTGGGCGACCTCTACCCGGTCATCGCGGATGGAGGCGACCGGCCGTTCGTCGACAGTCTGAAGGTGGAGTTCCAGGCCGCGGACAAGCTGTACCGCACCAAGCTGCGGCCCTATCTCCTGGCGATGTACGACGTCACCGAGGAGGACATCGAGCGCTACCGCCACCGCCGCGAGACCGTCACCGACCAGGGGCTCGTCCAGCGGTGCAAGGCGTTCGTGGGCGACGACCGGCTGATGTGCACGCTTCTGCTGTCCGCGCTGGCGCCCAGTGTGCCCGCGCTGCGGGACCTGACGATCCGGCGGCTCGCGTCCCTCAACCACGGCTCGGTCATCTCCCCCATCCCTGGGGCGGAGGTCGGGGCGATCAAGTCGAAGATCGACGAGTGGGCGTCGCGCTTCGCGGAGATCAAACCCACCGGCACCAAGGCCAACCCCGGCGTACGGCTCGAATTGGCCGGCGTGGACGTGGATTCGGTCATCGCGAACGCCAACGTCAACAACAACCGCTCCAATCGCCGCGCCCTCGCCAAGCGACTGCTCGCCGAGGAGCTGGGAATCGACCTCCAGGAGCGACTCACCGCGGACGAGCTGAAGTTCGTCTGGCGTGGCTCGAACCGCACAGCGGAGGTCATCTTCGGCAACATCGCCGACCACGACGACCTGCAGGACCACGACTTCGCCCCCAGCCAGGACGGTCTGTGGCGGATGATCATCGATCTGCCGTACGACGAAGGCGAGTACGGGTGGCGCGAAGACGTCAATCGCATGGCCGAACTCCGTCGGCTTCCCGGAAATCGGCCACGGACGGTGGGGTGGATTCCCACGCATCTGTCCACCGGCCGCTTCCAGGACTTCCAACGACTGGTCGTCATCCACTACGCGCTCGCCGACCAGCGGCGCTTCGACACCAGCTACGCGCAGCACCTGAACGCCGACAACCGGGCCCGTGCCAAGGCTCTGCTGGAAGACCAGCGCGAGACTCTGACCAAGACGGTGAAGGCGGCGTTCAAACAGGCCTATGGCCTTGCGGCCAAGAAGCCCGGCGACGTCATTCCGGACTTCAATGAGCACTTGGAACCGCTGCCCGACGTCCCGGATCTGCGTGTCTCCATCGGGCAGTCCCTGCATGACGCGGTCCGGCACGTGGCGGGCAAGCTCCTGGCCCACCAGTTCCCCGCGCACCCGGACTTCGACCCCGACGGCACGGGGACCGTCGTCAAACTCGCCGACGCGCGGACCGTGTTCGGGCACATCCGCGGCGCCTCGGAAGCCGGTGACCGGCAGGCCGAGATCCCGGGCAAGGAACGGGACCTCATGCGGCGCGTCGCCACACCCCTGGGGCTCGGCCAGCAGAAAGAGGCGTACTTCCGGCTCTCGACCCGCTGGCCGGAGCACTTCGCCCTCCAGGCGCGCGGCGAGGCCGGTCCCGGTGACCTCAGCGTCGTGCAGCTCACCGAGTGGATCGACCGTCCCGCGCCGATGGGTTTGGAGCCGTTCCTCGCCAATCTGGTCATCGCGTCGTACGCGGAGATGGACGACCGGGTCTGGGTACGGGCCGGTGCGCTGCTCGACCCCTCGCCCGAGCTCTCGGCGATCAAGCCGCAGGACGCGCTGCGTTCCCAGCCGCTGCCAGAGGAGAACGTCTGGGAGGAGGCGGGGCGCCGCTACTGGGAGATCTTCGGCGAGGAGCCGCCCAGGCTGCGCCGGGGCCGGATGGTCGGGCAGTTCGCCCGGCGGATCACTGAGCGGGCCCGCACGTACCAGCCGCACGCGGCCGATCTGGTGGCGCAGTTGGAGAAGCACGTAACGCTGCTCGGTCTGGACGGCACCGACGAGTCCGGCCGACTGGCGATCGCCCGCCGGGCCCGGGACCTGCTGGACGAACTGCGCGGGCTGGACCAGGGGGCGGCCGGCGGTTCCGCGGCGGCGAAGCAGGTCATCTCCGCCTTCGCCGGCTTCGATCTCGGCGACGTGCCGACGAGCCGCTACGGTGCGTCGATCAAGCAGGCCGAGTCCGTCGCGGCTGCCTTGGCCACCGCGGCCTGGGACATGCTCAAACTCGCGCCCAACTACGGGCCGCAGGGTGAGGCGGTGCTGGAGGAGTTGCGCGGCGCGGCGCGTGTCGATCAGCGCACCAAGGACCTCAAGGAGGCGCTGCGGGAGGCACGACGGTCCATCGTCACCGTCATCGAGCGCAGCCAGGCACCCACCACCGACCCGCGTAGGGCGTACGCCGCGCCCACGCCGACCGAACCTCTCACAAAGCCCGACGCGATCAGCCTGAGCACCGACGCCAGCCGGCCGCCCGTGCCCTCCACCCACCCTGGCACCAATGGCGGACGACGTGCGGGACGTCGCTCGGGTGGGGGCCGGACCACGGCCTCCCGTGCGCTGGCCGAGTTGAAGGCCGAACTGGCCGAACTGGCGGCTGCCGAGCCGGACGCAGAGATCGAGATCAGCTGGCGGGTTGTGGAATGAGCGGAAGGCAGCTGACGGAGAAGGTGTGGGAACAGTGAGTACGGCGGCCGTGACCACCACCAGCGCGGTGCGGCTCAATGCCGCGACCATCACCCAGTACCTGGCATCACAGCCCGGCCTCAAGCCGGACAAGCGCAGGGTCGTGCTGCTACGGGCCGCGCCCTCCTGGGACGGCCCGGACGAGCTGCCGTGGGGTGAGCAGCGGCGGGCCGCGGTCGCGGCGGCGCCCTCTCCCCTCGGCGTGTACGAGCTGCTCCTTGCACACCAGAAGCCGTCGGCCACCGGGCCCGACGTGCTGGTGGTACTCACCGACCGCGAGGAGGCGGAACTCGGGCCCGATCTGCTGGCCAAGGTGCACCGGCAGCGGGTCAACGCCGTCGACACCTGGGATGTCGTACGGGAGGCTTTCGGTGCCAGCGCCTCCGACCACCGGCTGTTCGAGGAGAACTGGGCTGCCGAGGCACTGCTGGACGCCGCTCCGCCGCACGGCGGATGGCCGAAGCTGGCGGGCGGTGTCCTGTCGCGGCGCGAGGCGCTGACGTCGCTCGCCCTGCGCAGGCTGGGAATCGGCCGCTACGATCCGGACGCCGAAATCTCCCGCTCCGCGGCGGGAGCCGGTGACGAACTGGACATCCACACCCTGCTGCGATGGTCCCTCGTGCCTGGCGGCCCGGAACGGCTCCTGGCGCTGCGAGCGCCCGAGCGAGCCGGGCTCGTACAGTTCCTCGGCGAAGAGGAGCAGGCTGGGCGCGCGGGGCAAGCCCTGCTCGCCCTCGTGACGGCGGAACACGGGCCGGACGCCGTCGCGTTCGGTCTGCTCTGCGCGGCGCTGTGGGGCCACGCCGACGCCGTGGCGGACGCGGAGGACTACCGGGCCCGAGGGCGGGCCGAGCGCTGGTTCGGAGAGGAGCCGCCCGCCCAGGGTGAGCACCTGGACGCCCTAGCGGCGGCCTTCGGACGGTCCTGCGAGGAGTTCGTCTCCGCCCTGCTGCTGACAGGACAGTCGGACAGTGACGAAACAGCAGCGGAGGCCCGGCGACTGACCGGCTTCGTTCTCGACCGGGCGGCCGCCCTTTCCCGCCAGTTCGGGGCGGAACGGGCTGCAGGGACAAGTCCCGTACTGGCGGCAGGTCTTGAAGCACGCTTCACCGCTGTCGGCGAAGCGCTGTCGAGCGGCGGCCCCGAGCGGGTCACACCCGCGGTGAAGGCCCTCAGCCGACACCGGCTCGCCCGGGATCCCGACTACAGCGTCCGTATCGAGCGGGTGCGCATGGCGCAGCGGCTGGCACGTTGGCTCGCGACCGACCCGCCGGTCGAGACCCACACGGTGGCG
This sequence comes from Streptomyces albiflavescens, assembly GCF_014645835.1. Lineage (GTDB taxonomy): Bacteria > Actinomycetota > Actinomycetes > Streptomycetales > Streptomycetaceae > Streptomyces > Streptomyces albiflavescens. The sequence goes on from NZ_BMMM01000026.1 coordinate 49,311, forward strand.
GATGCCATCGCCCGTCACGTCGCCGAGACGGGCTGGGTGGACCTGGCACTGGAGCACATCGAGTCCGGAGGCGATCCCGATCCGGTGCTCCGCTCCGCGTACGACGCTCTGTGCGCCTCGGCGCGCGACCGTCGGCGCGAGATCGACCGGCACTTCGCCCAGGTGCTTGCCGCCCGGGCGGCGACCGACCGTGGTCCCGGCTCGATGCCGGCCGTGGAGACGTTCCTCCCCGAGGTCGTCGCCCCGGTCGTGAAGGCCGGGGAGCGGAGAGTGCTGCTCCTCGTGCTCGACGGGATGAGCGCAGCCATCGCCGCCGAGCTCGGCGAGCAACTGCGCGACCACTGGGCGGAGTACGACCCGCTGCCCGGAGCGAAGGACGCTCCGCGGCGCCGCGCGATGGCAGCCGCGCTCCCCACGGTCACGGCCGTGTCGCGGACCTCGCTCTTCGCAGCGCGGCTGATGAAGGGCACGCAGGCCGACGAGAAGAGGCTGTTCCCCGCTCACCGCTTCTGGGGCGGGGAGGACGTGGCGGTCTTCCACAAGGACGATCTGCGCGCCGAGACCAGTGGTGAGCCGTTCGGGCCCGAACTGCACGAGGCGCTCGTCGGCGACCGTACGCATGTGGCGGTGGTCCTCAACACCGTGGACGACCGGCTGGCCTCCGAGCAGAAACTCGGTGACGGTGCCTGGCGACTGTCCGACATAGGGGGGCTGCGAGCACTGCTTCGGTCTGCCGCGGACCAGGGCCGAGCGGTGATCCTCACCAGCGACCACGGCCATGTCATCGATCGACGGTCGGCGCGGGTGGACGCCGAGGATGTGCGGTCCGCGCGGCACCGCGGTCCCGGAGGTCCGCTCGTGGAGCAGGAAGTCGTGCTGACAGGCCCTCGGGTTCTCGACCCGGAACCGGAGAGCGAGATCGTCGCCCTCTGGGACGCCGACACCCGCTACACGTCTCGCAAGGCCGGCTATCACGGCGGCGCGTCCCTGGCCGAGTTCGCCATCCCGGTGCTGGCCTTCCTGCCCTTCGGGGCGAAGCCGCCGAGCGGCTGGCGGGAGCTGGGGAACCAGCAGCCGAGCTGGTGGTCACTGGTCCCGCGAGGGGAGGAGCAGCCACCGCGGGCCCAAGCCGCCGCGGTCTCGGTACCGGTACCGAAGAAGCCGCCCAAGAAGAGCAAGAACGAGGCGGAACTCGCCAAGAGCCACGAGGCACTGTTCGACGTGGCGCTGGTTCCTTCGGGATCCGAGGAGGGCGCTCTGCTGTCCGTAACCCCTGTGTCTCCGAGTGATGCCTTGGTCGACGCCCTCCTGAAGTCCGAAGTCTTCACGGCACAGGTGCAGCTGCTCGCCCGTAAACCGGACCTTGCCAGGGTGGAAAAGGGCGTACACGCTCTGCTGGACGCGGGCGGCACCCTGCCCATGACTGCCCTCGCCCAGCGCGTCGGACTGCCCGCGAACCGGCCGGCGGACGGCTTCGCCGCCGTGCTCCGGCAGTTGCTCAATCACGACGGTGTCCAGGTGCTGGAGACGCTGCCGGACGGGCGGACCCTGCGGCTGCACACCGGACTGCTGCGGGACCAGTTTGAGTTGAACTGAGAGAAATCGATGAAGCCGACCCCGGGACGCGGGGTCGGCTTCACCATCCGTCACGTGAGCTGGCGCAGCAACCCCACGAACTGGCGTAGCTCCTCGCTCCGCTGAGGCGACAGCGGCTCCGGGTCGAAGTGCGCAATCTGGTTGCGGATGCTGCGCACCCGGTCGAGCTGGTGCACGAACTGGACGCGGTTCACCCCGGTCCAGCCGAGGGTCTGCCAGTTCTGGTCGGCCGCGGCGCACAGCGCCTCTTTCCGGTGTCCCTGCTTGTTGCGCTGATCGCCGTCGAGCAGCATCACGTACTGGCCGAACATGAGGTCCGCGATCTTCCCCGTCTTCCTGTCGTTGTGCTGCACGGCACGGATGGCGTCCTCACTCATCTTCGCGCCGAGGCACTTGCGCAGCCGGAACTCGATCTCGCCGACAACGAAGAACGGCCATGCGGTGGCGTCGAAACGTTGGGTGATATCCGCGGCGGTGACGATGCCACTGACCCGTCCGTTGTTCGCCCTGACCAGTACGAATCCGTGCTCACAGATGATGGGCAGCAAGGAGAAGAAGTCGTCGTGGGCGTGCGCGACCGGAGGGTCGTCCACGATCGCGTTGGCCAGCACGGCGTCCTCGCCCCTTGCGTGCATCATGGCAACCGAGCGCCAGGTGACGACGCCGGTCACCGTGTACTGGTCCTCCAGCACTGGGACTTGGGAGTACTTCTTCGCCTGCATGATGTAGATCGCGTCGGTGAGGTCCGAGCCGAGGGTGATCGAGTCGACCCCGGCGTGTGCACACGGCAGGTCACCGATCCTGAAGGATTGCTGCGGCATCGCACCAGGCAGCAGCCCCGCCTCATCCTCCTCGTCCGCGCCGTCCCCCTGGTCCCCTGCTGCGGATTCCTGGGCAACGATGTGGATCTCGGACTGGCTGCTGCAAGTGGCGAAGTACGGCAGGGTCGCGAGACCGACGTCCTTCAGCTTCTGCTCGATGTGCAGGATGGCCTGGTCGTTGCGGAACCGGGTGTTGAAACAGGTCAGGAGCTCAACGAGAGGTATGCGCCGGCCTTTGAGCGCCAGCAGTTCTTCGTCGGAGGGTGTCCGGAGCACGGCTGCGTCACCCGGCCTTCGCATCGCGGAAGACGGTGCGCTTGCCCATGGCCGACATGACCAGCTCCAGCAGCTGCTTGGATCTGTTCTCGTAGAACTGCTCGAAATCGCCCGTGTGCAGCGCGGCAGGGTCGATGAGGTGGGTGCCGATGACGTCGTCGAACCACTCGGGGCGCATTCCCGACTCGAGCGCGAGCGTCTTGAGGTAGCCGGCGGGCGATCCGGTCATGCTTTTGCTGGCCCGCAGCGACAGGGGTGTCTTGTTGATGATCGAGTTCGCCCTGTTGCTGTAGGCCCGGTGGTTCTTGTCGATCCACGCCTTCGGGAAGATCTGGCGCACCTCCACGCTGTACTCGGCCAGCCGAGCGGCGTTCAGGGGTGCCTCCGTGAAGTACCAGTCCACCGCTCCCTGCTTGACCAGAAGGGCGTAAACCCCCTTGTACGCAGCGCTGTTGCGCGTGCTGAGGGTGTCCAGCCGGTCGTCCAGGAAGGCCGCCTCGGCAATGGTGTCGGGGACCAGTTCCGTGTTGCCCTGGAGTCGTTCGACGAGTTGCTCCACGTCGCGGGTGAAGCGGCTTTCCGTAGAACCTCCGTACATCTCGCCGAGCACACCGCACCAGTACCACTGAGTGAGCAGCTCGTCGGCCGCCGCTTTCTCGGTCTCCTCGCCGAGAATCGTCCGTACGGCGGCCAGCGGTACGAGCTGGGTTCGGTACGGCAGGTCGGGGGCGCGCACGATGCACTGCCGTTCCAGGAAAGCCCCCACCCACTCGAAGGCCTCCGCCACGCGCGGGGCGAGCAGGCTGAAGTCGGCGAGCGGCAGTTCCAGCAGGTCACGGCGCTTGCAGGAGACCGCGGCGCGCGGCTCCTGGCGCTTGCGCTCCCAGGTTCGGACGAGAGCCACGGCCTGGAGGAAATCGCTGCTGCTGAGTCCGTCCTCGACACCGGCCTCCATGCGTCCGAACACGGGGTATGACGATGTCAGGCCCTTCTTGATGTCCAGCCAGACGTCGGGGAGCTTGTAGTAGTCGCCGTGCTCGGCCACGTACTCCTGGTTGCCCGCGTAGGTGGCCGTCAGCAGTTCGAAGACGTTGAGCGGCACACCACCGGTGTTCACCCGCTCGAACACAGCACAGACCGCGTCCATGGTCGTTGAGGCCGCGAGCTTGATCATCGGGACCTGGAACGACTGCATACGGTTGAGCACGTGCATCTGGAACTGTCCCCACAGCCCCCAGTTCGTGACGTCGACCTTCACGTACTCCTGGTGCCAGGCATTCACTCGCTCGGTGTCGAACACGAAGTGGAGGGGGAAGTAGCCGGCGGCGCACTCACCTTCGACGGTACCCAGGTCGATGAGGTCCCTGCGGTTGAAGCCGGTCTTAAGGATCTTGTCCTCAGGCACGGACACGATGGCGTCGTCGCGTTCGGCCGGTGGCCCGATGGCCTTGGCGATGTCGACGTAGTACCAGCGGTTCATGGGCTTGCCCCGGGCGTCGACCGTCTCGACCGGGCGGTCCCGGTGCAGTGCCTGGAAGAGAGAGGTCAATCGCTGCTGGCCGTCGAGCAGCAGGAGATCAGGAACCTCGCCCTCCGCATCCTCGGCGCCCTTGAGGGTCCGGGTGCGGAACAGTGAGGTGCCATTGGTCTGCAGCGCCATCACCACCCCGAGCGGATAGTCGAGTGTCACCGTCGCGATGAGCGCCCTGATGCGCTCGTCGTCCCACTTCCACTCACGTTGGAAGTCGGGGAGCTGTAAGGCGCCGGAAGCGACGTCCGCAAGGGCATCGCTGAGTTTCAGACTGTCGAGTGCCACGCTGTGTCTTTCCGTCTGGGACCGAACGCTGCGTCACCGTCCCTCACGACGGTGAACATGTCATTGCACCAAGGGGGTTGGCGGCAGTCAAGGCATTCACCGACGCCGCTATCGTGCACCAACATCGGCGATCCGGAGATGGCCGGACAGTCCGTACTGCGGTCCATGTGCACTCCAGGGCCGTCCGTTTCGTCTTGTGCCCTCCCTGTCTTCGGCCGATGGGAGACTGTCGGGGTGAGTACAGACAGCCCTGGCCGAAACGGACCCGTCAGTGCCGCCCGGCGCCGTGACGTGATCGACGCGCTGCGCCGGGGAGCCGTTCCTGAGAGCGGGCTCGACCTGCTGGCCACCGGCCTGGACCGGTTCCAGAGTGCCCTGGACTCTGAATTCGACGCCGTGGCGTCGGGCGCGTCGGTGTTCAAGGCCGTACGCGGCGAGTACGGGTCGGGCAAGACCTTCTTCGCGCGGTGGCTCGGGGAGCGGGCCAAGCGGCGCAACTTCGCCGTCGCCGAGATCCAGGTCTCTGAGACCGAGACCCCGCTGCACAAGCTGGAGACCGTCTACCGACGCCTCACCGAGCGGCTGACCACGCCCGGATTCCCCCCGAGCGCGCTCCGGCCGGTCGTCGACGCCTGGTTCTACGCCCTTGAGGAGGACGCTCTCGCCGCAGGTGCGTCGGAGGAAGACCTGCCCACAGAGGTGGAGCGGTTGATGACCGCCCGACTCACCGAGGTATCCCGGCACGCCCCGTCGTTCGCGACGGCGCTGCGGGGTTACCGTACGGCCCTCGAGTCGGGAGACGAGGCCACCGCCTCAGCCGTCATGGCGTGGCTGGGCGGACAACCGCATGTGGCCGCGGCGGCCCGCAGGTCCGCCGGGGTGCGCGGCGACCTCGACCATTTCGGCGCCCTGGGTTTCCTGCAGGGGCTGCTCACCGTGCTGCGCGACTCCGGGCACGCGGGCCTGTTCGTCGTTCTGGACGAGGTGGAGACCCTGCAGCGGGTCCGCTCCGATGCCCGTGACAAGGCGCTGAACGCGCTACGCCAGCTCATCGACGAGGTGCACTCCGGACGCTTCCCCGGCCTCTATCTGTTGATCACCGGCACGCCGGCGTTCTACGACGGCCGACAGGGCGTGCAGCGTCTGGCTCCGCTGGCCCAACGGCTGGCCACCGACTTCACCACCGATCCGCGCTTCGACAACCCGCGTGCCGTGCAGCTCAGGCTGCCGGGCTTCACTCTGGACTCGCTGATCGGTCTCGGGCTGACCATCAGGGACCTGTATGCGTCTGGAGCTTCGTCGGCTGAGCGAGTCAAGGAGATCACAGACGACGTATATGTCGCCGATCTGGCCAAGGCCGTCGGCGGGGCGCTGGGGGGCAAGGTGGGGGTAGCGCCTCGCCTGTTCCTCAAGAAGCTCGTCGGCGACGTCCTCGACCGTGTGGACCAGTTCGAGGACTTCGATCCGCGCAAGCACTACGCACTCACGGTGAACGCCTCGGAGCTGACCGAAGTCGAACGCAACGCGGCGGCGGTAGACAGCGCCGATGATGTCGAACTGGACCTCCCATGAGCGACGTGGCGCCCGACCCGATGGACCTGCTTCACCCGGGGTTGGTCCACCACGTCGTGAACACCCTGGGCTGGCCCCGCCTGCGGACCCTCCAGGAGGAGGCGATCACCCCCCTGACAGATGGGGCGGACGCCGTCCTGATCGCCCCCACCGCAGGTGGGAAGACCGAGGCCGCGTGCTTCCCATTGCTGTCGCGGATGGCGCAGGAGAATTGGGACGGCACCTCGGTTCTCTACGTATGTCCGCTGAAGGCGCTGCTCAACAACCTGCTGCCCCGACTGGAGACGTACACCTCCTGGCTGGGGCGCACAGCCGCGCTCTGGCACGGCGATGTCACACACTCCCGCCGCAAGCGCATCCTGCGCGAACGGCCGGATGTGCTGCTGACCACTCCCGAGTCCCTGGAGGCCATGCTGGTCAGTGCCAACGTCGACCACCGGGCGTTGTTCTCCGGGCTGCGGGCGATCGTCGTCGACGAGGTGCACGCTTTCGCGGGCGATGACCGGGGGTGGCATCTGCTGGCCGTGCTGGAACGGCTGGAGCGGGTGACCGGGCGCCCGGTGCAGCGGGTCGGCCTGTCCGCGACCGTGGGTAACCCGGAGGAGCTGCTCACCTGGTTGCAGGGAGCAAAGGCCGGGCGGCGCACGGCACAGGTCGTCGCCCCGCACCTGAAGGAGAAGGTACAGAAACTGCCCCCGCCCGGGGATGTCCAGCTCGACTATGTGGGGTCCTTGGCCAATGCGGCGACAGTGATCGCGGCATTGCACCAGGGCGAGAAGCGACTGGTCTTCTGCGAATCGCGCAAGCAGGTCGAGGAGCTCGGCGCGGCGCTGCATGCGAAGGGCGTGACCACTTTCCTGTCCCATGCCTCGCTGTCCGCAGACGAGCGGCGTCGGGCTGAGGAAGCCTTCGCGGAGGCTCGCGACTGCGTGATCGTCTCCACCAGCACCCTGGAACTGGGCATCGATGTCGGCGACCTCGACCGGGTCGTCCAGATCGATGCGCCGAGCACCGTGGCCTCGTTCCTGCAGCGACTGGGCCGCACCGGTCGACGGCCCGGATCCAGCCGCAACTGCCTGTTCCTCGCCACCGACGACGCCGGCCTCCTGTCCGCGGCGGCACTTCTGCTGCTCTGGTCGCGCGGCTGGGTGGAGCCGGTCATCGCTCCTGCGGAGCCCCGGCACATCGTCGCGCAACAGGTGCTGGCGCTCTGCCTCCAGGAGCACCGGGTCGGTGACCGGCTGTGGCAGGAGTGGTGGGGAGGCCTCGGTCCGTTCGGCCCTTCCGCCGAGCCGATCGTGCGCCATCTGGTCGAGGAGGGCTATCTGGACCGGGACGGCGAACTGCTGTTCATCGGCCCAGAAGCCGAAAAGCGGTTCGGCTACCGGCACTTCATGGATCTCACCGCGGTCTTCACCGCCGCCCCGGAGTTCACTGTGCTGTCGGGTCGCGCCGAGATCGGCACCACAGATCCCGTGCTGCTCACGGACGAGGTCGTGGGCCCTCGCCGACTTCTGCTCGCCGGGCGCAGCTGGCAGGTGACGTACATCGACTGGTCGCGCCGCCGCTGCTTCGTCGAGCCCGTGGAAAGTGGCGGGCGGGCTCGGTGGGGAGGCGTCGGCCTGACCCGTACCTCGTCGTACGAGCTGACACGGGCGGCCCGCGACATCCTGCTCGGCGCGGCCCCTCCAGTCAGGCTCACCCGCCGTGCCGAAAGTGCCCTCGCTCGCGTGCGCGATGAGAGCGCCGAGTTCGTGTACCACGACGGCACCGTCGTCATGCGGGGAGGCCGCGACACGAATGTGCGGTGGTGGACGTGGGCCGGCTATCGCACCAACGCCACTCTGGCCGCCACCCTCTCCACCATCACCGATCCGCTTCAGCGCCCCACGGACACATACGTCCGGCTGCGTGAGGACATCACGCTCCAAGACTGGAAGCGGGCAACCGCGGACGCCGCTGGCCACCTGTGCCTCCCGGCGGTGGACCCCCGTGCACTGGCCGGGCTGAAGTTCAATACCGCCCTTCCGCCGCGTCTGGCCGAGGCAACGCTGGCGGCCCGGTTGGCCGATCTGACCGGTGCCGCTGCATCGCTCCGCGAGGCCGTCAGGTTCACGACCAGATGAGTGAAACGTGTGGGCACAAGTGGAGGTCGCAAGCACGGACAGGCCGATCGCGGGTGCAGGGAGCCGCAGTCTGAGACCCTGTTCGTCAGGCCCAATTGCAGACAAGATTGCGTCTCTCAAGCTGGGTCCGGCAATCTCCGACCTAGCTGCGTGTCGAAGAGGAAGCCGCCCTCCACGGCCTGTTAGAGGACCTGGCCGCGCGACAGCCCATTTTCGAACAGTCGATGCTGACCGGCAAAGGGGACGGCCTGAACCCCGACGACCGAGCCCCTGTTCCAGTTCCGACCCCCTGGGCTGCCACCTGTGCGTCGTTCACGGCCCACCGACATGCACCTGGCGCCCGGTGGACGAACACAGCGCGTGCACACTTGCGTGGGAGCTCCCGGGCAGATGCGGGAAGTCCCTCGAAACGGGAAAGGGCCCCGACCAAGGCCTACGACCTGCTGAGAGCCCAGCCGGCAGACGAGTCGGGCTATACGCCGGGTATTCCTGACGCACCCTTCTGACCTGCGGCTTCGCGGATCGGATCGGCTGTGACCTGCTAGGTCGGGTTGCAGAGGCGACCGGAGGCAGTCAGAGGAAACCGCTCTGATTCGACCCCGATTCGAACCGAGCTGCTCGGAGCCGATCAGAGGCAATCGCCCTCTGTTTTGGTCCGAGTCGGCCCAGGTCAGACGGCGTTGATCAGGCTGTGGACCCGCTGACGGCACTCGGAATCGATCTCGGTCGAGCCGCGATGGGGACGCCTGCCTCCAGCACCGCAGCCAGGCATACGAATGCCTCCAGGATGGCCATCCTGGAGGCTTCGCTGGCACCGATTGGAGGTCGGTACCGGACACCACCCGTGGTTTTAGCGGGCCTGGGTGGCGTCCCTGTCCTTGCGGGACGGCTCCACAGTGCCACACAGCACCCACCAGACAGGTTCTCCCCGACACCCATTTCACCCACGCGAGCGACTGGGTCTTCACCATCTGCCTACGGCTGCGGCCGATCTCATTCTGCTCGGGGATCTCACCGGCCGCTACGCGGCGGGCAGTTACAGCAAGCTCTCCTCCGACGCCCAGAGTGTGTCCCTGCGCGAGAGCCGTCGGGGCGCGGCCGAGCACGGGCACCGGATAACGGCGGCCATCGCCTGCCATGTCGCTCGCGCCAGCGGCACCGTCGACCAGCTGACGCAGCTACTGCTGCACCCCGAGCACGAAGGCGGGCGGCACGCCCGGAGCATCGCGCTGCGGTCCGGGCAGTCACGTGCTCTGGCGTACATCGGCCGGGTATGGGCCAGCGCCTCGGCCGCGGTCAGCAGCACGACGATGCTGGAATCGCGGCACCACGCGTACGAGTTGCTTGCCGCGCTGCGCGACCGCATCGAGACGACGCCCTGGCGTGGGGAACGTGGGCGGACCGCGCTGCGGGTCCTGCGGGCGCATCTGAACTTCGCCGAGATCGCGGGCGGTCCCCTGCACCACGCCAGCGAGCGGCAGACCGCGGAGGAAGCGGGGGTATCCCGCACGACCCTCCGGGTCGTCTACGAGACCGTCCTCAAGCCGCGGGGCTGGCTGCGGCGTCTGCGCGTCGGCCACGGCCGCGAGGGCTCGACCTGGTACCTCGCCGAGGGCAACGCTGGCCGCCACACCATCCCCGTAGCGCAATCTCGATTCGGAACCACTCAGTACCCCCCCGACCTGGCACTTGAGGAGTGGCCCACCCCTGAGACAGGCCTGACGGCCGACCTCGACTCCACCGTCATCGGCCAGCTGATGGGCCACGACGCCTTCGCCCACCGCGGTCTCGGCAGCGCCGCACTGGTGATCATCGGTGCACTGCACGCCCATGCGGCGCAGACGGTCGCCGAGCTTGTCGGCTCGTCCTCCGTCTCCCGCGCCACCCTCTACCGCACCTTGCGGCGCCTGGCCGACCACGGCCTCGTCACCCACAGCGGTGAGACCTGGACCCTGGCACCTCATGCTCTGGAGGGCTTCGGCGACCACCCTCCGGAGGCTGCGGCCGAAGAGATCGCCGAGCTGGCTCGGGGCTGGGGCGCAGTCGCGACGCGGCACGGGACCGCGGGCGTCGCGTTTCGGCGCAAGGCGGTGCACGCCGCCGAGCGCGCGGCGTACCAGCAGGCGCTGGAACGGCTGTCGGAGCACCGCAGCAAAGCCGTGGTGCTCGTCCGCGACGGGCACCAGGTCCTCGTTCCCGCGCCGCGGCCCGACGAGATTCCCACCGCGTGCCACGCCCCGGACGGCTGTGTCCTCGATCCGGCCACCGGCCGCGCCGCTCCCGACTGGCGGATCGCCACCGACGGACGGCTGATCCTCATCACCCCTGCCGACCAGCGCAGTTACGACGAGCTGGCCGCCGCCCATGCCGAAGCCCTCAGCGAATGGGAGTCCGCAGCGTGAACCCACCCCCTCAGCCCACAGCCGATCACAACGACCAGGTCACTGCGCACGCGCTGCGTGAGCAGTACGAGTCCGGCGCCACGGTCAACCAACTCGTGGCGAGCAGTGGCCTGTCCTACGGCACGGTCCTCAACCGACTGCACGAGGCCAAGACCGTGATGCGCACCTCGTGGCAGACGCGCAGGCTGCGCGACGGGCAGGCCCGCCGCAACCTCGCGGCCCGCCTGCGCCGCCTCTACGAGCAACAGGGCGCGACCCTCACGGAGTTGGCCGTGGAGGGGTCCGTGACGCGACGGGTCGCTCGGCGGCTGCTGATCGAGGCCGGGGGCACGCCCCGCAGCACCCAGCAGACGCTGCGCATCCGTTCCGCAGCCAGTACCGCGCGGCGGATGAAGCTCGCGTTGTCCCTGCGGGCACGGTACGAGGCCGGCGCCACGGTGCCGGACCTGGCCGCAGAGTGCAGCTACTCCGTCGGCACCGTCTATCGGCTCCTGCACCAAGCGGGCACCCGTATGCGGCCCAAGCACAACCACGGCCCGGCCCGCGCCCCGAGGAAGCGCTCATGAGCGCCCTCGAACGGGTCCCCTGCCGGGCCCGGCAGGTCACGGAACCGAAGGCGAGCCATCCCGAATACAGCGCTGCTCGGGGTCCTCCTTCGCCCACGCTCAGCAGATACCGAACGTCGGCCTTCTCGCCGACGCACGCACGTCAACGCCCCTGTCCCGATTCAGGAGATCAAGCACTCGTGAGTGAGAACACCCGTACCAAGACCCTGGCCGCAGCTGCGGCCAGCACCTGGGACGCCTTCGTCATCGTGGTCGGCATGCTCAAGGGCGGCACCGGCAAGACCACCTCGGCCTGGTTCATCGCCCTCTACTACGCCGTCGTCCTCGGCCTGCCCACCCTGCTGCTGGACGCCGACGCGACCAGCCAGTCCGCCTACGACTGGTTCAAGGTCGCCCAGGCCACCGGCTTCGAGATCCCCGCGAACCTGGTCGTCGAGCGCTACCCGTTCGACGACATCGCCGAATACATCCGCACCAAGCGCGCCGAGTTCGGCGCGATCGTGGTCGACGCCGGCGGCGGCAGCGCCCGCATCTTCCACGAGGCTGTCACCGAGGCGAACCTGCTGCTCGTCCCGGTCGCCCCCACCAAGATCGAGCGTCGCAAACTCGTGGCCACCTTCGACGAGGCCGAGCGCGCCGCCGCACGCAACGAGCACGGCGTCACGGCCCACGTGGTCATGGTCAAGGCCGATGACCGCACCAGCCTGCCCAGCCGGGCCAAGGAGCAGCTGCTGGAGCCCGTCGAGGGCGAGGGCATCGGCCCCGACCGCGACGAGGCGTTCCCGCTCGCCGAGACCACCATCCACTCCTGGGTGCACTACATGGAGGCCTTCGGCGAGATCCCCACCGAACTGAGCGAGTACGCCAACCTGATGAAGGAACTCACCGCATGAGCGAGAAGAACGAGCGGCCGAAGCCGCCAACACGCCGCACGGGCGGGCGCGCCCTGGGCGGAGCCAAGAAGACGACCCCTCCGCCTACTCCCCCGGCCGCCGAACTCACCCCCGAGCAGTTCGCTGCTGAGGAAGCCGCTGCCGAGGGCGAAGGCCGGCCCACGCCCAGCACGCCGCGGGTTCCGCCTGCTCCATCCAGCGCTCCTATCGAGACGTCAGCGCAGGCCGGGACCGAAACGGTGTCCGATGCGACACACAACGCGGCCTCGGGGACCGCCGCTGCAGCTCCAATCAACTCTGCGCAGGAACCTGCTCCCAGTCAGCCAGTCCACTCAGTCGTTACCTCCCAGGAAGGTGTGGAATCCGCAGGTGAGCCACCAGAGCGACAGGCGCCGCCTGCGGTTCCGGCTACCGGGCCCGCAGCACCTGCGGTCCACCCCGCCCAGCAGGCCCAGCCTCTGGAGCCGGGCTCATCCCACATCGCGTCCTCGCCTTCTTCCACCGGCCCGTCCGCCGAGGTGGCCGTTCGCCCTTCTGTGCCTCCGATGGCAGGCAGTTCGGCATTCCCGGTGAGGACCGACAGTCCAAATCCTCACCAAGAACAGCATGCGCGAGCTCATGAAGCGCCCAGCGAGGGAGCCCCCTACGCCCACGGTCCTGGCCGTCCCAAGGACATCCCCGACCTTGCCGCCCTCCTCAACCAGCGCATCATCACGCGCGAGAGTCTCGACTCGTCAGTCCCTGCGGCGCTGAAGTTGAAGAAGCGGCTCAAGCGCTTCGCGCTGGACAACGAACTCGACCACCTGCCCATCGGCGACATCGTCTCAGTCGCCCTGGACGAGTGGCTCACCGCCCGCGGGTTTTGAACCCGACCGCAGTAGACGAGGCGGCCGCCCCCAGGTCGGGGTGCGGCCGCCCCTGCCGACCATTCCAATAGCCCAGTAGGCGGATAGCTATCCGCCTAGCCGGACCGACCGGAGCAATTCTCGTGCCCGATCACTCGCCCTACGCTGCCCGACTACGTGAAATCGCCGACGCGCTCGACGCCGAGTTCCAGCCAACCGACGACGCTCTCACTCCGCACCCGGACACCCTGAACGTCGTCAAGGACCGGCATACCAAGCGAGGGCAGCTGAACCATGCCGTCCCTGAAGTGCTGCAGTTCCAGCGCCGGATCCGCCGCTGCAATGCCGACACCGACATCCCTCACGGAGACATCGTTACACTCGCCCTGGACGCCTGGCTCCGTGCGAAGGGCTACCCGCCGGACCTGAGGCCACTGGGCACAGAAGTCCCTTAACCAGAGGTCTCACAACGGAAGGCACTGGAGTACCGGGCTTTACAGTGTGGGTGGCAGCCTGCCGAGATGCGGGGCAACTGGCGAGCCGATTCGAACCTACACACGCCGAAGCTGGCACGCGCGCTGACGGCTCCGCAGCGCCCAAAGCGTGTCCAGCAGTTCACACTTGGCAGTCGAGGGCGGGCACCATCGTCAGGGTGACCACACCACCCGCCCACTGGGATCCGATCTCACAACGTCTATGGCAAGCAGTACGCAACGGCGCTCCTCTTGATCTCACTGCTGCTTCACCCGACGGCACAACGCAAGACCCGAGTTCCATGAGCCAGGAAGTCCCTGCCGAGGTCATTGCCGTTCTCCTACTGCAGCCCCCTGCGCCGGAGCCGGGAGCGGTGTCGCGGCTGCAGCTGATCGGTGCGCAAATCACCGGACGCCTTGAGCTGCACTACGCCGCGGTCGAGATCCCCTTCTCCCTCCGCGATTGTCGGTTCGACGAGCCGGTGGAACTCGCCGACGCCTCCCTACGCGCGGCGGACTTCACCGGCTGTCACCTACCTCGGCTGAGCGCCGACCGATTGCGCGTGGACGGCGATCTGACGCTCGACCAGCTGGTCAGTGGCGGAGTGGACCTGTTCGGCGCGCAGATCAGGGGCGATCTGTGGCTCACTTCCGCCCGCATCACAGGCAACGGATCCGGCTTTGCCGTGAATGGGCCTCAGCTCCGCGTCGAAGGCGGCTTGTACGCGCACTCCGCTCATGTGACAGGCGGGCTGAACCTGTGGGGCGCCCAGGCCTTCACCATTGAGCTCACCCAGGCCCGCCTGTCCGGGGAGGAGGATCATCCGGCGTTCCGTGGCGACGGCCTCCACCTCGTTCAAGACCTCGGCTGTACCGACCTGTTGGTCGACGGCGGTGGCGTCCGCCTGTTCGGCGCAACGATTGGCGGCCAATGCTGGCTTGCCCGTGCCGACATACGCACTGCTACTGGGTGGGCCGTCAGCGCTCCGACGCTCACCGTCGGTGGTGGTATCTACGCTGACGGACTGACGGTCGAGGGGGGTGTCAATCTGTTCGCTGCAGTCGTCGGCGAATCGATAGAACTCACCGCCAGCACGCTCCTCCCCTACCGCCAGTTCGCGCTTCGGGCTCCCGGAGCCCGAGTGGAAGCAAACATCACGCTGGACAACGCGACACGCGTCGCAGGAACCATCGATCTCACCCGGACCGAGGTCAAGGGCGCCTTTTCGCTCATCGGGACAACGTTCGCGGAGGGAGCAACCGTCGACCTGCACCGCGCCGTCCTCGGAGCGCTCCATCTGGAGGCCCTCACTGCGCCGCCCGCCACCCTCGACCTGAGCGCTGCGACCATCGTTTCCATCACCGATGCCGCTGACTCGTGGCCCGCACAGATTGCGCTCGCCGCACTCACCTATCAAGCCCTCCACCCGGTGATGCCGGCCGCTCACCGTCTGCCCTGGCTGCAGCGCAGCGCTGACTACCACCCGCAGCCCTACGAACAGTTGGCCGCCTACTACCGTCAACTTGGCCATGACGACGACGCGCGCACAGTCCTCCTGGCCCGGCATCGACAACGGCGGCGTAGCCTGCCAAGGCCTGCCCGGCTCTGGGGCTACATCGAAGACGCCACTGTCGGATACGGCTACAGACCGGGGCGCGCGCTGATATGGCTGCTGGCCCTTGTCGCTACCGCTGCCATCGCCTTCTCAGCAGCACCACCACGGCCCGCCCAATCCCACGGACCGTCCTTCCAACCGATCGTCTTCTCCCTCGACCTGATCCTGCCCGTCCTCGACCTGGGTCAGGAAAAGGCATTCACCCCTGTCGACAGCACTGCCTGGATCGTCTGGATCAGCTCCCTCTCCGGCTGGCTACTCGGCACCACCGTGATCACTAGCCTCACCCGTCGCCTCACCCGCTCCTAAACGCCCGCAACACGCGCCTGCCCGAGCATGCACCTGCCTCGCGCCCAGCTGGAGAGCCTTCTCAGCTACTGCATTGACAGTCGTCGGCACCAGCGTCGCTGCTCTGTTTCTGACAGCACACTGGAGGTGGCGTGACTATCGAGACGACGGCAACACCACGCGAGAGTCGTGGAGTTCAGCCGACATGGGTGTGGATCAAGGTCCGTGTCTCGTCTCAGCCACGTTGCAGACACCGAACACACGCATGAGGCGAGCCGGGTTGGCGGTCTTCCGGGCTTCGTTGAGGAGCCGGTCCTGGCAGATTGTGTCCGGTCGGATATCCGCTGACTGGAGTGGGGTCCTGATGACCTCGTTGCTGTCCTATGGATGTATGTCGTCGACAGCCGACCGCCTGCTGACGATCAGGTAGGGGTTTGTGCAGTCGGGCCAACGCTCGACGATCCAGGTGGTTGCGAGGATACGTTCTGAGGCACCATCGGCCACTTTGAGCCAAGCAAACACCTCTGTCCCTTCAGTGTCAGATACTGCTTTGACTCGCGGTGGCCGCAGGCGTGCGTCCGCCCGTGGGGGGTGGAACGATGTCGGGAGTGCGATGCAGCTGACCCATGCCAACGTGATCAATTTCCGCGCCTTGGACAAGGCGGACGTGCGGATCGATCACCAAACCACGCTCATCGTGGGACGCAACAACAGCGGCAAGACATCCTTCGTCAACCTCTTCGAGAAGTTCTTCGGCGACGACGACACACGGTTCATGCTGGAGGACTTCTCCACCTGCCGGATCCCCGACATCGAGCAGGCACTTCAGATCTTCGGTGAAGCCCAGAGGCATGCGGCCGAAGGCGATCAGGAGACGCGGGAAGGCCTGCTGGCCAAGGCGTACGAGCTCGTGCCGTCCATCCGGCTGGGACTCACGATCGAGTACGCCGAGGACGACGACCTCGCTCCGCTCACGGACGTGATCCTGGACCTCGACGACTCCTGTTTCACGGTCAAGATCGAAGCGGCGCTGGAGGCAGTACGGCCGCACGACCTGCTCAAGGACTTCTGGACGGCAAGTCAGAGGCCGAAACTCGAGCCCATCAAGTGGCTGCGCAAGAACTTCACGGACTACTTCGCCCCCGTTTTCCGAGCAGTGAGCCCGCTCGACGAGAAGGTGACGAAGGAGATCAAGCGCAGTGCCGCGCAGGCGATCGTCTCGGTCAAGTTCGTCTACGCGCAGACCAAGGTCGACGACACCCCAGGAGACAAAGCCCGCACGCTGTCCAAGACGTTCGAGACCTACTACAAGGTCAAGAGCGGGCCTGAAGGGCGTCATCAGAGCATCGAGCAGATCGAGGATGCTCTGGCCGCAGCGTCACTCGAGCTCGACACCAGCTACAAATCGCTGTTTGACCCGGTCTTCGAAGACCTCCGTAGCTTCGGGGTTGGGACGATCACACCCGTCGAGAAGCCCCGCATCGTGTCTCTCATGGAGGGCTCGGGCATCCTCAGGGGCAGCACACGGCTCCAGTATCCGTCTGGAGACGGCGACTACCACCTTCCCGAGGGCCACAACGGGCTCGGCTACAGCAAGCTGATCTTCACGATTCTGCAGGTCATCAGCTTTCACCAGGCGTACGAGCGTGCTGCCCCGAAGCCGGCGCTCCAGGTGTTGTTCATCGAGGAGCCCGAGGCCCACCTGCATCCCCAGATGCAGGAGGTCTTCATCAAGAACATTCAGGACTTCATCAAGCGCAAGGCCCCGTGGAAAGTGCAGGTGGTCATCACCACGCACTCTTCGCACATCGTCGCCAGCGGCGGGTTTCACTCAGTGCGGTACTTCGACCGCTCCGAGCCGGACGGCAAGGTCAAGGACCTCTCTACCTTCCAGTCAAAGGTCAAGGCCACTCCTGACGGTAACGAGACGCTGCGGTTCCTGCGCCAGTACATGGTCCTGCACCGTTGCGACATGTTCTTCGCCGACAAGGTGATCCTCATCGAGGGCACCGCGGAGCGACTGCTGCTGCCGGAGATGGTCCGTCGGTGCGCCGAAGGCCTCCTGCACCAGTACGTATCAGTCATCGAGGTCGGTGACGCCTACGCGGTCCGATTCCGTGAACTGCTCGACTTCCTCAACGTCAAGACCTTGGTCATCACCGACATCGACTCCGTCAGCTCCACAGATCAGAAGGCCTGCCCGCCGAGCACCGCGCAGGCGGTCACCTCGAACTCCACACTGAAGAACTGGCTTCCGGGTCATTCCAGCATCGCGAAACTCCTCGACGTCGGCACGCACGAGAAGGAGCAGGGTCACGTGCGCGTGGCCTACCAGGTCCCGGAGAAGCAGGCAGGCGTCTGTGCGCGCAGCTTCGAGGACGCCTTCATCATCGCCAACGCCGCAGTCCTCGCCCGAGACCTCAGGCATCTGGAGCTGAAGAGAGCCTTCGTTCAGGAAGTCGGGGCCGACCCCGCCCCTGAAGACATCGAAGGCCACGCGTTCGCCATCGCCAAACGGCTCTCCAAGCACAAGACCGACTTCGCGTTCGACGTCATGCTCCTGGAGGACTGGGCCGTCCCCCGCTACATCGCCGAAGGACTCCAGTGGCTCGCCTGAACACCCTCGAAGCCGTGGTCGAAGAGCTGGACGCCCGGCGCAGCTTCCTCGTGGAAGCAGGAGCAGGCGCCGGCAAGACGACCGATCTTGTCCACGCCCTTCAATACCTCCTTAACCGCCGGCGTTCGGAACTTGAGGCGCACGGTCGGCTGATCGCCTGCATCACATACACGAACGTCGCCAAGAAGAAAATCCTCGAACGCATCTCGTCGGACCCTCTCGTCGCCGTCGGCACCATCCACGAGTTCCTCTGGAGCGTCATCCAGGCCTACCCCCGCGAGCTCTGGCAGCAGATCCTCGACTACAACGAGACCCTGTCAAAGCCTGAAGACCTCACTGAGGTGGCCGCTCCCTCAGTGATCGAGTACTCCGACCGCGGGCGAAAGCTGAGCGAGGGTCGCATATCCCACGACGATGTCATCGCTCTGTCTTTGCGGCTCGCCGCTACCCACCCCAAACTCATACGCATCATCACCAGCAAGTATCCCGTCATCTTCGTCGATGAGTACCAGGACACCTCGCCGAAGACGATCGACCTGCTGCTGAACCACCTGGCAGGAGTAGGCAAGGACCCCTGTGTAATCGGCCTTTTCGGCGACTCCATGCAGAAGATCTACCGATCCGGCGTCGGGGCAGTCCGGCACGACAAGCTCACGCCCATCACTAAAATCGAGAACTACCGGTGTTCGCGCCCTGTAGTCGACGTTCTCAACAAGATGCGGCCCGAACTCCGCCAGCAGGCCTCCGGGAAGCAGCAGGAGGGCGAGGTACACCTCTTCCTCAGCACCGACGTGCCGCCCGGCCCGCGACGGCTGGATGCCGCTCAAGCCACCCTCGCGAGCAGGGGCTGGTCACTTGAGAACGCGAAGTACCTCTTGCTGACCCATCGCGGCATCGCGGGCACACTCGAATACGCCAACCTGCTGGAGCAGTACCGGCAGCTCGGCAGCCACGGCCCCGATGACCTCATGGCACGCAACGAGCCCTACATCCAGTACCTGACACAGATCGAAGCCCTCAGCACGGCCTACCAGGCCCGGGACTTCGTGGAACTGACAGACCTGCTGAGCCAGGGAAGGAGACGCATCACCCAGCACACCGACAAGAGGATCATCAACGAAGCAATTCGCGAGCTCGACACGGTGCGCGCGACCGGGACCATCGGCGACGTGCTGGACCTCATGGCCGACAGCCCACTCCTGGCCATGCCGGGAAGGGTGAAAGACCGCGAGCGCCGCAGAACCGCAGCCGACCTCGACGAGCGACACAAGCGGCAAGCAGACTTCTCCAACAACATCCGTGACGTCTCCTACCGGGAAGTCATCAGCGTCACCCAATTCATCGATGAACTCACGCCCTTTTCAACCCAACATGGCGTCAAGGGAGACGAGTTCGAGAATGTCGTCGTCGTGATCGACGACTCCGTCTGGACCATGTACAACATCGGCAAGATGCTTGCCGGCACCGACAAACCTGAGCGCACTGAGCGCTCACGCAACCTCTTCTACGTCTGCTGCTCACGAGCCCGCCGCGGCCTGGCCGTGGTCTTCATCAACAATCTCCCAGACGGAGCGGACGCAACAGCTCGCGACTGGTTCGCTTCGGGCACGGTCCATCCGTGAAGCGCGCCCCGGGCACCATCGGTCGTGGCGAACGAGGCGCTTACGCGGTAGGGGCCGCGTTACGCACGTTTCGCCAAGTGGCCTCGATACCGATCGCCACAGTCCAGCCGGAGGCCCCTCGTCATCGCGCCCGTCCACACAATGCCGAACGCGAAGGTGTCCTCCCGTCCGGCCCCGTGACGGTGCGGTGATCGTAGACACGGCGCGCTGTAGTTGGCGCCGCTTGGCCTCTGACGCGGCCAGATCTGGGCACTCCTATCCGACCTACTGAGTGCTGGCAGAGAACGCATCCGCCGACGCAACCCCCCGGACACCCTCCTGACATACCCAGCTGTCCACGGCGCGTCGCTCCGAGGAAGGCACGCCCCTGGACGGCCCAACCGGCAAGGCGACATCACGGTGCCAGGGCCGACCAACAGGGGCCGGCGCGACTGTCGAAAACTTCAGAGTGATGGTTACTCTGCCGATCGTTCCAAGTCACGTTCCGTCCGGCGTGGGTCATCGCGGCGGATCTTCATGTCCGCCCCCAGCCGGGCGCAGACGCTCGACTCCACATAGGGGTTGCTGCCCTGGTCGTAGTCGTCTCGTAGCTGCATCCGTTCGAACCAGTGCCACACAACCAGCTCAAGACTGTGCTCCACGAGAAAGTTCTCCAGGAAGGACTTCTTCACCAGAAGCGCCCGGCTTTCATCCCCGGGTTCCTCGTAATGGGTGAACACGGGTGCACCCGCAGTATCAAGCCAGCCCGGACCTCGCATATCGAAGGTCAATCCTGCGGCCTGTTGGATGAAGGTCGCGGGCAGGAGAAGGCTGGCGGTGTCGCCAATGGAGCAGTCGAGAATGCCACCTTCCCAGGTGTACTCCTCGATGGTGGGTACGACCTCGATCTCTTTTCCGCCGATCAATACCCGGCGAAGGGTGTCGTGCCGGTGCGGGCATTTCGGCCCGATACGGCCCACTTCACCGACATAGCAGCAGTCGGTGTGGCCGTGTGAGTCGAGGAGATCACGGGTGTCGTGACGTGATTCGTCTCGCAGGGCCTTCAGGAGGGTGTTGGCATCACCGGCCTTGACGAGCAGTGTGTGGATGGTGCTCTTCTCCTGCAGGCCACGCCATCCCTGGTCGGCCATCGGATCGACCTTGTTCACGAAGCTCTCAAGTGCTACCCATTCGTGGCCTTCTCGGTCACTCAGGAACAGGGAGTCGGCAACGGTCGGCTCGGAGGCGGTATCGGCCAACAGCCATCTGATGTCTCCGCGGTATCGGCTGAAGTCGAGGGGGGCTGGTGGCCACGCTTCGAAGCTGATCAGCGGCGGGATCCATGCCGTTGCGCCGTTGCCGCCTTCTTCGTTGAAGGCGTGGTAGTCGATCGGGGGCAGGCTGGGATCGATTTCGCGGTCGCCGATGATCTGGTGCAAGCCCTCGTAAGGCTCGCTGTCTCCGAAGTGTCGGGATGCCTGGTAGTTGTCCGCAACCCGGGCCAGCAGTTCGTGGTAGGCCATCCACTGGTACTTCTTGCCCCAGCGTTCGGCCTTGTGTCCTTCTCTTCCACCGCGCCCACGGCCGATGCGTCGGTCTTCGTCTCCGAACAGTCTGGGTGTCCACCCGAGACTCATCGTGCGGCGGAAGATCCAGCGGCACGCGACGTCTGCCGGATAGTCGTGGTTCACCGGCTTGGGATACACGAACGAGGCATCCCAAAGCCTTCGCTGCTCTTCGCTCAGCGGATCCTCTACACGTCGCAGAAGAGACTTGAGCCGGCTCAGTGCCTGCTCTTCAGGGTTGCGCAACTGGTCGGCCAGCGTCACCTTCTGTTCTTCACTGAGCGACGCGACGAACTTCTCCCAGCGGCTCTTGATGAACCTCGGCTTCCGGGGCTGCCGTTCGGGGTACGTCTGCCCGGTGCGGTAGCGCGAGAAGTGATGAATGCCAGACTGGACAACGTAGCGGGCGAAATCACCCATGCCCATCAATGAGACATAGATCGACAAGTAACTCTCGTCAGCGGATTCTCCCTCGCGCCCACCGTACTTGGCCTTGATCGTCGCCTCCGTCGGTGACGGGCCAGGCACCGCCAGCCCGTATGGGCGTCGGGACGTATCAAGCGCCGACTCCGGTAGCAGCTGCTGCGCTACGGCCCATCGGACGATGCCGCGGGCAGCGTCGAGGAGCAGCTCGTCCGGTCGGACGGGTGGGGTGAAGACCAGGTGGTGAACCAGTTCTACGAGAGATTTTGCCTGATCAGCTTGTTGAGGAGAGCTGCGCAGGAGTGCACCGTAGGCGATCGCGACTACACGCTGGACCACGTAAGGATCATCGACCGCCCAGAAACGCTCGACGAGTGCGCGTATGACGTCGAGATGCCCACGTAGCAGGTGGACCAGGGCTTTGGTGGTCCAGTCGCGCATGAATCGGTTCGGCGAAGAAAGGAGCCAGCACAGGGGGATGCAGGCAAGCTCGACCACCTTGGGGTCGTAGGCAGGATAGGGTCCCGCTGCCGCCCAGCGGGCGAGTCGGGCTGTCGTTCCCGAGGCGTCGGACAGCGCGTGATACATCGCGATACCGAAGTCGCTGTCGCGCTCGGGCATCTTCCGCTGGAGGAGATACCGGTGCAGTCCCTCGCCGTTGAGTCGGTTGTCGGGCTGCGGTGCGAGGGCGAAGAGTATTTCGTAGAGTTCTGAACGACGCAGATAGCGCTGGGCATCGTTCAGCAGGTCGATCGTCCGCTGAGTGATTGCTACCGAGGCACGGTACGGCAGGGTCTCCACAAGTACCTCATAGAGCCGGCGGGCGCGCCGGTGCCGGTTCCATGCGTCCCTGTCTTCGTGTCCGTCGGGCGCCTCGGTCATCCTGATACTCAGGTAGTCCAGCAGCTCCAGGCCGTAGACCTCGGGGAACAGGATAGTCGCTGCCTCGTGGATCCCCCAACTGCTCTCCTCCGTCAGCCACTGTCTGACGGCTTCGTCGTTCAGCGGGTCGCCGGACAGGGCAAGGCGACGTTTCAAGAGCAGGAAGTCAGCGAAGGCCTGGAAGACGATGCGAACACCTTCCCCGGACTGTCCGCTTCCCAGGTGGAGACGCTCGCGTGTGAGCACTCCCTCCTCCTGCAGAAGGCCCATGAGCCGCACAGCGTCAATTCGGGGGTCTTCGATCGACGAGCCGGCTGTTTCATGGGCGCTGGCGGCGCTCATGCTCTCGCGGCCAAGCCGGGACAACTCGTCAAGGAGAGCGTTCAACGCATGGCGGACGTGAGTCTGTGCCGCCTCTAGTTCGTAGCTTGAGGTTGCGTCGGGGCGGAGGCGGCGAGCTACGGTGCGGATCTTTGCGCCGAGGTAGCGCTCGAAGATGGCGACGCGGCCCTGGTGGCCGGTGGGAAGCGAGCGGGTGTTGGGATCCGAGAGGCTTTCGCAGTACAGGCGGAGGAAAAGCGGCAGCGTGAACTCGGGCGTCAGGAGCGGGATTTTGGGTGCTTCGAGACCATAGTGATCGAAGTAGCGCTGTGTCGCCTCGACTTCCCTCTCGGCGAATCCCGGATGTGTGTGGTGGACATAGTGTTTGTCCTCGGTGCCCTCCAGCACGAGATCACGGTAGGTGTCACGGCAAGAGACGACGAGGGCGACGTGCGGATGCCGCGCGACGGCAGCCCTCAGCCTCGGGAGGTGCGTTCGCCAGAAGTCCGCTGGTGTCGTCTCGTTGAGCGCATCGATGAAAATCACGAAACGGCTACCAGACGTCGAGGCAGCTTCGCCGGCGGCATCCATGGCGCTCAGGAGCACATCGCCGCCGACAGGTTCCAAGCCGAGTTGGTCCGCGACGCTCGCCCAGAGGTCGCCCCTGCCGAACTGCGCACCGGCCAGGAACACTGCGGGCCGATCAGCGAGCAAAGCACGGTGGGTGGCGTCAAGAAACAGGTGCGTCTTGCCGGACCCTGCTTTCCCTGTCAGAAAGTAGGTGCGCTGGCGGAAGGCTCGGCCGACCGAAGAGTCAAGCCATGAGTGCAGTTCGTTGATCGCTTTGCCCAGCACACCGACGCCATAGCCCTCGGCGCGTTCCGGAGGGTTCTGGTTCCGCTTGGGGTCATCGCTCGGCAGCTCCCGCCACTCGGCCTTCGCCCTGCGCTCGTAGTCCCTGGCAGCTTCAATGGCTTCAGCAGTGTTCGACAGCTGATCTGTGAGGTTCAGCAGGGTAGTTGGAGGATCCCCAGCTTGTGCTGCGATGGCGCTCGTGGTCGACTTCAGGGCTGCTGCCGCGTCATGGATGGCTTGGTAGACGAAGGCGCCAGGGGCGTCCTCATCCTTGACCAGGGCGTGTAGATCGTTTACGGCGGTGACGACGTCGCGGCGCAGACGATTGAAATGAGTGAGGACCGCCTGGTCGAAGCCGAGGGCGATGAGGTCTTCCTGGATGGGTACGTCGACCTGCAGATCGGGCCGGTACTTCTCGCCGGCAGCGTCGGCCTGCTCCTTGTAGCGCTGCTCCAGCCAGTCGCGCCCGAGCACGACGTGATGCCACCAGAACCAGCGCCGACCACGGTGCTCCGGCTTGGACAGCTCGTCCAGCAGATCGCTCTCCTGCACCAGTTCGAACTGAATCCTGTCGGCGCCGGAGATCGTTTCCTTCCAGGTCGCGACCTTTGCCTCGTACTTCTGTCGCTGAGACTTGCGCTCCCCGCCGCGCGTGCCGGTGGCCAGGTTCCAGGAGATCGCGAACGTCAGCTTGCGGAGTTCCGGTCGCTCCTTGGCTACGCGCTTCACCGAATCCGTCATGGCGGTCAGCAGCGGATCGATGCCCTCCACATGCTTGGCCTGCCAGCCCCACTCCGTGCCGTCCTGGAGCGTGGCGTACCACTCCACACCGCCATCGGGATTGCCGGTTCGGATGGCACGGGTACCCACTGGCACTCGGTTCTTGAGAAGCTGGTACGACAGCTCCTCAAACGCGCGGCTCTGCTCACCGTTCCAAGCACGAAGTGTCTTGAAGCTCAACCCCTGCTGCCCCTCTTTGTCGCTTTGCCTCAGAGCGCGAATGCGGCTGCCGAGACGCCCCCAGGCCGGCACCGACTGCTTCAGGGGTGACGGCGCCGGACGGCCTCGATCCTAACCCGCACCAGCGGGCAACATATTGAAATACAAGAAGGCGTCGCCCAGCGAGCGTCAGGACAAAGATTCCCTAGACCGTCGGCTCCGCCTTGATCCAGTGCGCGAGAAATTCACGCCCCTTTTCCGCGAGAAGCACAACCTTTGCATTACACTGCCACTCTTGCAGGATTACGAGGTTCAACTTGAATTGAAGCATCACTCTTCGATGCCACCACTGTCATAATGGATATGACAGATGGAACACAGGGCAGCCAGGTCGTCAAAGGCGCACTCCTTTACCTTCACTCACTCCGCGATGTACGCCATTTCGAATAGCATCCACGCGCTCCATACTCGATGCTGCTTAGCCAACGACGACGCAGCCTCTTGATTCGAACACAAGCACTGTTTCCGTATAGGAATACCATCACACAGGCGATTTAGACCTGGGCTAGGGCTGGCCCACACGTCCCAACCGGCCGGATATGAACTCCCCGGCCGTATAGTCCTTCCCTCGCTCAGCAGTCTGGAGAGCATCGGCGAAAGTAACCGCTCCGTCAGCGGCGAGGCGATCACCTTGGACCATGCGAGCCAGCAGCTTGTGGATGCTGAAGGGCGTGAGGTTGTGGTGGAGTGATTCAACGCGTGCGTTGTAGTCCTCGCACAGCATGTACGGGTCCATCTGCTGTAGCCGCTCTGCCATGGCCATGATCACTGACTCTGCCCAGTGTTCCGCCGGATGTTTCAGGCTCCTACCGCTGCGCATGATGTCCTGAATCTCCACGACCCGCTCCGCCGCGACAAGTTCATCGGTGTCTACGGGTTCTCCGAGCCAGTCGAGTTGCCGCAGCGCTGCTACCGCCAGGTCTTTGATGCCCGGTAGGCCCTGGCTTGCCAGGCGTTCCAGTTCGCCGACGACGACGTCCAGCAAGACGCGGCGCTGCGATACCAGTTCACCCTGGACCGTCTGGCGCAAGTTGTCATCAGCAGCAAGGGATAACAGCGAGGAGGTGTCGACGAACCACAGGGCAGGCTTTGCGGGCGCGGGAGTCGTCACCGCGCTGGCCGGCGTCAGACGAGCACCTCGGGATCAGCTTCCATCACCGCATCCCACAGAGCATCGTCGTCCTCGCGTTGTAGCAAGGTCGCCACTACGCCCAGGCCCACGTGCTGGTTGCGTGCCGCGTCTACCGCGGCGCTCAAGAGACGCTCGGGCGCGCGGACTGTCTGCCGAACCGTAATCCCCGCACCAGTGGGAGCCACCGAGGCGTGGCGTGCGACGAGATCTCCCACCCTCTGGCTGCGCAGGCGCTTGCCCTGATCGTAGGTGATCAAGCCCATGACGCAGAGCTGGTAGACCAGGGCCCCCAGGGAGACACCGAACTGCTCCATGAGTGCAACCAGGCTGCGCTCGGTGACACGTCCGGCACTTAGCCATTTCAGGGTCTCACGAATGCCCTCCTCGGGCATCAGCAAGTGGCCCGCAAAGGCGTTGACACGCCTTTCTTGCAGATTGTCCGCGAACATGTCCCGCTCGCCCTCGTTGATGACGTCTCGAGGGTCACCGAGCAGGTGATGGCCCAGTTCGTGAGCGAGTGTGAACCGCACATGACCTTGGGAGAAGTCAGTGCTGGCCACGATCAGGGCCACACCGTCACCATGGATGCACAGCCCATCCGTCTGAGTTCCGAGCGGAGACAACGCTACGTCGACCCCGAAGTGCCGCTCGATCAGTCCGGGCAGGTCACCCAGCTCGTGCGACCCCAGGCCAAGTCGGAGTCTCATTTGCTCGGCCAGGTGCTTGCCCTGACGTTCGGCCTCGGCCTTGTTGCGCGGACGCTGGGACAGTTCCTTGCGTGCGTAGTCGAAAACCTGCTGCCCTGCTGCAGTCGGCAAGGCGGGAGGCGGCGCCGCGCGCTGAGTCAAAACGTCCTCGACCTCAAGCAACTGCAGGGCGCGGCGCTTGGCGTTGCTGTCCTCGTCTGGGCTGGTGTCGCCCGCCAGCCGGTGAGCCATGGCCAAAGTCGGCCGGGAAGGCTGTCCGAGCAGATGGGCTACCGAGACGCCCAAGACTTCCGCGAACTTCGGCAGCTCCCGGACACCGATCTTGCGCCGACCGTTTTCGATCTTTGAGATTTGGTCCTTACCCAGCCCGACGAGCGCACCGAGGGCATCACCCGTCAGTCCGCGGCGGGTACGGGCCTGTCCGACTCGGCGACCGACGTCGGCAGGGCTTACAGTCCGGGTCAAGGGCTCTGCAGGAAGCAACGAACCCAGCGCTTCCATGCCTGTCAGTCCGCCTCGCATAGCCGCCTCCCCTCACGCCGCCCATCTCTGCGCTACCAGTGTCGCAACCAATCTCCATCATCGCAACTATTTCTATGCAATGGTTGCGGATCTGGGCCTGCTGTGACGCACTGGACGCCCGCCAGTGCGGCCACGGCCACTCTCGCACCGAGTGAGACCACACGGCATGTCCAGGCCCAAGCCGTGCCGGCAGCATGCTCACCGCGTGACCCAATCGATGTGATGATCTACGTACCCGCGGATTTCGCAACCCGCAGGATAGGAGGAGCGCCACGCCGAGACCCCGCGCCCCTGGATGACTCCGCCGACCAGGGCAGAGTGCAGAGGAGGAGGCCCCCCAGCAAGATCCCCCCGGTCCTCTAATGAGGGTTGCTTGCTGCCAGGTCGTTGAGCACGGCGTTTACTGTGGACCAGCAGAGGTCGGCTGTGTCGAAGTCTGCGCTGTGTTTGGCTCGCTTTTCCGCGAGAGGGTGGACCAGGTTGCGGTAGGTCCGTAGCAGGTCCGAAGCCATTTTTGCGTCTTGGTCGATCCACTGGTTGGTGTGGGCATGCTGAATGAGCTCCTGCAGCCGGGTGTCGCGGGCGGACCGGGTCAGCGGCACGGTCGCGGGCCTGACGTCGGCGGCGTGGACGAGGACACCTTCGAGGAGGCTCCCGAGCATGATGACGGCGGAGGTGTAGGCGCCGTGTTCTTGGCAGATACGGGCTTCATCGAGGCGTAGCTGAACGGCGCGGGCCAGGTCGGGGTCGGAGACGATGTCGGTGATGGCAACCTTCAGCTCGACGCGCTGGGGGCGAGGGGTTTCGTCGGGGTCGTACTCGACGAGGACCGGGTTGCCCTTGCGGTAGTCGACGCGGCGGCCTTCGAGGGCGAGGACTTCCTGGAGGCGTTGGATGACGGCGTCGTAGTCGGCGAGTTGTTGTTGGTATTCGCGCCGGTCGGCCAGTCGCAGGATGACAAGTTCGGTGTCTCCTGCCTGGTCTTCCTGCCGTTCGCGCAGGATGGTGTAGATCCAGCGGTGGCGCGGGCTGCCGTCGTGGTCAGGGACGTCTTGCCAGCCGGCCCGGCGGAGGAACGGAGCGAGTTCCCAGCCGGCTCGGCGTTTCATGCCCGGCTCGTCTCCGCAGATCATGGCGGCGAGTTCTTCGAGCGTGCTGTCGTCGAAGTTGTCCATGTCAGTGTCCCTCGCTGTCTTCGTCCGGTTCGCCGTCGTAGGGGTCCGCGTCTTCGTCGGGCTCGGCCTCGGCCAGGCCGACCGGAGTCCAGGTCAGGTCTGTCAGTGCGTCGTCGTCGGTTGTCTCGCGGACGGTGCGCGGGTGGATGCCCAGTTCGGTCAGGCGTTCCCACAAAGGCTCCAGGGCCTCTTCGGGTGAGAGGGCGAAGGCGCTGCTGCGAATGCGCCAGAACGTCCAGCCGGCACGCCGTAGCTCCCGCTCGCGCTCGGCGTCGTCTTGGATCTGCTTCGGGGTGGAGTGGTAGGGGCTTCCGTCGCACTCGACTGCGAGGCGTCCGTGGCCTCCCGTGACGACGAGGTCGATGCGTTTCCCGTTGACTTCCCACTGGGGTATTACGTCGTAGCCGCGTTCCTTGATGCGCAGGAAGACGCGCTGCTCGAAGAGTGAGTCGAAGGGCTCGCAGTGTCGGTCCGCGCTGACGTTGGTGGGCTGGTGGGGGTGTGTGTAGGGGGGTGGCGGGCTCACCATGTAGGTGAGCAGGGAGCGCCGCAGGTCCTTGCTGCTGAGCTGGTCGGCTGTCATGGAGTGGAAGAGCCACATCTGGTCGCGGGCGCGGCTGGCGGCCACGTTGAAGCGTCGTTCGTGGTTCCGGCCGGTCGCGGCGATGGCGTTGGCTCCGTCGACGACCATCGACAGCAGGATGACGTCGCGCTGGTCTCCCTGGAACTGTTCGGGGGTGCCCACCTGGATGCTGTGGCGTTCACGGGCTGACACGTCGATGCGCTGGTCGACGAGGTTCTGCACCAGGCGGGTCTGGTCGCCGTGGCGCAGGATGATCACGCCGATACTGCGGTTGGCGTAGGCCGGGTCCTGGGTGAGGCGGTGCAGTTCGTTGACGACGGCCTCTGCCTCCGGCCGGTTGATGAGTTTGTCCCGGCGTCCTTCGCAGTGGCCCTCGGGCACGTGGACGACTTTCAGCGGCGGGAGGCGGTCGGAACCGTGCTGACGCAGCAGGACCAGCTGGTTGTCGGGATAGAACTGCATGGAGGACCACTTGATGATTTCCGGCATGCACCGGAAGTGCTCGGTGAGACGGATCACTTCGGTGAAGCGGGACTGCAGCAGGTCGTACAGGTTGGACTTGGGGTCGAAGCCTTCGCGCTGCCAGGGTTCGAGGGCGGCCATGCGTTCGTCGAAGATCTGGGTGATGCGGTCGTGTTTGCTGCCGCTGTAGAACGGGGCGCACTGGCGGTCGTCTCCGACGACGATGATGCGCGGCGCGAGCCAGAGCAACAGCAGGCCGTCCAGGCCCACTTGGCTTGCTTCATCGACGATGACGACGTCGAAGGAGTCCGGTTCGGGGCTGATCGTTTCCGCTACCCGGTTCAGCGGCATGATCCACGCCGGTACTGCTCCTTGCGCTGTCTGCATGGCTGAGCGCGCATGGCGCTGGTGGCGTTTGCCGTACTCGGTGGTTCCCTGGCCTGCGTTGGCTATAGCGCTGGCATAGGCCGCCAGGGCTTGTTTGTGTTTGGTGGTCATCCGGCTGACGCAGTGATGCGCTGCGCGGTCGCAGACCAGCTGTTCCACGACGTCGTGCAGCCGGGCCTCGATCTGGGTAAGTGCGCCTTCGAGCTGCTCTTCGCGTCCCGGGAGCAGGTGCGTTTCCAGGAATTCCTGTGCCTGCCGCCAGGCCCAGGCCTGGGGCAGGACCGCGAACCGCGAGCGCCAGTGCGCGGCGAGGGCATCGCCGGCGAAGTCCTTGGCAAGATCAGGATGGGCCTCGGCAAGGCACTGGAAGATTTTCCCGGTCTCACGCCGGTCTGCCTCACGCTGGTACGCCACGGCCAGTGCCTCCACCGCAAGTACGTAGGCATGCGCATCTCGGGCTGCCGCAGCTTCCACCGCGCGCTGGAGCTCTTCGACGCCATGCGGGTGGGGTTGAGGAAGGCTCTTGAGGATCTCTTCGAAGCGCTGTGTTGCGGTCCTGATGTGCAGGAGTTGGCGGGCCTGAGCTGTCGCATTGCGGATGTCGCACCACTGCTCGGCGGTGGTGACCGGTGTCTGGATGCCGTCGGCCAGCAGTGTTGCGTGGACCTGGCGGATGACCTCCACGCAGGTGTCGATGGCCTGCAGAACGACGGCCCTGTCCAGGAGTTCGGACGTTAGCAGTTCGGAGGTGTCCTGTCCGACGGCCGATCCGACTCCGGTCCACCGGCCGCGCAGGGTGCGGGCGTGGGCGCGCATCTCCAGATGCCGTACGACCGCGATGATGTGGTCTCGGCCGGCTGGCGCCATGCCTTCTACCCGACACTGTTCGAGGAGGAAGCGGGCTTGTTTGACGACAGCCGGCCGCGGCCATCGCGTGTTCAGTTTCCCGGTGCGCAGGACATGCTGCTCCAGATTGCGGGCCGCAATCAGGAGTTCCTTCTCCTCGCTTTCGGAGAGGCGAGGGATCTCCACCTCCAAGAAGGAGGCGGCGGCTATCTCGTCGTGGGTCTGCTGTGCACGGTGTGAGGCGTTTCGGATGCTGTCCCACAGTTGCTGCCATCGCTGGGCGATGCCGTCCTGCAGGGCGCGTGTGGACCAGGTGTCCGCCTGCCAGGATGCGGGGTCCGCAGACAGCCCTACTCTCTGCAGGGCCTGCTGGGCTCGGTCAAGCAGCGTTTCCAACGAGGTGAGCCGCGTATCACCGTGGTCCGCCAGCGTCTTTGCCAGGGGGGTGACGGGCTCCGGGCCGAGAGCCTGTTCAGCTGCCTGGAGTTCCGTGATGCGGCGGGAGAGATCCGTCGGATCGGGCAGAGTGGCCGGGTCGGGGCAGTACTGGACGTGGGCGTCGAGGATTCCGGGGCCGTGCTGGGTGACGAGCAGCCACAGTCGCTGCGCTTCATCCGCGGTCAGGGGCGGTACCTGTGCGGCCTGGGCATCCAGGGGCGGCAGCCACTCGTACTCGGCTGCGCCCTGCTCCACTGCCTGCACGATGTCGTCGAGCCGCCCCCGGTATCCGGGCGCGATCTCGGAGTGCTCGTACCACTCGACTTCACGTACCTGCCGCAGGCTGTCCCGGACTTTGGCCTGTTCGCCCATGAGCTGGTGCCTCTGGGTGTGAGCGTCGTCAATGCGGTGCTGGAGTCGATCGAGGCTCGTTGTCGCGTTCAAGTGCGCCAGGGCGCCCAGTGACTGGCTCAGATCGGAGTTCCCGCCCTGCCACTGATCGCTTTGGATCACGCACATGCTGCGCAGCTTGGACGGAAGCTGGTCACGCAGCACATTCAGGGCCTGGCTCTTCGCGCTGGTCACCAGGATGCGCTTGCCGTCGGCGAGGAGCGCGGCGACCAGATTGCTGATGGTGTGCGTCTTTCCGGTGCCCGGCGGGCCCTGGACCACGACGCTGGTGTCGCACTGCAGTCGGTCCAGGACATCGCGCTGGGCAGCGTTGGTGACCATCGGGAACAGCGGATCCGGTCCCAGCGCAGGCGGCACGGAGCCACTCCTGCTCCCCCAGGCTGTCCTGTGCTCCGGTTCGAGGTCATACAACAACTGTGCGAGCCCCAGAGGAGCTTGTGCTCCGGGACGCTTCAGCGCGCGGGCGATACTCTCGTAGAAGCCGAGCACGGAACGCTGGCTGTGTTCGCGCAGGATGAGCGCAGGCGCATGATGCAGATACCGCACCTGGGGTTCCGTGGTCAAATCGGGATGCTGCCCGGTTGGGTCGAACGGGAGCACTCGGTCGACCCCGAAAGCCCGCTGCGCCCACGAGCGCAGGGCTTGTGCCGCCCGGTCCGACAGCGGGTGGAAGGGAACGTCCTCGACAGCGGAGCGCACGACCCCCAGCAGCTCCGACGTATAGCCGTCGGACTCACTGAGGAAGTCGGTGTCTTCCAGACGGCCGGGGTGATCCGGCAGCAGAGAAACGGTCACGTTGATCGATGCCGGCTCCACGGTGAGGGTCACCGGTGTTGTCACGATGTGCCGGCGGACCCGGGCCGAGGGACGATCGGCCCCGAGCTGCAAAAGACCTACGGCCAGGACCACTTCGAAGGTGTCGCTGTCCTGCTCGACCCTCTTGGCCATTCGGTACAGACGCTGGTGCAGTCGCCGCTGGGGCTCGGCCGCCAGCTCATCCTGCGACCATCGCATCCACTTGGCGGCCCAGGCCTCGTACGCCTTGCGTTCGGCGGAGCTGCCGCTTTCCAGGGCCAGCTGGTCTTCCTCCGCACCAGCCTGGACTTCGTCGGCCGGTTGGCGCTCATTCGACGTGTCGTCGATCAGTCCGGGGGCCTGCGGACCAGCCGTTGAGGCGGCCTCGGTGGACACCCTGCCGTGCAGTATCGCTGGCAGCTGCGGTGGTTCTTTGGGCGGACGGTGCTTGACGACCACGATGCGAGGATCGGCGTCCGCAGCACGGCGCACGGTCCCGTCGGGGACATCCGCGAGCCACACCGTTTCCAAGTACTTGTCACAGTTGCGGATGGTCTTGGAGACGGCGCCCCGCACCAGCTCCTGCAGACAGTCGATCAATACGCGAGTGTCGCGGACGGCTTTGGGATCGCTGCCATCTCGTACTGCCGGGCGGGCCATCACATCCCCCAAACGCCTGCCACTGTGGCAAGCCTTTCAGGATCCATGGCTACTGCCCGCCAGGCAATGTGATGGAACTCGCGCACAACCATTTCCGGACATGAGGACGGTCCGGCGTGCCTCTCTCTACGTCTGCCGGCCATGGAGGGAGCAGTGGCCTCAGTGCAGCGCGCTACGAGACGACGCAGGCCGCGAATCCAAAAGCTGGAAATGGACACGTCAGATATCCAACTCCAGCAGCAGGGCTGGACCGTCATCGCGGCGCGCCGTCGGAAGGGGATGGCGGACCTCCACGGCCGACGCAACCCACAGCAGGAAGGTACCTGTGCACGGCCAGGCGATGGGGTGCAGATTGGGGGCCTCGGCGGGTTCACGCGCACCGCCTGCGCGGATCTTCCGGAGGAATCGCGACGCCCAACAGCCCCTACGAGCTCATCACACCCCAGGAAGAATTCGAGGCCATCCGATTGCCCCGGACTACTGAGACCCGGGCTTGCCGGACTCCTCCCGGGTGATGTGGTTGACGAGTTCCCCCGGCTCTACATCAAGTCCAGCAGCGATGTCCAGAAGAGTGAGCACGCTGGGGCTGCGCTGCCCGTGCTCGATATAGATGAGTCCGCGGAAACTCAACCCGCTGCGCTCTGCGAGCTGCTCCAGGCTGTATCCGCGACCTTCCCTGAGACGTCGAATCTGCATACCAAGGGACAGGAGTCGGGGATCTGGTGACGGTTCGCGTGGTGGCACACAGCGACATCACCCGCGTAACTTCCTCCAGACCATGAACAGCTGTGCATGATCGGGCTTCGCGCTGGAAATCCTGCATGTGAGCACACGCGAATGATCGCGCGACTACGGCACCACTCGCCCATGCACCTCGCCCGACGTAAACGACCAGACCCAGGTGTGACAGCAGGCCACTAGCTCACTAGCAATGAACGAGAACATATGGCCAGACTCGTGTTGCCATTCGATCGATGGCACAAGTCATATCCAAAACCCCACCGAGGTGACACACCCTGTTAGGTGCGGGACGAAGAACCGTCCCCTTTACCCGTCAGCGGACCACGGACGGGGGCTCCGCTGGCAGGCTCGCTACGTCGATCACCTCAGGAAAGAGCAAAGAGAGTCGTTCGCTACCTGGCAGGAAGCCCTCGACCGGCTCGGCCAACTAGCGAACCAAGATGTGACCGCGACGGGCGCGAGCCAGTCGGCACGCGGTCCACGGGTCGCATTCTTCGGAGCGCAGATGATCGAGCGCAAGCGGAAGAAGCAAAAGAGACCCAGCACGATCAACACCTACGAGAGCCACCTCCACAACCACATTCTCCCGTTCGCGGGAAACCGCCTTCCAGCATCACTGCGGCGTCGCGATTCGATGGCCTTCATCGATCATCTGCTGGAGAAACCCAGCCTCAGATCAGCCCGCACGATCGTCCAGATTTTCAAGACGTGGCGCATTCTCATCCACTACATGATGGACGAAGACATTCCGCTGCCCGCAAACATCGTGTCCCGCATCGAGCTTCCCGAAATCGACAACAGAAGAGTCTCCCTGACTCCCGCGGAGGTGACCGCAGCTGCCGTGGCCATGCGGGAGATCGAGCCGCGCTACGAGATCCTGGTCTGGCTCGGCGCATGCGCAGGACTACGTGCCGGCGAGGCCCTGGGCCTGACGCGGGCGTGCGTGGGCTGGCAGGAAGACCTGCTCTACATCCAAGAGCAACGTCAGCGCGGCAAGGCCGCACCGCTCAAAACGAAGGCCAGCTATGCGACCCTGCCTGTGGATCATTTCCTGATCGAGCAATTGGCGGCCCATGTGGCCAACTTCAGCGAGCCAGAACCGATCACCCGCGACGCGGCGCGCAAGCGTCGGGATCGGGGTCACGTAGAGCTACTTGACGAAGGACTCATCGTGACGAACAGATACGGGAGGCCCGTGCAGAGCAGCGACTTCAACGAGAAGTGGCAACGGGTCGTCGCCCGGGCCGGTCTCCCTGAACACGCCCGTTTCCATGATCTCAAAAGCTTCTACACCACCACCCTCGGCGGCCCTGGCCAGCACGATCCGAAGACAGTCCAATCGCTCTCACGTCACGCCCGGTTCACCGAAACCTGGGACACCTATGCCCGCCCGCCGAAGATTGCAGAAGGTCTGACGGTGACCGCTTTCGGCCAGGCATTCCACTCGATCCTGCAGCAACCCAAGGGATGTTGAGTGCAGCGCGAGCATCTCGTTCGCCGCGTACCTGTGACCGAACGCTACGACTCTTCCGTCGCTGCCTGGGCGGGCGCACGGCTGGGGCGGGCTGTGGTTCTTGAGCTACGCGGCGCATTACATCGATACGATCTGCCCATTGTTGCGGCCGATGTCGGCCGTGAGTCATCTGGGGGGAGCCGTCGTGTCCAACCATGTTCAGCCGGTCCAGCCCCGCGATCCGCGCCGGGTGGGTCCCTACCGCATCGTGGGGCGGCTGGGATCCGGCGGTATGGGCACGGTGTACGCCGCTCTCACAGCTACTGGCGAGCGTGTCGCCGTCAAGGTCGTGCATCCAGCTCAGGCCGCAGACGATGAGTTCCGTGCTCGATTCCGGCGGGAAGTGCAGCTCTCCCAGCGCGTCACCGGGCCGTGCCTGGTTCCGGTCCGCGACGCCGACACCCAGGCTGCGACGCCCTGGCTCGTCACGCCCTATATCCCCGGCCTCACCCTCAACGAGCACGTGACGGCCAACGGCCCCTTGTCCGGAGGGCGTCTGTACGCGCTGGCCGCCGGCACCGCGGCCGCACTCGCCGCTGTACACGCGCAGGACGTCATCCACCGGGACGTGAAGCCGCAGAACATCATCTTGGCCCCCTCCGGACCACAGGTCCTGGACTTCGGCATTGCCCACGCCCTGGACGGCACTTCGGTCACCCGCACCGGAGTGATGACCGGCACGCCCGGCTGGATCAGTCCCGAGCACTACCGCACCGGCGCCGTCGGCTCCCCAGCCGACGTGTTTGCCTGGGGAGCCCTCCTCGGCTACGCAGCCACTGGCCGCCTCCCCTTCGGCGGCGGCGCCGCTGATGCGGTGGCCTTCCGCGTAATGCAAGCCGAGCCAGACCTGGAGGGCGTACCGACCAGCCTGCGGCGCCTGGTGGAGAAGGCTCTATCCAAGGACCCGTCCGATAGGCCGAGTGCCGCTGAACTCGCGGGTGAGTGCACCGAGTTGCTCTCAGCCGAGGCGACCGCCGTTCTCACGTCTGACGACCAGCAGCCCACCCTGATATCCGACCTCGTCAGCGCGCACAGGGACCTGACACCTGAAGCCGAACCCGCCTGGCCCACCCCGCCCAGGCACGGTAACCGCACACGCCTGTATCTGACGGTCGCCGTGGCCGCCGCCGTCCTCGGCAGTCTCGGCGGTGCCCTCGCGGCTGCCTCCCAATCATCAAACTCCGCCCACGGCCAGGCCCCCACATCGAGCAGTCACACGAACGCCGCCACTGCCACCGTCGCGGCCCAGCAGTCCACCTCCCAGGCAACGAGCCCTGCTACGGCCTCCCCCTCGGCGCCAGCGACGTCTCAAACCCCCCAGCGCGCTACCATCCCCTCCCCCGCCTACACCCGCAGCGACAACGCCCAGCCCAACGTGGACGAATGGGCCTCAGCCCGGCTCCCAGCCACCTCGGCCGAGAAGACTGCCGCACAGCACCTGATCACGGACGCAGCGCCAATCCTTCAGGGACAGCAATACATGGGCGACACCGTGACCGTGACCTTCAACCCCGCAGCCCAGACCATGTTCGTCACCTTCGGCCCCGGCATCTACCCGGAAGGACAGGACTACCGTGACGACACCGGATTCACTGACATCGTCCGCGGCCTGATGTTCGGCAGCTGCTCCGAAGCCCAGCAGAACTTCGGCAACGACACTGCCTGGCCCTACGGCCGTGCCGTCCTTGTCTACCGAGAGTCCATGGCCAGCCCCACCATCGTCGACTACCGCGAAGTCACCCACATCGACAGCTGCCGCGTGTAGCGCTCGATTCTCTTTACGACTCCTAACAAAAGTGGCGGGCTTGACCTGATGATTCGGAAGCCTCTTCTTGGTTGGCGTCGTTGACGGCTTGCGGCCAACAACCTTAAGTACGGCCCTTCACGGGCATCCGTCCGAGCCTGGCCCATGGTCGCCCCACTGCGTTCAGCTCCAAGGCACCTTGGCAACGTCGCTTACCCAGCCCGCGATGCAGGTGAGGTCCCGGTAATTTCCGGTATATCCGAGCGAGTTGAGGATCAGCAACACGAGGTAGTGGCGAGCGAGAAGCCATGCATCTCGCGTCAGCCCGTCCAGTCCGTAGACCCGTTCCTGCGATTCTTGCGGGTGTACCAGCCGGTTCCTGACCCACGTGACGACATCGGCCCCGTCGATGTCCTTGTTCTCCTTTGCCTTCACCTCGGCGGCGTGCTGCGCGGCTGCCGTCAACGGGCCAGAGTTGATGGCGACCGGAATCTGGGCGGCGCGCAGCACCGTGCGGAGCAGGTCGTGAGCTGGCCGCCGCTTGTACTCCCGCTCGGTCAGGGGGCCGCTCAAGACGAGGCTCTGCCACATGATGTGCTCCAAGCCGGCTGTCCCCATGATGATTCGGGGCTCGACGAAGTCTCGGCTCCGCAAGGCCGAGATCGCGTACATCATCTGGAATCGCAGGGGCGTGAGTTTGTCCGGGTCGAGGAAGGCGGCGATCGCCAGACGCAGGAAGTCGCCGAGCGATTCGTGATCTTGGTCGTACCACCAGCCATCGCTGTTCGAGCGTGCCGGGTCGCAGTGAGCGGCTCGCCACTGCTCCCAGACCACTCGACCGTCGCTGTCTTCTCCCACGGGCAGCATCGGGGCAGCCCAGCGACCGAGGGCAAACGAGATCCCGACGTGCAGCGCCGTCAGCAACGGGTCGGCTTCGTCGGCCGTAAAGACGGAATCATCGGCGCGACGCACCTCCATGACGTGCGTCATCACGTACACGTCGGTCTTGTGGAGTTCCTGCCAGACCTGCTGGTGGTCAGGACGAACGTCGAGCGTGATCTTCCATCCATTGGCTTCGAGCGACCATCGGCCCGACCATTCATGCTTGCCGCGCGGCGTCTCCTCTACCAGTCCCAACGGTCCATGCCAGTTGGGCAGGTTGAACCAATGAACGAGGATTCGGCTCAAGGGAGCATCGGAGTTCCCGAAGACGGCTCCGTTCGACCAACCACCATCGACGTTCCGGGGGAACCCAGGCAGGGTCATGTCGCCCATGGGACGACGAAGCGTCAGGGGAACCTGGTTTCGGTTGGCGAAGCCCGGCGTCGCGCCACCGCCAACCTCCCACTCAAGGTTGAACCCGTTTGAGCAGGTCAGCTCGACGCGGCCAGGGACATCATCTGTGCCGAGCCCACCCATCGGGCCGTCGTGCAGGAGGATGGGCCGGCCCGGTTTGTTGTACGGGTAGACCGGCGTGAGCGGTGGACTTGCTGGAGGCGTGTTCATCGTGGTCAAGCGGTTCCACTCGCTGACGGAGATGAGTTGTCCAGGATCGCGGCCTCGTCGTATCGCCAGCAGTCGTGCTCTAGACCGTCGGCCGGCTGAGATGTCATGAGGTGCTCTTGGGTGTCGCGCACATACACCGGCTGTCGGTTTCCCTTGACCACGGTGAATAGCGGATGGATCTCAGCTGCGGCCAGGTTGGCCGACAGAGATGGATCCTCCCACATCGTGTTCAACACGTAGGCCAAGTGCCGGAGCAGCAGTTGAGTCGAGTCAGGGGTGAAGGCCACGGTACGCGCGAGCTGCGCTGCGCCATGCCCTGCAAAGTTCCTCAGCTTCGCGTACTGCGCTGCGGAGTGCGGCAAGGGCCTGGCCTGCGGATCAGCGTGACCCTCCAGGTACCTCACACCCGTCCGAAGGACTTCGGTGCTGCCGTCTGTTCCACGCTTGCCGCTGACGATCCGGCCGAGTAGTTCGGTGGCATCGAGGGCGAGGAAGAGCGACCCTAGGTGGTAGTTGTGCTCGAAGTTGAGCCCAGAGGCCTGCATGAACTCGCGCATGACACCGCAGACGTACGAGGCCTTGCACACGTATGGGTCGAGCCCGGCGATCTGTGCGGCATCGTCCCACCGCGGTGTGTCGTGGGTGAGCTGGACAGCGTGCTGAGCAAGGAGGGGACGGTAGTCCATGACTCCATGGTCCGGCCGAGTTTGGGCTTGGGCAACCTCTTCACCCACTGAGCGGCGTCAAAACCCGATCACTACCAAGCGCCAGCAGGTGGGTCACGTCGGAGCAATGCTGGGCGTGATCCATCCCTGCCACCTGCCTCGCCGCCAGCCAGGCGGCCTTGACACCACGCCCGGCTGCCGACAGGTGTCA
Organism: Streptomyces albiflavescens; assembly: GCF_014645835.1. Classification (GTDB taxonomy): domain Bacteria; phylum Actinomycetota; class Actinomycetes; order Streptomycetales; family Streptomycetaceae; genus Streptomyces; species Streptomyces albiflavescens. The sequence continues at coordinate 88,362 of NZ_BMMM01000026.1, forward strand.
ACTGCCCCACACCGCTGCTGGCCGGCACTGAAGCTTTGCCGCTTTTCGGATTCGGCTGCGGGCAAATGCTGTCTGCAGAAATCTTCGGGACAGATCAGCTCAGCCCCTGTCACGCTTAGCCATGGCGACGGCATGGAGTTCATGGAGTTGGGACTGGCGCAGACTGGACTGCCTCGCCGGTTGCGGCGAGCTCGTCAAGCGCGCCCGCGGCTCATGGGTGGAGATCGGCGGCACGCGCTCTGGGAGCTGGTTGATCGGAACACGCGTCGACGTAGGACGCATGTTCTCGGATCCCCTTCCACCACCGAATGACGAACCGCTCTATATGTTGGGGGCAGCTCACCGCGCTTGCCTCGGAACGGCTGTCCAACTCCTCCGCGCGGGCAGAGCCCAACTGGCCGACATCCTGACCACGATGGATATCGACACGAGTCTCGAAGGCCAGGCCCACACGAACTGGATGGCCCCTCCACCAGGCCGTTGCCCCTTCTGCCAGGACCCACACGCCCAGCCCACCGACGAGGACATCTACCCCAAGTGGCTCGTGCGCGAGATGGAGCGCCACGGCGTACGGAGCTCGGATCCCCATCGGCGGCGTATCAACTGGCCGACAACACCTGTCTGCCAGCACTGCAACAACACATGGATGTCAACGCTGGAGAACGACGTCAAGGACATCCTTGTCCCGATGTTCTTCCACGTGAGATCGCTGGACGAGCACACCCAAGGCCGACTCGCCCTGTGGGCCGCCAAGATGGCCATCCTCTTCGATGCGATAGGCAGCAACATCGTTCCTCACGGCGCCGGGCAGGGCTTGGAGATCTTCCGCCAACCTCATCACGGGATGCGGGTCTGGATCGCCGCCTACCACGACGTGAACCCGCTGACTGTGGTGTCGCGCCCGATCTACATGCCAGGGAACGATTCAAGTGACGGCTTCCTCGGCCTGTGCGTCACCTTCTCGGTGGTCAAGGTTGCGTTCCAGGTGCTTATCCCTTTCCACGAAGGGGACCTCGCTCCCCTAGAGGACTTTCACGGTTCTGCCGTGCCGATTTGGCCACCGGTCAATCCCATACTCGACTGGCCACCGCGATACCGGTTCGACGCCACCTCCATCCAGGCACTCGCCGCGAGGATCAACGACAACCGCGAGAACCTGACGATCGAGGTAGACCTCGACGCAGCACAACGCGTGAGGCAAGCACCCCCCGAAAGCGGATCCACCAGCGAGTCACAGCGGACGGAATGACCTGCGCCCAGTCCCGCCAGCAGGGAGACACACCGGACGATACTTTCGAAGACGTCCGAAGCGTCCCAACTCGCTGGCCACTGGCTTGGGGCCGCATCCTGCACCCGACAGGTGCCCCATATGCCCCGCACACCCCATATCAGTAGGACAGGATGGACGATACGAGCCATCTCCGCGCCGTCACCCACCCACACAGCCTGGATTCGACCCAGATTCGCCCCGGTCAGTTTGTTCAACGAGCAAACATGCGCCTTGACCTGCGGAAATACGGAGCGGCAGACGAGTCGGGCTGTACGCCGGGTTCTGTCGCCCGGTCGCCTCGCGGCGGCCGGGGAGACGGCCATCCATCTAGGACCGGCGTTGCCGTCGGCCTCGTGCGGTCTACCCGCGGACTCGGGCGGGCAGCCCTCGAACGTCCGCGCAGAGCCGCCTTTTACAGCGGCTCCTCTTGACCTTGCTCCGGGTGGGGTTTACCTAGCCGCCTGAGTCACCTCAGGCGCTGGTGGTCTCTTACACCACCGTTTCACCCTTACCGAGGGCCGAAGCTCCCGGCGGTTTGCTTTCTGTGGCACTGTCCCGCGGGTTACCCCGGGTGGCCGTTAGCCACCACCCTGCCCTGTGGAGCCCGGACGTTCCTCGGGGAGGTCCACAAGAACCTCCACGCGGCCGTCCGCCCGGCTCGTCTGCCGTGTCGACCATGGTACCGGGCGGGCGGGGCGCCGAGGACCGGCAGTCGCCGTGGCCAGGACCGAGCCCGCCAGGATGAGGGTGAAGGCTGCGAGGGTGCCGGGGGTCAGGGTTTCGTTGAGGAAGACGGCTCCCGCCGCCACCGCTACCGCCGGGTTGACGTACGTGATCACCGTCGCCCTCGTGGGGCCCGCCTCCTTGATCAGTTCCAGGAAGGCCACGAAGGCGACCGCGGTGCAGATGACGCCCAGGCCGGCAAGGGCGGACAGGACCTCGGCGGACGGCACCTCCGCAGGCCAGGTGGCCGCCGCCGCGGGGGCGTAGACCAGCGCCGCCAGGGCCAGGCACGGGGCCGTGAGGTGGAGCGACGGTACGTCCTTGAGGTGGCGGGCGGCTATCACGGGTGCCGTCGCGTAGCCGACGACCGTCAGCAGTACCTCGGCCAGCGAGCGGGCGTCGCCGCCGGTCAGGTGCGGGACGGTGAGGACCGCGACGCCGGACAGGCCCAGGGCCAGGCCTGTCATGCGGCGGGCGCCGAGTCGTTCCGTGTCGCCGAAGAGGCGGGCCGCGGCGACACCGACGATCGGCACGCCCGCGATCAGCAGGCCCGCGGTGGAGCTGGAAAGGTGGCGTTCGGCGTCCGTGAGAGTCCACCAGGGGACCATGATCTCGATGCACGCGAAGGCCAGCATCGGGCGCCAGTGGGTTCGTACGGTTCGGGTCAGGCCGCCCTGGCGTATCGCGAACGGGAGCAGCAGCGCGGCGCCTACCGCGCAGCGTGTGAACACCACCATGGACGGGGACACGCCATCCACCGCCACCTTGATCATCAGGTAGGGGATGCCCCAGACCACTCCCATCAGGGAGAACAGGAACCAGCCACGTGCAGTCATGCGGGCAGTTTCGGCCGCCTCGACGTGCGGCGTCTTGAACGCTGTTGCGCTACGGCGACGGGAACACGCTCGCGCGGTACGCCGCCGGGGTCACCCCCAGCACCCGCCGGAACCAGCGCGTCAGGTGTGCCTGGTCCGCGAAGCCCACGAGCGAGGCCACCTCCGCCGGCCGCAGCCCGGACTCCAGCAGCCCCCGGGCCCGGTTCACCCGGTGCTGGGCCAGCCAGGCGTACGGCGGTATCCCCATCGTCGTACGGAAGGCGCGCAGGAGCTGGTAGCGGGACAAGCCCAGGTCCGTGGCGAGGGAGGCGAGGGAAGGGGGTGCCTGGAGTTCGTCGGCCAGGCGGTCGCGTACGGCGTGGGCTATGTGGGCCGCTCCCGGGACCGTGTCGCACGCCGGGCGAGCCGTGGAGTGGCGCCGGGCCAGGGCCGTGAACAGCCACGGGAGGCGGGACTCGGCCTCCAACGGGTCGGGGCAGACGCTGAGTTCGGTGTGCGCGGTGCGCAGCGCGGCCGCCAGCTCGGGGTCGTCGAGGAGGGGGTCGCGGAAGTGCGGGAGGCCGCCGAGGGTGCCCTCGGTGAGGAGGGAGGGCTCGGCGTAGAGGGCGCGGTAGGCGTAGCCGTCGGTGGCGTTGCCCGGGCCGCCCGTGTGCATCTCGCCGGGGGCCAGGACGACGATGGAGCCCGGGCCGGTGCGGATGTGACCGCCGCGGTAGTCAATGACCTCGGAGCCGCCGACGCAGACGCCGATGGTGAACTCGTCGTGGGCGTGCGGCGCATAGCGGAACGTGTCGAAGCGGGCGGTCAGCAGGTCCAGGGGCCGGCCGTCGCGGCCGAGAGTGGCCCGGGTCCAGCGGGCCTCTTCGCGTACGGTCACGGTCCTTGTCCCCCGGTTCCTCCAGTCCTCTCAGTGCAACGCCCGTGTCCCCCGTTTCCATGCCGCGTCCAGGTCCGCGTCGTCCGGAAATCGCCCGTGGATCTCCAGGATCACCATTCCATGGGCGAATGCCCAGGTCGCGCGGGCCAGGTCCAGATCGCCTCCGCACGCTCGCATCAGCGGTGCGGCGGCCCGGTCCTCCAGGCCCGCCGGGAGGGACGCGCGCGGCAGGGGGCGTTCGGTGGCCAGGCAGTAGAGGTGCGGGTGGGCGAGGGCGTACGCGCGGTACGCCTCGGCCAGCGCGGGAAGCGAGCCGGGCTCGCGCGCCTCGGCGGCCTCCATGGCCTCGGCGGACTCGGCGAGCATCTGCGCGATCAGCTCGACCTCCACCGCCTGCTTGTCGGGGAAGTGCTTGTAGAGGGACGGGGCCTTGATGCCGAGGTGGTCGGCGAGGGCCCGCATGGTGAGCGCGGCGGGGCCGGACTCCTCCAGGAGCGTCCGGGCGGCCTCCACGATCTCCTGAGACCGTGCGGACCGTGCGGTCAGTCGTTCAGCCACGCTGGAAACCCTCCTTCGTCCGCAGTCCGTATCCGAAGGCGCGATCGTACGAGATGTGGGCGAGCCAGCCGCACAGGGCCGCGAACGCGGGGGCCCAGGTCACGGGCCCGATCGCGTAGAGCCCCACGAGAGCGAGCGGGACGAGGGCCCGGTGCAGCGCGTTGTAGTACGGCACCGCGCGGGGCGGCAGCTGCCCCTTCGCCATACGCGGCGCGTCGTCGAGGGCCACCAGGAAGGTCAGGTCCGGGACGACGAAGAACGCGAGGGCGAGTGTGCCCGCGAGCCAGCCGTGGTTCACGGCTTCGAGAACCGCGAACGCCGACCAGAACAGGGCCGAGGCCAGCCAGGCGGTCCGGCGAATCACGGCGAGGGTGGAGCGGGACGGGCCGGCGGTGACCGTGCTCATGACTGCCTCCTAGGGGTCTCCCGACGTCAAGCTAACGCCGTTAGCCAGACTCTATGGCTAACGGCGTTAGCCGTCAAGGAATCGACGACACCACCCGCTCCAGCCCGTCGAAGGCGGTGCACACGCTGGGTCGGCCGGGGATCCGGAGGACGCGCTCGTCGAGGCCCTGGGGCGATGGTTCGGGGAGCCTGCCGGCGCTTGACCCGGGCGCGGCCGGGGTTCGGCACCGGTCGGGGTGGGTCAGCGAGGGCGTTCAGAGGAAGTCTGTCGTGTCCAGATCGAAGGCGAACGGCTCCGGGAGGGCGAGTGACTTGCCGAAGGGGAGCATGCAGACCTGCCGGTAGTCGTCCTTCTCGGGGTCACTGAAGAGCGTCAGTGATGAGGCGTCGCGGTCGATGAGCAGGTAGAGCGGGATGCCGCCGCGCGCGTAGCAGCGGCGCTTGGCCTCTCGGTCGGCCCCCGGCTTGGTGAACGTGACCTCAAGGACCATGGCAACACCGTCACAGGGCATCCAGGAGTCGGCGCCCCGATAGAGACGCAGCTCCAGAGGGGCGAAAGTGCCGTCCGGGATCGCGTGGTTCTTCGGGCAGGCGCCCCCGCTCTTCAGTTTCAGGCCCTTGTTCCCAGAGAATTGCATGTCGGTCGCGGACCGCCTGATCACCTGGTTCACGATCAGGCCGATGTAGTCCTCGTGGTCCCCGTCCGGCGGCGGCGTCACGACGATCTCCCCCTCGATCAGTTCCGCCCGGAAACCCTCCGGGGTGTCCAAGGCGAGAAAGCCCTCCAGCAGGACCTCCGCCTGCGTGAGCGGCTCGTGTGCCATGGCAGTCATGTCACGCCCCTCCTTCGGTCGATCGCCAGACTGGGACATCGGGGGATCACCCGTCCATGAGATCGGGGACTGTTCCCTCGATCGTGGCGCACGATCAAAAGCGCCGTCAGGGTTGGCCCGCCGGGCACTCACGCGGGCGCGAACAGCACCTTCGCCGTTCCCGGGTCGGCCTGCATGAGCCGGACGCGGAGCCGCTCGCCCAGCGGCAGTCCCGTCGTGCCGCCCGCGACGCGCGCGAAGACCGCCGGGGACTCCAACTGCACGGTGCCGACGGTGGGTTCGTGCTCCTCCACGTCGACCACGCAGCCCTCGAAGATGTCGCCCACCCGGTCCTTGAGCAGCGCGGCCTCCACGATGTCCACGCACTCGCGCTCGACGGTGCCCGCGCGCCGGGCGCCGTCGGCCATCTGCCCGGGGAGGTCGTCGAGGGCCGCGAGAACCCACTCGGGGGGCGGCTGATCCGCGGCCGCCGCGAGGCAGAGCTCCGAGGCGTAGCGGTCGACGAGGCGGCGCAGGGGGGCCGTGCAGTGGGCGTAGGGCGCGGCCACGGCGGCGTGCAGGGTGACCTCCGGAAGGACGCCGTCCCGGAACACCGTGTAGCCCGCGCCGCGCAGCAGCGTCGTGCACTCCTGGAGGAAGGCCGCGTGGTGCGGCCAGTGCGGGTCGAGGGAGCGGATGAGCTCCGCGTACGAGACATGGTGCGGCCAGTCGATGCGGAGGGCCTGTGCCGTGCGGCGGAGCCGGCCCACCGCACCGTCCGGGGCGGCGGGCAGCGTACGCAGGACCCCCGTGCCGTGCGAGAGCATCAGCTCGGCCGCCGCCATCCCGGTGAGCAGGGAGAGCTGCGCGTTCCAGCCCTCGGCGGCAAGCGGGGCGCGGTAGACGAGTTCGTACGTCCCGTCCTCGTCGCGGATTTCCTGCTCGGGGACGTTCAGCGAGATGCCGCCGCGCTCGACCTCCAGTCGCTCACGGGCCTCCCCGATGTCCTTGAGGAGGGCCAGCGGCTCCTCGGCCGTCCCCTCTCCGATCTGCTTCTGCACGTGCGTGTAGTCGAGCTTGGCGCGGCTGCGTACGAGGGCACGGCGTACGTCGGTCGCCTCGGTACGGCCGTCCGAGTCGAGGTCGAGCGTCCACAGCACGGCCGGGCAGGTCTGGTCCGGGAGCAGACTGGCGACCCCTTCGGACAGCTGGGTCGGGTGCAGCGGGACCTTCTCGTCCGGGAAGTAGAGGGTCATGACGCGGCGGTGGGCCTCGGCGTCCAGGGCGCCGCCCGGTGCGACGAAGGCGGCGACGTCGGCGATGGCGTACTGGACGCGATAGCCGCCCTTCTCGCGGCGCGCGAGGTGCATCGCCTGGTCGAGGTCGGTGGACGTCCGGGGGTCGATGGTGAAGAGGGGGATGTCCGTCGCGTCGTAGGAGGGCAGACGGGGTGGCCGGGCGGCCTCGGCGAGGACGTCGGGCGGGAAGCTCTCCGACACCCCCAGCTCGGTCCGCAGCGCGCGGAGGGCTGCTCGCAGGGGAGCCTCCGGTGCACCGGTGACACGGATGTGGCGGCGAGGCATACGGCGAGCGTAGGACGCGCTCCTTCACCCGGCACCCCGAGTGCACCCGGCTGCCCGAGTGCGCTCGGCACTGAAGTTCGCCGTCCTCGCACGGTGTCAGAGGCTGCTCAGGAGTGTCAGGCGCTCGGCGCTGGTGGAGCCTTGATCGGCGTAGTAGACGACGATCAGCTGGCGAACCTGCGGGCGCACCATCTTCTCGTAGTGCAGGTCGAGCTCACCGACGAGCGGGTGGTTGAACCGGGTGTAGCCGGTGTCGCGGCGGCGGACCTCGTGGCGGGTCCACAGAGTGCTGAAACGCTCGCTGGCGACGGTTAGTTCGCCGATGGTCTCCAGCAGCTCCGGGTCGGCGTCGTCGATATTGAGCATGGCGCGCAGGCCGGAGACGGCCTTGGCAGTCATGTCGTCCCACTGCGGGTAGAGGCTGCGCATCTCGGGTTCGAGGAAGGCGGCCCGTAGGGGGTTGTGGCCCACGGCGAAGAAGGGGCACAGCAGCACCGCGAGCCGATTGGCCGCGACGACGCGTCCGCCAGGCCCCTGGGCGTAGGCGGGGGTCTGCGCCCAGCTGTCCAGGAGCGGCTGGAGATCGCCCTGGTTACGGGTGCGGGTGCGCGGCCTGCGGGCGGGCGGGGCGGGGTGGGCGAGGCGATGCAGGTAGGCGACCGCGTCCTCGTCGAGCTGCAGCGCGCCGGCCAGGGCGGCCAGGATCTGCTCGGAGGGGTTGAGGTTACGGCCCTGTTCCAGGCGCAGGTAGTACTCGGGACTGATGCCGGCCAGCTGGGCGACCTCCTCCCGCCGCAGTCCGGGTACCCGGCGCCGCTCGCCCGCGGGCAGCCCCACCTGTTCCGGGCTGATCTGCCCGCGCCGGGCCCGCAGGAACTCGCCCAGGGTGTCGGCCATCTCATGCGCCATGCTCTCGACGCTAGCCGCCCAGCAGCCCGAGGCGGACCAGGCTCTCGGCGGTGGCCACGACGGCGTCCTCGTTGGAGCGCGGGGACCAGTCCAGCTCCTTGCGGGCCTTCGCGTGGGAGGCGTGACGTACCACGCCCAGCTGCGGCACCGTCTCGCGCAGCGCGGGGTTGACCATGGCCAGCAGGCGCACCAGCCAGGCCGGAGCCGACTTCGTGGGGGCCTTGACGGCGGCCTCGCCGAGCCGGGCACGCAACGCGAGGGCGATGTGCTGGAAGGAGATCGGCTCGCCCGCGAGCGCCAGGTACCGCTGTCCCGCCGCGTGGGGCGCGGCCATGGCACGTAGATGCAGGTCGGCCGCGTCGCGTACGTCGACCGTGTTGGTCCAGATCGGCGGCGCGGCCCGCATCCCGCCGGTCAGCATCGCGTGGACGAAGCGGATCGATGCGGCGTAGTCCGGCCCGAGGACCGGGCCGAAGATTCCCACGGGGTTGACCACGGTCAGCTCCAGGCCGCCGCCCTCGGCCTCGATGAAGTCCCAGGCAGCCCGTTCGGCAACCGCCTTGGACTTGACATACGCGGACACCCCCGGCCCTTCGGTCTGCGTCCAGTCGTCCTCGGTGAAGGTCCGCCCGGTGCGGCCATGGCCGTACCCCACCGCCGCGAAGGAGGAGGTCAGCACGGTGCGCCGCACGCCCGCGTCCCGGCTGGCGCACAAGACCCGCAGGGCCCCGTCCCGGGCCGGGACGATCACATCGTCGTCGTTCTTCGGCTGCGCTCCGGGAAACGGCGAGGCCACGTGCAGGACGTAGTCGGCCCCCGCTACGGCCCGGTCCCAGCCGAGGTCGGACGTCAGATCCGCCTCCACATAGGAGACACCGTCCGCGTGCGGGGCCCCGGCCACGGCGAGCATCCGCTCGACGTCGGGCCGCCGTGTCACGGACCGCACCGTGGTCGTGACGGTGTGCCCGGCGGTCAGGAGCTGCGCGATCGTGTGGGAACCCAGAAAACCGGTTCCGCCCGTGACGAGTACATGTGCCATGCCTCCATGCTCACCACCCGGATCGTCGCGTTCCAGATCTCACCGATACCAGTACTCCGAGGGACAGGCTCAGCGCACAGCACCCCGCGCGCCCCTGCCCCCTCCCTCAAGTGCCGCCCATCCGCAGGACCGCCGGCGGGGTGCCGTGCCCGTCCGTGATCAAGTGATGCTTCGAGCCGGCCCGGCCCCGATCGACCAGCGACGGCCCCACCCCGGGCTGAACGCTCGACTCCCGCCCCGGACACGGCAGTCAGGAGCGATCCCTCTCATTGTTTTGGCCGTTGTTAGGCTGGCGCCGGGCCACACCGCCGTTAGGAGAACCACACCGTGCTCGTGCTGCTGCCGCCCTCCGAAGGCAAGGCGCCCTCCGGCCGGGGAACCGCGCTGAAGCTGGAGTCGCTGTCCCTGCCGGGCCTTACCGAGGCGCGCCAGGCGGTCCTCGACGAGCTGGTCGAGCTGTGCGCGGCCGACGAGGACAAGGCCCGTGAGGTGCTCGGACTGAGCGAGGGCCTGCGCGGCGAGGTCGCCAAGAACGTGGACCTGCGGACGGCGGGCGCCCGCTCGGCCGGGGAGATCTACACGGGCGTCCTGTACGACTCCCTGGACCTGGCCTCCCTGGACACGGCGGCGAAGCGGCGGGCGGCGCGCTCGCTCCTCGTGTTCTCGGGGCTGTGGGGCGCGGTCCGGGTGACCGACCGGATCCCCTCGTACCGCTGCTCGATGGGGGTGAAGCTGCCCGGGCTCGGGGCGCTGGGCGCGCACTGGCGTGCGCCGATGGCCACCGCGCTGCCGGAGGCCGCCGGCGGCGGGCTCGTGCTGGACCTGAGGTCCTCGGCGTACGCGTCGGCGTGGAAGCCGACGGGCGAGGTCGCGGGGCGGACGGCGACCGTGCGGGTGCTGCACTCCCAGATGGTGAACGGGGTCGAGAAGCGTTCCGTCGTCAGCCACTTCAACAAGGCGACCAAGGGCAAGATCGTACGAAGCCTGCTCAGCGCGGGCGCCGCGCCGAAGGGCCCGGCCGAGCTGGTGGAAGCGCTGCGGGACCTCGGGTACGTGGTGGAGGCGGAGGCTCCCAGCAGGGCGGGCAGGCCGTGGGCGCTGGACGTGGTGGTGACGGAGATCCACTGAGAGCGCGGCTCGATCGGTTGCGAGTGCCGCTCGATCGGTTGCGAGTGCCGCTCGATTGGTTGCGAGTGCCGCTCGATCGATTGCGAGTGCCGCTCGATCGATGCGCATTGCAGCATGCGCAATGACCTTTGCGCGTGCTGCACACCCCGGGCAGGATGAGGCGTATGACTTCGCCACTGCCCTCGCCTTCGCCTGCCTCCGTACTGGATCTCGCCCCCGTGGTCCCCGTGGTCGTGGTCACGGACGCCGCCGACGCCGTACCCCTGGCGCGGGCGCTGGTCGCGGGTGGGCTGCCCGCGATCGAGGTGACGCTGCGGACGCCGGTCGCGCTGGACGCGATCCGGGCGATCGCGGCCCAGGTGCCGGACGCGGTGGTCGGCGCGGGCACGGTCCTGTCACCGCAGCAGGTGGCCGACTCGGTGGCGGCGGGCGCACGCTTCCTGGTCAGCCCGGGCTGGACGGACGGACTGCTCGATGCCATGCAGGCGTCCGGGGTGTCGTTCCTGCCGGGGGTGTCCACCACGTCGGAGGTCGTGGCGCTGCTGGAGCGGGGCGTGCGCGAGATGAAGTTCTTCCCGGCGCAGGCGGCGGGCGGTACGGCGTATCTCAAGTCGCTGGCGGGCCCGCTGCCGCAGGCGCGGTTCTGCCCGACGGGCGGCATCGGTCCGGCCTCCGCGCCGGAGTACCTCGCGCTGCCCAACGTCGGCTGCGTGGGCGGGAGTTGGATGCTCCCGCAGGACGCGGTCGCCGGGCGGGACTGGGGCCGGATCGAGGCCCTGGCGCGGGAGGCCGCGGCGCTCAGGTCACCACTGGGATGACGGCCGCGCCGTCACCACTCGGATGACGATCGAGCATTCGCCACTCGGATCATGACCGCGCAGTGGCCACTCGGACGACAACCTTGCCCAAGGCCGCCGCTCGGACGACGGCCGCTCAGGCCGCCACCCGGATGACGACCTTGCCGAAGGCCGCCCCGCTCTCGTAGTGGCGGAAGGCCTCGTGGACCTCGTCGAAGCCGAAGACGCGGTCGATGACCGGGCGCGTCCCGTGCAGCGTCAGCGCCCGGTTCATGGACTCGAAGTGCGCCCGGCTGCCGACGAACACCCGGCGGATCGTCGCCAGACTCGCCGCGTACGCCGCGTTGGAGATCTCGATGCCCGGCCTGCGCGGGTTGCCGGTGATCAGGAGCACGATCTGGCCGTAGAGCGCGGCGGCGCACATCGACTGCTCGATGGTGTCGGGGCCATTGGTCTCGACGACGAGGTCCGCACCGCGACCGCCCGTCAACTCCCTCACCGTCAACCCCCATTCGGGGTTCTCCGCGTAGTTGACGACGTGGTCCGCGCCGAGCGCCTTGAGACGGTCGGCCTTCGCGGCGCTCGACGTCGTCGCGATGACCTCGGCGCCCAGCATCTTGGCGAACTGCACCACGAAGAGGGACAGCGCGCCGGTGCCCAGGGTGAGCGCGGTCTGGCCGGGGGCCAGGGGCTCGCCGCCCATCAGGGAGTGCCAGGCGGTGACTCCGGCGCAGGGCAAGCAAGCCGCTTCCTCCGGGACGGCGATCCAGGACGGCGATGTCGTAGAGACGACTGTCGTCGCGGAGAGTGCCATGTCCTGGAGACGACTGTCGTCGCGGAGATGGCCGTCGTCCCGGCGCGGGCCACGTCGCAAAGACCGCGATGTCGTACCCGTGACGTACAACTGATCCCATGACCACCAGCATCTCCACCGAGCCCCCTCCCTTCGCCCGGGAGCTGTTGCGCTGGCGCACCGCGCGCCGGGTCAGTCAGCTGGAGCTCGCCTCGCGGGCGGGGACGACGCAGCGGTACGTCAGCTTCATCGAGCGTGGGCGTTCGGTGCCCGGCAGAGAGATCGTGATCAGGCTTGCCGAGTCGTTGGAGCTGACGCTGCGGGAGCGCAACTCTCTGCTTCTGGCGGCCGGTTACGCGCCCGCGTTCGCCGAGTCACCGCTCGACGCGGTCGCGCTGAAGCCCGTACGGGAGGCGCTGGACAGCATTCTCGAAGGGCATCTGCCCTATCCGGCCGTGGTGGCGGGGCCACGGGGTGAACTCGTCGCGGCCAACGAGGCGTTCGACGTCCTCACCGAGGGGGTCGCCCCGGAACTGCTCGCACCGCCCGTCAACGTACTGCGCCTCGCGCTGCATCCGCGCGGGATGGCGTCACGGGTGGTGAACCTGGACGCGTGGGGGCAGCACATCGTGGAGAACCTGCGGGCCCGGGCCGTCCGCAGCCCCGATCCCCGGCTCGACGCGCTGACCGAGGAGCTGGCGGAGTACGTACCGGCGAGCGCGCCCGGCGCGGACTACCTCGGCTTCGCCGTACCGCTGCGACTGCGCTGCGCGGAGGGCGAGTTGAGACTGCTCACCACGCTGACGTCGTTCGCGACGGCAGTGGACGTCACGCTCGCCGAGCTCCACCTGGAGGCGTTCCTCCCGGCGGACCGGGAGACGGCGGAGATCCTGCGGAAGCGCGCCGCGCAGCGCACGTGATCAGCACTCATGACCAGCGCACGTGATCAGCACTCAAGACCAGCGCACGTGATCAGCTCGCCTGATCAGCGCACGTGATCAGCGCAGGTGAGACGTGTCGTTGAACAGCCGGACGCTCGCGTTGCCGTCCGCGTAGTACGCCACCGCGGAGAGCGAGGCCGCGGACAGTTCCATACGGAACAGGGACTCCGGCGGGGCGCCGAGGGCGAGGCGTACGAGGGTCTTGATCGGGGTGACGTGCGAGACGAGCAGGACGGTGCGGCCGGCGTACGAGGCGATCAGCTTGTCGCGGGTGGTGGCCATGCGACGGGCGGTCGCCGCGAAGCTCTCGCCGCCGCCGGTCGGTTCGGCCTTCGGCGAGGCGAGCCAGGCGTTCAGGTCGTCGGGGTAGCGCTCCCGCACCTCGCCGAACGTCAGCCCCTCCCAGGCACCGAAGTCCGTCTCGCGCAGCCCGTCCTCGATGACCACGTCGAGGCCGAGGCGGGCGGCGACGGCGCCCGCGGTCTCGCGGGTCCGGGTGAGCGGCGACGCCACGATCGCCTGGATCGTGCCGCGTGCGGCCAGCGCCGCGGCGACCCGCTCGGCCTGTTCCCGGCCCACGTCCGACAGCGACGGGTCGCTGCCGCCGCTGCCCGAGAACCGCTTCTGCGGGGTCAGGAGGGTCTCGCCGTGGCGCAGGAGTACGAAGGTGGCGGGGGCGCCCATGTCGGGGGCTGCGCCCCAGCCGACGGTCGGTGCGGTGGCGGCCACGTTCTGCGCGGCCCTCATGTCGCTTTCGGCCTGTGCGGCTCCGCCGCCGGGTGACGGGGTGGACCCGGGAGTCGTCAGACCGCGGGCCGTCGCGGTCTGGTCGCGCGGTTCCCCGCGCCCCTCACGGGGCGCACCCGAACCCGTCGCCGCTGCCAGTGCCGCCCGTGCCTTCGCCGCACCCGCCGCCGCGTCCCCGGGCGGACCCGACGGCTCGGGCGCCGCAGAGCGGGCCGCACGCGCGTCCAGTTCCGCCGTGGACGCCGACGGCGACCACTGCTCGCCCCGCCGTCCCGCGTCCATCGCCTCGTTGGCGAGCCGGTCGGCGTGCTTGTTCCGCTCGCGCGGGATCCACTCGTAGGTGACCTGCTCGGGCGGGAAGATCCGCGCGGCCTCGGCGGCCAGCGGCTTCATGTCCGGGTGCTTGATCTTCCAGCGGCCGGACATCTGCTCGACGACGAGCTTGGAGTCCATACGGACCCGTACCGCGGCGGTCGGGTCCAGTTCGCGGGCCGCGCGCAGGCCCGTCACCAGCCCCCGGTACTCCGCGACGTTGTTGGTGGCGATGCCGATGTACTCGGCGCGCTCCACCAGCGTCTCCCCGGTGGCCGCGTCGATGACCACGGAGCCGTAGCCCGCGGGCCCCGGGTTGCCCCGGGAACCGCCGTCGGCCTCGACGATGAACTCCCGCACGCGTCAAGCCCCTTACAGACTTCTCGCAGACCCGCAGGTCTACCGACTTACTTACAGACCGGACTCGGACGTACGCACCAGGATGCGACGGCAGTTCTCGCAGCGCAGCACGGTGTCCGGGGAGGCCGCCTTCACCTCGTTGACCTCGGTGATGTTGAGCTCCAGGCGGCAGCCCTCGCAGCGGCGCTGGTAGAGCCGGGCCGCGCCGACGCCACCCTGCTGCTCGCGCAGCTTGTCGTAGAGCTTGAGCAGGTCGGCGGGGATCGTGCCGGCGATGACCTCGCGCTCCTTGGTCACCGTCGCGGTCTCACCGTCGAGGGACTCGAAGGCGGCGTCCCGGCGCGAGGTCGCGTCGTCGATCTTCGACTGGACGGAGGAGACACGCTCGGTCAGCTCGGCGACGCGCTCCTGGGCGGACTCGCGGCGCTCCATGACCTCCAGGACGACGTCCTCCAGGTCACCCTGACGCTTGGCGAGGGAGGTGATCTCGCGCTGGAGGTTCTCCAGGTCCTTGGGGGACGACACGGCACCGGAGTCGAGGCGCTTCTGGTCGCGGACGGCACGCTGGCGCACCTGGTCGACGTCCTGCTCCGCCTTGGTCTGCTCGCGGGCGCAGTCGCTCTCCTCGGTCTGCGCGGCGACGAGCAGGTCGCGCAGCTGTGTGAGGTCCTTGTTCAGCGACTCGATCTCGGCGTGCTCGGGCAGCGACCTCCGCTTGTGCGCCAGCTGCTGGAGGCGTACGTCGAGGGCCTGGACGTCGAGGAGTCGGATCTGGTCGGCGGGCGCGGCGTTCAGTTGGGGGCTCCTGATGTGTCGGTGTGAGAGGCCGCGTGGGCGGTCCAGGGGTCGGTGACCGTCTTCGAGACGTGGACCCGCAGGCCCCATCCATGACGGTCGGAGATCTCGTCGAGCTGGGCGGCGGCCAGCTCGCACCAGGGCCACTCGGTGGCCCAGTGCGCCGCGTCGAGCAGCGCGAGAGGACTGTGGGCGCGGGCCTCGGACGCCGGGTGGTGGCGCAGGTCCGCGGTGAGGAAGGCGTCCGCGCCCGCGGCGCGCACGTCGTCGAAGAGGCTGTCGCCGGAGCCGCCGCTGACCACGACGGTCCGTACCAGCGCCTCGGGGTCGCCCGCGACCCGGATGCCCTGCGCGGTGGCGGGCAGCCGCTCCGCGGCACGCGCGGCGAGTTCACGGACGGTCAGCGGGTGGTCCAGCTCACAGACCCGGCCAAGACCCCGGCGGCCGTCCGGGTCGGTGGGGTCCGGCACGAGGGGGCGTACGACACGAAGGTCCAGTGCGCCCGCGAGGGCGTCGGAGACTCCCGGATCGGCGCGGTCGGCGTTGGTGTGCGCGACGTGCAGAGCGATGTCGTTCTTGATCAGGGTGTGCACGACGCGGCCCTTGAAGCTGGTGGCCGCCACCGTCGTCGTACCGCGCAGATAGAGCGGATGGTGGGTGACCAGCAGATCCGCACCCAGCTTGACCGCTTCGTCGACGATGTCCTGGACCGGGTCGACGGCGAACAGCACGCGCGTGACCTCCTGGTCGGGGTCGCCGCAGACGGTGCCGACCGCGTCCCAGTCCTCGGCCCTCTCCGGGGGCCAGAGGGAGTCGAGCGCGGCGATGACTTCAGACAGACGGGGCACGGGGAAAGGCTACCTGCCTTACGTCCCTGTCCGACCTGTCGCGGGCCACTCGACCAGCGCCCCGGCGGCGCGCGGGTTCCGCCGCCCGGTCCCCCACCCGTGCCTCCCCACCACCGTCCAGCACATCCGCCCCCGTTCCCTCAGGCGAATCCCGACATGGCCACCCTTATGTGTGAAGCCGCCGCCCGTCGGTGCCACGTCTGTGCGTGCGAAAACTAGCTTCGTCGCTGGAGGTGAGCGAACGATGACGGCCTGTGCGACGGAGCCCATGGCAGAGAACGAGGACGAGAGCCACGACGCGCGCCATGAGGCGAACGACGACCTGAACGACTGGACCGCCCGTCCCGCCTGTGTGATCACCGCTGACGGCACATACGCGGCGCGCCTCACCCTGGCCGGCGACTCCTGGTACCCGGAGCGCTGGACGCTGGACGGCCCCGAGCCGTACGCCGTGCCGCTGCCCGCCCACCAGCCGGAGGAACCCGGCACCGAGGTGCAGCCGCTGACCGACGGAAGGGTGCTGATCCACCGGGTGACGGACGGACGGCACGTCTTCTCGCTGCTGTACCCGACCGGGCCCGGCACCGGCGAACTGCCGCTCGGCGCGGTGGAGTGCCCCCACGAGGGCACCCGGCTGCGGCTGCTGCCGCCCGCACCGGGTGGGCAGCGCGCGTACGCCCTCGCCGTGGGCCGTGGCTCCACGGCGGTGTGGCTGGTGGCGGGCGGCGCGTTCGGCCCCGAACACCTGGCCCAGGTGCCGGGCCACTGCTCGGGCGGGGTGTGGCTGGACGGCACCGGCCGCCTGCTCGCCCTGGACCGCTACCAGAACGGCCGCACCAAGACGGTGGTCGTCGACCTGGAGCGCGGCGGCGAGATGTCGCCGTTCCTCCAGATCGCCGAGCAGAGCAACGACCGTCTGCTCCTCGCGGACGCCGACAGCGGCCTCCTCCTCATCCGCTCCGACGCCCCGTCCCCGGGCCACGAGCGCCTCGGCTGGGGCGTCGTCGGCAGCACCCTGCCCATCCGCTTCCCGGAGTGCCTGCGCCTGACCGACTGCGCGGTGACACCCTTCGCGATCCAGCCGGGCCAGATGCTCACCCCCGAGACCTGCGCGGTGGCCCTGCGCATCGACGGCCCGGCGGGCACCTGGCTGGGCATCTGGCGCCCCGCCGAACGCCACGTCCACCATCTCCCGGCCCCCGAGGGCTGGTTGGCGGGCACCGGCCTGTGGACCAGAGAGGGGGTGCTCCAACTCCCGTACGCGACCGGGGCGGTGCCGTGCGGGGTGGCACGGGTGGAAGCGCCCACGGGGGTGGAAGAAAGGGGCCTTGACCGGGACGCCGGCCAGGGCCCCGAGTCACGACCACCGGCCCGCCCGGTCCCTCTCCAATACGCCCCGCTGACCGGTCGGGTGGTGCGGTTGAAGGGCCGAGAGCCACAACCGGGCAGGTTCATCCGGGTACCCCAGGCCCGTCCGGCGCTTGAAGACCAGGCCGCGCACCACACCACACCCATCCCGACACCCATCCCGGGCGACACACTCCACCCCGTCCGGCGCCCCTTGGCCCGTCCGGCGTTCCAGGACGAGGCCCTCAAGGCCGACAGCGGGGGCCTGGGAGCAGCGGCCTCGTGGAGCGACGGGGGTCTCCCCGGCTCGAGCGGAGCCGAGAGCTTGGGTGAGGTTCGGGGCAGGGAGGGCGACGAAAGCTCACCCACCGACAGTCCCGCCATGACCGCCAGTTAGACTCCCCCGGCTGTAAAAGAAGGATCTTGCATACGGGGTGAACACTTCAATGAGCGACACCAGCACGATGAATGCGCCGGGCGCCGACTCCCACGAGGCCACGGCCGAGGCCGAAGGCCATGGCAGGCACCGCGGCCCGAACTCCGGCCACGACGACGCGGCGACCCCGCACGGCCGCCACCGCAAGCCGTCCGACCAGGACAACGCGGCCTGACGGCACGCCGAACCCGGCACACGGCCCCGCTCGCGCCATGGCGAGCGGGGCCGTTCCGTGCGGGGCTCCCCCGGGCCCCACGCGTGGGCGACGTCCAAGTCCCCCGCCGTCGAGTCGACTCCCTCTTGTCCAGGGGAGAACCGACCGTTCCTGGGCAGTGAGCGGGAGCGAGCCCGTGCACTGCCGCCCGAAGGAACGGTAGCCACCGGTAGCCCATGTCCGGTGGTCGGCGTCCGGTTGCCGGCGCCCGGCGTCCGGCGCCCGGCGCCCGGCGTCCGAGACGCCGGTAGCCGACACCCGAAAGCTCCGAAAAGCTATTCGTGCTTGAGCCCCAGCACCTCCACCGCCGCGAACGTCTCGCCCTTCGGGCGGTCCGCGTAGTGCGGAGTCAGCAGGGCGTCCAGCTCGTCGTACGTGAAGACGTCCTGCTTGGTGTCGAACTTGGTGGCCACCCGCGGGCGTTCGACGATCGCGACCATGCCGCCGTGCACGACGAGCAGCTGGCCGTTGACGTGCGCGGCGGCGGGCGAGGCCAAGTAGCCGACGAGCGGGGCGACATGCTCGGGCGCGAGCGGATCGAGTCCCTCCTCCGGCTGCCCGAATCCGGCGAACACGTCCTCCGTCATACGGGTCCGCGCCCGCGGGCAGATGACGTTCGCCGTCACCCCGTACTTCGCGAGCGCCAGCGCGGTCGAGGTCGTCAGCCCGACGATTCCGCCCTTCGCCGCGGCATAGTTGGGCTGCCCCGCCGAACCGGCGAGGTACGCCTCCGACGAGGTGTTCACGATCCGCCCGTACACGGGCCCGTCGGCCGCCTTGGAGCGTGCCCGCCAGTGCACGGACGCGAAGTGGGTCGTGTTGAAGTGGCCTTTGAGGTGCACCCGGACGACCGAGTCCCACTCGCCCTCGGTCATCGAGAAGATCATCCGGTCGCGCAGGATGCCCGCGTTGTTGACCAGGATATCGAGCTTCCCGAATTCGGTGACCGCCAACTCGACGAGTTCGCGGGCCTGTTCGTGGTCGGCGACGTCCCCGGTGTGGGCGACGGCCCGGCCGCCCGCCGCGCGGATCTCCGCGGCGACCTCCTCGGCGGGCGTGGCC
The DNA here is from genome assembly GCF_014645835.1 of Streptomyces albiflavescens. Lineage (GTDB taxonomy): Bacteria > Actinomycetota > Actinomycetes > Streptomycetales > Streptomycetaceae > Streptomyces > Streptomyces albiflavescens. The sequence continues at coordinate 107,154 of NZ_BMMM01000026.1, forward strand.
GAGGCCTCGCCGGAACCGTCCCGCCCGGGCTGCCCGTAGTCGTTGACGACAACGGCCGCGCCCAGACGGCCGAGTTCCAGCGCCTCGGCCCGTCCGAGGCCGCGCCCCGCGCCGGTCACGATCGCGGTGAGACCTTCAAGTGGCAGTGACATCAAGGTCCTTAGCGGTTGTGGGATCAGATCTCGATGCAGGTACGCAGGGCGGTGCCCGTACGCATCTGGTCGAGGGCCTCGTTGATCTCGGCGAGCGGCACCCGGTGGGTGATCAGGCCCTCCAGGTCGATACGGCCCGCGCGCCACAGGGCGACCGTGCGCTCGTACGACCGCAGGACGTCCCCGCCGCCGTACATCGAAGGCAGGATCCGCTTCTCGTCGAAGAACAGCTCGAACATGTTGAGCTGGAGGAAGTCGTCCATGGCGCCCGCGCCGACGACGACGAACGTGCCGCCGCGACGGGTGTTGTCGTAGGCGGTGCGGGCGGTGGCGGACTTGCCGACGACCTCGAAGACGTAGTCGAAGCCCTCGCCGCCGGTCACCGACTGCTTGGCGTCGGCGAGTTCGTCCGGTGAGACCGCCTTGGTCGCACCGAACCTGAGCGCGGCCTCGCGGCGCGAGGCGACCGGGTCGACGGCGACGATCTCGGCGGCGCCCTTGAGCCGCGCGCCCTGGATCGCGGAGATGCCGACCCCGCCGCAGCCGATGACGGCGACCGACGAACCGGCCTCCACGTCGGCGGTGTTGAGGGCGGCGCCGAGTCCGGTGGTGACGCCGCAGCCGATGAGGGCCGCGATGTCGAAGGGCACGTCGTCGGGGATGGGGACCGCGCAGCCCGCGTCGACGACGACCTCCTCGGTGAAGGTGCCGGTGCCGGCGAAGCCGAAGACATCGCCGCCGGGGCGCTTGAAGTTGGGCGTGCCCGCGTTCATGAACCCGGCCAGGCACAGTTCGGTCTGCCCGCGCTTGCAGGCGGGACAGACGCCGCAGGCCGGCAGCCAGCAGACGACGACCCGGTCGCCGGGCTTCAAGTGGCCGACTCCGTCGCCGACTTCGGTGATCTCGCCGGCGCCCTCGTGGCCGGGCACGAACGGCGCGGGCTGCGGCAGTACGCCGTTCATCGCGGACAGGTCCGAGTGGCACAGCCCGGTGGCCCGCACCCGGATCCTCACCTTGCCGGGCCCGAAGCCCACCGCCTCGACGTCGTCGAGTACTTCGAGTTTGTCCTGGCCTATCTCGTGCTGTACGGCTGCGCGCATGGTGCGGCTCCCCTCGGAAGATCCCCTCGGACGTACTGAAGTGCTGGTACTGGGCTCAGGTGTGTTCGACGATCGTGTCGGCCAGCACCGGCGCGTCGTCCCGCTCCACCGCGCTCACCGCCACCTGGACCCCGTCCTCCCGCCGCCACATCCGGATGCGCAGGGTCTCGCCGGGGAAGACGACTCCGGCGAAGCGTGTGGTGTACGAGCGGACGCGGGTCACGTCGCCGTCGAGCAGGGTGTCGACGACCGCCTTGAGCGTCAGGCCGTAGGTGCACAGCCCGTGCAGGATCGGCCGGTCGAACCCGGCGAGCTTGGCGAACTCGGGGTCGGCGTGCAGCGGGTTCCAGTCGCCGGAGAGCCGGTACAGCAGGGCCTGGTCCTCGCGGATCGGGCGTTCGACGGTCCTGTCGGGCTCGCCCGTCGGCGGTTCGAGGCGCGTGGACGGCCCCCGGTCTCCTCCCCAACCCCCTTCTCCCCGTACGAAGATCTGGGCGTCGTTGGTCCAGAGCGGGCCCTCGGCGTCGGCGACTTCGGTGCGCATGACGAGGATCGCGGCCTTGCCCTTGTCGTAGACGGCCGCGATGCGCCCGGTGGCGAGCGCCTTGCCCTCGACCGGGATGGGGCGGTGCAGCCGGACGGTCTGGCCGCCGTGCAGCACGCGGGCGAGGTCGACCTCGACGCCGGGCATGGAGAGGCCGCTGATCACGCCGGGTGAGCCGGAGCCCGCGACGGTGGCGAAGCTGGGCAGGACGTGCAGCCTGGATTCGAGGGTGTAGCGCAGCTCGTCGGGGTCGGTCGCGGGAACGCCCGCGCCCAGGCCCAGGTGGTAGAGCTGGACGTCCTTGTGATTCCAGGTGATCTCTCCGGTCCGGGGCTCTGCGGCGACGGCCTTGGCGGCGTCAATGGGCATGGGGCTCCTGATCACTAGGGCCTGAGACCTCGGTGCGGCCGTCCGCACCGTCGGCCGCACCGAGGTCGACACTGGGCCGCGGAACCCGCCCGTTCTAGAACGCGTTCCAGTCCGGCGACCCCTTGTATAGCCCAGCACCCGGCACTTGTGAAGACTACTGACACCATGTCAGATCCGTGGGCCGTGACATTTGTCCCGGCCGATCGCTGACATGTGCATCTGCCGGACCGGGCGCCCTGCTCATAGCGTCGTACCCATGACACAGACGACTGGGACACCGTCCGCCGTGTCCTTCACGGGGGCGGTCAAGAGCTTCGGGGACGTACGCGCCGTGGCCGGGGTGAATCTGGAGATAGCACGCGGCGAGACGGTCGCGCTGCTGGGGCGCAACGGAGCGGGGAAGTCGACGACGATCTCGTTGCTGCTGGGCCTGAACGAGCCGGACGAGGGCTCGGTCGCGCTCTTCGGCGGCCCCCCGGAGACGGCGGTGCGCGCCGGCAAGGTCGGCGCGATGCTGCAGGAGACGCGGCCGGTACCGCGCGTCACCGTCCAGGAGCTGATCTCCTTCGTCGCCGGGCGCTACCCGGCGCCGCTGCCGGTGCCCGACGCGCTGGAGCTCGCGGGCATCGCCGAGCTGGCCGGGCGGCGCGTCGACCGGCTTTCGGGCGGTCAGGGGCAGCGGGTGCGGTTCGCGATGGCGCTGGCCGGGAACCCCGCGCTGATCGTGCTCGACGAGCCGACGGCCGCACTGGACGTGGAGGCGCGGCACGCCTTCTGGGAGTCGATGCGGGCGTATGCCCGGCGCGGCCACACGGTCCTCTTCTCCACGCACTATCTGGAGGAGGCCGATGCGCACGCCGACCGGATCGTCGTCATCGACCACGGCCGCATCGTCGCCGACGGCACCGGGGAGCAGCTGAAGCGGTCGGTGGGCGGCAATCTGGTCTCCTTCGACCTGGCAGGCCGTGGCACGGAGGGGCTGACCCTCCTGCCCGGCGTGGTCTCCGTGGAGGTGCGCGGGGACCGCGCCCGGCTGCGGACGGACGACTCGGACGCGACAGTGATCGCGCTGGCCGAACAGGGGGCGATACGCGGCCTGGAGGTCGTCCCCGCGTCGCTCGACGAAGCCTTCATGGCGCTCACCTCGAGTGCGCCCTCGGATGTTCTGGAGACGGTGTGATGCTGGACTACCTGCGGCTCGAAGTGCGCCGGACGCTGCGCGACACCGGCTTCGTGATCGGCGGCATCGCGATGCCGGTGATGATGTACCTCCTCTTCACCAACCTCGGCGGCGGCGATGACGGCGAGTGGAAGACCGCCTCGATGGTCGGCATGGCCGCGTACGGCGCGGTGGGCTCGGCCCTGAACACCGGCGGCGGAGTCGCCGAGGACAAGGTGATCGGCTGGCTGCGGCAGCTTCGGGTGACACCGATGACACCGCGCGAAGTGGTGCTGGGGCGGGCGCTGACCGGCTCGGTGACCGTGCTGCCCGCGATCACCGCGGTACTGGCGGCGGGCGGACTGGTCAACGGCGTACGGATGGACGTCTGGCAGTGGGCGGCGATCGCGGTGCTGCTGTGGCTCGGCTCGATACCGTTCACACTGCTGGGCCTCGGCAACGGCTACCGGCTGACCGCGCAGACGACGGGTGTCGCCAACATGGTGTGCAACCTGGGGCTCTCGGTGATCGGCGGCCTGTGGTTCCCGCTCGCCCTGTTCCCCGGCTGGCTGCGCTCCCTGTCGGCGTACACCCCCACGAACCGCTTCGCGCAGCTCGGCGTGTCGGTCGCGGACGGCCACGCTCCGGGTCTCGGCGCGATGGCGGTGCTGACGGCCTGGCTGCTGGCGTTCGGTTCGTACGCTGTGTTCTCGTACCGTCGGTCCGCACGGACCGTCTGAGCCAGGGGGAGTGGGAGATGTCCTGGATCCGAGGGGTCACCTGCCAGGTGAGCCAGTGGCGGGCGGAACGAACGCGCTGGAAGGCCGACATGGAACGCTTCAAGGCCGAGCAGCGGGCCGCCCGCAAGAACGGCGGGAAGATGCCCGAGAATCCCGGCCCGCCGCCCACCGGCTTCGCGCTGCTGCCGTGGCTGCTCATGGGCATGGGCGCCTTCTCCAACCTCTTCCAGGGCAAGACCCCACAGCCCTGGATCGGCGGCATCGGCCTGTTCGCCTTCAACTCCCTGTACATCTATGTGACGTTCCGCGTCTTCACGAGGGAGACGCGCGAGGCCCGCTCCACCCGCGTGGCGCTCATCCTGATGGGCCTGCTCACCTGCGGGCTGGCCATCGGGTACGGCGGCAGCTGGCTGTATTTCTTCCCGCTGCTGGGGCTCGCCACCGGGGCCGTCCTGCGAGGGCCGTGGCTCGGTCAGATCAGCCTCGGCCTGACCACGCTGGCGGCCGTGGTCTCCGTCTTCCGGGCGGGCTGGGACGCGGTGAACGTCGCGTACGGCACCTTCCTGTCGACGATGGTGACGGCCGCGATCCTCTCCCTCTCCGAGGCCGTACGCGAACTGCGCTCCGCCCGCGAGGAGCTGGCGCGCCGCGCCGTGGAGAAGGAGCGCATGCGCTTCTCCCGCGATCTGCACGACCTGCTGGGCCACACGCTCTCCGTCATCGTGGTGAAGTCGGAGGCGGCCCGCAGACTGGCCCACCGTGACCTGGACGCGGCCCTCGTCCAGGTCACCGACATCGAGTCGGTCGGCCGCCAGGCCCTCACGGAGATCCGCGAGGCGGTCACCGGCTACCGCGAGGGCAGCCTCGCCACGGAACTTGACCGCGCCCGTTCGGCGCTGTCCGCGACGGGCGTCGAACCGGTCGTACGGCAGTCCGGTCCGCCCCTCGTCCCCCAGACCGAGGCCCTGCTGGGCTGGGTGCTCCGCGAGGCCGTCACCAACGTCCTGCGTCACAGCGCCGCGACCCGCTGCGACATCACCGTCGACGGCACCCCCGACCGGGTCCGCCTGACCATCACCGACAACGGCACCGGTACCTCCCCCGCGGAGCCCGTGGAGGGCATCGGCGGCACCGGCCTCAAGGGCCTCACCGAACGCCTGGCCACGGCAGGCGGCTCACTGGAGGCGGGAACGGCTTCGCGCGGGGGGTTCCGGGTGAGGGCCGAGCTTCCGGTGGATGCGGTGGATTCGGCGGACTTGACGGAGGTGTCGGAGGTATCGGCCTGAGCGCCGACGTACCGCACCGGCACCGGAGCCCGCCCCGCGCCCTACCCTTGCCCCGTGAACGAGATGCCCCAAGACCACCGGCCCGCCAAGTCCATTCGTGTCCTGCTTGCCGAGGATCAGGGAATGATGCGGGGCGCGCTCGCTCTGCTGCTCGGGATGGAGGCGGACATCGAGGTGGTCGCGCAGGTGTCCGCGGGGGACGCGATCGTGGACGCGGCCTTGACGCACCGGCCGGATGTGGCGCTGCTGGACATCGAGCTGCCGGGGATGAGCGGGCTGGACGCCGCCGCCGAACTGCGCGAACAGGCGCCCGACTGCCGGGTGCTGATCCTCACCACCTTCGGGCGGCCCGGGTATCTGCGGCGGGCCATGGAGGCGGGCGCCGCGGGGTTCCTCGTCAAGGACGGGCCCGTGGAGGATCTGGCCGAGTCGATCCGGCGGGTGCTGACCGGGGAGACGGTCATCGACCCGGCGCTCGCCGCGGCGGCGCTGAGCGCCGGGCCCAATCCGCTCACCGCCCGCGAGTGCGACGTACTGAAGGCTTCCGTCGACGGTGCCACCGTCGCCGACATCGCCGCCAAGCTCCACCTCTCCGAGTCGACCGTCCGCAACTACCTCTCCTCCGCCATCGGCAAGACGGGCACCCGCAACCGCATGGAGGCGATGCGGGAGGCCCGCCAGCAGGGGTGGTTGTAGCTGGGGGACACGGACAGCCGGGCCCGGCCGCGAGGCCGGACCCCGCTCCCCCTACCTCACTTCGTCACCTTCACCGACTTGAAGCTCTTGCCCTCCGCCCCCAGGCACACGAACCAGTCGGGCTGGGAGCCGTCCACCGGGCGGATCAGATCCTCGATGCCCCCGGTGAGGCCCGTGCCCGGCGCAGGCCTCTCGGCCTTGATCGTCGTGCCGTCGTTCCAGGTGCAGGTGACCTGCTGTGCGGTCGGCGCGACCTTGCCGATCACGAGCCGATGGGATGCGCCGGCCGTATGGGAGTTGCCGGATTCCAGCGGCATCGCGAAAGCCTCGATGTCCTTGCCCGACAGGGAGTCGCCCTTCTCGACCGCTCCGTCCAGCACCGTGGTCGGGGGGCCGTCGCCCACGAGCAGGTGGCCGAACACCCAGCCCTTGCCGATGAGATCCGAGGCGACGCGCGTTCCGGTGGGCGTGACCCCGTATTCGCTCATCGCATTCCGTTGGTTCTGCGCCTCCACCGCGTTCTTCGGCGCCCCCCAGACGTCAATGGTGACGAACCATTCCTTGCCGTGGTCGACGCCCCTCGCCACGGTGCTCCGCTGCGGCTCGTACACATGCCGCTCCTCGGCCGTCGGCGGCTGGGTGGCGACCGGCGCGACCCGGTCCCCGCCATCGTCCGTCGTCCTGGCCAGCGCCAGCGCCCCCGTCGAACCGGCGATCACCAGTGCCGCGGCGCTCGCGACCGCCCAGCGGCGGGTCTTGCGGCGCCGGCCGCCACGGACCACCGCCTGGTAGGGGGCTATACCGATCTCCACCTCGTCCGCGGCCTCGGCCAGCAGAAGGGCGATGTCCCTGTGTGTCGCCATGTCGTGGTTCGTCTCCCGGTCCGCGCTCATCACTTCCGCCCTCCGTGCGTCACCATGTCGGCCAGGCCCGGTATGGCGCGGAGCTTCGCGATCCCCTTGGCCGCGTTGCTCTTCACCGCGCCCACCGAACAGCCCATCGCCTCCGCCGCCTGGCTCTCGCTCAGGTCCTCCCAGTAGCGAAGGACCACCGCTTCGCGCTGTCGCGCGGGCAGTTGGGCCAGCGCCATCAGCAGCGCGCTGCGGTCGTCGGCCTGGGCGATCCGGTCACCGCTGTCGGGCAGCTCGTGCGTGAGGCCCGAGTCGTCCTTCGGCGCGAGGAACTCCTTGAGCCTTCTGCGGTGTTTGCGGGCATGGGCGTTGATCATCACGCGCCGTACATAGGCCTCCGGGTCATCCGCCGCGCCGACCCGGCGCCAGGCCACGTACACCTGCTCCAGCGTCGTCTGGACCAGGTCCTCCGCCGCGTGCTGCTCCCCCGTGAGGAGAAATGCCGTACGCATCAGCCGAGGCCAGCGGCCGATGACAAAGCTCTGGAACTCCTCGTCCCGAGCCTGCTTCCGATCCCCCATGGGCACCTCCTAGATGTCTAAAGGAGTCCACGAGGATCAGATTTCGTTGCCTCGGCCCCGGAATTTCCTCGTCGCCTCGGCCCCGGAATTCGCCTCGGCCCGGGATTCGCTCGACCCCGGGATTGCTCGTCGCCTCAGCCCCGGGAGATCCCGGATGTCTTTCGCGGCAGCCACACCAGCATCAGCACCGTCCCGCCGAGCAGCAGGATCCCGCTTGTCCGGAACGCCAGCGCGTACCCGGCCGTCAGGGCCTCCCCCGACGCACTGTCCCCCGTGCGGGCCGCGGCGATCGTCGACATGATCGCCAGTCCGAGCGAACCGCCCATCGTGCGCGAGGTGTTGACCAGCCCGGACACCAAGCCGGCGTCCCGTGGTGCCGCCCCCGAGGTCGCGAGCGCGGCGAGCGGTGTCGCGGCCAGGCCCGCGCCCGCCATCATCAGGATCCCCGGGAACATGATCGCCGTCAGGTACGAGCCGTCCGCCGTCAACATCGACTGCCAGCCGAAGCCCGCCGCGGCCACCAGTGTGCCGAGGGCCGCCACATTGCGCGCGCCGACCACCGGCATGAAGCGCGGTGCCAGCTTCGAGCCCAGGACCACCGCGAGCGAACTCGGCACCAGCGCGAGCCCGGCGCCCAGTGGCGAGTAGCCGAGCACGTTCTGCGCGTACAGCGTCATGAAGAACCACATGCAGAACATCGCGGAGCCGCAGATGAACATGGCCGCGTTCGCCGACGACACCGCCCGCAGGCGCAGCAGTTTCAGCGGCATCAGAGGGCTCTTCGTCCGTGCCTCGACGAGGAGGAAGAGTCCGACCAGGGCGAGGCCGGCGCACAGCGGCACCAACGTCACCGCCGCCGTCCACCCCTCGGCCTCCGTCTGCACGATCCCGTAGGCCAGTGTCGCGAGCCCCGCCGTCACCAGCAGCGCGCCCGGCAGGTCGAGGCGGCGGCCGTCTCCGGCCCGGCTCTCCACCAGCCGACGGGCGGACCAGGCCAGCACCACCGCGCCGATGGGCACGTTGATGAGCAGCACCCACCGCCACGACAGGCCGTCGACCAGCAGCCCGCCGACCAGGCCGCCGGCCGCGCCGCCCCCGGCACCGACGGCGGTCCACGTCGCGATGGCACGCGCGCGTGCGGCGCCCTCCGGGACGGCCGAGGTGAGGATCGTCAGGGTCGAGGGCGCGAGTACGGCGGCGCCCAGTCCCTGAAGGGCCCGCGCGACCAGCAGTTGCCAGCCCTGTTGGGCGAGTCCGCCGCCGAGTGAGGCCAGCGTGAACAGCGCGAGCCCCACCAGGAACATCCGCTTGCGGCCGTACAGATCACCGGCCCGGCCGCCGAGCAGCATGAATCCGGCGAAGGCGATCGAGTACGCGTTCACCACCCACTGGAGTCCTGGTGCGCTCAGGGCGAGGTCGGTGCGCATCGACGGCAGCGCGACGTTGACCACGGACACGTCCAGTACGACCAGGAACTGGCCGGCGCAGGCGAGTGCGACCACCATCCACATGGGCGGGGCGGTGCGTACGGATATACGGGTGTCGTCTTCGGCGGCTCGGAGCATGGGTGTCATGCTCTCAACCGGATTACGGTCCTTGCATCGGGATTTCGCCGCGCTTGGGCGTCGGTCGGGGGACCTAGGACCTCCGCGCGGTTCTGGGCCTCGGGGCCGTGCCCACGGGGGAGGCCGCAGGCCCCGTCGCCCATCGGGAAGGCCGCGGGCCCCATCGCCGTCGGTCGGCCAGAAGCGGTTTTCGCCCCCTCCGCCCCTACCCGTCCCGTACCTGAGGGCTGCCGCCCCCAGACCCCCGCATCGGCCTTGACGGCCTCGTCCTCAAACGCCGGACGGGCTGGATCGTGCCGGCCGGAACTGAAAGGTCGCCGCGCGGCTAGAGGTCCCCCGCCCGCAGCAGCGTCACCACCGCTGCCCCGCCGAGCCCGATGTTGTGCGCGAGCGCCACGCGCGCGCCGGCCACCTGCCGGGCTCCCGCCTCGCCCCGAAGCTGCCAGGTGAGCTCCGCCACCTGCGCGATCCCGGTCGCCCCCAGAGGATGCCCCTTGGAGATCAGGCCGCCCGAGGGGTTCACCACCCAGCGCCCACCGTATGTCGTGGCCCCCGACTCGACGAGCTTGCCGGACTCCCCTTCTTCGCACATGCCGAGCGCCTCGTACGTCAGCAGCTCGTTGACCGAGAAGCAGTCGTGGAGTTCCACGACGTCCACGTCCTCGATGCCGAGTCCGGACCGCTCGTAGACCTGGCGGGCGGCCTCCCGCGACATCGGCTGTCCGACGACGTCGATGCACGAGCCGGAGGCGAAGGACTCCTCGGTGTCGGTGGTCATCGCCTGGGCGACGATCTCGACGGCCTTGCCCGCCAACGCGTGCCGCTCGACGAACCGTTCGGACACGACGACGGCCGCCGCCGCTCCGTCCGAGGTCGGCGAGCACTGGAGCTTGGTGAGCGGACGGTGCACGGTCCGAGCGGCGAGGATCTCGTCGACCGAGTACACGTCCTGGAACTGGGCGTACGGGTTGTGCGCCGAGTGCCGGTGGTTCTTGGCGCCGACGGCGGCCAACTGCGCTTCGGTCGTCCCGTACTTCTCCATGTGCTCCCGCGCCGCGTCGCCGAAGATCTGCGCGGTGGGCGGGGACATTTCGAAGCCGTGCCGGGCCGCCATGATCCCGTAATGCCGGGCCACCGGGGACGTCTCGAAGTCCCCGCCGTCCGCCCCGCCCCCGAGCGCCCCCCGCTTCATCTTCTCGAACCCCAGCGCCAGTACGCAGTCGGCGAGGCCGCCCTCGACGAACTGCCGCGCCAGCATCAACGCACTCGATCCGGTCGCGCAGTTGTTGTTGACGTTGTAGACGGGAACGCCGGTCAGGCCCAGTTCGTAGGCGGCGCGCTGGCCCGCGGTCGAGGCCTGGAAGCAGTAGCCGACAGGCACCTGCTCCACCTCGGCGTAAGAGATCCCGGCGTCGGCCAAGGCCTTGGTGCCCGCCTCCTTGACCATGTCCCAGTACTGCCACTCGCGGGTCTCGGGCCTCTCGAACTTGGTCATACCGACCCCGACGACGTACGTCTTCATCGGATTCCTCCGTGGATACTCCGCCCTTCAGGGCGGAGAGGAAACGGACTCCTGCGGAGCAGGGCCAGGAGCTGTGATTCGCCGCCGCGGCGGATCGCAGTGCTGTGACCCGCAGGTTTGATCACTACCTGTAGCCGTACTAGTTTGTGAGCGTGACCGCGAGCCCTGTGAAGCGGGCGTTCAAGTACCGCTTCCGTCCGACCGAGGCGCAGGCAGCCGAGCTGTCGCGCACGTTCGGATGCGTGCGCAAGGTCTACAACATGGCGCTCGCCGCCCGTACCCAGGCGTGGACGCGGCAGGAGCGGGTCAACTACAACGCCACGTCGGCGATGCTGACGGCGTGGAAGAAGACCGAGGAACTGTCGTTCCTCAACGACGTCTCCTCGGTTCCGCTCCAGCAGTGTCTGCGCCACTTGCAGGTGGCGTTCACCCACTTCTTCGGCAAGCGGGCCAAGTACCCGCGCTTCAAGTCGCGGAAGAAGTCCCGCCGTTCGGCCGAGTACACCACCAGCGGGTTCCGCTTCAAGGACGGCAGGCTGACCTTGGCGAAGATGGCGGAGCCGCTCGACATCGTGTGGTCGAGGCCGCTGCCCGAGGGATCGAAGCCGTCCACCGTGACGGTGTCGCAGGATGCGGCGGGACGCTGGTTCGTCTCGATGCTGTGTGAGGACCCCGGCGTCCAGCCGCTTGCCGTCAACTCGAACGTGGTCGGGATCGACGTGGGCCTGGACCACCTGCTGACGCTCTCGACCGGTGAGAAGATCGCCGACCCCCGGCATGAACGCCGCGACCGTGCCCGCCTGGCCAGGGCCCAGCGGGAGCTGTCGCGCAAGGCGAAGGGCTCGAAGAATCGGGAGAAGGCCCGACGCAAGGTCGCCCGCGTGCACGCCCGTATCACCGACCGGCGCAGGGACCACCTGCACAAGCTGACCACTCGTCTCGTGCGTGAGAACCAAACGCTCGTGATCGAGGACCTGACCGTGCGCAACATGGTCCAAAACCGGAGTCTCGCCCGCGCCATCAGTGATGCGTCCTGGTCGCAGTTCCGGAGCATGCTGGAGTACAAAGCCCAGTGGTACGGGCGGGAAGTGATCGCGGTAGACCGCTTTTTCCCCTCGTCCAAGCTGTGCTCCACCTGCGGCACCCTTCGGGAGGAGATGCCGCTCAGCGTCCGCACCTGGACGTGTGACTGCGGCACGACCCACGACCGGGACGTGAACGCAGCGAAGAACCTTCTGGCCGCCGGACGGGCGGTTGCAGCCTGCGGAGCTGGTGTAAGACCTCAACGGAGTTCTCCGGGCGGGCAGTCGGCGATGAAACAGGAAGTCTCACGGCGCAAGCCGTAAGAATCCACTCCCTTCAGGGAGGGGAGCGTCAAGAGTTCCCTCTCAGTCCCTGGGCAGGCCGAGGATGCGCTCGGCGACGACATTGAGCTGAACCTGGGTGGTGCCGCCCGCGATGGTCAGGCAGCGGGAGAGCAGGAAGCCGTGGACGGCGCGCTCGCCGACGTCCTCGCGCACCGCGCCCGCGGGGCCGAGGAGTTCGAGCCCGAGCTCGGCGACCTTCTGCTGGTGCGCGGTCTGCACCAGCTTCCTTATCGAGGCGCCGGCGCCCGGCTCCACCCCGGACACCTGCCGCAGGGTCGTGCGCAGCCCGATGCAGGCAAGCGCGTGCGCCTCGGCGAGCAGGGCACCCAACCGCGCCTCGTCCACACGGGCCGACTGCGCGATCAGCGCCTCCAGTCCCGTGTCGAACGTCAACTGGTCGGCCATGTGGACGCGTTCGTTGCCGAGGGTGTTGCGGGCGACGCGCCAGCCGTCGTCGACCTCGCCGACGACCGCGTCCGCCGGCAGCAGCACGTCGTCGAAGTAGACCTCGTTGAAGAGGGAGTCCCCGGTGATCTCCTTCAGGGGGCGGATGTCGATGCCGTCCGTGCGCTTCATGTCGACGACGAAGTAGGTGAGCCCCTTGTGTCTGGGCGCCGCCGGATTCGTCCGCGCGAGGAGGATTCCGTAGTCGGCCCACTGCGCCGCGCTCGTCCACACCTTCTGCCCGTTGACCCGCCACCGCCCGTCGGCGGTCCGCTCGGCCCGGGTTCGCAGCGACGCGAGGTCGGACCCGGCGCCCGGCTCCGAGAAGAGCTGGCACCAGAGCAGGTCCCCGCGCAGGGTGGGCAGCACATAGCGCTCCCGCTGCGGCCCGGTCCCGTAGGCGATGAGGGACGGTACGACCCAGGTGGCGATCCCCAGATCACTGATCTGTACGTTCGCCGCGGCCAACTCCTGCTGTATGGCGAGCTGTTGGACGGGCCCGGCGCCGAGTCCGTACGGCCGGGGCAGGTGCGGGGCGGCGTATCCGGTGGGCGCCAGCAGGCGTCGTACGGCCGCCGGATCGAGCCCGCGCGCGCCGTCGATCACCTCGCGGGCCTTCGTCCGGTACGCGGACGCCTCCGCCGGCAGCTCCAGGCGCAGCTCCCGCCGCACGCCGTGCCGTGCGAGCCGGGCGGCCCGCCGCAGGTGTGCGTCCCCGGCCCCGAGCAGCTGCCGTGCCACCAGAGCCCTGCGCAGATACAGATGGGCGTCGTGCTCCCAGGTGAACCCGATCCCGCCGAGAATCTGGATGCAGTCCTTGGCGCAGGAATGCGCGGCGTCGAGCGCGGCACCCGAAGCGAGGGCGGACACCAACTCCCGCACCCCGTCCGGCTCCTGAGCAGCCAGCTCCCCTGTCCCCAGCACCTCCTGAGCCGCTCGGGCCGCGTCCCATGTGAGCGCACGCGCCTGTTCGAGCCGTACGAGCATGTCGGCGCACAGATGCTTCACGCCCTGGAAGCGGCCGATGGGCCGGCCGAACTGTTCGCGGACCTTGGCGTACTCGGCGGCGGTCTCCAGCGCCCACGCGGCGGTGCCGCAGGCGTCCGCGGCGAGGAGGACGGCGGCGAGGTCGCGGACCAGGTCCGCGTCGACGCCGAGGACGCGGTCGGCGGGCACCCGCACCCCCTCCGCCCGGACCTCGGCGGTCGCCCGCGTCGGATCGGCGCTCTCGTGGGGGCGTACGACGAGGTCGGCGGCTTCCACGGCCAGCCACACCGTCCCGGTCGCGCCCGAGGCCGCCAGGATCAGGACGTCCGCGTCGGCGCCGGACAGTACGGGCGGCGCGATCCCGTCGAGCACGTACCCACCGTCCGCCGCGGCGGCGGTCAGGGTCCCCGCGTCGAACGCCACGGCGCCGACCCGCTCCCCGCACCCCAGCGCCCGTACGAGACCGTCCGACCCCGCTGCCCCCGTCGCCCCCTCCAGCACCACCGACGCCAGTGCGCTCGCGAGGTACGGCCCCGGCAGCGCGGCCCGCGCCGCCTCCTCCACGACGACGGCGAGGTCGACCAGGTCGCCGCCACCACCGCCGTACGACTCCGGAAGGTGCACGGCGAGCAGCCCCTGCGCGGCGAGCCCGTCCCAGTACGACGGTCTGCCGCCGCCCGGCGCGTCGAGCAGTTTGCGGACCTTTTCGGGTGGCACGGCTCGCGCGATCCAGCCGCGTACGGCCTCGGCCAGTTCCCGCTGTTCCGGTGTGGTCCCGATGCCCATGCGTGCCTCCCCAAGGCCCAAGGTGCGCGTCAGACTAGAACACGTTTCATTCTGACGGTAGGTCAGATCCCCATGGGAAGGTCAAGAATTCGTTAGTACGCCGAAGCATCGGAATAGTTGCCCGGGCGCACCGGGTTCAACTTGCACGTATCCCGCGCGCATCCCGCACGCACCCCGCACGCACCCCGCACGGATCAGAGACCCGGATCGACCGACCGTCCGGATCCCGCACGGATCGCCCCCCTTAGTTCCTGTACTTCCTGAGCACTTCTAGTTCCTGTACTTCCTGAGCACGTCTCTTCTTTTGGCCTGGAGGCCCCACCCCATGACGCACACGACGACCGACCAGCCCACGCGGAGGCCGAGCGGCGCGACCGTGCCGGTGCTCGCCTTCGCGGGCATCGTTGTCGCGGTGATGCAGACCCTGCTCGTCCCGGTCATCAAGGACCTGCCGACGCTGCTGAGCACCGAGCCCAGCAACGCCACCTGGGTCTTGACCTCAACTCTGCTCTCGGGTGCCGTGGCCACGCCGATCATGGGGCGCCTCGGCGACCTCTTCGGCAAGCGACGCATGCTGATCGTGAGCCTCGCCGTGATGGTGGTCGGCGCACTCATCAGCGCGCTGACCAGCACCCTGATACCGATGATCGCGGGTCGCACGCTCCAGGGCTTCGCCATGGGCGCGATCCCGCTCGGCATCGGCCTGATGCGCGACATGCTGCCCCGCGAGAAGCTCGGCTCGGCGATGGCCCTGATGAGCTCCTCGATCGGCGTCGGCGGCGGACTGGCGCTGCCCGCCGCGGCCCTGGTCGCGCAGCACGCGAACTGGCACGCCCTCTTCTACGGCGCCGCCGGCCTCGGCGTCCTCTCGATCCTCCTCACCCTCCTCGTCGTGCCGGAGTCTCCGATGCGCGCCGAGGGCACCTTCGACGTGCTGGGCGCGATAGGCCTCTCCGTGGGCCTCGTCCTGTTCCTGCTGCCGATCACCAAGGGCAGCGACTGGGGCTGGACCTCGGCCACCACGCTCGGCCTGTTCGCCGCGTCGGCCGTCGTGCTCGTCCTGTGGGGCGTGTTGGAGCTGCGCCTGAAGGCTCCGCTGGTCGACCTGCGCACCACGGCCCGCCCCGCGGTCCTCTTCACCAACCTCGCCTCGATCATGGTCGGCGTCTCCTTCTACGTCGTCTCCCTCGTCCTGCCCCAGCTGCTCCAGCTGCCGAAGGCCACCGGATACGGCCTCGGCCAGTCGATGGTCTCGGCGGGCCTGCTCGTGGCGCCGCTCGGCCTGACGATGATGCTCACGGCGCCCGTCTACGCCCGGCTGTCGGCGAAGTACGGTCCCAAGATCACCCTGATCCTCGGCATGCTGATCATCGCGATCGGCTACGGCGCGGGCCTCGGTCTGATGAACGCCGCCTGGCAGAGCCTCGTCATCGCGGTGGTCCTGGGCGCGGGCATCGGCCTCGCGTACTCCTCGCTGCCCGCGCTGATCATCGGCGCGGTCCCCGCCTCGGAGACGGGCGCGGCCAACGGCCTGAACACCCTGATGCGCTCCATCGGCACGTCGGTGTCCAGCGCCGTCATCGGCATGGTGCTCGCCAACACGGCCCACCACGTGGGCGGCGTCGCGATCCCGACCATGCACGGCTTCCGCGTCTCCTTCCTGATCGCGACGGGCGCGGTGGCGGTCGGCCTGCTGATGGCCCTGTTCCTGCCGAAGGCGAACCGCGCCCCGCAACTGCGTGCCAGCAGCGAGGAGGACGCCAACCTGGAGCGCGCCGAGGAGGCACTCCGCGGCTTCCGCGGCCGCGTCTTGAACGCCGACGGCGACCCGGTCGCCCGCGCCAAGGTCACCCTGATCGACCGGCGCGGCCGCCAGGCGGGTGCGACGCTCTCCGCCGAGGACGGCAGCTACGCGCTCGCCGTGCCCGCCGAGGGCGCCTATGTCCTGGCCGCCAGGGCCACCGGCCACGGCCCCCACGCCTCCTCGGCGACACACGCGGGCGACGAACGTCCGGTCGAGGTGGACCTGGCACTGCCGGGCCAGAGCGTTCCCGCGTAACGGACATACCCTCCCGTACACCCCCGTCGCCCACGCGGCGGGGGTGTACGGCAGCATGGGGCGTCCACAGGCGCGTACCCGATGGAGGACCCCCATGCCCGCGGCACCCAAGCCGGAGATTCTCGCCGCCTTCGAGGCCGCCAAGGGGTTCATGCCGCTCGGCGAGGGACTCGCGCTGTACGAGGCCGCCGTCGAGGCCGGGCGGCTCGGGCTGCCGCTCCTCGAGGTCGGCACCTACTGCGGGCGCTCCACGATCCTGCTCGCCGACGCCGCGCGGGAGGCCGGGGTCACGGCGATCACGGTCGACCACCACCGGGGCAGCGAGGAGCAGCAGCCGGGGTGGGAGTACCACGACCCGTCCACGGTCGACCCCGAGATCGGCCGGATGGACACGCTGCCCACCTTCCGCCGCACCCTGCACCAGGCGGGCCTGGAGGACCACGTGGTCGCGATCGTCGGCCGCTCGCCGCAGATCGCCGCCTTCTGGCGGACACCGCTCGGTTTCGTCTTCATCGACGGCGGCCACACCGACGAGCACGCGAGCGGCGACTACGAGGGCTGGGCACCACACGTGGCCGAAGGGGGCCTCCTCGTGATCCACGACGTGTTCCCCGACCCGGCCGACGAGTTCACCGGCCAGGCCCCGTACCGCGTCTACCTCAGGGCCCTGGAGTCCGGCGCGTTCACCGAGGTCTCGGTGACCGACTCGCTGCGCGTCCTGCGGCGAACCGGAGCGGGGATCTGAGGGCACGGTTAGAGTCGCTGACGTGTCGTACGTAGGCCCTGACTTCGATCCGCCCCAGCCGCGCCGTTCCCGGCGAGGCCCGCTCACCGTCGCGATCGCCGCGCTCGTACCGGGTGCGCTGGCCGGATGGCTGGTGTGGCAGGCGGTGGGCGACGACTCGGGGGGCGGGTCCGACAAGGCGGGGGCGGCGTCGCCGTCCTCCGCGCCGGCCTCCCCCACGGCCTCCGCGTCCGGCACGGACGACAGCAGGCCGAGTACCTCGCCGACCTCGCACTCGCCCTCGACGCCCTCCACGTCCGCACCCGCCGGCTCCGGCCCCCTCAAGGGCAAGGTGGTCGTCATCGATCCGGGGCACAATCCCGGCAACTTCCGGCACACGTCCGAGATCAACCGCAAGGTGAACATCGGCACGAACTGGAAGGAGTGCGACACGACGGGCACCTCGACCAACGCGGGTTACACGGAAGCCCAGTTCACGCTCGACGTCGCGCGCCGGATGCGTACGATCCTGCAACAGCAGGGCGCCACGGTGAAGTTCACGCAGGACGGTGACCGCTCGTGGGGCCCGTGCGTGGACGAGCGGGCCGAGATCGGTGACAAGGCTCACGCCGACGCGGTCGTCTCGATCCACGCGGACGGCTCGGCGGCCGGCAACCGCGGCTTCCATGTGATCCTGCCCGCATCCGTGCACTCGGGCGCCGCCGACACCCGCCCGATCGTCGCCCCGTCCCGCGATCTGGGCGAGCGCGTCGCGGGCCTGTTCGTCCGCGAGACGGGCAGCGCACCCTCCAACTACATCGGTGACGGCACCGGTCTCGTGGTCCGAAAGGATCTCGGCGGTCTCAATCTGTCAACGGTTCCGAAGGTGTTCATCGAGTGCGGCAACATGCGCGATAGCAAGGACGCTGCGTTGCTCACCAGCGGCGCGTGGCGACAGAAGGCGGCGCGTGGGATCTCTGAGGGAATCGTGAGTTTCCTGCGCGGGTAGTGATCGCGAGGTTGCACCCGGCGTACACCCTGATCGGACGGGCGATAGTGTCGTCCGTACGATGAGGGGCCACCCCCGCGCTTCACACCAGTGCCTGACGGCGACATGGTGACAGCGACGCCTCCACCGACGACGAGACGACTCACGAAGGACCTGAAGTGAATATCCGCTCCCTCACTCGAGGCGACGGCGTGGTGATCGGAGCAGCGGTATTGCTGTTCATCGCCTCGTTCCTCAGCACGTACGACCCGGCCGGCAGCAACTCTCTCAACGCCTGGGACAACCTGGGCCTTGTGATGAGCATGTACATCGGTGGCATCGTCGGTGCGGCCCTGATCGTTGTCGCCCGCGCGCTCCCGCAGCCGCGGAAGGTGATCGGGCTCGAACTCGGCCCGCTCGGGGTGGCCCTGACGCTGTTCTCCCTGTGGACCTCGTTCTGGACGATCATCGACCCGCTGGGCGCGTTCAGCGACAGCTTCGGCACCTCGAACGTCAGCGCCGGCTCGGGTCTGATCCTCGGCCTGATCGCCGCCCTGGTCCTGGCCGCCGCCGCGATCGCCACCCCGCTCGTCCCGGCCCTGAACGCCGCCCTCGTCGGCGCCCCCAGGCCCCCCGCCCCCCAGCCCTACGGCGGCCAGCCCCAGGGCGGTTACGGCTACCCCGGCGCCCAGCAGCCGGGGCAGCCCTACGGCGGCGCCCAGCCGCAGCAGGGGCAGCCGTTCGGCGGTCCTTCGCAGCCCCAGCCGCAGCCGTCGGCCCCGCAGGCGCAGCAGTCCGGCGCCCAGGACTTCTCGCCGTTCTGGTTCGCCGTGCCGGTGCCGCGGCCGCTGTTCGCGGAGGACGGTTCGCAGGCGCCGATCGCCGAACTGGCGCCGGGCACCTGGTACCTGGCCGTCGAGCAGCGCGGTGCCACCCTGGTGGCGCAGACCCAGGACGGCCGTCGTGGCGTTCTGCAGGACACGTCGGGGATCCAGCGCGGCTGACGCCCGCTTCCCGCACATACGGCCCCTCGCCCTTCCGGGTGGGGGGCCGTTGTCGTACAGTCGCCAGCCGAATGCACAGCTGACAGTCCATCAGACGTCGACGCCCGGAGGGGACATGCGGCTCGGTCTCGCACTCGGCTACTGGGGACGCGGCCCCTCGGCGGACCATGCGCCGCTCGCCCAGGAGGCGGAACGGCTCGGTTACCACTCCGTGTGGACCGCCGAATCCTGGGGCTCGGACGCCTTCACACCGCTCACCTGGATCGCCGCGCGGACGTCCCGTATCCGACTCGGCACGGCCGTCGCACAGATGGCCGCCCGCTCCCCCACCACCACCGCGATGCACGCGCTCACCCTCGACCATCTCTCGGGCGGGCGCATGATGCTCGGCCTCGGGCTTTCGGGGCCGCAGGTCGTCGAGGGCTGGTACGGGCGGCCGTTCCCGAAGTCGCCGCTGACCGCGACCAGGGAGTACGTGGATGTCATACGGCAAGTCCTTCGGCGCGAAGGGCCCGTTGAGCTGGAGGGTCGATTCCACGCCCACCCGTACCGGGGCGCCGACGGCACGGGCCTGGGCAAGGCGCTGAAGCCGATCACGCACCCCCTGCGCGCCGAACTGCCCGTCCTGCTCGGCGCCGAGGGCCCGAAGAACATCGCGCAGACGACCCGGATCGCGGACGGCTGGCTGCCGCTGTACTGGTCGCCGACCCGCCCCCAGGCGTACGAGGCGTCGCTCACCGACCTGCCGGAGGGCTTCCTCGTCGCCCCCATGGCCCGCGCCCACGTCTGCGACGACGTCGCCGAAGGGCTGCTGCCCGTCAAGGCGATGCTCGGCTTCTACATCGGCGGGATGGGGCACGCGGCGCGCAACTTCCACGCCGATCTGATGGCGCGCATGGGGTACGAGGAGGAGGCGCGCCAGATCCAGGAGCTGTTCCTCGCCGGGCGTCGCGAGGAAGCCGTCCTCGCCGTCCCGGACGCCTTCGCCGACGAGATCTCGCTCGTCGGTCCCCGCGAACGCATCGCCGAGCGGCTGGAGTTGTGGCGCAAGGGTCCGGTGACCGACCTGCTGGTCCTGTCCCCGGACCCCCACACGCTTCGCGTCCTCGCGGAGCTCAACTCCTAGATCCTGGCCCGCCTAGCCACCCGTGAGCTGCGACGCCGACGGCAGCTGGTCCTTGACCTCGGCGCCCGCGCTCTTACCGGCGTCCTTCACCTTGTTGATGACGTCGTCGAAGGCGCTCGCGGCGGTGTCGGCCGAGTCACCCTTGCGCAGCTTGGAGGGCAGGCTCTTGAGTGATTCGATGCCCGCGGTGAGCGGGGCGATGGCCTTGGAGAGCGTCGGGTCGCCCTGGGCGTTCTTCGAGGCGGCCTTGAGGCGGTTGTACGCGAACGTGCCCGCGAGCCCCGCCTTGACCAGTGCGAGCGTGCGTCCGTTGGCGCCCTTCTTGAACTTGCCGGCCTTCCACGGCTTGACGATCCACTGGTAGGTGGCTCCGGCCGCGAGCCCCGCGTTGGCCACGAAGCGGGTCTTGGAGAGCTTCTGCTTCTGCGCGGAGGTGCTGGGACTGGGACTGGGACTGGGAGTGGCGGCCGCGGCCGCAGCGGCGGTGTCCTTCGCAGCGCTGCCACTGCCGCAGGCGGTCGTGCCGGCAAGCAGGGCGCAGGACAGGGTGAGCGCCACGATCAGGCGCCGCATCGGTACGGGCACGGGATCCTCCGGGAAGAGAACGGTCCCCCCTGATCAGGGACAGAGTTCTCCCTGGACAGGGACGTGTTCTCCCTGGTCGCGGGAGAACACGGCTCTACCGGCAGCCTCGCCCCGTCCCGCCGATTGCGCCACTTGAGCGAACCCGTTCGGGTTTCACCCACGGTTCGATGGCTACCCGGCGGGCATGTCCCGATATCGCAACGGCTCGAATCAGGCGGGGACGGTCATCGCGATCGTCGCCGACGTGATGGCCGTCATCCTCGGTCTGTGGATCCTGATGTATCTGCTGGACGCCAACCGCGCCAACGACCTGGTGCAGTTCGTCCATGACGCGGCCGCCTGGCTCGCCGGCTGGTCGCGTGACCTGTTCACCTTTGACGACGCGTGGGCGCGCGTCGTCGCGGGCTACGGCCTGGCGGCCGTCGTGTACCTCTTCGTGGGCCACGCGATCGCCAACCGTATGCACCGCCACTGAGCTTCCGGAAAGTCCGGAAGGTCACTACGCGCAGCAGTCGGGGTCCAGGCCCCAGGGGAGGCGTTCGCCGCCGAAGACCGCGCAGGTGGGCTCGTCGCCGCCCAGCGCGGCAACGGCCAGCAGGAGTGAACCGGCGGTCCAGGTGGTGAGTTCCTCGGGCCAGATGGCCTGGTCCTCGAAGACGTAGCCCGTCCAGTACAGACCGGTCTTCGGATCGCGCAGGTGCTGGATGGACTGGAGGATATCCAGGGCACGGTCGGACTCGCCCACCGCCCACAGGGCGAGGGCGAGTTCGGCCGATTCGCCGCCGGTCACCCACGGGTTGGGGACCACGCAGCGGACACCGAACCCGGGGACCACGAAGCGGTCCCAGCCCTCATCGATACGGGACTTGGCCTCGGCGCCCGTCAACGCGCCGCCGAGCACCGGGTAGTACCAGTCCATCGAGTAGCGGTCCTTGTCGAGGAACCGCTCGGGGTGGAGCCGTATCGCGTGCCGCAGCGCGCCGACCGCCAACTCCCAGTCGGGCTGCGGCTCTTCCCGCTGCTCGGCGATGGCGAGCGCACAGCGCAGCGCGTGGTGGATCGACGAACTCCCGGTCAGCAGCGCGTCGTTCACCGCCGTGCCGTCGTCCTCGCGCTTCCAGCCGATCTGCCCGCCGGGCTGCTGGAGCCCGAGCACGAACTCCACGGCCGCGGAGACGGCCGGCCACATGCGGTCCAGGAACATGTCGTCGCCAGTGGCCAGGTAGTGGTGCCAGACGCCGACGGCGATGTACGCGCAGAAGTTCGTCTCACGGCCGCGGTCGGTGACGTCCTCGAAGTCCCCGTCGGCGTACGCCGCGTACCAGGAGCCGTCCGTGTTCTGGTGCCTGACCAGCCACTCGTACGCGCGCTCCGCCGCCTCGTGCTCCCCTGCCGCGTCGAGCGCCATGGCCGCCTCGGTGTGGTCCCACGGGTCGAGGTGGTGCCCACGGAACCACGGTATGGCGCCGTCCGGCCGCTGCACCCCGAGGATCCCGCGCACCGTGGCGGCAGCCTGCTCGGCGGTGAGGACCCCGGGCAGGACGAGGTGTTCTGTCCGGGGGGTGGTCACTTGGCTTCCACCAGGGGGAGGTGGGGCTTGGTCGCGTACGCCACGAAGCTCTTGCCGATCAGCGGGTTCAGCGCCTGCTCGGCGACCCGGGTGGCCAGCGGTTTCTTCATGATGTCCCAGACCAGGAGCTTGTGGTACGCCCGCACGGGCAGTGCCTTGTCGTTGTCGACGCCGAACGCGCACTTCAGCCACCAGTACGGGGAGTGAAGGGCGTGCGCGTGGTGGCTGCCGTAGGGCTTGAGGCCGGCCTCGCGGATCTTCGCCAGCAGTTCGTCCGCCTTGTAGATGCGGATGTGGCCGCCCTCCACCTCGTGGTACGCGTCGGACAGCGCCCAGCAGACCTTCTCGGGGCCGTAGCGCGGAACCGTGATCGCGATGCGGCCGCCCGGCTTCAGCACGCGGACCATCTCCGCGAGGACACCCTTGTCGTCCGGGATGTGCTCCATGACCTCGGAGATGATCACGACGTCGAAGGACTCATCGGGGAAGGGCAGCGCCAGCGCGTCGCCCTCCATCGCCGTCGCGGTGGCTCCGGCGGGCGCCTCACCCGCCTCCTTCATCGCCGCGAACCACTTGGCGACCTCGCGGATCTCCTCGCCGTTCTGGTCCAGCGCGACGACCTGGGCGCCACGCCGGTAGCACTCGAAGGCGTGCCGGCCGGCACCGCAGCCGAGGTCCAGGACGCGGTCGCCCGGGGCGAGCGGGAACCGGGAGAAGTCGACGGTCAGCACGTGGCCCTGCTTTCGCGGTTGGCTACAACTAGTTCTTCGGCGGCGTCCGGGGCGGGGGTCTCGGCCCCCTCGGCGGCCGCGGAGCGGTCGGGAGGCGTGGCCGCGATGGGGGTCCCCCCGGGCGAGCGAAGCCGAGCCTGGGAGAGGTCGGGGCCTGCCGCGGAGCGGCAGGAGTCGTCGCCCGCGGAGCGGCGGGGGGCCGCGCCCGCGGAGCCGGCCATGGCCTGCCGGTAGTGGGCCACCGTGCCCTCGGCGGCTCGGGCCCAGGTGAAGCGCTGCAGTACCCGCTCACGGCCGGCGACACCGAGGCGTACCCGGAGCTCCGGGTCGCCGAGCAGTCGGCTCAGAGCGGCGGCCAGTGCGCCCGAGTCGCCGGGCGGCACCGCGAGGCAGGTCTCGCCGTCGGGCCCGGCGACCTCCGGGATCGCCCCGCCGGTCGTGGCCACCAGCGGCGTACCCGTCGCCATGGCCTCCGCCGCCGGGAGGGAGAAGCCCTCGTACAGCGACGGCACACAGGCGACCTCCGCCGAGCGCACCAGGTCGACGAGTTCCGCGTCCGAGATCCCCTTGACGAACTCGACGGCGCCTTCGAGCCCGTACCGCTCGATGGCCTGGGCGACGGGCCCGTCCTCGGCGCGCTTGCCGACGACGACGAGGTGGGCGCCGGGGTGCTCGGTGCGCACCTTCGCGAGCGCCTCGACCAGGAAGACCAGGCCCTTGAGCGGCACGTCCGCGCTGGACGTCGTCACGATGCGGCCCGGCACCTGCCGTACCGCCGGATCCGGCGAGAAAAGGTCGGTGTCCGCGCCGATGTGCACGACGTGGATACGGTCCTGGGCGACACCCAGGTGGTCGACGATCTCCTGGCGTGACGTGCCGGAGACGGTGAGTACCGACGGCAGGCGGCGCGCGACGCGCTTCTGCATGCGCGTGAAGGCGTACCAGCGGCGTACGGACGCGCGGCGCTGCCAGCCCTCGGCGGCGTCCAGCTCCAGCTGCCGGTCGACGGTGATGGGGTGGTGGATGGTGGTGACCAGCGGCGCGCCCACGTCGCCCAGCAGGCCGTAGCCGAGGGTCTGGTTGTCGTGGACGACGTCGAAGTCGCCTCGGCGGGCACGCAGATGCCGCCGGGCGCGCAGCGAGAAGGTCAGCGGCTCGGGAAAGCCGCCGGTCCACATCGTGCCGACCTCGAGCGCGTCGATCCAGTCCCGGTACTCCTCGCGCTTCGGGGTGCGAAAGGGGTCGGGCTGGCGGTACAGGTCGAGGCTGGCCAGCTCGGTGAGGCTCAGCTCGGGCAGGCCTTCGTCCAGCACGGGATAGGGCTGGGAGCCGATGACCTCGACCCGGTGGCCGAGGCGGGCGAGCTCGCGCGAGAGGTGCCGTACATAGACGCCCTGGCCGCCGCAGAACGGGTTCCCCTTGTAGGTGAGGAGCGCGATGCGCAGAGGTCGGTCCCCGTCGGCGGCCGCGCCCTCCCCGGAGCCCGCCTCCATGGCCTCAGCGGTCACTTCCGGCCCCCTTCTCCCTGCACTTTCCCGCGAGATTACGCGGGGACGGTAATCTAGAACAAGTTTCAGACTTGATCGTTCAAGGAGCATTGAATCTACCGGCAGGTAGCGCCGCTGTGAGCGGTGGATCGGGTGATTCACGCCACGGCGGAATGGCGGGGTCCGATGATTCGCGCAGCAACCGGAAGCCCTGCCATGCTGACTCGTCGCTCCCTCTCGCTGATGTCACGGAACGGACCCATGCCTGCGGAAGCCAAGGCGGACTCGAAGAACGCGCGGTCGGCGTCGCAGCCGTCCACGCCCCTCTCCACGCACTCCACCCCGCACCCCGCCACTCCCCCGCTCACCGAGCGGCAGGAGGCGCGCCGCCGCCGGATCCTGCACGCGAGCGCGCAGCTGGCCAGCCGGGGCGGCTTCGACGCCGTACAGATGCGCGAGGTCGCGGAGTCGTCCCAGGTCGCCCTGGGCACGCTGTACCGCTACTTCCCTTCGAAGGTCCATCTGCTGGTCGCCACGATGCAGGACCAGCTGGAGCACATGCACGGCACGCTGCGCAAGAAGCCGCCGGCCGGGGACACGGCGGCGGAGCGGGTGGCGGAGACGCTGATGCGGGCGTTCCGCGCCCTGCAGCGCGAGCCGCATCTCGCCGACGCCATGGTCCGCGCGCTCACCTTCGCGGACCGCAGCGTCAGCCCCGAGGTCGACCAGGTCTCCCGGCAGACCACGATGATCATCCTCGACGCCATGGGCCTCGACGATCCCACCCCCGCCCAGCTCTCCGCCGTCCGCGTCATCGAGCACACCTGGCACTCGGCCCTGATCACCTGGCTCTCGGGCCGGGCCTCGATCGCCCAGGTCAAGATCGACATCGAGACGGTGTGCCGCCTGATCGATCTGACGGACCCGGCCGCGGACGACTAGGGCGGCAGCCCTGCGTGCCCGCAGGCACGCAGGCACGCGGGCACGCGGGCACGCAGAAACCTACGAGACGGGTTCCCTTCGCCGGTATTACCCGGATCAGGTAGTGGAGGTCGCCATCCGGTCCAACTGCTACCTTCCGGCCTCTCAGCCCGACCGTCGACGTCGGCCTCAGCGGATGCCTAAGCGTCTCGCCAAAGTCGGCTACTCCGGTTGAACTCCCTCACTCGCCTCGTAGGCCAATACCAGAATAGAACGCCCATGGCCGAATAGAACCCCCCGAAAGGGATTTTTTTCTTCAATCTTCCGGCGGGAACACCGGCTCCCCGCTCCCCAGCAGCGTGACCAT
Source organism: Streptomyces albiflavescens (assembly GCF_014645835.1). Classification (GTDB taxonomy): domain Bacteria; phylum Actinomycetota; class Actinomycetes; order Streptomycetales; family Streptomycetaceae; genus Streptomyces; species Streptomyces albiflavescens. Next base: position 132,865 of record NZ_BMMM01000026.1, read on the forward strand.
GATCGCCTCCACCGGGCAGCCCTCCGCCGCCTCGAGGATCTTCTCGTTGGCGTCGGCCTCCGGCTCGACCGGATGGGACTGCATACCGGTGTCGAGGCGGAAGGCGTCCGGGGCGTGGTGGACGCACTGGGCGGAGCCGATGCACACGGAGCGATCGACCTCCACCTGCCAGCGGTCGCCCATGCTCACGCCTCCCAGCCGGCCGGCAGATGGATCATCTTGTGCTCCAGGAACTCGCCGTATCCCTCGGGGCCGAACTCCCGCCCCAGGCCCGAGTTCTTGTAGCCGCCGAAGGGGCCGAGCATGTCGAGGCTGAAGGTGTTGACGGAGTAGGTGCCGGTACGGACCTGGCGGGCGACGTCGATGCCATGGGCCACGTCGGCCGTCCAGACGCTGCCGCTCAGCCCGTAGTCCGAGTCGTTCGCGATCTTCACGGCCTCGGACTCGTCGCCGTACGGGAGCAGGCAGATCACCGGTCCGAAGATCTCCTCCCGCGCGATCCGCATGGAGTTGTCGACATCGCCGAAGAGGGTCGGCTCGACATACCAGCCGCGGTCGAGGCCCCGTGGACGACCGCCGCCGGTGAGGATCTTGGCCCCTTCCTCCTGGCCGATGCGGATGTAGTCGAGGTTGCGCTGCTGCTGACGCCTCGCGACCAGCGGGCCCACCTGGGTCGCCGGGTCCAGCGGGTCGCCGACCACCAGTGCGCCGGCCGCCGCCGCGAAGGCGTCCGCGAACTCGTCGTAGCGCGAGCGCGGCACCAGGATGCGGGTCTGGGCGACGCAGGCCTGCCCGTTGTTCATCCAGGCCGCCGAGACGATGCCGGGGACGGATGTCCCGATGTCGGCGTCCGGGAGCACCACGGCGGCGGACTTGCCGCCCAGCTCCAGGGTCACGCGGGTCAGATTGCGCGAGGCGACCTCCATGACACGCTTGCCGGCCGCGACCGACCCGGTGAACGAGACCTTGTCGATGTCCGGGTGTCCGACCAGGTATTCGCTGACCTCACGGTCCGCCGGGAGGATCGACAGCACCCCCTCGGGCAGCCCGGCCTCCTTCGCGATCTCGCCCAGCAGATAGGCGTCGAGCGGCGACTCGGGCGACGGCTTCAGTACGACCGTGCAGCCGGTCAGCAGCGCGGGCGCGAGCTTGGCCGCCGCCACGAACTGCGGGACGTTCCAGGGGACCACGGCCGCGACGACCCCCACCGGCTCGCGCCGGACGAGGATCTTCCCGAGGACTCCGTCGCGCGTCTCCTCGTAGGTGTAGGTGCGCGCCACCGTGATCGCCGCGTCCCACACCATCATCGCGCCGAGGGCCTGCGCGAGGACGCTCCAGGAGTACGGGGAGCCGTTCTCGGAGGAGATGACGCGAGCGATCTCCTCGTGGCGCACCGCGATGGCGTCCTTGATCCGGGTGACGACCTCGATCCGCTCGTCGAGGCTCATGCGCGGCCAGGGGCCCTCGTCGAACGCCTTGCGCGCGGCGGCGACGGCCCGGTCGACGTCCGCCGTCGAAGCGTGCGGCACCCGTCCGATGACCTCTTCGGTGTGGGGCGAGATGACCTCGATGACGTCCTTGCCCAGGGGATCCGTCAACTCCCCGCCTATGAACAGCTGTCCGTGTTCCACGAGCTCCGTCATGGCCGACTGCCTCCCGGGGGACCGTTCCCTGACGTTTCTCTGACGCTTCATCAGATACGAGAACTGATACCAGTTCCAGTCAACGGAGTCCACGGGCCGAACACCGGACGCGGAGAGATAACGGTCGACTTGGGCACCCATTGGAATCTGTTCTAGTTATAGTGGCCGGGCAGACCGGACAGTGACCGGAACACGGCGATTGGTGGGAGCCCATGGCGCAGGTGACCGATCACGGCGGGGGCGTACGGTCGATCAGTGTCCCCATCCCGGACAACCCCCTCGGCCACACCCTGGTGTACGTCGTGGACACGGACCGCGGCCCCGTCCTGATCGACACGGGCTGGGACGACCCCGCCTCCTGGGACACCCTCGCCGAGGGCCTCGCCGCCTGCGGCACCTCCGTCTCCGAGATCCACGGCGTGGTCATCACGCATCACCACCCGGACCATCACGGCCTGTCGGGCCAGGTGCGCGAGGCGTCCGGGGCCTGGATCGCGATGCACGCGGCCGACGCCTCGATCGTCCGGCGGACGCGGGAGAACCGGCCCGAGCGCTGGTTCGCCTACATGGCGGCCAAGCTGACGGCCTCCGGCGCACCCGAGGAACACCTGGCGCCCCTGCGCGACGCCAGGAAGTCGGCCCGCCCCAGCACCCTCCCCGGCTTCTCCCCCGCCCTCCCCGACCGCGAAATCGTCCCCGGCGAACTCCTCGCCCTGCCGGGCCGCCGCCTGCGCGCGATCTGGACCCCCGGCCACACGCCAGGCCATGTCTGCCTCCATCTGGAGGAGGACCACCCCGCCCGCCTCCCGGGCCACGGCCGCCTGTTCTCCGGCGACCATCTCCTGCCCCGGATCACCCCGCACATCGGCCTGTACGAGGATCCGGACGACGTCACCGTCACCGATCCGCTCGGCGACTACCTCGACTCCCTGGAGCGCGTCGGCCGCCTCGGCCCCGCCGAGGTGCTCCCGGCCCACCAGCACACCTTCACCGAGGCCCCTTCCCGCGTACGGGAGTTGCTCGCCCACCACGAGGAACGCCTCACCGGACTGCTGATCCTCCTCTCGACACCGCTGACCCCCTGGCAGCTCGCCGAGCGCATGGAGTGGAACCGGCCCTGGGACCAGATCCCTTACGGATCACGCACCATCGCGGTCTCCGAGGCCGAGGCCCATGTGCGGCGCCTGGTGAAGCTGGGGCGGGCGGAGGCGGTGACGGGGAGCGATCCGGTGACGTACGTGGCGGTGTAATGCGCCGGCCGCGGCGGGCGCGCGGCGTCGGGAACTACGAGGACGCCTTCCGCAGGGTCGGCGACACCTGGCTGCCGGCCTCAAGCACGCTGGTGCTGTCCTTCGGCGGGCCGACACCCCGTCAGTGACCGGGGGCGAACCGCCGAGTGGTCCGTCAGCAACCGTGCGCCGCGTAGTCCAGCCCCTCCTCGTACGACAGGGCGAGGCCCTCCTCGTATGCCTTCTCGTACTCCGCGTCGCCGATCTCGTCGCGGACGCGGAGTTCGTGCGAGCGGCGGGTGGCCATGAGGTCGGGTGAGTTCATCTGGGCGCGGCCGGTGAGTTCCCACACGCGTGCGCCGATGCCGAGGAGGCGGGCCGCGCGGTGGCCGTCGCCGGCCGCGACGACACCGGCGGCGAGCACGTCCAGGGCCATGGCCGCGCCGACGGTGTTGTGCAGCAGTCCGTGCCCGGCCAGGGCGGTGCGGGCGTTGCCGACCGCCGCACGGACGTCGCCGCGGGTCAGGTCCATCTGGGCCACGATCCCGTCGGCGAAGGCGCCCGACCACGACTCGCCGCACGCCACGCTGGCCGCGCGCACCTCCTCGGCCACCGCACGCGCCCGCTCGTGGTCGCCCCGCATCATGTGCGCGAAGGAGAGCGCCACGCGCACCTGGAGCTGGGCGGCCCCGAACCCGTCCTGCCGGAGGGGCAGCCGAGGCGTCGCGGACAGCACCTCGATCGCTTCGGACAGCCTGCCGCTCAGGGCCAGTTGACCGCCGATGAGGTACGCGGCGGCCACCACCGCCGCCGGGTCGCCCTGGTCCCCTGCCGCGTCGGCGCACCGAAACGCCCAGTCGGCGGCGACCTCCAGGTCGCCCTGGAGCAGCGCCACCGCACTGCGCGCCCACAGGGCTCGCGTGCGGTCGGGGCCCGGCGCCGGGTCGGTGGCGAGCGCCAGGTCGAGACAGTGCTGGGCGTCGCGCAAATAGCCGCAGTGCCGCCAGAGGAAACCGATGTCGGCCGCCATCTCCAGGGCGACGCGTCGGTCCGGTTCGGTGAGTGCGCAGTCCACGGCGGCGCGGAGGTTGGCGTGCTCGGTGAGGATGCGCTCGCACCACGCCACCTGCCGTCCGGTGTTCCACTCGGCGCACCCCTCGCGGGCCAGGCGCCGGTAGTGGTCGCGGTGGCGCAGCCGTACCACCCGTTCCTCGCCGAGCGCCCGCAGCCAATCGGCGCCGAACTCCCGCACGGTGTCGAGGAGTCGGAAACGGTCCGGGGCGGCACGATGGCGGCGCACGATGGACTGCTCGACGAGCCGGGCGAGCAGATCGGCGATCCGCCCGGCGGGCAGCGGACCGCCCGCGCAGACCTCCTCGGCGGCGCGCACGCAGAAGCCGCCGGCGAACACCGAGAGACGGGCCCACAACAGCCGCTCCAGCGGTGTGCACAGCTCGTGGCTCCAGCCGATGGCCGTACGCAGCGTCTGGTGGCGCGGCGGCCCCTCGCCGTCGCGCGCGACGAGCAGATCGAGCCGGGACGGCAGGCGTTCGCCGAGGCGGTCGCGCAGCTGGGCCAGGGAGAGCTCGGAGAGCCGGACGGCGGCGAGTTCGATGGCGAGCGGGATGCCGTCGAGGCGGCGGCAGACGGCTTCGACGGCCGTGCGGTTGGTGTCGTCGAGGGCGAATCCGGTGGCGGCCGCCCGGTCGGCGAACAGGGCCACCGCGTCGTCGGCGACCGGCAACGGGTCCAGGTACAGCACGCGTTCGCCGGGCAGGCCGAGGTGCTCACGGCTGGTGACGAGGATGCGCAGCCCCGGCAGGACCGGCAGCAGCGCCTCGGCGAACGCCACACAGTCCGCGAGGACGTGCTCGCAGGAGTCGAGGACCAGCAACAGCCGCTTGCCCTCGGCCCATTCGGCGACCACCTCGATGACCGGGCCCGTCGACTGGTCCGCCAGCCGCAACGCCTCCACGACGGCCAGGCCCACCAGGCCCGCCGTGTGCAGCGGGGAGAGCTCCACCAGCCACACCCCGTCGGGGTAGGCGTCCCGGATCCGGCCCGCGGCCCGCAGTGCGAGCCGGGTCTTGCCGACGCCCCCGACCCCGACGAGACTCACCAGCCGGTCGATCCCGATCCCGGGATCCAACTCCTGGTCCAGCCAGTCGAGTTCGTCCCGTCGCCCGACGAAGCTCCGCGTCTCGGGGGGCAGGTTGCCGGACCGTCCACCAGTCGTCTTGTCAGACACACCGATCAGTGTGTCCGGGTAGCACCCCGGCGATGCCCCGCTCGGGCAACTCGAACGGAAAGAACGCAACACCCGGTCACTTTCGGGCACCTTTCGACGAGATGCGATCAACTCCCTGTTGGCGAGGGCGGGAAGGGTGATATTCGGAGATTGTCAGGTGATGGGCGAAGAGGAGCAGAGGTGACGGATGGCCGCCAGGGGCGGAGGCGGTGGGGGCGACATGGCCACGGGTGACGGGAGCGGGGGCGGCAACTCGGGCGCGGGCGCCGGAGGCGGCGACTCGGGCGCGGGCGCCGGAGGCGGCGACTCGGGCGCGGGCGCCGAAGGCGGCAACCCGGCCGCAGGGGCCGGAGACGACAACCCCGCAGCGGGCACAGGCTCCGCAAGCAGCAACCCGGCCGCAGGGGCCGGAGACGACAACCCCGCAGCGGTCGCAGGCTCCGGAGGCGGCGCTCCGGTCACAGGTGCCGGGGGCCGGAGTGACGGCCTGACCGCGGACGTCGGCGTCCGGGGCGGCAAACCGGCCGCGGGTGACGGCCTCGGGGAGGGTGACGTGACCGCGGGCGTCGGGCGGCAGGTGCGGTGGCTGGTGCTGGTTCCGTTGGTCGCCTGTCTGGCGATCGCCGTTCCGGATCTGCTCTTCGACCGGGTGCCACCGCTCATCGTGCTCCTGCTCGTCGGCCCGCTGCTGGCCTGCGTCCGGCTGGGCGTCCGGCACACCGTGCTGGCCTGCTGCTGGTCCGCGGTGCTGGGCCTCGCGATGGGGATCGGCGACCGCACCGTGCAGACCTTCGCGTTCGCCGTCCACTGGAGCGCCCTGCTGCTCGGCTGCACGCTCACCGTGTACGCGGCCCGGCAGCGCGCCCGGCTCATCGCGACGCTCGACCGGGCCCGCGAGGCCGCCCGGATCACCCAGGAGGCGATCCTGCGGCCCATCTCCCGCACCCTGGGCGGCACTCAGGTGTGCACCCGCTACCACAGCGCCGCCCGCGAATCGGCCGTCGGCGGCGACCTGTACGACGTCGCGGTGACACCGTACGGACTGCGTGTCCTCGTCGGCGATGTCCGTGGCCACGGGCTCGACGCCCTCCGGTTGACCGCCGAAACGATCACGGGCTTTCGCGATCTCGCCTATATGGCACCCGACTTGGCGACTCTCATCCGCAACCTCGACGCACGGCTCGCTCCGGAGATGGGCCCCGAGGACTTCGTCACCGCCGTGCTCGCCGAGTTCGCGCCCGGCGAGGTGCGACTGGTCAACTGCGGTCACCCGGCACCCCTGCGCGCCGGCCACCGCATCGAACTCCTCGAACCCCTCGTCCCCGCACCGCCGTTGGGACTGCACCCCGACCCGCGCCAGTACCGCGTTCGGCTCCAGCCCGGCGACCGGCTCCTCCTCTACACCGACGGCCTGACCGAGGCCCGCGACCCGGAGGGCGCCCCCTTCCCCCTCCTCGGCGAGGCGGCACTCGCCCTGCGCGAGCCGCTCCCCGACGAGGCCCTGCACACCCTGTACGCCCGCCTGATCGCCCACACCGGCTCGGCCCTCGCCGACGATCTCGCCCTGGTCCTGTGCCAGCCCGTGGAGGCGACGGTTCCCGCACGGGTGGCTCAGTGAAGCAACGTACGGATCAACTTCTCGGCGTCTCCGAGGAGTTGGACCTCGCGCACGCTCATCGTCGGATTGGCCGCCCGGCGCCGTCGCGCCTCGACGAGACCGTCCTCCGTCACGCCGGGCGTGCCCTCGCCGAGCATCGCGGCCAGCGTCTCGCGCGCCACCTCCGCGTGCGGCTCACCGCCGACGGCGACCTGGGCGAGGATCACGGCGGACATCCCCCAGTCCAGGCCGGGCGCGCCCTCCTCGGCGTTGGCCCAGTCGATGACCTTCGGGCCGTCCGGGGTGAGCATCACGTTGTCGGGGTGCAGGTCCAGGTGCAGTACGCGGACGCCGGGGTCGGCGGAAACCCGGGCAGGCACCGCGTGCAGCCCGCGCAGCAACCGGGCGAGGGTGACGCCCGCCTCCCGCGGGGAGAGCAGACCGGCGCCGAACGCCTCCAGCATGGTCGGCCCGGACAGCCGCTCCATCACCAGGTCGCGGCCGGTCGCCGCCCGCACGCCCGGCACCGGATAGCCGTGCCGGCGCACATGCTCCATCACCGCGGCCTCGGCCGCGGCGTCGCCCCACCCCTCCCGGTCCCGCCGCAGTACCCACGCCTCGTCGATCTCGTAGACGTCCGCCGAACGCCCCGAGCCCAGCAGTCTCCCCGTTCGCATGGGCCGAACACTAAGCCCTGTCTGTCGGGACTGCCCCGGCGCCCGCGCGGGCTCGCAGGTGGCCCCCAGGTGCTTTCCTACGGCCCGGTAGAGTGAGCGGGTCGTCATCACACCCGTACGGGGGGAAGCCGGTGCAATTCCGGCGCTGACCCGCAACCGTGAACCACCGCCAGGTGGTGAGCCGGATCGCCCCGTGCAGGCCGTGACCGGCTCGTGCCACCGGCAGCCCGCCGCTGGCCGGCATCGTCGAGGGATACGGAGCCGGAGCCGCCCGGATGCTCCAGCGTGCGCCCGGTGCTGCCCGGCTCCCCGCAGGGAGAGTCATGATTGTTCGCCGCAGCGCCGCGGTACTGGCAGCCACCGTCGTCATCGGTACGGCCGTCGCACCGGCAGCCTTCGCCGCCGACGCGTCTCCCTCTCCCTCCCGGGCGATCCCGTCCGGGCTGTACGGCTCCACCGACCCCACCTACGACGGTGTCTGGCGGCAGTCGCTCGCACTGCTCGCCCAGCACACCGTGGGCGTCGAGCCCGCCGCCAAGGCCGTCGACTGGCTGACCGGGCAGCAGTGCGCGAACGGGGCGTTCGCTCCGTACCGCGCCGACGCCACCGCCAAGTGCGACGCCAAGACGATGGTCGACACGAACAGCACGGCCGCCGCCGTGCAGGCCCTCGCCGCGCTCGGCGGGCACGACGCCGTCACGGGCAAGGCCGTCGACTGGCTGAAGTCCGTGCAGAACAAGGACGGCGGCTGGGGGTACACCCCGGGCGGGGCGAGCGACGCCAACTCGACGTCCGTGGTGATCGGGGCGCTGACGGCCGTGGGCGAGAAGCCCGCCGATGTCTCCAAGGGCGGCAAGTCGCCGTACGACGCGCTCGTGGCTCTGTCCATCGCGTGCGGCTCGGACGGTGGCGGCGCCTTCGCCTACCAGCCCGACAAGAAGGGCAAGCTCGCGGCGAACGCCGACGCGACGGCGGCGGGGGTGCTCGGCGGCCTGGGCAAGGGGTTCGTGACGAAGGCCGGCGCGGCGGACGACCTCACGCAGTGCAGCACCACCGACTCTCCGGGACCGGAGGACCTGGCGCAGAACGGCGCCGACTATCTGGCCAAGTCGCTGAAGAAGACCCCCTACCTGAAGTCCGCTCTCGCCGGTGCCGAGGACCAGCCCGACTACGGCAACACGGCGGACGCGGTCGTCGCGCTGTCCGCCGCAGGCGCCACGTCGCCGGCGAAGGAGCCTCTCGCCTGGCTGGAGAAGAACTCCGGCGCCTGGGCGGCGAAGTCCGGTCCGGCCGCGTACGCCCAGCTGATCTTCGCCGCCCACGCGACCGGCACGGACCCTCGTCAGTTCGGCGGCGCGAACCTCGTCGAGCAGCTCGGCGCGACCGGTCCTGCGGCGGACGCGTCCGACCACTCGACCGCGCCGAGCGACGAGAAGAAGAAGGACGACGACAAGGGGCTCGGTGTCTGGTGGATCGTCGGCGTCGGTCTCGTCGCCGGTATCGGCATCGGCTTCCTGATCAGCGGCCGCAACAAGAAGCAGCAGCTGTGATCCGCCGTCGGACGTCCGCGCCGGTTCTGGCCCTGACGCTGGCCCTGCTGCTCCTCCTCGGCGGCGCGGGGCAGGCCCGGGCCGTCGGCTACCGCTACTGGTCCTTCTGGGACCTGACCGGCGGGAAGTGGACGTACGCGACCCAGGGTCCGTCGACCGCGCGGCCGTCCGACGGCGACGTCGAGGGGTTCCGCTTCGCGGTGAGCGAGGACTCGCAGGACGCCTCGAAGCCGCGCGGGGCGGCGGACTTCGCGTCCATATGCGCGAAGACCCCGGCCCAGCAGGGCAACAAGCGCATAGCCCTGGTCATCGACTTCGGCACGACGGCGGACGCGCCGTTCGGCGAGACGCCGCCGGCCCCGCGTACGGCGTGCGCCCGCGTCCCCTCCGACGCGACGACGGCCGACGCCCTCGCGTCGGTCGCGAAACCCCTCCGCTACGACACCAACGCCCTCCTGTGCGCCATCGCGGGCTACCCGCGCACCGGCTGTGGCGAACAGGTCTCCGCCACGAAACCGACGGCCTCCGCCCGCCCCCAGGCGAAGGCCACCCACCACGGCCCGTCGGTCGGCCTGCTCGCAGGTGCCGCCGCGGTGGCCCTGCTGGGCACGGCCGCCGTCTGGCAGGCACGCCGCCGCCGGGGCTGAGGCGGGGGTGGGAACGATGACGAACAGTGACGGGGAGCGGACGGCCGGCGCTGGCGTTGGCACAGGTGCTGACGCCGGCACAAGCGCTGGCGCCGGCAGCGAACGGAACAAGGCCGCTGCCAGGGAACGACCCGCCCGGTGGGGGCGCGCCTCCGCCTCCACCGCTGCCGCTGCCACCGTGGGCAATCGTCCCGCAGGACGAGGGGGCTCCCCCCTGCCCGAGCGGAGCCGAGAGCTTGGGGGAGCGTGGGCACAGCCTGCGGCGCCGGGTGCCGTTCCGACCGGGCGCCCGCTGCGACGCCGTACCCGCACGCCGCAGGCGACCCGCAGCAACGCCCTCCACCCGGGCGCCTGGTGGATATGGGCCCTCGGCCTGGGAACCGCCGCCTCCCGCACCACGAACCCCCTCCTCCTCGCCCTCCTCGTCGGCGTAGCCGGATACGTCGTGGCGGCGCGCCGGACCGAGGCACCCTGGGCGCGCTCCTACGGCGCCTTCGTGAAGCTGGCGGCCGCCGTCCTCGGCATCCGGCTCGGCTTCGCCGTGTTCCTGGGCTCCCCGATCCCTGGCACGCACGTCATCGTCACGCTCCCCGAAGTTCCCCTCCCCCACTGGGCCCAAGGCATCCGCATCGGTGGCCGCATCACCGCCGAGGGCCTGGTCTTCGCGCTGTACGACGGCCTGAAGCTGGCCACGCTCCTCATCTGCGTGGGCGCGGCGAACGCCCTCGCCAACCCGGCGCGTCTGCTGAAGTCGCTGCCGGGAGCGCTGTACGAGGCGGGCGTCGCGGTGGTCGTCGCCCTGACCTTCGCCCCGAGCCTGATCGCCGACGTGCAGAGACTGCGCGCCGCACGCAGGCTGCGCGGCCGCCCCGACCGGGGCCTGCGCGGCCTGCTGCACGTAGGACTCCCGGTCCTGGAAGGCGCGTTGGAGCGTTCGGTCGCCCTCGCGGCGGCGATGGACGCGCGCGGCTACGGCCGCACCGCCCAGGTCCCGCCCGCCGTCCGCCGCACCACCGCCGTACTGACACTGGGCGGTCTGCTCGGCGTCTGCGCGGGCACGTACGGACTGCTGACCGCCGAGGGCGGCAGCTACGGCCTGCCGGTGCTGCTGGCCGGGCTGGCCGCGGCGCTCGGCGGCCTGTGGCTGGGCGGCCGCCGCTCGCTGCGGACGCGGTACCGGCCGGACCTGTGGGGCACACGGGCCTGGCTGGTCGCGGGGTCGGGCGTGGCCGTGGCGGCGCTGATGATCGTCGCCGCCTCGTACGATCCCGTGGCGCTGCGCCCCGGCGTCGTCCCCCTCGTGGCCCCCGCCCTTCCGCTCGGGCCCGCGGCGGCGATCCTCCTCGGTCTCCTCCCTGCCTTCGTCGCCCCGATCCCCAAGGAGCCGTCGTGATCCGCTTCGAGGATGTCTCCGTGACGTACGACGGTGCGGCGGAACCCACCGTCCGGGGCGTGGACTTCGAGGTGCCCGAGGGCGAACTGGTGCTGCTCGTGGGGCCCTCCGGGGTCGGCAAGTCAACGGTTCTCGGCGCGGTGAGCGGTCTCGTCCCGCACTTCACGGGCGGAACGCTGCGCGGCCGGGTCACGGTCGCCGGGCGGGACACCCGCACCCACAAGCCGCGCGAACTCGCGGACGTGGTGGGCACGGTGGGCCAGGACCCGCTGTCCCACTTCGTGACCGACACCGTGGAGGACGAACTCGCTTACGGCATGGAGTCGTTGGGCCTCGCGCCGGACGTGATGCGGCGCCGGGTGGAGGAGACCCTGGACCTGCTGGGCCTGGCGGCACTGCGCGACCGACCGATCGCCACGCTCTCCGGCGGCCAGCAGCAGCGGGTCGCCATCGGCTCGGTCCTCACCCCGCACCCGAGGGTCCTGGTCCTGGACGAGCCCACGTCCGCCCTGGACCCCGCCGCCGCGGAGGAGGTCCTCGCCGTCCTCCAACGCCTCGTCCACGACCTCGGCACCACCGTCCTCATGGCCGAACACCGCCTGGAACGCGTCATCCAGTACGCCGATCAGGTCGTCCTCCTCCCGTCCCCGGGCGCCGCCCCGCTCCTCGGCACCCCCTCCGAGGTCATGGCCGTCTCCCCGGTGTATCCGCCGGTGGTGGGCCTGGGCCGCCTCGCCGACTGGTCCCCCCTTCCCCTGACCGTGCGCGATGCGCGGCGAAGGGCGGGTGCGTTGCGGGAGGGGTTGGCCGAGGTCGCGGGCGATACCGCACCGAGGGCCGACAGCGCGGTCATTCCCCCCTCCCCCTCGCGCCCCCACTCCACGTCCCGCCTGTCCCGGCTCCTGCGCAGGGCCACCCCTACCGCTCCCGCCCCCGCGCAAACGGCCGTGATCGAATCCCTCGCCGTCCGCCGCGGTCGCGTCGAAGCACTCCGGCGCGTCGACCTCACGGCCGCCCCCGGCGAGGCCATCGCGCTGATGGGCCGGAACGGCGCCGGGAAATCCACCCTCCTCGGAGCGCTGGTCGGGCTGGTCGAGCCCGCCGCCGGATCCGTCCGGGTCGGCGGCGCGGTGCCGCACCGCACGGCACCGCGCGAACTCATACGACGCGTGGGCCTCGTACCGCAGGAACCACGGGACCTGCTGTACGCGGACACGGTGACCGCCGAGTGCGCGGCCGCCGACCATGACGCGGGCGCCGAGCCGGGCACCTGCCGGGCGCTGGTGTCGGAGCTGCTGCCGGGGATCGCGGACGACACCCACCCCCGGGATCTGTCGGAGGGCCAGCGGCTGGCACTCGCGCTGGCCGTCGTGCTGACGGCCCGCCCCCCGCTGCTGCTCCTCGACGAGCCGACCCGAGGCCTCGACTACGCGGCGAAGGCCCGGCTGGTCACCGTGTTGCGCGGCCTGGCCGCCGAGGGCCACGCCATCGTCCTGGCCACCCACGACGTGGAACTCGCCGCCGACCTGGCCCACCGTGTGGTGATCCTCGCGGACGGCGAGATCGTCGCCGACGGCCCCACCGCCGAGGTGGTCGTCGCGTCCCCCTCCTTCGCCCCACAGGTCACCAAGGTGCTGGCCCCACAACCATGGCTGACCGTGGCCCAGGTCAGGAACGCACTCTCATGACGTCACCGGAAGCCCAGTCCCGGACCCAGGCTCAGTCCCAGACCCAGTCCCATCCTCAAACCCAGACCCAGTCCCGGGCCCAGACCCGGCCTCATACCCAGACCCAGACCAAAGCCATCCACCTGGGACCCCGCTCCATAGCCGCGCTCGCCCTCGTCAGCGTCACCGGCGTCGCGGGATTCGCCTGGCCGCTCTTCGCGGGGCACGGGTCTCAGGTCAATGCGCATGCGCAGGATGCTCCCTGGCTGTTCGGGGGCCTTCTGGTGCTGCTCGTCGCCGTGGTCGCGGCGACGATCTCCGAGTCGGGGCTCGGGCCGAAGGCGGTGGCGATGCTGGGCGTGCTGGCCGCGACCGGGGCCGCGCTGCGGCCGATCGGGGCCGGGACCGCCGGGATCGAGCCGATGTTCTTCCTGATGGTGCTGAGCGGGCGGGTGCTCGGGCCGGGGTTCGGGTTCGTGCTGGGGTCGGTGACGATGTTCGCGTCGGCGCTGCTCACCGGTGGGGTCGGGCCGTGGATGCCGTTCCAGATGCTCGCCATGGGGTGGTTCACCCTGGGCGCCGGGCTGCTGCCGGGCCCCGACCGGCTGCGGGGGCGGGCCGAGCTGGTGATGCTCGCCGCGTACGGCTTCCTCGCCGCCTTCGCGTACGGCACCGTCATGAACCTGGAGGGCTGGCCCTTCATGGACGCGCTGGCCTCGAACGTCGCCTTCGACCCGCACGACACCGTCCCCGGCAACCTGACCCGTTTCCTCGCGTACTGCCTGGCCACCTCGCTCGGCTGGGACCTGGGCCGGGCGGTCGTCACCGTCGTCCTGACCCTCACGCTCGGCGCGACCCTCCTCAAGGCGCTGCGCCGGGCCACGCGCAGGGCCGCTTTCGAGACCCCGGTCACGTTCGAGCCGCGGTGACCTGCGGCGCGCGTCACACTCCGCCGTGGCTCCGTGTGGGCGCGCGTGCACCCTCTGGCAGCTGCGGAGTGAAGCACCCCATAGGGCCTACGTCACATACTAAGGACGACAGTAGGACAAATAGGACGCC
>NZ_BMMM01000027.1 GCF_014645835.1 Streptomyces albiflavescens
AACGATCTTGGACGCCCTGTCTGCGTTGCCGGACACACCGTCAGCATTCGGAATGACTCGTCTAGGGCTTTTGTCCGGTGCGGCGAGAGTGCGTGCCGGGCGTCGCGACGCCGCGGAGATCCATCAGAAGCCCCCTAGCCCACAACGGCCGGTGGGCTGGTCTCGAATGCCTGGGCGGTCACCCCCATGGCCCGCAGCAGCAGCCGGTCGCGCACGCCGTCCGGGAGGAAACGCAGCAGGGCGAGCACCCGTCCGTCGCGTCCGGTGGTGTAGAGCGTGTCGGGCCGACGGGCGGTCAGGGCTCGTACGACGGCGTTGACGGCCGGGGCGACCGGCCCCAGCGGCTGGCGGGCCGCGGCGGTCCGTACGGCGTCCAGGGCGCTCGCGTACCGGTGCTGGGTCTCCGGCGAGCCGGCCCAGCCGATGTCGGCGCTCGCCTTGTCCGCCGTGGTGAAGATGGCGGTGTCCATGGCTCCCGGCTCGACCAGGGAGACCTTGACGCCCTGGTGGCGCAGTTCCATCCGCAGGGCCTGAGTGAGCGCCGACAGGGCGGCCTTGGAGGCGGCGATCGGGCCGAAGAAGGGCGGTGTGACGCGGGCGGACACGGCACCGAGGTTCACGATCCGGCCGCCGGCCGCGCGCAGGGCGGGCAGGAAGCCGCGGATCACCGCCGCCTGCCCGATCACGTTGATCTCGAACTGGCGGCGCCAGGCCTCGGCCGGCACGAGTTCGACGGGGCCCTGCCCCATGATGCCCGCGCTGTTCACCAGGGCATCGAGGCGGGGCCCCACCATGTCGGCGGCCGCCGCGATGGACTCCTCGTCGGTCACATCGAGGAGGACGGGCGTCAGGCCCGCGTCGCGCAGCGCTTCGGCGTCCGCGAGTTTGCGGTGCACGGCGTACACGATCCAGCCGTCGCCGCCCAGCCTGCGCGCGAGGGCGCCACCCACACCTCCGGTGGCGCCGGTGATCACAACGGTTCGGGGAGGGGTCAGCTCAGCCACAAGGGCCGCCTTTCACAAGGGAGTTCGCTTTCCCTTCCACCCTCCGCCCGGCCGCGTCCCCGGTGAAGAGTGCAGAATTTACTGGTGGCAGCGACACCAGGATCAGCACCCGGCACCGGCGACCAGGCCCGCGAGGCGCGCACCCCGGTTCCGGACGATCACGGCCGCAAGGCCCTCGCCGCGTTTCTGCGCTCCCGCCGCGAACGCGCCGACCCCGCGGGGACCGGGCTGCCACCGGGTGGCCGCCGCCGTACTCCCGGGCTGCGCCGCGAGGAGGTCTCGCTGCTCTCCGGGGTGAGCCTGACCTGGTACACCTGGCTCGAACAGGGCCGGGACATCCATGTCTCCCCGCAGATCCTGCTCGCCCTGGCGCGCGCCCTCCGGCTCGACGAGGTGGAGCGGGCCCACCTCTTCCGGCTCGCGGGCCTTCCGGCGCCCGAGCCCGCCGAACGCTCCCTGGAGGTCCCGGACGCCGTCCGCGCCTTCCTGGACAAGCTGATGCCCAACCCGGCGTTCGTCATCGACCGCTGCTTCGACATCCTCGCCTGGAACCCGGCGCAGGAGCGCATCCTCGGCCCGGCCCTGCTGGACCGCCCGCGCCGCGAACTCAACAGCGCCTGGATGCTGTTCCGCGTCCCGGAGATCCGCGCGCTGATGCCGGAGTGGGAACGGGAGGCCCGCTGGATGGCCGGGCTGCTGCGCCAGCAGGCGGCGTACGAACTCGACAACCCGCGCTTCTCGGAACTGGTCGCCGAACTCGTCGACACCAGCCCGTACTTCGCCGCGGCCTGGGAGACCCACGACGTCGTGGAGTTCCGCTCCTCCGTACGCCGCTACCGGCACCCAAAGGTCGGCGACCTCGAAGTGTCGTACGTACGCCTGGCAGTGGAGGAAGCACCCCGGCTGAGCCTGATCTGCCACTTCGCCGAGCCGGGCAGCGCGTCCGAGGAACGGCTGCGCAGGCTCGTGGCTCTGGGCCGATGACGACTCTCGTTACGCTTCGTGGGTGACCACTACAGATTTCGCCACGTACATCGCGGGCCTGCCCCGCGTCATCGTCGGCGCCGCCGCCCTCTTCCGCGACGCCGATGGCCGGGTGCTGCTCGTCGAGCCGAACTACCGCGAGGGCTGGGCCCTTCCGGGCGGCACGGTCGAATCGGACGACGGGGAGACCCCTCGGCCGGGCGCGCGCCGCGAGACGGCCGAGGAGATCGGCCTCGACATCGAACTCGGCCCGCTCCTCGCGGTCGACTGGGTGCACGGGACGGCGCGACCGCCGCTGGTGGCGTATCTGTACGACGGTGGAGTCCTCGGTGAGCAGGAGCTCAAGGCGATCCGCTTGCAGGAGGAGGAGCTGCTGTCCTGGCGGCTTGTGCCGCGCGAGGAGCTGGCCGAGTACCTGCCGGGCGCGCTGGGGCGTCGTGTCCTCGCGGGGCTCGATGTGCTGGCAGAGGGCACGGGGACGGCGGAACTGGAGAACGGCCATCGGGTGGGCTGACGGGGCAGGGCAGGGCAGAAGGCAGGCATACCGCTGTTGCCCCCGCCGCTCGCCCGCGGCGGTCAGGAGGCGAGGATCCTGCGCTTCTGATCCTCGAATTCGGCCTCGGTCAGAACGCCCTGGGCCTTGAGCTCCCCGAGTTGCTTCAGCTGATCGATCTTGCTGCTCATGTCGTCGACCGGCGGGGCGGGAGGGGGCGCGGCGGACGGCGCGGGCTGCGGCGGGGCCTGCTGATACTCCTGCTGATAGTCCTGCTGAGCCCATCGCCCCTGCTGACGGCGTGACACACGGTTCGACACGGCAGTCGCCGTACCGGCCACTACGGCTGTGCGGGCGACCCCGCGAAGGAGACCTGGCACGGCGGTTTCCTTTCTCGCAGGAGGCATGTGCAACAGACGCCTCCCCGGCCGACGCGCACATATCGGCGCACCGGGCACTTCCATTGGAGCACCGCATGAATGCCCTCGCACATCGACCTCGGCGCCGCCCTGCGTACATGTCATTGGGCCGTTCAGACCGAGCGGCAACCCCGACCGTGTGACGGGAGACGCGCCACCGAGCCGTGCTGTCCCACCGGTGCTTTCGTGGTGGGGCGGATTCTTCCGGATGTCCGCGTCGGACCCACAGGGAGACACGAGTGGATACCAGCGCCAGCACCGTTCCCCAGCCCCTTGCCCACCCCTTCCTCAAGGGTCAGAAGGCCTTGGTGACGGGCGCGAATTCCGGCATCGGCAAGGCCACGGCGATCGGTCTGGGGCGAGTGGGCGCCGATGTGGTGGTGAATTACGTGGCCGGGCGGGACGCCGCCGAAGAGGTGGTGCGCGAGATCGAGAGTTTCGGCGTCCGTGCCTACGCGCACGAGGCGGACGTGTCACAGGAGGACCAGGTCGTCGACATGGTTTCCCGCATGGTCAAGGAGTTCGGGACCATCGATGTCATGGTGGCGAATGCGGGGCTCCAGCGCGATGCCCCCATCACCGATATGACGATGGCACAGTGGCAGAAGGTCCTTGACGTCAATCTGAACGGGCAATTTCTGTGTGCCCGCGAAGCGACCAAGGAATTCATGCGGCGAGGCGTCGTCCCGGAGGTCTCCCGTTCCGCCGGGAAAATCATCTGCATGAGTTCGGTCCACCAGATCATCCCCTGGGCGGGCCACGTGAATTACGCGTCGTCCAAGGGCGGGGTGCAGATGCTCATGGCGACCCTCGCCCAGGAACTCGCGCCGCACAGGATCCGGGTGAACGCCGTTGCTCCGGGAGCGATTCGCACCCCCATCAACCGCAGCGCCTGGGACACCCCGGAGGCCGAGGCCGAGCTTCTCCGGCTCGTCCCTTACCGCCGCGTCGGCGACCCGGACGACATCGCGAACGTGGTGGCCGCTCTGGCCTCCGACTTCTTCGACTACGTCGTGGGGACCACGATCTACGTCGACGGCGGCATGACCCTGTTCCCCGGTTTCGCCACGGGCGGCTGAAGCCCACTGCCCTCAGCCGTCCGGTACGAGCCACCGAGGCCCATGTGCACAGCGCGATCGACCACCTTCTGGCGGACGGGCCGCCCCAGCTTCTGCCCGCCCGGGAGCTGATGGCCTTCACCCTCGCCTCCCACATCCTGCTGGTGCCCTTCGGCGTGGCCCTGCCCGCGATCACCCTCCTGATGCACTACCGCGGGCTGCGCAAGGGTGACGCCGTCGCCCTGTTGCTGGCGCGGCGCTGGTCGGCGGTGATGGCCGTCCAGTTCGCCATCGGCATCGTGACCGGCACGGTGCTGTCCTTCGAATTCGGTCTGCTGTGGCCGGGGATGATGGGCCGGTGGGGCGACGTCTTCGGCCTCGGCTTCGGGGTCGAGGCATGGGCTTTCTTCCTCGAAGCAATCCTCATCGCCATCTACCTGTACGGCTGGCGCCGGCTCAACCCCTGGACGCACTTCTGGCTCGGCCTGCCCCTGCCGTTGACCGCCCTGCTGGGGGCGTTCGGCATCGTGGCCGCGAATGCCTGGATGAACACCCCGCGCGGGTTCACGCTCGACCGGTCCGGCAACCCCGTGAACGTCAACGTGCGGCAGGCGGTCTTCACGCCGATGTTCGGCCCCGAGTACTGGCACTTCGTGGTCGGCGTCATCCTGACCGCCGGATATGTCGTCGCCGGGGTGTACGCAGTCGGCCTGCTGCGGGGCCGCCGGGACCGCTACCACCGGCTCGGCTTCACCGTGCCGTTCTCCGTCGCCGCGATTCTCACCCCCGTGCAGTTCATGCTCGGGGACTCGATCGCCCGCTCCATCTTTCACCAGCAGCCGGTGAAGTTCGCGGCCGCCGAGATCGTCTGGAAGACCGGCACCCACGTGCCGGAGTACATGTTCGGGCGCCTGCATCCCGACGGGACGATCTCCGGCGGGATCAAAATTCCCCAACTGGACTCGATCCTGGCCGGATTCAGCCCGGACACCAAGGTGACCGGGCTGACGTCGGTCCCCGCGAGCGACCGCCCCACGGCGACCCAGGCCACCATCGTCCATTGGGCGTTCGACATCATGGTGACGATCGGCAGCCTGCTCGTCCTGCTCGCGCTCTGGTACGGCTGGTGCTGGCTGCGCCGCCGCGATCTGCCCAGGTCGCGCTGGTTCCTCCGGTGCGCCGCGCTCGCCGGCGCCGCCTGCCTGGTGACCGTGGAGTGCGGCTGGATCACGACCGAGGTGGGCCGGCAGCCCTGGATCGTCTACCAGAACATGCGAGTCTCGGAGGCGGTGACCGGCACCCGTGCCTCGTCCCTGTGGGCGATGTTCGGCCTCGTCGTGGTGGTGTACGCGCTTGTCTTCGGTTCCTTCCTGGCCGTCCTGTTGAAGATGAGCCGCCGGTGGCGGCTGGCCGACGAGGGCGCTCTCGCGGGAACTACCGCCGAGGACCTGGAAGGCGACACCCCCTACGGACCCCGCCCGTTGTCCGCGGCCGGAGGCAGGGACAGGGGAGACGAATGATCGAGGACGTGGTCGCCTGGGTGCTGCTGGCCGCCGTGGCCGCGTACGCGTGCGCCGGTGGCACCGACTACGGCGCCGGATTCTGGGACCTCGT
This sequence comes from Streptomyces albiflavescens, assembly GCF_014645835.1. Classification (GTDB taxonomy): domain Bacteria; phylum Actinomycetota; class Actinomycetes; order Streptomycetales; family Streptomycetaceae; genus Streptomyces; species Streptomyces albiflavescens. The sequence continues at coordinate 5,573 of NZ_BMMM01000027.1, forward strand.
CGCGGGCGGCGCCGAACGCGGCAAACGCCCCAGGTGGCTCATCGACCACGCCATGGAACCGGTGTGGGAGACCAACAACGTCTGGCTCATCTTCGTCCTGGTCATCACGTGGACCGGCTTCCCGGTCCTGTTCCAGACGATCTTCTCGGCCATGTGGCTCCCCCTGGCGCTCGCGGCCGTGGGACTCGTCCTGCGCGGCGCGGGGTTCGCCCTGCGCAAACCCACGCGGCGCCTCGCCCGGCGCAGGGTCTACGGCGCCGCCTTCGCCGTCTCCTCCCTTCTGACGCCCTTCTTCCTCGGAGCGGCGGTCGGGGGGCTCGCCACGGGCCGGGTGGCTCCCGGCACGAAGGCGTCCGCCGACGCATGGTCCAACGGGACGTCCGTGATCACCGGGCTCCTCACCGTCGCCGCGACCGCCTTCCTCGGGGCGGTGTTCCTCACCGCCGACGCCCGCCGCTTCGAGGCCGCGGACCTTGTCGGGTACTTCCGGCTGCGGGCCTGGTGCAGCCTCGGCGTCCTCGCCGTGCTGGCGGTCGTCGGCCTCGCCGTGACCCACAATGACGCGCCCTACGTCTACGACGGGCTGACCAGCGGAGTCAGTCTCGCCCTCGTCCTGGTCGCCGTCGTCAGCGCGTTGGCGACCGCGGGTCTGCTGTACCGCACCGCGACGGGATGGGCGAGGATCACCGCCGTCGGCAGCGTGGCCCTCGTCGTCGTGGCGTGGGGGCTGGCCCAGCGGCCGTATCTCATCCCCACCTCACTGACCGTGTCCCAGGCGGCCGGCGCGTCGACGACGCTGCGCTGGCTGATGCTGGTCACCGTCGTCGCGGTGGTGCTCGTAGGACCGCCCCTGGTCCTGCTCTACCGGCTGGACACCCGCGGGGTCCTCCAGCCCCTCACCGAGGCGGACCTGCGCAATACGGCGCCCGGACGCGAACCGGAGAATCCGTGACCGGGGCCGCGAAAGAACCGCCGATCGTGGTGGTCCTGGGCGTGTCGGGTTCCGGGAAGAGCACCGTCGGCAAGGCGCTCGCCGAGCAGCTCGGACTGCCGTTCGTCGAGGGCGACGACTTCCACCCCGCCGCGAACATCGCCAAGATGGCTGCCGGCCACGCCCTGGACGACGCCGACCGCGAGCCCTGGCTGCGTAGCCTCGCCGACCGTATCCGTCAGTCCGCCGAGGCAGGTGAGGGGCTGGTCGTAGCCTGCTCGGCCCTCAAGCGCGCATACCGCGACGAGTTCCGTGCGGCCGCGGGCTCACGGCTGTGGTGCCTGTACCTCGTCCTGGACCGGAACACCGACTTCGACCGCGTGTCCCGGCGCACCGGTCACTTCATGCCCGCGCGGCTGGTCGACTCCCAGTACGAGACGCTGGAGCCGCTGGGACCGGACGAACCGGGCATGAGCGTGGACGCCACTGCCGACCTCACGGCGAATCTCACCCGGGCGCGGGCCGCCGTCGCGCGCTTCGGTGAGGGCACGGCCCGCTGACGGGTCAGCCGCTCAGGAGTACGGCGACGTCTCCGGACTGCGGGGTCGGGCCGCCGGTACGGGTGACTCCCGAGCAGCGGTTGGGCCACGAGCGCCGCGGAAGCGCCGGTGAACAGCGCGCCGGACCAGATCAGCCGCACCACGAACCGGCGCGTGTGGGCGATGAACCTCCTCAGGTCCAGGCCGAGCCCGGCATCGTAGAGGATCACGGCGACGGCCGGCGAGACCAGCGGCTGGAAGCTGCCGCACCTCGGTGCGATCTTCATCCGTCGGGCCCGTTGGGTGCCCCGCCGAAGGCGGCCCAGCTCACGCTCGCGGTCGCGCGGGCAACTCATCGGCCTGTGCCGCGTCGCCGTCGCACCGGCTCCGCGGCTACGCCGTCCGCCTGACGGCGTGCTCGCGTCGGCGTTCGCTCACCCGCCGCCAGATCGCCCGCTGGCATTTGAGCGTGCCGGTCCCGACCGCGATCAGCAGGACGATGTTGAGCAGGAGCTGGAGCAGCGAACCCCAGGCCTGGTCCCAGCTGCCGAACGCCAAGGAGACCGCGATGTCGGCCCCGGCCGGAATGGTGGTCACCGAGATGAAGACGCCGAGCAGTGCGCTCGTCCGCTCCTCGGCCAGCGAGACGATGCCGACGATCCCGGCCAGCACCGCCACCACGACCGAGTAGAAGTCGGGGGTGTCGATCAGATGCGACACGGGCCTCAGTCCCAGCTCGAAGGCCGGCGGTTGCAGCCCGAAGCCCCGGACGAGGAGGGCGAAGAGAAGGGTGGCGGCAATGGCCAGCAGGAAGCCCACGAGCAGGGCCGTGAGGCCCTTCCGGATTCTCGGCCGGGAGCGGCGGTCGATCCCGAGGGCGACGCTGGTGATGGCTCCGTACTCGGGTCCGACCACCATGGCCGCGACGATGAGGATCTGGGAGTTGGTGAGGATGCCCACCGCGCCGATGACTCCGGCGATGGCCAGGAAGAGGTAGAAGCTCGGCGAGTATCTGCCCTCGGCCCGGATCCGGGCCTCCACCTGCTCCCACACCGGCGCACGCAGCCGGGCCCCGAGCACCTCGGCTCCGACCTTGTCCGCGCGCTCCGAGAACACCGTGTCGACCGGATCGAGGACGATGGAGCCACGGTGTTCGATGCCGAGATCCCGCAGGCCGCGCAGCACCTCGTTGGCGGCCCCGGTCAGGATGTCGCACTCGATGGCGTCGCCGTCGGGGTTGCGGACGCCGCCCACCTGGAGATGCAGGTTCAGGACACACGGCTCGGCGGTCAGCAGGGCCATGGTGCGTTGCGTGAGGTCCGGCGGGCACACCGCTCGGACGTGGATCATGTCCATCCGGACCTCCGCGTATCGGTGCGGTGCGCGGGTTGTGGCCCGGACAGGCCGCTCATCCCTCATTAACGCGGCGGTCCCTGCGCCCGGCAACTCGGCGTGCCGGAATCCGGCGGCTGCCGGATGGTGGGGACATGCGGACGTCCGACGAGCTGAGCGAGGCCGACTTCCGGTCGCTCTACCGACGCTTGCGTGGCATTGCCCCCGGCGGTGCCAACCGCCGGGGCGCCCTGGATACGATCACCGAAGAGCAGGTGCTGGCGGCCGTGCGCGAGGTCCGGTCGGGGCGCGCGGTGTCGCTGGCCGCCCCCGTGAACACCCGCACCGAACCCGACGACGCCGATCCGGCCCAGCACCGGCTCACCGCCCCGCCCGGCGGCCGACCGAGCTCAGAGGGCCTGGAATTCGCCCGGGACCGCTTCGCCATGAACATTCACGGCGACGTGGACAGCCACATCGACGCGCTGTGTCACGTCATCTACGACGGCACGCTGCACGGCGGCATACCGGCGGCGGACGCACTGACGCCGGACGGAGCCGGCGTCCTGTCCATCGACCTGGCCGACGACGGCATCGTCGGACGCGGGGTCCTCCTCGACATCCCGCGTCTGCACGGCGTCTCCTGGCTCGAACCCGGATCGAACGTGACCGCCGAGGACCTCGTCTGCGCGGAGGCACGGCAGGGGCTCCGGGTCGGCCGGGGCGACATCCTCCTCGTACGGGTCGGGCACCGCAGGCGCCGCGAGGAGCTGGGTCCCTGGGACACGGCCAACGCTCGTGCCGGACTGCATCCGACCGCCATGGAGTTCCTGGCCGAGCGGGGGGTGGCCGTACTCGGCGGTGACGGCAACAACGACACGGCCCCGAGCGCGGCGCGGGGCATCGCGTTCCCGGTGCATGTGCTCGCCATCCACGCGATGGGGCTGCATCTGCTGGACTATCTGCGGTTCGAGGACCTCGCGCCGATCTGCGCGCGGGAGGGCCGCTGGTCGTTTCTCTGCGTGATCGCCCCCCTCCGGCTGCCCGCGGCCACCGGCTCCCCCGTCAATCCCCTCGCGATCCTGTAAAGACCCGGCCAATCCCCTCACCATCCCGTGAGAGCCGCCCCATCCCCTCACCATCCCGTGAGAGCCGCCCCATCCCCTCACCATCCCGTAAGAGGCGAACCCGCTCAGGCGGTCAGCTGGTAGATGCTTCTGCCCACCAGCCAGAGCCCCAGCAGCAGCGACAGCGACACGACTGCCTGGTCCTGATGGCTCTCCAGCCATGTACGGAGCCTCCCGAGGCGTGCCCGGGCCGGGCCGGGGGCGAAGGTCGCGTAGATCTCCATCGTCAGCAGGCTGGAGGTGGCCAGCAGGCAATAGCCCAACAACGCCGCGTACGAAGCCGCATGGGAGAGATCGGCCTGCACCACGGTGGCGGCACCGGCGGCTACCAACCCCCACGGCTGGAGGAAGAGTGCCAGTCCGGCCGCCGTCCATGGAGAGACCCGGTCGAGCCGCGACATCAGCCCGGACGACTTGTGCCGTGTGCGCGGCCTGCGGCGGGCGTGGTCGGCGTACCAGACGAGCCCGACGCCGAGGGCCAGTTTGGCGGCCAGCGCGGCCGTGGAGGGCGGGGACCTCGGCGGCGGTGGCTCCCCGCCGGTCATCAGCAGCACCGCCGCGATGATCCCGACGAAGGAGGCCAGCCACGCGAGGACGAAGGCCAGCCCGTTCCAGATCCCGCCCCGCGCCGACAGCACCAGGACGAATGCGGTGATCGGCAGAGGGTACAAGGTGATCGCCAGGCCGATGAGGACCAGGTCAAGGACCATCGCTGCCCCCAGGTGGCCTCGCGCTCCCCGCAGCAGCGGCGCCGCCGACATACCGCATGATCCCATCGTCACCGCGCCCGCCCGCACCCACAAATCCGCGGTTCCGGCCGGAACGCCACCTCCGGTCCGCCTCCCCCGTATGGCGCAACGGCGCTCGCGCCGCAGGTCCCGCCGCCGCCCGGGGCGGCACCCTGGTGGCGTGGTCACGCCCCGGGGCGTGGAGCTCAGGCCCGACCGGGGAGCAGCATGCGCGCAGGCAGAGGATCCGGCTCGCCCAGTGGCGGCAGGGCAGGCCGCCCGCGCGGGCGGGCGGCGGATCTGCGGGCGCGGCTGCTGCGGCTGAGGAACACCGTCGAGAGGCGGTTCCCGGTGATCACCCGCCTCACTTCCCACCTGATCGCGGTGAACCTGCTGGACTCCGCGACGCGGCTGGCGGCCCAGGCCTTCCTGACCGCCGTTCCCCTGCTCTTCCTGGTCGCCTCCTTCGCCCCGCAGGACGTGCGCAACCAGATCGTCACCTCGCTGCAGGACGTCCTGGGCATCGAAGGCTCCGCCGACCAGCAGCTGAAGCTGGTCATGCAGGCCGATCCCGCAAGCCTGCGCCAGAGCACCGGGGTGGTGAGCGGGCTGATGGTGCTGCTCTCCGCCACCGCGGTCAGCCGCGCCATGCAGCGGCTGTGCCAACGCGCTTGGCGGTTGCCGAGTGCGGGCGCGAGAGTCGCCGCCTGGAGATGGCCCGTGTGGATCGCCGTCTGGCTGGCCGTGTTCGTTCTGCAGGGGCCGCTGCGGAACGGATTCGGCGTGGGGCTGTGGCTGGGCCTGCCGCTTCTGCTGGCCACCGAGGTGGGCATCTGGTGGTGGACCCAGCACCTGCTGCTGGCCGCGCGCGTGCCCTGGCTGCCGCTGCTGCCCGGTGCGCTACTCACCGGGGTGGCCGTGACCGTACTGACGGTGATCGCCAAGCTGTACGTGCCCGCCGCGCTCAACCACAGTCTGGACCGGTACGGGTCACTGGGTGCGGTCTTCACCCTGCTGTCCTGGCTGATCGGACTCTGCGTCGTCGTGGCCCTCGGCATCACCGCTGGTGCGGTCATCGCACGCGAACCCGCCGTGTCCAGGCGCCTCGGTTCACCCGACCGGCCCAACTCGCCGGAATTTTAGCCCGGAGATACGTTGGTGGTCGGGGCAGATTTTCCTCTTCAACCGGCGGCATCCGGCGCATGCTCCGAGGACGGTGGCCGACATGACCGACGCACAGCACTATGACGTCATCGTTATTGGCACCGGTGCGGGCGGTGGCACGATCGCTCACCGACTTGCTCCCACCGGCAAACGGATCCTCCTTCTCGAACGCGGTGGCTATCTGCCCCGGGAGCGCGACAACTGGGATTCCACCGCGGTTTTCGTCAAGGGGAAATACCGGGCTCCGGAATTCTGGTTCGACAAAGACGGAAACCAGTTCCCGCCCGAGGTCAATTACTACGTGGGCGGCAACACCAAGTTCTACGGCGCCGCGCTCTTCCGTATGCGCCCGGAGGACTTCGGTGAACTCCGCCACCACGACGGCATCTCCCCCGCCTGGCCACTGAGTTACGAGGAACTCGAGCCGTACTACACGCGGGCCGAACACCTCTATCTCGTCCACGGCCGGCACGGCGAAGACCCGACCGAGGGTCCCACCAGCGCGCAGTACGCCTACCCGCCGGTCCAGCACGAGCCGCGCATCCAGCAACTGAGCCACGACCTGGAAAAGCAGGGGCTGCACCCCTTCCACCTCCCGATCGGGGTGAACCTCACCCAGGACGACCGGGGCCGGGCCGCACACACCAGCGCCTGCATCCGCTGCGACCGCGTCGACGGCTTCCCCTGCCTGGTCGGCGCGAAGTCCGACGCACAGGTCATCTGTGTCGACCCCGCCCTCGAACACGCCAATGTCGAGATGGTCACCCACGCGCATGTGCAGCGCCTCGCAACCGATGGGACCGGCCGGAGTGTCACCTCGGTCATCGCGACGGTGGGCGACGGGAACCCCTCGACCGTGGAGTTCAGCGGCGACATCGTGGTCGTCGCCTGCGGCGCCGTCAACTCCGCGGTCCTCCTGCTGCGTTCGGCCGATGACCGCCATCCGCAGGGCCTGGCCAACAGCTCGGACGTGGTGGGTCGGCACTACATGAGGCACAACAACCTGGCCCTGATGGCCGTGTCCAAGGAACCGAACGACACCAAGTTCCAGAAGACCCTGGCGCTGCACGACTGGTATCTGGGATCCGACGACTGGGACTATCCCCTCGGCGGCATCCAGATGCTCGGCAAGTCCGACTCCGAGCAGATCCACGGCGAAGCGCCCCGCTGGGCCGGGGCCGTCGCCCCCGACATGCCCTTCGAGGTACTCGCCCACCACGCGGTCGACTTCTGGCTGTGCGGAGAGGACCTGCCCGCCGCCGGCAACCGCGTCACCCTGGACCGGGACGGCGGTATCCACCTGGCCCTCGACGAGAAGAACAACATCGCCGGGCTGAAGCGACTGCGGCACAAACTGCAGGACATGCTCAGCCACTTGGGCATGCACGAACACCATCTCCTGTCGCGCAGCATCTACCTGCACAAGGGCATGCCCATCGGCGCCACCGCGCATCAGGCGGGTACGGTCCGCTTCGGCCGTGACCCCCGCAGTTCCGCTCTCGACGTCAACTGCAAGGCCCACGACCTCGACAACCTCTACGTCGTCGACACGAGCTTCTTCCCGAGCATCGGAGCGGTCAATCCCTCGCTGACGGCCATCGCCAACGCCCTGCGCGTCGGTGACCACATCGCGGAGCGGTTGCAATGACCGTCAACCACCCGGCCGATGGCGGCTCCCGGCACCGCACACCGCAGGAGCGAGCCGCGCGCGGCAAGGCCGCCCGATCTTCCGTACCCCGCTCCAGCCAGGCCGAGTTCGCTCCCTCGGAGAAGCGGCCCGACCCGGTGGACATCATCGAGGCCCAGTCGGCGACGCGGGTGCCCGAGCTCGTCCCGATCCGCTACGGCAGGATGACCGAGTCGCCGTTCCGCTTCTACCGGGGGGCCGCCGCCATCATGGCCGGGGATCTCGCCGACACCCCCCGGTCCGGGATCAGAACGCAGTTGTGCGGGGACGCGCACCTGCTGAACTTCCGGCTGCTGGCCTCTCCGGAGCGCCGCATGATGTTCGACATCAATGATTTCGACGAGACGCTGCCCGGCCCCTGGGAGTGGGATGTCAAGCGACTGTCCACCAGTTTCGTCATCGCCGGCCGGGCGAACGGCTTCAGCACCAGGGAGCGCGCCGACGTCGTACAGTCGACGGTCCGGTCCTACCGGGCGTGGATGCGGCATTTCGCCGGGATGGCCAATCTCCCCGTGTGGTATGCCCAGTTCGAGAAGGAGTGGGTGGAGGAGCAGTTCGTCCAGGAGGTGGGCGCACGGGCCCGCGACCGCTGGTCCCGGTCGGTGGCGAAAGCACACACCAGGGACAGTATCCAGGCCTTCGACAAGCTCACCCACATCGTCGACGGGAAGCGTCGCATCGCCCCGGATCCGCCACTGATCACGCCGCTGCACGAGCTGCTTCAAGGTGTCGAGCGCGGCGCTCTGGAGAAGGTGATCCGGCGTCTGATCGATCGTTACGGCCGGACCCTGCAGTCGGACAGGCGGTTCCTGCTGGAGCAGTACCGGGTGGTCGACATGGCCCGCAAGGTGGTCGGGGTCGGCAGCGTGGGCACTCGCTGCTGGATCGTGCTCCTGCTCGGCAGGGACGACATGGACCCGCTGCTCCTGCAGGCCAAGGAGGCCGACAAGTCGGTGCTGGAGCCCTTCGCCGGCTCCGGCGACTACCGGACACAGGGCGAGCGCGTGGTCTCCGGCCAGCGGCTCATGCAGGCCACCAGCGACATCTTCCTGGGCTGGGAACGGGCCGACGGCTTCGACGGCCGCCGACGGGACTTCTACGTACGGCAGTTGCGGGACTGGAAGGGCATCGCCGAGCCCGAGTCGATGGTGCCGACCGGAATGCGGGCCTTCGGTGAGCTGTGCGGTGCCACGCTGGCCCGCGCGCACGCGAGGTCGGGCGACCGGATCGCCATCGCGGCGTATCTGGGCGGGGGCGACGTCTTCGACCGGGCGCTCGTGACCTTCGCCGAGCGCTATGCCGACCAGAACGAGAAGGACCACCAGGCACTCGTCGACGCCGTCCGCACGGGGCGGGTAACCGCTGAAGCAGCCTGAAAGGAGACCGCCATGGATCGCTATCCGCCGATCGCCGACCATGGGCTCGTCGGGGACCTGCAGACCGCGGCTCTGGTGTCGTCGAAGGGGGTGATCGACTGGTTCGCGGCACCGCGCTTCGACTCGCCCAGCGTCTTCGCCGCCCTGCTCGACCACGACGGCGGCGGCTATTTCCGCTTCGCGCCCGAGCACCCCGAGGGAACCTGGAAGCAGCTCTACTACCCGGACACCGCCCTCGTGGTGACCCGCTTCATGTCACCCGACGGAGTCGGCGAGACCATCGACCACATGCCGGTCCAGACGGGCCTGGCGGCGACCGACCGGCACAGTCTGGTGCGGGTCGTACGCGCGGTGCGCGGCACCGTGCAGTTCGCCCTCGAATGCCGACCCCGGTTCGACTATGCGCGGGCCACCCATGAACTCGACCTGACGCCCGACACGGCGACATTCCGGTCCCCGGGGACGACCGCCTACCTCCAGAGCACCATCCCACTCGATCGGGACGGGCAGGACGTCCGGACCACCATCACCCTCAACGACGGAGAGACGGCGGCCGTGGTGTTCACCGTGTGCGCGCCGGACGGAGAGGCGCCACCGCCGCCCACCACCGAACGGATCACCAACGAGCTCTGGGAGAACATCGACTTCTGGCAGAAGTGGGTGCGTACCTCGCGTTATCGCGGGCGTTGGGCGGCGATGGTGCACCGCTCGGCCATCACTCTCAAGCTCCTCACGTACGCACCCTCGGGGGCACCGGTCGCCGCCGCCACCATGGGACTGCCCGAACAGGTCGGCGGTGAGCGCAATTGGGACTACCGCTACACCTGGGTGCGGGACGGCTCCCTGTCGGTGCGGGCACTGCTCGACCTCGGCTTCGTGGAGGAGGCGACCCGCTTCACCCACTGGCTCGGCGCCCGCCTGGCCGCCCACGAGGGACCGGACGGCGAACCCCTTCAGATCATGTACCGGGTCGACGGCGACCCCCATCTGACGGAGGAGATCCTGGAGCACTTCGAGGGCTACCGCGGCTCCTACCCCGTCCGGGCCGGCAACGCCGCCTCCGACCAGCTGCAGCTCGACATCTACGGCGAGGCCCTCTACGCCCTGGCCGAGAGCCGCTCGATCGGGGAACAGGCCGGCTATCACGGGTGGAAGGGCCTGGCCGGCACCCTGGACTGGCTCGCCGACTCCTGGGACCGGCCCGACGAGGGCATCTGGGAGACCCGGGGAGGACGCAAGGACTTCACCTACAGCCGGGTGATGTGCTGGACCGCCTTCGACCGCGGTCTGAAACTGGCCGCCGAGTTCAGCAGGCCGGCCGACACCGTCCGTTGGACCCGGGCCCGTGACACGATTTTCGAACAGGTCATGGAACGCGGCTGGAACGAGAAGGAGCAGACCCTGGTCCAGTATTACGGCGGCGACGTGCTGGACGCCTCCCTGCTGCTCGCCCCCCGGGTCGGATTCCTGTCCCCCCGGAGCCCCGGCTGGCTCAACACCCTGGACGCCATGGACCGCGTCCTCGTCTCCGACAGCCTCGTCTACCGCTACGACCCCGAGGCCTCCCCCGACGGACTGCGCGGCTCCGAAGGAACATTCAGCCTGTGTACGTTCCTGTACGTCGATGCCCTCGCCCGCGCGGGGCGGCTCTCCCAGGCCCGCTACGCCTTCGAGAAGATGCAGACGTACGCGAACCACGTCGGCCTGTTCGCCGAGGAGATCGGCCCCAGCGGGGAGCAACTCGGCAACTTCCCCCAGGCCTTCACCCATCTCTCCCTCATCATGGCCGCGACGACGCTGGACGACGCTCTGGATCGGCTCCCGCACTGAACGCGGGGATTCCCGGCCCCTGCGGCAGCAACTCGGTGGTCAGGAAGGACACCACGCGATCGCTCGGATCCCCTACCGGAGGCCACCATGGGTCAAGTTCTCGGTGATGTCCTGGGTTTTGCGGCGGCCGTCGCCGTCAGCCCGCTCCCGATCGTCGCGATGATTCTCGTCCTCGCCACACCTCGGGGACGGCGCAACGGGTTACTGTTCGCCGCCGGCTGGGTTCTCGGGCTCTCCGCGCTGGGCGCGATAGTGCTGGCGATCGCCGGACCAGGGGGCGCCTCCTCCAAGAGTCAGCCGGCTACCTGGGTGGGCGGCCTCAAGCTTGCCCTGGGATTGCTGCTCGCCCTCTTCGGCCTACGGATGTGGCGTCGGCGCCCGAAGGATGCCTCGCAGGCGCAGCTGCCGAAGTGGATGTCCACGATCGACCGACTCGCACCGTTGAAGGTGTTCGGACTTGCAGTGGCACTGGCAGCGCTCAATGCCAAGAACGCCCCGCTGACCATCGCCGCGGCCGCCTCGATCGCTTCGGCCGGGCTTCCTGTCGGGCAGCAGATCGCGTCGCTGGCGATCTTCGTACTGATCGGCTCACTCGGACTGCTGGCTCCGCTGGGGGTCTTCCTGATCGGGGGCGATCGGGCAAAGACCACGCTCGGCAACTGGAAACAGTGGGCCGCACAGCACAACATCGCTGTGATGGCCGTCTTGTTCTTCGTTCTGGGACTGAAACTGATCGGCGACGGTATCGGCATTCTCACCTCCTGACAGCGGCCACAGAACCCTCCCTCTGGCGAAACATGTCGGATATGCCGGAGGCCGCCGGGAGTATTTCCCGAAGCGTGCCGGACAGTCCCTTCGGCACACCCCATCCGCCCAGTTCGGAGGCGTACTTGACCTGTTCCGTCCGCCCTCGGACGCCGGGGTGACCGACGCGCGCACGTCCCTTTCCCGGGGTGCGGGCGACGTGCGCGCGGGATAGGCTTTTACGGCAAGGTCAGGTTCTCCCGGCGGTTTTGCGGACGCGGGAACCTCATTCGCGATGATCGACTCTTCCTGCGGAGACCTTTGACGAGCGTGGTGCACCCTTACCCTTCGTTTTCGCAGGGGTGAGAAGCGGCCGAATCCTTCCTCGAAGGCGTGCCTCGCGCTTTGGGCGCCGTAGTAGTGCCGCCCCAGGGCCCGCAGCGTCCCTGAAAGGGAGCTCGGGATGAAAGTTGTCGTTGATCTTTCCCGGTGTCAGGGATATGCGCAGTGCGCGTTCCTGGCTCCGGACGCTTTCCGGATGCACGGCGAGGAAGCGCTGATGTACAACCCGAACCCCGACGACGTGCAGCGCGAACAAGTGCTGCGCGCCGCGGCGGCCTGCCCGCTCCAGGCCATCCTGGTCGACCAGTTGGAGGGGCGGGACGCACCGGTGGAGGCGACACCGTCATGAGCAGCGCCGACACCTTGGAAGCGTTCAAGCGCGACGGCCGCATCGTGATCGTCGGGGCGTCACTGGCGGGACTGCGGACCGCGGAGGCGCTGCGCGACAAGGGCTTCACCGGATCGTTGACCATGATCGGTGACGAGTTGGGCGAGCCCTACGACCGGCCCCCGCTGTCCAAGCAGGTCCTGACCGGGTGGGTTCCGGCCGACGGCACCGTGCTGCCGCGACGTCGCGACATCGATGCGGAGTGGCTGCTGGGCGTGCCCGCCGACGGGCTGGACCTGGCGACCAACCATGTACATCTCGCCGACGGCCGCGAGGTTCCCTTCGACCGCATGCTGATCTCCACCGGTGTACGGGCTCGGCCCTGGTTCGTCGAGGCCGAGGCGGCCCTGGACGGAGTGTTCGTCGTCCGCACGCGCGAGGACGCCGAAGGCCTTCAGCAGGCGATGGCCGCCGGGCCCTCCCGGGTACTGATCATCGGTGCGGGCTTCACCGGCTCCGAGATCGCCTCCATCTGCCGCGAGCGTGACATCGCGGTGACCGTCGCCGAGCTCGCGCCGGCCCCGCTGGTCGGGGGACTCGGCGCCATGATCGGTGAGGTGGCTGCGGACATTCAGCGCGCTCATGGTGTCGACCTGCGCTGCGGTGTCAAGGTCACCCAACTGGAGGGCGACGCGCAGGGGCACTTCCGCCGTGCCCACTTCGACGACGGCAGCACCGTCGACGCCGACGTGGCCGTGGTGGCACTTGGGGGCATCCGCAACACCGAGTGGCTGCGGGACTCGGGACTGGCGGTAGGCATATGGGGAGTCGCCTGCGACGCGGGCTGCCGCGCCTTCGACCTCAACGGCCTGGTCACCGACGACATCTTCGTCGCCGGAGACGTGGCACGCTGTCCGAACCCGATCTACGAATACCGGTTCATCTCGCTGGAGCACTGGGCGAACGCCGTGGAGCAGGCCGAAATCGCGGCGCACAACATGCTCAGCGCCCAGGCGGACCGCTGGCCCCACCTGTCCATCCCGACGTTCTGGTCGATCCAGTTCGGCATCAACATCAAGTCCGTCGGTGTACCGACCTTCGCCGACGAGGTCGTCGTCACCCAGGGCTCCGTGCCCGACCACCGCTTCGTCGCCGCATACGGGTACCAGGGCCGCGTCACCGCGGCGGTCAGTTTCAACAACGCCAAGTGGCTGGACCACTACCGGCAGTTGATCGAGACGGCCGCGCCCTTCCCGCCTCCCTGCCCCACGCCCGACACGCCCGCCGACGCGAAACCGGTGCCCGTCGACTTCCCCGGCCCCACTCTGCTCGCCCAGGGCGCCACGGTGGTCGTCACCGGCCATGACCCGGGCGAGCGTCGCGTCACCGCCATGCGGCAGCACCGGTAGGAGGGAGAGCGACATGACCACGACCGAGGCGCCGGACCTCCTGCACCGGATCCTGGACTACTCCTCCCGGTCCGACCCGTACCCGCTGTACGCCGAACTGCGCGAGACGCCGGTGGCCCTGCAGGAGGACGGCAGTTACGTCATCAGCACCTATCGCGAGATCGCCGGCATACTGCACAACCCACACCTGAGCTCCGACGTCCGCAATCTGTCGCGGCCGATGCCCGGGGCCGAGGAACGCGCCACGCCGTCGTTCATCAACCTCGACCCGCCCGAGCACGACCGCCTGCGGCGCCTGGCCATGCGCCACTTCGGTCCCCCGCACACCCCGGGGCTGGTGAGCGGCATGGCACCCGACCTGACGAACATCGTCAGCAGCCTCATCGACGACTTCGCGGGCAAGGAGCAGATCGACATCGTCGACGACTTCGCCTACCCGTTCCCCGTCACCGTGATCTGCCACCTGCTCGGCGTGCCACGCGAGGACGAACCGCGGTTCCGCGTGTGGGTGAACGCCATCATCGACTCGATCAACTACGACCCCAAGACAGACCCGAAGGAAAAACTGGACAACGGCGTGCAGGCCACCAAAGACCTGCGCCAGTATCTCGGCGGGCTGCTGGAGCAACGCCACGGCCACCCCGGCGACGACCTGCTGACACGGTTCGCCAACGACGACGGGCCCGACGGGCGGATGACCGACGAGGAAATCATCAGCACTGCCAACCTGCTGCTCATCGCCGGCCACGAGACCACCGTCAACCTCATCACCAACGGCATGCTGACGCTGCTGCGCCACCCCCAGGTACTACAGCGGCTGCGCGACGAACCGGACCTGGTCGTGCCGCTGGTCGAGGAGCTGCTGCGCTACGAGCCCCCCGTGCACATCATTCCGTGGCGGGCGGCGTACAGCGACATCACCGTCGCCGACACCGTCATCCCCAAGGGCTCGCAGATCATGCTCATGCTCGCCTCGGGCAGCCGCGATCCGGACCGTTTCGGCGATCCCGACCGCTTCGACCCCGACCGGCAGGACAACCAGCACCTGGGCTTCGGCAGCGGCATCCACCTGTGCTTCGGCGGCCCGATGGCCCGGCTGGAGACCCAGATCGCGCTGACCGAGCTGGTACGTCGCCTGGAGGGGCCCAGGCTGGTCGCCGACCCGCCGCCGTACCGGCCCAGCCCCGTCCTGCGAGGTCCCATCCACCTCCCCATCGAGCAGAGCTGATGGCGAACGCGACTGCCGGGGCAGTGGCACATGTGCGCCGGCGCCGCGCTCACCTCAGTGGCTGTGGCCACCGGTGTCGGACTCGCTCACCGTCAACGGCAGACGTCATCGACGCCGAGCAGCACGACCCGGGAGACGGGTGCGCCTCGATATCCGTTCGCTGATATCCGTTCGCTCTGAGCGGGCAGGCGTCCTACTCTCGCCCCATGAACAGGCCCCTCGTCGCCATCCTCAGTGGCGCAGGTATCTCCACCGATTCCGGAATCCCCGATTATCGCGGGCCCAACGGGCTGTGGCGGCGGGATCCGGAGGCCGAAAAGCTTGTGACGTACGAGTACTACATGGGGGATCCGGAGATCCGGCGCCGCTCCTGGCAGATGCGGCGGAAGAACCGGACGCTGAAGGCGGAGCCGAACGCGGCACACCGCGCGGTGGCCGAGTTGGAGCAGTCCGGGGTACCGGTACGGGTGATCACGCAGAACGTGGACGGGCTGCACCAGCTCGCCGGGATGCCGGCGCGGAAGGTGCTGGAACTGCACGGGACCGCACGGTCCGTGGTGTGCACCAAGTGCCATGCCAAGGCGCCGATGGAAGACGCTCTCGCGCGGGTCGAGGGCGGTGAGGCGGACCCGCCGTGCCTGGAATGCGGCGGCATCCTCAAGTCGGCAACCGTCATGTTCGGCGAACGGCTCGACCCGGTGGTGCTGGGTGAGGCGGTCGCGATCACCAAGGCCTGCCAGGTGTTCATCGCGGTCGGGAGCAGTCTGCAGGTGCAGCCCGCCGCCGGGCTCGCCGGCGTTGCCGCCGATCACGGGGCGCGGCTGATCATCGTCAACGCCGAGCCGACGCCGTACGACGAGCGGGCCGACGAGGTCGTACGCGAGCCGATCGGCACCGCCCTGCCCGAACTCCTGCGCAGGCTGAGCGGCTAGCGGGCCGAACGGCCGGCGGGCCGAACGGCTAGAAGAGGGCCGCTCCGCTCTCGAAGTCCAGCAGCCGCTGCTTGCGGTCCAGGCCGCCGCCGTATCCCGTGAGGCTGCCGTTCGCGCCGACGACGCGGTGGCAGGGCACGATGATGCCGATCGGGTTCTTGCCGTTGGCGAGGCCGACCGCGCGGGAGGCGCCCGGGTTGCCGAGGGCCTCGGCCAGTTCGCCGTACGAACGGATCTCGCCGTACGGGATCTTCCGGAGCTGTTCCCAGACGCTGCGCTGAAAGGTCGTGCCGGCCAGACGCAGTTCGAGCGTGAATTCTTTCAACTCGCCTGCGAAATAGGCCCGTAGCTGGTCGGTCGCCTCGTCGAAGAGCGTGTCGTCGCGTTCACCGAACGCTTCCTCGGGCGGGCGATGGCGCTGGCCGACCATGTAGAGCCCGCACAGGACACCGTCGTCGGTGACGAGCGTCAGGGGGCCGTACGGGCTGTCGATGACCGTGTGCTGTTTCACCGGGTGTCCTTGAACTTGCCTATACGGGAAGGAAGTTGATCGGGTGACTGTCGGTCGCCCACAGGTACTGGACGGCGTACGCGCGCCAGGGTCGCCAGGCCGCGGCGCGTGCCGTGAGGGCGGCCGGAGTGGACGGGAGGCCCAGCTCTTGGGCGGCGCGCCGGATTCCCAGGTCGGTGGGGAGGAAGGCGTCGGGGTCGCCGAGGGCACGCATGGCGATGACGTCGACCGTCCAGGGACCGAAGCCGGGGAGCGCCAGCAGCCTGGCGCGCGCCTCGGCCCAGTCGCTCTCCACCCCCAAGTGGAGCCTTCCGTCGGCGAGTTGGCGTACCAGCGTGGTGAACGTGGTGCGGCGGGTACGTGGCATCGCGAGTGACTCGGGGTCGAGTGCGGCGAGCGCCGCGGCCGAGGGGAAGAGGTGGGTGAGGCCGCCCTCCGGGTCGTCGACCGGCTCGCCGTGCGCGGTGACCAGGCGGGCTGCGTGGGTGCGGGCGGCTGCCGTGGAGACCTGCTGGCCCAGCACCGCTCGTGCGGCGAACTCGGCCTCGTCGACCGTACGCGGCACCCGGCGTCCGGGGGCCTTGTCGACGAGCGGGGCGAGCAGCGGGTCGGTGCGCAGTTGGTCGTCGACCGCGACGGGGTCGGCGTCCAGGTCGAGCATCCGGCGGCAGCGGCTGATGGCGACGGGCAGGTCGCGCAGATCACTGAGGGTGAGGCGGCACGCGATGTGGTCCGATTGCGGCGTCAGGGCGACGATCCCGTGCCCGTACGGAAGCCGTAGGGTCCGTCGGTACGCCCCGTCGCGCCACTCCTCGACGCCGGGTACGGCGGTCGCCGCCAGATGGCCGAAGAGGTTGTCGGGGTTGAGCGGGGCACGGAAGGGGAGCCGGAGGCTCAGCACGCCGGGCGTGACCCCTGCCCGCTTCTTGGGCAGGCGGGCACGCAGCTCGCTCGGCGACAGTGCGAAGACCTCACGCACGGTGTCGTTGAAGGTGCGGATGGAGGAGAACCCGGCCGCGAAGGCGATCTCCGCCATCGGCAGCGGGGTGGTCTCGATGAGCAGCCGCGCGGTCTGAGCGCGCTGGGCCCGGGCGAGCGCCAGCGGCCCCGCGCCCAGCTCGGCCAGGAGCTGGCGTTCGATCTGGCGGGTGCTGTAGCCGAGCCGGGTGGCCAGGCCGGGGACGCCCTCGCGGTCCACGACGCCGTCGCCGATCAGCCGCATCGCGCGGGCCACCAGGTCGGCGCGCTGGTTCCACTCGGGCGAGCCCGGGCTGGTGTCCGGGCGGCATCGCTTGCAGGCCCGGAACCCGGCCTGCTGGCATGCGGCCGCACTGGGGTAGAAGGTCATGTTCTCCGGCTTCGGCGGCACGGCCGGGCAACTGGGCCGGCAGTAGATCCGTGTGGTCAGCACCGCCGTGAAGAACCATCCGTCGAAGCGCGCGTCCTTGCCCTGGACAGCGCGCACGCAGCGCTTGGTGTCCGTGTGCATCCCGTTCCGCATGCCTCAAGCATCGGGCATGCACGGGGGCGGGGCTGGCGAGAATACGACATGTACCTCACCCGGCCTGCGGCCGACCCGCGGGCCTCCTTCGGCCGGGGGTTCGGCCTGCGGCGTCCGTCTTCCGCCACGCGGACTCCCTCAGCAGCCGCAGTCCATTGAGGCCGACGAGGACGGTGGAGCCCTCGTGGCCCGCGACGCCGAGCGGGAGCGGCAGGTGGCCGAGCAGGTCCCACAGGACCAGGGCGGTGATGAACGTACCCGCGACGACCAGGTTCTGGGCGACCAGGCGGCGGGCGGCGCGGGAGAGCCGTACGGCCGCGGGGATGGCCGCCAGCTCGTCTCGGACGACAACGGCGTCGGCGGTCTCCAGGGCGAGGTCGGATCCGGCGCGCCCCATCGCGATCCCCGCGTGGGCGGCGGCCAGGGCGGGCGCGTCGTTGACGCCGTCACCGACGAACAGCACGTTGCGGTCGGCGAGTTGGAGTACGGCGTCGACCTTGTCCTGCGGCAGCAGTCCGGCACGTACGTCGGTGATGCCGGTGGCGGTGGCCACCCGGGCGGCGGCACGCGGACTGTCGCCGGTGAGCAGCGCGGGTGAGGCGCCGGTCAAGGCGGCGAGCGCGGCGACGGTCCGGGGGGCGCCGGGGCGGAGGCGGTCGGTGAGGGCGAGGGTGCCGACCGGCGTGCCGTCGCGTGCGACGAGGACCACCGTGCCGTCGTCGGCTTCCGTGCGCGGGACCGGACGGCCGGCTGCACCGGCGTCGGCTTCCGCGTGCGACGCCGGAAGGGCGACCACACCGGCGTCCGACCCCCCGCGCGACGCGACGTCCGCGGGCGGCCGCGGGCGGCCGACCGTGATGACGTGGCCGTCGACTACGGCACTGACACCGTGCCCCGGCTTCGCCGTGAAGTCGGCGGCGGGTGCGAATCGCAGGCCGCGGGCGCGCGCGGCGGCGACGACGGCACGGGCGAGCGGGTGTTCGCTGGGATGCTCGGCGGAGGCCGCCAGCACCAGCAGGGCGCCCTCGTCCAGCCCCGAGCCCGGTACCGGCCGCACGGCCGTCACCTCGGGGGCGCCTTCGGTCAGCGTGCCGGTCTTGTCGAGGGCGACCGCGTCGATCTCGCCGAGGCGTTCCATGGCGAGGGCCGACTTGACCAGCACGCCGTGCCGTCCGGCGGTGGCGATGGCGCAGAGCAGCGGCGGCATGGTGGCCAGCACCACCGCGCACGGCGAGGCGACGATCATGAAGGTCATCGCCCGCAGGAGCGCGCCGGTGAGGTCCGCCCCGAAGGCCACGGGCACCGCGAAGACGGCGAGCGTGGCGGCCACCACGCCCACCGCGTACCGCTGTTCGATCTTCTCGATGAACAGCTGCGTCGGCGCCTTGGTCCGCGAAGCCTCCTCGACGAGGGTGACGATCCGGGCGATCACCGAGTCGGCGGGGTCGCGCTCGACACGGACGCGCAGCGCACCGGTGCCGTTGAGGGTGCCCGCGAAGACCTCGTCGCCGGGTGTCTTCACGACCGGCAGCGGTTCGCCGGTGATGGTCGCCTGGTCGGCCTCGCTGGTGCCGTCCAGTACCCGTCCGTCGGCACCGATCCGCTCGCCGGGGCGGATCAACAACACATCTCCGACGGCGAGTCGAGCAGTGCGGACCGACTCCTCGCCGTCGGTGGTCAGCCTGGTCGCCGTGGCGGGCGCGAGATCGAGCAGACCGCGCACGGAGTCGGCGGTGCGGGCGGTGGCGAGGGCCTCCAGGGCACCGGAGGTGGCGAAGATGACGATCAGCAGGGCGCCGTCCAGGACCTGCCCGATCGCGGCCGCGCCGAGGGACGCGACGATCATCAGCAGGTCGACGTCCAGGGTCTTCTCGCGCAGTGCCCGGAGCCCTTCGAGGGCGGGCTCCCAGCCGCCGGCGGCGTACGCGATCGCGTAGAGCGGGCCGTACGTCCACCCGGGCGCGCCACCGAGGTGCAGCGGGAGCGCGAGCAGGAAGGCGGCCGTCGCGAGGAACGCCCAGCGGGCCTCCGGCAGGGCGAGGACGCGGGTGCGGCGGCGAGGAGGCGCCGAGGCAGGGCGAGAGTGGGAGTCACGTGAAGCACCATACAGGAATACATGAAGACTCATTCATTTCTTCATGTGTGGTGGGTAAGATACCGCCCATGGGTCATGGAGCCGTCACCACCGCGCGGGACGCCACCGAGCGCGTACGTCTGGACGCTGTCAACGTCGCGAAGGTGGCCACCACGCTCCAGGCGCTGTCGACCCCCTCCCGCCTGCTGATCCTCGCGCGGCTGCGCGAAGGCCCGCTCCCGGCAACGGAGTTGGCCGCCGCGGTCGGCATGGAGCAGTCCGCCTGCTCGCACCAGCTGCGTCTGCTGCGCAACCTGGGCCTGGTCGTCGGCGAGCGGAGCGGACGCTCGGTGGTGTACGCGCTGCACGACCACCATGTCGCCGAACTCCTCGACCAGGCGGTCTACCACGTAGAGCATCTGCGGCTCGGCCTCAGTGACACGCCCGAGTGAGGTGAAAACGGCGCCCGCGCGCCAGATGTGGCCGCTGTACGCCGCCGGGTTCACCACCGCGTTCGGGGCGCACGGCATCGCCGCGAACCTGGGCGGGCACTCCGCGGACCGGGTCACCTCGCTGCTCGTCCTGGGCGGGCTGCTGGCCCTCTACGACGGGGCCGAGGTGCTGCTCAAGCCGGTGTTCGGCACGATCGCCGACCGGATCGGCGCCCGGCCCGTACTGCTCGGCGGGCTCGTCGCCTTCGCCGCGGCGTCCGCGCTGTACGTCGTGGTGGACAGCCCCGGCCTGCTGTGGGTCGCCCGCCTCGGTCAGGGCGCGGCGGCCTCCGCGTTCTCGCCCGCGGCCTCCGCGCTGGTGGCCCGGCTCAATCCGTCCGCCAAGCACGGGCGGGTGTACGGGAGTTACGGCTTCTACAAGTCCATCGGCTACACGCTGGGGCCGCTGCTGGGCGGTGTGCTCGTGTGGGCGGGCGGGCTGCGGCTGCTGTTCGGTGTGCTCACGGTCCTGGGTGCGGTGGTCGCCGTATGGGCCCTGCTCGCCGTACCGCGCGTGGCGCCGCTGCCGCGTGCCCGGCAGACCGTGCTCGACCTGGCGCGCCGTCTGGCCGACCCCGCCTTCCTCACCCCGACGGCGGCGCTCGCGGGCGCGACCGCCGCGCTCTCCGTCGGGGTGGGCTTCCTGCCGGTCTCCGGCGCGGGCGCGGGCCTCGGCACCGTGGCGACCGGCGCCGCCGTGTCCGTCCTCGCGGCCTGCTCCGCCCTCGTCCAGCCGCGAGCCGGGCGGGCGTTGGACGCGGGCCGACTGACCGCCCGCACGGGCATCGGCGCCGGCCTGCTGACCGCCGCCGCGGGGCTCGCCTGTGCGACGATTCCCGGGCTGACGGGCGTGCTGCTCGCGGCGGCCCTGATCGGCGTCGGCACCGGTCTGATCACCCCGCTGGGCTTCGCCGCCCTGGCGTCGGGCACGCCTCGGGAGCGGCTCGGACAGACGATGGGCGCCGCCGAGTTGGGGCGTGAACTGGGGGACGCGGGCGGGCCGTTGCTCGTCGCGGGCGTCGCCACCGCGGCGACACTTTCGTACGGGTACGCGGTTCTCGCCGTGTTGCTGGCGATCGGTCCGGTCGTCGGCGTGCTGCTCAGGAGCGGTGCGGGAGGTGGGCCTCGGGAGCGGGTCTAGGGGGTTTCTGATGGATCTCCGTGGAAGAAGGAGCGGCGTTCGGTGCGTGCTCTCGGCGTGCCGGGCGGAAGTCCTCGATGGGGGTCCCCCCGCGCGAGCGAAGCCGAGCGTGGGGGAGGAGCTACTAGGGCTTTTGTCCGGTGCGGCGAGAGTGCGTGCCGGGCGTCGCGACGCCGCGGAGATCCATCAGAAGCCCCCTAGGGTCCCCTCCAGATGTGCGGCCCATCAACCCCGGTGGCGTTGCGTCCCCTGTACTGCTCCAGGCGGCTCGCTCTGCCGACCGACGGAGGTGTCAGCGGGGCTCTTCTCCCTGCGCGACCTCCACCTCGTGGTGAAAGGCGAGTACGCCGGCCGCCGAGGCGCCGGCCGAGAGGGTCGCACAGACGGCGAGGAGCAGGGCGATCCAGGAGGCGGCGCGGGGGTGGCGCGGGGGCGCGGCGAGGAGGGCGGCGACGCGCTGGGGGACGGGGCCGGTGGTGGCGGCGGGGGCGAAGTCCGGACGGGCGGACCGGGAAGCCCGGGTGGCCAGCGCGGCGCGGGCGATGGCGCGGGCGATCAGGCGCCGGTCCCCCACTGCGACGGCGGCGGCCTCGTCGGCGGCGCGCTCGGCGGCGAGCGCGATGGTCGCGCGGACCGGGCGCAGCCCGGGGTGGCAGTGCGCCGCGAGTTCGGCGGCGACGAGGAAGCGGTGGTGACCGCCCGCGTTGTGGGCCCGCTCGTGGGCGAAGAGCGCCTCGCGTTCGTCGGGGCCGAGGCTGCGGAGCATCGCGGTGGTGACGACGATGCGGCGCGGACGGCCCGGCAGGGCGTACGCGTCCGGGTGCGGCGACTCGATGACGCACAGGTCGCCCGCGGCGGGCCGACTGTCGGCCTGGGTGCGGGCGGTGCGGAAGGCGCGGAGCTGGCGCAGGGCCGAGCGTCCGAGGGTCCAGGCGCCGATGGTCAGGGCGCCGGTGGCGGCCGCCGCGGCGGGCAGGACGACCAGGTCGGACGCGGTGCGCAGGGGGTGGATGAGGTCACCGAGGCCCGCGAAGAGCGGCAGCTTGAGCAGGCCGGTCAGCAGCAGCGCGCCGAGCGCGGCCACCGAGGCTCCGGCGAGCACCACGACCGCGAGGGTCAGGGCCCACAGCGCGGTCACGGGTACGAGGCGGTCGAGGCAGCGGCGGGCCACCGCCGGCACCGCGAAGGGCATCAGCAGCGGGATCAGCAGCAGCGGCGTCATTGCCGTCATTCCTCACCCGATTCCAGCAGATCGCGCAGGAGACGCTCGTCGTCGGGGCTGAGCTGGGCGACGAACCGGGCCAGGGCCGTCTCGCGGTCGTCGTCCCGGTCGAGTTCGCTGTGCATGCGTCGGGCGGTGAGACCCGGCGGGTCCTGGACGGGGAAGTACGCGTAGCCCCGGCCCTGCCGCTCGCGGCCGACGATGCCCTTCTCGTGCAGCCTGGACAGGATCGTCGTCACGGTCGTACGCGCCAGTCCGGAGTCCAGTTCCAGCTGTACACGCCCGGGCGTGAGCGGTACCCCGGCTGCCCACAGTGCGGCCATCACACTGGCCTCGAGCTCGCCCGCCGGTCGGCGTTCGTCCTTCGCGCTGGTCATGGGAACGATCCTCACCCCGCCATCGTCTACAGTTCTGCAGACCGTCTACAGGATTGTAGTCACTCGGGTGCGTCTCGACCGTACCCGCCCGTCCAGTATGAGAGGGCCCGCGACCATGGCCGCACCTTTGTTCACAGCGTCACAGCTCGCCGTGAATCTTCTCAGCGCGCAGTCCCTGCTCGCCGCCTTCGGTGTGCTGGGGGTGGGCGTGGTGATGTTCGCGGAGACCGGGCTGCTGATCGGCTTCTTCCTGCCCGGTGACTCCCTGCTGTTCACGGCCGGTCTGCTGTGCACCGGGTCGGGTGACGGAGGCCTGAAGCTGTCGCTGGCCCCGCTCCTGGTCGCCGCCGCCGTGGGCGCGCTGGCCGGCTCGCAGACCGGTTACCTGATCGGGCGGAAGGCCGGCGGCGCCCTCCTCGCCCGCAGCGGCTCGCCCCGGCTGCACGCGGGCGCCCAGCGCGCCGAGGAGCTGCTGGAGCGCTACGGATACGCGAAGGCGATCGTGCTGGCCCGCTTCGTGCCCGTGGTGCGTACGGTGCTCAATCCCATGGCGGGCGCCCTGCACGTGCCCGTGCGGACCTTCACCCTCTGGCAGGTGCTCGGCGGCCTCGTCTGGAGCCTCGGCCTCACGCTCGGCGGGTACGCACTGGGCTCGTCCATTCCGAACGTGGACAGGTATCTGCTCCCGATGATCGCCCTGGTCGTCGTCGTGTCCCTGATCCCGCTCGCCGCCGAGCTGTACCGCTCCCGCCGGGCGACCACCGCGGATAAGGGGGCCCAGGGATGATCCTGGCCTTCGACGGCTCCCCGATCGACGGCTCTGCCTACATATATGTGGTGGACCTCGCCCAGGACTCCCCCTCGTGGCTGGACAGCCTGGTGTCCGCCTGGGCGACGTACGGGCTCGGACTGTTCGCCGTCCTCATCGCCTCTGCTGATAGCGCCACAACTCGCGGAGACGACGCCGTACGAGACCAATTGGACGCCGTACGAGACCAAGTGAGGGAGAGGCATGCGCCACAGGATCCTGGTCGTCGAGGACGATCACGCCCTGCGTGATGTCCTGCGGCGCGGCCTTCGGGACGAGGGCTTCGACACCGTGCCCGCACAGGACGGCGCGACCGCGCTGCGGTTGGCCGGGGACGACGTCGACGCGGCCGTGCTCGACGTCGGGCTGCCCGACGCGGACGGACGGGACGTGTGCCAGGCGATCCGGGCCAACGGCTTCCTCTCACCCGTCATTTTCCTGACGGCCCATCACCACCTCACGGACCGCCTGGCCGGCTTCTCGGCCGGGGGCGACGACTATCTGCCCAAGCCGTTCCATCTGACGGAACTGGCCGCCCGGCTGCGGGCGGCCCTCAAACGCACGGGCTCGGTTCCGTCCGCGACGACCGGCGACCTGGTCCTCGACCCGGTGGGGCACAGCCTTACGGTCCGAGGCACCCGAGTCGGCCTGACTCCCACGGAGTTCCGCCTGCTGGCGGCGCTGATGGCGGCGTCCGGGGACATCGTGCGCCGACGGGAGCTGATCAGGGCGGGCTGGCCCGAGGGCGCCCAGGTCAGTGACAACACGCTCGACCAGTATCTGACCCGGCTGCGCCGCAAGCTCCGGGACAGCGGCAGCGAGCTGACCGTCACGACCGCGCGCGGTATCGGGCACCGCCTGTCATGAGGGCATCCGTCTCACGGTGGTGGCCCCACTTCACCCGGCGGCTGTACTCCCGGTGGTGGCCCCACTTCACCCGGCGGCTGCGCTACCGGTGGTGGCCCCGTACGCTGCGCGGCCGGCTGTCGCTGGTCGCGCTGACCACCGCCACGCTTCTGATGATGATCCTCACCGTCGCGTTCAACTCCGTCGTACAGCGCCACCTCCAGCACCAGGCGGACGACGAACTGCGCACGCGGGCCGCCGCCGTCGCCGCGACCGTCGACACCAGCGGCCCCCGGGTACGCGTCCTGGAGACGCCGGGCGAGGAGTTGCTCGACACGAACGTATGGATCTACGCGGGCGACCGGCTCCTCGAAAAGCCTCCCTCCGCGACCGCCACCGGCCCGTTGACCCGCGCCGCCGACCGGCTCGCCGCGCGGGGCGGCGGACAGTGCGTCACCGCCCACAGCCACGGCCCCGTCCGGCTGTGCTCACGGCCGGTGCCCGGCGGCAAGGGTGCCGCGATCGTCGTCACCGCGCTGGATCTGTCCCCCTATCGCAGCTCGGCCGAGGCCCTGCTCCTCGCCTCGATCGCGCTCGACGCCGTCATGCTCGCCTGCACGTACGCGTTGACGCGCCTGGCGGTGGGGCGCGCGCTGCGGCCCGTACGCACCATGACCGAGCACGCCACGCGATGGAGCGCCATAGCCTCCGAGGAACGCTTCGGGAGCGTGGCCCGGCCCACTGAACTCGCCCAGCTGGGCAGGTCGTTGGACGCGCTCCTGGACCGCATCCGCGCGCTGCTGCGTCACGAGCAGCAGCTCACCCGGGAGCTCTCGCACGAGCTGCGCAATCCGCTCGCCCGGATCATCGCCGAGCTCGACTGGTGGCAGGCTCGCCCCCGCTCCGCCGCCGACACCCGGAGCACGCACGAGACCATCGCCGACGCCGCCCGGTCCATGCGCACGATCTGCGACACCCTCCTGGACGACGCGCGCGACAGTACGGCCGGGACGCCCGGCACCACCGACGTACTGCCCGTACTGCGGCGGCTCGCGGACCGCGCCGCCGCAGCCGAGAAGGTGGAGGTCGTCGTCACCGGACGGGACGCCGAGCTGTCGGCCGGGGTGCCCGACGCCCTCCTGGAGCGCATCGTCAGTCCCCTGCTCGACAACGCGCTGCGGCACGCGCGGGCGCGGGTCGAGGTCCGGGCCTGCGCGCGCCCCGGCGGCGTACGCGTCGATGTCACGGACGACGGACCCGGCGTACCCGCGTCGTTCGCGCCGCAGCTCTTCCAGCCGGGGCGCCGCGCCGATCCCGGGGACGGACACGGCGGAGCGGGCCTGGGGCTGCCGCTCTCGCGACGCCTGGCCCGCTCCGCAGGCGGCGAGGTGCACCACGACGAGCGGCACACCTCGGGGGCGAAGTTCGTGGTCAGCCTCCCTGCGGGGTGAGGCGCTCGGCCTCGGCGACGTCCCGGCGCGTGACCGAGAGATACGCGACCAGGCCGAGGATGACCGCGAGGAACAGCACGCTGGTGACCACGGTGCCGAAGCCCAGGCCGCCGTCGCCGGTCGGCTGCGAGAGGTAGTCACCGATCGAGGCGCCGAGCGGGCGGGTGAGGATGTACGCGATCCAGAAGCTGAGCACGGCGTTCAGACCGAGCGCGAAGTGCGCGACGGCCACCGCGGCGATGGCGAGGCCGAACAGAACGGCGGAGACCCAGTAGCCGAGGGCCATGCGCTCGGCGACCAGGTCACCGGCCGCGGTGCCCAGCGCGAAGGTGAACAGCACGGCCAGCCAGTAGTAGGCCTCGCGCGACACCGTGTCGATGCTGTGGATGGACAGCGTCCCCTCGCGGCGGTACCAGACGAAGAAGACGACGGCGAGGGCGACGGCGAACACGGCGGTGCTGGTCTCCAGCGGCACGCCCAGGTTGTCGGTGAGGTTGTCGCTGATCAGGGTGCCGACGATGCTGATCAGAGCCACGGCGAGCCAGTAGACACCGGCCTGGTAGGCCTTCGTGCGGAACTGGACGACGAGGACCACCGCCAGCAACGCGCTCATCAGCAGCGACACACCGGTCAGGCCCAGGCCCAGCTTCTCGTTCAGGAGGTCCGCCGCGGTCTCGCCGACCGTCGTGCACAGCACCTTGATGGTCCAGAAGTACGCGGTGACTTCGGGAACCTTGTTCCAGCGCAGGCGGTGACCGGGGGCGGCCTCGGTGCGGGCGTACGCCGCGGACGTCTCGGAAGTTTCGGATGTCATGGGACGGGACCCTGCCAACCGGCGCCTGAACACATCCTGACTGCCCGACCGGCTCCGCACCGAGGTCGCGCGGTCCCCGTACGAAGGACAGGTGAGCCGTACGGCGGTTCACAGCACCCGGCGGCGCACCAGCACCCCGAGCGCCACCAGCCCCGGAAGCAGCGGCAGCCATACCGTCAGCAGGCGGTAGCCGAGGACCGCCGACGCCGCCGCGCTGCCCGGTGCTCCGGCGAGAGTGAGGGCCAGGGCGAGTGCGGCATCCAGGGAGCCGAGGCCGCCCGGGGTGGGCAGCAGGACGGCGGCACTGCTCGCGGCGAGGTACGCCAATGCCACCTGCGCCGGGGGCAGCGGCAGGTCGATGGCCTGTGTGACGGCGATGACCACGCCGGCGTGCAGCGCGGCGAAGGCGAGCGAGCCGCCCCACAACGCGGCCGCCCGCGCGGGGACTTCATGCACGGCGTGGACGTCCGTCAGCACGGCTCGCAGCACGCGTCGCAGCGGCCCCGACAGCAGGACCACGGCGGTGGCGACCAGCGCGACGGCCACCGCCCATGCCGCCGCGGAGACGTGCGGGAAGCGGAGTGCGCCGGGGCAGGCCGGCGCGAGCGCGACGATCAGGCAGCCTCTGACCACGGTCGCCGCGGTGGCCTTGACCGCGAGCGCGGTGGCCGACCGGGTGACAGACAGGCCGCACCGGGTCAGGAAACGCAGATTGACGGCGCCCGCCCCGAGACCGGCGGGCAGGACCTGGTTGGCGGCGGAGGCGGCGAACTGCACCGCCAGCAGGCGCCGGGCGGGCAGCGACCGGGTCACCGCGCCCTGCTGGGCGAGGGCCGAACACGCCCAGGTCGCCAGGGTGGCGGCGGTCGCCACGAGCAGCCAGCCGCGGTCGGCGACGGCGAGCCGGCCGGCTCCGGTCTCGATCACCGGCCAGTGGCGCCGTGCGAGATACACCGCGCACATCACCACGACGAGGGCGCCTCCGGCGTGCCAGGAGACGCGTCTGCCGACGGGCACCAACTTCCTGGGGGACGCCGGCCGGTCGACGGTCGACGCAGGGGCGTCGGGCGGGACAGTCATACCGCTCCGCCTCGCGCCCCTGGTGCGACATAGACCCACAGATGACCGGCAGGGTGCGGGGCCCAGTCGAGGGCGTACGCGGGCGGCCGTCCTCCCGGCGTGGTGAGTACGCCGACTGGCTCGCGCCGTGCGGACCGCACAATGTCCGTCTCGGTGGTGTTGGCGTTGTGGCCACTGGTCTCGGCGGAGGCGCAGCCGGCGTAGTAGGCGATCGGGATTGCCTCGTCCCCGGTCAGCAGGCAGGGCGGTCGTACGCCGAGCCGGTGCAGCTCGGCCGCCGTGGCCGCCCAGGCCCGGTGGGAGGCGGTGGTGCGCTGCACGGTGGCCTGCAGGACCGCGAATTGGACCGCCAGGTGCCCGGCGAGGCCGAGCGTCACCAGGGTCACGGCCACCGGGCGCCAGGCCCGGCTCGGGGCGGTGACCAGGTGGACGAGGGTGTCGGCGACCGGGATCGCGAGGAGGGCGTAGACGGGGAGCAGAAAGCGCGGGGCGGCGTATCCGATCATGAACAGGTACGGGATGCCCGACGTCGTGGCGCAGGCCAGGAGCGGCAGCGTGCTCGCGGTGCGCCGGGCCTTGACGGCGACCACCAGACCGAGGACGGCGAGCAGCGGCAGGACGAACCACCAGACCATCACCGCCGGGTTCGGCAACGCGCCGGTGCACGGGCGGCACAGGGTGCGTCCGCCCAGGCTGCGTAACTGGTCGCCGACGGCGACGTTCCAGCCCAGGCCGCCCTGGATACGGGAGGCGTCCGCGAGCCGTTGACCCAGGCCGCCGTAACTGACGTACGCCTCGACGACCCACTCGCCCGCCCCGGCCGCCAGACCCGCGACAAGCGCGACGAGCAGTCGTGGGTGGCGCCATCCGCGGACGGCCACGGCGAGGACGAAGAGCGGCAGGGTCGTCCAGACCGCGTCGGTGGGCCGTATCCACGCCATGAACGCGGTGCTCAGGCCCACCCCCCACAGCGCCGCACGGTCGGAACGGTCCGCCCGGGCGCGCAGGAAGCAGCCGACGCAGGCCAGGGCGCCGATCGCCACCCAGTAGTTGGGCATGGCCTGCGGACCGTAGAACAGAGTCACCCACAGCGTCGCGAACAGGGCGCCCGCCGACGCCAGCACCCGAACCGGGAACAGTCCTCGCCAGACACGCAGCGCCACGTACAGGCCGAGTCCGGACAGCAGGGCGAGGTAGACGCGCAGCAGCGTCGTGGACGACGACCAGAAGGCGATCGGCGCCACGAGCAGCTCGACTCCGCGGGCGCGCGGCGCGCTGAAGAACGCGGCGGGGGCGTGCGGGCCGACCTGGCTGACGTACACGGTCTCGTCCCAGCCGAGGCCCATTCCGGGCCGTACGAGGATGAGTTGGGCCACGGTGAAGGCGACGGCCACCAGTGCCGTCCACCGCTCGCCGCGGGGGCGCCTCGACGCGCGGGCAGTCGAGGGCGCGCCGCGGCGCCGGGCGCCGACGAGCGGGACGTTCAGGGTCTTGACCATCGTCCACCCTTCAGTCCTACAAGCTGTAGGGTCCCTTCACCCTACAAGACGTAGGGTGAAGGAGGGAGTCGGGAAACAAGGGGGGAGCCGGAAAAACACCGCCAAATTACCCCACGCCAGACAGGGTTGCAGTCCGGAACCGGCATGCGGAGTCCGGCCCCGTGGCCGCGCCCCTACGCGCTGTAAGGTGGCGAGCATGGCTGGCACACGCCCCCACGGCAGAGCGGAACGGCGCAGCGCCGGCGAGTTGGAGAGCGAAGTCCTCGCCGCCCTCTGGGCCACCGATGACGCCCTGACGCCCGCCGAGATCCATGCCGAGATCGGCGGCGGTCTCGCCTACAACACCGTGCACACCATCCTCAAGCGCCTGTACGACAAGGGCCTGGTGCTCCGTGACGTGGACGGCCGGCGCGGCGCCTACCGGCCCGCCAAGAACGCGGCCGAGCTGACCGCCGAGGCCATGCATCAGGCCCTCGACCGCGGCCCCGACCCGATCGCGGCCCTCCAGCAGTTCGTCACCGGGCTGAGCCCCCGGGAGGAAGAGGCCCTGCGCGACCTCCTCGGAGGGAACGGGTCATGAGGATCGACGTCTACGTTCCACTCGTCCTGTCGCTGCTGCTCCCGGTGATCGCGCCGCAGGTGGGCAGGCGGGTGTCGCCGGCGTTGGCGGCCCGCGTCCTCACCGTCGCCGCCTCACTCACCGCGGCCGCCTCCACCTGGGCGATGGTGCTGCTCGCCGCCACGCTGATCGACAGGGCACCATCGGTGGCCGCGGAGGCCAGTGAGGACGGTCGGGCGCTGCCCGAGCCGGTCCCGGAGACCATCGCCGTCGTGGCGGTCGCCGTGCTCGGCGTGATCGCCTTCCGGCTCTTCCATGCCGTACGAGCGCACTACGCGACCCGCAGGGTCCTGCTCCGGCTGTGCGAGGGGCACCCGCCCGACAGCGAACTCATCGTCGCCGCGTCCTCGACCCCGCACGCCTTCGCGATCCCCGGTACGCCGGGCCGGATCCTGGTCACGTCCGCGATGCTCGGCGCCCTGGAGCCCGCGGAGCGGCGCGTCCTGCTGGCCCACGAACGCGCTCATCTCGTCCACCGGCACTCGGCGTCGGCGACCGCCCTCGCGCTGGCGGCCGCGGCCAACCCGCTGCTGGCGCCGGTACGCACCACCGTCACGTTCCTGCTGGAGCGCTGGGCCGACGAGGTGGCCGCGGGCAGCGTCGGCGACCGCCGTACCACCGCACTCGCCCTGGCGCGCGCCGCCCTCATCTCCCAGCGCGCCCGCGCGGGATGCGCCCTGCACTTCTCCGAGCACGCCGTCACCCGCCGGATAGCGGCGCTGCAGACAGCCCCGCCACCCGACCTGTGGCCCATCGGGGCGGCCGTCCTCGCGCTGGGCGCGCTGCCCGCGCTGGGTGCGGTCGACGCGACCGGTGATCTGCTGCGACTGCTGGCCGAGACACTGCCCGGCTGGTAGGCACGGACCGCGGTCCTCGCGGGCCCGGCCGGCGGCCGAGGCCGGGCGGAGCAGGCCCAGCGGGGTACCTCCGCCATGGCTTGGTGATCGACTTCATGACGAGTTCACCGGCCGCGCCGGCCAAGTGATCGGCTACGACCGCCGCTCCTTGAGGTGGGCGTAGCCCATGAGGCCGACGAGGATCGTGAGGAGCACGGCAGAGGAGCCCACGGTCCCGAGGTCGAGGCCGCCCTTGGCGACCGGCTTGGTCAGGAAGTCGCCCGCGGTGGCGCCGAGCGGGCGGGTGAGCACGAAGGCGAACCAGAACAGCAGGACATTCGGCACGACCGGCACGCGCGTCAGCGCGAGGAGTCCCGCGAGCACCCCGCCCACGAGGAGCGCGCCGCCCGCGTAGCCGAGTCCGGAGCTGTCGGACAGGAAGTCGCCCATGGAGGTGCCGAGCGTGTTCGACACGAGGATCGCCGACCAGAAGAGAGCCTCGCCCCGGAAGGTCACGATGTCGCGGATGACGAACGTCTGCCCGGTGAGCTTCCAGACGACGAAGATCGCGATGAGCAACGAGATCAGGATCGCGGCACCGGCGGGGTACCCGAGGCCGAGACCCTGCGGACCCCAGCCGAGCGAGGTGGCGCCGCCGGAGAGGTACTTGGCACTGGCGTCCCGGTTCATGAAGTCGGACATCGTGGTGCCGGCCATGCTGGTCGACAGGATCACGGTCCAGTAGAAGAACGGGTTGTACCGCCGCGACCTCAGCTGTACGACCAGCGTGATCACGAAGATCAGGAACAGCAGGATGGTGGTGAGGAAGTAGCCGAGCTTGAGGGTCTGGGCGAAGAGGTCACCCGCCGTCTCACCGAGGGTCGTCGCGGCGATCTTCATGACCCAGAAGGCCAGCGTCACCTCGGGCAGCTTCTTCATCACATACGCGCCGGGATCGGCGACATGCGGATCGGTGACACTCGGATCACTGGCGAGTTCCGACTTGTCCATTGTTCAGTTCTCCCGTGGGGGGTACGGTGCACATGCCCGCAGGGCATGATCATCAACGTGGCATGCGCACCCTGAACACATCCTGAACGCGTGGATCAGCCGCCGGCCAACGCCCCGAGGGGCCCGGTATGGCGGCGATAGTCGACCGGTCGTACACTCGCTTCATGGGACGGACCAGCGACGCCAGGGAGAAGATCCTCAGCGCTGCGCGCTCGCTCATCGAGCTGCGCGGCTACTCAGCTCTGGGCGTCGCCGAGATCTGCAAGACGGCCGGCGTACCCAAGGGCAGCTTCTACTACTTCTTCGAATCCAAGGAATCGCTCGCCCTGGCCGTGATCGACGAGCACTGGGCCGGTCAGAAGCGCACCTGGACTCGCATCCTGAACAGCGACGAGGAACCTCTGCGGCGCCTGTTCCGGCTGTTCGAGGAGACGGAAGCCGCCCAGCGTGCCGGCCAGCAGAGCTGCGGCACCGTCTCGGGCTGCCTCTTCGGAAACCTCACCCTGGAGATGAGCAACCAGACCGAGGCGATTCGCACACGGCTGCAGGAGATCTTCGACGCGCAGGTCGAGATGGTCGAGGCGGTCATCGCCGAGGCCCTCGAGCGCAAGGAGGTGACCGCGACCGACACACGGCAAGCCGCACAGGCGCTGGTCGCCCAGCTCGAAGGGCAGGTGCTGTTCGCCAAGCTCTACAACAACACCCACCGGCTCAACCTCCTGTGGGTGAACTGCCTGGCCCTGCTCGGTGCTCGCGCACCGCACGAGGCCGTGGCCGGCGCCTGACCGATCGATTCCCCCGAGGGCCGGCCTCCGCCCTCTCTTCGGCAATCGTGCCGCTCCTCCGGTTCGCCGCCGCAACGCCCGTGCGAGACCTGACCCCGCCCCGCTGACGTGCGCTGGAAGGCTGCGCCTACCAGGTGGGAGGAAATGGGTCCCGCCCCCGACCCTGTTGAGCTTTGACTTCTGTTCGTGGATACGTCTAGGGTGCATTAGTCGACCGGTCGGCTAGTGCGTCGACGGCGGCATGAGCGCCGGTCACTGACCCGCACGGCATCGCTCGCGAGGCGCGGTCACGAGGCCGCGCCACCGATTCCACCGACAGGAGAACCCTGATGAACAGCACGACGGACAGCGAAGCGATCCTGCGCGGCGTCCTCGACGCGTGGAAGGCCGCCGTCGACGGGCACGAACCGGAACAGGTCGCCTCACGGTTCACCGAAGACGCGATCTTCCAGGGGCTGCGCCCCTACAGCGTCGGAAGGCCCGGCATCGCCGCCTACTACGACTCCCAGCCCCTCGGGTTGACGGCCGAATACCGGATTCTCGAAACCCGGCGCCCGGCCGACGGCCTCGTCCTGGGCTACCTGAGCGTCGACTTCTCGTTCACCGACCGGCCCACCATCCACGTCAACCTCGTCGTACTGGTGAAGCACCTGGAGGACGGCTGGTACATCAGCCACTACCAGGTCTCCAAGCTCGACTGACACTCCCCGCTCAGCCGACTTGCGCGCAAGGCTGCCGACTTGCGCGCAAGGCTCAGCCGAGTTGGGCGGCGAACGCCTCGTACGCAGGCTGATCAAAGAGGACGAATCTGACCTCCTCGACCGCCGTCTCGGTGGCCCGCACCGTCTCCACCGCAATGCGAGCGGCGTCGTCCATCGGCCACCCGTAGATACCGGCGGAGACGGCGGGAAACGCGACCGTACGAGCGCCGAGCTCGTCGGCCACCCTCAGCGATTCCCGGTAGCAGGAGGCCAGCAGCGCCGACCGGTCCTCCCCGTGGACAAAACGCGGTCCCACGGTGTGGATCACCCAGCGCGCGTCCAGGTCCCCCGCGGTGGTGGCGACCGCCTGGCCGGTGGGCAAGCCCTTGCCGTAGTGGCCGGCACGGAGTTTGCGGCACTCGGCGAGGATGGCGGGGCCTCCTCGGCGGTGAATGGCTCCGTCGACGCCTCCGCCGCCGAGCAGCGAGGAGTTCGCCGCGTTGACGATGGCGTCCGCGGTCTGCCGGGTGATGTCGCCCTGGACCAGCGTGATCGTGGTCATGACTGCCTCAGCCTCCTCCAGACGGCCTTCGCCGCGTTGTGCCCCGACATGCCGTGCACGCCGGGCCCCGGCGGGGTGGCCGCCGAGCAGAGGAAGACGGCCGGGTGCGGGGTGCTGTACGGGAACAGGGACAGTTTGGGGCGCAAGAGGAGCTGGAGCCCGGAGGCGGCGCCGCAGGCGATGTCTCCGCCCACGTAGTTGGCGTTGCGGGAGGCGAGCTGGGGCGGGCCCGCGGTGGCGCGCGCCAGTACGCGGTCGCGGAAGCCCGGCGCGAACCGCTCCAGCTGCCGCTCGATGGCGTCCGTGAGGTCACCCGTCCAGCCGTTCGGAACATGTCCGTACGCCCAGAACACCTGCTTGCCGTCGGGTGCTCGGGAGGGGTCCACGACGCTGGGCTGCACGGTGATCAGGAAGGGCGTGTCGGGCGCCCGCCCCTCGCGGGAGGCCGCACGCAGCGCGGTACCGATCTCCGCGCTGCTCCCCCCGATCTGCACGGTCCCTGCGGTGCGTGCCTCCTTGGCCGTCCACGGAACGGGCCCGTCCAGCGCGTAGTCGATCTTGAAGACGGCCGCCCCGTACCGGTAGCTCTCGTAGTACCGCCCGAAGCCCGCGATCCGGGCCAGGGCGGTGGGCGAAGTGTCGAAGACGTACGCGCGCGCGGGGGGCAGGTCGTCCAGGCGCTTGACCTCGTAGTCGGTGTGTACGGTGCCGCCGAGGTCCTTGAGATACGCGGTGAGCGCGTCGGAGACGGACTGGGAGCCGCCGCGCGCGACGGGCCAGCCGCGAGCGTGCGCGGCCAGCGCGAAGACCAGGCCGACGGCGCTGGTGGCGAAGCCGTCGAGCGGGGCGACCACGTGCGCCACGAGCCCGGCGAACAGGGCCTTGGCGCGCTCATCACGGAAGCGGCGGGTCAGCCACGTCGACGGCGGCAGTCCGGCGAGGCCGAAGCGGGCGAGGGTGACCGGATCGCGGGGCAGCGCGGTCAGTGGCAGCGACATGAAGTCGTGCGCCAGCGTGTCCCACTTCGGCAGGAACGGCGCGACCAGCCTGCGGTACGTGCCCGCGTCACGCGGTCCGAACGAGGCGGCCGTCTCGGCCACCGACCGCGAGAGCACCGCCGCCGTGCCGTCGGGCAACGGGTGCGCCATGGGCAGCTCGGCGTGCAGCCACTCCAGTCCGTACCGCTCCAGGGGCATCGCCCTGAACGCGGGCGAGTTTATGCCCAGCGGATGCGCGGCCGAACAGGGATCGTGCCGGAATCCGGGCAGCGTCAGCTCTTCGGTGCGCGCTCCCCCGCCCACGGTGTCCCGCGCCTCGAAGACGGCCACGGAGAAGCCCCGGCGGGCCAGCTCCACGGCGGCCGTCAGTCCGTTAGGCCCCGCACCCACTACGACCGCATCGAGCATCGACGGCACCTTCGGACTCCTTCGTCAGCCGACGGCCACTGAGATCAGGATATGCCGGAGGACTGACAGCCTTGGCGGCGCGGGTGGTTGAGGACGGAGGCCTCGCCGGGGCACGAGCCGGCGGCACCCGCCTCGGAACGGGCGTGGGATCCCTTGATCGGGCCCGGCCCGCCGCCCGATCAGGCTCCGGCC
This sequence comes from Streptomyces albiflavescens, assembly GCF_014645835.1. Classification (GTDB taxonomy): domain Bacteria; phylum Actinomycetota; class Actinomycetes; order Streptomycetales; family Streptomycetaceae; genus Streptomyces; species Streptomyces albiflavescens. The sequence continues at coordinate 41,197 of NZ_BMMM01000027.1, forward strand.
GCCAGCAGTGCCGCCACTCGGCGGGCCGTGGCCTCGTCCCGGGCCGCCGTGAACGGCAGCACGTTGCCCCCTGTCACGCGGAACGGCTCGCCCGTGAGGGTCAGGTGGACGCCTCCCGCCTCCTCGACCAGCAGCAGGCCCGCCGCATGGTCCCATGCGGCCTCCCAGGAGAAGGCCGTGGCGTCCAACTCGCCGCGGGCGATGGCCAGATACTCCAGCCCCGCCGAGCCGCACGGGCGCGGAACGACTCCCTCGACGTACAGGCCGAGGAGCGCGCGCTTCTGCTCGTCCGTGGTGTAGTCGGGGTGGGACGTGGCGATGTCCAGGTCGCGGCCCGGCTCGGGCGAGCCGGAGCGCAGCGGCACACCGTCGAGCACGGCGCCCCGGCCGCGTATCGCCGTGGCGAACTCGTCGCGCACGGGAGCGTACGTCCAGGAGGCGAGCACGACGCCGTCCAGCGCCAGCGCGACCAGCGTGCAGAAGCCGGAGTCGCCGTGCACGAACTGCCTGGTTCCGTCGACCGGGTCGACGATCCAGACCGGTGCCTCGCCGCGTATGGCTTCATACGTCGCCGGATTGGCGTGCACCGCTTCCTCGCCGACCACGACCGAACCGGGCAGCAGCTTGGTGAGGGCCTCGGTGAGGTACTCCTCGGCCTTGCGGTCGGCGTCCGTCACCAGGTCGTGGGGGCCGGCCTTCTGGTCTATCTCGTGCGCGGCGAGCTGCCTGAAGCGGGGCATGATCTCGGCGGCGGCCGCCTTGCGGACTGCTTCTTCGACGTCGGACGTGCGGTGGGCGAGAAACTCGTCGATGGTTTCGATGTCTCCGATCATGGCTCCATGACAACACGCGCCACTGACAATCCCCGCCCGCCCGGTGTACTGCGGGTGGAATCGCCATGAATACCGGGGATCGTAGATCGGCTATGCCTCTTTCCCGGGATCAGTGACGCCTTTCCCGGGATCAGTGACGCCGGGCGCCGAACGGCGATGCCGACGGTCGGGGATCAGCGTCCGACCGCATACCCCTGCATCCCGCGCGGATTCGCCGCCGCCGACAGCACACCCGTCCGCGGGTCCCGGGCGACCGCGCACAGCCGCCCCTCGGACCAGGCGTCGGCGACCACGACGTGGTGGCCGCGGCGCCGCAGCTCCTCGACGACGGTCTCGTCCATGCGGGACTCGACGGTAAGGCTGCCGGGACGCATGCCGCGGGGGTAGAAGGAACCGGGGAAACTGTCGTTGTGCCAGTTCGGGGCGTCGACCGCGCCCTGGAGGTCGAGGCCGCCTCGCACCTCGGAGCGCAGTGCCACGGACAGGAAGAAGTGCGTCTGCCACTGGTCCTGCTGGTCACCGCCCGGGGTGCCGAACGCCATGACCGGCACGCCGTCGCGCAGTGCCAGCGAGGGGGTCAGCGTGGTGCGCGGGCGGCGGCCCGGCGTCAGTGCGTTGGGCAGTCCCTCTTCCAGCCAGGCCATCTGGAGCCGGGTGCCGAGCGGGAAGCCCAGCTCGGGCACGACCGGGTTGGACTGCAACCAGCCGCCGCTCGGGGTGGCGGCGACCATGTTGCCCCAGCGGTCGACGACGTCGAGGTGGCAGGTGTCGCCCCGGGTGCCGCCGTCCGGCTCCACGTCGGGTTCCGGGGCCGTCCTGGCCACTGTCGGTTCACCGGCGCCGGGTACCGCCAGGGCGTCGAAGCCCGGCTCGCCGGAGGCCACCACGCGCGCGTGCTCGCTCAGTCGCGGAGTGCGCCCTCCGGGGCTGCCGGGGCACAGCTCGTACGACGCCTTGTCGCCGACGAGCGCACGGCGGGCGGCGTTGTACGGCTCCGAGAGCAGCTCGTCGAGCGGCACCTCGGCGGCATCCCCGTACCAGGCCTCCCGATCGGCCATGGCCAGCTTGCAGCCCTCGATGAGGAGGTGGACGTAGTCGGCGGAGCCGTAGGGCGGCAGCTCGGGCGGGAGCAGCGCCAGCTGCTGCAGGAGGACCGGGCCCTGGCTCCAGGGGCCCGCCTTGCACAGGGTCCAGCCCCGCCAGTCGTACGTCGCCGGGGCCTCGTAGGTCGCGGACCAGGCCGCCAGGTCGGCGGCCGTCAGAGTGCCGGTGTGGCGCTCGCCGCTGGTGTCCATGGTGGGCCGCCGGGCCTGACGCACCAGGGCCTCGGCGATGAAGCCGGAGCGCCAGACCCGCCGGGCGGCCTCGATCTGCACCACGCGGTCCGTCTCTTCGCAGACCTCGGCGAGAAGCCGTCGCCAGGTCGCGGCGAGGACGGGATTGCGGAACAGCTCGCCGGGGCGCGGTGCCTTGCCGCCCGGCAGATACACCTCCGCCGACGAGGTCCACTCCGTCTCGAAGAGCTCGCGCACGGTCTCGACCGTCTCGCCGACGCGCTCCACGGGCGCATGCCCGTCCTCGGCGTACCCGATGGCGTACTTGAGGACGTCGGCGAGCGGCTTGGTTCCGTGGTCGCGCAGCAGGAGCATCCAGGCGTCGAACGCACCCGGCACGGCGGCTGCGAGCGGCCCGGTGCCGGGTACGAGATCCAGACCGAGCCCCCTGTAGTGGTCGATCGTCGCTCCCGCGGGTGCGACGCTCTGGCCGCACAGGACCCGCACCTCGCCGCCCGCCGGGGCGAGGATGATCGGGACCTCGCCCGCGGGTCCGTTGAGGTGGGGCTCGACGACGTGCAGGACGAATCCCGCGGCGACGGCGGCGTCGTAGGCGTTGCCGCCGTCCTCCAGGACGGCCATCGCCGACTGCGAGGCGAGCCAGTGCGTGGAGGACACCATGCCGAAGGTGCCCTGCAGCGTCGGTCGTGTCGTGAACATGCCTGCCACCTCGCTGTACGGAGCGATCAACCTCGGCCCCGACTATGGCATTTGCGCTCCCGGGAGGGCAGACCGGCAGCCCCGCACCCCACGGACCCGGTCCGGAAGGACCGGAATGATCGGAATCATTCGCCCGGGGTGGACGTTGATCCTCATGGAACGGAACGGAGGCGGTTCGGTGCACGGTGAGTACAAGGTCCCCGGCGGCAAGCTCGTCGTGGTGGATCTGGAGGTCGAGGGCGGAGTGCTGCGCCACGCACGCGTGGCAGGCGATTTCTTCCTCGAACCGGACGAGGCGCTGGACGCCGTCGATCACGCACTGAACGGCGCCCCGGCCGACACCGACGCGACAGGCCTGGCCGCCCGCATCGACGCCGCACTGCCCGAGGGCACGGTCATGTACGGGCTGACCTCGGAGGGCATCGGGATCGCGGTGCGCCGGGCGCTCGCGCACGCCACCGACTGGACGGACTACGACTGGCAGCTGATCCACGAAGGCCCCCAGTCCCCGGCGCTGCACATGGCCCTGGACGAGGTGCTGACCGCCGAGGTCGCCGCGGGCCGGCGCCCACCGACGCTGCGCGTGTGGGAGTGGGGCGCCCCGTCCGTGATCATCGGCAGCTTCCAGTCGCTGCGCAACGAGGTCGACCCGGAAGGCGCCGCGCGCCACGGCATCGAGGTCGTGCGCCGGATCTCCGGCGGCGGCGCGATGTTCGTGGAGCCGGGCAACACCATCACGTACTCGCTGTCCGTGCCCGAGGCCCTCGTCAAGGGACTTTCCTTCCAGGACAGCTACGCGTATCTCGACGACTGGGTGCTCGGCGCCCTCGGCGACATGGGGATCAAGGCCTGGTACCAGCCGCTGAACGACATCGCCACGGACCAGGGCAAGATCGCGGGCGCCGCGCAGAAGCGTGTGGTCGGACCCGTAGACGGGGGCGGGCCCGCAGGGCCCTCGGTCGGGGGTGGTGGTGAGCGACGGGCGGGAGGGTCCGGCGCCGTGCTGCACCACGTGACCATGTCGTACGACATCGACGCCGACAAGATGCTCGAAGTGCTGCGCATCGGCCGGGAGAAGCTCTCCGACAAGGGCACGAAGAGTGCGAAGAAGCGGGTCGATCCGCTACGCCGCCAGACGGGGCTCACACGCGAGGCGGTCATCGAGCGGATGATCGACTCGTTCCGCGGCCGGTACGGACTGGCGGACGGCAAGGTGACCCCGGAGGAGCTGGGCAGGGCGGAGGAGTTGGCACGGTCGAAGTTCGGGTCTGCGGAGTGGACGGCGCGAGTGCCGTAGCCCTGGTGCTCGGTGGACGGCACCCTGCCACCGCGGGTGCCGATCAGAACTCGGAGGTGTCGAGCTCCATGTCGAATGGATCAGGCAACGCGACAGGCGTTCCGAACGGCAGCGGTCCCACCACCCTGGTGTAGCCGAGTCGGCCTGGTACTGCGTACAAGGTGCAGGATCGCTCCTGACGGTCGACAAGCAGATACAGCGGTGCGCGGTACTCCGCACAGCGGGCACGTTTGACCGTGCGGTCGGTATCCCCATTGGACTCCGAGGTGACCTCGACGATCAGCAAGGTCTGGTCGGGGAGCAGGGCGCCCGCGCCCTTGGCCACGTCGCTCGGCACGACTGCCAGATCCGGCACGTACCAGTTACTCGTCCCCGGCAGGTCCAGGTTCCCGGAACCGGCCCGGCAGCCCAGTCTGCGCAACACCGGCCCCAACTGCTCGCGGATCAGATCGGCGACGTTCTCGTGATCCCAGGACGGCACGATCGGCTGGATGACCCCCTCGACGATCTGCACCCGGTCACCCTGGATGTGCTGGATCGCGTACTTCAGTGCGGTTTCCGGGTCGGTCACTGCATACGCGTGCGGCTGAGCGCTCATCGGTTCTCCGTCGGACATCGTGACTGCAGCATGACCAGCTCCCCGGTGTACCGCAATCCGCCACACGCGTTGGGCGATGCAGCGCGCGGCTCACTCAAACCGGTGATCTCCGTGCCGAACAGCCACCAGCCCCGACTCGTACGCGAACACCACCAGCTGGGCCCGGTCGCGGGCGCCCAGCTTCGTCATCGCCCGGCTGATGTGGGTCTTGGCCGTGAAGGGGCTGATGACCATGTGCGCGGCGATCTCCTCGTTGGTGAGGCCGCGCGCGGCGAGTGCGGTGACCTCGCGTTCGCGGCGCGTGAGGTGCTCCAGGCCCGGCGCGGTCGCCCGGTCCGGCGGCCGCGCGACGAACTCGCCGATCAGGGTGCGGGTCACGGACGGGGACAGCAGCGCCTCCCCATGGGCGACGACCTCGATGGCCTGCAGCAGGTCGGCGGGCTCGGTGTCCTTGAGCAGAAAGCCGCTGGCACCGGCCCGCAGCGCCTCGAAGACGTACTCGTCCAGGCCGTAGTTGGTGAGGATGACGACGCGCACGTCGGACAGTTCGGGGTCGGCGGCGATACGACGGGTCGCCTCGATGCCCGTCATCACGGGCATTTGTACGTCCACGAGGGCGACGTTCGGCACCTCGGCCCTGACGAGCGCGAGCCCCTCCGCTCCGTCGGCGGCCTCGCCCACCACCTCGATGCCTTCCTCGGCGTCGAGCAGGGCGCGGAAACCGGCCCGCATGAGGGCCTGGTCGTCGATGAGCGCGACCCTGATCACGACACGTCCTCCGGTATGCCCAGCGGCAGTTCGGCCCGTACCGAGAAGCCGCCCTCCGCGCGCGGGCCGGCCTGCAGAGTGCCGCCGAGGGCCGTGACCCGTTCACGCATGCCGGTGAGGCCGATGCCGGGTCTGGGCGGCGGGGCCGGCTGGGCGGCGCCGTCGTCGTCCACACGGATCGTCAACTCGCAGGGGGCATAGCGCAGTTCGACGGTCACCTTGGCCGGGCCCGCGTGCCGGGCGACGTTCGTCAGGGCCTCCTGCACGATGCGGTACGCGGCGCGGTCCACGGTCGCCGTGAGCGCGCGCTCCTCGCCGGTCACCCTCAGGTCCACGGCGAGACCGGCGGCGCGGGCGCGCTCCACGAGCAGCGCGGGGGTGCCGGTCGGCTCGTCGGTGCGCAGCACCTCCAGTGTGGCGCGCAGTTCGCGCATCGCCTCGCCGCCCGCTTCCTGGATGGCGAGCAGCGCGGGCGGCACCTCCTCGCCGCGCTTGCGGGCGAGGTGGACGGCAACGCCCGCCTGGAGCTTGACGATCGAGATGCTGTGCGTGAGCGAGTCGTGCAACTCCCGTGCGATCCGCAGCCGTTCCTCTCCCGCGCGCCTCAGTGCCGCCTCCTCGCGGGTGCGCTCCGCCTCCAGCGCGCGCTGTTCCGTCTGGCGCAGGTACGCCTGCCAGTTTCGGTCGGCGAGGCCCGTCACCAGGGCACACAGGAACCAGCCCACGAGCAGCAGCGTCCGCTCGACGATCTCCTGTGTCGTGGGGCCCGCCGTCACATATCCCGCCAGGAACAAGGCACTTGCCAGCGCGGCCACGGCTCGGTGGCCCGCGCGGGCTGCCGTGTGCACGGCGGCCAGGACGGGGAGGGCGGAGAGAGAGCCGGGCTGGGCGTGGATGACGTACGCGGTTGTGGTGGCCGTGGTGATCGCCAGTACGACGCGGGGCGCTGCGCGGTAGGCCGCGAGGGTGAGGGAACCGAGGGTGATCAGGGCGTAGTCGACGAGGGTCGTGCCGTCATGGAAGGCGGCTGCGGTCACGACGAGGCCACCGATCACCACCGCGAGGGTCGCGTCGGTCAGGCGCCTGCGGGTGGCCCGGTCGAGCTGCATGTTCGGCACCATATGCGGCTGGGCCGACAGCCGCGTCAGACCTGTGGATGGCTGCGGGGGTACTCCCGGCGCAGTAGGTCGCGCCGCGCGCGGGGTCGGTGGGGGTAGTCGGCATTGCCTTCGGGTGTACGACGTCTGCGGGTGCCCTCCTGGGCCAGGGTTTCAAGGGCACCCGGCACCGTCGGCCGTGCCCACCCGTTCCGCCCGGCGGCGGGACTGCCCACAGCGGTGAGCGATCACGGCCGGCGGCCACCGCCGGCCCACAGCCCACAGCCCACAGCCCACAGCCCACAGCCCACAGCCCACAGCCCACAGCCCTGAACAACCGCCCACAGCCCCGGAGGTCACCCGTGCCCAGCCCCTTCCGCCACACCACCCCGCCCCCACCCAAATCCGCCACCGGCGTCACCGAGGCCGTCTACGCCCAACTCGCGGAGGACTTCGGGATCGAGCGGGCGGTCACCTTCGTCGTGCTCTCCTCCGCGCCCGAAATCATGGCCGCCGCCTGGGCGTTGATGCGCGAGTCGCTCATCGCGGGCGACGGGGACAGGACCGGGAAGGAGCTCGCGGCGCTGGGGGCGTCCCAAGCCAATCGGTGTCCGTTCTGTGTGGACGCGCACACGATGTTGCTGCACGCCACCGGGGACCACTCCCTCGCCGAAGCCATGGTGCGCGGTGAGACCCCCGCCGACGAGCGGCACGCGCGCGTGCTGGCGTGGGGCAGGGCGAGCCGGACCCCTGGAGCGGCCGAGTTGACTCCGTACCCCTTCCCCGTCGGCCACGCCCCCGCCTACATCGGCACCGTCCTCTCCTTCCACTTCATCAACCGGATCGTGTCCTCCCTGCTGACCGAGAATCTGCTGCCGGGCAACATCCAGCGCTTCCGGGCCGTCCGGAGTCTCGCGGGACGGTCGGTCGCCAGGACGGTGCGCCGACGTCCCCCCGCCGGGGCGGGCTTGATCCTGCTCGACGACCCGGGTCCCGGGCCGGACTGGGCGCAGGGAACCACCGTCGGCCCGGCCTACGCCGCGCTGCGCGACGCGGCCACCGCCGGGGCGGGGCTCCTGGACGAAGGCGACCGGAACCTCGTACGGGAAACGCTCCAGACGTGGGACGGCACGCATCCGCCGCTCTCCTGGGGCGCGCTCCCGGACCGTTCCCGTCCCGGCGCGCGTCTCGCGCTGCTGGCCGCCCTCGCCCCGTACCGCATCACGGACGAGGACGTGAGGGCCTGGCGCAAACCGAACCACACCGACCACTGCCTCGTGCATCTCGTGGCGTACGGCGCGTTCGCCGCCGTCGACCGCATCGAGAGCGCGCTTCCCGTCCGCACCGTCAAGGAGACCTCGTGACCCGCATCACCAACTCCGTTCAGGCACAGGCCTGGAACGGCACCGTCGGCACCCATTGGGCCACTCACCAGGAGCGTTACGACGCGATGCTGTCGGGCGTGAACGACGCGCTGTTCGCGGGCGCGGCCATCGCGGCGGGCGACCGCGTCCTCGACATCGGTTGCGGAGCCGGGGCGACCACGCGGATCGCCGCCCGGCTGGCCGCGAGCGGACATGCTGTGGGAATCGACATATCGGCACCCCTGCTCGACAGGGCGCGGGCGATCACCACCACCGAAGGCGTCACGAACGTCGCGTACGAACTCGCCGACGCGCAGATCCACCCCTTCCCGCCCGCCGGCTACGACGTGGTCATCAGCCGGGGCGGCGTGATGTTCTTCGCGGACCACGCGGCCGCCTTCCGCAATCTGGCGGGGGCGTTGCGGCCGGGAGGGCGGCTCGCGTTCGTGTGTCCGCGGCCCGCCGGGCCGGATGTCGAGGAGTCACGGGCCCTCAGCCTGTTCGGCGAGCTGCTGGAGGGACCGGACGCCGGCACCGTCGCCGCGCAGGTCGCGATGGCGTCGCTGTCCGACCCGGCACGGATCCCCGAGGTCCTGCGCGGGTACGACGACGTGACCGTGACCCCGGTGGAGACGGAGACGGTGTGGGGGCGCGACGCCGCGGACGCCGTCGACTTCATCCTCTCCCGGGCGCCGGGGCGGACGGTCGCCGCCGACACACGCGCGGCTCTGGAGGACTCCTTGCGCCCGTACGAGACGGATCGCGGCGTCCGCCTCCGGGCCGCGCTCTGGCTGGTGACGGCGAGGGCGACCACCAAGGACGCGGCACGGCGACCCACACCCCGTCAACAGTGAGCCACTGTCACCACACAGGCACGGAGCGAGTTTGCACTTCCGCCCCACAGTGACTCATGTGACACTGGCGTCCCGTCCGCAGTGCGGACTCCTCCGCACCGTCCCCCACGAGAAGTGCGCCTTGCGTTCTCTTCCTCTGCCGCTCGCTCTCACCGCGCGCCTGCTGCCGGTCGCCGTACTCGCCTCGGCGGGCTGGGCCCTGACGTCCGGTCCGTTCGGGGCGACCCCCACCGCCGAGCACAAACCCACACCAAAGGCGACCGATACGGCATCCGCGCCGTCGACATCCGCGGCCACCAAGACGTACACCGCGTCGCCCGCGCCCTGCGGCGGCGTGCCGGAGGCGACGGTCAAGTCCCTGGTCCCGGGCGCCAAGACGGCCGGGCAGGAGATCGCGTCGACCGACAAGTCGGTGCGCCGCACCTGCTCCTGGAACGCGCTGAAGGGGTTCGACTACCGCTGGCTCGACGTCTCGTACGAGATCAAGGCGTCGGACGAAGCGGCACAGAAGTCCTATAAAGACCGCATTGCGGACAAGAGTGGCGGCGGGGCGGTCCCCGGGCTCGGCGACACGGCCTACTCCGTCGTGAACCTCACCACCGAGGACAAGCAGCAGACGCGCGAGGGAGTGGTGATGGCCCGCGTCTCCAACGCGCTGGTCGTCATCACGTACAACGGCAGTGACTTCGAGACGAAGAAGGCGCCGGGTACGGACGAGATCAACAAGGGCGCCATCAAGGCCGCCAAGGACGCCGTGGCAGCACTGGAGAAAAGCCAGTAATAGTGCGGAAGAACCGGAACAGGACCTGAGGACCGGAGCAGGATGTGAAGACCGGAACAGGACCTGAAAACCGGGACAGACCCGACAGAACGCAGTAGAGCCGACCCGGACGAAGCGGTCGGCTCTACTCAAGAACACCTAAGTCGGATACGTCAGACAGTGGCCTTCTCCTTGCCCCGCAGCAGCATCAGCACCACGTACAGAACCATCGACGTACCGAGTCCGACCGCCCACCCGTAGTCGGCCAGCGACTCCAGCGCAGGGATGGGCCGGCCATCGATCAGCGGATGGAAGTCGGCGCCGCCGATGGCGAGGACGCCGCCGGTGACGAAGGCGACGACGGCCCGCCAGTTCCAGCCACCGTCGTACCAGTAGCGGCCGCCCGTGCGGTACAGGTCGGCGAGGTCGAGCTTGGTGCGGCGCAGGATCCAGTAGTCGGCGATGAGGATGCCGGCGACCGTACCGAGCAGACCACCGACCAGACCGAGCCAGGTGAAGATATAGCCCTGCGGGTCGGAGTACAGCTTCCAGGGGAAGATCAGCACGCCGAGGACGCAGGTGGCGAGGGCGCCGGTGCGGAAGTTGATCTTTCGCGGCGCGATGTTGGAGAAGTCGAACGCGGGCGAGACCAGGTTGGCCGCGATGTTCACGGACAGGGTCGCGACCAGCACGGTGACCAGGGCGAAGAGGATGCCGGCGACGTTGTCCGTCTTGGCGGCCAGCTGGACCGGGTCCCAGATCGCCTTGCCGTACACGGCCTGCGAACCCGAGGTGACCATGACCGACAGGAAGGCGAAGAGCGTCATCGTGGTCGGCAGACCGAGCGCCTGACCCCAGGTCTGCGCCTTCTGGCTCTTGCCGTACCGGGTGAAGTCCGGGATGTTCAGCGACAGCGTGGACCAGAAGCCGATCATGCCCATGAGAGAGGGCCAGAACAGCTTCCAGAAGTCGCCGCCCCAGCCCAGCTTGGAGGGCTGGTCGAGCAGCGGGCCGAAGCCGCCCGCCTTGCTGCTCATCCACCACAGCATCACACCGGCGCCGACGAGGACGAAGGGCGCGGCCCAGTTCTCGAAGCGGCGGATCGTCTCCATGCCCCGGTAGATGATGGCGACCTGGAGCACCCAGAAGATCGCGAACGACAGCCACATGGTCCAGGCGTAGCCCCCGACCTCGGACGCGTTCTTCCAGCCGTCGCCGAAGAGCTTCCCGGCGAGGAAGTAGATCGCCTCGCCGCCGATCCAGGTCTGGATGCCGAACCAGCCGCAGGCCACCAACGCCCTGACGACAGCGGGAAGGTTGGCGCCGCGGACACCGAAGGAGGCGCGCGCGAAGACCGGGAACGGTATGCCGTACTTGGGTCCGGCGTGCCCGGTGAGCAGCATCGGGACGAGCACGATCAGGTTGGCCAGCGCGATGGTGAGCACGGCCTGCTTCCAGTCCATGCCGACGGCTATCAGACCGGAGGCCAGCGTCCAGGAAGCGGTGTTGTGGGCCATGCCGACCCACAGCGCCGAGAAGTTGTAGGTGGTCCAGGTGCGCTTCTCGACCGGGACCGGCAGCAGGTCCTCGTTCGCGTAGGGGCCGCTCGGCGCCGGGGCGTCGGGCGCGATCTCCACCCGGCCGTCGGGGAGCGTGACTTGAGCGGCGGGCGGGCTGTCCGGGGGGACGGTCTCGGTCATGGGCAGGCCAATCAGATGAGGAGAGGGACGGGAGAGGCCGTGCGGGTGACGCCGTGGGGGGTGAGCGGGTGGGGCCGGTCCCCTTCCCGGGACGGCGGGAAGGGGACGTTCGGGGAGGGAGCGGGAGCCCCGGCAGGGCCCTGGTGCGCGGTCAGCCGTTGATCGCCTGAGCCGCGGCAGGGCCCTGGTGCGCGGTCAGCCGTTGATCGCCGGGATGACCTTCGTCCCGTACGCGTCGATGGTCGCCTCCTGCGCGTCGTGCATGTCGTACACCGCGAACTGGTCGACGCCGAGCTCGCGCAGCGCGTTGAGCTTCTCGATGTGCTTCTCGGCCGGGCCGATGATGCAGAACCGGTCGACGATCTCGTCGGGCACGAAGGCGGTGTCGGGGTTGTCGGCGCGCCCGTGGTGGGAGTAGTCGTAGCCCTCGCGGGCCTTGATGTACTCGGTGAGCTCGTCGGGTACGGCGGCCGAGTGCTCGCCGTACTTGGCGACGAGGTCGGCGACGTGATTGCCGACCATGCCGCCGAACCAGCGGCACTGCTCGCGCGCGTGGGCGAGCGCCTCCGGCGAGTCGTCCTTGGTGATGTACGCGGGCGCGGCGACGCAGATCTTGACGTCGGAGGGGTCACGCCCGGCCTCGGCGGCAGCGTTCTTCACTGCCTTGACCATGTACTCGGTCAGGTACAGATCCGCGAGCTGCAGGATGAAACCGTCGGCCTCCTCACCGGTCATTTTCAGCGCCTTCGGGCCGTACGCGGCCATCCAGACAGGGAGTTCGGCGCCGGGCTTGACCCACGGGAACCTGATGACAGTGCCGCCGAGGTCGGCCTCGTCGCCCCGCCCGAGCGCCCGGATCACCTTCATCGCCCCGCTGATCCGGGCGAGGGTGTTGGGCTTGCGGCCGGCGACGCGCATCGCCGAGTCGCCGCGGCCGATGCCGCACACCGTGCGATTGCCGTACATGTCGTTGAGCGTCGCGAAGGTGGAGGCGGTGACCTCCCAGGTGCGGGTGCCCGGGTTGGTGACCATCGGGCCCACCGTCAACTTCTCGGTGTTCGCGAGGATCTGGCTATAGATCACAAAGGGTTCCTGCCACAGCACGGCGGAGTCGAAGGTCCAGCCGTAGGTGAAGCCGTTGCCCTCGGCCCGCTTCATCAGCTCGATGACGCGGGAGGCAGGGGGGTCGGTCTGCAGCACGAGTCCGAAGTCCATGGCGCCACTCCTAGTCGCTCAGAGAAGGTACTGACAGGTGGAGCGGGGCGTGTAGACGCCGTGGCCGGCACGTCCGGTGAACTCCCGCTCGGTGATGACCGGTTCGCCGCGTGAGAGCACGGACTCGACACGGCCGGTGACGTGCTTGCCCTCGTACGCCGAGTAGTCGACGTTCATGTGGTGCGTCTCGACCGACATGACCTGCTCGGCGTGCGGGTCGTAGATGACGATGTCGGCGTCGGCGCCGGGCGCGATGGTGCCCTTCTTCGGGTACAGGCCGAACATCCGCGCCGGGGTCGCGCAGGCGATCTCGATCCAGCGGCGGCGCGAGATGTGCCCGTCGACGACGGCCTGGTGGAGCAGGTCCATGCGGTTCTCGACGCCCGGAAGGCCGTTGGGGATCTTCGAGAAGTCGCCGCGGCCGAGCTCCTTCTGGCCCACGAAGCAGAAGGGGCAGTGGTCGGTGGAGACGACCTGGAGGTCGTTCGTACGCAGTCCACGCCACAGCGCCGCCTGGTGCTGCTTGGGGCGAAGGGGCGTACTGCAGACGTACTTCGAGCCCTCGAAGTCCGGCTCGGCCAGGTTGTCGGTGGACAGGAACAGGTACTGCGGGCAGGTCTCGCCGAAGACGTTCAGGCCCTCGTCGCGCGCCCGTGCCAGCTCGGCGACTGCCTCCTGCGCCGAGACGTGCACGACGTACAGCGGGGCGCCCGCGACCTGTGCGAGCTTGATGGCGCGGTGGGTGGCCTCGGCTTCGAGCAGTGCCTTGCGGACCTCCCCGTGATAGCGGGGATCGGTCTCCCCGCGGGCGAGCGCCTGCTCGACCAGCACATCGATCGCGATGCCGTTCTCGGCGTGCATCATGATCAGACCGCCGTTCTCGGCGGAGCGCTGCATGGCGCGCAGGATCTGGCCGTCGTCGCTGTAGAAGACACCTGGGTAGGCCATGAACTGCTTGAAGGAGGTGACGCCCTCCTCGACCAGCAGGTCCATCTCCTTGAGCGTCTCCTGGTTCACGTCGGAGACGATCATGTGGAAGGCGTAGTCGATGGCGCACTTGCCGTCGGCCTTGGCGTTCCAGGCGTCGAGACCCTCGCGCAGCGAGTGGCCGACGCTCTGCACCGCGAAGTCGACGATGGTGGTGGTGCCACCCCAGGCCGCGGCCCGGGTGCCCGTCTCGAAGGTGTCGGAGGCGAAGGTGCCGCCGAACGGCAGTTCCATGTGGGTGTGGGCGTCGACGCCGCCCGGGATGACGTACTTTCCGGTGGCGTCGATGACCCGTTCGGCCGTCCACGACTCGGCCGCCGGGGTGCCGGTCGCGGCGAGAGCCGCGATCCGGCCGTCCTCGATCAGGACGTCGGCGTGGATCTCGTCGGACGCGGTGATGACGAGGCCACCACGGATGACGGTACGGCTCATGCTCCCTCTCCTTCCGGTCGTGCGTGCACTGAGGGAATCCGATTGCTGTTGAGAGCTGCGGTCGACACTGTTCCGGCCGGGGGTCCGGAGGTTGTCCCCGGGAGCCGCGGCCCCGGGAAGGAACACGGTCCCGCGGGCCCGGCCTCCCGCGGTCCGGGCCCGCGGGAGGCCGGCGACTACGGCGCGGTCAGCGGCCCGTAGGTGCCCGGAGCACGGTCGCGGTAGAACTGCCACCGGTCGCGCACCTCGCGGAGCTTGGCCAGGTCCAGGTCGCGGACGACGAGTTCCGTCTCCTTGTCGCCGGCCACCTCGCCGACGAACTGGGCTTCCGGGTCGACGAAGTACGAGGTCCCGTAGAAGTCGTTGTCGCCGTACTCCTCGACGCCCACCCGGTTGATCGCGCCCACGAAGTACTCGTTGGCGACGGCCGCGGCCGGCTGCTCCAGCTGCCAGAGGTAGCCGGACAGACCGCGCGAGGTGGCCGACGGGTTGAAGACGATCTCGGCACCCGCGAGGCCCAGCGCACGCCAGCCCTCCGGGAAGTGCCGGTCGTAGCAGATGTAGACACCGATCCTTCCGACCGCGGTGTCGAAGACCGGCCAGCCGGAGTTGCCCGGCCGGAAGTAGAACTTCTCCCAGAATCCCGGCACTTGAGGGATGTGGGTCTTGCGGTACTTGCCCAGGTACGAGCCGTCGGCGTCGATCACCGCCGCGGTGTTGTAGAGGACGCCGGGCTGCTCCTCCTCGTACATCGGCAGCACGAGGACGATGCCGAGTTCCTTGGCCAGCGCCTGGAAGCGCCGGACGATCGGGCCTTCGGGGATCTGCTCGGCGTACTCGTAGAACGCCTTGTCCTGGACCTGGCAGAAGTAGGGTCCGTAGAACAGCTCCTGGAAGCACAGGACCTGCGCGCCCTGCGCGGCCGCGTCGCGGGCCGCCTGTTCGTGGACCTGGATCATCGATTCCTTGTCGCCGGTCCATGCGGTCTGGAAGACGGCGGCGCGGATCACTCTGCTCATCGGGACCTCCGGTCGCTCGGTGTGCGAGGAGCCTAGGAAGCCCGGACGGTGGCTTTGAGTTGCACCATGTCACGTCTGAAGCGCTGTGCCGTTCCACGGTGTCACCCCCGCGTCGTCCCATGTTTCACCTGTGTCGTGCTGTGTTTCACCGTTGTTGCGCCTCATGCCGTCACCGTCGTCGCGCGTCGAGCCTTCACCGTTGTTGCCACTCATGCCGTCACCGTCGTCGCGCGTCGAGCCTTCACCGTTGTTGGGCGTCGTGCGCGAGCAGCGCGATGTGGACGGACGCCGCCTGCTCGAAGTCATCGAGGTCGACGCCGAGACGGGCCTCTATGGCCTCCAGACGCCGGTACAGGGCGGGCCTGCTGACGTGGTGGAGTTGCGCGGTGCGCGACTTGTTGCGGCCGGTTGCGAGATACGTCCGCAGCACGGGCAGCAGCTCCGACTCGGCGTCGGCGCCGCACAACAGACCGTCCAACTCCCGCTCGGCGAAGGACTGGACGTGCGGATCGTCCCGCAACAGCCGTACCAGACCGCGCAGATGGACGTCCCGCAGGCGTACGAGCAGCGGCTCGTCCTGGTCGGCGGGTGCGTCGGCGGCGGCCTCGGCGACGTGCAGGGCCTCGCGCAGGCCGCCGGGGACGTCGTCCCAGGCAGTATGGGGAGAGGCGGCGGCCACCGTCGTACGGGCGCCGGTCTCGTGGCGCAGCCGCAGCGCGAAGTGCGCCGCCAGCGCCTCCCCGTCCTGGTCGCGGGCGAGGCTGAGCAGTACGGCGGTGGCCCCGTCGGCCAGCTCGGCGACGAGTCCGGGTAGCCCCAACAGACGCAGGACACGGTCCAGTTGGACCGGATCGCCGTCCCGCACCACGAGCGGCACGAACGCCCGCCGGTTGACGGGCAGCCCGGCCGCGCGCGCCCTCGGCAGCAGCTGCCGGGCGGGTACGACACCGCTCACCAGGTCGGTCAGCAGGCTCTGCGCGGACTCCTCCTCCCAGGTGTGCACGGAGCCGCCGAGCATCCGGTGCAGGACCAGGGACTCGGCGGCCCGGTCGGCGAGCAGCCGCCCCGTCGCGCCCTCGCCGCGGTATCCGCACAGCACGATGCGGCCCCAGCGCTCGCCGCGCCCGCCCAGCTCGGCGCGGATCCAGCCGTCGCCCTCGCTGCCGCCCGCCTGCCGGGCGATGCGCTCCCAGTCGCGCAGCACGTCGTCGACGGCGGACCGCTCCCCCGCCGTGGCCAGGACCCGGTGGGCGAGGTTGGTGACGACGACGGGGCAGGCGGCGTGCCCGGCGATCTCGTCGAGCATCCGCTGCAGCGGGGCGCCCGCTGTGATGAGTCCGGTGAGCGCGGTCCGTACGGCCTCGGACAGACTCACGGCCGCGAACTTGCTTCTGACCAGCCGGGACTGGACCTCCTCCGTCAACTCGGCGAAGGGGAAGGGCCGGTGGAGCACCACCATGGGCAGCCCGCAGCGCTCGGCCGCCCGGCGCATCACGTCCGGTGGCGCCGGGAAGGCGCGGCCGAGTCCGAGGACGACGGCCGCCGCCTCCGCGCGGTGCAGCGAGCGGATGTACTCGGCCTGCGCGTCGGGGTCGCCGGCGAGCAACACCCCGGTGGTGAGCACCATTTCGCCGCCGCTGAGCATCACGCCCACGTCGGCGGCCTCGGCCACGTGCACCCAGCGCACGGGCCGGTCGAGATGGCCCGCGCCGGCCACCACCTCGGGCTCTCCGGCGAGCACCCGGTCCAGGGTGAGGACCTGGCGTACCGACAGGGCGGGTTCCAAGGCGGTGGTCATGGCGACGAAGTCCCTTGCTCAGGTTCTCTTACCGGGTACACCTCAGCGCGCGCTCGAGAATCGCCGCGCCCTCCTCCGCCTCCGCGACGGTGAGGGACAGCGGCGGTGCGATGCGCAGCACGCTGGTGTTGTGACCGCCGCCCTTGCCGATCAACAGGCCTTCTTCGCGGGCCGCCTCGAGCACGGCCGCGGCACCCTCCGGGTTCGCCTCGTCGGTGCCGGGCCTGACCAGCTCGACGCCGATCATCAAGCCGCGCCCGCGCACCTCGCGTACGCCGTCCAGTTGCGCGGCGATCGCCCGCAGCCGCTCGATGAGCAGACCGCCGACGCGCCGGGCGTTGCCCTGCAGGTCGTGTTCGAGGAGGTACGTGAGGTTCGCGAGCCCCGCCGCCATCGTGACCGGCGAGCCGCCGAAGGTGGAGATGGAGTTGGAGTCGAGACAGTTCATGATCTCGGCGCGGGCGACGACGCCGCCGATGGACATGCCGTTGCCGATGCCCTTGGCGAAGGTCAGCATGTCCGGCGGCCCCGACGCGGCATGCGCCTGCCAGCCCCAGAAGTGCTCGCCGGTTCGGCCCCAGCCGGTCTGCACCTCGTCGGCGATCCAGAGGATGCCGCGCTCGTCCAGGACCTCGCGGAAGGCCGCGTACAGGCCGTCGGGCGGCGCGGTGAAGCCGCCGACACCCTGGATCGGTTCGGCGATCAGGGCCGCCGGCGGGCGGATGTGGCCGAGCAGGTCCACCAGGTCGTCGACGCAGGCCGCGATGAACTCGGCGTCAGCGAGATCGGCGTACGGACCGCGCGTGCGGACGCCACCGTGGACGTACAGCGTCTGGAGCGGCGAGAGGGAGGTCGGCGACCAGGCTTTGTTGCCGGTGATGCCGACCGCGCTGAACGAGCGGCCGTGGTAGCTGTTGCGCATCGCCAGGATCTGGTTGCTCTGCCGGTAGGCGGTGGCGAGCAGCAGGGCCGTGTCGTTGGCCTCGGTGCCGGAGGTGGTGAAGAAGACGCGCGCGTCCGGGATGCCGGAGAGTTGGGCGATCCGCTCGGCGAGGTCGACCATCGGCCGGTCGAGGTAGAGCGTCGAGGTGTGGATGATCCGCCCGGCCTGCTCGCTGACGGCCTTCGTCACCTCGGGCAGCGCGTGCGCGGTCATCGTGGTAAGGATGCCGCCGAAGAAGTCGAGGTACCTGTTGCCCTCGGCGTCCCAGACGTGCCGGCCCTCGCCGTGGGTGATCTCGATCGGGTCCTCGTAGTAGAGGGCGAGCCAGTCGGGCATGACGGCCTTGTGACGTGCGTACAGGTCGCTCACGGCTGCACCAGCCCTTCGTACGCGTCGGGTCGTCGGTCGCGGTAGAACGCCCACTGCTGCCGGACTTCCTCGATCAGGTCGAAGTCGAGGTCGCGGACGACGAGTTCCTCGGCCTTGTCGCTCGCCGTCTCCCCCACGAACTGGCCGCGCGGGTCGACGAAGTACGACGTCCCGTAGAAGTCGTTGTCCCCGTACTCCTCCTCGCCCACACGGTTGATCGCCGCGATGAAGTACTCGTTGGCGACGGCCGCGGCGGGCTGTTCCAGCTGCCAGAGGTAGGCGGACAGGCCGCGGGAGGTGGCGGACGGGTTGTAGACGAGCTGGGCGCCGTTCAGACCGAGTTGCCGCCAGCCCTCCGGGAAGTGGCGGTCGTAGCAGATGTACACGCCGATCTTGCCTACGGCGGTGTCGAAGACGGGCCAGCCCAGGTTCCCCGGTTTGAAGTAGTACTTCTCCCAGAAGCCCTTCACCTGGGGGATGTGATGCTTGCGGTACTTGCCGAGGTACGTGCCGTCGGCGTCGATCACGGCCGCGGTGTTGAAGTAGAAGCCGGACTGCTCGACCTCGAAGACGGGCACCACGACGACCATGCCGGTCTCGCGGGCGAGTTCCCGCATCCGAGTGACGGTGGGCCCGTCGGGCACGTGCTCCGCCCAGCGGTAGTGCTCGGGCTCCTGGACCTGGCAGAAATAGGGAGCGTTGAAGACTTCCTGGAATCCGATGACCTTGGCGCCCTGCCGGGCCGCCTCGCGGGCGTGTTCCTCGTGTTTGGCGACCATGGATGCGGTATCGCCTGTCCAGGTGGCCTGGACCAGAGCGGCACGTACGACGTTGGCCATGAGCTGCTCCTTCGACGGGACGTCAGAGAGCCTCTACGCCCGTAGACAAAGGCTGTAGAGGCTCGAAAGTAAGCCCCTCGGAGAGCCTTGCCAAGACCATCGTCGTTAACCCGCTGAGTCGATCACGTTTCACACTCCTGTGGGTGAGCGACGGATCCGGTCACGCGGTGAAGCCGGCTACCCGCAGAGCGTGGACGAGGTCCCAGTGACGTTCGTCCGAGACGCCCTGGGCGGCCTCCAGGAGGAGCGGCACCAGCCGCTGCGGGTCCGCTTCCACGCTGCGGGCCGCCTCCTCCGGGGTGCGCATGCGGACGTACGCGTCGAGCAGTGCGTCGATCTCGCGCCGGCGGCCCTCCTCGGCGAGGCCCAGCACCGCGGTCCCGATCTCCGGCGCGGGCCGGACGACGCCCTGGCGCAGCATCTGCTGCCCGTCGGCCGTCCGGCCCGCCGCGACGAGCGCGTCCGCGGCGGCGACCAGCCGGTCGGCGGGGAGCGAGGCCGCCTCCCACAGCAGGGTGGCCCAGTCGGCGTCCAGGCCCGCGCGGTGCAGCTCCGCGGCGAGCAGGGGGAAACGGGCGGCGGGCCAGTACGCGGCCTCGACGAGGACGGCGTGCGCCTCGCCGCTCCGGCCCTCGCTCCGCAGCCGTATCAGCGTCTCGACGGTCTCGGCGGTGGCCCGCCGCGCCCCGTCGTCCAGCGGCTCCGTGCGCGGCTGCGCGGGCTCCTCGGCCGCTCCCGCGAAGCGGGCGCCTCGGGGAGTACGGCCGCTCCGCGCGGTCGGGGCCGGGGCGGGCGGCGCCACCTCGGGTACGGCCATGGGGGCCGCCTCCGGCTCCATCATTCCGGCGAAGCGTGCGCTGCCTCGGGGGCGACGCTTGGAGCGCTGCTTGGGGGTGGCGGGTGTCGGCTCCGGGGCCCGGGCCGGGGGCCGGTCGTGGTCGCCCTGTGCGTGGGGGGCGTACGCGTCGGGACGTGAGGCCGCCGGACGGTCCGGCGACGCCGTGTCCGCGAAGGCGGAGCCCGCGGCGCGCTGCTCCGGCACGGACGGGTCCGCGAGAGGGGAGCGCGGGCCGGTCTGCTCGGGAATGGTCGAGGGGTGGCGGGGCGATGACGGCCCGGGGGTGGGCCCTTCTCCAGGGCCCGGCCGGGCCGTCGGACGGCCTGCTGTATGCACCCCGTCCTCGGGCTGCCGTACCCGGAACACGTCCCCGGCGGGCCCGGCCGTGAAGTCAAGTGCGCCCTGCCCGTGGGTGTACTGCTGGCGGCGGTCGAGGTTCTCCATGCGGTGGCGGAGCTCGCTGCAGCGGGCCGTGGCGCGTTCGTGGTCGTCATGGGCCCAGGCGAGGTCGAGCCGGATCGACTCGGCCTCCTCCTGGGAGCGGGCCGAGTGGAGCAGCCGGCCCAGCTCGGCCTGGCGCTCGGCCGCGTAGCGCTGTTCCCGGTGCATCACGTCGAGGCGGTCGCTGAGGGCGTCGAAGCCTCCGGGCCGGCCGTCGTACGCGGCCAGCGAGGCGCCGTGCAGGGCGCGGGCCCGGTCGGCCTCCTGGTCGGCGGCCCGGTCGCCGTACTCCGCGGCGAGGTCCTGGAGCAGCGCCTCCACGACGTCCCAGGGCGGGACCTCCCAGCCGTCCAGACAGGCCCGCATGCCGTCGGGATCGCGCTGCCAGAACACCCCGCACCAGCCGCCGCCCCGATCGAGCCGTTCCATCAGCCCGGTCAGGTACCTTGCGAACTCCCGCACTTGACCCGGGAGTTGTTCTACAGCCATCACACGACTCCCCGCCCGAATGGAGTGTTCCGGTCTGGTAGAAAACACCAGCCGTGTTACGAGACGGCTACAAGGAGTTTTCGGGCCGGACGCAGAGATCTCCGGGTTGGATGAAACCGGTGTGCGGCCCTCCGGGGTCGCAGCTGTCAGGAGACCCTACTCGCCTCCCCCGCCCGGCGGTCGGCGATCGGACCGCGTCTCACGCCACGCGCGCCAACGCGCACCGCACCACGAGGTCGTCCATCGACAGGCCGAGCGCCCGCGCCAGCGCCGCCACCGTGAAGAAGGCGGGGGTGGGCGCCCGCCCGGTCTCGATCTTGCGCAGCGTCTCGGCCGAGATCCCGGCGACCGCCGCGATCTCCGCCATGCTGCGGTCACCGCGGGCGTCGCGCAGCAGTCGGCCGAGCCGCTCGCCGCGTTCCCGCTCTTCCGGGGTCAGGGGGGTGCGTACCATGCCACCATTCTAATACCGGTATAGTAATTGGCATGGTGGAACTGAAGACGGACACATCGATCGACGAGATGTACGCGGCGGGCCAGGTCGTGGGCAGGGCGCTCACGGCGGTACGGGAAGCAGCCGACGTCGGCGTCTCGCTGCTGGAGCTGGACGAAGTGGCGCACCA
Organism: Streptomyces albiflavescens; assembly: GCF_014645835.1. Taxonomy (GTDB): domain Bacteria; phylum Actinomycetota; class Actinomycetes; order Streptomycetales; family Streptomycetaceae; genus Streptomyces; species Streptomyces albiflavescens. Next base: position 62,455 of record NZ_BMMM01000027.1, read on the forward strand.
GGTCCTGCGGGACGCGGGCGCGCGCTCCCCCTTCCTCGGCTACCGCCCCTCCTTCGCGCCCACCCCCTTCCCGGCGGTCCTCTGCGCCTCCGTGAACAACGCGATCGTGCACGGCATCCCGAACGGCTACCGGCTGCGCGACGGGGACCTGGTCTCCATGGACTTCGGTGCCGAACTGGGCGGCTGGGTGGGCGACTCGGCGATCAGCTTCATCGTCGGGAGGCCGCGCGCCGCCGACGTACGCCTGATCGAGACCGCGGAGCGGGCCCTCGCGGCCGGCATCGAGGCCGCCGTCGTCGGCAACCGCATCGGCGACATCGCGCACGCCATCGGCACGGTGTGCCGCGCGGCCGGGTACGGCATCCCGGACGGCTTCGGCGGCCACGGCGTGGGCCGCCATATGCACGAGGACCCGTCCGTCCCGAACGAGGGCCGACCCGGCCGTGGCCTCCCCCTGCGTCACGGCATGGTCCTCGCCATCGAGCCCATGCTCATCGGCGGCGGCACCAACGGCTACCACGCGGCCCCCGACGGCTGGACCCTCCGTACGAACGACGGCTCGCGCGCGGCCCATGCGGAACACACCGTGGCCATCACCGAGGCGGGGCCCCGCATCCTGACGGCGCGCTGACCCCCTAGCCGTCCCCGGCATGCCCGACCAGCCCACCGACCATCGCGCGGGCAGTGTTCCGACCTCCCAGAACGCTGCCCGCACGGGCATGGGCCGCTACGACGCGGGCCGGACCACCATGGCCGAGCCACCGCCGCGCCGCACCTTCTCCGCGGCTGCCAGCCACGTGCCGTTCGGGAGGCGTTGGACGCCGGTCGCCGCGCCGATTTCCGGGTTCTGGCGGAAGGCGTGGCCGATGGACTCCAGCTGGGCCTTCAGAGGGCTGTTCCACAGGGCTGGTTCGAGTTCGGTGGTGGTCTGGTTGCGCTGGCTGGCGCGGGGGGCGGCTATCGCGTCCACCAGGGGCAGCCCTCGGTCCAGGAACTCCGTCAGCGTCTGCAGCACGGTCGTGACGATGGTCGCGCCGCCCGGCGAACCGAGCGCCACCACGGGCTGGTTGGCGCGGTCGAGCACGATCGTCGGCGAGATGGACGAGCGCGGCCGCTTGCCGGGTCCGGGCAGGTTCGGGTCGTGGACGTCCGGGCTCGCGGGCGTGAAGGAGAAGTCCGTCAGCTCGTTGTTGAGGATGAAGCCGCGGCCCGGCACGGTGATACCGCTGCCGCCGGTCTGCTCGATGGTCAGCGTGTACGCGACGACGTTGCCCCACTTGTCGGCCACCGTCAGATGCGTGGTGTTCTCGCCCTCGTACGTCGTCGGGGCGGCCGTTCCGGCGGTGGAGCAGGCCGCCGGGTTGCCCGGGTCACCCGGCGCCAGGGGGCTCGTCAGCACCGCGTCGTCCTTGATCAGGCATTCCCGCGAGTCCGCGTACTTCTGCGACAGAAGTCCCTTCGTCGGCACGTCCTCGAAGGCCGGGTCACCCACCCAGCGGCCCCGGTCCGCGAAAGCGATCCGGCTCGCCTCGATGGAGCGGTGCAGGTACTGCGCCTCGCTCGCCTTCGAGAGATCGCTCTTCTCAAGGATGTTGAGGGCCTCGCCGACCGTGGTGCCGCCCGAGGAGGAGGGCGCGATCGAGTAGACCTTGAGACCGCGGTACGTGGTCCGGGTCGGCGCCTGCCGCTTCGCCTCGTACTCCGCCAGGTCCTCCAGGGACAGCCTGCCCGGCCGTGCGTTGTAGCCCGAACCCGGATCCACCGGCGGCTTGTTCACGGTGTCGACGATCTCCTGGCCGAGGTCGCCGTCGTAGATCGCGTCGACGCCCTCCTTGCCCAGCTCCTCGTATGTACGCGCCAGATCGGGGTTCTTGAACGTGGAGCCGACGACCGGAAGCGTGCCGCCCGGCAGGAACAGCTCGGCGGTGTCCGGGAAGTTCCTGAAGCGGGCCTGATTGGACTCGGTCTGGGAGCGGAAGGTCGCGTCGACCGTGAATCCGTCGCGGGCGATGCGCTCGGCGGGCTTCAGCACGCTGCCCAGCCGTCTGCTGCCCCACTCGTCGAGAGCCGTCTGCCAGGTGGCGGGCGTGCCCGGTGTGCCCACGCCGAGTCCGCTGGTGACGGCGTCCGCGAAGGCGAGTGGCTTCCCGTTCTCCAGGAACAGCCCCGAGTCGGCCGTGAGCGGCGCCGTCTCGCGACCGTCGATCGTGTGCACCGTACGCGCCTTGGCGTCGTAGTAGACGAAGTAGCCGCCTCCGCCGATGCCGGACGAGTAGGGCTCGGTGACACCGAGGGCAGCCGCAGTGGCGACCGCCGCGTCCACGGCGTTGCCGCCCTTCTTCAGGACCTCGATCCCGGCCGCGGAAGCATCCGCGTCGACGCTCGCCACGGCGCCGCCGTAACCGACGGCTACCGGAACCTTGTCAACCGAAGCGTGGGGGGAAGAAGGCGGCGCAGCCGCGCCGACCGACACCACCGCGGCCGAAACCGCCAAGACCGCCAGATTCCGCGCAAGAGGGCGACGCATCCGTACCTCCAGTCAACAGCCGTCCGCGCAGCGTAACCGCACTGCCATGCCCGCGTCAGGACCCCCTCGAACACGGGTCCGCAAGCCCGCTAATATGCGCGCCCATGAACGACGACGTGCGCAATCTCGTCCTCGGCTTGGTCGCCGCCGGCATCAGTGCCGCGCTCGGCTGGCTCGCCCGTACGTATGTATGGAGGCGCAAGCTCCGCCGCAAGCAGGCGTTCTTCGGGCTGCCGGACAACTCCGAGTCGCTGCTGGTGGTGAACCGCGACGCGGGCAGCGCCGACCTGGCGGTGCACCGCTATGACGTGTTCGCGCTGCTGGAGCTGTCCGCACTGATCAAGGACTGCAACGCGCACGCCGAGATGGTCACCCAGGACGCGGCGCGGCAGGGCTTCGGGGAGCGCACGGAGTTCTGCGTCGGCGGTCCCGGATCGAATCGCCGGATGGCCGCCCACATGCAGGCCATGATGCCGGGCGTGCGCGTGAACACCGACCCGGAGCCCGGCCCGGATCGTCTCGCCTTCCAGATAGGCACCGAGCGCTACCGCATGGACGCCGGTGTGAGTGAGTACGTGCTGCTCGCCCGCCTGACCGCCGGCCAACCGGGCCTGACCAGACCGGTCTTCCTCTTCTGCGGCCAGCGCGCGATCACCAACCAGGCGGCGACCCGCTATCTCGCCCGCAATCACGAACGCCTCGCGCGCAAGCACGGCGACAAGTCCTTCATCCTGCTCCTGAAGGTCGTGAACTCCCAGGCGTACGGCCCCGACGTCGTCGAAGTCGTCGCGGACGTCACCCGGACCGCCCAGACTCCGCTGCCCACGCCCGCGTCCCCGCGCAATTCACACCGGGCGACCTCTTAAGGGTCCACGCGCATGCGATCCGAGGTGAAGCCGAAGACACCGGACGCCGACGTGCAGGGAACGAGCAATTCAACTTGCGCGGGGAATGAGCGGTTCAACTTGCGCGGGGAATGAGCACTTCAGCGGGTCGCGCCACACTGAAAGCCACCTCATTACTCACGAAATAAACACCTCAACAATCGTTACCCGCACGTAACTTACTGACGGGTTACTTCCGGTAAGCGACCAAGGTTACCGTCGGGTCACTTTGCGCTGACACGAGTGAGGAGTGACCCGTGGGACACGGTCGCAACGCCCTGCGTACGTCCGCCGTCGGAGCCGTCTCCGCGACGCTGATCGCCACCGCCGGCCTCGGTATGGCCCCCGCCGCCCAGGCCTCCACCGGCACGACGGGCCTTCGCTTCGTCGACATCTCCGGAGACGGCGGCACCGTCCTCAAGGCCAACGTCGTCACCCCCGCGGGCGCCGACGGCGCCCGCGACTACCCGCTCATCGTGCTGCCGACGAGCTGGGGCCTGCCGCAGGCCGAGTACCTCGTACAGGCCCAGAAGCTCGCGAACACCGGCTACGTGGTGGTCAGTTACAACGTCCGGGGCTTCTGGCAATCCGGCGGGGAGATAGAAGTGGCAGGCCCCCCGGACGTGGCAGACGCGTCCCGGGTGATCGACTGGGCGCTGGCGAACACCCCCTCCGACGCACAGAAGGTCGGCATGGCTGGGATGTCGTACGGCGCCGGCATCAGCCTGCTCGCCGCCGCGCACGACAAGCGGATCAAGGCGGTTGCCGCCCTCAGCGGCTGGGCCGACCTCATCGACTCGATCTACTCGGGCCGCACCCAGCACGCCCAGGCGGCCGCCCTGCTGGACGGCGCCGGAACGATCACCGGTCACCCCAGCGCCGAACTCCAGCAGATCTTCAAGGACTTCTTCGCCTCGGACCTCTCCAAGGAACAAGAGATCATCGCCTGGGGGAAGAAACGTTCCCCCGAGACCTACATCGATCAGCTCAACGCCAATGGGGCGGCGATCATGCTGGCCAACGGCTGGGGCGACACGATCTTCCCTCCGAACCAATACGTGAAGTTCTACGAGGAGTTGACCGGACCGAAGAGGCTGGAGTACCGGCCCGGCGACCACGCCACAGCTGAGCTGACCGGACTGTTCGGACTCCCCAACGACGTGTGGACGGACACCGGCCGCTGGTTCGACCACTACCTCAAGGGCGAGGACAACGGCATCGATCGCGAGCAGCCGGTCCAGCTCAAGTCCCGTTCCGCGGGCGGCTACGAGGGCTACCCGGACTGGAAGTCCGTCGGCCCGACCACGAAGAAGATTTCCCTGGCCGGCACCAAGACCATCCACACGAACGTCGACTCGGGCGCGGACGGCGGGGTCATCTTCCTGTCCAGCATCCTCGACCAGCTCGCCCAGCTGCCCCCGATGGCGTCGATCCCGCTGCTGCCGCGCTACTGGGCGGCCGTGTGGCAGTCGGAGAAGTACACGAGCGCCCAACAGGTGCGCGGCACCGTCACACTGCACACCACGGTCACCGGGACCAAGGAGAGCGGCACCCTCGTCGCCTACCTCTACGACGTGGGCCCGCTCGGCCTCGGCAAGCTGGTCAGCAACGCGCCGTACACCTTCCACGGGCAGACGCCCGGAAAGCCGTTCGGCCTCGACCTGGAGCTCTACTCCACGGCCTACGACGTCCCGGCAGGGCATCGGCTCGCCCTGGTCGTCGACACGGTCGACCCGCTCTACATCGAGCACAACCCGTCCGGCGCGCAGCTGACCTTCTCCTCGCCGGAACACGACCCCTCATATGTGTCGGTGCCCCTGCGCGAGCAGTGATCTCCGGCTGCCGCCGTCCGGGTCTGGCCCTGTGAGCTGCTGCTTTCCCCCTACGGTCGCGGGGCTGTGGGGGGAACCCCACCGCGCAGCAGCGTCCCTGGTTCGGCCGGTGCCACCTCCACGGCCTCGGTCTTGGGACTGCGCCGCTCCCACCGGGACACCCACTGGGCGAACCAGGAGAGCAGCATGCACATCCCGATGTAGATCGGTGAGATCACCATCACCACGGGGATGAACGGCAAATCGTAGTCGAGGTTCGAGGCGATGAGCTTCCCGGCATGGAGGAACTCCTCATAGGTGATCAGATAGCCGAGTGAGGTGTCCTTCAGTGCCACCACGAGCTGGCTGATGATGGTGGGCAGCATGGACCGTACGGCCTGCGGCGCGAGGACGTACGTCATCACCTGGGTCTTGCGCAGCCCGAGCGCGAACGCGGCCTCCCGCTGGCCGCGTTCGACGGAGTTGACGCCCGAGCGGAAGACCTCGGCGAGCACCGAGCCGTTGTAGAGGGTCAGCCCCGCGACCAGCGCGGGCAGCGGCTGCACTTTCAGCGCCACGAAGATGAAGAAGATCATCACCAGCACGGGCATGGCGCGGAAGAACTCGACGACCATCGCGGAGATCCAGCGCACCGGACGGTGGTCGGAGAGCCGTCCCGTGGCGAGCACGGTGCCCAGCGTCAGCGAGAGCACCGCGGCCATCGCGAAGGCTTTGAGCGTGTTGCCCAGCCCCCGCAGCAGCAGCTCCTGGATGCCCTTGTACTCGAAGGGCATCCACTTCGTGTACGTGAACTGCTCGGTGTCGAACAGGAGATACAGGACCCAGCCGATCAGGGCGAGGATCAGAACGGTGGACACGACCCCGTACATCCGGTGCCGCCGACGTGTGTGGGGACCGGGGATGTCGTAAAGGGCGGTGGACTCGACGGGGTTGGCGGTCATCGGGGTACTCCCCAGCGCTTTTCGAGGACGTTGAAGATCGCGCTGATGGTGAGGGTGATGATCAGGTATCCGACGGCGATCCAGAAGAAGGTCCAGACGATGTTGTAGCCGAGCTCGCTGAGTGTCTTGTAGGTGCCGAGCAGCTCGGTGACGCTGAACGCCCCCGCGATCGCGGAGTTCTTGGCGAGCGCGATGAGTGTGGAACCGACCGGCGGGATCACCGAACGGAACGCCTGCGGCAGGACGACCATGGACAGTGTCTGGTGGAACGTCATGCCGAGGCTGCGGGCGGCCTCGCCCTGTCCCTTGGGCACGGTGTTGATGCCGGAGCGCAGCGCCTCGCAGATGAAGGCCGAGGTGTAGCAGCCGAGCGCCAGGATCGCGAACACCTTGAAGGGCAGCACGAGTCCGAAGCGCGGCAGGCCGAGCAGCACCGCGAAGAAGAGCAGGGTGAGCGGGGTGTTGCGCAGCACGGTCACCCACACCGTGCCGAAGACCCGCAGGGAGCTGACCGGGGCGACCCGGAACGAGGCCATGACGAAGCCGAGTGCGAGGGCCAGCGCGGAGGCGTAGACGGTGAGTTCGACCGTGCCGAGGAATCCTTCGGCGAAGATGGAGAAGTTGTCTGTCAGTACGTTCATGCGGCCGCTCGTCCCTTCAGCTCGCCGGGTAGCGGTCGATCGGGGGCGGGGTGGGCGCGGGCACGCCGGAGAGGCCGAGCGTCGCCTCGTACGCCTTCTTCCAGTCGCCGTTCTTCTCGCGGGCCTCCAATGCGTCGTCGAGCGCGAACCGCAGCGCGTTGTCGCCGCGCGGTACACCAATGCCGTACGGCTCCTCGGAGAAGGGCTTGCCGACGACCTTGAGTTCGTCGGGCACCTTCGCCGCGTAGCCGATCAGGATCGCGTCGTCGGTGGTGACGGCGTCGACCTGGTAGGTCAGCAGGTTGTCGACGCACACCGAGTACGTGTCGTACGCGACGAGCGTCGCTCTCGGATAGTCGGTCTTGATGCGCTGGTACGGGGTCGAACCGGCCGCCGAGCAGACGCGTTTGCCGGCGAGGTCCTGGGGGCCGTGGATGTCGTTCTCGTCCTTGCGCACCAGCAGGGACTGACCCGCCATGTAGTAGGGGCCCGCGAAGCCGACCAGCTTCTTGCGCAGGTCGTTGATGGTGTAGGTGCCGACGTAGTAGTCGATCTGGCCGTTCTGCAGGGCGGTTTCACGGTTGGCGGAGGCGATCGTCCTGAAGCGGATCGTCTTCGGGGCGAAGCCGAGGGAGGCCGACATCATCTTGGCGATCTCGATGTCGAAGCCGGAGTAGGTGCCGGTCGCCGGGTCCTTCTCGCCCAGGTAGGGCTGGTCCTCCTTGGCGCCGACGGTGAAGTACCCGCGCTTCTTGGCCCGCTTCCAGGTGGGCGACTGCGGGAGCTGAAATCCGTGGTCCACTTGATAGGTGGGCAGTTTGTCGGCGGCGGGGCCCTTGACGGGCGGGCTGCCCTCCTTGCCACAGGCGGTGACGGCGGCCGTGGCGATCAGCGCCGTGAACGCCGCGAGGGCACGGCAGACACGTGTCGTACGGATCATGCGGTGCGCTCCCCCGGTCAGTGCTTGAGGATCTTGGAGAGGAAGTCCTTGGCGCGGTCACTGCGCGGGTTGGTGAAGAACTCCTCGGGGGTGCGGTCCTCGACGATGCGGCCGTCCGACATGAAGACCACGCGATTGGCGGCGGAGCGCGCGAAGCCCATCTCGTGGGTGACGACGACCATGGTCATGCCGTCGCGCGCGAGTTGCTGCATGACCTCCAGGACCTCATTGATCATCTCGGGGTCGAGGGCCGAGGTCGGCTCGTCGAAGAGCAGCGCCTTGGGGTTCATGGCGAGGGCGCGGGCGATGGCCACGCGCTGCTGCTGGCCGCCGGAGAGCTGCGCCGGGTATTTCGGGGCCTGTGAGGCTAGGCCCACGCGGTCGAGCAGTTCGCGGGAGCGCTTGTCGGCCTCCTCCTTCTTGCGGCCGCGGACCTTGATCTGGGCCAGTGAGACGTTCTGCAGGACCGTCTTGTGCGCGAAGAGGTTGAAGGACTGGAAGACCATGCCGACCTCGGCGCGGAGCTTGGCGAGGGCCTTGCCCTCGGCCGGGAGCGGCTGACCGTCGAGCTTGATCGTCCCCGACTCGATGGTCTCCAGACGGTTGATCGTTCTGCACAGTGTCGACTTGCCCGACCCCGACGGGCCGATGATCACGACCACCTCCCCCTTGCCGACGGTGAGGTTGATGTCCTGCAGGACATGCAGCGCCCCGAAGTACTTGTTCACGTCATGCAGCTCGATCAGAGGATCGACGGCCATGCCCAGCTCTACCCACTCTCAGCTGTGTCGCAGTCGCCGCAAACTATCCAGACAAGAACGGACCTATTACGCGACACGCACTTTCGGGCATTAGCCGTATTTAACACGATGGGGTCACCGCCGAACCCATCGACTACCCCTCGGCGACCTCGGCGTAGAGCTGCGAGAGTTCGGGGACACCGCTGGACGCCCACGCGTGACCGACCGTGACCACATCGATCTCACGGCCGGAGGTCAGCCGCACCACGGGCTGACCGTTGGGCCAGATCTCCCAGGCCGCGCCGGGGACCGTACGCACGATCACGGTGCCGAGGTAGAGGCCGGCGTCATTGCCGAGCCAGGGCAGGCTCTCCTCGTCGTCGCGCCAGCGCGGGACCAGTTGATCCAGGGCCTCCAACGAGGCCGTGGAGTCGTCGAGTTCGACTCCCGCCTGGTGCGCCTGGGAGCGCAGCAGCTCGCACTCGGAGAGCAGCTCGGCGATGCCCTCGGGATCGCTCTCGCCGTCGGAGAACACCGCGACGCCGAAGGCGAGGCCGCGTTTCTTGCGCCAGTTGCCCAGGAAAGGGATGTTCATACACCCAGCGTGTCACCCACTCCGCCGGTCGCACCACAGGCGCGCGGAGTCGCCTGGTCACCGCGGGCCCGGTCACCGCGGGCCGCACCGCTGGAGCGGTTCCCTTCTCGCACCGCCCGGCAGCGCCACTCGCACGGCCCGCCGTCACGGCCCGCACGGCACACCTTGCCAACGGTATTCATCCTCCGTAGAGTTCATCACAGCATGAGTTCAACATCCGTTGACTTACATGTTCCGCCATCCCATGACCAGGAGAGGCAGGGCCCGTGCAGAAGATTCCCTTCCAGGTGAACGAGGGCGGGATCGTCGCTCTGCTGCCGAACGGGCATGTCGAGTTCCTCGCCGCGTCCGCACGGGACTTGATCGAGCGTCACAACTCCGGACAGAGGGTGAGCGCCGCCGAGCTGATGCACCACGCGCTCGTCGACCCGCTGGTGACGTTGGACCGGTTCCATCTGCCCGCCCCGGCCATCGCCTTCGTGGAGACCACGAACCTCTGCAATCTGCGCTGTCGGCACTGCTACGCGGATTCCGCGCTCAAGAGGCCCGACGAGATCTCCACGCCCCGTATCAAGCAACTCCTGGACGACTTCGGGGAGATGGGCGTACTCCAGGTGTTTCTGACGGGTGGTGAGATCTTCTCGCACCGGGACGCGGTCGAGATCATCCAGCACGCCCGCAGCAAGCCCTTCAGCACGCAGATCTTCACCAACGGGCTGCTGGTCACCGAGGAGAAGCTCGCCCGGATCCCGGCAGGGCAGTCGTTCTTCATCAGCTTCGACACCGCCGATCCCGAGCGCACCGTCCGCGGCAGGATGGACTTCCCCAAGCTCCAGCACGCGTTCGAGATGATGCGCAGGCACGGGCATGTGTTCCGCACCGCCATCTCCGTCCACCGCAACAACATCCAGGACGCCGAGGAGATCTTCGAGTGGTGCGCCGAGCGCGGGTATCCGCGCCCTCAGTGGCTGGAGACGCACCCGGTGGGCCGGGCCCTGCTCCACCCGGACATGCTGCTGCGCCCCGAGGACGTGGACGAGGTCTTCGAGGTCTACCAGCGGTGCATGGACCGGTATTCCACCGAGCCGGACCAGGAGCCGGTCGAGGCGCCCGCCGGTCCCGTGCGGCGCGCCGCCGACGAGATCCGCGGGGTCGACACCATCCAGTTCTGCCAGCGCCTGGAGCGCGCGGTGGGCCAGGAGAAGTGCGGCCGCTCGGTCGTCTACGTCAACAGCCGCGGCGATGTGTACCCGTGCAGCAACTGCATGTCGGGGCAGCTCTACAAGGCCGGGAACACCACCGAGAGGTCGTTCGCCGAGATCTGGGAGCACGGCTTCGACGAGTTCCGTGACATCCGCTTCGGCGACCACTCGGTGTGCGGCTCGTGCCCGGTGGCCGCGGAGGACATCTGGTGCCAGTTCCGCTGCCCGCCGCTGGCCAAGAACATCACCGGCGACCCCAAGGGCTGCGGCGCCACCGAGTACCTGCAGGAGTTCACGCTGCGCTCCGGCCGCTACTGGCGCGCCCGCAAACAGCGCAACGTCCGCCTCACCCTGACTCCCCGTCGGTCGAGCCCGGGCGACCCGACAGCCCCCAACCGACTCCCGCTCCCGACGAAGTGAGCGGGTCCCTGTCCCACGGCGGCGCGACCGCTGCCGCCTCCACCGAAGGGAAGGCAACCATGCCCGAAGAGAAGAAGGTCATCCGCATTCACCTGGAGCCGGGGCAGGAGGGCGTGACCCTGAGCGCCGTCGGAGCCGCCTCGGCCACCGCGCCCGCCGAGACGCTGGTGGAGGCCACCAACATCACGGAGGCCACGGTCATCGAGGTCGAGATCTGACGCCACGCCTTTGCCGGCAGGTGACGAAGCGGTGTACCACTTCCCGGCCCGTTGAGGGGCGGGCCGGGAAGGCCCGCCGACGGCAAAGGCTCGCTCGACATCCGTTCTTCCCGATTCAGGAGACGAGGTCGCGATGAGCAAGACGGCTGCTTCGGCCGGCATCACAGCACTGCGCCCCGGTACGGGCACCGCGCCGCGCCCCGGTACGGGACTCGCGCGGCTGCTCAGGGAGAACCCCGCGCTGCGGATCGGCCAGGACGAGTACAACATCAACGTGACGGCCAACTACGGTGACCAGCTGTCGATTTCGGACACCGCCGAGGCGCTGCGGACCCATCCGGGAGCCGGCCGGCCCGCCCATCTCTACTTCCATGTGCCGCTGTGCGCGTACATCTGTCACTTCTGCAACTACGTCAAGCGCAAGGTCGCCGACGGCCCCGAGGGCGAGGCGGCGCCGCGGATCTGGACGGATCTCCTGCTGGACGAGTCCGGCCGGCGCCTCGCCCACGCCCCCTGGCTCGCGCACGCCCCGGTCGAGTCCGTCTACCTGGGCGGCGGCACCGCCTCGCTGCTCGGCACGGAGCAACTGCGGCGTCTGCTCGACCACATACGCGCCCACTACACCCTCGCCGACGACTGCGAGATATCCCTTGAGGGAAACCCCGACAACTTCCAGCGGGACGAACTCGCCGAGGCCTGCGCCATCGGTTTCAACCGCTTCAGTGTCGGTGTGCAGTCCTTGCAGAGCGAGGTCAACGCGTTCGCGGGGCGCGGCCACGACGCGGCCATGTCGCTGCGGGCCATCGACAAACTGCGGGCCACCGGGAAACCGTTCAACGTCGACATGATGTTCGGGCTGCCGCACCAGACGCCCGGCAGGGTCGCCGACGACATCCGGCGCCTGATCGACCTCGATGTCCCCACCATCACCATCTACCGGCTGCGCAACGCCGACCGGGCCAAGATGGGCATCGGCAACCGAGCGCTGTGGAACGTCGAGAGCGTCAAGACCCGGCTGCGTGAGGAGCACCTGTTCCCCTCGCTCGGCGAGACCTACGCGATGCGCGAGGCCATCGTGGAGCTGCTGCTCGACGGCGGCTACCATCCGAGCCCGTGCGGCTGGTGGAACCGGCCCGGCGTCTACCCCGACGGCAACATCCCCCGGGTCTCCCGGAACAAGTGGCAGCGGCACGACTCGATGATCGCGTACGGCCCCGGCGCGTACGGCTGGCTGACCGGCGACGGGGACACCGTGGTGCAGACCCACAACATCGCCGACATCTCCGGGTACGCGCGCCGCCTCAAGGACGGCCCGGGGCTGCCGCTCGCCTCAGGACGGCGCCTCGCGGGCTACCAGGCGATCGGGATGGTGCTCGGCTTCGCATTCAAGGCGAACCAGCCCATCGACGCGGGGCGCTTCCGGCGGCGGTTCGGCGTCGAGCTCTTCCGTGACGAGCCGTTCGCGGGGGTCTTCGCCGACCTCATGGACCGAGGTCTCGTCGAGCCGGTGCCGGGCACGCCGGAGAGCGTCGCCCCCACCCTGGACGGCGAGGCGCTCCACGAGGAGATCATCAGCGTCTACTTCCACCAGCGCATCGGCGGCTTCGCCGAGGCCGTCTGCCACAGGTGATCCGATGAACGTGCACCAGCGCACGCAGTGGCGCAAGGACCCGGACGGCGCGCGGTACCGCATGCGCCGGTCCTTCCCGGCGGAACCGGCACACGCCACCGTGCTGCTCGCCGCGCCCGGCACCGTCTCCATCCTGGACGGGCAGGGCCGCGACGACCGCCTTCTCGACGAACTGACCGAGCGGCTCGTGGCCGGGGGCGCACAAGTGCTCACCTGCGACATGCCCGGCCACGATCCGAACTCGCCGTCCACGGCGGACGATCAAGGCGTACGGGCCGCACGACTCTCCCAACTCCTGGACGCACACGCCCACTTGCTGGTCCAACCACTCCTCCTGCTGGGGTTCTCGCTGGGCGGGCAGGCCCTGCTGCGGCTGCTGCGCCGCGGTGAGCCCCGACAGGCGGACCGGGTGGTGCTGGTCGGCACGGTGGTCGAGGAGGACGTCTTCATCAACTCCCTCGTCTCCTCGATCGATCTGGTCTACGGCAGCCTCGACCTCGTCGGATACATGGCCGACTCGGACGACCAGAATCTGCCGCCCGCCGTGTTCGCCCCGGACATGTACGGCCACTGGTCGGCGAGTCGGCTGGTCGGCCGGCGCTCTTTCGAGGTCCGCGTACATCTGCTCGAAGGGCTCGGGCACACCCTCCACCCGTGCGGCCCGGGCCCCTCCAGTGACCCGCTCCCCGCGCTCACATCCCTGATGAGCACGGCTCAATGACGGTTCGTCAGTAGACGTAGAAGAGGAAGAAGGCGGCGCAGGACATGCTCTCCAGCCAGCGATTCGACAAGATCGCCGAAAACTTCGCGACCAGCGAGGTGCACCGGTCCAGCCCCACCATGGAGGCACTGCACGAGACGCTCGGCCCGCAGACGGGCAGCGAGATCTGCGATGTCGCCTGCGGTGCGGGCCACTTGGCGCTGTCGTTCGCCGACGAACTGCCGGCCCGTCTCGTCGCCGTGGATCCCGCACCCAACATGCTGGCGTCCGTCCACAAGCTCGCCGCCGAACGCGGTGTCACCGTCGAGACGGCGGAGGCGTACGCCGAGGAACTCCCCTTCCCCGACGCCTCCTTCGACCTGGTGGTGTCCCGTCTGGCCCCGCACCACTTCCGTGACATGCCGACGGCGGTGGGAGAGATGGCCCGGCTGCTGCGCCCCGGCGGACGGCTCGCCGTCATCGACCTGGAGGGGCACGAGGACCCCGACATCGACGCGCTGAACCACGAGTTGGAGATGCTGCACGATCCGACGCACCAGCGCAGCTACACCCTCACGGAGTGGATCGGCTTTCTGCAGGACGCCGGGCTCAACGTCCCGGTGGCCAGGGGCTCGCAGTCCGAGAGCCGTACCGGGGTGCCCATCAGGCGCTGGTGCGAGATCGCCTCGTCCGGCGCCGAGGCGGAGCGGGCGATTCGGGCACGGCTCGCCGAGGCGCCCGCGGCGTACCGTGAGGCGCTCGGGATCCGCCAGGACGGCGACGAGTTCCGCATTCCCGTGCGCACCTGCATGGTGATCGGCGTCAAGCCGCTCGGCGGGGTGCGCTGACATGCCGGTGATCAGGCTCTTCTCGCCCGCCCCCAGCCCCGGAGCGGCCGTACTCGGAGAGCTGGCCGATTCCGTGACCGCGCTGCTCGGGATTCCGCGCGGCCACTGCTGGCTGTGGTGGCAGCGGCTGGCACCCGACACCTTCCACCGGCCCGAGTGGCACGAGGGCGAGGCCGCCCCGGCTCCGGTCGGCTTCGTCGTGTGCAAGGAGACCTACAGCAAGTCCCAGGTGCGTCAGCTGCTGCGGCTGCTCCAGGACCGCCTCGGTGATCTTCTCGGCGTACCCCGCGAGGAGGTCTATCTGACGGTGCAGCGCGCCGTCGCGGGTGAGTTGCTCGTCCGGGATCAGGTGTGGTCTCTGGACGGGGATGCCGCAGGGACGGCCCTGGCCGGCACAGACGGAGGGACTGACATGACCGGTGACGCGATCACGGACCTGGTGCCGATCGCCCATGTGCACAACGAGCGGCGTGAACTCATCGACGACAACTGGGGCGAGGTGGCCTCCGTCATCCGGCTGGACGCCGAGCGGTTCACCACGGACGCACTGCTCTCCCTGGACGCCTTCTCCCACCTCGAAGTCGTCTTCCACTTCCACCGGGTGCCACTGGACAAGGTGCAGGAAGGCGCCCGCCATCCGCGCAACAACCCGGACTGGCCGCTCGCCGGCATCTTCGCCCAGCGCGGCAAGAACCGCCCCAACCGCATCGGGGTCTCCCGCTGCCGGCTGGTCAAGACGGACGGGCTCGATCTCCATGTCATGGGGCTGGACGCCGTCGACGGCACCCCCGTGCTCGACATCAAGCCGTATCTGCGGCAGTTCGGACCGCGCGAGGAGGTCGTCCAGCCGGAGTGGGTGGACGAGCTGATGCGCACCTACTACTGAACTCCTACCGGGTGAGGGCGACATGACACAGGCAGCGGAACGGGCGCGGCGCGGGCCGCTGTCCGGTGCGGCGGCCGCTCTGCTCGTCGCGGTGTTCATCGACGCCCTCGGCAGCGGGCTGTACATGTCCGTGTCGGTCGTCTTCTTCACCCGATACCTGCATCTGAGCGGCGGTGAAGTGGGCACCGGCCTCTCCGTCGCGGGTGCGGTGTCCTTCGTGTCCCTGGTGCCGATCGGGGTCCTCGCGGACCGGGTCGGCCCGCGGCGCATGCTGATCGGCGCCCATCTGGTCCGGGCCGCGCTGCTCACCTGCTACCCGTTCGTGTCGGGCTTCGCGCCGTTCCTGCTCGTGGTCTCGCTGCTCGCGGTGGCCGACCGCGCGGCCTCCCCACTGGTGCAGGGGCTGTTCGGTACGGCGGTCGGCAAGGAGCAGCGGGTCCGGGCCATGGGGCGCGCGCGGTCGCTGCAGAACCTCGGGCTCGCACTGGGCGGCCTCGTGGCCGGTGCGGCGCTGGTCCCGGACAGCGACGGCGTGTACGTGGGCATCGTGTACGCCAACTCGCTCTCGTTCGTCTTGGCCGCGGCTCTGGTGGCGCGGCTGCGGACGACGGCGGACACCGCGCCGGATGGCGGGCGACCGCTGCCGTGGAAGCAGCGGATCAGTGTCTTCCGGGACCGGCGCTTCGCCCTGCTCACGGGGCTGAACTCGGTGGTGAGCCTGCATGTCACCGTCCTGACGGCCGGTGTCCCGCTGTGGGTGCTGGCCCATGACCGGATGCCACGCGCGGCCATCGCCTGGACCCTGGTGCTGAATACGGTCGTCGTGGTGCTCTGCCAGGTGCGGGCCACCCGCGGCATCGAGACCGCCGAGGACGGTGGGCGTGCGCTGCGGCGCAGCGGTCTGCTGCTCGCCGTCTGCTGCTGCGGGCTCGCGGTCACCGGAGCGGTGCCCACGGGCGCCGCCGTGGCGTTGCTGCTGGGCGCCGTCGCGTTCCAGGCGTTCGCCGAGATGTATCAGCAGGCGGGGGCCTGGGCGATCTCCTACGACCTGGCGCCTGAGGACCGGCGGCAGGTGTATCTGGCCTTCTTCAGTCTCGGGAACGCGGCGCGCAATACGTATGGGCCGCTGGTCATCGCCTTCCTCGTGGTGCAACGGGGCGCGGTGGGCTGGCTGCTGCTCGGGGCGCTGGTGCTGGGCGCCGGCGCGTGGGCGGCCCGGTTCGGTCAGTCGCTCGCCGCGCCCGCTCCCCTGTCGTCGTCACCCGTGCCCCACGTCCCAGGAGGAATCCGTGGCCATCGCTCCTGAACAGTCCGTCATCGTCGTCGGGGCCGGGCCCACCGGTCTCGCCCTGGCCTGTGAGCTGGCCGCCGCGGGCGTGTCCTGCACGGTCCTCGAACGCCGTCTCGCGCCGTCCACGCAGTCCCGGGCCATGGGCCTGTACAGCAGGACCATGGAGGTGCTCGATCTGCGCGGTCACGCCGACGGACTGGTGGCCCTCGGCCGGCCGGTCAGCCGGATGGTGCCCGCGCGCGGGGCCCGCGTCGACTTCGCCGAACTCGACACCCGGTTCCCCTATCTCAACGTCATCCCGCAGAGCCGTACCGAGGAGGTGCTGCAGCAACGGGCCCTCGACCTCGGGGTCACCATCGAGCGGGACGCCGAGGTGTTCGGGCTCGCGCAGGACGGCTCGGGCGTCACGCTCCAGGTGCGATCGGGCAGCGGGGAGTGGGAGGAGAGCGCCGACTTCGTCGTCGGCTGCGACGGCGCCCACAGCGTCGTACGGGAACTCGCCGGGATCGCGTTCCGCGGTCGTACGTACGGGATCGCGCCGATCCTCGCCGATGTACGGCTGCGCAAGCCGCCGCCGGACGATGTGCTGATCCTCTCCGGCGGGGGCGGCGTCATGGTGTCGGTGCCGTACGGCGACGGGCTGTACCGGATCGCGGTGGCGCGCCGGGACCGGCCGTGGACGCGGGAGCCCGTGACGCTGGAGGAGCTGAGCGAGGTGCTCACCCGGGCGCTGGGATTCGATCCCGGACCGCACGATCCCGAGTGGCTCGCCCGGTTCAAGATCCATCAGCGGATCGCGGACCAGTACCGGCTCGGACGGGTGCTGCTGGCCGGGGACGCGGCGCATCTGCATTCGCCGCTCGGCGGACAGGGGCTCAATCTCGGCATCCAGGACGCCGTGAATCTCGGGTGGAAGCTCGCCGCCCAGGTGCAGGGGTGGGCGCCGGTCGGGCTGCTCGACTCGTACGAGGCGGAGCGGCGGCCCCAGGCGGAGCGGATTCTTCGGGCCACCGACCGGGCCACGCGGGTGGCCACCACCGCATCCGCGGGCGTGACCGCGTTGCGTCGTATCGCGATGGCGAAGGCGCTCTCGTATCGACGGATCCGCAAGGTGGCCGGGGAGTCGGTCTCGGGGCTGCGGAACGGGTACGCGGCGGGGCGTGCGGCGCGGGTGCCCGGGGGTGGCCTGCGCGGTCTTGCGATGCGGGGCGGGCAGCGGGTGCCGGATCTTACGGTGCCTCGGGTCGGTGCGGCGCCGGTGCGGCTGTACTCGCTCATGCGGGACGGGCGGTTCGTGCTGCTCGATCTCGGGCAGGACGGGGCCTGCGCGGAGGTCACCGAGGCCTGGGGGTCGCGGGTGAGTCCGGTGCGGGTGGGTGTCACGGTGCCCGAACTGCCGGGTGTGGGTGCGTTGTTGGTGCGGCCCGACGGTTACGCGGCCTGGGTCGATGGTGACCAGGACCCGGGCGGGCGGGAGGAGCGGGTGCGGCTCGCGCTGCGTCAGTGGTGCGGGGTGGAGGGGCCGGCTCCGCAGCGGGTCGCCGAGGAGGCGGACGGTGCGGTGGGCGTGGTGCCGGGGACGGCCGTGGCTGTCGAGCAGGAGCCCGCGTCCATCGAGCAGGCGTGAGCCGCCGGCCCGTCGGTGGTGGGTCGGTGCCGTGCCGGTACATCCGCCCGTCGCCGGCGGATCAGACGGTGCCCTATCTGGAGCCGATTCCAGATCCGGACGTAAGCGACGGGCATTCGATGTACCGGCACGGCCCCTCCCGTGCGTTCGCTGCTGCGGGTGGTGGGGGCGCGCGTCCTGGCTGCGGATGCGTAGGCAACTGCGGGTGGCTGAAGGCGACCTTCGGCTTTTGAGGACGAGGCCGTTCAGGTCGATGGGGGTCTGGGGCGGAGCCCCAGGTACGGGACGGGCAGGGGCGGAGGGGGCGAAAAACTCTTGGAGGCTCACTTGCGTCCTCATGAGGGGAAGGAGGGGCGTTGTGGAGCAGCGTGTGACGTCCCGGTCGTTGCGCACGCGTGAGGCGATTCTGTATGCCGCCCGGGTGCATTTCGCGGCGGACGGGTATCAGCGGGCGACCATACGGGCCATCGCCTCGACCGCGGCCATAGATCCCTCGATGGTCATGCGGTACTTCGGGAACAAGGAGCAGCTGTTCGAGGCCGCGCTCGATGTCGATCTGGGGCTGCCCGATCTGACGGGGACGTCCGTGGAGCGGCTGCCGCATGCGCTCATTTCCCATTTCCTGGCTCCGTGGGAGCAGGATGCGGCCGAGGGGTCGCTGCGGCTGCTGCTGCGGTCGGCTGCGACCAATGAGCGGGCGGCGGAGCGGCTGCGCGGCGTGCTGCACGAGCAGTTGACGAGCAGCCTGAAGGGGGTGCTGGGGGCCGACCGCGCGGCTGCGGGGAGTGGGCTGGTCGCCGCCCAGCTGTTGGGAGTGGCGTTCGCCCGGTATTTGCTGCGTCTGCAGCCGATCGCCGAGTTGTCCGTGCAGGCCCTGGCCGATCTTGTCGCCCCTTCGATGCGGGCTGCGCTGGCCGACCTCTGATACGCCCTTGTACGACGTGACGGCGCCCGTTGCCTTGGGAGCAACGGGCGCCGGCCTTGTGTCGATGGTCAGTTGCGCCAGCTCAGGGGGGAGCGGTAGGGGGTGGTGCGCACGGGACGATCCCAGAGCGGTACCACGGTCGTGGGTGTCGATTCCTCGGTGGCCGTTGCGGCTCGGGCCAGCAGGACCGCGGTCAGGGCCGCCAGTTCCTCGGCGGGGATCTCGCCGCCCTTGACGACGCGGACCAGCGGCGGGGCTGCTTCGGTGGCTGTGGTCATAGTGATCCTTCAGGTCTATTGAGGCGGGTTGCCGTGTTTGCGGGCCGCCAGGTCGGCGTGCTTCGTGCGCAGCATCCGCAGGGATTCGACGAGGACCCGGCGGGTCTCCGCCGGATCGATGACGTCGTCGAGCAGGCCGCGTTCGGCGGCGTAGTACGGGTGCATCAGCTCGGCCTTGTACTCCTTGACGAGCTGGCGGCGGGTGGCCTCGGGGTCGTCGGCCGACCGGATGCGGCGGCGGAAGATCACGTTGGCGGCGCCCTCGGCTCCCATGACGGCGATCTCGTTGGAGGGCCAGGCGTAGGAGAGGTCGGCGCCGACGGAGCGGGAATCCATGACGATGTACGCCCCGCCGTAGGCCTTGCGCAGGATCAGAGAGATCCGGGGGACGGTGGCGTTGCAGTAGGCGTAGAGGAGTTTCGCACCCCGGCGGATGATGCCGTTGTGCTCCTGGTCGACGCCGGGCAGGAAGCCGGGCACGTCGACCAGGGTGACCAGCGGGATGTTGAACGCGTCGCACATCTGGACGAAGCGGGCCGCCTTCTCGCTGGCGTCGATGTCGAGGACGCCGGCCAGGACCAGGGGCTGGTTGGCGACGATGCCGACCACCTGGCCGCCGAGGCGGGCCAGCGCGACGATCACGTTGGCCGCCCAGCGTTCGTGGATCTCCAGGTATTCGTTGTCGTCGACGATCTCCTCGATGACGCGTCGCATGTCGTACGGGCGGTGGCCGCCGGCGGGAACGAGGTCGAGGAGCGGGTCGCAGGGGCGGTCCGGGGGGTCCTCGGAGAGCTCGGCCGGGGCGGTCTCGCGGTTGTTCTGCGGGAGGAGCGAGAGGAGGTAGCGGACCTCTTCGAGGCAGGTTTCCTCGTCGTCGTAGGCGAAGTGCGCCACGCCCGACACCTCGGCGTGTACGTCCGCACCGCCCAGGCCGCCCAGTGTCACCTTCTCCCCGGTGACCGTCTGCACCACGTCGGGGCCGGTGATGAACATCTGCGAGGTCTCGCGGACCATGAACACGAAGTCCGTGAGGGCGGGGCTGTAGGCCGCACCGCCCGCGCACGGGCCCAGCATCACGCTGATCTGCGGGATCACTCCGGAGGCGCGGGCGTTGCGGCGGAAGATTCCGCCGTAGCCGGAGAGCGCGGTGACGCCCTCCTGGATCCGGGCGCCCGCGCCGTCGTTGAGCGAGACGAGCGGGGCACCGGCGGCGATCGCGCGGTCCATGATGCGGTGGATCTTCTCCGCGTGGGCCTCGCCGAGGGCGCCGCCGAAAATGCGGAAGTCATGGGCGTAGACGAAGACGGTACGGCCGTGGACCGTGCCCCAGCCGGTGATCACGCCGTCCGTGTGCGGCCTGCGGTCCTCGAGGCCGAATCCCGTGGCGCGGTGGCGACGCAGGGGCTCCACCTCGTTGAAGGAGCCTTCGTCGAGGAGGAGTGCTATGCGTTCGTGGGCGGTGAGCTTGCCCTTGGCGTGCTGGGATGCCGTCGCCTTCTCGTCCGGCCCCCGGCGGACTTGCTCGCGGAGCCCGTGCAGTTGGGCGACCCGTGCCCTGATGTCGGGGGCGGCCGCGTCCTCGGCGGTCATGGCGCCAGCGGGCCGACGCGGTCGCCGGCCGTGAGGAGGTGTGGGACCGCGGGGTGCGCGCCGAGTGCGCCGGCGCCCTCGCGCGTGTCCATCGACCAGTTCAGCAGCGCGATGCCGAGGCTCATCCCGCCGCCGAACGCGGCGAGCACGACCAGGTCGCCGGGCGCGGCCGCGCGCCTGCGGTTCATCTCGGCGAGGGTGATCGGGACCGAGGCGGCGCCGGTGTTGGCGTAGCGCTCCAGGGTGAGGTGGAGGGCGGCGCGGTGCAGGCCGAGGTCGGGCCAGAGTTCGGCGAGCATGATGCCGTTGGCCTGGTGCGGGACGAAGTGCTGTACGGCGTCGGCGGGGACGGCGGCCCGGCGCAGCAGCCGGTCGATCTCGTACGGGAGGCTGCGGGTGACGAAGTCGCGTACGCCCCTGCCGTCCATGCGGAAGTAGTGGTCACCGTCGGCCAACGTCTGCGGCGAGGGCGGGCGGCGGCTGCCTCCCGCGGTGACCTCGATCAGACGGTGCGCGTCACCCCTGGAGACCAGGGAGATCTCGCGCAGGCCGAGGCCGGGAGCGACCGGGCCGAGGACCGTCGCCCCGGCGCCGTCCCCGAAGAGGGCGGCCGTGCGGCGGTCGCTGTAGTCGAGGATGCGGGAGTAGATGTCGGCGCCGATGACGAGGCCGTACCGGGGTTCGCCGACGGCGGCACCGCTCAGCAGCTTCTGCACCGTCTTGAGGGCGTAGACGAAGCCGCTGCACACCGCGTTGACGTCGAAGGCCGCCGCGTGGCGGGCCCCGATGCGGTGCTGGACGAGGGCGGCCGTGGCCGGTTGCGGATGGTCGGGGGTGGACGTGGCGACCACCACGTACGCGAGTTGATCTGCCGTCAGACCGGCGCTCTGCAGGGCGCGCTGGGCCGCCGCGACGGCGAGGTCCGAAGTGGCCTCGTGCGGGGCGGCGCGGCGGCGCTCGCGGATTCCGGTCTTGCGGACGATCCACTCGTCGGTCACGCCGGCGCCGTGCCCGATCTCCGCGTTGCTGATGATGGCCTCGGGCAGGTAGGAGCCCACTCCGATGATGCCGATGGACTGCACGATTCCTCCTCGGGCAGCGGCGAGCCACGACTTAACTCACCAGGCGTTGAAATCATCGCAGAGCGGCTTGACAAATTCAACACCGAAAGAGTTCACTGAAGTATGAATTAATCGAGCGACGGGTGCGACGCCGCACCCGTCGCACACCGGTCAACATGCCTCACACCAACGGGAGTTGCAGTTATGACCGTCACCAGCGCAGGGGCCGCGGCCGAGACCCGGGCCGAGGCGACGCAGGCCCTGATCTCCGCGGGCCGCACCCTCTTCACCCAACTCGGCTACCGGCGGACCGACTTCGCGGACCTGGCCTCGACGGCCGGTCTGACGGAGGAGTTCGCCCGTCAGCTGCTGCCCGACAAGGCCGCGGTCTTCGGCGCCCTGATAGAGCGGACCGTGAAGGTGGCCGGAATACTCCGCCCTGCGGTGACCGAGGGTGTCGACGAGGACCTGCCCATACGCCTCGCCCGCACCTATCTGGCACTGTGGGAGCCCAACGAGGAGGACTCGCCGATGGTCGAGCTGTACCGGGTCGCACTGTCCGACAAGGAGGCCTCCGAGGTGTTGCGCGACCGCATCTCCAAGACCCTGAACGGTCAGGTCGACGGCGAGCTGCCGAGCGAGGACGCCGAGTTGCGGACCGCGCTCTTCGGCGCGCAGCTGGGCGGCGTAGCCTTCGTACGACACCTCATACAGGTGGACGCCGTCGCCGCGGCGGACCTGGAGACGGTGATGGCGACGATCACGCCCGGACTGCGGCAGACTCTGCTCGGGAGCGACGCCACGCCGTAACCGCGCCTCACGGTGAAAAGGACCCGACGGGGAGTCGAATTCCGCACCAACGGTCGGATGCCACCACGGAGTTGCCGAGTGCCACCTGTGGATGGAATCACGGGGAACCGACTGATAGGATACTTTTCACTACACAGTGAATTACCCGCTCACGGAACCCCCGAAGTGCAGTGATCCCATGACATCCACGCGTGCAGACGGTTCGCCCACCCCCGCCCGTAAGCCCGGCTCCCCTCGGCGGGCTGCCTCCCCCGCTGCGAAGAAGCCGCGTCCGGTGCGTGCGCGCAGCGGACGTCGCCCCGGGGACAGCGGTACGAGAGAACAGATCCTGGAGTCGGCGCTCCACCTCTTCGCCGAGCGCGGCTACGCCAGGACGACCATCCGCGCGATCGCGGAGGACGCCCAGGTGGATCCGGCGCTGGTGCACCACTTCTTCGACAACAAGGAGGGGGTGTTCGACGCCGCGGTCAACTCGCCGCTCAGCGTCGCCTCCATCTTCGACCAGTTGCCTCCGTCCATGGTCGGCGACGGCACGTCGGAGGCCTCCTGGCTCGCCCGCACCTATCTGGAGTTCTGGGAGAGCGAGGAGACCCGTTACGGCATGACCGCCATCTACCGGGCCGGCCTCGCGGACAGTGCCACTTCCGAGACACTCCGCGCCCGTGTGGAGGAAAGCACCAAGAAGTGGGCGGCGACCTCCGGGTACAAGGACCGCCCGGACGCCGAGACCCGCGCCACCCTGGCGTCGAGCCATCTGATCGGTCTCGCTCTCATGCGCTATGTGCTCAAGGTCCACCCGCTGGCCGAGATGGACTTCGAGGAGTTCCTCGCCTGGGTCGTCCCGTCGCTGGAGATGCGCCTGTCGACCGACCTGGAACCCCGCAGGACGCAGACGAAGGACTGACCCCGTCCGCCCGGCGGTCCGCCGGGCGAGCGGGAGCGGTGTGCCCGGCGGACCACCAGGCGAGCAGGAGCGGTGTGCCCGGCGGACCGCCAGGCACGCGAAAGCCGGTGGCCCCGGACCGGAGCCGCCGGCTCAACCACTGTGCGAGCGTGGCCCTTGCACCGCGCCACGCACCTTCCTCGTCAGTCCCACGGGCGCCAGACGGCCCGCACGCCGATCAGGGACACACCCGGGCCCGCCGAGAACAGCAGGCCGTGATCGCCGTCGGCGGGCGACTTGGCGAAGGTCCGCTCCAGGACGTCGAGGACGGAGACCGACCCCACATTGCCGACCTCCCGCAGCGAGTCACGGGCGAGGTCCACCATCTCGGGGGCGCAGCCGAGGCCGCTGACGACGGCGTCCAGGATCCTGGGGCCTCCGGTGTGCGAGACCACGAAGCGCGGCGCGGGATCCGTACCGGGCGGCGCGATGCGCTCCAGCCACTCCAGCAGACGCGACATCCCGCCCTCGATCGTGTGCCGCAGACCCGGCGAGTTGTGGGCGTGCAATCCGTCGCCGTCCAGATGAGTGCCGACCATGTGATGACTGTGGGGATGGACGTACTCCCAGGAGTCGGTGAGCTCCATACGGGGCCCGTGCGACTCGGCGCGCACCACACAGGCGCCGGCCGCGTCGCCGAACAGCCCCTTGAGGATCATGCCGTCCAGGGCGGCGTCACCCCGGTGCATGTAGTGGCTGAACACGTCGGAGCAGACCACGAGGATCGTGGACTGCGGGCGGGCAGCCGCCATCTCCATGGCACGGGCGAGAGCGAACACCCCTCCCGCGCAGCCCACTTGGCTGACCGGTATGCGACGGACCGAGGGAGGCAGGCCGAGCCTCTCCATCAGGATCACGTCGAGCCCCGGCATCGTGTGCCCGGTGGCGCTGAGGACGACCAGACCGTCGATGTCGGCGGCGGCCAGTCCCGCTTCGAAGAGCGCCCCGAGTGCGGCTTTCTCCGCCAGTTCCAGGCTGTCCAGCAGATGCGTACGCGTCCGCTCCGCCAACGAGGGGGCGGGGAGGAACTGCTGCTCCAGCGGGCGGGTGTACCAACGCGTGCGTACGGTGGTGGACCGGATGACACGCAGAGCGTCGGCAAGACCGGGGTGATCCGGGTACAACTCCGTGATCCAGTCAAGCAGTTCATCGGTGGTCACCTGGTAGCGGGGCAAGGCGACGACGGGTGCGCTGACGACGGACATGGGACCTCCAAGAGCTCTCGGACAGGTGCGAACTGAGAACGAGCCCGCTTCGAACGGCGAAGCACCACCCCGGGTCACCCGAGTCCGGTGACGACCGCCGGTAGCTTCGACAGCTCTCGCCAAGGAAGTCTGCGCACGCGAAACACCCCCAGGTGTCTGATCGTGCTCCCCCCGTTGGGAGCGCCGTACAGCGCGGATGAAAGTACGTCGAGCTCGATGGCGCGTGACGATCAAGAGCGTGGTTCCTGGGCTCACCGCCGTGCGAGCGCGCCGCGAACGGTGGGGGTGTCCGGGCAGGGCCCTGGGCACGTCCGTCTGCGCTGCCCGAGGCCCCGTGCGGCGGGCCCGGCGGGTGAAGCCAACGTGACCGTACGCCAGCGGAGTTGGTGCCAGCAAGCCCCTATTTCAACAAGCGTGGAATCCACCGGAAGACCGTCGCGCCTTCAACTTTCGCCCACATCCCGGGCCTTGGCGCGCACCCTCCGGACACGGATATCAACAAGCATTGAAATCATCGTTTGTTGAGTTTATTCTCGGTCTGTGCGAACCGTCCACGCCCACACCGAGGAAGGGCCGACCGCCATGCACGCACCGGCGCACCACCGTGCGGACAACGACCCCTGGGTGGAGCGCGCGGCCTGCCGTGATGCCGACCCCGAGACCTTCTTTCCGCCCGCCGGAGGCACGGACGACGAACGGGAGGCGGCCGCCAAGCGGTTGTGCGCCGGCTGCCCCGTGGTCGAGGACTGCCTGCGCGAAGCGCTGCTCAACGCGGAGAGCACCGGGATCTGGGGCGGCCTCAACGTCCGCGAACGCCGGGAGCTGCTGCGGGTCGCCGCCACCCTCGGCGCGATCAGCTCCGAGCTCGCCGCGTTCCTGGCGAACGGAGGCCGGCGGATCGATCCACACCCACGCCAGCGCCCGGCGTACGTGTGGTTCCTGCGCAGGCGCGGCTGGAGTCCGAGGCGGATCGCCGGCGCACTGGGACTGACCTGCGGCCAGGTCCAACAGGCCTGGCGCACCGCAGAGTCGGCGTCCGCCTACGTCCGCATGCCCGAGTCGCGCGTCCCCAAGCCTCGTATCCGCAGGCCCCGTACCCGCAGGACGGGAACGCTCGCCGCCGACCGTGGCCGGGTGTCATGACCGCCCTCGCCCTCGCCGAACCCCGCCGCCTGGTGCGCTCGGTGGCCACGGACGACGGCGCCGAGATCGCCGTCTACGCCCACGGCGATCCCGACGCCCCGGCCACCGTCCTGTTCTGCCACGGCTGGACGATGTCCGCCCAGGACTGGCGGCCGCACATCGACGCCCTGACCCGTCCGCGCCAGGGCTTCCCCGCGGTCCGCGCGGTCAGCTACGACCAGCGGGGCCACGGCCGCTCCACCCGCGGCGGCGCCCCGCTCGACATGGCGCTGCTCGGCCGTGACCTCGCCCGGGTGCTCGCCGAGGCGACCCGCGGCGACGCACCCGTGGTCGTCGTGGGCCACTCCATGGGTGGCATGGCCATCCAGCAGCTGGCCGCCCGTCAACCCGCCCTGTTCGGGGCCCGGGTGAGGGGCGTGGGCCTGATCTCGACCTGTCTGAACGAGGTGGCCGAGGGCCTGACCGTTCCCGTCGCCCGGCCCGGCGCGGCCGTACGACACCTCACCAGGGCTCGCGAGCGGATCGCCGACGGACTGCTGCGCTCGCCCCGTTCGGCCAGGACCGTGCACCGGCTGCTCACCGGGCCGCTGTCGCACCCGAACACGGCACCGCTGTGGCGCGCGGTGTTCGGGGCGGGCCCCCACACCGATTCCGTCCGCGAGGGCGCCCGCGCCTTCCGGGACATTCCCGCGATGGCCATCGCCGAGTTCTACGCCGCCCTGACCACACACGACTGCGCGGGCCGACTCGGTGCGCTGGGCCGGGTGACCACACGGATCCTGGTCGGCGCGCTGGACTGCGTCACCCCGCCCGCGCAGGCCCGGCGGCTGGCCGACGACATACCCGGCGCGGTGCTGCAGACCGTGCCCGGCCAGGGCCACGACCTGCCGTACGAACGCCCCGTCCTCGTCGTGGAAACCGTCCACGCGTTGCTGCGCGAGATGCCCCGGACCCTGCTGTCCGGGGACCTCGCCCTGTCCACCCCCGCAGCACGGTGAACGGCCCCGCGCACACCGAGCCGCCTGGTGAACAGCCCCTGCGCACCGATGTCCTGACGGCCCGTCGCATGGTCGTCAAGGTGGGCTCCTCGTCCCTCACCACGGCCGCCGGGGGCCTCGACTCGGACCGGGTGGACGCCCTCGTGGACGTGCTCGCGCGGACCCGGGCGACGGGCACCGAGGTCGTGCTCGTCTCCTCGGGCGCCATCGCTGCCGGGCTCGCTCCGCTGGGCCTGACCGAGCGGCCGCGGGACCTGGCCAGGCAGCAGGCGGCGGCCTGTGTGGGCCAAGGGCTCCTGGTCGCCCGCTACACCGCCTCCTTCGCCCGCTACGGACTGCGGGTCGGCCAAGTCCTCCTCACCGCGGACGACATCAGCCGCCGCACCCACTACCGCAACGCCTTTCGCGCCCTCGCCCAGGTCCTCGCCATGGGCGCGGTGCCGGTGGTCAACGAGAACGACACGGTGGCCACCGCGGAGATCAAGTTCGGCGACAACGACCGGCTCGCCGCCCTGGTCGCGCATCTCGTCCGGGCCGACCTGCTGGTCCTGCTCTCGGACGTCGACGGCCTCTACGACGGCGACCCCCGCAGGCCGGGATCGAGGCGGCTGCGGGAGATCCGCGGTCCCCAGGACCTGGCGGACGTGGAGATCGGCAGCGCCGGCCGCTCAGGGGTCGGTACCGGAGGTATGGTCACCAAGGTGGAGGCGGCGCGCATCGCCACCGACGCGGGTATCCCCGTCGTACTCACCGCCGCACGGCACGCCACGGATGCTCTGGCCGGGCGCGAGACGGGTACGTTCTTCCACCGCACCGGGGAGCGGGCCGCCGACCATCTGCTCTGGCTGGAGCACGCCAGCAGCCCGCGCGGCGCGGTCCGGCTCACAGCGCACGCGGTCTCGACCGTCGCGCAGCGCAGGGGACCACTGCTCGCGGACGGGGTGACCCGCGTCGACGGGGACTTCGTCGCCGGTGACCCGGTGGAACTGCAGGACGAGAGCGGACGGGTAATTGCCCGCGGGCTCGTCGGGCTCGACGCGCGGGAACTCCCCCGGCTGCAGGGGAATTCCACCCGGGAGGTGGTTCACCAGGACGACCTGGTGCCGCTGGTCACCACCGCGCTCCCCACGCCCCCCGCCCCGCCGACCCCGCCCCGCGTCAGGATCCGCATCCACTCCGCGGAGGAATACGCCCGCTCGTCACCGCAGACTCAGGCCACGTCCACGTCCACGGCACGGGGAGCCCGTGCCTACCCACGCACCTGATCGGCACCACAGGCCGGCGCGCGTTAGGACGACGAACCCGCGCCGACCGGAGTGCCGCGCTCTCAGGGACGGGCGCCCTACAGCCGACGCGCCGGTACGGAGGCGCGCCCCCACGCACCCGCAGTCGCCCACGCGAGGCACGCCACCACGCACCCGCAGTCGCCCATGCACGGAAGGGGCCGTGCCGGTACATCGAATGCCCGTCGCTCACGGGAGGCGGGTTCAGCGACACAGCGGACTCCCGCACTGCGACGGGCGGATGTACCGGCACGGACCCGACCCCACGGCCACCGGTGGGCGAGGCGGGCCCACTGAACGACTTGCTGGAGCCCTGGTGCGGCACGCCGAAGGCGACGGCCCGCCCCTCGGGGCTGACCGCCGCCTTCCACCGATGAGAGGTCCCGCCGAGAACGGGACCCCACATCCCGTCGATCAGTCGATGCCACGGACGATGTGGAACTCCGCAGGGTCGTCGTCGACTCCGGCCAGCCCCGGCCAGTGTCGGGGCGTGGCCGCGGTGTGCCGTTCCCGGCGCGGCTCCTCCTCGTACAGCAGCCGGCCGGACGGATCCGTCGCGGTGATGATGCGTACGTACATGACCGGACCTCCGATCTAAGGCAGCGGGGCGGCGGCTCCGCCCCGGATGTGCCCGTCGCCCACGAGGACGTACTTGGTGGTGGTCAGCGCGGTCAGCCCCATCGGGCCGCGCGCGTGCAGCTTCTGGGTGGAGATGCCGAGTTCGCTGCCGAGCCCGATCTCCCCGCCGTCGGCGAAACGGGTGGAGGCGTTGACGGCGACGACCGCGGTGTCCAGGGCCGCGACGAATCGGCGCGCGGCGCTCTGCGAGTCGGTGACGATCGCCTCCGTGTGCCCGCTGCCGTACCGGCGGATGTGGCCGACGGCCGACTCCAGCGATGCGACGACGGCGGCGGCGAGGTCGAGGGAGAGGTACTCGCGTCCCCAGTCCTCCTCGGTGGCGGGCACCACCGCGGGGTGCAAGGAGCGCACCCGCTCGTCCCCGTGCACAGTCACCCCGTGGGCCACCAGCGCGGCCAGGGCCCGGGGCAGGAAGGCGGGCGCGACGCTCTCGTGGACGAGCAGCGACTCCGCGGCATTGCAGACGGACGGGCGCTGCGCCTTGGCGTTGAGCAGGATCGCCAACGCCTTGTCCAGGTCGGCGTGTTCGTCGACGTAGACGTGGCAGTTACCGACGCCGGTCTCGATGACGGGGACCGCGGAGTCGCGGACGGTGGCCTGGATGAGCTCGCGGCCGCCGCGCGGGACGAGAACGTCCACCAGGTCCCGCAGTGACATCAGTTCGTGGACGGAGGCATGGGTCGAGCCGGGGACGAGCTGCACGGCGTCGACCGGAACGGCGGTGTCCGCGAGCGCTTCGCGGATGACGGCAACGAGGGCCGCGTTGGTGTGCCGGGCGGCCGAAGAGCCGCGCAGGAGGGCCGCGTTGCCGCTCTTGACGCAGAGCGCGGCGGCGTCGACGGTCACATTCGGACGTCCCTCATAGATGATGCCGACGACGCCGAGGGGCACCCTGATCCGGCGTACCTCCAGGCCGTTGGGCATGACGGAACCGCTCGCGACCTCACCGACCGGATCGGGCTCGTCCGCCAGGGCACGCGCCGTTCCCGCGAGCGCTTCGAGCTGCTGCTCCGAGAGGGTGAGGCGGTCCAGCACGGTCGCCGACCGCCCGGCCTCTCGGGCCGCCTCCACGTCCTGCCGGTTCGCCGCGAGGACCTCCCCCGAACTCCCGCTCAGCCGATGGGCCATGGCCATCAGCGCGGCATCCCGCTCGCCACCGGTCGTGGTCGACAGCAGCGTGGCCGCGGCACGAGCGGCCAGCCCCGCGTCGCGCACGGTTCCGGCGCCGGTGGCCGCGACGGGACCAAAACGGGTACCAGCACCCGAACCAGAGCCCGTGCCCGAACCAGAACCAAGGCCCGAGTCCGAGCCCGAACCAGAGCCCGCACCCGTGCACGTGCCCGCCCACGCGCTCATGCCCGAACCCGAGCCCATGCCCGAACCCGAGCCCGAGCCCGAGCCAGATCCAGAACCGGAGTCGCTACGAGTACCCGCAGTCCGCGATGCCGCCGCGCTCACTGCTCGCCCCCGTCCACCGCCACGGATTCCCCGCCGTCCACCCCGTCCCCCGGCGCCGGTCCCCCCAGTGCCCAGGCCACGTCACCGCAGCCGGTCAGCTCCGCGAGCATCGCCCAGCCAAGAGCGTCGGCGGAGGCGGTTCGCTCGGAGTTCGTGCTGGTCATCTGCTTCCTCCTTGAGTCGGACGGTCAGCCGTACACCCGGAAGCCGGCGCCGGACTTGCGTCCCGCCCGGCCGGCGGCGACAAGGTGTCCCAGCAGAGGTGCGGGGACGGTACGGGGATGACGGTCCGCGTCGTGCAGTACGCGCTGGATGCTCAGCGAGATGTCCAGGCCGATGATGTCGAGCAGTTCGAACGGGCCGAGCGGGTAGCCGCAGCCCAGCTTCATCACGTCGTCGATCTCGTCGGCGGTGGCGTAGTGGCTTTCCGTCAGACGCACGGCGCCGTTCAGGTACGGGAAGAGCAGCGCGTTGACGATGAAGCCCGGCCGGTCCATGCACTGCACCGGATGCTTACCCAGTCGCAAACACAACTCCCGTGCCACATGCACGTGTTGGGGGGCGGTCTCCAGCGAGGGGATCACCTCGACGAGCCGCATGAGCGGGGCCGGGTTGAAGAAGTGCAGCCCGATCACGTCCTCGGGGCGCCCGGAGGCCAGACCGCATTCGATCACCGGCAGGCTTGAGGTGGTGGTGGCCAGCAGAGCGCCCGGCCGACAGAGCTCGCCCAGCGTGCGGAAGAGCCGCTTCTTCACGTCCAGGTCTTCCGCGATGGCCTCGATCACCAGGTCGCAGTCGGCCAGTTGGGCGAGATCCCCGCTCGGGGTCAACCGCTCCAGGGCGGCGTCGCGTTCGGCCTCGGCCAGCTTGCCGCGCCGTACGGCCCGTGCCGTCGACGCGGCCACGGCCTCCCACGCGGCCTTGGCGCGTTCGTCGGTGCGGCCGACCAGCACGGTGGGGACGCCGCCCTTGGCGAAGACCTCCGCGATGCCGGTGGCCATGGTGCCGGTCCCGACGATGCCGACCGTACGGAACGCCAACTGCGCGGGGGACGGCCGCTCGACGGCGGGCCTGGTGCCGTCGGATTCCCGGTAGTCGTAGAAGCCGCGTCCGGACTTGCGGCCGAGCAGGCCGGCGAGGGCCATGTGCCGTAGTCGGCGCGCGGGTTGGAGCGTCGGCTCGGCCCAGCGGGCGGCGAGGACGTCGAGGATGTCGCAGGCGGTGTCCGTGCCGATCAGGTCGAGGAGTTCGAGCGGCCCCAGGGGCAGTCCGCAGCCGTGGCGCATCGCGGCGTCGATGTCGTCGCGGCCGGCGAGCCGCTGGTCGTACATCGTGACGGCCTGGTTGAGGAAACCGAAGAGGAGGGCGGTGGAGATCAGTCCCGCCCGGTCGCCCACGGTCACGTGTCCGAGTCCGACGGCCTCGGCGAGGTCGCGGGCCTGCTCCACCGCCGACTCCTCGGTCATCACCGTACGGCCGATCTCCGCGAGGCCCGCCGTCGGCAGGGGCAGGTGGAGGCCGACGAGCCGGCCCGGGCGCCCGGAGGCGGCCGCGAGGTCGGTGAGCGAGAGGGCCGCGGCGCTGCTGGCCAGGACGGTTTCGGGCGGGCAGGCCCGGTCGAGGGCGCGCAGCACCTCGACCTTGGTGTCGCGGCGCTCGGGCACCGCCTCCAGCACGGTGACGGCCGGGGCGAGTTCCTCGATGCGCCGCACGAGACGGATGCGTCCGTGCGCCTCGGGTGTCCGGTCGAGGAGCTGCCGCAGCCGCTCCCCCGCCCGCTCCGCGGAGTCGAGTACGAGGACGGAGTGCCCGGCGACCGCGGCCCTGCCGGCGACTGCGGCGCCGATGGTCCCGAGGCCGACGACGCCGACCGTGCCGTGCCGTGCGCTCATGCCGCGACCTCGCTCAGGACGGGCGCCGCGGTCTCGGGCCGCGGGGTGCGGAAGCGGTTGATGGCGCTCTCGTGGAGGGCGCGGAATTCGGGGGCCGTGACGCCCAGTCCCTCGGCGGGTGCGAGGCAGCGCACCCCGACCTTGCCGTGGTGTTCGTTGCGGTGGATGGACTGGACGGCCTGGGCCACCTCGTCGAGGGCGTACGTCCGCGAGAGCGTCGGGTGGATGCGGCCCTTGGCGATGAGACGGTTGGCCTGCCAGGCCTCGCGGTAGTTGGCGCAGTGGGAGCCGACGATCCGTTTGAGGCTCATCCAGAGGTAGCGGTTGTCGTACTCGTGGGTGTAGCCGGCCGTGGAGGCGCAGGTCACGATGGTGCCGCCCTTGCGGGTGACGTACACGGAGGCGCCGAAGGTCTCGCGGCCCGGGTGCTCGAAGACGATGTCGACGTCCTCTCCCCCGGTCAACTCCCTTATGCGCGCGCCGAACCGGCGCCACTCCTTGGGGTCCTGGGTGTGCGGGTCCCGCCAGAAGCGGTAGCCCTCCTCCTTGCGGTCGATGATCAGCTCGGCGCCCATTTCACGGGCCAGCGCGGCCTTTTCGGGCGAGGAGACCACGCAGATGGGGTTCGCTCCGCCGGCCAGCGCGAGCTGGGTGGCGTACGAGCCGAGGCCACCGACGGCGCCCCAGACGAGGACGTTGTCACCCTGCTTCATGCCCGCGCCGTTCTGGGTGACCAGCTGGCGGTACGCGGTGGAGTTGACCAGCCCGGGCGAGGCGGCCTCCTCCCAGGTGAGGTGTTCGGCCTTGGGCAGCAGCTGGGTCGACTTGACGAGGGCGAGTTGGGCGAGTCCGCCGTAGTTGGTCTCGTATCCCCAGATGCGCTGCTCGGGGTCGAGCATGGGGTCGCCGTGGCCCTCCGCGTGCTCGAGTTCGACCGAGACGCAGTGCGCCACCACGCGGTCGCCGGTGCCCCAACGCCGCACGCCGGGCCCGCACTTGAGGACCACGCCCGCCAGGTCGGAGCCGATGACGTGGTAGGGCTGGTCGTGCCGGGCGGCGAGACCGCCGAGGCGCGCATAGCGCTCCAGAGCCGCGAAGGTGGGAACGGGCGAGAACAGTGCGCTCCAGACGGTGTTGTAGTTCACGGCGCTCGCCATGACCGCCACCAGTACTTCACCCGGTCCCGGGGTGGGGGTCGGCACCTCCTGGATGTGAAGGGAGTCGGCGGGACGCCGATCGCGCAGTTCCATTCCCTCGAACATCCCCGCCTCCTCCTTGTGGAGGACGGCTGCCCGGAAGGACTCGGGGACTCCCAGGGCCGCCACATCGGCCGGCACCGAGTCCGGGGACTCGATCACCTCCACCAGTTCGCGCATGGTCAGGCACCACCTTCCGCGGTTCACACTCGACAAGAACTCAACAACCAGTGAACTCAACAAGGAAGGAGTTTTGCATGAACCCGAAAACCCGGCAAGCCCCGACCGCCCACCCCCGCACACCTCTTGACTCCCAGGCGGGCAGCCCGCCGACGCCCCTTGTGTGCGCGCCACCCCGCATGCAAAACTCATCATCAGTTGAGTTCAACGCGTAGTGAATTAAGTTCAATGTCCGACGAGTTTCGACGCCGGAGGAGATGCCGTGACGCATCCGCACGCAGCCGAAGCACTGCAGGCCACCGCCATCGCCGGCATCGCCGGCATCCTGATCGCGGGTACAGTCCTCGCCCAGCTCGCCCGCCGCATACGCCAGCCCGCTGTCATCGGCGAGATCACGGCGGGAATCCTGCTGGGACCCAGTCTGCTGGGACTGCTTCCAGGAAACCCGACGCAGCGTCTGTTTCCGGACGAAGTACGCCCCTTACTCTCCATGGTCGCCCAACTGGGCCTGCTGCTCTTCATGTTCACCGTGGGGTGGGAGCTCGACTGGACGACCATGCGGCGCAGGAAGAGCTCCGTCGCCGGAGTGACCGCGGGCAGCATCCTGGCCCCGATGGTGCTCGGCTTCGGGGTCGCCGCGGTGATCTACCACAGCCACTCGCACGTCAACGGGGAGAAGGTGCCGTTCAGTTCGTTCGGCCTGTATCTGGGCGTCAGCATGTCGATCACCGCGTTCCCGGTGCTGGCCCGGATCCTCAAGGACAACAACCTCAGCCGCACGAAGATCGGCGCGCTCGCGCTGACCAGCGCGGCCTTCGGCGACGTACTGGCCTGGTGCCTGCTGGCCGGGGTGGTGGCGATCGTGACCGCGTCCGGTCCCTCCGGTTTCACCGACACCCTGTGGATGTCGGCCGGTTACGGCGCCGCGATGATCGTCGTCGTCCGCCCGCTGCTCACCCGAGGTGTCGCCTGGATCTCCAAGCGCGGCACCGGCGTCCATCTGGCCACCCTGGTCACGGCCGGGCTGCTGCTCTCCGCGTACACCACGTCGAAGATCGGCATCCACCCCATCTTCGGCGCCTTCGCCTTCGGCCTGGTCATGCCCCGCAAGCCGGAGGTCCTGCTGGAGGAGAAGATGCTGCGCCCGTTGCAGCACGCCGGTGAACTCATGCTGCCCGTCTACTTCATCGTCACCGGACTCTCGGTCGACGTCGCGGCCATGTCGCTCACCGCCTGGGGAGAGCTGGGCCTGATCCTCGCCGCGGCCATCCTCGGCAAGCTGCTCGGCGCCGGACTGCCGGCCAAGTCCTTCGGGCTCGGCTGGCGGGAGTCGACGGGCGTCGGCGTCCTGATGAACACGCGGGGCCTGACCGAGCTGATCATCCTCGGCGTCGGCCTCAGCCTCGGAGTGCTCGACCAGTCCCTGTTCACCGAAATGGTCCTCATGGCGCTGATCACCACGGCCATGACCGGCCCGCTCCTCCCGTTCCTCTTCCCCCGGTCCCGGATGGATCTGATCGCCACGCCCGCCCGGTCCGACTCGGCCGCCTCGCTGGTCCGGATGCCCGAGCCGGCCGGCGGGCAGACCTCGGACCTGGCCGGGTAGCCGGCTCAGGCCACACCCGTGGCGCGCCGCAGTCGATCGGGGCCACCACCCGGATCCGGCCGCGTGTGAACAGAACCGGCCGCGCGAACGGAACCGGCCGCACACCGGGTCCGCGACGCCGCACATCACCCCCCTTCGTCGCTCGGCACCCGCAGGAGCAGCGACGCTCAGACAAGGAGATGGCCCAGGTGCACCCCGTCATCAGCACTCTTTCCCGCGTCTTCGACATGCCGTCGGAGTTCATCGGCGACGAGATGCAGCTTCGCGCCGTGGCCAGCTGGGACAACCTCACCGCCGTGGAACTCCAGGTCCATCTGGAGCACGAGTTGGGCACCACCCTCGACGACCATCTCATCGAACACATCGAGTCGGTCGGACAGTTGCGCGCCTTCTACGACGACCGGCTCGCCGAACTGTCCCACATCAAGGCACCGCCGGACGCGTCGTCGATCGCCCCCGCGCTGCCGGGGCCGGTGCCTTCGGCCGTCGAGCAGGAGCTGACGGACATCTCGGAGGTGG
This sequence comes from Streptomyces albiflavescens, assembly GCF_014645835.1. Classification (GTDB taxonomy): domain Bacteria; phylum Actinomycetota; class Actinomycetes; order Streptomycetales; family Streptomycetaceae; genus Streptomyces; species Streptomyces albiflavescens. Next base: position 98,103 of record NZ_BMMM01000027.1, read on the forward strand.
TGGTCGGTGAGACGGGGATCTCCGAGGTGGACCCCGTCCGGGGGCGGCTGGCCTACCGCGGTTATCCCATCGAGGAGTTGATCGGCCGGGTGACCTTCGAGGAGGTCGTCCATCTGCTGATCCGCGGCTGGCTGCCGGACGCCGAGGAGCTGAGCGCTTTCAAGACGCGGCTCGTCGCGGCCCGTGAACTGCCGCCCATGGTCGCGACGAACCTGGTGCTCAACGCAAACTCCAGCACCTCGTCCGTGCTGCGCACCGCGGTTCCCGCGCTCGGCGTCGCCGCGGAGGCGAACGCCGACCCGGCCGCCCACATCGACCTGCGCGAGCGCCTGGTCGCGCGGATCCCGACGATCTTCGCGACCCAGCAGGCGGCCCGCGCCGGGCGACGGCTGCCGAACCCCGCGCCCGAACTCTCGCACGCCGAGAACATCCTCTACATGCTGGGCCTGCCCCGCGATCCGGAGCGGGTACGCCTGGTCGACCTCTGCCTGGTCCTGCAGGCCGAACACGGCTGCAACGCCTCGGCGTTCGCGGCCCGGGTCGCGGCCGGCACCGGCGCCGACACCTTCGCCACCATCACCGTCGCGCTCGCCACGTTCACCGGGCCGCTGCACGGCGGCGCCGCCCACCAGGTGATCGACCTGGCCCGCGAGGACGGCAATCCGGACACCACCGCCGCCTATCTGCGCGGGCGAGCCGACCAGGCCTCCGCCGCCCGGGTCAGGCCCGGCTCGCACGCCGAGGAGGACCCCCGCGTCAGGCCGCTGCGCGAGGCGGCCCGCGCCTTCAACACGGGCCCCGGCAGCGACCGCATCCTGCAGGTCCTGGACGCCGTACGGGCCGCGGCCCACCCGTCGAAGGGACCGCGCCCCTATCTGACCGTGGACTGCTACGCCGCCGCGATCTACCACCTGCTCGGCATGCCGTCCGACCTGTTCGTCCCGATGTTCGCGGCCGCCCGGGTCCCCGGCTGGCTCGCCCACGTCGAGGAACAGCGGGCCCAGCAAGGGCGCATCCATCCACGGCTGCGCTATGTCGGCCCGCGGAACCTGCGCCACTTCCCCGAGCACAACTGACCAGCGATCCGATCAGGGAGGGCGCGCCCCCTTCCCCGTACCCCAGGAGCAGATGTGGAGTTCGGCTGGAACGAGGGCCAACAGGCCCGCTACGACGAGGTACTCGAGGCGACCCGGGCCGCCTTCCCCGCTCCGCCCGGCGCGGGCCACGGGTTCTACACCCGCAAGGACTGGCTGCGGCTCGGCGATATCGGCATGCTCGGCTCCTGCCTGCCCGAGGAGTACGGCGGGCAGGGACTCGGCGCGCTCGACACCGCGCGCGTCGTGGAGGCCGTGGGCCGTGGCTGCGCCGACACCGGGCTGGTGTTCGGCGCGGCGGCGCACACTTTCGCCTGCGCCGTGCCCGTCGCCCGGTTCGGAACCGATGCCGTACGCCGGCGGATGCTGCCCGAACTGGCCTCGGGGCGGCTGATCGCGGGCAACGCCATGACGGAGCCGGAGGCCGGCTCGGACTCCTCACGGCTCGGCACGATCGCGACGCCCACCGACGGCGGGTTCGTGCTCAACGGCACGAAGAGCTTCGTCTCCAACGGACCGGCCGCCGATGTGTATGTGACGTACGCGACCGTCAATCCCAAGATGGGCTTCCTCGGTGTCACCGGCCTGGTCGTCGACCGGGAGACGCCCGGCGTCGTCGTGGGCAAGCCCTACGAGAAGATGGGCATGCACTCCTGCCCGGCCGGTTCCGTCACCTTCGAGGACTGCTTCGTGCCCGAGGTGCAGGTGCTCGGCGGTGTCGGCGCGGGTGCGGCGATCTTCCAGCACTCCATGGGCTGGGAGCGCGCCTGCCTCTTCGCGCTCTACGTCGGGCTGCTCGACCGCCTCCTGGAGCAGTGCGTCACACACGCCCGGGAACGCCGTCAATTCGGGCGCAGGATCGGCGAGTTCCAGTCGGTGTCCCACCGGATCGCCGACATGAAGCTGCGCCTGGAGAGCGCCCGGCTGCTGCTGTACCGCGCCTGCTGGTCGATGGACCAGGGCGATCCTTCCGTGCTCGAAATCGCCCTGTCGAAGCTGGCCGTGTCCGAGGGCGTGCTGGCGTCCGCCGCCGACGCGGTCCGGATCTTCGGCGGCCGCGGCTATCTGCGCGAGGACGGCATCGAGGCCGCGCTGCGCGACGCCGTGCCCAGCACGATCTTCTCGGGAACCTCGGACATCCAGCGTCAGTTGATAGTGAAGGAGATAGGCCTGTGAGGCTCCACCAGCTCGTCATCGACTCCGCCCGGCGCGCCCCGGACGCCCCGGCCGTGCGCTCGTCCCAAGGGGTGTTCAGCTACCGGGAACTCGACGACCTCGCCGACCGGTACGCGGCCGCGCTGCACCGGCGAGGCGTTCGCCCCGGCGACCGGGTCGTGCTGTGGACCCACAAGACCCTGGACGCCATCGCCCTCATGCAGGGCGCGCTGCGCATCGGCGCGATCTACGCACCGGTCAGCGCCAACAACCCGGCCGCCCGGGTCCAGCGCATCGCCGCCAGTTGCACGCCCGCCCTGGTGGTCGCCGACGCCGACGGCATCCGGCGCGCCGCGGATGTCGACTGGGACGACGCCCTGCCGCTCGCCTCCTTCGCCGAGGTGCGCGAGGAGGCCCCGGTCGCTGACGCCCCGGCGCCGTACGAGAACGAGCCCAACGAACCGGCGTACATCCTCTACACCTCCGGCTCCACCGGCGAGCCGAAGGGCGTCTGCATCAGCCACAAGAACGCGCTGTCCTTCATCCGCTGGGCCGCCGAAGAGGTGGGTGTCACCGCGGACGACCGGCTGTCCAACCACGCGCCCTTCAACTTCGACCTCTCCGTCTTCGACCTGTACGCCACCTTCCTGGCCGGTGCCTCGGTCGTCCTGGTGCCCGAGGGCTTGGCGTACGACCCGGCGCAGCTCGGCGCGCTGCTGCGCCGCGAGCGGATCACCGTCTGGTACTCGGTGCCGTCCGCGCTGGTCCTGATGATGCAGCGCGGCGAGCTGCTGACCGGTGAGCCGCCGGCCGATCTGCGGGTGTGCGTCTTCGCCGGGGAGCCGTTCCCCATGCAGCAGGTCCACGAGTTGCGCAAGGCGTGGCCGGATGTGCGGATGCTCAACTGGTACGGGCCGACCGAGACCAATGTGTGCACCAGCTACGAGGTCACCGACCGCGATCTGGGCAGCACCCGTCCGTTGCCGATCGGCACCGCGGTCAGCGGTGACCGGATCCGGATACACCCGCCGCGCGAGCGTGAGGGCGAGATCGTGGTCAGTGGGCCGACGGTGATGCTCGGCTACTGGGGCCGGGAGCCGCAGAAGGGCGCGTACTTCACCGGTGACATCGGGCGGATGGGGCCCGACGGAATGCTGGAGTACGTGGGCCGGCGTGACCACATGGTGAAGGTGCGCGGGCATCGCATCGAGCTCGGCGACATCGAGGCGGTGGTCGCCGCGAACCCCAAGGTGGCCTCCGCCGCGTGTGTCGTGGTGGGTAGCGGTCTGGACGCGAAGATCCACGCCGTGGTGGTGCCGGAGGGCCCGCGGGCTCCCGGGCTGCTCGAACTCAAGCGCGAGTGTGCCGACCGGCTGCCCCTCTACATGGTGGTCGACGCGGTCCATGTCGTCCCCGAACTGCCGCTGACCGGCAACGGGAAGACGGACCGTCAGGCTCTGCTGAACCAGATCACCGCCGTCGACGCGCGGTGAGCGCCGGTGCCAGACGTCCGGCGCAGCCCCGTGACAGCCACCCGGTGAACCCCGATGACCTCCGCGGCCCTGATCCGCCTCGGCCTCAGAGACGAGGACCTGCCCATGTCTGAACGACTCAGCACTCCCGACACCCTGTTGGACCAGGTGGACCTCCACACCTTTCGTTCGGTGATGGGGTCCCTGCCGACCGGGGTGAGCGTCGTCACCAGCCTCACGGCCGATGGCGAGCCGCGCGGCCTCACGTGCAGCGCGGTGTGCAGCGTGTCGGCCTCGCCACCGCTGCTGCTGGTCTGTGTCAAGCAGCCCAGCGCGACCCTCGAAGCCATCCACCAGAGCTCGGTCTTCGCGGTGAACTTCCTCTCCGCCGGTATGGCCGAGACGGCCCGCACCTTCGCGTCGCCGGTGCCCGAGCGGTTCGAGGGCGTGCCCTGGTCCGCGGGCAAGCGCACCTCCGCGCCGCTGCTCGACAACACCGTGGCGTTCGCGGAGTGCATCCTGACGAGCAGCCACCTGGCGGGCGACCATCAGGTACTCATCGGCCGCCTGGTGCACGGCGACGTCTCCACCACCAATACCCCGCTGGCCTACTGGCGGGCCCAGTTCTCCGAGGTGCACGCGCACCCTGCCGCCTGAGACGGCCCGTTGCGCCGCCGGCCCTCGCCCTGTTCTTCAGGGGCGGGGGCCGACGGCGTGGGCGCGTGCACGGTTCGCCTACCAGCGGTGGGGGTGGGTTGGGGCCGTGTCGGTATATCCGCCCGTCGTGGGCGTGCGTCGGGGGCGCGGACGCGGTTCGCCTATCACCGGTGGGTGGGTCGGGGCCGTGCCGGTACATCCGCCCGTCGCGTGGCGTGCGTACCGCTCGGGGTTGCAGATGGTTCGACTTGGCTGTGCGGAGCTGTAAGCGACGGGCGGTGATGTACCGGCACGGCCCCTCCCGTCGGTGGGCGGCTGCGGGCCGTCCTCGCTACAGACCTCCCTCGCTGCAGGCCGTTCTGGCTGAGGGACAGCCCCTCCCGTGCGTACAGCAGCTGCGGGCCTCCCGTGCTGAGGGACCGCCACTCACCAGCCGACGCGACTGCCCGCCGCCGCCCTCGTCGCAGACCTCCCGCACTACGGGACGACCCCTCCCCTGCCCACGGCGACCGCAGGCCGCCCTGGCCTCAGACCTCCCGCACTACGGGACGACCCCTCCCCTGCTCACAACGACCGCAGGCCGCCCTCGCCTCAGACCTCCCTCGCTGCGGGCAGCCGTGCCACTGGAGGAGGCGGCACGGGCGCAGCGGGGGCGTGCCGCGGCTGCGGGTCGTCATCGCTGCGGTCTCCCTCGCTGCGGGCAGTCGTGCCGCTGGGGGCGGCACGGGTGGGCGCAGCGGCGCCCCGTCAGCGCCGGGCTGCGAAACTCGCCCCGAGCCCAGCCCCTGCGCCGGGCGCGTGGTGCGGGTGCGGGACGACGGGTCAACCCGTTGTCGCGGGGTCCGGCAGCGTCCGGAGTACGCCGGCCACGTACGCGTGGAACGCCGGGTCGTCGAGCAGGAAGTGGTCGCCGGGCAGCCACTCGATGGCGACGTCGCCGGCGCCGTGGTTCTCCCAGTCGCGCAGGCCCGGGTCGTCCACCATCGGATCGTCCACGCCCGCGCACACCCACAGGGGGCAGGCCAGCGGCGGTCCGGGCAGCGGGGTGTACGTCTCCGAGATGGTGAAGTCGGCGCGCAGTACCGGGGTGAACAGCTTGACCAGTTCCGGGTGCTCGAAGAGCTGTGGCGGGGTGCCACCGAGGCGGCGCACGGACTCCAGGAACGCCGGGGCGGAGAGTGTGTGGAGGTCGGGCAGGGTGCGCCGAGCGGTGGGGCCGTTGCGGCCGACCACGACGACAGCGGCCGGCGGGCGGCCCAGGGCGCTCCAGTAGCGGCCTGTCTCGTACGCGAACGCCGCCCCCATGCTGTGCCCGAGCAGGACGTACTGCCCCGTGGTGTGCGGGGCGGAGCCGCGGATCAGGTCCTCCAGGGCCGTGCCGAAGTCCTCGCGCAGCGGCTCGGCCATCCGGGTGCCGTGTCCTGGCAGTTCCAGCAGGGTCATCCGCGCGGCGTCGGGCAACGCCGCCTCCAGGCTCGCGAAGGCCCGTGCGGCCCCTCCCGCGTGCGGCAGGCACAGCAGCGTGGGGCGGCCCTGGCGGGCACGGCCGGGCGTGGACGTGGCGGTGGTCGCTCCGGGGGTGCTGCTCAACCGCTGCATGGCGGGATCTCCTTCGTGGGGGAGGAACTCCAGGGAGTGTGCGACGACGACGGCTCGGGCCGCTCGCCGGGGTCCAGCGCGAGGACTCGTACGACATCGCCACCGCCGGCGACGGCCACGGCCGCTCTGAACTCGGGGCCGACGTCGATGAGGTGAAGGTTCCACACGCGTGTGGCCGACCCGGGAGCCGACTGCACCCGCACTGGCCCCGAGCGTCGTGCACCGGGACTGACCCTGACCGCGGTGAGATCGCCGGCCAGGCCGCTGCCGAGGGCCTTGAGGACGGCCTCCTTGCACGCCCAGTGGGTGAACAGCCCGCTGTTCAGGGGACCTTCGCGGTCCGCGGGCCAGTGCTCCGCCTCGATGTCGGAGAGCACCTGTCGGCGCAGCCCCGCGGGATCCCTGAGTGGCCTGATCCGTTCGACGTCGACGCCGGTGGGTCCGTCACGGCTCACGGCCACCAGGGACATCCCTTCGGTGTGCGCGAGGCTGACCCTGAGCCCGGGGTCGCCACACACATAGGGCTTGCCCAACTTGCCTACCGAGAAGGTGACTTGGGACGTCATCAGGTCGGCATACGCGGCAGTCACCGCGCGCAGCGCGGCATGTGCCGAGGCGTACAGCGCGCGCTGCGAGGGCACCATGTGCCGCCACCGCCGCAGCTCGTCCGGTGAGAGCAGTTCCAGACAGCGCCACAGCGCCTTCTCGGAACCGGGGCCGGGCTCCCGTACCGCCCAGACATGCACTTCTCCGGCGGGCGGCCCGAGCCGGGCCGCGGTCACCGGTCGAGTCCTCGCTCGGGGCACCTTCGGGGCCATCACGTGAGCCGTCACTGGGGGCATCGCTTCTCCAACCACTCGGTCATCACTGCCCGTTGGCCTCTTGACGATGAACTCAACACTAGTAGAGTTCATCAGGAAATGACATCATCAGGTGTTGAAATCAACGGGCGTTGAACTCCATTGGGTCCCCCGTTGAACCTCGGCGGGACCACCCGCCCCTCAACGCATCTCCAGGAGGTACGGCGTGGCCAGTGACCGCGACGAACTGATCACCCAGCTCACCGAGTTCATCCAGGAGCGGCTGCTCGCGGAGCCCGACGCCCAGGGCATCGCCCCGGACACCCCGTTGCTCGAGTGGGGGATTCTCACCTCGATCAACACCGCTCAGCTGCTCACCTTCATCCGGGACGAGCTGGGGACCAACATCCCGCCGACCGAGCTGACCGGAACCAACTTCCAGAACCTGGACAGCATCACCGACCTGCTGCTGTCCCTCCGTACGCCCGCTCACTGACCAGGGCCTGCGACCGACCCGCCGCACAGGCCCTCGCGGCCACGGCACAGCGCATCCACCCGAATTCGCGACAGGAGATCACGTTGTCCGAGACATCGGCGAACTACGACTACGACATCGGCATCATCGGCGGCGGGCCGGCCGGCTCCACCGCCGCCTCCTACCTCGCCAAGGAGGGGCTGTCCGTGGTGGTCTTCGAATCGGAGACCTTTCCGCGCGAGCACGTCGGCGAGTCGCTGGTCCCGGCCACGACGCCGGTGCTCATCGAGACCGGTGCCATGGAGAAGGTCGAGGCCGCGGGCTTCCCCAAGAAGTACGGCGCCGCCTGGACCTCCGCGGAGGACCGGGACATCGACCACATGGGCTTCCAGGGCCTGGACCACGACTTCCGCGCCGCCGAGGTGCTGTTCAGCGAGCGGGACCAGGCCGGCGTCGACCGGGACCACACCTTCCACGTCGACCGCGGCAAGTTCGACCAGATCCTGCTGCAGCACGCGGAGAGCCTGGGCGCGAAGGTCTACCACGGCGTCCGCGTCAACCGGGTCGACTTCACCGACCGCGACCGTCCGGTCATCCAGGCGAAGGTCGGCAACCAGTCGGTCGGCGTCCCCGTCCGCATGGTCATCGACGCCAGTGGCCGCCGCACCATGATGGGCAGCCAGCTCAAGGTCAAGGAGCCGGACCCGGTCTTCAACCAGTACGCGGTGCACACCTGGTTCGACGACTTCGACCGCAAGGCGCTCGCGGTCAACAAGGACCAGGCGGACTACATCTTCATCCACTTCCTCCCGCTGGAGGACACCTGGGTCTGGCAGATCCCGATCACGGACACCATCACCTCCATAGGTGTCGTGACCCAGAAGGCCCGGTTCAAGGAAGCCAAGAACGACCTGGAGACCTTCTTCTGGGACACCATCGGCAGCCGCCCGGCCCTCCAGGACGCGCTGAAGAACGCCAAGCGGGTCAAGGAGTTCAAGGCCGAGGGCGACTACAGCTACGCGCTCACCAAGATCGCCGACGACTCGCTCGTGATGATCGGCGACGCAGCCCGGTTCGTGGACCCGATCTTCTCCAGCGGTGTCAGCGTCGCGCTCAACAGCGCACGGCTGGCCGCCGCCGACATCATCGCGGCGCACAAGGCCGGGGACTTCCGCAAGGAACGCTTCGACGGCTACGTCAACACGCTCCGCGGCGCGGTGAACAACTGGTACGAGTTCATCTCGATCTACTACCGCCTCAACATCCTCTTCACGGCGTTCGTCCAGGACCCGCGCTACCGCCTGGACGTCCTCAAGATGCTGCAGGGCGATGTGTACGACGGGGAGCCCAAGGCCCTCGCCGCGATGCGGGAGATCGTCGAGGCCGTCGAGAACGACCCCAACCACCTCTGGCACAAGTACCTGGGGACGCTCAAGGCACCCTCCGCGGCGGCCAAGTTCTAGGCCCCCGGGCCTCCGGGGTCGCTTGGGCCCGCACCGGCGGAACAGGGCCGGACCGGCCCTGTCCGGCCGGTCGTACAGACCCTCGCCGGCCGGGCGTCCTCGCCCTGTCCGGCCGGGAGGCACCACGGCAGCGGACCGCTGCCGGGCACGACCCGGGTGGCGTGGACGCCCCTCCCGCCACCCGGACCCGGACTTCCGTCCGCACCATCCGTCTGTCGCACTCCTGGAGGGGGATCCATGCCCGCCCGCAACGGAATCACCACCGATCCGGCCATAGCCCTTGTCGGCATCGGGTGCCGTTATCCGGGCGGGGTGGTCGATCCCGCGTCCTTCTGGCACGTCCTGCGCGACGGCGTCGACGTGATCGGGGAGATCCCCCCGGAGCGCTGGGGTCCCGAGTACATCAGTGAGGACGGGTCCGCACCGGGCACCGGGTACTGCCGTTACGCGGGAGTGCTGCCGGGGCTCGACCGGTTCGACGCCGACTTCTTCGGCATCTCGTTCCGCGAGGCACGCGAGATGGATCCGCAACAGCGGCTCCTGCTCGAAGTCTCCTGGGAGGCCCTGGAGCACGCCGGGCTCACCAAGCCCCAGCTCGCGGGCTCCCGCACCGGCGTGTTCTTCGGCATGCTCGGTATGGACTACACACTGCTGCACTCCAAGACGCGCGGTGTGAAGGCCATCGACCCGTACTACGCGAGCGGCAAGGAGTTCAGCTTCGCGCCCGGCCGGGTCGCCTACACCCTGGGGCTGCACGGCCCCGCGCTCGCCGTGAACACCGCGTGCTCCTCGTCCCTGGTGGCCGTCCACCTGGCCTGCCGCGCACTGGCGAGCGGCGAGGCCGACACCGCGCTGGCGGGCGGCGTCAACGTCCTCGCCGCCCCCGAGCTGTCCATCTTCATGAGCAAGGTGCAGGCCCTGTCGCCCACCGGGCGGTGCAAGCCGTTCGCCGCCGACGCGGACGGCATCGTGCGCGGCGAGGGCTGCGGCGTCGTCGTACTGAAGCGGCTCGACGACGCGCTCGCCGACGGCGACCAGGTACTCGCGGTGATCCGGGGCAGCGCCTTCAACCACGACGGCCGCAGCGCGGGCCTGACCGTCCCCAACGCCTCCGCGCAGGAAGCCCTGTTGCGGGAGGCTCTGCAGCGCGCGGACGCCACCCCGGCCGAGGTCGCGTTCGTCGAGACGCACGGCACCGGCACGCCACTCGGCGACCCGATCGAGGCCTTCGCGCTGTCGGAGGTGTTCGGCCCCGGCCGTGACCCCGGGCGCAAGCTGCACATCGGTTCGCACAAGGCGAACTTCGGGCACACGGACGCGGCCGCCGGTGTCGCCGCCCTGATCAAGACCGTGCTGACCGCACGGCACCGGGTCGTCCCACCGCAGCTGCACCTCGGCACGCCCAACCCCGCCATCCCCTGGACCGACGGGCCGCTGAGCATCTCGGCCGAGGCCAGGCCGCTGGACGCGACCGAGGACACCCTCTTCGGCGTGAGCGCCTTCGGCCTCAGCGGCACCAACGCCCATCTGCTGCTGTCCGCGCCCGTGCCGGCGCCCGAAGCGAGTGCTCCCGAGGCGGACGCCCCGAGGGTGCTGCTGCTCTCCGGCTCCACGGAGGCCGCCCTCCAGGAACGCGCGCGCGACCTGGCCGGCACCCTCGACGGGGAGCGGCCGCTGGCCGATGTCCTGCACACCGCGGCGGTGCGGCGCACCCACCACGAGGCGCGCGCCACCGTGATCGGCGCCGACGCCGAGGAGTTGCGCGCCTCGCTGCTCGAACTGGCCGAGGGCAACCCCGACGAGCGCACCGTCACCGGCACCGCCGAGCCCCGGCGGCGCCACCGCACCGTCTTCGTCTTCTCCGGCCAGGGCTCGCAGTGGCGCGGCATGGGCCTGGACCTGTGGGACCGCGAGCCGGTCGCCGCGGCCCGCCTGGAGGCGAGCGACGCGGTGCTGCGCGAGGCGGGCCTGCCCGGTCTGCGCGAGCTGCTCGGCGACAGCGATCTCGCCGCCACCGAGCTGGCTCAACCTGCCGTTGTCGCAGTGCAGTTGGCGGTGGCCGAGGTCTGGCGCTCCCGTGGTGTGGAGCCGTCCAAGGTCGTCGGGCACAGCCTCGGCGAGATCTCCGCCGCCTGTTTCACCGGCGCCCTCGACCTGCCCACGGCGCTCGACCTCGCCGTGCGGCGCGGGCGCATCATGGCCGCCGCCGCGGGCACTGGGCGGATGCTCGCGGTGGCACTCTCCGAGGAAGAGGCGGTCGAGGTCGCCGCCGGAACCGGGCGGGCCGTCACGGTCGCCACGGTCAACGGGCCCGCCTCGACGGTGCTCGCCGGCTCCGAGGACGACCTGACCGCGATCGCCTCGCTGCTGCGCGAGCGGTCCGTCACCGCGCGGTTCGTGCCCGGCGACTACGCGTTCCACAGCCCGGCGATGGCGCCCTTCGCCGAGGAACTCCGCGCGGAACTGGGCGACTTGGCGGCGGCGGCCCGGCCCGAGGCGTTCGTGTCGACCGTCTGGCCCGAGGAGCCGCCGGCCACGCTGGACGCCGCGTACTGGGCCGCCAACGTGCTGCGTCCCGTCCGCTTCTGGCCCGCCGTGCGGGGCCTGCTGCAGGACATGGGCGCCGACTTCATCGAGATCGGCCCGCACCCCACCCTCGTACGCCCGCTGACCGATGCCCTGAAGGCGCTGCGACGCCAGGGCGTCGCGGTCGGATCGCTGCGCCGGGACGCCGACGGGCCCGCGACGCTGCTCTCCTCGCTCGCCGCACTGCACTGTGCGGGCGCCGAGGTCCGCTGGGCCGACCTGGCCCCGGGCCGGCTCACGGAGCTGCCCCGGCACCCGTGGCAGCACGAGTCGTTCTGGCTGCCCGAGGTCACGCCCGGCACGCAGTACGCCCCGGGTGCGGTGCCCGACGCGCAGGTCGGGCCCGCCCGGCTCGCCGTGCAGCTGCTCGACCCTTCGGGCAGGCCGCTCGGGCCCGCGCAGCAGCTCGAACTGAACGGCACGCCCACCGGCGCGCCCACGACTCCGCCGGAGCCGCTCGGCTCCGGCGGTCCCGCCCCGGTCATGGCCCCACCCCCCCTCGGGGCCGACCGGGAAGCCGACTCGTCCGCCACCGTCCCGTTCCATCCCCCGGCGGGAACGGTGGCGGACGGGACCGGAACGGCCACGGATGCGACGGAGCCCGGGGCCACCCCGGACGCCACCGGCACGGCGGCGAGCACCGACCGCGAACGCCGGTCCCTGATGCGGCTGACGTCCGAGACGCTGGCGGAGATCCTCGGCCAGGACCCGGGCCGTCGCATCCCGCCCCGGCGCGGCTTCGCCGACCTCGGTCTGGACTCACTGAGCATCGTGGAGTTCGTGGACCGCCTCGGACTGCGGCTCGGCCTCGACATCCCTCTGTCCACCCCCTTCGAACGTCCCTGTCTGGACGAGCTGGTCGATCATCTGCTGCCGCAGGTGCTCGCGAAGAAGACACCGCAGGCGCCGACCGCGGAACCGGCTCCCGCGGTGGAAGTCGCCCCGGTGAAGGCCCCCGCCGACGACCCCATCGTCGTGGTCGGCATGAGCTGCCGCTTCCCCGGCAGCCCCTCGGTTCGCGACTACTGGCAGCTCCTGCTCGACGGCCGCGAAGTCATCCGCGACGTGCCCTCGGACCGCTGGGACGGGCAGGCATTCCTGTCCGACGGGCCGTGGACACCCGGCACGATGACCTCGCTGCGGGGCGGCTACCTCGACGACGTACGCGGCTTCGACGCGGCGTTCTTCCGCGTCTCGCCCCGCGAGGCCCGCAGCCTCGACCCGCAGCACCGGCTCTTCCTCGAAGTCGCCTACGAGGCCCTGGAGGATGCCGGGGCGACCCGGGACCGGCTGCGCGGCTCCGCGACCGGCGTCTTCGTCGGCATGAACAGCTCGGACCACGCCCAGCACATCGGCAGCCATCTCCAGGACGTGGACCTCTACTACGGCACCGGCAACTCCTTCGCCGGGGCGTCCGGACGGCTCTCCTACTTCCTGGGGCTGACCGGGCCCAGCATGGCCGTGGACACCGCCTGCTCGTCCTCGCTGACCGCCGTGCACCTGGCCATGCAGAGCCTGCGCCAGGGCGAGAGCGACCTCGCGGTGGCCGGCGGTGTCAACGTGATCCTCAGCCCGGTGATCCCGGTCGCGGTCTCGGCCGGCGGCGCCCTCTCCCCCAGCGGCCACTGCCGTACGTTCGACGAGGCGGCCGACGGCTATCTGCGCGGCGAGGGCTCCGGAGCGGTCGTACTGAAGCGGCTGTCGACCGCGCTCGCCGACGGTGACCGGATCTACGCGGTGCTGCCCGGCAGCGCGGTGAACCAGGACGGCGCCAGCAGCGGGCTGACCGTGCCGAACGGCACCGCGCAGCGGGCGCTGATCGAACAGGCCCTGGAGCAGGCAGGTGTGAGCGGACGCGACGTCGGTTACGCCGAGGCGCACGGCACCGGCACTCCGCTCGGCGACCCCATCGAACTGCGCGCGCTCGCCCAGGCGTTGCGCCCCCGGGGAGCCGACGGCGCACCGCTCCTGGTCGGCTCCGCCAAGCCCAACATCGGGCATCTGGAGGCCTCGGCCGGGATGGCCGGGCTCATCAAGGCGGTCCTGTCGGTGCACTACGGGCGGATCGCCCCGCACATCGGCGTGACCACCACACCGACCCGCCAGGTCGCCTGGGAACAGCTGGGGTTGGAGATCGCCGAGGGCGCCGAGCGGTGGCCCGAGGACGGGCGGCGCCGGATCGCGGGCGTCAGCTCCTTCGGCTTCACCGGCACCAACGCGCACATCCTGGTGGCCGAGGCCGCGGCTCCCGAGGAGTCGGGCCCCGAGCCGCCGGCCCGCTTCGCGCTGCCGCTCTCCGCCGCGCAGGCGTCGGCACTGCCCGATGCCGCCAAGCAGTACCTCGCGCTGTTGGAGTCGGGAGACGCGAGGGCCCTGGCCGACCTGGCATACACGGCGTCCGCGCGCCGCAGCCATCTCGACCACCGGGCCGTCGTGGTCGGCCAGGACGTCGTCGGCGTCCGCTCGGCACTGCGCGCCCTGACCAAGGGCGAGGAGCATCCTCAGGTCCTCACCGGGTCGGCCGAGTTGGAGCGGTCCTGTGTCTTCGTCTTCTCCGGATTCGGCTCTCAGTGGGCCGGGATGGGACGGCAACTCCTGCAGAGCGAGCCGGTGTTCCGGGACGCGGTGCTGGCCTGCGAGGAGGAGATGCGGAAGTGGATCGCCTGGTCCCCGCTGGCCTCGCTGCGCGGTGAGCCGGACAGCCGCCCGTTCGACGAGGGCATCCCGCAGGAACTGATCTTCATGGTGCAGGTCGGCCTGGTCGAGCTGTGGCGCAGCTGGGGCGTGGTCCCTGAGGCGGTCGTCGGGCACAGCATGGGCGAGGTCGCAGCCGCCTGGGCCGCCGGGGCGCTGACCCTGGCGCAGGCCGCCGAGATCCTGTGCCTGCGTTCGCGGCTGCTCGACACACTGGTCGGCACCGGCGGTTCGATCGTCGTGGGGCTGCCCCGCGAGGAGCTTGCGCCGTATCTGGTCCTGTACGAGGACAAGTTGGGCATCGCCACGATCAACGGCCCGCGCACCACGGTCGTCGCCGGTGACGTGGACGCCCTGGAGGAGCTCGCCGAGGAGCTGACCGAGGCGAATGTGTTCGTCCGCCGGGTCAAGGTGCCGGTGGCCCCGCACTCGCCGCTGATGGAACCGCTGCGGGAGCGGCTGGTGTCCGGGCTCGCGCACCTGGTTCCCTCCGAGGCCCGCATCCCGGTCTACTCCTCCGTGGCGGGCGGCGAGGTCGCGGGCTCCGCGCTCACCGCCGAGTACTGGGGCCGCAATCTGCGCAACACCGTGCTCTTCCAGGATGCCGTGAGCTCGGTCGAGGACCCGCAGGACCGGGTGTTCGTCGAGGTGTCCCCGCACCCGGTACTGGTTTCCGGAACCGAGGAGTCCCTGCAGGCCGCCGGCGTGGAACGCCCAGTGGTGCTCCCCTCGCTGGTGCGCGACGAGGACGAGGTGGGCACGCTCCTCACAAGCCTGGGCACGCTGCACGCGCAGGCCGCCCCGGTCGGCTGGGCGGCCTTCGCGGGCCCCGGCCGCGCGGTGGTCGATCTGCCCGGCTATCCGTGGCAGCGCAAGGAGCACTGGCTGCCGGACACACCCGTGGACCGCGCCACCGGATCGGGCGCCCTCGTCGGCGCTCCGGTGCGGCCGACGACCGCCGCATGGACGGCGCTGCTTCCCGTGACGGTCGACGGCACCCGCAGCCCCTGGCAGATCAGCGGCTCCGGATCCCGTACGACGGTGTCGGTTCCCGCGCTGCTGGAGGCGGCCCTCGCCGGCGCCGCGGCGACGGGCTCCCCGGCGCCGGCGCTCGACGACGTGCGGTTCGGCACCGCGCCCCGCGCGGACGCGGAAGGCCGGGCCGACCTGCAGGCCGTGGTCGACACCCGGCAGGGCACGGTCGTACTGCGCCCGCTGTCCGGGGACGGGGACGGTCACGGACCCGCGCTGAGCGCATCGACCGATGCCTCGACGCGGCCCGCCTCGGACGCCCCCGGCCCAGGGCGACTGGCCGACGACGAGCCCCTCCGGGCCACGCTGGCCGACCGCTTCCCAGGGCTCGGGGTGCGGTCGGCCGGCAGTGGCCGGGGTGGTGCGGACGTCACCGTGGACCTGCCCGACGGGGCCTCCCGGCACAGGCTGCCCGCCGATCTGCTGCGGCTGGCACTGCACTTGGTCGCGGACGGCGCCGCGGAACCGTCCGACGCGGAGCCTCTGCCCGCCGTCATCGCGGCGGTCCGGGTCCGGGCCGCGGTCGAGGGCACCGTACGGGTGTCCCGGGGGCCGGTCCGCGCGGGTGCGGACGGGCAGCCCGAGGCGGACGTGACCGTGTTCGACGCGGCGCAACGTGCCCTGGTGGAGCTGACCGGGCTGCGCCTGGCCGCCGACCCCGCACCGGCCGCGGCGGACGCGGACCGGGACCGGATGGCGAACCTGCTGTACCGGATGGAGTGGAACGCCGCGGGCCAGCGCCCGGCCGGCCGGGAGGGTCCGCAGGTCGCGCCCGCGACGCGCTGGCTGGTGTGTGGTGACACCGAGCACCTGGCGGGCACGGTGGCCGACGGGCTGCGGGCCGCGGGCTGCGAGGTGCGCCGGGTGCGCTCGGTGGACGTACCGGACGGAGAAGGTCTCGTCCTGAACCCGACGGACCGTGCGGAGTGGGAGACGCTGCTCGCGGTCCACGCGAACGAGGGCACCACCGGGATCTGCGACCTGTGGCCCCTGGAGGACCTCGACTCGCGCCCCGACGGCCGGCGCGTCACCACCGCGCTCACCGCCGCCCTGGCCAATGCCGAGGGGACACCGCCCCGGCTGTGGCTGGTCACCCGACACGCCCTGCTGCCGGCCGGTCACGAGGGCTTCCCCGACGGCAACCAGGGCGCCCATGCCGGGCTAGGCCGCACCCTGGCGATGACCCGCCCCGAGGCCTGGGGCGGCCATGTCGACCTGAGCCGGGGCAGCGCCGAGGAGCTGCGCACGCTGGTGACGCGGCTACTGTGCGCACCGGGAGACGAGCACATCCGGGTGGAGCACTCATCGGTCCAGGTCGGTTCGCTGGTGCGGGCCGACGCACCGGGCCGGACCGAGCAGCGGCCGCTGTCGGCCGAGCGCTGGCATCTGGTGACCGGCGCGGGCGGCGCCCTGGTGCCTCCCGCGGTGGACTGGCTGGTCGGCGCCGGCGCCCGAAGGATCGTGCTCGCCGACACGGAGCCCGAGCAGGCCGAGCGGCTGTCCGTCGAGGACCGCGTCGCCGAGTGGC
The DNA here is from genome assembly GCF_014645835.1 of Streptomyces albiflavescens. Classification (GTDB taxonomy): domain Bacteria; phylum Actinomycetota; class Actinomycetes; order Streptomycetales; family Streptomycetaceae; genus Streptomyces; species Streptomyces albiflavescens. The sequence continues at coordinate 114,658 of NZ_BMMM01000027.1, forward strand.
GTGCCGCGGGGGCCGAGGTCCGCACCGTACGCACCCAGGGCTCGCGGGACGAACTGACCGCACTCGTGGAGGAGTTGCGGGCGGACACCGGGATCGCGGGCGTGCTGTGCGCGGCGGCTCCGGAGCAGGCCACCCCGCTGGAGGAGACCACCGAGGCCGCGCTGCGGGCCGAGTGGAACCGCGCCGAGACGGCCGAGCTGCTGCACCGGCTGACCGCCAAGGATCCGGTACGCCTCTTCGTCCTGCTGGGTTCGGTGCCGGGCACCTGGGGCGGCGCCGTCACGGGTGCGGCAGCGCCGTCCGACTGGTCGCTGCGGGCGCTGGCGGCGCGGCGCAGGGCGAGCGGGCTGCCGGTGACGCATATCGAACTGATGCCGCTCGAAGGCAGTCAACTCCTCGACGAACGGACGACTTTACTGCTGAAGTCGAGCGGGGTCGCCCCGCTGCGGGAGCGGGACCTCGTGAGCGCCCTCGACCTCCTTGCCTGGGACCACACGGTGCACGCGTGCGTGGCCGACGTGGACTGGGAGCTGTTCGGCAGCGCGCTCGCCGACGCCCCGCACCGGGAGCTGTTCCGTGCCGTCCTGGGGGCGGCGCGGCAGACCGGCGGCACCGAGTTCGTGGCCGGGCTGCGCTCGCTCGACCCGGTGCAGCGCCGGGACCGGATGCTCGACTGGGTGTGCGCTCAGGTCGCCGGGGTGCTCGGCCTGCCGGAGGACGAACTCCGCGCCGACCAGGGCTTCTTCGAACTCGGGATGGACTCGGTCATGTCGCTGACGCTGCGGCTGCGGCTGTCCCGCGAGCTGGAGACCGAGCTGTCCTCGACGGTGGCCTTCGAGCACCCGACCGCGCTGGCGCTGACCGGGCATCTGCTGGAGCAGCTCGGCCATCCGGCCGCCGGTTCCGAGGGTGCCGCCGCGGATCCGGTCGAACTCGACGAGGCCGGTGCCGAGCCCGCCGACGACCTGGACGACCTCGACGACGACGAACTGCTACGCCAGTTGGAGGCCGAGATCTCCGACTCACGGGCGCTGGGATTTGAGGAGAACTGATGACGAAGAGCCAAGCCGAGCAGCCGAGCCAGGACGTCCTCCGCGGCCGGCTCAAGGACTCCCTCGGCACGATCCGCAGTCTGCGCGCCCGGGTCCAGGAGCTCCAACAGCCACAGCCCCTGGCGGTGATCGGTCTCTCCTGCCGGCTGCCGGGCGGCGCCACGCCCGAGGAGTTCTGGCAGTCCCTGGCCGACGGCCGCGACTCGACGTCACAGTTCCCCGAGGAGCGGCACTCCATCGCGGGTTTCTACAACCCGGACCCTGACCACCCGGGCACCGCGTACACGCTGTCGGGGAACTTCCTCGAAGGCCCGGTGGACACCTTCGATCCGACCGTCTTCGGGATCTCGCCGCGTGAGGCCGCGGGCATGGACCCGCAACAGCGGCTTGTGCTCGAACTGGCCTGGGAGGCCATGGAGAACGCCTGCCTGCCGCCGAGCGAGCTGGAGGGCAGCCGGGTCGGCGTCTTCCTCGGTGCCAGTACGAGCGACTACGTCCGGATGCGGCAGCAGAAGGGCTCGATGGCGGACGTCGACGCCTATCAGCTGATCGGCGAGCCGAGCTTCCTGGCCGGCCGGATCTCGTACACCTTCGGGTTCCAGGGTCCCAGCATGGTCATCGACACCGCTTGCTCCTCGTCGCTGGTGGCGCTGGAGCAGGCTGTCCTGTCGCTGCGTTCCGGTGCCTGCGACATGGCGCTGGTCGGCGGGGTGAACCTGATGCTCTCCCCGTACGGCTTCGTCCTGGTCAGCAAGTTGCGGGCGCTGTCGCCCGACGGACGCTGCAAGACGTTCGACGCCTCCGCCGACGGCTACGCCCGTGGCGAGGGCGGCGCGCTGTTCGTGCTGAAGCGGCTCAGCGAGGCCGAGGCCGCCGGGGACCGCGTGCTGGCGGTGGTCCGGGGTGTGGCGACGGAGCACGACGGGCGCAGCAGCGGGCTGACGGTCCCGAACCCCGCCGCGCAGCAGAACGTCATCACCTCCGCGCTCAAGGACGCCGGGGTCTCCCCCGCCGAACTCACCTATGTCGAGGCGCACGGCACCGGCACCCAGCTGGGCGACCCGATCGAGCTGAAGGCCCTCAACGCGGTCACCAGCACCGGGCGGCCGGCCGGACGACCGCTGCTCGTCGGCTCGGTGAAGACCAACATCGGCCATCTGGAGCCGGCCGCCGGCGCGGCAGGCCTGCTGAAGGTCGTCCTGGCTCTGCAGCACGACACGCTCCCCAAGCATCTGCACCTGAACAACCCGAACCCCCAAGTCCCCTGGGACGCCATCAACTTGACGGTCACCACCGAGGAGACCGTCTGGCCGGACGGCCCACGGATCGCCGGGGTGAGCAGTTTCGGCGCCAGTGGCACCAACGCGCACACCGTGCTCGCCGAGGCGCCGCAGCCCGCGCCCCGCGAGGGCACCCCGCGCGAGGTGGGCCTGCTCACCCTCAGCGCCAACAGCCCCGAGGCGCTGCGCACGATGGCCGGCGCGTACGAGAGCCGGGTGCGGGCGGCGGACGCGCGCACCCTGTCGGACATCTGCTACTCGTCGCACATCGGGCGGGCCCGGATGAAGCACGGGCTCAGCGTGACCGGCGACCGCGAGCAACTCGCCGCCGGGCTGGCCGCGTTCGCCGCCGGTGAGCGCGCCGACCAGGTCACCACGCACGGCCCGTCGGGCGCGAAGGCGCGCCGGCTCGGCTGGCTGTTCACCGGCCAGGGCTCGCAGTACGCCGGGATGGCCGCCTCCCTCGCGGCCGCCGAGCCGGTCTTCGCGGACGCGCTCGCCCAGGTGGTCGAGGCGCTCGACCGCTACCTGGTGGAGCCGCTCGGCCCCGTCCTGTCCGACGGGGAGCGCATCAACCGGACGGGCTTCACCCAGCCCGCCCTGTTCGCCGTGGAGTACGCGCTGGCGAAGATGTGGGAGTCGTGGGGCATCCGGCCGACCGCGCTGATCGGGCACAGCCTGGGCGAGATCACCGCCGCGTGCGTCGCCGGTGTGCACTCCCTCGACGACGCCGCCAAGCTGGTCACGGCCCGCGCCCGGCTGATGGAGGCGCTGCCGGCGGGCGGTGTGATGGAGACCCTGGTCTGCGACGAGGAGACCGTCCGCGCGGCGATCGCCGAGGCCGGTCCGGTGCCGCAGGTGGCGGTCGCGGCGGTCAACGGGCCGACGGACGTGGTGCTTTCGGGCCCCGAGGACGAGGTCGCCAAGGTCGTCGACGTATTGGCCGGACGCGGCGTCAAGCACCGCGGGCTCGTCGTCTCGCACGCCTTCCACTCCCCGCTGATGGCCCCGATGATCGACGAATTCCGCCAGGTCACCGAGACCCTGACGTTCCATCAGCCGAAGTACCCGATCATTTCCAACGTCACGGGCCGCGAGTGGGGGCCCGAACAGCTGCGCCCCGCCTACTGGTCCGAGCACGTGCTCGCTCCGGTGCGCTTCTACGCCGGCGTCACCGCGCTGTACGAGACGGGGTGCCGTACCTTCCTGGAGCTCGGCCCGGCGCCGGTGCTCCTCGGTCTCGGCGCCCGCTGCCTGCCCGAGGACGGCGTCGGCTGGATCCCGTCGCTGCGCCGGGACCGCGAGGACACCCACATCGTGGGCCAGGCTTTGGGCGCGCTGCACCACCGCGGCGTACCGGTCGACTGGACCGCGGTGCACCGCGACGAGAGGCCGCGGCGCACCTCGCTGCCCAGTTACCCCTGGCAGCGCGAGCGGTACTGGTTCAACGACGACGCGCAGGGCGGCGCCCCCGAGTACGCGGCCGACGATGCCCCAGGTGCGCTCTTCGAGGGCCATCTGCTGTCCGGCGCGCCCACCTTCTCGCCCCAACTCGACGAACTGTCCGAGGTGTTCGTGCAGACGGGCCCGGACGGCCGCCGGTCCGTCTCGGCGGGCGGCTTCTGCAACTGGGCGCTGACGGGCGCCGCGAAACTGCCCGGCGCGCAGCCCCGGCTCGTGGACCGCTTCGTGGTGGGCGAGCCACTGCTTCTCGACCCCGAGCACCGGCCCGCGCAGATACGGGTCTATGTGCTGCCGCAGGACGACGAGGGCCGTTCGCTGTTCCTCTGCTTCTCCCGGCACGGCGTCGACTCCGCCGAGAGCGGCAGCTGGCGGCTGCACGCCCGCGGTGTCCTGGTGCGCCGTCCCACCGACACCCGGCGAGCCGACGGCGACCTCGATGCCGTACGCACCCGGTGTGCGCCGGTCGACCCCGCCGACATCGTGGTGCCCGGCTGGGCCGAGCCGGTCCTCAACGAGGTCTATCAGGGACCGGGCGAGGTGCTCGCCGAGGTCAACCGCGCCGCCGAGGAACTGCCCCGCGGCGCCCTCCTTGACCTGACGCTCGGACTGCTGCGTCAGTCGGAAAAGGCCCCGGGGACCGGTGGGACACCGGTGCCCACGGCGGTGCCCGAGGGCACCCGCCGCTACATCCACGGCTGGCTGGACCCGGCCGAGGAGGACGGCGAACTCCGCGGCGGACTGGAGATCCTCGGCTCCGACGGCAGCGTGTTGATCATGATGCGGGACGTCCACCTGCGGTCGTCGACCCAGCCCGCACCGGAGGTCGCACGCAGCGCGCGGGCGGAGACCGTGTGGGAGCAGGTCTGGCGCCCGGCCGACCCGGAGGCGTTCGGCGAGCGGAGCCTGCGCGACGAGCGGGTGCTGCTGGTCGGCTCGGGCGGCGCGGACACGGGGCTCGTGGAGGCCGTGTCCAAGCAACTGACGCTGCGCGGGGCGGTGGTCACGCAGGCCGAGCCGTCCTCGGCAGCGGTTCTGCGAGCCCTCGAGGCGGGCCGGCCGTACGGACATCTCGTGCTGCTGAGCGGCCTGGACCTGCCGGTGGCCGGTTACGACGCCGAGTCCGTGGGGCAGGCCAGGGCCGAGGCCGAGCACGTCTTCCTGGCCGCCACCCGGCAGCTGGCCGTCGAGGAGGCCGCCACCCAGTTGTGGGTGGTGACCCGCGGCGCCCAGTGGACCGGGCCCGAGCAGAGCGAGATCTGTCTGCCCGCCGCCCCGCTGTGGGGCCTGGGCAAGGTGGCCGCCCTGGAGCACCCCGAGCTGTGGGGCGGCCTCCTCGACCTGGATCCGGCGGGCGAGCCGGACGAGGCGGAGCGGATCGCCGACCTGCTCGCGACCCCGACCGCCGAGGACCTGACGGCCCGGCGCGGCGGCACCGTCCTGGTGCCCCGGCTGGTGGCGGCCGGCTCGCGCGAGGAGTCCGCGGAGCGTCCGGCGCCGCACCTCAGCGATCTCGGCAGCTATCTCGTCACCGGCGGTCTCGGCAGCCTCGGCCTGCTGATCGGCGAGTGGCTCGCCCAGAGCGGCGCGGGCACCGTCGTGCTGGCCGGCCGGACGGGCCTGCCGGACCGCTCCGCCTGGGACGAGCCGCACGACGACACCACCGCCGCCAGGATCGCCGGGGTGCGTCGGATCGAGGCCCAGGGCGCCGACGTACGCGTGGTGGCGCTGGACACCGCCGACGAGACGGCGCTGCGCTCCCTGACCGACCAACTGGGCTTGTCCGGGCGGCCGTTGCGCGGGGTGGTGCACGCGGCGGGCCTGTCGGAGCCGCAGTTCCTGCGGGAGAGCGACCCGCAGACGTACGACCGCTGCCTGCACGCGAAGGTGGACGGCACCTGGGCACTGCACAACGCCACCGTCGACCAGGACCTGGACCTGTTCGTCTCCTTCTCCTCGATCGCCTCGGTCTGGGGCTCGCAGCACTTGGCGGGCTACTCGGCCGCCAACGCCTTCCTGGACTCCTTCGCGTACTACCGGAGGCTGAAGGGCCTCGCGGCCACGACGGTCAGCTGGGGACCGTGGGCGGCCCGGTCGGGGCTGGCGGACGACTCGGTGATGGCGTTCCTGCGCTCCATCGGGCTGCACCAGCTCAACCCCGACCACGCCCTGGAGCTGCTCGGCGAGGCCGTGGTCGACTCGGTCGCCCACCGGACGGTGTGCTCGGCGGACTGGACCCTCTTCCGCGACCTGATGGAGGCGCGGCGGGAGCGGCCCATCCTCAGCGAGATCCGCAGCGCCCCGGCCACGGACCAGACGCAGGACGCCGAACTGGGCCCACTGACGGCCCGGTTGCTCGGCCTGAGCCGCACGGAACGTCTTGCCGAGCTCAACGAGTACATCCGCGTCCAGCTCTCGGAGATCCTGCGCCTGGAGCTGGACACCCTCACCGAGGACACCCGGCTCGCGGACATGGGCCTGGACAGCCTCATGGTGATGGAGCTGATCAGCCGCTGCCGGGACGATCTGGGCCTGGAGATCAACAGCCGTGACTTCTTCGCCTGCCCCGGCATCCACTGGGGCTCCTTCCTCCACGAGCTGATCGAGGAGAGGTACCCGGCGACCAGCGTCGCGTCCGGCCCCGAGCGGCCGACGGACCAGGCATGACCGCCCGGGGGTCCGGGCCGCGCGGCCCGGGCCCCCGGCACCACAACTCCGCCCCGACCTCTGGAGGAACGAGCATCATGCAACCGCTGCCCGCGTCCGGCTTGCCCGACAAGGCCGTCCATGACGTCGCCATCCTGGGCGCCGGAATCGCCGGCTCCATCCTCGCGGCCATCCTGAGCCGCAACGGGGTGAAGACGGTCCTGATCGACGCCGGCACCCACCCGCGCTTCGCGGTGGGCGAGTCCACCATCCCGTACACCTCCGTGATGCTGAGGATCCTCGCCGCGCGTTACGGAGTGCCGGAGATCGCGCATCTGAGCCACTTCTCCACGATGCGCTCCAAGGTGTCCTCGAACTCCGGCCAGAAGCGCAACTTCGGCTTCGTCTACCACCGCGAGGGCGAGGCCCAGGACCCCGGTGAGATCAACCAGTTCGTGATTCCGGTGGCGCTGTCCACCGAGTCGCACATGTTCCGCCAGGACGTCGACGCCTACATGTTCAACGTCGCGGTGCGCTACGGCGCCGTGCCGCGCCTGGGCACCCGGGTGTCGGACGTCGAAGTGGACGGCTCGGGGGTCACCCTCGCGGTGGAGAACGGCCCCGCGATCCGTGCCCGGTACGTCGTCGACGCGGGCGGTCACAACTCGCCGCTGGCCAAGAAGTTCGCGCTGCGCGACGAGGTGCCCCAGCAGCGCACGCACTCGCGGACCCTCTTCACCCACATGATCGGGGTGCGCCCGTACGACGACTGCCCGGCCGGGCGCAAGCACGACAACCCGAGCCCCTGGCACCAGGGCACCCTGCACCACGTCTTCGACGGCGGCTGGGTGTGGGTCATCCCGTTCGACAACCACCGGGGCGCCACCAACCGGCTGTGCAGCGTCGGTCTGACCCTGGACCCGCGCAAGCACCCGAAGACGGATCTGCCGCCGGAGCAGGAGTTCGCGCAGTTCCTGGAGCGGTTCCCGGACGTGGCCCCGCAGTTCAGGCACGCGAAGGCGGCCCGCCCTTGGGTGTCCACGGGGCGGCTCCAGTACTCCTCGCACCAGGTCGTCGGCGACCGCTTCTGCCTGACCTCGCACGCCGCGGGCTTCGTGGACGCGCTGTACTCGCGCGGACTGACCAACACCACCGACGTGGTCAACTCGCTGGCCTGGCGGCTGATCGAGGCGGCCAAGGACGACGACTTCTCCGCCGAGCGGTTCGGGCACATCGAGACGCTCCAGCAGGGTCTCGTACGCGCCCACGACGAGGTGGTGGCGTCGTCCTTCACCTCCTTCCGCGACTACGGGATGTGGAACGGCACGTTTCGCATGTGGGCGCTCGGCACGGTGCTCGGCACGCTCAACGCCCAGGACGCGCTCGTACGGTTCCAGCGGTCCAAGGACCCGTTGATCTGGCGGGAGTTGGAGGCGCAGCCGCACCCCGGCGCCCTGTTCCCGGCGAGCGTCGGGTTCAACAAGATCACCGATGCCGCCTGGGCCGCCTGCCGGGACGTCGAGGCCGGTCTGATGACGCCCGACCGGGCCACCGGCGAGCTGTTCGACCTGCTGCAGGACGACGGTTACGCGCCGCCGCCGTTCGGTCTGCACGACCCGGCGAACCGCTTCTACAACCCCAACCCGGCCCGCATGATCCGCACCATGCACTGGGCCAAGCGCGGATCGGCGGCCGCGGACACCGGCCCCGTGGTGGCCGGCGCGCTCGGCGGCTTCCTGCGTTCCCGCTTCCGCAGGCACTCATGAGGGAGGACGGGCCCATGCCCCGGAACGAACACACGGAACGACCACCCACCGCGGGCCCCGCCCAACCGGCGGACCAGAGCTGGGCGGAGGGCGCCGAGACGGTGGCGGCGGCCGAGTCGGCCCTGCCGTACGAGCCGGCGACGGAGACGGCCCCGGCGGTCGGCCCTTCACGCAGGACGAACAGGCCCGCCAAGCCGACACACACACCGGGCCGGCTCGCCGAGCCGAGTGCCGTGCCCGCTCCCACTGCGGGCAGCCGCCCCGCGGGGCGGGCACAGCCTGCGGCGCCGGGTGCCGTTGCCACGCCCAAGACCACCGGGCCGGCCGCATTGACCCCGAAGACCGCTCGCCCCGCGGTACCCACCCCCAAGACCGCCCAGCCCGCCATGCCGACGCCGAAGACCGTCCGGCGCGGCGAACCGACGCGCGAGGCCGTCCCGGCCGTCGAAGCCGCGGCCACGCCCTCCGTGGAACCGGCAGCCGCATCGACTCCCGCCGCTCCCTCCCCTGAACCGAGCGGCGGCTCCGGCCCGGTTCCCGCAGCGAGGGCCGAGTCCGGCCCGTCCGTCACCCCGGAGACCGGCCCCGCGCCGGCACCCGGCCGTCCCGGGAACCCGGCACGGCACACCGTCGCCGTCCTGGGCGCCCACCTCGGGGGCGGCATGCTCGCCGCGATCCTGGCCCGCGCCGGGATCGACGTGGTCCTGGTGGACTCGCCGCACGACGCCACCACCCCGTCGGGCGAGACCACCGTCCCGTACACCGCGGAGGTCTTCGAACTGCTCGCCCGCCGTTACGGCGTACCCGAGCTGTCCGCGCTCGGACACTTCGCAGAGCTGCCCCCCGAGGTCCGCAGGACCTCGGGGATCAAGTCCAGCATCGGCTTCGTGTACGCGCGCCCGGGCGCCCCCGTACGGCCGCACCACGTGGTGCAGTTCAACGTGCCCAGCGAGCACGGCGAGTCGCATCTGTACCGGCCCGACGTCGACGCCTGGGTGCACCGGCTCGCCGTGGGCTACGGCGCCAAGGTGCCGCAGGGGCGCCCGGCGTTCACCGAAGTGCGCGGCGACGCGGGCGACTTCACCGTCGAGCTGGCCGACGGCGGCAGCGTCGGTGCGGCGTTCGTGGTCGACATGTCCGGGCCCGACGCGCCGATGCTGCGCCGGCTCGGCCCCGATCCGGCGCTGCGCCCGCTGCGGCACTCCTCGCGGGTGCTGACCGCGCACCTGCGGGGCGTACGGCCGCTGGAGCGGCGGGTGGACCCCGGCAAGGGCGGCACCCCCTGGACGGGCGGCACGACCCAGGTGGTCTTCCCCGGCGGCTGGATCCAGCTCGTCCCGTTCGGCGACCAGCGCACCGGCGAGACCTCGCTGACCAGCGTGGCGGTGAGTCTCGACGCCAAGTTGTGGCCGCAGCGTTCGGCGTCGCCGGAGGACGACTTCCAGCAGCTGATACGTCAATTCCCGGACCTGGAGTGGCAGTTCCGCGAGGCGACGCCGGTCCGCCCGTGGACGGGCTCGGAGCCGTGGCAGTACGGCGCCAACGCGGCCCTCGGCGACGGCTTCGTCGTCCTCGAACGCTCCGCCGTGCGCTGCGACTTCACGCTCTCCAGGGATGTCACCCTGACGGCCGAACTGGTCCACGAGGCGGCCGCGCACCTCATCTCCGCGGCGAACAGCGGCGATTGGTCGGTGGAGCGTTTCCGCCCCCTCGAGTCGTTCCAGGCGTCGCTGATCGAGCACGGGGACCGGTTGCTGCGCACGGCGCTGACGGCCACCACCGACTTCCGGCTCTGGAACGCCTTCTGCCGGGTCTGGTTGCTGCACTCCATGTTCGCCGCCCTGTCGCTCAAGCGGGCCCGCAACGACGCGCTGGTCCGGCCCGGACGGCCCGACCAGTGGCGGGAGTTGGAGCGCCACCGGGGCGCGGGATTCTGGTTCCCCGTCTACCCCGGCTTCGTCGCCCTGTTCGACGACATGGTCCAGCTGGCACGGCAGGTGGCTGACAACCGGCTGGCACCGGGCGCGGCGGCCGAGCGGATTTTCGGCCAGTTGGACAGCGCGTCGTTCGTCCCGCCGCTCTTCGCCTTCGGCGATCCCACCGACCGCTACTACAACTTCACCCCGCTGAAACGGGTCAAGGTACTGCTGTGGGCCAAGCGCAGGGCGCCGTACATGGTCCAACGGGTGCTCACCCGGGGGGCCACCGTCCTGCCCGACGTCGAACGGTAGACAGGGACCCCACGGGTAGCTGAAAGAATTCGGGCAAAGGAACCGCCGCCCCGCTGAAGCTCGCCCGCGCGGGCCGGGGACGGCGGTTCCTTGTCGCGTCGGCGCGCGCGGGTCCCGCGGCGGCGCGGTCCGCTGATCGAATCCGGCCAGCTCCCGCGCCGGTTCGCGAGGGGGACTCGACACCGCGACGGACTGCCGGAATGCTCCCTACCGGGGAGTCTTCCCATGTGGGATGCTGATATCGTCGATTTCCTACACGCATGAATTAACACCCGAAGGGGGACTGGTGAGCACCGGAAACGGGATCCCCTGTGCCACGCAGGCGGACGCACAGCCGGGCGTTGCCGCCCGCCGCGGCCGGTCGCCTTCGCGCGGTGGCGGCCGACGCCCGGGACAGAGCAGCACCAAGGAGCAGATCCTCAACGCCGCGCTCGAACTCTTCGCGGCCAAGGGCTACTCGGGCACCACCATGCGGGGCATCGCCCAGCAGGCGCAGGTCGACCCGGCCCTCATCCACCACTTCTTCAGCAACAAGGAAGGCGTGTTCCAGGACGCGGTCTCGTCCCGGCTCGATGTGTCGGCCCTCTTCGACTCCCTGACCGCCCCGGACGCCGAGCCGGTCCTGGAGCGCCGCGGTGAGCGGGTCGCGCGCACGTTCCTGGCCTTCTGGGAGGACGAGTCGACCCGGCCGGCGCTGATCGCCATCTACCGGACCGGGCTGTCGGACGAGGCGACTTCGAAGACCTTCCGGGACCAGATCGAGGACAGCTTCGCGGCCTGCGTCCGGCGCATCGCGCCCGAGGACAGCGACCGCACCCCCGCCTTCGCCTCACTGGTGTCCGCGCAGCTCGCCGGCCTCGTGATGCTGCGGTACGTCCTCCAGACGGAGCCGCTTGCCTCGCTCGACTTCGAGGAACTCATCGAGTGGTTCGTGCCCGCCATCGAGGTGCACTTCGACCGGCTGTCCCAGGGATAGCCGCCGCCGCTCCGGGACGGTCGCCGCGGAGTGCGTGTGGGCCTCGGGGTGCGTGTGGGCCTCTGAACGCACAGGTGCCTCCGGGCGCCCATGTACCTCCGGGCGCGTGCGAGCCTCGGGACGCGTGTGGGCCTCGGGACGCGTGTGGGCCAGCACGAAGACGCCCCGCCCCGCCGCGGCCGCCGCGGCGAGCCCCGCCAACGCGCCGGGGATTCCGGTGGCATAGCGGTCCCCGAGGACCACGACGCCGATGACCGCCGCGAACACGGGATTGACCAGGGTCATGGTGGCCAGCGGGGCCTCCAGCCCACCCCGGTAGGCCAGTTGGCACAGGACGAGGCCTCCCACCGCCAGACAGATCACGCCGATCGTGAGAGCGACGGCCGAGACCGGCAGCCGTAGCGCGCCGTCGTCCGTGAGCTTCAGGACCGCGGTCTGCGTCAGCGCCGACGCGGCACCGAAGGCGACGCCGGCCGCGACGGCGTACCACAGGCTCGTGGTCATCGTGCGACGGCCCACCGCGGCGGCCACCGTGCAGATCGCGAGCACCGTAACGGTCAGACCGACGACGCCCGCCGTCTCCGACGGCGCGAGCGTCCGGCTGGACTGCGCGGAACGCGTGAGGAAGAGCAGTCCGGCGACACCGGCCACGGTGAAGGCGATGCCGGAGCACTGGGCTCCGGTCATACGTCGTCGCAGTACGGTCGCGGACAACAGCGGAGCCGCCACCAGGGTCAGCACGCCGAGCATCTGCACGGCGACGAGCGAACCGAAGCGCAGCGCCGCCGTGTGCAGCGCCGCGCCCAGCAAGTTGAGCAGCAGCGACACCCACCAGGCGGCGCCGCGCAGCACCCCGCGGCGTCCCCGCTCGCTCACGTACGAGGCCACCGCCCGCTGTGCGACGGCCGCACCGGCGTACGCCAGGGCCGAGGCCACGCCGAGCGTGAGAACCGAGAACACGGTTCGTCCTTTCACCGCGGGGGCACGGGTGTTGGGGGCTTGGAGGCGAGGCGAAGACGGAGGCGTGGGCGCGCCGCCACGGCGGGCGGCCGGCGCCGAAAGGGAAGGGGGACCGGGCGCACCTCCCCCGGCCCCCGGCCCTCGTTCCTCGGTCGTTCCTCAACGGTGTACGCGTGTTGTTTCTCAGCGATGTACGCGGTGTTGTCAGCGGATCCCGGCCGGGGCGAGCGATGCGTCGACATCGCTCGCCAGGTCGGCGCGGGCGCGGTGCCCGTGCGTCCATGCGCCCATGTGTCCGGGCATCCGGGCATCCGGACCTACGGGCCTACGGGCGTACGGGCGTACGGGCGTACGGGCGTACGGGCGTACGGGCGTACGGGCGTACGGGCGTGTACGGGCTCGGTCAGGCGCCCCCGGGAACGTCCTGGACGTCCTCGGGACGGATCTTCGGCAGGGCGAGGACCAGCAGGCAGGACAGGCCGAAGCAGCCGATCTGCCAGAACACGACCTGCTCGAAGCTGTCGCCGAAGTTGGACTTGCGCGCCTCGGGCACGGCCTTGCCGAGCACCGCGGCCTGCACCTTCGCCTTGGTCTCCGCCGGCACGGGCGCGTTCGCCATCTGCTTCTCGATGGCCGCGCAGCTCGCCGGTGTCGCGGTCAGGTCCTTCTGGTTCATCTTGTCGTGGAAGCAGGTCTGGAAACCGGCGGTGACCTGTGCCTGCTGCGCCTCCGAAAGACCGGCCGCCGCCAGGTCGCTGCGCAGCTCCGGCAGCGCCGTTCGGCTGGCACCGTCGGCGTTCGAGCCGAGCAGCCCGTAGAAGAGAATGCCCGCGACAGCGATTCCGATCGCGATGCCGACCTGCTGCACGGTGGCGAGCATGCCGGATGCCGAACCGGCCTCACGGGAGCGGATGCCGGCCAGGATGATCCCGGTGCACGGGGCGAGGAAGAAGCCACCGCCGAGCCCGGCGATCATCAGCGAGGGGATCAACTGGTAGCCGTGCAGGTCCGATCCGGCCCAGTGCAGCGTGCCGATCACACCGGACATGCCGACGAGCAACAGCCCGGTGCCGACCGCGAGGGTCTTGGTGCCGAGCCGCTTGACCACGGCCGCCGAGCGCGCGGAGCCGACCGCGATGAGCGCGGCGAAGCCGAGGCTGACCAGGCCCGCGGAGATCGGGGTGTAGCCGAAGCCGATCTGCAGGCTCATGAAGAAGACCATGAAGAAGGACGGGATACCGGCGAAGAACACCACGCTGATCACGAGCCCGACGGTGAACGACCGCTCCTTGAAGAGCCCGCTCGGCACCAGCGGTGACCTGTCGGCCAGCTTCGACAGCTTGTTCTCGTACACGAAGAACTCGGCGAGCACGAGCGGGCTCAGCACCAGGAGTACCAAACTCCAGCCCGGCCAGTCGTGTTCACGACCGATGACCAGCGGCAGGATCAGACTGAAGAGCCCGGCGCTGAGGATGACCGCACCGGTGACATCGAGCCGTCGTGCGCCGCCTCCCGAGGACTCCGGGATCTTGGCCAGGCCGAGCAGCAGGGCGATCAGGCCGACCGGCAGGTTGACGTAGAAGATCGCCCGCCAGTCGGTGTCCATGATGTTCAGCTGGATCAGCCAGCCGCCGAGTACCGGCCCGAGCACGGTACCGAGTCCCACCGAAGCCCCGTACATGGCAAGGGCCTTGGGGCGTTCCTTCGCCGAGAACGTGACCTGGATGATCGACAGCACCTGGGGGAACATCAGGCCGGAGCACATGCCCTGGAGCACCCGGGACGCGATCAGGAAGGTCGAGCTGGGGGCCGCGCCGCACAGCGCCGAGGCGAGGGTGAAGCCCAGCATGCCGATCAGGAAGATCTTGCGGCGGCCGTAGATGTCGCCGAGCCTGCCGCCCGTCACCAGCACACAGGCGAACGCGAGCGAGTAGACCGCGACGACCAGCTGGATCTCGGCGAAGGTCGAGCCGAGGTCGCTCTGCAGCGAGGGCAGGGCGACCATCGTGATCGTGGTGTCCAGCATCTGCATGAAGATGGCGGACAGCGTGACGGCGAGGATCACCCAGCGCGCCGGGTTGGCGACGGACCCCGGGCCGGGCGAAGTACCGGGCGGGGCCGCCGCCTTCACGCCCGTGTCAATCGATTCCATGTTTCCTCCTTGGGTACGCCGTCCGCTGACAGCACCCCGCGAGTTATTCATTCTCCAATGAAGTCTACGAGTACTGAATTCCAAACCGCAAGCGCGATGGCCGTCTTCCGGACAGAGCGATGTCGCTCAACAGCTGTGCGAGCGCGATCTGTTGACGTGCAGTGACACCTACGGGATGGTCAGGTGCGGCTACATCCAGGCCAGTTCCGGATCACGTGCGAGCGGCCGAGTCCGACACCTCGGCAACCATGTCCGACTCACGCGGTCATCGACTGATGAACTCGCGGACACCGGAGGGTCGTTCACGGTTCGGGAGCGCGAAGGACACCGACGGCGTGCGGCGACGCCGCCGATCCGAGGACGGGTGCGGAGGGTGTTCAGGCCCGAGGAGCACCGCGTCACAGGCCATGGAGCCGGCGACAACTGTCGTTTTCCCACAGCTGGACACGGCACGCGGCGCGGTCGTGGTCGTTTCTGAAGGCTCCCCGCGAGGAGGCGCCTTCACCCCAGGCCCCGTTACGGGGCAGGGCGTTACCAGGCGGCGGGCAGGCTGCAGGGCAAGGTCGCGCCGATCCGGCCGATCAGAGGTCGAGCACGACTTCGGTGGTCGGTTCGCTGCAGCAGACGAGGATGGTGCCGGCCTCGGGGAGTTCGAGGGGCGGGGTGGTGTAGGTGATGTCGCCCGACACGAGGTGGGTGATGCAGGTGTGACAGACGCCGGTGCGACAGGACCAGCGGGTGGGGATGTCGCAGGCTTCGGCGAGATCGAGGAGTGACGCGTGAGCGGGTGACCATGGGGTGGTGACGCCGCTGCGGGCGAAGGTGATGAGGGGGCCGGCGCCCGGTGGACCGGGTGGCTGGTGCGGCCGGATCGCGGCAGTGGGAGTGACGCCGGGATTGATGGCGGGGAGAGCGCTGAACTGTTCCGTATGGATCCGCTCGGGGCGCAGGCCGTGATCGCGCAGGTAACCGCCGAGGTCGTCCATGAAGGCGGGCGGACCGCAGAGGTAGGCGTCGGCGTCGGTGGGAATGCCCAGGGCCGCGAGCGACTGAGCGGTCGGGCGCCCATGGATGATGCGGGTCCCGTCGGGATGGGGGACCGCTCCGGCGGTGTAGTAGATGTGCGCCTGGGCGTTGGGGAGTTGCGCCAGGAGGGCATGGGTCTCGTCCGCGAAAGCATGCTGGGCGCGGTCATGAGCGGTGTGGATCCACCAGACAGGGCGCGGGTCTCGTGTGGCGGCGAGCTGGTGAAGCATGGCCAGTACCGGAGTGGCACCGATCCCCGCGGAGATGAGGACGACCGCGCTGGTGCCATCTTCGAGCACGAACGTTCCGCGGGGGCTGGCGATGTCCACGAGGTCCCCGGGGTGGAGCCTGGCATGGATGTAGCCGCTGACTTTCCCGTGGGGCTCGTGCTTGACGCTGATGCGATAGGTGCCGGCTGTGGGCGCGGAGGACAGCGAGTAGCTGCGCACCGCAGGGGCCTGTTCGCCGACGGCGAGGCGGACGGAGAGGTACTGGCCCGGGCGAGCCTCGGGCAGCGGTGTGCCGTCGGTGGTGCCGAGGTAGATCGACGAGACGGTGGGGGTCTCGGGGACGATGCGGGCGACGCGCATGGTCTTGAAGCCCGGCCAGCCCGGTTCCTCTCGGGGCTGCTGGGTGCCGGTGCGTTCGCCCGGCCATCCCGGTTCCTGTCGGGGCTGCTGGGCGGCGGCGAGTTCGCGGAACGACTGCTGCCATCCGGGGCTCAGGGCGGGGATGTTCAGGGCTTTGTGCAGCTTCGCGGGGTCGCGGTCGGGGAGATAGAGCAGAGCGTCGGTGTCGGCGACGCTGAGTTCTTCCGGGCCCTTGCGGGTGAGGGTGATCTCGTCGCCGGCCTGGACGCGTCCCTCGGCGATGACGCGCAGGTAGAAGCCTGGGCGGTGGTGGGCGACCAGGAGGGAGGCCATGGCGGGTTCGCCCAGGCGCATGCCTACGCGGTAGCAGGTGACGCGGGGCTGGGTCACTTCGAATTCGGCGTCGCCGATGCGATACCGGTCGCCGATGCACACTTCGTCGTCCGGCAGCCCGTCGACGGTGAGGTTCTCACCGAAGATCCCGAAGGTCAGGTCGTCGCGACCGAGTTGCTTCTGCCAGTACTGATAGGACTGCAACTGATAGACGAGGACGGCACGTATTTCGCCGCCGTGCCCGGCCAAATCTCCTTGACCGTCTCCCTCGACGTTCAGCCGTCGCACCATCCGGGGGCCGTGTACGGGGGACTTCCAGGCTCCGGTGTGGACAGTCCTTCCCTGCCAGAAGACGTCCTTGGGCATTCCTACGTTGACGGACAGCAGCGTCGCCATTGCGGACCTCCTGCGGGTGGCCGACCGGCGGCAGCCCCTCGTGGCGCTGTGATCTGTGTGCTGGGGGATCTGTGTGCTGGGGGATCTGTGCGCTGGGGGATCTGTGCGCTGGGGCCGATACTAGTTCTCCGGTCGGCACCTCCGCGATTCCGCGATCATGCATCTCTTGGCACATTCGCCGAGATCCCTCGAGATCCCTCGAGATCCCTCGAGATCCCTCGAGATCCCTTGAAGTCCCTCGAAGGGACGGACCGGCGCAGAAGGTCATGTCCCTTCGTTTTTCCTCAGCGATCCATTTTTTCCTCGGCGGATCATTCATGTCACGCATGGTTGCCATGTGGCGGGTGTGTGCCGTGCTGCACCAGAATGATCACATGGAGTACAAGCTCGAGGTCGTCATCCTGCCTGTGAGCGATGTCGACCGTTCTTTGGCCTTCTATACGGAGCATCTGGATTTCAACCTGGACGTGGACTACGGGCCCAGCCCCGTTTTCCGCGTCGTGCAGCTGACGCCTCCCGGCTCCGCGTGCTCGGTGCAGATCGGAGTCGGACTCACCGACGCAGAGCCCGGCTCGGCGCAGGGCCTGTACTTGGTGGTCCCCGATCTCGAAGCCGCGCAGGCCGAACTGGCGTCCCGCGGCGTCGACGTCGGGGAGATCAGGCACAAGTCACCCAACAACACGTGGCAGGGCGGCTTCGAGCCCGGCGCCGACCCGGAGCGCCGCGACTACGCGAGTTTCGCCGAGGTCATGGACCCCGACGGCAACACATGGACACTGCAGGAGCGGGGTTTCCGTCCCTCGTGAGGGGAAGCAACCGGACCCGGCTTCCTGAGCACTGGGGATCTCCCAGACAGTCCGTGGCCTACGGCGGCCGCATCGGAGGGATCAGCGGCCCCGATGGCGGTTTCGACCCGCGGGCAGCGAGGCTGAGGTTGTGGGGTCCCTCCATCGCTGGAGAAACCCATCGTGACCGTGCCCGCTCCGACCGGAGAGTCCACCGCTTCAGGTGGTCCGACCGGACCTCGGGAGGCTTGTGGATCGGTTGGATCACAGGCACCGAGAGGACTGCCGGAGGCGTTACTCGGCTGCGACGTCGCGGGTGCGCTGATAGTGGCGCCTTGCCTTCATGCGGTTGCCGCAGACGGCCATCGAGCACCAGCGGGCCTTGTTGGTCTTGCTGCGGTCGAGGAGGAATCGCCGGCACTCCGGGTTGGCGCACGGCCGCAGCCGGGCGGGCATCGCCTCCTGCAGCGTGCTCCACGCCATGACCGCCTCCACCGCCATACGGCGCTCCGCAGGGGCGTCCAGCTCCCACGACACCCCCGCGGGCGAGAGATGCGGGCGGGAGGTGACGTCTTCCAGGAGCGGGGCCAGCGACGACGTGGCGGGCCGGCTGCCGCGCACCACGTCCTGCAGGGCATCGCGCGCCTGCAGGAGGTGTCGGAGCTCGCCAGAGGTGCCGCTGCCGCCGTGGGCCCGCTGCCAGGACCTGGCCGCTTCGGGTTCTGCCAGCTGGTCCTGGACGGCCCCATTGACCACTGGCGTGGTGTTGAGGAGCTGCAGCAGTGCGTCTTGCTGTTCTCGCTGCTGTTCCCGATCGGCCACCATCGCACCTCCTAACCAGATTGGTTCGCTTGACAGGTTACACGGACACGCCAACTCTAACTAGAGAAGTTAATTTCATCGGTTAGATACGCTCGCGGGCGGGTCGCCGCACCGGCTGGACGGCCAGTGACTACGGCTGCGACCGCGGCTACGGCTGCGACTGCGACTGCGACTGCGACTGCGACTGCGACTGCGGCATGAAAGACCGGGACCGCGAACACCCGCCAAGGCTGCCAGGCCGGGCCGGCCCTGATGGGCCACGAAGGTACACAGACACGCACCGGCCACCCGAGCGGACTCGAGGTGGGCGACTGCACTGGCTGACGACCATGCACGGACGGAGGCTGGAAGCAGGCCGACGTTCCGCCGCCCGGGCATGGCGACGCTCCGACCACCATCACAATCTAACCGGCTAATACTTCTTGACAGGTTAGATCGAGCGTGCTCGACTGGACACATAACCACTAAAGCTTGAAAGAGAGGTTAGGGCTATGGGTTCCGAAGTCCACCACCGCACCGCCACCGTCAACGGTCTCGAGGTCTTCTACCGGGAGGCCGGCGACCCCCAGGCACCCGCCGTCGTCCTCCTGCACGGTTTCCCGACCAGCTCGCACATGTTCCGCCACCTGATTCCGGCGCTCGCCGACCGCTACCACGTGATCGCCCCCGACCACATCGGGTTCGGCCAGTCCGCAATGCCCACCCTGCAGGACTTCCCGTACACCTTCGACGCCCTCACCGAGGTCACCGCCGGCCTGCTCCAGCACCTGGGCGTCGACCGGTTCGCGATGTACGTGCAGGACTACGGCGCCCCCATCGGCTGGCGGCTCGCACTCCAGGACTCGGACCGCATCACGGCGATCATCACCCAGAACGGCAACGCCTACGAAGAGGGCTTCGTCAAGCCCTTCTGGGACGGCGTCTTCGCCTACACCCAGAACCCCAACCCGGACACCGAAGCCCCCATGCGCGGCGCCCTGACCCCCGAGATCACCCGCTGGCAGTACGTCAACGGCGTCGCCGACCCCAGCCTCGTCAGCCCCGACAACTGGGTCCACGACCAGGCGCTGCTGGACCGTCCCGGAAACGACGAGATCCAGCTCAAGCTCTTTCGCGACTATCCCACCAACGTGGACCTCTACCCGCAGGTCCACCAGTACTTCCGCGACTCCCGGGTACCGCTGCTGGCGGTCTGGGGCGCCAATGACGAGATCTTCGGCCCCGGCGGCGCCACGGCGTTCGGCAGGGACCTGCCCGACGCCGAGATCCACCTGATCGAGTCCGGGCACTTCGCCCTGGAGAGCCACCTGCACACCATCACCGAGCACATCCGCGACTTCCTCGGCCGCGTCCTCGCCTGACGCGCAGGGGGTCGAGGCGGCTGCGGCGGCCGGGGACCACACACTCTCCTCCCGCCGCGGCCGGCAGAGGACCCGCCATGCAACACCTCGCCCCACACACCTTCGGCGCCACCCCGCAGACCGTGAGCACCGCTCACGACTTCGCGAGCCGTGCGCACCGCTCGCGAATGCGCGATACAGGCCACCGACACCTGGGGCGGGTGCCGGCGCCGCGACCACGTACGGGCAACAACCACACCACCCCGGGGTGCGGTCACCCGCCCACCCCGCACCCGGAAGGAACCCGCCATGGGACTGTCCTGGCAGCAAGGCCCCCTCTCCGCCGGCGCGATCGGACACTTCCTCACGCCCGAACCCCTGCCCGAACGGCTCCTGTTCGCCGAGCGGCTGCGCCGCCGCATGCGGGTGAAGTTCAACGACACCCAGATCGCCGACAGTGAGGACGTCGTCCTGCTGCACGAACCGGGTCGCTATCCCGTCGCCTACTTCCCCCGCGAGGACGTCGACGAGCAGGTCCTGGTCGCCGGCAGCAAGGTCACCCACCACAAGGACCTCGGCGACACCGCCTGGTACGCGGTCCGGGCCGGTGACCGCACCACCGAACGCGCGGCCTGGGAGTTCACCGCACTGCCCAAGCATGCCGCCGAACTCCAGGGCCGCATCGCCTTCGCATGGCGCGCGATGGACGCCTTCTACGAGGAGGACGAACGCATCCTGGGACACGCCGCGGACCCGTACCACCGCATCGATATCCGCAACACCTCCCGCACCCTGGAAGTCCGCCTCGGCGACACCGTGGTGGCCCGCTCCGCGCACCCCGTCGTGCTCTTCGAGTCAGGATTCGCCCCGCGCTGGTACGTCCCGCGCGCCGACATCGACGAGACCTGGCTGCGCCCCGTCGAAGGACAGACGTTCTGCCCCTACAAGGGCCTGTGCGACTACTACGACATCGGCGACGTGCGCCGTGCCGCCTGGGCCTACCCCCGTGCCTACCGGGAGGTCGACCGGATCAGCGACATGGTGTCGTTCGAACCGGACCAGGTCGAGGTCTATCTCGACGGCACCCGCCTGCACCTCGAGCCCGGGCAGAACGTCGTCCCCCATGGCGTCGACCGCGGCCTGGACGCCGACGAGGTCAAGGCTGACTGACCGCGACGAGAGCCTGAGCCCGTCGATGACGTACGCGACAAGTCGTCAAGCAGCTGTCATCACGAGCGGCGTTCACTCACCCGGATCGGAATGAGCAGACCCCGCCGGAACATGAGCAGACCCCGCCGGATCGGCGACCAGCAGCGCGGCCACCGCCGGTGCGAGCGCACGTATCAGTTCCGCGGAATCGTCGTCCTTCGTCAACTCCGCTGGCAGCAAGCCCATATGACGTGATGTCATCACGCCCACCAACAGGCTGCTGATCAGCGCCAGCCTGATCTCGTCCGCCCCGGCGATCCCCTCCGGGACCAGGGACTGAGTAAACCTCTCCCGAGCCGCGGGCAGATCGAGCGCGGAGCGCAGCACACCCAGGATGCGCCGCCGCTGCACGGGGTCGCCCCAGTCGGTCACCGCGTGACGCAGCAGCCACTCCGCCGCGCCGGGATCCCGTCGCCCGATCGCCTCCCGGAACACCCCGGCCGGCCTGACGGTCTCCGCGACGACGGCGTCGTAGAGCACTTCCTTGGAGGCGAAGTAGTGCCCGATCAGGGCGGGGTCACAGCCGGCGTCCGCGGCGACGGCGCGTAGCGACGTGTTGCGGTAGCCGAGTTCGGCGAAGAGATCCGCGGCAGACCGCATGATGGCCTGGCGGCTACCGAGTGTGCCTCTACTTTCGGCCACGGCGGCACTTCCTCTCGATCACGAGTCCCCCCGAAGGACGTGCTTCCCGCCCGGTTCCGACACGGGTGTCCGCAACGACGGGACAGCGTGACGCCGAGCCCCACAATAATTCATTCGGACATGAAGTCTACACTCAGTGACTTCTTGGGTCAAAGCTTTCCGTGCATCGATGAAGATCCTCAACACCCTTGCGCCATCAGGCTTTTGGCACCGTACCAGCACAGGTGAGCGACACCCGGATGGCTCGCCGAGACGTGCACGGGTCAGCCTCGACCGCACAATTCAACGCCCATTGAAATTAATCACCGATCCCCCTACGCTCGCAGCGGGCGCCCAACCCTCGTTCAGTGCGACGGCTCTGCGGGTGCATGCCCGCGCACGCGCATTTCCGCCCCAGGGAGAGGCACTTGCAGGTGACGAAACAGACGGATCAGCTCGACCGGGTCATCATCCGTTTCTCGGGTGACTCCGGCGACGGCATGCAGCTCACTGGTGATCTGTTCACCTCACAGACGGCGTCCTTCGGAAACGACCTGGCGACGCTGCCCAACTTCCCGGCCGAGATCCGCGCCCCCGCAGGCACCCTGCCGGGCGTGTCCAGCTTCCAGCTGCACTTCGCCGACCACGACATCCTCACGCCCGGCGACGCGCCCAACGTCCTCGTCGCCATGAACCCGGCGGCCCTGAAGGCGAACATCGGCGATGTGCCACGCGGCGCTGAACTCATCGTCAACACTGACGAGTTCACCAAGCGGGCGATGCAGAAGGTCGGCTACGAGAGGAGTCCGCTGGAGGACGGTTCGCTGGACGGCTACCACGTCCATCCCGTCCCCCTGAACACCCTCACCGTGGAGGCGCTCGCCGGCTTCGGGCTGGCACGCAAGGATGCGGACCGCTGCAAGAACATGTTCGCGCTGGGCCTGCTGAGCTGGATGTACCACCGGCCCACCGAGGGGACCGAGAAGTTCCTGCAGACCAAGTTCGCGAAGAAGCCCGACATCGCCGCGGCCAACATCGCGGCGTTCCGCGCGGGCTGGAACTTCGGAGAGACGACCGAGGACTTCGCCGTCTCGTATCAGGTCGCACCCGCTGCGGAGACGTTTCCGGCGGGGACCTATCGGAACATCTCCGGGAACCTGGCCCTGTCGTACGGCCTGATCGCGGCCTCGATCCAGGCGGACCTCCCCCTTTTCCTCGGCTCGTACCCGATCACGCCGGCCTCCGACATCCTGCACGAGCTCAGCAAGCACAAGAACTTCGGCGTGCGCACCTTCCAGGCCGAGGACGAGATCGCCGCCGTCGGCGCGGCGCTGGGCGCGGCGTTCGGCGGTTCGCTGGCGGTCACCACGACCTCCGGTCCCGGCGTCACACTCAAGGCGGAAACCGTCGGTCTGGCCGTCTCGCTCGAACTGCCGTTGCTGGTCATCGACATCCAGCGCGGCGGCCCGTCCACCGGTCTGCCGACCAAGACCGAACAGGCCGACCTTCTCCAGGCGATGTACGGCCGCAACGGCGAAGCCCCCGTACCGATCGTGGCCCCCAGGACATCGGCCGACTGCTTCGACGCCGTCCTGGAAGCGGCCCGTATCGCGCTGACCTACCGCACCCCGGTGATCCTGCTCTCCGACGGCTACCT
>NZ_BMMM01000028.1 GCF_014645835.1 Streptomyces albiflavescens
CGTAGCGGCACAGCAACCGGCAGGGACGGCCAGAATCCTCGGGCTTCAGCCCGAGGAGCATGTCAACTTGGGACCAGGGGAAACGCCGGCCGCGCCCGTACAGGGCGGACCCGGGGAGGCGAAATGAGGGACGCCGTGCTGCGTCTGAGGGGTGGGGCGGCCGTGGCCGCGCTGCTGGTGTTCGTCGTCGGTGCCGGTGTCAGCGGCTGCAAGAAGGAGACCACGGGTTCCGCGGGCCCGGAGGAGTCGGCCGCCGGCGGCGCGGCCCTCGCCGCCGTGGACTCGCTGACCGTCAAGGGGCGCGCGCCGAAGACGGGATACAGCCGGGAGCGGTTCGGCACGGCCTGGGCCGACACGGACTCGAACCGGTGCGACACCCGCGACGACATCCTCAAACGGGATCTGAAGGACGTGAAGTTCAGCGACGGAACGTGCAAGGTGAGCTCCGGGATCCTCTCCCCGGATCCGTACGGGGGTCAGGACGTGGCCTTCGCCCGCGGCCGCAGCCTGGTGGACATAGACCACCTCGTCGCGCTCTCGGACGCCTGGCAGAAGGGCGCCAAGTACTGGGACGCGAGCAAGCGAATAGCGCTGGCCAACGACCCGCTCAACCTCCGTGCCGTCGGCGCCAGCGCCAACCGCAGCAAGGGCGACGGCGACACAGCCACCTGGCTCCCGCCCAACAAGGCGTACCGCTGCACCTATGTCGCCGCGCAGGTGGCCGTGAAGAAGAAGTACGGGCTGTGGGTCACCGCCGCGGAGAAGGCCGCCATGAAGAAGGTGCTCTCGGGCTGCCCCGGCCAGAAACTTCCCTCGGGTGGCAACCCGACACAGGCGCCCAAGCGGTTCCACGCGAACTAGGGGGTTTCTGATGGATCTCCGTGGAAGAAGGAGCGGCGTTCGGTGCGTGCTCGCGGCGTGCCGGGCGGCGCGACGCCGCGGAGATCCATCAGAAACCCCCTAGGCGCCGACTGGCCGCCATTGTTCCCCCATGCCGTGTCCGCTCGCCCTGACGCCGATATCGGCAAGCCACCGAACCAGCGCGGACCCACGTCGCTGCCGCATTGAGGCTGACACGGCAAAACCGTTTCACCCGGGCCGGGTCCACGCCTACTGTGAGTGACATGCAGCTGAAGGTGTCAAGTCTCGCCGAACGTCCCGAGATGCTCGGGCACGTGGTCCGGATGACCAACAGCTGGCCGGAGTTCCTGCTCCAGGACCCGGTGGGTGACACACACTACGGCCGGATCGCCACCGAACTTCCGGAGTACGTGCTGTTCGCCGAGGACGAGCACGGCCGCGTGGTCGCCCACGCCTACAGCGTGCCGTTCGCCCTCGCGGACGAGGACCGGGGCGAACTGCCCGCGCGGGGCTGGGACCAGGTACTGGCCTGGGCGTTCGCCGACCGGCGCCGCGGCACACCGCCCGACACGGTGAGTGCCATCTCGATCGTCGTCGCCCCGCACGCCCAGGGCGGCGGGCTGTCGGCCCGGATGCTCTCCGCGATGCGGGACAACGCCCGAGCTCACGGCTTCGCCGAGGTCGTCGCCCCCGTCCGCCCCAGCGCCAAGCACCTGGAACCACGCACCCCGATGGAGGAGTACGCGTTCCGGGAGCGGGCCGACGGGCTGCCGCACGACCCGTGGCTGCGCGTCCACATCCGGGCGGGCGGCGTCATCGAGGCGGTGGCGCCGGCGTCCATGACGGTCGCGGCCTCGCTGGAGGAGTGGCGCGCATGGACGGGGCTGCCCTTCGACACGGAGGGCCTCGTCGAGGTGCCCGGCGCGCTGGTGCCGGTGCACTGCGAAGCGAGGCGCGGATACGCCGTATACGTCGAGCCCAATGTGTGGGTGCGGCACACCCTATGAGCTCGACGTATGGCGTGGAACGTATGGCCCCTGAGGCGCGTGGCCTGTGAGGCGCGTGGCCTGTGAGACGTATGGCTTGTGGCAGGTGGGCTCTCAGGCCCCCAGCTTGTCCAGGTCGAGGATCTTGCCCGCGGGGGTCTTGGCCGGGACCGGCTTTTCGTACTCGCTGAAGGTGAGTGTGCCGGGGTCCTTGGCGGAGCTGCTGTCGACCCGCAGCAGATAGGGCTTGCCCTCGGTGGCGACGTAGAGGGTGTAGCGGTCCTTGCCGTCCTTCTCGTGAAGGATGATCGCCGGGGTGCCGCCGACGGTGGTGGTCTTGCCGCGGGTGGCATCGGAGTTCACGTCCTCCGCACCGCCGAGCACCGTGTCGAGGTCGCAGAAGCTCGCGATGTCCTTGGCGTCGGAGCCGGTCGCGGACATCTTGGTCCACTTGCCGGCCAGCATGGCCACGGCCGCGTCGGTGTCGGCCTTGGACTCGCCCTTGCTCTGGGCGCGCAGGAACGCCTCGTCGTACTTCATGTAGACGGTGTCGCCGGTCTTGATGAGATCGGCCTTGCCCTGGCCGGCCATGCTCATCGTGCCGGCGCACTCGCCCTTCTTGTTGAGAGCCATGTCGACCCGGATGGTGCCGCCGTCCTCGTCGTCGGGGACGTCGCCCTTCATGCGGAGCGAGGTGGCGCCCGTGGTGGCCTTCACGGTGCGGTCGGCGATTTCGCCCCCGGTCAGCCCGGCGAACGGGCCCTTCGGCTTGCTGTCCGCCTTGTTCTCGCCGGGCAGACAGCCGGTGAGGCCCGTGGTGGCCGCGACGGCGAGGCAGAGGGCGGCAAGTGCGGTGCGACGCATGAGAGTTCCTTGAAGTGATGTGAGGTGGTGAAGACGCGTGAGGGGAGCGGAGGGGGAGAAATGGGGGGGAGCAGTGGGGGAGAAGCGGGGGAGAGGTGGGGGTGCGGCGGGTGGATGAAGGCGGCGGGTTCGGGCGGCGCCGGCCTCAGCCGGTCTTCTTCCAGTCCCCGCAGCCCGAGGTCTTGAAGTAGCCGTCACTGGCGCTGATGGTGACGACGGCCGTGCCGGTCACGTTGTTGTTGGCCACGATCGAGTTCATGGAGTGCGTGGCGTCCTTGGCGCGCTCCCAGTAGCAGGAGTCGTCGGTGTTGCCGGTGGACTTGTAGGTGCCGGGAGCGATGTCCGCGCCGACTCTGTACATACCGCCGTCGCCCTTCATCTGCGAGGCCGGTGAACCGGACGCCTTCGTGTCGACGGCCTCCCAGTCCTTGCAGCCGGTGGACTTGAAGAGCTTGTCGCCGGCCTTGATGGTCACGTAACTGGTGCCGCTGACATTGTCGTTGGCGATGAGAGAGTCGAGCTCGCCCGAGGCGTCCTTGGCGCGCTCCCAGTAGCACATGTCGTCGGCGTTGCCCGTGGTCCGGTAGGTGCCGGGCTTGATGTCCGTGCCGACCTGGAAGTCGCCGTCCCCCTTGAAGGCGACCTTCTTCTCGGCCTTGTCCGCCTTGTCGCCCGTCTTGGCGTCGACCTTCGCGTCGGCCTTCTTGCCGGACTCGCGATCGGCGGAGGCGGAGGTGTCCTTGCCCTTGTCGCCGGAACCGCTGTCGCCGTTGTTGCCTGCGTTCGCCGATACGACACCGATGACGACGATGCCGACCACGGCCCCCAGCCCCACCTTGACCTTGATGCCCATGTCTGTGCCCTCCCCTGGCTGTGGACAGATTCCGCGAACAGGCTCAACGGCCGGGTCGTTCCGGCGTCTTGCCCGTTCGATGGGTCAATAAGAACAGAGTGTGTGAACCGAGTCAACACGATTCACGGGGAAGGTTGTGTACACGCCTGTGAAGCGGTAGATCTTGCGTACGTCGGTATGCTCGACGTCACAGACCAGGAGGGCGCCACCAGGCGTCACAGGCCAGGACGAGGGGAGCCGGGCGGTGCAGGACAACGCGACAGAGGTGACCGCTGCGGGGATCGCTCGACTCGCCGGGGTCGGCCGCGCCGCCGTCAGCAACTGGCGTCGCCGCCACGCCGACTTCCCCAAGCCGGTCGGCGGCACCGAGACCAGCCCCTCCTTCGCGCTCGCCGAAGTCGAGGCCTGGCTGCGCGACCAGGGAAAACTCGCCGAGGTCCCGCTGCGCGAACGCGTCTGGCAGCAGCTCGCCGGACACCCCGAGGGTCCCGTCACCGCCCTCGTGCACGCCGGCTGCGCCCTCCTGCTCATCCATGACCGCCCCACCGACTGGCTGGAGCTGAGCGCGGGCTCCGACGAGCGCCTGGCCGCCCTGTTGCCCGCCGCGCTCGACCAGGTGATCACCCCCCGCTTCGGAGCGCCCCGCGAGCGCGCTGTGAACACCCCGACCGGCCCTGAGCTCCTCCCCTCCGCCCCGCTCCTGCGCGGCGCCGCCGAGCTCGCCGCCGAATCGGGCGCGCGGCAGACATATGAGTTCCTGCTGGGGCGGCACCTCGACAACAACCCGCGGCAGTACACACTCACCCCGGGTGACCTCGCCGCGTTGATGGCCGAGCTCGCGGGGCCGGCGCGGACGTCGCTCGATCCGGCGTGCGGCACCGGTGCGCTCCTGCGGGCCGTGGCGCCCAAGCCGGACCAGGAGCTGTACGGCCAGGACAGCGCCCCCGAGCTGGCGGCCCTCTCCGCGCTGCGGCTCGCCCTCCAGGGAAAGGCCGCCGTCCGCACCGCCGCCGGGGACACCCTGCGCGCCGACGCGCATCCCACGCTCCAGGCCGACGTCGTCCTGTGTCACCCGCCGTTCAACGAGCGCAACTGGGGCCACGACGAACTCGCCTACGACGCCCGCTGGGAGTACGGCTTCCCGGCCCGCACCGAATCCGAACTGGCGTGGGTGCAGCATGCGTTGGCCCACCTCAAGGACGGTGGCAGCGCCGTCGTGCTGATGCCCCCGGCCGCCGCCTCCCGCCGCTCGGGCCGCCGTATCCGCGCCGACCTGCTGCGCCGCGGCGCGCTGCGTGCCGTGATCGCTCTGCCGATCGGCGCGGCACCTCCGTACAACATTCCGCTGCACATCTGGGTGCTGCGCCGCCCCGAAAAGGCGCCTGCGCAGCCCGAGTTGCTGCTCGTCGACACCGGAGCGCTGGCCGGTGGGGGTACCTCCCTGCTCGAGCGCAGCCGAGAGCTTGGGGGAGGCCGCGGTGGCCTGGACTGGCAGGCCGTCCGCACCGCGGTTCTCGACGCCTGGCGGCCCTTCGAGCGCACCGGCAGCGCGCGGGAGGAGCCGGGGTTCAGCCGCGCGGTGCCCGTCATCGAACTCCTCGACGACGACGTCGACCTGGCCCCCGCGCGCCATCTGCCGCCGGCCGCCGCGGGGGGCGGCACCGAGCAGCTCGCGGACGTACGCGAGCGGCTCGGCGAGACCCTGCGCCTGACCGCCGACCTCACGCCCCCCGAGACGCAGCCCGCACAGCCCGTGCGCTGGCCGCTCATCACCGTCGGCGAACTCGCGCGCGGGGGCGCGCTCCTGCTGCGTACGGGCGGAAACGGGGCCCCCGCGCGCGTGCCCGTGCTCACCGACCACGATGTGCTCGCCGGAACCGCGCCGTCCGGGACGCTTCCCGAAGGGGAGGACGAAGCCGTGCTGGTCGAGACGGGCGATGTCGTCGTTCCCGTGCTCGGCGGCGGCTCCATCGCGCGCGTGGTCGACGAGAACACGGCGGGCGCCGCCCTGGGGCGCAACCTCACGCTGCTGCGCCCCGACCCGGCCGCCCTCGACCCCTGGTTCCTGGCCGGCTTCCTGCGCGGCACCGCCAACAACCGCCAGGCCAGCAGCTACGCGTCCACCGCCACCCGGCTCGACGTGCGTCGCCTCCAGCTGCCCCGGCTGCCGCTGGATGAGCAGCGCGAGTACGGCGAACGCTTTCGCGCGCTGGCCGAGTTCGAGGACGCGCTCCGGCGTGCGGGCCGGCTCGGCGAGCAGTTGGTGCGTGGCATGTACGACGGTCTGACGGACGGGACGGTCGCGCCGCTCTGACGGAACGGGGGCTTCCGGGGAAGCCCCCGAAAACCCGCCGAGGCGCGTGAAGTGATCAGCACGACAACGGTTCGGTACAACCCGGGACCGGTTGTCCTTGTCGGCCTATACGCTCGGACTAACTCGTACGTCCGTCCTCATCAGGCCTCCAGGAGCAGCCATGCAAGGCCACGGCTACGCGCCGCCTCCGCCGAAGCGACCCTCGACCGGAGCGTTGGTCGTGCTGCGCGTGATCTTCGTGGCAGTGCCGATCCTCAGCATCGGATTCCTGGCGTGGGTGGCGCCGCTCAGGGCGGCGATCGTGACCCACCGGCGTGCGGACTGGTGGATCTTCGGAGGATCGCTCGTGGTCCTCGGCATCAGCTTCGCCTACCTCAGCACCGACCACACCGACGACTTCAGCAGCCCGAACGGCAACGTGGGCATGATCATCCTGCTGCTGAACGCCGCGGCCTGCGTCGGTCACTACCTGTACGCCGACATACGCCACTACCACCGGCTCTACCCCATGGTCTATCTGCCGCCCCAGGCCCCGGCCGCGAACTACGTCTACCCGCAGCCCCCGTCGCCGTACGCGGCGACGCACCCGCAGACGCCGGTGACACCCCCCGCTCCCGCGCCGCACACCCCCGCGCCGCACACCCCCGTGCCGCCGCCCCCGCAGCGCCCCGCGCCCGCGCGGATCGACCAGGTGCGTGCCGAACTCGACGAGCTCAGTGACTATCTCCGCAAGCGCGACGGCCACTACGACGGCGGCAGGGACGGCAGGTGAGCGTGGCAACGGGGCGCATGATCGCGAACCGGTATGAACTGTCCACGCTGATCGGGCAGGGCGGCATGGGCCAGGTCTGGACGGCCTACGACCAGCGCCTCGACCGGCGTGTCGCCGTCAAGCTGCTGCGCCCCGACAAGGTCGCGGGCCAGGAGGCCGACGAGCTGCGCCGCCGCTTCGTGCGCGAGTGCCGCGTCACCGCACAGGTCGACCACCCCGGCCTGGTCACGGTTCACGACGCGGGTAGCGAGGGCGAGGAGCTGTTCCTCGTCATGCAGTACGTGGACGGGGCCGACCTCTCCGACCACCTCGCCGAACACGACCCGTACCCCTGGCCGTGGGCGGTCGCGGTCGCCGCGCAACTGTGCGCGGTGCTCAGCGCCGTGCACGCCGTGCCGATCGTGCACCGCGATCTGAAACCGCGGAACGTGATGGTCAAGCAGGACGGCACGGTCACCGTCCTCGACCTCGGTGTCGCCTCCGTCATGGACACCGACACGACCCGGCTCACCCACACCGGCTCGCCCATCGGGTCGCCCGCCTACATGGCCCCCGAGCAGGCGATGGGCGGCGCGGTCGGCCCGTACACCGACCTGTACGCACTCGGCGTACTGCTGCATGAACTCCTCAGCGGAGACGTGCCGTTCTCCGGCTCGACCGCGCTCGGTGTGCTGCACCGCCACCTCTACGAGCCGCCGCTCCCGGTGCGTCGGCTGCGCCCCGAGGTGCCGCCCGCGCTGGAGGGTCTGGTGCTGCGCCTGCTCTCCAAGGACCCGCAGCACCGGCCGGGCTCCGCGCAGGAGACGTACGAGCAACTGCTTCCGCTGCTGCCCGCGCGCGGTATGCCCACCGGTGCCCCGCTCGACCCCACGCGCCCCTTCCTGCGCCCGCACGCCCCGTGGCCGGACCGGGCGCGCACGCCCGCGCCCCAGCCGCAGGCGGCGCCCGCCGTGGAGAAGGCCGATGTCGCGGGCGCCGTCGACGAGGTCAAGCGGCTGCTCGGCGAGGGGCGTATCACGCAGGCCGTCGACATCCTGGGTTCGATCCTTCCGGCGGCCGCGGCCGAACACGGCGAGCACTCGCCCGTCGTACGCACCCTGCGCAAGCAGTACGCCGCCACGCTCATGGACGACGGCCAGTACCGGCGCGCGCTGCCCGAACTGCGCCGTCTCGCCGACGAACGCGCCGCCGAGGCCGGCCAGGCCGACCCACAGTCTCTGCGCTTCCGCTACGAGGCGGCCCAGTGCCTGGAGCAGCTCGGCGAACCCGCCGCGGCGCTCGCGGAGTACCGTGCGCTGCTGCCGTACTACGAGAACCAGTACGTCGCAGGGGATCCCGAGATCTCCCTCGAAGTCCGGCGCCGCATAGGTCACTTGCTGCTCGCCCTCGGCGACCGGGGCGCCGCGCACGACACGCTGGCCAGGCTGCTGCACGACGTGGAGCGGCTGCGCGGCCCCGGACACCCGATGGTGGCGGAGATCCGGCGGACGTTGCAGTGGCTGGGACAGGTGCGAGGCTGACCACGGCGCCGGACCGCAGCACCGGACCGCGGGTCCGGACCGCAGGTTTTGCGCCACCTTGGCCGAAGCTTGTGGTGATCAAGCCATGGGCCGCGGCCGGTGCCGCCGTGGTCGCCGGAGCCGGGATCGCCGCGCAGACCTCGATGGCCGCCACCACGTGGCCCGCGCAGCGGACCTTCACCGGGCACGCCTTCGACACCTGTGCCGCGCCCTCGCTGTCCGCTATGAAGGCCTGGAACACCGGCTTCTACGGCGCCGCGGCCGTCTACGTCGGCGGCAAGAACCGCGGCTGCAGCCAGCCCAACCTGACCGCGTCCTGGGTGAAGTCGGTCACCGCGGCCGGCTGGAAGCTCATCCCCCTGTACGTCGGTGCCCAGCCGTCCTGCCAGACCGGGTCCAGCCCCGAGAAGCTCACCGCCACCACCGCAGCCTCGCTCGGTGCCACG
Organism: Streptomyces albiflavescens; assembly: GCF_014645835.1. GTDB lineage: Bacteria > Actinomycetota > Actinomycetes > Streptomycetales > Streptomycetaceae > Streptomyces > Streptomyces albiflavescens. The sequence continues at coordinate 8,617 of NZ_BMMM01000028.1, forward strand.
GACGGCGCGGACGCGGTCGCCAAGGCCGCCGCGCTCGGCATGAAGGCCGGCAGCCCGATCTACCTGGACATGGAGGCGTACGACACGACGAACACGGCCTGCAACAACGGCGTGCTGACCTATGTCCGCGCCTTCGACAAGGCGCTGCACGCGAAGACGTACCGCACCGGCTACTACGGCGTCACCAGCTCCAGCGCCAAGGCCGTCGCGAACGCGACCGACAAGACCGACCTGCCGGGCAACCTCTGGTACGCGCTGTGGGACAAGCAGAACACCACGACCGCGGACTGGCCGTTCGGCGCCACCCAGTTCACGAACCACAGCCGCGCCCGCCAGTACCTGGTGAACAGCAAGGAGTCGCGCGGCGGTTACACGATCACCGTGGACCGGGACGCGTGGGACGCGCCGGTGGCGATCACGGGCTGATGCCGGTGTGACGCGGATGACGGCGATGTGATGGTGCGACGGTGCCTGAAGGCTGCGCGAATCGTTGGTCGAAAGGGTGGCCGAGAGCTGGGCCACTGCCTACCATCGATCACCGCAAGACTTTGTGCACCGTCGCACAATCTCCTCGGGAGGCTTCCTTGCACCGCCGCCGTCGCACCGCGCTCGTCCTCTCCGCCGCGCTCGTCGCCGCGGCCCCTCTCCTCACCGCGTGCGGCAGCGACGCGCATCCAGGCGCCGCGGCCGTCGTGGGCGGTCAGCGGATCACGGTCGCGCAACTGGAGAGTCGGGTGAACGAGGTGCGCGCGGCGCAGAAGGCCGCCACCAAGGACGAGGCCCAGTACGAGCAGACCGTGGCCAGGACCGGCACGCTCGCCCGCGACACCCTGCACGGCATGGTCCTGGACCGGGTCCTGGACCGGGCCGCGAAGAACGCGGGCGTCGGCGTGACCCGCAAGGACACCCAACAGATGCGGGCCTCCCTCGAACAGCAGGCGGGCGGCGCGCAGGCGCTGGAGACGGCCTGGCTGCAGAACTACGGAGTGGCACCCGCGCACCTCGACGACAGCCTGCGCACCGAGGTCGAGGCGCAGAAGCTGGCCGCCACGCTCGGCGTCGACATGAACACCACCGAGGGCAAGGCCACCTTCTGGAAGGCGATGTCCGTCGCCTCCAAGGATCTCCACGTCGCCCTGAACCCGCGCTACGGCGCCTGGGACGTCCGGAAGAGCAGCCGCGTCGACGCGAAGACGCCGTGGCTGCGGGAGGTCACCGCGGCGGGGACCCAGCAGACGACGTAACGGCCTGCGCGGGCGCGGGGGCTGTGGATAAACGGTTCGGCCGGGCGGCTCGCGGAGAGAGCCGGACGGCGGTCCCGGACCAGGCAGTGATGCGGTCCCGGACCAGGCAGTGATACGGCCATCCCGTCCGGCAGTGGTACGACGCTCCCCGTCCGGGAGCCGTGCGGCGGTCCCGTCCGGCAGTCGTACGACGCTCCCCGTCCGTCCGCTTCGTGCGCCGACGGTCGACCGCCCAGCCTGTGGATAACTACTGGGGCTGTCGGTGGTGTGGGTTACGTTCGAGGGGTGAACGCAACCAGCTTCGACGGCGCCCCGGACGCGACCGGCCCCGACGCCCCCGCCACCTCCACCGACCCCGGCCGTATCGTGCTGCTCACCACCAGCCACCGGGTGGCGCCCGGGCTGCTCTCCTGGCCGGCCTGGCAGGCGCTCCGCGGTGCCGACCAGGTTCTGTGCGCGGACGGCGCTCACCCGCAGCTGCCTTATCTGCGCGAGGCGGGCATCACCGTCGACGAGGCGTCCCCGACCGCCCAGGAGCTGGTCGACGCGTGCGCGGGCGGCCGCACCCTGGTCGTCGTCGCCACCGGCGAGGGCGAGCCGCGGCTCACCGACGGCCTGGCCCGCCTGGCCGGCTCCGGCCGTATACAGATGCCGGACCTGGAGCTGCTCCCCGCCTCGTACGACCTGCCGGGCGCCCGCCTCCTCGACCTCGTCCAGGTCATGGACCGCATCCGCGCCGAGTGCCCCTGGTCGTCCCAGCAGACCCACAAGGGCCTGGCGAAGTACGGCATCGAGGAGGCGTACGAACTGGTCGAGGCGATCGAGGAGGGCGACCGGGACGAGCTGCGCGAGGAGCTCGGCGACGTCCTGCTCCAGGTCGTCTTCCACGCCCGTATCGCCGAGGAGGACGAGGACGCGCCCTTCTCCATCGACGACGTGGCGGGCGGCATCGTGGCCAAGCTCATCCACCGCCACCCGCACGTCTTCGGGGACGAGACGGCCACCACCCCCGAGGAGGTCAAGGAGCACTGGCTGCGCACCAAGGCGGTGGAGAAGCGGCGCACGTCCGTGACGGAGGGCATCCCGCTGGGCCAGCCGGGCCTGGCGCTGGCGGCGAAGCTGGCATCCCGGGTGCGGACGGCGGGACTTGACGTCGAGCTGCCACGGGGTGAGGGCGTCGGGTACGAGCTGCTCCGGACAGCCGCGCGCGCCGAGGCCGAGGGCGTGGACCCGGAGGCGGCGCTGCGGGCGGCGGCACGGGCGTACCGGGACGCGATCCGGGCGGCGGAGGGGTCTTCGGGGGCGGACGCGGAGGACTGAGGGCCGGGCGCCTGAGGGGCCGGGCGGAAGGGGCGGGCGAGAGCCGGAGGCCCGACGATCGAGGGAGCCGGGGCGGGCGGGCCGGAGTTACACCTGCGGTGCGCGGCTCGACGGGTTGTGCCAGCTCGGCTGTGGACGGTCGAGGAGCCACTCCGCAGCGCCCACCGGCCGAGGGTTCCCCTGGCCGCTCGGTGCCAGGACGTCGTGGAAGATCCGCTCCGTCGGCGTGCCGAAAGAGGGCAGGGTCTCGCCGATCTCTTCGACGAGCTTGGGCGGACCGGCGAGATAGACGTCGTGCCGGGTCCAGCCGGCGCGGTTGCCCAGCGCGGTGAGTAGCCGTTCGGTCGCCTGGGCCTTGGGCCGGCCGGGCGCGGGGGTGATGAAGGTGACGGCGAGCCGGGGAAGCCGGGCCCGCAGGCGCTCGACGGCGCCCCGGTCGTACAGGTACGAGGTGTCGCGGGCGACGAGGAACAGCCGGGCCTCGTATGTGTCGTCGAGCTGTTCCAGCAGAGCCTTCACGGGCGCCCATCCCGTGCCGGCCGCGATGAGGGTGAGGGGCCGTTCCACGGGCGTGCGCAGGGTCAGCTCGCCGCCGGGCGCGCCCAGCCGCAGGACGTCGCCTTTTCGGGTCTGCCGGACGAGGGCGGTGGAGAGGAGGCCGTCCTCGACCCGGCTGATGTGCAGGTCGACGGTGTGGTCGGCGCGAGGTGCGTTGGCCAGCGAGTAGGGCCGCCAAATGCCCGGCAGGTGGGGGACGTTGACGCTGACGTACTGGCCGGGGGAGTAGCGCAGCCGGCGGTGCGGTCGCACGGTCAGGACGACGAGGTCGTCGCCGTGCCGCGTCCGGGCGGTCACCTCGGCGTCCCACCAAGGCGGTTCGCCGTGCTGCTGTGCCTCCCACGCGCCCTGCAGCATCACATTCGTGATCGCCCCGTACGCCTCGCCCCAGGCCTTCTCGACCTCCGCGTTCCACGCCGACCCCGCGACGACGGCGAACGCGGCGATGAGACTCGCCCCCACGGCGGCGTAGTGCTCCGGTTCCGCCCGATACTTCCGGTGGTCCTTCCCCAGCTCCCGTAAATACCTCGGCAGCCCCGGATCCTCCAGCCGCTCCATCACATGGGTGAGCGCCGCGAACAGCCTGTCCCGCTGCCGCTCCATGTCCCCAGGGAAGTCCAGCGGAAACAGCCCTCGGATCTCCGGGTGGTGCCGGAACAGGTGCGAGTAGAAGTACTTGACCGCGAACTCGGCCCGTCTCTCGACGACCGCGAAGCTGGATCTGAGTATTTCGGGGTCCACGGCGCGAATGTAGGGAGTCGTCGAGCCACGGAGTCAAACAGCAGGTGATTTACGGACAGTCCGGGTGAAGCGTGCGGGGCCGGGGAGAGCGTGGCTGAGTACCGTTGCTCCTGGGTGTGCGGGCGCAAGGAGAGGTGGACAGGGGCAACCGACAGGCGGCGGGCGCCCTCGCCGGTCTCCTCCTCTCCCCCTGGGCCCACCACTGGTCGAACAAGGCATCCGAGCCCCCTCCGGATACCGTCATGGAGTGACCGACCAGCCCCAGCCCCCCAGCACCGCCCCCGAACTCTTCACCTGGGAGTTCGCCACCAACCCCTACCCGGCGTACGCCTGGCTCAGGGAGCACGCCCCCGTGCACAGGACCCGGCTGCCCAGTGGGGTGGAGGCCTGGCTGGTCACCCGGTATGTGGATGCCAAGCAGGCGCTCGCGGACGCGCGGCTGTCCAAGAACCCCGCCCATCACGACGAGCCCGCGCATGCGAAGGGGAAGACCGGTATCCCCGGTGAGCGCAAGGCAGAGTTGATGACGCATCTGCTGAACATCGATCCGCCGGACCACACCCGGCTGCGGCGGCTGGTCAGCAAGGCGTTCACGCCCCGGCGCGTGGCCGAGTTCGCGCCGCGTGTGCAGGAACTCACGGACCACCTGATCGACCAGTTCGCCGACAAGGGCTCCGCCGATCTCATCCACGACTTCGCCTTCCCGCTCCCCATCTACGCCATCTGCGACCTGCTGGGCGTCCCCCGTGAGGACCAGGACGACTTCCGGGACTGGGCGGGGATGATGATCCGGCACGGGGGAGGACCGAGGGGCGGTGTGGCGCGGTCCGTCAAGAAGATGCGGGGCTATCTGGCCGAACTCATCCACCGCAAGCGGGAACTGCTCCCGGACGAGCCCGCCCCCGGCGAGGACCTCATCTCCGGGCTCATCCGCGCCTCCGACCACGGCGAGCACCTCACCGAGAACGAGGCCGCCGCCATGGCCTTCATCCTGCTGTTCGCCGGCTTCGAGACGACCGTCAATCTCATCGGGAACGGCACCTACGCCCTCCTCACCCACCCCGAGCAGCGACAGCGCCTGCAGGCCTCCCTCGCCGCCGAGGAGACCGGACTGCTCGAAACCGGCGTCGAGGAGCTGCTGCGGTACGACGGCCCCGTCGAACTGGCCACGTGGCGGTTCGCGACCGAGGCGGTCCGGATCGGGGGGCAGGACATCGCGCCCGGCGACCCCGTCCTCGTCGTACTGGCGGCAGCGGACCGTGACCCCGAGCGGTTCCAGCATCCGGACACGCTCGACCTCTCGCGGCGTGACAACCAACACCTCGGGTACGGCCACGGCATCCATTACTGCCTTGGCGCGCCGCTCGCCCGTCTGGAGGGCCAGACCGCGCTCGCCACCCTGCTGACCCGTCTCCCTGATCTCCAACTCGCGGGAGATTCGGCCGATTTGCGCTGGCGCGGCGGGCTCATTATGCGCGGATTGCGTACGCTTCCCGTGGAGTTCACGCCTCCGCTTGACTTGTCCCGTCCATAAGGGCAAGGCGTGCGGGGGAATGGCCGCTCAGCAGGGAAAAGATGACGGTCCATCAACTTTGTGATCTTCACGTGATCTACGCTGCATCGACTTGTGACAAGCGTTCGAGTGCGGATACGTTCAATCGTCAACGCGGCTCATCCGTCGCTGCAGTCGCGGAAGCGACTGTCGTCACCTGCTGTCACGCGAAAGGCTTCCGCATGCTCTCCGGGAACGGCCGTCATCGTCGCCCCCGTCAGGCCCCGGCCCTCATCGTCGCCGCAGGAGTGACCGGATCGGCCATCGCGATCCCGTTGCTCGGCGCCACCAGCGCGAGTGCGGCCGACGGCACCACCTGGGACCGGGTCGCGGAGTGTGAGAGCGGTGGCGCCTGGAGCGCCAGTGACGGCAACGGGTACTACGGCGGGCTGCAGTTGACCCAGGAGAACTGGGAGTCGTACGGCGGCCTCAAGTACGCCCCGAGCGCCGACCAGGCCAGCCGCTCGCAGCAGATAGCCGTCGCCGAGAAGCTCCTCGACGACCAGGGCCTCGCCGCCTGGCCCACCTGTGGACCGCTCTCCGGGCTCAGCAAGCACTCGGGCTCGGTCGAGGTCGACACGGGCGTGGCGAACGACTCGTCGAGTTCTTCTGATTCGTCCGACTCGTCCAGGTCGTCTCATGAGTCTGGTTCATCCGACTCATCCGATTCGCGCTCCGACTCCTCGTCCGACGCCTCCTCGGGTGAGACCGGGAATGCCACGAAGTCCGACACCTCGCAGGGTTCGCACAGCTCGGATACAGACAAGGCCGAGAGCGACGAGTCGGACAAGTCCGGTCAGAACGACAGCTCTTCGGCTGCGTCCGACAGCGCGACGTCCGGTGCCGGGCGCCACCGTGGCGGCAATGCCGACGAGGACGCGACAGAGGGCGCGACCGACGGTCGTACGGACGGTACTTCCGGGCGGCACGCCTCGCGCGGCTCCGACGCCTCCCGTGACGCCGGCGACAGTTCCTACGTCGTGCGCGCTGGAGACAGTCTCTGGACCATCGCCGACTCCCTTGACCTCAAGGGCGGATGGGCCGAGCTGTACACCGAGAACAAGCACGCGGTCGGCACCGATCCCGACCTCATCCTCCCCGGTCAGAGGCTTGCAGTTGATGCTGAATCGGGCGAAAAGTAGCGGGAGTTCGCGTCACGGTTCGCTGCGGAATGTCCGGTTTGGCGCGAGTGAGACATGAGTCTCAGAAGCCCTGATCGTTTTTGGAATTCGACCGTTCGCATGCCTACGGTCGTCACCGCTCGCCACAGCGGGCCCCGGCGGTCGCAACGCCGAATCCTGCCAGCGGCCGTACGGGAACAGTCGACGCGTCAAGCGCCGTAGGCAGGAGCGGGGGACCCAAGGTAAGCGCCACGCCCGGTAGTTGACGGGGTGTGGCTTGGGGTGAAGCCGTGCGCCAGTGGCGTACGACCGGGCACTCACCCGCCCGAACCCGACAGCTCACCTCGCAGGCGTCGGTGAGGGGATCTCTCCATGCTGTTTTCCAGCAAGGGCAAGCACCGCCGCCCGGCCAAGGCCACCCGCGTCGCCGCGCTCGCCGGTGTCACCGGTGTCGCCATCGCCGCCCCGCTGATGGCGGCCGGCAACGCCTCCGCCGCCACCACCTCCGAGTGGGACGTCGTCGCCCAGTGCGAGTCCGGCGGCAACTGGTCCATCAACACCGGCAACGGCTACTACGGCGGCCTGCAGTTCTCGGCCTCCACCTGGGCCGCGTACGGCGGTTCCGCCTACGCCGCCACCGCCGACCAGGCCTCCAAGTCCCAGCAGATCACCATCGGTGAGAAGGTCCTCGCCGCGCAGGGCAAGGGTGCCTGGCCGACCTGCGGAACGGGCCTGTCGAGCGCCGCGTACACCGGTGGGACCTCCACCGGTTCGCAGAGCACGACCCCGAGCACCACCACCCGGACGACGGAGCAGCCCGCCTCGCGTTCGGCCGAGCGCCCGGCCGCCAAGACCGTCACCACCCCGACCGGCAAGAAGGTCAAGAAGGGTGACGGCGAGTACAAGGTCGTCAAGGGTGACACCCTCAGCTCGATCGCCGAGAAGAAGAACGTCAAGGGCGGCTGGCAGCAGCTGTTCAAGCTGAACAAGGGCATCATCGACGACGCGGACTTCATCTACCCGGGTCAGCAGCTTCACCTCGGGTGAGTGCGCGTCTGATCGCTCGGCCGGGCATTCGGCGGATTGCTCGGCCGCGTAACAGCTCCCTCATGGAAGAGGCCCCCATACTGGAGGCCTCGTGAGGGTCCCCCCGTCCCCACGGGCTCCCCGCCCCGGTGCGTGTTCCCCCGTACGCGCCGGGGCGGGGCTTTTTTGTGCGGCTCTCGTGCGCGGCTCTCGTGCGCGGCGGGTTTCGTGTACGGGACAGGTTTTTGTTCCGTTCGGAAACAATTTACTCTCGGTTCTGCCCAAGGGGTGGTCGACGGGCTGGCCGATCCCCCCGAGGCGGTTAGGCTCATCTCGCGGAGCCGACCGCGGCTCCGTGCACTACGGGCCCTGCGGCCCCGCGTACCCGCGTCACATCCCAGAAGGAGATGCTCGTGCCGTCCATCGACGTCGTCGTAGCCCGGGAAATCCTGGACTCCCGAGGCAACCCCACGGTCGAGGTCGAGGTCGGCCTCGACGACGGCAGCACGGGTCGTGCCGCCGTCCCGTCCGGCGCCTCCACCGGCGCCTTCGAGGCCATCGAGCTCCGCGACGGTGACCCCAACCGCTACCAGGGCAAGGGCGTCGAGAAGGCCGTCCTCGCCGTCATTGAGCAGATCGGCCCGGAGCTCGTCGGTTACGACGCCACCGAGCAGCGCCTGATCGACCAGGCGATGTTCGACCTGGACGCCACCGACAACAAGGGCTCGCTCGGCGCCAACGCCATCCTCGGCGTCTCCCTCGCCGTCGCGCACGCCGCCTCCGAGGCCAGCGACCTCCCGCTCTTCCGCTACCTGGGCGGCCCGAACGCGCACCTGCTGCCCGTTCCGATGATGAACATCCTGAACGGCGGCTCGCACGCCGACTCGAACGTGGACATCCAGGAGTTCATGATCGCCCCGATCGGCGCGGAGTCCTTCTCCGAGGCCCTGCGCTGGGGCGCCGAGGTCTACCACACCCTCAAGAAGGTGCTGAAGACCAAGGGCCTGTCCACCGGCCTCGGCGACGAGGGCGGCTTCGCCCCGAACCTGGAGTCCAACCGCGCCGCCCTCGACCTCATCGTCGAGGCCATCAAGCAGGCCGGTTACGTCCCCGGCGAGCAGATCGCGCTCGCGCTCGACGTCGCCGCGTCCGAGTTCTACAAGGACGGCAAGTACGAGTTCGAGGGCAAGTCCCGCTCGGCCGCCGAGATGACCGAGTACTACGAGGAGCTCGTCTCCGCGTACCCGCTGGTCTCCATCGAGGACCCGCTGTACGAGGACGACTGGGCCGGCTGGAAGGTCATCACCGACAAGCTGGGCGACAAGGTCCAGATCGTCGGCGACGACCTCTTCGTCACCAACCCGGAGCGCCTGGCCCGCGGCATCGAGGAGGGCTCCGCCAACGCCCTGCTCGTCAAGGTCAACCAGATCGGCTCGCTGACCGAGACCCTGGACGCCGTCGAGCTGGCCCAGCGCAACGGCTTCAAGTGCATGATGTCGCACCGCTCCGGTGAGACCGAGGACGTCACCATCGCCGACCTCGCCGTCGCGGTGAACTGCGGCCAGATCAAGACCGGCGCCCCGGCCCGCTCGGACCGCGTCGCCAAGTACAACCAGCTGCTGCGCATCGAGGAGATCCTCGACGACGCCGCGGTGTACGCCGGCCGCTCGGCCTTCCCGCGCTTCAAGGGCTGAGTGTTCCCGCACGTCCGCTCCGCGGACGATCGGCACAGCGGGGACTGACCCGCACAGGGCCGAGCCTTAGCCAGTCGTACGTACGTCCCCGTACTCGGTCCCGTACCGTGTGCGGGGACGTACGCACGTGACGGGCTTGCACTGGGGAGGCGGGACTCATGGCCGTGAAGGACCGGGACCGGTTCTCCACCGCGACCAGGCTACGGCTGCTCGGTGAGCAGACGGCGGCCCGCGTCTACCGTTCCCAGACCAAGCGGCAGGCCCGCCGCTCGCGGCTGACGGGCCGGGCAGCGCTCCTGGCTCTCGTTCTGTGCTCCCTCATCGTGGCCCTCGCGTACCCGATAAGGCAGTACGTGTCCCAGCGGGCCGAGATCGCCGATGTGGAGCGGCAGCGGGAGCAGGCCCGCGAGCGGGTCGAGCAGCTGCGCGACCTCAAGGCGCGCTGGCGGGACGACGCGTACGCCGAGCAGCAGATCCGGCAGCGGCTGCACTATGTGATGCCGGGCGAGACCGGCTACATCGTGATCGACCCGGACGCGTCGAAGCAGGCCCGCACCGACAAGGGGACGGCCGCCCGTCCCTGGTACGCCAATGTCTGGGACGGCGTGGACAAGTCCGACGCCGCCGACCAGTGAACTGACCAGAAAGACAAGTGACTCACGGCATGGAAACGCCACCGCCGCCCACCCCGCGCACCGAGCCGACCGACGCGGACGTCGAGGCCTTCAAGCAGCAGCTGGGCCGGCCGCCCCGCGGGTTGCGCGCGATCGCGCACCGGTGCCCGTGCGGGCAGCCGGACGTCGTCGAGACGGCGCCGCGTCTTCCCGACGGGACGCCGTTCCCGACGACGTACTACCTGACGTGTCCGCGGGCCGCCTCCGCGATCGGCACGCTCGAGGCCAACGGTGTCATGAAGGAGATGACGGACCGGCTGGCGACCGATCCCGAGCTGGCCGCCGCGTACCGCGCCGCCCACGAGGACTACATCGCGCGCCGCGACTCCATCGAGGTCCTGGAGGGCTTCCCGAGCGCGGGCGGCATGCCGGACCGGGTGAAGTGCCTCCATGTGCTGGTGGCCCACTCCCTGGCCGCGGGGCCCGGGGTGAACCCCCTGGGGGACGAGGCCCTCGCGATGCTGCCGGAGTGGTGGCGCAAGGGGGCGTGCGTGGTCCCCGTGGACGGGGCCTGACCCTCCGCCCTGGACCGCGCAGTCGCGCGCGCCTCGTTCAGGGGCGCGCGGAGCCGCGCGACAAGCCCCCACCGGCCTGCAGGGCGCCTGGGGCCCCGGGCGCCGGAATGGGTAGGGGCGGCGGGGGGCGAGAACCATCACGACAGGAGACCAGACACCATGACCAGGGTCGCTGCCATCGACTGCGGCACCAACTCCATCAGGCTGCTCGTCGCCGACGCCGACCCGCGGACGGGTGAACTCGTCGAGCTGGACCGCAGGATGACGATCGTGCGGCTCGGCCAGGGCGTCGACCGGACCGGGCGGCTCGCGCCGGAGGCGCTGGAGCGGACGTTCGCCGCGTGCCGGGAGTACGCGGCGATCATCAAGGAGCACGGCGCCGAGCGGCTGCGCTTCGTGGCGACCTCGGCCTCCCGGGACGCCGAGAACCGGGACGAGTTCGTACGCGGGGTGCTGGACATCCTCGGGGTCGAGCCGGAGGTCATCTCCGGGGACCAGGAGGCGGAGTTCTCCTTCACCGGCGCGACCAAGGAGCTGACGGGCCAAAACCAGGGGGGCGCGGAGCGCCCTTCGAATGAGGGTGGTGGTGGGCGACGGGCGGGCGACCTGGCCAAGCCCTTCCTCGTCGTGGACATCGGCGGCGGTTCGACCGAGTTCGTCGTCGGCGACGACCACGTGCGCGCGGCGCGCTCCGTCGACGTCGGCTGCGTACGGATGACCGAGCGGCATCTCGTACGGGACGGGGTCGTCACCGACCCGCCCACGGAGGAGCAGATCGCGGCGATGCGCGCCGACATCGAGGCCGCGCTCGACCTCGCCGAGGAGACGGTCCCGCTGCGCGAGGCGCACACGCTGGTGGGCCTCGCCGGCTCCGTCACCACGGTCGCGGCGATCGCGCTGGGGCTCGACGCCTACGACTCCACGAAGATCCACCACTCCCGGATCGCGTACGAGCGGGTCAAGGGCATCACCGACGCCCTTCTGAGGGCCACTCATGAACAGCGCGCCGCGCACCCGGTGATGCACCCGGGGCGCGTCGACGTGATCGGCGCGGGTGCCCTCGTCCTCCTCGCGATCATGGAACGGATCGACGCCCATGAGGTCGTCGTCAGCGAGCACGACATCCTCGACGGGATCGCCTGGTCCATCGCCTAGGTCTGCTGGAGTGTGGAGTGGGCCCGGACTGTGGCGTGGGCCATGGTTCGGCCGTGGCCTGGGTCTCCTTTTGCTACCTGTCGGTAGCCTCGACTGAGCAGGTCGGATAACGTATGAGCGCGCCTGAGGGGCGCCGAAATGCCCCTCGGTGACGGGCCGCCGAGAAACTTCGTGAAGTTCTTCACAAGGAAAAAGGCTTTGCTGGGCGAGGATTGGGCCCCTGGGGTCACCATGGAGGGCTCAGGCGGCCTGAGCGCGTGCTCACCGGAGCATTTCGAGGGTGTGGCCGGCGGGTGAAACGGGGACGTGGTCCGGTCGGTTCGAAGGGCCGGAGCGGCAGCTCACGCGGTGTTGACAACGGTCCGCACTACACGGTGGTTCCCTGCTCTCGCCATGACCTGGGTCACGTGGGTCGCGCAGTGTAGCAGAGGGCCTGCCCAAGCTTGTGAAGGGGCGCACGAGCGACCCCCCATGACCGGGTGGATACTCGATGGCATGAGCACCACGGAGCGTCCCAGGATCCTCGTAGTAGGCGGTGGGTACGTAGGCCTGTACGCAGCTCGGCGCATTCTCAAGAAGATGCGCTACGGAGAGGCGACCGTCACGGTCGTCGACCCCCGGTCGTACATGACCTACCAGCCCTTCCTCCCCGAAGCCGCCGCCGGCAGCATCTCCCCGCGGCATGTCGTCGTCCCGCTGCGACGCGTGCTTCCCAAGGCGGAGGTCCTCACCGGCCGGGTCACCACCATCGATCAGGACCGCAAGGTCGCCACGGTCGCCCCCCTCGTGGGTGAGGCGTACGAGCTGCCTTTCGACTACCTCGTCATCGCGATGGGCGCGGTCTCCCGTACCTTCCCGATCCCCGGCCTCGCCGAGCAGGGCATCGGCATGAAGGGCATCGAGGAGTCCATCGGCCTGCGCAATCACGTACTTGAGCAGCTCGACAAGGCCGACTCCACGACCGACGAGGACGTCCGGCGCAAGGCGCTCACCTTCGTCTTCGTCGGCGGTGGCTTCGCGGGTGCGGAGACCATCGGCGAGGTCGAGGACATGGCCCGCGACGCGTCGAAGTACTACACCAACGTGTCCCGCGAGGACATGCGCTTCATCCTCGTCGACGCCGCGGACAAGATCCTTCCCGAGGTCGGTCCGAAGCTCGGCCAGTACGGCAAGGAGCACCTGGAGAGCCGCGGGGTCGAGATCTACCTCTCGACGTCCATGGACTCCTGCGTCGACGGCCACGTGGTCCTGAAGAACGGCCTCGAGGTCGACTCCAACACCATCGTGTGGACGGCCGGCGTCAAGCCGAACCCCGTTCTCTCCCGCTTCGGTCTGCCGCTCGGCCCGCGTGGCCACGTGGACACCCAGACCACCCTCCAGGTGCAGGGCACGGACTACATCTGGGCCGCCGGCGACAACGCCCAGGTGCCGGACGTCGCCGCCCGCAAGGCCGGTGTCGAGAACGCCTGGTGCCCGCCGAACGCGCAGCACGCGCTGCGGCAGGCGAAGGTCCTCGGCGACAACGTGGTCTCCGGCATGCGGGGCTTTCCGCAGAAGGAGTACTCGCACTCCAACAAGGGTGCGGTGGCCGGTCTCGGCCTCCACAAGGGCGTCGCGATGATCGTCATGGGCAAGATGAAGATCAAGCTCAAGGGTCGTCTCGCCTGGTACATGCACCGCGGCTACCACGGTCTGGCCATGCCGACCTGGAACCGCAAGATCCGCGTCTTCGCGGACTGGACGCTCGCGATGTTCCTCAAGCGCGAGGTCGTCTCGCTCGGTGCCATGGAGACTCCGCGCGAGGAGTTCTACGAGGCCGCCAAGCCGGCGCCGGCGCCTGTGGCCGCCGCGGCTGCGCCCGCCGCCAAGACCGAGGAGAAGGCCAAGGCCTCCTGACCTCCGGTCCCTGAACGCCCCGAAGGGGCCGCCCGCCATCCGTGGTGCGGGCGGCCCCTTCGGCGTGTGCGGATGGGTGGCGGTCGGGCGAAAAACGCGTGGCCGCTACAGCTATTTTGCTCAGCTGTAACGCGGAAGGGGGACTGCGCGGCAGGCCGGTTGGTGTTTACGTGGTGTTGGAGCGTTCGGGAGTGTTGTCTCGGAGGTGTACGCCATGCAGGACGCCGCGCCGCGGCTGAAGAGCCTTGTCGAACAGTTGCTGGGGGTCCCGCTCCCGCTGCGTATCCGCGCCTGGGACGGCTCGGAAGCAGGCCCCCCTGGCGCCCCCGCCCTCGTGGTACGCAACCGAAGGGCCCTGCGCCGGCTGCTGTGGAAGCCCGGCGAGTTGGGGCTCGCCCGGGCCTGGGTCGCCGGAGACCTAGGGGTGGAGGGCGACCTGTACACCGCCCTGGACCTGATGTCCGGGCTGGTGTGGGACCGGGGCGAGGACGCCAGGGGAGTCGGAGAGGCGCTGCGCGACCCCGAGGTGCGCGCCGCCGTACGGGGGCTGGTGAAGATGGCCGGGCCCCCGCTGCCGCCCTCCCCGCCTCGCGAGGAGGTGCGCAGACGCCGCCACCTGCACACCAAGCGCAGCGACAAGCGGGCCATCAGCCACCACTACGACGTGGGGAACGACTTCTACGAGATCGTCCTCGGGTCGTCCATGGTCTACTCGTGCGCCTACTGGGAGGACGGCGGGACTCTCGAGGAGGCCCAGCGCGACAAGCTCGAACTCATCGCCCGCAAGCTCGACCTGAAGCCCGGTCGGCGGCTGCTCGACGTCGGCTGCGGCTGGGGTTCGATGGCCATCCACGCCGCCCGTGAGCACGGCGTGAGCGTCGTCGGGGTCACCCTGTCGCAGGAGCAGGCCGCGTACGCCCGCAAGCGGGTCGCCGACGAGGGGCTGACCGACAGGGTCGAGATCCGCGTGCAGGACTACCGGGACGTCGCCGACGGGCCCTACGACGCCATCTCCTCCATCGGAATGGCGGAACACGTCGGCGCCGAGCGCTACTTGGAGTACGCCGAGGTGCTGTACAAACTCCTCAAGCCGGGCGGGCGGTTGCTCAACCATCAGATCGCGCGGCGGCCGCAGCGCGACGAGTCGGCGTACTCCGTGGACGAGTTCATCGACGCCTACGTCTTCCCGGACGGCGAACTCGCGCCCATCGGCACGACGGTGACGCAGCTGGAGCGTGCCGGGTTCGAGGTGCGCGACGTCGAGTCCATCCGCGAGCACTACGCGCTCACGCTGCGCCGCTGGGTCACCAACCTGGAGGCCCAGTGGGCGCGGGCCGTCAAGCTCACCAGCCCCGCGCGGGCCCGCGTCTGGCGGCTGTACATGGCGGCCAGCGCGGTCGCCTTCGAGCGCAACCGCATCGGCGTCAACCAGGTACTGGCGGTCAGGGCACCGGAGGCGTCCGGTGCCTCCGGGATGCCGTTGCGGGCGCGTACCTGGGGGTCGTGACCGTACGCGGGAGAGTCGCCCGTACGAGCAAGGGACCCCGTTCCGTCCGGAACGGGGCCCCGACTCGTGTACCGCTCAGAAGCGCTACTCCGATTTGATCGCCGTCAGCATGTTCAGGCGGGCCGCCCGCCGGGCCGGCCACAGGGCTGCCAGGACCCCGACCGTCGCCGCCAGGAGGAGGAAGATCCCCATCCGGGCCCAGGGCAGGACCAGTTCGTACGTCGCCATCTTGCTGCCCAGCAGCTCACCGGCCGCCCAGCCGAAGAAGACACCCAGGCCGATGCCGAGGACACCGCCGAAGAGCGAGATGACCAGCGACTCCAGGCGGACCATGCGCTTGATGCCCTTGCGGTCGAGGCCGATCGCGCGCAGCATCCCGATCTCCTGCGAGCGCTCGAAGACCGACATGGCGAGGGTGTTGATGACGCCGAGGACGGCGACGACGACCGCCATCGCGAGCAGGCCGTAGAGCATGTTCAGCATCAGCGTGAACATCTGCGCGATGCCGTTGGAGATGTCCTGCTTGTCCTGGACCTTGATGGCCGGGTTGTCGCCGAGGGCCTTCTCCAGCCTGTCCTTGGCCGCGTCCGATGTGCCGTTCGACGTCTTCAGCATGACCTGCATGTCGGAGACGGCGTCGGTCTGGTGGGGCGACAGCGTCGCGCTGTCCACGATGATGCCGTGGATCATCTCGTTGCCCTCGTAGACACCCGCGACGGAGAGCTTCCCCTTCTTCCCGTCCTCGTACGAGACCGTGAAGTCCGAACCGGCCTTCCAGCCGTGCGACGTGGCGGTGTCCTGGTCGACGACGATCCGCTCGCCGCCGACCTTGAAGGAGCCGTCGCTGATCGTGAGGTCGGTGAGCTTGGTGATGGCCGCGCCGTTGACGCCGGTCAGGAACTCGGTCTGCCGGTCGATGCGTGAGGGCGCGTCGCGCAGGGAGCTGATGTCCGTGACCCCGTCGACCCCGGCGAGCTTCTTCTCGACGTCCGGCGAGAGGGAGTTGCCGTTCGCCATGGAGACGACGTAGTCCGCCTTGAGCGCGGAGCTGGCCATCTTGTCGATCGACTTCTGCAGGCTGCCCGCCATCATCGTCATGCCGGTGATCAGGGTGAGGCCGATCATCAGCGCGGAGGCGGTGGCGGCCGTACGGCGCGGGTTGCGGACCGAGTTCTGGCGGGCCAGCTTGCCGGAGACCCCGAAGACGCGGAGCACCGGGGCCGCGGCCGCGATCAGCGGGCGGGACAGCAGCGGGGTGAGGACGAAGACGCCGATGATCAGCAGGACCGCGCCGAAGCCCATCGGGGCCTGGCCGTCCGAGCCGTCCATGGTCGTGGCGTAGAGGACCACGGCGACGCCCGCGGCGGCGAACAGGGCGCCGATCGTGTTCCGCAGGACCAGGGACTTCGTCGTCGCCTTCGCGTGCACGCTGCTCATCGCGGCGACCGGCGGGATCTTCGCTGCGCGGCGGCCCGGCAGCCAGGCGGCCAGCATCGTGATGAGGATGCCGACGAGCAGGGCCGTCGCGACCGTGCCCGGCGAGATGATCAGTGGCCCGTCCGGCACGGTGGCGCCGAGCGTGCCCATCAGGGAGCGCATGCCGGCCCCGATGCCGATGCCCGCGGCCAGACCCGCGACGGCGGCGACCGCGCCGACGACGAACGCCTCGATGAGGACGGACCGGGTGACCTGCTTGCGGGAGGCGCCGACGGCGCGCAGCAGGGCCAGCTCCTTGGTGCGCTGGGCGACCAGCATGGTGAAGGTGTTGGCGATGATGAACGTGCCGACGAAGAGCGCGATGCCGGCGAACACCAGCAGGCCGGTCTTCATGCCGCTCATCGCGGCGGAGATCTGCTCGGCCTGGTCGTCGGCGAGCCGCTGACCGGTGGTGGTGGAGGCGACGTCCTTCGGAACGACGTCGTCCAGGGCGTTGCGCAGCGCGGTCTGGCTGGTGCCGGCCGCCGCCTTGACGTCGATCTCGTCGTACGAGCCGACCGAGTGGAAGAGCTTCTGAGCGGTCGCCGTGTCGAACAGGGCGAGGCTGCCGCCCGCGGCGACGTTTCCGTCGTCGGTGGTGAAGATGCCGGTGACGGTGGGCGTGAGAACGGGCCCGTCGACGGACAGCCGTACGGTGTCGCCGACCTTGTAGCCGGCGCGCTTCGCGGTCTCGGAGTCAATGGCCACCTCGCCGGTCCCCTTGGGCGCATGACCGCTCGTCAGCGGATACCGGGGGTCCTTGGCCCCCCAGTAGTTCCCGCCCTGCGACTGGAAGCCGCCGCCGATCAGCTTGCCGTCCTTGTCGGCGATGGCGGTGAAACCGTTCACCACGCCGATGGCGGAGGCCGCGCCCGGGACCGTGGCGGCCTTGTCGAGCAGCGGCTGCGTGAGCTTCGCGGTCTTGCCGACAGTGTCGCCCTCGTCCGCCCGGCTCTCCGGCTGGATGGCGACGTCGACCTGGTCGAAGCCCTTGGCGGAGCTCTTCTGGTAGGCGTCCGAGATGGTGTTGGTGAAGACCAGGGTCCCCGACACGAACGCCACGCCGAGCATCACGGCGAGCACGGTCATCAGGAGCCTGGCCTTGTGCGCGAGCACGTTGCGCAAGGCGGTACGGAACATGGGTTTCTCAGTCCAGGAGGGTTGCGTCGACGGGTGGGCGCGGGCGATCGGCCCCGGTCGGCCGTTGCGGGACGGGGGCTGGGACCGGGGGAACCGGTGGGTCAGCTCGTGCGGCCCTTGCCGTCGAACTCGGGGGTCTGGGGGTTTCCCCCAGGAAGGTTCCGCATGCGGTCCAGGACCGAGTCGGCCGTGGGCTCGTACACCTCGTCGACGATCCGTCCGTCCGCGAGGAAGACGACACGGTCGGCGTAGGCCGCCGCCACCGGGTCGTGGGTCACCATCACCACGGTCTGCCCCAACTCCCTTACGGAGTTGCGCAGGAAGCCCAGCACCTCCGCGCCCGAGCGGGAGTCGAGGTTTCCGGTCGGCTCGTCGCCGAAGATGATGTCCGGGCGGGAGGCGAGGGCGCGGGCCACGGCGACGCGCTGCTGCTGGCCGCCGGAGAGCTGGGAGGGGCGGTGGCCGAGCCGGTCGGCGAGGCCGATCATCTTGATGACGGTGTCCAGCCACGCCTTGTCCGCCTTGCGGCCCGCGATGTCCATGGGGAGCGTGATGTTCTCCAGGGCCGTCAGGGTCGGCAGCAGGTTGAACGCCTGGAAGATGAAGCCGATCTTGTCCCGGCGGAGCTTGGTGAGCTGCTTGTCCTTGAGCGAGCCCAGCTCGGTCTCCCCGATGCGTACGGAGCCGCTGCTGAAGGTGTCCAGGCCCGCCACGCAGTGCATCAGCGTGGACTTGCCGGATCCGGAGGGGCCCATGATCGCGGTGAACTCGGCCTGACGGAAGTCGACGCTGACCCGGTCGAGGGCGACCACCTGGGTCTCGCCCTGTCCGTAGACCTTCGACAGTTCCGTGGCACGGGCTGCCACAGCGGTGGTTCGGCCGGCGAGGGGAGTGGTGGTCACGGAAGGGTGCTCCTGTCGGGACGACGACGTTTCTGGGGACGTGTCCATCGTCGGATGCGATCCGTGCCGTGTAGTCAGCCGCTGTTCTGGTTCCGGGGGCAGACTGCGGTCGGACCAGGAGCGGTTGTGTCATACCTGGGGATGACGGGGCTCCCCTGAGCGGTCTCCGGGTACGGCCACGGCACCCGCAGGGGCGACCTTGTGGAGGCCGAGCCTTCGAACGGTGCGTTCGGACGGTGAAATTCCGTCATTCCGTATACGCCGCCCCGGGGCGTCCGAAAGGCTATTGGCAAGTGCGGATGGCCCGTACCGAGGGCTGATGCACCCTCAGACGTCAATAAAATAAGACAACATCGGGCCGCACGTCCGCTGTTCGGGGGATGCGCCCCGATAGGCTCGGAACCTCGATGCGGAGCCCATGGCCTGCCCGGATGGTGGAATGCAGACACGGCGAGCTTAAACCTCGCTGCCCCTCGCGGGCGTACCGGTTCAAGTCCGGTTCCGGGCACCACCGCACCTGTGACGCAGGGCGTGGGCCACAGTCGGAGCAAACCGAGGGTGGCCCCGCTGGTCGCCCGTCTGGTTGCTGTTGCCCTCCCGACAGGGCGTCATTGTCGGCCGCACCCCCCCGACCACAGGTTGCGGCCCCGCAGTCCTCCGGCTGCGGGGCCGTGGTCGTCCGGTGCGGTCAGGCGGTGGCTACCGCGCACTTGCCGCGGTCCGCCTTCACCGGTCCGGCTGCGGTGGGCCGGACGTCGAAGTCGAACATCGCGGTGGGCACGTAGAGCGAGCAGCAGGCGTTGGGGATGTCGACGATGCCACTGATGCGTCCCTCGATGGGGGCGGAGCCGAGCAGCAGGTAAGCCTGTTCACCGCTGTAACCGAACTTCTTGAAGTACTCGATGGCGTTGAGGCAGGCCCGACGGTAGGCCAGCGTCGCGTCCATGTAGAAGTTGGTGTCCGTGTCGTGGTCGACGGACACTCCGATGAAACTCATGTACTCCGTGTAGCGCGGCTCGACGTTGCCGGGCATGAACACCGGGTTGGTGGAGATGCCGTACGTCTCCATGCCGCCCTTGATCAGGTCGACATGGAAGTCGATGAAGCCGCCCATCTCGATGGCGCCGCAGAAGCTGATCTCTCCGTCGCCCTGGCTGAAGTGCAGGTCGCCCGCGGAGAGCTTGGCATCGTTGACGTACACGGGGAAGAAGGCCCGCGAGCCACGGGTCATGTTCTTGATGTCCTGGTTGCCTCCGTTCTCACGGGCCGGGACCGTGCGTGCGCCCTCCGCGGTGATGCGCGTGGCGAGGTCTCCGGTGGCCGTGCCGGCGAGCGCGTTGTTGGTGTCCGGGGGTACGGCGAGGGGCGGGACCCGGTTCGGGTCGGTGTCGATCAGCGCCTTCTCGCGAGCGTTCCAGCGGGTGAGCAACTCGGCGGAGGGAGCCGTTCCGAACAGCCCGGGGTGGGTGATGCCGGTGTAGCGGATCCCTGGCAGATGGCGGGACACGGCCTGCTGTCCGTGGAGATCCCAGATCGCCTTGTAGGCGTCGGGGAAGTAGTCGGTCAGGAAGCCGCCGCCGTTGGCCTTGGCGAAGATGCCGGTATAGCCCCAGCCCTGGCCGGCCGCGTCACCGCTCTGCTGGGGGACGGGGCCCAGGTCGAGGATGTCGACGACGAGCAGGTCGCCGGGTTCGGCGCCCTCCACGCCTATCGGGCCGCTGAGCATATGAGGGATGGTCAGGTCGATGTCGCGTACGTCGTTGGCGGTGTCGTTGTTGCCGACCTGGCAGTCGGTCCAGTCACGGGTTTCCAAGCGGAACTCGGCTCCGGGCTTCACCGTGGTGACGGTGGGGACGTCCGGGTGCCACCTGTTGTGTCCGGGGACATCCTGGTCGCGCATCGACTTGGTCTGGTCGACCTTGAATACGACTTCGGGCATGACAGCCCCTCCTTTCCGATCTGGTCACGTTGGTGCTCTCACGCTTCCGGCCGGCGGGGCCCCCCGGGCCGCCGGGGACGGCTGCCTGGTGCGCGGCCACAGCCCCGCGAACACCACGACGCCGAACACCGCCAGAGCGATGGCGGTCTCGGTGGGGTGTTTCCAGTAGCCGGAGAGCAGCAGCCCGGCGGGAATCGCTCCCGTGACCCAGCCCTGGATCGCCGTCACCCAGCCCGTATAGGTCCGGAGGCCGTCCATCTTGAGGCCGAGCAGCAGGAAGAACAGGAACCACAGGTATGCCCAGTAGAGCCAGATGACCCCGAAGGGTTGGTCCTTGAGGAGCCGGAAATTGACGAACGAGTATCCCAGGGCCGCGACTGCTACGAACAGCGAGTAATAGCCGACGCCGGTGCTGTCGAGACCGGCGAGCAGGCCGACACCTACGTAGAGGTAGGTGAAGCCGAACAGATAGATTCCGGATGCTGCCAGAATCTTCATCGAGTCATCGCCGGCGGTGAAGATGAGGTAAGTCGGCGTCAGTACCTGCAGTGCGCCTATGAAAAGGTTGAACACCGCCCCAGATTTGGCGTCGACCTTCTCGAGAAGGATCATGCCGTTCAGGAAGAGCACGGCACCGACGAAGAGCAATCCCACACTGCCCACGGGGACGCACCTCCTCAGTCCGCGTGGGGGATGAAACTGTCGAAATCCGCCTGAGACGTTCTGCCTTGTCGACCACCGCCCTCAGGGTCGCGGCAACCGCGAGAGCGCGGGGTGCGGGCGCTGTGGCGCCCTTCTGCCCGGCGGCACTTCGGAAACCACTGCCGGGGCATCACGGGACTGCTCCTCCCGTTCATGGAGGGCGGTGACCGTGTGCGAGGTCAGCATGAGGCCGGGCGAGGAGTACACACGTCTTGCGGTGCCCGCGCAAAGAGGGCAGCCGTAAACAGGGGGCGCGGTCCCGATCGCCAACTTCACGTCGAAAGCCCCACAACGGCTGCACAGATATTCGTAGGTTGCCATCACCACTCCGGGTGCCGGTGGACGCTGGCCAACCCGGTCATGAGGCGCGGCACTCTCGTAGGCACGCGCCTTAATTCTTCTTCTTCGCTTCCTCTTCTTCACTTTCAAGGAGACGACTCGCGAATGCGTGTGTCAAGTCCCGGACGGCTGGGCCGCCGTGTTCCCTGGACGATGTTTTCGGGCGATTCCGCCGCGAGGCTCGACGTGCCGTCCAACAGCGATTTCCCGACCTGCCCTTGCTCGCACAGGCGGACCAACTCGTAACTGAATGTGGAGAACGTCGTGCAGGCGCCGCTCGCATGGCCGGTGATGTTGATCAGCCATGTGTCGGCCACTGTCGACGGGGATTGCAGCGACTGCTTCCACTCGACTAAAATTCAAGATCATCGGTGCCGATCGGTACAAGTGCCCGACCGGTCTGCCGGAGCAGTGGCCCCACCGATGGAGGACGGCCATGGCAAAGATCCTTGCGGTGCTCTATCCGGATCCCGTGGGCGGTTATCCACCCGAGTACGCCCGCGACGAGATTCCCACCATCACCGGCTACCCGGGCGGTCAGACCGCGCCGACCCCGCAAGCCATCGATTTCACCCCGGGACAGCTCCTCGGCTGCGTCTCGGGAGAACTGGGACTGCGCCGCTTCCTGGAGGAGCGGGGCCACACGTTTGTCGTCACGTCCGACAAGGAAGGCGCGGACTCCACGCTGGACCGCGAGCTGCCCGACGCCGACGTGGTGATCTCGCAGCCCTTCTGGCCCGCCTATCTGACCCCCGAGCGGATCACCGCCGCCCCCCGGCTCAAGCTGGCGATCACCGCGGGGATCGGGTCGGACCACGTCGACCTGCCGAGTGCGATCGCTCACGGCATGACGGTGGCGGAGGTGACCTACAGCAACAGCATCAGCGTGTCCGAGCACGCCGTCATGCAGATCCTGACCCTGGTGCACAACTACCTGCCCGCCCACGAGTGGGTGACCACCAAGAAGGGCTGGAACATCGCCGACAGCGTTTCGCGCGCCTACGACCTCGAAGGAATGGACGTCGGCGTCCTCGGCTCCGGCCGTATCGGCCAGGCGGTGCTGCGCCGCCTCAAGCCGTTCGACGTCAGGCTGCACTACTGCGATGTGCACCGGCTGCCCCGGGAAGTGGAGGAGGAGCTGGAGCTGACCTGGCATCCCGACGTCCGGTCGCTGGCCCCCGCGGTCGACGTGCTGTCGATCCACACGCCCCTGCATCCCCAGACGCAGAACCTCTTCGACGACGAACTGATCGGGGCCATGAAGCGCGGTTCGTACATCGTCAACACGGCACGCGCGCTGATCGTCAACCGCGACACCGTGGTGCGGGCCCTGAACAGCGGCCGGCTGGCCGGGTACGCCGGTGACGTCTGGTATCCGCAGCCGCCACCGCCCGACCACCCCTGGCGCACGATGCCGTACGAGGCGATGACACCGCACGTGTCCGGTTCGACCCTCTCGGCGCAAGCGCGCTATTCCGCCGGCACCCGGGAGATCCTGGAGTGCTGGTTCGGCGGGCGTCCCATCCGCCCGGAGTACCTGATCGTCGACGGCGGCGGCCTCGCCGGGACGGGAGCGCGCTCCTACACGGTCGCCGGATAACGAATAACAGCCGCGGACAATAAATCAGCAGCGGATTCCGCGGACGATCCACCCTTGCCTGCCGCGAGCCCGTGCGGGCTGTGAGCCGACTCACGCCAAATTTTGCTGGACGGGCGCGATCGGGAGCTTTAGCGTCCTTAAATAGTTCGATTTTCCATTATGCGAAGGCACCGGCGCCGCGCATACTGTTTCGCAAGAAAAACAAGGCGAACGCACGCCGGGAAGGTGGATCAGTGAGCAGCATGGACGCCGTGTGGGTACGGGGCGTGAACGGCATTCAGATGCATCACGTGACCGACCTTCAGGATGCCGGCAGATTTCTCGGCAACGCAGCGATGGCACTGCGGGCCGCGCATGTGAGGACCGGCGCCGACCGGTACAGCGGACTCGCCGCCGAACTCAAGGCCCTGGTGCAGCGGGTGCGGGAGCTGGAGGACGAGGCGCGCTCGAGCATGCACGAACTGCACTCCAGCGACCCCGAGCGGTTCGTCCGCTGCCGGGACGGTCACGAGCCGTGGCCCGGTGAGATCCCGGCGGGATTCATTCCGCGCCACACCTGCAAGGACGAATGCCTGTACCACGACCGCGACGTCCTCGAAGCGATCATGCAGTGCACCTGCGGTCGGCCGCCGTGCCAGGCGTGTGAGATCGACGGTCAGCTCTGACGCCCTGACAAGTCCGGAAACGGCCCGCGGTAGGTTCCCCTGTTGAGTGGGAGCCCACCGCGGGCCGTTGTCGTCCACGGCCTCTGCGAGGCTGCTCGGTGGCTGCCGGTGGGCGAAGCGGACACGCGTCCCGCCGGGCAGTGGCCCGAGGGCGCCGACCGTTGACAGCAAGCGCGTGCGGTCGGAGACTCCCGTTGAAATGGTGAAGGAAATTTCACTCGACGAACAGAACGCGAAGGAGCGTGCCGGATGCGTACCACCGTCGGGATCATCGGGGCCGGGCCGGCCGGGCTGCTGCTGGCGCGGTTGCTGCACAACGCGGGGATCGAGTCCGTGGTGCTGGAGAGCCGGGACCGGGCGTATGTGGAGCAGCGGCAGCGGGCCGGGATCCTGGAGCAGGGGACCGTCGATGTGCTGCGGGCCGCCGGGGCCGCGGAGCGGATGGACCGGGAGGGGCTGCGGCACGACGGGATCGAGCTGCGGTTCGCGGGCAAGCGGCACCGCGTCGACTTTCCCGCGCTCACCGGCGGGCGCTCCGTGATGGTGTACGCGCAGACCGAGGTGTGCAAGGACCTCATAGCCCTGCAGCTCAAGCAGGGCGGTCCGCTGCTCTTCGAGGCCGAGGCGCTCGCCGTGGAGGACGCCGAGAGCGCACGGCCGCGGGTCCGGTTCACGTACGAGGGGCGCGAGGACGTGCTCGAGTGCGACTACGTCGTCGGGTGCGACGGATTCTGGGGCGTCGCCCGGAAGGCCGTGCCGGCCGAGCTCTCCCGCGTCTTCGAGCGGACGTACCCCTTCGGCTGGCTCGGCATCCTCGCCGATGTCCCGCCCTCGCACGACGAGCTGGTCTACGCCCGCCACGACCGCGGCTTCGCCCTGCTCAGCATGCGCTCGCCCGCCGTCTCCCGGCTCTACCTCCAGGTGCCGCAGGGCACGGACGCCCAGGCGTGGAGCGACGAGGAGATCTGGGACGAGCTGGAGCGGCGCTTCGCGACGGACGACGACTGGCGGTTGCGGCGGGGGCCCATCACCTCCAAGTCCGTCACCCCGATGCGGAGTTACGTCCACGAGCCCATGCGGCACGGGCGGGTGTTCCTCGCCGGGGACGCCGCGCACATCGTGCCGCCGACCGGCGCGAAGGGTCTCAACCTCGCCGTCGGCGACGTCGTCACCTTCGCGCGGGCACTGGCGTACGAGAAGGAGACCGGTTCGAGCGAGCTGCTCGACGCCTACTCCGAGACCTGTCTGCGCCGTGTCTGGCAGGCCGAGCGGTTCTCGTACGACATGACGACCCTGCTGCACCGCGACCCCGACGCGACCCCCTTCGAGGACCGCATCCAGCTGGCCCGCCTGGAACGGGTCGCGACCACACGGGCGGCCGAGACCGACCTCGCGGAGGGCTACACGGGATTCCCCCTGGAGTAACCCCGGAATAAGAGGGGGTCGGGGCGGATTGAGAGGGCACAGGGCTGGTGTCACGGCTTCGTACCAGTGCGGGCAGGGCAGGGGACACACGCGTACCGTGGCACCACAAGGGAAAGATCCTCCCCAAGCACTAGGGTCAATCCTTTGCCTACCTATTACTCTTGTGAGCCAAGGCCACGCAGGGTGGCCATGGAGGAGTGAAATGAGGAGCAGTAACCCGGTCTTCTCGCGACGGGGGTTCAGCCGCGACAACGGCTACGCGGGCTTCAACGCGGCGCCGCAGGCCGGGGGACCCGCTGTCGGCACCCAGGGCAACCCGTACGCCCAGCAGGGCGGCAACCCCTACGCGCAGAACCCGTACGCCCAGCAGGACCTGCAGCACGGCGCTCCGCCGCAGGCCCCGGTCACCACCACCGGCCGTATGACGATGGACGACGTCGTCGTGCGCTCGGCCATGACTCTCGGCACCGTCACCGTCGGCGCCATCCTGGCCTGGGCGCTGCTGCCGGTGTCGTCCACCAGCTACGGCCTGGCCGTCGGCTCTGCCCTGGTCGCCTTCGTGCTGGCCATGGTGCAGTCCTTCAAGCGCACGGCCTCGCCCGCACTGATCCTCGGTTACGCCGCCTTCGAGGGCGTCTTCCTCGGGGTCATCAGTGAGATGTACAACAGCCAGTGGTCGGGCGCGCCCTTCCAGGCGGTCCTGGGCACCATGGCGGTCGCCGGCGCGACCCTGCTCGTCTACAAGGCGGGCTGGATCCGCGTGACCGCGCGGTACGCGCGCATCGGCATGGCCATCGCCATCGCCTTCATCGTCGTCATGGCGGTCAACCTGCTGCTGGTCGCCTTCGGCGTCGCCGAGGACGGCGGACTGCGCAGCATGGGCCCGCTCGGCGCGATCGTCGGCATCCTGGCGATTCTCATCGGCGCGTTCTTCCTGACCCTCGACTTCAAGCAGATCGAGGACGGCATCGCGTACGGCGCGCCGAAGGAAGAGGCCTGGCTGGCCGCGTTCGGCCTGACCCTGACCCTCGTCTGGATCTACGTCGAGATGCTGCGTCTGGTCGCCATCTTCAGCGGCGACGACTAGGACGACGGAACAGGCCGGTGACGACCGGTAGTGCGTACCCCGTACGTGCCGTCAGTACCTGACGAAGGGCCCGCGAACCACTCGTTCGCGGGCCCTTCGTCGTTCTGTCGTCGGATGCCTGTCGTCTCGGTGGTGCGCGCTCAGAGCAGTTTGCGCGCGGCCCTCCTCAGGTCGTACTCGTGAATGATCGCCTTGGCGTGGCCGTACGCGAGATTGTGTTCGGCGCGGAGCCAGCTGACCTTCTCCTCGAAGCGGAAGAGTGCGGGGCCTTCGTCGACGGTGCGAAGCCAGTCGGAGACTTCACGACCGGTGCAATGGGGGATGCGGGCGAGCATGTTGCGATGGGTCTCCTCGGAGAAGACTTGGGACATCGGCGCCTCCGGACGCAAAGGGGATGTAAGCCGGTCCTTCACGCCACCGTGCCTGAGGGTTGGGTTGTTGGCAACAGTCCTGCTACGACGCGTACGCTCGCCGCGTGCTTGATACGACGCCTTTGACCCGTGCAGTGGATCACTTTGCCGACCGGTTGAGGGCCGCGCCGCAGAGCAGGCTGCAGCGGGGGGCTGCTGCCGAGGCACTGGGCCTGGCCAGGGAGTTGGCACGACGTGCCCAGCGTCTGGAGGATCCGTTGGGCGAGCCCCGCGAGATGCCCGACGCGGGAATGTTCGCCGCGGCGGATCAGATCACCGTCGCCGCGCACGATTTGGCTGTCGCACTGAAGGACGAGGGGGAGCTGGCGGAGGCGGTGACTCTCGTGGCGGAGGCACAGAAACGCGCCGGAGTCTGAATCGACTCCGGCGCGGGCGCTCCGCTGCGTGGTGCGGAAAGCCGCGGGCGGTTCTTGCGGCCGCGGGTTCGTCGCGCTGGTACGACTGCGGTCCGTGTGGCTGGTTCTGCCGCGGATCGGTTGTGGCTGGTTCGACTGCGGTCCGTCGTGGGCGGTCGCGCGGTTCCGCGCGCCCCTGACGGGGGCGCTCCTCCTACAGCGACGCTATGACGCGGTCGGCCAGGATGTACACGTTCTCCTCGCCCCACGCGAAGGTCAGGGCGTAGGCGCCCGAGATGCCGGAGCCTCCGAGCAGGACCGGGGTCTCACCGGCGCGCAGAGCCGCGGCCAGCTGCTCCGCGGTCTCGCGGTGGCCCGGCGTCATGCACAGGGTCGTACCGTCCGCGAAGACGTAGACGTCGAGGGTGCCGAGGGGGCCGGGGCGGACGTCCGCCAGCGCCGTGCCGGACTCGGCGAGTTCCTCCAGGCAGGCCACCGTGCGCTCATGGTCGTTCACGACAGGTGACTGGACCGGTACGAAGTCGGGGTGCGAGGGGTGGCGGCGGCGGGCCGCGGCGAGTTCGGGGGAGTCCGTGGGGGCACCTCCCTGGACGAAGTCCTTGGGGGAGAACTCCTCGGCGTCCAGGCCGGCCTCCGTCACCGGCTCCAGGGGCTCCAGGCCCACGAAGTCCGACGGGCGCGACAGGAACAGTTCGCTGTCGGGCAGCCCGAGCAGCGAGGGCATGTCCGTGGCGTCACGTGCCTCCTGGGCGGCCCAGAACGCCCGGGCCTCGGCGAGCTCCCGCTCCCGCTCCTCGGCGAGCGCCTCGGTGATGGCAGCGCGTATCTCGTCCGCGTCGGCGGCTGCGCGGGCCGCGGGCACGAGGCCGCGCGCGGCACCGGCGCGGCTCTCGGCGAGTTCGGTCTGCAGGGCCGCAACCTGCCGGCGCAGTCCCTGCAGGGTGCGCAGAACGGCGACGCCCACGGCCGCGGTGGCGGCGGTGGTGAGCAGCAAAGCAATCGGCATGGCGCTCACTGACGTACTCCCGGTTCCAAAGTCGACCCCCCGACTTCCTACATCAGCTTGAAGGGCGGACTATCGAGCTGTCAGTGCGTAACGTCACGAAAGGGACAGGACCTTGGCCCTGATGTTTAGTCGTGCAACGCCTCTGACCTGCGTAAATCCCTCTCCCGAGGGAGATAGGTCACATCTTGGGTGGGATTGAATCACGAATCGGCCCAGAGTCCCGGTGGTTACTGGGCTCTGGGCCGATTCGGTCACGCTGGGTTCAACTGCGGTTACCCGTAAGGGACTAGCTGAGGCGCTCGATGACCATCGCCATGCCCTGGCCGCCGCCGACGCACATCGTCTCCAGGCCGAACTGCTTGTCGTGGAACTGGAGGCTGTTGATGAGCGTGCCGGTGATGCGGGCGCCGGTCATGCCGAAGGGGTGACCGACGGCGATGGCGCCGCCGTTCACGTTCAGCTTGTCCAGCGGGATGTTCAGGTCGCGGTAGCTCGGGATCACCTGGGCGGCGAACGCCTCGTTGATCTCGAACAGGTCGATGTCGTCGACGGTGAGACCGGCGCGCTGGAGGGCCTGCTTGCTGGCCTCCACCGGGCCGAGGCCCATGATCTCGGGGGAGAGGCCGGTGACGCCGGTCGAGACGATGCGGGCGAGCGGGGTGAGGCCCAGCTCGCGGGCCTTGGTGTCGCTCATGATGACGAGCGCGGCGGCGCCGTCGTTGAGCGGGCAGCAGTTGCCGGCCGTGACCATGCCGTCCGGGCGGAAGACCGGCTTCAGGCCCTGGACGCCCTCCAGGGTGACGCCGGCGCGCGGGCCGTCGTCCTTGCTGACGACCGTGCCGTCGGGGGTGGTGATCGGGGTGATCTCGCGCTCCCAGAAGCCGTTCTTGATGGCTTCCTCGGCGAGGTTCTGCGAGCGGACGCCGAACTCGTCCATGTCCTGGCGGGTGACGCCCTTCGAGCGGGCCAGGTTCTCGGCGGTCTGGCCCATCGCGATGTACGCGTCCGGGACGAGGCCGTCCTCGCGCGGGTCGTGCCAGGTCGAGCCCTCGGTCTGCGCGACGGCTTCGGTGCGGGCCTCGGCCTCGGCGAAGAAGGGGTTGTGGGTGTCCGGCAGGCCGTCGGACGTCCCCTTCACGCTGCGGGACACCATCTCCACGCCGGCGGAGATGAAGACGTCGCCCTCGCCCGCCTTGATGGCGTGCAGGGCCATGCGGGAGGTCTGCAGGGAGGAGGAACAGTAACGGGTGATGGTGCACCCCGGGAGGTGGTCCATGCCCATCTGTACGGCCACTATGCGGCCGAGGTTGTGGCCCTGCTCGCCGCCGGGGAGGCCGCAGCCGAGCATCAGGTCGGCGATGTCCTTCGGGTCCAGCTCGGGGACCTTGGCGAGGGCGGCCTGGATGATCGTGGCGGTCAGGTCGTCGGGGCGTACGTCCTTCAGGGAGCCCTTGAAGGCGCGGCCGATCGGGGAGCGGGCGGCTGAGACGATCACGGCTTCGGGCATCACGGCTCCAGATATGAAGGGGCGGCGCGGGGCGCCTCGTTGAGGGGTGGTGGTCGGGCGACGGGCGGGAGTACGGGGATTCGCTGGGCTGAGTGGGAAGTTACCCGGCCGTACCCGCGAGGTCACCGCTATCGGTGTGTGACTCCGGCCGCACTTTTCTAAGCGCTTGCTTTTCTCTGGCGGGGGCACCGTTCGGGGGCGCCGTTCGGGGATGGGGTGCGGGCAGGTGTGGTTTCGCCCCCCTCTGCCCCTACCCGTCCCGTTCCTTGGAGGCTTCGCCCCCAAACCCCTTGGGTTGTTCTTCCGGTGCGGGTGGGTGGGGGCTGGGCGCGCAGTTCCCCGCGCCCCTGACGGGGCGCGGGTTCTGCGGTCACGGGGAAGGGGCCGGCGCCGGGTCCGTGGCGGGAAGGCGGCGGCGACGGCGGCGCTTGAGGAGGGCCCAGGGGCCGCGGGGGCCCGTGGGCATGGCGGCGGTGACCTCGGTGCCGGGCTCCGAGACGGCCTCGGCGGCCGCCCGGGCGACCGGCAGGAAGCCCTCGCGACGCGAGACGTCCGGGCGCTCCTCCTCCGCCGGCCAGAGACCCAGCGCCGCGCAGACCGTCGGGAGCACCGCCATCGCCGCTGTGGCGTACCCCTCCGCCGAGGGGTGGTAGTTGTCGGGCCCGAAGAGTTCGCGAGGGTTCGCCTCGAACTCGGGGCCCAGCAGGTCGCCCAGTGACACCGTGCGGCCCCCCTGCTCGACCGCGCCGATCGTCTGCGCCGCGGCCAGCTGGCGGGACGCCCGCCGCGCCAGCCACCGCAACGGCTGCTGCACCTGCTCCACCGTGCCCAGGTCGGGACAGGTGCCGACCACCACCTCCGCACCGGCGGTGCGCAGGCGCCGTACCGCCGCGGACAGATGACGCACCGAGCGCGTCGGCGGCATCCGATGCGTCACATCGTTCGCGCCGATCATGATCACGCAGACGTCGGGCACCCGCGAGGTGTCCGCGAGGGCGAGCGCCACCTGGCGGTCCAGGTCGTCCGACTGGGCGCCGGGCAGCGCCACGTTGCACAGCTCCACCGGCCGTTCGGCCACCGCCGCGAGCCCGGAGGCCAGCAGCGCGCCCGGTGTCTGGCGGGCCCGGTGCACGCCCTGGCCCGCGGCGGTGGAGTCGCCGAGCATGGTCAGGCGGAGCGGCTGCTCGTCAGGACCCGTGTACGCGTAGCCGTACAGGCCGTCCGCGCGGGGCGCGTGACTGTGTCCGTTGCCCACATGGCGTTTCGCCAGCTGTACCTCGGCCAGCAGCAGCCCGACGGCGGCCGCCCCGACCAGGCCGATACCGCCGCCGCCGTACGCTGCGCCCGCCGCGATGCGGCGGGCCACCCTCGCTCTCGACAAGCTCGACATCCGTCGCCGCCACCTCCTGTAGCCGTACAACCACTGCTTGCCCCGTCGACCAGGTCAGCCAATCTCAACGGCGCGTGAACGGTCCTCCAGGGCCTTAGGCTGACGGGACCATTCCTGTTGAAACGCAGCTCCGGAGACAACGGTGCAATTCCACGACTCGATGATCAGTCTCGTCGGCAACACCCCGCTGGTGAGGCTCAACAACGTGACCGCGGGCATCCAGGCGACCGTCCTGGCGAAGGTTGAGTACTTCAATCCCGGCGGCTCCGTGAAGGACCGCATCGCCCTGCGCATGATCGAGGCCGCGGAGGAGAGCGGCGCCCTCAAGCCGGGGGGCACGATCGTCGAGCCGACCAGCGGAAACACCGGGGTCGGGCTGGCCATCGTGGCGCAGCAGAAGGGGTACAAGTGCATCTTCGTGTGCCCCGACAAGGTGAGCACCGACAAGATCAATGTGCTGCGCGCGTACGGCGCCGAGGTCGTCGTC
Source organism: Streptomyces albiflavescens (assembly GCF_014645835.1). GTDB lineage: Bacteria > Actinomycetota > Actinomycetes > Streptomycetales > Streptomycetaceae > Streptomyces > Streptomyces albiflavescens. Next base: position 40,072 of record NZ_BMMM01000028.1, read on the forward strand.
TGCCCGACCGCCGTCGACCCTGAGCACCCGGATTCGTACTACAACGTCTCCGACAGGCTGGTACGTGAGACGCCCGGCGCCTGGAAGCCCGACCAGTACTCCAACCCGAACAACCCCCTCTCGCACTATCACTCCACCGGCCCCGAGCTGTGGGAGCAGACGGAGGGGAAGATCACCCACTTCGTGGCGGGAGTGGGGACCGGCGGGACCATCTCCGGCACCGGGCGGTACCTGAAGGACGCCAGTGACGGCAAGGTCCAGGTCATCGGCGCCGACCCCGAGGGGTCCGTGTACTCCGGCGGCTCCGGGCGGCCGTACCTCGTCGAGGGCGTCGGCGAGGACTTCTGGCCGACCGCGTACGACCGGACCGTCGCCGACGAGATCGTCGCCGTGTCCGACAAGGACTCCTTCCAGATGACGCGGAGGCTCGCGAAGGAAGAGGGGCTGCTGGTCGGTGGCTCCTGCGGGATGGCGGTCGTCGCCGCGCTGCGGGTCGCGGAGCGGCTGGGCCCGGACGACGTCGTGGTCGTCCTGCTCCCCGACAGCGGGCGCGGCTACCTGAGCAAGATCTTCAACGACGAGTGGATGGCCGACTACGGGTTCCTCGAGGACTCCGGCCCGAGCGCGCGCGTCGCCGACGTACTCAGCGACAAGGCGCCCGGCGCCATCCCCTCCCTCGTCCACATGCACCCGGACGAGACCGTCGGCCAGGCCATCGAGGTGCTGCGCGAGTACGGCGTCTCGCAGATGCCGATCGTCAAGCCGGGCGCCGGGCACCCGGACGTGATGGCCGCCGAGGTCGTCGGGTCCGTCGTCGAACGCGAGCTGCTCGACGCGCTGTTCACCAAGCGGGCCTCCCTGGAGGACCCGCTGGAGAAGCACATGTCGGCGCCGCTGCCGCAGGTCGGCTCCGGCGAGCCGGTCGGCGACCTGATGTCCGTGCTCGGCAGTGCCGATGCCGCGATCGTCCTCGTCGAGGGCAAGCCCACCGGCGTTGTCAGCCGCCAGGACCTGCTGTCCTTCCTCGCCAAGGGTGGCGCCAAGCAGTAGGGATACGCCGGGAGACAGGAAGAAATCTTCCGAAGTACCACCATGGAAAGGGATCTTCCGGCTGTTTCGGCGCGGAACTTCGCGGAAGTGGTACGAGCGCGTCACGTCCGCGCAGCACACGCTTAACACGGGTCCGGCACATTAGTGGGTGTCGGCAGGGCGGGAGCGGCTCCCCGCCCCGGCCGGCACCGAAAACGGCGCCAAGGACCTCCGGAGCGGCTCCCGGACCTCCATGGACGCCAAGGACGCGCAAGCCCGGCCCTGACCCGGCCCGCGTCCCTCGCGGGGACCGCCGTCGTCCCGCCCCCCGGTAACGGGGGTGCGGCGGTCCCCGCGCACCACGTGAAAAGGGCCCGGCACCTGTGAAGGTGCCGGGCCCTTTGCATGCGTCCTACTCTTCCCAGTCCGAGCCGGATGACCGCTCCTTGCGGCGGCCGAAGAAGTTCGGGGAGACGCGCGCGGCCTGCACGACGTTGACCCCGACGATGCCGCCCCAGGCGACCAGCAGGCCGGGCAGGTGCGCGATGCCGCCGCCGATCGCGGACAGCGGGACCGCGAGGACGAGCGAGATGATCCCGAAGCCGAAGCGCTCGCCGAAGGAGTCGGACGACTGGGGTGAACGCGAGCCCCGGGCCACCACCATCTGCTGCTCGGCGAGCTGGCGCCGTACCCGGCGGTCGACCGCGCCGTCGAGGCGCTGCTCGACCTTCTCCAGGAACGAGTCGACCAGCGCGGACTCGTACTCGTCGCCCAGCTCCCTGCGCGCGTGCAGGGTGGCGTCGAGTTCCTTCTTCAGTTCGGCGTCGCCGCGGGCTTCCATACCGGTCATGGTTCTCACGCTAGGGGGCCGAGGCCCCCGAAGCACTGGGGATAGCCCCCCTGTTGGAACTGGGCTGCGCCCCCGACGGGAGCCGCGATGGCTGCGGATACCGGTGTGTGGGGTAGGCGTCCGCGATGGCTGCGGATACCGGTGTGTGGGGTGGCATCCGCGACGGCTGCGGCTTTGGGCGCGGATCTGGCATCCGCCCCGGGCACGGCTCCCCCGCTGACGCTGCCGGCAGTGCCGGGTGCCGTTGCAACAGAACCGGAGAGCGGCAAGGGGCTCAGGGCAGGACGGCAACCCGCCCGCTGTCGAGATCGAACCGCGCGGCCGCCACCTGGGCGGAGGCGAACGCCGGGTCCGCCCGGATGGCGTCCCGCACCCACGCCGCATGGGCCCGCACGGTGAGATCGGCCCAGTCTCCGGGCAGACCGCAGGTCCGCCGAGCCGCGGGCATGATCTCCTCCACCAGGAGCCGGAGATGCCCCGGCACGGGCGCCCCGTCGCGGAGATGCGCGAGCGTCGCCGCAACGGCCCCGCACCGCTCGTGCCCCAGCACGAGCACCAGCGGAATGTGCAGCACCTCGACCCCGTACTGGACGGACCCGAGTACCGCCTCGTCCAGCACCTGGCCGGCGGTCCTTATGCAGAGCAGGTCCCCGAGCCCCTGGTCGAAGACCAGCTCGGGCGGCACACGGGAGTCGACGCACCCGACGACGACCGCGAACGGATGCTGCTCGGCGGCGAGGACATGCCGCCGCGCGCTCCCCTCGTGCGGATGAAGCGGGTGCCCGGCGGCGTACCGCCGGTTGCCCGCGAGCAGTTCGGCGAGGGCCCCGCGGGCGGTCGTCGGATGTGGATGCGGAGGCGGGTGCGGATGTGGATCCGGCGCGGCGGCGGCCGAAGCGGCCGAGGTCGCGGTGAGCGCGGCGGTGGTCGCCGCCAGAAAGGCCCTGCGGTTCGAGGGCATGACGCTCCCTCAGGAATTGTTCTTGTAGCGCCCGATCGCCGTACGCATATGAACACTCACTCCGAGTGCCGTTTAACGGCGCTTGGTCGATTCGTCGTCAGATCATCGCTTCGGCGATACCGGTTCTTGATCGGGAACCGGCGCATACGCCGTCCGCTCCGGGATGTGCGCCGTGTTGCGCCGTGCGACCAGCCACGACGATCGACCAGGCCACGTCGGGCATGCAGGGCATTTCAGGCTGCCGGAGTGTCCAGCGGCCGCAACTCGTCGGCGTACGAGACGGAGACCCGGCGCATCAGGCCGTCGTCGTTGATGTCGTACTGGCCGAGGCGCCACAGCGGCGGCGAGTACGCGTGGATCGAGACCGCGTCGTCGGTGGCGCCGGTGAGGCGGTGGATGTGATCGGGGCCGAAGCAGAACGAATGGCCCGCGCCGACGGTGACGGACAGGTGGCTGCCGCCTATGCGCGGGTTGGACTCGTTCAGGGCGCCCTGAACGACGGCGACCGCGCCGGAGGAGATGTCGTGGTCGTGCCAGCCGGTGTCGTTCTGCCGGGTCCAGCACAGCAGCCAGACGTCGACGTACTCGTCGCGGTACAGGGACGCGTAGTGCCGCTCCTCGTCGGAGAAGGCGACCTGTTCGCGCCAGAGATCGGGGCGGACGGCGAGATCGTCGACGAGTGCCTGGAGTTCGCGCTTGTCGAGCGTGCGGTCCGGCAGGGCCTCGTACGTCATGGATGGCTCCTCTCGTGTCGTGTCGGCCGCGTGGCGTGGCTCAGGCGTTGCCGTGCAGCAGCCGGGCGGGGTTGACGGTGCGCAGGGCGTGGACGGCGGCGTCCGCGCCGAGGTCGGGGATGACGGGGGGTGCGTAGGGGCGGTCGCTGCCGCTGACGACCACGTCGATGCCGACGGCCCGGACGAGCGCGTCCACGGCGCGCGTTCCGTAGGACGAGGTCTCGTAGAAGGCGTCGAAGTCGACCTCGCCGCGCCCTCCGCCACGGGCCGCGAGCCGTTCGCCGTGCAGGGGGGCCAGGCCCGCGAGCGCGGCGAAACAGACCCGCAGGCGCGGGTGCCGGGCGCGGCCGAAGGCGCGGAAGGCGAACCAGGACGCGTGCGTCTGGTGGAGGTAGGGGACCAGTGCGGGCCACCACGGCGGGGCGTCGGGGGTGGGCGGGGCGGCGCCCGGGTGGACGAAAAGGGGCTTGTCGTGGCGGGTGAGGACGTCGAGGAGGGGGGTGCAGTGGTCCCAGCCGGCCGCGTCGAGGAGTGCCGTGGCGGGGAGCTGGAGACCCGCGCAGCCGCGGCTCAGCTCGCGGGCGACCGCCTCCGGGTCCGGTGCCGTCAGACAGGGTGAGGCCCACACGCCGAAGGGCGCGGGGAGGGCGAGGGCGCCGTCGTGGAAGGCGGTCAGGAGTTCCCCGGCCTCGGCGGGCGGCAGGTGTTCGATGCCGAGCGGGCTGGACAGGGAGACCAGGGCCAGGTCGAGGCCGTCGGTGCGGGCGAGCTCCGTGCGGGCCGCGATGTCGTGGTCGGCCGGGTCGACCTCGTACGGCGGCTCGCCCTCCAGGTGCAGGGTCCAGCCGTCCAGGTGCGGCGGCGCGGTGCGGGCGCGCAGCAGCTCGATGAAGGCGGGCGGCCAGATGTGCTGGTGGACGTCGGTAGGCACGCGGCGGTCCTCGGGGAGGAGTGGTCTGACTGGTCTGAGGGTGGTTAACCGCTTCACTTATGCGGTTAACTTAAGCGGTTAACAAGCCCTCCTGTCAACCGTGTCTCCCTGGAGGGGGCGGCGCCGCATGCCCACAATGCGGACGGGGCCCGGTAGGCTTCCCGGCATGGCCAGGCCCAGCAAGCGCACCACCCTCCGGGAGGTGGCCGAGGCCACGGGCCTCTCCACCGCCGCCGTCTCCTATGCCCTGCGCGGCAAGCACGTCTCGAAGGAGACCGAGGAGCGGGTGCGCAAGGCCGCCGCCGAGCTCGGCTACGAGGCCGACCCCATCGCCCGCGCCCTCGCCAGCGGCCGTACCAGCATGGTCGGCGTACTCGCCGGCGACCTCCAGGACCTGTGGCAGCAGCAGCTCATGGCCGCCATCGGCCGGGAGCTCCTGGCCGGCGACCGCTACGCGCTGATCCTGGACGCGGGCGGCGACCCCGACCGCGAGCTGGCTCTCGCCAAGCAGCTGCGCGACCAGCGGGTCGACGCGCTGCTGGTGTCTCCCGTCAATCCCTCCGCGGAGGGCTGGGCCGCGATCGCCGACGCGCTGCCGGTGGTGGCCGTCGGGGACTCGCTGAGCGCCGCCCGCACCGCGGGGCAGGTCATCTTCGACAACAGGGCCGGCATCGACGCCGTACTGGAGTACCTGCACGGCCTCGGGCACCGCCGGGTGACCGTGCTGACACCGACCCGCCCGAGCACGCCGGACCGCCCCGCCGACGTCTACGTGGGCGAGGCCGCCGACCGCCTCGGCCTGCGGGCCGAACTGGTCCCCTGCCCCCAGGAGTTGGGCGAGGCGACCTTGGTGGCACGGCGCGTCCTGGACGGCGAGCGCCCCGCGACCGCCGTCTTCTGCTTCTCCGACTCCCTCGCGTACGGGGTGTACGCGGCCGCGGCGGAGGCTTCGCTGGAAGTCGGCCGCGACGTCTCCGTGGTCGGCTTCGACGACCACCCCGTCTCCCGGGTGCTCACCCCGCCGTTGACCACCGTCGACTGGGGGCTGGCCGAGATCGCCGCGGAGGCGGCTCGGCTGACCGTCGCCGCGATCGAGGGAAAGCGGGTGCGGAAGAAGCGGATTCTCTGTGCGCCTCGGATGAGTGAGCGGGGGTCGGCGGTGCGGGTGTAGGGCCTGCTGAGCCTCGGCCCGTGCTTACCCCGGAGGTAATCGACCGCGCTCCGGCGGTACGGCAGGGTTCTTCGCAACGGCTCCGGCACCGCCGACCACCGGGGTGTCACCCACCGAAGGAGGGCCCATGTCCGCGTACGCCATGTGCAACCTGTTCCCGACCGGCTTGAACGAGGACATCCTGACCTACATCGAAAAGGTCCAGGACACCTTCGCCATGTTCGGCGGCCGGTTCCTCGTGCACGGCGCCCGCACCGAAGTGGTGGAGGGGGAATGGCCGGGGGACGTCGTCGTCGTCGAGTTCCCCGACATGGACAGCGTCAAGGCGTGGTACGCGTCCCCCGCGTATCAGGAGATCCTGCCGCTGCGCACAGACCACATCGAGGGCAGCTTGTTGTTCGTGGACGGCGTCGCCGCCGACTATGACGCCAGGCGGACAGCGGCGGAGCTCAGGGCCGCGACGGCGCCGGGTCGCTGACTCACCCCGGCGCCGCCCGCGACGTTTCGCGTCCCGTCCCCGACGAAATGCCGGACGGGCCACGACCGCCCGGCATGTCGGCGCTCACGCCAGCTTCTTCCCCTTCAGCCAGGCGTCGGCGACCTCGTCCGGGTCCTTCTTGTCCTTGTCCACCAGGCGGTTGAGCTTGGTGAGTTCCTCGGAGGTGAGGACGTTGCCGAGGGTCGCGAGGGCCTTACGGACCTTGGCGTCGGCCTTGCGGGAGGCGATGAGGGGGACGATGTGCTGGGAGGGGATCAGGTTGAGGGGGTCGGTGAGGACGACCCAGCCGTTGTCGGCGACGTCCACGTCCGTGGTGAAGACGTTCGCCACGTCGATGTCGCCCTTCTTCAGAGCGCCCTTGACCAGCGGGCCGGAGGAGTCGAGGGACTTGAACTCCTTGAACTCCACGCCGTAGCGGTCCTTGAGGCCCACGACGCCGACGACGCGCTTCTTCATCTCGGCCGCGGCGCCGAGGATCAGCTTGCCGTTGGCCTTGCGCAGGTCGGCGAGGGAGGTGAGACCGTACTTGTCGGCGGTCTCCTTGGTGACGGCGAAGCTGTCGCGGTCCTCGGCGGCGGCGTACGGGAGGACTTCCAGGCCGCCGGGGAGGACGGTGGTCAGCGTGTTCTGCATCGCGCCCGCCTCCGTGTCCGTGGCCTTCTCGTCCAGGTAGAGGAGGAGGCTGCCCTGGTACTCGGGGAGCAGGTCGATGTCGCCGCCCTTGAGCGCGGGGACGACGATCTCGCGCGAGCCGAGGTTGGGGCGGACCTTCGTCTTGACGCCCGCGGCCTCCAGCACGCCCGCGTAGAGGTAGCCGAGTATCTGGTTCTCGGTGAAGTTGGCGGTGCCGATGGTCACGCCGCCGGCGCTCGATCCGGAGCCGCCGCCGTTACCGCTGCCGGAGCCGTCGAGCGAGGTGATGCCGCTGCCGCAGGCGGCGAGGGCGGGGACGGAGGCGGCGGCGAAGAGGCCGCCGAGCAAGGTCCTACGGTTCATGGTTCTTCGGCTCCTCAGTGGGCTGCGGTACGGCGGTGGCGGAAGAGGTAGCGCTGGAGTCCGGCCAGCGCCAGGTCGAGTACGACGGCGACGATCGCGACCAGGGCCGCGCCGCCGAGGACCTGGACCAGGTCGCGCTGGGCCAGGCCGTCGAAGACGTACCGGCCCAGGCCGCCGAAGCTGACGTACGCGGCGATCGTGGCGGTGGACACCACCTGGATCAGGGACAGGCGCAGGCCCGTCATGATCAGAGGGAGGGCCAGCGGGATCTCCACCTGGAACAGGACCTGGTGGCCGCGCATGCCCTGGCCTCGCGCCGCGTCCTTCACCTCGGGGTCCACGGCGCTCATGCCCGCGTACGTGTTGGTGACGATGGCCGGTACGGCGAGGACGACCAGCGCCACGTACACCGACCACAGGGACAGGCCGCTGATCAGGAAGACCAGGACCACCAGGCCGACGGTGGGCAGCGCGCGGCCGAAGGACGAGAGGTTGATGGCCAGGAAGGCGCCCTTGCCGGTGTGGCCGATCAGCAGGCCCAGCGGGAGCGCGATGGCGGCCGCTATGAGGGTGGCGAAGAGGGAGTACTCCAGGTGCTCGGCGATGCGGTGCGCTATGCCGTCCGAGCCGGACCACTGGTCGCCGCTGATCAGCCAGCTGCCGAGGTTCTTGAAGAGTTCGTACATCAGGCTCGCCGCCTCGTCCACGGGGTGAGTACGTACTGGATCGCGACCAGCAGCGCGTCCGCGACCAGGGCCAGCAGCAGGGTCAGTACGACACCGGCGATGACCGGGGTCGGGAAGTTGCGCTGGAAGCCGTCGGTGAAGAGCTGGCCGAGGCCGCCGTCGCCGATGTAGGTCGCCACGGAGACCAGGGAGATCGACATGACCGTGGCGATGCGGACGCCCGCCATGATCACCGGGAGGGCGAGGGGGAGTTCGACGGTCAGGAGGGTGCGCAGGGGGCGCGTGCCCATCGCCTTCGCGGCTTCCTTCGTCTTGGCCGGGACCGAGTCGAGGCCCTCGACCGTGTTCCGCAGGAGGACGACGAGGGAGTAGATCGTCAGGCCGATGACCGTGGTGGTGCGGGTCAGACCGGACACCGGCAGCAGGAGGACGAAGATCGCGATCGACGGGATCGTGAACAGGACGTTCGAGAGGCCGAGGAGGAAGCCGCGCAGCGGGCGGACCCGGTGGGCGACGACGGCCAGGGGGAGGGAGATCAGCAGACCGAAGAAGACTGCCGAGAGCGCGGCCTGGAGGTGGGAGAAGGTGAGCGTGGTGAGGTCGTCCGTGTGGTCGCCTATCCACGACCAGTCGATGGTCATGCGGCGACGCTCGCTTCCGTGTGGGCGCGGCCCGCGTACTCGTGGATGTCGTCACGGGACGAGACACCGGTGAGGACCCCGGCCGCGTCGACCCGGGCCACCAGGCCGGTGGGCGAGGCGATCGACTCGTTGAGGGCCGCCAGCAGGGAGTCGGTGTCCTTCAGCGGCCGTACGGGGAGTTCTGTGCCCGTCGAGGACTTCGACGCCCAGTGCAGCGGCTTGCGGGCCTCGTCGAGTACGAGGGTCCAGGCGCCGCCCTCGGGGGCCGGGCCCTGAGGGAGGTCCGCGAGGGACTTCAGCGAGAGCAGCTTGAGGCCGCGCTCGGCGCCGAGGAAGTCCGCCACGAAGTCGTCCGCCGGGTGGGCCAGCAGCTCCGCGGGCGTCGCGCACTGCACCAGATGGCCGCCCGTGCGGAAGATCGCGATCTGGTCGCCGAGCCGTACCGCCTCGTCGATGTCGTGCGTGACGAAGACGATGGTCTTGCTCAACTCCTTCTGGAGCCGGAGCAGTTCGTCCTGGAGCTGGGTGCGCACGACCGGGTCGACTGCGCCGAAGGGCTCGTCCATGAGGAGGACGGGCGGGTCGGCGGCGAGGGCGCGGGCGACGCCGACGCGCTGCTGCTGGCCGCCGGAGAGCTGGTGCGGGTACCGCTTGCCCGCGTCGGCGGCGAGGCCGACGGTCTCCAGGAGCTCGGCCGCCCTGGCCCGCGCCTTCTTGCGGCCCCAGCCGAGGAGCAGCGGCACGGTGGCGATGTTGTCGAGCACCGTGCGGTGCGGGAAGAGCCCCGACTGCTGGATGACGTAACCGATGGAGCGGCGCAGATCGGCGGCGTCCTGCTGCAGGACGTCCTTGCCGCCGACGCGGATGGTTCCGGAGGTCGGGTCGACCATCCGGTTGATCATCCGGAGGGTGGTGGTCTTACCGCAACCGGAGGATCCGACGAGGACGGTCACGCCGCCTTCCGGCATCTCCAGGGAGAGGTCGTGGACTGCGGTGGTGCCGTTGGGGAAGCGCTTGTGGACCGTGTCGAACTGGATCATGAGGTGTCCCTTGCCCGGTCTGCATATCGTCATGCAGAGTTCTCTGTATCTGAATAGGTTGTCAACGGTCCGGCGTTAATCGCTGGTTACTTATGACCACCAGGCAAGATCCAATGTCCGGGTTGATGGGAGTTTGGGCTTTATGTCGTCTCAGGATGTGGATACGCCGGGTGCGGTGTCGGCGGGCCTCGTGGTTCTGGACGGGGTCAGCACCGGCGTCACCGACATCGTGCGGCTTGCCGACGGGGCCGCCCGGCCGGTCCCGGGCACCGACGCGATGAAGCGCGTCGAGGAATCCTGGGACGCGGCCCGGCAGATCGCCGCGACCGGACGCGTCTACGGTCGCTCCACCGGTGTCGGTGCCAACCGGAACGAGGACGTGCCGACCGAGGCCGCCGCCGAGCACGGCCTGCGCCTGCTGCGCAGCCACGCCGGCGCCATCGGCGAGGAGCTCCCCGCCCGTCAGGTCCGCGCCATGCTCGCTGTTCGCGCCAACCAGCTCCTCGCCGGCGGAGCGGGTCTGCGGCCCACCGTCGTCACGGCGCTGTGCGAGGCGCTGGAGACCGGCGCGTATCCCGTCGTGAACGAGTTCGGGTCCGTGGGCACCGGCGACATCGCGGCGCTGGCGCAGGTGGGGCTCGCTCTGGTGGGCGAGCATCCCTGGCGGCGGCCCGAGGGCGGACACTCCATCGAGGACCTCGTCCTGGAGGGCGGGCGCTCCCCGCAGGACCTCGCCCCGGCCCCCCAGCCCCTCGACAACAACGACGCCCTCGCGCTCATCAGCAGCAACGCGCTCACGCTCGGACAGGCCGCGCTCGCGCTGCACGAGCTGCGCGGGCTGATCGGGGCCACCCAGGTGGTGGCCGCGCTGTCGCTGCTGGCCGTCGACGGATCGCACGAGGCGTACGCGGCGCCCGTGCACGCCGCCCGCCCGCACCAGGGGTCGGTCGAAGTGGCGCGGCGGATGCGGGAGTTGATCGGTGCGGCGGACCGGCCGACGCCGCCGCTCGGACGGATCCAGGACCCGTACGGCTTCCGGTGCGTCCCGCAGATCCACGGACCCGCCCACGACGCGGCGGACGCACTGGAGGCGGTCCTCGCGGTGGAGATCAACGCCGCCGCCGAGAACCCTCTCATCTCACCCGGGGACATGGCCGCGTATCACCACGGCGGCTTCTATCAGGCCCAACTCGCCCTGGCCCTGGACCACTTCAGGCTCGCCGTCACCCAGGTCGCCCGGCTGTCGACCTCCCGGCTCTCCACCTTGAACGAGCCCGCCTACACCCGGCTGCGCCCCTTCCTCGCCGACCACGAACCCGCGTCCTCCGGCGTGATGATCCTGGAGTACGCCGCCGGGGCCGCTCTCGGCGACCTGAGGGCCTTCTCCGCGCCCGCCTCGCTCGGCCACGCTGTACTCTCCCGGGGCGTCGAGGAACAGGCGAGTTTCGCCTCGCTCGCGGCACGTCAGACACTGCGGGCGTGCGGTGCGTACCGTCTCGTCGTCGGCTGTGAGCTGGTCGCCGCCGTGCGGGCGCTGCGCCAGCGCGACCTGCGGCCCGAACCGGAGCTGCCGGTGGGCCGCGCGCTGGAGCTGGCCGAGTCGGTGCTCGAACCGGACCAGGCCGACCGGCCGCTCACGGACGATGTGACGGCGGCGGCCGCGCTGCTGGACCGATTCACGGAGATCTGGAGGGGGAGCACGTCATGAGCGTGGACAGGGATATGAACGTGACGGACAGTCCTGCCGCACGGCTGCAGGCACTCTTCGAGGGGCACCGGCTGACGCCGACCCAGCGGCGTATCGCGCACAGCATGGTGCGCAGCGCCGCCGACGTGCCGTTCCTGTCCAGCGTCGAGCTGGCCGAGCTCGCCGGGGTCAGCCAGCCGTCGGTCACCCGCTTCGCGGTCGCGCTCGGCTTCGACGGCTACCCGGCGCTGCGCAAGCACCTGCGCGAGGTCGCGCCCGCGGAGCAGACGGTGGATTCGGGGTCGTACAACGAGTACCAGCAGGCCGTCGAGGCCGAGATCGAGAACCTGAAGCATCTCGCGGAGGTGCTCGCCGACCCGCGCCCGGTCGCGAGGGCGGGCCGCCTGCTCGCCGCCTCCCGCCCGCTCCCGGTACTCGGCCTGCGCGCCGCCGCCTCCCAGGCGTACGGCTTCGGGTACTTCGCCGCCAAGGTCCACCCCGACGTACGACTGCTGCACGAGGGCGGCACGATGCTCCACGACCGCATCGACGCGGCGGTCCGGGCCGGGGCGACGGCACTGCTGTGCTTCGCGCTGCCCCGGCATCCGCGCGAGGTCGTGGACTCCCTCGCCTACGCGAAGGAGGCCGGGCTGACCGTCGTCACGGTCGCCGACTCCGCCTTCGCGCCGGTGGCGAAAGTGTCGGACCTGCTGCTCCCCGCCGCCGTCGGCACCGGCCTCGCCTTCGACACGGCCTGCGCCCCGATGCTCCTGGGCCGCGTCCTCCTGGAGGCGATGTGCGACGACCTGCCGGACGCGCAGGCCCGCCTGGAGGAGTTCGACACACGGGCCACCGCCAGGGGCCTGTTCGTGGAGTAGTCACGGTTCGGTGGAGCAGCCGTGCCTTCTCAGATTCGTCTCACTTTCCCTGACTAGCCTGCCCGGCCAAAAGGGCTGAACGGTGAGCTGAGGAGGCGGATCGTGGCGCGCGGAGGGCAGGGGCTGGCTCGGGTGGCCGTCGTCGTGCGGGCGGGAGCCGCACCACTGTGGTGGTGCGGGGTGTTCGCGGCCGGGATCGGGGTGCTGGTGCCGGGGCTGACGGGGCGCCGGATCGGGGTGATGGCCGGTGCCGCCCTGTTCATCGTCGCGGCCGCCGTGGTCGCGTACCGGCGCCGCAAGCGGTATGCCGCCCTGGTCCGTTCCGCCGCCCGGGCCGGCAAGCACGACGTCCTCCAGGACCGCGCCGTGACGGTACGCAACTGGCGCCGGGGCCACCGCTGGTGGCTCCTCCTCGCCTTCGTGGCCGCGCTGGGCAGCTCGTTCGTGATGCCCGCCGCGGGCGGGATGCTGCTCGCCGGCGTGGGCGTCGGCCTGTGGCTGAAGGCCGACTGGCTCGGGCGCCGCGAACGCGCCGAGCAGGCCCTGATCTGGGTGCGCGTCGACTGGCTCGGCCGGCGCGCGGGCGCCCCCGCGGGCAAGCCCGTCAAGGCCTGCCGGGCCACCGGCGTCGCGGCGGGCGACGCCGCGCCCGGCGGAGCGCGGCGCCGCTGACCGGCTCGAGGCGGACCCGCTACACCTCCAGGTCCGCTTCGATCCTCTTCAGCTGGTGCCGGGCCATCGCCAGGTTGGCCCGCTTCTGGTCGAGCACCAGGTACAGGAACAGGCCGTTGCCGCCGCGCCCCTTGATCAGCCGGATCAGGTGGTACTGGTCGGACAGCGTGATCAGGATGTCCTCGATCTCGCCCTTCAGGCCGAGGTGCTCCATGGTGCGGAGTTTGGCCCGTACGACGTCGGTGTTGCCGGCGGCCGCGACCGTGAGGTCGAAGCTCTTGCTGCCGCCGATCGTGCCCAGCGCCATTCCGCTGGTGTAGTCGACGAGGGCGGCTCCGGTCGCGCCCTCGATGGATGCCAGCGCCTCTTTCAGCGCGGTTTCGGTATTGGCCATGGTGCTGTGATTCCTTTCAGCTTTCCGACGTGGTCGGAGTGTTGGGGGTAGGAGTGGTGCGCGCGGCTGCGGTGCCGCGCGCCGTACGGGTCCGCGGAGTACTGGAGGCGGTCTTCGCGGACGACTTGGCCGGTGCGGCCGGTTCACCGCGCGCCGTGGCGGCGTCCACGAGCTCCCCGATCCGGGTGCCGGAGCGGCGCCCCTCCAGGTGCAGCCGGCCGACGTTGACCCGGTCCTGGGCGAGTAGCGTCAGCACGGCGGAGGTGCCCGCCGCGTATGTCGCCACATAGCCGTGGACGCCGCGCACCAGCAGCTCGCGGAAGTCGCCCTGCCCGGTGGCGTCCGCCATCCGCACGGCGACGCCCAGGGCGGCCGCGGTGAGTGCGGCCAGGCCCTCCGGCTCCACACCGGGGGTGTCCTGGGCGAGGACGAGACCGTCGACGCTGGCCGCGAGCGCCCCCGTCAGCTGGGGCACTCGGGCCCTCAACCGATGGAGTTCGTCGAGGACTTCGGGCTCCGCCGCCATCAGCAGTCTCCTCTCGGCACGCTGTCGCAGCGCGCGGATCACAAGGCCTCCCGCAGGTCGGCTCACAGGGCCTCCAGCGCGTCTCGCAGCCGCCGCAGCAGAGCCACGTCGGGATCGTCGGAGGGCTGCGTGAGCACACTGGGCACGGGAGGCGGCTGCGCCGGGGCCGCCGTCACAAGCCCGGCGGCGGCCAGTCGGCGCAGGTCGACCAGGGTGTGGAACGCGGGTCGTCCCAGCGCGAGCGAGACGTCCGCCGCGGTGCGCACGCCGTCCACCCGGCCGAGCACGGCTTCCTGGCGCAGCGGGACCGACGGCCCGGCGGCCAGTCGGGAGCGCATCAGTGGCGCGGTGTCCGTCGCCGGGTCGGGCCAGATGCGGTGCAGCAGCTCGCGGCGGCGCACGGTCTCGCGCTCCAGCGCGGCCACCGGCACGGGGCGCACGGGTCCGAGCCAGTGCGCGGCCCCGTACCGGAAGCGGGTCGGGGTGCTGCTCGGCCCGAGTGCGAAGTACGCCGCGTCGTACAGCGAGCCGAGGTGGCACAGCTCCAGCGCGCCCTTGGAGATCCGGCCGCTGTCGACCAGGAAGCGGCCGACCCGGCGGCGTGCCCCGGCGGCGGCGACGGCCTCCCGCCACGCCTCGGCGTCCAGCACTCCGCGGGCGGCGAACAGCACATCGAGCCCTGGTGTGGCCGGGCTCTCGGCGTGCACCACCTCGCCGTCGGCGAGGTAGAGCGTGCCGCGCTCGCGCAGGAGGACGCCGGTGGCCCGTTCGGCGGCGAGCCGGCTGAGCATCGGCGAGACGCCGCCACCGGGAGCGTCCGCCGCTCTGTCCCGTACGGGCAACCGGGGCGGCGGAGGTGTTCTGACCGTCGTCATCCCAGCACCAGCCGTCCGGCCATCTCGCCGAGCCGGATGCGAGCCAGCGCGAGATTGCCTTCCGAGCGGGCCAGCCACAGGTGCAGGAACACACTGCTGTCGAAGGTGGTCCGCACGAACCGCAGCAGGTGGTAGCTGTCGCGATTGCTGATGATCAGGTCCTCGACCGGAGTCTCCTCGGACCAGTCGGAGCCGGCGGCCGGGGCGAACGCCCGGTGCTCCGCGGCCAGCCGGGCCAGCTCCGCGGCCTCTGCCGCGGTCGTCTCGTGGTCACCGCCCGGCGCGTCCCCGACGGTGCCCAGGGCCAGGCCGCTGGTCCAGTCGACCACCGCGGCCCCCCGGGCACCGGGCAGTGTCATGGCTTCCAGTAGGCACTCGTCGATTCCGGGCACCGTGTCTCCCCTCCCGCCAAGGGTTCGGCCGAGTGACGCTGAAGTTACGCAACGTGCGCACGGGGGGTGAGGGATCCGGCATTTTCCTGTGGAACATGCCCCGGGGTGACTAAGGTCGGTCAACTGACCATATTTTCTGGCCGCTTTGGGTTGCCCTGGAGATCCTTAAGGGGGCGCGCAGGGGTGCGCCGGGGCGCGTGGTGGCGTGGCCTTGCGCCCGGTGGCGGCGCGAGCGCCTCCCTGGTCGCGTGGGCAAAAGCCCCGCCGGCGGAAGGTCCTTCGGCCGGAGCCTCGTTGACTGAAGCGCCTCGGGCTGAAGCGCCTCGGGCTAAAGCCCTGTCAGCGCTGACGGCTGTGCCCCGCCCGACTCCGCGACGATCTCGTCGAGGGTCTGCGGTTCCCGTGCGACCGCGAAGCGCACCCCGCCCTCCCTGTCCGGCGCGAAGCCGTAAATGCCGGGCCGGGCAAGGGAGTTGTATGCGTAGTGGTGGGCGAAGTAGTACGCGCCCGTGTCCAGCGCGGCCGCATAGTCGCCCGGTTCGAGCAGCGGCAGGGCGCGCCCCTCGGCGAGCAGGTCGCCCGCGAAGCAGGCGGGGCCCGCGATGTCCTGGACGACGTCCGGTCCCGCCTTGGGGCGGCCCTTCGCGTCGTACGCGGCGATTCGCAGCGGCCAGGACGCGGGCGCGTACACGGTGCGGGCGGCCACCTGTACCCCGGCATGCGTGACCGCGACCGCCCGGCCCCCGGCGGACTTCGTGTACTCGACCCGGGCGAGCACCGTCCCGTGCCTGGCGAGCAGCGACCGCCCGAACTCGGTGACCAGCCCGTACCGCCCGTCGAAGAGCCCGGGCGCCACCTCGGCGAGCAGCCGTGCGTACTGCGCGTACGTCGGGGCTGTCGCCTCGGAGCCGAAGTTCACCGGCAGTCCGCCGCCGATGTCGATCGTGTCGATCTGCCGCCGCCCGATGCGCCGGTTGATCTCCTCGGCCAGCGCGTACGTCTCCGCCACGCCCTGCGCCATCAGTGACAGCGGGATGCCCTGCGACCCGGTGTGCGCGTGCAGCCGGGTCAGCCACGGGCGGTCGGCGTACGCCCCGACGATCCACTCGCGGGCCCCCTCGTCCCGCAGCGCGACCCCGAACTTGGAGGTCGCCGTGGCGGTGGACAGTGCCTCGATGGAGCCCCCGCCGACCTGCGGATTCACCCGGATTCCGATGGGGGAGCCGGTGCTCGCGGACCGCATCAGCGCATCGATGCGGTCCAGCTCCTGCGGATTGTCCGCGTTGACCGCGATGCCCAGCGCCAGCGCCTCGCGCAGCTCGGCGGACGTCTTGGCGGGGGAGTCGAGCACGGTGCGCGCCGGCGGTACTCCCGCCACCCGCGCGAGCGCCAGCTCTCCGGGGCTCGCCACCTCCGCGCCGATGCCCTGCTCGTGCAGCAGTCGCAGTACGGGCACGAGCGGGGTCGCCTTCACCGCGAAGGCGTGCAGCACGGGGGTGCCAGGAGCGGTCACCGCGTCGAAGGCGGCCCGCAGCGCTCTCGCCGAGGTCCGGATGCCGGGGACGTCCAGGAGCGCGACGATGGGGGTTCCGGGCCCGAGGAGTCCCTGTTCCACGGCGGCCCGGACGGCTTCGTCGCGCCGGACGACGCGGTGGGAGTCCGGCTCACCGCGGTGGGAGTCCAGCTCATCAGGGTGGGAGTCCGGCTCACCGCCGTGGGAGTCCCGCTCGCCGCCACCGTCGGACTCTCTGCCGGATCCATGGCCGACTCCACCGCCGGGAAACGCCGCAATCCCGTCCGTCCCGTCGCCCACCGGATCCCCGGTCCTGTCCCTGTCTGCACCCATACATCCCAGCCAAACATCCACGACGTGCCCGCGCTGGCCTATGCACCTATTGACTAGCTCTATTCAAGAAGTCAGGATGTGAATATCTACTGCAACAGCCCGCTGGAGCAGTCCGCTGGAGCAGTCCGCAGAGCCGGAACAGTCCGCATAGGAGGCAGACCATGTCAGGACCCCGCCCCGTACGAGCGCCGCGCGGTACGGAACTGAGTGCCCTGGGATGGCAGCAGGAAGCCGCCCTGCGGATGCTGCAGAACAACCTCGACCCCGAGGTCGCCGAGCACCCCGACAAGCTCGTCGTCTACGGCGGCACCGGCAAGGCCGCCCGTGACTGGCGCTCCTTCGACGCCATGGTCCGCACGCTGCAGACCCTGAAGCAGGACGAGACGATGCTCGTCCAGTCCGGCCGCCCCGTCGGCGTCATGCAGACCCACGAGTGGGCCCCGCGCGTCCTCATCGCCAACTCCAACCTCGTCGGCGACTGGGCGAACTGGGAGGAGTTCCGGCGCCTCGAGCAGCTGGGCCTGACCATGTACGGCCAGATGACGGCCGGTTCCTGGATCTACATCGGCACCCAGGGCATCCTCCAGGGCACGTACGAGACCTTCGCCGCCGTCGCCGCGAAGAAGTTCAACGGCACGCTCGCGGGCACGATCACCCTGACCGCCGGTCTCGGTGGCATGGGTGGCGCCCAGCCGCTCGCCGTGACGATGAACGACGGCGTCGCGATCTGCATCGACTGCGACCCGCGCGCCATCGAGCGCCGCATCGAGCACCGCTACCTCGACGTGAAGGCCGACTCCCTGGAGCACGCGCTCCAGCTGGCCACCGAGGCCCGCGACCAGCGCAAGCCGCTCTCCATCGGCCTGCTCGGCAACGCGGCGGAGCTGCTGCCCCGCATGCTCGCCGAGGGCGCCCCCATCGACATCGTGACGGACCAGACCTCCGCCCACGACCCGCTGTCGTACCTCCCCGTCGGCGTCGACTTCGACGACATGGCCTCCTACGCGGCCAAGGACCCCGCCGGCTTCACCACCCGTGCCCGTGAGTCCATGGCCAAGCACGTCGAGGCCATGGTCGGCTTCATGGACGCCGGTGCCGAGGTCTTCGACTACGGCAACTCGATCCGCGGTGAGGCCCAGCTCGCCGGGTACGAGCGGGCGTTCGCCTTCCCCGGCTTCGTCCCCGCCTACATCCGCCCCCTCTTCTGCGAGGGCAAGGGCCCCTTCCGCTGGGCGGCGCTGTCCGGTGAGGCCTCCGACATCGCCAAGACCGACAAGGCGATCCTCGACCTCTTCCCGGAGAACGAGTCCCTGCACCGCTGGATGAAGATGGCGGGTGAGCGCGTCCACTTCCAGGGCCTGCCCGCCCGTATCTGCTGGCTCGGCTACGGCGAGCGCGACAAGGCCGGCGAGCGCTTCAACGACATGGTGGCCTCCGGCGAGCTGGCGGCCCCCCTCGCCATCGGTCGCGACCACCTCGACTGCGGGTCCGTCGCCTCGCCGTACCGCGAGACGGAGGCCATGCTCGACGGGTCCGACGCGATCGCCGACTGGCCGCTGCTGAACGCCATGGTGAACGTGGCCTCGGGCGCGTCCTGGGTCTCCATCCACCACGGCGGCGGCGTCGGCATGGGCCGGTCCATCCACGCGGGTCAGGTGTCCGTCGCCGACGGAACCAAGCTCGCCGGCGAGAAGATCCGTCGCGTGCTCACGAACGACCCCGGCATGGGTGTCATCCGCCACGTGGACGCCGGGTACGACATCGCCGAGTCCGTCGCCGACGAGCGCGGCGTGCGGGTGCCGATGCGCGAGGGTGGCGAGGCGTGACCTTCCACAGCATGTGGGCGGAGCTGCTGCCGGTCGGCCGCAGCTCCGCCTCCGGGGGATACCGCCGGTTCGCCTGGACCGGGGCCGACGCCGACTGCCGGGACTGGTTCCGGGCGCAGGCCGAGGCTCGGGGCCTGACCTACGAGGTGGACCGGAACGGGAATCAGTGGGCCTGGCTCGGGGACCCCGCCGAGGGGGACGCCGTCGTCACCGGGTCGCATCTGGACTCCGTGCCGGACGGCGGGGCGTTCGACGGACCCCTCGGGGTCGTGTCGTCCTTCGCCGCGCTGGACGAGCTGCGCGCCCGCCATGTGAAGTTCACCCGGCCCGTCGCCATCGTGAACTTCGGTGACGAGGAGGGCGCCCGGTTCGGGCTGGCGTGCGTCGGGTCGCGGCTCGCCGCGGGGCAGCTCACCGTCGAGCAGGCGCACCGGCTGACGGACGCGGACGGGATCACGCTGCCGCAGGCCATGGAGCGGGCCGGGTACGACCCCGACACCATCGGGCCGGACCCCGAGCGGCTCTCCCGCATCGGTGCGTTCGTCGAGTTGCATGTCGAGCAGGGGCGCGCCCTCGACCTCAGCGGCGACCGGGTCGGCATCGCCAGTGCCATCTGGCCGCACGGCCGCTGGCGGTTCGACTTCCGGGGCGAGGCCAACCACGCGGGCACCACCCGACTCGTGGACCGCCGGGACCCGATGCTGTCCTACGCCGAGACCGTGCTCGCCGCCCGCCGCGAGGCCCAACTCGCGGGCGCCGTGGCGACCTTCGGCAAGATCTCGGTCGAGCCGAACGGCGTGAACGCCATCCCCTCCCTCGTCCGCGGCTGGCTCGACTCCCGCGCCGCCGACCAGGCGACCCTCGACACGGTCGTCACCGGCGTCGAGAAGGCGGCCCGCGAGTACGCGGAGGCGCACGGTGTGGAACTCGACGTCGTCCGCGAGTCGTTCACCCCCGTCGTGGAGTTCGAGCACGCCCTGCGCGACGAGCTCGCCCGCATCCTGGGCAGGGACAAGCACGCGGGACTCACGGTCCCCGTCCTGGGTACCGGTGCGGGACACGACGCCGGAATCCTCTCCGGCACCGTCCCGACCGCCATGCTGTTCGTACGCAACCCCACGGGTGTCTCGCACTCCCCGGCCGAGTACGCCGCCGAGGACGACTGCGTGGCCGGGGTGACCGCACTCGCCGACGTACTCGAAGGGCTGGCCTGCAGGTGACGACGGAGACGTACTGGCTGGAGCACGCCTGGCTCGACACCCACGTCGAGCCGGGTGTGGCCCTGACCGTGTCGACAAGCGGCTCCGCCGCGGGGGAGGACGGCCGCATCACCGCCGTCCGTACGGGGCTCGACAGCCCGCCCCCCGGCGCCGAGATCCTCCGCGGACTCACCCTCCCCGGGCTCGCCAATGCCCACTCGCACGCCTTCCACCGCGCCCTGCGCGGCACCGTCCAGGTCGGCTCCGGCACCTTCTGGACGTGGCGCGAGATCATGTACTCCTTCGCTGACCGGCTGACGCCGGACACCTACTTCGCGCTGGCCCGCGCGGTGTACGCGGAGATGGCGCTCGCGGGTGTCACGGCCGTCGGCGAGTTCCATTACGTGCACCACGCTCCGGGCGGCACCCCGTACGCCGACCCGAACGCGATGGGCGAGGCGCTCATCGCCGCCGCCGCCGAAGCCGGGATCCGGATCACCCTCCTCGACACCGCCTACCTCTCCTCCGGGTTCGGACAAGCCCCGAACCAGCACCAACTCCGCTTCTCCGACGGCACGGCCGACGCCTGGGCGGAACGCTGTTCAGTTCTCAAGGACCGGGATCACGCACGGATCGGTGCGGCCATTCACTCCGTACGGGCCGTGCCTGCCGGGCAGTTGGCGACGGTCGCACGCTGGGCGGAGGAGCGGCGGGCCCCGCTGCATGTGCACCTGTCCGAGCAGACGGCGGAGAACGACGCCTGCCAGCAGGCGCACGGCTGCACACCCACCCGGCTGCTCGCCGACCACGGTGTCCTCGGCCCGCGCACCACCGGCGTCCACAACACGCACCTCACGGACGAGGACATCGCCCTGCTCGGCGGTTCCGCGACCGGCACCTGCATGTGCCCCACCACCGAGCGCGACCTCGCCGACGGCATCGGACCCGCCGTCGCCCTCCAGCGGGCGGGCTCACCGCTCTCCCTGGGCTCCGACAGCCACGCCGTGATCGACCTCCTCGAAGAGGCTCGCGCGATGGAGCTGAACGAGCGCCTGCGCACCCGCACCCGCGGTCACTGGACGGCGGCCGCCCTGCTGCGCGCCGCCTCCGCGGACGGCCACGCGGCCCTGGGCTGGGACGGCGCGGGCATCCTGGAGGCGGGCGCGCTCGCCGACTTCACGACGATCGCCCTCGACTCGGTCAGAACAGCGGGACCGCTGCCGCGCCTCGGTGCCGAGACGGCCGTATTCGCCGCGACGGCGGCCGACGTACGCCACACGGTCGTGGGCGGCCGGCACGTCGTACGGGACGGTGCGCACACGCTCGTCCCCCATGTGCCGACAGCCCTCGCCGACGCCATCGACGCCCTGCGCGCCTGACGCCCCTCGCCGGTCCTGCCCCCCGCAGTCCGGCCGACCCCGGTCCCGCCACCCATGAGGACACCATGAGCAGCACGACGGTCATCACCAACATCGCCAGCCTGGTCACCAACGATCCCTCCCTCGGTGACGAATCCCCCCTCGGTCTGATCCAGGACGCGGCCGTCGTCATCGACGGCGACCGCGTCGCGTGGACCGGTGAATCAAGCAAAGCACCCGCCACTGACAACCGAGTCGACGCCGGTGGCCGCGCGGTGATCCCGGGCTTCGTCGACTCCCACTCGCACCTGGTCTTCGCGGGCGACCGCACCCAGGAGTTCAACGCCCGCATGTCGGGCCGCAGCTACAGCGCGGGCGGCATCCGCACCACGGTGGCCGCGACCCGCGCCGCGAGCGACGCGGACCTGGAGCGGAACCTCACGCACTATCTCGGCGAGGCCCTGCGCCAGGGCACCACCACCTTCGAGACGAAGTCGGGCTACGGACTCACCGTCGAGGACGAGGCACGGGCCCTGCGCATCGCGGCCGCGCACACCGACGAGGTCACCTACCTCGGCGCGCACATCGTCTCGCCGGACTACGCCGACGACCCGGCGGCGTACGTGGCCCTGGTGACCGGCGAGATGCTCGACGCCTGTGCCCCGTACGCCCGTTGGGTCGACGTCTTCTGCGAGAAGGGCGCCTTCGACGGCGACCAGGCCCGCGCGATCCTCACGGCGGGCAAGGCGAAGGGCCTGCACCCGCGGGTTCACGCCAACCAGCTCTCTTACGGCCCCGGCGTCCAGCTCGCCGTCGAACTGGACGCGGCCAGCGCCGACCACTGCACCCACCTGACGGACGCGGACGTGGACGCGCTGGCGAGCGGCAACACCGTCGCGACGCTGCTTCCCGGCGCGGAGTTCTCCACCCGCGCCGAGTGGCCGGACGCCCGTCGCCTGCTGGACGCGGGTGTCACCGTCGCCCTCTCCACCGACTGCAACCCGGGCTCGTCCTTCACCTCGTCCGTCCCGTTCTGCATCGCGCTGGCGGTGCGGGACATGAGGATGACGCCCGACGAGGCCCTGTGGTCGGCCACGGCAGGCGGTGCCGCGGCTCTGCGCCGTGACGACATCGGCCGGCTGACGCCCGGCGCCTACGCCGACCTGGCCTTCCTCGACGCCCCGAGCCACGTGCACCTGGCGTACCGCCCGGGCGTACCGCTCGTGTCGGAGGTCTGGCGGCGCGGGACTCCCGTCGCATGACGGTCGGGCTCCCGGTCACGCGGCGGCGGAACCCGCCCGCCACCGCTGGTCGTCGTCCCCCTGATCCGGGGACAGCACCAGATCGTCGCCGTCCGGAGTGACCGCGTGGTCCGGGGCGATGCCCGGGCGGATCACGCCGTCGCCGTCGACCGTGAACCGGAGGTTCATGCCGTTGCGGCCGTAGACCGACCGGCACTCCCAGATGCCGACACCCCTGTCCGTTGAGCCGCGGCTGTCGAGGCAGAAGTCGGGGTCGGCGTACGACTGGAGGACACCGCGGTCGGTGTCGACGCGCCACATCTGGGTGCGGGACGAGGTGCAGCGGGCCGTGATGACGTCGGTGCCGAGGTCGATGTCGCCGTCGCGGATGTCCAGGCAGAGGCCCGAGTCGGCGTTCACCACCTGGGCGAAGGTGCCGTTCGGGGGGTGGGACGCGATCCGTGTGGGAGAGGGCTTGGGGGACGAAGGGGTCGGCGAAGGTGCCTTCGGGGGCCGCGAAGTCGCCCTGGGCGAAGGGGACGTGGTCCTGCGCGTGGGAGACGGCGACGGAGTCGGCGTGACCGTCGCGGTCACCGTCACCGGAGGCGGTGCCTGAGGAGTCCGTACCGAACCGGCCGTCTCCGCGGAATCCGATCCGCCCGACATCAGCAGGAACAGCAGCAGCGGCGCCACCGCGACGCCGAGCGCGGCCGAGGCGAGGACGACGCGCCGTGAGGGCAGCCAGGCCCCACCGGCCTTCGCCTTCTGGCGAGTTGGCGTCCCGCCCGTACCACCCGTCACGTACGCCGCCCCGCCCCACGGCAGCAGCCCCTCCGCCAGCGCCTCGCGCGGGGTGTCCCGCAGGGCGCCCAGCTCCTCGTACCCGGCGGAGCAGTGCGCGCAGTGCGCCATGTGCGCCTGCAGGTCGACGCTGTAGCGCGGGTTCTCGGGGTGCGCGGCCTCCTCGATCAGCCGGCGGAAGTCCTGGCAGCGGGGGTTGACGGAGCGGGCGAGGCGGGTCTTGAGGCAGGCCTGGCGCAGCGCCTGGAACGCGGGCCCCTTGCCGTACGTCACGTCCGGGGGCGTGGCTCCGAGGAACATCGCGGTCCTGGCGTCGGGCTCCTCGTCGACGACGCCGTACCAGACCAGTCCCTGGACGCGGGTCGGCAGCGCCTGGAACGCGTCGAGCATCGGCGGCACGGGGCCGTCCGGGCCCGCCTCGCGGAGGTGGACGAGCAGGCCGGGGTCGATGCGGCTCCCGCGCTCGTCCATGGCCCAGGACTCGGCCACCTGCCCTGCCAGGAGCAGCAGTTGGTGGCGCCAGGGCCCCGGGGGATCGATGCCGCGCGCGGTGTCGCGGGCCGCGAGGGCGAACGCCTGGGCCGTGAGCTGCCGGGCGGCCGACTCGCCCACCGTGCACAGCCGGGCGTAGGAGAGGACCGCGGGCCGGTGCCGCAGGCGCAGTTCGCGCAGCGCCGGATACGCGGTCGCGGTCTCGGCGCGCAGCAGTTCGGTGAGCCGCGCGTCCGAGACGGCGGCGAACATGCCGCCGCCCTCGGCACCACCTTCGTACCCGCCTTCGTACTCGCCCTCGTCGTCCTCAGCGTCGGTCCGGCCGGCCCCAGCCATTCCCGTGCCTCCTCGCATCCCCGGTGCTCTGCCCGCCGCAGCCCTGACCTACCGGCGAGTATGGGGGTGCCCATAGTGGTGGAGGCAAACCTTTGGGGAAAGGGGTTCCCGTGGGTAACCGCGCCCGATGCCAAGCTGTAACTGCGCCCGGTGTCCCCTCGTTTGGGGGCACCGGGCACAGGATGGCTGCGGTACGTCAGTCCTCGACCGTCAATCCCTTCCGCAGCCGCACCAACGTGCGCGACAGCAGCCGGGAGACATGCATCTGGGAGATGCCGAGTTCGTCGCCGATCTCGGACTGGGTCATATTGGCGACGAAGCGCAGTGAGAGGATCTGGCGGTCACGCGCCGGGAGTTCGGCGATCAACGGCTTCAAGGACTCCACGTACTCGATGCCTTCGAGTCCGTGGTCCTCGTAGCCGATACGGTCCGCGAGCGCGCCCTCGGAGTCGTCCTCCTCGGGCTGGGCGTCGAGCGAACTGGCCGTGTAGGCGTTCGAGGCCGCCATGCCCTCGACGACCTCGTCGTTGCTGAGGCCGAGGCGCTCCGCCAGCTCTCCCACCGTCGGAGCGCGATCGAGTTGCTGGGCGAGCTCGTCGCCGGCCTTGGCCAGGTCCAGGCGGAGTTCCTGCAGCCTCCGCGGTACGCGTACGGACCACGAGGTGTCGCGGAAGAAGCGCTTGATCTCGCCGATGATGGTCGGCATCGCGAAGGTGGGGAACTCGACGCCTCGGCTCAGTTCGAAGCGGTCGATCGCCTTGATCAGGCCGATGGTGCCGACCTGGATGATGTCCTCCATCGGCTCGCTGCGGGAGCGGAAGCGGGAGGCGGCGAACTTCACCAGCGCGAGGTTGAGTTCGACGAGTGTGTTGCGGACGTACGCGTATTCGTGCGTGCCTTCTTCGAGGGACTCCAGCCGCTCGAAGAGGGTCTTGGACAGGGCTCGTGCGTCTACCGGCCCCACCTCGTCGTAAGGGGGGATCTCCGGGAGTCCGTCCAGTCCGTCGAATCCGCTGGTTCCATCGGCTTCGTCGAGGTGCTCCGGGCGTTCCAGAGAGGGTGCCGACGTCGCCGTCTGGGTCTGCGATGCGTCGAGCCGGGGTGACATGGTGTCCTCCATCGTTCTCGGCATATGGCCGCCGATGCCAATTCGTGCACTGCGGTGTGCGGCGCCTCCAAAGCCGGCCGTGTCGAATAGGTGTCTCTACTAGCCCTACCCGCTTTCGTGAGCTGGCCGCAAGTGCGTTTCATTGCTAAATGTCCGTTTTCATGGGGTTGTTCGGGTGTCAGGGGACGTGAGGAAGGCGTAGTGTTCGAGTGCGTACATCAGCAGTCGCGACGCTGGGGAGAGAGACGGCATGGACCGCGGGACGGTCGGCAGCGCACAGTCGGGCCGGCTTCTTGTCGAGGTGCGGGAAGAGGGCTCAAGCGCCGTCGTGACCCCCGCGGGTGAGTTGGATCACCACACGGCCGATGTGTTGCGTGAGCCACTCGAGGACTGCCTCGAAAAGGGGTACGCCCGCCTGGTGGTCGACTGTTCACGCCTCGAATTCTGTGATTCCACCGGGCTCAATGTGCTGCTCGGCGCCCGGCTGAAGGCCGAGGCCGCGGGCGGCGGGGTCCATCTGGCGGGGATGCAGCCGGTGGTGGCCCGGGTCTTCGAGATCACCGGGGCGGAGGCCGTCTTCACCGTCCACGAGACGCTCGACGCGGCCCTGGCCGACTGACCGGCCGGCCTGGCCCGACGACGTCGAAGTGGTGGCTCGGTCGCCCCTGAGTGATCGCCCCGTTACTTGCGTCACATCTTCCGTGTCGAATAAGTGGGTGTTCGGACGGTTCGGTCGGGCAGGAGACATCCTGAACACGTCGACACCGCATATGTCGGCAGCCCGAGCGGCGAACGCGCCGCTGATCCGTACGTACTGAGTACTGAGTGTTGAATCGTGAACCGGTGAATCGGTGAGGTGAAGCGCTGATGAGCACCACCCGGCCTTACTCGCCGGGCGACCGCGGCCCGGAGTCGGGCGACGGCGGCGCTTCCGGGGCGTCCGGAGACGGCGTGACGCCCGGAGACGGCCTGTCCCGGGGCGGCGTGGCCGTCCCCTCCGCCGGCCGTCAGGCCCGCAGGCTGAACTTCGACGGTGCGAGCGGGGTCGTGCCACTCGCCCGCGACTTCACCCGTCAGGCGTTGTACGCCTGGGGCTGGCTGCCCGCCGGGAGCGCCGACCGGCGGGCAGCCGCCGAGGATGTTCTGCTGGTCGTCTCCGAGCTCGTCACGAACGCCTGTCTGCACGCCGAGGGTCCGGACGAACTCTGGATCGCCTGCGACAGCAAGGTGCTGCGCATCGAGGTCTCCGACCGGGGCACCGGCCAGCCCGCCCCGCGCACCCCGCACCGCGCCGGACGCCCCGGCGGCCACGGGATGTTCATCGTGCAGCGGCTGTGTCTCGACTGGGGAGTCGTGCGGACTCCGGGGGTCGCGGGCAAGACCGTGTGGGCGGAGCTCGGGGCGCCCGCGTAACCGTCATCTGGGGTTACCCAGGGTTCGAACCCTCCTTCGTACGTCGCCGTATACGCGCCGGATCTCCTCAGATCCGGCGCGCACTTTGTCTTCCCTCCACAAGTCCCCGGGCGTACTTTGAGCGCCCAATCTGATGTGCCGTCAGTAAATTTCGGCGACGAGGGGACTTCGAGGTGTCGTACCGGACGTACCAGAAACGAACCGCCGCGCTCGCGTTCGCCGCGGCCCTGGCCGGCTCGGCGGTGCTGATGGCCGCCCCCGCCGCCCAGGCCGACGTGGTGGACGTCAACTACCAGTGCAAGACGCCGATCGGCGACAAGAGCGCCGTCTCGCCCATCGACATCAAGAGCGTCAAGAGCGGCAGCGGCTACAAGCTCACCATGTCCTGGCAGAAGGGCGTCTCCTCCAGCCCGGTGGAGCTGGGCAAGGGCGCGATGAAGCCGAGCGCCGTGATCAAGGTGGGCGGCGCGGACAGCGGCACGGTGCCCGTGAGCGGCCCGGCCAACGCCGCCGCGATCCCCGCCAACACCCCCATCAAGATCAGTGACTTGAGCGGCACGTACACGCCGAAGAAGACCGGCAAGGTCACCTTCACCGCGGGCGTGCTCACCATCAAGGCGCTCGGCACGACGACCACCTGCACGCCCTCGAACAACCCGAAGCCCTCGCTGACCCTCGACGTCACGGCCGCGGGCGGCGGTTCGGAATCGTCGAGTTCCGGCCAGAGCCAGAGCGGCTCCGACTCCGGCGGCCAGCTCCCGCAGACCGGTCCCGAGGACTCGGCGATCGCCCTGGGCACGCTCGGTGGCACGGTGCTGCTCGCGGGCGCGGCGGGCGCGCTGTGGCTGACCCGCAGGCATCAGGCGGTACGCCGCTGAGACACCTCGTACGTCTTCGTACGACGCGTATGTCTCGCACGTCGTACGACAACCAGGAGCCGCCGATGCCGTACGCACTCTCCGCTGCCCGCGTGCTGGGCCTGACCTTGGTGTTCTCGATCGCGGCACCGGTGCCCACGGCCCTGGCCGACGACGGCTGGTCCGTCGTGCCGTCCGCGAGTACGGCGGACACGGCGGACGGTCGGCCCTACGTCTACGCGGAGGGCGCGCCCGGCACGGTCCTGCAGGACGCCGTGTCCGTGCTCAACCCGGGTGCGAAGGCACTCACCGTCCGGCTGCGCGGCGCGGACGCCGACAACACCGAGGGCGGCGGCTTCACCGTACGGGAGAAGTCGACGGACACCGGCGCGTGGATCGGCTTCGCGCGGGAGACGGACGGCCGCCGGACGGCGGTGCGCGAGGTGTCCGTACGGGTTCCCGCGCACACCCGCGCCGACGTGCCGTTCACCCTGAGCGTTCCGGCGGGCGCGGCGCCCGGCGACCACCCCGGCGCGATCGTCGCGAGCGGCGGCGGCCGTTCCTCGGCCGTCCATGTCCAACTACGGGTGAGCGGACCGACGTTGTCGGCACTCACCGTCGAACATGTCGCCGTGCACGCCGGCCGGATCTCCTACGAGCTGGTCAACCGCGGCACCACGGTCCTCACCCCGAGGCTCGCGGTGCACGCCGACGGTGTCTTCGGCGAGCTCCTCGACCGCGCCCCGCGCGCGCTGCCCCTCGAACTCCTGCCGGGCCGCCGCGTCACGCTCAGCGAACCGTGGCACGACACCCCGGCGCTGGACGCGGTCGACGTACGGCTGACGGTGACGGCGGCGGGCGGGGCGCACGACACGGCGTCCGCGTCGGCACGGTTCGTGCCGTGGGGCGCGGTCGCGGGCGCCGGGGGCGGACTCGCGGCGGTGATGGGTGCCTGGCTGGTCCTACGGCGACACGGGCGCCGTGGGCCGGACGGCGCAGCACTTGAGGAAGAGCCGCGTACGGAAGTCGAGTTGACGGGAGCGGTGTCGTGAGCGGTGTCGTGAGCGTCAAGGTGCGGATGGCGGCGCTGGGGGCGGTGCTCGCGCTCGTCCTGGTCCCGCTGACGGGGACGGCCGCTGCGTCCGCCGACGGGAAGCCGAGTGTGAAGCTGTCCAAGTCCCAGGCGGGGACGGGCGGTTCGATCACGGTTACCGGCAGCGGATGGCGGCCCAAGACCTTGCTGATGATGCTGATCTGCGGGCAGTCCGTGCCGTCCCGGGGCGTGATCGGCGGCACCAACTCCTGTGCCAACGCGGACGGCCGGGCCGTCACCACCGACGCGAAGGGCAATTTCGGCAAGCAGCTGCCGGTCGCCGAGCCGCCCAAGCCCTGTCCGTGCGTGGTGCACGTCGCCACGGTCACGGGGGAGAAGGCCGAGGCCGACGCCATCTTCATGGTGGCCGGGCACTCGGTCGAACCGCTGCCGAAGGAGGAGAGCGGCGGCCGGCTCTCGGTGCTGACGGACACCCGGCTCGACGGATCGAGCGGCCTGCTCACCTGGTTCGGCTCGCCCCCCTCCCGCAAGCTCGTCTTCACCGTCGGCAATGTCGGCACCGCCCCCGTGAAGAACCCCGTCTTCCAGGTCGGCACCTCCCACGGGGTGTTCGCCCCGCAGTGGGAGGAACAGCAGTGGCGCGGCACGATCGCGCCCGGCAAGAAGGCGCAGATCAAACTCCCGGTCGAACTGTCGGCCGGTGCGCACGGCGACTACACGGTCTCCCTGAAGTACGGCGGCAAGGTGCTCGCCGAGCAGCCGTGGGGCGTGGGCCGCCCCTGGGGCGTGACCCTCTTCTGGATCCTGCTCTGCGTGGTCGTGCCGGGCGCGGTGTTCCGCATCGGGATGGCCGTGGTGGACCGGGTGCGGCCGCGCAGGTCGAACGGGCGCGGGGGCCGTCACCGGGACCTGCGCCTGCCCGAAATCGCCCTCCGCATACCGAAGTTCAACCCGTCACCGGCCTCCACGCCGGTGTCGTCGAAGACCTCCACACCCCCGACCCTGCCGTGGTTCACGCCGGACAGCGATCCGGGCACCACGGCGAACGGTCAGCTCTCCGCACCGCAAGAGAACAGCCCGACGACGAAGGGACATACGTGAGCACGCAACGGAGAGTGGCACCGGCGGCCGGACGGAGAGTGAGCGCGGCCGGGGTCGCGCTGATGCTCGGCGGCGCGGGCATCCTGCTGGGTGTGGCCGCGGCCCCGGCGCAGGCCGCCGAGGTGTCGTACAAGACGGAGTGCGTTCCGCCCTCGATCTCCGGGCTGCCCCCGGTCGAGGGCACGACGAAGGTGGAGATCACCGCGCCCGCCGAGGCGAAGGTGGGCGACGAGGTCACCATCACGTGGAAGTTCGTCCAGGCGGCGTCGAAGAATCCCGACGTCATCGACCTGGAGAAGGACACGGTCAAGCCGACCGGCACCCTGAAGGCCGGCGGTGCGCAGACGGCGGACATCGCCATGGAAGGGCCCCGGTCGAACCCGGCGATCCCCAAGAACAGCGACATGAAGCTGTCCGACATGACGGGCAAGCTGAAGCTGACGGCGGCGGGTGACGTCACGCTGACCCCGGACGCGTACAACATCAACGTCAGCAAGCCGGTGTCCACCGACACGAAGTGCACCCCCAAGGAGACGGTGCAGTCCGCGGCGACGATCAAGGTGACGGGGAGCGGAGGGAGTTCGGGCGGTACGACGGGCGGACTTCCGACGGGGCTGCCGACCCTGCCGACGGAG
The DNA here is from genome assembly GCF_014645835.1 of Streptomyces albiflavescens. GTDB lineage: Bacteria > Actinomycetota > Actinomycetes > Streptomycetales > Streptomycetaceae > Streptomyces > Streptomyces albiflavescens. Next base: position 70,301 of record NZ_BMMM01000028.1, read on the forward strand.
CTGCCCACGGGCTCCGCGACACCGTCGCCGAGCGCGAGCGACACCGGGGGCACCGGCGGAAGCGACACGGGCGGCGACTCCACCGGGGGCGACAGCGGCGGTCAGACGGACTTCACCGGCAAGGAAGTCTCCATCCCCTACGAGTGCAAGACGCCCATCGGCGACAAGAGCGCCACATCCCCCGTGCAGATCAACGCCAAGAAGAACGGCGGGAGTTTCGACCTCATCGTCCAGTTCAAGAAGTCCGTGATGGACAGCCCGGCCGACATCCCCGCGGACTCGGTCAAGCCGTCGATGGAGGTCGTGCTGGGCGGCTCCGACAAGGGCACGGTCCATGTCGAGGGCCCGACCAACGCCAAGGAGATCAAGTCGGGCGACCCGATCGAGATCCCCGACCTCACGGGCACCTACAAGCCCGGCGCGAGCGGCAGTTCGACCCTCTCCCCGGGCGTCCTGACCGTGCAGGCCCTGGGCACGACCACGACGTGCACGCCCTCCAAGACGGAGGTCTCCCTGACCCTGGACACCACGGAACAGGCGAGCGGCGCGTCAGGGGGCGGCTCGTCCGGCTCCGGCGATACGTCGTCCAGCGGGGGTCTCGCCGAGACGGGCTCCGACAGCCACGGCGCGCTCAAGGCGCTCGGGCTGGTCGCGGGCACGGTGATCCTGCTCGGCGGAGCGGTCTTCACGTTCCTGCCGGGACGACGCCTGCGCTGAGCGTGGGGGTCTCTTCGCCCCCTCCGAGGGTGGGGGCGGCAGGGGCGAGACAACCCTCACCCGCACACCGAAGGGCCCCGCACCACTCGGTGCGGGGCCCTTCGCAAGGAGAGGCGTTACGCGTACGTCAGTGGACGTCGCCCATCATCTGCTTGACCTTCTTGCGGTACATCCACACCGCGACACCGGCGATCACGGCGAGCGTGGCCTCCAGGGCGACGATGCCCGTCTTGTTGAGGTCGACCTCGGCGATGGAGAGCAGCCCGGTCGTGGCGTCACCGGCGGTGACGGCCAGGAACCAGACACCCATCATCTGGGAGGCGTACTTCGCGGGCGCCATCTTCGTGGTGACGGAGAGTCCGACCGGAGAGAGCGTCAGCTCACCGACGGTCTGCACGAAGTAGATCGCGACCAGCCACATCGCGGCGGCCTTGTGACCGTCCTGGGCGATCGTCAGCGGAGCCAGGAAGAGGAAGAAGGAGGCGCCGATCAGGATCAGACCCGACGCGAACTTCGTGGCCGTGCTCGGCTCCTTGCCCCGCTTGTTCAGCGCCAGCCACGCCCAGGCGAAGACCGGGGCGAGCGCCATGATCATGACCGGGTTGACCGACTGGTACCAGGAGACCGGGAACTCCCAGCCGAAGATGGTGTTCTCGGCGGACGAGTCGGCGAAGATCGACAGGGTCGAGCCGCCCTGGTCGTAGATCATCCAGAAGACGGCCGCGGCGACGAAGAACCAGATGTACGCGGACATCTTCGACTGCTCGGCGCGGTTCAGGTCCTTGTCCCGCTTGATACGGCCGATGACCATGACGGGGATGATCAGACCGGCGAGCGTGATCGGGACCAGCAGCCAGTTCAGCGTGTAGTGACCGGAGAAGCCGACGATCGCGTAGAAGACGACGGCGACGGCGGCCCACAGCGCGGACTTGCGCAGCGTCGCGGCCTTCTCCTCGGCGGACAGAGGCGTGGGGACCTCGTGCGAGCGGGCGCTGAGGTGACGGCCGCCGAGCAGGTACTGGGCGAGGCCGAGGGCCATGCCGAGCGCGGCGAGCGCGAAGCCCAGGTGCCAGTTCACGTTCTCACCGACGGTGCCGATGATCAGCGGCGCGGCGAAGGCACCCAGGTTGATGCCGATGTAGAAGAGCGTGAAGCCACCGTCACGGCGCGGGTCGTCCGGGCCGTCGTAGAGGTGGCCGACCATGGTGGAGATGTTGGCCTTCAGCAGACCGGAACCGATCGCGACGAGGCCGAGGCCGCCGTAGAAGGTGCCGGACGAGGGCAGAGCCAGCGTGAGGTGGCCCAGCATGATGATCACGCCCGCGACGGCGACCGTCTTGCGGGGGCCGAGGACACGGTCGGCGAACCAGCCGCCCGGCAGGGCGAGCAGGTACACGAGCGAGAGGTACACCGAGTAGATCGCGGTCGCGGTGGCCGCGCTCAGGTGCAGGCCGCCCGGTGCCACCAGGTACAGCGGGAGCAGTGCCTTCATGCCGTAGTAGGAGAAACGCTCCCACATCTCGGTCATGAAGAGAGTGGCCAGTCCGCGGGGGTGGCCGAAGAAGGTCTTCTCGGAACCGGGGGTGCCCGGGGTGACCGAGTCCTTCGTCAGGCTGGACGCCATGGTCGTTCCTTGCTCGTCGGGACGCGCTGCTTGAGCATCGCGCGCCCGGTGGGGGGGCGGCCGGCACCGGCGGGGAACGACCGTCCACCCCCACGCCCACGGGGAATCCGCTCCGGATTGCGAAGCGGCGGACGGCGACCACCGGGATCCACGCCCTTCACGCGTCAGCGCGCTCGGGCCCGGCCACAGGTCATTCCTTTCAAGGCTGGCGAACACCAGCCCGCACACAAAAGAGACCTTCAGCATCGAACGCTCGCCAAAGGTCACGGTGTGGTGCTACAGGCGTCTGGTCACCATACGACATCTCAATGCCGCATATGGAAGGACTTGAGATATGGATCACAGGCAATTGTGGAACTGTGGACGTCCATTCGAAGGTGGACAACAGGATCACATCCCACAGCCGCAGGTAAGAATCACACTGGTGGTGGGTGTGAATCACGGAGGCCGATCACCCCACAGCAGTCGTCCGCGGCGGACTACCATCACCCCATGACCCGTGTACTGCTCGCCGAGGACGACGCGTCCATCTCGGAGCCGCTGGCCCGCGCACTGCGCCGGGAAGGTTACGAGGTCGAGGTGCGCGAGGACGGACCCACCGCGCTCGACGCCGGAATGCAGGGCGGCGTCGACCTGGTCGTTCTGGACCTGGGCCTGCCCGGCATGGACGGCCTGGAGGTGGCCCGTCGGCTGCGCGCCGAGGGCCACACCGTCCCGATCCTCATCCTGACCGCCCGCGCCGACGAGGTGGACACCGTCGTCGGCCTCGACGCGGGCGCCGACGACTACGTCACCAAGCCGTTCCGGCTCGCCGAACTCCTCGCCCGGGTACGGGCGCTGCTCCGGCGCGGCGCCGCCGAGCCGCAGCAGCCGCCCGCCACGCACGGGGTGCGCATCGACGTCGAGTCGCACCGCGCCTGGATGGGCGACGAGGAACTCCAGCTCACGGCAAAGGAGTTCGACCTGCTGCGGGTCCTCGTCCGGGACGCCGGACGTGTCGTCACCCGTGACCAGCTCATGCGCGAGGTCTGGGACACCACGTGGTGGTCGTCCACCAAGACCCTCGACATGCACATCTCCTGGCTCCGCAAGAAGCTGGGCGACGACGCGGCGAATCCTCGCTACATCGCGACGGTACGGGGCGTGGGCTTCCGCTTCGAGAAGAGCTGAGGCCGGCCTCTCAGCCCCGGCGGGTGGGTCCTCGGCCCGTCCGGCGTGCGAGGACGAGGCCGCTCGGGCCGAAGCGGGGGCCCGGGGGCGGCAGCCCCGGTGCGGGAGGCGGGGGCGGAGGAGGCGAAGAAACGCCTCAGCGCAAGGTCAAGGCACACTGGTCCGCGTAAGCAACCCGCCCGGAGGACCCCGTGCGTCGCCGTCTCATCCAGTCCACGCTCGCCGTCGTGCTCGTCGTGATCGCCGTCTTCGGTGTATCCCTCGTCATCGTCGAGACCCGCACGATCAGCAACAGTGCCCAGGAGCGGGTGGACTCCGAGGCCCTGCGCCTGGCCAGCATCGTGGACAGCCGCATCCTCGGCGACGAGAACATCACCGCGGCGGTCTTCAAGAACCAGGTCGCGGACCAGCGCTACGCCGTGATCAGGATCCCCGGCCGCGCGCCCATCGAGGTCGGCACGGAGCCCACCGGCGACGTCATCCACTCCACCGCCAAGGGCGAGGAGGGCGAGACGGTCACCGTCGAGGAGCCGCGCTCGTCGGTGACCCGTGAAGTCGGCCGTACGCTCCTGATCATCGGCGCCGTCGCCCTGCTCGCGATCGTCGCCGCCGTCCTGCTCGCGGTGCGCCAGGCCAACCGCCTGGCCTCCCCGCTCACCGACCTCGCCGAGACCGCGGAACGGCTGGGCTCCGGCGACCCCCGCCCGCGCCACAAGCGGTACGGCGTCCCGGAGCTGGACCGCGTCGCAGACGTCCTGGACGGCAGCGCGGAGCGCATCGCGCGCATGCTCACCGCTGAGCGCCGCCTCGCCGCCGACGCCTCCCACCAGCTTCGTACGCCCCTCACGGCGCTCTCCATGCGCCTGGAGGAGATCACGCTCACCGACGACCCGGACACCGTGAAGGAGGAGGCGACGATCGCGTTGACGCAGGTGGAGCGCCTCACGGACGTGGTCGAACGCCTGCTCACCAATGCCCGCGACCCGCGTACCGGCTCCGCCGTCTCCTTCGACCTCGACGAGGTCATCAAGCAGCAGCTGGAGGAGTGGCGCCCGGCCTACCGCAGCGCGGGCCGCGCCATCGTCAGCTCGGGCAAGCGGCACCTGCGGGCGGTCGGCACGCCGGGCGCGGTCGCGCAGGTCCTGGCGGCGCTGATCGAGAACTCCCTCATGCACGGCGGCGGCACCGTCGCCCTGCGCACCCGCGTGACCGGCAACCAGGCCGTCGTCGAGGTCACGGACGAGGGCCCCGGCGTCCCCACCGACCTGGGCGCCCGGATCTTCGAGCGCACGATCAGCGGCCGCAACTCCACGGGGATCGGGCTCGCCGTCGCTCGCGACCTGGCGGAGGCCGACGGGGGCCGCCTGGAGATGCTCCAGGGCCAGCCGCCGGTCTTCGGCCTGTTCCTCTCCCGCACCCCGCTGAAGAGGCCCCCGACAACAGAGGAGGACGGGCCCACGGTCAGGTGACTCGACCGAGCCCACGGTCGGGTGACTCGACCGAGCCCACGGTCGGGTGACTCGACCCGGCTCAATCCTCGAACGAGCCCCGGCCTCGACCAGCCCGGACAAACTGCCAACGCCAGGGCTCGTCCGCCGGAGTCCCTCTCGCTCCGTTCAAGCCCAGCTCCCGCCGCCGCTCCCCGAGGCCCAACCCCATGACCGCCCCGTACGGGTGGGTGGGTGGAAGCCCGCCGCGGCGCGGCGAAGAAGCGGAGCGGCGAAGAAGCGGAGCGGCGAAGAAGCGGCGCGGTGCGCCGGGAAGTGGGCCGCGGAGCGGCGAAGGGGCCGGCGGCCGCGGAGCGGGCGAATCGCCTCAGTTCACCTTGGCCCGCGGCCGAGGCTTCGCCCCCGCGTCGAGGAACGATTCCGCACTGGCCACGGCCTCCCGCGCCGGCAGCGCCCGGAACACCCACGTGCGGTACGACCAGAACCGGAACAGCGTCGCGACCCCGATGCCGAGGAACTTGAAGACGTTGCTCTGCAGCGGGGTGTCCCAGCCGAACCCGTACGTCGCCGCGTACAGCACGCCGTTCTCGATGACCAGCCCCACCACGCTGAACAGCAGGAAGAGCGTCAGCTCCTTGGTGCGGCCACCCTTGTCGCGGTCCCGGTACGTGAAGTAGCGGAACCCGATGTAGTTGAAGACGATCGAGACGACGGTGGCGATGACACTGGCCCGCACGACCTGCAGCCCGGTGACATTGCGTACGAGGTTGAACACGAGAAGGTTGACGAGCAGCCCCGCCCCACCGACCGCGCCGAACTTGGCGATCTCCCGGAAGAGCAGGTCGAACCGGCGGCGAACCGCGCTGCGAGGCCTCGCATGAGACCCCGAAGAAGCACTGCCCATGGTGTCGCCAGCCCCCGTCGGTGGATACGTCGGTCGAATACGTCAACCCCGCCATGCTAACCAGCGCCCCTCTCCGACGCCTGTGGACGGGCTCACAGGTAAGAAAACAGGCGGTCACCGGCTCGGAAATCACGGAGTACGGGCGCGGAAATCGGCCACTATGGCGCGGCCGATACTCTTGGAGCGTGACGTTCCCGGTAGTCGGCATGGTCGGCGGGGGGCAGCTCGCTCGTATGACACACGAGGCGGGCATCCCGCTCGGCATCAAGTTCAAGCTCCTCAGTGACACCCCTCAGGATTCCGCGGCGCAGGTCGTCGGCGATGTCGTCATCGGCGACTATCGCGACCTCGACACGCTGCGTGACTTCGCGCGGGGCTGCGACGTGATCACCTTCGATCACGAACACGTACCCACCGAGCACCTACGAGCCCTGGAGGCGGACGGCATCCCCGTCCGGCCGGGACCCGACGCGCTCGTGCACGCCCAGGACAAGGGCGTGATGCGCGCGAAGCTCGACGAGATCGGTGTGCCGTGCCCACGGCACCGCATCGTGAGCGACGTCGACGACGTCGCCGCGTTCGCGGCGGAGGGCCTCGCGGAAGGCGAGGAGGGCGACGGCTTCCCGGTCATCCTGAAGACCGTCCGCGGCGGCTACGACGGCAAGGGCGTGTGGTTCGTCCGCTCCGTCGAGGAAGCGCACGAGCCCTTCCGCGCCGGCGTCCCCGTCCTCGCCGAGGAGAAGGTCGACTTCGTGCGGGAACTCGCGGCGAACGTCGTCCGCTCCCCGCACGGCCAGGCGGTCGCGTACCCCGTCGTCGAGTCCCAGCAGGTCGACGGCGTCTGCGACACGGTGATCGCCCCCGCCCCCGGCATACCGGAGGAGCTCGCCCTCCAGGCCGAGGAACTGGCCCTGCGCATCGCCAAGGAGCTCGGCGTGGTCGGCCACCTTGCCGTCGAGCTCTTCGAGTCCGTTTCCGCCGACGGCACGCGCCGCATCCTCGTCAACGAGCTGGCCATGCGCCCGCACAACTCGGGCCACTGGACCCAGGACGGCGCGATCACCTCCCAGTTCGCCAACCACGTCCGCGCGGTCCTCGACCTCCCGCTCGGCGACCCGCGCCCGCGCGCCAAGTGGACGGTCATGGCGAACGTCCTCGGCGGCGACTACCCGGACATGTACTCCGCGTACCTGCACTGCATGGCCCGTGACCCCCAGCTGAAGATCCACATGTACGGCAAGGACGTGAAGCCCGGCCGTAAGGTCGGCCACGTCAACACCTACGGCGACGACCTGGAAGACGTCCTTGAGCGTGCCCGCCACGCAGCCGGTTACCTGAGAGGCACGATCACAGAATGAGCCCTGCCCACCCGTCGGCCGACCACCCCGCGACGAGCGCTGACGCGCCCCCCTCTCCACTGGTCGGCATCGTCATGGGGTCGGACTCCGACTGGCCCGTCATGGAAGCCGCCGCGCAGGCCCTCGACGAGTTCGAGATCCCGTACGAGGTCGACGTCGTCTCCGCGCACCGCATGCCGCACGAGATGATCGCGTACGGCGAGCAGGCCGCCGAGCGCGGACTCAAGGCGATCATCGCCGGCGCGGGCGGCGCCGCCCACCTGCCCGGCATGCTCGCCTCGGTCACTCCGCTGCCCGTCATCGGCGTGCCCGTCCCGCTGAAGTACCTCGACGGCATGGACAGCCTGCTGTCGATCGTGCAGATGCCGGCCGGTGTCCCGGTCGCGACCGTCTCCGTCGGCGGCGCGCGCAACGCGGGCCTGCTGGCCGCCCGGATGCTCGCCGCACACGACGAGGAGCTCCTCGTTCGTATGCGGGAGTTCCAGCAGGAACTGAACGACCAGGCCACCGAGAAGGGCAAGCGACTGCGCTCCAAGGTCGAGGGCATGGGCAGCGGCTTCGGCTTCGGGAAGTGACGCGGATGTCGTTCCTCGATGAGGCCCGCGCACTTCTCGCCGACTTTCCCGTCGTCGACGGTCACAACGACCTCCCCTGGGCCCTGCGCGAGCAGGTCCGCTACGACCTCGACGCCCGTGACATCGCCGCCGACCAGAGCGCCCACCTGCACACGGACCTGGCGCGCCTGCGCGCGGGCGGCGTGGGCGCCCAGTACTGGTCGGTGTACGTCCGCTCGGACCTGCCCGGCGCGCTCACGGCCACGCTCGAACAGATCGACTGCGTACGGCAGTTGATCGACCGCCACCCGTCGGACCTGCGCGCCGCACTGACGGCCGCCGACATGGAGGCGGCGCGCGCGGAGGGCCGTATCGCCTCGCTGATGGGCGCGGAGGGCGGGCACTCCATAGACAACTCCCTCGGCGCACTGCGGAGGCTGTACGCGCTCGGTGTCCGCTACATGACCCTCACTCACAACGACAACATCGCGTGGGCGGACTCGGCCACCGACGTTCCCGCCGTGGGCGGTCTGTCGGCCTTCGGCCGTGAGGTCGTACGGGAGATGAACCGCGAGGGCATGCTCGTGGACCTCTCGCACGTGGCCGCGACGACGATGCGCGACGCGCTGGACACCTCCGTCGCGCCGGTCGTCTTCTCCCACTCCTCCTCGCGCGCGGTGTGCGACCACCCGCGCAACATCCCGGACGACGTCCTGGAGCGGCTGCCCGCCAACGGGGGAGTCGCGATGGTGACGTTCGTCCCGAAGTTCGTCCTCCAGGCGGCGGTCGACTGGACGGCCGCGGCCGACGAGAACATGCGCGCGAACGGCTTCCACCACCTCGACACCACCCCCGAGGCCATGAAGGTCCACCGCGCCTTCGAGGAGTCGAACCCGCGCCCGGTCGCCACGGTGGCGACGGTCGCCGACCACCTCGACCACATGCGCGAGGCCGCCGGGATCGACCACGTCGGCATCGGCGGCGACTACGACGGCACGGCGTTCACCCCGGACGGCCTGGACGACGTCTCCGGCTATCCGAACCTGATCGCCGAGCTGCTGGACCGCGGCTGGTCGTCCACCGATGTGGCCAAGCTGACCTGGCAGAACGCCGTACGGGTGCTGGGCGCGGCCGAGGACGTGGCCCGCGATCTCCGGGCGAAGCGGGGCCCGTCGAACGCGACGCTGGAGCAACTGGACGGCTGAGCGCCCCAGGGCAGCTTGCCCGGTGGGTGGGACGTACCCCCAAACGCCCCGCCCACCAGGAAGGCCCGCGGGCTCCGTGCAACGGTGGCGGTACTGCGATCACCGTCCACCCCACGGAGCCCGTCATGGCAGAACTGCAGGACGAACTGCACGCCACCGCCGAGGTGGGAGAGCTCGACCGGCCCGTCGCCTGGCCGGAGGCGGAGTCCCTGGACGCCGTGGAGACCGACCTGGGGACGGACCCGCTGGAGCAGGCCCACGCCTTCCTCGCCGGCCACCCCGTCGCCGACGGGTACAGCGGTCTGCCCTGGGCTCTGCGCCACCTGCCGTGGTTCGACCTGGAGCTGGGGGAGAGCGCCGTGGACACGGATGTGCCGCGGATGCGGGAAGGCCACGTGGGCTCGCTGTTCTGGTCGCTGCACCTGCCCGAGGGGCTCGCCGGGGATCGGGCCGTAGGCGCCACCCTGGAGCAGCTGGACCTGGTGAAGACGGTGGTCCATGCGCACCCCGAGGGCCTGCGCATGGCGCACAGTGCCGCCGAGATCACCGACGCCCAGTACTGCGGCCGCGTCGCCGTCCTGCTCGGCCCCGCCGGCGCCGACGCGCTCGGCGACTCTCTCGGCATCCTGCGCGCCCTGCACACGCTCGGCCTGCGCGTCCTCACACTGTCGGGTGCCTCCTGGGCGAGCGAGGCGGGCCTGACCCGGTTCGGCGAGGAGGTGCTCCGGGAGATGAACCGCCTCGGCGTGCTCGCCGACCTCTCCGGCACCTCGGAAGCCACGATCAGCCGTGCCCTCGCGGCCTCCAAGGCCCCGGTCCTGTTCACCCGCTCCGCGGCCTGGGCACTGCGTCCCCACCCGGCCAACCTCCCCGACCACGTCCTCGTCGAACTGGGCGCCGCCAAGGGCCTGTGCCTCGTCCCGCTCACGGCCGAGCAGGCCGGCCCGTCCGTACGGGACGTCGCCGACCACCTCGACCACGTCCGCGCCCTCGCCGGAGCGGAGTGCGTCGGCCTCTCGGGGACGTACGACTCCGGGGCTGCCCACCCGCAGGACCTGGCCGACGCGTCCTGCTACCCGTACCTGATCGCCGAGCTGTTCTCCCGGGGCTGGCCCGAGACCGATCTCGCACTGCTCACCTCGGGCAATGTCCAACGGGTGCTGCGCAGTGCGGACTTCACGGCCCGCGCCGCCCAGCAGCGCCGCGAGCCGTCGACTGCGAAGATCGCAGAGCTGGACGGATAGCCGATCGTCACCGGTGGTCCGTCACCGGTGGTCCGTCACGGGTGTTCGATCACGGGTGGTCCATGACAGGTGGTCGATCAGGGCTGGTCGATCAGGGGTGCTCGATCAGGCGTGCTCGATCCTGCAGAGGCAGAACGGATGCCCGGCCGGATCGGCGTACACCTGGAAGTCCTTCTTCTCCCGGTCCTCCAGGTCCAGCGGCCGGGCCCCCAGCGCCAGCACCTTCTCGTGGGACGCGTCGACCTCGGCCCAGGTGGACCCGGCGTCGAAGTCGATGTGGAACTGCTGCGAGTTCCGGTCGGCCCGCGGCCACTCCGGCGGGGTATGGCCGTCCGCCCGCTGGAAAGCCAGACGCGGCCCGTCCGGAATCCGGAGTACGACCCAGTCGTCGTCCTCGGCCCGGGGTGTGCCGCCGCCCACCCGGGCGTAGAAGTCGGCGAGCGCGCGCGGGTCGGGGCAGTCGATCACGACGGAACGAAAACGTGCCACAGGCGGCATGAGTCCTCCAGGGTCAGCAGGCGCAGAGACAGAACGGGTGCCCCGCCGGGTCGGCGTACACACGCCAGGAGCGCGACCGGTCGTCGGCGTCCAGAGGCGTCGCGCCGAGCGAGAGCACGCCCTGCTCCGCCGTGTCCAGGTCGTCGACGGTCAGGTCCAGATGGAACTGCTGCGATGCGGCGGGCGCCGGCCACTTCGGCGGTACGTGCCCCGGCGCCGCCTGGAAGGCCAGCGACCGCCCGCCGGGCACCTTCAGGTCCACCCAGTCCCCGTCGCCCTCGACGGTGCCGCCCAGCACCTCGGCGTAGAACCCGGCGAGCGCGCGGGGGTCGGGACAGTCCAGGACGACGACGCCCAGTTCGGCGAGAGCCATGACTTCCTCCTACTCCTAGTGACACTTGTTACCTGTAGACCACCTCAAGCGGTAACCAGGGTTACTGCATGCTCCCGCATTGGAGGTAACGTCGCAAGCATGAATGAGAGATCGCCCGCGCCCGGGGGACTGGCCCTCGTGGAGGCCCTGGTGAACACCGTGGACCTGGAGTCGGGCGCCGACACGATGGACACGGCCGAGGGACGCGCCGCGTTCGGTGTCGCGGAGAGGGACGTGGCCGACGTACGAGAGCTGCGCGAGTCCCTGCGGGCCGTGTGTCTGGCGCACGCCGGTCACGCCCCGCATCGCGAGGTGACTCCCCTGGGCGAGCTGCTCGCGCGGGCGCCGCTGTACGTGGCGGTCGACGAGCGGGACGGCTCGGCGGCCCTCGCCCCGGCCGACGCGGGCCCGCTGCTCTCCCGCGTCGCGGCGGCCGTGGCGGAGGCGCTCACGGCGGGCACCTGGCTCCGCCTCAAGGCCTGCGAACTGCCCGAGTGCCATTGGGTGTACTACGACCGCAGCCCGGCCGGCCGGGGTCGCTGGTGCTCGATGTCGGTGTGCGGCGCGCGCGCGAAGATGCGGCGGTACCGCGCCAAGGAGTCGTAGGGCAGCGGGAGTCGGGCGGTCACCGCTCGACGCACAGCGAAGTGGGGCAGAATGCAACTGGCGCCGGTCCGGCCGACTGAGCCTCGGCCGGACCGGCGTCGTCCGTGCGGTTTCGGCCGACTGAGCTCTGCTGTGTCGGTCAGCCCGGCGGCAGCCCGGGCGCCTCCGGCTCGGCTGGCGCGCGCAACTCGCCGATCACGGACCAGGCGACCGACACCATCGGGACGGCCACGACCGCGCCGATCACTCCGGCCAGGATGCCGCCGGCGATGACGGAGACGGCCACCACCACGGGGTGCAGCCGGACCGCCCAGCTCAGCACCAGCGGGTGCAGCACATGGCCTTCGAGCTGGCCGATGACGACGATCAGCGCGAGCACCACGAGCGCGACGACCGGCCCCCGCGAGGCCAGGGCGACCACCGTGGCCACGGCCAGCGCGATGGGCGAGCCCACCAGCGGGATGAAGGCGAGGAAGAACTCCAGCAGCGTCAGCGGCAGGGCCAGCGGCACCTGCAGCGCGAACAGCGCGATCCCGACCAGTGCGGCATTGGTGGCCGCCACGATGATGATGCCCCGCGTGTACCCGGCGAACGTGCGCCATGCCGCCCGTCCCGCGCGCGCCCACGGGTCCCGCGCGCCCTCCGGCAGCAACTCCTGGAACCAGTACCAGAACTTGTTCCCGGAATGAATGAAGAACAGGGAGCAGAACAGCGCGAGCACCGCCGTGGTGAGCACCTCCACCAACCGCCCGGCGCCGGTGAGCGCACTGCTGATCAGCAGCGAACGGTGCTCCGAAAGGTACTTGGCCAGCTTCCCCTGGAGATCCGACACCACCGCATGGCTCACGTGGAAGGGGGGGCCCTCCAGCCATCGCTCGATCCGCCCGATGCCCCCGGAGAACTCCTCTCCCAGCTTGCCCGATTCACCCGCCACCAGACTGCCGACCAACGTCAGCAGCCCCAGCACCACCACCAGGCTCCCCACGACGCTCACCGCGACCGCCGCGGCCCTCGGCAGCCATCGCGCCAGCACGTTGGCGAGCGGACGCAGCACCGAGGTCACCACCAGCGCGAGGAACAGCGCCACGGCGACTAGTTGCAGCCGCCCCAGAATCGTGAAGCCCGCGTACACGGCCGCCCCGAGCACCAGCAGCCGCCATGCGTACGCCGCGGCCACCCGGAGCCCGTGGCCCACGGCCGTCGCGACGCCTTCGCGGTCCCGGGCATGCCGCATCGCTGCCCCGGCCGTACGTGCCCGTGCCACCGCCCCCACCCCACGGGCGGGCCGGCTCCCCAGCACGATGAACCGCATCCGCCGTCCGCCGCGACCGGAGCCTGCATCCGCGCGGGGACCCGCGCCGGAACCCGCGACAGGACCCGCGCCGGAACCCGCGCCGGGCGAGTCCGGCCTTCGGCGCGAACGACGCGATCCGTCGCTCACCTGTGTGTCACCGCCTCCCGTCGGCGGGACCACGCTGCTACGCGTTCCCGAAGGGGCACCTTCGAACACAAGGGGCGTCAGGGACAGCGTGGGGCGGTACGAGGAGTCGGGCGAGCCGGGGACGCCCGGCCGTACGCCATCCGGCCCCCTGGAGTCGGCCGATCGGTGACGGGACGCCGATCGGCGACGGAGACGGAGACGGGGACGGTGGGAGCGCGGGGTTGCGGGACGGTCACCGGCCCGATGAGCCGCTGGGGCCGGTGACTGCGTAGTGGGGCCGGCGTCTGGTGAAGCCGGCGCCTACGCGGTGGGTCGCCCCATCGCCCGGTAGGTCCACCCGGCCCGGCGCCACGCTTCGGGGTCGAGGGCGTTGCGTCCGTCCAGGAGCACCCGGGACGAGGCCGCCTCGCCGAGCACCGCCGGGTCCAGTTCACGGAACTCGCGCCACTCCGTCAGGTGCAGTACGACGTCGGCGCCGCGCACGGCCTCGACGGCGGAGTCGGCGTACCCGAGCGTCGGGAACAGGCGCCGCGCGTTCGCCATGCCCTTCGGGTCGTAGACGGTGACCTGGCCGCCCTGGAGGTGGATCTGTCCGGCGACGTTCAGCGCCGGCGAGTCCCGTACGTCGTCCGAGTCCGGCTTGAAGGTCGCGCCGAGCACGGCGACCCGCTTGCCGAGGAAGGAACCGCCGCCGAGCGCCTCGCGCGCCATCTCCACCATCTGGCCGCGGCGCCGCATGTTGATGGAGTCGATCTCCCGCAGGAAGGTGAGCGCCTGGTCGGCACCGAGCTCACCGGCACGGGCCATGAACGCACGGATGTCCTTGGGCAGACACCCGCCACCGAACCCGATCCCGGCCCGCAGGAACTTCTTCCCGATCCGCTCGTCGTGCCCGATCGCCTCGGCCAGCTTGGCCACATCGCCGTCGGCTGCCTCGCAGACCTCGGCCATGGCATTGATGAAGGAGATCTTGGTGGCGAGGAAGGAGTTCGCGGAGGTCTTCACCAACTCGGCGGTCGGGAAGTCGGTCACCACGAAGGGCGAGCCCTCGGCGACCGGCGTCGTGTACACCTCGCGCAGCAGCTTCTCGGCGCGCTCGCTGCGCACGCCCACGACGATCCGGTCGGGGTGCAGCGTGTCGTTCACGGCGAAGCCCTCACGCAGGAACTCGGGGTTCCAGGCCAGCTCGGCGTCCTCGCCGGCGGGCGACAGCTCGACGAGCGTCCTGGCCAGCCGGTCCGCCGAGCCGACGGGCACGGTGGACTTGCCGACGACGAGGGCGGGCCCCTTCAGATGCGGCGCGAGCGACTCGAAGGCCGCATCGACGTACGACATGTCGCAGGCGTACTCGCCGTGCTTCTGCGGCGTATTCACGCAGACGAAGTGGACGTCGCCGAATTCCCCGACCTCGGCCCAGTCCATGGTGAACCGAAGCCGTCCGGTGGACCCCTCGATCCCCGCGACATGTCTGCTCAGCAGCTCCTCGAGCCCTGGCTCGTACATCGGAACCTCGCCCCGCTGGAGCATCTCGATCTTTTCGGGGACGACATCGAGCCCCAGCACCTCGAAACCGAGCTCGGCCATGGCGGCGGCGTGCGTGGCGCCGAGGTAGCCGGTGCCGATCACGGTGATCTTGAGGGCCATGGGGTGCTCCTGGGGTTTACGGCCGTGGGTGCGGTGCCCGAGCATAGTCGGGGCCTGCCGGGCCCCCTCAGGGGGCAGATCCCGCCGTGTCCTTCCCGTGCTTTTCCCGCTGTCGCCAAACTCACGTATCACTCGGGGTGGGGGGACCCCTAAAATTTGGGTTACTTAACGGTAGTTAGCGCCACCATCACAGCATCCTTGGAGCGTGAGAGACCTTGGCCGGATCGGCTGATTTCGACCTGTACCGCCCGTCCGAGGAGCACGACATGCTCCGGGACGCGATCCGCTCGCTGGCCGAGGCGAAAATCGCGCCGTACGCCGCTGAGGTGGACGAGGAAGCCCGTTTCCCCCAGGAGGCCCTGGACGCCCTGGTCTCCTCCGACCTGCACGCGGTGCACGTACCGGAGACGTACGGCGGCGCCGGCGCCGACGCGCTGGCCACGGTGATCGTGATCGAGGAGGTGGCGCGGGTCTGCGCGTCCTCCTCCCTGATCCCCGCGGTGAACAAGCTGGGTTCGCTCCCCGTGATCCTCTCGGGCTCCGAGGACCTGAAGAAGAAGTACATGACGCCCCTGGCCAAGGGCGACGGGATGTTCTCGTACTGCCTCTCCGAGCCGGACGCGGGCTCCGACGCGGCGGGCATGAAGACGAAGGCGGTCCGCGACGGCGACTCCTACGTCCTGAACGGCGTGAAGCGCTGGATCACGAACGCGGGCGTCTCCGATTACTACACCGTCATGGCCGTGACGGACCCGACGAAGCGTTCGAAGGGCATCTCGGCGTTCGTCGTCGAGAAGTCGGACGAGGGTGTCTCCTTCGGCGCCCCGGAGAAGAAGCTCGGCATCAAGGGCAGCCCGACGCGCGAGGTCTACCTGGACAACGTCCGCATCCCCGCGGACCGCATGATCGGCGAGGAGGGCACGGGCTTCGCCACCGCGATGAAGACCCTGGACCACACCCGCATCACGATCGCCGCCCAGGCCCTCGGCATCGCGCAGGGCGCCCTCGACTACGCCAAGGGCTACGTCCAGGAGCGCAAGCAGTTCGGCAAGCCGATCGCCGACTTCCAGGGCATCCAGTTCATGCTCGCCGACATGGCGATGAAGATCGAGGCGGCCCGCCAGCTGACGTACGCGGCGGCGGCCAAGTCCGAGCGCGGTGACGCCGACCTCACCTTCCAGGGCGCGGCGGCCAAGTGCTTCGCCTCGGACGTGGCCATGGAGGTCACGACGGACGCGGTCCAGCTCCTCGGCGGCTACGGCTACACCCGCGACTACCCGGTCGAGCGCATGATGCGCGACGCCAAGATCACCCAGATCTACGAGGGCACGAACCAGGTCCAGCGCATAGTGATGGCCCGCAACCTCCCGTAACTCACCACCCGGGCGGGGCACTTGAGGGGCACTCTCCGGAGTGCCCCTTTCCCTTGCACACCCCTGACGGCGGGATGACGACGCGGATCACCGGTCGCGGCGCCCGGCGTGGTCACACGCCGCCCAGCGCGCGCCGCAGGTCCTCCGGTTCGCGGAAGTGGATCGCTCGTATGCCGAGCGCGGTCGCCGCCTCCACGTTCTCCAGGGTGTCGTCCACGAACAGACACCGTTCGGCGGGGACGCCGGCCGCTTCGACGGCGATGCCGAAGATGCGCGGGTCGGGCTTGGCGATTCCGACCCGTGCGCTGCTGACGACGGCGTCGGCGAGGTCGGTCAGTCCCAACACCTCCAAGTCCGCCTCCAGTTGGACGGACGCGTTGGAGACGAGGATCAGGCGGATGTTCCGGGCGCGGGCCCCGCGCAACAGGGCCACGACCGTCTCGTCGGCGTGGAAGGGGGAGTCGACAAGAGCGTTGGCCAGCTCGAAGGCCGTGACCTCGGGTACGAGCCCGGTCAGGCCGCCCGCGACCGACTCCGCCCATTCGCTCGGCGTGATCCGGCCGACCAGCAGCGGCAGAACCGTCTCCGGCGCGAACGCCACCTTCATGACGGTGCCCTCGGCCAGTCCGGCGGCGCGTTCCAGCGCGGTCACGGGGGTCGGGTCGTAGATCCGGATCACGTTGTCGATGTCGCAGAGCACCGCGTCGAAGGGCGGTCTGCCGGATGCCGGCTGCGGGGAGAGCGTCATGGGGAACACCCTGACACCCGCCCGCACCGGGTCATCGGGCAGGGGCTCACCGATCGGAGTATCGGCGACACGGACCCCCGGAGGGATTCGGGTCCTTTTGTCGCCTCGGCGGCGAGGCAGAGGGAGCGGATTGCTCACCTCCGCTCGATGGCGCGGCGCGGCCGAGGGGCGTACCACGGAAGGACACGTACACGGGGCCCGTCCCGGGCCCCACCACCCCGAGGAGGAGCCATGACCCAGGCCGGAACCATGACCGCGATGAGCAAGGAGATGCAGGACTGCGTCGAGGCGTGCATGTCGTGCCACACCATGTGCGAGGAGACCATGAGCTCGTGCATGCACATGGGCGGCCAGGCTCAGATGCAGATCATGCGCACGCTCATGGACTGCGCCGAGGTGACCCGCATGTGCGCTGACATGATGATGCGCAGGTCACCCATGTCGGCCGAGATGTGCGCTCTGTGCGCCAAGGCGTGCGACATGTGCGCCGAGGCGTGCATGTCCATGCCGGACGACCCCCAGATGATGCGCTGCGCCGAGTCCTGTCGCCGCTGTGCGGACATGTGTCGCACGATGGCGGCCGCAAGGATGTGACTCTGCCCGACCCGGCCGACCCCGTCGAGCGGTCAGCACGACAACAGCCCCCGGAAGAGTTCCGGGGGCTGTTGTCGTGTTCCAGGAGGCGACAGGCGTCAGTTGCCGCTCACCGTCACCGTCTCGTCGTTCTTCAGCTCGTCCACCAGCGTCTTGA
Organism: Streptomyces albiflavescens; assembly: GCF_014645835.1. Classification (GTDB taxonomy): domain Bacteria; phylum Actinomycetota; class Actinomycetes; order Streptomycetales; family Streptomycetaceae; genus Streptomyces; species Streptomyces albiflavescens. The sequence goes on from NZ_BMMM01000028.1 coordinate 87,959, forward strand.
CCTTCGCCTTGTCCCAGACGAGGTTGCCGCCCGATGAACCGGAGATCGGCATGTTCATGGACTTGCCGTCGCCGCCGGTGACGCCCTTCATCGCCCAGAACATCTGGGCAAGGTCCCACAGGCTCATGTCCTTGTCGACGACGAGACTGTCGAGGCCCGCGCCCATGGTCGGGTAGAACTTGAAGGGGTTCAGGACGGTCGAGGGGGTCGCGACCTGGTGAGCCAGCGCCGACAGGAACTTCTGCTGGTTCTTGGTGCGCTGGAGGTCCGAGGCCGCGAAGGCGTGCCGCGTGCGGACGAACGCGAGGGCCTGCTCGCCGTTGAGGGTCTGCTTGCCCTTCTTGAAGTCCGCGCCGGAGTACTTGTCCTTGAAGCCCTGGTCGAGGGTCATCTCGACCCCGCCGACCGAGTCGACGATCTTCGCGAAGCCCCCGAAACCTATCTCCACGTAGTGGTCGATGTGGAGGCCGGTGTTGTACTCGATGGTGCGCACGAGAAGCGTTGGGCCGTCGAACGCGTAGGCCGCGTTCAGCTTGTTCGTGCCCAGAGGGCCCTTGATCTTGCCGGACTCGGACCCGCGGAACGTGGGAATGGTGACGTTCGAGTCACGCGGCAGTGATATCAGCGTGGGGCCGTTGTCCCCGGTGTGCAGGATCATCATCGAGTCCGTGCGCTTGCCCTCGGCGGACCCGGTGTGCAGCTTCTTCTTCTCCTCGGCGGACATGCCGGCGCGGCTGTCGGAACCGACGATCAGGTAGTTCGTGCCTTCGCCCGTCTCGGGGCGGTCGATGACCTTGGAGAGATCCACGTCACGGTGGAGCTTGGAGTCGGCCCAGAAGTACGTGCCGACGGAGACCACGACCAGCAGTGTGACCAGGGTTATCGCGGTCCACTTGATCCGGCGGCGCCAGTTCGGGCGCGGACGGTAGCCCTGGTAGTCCGGGTCCGGGTCGTTGTCGTTCGGTACGAAGCCGTCCCGGCCGCCACCGCCGTAGACCTGGCCGGTGTTGTACCCGCTGTCGTAGTCCTGGCCCGGGCCGTAGCCGTCGTCGTACCCCCGACCGTCGTCGTACGTCGGCTGCCGGGGCACCCCGCGGTACGGCGGCGCGCCCGGGCCGGGCGTCGTCGGCCCGCGCCGCACCTGCCGCATCACGCGGGCACTCTCAGGCTGTGCGCCTGCGCTGCCGCGTCCGTAGCGGTTGCCGCCGTTGTTGCGGTTGTCGTCGGACCACGCGTCGGGCCAATCGTTCATGCGGACCAGTGTGCAGGGCCCCACCGTGTGTCTTACAAGAGAGTCGGGAGATCTGGGTCACGCCTGTTGCAGAGCTGATGCAAAGCGGGCCTTGCGCGGCCCGGCATATGGTGGACGCCATGACAGACCAGGCCCCCAACCCGGAATCCGATATTCCGGGCAAGCCGACCTCCGCGTCCCGGACCACCCTCAGCCACATCATGACCCACAACGACACCAACCTTCTGGGAACGGTGCACGGTGGAGTGATCATGAAGCTCGTCGACGACGCGGCGGGCGCGGTGGCCGGGCGCCACTCCGGCGGGCCCGCCGTCACCGCCTCGATGGACGAGATGGTCTTCCTGGAACCCGTCCGCGTAGGCGACCTCGTCCATGTGAAGTCTCAGGTCAACTGGACCGGACGTACCTCCATGGAAGTCGGCGTCCGCGTCCTCGCCGAGCGTTGGAACGAGTCCACACCACCCCAGCAGGTCGGCTCGGCCTATCTCGTCTTCGCCGCCGTCGACGCCGACGGCAAGCCCCGTCGCGTCCCGCCGGTCATACCGGAGACCGAGCGTGACAAGCGCCGCTACCAGGAGGCCCAGATCCGCCGCACCCACCGGCTGGCCCGCCGCCGCGCGATCATGGACCTGCGCGAGAAGCGCGCGGCGGAAGGTCTCGACGACTGACCATTCGGAGCGCTCGGGGCCAAGGCTTGGTGCCCTACGGACACACCACCTGGTCCCCCGTCACCGCCCCGAACTCCCCCTGATGCGGATCCTCCACCCGCACTCGCTCGACCTGCTTGAAGTCCGCCCCGGCGGTCACCTTCAGCAGCGGGCCCCGGCCCTTGGCCTCGCGCAGCTCCGCGCCGGGCAGCGCGGCCGCGAGGGACTTCGCCGAGCGGTCCCAGCGGGGGTCGTACGAGATGACGGTGCGCCGGACGGTCGTGGCCGGCGCACTGGTGGGTTGGCGCGTCGTACGGAATCCGGCAGCGGCCAGTGCACCGTCGATGCGCTTGCCGAGGCCTGCCGTGCCCGTCCCGTTCTCGACCTGGACCTTGATCTGCTGCGGGGCCACGTCGACGCTCACGGACCTGGGCCGCGCCTTGTGTACCGCGTGTACCGCGATCGGCTTGTCGTCGCGCAGGGCCTGGAAGAGCTTCGCCGACTTGGCAGGGTCCCACTTCAGCGTCGAACCGATGCCCTTCACGACGTATCCCATCTGCCCGATCGGCACGGTCGCGAACTCGGACGAGGAGGGTGAGAAGTTCCGCATGGCCCGCCCCAGGTCCAGCAGCTCGTCCGTGCCGAACCCCTGGTCCGCGCGGACCGAGCCGAGCACGGCCCGGGTCACGTCGCGGAACTTCAGCGGGTTCATCAGCACCCCGGACGAGGTGGCCCGCTCGACCAGTGCCGCCAGGAAGCGCTGCTGGCGCTGCATCCGGCCGAGGTCGGAGGCCCCGTCGACGTGCCGGGCACGTACGTACTGGAGCGCCTGCCCACCGCCCAGCAGGTGCGAGCCCGCCGCCAGATCGAGACCGCTGTACGAGTCCTTCAGGGGCGTTGTGGTGCAGATCTCCACGCCGCCGAGCACGTCCACCGTCTTCATGAAGCTGGTGAAGTCGACCTCCAGATAGTGGTCGATCTTGACGTGGGTCATGTTCTCGACGGTGCGCACGGTCAGGTTCGGGCCGCCCTCCGCGTATGCCGCGTTGAGCTTGATCGGGTGGGCGCCGTGCCGCGTGCCGGTGGTCTCGTCGGTGTGCGCGGGCGTCTCCGCGTACGAGTCGCGCGGCAGGCTGACGATGCTGGCCCGTTCCCGGTTCTCCGAGATGTGCACGATCATGATCGTGTCGGTGCAGTGGCAGGGCGCGCCACCCAGCCGGAACTTCTGCCGCTCCGCCTCCGTGATCTTGTCCCGGCCGTCGGTGCCGACCAGCAGTACGTTCATGCCGTGGCCGGCCTCGGGACGGTTCTTCATGTCCTTGAAGGGGTCGACCCGGGCGATGTCCGCGTCCAGGCTGGTGACGACCGCGTGCCCGATGCCCGCCGAGGCGAGGACCACCACGGAGATGGTCGTCACCATCCGCATGGCCCAGCGCGGCTTCTTGCGCCGTACCGGCGGCCGTACGGGGGGCCGCCGCGAGCGGGACGGCTGCGGGTGGCGCTGAGGGCGCGCCGGGGAGCGGGGCGGGCTGGGCAAGGGGACACCTCCGCGTAGGCCGGGCGTGGGGATCCGTGAGCACCGTAGGCCGATACGATCTGCGGCCCGAGCCGTAGGCCGGGCGGCGCGCGCCCGTGTCCCCCATTCGCGGTAACGTGACGTCCGATGAGCGAGAAGTCTGACGTGCAGCCCCCCGCCGTTTCTGTGATCATGCCCGTCCTCGACGAGGAGCGGCATCTGCGCGGGGCCGTCCAAGCGATCCTGGCGCAGCAGTACGACGGCGAGATGGAGGTCGTGATCGCCATCGGTCCCTCCACGGACCGTACGGACGAGATCGCCGCCGAGCTCGTCCGCGAAGACCCGCGCGTGCACACCGTCCCGAACCCGACAGGCCGCACCCCCGCCGCGCTGAACGCCGCGATCAAGGCGTCCCGGCACCCCGTCGTCGTACGCGTCGACGGGCACGGCATGCTGTCGCCGAACTACATCGCGACCGCCGTACGCCTCCTGGAGGAGACCGGCGCGCAGAACGTCGGCGGCATCATGCACGCCGAGGGCGAGAACGACTGGGAGCACGCGGTCGCGGCCGCCATGACCTCGAAGATCGGGGTCGGGAACGCCGCGTTCCACACGGGCGGCGAGGCCGGGCCCGCCGAGACCGTCTACCTCGGTGTCTTCCGGCGCGAAGCACTGGAGCGGCAGGGCGGCTACAACGAGGAGTTCATCCGCGCCCAGGACTGGGAGCTGAACTTCCGGATCCGGGAGGCCGGCGGGCTCATCTGGTTCTCGCCCGAGCTGCGGGTGTCGTACCGGCCGCGGCCCTCCGTCAAGGCGCTCGCCAAGCAGTACAAGAACTACGGGCGCTGGCGGCACGTCGTCGCCCGCTACCACGAGGGCTCCATCAACCTGCGCTACCTCGCACCCCCGACCGCGGTCTGCGCGATCGCGGCGGGCGTGGTCGTGGGCGCGGCGCTGACGCCCTGGGGATTCCTGATCCCCGGCGGCTACCTCGCGGCCATCGCACTCGGCTCACTGCCCGCCGGCAAGGGGCTGCCGCTGAAGGCGCGCCTCCAGATCCCCGTCGCCCTCGCCACGATGCACATGTCGTGGGGCTTCGGCTTCCTCACCAGCCCGAAGGCGCTGGCCAAGAAGGTCATCGCGTCCCGGCGTCCCGCGGTGCTCAGCGCCGACTGAGCCTCCACGCACATGAGTGGGGCCCCTCTCGACTTCGAGAGGGGCCCCACTCGTCCGACAGGGACTCGTCCGGACGGACTACCAGGTGTAGTCCGGGTCCACGTGCATGCACGCCGAGGTGTCCGAGCCGTTGAGGGCGTCCGCCGACTCCGGCGTCTTGTCGTCCTTCGCGGGCGCCTTGTACGTCGTTCCCTGACGCCAGTCGGCGCCGACGACCAGCGTGACCCCGGAGACGTCCGTCGACTTCTCCACCGCACTCGTCGGAATCCCGAGGGCCTTGGCGACCCGCTGGGCGTCGCCCTCCAGATCGGCGCTGGGGTAGCGGATCACCGTCGTGGCCTCGGTGGTCGCCGTCGTCTGATCGGCCGTCGTCCGGGTGAAGCCCTTGCCGACCAGCAGCTGGGTCACCTCGCTCGCGCGCCCGCCGACCGGGGCCAGCGTGGATGTCCGTGTGCCGTTCTGCACGATCACGCCGATCTTGTCGTCGGCGGCGGCCGGATCGGACGACGTCTTCTCCGCGGTGGTCTTCTTCTTGTCCTTGCCGTCCAGCGCGATGTCCTCGCGGACCAGCCGGAAGAGCTTCGCCGCGTCACCGGGCTTGGGCACCACCCGGCCGCTGCTGGTGGACGAGTACTGCCACGGCATCGTCGTCATGGTGATCCGCTTGCTCGGGACCTTCTTCAGCTCGTTGCTCAGGTCGTACAGCTTCGTCACCGACCCGAGGCCGTCGTCGACGGTCAGCGCGCTGGTGGCCGTCTCGGCGAGCTTGCGCAGCTTGTTGGGGCTGCTGAGCGTGGCGTTCTCCCGCAACTGGCGGACCATCGAGTTCATGTACTGGTGCTGGGCCTTGGTCCGGGCGATGTCGGTGTCGTCCTCGAAGCCGTACCGCGTCCGCAGCCACTGCAGGGCCTGCTTGCCCTTGATGGACGTCGTGCCCTCCTCGAGCTTCAGCCCGGAGCCGTGGCCGGAGGAGGTGTGCGAGTAGATGTTGGCGTCCACGCAGACCGGGACGCCGCCGATGGCGTCCGCCATGGACACCACGCCCGCGAAGTCGACCATGATGAAGTGGTCGATGTGGATGTCGGTGAGCTTCTCCCAGGTGGCGACCGTGCAGCCGGGGCCGCCGCGGCCCAGCGAGTCGTTGGTGATCGTGAGCGAGGTGCTCGCCGCGTACGTCTTCCCCGTGTCCGGGTCCGTGCACTTGGGTATCTGCAGCAGCGTGTCGCGCGGCATGCTGACCACCGACATGTTGCTGCGGTCCGCCGAGACGTGCAGCAGCATCTGGACGTCCGCGCGGGGCGCGGTGTTGAACGTGTCCTTGGCGCCGCCGAGTTTCTGGTTCTCCTCGGAGTCGCGGGCGTCCGAACCGATCAGCAGGATGTTCAGCGGGGTCTGACCCGCCGCGTTCGGCTTGGACTCGGCGGCGCGGTCCTTCTCGTCGCCGATGTTCAGGTCCTTCTTTTTGAGGTTGCCGTTCAGGTGCTGGTAGTAGAGATAACCGGCACCGGCGGTGCCGAGTATCAGGACCGCCAGGACCGTCGCCGACCAGCGCAGTATGCGGCGTCTGCGACGCGGGCGCCCCCCGCCCCCGTGCCGGCGCCCACCGCCGCCGCCGTGCCGGCCCTGGCCCTGCGGCTTGATCGGCATCGTGTCGTCGGCCGTACGCACGCCGTCGCCGGCCGTACGAACGGAACCGTCGTCGATCCGGTGAACAGGATCGCCGTTCTCGTCGTACAGACTGTTGTCCCAGCCCGGTTCACCGGCTCCACCGGCATCGCCGGCCCGCCGGACGCGTGGTCGTGCTCCCTCCCCACGCACACTGCTTTGCGTCATCTCCCTGCCCCTCCCCACCCTGCGCCTGACAAACGGGTCCGTCGCGCGTCCGAACCGGACGCTTCGCGCGTCCGAACCGCACGCACCTCACGCCCTGTTAGACGTCTGACGGACCCGTTAGGTCATCAGCTGGCGCACACCGTCTTGTCCGCCGTGGACTTGTCGACGTCCGGCGCCTTCGTCGGAGTGCTCATCGGCACCCCGGCGCCCTTGAAGTCCTTGCCCAGGGTCAGCACGATCGCGGGCAGACCCTGTGAGTTCTTCTCGCTCGTGCCAGGCTTCATCGCGGAAGCGGACAGCCCCATGAGGTCCGCCAGTTTGCGTGCCTGATCGGCCTGGTCGGGAGAGTACTCCAGGGTCGTCTTGCTGAGTGTTTCGTCAGCGTTTCCGAGCTGGCTGGATTTGAGCACGCCCTCATCATTCTGCAGCCAGTTAAGAGTTTCCTGTGCGGAGCCGGCGGCGGCGCCGCCGTTGTAGATGTCGACGCGGATCTCGGAGGCGGCGGAACGCGAGCCCTTGAGCCGGGCGGCCACCGCGGCCTTCTCCTTCTTCTCCTTCTGCTTCACCGCGGTGAAGGAGACGTCGTTCTTGATCGCGTCGAAGACCGCCTGGGACGTCGTCGGGTTGACGACGACCGTCGCGTGGACCTTCTCGGCGGGGTTGTCGATGACCGGCACCGTGGTGAAGGTGATGTTCTTCGGCGGCACCTTCTTCAGCTCCAGGGCGATGTCCTTGAGCGTGCTGACGTTGCCGATGCCGGTGTCCACGGTCAGCGCCTTGGTGGCGGCCTCGGCCAGCTTGATCAGCTTCCTGGGGCTGGTGAGGGTGTCGCTGGAGCTCATCTTGCGCATCAGGGAGCCCATGAACTGCTGCTGCACCTTGATGCGGTCCAGGTCGCCCTGGTTGCCGAAGCTGTGCCGGGTGCGCACGAAGGCCAGCGCCTGCTCGCCCTCGATCGTGTGCTTGCCCTTCGAGAGCTTGAGGTGCGAGTCGGGGTCGTTGACGTCCTTGGCGAGACAGACATTGACTCCGCCCACCGCGCTGGTCAGTGTCTTCACCGCGTTGAAGTCGGCCATCATGAAGTGGTCGACCGTGATGCCGGTGACGGCCTTGACCGTGTCCATCGTGCAGCCCGGGTTGCGCCCGGCCTGGCCGAGGCTGGTGTTGAAACGGACGTTCTCCGTGCCCTTGATGGTGTCGTAGGTGCCGTCGGACCGCTTCGTCCCTTTGCAGTTCGGGACGTTCACGATCAGGTCGCGCGGAATGCTCATCGCGGTCGCGTTCGTCCGGTCCTTGGAGACGTGCAGCAGGATGTTGGTGTCGGCGTGCCCGACGCTGTTCTTGTCGCCGTAGCCCTCGTTGCCCTTACCGGTGCGCTTGTCCGTACCGATGATCAGGATGTTGAAGGCATCGTCCTTGCTGAAGCCGTTCTTGCCCGAGCTGCCGATGTCCGTCGTATTGACGTTGCCCTCGAGGTGCTTGAGGTAGGCGTACCCGGCGGCCGAGACGGCCACCAGCAGGAAGGCCATGGTGCCGCCGGTCCACAGCAGTATCTTCTTCGCCTTCGACTTCTTCGGCTTCGTACGCCCCCGCCGCCGCCCGGGAACGGGCTCCGGCGGTTCCGGGCGGCGCCGGCGCGGTCCCGGCACACCGGTGGTGCCGGGTGCCTCACGGTCCCGGCCCGGCGCGGTGCGGGCACGCGCTCCCGCGGAAGCACCGGAGCCTCTTCGCGGCCTGGGCACCCCCGACTGCGGTGCGGAAGGGGTCAGTCGCAGTTCGTATTCGCCGGTGTTCGGGTTGAGCACCCACTGGTCTGCGGGGTCGATGTTGTCCGCCCGCCCACGGCCTTGCGCGTCCACGGTTGTCTGAATCCTCCGTCGGGGCCACGCGGCGCCTTTCCCCCTCAAAAGGCGCTCGGGTCTCGGTCAAGCAGTGCGCGACCCCCAGGACGGACCTCGTGGCCGGGTGCACCGGATCGCTCACACTATCCGCCCAGTTCAGCGTCGAGCGACGGCCGTGACAAATTCAACGTCCCTACAACTGGGCAATCCGCCCCATTTCTCAGAGACTTCTTAGCGCAGCAGTTCCCCGCCTTGGTGTGCGCTTTACTCGCAGGCGTCCTCGGCCGCTGTGCTCCCTCGGAAAGTCGGTGCCGGATCGGGGGTGTCAGCCAGGAGATCGAGCCGTATTCCGCTCGACTTTCCGTCCCTGGGCGACTCCTCTCCGTAGCCGTACGAAGGGGACTCGGAGGTGCCCTTAACGGTGGAATCCTTCGGTTTTGCAGTGGAATCCTCGGGAAGGTCCTTCGAGACCGCCACCGGCTCGTCCGAACGCAGCCGCGCGAAGAGTTGTGTCGCCGCGGGCTCCACGAGCTGGTCGCGATTGGCGTTGTGGGCGTACGACGTCCGGGGCACCGTCAGGAACTGCACATCTTCCGTGGGGATGTCGCGCATGCCGCGCACCAGGTCGTACAGCCCGTGCAGGCTCGCCAGATCCGGGTCCGTGGTGAGCGACGAGGTGGCCGCGTCGAGCACGGGATAGAGCTTCGTCGGGTTGAGCAGGACGTTGTTGCTCTGCACCTTGTTGACAAGCGCGCCGAGAAACCGTTGCTGACGGTCCATCCGGTCGGTGTCGCTGCCGTTGCCGATGCTCTTGCGGGCGCGCACGTAGCCGAGGGCCTGCTCGCCGTTGAGCATGACCCTGCCCGCGGGCAGCTTCAGCTTGGCGGCCTTGTCGTTGATGGGTTCCTTCAGGCACACCTCGACGCCGTCCACGGCATCGACCATGCCCTTGAAGCCATGGAAGTCGACGACCATGTGGTGGTCGACGCGGATGTTCGTGAGCTTCTCGACGGTCCGGATCGTGCAGGCCGAACCGCCCGTCTCGAAGGCGGAGTTGAGCATCGCGAACGTCGGCCGGGTGCGTGTGCCGTCCGGGCGCCGGCAGCTCGGCACGTTCACCATCAGGTCGCGGGGCAGCGAGACAGCGGTCGCGCTGCGCCGGTCCGCCGCGAGGTGCAGCAGGATCGTGGTGTCGGACCGCTCGGTCCCGGAGTCCCGCCCGTATTTCCGGTTCCCGTCCCCCGCGCGCGAGTCCGATCCGATCAGCAGGATGTTCTGCGCGTCGCGCACCAGCGAGGTGGGCCGCTCCTTCTCGTACTCGGCCAGCTCGGCGGCGGCGCGCTCGTCCGACGTGATGTTCCCGCTCAGCTTCTCGTACGCCGCCCAGCCCACCCCCACGACGCCGAGCACCACGCCCGCGACGCCTGCCGCCGTGTAGCGCAGCCAGCGCCGTCGCCGGCGTATGAGACCGGCCCCGGTGGGCGACGCTCCCAGCCTCGGCCCCGCCGGGCCTCCGGGGGGCGTGCCTGCGGTGTCGGTCACGAGTGGATCCACCCCTCATGGCGTACGAACATGTCGCGCTGCGGTGCTCTTACGACCATGGCTCGGGGCGGGGGAGGGGGGCGGGCGGTGATGGGCCGAATGGGGGATGCCGCGGGAGTCGCCGCTGCAGCTGCGGGCATACGGCCGCCACGGCGTAGCTGTGCACGGTTGCGGGCGTAGGGCTGCCACGGGGTAGCTGTGCACGGCTGCGGACCATCGAGCCGTTGGGGCGGCTCCCCTCCAAGGGGGCCCTGCCCAAGGGGCAGCCCCCGTGAGCGCCGGCAACACCCACCTCGAGGGTGCCCCATCTCGACGGCGCCCCACCTCGACGGCGCCCCCGGCGCAGGGGACCTGCTCGCCAACGCTCCCGCGAGCGTCAGCGAGCCGTAGCCGTCACCCGCTCACTCTCGATCCGCTTGGCGACCGCGTCCTCGCCGAGCTGCTCCAGATGGCGGCACAGCACCACGGACCCTCCGGTCGCGAGCGGTGCGTACAACCCGGCGCTGAGCCCTTCCCACGTGTCGTACGGAAGCGCCGACAGAATCCGTGAGCCCGGCCCGGTCAGGTCGAGCGCGGGCGCCTCCGAGCGGGCCATTTCGACGACCTCCGCGCTCGTGTATTCGGCCCCGGCGACGATCAGCGCGGGCGCCTCCGGGTCCACCGGCCCGTACGGCATGAAGTGGTCTCCCTGGGACGGCACCTCGACGGCGTAGTCGGCGTACCCGGCGGGCGGCGTCGGGAAGCGACGCCCCAGCGGCGCGAGCGAGAGGGCGACGCGCTCCCCGGAGCAGGCGAGCCCGGCCTCGAACTGACCGGGCCCGGCGACGACGTGGTCCGCCGCGCCCGGGTCGCCCCCGACATCCGCGACGACGCCGACCGAGGAACACGCGAGCAGCCACACCGCCGTCTGCCAGTGAGCGGGCAGCAGCAACGCGACCCGTTCGCCGGGCTCGGCGGACAGCTCGCCCTGGAGCAGATTGGCGGTCTTGGCCACCCAATTGGCGAAGGTGGCCACGGACAATTCGACCCGCTCGCCCGTGGCGTCGTCGTAGAAGGTCACCAGGGGGCGCGCGGGGTCCGCGGCGAGCGCGGATCGCAGCAGGTCGGCAGGGGTGCGGTCGGTGGCATTCACGCGCGCAAGCGTACGCGTGGGCGCCGTGCGGGGCGGTCTGCCCGCGCCACCGGTTCGGACGAGCGTGCCCGACAGCCCGTCAAATCCCCGATAGACATATATGTATGGATATGTCCACGATCGGGGGCATGCATGGATTTCTCGCTTCCTCGGTCGGCGTCACCTGCGCGGCCGCACTCGCCCTTCCGTTGGCCCTGCCCACACCGGCTCAGGCCGAGCCATTGGCGACGATGTCCGAACCGGCCGTCCCGGGCAGTACCCAGTCCCTGCTGCTCGCCCCGCTCGGCGACGAGCGCGCCCTCGGCCCCGACGCGCCCGAACAGGGGCTCACCCCACGCGACGTACGGCCGTTCTCGCTCGTCGGTGTCATCTGGGACAACCCGAGCAGAGAGCTGCACGGCCGTGTCCAGGTCCGCACCCGTGCGGTCGGGACCGGCCACTGGTCCCACTGGCAGGACGTCGAGACGCACAATCGCGAGCACGCGGCCGACCCGGACACAGCCGAGGGCGAATCGGGCCGGGTGCACGGCTCCACGGCGCCGCTGTGGGTGGGGAACTCGGACGGCGTCGAGGTGCGCGTCAAGGCCGAGGGCGACGCACGGGCGACGGCCCCCGGCGACTCGCCGCTCCCCAGGGGGCTCCACCTCGAACTCGTCGATCCCGGCGCGGATTCCCCGCGTGAGGGCGTGCGGATGAGCGGCGTACGCGGGAGCGCACCGACGGGCAGCGCACGCGCGGGTGTGCCGCCGGCGGATCCGAGCCCGGTCACGCCCGTGGGCGATCTGCCCGCGGTTGCTTCCATGGCCGTGTCGTCCGCGGTCGCTGCCGCGGGCTCCCTGATCACGGACGTCTTTGCGGGCACCTCGACCGCGGGCACCTCGACCGCGGGTACCCCGACCGCGGGCACCTCGACCGCGGGCACCCCGACCGTGGAAACCCCGATCGCGGAGACTTCCGTAGACGACCCGCTCGCGAACGCGCCCAGGGACGACAGGGACGCTCCCGAGGACGAACCGCACGCCGGCGCACTGTCCGCCGAGGACACCGCCGCGTCCTCCGCCAACGCCGATCTCGCGCCCCTCGGTGCGAGGGAGATCCCCGCGCTCTCCCAGCAGGAGACGGAACGCGAATTCGTCACCGCGCACGGGGGCGACGAGCGCGCGAAGCCGTACATCGGCCCACGTCCACGCATCATCACGCGCCACGGTTGGGGCGCGAACGAGAGCCTGCGCGAACACGGCTTCGTCTACACGAAGAAGGTCAAGGCGGCCTTCGTGCACCACACGGCGTCGGGCAACAAATACAGCTGCTCGCAAGCCCCTTCGGTCATCCGCAGTATCTACCGCTACCACGTGGTGAGCAGCGGCTGGCGCGACATCGGCTACAACTTCCTCGTCGACAAGTGCGGAAACATCTACGAAGGCCGCGCCGGTGGTGTGGCGAAGCCCGTCAAGGGCGCCCACACCCTCGGTTTCAACAGCAACAGCATGGGGATCGCCGTCCTCGGCAGCTTCGGCAAGACGAAGCCGTCCGGCGCCGCACTCACAGCCATCGCGCGGCTCACCGCATGGAAACTCGGCCTCTACGGAGCCAATCCGCGTGGCAAGACATACCTGAAGTCCGCCGGTGGCAATCTCTACCGAAAAGGAAAGAACGTACGACTGAATGTGATCTCCGGTCATCGGGACGGGTACTCCACGGAGTGCCCAGGAAAGCGCCTGTACGGCAAGCTCGGCACGGCCCGTCGGGAGGCGGCCCGCTACCAGGGCAGGTAGGGGCGGGTGGATCCGACCGGGGACAGCAGAGATCACCTGAAGTCGACCGAGGGCCATCGAGGGACATCGCACGGCCATCGAAGGCGCCATCGAACGGTCTGCATACACTGGCCGGCCGAAACACAGTTCGGCCGGTCCCGGCAGGAAGCAGAGACGACAGGTGACAGAAGCGATCCTCCTGGTCGGCGGCAGAGGCACCCGGCTGCGCCCCCTCACGGTGCACACTCCCAAGCCCATGGTCCCGGCGGCCGGGGTCCCGTTCCTCACCCACCAGCTGGCGCGAGCGAGGGCGGCGGGCGTAGAGCACATCGTCCTGGCGACCTCCTACCTGGCCGAGGTCTTCGAGCCCTACTTCGGCGACGGCTCCTCGCTGGGCCTCCACATCGAATACGTCACCGAGGAGGAACCCCTCGGCACGGGCGGCGCGATCCGCAATGTGGCGTCGCGACTCCACTCGGGCGCGGACGATCCGGTACTGATCTTCAACGGCGACATTCTCACCGGCCTGGACATCCGGGCGCTGGTGGCGACCCACGAGACGACGGGCGCGGACGTCTCCCTCCACCTCACGCGTGTCGAGGACCCGCGCGCGTTCGGCCTGGTCCCCACGGACGCGACCGGCCGCGTCACGGCCTTCCTGGAGAAGCCCCAGACCCCCGAGGAGATCGTCACCGACCAGATCAACGCGGGCGCGTACGTCTTCCGCCGCGCGGTCATCGACACGATCCCCGAGGGCCGCCCGGTCTCGGTGGAACGCGAGACCTTCCCCGACCTGCTCGCCACCGGCGCCCATCTTCAGGGCATGGTGGACTCCACCTACTGGCTGGACCTGGGCACCCCTCAGGCCTTCGTGCGCGGCTCCGCGGACCTCGTCCTCGGCCGTGTCCCCTCCCCGGCCGTCCCCGGCCGCTGCGGCGACCGCCTGATCCTGCCCACCGCCACGGTCGCCCCGGACGCCAAACTCACCGGCGGCACGGTGGTCGGCGAGGGCGCCTTCGTGGGCGAGGGCGCCCGCATCTCGGGCAGCACGATCCTCAAGGGCGCCGTCGTCGAACCCGGCGCCGTCGTCACCGACTCCCTCGTCGGCGCCCGTGCCCGCATCGGCGAGCGTTCCATCCTCACCGGCGCGGTCATCGGAGACGGCGCGACGATCGGCCCCGACAACGAACTCCGCGCCGGTGTACGTGTGTGGTGCGACGCCCGCATCCCCGGCGGCGCGATCCGCTTCTCTTCGGACCAGTAGGTGAGGCTGCGCGGCGACTGTCGCCGGGGCTGAGAAGTCAGCCCCGGCCGGCAGTCTTGGGGGAGGGCAGGGGCGGAGGGGGCGAAAACCGCTCGGGCCTCGGCCCGACGCAACAGCCCGGCTACAGCCGCCCGATATCCCCCCGAGGCATCTTCGGCACCCGCCGCGGTGGCGTGCGCCCGGACAGCAGAATCAACCGAGCCGCCCGATGCCGCTGCCCCGCATACGGCTCCAGCAGCGAAAGCATCACCGCGTCATCCGCATCCCGGTCCCCGGCCAGGGCGTACCCCACGATGCCGGGCAGATGAAGATCCCCCACGGTCACCGAATCCGCCGCCCCATGACTGCGCTGCACAACCTCCGCAGAGGTCCAGGGCCCGATCCCGGACACCACCTCGAGCCGAGCCTGTGCCCGCACGGGATCGAGCCCCACCGCCTCCTCGAGCCGCGCGGCAACCCGCACGGCCCGAAGAATCGTCGAAGCCCGCTTGTTGTCGACCCCGGCCCGATGCCACTCCCAGGACGGGATCAACGCCCACGTCCGCGGCGCCGGCATGACGTACATCCGATCCGGAGCGGGTCCAGGCGCCGGTTCCCCGTACTTCCGTACGAGCAACCGCCACGCCCGATACGCCTCATCCGTGGTGACCTTCTGCTCCAGCACCGACGGAATCAGCGACTCCAGCACGAGCCCGGTCCGGGTCAGCCGCAACCCCGGCCGCCGATGCCGGGTGTGAGCGACAAGTCGGTGCCGCGGTTCGAAGGCGTCGGGATCGTCGGACGCCCCGAGCAGTTCGGGAAGCTGATGGAGTAGCCACTCGGCCCCCGGCCCCCACGCCTCGCCCCGAGCCACCCCGGCCCGCAGCACGACCCGCAGGATCCCGGGCCCGGCGGGCGTACGGCTGGTCCGCCACACGGCGCCGTCCGGCGTCGCGCGGAACGTCGGATCGCCGGGCCCGCGCCGTAGCGGCCCGAGCACGAGCCCGAGGTCGAGCGGCCCCGAGGGCGTCCATGTACGAGTGCGCCCGGCCACGGGCGCCTGCCGGGGCACCCCACCACCAGGCACGACGACATGCCCGCCGCGCACGGTCGTACGCGTCGGCCGAGGAGCGAAACGTCCAGCCATGAATGAGCTCCTAGAGGCGCCAGGGATGCCCTACGAGAGTAGGCACTCCACTCACCCGACACGCACGAGTCGCCACACACAAGGCAGCGCACAACGCACTGTGCGGCGCCCCGCACAAGACAGCAGCGCCCCGCGAGGCGCTCCGCAAGGGTTCCCACCTCAGCCGCCCTCCCGCGCGGCGCCGCCTCAACGCACCTCGATGAACGCTCCCGCATCCCGCTCCGGCCGAGCCCTCGGCTCCTCGGCCGCGTGCCCCACGGCCACGGCCCCCATCGGATCCCACTCCTCCGGCAGCCCCAGCACCTCCCGTACGACATCGCGGCAGAACATCGTCGACGACACCCACGCGGACCCGAGCCGCTCCCCGGCCAGCGCGACCAGGAAGTTCTGCACACCCGCCCCGGCGGCGACCACGAACATCTCGCGCTCGGCGCCGTCCCGTCGTGCGTCCCCGTACGTGTGGGACCCGTCCATCACGAGGCACGGCACCACGAGGTACGGCGCGTTGCGCAGCACGTCTCCCCGTCGTACTCGCTTGGCGATGGACTCCTCGCTCTTCCCGTCGCCCCGCAGATCGGCGATCCAAGCGTCCCGCATGGCGTCGAGCAGCCGTGTCCGGGACTCCTCGGACTCCAGGAGGACGAACCGCCAGGGAGTGGTGTGATGCGGCGCCGGAGCGGTCACGGCCGCGGCGACCGCGCGCCGTACGGCACCGGGGTCGACGGGCTCGTTGGTGAAGGCCCGTACGGTACGTCGCTGGGTCACCGCCTCCCGTACGGCCTCCGACGTGCCGAGGCGGAACATGTCGTCGCGCGCGCCGCGCACCATCGCCCGCGCCCCCTCGCCGTCGTCCTCGGCCACCATGTGCGGCAGTCCGCGCACGACGGCGACGGGCAGCCCGGAGGCCTTGCCCTTGACCAGGTCGCCGGCGGAGGCGAGCTCGTCGGCGGTGGCGACGACGGTCGCGCTCAGCGGATTGCCGTACGCGTCCGTGCCGCCCCGCAGATCGTCGAGCACGCGTACGCCCGCGACGCCGATGGCGACATCGGTGAGCCCGGTGCGCCACGGTCGCCCGAAGGTGTCGGTGACGACGACACCGACGGTCACGCCGAGAGTGTCGCGCAGCCCGTCCCGGATGGCCCGCGCCGAGGCGTCGGGGTCCTCGGGGAGCAGGAGGACGGTCCCGGCGGGGGTGTTGGAGGCGTCGACCCCGGCGGCGGCCATCACGAGCCCCTGCCGGTTCTCGACGATCCGCAGGGCCCCGCGCCGCGCCACGACCCGTACGGTCTCGGCGTCGATGGCGGACTCACGGTCGACGGCCTCGACGATCCGCCCCTCCGCCTTGGACACGATCTTGGAGGTGACGAGGAGCACGTCCCCGTCGACGAGCCCGGGCTCGACCGCGGCGATCAGCTTCGCGAGGTCGTCCCCCTGACGGACCTCGGGAAGCCCGTCCAGAGCCCAGACCCGATAGCCGGTCGACTCTCCGCCGTTCCCAAGCCCCTCCTGCGGAGGCTGCGCTCTGCTCAAGACGTCCGTACCTCCTCCGCCAGCTTCAGCGCTTCACGCGCCATCTGCGCCGTCGCCTCGAGGTCGGACATCATCAGCGGCACCGCCCGGCACCGGATGCCGGCCGCCTCCACGCGCTCCGCGGCGGACGCGTCCACCGTGTCGACAAGCCAGCCGTCGAGGAGCCCGGAGCCGTAGTGCTCGGCGACCGCCGCGGCCGTGGACTCGACGCCCACCGCGGCCAGCACCTTGTCGGCCATGCCGCGCACGGGCGCGTCCCCGACGATGGGGGAGAGCCCGACCACGGGAACCCCCGCGTCGGCGATGGCCTCCCGAATGCCGGGCACGGCGAGGATCGTGCCGACGGACACGACGGGGTTGGACGGCGGGAAGAGGATGACGTCCGCCTCGGCGATGGCTTCGAGCACCCCGGGCGCGGGCTTGGCCTGCTCGGCGCCGACCGGCACGACGGCCTCGGCCGGCACGGAGGCCCGCAGCCGCACCCAGTACTCCTGGAAGTGGACGGCCTTGCGCTCGCCGTCCACCTCGACGGCGACATGGGTCTCCACGCGGTCGTCGGACATGGGGATGAGGCGCACGCCCGGCTTCCACCGGTCGCACAGGGCCTCGGTGACGGCGCTGAGCGGATAGCCCGCGCCGAGCATCTGCGTCCGCACGATGTGCGTCGCGAAGTCGCGGTCGCCGAGCCCGAACCACTCGGGTCCGACCCCGTACGCCGCGAGTTCCTCCTTGAGGTGGAAGGTCTCGTCGGCCCGACCCCAGCCCTGCTCCTCGTTGATGCCGCCGCCGAGCGTGTACATCACCGTGTCGAGGTCCGGGCAGACCTTCAGCCCGAAGAGATGGATGTCGTCGCCGGTGTTGCCGATGACCGTGATGTCCGCGTTCGGCACGGCCCGCTGGAGACCACGCAGGAACCGGGCACCACCGATACCGCCTGCCAGAACCACAATGCGCATGGGGTTCAGTCTTGCAGGCGGGTACGACAAAGCGTCAGGCGGTTACGAGACCTCGGGCGGTTCTCAGGCGGTGACGGCGGCCGTGGCGCACTGGGCCGCGTGCATCGGCATCTCGGTGAGACCCGGGTAGTAGACGTGCAGGCTCACGGCCGGTTCGAGCGAGTCGTTGACGACTTCGTGGACGTAGCCCGGCGCGAAGACCCGCTGAGAACCCGCGCCCAACGCGCGCGTGCCGCGTTCGGTCCGCTCCGTCAACTCGCCCCCGAGGACCGTCAGTACGCCGGACGAGGGGCCGTGGTCGTGCAGCCCGCTGCCCTGTCCGGGCACCCAGGAAAGGAGCCACACCTCGTAGCCGGGCCCGGTGCGCAGCCGGTGGTACCAGCGCGAGGTCGCGTCGTACTGGACGAGGTGCTCCCACTGGGAGCGGTCGGCGGCGATGGAGCGGGCGAGGCCGACGAACTCGGCCACGGTGGCGGGGTGCTCGCGCGGCGGCTGGAGGAGGTGCGGTACTTCGAGGATGTCGCCGGCGATCTGGAGGTCGCTGTCGCTGTTCATGGGGTGCGGTGGTTCCTCGGCGGGAGAGTGCTGGGGTGTCGCAGGTCGTTCCGCCCGGGTCACGAGCGGGAGGAGCCGCCCGGATAGGGGCGGTGGGGTGCCTCAGTGGTGCCTCAGCGGGCGGAGGGCAGCCGGAGCGCGGTACGGCTCAACAGCTGGAACAGCAACAACAGCTACAGCGAGCGCGGGCAGCACCGTGGGACCCGGCGGTGCGGGTCGAGGTGAGTGCCAAGTTCGCGAGCATGCCCACAAGGACATCGGTTCACACCCCGGCTGTCAACTTCATGTCCGGTATGTGGGCAATGTTTCACCTCATCCGGTTCATCTGGCAGGCGAAAGGTTTGTGCAGGAGTCGCCCCGGACACATGGCGCACAACCGGGCGCACAAACCTCGATGCGATCCCGTGATCCAACTGTGATCCGGCTCGCTTCGATGTTCGTGTTCGAAACGTTCGGAACGAGATCGAACTCTCGGGCGTCCTTCCTTGTGAAGGGTCGGGCGCCTGACCTGGACCCCTTGGGCTGTCAGGGTTTATGCCGATTTGAACACTTTCCGCATAGCCTTGGTTCCGCAGAGTGAATAAGGGGCCCAATAGCAGATCTCGGCTTGACTGGCCCGGATCGGCACACTTGTAATTTCACTCGTGTCGTTCAGCCGAAATCGGTAACGGCAGCATCACGGGGACGCGAAAGACAGACGAGGGGCGCACATGACCGAGCTGGTGCAGCAACTGCTGGTCGACGACGCGGACGAGGAACTCGGCTGGCAGGAGCGCGCGCTGTGCGCCCAGACCGACCCCGAGTCCTTCTTCCCCGAGAAGGGCGGCTCCACCCGCGAGGCCAAGAAGGTCTGCCTCGCCTGTGAGGTCCGCTCCGAGTGCCTCGAATACGCACTCGCCAACGACGAGCGGTTCGGCATCTGGGGCGGTCTGTCCGAGCGTGAGCGACGAAGGCTGAAGAAGGCCGCCGTCTGAGCGTGACCGCCGCTGCCCGAAGAAGGCCGCCGTCCGACCGAACGGCGCACACCCCTCCGTACCGATACGTAACGAACGGCCCGTCGCAGGTGGGTTATCCACAGGCGGCGGGCCGCTGTGTTGCCCAGCCGTTAGTGTGGGCCCTCGTCCGAGACGTCCCGCTGTCCCCGCCGGACACAGACGTCCACCGCAGTCCATCGAACCGGGGCCCGTACCTCGATGTCCGTGCACAGTCATTCGGCAGCCCATCACGACGCCGCTGCCACCGCGCCGTTCGACCCGGCCCACCCGCCCGAGTTTCCGCGCCATGTGGTGACCGCGGTGCTCGTCTCCCACGACGGCGCCCGCTGGCTGCCCAAGGCGCTCGCCGGGCTGCTCGGCCAGGAGCGCCGCGTGCAGAACGCGGTGGCGGCCGACACCGGCAGCGCGGACGACTCCGCCCAGCTGCTGACCGACGCGCTCAGCGCCGATCGCGTGCTGCACCTCGCCCGGCGCACCGGCTTCGGCCAGGCCGTCGAGGAGGCCACCCGCAGCGCCGCCGTGCTCACTCCGGACGACCTGCCCTACCTGAAGCGCCCCAGTGGCTGGGACCCCGCCACCCGCACCTGGCGCGACGACGCGTACGACATGCCGGACCTCCCGCACGGCGAGCCCGAGCAGTGGCTGTGGCTGCTGCACGACGACAGCGCCCCCGAGCCGGACGCCCTGGCCCAGCTGCTGCGGGTCGTGGAGAACGAGCTGGAGCTCGGCAGGGAAGTCGCCGTCGTGGGCCCCAAGCTCCGCGGCTGGTACGACCGCCGTCAGCTCCTCGAAGTCGGCGTCACCATCGCCAACTCCGGCCGCCGCTGGACGGGCCTGGACCGGCGAGAGCAGGACCAGGGCCAGCACGACCACGTCCACCCCGTGCTGTCCGTCTCCACCGCCGGCATGCTGATCCGGCGCGACGTCTTCGAGCAGCTCGGCGGATTCGACCGCAGACTGCCCCTGATGCGCGACGACGTCGACCTGTGCTGGCGTGCCCAGGCCGCCGGCCACCGCGTCCTCGTCGCCCCCGAAGCGGTCGTACGGCACGCCGAGGCGGCCTCCCGCGAGCGCCGCACCGTCGACTGCGTGGGCCGCACCTCCGCGTCCCCGCACAAGGTCGACAAGGCGGGCGCCGTCTACACCCTCCTCGTCAACGCCCGGACGGCGCAGCTGCCTTGGATCCTGATCCGACTGGTGCTCGGCACCCTGCTGCGCACGGTCGCGTATCTCGTCGGCAAGGTCCCCGGACAGGCCGTCGACGAGATCCGCGGCCTCCTGGGCACCCTGCTGCGCCCCGAGCGGATCATCGCGGGCCGGCGCAGACGCGGCCGACCACAGGTCGACAAGGGCGAGCTGCGCGCGCTGTTCCCGCCGCGCGGCGCGACCGTGCGGGCCACGGTCGAACAGGTCGCGAGCAACCTGGTGGGCCGCTCCGACCCCGAGGTCGCCGCCGGTGCCGGACGACACGGCAGCGCGGTCGAGTCCGGACCGGGCGGCGACGACGCCGAGTTCCTGGAGATCGAGCAGTTCGCGCGGCTCAAGCGGCTCGCCCGCAACCCCGGTCCGATGCTCTTCCTGGTGCTGCTGTTCGTCTCGCTGCTCGCCTGCCGTGAGCTGCTCGGCGGCGGGGCGCTCGCGGGCGGCGCGCTGCTGCCCGCGCCCGCGGACTCCTCCGAGCTGTGGTCGCACTACCTCGACGGCTGGCATCCGGTGGGCGCGGGCGGCACCCAGGCCGCGCCGCCCTACCTCGCGCTCGTCGCGCTGCTGGCCTCGCTGCTCCTCGGCTCCACCGGGCTCGCGGTCACCGTGCTCCTGGTGGCCTCCGTGCCGCTGGCCGGCTTCGCCGCGTACTTCGCCTCGCGGCCCCTCGTCGAGTCGCGCCTGCTGCGCGCCTGGGCGTCGGTCGCGTATGCCTTCCTGCCCGCCGCCACCGGCGCGCTCGCGGGCGGCCGCATCGGCACCGCCGTCCTCGCGATCCTGCTGCCGCTCCTCGCGCGCGCGGGCATCGCCGCGAGCGGCCTGACCCACTCCTCCGGAGCGCGCGGCAGCTGGCGCGCCACCTGGGCGTACGCCCTGCTGCTCGCGTTCATTACGGCGTTCACCCCGATCGTGTGGCCCATCGCCCTGGTCCTCGGGATCGCACTCCTCGCAGTGCGCCGGAACGAGATCACCGCCTATGGGCTGCGTTTCCTGGCCCAGTTGGGCACCCCGCTGCTGATCCTCGCGCCCTGGTCGCTGACGCTGCTCCCGTTCGGCTTCTTCAAGGAAGCCGGTCTGGAGTACGGCGACAGCGCGGCCTCGGCGCTCGATCTGCTCGGCGCCAGCCCCGGCGGCCCCGGGACCGTCAGCGGGCTGATGCTGTTCGGCATCGTGCTGGCCGCGCTGGCCGCCCTGATGCGCACGCAGCGCCAGGCGGGGATCTGGACGGCCTGGGCGGTCGCCCTCGTGGCACTCGTCTTCGCCGTCCTGTCGAACAGCTCGACGTGGGCCGGCCCCGCCACCCTCGTCTACGGCCTCGGACTGCTCGCCGCCGCCGCGATGGGCGCCGACGGGGCACGTGCGCGCGTGGCCGAGCAGAGCTTCGGCTGGCGCCAGCCGGTGGCCGCACTCATCGCCTTCGCCTGCGCGGCCGGACCGCTGCTCGTCGCCGCCGGATGGATGATCCGGGGCGCCGACGGGCCGGTGGAGCGCCGCGACCCGGTGCAGGTGCCCGCGTTCGTCGCCGAGGAGAGCGGTACCCGCGACCAGGCCCGCACCCTCGTGCTCGACAGCCGCTCGGCCGCCACGGTCGGCTACACCCTCGTCCGCGGCTCCGGCGCCCGCCTCGGCGACGCCGAACTCGCGGCGGCGGACGGAGCGAACAAGAAGCTCGACAAGGTCGTCGCCAATCTCGTGGCAGGCTCCGGCGCCGACCAGGCCGACGAACTCGGCGGCTTCGCCGTGCGCTACGTCCTCGTCCGCAAGGGCGCGCCGCGCGAGGTGAGCCGCGTCCTGGACGCCACGCCGGGCCTGACCCGGCTCAGCCAGCAGGACGGCAGCGCCCTGTGGCGTGTGGACCAGCAGGTCTCGCGCGCCGCGATCGTCCCCAAGTCCGGCGACTCGCTGTCCATCGCCGCCGGACCCGTCGAGGTGCACACCACCATCCCCACCGGAGCCGAAGGCCGCGTCCTGCGCCTCGCCGACACGGCCAACGAGGGATGGACGGCGACCCTGGACGGCAAGCCGCTCACCCGCACCACGGTCGACGGCTGGGCACAGGGCTTCGAACTGCCCAGCACCGGCGGCAAGTTGGACGTCACCTTCGAGGCGCCGGTGAGCCACACCGCCTGGCTGTGGGCACAGGGCGCGCTCGCCGTAGTCCTCGTGGTGCTCGCCCTGCCCGGGCGGCGCCGGGACGTCGACGACGACCTCCCCGAGGAGCAGGCCGTGCCCGCCCAGGACGTCACGGGCGAGGGCCGCCGGGCCCGCCGCCTGCGCGCCCAGGCCGAGGCCGAGGCCGAGCAGACCGCCGAGGACGCGGACACCTTTGCTCCTGAGGAGGAGGAAGTCCCGGCCGTCCCCGTCGCCGTCCCGCAGCAGCAGGCGTACGGCGAGTGGGACACGTCCAGCTACGCGGGCGCCGAGTACGGCACCTACGACGGCGAGCAGTACCAGGGCCGGCAGCAGTACCCGGCGGGCACCTACGAGCAGCCGTACCAGGCGGACCCCTACCAGGGCGGCCAGTACGACCCGTACGCGTACGGGGGCACGACCCCGTACGACCAGACGTACGGCCAGGGCTACGACCCGACCGGCCAGGGCTACGACCCGGCGCAGCCCCAGATGCCCGAGCAGCCGCCGCACGGCACCGACAATGAGCGCCCCGACGGGAGCCAGCAGTGAACCGCACCACCCTGTCCCTGATCGCCGGCGCGACCGCGCTCGCCGCCGTCACGGGATTCGCCACGCTCTCCACGCCGTCCGCCTCCGACGGGCACAGCGCCAAGGCGGCCGCACAGCTGCCCGTGGAGCGCACCAGCCTGCTCTGCCCGCAGCCGAGCACCTCCGACATCGCGGACACCGCGTACACGTCGTTCACGCCCGTCTCGGAGGGCACGAGCGCCGACGGCAAGGCCGAACTGCAGGCGGCGACCGAGGAGTCGGGGGACGGGGCGGCCGACCAGAAGAGCGGCAAGAAGGCCGCCCAGCCCGTCGTGGAACCCAAGGAGCCCGGCAAGCCGGCCACCGGCGACAGCGCGGGCGCCGAGGCGCCCGCCCTCGTCGGCACCGCCGAGGGCAAGTTCGCGCCCGGCTGGACCGTCCAGGAGACCACCGAGGTCGCCGCGGGCACCGGGCGCGGTCTGCTCGGCGTCAACTGCACCGCCCCGGACACCGAGTTCTGGTTCCCGGGCGCCAGCACCGCCGCCGAGCGCACCGACTACGTGCACCTGACCAACCCCGACGACTCCGCCGCGGTCGTCGACATCGAGCTGTACGGCAAGGACGGCACCCTCAAGTCGACGGTGGGCGACGGGATCACGGTCCAGCCGCACTCCAGCGAGCCGATCCTGCTGAACACCCTCACGGACGACCCGCAGACCAACCTCACCGTGCATGTGACGGTCCGCAGCGGCCGCGTCGGAGCCGCCGTGCAGGCACTGGACGACAAGCTCGGCGGCGACTGGCTGGCCGCCTCCGCCGACCCCGCGGGCAGCCTCGTCCTGCCGGGCGTCCCGAAGGACGCCACGTCCGTGCGTCTGGTCGCCTTCGTGCCCGGCGACACCGACGCCGACCTGAAGGTGCGCCTCGCCTCGCCCTCCGGGCCGATCACTCCCGCGGGGAACGAGACCCTGCACGTGAAGTCCGGCATGACGTCGGCGATCGACCTCGGCGACGTCACCCGGGGCGAAGCGGGCTCTGTGGTGCTCACGCCCACCGGCACGCCGGTGCCGGTCGTCGCCGCCCTGCGCGTCGTGCGCGGCAAGGGCGACAAGCAGGAGACCGCGTTCATCCCCGCCACCAGCCCGGTCGGCGCGCGCGCGACGGTCGCGGACAACAGCTCCAAGGGCTCCACGCTCGCCCTGACCACCCCCGGCCGCACCGCCCAGGTCAAGGTCACCGCGTCCGCGGGCAGCGAGGGCGGTACGGCTGTGACGAAGACGTTCACGATCAAGGGCGGGACGACGCAGAACGTCGAGGCACCGGTCCCGAGCGGCCTCAAGGGGACGTACGCGCTCACCGTCGAGCCCGTCTCCGGGGGCCCCGTCTACGCCTCCCGGATGCTCGCGGCCACCGAAGAGGGCGTGCCCGGCTTCACGATCCAGACCCTCCCGGACGACCGCGGAACGGTGGCGGTGCCGGAGGCGAAGCAGGATCTCTCGGTGCTGCTGAAATAGCGAGCCACCGGTGGTGGTTCACCAGGTCCTGGACGAGGATTCCCTGGTGGTGATCCGCCAGGTGTATGACGAGGACCGCCGGCCGGTGATCCGCCGGGTTCTTCACGAGGACCCGGTGGTTCAGTCCTCGCCGTACCGGGGATCCACCGTCTCCGGTGTCAGCCCCAGCAGCTCCGCGACCTGCTCCACGACGACCTCGTGCACCAGGGCGGCGCGCTCGTCACGGCCCTTGGTGCGAATCTCGACCGGGCGGCGGTAGACGACCACGCGCGCGGGGTGGCCCTCTCGCGCGGGGATCGTGCCGCCCAGGGGCACCGCCTCGTCGCTCCAGCTCTCGCCCGAGCGCTTCAGGCGGGGCACTTCGAGCACCAGGAAGTCGATGTCGGCGAGCTGTGGCCAGCGCCGCTCCAGCCGTTCCACGGAGTCTTGGACCAGGTCCGCGAACACCTCGGCGCGGCTCGCGGAGAGCGGCACCTGGGGTGGCGCGACGGGGCCGCGCATGCCCCTGCCATGACGGTCACGACGGCGGGGCCCGGGTGCGGCGGCGCGGGGCTGTACGGGGTTGTCCATCACTGACGAAGAGTAGTCCCCGCGAGGTCCGGGTGCCCGGCCCCCACGCGTCCGCCCGCGCACAGACGGAACACGTTGCGGTGATCATGCCGACGGCACACGGTGCGGTGGTCACGTCGGCAGCGGGAAGTCCCCCGTGATCACGCCTGCGATACGAAGTCCGGTGATCACGCGCGATGTCGCTCGATGACCATTCCGGCCAAGGTTGGGCTCGATTTCGTATCCCTCCAAGACCGCCTCTCACATGGCAATTGACGTGGTTTGCGCCAAGTGGTGACCGGATTCAGGTCTGTTCGGGATCTCGGAACGTGATGTCGCCCCAGGTCAGGGCGGTATGTTCGGAACCCTGTGTGGGCGGTCTCGCAGCACGACACGGTGGGGTGACCTGGGGGAGAGTCGTCGCGGCCCGCTCAAGAGTGCGGTACCGTCCAACGTCGTGAGCCCTGTACGTCGCTGTTCGCGCACCGCTTGCGGCCGTCCCGCTGTCGCGACGCTGACGTACGTCTACGCCGACTCGACCGCGGTCCTCGGCCCGCTCGCCACCTACGCCGAACCCCACTGCTACGACCTGTGCGCGGAGCACTCCGAGCGCCTCACCGCGCCGCGCGGCTGGGAGGTCGTCCGGCTCGCCGACGCCTCGGCTCCCTCCCGCCCCAGCGGTGACGATCTGGAAGCGCTCGCCAACGCGGTGCGTGAGGCGGCCCGGCCGCAGCAGCGCACCGCGGAGGCCGGTGGCGGCGGCGCTCGCTCGGCGGACCCGATGGAGGTCGCGCGCCGCGGCCATCTGCGGGTGCTGCGCTCGCCGGACAACTGAGCACCTCGCGCTCGTCCGCGCGCCGTTTCTCCGACCCCACGTGCGCCCTGTCGGCACACGGGTTTCCCGTACGCCGATTTCATTGAGCGACGCACGACCATTGACGTGAAGTTGTCGCGGACACGACCATTCCGTTTGCTGTGGGAAATCGCTTTCCGCATCACGGAAACCGGGGAGGCGTCCGTGTACGTCCAGGAACTGAAACCTGTCGCCGACTCGCTCGGCCTGTCCGCCCTCGTCGCTGCCCTGCCCCTCGTCATCGTGCTGGTCCTGCTCGGCGGTGTCCGCATGAAGGCGCACCGGGCCGGGCTCATCGGCCTGCTGGCAGCCGCCCTGGTCGCCTGGCTCGCCTACGGCATGCCGGTCGGTCAGACGCTCTCCAGCGCCGCCCAGGGCGCCGTCTTCGGCCTCTTCCCCATCCTGTGGATCGTCGTCAACGCGCTGTGGGTGTACCGGATGACGGTCCGCACCCGGCACTTCGACATCCTGCGCCGCTCGTTCGGGCGGCTGTCCGACGATCCGCGCATCCAGGCGCTCGTGGTCGCCTTCTGCTTCGGCGCGCTCCTGGAAGCCCTCGCGGGATTCGGGGCGCCCGTCGCGATCTGCTCCGTGATGCTGGTCGCGCTCGGCTTCGACCCGGTGCGCGCGGCGGTCGTCGCGCTCGTCGCCAACACCGCGCCGGTCGCCTTCGGCGCGATGGGCACACCGGTCGTCACGCTCGCCCAAGTCACGGGCCTGCCCCTGGATTCCGTCGCCTCCGTGGTGGGCCGTCAGACCCCGCTGCTGGCTCTCGTCGTGCCCCTCCTGTTGGTCGGCCTGGTCGACGGCCGGCGCGGGCTGCGCGAGACCTGGATGCCCGCGCTGGCGTGCGGAGTCGCCTTCGCCGCCGCCCAGTTCGCCGCCTCGAACTACGTCTCCGCGCAACTGGCCGACATCGGCGCCTCCTTGGCGGGCGCTGCCGCTCTGGTCGCCGTACCGCACGCGCGCAGGCCCGCCGCCGAGCCCGTACGGGCCGCGGTCCTGACCGGCGTACGCAGCGAGGACCTGGACCAGGAGGACCCGCGACCCGAAGTCGTGCGCGCCTACGCCCCGTACGCCCTGATCGTGGTCATCTTCTCGATCGCGCAGATACCGGCGGTGAAGGACTGGCTGGCGAAGGCGACGCGCGTCTTCGACTGGCCGTTCCTGAACGTCGCGAACCCGGACGGCGAGCCGGTCGGAGGCAATGTCTTCACGCTGCCCCTGGTGTCGACCGGCGGCACCCTCGTGCTCCTCGCCGGGCTGTGCACGGCCGTCGTCCTCGGGGTGCACGCGCGCGTGGCGGTCAAGGAATGGGCGGCGACCGTACACGAGTTGAGGTTCGCGATCCTCACCGTGACGTCCGTGCTGGCCCTCGCCTATGTCATGAACCTCTCCGGGCAGGCCGCCACGATCGGACACTTCGTGGCGGCGGCCGGCGCGGGACTCGCCTTCCTGTCACCCGTCCTGGGCTGGTTCGGCGTCGCCGTCTCCGGCTCCGACACCTCGGCGAACGCCCTTTTCGGTGCGCTCCAGGTGAGCGCGGCCAGGGAGTCGGGACTGTCTCCCGAACTGCTCGCCGCCGCCAACAGTTCGGGCGGTGTGCTCGGCAAGATGATCTCGCCGCAGAACCTGACCATCGCGTGCGCGGCGGTCGGGCTCGCGGGCCGTGAGGGCGACCTGCTGCGCAAGGTGCTGCCCTGGAGCGCGGGACTGCTGCTGATCATGTGTCTGATCGTGGTGGGGCAGAGTTCGCCGGTCCTGGAGTGGATGTTGCCCTGACGGACCGGAGCCGTCCGGAAGGCGTCGTTTCCTCCAGGTGACGGATGTGCGTCCGCTCAGCGGCCCGACAGCGGACTGTCGGTCGGTACGGGTAGTTTGGGGCGACCGAAGTGGACTTCTGGAGGGTTGGCCGTGACTGCTGATCTGTCGCAGCTCGTGAAGGCGTACGACGTACGCGGTGTGGTCCCGGACCAGTGGGACGAGCCGTTGGCCGAGCTGTTCGGGGCGGCCTTCGTCCAGGTGACCGGAGCGGAAGCCATCGTGATCGGGCACGACATGCGGCCCTCGTCGCCCGGGCTGTCGCAGGCCTTCGCGCGCGGTGCGGCAGCGCGCGGGGTCCACGTGACCGAGATCGGTCTGTGCTCCACGGACCAGCTCTACTACGCGTCGGGCGAGTTCGACCTGCCGGGCGCCATGTTCACGGCCTCGCACAACCCCGCCCAGTACAACGGCATCAAGATGTGCCGGGCGGGTGCGACCCCGGTCGGCCAGGACACCGGCCTCTCGCAGATCCGCGAACTCGTCGAGTCCTGGCTCGACTCGGGCGCCCCCGAGGCCTCGGGCGAGACGCCGGGAACGATCACGCAGCGTGACACGTTGGAGGATTACGCGGCGTACCTCCGCGGCCTCGTCGACCTGACCTCGATCCGCCCCCTCAAGGTCGTCGTCGACGCGGGCAACGGAATGGGCGGGCACACGGTCCCCACGGTCTTCGCCGGCCTGCCCCTGGACCTCGTCCCCATGTACTTCGAACTGGACGGCACGTTCCCCCACCACGAGGCCAACCCGCTCGACCCGGCGAACATCGTGGACCTCCAGCAGCGTGTGCGCGAGGAGGGTGCGGACATCGGCATCGCCTTCGACGGCGACGCGGACCGCTGCTTCGTCGTGGACGAGCACGGCGACCCGGTCTCGCCGTCCGCGATCACCGCGCTGGTGGCCTCCCGCGAGCTCGCCAAGCACGGCGGCGGCACGGTCATCCACAACCTGATCACGTCCTGGTCCGTCCCGGAGGTCGTCCGGGAGCAGGGCGGCACCCCGGTCCGCACCCGTGTGGGCCACTCGTTCATCAAGGCCGAGATGGCCCGCACCGGCGCGATCTTCGGCGGCGAGCACTCCGCGCACTACTACTTCCGCGACTTCTGGAACGCGGACACGGGCATGCTGGCCGCCCTGCACGTCCTTGCCGCCCTCGGGGGCCAGGACGGCCCGCTCTCCCAGCTCGTCGCCGAGTACGACCGCTACGTGGGCTCCGGCGAGATCAACTCCACGGTCGGCGACCAGGCCGCCCGCCTCGCGGCCATCAAGGGCGCGTACGAGGGCCGCGAGGGTGTCAGCATCGACGAGCTCGACGGGCTGACGGTCACCGCCGAGGACTCCTGGTTCAACGTCCGCCCGTCCAACACGGAGCCGCTGCTGCGCCTGAACGCGGAGGCCCGCGACGAGGCGACGATGGCGAAGGTCCGGGACGAGGTGCTGGAGATCATCAGGGGCTGAGGGGTCGCAGCCGTCCAAGCTGTGGGGATGCGTGCCGCCCGGGGCGGCGCCGCTCCCGAAAAGAGGCGGCGGCGCTCCCGAAAGGAGCGGCACCCGGCGAGGCGCCGGTTCGCCGTCCCACCCCTACGCCGCCCCCACTCGGGGTACCTGCGAGCGCCGGTGACGGCACTCCGCACGAGCCAGCGCCGCGCCCCGGCGGTACTCTGACCAGGCCGCATCCGCCCGTTCGAAAGGACATCCCATGCCGCTCGAAGCCGGCCTTCTGGAGATCCTCGCCTGCCCGGCCTGCCACGCCCCGCTCAAGGAGCAGGAGAGCGAGCTGATCTGCACGGGAGGGGACTGCGGCCTTGCCTACCCCGTCCGGGACGGCATCCCCGTACTGCTTGTCGACGAGGCCCGCCGCCCCGCGTAAGCGACACAAGGCGGCGCGCCAACGCGACGCATCGACGCGGCGCACAGCGCGACGCACCATGGCGACACACCGGCGATCGGAGGCTGCCGACCCCATGCTCGACGAATCGCTGCTCGACGACCCCGAAGCGCTCGCCAGAGCCGACCGACGGGCGCTGCTCCGCGGCGCCGCCGAAGCCGGCGCCCGCGTGCGTACCGCAGTCCGGCACGCCACTGAGGCCGGAATCCCGGACCTGAAGCCGGACGGCCGCCCGCGCGCCGTCCTGATGGCGGGCCCCGGCACGGCCGCCACTGGCGTGGCCGAACTGCTCGCCGCCCTCGCCGGAGCGAGCTGCCCCCTGACCCGGCTCACGCCCACCGGTGTCGCCCCCGCCGCGGGCGCCCTACGCTGGGAGCTGCCCGGCTGGGCGGGCCCGCTCGACCTCCTCCTGGTCGCCACACCGGACGGCACCGAACCAGGACTCGAACTCCTGATCGAGCAGGCCTACCGGCGCGGCTGCACCATCGCCGCCGTGGCCCCGGCCGGCTCCCCGCTCACCGAGTCGGTGGACGGCGCGCACGGCCTCTTCGTACCGATGGCGACAGCCCCGTACGAGCAGGACGAACCCCTGACCGCATCCGCGCCCGGCGTCCTGTGGGCCCTGCTTACCCCGCTGCTCTCGCTCCTCGACCGCACCGGCCTCGTCTCGGCCCCGCCCGAGGTCCTGCAGAAGGTCGCCGACCGGCTCGACCACATCGCCGAGCGTTGCGGTCCCGCCATCGCGGCCTACAGCAACCCGGCCAAGTCGCTCGCCGCCGAGCTGGCCGAGGCCCTCCCGGTGATCTGGACGGAAGGCACCTCCGCGGGCCCCGCGGGCCGCCGTTTCACCGCCGCGCTCGCCGAGCTCGCCGGCCGCCCCGCGCTCACCGCCGAACTCCCGGAGGCGCTCGCCTCCCACAGCGTGCTGCTCGCCGGTGCACTCGCCGCCGGCGCCGACCCCGACGACTTCTTCCGCGACCGTGTGGAGGAGGCGCAGGCCCTGCACGCGCGCGTGGTCCTGCTCCGCGACCGCCCGATCGGCGGAATCAGCGCGGCGCCCGCCGCCCGCGAACTCGCGCTCAGCCACGACACCTCGATCAGCGAGCTCGAACCGGAGGAGGGCGGCGAGCTGGAGACCCTGGCCGAGCTGATCGCCATCACCGATTTCACCGCCGTTTACCTGGCGCTCGCTTCGGGGGCCTGATCTTGACTCCGACACCCTGACCTTCGTACGCGGAGAGCACGCGGAGAAGCGCCACCGTGACCTTGGTGCACGGTGGCCGGACCCGCGTCGCCCGCGTCGTACCCAGAAGGAACCGCAGAGACCGTATGGACCGCCTCGACAACACCATCCGCCCCTATGCCTGGGGTTCGACGACCGCCATCCCGCAGCTGCTCGGCGTGGAGCCGAGCGGTGAGCCGCAGGCGGAGATGTGGATGGGCGCCCACCCGGGCGCACCCTCGCTCACTGAGCGCGGTCCGCTCAACGAGGTCATCGACGAGGACCCCGAGCAGGAACTCGGCCGCGCGGCCGTCGCCAAGTTCGGCCCTCGCCTGCCGTTCCTCCTGAAGATCCTCGCCGCCGGCGCCCCCCTCTCCCTCCAGGTGCACCCCGACCTGGAGCAGGCCAAGGAGGGTTACGAGGACGAGGAGCGCCGTGGCGTCCCGATCGACGTCCCGCACCGCAACTACAAGGACGCCAACCACAAGCCCGAACTGATCTGTGCCCTCACGGAGTTCGACGGCCTGTGCGGCTTCCGCGCCCCCGACGAGGCAGCCGAGCTCCTCGCGGGACTCGACGTCGACTCCCTGAAGCCGTATGTCGACCTGCTGCACGCGCACCCGGAGGACGCGGCACTGCGCGAGGTCCTGACGGCGGTGCTGAGCGCGGACCCCGAGGAGATGACTCGCACGGTCACCGAGGCCGCGGCGGCCTGCGCCCGGCTCGGCGGCGCGTACGCCCCGTACGCGGACATCGCCCACCACTACCCGGGCGACCCCGGCGTCATCGCCGCCATGCTGCTCAACTACGTCCAACTGCAGCCCGGCGAGGCCCTGTTCCTCGGCGCGGGCGTTCCGCACGCGTACTTGAACGGCCTGGGCGTCGAGATCATGGCCAACAGCGACAACGTCCTGCGCTGCGGCCTGACCCCCAAGCACGTCGACGTTCCCGAACTCCTGCGCATCGTCCGCTTCGAGGCGAGCGACCCCGGCGTACTGCGCCCGGAGGCCTCCCCGGACGGCGAGGAGGTCTACGAGACCCCCATCGACGAGTTCCGCCTCTCCCGCCACGTCCTGGCGGAGGGCGCCGCTCCGCAGGACCTCACCCGTGAGACCCCGCAGATCCTGCTCTGCACGGCAGGTTCGGTGCGCGCGGACGGCATCACGCTGGCCCCCGGCCAGTCTGTCTTCGTACCGGCCGGCGAAAAGGCCGAAGCGTCCGGGAATGGCACGATCTTCCGCGCGACAGTGGTGGCCTGATGGGGTAACTGTGGTGGCCTGAGGCGCTGCTGTCGGACGGGGCTGCAAGAATGGCCCGTCGCAAAGGGCTGGCAAAGGCCCGGCGACGGACAGAGGCGAAGGGACACCCCGGAGACATGAGCGCGTCAGGCGGCACCAAGGCGATCGTGGCGGCACTCGGCGCCAACCTCGCGATCGCGGCATCGAAGTTCGTCGCGTTCGCCTTCAGCGGCTCGTCCTCGATGCTCGCCGAGGGCGTCCACTCCCTCGCCGACTCCGGCAACCAGGCCCTGCTCCTGATCGGCGGCAAGAAGGCCCAGCGCGAGGCGACCCCGCAGCACCCCTTCGGCTATGGCCGCGAGCGCTACATCTACGCCTTCCTCGTCTCGATCGTCCTCTTCTCGGTCGGCGGCATGTTCGCCGTCTACGAGGGCTACGAGAAGATCAAGCACCCGCACGAGATCGAGCACTGGTACTGGCCGGTGGGCGTCCTGGTGTTCGCGATCATCGCCGAGGGCTTCTCCTTCCGCACGGCCATAAAGGAGTCCAACGAGCTGCGCGGCACGCACTCCTGGTCGCAGTTCATCCGCCGCGCCAAGGCCCCCGAACTGCCGGTCGTCCTCCTGGAGGACTTCGGCGCGCTCATCGGTCTGATCCTCGCGCTCGGCGGCGTGGGCCTCGCCCTGCTCACCGACGACGGCATCTGGGACGGCATCGGCACGCTCTGCATCGGCGTCCTGCTCATCCTGATCGCGCTGGTCCTCGCCGCGGAGACCAAGTCCCTCCTCCTCGGCGAGGCCGCGGGCGCCGACGAGGTCAAGAAGATCGAGGACGCCATCGTCGACGGCGACACCGTCACCGGCATCATCCACATGCGCACCCTCCACCTCGGCCCGGAGGAGCTCCTGATCGCCGCGAAGATCGCCGTCCAGCACGACGACACGGCCGCCGAGGTCGCCTCCGCGATCAACGCCGCCGAGTCCCGCATCCGCACCGCCGTCCCGATCGCCCGCGTGATCTACCTGGAGCCGGACATCTACAGCGAGGCGGAGGCGGCCAAGGGCCCGGACCCCCAGGCGACGCCCGGGGGACCGGCGCAGTCGCACTGATTTCTTCCTGTACGTGAGGGGGCCCGCCCGGAGTCGTCCAGGCGGGCCCCCTCATACGTCCGTCAGACCTGCACGGCCACGTCCATCAGACCTGCACGGCCCACGGCGGCATCGGCGGCACCGCCCGACTCCGCCGACGTACGACGAAGGCGGCGATCCCGAAGCCGAGCCCGGCAAGAGCGACGGGCACCCCGAGCAGCATGATCACCACGAGTGCGGCGGGCACCGCGCGCTCGTCGGTCACCCGTCCCTGCACCGCCCCGACGGGCACCGTCCCGCCGTGGTCACTGCTGAAGGCACGGGAGTCCCTGGAATTCAGGCGGTGATCGCCGAGCAGGAACAGCCGCCCCTCGGGCACCTTCACGTCGTACGGCCGGTGCATTCCGTCCGCGATGCCTTCCTGCACGTACGACTCGTCGAGCGGCTTCCCGTTGACGGTGATCCGCTCGTCCGCGCCCGTGCCCTCGCAGCACACCACGCGGTCGCCGCCGACCCCGACGACGCGCTGGATGACACTCAGGCCCGGTCCGTACCGCTCCGGCGAGGAGTACAGCACCACGTCACCGCGCCGTACCTCGGCCCCGTCGACGCGCTCGAAGACCAGCCGCTCACCGACGGTGTACGTGGGCGTCATGCTCTCGCTGCGCACGATGGCCGTCGTATACGCACCCCGCGCATACATGAAGGACCCGATCAGCATCACCAGCCCCAGTGGCCCCAACACCCACGCCGTGACTGCCAGCCCTCGCCCCTTGCGCATCCCCATCCCCTCACCGCACGGCACTCCCGCGCGCGCTGAGGCTAGCGGTTCGCTGTGAACGCACGACGGCGGGCCCCGAGCCTTCCGGCTCCGGGACCCGCCATGGTCCGTACGGCTACTGGATCTCGCCCAACACCCCGAGGATCGCCCGCTCGTCCTCCGCCGCCGTCAGCCGCTCCCGGAACCCGGGATCCATCAACTTGCGCGACAGCAGCGCCAGAATCCGCAGATGTTCGTCGCCCGCGGCCGCCTCCGGTACGGAGATCATGAAGACCAGCTTGGCCTTCGTCCCGTCGAGCGCACCCCACTCGATGCCCTCGGCGGACCGCGCGAACCCGACGACCGGCGCGGTCACCGCATCCGTCTTGGCGTGCGGAATCGCGATCTCCTCCCCGAGCCCCGTCGTCCCCTGCTCCTCCCGCCGCAGGGCCGTCCGCACCAACTCCTCCACATCGGCGACCTTCCCGGTGGAGGCCAGCAGCCCGGCCATCTCCCGAATCGCGGACTCCTTGTCCCGGGATTCGAGCCGAACCTTGACGGTCCGCTCGGTGAGGTAGCCGGAGAGGACTTCGGCCTCGGCATCGTCCGAAGCAATACCGGACGTCGTCTGTACGGCGGTGGGGGTGGCGGTGGGGGTAGCGGTGGGGGTGGCCGCGGCGATGCCGGCGCCCACGCCGGCGAACGCCGGCTCGGGCGCGCGCCGAGGCGTGGGCGCCAGTGCCTCCCCGCGCCGCTTGCGCTCACTGAGGTCGACCAGGGTGACGGTCGTCAGCGCCGTCACCGCCGTGCCGATGAGCACGGCGACGAAGAACATCGGTACGCCGCCCACGGCACCCAGCACCGCCACGATCGGCCCACCATGCGGGACCGCGTCCTTGACCCCGGCGAGCCCGGCGACCGCTCCGGCGATCGCGCCGCCGAGCATGTTCGCGGGGATGACCTGCGCGGGCCGCGCGGCCGCGAACGGAATCGCGCCCTCGGAGATGCCGAAGCAGCCCATGAACAGCGAGGCCAACCCGGTCTCGCGCTCCTGCTCGGTGTAGAGCCGCTTCCGGATCAGCGTCGCCACGCCCTGCCCGAGCGGCATGACGGGAATCGCGGCCGCGCACATGCCCATGACGGTCTGATTGCCGGTCGCGATGAGCCCGGCACCGAAGAGGAAGGCCGTCTTGTTGACCGGCCCGCCCATGTCGAACGCGATCATGAGGCCGAGAATCGCGCCGAGCAACACGGCGCTCGACCCCGTCATCCCGCTCAGCCAGTTGGTCAGATGCTCGAAGACCCAGGAGATGGGCTTGCCGATGACGTAGATGAAGAACAGGCCGAGCGCCGTCGTCGCCACGATCGGGATCACGATGATCGGCATGATCGGCCGCACGAACTTCGGCACCCTGACCTTCTTGATCCACAGCACCAGATAACCGGCCAGGAATCCGGTCACGATCGCTCCGATGAAGCCCGCGCCCGCCTTGGAGTCGTACAGCGAACCGGTGTTGGCGATCCAGCCGCCGATCATGCCGGGAACCAGCGCCGGCCGGTCTCCGATCGCGTACGCGATGTAGCCGGACAGGATCGGCACCATCAGCGTGAAGCCGATGACGCCGATGTTGTTGACGTCCATCCAGAAGGAGTCCTTCGGGATGACCAGACCGCCGGACGGGTCCGTGTGTCCGCCGAGCGAGAGGGATATCGCGATCAGCAGCCCGCCGACCACGACGAACGGGATCATGTAACTGACCCCGTTCATCAGCGCCTTGTACGCCAGGCTCCGCTCCTTGCCGCCGCCGCTCGTCGCCACGGCGGTACCGCCCGCCGTGTGCACGGGCGCCGAGCGCACCCGCTCGATCAGCCGCTCCGGATGGTGAATCCCCTCGGCGACCCCGACGGTGATGACCCGCTTCCCCGCGAACCGGCTCAGGTCCACGTCCTTGTCGGCAGCGACGATGACGCCGTCCGCAGCTCTGACATCGTTGTCATCCAATATGTTTTCGGCCCCGATGGATCCCTGCGTCTCCACCTTCATCTCGATACCGAGGCGCTCCGCGGCCTGCGCGAGCTTCTCGGCCGCCATGTACGTGTGGGCGATGCCGGTCGGGCATGCGGTCACCGCGAGCAGCTTCAACCGCTTCTGCTCGCCGCCGCCGTTGCCCGTGGGGGGAGGGCCGGCCGGACTGGTCACATGGATCTCCTCACGCCTTTGACGCCTTCGTCACGCGGAGCGCCGTCCCGGACGCCCCGCAAGATCGCTCGCATGGCCGCGATCCCCCCGCATCCTGCACCACCCGCGCCCAGGATCGAAAGCTCCGAACCTCCCTTGATGCCCTGGTCCGATGGCCCCTGTCGGGCCTGTCGAGGACCGGCTGCTATCGATCCCTAGGACGTTCCGTCATGGGCCTGATGCCGGTGCACGGGACCCCGCGGTGTCCGGAGGCGGGCTGGGGAGGGCCGGGTCCGCCGGTGTAGCTTGGTGACTGAGCCAGACGTCGCTGCTGATGGCGGTCGGGCGGTCCCACCGCGGACCGGCCGAGGGAGAGAGGGCCTCCGACGGACTGCGCTGCGCGCACCAGGCACTCGTGTGCCGTGCTGGGCACGTCCGTGCCTCGCTCGGGCATGCGTATGCCAGCCGCCGCGCAGACCAGCCGTATCCACCTCGCCCCGATCCCGAGGAGCAGCTCTCCATGACGACTGTCGACAACCGACAGGACTTCAAGGTCGCCGACCTCTCCCTGGCCGCCTTCGGCCGCAAGGAGATCACCCTCGCCGAGCACGAGATGCCCGGCCTGATGTCGATCCGCAAGGAGTACGCAGACGCGCAGCCCCTCGCGGGCGCCCGCGTCACCGGCTCCCTGCACATGACGGTGCAGACCGCCGTCCTCATCGAGACCCTGGTCGCCCTGGGAGCCGAGGTCCGCTGGGCCTCCTGCAACATCTTCTCCACCCAGGACCACGCCGCCGCCGCCATCGCCGTCGGCCCGAACGGCACGCCCGAGAACCCGCAGGGCGTCCCGGTCTTCGCCTGGAAGGGCGAGACCCTGGAGGAGTACTGGTGGTGCACGGAGCAGGCGCTGTCCTGGCCGAACAGCCCCACCGGCGGTCCGAACATGATCCTGGACGACGGCGGTGACGCCACCCTCCTCGTCCACAAGGGTGTCGAGTACGAGAAGGACGGCAAGGTCCCCTCGGTCGACACCGCCGAGTCCGACGAGCACCGCGTCATCCTCGAACTCCTGCACCGCACCATCACCGACGGCTCGCAGAAGTGGACCCAGCTCGCCTCGGAGATCCGCGGCGTGACCGAGGAGACCACCACCGGCGTCCACCGCCTGTACGAGATGCACCGCGACGGCACCCTGCTGTTCCCGGCGATCAACGTGAACGACGCCGTCACCAAGTCGAAGTTCGACAACAAGTACGGCTGCCGCCACTCCCTGATCGACGGCATCAACCGCGCCACCGACACCCTCATCGGCGGCAAGACCGCCGTCGTCTGCGGCTATGGCGACGTGGGCAAGGGCTGCGCGGAGTCCCTGCGCGGACAGGGCGCCCGCGTGATCATCACCGAGATCGACCCGATCTGCGCCCTGCAGGCGGCGATGGACGGCTACCAGGTCACGACCCTCGACGAGGTCATCGACAAGGCCGACATCTTCGTCACCACGACGGGCAACAAGGACATCATCATGGCCGCGGACATGGCCAAGATGAAGCACCAGGCGATCGTCGGCAACATCGGTCACTTCGACAACGAGATCGACATGGCCGGCCTCGCCAAGATCCCCGGCATCGTCAAGGACGAGGTCAAGCCCCAGGTCCACACCTGGAAGTTCTCCAACGGCAAGGTCATCATCGTGCTGTCCGAGGGCCGCCTGCTGAACCTGGGCAACGCGACCGGCCACCCGTCCTTCGTGATGTCCAACTCGTTCGCGGACCAGACGCTGGCCCAGATCGAGCTGTTCACCAAGCCCGAGGAGTACCCGACCGATGTCTACGTGCTGCCCAAGCACCTGGACGAGAAGGTCGCCCGCCTCCACCTCGACGCGCTCGGCGTGAAGCTCACGATGCTCCGCCCCGAGCAGGCCGCGTACATCGGTGTCGAGGTCGAGGGCCCGTACAAGTCGGACCACTACCGCTACTGAGCACCCCGCACAGCACCCGGCCGAGCAGCGGTACCACCGCTCGGCGTACGGATGTCAGCAGGCCCTCGCCCCCGTGGCGGGGGCCTGTCCCCGATGAGGACCTGAACGCCCATGCCCCGCGGCCGTTATTCGCTCCATGATCCGCACGATCACACCCTCCTCGCTGAAGAGCACTTCCACTGCGCGCCCGGCCCCTCCGGCTGGCGCTACGTCTCCCAACTCACCACTCCCTCCGGTGACCGAGCCGGTTCCGTCGACCTCGCCGTCGACGACCTCGGCCGCCCCATCCGCCTCGAACTGCACGCTGCGGGCTGGCAGGTCCGCGGCGCCGCCCTCGACGGCGTGACCTGGGTCCGCACCGACCCCACGGGCACACAGGCCACCGAAGGCAATGTCCGCGCGCACGCCTTCACCGGCACGTCCCCCGCGTTCCTCATCGCCACAGCCCGTCTCCTGCGCCTCACCCCCTCCGCCTCCGCGACCCGCGTACGCCTCGTGGCCTTCACGGACCCGGTCCTCGCCCCGCGCACCCTCGACCAGTCCTGGGCCTTGATCTCGAGAGAAACACACGCCACTGACAACGGCCCTCTGGCCGTGGACGAATACCAGGTCACAGCACTGGACACGGGGGAGCAGCACGCCGTGCACATCTCGGGAGACGTCGTGCTCGCGGCACCCGGCATCGAGCTGGAACACCTCGAATCACCGCCGTCGGTGCTCACCTGACGACGACGTCCCGACGCACGTCCGGCGCCTCTCTCCCGGCGGGCCACCTGCCGGCCTTGGCGACATCTCTCGCGCCCCGTCCCAGCCGCGACGGCCGGCTACGCGGGCGGCACGAAGCCCGTCGCGGGGCGATCGGCGTGGTCGGCCTGCGACACCGCGGGTTGGGGGGCTTGCGGCGTCGGTTGCGACGCCGCCCCGGGAATCGCCGACTGCGCAGGCGGAGCCGCGGCGTACGGGTAGGGGGAGGGGGGTGCGCCCGGGGTCTGCGCCGCTGGTCCGACCGGGCTCGGCACCCCGATCGGGTACCCACCCGGGCCCGGCTGCGGGTACCCGATCGAACCCGGCTGTGGGTACCCAGCCGGGCCCGGACGAGTGATCCCGACCGCCCCGTTCCCAAACGCCCGCCGAGCCTCCCGGGCCTGCCGCTCCTGCATGACCGCCGCCAGATACGCGGCCGCCGGAACCCCCTGCGGCGCCGGAGCCCCCGTACGGCCGACGAGATCCATGGCCAGCCGTTCCGCCATCGCCCCGCCCACCTGCGGATCCAACTGATGCATCCGCGTCAGGTACTGGCGGATGGCCAACCACAGCCCGTCCGGCACCGCAGAAAGATCAAGCCCGGAGAACCGGCCCGCGAGCCAGGGCGGCGGCGGAGGTACGAAGGGCATACGGCCGACCGGAATCCTTTCCCGTACGACGAGAGTCCCCGCGAACACGTCACCGAGCCGCCGTCCCCGCGCCGACACCAGCGAGGCGATGCACGCGACGATTCCGAACGTCATCAGAATCTCGACCACCCCGACGGCACCGCGTACCAGCGCATGCCGGAACCGGATCGGCCCTCCGTCGTCCCGCACCACCCGCAGCCCGAACGCCAGCTTCCCGAGCGAGCGGCCGTGGCTGAGCGTCTCCACCGCGATCGGC
This sequence comes from Streptomyces albiflavescens, assembly GCF_014645835.1. GTDB lineage: Bacteria > Actinomycetota > Actinomycetes > Streptomycetales > Streptomycetaceae > Streptomyces > Streptomyces albiflavescens. Next base: position 127,682 of record NZ_BMMM01000028.1, read on the forward strand.
CCGCCCACCAGCACGAGAACGAAGCTCGCGATCGAGACCGCGAGCTGCGCCGCATCGTCCAGGGCAGCCGTCGAAGCCACCAGACCGATGGTCACGATGACATAGACGGCCACGGCCACGACCAGGTCGAGCAGCACGGCCAGCGCCCGGCTCGGCAGCTTCGCGGGGCGCAGCTCCAGCGCCACCGCCTCGCCCGTCACTAGCTCACTCACGCTCGCCGTCCTTCCCCTGACCCGCCCCGAGAACGGCCAGTCTGCCAAGCTGAGGGCACATCGCGCCGCAGTACGACAAGCTGTCACTCACGACGAGCAGCCGAGGAGCAGCCGAACCGATGGACCTCGACGTCTTCGTGTCCGCCCACCGCGCCGAGTGGGACAGGCTCGACGCCCTGCTGCGCCGTCAGCGCCGCCTCACCGGGACCGAGGCCGACGAACTCGTCGCCCTGTACCAACGCACCGCCACCCATCTCTCGCTGATCCAGTCCAGTGCCCCGGATCCTCAGCTCACCGGTCGCCTCAGCCAACTCGTGGCACGCGCGCGGAGTGCGGTGACAGGCACCCGCCGCGCCTCCTGGCGCGATGTCACCGGCTTCCTGACGCGCGGCTTCCCGGCGGCGGTCTATCGTTCGCGCCACTGGTGGGTGCCCACGGCACTCCTCTCCACTGTCATAGCGGCCCTCCTGGGCTGGTGGATCGCTACGCACCCCGAGGTCCAGTCCTCGATCGCCGCCCCCAGCGAACTGCGCGACCTCACCCGCCCCGGTGGCGAGTACGAGACCTACTACTCCAGCCATCCCGCCGCCTCCTTCGCGGCCCAGGTGTGGACGAACAACGCTCAGGCCGCCGCGATGTGCCTCGTCCTCGGCGTCTTCCTGGGCCTCCCGGTCCTCTGGATCCTCTTCCAGAACATGCTCAACCTCGGGGTCGGCATCGGCCTGATGTCCTCGGCCGGCCGCCTCGACACGTTCCTGGGGCTCGTCCTCCCACACGGCCTCCTGGAACTGACCGCCGTCTTCGTCGCAGCGGGCACAGGCCTGCGACTGGGCTGGACCGTGATCGACCCGGGCCCGCGCTCCCGTCGCACCGCCCTCGCAGAAGAGGGCCGAGCCGCGCTCGGCATGGCGATAGGCCTGGCACTGATCCTCTTCGTGTCGGGCGCCATCGAAGGCTTTGTCACGCCGTCCGGTCTCCCCACCTGGGCCCGCATAGGCATCGGCGTCGCGGCTGAACTGGCCTTTCTCGCGTACGTCTATGTCCTGGGCGGTCGTGCGGCACGTGCCGGCGACACGGGTGACGTCGACGAGGCCGAGCGCAGCGCCGTCCTCCCGATGGCCGCCTGATGTGCGTGCACACCCGCTGACCTGCTAGTCTCCTCTTCGCCCCACAGGAGCCGTTGACACGGAGCGAGTGGGGAGGTAGATTCGAACAGTTGCCTAGAACTGGACATGTCCGGTGGCAGCAGTTAGTGTCTGTCTGCTTCCGGAAACAATCGATTTCCGGGGAGCCACTCCCGATGATTCAGAAATGGCTGCCGGTCAGTCCGGCCCAAAAGTTCTGATAAAGTCGGGTCCGCCGGAAAGGGAAACGCGAAAGCGGAATCCTGGAAAGCACCGAGGAAATCGGATCGGAAAAAGATCTGATAGAGTCGGAAACGCAAGACCGAAG
>NZ_BMMM01000029.1:0-95834 GCF_014645835.1 Streptomyces albiflavescens
GGCCACGCTACATACGTGGGTTATGGGTGAGATGCAGAAGATCAGAACTGGTCGGCACTGTGTTTTCGTGATGCATGTGCACTTGGTCTTCGTGACCAAGTTCCGGCACAAGGTCGTCGGGAGCACGAGGGGCGCACACCACCGGCGCACACACCCTTCCCGCGCCGCAGCGCTCACCCGCGCGAGCCCCGCAACGACTCGCCGGGGTGGTCGCGGCTGTCACGGCCGCGCTGCCCGAACAGCCCGCAACAAACCGCCTGTTCGACCAGGAGGGTCCTGGAACGGACGAGGACCGGCCCGCAGGGCAAGGGCCGCAGATCCCGTCGTCGAGATTGCGCCGCGGCGTCAGCACCCCCCTGACGGGCCAGCGAGGGCAGAACATCTGGACGAGCCTCCTGCATGTTCGGACCCTGTCGAGGTAGTCCGGGTCTGTCGGCTTCAGCTTCTTTGCGGCGGGAAGCCCCACCGTGGGCTCCAGCGTCGCACCTGGTCGGGTTCGGCGGGTGCTTCCTGGGGCTGACGATTGTCAGCTCTGGCGTCCGGGGAGAGAGAAGGGATGCTGGGCGCAGGCCTGCGTGCGTGACGTCCCCTCACGTGCGTATGACTGTCGTTGATGTTGAAATCCAGCAGGAGCAATTCGAGCATTTCGACCTCTTCAGTAGCTCCTGCGGCTTCTAGTCTCTTCAGGGCTTCCTGGGTGATTCGCTCGATCTCGATCTTGGCTCGCGTCTCCATGTTCGAGCGCCGAGTCTCAGCCTGCTGCATGAACTGTTCGGCTTCACTGCGGAGTTGGTCGGCCCCCTTGAGGAGGCGATCCACTGATGCGGCCGCCTTCTCGCGCTGAGCCTTCGTCTCCCGGATAGTGCGCTGCTTGAGTGCGCTTGCCTCTTGCAGGGACTTGCGGATGATCGATTCGGCCCGGTCGTTGGCCTCCTGGACGATCCTTTCCTGTTGCGTACGTCCATCGAGCAGGTATCGGTCCGCTACAGCCCGCGCATCGGCGATGATCGAATCGGCTTGCCTCTGGACGATAGGCATCCGCTCATGTAGCTGCCGAAACTGATCGATGGCCTCCGCCAACAGTGCGCGCGCCTGCGCCTCAAGGTTCGATGCCCCCAGGGCTCGAGCGGCTGCTGCCTCGTCGGCAGCCTTCGCCTGCGCAATAACGGACTCGGGGTGGGTCGTCAGGGCCAGCAGTCTTTTGTTCTCCTCCTCCAGGCGCGCAAGCTTGGCCTCAAGTGAGTCTCCCTGCCGCGCGGCGGCCGCCTGGAACTTCTCTTCGGCAACCCGTAGCGCCTTGAGTCTGACCAGCCAGACTGCGGAGTCCCCTTTGAGCGCCTGGACCACGTCGCCAAGGAGCTCATCAGACGGCACCTTCTTGGCGTTGAACAACTCCGATAAACGAGGCTGCGGGTAGCCGGCCCTGGCGGCTAGCTCCTTCATGGTCGCCGGAGCGCCCGCCTTGTCCCAGAGGTCCCGCAAGCTGAGCGCAAAGCCGGTCAAGGGCCGTCCATCGTCCTGCAAGGCACTGACTCTGCGCCCCATGGAGCACCCCCCTCACACCGCCCCCTCGGCAGTCGCGCCATTCTTCCGGTCGGAGGGCGAGATAATCTAGTTGATCTCCATCCGGCAGGTTGGCGAATGTTGAACTAGCCGCCCTGCAGGCGTTGTTCAAGCAGGGGGCGAAGAAAAAGGGAAGAATCAAGAACTATCTGCACGTGGCATGCACAAGCCATCCAGTCGGGATTCTTCGTCGTTCATCGGCTTGCTTTATCGGGGTTTGGAATGAAGATCGCACCGGCCTTGACTGGAGATGTGCCTCCGCCACAGCGAGGCAGTCTGCGTCCTTCGCACTCCCGTATCTGGCACCTCTCACAAGAAGCGCGCCAGAGCGCAGCCGCCGGGGAAGCGTGCAGCAACAACGCTGTGGCCCCGGACCGCAATCGGGTCCGGGGCCACTGTCCTGCACTGGCTGTGCGGTGCAGCGAGAACCTGTCGACGGCCTCGTCGGGGAAGCTCTTGGCGGAGCCCCAGCGAGGCCCTGTTCTCTCCAAGGACAACCAATAGTGCACTGCATTGCTTCCCAGCTGGTGAAGAACGCGTATCGGCCACGCATCCGGGTGATGCTGGGCAGTAACACTCCTCAGGAGGGTTTCAGCAGTACCTGGACATGGGCTGCCGTCATCAGCCTGATCGGCCTCGTGGTCTCGATCGGTTTCACTGTCTACAAGCTGCGCAAGCGCAGGACGGCAGAGAAGGCTGAACGGCTCAGGCCCGACTACAACCTGCTCGATGAAGTCGCCGTCGTCCTGGACAAGCTGGCAGACATGCCGGCCCAGAAGTCGGACCTTGGCTCCCTCAACGAGCTGCGCACGAGGGTCAAGCAGGCGGAGCGGCGCTCCCCCGACCTCCGCTTCGGCGACATCGTGGCGCGCATCGACGTCTACCAGAAGACAGTCCTGCCGGACTGCTTCGGCAAGAAGCTGTCCGGCAAGCGGACCACGCTGGAGGAACTGTTGGCCCTGTCCCGGCAGCAGGGGGCCGCGATCACGGAGATCCGGGTCGCGATCGATGCAGTGCAGGCGGAGATCGACCGGCGCACCAAGTGATGTGAACGTCCGTGCGCGAGCCTCTCCAGGCACGCTCACGGGTGTTCGCCCAAGTCCGTTGACCAGCCCGGGACTTGACGCTGTACAACGAGTACCGGACGTCCCTACCGGTTCCGGAAAAGGCTCCACGAGCCCCGCAATCCCCATATCGGCGACTGTCACATGGCAGGGAAGCGGTCGAAGGGCATCACCGAGGACCAGGCGCGCCGAGCACTGTACGAGCGCGTCCCGGCCTGCCCCCACTGCAACCCCGACAGCATCCTCGGGGTGCTCGACTAGGCGCTCCGCGGCTTCTTCGCCGCCGCCTTCTTGGTGGTCTTCTTCACGGCGGTCTTCTTCACGGCGGTCTTCTTGGCGGGCGCCTTCTTGGCCGTCTTCTTGGCCGTCGTCTTCTTGGGCATCTCGTGGACGGTGGCGTCCTCGCCGCGGGAGGCCTGCGCCTTCGCCACGGACTCCTTCAGCGCGGCCATCAGGTCGACGACCCCGCCCGGGGCGGCCTGCTCCTCAAAAGCCTTGGGCGGCTCCCTGTGCTCCCGTTTCGCCTCGATGAGCTGCTCCACCGCCTCCGTGTACCGGTCGGTGAACTCCTCTCCCTCGAGGTCGTCGCGGGACATCCGCTCGATGAGGTGCTGAGCCTCTTCGATCTCGTTGTCGGTGAGCTCGACGGCCCCGGGAGTCAGCTCGGCGGGGTCGCGGATCTCGTCCGGCCAGCGCATGGCGTGCAGCACGATCACGTCGTCCCGCACCCGCAGCATGCCCAGCCGCTCCCGCCCGGACCAGGCGTATTTGGCGATGGCCACCTTCGACGACCGCTCCAGTGCCATCCGCAGCAGCTTGTACGGCTTCGCCGCGACCTGCCCGTCCGGCTGGAGGTAGTAGCCCTCGCCAATCCTGATCGGGTCGACGCTCGCGGCCGGCACGAACGCCTCGATCTCGATCGCCTTCGCCGTCGGCAACGGCATCTCGCGGAGCTCCTCGTCCGAGACCGCGATGATCGTGTCCTTGGAGACCTCGTAGCCCTTGCCGATCTCCACGTTCGAGACCTCGCGGTCCTCGACCGAGCAGTACTTGCGCACACGGACGCGGGCCATGTCGTCGAGGTGCACCTGGTGGAAGCGGACGCTGTGGTCCTCGGTGGCACTGACCACGTGGATCGGGACCGTCACCAAACCAAAGCTGATGGCGCCCGTCCAGACGGTTCGAGGCATGGCAGACCTCCACGGCATGCCCCGAGAAAGCCAGCTTACGGGTGGTGGTGCGGTCCGGCATGCGCAGCAGGAAGGAAAGTACACAGGCCACCGCGGGGCGGAGGAGTGCGGTGCGGATGTCGTACTCGGGCCGCTCGTGGACGCGGGTGCACCGAGTGTGACATCCAAACGACGGCAGGGCCCGGACGGTCAGCCGTCCGGGGTGCCGTCGTTCCGGGCTCCTTACCGCGATAAGTGCAAGCCGACTGGAGCCGTCGGCTGCCTGCCGGGGGACGCACCGGCCGACTGGCGGGGTGGCTCCGGACACCTGGCGGATGTTGCAGCGGGAGGCTTTCACCGACCCTGGAGCAGATGAGTCACGGCGCAGCGTCAGCCTTTCTATGCCGGGGGCCGACTGCTCCGCCTCATGCTCGCCTTCGACGGGGCGGTTGAACGGTGTCGATCCGGCACCGCTGACCGTCGCCGAGTCTCACACCATCTGAAGGCGTGCCGGGCCAAGAAGGAGGTCAGCCTCATGACGATCCGCCTGACGTTTATGTGTGCGCCCGGCGGTGACGCCACCTTGGATCCACTCCTCGGTGACGCTCCCCTGAGTGAGCGCAGCCTGCGTTCGGCAGGTGCCGCGGGAGCAACGCTCCCTCCCCACGAGCTGGCCCTCCGGGCGCCCTCGACGCGCTGCTCGCAGACCGCGGACGCCTTCGGCCTGGTGGCGGTGTCCGAGCCGGCGCTGCGCGATCTCGACCTCGGCAAATGGTGCGGTCGCACCGTCGACGATGTCGCCGCAACCGACCCCGACGGGTTCAACGCCTGGCTCACCGACCCGGATGCCGCGCCACACGAAGGTGAGTCCGTGCGCCGGCTCTGCCGCCGAACGGCGGACTGGCTGAGCAGCGTGACGCCCGACATGGGCCACGCGGTGGCCGTCACCGAAGCAGCCGTTGTCCGGGCCGCGCTCATTCATGCCCTGGGCGTACCGGCAAGAGCCTTCTGGCATCTTGCTGTGCCACCCCTGTCCGCGGTCTCCCTCACCTGGCGAGGTGGAGGCTGGGACGTCCGGCTCGGCAACGTCACTCCAAGGGGGCCCAGCAATGGCTCCTCTCGCGATCCGCGACGCCTGTACGCGCCGATGGTGATCAGTCCGCGGCGGCCCACCTGGGCGGCGGGAAACGATCAAGTCCCTTCCGGGAAATGATCTTCGCCGGCTGCGGGCAGGCCCTGACCAGCGCATTCGTCGGTTCCCCCTCGTGGACGCGGGTACACCGAGTGTGACATCCGAACAACGGCAGGGCTCTGGACGGTCAGCCGTCCGGGGCCCTGCCGTCGTTCCGGGCTCCTTACCGCGGACCGCGATAAGAACCGTTCCTGTGGACTGAGCAGGAGTGAGCCCACTCAGCCGCACGCCCCGAACGGTCTTGGGCGCACTGTGCCCCGGCGTACTCGACCCCGGGGCAGCGACACGCATCCTGTACGTGGTCCGGTCCCGGGAGGCCAGTTCCCTGCGCGACCTGGCCATAGGGGCGCGGCCAGAGGCGACGGGGAGGCCCTGAACCACCACTCCGGCGGAGCAGGGGCCCCATACGCCGGCACCGTACCCGGCGTCCCAGATCGCACGATCACCGCAGCCCGAACGGCCCAGGCCACCACAAGCCCGCAAGCCCGGAAGCCGACCATCACACGATCGAGTCAAACCGCCCTCGTGCACGCTCCCCGGCGAGCAGCCGGCAGCCCCTAACGGAAAGCTGCCGTGTCGCCTTCCGTTTCCGGGTGGCTCGGTCCGGCCGCGTATGCCAGCGGAGGTGCGATTGCTTGCGCATCCGCTCCCTCGCCGACCCACAGCGCGATGAACAGCGCGGCGGTGGCCTCCAGGAGCCCCGCCCGTTCGAGACCGCCGCCGGCCACGGGTTCACAGCCCACGTCCCGCACCAACTCGCGTACACGCGCGAGGGCCGTCTCGTCGTCCCCGCAGACCGGCACGGCCAGTGGTCTCCCGTCGAAGACGGGCGGCCGCATGCGCCACACGTCCTCGTGGCAGAGGTTGAACGCCTTGACCACGTGGGCTGCCGGTGCCGCGGCGGCCAGTTCCTGCGCGGCTGACGGGCCGCCCTCGGTCAGCAGCCGGAAACCCGGCCCGACCGGGTTCGAGCAGTCGAGCAGCACCTTGCCCTCCAGAGCCGCGCCCAGTTCCCGTGCCACGTCCACTCCTGCCCCGAAGGGCAGCGCGGCCAGCACCACCTGCCCCGACTCAGCCGCCGAACGCAGACCGGCAGGCTTCACGCTGCCTCCGATGCGTGCCGCGAGCCGCTCAGCCTTGTGTGCGTCCCGTCCCCCGATGGTCACCTCGTGCCCGGCCCGCACCCAGTGGGTGGCGAGCGCGTCGGCCATGTTGCCCGTTCCCAGTACACCGATTCTCATCACGTGCGCCCTCTCCGTGTCGGCTTCCACCGTTCACACCGACGCTAGAGAGCCTGTCAGGCACCATTTGGTACGTGACGACCGACGCCTTCCTCGCCGACTGCCGCGCCCGCCTCGCCTTCGACCTGTTCTCCAACACCTGGAACGCCGTGGTCCTCTGGGCGCTGCGCGACGGCCCCAGGCGCCCGGTCGAACTGCGTGAGCGGATCGGGGGTATCAGCTCCAAGGTCCTCACCGAAACTCTGCGGCGGCTGCAGTGCAACGGTCTGGTCGACCGGCAGGAACACCCCGACGCACCCTCACGGGTCGCGTACCAACTCACCGTTCTGGGCCGGACCTTGCTGGTGCCCATCGACGCCGTCGGCGCATGGGCCTTCGAGTACGGCGATGAGGTCATGGCCGCCCAGGAAGCAGCAAGCACTCCCGACCCGCAGCCCCCGCCTCCTACTTGCTAGTGCTGTGACCGCATACGTTCGCCGGGTTGGCGGTTGGAGAGTGGTGACGTTCGTTCCAACTCATCCGGTGGGGCGGACGACCACTGAGCACCACAGCCTGATCCCACAGCCCGGGCAGCACCTGACTCAACGACGACGCCGCCCCGGAAACAGTGCGCTGAGCATCCCGCAGACAATCGCTCCGAGTAGCAACCATCCCCACGGCGGCTCCCCCGGCTGATGCGAAACCACATCGTACGCGGAGAGGCCAAGGCCACCGACGCCCAGGAAGAGCGCAAAGCGGCGAAGCCCGAACCACCATCTGGGGCGATCTGTCTCCGGAGTCACACCGGGCATTGTCCACGCTTGCCGGCAAGGCCACGAGGCATCCAGGAGAGGTCGTCTCTGCAACACGGCGAACCTACGCGGTCACAGCACTAGACCGGTCAACAGCGTGAGCGCAGACGTCGCCGGCAGATGAGTGCGCACCCCAGGGTGAGGAAGGCTTCGTGGATGTCATCGCGGATCTCCCAGCGGATTCGCGGGCGGCGGAACCAGTGCAGGTGGGCGAACGCGCGCTCCACCACCCAGCGTTGGGTGCCAAGTCCCGAGCCGTGCTCGATTCCCCGGCGGGCGATCAGCGGCTTCACACCGAGACCCCAGATCAGGCGGCGGTACTTGTCGTGGTCATTGCCGCGGTCGCCCAGCACCACGTCCGGGCTGTAACAGCAGGCGTCTGTCACGCTGTTGCGGTCGTGGCGCACGAGCGGCTGAGCATCGCGAACATGGTCCGCGCTCCCAAGCCCAAGCCCGCCCCCGAGACACCCGGCAGATTCCTGCCGAGCCGAGCTGCGGGCCGGGGAGATGTGCGCCAGGACCTCGGCGTCCACCTCGCGGCCGGCCTCGCGGCTCCAAGCGGTGCTGTCGGTGCGGGGCAAGCGAGGCCGGGTTCCGTAAGGGCGACGTTGAGCGCGCCGACCTGATCGGCGTTGGCGGTGTGTCCGCACCGGGTGCACTCGAACCTCTCTTGCGTGGTGCGGTTCTCACCGGTGCCAGCACAGGTCCACCGGTCCGCCGCCTCCGGGTCGCGCAGCCGGGGGCGGGTGTGGCCCAGGGACTGCTTGAGCAAAGGACATGAGCCCTGCTCAGCAAGGCTTCGCCGTGCTTGGCCTGTGCATGACCCGTGCCTGGTGTGGTCTTTGCCGCGCGGGGTCCAGCGTTCGTCTGTGCTTCACGCAGTTCCGGCTTGGGACTCCTAGGGTTGCGGCGCCGCTCCCCCGCACGTGCCCGTCACTTCTGTCCGGAGGACAGTCATGGCCGCCGTCAAGGCTTCCAAGCGCACCCGACACTCCCTCGCCGCACTCGCCGGGGCTGTCGCCCTCACCGCCACGTCGATCGGCGTGTGGACCGCAACGGCCTCCACCGCTCAGGCCGCCGCTCTGCCCACCCCCGACCACGTGGTGGTCGTGGTGATGGAGAACCACGCCTACTCGCAGATCATCGGAAGCTCCAGCGCCCCGTACATCAACAACACCCTCAAGGCGGGTGGCGCCAACCTCACCCAGTCCTACGGCCTCACCCACCCCAGCGAGCCGAACTACTACATGCTCTTCTCGGGCTCCAACCAGGGCCGCACCGACGACAGTTGCGTCTCGGTCGGCTCCATCTCCGCGCCGAACCTGGCCTCCGAGCTGATCGCCGCGGGCAAGACCTGGAAGAGCTACAACGAGTCGCTGCCCAGCCAGGGTTCGACGACCTGCAGCAGCGGCAAGTACGCGCAGAAGCACAACCCGTGGTTCGGGTTCTCCAACGTGCCGACGAACACCGCGATGACCATGGCGCAGTTCCCGACCGACTACACGACCCTGCCGAAGGTCTCCTTCGTCGTCCCGAACCTGTGCAGTGACATGCACGACTGTTCGGTCTCCACGGGCGACACCTGGATCAAGAACAACCTGGGTGCGTACGCCACTTGGGCCCAGACGCACAACAGCATCCTTGCCGTCACCTTCGACGAGGACAACAAGCTCTCCGGCAACCGCATCCCCACCGTCTTCTACGGGCAGCACGTCGCCCCCGGCAGCTCGAGCGCGACCACCTACAACCACTACAACGTCCTGCGCACGGTGGAGGACCTGGCCGGTCTGAGCGCGCACGCGGGCAACGCCGCCTCGGCGTCCGACATCGCCGGCATCTGGAACTGACGCCCGTGTACCTCGCGGACTCCCGCAGCACCAAGGCCGCCGTCGCCCCGGACACCCGTCCGGGGCGGCGGCCGGCCGCTGTGCCCCCCACCGTGCTGGCCCTGGGTGCGGTCAGCCTGATCACGGACGTCTCCTCGGAGATGGTCACGGCCGTCCTGCCGCTCTACGTGGTCGCGGGCCTTGGACTGTCGCCCCTCGGCTTCGGTCTCCTCGACGGCATCAACAACGGCGTGGGGGCGTTGGTCAGGCTGGCCGGCGGCCACCTCGCCGACGGGGGCGGCCGCCGGCACAAGGTCGTGGCGGGCCTCGGCTACGGCCTGTCGGCGCTGTGCAAGCCGCTGTTGCTGCTCGCCCACACCCTCCCCGTACTCAGTGCCGTGCTCGCGGTCGACCGCACCGGCAAAGGGCTGCGCACCGCCCCCCGGGACGCGATGATCTCACTGGCCACCCAACCCGAGCACCGGGGACGGGCGTTCGGGGTGCACCGCGCCATGGACACCACCGGCGCGCTGCTCGGCCCGCTCGTCGCCTTCGCCGTGCTGCGGGCCACCGTCGACGGCTACGACGCGGTCTTCGCGGTCAGCGGCTGCGTCGCGGTGCTCGGGGTCCTGGTGCTGGTGCTCTTCGTGCCCCGCCGCATCGCCCCCGCCGGTGCCGCAGCGCTGCCCGAGCCGGCCCGGCCGGCCCTGCGCGATTCGCTGGGCCTGCTGCGCCGCCCGGAACTGCGCCGGCTCACCCTGTGCGCGGCCCTGCTCGGTCTCACCACCGTCAGCGACTCCTTCCTGTATCTGCTGCTCCAGCGCGAAGCCGACCTGCCCGCCGACCTGTTCCCGCTGCTGCCCCTGGGCACCGCAGCCGTCTTCCTGCTGCTCGCCGTTCCGCTCGGCGCACTCGCCGACCGCATCAGCCGCCGCCGGCTCTTCCTGGCCGGCCACGGCGTCCTGCTGCTCGGCTACGGCCTGGTGCTCTCCCCCTGGCACGGCGTTCCTGCCGTGGTCGCCGTCCTCGCGCTGCACGGCACCTTCTACGCAGCCACCGACGGAGTCCTTGCGGCCGCCACCGCCGGCGCCGTGCCGGCACAGCACCAGGGCGCCGGGCAGGCACTGGTGGGTACCGGCCAGGCGCTGGCGCGGTTCGCCTGCTCGCTCGCCTTCGGCGCGGCCTGGAGCCTGTGGGGCGGCCGCACCGCACTCGCCGTCACCGCCGCCGCACTTGCCATCAGCGCCCTCGTGGCCTCGTTCATCCTTCGTCCCGCCGACGAAATGTCCCCCGCTGAGGTGTCCCCTTGACCAGAACCACCCGCCTGGTGATCCTGCTGGCCGCCGTCCTGCTGCTCGGCAGCGTCGGAACCGGGGCCGTGCTGTACGCCGCCCACCGCTCGGGCATGCGGGACCAGCAGCAGGCGAACGGCCCGACCGTACGCACCGGCACCGTCTCGCTCCGGCCGACGGCCGACCGCCGGCTGCTGGTGCGCAACCTGGCCTGGGGCCCGCACCGCGACGAGATCGCCACCGTGCCCGCCGACGATCCGCAGGGGCCGCGCACCGCGTCGGGCGTCAAGTGCCTGCGCTTCCACGCGGCGGCCGGTACCGGCATCTGCCTGCAGGCCGTGCACGGCACGCTGCGGGACACCTACCGGGCGGTCGTGCTCGACTCGCACCTGCACGAACTGCACCACTTCCCGGCCGCGGGCATCCCCACCCGGGCCCGCGTCTCACCCTCCGGCCACCTGGTGGCCTGGACGGTCTTCGTCAGCGGAGACTCCTACGCCGGCACGAACTTCTCCACCCGCACCGCCATCGTCGACACCCGCACCTGGAAGATCGACGACAACCTGGAGACCTTCCGCGTCATCAAGGACGGCCGGACCTACCACGCCGCCGACACCAACATCTGGGGCGTCACCTTCGCCGACGACACCCGCTTCTACGCCACGCTGGCGACCGGCGGCCAGACCTACCTGGTCCGCGGCGACGTCACCACACGCACCCTCACCACCCTGCACCGCAACGTCGAATGCCCCTCCCTCTCGCCCGACGGCACCCGCATCGCCTACAAGAAACGCGTCAAGGGAGCCTCACCCGACGCCCCTTGGCGCCTGTACGTCCTGAACCTGCGCACCATGAAGGAGACCGCGACCGCCGAACAGCGCAACATCGACGACCAGGCCCTGTGGTCCGACGACTCCACCCTCGTCTACGCCCTCCCCGGCGACTACGGCTCGGACCTGTGGACCGTCCCGGCCGACGGCACCGGCACAGCCCGCCGGCTGATGGCCTCGGCCGTCGCCCCCGCCTACCTGGGGTGACCGGCCGTCCGCAGTGGTTGACCACCCTTGCATCAGGTGTTACTTCCTGCTCGAAGAGCCACCGTTGACCGTACAGACCCGCTTTCCGACGGCTTGGCGGGACAGCGTTTCGCTCGCCTTCCGGTCCCGTCCGACATCTAGGCTCGGCCCGTGGAGCAGCCGGAGCAGCGCGCCGAGGGCGCGGGACCGTTCACCACCAGGCTCACTTGGCACCTTCCCGGCGGTGGCACCGCGGTGTGGGAGTCGCGGGTCGCGCGGCGGCGCGGCATCCTCGTCGTCCGTTCGCCCGGTGCGGCGGCCAGTGGGCGCACCCGTGCGGATGCCGTTGCCCTAGGCCGGCTGCGCAGACTCAACGTCATCGCGGCGATCGCCTTCGTCGTCGGCGGGGCTCTCTTCGCGGCTGGCGCGGCCGTGGCCCAATTCGGCTCCGGCAACGCCACCGAGAGCGCCTCGATCTACTTCGTGGGCGGCCTGTTCTTCAACACCGGCGGCTACGTCTCGCTGCTTCAGGTGGTCAACGCACCCCGCTACGCCGGCGGCGAGGGCCGGCTGGTCACCCGCCGCTGGCGGTGGTGGAGCTACGAGCCGATGCGGGTGGACTGGCTGAGCGCATTCGTCCTCTTCGCGGGCACGCTCGTCTTCGCCGTCTCCCTGCTGGACTCCTTCCTGCGGGGCCTGAGCGTCCAGCGGGTCAACCGGCTGATCTGGGCGCCCGACGTGGTCGGCTGTGTGCTCTTCCTGGTCTCCGGGCACCTGGGCCTCGTCGAGATCTGCCACGGCCGGCCCTGCGTCCGCCCCCGCAGCCTCAGCTGGTGGATCGTCGCCGTGAACCAGCTCGGTTCCTTCCTGTTCATGGTGGCAGCGCTCGCCGCCTTCACCCGCCCCGCCACGGGCAGCATGGTCAACGCCGACATCGCCAACTGGGGCACCCTCACCGGCGCCCTGTGCTTCTCACTCGCCGGCCTCATCCAGCTCTACGAACACCCCTAGCTTCGCGCTGCGAGACCATCACCGGCGCGGGATGCCGCTGTCACGCTCGTCGACACCGATCGAGACGACCATGTGCTGTGTGAGACTCCACACCCGCCGTACGGAAGGGCGGTGTGCACACATGTGAAGTGGCTGCTCCGTCCACCAATGCTCGTTGGTCGTGCGCCCCTCCCCCTCTGCCCAGCCTCGACAGCCCAGGCTTGAACGATAAAATCGATCCGTCCGGCATGCGGGGCGCTGATCTCCGTTCATGCACATACGTATGGGTCGACCAGCGGGGGATGCACATGACGGCCGGTTCCCATGGCCCACGGCTGATTCCGGGGCCGTCCGTGACCATCTCGGACGTCGCCGAGGCGGCCGGGGTGTCACGACAGACGGTGTCCAACGTGCTCAACGCGCCCGACCGGGTCCGCGCCGAGACGCGGGAGCGGGTCAACCGGGCTGTCTCCGACCTCGGTTACCACCCCAACCGGGCGGCACGCTCGCTCAGGGCCAGCTCTCCCCGCATGGTGGGGTGCAGGATCCTGCCGGTCCATGCGGAGACGGTGGCTTCCATTCAGGACCGCTTCCTTCACGCGCTCGCCGAGGCGGGCCAGGCATGCGACCACCATGTGCTGCTGTTCACGGCGCCCGATGCCGACGAGGAGACCGAGCGGTGCACGGCGCTGTGGCGCGCCGGGGCCGTGAGCGCAGTGGTGCTCTACGACGTCACTCCGCACGACCCGCGTCCACGGCAACTGGAGGCAGCCGGCGTCCCGTTCGCCGCGTTCGGGCGTACGGCGACCGGTGCCGCCGGCTATAGCTGGGCCGACGTCGACAACACGGCCGGGACGGCCTCGGCCGTCGATCATCTGGTTGCCGCCGGCCACCGGCGCATCGGATTCCTGGGCTGGCCCGAGGGCTCCAGTGTCGGCGACTCCCGGGCGCACGGCTGGCTGGCGGCCATGGACCGGCACGGCCTGCTCGCCCAAAGCCACCGGCTCGACGTACGGGGCGACGACACCATGTCGAGTGGTACGCGGCTCATGGTGGAGCTTCTGGACCGGCCGGGGCCGCCGACCGCTGTGGTCGCGGCGACCGACGCTCTCGGAGTGGGCGCGCTGCATGCCGTGCGCCACCACGGGCTGCGCCCCGGCGAGGACGTCGCGGTGGTGGGATTCGACGACACCCCGGCCGCAGCGGCGGTGGGTCTGTCGAGTGTCCGTCAGCCGATAGAGGAGGTCGGCCGGTTGATCATGGCGGAGTTGCTGCGGCTCGTCGGCCGGAACGCGGATGAGGACGTCGACGAGGCTGCCGAGTCTCTGCATCGGCTGCTGGTTCCGGAGTTGGTCGTGCGTGCGAGTTCGGCGCCGCCGCGGAGCGCGCCCGGCGGCTGATCCGGCCGCGCGCCTCTGCCTCTGCCTCTGCCCCTGCCCCTGCCCCTGCCCAACGGTTACTGGTCTGCCACTGGTGTGCGCGTAGCGAGCCTGACTTCTCCCCCGGCTGGGACGTGATGGAGCTGTCCCGCGGCCTCCACCGGGAGCGCTTGGCCCGCGTGCAGCCGTACCGTCGTGCCGTCGTGCCGGATGTCGATGTCGAAGACACGGCTCCTCCAGCGCAGCCGCCGCAGAGTGATGCCGTCCAGCGGGTCGGGCAGGATCGGTGCGAGGACGACCCGGTCCGCGCGCCAGCGCAGTCCCGAGTAGCCGTAAAGGAACTCCTGCAGGAAGCCGCCGTGACCGGTGAGGAAGGTGAAGGCTCCCCCGGTCCGGGTCTCGGCGAACTGCTCGAAGGGCGGCCGGAGGAAGGGCTCGACGCTGCGCCGGGTATGTTCGAACGCCGCCTTGGCGTCGCCGAGTTCGGCGTAGACGATGGAGTGCACCGAGTCGGTCATCGAGGGGCCGTCCTCGTGCGTACGGGGCACGTAGTACTCGAGGTCGGCCCGCGAGACCTCCGCGGGCTGCGGGTTCTCCCACGGGTAGGCGAGCATCACCACGTCGGCCTGTTTGATCCGTTGGCCTTCGTATCCGGTGAACTCCGGGTGGATGCCCTGGGCTTGATCGAACGGGATGACAAGCCGGTCCGCGACGTCCGTCCAGCGCGGATCGGCCGGCTGCCCCAATGTCTCTGCGGCCCGGGCAGCGAAGCGGAGGGCGGCCCGGGCAGCGACGTTGGTGTAGACGGAGTCGTCGTGCGGCCCTTCCGCGTACTCGTCCGGCGGAATCACCCCGTTGATGTGACAGCGGCCCTCGGCGTCGGCGGTGACCCGGCTCGTCCAGAAGTCCGCGACCGCGCTCAGCACGGGCAGTCCCGACGTACGCAGCCACCGCTCGTCGCCGGTGACCAGCCAGTGCTGCCAGAAGGCCAGCGCGACATCCGAGCTGACGTGTTGTTCGAGACGGCCGCACGGAGCCCATGCCGGTGTGTCCTCGTCGCCGGTGAGACCGCTCTCCCAGGGGAAGCGGACGCCCCGGTATCCGCCGTCGGCGGCGTAGGCGCGGGCCGCGTCGAGCCGCCGGAGCCGGTAGTCGAGGACGCTCTCGGCGATCTGCGGGTGCTGGGCCAGGAGGCTCGGCAGGATCCAGGTTTCGGTGTCCCAGAAGACATGGCCGTTGTAACTGTCACTGGAGAGCCCGGCGGGTGAGGGCGACCACGGCGAGTCCTCGCGCACGCTGGTCAGGAGGTAGAACTTCGAGGCCCGCACCTGGCGTTGCAGGCGGGCGTCGCCGCGGACGACGATGTCGCCCTCCCATTCCCGCGCCCAGGCCCGGCGGTTGTCGTCGGCGAGCCGGCCGTATCCCGCACGAGCGGCCGCGTCGGCGTGGGCTCGGGCGGCGGCGGGCGGGTCGTCGGCGTCGTGCGAGGTCACGACGGACACGTATTTGGTGAAGCTGTAGGGGTGGCCCGGCAGCGCTCGTACCGTGACCGTCCGCGCCGCCGTCTCCTCCCCCCATGGACGCGGCGGCCCGGCACCCGCGGCGTCGAGAACGGAGACGACCGCGGCCACGATGCCACTTCCCTCGGCCTCCGTCACGGTCCAGATCCGTCCCTCGCCCGCTCCCTGCCGGGCAGGTGTTGTGTGGGAAGCCGCCCGGTCCTCGAGGGTGTCGGTGACGACGAGTGTCCCCTCCCAGTGCGGGGTGACCCTCACGGTCACGGCGGCCACGTGAGGCCTGGACCGGTCGGTGAGCACTTGGTAGCGCACATCCGTGACCCGGCCCGCCGGCGAGGTCCAGCGGGCCTCCGTGGTGATCACTCCGGTGCGCAGGTCGAGGGACTGCCGGTACCGCTCGATGCCGCGAGCAACTCCGGCTTCCGGGCGTGTCACCGCTGCCCAGTCACCTCCGACAAGTTCCTCCGCCGTTGCGCGTACGGAGCTGAACGCGTCGTTGAACGAGCCGCTGCCGTCGCTCACGTCGAGCGTCGTCCAGGCGGGCAGGGACGCCTTGCGGGACCATCCGCCGTCGCGGCCGGTGTAGAAGCCGGCGACATGGAACTGGGTGCGCACGGGGGCCTCGGCGAAGCCGTTGCCGGCCGCCGGCACACGCGCGGCCAGCCGGCCGTTGCCGGTGAAGGCGGGGTGGTAGTCGGTCAGCGGATCGTCGGTGCTCAGCACCCACTCGTCAAAGGCGGCGGGCACCCCGCCGGCCGGGGCGCTTACTCGGGCCGGCTCTCCCGCCGTGTGAGCGTCCACTATTTCAGTCCTCCTGCCGTGAGACCGTCCACGATCCGCCGCTGGAAGAACAACACGGCGACGACGAGCGGCAGGGTCACCACGACGCCGGCCGCCATCTGTGTGCCGAACGGCTGGTCGTACTTGTACTGGCCGGTGAAGAGCGACACGATCACGTTCGCGGTCATCATGTGACGGTCATTCACCACACTGACCGCGATGAGGAATTCGTTCCAGGCGCAGATGAAGACGAGGATCGCCGTGGTGAAGACGCCCGGTGCGGCGAGCGGGAGCACGACCTTGCGGAACGCCTGCGCGGGTGTGCACCCGTCGACCTGCGCGGCCTTCTCCAGCTCCGCGGGCATCTGGCGGAAGAACGCGGTGAGGTTCCAGACGGCCAGCGGCAGGGCGAAGCTCATGCTCGGGACGATCATCGCCTGGTAGGTGTTGATCCAGCCCGCGTCCGTGAAGAGTTCGAGCAGCGGCACCACCAGGATGATCGGCGGGAACATCGAGGCCGCGATGATCAGCGTCAGGATCAGTGTCTTGCCGCGGAACTGCAGCCGCGCCAGCGCGTATCCGGCGAAGATGGCGACGACCAGCGTGACGGCGGTGCTGACTCCGGCCACGACAAGGCTGTTGACCAGGGCCCGGCCGAATCCGTTGCGCGCGTCGAAGGCCGCGGAGTAGTTGTCGAAGGAGACCGGTGCGGGCAGCGGCGCGTTGGAGAACTGGTCGGCCGGTCTGCGCAGGCTGGAGACGACCATCCAGTAGAAGGGCGCGAGGCAGTAGGCCACAACCGCCGCGATGCCCAGGCGGCGGGCCCAGGCCGTGCCGCGCCCGGCACGCTTCGTGCCACGCCGTACGGGCGCGACCCGCCGAAGCCTGAAGATCGTCGTACTCATGTCTCGCTCCCGGTGCCCCGGCCGATCAGATCGGCTCCGAACAGCTTCACGAACGCGAGGGCGACCACGGCGACGTACAGGAACAGGACGGTCGCGTACGCGGCGGCGGTGCCGAAGCGCAGATTGGTCATCTCGTCAAAGGCGATCATCGAGAGCGTTTCGACCGAATCCTTTCGCGGCCCCACCAGGACGTACGGCAGGTCGAACATGCGCAGGACGTCCAGGAGGCGGAAGAGGACAGCGACCACGAGGGCCGGGCGGACCAGGGGCAGGGTGATCCGCCAGAAGACGCGCCATACAGAGGCGCCGTCGACGCGGGCAGCCTCGTACAGCTCGCCGGGGATGATCTGCAGTCCGGCGAGGACGAGCAGCCCGATGAACGGCGCGGTCTTCCAGGTGTCGGCGATGACCACGGAGAGCCAGGCCTGGAACCCGTCGCTGCTCCACAGCACTTGGGTGCCGAGAATCTCGTTGGCGACCCCTTGGCTGTTGAAGATCCACTTCCAGAGCATGCCGGAGATCGCGGTGGGGATGGCCCACGGCACGAGGACCGCGGCGCGGACAAGGGCCCGGCCCCGGAAGGCCCGGTGCATCACCAGGGCCATGGAGACACCGATCAGGACCTCGAGGGTGACCGAGGCCAGAGCGAACGACGTGGTGTTCCACCAGGGCCGCAGCAGCCGGTCGTCGGAGAAGACGGACGTGTAGTTCTCGGCGCCGTAGGAGGTGGCGGTCACCTTGAAACCGGTGTGCGGGTCGATGGACTCGCTGGACACCTGGAAGGACAGCCGCAGGGCCGCCACCACGGGGTATCCGATGACCAGGACGAGGACCAGCAACGTCGGTGAGAGCAGGGCCGCGGCCAGACCGGCCGTCCCGGCCCGGCGCGATGAGCGCGCGGGCCGGGACGCCGCCGTCTTGCGCACCGGCGTCGGCGTCGTGACGGACACGTGGGCGGCCCGTCTACTTCGCAGCGATGGCGGCGGAGAGGTTCTTCTGCATATCGGCCAGGGCCGCGTCGACCGACTTGGAGCCGCTCAGCGCGGCCGCGGCACTCTCCTGGATGGCGGCCGTGGCATCGCCGTAGTGCACGACCACGGGCCGGGGCGTCGCTGTGTCCAGCGACTCCTTGAGTGTGGCCAGGTACGGAAACTGCTTGCGCAGCGCCGGGTCGT
This sequence comes from Streptomyces albiflavescens, assembly GCF_014645835.1. Taxonomy (GTDB): domain Bacteria; phylum Actinomycetota; class Actinomycetes; order Streptomycetales; family Streptomycetaceae; genus Streptomyces; species Streptomyces albiflavescens. The sequence goes on from NZ_BMMM01000029.1 coordinate 17,901, forward strand.
CATAGAGGCCGGTGTAGGGCGGGGCCGCGGAGGTGACCTTGAGGTTGGTCCTGGCGTTGGCCTCACTGGAGAAGAATTTGATGAAGTCCAGCGCGGTCGCCTTGTTCTTGGCGAACTTGCTGATGGCCAGGTCGAGTCCGCCGAGACTGGACTTGCCGGGGCCGTCGAGGCCGGGCAGCGCGGCGACGCCGAACTTCCCCGCCACCTTGCTCGACCCGTCCTTGGCATTGGCGAGAGCCCACTGGTAGGGCCACTGCCGGTGGAAGAGGAGCTTGCCCGCCTGGAAGGCTCGGCGGCCGTCCTCCTCCTTGTAGGTGGAGGCCTGCTGGGCAATGGTGCCGTCCTTGAACCCGTCGGCGAGGAACCGCAGGCCCTTCTTCGCGGCCTCGGTGTCGACGGTGGCCTTGCCCTTGTCGTCGACGACGCTGCCACCGGCGGAGGCCACGGCCTCGGCGAAGTTGACGGTCAGCCCCTCGTACTTGTCGAACTGCCCGGCGTAGCAGTCGACGCCCTTGCCCTCCGGGAGCTTTTGCACCTTCACGCAGTCCTGCTTCAACTCATCCCAGGTGGTGGGCGGTTGGGCACCGATCCGGTCGAGAAGGTCCTTGCGGTAGAAGAGCAGACCCGCATTGGTGTTGAAGGGGACGGCGTACTGCTTGCCGAAGTACTCGCCGGTCTTCACGACGGCCGGGATCATCCTGTCGAGCGGGAACTCCTTGGCGGGGAGCTCGTCGATCCACTGGTTGGCCGCGAACTCGGCGACCCAGATCGGGTCGAGGTTGAGCACGCTGTAAGTACCGGACTTGGTCTGAGCGTTCTGGATGAACTGCTGGCGCTGCTGATCGGCGCTCTCCGGGAGCTCGACGAGAGTGACCTTCTGATCGGGATGCTGCTTGTTCCAGCGATCGAGCTGGCCCTGCAGGGTGCCCGTGGTGTCCTTACCGGTGGCCAAGGTGATCGGGCCGCGGTCCTGGGACTTCTCCGGCCCTTTGGAGTCCGTGCCGGAGGAGTCCGAGCCACCGCATCCACTGAGCGCCGAGGCGCACATCACCGCCGCCACCACCGCAGCCGCCCGCCGCACCGGCTTCGCGCCCGGGGGCTTCGGCCGGCCCTGTCCCGCACCGACGGTTATCCGCGAAGAACTCACGGTGTCCTCCTCGTTGTTCACCGGCAGATGCAGACGCTGCGTCGACCGGCTCATGGCAGCGGCCCTGCCAACGGCTGAATTTGATCGTTCAAGATGCCTTCGATGCGTCCTCCCGTCAACCCCTCCGACAGCGACTGCGCTCTTCCTCTACCAGCCGCTCTCACCAGGGAGTTGGGGTCGCAACTGGAGCTCGATGACTGTCTCTGGGTGGAGAAGTTTGATCGTTCATATCCGGGAGGGCGACCGTACGGCTCCCGACCGGGAGGGCGGGGCGGCTCACGTCGCGTTCGCTCTCACTCTGTGCAGCGAACGCCACCGTCTGAGGGCGAATGTCACTGTCCGGTCTCAAATGATCTGGTTCCGAGTCGGGTCGCTGACCTGCGGCGACCAGTTCAGTTGAGACGTGGGGAAGCCAGGAATCTCAAGTGATGTGGTCCCGGGCGAGCGGATGCCGGAGGCTGTCTCAGTTGATGTGGTCCGACTTCGCTGTGCCGTCGGCCGCAACCGGACCGCTGGCGTGGCTAGGACTGACGGCGTGCGAAGAGGACCGCACCTGGAACGCTCTCGTCGGGGTCGATCAGCATTTGGGCCTCGACGGTGAACCCGGCATCGCGTAGCCAGGCCGCCACTTGGTCAGGCTGGCGGCGGTGAACGTGGACGTTCATCGGGTGGCCGCCGTAGCCCTGCGTCTTCAGCCTCGACCCGTCGCCGACGTGAAAGCCGAGCAGCAGCGGTCCGCCGGGACGCAACACGCGCCGGAAGTGGCCGAAGATCGTGGGCACTGCTTCGTCGGGGACGTGAATCAACGACCAAAATGCGAGCAGGCCGACGACTGAAGCATCGGCGAGGTCGAGGTCGGTCATCGAGCCCACCTCGAACCGCAGGCGGGGGTGGTCACGCCGAGCCACGTCGATCATCACGGATGAAAGGTCGATGCCGAAAGCGTCCACACCCAGCTCGTGCAGGTGAGCGGTGACGTGTCCAGGTCCGCAGCCCACGTCCGCCACCGGCCCACCGCCAGCGGCGTGCACCACGTCGGCGAACAGCGCCAGAGCCGCCCGAAGATACGGCGCCCCGGCCAGAGCCTCGCGTAGTTGGTCGGCATAGCTGACCGCGACCGTGTCGTAGGAGGTCCGGGTGTCTGCCAACCAGCAGTCCGCGTTCATGGCTCGACAGAGTAGTGCAGCGATCAGGATGACGAACCAGATCAACTGAGATCAACGACGCATCAGACCAGGTCACTTGAGACGGAGACCAGATCCTTCAAGACGGGACAGTCACGCGTGATCGTCCTGCGCCGGCGAAGCCTGATCATTGCCACCGAAGGTTGATGAGTGCCACCGAATACTGAGTGGCACGAAGGGCTGGTGCGCCGGGGTGGCGGTTGGGGAGCTCGCGGATGCGTACACGCACCCGTTCCGCCGCTATCCGCGCTGCCCGTAGCGCCGCCACTCGCGTCCGCCGTCGCGAGAGACCCATAGCCCTTCACCCTTCACCAGGTTGTACGTCGCCGTCGTCGCGTCCGCGATGCCGTAGAGCGTCGTTCCGTCGACGGTGAACGACGTGAATTTCGCCGGCGTCTTCAGCTCGTGGAAGGCGCTGTTGGTGCGGTCGTCGGCGAGCCAGTAGCGGCCGCCTTCCTCGCCGACGAGCAGCCGCCCGTCCGCAAGCAGCTCCAAAACCAGCGACTCCGGGCCATGCTTCAGCTCCCTCCAGGGAATGCCGCCGGCGAGAACGGTCCGCCAGTGCCCGCCGCCGTCCGTCGTCACCAACAGGCCGCGCACGCCCTCGCCCTGAGTGAGGGACAGCGCCGCGGTGCCACCTCGGGCGGCGAGGATACCCCCCGCGTACGGCTTCGGGACCGCCGTGGAGCCAACGCTGCGACCGTCGCGCTGCCATACGACGCGGTTGGGGTCTTCGGTCAGGGGCTGGTCCAGGCTCCAGGCCGTGCCCCGCTCGTCGACGGCGAGGCGGATGGCGTCGCCCGGCACTCCGGCCGGGGGCGCCACGGTGCGCGTGGCGGGGCGGTAGATGAGGGTGGGCTCCAGTTCGGCGAGCAGGATGTCGCCGGGGCGGGTGCGCAACGGGGTGTCGGTGATGATGACCTTGTGCTGCTTGCCGCGTACGTCGAGGGCGTACGCTCCCTCGGCCCCCTCACCCGGCGGCACCCGCACGAAGCCCCCGCGCACCCCCTTGAACGCGGCCGGCGCCGCCTCCGCGTCCGCGTGTTCCGCGTGCTCGGCGACCGTACGGCCGTCGGGGCCGACGATGCGCCAGGCGGTGGCGGCCGGCCCCTCGTCGTCCTCGACGTTGCTGGCGTCGTACGTCAGGAGCAGCGAGCCGTCGTCCGCGCGGACCACGCCGGTGGGTGCGCCGGCCGCCTCGATGACGTCGGCGGGGCGCGGGTGAGGGTCTTCGATGACGCGCTTGTACTTCGCCTCGCGATCCCCGGAGTCCCCGTCGTCAAAGCCGCCCGGGCCGCAGGCGGTCAGCGCCAGCGCCGCACTCGCCGCGGCCACGAGCCCGACCGTCCGCCTCCCGCGTTTCCTCAGCCATGCCATTGCCACATCCTCACTTGACATCCTCCCCCTCCTAAAAAAGGAGGGGGATTCCCGCCTGCCTGCCTGCCTGTGGTAACCGGCTGGGGCTTCGGGTGGGTTCCCCGTTCAACGGGCCGTGCCTGGAGTGGAAAGTTGTACACCACCCGGGCGCAGCCGAACGTACGGGCCAGCGCGGTGCGCTGACCCGGCGTCGGCTCGATCCGGAAGGAGTACCGCAGATGCATACGATCAACGTACCGGCCGCCACTGACAACGCCGTTCCGCCCTGGCGGCGCAACGGCTTTCCCTGCCCTGCTCCACAGGAGCTTCGTTTCCTCCCCCGGCTGAAGCCAGGGGTATCCACGAAGGAGACCCGATGAAGGCTCAGGAACAATCTTCAGACCGGTGCCGATGGCCTGTGGCTCCTTGCTCTCCTTCACGCCCCCGACGCCCGGCCGACCGGAACACCACTGGCCAAGACCAGGACCTCTCCCTTCGCCCGACTCGCCCCCGTACAGCAGCCGAATTCGCCAACCGTGTCCTTCGCGGGACACGATCCCACCACGTGCGGCGACTGCGGACACGGGAAGGTGCGGTGCGCGAAGGCGGACGAGCTGTGGGGCGCGTACCAGGCTGCGCGGTCATGGACACCCGCTCGCCGCTGCACCCCGTGAGCTCCGGGGGCGGGCGGGACCAGGCCCCCGGACGGCCAGCCGTCTGCGCCTTGTTGTGTGTCCGTCGACTCAACCCGGACGCGGTGTTCTCTCCCCCAGAGAGCAGACTCGCAGACTCCCAGCGCAGAGACCTACTCCACCGACACGGGTGTCCCTCTTGCCGATAATCGAACATATGCCCTACTGAGTGATGACGCGAATCAACGGGAGGGTTGCCACGCTTTGACTGATATGCGATATGTGGAGGGAGGCCTTTTGCCGCTCGCCGAAGACCCTGCTGGCCCGTCCCGGAAGAGGGAGCCATGACAGGAGCGAACGAGGCGGCCGGGCGCGTGATCACCGGGCGCTACCGGCTCCTGCGTCGTCTCGGCGCCGGCGGTCAGGGGCGGGTGTGGCTGGCGTACGACCAGGAACTGGCGTGCGAGGTCGCGCTCAAGGAGATCATCCTGCCGCCGGACGTCCCAGAACGCGATGTGGGCACCCGGATCGCGAGGGCCCGCTGCGAAGCGCGGCACGCTGCCCGGCTGCGCAACCACCCCCATGTCGTCACCGTGCACGACATCGTGGAGGACGACGGCCTGCCGTGGATCGTCATGGACTTCATCCCCGGCGCCATGGACCTGGAGGCGGTGGTGCACGAGTGGGGGCCGCTGCCGCCCGCCGATGTCGCCTGGATCGGGCTGGCGGTGCTCGACGCCTTGCTGGAGGGCCACCGGGTCGGCGTCCTGCACCGGGATGTCAAACCGGCCAACATCCTGCTGACCGACCCCGGCCCGCAGCGCTCCTACCCTGCGGAGGGCGGCCAGGTGCTGCTGACCGACTACGGCATCGCGCTGGAGCCGGGCTCCGGAGAGGCCCGTCTGACCGCCTCCTTGGAGATCGTCGGGACCGTGCGTTACATGGCCCCGGAACGAGCCCGCAGCGGGGCACTGACCCCGGCCGCCGACCTGTTCTCACTCGGCGCCACCCTGTATTTCGCGCTCGAGGGGGCCGGCCCCTTCGACCGCGACTCCGCTCTCGGCACGCTGAGCGCCCTGCAGTTCGAGCCCCCCACCCCGCCGCGCCGGGCAGCGGAGCTGACCCCGGTCCTCCTCGGGCTGCTGGCCAAGGACCCCGCGGAGAGAATGGACGGCGACGCGGCCGCCCAGCGGCTCGCCTCCATCGCCGTCCAGCCCCATCCGTCCCCTTTGCCGCAACCGGCTTCCTCACCGGGGGTGCCGTCGCCCGGGCGGCCCCCCGCCTCGAAGCCGCCGCGCCCCCGGGAATCGGCCCCGCCGACCGAGCTCATGGGGCCGGCCGAGCCGGCGGAACCGGCCGGCCCGCCCCGGGGACCGCTGCCGCGCGAAGGTGACGAGGCTCCGCTCCGGCCCCGCCGGCAGCGCCCCAGACACCACCGGGCCAGGCTCATCGCAGGGGTGGTGGCGGTGGCGCTGGCCGCGGTAGGAGGCGGTATCTACCTGACACAGACCCCCTCCTCCCATCCTGAACTGGCCTCGATCCAGGTGGGCAACTCCCCGGCGGGGGTGGCGGTGTCCCCGGACGGACGCCGGGTCTACGTGACCAACTTCAGCTCGGACTCGGTGTCGGTGATCGACCCCGCGACGAACCGCACCGTCGGCAGCCCCATCCCCGTCGAGAAGCGGCCGACGGGGGTGGTGGTGTCCCCGGACGGACAGCAGGTCTACGTGGCCAACGGGAAATCGGATTCGGTGTCGGAGATCGACCTCGCGACGAAACACATCGCAGACGGCATCCCCGTCGGCAACTCCCCGGAGGGGGTGGCGGTGTCCCCGGCTGAGCGCCAGGTCTACGTGACCAACAAGGGCTCGGATTCGGTGTCGGTGATCACCTTCTAGTAGATCTTTAGCGGTGTGGGTTACGTCGGGTCGTGACGGGTGTCGCGGGCCGTGCTGTGCCGGGAGGGTGAGGTACCCCGATGGCGGTGGACTGACGGCCGGAAAACGGGCTCGGCGTGCGCAAGTCCGGCTCGCGGCCGCTGACTTGATCGAAGCCGGGGCCAGTGACCGGGAGGTGGCCCGACGGTTCAGGGTGACCCGGATGTCGGCGAACCGTTGGCTTCGGGCGTTGGCGGCGGGCGTTGGCTTCGGGCGGGCGGCAGGCCCTGGCGTCCAAGGGTCCCGGCGGTGCCCGCTGCAAGGGCTTCACCGAGACCGACTGCGCCCGCCTGCTGGATGCCGCGCACCAGCAGCTCGGCGGCCCCGTCGTTCTGGTGCGGGACAACCTGAACATGCATGTCAGCCGCACCATGCACGAGCTGATCGCTGGACCTAGGCGGTCCGCCGAGCGTTGGGCGGTGTTCGGTCGCGCTACGGCTCGCTCTTCGGCCGGTCGCGGCCGGCACCACCCACGCCTCGGAAGAATTGGGAATCCTTGATCAGTCTTCCTCGAATGGACGCACCCTATAGAAGAGCACGTAGAGGGCATCATCCTGATTGAATTCCTGTTGACGGAGCCCCTGATTCATCTCCGACTCAGAGATCACGATTTCGCCGAGGAAGTCATCCTCATCGATGTCATCTTCGTCAAAGAGGGACACAAACGCCTCGCCGTCAAGGCGCTTGACGAGGTCAAGCTGCCACGTTCCTCCAGTCTCGACGTCCTGGATACCTGCCAGATGGGCACCGTTGTAATGCAGGTACAGCTCGTCTGCTCCGTTATCCTCTGTTTCCAGGCACTGGAGCCGCACAAACTTCACTTCTGCCGCCATTGGATTACCTCCGAATAATTTCCCCTCTGTTCGCTTATTGGCGATCAGAGGTTGCCTTGGGAGTAATGCACTCCCCTTTGTTTCGTGAATCACGCAGCCAGGACCTTCCGGACGTGGAGCCCGGCTTCCTGATGGCGTGAACCCGTGCTTCAAGTAAGCCCTGATCCAGCACCCTCGTCATGCCACTGAGTCTCGGAACTTGACAGACGGGCGTTGAGTGATTGTGCGGACGGTAAAGATTCGCTGTGCGTCTGACCGCACTCCATCTGCCGATGGGCAGCACTAAGATCTTTAACGGCTGGGGTTACGGCGGTTGGAGGTCGAGTCCGGTCTTGGCGATGAGGCCCTGGATGAGTCGGGGGCGGTACTGCATCCGTTTCAGCCGTGTCTTCACCCATGCGGTGAGCCGGTCGAGGCTGTGTTTGGTGAGGTTGGCCGGCGACCGCTTCAGGTGCGGCCACACGCCCTCGACGGGGTTGAGTTCGGGAGCGTACGGCGGCAACTGGTAGACGGTCAGCCATAATCGGCGGCGATCAGCTCGTGCATGGTGCGGTTGGCGTGCGTGTTCAGGTTGTCCCGCACCAGAACGACGGGGCCGCCGGGCTGCTGGTGCGCGGCATCCAGCAGGCGGGCGCAGTCGGTCTCGGTGAAGCCCTTGCAGCGGGCACCGCCGGGGCCCTTGGACGCCAGGGCCTGCCGCCCGCCCGAAGCCAACGCCCGCCGCCAACGGTTCGCCGACATCCGGGTCACCCTGAACCGTCGGGCCACCTCCCGGTCACTGGCCCCGGCTTCGATCAAGTCAGCGGCCGCGAGCCGGACTTGCGCACGCCGAGCCCGTTTTCCGGCCGTCAGTCCACCGCCATCGGGGTACCTCATCCTCCCGGCACAGCGCGGCCCGCGACACCCGTCACGACCCGACGTAACCCACACCGCTAAAGATCTCCAGAGGGCGTCCGCAGGTGAGGACCGCGCCCCGGCCGTGCAGCCACCCGGAGCAAAGGAGACCGTGCAACCGGTACCAGGCCGGCCCGTGCAACGGTTGCCCTCGGCGCATGTGCCATCAAAAAAGCCCTGAACAACACACGTAGTGACACCATGAACGCCATTGGTGACAATGCCGGCTTCGCTCAAGGCGCGGGGCCGGTGGAGGCTTCCTCGCTTCACGGCGGGGTGCAGCCCGCCGGATCCCAGATGCGGTTGCGGTTCTCGTCGTAGTGGTAACCCGTGCAGTCCCCGTGTGGCGCCGCTCTCGACGTCTCCCCCGTGGTCAGCGACACCGTCTCGGCACTCGCCACGCCCACCGTTGCGGCGAGCAGCGCCGCAGCGCACGACGCCCCGACGAGGTGTCGGATGTACTTTCGGGTGCTTATCGTCATGATCATCTCCTTTTGGTCGAATTGTCCATCTATGCACCAGCGTGGAAGCTGACCATGGCAGTGTCAAACAGCCATCAAGGACGTTCCGTCCTGAAGTCGCAGGTGGGACGTGAGCCGAGCCCGGCTGCCCGCCCGGTCGAACATGCGCACCACCGGCGGGCGAGGACATCCGCAGTCCGTGGCGCACAGCCGCGGACAAGGCCGGGCCGGCCGCTTCGACCACGGTCGGGACGTGATGACGGGCAGCCCGGTTGCGCTGACCACCTCGCGCGGATGCGGGAAGCAGCCGCAGACACCGGTCCGCCCGCTCGAGGTCACGTTTTTGCTGCACGCCGCCGAGCTGCTCGGCGGTGATCCCCAGGTCGACGACTACGGCCGCACCCGCGACTGTCCCGTCGAGCGCATGCTGCCCCAACGCCAAGATCACCCAGATTCTTGAGGGCACGCATCAGGTCCAGCGCATCGTGATGCCGCGCGACCTCACCCGACCAACCATCCGTGCCGCAAAACCGGCAAGGCATCTCGACTCTCCGTTGCCGAAGATGGCACCGTAAACACGCATGAACCTGGGCGAAACCAGACAAACCTACAGCTCGGTGCGCTGGAGGCTGATGCTGGCCAGCGCCACCATGCTCTTCGTCGAGCTGGCGCTGATCAGATGGGCGGGCGCCAACGTCGTCCACCTCAGTTACTTTTCGAACTTCATCCTGCTGGGGTCGTTCCTCGGGATCGGCCTCGGGTTCCTGATCCCCGCCGCGCGCGGGCAGTGGCTCAAACGCTGTGCACCGATCCCGCTCGCGCTCCTCGTCATCCTGGTACGCGAGTATCCGGTGCAGGTGCGTCAGAGCAGCAGCCAGGTCATCTACTTCACCTCCGTGAAGACCACCGGCCTCCCCGAGTGGGTCACGCTGCCGGCCATCTTCCTGCTGACCGCGGTGATCATGACTGCGATCGGCAAGATCACCGCCGATTTCTTCCGCCGGCTTCCCCCGCTTGATGCCTACCGCTACGACCTGCTCGGCAGCCTCACCGGCTCGGTGTCCTTCGCCCTGCTGTCCTGGCTCCGCGCCCCGTCGGTCGTGTGGGGCGTACTCGCCGCCGCGGCCCTGCTGGTCCTCGGCGGACGGCGCAACACCCTGCCGTACGGCATCCCCCTCACGGCGATGGTCGCTGCACTGTTCGTGGAGACGACGACGCCCGGCATCTCCTGGTCGCCCTACTACAAGATCCAGCTTTTCAATTCCACGATCTCCGTCAACGGCATCCCGCACCAGAGCATCGCGCCGCTTTCCGCGCTGTTGCAGCAGGACTCGCTCTACCGGCAGGCCTACGACCGGACGCCCGACAACCCGCACCAGCGCGTGCTGGTCATCGGGGCCGGTAACGGCAATGACGTCGCGGTCGCGCTGGCGTACGGAGCGGAGCGCGTGGACGCGGTCGAGATCGATCCCCGGCTGCAGCAGATCGGCGCACAGCTGCACCCCGCGAAGCCGTACGACGACCCCAGGGTGCACGTCCACATCAACGACGGACGGGCCTTCCTGGAGCGGACGAGCACCAAGTACGACCTCGTCGTCCTGGCGCTGCCGGACTCGCTGACGCTGGTGGCCGGCGCGAGCAATCTGCGCCTGGAGAGCTACCTGTTCACCCAGCAGGCGTTCGAGGCCGCCCGCGATCACCTCGCGCCGCACGGCGCGTTCGTCATGTACAACTACTATCGCAAGAGCTGGCTGGTCGACCGCTTCGCCGGCACCCTCGATGACATCTACGGCCACGCGCCCTGTATGACGACGTTCGGCCAGAACGCGGCCGTGCTGGTGGCCGGGATGACGACCGCCGACCAGTCCTGCGAGCAGATCTGGCAGCCCAGCGGCGCGGTCCCGGCGGCCGCGAGCGATGACCACCCCTTCCCGTACCTGCTCCACCGGAACATTCCCACCCTCTACCTGGGCGTGCTGGGCGCGATCCTGATGGTGACGCTCCTGTCGGTGCGCCTGACCGGGGTCCGGATCCGAAGCATGGTCCGCTACACCGACATGTTCCTGCTGGGCGCGGCCTTCATGCTGCTCGAAACGAAGAACGTGATCAACTTCGCGCTCTACTTCGGTACGACCTGGCTGGTCAACGCCCTCGTCTTCATCGGCGTCCTGCTCGCCGTTCTCGCGGGGGTCGAGGTCCGGCGCCGGCTACTGCGGGTCAATCAGCTGCTGCTGCAGCTGCTGCTCTTCGGCACCCTCGCGGTAGCCTGGCTGGTTCCGGCGCACGCCGTGCTCTCGCTGCCCTTCGCCGCACGGCTCACCGCCGCCATCGCCCTGGCCTTCGCCCCCATCTTCTGTGCCAACCTCATCTTCTCAGACCGCCTCGCGCTCGCCCCGGACCCGACATCCGCGTTCGGCGCGAATCTGCTGGGCGCACTGACCGGGGGCGCGCTCGAGTATCTGGCCCTGCTGACGGGCTATCAGGCGCTGCTGCTGGTCGTCGCCCTGCTGTACCTGGGGGCGTGCGTCGCCATGCGGTTCGCCGGGCGCGCAGCAACGCCGGTGCCGGACGATACGGCGGCCCTCAACAGCTGAGCCGGCTGCCGGTCGCCGAGCGGATCAGTGGCCGGGATGATGTCCTTCCCGCCGAGAGCTTCGTTCCGGCGGAATCGCAGGCCTCATCGACAGCATCGCCGAGGAGGGGCCGATGCCCAGCTCGCATGTGACGTAGGGCCTCAGCCACGGAGGCGGAAGCGGCCGCGGCACGCGGTGCTCGTCTCCCCCGGCACCTGCGCTGTACCGGGAGAAGTTCCGTCGGCGTCTGCCGGCGTCGCTGGAGGAGCTGCGCGGGCCGATCTCGAGGAGTTCGGCAACTCTGGTGCGCGCCGGGCCCGCCACGTGAGCGGCGGGCAATGTGCGTCGGGGGCCCTGCGATCGGTTCGCAGGACTCGCGGTCTCTATGCATTCCTTTCTGCAGGGTCACGTGTCCTGGCCTGGTCTGATCTCACAACCCAGACTCCTTGCTCGTGCGGAACGCTTTCGGAGCGGGCTTTGAGATGTTCCACGTCGATGCTGCCCGGCCACAGGGTGGTGTTCTCCGACCAGAGCACGCCGATGAGGTCGGTTCCTGCCAGGTTGGCCGTGCGGAGGTCGGCCTTGGTGAAATCGTCCAGGAACGCGCCCAGTGATGCGGCGTTGAACAAGAGCAGGTCTGCGCCGAGGAGCTGACCAATCGTTCGGCTTATCTCGCGGATGCAGACGCGGGTGAGGTCACTCGAGACGGCGCAGGCATGGTCTGCTGTATCTTCCCGCAGGCGCTCGCCTCTGCGGATTCCGTCCAGGACGAAGACGACGTCGCGGCCGCGTGCGTGAGCCCGGGTGAGGGCAGGATTGTTGTCCAGTTCGTCGGCCATGGTGAAGATCAGGACGAGGTCACGGGCGCGGTCTCGGGCAAGGTAGAGATCTTGCGGGTTATCGCGTGGGTGGGAGAGCCAGAGGTCGTCGTAGAGGTCGCGGGTGCGATCGAGGCAGGAGATCTGGTCAAGGGAGAGCTCGATGCTGCGGGGGCCGGCAGCAGTCATGTCCTGGGGGAGGCAGCGTGCCAGCTCGAGGACGATGTCGAGTGCGAGCGAGCGCACTCCCGACCAGGTACGGCGGGGATCAGCGGCCAGGGCGACAGCGCGGCTGAGAAGGCGGGTCGCCGTCGTGAGATCCGGGTGCCGGCGCAGCGCGATACGGCGTGCGGGGCTGACGGAACGGATGATCTTCTGCGTGGGGTCGGGGGCCTGGTGGCCGGCGTCTGTCCTCGTGAGGCGGGGGACGGGGGGCGAAGTGGGCGACAGGATTGCGGCGAGGCCTGCTTCTGTGTCAAGGACGGTGTCGAGGGCTTCTATGCAGGCGTCGTGGTGAGACTGCAAGAGGATCTCGTTCAGGCCTGCTTCCGTGTCGAGTGCGGCCTGCAGCGCTGCGTCAAGAGCGCGCTGGTGCCGGTCGGTCCAGTCGCCGGGGAAGGAGCGGTCATCGGTCACTGCTCCGCCTCCTCACAGGTGAGGCGGCGAGCGACGGCTCTGCGCGCTTTCTTCAGGTTGGATCTGACCGCGGTCGCGGTCATGCCGAGCTGCTCGGCGATCTCCTGGGGTGTGTAACCGTTGAACCTCCAGGCCAGTACCTGCCGTTGGCGGGGTGGCAGGTGCTGCAGTAGGGCGAGAACCTGGTGGTGGCTCTCCCATTCCTTGAGTGAGTCCGGGCTGGGGAGCAAGGAGGTGGGCTCGGGCAGGCGGTCGACGGGTTCCTCGCGGATGCTGGCGATTTTGCGGACCAGAGTGCGGGAGGCCACGGTGTGGGCCCAGGCTCGTGGCGTGTGTATGGTGCCCCAGTTCTGATATGCCTTGGCCATGGTGTCTTGAGCGATGTCGGCGGCGGTCGGAAGGCTGGCTCCCTGGTTGATCAGAAATCCGACGAGCTGCTGGATGTTGGCGCGGTAGAAGTCTGAGAACTCCGCATCTATCGCCAGGCGCACTGAGTCGAAGACATTGGCGGGGGCGGTGGCCGGTCCGTCCGGAGATTCGTGATCGTTCACGTGGCTGTGCCGCCTTCCTTCGCCGGATCGCGGCCTGCCTTCATCTGGAAACGCTGTCCGTCACTTTGTTGATCGTCAAGGACGATCTGGCTGCCGACGGCGAGGTGTTCCGCGATGCCCGAAAGGCAGACGAGCCGTGCTTGTTCCTGGCGCGACCGCCACCGCAATTGCAGCCACAGTCTCGTCAGCGCCGACACCTCTGCGGTGACGATCGAGCACACGGTGAGCACCGTCATGAGGTGGGTCATCGTCCTTCTCCCCTCCCGTGCCGACCAGTTGTCGGCTCCGTCTCATAAGAAAGAGCCCAACGACGCCGCCCGCGTGAACCCCTGCACGAGGGGATTTCGCACCGAGGGGACGGGCCGGGATCAGGGATGGCACAGGGCGGTGTCTCGCCGTCTCGCCCTGACGCGCCGGGGCGTGGCAATGAGAGCGTGTCGCGAGGACGAGGTCCCGGCGGGCTGACCAGGAGCGATGACCTCAGGTGAAGGGGGCCCCAAGGATGATGATGAGCAGAGCTGCGCCGGCCCCGGCGATCGGATACACGACTTCTGTCAGGAGCCGGGAGGTGAACCCCAGGGTGATTCCTTCTCGCACGGGAACGTTCAGCAGTGAGTGCCTCAGCTCGAAAGCCGGTTGTCCATCGATGAGGACGACGTACGACGTCTCCGTGGCCTTGCCGAACCGTCCCGGTCCGATGCGCAGCTCGTTTCCCGACACGACGGCGGCGGGCGTGTGCGACGTCGGGGGCTGCGAGCCAGAGCTCAGCAGTTCGAGGACGGGCACGCCGAAGGACGCCTGGATGGGGTGTGCGCTGTCGAAGTCGTTCGCACTCACATCGCGTCGGCCGTTGTTCCGAATGCGGACGCGCACAATCCGGGGATCGGTGAGCGGGACTCCGTTCCGCCGCAACTCCATCGTGCCGTCGAGGTGCTCATGGGGCTGGAGGAGACGCGTCTCCTCCATGGCGTATTGGATGCTGCGTTTGGGGTTCGCGGCCCGGAGGGTGGCCCACATGGTGCCGACGCCGATGACAACGGCAGCCACAACAGCCGCCGCAGCCCAGAAGATCGGGGACCGGTAGAACTCCTGCGAGGCGATGACGGACATGCCTGGATTGAAGCAGGATTCATGCGGGCGTCACCAGGCGGCCCCATATGCCGCCCGCGACCAGCTCGGGGACAACGCGAGCGCGGTACGCAGCGACGCGTCGTCGTTGCCCGACATCGATGCGCCGGCCGACCGCGTGAAAGCCGAATTCGGCACGGCCGATGCCCTGTTCGCCCATGTCTGCCGTCGACTGGCCACCGGCCGTGAGTTGAGGACACGGAATGTGAGGTCCTGCAACAAGCTCAGGCCGCGAACCCCACGTTGGTCACGTACTCGTACTGCCCCCACTGACTGCCCAGGTCCACGATCTTCTCCACCCAGGCGTCGTCCAGTGCCTGGGTGTCGTTGTCGGCCCAGGCCTGGATGACGCGATCCCAATGGCGCACGTTGAAGCTGCGGTACTCCACGATGCGCTGGCGTGGGCGCGGTACCTGGGACTGGTTCAGCGGGTGGATTTCGACGCGGGTGCCGCGGCCGTCCGCGTTGAGGCGGCCAAGGAGGTAGCGGGCGACGTTGTGGCGGCGCACCGTCTTGTAGGCGGCCTCGATGCGCTCGAGGTTCTTCCGGGAGGGGGCGCGTCTGCCCTCCAGCCAGGCCCTGAGGGTGCGGCCGGTGACGGTCAGGCCCGCCTCGCGGGCGGCGTTGAGGGCATGGTCGGTGCGGGTGAGGTAGTGCAGGCGGGCCAGCAGGCCGCGGCGCGCGGTGACGGGGGTGGCGATGTAGCCGGCGAGGGTGTCGAGTTGGCGGGCGACCGCCTCGTGGGCTTTGATGCCGCGAGCACCGTATGTACCGAAGTCGATGTTCCTCTCCGGCATTCGGTTTTCCTCTCGCGTGGTTGCCGTCTTCTGTCTCTTTCAGGGGGTGCCAGAATACCGTAAATTCCGTTCGTTTACGGTGAGTTCGGGACTTCTGGCTGTGTGGCGGGACAACGGCGCATTCTGCTGGTTCTGTGGCCCGGTGGGTCAGGATTCGTCGACGGGTTCGGTGCCGATGCTGTAGGCGTCTTTGGGTTTCATTTCGCTGACGCCGCGGCCTTCGGGGAAGACGCTGCGCCAGTCGCCGATGACGTGCAGTTCGTCGGTGCCCATGACGCTGACGACGGTGAGGCCTTCGTCGTATGCCTTGTATGCCTTCCACCACAGGTTGGAGAAGGCCTGGGAGCGGATGATGTGCATCCAGTCGGGCCGGTACAGCTGACGGTTGTAGTGCGACTCCCCCATCGTCGAGACGAACTTCGAGTACATCGCCTTGAGGTATTCCAGTGTGACGTCGTCGTGTGCGGCGATCGCCCGGTCGCGGGCGTCGCGGAGGGTGATGCGGAACTTTTCCAGGAGGCCTTCGGTCGCGCCGGAGGTGTACGACTCGTGGATCTCGGGGGGATCGCACAGGGCGTAGGCCGGTGCTGACAGGCGCAGCAGGAGGCGGAGGGTGGGTTCGGTGACCCACAGGGGGCCGGCTTCGTCGCGGTTGCCGATGGGGTTGGGCAGTACGGCGTCGTGGTCCCAGGCGGGCGGGGTGATGAGGTGGACGCCTGCGCGGCGGCGGTCGTGTCCGGGGCCGGAGGTGTGCTCGAGCTGTCCGATCGGCAGGTGGGTCTTGAACGCGGACAGGTAGTAGGCGTTGACGTCCAGGACGCTCACGTCGTGCCGTCCTGCGGGCAGTTCGGGGCGTGCCCACTTGGGGCGGGCTTCCCAGATCTGGTCGGGGCCGCGGGCGGTCTGCTTGCGCAGGATGTCGGGCATCCAGGGGTGTGCCACGATCTCGTACCGGCCGCCCCTGCGGCAGGTGTCCAGCAGCGCCATCACGTCCGGGATCGCCCGCTTGACCAGTGCGGCCGTTGCCGCCTCGACGTCGCCGGCGTGTTCGGCGAGTGCGGCCGCGACCGCTTCTGCGATCACGTCCCGGGTTTCGGAGGCGGCCTGCGTCCGGCGGTGCGCGGTGACGGCCTTCACGCTGCGGCCGGGACGGGGCGCGACGGCGTGAGCGGGCGCCGGGGCCGTGACGGGGGCCGGGGCTGGGGCCGTTCCGGTGGGGACCGGTGCGGCGGGGGGTGCGGGGCTTGCCGCGGCGCACTCGGCGGGATCCAGGTGCTGAGGGAATCCGGCGACGTGCCGGCGGGCCGGCTGCCCGCACAGGACGCACGGCTGGGGCGCCGGGAGGGTGTGGACCTCGTCGGAGTCGGGGTCGGCGGCGGTCCCGGCCTCGGTGTTGCCGTGGGCCGTATTCTCCGCGGCCGGTGCCGCCGCGGGCGCGGCCTGGGCCTGGGTCTCGAGTTTTGCCTGTGCTCCCTGGAGGAAGTACGCGTATTTCTCCCGTACGTGGCCGCTGGGGTCGCGGCCCGATTCCCAGCCGCCGACCGTGGAGGGGCTCACCCCGAGGGCCTGTGCCACCTGGGTGCGCGAGAGGCCGAGTGCCTCCCGCAGCGGGCGCCGCCGGCCGGTGGGGGGCAGTTCCACCTCGCGGCGGGCGGTGGCCAGCAGGTGGTCGATCGCTTCGAAGTCCGTCATCGCGCCGCCTCTTTCCCCGCCGCGACGCCGGTTGCCTTCCGGCCGGTGACGGGGCGCCGGCGTCTGGCGGCGGGCAGCAGCTCGCACGCCCGGGTGGGGCCGGCCAGCAGGTCCAGTACGTCGAGGCCGTAGTGCGCGGCCAGGGTGTCGCAGTCGTCCAGGCTCCAGGCGGCGCTGCCGGACTGACGGCGGCTCAGCTGCGTCTGGCTCACACCGAGGGCGGCGGCGAGGTCGGCCTGCGTCTCTCCGGTGATCTGCATCAGGGCAGCCACGGTGG
Source organism: Streptomyces albiflavescens (assembly GCF_014645835.1). GTDB lineage: Bacteria > Actinomycetota > Actinomycetes > Streptomycetales > Streptomycetaceae > Streptomyces > Streptomyces albiflavescens. The sequence continues at coordinate 34,817 of NZ_BMMM01000029.1, forward strand.
CCCGCACCCGCTCCCCCAGTGTCATCCCCATGCTGTCGACCCTACCAAATGGTATGCGCTATAGGGTGGATGCTTGCCTATTGCGCTCAGGTCTTTCTTTCAGCGCAATCCGTGTTTCTGCCTGCGGCACTGCCGGCCCACCGGACCGTCAGCCCCCGGCGCCGCGGCCCCCGCGCCGCCGTGAGCGGCCCCCGGCTGCTCCGCGGCACCCGGGGCCGTGCGGATCGGCCTCGGCAGAAGCGCCGGCAACGGCTGCGCGGGCAGAGGCCGAAACGCTGCAGCCCGGCGAAATGCGTGCACGCCCCGCACGAACTCCGCATACGCCGAAGGCGGGTTGCTCACGCACCGGGTCCACGGGTCCCTCCGCGCTCTGCCAGGGCTGTGGTGCGATCAGCGGCTGTGTTCTGGGCGATGCGGTGGTGGTAGGTCGCGCGGTCGATGACCTCCAGGCCGACGATCTCCCACCGCGCCAGGTGCGCGAAGGCGTGGCAGGCGGACCACAGGCGCAGCGAGAGGGCGGTTGCCTCGTGCAGATCGCGGGCCTCTACCCAGCAGCGGATCTCGGCATGATCGTCCGAGTAGCGGCTGGTCAGGAGGAAGGGATGGTCGTGGGCGAGTTGTTCAAGGGCCCGGCGGACCTCGGCCAGTGGTGTGGTGGGGCCGGCTACGTGCACGGTGCTGTGCCACAGGCCGGAAACGTCCCGCTCCCGCTCCCGCTCCGGCTCCGGCTGCTGGGGGCGGGGGCCGGCGGGCGGCAGGTCGGCGGGATCGCCCGTGGTGGCCGGGGCTGCGGTGGTGATGCTGCTCGTGCGGGGGGTGCTGCCGCTCGTGTCCGGGCGTGTGCGGGGCTGTTGTGCGGGGTCGGCGGTGCCGGGATCGCTACGGCGGGTCGCGGCAGGGGCGGCGGGCCGGCTGCGGGGCGCCTCACGGCGGTGGCTGTCTGGCTGCTCTGCCCGGCCCGGGCCCGCGCTCCCCTGCTGCGCTGCCGCCTGTGCACGGCGTGCTGCGCGCAGCAGTTCGTCGGGCATCTCGCCGGCTGTGCCGTATCCGAGGGACTCCAGCAGCTGGATCAGTTCACGGGCGGCCTCAAGCCGTTCGGTGTCCTCGCCGGAAGGGTGTGTGATCCGGTCGCGCAGATGCATGATCCTGCGGACCGTGCGGGCCCGGGCGAGCGGGGTGCGTTCGCGCAGCCGCCCGGCGCCCTCGGAGCCGAGGGACGACTGTTGAATGAGTGCGTCGAAGGCCTCGTCCCGGTCACTCATGGTCCTCACCTTCTTCCCGCCTCGCCTTGGTCCGCCACCGGTAGAGCAGACCCTCGATCGCGCGACGGGACGCCGCGCCGAGGAACAGCCGGATCTCCTCCTGGGTGTAATCGTCCAGGGTCAGGGCGAGGGCTGCGCGCATGCGCGGATCGCTGATGCCCTCGAGGTCGTCCAGCACCCGCTGTCTGCCGAGGACTTCCGTGGCGGCATCACTGGCCACCGGGGCCCTGGTTGTTGCCGCATCCCGTTCCAGTGCGCGGCGCCATCTCTCCTCGTGGCTGCGGTGTCTGCGGTATTCGTTGGGGAATTCGTAGGCACACGCCCCCATGAAGTAGGTGGCGATGCTGGCGCCGCCCTCGTATGTCCACCCGCCTTCCACCAGGGCCCGCCGGCGAAAGCGCGGCAGGGCGCGGGCCACGGTCATCGTCGCCAGCTCCTCCCGCAACTCGCCGTCCTGGGCCAGCGCTTCGAGTTCCAGCTCGTGCGGATGCAGCGCGAAGCCGCGCGAGGCGACGAGCGTGAACACGAACCCGGAGTGCATCCAGCCGCGCAGCACCGAGATCCCGTACCGGGCCAGTTCTTCCTCGAACCATGCATACCGGGGGCCGGCGAAGCCGTCCTCGGACAGCAGCCGGACCAACTTCCGGTCCGCCATCCGCCGGTCGATGCTCTTGTGCAGCCGACGCGCTTGCCTGCCGTGGCAGGCGTCCATCTCGCCCAGTGCGCCCGGGGGAACCGGGGCACCGAGCAGGTGGGGGTGGGGCTCACCGGAAGGTTGTAGGTCCCGGGCGGGTGAGACCGCGGGCTGAGCGCCCGCAGCCTCGTCGTCGCCCTGCATCGCCTCCCCCTTCGGTTGTCGACCACGCCGCCCCGGAGCAACCGGGCCGGCTCGCCCGCAAGATGACGCCTTGTATGTGCGGCGCCGGCCGCCACCCCACGGACCTTTTCAAGTTTTTTCAGACGGTGGCCCGGGCTGGAACAGTCCGTGGGGTGCGGGGACGGCTACGACGTATGAGCGGGCGTCACACCACCTTCAACAGACAGGGAGAAGCACGTGAGTTCCCCGTCCGCCCCGACGCCGCAGGGTCCGCAGGGTCCGTCCGAGCCTGGTCCGTTCCTGACGGTGCATACCGCTGTCGTCCTGCTGGCCGCGGTCGTCATTGCCCTGATCGTCGCAGGACTCACCTTCCTCAGCAGCAGCACCGTCGCAGGGGCAGTCCTCGCGGGCCTGGCCGGGGGCGGCGTCAGTGTTCCCGTACTGCGCAGCCTCATCGGGTGAACGCCGGCGCCGGCGGCCCCGGCCCGCGCCGTCGCCGCGAGCCGGCAGAGGCGATCCGGGCCGCGGCGCCGCCGCGTGGGCGGGCGGGCGACGGGTCACGCATGCGGGCGCCGTCCCATCGCTCTGCGCCCGGGCCCGGTTCGCAGACAGCCGGCCGGCACGCCCCAACCCGCCACGCAGATTCTCTTGGTCCTGGCCGGATCCGAGGTCCCGGGATCGCATGGTGACCCAGGTCAACGGCGTGCGTCGATCTGGCGCGGGTGCGTGACAGGTGTCGCGGACCGGTCTGCTGGGGGATGCGCTGCGAGGCGGCACCCGCCGCACGCATCGGTGAGTTCGCCGTCCGGCGACAGCGGTCGAACGGAAGCCGCCTTGGGTCGCCGGCGGCTGGGCGAAGAAATGGCCGGTGCGGCCTCGTGTGACGCCGATAGCCTGCGCGGGTGAAGCGTCTTGAGCGAGCCGTCGCGACGGTCGTCGGCTCAGCGGTGGGCGACGCGCTGGGCGCCCCCTTCGAGTTCGGTCCCCAGGGCGTGTTCTCTGCCCGGTTCCCAGGCCCGGGGGGCGATGGCGAGATGTGCGGAGGCGGTGGCTGGGAACCGGGCGAAGCCACGGACGACACGCAGATGGCCGTTCTCGTCGCGGAGTCGCTGCTGCAGCGGGGCGGACTGGACTTGCCGGACATCTTCGCCCGCTTCCAACAATGGGCGGCAGCCGACCCCAAAGACATCGGCCTGCAGACCGAGGACGTTCTGACGAACGGCATGCCGTGGGATCTGGCCGCCGCAATTCATTTCCAGGTCAACCGGCGAGCAGCCGGGAACGGCTCCTTGATGAGGGCATCGACATCTGCGGTCTACTTTGCACGTGCCGGCCAGTCGGCCACGATGGATGCCGCCCGGCGCATCGCTGCCCTTACCCATGGCGACCGCGCCGCCTGGGAAGGGACCGCCATATTTCACGAGCTCATCCGCGTCACCCTGACAGGCGCCGACCCTCTCTGTGCCCTTCCTGACGTTCTGGATCTCGTCCATCCGGATCACCGTCAGAGATATGCCACGGTGCTTGCTGCCGGCTGGCATCCCGACCAGGCAACCGAGTTCAACGGCGCAGTCTGGCCCTGCCTGGGGTCGGCGGTGTGGGCTCTGCGCAGCACAGCCAGCTTCGAGGACGCGATGCGTGCGGCGATTGACGTAGGCGGTGATACGGACACCGTCGCTGCGGTCACCGGAGGTCTCGCGGGCGCGTATCACGGATTGGATGCGATCCCTGCCCGCTGGACTGAGCCCTTGCACGTCCCCCTGCCAGGGTTCGGCGGACGGGTGCTGCGTCTGGCCGATCTGGTTGATCTCGCGCACCGCCTCCGGGCTGACGCGGACTGACGTGGTCAGCGGTTGAGCTGGGCCATCAGCTCGCGGTGGGCCGCCCGCGCAGCAGCGAGGGCCTCGTCCCGCTCGGCCAGTGCCATGCGGAGGTCGAGGACATGCTGCGCCAGCTCACCGATCCGGCGGGTGAGTGTCCCGGCATCTGCCGAGGCCGCCGAAGTTATTGCGCTGCTGTTATTGCGCTGCTGTTATTGCGCTGCGCCGGGTTCCGGGAGCCAGCCTGTTGCGGTGAAGTAGACGGCGCAGAGGCCGAACAGCTCCCGGTCGATCTCGGGGCGCAGTACGTCCGTTGCGGCCAGCGCGGCGTCAGTGGCTGTGGGGTCGAAGGCCAGGCTGCCCTCCGATCCGCCGCCGGTCAGTTCCGCGGCCAGCGTGCCAAGGAGCGGGAACGCCGCGTTGCCGGGGTCCGCGCCGATCCGGTCCAGCCACGCTTGCGGGGAAACTTCTGGCAGGTGGTACCCCATGGTTCGCAGCCAGTCCAGCGTCGTCTCCAGGCGCAGCAGCCGGCCTGCGGCGAGGTGGAAGGTCCGGCCGGCAGTGCCTGGGAGCAGGGACAGCGCCACTACGGCATCAGCGACGTAGTCCACCGGTGTCAGGTCGAAGGCGGTGTCCATCTGGGCGGGTGCCACCTGGGCCTGGATGCAGCCCTTGAGCATCAGCCACAGGTAGTCACTTGTCTGGCAGGCGCCGGTGCGGCTGTGGCCGGCGATGCGGGTCGGCCGGTACATCGTGACGGGCAGCCCTCGTCGGCGAGCTTGTTCGACGAGCCCTTCGGCCACCCATTTGCTCTGGGTGTATCCGTGCTCCAGCGCTTCAGGTGGCCCCGTCGGGTGCTCCGGGCCGATCGGGTGCGGGGCCGTGCCCGCGTACACGCCGACGGTGGAGACGTGGTGGACCGGGACGGTGCGGTGACGCGCGGCCAGCCGGAGGATCTCGGTGGTGCCGTCGACGGTTGCTGCTTTGAGCTGTCCGTACGAGGAGACGAGGTTGACCGCCGCTCCCACGTGGTGCACCGCGTCCATGGTGCGGGCGAGGTTGTCGAAGGCGTCCTCGGACAGGCCCAGCGACGGCTGGGCCAGATCGCCGTGGACCGCGGTGACGCGATGAGCGCAGCGCTCGTCCCACAGCCCGTAGTTCTCCAGGGCGATGCGCAGCCGCTTCGCGGCGTGTTCCGGGTCGGTGCCGCGGACCAGGCAGTGCACGGTGGCGTCGGTGCGGTTCAGCAGGGCACGCAGGGTGAAGGCGCCCAGGAAGCCGGTGGCGCCGGTGAGCAGGACATGTGCCGGGGCTTGTATCGCCGGGACTGTCTTCGGCGCCGGGACGATGTCGGCGGGCAGGTTGATCTCGGCGGGCAGGTCGAGGGCTTCTGCGACGTCGTTTCCGTCGGCCAGGGCAGCCAGTGCGGCAACCGTTGCGGAAGCGGAGACCGCGCCGGGCGGGATCTCCACGCCCAGTTCCTCTCGGATCCTGAGCACGAGTCGAGTGGCTAGCAGGGAGTGCCCGCCCAGGGTGAAGAAGTCATCCCGGACGCCGACGCGGGTGATGTCCAGCAGTTCGCTCCAGATCCGGGCGATCCGATGCTCGGTAGGAGTGGTGGGCGCGGCAAAGGGTGTGGATGGCTGGGTATCCAGTTGCTCCGGGCGGGGCAGGGCGGCGCGGTCCAGCTTGCCGCTGGGGGTGAGGGGAAAGCTCTCCAGCTTCAGCACGGCGGCCGGGACCATGTACTCGGGGAGGCGTTCGGCCAGCGCCTGTCGCACTGCGTCGGGGTGGGGTGGGGCTGCTGCGTCGTCGGTGGTCGTGAGGTAGTGGGCGACCAGGCGGCGCCCGGTGGAGGACTCCTGCGCCACCACGGCGGCATCGGTCACCGCGGGCAACGCCCGCAGGACGGCCTCGATTTCGCCGGTCTCCACCCGATGACCGCGGATCTTGACCTGGTCGTCCCGGCGCCCCAGGTACTGGAGGCGGCCGTCGGGAAGGTGCCGGACGAGGTCGCCGGTGCGGTAGAGCCGCAAGCCGTCGCGCAGGACGAACTTCTCGGTGGTCAGGTCGGGGCGGCCCAGGTAGCCGTCGGCCAGTACGGGGCCTGCGACGCATAGTTCGCCCGTGATGCCGGGTGGGACCGGGCGCAGCGCCTCGTCGAGGACATGTATCTGCGCACCTGTGATCGGGCGGCCGATGGGAGGCAGGTCCGGCCAGGAGGTTGGGTCCTTCGCGAGACGCTCGGCAACGACGACGTGGGTCTCGGAGGGGCCGTACTGGTTGTCCAGCACTGCCCTGGGCGCGTGCGACCGGAAGAACTCTCGCAGGGCGGGGGTGGCGAAGAGCTGCTCGCCCGCGGTGGCCACCTCGCGCAGTCGCGGCAGTGTCCGGGCGGTGGCGCAGGCGTACTCGGCGAGTTGCTGCAGGGCGACGAACGGCAGAAAGAGCCGCTCCACCCGCTCGGCCGCGAGGAGGTCGAGGAGGCGGGCCGGGTCGCGGCGGATTTCGTCGTCGACCATGACCAGGGCGCCGCCGGTCGTCCAGGTGCTGAACAGTTCTTGGAAGGCCACGTCGAAGCTGAGCGGGGCGAACTGCAGGGTCCGTGTGCTGGTGCCTGCGGCGGACCGGGCGCGCTGCCAGGCCAGCAGGTTGGCCAGGGCGCGGTGCGGCATGACCACGCCCTTGGGCCGGCCGGTCGATCCGGAGGTGTAGATCAGGTAGCCGAGGTCGTTCGGGCTCGCCGCGGGCAGCGGTACGGCGGGCGCGGGCGGTAGGTCGTCCACCACGACGGACTCGGCGTCGACGAGGTCCACCAGGTCGCGCTGGGTCAGCACGGTTTTGATCCCGCTGTCGGCGGCCATGAAGGCGATGCGGTCGGCGGGGTAGTCGGGGTCGAGCGGCAGGTAGCAGCCGCCCGCCTTGAGCACGCCCAGAACGGCGACGGCCAGTTCCGGCGAGCGGCGCAGGCAGATCCCGACGAGCTGTCGCGCCGCGCCCCGGGCCACGAGATGGGCGGCGACGTTCGCGGCAGCCGCTTCCAGTTGGGCGTAGGTGAGTATCCGGTCCCGGTGGACGACCGCGGGGGCGTTGGGGGTGCAGCGTGCCTGAGCGGCGACGGCCTCGTGGGCGAGCGGGCGGTCGCTGACGGGCGCCGGGCCGTGCGTCCACTGGTGGAGGAGGGCGTGTTCCTCGGGAGGAAGGACGTCCAGCTCGGCCAGTGACCGGTCGGGGTTGGCGACGGCGGCGGCCAGCAGCGCTGTGAGACGTGCGGTCAGCCGCTCGGCGGTGGCGCGGTCGAAGAGGTCGGTGGAGAACTCCCAGTAGCCGTGGAAGCCGTCCGCCTCGGGAACCATGTGGAGGAAGACGTCGTATTTTGCCGTGCCCCCGTGCACATACAGCCGCTCGGCCGTGACGCCGGGCAGGTCCAGGGCTGGGGCGGGGGCGTCGTCGAGACCGAACACCACTTGGAAGAGTGGGAAGCGGCTGGTGGACCGCTCCACTTTCAGGTCGCGGATCAGGTGGGAGTAGGGAACGTCGCGGTGGCGGACGGCGGCCCACACCGCGGCCTTGGTCCGGGCCGTGAGCTCGGCGAAGGATGCGGTGGGGTTCAGGTGCTGGCGCAGTGGCATGACATCGGTAAGGCAGGCCAGCATCGGCTCGAGGTGTTCGTCGTCCCGCCGGGAGACGGGAGTGCCGATGACCACGTCCTGCTGGCCCGACAGCCGGGCCAGCAGCGCGCCCAGGGCGGTGGCCAGCACGGCGAAGGGGGTGGTCCGGGCTCGGCGGGCCAGGGTTCGCACCCCTTTGACCAGGTCGGGGTCCAGGGTGAACTCCACCCGGTCGCCGCCGGTGCCGAGCACGGCAGGGCGGGGCCGGTCGGCGGGGAACGACGACTCCTGCGGTGCTCCGGCCAGCGCGCTACGCCAGTACTCCAGGGAGGCGGGGCTGGGGGCGGGGCGTGCCTGGGCGTACGGGCCGAACTGCATGGGCAGCTCGGGCAGTTCGGGGTCGGAGCCGTCCAGGGCGGCCCGGTAGAGGGCGCTGAATTCGGTGTCCAGCAGACTCCAGCACCAGCCGTCGATGACCGCGTGGTGGATGGCCACGACCAGGACGGCGCCGCTGCTGCTGCCGTGGGTGTCCAGCTGGAGCAGGGTCGCCCGCAGCAGCGGCGGTTGGTGCAGAGGCACCGGTCGGGTGGCTGCTTCGGTCAGTGCGGCCAGCAGCTGTCCGGGGGTGACGGGACGGATCTCCAGCTCGACCGGGCCCGGCGGGAGGACCGTCTGGCGCGGCTCTCCGTCGACGAGATGCAGGCGGCTGCGCAGGGCCTCGTGCCGCGCGACGATGCCATCCAGCGCGGCTTGCACGGCGGCCGGCACGATGCGGGCGCCGTGCAGCCGGTACGTCCAGGACTCCAGGTAGCGGGAGGCTCCCTCCTGGAACTGGTCGTTGAGCCAGATCGACTCCTGTTCGCAGGACATCGGGTAGCTGGGGAGGGTGTGCGACATGGCGAACGGTCCTTGGTCAGAGCCAGGCGGGCAGGGCACGGCGGTCGAGCTTGCCGTTGTCCGTGGTGGGCAAGGACGCGCAGCGGCGGACGGTGCGGGGCACCAAAGGGGCGGGGAGCCTGGCGGCCAAGGCACGCCGTACCACGGCCGGGTGGGACGGATCGTCCCGGTCCTTTGAGGTGTAGAACAGCGCAAGGCGCTCGTAGCCGCCCGCCGGCGCCGGGACCGGGATGACGGCCGCCTCGCAGACGCCGGGGACGCGGCGCGCGGCCGTCTCGATCTCGCCCGGCTCCACGCGGTGGCCGGCGATCTTCACCTGCCGGTCGGTCCGGCCGCGGAAGGACAGCGACCCGTCGGCGTCCAGTACGCCCAGGTCGCCGGTCCGGTAGAGGCGTAGGGGCGAGCCGTCGAGGAGGAGGGTGACGAAGGACGCGGCGGTGGCCTCGGCGTCGCCCAGGTAGCCGAGGGCCAGGCCGTCGCCGGCCAGGCAGATCTCGCCCGGCTCGCCGGGTGCGGCCGGGCGGTCGCCGTCGAGGATGTGCACGGCCGTGCCCGGCACCGGCACACCGATGGGGATGTCCTCGGCGCGGGCGCAGTCGGCGGCGGTGACCTGGTGGGTGGTGGCGAAGACGCAGCTCTCCACCGGTCCGTAGCCGTTGATCAGCACGGTGTCCGGGTAGCGGGCCAGGAAGCGGCTCGCGTGTGCGGGCGAGATCCGCTCGCCGCCGGTGAGGACCTGCCGGATCCCGGCGAAGCAGGGGCGGTCCGGGTCGTCCTCGTCCACGAAGAGGTTGAACAGGGACGAGGTCAGCCACACGGTGTCCACGCCGGCCCTGGCGACCAGATCGGTGAGGGCGTCTGGGAGAAGGTAGTCGCAAGGGGCGATGGCGCACGTGCCGCCGCTTGTCAGCGGGCCCCACAGCTCCAGGCTGAAGGCGTCCCAGGGGACTGGAGCCGCCTGCAGGACCACCCGCCCGGGGCCGAAGTCCGCGAACGAGACACCGTCGGGAGGGAAGAGGCGGGTGGTCGCACGATGGGGTGACAGGACGCCCTTGGGGACGCCGGTGGTGCCGGAGGTGAAGAACACCGCAGCGGGGTCGTCCGGAGTGACGGTCACGTCCGGGAAGGCGATGCGCCGGGCCGCTGCCTGCTCCAGGCTTTCGGCGGGTGGGGCCCACCCATGTAGCACGCCTTCCTCGGCCACTGTCAGGGGGGCGCGCAGGCGGGAGATGACGTCGTGGATCCGCGGGGCGGGCCAGCGCGGGTCCAGGGCGGCGTAGGAGGCGCCGCATTTGAGGACGGCCAGCAGCACCGCGACGAGTCGGGGTGAGCGGGGCAGCAGGACTGGTACGACGGAGCCGGGATGCACTCCGGCGTCGGTCAACTCCGCGGCATAGGTGTCCGATGCGGCATCGAGGGTGGCGTAGTTGACGCGCTCGTTCCCGCACATCAGTGCGAGGGCAGTGGGCCGCAGGCGCGCCTGGTGGGTGACGGCGGCATGGAGGGAACGCTCGGCGCCGCGATGAGGTGGTGCGGGAGGTATCGGCTGAGCAGCGGGTGCTGTGGTGCTGCCCGGGCTTGGAGTGAGCTCGGCCGTGAAATCGGTGAGGGTGTCCGCTTCGAACAGGGCCTCGGGAGAGGCTTGTAGGCCTAGGTCCTTCGCGAGCCGGGCGCAGATCCGCATGGCCTGCAGGGAGGTTCCGCCGAAGTCGTAGAAGCTTTCGGTCTCGTCGGTCTCGGGAACGCCGAGCACCTCGGCGATGATCTGCAGCGCGGCCTTTGCGGTCCTCTGGGTCGAGGCAGGCGACGACACGGGCACGGGGTCTCCTGAGGGCGGGCCACTGCTGGGCAGAGGGGTCGCGTGCGATAAGGGCATGGCGGGGCTCTGGTTCCTCGCGTGGACGGGCCAGTTGATCGTGGTGATGGGTGCGTCGCGCTCACGGAGCACCCCGGCGGGCGGCCGCTCACCTGCGAGCCGGCCGCCTGCCGTCGGGCAGCAGGTTCAGACGAAGTCGAGCAGGTCTGCCAGCGGCGCGGGGACGCGTTCGTGCGGGAGTGCGTCGACCAGCACCCGACCGTAGTGGATCTTGCGTCCTTTCTTGGTGCCGAGAAACCGCCGCAGCTGCTGCTGCGAGCTGCGGCCCCGCTGCGCGGGCTGGGACAGGAAGATCTGCAGGGGACGCAGGTCGCCCTCCTGCTGGATGAGTTCGGCCACCCGTTCCACGCCCAGGGCGCGGATGAGCTCATCCTCCAGGTCTGCGTCACACACGAAGAAGTGCGGCGGCAGCCCGGCCCGCGCCCAGGCGCGGGCGTAGTAGCCGCGTTCCCTCTCGTCGCACAGACCCGTCAGTTGCAGGTTCAAGCCGTTCGGCCCGAGGCGGTCGATGAAGCGGGTCACGTTCATCGCGCCGCCCATCGCCAGGACGCATACGGCCTCCGCCGCCAGGTCGCGGCCGTAGCCCTCTGCCAGCGCTTCGACCGCGGCGACGTCGCTCGGCCCTTCGAGCAGGACGGCCCCCTCGACGGGCAACAGCGTGGCCAGCTCGTACGCCAGGTCGCCGGAGCCACCTGCCGCCCATGCCATGACCGCGTCCCGGAAGGACCTCATGTCAGCCAAGGGGCCCGCCCACCTGTGCGGGCACGGGCCGCTGGGCCGCTGCCGGGGACGACTGGGTGCCCGCTTCGCCGAAGGACGGCAGGTCGGGGACGTAACGCTCGATCAGCTCCGCCAGTCCGGCGACGGTGGCGGCCTCGAAGAATTCGGCCGCTGGCAGATCCACCTGGAGCACGGTCCGGATGCGGGCGAGGAGGTCCATGGCCATCAGCGAGTTGCCGCCGATCTCGAAGAATTCGTCGTCGATGCCGATCTCCTGGAGTGCGAGCGCGTCGGCCAGCAGGTCCGCCAGCAGTTCCTCGAGCGGAGTGCGCGGGGCCACGTAGGGCGTGTCCGCGGTCCGCGGCAGGTGCGTGGGGGCCGGCAGGGCCCGCCGGTCCGTCTTGGAACCCAGCGTCAGCGGGAACTCCTCCATGACGACGATGACGGACGGGTGCATGTACCGGGGCAGCCTGTGGTGCAGGGCCAGGCGCAGCCTCGGTACGAGACCTTCGGCGGGGCCGTTCGGCACGACGTACGCCACCAGGACCTTGCGCCCGGGCATGACGTCGTCGCGGGCCAGCACGACGGCCTCCTTCAGATCCGGCAAGCCGGACAGGGCGGCCGCGATCTCACCGGGCTCGATCCGGTAGCCGTCGACCTTGACCTGGTCGTCGATGCGGCCGCGGAACTCCAGGGCGCCGTGGGCGTCGAGCCGGACCACGTCGCCGATGCTGTACATCCGCTCGCCCGGGACGAACGGGTCGGGCACGAACCGCTCGGCGGTGAGCGCCGGGCGCCCCACATAGCCGCGGGCCACACCGCTGCCGCTGGTGTACAGCAGACCCCACTCGCCCTCGGGGACGGGCTTCAGGTGCTCGTCCAGGACGTACAGGCGGGTGTCGGTGACCGCGCGGCCGATCGGGACGCTGTCGCCGATCAGGTCGCTGATGACGTGGCAGGAGGTGAAGCAGGTGTCCTCGGTGGGGCCGTAGCCGTTGACGATCAGCAGGTCGGGGTAGGCCCGGTGCAGCGTGTTCATGTGCAGGGGGGACAGCGGCTCACCGCCGCCGAGCATCTGGCGCAGGCCGGCCATGCTGTCGAGATGGTCGTCGACCAGGCGGTGGAACAGGCCGGTGGTCAGCCACAGCGTGGTGATCCGTTCCTTCTCCAGGAACGCGGCCAGTTCGTGCATCGCCACCGTGCCCGGCGGATAGACGACCAGCTTGGCCCCGTTGAGCAGCGATCCCCAGATCTCGAAGGCGGAGGGGTCAAAGCGCAACGAGCAGAACTGCAGGAAGGTCTCGTCCGCGGTCAGCGAGGCGTAGTCGCCGTCCTGCACCAGGCGAACCACGCCGCGGTGGCGCACGGCGACGCCCTTGGGCATGCCGGTGGAGCCGGAGGTGTAGCAGATGTAGGCCAGGTTGTCGGGGCCGGTGCCGGGCTCGATCGGCCCCGCGACGGGGGCCGTCTCCCACGCGTGATCGAGATTGACCACGGTGCCGTCGATCTCGGGCACCCGGTCGCTCAGCCGGTCGTGGGTCAGCAGGACGCGGGCCTGGGCCTGCTCCAGCATGTAGCGGAACCGCTCGGGGGGTTCGTTCTGGTGGACGGGCAGGTACGCGCCGCCCGCCTTCAGGATGCCGACGAGCGCGATGATCATCTCGAAGGAGCGCTCGACGAACAGGCCGACCACGCTCTCCGTTCCGACCCCGAGCGCGCGCAGGTGCCGGGCCAGTTCATCGGCCCGCCGGTCGAGCTCCGCATAGCTCATGTCGACGCCGTCGAAGCGCAGCGCGGTCGCCTCGGGGCGAAGACGCACCTGCTCGTCGAACAGATCGGTGATGGTCGCGTTCCGCCAGTTGTCAATCGTCATCAGATGCCCGCCTTGTCAAACGCCGCTTCGAACTCCCGCTCGGGAAAGCCGGCGGGATCGAGGACCCCGGTTCGTCTCCCGTACGCATCGCTACGCCGCGCCGGAGTCATCGAACTCGCTCCTTGCCCACCGGGGCACAACCGGCTCACCGTGGTCACACGACCCCCTGCTTGCGCAGGCCGTCGAGAATCGTCGCGGCGCGCAGCGACAGCAGGCTGAACGATCCCGCGTCGCCGATGCCATGGCTTGACTCGCACAGCCCGTTGAGGAACAGCGGTGGTGTGCCGTCGGTGCAGGGCCGCAGCTGGTAGTCGGGTTCGACGACCAGATGGCCCTCGTCGTCGAACTGGAAGCGGTCGATCACTCCCGACAGCAGCGCCGGATACGCCTCCTGGCCCTGATGCGGTCCGAGATCGCGGAACCCGGTCGCGAGAATCACCAGGTCTACGTGGTCCGTCGACACGTCCTTGGTGTGGACTTCCTCCACCTCCAGGCGCACGCCCGTGTCATCCGGTTCCGCGGTCCGCACCTCGCTGTTGCCGCGAACGAATATCCGCTGATCGCCGTCCAGGCGCTGTTCGTATATCAGCGCGTACAGGTGGTGCAGGACGTCGGCGTCGGTCGATGAGTAGTTGGTGGGGCGCATGTACGCGTCGAGCTCGTTCTTACTCGCCCGGCTCGCGCGGTAGTAGTAGTCCGTGAACGCGGGGAAGAAGCCCTCTTCGCTGAACGGACTGGTGTCCTTGAGCCGCAGCCCGAACTTCCGCACGTAGTTGACGATGCGCGCCTGCGGAAAGCGGTGCGCGAGATCGAGGACGATCTCGACGGCACTCTGGCTGCCGCCGATGACGGCGATCGACTGCGGGGGCTTGTCGGTCAGCTCCCGCACGGTGTGCAGGTACCGGGTCAGATGGCACACCCGAGGGGTGTCGAGGCCGGCGAACGGTCCGGGAACGAACGGCGTACGCCCGGTGCCCACCACCAGCGAGCGGGCCCGCTGCTGCGAGCCGTCCGCGCAGGTCACCACGTACTCAGGGGTGCCGTCGGCCTCGGCCACGGCGATCTTTGTCGCCCGCGCCCCGAAGGCGACCTGCGGTTGGAACTGCCGGGTGGCCCAGTCGATGTACTGCGCGTATTCCTTGCGCAGCGGGAACTCCAGGGGCAGGTTCAGGTGCTCGATGAGCCTGCCCTCTTCGAAGAGGTAGTTGAGGAAGCTGTAGCGGCTGCGCGGATTGCGCAGGGTGACGAGGTCGCGGTTGGGGTGGTTCTGCATGTTGGAGCCGTCCAGCAGCAGTCCCCCCTGCCACACCGGGTTGGATGCGGCCTCCAGGAAGAAGGCGCCTGCCTCCGGCAGGTCCTCCTGCAGCGCGATGGCGAGCGACAGGTTCGCGGGTCCGAACCCGACGCCGAGCACATCGACGGGTTCAAAAGCCGGCGCGGTCTCTTGGACGTTGGGTCGGTCGGTCATGCGGCACCTCGGCGTATGTCATCCCGTGTGAGCATTGTTCTCCCGTTCCGTGTGTCGGCCGGCGATCAGTGCCGGGTCCGCCCGCATCTCCTCGTACCAGTGCCGCCACTTCGCCACGTCGCCCTCGAGGCCGGCGGCGGCGATCGCCGCTTCCTCCCGCTCCCAGTCGACCTCGCCCCTGGGCTGGATCCCGCTGCTGCCCAGCACCTTGCGGTAGAAGGGATCGTCTGCCTTGCGGACGTCGCTCATCAGCGCACCCACCTCGGGCGAGACCAGTTTCAGGCCCGGACGAGGGGACCAGTTCTCCAGTCCGCCGACCTGCGGCAGTCCGGCCGCCGTCATCAGGGCGGCCGTGACACCGGCCGGATCGGCCCGCATGTCGTCGGAGTCGACCAGCACATACGGGATGTCCCGCGCCCGGCACAGCTCCACCTGCTCACGCAGCGACTGCCACCCGCTCTCAAAGGGCGGGAAGGTCTTCGCCCCGTTGAGCTCGCGCACGATGCGCAGCCGGGAGGTGGTCGACAGCCGGGGGTCGCAGATCACGAAGATCGGGGGCGCCGTGGTGAGCCCGACGAGCTGCGTGAACTGGGCCTCGCTGAGCTGGAAGCTCATCTCCTTCATCAGCAGGCCGCTGCCCCGTTCCACGTCGGCCAGCGCGACCCGCTCGCCCGACGCGACCACCATGGGGTTGCGCAGGATGCCTTCGACCGACTCCGGTCCCTGCGCACCCCAGTAGCAAGCCTCGAACGGCTCGTGGCAGTGGTGCGTCACGGAGGGGTGCTGCCACAACAACCGGGCCACGGCGGTCGACCCGGTACGCGGGGGCGATATCAGCACCAACCGCGTGTCGTAGGCACGGGTCAACGCAGTTTCCAATTCCACTGTCTCCTCCTGCTGACTCAGCTTGGCAACGGCCGAAGCCGTGGATTTCGTCGGAGGTGGCACGGGACTCTCAGCGCGTCCGCAGCGCCTGGTCGAGATCCCCGATGATGTCGTCCACGTGCTCGATCCCGACGCTCAGCCTGATCATGTCCGGCGGCACCGGGGCCCGGCCGGGATCGGCGTCCGCGGCCTGCTTGTGCGTGGTGGCGCCGGGAATCGTCGCTGTGCTCTTGACCTGACCGAGATTGTTCGCCCGCCAGACGAGCCCGAGGCGGTCCATGGCCTCGTGCGCGGCACGGACACCGCCGGCCGGGCGGAAGCAGAGAAGGAAACCGAACCGGTTCTCCGCCTCGCCCCCGTCCAGCTCGCTGTCGACCAGCCACATGTCCCGCTGGGCGATGTGGTGGGAGCGGTGGCTCTCCAGTCCCGGATAGAAGACCTCGGTGACACCGGTGTGCTCCGCGAGGTACCGGGCCACTTCGTGCGCGGTACGGGACATGGCGTCCACCCGGCCGCGTACCTCCCGGACGTCCGCGAGGATCGTCCACGCGTTGAAGGGGCTCATGACCGCGCCCATGTCCCGCAGGGGACCACGGCGCAGATAGCCGGCGTAGTCGGCCGACAGCTCCGCAGGCTGCCGGCGCAACTCCAGGGCGTGCCGGGCGATCACCGCGCCGCCCATGCTCCGGCCGCTGGCGCCGGCCGTCTTGGTGAGCGAGTGCACCACCACGTCCGCGCCGAGGGCCAGCGGGCGCAGCAGTGCGGGCGTCGCGAGCGTCGCGTCGACGATGAGCGGGATGTGCGCCTGACGGGCCAGCACCGACAGCGCCGGGATGTCCACGAGCTGCACCGTCGGGTTCGAGGGGACCTCCGCGTACAGGAACCGGGTCTCGCCGTCGATGCGGCGGGCCCAGTCGTCGACCGACAGCGGGTCGCCGACCCACCGTACGTCGACGTCCCGTTCCTGCCCGTACCGCTTGTCGAAGACCATCGTGGTGGAGCCGTAACACTGCGGTGAGGCCACGATGTTGGGCCTGGGCCCGGCAGCCGTGGACAGGAGCGGCATCGTGGCCAGGGTGATCGCGCCCATCCCGGTCGCGGTGAGGGTGGCGCTCACCGCGGCGTCCACCCCGTACCCCTCCAGCGCCGCCACGGTCTGCTCCAGGAGGCGGACCGTCGGGTTGCCCCGTCGCGCATACACCCAGCCGTCGCCGTCCTCCGCGGTGGCCGCGAGCATGGCGTCCATCGACGGGAAGCTCTGCGCGGTCGCCAGATGGGCCGGCTCGCTCAGCGAACCGAGGTGATGGGCCGCCTCCGCATGGTCGTAGGCCCCGCTGATGGCGAGGGTCGTGAATCTGGCGCCCTTCACAGCAGTGACCCGCCTTCCGCCTCCGTCGGCCCGTTGCTCACGCGTGTTTCCATTCCGTCCCGGTGATGCCGTGGACGCAAAGGCGGGTTCTCCTCCGCCTGCAGCTGGGCCAGTTCGTCCTGAAGGTCGTCAAGACCGAGCGGGCCAAGCGACAGTGCGGCCGTGTGCCAGGACTTCAGGTCCAGCCGCTCGCCACGGCCCGCGTGCGCCGCCTCGGCCGCGGCCCGTCCCTCCAGCCATGCCCGCTCCCCCAACTTGTAGGAGACCGCCTGGCCGGGCAGGCCGAGGTAACGGCCTATCTCGCTGTCCACGAACTCGGCCGACTGCCCGCTGTGGACAGCCAGGAACTCCTTCGCGAGCCCGGGGGTCCATGCCTGGCCCGCGCCGACCGGGGCGTCGTGCGGGAGGTCGAGGGCCAGGTGCACGCCGATGTCGACCAGGACCCGCACGGCGCGCAGCATCTGCCAGTCGAGGAAGCCAAGGCGCTCGCCGGGCCTGCGCAGGTGGCCGAGCTCGTCCATCAGCCGCTCCGCGTACATGGCCCAGCCCTCGGTGCATGCGTCGATGCCGCCGAGGCCGGCCTGGTACGTAGACAGCTGGTCGCTGAGGTGCCTCCACTGGGCGAGTTGCAGATGGTGGCCCGGCACGCCCTCGTGGTACCAGACGCTGCGCAGGCTCCACAGGGGAAACCGCGTGCGTCCCTGGGTGGGCAGCCACGTCCGGCCGGGGCGGGAGAAGTCCACACTCGGCGGGGTGTAGTACGCCGCCGAACCACTGCCCGCCGGTGCGATCGCGGATTCCACCACCCGCACCGGCGGCGCCAGCTCGAAATACGTGCCATCGAGCTCGTCGAGCGCCTCGTCCATCCAGCCCTGCAGTCGCAGCCGGACCGCCTCCGCACCGTCCACCGCCTCGCCGTGCCGGTCGAGGTGGTGCATCGCCTCGCGCGGCGTGGCCCCGGGCAGCACGGACTCCGCCTCGGCGCGCATCTCGGCCCGGATTCTGCGGTACTCCCCCCAAGCCCACCCGTAGGTCTCGTGCAGGTCGAGTTCGGCGCCGGTCCAAAACCGGGCCCAGGTGCGATAGCGGTCGGCGCCCACGCCGTCGGGCTGGGCCTCAGCCTTGGGGAGGTAGTCGGCGCGCAACCAGTCCCGCATCCCGGCCGCCGCCGCGGTGGCAAGGGCCGCCGACCTGTCCAGTTCGGACCGCAGCGGCGCCGGCACGTCAGCGTCCGCGCAGAAGCCGGCGTACCAGCCCCGGCCGTCGGCGTCGCGGATCCACGCGTCGAGCTGGTCGGCGATGACGCGGACCTGTCTCGGCGCCGCAACGAAGTGGCCCGTGTCGAGTCCTCGGGTGAGGGATTCCCGCAAGCCGTCCAGCGTCTGGGAGACACGGCTCATCCGCCGCGCGGCCGCTGCCCAGTCATCCGCGGTGCTCGTGGGCATCAACTGGAAGATGTCCTGGACCCGTTGTTGCAGGCCATAGACGTTGACGATCTCCCGCAGGTACTCGTCGTCGGTGCTGACGGCCAGGTCAGCCTGCAGGCGCTCGCGCAACAGCCGCCCGCACCGGCGCTCCGCGGGGGCCAGGGGGCCCACCGCGGCCTGCTCGGCCCGGTCCAGGTCCACGAGGGTCGCGCGGGACAGGCCATCCATCCGGTCGCGGCCTTCCGGCGACAGGTCGGGCATCTCCTCCTGCCCCACCGGCAGACCCAGGTAGGTGGCGATGCCCGGGTCCACTCGGGCGAGCCCCGTGACGTAGGCATCCGCTACGTCACGCACTGCGCGGGAGTCGGCAGACAGGTCGTCGCCCACGTGTCTCCACCTCACTGTGTGTCGATCGGTCACTGGCTCTGTCCGGGGGCACGGCACTACGCCGTGGGCCACGCAGCGGACGGGGGAACGCGGTGCACCGCACCGCCGGGAAACAGATCATGGCCCGACCGGATGGGCCGGTCAATCAACGCCGATTGAACGCCGACTGGCAGACAACGACGGCGAGTTGACCGTCCCGGCTTCTCGCACGGCACGCGGCGACGACGACCGGGACGGAGGCACATTCGGTGGCGAGTTGACCGTCCCGGCTTCTCGCACGGCACGCGGCGACGACGACCGGGACGGAGGCACATTCGGTCAGCGAGGCAGGAAGACGCCGGCATCCTCGTCGCAGGCGAGGGCGTGGACGCGCGTCGCGAGGGCCACGTCGTGGACGCCCATGCCGAACGGGTTGATCACTGTCCGGTCGGTGGAGGCGATCGGGCGCGCGTAGGCGCCGGACAGGAGCATGGCGAGGTCCGCGTCCACCTGGCGGGCTCCCGGGATCTCGGTGCCCGGCGCGGTGGCACGGCCGGCCTGGGCCAGGCGGCCCAGGAGCCGGGTGTCGTCCTCACTGACCAGGTGCCAGTCGTCGACGAACAGGTGCTCGACGCCCAGGAGCACGTCCTCGGCAGCATCGTCCAGGGACACGTTGAGGAAGACGGAACCCTCCGGCAGCCAGGCCAGCGGTACATACGCGGTCGTGGTCGTCGTGGCGGCCACCGTAACCGGGGCCGAGCGGACCGCCGACTCGGGGTCGGCGGCGATCTCGACGTCGATCTCCGGCAGCGCGGCGCGCAGCTCGTCGGCGAAGGCCTCGCGTCGGGACGGCGACAAGTCGTAGACGATCACCGACTTCACCGCGCCGTGGGCCGCCAGCAACCCCAGGTGGGTACGTGCCTGGACACCGCACCCCAGCAGGGCCACCCGGTCCACCGTGGGCAGCGGGCGGACCGCGCGCAGCGCCGCCACGGAGACCGCCGCCGTGCGCAGGGCGCTGATCTGCGCGCCCTCCATGAGGCAGACCGGTTCGGCTGTTTCGCTGTCGTACAGCAGGATCAGGCCGGCGGCACGAGGCAGGCCGCGGTCCACGTTCCCCAGACTGGCGTTGATGATCTTGCAGCCGTACGCGCCGTCGTTCCAGGCGGGAAGGACGAGGCTGCGGGCCGCGGATCCATCCGGTGTGATCCAGCGCAGGGCGGCTTCGGTCGCCACTCCGGACCGGTTCGCACGCACGGCGAGAAACGCCTCGGTGACCGCCTCGAGCGGGTCGATCCGCGCGCACAGCGACGCGACGGTCTCACGATCGAGGTACCGCATCGGTTGGGGCAGGGCTTGCATGGGCTATGTCCTTTCTCGTTTTGGAACAAGGGAATTGCGCATCCTTGAAGCGCTCAGAGGGCCTCCTCTACGGTCGCCCGCATGAATTCACCGCAGCCCCGTCCCAAAAAGCCGCCGCGCTGGCTCTTGCGCCGCCCGGACCCGGACGCGCCGGCCCGCCTCTTCCTGTTCCCCTACTCGGGGTGCGGCGCCTCGATGTACCAGGCGTGGCCGCGCCGTATCGGTGCGATCGATGTCTGCCTGATCCAGCCGCCTGCCCGGCAGAATCGGATCGCCGAACCGCACTA
Source organism: Streptomyces albiflavescens (assembly GCF_014645835.1). GTDB lineage: Bacteria > Actinomycetota > Actinomycetes > Streptomycetales > Streptomycetaceae > Streptomyces > Streptomyces albiflavescens. The sequence goes on from NZ_BMMM01000029.1 coordinate 54,857, forward strand.
CGGGACGTACGAGAACATGGCGCGGGAGCTCGTCGACTACCTGCGGCCGTACCTGGACAGGCCCTTCGCGTTCTTCGGGCACTGCGGTGGCGCACTTCCCGGCATCGAGGTGACCCGGCAACTCGCCGCGGCCGGGCTCCCGTTGCCCGAGAGGGTTTTCGTCTCGGGGCAGGTGGCGCCGCACGATGGGCCCTACAGCCGGCTGTTCGAGCTGGACCGGGACGGGCTGCGCACCGAGCTGGGACACATCATCACCAGGCTCGGCGGCGAGCCGAGCGGACCGCTCGTCGAGATGGGCCTTGAGGTCCTCGTCAACGACCTCGGGGCGAACAAGCAGTACGCCCCCGGCCGCATCAGCGTTCCCTGCGCCATCACGGCGCTCGGCTGGTCCGAGGACGCCGAGATCCCGACGAAGCTCATGGGCGGCTGGCAGGACACCTCGGCCGACTGCCGGTCCGTTGAGCTGCAGGGCGGCCACTTCGAATTCCTCTCCGCGCCACCGGCGCTGCTCGCCGAGATCCGCCGGGACTTCGGCGACGTGGCCGACGTCCCGGCGGAGCAGGAACAAGCGGTCGGATGAGCCGAGCGGCTCGCTCGTCGCGAGCCGCTGTCTCTCTCCTTCGCTCCTTCGTTCCTTCGCTCCTTCGCTCCTTCGTCACCTGGCACGTCAGCGGTCCGCCGGAGGGCGCAGCACGTGGCCGCAGCCCGCCCGGCGTGCCCGCGGCCGCAGCGGGGCCAGGCTCGCCCAGCGGGCGTGCCGGTCCGCATAGTGCGGGCTCAGCGGGTGCCCGGACTGGCCTGCGGGCAGCTCGGCGGTGACGAGGTCGTCCACCGTGGCCACGATCCGGCCGGCCGCGCCGAACCCCGGGACGGCGGTACGGACGCTGTGCAGCATCCCGGCTTGCGAGCGCGGACGGATGCCGAGCAGGGCGTCCGACCACGGCACGAGAGCGGCGAGCGGATGCCTGAGACCGACCCGGTTCAAGTGGCCCCATTTCCGCGGGCGTTCACGCACCGCCGCCGCCACGCACTCGGCGATGAAGCCATCGACGTCGGTGGTCCCGGCAGGCAGCAGCGCACAGTCCCGGGCGTCGAGGATCGCGATCAGGGGCCGGTCGAGATCGCGGAACGGGAAGCGGAACGCGGGTTCGTCCTCGCGGCAGACCGCGACATACGGGGCAAGGACGCGCCGGGCAAGGACATTGCGCAGCCGCACGAGGACACCGAAGGCGCGGGAGTCGGTCGCGGCGGTGCCGTCCCACTCCTTGAGCAGAGACCGGATGGGGTCGCCCGGTCGGAGCGCGGCGACCGCGAGGTCGCGGTAGTGCAGGTACAGATCAGCGGCGATGTCGTGCTGCAGCGCGTGCATGCCGGCCGCGTCGTGCCGCTCGGCCGCGCCGAGGACGTCGCGGATGCGGCCGGCGCGGTGGCCGGGGTCGAGGTCGAGGCCGATCCGGAACTCGTCCTCGGGCAGGGCGGCGTCATTGGCGGAGACGAGGATGCCGTCGGCGGGGTCCACGGCCCGGGGGCGTTCCGGTCCGGTGAGATGGCCGTCGGCGGGTTCGGTGCGCGGGGTGCCGGCCGGACGGCGGGGCAGCAGACCCGTCGCCAGGTGCGCCATCCGCTCCCGGTCGGCGACAAGGACGTTGAGGGCGACGCCGTGTGCGTCGTCGAGGACCGCGACGGCTTCGTCGACGTCGTGGGCGTGGGCGAGGCGGTGGAATCGCAGGTCGGCGGCGCGGGGGTCGTGTCCCGTCCAGCGGACGGCGATCTTCTCGCCGCACAGCGGGGTCTGCGAGACCGGCATCGTGCCGTCGGTCGTGATCTGCACGGTGACCGGTTGGCGGCCACGGACGCGGATCTGTTCCGTCCTGGTGTGCAGGGAGTCCTGACCGGTGGGGATGAGGTCGAGCACATCCGCGGTGAGGTTGGTGACACCCCAGACGATCCGCCCGTTGGTGCCGGCGAGGGCGACCGGAAGGCCGGGGCTCGCAAGGCCGCGCAGCCGGGTGCCGGGCCAGGCGAGGTCGATCTCGTAGAGGACGTTGGGCACGCCGAACGCCAGATGCAGATCGCAGGCGAGCAACGGCTCGTCCCCCGTGGCGATCCAGCAGTTGGAGCCGGGCACGGCGCCGTCGAGGGCAACGAGGTCCAGGGACCGCTCCTCGCCGCGATGACGCGCCAGGTCGGCGGGCAGGGACGTGGTTCCGCCGGGCAGGAAGAAGTCGGCGATGGGTTTGGGCAGCACGCGGCGCATGACCGACTCCGCCCTCTTGGCCTCCTCGTTCCACGACAGCGAGTGGGACAGCACAAGCGCGGTGAGCACGCTGTCCTCCACCTGCCACGGCTGCGGCTGGTAGGACAGGAACAGGCACTCGAACGGGGTCTCCTGCGCGAAGGCGGCGTTGACCCCGTCAGCGAACGCGGTCAGCAGGTCCCGCTCCGGCCCGGCGAGCTGCTCGGTCGCGGCGCGGGCCGCCGCGGCCAGCCCCAGGTGGCGGTACGCGGTGTCCAACGGCACGGCGGTGCGCCCCCACACCTCCGCGACCCGGCCGCTTCCGGTGCGGCGCACGAGGTCCAGCTGGAAGCCGCGGTCACGCCCCATCGTGTAGCCGAGCGCGCGGACCGCGTCGTGGTAGGTCTGCGCGGTGATCCGGGTGACGCCGTCGTCGCCGCACTCGGCCCGCACCGGTGCGGTCAGCGTGGGCACCTCGATGTCCCCGGGGCAGCGTGGCGCCGAGTCCTTGAGGGCCCGCAGCATCCGTCGCTCAACTGCGACCCGGCCACAGTTGCGATGCACATAGCCGGCGATCCCGGCCGCGCCCGCGGCGAGCACGGCCGCCGACACCCACGGCCACGCGAGCGCGGCACCCGCGAGCAGTACGGTGGCCGCGCCCGCGGCGCCCACCGTCCGAACCGTGGGCAGCTGCCACAGGCGGCGCAGGCGCGGACGGTGCGCCGGGCACGTCGTCACGAGGTCTCCAGGAGAGCTTCGGCGGTGGTCCGCACGGCGGTCGTGATCGCGGTGAGCAGCTCGGTGGCCAGCTCCTTCGACGTGGTCGCGGGCTTGTGGCGCAGCTCGAACAGCAGCTCGCCGCCGGTCGGCGCGACACCGAGGACGAAGTCGCAGGCGGTGGCCACGACTTGAGCACCGAGCACGTCGTGTTCGGACCGGTACGGCGCGAACACGAGACCGTCGTCGGCGGTCACGGTGGCGGTCTCCTCCTGCGCGACGAGCATCGCCTCGAACACGGGGCCCGCGTCCGGGTGCCGGTCACCGATCTCGGCGAGCACGTCCTCGAAGGGCAACTCCTGGTTCTCGATTGCGGCGACGCAGACCTCGCGGGCCTGCCGGCTGATCGCGACCGGGTCGGTGTCGCCCAGGCGCATGCGCAACACGACCGTGTTGGCGACGAGCCCCACCACCTCGTCCAAGCCCGGCTCGACGCGGTTGGCGAGCATGGTGGCGATGCGGATGTCGTCCTGGCCGCTCCACGCCCGCAGTGTCGCCGCGTACGCGCCGAGCACGAGCATGAAGTCGGTCATGCCGCGCTTGCGTGCCGCGGCGCGGACCGTGCGCAGGGCGTCGGCCGGGAGCGTTGCCCTGGTCGTCGCCGACCGCAGGCGCTGCGCGAACGACGCCGTGCCCAGCTCGGCGAAGCGGCTGCCAGGGGTGTCGGCGAGCGCGGACCACGGCGGGGTGAGCTGCTGGAGCCAGTACTCCCGCTGCCGCGCCGCCTCGCCGGTGGTGAGCCATGCGGCCCGGTCCTCGACGAGCCAGCCGCTGCCGCGCGGGAGCGGCCGGGGCGCGGGCGCGCCGTCGGCGGCGATCTCGCGGTAGATCCGGGCGGCGTCCGACAGCAGCAGCGTCAACGACCAGCCGTCGCACACGATGTGGTGGATATTGAGGAAGATCACGTGCTGGTCGGCGGCGAGCCGATACACGACGACGCGCATGAGCGGCGCCCGGTCGAGCGGCAGCGCCTCCCGCGCGGCGGCGGCCATGAGCTTCTCGCACCGACGGGCCGGGTCCTCGTGGTCCGTGAGGTCCTCGACGTCGACAACGACCTCGACATGCGGTTCGACCACCTGGACGGGTTCGTCGCCGGTGGCCTCGAACCGGGTACGCAGCGCCTCGTGCCGGGTCGCCAGCTCAGCGAAAGTCCGTTCCAAAAGGGTGATGTCGAGCGGGCCGTCGGCGCGCAGTGCGCCCGCCATGCCGAACAACCCGATGCCGGGCAGCCGGCCGGCGATCTCCCACATCTGGCGTTGTGCGCGCGAGAGCGGGTAGCGGGCCACCGTCCCGAGCGCGGCCGGCGCCGCAGTCGGCGCCGGCGCGGCGGCGCCGGCCAGCGCGTTCGCCAGACCCGCGATCGTGGGCTGTGACATGAAGGTGCGCATCGACAGGGTGCCGTGGCGGGCCCGGAGTCGGCTGACCACCTGCATGGCGGTGAGCGAGTCGCCGCCCGCATCAAAGAACGGTGTTGCCGCGTCGATGTCCGTGGTGCCCAGGACCTCGGTCCAGACCTCGCGGATGCTCTCCTCCACCATCCCGCCGGCCGGCCCCGCCGCAGGCGCCGGGACCAGAGCCGGCGCCTGAGCGGCCGGTCGCACGGGGGGCGCGACGGCCACCACCGGGGCCGCGCCGACCGTGTCGGTGGACCCGTCGGAGGCCAGCAGCCGGGCCAGGTCGGCCATGCCGGGCAGGGGGGTGTCCCGGAAGGACCGCTCAGCGTCCTCGATGATCGCGGCGAGTGCCCTGCGGTGCACCTCCGCCGCCAGGGCCATCGTGCTCTGTGGCAGCGCCGCGGCGTCGTACTCCATCAGCAGCCGCAGCTCGTGGGTGCGCACGTCGACGGTGAAGGCGGAGCTGTAGGCGTAGTGGGTGGACTCCAACTCCTGCGCGTCCAGCAGCTCCAGGCCGCCGGCACCGACCATCCGGCGGGTGTTGTGGTAGTCCGTGAAGTTGAAGCTGGAGTCGAACAGCGGTGCCGCGCCGTACCCGGCTTGGATCGCCGCGTTCGGGTACCAGCGGTGCCGCATCATCTCCTGTTCCTCTTCGTGCACGCGCACCGCCAGGTCCGCCCACGACCGCTCCCCCAGCACCACTCGCAGGGGCAGCTGGTTGAGGAAGAGCCCGAGCACGCGGTCGGCGTCGGAGTCCTCCGGACGGCACGCGAACACCATGCTGGTGGCCACGTCGTCGGAACCGGTCAGCCAGGACACCACCCGCAGGTGCGCGGCGCACAGCAGCGCCTTCACCGGCACGCCCAGCCGGCCGGCGACGGCCCGCAGGCCATCCAGCCGACCCGTGAGGTCCACGTGGAACTGCCGCATCACGGGCTCGCCCGACCGCTGAGGTGCGATCAGCCAAGCCGGGCCCGCGGTGCGCTCACCCCAGAACTTCCGCTGCTCCTCGTCGGCGAGCGCCGCCTGCTCCAGCGCCACATAGTCGCCGAAGGTGGTGCGCGGGCTTGGCTGCGGCGCCGCCGTGCCCGTGTCGAGCAGCTCGCGATACCGGGCGTGCAGGTCCTCGAAGAAGAGGTTCACCGACCAGCCGTCGAGGATGGCGTGGTGGTGGGTGAAGATCAGCTGGTAGTCGGTCGCGGAGGTGGCGAGCGTCACGAGCCGGAACGGGCCCGGCCGGGACAGGTCGAAGTCCTCGGCGATCTCGCTCGCCACGACCTGTCGGACACGTTCCTCCTGGGCCTCGGCGTCGAGACCGGTCAGATCCTCGAACGTGACCGGCACGGCGACACCGGTGTGCACCCGCTGCACCGGGCCGAGCTCGTTGGCGAGGTCGAAGCTGGTGCGCAGCACCGGGTGGGCGTCGGTGACGGCTTGAGCGGCCGCGCGGAACGCGACCGGGTCCAGCACGCCGCGCACCCGGTAGCTGAGCATGATGTGGTAGACGCGGGCGTCGGGCGCCATCTCCTGGTGGTACATCATCCCGGACTGCAGGGCGGTCATCGGGTAGGCGTCGACGACATCCGGCGGGAAGACGACGCCCGCCGGCAGCCCCGCGAACGGCTCGCGGACGGCCCGGTCGGCGCCGGCCTCGGTCGCCCGCGGCGCGAGAGCGGCGGCCGTTGGCGCGGCGTACACGTCCCGCACGGTCAGGCCCAGGCCCCGGTCCTTGGCAAGACTCACCAGGCGGATCGCGCGCATGGAGTCCCCGCCGGCGTCGAAGAAGTCGGTGCCGATGTCCGCGGTGGGGTCTGCGAGCACCTCACGGAACACCTCGAGGAGCAGGGCGTCGCGCCCGCCGGACGGTACGGCACCTCGCCCGGCCGGCGCCGTCTCGGCTGCCGCGCCCTGGGCCACGGCGGCGACCACGGCCGCGCGATCGAGCTTTCCGTTGTTGGTCAGCGGCAGGTCGTCGACCAGCACGACGGTGCGCGGCACCATGTAGCGGGGCAGCATCGAACGCACCGCCGCCAGCAGCTCCGTCGGTTCGGGCGTGGCATCGGCCTCAGGGACGACGACGGCCACGAGGTGCGCGCCGCTGCTGTCCGTCGTGACCGCCGCACCGGCTGCGGCGACCCCTGGCCGCGCAGAGAGCGCCCCCTCGATCTCGGCGAGCTCCACGCGGAAGCCGTTGACCTGCACCTGCTGGTCGCGACGGCCGAGGTAGGCCAGGGTGGTGCCATTGCGCCGGGCGAGGTCGCCGGAGCGGTACATGCGGGCGCCCGGCACCTCGCTGAAGGGGTCCGGCAGGAATCGCAGTGCGGTCTCCCGCGGCCGGCCGAGGTAGCCGTCGCTGACCTGCGGGCCGCCCACGTAGATCTCGCCGACGCAACGGTCGGCGACCGGGGTGCCGTCGTCGTGCAGCACGTGCAGCGCGGTACCGGGCAGCGGCGTGCCGATGTCGGACTCCGCGGTACGGGTGTCCTCGGGCCGTAGCCGGCGCCACGAGGCGTGCACCGTCGTCTCGGTGATCCCGTACATGTTGACGAGCTGGGTCTGGTGACCGATCTCCTCGTACCAGCGCTCAACCAGCCGCCGGTCCAGGGCCTCGCCCGCGAACAGCACGTACCGTATGTGCTCGGTGGCGTCGGGCCGTGCGGCGAGTGCGGGCAGCATCACGGTCAGCGCGGACGGGGTCTGGCTGAGCACGGTCACCTGCTCGCGGGCGCACAGCTCGGCGAACTCCTCCGGCTCCCACGTGGTCAGCCGCGGCACCACGACCAGCCGGCCGCCGTGCACCAGAGAGCCGAACATCTCATACATCGACACGTCGAACGAGCAGGCGTGGAAGAGGGTCCACACGTCGTCGGGGCCAAGGCCGTAGCCGTCGGCGGTCGCGTCGAGCAGGCTCAACACATTGTGATGGGTGACCCGTACGCCCTTGGGCCGGCCGGTGGAACCGGACGTGTAGATCACATAGGCGGCGGCGTGCGCGGGCACGTGGGCGAGCGGTGCCTTCTCCGGGGCGTGCACGAGGTCGGCGAGGCCGGCCCGCTCCCCCGGCACCGTGTCGTCCTCGGTGATGGTGAGCCGGGCGCCCGAGTCGGTGAGGATGTCGCTCACGCGTGCCGTCGGCCAGGACTCGTGCAGTACCAGGCACGCCCCGCCCGAGGCCATCACCCCGATGATGGCGACGACGAGGTCGAGGCCGCGGGGCAGGGAGATGGCCACGACGTCCCCGGCCCCGATCCCGCGAGCGCGCAGGGCCCCCGCGGTCGCCTCGATCCGCGCCCACAGGTCCGCGTAGGACAAGACGCCCTCGGGCGCGGTGACAGCGACCGCGTCCGCGCGGGTGCGGGCCATCGCCGTCAAGCGGCCGGTCAGCGACTCGTCGGCGTGCGGCACCCGGTCGGGCGCGGCGACTGCGCCGGGGGCAGCCACCCCGAACGGTCCGGCGGCGAGCGCCGTGACCGGGGCGGCCGGGTCGGCGCCGGCCGCCGTCAGCACGGCCAGGACGGTGTCGCCGATGGCCTCGACGTCCGCGCCGGTCACCGCCCTGCGGTCCGCCTCGACGTACAGGGCGAGCGTGTCGCCCTCGTCGCGGACCAGGAAGTTCAGGTCGTACTTCGCGCCGACCTGCGCCACCTCGACGTGCTCGATCGCCAGCCCCGGAAAGTCGGGCGCGGGCAGGGTGGCCCCGAGGTCGGTGACGATGACGTTGAACGCCGCGCGGGAGGCCGCGACGTCCTCGGGCACGGGCGCGTGGCGGACAGCGCCGAGGACCGCCGAACGGGTCCGGCGTACCAGCTCGGTGAAGGGGGCGGGGCCGGCGTCGAGCCGGACCGGCACCATGTCGAGCAGCAGGCCGACGACCCGTTCCAGGCCGGTGCGGTCGCGGCGGGAGACCGGCATGCCGACCACCGGGTCCTGGCGCCCGGTGTAGCGGGACAGCGCGACCGCGACAGCGGTGGAGACCACGGTGAAGACGCTCGCGCGAGTCTGCTCGGCGATCCGCCGCACGGCGGCGGTGGAGGCGGCGGGCACGACCACGCGGTGGGCGTGGCCACGCCCACCGTCGGCGCCGTCGAGCGGCGGGGGCAGCGGGAGCGCGCCCAGCGACGCGTCGTCGAACCGCTCCTGCCAGTACCGGCGGGCGGCGGCGAGATCGGCGTGAGCGACCCGGTCGGCCTCCCAGCGGGCGTAGTCGACCACGGGCACGGCGTCGCCGAGGGGCGGCGGCTGCTGCCCTGCGACTCGGCTGCCGTAGCAGCGCGCCAGGTCCTCCAGGAGCGGGCCGAACGACGAGCCGTCGGCGATCACGTGGTGCAGCACGAAGAAGAAGACGTGGTCCTGGGGCGCGAGCCGGAACAGGCGCATCAGCACCGGTGGGGCCGTGTCCAGGGCCAGCGGCAGGTCGGTGAGGCGCGCGCACTCGGCCAGGCACGCGTCCAGGTCGGCCGCGTCGGCCTCCATCAGCGGGGGCTCCACCGACGGCAGGATCCGCTGCCGCGGCTCGCCGTCGGTCACCGGGAAGACGGTGCGCAGCGACGGGTGCCGCTCGTGCAGGTCCCGCAGCGCCGTGCCGAACGCGTCCCGGTCGAGCGGGCCGCGCAGGCGCAGTGCCCCGCACAGGTTGTAGGTGCCGTCTTCGGCGAAGTACGAGGTGGCCCACAGCGAGCGCTGTGCGGCGGTCAGCGGCCCGGTGTCCCCTCCGGGCGCCGGCGGCCAGGTCAGGCCGTCGCGCCGGCCGACCAGGCCGACGAGGTCCGTTCGGTGCCGCTTCATCTCCGCCAGCAGCTCGGACGGCACCTCTTCGCCCTGGCTGCGGTAACGGAGCCGTCCGTCGGAGAGGGTCAGGGCCACGCCGAGATCGTCCAGGCGACGCAGCACCTCCAGCGCGCTCACAGCTCTCCCTCGAACACCAGCTCGGCGGGGCCCTCGGCCCGCAGGCGGTCCAGCTCTTCGGCGACCTCCTCGACCGTGCCCAACTCGAAGAAGTCCTCCAGCGCCAGCTCGACGCCGGTCACCTCGGTGAGCCGGTAGAGCACCTGCACGGCCAGCATCGAGTGGCCGCCCAGCTCGAAGAAGTCCCGGTCGACGGCCACCGTGTCCAGCTCCAGCAACTCGCGCCAGACCTCGGCGACTTGATCCTGTGTCGACACCTTCATCACCTTTCGCCGAAAGTCAGTACCGCGTCGGGGTCGGCCGCGCCGGCGCGCAGCACGTCGGCCAGCGCCTGCGCCCACGCCGCGACGGTCGCGTTGTCGAGCGTCTCCGGCCAGAACAGGACCTCGAGCCGCAGCCGGTCGGTCTCACCGGAGACGTCGATCATCAAGTCCAGGTCCATCACGGGGTCCGCCAGCTCGCGCGGCACGACCCGCAGGTCCCCGAGCCGCATTCCGGTCCGCCACGCGCCCTGGTGGGTGACCTTGACCTGGAACAGCGGGAACCGGCCCGCCTGGCGCGGCGGGTTCACCGCCGCGACCAGCTTGTGGAACGGGAGCCGGTCGTGTTCCTGCGCGCCCAGCACCTGCCGCCGGGCCAGGTCGAGCAGGTCACCGAAGGACGGCGCGGCGCCGGGCTCGAGCCGGACCGGCAGCTGGTTGACGAACGTGCCGATCAGCTCCTCGCTGCCGGGCCACGAGCGGTTCACCGAGTCGATGCCGAGCACCAGGTCGGTGGTCGCGGTCGCGTCCCGCAGTACGACGTACGAGGCGGCGAGCACCGCCATGAACGGGGTCGCGCCGCGGGCGCGGGCCGTCTCGGCGAGGGTCTTGGTCTCCTCCGCTGTAAGGAGGGTGACCACGTGGTCGGTCACGAAGGCCGGTCTGGCCGGCCGGGGCCGGTCGAGCGGCAGGTCGATCGCCCCCGGTGTGCCGGCCAGTTGCTCCCTCCAGTACCGCGTGCACTCCTCGGCGTCCGGGCCCAGCAGCCACTCCCGTTCGGCGGCCACGTAGTGGGAGAACGAGGCGCGGGGCAGTGTCACCTCGGTGTCGCCGGCCAGTGCCCGCTCGTAGTGCTCGGCGATGTCGCGTTTGAGTACCTCCAGGGACCAGCCGTCGGCGACCAGGTGGTGCAGGGCGACGGTGAGCACATGGTGGTCGTCATCGACCCGCTCCAACCGGACCTTGGCGAGCGGCGGTTCAGGGGTACGGGCAGAGATCCCGAACTCGCCCGAGGTGCCCGTCTGCAGGGCGATCTCGGCCGTGGGCCGTACGACGGCCTTCGGGACGCCGCGCTCTTGGGTGAAGACGGTGCGCAGCGGCTCGTGCCGGGCGACGACCGCCGCCAGCGCGTGTCGCAGCGCGTCCTTGTCGAGGGGGCCGTGCAGGTCGAGCGAGAGGATCAGCAGATTGGGCGCCTTCCGGCGGTGCAGCTGCTCGAAGAACCACAGCCGCTCCTGCCCGGACGACAAGGCGCCCAGCGTGCGCGGTTGCCCTGCGGCGTCCACGGGTTCCGCGGCCTCGATCGCGGCGAGGAGACCCCGTGGAGTCGGGCGGGACAAGAACGCCCGCAGGGACGTGCCCTCCGCGCCGAACCGGGCGCGGGCGGCGGCGACCAGGGTCATCGCCAGCAGCGAGTCACCGCCTGCGGTGAAGAAGTCGTCGTCCGGGCCGATCACGGCCACGCCGAGGGTCTCGGTGACCAGGTCGCCGACTGCGTCGAGGTCGGCGGCTTGGGCGGCGGTGGCCGGGGCAGGGGCCTCGGGCGTGCCTTCGGCGCACAGGCCCTCCAGGGCCCGGTGGTCGGTCTTTCCCGCGGTGTTGACCGGCAGCCGGTCGAGTACGGTCACCTCGTGCGGGACGAGATAGTGCGGGGCGCCGGCGCGCACGGCGCCGGCCACGTCGGCCGGCTCGTCGAGGGTGACGAACGCCCGCAGCCGGCCGCCGGTGAACACGCAGGCGGCCGAACGGACCTGGGGCACCCGCAGCAGCTCGGCCTCCACGTCGCCCAACTCGACCCGGTGGCCGCGGATCTTGACCTGGCGGTCGCGGCGGCCGTGGAAGCCGATGGTGCCGTCTGCGGCGCGGCTCACCCGGTCGGCCGTGCGGTAGAGCCGGGCGCCGGGCGTGCCGGACAGGGCGTCCGGGACGAAGGTGAGCGCGGTGCGTACCGGGTCGCCGATATAGCCGCGGCCGACGCCGACGCCGCCGACCAGCAGTTCGCCCTCGGTGCCGGCCGGTACCTCGCGGCCCTGCGCATCCACCACGTACAGGCGGGTGTTGAGGATCTCCCGGCCGATGGAGGGCCAGGGCCGGGCGGCGCTCTCGGCCGCGCTCACCCTGTGGTGGGTGACGTCGTCGGAGCACTCGGTCGGGCCGTAGGCGTTGACAATGGGGATGTTCGGGCAGTGCTCGTACCAGCGCTGGGCGACCGCTCCGGGCAGCGCCTCCCCGGTGGCGACGAGGTACCGCAGCGAGGACAGCCCGGCCCGTAGGTCGTCGTCGAGCTGCGCGGTGAGCACGGTGAGGAAGGACGGGACGATTTCCAGCACGGTCACCCCGTGCCGGCGGACCCACGCCACCAGTTCGGCAGGCTCGCAGATGTTGCGGGGCGAGGCCACCGCGGTCTGGGCACCGATGGTGAGCGCGGTGAGGGTCTGCCACACCGAGATGTCGAAGGACAGCGGCGCGGTGAGGCCGATGACGTCGGCGGGTCCGAGCCCCAGGTCCGCGATCTTGGCCGCCATGTGGTTGTCCATGCCGCCGTCGGCGACCATCGCGCCCTTGGGCGTGCCGGTGGACCCGGACGTGAAGATCACGTATGCGAGGCCGTCGCGCGGCCGGTCCGGTACCGCGTGCGGGGCCGGTCCCCGATTCCCGGGCTCATGGCCGGCGACGAGCACGCTTGGCGTCGGGTCCAGACCGGCCACGACTTGGGCGGCGAACTCCTGGTGCCCCGGCTCGACGAGCAGGGTCCGCACATCGGCGTCGGCGCACATCCGGCGGGCGCGCCGCACCGGCACGCCCGGCTCCACCGGGACGAAGGCCGCTCCGGCGAGCAGCACACCGAGCACCATGGCGACGTACCCGGGGCCGCGGTCGGCGACCAGTGCCACCACGGTCTCCCGGCCGGCGCCGGCCGCCCGCAGCTCTGCGGCGTGCCGCCGGGCCAGCGCGTCCAGTTCCGCGTAGGTGTGGGTGACGCCGTCGGTGACGACGGCGGGCGCGTCGGGGTGCTCCCGCCGGTGCGCGGAGAACCGTGCCAGCACGGGGCTCACGATCGGTTCGGGCATGATCAGGTCCTCTCCACCACGTCGCTCGCGGGAAGCAGCTCGGCCAGGGACGCGGCGTTGGCACCCGCCAGCGCACGCACCGTGGCATGCATCCGGCGGGCCAGCTCCGTCACGCCCGGCGCGTCGAACCGGCCGGCCTGGTAGCGGTAGGCCACCTGGTAGCCGCCGTCCCGCTCCTCGATGTCGACCAGGAGCGGGTAGGGGGCGGCTGCGGTGTCCAGGTCGGTCGTCTCCACCTCGAGGCCGGTCAGTTCGACGGGCCGGGAGGGCGGCTGCATCACGAGCATCACCTCGAACGGCGATCCGTCCCCGCCGGCGGCCGGGGTGAGCAGCGGCGCCAGCTCTTGGAAGGGCACGTTCGCGGACCGGTAGGCCCGCAGCGCACCCGCGCGAACGGCGGCCAGGGCGTCGGCCGGCGAGTCGGCCGGGGACAGGTCCACGGCCAGCACCGAGACGTTCAGCAGCGGGCCGACGACCCGCCGCCACTCGGGCCGGTCGCGCTGGGCGATCAGCGTGCCGAGCATGATCTGCTCGCGCTCGGCCGCCCCGCTGTGGATGAGCGCGGCCAGCGCGGTCGCGAACACCATGTAGGGAGTGGTGCCGGTACGGACGGCGAGGTCGCGCACCGCCGCGGCGAGGCCGACGTCGTAGGTGTCGGTGTGCTTGGCCGATACCTCCTCGCCCGGCGTGGACGGCACGGCCCGGCCCGGCAGCGGGGACCGCTGCGCCGGGCGGCCCGCCACGGCCCGCCACAGGGCCGCCGTCTCGCTGCGGTCGCGCCGCTCCCGCCAGGCCCGTTCGTCGTTGCAGTAGTCCGCGAACCCGTAGTCGGCCGCCGGGGGCGTCCGCCGGTTGTAGCGGTCGGCCAGTTCGTGCAGGAACACCGAGACGGACCAGCCGTCGCACACGATGTGGTCGATGTTGATGAACAGGCCCCAGTCCCGTTCCTCAAGCCGCGCGAGCAGCGCGCGAAACGGCAGCTCTTGGCGGAGGTCGGTGACGACCACGGCCTCGTCCTCGACCAGCCGGTCGAAGACCGCGTCGCCCAGTTCGGCCACCGGGCCGCGCAGGTCCAGGCGGGCGAGCTCGAACTCCTCAACCGGGCGGGCCGTCCAGGTGAGTTCGCCGCCGTCGGTAGCGAACCGGGCCAGCAGCACGGGGTGCGCGGCCAGGGTCTCGCGCAGCGCCTCCTGCAGTGCCTCCTCGTCCAGGTCGCCACGGAGGCGCAGCACCCCGGGCATGTTGTACGTCGGGGAATCCGGGTCGATCTCGCGCAGGAACCAAAAGCGCTGCTGTGCGGCGCTGGCGGGGACCGGACGGGCCGGGTCCGCGGGGGTCCGGTCCAGCACCCGGCCGGCAGTCGCCGGATCGGCCGCGCGCACGGCGCCGACGAAGTCACGCAGCCGCGGGGTGGCGAACACGACGTCGACCACCAGGCGCACGTCGAGCAGCGCGTTGACCCGGTCGATCATGGCGAGGGCGAGCAGGGAGTGGCCGCCGAGCTGGAAGAAGCTGTCGTCCCAGCCGATCGTGTCCAGCTCCAGCAGGTCCGCCCACAGGGTCCGGACGGTCGCGGCGAGCGGGTCGTCCAACTCGGCCGTGGCCTGGGTGGCTTCCGGCGCCGTGAACGACAGCGACCGGTAGTCGACCTTGCCGTTCTTGGAGCGGGGCAGCCGGCCGAGCTCGGCGATGATCGTCGGGATCATGTGCCGGGGCAGCAGGTCGGCGAGGACGACGCGGAACCGCTCGTCCTCGTCGAGGTCGAGGACCGCCGCCGGGCCCTGTGGCCCACCGGGACGGGACACGTACCCGACGAGCGAGGCGCCCGCCGGCCCGTGGTGGACCTTCACCGCGGCCTCGATGACGCCGGGGCACCGGCGCAGCGCGGCCTCGACCTCGCCGACCTCGATCCGCTGGCCGCGGATCTTGATCTGGGTGTCGGCACGCCCCAAAAACTCCAGGTCGCCGTCGGCGTTGACGCGGCCGAGATCGCCGGTGCGGTAGAGCCGCCCGCCGGGGGTGGCTGCGTACGGGTCCGGCACGAACATCTCGGCGGTCCGCCTTGGGTTGCCCCGGTAGCCGCGGCCGACCGCGCCGCCGCCGACGTGCAGCAGCCCAACTACACCGGGTGGCAACGGCTGCAGGTGTTCGTCGAAGACGTGCACGGTGGTGTTGGCGAGCGGCCGGCCGACCGAGGTGGTCATCGGTGCGTCGGGGCCGGTCGCGCACAGTCCTGCGGTGACGTCGTCGGTGCACTCCGCCGGACCGTAGGCGTTGTGCACGGGGATGCCGGGCAGCTCTCGTACCCAGCGCCGCAGCACGTCGTGGGTGAGGGTCTCGCCCGTGGACAGCATCACCCGCAGTGCGCCCGGGGCTGCGGCGAGGCCGGCGTCGAGCAGCGCCATGATGTTGGACGGCACCAGCTCCAGCATGGTCACGCCGCCGTCGACGACGGCCTTCAGCAGGCTCGCGGGCGACTGCGAGTGCGGCTCGGGCACGATCCGCACCCGGCCGCCGATCATCAGCGGGGTCAGCAGCTGCCACACGGAGATGTCGAAGGAGACCGGGGCGGTCTGGGCCACGCAGTCGTGCTCGGTGAGCCCGAAGTGCTCGGCCAACTGCCACATGTGGTTCATGACGCCGTAGTTGGTGGAGACGGCGGCCTTGGGAACCCCGGTGGAGCCGGAGGTGTGGATGATCGTCGAGGTGGCGTGGTCGTGGCCGAGCCTCGGCGGCCGGGCGTCGGTGGCGCCCGAGACCAGCTCGGCGAGGTCGAACACCTCACGGTCGCCGAACAGGTGGCGGCCCGAGAGGCCGGCGATGATCGCGGCCGGCTCGACCGCGTCGACCATCGCCTCGGCGCGCCGGGGCGCCTCGCGGGGGCTGATGGGCACGTAGGCGCCGTCGGCCTTGTGCAGGCCCACCAGCGCCACCAGGTAGTCGACGGACCGGTCTGCGCTCATCACGACGGTGCGGTCCGTGGCCACGCCGGCCGCCCGCAGTCGCTTGGCCACGTGGTTGGCGCGGGCGTCCAGCTCGGCGTAGGTCAGCCGGACCTGGCCGTCGTCGACCGCGATGCTGTGGGGGGCACGGTCGACCCAGCGTTCGAAGGAGTCGAGGTAGTTCCCCGGGCGCGGCACGTCGGGGCCGATCCCCCGGGCGACCAGCGCGGCGGCCTCGTCCTTGGCCAGCAGCGGCAGCGGGCCCCTCGCCCCGGCACCGATCCCGGCGAGCAGCACCGGCAGGGTCTGGGCCACCAGCTCGGCCTGGTCGCGGGAGACGGTGGCGCAGTCGTACTGGAGCTGGAAGTCCAGCACGTCGTCGCGGATCGCCACGTTCAGGCCGAGGTCGGACTGCGTGGTGTGGTCGGGGACCGAGTGACCGTGCAGGGTGAGGGCACCCGCGGGCAGCTCGGCGTGCTCGTCCCCGGTCACGATGCCGGCCGCGCCGGGCAGGGACGCCGTGTAGCAGGTGAACATGGCCTGGAAGATCGTGGCCGTCGCGGTGTCGCGGTCGGGGTTGACCAGCCGCACGATGTCGGACAGCGACATGTCCGCGTGGTCCAGCACGTCGAGGACGTGGCGGTGGGTGGCAGCGGCGAAGTCGGCGAACGGCATGTCGGGGCGGTAGGCGGAGCGCACCGGCACCACGTTGACGAGGTAGCCGACCCACTCGGCCAGGGATCGTTGGGTACGGCCCGCGGTGGGCACGCCGACGATCAGATCGGACTGGCCCGACAGGCGGTGCAGCAGCACCTGGTAGGCGGCGAGCAGCAGGTTGTGCAGGGTCAGACCGTGCTCGCGGGCGTACTCGGCCAGCGGAGCGCCGGGCACCTGGAAGGTCAGGGACTCGCGGGGCGCTGCGGCCTCGGGCCGGCCGAGGTCGGGGAGGGTGAGGGTGGGCAGTTCGCCGTCGAGTTCCGCCTGCCAGAAGTCGCTGCGGTCGCGGGGTGCGGCCGGGGCCGGCACCGGGCGGGGCGTGGCCTGCTCGCCGCGCAGTTCGGCGGCCAGGTCGGCCATGACGATCGCGACGGACGACACGTCGCACACGATGTGGTGCAGGGACAGCGCGAACAGCCAGTCGCTCTCGCGGCGCAGCAGGGCGGCCCGCAGCGGGGTGCCGGAGCCGAGGTCGAACGGGCGGGTCGCCAGGTCGCGGTACCAGGCGGCCACCCGCTCGGCGGGCCAGTCGCGCCCGTCGGTGACCTCGATGCCGGGGGCGGTGGTGTCGCGCACCTCGGCGTGCGGGGCGCCGTCGCGCGTGGTGATCGCCACGCGCAGGCTCGGGTGGCGGGCGGCAACGGCAGCCAGTGCGGTGCAAAGGGCGTCGGGGTCGACGGTCCCGGTGACACGGAACGCGCGGGTCACGTTGTAGTCGCCGCTGTCCGGCGCGGCCCGGTGCAGGAACCACAGGGCACGCTGGGCGGGGTTGAGCACGTAGCCGCCGGCTGGGGCGATGGGAGCGGCCGGCGCGGTCGCGGCGGCCGTGGTCGCCGCGGCCGCGAGCTCGGCGATCGATTCCGCACGCAGAGCCGCGGTGGGCGCCAGCTCGACCCCGAGCGCCTCCTCCAGGTTGTGGCGCAGCCGCACTGCGGTCAGTGAGTCGGCGCCGAGGTCGGCGAGGCAGGCATCGGCCGGCGGCGGCTGGGGCAGGCCGAGCAGGGCCCCGATGTGAAGGCGCAGCGCGTCGGTCAGGGAGTGGCCGGTCAGCAGGTCCGTGAGCGAGGACGTGTGCCCGCTGAGGGTGTCGTCGAGCAGGACGGGCAGGTCGCCGTCGAGGTAGCGGCCACGGGCCGCGTAGCGCTGGACCTTGCCGCTGGAGGTCTTGGTGATGGTGCCGGGCGGCACGACCAGGACGGTGCGGGCGGTGACACCGTGGACGCGCGACAGCGTGGCCCGCACCCGCGCGGCGATCTCGGAGTACCGCTCGGGCAAAGTGTGCGCGCCCACCTCCTGGCACACCACGACCGCTTCGTCGCCGTCGTGCTCGACGCCGAAGACGGCGCAGCGGCCGGGCCGGACCTCCGGGTGGCAGGTGCCGGCGTCGGCCTCCAGGTCCTCGGGATAGACGTTGCGGCCACGCTGGACGATGAGGTCCTTGGCACGCCCCACCACGAACAGCTCGTCGCCATCGCGGAAGCCGAGGTCGCCGGTGCGCAGGAAGGCCCCGAAGCTCTGCCCGCCCCAGTAGCCGGCGCCGTTGCTGTCGCCCGCGACAGCGATCTCGCCGACCTGCCCGGCGTCGAGTTCGCTGTCGCCGTCACGGTCGAGGACCTGCACGTCGGCGTGGTCGGGCAGCCGGTAGGCGGTCAGCTCCCGGCCGTCGTCGAAGGTCCGGGAGATGGTGGGTGCGACGGTCGTGACGAGCAGGGTCGCCTCGGCGAGGCCGTAGCAGGGCAGATGCGCCTGGGAGTGGAATCCGGTGTCGCGGAAGGCCTCGGTGAAGGCCCGCAGGGTGCGGGGGTAGACCTGGGCCGCGCCGTTGAACGCGACGCGCCAGCCGGACAGGTCGAGGCCGGCCTTCTCCTCCTCGGTCACCTTGCGCACACACAGGTCGTAGGCGAAGTTGGGGCCGCCGCTGATGTCGGCGCCCTCCGCGCTGATGGTCTCCAGCCAGCTCGCCGGGCGCCGGATGAATGACAGCGGGTCGAGGATGACGCCCTTGGCGCCCGTGTACAGGGGCTGCAGCATCGCGCCGATGAGGCCCATGTCGTGGTGGAGGGGAAGCCAGCTGACGATCGTGGAGTCCGGCGTGACGCCGAACGACCGCTGGATGGCTGCCTCGTTGTGCATCAGCGCACCATGGGTGACGACAACGCCGCGGGGCGTGCTGGTGGAGCCGGAGGTGTACTGGAGGAAGGCGACGTCGTCGGCGGCCGCGAGCGGCAGATCCGTGCCGTCGTCAGCGGTGACGGGCTCGATCAGGTCGGCGAGCAGCCAGTCGTGGGCCGCGGCGAACGCGCGCAGGTCCAAGTCCGCGTCGGCGGCGGCCAGATCCCGTACGAACGACAGGGACACGACGAGTGACACGTCGCAGTCCCGGGCCACGTTCAGCACCCGCCGCCGGGCGCCTTCGTCGATCGGCAGCGGCACGGGCACGGCGATCGCGCCCGCGGCGAGGCAGCCGAGGAAGGCGGGGGCGAATTCCGGCGCGGTCGGGAACAGCAGCAGCACGCGCGCGCCGGGCCGTATCCCCCTCTCGACAAGGGCGCGGGCCACGGCCATCGACCGGCCCCACAGCTGCCCGTAGGTCAGATCGACTCGTGGGCCGCCGCCGAGCGACGCGATCGACAGCGCCGGCTTTTGCGTCGAGTCCTGCGCGTGGGCGGCGAGCCGTGCGATCAGCCCGCCCGGGACGAACCCCGTCATTGCTCTTCCTTCCATGTGAACCGGACGGTCGCCTCACTCGCGCCGAACATGAGCCGCGGGTCGAGCAGGCGGGTACCGGCCGGGTCGATCGCGAAGTCCAGGGTGGAGTCCAGCAGTTCACGCAAGGCGATACGGATCTCCAGGCGAGCCAGCGGCGCGCCCAGGCAGTAGTGGATGCCGTGGCCGAAGGCGATGTGCGGGTTGTGCGAGCGCTCGATGTCGAACACCTGCGCTTCCTCGAAGACCCGCGGGTCGCGATTGGCGGCCGCGATCCACACCGACACCGACTGCCCGGCGGGGATCTCGTGTCCGCCGATCACGACGTCCCGGACGGTCTTGCGTTCCACCCGGGTGGTCTCCGAGCGGTACCGCATGACCTCGTCGATGGCCGAGTCGAGGAGTTCGGGCCGGGCCCGCAGCTTGGCGACGGCCTGCGGGTGCCGCCCGAGGACGATCATCGCGTTCACGAGGGTGATGGTCGCGGCCTGCCCGGTGGACATCAGCAGCGCTACCAGGCCGGCTATCTCGTCGTCGCCGAGACGCTCGCCGTCGATCTCGGCCGCGATGAGCTTGCTGGTCAGGTCGTCGGTGGGAGCGGCGCGCCGCCTGGCGATGAACCGGTGCAGATACGCCTCGGCGACCTGGGTCAACGTGAGGACCTTCTGCAAGCCGTTGCCCTGGGCGCTCGGGTCGGCCAGCACCAGGAGGTTTCTGGACCACTCCTGGAACAGCTGCTGGCCCTTGTCGGGAATGCCGAGCATCCGGGCGATGACCGTGGCCACGACCGGTGAGGCGAACTCCCGTACGTAGGCCACCTCGGCCCGGCCCCGCAGGTCC
Organism: Streptomyces albiflavescens; assembly: GCF_014645835.1. GTDB lineage: Bacteria > Actinomycetota > Actinomycetes > Streptomycetales > Streptomycetaceae > Streptomyces > Streptomyces albiflavescens. The sequence continues at coordinate 74,705 of NZ_BMMM01000029.1, forward strand.
GCGAGGAAGGTCCGGACGGTCTCGCGGATCATCGGTTCGAGCCCGGCGACCCAGCGGGGGGTGAAGGCTTGGCTCACCAGGCCCCGCAGATTCCGGTGCCGGGGCGGGTCCATCCAGGTGAGGTTGCCCGTGCGGTACAGGCGCATGGGCGAGTCGTCGGGCACCGGCCGCACCACGGCGTTGGAGAAGGCGCCGTGGTGGGCGAGCACCTCCTTGACCTCCGGGTAGCCAAAGACGTGCCAGCCTCCGGCACCCGGGGCCTGGGTGACCGGGTCGCGGGCACGCAGCCAGTCGGTCAGCGCGGCCTCGTCGGCGGGTGGTGGCGTCCACACGCTCGTCGTCACGCTCATGCTCCCTCTGTTGCTACCGGTGTGAGGTGTTTGGCGACCCAGTCGTCCGCGTAGACCGTGTCGGCGTACGGTGTGCCGCTGTCGGCGCACAGGAACGCCACCACCGGCTCGGGGCCCGTGTGTCCGTCGAAGTGACGGGTGATCGCGGCGTAGACGCAGCCGGTGGAACCGCCTGCGTAGATCCCGTGGTCCCGCAGTAGGGCCCGGCAGCCGGCTACCTCGTCCCACTCGGACAGCACGACCACTTTTCGGATCCAGGCGTCGTCGATGAGTGGCGGACGGATGCTGGAGCCAATGCCTGGGATGCGCCGACGGGCCGGCGGGGCGCCGAAGATCGCCGAACCCTCGACGTCGACGGCGACCACGGCAGCCTGCGGATGTTCCTCGCCGAGCCGGCGGGAGAGCCCGTTGATCGTCGCGCCGGTGCCGACCCCCACGAAGAGATAGTCGAGGGGGCCGACGTCGTCGAGCAGTTCCCGCGCGGTCAGCTCGTAGTGGCCGCGCGCGCCGTCCGGATTGGCGTACTGGTCCGGCCAGTACACGTCCGGCAGCTCCGCGCGCAGCTCGGCGACCCGCGCGAGCCGGCTCAGCAGGTAGCCGCCGGTGCTGTCCGGCTCGGTGACCTTCTCCACCCGCGCGCACAGCCGCCGCAGCGTTCGCTCGGTGGCCGCGTTCACGTTCGGGTCCAGCACCGGCACGAACGGCACGTCCAGCTCGTTCAGAAACGATGCGAGGGCGAGGGCGAAGTTCCCGGAGGACGACTCGACCACCGTGGTGCTCTGGGTAATCTCGCCGCGCCGCACCGCCTCACGCAGGATCCAGATCGCGGCTCGGTCCTTCGCGCTTCCCGTCCGGTTCTCCAACTCCATCTTGGCGTAGAGCCGGATGCCTGGGTGAGGCAGCCGCACGACCGGGGTCTTGGGCAGGTCGCCCAGGAGCGCACTGACCCGGTCGAGCAGCTCCCAGTCGGTCTGTGCTTGGTCAACGTGCGCAAACACGGAAGCCCATGTCGTAGCAGCTGTAGTCAGGCAGGTTGTAGATCCGCACCCATGCCAGGCAGCCACGGGGGTCACAGTTGTTGTAGAACGAGCCGCCACGAATCACGCCGAGCTCGACCGAGCCCGCCTTCGTCTTGATGACACGACCCGGCTTGGTCTCGTCGTACGGGTAGTGGTGGAAGGCGCTGGAGGTGATCTCCCAGACGTTGCCCGTGAGTTCCTGGTGGCCGTACGGGCCGACGTTCTTCGGGTAGGCGTCGACGGGGGTGGTGTCGGCGACGTTCATGGTGTGGTTGCAGTGCTCGGCGGTGGGCTCTTCATTGCCCCACGCGTAGGCGCGGCCGTCGGTGCCTCGCGTCGCCTTCTCCCACTCAGCCTCGGTGGGCAGCCGGGTACCGGACCACTCGCAGTAGGCGAGGACGTCGAAGGAGCTGACGTGGGTGACCGGGTGGTCGTCCTTGCCCTCCAGGGTCGAGTCCGCACCGTGCGGGGTGCGCCAGGTCGCTCCGTCGATCTCCTTCCACAGGTAGTCCTGGTCGGGGACGACGACGGCGGGGTCGCCGATCCACACCCAGCTCTTGCCCTTCTTCTCCGCGCTGGTCACATGGCCGGTCGCCTCAACGAAGCGCCGGAACTCCGCGACGGTGACCGGGTACTTGGCCATACGGAACTCGGCCACGTCGACCTGGTGCTCGGGCGCGGCAGCCCGAGGCTTGCCGTCCTCGCGCAGCTCGCCGGAGCCCATGGTGAAGGGGCCGCCGGGGACGGTGACCCAGTAGTCCGCGGGAATTGCCTCGGCGGGCGTCACTTCGGTCAACACCTCAGTCACGGTTTCTCCTTAACGTCGTTGTGGATGCGGTCGGAACGTGCCGGCCGTCGAGGTAGTAGCGCCATACGGTTGACAGCGGCGCGCTGCCGCAGCGCAGCAGCCGGTCGTGGAAGGACTTCAGGTCGGCGGCCGAATCGCGGACACCGGCCAGCTCGCGCCACCGTCGGATGTGCAATTTGCCGAGCGTGTACATGGCACCGGCCGGGTTGGCGGCCACGGCCAGCACCTCGCGGCCGGCGCGTTCGGGCGACCACGCGCACAGCGTGGCGGCCTCGGCGGCGGCAGCGCCGAACTTTCTCCGTCCGGAGTGGACGGAGAGGAACACCAGCAGGCGCGTGGCGGCCTCCAGCGCATAGCGCAGGGCGGCAACCTCGACGAGCGGACGCCCCTCGGCGAGGCCGCGCTCGATCGCCAGTTCCTCGGTGTAGTGGGCCCATCCTTCGCTGGTCCCGGGGAACCACGGCATGCACCTGCGGATCACGCCGGCGTGCTCGGGTGTGGCCTCGTGGTGCAGGTAGTGGCCGGGGACGGCCTCGTGCACGGCGATCATCTCGAGCATCGGCTCGTTGAGGTAATCGCGGAGTGCGGCGGGGTCGTCCGGCTCGGGGACGTGCAGCACGTGCGGCTGCGGCACCTTCTCCAGCGCTCCGGCGTGGTCGAAGACAACAGCCGCCGAGGTCGACGCGTCGCGGGCGGGCCGGATGTCGAGACCGTACCGGCTGGTGAGGGTGACGACGTCCTGCTCGGCCCAGAACTCCCGCAGCCGCTCAATGATCCCCGACAAGACGGTGACCACCGATCCGGCCGGCAGCTGGGCGCTCAGCAGTTCGTACGCCTCCTGCCGGTTGCGCACACCCAGGTGCGCGGCGAGCGCGTCGAGGCGGGCCACCAGGTGCCGCACCTCGGCTTCGGTCTGCGCGAGCAGTTCGTCCACCGGTGTGTCGATCCCCTCGGCCGCCTCGAGGTAGGCGGCGAGCAGGTCGGGACCGAAGGTCGCACGTGCCGGCTGGGTGGCCGCGACCGCGTCCGCAAAGCCTGCGAACGCAGCGCTTGCCGCGTCGGCCAGCTCCAGGAGAGAGCTGTCGGCAACGTCCGGCCGCACCGCGACGAGCTGCGCGACGACGTTGGGAACGGATGCCGCGCGAGCCCTGGCATTCTCGATGCCACTGATGCGCTCGCCCGCCGGCAGCGTGCGGCCGAACGTCTTCGCCGCGGCAGCGAGGAAGTCCGGCAACTGCACGAGGTGCCGCGACAACGCCGCGACGCGCTCGTCGAGCGGCGCGTATTCGCTCCGCAGGTAGACGTGCACGTCGGTCTCGGCGAGCCACAGGTCGGGCCCGCGGTGCGGCCGGCCGCGCTCGGCGATGCGGAACCGCTCGTCGGTGAGTACCCGCATCGCCGTGCCAAGGTCCGCTCGCACCTCGGGGTCCGCGTCCTCGGGCAGGGCCTCGAGCCGCGCGCGGACCGCAGTCAGCAGACCGTCCACATCGGACGGAGCGTCGGCCGAGACCTCAGGCAGCCGGGCATCGAATTCGTGACAGCCCGCCCGCCTGCCCACCTGCGGATATCGCTCGAAAACATAGTCGACCACAGCAGAAACGGAACTCAGGGCAGCAGACGTCATTTCACTTTTCTCAGAGAGCAGCAAGCCAACGGCGCGCGGGAAACGAACGCGGAATATCCGTTCGCGGCATGCGCGAAGGATTCACCCGGAGAGGACTAGGCCACTTCAGGGCCCGGATTGGGCTCGATGACGTTTCCGTCCTCGCCGTAGATCACGTCGTCGTCGAGGCTGGCAAGCATGTTGCGCAGCTCCTCCGGAGACATGGCCTTCAGTTCGTCAGCGTCCACCAGCTGTGAGAGAACCATTCGACTTCCCTGTGCGATGAGAGATCCGGCATTTTCGAGGGCTTCGCGCACGCTCTTCGGGCGCATGTCGGTCCATGCGCTTTCGATGTGGTCGAGGCATTCCTTGCGCGGGCGAGGGGCGCCCACCGCAGTCCAGCCGCCCGGCAGATCGTGGGCCGCCGGCCAAATCGAGTACTGTTCCTCGCCGTTTATCACCACGAGGTATTCGGCATTCTCGTCGTCGAACATCAGATCAGTTTCCCCATACAGTCGTTCCCGATTGGAGAGAGGCGGGATGCACTGAAATGCATCTCCGCAGTTCGGCGGGGCTCAAGCTAGGTCAGGTCGATTCAGAGTGTCAAGGAATCCCTGACGGCCCGGCCGAACACCAAAATGAACAACGCGGCAACGGCCATTATTGGGGTCGCGCGAGACAAGGTGGCCAACTGCGGCTGAACGCAACCAGCCTTGACCGTATGGCGGGATCTGGGAATCCTCGAATCCCTGCAGGCGCGCTGCGCAGGCCGAAAGGGAAAAGGCCAGAGCGATCGCAGGTGCCGGACTCTTCGCCCCCACGATCCGAAAGATTACGAGTCGGGCGGAAACCGTCCAAGTGAAGCCCGGCACCGCCTGAACATGAGCTGTTCTCGGACCGGCCACCGCCCACTGTTCGACCGGTGCCGGGCTCCACTTGGACAGCAGCCCCTCCTGCGGGTGCCCACCGATGCGGAAGACGATAGGAGATGTCCGTGACAACGACGGCCCAACCGGTCTCTGTGGACGTACGGACCGAGCTGAGCCCCGAGGAGTTCCGCGCCACGTACATGGGGCGCAGACCAGTGGTGATGCGCGGCGCGGCCGCACACATGCCCGCAGTGTCCACCTGGTCGGCCGCCCACCTCGGCAAGGTGGCACCCGACCAGCAGGTACGTGTCAAGGTCGGTACTGTCTCCGCGGGTCGCACCGCGCTCGTCCGCCTCGCCGACTACGCGCGCGAACTCGCGGCGTGGGACGCCGCGGTCACCAGGGGGGACGATGCCGGCGATCCGCCCGGCTACCTGCACGATGTGCCACTGCTGTCGATGGTGCCCGCGCTGCGCCGCGACCTGGAGCCGTTCCCCTGCGACTACTTCCCACCGTTCTTCCGCGATCAGTGGTGGGCGTTCACGCAGTTCTTCGTCGGCCCCGCGCGCGCGGTGACCCCGCTGCACTTCGACACACTGCTCACCCACAACCTGTTCTTCCAGATACAGGGGTCCAAGCGGTTCGTCATGGTGGCCGACGCCGAGCGCGACAAGTGCCACACGTACAACTGGCGATGGGCCGCGGTCGACCCGGAGGCACCGGACCTCGACCGGTACCCGCTCTTCCGTGACGCGACGGTGCTGACGTGCGATGTCGAGGCGGGCGACGTCTTCTACATGCCACCGGGGACGCTCCACAAGGTCACCTCGCCCGGCGCGTCGATCTCGTTCAACATCGACTGGCACGACCGCGCCAGCGCACTACGCGGCGTCGCCGCAGTGCGCGAAGGCATGCCGCTGAAGAACCTGCGCTACAACCTGCTGTTCGCGCTCGGGGTCGTCGCCGGTGTGCCACGTGGCCTGCTGATGCCGGGACTTCGCTCGTACTACTCCTACATCTCCTAGCCAAGGCCGGACTCCGGTCGCGCTACTCCTCTCCCAAGGAAGGGGCTTTCATGAGCATCTTCAGCCAGTACGAGTCGAACGTGCGGTCCTACAGCAGGCGCTGGCCGGTCGTCTTCTCCCGCTCCAGCGGCAGCTACCTGTACACCGAGGAAGGCCGACGCTGGCTCGACTTCTTCGCCGGGGCCGGCTCGCTGAACTACGGGCACAACAATCCCGTGCTCAAGCGAGCGCTGCTGGACTACATCGGCAACGACGGCGTCACTCACGCGCTCGACATGTTCACCACCGCACGGCACAGCCTGCTCGAGGCCCTCGTCGAGGTCGTACTGCAGCCGCGGGGCATGGACCATAAGGTGATCTTTCCGGGCCCGGGCGGCGCCAACGCCGTCGAGGCGGCCCTGAAGCTGGCCCGCACGGTCACCGGCCGCAGCGAGGTCGTGCACTTCACCAACTCCTTCCACGGAGCGACGCTCGGCGCGCTCGCGGTCACGGGCAATCCCTCGCACCGCCGCTCCGCCGGTATGCCGCTGACCGGCGCGACCCCCGTGCCGTTCGACGGCCAGGACGGGGTCCCCCGCCCGGAACACCTGGCGCGGCTCCTGGCCAACCCGGGCAGCGGGCTGGACCGGCCGGCCGCGGTGATCGTGGAGACCGTCCAGGCCGAGGGCGGGGTGAACGTGGCGAGCACCGAGTGGCTGCGGGAGCTCGCGGACCTGTGCCGGGAGCACGAGATCCTGCTGATCGTCGACGACATCCAGGCCGGCTGCGGACGGACCGGCCCGTTCTTCAGCTTCGAGGACGCGGGCATCGTGCCGGACCTGATCTGCCTGTCGAAGTCGATCGGCGGATACGGGCTGCCGCTCGCGCTCACCCTGGTCCGGCCGGAGCTGGACGTGTGGCAGCCGGGCGCCCACAGCGGCACGTTCCGCGGCGTGAACCCGGCGTTCGTCACCGCGACGGCAGCACTGCGCACCTACTGGCAGGACGACGCACTGGAGAAGTCGACGCGCGCCAGGGGCGAATGGATAGGAAACGCCCTGCAGGACATCGTCAACGCCCACCCCGACGCGGGCCTGTCCACCCGCGGCCGCGGCCTCATCCATGGTCTGGTGGTCGGCGCGGGCCTGGCGGACGCGGTGGCCGACGAGGCCTTCGCGCGGGGTCTGCTGGTGGAGACCGCCGGTCCGCGGGACGAAGTCGTCAAGCTGCTGCCGCCGTTGACGGCCTGCGACGCGGAACTGGCCGAGGGGCTCGCCATCCTCGAGGCGTCCGTGCGTGAGGTGGTTGAACGGGCCGGATGAGCAGGATCATGAACGCTCCGACCATCAGTCGTCAGTGACCCGAGACAGGAATCCGCTTGTGACGTCGCAGAACATCGACCACGTTCGCGTCCCATCGCACGCCCCGACACAACGGAGAGCACGCTGATGACGCAAGAAAAGGGCAACGGCAAGCGGCGCGTCCTGGCCGAAGCGCTGGCGCCGCTCTCCATCCGGGAGTTCCGCATCCTGTGGACCGGGCAGGCCGTGTCGGCCGCCGGCGGCGGGATGACCAAGGTGGCGCTGATCTTCGCCGTGCTGGCGGTGGACGGCTCGGTCACCGACATCGGGCTCGTGATGACCGCGCAGGTCCTGACGCAGGTCCTGTTCACACTGGCCGGCGGGGTGTGGGCGGACCGGCTGCGCCGCCAGTTCCTGATGCTGACGTCCGATCTGATCCGCGCAGCCACACAGCTGGGGCTGGCCGTTCTCCTGCTGTCCGATGCTGCCCAGGTGTGGCATCTGGCCGCCGGCGCGGCAGTCTTCGGCGGCGCCCAGGCGTTCTTCGGTCCGGCGTCCAGAGGCCTGATGGCAGAAATCATGCCGCCGGAACAACTCCAGCGCGGCAACGCACTGATGTCCTTTTGCATCAGCGCCTCCACGGTACTGAGCCCGGCGCTGGCCGGCGTGGTGATCGCGTTGTGGGGCCCGGGACTGGTGCTGGCCCTGGATGCTGTCACGTTCGTCGTGAGCGCTGCGTCGCTGGCGATGCTGCGGCTCGCCCCTCGCACCACCCCCGCGCCCGAGACGTTCTGGCGTGACCTGGGCACCGGCTGGCGCGAGTTGTCCGTACGACGGTGGCTGTGGCTCAACATGATCGTGCACATGCTGCAGAACCTGGCGGTCGCGGCGTATTACGTGCTCGGCCCCGCGATCGCGGACGCGTCGCTGGGCGGGCCGTCCGCCTGGGGCATCATCGTCTCGGGCTTCGCGGCCGGCGCCCTCACGGGCGGGTTCGTCGCACTGAAGCTGGAGCCGAGCAGGCCACTGATCGTCGGCAACCTCGCGCTGGCCCTGACCGCGCTGCCGCTGCTGGCATTCGCGGTGCCGCTGCCGCTGTGGGCCGTGGTGGGCTCGGCGTTCCTCAGCGGCGCGGCCACTTTGTTCCTCGACGCCCTGTGGCAGGCCTCGATGCAGCAGTTGATTCCCGCGGAGGTGATGTCGCGGGTCGAGTCCTACGACTGGCTGATCTCCACGATCGCCGCGCCGCTCGGCCTCGCCCTGGTGGGCCCACTGGCCAACCAGACCGGTCAGGCCCAGACCCTGCTGATCGCCGCCGTGATGATCGTCATCCCGTGCAGCCTCACCCCGCTGGTGCCCGGCATCCGCGCGGTCCGGCGCAGTTCCGACGGCAAGATCACCGGCCCGGTACCGCAGCGGCCCGCCCACGTGTGAGACGACGAACGAGGAGCCATGACCAAGGGACAGGGTGGGTGGATCCGCCGGTACCGGGCGGCGCCCGAGGCGGGGGTGCAAGTGGTGTGCCTCCCGCATGCCGGCGGATCCGCAACCTACTTCCGGCCGATGGCGATGGCGCTGTCCCCCACGGCCGAGGTGTTGGCCGTGCAGTATCCCGGCCGGATGGACCGCGTCGACGAACCGTACGCCGGCGACTTCGAGGAGCTGACCGAGCGCACGTTCGCCGCGGTGCGTCGCGAAGTGGACAGGCCAATGGCGCTGTTCGGGCACAGCATGGGCGCGCTGCTGGCGTTCCAGGTGGCCAAGCGTCTGGAGGCTGAAGGAGTCCTACCGCTGGCGCTGTTCGCGTCGGGAGCGCAGCCACCTGGTCGGTCGCTCACCCGGCACACACACCCACCGACCGACGAGGAACTGATCGCGGACCTCGCCACGCTGGGCGGCACCGACGAGCGGCTGCTGGACCACCCGGACATGCGCGTGCTGGTGCTGTCCGCGCTGCGCGCGGACTACCGGATCCTGGAGTCCTGCCGGCGCGACGACGCCGCGCTGGCGTGCCCGGTGGTGTCGCTGACCGGTGACAACGACCCCGTTGTCTCGGTCGATGACGCGGCCGCATGGGCGAACCACACCGCCGACCGGTTCGACCTGCACGTCTTTCCCGGTAAGCACTTCTACCTCGACGACCACTGGGCCGGTGTGAGCACGGTGGTCACGAAACATCTCGGGGCGCACGAGCCGACCCGGATGGGGTGACACAGCGCGAAGCACCCCCTTGCCCGCGTCGCGGGCAAGGGGGTGCTTCGCGCTGTGTGATGCCGCAGGTGGCGACTACCTGGCCTTTAGTCACCGACCTGCCATGAGGGCTTGGTCAGGATCTCCAGCACAGCGCAGCCGAAGGAGAACCCGGTGGAGTCACCCAGCATGACGACCCGGTCCCCCGCCTCCACGGCCCCCGTCTCCAGCAGGTGGGTGAGCCCGACGAACGAGTCACCCCCGCTGATGAAATGGCCGACCGTGCGTCCCAGGCCCCAGGTCGTGCGCTCGTCCTCGATCCCGAACTCGGCGCAGAAATCTCTGTCGACCAGGAACCGCCCGGAGTACGGCAAGAGCCAGTGCCGGATGTCGCCGGCTTCGACCCCGGCGTCGGCGAGCGCGGCGCGTACGCAGTCACGTCTGGCCTCGGTCATCGTCCGCATCATCGACATGACCCGCTTGCGCTGGGCCTGGCGGTACTCCTGGCGGTCTGCGAACCGACCGGGGTCGAGTGCGGTCAGCCCGCTGAATCTGCCGTCGCCGACGATCTCGGTGGCGAGGAGCCGCGCGACGCCGTCCCCACGGCCCAGCACCATGGCGGTCGCCCCGTCGCCGGGCACGCCGCCCTGGTCTTCGCGGTAACGGTCGCACTCCCGCGCGTACTTGTCCGCCGAGGTCAGCACGGCCGCACCGCCGGCGGACACGTACATCGCGCCGACCTCCAGCGCCGCGAGCGCGCCGTTGCAGCCCTGCCGCAGCCCGAAGGCCCGAGCCCGGCCGTCGTGGGCCATGCCCTGGACGTAGGAGGCCGGCTCGGAGATGCCCTCCGGGCCCTGTTCGTCCACGTAGGCGTGGACGAACAGGGCGATGTCGGCCGGGTCGACGGCGGACCGGGCGATCGCGACGCGCGCGGCGTCGACGGCCATGTCGGCCGCGCATATCGGGCCCGCGACCGCGATCGACTCGTAGCCGTGTGCTTCACGGACGGCCGGGTCGTACCGGCCGGCCGCCACCGCGGCCTCGACTGGCTCCCGGTCTCCCAGAACCACTGCACAGGACCGGACGTACACATCGCCCCAACGCACGCGACAACCTCCAAGAGCAGTACGGGTGTTGAGAGTGAGCAAGCCCGACCGTAACGATCTCCGCTCAGGTCCGGCAACGCTCATGCCCCGTGGCTGCGCGTGCGACCCAAGCGGGCCCGGCGCGCCTGGTCACCTTGCCTCCGGTCAGCTGTCCGACCTCGTCTTTGGGGTGTTCACGCTCCCCCTTTGCGCACCTTCACCGAGCGGCGACGCTGTGGATACGATCCCGCGACGAACCAGGCTGCACCGGACGGGAGTTGATGGCACTCCGTCCTGTGTGGTGTTCGAAGCACCTGGGCTGAGAGGAGCACCACCGTGACAGCAGCCACGCTGCCGAACGTCGATACCGTGGAAGTCGCGGGGGTCGGGTTCGGGCCCGCCAACCTCGCCCTGGCGATCGCCCTCCAGGAGTCCGACACACCGGTCACCATGGCCTTCCATGAGCGGCAGGCGAGCTTCGGCTGGCACACCGGCATGCTGATCGAGGGCGCCACCATGCAGGTCTCCTTTCTCAAGGACCTCGCGACGATGCGCAACCCCGGCAGCCGCTACACGTTCCTTGCCTACCTGCACGCCCAGGGCAGGATGCCGGCGTTCATCAACAGCAAGATGCTCTACCCGTACCGGATCGAGTTCCACGACTATCTCGGCTGGTCCGCGGCGCAGTTCGCTCCACATGTCTCCTACGACTCGACGGTCGTGGGCATCCGCCCGGTCCAGGGCGCGGACGCTCACGTCGACCTCCTCGAGATCGTCACGCAGGCCATGGACGGCAGCCGGCACGTCCAGCGGGCACGCAACATCGTGCTCGGCACGGGGATGACACCCAACCTGCCGCCGGGCGTCACCCCTTCGGCGCGGATCCGGCACAGCTCGCAGCTGCTCACGAGTGACGTCGACACACCACGCCACGGGCGGTTCCTGGTCGTGGGAGCCGGGCAGAGCGCGGCCGAGTGCGCCGACTACCTCCACCGCACCTACGGCGACGCTGCGGTGCACACCGTCCACTCGCGCTACGGCTACAGCGTCGCCGACGACAGCCCCTTCGCCAACGGCATTTTCGACCCGGCCGCCGTCGACGACTTCTACCGCGCGCCGGACCAGACCAAGGAAGCGCTGCTCACGTACCACCGCAACACCAACTACGCCGTGGTCGACCTGGACTTGAGCCAGGAGCTGTACCGGCGGGTCTACCTCGAGGAGGTGCAGGGCCACCCACGGCTGCACGTCCATCGCACCTCGCGGGTGCGCTCCTGCACGGAGAGGGCCGACGGCGTGCAGGTGGAGGTGGAGTCGCTGATCACCGGTGAGGTGACACGGCTCGTCGTGGACGGCGTCGTCTACGCCACCGGCTACCGCCCCGACGATCCGCTGCCGCTGCTCGGCGACCTGGCCGACGAGTGCAAGAAGGACGAGCGGGGCGGCCTGTACGTGGACCGCGACTACCGTGTCCACACCTCGGACGCGCTGCGCTGCGGCATCTATCTGCACGGCGCCGGCGCCGAGAACAGCCACGGCCTGAGCGCGGGGCTCCTTTCCAACACCGCCGTCCGCGCGGGTGAGATCGCGCATTCGATACTCCGTCACATCTGATCCGGAGAGACACAGTGTTCGTTCCCCCGATCTACCGGGTCACCGATCCCGGTCAGCTGCACGACATCATCCGGCACCACCCGATGGCCATGCTGGTGAGCAACGGGCCCACCACGCCGTACACGACTCTCCTGCCGATCATCCACCCCCCGGGCGCCGAGGATTGCGAGGAGCCCGAGGCGTTCGACGGCTTCTCTCTCCTTGGCCACCTCAACCGGGCCAACCCGCACTGGCGGGCGCTGGCCGGCGGAGGCCCCGCGCGCCTCGTCCTGACCGGCCCGAGCAGCTATGTCACCCCGGCCCTGTACGACACCCCGGTGGCCGCGCCCACCTGGAACTTCGTCACGGCCGAGCTGACCGGTGATCTGGTGCCGCTGCCCGAGGGCGAGGAGACCCTGGAGGTCGTGCGGCGCACGGCCGAGCTGTTCGAGCAGCGGTTCGGCAAGGGCTGGGAGGCCGGTGGGTCGGTCGACTACTTCCGCAGCATCGTGAGCGGGGTCGGCGCCTTTCGGTTCGAGGTGACGTCCGGGCAGGCGATGTTCAAGCTCAGCCAGGAGAAGAGTCCCGCGGTCCGCGACCGGGTCGCCACGAGCATGCTCGACGACGGTGACGGAACCCGTCGCGCGCTGGGAGTCCACATGTGCCGCATGGCGCGGGCGGAGACGACGCGGCGCCCCACGCTGTGGGGTGGCAGCGCGGAGCCGGAATGCCTGCTGGACGGGCTGGCCCGCACCGTGGCGGAGCGGCCCGACGAGCTCGCCCTGGTCGACGGGGAGACCCGGCTGACCTACGCGCAGCTGTGGGCGTGGGTCGCCGAACTCGCCACGGCGCTCACCCGCCACGGCATCGAACCCGGCAGCCGGGTCGCGGTGACCGGCGGACGCGGCGCGCGCACCGTCGCGGCCCTGCTCGCCACCATCGCCGTCGGCGCCACCTACGTACCGCTGGACGCGTCGTATCCGGTGAACCGGCTCACGTTCATGCTGCAGGACAGCGGCGCGAGCGTCCTGCTGCACGACGGGCCCCGGCCGACGATCGCCGACCAGGTGGCGACCCTCGCCATCGAGGACCCCTCCGGCGCCGAAGCCGGCGACTTCCGGCCGGTCGCCTGCCGGCCGGACCTGCCGGTGTACGTCATCTACACCTCTGGGTCGACCGGCCTGCCCAAGGGCGTGACGATCCAGCACAGTTGCCTGGACAACATGGTGACCTGGCAGCGCACCGACTCCGTCCGGCCCGACCTGCGGACCGCGCAGTTCGCGCCCCTGAACTTCGACGTGAGCTTCCAGGAGATCCTGGGCACCCTGTGCGGCGGCGGCACCCTGGTCATCGCCCCCGAGGCGCTGCGGCGCGACCCGTTCACCTTCCTGACCTGGCTCGCCGACCACCGTATCGAGCGCCTGTTCCTGCCCTACGTCGCCCTTCACATGCTGGCCGTGGCGGCGTCGGCGCAGGACGGCGACCTGGGCCTGTCCCTGCTGGAGGTGAACACGGCGGGCGAGCAGCTGCTGTGCACGCCGCCGATCCGGGCATTGTTCGAGGCCCTGCCCCAGGCCCGGCTCGGCAACCACTACGGACAGAGCGAGTCCGCGATGGTCAGCTCGTACGTACTGCCCGCCGACCCCGCCGCCTGGCCGTTGCTGCCGCCCATAGGCCGGCCGCTGCCGGGCTGTGAGCTGCTGGTGGACCCCACCGACCCGCAGGACCCGACGACCGGCGAACTGCTCGTCGCCGGCGCTCCGGTCTCCCTGGGCTACCTCGGCCGGCCGGAGCTGAACGCCGAGCGCTTCGTCACCGTCGAACGCACCCCGCACGGACACACCAAGGCCTTCCGCACCGGCGACCTGGTGCGGGTCGAGGACGGCCTCGTGTACTTTCTCAGCCGCCTCGACCACGACGTCAAGATCCGCGGCATCCGGGTCAACCTGCTGGAGATCGAGGCTTGTCTGATGCAGCAGCCGGGCGTCGCCTCCGCGGTCTGTGTGGCCCTGGAGCCGGTCCCCGGCTCGCGTCAGCTCCGCGCCGCCGTCACCCTGCATCCGAACGTGACGGAGCCCGACGACCTTCGCGCGGCGCTGGCCGAGCTGCTGCCCGCAGCGTCGGTGCCCGCTTCGGTGACCGTGCTGCCCGGGCTGCCGCGGACCCCGAGCGGCAAGATCGACCGCGACTCGGTCGCGGAGTCCCTGACGACCGGCGGCAACCGATGACGACCGAACCGACCACGGGCGAGGCCACCGAGACGTACCGGCGGCGCATCGCCGAAATCTGGTCGGCCGCGCTGGGCACCCCGGTCACCGATGCCGACCACCACTTCTTCGCGGGCGGCGGCGACTCCTTCCAAGCCGCGCTCGCGACCGCGACGACACGCCGCGAGTGGGGGCTGGAGATCACCGTTCAACTCCTCATCGACCACCCGGTGTTGGCGGACTTTTCGGAGCGGGTGGCGCGGTTCGTGGACGAGCGATGACAGGTCGCGTCGATCCCGCCGGATCCGGAGGAATCCGCACACCGCCTTGCGGGGGCGGGCACGGTAGGGACGGGCCGCGCACGATGTACGACTGGTTCGCGGCCGCCGCGGCCTCGGGCACGGACCGGATCGCACTCGAGGTCGACGGCGAGGAGCTGACGTACGCCGAACTCGCCGAACTCGCCGGGCGGATTGCGGGCCTTTTGATCCGGCGCTGCGGCACCGTGCCGTCCCGGGTCGGCCTGCTCGCGGGGCGCGATCTGCCGGCCTATGCGGGATATCTCGCCGTCCAGCGGCTCGGCGCGACGGTCGTGCCGCTCAACCCGGCGTCTCCCGCGGCGCGCAACACGACGATCGCCCGGCTGGCCGGGGTGGATGTCGTGCTCGCGGACCGGGACGCCGTTTCTGAGCTGGATCTCCCGGTGCCGGTCGTGCGCCTGTCCGGCAGGGACGTACGCGCGCTGCCGGCGGCCGACCTGCCGGATGCGCAGGCCGGTGTGCGGGACATCGCCTACATCCTGTTCACCTCGGGTTCGACGGGCGCGCCCAAGGGGGTGTGCATCGAGCACCGCAACGTGAGCGCCTACCTCGAGCATGTGATCCCTCGGTATGCGGCGGGTCCCGGCGCACGGTTCTCGCAATTCTTCGACCTGACCTTCGACCCGTCCGTGTACGACATGTTCACGGCCTGGGGTTCTGGATCCACCCTGGTCGTACCGGCCCGCAAGGACCTGCTGTCCCCCACGCATTTCATCCACGCGAACGACGTGACGCACTGGAACTCGGTGCCGTCGGCGATCTCCTTCGCGCTGCGCCTGCGCGAGCTGAGTCCGTCGAGCATGCCTGCCCTGCGCTGGAGTCTGTTCTGCGGCGAACCCCTGACGCTGCAGCAGGCCGAGGCGTGGCAGGCCGCAGCGCCGCAGAGCGTGCTGGAGAACATCTACGGTCCCACCGAGATGACGGTGACGTGTGCCGAGCACCGCCTGTCGCGAGATCGCCGGGACTGGGCGCGTCCGTCGAACGGCACGGTGCCGATCGGGACCGTTTACCCCGGGCTCGAGCAGCTCGTCGTGGATGAGCAGGGCCGCCCCGCCGCCGAGGGCGAGCTGTGCCTGCGGGGCCCGCAGCGCTTTGCGGGATACCTCGAGGCCGCAGACAACAAGGGTCGGTTCGTGGCCTTCGACGGTGAGCGGGTGAGCGAGTACGACGGCTCGGTCCCGCTCACCGACGAGCACTGGTACCGCACCGGAGACCGGGTCGGCCGCCACGGAGGTGAAGGCGGTGGACTCGTCCATCTGGGCCGGCTCGACCACCAGGTCAAGGTCAGCGGTTACCGGGTCGAACTCGGTGAGATCGAGGCGGCCTTGCGGGAGCACCCGGCGGTCACCGATGCGGTGGCGCTGGCCCTGGACGCCGGGGACGGCGAGGTGGAACTCGTCGCGGCCTACACCGGCAGCCAGGAGGCCCAGGAGGAGCTGCTCGCCACGCTGCATGCCCGGCTGCCCGGCTACATGGTGCCGCGCGCACTGACCGCCTTCGCGGCGTTTCCGCTGACCCAGAACGGAAAGATCGACCGCAAGGCCCTCGGCTCGGCGTCCTCGGCCACGCTGCGCACCCCTACGTCGGACTCGCTGCTCGCCGAGGTCCGCGGTCTTTTGGGCAACGCCGCCCTGACGCCGGACGACGACCTCCTCGATGCGGGCATGACCTCACTGGGCGCCATCCGGCTCGCCACCGTGCTCAGTGCCCGCAGCCGTCGAAAAGTCACCGTCTCGGACATCTACCGCAAGCGGCGGCTGAGCGACTTCACCGATGCGGGGACCGCGGTCCCCGCATCGGTCGCGCCGGCGGCGGGCGACGACCACGACCGCCCCCTGGCCCACTCGCAGAAGCGATTCCTGTTCGCAGAGGCGTATGCGCCGGGCAGCGCGGACAACCTCGTCGTCGAGGCGTACGAGCTGACCGGCCCGCTCCGCCCCGACGTGCTTCGCGCAGCCCTCGACGACGTGGTGGCCCGCCACGAGGCCCTGCACACCGTCTACGTCTGGGAGGCAGGCCGTCCGGTGCAGCGCGCGCTCACCGGCCCGGCCGTGCCGTGGACGGAGGTGTCGGCGCCCGCCGGACCGGCGTCGGTTCAAGAGCTCGCCGAGCGGATCACCGCAGACCTGTGGGACACCCCGTTCCACCTTGATCGGGAGCTGCCGATCCGCGCCCGGCTGTGCCGGCTCACGCCGGACCGCGCGCTGCTGTGCCTGCAGTTCCACCACATCGCCTTCGACGGCGCATCGGAGCGGATCCTGCTCGACGATCTCCAGCACGCCTACGTGGCGCGCTCCGACGGTGGCGTCCCCCACTTCCCGCCCGTCCCGGGAAATCGCCTACTCGGTCTGTGGGAATCACGCGACGTCGCGTTGCGGGCCGCCGAGGACCTCCCTCACTGGCGCAGCGCACTCGCCGGCTGTCCACCGTCGTGCCTGCCGCCGGCCCGGGACGCCGACTCCGAGACGCCCGCCCACGAAGCGGTCCGCCGCCTCGACGCCGCCCTGGTGCGCCGGCTGAGGGCCGCGGCCGCCCGGCGCAGCGGCCCACCGCTTGCTGTGCTCGCGGCCGGCGCCGCCAGGGCCGTCGCCCGGCGGTTCGACGTGGACGACGTGTGCGTGGGCACCCTGACCACGGGCCGGTTCGACCCCGCCGTGGACCGCATGGTCGGGTACCTCGTCAACCCGTTCGCCGTGCCCCTGCGCGGGCTGCGTGGGGAGCCGGAAACAGTGCTCACCGAGGCGGCCCGGCAGATCGTCGACGGACTGGAGCACGCCCGGATGCCCTTCGACGAACTGGTCCGCGAGCTGCGCGCCGGCCCTGGCGCGCACGCGTGGTTCGAGGCCTGGGTGGTGCTGCAGCATCCGCCGCCCGCTGTCTCGCTCGGTGCGGTGGGACTGCGTCCTGTGCGGGTCCGGGCACCGCGGACCTCGCGGAGCTGGATGGTCGAGGCCTTCCCCGGCGCCGACGGCAGCTGGGACCTCGTCACCACGTGGCGCGCGGACGTCCTGTCCCCCGCCGCCGGGACGGTGCTGGCCGACGAGGTGGCAGCAGCGGTGGCGGAATTGGCCGGTGTGTGAGGGAGACACGAAACATGTTGATGATCTTGGACTATCCGGGGCGCCGCCCGGAGGCCCCTGTCACCGCGCTGGGCTTCGATGGCATGGTCACGCTGCTGACCGACCCGCTGCCGGTCGAGGGCACCGGTCCCGCCTACGCGGCCCGGCTCGACGACAGTCCCGATCCGATTCTGGCGTACTGTGCCGCGTCGGCGATCGCGGTCCACCTCGCCCGCCGGTCCGCAAGCCCGCGCCCGTTGGTCCTCTTCGATCCGATGCCGACCACCAACGACGACGTCGCCCGCGCCTACGCGGGCGCGGTCGCCCAGGTGCCGGGGAGCTGCGGACCGCCGGTACCCATCGAGGAGTTGCCCGCCGAACCGGAGCCGTTCTTGAAGGCCGTCCACGAGGACCTGACGCGGCGCGCGGAGGCGGCGCTGCGGGCGCAGGGACTGGGCGACGGCGTGATCGACGAACCGGTCGCGCACTTCGCCCGGCAGCACGTGTCCTATCTCGCCTACCTGCTGGCGGCGCGGGGCGCGCTGCCCAAGGAGCCCGTCGGACCGATGCTCCAGGTGCTCTCCCGCGACCACCCCGACCACCGAGGCTGGCTCCCCGAGGGGGAGTTGACCACCGTACGCGTCGACAGCGACCGGGCCGGGCTCACGGCCCACGAGTCGGCCAGGGCCGGCGTCCTGTCGTTCCTGACCGCGACAACAAGGAGACAACACGCATGACAGACGACGAACTGCGCACCGCCGTCGGGACGATCTGGCGGGAGGTTCTCGGGGCCGACGTGGACGACGACACCGACTTCTTCGATGCGGGCGGTCACTCGTTCGCCGCGCTGCGCATCATCGCGGTGCTCAACAACCGGCACGGGTCCACAACCCCGGTGAAAGTGCTGTTCGACAACCCCCGGTTCGCCGACTTCGTCGCGGCCTTGGACAAGAAGCCCGAGCTCAGCCCGCAGGGCTGAGGAGGTCGCGCGGCCTCGTGCACCACGGACGCGGCATCACCGCGCCCGAGCCACTTCGAACATGTTGCGTGGCGTCGCATCACCCATCAACGTCCCCTTTTCGATGAGGGCACTTGGGCCGACGCGGCGGCCATGACGTCTTCCAGACCATCGAGAAACAGGGGGCGTTGTTGTCTGCGTCGTTGTCGGTCGACCTCTTGGATTCGGCTCTGTACACGAACGGGAATCCGTACCAGGTGTGGCGGGCCATGCGGGAGGCAGGCCCCGTGCACCACCATGTGGCGAAGACCGGCTCACAGTTCTGGGCCGTGGTCGGGCACGAGGCCGGCCAACGGGTGCTGACGGACTGGAAGGTCTTCACCTCCAGCCGTGGCGCAATGCTGCGCGAGGAGGACAACTCTGCTCCCTACCCCGGTGCCGGGAAGATGCCGATCCTCACCGATCCGCCGCGCCACACCGAACTGCGCAGGGCTGTCGCCCGGTTGTTCACGCCGCGGGCTGTACGCAACCTGGGCGCGCTGGCCAGTGAGGTGGCGGGGTCGCTCCTGGCGGATCTGCGTGCGCGGGGCGGCGGCGATTTCGCCACCGATGTGGCCGCGAAGTTCCCCCTTGCGGTGCAGGCCGAGATTCTGGGCATCGCGCCCGAGGACCTGCCCCTGGTGCTGGACGCCACGGGCCGCTCCGTGGACGAGGCGGAACACGCGGCTTCTGGCCACCACGACGTGATGGCGTACTTCCTGAAGGCGATCGGCACCCGCCGGTCAGAGGCCGGCCGGGATCTGATCGACGCGCTGCTCACGGCCCGCGCGGGCGGCCTGTCGCTGTCGGACGAGGAGATCGTCCTGACGTGTGACAACATCGTGGTGGCCGCGAGCCAGACGGCCCAGCACGCCGCGAGCGGCAGCCTGTTGGCCCTGCTGGAGCATCCTGAGGCGTGGAAGGCGCTGCGCGAGGGGCGGGTCGGTGTCGGCTCCGCCGTCGAAGAACTGCTGCGCTGGACCGCGCCGGCCACGCACGCGATGCGCACCGCGGTCTGCGACACCGAACTCGCGGGCACCACGATCCGGGCCGGCGAGGCGGTGGCGGTGTGGCTCCCCTCCGCCAACCGCGACGGCACCGTCTTCGCCGACCCGGACGAGCTGGTCCTTGACCGCAGTCCGAACCCGCACCTGACCCTCGGCGCCGGCCCTCACTTGTGTCTCGGCGCCGCCCTGGTCCGCGTGCTGCTGCGGGCGCTGCTGGAGGACCTGATCGGGGCCGATACGTCTTTGGCGCTCGCGAACCCGCCCACCTGGCAGTCCACTTGGGTGATCAACCGCATGCGCTCCCTGCCGGTGACGGTCGTCCCCGCCTGACCGGCCACGCCCTTGGCCGTCGAGCCGCGGCGCACACGAACTCCGTCACATTCCCAGGGAAGGCCCCGTGAACAGCGAACTCCTTGTCTCCGATGCGAGCCACTTCCGGGTCGACTACGAGATCAACCCGTACATGGACACCGCGGTCCAGCCCGACGCAGAGGCGACGCTCGCCGAGCACCGGGCGATCGTGGCCGCGCACCTCGCGGCCGGCCGCACGGTCGAGTACCTGCCGTCCGTACCGCAGTGCCCGGACATGGTGTTCACGGCCAACGCCGCCGTGGTCCGCGGCGGCCGCGCCGTCCTGGGCTGCCCGCCGCCCCAGCGGAAGGCCGAGATCCCCTACTTCCAGGAGTGGCTGGCAAACCGGGGGTTCGAGGTCGTCGAGGCTCCCTATGCGTTCAGTGGCCAGGGCGACGCGCTGGCCTGCGGCGACCTGCTGCTGACGGGGCACGGCCAGCGCACCGACGAGCGGATGCTCCCGGTGCTGGCCCGCGAACTGGACTACGAAGTGGTGCCGCTGCGCACGCTGAACTCCCGCTGGTACGACCTCGACCTGGCCGTCGGTGTCATCGACGCGGACACGGTGGCGTACTGCCCGCAAGCCCTCGACGCGACCAGCCTGCGGACCCTGCGCGGGCTCGGGGTCGAGCTGATCGAGGTGTCCCTCGAGGAGGCGACGCGGTTCGCGCTGAACCTCATCAGCGACGGAACCACCGTGACCATGGCCCAGGCAGCGCCTCGCCTCGCCGCTGCACTGCGCGACCGCGGCCTGAAGGTGGTCGGACTCGGCACGAGCGAACTGGCGAAGGGCGGCGGCGGCATCCGCTGCACCGCCTTGACGCTGGACAGAGCGCCGGCGAAGCAGCGGTGAGCACACCGTCCGAGCGTCAACTTGCCCCGGCCCTAAAGGGCCGGGCTTGGAGGTAGTGCCCAACTGGCTGCCGGGGTCGACTCCTCCGTCCAGACACCCCGCTATGGGGTGGCAGGGACGCGTGACTCACGCCCCGCATTCCACACGCTCTCGCCACGGGTGGCGATGTTGTGGGAAGCATTCCGGTCAGCGTGGGCAACGACCCCGCATCCCCGGCAGATGAAAAGCCCCTGGTCGACACGGTTGCGTTTGTCGACGTGGCCGCACTCGGCGCATGTCTGCGACGTGTAGGCGGGATCAACGAAGACCAGGGGCACCCCGGCCCGCTTGGCCTTGTAGACGAGGAGTACATCGAGAACCAGAAACGACCCGCCTGAGCCGACTCAGGTCAACAGTGCAGACCCGTGCGCCCGTGCGGGTCAGAGCCGTGCTAAGAAGCGCGTCCTCCCGGGCGTAAACGCCCGGGGTTCCGCGCTAGATCATGCTGAACGCGGCCGTCGCCCCCGCTGACATC
>NZ_BMMM01000029.1:95859-114905 GCF_014645835.1 Streptomyces albiflavescens
GACATCAGCGGGGGCGACGGCCGCGTGCTCGTCCGCACACGTTCAAAAGTCCCACCCCTCGTCGTCCTCCGCCGGCGCCTCGGTGGCCTGCTCGGCGAAGGCATGACCGGCCATCCCGGCAGTCAGCGTGGTGCCGTCGGCCGGATCGATGAGAAGGAACGATCCGGTGCAGCGGGAATCGGCGTAGCAGTCGATGGGCAGCGCCTCGGCGGTGCGGATCACCACCTGCCCGATGTCATTGGCGGCAAGCGAGCCGGGCGCCGGATGCGGGGACAGGTCGTCCAGGCCCAGCCGGGACGGGATGTCCTTGACGAGCGCCTTGACCGTGCGGGTGGCGTGCTTGATCAGTACGCGGGCGCCCGGGGTGAGCGGCCGGTCCGCGACATGGCAGACGGTCGCCTCGATGTCCTGGGTGACGGACGGCGCGGCGGCGCTCGGAGCGATGAGGTCGCCGCGCGAGACGTCCAGCTGGTCGGCCAGTCGCAGCGACACCGACTGCGGGGTCCAGGCGGCGTCGACGCTCTCGCCGAGCAGGTCGATGCCGGTGATGGTGGTCGTCCGGCCCGACGGCAGGACCGTGACCTCCTGGCCGACGCGGAAGGAGCCGGCGGCGATCTGGCCGGCGTAACCGCGGTGGTCGGGGTGCTCGGGGCTCTGCGGGCGGATGACGTACTGCACCGGAAAACGCGCTGGGGACTGTGCCGGGGCGTTACCGACCGGGACGGACTCCAGATGCTCCAGCACGGTGGGACCGCCGTACCAGTCCATGTGCGGGCTGGGCTCCACGACGTTGTCGCCCTTGAGCGCCGAGATCGGGATCGCTGTGACCTCGGGCACACCCAGCTGCGTGGCGTAGGCGGTGAGTTCGTCGGCGATGGCGGCGAACGTCTCCTCCCGGTAGCCCACGAGGTCCATCTTGTTCACGGCCAGCACGACGAGCGGCACCCGCAGCAGCGCGGCGATCGCCGCGTGGCGGCGGGTCTGCTCGACGACGCCGTTGCGGGCGTCGACCAGGATCACGGTCAGCTCGGCGGTGGAGGCGCCGGTGACCATGTTGCGGGTGTACTGCACGTGCCCGGGGGTGTCCGCGAGGATGAACCGGCGGCGGGCCGTGGCGAAGTAGCGGTAGGCGACATCGATCGTGATGCCCTGCTCCCGCTCGGCCCGCAGACCGTCGGTGAGCAGCGCCAGGTCAGGGGTGTCCTGGCCTCTGCTCCGGGACGCGTGCTCGAGGGCCTGCAGTTGGTCGGCCAGCACCGACTTGGAGTCGTGCAGCAGCCGGCCCACCAGCGTCGACTTGCCGTCGTCGACGGAGCCCGCGGTGGCGAAGCGCAGCAGCGTGGTCGCCGCCGGATGTTGTGTGGTGCTGATCATCGTCAGAAGTACCCTTCGCGCTTGCGGTCTTCCATCGCGGCTTCGGAGAGCTTGTCGTCGGCGCGCGTGGCGCCCCGCTCGGTCAGGCGCGATGCGGCGATCTCGGCGATGACCTGCTCCAGCGTCTGCGCGTCGGAGTCGACGGCGCCGGTGCAGGACATGTCGCCGACGGTGCGGTAGCGCACCTGCCGCTTCTCGGGGATCTCGCCGTCCTTCGGGCCGCCCCACTCACCGGCCGTCAGCCACATGCCGTTCCGGCTGAACACCTCGCGCCGGTGGGCGAAGTAGATCGACGGCAGCTCGATGCGCTCGCGGGCGATGTACTGCCACACGTCCAGCTCGGTCCAGTTGCTCAGCGGAAAGACGCGGACGTGTTCCCCGGGGGCGTGGCGCCCGTTGTACAGCTGCCACAGCTCCGGGCGCTGGCGGCGCGGGTCCCACTGCGAGAACTCGTCGCGCAGCGAGAACACCCGCTCCTTGGCCCGGGCCTTCTCCTCGTCGCGGCGCCCGCCGCCGAACACGGCGTCGAACCGCTGGTCCTGGATGGCCTGCGTCAGCGGCACCGTCTGCAGCGGGTTACGCGTCCCGTCCGGGCGTTCGCGCAGCACACCCCGGTCTATGTAGTCCTGTACGGAGGCCACATGGAGCGTGAGCCCATGGGTGGCCACCACACGGTCTCGGTGGTCGAGGACCTCGGGGAAGTTGTGCCCTGTGTCCACATGCAGCAGCCCGAACGGCACCGGCGCCGGCGCGAACGCCTTCATCGCCAGATGCAGCATGACGATGGAGTCCTTGCCGCCGGAGAACAGGATCACCGGGCGCTCGAACTCGCCCGCCACCTCGCGGAAGATGTGCACCGCCTCGGACTCCAGGGCGTCCAAGTGGCTCAGTGCGTAAGGAGATTCGTTCACAGCAGCCCCCTCTCGGCGAGCGCCGCGTGCACCGCGTCCGCGGACTCCTGCGGTGTCTGGTGCTGCGTCTGCAGAGACACCTCGGGGCAGACGGGCGGCTCGTACGGGTCGTCGACGCCGGTCAGGCCCTTCAGCGCGCCCGCGGCCTGACGGGCGTACAGGCCCTTCACGTCACGTTCGCTGCACACTTCGACCGGTGTGGCCACATGCACCTCGACGTACGGGGTGTCGCTGGAGGCATGCCGTTTGCGCACGGCCTCGCGGCTGTCCGCGTACGGGGCGATGACGGGCACCACGGCGAACACGCCGTTGCGGGCGAGGACTTCGGCGACCAGGCCGATGCGCTGCACGTTCGTGTGGCGGTCCTCGCGGCTGAAGCCGAGGCCCGCCGACAGGAAGCGGCGGATCTCGTCGCCGTCGAGCACCTCGACGCGGTGGCCTTCCGTGCGCAGGCGCCCGGCGAGGGCGCGCGCCACGGTCGTCTTGCCCGCACTCGGCAGGCCGGTCAGCCAGATGGTGGCACCGCACTCCCCCGCCTTGGAGCGAACCATGATCGGGTCAACCTCTTTCCACTCAGAAAGACTCTGGTCGGCGCGCAGGGGCATGCCTAGACCTTCTCCGCGAACCGGCCCACCTTGCTGATGACGTCCTCGCCGTACAGGCGCAGGGCCTGCTGGAGTGCGAACTCGGCCATGTAGCGGCGGAATTCGTCCATCGGCTCCTCGGCCAGGTTCAGCATCTTCCGGTTGGGTACGACCGCCGGGCTGCGCAGCCGGTCGACGGTGCGCGCCACGGCCGCATCGATCTCGTCGGGCTCCACCACCTCGTCGATCAGCAGCCGGGCATCCGGCTCGGTGGCCTGGATCCGGCGGCCCTGCAAAATGACCTGCCGGGAGATCCGGGGCCCGGTGTGCCGGCCGAGCCGGAAGTTGCCGGCCCCGGGCACGATGCCCTCCCGGGCGGCGGGCAGGCTGAGGTAGGCGTCCGACGCGGCGAGGACGTGGTCGAAGGCGAGCAGCAGCTGTGTGCCGCCGCCGATGGCGAAGGTCTCGACGGCCGCCACCCACGGCTTCTCGACCGTGCGCGAGTGCCAGGGTGCGTCCTCGGTCCGTATCCCCCGCACGAGTTTGTGGATGTACCCGAGTTCGCGCAGCAGCAGGAACCCGACCAGCGAGATGTCCCCGGCGTGCAGGCTCTTGAGGTTGATGCCCGCGCTGAACACCCGCCGGCCCCGGTAGCGGGGGTGGGTCATGGTGCCGCCGCGCAGCACGCCCACCTTCACCGCCGGATCGAGGAGCGCCACGTCGACGGCGGTCTCCATGTCGTCGACCTGCTGGTCGTCCTCGGCGTTCAGGCAGTCGTCCCGGTGCATCGTGAGGTACGCCGCGCCGTCTCGCCGCTCCAGCCGGACCGACTTCGTCTCGAGGACGCCGGTGCGGAGGAACTCGGGCAGCAGCTGCAGCGCCCGGGGGGTGGGCCGGAGCATCGTGTCGAGCAGGTGCGCACCGGCCCGGGGGGACCCGAGCACGGCTCGCAGGAAGATGCCCTGGTCGATCTCGTACCCCTCTTTGTCCGCCTGCCGCCGGCCGCGGTCGGCGGCGAGCTGCTCGGCCGTCGGCACCAGCGCGGGGAACTGGGCCGCGGCGGCTTCGAGGAGCTCCGCGATCCGCAGTCCCTTGGTGCGGCCGTCCGTCAGACGGTCGTACACGGCGTCGGCGTGCGTCTCCAGGAAGCGCATCCGCAGCACCCGCGCGGTGTCCTTGACCGCGGCGAGCTCCGCCCGTTCCTCGGGCAGCCGTGATCCGGGCTCCGGCAGCGCTGCCACCATCTTGTCGACGTGCGCGGCCGCTGCCTGCAGTGTCGACCAGACCGGAATGCTCATGACGCCACCTCCACGGGCGCCCGCAGCACCCGGTCGCACGCGGCCAGGTGCGGGCCGAGGGCCTCCTCGAAGCTGTTCGTCGCGGCGTCGAAGTGCAACTGCCGGCGGATGGCTATTTCCTCGCCCGCCAGTGCGCCGACCAGCTCCGCGGCAGCCGCGAGCACGCCGGCGGGGTCGTCGGTCAGCTCGTCGGCGACGCCGATCCGCAGCGCCTCGGGGGCCTCGATGGGCAGTCCGAACAGCAGCGCGCGGCGAACCCGGGCAGCCCCGGCCAGTTGGACGAGCCGGTATCCGGCCATCCCGGGCCAGGTCGCCGTGGCGTCCCTGGGCACCAGCAGCCGGGTACCGGGCGTGACCACGCGGATGTCGCAGGCGAGGAAGGCATCAAGGGCCGCGCCGCCGCAGTCGCCGGAGGCCACCGCCACGGTGGCGCGCGCAACCCGTTCCAGTCGGCGCAGCGCCCGTTCCCACTTGCTGACCTTCATCACGTCGAGGCCGCTGGTCCACCCCTCGGCCGGGACACCGCCGACCTGCACGACCACGACACCGCAACCGGCCCGGTCCTCGGCCGCGTCGCAGACCGCGTGCACGGCCTGCACCGTCGCCGCCGACGGCGGCTCGGTGCCGTCGATCACCAGAGTCAGTGCTTCTTCCATCAGTTCTCCTTCGAGGGGACCACCGGCTTCAACCGGTGGGGGAATCGAAGGTCCCCTCTGGGGGCCGGCCCGGCATAGCCGGGGCTGCCACCTCAGATGTACGTGTGAGATTCAGGGGACCAGGACGTGGTAGATCGGCGCCGTGTGCATGTTCGCCGTGTGGCTGTGGCCAGGATGGTTCGCCGGTTTTCCGGTGGCGTGTACGAACTCGGGCTGCACGTGGTGTGGTGCCCGAAGTACCGCCGTCCGGTCCTCGGCGGACGGGTCGCGGCACGTGTGGACGAGCTGATCCGGGCCAAGGTCGACGAACGGGGGTGGGAGATCGTGGCGCTCGAAGTGATGCCTGACCACGTCCACCTGTTCGTCAAGCATGACCCGAAGTCGTCGGCCTCGTACGTCGCGAGCGGCACCTCGCGATGTTTCCCCAGCGCGCCCGGCAGCGCACCAAGAAGCACCGCGCCGCCGCGCGCAAGGTCGCCACGCTGTACGCCAAGGTCAGGCGCCAGCGGCTCGACTTCCACCACAAGACCGCCCGCGCGCTGATCCGCGACCACGACACGATCGCGCACGAGCGGCTGAACACGGCGGGCATGACCAAGGCGCCCGCGCCCAAGCCCGACCCCGCAGGCGGCGGCGCGTTCCTCCCGAACGGCGCCGCCGCCAAGGCCGGGCTCAACCGCAGCATCCTCGACGCGGGTTGGGGACAGTTCCTGACGGTCCTGGCGAACAAGGCTGAGAGTGCCGGTCGCCTCGTGATCGCGGTGGACGCCCGCAGCACCTCCCGCACGTGCCTCGAATGCGGGCATCTCAGCGCCAAGAACCGCGTCACCCAAGCGCAGTTCAGATGCACGGCGTGCGGCTTCACCGCGAACGCGGACCACGTCGGCGCGACGAACGTCCTCGACAGGGCCAAGCTGGTCCTCTGCGACGCTGCTTAGCCGGCGCTCCAGGAAGCCCGCGCGTTGACGCGTGGGTGGAGTCACGACGCCCTCCGCATTCACCACTGAACCAGCGCCGTTTCGATCGTTGAACCCGGCCCCATGGTCATCAGCACGCCGTACTCGCCGGGCTGGGCGACTGCCTCGTCCAGGAGCCGTTCGTAGGAGAACAGGAACGAGCCGCTCGACACGTTTCCGTAGTCGCGCAGCACACCGACGGTGTGCCGTACGTCGTGCCGGGTCAGCCCGAGGTTGAGCGCGACGGCGTCGATGACCTTCTTGCCGCCGGAGTGCACCAGCCAGTGGGCGATATCGCTGCGGCGCAGGCCGGTGTCCGCCAGCAGCCGGTCCACGGCCGGCTCAGCGTGGGCGCCGACCACGTAGGGGACCTGCGGGTCCAGGTAGAAACTGAAGCGGCCCTGGTCCCGGTCCCAGTCGTAGCGCATGGCGTCGACGGCGTCCGGGATGAGGCAGCTGGCGAACTTCAGGATCCTGGGGCCCTCGGGGACGGGTGCATCGTTGGGAGCCGAGCCCGAGCGGATCGCTATCGCGGCGGCGCCGTCGCCGAAGAGGCTGTTGACCACGGCGGTGCGCATCGTGGAGTCCATGGTGTAGGCGGCGGAGCAGGCTTCCGTGCAGAGCACGACGGCGAGTTCGCCCGGGTGGGCGGCGGCCCAGCCGGAGACCACGCCCAGGGCGTTGAGGCCGGCGTTGCACCCCATGCCCACGATGTCGGAGCGGCTGCAGTGCCGGTCGATGTCGAGTTCCTTGATGAGCAGGGCGCTCAGTCCTGGGGTGAGGAGTCCGGTGGACGTCACGCAGCACAGGTGACGCAGATCGGAGAGTTCGGCCCCGGCCCGTTTGAGGCAGGCGCGCAACGCCTCGGCGCCCATCTCGATGGCCATGGCCTTGTGCTTGTCGAGCAGGTCGCCCTGCGGCTCGTGGACGCGGCCGCCCGCACCGTCCGACGGTGGGAGTGTCAGGTGGCGGCGCTCGATGGCGCTGTTGAGGAAGACCGAACGGATCTTGGGGTCGGTGATCTCGAAGGTGTCGAGCACCTCCTGCTGGGTGTACGACGTGGGCGTCACCGCCGTGCCCACGCCGAGGGCGCGGGGCCGCAGCTCGGCTGCCAGGGTCATCGGAACGTCCACCCCCACATACGCGGCTTGCTCCGCGGTCGTTGATGCCGAGTTGGTCCGGACACGTGCATGTCCTCTCTCGCTGAGAATTGCGCTGCCGGCACTGCTGGTCACAGCGCCGTGCTCTGTGCCTCGACGAAGCGGGCGAGCCTCGCGGTGCCCTCTTCGATCTCGGCAGGTGTCAGATAACTGGTGGACAGCCGGATGCCGTGGTGGCCTCCGGCGCCGGGATAGAAGTGCTTCATCGGCGTCCAGATCACGCCGAAGTCCTGTGCGGATATGACCAGTTGGGCGTTGTCGACCCGGAACGGGACCCGCATGGTGAGGAAGAAGCCACCGGTCGGCTCGTTCCAGCTCACGCCGAGAAGGGCGCGGCGGTCGGCGGGCAGCCGGGCGTGGAGCTGGCGCAGCATCTCCCGCATCGCGTCGCCGTAGTGGGCGGCTGCCCGGGTGTTCAGCTGCGACAGCCGGCCCTGGGCACCGAGCAGCGCGCCGGCCACGGCCGCCTGGCTCAGTGACGAGGTGTTGACGGTGACCATGCTCTTGATCTTGGCGAGCTCGTCGGCCAGCAGATGCTCGCCGCCCCTGGCGTCACGGACGCGCTGGTCGGCGACGACGAATCCGACTCGGGCGCCGGGAAAGACCGTCTTGGAGTACGAGCCCAGAT
Organism: Streptomyces albiflavescens; assembly: GCF_014645835.1. Taxonomy (GTDB): domain Bacteria; phylum Actinomycetota; class Actinomycetes; order Streptomycetales; family Streptomycetaceae; genus Streptomyces; species Streptomyces albiflavescens. The sequence goes on from NZ_BMMM01000029.1 coordinate 103,427, forward strand.
GCACCACCCGGCGCGCCCGGTCCCGGGACTTCAGGGTCGGCAGCGGTGTGCCCGGGCTCACCAGTCGGTACGGGCTGTCCTCCAGAACCAGGAAGTCGTACCGCTCGGCGAGCTTGAGCAGGTCCTCGCGGGCCTCGGTCGCCATCGTGGTGCCGGAGGGGTTGGAGTGGTCGGGCACCACGTAGAACGCCCGCGGGCGGCGGCCGTTCGCCAGCTCCTCCCGCACCGCGGCCTCCAGATCGGCGGCGCAGAACCCGTTCTCGCGCTCCTCCACCGGGCGCACGCGCACGTCGAGCAGCCGGGCGGCCCCGGTGATCCCGACATAGCAGGGGCTGGAGACCAGCAGCACGTCGTCGGGGCCGGCCATGAGCGCGCGCAGCACCAAAAGCATGGCCTCCTGGGCGCCGACGGTCACCACGATGGACTCGGCCGGCACATCGGTGTCCTCGTCCGCCCGCAGCGAGTCGGCGATGATGCCGCGGATCAGCCCCGCTGTCGGCCCGTACTGGTACAGCGCGGTGCGGATGTCGTCCGGCGAGCCGCCCTGCTGCGCCAAGTGGTCCATGTACCGGCGGATATGGGCGATGACCTGATCGGTGTCGAAGAATCCGTCGTATGGCCGTCCTGGTGCGAACGAAATCGCGTCCGGGTATCGATGGGTCACCTCATTGAGGAAGTTCATGGTGTCGAGCACCGGTTCGGAAACACTGCCGTGCAGCTCTGCCATTTCCAGCCAATCCCGCGAAGGGGTGTCGGTGGTAGCGGTGTTTCCTGGCATGAAAATCCCCTGAATTCCGATGAATTGAGGCTGATTAGGGGCCTCAGCATCACACGATCACTCGCGCTTGCCAATGTCGTCCAAGTGCTTTCCCGCGCCGTCGCATCGGTGTTGCGAAACGCATTGTTTCCGGCACCGATCAGGCCGGTACGGCGTCCCCTTCGTCGGGGGTGAAGACCCGGCATCCGGGGTCGGCCACGACTGTCGCGAGCAACGCGGCGAAGCGCTCACCGATCCGCTCGACCGTCGATGCGTCGAACAGGGCGGTGTCGTACTCGATGTAGCCGGTGATACCGGCGGGGCGCCGCTCGTCGTCGTACTGCTCGGTGACGCTGATGAGCAGGTCGAACTTCGAGGTCGACGTGGCCTCCTCGACGACCGAGACATCGAGGCCGGGCATCTGGAACTCGTAGCCGGTGACGTTCTGCAGGACGAGCATGACTTGGAACAGCGGGTGCCGGGAGAGCGAACGGGCCGGATTGAGGGCCCCGACGACCTGTTCGAAGGGCACGTCTTGGTGGGAGTACACGGCCAGGGCGGTCTCCCGCACCCGGGCGAGCAGTTCGGTGAAGGAGGGGTTTCCTGACAGGTCGGTGCGCAGGACGACCGTGTTGACGAAGAAGCCGACCAGGTCGTCGAGTGCCGCGTCACCGCGCCCGGCCACCACGCTCCCCAGGGGGATGTCCGCTCCGGCACCGAGCTGGTGCAGCAGCATCGCGAGTCCGGCTTGGAGCACCATGAACGGTGTGGCGTCGTGTGTGCGCGCCAACGCGGCGATTGCCGCCTGGAGTTCGGCATCGAGCCGGAGCGGGAGGGCCGCGCCTTCGTGATGGCTGTCCGCGGGACGCGGTCGGTCGAACGGCAGGGTCAGCTCGTCCGGGGCGCCGGCCAGGGCGTCCTTCCAGTACGCGAGCTGACGCCCGGCGAGACTGTCAGGGGAGTCCGGGTCGCTGAGGAGCGTCTGCTGCCACAGCGTGTAGTCCGCGTATTGCAGGGGAAGTTCGCGCCACGCCGGGGCTTCGCCGGAATGCCTGGCTGCGTAGGCAGTTGCCAGGTCACGGCTGAGTGGTGCCTTGGACCATCCGTCCGAGGCGATGTGATGCAGCGTCAGCACCAGCACGTGCTCGCGCTCGTCCAGGACGAACAGTTCGGCACGCAAGGGCGGATCGGCCATCAGGTCGAACGGCCGGCGGCCGGCCTCGCGTACCGCGGTGTCGAGCTCGCCCTCGTCGACGGCCCTGACGGGCAGGACGAGGTGCAGGTCGGCCGGGTCGAGCACCACCTGGTACGGCACTCCGGCCTCCTCCCCCACGACGGTGCGCAGGCTCTCGTGCCGGACGGTCACGTCCCGGACCGCCTCCTCGAGCGCGTCCCGGTCCAGGTCGCCGCTGAGCCGCAGGACGACGGGCAGGTTGTAGAGCGGGGAGGGGCCGTCCCACTGTTCCAGGAACCACATCCGGTGCTGGGCGGTGGACAGCGGGACGCGGGCGGGGCGCCCGCTCCGGGCGAGCATCGGGCGCCGGGCCTGCGGGCCCTGAGCACGCAGGAGATGAAGCAGTGCGGCAACCGTCGGGGCACCGAAGAACTGCCGGATCGACACGTCCGCGTCGAAAGCGGTCCGGAGCTCACCGATCAGCCGGGTGGCACGCAGGGAGTGGCCGCCGAGGTCGAAGAAGCTGTCGTCGATGCCGACCCGCTCGGTACCGAGGACCTTCGCGAAGAGCGCACAGAGCTTTTCCTCGTCAGCGGTGCGCGGAGCGCGGTAGGTGGCGGTCGCGGTGAATTGCGGTGCGGGCAGGGCCCGGTAGTCGACCTTCCCGTTGGAGGTGAGGGGGAAGGCGTCCAGGGCCACGAAAGCGGCGGGGATCATGTAGTCGGGCAGGGCGGCCGCGGTGTGGTCGCGCAGTGCGCCGACGTCGATGGCCCTGTCGCCGACGAAGTAGGCCACCAAACGCTTGTCGCCCTCGGCCTCCCGGGCCGTGACCACGACCTGGGTGAGCCCCGGGAACGCCGACAGGACGGTTTCGATCTCGCCCGGCTCGACGCGGAAACCGCGGATCTTGACCTGATCGTCGGCACGGCCGAGGAAGTCGAGCATGCCGTCCCGGTTCCGGCGCACGAGGTCGCCCGAGCGGTACATGCGGCTGCCGGCCGGCCCGTGCGGGTCGGGGACGAAGCACTCGGCGGTACGGCCGGCGCGATGAAGGTAGCCGCGGGCCAGTCCGGCCCCCGCGATGTACAGCTCACCGGGGGTGCCGACCGGGACCGGGGTCAGCTGCTCGTCCAGGACGTAGGTGCGCATGCCGTCCAGCGGGCGGCCGATGGGGACCCGGTCGGCGACCTGGGCCGCGTCGGTGTAGGCATGCTGGGTGGCATACAGCGTGGTCTCGGTGGGGCCGTACGTGGCGCGTACCACCGTGCCAGGACAGGACTCAAGGATCCGCCGCACCGCGACCGGGGAGATGATGTCGCCGCCCGTGGACACTTCGCGCAGCCCGCGGAAGGTTTCTGGCGCGGCCTCGGCGATGGTCCGCAGCAGACCGGCGGTCATCTCCACACTGGTGATCTTCTCTGTGTCGAACAACTCTCGCAGCCGGGGCGCGGACACGTCGTCGGCTGCGGCCACGACCGAGGTGGTGCCGCGCAGCAGAGGCATCCACAGGCCGTGCAGCGAAGCGTCGAACGCATACGGGGCGATCATCAGGACCCGGTCGTGATGCCCGGTGTCGAACAGCGCGTCGTCCACCAGATCCAGCACATTGCGGTGGCTGACGGCGACGCCCTTGGGCATCCCGGTGGAGCCGGAGGTGAACATCACGTACGCCAGCTGGTCCGGCGCGCACACCACCTCGACCGGCCCAGGCTCGGCCTCGACGCCTGCCGGCCCGTCCACCCGCACGACGGTGACATCGCCCTCGGGCAGGCGCTGAGCGGCCATCACCGCATCGGTCAGCAGGACCCGTGCGCCGGTCCGGCGGATGATCCATTCCATGCGCCCGGTCGGAAACCCCGTGTGCAGGGGCACGTAGCAGCCACCGGCTTTGAGAACGCCCAAGAGCGCCACCGTGCCATCCACGCTGCGGTCGGTCAGCACCGCGACCGGCGCCTCCCGGCCCACTCCCAGACCGATCAGGACACGCGCCAGCGCATCGGACCGCTGATCCAACGCCCGATACGTCAGCTCACGCCCCGCGGAACGCACCGCCACCGCGTCCGGAGTACGCCCGGCCTGCTGACGGAACCGCCCGTGGAGGGAAAGCACATCGCGCATCTGGTTCGACTCCACATCATGTCCGAGGCGGTTCTCTGCAATCGCAGGAAAGCGGGAACCCCAGCTCTGAAAAGTTCTCCACGGCCTACGAATTACCGCTGATGGAGATCTCTTGCTGTGATGCACCACCAGACCAGAACCGACTGGGAGCGTCAACGCAGCCGGTTTTCATGGCACTTGAATACCTATTCGACTGGCCAGATACCGGGCCGGCGGGGCGGAGCGGGCCGGGCATGCGCGACGACATGTACAAGCGAATCCCGGAATCACTTGGACACCGGGCGTGGGCGCCCGAGTGGGCTGTCCCGACGTGGGCCCGGAGCGTGGGGCGGGCACGAGCCTCCAGGATCAAGAGCCTGCGCGGGGCGGCCGGGGCCGGCGGCCGCACAGTCCATCTGCCGGATGTCCGTGACATCCAGGTGTGCACGGTGAACAACCTGCCCAGCTCGCGAAGATGATCCGCTCGCACTGGCAGATCGAGGCCCTGCACCACGTGAGGGACACCACCTTCGGCGAGGGCACCCTGGCACGCCCGCCGGCCGAGAACGCAGCACCGGCCCCTCAGTCGGCGCCGGAAGGGAGGAATCCCTGCTGTATGGCGATCACTCCTGCCTGGAAGCGGCTCCGCGCGCCCAGGTGGGCCATGAGGCTGGAGGCGATCCGGCGGGCTGTACGCGGTGACACCCCAAGACGCTTGCCGATGGCCTCGTCGGTGTGGCCGAGTGCCAGCAGCCGGAGCGCCTCGGCCTGTTGACCGGTCAGCTCTCCAGGACCTGCGTGCTGTGGTGCCTTGAGCGGCTCGGCGGACTGCCACACGCTCTCGAACAGGCTGTGCAGCACGGTGACCATCCCCGGCGAACTCACCTGAACGGCTCCGGCGGCGGTATCGTCGGCATTGGAGGCGATCATCACGAATTTGCGGTCGTAGATGATCATCCGGTTCGGCAGCGACGGGACGGTGCGCACCTCACACCCCTGTTCGGTCAGCCAGTGCGCGTGATCCATCGTCGGCCGGTCATGCCGAATGCTGTCCAGGTAGATCGTGCGCATCTGGACACCGCGTCCGAGCAGTTGCTGGTTGAGCGGCCGGGATGCCCGCATGTTCTCCGGCTTCTGCGGGCCGCCGGGCGCGAACGTGAGGAGTTCTTCGGCCACTTGCTCATTGAGAACGGTCAGATGGTCACGGATGGCGTCCAGCCCTGCCAGGTACTTGACCTCGGCTTCGGAGCTGCCGGGAGCCTGACGTCCGTCGTAGTCAAGGATGAACCTGGCCGCCGCGGCTTGCGCTGATTCCAACCTCTGCTGCTGCGCGGCGACTTCGGAGCGCTGTTGAGCGATCAGGATCTCCATGCCCACGTGCGGGCTGACCGCGTACAGGCGATGGGGGGAATCGGCCGAGGGGCGTACGAGGGCCAACTCACTGAGGCGGTCGAGGGCCCCCCGGACGACCTGTTCCGGCAGGTCCAGCCTGCCACAGATACCGGCCACGCCATTTGTTCCCTCGAGCAGAGCGATGTAGACGGACTCGAGGAGCGGCTCTAAGCCGAGCGAGCCCAGAGCACCTGAATGGATCGCCCCCGCGTCAACCATGCCGCCCCCGCCCCGACGCATTTCAAGACACACCCGACCGATCAAGTGATCCTATTTGTTCACGATACGGCGGGGCAAGAAGCTGCCCGAGTTGAACAGAGTTGATTCATATTTACCCAGATGGCCCACCTGTGTACTGTCAGGGCTCGCAGACGGCGCCGGGACCGGCCCCGGTGACTGCGGAATCACATCGTCCGGAACCAGGTATTCGGATGGCAATGACATCTATGTTTCTCGTGCACATATCTCTCCGGCCGCGTTGGCCGGCTGCAGAAATGCCCCCCTCAGCCGCGGAGTCCATCGCCCGATCCTGCACCGACCGAGACGGCTTCGAGCATGTGAGCGTGCACCCGGGCGCATTCCCTGACCCGGTCGTCGGCTTCTACGTGCAGGCCGGCTCACTGGAGGAGGCCGAGACCGCGGCCCTCTCCCTGTGGGGCCATGCCAGCTCCACGGTGGCGGAGCTGCAGGCTTGGGAACCGACGCGCGCCGAGGTCCCCTTGTTCCGACCTGACCTCCAGACGGATCCGCCCCCGGGACTGGGATGGACGGAGTAGGTCATGGCCGGTTTACCTCCCGCCTCCCCACTTTCCTTCTCCTTGGGCCGACGCCAATCTCTTTCTTGTCGGCGAGACCCAGTCACGGAGAAAGGGAACCCAATGTTCCGTACGATTCTGCGCAGCGTCCTTGGAAACATGGTCCTGGCCGGTGCTCTTGCGATGGCGGCCGGAATTCCCGCACAGAGCGAGAACGCCAACTCCCGAGCTCTGGAAGTTCATGCGCAGGCCGCCTACTCGAATACGACTCTGGCCAACCTGGACGACCACGGATGGCAGTGAACTCGACCATTCGTGGATCGGATTGGCTTCGTACGACGGGAATGGCCATGGACCCAGCAGACTCGGAATATTTGGAAAAACTGCAATCCATCCTCAAAGAACTGCCCGTTGAGCAAGTTCCGGTGAGGCTTCTCCAGACGGGCTTCTCTCCACGGGTGCACGGTGAGGACGCCGATCACATCCGGCTCCTCGCCGAGACCGCCGAGGAGCTCCCGCCGATCCTCGTACACCGCGCGAGCATGACCGTCATCGACGGCGCCCACCGGTTGCGCGTGGTCGAGCTCCTGGGGGCTGAGCACATCGCGGCGCGCTTCTTCGAGGGGGATCAGGAGGACGCCCGGCTCCTGGCGGTGGCAGCCAACATCACGCACGGGCGCCCTCTGTCCACGACCGACCGCGCCGCTGCCGCGATGCGCATCTTCGCCGCGCATCCCCAGTGGTCCGACCGGGCCGTCGCGGCGGTCACCGGCCTCTCCCCGAAGAAGATCGCGCGTCTGCGCAAGGAGCTGGTGCTGCCGCAGTCCGACTGCAGGGTCGGGCGGGACGGCCGGGTCCGGCCCGTCGACTCCGCACGCAGACGGGAACGAGCCGGTGAGCTGATCCGGAGCAATCCCAGCTTCTCCCTGAGGCAGATCGCAGCGGAGGTGGGGCTGGCCCCGGCGACCGTCGCGGACGTGCGCAACCGGATCCAGCGCGGCGAGAGCCCGGTACCGAGCGGCGCACGGGGTCGCACGGCTCAGGCCGCAGAGACCGCGCACCACACGTCGGCGGCGGAAATGGTCCTGGTCCAGGCGCCGTTGACCGGGGCCACCATCACCCGGCTCCCTGCCACAGGGCAGCGGGCCCGCGCCGGTGAGAAGACCCCGGGCATGGCCCTGGAGGACATCAGGAAGCTCATCACCATGCTGGCCCGCGACCCTTCGCTGCGCCACAACGCCTCGGGGCGCTCCCTCCTGCGCCTGCTCGACGCCTGCGCACTGGTCACCCAGGACCGGCAGAAGATCACCGAGACGGTGCCCACGCACTGCAAGGAGTCGGTGGCGCAGCTCGCTCAGGGATACGCCGGGATGTGGCGGTGGCTGGCCGACGATCTGGTGCGGCAGGTCGAGGAGATGCACGCCCTCGGCGAAGGCGACGGGGCGCTCAGCGCGTAGTTCCCGCACCGAGTTCTTCTCCCTTTCCGGACGAGGCAGGTATGACGTCGGCAGTCGTTTACGAGAAGAGCGGACATGTGGCCCGCATTACGCTCAATCGCCCGGCGGTGCTCAATGCGATGAACCTGGCCATGCATGAGCAACTCACCGAGATCTGGGACGACTTCGAGAACGATGACGATATGTGGGTCGCGGTGCTGTCCGGTACCGGCGACCGGGCTTTCTCCGTCGGCCAGGACCTCAAGGAACTGGAGCGGCGCACCAGGGAGGGAATTGCCGAGCCCTCGACATTCGGGAGCCGTGGCAAACCGGGCTGGCCGCGGCTGACCGAGCGGTTTCGCATGGCCAAGCCGGTGGTGGCACGCGTCCACGGATACGCGTTGGGCGGTGGGTTCGAGCTGGCACTGGCCTGCGACGTGATCGTTGCCGCCGAGCACGCCGAGTTCGGGCTCCCCGAAGCGCGGATGGGCCTGATAGCCGGCGCCGGCGGAGTATTCCGCCTCACTCGGCAGGCTCCGCTCCGTGTCGCGCTCGGTCACCTCATGACGGGCCGCAGGATGAGCGCGGCCCGGGCGTATGAACTGGGGCTGGTCAACTCGGTCGTTCCCGCCGAAGAGCTGGACACGTGTGTCGACGGCTGGGTCGAGGACATCCTGCGCTGCGCCCCGCTGGCCGTCCGTGCCGTCAAAGAGGCCGCGCTGGCCTCCGTCGACCTTCCGTTGGAGCAGGCATTCGCCACTCGCTACGTGTGGGAGGAACGCCGTATGCACAGTGACGACGCCACAGAAGGGCCCCGCTCCTTCCTGGAGAAGCGCACGCCTCGATGGCAGGCCCGCTGACCTTCCGCCCCTTGCCGGAGAGATCAGAGACGCTTCAGCATGATCTTGCGAGGAGCCCCAAGCATTCACGCCCGGGAGGAATCGCATCCTGGGCTGGGCGGCGCGGAGCGCCGCCGTGCCGTGCAGCGCAGAGCGCGGCCAACACATGGGCCCGGAGGGTCCGGTGAGATCTCGGTGTTCGCATGCCGGTGATCCGGAGGGCGGGTGGCGTCGCACAGATGAAGCTGGTGGTGCAGGTGAAGCTGCTGCCGACGCCCGTGCAGGCGGCGGCACTTGAGGCAACCCTGCACGCCCGGCGGGCCGCCGAGAAGCCGGTGACCTTCCGCCCCGATGGTGCGCAACCCTACGACGACCGGATGCCGTCCTGGCAGATCGTCGACCGCACGGTCTCCCGGTGGACCCTGTAGGGACGGACGAAGGCGGTGGCGTTCACCGCCTCCCCCGAGCACCTGGCCCGGCTCGCCCTGTACCGCAAGGGTGAGTCGGATCTGCTGTTCCGGGACGGCATGTGGTTTTTGAACGCCACCTGCGAGGACCCCGAGCAGCAACGCCAGGCCGATGCAGAGGAGTTCTTGGGGATTGATCTGGGGATCGTGAACATCGCCACCACCTCGGACGGCCAGATCATGGCCGGGCGCGCACTGAACCGGGGGCGGGCGCGCGAGCGCACCCTGCGGACCGGACTCCAGCGCAAGAACACCCCGTCCGCCAAGCGCCGGTTGAACAAGCGGCGCCGCAAGGAGGCCCGGCTGCCGGTTCGAACTGGACAGGAACAGACGCCTCGACCTGGACCTGACCGCCCGCGCCGCGCACCCCCGAGGGTGAACCGGCTCGCCCCGGCGTGACGGGCTGACTCAGCCGGTGCCGTGGACAATGGTGCCGTTCCGCACGATCGTCGTCTTGTGGGAGACCGGGCTCCCCCGCCGGAAACTGGGATGCGGGTGCCGCACGGCCACCCCTAGGCTGCGCCCGCGGGGAGGGCGAGGCGCCGTATCGGCCGTCAGTGGAGCGGAGATGCCCGGGCTATGACCAGTCAACTGTTCGCGATCTGCTTCAATGCGAGCCGGCCGTCGGGCCTGGCGCGGTTCTGGTCCCGGATCCTGGGCTGGGAGTTGGCCGACGGTCCGGACGACGACGTCGCGATCCTGCCCCCTGATCCCGGCGGGTTCCGCATCCGTTTCCTGCCGAGCCAGGAGCCGAAGACCGGCCAGAACCGGGCGCATTTCGACCTGACGAGCACCTCCCCGGAGGATCAGCAGCAGACGGTGGCCAGGGCGCTGGAATTCGGCGGGAAACACATCGACGTGGGCCAACTCCCCGAAGAGGGGCATGTGGTGCTCGCCGATCCAGACGGCAACGAGTTCTGCGTAATCGAGGAGGGCAACAAGTTCCTCGCCGACACCGGCTTCATTGGAGCGGTGGCCTGCGACGGTACGCAGGAGGTCGGTTACTTCTGGAGCAAGGCGCTGCGGTGGCCGCTGGTCTGGGACCAGGACCAGGAGACCGCGATCCAGTCGCCGAACGGCGGTACGAAGATCACCTGGGGTGGTCCTCCGGTGCCGCCGAAGACAGGCACGAACAGGCTGTACTTCGAGCTGGCGTTCCCCGCCGACGCCGACTGGGAGGCAGAGATCGGCCGCCTGGTCTCGCTTGGCGCGACGCGCACCGACATCGGCGAGGGCGACGGCGTCCGGGTGCTCATGCTCGACCCCGACGGCAACGAGTTCTCCGTACAAAAGCCCCGATGACCGGGCGCATCATCCTCCTCGACGCCACGGGATTCACCGGAGCGCTGGTGCTCGACGCCATGCTGCGTCGCGGCCTGAAACCGGTCGTGGCCGGACGCAACCGCGGCGCCATGGCAGCCCTCGCCGCACAGCACGGCGGGCTTAAGTACGCGGTCGCCGACGTCGGCGACACCGCCGGCGTGCGCAAACTCGTCAAGCGCGGCGATGTCCTTGTCACCACGGTCGGGCCCTTCGAACGCTACGGCCATCCGGTGGCGCAGGCTGCCGCCGACGCCGGTGCCCACTACATCGACTCCACCGGCGAAGTCGGCTTCGTCCGCGCACTGCGCGATGGCTGCCACGCGCGTGCCCGCGAAACCGGGTCGGTGCTGCTGCCCGCGTTCGGCTACGACTACGTCCCCGGCATCCTCGCCGGAACCCTGGCCGCCCGGCAGGGCGGAGACGCCGTACGCGCGATCGACATCGGCTACCGGGATTCATTCGCAGTGCACCGGCGTTCACGCCGGTGGTGAAGCGAATCTGAATGCGGCGACGCGGAGCGTCGCCGCATCGTTGCGGCGGAGCTGGATTCAGCTGACGCGCTCCGGGTTGTCAGTGGCTGGTGTTAGCGTCCGGGTCGTGTGGCTTCGGTATGCCTTCCGCCTCGACCCGACATCGGGTCAGCGCCTCGCGCTGGCCCGGGCGTTCGGGTGCGCGCGGGTGGTGTACAACGACGCGATCGCAGCACGGGAGCGGGCGCGGGCGGCGGGGGAGGCGTTTGTCACTGCGGCGGTGCTGTCGAAGACGCTGGTCACCGAGGCGAAGAAGACCCGTGAGCGGCACTGGCTGGGCGAGGTGTCGTCGGTGGTGCTGCAGCAGTCGCTGCGGGACGTTGAGACCGCCTACCGCAACTTCTTCGCCTCCCTCAAAGGGGAGCGCACGGGGCCGAAGGTGGGTGCGCCGAGGTTCAAGTCGCGCAAGGATGCCCGTCAGTCGATCCGGTTCACCGCGAACGCCCGCTGGAAGATCACTGAGGTCGGGCGACTGCTGCTGCCGAAGATCGGTGAGGTGCGGGTGCGATGGTCGCGTGTCCTGCCCTCAGTCCCCTCCAGCGTCACTGTGATCCGTGACGCGGCGGGCCGGTACTTCGCCTCCTTCGTGATCGACACCGACCCGGCCGTGGATCTGGAGCGGATGCCCCACGCCGGCCAGAGCGTCGGCATCGACCTCGGGCTGGCCCACTTCGCCGTGCTGTCCGACGGCACGAAGATCGACAGTCCC
>NZ_BMMM01000030.1 GCF_014645835.1 Streptomyces albiflavescens
TCCTCGGTGACCGGGTGTTCGACCTGCAGGCGGGTGTTGACCTCGAGGAAGGAGATCGTGCCGTCCTGGCCGACCAGGAACTCACAGGTACCCGCGCCCTCGTAGGCGGCTTCCTTGAGGATGGCCTTGGAGGCGCGGTACAGCTCGGCGACCTGGGCGTCGGAGAGGAACGGCGCAGGGGCTTCCTCGACCAGCTTCTGGTGGCGGCGCTGCAGCGAGCAGTCACGCGTCGATACGACGACCACGTTGCCGTGCTTGTCGGCGAGGCACTGGGTCTCCACGTGCCGGGGGCGGTCCAGGTAGCGCTCGACGAAGCACTCGCCACGCCCGAACGCGGCCACCGCCTCGCGGACCGCGGACTCGTACAGCTCGGGCACCTCGTCCAGGGTGCGGGCGACCTTCAGGCCGCGTCCGCCGCCGCCGAAGGCGGCCTTGATGGCGATCGGCAGGCCGTGCTCCTCGGCGAAGGCCACTACCTCGTCGGCGCCGTTCACCGGGTCAGGCGTACCGGCGACCAGCGGGGCGCCGGCACGCTGGGCGATATGCCTGGCTGCGACCTTGTCGCCCAGGTCGCGGATCGCCTGCGGCGGCGGGCCGATCCAGATCAGGCCCGCGTCCAGGACCGCCTGCGCGAACTCCGCGTTTTCGGAGAGGAAGCCGTAGCCCGGGTGGACGGCGTCCGCCCCCGCCTCACGCGCCGCGTTCAGGACCTTGGCGATGTCCAGGTAACTGGTGGCCGGGGTGTCACCGCCCAACGCGAACGCTTCGTCCGCCGCACGGACATGCGACGCGTCCCGGTCCGGTTCCGCATATACGGCAACGCTCGCGATCCCGGCATCCCGGCACGCCCGGGCCACGCGGACAGCGATTTCGCCGCGGTTGGCGATGAGCACCTTGCGCACGATGGCTCAGTTCCCCTCGTGATCGTGTGGGTTGGTACGTCCAGGATCCGGCAGGGTGGCGTGGGACGTGGCGATTGGGCCCCGGGGCGGCTTCAGTGGCGCTGCGTGCCGCGACGGCCGTACGTCACATCGGGGGGTTCCCGTGCTTGCGTGACGGCAGGTCGGCGTGTTTGCTGCGCAGCATCGTCAGGGAGCGAATCAGCGCCGACCGGGTGTCGCGCGGGTCGATGACGTCGTCGACCAGCCCCCGTTCGGCCGCGTAGTAGGGGTGCATCAGCTCCGACTTGTACTCCTTGATCTTCTGCTGCCGCACCGCCTCGGGATCGTCGGCGGCCGCGATCTCCCGGCGGAAGACGACGTTGGCCGCGCCCTCCGCCCCCATCACCGCGATCTCGTTCGTCGGCCAGGCCAGCGAGAGGTCCGCGCCGATGGACCGGGAGTCCATGACGATGTACGCGCCGCCGTACGCCTTGCGCAGGATGAGCTGGACGCGCGGCACGGTGGCGTTGCAGTAGGCGTACAGCAGCTTGGCGCCGTGCCGGATGATGCCGCCGTGCTCCTGGTCGACGCCCGGCAGAAAGCCGGGGACGTCCACGAGGGTGACCAGCGGAATGTTGAACGCGTCGCAGAACTGGACGAAGCGAGCGGCCTTCTCGGATGCCCTGATGTCCAGCACACCGGCGAACGACGCGGGCTGGTTGGCCACGATCCCCACGACGTGGCCGTCGAGCCGGGCCAGTGCGCAGACGACGTTCGTCGCCCAGGCCTGCTGCACCTCGAACACCTCGCCGTCGTCGACGATCTCCTCGACGACCGCGCGCATGTCGTAGGCACGGTTGGGATCGTGGGGGACCAGTTGCAGCAGAGCATCGGTACGCCGGTCGGCGGGGTCGTCGCACGGTGCGGCGGGCGGGAGTTCGCGGTTGTTGGAGGGCAGCAGCGTCAGCAGGAACCGTATGTCCTCCAGGCAGGACTCCTCGTCGTCGTAGGCGAAGTGCGCGACGCCCGAGGTCGCCGCGTGGACGTCGGCTCCGCCGAGCCCGTTCTGGGAGATCTCCTCGCCGGTGACGGCCTGGACCACGTCGGGGCCGGTGATGAACATCTGCGAGGTCTCGCGGACCATGAAGACGAAGTCCGTCAGCGCGGGGGAGTACGCGGCCCCGCCCGCGCAGGGACCGAGCATGACGCTGATCTGGGGGATGACACCGGAGGCGCGGGTGTTGCGCCGGAAGATGCCCCCGTAGCCGGCGAGTGCCGAGACGCCCTCCTGGATGCGGGCACCGGCGCCGTCGTTCAGCGAGACCAGCGGGGCTCCGGCGGCCTCCGCCAGGTCCATCAGCTTGTGGATCTTCTCGGCGTGGGCCTCGCCCAGCGCGCCACCGAAGATACGGAAGTCATGGGCGTACACGAAGACGGTCCGCCCGTGCACGGTGCCCCAGCCGGTGACCACGCCGTCCGAGTGCGGCCGCCGCCGTTCCAGGCCGAAGCCCGTGGCCCGGTGCCGTCGCAGCGACTCGACTTCTGTGAACGAGCCCTCGTCCAGGAGCAGTTCGACGCGTTCTTGGGCCGTCAGCTTGCCCCTGGCGTGCTGCCGCTCGGTGGCGGCCGGGTCGGGGCCCTGCCGGGCCGACTCCTTGATCTGGTCCAGTTCGGTGAGGCGGTCGTGCAGCGTCAGCGACGCGGGGCGGTCGGCGAGGAGCCTTCGGCCCGGTCCGGTGGTCTCTTGGGAGGTGTCGGAAGCGGTCTGCTCAGCCGTGTGCACAGTGGTCCACCCTTTCTCCGCGGGATGCCCGCGTGATCCGCGTGATGCGTTGGTCAGGCCCGTGATGTGCTGTCCGTCGCCACGGCGGCGCAGATCCGCTCGGCGGCCGCCACGTCCAGGCCCATCACGGTGCCCATCCGTCGCGGCGGTGACGCAGCCCGCGCGCAGGGCATGCAGCGTGACCAGGCTGGTCAGGAACACCGAGGGCTGCGTGACGGCGGTGTCGCGCAGCCCCTCGGCGGAACCCGCCCAGCACGGCCAGGACAGGGCGGTGCGTTCCTTTCGGACGGCGCCGCCGTCCACGAGGACCTGCTCAGACCTGCGAACCGGCGCTGATGTCCTCGGCGTACGCCTTGGCGTGTTCCAAGGTGATCCGGCTGTTGCCGCTCAGCGCGGTGCGGGCGAACTCCCGGGCGTCGGCCACCGTGGCGGCCTCGCCGAGGACGCCCGGCACGGCTTCGGGCCGGATCGCGACGGTGTGCCGGGAGGTCACCGCGACGCCGCCGCGCACGGTCGTCACCCGCCACTCGCCCGTGTGGGCCGTCATCAGTGGGGGCACGACGGTCTGCTTGTAGACGATCCGTTCGTCGGCGAAGCAGACCCGCACCGACTTGGTGGTGTGCATGGCACCGTCGGCGGTGATGGTGTCCATCTCCATGATCTGGACGCCCGGTTCATCCTCCCTGAGGTCCATGCGGGCGACATGCGGCAGCCGCTCGGGCCACCGCCGGGCCTGGTACAGGAAGTCGTACACATCGCCTGCCGCGCCGTCGACGACGACCCTGTCCTCGAAGGTCAGCCGCAGTTCGGACCGGTCGGCCGCCTGCTCGGCCAGCGCCTTGAGATTCGCCAGCTCGGTGCGGCTGTTGCGGTCCGTGACCTCGGTGATCCAGGCGAGGTCGTCCGGGGCGTCGTCGACCGCACGGTAGCTGTGCTCAAGGGTGACCTCGGTTCCGCCGTCCGACAGACCCCGCAGCACCCATGCGCCGGACATCGCGGCGATCGGCGGCTGGGAGACTTCCTGCCGGAAGGTGATGCGCAGGGCTTCGGGGTCCAGTTCTCGGAGCGAGGTCCAGGCCTTGACCTGGTCGCCGGCGACCGCCCAGATCTGTATGCGTTCGTGGGACTCGTCCTGTTCGAGCGGTTCGACGTGGACGGTGGGATGGAAGTTCACCGGCCACGCGGAGGCGTCGGCCAGCAGCTCGTAGACGGTCTCGGGTGTGGCCGCCACCGTGAGGGCGTGCTGCACATCGCTCATGGGTTCACCGGTCCTTGTCCGTGGTTTCCGAGGCGTCAGTAGTTGCCGAGTCCGCCGCACACGTTGAGCGCCTGTGCGGTGATGGAGGCGGCGAGGTCCGACATCAGATAGCCGACCAGGCCGGCCACCTCCTCCGGGGTGGAGTAGCGGCCGAGCGGGATCTTGGTCTGGAACCGCTCCAGGACCTCCTGCTCGTCGCTGGCCCAGATCCGCGCGTAGTTGGTGCGTACCAGCTGCGCCATGGGTGTCTCGACGTAGCCCGGGCACACGGCGTTGACGGTGATCCCCGTCTTCGCCAGCTCCAGGCCCAGGGCCTTGGTGAAGCCGACGACCCCATGCTTGGACGCCGAGTACGGGGCTCCCAGGACGACGCCCTGCTTGCCGCCCGTCGAGGCGATGTTGACGATGCGGCCGCGCGGCTTGTCGCGCATCCCGCCGGTGGTGAGAACCTCCCGGGTCATCAGGAAGACGCTGTTGAGGTTGGTGTCGATGACGTCGTACCAGGTCTCGTCGGCGAGGTCGGCGGTGATGCCGCCGCCGCTGCGTCCGGCGTTGTTGACCAGGGCGTCGACGGTGCCATAGCGGTGCACGGCTGCCTCCACGAAGGCGCGCACGTCGTCGCGGGACCGGACGTCGCAGCGCTGCCCGTCCACTTGGAGGCCGCGCTCGCGCAGATCCTTGACGGTGACGGCCAGGTCCTCCTCGTGCCGCGCGCAGATGAACACCTTCGCGCCCCGCTGGGCCAGGGTCTCAGTGACCGCGAGGCCGATTCCGCTGGTGCCGCCGGTGACGATCACGATGTCGGCGCTGTCATTCGCCATGCTCTGTGCTCTCCTTTACCGGTGGATGTCCTGTGACCGATGGATTCCGCAAGCCCGAGGTTCAGGTGCCGACCGTGACCAGCTCGTTGACCAGGGCCAGGAACAGCCGGGGAGTCTCCGCCTCGCCGACTACGTCGTCGGAGAGCTTGATCCCCGTCTCTCGCTCGACGCGGCCGGCCGCTTCGAGCAACGCCAGCGAGTCGTAGCCGAGTTCGGTGAACGAGAGGTCGAGGATGTCGCCGTCGAGGTCGACGCCCTCGTCCTCACCGGCGCTCTCGCGCAGGATGCGGGTCAGGCCGGCCAGGGTCAGTTCGTGTGTCGCCATGGGTGAGGTCCTCACTTTCGGGGTGCCGCCGTCGGGCGGGCCGGTGGGTGTCGTACGGCGGAGCGGACTGCCGTCGATGGGCGGTCAGTTGCTGTCGGGCCCGGCGCGCAGCACGACGGCCGCGTTGAATCCGCCGTGGCCGCGGGCGACCACCAGCGCGGTGCGTACGGTCATCTCGCGCGCGGTGTCGCGGACCAGGGCGATCGGGCAGTCCGCCGCCTGGTCCGGCACGCGCAGGGTCGGCGGGACGATCCCGTCCCGCATGGCCAGCAGTGCCGCCGCCACGTCGAGGCAGGCCGCGCCGGAGTACAGTCGGCCGGTCATCGTCTTGGGCGCGGTGACCGGCACGGTGTGCGGGCCGAACACGGCGGCGAGGGTCTGCGCCTCCGTCCGGTCGAGATCGCGCACTCCGGCCGCGTCCGCGAACACCACGTCGATCTCCGGCGGCGCGACCGCGGCGTCCGCCAGGGCCAGCTCGACGGCCCGGCGCAGTCCCGGCTCCCGGTCGGAGCCGGGCGCGGGGTCGCAGGAGGCGCCGTAGCCGGCGATCGTGCCGTAGATCCGCGCACCGCGCTCCAGAGCTCCGGCTGCGCTCTCCAGTACGAGGATGGCGCCGCCCTCGCCGGGTACGTGACCGTCCGCGGAGACGTCGAAGGGTGCGTAGGCCCGCTCGGGATCGGCGGACCGGCTGAGCCGTCCGCTGGTGATCTGTGAGACCAGGCCCCATGGGGAGAGGGAGGCGTCCACCCCGCCGGACACGACGAGGCCGGTCCCCTTGCGCACGTGCCGCCGTCCGTGGCCGAGCGCGTCGAGGCCACCCGCCCCCTCCGTCACCAGGACGCCGCTCGGGCCTCGCATGCCGTGCCGGATGGAGATCTGGCCGGTGTTGACCGCGTAGAACCAGGCGAAGGACTGGTAGGCGCTGACGTATTCGGGGCCGTTGCTCCACAGCTTCTGCAGCTCGTTCTGGGCGAACTCGAAGCCTCCCGAGGCACTGGCGGTCACCACGCCCATGCCGAACTCCGGTACTGCCGCCGGGTCCACCTCGGCGTCGGCGAGCGCCCAGTCCGAGGCGGCCAGCGCCATCTGTGTCATTCGGTCGGTCTGCGGAAGCAGACGGCTGGAGAGATGGTCGGCCGCGTCGAAGGTCAGGACCTCCCCGGCCAGCGGCGAAGGATAGCCGCTGGGGTCGTAGCGGCTGATCCGGTCGATGCCGCTGACGCCCTTCAGTGTCGCGGTCCAGAACTCCTCGGTGCCCAGGCCGTTCGGCGCGACCACGCCGATCCCGGTGACCACCACGTCCGCGGTCATATGGCCGTCCTCCCGCCGGGCCGGGTCAGCACCATGGCGCTCTGAAAGCCGCCGAAACCGCTGCCCACCGTGAGCACCGTGTCCACGTCCTGCTCACGGGCCGTCAGAGGTACGTAGTCCAGGTCGCACTCCGGATCGGGGGTGTGGAGATTCGCGGTGGGCGGCACCACGCCGTGCTCGATGGCCAGCGCGCAGGCGGCGATCTCGATCGAGCCGATCGCCCCGAGCGAGTGCCCGATCATCGACTTGATGGAGCTGACCGGGACGTCGTACGCGTGCTCCCGGAGGCTGAGTTTGAAGGCAGCGGTCTCGTGGCGGTCGTTCTGCTTGGTGCCGGAGCCGTGTGCGTTGATGTACGACACGGCCTCGGCGTTCATCCGCGCCTCGGCCAGCGCGGTGGTGATCGCCTCCGCCATCTCCCGCCCGTCCGGACGCAGTCCGGTCATGTGGAAGGCGTTGCAGCGGGAGGCGAAGCCGGCCAGCTCGGCGTAGACGTGGGCGCCGCGCCGCCGGGCGTGCTCGTACTCCTCCAGGACGAAGACGGCCGCGCCCTCGCCCAGCACGAAGCCGTTACGGCTCTTGTCGAACGGGCGAGAGGCGTGCTCGGCGTCGTCATTGCGGGGGGTGGTCGCCTTGATGGCGTCGAAACAGGCCACCGCGATCGGTGAGATCGGGGCGTCGGTCGCACCGGCGACCATGAGGTCGGCGCTGCCCTCGGCGATCAGCTCGCGGGCGTAGCCGACCGAGTCGAGGCCCGAGGTGCAGCCGGCCGAGACGACCGCGGCCGGCCCCTCGGCGCCCACCGCCCAGGCGACCTCGGCGGCGATGCTGCTGGGTACGAAGTGCCCGTACAGATGCGGCACTCCGTAGGAGTTGTCGACCAGCCACTTGCGGCCGCTGTCGCTGAGGACGACGTACTCCTCCTCCAGCCCCATGGTGGCGCCGACCGCGCTGCCGATGGTCACCCCGATCCGTGCGGGATCCGGGTCGCCGAAGTCCAGGCCGCTGTCGTGAACCGCCTCCCGGGCCCCGACGACCGCGAACTGGGTCGCCCGGTCCATCCGGCGGATCTCACGGGGTGTCAGTCCCTGCTGGGCGGGGTCGAACGTGCACTCCGCCGCGACCTGGGAGCGGAACGGGGCGGGGTCGAAGAAGGAGATGCGCCCGGTCGCGGTGCGACCTGAGGTGATGAGGTCCCAGAACGCTTTGGTGCCCGTACCGCCGGGCGCCACGACGCCTATGCCGGTGATGACCACTCGGCGGGGGGCCGTGGGCGCTCGCCCCGGCTCCGGGGCGCGGCGGGCGTCCACAGCGGGGTCCGTCGCTGACATATGGGTTGCCTTTCGTGGATGAGTCCCCTTTGGCTGCGTCAGAACCTGGCCACCGTGGCTCAAGGACGACTCAAGGTCCGCACAAGGAGTTCGCGAACCGGACCCACGTGGGCATCCAACCTGCGGCGAGGTGTCCTTGACCGGCCTTCGAGCCGTCCTTGAGCGGGACTTGAGAGCGTCCGGCCAGCCACGAGACCGGCACCATCGACGCGATGCGAGGACTCCTTGAGCACGCACACGGCATCCGAGAAGAAAAGCCCCACGACCTCCCGGAAGAAGAGCTCGACGGCGGCGGAGGCGCAGGCCTCCACGGCGGGGGAGAGGAACTCCGTCGTCAACACCGTGGTCATCGAGGCTCCGGCCGACCGGGTCTGGCGCACCTGCACCGACGTCGAGCGCTGGCCGAGCATCTTCCCGACCACCCGTGAGGTCCGCCGCACCGAGGTCGGCGCCCACGAGGTGGTCATGGATATGACGGTCGCGAACGAGCTGGGCGTGAACGCCGTCCGCTCGCACCGCTGGTACCGGCCCGACGAGTTCCGCATCGACTTCCGGATGGTGACGCTGCCGCCGGCCATCGCCGAGATGGAGGGCAGCTGGACCGTCGAACCGGCCGACGGCGGCGCTCGTCTGGTCATCGAGCACATCTTCGTACCGCGGCAGGACGGGGAGCAGGAAGAGGGAGCGGACACGGCCGACCTCGGCGACACCCTGTTCCGTACGACGGAGAACGTACTGGCCGTGCTCAAGGAGTGGCTGGAGACCGACCGCGACCTCGCCGCGGACGAGGGCCTGCGCGACGCCTGGGGTCCGCGCAATGCCGGGAACGGCATCTCGGCCGAGACGTTCGAGAACTGCGAGCTGTTCTTCAGCCGCCTGGGCCTGGCGAGCCTCGACTGGGGCGACATCACCATGGTGCTCAAGGACCTGCGCAAAGAGAGCACGCACGAGGACTGGGCCGACTGGCACCGGCGGTGGTCCGCGCTCGGCGTGCACTACGAGGAGCGCGCCGCCGAGGCGCTCGCAGCGGGCCACCTGGAGACGTTCCGCACCGCCAACCGCAAGGCCGCCGCCTGCCACCACTACGCGGAGTTCTTCTACTTCGACGACGCGCAGGCCAAGATCGACAGCCGAGACCGGGTCACCGAGGTCTTCGAGCGCGGCATCCCGCACCTGAACGAGGTCGTCACCGCGTTCAATGTCACCTCCGACGGGCTGGTCGTCCCCGGCTACCTCATGCGGCCGCCGGGCGAGGGCCCGTGGCCGACCGTGCTGCTGATCAACGGCCTCGACTCGGCGAAGGAGGTCGAACTGTACGCCTTCGCCCGGGAGTTCATGGCCCGCGGCATGGCCGCCGTCGTCTTCGACGGCCCGGGCCAGGGTGTGCACATCGGCAGGACACCGATGGCGGTCGACTTCGAGCGGGTGGTTGCCACGGTGATGGAGGAGGTCGTACGGCGTCCCGAAGTGGACGAGGACCGTATCGGGATCTTCGGGGTGAGCTTCGGCGGCTACCTCGCCGCCCGCGCCGCCGCGACGGTCCCCGGCTTCCGGGCGTGCGTCAACCTCTCCGGAGGCTTCGACCTCGACAACTACTCCGACGTCAACGTGATGGTGAAGAAGGACTTTCGGTTCGTCTTCGACCAGACCGACGACGACGCCATGGCCGAGCTCGCCCGGACGAAGCTGAACCTGCGGGAGATCCCGCCGCTGCGCATCCCGCTGCTGGCCATCCACGGCGAACTCGACACCATCATCCCCATCGACTCCTGCGAGCGGATGCTGGACTGGGCCGCGGAGAAGACCGAAATGATCCGCTACCCCGGCGAACGCCATGTCGCCACCAACTACTTCGGCGACTTCATCCCCCGCTTCAGCGACTGGATGGCCGACCGGCTCGGCGCGCAGGCGCGGCCCTGAGGTCAGGGCCCTGCGGGGCGGCAGCGCGTCGGCGTCGGCGACGGGACGCGCTCCTCCCCGCGCGCGTTTGACATACATAGCAAGCTATGGATTAATCGAAGCAGTCAATGGCGCGCCGGAGGTGGACCGTGACCATGAAGCCCGAGAGCCTCTCCAGTCGGCCCACGAGCCGGCTGCCCCGGGAGGAGTCACTGGGGTACCAGGTCAACCATCTCGCGCGGCTTCTGGAACGCGCCCTGCGGCTGCGCATCGAGGAACACGGGGTCGTGCCGGGCCAGTTCGCCCAACTGCTCGCGCTGTACGAGCAGGACGGGCTCACCCAGCGAGAGCTGTGCGAGCGCGTACAGATCGAACAGCCGACCATGGCCTACACCCTGCAGCGGATGGAGCGCGACGGGCTGGTCCACCGCGTTCCCGATCCGCACGACAGACGCCAGGCGAAGGTCCTGCTGAGTGATCGCGCCCGCGAGCTCCAGGAACCTCTGGTCGCGGCCGCCGGCGAGGTCAACGATCTGGCGACCCGCGGTCTGGATGTGCCGGAGGTCGCCGCGCTGCTCGGCACGATCACGCGCCTCATCGAAAACCTGGAGTCGATCGGGCGCTCTTGAACCCGGGACGCCGATCGAGCGATCTTGAACCCGAGGCGGGGAGAAGTCCATGAAAACCCGAGTGCACGCCGTTGCCGGGGTTCTCGCGCTGACACTGATCAGTCTGTTCTTCACGGCATCGGCCGCGGTCGAGATCTTCGGCGACGACCACGCCGTACAGGTCGTCAAAACAGCGATCGCCTTCGCCCTGTTTGCGCTGGTGCCGTGCATGGCGATCACGGGCGGCACCGGGCGTTCCCTGGGAGCGAACCGGCGCCGCGCCCCGTTGATCCGGCGCAAGCAGCGCCGGATCGCGGCGGCCGCGGCGATCGGGCTCCTGGTCCTCGTTCCGTGCGCCGTCACACTCCAAGTGCTGGCCTCCGACCGCCACTTCGGTACGGAGTTCTCGGTGATCCAGGCCGTCGAGTTCCTCGGCGGCGCGGTGAACATCACCCTGCTCAGCCTCAACGTACGCGACGGAAGGCTGCTCACCGCGGCCGCCCGGCGTCGCCGGAACACCCCCGCATCCGTCGCAGCGCAGCCGTAGCAACACACACCGCAGCCGTAGCAGCAAGCCGCAATCGAACGGGAAGGGCCGGCTCATGGCAATCGCGGGAAAGGTCGCACTCATCACGGGTGCGAGCGAAGGCATCGGATGGTCCATCGCAGAGGCGCTCGTGGCGGCGGGTGCCCGCGTCGTCATCACGGCCCGCCGGGAAGGGCCACTGAAGGCATCGGCCGACCGCCTCGGCCCGTCGGCGTCCTGGATCGCCGGCGACCTGGCGGACGCGGCGACGGCGGAACACGCCGTCGCGCACACCCTCACCCTCCACGGGGGCCTGGACCTGGTCGTCTGCAACGCAGGCATCCTGATACCCGGGCCCCTCACCGAGCAGAACATGGCCGAGGTCGACCAGGTGATCAGCGTCAACCTCCGCGGCACGATCGCGCTGATGAAGGCCGCAGGGCCCGCGCTGGCCGGCCGCCCCGGCGCGTCGGCCGTCGTCATCTCGTCGTCCATCGGCAGGCACCCCACCGCCGGAATGGGTGTGTACGGCGCCACGAAGGCGGCCCTGCACTACCTCGTGCCCACCTGGGCCATCGAGCTGGCGCCGCGCGGCATCCGGGTCAACGCCGTCTGCGCGGGCATCACCGACACCCCGGGCCTGCGCGCCGGGGCCGCGCACATCCCCGGCCTCGAACAGGCTGTGATCGGCACCAACCTGATCAAGCGGATCGCCACGGCCGATGAGATCGCCCACCCCGTGCTGACCCTGCTGGACAGCGACGTCAGCGGCTATGTGACCGGATCGGTGTGGGACATCGACGGCGGCTTCCGGCGCGACGGGGGTGGTCCCGGCGGCCCGGCCCGGGACACCGACCTCGAAGGAGCACACCATGACGCGGCATGACGTGCACGACGTGGTGGTCGTCGGCGGGGGCCACAACGGGCTGACCGCGGCCGCCTACCTCGCCAAGGCGGGCCTGGACGTGGTGGTGTTGGAGGCGAAGGACTACGTCGGCGGCGGCGTCATCACCCGCGAGGTGACCGTGCCGGGCTTCCACCACGACCTGCACGCCATCGCGCACATCTTCATCCAGGGAAACCCCCTGATCCGCGACGACGAACTGGGCCTGCTGGCCCGCCACGGCCTTGAGTATGTCTTTCCGGACCCGAGCATCGCCGTCACCTTCCCCGACGGCGACTACATCGCCTTCTACCGGGACGTGACCAAGACGGCGGAGACCATCGCCAGGATCTCGCCGAGGGACGCGGAGAACTATCTGCGCTTCCACGAATTCGCCGACGGACTGCTGGACATGCTGATGGCGGGCCTCTTCGAACCCCCGCCGCCGCTGGGTGCGTTCTTCGGACAGCTCGACCAGTCCGAGGTCGGCCAGGAACTGCTCCGCATGCTGATGATGAGCTACCTCGACGTCGTCAACGAGTGGTTCGAGAGCCCCAAGGTCCGGGCTGCACTGGCCCGTTGGGTGTCGGAGATCCTCGCTGCCCCTGAAGAGGGCGGCACCGGAGCCTTCCTGCTGATGATGGTTCCGGTCATCCACCGCTACGGACTCGGCTACGCCGTCGGCGGCTCCGGATCGCTGACCCGGGCGTTGGTCAGGGCATTCGAGGAGCAGGGCGGAATCATCAGGACCAGTGCCCCGGTCGAGCGGTTCACCTTCACCGGTGACCGGGCCACCGGTGTCGTCCTGGCCTCGGGAGAGCACGTCGAAGCCCGGCGCGCCGTGGTGGCCGACCTGAACATCAAACAGCTGCCCGGCATGGTCGACCACCGCTTCGGAGCCGACTGGGAACGCAAGGTGCGGCGGATCAAGTCCGTCGGATTCGCCCTGCTGACCGGGCACCTGGCGCTGAGCGAGGCACCCGTCTTCAAGGCGGGGCCCGAGGTGGGGAGCGCGGGCTTCCAGGAGATCGCCGTACCCCTGCCCGAGCTGATGCGGACCTTCGACGGCCTGAAGTACGGCGTTCCGATCAGCAACATCCCGAGCATCGCGGTGGCCAGCGCCTGGGACCCCACCCGCGCGCCCGCCGGACAGCACACCCTCTATCTGCTGAGCTACGCGCCGCTCGAACTGGACCGGGGGAGCTGGGACGAGCGCAAGGAAGAGCTCTTCGACCGAGTCTTCGACACCTTCTGCGGCCTCACCACGAACATGAGCCGGGAGAAGGTGCTCGGCAGGGTCGTCGACAGCCCGACGGACGGCGAACGCTTCAACGCCTCGTGGCCGAACGGCGACCCGGGCCACTTCGGGTCGCAGCTCTTCCAGTTCATGGGATACCGGCCCCTGCCCAACATGGGGTACCGGCTGCCCGGCGAGGGCTTCTACCTCGTCGGACCGTCCACGCACCCCGGATCCGGGGTCACGGGTGGAGCGAGGGCCGGCGCCCAGGCCGTTCTGCGGGATCTCGGATTCGACGTCGCCGCGGTGATGGCCGGCCCGTAGCCCGTGGTTCATCCCTGCGCGAAGGCGAGCGACGTGGACATAGGAATTCTCGGCCCCCTGACCGTGCGACCAGTCGGCGGACAGGCAGTACCCACCGCACCGAAGCCACGGCAGCTGCTGGCCCTGCTGGCGGCGCGCGTGGGCAAGGTGGTGCCCGTGGATCTCCTGGTGGACGAACTGTGGGAGAGCGATCCGCCCAGGAGCGCCCTGACCGCCGTACAGACCTACATCGTGCAGTTGCGCCGGTCACTCGCGGGCACCCCGCGGACCGACACCGCCGAAGTGACCCGCGACGTACTCCCCTTCGTCGGCTGGGGGTACCGCCTGATCGCCGACCCCGACCGGGTGGACGCCAGTGCGTTCACGCGCCACGCCGAGCTGGGCCGACGCGCGCTGCTGGGCGGCGATCACCACCGGGCGTCCGTGTTGCTGCGTCGCGCGCTGCGGCTGTGGCGCGGTCCGGCACTGGCGGACGTCCGCATCGGGCCGCACCTGCTGGCACACCGGACCAGTCTGGAGGAGATCCGGCTGGGCGCCATCGAACAGCGGGTGGAGGCGGATCTGCGCCTCGGCCGTCACCACGAACTGATCGACGAGCTCTCCGGGCTGGCGGCACAGTATCCCCTGTACGAGAACCTGCATTCCCTGTTCATCATCTCGCTGTACCGGGCGGGGCGCCCCCGACAGGCCCTGGACGCCTTCGAGTTGCTGCGGAAGAACCTCCGCGAAGAACTGGGGATCGACCCCTCGCCCCGCCTGCGCACCTTGCAGGAAGCCCTTCTCACCAGTTCGTGAGCAGCCAGTTGTCAACAGCCAGTTGTGAACGGCCAGTTGTGAGCGGTCTGTTCATGAACAGCCCATTGTGAACGGTCAGTTGTGAGCAGTCCGTTCGTGAGCAGCCAGGAGTGCGCAGATGCCCACCGAAGCGACCTCCGGCCGGCGCCGTCCGGCCGACCTCCTCTTCGACCCGCTGCTGGGTCTGTTCTTCGTCCGCGGACGGGTCGAGGAAGTCGAACAGGTGACGCCCCGCGTTCGCAGGATCCGGGTCAGCGGGCCTGGGGTACGGGGGCTGAGCTGGACCCCCGGCCAGCAGGTGCGCGTGCATGTCAAGGATCTGGGGGCGCCGGTATGGGCCGGGATGCTGCGCGATGTGCTGCGCACGTACTCGGTCTGGTCGTACGACGGGGAGGGGCTGGAGCTGTGTCCCCTGGACCACGGGGACGGTCCCGGCTCCCGCTGGGCCCGCTCGCTGAGGGTGGGGGACGAGGTGTCCTTCCGTAAACCCGAGGGGAACTTCTGCGTCGTCGAATCCGCCGCGTACCACCTCTTCGCCGGTGAGGAGACCGCCTCGGTGGCCTTCGGCGCGATGCTGCGCGGGCTGCCGGACGATGCGCGCGTCCACGGGACCGTCGAGGTTGCCGGGCCGCAGGACCGGCTGCCGCTGCCGCGGGCTTCGGAACTGACGTGGAGCTTTCGAGGCGCCGCCACCGCGGCCGCGTCCGCTTCGCTGGTCGCGGCCGCACGGGCACTCGACCTGCCCGGCGAACCCGGAGTCGCGTATCTGGCCGGGGAGGCCCGCACCTGTCAGGCCGTGCGGGATCACCTCGTCAAGGAGCGCGGCTGGCCGCGTCGGTCCGTCCTGGTCAAGCCGTTCTGGACCCCCGGCAGGCGCGGGCTGGACTGACGGCGCGCGCCTGCCGGGCTCATCGGCCCCTCGTGGGAGCCCTCCAGGCTCACGGCATCACCCGCTCACCGGACGACTCGGGAGAAGCCGGGGCCCGGGTCCCGACGGCAGATCCAGTTCCAGCCGGAACAGCCTCGACCGCGTTTCCGCCTCCAGTATCGGGTCGGCCGCGAGGATGGCCTGCTGCAGATTGCGTATGCGCGGCGATGGTTCAATTCCCAGCTCTTCACTCAGGCACCTCCGGAGCTTGTGAAAAGCATCGAGCGCCTGACCGGGGCGCCCTGCCCGGTACAGCGACATCATGAAGAGCGAATGCAGGTTCTCGTGCAGCGGATTCTGGAGTACGAGCGCGGACAGCTCGCTGATCAATTCATGGTGATGCCCGAGCCGCAGATCTACTTCGACCCGTTGCTCGACGGCTGCCAGGCGGTATTCCTCCAAATTGGTGCGGTGCGCGAACAAGTGAGGTCCGAGCCGTACGCCCGCCAGTGCGGGGCCGCGCCACATGCGCAGCGCCCGGCGCAATATCACCGACGCCTGGTCGTGCGAACCGGCGGCCAGCGCCTCGCGCCCCATTTCCGCACAGCGCAGGAACGTCTGAGCGTCATGCGTTCCTCCGGCGGACGCCAGGCGGTACCCCCAGCCCGTGAACGGAAGGATGTCCCCGGCGACTTCGGCGGGGCTGATCCGCAGGGCGCCCGCGAGAGCCCTGCGCAACTGCACGATGTAGGTCTGCACGGTGGTCACCGCGCTCGACGGGGGGCGGCTCTCCCACAATTCGTCGATCAGCATGTCGACGGAGACCGCTTGGTCCACGCGGGCCGCCAGCAGGGCCAGCAGCTGTCGTGGCTTGGGCGCGGTGGGCGCGGCCTCACGGCCGCTCGACCGGACGACCAACGGACCCAGAATCCCTATGTTCATCCGACCCCCGTTGAATATTGCACGGTATCGCAGAATGAATCTTCCCGGCCGTGTTGCAGCAGGTCGTATCATTTAGAAATACGTGTCGGCTCGATCGTACAAGTGCTACCGGGCGGTGCGTCAAGACTTTTCGGACCGATTTACTCCGCAGTGAATTCGGTGGCATAGCGGTTAAGGTGAGGTAAAAATCGGAAGTGGGTGTTCCGTCGGCTGGATTCGGTGTTCGTAAAGAAAGGGAGAATTTTTGCCGACATTCACGCGGCGCGACGCCCGTCGTCGACTTGACCCATTCTGTGGCGAGACCGGCTTCTGTGGCGGGTTGAACCTGACGCCCCGTCCCCGACCGCTTTGCCCCGGGAGCATGAGATGGAAGCCACCCCGCACACCCTCATCACCTACCAGCTCGAACAGCTGGCGGAAGGCGTGTACGCCTATGTCCAGCCCGACGGCGGCTGGTGCCTGAACAACGCGGGCATCGTGACCGGCGGCGAAGGCACCCTCCTCGTCGACACCGCGGCCACAGAGGCGCGGGCCCTCACGCTCAGGGAGACTGTCCACACCCTCAGCGCGCGTCCGGTCGGCACCCTGGTCAACACCCACAGCCACGGCGACCACACCTTCGGCAACTATCTCTTCGCCGAGAGCGCCACCGTCGTCGCCCACGAGCGGGCGGCGGCCGAGATGGCCGAGTACGGCCTGGCGCTTCAGAGCCTGTGGCCACAGGTGCGTTGGGGCCGCATAGAGCCGGCCCTGCCCGAGGTGACCTACCGCGACCGGATGTCGCTTCCGGGCCTCGGCCTGCGGGTGGAACTCTTGCACCTCGGCCTGGGACACACCGCGGGCGACACCGTGGTGTGGCTGCCCGACCAGCGGGTGCTGTTCACCGGAGACCTCGTCTTCTCCGGCGCGACGCCCTTCGTGCTCATGGGCTCGCTGAGCGGTTCGCTGCGCGTGCTGGACCGGCTGCGCGCGCTCGACCCCCTGCACGTGGTCCCCGGTCACGGACCGCTGGGCGGCCCCGAACTGCTTGATGAGAACGCCGACTACCTGCGCTGGGTCCACGAGTTGGCCCGCGCGGGCATCGCCGAAGGTCTCAGTCCGCTGGACCTGGCGCGTACCGCGGACTCCGGGCCGTACGCCCAACTCCTGGACAGCGAGCGGCTGGTGGGCAACCTGATCCGCGCCTACGCCGAGGAGCACGGCGCGCAGTCCGCCGAACCCCTCGATGTGCAGGCGGCGTTCGCGGACATCGTCGCCCTGCACGGCGGCCTTCCGCATTGCGGAGCCTGACCCGCCGTCCGAGAGCCGACCGCGAGGCGCGGATGAGGTATGCGGCAAGGGCACGGTAGGGAGGGATCCCGGCCCGCCCTTCGCGTTGCCGGCGTCCGCGTCTGCTCAGCCCACGCCGGGCTGCGGCGACGGCAGCGTGCCGGAACAGCTGGCCCGGCCGAACGCGCCCGTGGCCGTGGCGCTCTGGACGTGGCGTCCGCGGATCGCGACCGCGCAGGTCGCCCGGCCCCCGCCGTCGCCCAGCGTGATGCCGACCACCGGGGTGCGACCGAGCGGCACCCGAACCGTCTTGCGCCAGGGCAGTTCGGCGCGGGACACGGTCGTGGCCGTGCCGTTCTCGCTCGCTCCCTGGTAGCTGATGTCGGCGCGCCCCTCGCCCGTCACTTCGTATGTGACCGCGGCGGTCGGCACCTTCGGGCGCGGCTTCGGGTCCTCGTCGCTCAGGACGCCGTAGAGGACGAACCCGGCACACAGGGCGAGTGCGAGTGCCGCCGCGAGCACTCCGGCGCGGACGGCGCGCCGGCGGCGCGCCCCAAACGTGTCCGCCTCGGGCTCCCCCGACTCCGTCCGAGACTCGGCCGCCTCCTGAGCGCTGCTGGTCATGACGCCCCTCCCCCTTGGCGCGGCCCGACGCCGGCGCGACGGGCCCGATCAAAGAGGGGTGCATGACGCCCTGTCAAGCAAGCGCAGAAGCACGGCGTATCGGATCTCGGAGCGACACCCTCTCCTACTTTGACAACATTTGACCTTGATGGAGCGATCTTTCCCATCGCTTGACATGCGCATATCGCGGCCATGTAGAACGTGCCGCGACCAACTGCCGCCCGGCGGTTGGTACTTGGTTCCTTCGCGAAGGGAAACCGATGCGCAGACCGAGAGCCTCGAGGCTCCTGGCCACCACCGTGGTGCTGGGGCTGGTCACCGCCCTCGCTCCCACGACACCCGCATTCGCACGACCACCGGACACCGCCCGGATCGCCGGCGGGATCAAGGGCCTGTTCGGGGGCGACGACAAGGAGCAGGCCACCGCGCCGAAGCTCCCCGACACCGACGTACCTGGCAATGAGCATCTGGCCAAGGGCAAGGCCGCCGCCAAGCCGAAGCG
Source organism: Streptomyces albiflavescens (assembly GCF_014645835.1). Taxonomy (GTDB): domain Bacteria; phylum Actinomycetota; class Actinomycetes; order Streptomycetales; family Streptomycetaceae; genus Streptomyces; species Streptomyces albiflavescens. The sequence goes on from NZ_BMMM01000030.1 coordinate 18,188, forward strand.
CGTCAAGGAGCTCACCGGGCGCAGGACACCCAACGCCCGCTACTGGCGGCTCTCGGACGGGCGGGTCCAGTCCGAGATCTCGTCCGTGCCCGACTCCTACCCCGTCGGCAAGGGGTCGCACCGCACCTGGAAGGCCATCGACACCGCGGTCGGCGACACCGACCGCAAGGGCTTCGAGGTCGCCAACGCCACCAACCTCGCCCGCAGTTACTTCGGCTCGCGCCCCGGTGAGCTGGTGCGCTTCGAACTCGACGCCGGGCACTGGGTGTCCCTCGGGCTCAAGGATCCCGCGGCGAAGAAGCTGACGCCGCGCGTCGAGGGCAACACCGTCACGTACCAGGACGCCTTGGGCGAGGGCGTCGACCTCACGTACACCGTCGGCAACGGCAGCGTGAAGGAGGGCATCGTCCTGCGCGAGCGGCCGCAGGGCGCCGATGCCCCGTCCTTCGACTTCACGCTCGACACGCACGGGCTCAGCGCCAAGGCGCAGAAGAACGGCAGCATCGCGCTGTACGGCGAGAGCGCCGGTGCGAAGCGGCCGGAACTCGTCATCCCCGCACCGTTCATGACGGACTTCCAGGCCGACCGCAGCTCCGCGTACGGCACGAAGTCCTCCGACGCCGTGCGGCAGCAGCTGACCGGCAAGGACGGCTCCTACGCCGTGAGCCTGCGGCCCGACGCCAAGTGGCTCGCCGCGCCCGCGCGGAAGTACCCGGTGACGGTCGACCCGACCATCACCATCGCGCCGACCCCGTCGCAGTCCGAGGACGTCATGATCTCCTCGGACGACGCCACGGCGAACCACGACGGCAGCTGGCGCCTCTCGGTCGGCAACACCAGCACCGGCTCCAGTCGCGCCCTGCTGCGGTTCGGGCTCTCCGGGATCCCTGCCGGGACCAAGCTGGACTCCGCCGACCTCAAGCTCTACTACGACCAGACGCACACCACCGGGTCCGACGAGGTCGAGCTGGAGGCGCACCGCGCCACCGCCGCCTGGACCGAGTCGGGTGCCACCTGGAACAACGCCAAGGACCTGACCGGCGAGCTGTCCGGCACCTCGGTCCTGGTCGACGACGGCGACTCCGGGACCACTGCCGCCCAGGGCGCCTGGCCCACCTCGACCAACACCGCGTACACGCAGTACGCGGTCGGCCAGGACTACCGCTACAACAAGGACGCCACCGCCGGCGACACCTACGCCTGGCAGCCGAACCTGCCCGAGGACGGCACCTACCAGGTCGACGTGCACTACGTACCCGCCTCGGACCGCGCCTCGAACGCCCCGTACACGGTGACGTACAACGGCGGCACCAAGGCGTACACCGTCGACCAGCGGGCGGGCACCGCCGGGATGTGGAAGACCCTCGGGTCGCATCCGTTCAAGGCCGGGACCGCCGGCAAGGTCGTCCTCGGTGACGGGCCCGCCTCGACGGCCACCACCGTCCTCGCGGACGCCGTCCGCTTCACCAAGGGCGGCGTGGTCACCAAGCGGGCCGACGAGGCCAACACCTGGCACAGCTTCGCGGTGACCAAGACCGTGCAGCAGTGGCTCGACGGCACCTACACCAACAACGGCTTCGTGGTGAAGGCCGCCGACGAATCCGCCACCGGGCCCAAGGGCGGCCCACGGTACGAGGCCGCCGAGTACGCCTACAAGGGCGAGGTCGCCAACTACCCGAAGCTCGTGCTCACGTACGGCACGCAGGGCGTCGATGTGAACGCCCCGCGCGTCGTCCACTCCACGGGCGCCGAGCTGACCTGGCCCACGTACACCGACCCGTCGACCGGCACCGGCGACGACATCGTCGAGTACCAGGTCCACCGCAGTGTCTTCCAGCACTTCACGCCGTCGTCGCAGACCCTGGTCTCGCCGGTGGCCAAGGACACCCGATCGTTCACGGACACCACGGCCACGCCGACCCCGGCGGACTCCGCCGATCCGCTCGGCAGCGCCTACTACTACATGGTCGCCGTGAAGCTCAAGGACGGGCGCGTCCTGCCGTCGACGACCGAACTGGTGCGGCTGCCCAAGGCGGGCCGCACGACCGTGGTGCTGCAGAGCGGACAGAACGACACCACCCTGTCGTCGGCCCAGCCGGCCACGGGGCACGACACGATCTCCGAGTCCGGGATCGCCCGACCGTGGCTGTCGGTGGGCAACAACTCGGCGACGTACGGCACCACTCGGGCGCTGCTCGACTTCCCCGGAGTCTCCGACATCCCCGCCAACGCGCGGGTGCTCGACGCCGATCTCGACATGTGGGGCTTCACGACCACAACCGGTACGGCGGGCGCGGTCTATGAGGCGCGCGGGCTGACCCGGGACTTCGACGAGACCGCCGCGAACTGGACCAAGGCGGACGCGACGACGCCGTGGGGCAGCGCGGGCGGTGACATGGACGCCGCCGTCTCCGACACGGTCGGCACCGTCACCAACGACCCGGCGCGGCAGAGCTGGTCGCTGACCTCGCTCGCCCAGCAGTGGGTGTCCACCCCGTCGAGCAACCACGGTGTGGCGATCCGGCTGCGCGACGAGTCGGCGGGCGGGCCGCAGGAGCGGACCCTGTTCCTGTCGTCCGAGGCCGAAGAGGCGCAGCTGCGGCCGCAGTTGGTGGTCACGTATCTCGACAAGTCGACGGAGAGCACGTACTTCGCGCCGTACACCCCGGCGCGGATGATCCCCGGCGACGAGTACACGGTCGACGTCACCCTCACCAACACCACGACCAGCACCTGGCCCGCGGGGCAGCGCGCGCTGTCGTACACCTGGTCGCTGCCGGACGGCACGGACGCCACCACCGGCGGCAACCAGCTGGAGACGGTACTGGCCGGCGAGGTGCTGCCGGGTGACTCCCTCACCGTCCCGGCGAAGCTGAAGGCCCCGATCAACTCGGACTCCGGCAACAAGCGGCTCGAGTACGTCCTGAAGTGGGACCTGAAGAACACCGCGAACAACACCTGGCTGTCGGCTTCGGACGCGATCGCCCCGCTCGCCCAGAACGTCCGCACCGAGGACCCGACCTCCAACCAGCTCGGTCTGGAGAAGTTCTACTCGTACGCGGGCAAGAACACCGGCGCGGGCTCGTCGCTGATGACGAACCTGTACGCGGGCAACACGGTCTGGCAGTACAACGCGTTCAACAACCCGGGCCGCGGCATCGCCACCTTCGCGCGGTTCGCGTACAACTCCCAGGACACCTCCGACACGGTGCTCGGCCACGGCTGGTCGGCGCAGCTCGCGATGCCGCTCAGGCTCGGCGCGGCGCTGGACTTCCACCCGAACCCGAAGCCGACGGAGGTCACCCTCCCCGACGGCGACGGCACCGCGCACGTCTTCCGCAAGCAGGAGGACGGCAGTTGGCGGGCTCCGGCGGGCGTGCACTACCTGCTGCGCGAGGGCGCGGGCGTCGACTGCAAGCCGAACGCCGACGGCGACCCGCGTGCGTGGTCGCTGACCCGGCCCGACCGCACCCAGTTCTTCTTCGACTGCGACGGCTATCTGACGTCGGTCGTCGACAAGAACGGCAACACGCAGACGTATACGTACGCCGAGCGCAAGTCGAACAACAAGCCGGTCAAGTTCCTCACGTACATCGAGGACCCGGCGCAGCGCCAGTCGCTCGCGGTCGAGTACTACACGAAGGCCGACACCAACAGCCCGAAGATCATCGACCACGTCAAGTCGATGACGGACATCTCGGGCCGCAAGGTCGCCTTCGAGTACTCCGACCAGGGCCTGCTCACGAAGCTCACCGACGGCTCGGGCTCGTCCCAGCCGAAGGTCTTCGGCTTCACGTACGACATGGAGCAGGGCAACAAGAACGCCAAGCTGGTCAAGGTCACGGACCCGCGGGGGAACGGCACTTCGCTCGACTATTACTACCCGAGCGAGGGCGACGATCCGAAGTTCCATTGGAATACACAGGCGTTGACGGACCGTCGGGGCGGTGCGACGAAGTACGTTTACACCGACCCGGACGGCACGGCGGGCTCGGTCATCAAAACAAAGGTGACCGACGCGGAGAACCACGACACCGTCCAGACCCTCGACGGGTACGGCCGCGTCACCGAGTTCACCAACGCCAAGTCCGAGACCAGCAAGATGGGCTGGGACGCGGACAGCAACGTCACGCGCCTGGAGGAGGCCAACGGCGCCGTCTCCACCTGGGTGTACGACACCAAGACCGGCTATCCGCTGGAGAAGAAGGACGCCGAGGCCAACAAGAACGGCACTGCGGCGCAGACCTTCACCTACTCCTTCGGTCTGGACGGCCACATCGCCGACCTCTTCCAGAAGAAGTCGCCGGAGGGCCGTACCCATCAGTTCGGGTACGACACCAGGGGCAATCTGACCTCGGTCATAGACCCCAAGGGCGTCGCCACCGCGGACGTCGACGGGGACTACACCAGCCGTACCGAGTACGACAGTTACGGCCAGGTCAGCCGGGAGATCGACGCCAACGGGCACGACACCAAGTACTCCGAGTATGACCCGGTCGGCTTCCCGAAGGTCATCAACGACGCGACCCGGCACGACTCGCACTTCGTCTACGACGTACGCGGCAAGGTCACCAAGGTCATCAACGCCAAGGGTGCGGAGGTCACCCAGACCTACGACGTCTTCGGCCGGCCGCTGGAGAAGAAGGAGCCCAAGGACCAGTCCGCCGGTGAGTTCATCATCACCCCGGCCCCGGTCTACGACGCCAACGACAACATCACCCGGGTCATTGCTCCCAACGGCGCCGTCTCCGACTCCGTGTACGACGCGGCGGACCAGCTCCTCGAGAGCACGGTGCCGGGTGACGAGGCGGGCGACCCCGCGCGTAAGACCACGCGGACGTACGACCGCGTGGGCAACGTCCTCACGGTCACGGAGCCCAAGGGCAACGAGACCGCGACGGCCGGCGACTACACCACGGTCACGCACTACGACGACGTGTACCAGCCGGTCGAGGTGGTCGATGCGAACGGTGGCAAGTCCACCTCCACGTACGACAACGTCGGCAACATCACCAAGGTCGTCGACGCTCGGAAGAACGCCACGGCCGATGCGGACGACTACACCACGAAGTACGAGTTCGACCTGAACCACCAGGTGGTGCGGACCATCGACGCGCTCGAGTGGTCCACCTCCGCCAAGTACGACAAGGACAGTCTGGTCGTCGCCGAGACCGATGCCGAGGGCAACGAGTCGCTGGCGAAGTACGACGAGCGCGGCGATCTGGTCGAGTACAAGGTCCCGGTCCGCAAGGACGGCTCCGGCAACCTCGTGTACCAGACGACCCGCTACGAGTACGACCAGGTCGGCAACCAGACGAAGACGATCACGCCGAGGGGTGTCGAGACCACCGACGACGCCACCGACTTCACGGCGGAGACCGTCTACGACGAATTGAACCGGGTCAAGGAGGAGCGCTCGCCCTTCGACAAGGACGACGCCACCTACTCCACCCCGGACTCGACCTTCTACAACTATGACGAGGTCGGAAACCTCGCCTCGGTCTCCGCGCCGCCGTCGGACGGGCAGTCGGTCCGCAACGTCACCAAGTACGAGTACTTCGACAACGGCTGGACCCGCAAGTCCGAGGACCCGTGGGACATCAGCACGTCCTACGAGTACAACGTCATGGGTCAGCAGACCCGCAACACGCTGACCTCCGCGGGTGGTTCGCAGCAGCGCACCATGACGTGGGACTACTACCGGTCGGGCAACGAGAAGGCCAAGGCGGACGACGGTGTGCCCGTCGGGCGCCATGTGGTCCTCGTGGACAGCTCCGACTTCAACAACACGGCGACCCAGGGCAGCTGGGCCCGTACTCAGGTGCTGCAGCAGTACGGCTACGACACCTACTCGCACCCCGCCGGTACCGGTGCGGCGTCGTTCTCGTGGCAGCTGAACATCCCGCAGGACGGCAGCTACGAGGTGTTCGTCCGGCATCCGCAGATGACGGGTGCCGCGTCCGACGCCAAGTTCAAGGTCGACCACGACGGCGGCAGCGCCACCAAGACGGTCGACCAGACCCAGCGTGCAGGCGAGTGGATCTCCCTCGGGTCCTACTCCTTCGTGGAGGACGGCCCGCAGAAGATCACGCTCAGCGACCAGGCCAACGGCACGGTCGTGGCCGACGCGGTGAAGCTGGTCCGCTCCACGTCCGGTGACACGGACAGCGAGCAGAAGGACTTCGGCTACAAGTACGACGCGAACGGCAACAAGGTCGAGGTCGTCGACCGCTCGCCTGGCGCGAAGATCGACACGTACAAGATCGCGTACGACGGTCTGAACCAGATCACCAAGGCCGAGGAAGTCGCGGCCGGCACGGTGAAGAACACCACCGAGCTGACCTACGACGTGAACGGCAACCCCCTCACGTCGCAGCACGACCTGACCTGGACGCAGATCGAGTACGACGAGCGTGACCTGGTCAAGAAGGTGACCAACGCCGATACGTCCACCGCGGGCGATCAGCAGATCACCACGATGACCTACACCGGCCGCGGGCAGCTGCTCAAGCAGCACAAGCCCAACGGCAACACGCTCGACATGGAGTACTTCCTCGACGGCTCCGTCAGGCAGTCGTTGGAGAAGACCTCGGGCGGCAAGGTGGTCGCCCAGCACGACCTGGAGTACTCCCTCAACGGGCATCGCTCCAAGGACACGCTGAAGTTGATGAACGCCGACAACAACGCGGAGTACATCGACAACACCTACACCTACACCTACGACCCGCAGGACCGCATCACCAAGGTCGACAAGGCCGGTGACGACCCCGCCACCGAGACCTACCGCTACGACCGCAACAGCAACGTCGTCGAGCAGAGCGTCGGCGAGGCCACCACCTCGCAGCGCTACGACCGCAACCGGTTGCTGTCCACGACGACCTCCGGTGTCACCTCCACCTACAACTACGACCCGCTGGGCCGTCTTGACACCGTCAGCGTGGGCGGGCAGACCCAGCAGAAGTACTACTACGACGGCTTCGACCGCACCGTGAAGACCCGGGCAGGTTCCGGTGCTTCGGCGGTGACCACGACGTACGCCTTCGACCCGTTCGACCGGACGGTCTCCCAGACCACCACCGGCACCGAGGGCAAGACGACCGCGTTCACCTACCTCGGCCTGGACACCACGCTGCTGCGGGAGACGGTCGACGGCAAGGCGGACAAGGACTACCAGTACCTGGCCGGCGGTCAGCGCGCCACGCAGATCAAGCACAAGGACGACGGTGCCAAGGAGGTCTCGCAGTACGTCACGAGCCCGCGCGGCGATGTCGAGGCAATCACCAAGGAGGACGGCAACACCCGCGCCACGTACGGCTACACCGCGTACGGCAAGGACGACGACGCCCAGATGACGGGCGCGGACGCTCCCGGTGAAGGCGGCGAGGCGAAGGAGGACTACAACTCCTTCCGCTTCAACTCCTCGCGCTGGGACAGCGATTCCCGCACGTACGACATGGGCTTCCGCAACTATGACCCGGGCCTGAACCGCTTCCTGTCCCGGGACTCCTACAGTGGCGCCCTGGACGACATGTCCCTGGCCACCGACCCGTTCACCGGCAACCGTTACGCGTTCGCGGGCGGCAACCCGATCTCGTTCGTCGAGCTCGACGGCCATCTGTTCGGACTCTCGCTGTCCGACATCGGCCATGCCGCGCTCGATGTGGTGGGTCTGGTCCCGGTGGTCGGTGAGGTCGCCGACGTCGCCAACGGCATCTGGTACGCGGCCGAGGGCAACTACGTCGACGCCGCGCTGTCCATGAGCTCCGCGATCCCGTTCGTCGGTTACGCGGCGAGCGCGGTCAAGGCGGGCAAGTACGCCAAGAAGGGTCTGGACGCCGTCGACACGGCGAACGACGCCCGTAAGGCGGCAGAGAACGCGGGGGACGCGGCCGCCGCGACCCGCAAGGCCGAGACGCCGGACGCACCGGCGGCGAAGCCGAAGGACGAACCGGAGGCGCCGCCGACGAAGAAGAAGCCGGAGGCGGAGAGCTGCCCCGTGCAGAACAGCTTCGTGGCCGGTACGCAGGTGGTACTCGCCGACGGCAGCACGAAGAACATCGAAGCGCTCGAGCCCGGTGACAAGGTGCTCGCCACGGACGCGGAGACCGGTGACACGGCCTCCCGCCTCGTGACCGACACCCGCAGTCACGCCACGGACGAGCCTTTGGTGACGCTCACGGTGGACTCGGACGGCAAGGCCGGAAAGGCCAAGCCGGGCAAGATCACCGCGACCGCCGCACACCTCTTCTGGCTGCCGGACTTCGGCCGCTGGTCGAAGGCGGGCGAGCTGGAAGCCGGCATGTGGCTGCAGACCGGATCCGGAACATGGGTCCAGGTCACCGCGGTCGACGTGGCCCATCGGCCCGCGCAGGTCTACAACCTGACGGTCGAAGGTGTCCACACGTACTACGTGGCCGCGGGCGGCACCTCCGTCCTGGTCCACAACGCCAACCCCGGTTGTCCGGTCGTCGTCGAGATCGACAAGGCCACGCACCCGGAGTCTGCGCAGCACATCCTGGACGCGCAGGCGGCGGGGCACCCGAAGGTGCTCACCATCAACCGTGGCGGAGCCAAGCAGAACCGCAAGGACTCGCTGCGCGGTCACGCCAAGGTCCCCGGCAAGCAGCTCGACGAATACCCTCCGGCCATGTTCAAGGAGGGTGGAACGGGAGCCAGCGTCCGGCCGATCGACGGACCTGACAACGGTGGTGCCGGTGCCCGGATCGGGAACCTGCTGCGTCCGTATCCGGACGGGACCAAGGTTCTGATCAAGATCATCGACTCCAGCATTCCGTAGGAGCCGGTGGGCAACAGCTGCACATAGGCGGTTCAGGCCGCCGACCCGCCCCCGAAGTGGCGCTTCGCGCGCCGCTTCGGGGGCTCTTCTTGGGTGATCACGCCGTGGATAGGGTGCCGCGTATGAGACTCCGTTTGTTCGCCGACTACTTCCAGCTTGTCCTCACCGACGAGGCCTCCGAGAGCAGCCTGGAAACCGCTTGGACCGACCAAGCACTGTCCGACCGGATCGCCGTCGTGGGGGAGACGTGCGGGGTCCGGACCGAGGTGAACGTGGATGTGGACGTGGAGGTGCACGTCGGTGCGCAGTCGCCCGCGCCGGAGACCCGTTCGTTCGACCACGTGGTGGAGGCCGGCCTCGAAGTTCCGTCTGGCCGCCTGGTGGTGATGGGCTGCACGGACTATCTGCCCGATGCCGCCCGGACCGACGTCCCGGCGGGGTGGGTCCGGATCCGGGTGCAGAAGCACAACTTGGCGCGGGCGATCGAGGCGGACATCGACTCCGACGAGTCCGAGGAGACGATGGAACGAATCCGGATCGACGTCTGGCCCGCCGCTTACGCACCGGCTCGGGTGCTCAAGCAGTGGGTTGGCTGAGCGTCCTCACACACGGACATCGGAAGGCAACGTCCCGTGGAGTACATACCGCAGTGGCTGAACGCCTCTTCGTGGGAAGAGAGTGGTGTCATCGCGCTCGACCTCGATGCCCTCGCGGCGGCGTCCGACTGGCCGGCCACCGTGCGTCAAGCACGGGAAGTCGCCGAGGAGTTCGGCCTTCCCCGGGAAGCCGCCATGTTCTGCCCGAGCACGGGTGGGGCTCCCTTCACGGACGTCTTCGGCAAGGCCGGCAAGCGGTACTGACGCCAGGGCCGGCACGACGCCCAGCTGACCCCCGGGTACCACGTGCCCGAGTACGTTCTGGACGACGAGGGCCGGGTGCTGCTGCTCGACCCTTCGCTGCCGGAGCCACGGTTCGTGAACTCGTCGCTGATCGCGTTCCTGGACGCGCTGGCGGCGTGGGATTACCGGTGCGAGCACGTCGGCGACTTCGACGACCTCGAGTCCGATGAGGACGGAGATGAGGGCGAGGACGACGACGTGGATCCGGCGGAGGCGGCCAGAGTCGCCTTCGGTCTGGAGATCAGGGACCGCCTCAAGGACCTCGACCCGCCGGCGTTCGCGATGGACACCTGGTGGGACCGGGTCTACGAGGAGGTGGAACTCGACGCCATCTGAGCCGTCCGACCGGCGTCGGTGAGTGATCAGGGGGCCTTGCTCGGCATCGTCCGGGCAAGGCCCTCTTTCCCATGCGATGCGAGCACCGTGACGACGGTGCGCCTCCTGACGCCGAAGGGCAAGCAGGCGTACGAGCACGCCGAGGAGGCCGTGTTCAACCGGGTGAAGAAGAACCCCGACTACGAGGTCATCTACGGAGGCACGTCACGCAACGTGTGCAAGGGCGTCTGCGCGCCGCTGGTTCAGAAGACCCTGAACCTGGACGGCAAGACGTTCCCGGGCCGGGGCGACAAGACGCGGTTCCGTATGTTCTGGCTCGCCACGCGGTACTAGGTCCTGTCGTCACATTCCCGTCGTCCGCCCGGAGGGCGGGCCCTGCGGCGTCAGGTGCGTGCTCTCGGCGTGCCGGGCACAGGCCCTCGTACTGGATGTACTTGGGTCTGTGCCCGGTGCGGCGAGAGTGCGTGCATGGCGTCGCGGGGCAGACGGGAATTTGACGACAGGGCCTAGGCACGACCTGAACACCCGCTGAACATCTGAACAGAAGCGGCCCGCCGGTCTTCGGACCGGCGGGCCGCGCCGCGTCAGGGTGCGTCGCCCGATGTCAGCCCGCGTCCGTCAACTCCCAGACGGACACGCTCGTCCGGTCGTCGGAGACCGTGTACCAGGTGCCGTTCCCCGCCACCCGGGCCGGCCCCGTGACCGGGTGCGGGTAGGTGATCCGGCTGCGCAGGGTCATGTCACCCGTGGACACCAGCCAGTGCCGGGCCGGCCCGTATCCCGCGTCGCTCCCCGCCGTACTCGCGACAACGGTGTCCTCGTCCGTGAAGGCCGCTTCGAAGTCCCAGTACACCCGTCCGCCGTCCTGATGCCCGGACACGGTGCCCTCCGCGTCCAGGTCCCGCAGGATCGCTCCGTCGTCGGCCGCGTGCAGATAGAGGGCGTCCTGTCCGACGTCGGTGGCCAGGAGGTGGCGGCCCGACGGGCTCACGTCGAGCAGCACCGTCTCGTCGTCGATCTTGTGGACGGTCAGGGCCCTGCCGTCCCAGCGGCCCCACAGCGCGGGCGACCCCTCCTCGCCCTCGCCGATGCTCAGGCCCATCTGCGCCGGGTCGGGGTGGGGGGTGTGATGCGAACCCGAGGCGAACGTGCCGGTGTCCGCGCGGGCCAGGACGCGGCCGTCCGCCGCGTCGAGGACGAGCCAGAGTTCGTTCCCGTCCTCGTCCTCGGCGTCCTCGGCCGCGTTGTCATCGTCCGCCGCCAGGGGGCCTCGCACGTGCGCCCAGACGAGCTTGCCGCCGCTGGAGAAGGCGGCCGAGCCGCTGTCGGGTGCGGCGTGCTCCTCGTCGTCGGCGTACTCTGCGAACTCCTCGTGCATCTGCAGGCATTCACCGGCCCAGCAGGCGTGCCGGACCTCCCAGCGGATGGCCCCGGACGCGTCGACGCAGCGCACCGCGTGCGTCCCGCAGTAGACGGCCGTGTCACCGTCCGGGGAGACCGTGACGGTCCCGAAGTCGCGGGGCCAGGGGGCGGGAAAGCGGGTCGCGGTACCCAACTCCTGGTCGAGGGCCACGAGTTCGGTGTCAGCGCGCTGCACCACCAGCCTGCGCCCGGCCCGATACAGCACTTCGGGGGCGTCGGCGGTGGCCGGGTCCAGCGGGGTGCGGACGGTGGCGGTGAGACGGGCGGCGGGCACGGAGTCCTCCGGCGGGCGAGGCGGTCTGAGTTCACCTTAGGACGTCCCCGGTGAGGCTCCACAGGTGGAGTGCAGTGTTGTCCGCGGCGACGGTGTCGGCGGAGAGTGTCTGATCAACGGCTCTTCCGAGATCTTCAGTCCGGCCGGCACCGGAAGTTCGAGGGGGCGGAGCCGCTGGATGCGACCCAGGTCCTTCACGAGCGCCGCGCGCTCCTTGCCGGCGTGCTTGCGGGTGCCCATCGTGCGTTCGTCGGCTCCTTCGGCGACTGCGACCGCTCAGCCGTCAACCGGTCGTCGGCTGACCGGATTTGCCGCTACGCATCCGTGCTCCATCGGGTTATTTTCGCACCTTGTCCACCAGATTCGCACTTCGCCGACCGGAAGAACGGACTGCACGTGGCAGATACGAAGGGTATTTCGGACGCCAGTGATCTGGTGGACCTCGCTGGTCTCGGCGATGACTTCACCCGCGACCCGTACCCGGTCTACGCGGCGCTGCGCGCCCGGGGCCCGGTGCACCGCGTACGGATGCCGGAGGGAGCGGACGCGTGGCTCGTCGTGGGGCACGAGGCGGGGCGCGCCGCGCTGGCGGATCCGAGCCTGTCCAAGGACTGGTCGAACGCCTCCCCGGACCTCGGCCTGCCGAACGTCGCGGCCGGCCGCCACATGCTGAACTCCGACCCTCCGCACCACACCCGGCTGCGCAAGCTGGTGGCGAAGGAGTTCACCCCTGCGCGTGTGCGGGCCCTCGAGCCACGGGTGCAGGAGATCACCGATGGACTTCTGGACGCGGCGCTCGCCGGACCCGGCGGCCGGGCCGACCTGGTCGAAGCGCTGTCCTTCCCGCTGCCCATCGCCGTGATCTGCGAGCTGATCGGTGTTCCGTCCCTGGACCGCGAGGCGTTCCGGCAATGGTCCAACACCGCCCTGACGTCACGGGATGCGGAGGAGCGAGTCACCGCGGCGGCCGCTGCGAGCGAGTACATCGCCGGCCTGATCGCCCGCAAGCAGCGGGAACCGCAGGACGACCTGCTGAGCGCGATGATCCGCGTCACCGACGAGGACGGCGACCGGCTGTCGGCCGATGAACTGCTGGGTACCGTCTGGCTGCTCCTGGTGGCAGGTCACGAGACCACGGTCAACCTCATCTCCAACGGCGTCCTGGCACTGTTGACCCACCCTGAGCAGCTCGCGGCCCTGCGCGCCGACCCCTCACTGCTGGAGAACGCGGTCGAGGAAATGCTGCGCTACGACGGGCCGGTGGAGACCCCGACGTACCGCTTCACCACCAAGCCGGTCGACATCGGCGGCACGGTCGTACCGGGCGGCGGGGAACTGGTACTTGTGGCGCTGGCCGATGCCGACCGAGATCCCGCGCGCTTCCCCGGCGGCGAGCGCTTCGACTTCCGCCGAGACGCGCGCGGCCACCTGGCCTTCGGTCACGGCATCCACCACTGCCTGGGTGCGCCGCTGGCACGTCTGGAGGGTCGGGTCGCGATCGGTGCCCTGCTACGACGCTGCCCCGCCCTCGCACTCGACGCCAGTCCCGCCACGATCACTTGGCGGGGCGGCATGCTCATCAGGGGACCGGAGCGGCTGCCCGTCCGGCTGCGGTGACTGCCGAGCCTTCCGCTTCGCTGGGACGACGTGCAAGCACCGACGCCTGGGGCGGCTCAGTCGCGAACGGGAGCCGGTTCGCCGTGGAGGTCAGCGCCACCGTGGCCGAGGCCATCGGCGCTGACGGGACAGGCATCAGCCTGTCCCGGGGCAACCCCGTCGACGACATCGCCGAGGATCGTCACGCGCAGCCCTGGCTGATGGTGGAACTCCGCTTCGTGCCCGGTGTCGGCTCGGCCGGGCGGCGCCTGCAGGCCGCCGAAGCTTCCCCTGGTCAGCACGGACTGTCCGACCGCGCAGCAGCGGCCAGGCTCGGCTGGAGGCGGCGGGCGGCGTTGAGGTGGTCGGCGGTCCAGACGATGCGGACGGCTGTGTCGGTGGCCTGCCCGCTTTCGTCCATGAGGTCGCGGCGGAGCGAGTCGACCAGACGTGCCTCGACCGCAGGGCTGCGGGGCAGTGGATCGGGGACCGCGGTGTGCCGGTCGAGGCTCGTGGCCAGGTCGCGGTACCAGGCGGACACTCGACCGGCCACACCCAGCAGTACGAGGCGAGCCTCGGCCCGGTCCGCTTCGGTGTACTGCTCGTCGCTGCGTCGCCACAGCCCCAGCACCGCTTCGGCGGCGAGGCGCAGCCCGACGACGCCGGTGACCAGGGTGGTCATGTCCGCCAACGGCAGTGATTTCGGCCCGCGTTCGGCGAGATAGCTGCGGAAGGCGTCGTCAAGTCTTCGGGCCGCGGCGGCAGCTTGGCGTCTCTCCTTCAGCGGGGCATCGGCTGCCGCAGGGCTGGAGCCGCAGCGACCGATCGCGTACCCGACCGCGCCGGTCAGATAGCGGGCGCTGTCCGTGTACGCCTCGGCGAGCGCCTGGTCGACGGCGGCCGCGGCGCCGCGTGGCCAGAAGAACAGGGCCACCAGCACGCTCACCGCGCAGCCGATGGCGATGTCCTGGATGCGCAGCAGCGCGATGTGCCAGTCCGGGTTCTGGCCGATGTTGAACAGGATGACCAGGGTGATGGTGAAGGCTGCCTGGCCGGCGGCGAAGGAGATGGTGTCGGGCGCGATGCCGGCGACCAGCACGGCGAGGGGGAGCAGGAACCAGAGCACGGTGCCGTGGTGACCGATGAGGTGCAGCAGCGCGGCCCCGATGAGCGACCCGGCGATCGTGCCGCCCACGGCGCGAACCGCGTTCTGCCCGGTGTTGAGCGCGTTCGAGCGCAGGACCGAGAGGGTTCCCAGGAGTACCCAGAACGAGTGCTGGACGCTCGTCAGATTCGCCAGAGCGACCGCGATGCCCAGCCCGACCGCTCCCCGGAGGCTGTTGTGCAGCCAGACCGAGTGCGGTGTGAGGTGGGCGACGGCCCGTTCGCGGGCCGACGCCAGTGGTCGGGCGAGGGCGCCGGGCTCGTGGCCGAGCAGCCGATCCGGCCAGCTGCGTCGTTGGGCCGCCGCGGCCAGATCCACGTTGCCTGCGATCTGGAGGGTCGCGAAGCCCAGTTCCTGGGCGCGGAATGACAGGTCGAGGATGTCGATGAAGGCGCGGGGTTCCCACTCCGTGCCAGGTCTGGGTGGGTGGAGGGGGAGGCGGGTAGCGGCGCTGCGCTCCATGCCGGTGATGGCCTCGTTCAGGTCCGCCGCTGCGGTGCGGAGCGCGTCGGGTGCGCCGTACGGATCGTCGAGCAGGTCGGCCGCCTGGTCCAGGACCGCGGCGGCCACCCGCCGGACGACGTATGCCTCGGGGTCGCACGAGGGGTGGTCGTGGCCTGGGGGGCCGCTGTCGGCCACGATGGTGCACAGCCAGGTGAGTTCATCGACCAGGCGGACCAGGGCGCGGGAGCTGGTGGACAGTCCGGTGGGCCGATAGGGCGTGGCGTCGAAGGCGGTACGGAGGTCGGATGCCGCGGCGGTGGCCCGATCGGCGGTGGCTTCGCACTGCTGGGCGCTCGGTGCGGCCGGCTCTTCGGCCAGAAGGGACGCGTCCGCGCGTAGCTGTGCCGCGGCCGCGCGGCAGACACGGGCGGCGGGCGCGCTGAGCGGGTCGGCGGTGGGCCGCGGCCACAACAGGGAGATCGTGAGCATGGAGCCGGCGGCCGCAAGGCCGGCTCCGGCGAGCCGGTCGGGTAGCTGCGACAGCGGCGCCGGCGAGGTCACCGGCAGGATGAAGGCCAGCAGCAGGGCGGTGGTCGTCCCCGCGAGGACGGAACTGACCACACCCGAGAAGAGCACCACGAAGCCGACCACGACGGTGGCGGTGACCGCGAGCCAGGTCTGCCCGGCCACGAGCGTGCCCAGGCAGATGAGCACCGCCCACGCCACCGCCAGGCCCACGTGTGCGCGCAGCCGCTGCACCATCGGGCCGGTGAACTCGACCAGCAACAACATCGAGAACGAGCCGAAGGCCGCGAAGGTGGCCATGGCCGGGTCGTGCAGCACCTGGGTGCACAGTGCGAACAGGGCAGGCATCACCAGCGCGGTGCGTGCCGCTCGGCGGGTCGCGGCGAAGTCCGGATCGCGGGTACGCAGCCACGTGAGGCCCCGGCCGGCTGTCTGCATCCGCTCGCACACCTCCTGTCGCCCGGCGCCCGCGTGCCCCATTCTCGCGAGTATCCGCCCGGGCCGGGGCCCGCGCAGGCTCAGTGACGCCAAGCAGGGCAGGCGACGCCCGGTCGAGTGATCGGTATGCAGTAGTCGCTTCTGGCGCGTCTCGCCGTTTGATGTGTCGGCGCACCCTCCCGGGCCGTGACGTCCTACGGGGCTATACCGACACCCTCGATACGGCTCCAGGCCTTCTCCTGCGCCGGGGTCATGGCCGGCCAGTCGAGTCCGCCCGGGCGGGCGGCGACGCGCGAGGCGTAGGGCGAGGGGCGGAAATCCGGGTCGTAGAAGCAGCCTGTGCCGTAGATGCTGTCGAATGTCGCGCACGAAGCCGCGATCGACTTCGGGGTGGGCTTCTTTCCGGTGCGCACCCACCTGTCCAGGGCTGAAATGGAGTCGGCGTATTCGGAGTTGCTCAGCTGACTGTGGTCATGCTCCCCGGTGAACGTCTGCACCAGATACTTGTCCCGGTGGCTGCCTTGCAGTGCGGCGCGGTAGGCCGCCTCATGTTCGACGAAGGCCGTCGGGTCGTCGATCGCGTGGAGCGTGAGGACCGGGATGTCGACCTTGCCCGTGAGGTCGCTGTCGTAGGACAGGTCCCGAACGGCGGTCGGATCGGAGGTGAAGCGCTCGACACCCGCGTTGAGGGCCTTGTCGTCATGGGAGCCGGAGTACCGAACGCCCAGGTTGCTGAAGGGGTTACGGCCGGCGAGGCGGGTGTGGACGATGTCGCGGAAGGTGAACGTGGCGAAGCGCAGGTGGGACTCCAGAGTGCGCTCCGGGATCTTCGTGACGGCGAGGATGTCGTCGAGGTTGCGCTGCTGCTGTGCGGTCCGCTCCTGCGGGGCGGAGGAAAAGCCGGTGCACTCCTGAAGGCGGGCGCGCAGACCGCTGGTGGTCATGGTGGAGTCGACCCGCAGTCCTTGCCACAGCGGGTACTGCGGTTCGGTGGGCCTGGGATGGTTCTGGCAGTAGTACTGGTAGACCACTCGCAGGTCGACACGGTAGTCGTAGCCGCGGGAGCCGCCGGCAAGAACCCCATTGGTCAGCAGAGCCCCGTCGTAGGGGCCGTTCTTCTTCCCGTACAGTTCGACGACTTTGGCTGCGACGTCTCCACCCCAGGACTGACCTTGCACGTAGGTCCGCTCGGGCCTGCCGAAGTGGGAGACGAACAGGCGGCGCACGTTCTCGGTGTCGGCGGCGGCCATGCGAGTGCCGTAGCCGCCGCGGCGGTAGGACGAACCGGCCCAGGCGTAGCCCTGATCGACCATGACCGCCCACCGCCCCAAGTCGTCGAGACTGCGCCCGGGATCGGAGCCGTCACCCAGGTCGGGCCCACCATGGGCATGCACGACGAGCGATCCGTTCCAGTGCTCGGGGACGGCGATGGCGTAGTAGGCGCCGTCGGAGTCCTGACCGGTGTAGCACTTGACCGTCCCCTCGAGACCGGATGGGCACGCCGCGGTCGCGGGTCCTGGGGTTTCCGCTGCCGCAGGTGTGGGGACTTGAGCGTCCGCTGTCGCAAGCGTGGCTCCGGCGAGCGCGCTGATGGTCATGCTCAACGAGACGGCGGCCAGTGCCGCACGAAGTCTCCTGCGTCGCTCACCTGTGTGCCGTGATGGATCTCGCCTGATCAAGGTCGGCCCCTTGCGTTCGTTGGCGCGTCTTTG
The DNA here is from genome assembly GCF_014645835.1 of Streptomyces albiflavescens. Classification (GTDB taxonomy): domain Bacteria; phylum Actinomycetota; class Actinomycetes; order Streptomycetales; family Streptomycetaceae; genus Streptomyces; species Streptomyces albiflavescens. Next base: position 35,796 of record NZ_BMMM01000030.1, read on the forward strand.
CGCTGCGATGCTAGGAACGCGGGTCGCACCGGACCATGGCTCGATCAATTCTGTTCATAGTGTTCGACGGTCCTGGGGCGAGCCGGCGGGCCATGACGCGGTGATGGTCCTGGAGTCCCCGGGACGGCGCTCTGTGTTTCCGTACGCGGTGCTCATGGGATGACCGAAGTCTCCGCACGCGGTGCTCATGGGACGGCCGAACCTGCTCGGTCGATCCCCCCGCCCCCTGCGTCCCCGCCCCGGGCACTGTCGCCGGGGACGTCGCCGTCTAGGGTGCGGACATGATCTCGCAGGGCTATCTCTCCGAACTGTTCTCGCTGGACGGCCGGGTCGCCGTGGTGACGGGCGGCAGTTCCGGCATCGGCCGAGCGATCGCCGGGGCTCTCGCGCGAGCGGGGGCGAGCGTGGTGATCTTGGCGCGCAAGAAGTCGGAACTGGCCGCCACGGTCGACGAGCTGGCGGCGGACGGCTGCCGGGCGGCCTGGGTGAGCGCCGACCTGAGCACCCGCGACGGGGTGCGTGCGGCGGCGGAGCAGGCAGCCGAGGTGTTCGGCGAGCCCGACATTCTCGTCAACAGCGCCGGGATCAACCTGCGGCCGCCGATGGGCGAGCTGAGCGAGGAGACGTGGGACGCGACGATGGCGGTGAACCTGGAGGCGCCCTACTTGCTGGGCCGGCGGTTCGGACCCGGCATGGCCGAGCGGGGCTTCGGGCGGATCATCCACATCAGCTCCCAGCAGGCTCACCGGGCGTTCGTCCAGAGCGGCGCCTACGGGGTCTCCAAGGGGGCGCTGGAGTCGCTGGCCCGCTCTCAGGCCGAGGCGTGGTCGCCCCACGGCGTCACCTGCAACACGCTGGTACCCGGCTTCGTCATGACCCCGCTCAACGCGCGGCTGTCGACCGACCCGGAGAAAGTGGCGGCACTGGCCGCGCGCACGATGGTCGGGCGCAACGGCCTGGCCGAGGACTTCGCCGGAGCGGCGGTGTTCCTGGCCGGCCGCGCCTCCGGCTACGTCACCGGACAGGCGATCTTCGTCGACGGCGGGTTCTCCGTCCACTGAGCCCACCACGGTCATTGTCTGCCTGCTCGGGCCAGTGCTTCCTCCGCCTCTTCGGCGAGAGCGACGACGAGATCGGCTGCGGACGGCACGTCGTTGATGAGGTCCACCGCCTCGCCGGCCCACACCGGAAGTGGAGGGAGATCGCCGCGCGCCACGGCCTCGCGATAGTCCTGCCGGGCCCGGGGATCGGCGGCGAGTTCGGCCTCCCGACCTCGCCATTGATCGAGGACGGGGTGGCCGAGGGTGCGCGCCGTGTATCGCGACGGCCATCGGGAGCCTCGGGCGATGTCCAGCACGCGGCTGCGTTCTGTGTCCTGCCCGCGTCCCTCCAGGATCGCCTTGACGGCCGAGGGATCGACGAGTGCCTCGGCCGTGGCCTGGAAGCGGGTGCCCATGAGCGCCCCGGCGGCACCCAGAGCCAGGGCGGCGGCCACACCGCGTCCGTCGGCGATCCCACCGGCCGCCAGCACGGGCACCGGTGCGGCGAGGTCGACCACGACCGGCACGAACGGCAATGTGGACCGCCCGTTCCGGGCGCCGTGCCCCCCGCTCTCCGTACCCTGAGCCACGATGACGTCGGCGCCGAGGTCCACCGCCTGTCGGGCCTCCTCCACATCGGTGACCTGAATGATCAGCGCCGCGCCCGCCGCACGGATGCGCTCGGCGAACGGGCTCGGGTCGCCGAAGGACAGCATCACCGCCCGCGGACTGTGCTCCAGCACGAGGTCGACCGCTTCGACATCGATCGCCCAGGTCTGGAAACCGACACCCCACGGCCTCCCGGCACTGTCCGCGACGAGCGGCAGTTCTCGGGTCAGCCAGTCTGGGTCCCCGCCGCCTGCACCCAGCATCCCGAGCCCGCCGCCACGCGAAACAGCCGCCGCCAGCGCACCGCCGGCCGACCCGCCCATCGGCGCCAGCGCAATCGGATGCCGCAGCCCGAACAACTTGGTGAACGCGGTTGTCAACGCCATGGCCGACATCATCGCCCTTCACCGACGTACAGGTCGTCGAACAAGGTGAATCGGCCGCCCGCTGTGGACTCCGCGGCAGGGCCCGGTGTTGAAGCCACGCGTGGCGCGAGGCGCTAGGGACGGGCGAGTGCCGAGGCCAGCGCGTTCAGCTGACCGGACACCGGGCCGAGGGTGATCAGACCGCTTCCGGCTCCGGCGAGCTCGGCGGAAGCCGGCTCCAGTTGCAGGGAGGCACGCCGCATGACCGCGCGGTCGTCCACACGGATCGCCGCCTGCGCGACGAGACACCAGAGTGCCTCGAACATCAGATCGCGCGGCGGGGAAGCGATGTCCCGCAGTACGTGGCGGGCAGCATCGTCGTGTCCTTGGGACACGAGCAGAACGGGACGCACCCAGGGTTCGTAGGGGCCCCAATCGGTCCGCCCGTCCATCTCGGCGATGAGTGCCGGCCGGTTGTGGCGGACGTAGAGACTCAGTCGGGCCAGCGGCAGCAGGCCGCGTTGCAGCCCCGGCATACCGGCCCCGTCCAGGCGGTCCGCAGCCTCCTTGTAGGCGGATTCGGCCGTCCGCAGGGGCTGCGTCATGGAGGCGCGCAATGCTTGGTACCACGTGGTGAAGACGGATACGAGCGGTAGCTCGTGTCGTTCGGACAGCGTGTTCGCAGCCGCCGCGTGCTGGTCGGCTCCGGAGAAGTCGGCGAGGGCACAACGTGACTGAAGGCGAATGAGATGGCCCAGCACCTCGTAGGTGACGAGGTCGTTGTGCGCGGACAGCGACACCACTTCGGCGCCGATCGCGTCGCGTCGGGCAGCCAGCCCGGCCCGGTGAAACGTCTGCATGAAGAGGCCGTTCAAGGCGAAGGCCAGCAATGATGGGTTGTTGAGGCGCCGCGCGATCCGCTCCGCCTGCCGGGCGGCCTGGAATGCGCGTGCACCCGCACCCGCACCCGTGGTCGCGGGTTCGGTGGGGAGTGTTCCGCGGGACTCCACGGCGATGGTGGCGAGCAGCCGCCCCTGTGCCGCACCGTGGTTCGCGGCGGGCAGGAGCTGCAAGGTCCGTTCTGCCGCGCCCACCAGCCACTCTGCTTGTACCGGGTCATCCGACCGGGTCCAGATCGCGGGCACGTCGTAGATACCGATCACCCGGGCCGTGAGTTCGGGGTCGCCCAGCTGCTCCGCCGCGGCCACGGCCGCCACCCGGTGGCGCCGGGCGGCCTCCAGCCCGTCCCCTCCCGTCACCGCCAGGTCGCGCATCAGGCCGGCGGTGGACTCCAGCCGTGTCCGGGCCCGGGAGGCGACGGCGCTCTCGTAGGCTGCTGCCGCCTGAGCCCAGACCTGGTCCGCCGTTCCGCCGGGGCCCGGGTCCAGGTGATCGGCTTGCTGCAGCAGGTCCGCCTCCAGACGGCGCAGCCTCGGGCCGGGATCCACTCCCAGGCGGTCGCTGAGCATCTTCCGCGCGCGACGGACCACGGACAGCGCGTCTGCCTGCCGTCCGGAGCGGTACAGGGCAAGTGCGAGAAGCTGCCAGGCGTCCTCGCGCCACGGATGTTCCGCGACATGCGCATCGAGATCCGGTACGGCCTCGGCGGCCGCGCCCAGAGCGATCTGGGCCTCGGCACGGCGCTCAACGGCATGGAGGCGGAGTTCGGTCAGGCGGGAGCGTTCCGCGCGGACCCACGGCTCGTCCGCGAAATCGGCGTAGGCCGGCCCCCGCCACGATCCCAACGCGTCGGTGAGCCGGGACACCAGATCTGCGGGACGAAGATCGCCCCGGGAACCCGCGGCCTTCTCGAACCGCCAGGCATCGACCTCGTCGTGTGCTGCCCGTAGCGCGTAGCCGGGGCCTTCGGTGACGAGAAGCCGAGCGGGGGCCCGAGGCGGCCGGTCGGGTTCGAGGGCGCGGCGCAGGCCGGCGACGAACGTCCGGATCGTGCCGACCGCGTCCGCGGGGGGCTCCTCCCACAGATCCTCCCCCAGTCGTGAGACCGGTACGACGTGTCGGCGGGCCACGAGGAGACGGGCCAGCACCGCCCGGTGCATGGGTCCCTTGAGGGAGACGGCTTCTCCGGTCTCGTCCCAGGCCAGGACGGGCCCCAGGACCCCGAAGTCCACCCGCATGCCGGCGTCCGTCCTTCTCTCCCGCTCCCGCTCCCGCTCCCGCTCCTGACTCAACGTACAGCGTGTCCGTCGCTCATTGGCTGCTCATTGAGGCCCCGCAGGCTGGACGCATCGGGTGACCGGGACACGTCGCGGACGCCGGTTGGCCAGGCCCGACCGGAACGAAACCGGTTGGCCAGGCCCGACCGGAACGAAACCGGATGACCAAGCCCTGCCCGAACGACACCAGATGACCAAGCCCCGTCGGAACGAAAAGAGCCCAGCCATGGAACCCACCATCACCGGTTTCGACCACCAGCGCGTAGCGGTCGCCGACGAGGTCTCCCTCAGCGTCGCCGTGGGCGGCTCGGGCACGCCGGTCGTGCTGCTCCACGGCTTCCCCGAGACCCATCTGATGTGGCGCCACGTCGCCCCTGATCTCGCTGCCGACCACACCGTCATCTGCCCCGACCTGCGCGGCTACGGAGACAGCGACAAGCCCGTGGAAGACGGTCCCGACACCTACTCGAAGCGGACCATGGCACGCGACATCGTCACCCTGGCGAGGAGCCTGGGACACGACCGCTTCGCTCTGGCCGGTCACGACCGCGGAGCCCTGGTGGCCTTCCGGGCCGGGTTGGACCACCCCGACGTGATCACCCACCTGGCGTGTCTCGACGTGCTGCCCACGGTCGACATGTGGGAAGCGCTGCACGGTACGACCGCGGCCGTCGGCTTCCACCTGTACCTCATGGCCCAGCCGGCCGGCCTGCCCGAGCGGATGATCGCCGCCAGTGCGGACGCGTTCTTCGCTCACTTCCTCGATCTGTGGGCCAACGACCCCGAAGCCATTCCGAGCGAGATCCGCACCGCCTACCTGCGGGCCTGCCGCAACGCGGTGCCCTCGATCGTCGCCGACTACCGCGCATCCGCCGGCATCGACGTCGAACACGACCAGGACGACCGCGCGGCCGGCAACAAGCTGACCATGCCGGTGACCGTCCTTCAGCAGGACTGGGGCGCCGCACTCGGCTATGAAGCCGCCGCCCTGTGGGGAGCGTGGGCGCCCGACCTGCGGCACTCCACAGTCTCGTGCGGCCACTTCATGGCCGAGGAGGCTCCCACCGTCGTCGCCGCGCACCTGAGGGACCTGCTGGCGCGGTAGTGGCGAGGCGGCCCGGTTCATGATGGGCGTCCAGGCGGACGTGGGAACCGAGGAGTCATGGCAGACGAGAACGAACGGGCCGAAGTCCAGCGTGCGCACTGGCAGGACACGTACACCGCGCATCCGGGGATGTACGGCGAGCAGCCGTCCGCGCCGGCGGTCCACGCCTGCGCGGTGTTTCGTGCGGCAGGGGCGAAAGACGTGGTGGAGCTCGGTGCCGGCCACGGCCGCGACGCCCTCTACTTCGCGCGCGAAGGCTTCACCGTGCGGGCCACCGACTTCAGCGCCATCGGCCTCGACCAGCTCCGTGCGAGCGCCAAGGCCCAGGACGTCACTGGGCGAGCCACCACGATCGTGCACGACGTCCGCGACCCGCTGCCTCTTCCGGACGCCTCGGTGGACGCGGTCTTCGCGCACATGCTGCTCTGCATGGCGCTGTCGACTGCGGAGATCCGCGTTCTCGTCGGCGAGGTCCGCCGCGTGCTGCGACCGGGCGGAGTGTTCATCTACACCGTGCGGCACACCGGTGACGCCCACTACGGGGCGGGCACCGCTCACGGCGACGACATCTACGAGCACGGAGGCTTCGCCGTGCACTACTTCTCCCGCGACCTGGTCGACGCACTCGCCGAGGGGTGGACCCTGGAAGAGGTCTTCCCCTTCGAGGAAGGCGACCTGCCCCGTCGCCTGTGGCGTATCACCCAGACCCTGCCCCGGTGATCGCCCAAGAGCGGTCAACTCCCGTGCTGACAAGGGCCTACTGAACAGCGCGGTCACAGTTCGGCTGGACGGTTAAGGGGACGATCGGGCGATCGGGCCTGCGAAGATGCCCGTCATGGCCTCGAATTCTCCCGCGGCATCTGTGGGCACCGACCGTCTTCTGCGGAGGGGGTTCGCCCTCGAATGGGCCACCCTGGCCTGGAACGTCATCGGCATCGTCGTGCTCGCGTTCGCCGCCGTCGCGGCCCGCTCAGTGGCTCTGGCGGGCTTCGGCCTGGACTCCCTGATCGAGATCGGCGCCTCGACCGTGGTGATCTGGGAGCTGTCGGGCACCGGCGTGGAGCGGCAGCGCAGGGCCATGCGCTTGATCGGCGCGGGATTCGTTGCGCTGGCGCTCTACCTGCTGGTGCAGTCGACGTGGGTCCTGGCCACTGGTTTTCACGCCCACCACAGCCCGGCGGGGATCGCATGGACCGCGGTCACCGCCGTGGTGATGTTCGCCCTGGCCTGGGGCAAGGCCCGCAGCGGCGCGGCGCTGGACAACCCGGTACTCAGGACCGAAGGCCGCGTCACCCTGATCGATGGCCTGCTGGCCACCGCCGTCCTGCTCGGCCTGGTCCTGAACTCGGCCCTCGGCTTCTGGTGGGCCGACCCGCTGGCCGGCTACGTCATCGTCTACTACGGGATCAAGGAAGCTCGTGCGGCTCTGACTCACTGCGCCTCTCCGGTCGATGGCGACGCGGCGACATAGGGCCGCCGCGACTACGCGCAGACGGCGCTGAGGCCGGCGTGCCCACGCCCCCGGCTACTCCGCCGCGGTCAACGGCCGCCCGCAGCGCAGATTCCACCGCCCCGACCGGCCGCTGAGCTCCGTCACACTCAGCGGGGCGACGTCGAGCCGCCAGAAGGTCTCCGCCGGGATCGCGAGCGCGTGCACCAGGCCCGCCCGTACGACGGCGGGCTCGGCGACGGCGAGGATCGGCCCGCCGTGCCCGGACCACGACTCCAGCCAACTCCCCACGCGTTCCACCAGATCCGACACCGACTCACCGCCGTGTGGCGCCACGGCCGGATCGGTCAGCCACTCGGCCATCTCCTCCGGCGCCACCCGGGCGACCTCGTCCAGCGATCGGCCCTGCCAACGACCTACATCGAGATCCCGCAACTCCCGTACCACAGCGGCATCCAGGCCGAGGGCTTTGGCGGTACCGCGGCACCGCTCCGACGGTGCGGTGAACATCACTTCATGCGGCGGCAGGGCACCCGCGGCCGCACGGGCCCGCCGCGCGGCCGACTCGTCCAGCCGCGCGTCGTCGAACCGGACCTGTCGCAGGGCCGCGTTGACCGCCGGCGACACCAGCGTGATTCGCGCCACCAACATTCCTTTCATCTGTACCCATTCGCCCACCTAGGGGCGCGCATTCGGTCACATGCGCCGTAGCGGTCGTGGCCGCCGCGCGCTACGGTCTCATGGACATCGACGGCGTATGGAAGTCCGGTGAGAATCCGGCACGGTCGCGCCACTGTATGTCCGGCACAGGACCCGCACTCCGGGGCCGGTGCCGGGCGAGTCAGACCCAGGCCGTCGGAAGAGCACTAACGACCGGGACGCGTTGATCCCAGGAGGTTCTGCCATGGCCCAGTCCGCCATTCCCGCGCCGAGCGCACCCCAGGTGTCGGAGATCACCCCCATCTCCCTCAAGGCGATCGCGCCGTGGGCGGCCTTCATCGGCATCCTCGCGCTGATCCTCCTGTACTTCGTCGGCGCCGAGCAGGGCGCCACCGCCCTGATCTCCGGCGAGAACGTGCACGAGTGGGTGCACGACGGCCGTCACTTGCTCGGCTTCCCCTGCCACTGACACGGCTGACACCGCTTGCAGTCTCGGCCTCGTCCCCAGGGGAATCGAAGAAAATCATGAACTCCATATCGGTAAGGGCGCTACTCGTCCGCGGCATGCTCGCCGGCCTCGCCGCCGGCGTGCTGGCGCTGATCGTCGCCTACCTGCTCGGCGAGCCCCGCGTGGACTCCGCCATCGCCTACGAGGACGGCCACAGCCATGAGCACGGCGTCGAACTCGTCGGCCGCACCATGCAGTCGACCGCCGGCCTGGCCACCGGTGTCCTGATCTACGGCGTTGCCATCGGGGGCATCGCGGGCCTGGCCGTCTGCGTTGCCCTGGGCCGCATCGGCCGCTTCGGTCCGCGCGCCACGGCAGCTCTGGTCTCCATCGGCGCGCTGATCGCCGTGTACGTCGTTCCGTTCCTGAAGTACCCGGCCAACCCGCCGTCCGTGGGAGACCCCGACACCATCGGCAAGCGCACCACGCTGTACTTCCTGATGGTCGCGCTGAGCGTGCTCCTCGCGGTTGCGGCGACGATCCTCGGCAAGCGCCTGGCCCCGCGCCTGGGCAACTGGTACGCCACGGTGGCCGCGGCGGCAGCCTTCGTCACGGCCGTCGGTCTCGCTTACGCCTTCCTGCCCGCGATCAACGAAGTACCCAAGGACTTCTCGGCGACCCTGCTGTGGCAGTTCCGCCTGGCGGCCCTGGCCATCCAGGCCACGCTGTGGGTGTCCTTCGGCCTGGTCTTCGGGCACCTCGCCGAACGTCTCCTGTCACCTCGTCCAGCGGCTGCCACCACCACCGGCACGACGACGGGCGCCGCAACCGCGGCGCACTGACACACACGCTGAACGCTGAACTCCGTTGCGCCGTCAGGCCTGCCTTCTGGCACCGCAGGACGGCGCAACGCCGTTGAGTGAGAGGGACTTGTAGGCCGCGGTGAGTTTCTCGTGGCCGAGCTCGACCGGCCACATCCACGGGGCCGGTGGCGCGGGTAGCGAGATCTTCCGTGGTGCGGGGCTCGATGGCGGTTGCCATCGGTCACCGCGTTGGTTCGGGGTCGGGATGCTGGCAGTACATGTTTCGTGGTGCCTTCGCCTCCTGGTAGAGCCTGGCCATGGGGCGGCGGGCGGTGCAGCCGCCCGGATGGCCGTCGGCGTCTTTCTGGCCGAAGGCGCAGCCTGTGCAGCCACCGGTGTGAAGCTGTAGGCCGTCGGCGATGTTGCCGAGTCGCTTGAGTCCCTCCAAGCCGACCTACACCGCGGGGGATCTCTGGCTGCACTTCGGCATGCGTCGGCTCGTCGAGCTCGCCCCCGAGACGGCGCGCTGCCTGGTCCACGAAATCGCCGACCGCTTGGACAAGCGATCACAGGGTCGGCAACCATCAACTCCCGTTACGGGCAGGTGAGATGCTGTGCCAGACTACGATGATCGGAAACACCGCTGATCGCCTCGCGCGCTGGAGCCCGTCATGACGCCCGATATACCCAGCCCCTCGCGTTTCAACACGGACACGGCGCATCCCGCCAGGGTCTATGACTGGCTCCTGGGCGGCAAGGACAACTACCCCGTCGACGAGGCAGTGGGCGAGAAGCTACCGCCCGAAGCACGTGACGCGGCCCGGCAGAACCGTCAGTTCATGCACCGGGCGGCCGCCTGGCTCGCCGCACAGGGCATCGATCAGTTCCTCGACATCGGCACCGGCATACCCACCCGGCCGAATCTGCACCAGATCGTCCAACAGATCACGCCGACGGCGAAGGTCGTCTATACCGACAACGACCCGATCGTGCTGCGGCATGCGGAAGCCTTGCTGATCAGCCATCCCGAAGGGGTCACGGACTACATCGAGGCCGATGTACGGCAGCCGGACTCCATCCTCGAACGCGCCCGTGCCGTACTGGACTTCAACCGCCCGATCGCACTGTCCTTGATCGCACTGATGCACTTCATCACCGACGAGCAGGACGCCCACGGCATCGTCCGCAACCTGATCGCTACCCTGCCACCAGGCAGTCACCTCGTGCTGTCGCACGCCGCCTCCGACCTCTACCCGGAACTGGCCGAACAGGTCACCGCCGAATACGCCAAGGGCGGCATCCGCCTCGCCTTCCGCACCCGCCCGGAAGTCACCCGCTTCTTTGACGGCCTGGACCTTCTCGACCCAGGCCTGGTCACCGCCCCCCAGTGGTTCAAGACGGCCCCCGCACCCGCATCCGAGGGCAGCGGTATCTACACCGGAGTGGCACGCATCCCCTGACAGACCCTCATCTGCTCCTCCACCTCGTCCCCCGGTGGCTGGGCCCTGCTCCGCCAGCACATAGGGCGCAGGGGACGCCCTTCCAGCCGGGGATCGCCGGCGAGGCCGGTCAGCTCGCGGGGGACAGCGCCTTGGCTACGGGCCCGTCCGGGGCTGCAGAGGTGCGGGCCTGCCGCTCGTGCTCCAGGAGGCCAGCGGCTCGGGCATCTGCGCGGGCACCGCCTCCCGGCCGCCGACGCGCAGTGCGCGGCGCCGTTGCCCGCGATTGGCGGTCAGGCGACGCCGATGTGCTGGACGTGGCCCTCGGCCGGTTCGTAGACGGGCCAGCCGGGATTGCCGGTCTCAGCGAACCGTATCCACGATCGGTGGATCCGGGCGGCGAGTGGGGCGGACGGTTCGGCGTTGCCGAGGAGCCCTCGTGGGCCGCGCAGCGATGGCAGGGACAGGCGGTCGAAGACGAACGGCAACTCCATGACATGGCTGGCGCCCAGTCGCCCGTCGATCGCGTCGGAGCGCCAGACGAATTCGTAGCAGTACGTCCGTCCGGCCGCAGCGCTCGCGTGTGCGGCGGCCATCTGCCGGGTGCCGGCTGTGAACAGCCCGTCACCGAGGACGGTGGTGCGCAGGTCGGCGGCTGAGGCGGACGGGTGCTGTGCTCGGTAGGCACGGACGGCTTCGTCGGGGTCGGGGTGGAACCGTGCCGCGGTGTCCCGGACATCGGCATCGGTGGTGCTCGCCAGGAGTCCCAACGGGGCAAGGTAGAGACTGCCTTCGTCGAGATTGGTGCCGATCAGCAAGTCGACCTCGCCGCCCTGGCCGGCGGCGACCGCGGTGGCCGGCTGGTGCTCGCTGACCAGGCTGAAGGAGGTGATGCCGCCGAGCGGGTCGTGGTGGGTGGGCGTGCGCAGGTCCAAGCCGGTCAGACCGGCCACGACGGCGACGAGGCGCTCGTCGGGGATGTCGGCCAGGGTTTTGACGGTGGGTTCAAGGTCCAGCTCGCGTCCGACCGCCGCGGTGACCATGCCGGCCTGGTCGGGAGTGAAGGCGCCGGTGCCGGTGCCGCTTTGGATGATCGCCCGTCGGACGAGGCCGGCCGAGGCCGGGTCGGCGAGGATGCCGCCGACGATGATGGCTCCGGCGGACTGGCCGAAGAGCGTGACGTTGCCCGGGTCGCCGCCGAAGCGGGCGACGTTCTCCCGGATCCAGTGCAGGGCGGCCAGGACGTCGAGCATGCCGCGGTTGTCCGGGGCGTCGGGCAGGTGCAGGAAGCCGGGGATGCCCAGACGGTAGTTGACGGTGATCAGCACGACGCCGTCGCGGGCGAAAGCCGTTCCGTCGTAGAGCGGTGCACGGCTGGAGCCCGCGACGAACCCTCCGCCGTGCACGAACACCATGACCGGCCGGGTCGGTCCGTCCGGCTGCGGGGCCCAGATGTTCACGGTGAGGTAGTCGTCGCCGCGCTGCCAGCCCGGGCCGAAGTAGGGCGACATGTCGAGGGTGCCGAAGGAGTCCCGGGTGGGCTGGGGCGCGGTCGGTCCCGGCCGCGTTGCGTCACGGATCCCGGTCCACCGTTCGTGCGGGCTCGGCGCGGCGAAACGCGTGCGTCCGACGGGCGGTGCGCTGTAGGGCACATCGAGGAAGACAGTCCCGTGTCCGTGGCGGCGACCGCGGATCGGACCTGAGGTGGTGGTGACGGTGGCGGGATCGGCGGCTGCCATCTCGGATCTCCTCGCTGCTGGTTGCTCACGTGAATGCCGCCGCTGCGGGGTGGCCGGAGCGGCGGCGGGGTGGAGTCGGGGTCAGCACCTGGTGATCGGCGCCCACTTCTTGATCACGAATCCGCTGCCCTTGTCCTCGATTTCGAGGGCGCTGTGGCCGCTGAAGTGGGCGGGCAGGACGAGGGCGTTGGCGTCGGCGGCCCAGCCGAGCAGCCTGCGGCGGGTTGTGCGGGCCTGGTCCGGGTCCTGGCAGAAGCAGCTGTTGTGGTCGGGCTGCATGACCTGCAGGGGAGTGTGCATCAGGTCGCCGGCGAACAGGGCACGGTCGCTGCCGGAGGCCAGCTTGACGACGCTGGATCCGGGCGTGTGGCCGGGGGCTGCTTCCAGGCGCAGGTGCGCGTCGATGCGGTGGCTTGTCTCCCACAGCTGGACCTGGCCCGCGGCGTGCACGGGGGCGACGCTGTCCTCGAAGACGTTCTCGTTGACGCCGCCGGCGATGTCCGGGTTGTTCGCCGGGTTCCAGAACTCGAAGTCGGCCTTGGGCATCAGGTAGGTGGCGTTCGGGAACGTGGGCACCCAGGAGCCGTCGATCAGGCGGGTGTTCCAGCCGACGTGGTCGACGTGCAGGTGGGTGTTGACCACCAGGTCGACGTCTTCGGGCCGCACACCGGCGCGGGCGAGGTTGCCGAGGTAGTCCAGCCGCAGGTGGTCCCATCCGGCGACGGCCGGGCGGGTCTTGTCGTTGCCGACGCCGGTGTCGACCAGGATGGTCCTGCCCTCGCTGCGCAGCAGCCAGGTCTGCATGGCGACGTGGACCATGGCGTCGTCGGCACCCAGATGGTCGGGCACCAGCATCTCGCGGTGTTCCTGCCAGGCATGCTCGGGCAGGTCGGGGAAGAACTGGTCCGGGGGCATGATCGGACCGTGCATCTCCTCGATGCGGGTGACGGTGACATCGCCGAGGTCGAGCTCGTGCATGTTCTGCATGGCGTTCTCCTGACGTGCGGGTCTTCTCGGGAGGCCGGGGGTGGCCGTGACCGGCCGACCCGGGTGTCGACAGAGCGGGGCGGCCCGGAGCCGGTGTGCTTCCCCGGGTGTGCGCTTCCGGCCGACGCGGTGCTAGTCGTTCAGGTGGGCGCGGACAAGGTTGGGGTCCTTGGCGGTGACGTAGGCGGCGCTCAGCACGTAGACGGTGTCGCCGCGCAGAGCGATGGACGTGGGGTTCTGCAGGCCGTCGGCCGGGGTCAGCACGATGGAGTGGCTACCGCCGGGCCGGACGAGCGCGACCTCGCTGGGGCCGTTGAGGGCGGCCAGCAACTGGTCGCCGTGGCCGGTGAAGGCGAAGTCGTCGATCCCCGGCAGGCCGGTGGCCTCGGTCCGGACCGAACCGGCGCGCCCGTCTTGAAGGATGGGGATGCGCAGGATGGTGCCCTTGTCGAGGTTGGTGGCCCAGACCGCGCCGTTGTGGATCTTCAGGCCGTTGGCGCCGAGGAAGCCGGTGGAGGCCAGTTCGGGGGCAGTGGACCAGGCGGTGGGGGTGCCGCCGGTGGTGGGCAGGCTCCAGATGGTGCCCAGCACGGAGTCGGTGACGTAGAGGGTGTGGGTGCGCGGGTCCAGGGCCAGGCCGTTGGGCAGGCCGTCCGCGGGTAGCGCGGCGATGCGCTGCGGTTGGCCGCCGGGGCGCAGGCGCCACACGCCGGTGAGGTCGGGGGTGCCGGTGGCGTACAGGAAGTACAGGGTGCCGTCGTGGGCACGGACGATGCCGACGGTCAGCGGGAAGCCCAGGACCGGGGCGTGGATACCGCCGTCGGCGGGCTTGGGCAGGGTGGCCAGGATCCGGGTGGTGCCGTTGGGGGAGACCTCGGCGACCTGGCGGCCCTTGGCGAAGGTGATGTACGCGGCGCCGCCCGGTGCCAGGGCGATGTTCTCCGGCGTCTGGCCCTCGGCCAGGTCGAAGCGCATGGCGATCCGTGCGCTGCTCAGCGGGGCGGACTCGGCCGACGCCGCAGCCGGGCCCAGCGCTGCGGCAGCGGCCGCGACAAGGACAGCTGTCGACACGGCGGACGCGGAGAGCTTCTTGAACATGGTTGCTTCCCTGGTTTTCGGGCATGCGGCAGCAACACGCCGACGCACGCGTGGCTATAGGCGGATTCCGCTCGGGCTATGCGGGCCCGGGGGCTGATGCCGGCGGGTAGTCGTCGGCCGTGCCCGGGTGGGACGGGTGCTCGCACGTGCCGGCCGAGCGCCCGGTGACGTGGTGTGAGGTCAGCCGGCGCCGGCCCGTGGCGCCGGCTGCGCCGAGTCGGCCGGGATGGTGTCCTGGCTGATGGCCTGGGCGAGCAGGGCCAGCGCGGCCCGCGAGGTCGAGCCCGCCTCCGTGGTGGCGACCACCATGGTGGGGCCCAGCCCGTGACTCAGGGTCTGCTGAACGACGGTCAGGGGGCCGACCAGCGGGTGCCGCATCTCATAGGCGGCGACGGTGCACGCCTTGACCCGGTGGTCGGCCCACATCGAGGCGAACTCCGTGCTCTTGGCGCTCAGTTCACCCAGAAGCGCATGCAATGCTGTGTCCTGCGGATGCTGGGCCGCCACCAGGCGCAGATTCCCCACCACCGCCCTGGCCTTGCTCGGCCAGTCCGCGTACAGGTCGCGGGTATGAGAGTCGAGGAACACCAGTCTGGCCATGTTGGGACGCTGCGCCGACAGGTCCGGGGCACCAGGGTCCAGGTGCCCGGCGAACAGCGCGTGACCCAGGCGATTCCACGCCAGCACGTCGCTGCGCAGGCCCAGCACGATCGCGGGAACGTTCGCCAGCATGTCCATCAACTGGGCCGTCGCCTCCGTCACACGCTCCGGCGCAGGCCGCCGGCCCCGCGTGCGATGCCTGTCCGCCCGGGCCAGGTCGTGCAAGTATCGCCGCTCGGACTCGTCCAACCGCAGAGCCCCGGCGATCGCGTCCAGCACCTCGGACGACGCGCCCAGTGACTGCCCCTGCTCCAGCCGGGTGTAGTAGGAGGCGCTCACACCCGCCAGCTGCGCCAACTCCTCGCGCCGAAGACCCGGCACACGCCGACGCTCCCCGTAGGTGGGCACCCCGACATCCTCGGGGCGCAGCTGGGAGCGCCGCGCCTGCAGGAAGTCCCCGAGCTGCGATTTTCCGGTCATGGATCCGAGTATGGGCCGACTCGAAACGCACAGCCTGCTCCGGCTGTGGATAGGCACCAGCGGGTCTGGCTCCCCGCAGGGCCGGTGATGACGTGGGCGTCGCCGACCCGACACCATCCCGCACGCACCCAGGAGGACGCCTTGAGCGCCACCACCAGCGAACACGACCTCTTCGATGCTCTGGACGCATCGGGCTTCGCCTTCACCAGACGCGTATGGGTCGATGCCGCACCCGCCCGGGTCTATGACCTGGTCAGTGACGTGTCCGCGATCGGCCGCTGGAGCCCCAACGCGACCGACCTCACGTTCGACCAGAGCGCCGGGCCTCGGGCCGGCGCCTGGTTCAGCGGCCGCAATCAGAAGGACGGCATGGAATGGATCATCTGATCGTTGGTCCAGGGCTGCCGTCTCACCGTCTTTTGGCAGGCCGGCCAGTCAGGCTCGCGGTGCACCTGTTGACCAGTGGCCTTCCAGTCCGAGGGGCCACCCTTCGGCCGACGTCGCACGCGGTGCCGCTCGCCGCGAAAGGTGGCCGCTCGCGGTTCCTCTGGCCGGGAAGAGGCCTCGGCCGGGCTGAGTTCAGGAGATCGCAGACGTCAGGTACGTCAGGTAAACCCCTCCCTCGCAGTCGGGCATCTTCCGCAGCGCCCAGCGGCCCCGGACGGTCGTGGAGGAGAAGTTCGACTCGGCATCGTCCTGCTCCACCTCACCGTCCTTCGGGGCGTATCCGGCCTTCGGGAGCTGCTCGTGCAGAAAGGCCAGGGTGGCGTCGAAGCCGCTCCGTACGACCGTGGCGACGATCAGCCGGCCGCCGGTGCGGTGCTCCACCGAGGTCACGAGCGCGCCCTCGGGCACCGGCAGATCCGCCGGGAAGTCCTTGGGAAGCGGCAGTGAGGCGGCGGTGGGGCAGCCGCCGGGAGCGGAGGCGGCCGTGTACGGCGTCGCACGCAAGGGCCCGGCGTTCCGGGGCGCGGGCGAGCATCCGGTGACGGCCGCCAGACCGAGTATGGCGCCGACCAGCACGGCAGCCGGGGCGAACGGCTTCACCTAGCGGCCTCCCTTGGACTTCTTGTGGTTGCCGGCGGCGTCGTACGCGCCGTACAGCGTGTTGCCGGAGGACTGGCGGGCGATGGAGGCCAGTGCGTCGTAGTTCTGCGCGCCACCGGTGGCGCAGATGCCGGTGCAGCCGTCGGCGTAGGCGGCGAGCACGCGGCCCTGGGCGTCGAGGGTGACATCGATGAAGTCCAGGAGGTTGCGGTCCTGGCCGCAGGTGGTGCCGCCCGTGCAGATGGACCCCTTCTGTACCGGGTCGGTGGGGGTGGCGTCGACAGTGACCCAGGACTGGCCGCCGTCGTAGGTGGTGGCCACGTACAGGTGCCAGACGCCCTTGAAGTTGGCCGTGTCCTGGTAGTTGCCCCCGGTCGTGGTGCCCAGGAAGGCGAAGGCGGCGCGGTTGTCGTCGCCCGCGGTCACGGCGGGGAAGACGATGTTCTTGATGCCGAGGAACGCGCCGACGTTCTGGTCGTACAGCCACGTCTTGCCCTTGTCGTGGCTGACGGCGATCCGCGCGGTGCCGTCGCTGTTCTGGTAGCCCATGTAGACAGTCCCGCCGGCGCCGATTCCCACGCTCGGGTCGGAGTCACCGGGGGTGCTGGACGGGTTCTTGCGGACGGTCCACGTCAGCCCGTTGTCCTCGGACACGGCCACGGCCTGGTTGCCGCCGCAGCCCTTGTTGGGCACGTACACCGTGCCGTCCGGGGCGACCTTCACATGCCCGTGCAGGCCGCCACAGTCCAGCAGTGAGTACGTCGGGACGGCGGGCCCGTACGTCAGACCGCCGTCCCGACTGACCGCACAGGAAGCGTCGGCGATGTCCTGGGAGCAGTAGTAGACGGCGTTCGGGTACGACGTGACGGCGCCCGGCTCGCCCGTGGTGAAGGGGCCGCCACCGATGGTCTGGTGGTCCACACCGGAGTTGATGCCCGAGCCGCCTGTCGGCGTCCATGTCTCGCCATCGTCGTCGGTGTAGCAGGTCAGGGCGGTCTTTCCGGCGAGCTGCGACTCGAAGGTGCGGTGGGTGGCCGGGTCGGTGAAAAGGATCGGGTCGAGGCTGGTGATGCTGCCCTGGGGACAGCCGTTGCCCGCGTTGGCGCTCTTGTCCTGCCAGGTGGCGGCGCCGGCGCCGTCGTAGGTGACCTTGAGCGTCGAGGTGTACGCCTGGAACATCGCGGCACCGGTCGCGCGGTCGACGCCGATCGAGGGTTCGCCGGCGTTGTGCGCGTCCTTGATGCTGTCGGGCGCCGAGGAGTTCGCGTACGTCGGCGGGGTCGCCGTACTCGGCGGAGGATCGGCCGGATCGGCGACCAGGCTCGCGGTGCCGGTGAAGCTGTCGCCGAGCGGGGCGTACGGCACCACGCGCACGGTGTACGACGCCGTCACCGCCGGAAGCAGCACGGTCTCCGGGTCGCTGGAAGAGGCGGAGGCGGCCACCTCGCGGCCGTCCGCGTCGAGGACGTACAGGTCGAAGTCGGCGGCGGAGTCCGGCCACTTGACATCGACGCGCAGGCTGTGACCGGCGTCGTAGCCCACGGGCACTGACACCTTCAGGGTGTAGTCGTCGCAGAGTTGCGCATTCCCGCAGCTCACCGTTCCGGCAGTGCCGGAGACGTTCGGGGCGGCGAAGGGACCGGCGCTCCACGTGGTCGTGGGCGCAGCGTCGCTGACCGATCCGGAGGGCGGGGTGGCGGCGTCGGCCGGCACACTCGGCAGGGTTCCGGCGATGAGTGCCAGCAACCCGACGGCGATACGCCCCCGCGACCGTGGGTGGCGGTGAAGACGGAGTGTCGAGAGGAGAGCCACAGGTACCTCGTGGGTTCGCGAGTCGGACCAAGGGTGGTGGTGCGTAGCGGTACAGGTGGTGCCTTCGTCTGCTCTACGAGGAGGCAGGCGGCGTCCGTCGCGAGAAACCGAACTCTTTTCGAAGGGGCCGGAGAGTGCCCACGGGGTGCACCAGAAAGGACTGTGAACACGGCTTGACATGGACCACCCGCTCCCAGGTCGTACGAGCCGACCCCGGCGACGCCTTCACCTTTGTGGTCGGCGGCGCCGAAGACGGCATCGTGCAGTGGAGTTGGACCTTCCATCCCCAGGGACGCGGAACCGTCGTCGAGCAGTCCTGGCAACTCCTCCGCCTCGACCCGGTGCTGGGCACCACCCGCGGCGACCTCGACGCACTCCGCGACTACATGACGAACAGCGTCGAAGCCGCCCTGCTCTCCCTCGCCCGATGGATCGCCGAAGAGTGAGGTTCCCAGGTGTGGCTTCGTCGACGGCGGCCGGTGTCGAGGAAGCGCCTTCAGCGGCTCCAACTACCGCCCATTCGATCAAAGGACGCAAACGACACCTGATCATCGACACCCTCGGCCTGGTCCTCGCCAGGTTGCAGGGCATGCCGCTGTGAGCGCCACTACCGGTCGGCCCCGACCCAACCACCGACCAAGGAAGCCCGACCAGGATGACGAAGCAGACACAAAAGCCATGGTCGCGCTCGTGGTCTGGGTTCCAGTGGTCGTTGCAACACCTCAGCTCAGAGGTGGCAGTGGACTTCGAGATTCGTGGGGCCCGAGGCCTCAGGGCAACAGACCGCTGGTCCGGGAACGGGAGACATACACGTCGAACGCTGCCTACCTCGAAGATCTCGCCGCGTTCGTGGTGGCGGAGGGACGTACCGAGGCGGAAGGGCGCGTGCTCGCACGGTGGGTGATCGCGTCGGAGCGGATGACGTTCGGGTTTTACGACTCGGCGTATGCGGGGTGGGTGCAGTCGCTCACGTGCACCATGACCGTCCGGAACGTGGTGCTCACGTGTTCGCACGCCCAAGGCACCCGCGAGGTAGTCCGCCGGAAGCACCGACAGCACCGGCCCGGCGTCGGGGGTGGTGTCTTGACCGCCGGTGATCAGCAGGCCGTCAGCGCCGACGAAATCGCGCCCCGCGAACCGAGACGGGTACAGCGTCACCGGGGACGTGGCCTTGATCCAGGGACGAAATGATTTCGACAGGGTGAAGTGGAGCCTGTGGGGCGGTGTGGTCGGGAGCCGAGTCTTCGACAACGAGAATGGAGCCACCCTGTGTGACGGTGTGACATGCCGCTATCGGCGTAATAGGCGGGTTGGTCTGTTTGGGCGGGGCACTCTGTGCGGGTTGATCACGGTCGTGTCAGGAGACTGTGGGTGTACCGATCACGTGAGTGGCTGTACGAGCGGATTCGTCGGGACAGGCGAGAGGACCCGGAGGGCTCGGGACGGGCGCTGGCTCTGAAGTACCGGGTGGTCGCGGAACACGGTGGCGAAGGCGCTGTGGCATCCAGTGCCGTTGAAGCGGAAGAAGCCAACGCCGAGGGAGAGAGTGCCGGAGCCGGTGAAGGGCTTCATCGACGCGATGTTGCGCGCGGACTTGGCGGGGCCGAAGAAGCAGCGGCACTTCATCGACCGGGTCTTGCAGCGGCTGCCCGCAGAACACGACTTCGAGCAGGCGTCGTATTCGACGGTGCGGGACTACATGCGCAGGCGCCGCCCTTCAATGAGCCGAGGCTCTGTGCGGCCATCGCCGACCGGATCACCTTCCGCTGCACACTGATCCAGACCGGCACCGACTCCTACCGCTTCCAGCAACCGAAGCCGACCGCACCACGCGCACCGTGTCACCAGGCCGACTCCGGCACTGACCCCGGCGGCCGGCCCAGGCAGGTACGGCGAGCGCCTTCAGGACAGTGGCCCTGCGAAGGGGAACGAACATTATGGATGAGAGGGCTGGGCAGCTTCACGGACTGCTCGAGGAAGCAGACGCGGCGGCACCGGTGGAGTCGCTCGACGTGGTCGCCGAGGACCTGCGCCGGCGCTTCGGCGCAGAGACGGTCTCCTTCCTCATCGTGGACCTCACCGGCAGGGCGGTGGTCCGGCTGACCACCGCCGGCAGCGTCAAGTCCGGCCGACGCGCCGAGCGCATCGAGCTGTTCGGCAGCGTCTACGGACAAGTGGTGCGCACCCAGCAGTCCCACCAGGAACCGGTCGCCCGCGGACAGCTGGTGATCACTCCGGTCACGAACCGGGGAGACGCCATCGGACTGCTTGAGCTGACCCTGCCCACCTCACCTGAAGAGCCGGTGCTGCGCGCCGTGCGCGAGGCCGCCCGCGCACTGGCCTACATCGTGATCGCCAACCAGCGGTACACCGACCTCTACACCTGGGGCAAGCGCACCACCCCCCTCAGCCTCCCCGCGGAGATCCAATACCGGCTACTGCCCGCCTCACTGTCCTGCGAGACGGCCCAATTCGCGATGAGTTGCGCCTTGGAACCCTCCGCAAGCATCAGCGGCGACACCTTCGACTACGCCCTGGACCGCGAGACCCTGCACGTGTCGCTCACCGACCCCATGGGTCACGACCTCGACGCCGCTCTGCTCGCCACCGTCCTCGTGGGCGCCCTGCGCCGCGCCCGCCGCGCAGGAGCCGGCATCACCGAGCAAGCCCGGCAAGCCAACCAGGCCCTTCTCGACTACGACCGGGGCCATTCCACCGGGCAACTCCTGCGCATCAACCTCCGCGACGGCCAGACCCAGTTCGTCAACGCCGGGCACCCCTGGCCACTGCGGGTACGCCAGGGACGGGTCGAAGAAGTCACCATCGCGATCGATGCACCCTTGGGTCTGTTGCGCCCCCATACCTACCAGATCCAGAGCCTGGACCTCCGCCCCCGCGATCGCCTGGTCATGCTCACCGACGGCATGCTCGAAGGCGGCTCCGAAGGCGTCGACCTCGCCGCTGTCCTGCACGACTCCCAAGACCTCCACCCCCGTGAGACCGCACTGGCCCTGACCACAGCGGTCCTGGAGGCCAATGGCGGCAGGCTGGTTGACGACGCCAGCGTCATCGTCCTGGACTGGCACGGAGCGCACCGTCCAACCAGCACCAGCCCACCCTGACCCCGGCCACACCCAAGACAGCCCACGCCACACTGGGCCCCGAAATGGGAGCCGAGCCCGTCACACCCGCGCCTGCCAGGGACGCCGGCAGCCGGACGCGCGCGTCTGCGCACCGGCGACGTCGCCTGTGCTCCTGCGCAACCACGCCGAATAGGAAGCCTGCGCATAGCCCGACACGTCGGCGGTCCTCCTCGCGGGCAGAGGGCCGGAGCCTTCGGCGTAGCCGCCTGCCCCCTGTTCGGAGTTGCAGGGCCTGCCGCTGTGAGCGCCACTACCGGTCGGCCCCGACCCAACCACCGACCAAAGGAGCCCGACCAGGATGACGAAGCAGACACAAACGCCATGGTCGCGCTCGTGGTCGCCCGACCACGGCCCCGACCAAGACCGATTCAGTGCCTGACCGGTAGATCCGTGTGTCTCGCGGCCACCTCGTGCTCAGAAACGACGGCGATCTCAGATGCGCGCACTCCCATGAAGCCGTCGATAGCCATGTTGGGATGTGCAGCGCAGCCCAACGAGGAAGTCGCAGTCGCCTCCTGGCGAACGAGTCTGTCGACGCGGCCTGACATCGAACGCGAACCTCGTCCGGACCTCTCCGGGCGGGGCTCTTGTGTGTCAGAGTCCTGACGCCTGAGCTGTTACGCCTCTTGCGCCCGCCAGTAGGTCACCCAGTCGTGGGCGAGCCGCGCCATGTTCTTCTTCCAGTCCTGTGGATCGTTGCGGGCGATCTCGTCCCAGGTTCGTGCGTTCGCCTCGGAGAACGCCATCACGGAGGGATGGGGAGCGGTTGTCCTCAAATGCAGCTGACTGACCTGCGGAAACGACGAAGCCCCGTCCACCTCCCAGAGGCTAGGGAAGGCAAACGGGGCTTGTAACCCGCTGCGACTCACTGACGTGAGACTGGGAGAGCGGGGATACACCCCCGACCCTGGCGCCGGCGAACCAGGGGCGAGGCTCGTCACGCAGCGGGCAGGATCCGGGAGAGGCCGACCTCACTCGACTCACCGGACCCTGCCGCCCCGCCGCGCGCCGGCGGCACGGGCCTCTAGCGCGCGGGCTCGGGGGGTGGCTCGTCCTCCGGTGCAGATACGGCGACGAGCCGCCAGCCGGTCTGACGCAGGAGCCTGTACCGGTCATGCGTGGGGTTGCGCCGGATGTGGACATTCGCCCACGCGCTCGCCCCGTCGGTGTCTTTGATGTCCTGCCACTCGATACACGAAGCGCATTCGACCCACCGACGGACAGGGAGATCGTCCAGCGTGGCGCGTGTACTCACTGCGGGGTACGCGAAGGTGCGGAGGGCTTCCGTCATCGCCGCGCCTTCTTCTGACCGGGAGTGTCCTGATGGCGCCTCAACTCGACGATTAGGTCCGACGCACGGGAGAGGCCATACTCCAGGCTCTTCGCGTTTCGGGCGGACTTCCACTGCTTCACGAGCGCCGCGCATACATCGCACCCCGGCGTAGGTTCCGGGTCCCCGGATAGCGGGTCTGTGAGCTGAATCGGATCTCTCAGCGTCGTCTCGAGTGCCATCCCTACACCTCCGCGGCGGACTTTGATGCTTCGACGCTACGAGGGGGCGGCAGACGACTTCCACGAGGTTCTATGGAATTCTGTGCAGGTTTAGCCGAGGGAGGTAACTGCGGCCGTGACGATTGCCCGCGCGTCTGTCCCGTAGACAGCAAGAGCGGCCAATTCCTCGAAGGCATGGGCGTATTGCGCGATCTCACCGGGCGTCGTCACGGTGACAGCGGCCGTCAGCAACTCCACATGAACGCGTGACTCGTCGAAGATGTTGAACGTCTCCAGCGTCCACATGTCCCGCGTGCGGCCGGCCGGAATGACGCCGACGGAGACCGCCGGGTACGCCATGACGGCCAGGAGATGGCCGAGTTGCCCGGCCATGGTCTCCGCTCCTCCGACGACATGCCGGAGTACGGACTCTTCCAGGAGGAAGGCTAAGCGGTGGTCCCCCTCGCGGATGATGCGTGACCGCTCGACGCGGGCGGCTGCTGCGTCTTCCACGTCATCCGGGGTGCCGTGCACGCGCGCGATGGAGCCGAGGAGCGCAGCCGCGTACTCGTGCGTCTGGAGAAGCCCCGGGACAACGCTGGAGCTGTAGACGCGGAACAGCCGTGTGCGCTCGTAGAGCGGGACACGTGCCTCCTGGAGCCGTCGCAGCCCGGTGCGCTGCACGCGGCGCCACTCGACGTACATCGAGTCGGCCGTGCGGTTCGCCGCAATCAGGTCCGGGACCTGGTTCGCGGCGTCGCATGCGAGGCACCATGCGCGGATGTCGTCGTCGGATGGCGGCGTGGTGGCGTTCTGGATCCGTGACACCTTCGACGGCTGCCACCCCGTCCGGGCCGCGATGTCCCGACCCGTCAGCCCAGCGTCGAGGCGTATCTCTCGAAGGCGTCCGGCGATCTCGCTTCGGACAGCCTGAAGGCTGGATGACGGGTACGGGGGTGGCATCGTCGGGGGCGCTTAGATCCTGAAGTCCTCGTGCGGGATGGCTCGCTCCCAGACTGCCTCGAAGGCCTCTGCGTGGCGCTTCACGACGTCCGGTGCGTCCTCCATCGCGTGCCCGACGAACGCTCCGTCGCCGGAGAAGAGTCCGAAGCGGATGAGCCGCCCGTCGAAGAGCCATAGGTCGTTGCCCGGGAGCAGCAGATCTGACGCCAGGCGCCGCGGGAGCCACCGGACATCTTCGCCGGCCGCGATGTTCTGCGGCGTGCACGAGTGCTCGAACCGGATGTAGTCGCTCACAGGCTCCGACACCACACGGGCGCGACGGACGACAACTCCACGGCTCACAGCGTCGGCCGCCGTGGTGTGGAAGTCGTTCCACCACGTTGCCCGGTCGGCCAGGTCGTACCGGTGTCCCGCGAGCCAGGACGCGAAGTCCTCGTCCTCTTCCGCAACCCCGTAAACGTCGCGCATCTCCAGGTGCACGGCCGATCGTCGACAACCCGCCAGCAGCTCAGCGAAGGGCGGAACCTTCTGCGGCATCGCACGCCTCCCTGATCACGTCCATCATGCGGGCGGGCAGCCTGACGACTGCCTCAGTGTCGGGAATGGGCCCCGTGGACAGGCATTCTTCCTCAAGAGTGTCGTCCGCCTTCCAGCCCTGGAACACGAACTCTTGCTTCTCCTCGTCGAGCCACACCGTCGGGCAGTTGTCCCCATTGGTGTTGGGGTCCTTCGCGATGAACCGTAGCGCCATGATGACCTCCGAGGGCACGTGGATTGCGCAATGTTCTACGAACATCACGCCCACGGGTGGCGCCGTCAAGGGGGCGTTACACGCCAGCAGTTCGGCGCGCTGCTAGTCGAAGTCGACCCCGAACGCGGCGTCTGAATGGCAGAACGCGCAGACCCATAGCTGTCCGTCGACGATTGCCACGCGCGCGTCCATCCCGCTCACCGCGCGCGACAGGGGGCCTGCCAGGTTGCAGTCAGCAGTGTGGACGGACGCGGGTACGGGACCGTCGGAACCAGCCCACCCTGACCCCGGCCACACCCAAGACAGTGCACGCCACACTGGGCCCCCGGAAAGGGAGCCGGGCCCGTCACACCTGTGCCGGTCAGGCACGCCGGCAGCCGGACGCGCGCGTCTGCGCACCGTCGACGTCGCCTGCGCTCCTGCGCAACCACGCCGAAAAGGTAGCCTGCGCATAGCCCGACGCGTCCGCGGTCCCCCACGTGGGCAGAGGGCCGGAGTCTTCGGCGTAGCCGCCTGCCCCCTGTTCGGAGTTGCAGGGCCTGCCGCTGCGCGCCACTACCGGTCGGCCCCGACCCAACCACCGACCAAGGGAGCCCGACCAGGATGACGAAGCAGACACAATGGCCACGATTGCGCGCGCGGTCGCCCGACCACGGCCCTGACCAAGACCGATTCAATGCCTGACCGGTAGATCCGTGTGCCTCGCGGCCAACTCGTACGCAGAACGACGGCGAGCTCAGATGCGCGCACTCTCATGAAGCCATCGATAGCCATGCTGGGATGCGCAGCGCAGCCCAACGAGGAAGTCGCAGTCGCCTCCTGGCAAACGAGTCGTGCGCTGCGTAGCTGCGCAGTCGTCTCCGGCGCCCAGTGCGCACGGTGCGCACGCCCTTCTGTGGCCGGGTGCGCAGCGTTCGTCTGATGTCCGCAGCAGGCGTTCTCCGACCAACCGGTGATCCGGATGAAGCGGGTCCCGGTGGTGTGCCCGATCTGCTCGGGTCCCTCGCCACGCAGCACGGCAACGTCCCTCCGCATCGGCAGGCCGGGCGCCGGGCTGGACATGGTGAAAAGTGAGCTGTCTCCCGTGAGCAGCGATGGTGAGGCGCCAACGGTTGAACCATCTGTTGCGGCAACTCTTGAACCTAACTGTTGCGTCAACGGTTCCCCACCTTCTCTCAACACCTGTGCGTAGGCACAGGTCAGCCCCCTCTTGAGGCGTGGTCGGGGAGCTGACATCCCCTCTGCTGCCGCTGCTCCCATGCCCGGTGGAGAAGAAAGAAGGGTGGTGGGCGGGCTGGGTCGGCGCGGCGGCCTCGGGGATCGGGGCCGGTTCAACATGGTTGCGCGTCGGCGGCGGCCTCCGCGCTGGCCGCTGACGCGGCTTGAGAGGGGGGAGCGGCGAGGTGCTGGAGAGGGCTGTGAATTGGCGACCTCGACGGTCCGCGCTGCGACCCGGTTGGGCGGTAGGTCCACAGCCAGGCATCAGCTCGCAGCATCCTGCAGTCCCGAGCTTTGCGGCACCTCCAGTGGCCGCACGCCTCGGCCCGCTCGCGGGCGGTCGGACGTCGGCGCGGTGAGTTTCGTAACGCGCCCAATACACCGGTCATCTGATCGATCCCACGGACCGCCACATGCGCCACTGTCGAAGCATGACTGATACCCCCCACCCCATATCCGCGGAGCCGGAGCGCGCCCCTGAGCCCGCAAACGGTCCGGCCCGCGCAACGCGCAGATCTGTCATCGCCACCCTGGGCGGCGCGACCCTCGGAGTGGCCGCCCTCGGGCTGACGGGCTCCGCGACCGCACAGACGACCGCTGCCACGGACCGGAACGCCGCGGCCCAGTTACCCGCCCGGCCGGCCGCCGCCTGCGTCCTCACGCCCGAACAGACCGAGGGGCCCTACTACTTGGACCTGGAAACGGTCCGCAAGAACATCACTGAAGGCAAGGCCGGCGTGCCGCTCACCCTCCGCGTCACGGTGATCGACACCAGGACCTGCTCCCCGCTGCCCAGCACGGCGGTCGACATCTGGCACTGTGACGCGCTGGGGATCTACTCGGGATACGTGGCCGGTGGTTCCACTCCGGACACGACCTTCCTGCGTGGCGTGCAACTGACCGACTCCGCCGGTGTCGCGGAATTCACCGCGATTTACCCGGGCTGGTACGTCGGCCGTGCCCTGCACATCCACGTCAAGACACATGTCGGCGGGACGGTTTCCGGCGGGGTGTACCGGGGAGGCCATGTGTCCCATACCGGCCAGCTCTACTTCCCGGAGACGTACAACAGCAGGGTCGCCGCCCTGGCCCCCTACCGGAACAACACGGCCACCCGCACGCTCAACGCGCGAGACGGCATCTACCGCAACGGCGGATCGTCGACCCTGCTGACCATCACACCGGTGGGCAGCGACCTCAGCAAGGGAGTGACCGGAGCCGTCGTGCTCGGCATAGATCCCGCCGCCACACCCTGACGCGCACTCACGAGCGGTAGTCGGTTCACTTCGAAGGTCCCGGCTACCGCTGGTGTGTCGTCAACGGCCGCCGTGCGCGCGCGAAGGGACACGCAGATGGACTCGATGGTTTCGTCCCTGGAACGTGCGGCCAGGAATCGGGGATGAGCCGGAGTCGAACGTGTGAGGTGTGCGGCGCAGCGCTGACCCCGAGACCGCACGGCGGTCGACCGGCTCGCTACTGCTCCAACGCGTGCAGACAGCGGGCGCTCAGGCAACGGGCGGCGCGCGGGGATTCCCGCCGGTCCCAGTCGACAGCGTCACCGGCCTCATCTGCCGCGTCGACCGCTGTCTCCTCGGCCGCCCGCGGCCGTGACCTGCCACGGGCGCTCGACTCCTTCGTCGGCCGACGGCAGGAACTGTCGCGCCTGCGCACCCTGCCAAGGACCTCACGGTTGGTCACGCTGACCGGTGCCGGCGGCGTCGGCAAGACGCGCCTGGCGCTGGAGTTCGCCAAGGGCCTGCCCGGCCGTAACGGACGTGTCGACCTGGTCGAACTCGACTCGCTGCAGGACGGCGCTCTGTTGGCGCAGTCGGTGGCCGCCGCGTTGGCCGTGGGCGAAGGGGCGGGACGAACCGGCGTCGACGTTCTGGTCCGCGCGATCGGCGACGCTTCCCGGCTGTTGATTCTGGACAATTGCGAGCATCTGGCCGAGCAGTGTGCCCGGCTGATCGCGGTCCTCCTCGGCCGCTGCCCTCGGCTACGGATCCTGGCCACCAGCCGGGAGGCCCTGCGGGTACCCGGCGAGATCGTGTTCAAGGTCGGTGAGCTTCCCCTACCGCCGGCCGACGCCGGGGAGGACCCGATAGCCCTGCTGCGATCGGATGCCGTCCGGCTGTTCGTCGAACGTGCCTCGAGTTGTGCACCCGGATTCACGCTCCACCGTGGCAACGGCCGGGCCGTTGCCGAGATCTGCAGCCGACTGGACGGCCTGACACTTGCCATCGAACTGGCGGCTCGCCGGGTCGGCACCCTTCCACTGAATGACATCCTGGCCGGACTGGACGACCAGCTGTCGCTCCTGACCGACGGAAGCAGAATCGGGCCGCCACGCCACAGCGGACTGGCCGCCGCGATCGACTGGAGCCATAGGCTGCTTGATCCGGCGGAGCAGGCCGTCTTCCGGCGCCTCGCGGTCCTCGTCGGCGGGTTCGACACCGCTGCGGCGCAGGCGGTCTGCGCCGGCGACGGCATCGCACCGCGGCAGACACTCCGCGTCCTGTGCGCCCTTGAGGCCAAGTCCCTCATCGCACGGGTGCCTGGAGACGCGCAGCCCACGCGATTCAGACAGTTGGGCGCCATCCGTGTCTACGCGATGCAGCGCCTGCACGCATCCGGCGAGCTGCACACCACTCGGCAACGGGCCACCGAGTGGCTGATCGCTCTGGCGGACCGGGTGAGCGACGAGGTGTTCGCCGACCAGGCCGGCGGCCCGCTGACCGTGGAACGGGACAATCTCGCGGCGGCCCTGGCCTGGACGGTCGGCAGCGACGGCTCTTCGCACCTGCGGCTTGCGCTGGAACTGGCTCGGGTGCACTTCGAGCAGGAGCAGCCGTCGGCCGCCCGTTCGCTGCTGAGCGGACTTCTGCAGGAGGCCGACGGCCGGGCGTTCGGCGGTGCGGTGTTGGCACTCGCCGCGCGCGTGGCGTGCCAGCAGGCCGACCTGGCACACGCACTGTGCCTGGGCGAGCAGGCGGTCGACATGGAGCGCACCCGTGCCCGTCCCGCCGGTCTTGCCAACGCCCTGGACGCGCGAGCCGCGGCACGGCTGTGCCGCGGCGAATTCGGCGCGGCCGTCGCGGACCTGCGCGAGTGCCTGGACATCGTCGCCGCGCTCGGCAAACCGCACGACACCGCGTGGTGCACCCATCACCTGGCCTGGGCGCTGCTCCAAGCCGGCCGGGAACTCGAGGCCGACTTGCTTATGTCCCGCTGCCTGCCGGTGCTCAGGGAGCACGCCCCGTGGAGCCGGGTCGCGGCCGCTCTGCACACCGCGGGCGCCGTGCGGCTGGCTCTGGGCCGGCTGGAAAGTGCCGAGGCTCTGTTCACCGAAGTGCTGCGGATCGTCCCCGAAGCAAGTTTCCACGCTCTGTACCCCATTGAGGGCCTGGCCCTCGTGGCCGCCGAGAGTGGCGACCTGCAGCGGGCCTTACGACTTTACGAGGCGACGGCGCAGGCACGCCGCGGGTTGGACACCGAGCCCGAGGCTCCATGGCGACGCCAGGTGGAACAGACGGCGACTCGTGCGAGGACGCGGCTGTCGGCGGCCGCGCGGGACGCGGCCGTCAGCGGCGGTCATCGGCTGCGCGGGGACCGACTTGTCGCGTACGCCCTGCGGAAAAGGGGCGGTGGCCACCGAACGGCGACGGACGCCGTACAACTCGTCGACGACCAGTCCACGCTCACCGCAAGAGAGTTCATGGTGGCCGAACTGGTCGCCGACGGACTGACCAACCGGCACATCGCGGACCGGCTCGGTCTTTCGATACGTACGGTCGCCACGCATCTGGACAAGGTCCGCGACAAGCTGGGCGTACGATCGCGCACGCAGATCGCCTTGTGGGTGGCCGCACGGGCCATGGACGGGCGCACTTCCTTGCGATGAGTTCCGCGAGGGGTCCAAGTGACCCGCTGCAAGACCACCTCGAAGCGCCTGTCCCGGTAGTCCTCAGGGCTCCAGGACGAGCAGCTGCGCCTCCTCCGGGGACCAGCCGACGGTCACCTCACTGTCCAGGCCGCCCGTCGCGCGCGAGCCCGTGCCGAGTTCCCGCATGACCACGTCCTGGCCGCCCACGTGCAGCCGATGACGGATCGTGGCGCCGAGGCCGGTGGACGACAGCACCCGGCCGGAGCCGCGGTTCTCGCAGCGGTCGGCGTCGACGAACCGCAGATGTTCGGGGCGGATGGAGACCGCGTACGCGTCGCCCTTGGCCCCGCGGTCCCGAACCCGGCCCACTCCCCACGCACCGAGGTCGACAACGGCCTCGCCGTCCTTGCGTTCCAACACCGTGCAGGGCAGCAGATTGGTGTCGCCGAGGAAGTTGGCCACCCAGTCGGTACGTGGATGCGCGTACACGTCCTCGGGGGCGCCCTCCTGCACGATCCTGCCGTCACGCATGACCACGATCCTGTCGGACATGGACATGGCCTCGTCCTGGTCATGGGTGACGAACAGGACGGAGATACCGAGCGACTGCTGCAGGGTCTTGACCTCGTCCTGCATCTGCTCGCGCAGGCGCTTGTCCAGGGCGGCCATCGGCTCGTCCAGGAGAAGGGCCGCGGGGTTGAACACCAGGGCACGCGCGAGCGCGACGCGCTGCTGCTGGCCGCCGGACATCTGACGCGGACGACGGTCGCCGAGCCCGGCCAGACCGACGCGGGCGAGCGCCTCCTCCGCGCGCCCCCGCCGCTCGCCGCGCTGGACCCCTCGCATGCGCAGCGGGAACCCGACATTCTCGGCGGCGCTCATGTGCGGGAACAGGGCGTAACTCTGGAAGACGACGCCGAGGTTGCGGTCCTTGGGGGGCAGCCGGTCCACCGGTTCGCCGTCGATCAGCACGGTGCCGGAGGTGAGTTCCTCGAAGCCGGCGACCATCATCATCGTCGTGGTCTTGCCCGAACCGCTCGGCCCGAGCAAGGTGACGAACTCGCCGGGTTCGACCGACAGATCGAGATCGTCGACGGCGGCGATATTCCCGTACATCTTGCGGACGCCCCTCAGCTCGATGGCGCCACGCCGCTCCTCGTGGGGAGCCGAGGCGGACGTCTGCTGTGTGGTCGTGGTCGTCATGGATCACCCTGTCTGTTCGGGGGCGGTCAAGGGGAGCAGCCGGGCGACGGAGCGGCGGCGGATGGTGAAGCAGACCTGTACGAGCAGACCGAGCGTGGCGACGGTGACGAGCATCGCCGAGGACACGGCGATCTTCGGGGTCAGGTTGTACTGGATGTCGGTGAACATCTTCACCGGCAGCGTCGTCGCGTTCGGGGACTGCAGGAACAGCGCGATGACCGTCTCGTCGATGGACACCGAGAAGGCGAACAGGGCTCCCGCGACAAGCCCCGGCCGGATGACCGGGAGATAGACGAACCGCATGACGGAGAACGCTCCCGCGCCCAGACTGCTCGCCGAGCGGACCAGCGCCGGGTTCAGCCCGGCGAGGCTGGCCCGCACGGTGAGGAAGGCGTACGGCACGGCGAGCACGGCATGGGCGAGGCCGATCGGCAGGACCGTCCCCACCATGCCGACGGAGATGAAGAACTGGTAGAACGCCAGAGCCAGCACCACCGCGGGCACGATCATCGGTGCCAGCAGCAGGCCCGTGATCGCCGCCTTCCCGGGAAACGTACGCCCGTGCAGCGCCACCGCGGCCGTCCCGCCGAGCAGGACCGCGATGACCACCGCGACACCGGCCGCCTGGAGGCTGGCGGACAGGGCCGACATCCACGCCTGGTCGCGGAAGAATCCTGTGACCGCCTCGGTGGACAACTGCTGGGGCGGAAAGGTGATGTAGCGGCTGCCGGTGAAGGCCACGGGCAGCACGATCAGCGTCGGTACGACCAGGAAGACGAAGACCGGCACCGAGGCGATCAGCGAGGACACATGTCGAGGTCTAGCCGGCCTCATATTCGCCTCCTGCACGAAGGATCCGCTGGTATATCGCGACGAGCACGCTGACGATGACGGTCAGCAGCAGCGCGAGCGCCGACGCACCGGCGAAATCGGTCAACTGCCGTGCGTAGAAATCGATCTGATTGGCGATCATCATGTCGCCGGGACCACCGAGGACGACGGGCGTGATGAAGAATCCGGTGCTGATGATGAAAACCAGCAGACCGGCAGCGGAGACGCCCGGCACGGTCAGAGGCAGGATGATCCGGCGGAAGATCGACGCCTCACCCGCACCCAGCGACCGGGCCGCCAGTTCGAGCCGGTCGTCGATCGCGGCAAGGGCCGCGAAGATCGGGAAGACGGCGTACGGCAGCAGATAGTGCACCATGCCGAGCACCACGGCGAAACGGTCGTGGAGCAGTGCCAGCGGGGCGTCGGTGACACCGAGCCCCTGCAGCGCGGTGTTCACCAGGCCGTTGTCCTGCAGCAGGACCGCCCAGGCGAAGTTCTTCACCAGGACGCCCGTCCAGAAGGGCAGCAGCACCAGAGCGAAGAGAATGACCCGTGCCAGCGGCCCGCGCCGCCAGATCACCACGGCCAGCAGGTAGCCGAGCACGACCGTGGCGAGCGTCGACAGCGCGCTGATCTCAAAGGTGTTGAGCAGCGACCGCGACACCAGCGGGTCCTTCAGCACGCGTTGGTAGGCGTGGTCGTGAGTGCTCGCCGCGACGAGTTTGCCGAGAGGCGTCAGGAAGAGTACGGCGTCGAAGGCGAGTACGGGTGCCAGCAGCAGCAACCACGTGCCGCGCGGGCGCCGCCGCCGCCGCGGCGCGCCGGCACCGGCGGAAGCGGAGGCGGTCGCCGCGGCAGGCGTGACGGTGGACGTCATCAGTTGCCCGCCTGCCACAGCTTGAAGCGCTGCTCGGTCGCCTTGAGGTTCTTGGCCCACCAGGCGTCGTCGCGTACCAGGATGGAGTCCGCCAGCTTGGGGCTGGTGGGCAGCGAATCGGCCACCGAGGAGGGCAGCTTGGCCAGGGCCGGGGTGTTGGCCAGGGTGAGGTTCGTGGTCTGGATGAAGTCGGCGCCGGCCGCGGCGTCGTTGCTCATGAAGTCCAGGAGCCGGAAGGCCGCCTCCTTGTTCCTGGCGCCCCTGGGGACCACGAAGTAGTCGCCCGCGACGACACTGTTGGTCGCGGTGAAGTTGAGCCTTGCCCCGTCCTTGCGGGCGGCGCTGATCCGGTTGTTGAAGCTTGTCGAGAGCGCGACCTCGCCCGAGGTCAGCTGCTGGATCGGCTCCTGATTGGCCGTGTGGTAGATCAGTCCGTCGCGCCCGGGGTGCTGGGCCAGGTACTTCAGGGCGGCATCGACGTCGAGGGGGTAGATCTTGTCGAACGGCACGCCCGCCGCGAGTCGTGCCGCCTCCAGGATCGAGCTGTCGGACAACTGCGCGTAGACGGATCGCTTGCCCTTGTAGCGCCCCTGGTCCAGGAACTGCTCCCAATTCTTGGGCGCTTGCTCATCGGGGATGTGCTTTTGGTCCCAGGCCATCACGAAAAGGAAGCTCAGATATTTGATGCCGTAGTCGGCCTTCGCGTACGACGGCAGCCCCTTGTCGTTGATGACGCCGTAGTCCAGCTTCTCCAACAGCCCCTCATCGACGGCCTGGAGGTATTCCGGTGCCGTCAACTCCACCAGATCCCACTGGACATCGCCGGACTGCACCTGGGCCTTGAGTCCGGCGAGGCTGGTGTTGGCCAGCAGCGACGGACGCACACCCGACTTCTTCTCGAACGGCTTGAGCAGGGTCTTCGTCAACTGGTCGTTGTACGAGCCGCCGTACGAGGTGACGGTCACCGTGGTGTTCGGCTTGGCCGACGGGGTCGACTTGGTGCTGCACGCGGTGAGTAGACTCCCCGCCAGAGGTGCCGCGAGCGCGGAGGCTCCGGCCGCCCGCAGGATCGACCGGCGGCTCACGCTTCTGTGTGACTGCTCGTTCATTGTGGCCATGCCTTTCTTGGAAAACGACGTGGAACACGACGGCCCCGCGTTTCGGAGCGCACCGATGACAGGTGCGGGGCGCGGTGAATACGGGCGTGCGGCAGGGATCGCCAGAGGGGCAAACAGGTGAATCTGCGATCTGCGTCATGAACGATCAGGTCGAAAGGTGACCTGAGGAGCCAATGGCCGTCGCCAACGGCCATGACATTCCGGAACTCGTTCGCATCCGCGATCACTATCAGGCGATCCGCGGAAAAAGGAACGATCCGGTACACGCGGTCTGCCTCAGCCCGGCGACCGCGTGGCGCAACAGTAGGGACATGTCCTCTGCGCGTCAATGAGTGATTTCCCAGCGGGTGCGCCCATGTCCAGGAGACAGATGTCGCCTCGTCCTACCCGGACGGCATCAACCCTCGCGGGTGTGCAGATCATCCATACGGTTTCGGGACTATGGATGAATCCACCACTTCTTGGCTGTTCGGGTGGCGGATAGCGTCACTGGCCTGGAACGGAGACCGGGCCTGGTCAGGTCGTCCGTGCCTCAGCTGCTGTACCTCAGGCATGGCCCGTCGGCGCGGATTCGCCAACTCTGCGCCGTTCGGGTCGGCCCTCTTACTCGGCACGACCGGAACGCAATTCCACAGCCGCCCTCCACCCCTGGGGCGCTGCGTCATCGCCATCCTCAAGCCGGCCTCCCAGCAGATCTCCTGTATCCCTACGACTCTCAAGCCACAAGGAGCACGGAACGTCGTGAGCGAAATCCTTACGCTGCGCAATTTCATCGACGGCGAATTCGTCGACGCGAAGGACGGTCGCACGCTGCCGGTCGTCGACCCCACCACCGGTGAGGTGTACGCGAGTTCACCGCTCTCGGGGGCGGCGGACGTGGACGCGGCGATGGCAGCCGCGGCGGCGGCCTTTCCTGTGTGGCGCGACTCCACGCCCAGCACCCGGCAGAAGCTGCTCCTGAAGATCGCGGACGCCGTTGAGGCACGCGCTGAGGAGCTGGTCGAGGCGGAGTGCCGCGACACCGGCAAGCCCCGCGCCGTGACCAGGACCGAAGAGATCGTCCCCATGGTCGACCAGCTGCGCTTCTTCGCGGGCGCCGCACGCCTGCTGGAGGGCAAGGCGGCGGGGGAGTACGCGGAGGGCCTGACCTCCATCATCCGGCGGGAGCCGATCGGTGTGTGCGCGCAGGTCGCGCCCTGGAACTACCCGATGATGACGGCTGTGTGGAAGTTCGCACCGGCCGTCGCCGCGGGCAACACCGTGGTCCTCAAGCCGTCGGACACCACCCCCGCGTCCACGGTGCTGCTCGCCGGGATCATCGGTGGCGTGCTGAAGGAGCTGGATCTGCCTGCCGGTGTGCTCAATGTCGTGTGCGGTGACCGGACCACAGGCCAGCTCATGGTCGAGCACCCGGTTCCGGCCATGGCCGCCATCACCGGTTCCGTACGTGCCGGCATCCAAGTCGCCGAGAGCGCCGCCAAGGACGTCAAGCGTGTCCACCTGGAGCTCGGCGGCAAGGCACCCGTGGTGGTCTTCGACGACGCGGACATCGAGCAGGCCGTCGAGGGCATCACGACGGCGGGCTTCTTCAACGCCGGCCAGGACTGCACCGCCGCCACCCGCATCCTCGTCCACGAGTCCATCCACGATGAGTTCGTCGCCGCACTGGCCAAGGCCGCAGCCGACGTGAAAACCGGTGGCATCGACGAGGAGGACGTCCTCTTCGGCCCACTCAACAACGTCAACCAACTCGCCCAGGTGAGCGGCTTCGTCGACCGGCTCCCTTCACACGCCAAGGTCGAGGCGGGTGGGCACCGCGTCGGCGAGACCGGCTACTTCTACGCGCCGACCGTCGTCTCGGGCCTCGAGCAGGACGACGAGATCATCCAGAACGAGGTCTTCGGCCCGGTCATCACAGTCCAGTCCTTCTCGGACGAGGACCAGGCAGTGGAGTGGGCCAACGGCGTCGACTACGCCCTCGCCTCCTCGGTCTGGACGAAGGACCACGCCCGCGCGATGCGCATGTCCAAGCGCCTCGACTTCGGCTGCGTGTGGATCAACACCCACATGATCCTGGTGGCCGAAATGCCACACGGCGGCTACAAGAAGTCCGGCTACGGCAAGGACCTGTCGGCGTACGGCTTCGAGGACTACACACGGATCAAGCACGTCATGACGTCGCTGTGAGGTGCCTGGTCCGGGATGTCCGACCTGCCGGTGGTCTACCACGCGCCTGGTGAAACCCGCCGGCCGCCCGCGTCTTCGTGGGACAGGTTTGCCGGATGATCGGGCGCGGGCGCGCCGTCCAGCTGGTCGAAGCGGTCGTCATCGTGGTAACCGGTCCGTGACGTTGTGTATCGCATCAGTCGACGAGGTCCGCCCGCGCCAGATAGCGGGCCAGTTCGGAGCGTGAGCGGATACCGAGCTTGCGGTACACGCGGGTGAGGTGGGCCTCGACCGTTTTGCGGGACACGAACAGGGCCGTGGCGGCCTCGAC
The DNA here is from genome assembly GCF_014645835.1 of Streptomyces albiflavescens. Lineage (GTDB taxonomy): Bacteria > Actinomycetota > Actinomycetes > Streptomycetales > Streptomycetaceae > Streptomyces > Streptomyces albiflavescens. Next base: position 71,630 of record NZ_BMMM01000030.1, read on the forward strand.
GTTGCTGAGACCCTCTCCGATGGCACGGGCCACTTGGAGTTCTTGCGCCGTCAGGAGGTCCACCCGTGGCGGCTGGGCGGCGCCGGGTACGGGGCGTCGGCCGGCCGCGGCGAGTTCCGAAGCGGCCCTGGCTGCCCAGGTGGCGGCGCCGAGTGCCGTGAAGGTCCGGTGGGCGGCCTGAAGGGGATCGCGGGCCGCCGCCGGGCGTCGCAGGCGGCGCAGGGTCTCGCCGCACACCAGCCGGGTGCGGGCCAGCTCGTAGGGCATCGCGCGCCGGGAGTGCGCCCGCTCCGCCTCGGCCAGCCATTGCTGCACGGTGTCGGCGGACTCGGCGAGCATGGCCCGGCACCGGGCGTAGGCGGCCGCGGGCCAGGCCAGCCCGGTGGATTGCGCACGTTCGCGCAGCCAGAGGGTGATCTCCATGGCCCGCTTCCGGTTCCCGGTGCGGCTGTGCGCCTCCGCCAAATCCGCGACGAACGGCATCAAGTTGGGGTTGCCCAACCCCATCTCCGCCGCCGCAGCGAACGCCCGCTCCAGATGCGAGAGGCACGGCCCCGGGTCCCCGGAGGCCAGGGCCGCGGAGCCCAGCGCGGACTCCGCGAAGATCTCCAGGCCGGGGATGCCTTCACCGCAGTGTTCCTCGTAGTACGCGATACGTTCCTCGCAGGCGGCCCGTTCCCCGCGCAGTCCCTCCAACCGTGCCAGCGACGTCAGCGCGTACCCGGTCATCGCGTTGTGCCCGAACTCCTGCCCCCAGCGCAGGGCCTCGGCTGCGTCCGCCCGGGCCGCCGCCCACCGGCCCCACGACTCCGTCTCGCAGCGTCCCACCAGAGCGAAAGGCAGCAGAGCGGGGACACCGTCGCGCCGGGCCCGGTCGATCACCGTGCCGAACACCTCGCGGGCCGCGTCCTCCTCGTCCACCCAGGAGAGCGCCTGGCCGATCAGGACCGCCAACTGCCGTTCCTCCAGTGCCCAGTTCCCGTGCAGGGCCGCTCGGGCGTCGAGCACCAGCCGGCGACTCTCCCCTACCTGCCCGGTCAACGCCTGCGTGTTGCCCCGCAGCACCCTGGCCAGTTGTAGCTCCGGCCCTGTGGCCAGTGTGTCGGCCAGTTCACCGCAGCGGGCCGCGGTGTCGGCCGCCCAGCCGATGTTGCCGCCCATAGCCGCCGGCATGACGGCCGCGCCGTACAGCGCACAGGCCCACGCCGGATCCACCCCCTCGGCCGCCGCGGCCGCAGCGACCAGCAGCCGGTGCGCTCCGGCCGGATCGCCGACCCAGCTGCGTGCCTGTCCGCGGAGCAGTTCGATGCCGGCGGTGAGCGCCGGTTCGGCACTGTGGCGCAGTGCCTCTTCGCACCACTGGGCGGCATCGGCTGTAGCGCCGCTGTAGAAAGCGTCCTGGGCGGCGTTGAGCAGGCGGACGGCTTTGTCCGATGCCTTGGGGGACAGTTCGGCCGCCCGGTGCCAGGCCCGGGCCGAGGTTCCGAGTGCCCCGCGCCGCCGTGCTTGTACAGCCCCGTCGGCGAGTGCCGCGGCCACTGTCTCGTCCGGTCCGGGCGCCGCACTGGCGAGGTACCAGGTGCGCAGCTCTCCGGACGACAGATCCGCGAGTACCCGGTACGCGCGCAGGCGCTGAGCGACCGGACAGTGCGCCAGCACCAGCGGGCGCAGGATGGGATGCCGCAGTTCGTAGCCCTCGTGCCCAGCACGGACCAGGCCCGCCTCCTCGGCAGCCGTCAGAGAGCTCAGCGACAGACCTACGGCATCGAGCGCCCGCTCTAGCACGGCGTACTTCGGGGAACGGCACAGCGCGACGTACACCAGTGCGTCGCGCGTTCCCGGGGCCAGCGCCCGCATCCGGCCCCACCAGGCTCGCTCCACCAGTGGCCCGGGGATCTCCCACTCCTGCTCCGCCAGACCGTCGCCCCGCGCCCTGGCTTGCGCCAGCGCGTCCGCGTACTCCACCAGGACCAGCGGGTTCCCCATACTCAGCGGGATCAGCCGGGCGGCCGCAGCCTCCGCCGGATCCAGTCCGCGCCGCCGCAGCAGCTGCCGGCATTCGTTGCCGTCCAACGGGGCGAGCACTACGTGAGGCACGCCGTCCCACATGCCGTCCTCGCCGCCCTCCGTCCGTACGGCCATCACGAGAGCCACCCGCTCGGTGGACAGCCGCCGTGCGACGAACTGCAGTACGCGCCGGGACGAGGGATCCACCCAGTGCAGGTCGTCGATCAGCACCACCAGCGGCTCGGCTTCGCCCGCCGCCGCCAGCACGCCCAGCGCTCCGGCGCACACGGCGTACGGATTCGGGTCGGCGACGTCCGCCAGCGCGAGACACCCTTCCAACGCCCTGCACTGGGCGATCGGCACCTCGGCGAAGTACTTGCGCAGCGGCAGCAGCAGATCGGCGAGGACTGTGTACGGAAGAACCGCTTCCGACTCGATCCCGCGGGCTCGCAGTACGCGAGCACCGGCGCGCCCCGCGGCATAGTCGAGCAGCGTGCTCTTCCCGATCCCCGGATCACCGCGCAGCAGCAGCGCCGCGCCCCGGTCGGGCAGCGAGTCCAACAGCCCGTGGAGCAGGTCGCACTCACGGCCGCGGCCGATGGGCTCTTCCCCGTCCTGCCATGCCGACTCGTCCATCACGCCCCCGTGCCCCCGAGTAGTGACGAATTCCGCCCCGCTGCACCAGGGTGCTCGACACGAGGTGATCGCCGAGGGCACTTCGCCCTTTGGCGCGAATTTCTGTTGGACCGTCAGATTCTGCTGAGATATAGGGAGTTCCCTGTTGCGGTGCGGGCCGTCGAAGCGCTGGGCTGCCTGGAGGAGTGCGCTCTTTGGGAGGCACGCAGTGGTTGGTCGTGACCGGCTCGACGCCGTCGTACTGAAGGTGACGCTGTCACCGGCCCAGGCCCTCGCCGCAGGAGTGTGGGAGGAGGATGCGGCAGAGGACCTGACTGGCCGCATATGGTTCTGCGAGCGCTCCGACGCCTCTCCCCACCGGCTGCCTTTGCTGGAAGCCGGGGTGATCCTCCGCTTGCGCGAGACACCACACCGTCGCGACGACACCGTCGCGGAACTCTGTCCGTGCCGACGCTCACGTATCGCCGGACAACGACCCACCCGCATCGAGGCGGAATGGCGGGGCGAGCGGCGGGTGCTCTCCGCCGTGATGGCCGCCTCTCACCGGGAAGGCACCGTCGCCGGCGCGCTCGCCCGACGCGACCCACTGCATGGGCTGTTCACCGATGCTCAGCGAGCCTTCCTCGACGAGTGCGCCGACTGCCCGCAGAACTTCGACGCGCTCAGGGTCCTCGGACCGGTCGTGGTACGGAGCCGGCCCCAGCTCACCTGGTCCACCACAGAATTGGCAGTGGAACGGTGGCAGATCCCCGGTGCGAAAGGCGCCTCCCTGGACTTTGTCGAACTCTCCCGTCGCGTCGACCGGCCAGGCGCCGAGATCGCCCAACTCGCCCTGGAAAGTGCGCTGCGCCGCCGCGGAGTCGACCCCTGGGAGTACGAGACGGGTACGGACACCCGCCGTGTCCTTGCGCTCCTCGCCGGACGCGATGGGCTCCCGGGCCGCCCCAACCCGGAGTTGTAGGGCGTTCCCCGATGCGTCCGGCCGCGCCGGAGTGCTGCGCTGGGAACCGCTGGTGACATCGAGTGAGGGGGCATCACTGATGAGCGACTCAAGGCCCGCGTGGGTGGCCAAGCCATGAGCATCGGCACCGTCATGGGCCGACTTCTCCCACACCGCCGACGAGCCGACGCCTGCGGAGCGCCGACTCCCGCGGTCCTGAACCGGCAGCCGACGGGTGCCGACGCCACACCTGAGCAAGAGAAGGCCGTGTATCAGGAGATCTGCGTGAGCTATCGCGCGATCGACGACTTCCGCGCCAAGCTCCTGAGTCTCCTTCCTGTGGTGTCAGGAGTGGGCGTGGGTCTGCTGCTCGGAAAGGATCCCGGCGATCCGGAACCGATCTGGTTGCCGGTCGGGGTCTTCGGCTCGGTGGTGACGCTGGGGCTGTTCGCCTATGAGCTGTACGGCATCCGGAAATGCGGCGGCCTCATCGCCGCGGGCCGACGGATCGAGTTGACCTGGAACTTCCCCGGGCAGTTCGACGGACGCCCGCATGCACTCGGCGGCCTGATCAACGAACCGTTCGCCGCGGCCCTGGTGTACCCGGCCGTCCTGGCAGGCTGGGCGTATCTGGCGCTGGCCGGCTGGTCCGAGCGCGGGGCCGTCATCGTCGTGGCCGTACTCTTCGGCGCCCTCTTCTTGCCGGGCTCCCTGCTGTGCATCCGTATGCACCTGCGTGACATGAGGGAACGCGAAGCCGAGGCTGCCCGGCGCAGTGCCGCCGATCCCGCTTCGGGGGGTGCACCGTGACCGCTGCCGATGGTTCCACTCGGCTGCGTCTGCTCGACCGCTTCGAGCTCTCGTACGGCGGTGAAGCGGTCGACGTTGCCGTGGGTGGCCAGCGGGTGCTGGCCTTCCTCGGACTGCGGAACCATGCCACCCGCACCGTACTCGCCGGGACCCTGTGGCCGGACGTCACCGAGGAGCGCGCTCAGGGAAGCCTCCGTACGGCACTGTGGCGGTTGCGTCGTGGGCCTCGACACCTCGTCGAGTGCAGTCACGACACCCTGTCGATCACGGACCGCGTCAGCATCGATGTGCACGGCCTGACCACGACCGCGCTGGGGCTGGTGTCCTCACCCGCGGCAGGCGGCGAGGACCTGGCGCTCGGACGCCTTCGCAGCGGTGATCTGCTGCCGGGCTGGGACGAGGACTGGGTGATGTTCGAACGCGAGAGACTACGTCAGTTGCGACTGCACGCGCTCGACACGCTGGCCGCACAGCTCGTCGCACAAGGCCGCCACGCGCTCGCCCTGGAGGCGGCGCTGGAGAGCATACGGATCGAGCCGCTGCGCGAGAGCGCACACCGAGCGGTCGTGTCGGTCCACCTCGCGGAACGCAACGTGGCGGAGGCCGTCCGGCATTTCGAGGCCTTTCAGCGGCTCCTTCACGAGGAACTGGGTGTCCGGCCATCCCCCCGATTCGCATCAATGCTGTCGGACCTCCCCGCCACTCAACGGCTTTCCCCGTGACCGGCCGCTGACGCCGTGGTGACGCGCCCGCGGGAGAGTGGAGCATCCGCAGGCGCCCCCGATGAACGGATCGCCATGGATGAGGTCCCAGCGCCGCCCAGCGCGATCCTCCTGATCTCCGTGTGGTGGGAGCCCGGTCCGCCTGCTGTGCGGGCCCGCATCATCCGGACCCTGGACGCGCGCGAACCGAGCGACGAGATCCTGCTGATGGCCGGTCGGCAGGCGGTCCTGGCTGCCGTCGAGGACTGGCTGAACTCATGGGAGGAGTCTCACCGTTGACGGGCGCGTGATGGGCGGGTGACGGCGTCCTCCTAGCGTCCGCCGTAGCCCGTTCCGTGTGAGGGGGAGGGGGAACGATGGAGAGCGCGTATCCGAAAGACCTGGGCCACGCCTTGGGCCGGCTGGACAGCCTGCTGCGTGACACGGTGGCGCGGGTGCTGGCCGCCTATGGCTCCGCGACGGCCGACGACCCCTTCCGCGGCTTGTACATCAGCCGAGGCGACATCACTCGGCTGCTCGACAACTGGGATGCGCACCCGGTCTTCACCGCCTCGAACCGCCCCGGGGCTCCCGCTCTGCTCGACGGCCTGAGCCAGGACTCGCGGCTTCGCCGCTTCGCCCGCGCATTCGGTCTCGGCGAGGTGGACCTCTGGCTGGTCGTCATCGCCCTCGCACCCGAAGTCGATCTGCGCTACGAGCGCTTGTACGCCTTCCTCCAGGATGATGTCTCCCGGCGGCGTCCCAGCGTCGACCTGGCGCTCACGCTGTTGTCCGCGACCCCCGCCGAGAAGCTCGCCCGCCGGGCGCACCTCGTCGGCGACGCTCCGCTCGTACGACATGGTCTGATCGCACTCCCCTCGGAGGCGCAGAGCATCAGGTGGCCACTCCCCGCCTGCTCGCTGGTGCTGGACAGTGCCGTCGTACAGCATCTGCTCGGACGAGATGAACTCACCGCGGATGCGGGGGACTTCACCGAGCTGCTGCGGGGCGAAGACGCCGAAGCCCTGCCGCCCGAGGTGATGCCGGCTGCGGTGAGACTGCTCCCACAGCTGATCTCCGAGGCGTGCGAGGTCGGGGCGGAGCCACTCCACCTGTACTTCTCCGGTCCGCCGAGCTCCGTCAAGAAGCGGACGGCGTTGGCGCTCGCCACGGAAGCCGGCCGCCCCGTCGTCGCCGTGGACCTGGAGACGGCGACGCGCGGCGACGAGGACTGGCCCCGAGCCGTTCTGCGGGAGGCGTCGCTGCGGGGGGCGATTGTGTATGCGGAGCCGTACGGCGCCCTGCTCGGCGAGGAGGCCACGGCGCAGCGGCTCCTGTGGAACAGGACGTTGGCGGCGCATGGGGGTGTTTCGATCATCTCCGGTACGTCCGGGGCTCTTCCTCCGGGGTTCGATGCCGCGCGGATCGTCCCCGTGGACTTCCCGCTCCCGGAGGCGCCTGACCGGCGCGCGTACTGGAACCGGTGCCTGGATCGGTCCGGTGTGCGTCTGTCCGCACCAGGGCTGGACGTCCTGGCCGGCCGCTACCGCCTGACGTACGACCAGATCGAATCCGCCACCACCCTGGCCACCACCCGGGTCCACTGGCTGAACGGCCCCGACTCCGCACCCTCGCTCACCGATCTGTCCACCGCCGCCCGCGCACAGTCCGACCCGGCGCTGGGGGAACTGGCCCATGCGATCGAGCCCGTGCACGGCTGGTCGGATCTGGTCCTGCCCGAGGACACGATCCGGCTTCTCGACGAGCTGTGCCGGCAGGTGGAGTGCCGCCAACGAGTGCTTCACGACTGGGGATTCGGGCGCCGACTCTCACTCGGCCGGGGCACAGCCGCACTGTTCGCCGGGCCCTCGGGAACAGGCAAGACGACGGCAGCGGAGATCATCGCGGCCGAACTGGGCCTCGGCCTGTACAAGATCGACCTGGCCGGTGTGGTCAGCAAGTACATCGGCGAGACGGAGAAGAACCTGCAGCGGATCTTCGCCGCGGCCGAGAACGCCAACGCCGTTCTCTTCTTCGACGAGGCGGACGCGCTGTTCGGCAAGCGCTCCGAGGTCCGCGACTCGCACGACCGGTACGCCAACATCGAGATCGCCTATCTCCTGCAGCGGATGGAGAGTTACGAGGGTGTGGCCATCCTCGCCACCAACCTCCGCCAGAACATGGACGAGGCGTTCGTGCGCCGCCTGCAGTTCGTCGTCGAATTCCCCTTCCCGGACGAGGAGCAGCGCGCCGACATCTGGCGCCTCCACTTCCCGCCCGAGGCCCCGCACGACGAGGCCCTCGACCTCCCTCTGCTGGCCCGGCAGTTCCGCATGACGGGCGGTTCCATAAAGAACGCGGTGCTGGCCGCGGCGTACCTGGCGGCCGCCGACGACCGTCCCATCGGCATGGGGGACCTGCTGCATGCGACGGCACGCGAGCATGCGAAGGCGGGGCGGGTGCTGGTGGGGGAGGACTTCGCGGCGTTCGAGGAGCGTTGCCATGGGTGAGCACAAGCGGACGCGGATCTCACCACCTGCTCTGCGGAGTCGGTCGGCGTCACCGTCTCCCGCCTCCAGTGGCGGAGGGCTGGCCAAAACTCTCAAACCTGCGGGAAATCAAGCACTCGCTGACGCGATCCTTCAGGCCCAACGCGCTCAGACGGGCCTACGCGGTCCCACGCCCGAGGAAGAGGCCGACCTTGAACGCAGGATCGCACCCATGCAAGTGGGGAGGCGAGGCCCATATGGCCAGTACGGCGTGGGCATGGCGCTCCCAGTCCTCTCCCAGACGGCGCGCCCGTTGCTGCCCATTTACGATGCGGTCTCCGCATTCGTGGAGACCGTCTCCGAGTCGGAGTTCGTACAAACCGTCGGTGGTGGCCTCAAGGGAGAGTTCAATGAGGACCCGACCATCGGAGAGATCACGGTAGACACCGTGGTGAGCCTGATCCCAGTTCTGGATCAGCTGTCCGACGCGCGTGACCTCACCGCACACATGTACTTCATGATCGGCGAACGGCAATATGACCGACCCATGCGATGGGTCGGATTGGCATTCTCGCTGATCGGCGTCATCCCGGAGGTCGGTAGCGCTATCAAGCAGGGGAGCAAGTACCTGATCCACGGTGCGGGCGCAGCCGCAGCCAAGCTCAATGAATTAATTAGATTGATGAAAGTGGTCGATCCCGTGCTGGATGGCCTGAAGGGAATTAGAGGATTACTGTCGAGGAATTGGGGGCGCTGGACGGCCACGGCGCTCATCAAGCTGCAGGGATGGCTGGCCGTAGCTGCCTCTGTGATCCGCTCGGCCCCTCAATGGCTCATCAAGAGGAGGAATGAATTCCTTGATGCAGTAGCCGAGATCGGAAAGATGGCTCCGGTCGCTCTCCGCGAAGCTTTCTCGCGGATCAAGCAGAAGATTGACGATACCCTCGATGAGCTCATACCTCACCACGATCTCGCTCTACCTGGCGGCGGCAGGCTGTCCGGTATGGATCCCGCTATGCCCGCGACCACAATGAGGCGCAGCACAACAGAGGAGATCCTGGCCAGTCATGCAGAAGATACTGGGGCGCTCCACTATACCGGAAAGGACTCGTCAGGAATTCGGGCACTAGGGGAATCTGGAGTCGCGGAGCGGACGGCGCGTGCGGCGTATGAATATCACCATCTGCTGGTCCAGGAACTTAGAAAATGGTTCAGTGAAAGAGGAATCAAAAATATCGACGACTACACCGTCAGGCTCAGCTCCGACGAACACCGGTGGATCCATAATGAATACCACTGGAATGAAATTTGGAAGGATTTCAAGAAGGCGAACCCCAAGGCCTCAGTCAAGGCTATAGAGGCTCAGCTTGAAACCATGATGAAAAAGTATGGAATCGATGGGCTGGAAATCGTCGAGTACCCCTGGTAGCCAATTGAGATGTGGCGGCATCATGTTCCACGACCTGGACAGCACACTAACCCGACTGCTGCACGACGCCCCCGCAGCCGAGCTGCCTGAACTCCGCGCCGCGGACGTGAGCTTCGAGACGCCGGACCGGGCCTTCGGGCCCGCGAACGCGACCGTGGATCTGTTCCTGTACGAGGTGTGGGAGAACCGCGAGATACGGGATCCCGTTCCCGTTGTCGAGCGGGTCGGTAACACCTTTGTGCGCAGTCGTCCGCCGCTGCGCGCCGACTGCTCGTACATCGTCACCACTTGGGCATCCGGGGCCATCGGGGCCGCTCGGGTCGCCGCCGAACATCAGCTGCTGGGGCAGGCGTTGGGGTGGGTCAGCCGGTTCCCGCGCATCCCGGAGGCGTATCTGCAGGGGGTGCTCGCGAGTCCGCGGCGCGTGTATCCGTTGCCCACGATGATCGCCCAGCTCGACCCGAACCAGCATGCCGGCGACTTCTGGGCGGCGATGGGGATCGCGCCGCGGCCCGCCTTCTATCTCACCGTCACGACCGAGCTGCCGGTGGGCTTCCCCGTCGAGGGGCCGCTTGTGACGACCGCGGTCGTCAACTACCAGCAGGACACGGATGCCGGCACGCGCGAGACGCTCGTCGACTTCGGCGGCACGGTGCGCACCGCCGCCGGGGATCCGGTGGCAGGGGCGTGGGTGCGGCTGGACCCGATCGGGCGGACTGAGACGAGCGACGCCGACGGCCGCTTCACGTTCACCCGGGTTGTTCCGGCGCCCGGGTTCACCCTACGGGCGCGCGCGTTGGGCCTCGGTGACGTCAGGCGGGACGTCGATGTTCCGCAGCAGAGCGGTGAGTTCGACCTTCAGTTCGCCTGAGCCCGCTGTCAGAAGAGGAGCAGCACCAATGGCCGTAAGCCCTACATATCCCGGGGTGTACATCGACGAATTCACTCCGGCTCCCCCGATACAGGGGGTCGGTACCTCGACCGCTGCCTTCGTCGGCCGCGCCGTCCGGGGTGTCCTGACTACTCCTGTGCAGATCACTCGCTGGGAGCAGTTCGTCGCCGAGTTCGGCTCCGAACCCCGGCCCGGTACGTATCTCTGGTATGCAGTGCGCGGTTTCTTCGAGAACGGCGGACAGACCTGCTACGTGGTCCGGGCCGGCAACGCAATCCAGGCGCAGGCGTCCTGCAACAACAAGGACGGGGATCGGGTGTTGCGCTTCAAAGCTCGTGTCGCCGGGAATCCCCATCCGCAGATCACGGTAGAGATAGACGAGGCTCACCTCGTTGCCGGCGCGGAACTCTACCGCCCGTCCGCGGCCTACACGGTGACCGCCGCCCGAGTCCTCACCCTGGGCAGCGCCGCCGAGGCCCAACGGTTCCGGGCCGGAGACTGGATCAGTCTGGGGAACGCCGAAGACCCGCGTCTGCAGATCGCTGCACCTGAGGGTGCCGTCCTTCGCACCACGAGCGACATCACCACCGTACTGGGTAGCCTCGGCACCCTTCGGCTCGCCGACACGGTCGCAGGTACCCAGATCGTACGCATTGCCTCCGCGGCGCCGTTGGCCGCCGGAGCCCTCGTGCCAGGGACGGTGCTGTCCTTCACGCAGGGCGCGGGAGGAGCAGCAGTCACCGAGACCGCGGTCGTCCAGTCCGTGGATCCCGAGGGGCAGCCCGATGCGGGCGTGGCCCGGTGGACTTACCGCGTCATCCTCCGGCAGGGCCTGACCGAGACGTTCGAACTCGACCCTGGCGATCCTCCCGGGCCGACGGCGGTCGAGTCCCAGGAGTTCACGGTCACCGTCCACCAAGTGAAGGACGCCAAGTACGCGGATCTCGCTACCGATCCGGCCCACCCCCGGTACTTCCTCCCGTTCATCAACGGTGCCGCCGAACCGGAGGACGTCGCCGCCGTCGAAGCTGTCGGGGTGCTTCCACCGGATGTAGGTGTTCCGGCCTCCACGGCCGGGGCGCAGCCGCTCATCGGTGGTACCGACGAGACCGACGGGCCGCTCACGCCCGGCGAGTACACAACAGCACTGAACACGCTGCGCACCATCGACGACGTCAATCTCATCGCCGTACCCGACAGCACCGACACGCTCGTCCAAGGAGCGGTCAGGGCGCAATGCGAGCAATTGAAAGACCGCTTCGGGATCCTCGACTCCCAGCCCGGGCTGCTCCCCGAGCAAAACGGTCCACTGGCCGAGCAGCGCCGGTCACAAGATTCGAAGGATGGGTACACCGCCCTGTACTACCCATGGATCCAGGTCCCGGCGGCTTCCGGCGCGGGTTCGCTGCTGGTCCCGCCGTCAGGGCACGTCTGCGGGGCGATTGCACAAGTCGACGGCACCAGCGGAGTGTTCAAGTCACCGGCCAACGTCTTCCTCAATGGAACCAGCGACATTCAGCCCACCGGGAACATGACCAACCAAGAGCAGGGCCTCCTGAACGAGTTGGGGATCAACGTCATTCGCGTGTTCCAACGTGGCGGACGCCCCCGGATCTGGGGAGCCCGCACCACCGCCACCAACGTGAACTGGCGGTACATCAGCGTCCGGCGCCTGTTCCTCTTCCTGGAGGAGTCCATCCAGGAAGGCATCGAATGGGCGGTGTTCGAGCCCAACAACCTTGCGCTCTGGCAGCAGCTGAAGCGTGCGCTCCGTGCCTTCCTGTTCCAGCAGTGGCAGGACGGCGCACTGTTCGGCGAAACCGCGGATCGCGCCTTCTACGTGACGATCGACGAGACCAACAACTCCTCGGACGACCGGCGCAAAGGCCGAGTGAACGTCGATGTCGGTATGCGGCCCACCCGCCCGGCCGAGTTCATCGTCGTCCGCATCGGCATCTGGGACGGCGCAGCGGAAATCACCGAAGGCTGACCCGCAGCGGACCAGAAGGAGGAGATCCCATGCCGCGCGTGGACCCGTACCGGAACTACAACTTCTTCATCGAGATCGACGCACTGATCGTCGGGGGCTTCACCGAATGCACCGGGTTCGGAGCCAGCGTCGACCCCATCGAGTACCGCGAAGGGAGCGAAGCGCCGACAGCGCGAAAACTCCCCGGGATGACCAAGTACACGAACATCACGCTCAAGTGGGGTCTCACCGATTCCCGGGTCCTCTTCGACTGGTTCATGGGATTCACCCGGGGCGTCATCGACCGCAAGTCCGGCAGCATCGTGCAGGTCGATATCGACGGGGTCACCGAGAAGACCCGGTGGAACTTCTACGAGGCCTGGCCGGCCAAGTGGGACGGGCCCGACTTCAACGCCACTTCCAACGCCGTCGCCATCGAGACCCTCGAACTAGCCGTCGAGCGCATGGAGAGGGCCTGATCCGTGATGATCGCCACCGAGCACCCCTTCACGCTGCCCATCGGCTACCTCGACGACGAAGGCACGCTCCACCGCGAGGGTGTGATGCGCATGGCCACTGCGGGCGACGAGATCCTGCCGCTCAAGGACCATCGTGTGCAGGCCAATGAGGCGTACCTCATCGTCATTCTGCTGTCCCGGGTCATCACGCATCTGGGGACAGTTCCGAGCATCAATCCGAAGGTGATCGAGAACCTCTACGCCGGAGATCTGGCATTCCTGCAGGACTTCTACAACCAGGTCAACCGGACCGGTAACACCCGGCTCCACGCCTCCTGCCCGCGCTGCGAGCACGAATTCGACATGGAGTTGAGTGGAGTGGGGGGATCGTAGGCTACCGCCTCGTTTCCCTGTACGAGGAGGTGGCCTTTCTCGCCTACCACTTCCACTGGCCGCAGGAGGAAATCCTCGCCATGGAACACGCCGAGCGGCGGCAGTGGATCGAGCAGATCTCGTCGATCAACCGGCGGATCTCCGAGGAATCGGAAGGGAAAGGGAGGTGACGGGGGGAGTGGACCCGAACGCTCTGCGGTGGCGTGCCTGGGCCGGTGTGTTGGCCGGCCGATACCGGTGGCGCAGCATGTACGGGCATCGTGTGGGGTTCGCCTTCGTGCGTCGCCGCGGACCGCTGCTCGTACGGGTGCTGCGCACCGCGGTGCGTACGGCCGAGGGAGCCATCACGCCACGTGGGCCAAGCCGGTCAGCCGTCTGCGGTGCGACGTTGCGGCCGACGAGAGGCGTTGAGGTCCGAGTGCGGACCCTCGCGCTGAACCGGACGCCTGCGCCTCGCGTCCCCGCACCGGCAGGTCACCTGCGGCAGGCGGCACCGGTCTCCCCGTCCCACCGCGACACCGCGCTGGTACGGGCGACGACCGTGCTGATGCGGAGGTCGGTTCCGACCGTGAGCCAGAACCCGGTCTCTGCCATGCGTGTGACAGCGATGGAGCGTTCGGTCTCGGTGGGACGGCCGCGCGTGGCGGCTCTGCGGCATGCCGTGCCAGGGACGGTCCAGTCCAACGTCCCAGTGGTGCGTGCTTCCGTACCGCCGCAGCCCGGCTCCCTGCGCACCCTCCAACTGCCTGTCACAGCGCCCCGGCTGCGCATCGAGGAGCCGCCGCATCGTTGGGCCCAACCCCAGGCCCAGCGCACTATCCCGGAGAGCAACAGCCCCACAGCCGTAGCCCAGATGCGACCGGCCATGCCGGTACAAACGCGCCAGCGACCGACGACGGCTTCCATCGAGGAGCCGCGCCCACCGGCCGCCCCACGGCCGCCGATTCCCCAACAACCACCGGTGAACATCGACCAGTTGACCGACGACATCGTCCGGCGCATAGACCACCGCATCACCGCCCACCGAGAACGGCTCGGGCGGATCTGACACGGAACGCCTACGCACACACATGCCCGCGAAGAACCTGAGGGGAGGACGCGGAACCCATGCCGATGAAGCAGCTGACGATCACGCCGCTGGACGGCAACGGACGGGCCCGCACCAGCCGGACGGTCACCGTGGCCTACAACCCCGAGGAATTCAGTGTCAGCAAGGACAACAACTTCGCCGTCCAGGGGATCCCCGGGCTCGGATCGCCGCTCGTGCAGTTCGTCAACGGCAACCAGCGCACCCTGGATGTCGAGCTGTTCTTCGACACCTACGACACCACCAGCGCCAACAAACAGGACGTACGCGAGCTGACCGCCCAGGTCACCGACCTGATGGAGCTCGATCCCGAACTGCACGCCCCACCCGTCCTGGCCGTTGCCATGGCCGGCTTCCGGTTCACCGGTGTGCTCTCCCGTGCCCAGCAGCGGTTCCTTCTGCTGATGCCCAGCGGGAAACCGGTTCGGGCCCGGGTGAACTGCACGTTCATCGAGTACAAGGAGCCGGCCCGCGCCGCCGCCGAAGCCAATCTGCAGACCGCCGACTACAGCAAGGTCCACACCGTCCTGCCGGGCGAGACGCTCAGCTCGATCGCCGCCGCACGCTATGACGACCCGGCCCTGTGGCGGCCCCTCGCCCTCGCCAACGGACTCACCGACCCGCGGGCCCTCCGCCCGGGCCAGACGCTCCTCGTGCCCGCGCTGCCTTTCACCGATCCGCGCACCATGGAGGTCCTGGCATGACGACGCCCCCGCCGCACACCTCCTACGCGCCCGCATTCACCCTCTCGCTCGGCGGGGCTCCGCTGCCGACCGGTATGCGCGCCTGTGTGACGAGCCTGCGCTACCAGGACGGCCTGGACGGCGCCGACCGCGTCGAGCTGACCATTGCCGACGACCGCATGCAGTGGCTCGACCACCCCCAACTCGCCCTCGACACGCCCTTCGAGCTGTCCATCGGCTACGCGCCCCAGCCCCTGGAGAAGGTCTTCACCGGCGAAGTGACCGGCATCGACGCCGCGTTCCCCTCCTCCGGTACGCCGACGGTCACCGTCGTCGCCCACGACTTCCTGCAACGGCTCACCAAGGGAGCCAAGGACCGCGCCTTCGCCCTGAGCCGGCCGTGTATCGGGAAGTTCCCGCTGCCCGACCCGATCGTCGCGGCGACGGTGGCGGCGACCAACCTCCTTGTCCCCGTGGTCGATCCGGCCGGTGCGGCGCTGTCCTTCCTCGCGCTGCTCGCGACGTACGCGATCGATCCGGCGGACGCGAAGCGGTCGGTCCGTATCCAGCAGGGCCAGAGCGACTTCGACTTCCTGAGCGGGCTGGCCCGGCAGAACGGCTGGGACATGTTCATCGACCACACCGCGCAGCCGCAGGGGTACGTGCTGCGCTTCCTTTTCCCCACCCCGGAGTTCCCGCCCGCGGCCGTGCTGGCCCGCGGCAGCACGCTGCTGGACTTCACGCCTCGCATCAGCGAGGTCGGGCAGGTGGCGGCGGTATCGGCGCGGATCTGGGTCTCGGCCCTCAAGGCCGAGTTCGTCGTCGTACTCGGCTGGGACTACGACAGGGCCGGCTTCGACCTTCAGGTGTATCCGGGGCTCGGCGACCTCGACGCACTGCTCGGCGACGAGAAGGCCCGCAGCACCCTCACGGTCACGGCCGACGGCCCGGCGACTGTGCCCCGGCGCATCCTCGGCGAGCTGCTGCCCCGGCTCAACAGCCGTCTGACCGCGAGTGGTTCGGCGATCGGCGACCCCCGGATCAAGGCCGGGAAGGTCATCGCGGCGACGGGCGTCGGTGAGCGGTTCAGCGGCCTGTACCGGGTGACCTCGGCCACCCACACCATCGACAGCGGCGGCTACCGGACCGCCTTCGACGTGCGCCGCGAGGTGTGGTTCCCGGAGCTGCCCCTTCCACGGGGGCTGCGGCTCCAAGGCCAACGAGTCCTGTGAGAAGGGGAGTCCGACATGGCTTACAAGCTGTACGAGTCCGATCCGGGGCCCGAGAAAGAGGGGCCGGAGTCCGCCACCCGCCTGGTCAGCGGCACCGTCGTCAACGACTGTGAGGGTGCGGCGCACGGCAATGTGCTCGTGCGCATCCCGGCGCTCGGCGAAGAAGTGTGGGCCCGGCTGGTGGTGGCCGGCGGGGGCCAGGGCACTGGGATCTACTACCAGCCACGGATCGGCGACGAGGTGCTGGTCGGACTGAGCGGCAACGACGCGTTCGTCATGGGCGGGATGTTCAGCCCGCGCGCCGGACCGCCGGTGGACACCGCCGCGGACGCGCAGACCAAACGCGTCATCCGCAGCGGGCTCAAGGACCGGCCCGACGGGCACCGCATCGAACTCGACGACGGCCGCCGGTCGCTCTCCATCACCAGCACGACCGGGCAGCGGGTGACCCTCACCCCTGAGGAGATCACCCTCTCCAACAAGGCGGGGACGGTGAGCATCACGCTCACCGACAAGAACAAGCGCATCACGGTCAAGGGCGCGGACATCGAGCTCGAGGGCACGACGTCGCTCACCCTCAAGGCCCCGAAGATCGACATCACGTCCACCACCGGGGCCGTCACCATCAACGCGCAGACCGGGGCCACCGTCATCGGCGGCCATCCGATCAAGCTCAACTAGGAGGCGACGGCATGCCCTTCGCGGCCCGTGTCGGCGACACCACCAGCCACGGCACGCCCCTCACACCGCCCGGCCCGCCCGGCGGCAGCCTCGACGTCCTCATCGGAGGCAGTCCGGCCTGGCGCGCCGGAAGCGATGTGCACGTCTGCCCACAGGTCTCGGGAAACGTGCCGCACACCGGCGGTGCGGTGGCCATGGGCAGCAAGACCGTATTCATCAACGGCCTGCCCGCGGCCCGCAGCGGCGATCAGATCACCGAGACGGGGCCGCCCAACTCGATCGCTGTGGGCTGCCCCACTGTGGAGATCGGAGGCTGAACCGCATGGGCACCCCTTACCCCGACCCTGCGCGGGCCTTCCTCGGCACCGGCTGGGCCTTCCCTCCGCGTGTCGAACCGGACGGCCGGATCGCCGAGGCGGTGTACGAGGAGGACGTGCGCCAGGCCATCGTGATCATCCTGGGCACCGACCCGGGTGAACGCGTCATGCGTCCTCGCTTCGGTGCCGGGCTGAGCACTTTCGTCTTCGAGCCCATGACGGCCGCGCTGACGGCCCGCATCGCCGAGCAAGTGCGGAACGCGCTGACCGACTGGGAGCCCCGGATCGACGTCGTCTCGGTGGAGGTCATGGCGCAGGAACGGGCAGCGGGCACCCTGCTGATCGACGTCTCGTACCGAGTGCGGGCGACCAACACGCTGCGGAACCTGGTGTACCCCTTCTACCTGGGTGAGGGGGCCGGTACATGAGCACCGACAGTCCGATCCCGCGCCCGGGCATCGAGGCCGAGGACCTCCTGCACCAGCTCCGGGCGCTGATACCCGGGTTCGTACCGGAGTGGATTCCAGGAGAGCAGGGCCCAGACGCCGCGATGCTGCGGATCGCGGCCCGCTGTCTGCACGCCCTCGCGCAGCGACTGGCCCAGGCACCGGACAAGAACCGGGCGGCGTTCTACGGGATGCTCGGGCTGCGGCAGACCCCGCCGCAGCCCGCCCGCGTACCGGTCGTGTTCCGGTTGGCCGAGGGCGCCGCCGACGTACGGTTACCGGCCGGGACACGGGTGGCAGCGCCCCCGCCGCCCGGCGCGTCCGCCCAGCTCGTCTACGAGACGGAGCAGCCCACCGGACTCACCGCGACGGGCCTGCGCGAGATCGTCAGCCTGTGGCCCGGCCGGGACCAGTACCTCGACCACAGCCCGGAGCATGAGCAGCGGCTGCCGTTCCGGCCGTTCGACCGACCGGCTCTGCGTAAAGTCCCGCACGAGTTGTACCTCGGGCACGACCTGCTGCTCAATCTGTCGGGGCGCAGCAGCACCGCAGTGTCCTTCGACCTGACCACCCCCGGCAGCGAACATCTCGACATCCGCTGGGAGTACTGGGACGGCACCGGCTGGCGCGGCTTCGCCGGGATGCGGCCGTCCTGCAGTGATGCCGCGGCGCAGCAGCCGGACAGCACCGACGGGATGCGGCGCAGTGGCACGTACCGGCTGGAGACGGACTGCGCGGAGACCGCGAGGACTTCGGTCGACGGCGTCGAGACCTTCTGGGTCCGCGGACGTCTCGCGGAGACGGAGCCCTTGCCGCCCGACCCCGCCCGCGTGCTGCCGGAGGTTGACGCGATCCGGCTGAGCAGCCGGACGTCGCGCGGCTACGCGGCGGTGTGGCGGGTCAGTGCAGGGGACTCCGTACCGCGTCAGGGCCACGTGGCGGTGCTGGTGCGGGACGCGACCGGTGTGCCGCTGGAGAACGTGCGCGTTCGGGTCGAGGGGAGCGACGCCAAGCGCACCAACCGCCGTGGCCATACGGAGCTCGCTGCCTCGGCGGGGGATGTTCTCGTTGTCGCCCTCGGGTCGTTCGAGCAGGAGGTGCGGATCCCCGAGGACATGGCGTCCATGGTCTTCACACTCGACATGCTGCTCGCGGACCGAGCACTCGCCGCCGATACCGAGGTGGATCTCAGCAAGCCCTTCCTGCCCTTCGGAGCACAGCCGCAGTCGGGAGCGGCCTTTCACTTCTGCTGTGAGGAGGCGCTGAGCAAACCGGGTGCGCGGCTGCGCGTCTATGTCCGGCCCGCTGCCCTGCTGCCCGGCGACGGCACCAAGATGCCGCATGTGGTGAGCTGGGAGTACTTCAACGGGCGGGAGTGGACCTCGGTACGGACCGACGTCACTCAATCCCCGGGCGACTTCACCCGGCACGGCTTCGTCGATCTACCGCCCGTTCCCGCCGACATGGCAGCCGTCGAGGTGGCGGGTGTGACGGCTCGCTGGATGCGGGTCCGGCTGGTCGGCGGCGGATACGGCGTCACGCGCACCGTCACGGTGGGGGAGGACGCCACGAAACTCTCGCTCTTCGAGAGCCGCCCTCCCGTGCTGGCCGATTTCCGACTCGGCTACACCTGGCAGCAGGGGCCCTTCCCGCCCGAACACGTGCGTACGTACAACGACTTCCGCTTCGAGGACCGGACGGAGGAGGCCGCCTGGCCCGGCGGCACCTTCCAGCCGTACAAGCCCGTCTCCGAGGCCCTGCCCGCGTTGTACCTCGGTTTCGACGGCGGGCTGCCGGTGGACAGTGTCGGGATCTTCTTCGACCTGGTGGAGGAGGCCGGAGGCTCGGTGCCGCCCAGGCTGGTTTGGGAGTACTTCAACGGTTCTGGGTGGGCCCGGCTGAGCGTCGTCGACAGGACCCGAGAGCTGCGCGTACCGGGTGTCCTCACCTTGGTCGGTCCCCAGGACAGCGCGCTGCTGGCCCGTTTCGGCACCCCGCGCCACTGGTTGCGGGCCCGCCTGGCGCAGGACGGTCCGCCCACGGCTTCCTTGATCAATTCCGTACGCCCGAACGCGGTGTGGGCGGTGCAGCGGCAGACCCTGCGAGCTGAGCCGCTCGGGACCAGCACGGGCACTCCTTCGCAGGTCTACGCGTTCCGACAGATCCCGCTGCTGCCGGAGCGCCGTATTGAGGTGCGTGAGCTGTCGGGTCCGCGAGCGGCGGTGGAGTGGCGGTTCGTGGCGGCACAGCTGTTCGGCGGGGACGAGGGGGCGATCCGGGCGCTGGAGCGGGACCTGGCCGCCGACGGCGGGCCCGAGGAGGTGCGGCGCGGGCCGCTGCGGCTGCGCCGTGACCGGCTGGGGCGGGTCAGCGAGGTCTGGGTGCTCTGGGAGGAGCACGACAACCTCGACGCATCGGGGCCCGCGGACCGTCACTTGGCCATCGATCCGTTGCGCGGCCGGGTGCTGTTCGGCGACGGGACGCACGGCCGCGTGCCGCCGCCAGGCGCCGCGATTCTCGCCGATCTCTGCAGGACGGGAGGCGGCAGCGCAGGCAATGTCGCGACGTACACCGTCAGCCAGGTGCTGGGGGCGGCCGCCGGCATCGAGGAGGTCGGCAACCCTGTCCCGGCCGAGGGCGGGGCGGACGCCGAGACGTTCGAGCAGCTGCTGCGGCGCGGGCCGGGGACCGTACGGGCCCGGGGCAGGGCGGTCACGGCCGGGGACTACGAGGCACTGGCGCGCGCCGCATCGCCTTCGGTGGCCCGGGTACGGGCGTATCCGGGGCACGGCACCGACGGCCGTCCGGCACCGGGGCGGGTGACTCTGGTCGTCGTGCCCTTCAGCGGAGAGCCGCGGCCAGGCCCCTCGTTCGGCCTGTGCGAGGAGGTGCGGCGCTCCGTCGCGGCCCTCGCGCCCGCAGGTCTGGCCGACGGAATCGCCGTGATCGGCCCCGCGTATCTGGAGGTCGGCGTCGACGCGACACTCGTGCCCCGGGACCTGACACGGGCGGGCGCGGTCGAACAGGCGGCGAGGCAGGCGTTGAACGCCTTCTTCGACCCGGTGCGCGGCGGCCCTGACGGTGCCGGTCTCGAACCGGGCGGTGACGTGTACGCCTCCGATCTGGCCGCCGTGCTGGAGGGCGTGGAGGGCATCGACCGCGTCGAGGAGTTGGCGCTGCTGCTCGCTGCCGTACCGCAGGGCGATGTGGCGCGGATACCCGCGGGACGCCTGGCTGCCGCCGGCCTCCTGCGTCTGCGATTGACGGGAGAGTGAGCCATGGTGCTGTCGCTGCCGCAGCTCGACGACCGGCGCTGGGCGGATCTGGTCGAGGAAGCGCGCTCCCTGATTCCGGTGTACGCGCCGGAGTGGACCGACCACAATGCCTCGGACCCGGGCATCACCTTCGTGGAACTCCTGGCCTGGATCACCGAGATGGAGATCTTCCAGCTCGATCAGATACCCGAGCGGCACCGCCGCGCGTTCCTCGCTCTCGCCGGAATCACCCCCCGTCGACCCCGGCCCGCGCGCACGGTCCTCGAGGTTGCTCTGCGGGCCGGATCGGGCCCGGTGACGTTTCCGGCCTCGGTGGAGTTCGGCGGCCGCGATCCGCACGGCCGACCCGTCCGGCTGCGGACGCTGGATCCCCTGCATGCCACGGTCGCCCAACTGGCCGCGCTGCGCCGCGAGGACCGCGACGGTCCGGCCGACCTGACGGAGGGGCTGCGGCGCGGTACGACGGTGGCCCCGTTCGGGCCCGATCCGCGGCGGGGGGACCGCATACTGCTCGAGTTCGACGCGGCGGTGCCCCCGAGCACGCCCGTCAGCATCGTGGCGACACCCGAACTCCCGCAGTGTGACGGACCGTTGGAGCACCATGGGGCGCGTACGCACTGGGAGATCGCCACCGCGTCCGGCGGCTGGAGGCTCCTCTCCGCGGACGAAGTCACGGACACCACTCGGTGCTTCACCCGGACCGGCATGGTCGTGGTCTCGGCACGGACCGGTTTCTCGCGGCTGAGCTGCCGGCTGGTGCGGGCCGGCTACGACCAGGCGCCGATGCTGTCAGGGTTCGCGGTGAACGCGGCCGTGGCCGAGCAGTCCGTACCGGTCGGCGAGGTGCGGTGGGACCTCGCCCCCGGGGCCGCCGTCCCTGCAGCGGTAACGCGCGGCCGCACCGTGCGCCTGGGCGTCCGGCTCGACGCGCAGGGCCGGATCACCGCCTGGGACACGGAAGTTGCCTCCGCGCCCGCCGTCCTCGTACTCGACCGACGTCCGCACCAGGTCACTCTCGAAGCCGCCGACCTCGGGCACGCCACCGGCGCCCCCGAGCAGACGTACCTCGTCAGCGAGGAGCCGGCCGAGATCTCCGGGCTGTGGACGCTGGAACCGGCGAGCGATCAACACACCTGGCGGCAGTGGCGGATTCGGCCCACACTCGACGCCTCGGGGCCGGCCGACCCCCACGCCCTGCTCGACGCCGCGACGGGCCGGATCACCTTCGGTGACGGCGAGCGCGGCAGGGTGCCCCCGGCGGGGGCACGCGTCATCGCCGTCGCCCGAACGACGGCCGCGCAGGCCGGGAATATCGCTGCCGGACGCGTCACGGCCCTGGCCGCGTCTCCACACAACCGGGCCCTGCTCACCGACGCCTCCATCGATCCGAATGCCGTGAGCCGGGCCACCAACTCCCTTTCTGCCGAGGGAGGTTCGGCGGCGGAAACTCTCGCGGCAGCGGAGGTGCGCGCCGCCCGGTTGTCCGAGCACACCCTCCGCGCGGTCACTCTCGCCGACCACGAGCGCCTCGCGCTGCTGACTCCCGGCGTGCGGCTCGCCCGTGCGGTCGCCCGCGCGAACAGCCACCCCGCCTTCCCATGCGTCGTCGCACCCGGCGTGGTGTGGGTAACTGTCGTGCCGTACCTGCCTCTTGGACGGCCCATGCCGGGCCCCGGTCTTCTCGCCGCTGTCCGCGCCCATCTGCACGCCCATCGCATCCTCGGCACTCGGGTCGAGGTCACCGGCCCCTCGTACCAGCGGATCACGGTACGGGCCCAGGTCCGGCCTCGTCCGGGGGCCGACCCCGCCGTCCTGCGGACACAGGTCGCGCGGGCCCTCGACGCGTTCTTCGACCCGCTCACCGGCGGACCGGACGGGGACGGCTGGCCACTGGGCCGGGACGTCTACCGCTCGGAGATCCTCCAGGTTCTCGACGGGGTTCCGGGCGTCGCCCATGCCACTGGACTGGAGCTGCTCACCGACAGCGGCGCGCACTGCGCCAACGTCTGCATCCCGCCGAACGGCCTGGTCGGGTCGGGCCCGCACGAAATCGAGGCCGTATGACGCACAGGCAACGCCCCCTCGACCTGGAGCGGCTGCGGCACGCCCCCGGACAGCTCCTGCGCACCCGAGACCTGCGCGACCAGCTGGCCCGCGATGCCGAGGTGCGCTGGTGGCACCACCGTGCCCTGCACACCGGCCTGGGTGTGGTCGAAGGGATGGCCGTCCGGCTCAGCAAAGACGGTCGTTCGGTGAAGGTGGAGCCCGGGACGGCGTACGACAACCGTGGCCGGGAAGTTCTCGTTACCGCCCCTGTGACCCTGGCCCTGCCCACCGGTCCTGCCACCCTCGTCGCACGCCTGCGGACACCGGGCCCGGGGAGGCCGGACCGCGTGACGGTGACCTGGCGCGACCCCAAGGGCGCTACCGATCCCTGCGAAGAGGGCGCTCAGGGCGCTACCGATCCCTGCGGAGAGGTGGTCCTGGCCGTACTGGCCTACGACCCCCGGCGCAGGCCCCAATTGACGTCCGCGCCGACGGGACGCGACCAGGCACCCCCGTACCTGGGCTTCGGCACCACTCCTGCCGACGGCACCGTGTGGGAATCCTGGGAGCCGTCGGAGTTGTCGGTCTTCGAGGCAGGTCCGCTGGGCATCCAGGTCGCGATCGACACCACAGCCGCCGGTTTCGACCGCACCCCCTGTTACTTCGCCTGGCTCCAGTGGCCCGCCCCGCAGGCACCGGCCCTCTTCCCTCCGCTGATCCGTACAGCACAGAGCTACGTGGAGGAGCCCACGCCCGGCGGATTCCTGGTCCGGGTCGCCCTGTCACCCCGGCTGCGGCCTCCGCAGGGTCTGCCCCTGCCCGGCCGTGACGTGACCGCCCAGTCGTTGCTCCGCCTCGCCCGCGCACAGCGTCTGTCCGTGGCCTGGCTCGGCATCGGCCACCGAGAAGGGACGTGAACCATGCACCCGCTTCCCGATCCCGGCGCCCTGGAACGCCCGCTCTTCTTCGACGGTCAGCAGCTGTACGCCGAGGACCTGCAGGGCCTCGAAGCCCACAACCGGGCACTGCGCTGGCTGCACAACCGCAGCCTCCACCAGCCCGGTGTGGGCAACGGACTCGCCGTTTCGGGCCGCCGAGGGGAGCGTGAGGTACGGATCCAGCCGGGCTACGCGCTGGACGCGGAAGGTCGCGAACTCATGCTCGGCGAGCCGCTGACCGAACCGGTGCCCCCGGTCGCAGGTGAGCCGGACGGCAGCCCGGCGTACTTCGACCTGACCCTCTCCTACCCCTCGGACGACGACTTGGAGGAGACCGAGACCCGCGACGGCGTGTGCGCCCCGCGCGGCGCGGTCCGCCTGCGCGAGCGCCCCGTGCTGTGCTGGGCCCGGCTGCGGCCGGACGCTGCAGGCGCCCTGCGCCCGGTCGACGACGCGCAGCGCCTCGCCCTGCAGGAGGGCCGCACGATCGCGCTGGCACGCGCCGGGATACTCGACTGCCGCCTCCACGCGGACATTTCGGCAACCCTGCGCCGCAATGCCAGGCCTCAGCAGCGCCCCCGCATCGTCTGCGGCACCGTGCCCGCCGATTGGAAGCCTTGGTACGCCGTTCCGGAAGACCCCGAATCAGTGCCGCTCGGGCTGCAGGCCGAGGTCCTTACAGGGGCCACGAGCTTTCGTACCACCCCTTGCTACACGGCCCAGGTCAACGGGCACCGTCCGCTGGTGATGCCGGGCAAAAAGGCACAGCCGGGTCTGGTGGCACTCGACGGGCCCGCGTACGTACAGGCGGCGACACCCGAACAGTTTCTCTGCTGTGTGCCACTCCTCGTGTACGCGGGCGATCTCGCCGTCATCTCCTCGGCGCTGCTCAGGACCGCCCAGCGCGAGTGGCTCGTCACCTGGTCCGCGATCGAGGAGTGAGCCGTGCCCGAGCCGCCCGCATATCGCTATCTGAACCGTGAGGGCCGCTGGCTCGGCATGGACCGCAGCGGCCTCGCACTCGGTCCCGACGGAGGCCTGCGGCTGGAATCCCTGCCCGCTGTCGACGGCCCACTACCGCCCGAGGACGGTGACGCCTCGCCCGTGCTCCCCGCGGGTGTGGCCGCGTTGCCGCACGGCGACGTCTTCTTCACCCAGCCCGCGGAGCACCGGCTGCTGTTCGTCCGTGCCTGCGACCCCGAGCGGCGCGCGGCTGTGTGCCTGAGCGGACCCGGCTCCGGCTCCGCGGAACTGCACACCCCTCAAGGTGTGCTGCACCATCCGCGGCGCCACGCCCTGCTGATCGCCGACAGCGGGAACGGCCGGATCCTCCTCCTCGACCTCCGGACCCTTCAACCCCTCGACATCTGGGGCTCGTTCGCGTCGCCCACCTCCCTCGCGGCGGGACCGGCGGGGGAGGTGTACGTCGTCGACGCCGGCCGCATCCGGGCCCGCGACCCATGGGGCCGGCCGCTCGTGGGCTTCCGGCACACCGTCCCGGCCGAGCCGGCCGAAATCGCCGTAGCGGACTCAGGCGGCCAGCCCGTGATCTTCGTATTGGACTCAGGCGGCCGTGTCCATGTCCTCGCTGCCGACGGCAGCCCCTTGCGGGACTGGGCCACAGAACTGGAACAACCCATGGGTCTCGCCGTCGCGGGGACCACCGTGTACCTCGGCGACAACGGAGACCGACGGCTGCACGTCTTCGACACCGACGGACACCGCGTCGGGGCCGCATACGGCTACACCCGTCCCGTCGCCGCCCTGGCCACGGACCACCACGACGGTCTGTTGGCCCACACGGGAGGCCCGGTGCCCCCGGTCCGCCTCCATCGCCATGGCGCGTACCGCACCAGCGGAGTGCTGCGCGGCGGCCCGTACCGCAATCCGAGCTCCCGCGGCGCCCCTCTGCACCTGGTGCGCTCACAGATCACCAACTCCGGTACGGGAGCACACTTCCAGCTCCATGTCTGCACCCGGACCGACGGCCGAGCCCCGGACGACTCCGCCGGCCCCTTCACCGATCCGGGCTGGCGGGCAGTGGCGTACGACGCGCCCTACACCCTGCTGGCGGGCAGTCCGACGGACGATCTGTGGATCGGAATGTCGTTCGGCGGCAATGGGCAGGCCACCCCGGTCCTCTCGCAGATCCGTATCGACTTCGCCCACGACTCGTATCTGCGCCACCTTCCGGAGCTCTATCGACAACCAGCCATGGAGGGCGACTTCCTCGCCCGTTGGCTCACGGTCTTCGAGAGCGCCTTCGACGACATGCACCGCGGCATCGAGGCGCTGCCCACCCTCTTCGATCCGGCGGCGGCACCGGCCGCGCACCTCGCCCGGCTGGCCGACTGGCTGGCCGTGACACTGCCCGCCGACGCCGACGAGCCACAGCAGCGCCGCATCCTCTGTGACGCGGCCACCGCCGACGCGCGGCGCGGCACGCCCGCGGGCCTGCGGGCCGCGATCCGTGCCCGTGCCGGCGTGGAAGCCGTCATCGAGGAACCCGTCGTGCAGACCAACTGGTGGGTGCTGCCCGGTGGTTCATCTTCCGACGCGGGCGTCCCGGCCGCCCGGCTCGGCCTCGACACCGTACTCGCGGCAGCCGAGGCGCAGGGCGCCGTGGTCGGATCGACCGCGGTGCTCGAGGGATCGGTCCTGGCCCCGCAGGACGCGTACGCCACCCATCTCTTCGCCGACGTCGCCCACCGCTTCACCGTCCGGGTCCGACCGGGCCCCGGCTTTGGCGAGCACACGGTGGACGCCGTGCGGGCCGTCATCGACGAGGAGAAGCCCGCCCACACCACGTACCACCTGTGCACGATCGAACCGCGGATGCGCCTGGGCATCCAGGACCGGCTTGGTGTCGACACGGTCGTCGCAGGGCCGCCGCCCGCCACACCACTGGATTCGCCCGGCACTTCCGCCCTCCGGCTGGGAGGCCCGCCGCCCGCTCGGGTCGGCGCGGGGGCGGCCGTGGGCACCACACGCCTGGCCGGTGGCCCGCCGCCCGGCCACGAAGGAGGCACCCGATGACACCCATGAACGGACATGACGCCGCGGGCACCCGCCCGGCCGCCGTCGAGGCTCCCCTGCGCAACCACTACTTCCACGGCCGACTGATGAACGTGCCGACCTTCGAGCTGGAGACGGAGTACTTTCTGCGGCGCAGCCGGCTGCTCACCCGCCTGGCCATGGGATACGGCGTGGTGTGCGGACTGGACGTCACGGTGGAAGGCGAGGGCGACAGCATCCGCGTCCAGCCCGGTCTCGCCGTCGACCGATGGGGGCGCCAGATCGTCGTTCCCGAGCGCACCGACCCGCTGGAGATCCCGTACGAGGTCATGGAGTCCGCCGTCGAACGGGCGGGTGCCTGCCGGGAGGACGCGGCCGTCCAGGTCGTGCTCTGCTACCACGAATGCCTCGGCGACCCGGTCCCGGCCTACGTCGACGACTGCGGCGATCCGCAGGCGTGCGAGCCCAGCACGATCAGGGAACGCTACCGCATCGAGTTCCGGGACAAGCCGGCCAGGAAACCACCCCCTGGACCGTTCGTCCCCGGGCTGCTGCGCGACGGACGTATCGATCGCGACGCGCTGGCTCGCTGGGTCTCGCGCGACTGCCACAAACCGCCCGCCGATCCGTGCGTACCGCTGGCCAACCTGAAGGTGACGGCCGACGCGCACGGCTCGCTGCGCTGCCCGCCGGACGGCGCCGACATCGCCGTACGGCCGGTCATGGTCACGAACACCGTCCTGATGGCGCTGGTTCTGGCGCTCCTCGACTACCCGCCGCCCGACTACTGAGGAGCCCGTGATGCACTCTGCGCCCGGTCCCGTGTCCCAGCGCCCGCGCTACTTCCCGCGTCAGGTCGTCACACCGACCGAACTCAACCTCGCCAACCAGTACTTCATGGACCGCATGCGGCGGCACAACCGCATGATGCACGGCTGGGGCGTCGTCTGCGGCGCCCTGGTGTGCCGGGCCGCAGTCGCGGACGGCAGCGGCCCCGAGCCGTGGAAGATCGCGATCAGCGCCGGCTACCTCCTCGATCCGCAAGGTAATGAGATCGCCATCGAGGAACACCGGGTCGTCGACGTACGCACGGAGGGCATCACGGTGATGCCGGACGACCCGACCGGCGAGATCGACGATCCTTGGTGTGCCGACGCCCCGCCCGTATCCCGCACAGGCAAGCAGTGGGTGGCCGTCCGTTACGAGGAAGGGCTGACCCGCCCGGTGAGGATCGAACCCTCGGGCTGCGGCTGCTCCGGCACGGCGTGCGAGTACTCGCGCTGGCACGACGGTTACCGAGTCGGCTTCCTCAGCGACTGCCCGCCGTCCCATCGCGGGGACCCACCGCTGCCGGACGAGATCACCACGGGCCATGGCCCCGCCGTCGCCTGCCCAACAGACGATCCAGGCCCCTGGGTTGTCCTGGCCGTCCTCGACATCGCGTCCGACGGCACGATCACCTCCATCGACAACGGCAGCTGCCGCCGGATGGCCCCGTCCTTGGCCGCGCACTGGTGGCGCTGCGTGCCGGCGACTCTGACCGTCGACACCGTCAGCACCACACCGGCGGGCTCCCACGCACCGGGAGCGTCCGCCATCAAACTCACCGTGGCGGGTTCGGGGTTCAGGCCCGGCGTCAAGGCAAGCCTCGGACCCGGAATCCGCATCAGCGCCCTCAAGGCCGCTCCTGACGGGACCTCTCTCACCATGACGGTCCGTGTCAACACCTCTGCCCAACAGGGCGACCGCACCCTCTCCGTCACGAATCCGGACGGCTCCGAGGCGACCGCTTCCAACGCTTTCACCGTCGCCTGAAACGTCCAGGGATGCTCGTGGAGAGGCCTCGGCCATGGGACGACCTGGCAAGCGCAAGACACCGCGGCACAAGGCTCCCGTTCGGCAACCGGAGGAGCAACAGCAGTCGGCAGCACCGAAGATCTCGGGACGGGGAGCCGACCCGCTACAACGGCTGCTCCGAGTTGTGCAGGGGGCGGGCAATGCGGCTGGAGCAGCAGCCCTTCAGCCGAATCCGGCAGGCGCTGGTGGCAGCACAGGCGGCACCCCGGCGTACGCCACAACTGATCTCAAGCGCCGCCTCGCCGCCACCGTGCTCGCCGAGTCGACCGAGAGCCAGCAAGACGACATCAGGTGGATCTACTTCAATCTGGTCTCGGCAGCGAAGGGCGAGGGCGGGCTCGCCAAATCCTCCGCCTACAGCCACAAGAGCATCTGGTACCGGATCTGGCTCCACGTACTGGGCGACACGACCTATGGAAAGGATCCGCTCCCCGGCAAGAAGAAGGAGTTTTCGGAATTCAAGGGTCAGACCGTCAAGGACTTCTGTGAAAAGAACGGATGGATCAAGACTGTTGCGGCACCGCGCGGCAAGAGCCTCTACGCCCAGGTCGAGTCCATGTTTACCAATCCGACACGGAACCCGTACGAGAACTGGACCGGCCAGGGAAATCTGGCCGATTTCAACAACAAGAGCAACAGGGACGTCTACTGGAAGAAGGCTCGCGCTTACTGGTGGCTCCAGAAGGACGGGAAAGTGAAGAGCATCCACGTCAAGGTCCTGCCTGCGGGGAAGGATACGCAGTTCATCTTCAACCCCAGCGCCATCGATGCCTACTTCCGGAAGAACCCCTTGCCCGCCAAGGTACCCGAGTACGTTCCCTGAATCCGGTCAGGAGCACAGCACCTCGTGACTGACGTGAACACAACGGCACTGATCAGCGCAGCCGGGTGTGGACCGATCGTCGCCCTTGCTGTCGTCAATCAGCTCCGTCTGAAGCGGGACAGTTCAAGTCCCCACGGTCGCGCGTCGCCCGTGGGGATATGTCATTCCGACCATCCCGTGGCAGCGGTCAAGGCCATGACGACCAGGCGCCCACACGGTCTTCCCCGGGCCGGCCGGGCGCGGGCCTGCGGGCCTTGGGGCGCCTGTCGGATCTCTGAGCACGCTCGTGGTTACCAGGAGGACGGAGGTGAAGTGCGGGTGACCACGGCAGGAAGCTGTCCGCTTTCGATCACCTGCTGCGGGAGTGACAGCCCGAAGTGTTCACCGACGACTTTCAACACCCGGCGCTTCTCTTCGGCAGGCGACAGCTCCTCGTCCTCGCCGAGCAGGTCATCGATGGAGTCCTCCGGCGGGATGACTCCAGCCGCTTCCAGCGCCGGGCGCAGGAGGTCGGGCTGGGCTCCGACGGGGTCGTAGCCGAAGCCCAACTCGAAGTGCAGCTGCAGCTCACCGTCGGCGAGGTACCTGAAGAAGGAGGGCGGATCGTCCGGCCGTGGGTCGAAGATCAGGACCTCGGCGCCGCGGGATGCTGCCGGGTCCAGGGCCCAGCCTCCACTGCCCACACACTCCACGATGAACGACCAGCCGCCGCTTTGGCCGATGCGGCCGACGCAGTAGATCTGCGTGAGGTCGACCATGCGGTGGGCTTCCTGGATGGTGAGGGCGGGCCCAACCTCGACGGGCTCATGGTCGGCCATGCGTTCGGCCAGCTGCCGAGGGCTGAGGCCGCGGGCGCAGGTGATGTACAGGTCGGTGGCGCTCGGGCTCGCGCCGCGCCAGGCATCGGCGATCCATGCGAGATTTTCAGGCATTGAGGTTCACTCCTTCCGTGCACAACGTGGTGCCGGTGGGGCAGAGCGAGAACCAGTGCTGTGCCCCACCAGCGGTCAGAAGACTGTCACGGCATGGGAACCGTGCAGGCCACGGTCGCCTTGGACGCATCGCAGTGCGTGAACTGGGGGAAGTTCACCCAGTACGGGTCCTGATCGAGCAACCGGTACTTGCCGGAGAAGCCCCCGCTGAACGCTCCCCCATCGAGGTGGAGTTGATCCATCCCGACATGGCCGAGCGGCCACACACCTCCGCCCATGTCGGAGCAGGCACACGGATGTCGTCGTACAGATGCCATTCACCCTGCTTGACCCGGGTGGCATAGGTCTGCACGCAGTCGTTGCCGGTGTCGACCTCGTTCATGCCGCCTATGCGGGAGGGCATGCCGCCGGAGTTGTAGGTGGAGGCGTAGGCGAACTCGTCACATGACGCCTTGTCGGTCGAACTGATCTCGGGAACGGTGGTGGCGTCCGGGTTGCCATAGGTGGCGGCCCACCCGTCAGGGCAGATCACCTTGCGGTTGTCGTCCGGGTCACGGTTGTGCGCGTTCTTATCCTCGGCAGGAAGAAAGAACAGCGGCTTGTTGGCTGCCTTGCTGCCGGGGTGGTTGGGCAGCTTGGCCTGGATCAGCCATGCGTGCGCGACGGCCGGCGGCGTCTTGGCGAAGTTCATCACCCACGTCGGGATGTATTTGTAGAAGGTGCAACCCGGCGTGGCGGAGGAGATCTTGTCGCATCGGATCTGTGCACCATCGGCCTGCCACCGCGTCGCGGCCGGGTTGGCCACCGGCGAGTGGGCGGTGATCTTCGTGGACAGATCCAGCTTGTCCGCGTTGTTCGCCGCGTTCCAGGTGTGGTCGATCTTCCCGACCGCGGAGTGTGAGAAGGGATCCGCCCCCGTCCACTCCAGTGCCCCGTTCCACGACTGCGGACCGTTGGAGCACCGGTCAGCCAGGAGGCAGTCGAACTCCACGTTGAGTGTCACCGAACCGAACTTCGCGTCGACCTCCACCGGCACGAGGACGAGCTGCTGCGTGAACGTC
The DNA here is from genome assembly GCF_014645835.1 of Streptomyces albiflavescens. GTDB lineage: Bacteria > Actinomycetota > Actinomycetes > Streptomycetales > Streptomycetaceae > Streptomyces > Streptomyces albiflavescens. Next base: position 102,747 of record NZ_BMMM01000030.1, read on the forward strand.
GCCGAGTTCCCCGCCAGTTTCACCTCCTGGCCGACCGCCCATGAGGCGTTCAGGATTTCACCGGTGGGCTTTCCGTCCTTGACGACGATGCCCTGGTACTCGTACGTGAAGCTGCCGATGCATGCCTCGCACCGCTTGATGTGCGAGTCGAGGAGGTTCGCGCACCAGTGAGTGGTGTGCATCGTGAAGTTGCTGGTCACGGGTCTGGTGTGAGGGCCGGGAGAGCTACTCGCGCTGGTCGTCGGCCAGTGTCCACGGCGAAGATCGTCTTACGGGGGGCGTCCTCAGGTTCTGCTGCGCTTGCCGCGGTACCGCTTCTACGATCCGTCACCGGGCAGGTACCGCCGGGAGAGCGGGGGAGGGCGTGGGGATGCGGGAGCTGGAGCGGATCTCGGCTCGCCGGAGTGAACTGGACAGGCTCGCTGCGGAGTTGGCCTAGCAGCTGCAGGAGGTCCAGGCCGAGCGGGAGGAGCTCGTGATCGCCGAGCGGGTCCTGAACCGGCTGGTCGAGCTGGCCTACGAGGAAGGCTCGGGGCCGTCGTCGCCGAACTGCCGGTGTCGGGTCATCGAGCGGTGAGGACGTGCGCCCACGGCTCATCGATGTCGGCCAGGCCCAGCACGGCGGCCACGTTGTCGAGCATGCCGGCGCCGAACCAGCGCCGTACGGCGTCGTCGTCGCCCAGCAGCTGCCGGACGGTGTCGACCTGCTTGGCGTAGCACCGGCGCACGGCCTGTGCCACCAGCGGCTCGCCGGCGGCACAGTTCGCGTGCATGAGGAAACGCAGGATGTTCCGGTCCGCGACGAGCGCGGCGTAGGCGCCGCGCGCCGCGTCCAGCGCCGCCTCGGGCGCCGGCCCGGCCCCACCCGAGGCCGGTGAGTGAGCGACCAGCGTTTCGGTCATGACGACGGACACGTGGTCGACCGCCGCCGCGAACAGTGCTTCCTTGTTCGGGTACAGGCGGTAGAGATACGGCTGAGAGATGCCGACCCAGTCTGCGATCTCGTGTGTCGTCGTACCGTAGAAACCTTTTTGCGCGAAGCAGTCGACCGCGGCGGCCATGATGGTCCGACGTCGTTCGTCGCTCTTCGTGCTGGTGCCGGGGGCGGGCATGGGCGTCAGTTAAACACGGCTCCTTTCAGCTTCCAAAAGTCACGCTGAGGTCGGGGTCGGACGGCACGTCGTCGGGTGTGAGTGCCTCGATCGCCACCAGCGGGTTCCAGTAGTCCAGGTAGTGGGTGATGCGCGCGTCGTCATCGGTCCGGACGACGGAGATGCAGGTCTGCTCGTACGGCTTGCCGGTCGGTAGCGCAGTGCCCTTCGAGCGGAATTCGGCGATCACGACACTCGGGTCGACGGTGTCGTGGAAGACCAGGTCGACGAACTCGACGTCGAAGGTCTCGGGAAAGTTGCTCATGTGCGCGACCAGTGCGTCTCGCCCCGTTACCCGCTGAGGCACGCCGGCCGGCGCGTACGGGAACTCGAGCACCGCGTCCGGTGCGAACAGCTCCACCCATTCCTCGACGCGTCCTGCGGCGGTAAGGCGCAGGTGCTCGGCCAGGGCGTGCTGGGCAGCGGCGCGGCGGGCGGCGTCGTCTTCCTTGGCTGTCATCTTCACTCCTCTGTTAGTGGTCGACCTATAACCTACCACGCCGCGAGCCGTTGCGGGTGGACGAGCAGAGGTAACACCAGGGGATCCCGGTCCGGTTCACGTACAGGATGGCGTCCGGTGAGGTCGGGACGTGTTGGCCTGAAGGTTCGGCTGGTGTGTGATCAGCAGGCGCTGTTGCGGACGAGGACGAGTTCGGTGCTTGCCCGGCGTTGGGTGGGGCGCCGTGCGGACCGGTCGGAGACGAGGCTGGCGATCGCCAGATGTGTCTCGGCGTAGGTGTCACGGCGTCCGGTAAAGCGTCGCAAAGGTGTCCACTGCCGCAGCTCGGCGTTGGTGTGCTCGACACAGATCCGGGCCGAGGACTGGCGCCGCCGCGCTTCGTTCCAGGCCCGTTTGTCACCGTCGCTCGCCTCGCCCTTCGGCTTCTTCGGCGGGGCGGTGACCTGGTCGGGGAACTCCTTGGCCGGCCCGGCATACCCGGCGTCGACCTGAGACTTCACCGATGGGTGGAGCCGGAACTGTTCGGCGATGCCCTCGGTGCGTACGGCGGTCTGGTCGTGCATCCGGCCGGGCCGCACGACCCCGGACAGCAGCATTCGGCCCTGCCCGTCGCTGAACGTGGTGGTCTTTATCGTGTTCTGTCGACGTTTGCCCGAGATGAAGGCTCGGCGCCCGGGACGGCCCGCCTGTGGGCGTCTGACCTGGGTCTCGGCGCCGTCGAGTCGAGGCTCGACCCCTTCGGCCTCAGCGTAAGCGAAGAGGTCCTCCAGTGTCCGCAGACGCATTCCGGGTCGGTCGGGCACCGCGAAACCACGGGCCGCAAGCAACGAGCGGACCTGCCGGATCGCCGTCGAAACGGTCGAGCGGTCGACGTCGTACAGCTCGGCGAGAACCTCGTGCGGCAGCTGATGGCGCAGGTGCACCAGGGTGAGAAGCGGCCGGTCGCAGAGGACCAGCTTCGGCTTGCGCCCGGCGCCGGGCGCCCTACGGCGTTCACCGCCCCTGGCTTCGCGAAGCGCAGACTGTCGCGCTGCTTCCCACGGGGCGGCGAGTTCGGCGAACAACTCGCCGAAGTGTGCGCGGGAAACACCGGACAGGGCAGGATGGGAGCGGGCCGTGCGGGCCCAGGTCAGCGTCACAACCAGCCCAACCCGCACGGCCCTTCTCATGTCACGGCCGAATCAGCCGGACCGTCGATGCGAGCGGCAGAGCCACCTCACATGGGTTCAACCAGAGCCGCCCGCCACTCCGGGCGCGGATCAGCCCCAACGCTTGTCCAGTACTCCCGGCCGCGCACGATCTGTCCCTGCTCGACGGTCCAAAATGAGGCTGCGCGGAACACGCCGAACTCGTCATGCGGCACCTCGACCTCGGAGACCACCTCGTTGCCGTCAGCCACAATCCGCAGCACCCGAATCGACCAACCTCCCGGGTATTCGCTGTTCACCGCGACGAAGTTCTTGTTACCAACGATGCGCTCCGCGCTGATCGGCCACTCCACCACGACGTCCTCTGCGACCAAACCGGCGACAGCTGACCAATCGCGCGCCTGGATCCGATCCCACAATGCCTCAACCACTCCTGAAGACTCCATGGGAGGCACCCTTGCACGAGCCACTGACACCCGACCTTGGGGGTCCAGGAGCAACCTGGCACGCCCCCTCAAGCAGCAGCCCCTCCCCGCCGCTAATAAATCCCAAGGTCGTTACGCTCGGCGGTGCGGTTGAAGCGGGAGAGCGCCTGCACGGCCGCGATGCCGGTCAGGGTCTTGTTGACGTACATCGTCGTGAGCAGCGGCTGGTCGAAGCCGGTCTGGTACTTCTCGACGACGACCAGGATCAGGCGCCGACGGTGTCTCCGCCGAGGTCCACGCTTCCGGAGACTCGTCGAGCCCGGAGCCGAAATCCGTCGCACCTGGCGTGCGGACCTGCCACACGGAGACCTGCCCAGGTGCCCGGCGCAAGGGGGGCTGACATCAGCCTGAGCAGCGGCCGGTTGCGGATGGAGCCGCGCTACTCAGGAGCGTTGGGCCGAGCGAGCCCAAGGTCGTACGCCAGGATGACCGCCTGGATCCGATCGCGCGCTCCCACCTTCGCCAGCACCCGGCCCACATGGGTCTTCACCGTGGATTCCGCGACGACCAGGCGCTCGGCGATTTCGCGGTTGCTCCAGCCCCGGCCGATGGCGACCAGGATCTCGTACTCGCGTTCGGTCAGGGCCTGCACCCTGGGGTCGTCGGCGGCCTTGCGGCTCGACGTCTCGTGGGGGAGGTGGCGGGCGTAGGCGTCCAGGAGACGGCGGGTCAGGGTGGGGGCGATGACGGCGTCGCCGGCCGCGACGGCGCGGATGCCGGCCAGGAGTTCCTCCGGGTGGGCGTCCTTGAGGAGGAAACCGCTGGCGCCTGCGCGGAGGGCCGCGTGGGCGTACTCGTCCAGGTCGAAGGTGGTCAGGATGAGGACGCGGGAGCGGTCACCGGAGGCGACGATGCGGCGGGTGGCCTCGATGCCGTCCATGCTGGGCATCCGTACGTCCATGAGGATGACGTCCGGGCGGAGTTCGGCGGCCTTGCGGACGCCATCGCTGCCGTGGGCCGCCTCGCCGACGACCTCGGTGTCGGGAGTGCTCTCCAGGAGCATGCGGAAGCCGAGGCGTTGCAGTGGCTGGTCGTCCACGATGAGCACGGTGGTCACGCGACACCGCCCAGGTCGGCGGGCGGGGTGAGGTCGAGGGTCGTCCGCACCGTCCAGCCGCCGCCGGGGGCCGGCCCCGCGGTGACGGTCCCGTTGTAGAGGGCTGCGCGTTCTCTCATGCCGGCGAGTCCGTGTCCTTCGTCGTGGGGCGGTCCGGGCCGGACGGTCGCGTCGGCCCGGCCGGTGTCGTGGACGTCGATGTGCAGCCGCGTGTCCTCGACGTTCACCGCCAGGTCGACGCGCGTCTCGTGGCCGGCATGCTTGAGGGCGTTGGTGAGGGCTTCCTGGACTATGCGGTAGACGGTCAGCTGGACACCGCGGTCCAAGGTGTCCAGCTCGCCGCCGGTGCGGTAGCGCACCTGTGGACCGGCGGCGCGGATCCGGGTGCACAGGGCGTCGATGTCCGCGATGCCGGGCTGCGGGCTGAGTTCGGGGGCGGCGGGAGTCTGGGTCTGCTCGCGCAGGACGCCGAGCATGCGGCGCAGTTCACCCAGCGCCTGGCGTCCGGTGTCGCCGATGAGGACCAGTGCCTGCTTGCCGCGGTCCGGGGCGCGATCGATCGCGTACGCGCCACCGTCGGCGAGCGTGATGATGACGGACAGGTTGTGGCCGACGATGTCGTGCATCTCGCGGGCCACCCGGGTGCGTTCGGCGGCGGCGGCCAGCTTGCTGCGCTGGTCGCGTTCGATCTCCAGGCGGGTCGCGCGGTCACGCAGCACGGCGAGCTGGGCGCGTCGGATCCGTACGGCCAGACCGAGCGCGACCGCCGCGGTGATGGTGCTGAACAGGAAGAACAGGGCGTCCAGGACCGACACTTCGGGCGGCAGCCGCAGCGTGAGCAGGCCCAGGGCGGCGGCCGTGACGGCGCAGGCCACGGGCAGTCGCCGGAGCTCTCCATGCAGCACCAGGCTGTAGAGGGCGATCAACAGGGCGACGTCGGCGCGCAGCCAGACGCCCAGGCCCAGCTGGACGAAGAACACCGCGGCGATCACGGCGAAGGCGAGTGACGGCCTCTTGCGCCGCCATAGCAGGGGGAGGACGAGTCCAGCCTGCAGCGCGAGCGTCTCCGGCCAGGGCAGATGAGTGACATTGGCGCCGAAGGCATGCCGTCGGCCGTCGTCGTCGTGCACCAGGTCCGGCACGCAGAACATCAGCACCACGACAGCGATCACAGCCGCGTCCAGGATCCACGGGCGGTTCCGGTCGCCCTGCTTGAGCCATCGGCCGAGGCGGGTCAGCCCACGGGCCAGGGGGTGATTCCACGGGAGGTCCGCTTCCGGGAAGGGCGGTTCCGGGGGCGCCTCCGGACGGGCGGTGTCGTCGATGCTCATGGGTGTCACTGATCCGGGCTAAGGGGGGTCACCTGTCCATTGTGGGTCCGTCCGCTGTGGGTCCGTCCGCATGCGGGGCAGCGGAGCGGCCGACCGGCGCTGTACCCGACCCGGTGACTCGGTCGGGTACAGCGCCGGCCCCGAGGAGGGGTGGTCTCAGGCATCCGTACGTACGAGTCGGTAGGCCGCGCCCGCCAGCGCGAGCGCCGTCCAGCCGAGGAAGACCAGGAGCCCGGCGGCGGGCGACAGGGCCGTCGAGTCATGGGTCAGCGCGAACATCGACTCGCCCGCATTGCTGGGCAGGTACGGGCTGATGTTGTCCTGCCACGAGGTGGGCAGCAGCGAGATCAGGCCCGGGACCAGCATCAGCGTGGCGACCAGCACCGCGATGCCGCCGGCGACCGAGCGGAGCAGCGCGCCCAGAGCGGTGCCGATCACGCCGACCAGGCCGAGGTAGAGACCGGCGCCCAGCAGGCCTCGTACGACACCGGAGTCGGAGAGCGTGAGGTGCGCGCGCGTGCCGGAGAGGATGCCGCCGGCGATCGGGAAGGCGATGAAGACACCGAGGGTGGCGACGGCCAGGGCGACCAGGCCGAACACGGCCGCCTTGGACCACAGCACCGGCAGTCGGCGCGGGACCGCGGCCAGCGTGGAGCGGATCATGCCGGTGGAGTACTCGCCGGCGGTGACCAGCACGCCCAGGACACCGAGGGCCAATTGGGCGAAGTTCGTCCCGAACAGGGAGAGGCTGAGCGTGGTGGCGCCGACCTCGTCCGGGCGCAGCGGACGACCGGAGTTGAGCTCGGACTTGTAGTGCGCGGCGGCGATCACGCCGAACGCGATCAGGAACAGCAGGCCCAGACCCAGGGTGATCCAGGTGGAGCGAAGGGACCACAGCTTGGCCCATTCGGAGCGCAGGACGCGCCGCCCGGTGACCTTGTACTGCGGACGCTCCGTCCGCACCGGCGCGGGCGCGGAGCTGTCGGTCACGGTGATGGTGCTCATGCGGCCCTCCCGGGGGCCTCGACGGTGGTAGTGGCGTGGTACTCGACGGCGTCCCGGGTCAGGTCCATGAACGCCTGCTCCAGAGAGACGGTCCTGGAGCTGAGCTCGAACAGCGGGATGCCGTGCTCGGCGGCCTTGAGGCCGATGGCACGCGCGGACAGGCCGGTCACGTGCAGCTCCTCGGAGCCGATCTCGCCGGTGATCTCGACGCCGGGGCCGGCCAGCACCTCGCGCAGCCGGGCGGACTGGTCGGACGCCACGGTCACGGTGTCTCCGCCGGCCTTGCGGACCAGGTCCTGCACGGTGGTGTCGGCGAGCAGGCGGCCGCGTCCGACGATGATCAGGTGGTCGGCGACCAGCGCCATCTCACTCATGAGATGCGAGGAGACGAAGACGGTGCGGCCGTCCGCCGCGAGCCCGGTCAGCAGGTTGCGGATCCACAGCACGCCCTCGGGGTCCAGACCGTTGACCGGCTCGTCGAGCATGATGGTGGCCGGGTCGCCCAGGAGCGCCGCCGCGATGCCCAGCCGCTGGCCCATGCCCAGGGAGAACGCGCCCGCGCGCTTCTTGGCCACGGAGCGCAGCCCGGTCAGCTCGATGACCTCGTCCACCCGGCGGCGCGGAATGCCGTGGGTGTGGGCCTGCGCCATCAGGTGGTCGAACGCCGACCGGCCTGGGTGGATCGACTTGGCCTCCAGCAGTGCGCCGACCTCCTGCAGCGGCGCGCTGTGCTGGGCGTAGCGTCTGCCGTTGACGGACACACTGCCGCTGGACGGTGCGTCCAGACCGACGATCATCCGCATGGTGGTGGACTTGCCCGCGCCGTTCGGGCCCAGGAAGCCGGTGACGGTGCCGGGCTTGACGACGAAGTCCAGCTGATCGACCGCCGTCTTCTCGCCGTACCGCTTCGTCAGCTGATGTGCCTCGATCATCGTTGTTCCCTCGCGTTCACGTGCCGCCCGCTCCGGGCTTTCTCACAGGGAACGCTAAGAGCCCGCGGGCCGCGATTCGTCGTACCCGGGGGGTCAATGATCGGAAGCTGGTAGTACCCCGGTACGACTCGGGCCGGGCCGCGCCAGACGTCCGAGTGATGTCCTGGACCCCGGGGGGCGGCGACGCTCCCGCAACCGAGCCGCGTGAGTGCCGTCCCGCAACCGAGCCGCGTGAGTGCCGTCCCACGCGCGGTGCGGGAACCGTCGGCCCCGTCGCCGCCGCCCGCTTCTCTGGTACTACCGACGTATGGCCATAGAGCGGTTCATCGGTATCGACCTCGCATGGGCGCCGGGTGGACCCCGAACCAAACCCAATGAGACGGGCGTCGCCGTCATTGACAGATCGGGTGAAGTGCTCGACTGCGGCTGGACCCGTGGGCTCGAGGAGACGATGTCCTGGCTCGATGCGGTGGCCGTGGACGGAGCTTCCCTGTGCTTCGTCGACGCGTCTTTGGTCGTCGACAACCCGACCGGCCAGCGGCCGTGCGAGCGGGAGGTCGGCCGACGGTACGGACGCTGGAAGGTGAGTGCGAACAGCACCAACCAGAGGTCGCCCCGTCTGGCGGGGGTGCTCCTGCGTGAACGCCTGCGGGCCATGGGCTGGGTGTACGACGACGGCAGGGCCGGCCCACCGACGGGCGGGCTGGTCCTGTCCGAGTGCTACCCGTACACGACCCTGGTCGGAGCGGCCGAGTTGGGCTACGACCGGGAGCGCCCCCCGTACAAACGCCGGCCCGCGCGCGTGCCGCAGGCCCAGTGGCGAGCGGTGCGCGCGGGGGAGTGCGACCGGCTGATCGCGCGCATGGCGGGCCTGGCCACAGCCGATCCGCCCCTCGTGCTCGCCTCCCACGCGGTGTCGGGCCGGCTCATGGACGAGCCCACGCCTCTGGCATCCGGAGACTACAAACACCGCGAGGACCTCGTCGACGCGCTGCTGTGCGCGTGGACGGCGGCTCTGTGGTCGCGCCACGGGCTGGCGCGCTGCCAGGTCCTGGGCGAGGAAAGCCCCGCGCCCCCGGGAGCCGCCGCGACCATCATCGCGCCCGCCCGCCCCGAGCAGCGACGCGACCGAAGGGCTGAGTGAGCGCGGAGGCGAAATCTTCCGGGCGCCCCCTGGACATCCTCTGCATCTGCCGCAACCATGAGAGCAACTCCATACGGTATGCAATCTACAGTATGGATTCAGGTCACGGCGGCTACGTATACGTGAGGTGGCGATCATGACGAAGGCTCTTGAGGGCGTGCGCGTCCTCGATATGACACATGTGCAGTCCGGCCCGTCGGCGACGCAGATCCTCGCCTGGCTCGGCGCCGATGTGATCAAGGTGGAGGCGCCGACCGGTGACATCACCCGCAAGCAGCTGCGGGACATCCCGGACGTCGACTCCCTCT
>NZ_BMMM01000031.1 GCF_014645835.1 Streptomyces albiflavescens
TGTGCCCGGCACGCCGAGAGCACGCACCTGACGCCGCAGGGCCCGCCCTCCGGGCGGACGACGGGATGTGACGACAGGACCTAGGCCAGTCGTCAAACAGGCAGTCCCCACTGGGGTGCCGCTTCGTTCGGCTCGACCGGCGCGATCGTCAGGTCCGGCCGGTCGTCCTTCGCCGTGATCAGTGCCGACTCGCCCTTCCGCAGGGCGATGCGGATCGCGCCGTCGCCCGCGTCGGAGTACCGCAGGGCTCGCCCGTGTGCGTCCCGCACCTCGACAGGACCCGAGATGCCATGCCGTACGACGCAGGGGGCACCCGCCTCGCTGACCAGCCGGACCCAGCGGGTCGCCCCGCCCTCGCGCACCGCCGAGAGCAGGAAGGCGCCCTGCGTGCGGAAGTCGTGGACCGTCAGGTCCGACCAGGCGGCGGGCAGTGCGGGGAAGACGCGGACGACGCCGCCCCACGACTGGCAGACCATGTCGTGCAGGGACTGGGCGGCCGAGAGGGGGGTCTCGATGACCGGGCCCGACTCCTTGTACATGGTGTTGGCCTGGATGAAGCGGGTCATCAGCTCACCCAGGTACCTGAGCGCGTCCTCGCCCTTGCCGAGCAGGGCGGACATCGAGGCAGCGCCGGTGAAGGTGTAGCCCTGGAGCGCGCCCTCGAAGCCGACCCAGTGCGCCAGCGACTTCTCGATCAGGGCGCGTTCGTCGGGTGTGCGGCCGGTCAGCTCGTACAGCGGGTACACCGCGAGCAGATGCGAGTAGTGGCGGTGCGACTTCGCGAAGGGGATGTCCGCGCCGATCATGAACCCGTTGGCGTCGGTGGGGTACGCCACCCGCTTGGCCAGCACCTCACGCCAGCGCGGCGCCAACTCGTCGTCGATGCCGAGGAGTTCGGCCGACTCCAGCAGGGTCCGGCAGCCCCAGGTCAGCAGCATCAGGTCGTAGTTGCAGTCGCGTGTGTTGCCGCCGTACTCGGGGGAGAAGGTGGCCGGGAGGTGCAGCTTGCCGTCCGCGCCCGGCTCCAGGAAGTGCAGATAGTAGTTGATCGCCTTCCGCAGCAGAGGGAACAGGACATCGCGGAGAATCGACTCGTCCATGGTGTGGCGGTAGCTGAGCCAGACGTTGTGCAGGGCCCAGGTGAGGTTGCCGACCTCGGGAGTGGGCGGATCCTGGCCGGGGATGCCGACGCCGTAGCCGGTGAGGGTGCCCGCCGCGCCGTTGACGAGGTGGGGGTCCGTGGTGCGCGGGATGCCGAGCGAGTCACCGCGGTACCGTTCCGCGACCTCCTTGGACAGGTTGTCCCGGAACTCGCTCAACGCCCTTGTCACGGCGTCGAGTTCGAGATGGTTCGAGCCGTGGATCAGCCAGTATTCCAACTGCACGTTCAGGTTCCACCAGGTGTTGGGCCAGGGCGTGGACTCCAGCCAGGGCCCACTGGTGGCCATCACGGGCGCGTCCCGGCGGGCGGCGGACGCCGTCTTGTACAGCTGGATCCAGTAGAAGCGCTGGATGCGCGCGTCGGGGAGGGAGAGGAAGCTCTTGCGGTAGTAGGCGTTCCACCAGGCGCGATGTGCTTGCGCCAGCCGGTCGTACGGCAACGCCGAAGCCCCGCGCACGGCGGCGAGCGCCCGGTCCAGTGCCGTGGACTTCGGGTACGAGTGCGCGACATGGACGTACAGCGTCCGCGTCATGCCCCGAGTGCGCTCCCGCCATGCCGTCGCGTGCTGTCCGCCCGACAGCAGGGGCTGTACGGCGGCCCAGGCGCCGTCGTGCTCGGCGACCTCGGCGGGCGGGTTGCCCTGGTAGCCGTCCGGCAGCGGTTTGAAGGCGGCGCGCGGGCTGATCGCGTCCGCCGGATGGAACACCCACCGGAAGTCGCGCTCGCCCTCGCTCGGTGTCACCTCGACGGCGAGGACCGAGCGGGAGTTGTGCACCAGCGCGCGGAGCGTCAGCGTGCCCCGGTCCGTGGTGAGCGTGCCGGTCAGCTCGGCGTCGCGCAGCCCGAGTCGCCAGTCCAGGCCCGTGATGGTGCCGACCGGCTCCAGCGTGAAGTTGCCGATGGGCAGCCGGGCGAGCCCGAAGAGGGAGCCGAACTCCGGGCGGTGGTCCTGCACCTCGGAGTGCTGCACATTGAAGCGCACGGCCGAGAAGGAATCGGCCTGCGCGCCCGGCTCGGCGTAGATCCCGGAGCCGAGGAAGCCGTTGCCGAGATACGGCCCCTCGTACCAGGTCTTCGGCATCCGCTGCCAGACGAGGTCGGCGTCGTCGAGGACGGTGCGCCAGGGGTCGGCGGCGTGTTCGGGGGCTGCTGCCCTCGCCTGCGCCGGCAGGCCCCCGGCGAGGAGCGTCCCGCCGAGGGCGGATCCGGTGGCGAGCACGGTACGTCTGGACGGGCTGGGCATCGCGTCTCCTGGCGGCTCAGTCGTGACGGCTCATTCGGCAACGTACGCACGGTGATTCATCGGAGCTATCTCAGACCGAAACGTAGAGATGGTGCGATGAGCCGTCAATGCCTGGGGAGAGATCCGATGTGTAGGTGTGTACCTGAACTGTGGCCGTGTGCGCGGACGTCAGGCCTCAGCCCCAGATCGCCGCCGCCAGCCACGCCCCCATGATCAGCAGGCAGGCGAACAGCTCCGTCAGCACACTCCACCCGCCCGATCGCATCGCGGTCCGCACCGCCGACCGCGCCTGCCCGTGCCCGCCCAGCCGCAGCCGCTCCGAGAGGTAGATCCCGCCGATGAAGCCGGGTACCGCGCCGATCACCGGCAGCAGGAAGAAGCCGAGCAGCGCCCCTGTCCCGGCGTAGGCCGCCATCCGGCTGGTGGCCCCGCTCGCGCGCAGCCGCCGTGGTGGCAGCACCCAGCGGATCGCCTGGGCCAGCAGCAGGACCACGGTCGCGCTCACGAGCACGGCCCAGGAGAGCGCCCGCGGGTCGCTCAACGCCCACCACAGGACCGCGGCCCAGACGAGCCACGATCCCGGTACACCGGGCACCAGTACTCCGGCAAGGCCGAGCAGGATCACCACGCCGACCAGCAGGAGTTCCCACACTCCCATCTGCCCAGGGTGACTGAGCCGGCGTGGGACCGCAGGTCAGTACCGCGCCATCCGGCCGCGTCGGTGCCTGTGCCGCGCCAACCGGCCGTGTCCGTGCGAGTGCGAGTACCGCGTCCGTCGGCCGTGCCGGTGCCGGTGCCGGTGCCGGTGCTGGTGCTGATGCCGCGACTGTCGGCCGCGCCGGTGTCCATCCCGTGCCGACCGGCCCCGCCGGCGGCGGTCCTCACGCTGATGTCAGTCCCGCGCCACCCAGCCCCGCTCGTACGCGTGCCAGCCCAGCTGGAGGCGTGTCGTCACGCCCGTCAGCTCCATGAGCCGCTTCACCCGGCGCTGCACGGTCCGCAGGCCCAGATCGAGCTGTTTGGCGACGCTCGCGTCGGTCAGCCCGGCCAGCAGCAGAGACAGGATTTCCAGGTCGGTGCTGTCGGGGCCGTCCGGCTCCTCCTCGCTCACGCCCCTGCTGCCGAGCCGCAGCGGCAGCGCGTCCCGCCACACCGACTCGAAGAGCCCCGACAACAGCTCAAGAAGCCCGCTCGCGTGCACCACGAGCGCCGCGGGCTCCGCGGTGTGCGAGGTGAGCGGGACCATCGCGAGCGTCCGGTCGGCGATCACCAGCTTGGTCGGCACCTTGTCCACGACCCGCACCTGCTCGTCGCGGCCGAGCGCGGCGGACAGCTCGGTGATGCCGGTGGGCTGGTCGAGGACGGCCCGTTCGAGCACCACGCGATAGCCGACGCCCCGGCCCGCGGCCTGTTCCTCCGCGTCGTTGTCCATCCCGGAGACCACGACCGGATTCCCGGTGACCAGCGCGCACACCTCCTCGGCGGCGCCGAGCTGGAGCTGCAGGAACCGCTGTGCGACCGCCGCCGCGCCGATCACCACCTCGACCAGGTCGTGCACCGCCGGTTCGGCGGCCGAGGCCCGGTACTCCTCCGCGAGCAGCGCGGCCGCCAGCTCCGCCTTCTCCAGCTCGTGCCGCTGCTGGGTGAGCAGCGCGCCGAGAGCGACCCCGGGCGGCGCCGCGACCCAGCGTCCGGGCCGGGCCGACGACTGGGCGGCGAGACCGTGCCGCTCCAGCCGGCGCAGGGCGCGCTCGGTGTCGTACTCGCCGAGCGTGAGCCGCCGCGCGAGATCGGGCACATCGGCGGCGCCCACGGACACCAGCGCCCGGTACGCCGACTCGTGCGTCTCGTCCAGACCTATCGCTCCCAGCATGCGGCGATGTCCCTCCCCAAGGATCCGTTCCGGCCGGTCGGCGGGTGTCCGTGGCGGGAAACAGCCACAGCGCAAACCCGCCTCGGCACATCATCCCCGCACCACCCGCCACTCTGCCAAGCTCGCGCCACCGCAGCACCAACCACCGCCCGCAATGCCCTGCTTGAGCCTGTTCGGCCTGCGCGGACGCGGGTGAACGACCTCGGGGGGTGGGACTCCTCGGGCGAGGAGGCACTCGCCGCCGAGCGGCAGGGCAATCCGATCGGTGTGGCGCCCGGGTTCCGGGGCGATGCCCAACACCAGGGCGTCCAGGGAAGTTTCGGGGACATCGGCAACATGGTCCTGAAGCGCGGCGACGAGACGATCGGCAACTCCGTCGTGCAGACCGTGACCCGGGCCTACGACGTGCGCTGGGCCCCGGTCGGTCAGGTGCCGCCGGGCGGTTCTCCCGTGGGGGGTGGGACCGCCCGGCGGTTTCGTATCACCGTGCGGCATCCAACCCACTGGCCGGTTTTTCCGGATGCCCCGTTTTCATCCGGCTCCCGCAGTGGACAATTAGGGGCATGAGCGAGCAGGGGGAGAAGCCCACCGGTCATGAGGACGACTGGTGGGGGCAGTTGTACGACGACTCCACCGAGGACACGGGGCCCGCGGCGGCGGCTGATTCGCTGGACGATCGGTTCGCGTCGGCCGCGGGGACGATGGGACTGGGGTCCGCCCGGCGACCGGACGCGCCCGAACCCGATGTCCCGTCCCGGCCGGAGAGGCCTCCCGCGGTGCCGGATTCGTCTCCCGCCGAGCCGGAGCAGCCCCCGGCCGTACCGAAGCAGCGTGGTGGTGCGTCCGCCTCCGTGGCCTGGCCCGGAGCGACGCCGCGCGGTGAGGGGCCGACGCCGGGCCCCGGCCGGTGGGATCGCGGTGACGTACCCGGGCCGAGTCCCGACCCCGGCCGGTGGGAGCGCGGTGACGTACCCGGGCCGGGTCCCGACCCCGGCCGGTGGGAGCGCGGTGACGTACCCGGGCCGGGTCCCGACCCCGGCCGGTGGGAGCGCGGTGACGCACCCGGGCCGGGTCCCGACTCCGGCCGGTGGGATCGCGGCGACGCACCCGGGCCGGGTCCCGACTCCGGGCCGATCCAGCGCAGTGGCCTCACCCGGCAACCTGCCCCCTGGGAGCCCCCGCCCCCCGAACCACCGGCTCCCGCGACCTTCCCGCCGGGGCCGCCACCGCCCGGGTTCCCCCCGCAGGAGCCCGGGAGCCGTCCGTCCACCGAGTCGCCCGGCGGCGCGGTGCCCGCGTCGAGGGCACCCGTGGACGTGCCACCGGCCCCCACGTCACCGCCTGCCGTGCAGCCGGGCGACACCTTGCCGATCAGCCCGTCCGACGCCCGGCCCCCGCAGCCCACCTCCGCCCCCGAGGACGCCCCGCCCGGGGAACCCGCCCTCTCCGTCCCCCATCAGCCGCCCGCCGTCGACTACCTGGGTTCGGGCCCACCCACCTACGACGCCGAACCCACCGCGCTGCCGCCCGCCGACCCGGACGACCTCGACGACCTGGTCGCCGACACCGTGCTGGACGGGGCGCGCTACGGGACGAGCACGCTGCGGGCCGTGTCCGTACGCGGGGACTCCGCTCGCTACCGGGGTGAGCCGCGCAGGGACTCGCTGCTCACCGCCCGGTTCGGGACGGGGGAACAGGCGCTGGTGCTCGTCGCGATGGCCACCGGCGCGCGGGCCACTCCGGGCGCGCACCGGGCGGCGGCCGAGGTGTGCCAGTGGATCGGGCGCGCCGTGGGCCGCAGCCACGCACGGCTGACCGAGGACATCCGGGCCGCCCGGCGCGGCGACCTCAAGTCGGGGCTGCACCGGCTCACCGACCGCAGCCTGGGCAAACTGCGCGCGAGCGCGGCCGAGCAGGGCATCGAACCGGAGGAGTACACCGCCGGCCTGCGCTGCCTGCTGCTGCCGGCCGACCCGGGGTGCCGTACGCGCGTCTTCTTCGGCGTCGGCGAGGGTGGCCTGTTCCGGTTACGGGACGGCGAATGGCAGGACATCGAGCCGCGGGTCTCGGAGGCCACCGGCGAGGCCGTGGTCGGTTTCGGATCGCTGCCCCACGAGACCCCCGAGGGCGACCGGCTCACCATGGACCTGGGCATCACCACGCCCCCGAGCCCGTACGAACCCGCCCCCGCACCGCCGCGCGACCCCTTCCGTTTCCGCGCCTCCGTCGCCCGCCCGGGTGACACGCTCCTGCTGTGCACCGGCGGCCTGGCGGAGCCGCTGCGCGGCGAACCCGAACTGGCCGAGCACTTGACGCGGCGGTGGTCGGCGGCGGAACCGCCCGGCCTCGCCGCTTTCCTCGCGGACACCTCGGTGAGGGTCAAGGGGTACGCCGACGATCGCACGGCCGCGGCCGTTTGGGAGGCGTAACCGCACGCTCTGTGAATTCATGGACCCAAGGGATGGACCGAGAGGCCCCGGGGACCCGAATGACCCCAGGGATCCAAAGGATCCAAGGATCGCGAAGAGGTGCGTGAAGCATGGCCAAGCAGAACGTCGCCGAACAGTTCGTCGACATCCTCGCCCGCGCGGGCGTCAAGCGGCTGTACGGGGTCGTCGGCGACAGCCTCAACCCTGTCGTCGACGCCATTCGGCGCAACTCGGCCATCGACTGGATCCACGTCCGGCACGAGGAGACCGCCGCCTTCGCCGCGGGCGCGGAGGCGCAGATCACCGGCAAGCTCACCGCCTGCGCCGGCTCCTGCGGCCCCGGCAATCTCCACCTCATCAACGGCCTGTACGACGCCCACCGCTCCATGGCCCCGGTCCTCGCCCTCGCCTCGCAGATCCCCTCCAGCGAGATCGGCCTCGGCTACTTCCAGGAGACCCACCCCGACCAGCTCTTCCGCGAGTGCAGCCACTACAGCGAGCTGATCTCCAACCCGAAGCAGATGCCGAGGCTGCTGCAGACCGCGATCCAGCACGCGGTGGGCCAGTCCGGCGTCAGCGTGGTCTCCCTCCCCGGCGACATCGCCGCCGAGCCCGCGCCGGACAAGCCCCTGGAGACCGCCCTCGTCACCGCCCGGCCCACGGTCCGACCCGGCGACACCGAGATCGACAAGCTCGTGGCGCTGATCGACGAGGCCGACAGGGTCACGCTCTTCTGCGGCAGTGGCACGGCGGGCGCGCACGCCGAGGTCATGGAGTTCGCCGGGAAGATCAAGTCCCCGGTCGGGCACGCCCTGCGGGGCAAGGAGTGGATCCAGTACGACAACCCCTTCGACGTCGGCATGAGCGGACTCCTCGGCTACGGCGCGGCCTACGAGGCCACCCACGAGTGCGATCTGCTGATCCTGCTCGGCACCGACTTCCCGTACAACGCCTTCCTCCCCGACGACGTCAAGATCGCCCAGGTCGACGTGCGTCCCGAGCACTTGGGCCGCCGCTCGAAGCTGGACCTGGCGGTCTGGGGCGATGTGAAGGAGACCCTGCGCTGCCTCACCCCGCGCGTGAAGCCCAAGGAGAACCGGCGCTTCCTCGACAAGATGCTGAAGAAGCACGCCGACGCGCTCGAAGGCGTCGTCAAGGCGTACACCAGGAAGGTCGAGAAGCACATCCCGATCCATCCCGAATACGTGGCCGCCGTGCTCGACGAACTCGCCGCCGAGGACGCGGTGTTCACGGTCGACACCGGGATGTGCAATGTCTGGGCGGCCCGCTACATCTCGCCCAACGGCAGCCGCCGCGTCATCGGTTCGTTCTCGCACGGCTCGATGGCGAACGCCCTGCCGATGGCGATCGGCGCCCAGTTCACCGACCGGAACCGGCAGGTCGTCTCGATGTCCGGCGACGGCGGATTCTCCATGCTGATGGGCGACTTCCTCACCCTCGTCCAGTACGACCTGCCGGTGAAGGTCGTGCTCTTCAACAACTCCTCCCTGAGCATGGTCGAGTTGGAGATGCTGGTGGCCGGCCTGCCCTCGTACGGCACCACGAACAAGAACCCCGACTTCGCGGCCGTCGCCCGCGCCTGCGGTGCCTACGGTGTCCGGGTCGAGAAGCCCAAGCAGCTTGAAGGCGCCCTCAAGGACGCCTTCAAGCACAAGGGCCCGGCACTCGTCGACATCGTCACCGACCCCAACGCACTCTCCATCCCGCCGAAGATCAGCGCGGAGATGGTGACGGGGTTCGCGCTGTCGGCGTCGAAGATGGTGCTGGACGGGGGAGTGGGCCGCATGGTGCAGATGGCCCGCTCGAACCTGCGGAACGTGCCGCGACCCTAGTCGGTCAGGGGCGTCCAGCAGCGGCTGGCGTACCAGTGGCGTCCAGCAGCGGCCGGCGTACCAGTAATGAGGCAGGCCCGTGATGCCGCTGGTGCGATGAAGGCACCCCCTGTTCGAGCGAAGCCGAGAGCTTGGGGGAGGGCGGCCGTGGTCGTCGATGCAGATGCGGACAGTGCCGCTGTGTCCCTGGGAGGACCGGTCGCGGCCTACGCCGGTCGCAGCCGCAGCGTGAGGATCTGGAACGGCCGCAGCTCGAACTCCGACGGGGCTTCGTGCAGCGGCCGTTCCAGCAGGTCGGTCACGTCGGCCCGGGCCACCGGGAAGCCCGTGCTCAGCGTGGCCCGCGCGCGCCCGCCCCGGGACTCGTACAGCCGGACCACCACATCGCCGCCGCGGTCCTCGGCGAGCTTGACCGACTCGACGGTGACGGCCGGGTTGTCGACGCTCACCAGTGGTTCGAGCGACGGCGCCGCGGCCGGCCGCAGCGGCAGGTTCAGCGCGAGCCCCTCCGCGACGGCGTCCCCCACACCCGCGCCCGGCAACAGCGCGTACGTGAACCGGTGCGTGCCCAGATCCGTCTCCGGGTCCGGGCTGTGCGGGGCACGCAGCAGCGTCAGCCGTACGGTCGTGCCCAGCCCGTTCTCATGCGGTGTGCGGGTCACGTCATGGCCGTACGTCGAGTCGTTGAGGACCGCCACGCCGTATCCGTCCTCCGCGACCCGCAGCCAGCGGTGCGCGCAGATCTCGAAACGGGCGGCGTCCCAGCCGGTGTTGGTGTGGGTGGGACGGTGCACATGGCCGAACTGGATCTCGGCGGCGGAGCGTTCGGCGTGCACATCGAGCGGGAAGGCGGCCTTGAGCACCTTCTCCGACTCCTGCCAGTCGATCTCCGCCACGATGTCCAGGCGGCGGCTCGCGGCCGTCAGCCGGATCTCCTGGGTGACGCGGGACGTGCCGAAGACGCGGACGACGCGGACCGTCGCCCGCAGCGGCCCGCTCTCGACGAGCTCCACCGACTCGGCGGCCGTCAGGTCCGTGTGCTTGCGCCGGTAGTGCCGGTCGATGTCCCAGGCGTCCCACGCGTTGGGGTGGTCCGGGTGCAGCTGGAGGAGGTTGCCGGGGGCGCCGAGCACTTCGCGGTCGGCCACGCGATCCCGTACGGAGGAGAGCAGCCCGTCACGGTCGACCGTCACCCGCAGCCACTGGTTCTCCAACAGGATGATGTCCCCGCTCTGTTCGGCCCGGACGTCCTCCCCGACGGCGGTCGACACGGCCGCGCTCCCGAGCCCCGGCACCGTCACCAGTGCGTCCCCGACCACCTCCGTGCGCTCGTACGGTGAGGCGTTCAGCACCGCGGGCGCGCCCGGCCCCAGCGCCCGTACCGCCTCCGCCGTGATCTCCTCCAGCTCCGCGAGCACCCGTGCGTAGGTCTCCCGTGCCTCGCGGTGCACCCACGCGATCGACGACCCCGGCAGGATGTCGTGGAACTGGTGCAGCAGCACCGTCTTCCAGAGCCGGTCGAACGCGTCGTAGGGGTAGGCGTACGAGGGATCGCGTACGGCTGCGGCAGTGCACCACAACTCGGCCTCGCGCAGGGCGTGTTCCGATCTGCGGTTGCCCTGCTTCGTCTTCGCCTGAGTGGTGTAGGTGGCCCGGTGCAGTTCCAGGTACAGCTCGCCGGACCACACCGGCGCGTGGGCCCCGTACTCCTCCTCGGCGGCCTCGAAGAAGGCCGAAGGCCTCTCGATCTCGACGCGCGGCGAGCCCTCCAGGGAACGCAACCGCCGAGCCTTCTCCAGCATTTCGCGGGTCGGGCCGCCCCCGCCGTCGCCCCAGCCGAACGGGACGAGCGAGCGGGTGGCCCGCCCCTTGTCGGCGAAGTTCCGTTCGGCGTGGGCGAGTTCGCGGCCGTGGAACTGGGAGTTGTACGTGTCCACGGGCGGGAAGTGGGTGAAGACGCGGGTGCCGTCGATGCCCTCCCACCAGAAGGTGTGGTGGGGCATCTTGTTGGACTGGTTCCAGCTCAGCTTCTGTGTGAGGAACCAGCGGACGCCCGCGAGCTTCGCCAGTTGGGGGAAGGCGGCCGTGTAGCCGAAGGAGTCGGGCAGCCAGATCTCCTCGGTCTCGACACCCAGCTCCTGTGCGAAGAAGCGCTTGCCGTGGATGATCTGGCGGGCCAGCGCCTCACCGCCCGGCATGTTGGCGTCCGACTCGACCCACATCGAGCCCACCGGGACCCAATTCCCTTCCTCCACGGCCTTCTTGATGCGCTCCCAGATGCGCGGCTGGTGCTCCTTGACCCAGGCGTACTGCTGGGCCTGCGAACAGGCGAAGACCAGCTCCGGGTAGTCCTGGGCGAGCGCGGTGACGTTGGCGAAGGTGCGCGAGGCCTTGCGGACCGTCTCGCGCAAGGGCCACAGCCACGCCGAGTCGATGTGGGCGTGCCCGGCCGCCGAGATCCGGTGCGCGCTGGCCGAGGCGGGCCGGGACAGCGCGTCCGTCAGCTCGGCCCGGGCGGCGGCGGCCGTGCCGGACACGTCGTGCAGGTCGAGTGCGTCCAGCATGTCCTCGAGCGCGCGCAGGATCTCGTGCCGCCGCGGCCGGTCCGTGGGCAGCTCGTGCATCAGCTCCGAGAGCACTTCGATGTCGAGGACCAGCTGCCACACGTCCTCGTCGAGTACGGCGAGATCGGCAGCCGCGAATCGGTAGATGGGCCGATCGCCCGCGGTCAGCACGTCCCCGAGTGACGTCGGCTCGAAGCCGTGCAGCACCGCCGGGTTGGCCGCGGCCTCCAGCAGCAGATGCACCGCCTCGCCTCCCCGCGCCGGCGCGGCGACCGTGAAGTGCCGGTTGCGCGGATGAATCCCCTTGAGCAGGACGCCGGCAGCGTCGTACAGGAGCCCCTCCGCCTGGAAACCGGGTCCGTCGCCCGTGAACCCGGGGTCGATCACCACCTCCACAGGGCGGCCCGCCCACTCCTCGGGCACCCGGCCCTCGATCCGGAACCAACTCGTCGACCAGGGCTTTCCCCAGACCGCGCCGGGCATGAACGGCTCGTACGCGGCCTGCAGTGCCTGGTCGACGGGCACCGGCTCACCGGGCACATGCCACACGGACAGCACCATCGGTGCCCGATCCGTGTACTGCGCGGGGCGCAGGAACTGCCGCAGCGCGCGCTCCAGGCGCCCCTCCACCAGCGAACGGTCGTCGTGCACGGCGGCTCCTCGGCGCTCGGACGGCTCTGTCCACAGTGTCACTTCCCCGCCGAGATGCCGCGCATCCACGGGCGCACGGCGGGTGGTTGACGATTCGACATGACTGTCGCGTTGCCGACGGGGCATGGATCCCCGTGAAGGTGTTCGAGCGGGAGGGAACCGACATCGGCGTGCAGGCGGGGGTCATGAAGAGGCAGGCACGAGGGGGTGGTCCCATGGCCGTCGGGGCCTCCTCCGCGAAGGCAGTGGAGGAAGCGGCCGGCAAGGCGACCGACCAGCCGGGTGACGCGCAGCTCAGGCGCAGGCTGGGAAGGGCGGACCTGCGGGCCGTGCCGGAGGCCCGGAAGGCACTGAGGGAACTGTTACGGCACTGGGGGAAGCCGGGGAGGTCCGAGATAGCCGAGCTGCTGACCAGCGAGCTCGTCACCAACGCACTCATCCACACCGACCACGACGCGGTCCTGACGGCCACCGTCGGACCTCATGGACTCCGTGTGGAGGTGAGGGACTTCGTGGGACGCAGGCCCAGACTGCGGGTACCGAACGCCGACGACGGTACGCACGGCAGAGGCCTCGTTCTCGTCCAGTCCCTCGCGGACGCGTGGGGCGTACGGTCCCACGGCGTGGGCAAGGCGGTGTGGTTCGAACTGGACGGCGGCGCGGTGTAGGACACCGCGCCGCCGTTGTCGTCCTGTCCGGGGTCCGGCCGCCGCGTGGCCGGACCGTCCGGGCTCGGGATCGGGTGTGCGCCCCGACCTCAGCCGAACTGCTGCTCGAGGTCCTTGAGCTTGCGCTCCAGGGAGTCCAGTCGCGGCAGGCCCATCGTGTCGTCCTCGGCGGTGAGGTCGACGGTGATCGGCTCAGTGCTCTTGCGGACGGGCGTAAGGGAGGGCCGCGAGCGTACGGGCAGCTGCTCCGGCGATATGGCAGGCTCCGCGGTGGCCTGGGCGGGAGCTCGCTCCACGGTGGTCTCCAGCTGCTGCCGAGCGCCGCCGCGGCCCGGCAGGCCCCGGTGGCCGCGGCTGAGCGCCTTGAGGTGCGCCCGCTCGACCCGCTCCTCGTTGCGGCGGCGCAGTCGGTTCTGCTCCTTCTGGCGCCGGTCCTCGCGCACCTCGTCGACGGCCTCGTCCAGTGAGCGGACGTTCTCCAGGAGCATCAGCGACCAGGCGCCGTACGTCTCACGGGGCGCGCGCAGCCAGCGGACGATGCGGATCTGCGGCAGCGGGCGCGGGACCAGGCCCTGCTCACGCAGTGCGGCACGGCGGGTCTGCTTCAGCGCGCGGTCGAACAGTACGGCGGCCGACAATGACATGCCCGCGAAGAACTGCGGGGCGCCCGCGTGGTCGATGCCCCGGGGTGCGTGCACCCAGTTGAACCAGGCCGCGGCGCCTGCGAACGTCCATACGAGTATCCGGGAGCCGAGCGCCGCGTCACCGTGGCTGGCCTCGCGGACCGCGAGGACGGAGCAGAACATGGCCGCGCCGTCCAGGCCGAACGGGACGAGGTACTCCCAGCCGTCGGAGAGGCCGAGGTTCTGCTGGCCGAAACCGACCAGGCCGTGGAAGGAGAGCGCCGCGGCGACCGCCGCACAGCAGAACAACAGCACGTAGGAAGCCGTGCCGTAGACGGCCTCCTTACGCCTGCGGCGCTCCTCGCTGCGCTCCCACGAGTCGTCGCTGCTCGCGTTCTCCCCGGACCGCTTGCCGCGCGCGAGCACCGCCACCGCCGCCAGCAGTCCCAGGAGCAAAACGGCGCCCGGAAGCAGCCAGTTCAGCGATATGTCGGTCAGTCTCATCTGGGGTCCCTTGCATTGGGATAGGGCGTAACGCCCGCCATAGTGGCCCAATCCCGTTGGCCCTCAGGGGGTTTCGGGGCAAGAGGCCGCCAAGGGAGTGCAAGGGGATGCGCAGGGCGACATTCTGCTCGAACTTCCGCGCGAGGGACGGGAGTTAAGTGCGAATAAGATTACCCGTACGGATGGTTCCACGGAAAGTTCCTGAGGCAAGTGAGGAAGTTGTGAATCGCCTGTCATCGCGCGGGTGTCCGGGTCACGGATGATCTTACGGGACCCGGGGCCGCGCCTCGTCCTGAGGGTGCCTCAGCTGACTGCGGCGGGTGCCTCAACTGGCGGCGGCGGCCGTCAACTTGGTCACCCGATCCGCGTCGCAGGTGCGTGGGCAGGTGGCGCAGGTGTCCTCGGGGCGCAGGGTGTAGAAGAGGCAGCAGCTCGCCCGGTCGCGGGTGGGCAGCGACTCCCCGTTCGGACCCGTCAGTTCACGGAACCCGGCGGAACCGGCGTACGGCTGTGTCGCCCCCGGCAGCGGCAGCTCCAGCTCGCGCATCGCGCGCCGCTCCTCGCCGAGCAGATGGGCGATGTACCAGAGGCCCTCGACGATCTCGTCGGTCGCCATGCCCCACAGGGCCCGGCCGCGCCGCCGCATGCGCGGACCGAAGCCGGCGAGGACCGGTCCCAGGTGCTCGGCCACAGCGGCCCGCACCTCCGCCCGCAGTGCCTCCTCGTGCGGTACGACCCGGGCGCCGGGCAGGCCGGCCGCCGGATCGTCGGGCAGGCAGGCGAAGGTGGTGACGCGGACGGCCATGCGGCCGAGCGTGCGCTCGTATGTGACGTGCTCCACAGGAAAGCGGGGCACGCGGCGCTGCAGGAACCACGGGACGGTGATCAGCAGACAGGCGGGCCAGGCGTACCGGTGCAGCCCGAAGCTCGCCACGACATCCGGCCGCGCCCGCTGTCCGTAGTCCTGGATGACCTGTGTTTCGTCCCACGCCAGGAACGCGTCCAGGGCGGCCCCGCCCTCCGCGAGCCGGGCGGCGCAGACCCAGCCGCCGCCCCGTGGGGCTGCTTCCTCGCGTGCCGGCTCCGTGATGCTCAGGCCGGGGAAGACCGCGGTCAGCCGGGCGTACGCGTCCGCGACGGGGGAGGAGGCCGGGCGCGCGTCGGTGTCGGCCGGGGTGCCGGAAGGGAGGGTGCGGGCGGGCATGCGGGGACCACCGCTTCACGATCGTTTGCAGGTAAGGCTTACCTTACCTCGTGTAGATGATGTTTGAACTGAGGCCATGTGCGCCTATGGTGCTTGACGGACGGGTAACAACCGCCGCAATGACCCCCAAGTACCACCAAGCCCGGAGGAGGACGCCGTGGAGCAGGCCGGCCCGCGCGATGCGCACGGCTCCGCCCGTGCGAGGGTCCCGGACATCCGTACGGGCGTCGTTCGGGTACCCGCACAGCCGCAGGCCGCGGACGTGGACCGCAAGCGGGGTGTCGCCGCCGATGACGCCGGTGCCGGCGCGCGCGGTGAGCACACGCACAGCGAGGCGCCCATCCCGCGCCCGCGCGCCGAGGGCGCGCGTCCCGTCGTCCAGCGCTCCTCCGTACGCGGGCAGATCCTCGACGCCCTGCGCACCGCGCTCGTCGCCGGCGAGCTCGCCCCCGGAGAGGTGTACTCGGCGCCCGCGCTCGGCGATCGTTTCGGGGTGTCCGCCACGCCGGTACGAGAGGCGATGCAGCAGCTCGCGCTGGAGGGCGCCGTCGAGGTCGTGCCCAACAGGGGCTTCCGGGTTGTCGAGCGCGGAACGCGGGAGCTGGCCGAACTCGCCGAGATCCGGGCCCTGATCGAAGTCCCGGTGCTGCTGCGGCTCGCGCGCAGCGTGCCCTCGGCCCGCTGGGCGGAGCTGCGCCCGCTCGCCGATGCGACGGTACGGGCCGCCTCCTCGGGCTGCCGCGCGACCTACGCCGAGTCCGACCGCGCCTTCCACCGCGGGGTCCTCGCCCTCGCCGGCAATGTCCAGCTGGTGCAGATCGCGGACGACCTGCATCGCCGCGCCCAGTGGCCCCTGGCCGGCGGCCCCGTCGCCCGCGGCCGTGCGGACCTCGTGGCCGACGCCGCCGAACACAGCGCCCTTCTGGACGCGCTGGTCGCCGAGGATCTGGCGGCCGCGCAGTCCCTGGTGCGGGAGCACTTCGCCGGAGCGTCCTGAAGCCGCGGGTACGTGCCCTTCCGCCCACCCGTGTCACGGATCCGTACGGTCCGCGCAACACGCCCCTTGGCCGGGAACCCGGACCGCCCCGCACGCGTGCCTTCGCGTACACGGCGAGAGCCGGACCGAAACCGGGGGAGAGACCGATGCCCGACCCGTCCTGGATGGCCCAGCAACAGGCACAACAGGCCGCACAGCAGGCCCAGCAGATCCACCAGAACCATGTACGCCACCACCGCCAGATGCACGACATGGCCCGCGCCCACGGCCCTCACTCGGGCGCGCCTCACATGCATCGCCCCCTGTCCTACGGCGGCCGCGGCGGCGGACTGCGCGGCTTCCTGACGTTCCTGGTGATCGTGGCCGTAGTGGTCTACGTGGCCCACGACCCCGAACTGCGCACCAGCGTGGCGACGTTCGCCCGAGACCTGCTGGCACACGTCCAGAGCAACTAGGGCCTGTCGGGGCGCGGGCAACCGCGCGACCAGCCACGACGCACCCGCAGGCGACGAACCGCCTCCGGCGGCGCTCAGGTCGTGGCTGTAGGCGGCGTCGGCGAACCGCTTCCGGCGGGGTTCAGGTCGTGGCTGTAGGCGGCGTCGGCGAACCGCTTCCGGCGGGGTTCAGGTCGTGGCTGTAGGCGGCGTCGGCGAACCGCTTCCGGCGGGGCTCAGGCCGTCGCCGCAGGCGGAGTCAGCTGTTGTGCCAGCCAGGTGGGCACGCCCCCGAGCAACCGAAACAGCCGCCCCGCCTCTGCGCGCAGCCGAGACGCCTCGGGCTCGGCCTCCGCGTCGGCCAGCGACGCCAACGCGGGAGCCGTACCCACGAGATACCCCAACTCCTCACGGATCCGCAGAGACTCGGCGAAGCCATGTCGCGCCTCCGCCAACTCCCCTTCCCGCAGGGCGAGTCCGGCGAGATGCCGCCAGGTGAACGACAGCAGCAGCGGGTCGCCATGGGCGACCGCCCCCGCGTGGGCACGCCGGTACGCGGCCCGCGCGGCCTGCGGCGAGCGCGCGAGGTTCTCGGCCAGCAGCCCGCGCCGGAAGTCGAGCAGCGCCCGCCCGGCGGCGCCCGGCGCGATCAGGGCCGCCGCCCGGCCGAGCGCCGCGCGCGCCTCGTCCGCCCGGTCCCGTACGCCGAGCAGTGTGGCGGCGTACGCGAGCTGCCCGCGCTCGCAGGCCGCCGCGCCCCGCTCGTCGTCGCTCTGCGCCACGGCCTCGGCTGTGCGCAGCGCGTCCTCGGCCTCGGCCCAACCCTGTTCGGTGTACAGGCACCGCTCGACGAGGAGCGAGGCTCTTTGCAGCGCCGCCCCCGCGGTGTGCGGTTTGAGCAGCGCGGCCGCGTCGACCCAGCAGGCGCGTGAGCGCAGCCGCCATACCGCGGTCTGGAGTGGATCGTCCCCTGCAGTCGTTCCGGAACCAGACATGGCGGTATGCGCCACGTTGCCCTCCCCGAGCACACCATTGAGCTGTTGAGTGGTGGCATCTCAGCACGGATCACGGGGCCCGGCCAAGGGGGTGGGTGAAGGATTTCACAAAGTCGTGGGACACCGGCGGCGCTTGGGGAGCGTGGGGCCCACGAGCCCGCGACCTCAACTCATGCGCAATGCCAAGAAGAAGTCGAGCTTGTCCTCCAGCCGCGACAGGTCCCGACTCGTCAACTGCTCGATACGGCCCACCCGGTACCGCAGCGTGTTGACGTGCAGGTGCAGACGCGTGGCGCAGCGCGTCCACGAGCCGTCGCAGTCGAGGAACGCCTCCAGCGTGGGGATCAGCTCGGCGCGGTGGCGGCGGTCGTAGTCGCGCAGCGGGTCGAGGAGCCGTGCGGTGAAGGCGCGGCGCACGTCGTCGGGCACGAACGGCAGCAGCAGCACGTGCGACGCCAGCTCCTGGTGCCCGGCCGCGCACACCCGCCCGGTCCGCGCCGCGGCGACCCGGCGCGCGTGCCGGGCCTCCTCCAGCGCCCCGCGCAGCCCCTCCGCCGAGTGCACGGCGGCGCTGACACCGAGCGTGACCCGCCCGTCGTCGTTCAGACCGGCCGACAGCGGGTCCCGTACGGCCTCAAGGAGCGTGTCGGCGAGCAGCCCCGACTCGGAGCCGTCGTGTTCCGTCGACACCGCCGGAAGGGGGACGAGCGCGATCGCCTCGTCACCCGTGTGGGCCACGGCGATGCGGTCGGAGTGCTCGGGACCCGTCGAGAGCGGGTCGACGAGGATCTCCTCCAGGAGCGACTGGGCGACCGGACCGCCGTCGATCTCCCCACCGTCCCACTCGACGCGGGCCACGACCACCTGCCAGTGCGGGGCCGCCCCGAGCCCGGGCAGCAGCACCGGCGCGGCCACCCGCAGCCGCGCCGCGATCTCGGCGGGCGCGGCGCCCGTCTGCACCAGCTCCAGGACCTCCTGCGCGAGCCGTCGGCGCACCGTGCGCGCCGCGTCCCGCCGGTCCCGTTCCACCGCGATCAGCTGGGTGACGCCCTGGAGCAGGTCGAGCCGTTCCTCGGGCCAGTCCCCGGCGTCCGCCTCGACGGCGAGCAGCCAGTCGGACAGCACGGTCTCGCGCACGTCCCGGGAGGCGCCCGTGGAGCGCCCGGACGGGCGAATCGGGAAGAGCGAGTACGTCGTCGTGCCGACCGTCACGCGGTGCGGTCCACGGCGTCCGGTGCGCGCCGCCGCCAGATGCTCGGCGGCCAGCTTGGCGCACACGTCGGCGGGCAGTCCGGGGCCCGAGAGCTTGGAGCCCGCGATGGGCCGCCCGGTGGGCGAGAGGACCCAGGCCCGCAGATCCAGATCGGTGCCGAGCAGGTCGAGGACCACGTCGGGACCGCCGCCGGCCGGGCCCGACGTCATCATCCGCCGGTGCCGGTCCACCACCGCGGCCAGGTCCCCGGCGCGCTCGCCCGAGACCTGCCGTACGACGTGCTCGGTGATCGTCGCGAAGGCCACCGACTCGTTCACCGCGAACAGCGGCAGCCGGTGCCGGGCACAGGCCACGACGAGGTCGTCGGGGATGTCGCCGAGCTCCGCCTCACCGGCGGCCAGTGCAGCGACCCCGGCGCTCGCGAGGATGCGTACGAAGGGCTCCGAATCGTCGGCGTCGTGCCGCCAGGCGAGGCCGGTGAGAACCAGCTCGCCGCCGGAGAGATAGCGGCTGGGGTCCTTGAGGTCCGTGGTCATCACACCGCGGACGGTGCGGTCCAGCTCGTCCTCGCCGCCGAGCAGCCGCAGGCCCAGCGCGTCGGTGTCCAGCAGTGCGCGCAGCCGCATTCTCGTCGCCGCCGTTCTTTGTCTCGAAATCTACGATGGATCTGTGGTGAGGACCCCGTGAGCGGATTCTCGGGCTCCGGAGAGCGGCCCCAAAGGGCCCTCAGGACGGTGGTCCCTGCCCCTCCGAGGCTGTGTCCTGGGCTTTTGTGAGCTGTGCTCGCTCCGTCCCGGGCCGTGCTTGAAGTTTCCAGAGGGCTGAGTCTGACGTTTCCAGAGGAAAACAAGGAGGTTACTGGTGACCTCCATTCATACGAATCTACAAGATGCGCGCCCTGGCCAGCCAACTCCTTCATGGTTTCGGTGACTGACCCCGGTGTTCGACGGCGCGGTGTACTGACCCCGATCCGCGTTAACAACTCATGAACGAGCCCGGGCCGCCGCACACGATCTTTGGCTCAAACAGAACGACCCACGATACGAAGAAGAGAGCCACTCATGGACTTCCTTCGCCCCGCCAGCTGGGAGGAGGCGCTCGCCGCCAAGGCTGAGCACCCCACCGCTGTGCCGATTGCGGGTGGCACCGATGTGATGGTCGAGATCAACTTCGACCACCGCCGGCCCGAGTACCTCCTTGACCTGAACCGCATCGGCGAGCTGAGCGAGTGGGAGGTCGGCGAGGAGAGCGTGCGCCTGGGCGCCTCCGTTCCGTACACCCGGATCATGGAGAATCTGCGCGGCGAGCTTCCCGGCCTGGCCCTGGCCTCGCACACCGTGGCCTCTCCGCAGATCCGTAACCGCGGCGGCGTGGGCGGCAACCTCGGCACCGCCTCCCCGGCCGGTGACGCCCACCCCGCGCTCCTCGCGGCGGGCGCCGAGGTCGAGGTCGAGTCCGTACGCGGCTCGCGGCTGATTCCGATCGACGAGTTCTACACCGGAGTGAAGCGCAACGCGCTCGCGGCGGACGAGCTGATCAGGGCCGTGCACATCAAGAAGGCGGACGGCCCCCAGCAGTACTCGAAGGTCGGCACCCGCAACGCGATGGTGATCGCGGTGTGCGCCTTCGGCCTGGCTCTGCACCCCGAGACCCGCACGGTCCGCACCGGCATCGGCTCGGCCGCGCCGACCCCGGTCCGTGCCAAGGCCGCCGAGGAGTTCCTGAGCGCGGCGCTCGAAGAGGGCGGCTTCTGGGACAACGGCAAGATCATCACCCCGTCGGTCGCCAAGCAGTTCGCGGACCTGTGCTCCGCCGCCTGCAATCCGATCGACGACGTCCGGGGCACCGCGAGCTACCGCCGCCACGCGGTCGGCATCATGGCCCGCCGCACCCTGACCTGGACCTGGGAGTCGTACCGCGGCACCGCCGCCAGCACGGAGGGAGTCGCGTAATGCGCGTCAATTTCACGGTCAACGGCCGTCAGCAGGAAGCCGACGACGTGTGGGAGGGCGAGTCCCTTCTGTACGTGCTGCGGGAGCGCCTTGGCCTGCCGGGTTCGAAGAACGCCTGTGAGCAGGGCGAGTGCGGTTCCTGCACGGTCCGCCTCGACGGTGTGCCGGTCTGTTCGTGTCTGGTCGCGGCCGGTCAGGTCGAGGGCCGCGAGGTCGTCACGGTCGAGGGTCTCGCGGACTTCGCCAAGCAGCGTGCGGAGCACGGCGGTTGCGCCACCGGCGCCTGCGGCACCCCCGGCGGGTCGGGCACGTCGCTCGACGAGGCCAAACAGTGGGCGGCGAAGGGCCACGACTCGCAGACCGGCGAGGGCGGCGAACTCTCGTCCATCCAGCAGGCGTTCATCGACGCCGGTGCCGTCCAGTGCGGCTTCTGCACCCCGGGTCTGCTGGTCGCGGCGGACGAGATGCTGGAGCGCACCCCGAACCCGACCGACGCGGACATCCGCGAGGCGCTCTCGGGCAACCTGTGCCGCTGCACCGGCTACGAGAAGATCATGGACGCGGTCCGCCTCGCGGCCGCCCGGCAGTCTGAGGCGGTCTGACGATGGGTACGACTGGTACGCCCACCAACATCACACAGGGCTCCAAGACCAAGGGCGGCATCGGCGAGTCCACGCTGCGCCCGGACGGCACCCTCAAGGTCACCGGCGAGTTCGCGTACTCGTCCGACATGTGGCACGAGGACATGCTGTGGGGCCAGATCCTTCGCTCCACCGTCGCCCACGCCGAGATCGTGTCGATCGACACCTCCGAGGCCCTCGCGCAGCCCGGCGTCTACGCCGTCATGACGTACGACGACCTGCCCACCGAGGTGAAGAACTACGGCCTGGAGATCCAGGACACCCCGGTCCTCGCGCACGGCAAGGTACGCCACCACGGCGAGCCGGTCGCCATCGTCGCCGCCGACCATCCGGAGACCGCGCGCCGCGCCGCCGCCAAGATCAAGGTCGAGTACAAGGAACTCCCGGTCATCACGGACGAGGCGTCCGCGACCGCCCCCGACGCGATCCTGATCCACGAGGGCCGCGACGACCACCACATCGGCCACGTCCCGCACCCGAACATCGTGCACCGCCAGCCGATCATCCGCGGCAACGTCGAAGAGGCCGCCAAGAAGGCCGACTTCATCGTCAAGGGCGAGTACACCTTCGGCATGCAGGACCAGGCCTTCCTCGGCCCCGAGTCCGGACTCGCCGTCCCGTCCGAGGACGGCGGCGTCGAGCTCTACATCGCCACCCAGTGGCTGCACTCGGACCTCAAGCAGATCGCGCCCGTGCTCGGCCTGCCCGAGGACAAGGTCCGTATGACGCTCTCCGGTGTCGGCGGTGCCTTCGGCGGCCGTGAGGACCTGTCGATGCAGATCCACGCCTGTCTGCTGGCGCTCCGCACCGGCAAGCCGGTCAAGATCGTCTACAACCGCTTCGAGTCCTTCTTCGGGCACGTCCACCGTCACCCCGCGAAGCTCTCCTACGAGCACGGCGCGACGAAGGACGGCAAACTCACCCACCTGAAGGCCCGGATCGTCCTCGACGGTGGCGCCTACGCGTCGGCCTCCCCGGCGGTCGTCGGCAACGCCTCCTCGCTGGGCGCCGGACCGTACGTCGTCGACAACGTCGACATCGAGGCCATCGCCCTCTACACCAACAACCCGCCCTGCGGAGCCATGCGCGGCTTCGGCGCGGTCCAGGCGTGCTTCGCCTACGAGGCGCAGATGGACAAGCTCGCGGACGCGGTGGGCATGGACCGGGTCGCCTTCCGTCAGCTCAACGCGATGGAGCAGGGGACGATCATGCCGACCGGGCAGGCCGTCGACTCGCCCGCCCCGGTCGCCGAACTCCTGCGCCGCGTCAAGGCGATGCCGCTGCCGCCGGAGCAGCAGTGGCTCGCGGCCGGCGAGGCCGCCGACGTACGCCAGTTGCCGGGCGGCCTCTCCAACACCACACACGGCGAAGGCGTCGTACGTGGAGTCGGCTACGCGGTGGGCATCAAGAACGTCGGCTTCTCCGAGGGCTTCGACGACTACTCGACCGCCAAGGTCCGCATGGAGGTCGTGGGCGGCGAGCCCGTAGCGACCGTCCACACGGCCATGGCGGAGGTCGGCCAGGGCGGCGTCACCGTCCACGCGCAGATCGCCCGCACCGAGCTGGGCGTCACCCACGTGACCATCCACCCGGCCGACACGCAGGTGGGGTCGGCGGGCTCGACCTCGGCCTCGCGTCAGACGTACGTCACCGGTGGCGCCGTCAAGAACTCCTGCGAGCTCGTCCGTGAGAAGGTCCTGGAGCTCGGCCGCCGCAAGTTCGGTACGTACCACCCCGCTTGGGCGACGGCCGAGCTGCTCCTGGAGGGCGGCAAGGTCGTCACCGACGGCGGCGAGGTCCTCGCCGACCTGGCCGATGTGCTCGAAGGCGAGGCCGTCGAGGTCGAGGCCGAGTGGAGGCACCGTCCGACGGAGCCCTTCGACCTGCGCACAGGGCAGGGCTTCGGCCACGTCCAGTACACCTTCGCCGCCCACCGCGCGGTGGTCGAGGTGGACACCGAGCTGGGCCTGGTCAAGGTCATCGAGCTGGCCTGCGCCCAGGATGTCGGCAAGGCGCTCAACCCGCTGTCCGTCATCGGTCAGATCCAGGGTGGTACCACCCAGGGCCTGGGCGTGGCGGTCATGGAGGAGATCATCGTCGACCCCAAGACCGCGAAGGTGCGCAACCCTTCCTTCACGGACTATCTGATCCCCACCATCCTCGACACGCCGACCATCCCCGTCGACGTGCTCGAACTCGCCGACGACCACGCCCCGTACGGGCTCCGTGGCATCGGCGAGGCCCCGACCCTCTCCTCGACTCCGGCCGTCCTCGCGGCGATCCGGAACGCGACGGGTCTGGAGCTCAACCGGACGCCGGTACGCCCCGAGCACCTCACGGGCACCGCGTAAAGGCACCGGGCAGGACTCTCCGGGCGGCGCAGGGAACGTCACACTTCGTCGCGCCGCCCGGAGTACTCAAGTACCGCACCGCTCGCGGAACTTGGACTCAAGTCAGTACCAGCACCAGTCCCTTTCGTTCGTCTCGGGCCGTCCCCCGGGTCGTGCGGCCGAAGCACCTTCCCAAATCCCGCGGCCACACTCGTGGTTGACCAGCCGTCAGGGCGGCTGATGCGGGTGCCCCTTTGAACCTTGGGAGTAGGCCCACATGACCCAGCAGTCACTGGAGCCGAAGACCGCCGCGGAGGACGCGGGCACGGGTAGCCGTGTCCCGGCCGGACGGTCTTGGCTCGACCGGTACTTTCACATATCCCAGCGGGGAAGCTCGATCGCGCGTGAGGTGCGCGGTGGCGTCACCACCTTCATGGCGATGGCGTACATCCTGCTGCTCAACCCCCTCATCCTGTCCGGCAAGGACGCGGCGGGGGACACGCTCGGCCAGAAGGCCCTGATCACCGCGACCGCGTTCGCGGCGGCCTTCACCACGCTTCTCATGGGCTTCGTCGGCAAGGTGCCGCTCGCCCTCGCCGCCGGACTCTCCGTCTCGGGTGTGCTCTCCTCCCAGGTGGCCCCGCAGATGACCTGGCCGCAGGCCATGGGCATGTGCGTGATGTACGGCGCCGTGATCATGCTCCTGGTCGTCACCGGCCTGCGTGAGATGATCATGAACGCGATTCCGCTGGCGCTCAAGCACGCGATCACCATGGGCATCGGCCTGTTCATCGCACTGATCGGTCTGGTCAAGGCCGGCTTCGTCCACCAGGGCAAGGCGACCCCGGTCACGCTCGGCCCGACCGGTGAACTCGCCGGCTGGCCGGTCCTGCTCTTCGCGGCGACCCTGCTGCTGATCTTCATGCTCCAGGCGCGGGGCGTTCCCGGTGCGATCCTCATCGGCATCGTCTCCGGCACGCTCGTGGCCGTCGTCCTCAACGGACTCGGCGTCATCGACCCCAAGCAGTGGGCCAGCGGCGCTCCCGAACTGCACGGCAGCGCGGTCTCGATGCCGGACTTCTCGCTCTTCGGCCATGTCGAGTTCGGTGGCTGGGGCGAGGTCGGCGCGATGACGGTCGGCATGATCGTCTTCACCCTCGTGCTCGCCGGATTCTTCGACGCGATGGCGACGATCATCGGCGTCGGCACCGAGGCCAACCTCGCCGACGACAAGGGCCGGATGCCCGGCCTGTCCAAGGCGCTGTTCATCGACGGCGCCGGCGGAGCGGTCGGCGGCGTCGCCGGCGCGTCCGGGCAGACGGTCTTCGTCGAATCGGCGACCGGCGTCGGCGAGGGCGCCCGCACGGGCCTCTCCGCGGTCGTCACCGGCTTGTTCTTCGCGGCCTGCCTGTTCTTCACGCCGCTGACGGCGATCGTCCCCGGCGAGGTGGCGGCAGCGGCGCTGGTCGTCATCGGCGCGATGATGATGATGAACGCCCGCCATGTGGACTGGGCCGACCGGGCCACCGCGATCCCGGTCTTCCTGACCGTGGTGATCATGCCGTTCACGTACTCCATCACCGCGGGCGTCGCGGCCGGAGTCATCAGTTACGTCGCCATCAAGATCGCCCAGGGCAAGGCCCGGGAGATCGGGGCGTTCATGTGGGGCCTGACGGCGATCTTCCTGGTCTACTTCGCCCTCAACCCCATCGAGAGCTGGATGGGCGTGCACTGACGCCCAGGGTCCTGTCGTCGAACCGGCGCCTGCCTCGCGGCGACAGGACCCGCCTTCCACACAACCGCCGTTACGTCGTCCAAGGAGACCGAGAGATGCTGGACATCGCCGAAGAGCTGCACCGGTGGGTCGAGCAGGGACGCGACTTCGCCGTCGCCACCGTGGTGGCCGTCGGCGGCAGCGCACCCCGCCAGCCGGGCGCCGCACTCGCCGTCGACTCCGACGGCACAGCGATCGGCTCGGTCTCCGGCGGTTGTGTGGAGGGCGCGGTCTATGAACTGTGCCAACAGGCGCTCAAGGACGGGGAAACCGTCCTCGAGCGCTTCGGCTACAGCGACGACGACGCCTTCGCCGTAGGCCTGACCTGCGGCGGCATCATCGACATCCTGGTCACGCCGGTCCGTGCCGACGACCTCGCCCGACCGGTGCTCGCGACCGCGCTGGCCGCGGCGGCGGCCAAGGAGGCGGCGGCGGTCGCACGGATCGTGTCCGGGCCCGAGGAGTTGATGGGACGCGCCCTCGTCGTACGCCCCGACGGCTCGTACGAGGGCGGCTTCGGCGGTCACCCCGAACTGGACAGCACCGTCGTGGGCGAGGCGGCCGCCCTCCTGGACGCGGGCCGCACCGGCACCGTGGAGATCGGAGAGCAGGGCTCTCGCTGCGGAGCACCGCTCACGGTACTGGTCGAGTCCTCGGTGCCGCCCCCGCGCATGATCGTCTTCGGTGCGATCGACTTCGCGTCGGCACTGGTCCGCGTGGGCAAGTTCCTGAACTACCACGTGACGGTGTGCGACGCCCGCCCGGTCTTCGCCACCGCCACCCGTTTCCCCGAAGCCGACGAGATCGTCGTCGAGTGGCCCCACACGTACCTGGAGCGCACCGAGGTCGACTCCCGCACGGTGCTCTGCGTCCTGACCCACGACGCCAAGTTCGACGTACCGCTGCTCCAGCTCGCGCTGCGGCTGCCTGTCGGGTACGTCGGTGCGATGGGGTCGCGACGGACGCACCTCGACCGGAACGAGCGGTTGAGAGAAGTCGGCGTGAGCGAGCTGGAGTTGGCACGGCTCCGGTCGCCGATCGGTCTCGACCTCGGGGCGCGTACGCCCGAGGAGACGGCGCTGTCGATCGCGTCGGAGATCGTGGCCGGTCGGCGTGGGGGGAGTGGGGTTTCGCTGACGGGGGCGCACACGCCGATTCATCACGAGGGGGCGTCGGGCCCTGCGGCTCGGATCGGGTCGGTGGCCTGACCGACGTACGAGGAAGGGGCCCGCCACGGAATGTGGCGGGCCCTTTCTCGTGCCTCGCGTATTGACGCGAGCATGCCCCTCGACGACGCTCCTGTGGGAGCGCTCCCGCAAGTCCCCCGTGACCGTTGCGAACAGGAGTGAACCCGGATGAGACGTGCCTCAACGTGGCTCGCCGCCTTGTCGGTCGGGCTGGCCGCCCTCTTCGTGGGACCATCGGCGCAAGCCGCGGAGTCGGTGGAGCACGGACCTTCGCTGTACGTTCCCGACGCCAATCCAGCGGCGTACCGGCAGGCCCTCGACCTCGCCCGCGCGGGCCAATTCCTCGACGCGGCAGGCGTCCTGACCATGGTGAACACCCCGCAGGCCGTCTGGTACGGCGACCAGTCCCCGGATCAGGTGGAGCGGCTGATCCGCGCGGTCGCGCGGGACGCGGACCGCTCCGACGCGATCCCCGTGTTCGCGCTGTACAACATCCCCGGCCGGGACTGCTCCAACTACTCCGCGGGCGGGGCCGCCAACACGGCGGAGTACAAGGAGTGGATCGACGCGGTGGCGCGAGGAGTCGGAAGCCGCGACGCGATCGTCACCCTCGAACCCGACGCGCTCGCCCTGCTGCCCTCCGACTGCGGGCAGGACGACGCGCAGGGCACGAAGACCGCCGCGCGGTATGGGGAGGTCAACTACGCGGTGGACAAGCTGGAGCCACTGGCCGGCACCCGGGTCTATCTCGACTCCGGGCACCCGGGCTGGCACACCGTCAACTCGATCGTGCCGCGCCTCATCAGGGGCGGCATCGCACACGCCTCCGGCTTCTACACCAACGCCTCGAACTACCACACCGACGACGCCAACTCCTGGTACGGCAAGCTGATCTCGTCGTGTCTGGCGTACGTCGACGGAGGCGGCGATGTCGCCGCCTGTCCCCACCAGTGGTGGCCGCGGGCCGACGCGCAGGCCTGGCTCGACGCGCATGTGCACACACCCCCGTCCCGGATGAAGCACTTCGTCACCGACTCCAGCCGCAACGGACAGGGGCCCTGGACTCCGCCCGCCGGGAAATACACCGACGCGCAGGACTGGTGCAATCCGCCGGACAGGGGCCTCGGTGCCCGCCCGACCCTGCGCACCGGTGACCCCTTGCAGGACGCCAGGGTGTGGATCAAGACGCCGGGCGAGTCGGACGGGCTGTGTCTGCGCGGTACGGCGGGACCCGAGGACCCGGAACGCGGGATGGTCGACCCCGACGCGGGGGACTGGTTCCCCGAACAGGCCCTGGAGCTCGTACGGTTCGCCGACCCGCCGATCTTCGACGGGCCGTGAGAGCGGCACTCGTGTCGCTCAGCCCCGCAGCAGCCCGTCCACGGCCCGCCCGAACATCCACCGCGCCGCCCACCTCAGCGGCCGGTCGGCGGCCCGGGGCAGCCACCGCACCCTCAGATCCTCCCGCCAGAGCACCCGTGAGCCCCCGTCACCCACCGGGCGCACCTCGATCTCGGCCCATCCCGTGACGAAGGTGCCGCGCTTGACCAACCGGCACATCCCCGGGCCCCCCTCCCGCGGTGGCTGCCACGTCACGACCTCCATGGGGTCGTCGAAGGCCAGGGGCCCCGCCCCCGACCGCGCCACGAACACCGTGCCCTCCCGCATCGGCGGCGGAGTGAGGACGGTGACCCGGGTCAGCGGTACGACGTCCGCGTGCCGGGGCCAGTCGGTCAGGCGCCGCCAGCTCGAGTCGACCGGGTGCGGGGATACGCGTTCCAGCAGGAAGAGGACCACTGGGTGATCGTAGGCAGCCGAACGGGCGATGAATTCTCGCGCAACCACCTGAAATCGGGCGCCATCGCCCTACCATTCCCTCATGGGGCGAGCAATGGCGCCGCCCCCCAGGGGGAGTTGGTCACCATGCCGCTGAAGGCGTACGGCGTACTGATCACACGGGCGGTCGACACCCGCCGAGAGGAATCCGTCGACACTCCGCACTACCAGATCCATCTGACGGACGATCAAGGGACGCACTACCGCGCGGCGGTGAACGTGATGTCCCAGGAGCGGCCCTCCGAGCTGCTCTATCTCGTCGACGACGACTTCCAGCACCCGGTCACCACGCACCTGGAAGGCCTGGCCTCCGGCTGGAACACATTGCCGCCGGGCCCCGGCGGCCCGAACCTCGACTTCGTACGGGGCAACCTCTTCGACCCGGCGAAGATGCGCCCCCTGCCACCGGACGTGGCGGGTCCCGACAATGACCTGGCCGACCTGCTCGACCACTACGTACGGCGCGCGGTGGACGACCCGGCCGCCCGGATGTACGTCTTCGGCGAGCGCTTCGGCCCCGAGCCGACCGTCCGGGACAAGGTCTTCGGGTTCCTGCCCGGAAACGGCGTGCACGACATTCACATGAACCAGGGCAACAGCGCCCGCTTCCAGGACGACGACGGGGTCTGGCAGGACGGCGGGCTGCTGATCCACTTCCCGGCCCAGTCGCGCTGGGTGGGCGTCTTCCTCGCCTTCCAGAGTCAGGCCTGGCACACGGACGACATCACCGGTCACGCGATCGTCCCGCCCGGCCCCCGCCCCGAGCCGGGCGGTCAACCGGTGCGCATCGTGGCGGCCCTCGTCAATCCCCGCGGCCCGGCGCCCGAATCCGAGAACGTCACGCTCATCAACGCCTCGCCCGACCCGGTCGACCTCACCGGCTGGCGCGTCGCCGACCGGCTCGGCCACAGCTGCGCGGTGCCCCCAGGGCCACTCGCCGCCGGTGCCGCCCTGGTGGTCCCCCTCACGGACGGAGTCCAACTGGGCAACAACGGCGGTCAGATCACCCTCCTCGGCGCCGACGGCCTGAAGGCGCACGGCGTCTCGTACACCGCCCAGCAGGCCGCACGCGAGGGCTGGACCGTGGTGTTCTGACGCCCCTGTGCCGTCCTTTTCGCCGCCCTTGTCCCAAGGCCACCTACCAGCCCAGCCTTCCCTGCGACACCATGAGCGCGACCCCGCACCGCTGTCCGGAGGGCGCCCCATGGACCCCGAACTGCACAGCAGACTCGATGAGTTGCAGCGCGATCCCTATCCGCACTACGCGCGGGCGCGGGGCACCGACGGGCTTGTCCACGTGCCCGAGCTGGACGCCTGGGTGGTGACTCGGGACGCGGACGTACGAGAGGTGCTGCGGCGGGCGGAGGACTTCTCGTCGGCCAATGCGCTCAGGCCGGACGTACTGCCGTCGCCCGCCGCGTTGGCCGTGCTGGGCGGCGGATTCGGCGGCCGTCCCGTCGTCGTCACCGCCGACGGGGTCCGGCATCAGGAGTTGCGGGCCCCGATCGTCCGGGGCCTGTCGCCGGCGCGGGTCGCGGCCGTCCTCCCGTACGCCGCCGAGCGAGCCGCCGCGCTCGTCGACGCCTTCGTCAAGGACGGTCATGTCGAGCTGATGTCCGGGTACGCGCGGCGACTGCCGGGCGAGGTCATCGGGCGGATCGTCGGGTTGGACCCCGAGGATGTACCCGCCGTCGTCCACGGCGGCCATCGAGCCGAGGAGCTGCTGTTCCGCCCCCTGGACGAGGACGGACAAGTAGCCGCCGCACAGGACGTCGTGACGATGCAGCACATCCTCGACGGGCTCATACGTGAGCGCCGCGCCCGTCCGCGGGAGGATCTCGCCACCGAACTCATCGCCTCCCTCGCGCCCGGGGACGGCGAGTTGACGCTCGACCAGCGACACGAACTCGTGGCGCATCTGCAGAACCTCCTCCTCGCGGGCCATCTGACCACCACCGCCCTCATCGGCAGCACGGTGTTGCACCTGCTGCGGCATCCACGCCAGTGGGAGCTGCTGTGCGCGGAACCCGAGCGCATTCCGGCAGCCGTCGAAGAGGCCGCGCGCTACGACACCGCACTGCAGGGATTCCGCCGCGTCACCACCCGCACGGTCACCCTGGCGGGCACGGAACTGCCGGAAGGATCCAGCGTGTTCGTCGCCTTCGGCGCGGCGAACCGGGACGGAGCGCGCCACGAACGGCCCGACGAGTTCGACATCACCCGTGAGCCCGGCCGCCATCTGGCCTTCGGGTTCGGGGTGCATGCCTGCCCCGGAGCACAGCTCGCGCGCGAGCAACTCCGCGTCTCCCTGGAGCTGTTGACACGCCGACTGCCAGACCTTCGGCTCGACGCGAACCACCCGGTCACCATGCGACCGACCATGATCCACCGCTCGCCCGAAACACTGCACCTCGACTGGTGACCCGCCCCGCGACAGGAGCCCACGTGCCGGACCAGCCCTACGTCATCGATCCCGCAGGCGCCGACCTCCACGGGGAGGCAGACCGGCTGCGTGAGCTCCCCCGTAGCCTTAACGGCACGGGAGGTGCCCCCATCGCCGTTGCCCCCATCGAACTCCCGGGCGGGATACGGGCCTGGGCCCCCACCCAGTACGAGGTCCTCAAGCAACTCCTCGCCGACGACCGGGTCTCCAAGGACCCCAACCAGCACTGGCCCGCGTGGATCGATGGCAAGTACCGGGACAGCTGGATCAATCTCTAGGTCGGCGTGACCAACATGTTCACCGCGTACGGTGCAAACCATCGCAGGCTGCGCAAGCTCGTCTCGCCCGCGTTCACCAAACGCCGTACGGACGCCCTGAAGCCCCGTATCGAAGAACTCACCGCCACTCTTCTGGACCGCATGTCCGAGGCGCCCGAGGGACGGACCGACCTGCGGTCCGCATATGCCCACCCGCTCCCGATGCAGGTGATCTGCGAGCTGTTCGGCCTGCCCGAGGAGAAGCGGGCCGACACCGCGCGCCTCATCGAGGCCAACATGGACACCACCATCACTCCGGAACAGGCCATGGCGACCTGGCAGGAGATCCATGAACTGCTCGCCGGTCTGGTCGCGTCGAAGCGCGAGCAGCCCGGCGATGACATGACGACCGCCCTGATCGCGGCCCGCGACGAGGAGGGCTCCCGGCTCAGTGAGGCCGAGTTGATCGACACCCTCCTCCTCGTCATCGGCGCGGGCCACGAGACGACGGTGAACCTGATCGGCAACGCGGTGCACGCCCTGCTGAGCCACCCCGACCAGCTCGCCCGCGTCCTCGGCGGCGAGATCCCCTGGAGCGATGTCATCGAGGAGACCCTGCGGTGGGCCCCCTCGATCGCCAACCTCCCGCTGCGGTACGCCGTCGAGGACATCAAGCTCCCCGACGGCACACTGATCCCCCAGGGCGACGCGATCCTCGCGACGTACGCGGCGGCCGGTCGCGACCCCCTGCGGCACGGCGACGGTGCGGCCCGCTTCGACATCGCCCGCGCCGACAAGGAGCACCTCGCCTTCGGCCACGGCGTCCACTACTGCATCGGCGCCCCGCTGGCCCGGCTGGAGGCCTCCGTCGCGCTCCCGGCCCTGTTCGAGCGATTCCCGGGGCTGAGCCTCGACGAGTCGGCGGGACCGGCACGGCTCGCCGAGTCGTTCATCGGCCACGGCTACCGGACGCTGCCGGTGCGGCTCGGCGGAGTCTCCTGATTTCTCCGCGCTACTCCTGACGATCAACGATCCGTCAAGGCCGGTACACCGTGCCGGGCTTGGCCTTACCCGGTGCCAGCAGCTGGGGCACCGTCACGAACACGTACCCCCGCTTCTTCAGCGCGTCGATGATCCCGGGCACCGCGGGCACGGTGCCCGGGTAGAGGTCGTGCAGCAGGATGATCCCGTCCCGGGACGACTGCTGCAGGACGCGCTTCTGTATCAGCTCGGGATCGCTCGTCTGGTAGTCCTTGGCGGTCACGCTCCACAGCACCTCCGCGAGCCCCAGTTCGCGGCTGATCCTGTGCACCGTGTCGTTGGTACGGCCCTGCGGCGGCCGCATCAGCGTCGGCTTGTGCCCGGTGAGCCGCTCTATCGCGTCGTCGGGCTACTGCAGCTCCTCCCGTATCTGCTCCGGCGAGATCCGCGTGAGGATCTTGTGGTCCCAGGTGTGGCTGGCGACCTCGTGTCCCTCGTCGGCCATGCGCTTCACCAGCTCGGGGTACTTCTCGATGTGCCGCTTGCCGAGCAGGAAGAAGGTCGCCGGGACCTGCTTCTCCTTGAGGATGTCGAGCAGTCGGGCCGAGTGCTCACTCGGGCCGGCGTCGAAGGTCAGCGCGATGCACTTGGCCTTCCGGCAGTCCACGGTCCCGAACCGCGCCTGTACGTCGGCCTTGGCCTGCGCGCGGGCGGCGCTCGGCGCGGTGGTGTGGAGTGTCGTACACCCCGTGAGCGGCAGGGCCAGCGCGATGACGGCGGAGATAGTCGCCGCCGCACGGAACCTGGTCCGCGGTCTTTTCATCTTCCCGGTCAGTGAAGGCATGCCGAGACTATACATGCGGTGTATACACTGGATGTATAGCCACCTGTGCTGCGTGAAATGCCCGCTCCGGGCCGACCGCCTGCCATGACCGCGGGCCTCGTCGGGCACGCGCCGACGATCACATCCCACTTCGCGTGCCGACTGCCTCCGTAGTGAACGAGCTTCCTGTGAGCGGCCTTTACCGAATAAGTCATCGCCTGTAGAATTCTGCACACCGAGAATTCCTGTGCGCCGAGCGGCGGTGAGGCACGTGAACGTGACCGGCAAGGACAGTCCGCGCACGATGTACGAGGTCGCCGTGATCGGCGGTGGCTTCGCCGGGTCGCTGCTCGCGGCCGTCCTGGCGCGGAACGGGGTGCGGACGCTGCTCGTCGAGGGCGAGCAGCCCCCGCGCTTCGCGGTGGGGGAGTCGATGGTGCCCTACACCGCGGCACTCGCCCGCGTGGTCGCCCGGCGCTACGGCGTGCCCGAGGTCGAACACCTCACCAGCCTCAAGGCGGTTCAGCGTGAGGTCTCCTCCCGCTGCGGCGTGATGCGCAACATGGGGTTCGTCCACCACCGCGCACATCTGCGCCAGCACCCGGGTGAGATCTACCAGGTCGTCAACCCCTCCGTCGTTCCGCCTGTGCCGCATCTCTTCCGGGAGGACATCGACGCCCATCTGCTGGGCGTCGCGCGGCGGTACGGGGCCGATGTGCGCACCGGACCCGGCGCACGCGTCGACGGGCTCCGGATCGACGCGGGCACCGGAGTGACCCTGCGCAGCGCGGGCGGTGAGGAGTTCACCGCACAGTACGTGGTCGACGCGGGAGGCCATGACGCGCTGTTACCGCGGGAGTTGGCGCTGCGCGAGAAGCCCACCCGGGCGCGGCACCACTCCCGCACACTCTTCACGCACATGACGGGCGTGATGCCCTACGACGAGACACCGGCCGGGCGACTGCACGACCGGCCCAGCCCCTGGCACCAGGGGACGCTGCACCATGTCTTCGACGGCGGCTGGCTGTGGGTGATCCCCTTCGACAACCAGCCCCGCTCCACCAACAGCCTGTGCAGTGTGGGCCTCACCCTGGATCCGCGCAAGCACCCCGCCGGCGGCCCCCCGCCGCAGCGGGAGTTCGACGAAGTCCTGGCCCAATTCCCGGATCTGGCACGGCAGTTCGCTCACGCGGAGCCCGCCCGGCCCTGGACCGCGACCGGACGGCTCCAGTACTCCTCGCAACGCGTCGTGGGCGACCGTTACTGCCTGGCGTCCCACGCCGCCGGATTCGTCGACCCGCTCTACTCGCGCGGCCTCGCCCACAGTCTGGAGGTCGTCAACGCGCTCGGCCGGCGCCTGATCGACGCGGCGCGCGAGGGCGACTGGTGCACCGAGCGGTTCCAGTACGTCGAGGACCTCCAGCAGGCCCTGTTCGACACGCACGACGATCTGGCGTACGCGTCGTTCGTGTCCTTCCGCGACTTCGAGCTCTTCAACGCTGTCGTACGGACCTGGACGGTGAGCACCGTGCTCGGCGCGCTCGCCGTGGAGAACGCGTGTGCCGCGTACGGCAGAAGCGGCGACGACTCCGTCTTCCGCGACCTGGAGCAGACCCGGCACCCGGGGTCGCCGTTCCCCACAAGCGCGCACTACAACGCCCTCGGGCCGCTGACCCGCACCCTGTGCGAGGAGGTCGAGGCCGGTACGCGCACGCCCAAGTCGGCCGCCGACCGCATCTTCGACGCCATCCGGGAGGCGGACTATCTCCCGCCGTCCCTCGGTCTGGGGGACCCGGCCGACCGGTTCTTCCACAACACCCCGGCGCGCATCGTGCGCGCCGCCCGCTGGGTCCGTACCGACGCTCCCGACGAGGTCGGCGCGTTGCTCAAGGGCGCCATGGGCGGGCTGATCCGGGAGCGGCTGCGCGGCGTGCGCCGTCCCGGGTGACCCGGTGGGTGCCTTCCGGGTCACGACCGGAAGGCACCTCCCAGGCCTCTCGTGGCGTCTCCCGGGCCTGTCCCGGCACCTCTCGGGCCTGTCGGGCGGATCGGACCCCGAGCCGCCCGGTCGCCGTGTGCCGACCCCGTCCTGTCCCACCCGACGACAAGGAGAGAGCACGTGAACTCACCGGGCAACTCTGAGCTCGAGAAGGAGACGTACGACGTCGCGATCCTCGGATCGGGCGTCGCCGGATCACTCCTCGGCGCGATCCTGGCCCGGCACGGGACCAAGGTCCTGCTGCTGGACGCCGGTTCGCATCCGCGGTTCGCGATCGGCGAGTCGACGATTCCCTACACCCTGGTGTCGCTGCGCACCCTCGCGGAGCGCTACGACGTTCCGGAGATCGCCGCGCTCGCCTCGTTCACCGACACCACCCGCACCATCGGCCCGCGCTTCGGCGTCAAACGGCACTTCGGATTCCTGCTGCACCACGAAGGCGCGCCGCAGAACCCCCGCGAGGTCAACGAGTTCAACACACCGCCCCAACTGCTGCACGAGGCAGCTCACTTGTTCCGCCAGGACACCGACTCGTACCTCTTCCAGGTGGCGGTCAAGTACGGGTGCAAGGCCCGCCAGAACTTCTTCGTCACCGACATCGACTTCGACGGCTCGGGTGTCACCCTGGCCGGGCGCGACGGCGAGTACCGGGCCCGCTATCTGGTGGACGCCAGCGGATTCCGTTCCCCGGTCGCGGACAAGTTCGGACTGCGCGAGGACCCCTGCCGGTTCAAGCACCACTCACGGT
Source organism: Streptomyces albiflavescens (assembly GCF_014645835.1). Lineage (GTDB taxonomy): Bacteria > Actinomycetota > Actinomycetes > Streptomycetales > Streptomycetaceae > Streptomyces > Streptomyces albiflavescens. The sequence continues at coordinate 35,385 of NZ_BMMM01000031.1, forward strand.
CGATCTGGAACCACGTCGTCGACCTGACCCCGACCGACCGGCTCTTCGACCACCTTCCGGACAGCCAGCGGCCGCCGGTGCCCTGGTACGAGGGCACCGTCCACCACATGTTCGACCGCGGCTGGGCCTGGGTGATCGGCTTCAACAACAACAAGTGGTCGAAGAACCCGCTGTGCAGCGTCGGCATGACCGTCGACCCGCGGCGCTTCCCCAAGCCGGAGGGGGTGAGTGCCGAGGAGGACTTCGCCCGGCTCGCCGCGCCCTTCCCGGACATCGTCCGGCAGTTCGAGGGCATGAAGGCGGTACGGGAGTGGACCTCGACGGGGCGCCTCCAGTACTCCTCGAAGCAGACCGCCGGTGACCGCTGGTTCCTGCTCTCGCACGCGGCCGGCTTCCTGGACCCGCTCTTCTCGCGCGGGCTCTCCAACACGACCGAGGCCCTGAACGTGCTGGCCTGGCGGCTGCTGCGCGCGGTCCAGGACGACGACCTCTCGGGGGAGCGGTTCGCCCCGGTGGACCGCCTCCAGCAATCGCTGTTCGACTACAACGACTCGCTGGTCAACTCGGCCTTCATCTCCTGGTGCGACTACGACCTGTGGAGCGCGGTCTTCAGGATCTGGGCGTGGGGAGCCAATGCCGGTGTGTACCGGATGCAGACCGCACTCACCAAGTTCCGCAAGGACGGCCGCGATCGCCACTTCGTGGACCTGGAGGATGTCCCGTATCCGGGCCTGTACTGGCCCGACCACGACGGCTTCGCCGAGCTCTACGAGACGATGGTGAAGCAGTGCGAGGCGGTCGAGGCAGGCGCCGTGCCCGCCCGGGACGCGGCGGACCTCCTGTACGAGCGACTGCTGACGGCGGACTTCGTGCCCAAGCACTTCGGGTACGCCGAACGCGAGGTGCGCTTCCTGAACCCGCAGCCCAAGACCCTGCTGAAGATGCTGCGTTGGGCCGCCACCGAGGCCGATCCGGTCGTACGCCGACTTGTGCTCGGCAACGGGCGCGAGGCCATCAAGGCGAGGCTGAAGGGCAGCAAGCTGTTCTGACGAAGAGTCAAGACCCGCCGCTCCGAGGGATCGTCGAGGTCCCCCGACTTCGAGGGTGCGTCAATCGCCTCTGCATCGCGAGGGTTTACCGCCGAAGTCAACGTGTGTAGAATTCAATGCGTACGGAATTATGGTCCCCACCGGGAACGGTTCCGGAACCCATCGTTGGCAATGGCGCTGAACGAGAGGTGCGCGGTGATGTCGGAGACCCTGACGTGGCGCGGACGGTGCGAGGCGGTGCGGCCGTGCTGAGCAGGATCCTTCCGCCGCGCGGTCCGGCCCGTACCCTCACCGGAATCACCTTGGTGCACACCATGGGCCAGGGTCTGTGGATGGCGCTCAACGCCGTCTACGCGACAGCCGTACTCCGGCTGTCGCCCGGCCAGTTCGGGCTCGGCGCCGGGGCCGCCGCCGCGGTGGCCCTGGCGCTGAGCACCCCCTCCGGGTACCTCGCCGACCGGGTCGGCCCCCGCGCCGTACAGATCTGGTCCTTCGTGGCTCTCGGACCACTGACCGCCGCGCTCCTTCTCGTCGACGGGTTCGGTGCGTACGTGGCCGTGATGTCCGTGCAGGCGGTGGCCTACAGCGCCAGTCGCAGCGCGCGGATGGCCATGATCGCCGGAGTGGTGCCGGCCGCGGAGCGGGTGACCCTGCGCGCCCAGCTGCGCGCCGCCGCCAACATCAGTGTCTCGGTGGGTGCGGGGATCGCGGGCGCCGTGCTCGCCGTGGGCACCCCGGCGGCGTACCGCGCGGCCGTGGTCTTCAACGCGCTCACCTATCTGACCACAGGCCTGCTCACCCTGCTGCTGCCGTCCGTGCCGCCGCAGCCCGCCCGGCCGGGACCCGCGCTCGTCGTCCTGCGCGACCGCTCCTTCCTCACGTTCGTCGTCCTCGACGGACTGCTGTCCATGCACAACCTCCTCCTGGACGTCGTCCTCCCGCTCTGGGTCCTGCACCACACGCACGCCCCGCGCTGGATGATCGCCGTCGTTCTGCTGACCAACACGGTGTCCGTGGTGCTGCTCCAGGTCAGGGCCGCCCGCGGCACGGACGAACCGGCGGGCGCCGCGCGCGCCTCCCGCGCCGGATCCTGGTGCCTGGGCGCCGCCTGTCTGATCTTCGCGCTCAGTGCGGGCGCCCCGGCACCGGTGGCCTCGGCGCTGCTCGTCCTGGGCGCGCTCGCCCATGTCCTCGGTGAGGTCAGGCAGTCGGCGGGGAGCTGGGGCATCTCCTTCGGGCTCGCCCCGGAAGCCGCTCAGGGGCAGTACCAGGGCACGTACGCGATGGGCGCCGACATCGGCAAGATGGCCGCGCCCGCCCTGCTGACCTGGCTGGCGATCGAGCACGGCACGGTGGGCTGGGTGGTGATGGCCGCGGGGTTCGCGGCGCTCGGCTCCGCCATGCCCGCGGTGGTGGCTCTCGCCCGGCGGCGCGGCAAGGAGAGTCCGGTACCGGTAACGGTATGAGGGCCGGGCCCTCCGTGTGTGCGGGGCTGTCGGCAGGTGCGTGGGCCGGCCGTACGCGGAGGTCGTCGACTCAGGTCGCACGGCGCACCGCCGGGAGCGGTCGGGGCCCATGTGGCGAGGCGTCGGTTCGCCCTCCTGTGCAGTCGCGCACACGACACGACTTCCCTACGCACCACAAGTCCAGCACGCGGTGCACCGAACCGCGGCGCAAACCCCGTACAGGAAAAGGGAGTTCAGCCCGTGGATGACATGCTCGCCGTCGGGGGATCGCGGCCGCCGGTCGAGGTGTGCGCGGATCGGCGGCAGGAGCCTTCCGCCGGTTGCGCGGCGCCCGCGCTCCGGCTGCCCGTCGCCCGGGGCGACCTCGGCACCGGTGACCCCCATGCCGCGCACTCCTGGTCCTCGAAGGCCGGCCCGGGGGCCGCCGAGCTGTCCCTGGCCGCGTTCGCCGTGCTGATCCACCGCTACAGCGGGCAGGGCGACATCGTGCTGGGCCGGGTCTGCGGACCGGACGGGGTGATGGCGCTCCGTTCCCGGGCCGAAGGGGACACCGCCTTCGCCGACCTGGCCGCCTCGCTCGCGGAGCAGCACCGGGCCCCGGGACCGGGTGCGGCCGCCGGCCTCGGCACCGGACTGCGCGTCGGTGTCCTCTTCGGTGCGGAGGCCGGCGCGGAGGCCGATTCGGAGGCCGATTCGGAGAGCGGTTCGGAGAGCGGTTCGGATGGGGTCGGTCAACTACCCGCATTCTCAAGGGACTTCGATCTGCTGCTCGAAGTCGGAGCGGATGCCCTGCGCACCCTGCACTACGACACCGGGCTCTTCCCGCGCGAGGTCGTCTCCCGCATGGCTGCCAACCATGAGGCCCTCCTGCTGGACGGCGCCCGACGCCCCCACACGCCGGTGCACGAGCTGAAGCTGTCCGAGCGGGAGACGCGTTACCTGCTGGACGAGGTCAACTCCGCCGCTCGCCCCTTCCCGGACGGCTCCTCGTTGCACGCACTCGTCGAGGCCCAGGCCGCCCGTACCCCCGACGCGCCCGCCGTGGAATGGCGGGGCACCGTCCTCACGTACCGCGAACTCGAGGCGAGGGCCCGTCGCATCGCCCGCGCGCTCCTGGCCCACGGCGTCGCCCCCGGCGCGCGGGTCGGGGTCTCGACGGCCCGCAGCCATCACACCGTCTGCCTGCTGCTGGCCCTGCACAAGGCGGGCTGCGCGTATGTGCCGTTGGACCCGGCCTACCCCGCCGACCGGCTGACCGCCATCGCCGCCACGGCCGAGATGACCGCCGTGGTCTTCGACGACCCGGGCGTCGGGGACCGGCTGGGCGCTGCCGCCGTGACCGCGCTGCCGTGGAGCGAGCTGTGGGAGACGGCCCGGCGCGAGCGGCCCGACCCCGTCGACGTCGCGGTGAGTTCCTCGGACGCCACGCATCTGATCTACACCTCCGGGTCGACCGGCCGGCCCAAAGGCGTGGTGATCAGCCATCGCAACGTGGTGGCCCTGCTGGCCTGGGCGTGGGACACGTACTCCCGACAGGACGTCTCCCGCGTCCTGTTCGCGACCTCGCTCAACTTCGATCTGTCGGTGTTCGAGCTGTGGTGCCCGCTGACGATGGGCGGCTGTGTCGTGGTCGTCGACAACGTGCTCGCGCTGACGGAGGAGGCGCCGGGGTCCGCCGCGTCCGGCCCCGGGCTGCGGCCCTCCCTCGTCAACACCGTGCCCAGCGCGCTGAACGTGCTCCTCCAGCGCGACGCCGTGCCGCCGTCCACCGTCGTCCTGAACGTCGCGGGCGAACCGCTCGCCAAGGAGCTCGTCAACGCCGCCTTCGAGAAGACCTCCGTGCGACGCGTCCTCAACCTCTACGGGCCCTCGGAGGACACCACGTACTCGACGTGCAAGGGCTTCACCGGTCCGGTCGCCGAACAGCCCACCATCGGCGTGCCGCTCCCCAACACCGTCGCGTACGTGCTGGACCCGGAGGGGCGCCTGGTGCCCCGGGGCGCGATCGGCGAACTGCACCTGGGCGGTGCGGGGCTGTCCTCCGGATACCTCAACGACCCGGAACGCACCGCCGCGGCCTTCCTGCCGACCCCGGGCCACCTCACCGGCGCGCCGGTCGACACCCTTTACCGCACAGGTGACTTGGTTCAGTGGACAGAGTCCGGCGAATTGCGCTTCATGGGCCGCGAGGACACCCAGGTCAAGGTCCGCGGCTTCCGCATCGAGCTCGGCGAGATCGAGGCCGTGCTGCGGGAGACCGTCGGCCTGCGCGATGTGGCTGCCCTCGCGGTCGAGCGGGCGGACGACACCCTGCTGGTCTGTTACGTCGGCCTGGAGGGCGACCCCGTCACCGTCGACACGATGAGCGAGCGGCTGCGCCGGAAGCTGCCGCACTACATGCAGCCCGCGAAGATCGTGGTCGAGGACCGGCTGCCCCGGCTGCCCAACGGCAAGGTCGACCGCAAGGCCCTGGCCGCCCGTGCGGTCGACTGGGGACCGGCCGAGGACGACCCGGGGCACCTCGGGGACGACGCGGACGAGGCCGCCGTCGCCCGGGTGTGGAGCGACCTGCTGGGGCTCTCCCGGCTCTCCCCGGATCTCGACTTCTTCTCCGTCGGCGGTCACTCCCTCCTCGCCACGCTGCTCGCCGCCCGCCTGAGCGAGGAGAGCGCGGCCACCGTTCGCGTCGCCGACATCCACGAGAACCGCACCCTCGGCGCCCAGGCCGCACTGCTGCGCCGAGCCCGCGGGTGGACGCCCGCCCCGACGACCGCCACCGGCACCGTCGAGCGGCTGCGGGCGGTCGCCCGGACCCTGCACGAGTCCGCGCGCGGGCACGGGGTTCCCGCCGCCGCGGCCGCCGTGTACGCCGACGGCGCACTGCAGTTCACGTACGACGGCGTGGACGACACGGAGACCGGCCCCGCCCGCACGGCCGCCTCCCGGCAGCGCGTCACCTGTGTCACCAAGGCGCTCCTCGCCTTCGTCGCGCTGCGTCTGGTCGACCGGGGGCTCGTCGGGCTCGACGAGCCCCTCGACGGCCGTCTGCCGCACGCCGTCGTACGACGAGACGGCCGGACCCGGTCCGTGACCCTGCGACAACTCCTCTCCCACACCAGCGGAATCGACGACTCCTACGAGGTCTGGCACGACACCGACCACCCGGACCTCGACCACTACCTCGCCTCGTTCCGGGGCTACGGGCAGCTCTTCGAACCCGGCGAGGTCTTCGCGTACTCCGCGTGCGGCACCTCGATCGTCGCCGGTCTCATCGAGAAGCTCCTCGGCATGCCCTGGCGGCGCGCCCTCAACGAGCTGATGCTGACACCGCTGGGCATCGCACCCGTCCCGGAGAGCGGGACGGCGGAGGACCACTACGGCGCCGTAGCCACCGGATATCTGTGGAGCGAGGCGGACAGGGGATATGTACGGCACGAAACCGGGCCGCAGTCCATCGCCGACGACGCCGCCGGATCGTTCTCGATCTGCCTCACCCTCCCCGAGCTCGCGCGCATCGCCCAGCTCGCCCTCGACGACGGTGTCACCGCGAGCGGCGAGCGCCTGCTGTCCGCCGAACTGGCCGCCCAGATGCGCACTCCGCAGATCGACGTCCCCGGCCACCACTTCATGCACGCATGGGGACTTGGCTGGCTGATGTTCGGGCCCACCGCCTTCGGCTTCAACTCCAACGGCAGCGGCCACCACAACTTCATCCAGATCTTCCCCGAGCAGCGTTCCTTCCTCCTTCTGCTCACCAACGCCTACCCCGCCTTCGGCCTCTACGAGGACCTGCTGCGCGCCTTCACCGGTGAAGGACTCATCCGCACCGGGCGCGCCTTCGGCATGGAGCTCGACGACTGCGTGGGCCGCTACGCCTCCGACGGCTACCGGCTGGACGTCCTGCCGGGGCCCGAACGGCTCCGATACGCCTACTCCGAGCGGCGGCGCGACGGCGACTGGCTGCTCCTCGACGAGGGCGACCTGGTCTCCTCCGGAGCCGGCGGCTTCACCTCCATGTCGGAGCGCAACATCCTCGCCGGATCCATCTCCTTCATCCCCACGCCCGGAACGAACACCCCGGGCTTCGTCCGCATAGGCCAGCGATTCACAAGGAAGGTCCGATGACAGACCCAGCCATGGGGCGCCCACACGTGCCGAGCGGACGCCGACATGTGGTGTTCGTGACCTGGAAGACCGGCAACGCCCCGGCGTTCCGGGCGGCCAAGCGGCTCGGCCACGAGGTGACGCTCATCCGGTCGCTGCGCATGGAGCGCGCCCAGCACATCGACTTCACCACCTCGCCGTACCAGGAGTACGTCGACACGGTGCATGTGCTCGACGACGCGACCGACGCCGTGGCGCTGCGCGCCTGTCTCCTCGCCCTCCACAAGGAGCGGGCGATCGACGGCTTCGTGGCCACCGTGGACGCCCTGGTCGTACCGGTGGCCCGTATCGCGGAGGAGCTCGGCATCCCGTTCACCAGCGCGCACGGCGCCGCGACGGCCAAGCTCAAGCACCGCTGCCGCGAGGTCCTCGCGGCGGCCGGCGTCGACGACACCCGGTATGCCGTCGTCGGAGGCTACGTCGAGGCCGCCGCGTTCGCCGCCGACGTCGGATACCCCGTCGTACTGAAGCCCGCCAGGGGTTCGGCGAGCGAGGGCGCGCACATCGTCCCCGACCGGGCCCGGCTGTGGGACCTGTGGCGGCACGTGAAGCCCGGCCGCGCCCCCTACCAGGACGGCGTTCTGGTCGAGCAGTACCTGACCGGGCGATTCCTGTCGGCCGAGCTGGGGCTGTCCCACGGGCGCTTCCTGCGGCTCGCCGTCAGTGAGCGCAAGACGTGGGAGCGGCACGAGGCGCTGGAGGTCGGTACGACCATCCCGGCGGCCATCGACGGCGACGCGTACGAGCGGGTCATGGCGTTCGCGGAGGCTGCCGTGTCCGCCGCCGGGCTGCGTCTCGGGATCTTCCACGTCGAGATCATGCTGGGCGACGACGGCCGCCCCCGCCTCATCGAACTCAACCCGCGCCTGATGGGCTCCTGCCTGCCCAATCTCTTCCAACTCGCCGGCGGCGGCGACCCGTTCGAGTTGCTTGTGCGCATCCATCTCGACGAGGAGGTGGAGCTGGGCGAGATCGCGTTCGACCGCTACGCGACGGTCCGCTGGTTCGGCGCCGCGGACCGCGTGCCGCGGCCCGCCGGACCACCGAGCCTCGACTGGGCCGACGAGTACGGCGACGCCCTGCACGCGCTGACCCTGAACCTCCCCGACGGCGACGTCCTCGCGCCCTGCCGGGGCAACCTCGGCAACTTCGGCGAGGTCCAGGTCGTGCACCCCGACCACGCCACGTCCATCGGCGTCGCCGAGGAGATCGTCGCGAGAGCGGCCGAACAGCTCGGTATCGAGGTGACGCGGTGAGTGCGACGCGTGCGACGAGTGCTATGAGTCCCCTGTTCGACGAGACCCGGGCCCAGCTCGGCCGGCTCGGACTGCCCGTACAGGACGCGGCGCTCGTCGAGGAGTCGCCGCGCGCCTTCGACGACGGCTGCCACTTCCGGATCGAGGTCCCCACCGTCAACTCCGCGCAGGCGGCCGAGACACTCCTGTCGGAGAGCCGCCGCCGGGGCTTCACCATCAACCGCGTCACCGAGACCCGCGGCATGTACCGCCACACGGCCCGGGAACTGCGGGCCTACGCCGAACTGGGGGAGGAGTACGGCGCGCAGATCCTGATGTCGGTCGGCCCGCGCGCCGCGTACGACATCGGGGCGGGCGTCCAGACCCCCGAGGGTGCGCGCATCGGTTATCGGCTGCGCGGCCAGGAGCAGATCGTCCGGGCGATCGAGGACGTGAAGCGGGGCATCGAGGCCGGGGTGCGCGGCTTCGTCGTCTACGACGAGGGCCTGCTGTGGGTCCTGCACCGGCTGCGCACCGCGGGCGAACTGCCCGCGGACATCCATCTGAAGGTCTCCGCCCATTGCGGGCACGGCAACCCCAGCTCCGCGCAGATGCTGGAGATGCTCGGCGCCAACAGTTTCAATCCGGTGCGCGATCTGCCGCTGCCGATGATCGCGGCCATCCGCGAGGCGGTGTCGATCCCGCTGGACTGCCACGTCGACAATCCGCGGCTGTCCGGCGGTTTCGTCCGCACCTACGAGGCGCCCGAGTTCGTCCGCGCGGCCGCCCCCGTCTACCTCAAGACCGGGAACAGCGCGCTGGAGGGCCACGGGGTGAGCCCGACGCCGTGTCAGCTGGAGGACATCCTGCGCCAGGTCGAGATCGTCACCGAGTTCCTGGAGCGTCATCTGCCGACGGCCCGCCAGTCACCGACGACATGCCCGGCACCGACCGTCCGCGAGGCACCAGCCGTCCGCGAGGCACCGACTGTCCGCGAGGCACCAGCCGTCCGCGAGGCACCGACTGTCCGCGAGGCACCAGCCGTCCGCGAGGCACCGACTGTCCGCGAGGCACCGACTGTCCGCGAGGCACCCGCCGTCCGCCAGAGCCCGGCCGGGCGCCGTCACGCGCCCGTCGTCGGGTGACCAGGGGGATCACGCATGTGCCGCATCCACGGCAGCTTCGGTGGGGAGCCCATCGCCCCCCACGTCCTGCACACGGTCGGCGAGGCCCAGCGCCACGGCGGCCCCGACGCCCGGACTCTGCGGACCGGCGACGGCTGGGCGCTCGGCAACAACCGCCTCGCCGTCCAGGGGATCGCCCATGGCCAACAGCCGTACGTCCTGGGCGACCTGACCTGTGTCTTCAACGGCGAGATCTACAACCACCGGCAGCTGCGCGCCGAACTCGCCGCCCAGGGCCATGAGTTCCAGGGCGACTGCGACGGTGACGTCCTGCTGCCGCTGTACGAGCGGTACGGCGACGCCTTCGTCCGGCGGCTGGAGGGCATGTTCGCCCTCGCGATCGTGGACCTGCGGGACGAGCCCTGCCTGAAGCTGTTCAGCGACCACGCCGGGATGAAGTCCCTCTACTACTACGTCTCCGCCGACGGACGCCGGCTCTGTTTCGCCTCCGAGCTGCAGGCTCTGGCGCGCTTCCCCGACTTCCCGGACGCCATCGACCCGTCGGCCGTCGACCGGTACTTCGGCGGCAGGGCGATCTGGGGGCCGGGCACGGTGTACACGGGCGTACGGACCTTGCCACCGGGGAGCGCCCTGCGTTTCGACGGGAACCGACTCAGCGTTGAGCAGCGACAGTTGGACGCGCTGGTCCTCGACGGGAGCACCTCGGTCGGGGATCTCCTGGACCGCACCCTGCGCCACGAACTCGCCCGTATGCTCGACGCCGACGTACCGGTCTGTGTCATCACCAGCGGCGGCCTCGACTCCAGCTATCTCACCGCCCTGGCGGCCGCCACCGTCCCCGAACCGCACTCCTTCACCATCGCCTACCGCGGCGACTGGCCCGGCGACGAACGGCACTTCGCCCGCGAGGTCGCCGCGCACTGCGGCACCCGCCACCACGAAGTGGTCCTCGACCCGGCCGACTTCCCCGATCTGATCGACCGTTTCGTCCGCCATCTCGACCAGCCGAACAACGCCCCCCACGGCCTGAGCACCTTCGCCCTGTTCGAGGCCGTGCACGACGCCGGCTTCAAGGTCGCCGTCACCGGTGACGGCGCCGACGAGCTGTTCGGCGGCTACGCACGCTTCGTCAAGGCGGCCCGCGACGACGGGGCGAACTGGCATCGCGCCTACCAGGACACGATGGCGGCGGCGGGCACCGCGACCCTGGCCCGGCTCTACACCCCGGAGTACCTCGCCCAACTCCGCACCACCGGGGGCCACTTCGGGGATGCCTGCGGCGACGAGATCCAGCGGCGGGTGCGCGGCGGCCGGCACGGGAAGCTGGAGACACTGCTGCGCTACGACCAGACGGAGCGGTTCCCCTCCTACATCTTGCGCCGTGTCGACCACCTCGGCATGGCCCACGCGGTGGAGGCGCGGATCCCGTTCCTGCAGCCGTCCGTGATGCGCCTCGCGCACGCCGTGCCGCCCGCGCTCAAGGTCGTCGGCGAGACCGTCAAGGCTCCGGTCGCCGAGGCCGCCCGCCGCCGGCTGCCCCGCAGCATCCTCGACCGGCCCAAGCAGCCGTTCACCCTGCCCGTCACGGCGATGATCAAGCCGGGCGAGGCACTGTACGACCTCATCGGCGACACCCTGCTCGGCCCCCGCACCCGCTGCGGGGCCTACATCCGCCGCGACACCGTACGCGAACTGTTCCGGATGCAGACCGAGCGGCCCGACGCGCACGCGGCCGAAGTCCTCTGGTCGCTACTGATCCTCGAAACCTGGTTCGCCACCAGGAATCTCCGTCCGTAGCCCGACGCGGCACAACCGCAGTGTTCGAAGGAGCCGACATGCCGTACGCCCGACCGGCCACCGTCGCCGTCGAGTCCATCCTCGCCAAGGCGACCGGGGCCGACATACGCCGCGACCCGTTCCCGCACATCGTGCTGCACAACCCGCTGAGCCCGGACCTCTACCAGGCTCTCGCCACGACCATGCCGACCGCCGAGTACATCGGCACCCGCATCGGCAAGCCGATCACCTCGAACGAGCGGTACAACTACATGTCCCGGCACATCCTGGCCGACGGGGAGACGGCTCAGGTGTGGAAGGACTTCGTGACCTACCACTCCTCGCCCGCGTTCTACCGCGAGTTCCTCGACCTCTTCCACGACGACCTGATCGCCGCCCTCCCGGACGCCGAGGCGCAGTGCGGCCCCCTGCACTCGCTGCGCGTCGGCCGCCGGGGCCACGACACGTTCGCCACCCACGACATCCTGATGGACTGCACGGCCGTCATCAACTCGGCGGTCACCGGCCGCCCTTCGTCCTACCGCGGCCCACACGTCGACAAGCCGTACAAGCTCTTCGGCGGTCTCTTCTACATGAAGCTGCCCGAGGACGACGCCACGGGCGGCCACCTGGAGCTCTACAAGTACCGCGACGGCGCCCACCGGTTCACCACGAGCGCCTCCGAGTACGGCGACAACCGCTTCGACATCGACCCGAAGTACGTCGAGGAGGTCGGCACCATCACCTACGACAGCAATGTGCTGGTGATGTATCCGATCAACCCCCTCGCCCTGCACGGCGTTTCGGTGCGCAGCGTCACCCCGCACGAGCGCCGCTTCGTCGCCCTCGTCGGCGATCTCCAGCACCCGCTCTTCGACCTCGCGCTCTGAGGTGGTCCAGGTGCTTCCCTTCGACCGGCGCACCGGTGAGATCTGGCTCGACGGCTCCCTCGTCCGGTGGGCCGAGGCGCGCCTGCACGTCCTGAGCCACGGACTGCACTACGCCAGCAGCGTGTTCGAGGGCGTACGCGTCTACGGCGGCGCCCCGTTCCTGCTGCGCGAGCACATCGCCCGGCTGCGTTCCTCCGCACGCCTCCTCGACTTCGACCTGGAGTACGACGACGAGGTACTCCACGCCGCGACCCTCGACGTGGTCGCCGCGGCGGGCATCCGCGACGGGTACGTGCGCATGAACGCCTGGCGCGGCTCGGAGGTCATCCAGACCGCGGCGCTGCACACCTCCGTGCACACCTCGGTCGCCGCCTGGGAGATCCCGGACGGCTACTACGCGGCCGCCGACGCCCTCGACCGGGGCATCAGCCTGCGGACCGCCGAGTACCGCAGGCCCTCGCCGCAGTTCGCGCCGGTCAAGAGCAAGGCGGCGGGCAACTACATGATCGGCACGGTCAGCAAGAACCAGGCGCTGCGGGCCGGCTACGACGACGCGCTGATGCTGGACGACGCGGGCCTGATCGCCGAGGCCACCGGCGCCCATGTCTTCTTCACCCGGGCGGGCGTCCTGCACACGCCCACCACCCGCTGCACCATCGACGGCATCACCCGCGCCCAGGTGCTGGAACTGGCTCGCCGCGAGAACATCCCGTGCTCGGTGGAGTATCTGAGCCCCGCCTTCGTCAGGGAGGCGGACGGCGCGTTCATCTGCGGTACGGCGTGCGAGCTGCTGCCGGTCTCCCGGATCGACGACCACTCGTACGCGGCGGGCGGGAACACCGTGATCCGGAAGCTGATCACCGGATACCGTGCCCTCACCTACGCAGGGGAGGCCGTACGTCCATGGGGGCACTGACCGCGCTGGAGAAACTCGTACCGGTGGTGCTGGCCTTCGGCTGCGGAGTCCTGCTCGCGCGCCGCAAGGTCGTGCCCGCGGACAGCTCACGGGCGTTCGCCGACTACGCGTTCCTCTTCGCGGTCCCCTGCTATCTCTTCGGCAATATCTACAGCAGCGATCTGGGCGCCCTGTTCGACTGGCGCGCCATCCTGGCGTACGCGACCACGGCGGCACTCGCGGTGCTGACGGTCGGCGTCCTCGCGGGCCTGGGCGGCGTACGCGATCCCCGGGGCGTCGCGCTGCGCATCATGGCCGGGGTCCAGGTGAACACGGCCTACTTCGCCGTACCGGTGTTCATCACGCTCTTCGGGAACGCGGCCCCGATCTTCCCGGTCCTCCTCTTCCAGGTCTGCGTCCTGACCCTCGTCATCATCTCGATCATGGAGCTGGGGCGGCCGGAGCGCGACGCCACCGCGGGGGCGGGGCCCCGGCTGCTGCTGCGCGCCGTGGGGGCCTCCCTCGTCACCCCTGTCGTCCTCGCCTGCAACGCCGGCATTCTGCTCAATCTGCTGTCGCTGCACGTCCCGAAGGCGGTCCTGGACGGCTTCTCGTTCGTCGGCGACAGCGCGTCCCCCGTGGCGCTGTTCGCCCTCGGACTGCACCTGGGCGGCAGCGGACTCACCGTCCGGGGCACCACCCGGGAGGAGATCGGTCTGATCGCCTTCAAGTGCCTGGTCTTCCCCCTGATGACCTGGGCGGTCTGCGCCACCGTCTTCGGCGTCGACGGCGACTGGCTGAAGTACCTCGTGCTCATCGCCGCGATGCCGGCCCCGCAGAACCTGTTCATCTTCGCCCAGCGCTACGACGTCGGCGTCGACATGTCGGCGTCACTCGTGATCAAGAGCTCGGTCGCCGCCCTGTTCCTGCTCCCGCTGTGGATGCAGTGGGCGGTGCACGTCGGCTGAGCAGCACCCCAACTCTCCCACGGAGGCGGAAGCATGACCACGACCATGGAAGCGAGCACACGTACGACCGGCATCGGCATCCGGCGGGTCGCCGGGCACATCGGCGCCGAGATAACCGGAGTCGACCTCGGCAAGGACCTCGACGACGCCACGGTGGCCGGGATCCGGCAGGCCGTCCTCACCCACCGGGTCGTCTTCTTCCGGGGCCCGGACATCGGCCACGCCCGGCATGTCGCGTTCGGCCGGCGTTTCGGCGAGCCGACCCGGCGGCCCGGCAAGAAGCACGGGGTCGCTCCGGACGGCTTCCCGGAGATCCTCACCGTGGACCCGAAGGCGGACGTCGAGCGCTACGGCGATGACTTCGAGGAGCACTACCGCCGCAAATGGGTCTCCCCGCTCGCCGGTTGGCACAGCGACCTCACTCAGGCCGTGAACCCGCCCAGCGCGTCGATCCTGCGGGCGGAGACGACGCCCCTGTTCGGCGGAGACACCCAGTGGACGAACACCGTGGCCGCGTACGAGGGCCTGTCGCGGCCCCTGCGCGACCTGCTCGACTCGCTCCAGGCGGAGCACGCCTTCTTCACCGGCGTCCATCTGCGCCACTCCGACGAACGCGACCGCGAGATCCTGAAGCTCTACTGCGAGGATCCGCAGGTCGCCGTCCACCCCGTCGTCCGTGTCCACCCCGAGACGGGGGAGAAGGCCCTGTTCGTGAGCCCCGGCTCCACCACCCGGATCGTCGGCTTCACCGAACTGGAGAGCCGCCGCCTCCTCGACCTCCTCTTCGAGCACCTGACCAGCGCCGAGTACACGGTCCGCTTCCGCTGGGAGCCGGGCTCCATCGCCTTCTGGGACAACCGCACCACATGCCACCTCGCCCCGACGGACTTCGCCCAGCTCCACGTGGACCGCGTCATGCACCGCGTCACCCTCCTCGGCGACACCCCCGTGGGCCCCGACGGCTTCACCTCCCGGCAGGTGACGGGGGAACCCCTGCGGGCCTGGTGATCCGACAGCCGGCGTCAGGACGCGTACGAGGCGTTCCGTGCCGTCTCCACCACCTTCTCTCCGTCGGCCTCGCCGAGCAGCCCCGCTGCCACCCAGGCGTCCACCGTGGCCCGCACCCGCGAGACCAGCGCGCCCTTGCCGCTGAACGGAGCCCCGGCCCAGATGTCGTCGAGGAGCGTGGTGCCGTCGTCCTTGGCCGGATTGGCGACGCCGGAGTCGGTGTTCCCGAAGGCGACCTTGGGCTCGGCGCGCCGGAAGTAGGCGTGCGTGGGGTCCTCGGTTCCCTCGAAGAAGGGGGCGAACTCCGTTCCGTCGAGGGTGTAGTGGAGCGGTTTGCCGGTCACGGGCGTGAACGTGGGCAGCAGGTCGCCGGAGAGGGCCGCGTCGCGGTAGAGCCCGAACGGCAGATAGCTCGTGCTTGTTTTCCGGGCGACCAGGTTGACCGGACCGTGGAACAGGGTCTGTACGGACGGGTCGTCGAGGGCCTTCTCCACCCGCAGCCGGAAGGGCACGGCGACCCGGACGACGTCACCACGTCGCCAGGTCCGGGAGACGGTGAAGTAGCTGCCGGGGACCGGAGTCCCGCTCACCGCTCTGCCGTTGACCGTCACCCGGAAGCCGCCGGTCGCCCATGACGGCACCCGAAGCCGCAGCTCGAAGGCCGCGCTGCCGCCCCCGACGGTGAGCGTGGAGCCCTGCTCCCTGGGGTAGTCCGTTGTCTGGGTGACGGTGACGCCCTTCTCGGCCCAGGTCAGCGTGGTCGGGCTGTACAGATTGACGTACAGTGCGCTGCCGTCCGCCGCCTTGAAGTACACCGAGTCCTGGTACTTGGTGGCGCTCTCCATGCCCGTGCCCTCGCAGCAGGTGGTCCCCTGCTTGGGCGTGTAGTCACGGACATGGCCGGGCGTCAGGCCGATGAAGTAGGTGACGAGCGGCTTCTCCGCGTCGGCCTTGTCCTGCTTCGAGCCGAGCACCTGGTTGTAGAGGGCCCGCTCGTAGTAGTCCATGTACTTCGGGTCCCGCGTGTGGAAGAAGAGCATCCGGCTGAGCTTGAGCATGTTGTACGCGCAGCAGGTCTCGGCGTCGGTGGCGCCGATCGTCCCGGCGATGACACCACGGGCCTTCCAGAACTCGCCGGTGCTGGTCCCGCCGATCCCGTACATCCGCACCGGCACGACCATGTCCCAGAAATTCCGCGCGGCGTTCAGGTACCGCTGCTCGCCCGTCGCGTCGTAGAGGCGCAGCAGCCCGGTGAAGATGGGGATGTGCTGGTTGGCGTGCAGCCCGTCGAGGGTGTCGTCGCCCGCGGCGCACGCGTCGATGAGCTTGTCCAGGTCGAACAGCCGGGCCAGCGCGAGGTGTTCGGCCTTGCCGGTGAGGGCGTGCAGATCGCAGATCGCCTCGACGATGCCGCCGAACTCGCCGCTGGAGAAGATCCCCCACATCCGCTGCAGGGTGGCGTCGGGCAGCGGGGACAGCCGCGAGTACATCCAGTCGCACATCCCGGACGCGAGGTCGAGTGCCCGCGCGTCGTCGGTGTACAGGAACGCGTCCAGCAGTCCGCGCAGGATCTTGTGAGCGGTGTAGTACGGCGCCCACACCTTGGTGTAGTCGCCGCTCGTCATCGACTCCAGCAGGATGAACTGCGTCTCCGGGTACGCCGCGAGGAATCCCGGATGGCTCGGCCCGCCCCAGGTGCGGCGCAGGGTGGCGTCCAGGCCGCGCCCGGAGGCGTCCGCGAAGGTGCCGCCTGTCGTCTCGTCGAAGGCGTACGAGGCCAGGTCGCCCCGGCCCGCGAAGGAGTCGGCGGCCCGGCTGTTCTGCAACGCCGTGATCTCGTCGGCGGTCAGCGCCCGCGACCAGACGTTGAACTCGTCGAAGGCCCCGGCGAACACCGGGTCGGTCGCGTAGTTCGAGCGGCCGAGCCAGTTGTTCTTCAGGGTGCCCAGGGCCGCCGGAGTCAGGGGCATCGCCGTGTTGCGGGCCACCGCAGCGCCGTTGACGTAGAGCGTGCCGGTGCCGCCCGCGATCGTCACCGCCAGATGGCTCCACACGTTCGACGGCAGCGCGGCGGCGCCGTCGAGCCCCTGCTCGCCACCCGGACCACCGGTCGTGATGGCGAAGCGTGGGACTCCGCTCGCGTTGCGGGCGGCGAGATAGAGGTAGCGGGTGGTGTCGTTGCCGAAGTCGAAAACCCGCCCCCAGTTGGCGTCATGGGTCGGCTTCACCCAGGCCGACAGGGTGATCGCCGAGGCACCGCCGAGCACGTCGGCCGGCAGGTCGACGTACTGGTAGGAGCCCCGGACGTTCTCCGGTGCCGTCCCGAATCTGCCCGCGACGGCGAGCACGGCCGGATCGTGCCGCAGCGCCTCGCGCACCTCGGTCAGCGCCCCGACCATGGAGCCGATCCTGTCGGCGTATGCCTGCTCGCCCGTGCTGCCGTACGCCTGCGCGAGCATCGTCAGGAAGTGACCGGTGTAGTGCCCGCGGAGGTTGCCGTTCGCCTCGCCGTCGAGGCCCTCCCAGCCGCCTGGGGCGACCGCGCCGAGCGTGGAGAGCCCGGCGTTCGTACGGAAGACTTGGAGCAACCGGTTCACGTCGTAGCCGCGGCCGTGGTCGAGCATCAGCGCACGCTTCGCGGCGAACAGGCCCTCGCCGAGGGCCACTTCGCCGAGCTGGAAGGGCCGGAGCGTCCAGGCGGACGGCGCCGGGAGCGTGGCCGCGGCGGCCCGGCCACCGGCGGCGTACGCGGCTCCCGGTGCCGCGGCGGCGAGTATCGCGGTCTGCAGCACGGCACGTCTGGACAGGGGCGGTGTCATGGTGAGCGTTCCTCGTCTCGGGTCGCGTGGGGGAGGGGCGAGCTGCTCGGCGGCGAACTACTCGGCGAAGAACGTCGCGTCCGCCTTGGCGGTCGTCGTGTCGGCCGGCTGCGCGTAGAGCAGGTAGTTGTAGTGCCGGATGTAGCGGCCGGGGGAGCTGTACGACTCGAAGGAGACACCGGAGGCCGTGTCGGCGAGCCCCGCCCGCCGGTAGAAGCTGGCGTCGCTCTTGAACGCGGCGGTCCCGTCGTCCTTCTCCACCCACACCTCGTAGTTCTTCTGATGGAGGTAGTAGCCGGGGTAGTTCGTCGACTCCAGGGAGACGGTTCCCGTGCCCGCGAGACCGCTCACCACACGGAACTGCGAGTCGGCGAGATGAGTGACGTTCGGTTCGATCTTGGCTCGGAAGTCCCAGTGGCGGATGTAGCGGTCCGGGTAGTTGTACGAGGAGAAGCGGACCGGGCTGACGCCGTCGGCGACCGGGATGCCGAAGTTGGGGGTGCCGTCGGCGTTCCAGTAGATCTTCTGAAGGCGGGTGCGGCGGTTCGGGTCGTTGAGCGGGTCGCCGGTGATGTCCTTGTAGTTGCGGTCGTGGTAGACGAGGACGTCCGACGTGCCGTCCTCGGACACGGTGAACGAGTTGTGGCCGGGTCCGTACTGAGAGGTCGCGGCGTTGGTCCTGAAGACCGGCTGCTGGCTCTTGGCCCAGGAGGCGGCGTTCAGCAGATCCGCGGAGGCGGACGCGGTCAGCATGCCCAGGCAGTAGTTGGCGTCGGTGGCGCTGGCCGAATAGGTCAGGAAGACCCTGCCGCCGTGCTGGACGACCGCCGGGCCCTCGTTGACCTTGTAGCCGACGGTCTCCCAGGACAGCGTGGGTTGGGAGATCTCGACCGGCGTGCCACTGATGGTCCAGGGATTGGCCATCCTGGCGATGAACAGGCTGGTGTTGTTGTCCTCGGCGGGATTGCGCTGGGCCCAGGCGAGATAGCGGACGCCGCTGACGACGAACGTGGTGGCGTCGAGCGAGAAGGAGGACACCGGTGTGGCGATCTGGCCCTTCTCGGTCCAGGTGCCGGTCAACGGGTTGGCGGCGCCGCTCTCCAGGACGTACATCCGGATCGCCCACACATCACTGGTCGACCCGGCCGCGAAGTACACGTACCACTTGCCGTCGATGAAGTGGATCTCCGGGGCCCAGATGTGGGCCCCCATCACACCGCCGGCGTGCTTGGTCCAGATGGTGGTTTCCGGGGCCGTGGACAGGCCCTGGAGCGTGGTGGCCCGGCGCAGCACGATGCGGTCGTACTCCGGCACGGTCGCGGTGAAGTAGTAGTAGCCGTCGGTGTGCTTGAAGATGTGCGGGTCGGCGCGCTTCTCGGCGATCGGATTGGTGAAGGTCACGGCGGGCGAGGCCGGGGCGGCGGCGTGGGCGGGTGTACCGGTGGTCAGCAGGGCCGGCGTGGCGAGGACCGCGGTCAGCAGGCGGCCGATGAGACGTCTCATGATCCTGGGTCTCCGGGTGTCAGACGGTCGGCTTGAGCTGCCACTGCTGGCAGGTGTTGTCGAGCCAGGTCCACTGGCGTACGTCGGTGCCGTCGGCCGTGGCGCAGTTGGCGACGTCGGCGACCTTGCCGCTGTTCGCGTTCACGATCCGGACGTAGTCGCCGCCGGTGTGGATGAGCCGGAACTTCTGGCAGTTGTTGTTCAGCCACGACCACTGCCGCAGGTCCGCCCCGTCGGCGGTGGAGCAGTCGGCGGTGTCCATGACCTTGCCGGTGGCCACATTGACCAGGCGGCTGGTGTCGTTGCCCTGGTCCTCGATCCGCCACTTCTGGTTGGCCCCGCCGGTGCAGGTCCACTGGAAGATGTTGGTGCCGTCCGCGGTGTTGCCGCCCTCGACGTCCAGGCACTTGCCGCTGTCGCGGTTGACCACGGTGTACGCCGTGGGGGTCGCCGCGGTCTCTCCGGACGGGCCCGCGAGGGTGGTTCCGGTGGCGACCGGGGTGCCGAAGTTCGGTGTGCCGTCCGCGTTCCACGTGAACTTCTGCGCCCGGGTCGTACGACCGTTGCCGCACCCGCCGGTCGAGGAGCTGTTGGCGTGGTAGACGATCCAGTTCTCGGTGCCGTCCGGCGAGGTGAAGAAGCCGTTGTGGCCCGGCCCGTAGACCCCGGCGGCGTCATTGCGCTGGAAGACCGGGGTCTGCTTCTTCGTCCAGGACGCGGCGGACAGCGGGTCGCTGCCGGTCAACTCCAGCCGGCCGAGCTTGTAGTCCGCGGTCTGGCAGTAGCTCGCGGAGTACGTCAGGAACGTCCTGCCACCGTGATACAGCGGCTCGGGACCCTCGTTGACCGGGGCGCCGGAGGTCTCCCAGCTCAGCGTGGGGCTGGAGATGACGGTGAAGGCGGAACTGCTCAGCGTGTACGGGTTGCTCAGCGGCGCGATGACGAGGCTCTGCTTGCTGCCGCCCACGGAGCCGCTGCCCACCAGGTAGAGCTTGCTGTTGTACTGCAGGACGGAGGCGTCGATGAGCCAGCCGCCGGGATCGAGGTTGGAACCGGTCAGGCCGTTCTTGTACGTGTACGGCCCCATCGGGTCGGAGCCCGCGCTCTCCAGGACGTGCGTGCGCTGGGTGTCGCAGCAGGCCGCCCCGCTCTGTGCCCCGGAGTAGTAGAGGTACCAGTGGCCGTTGAAGAAGTGGATCTCCGGTGCCCAGAAGTTCGCGTTGCGGCCGGAGGTGGTGTCCGTCCAGATCTGCACGCTCGGGGCGGTCGAAAGCCCCGCGAGCGTCGGCGACTTGCGCATGGTCAGCTCGTTGGTGAACGAGGTCGTCACCAGGTAGTAGGTGCCGTTGTAGTACTCCAGCCAGGGGTCGGCGCCCTTCTGGGACTTGATCGGGTTGATGTACGGCCGTCCGTCGGCCGCGACGGCGGGCTGGGTGACGAACGAGGTGAGCAGCGCCAGCAGCGCTGCCCCCAGGACGAACCAGTGGCGGGTGCGGAACACGACGAGTCCCCTTTGACGGCCCAGAGTGTTCGAAATCTCGTTCGCTGTACGGAGCTTCGACCAGAAGATAGGTTTCCGGCAGGGGCACGTCAACGCTTCCGGCAGGTTTCGATTCCGGTTCGACGCAAGGCACTTGCGCGCCGGGGGGGGAGGGCCGGCCGGTCAACCGGCGACAGGGAACCCCGCGGTGCGCAGCACCCTGCGCTCGGCGTCGACGGCGAACACTTCGCAGCCCTCCCGCGCGGCGGCCCACTCGACGCCCTCCGCACCCATGGCGAACGCCGCCGTCGCCGTCGCGTCCGCCTCGGTCGGTGACGGCGCCACGACCGTGACGCTGAGCAGCCCGGTCGCCGGACGGCCGGTGCGCCCGTCGAAGATGTGGTCGCCCCGTTCGTAGCGCGCGGAGGTCGCCACCGCGCCGTCGGTGATCTCCAGCACGGCGCAGAGCTCGTCCGCCACCTCGGGGTGCCGTACGCCCACCCGCCAGGGACCGCCGTACGTCACCACATCACCACCGGCGTTGAGACAGAACCGCCCAACCCCGCGCGCCACCAGCAATTCCGTGGCCCGCTGCACCGACCAGCCCTTCACCACCGCGCACGGGTCGAGGCCGCGGCCGGGCAGCCGTGCGTCGAAGGCACCACGGCTCGCGACCCGGTACTCCTCGCAGAGGCCGAGGACTTCGACCAGATCACGGCTGATCTCATCGGGCCGCAGCTCGCCCCGGTCGAGGCGGGACACCTCGCTGTCCGCGAGGAAGGGACTGAACCGTGCGTCGACTTCGCGCAGCCACGCGAACACCGGGTCCGCGGTCTCCTCGTCGGCGTACGCGTCGTCGATCCGGAGGGAGACCGGGAACCCCATGACGTGTTCGACGCGGCGCACCTCACGAACCCTTTGTGTCGAGGGCGGCCTGGAGCGACCGGGCGTATCCCTCGCTGGTGATCGTGGCGCCGGACACCGTGTCGATGTCGGCGCTCTGCGCCCGCAGAGTTTCCTTGATCAGCACCGGCACGGCGGCCGTGGTCTGCGGATGGTTCGGCTGCTGGAGCATCCGCACGGAGCTGATCCTGTCACCCTCGAAGGTCACCTCCACCTGCACGGCGCCCTTCGAGGTGGTGACGGTGGAGCCCTGAACGACCTGTGAGGCGGCGGCCGACGTGGACGGCGAGGACGAGGCCGAGGACGATGCGGTCGACGAGGGAGCCGGGGTCGGTGCGGCGACCTCGGTGGTCGTCGTCGCGCTCGACGGCTCGTACCGCCAGAGCGGGATCAGTCCCGCCGCGGTCAGCACCACCACGGATATGGCTCGCTTCATGACGTCCCCCTCATCCGGCCAGGCTGAAGCGCTCGGCGTGTATCTGCTGCTTGGGCACGCCCAGGTCGCGCAGGGTGCGCAGGACGGCTCCGGTCATGCCGGGCGGCCCGCAGACGAAGACGTCCCGGTCTGCCACGTCGGGTACGAGACGGGCGAGCTCCTGGGGCGCCAGCTTGTCGGGCGTGGCGGGACCGGTGATGACATGCAGCTCGGCGCCCCTGGCAGCCGCGAGTTCCCGCAGCTCGTCCAGGAGCACGGCGTCGCGGTCCGTCGCCACCCGGTAGATGAGGACCCCATGGCCGTACAGCTCCTCCAACAGGGCCCGGATCGGGGTGATGCCCACACCGCCGGCGACAAGCAGGGTGTCCGGGCGCGTCCGGTGCAAGGTGGTGAACGCGCCGTACGGTCCCTCGGCGAACACCCGTGTGCCCACCCGGAGATGGCGCAGCGCCGCGGTGCCGTCCCCGGCCGTCTTCGCGGTCAGCCGCAGCGTGCGGCCGTCCGGCGCGGCCGACAGGGAGAACGGATTGGCCTGCCACCAGCGGTCCTGGGTGAGGAACCGCCACAGGAAGAACTGGCCCGCCCGCGCGGGCAGCCGGTCCAGGTCCCGTCCCGTGATGTAGATCGACACCACGTCGGCGGACTCCGGCACCACGGCCGAGACCCGCAGCTGGTGGCGCAGATTCCGCCACACCGGAAGCACCAGCCGCCCCAGGAACACCGAGCCGAGCGCCGCTCCCCACAGCACCCACCAATAGGCGGTGGCGGCGGACGACGTGGTGAAGGTTGTGCCCACCGCGACCTGGTGCGTGAAGGCCAGCACCACCGCCACGTATGTGTAGAGGTGGATGAAGTGCCAGGTCTCGTACGCCAGTCGGCGCCGGGCGAAGCGCGCCGACACCGCGCCGATCACGATGATCAGGGTCAGGGCGACGACGGCCCGCAGTACGCCCTCGACCGTCGTGGCCAGTTCCACCAGCTCGTCCACGAAGGAGATGGACGCCGGCTGCGCGTAGCCGAGAATGATGAACACCGCGTGCGACAGCAGCGTCCACAGCAGGCCGAAGCCGACCCAGCGGTGCCAGGACGTCAGTCGGTCCATGCCGATCCGGTGGTCGAGCCACGGCAGCCGGGCGACCAGCAGCAACTGGAACGCCATCAGCAGCGCGCCGTACAGCCCGGCCAGCCGGCCGATCGCGCTCAGGGTGCTCGAGCCGAGTCCGGCCTGGAAGAAGAACACGGTCACCACGCCCCCGTTCGCCGCCAGCACGGCGTACAGGCCGGCGCGGGCCACCACCTTGGGGCGTATTGCCGTGGGAGGCGGCTGGACACGTTCGACAGTGGTCACGGAGGGCAGCTCCTCGTTCGGGAGTGGGGACACCGAGCCTGCCCGGTGGGAACTGTCGTTTTCCTGTCGGTCGACTTTCAAGTTTTTATCGATGCTGATCAGGGGCGACCGCGGGTATGGCGTCCGGAGACAGGTGAAGCACTATGGGCGGGTGGAAAAAGTGCGCCTTCTGGTCGTGGACGACGACCCTCCCATCGCGGATCTCGTGGCGACGGTCGCCCGATACGAGGGCTGGGAGGCCGTCACCGCCTACTCCGGCGAGGAAGCACTGCGCCGGGCCGCCGAGTTCCGCCCCGACATCGTGGTGCTCGACCTGATGCTGCCGGACCTGGACGGGTTCGGCGTGCTCGACCGGCTGCGACACTCGGGGACGATGGTCCCCGTGGTGTTCCTCACGGCGCGCGACGGGGTCGCCGACCGGGTGGCCGGGCTGACCCGGGGCGGCGACGACTACCTGGTCAAGCCGTTCGCTGTGGAGGAGCTGATGGCCCGGCTGCGGACGGTGCTGCGGCGCACCGCCGGACCCGGCTTCCAGCGCTCCGTGCTGCGGGTGGCGGATCTGACGATGGACGAGGACACCCGTGAGGTGCGCCGCGGCGAGAAGCTGCTCACCCTCACGCCCACCGAGTTCGAGGTGCTGCGCTATCTGATGCGCAAGTCGCCGACCGTGCTCACCAAGGCGCAGATCCTCGACCATGTGTGGGAGTACGGCTTCGGGGGCCGCTCGAACGTCGTCGAGCTGGTCGTCAGCCGGCTGCGCCGCAAGCTCGACGACACGGGCGATCCGCTGATCCACACCGTGCGGGGATTCGGGTACGTCATACGACAGGCGGCCGAGTGATCGGGCGGCTGCGGCGGGCGTACCGGAGGCTGCGGCTCGGCACCCGGCTGGCGCTGGGCCTCGGGGTGCTGGCCCTGGTGGCGTTCGCCGTCGTCGGCACGGCTCTGACGACCTACATGCGGGACTATCTGTCGGCCCAGCTCGACGACCAGTTGGGGCTCGCCCAGGTCGCCCAGTCCAAGAGCATCGCGGAGCACGGCACGCTCCAGGGCAAGAAGTACTACCGCTGGTACTACGCCGTGTACGACGTGTCGGACGGCACCGCTGTGCTCCGCAAGCCCGAGGAGACCGGCGACCTGCCCGAGGACATCGCCGACCTCACCTCCGTGGCCGAGGCGCAGATCTCCGCGGGCACCGAGGTGCTGCGCACCGAGCACATCACGGGCGAGGGCGAGTACCGGCTGCGCGGCTGCGAGGTCGAGCCCGGTGTGGTCCTGGTCAGCGGCGCGCCGATGGACGACATCGACGGCACGGTGAGGCAGCTGATCACGATCCAGGTGGTCGCCTTCGGACTCGCGCTGCTGGCGCTGGTGGTGTTCGGCCGCAGACTGCTGCGCCGCGGTCTCAAGCCGCTGAGCGACATGGCGCACACCGCCCACGGCATCACCTCGCACGACCTGACCGAGTCGGCGGCCCGGCTGCCGCTGCGCGCCGACAAGCGGGGCGGCGGCCCGGAGGTCGAGGAACTGCGCACGGCCTTCAACACGATGCTGGAGCACATCGACGACTCCCTCGCGGTCCGCGCGGAGGCCGAGCAGCGGCTGCGCCGGTTCGTCGCGGACGCCTCGCACGAACTCCGCACGCCCCTGATGTCCGTACGGGGCTACGCGGACCTCTTCCAGTACGCCGCCGCCAACCACCCCGAGGAGCGGGACAAACACCTGGCCCGGCTGCGCGCCGAGGCGGCCAGGATGGGCGTACTCCTCGACGACCTGCTGCTGCTCGCCCGCCTCGACGCCGCCGAGGTGGAGACACCGCTGCGGCTGGAGGACGCGGACCTGACGGAGCTGACACGGGAGGCGGCGGACGCCTTCCGCGCGGGCCACCCGGACCGCGAGCTGACAGCGAGCATCGGCCCGGACCACGTGCGGCTCAGGCTGGACTCCCTGCGCATCCGGCAGGTGCTGGACAACCTGCTCACCAACGCCGCCGTGCACACCCCGGCCGGTACCAAGGTGAGCGTGGAGCTGTCCGTTTCCTCGGGCGCGGCGGTCGTACGGATCGCCGACTCGGGCCCCGGCATCCCGGCCGCCGAGCAGGAACGCGTCTTCGACCGCTTCTACCGCGTCGACAAGGCGCGCAGCCGCGACCGCGGGGGCAGCGGCCTCGGCCTCGCGGTCGCGCGCTCACTGGTGCGCGCGCACGGCGGCACCGTCGACGTCAGCAGCCGCCCGGGCTCGACGGCCTTCACGATCAGGCTTCCTCGCGCCGCGGACGGCGCCGTCCCTCGCACGGGGGACGGCGTCATGGCTCGGAGGAGGGACGATCTCGAACGGCACCCGCTGCCATAATGACCGGTGTGCACCGTGCGACGGCTTGGCGTGACACCTGGAGCGGAATGCAGCGGTGGGCGGCGGAACTCCCGTACGTGGGTGCCGCGTTCGGGACACTGCTCGGGTTGCTCGCCGTCCTGGAATCGCTCGCCGAATTCGTCGCCGCCCATGGGTCGATTCCCCGTATGTTCGCCGACGCCACCACACACACCGGTCCGCACGGCAGCGCCGCCGGCGTGCAATTCGCCATGGTGGTAGGCCTGTTGTGCCTGTCTACCGCCTTGCCCCTGGCCTTTCTGCGCCCTCTGACGGCAGGGATCGCCGTCACCGCGGCGAGCGTCGGCTCACTCGTGATCTTTCAGACGCTCACGCTGGCGGGCCTGGCCGCGCAGCTCATCGCCCAGTACCGGCTCGGTCGCAGCGGCTCCGTCCTGCCGGCCGCGCTGCTCGCCGCGCCCTTCCTCGTCCTGGCCCTGACGACGTCCGACACCGACCACCAGGTACGACTCGTCCTGGTCGCGGCGCTGGCCCCGCTGGCGGCCTTCACCGGACTCGCAGGCCGGTCGAAGGAACAGAACCGGCAACACAGTGCCATCCGCGAGGACATGGACGGCGCCCGGTGGGAGTACGCCGCACGCGGGGAACGCGTACGCATCGTCCGTGAGCTCCACGACGTCGTGGGCCACCACATCTCCATGATCGCCGTGCAGGCCGAGACGGCCCGCGTAGCCACCGCGGGCATGCCCGCCGAGGGCGCCGCACGGCTGCTCGGCATAGGGGACACCGCCCGCGCCGCCCTCACCGAGATGCGCCGTCTGCTCGGCGTGCTGCGCGAGGACACCGAGTCCGTCACCGGCGGCGACCGCCGGCCGCAGCCCGACCTGCGGCAGCTCCACGCACTGCTCGACGAGGCCCGCAAGGCGTCCGCCACGACCATCCGCCTCATCCTCAGCGGACCCCCGCGCGCATTGGAGCCCGGCATCGAACTCGCCGCCTACCGCATCGTCCAGGAATCTCTCACCAACGCCCGCAAGCACGCCACCGGCGCCGCCGTCGACGTGGAACTCACCTACACCGACGACGACACCCTGCGCATACGCGTCCGCGACAACGGACCGGGGCCGCCACCCGACCGACCCGTGGACGGACACGGCCTGCTCGGCATGCGGGAACGCGCGGCCGCGGTCGGCGGAGACGTACGGACCGGTTCGGCGTTCGCCGGCGGCGGGTTCGTCGTCGAGGCGCGCCTGCCCGCCAAGACGGAAGGGACCCCATGAGTGCCCCGTCCTCGCCCATCCGCGTCGTCGTCGCCGACGACCACGTGGTCGTCCGCACCGGGTTCTCCGCGCTGCTGGACAGCCAGCCGGACTTCACGGTCGTGCAGACCGCATCTTCCGGAGCCGAAGCGGTACGCGTCTGCCGCGACGTGTCGCCCGACGTCGTCCTCATGGACATCCGCATGCCCGAGATGGACGGCATCGAGGCCACCCGACAACTCGTCGATTCCTCGCCCGACGGCTCGGAGGCACCACGCATCCTCATCCTGACGACGTTCGACCTCGACGAGTACGTCTACGACGCGCTGCGTGCCGGAGCCAGCGGTTTCCTCCTCAAGGAGGCCACCGCCGAACGGCTCTTCGACGCCGTGCGCGTCGTCGCGGCCGGGGACGCGCTGCTCGCGCCCGGCATCACCCGACGGCTCATCAAAGAGTTCGCCCTGATGCCCACCAAGGCCGATGTCCCGCCGCCGCCCGAGATGAGGTCGCTCACCGCGCGCGAGACAGAGGTCCTACTGCTGGTCGCAGAGGGCCTGTCCAACCCCGAGATCGCCGCCCGGCTGGTCGTCAGCGAGGAGACGGTGAAGACCCATGTCAGCCGCATTCTCGGCAAGTTGGCGCTGCGCGACCGGACCCAGGCCGTCATCGCCGCGTACGAGACGGGACTTGTCGTCCCCCGCTCCCGCGGATCCGCCCAGGGACTGTCCGGCGGATAAGGTCGGAGGAGAGCCCCGGCGCCTCATCAGCACAGGTGAGCGGGGCCTGTTGCGTCCGGCTGCAAGGCGGAGGAGGGCGACGACGCGATGGGGGTCCCCCCTGCTCGAGCGAAGCCGAGAGCTTGGGGGAGTCGGGAACCGACGACTACGCCGCTGGGGGCATTTCCTCTGGGGGAGGGCGTGCCAGGCCCGCGTCTCCGACAGGATCCATCAGAAGCCCCCTAGCCGTCCGCGGCTCGCCGTCATCCCCAGGTAGGGCAGCGCGCGTCCCTCGCGTGGGGGACGGACGGTCCGCGTCGTGGCTCCTGTGAGTGCCGTCGGACTTGGCTCTGCGTCGTGACGACCCGGGCACCGCCTTCTTCCTAATCTGCTGGCATGGAAAAGACGATCGACGGTTCGCGGGCGACGATCGAGGTCAGGAACGTGCACAAGCGCTTCGGGAGCACCCGGGCGCTGGACGGGATGACGTTCACCGTCCATCCCGGGCAGGTCACCGGCTTCGTGGGTCCGAACGGCGCGGGCAAGTCCACCACGATGCGCGTGATCCTCGGCCTGGACCGGCCGGACGAAGGGGCCGCGCTGGTCGGCGGTCGCCCGTACCGGGAGCTGCGCACCCCGCTGACGCACATCGGGGCCCTGCTGGACGCCGCGGCCGTGCAGCCGAGCCGTACCGCCCGCCACCATCTGCTGTGGCTGGCCCACTCCCAGGGGCTGAGCGCGGGGCGGGTCGACGAGGTGATCCGGCAGGTCGGCCTTCAGGAGGTGGCCGGGCGCAAGGCGGGCGGATTCTCCCTGGGCATGAGGCAGCGCCTGGGCATTGCGGCGGCGCTGCTCGGCAACCCGCCGGTGATCATGCTCGACGAACCCTTCAACGGCCTGGACCCCGAAGGGTTCAGGTGGATACGCGGCTTCCTGGCGTCGCTGGCCGAACAGGGCCGGGCGGTGCTGGTCTCGAGTCATCTGATGAGCGAACTGCAGGACAGCGCGGACCATGTGGTGGTCGTCGGGCGCGGCAGGGTCATCGCGGACATGAGCGTGCGCGACCTGCTGGCGTCGGTGTCCCAGGGGCGGGTGACCCTGCGGACGTCGGCCCTCACACAGGCGATGACGGTGCTGGCGCGCGAGGGCGCCACGGTGAGCTCCGCGGAAGCCGAGACGATCAGCGTGACCGGGCTGCCGGCCGAGGACGTGGTGGCGCTGCTCGGCGCGAACTCGGTGCCGTTCTCGGAGATCTCCGAGCACCGCGCGTCGCTGGAGGAGGCCTACATGGAGCTCACTCGGGATGCCGTGCAGTACCGGGGTGTCGTTCCCGAGGAGGCCGGTCGATGACCTCCACGATGACACGGCCGCGCGCCGAGGCCCGGCCGGGACGAGGCGGCTTCGGCCGGCTGCTGCACGCGGAATGGACGAAGTTCCGCACGGTGCGCGGCTGGACGCTGAGCACGGTCGGCGCGGTCCTGATCATCTGCCTGGTCGGCCTGCTGGCCACGGCGCCGGCCAGTGAGTCCCATCCGAACGGCAGCTCCGCGCTCCCCGTCGGCCCGGACGGTGAAGCGGTCAACGACAACTTCTACTTCGTGCACCAGCAGCTGCGGGGCGACGGCACTCTCTCCGTCTCCGTGTCTTCGCTGACCGGTGTCGTCTCGACCGGTCCGACCGACAGCAAGGCCGGTCTCGCGCCCTGGGCGAAGGCCGGCATCATCGTGAAGGACAGCCTCGACCAGGGATCGGCGTACGCGGCGATGATGGTCACCGGCGCCCATGGCGTGCGGATGCAGTACAACTACCGGCACGACAGGGCCGGGAGGTCCGGCGCCGCCACCCAGGAATCGCCCCGCTGGCTGCGGCTGCGGCGCTCCGGTGACACGCTCACCGGTTACCAGTCGGCGGACGGGTCCCGGTGGACCGAGGTGGGGCACGCGCATCTCCCCGGGCTGTCGGCGACACCCCAGGTCGGGCTGTTCGTGACCTCCCCGTCGGTCAAGGAAGGGACCGGAACCGGAACGGGCTTCGCCCCGGCCGTCGCCACCGGCTCCTTCGACGAGGTTTCCCTCGGCGGCCGGTGGACCGACGGGTCCTGGCAGCGCGGCCAAGTGGGCAGGGACGCCGGCACTTCCGGCAGCTACACCCAGGACAACAAGGGCGGAGCCACCGTCTCCGGCAGCGGCTTCCGGGTGACCGGGGCCGGCGACATCGCACCGGTCGTCGCGGGGCCGGCCACGAGCGGCGTGCGGACCATCGAGAATTTCCTCGTCGGCGCGTTCGCCGGGCTGATCATCATGGCCGTCGTCGGCGCGGGGTACATCACCGTCGAGTACCGGCGCGGGATGATCGGCGTCACCCTGGCGGCGAGTCCGCGCAGGGGCCGCGTCCTGGTGGCGAAGGCCCTGGTGATGGGATCGGTCGCGTTTGCCGTCGGGCTGGTCGCCGCCGCCGTCATGGTCCCCTTCGGAGGAGTGAGGTCGAAGGCGAACGGCTTCCCCGTGCTGACGGTGCCGACCGCGACGGAACTGCGCGTCGTTGTCGGCACGGGCCTGCTCCTGGCCGTCGCGAGCGTGTTCGCCCTCGGGGTCGGCACCATCCTGCGGCGCAGCGCCGTGGCCATCACCCTGGTCGTCGTCGGCATGGTCCTGCCCTACCTCCTCGCGGCCGCGTCCGTGCTGCCCGACGGGGCTTCGGAGTGGCTGCTGCGGGTCACTCCGGCCGCCGGGTTCGCCGTCCAGCAGAGCGTCGAGCGCTACGACCAGGTCGTCACCGTCTACGCGCCGTCGTCCGGCTACTTCCCGCTGGCCCCGTGGGCGGGCTTCGCCGTCCTGTGCGCCTATGCCGCGGCCTCGTTCGGTGCCGCCGTGGTCCTGCTGCGCCGGAGGGACGTATGAAGGCTCCCGATGTGCCGGAGGGACGCATGACACGCGCGGGACGTGCCGAGTGGACCAAACTGCGGACGGACGCGAGCAACGGGTGGCTGACGCTCGGCATGATCGCGCTGACCGTGGCCGTCGGCGCGGCGGTGGCCATGACGTCCAGATGCGACGCCACCGGCTGCGCCGGGGACCCGGCGCGGCTCAGTCTCACCGGGGTCATGGTCGGACAGGTCGTCGTCGCCGTCGTGGCGGCTCTGATGGTCGGCAACGAATACAGCACCGGCATGATGCACACCACGCTCACAGCGATGCCGCGACGGCTGACTGTTCTCTGTTCGAAGTCGGCCGTACTCAGCGCGGTGACGCTGGTGGCCGGGGCCGTCTCCGTACTCGGGTCCCTGCTGATCGGCCGCCTCGTGCAGCCGGGCCGCGGTTTCACCGAGCAACACGGCTTCGCGGCCCTGTCGTTGACCGACGCGCCGACGCTGCGGGCCGCCGTGGGCTCGGTCTGCTACCTCGTACTGATCGGCCTGCTCAGCCTCGGCATCGCGCTGGTCGTACGGAGCTCGGCGACCGCCGTCGGGATCGTCCTCGCCCTGCTGTTCGTCTTCCCGATCCTCGCGCAGGTGGTCGCCGACCCCGACTGGCAGCGCCACCTCCGACAGATATCGCCGATGACGGCCGGCCTCGCCGTCCAGACGACGGTCGGCGTCGACGACCTTCCCATCGGCCCCTGGCAGGGCCTCGGTGTGGTGGCTCTGTGGGCGGCGGGGGCGATGGCCGCGGGCGGGTGGCTGCTGAGCTCGCGGGACGCGTGAGGGACGCGTGAGGGACGCGTGGCGCGCGCTCGGTGAGCGTGATCGCTGACTTTGCGTCAGGCCCGTGTTGGGGCCATGGCACCGGGCACGGAGGGGCGTCGTCGCCTCGGGTGGCGTCCTTGCCGCGCTGGGCGGTACCCCGCAGTCCTCGCTGTCCGTCACTGGCGAAGCCCGGGGGCCAGGGCGGTCCGGTCCAGTTCCTGCGCCGGACCGCCCGGAGATGCTCCGTGCCAGAATGGATGCCCGCTCCTCCCGCTCCGTCGATCTCCGCACCGATCCACCGAGGTTTCCCGTGACCAAGCCCGTCGCCCGTGAGCCGCTGCGACGCAATGCGCGATCCAACCGGGCGCGCATCCTGGCCACGGCCCGCCGTGAGCTCGGACGGAACCCGGACATCACCTTGGAGGAGCTGGCCCGGGCCGCCGGCGTTGTGCGGCGCACCCTCTTCGGTCATTTCCCCGGGCGCGCGGCGTTGCTGGAGGCCCTCGCCGAGGAAGCCTCCGAGACCCTTCGAAGCACGCTGGCCGCCAGTGCGAGGCCGACGGAGCCGGCCGAGCGTGCGCTCGCGTACTTCGTGTTCTCGATGTGGCCGGTGGGGGACCGCTACCGGATGCTCCTGGCGCTGGCCCGGCACGATCTGGGCGCGGAGCGCGTGGCCGAGATCCTGGCACCGGCCCGCGACGAGGTGACGGCCATCCTGGAACGAGGGCAGCGGGACGGCGTCTTCCCTGCACATCTGCCGCCCGCCGTGCTCAGCGCCGGCCTGGAGGCGATGACGCTCGCTCTCCTGGAGGAGGTCAACAGCGGAGTGCTGGAGGACGACGGGACCCGGGTCGCCGTCGCCACGCTCATCGCGGCGGGTGTGCCGGAGAAGCAGGCGCGCGTCGTGGTCGACGAGGTCCAGTCCGCGGCGGTCGCGGAGTCCGCTGCGCAGGCCTGAGGGCCCCCGAGGGGCGTCACGCGTTCCGATACGACGAGTTGTCCTGCGACAAGTCGGTCTTCGACGCGCCGTCGGGGTGAAAGGTGACCGACTCGCCCGAGAAGCGGGCGCTGAGGCCGTGCGCCGTGGTGGTGACTGAACGCAGCTGCAGGCCCTCGGGGATGTTCCGCAGCTGGATCGGCTTCTCGAAGACCTTGTCGAGCAGCGCTTTTCCGGCGGTGGGCAGCACACCGCCCGTGACCTGGAAATTCCGGAACCTGATGCGGTTGCCGGACACCGCCGAGACGGTTGTCGTCACAGTGACCTCGTCGCCGAACGGCAGCAGGACGCGTGCGCCGACCTGGCCGGGACGGGTGCCCTGGGACACCTCGATCCCGAGGGCGTCGGACACGTCCGTGTACGACAGGTGGGCGGTCGCTTCCGCGGAACTGGCCCGCGCCTCTTGGCCGTTGTCGGACTTCCGCAACCCGTTCAGCCGGAGGTCGAGTTCGGACAGGGGCAGCGGGCGCGCCGACCCGTCGGCCGGTATGTCATGGGCGGTGATGTCCACGTGCCGCAGGGTGCCGGAGGCCAACTGGGTCAGGACGGGAAAGCCGCGGACGTGGACCTCGGGCCGCTCGGGAGTGTCCATGCCCTGCTGGAACGCCTTGGCCGTCCGCGCCTCCACGCGCGCCGTCGCAACACGGTCGACCACCACGGGAACGACGGCCAACGTGAGCAGGGCGGCGACGGCGATGAAGACCGGTCGTCGGCGCCTTGGGGGCGCGGGCGGCTCATACGGTTCGTACGGCTCGTAGGACTGGTACGTGTCGCCGTCACCGTATGCGTACGGGGGCTGTGGCATGAGCTCTCCTTCAGTGGGGTGGTTGTGCCTGCCCGGTGCCGTGCAACCGGTGGACCTCGGAGGCCGCGACGCCGTGGTCGACCCCCGCGGCGATCAGGGCCGCGGTGGCGGCGCCGGTGCCGTCGTCGGCCCAGACCCCCGAGTTGACGCTGTCGAGCAGCGCCAGCAGGTGCGCTTCGAGGGCTCTGCTGAGCGGGCCGGGCGGGACGCTGGTGTGAAAGACGCCCTGCTGCTGACCGCGGGCGAGGATTCCGGCGACCGTGTCGCGGGCCGGGGCGAGGAGCTCGCTCACCCGGTCGGGCCCAGGACCTTGCCGTGAGAGGCCGATGAGTGTGCGGTAGCGGTCGCCGACCGGCCACAGGGTGAGGACGAAGCGCGCCAGGGCGGTGACGGCATCCGGCATCGGGGTGCGCGTCACAGTGATCGCCAGTCGTAGGGCGTCCGCCGCCTCCGCGGTGAGCCCCTCGATGAGTGCGGCCCGGCCGGCGAAGTGCACGTAGACCGTGCGACGCGCCACACCGGCCGCCGCGGCGATGTCGCCGAGGCTGCAGTCGGGATCGCGGCCCAGCTCCCGCCGAGCCGCTTCCACAATGCGGGTGCGTGTGGAGCGCGCCGTGCGACGGCGTGGTGGGTGCGGGGCTGGTCGGCCGGTCACATCTGTACCTCGGTGCCTCGGGGTGGAAGCGGAGAACAAATATTTGCACACCGGTGGGCAATAAACTAGCCTGCACGTCGATGGGCAATTAACTCGTCCCGCTAGGAGCCTTCGATGCCCTTCCTTGCCGCCACACCTGTCGAGAAGATGACCGGGCCGTACGCGCGGCGCTGGTTCGCCCTGCTCGTGCTGTGCCTGAGCCTGCTGATCGTCGTCATGGCGAACACGTCCCTGATCGTGGCCGCGCCGGACATGACGAAGGATCTGGGCCTGAGCAGCAGTGATCTGCAGTGGGTCATCGACGGCTACACCGTCCCGTACGCCGCGCTGATGCTCGTGCTGGGCTCGATCGGCGACAAGTACAGCCGCCGCGGCGCGCTGATCACGGGCCTGGTGATCTTCGCGGGCGGTTCGGTGATGGGCAGCACGGTCGACCGGACCGAACTGGTCATCGCGGCCCGCGCGATCATGGGCGTCGGTGCCGCCGTCGTCATGCCGGCCACGCTGTCACTGCTGGTCGCGATCTTCCCCAAGCGTGAGCGGGCCCGGGCCATCACGGCCTGGACCGCCACCTCGGGCCTCGCCATCGCCGTCGGGCCCCTGGTGGCCGGCTGGCTCCTCGAGGACCACGCCTGGGGCTCCACCTTCCTGATCAACGTCCCCATCGCGGTCGTCGCCGTCGTCGGCGCACTGGTGCTCGTGCCGCCGTCCAAGGCGGAGCGGATGGGGCGGATCGACTACGTCGGCGGCCTGCTCTCGATCGTCTCCGTCGGCAGCCTGGTCTACGCGACTATCGAGGGTCCGCACTTCGGCTGGGGCGCCGGCCCCGTCACCGCCGCCGTGGTCGCCGGCGTCGGCCTGCTCGTCTTCGTGGCCTGGGAACTGCGGCACCCGCACCCCATGCTGGACGTGCGCAGGTTCACCCAGCGGCCGTTCAGTGGCTCGATGACGGCGGTGCTGTTCTTCTTCTTCGGCACCTTCGGCGCGATCTACTACGCCACCCAGTTCCTGCAGTTCGTCCTCGGCTACGGCGCGCTGGAGACCGGCGTACGGCTGCTGCCGCTGGCCGGGGCAGTCTTCGCCGGTGCCGCGGTGACCGGCCGGCTGACCCCGAAGCTGGGCATGAAGCCGATGGTGGTGGTCGGCATGGTGATCGGCACCGTCGGTGTCTTCCTGCTCACGCAGGTTGAGAAGAGCTCGACGTACACGGACTTCCTGCCGACGTTGACGATGCTCGGCTTCGCGATCGGCCTGAGCGTCTCCCCGGCCACCGACACGATCATGGACTCCTTCCCGGAGAGCGAGCTGGGCGTCGGTGGCGGCGCCAACGACACCGCGCTGGAACTCGGCGGCTCCCTGGGGATCGCCGTGCTCGGCTCGCTCCTTTCCACCGCGTACCGCGACAAGCTGAGCGACCTGGTCGGCGGCCATCTCCCGGCAACCGCGATGGACACCGCCAAGGACTCGGTGGGTAGCGGCCTGGCGGTGGCGGAGCAGATCGCGAAGACCCCCTCCGCCGGCCCTCAGCAGGCCCAGGCCCTGGTCGACGCCGTGCACCAGTCCTTCGCCCACGGCGTCGCCACGACGAGCCTCGTCGGCGGGATCATCATGGCTGCCGGGACGATGATCGTCCTCGCGGTGCTGCCCGGCCGCCGGGCGTCCGGACGGCACCGCTCGCAGGAGCCGGCGGGAGCGGACGCCGGCCGCGAGGAGCAGTACACGGACGCCGTCCGGTCATCCTGACCGGCCTCGCTGGTCGAGGTCGGGCAGGGGGCGCCGGGCGACCTCACGGGCGTCGTCCGGCGGGACACCCAGCATGCGCAGAACCATCTCCGCGAGATTCGCCGCGGCCTCGTCGCCATCCAGATCGGGGCGGGCGAACCTCAGCTCCACCAGGGACAGCAGGGTCCCGCCCAGTGCGGACAGGGCGACGGTCGGATCGACGAGGGAGAAGCGGCCGGAGTCGACACCGGCCTCCAGGTCGCGCAGAGCGCGGGGAGCGAGGCCCCGGTCCGAGTGGACGTAGCCGAGTCCGCGGTGGCGCAGGACCTGCATGAGCTCAGGATGGGATTCGGCCATCCGGGCGCTGAGCCGGAAGCCCGCGGCGACCAGTTCGGCGGGGTCGTCGACCCCCCGCAGCCGCTCGTCGAAGGTCTGGCCGAACTCCTCAAGGGCGTCCACCACCGCCGCGTCGAACAGCTCCGTCTTCGATTCGAAGTGGTTGTAGAAGGAGCCGAAGCCGACGTCCGCGCGCTCGGCGATCGCCTGGATGCTCGCGCTGGTGTCTCCGGTCTCGGCGAGGATCTGCCGGGCCGCGCGGACGAGTGCGTGACGGGTCTCGGCACGGCGTCGCTCGAACCGGTTGCTGGGCGGGGCTGACGTTGGCATGGGGAGAGTCTAGTCGCGACGGTGAAGGCGACAGCAGTTCTGATGGATCCATCATTTCCTGATGTTCGCCTCTTGACGACGAGAACATCAAACTTGATGATTTCATCATTACGGCAATGTTGCTTGGAGGGCGCCATGTCCGAAACCCGCGTCAACGGGACCGATGCCAAGACGGCCCACCAGGACCTCCACAGCGAGCGGGGCGCGCTGCGCGGAGAGCATCCGGGACGCGCCAGGAATCCTGTGATCAAGGTGGCCGACCTGGCCTGGCTGGAGTTCGAGAAGCCCGACCTGGACCGGGCCGAGGTCTTCGCCCGCGACTTCGGCTTCGGAGTCGCGGCACGCACGGAGCGCGAGCTGTGGCTGCGGGGCACCTTCGCCGGCTCGCCCTGCATGGTGATCCGGCGGGGCCGCACCTCCCGCTTCATCGGCCCGGTGTTCCGCGCTGCCGAGCGGGCCGACCTGGACCGGTTGGCCCGCGCCACCGGCACAGCCGTCCAGGACGCCGACGTTCCCGGCGGCGGCAGGGTGGTCGGCCTCCTCGACCCGTCCGGCTTCCCGGTTCGTGTCGTGCACTGCGCGGAGCAGCTGCCCGAACTGCCCGGACAGCGGCCGCTCACGCTCAACCACGGGACGGATCAGCGCCGTACGAACGCCACGCAGCGGCCGCCGCGCGAGCCGTCCCGTATCCAGCGGCTGGGGCATGTGGTCCTGGAGACACGGGTGTTCGCCCGTGCCCTGGACTGGTACCTGGATACGCTCGGCATGATCGTGTCCGACTTCCTGTTCCTGGACGGGCAGCGGGGGCGCGGTCCGACGATGGCGTTCATCCGCTGCGACCAGGGCAGTCTCGCCGTCGACCACCACACCCTGGCCATGCATCTCGGCCCCGCCAACGGCTACGTCCACTCCGCCTACCAGGTCACGGATCTGGACGCCATCGCGGCCGGCGGCGAGTACCTGGCCGAGCGTGGCTACCAGCGCAGTTGGGGCATCGGGCGGCACATCCAGGGCAGCCAGCTCTTCGACTACTGGCGCGACCCCGACCGCCTCATGCTGGAGCACTTCTCCGACGGCGACCTGTTCTCCTGCGACCTCGAACCCGGCTGGGCGCCCATGTCGACGAGCGGCCTCGCCCAGTGGGGGCCGCCGGCCACCCGCGACTTCCTCGGCGCCAGTCCTTCCCCCGCCAGGGTCCGCGACGTCATCCAGGCTCTGCGCGGCGACAACGAAATGGACCCGGCGCGCCTCCTGGGCCTGCTCAAGGCCGCGAACTCCTGACCTCCTCAACCCCGACGAAGGCAATGACATGAGCACCAACATCCTGCGTACCGCCGACGGCTGGTGGGTAGTGCGTCCCCGAACTCTCGACTCCGCTCGAGCAGGGGAGACCCCCACCTCACGCGCCGTCCGCATCGAGACCAAGGCCGAGACCACCGCCGAACTGCTCGCCGACCGGGCCGCCGTCCAGGAGGCCGCCGCCTCGGACGAGACCGGTACGCCGGTCGCCGACCTGGCGGCACTCTCCCCGGTCACCACCCCCTGCCGCGTGGTCGCACAGATGGTCAACTACCACAGTCACGCCCGCGATTCGGGCTTCACCGGCGACATCCCGCCCGCCTTCTTCCGCAAGGCCTCCGGCTCGGTGAGCGGCCCGGGCGAGGCCGTCGTCCGCCCGCCGCACGTAAAGTTCCTGGACTACGAGGTCGAACTCGGCCTGGTCATGGGCGCACCCCTGCCGGTGGGCACCGTGGTCGAAGAGCGGGACCTGCCCTCGTACGTCGCCGGGCTCGTGATCACCAACGACGTCAGCGCCCGGGACGTACAGCTGACGAAGACGCAGTTCTACGAGAGCAAGTCGTACCCGACCTTCACGCCCACGGGTCCGTACCTCTCCCTGCTGGAGCCGGCGGAGTTCGCTCATCTCCTCGAGCTGCGGCTGAAGTTGTCGGTCAACGGTGATCTGCGCCAGGACCGCACCCTGGCCGACATGATCGTCCGCCCCGCGGAGGCGCTCACGCTGCTGGCCCGCTTCCAGAAGCTCGACCCGGGCGATCTGCTGCTCACCGGCACCCCCGGCGGCACCGCCCTGAAGGCCCCGCCCAAGGCCGTCGAGAAGATCGGTGCGCTGCTGCCGCCCGCCGTGAAGTGGAAGGCGTTCTTCAAGAGCCAGGCCCGCAACCCGCACTATCTGCACGAGGGCGACCTGATCACCGCGACGATCGCCACACCGGACGGGCTGATCGACCTCGGCGAGCAGCGCACTCCCGTGACCGACGCGAACTGAGACCCGAGGTGAGCCGCACATGACCGCCGACCAGGCCGGATCACGGGACACCGCGCCCGGGTCGGCACAGAAGGTACCCGTCGTGATCATCGGGGCAGGACCCGTGGGCGTGACCGCCGCCCTCCTGCTCGCCCGGCGCGGAGTCCGCACCGTCGTCCTCGAACGACACCGGGACGTCTACCCCCTGCCACGCGCCGTCGCCATGGACGACGAGGTCCGCCGGATCCTCCAAGCCGCCGGTGTCCACGAGGAGTTCGCGGACATCGCCCGTCCTGCCGGAGGTCTGCGTCTGCTGGATGCCCGGCACCGGGTGATCGCCGAGTTCCGGCGGTCCCCGCACGGCCGCCACGGCTTCCCGCAGACCAGCATGTTCGACCAGCCCGAGCTGGAGCGGCTGCTGCGCGACGCCCTGGCCTGCCGCCCGGAGTGCGAGCTGCGGGGCCAAGTGGAGGTGACCGCCGTGCAGCAGGACGCTGACGGGCCGGCCCGGGTGACCTACCGAGACAACGCGGGTGAACACCTGCTGTGGGCGGATGCGGTCCTCGGCTGCGACGGCGCCGGCAGCATCACCCGCGATGCCATCGGCGCCGCATGGGAGGACCTGCGCTTCGAGGAACGCTGGACCGTCATCGATGTGCGCACCAGCGCCCCGGTTCGCTGCTGGGAGGGCGTCGACCAGGTCTGCGACCCGCACCGGCCGGCGACCTTCATGCGCATCGGCGAGGACCGCTACCGTTGGGAGTTCCGGCTGAGTGACGAGTCGGAACTGGATCACGGGCGGCTGCGCGAGCTGGTGGCCCCCTGGGTGGACATCTCCCACGGTGACGACTTCCACGTCGTCCGGCAGGCGCGGTACACCTTCCGGGCCCGCATCGCCGACCGGTGGCGCCGGGGCGGTGTCTTCCTGCTCGGCGACGCCGCGCACCTCACCCCGCCGTTCGTGGGACAGGGGCTGTGCGCAGGCCTGCGGGACGCCTACAACCTGACCTGGAAGCTGGCACGCGTCCTCCAACAGGGCGCCGACGAACGGCTGTTGGACACGTACGAGGCCGAACGCAAGCCCCACGCCCGTCATGTGATCCGTCTCGCGGTCGCGACCGGCTGGGCCATGACCGGCGGCCAGGACCGCGCCGCCGCACTGCGTCGGAGGGCCCTGGGCGCGGTCTGCCGCATACCCGCAGTGACGGGCATGGCGACCCGGGGCCTCAGTCCCGCCCTGTCCGCGGGCCCCCTGATACGGCGGCGCAATCGTTTCCCCGGCCTTGCGGGGACCTTCTGCCCGCAACCCTGGTCGACCGTCGACGGCCGGCGCACCCGCCTCGACGACGTGCTCGGCGACTCCCTCGCCGTGCTGACCGCGGTGCCGCTCGCGCCCTCGCTCCGCGCGCTCACCGAGGGTCTCGGCGCGCGGATCGTCGATGTGCGGGAGGTCGGCGACGACGGCACCCTCGCCGCCTGGCTGCGGAGCGGCCGTACGGGCGCGGTCCTGCTGCGCCCCGACCGCGTCGTCCTGGACGTCCTCGCGCCGGGCGGCGACGACTTCACCGGCACTGCCGCCTGGGCGCCCCTGCTGTGCACCGCCCGTCGCCCCGTCGCCCCGACCGAACAGCCCGCCCCTGAACCCGCGTTGAGGAGCATCACGCAATGACCGCGCCGTCCGCAGACCCCTTCTGGACCCCGGACCCGGAGTCCGCCGAACGCAGCCGCATCGCGGACTTCGCCCGCCGGGCCGCCCGTCACCGAGGCCTCGAAGCCGCCGCGCCCACCGACTACGCCGCCCTGCACCGATGGTCCGTCACCGACTTGGAAGGCTTCTGGGGCGCGGTCTGGGAGTACTTCGACATCGAGGCGTGGACGCCGTACGAGCGGGTGCTGGCCGAGGAGAGGATGCCCGGCGCCGACTGGTTCCCCGGTGCCACCCTCAACTACACCCACCACGTCCTGCGCAACCTCCCGTCCGACGACCCGGCGATCATCGCGCTGGACGAGACGGGCTCCGGATGCGAAGTGACCGGCGGGCGGCTGCGCGCCGAGGTGTCCTCCGTAGCCGCGACCCTGCGCGACTTGGGCGTCGGCCCGGGCGACCGGGTCGTCGGCTACCTCCCCAACACCCCGCACGCCGTCGTCGCCTTCCTCGCCGCCGCGAGCCTGGGCGCCGTCTGGTCGGTGTGCGGCCAGGACTACGCCCCCAACGCCGCCGCCGACCGCTTCGCCCAGCTCGAGCCCTCCGTCCTGATCGCCGCCGACGGCTATCTCTTCAACGGCACCAGGCACGACCGCCGCGAGGCGACCCTCGACCTGGCCCGCGCCCTGCCCACCCTGAAGGCCACGGTGCTCGTGGACCACCTGGGCCTGCGCCGGCCACAGGGCGCCCACCCTTCGCTCGTCATCCCCTGGGAGGACGCGTCCACCCGAACCGAGCACCTCACCTGCGTCCCCGTGCCGTTCGACCATCCCCTGTGGGTCGTCTTCTCCTCCGGCACCACCGGCCTGCCCAAAGGCATCGTCCACGGCCACGGCGGCGTCCTGCTGGAGCATCTGAAAACCCTGGGCCTGCACTCGGACCTCGGTCCCGGCGACCGCCTCCTGTGGTACACCACCACCCACTGGATGATGTGGAACCTGGTCGTCTCCACCTTGCTGACCGGCGCGACGACCTGCACGTACGACGGCAGCCCCGCCCCGTTCGCGCGCCCGGACGTCCTCTGGGAGCTGGCGGCCCGCCACCGCGTCACCCTCTTCGGCACCAGCCCCCAATATCTGCTGGGCATGGCCAAGTTCGGCATCGACCCGTCCGTGCACGACCTGTCGGCGGTCCGTGCCGTCGGCTGCACCGGCTCGACACTGCCCGCCTCCGCCTATCCCTGGGTCCGCGACCACGTGGGCGACCACGTTCAGCTCGCCTCCATCAGCGGCGGCACCGACGTCGTCTCCGGCTTCGCGGGCAGCGCCCCGACCACCCCTGGATGGGCGGGAGAGCTGTCCGCCCCCCACCTGGGCGTGGCCCTGGCCGCCTACGACACCGAGGGCCTCCCGGTCGTGGACCAGGTCGGCGAGCTGGTCGTCACCCGCCCCATGCCGTCGATGCCGCTGTACTTCTGGAACGATCCCGACGGCACCCGCTACCGCGACGCCTACTTCGGCGCGTATCCGGGAGTGTGGCGGCACGGCGACTGGATCACGCTCACCTCCCACGGTTCGGTGATCGTGCACGGCCGCTCCGACTCCACCCTCAACCGCAACGGCGTGCGCCTGGGCAGCGCGGACATCCACGACGTCGTCGAACGCCTCCCGGAGATCACCGAAGCCCTGGTCATCGGCGCGGAGGAACCGGACGGCGGCTACTGGATGCCGCTGTTCGTCGTCCCCGCGGCCGACGTGACCCTCGACGACGCCCTCCGCGACCGGATCCGCGACGCGATCCGCGCAGGCGCCTCACCCCGCCACGTCCCCGACGAGATCCTCGAAGTCCCCGCCATCCCGCACACCCGCACGGGCAAGAAACTCGAGGTCCCCGTCAAACGCCTCCTCCAGGGCGCCCCCGCCGATCAGGTCGTCAGCCGTGCCGGCGTGGACGCACCCGAACTCATCGACTTCTATGCCCGACTGGGAGCCGACCGCCGGAAAAGGATCACTGGGTGACGGACGGCGGCGGCCGCGTCGGGCCGTCTCTCCCCGGACTCCCCAGGAGCCCAGAGCCAGTCCCGTCGCTGTCTGCTGGTGGTGCACGCCTAACACGCCGGTGAACTGCGGAAATGGGTACCGTTGAGGCGGGTGGCGGTTGAGGCGGGTGGCAGTTGGGTGGCCCGGGAATGGTCCGCATCGTGGCCGCAGTTTCGGCAGGCTGCGCGGTCGGGCAGACCCCGAGGCGCTCGGGACGCCACGCAGCAGGCCGAGAAGCCGGCGGCGGAGGACGACCCTCCCCGGCTCCCAGCCGCCGGGCCCGACCAAGACACACAGTGCGGGCCCCGCGCCCGGACACCCGGCCGGACGTGGCTCCCCGCGGACCCCTGGTGGCGGGCGGCGTCCGCTCCTGTTGCCCACTCGTGGCGCCGCCCCGAGGGACCGGATGCCGCACTGGACGCCCGGCGCGACATCGACCTTGTGGGAACAGTTGACGGTTGACCGGGCCCTCAGAAGAAATGCGGCCGCCCGCTGATGGGCGGGCCGTCCTGCCCGAGCGTCTCGGGCCTCACTTACGGCTGGAGGAGAACCGGTCACTGACAGAGCTGTAGACCTTCTTGGCGCCCGCTCCCAGGCGTGGTCCCGCAAGCCAGGTGTTGTCGGCCGGGCCTATGGAGGTGTTACTGACCAGGGCGAGCGCGCCGTCAGGGCTCGTGGCGAACCAGCCTCCGCCCGAGGAGCCGCCGGTCATCGTGCATCCGATCCGGTACAGCGTGGGCTGGTCGGCGTCGACCGACAGCCGCCCGGGCCGGTCCTGGCAGGAGAACATCCGTTCACCGTCGAACGGTGACGAGGCCGGGTATCCCCACGCCTTGATCGCCGGGATCCGTGTCGCCGAAGGTGCGTCGAACCACACGGGCGCCGCCTGCCCGATCGCCTCCTGCAGCGAAGCCGTACCACTGTCCGGCGGGCGTACGTGCAGCACGGCGAAGTCGAACGCTGCACCGTCGCCTCCGGACGGGCCGCCCTGCTCGATCCACTGGGGCGATGTTTCGGCATAGTCCGCCCACCAGGTACCGAACGGCGCGACCTGCCCCTGGCCGGCGTTGCCCCTCGCCGCACCCTCCAGACCCTCGTTGTTGTACGACGGTACGAAGACGATGTTGCGGAACCAGGTGCCCTTGGCCCCCGCGTGCACACAGTGGCCCGCTGTCCACACCAGACTGGACGCACCGGGACGGGCGGGATCCTCGACCGCTGATCCGGAGCAGACACTGGGGCCCTCAGGGGTGTCGAAGAAGAGCTTTCCGATCACTGCCGCGTTGTCACGGTAGGGCGTCTTCTCAGCCGCCGCAGGTACCGCGTCGGGCTCCGGGTCAGAGACTCCCGCATCCTCACCCAAGTCGTTCGGCACCGGGCTGTCGATACTTTCGGCCTCCGCCATCCGGTCCGGCGTCCACAGACCGGGGATCACCGGGTTGGAGAAGGCAGGCAACTGGCGCTGAGCGTGGGTGCAGTTGGCCACGAGGAGCATGACCAGGACCGTGAGTCCGGCGAACAGCCAAGGCGACTGGCGTGACGAGCGCATCGGCGTACCTCTCTGGGAACGGATGCTCCGGGGCGGGGTACGGATCGGCAGTCGCGTCCCGCCTGCCCGCCCCGGAGCATCCGTCAGGCCTCAGTTGGAGAAGCGGATGGACTTGACCTTGAACCCGATGGTGGAGAGGTCAGCCACGTCCTTTTCGACGGTCAGCGACTTGCCGGTGCAGTCGGCGCCCTCCCAGATCTTGGCGAAGCCACTGATCTGCAGCGACCCCGAGAACTTGACGGGCTTGCAGCCCGGGCCGCCCAGGCCCTCCGCGGGGTCACCGAAGTTCGGGCTGTCGAAGAAGGTCGC
Organism: Streptomyces albiflavescens; assembly: GCF_014645835.1. Lineage (GTDB taxonomy): Bacteria > Actinomycetota > Actinomycetes > Streptomycetales > Streptomycetaceae > Streptomyces > Streptomyces albiflavescens. The sequence goes on from NZ_BMMM01000031.1 coordinate 79,114, forward strand.
GGCGGTCGCCGGAGGGGACGTCGGGCTCGGAGCAGCCCCCGTCTGACCGTCACCCCCGGTGTTGCCGGCCTTCTGGCCATCGGGAGTGACTCCGAACCAGGTGCCGCCCACACCCTGGCCGTTGGTGTCACCGGGCTTGACGTCCTTGCTGAAGAGGTACACCGGCCAGCCGCCGATGGTCACCTGGAAGGCGCCGTCCCGCTTGATGAAACCAATCGACGACTTCGGCACTCCGTCCAGGAAGACCCGCCCGCCCTTGGCGACCAGGTAAGGCGGCCAAGTGGTCGCGCACTCATTGAAGCAGTTGGACTTCGACGGATTCGCGGTGTCCTTGTCGAACCGGTACAGCGTGAATCCCGCGCCGTTTATCACCACCGGATCCAGCTCACCGGCCTTGCCGGCCGACAACTGCACCCACTTGCGGACCACCGGCTTCTTCGCGGCGGCCGCGGGTGCGGCACCGGCCGCCGAGTCGCCGGTATTGGCATCCGCATTGTTCTGGCTCGCGGTACCGGACTGGAACGAAAGGTCAGCCCCGGTGGCGGCGGAAGAAGACGAATCGCTGGAGTCGCTCTTTCCATCGTTGTCATTGCAAGCCGACAGCAGCAGAACGCCCAGCGCGGCACAGGAAGCAAACACCGCACGTGCACGGAACATCGAGAAAACCCCCGAGGGATAGATGATTGCTCGCCACGGAGGTTTCCGAAGCGAGTTCACTCTTGACACGAATTCGGGTCGCGGCCGGGTTCACCGCAGTTCGCTTGGAGACATAACCGTGACATTGGCAATCCGGAATGACGCGAGGGATATGCAACAGGCCGGTGGAGGGCGCACGCCACCGACGTGATCCGCTATGGCGTGACCTTCTCGCCAGTGGGCCCCACGGCGAACCATGTTCCGCCGACGCCCTGGCCGTTGAGGTCACCCGGCTCGGTGTCGCCCGCGAAGCGGTAGACCGGCCACCCGCCGACCGTGATCTGAATCTGGCCGTCCTGGCGGCGGATTGCCCCGACCTGGTCGTGGTCCACGCCGGCCAAGTAGACCTTGCCACCCTTCTCGATGGTCACCGGCGGCCATTTCGTGGCGCAGGCGTCGTTGCAGTTCGACTGAGACGGCTGGGCGTTGTCCTCGTCGAAGCGGTACAGCGCCGCCTGGTTGATGTTGATGAGGTGCGGTGAGCCGAGCGTCGGTGTCTTCACCGCCGACAGCTGGACCCAGCGGGGCGGCGCCTCCTGGACAGCGGCGCCGACGACGGTGCCGCCGGTGCCGGTTTGGCCGGCCTCCTGAGCCGAGGTGTCGATCAACTGCAGCGCGGCGTTCCCCGTGCTCCCACCGGGTGTCGTAGCGGGCGTCGTCGCGGGCGTCGCAGCGGGGGTCGAGGCAGCCGCGCTCGGACTGGCGTCGCCGATCTGAATGGTCTTGCCGCAGGCAGACATACTCGCCACGCCGCACAGAACCAGGACGGACGCGACGACGCTGCGGCGGACGGGGCGGCGTGCGGTGTTGCCACGGGACAGCAGGCCTGTGCGAAGCGATGTCATGCCTGCAACACGAGACGGGAGGCAGCAAAGGTTCGACGCAGCAGGTGAAGGTCTGGAAAACGGACGGCCCGTGGTGAACGATCCGGCCCGCCGGACACGTGTCGTACGCGGAGGTGATTCCTCACCGCACCGCAAGGGAGAGGGTTCGGATGGCTTCAGACGTCAACATACCCGGAAACGAACTCCAGGAGGCCCAGGACATGTTGGGCTTCGTGCACGACTTCATCGACATCGGGCACAACACGTTCGACTTCGAGGCGGCATTCGGCACGGAGCTGGGCCGCGGCGCGGCTCAGAACTTCGAGAACAAGTGGGAAGACGGTCAACAGCAATTGCGGAAGCAGGTACAGGGCATCAGGGACGCCATCGGGAGCATCCTGGACGCCTTCGAGAAGACCGATCAGGACGCCGTGGCGAATCTCCAAGTCGGTGGGGGCGGACAGTGAGTCAAGCACAACGCTTTCTGCTCGACGTCCCGGATCTGTGGGATCAGATCGACCTGAGCGGAGAGGAACTGGCCAGGACCCGCGCACAGGCTCTGGCAGCGGCCCCGGGCCCGGGGGAGAAGGCCCGCATCAACGACATGTTCCGGCAGGGCCGTGAGATCGCCCGGGCGGCACGCCGGCACGGAGCGCTGCTGGCCATGGGGACGGCGACGATGTATCCGGAGGGCCTCTTCATGGCGTACGGCATGGTCTTCGCCGTCACCACGCCCAAGGGCCAGGAGCTGACGCTGCCGGTACTGTCCGCGCAGCTCGGTGTCTCCTCGGCGACGGGTGTGGCACCGAAGGACCGGGTCATCACCTCGGTGAAGGTGCCGCATGTGGGCACGGTGGCACGCGTGACCGGGACCGAGGTGACCCGGTTGACCGGGGACATCGATGTGAAGCTGCTGACGATGCACACGATGATGCCGGTGCCGGGAACCGACGAGGACTTTCTCGTGGTCACCCTCGCCAGTCCCAACCTGCCTCTGAAGAACGAGGCGTACGACCTCTTCGACGCGATCACCAGCACCTTCCGCTTCGTTGCGGAGGACGGCTCCCAGGTCGCGACGGTGCCCGGTGACGGCGGCGACGCTGCCTGATCCTCCAGAAACGACAGGCCGAAGGGCGGCCGGGGAGGAGTACCCGGCCGCCCTTCGGTTTTTGCCGTCGCGGGCCCCAACGACTCTCGGGCCCGCGAACGAGGAGATGCACCCCCGCGGGGGTTCGAAGGTGCACCCCCTTCCCACGGGGGTCAGGAATCGGCTTCGGACCGCGGCACCTGCACGGTGCGCAGCGATCCGTCGCCCAGGTGCAGCAGGCCCCGGCCCGGTTGCGGTGCCTGACCGACCACACCGCGGTTCAGCCGCACGCCGATGACCTCGCCGTCGCTCAGGCCCTGCGGTGACAGCAGCATGCCGGTGCGGTTGCGTTTGACCTGGCCCATCCAGCCGGCCAGGCTCAGCGACAGCGACTCGGCGTTGCCCGCCGCCAGCAGGCCCCACCCGTTGCCCGCGCCACCTCGGGCGAACAGCGCGAGGTCCGGGTCGATCTCGGCCCCCATGAACAGCTCGGCGTCGTCGACGACGATCACCCCGCTCTCCTCGGGCACATTGCTGAGAGCCTGCCGGAACTCGGTGGCCGACACCTCCGCGTCGGTGATGAGCGCGGCGATCCCGGGACGGCCCTCGAGGCTGCGCAGAGGTGATCGCCTCGGGGCGAGCACGACCAGGCCCGCACCGGCGGCCAGCAGCGAGTGCGCGGCGGTGAGCAGTGCGGTGCTGCGGCCGGTGCGCGGCGGACCGGCGATGACGAAGGTCGGCACATCGGTGAGGTCGGGGCCGAGCGAGGTGAGGGTGTCGCCGCCGACCGCGACCAGCGGCCGCATCGGCCCGCCACGGGTATGCAGGGTGAGAGCGTCGGCGTAAGAGATCCGGTCGGGCAGTACGTCCAGCCCCAGCGCGCGGCGCGCCGCCGGAACACCGGTCTCCCGCTCGGTCAGCTCCTGGCCCAGGTTGAGGAGGAACTCGGCCTGGGCGGCGCCGGACAGGTCGTCGCCGAGGACCGCGATCTGCGCCTCGCTCAGGTCCTGGGTGCGGATGCCGCGCCCGGGTGGGGGGTCGGAGGGTGCCGACCGGGTCGGGATGCCGACGCTGGAGTAGTCCTGGCGGTCGTTGAGCCGCAGGACGATCTTGTCCTCGGTGGTACCGGAGAACCGGCTGTTGCCCAGCACCCGGTCGCCTGCCAGGACGACATGGATCCCGACGCCCGCGCCGTCGCGCAGCAGCCGGATCATCCGCTCCAGGTAGCTGCCGTTGTCGTACGCGGTGAACTCGCGCTCGAAGACCTCGAAGCGGTCGACCATCAGCACGATATGGGGAAGCCGCTCGTCTGCGGCCTGCATCCGGCGCAGTTCGGTGAGGTCGGCCGTGCCCTGGCCGCCGAGCACGCTCTGCCGGGAGGTCAGTTCGGCGCCCAGCCGGTCCAGCAGCCGTCCCAGCCGCTCGACCTGGTTGCGGTCGACGACGGCGCCGCAGTGCGGCAGCGCCGTCAGCGCGTTGAGCGCGCCGTTGCCGCAGTCGATGCCGTACAGGTGTACGTCGTCGGCGCCGTGAGCCTGGCCGAGCGCGGCGGCCAGGGTGCGCAGCGTCTGGGAACGCCCGCTGCGGGGCGACCCGATGATGTGCAGATGGCCGGCACGGTCCAGGTCGAACACCAACGGGGAACGGCTCTGCTGCGCCGGCAGGTCGACCATGCCGTACTCCACCGCCGGCAGCGCGGCCTGTCGTTCCGCGGTGGGCTTGGGAGCGGGCGGCGCTGCCCACTCCAGCAGCGCGGGCAGCGGCGGGAGCCAGGGACTGGGCTGCCGGCGCACGTCGGCGAGCCGCGCCGCCTGCGCGATGGCCGCCGTCAGGACCGCCAGATCGGTGACGGCCTCCGGCTGCGCGGAGCCGGAACCGCCGCGGGACCGGCCGACGGGCAGTGGGCCACCGAGATCACGCCAGGAGACCACCTGCGCCTGGATCGGCACCTCCGCGCCTGCCGGGACCGCCGCCCCGCCGGGCCGACGGCCGCCGACCCGGCCGGCCTGGAAGGGCAGCAGGGCCGACGGGCCCAACCGGGCGTAGGCGCGGCCGGGGTTGGCCGGGGAGATGTCGCCGGAGTCGGGCGCGTCGATGATGTCGCGGCTCTCGGAGGTGTCGGTGGTGCGCAGCGCGATCCGCAGGTTGGTGTTGGCGCGGATGTCCGGGGTGACCGCGCCGCCGGGCCGCTGGGTCGCCAGGATCAGGTGGATGCCGAGGGAGCGGCCGCGCTGGGCGATGTTGACCAGGCCCGAGATGAAGTCGGGCAGTTCGCGCACCATGGACGCGAACTCGTCGATGACCAGCAGCAGCCGCGGCAGCGGCGGCAGTACGTCGCCGCCGCGCGTGCGCTTGTCGAGATAGTCCTCGATGTCCTTGGCGCCCGCCTGCGCCAGCTGCGTCTCACGGCGTCGCAGCTCGGCGCCGAGCGAGACCAGGGCACGCTCCACCAACTGTGTGTCGAGGTCGGTGACCAGGCCGACGGTGTGCGGCAGGTCGGCGCATTCGGCGAAGGCGCTGCCGCCCTTGTAGTCGACCAGCACGAACGTCATCTCGTCGGGCCGGTTCACCACCGCCAGCGTGGCCACCAGGGTCTGCAGCAGCTCCGACTTGCCGGAACCGGTCGTTCCCGCGATCAGCGCGTGGGGACCGTCACGGACCAGGTCGACGGCGAACTCCCCGTCGTAGCCGACGCCCAGGGCCGCCCTGGTGCTGCGGCCCCCGAGCGACCAGCCGGCCACCAGCGCCTCCGCCGTCGGCGGCTCGATGTCCAGCAGGTCCAACAGGCGTACCGAGCCGGGCAGCGCGCTCTCGTCGCTGTCCCCGACACCCCGCAGCGGAGCCAGCGCCCGCCCGAAGGGTTCGTACCAGCCGGACTCCGGCGAGTCGGTGCGTACGTTCTCCAGCGCCGCACCGGCTCCAGTGCGGACCCTGGAGGTGGTGGCGGCGGAATCGGTGACGACGACGGCGCCGCATTCCTCGGGCAGCAACCGCTCCTCACGGTCGATGCAGAGGGTGTGGACGCCCACCGACGGACCGTCCCGCAGCAGGGCGATGACTCCCGGGAGGGACCGGGCCCGGCGCGCCTGCTCCAGGACGACCAGGATGTCCGGGTAGCCGTTCACCCCGCCCCGGGTCAGGTCCGGCCCGGCCGCGATGCGGGAGGAGACGATCTGGCCCAGCTCGCCGATGCGCCGGGCCAGGGATTCCGCGGTGCTGCCCACCAGCGCGTACGCGTCCTCGCCCTGCGCCTGGGTGTGCGGCAGCCAGCGGGTCCAGGACCAGTCCTGCTCGCCGTCCGGCCCACCGAGCACGACGATGCGCAAATCGGCGGGGCTGTGGAGGGCGGCGGCCTGAGCCGCCATCCATCCGGCGAGCCGGACCGCCCCCGGGCCGGCGACACCCGCGACTCGGACCCTGCGTAGGGGTACGGCGACGGGCACCTGGTTGAGCAGGGGCACCGTGGTACGCCGGTTCTCGTCCTGGGTGGGGTCGTCGACGCTCAGCGCCGAGGGCAGGTCGGTCGTGCCGACCCGCACGGACAGGAAGTCGGGGTCCTGCCAGCGACGCTCCCACAGTCTTTCCGAGGGCTGGCAGGCCATCTGCAGCAGCGCGGCGGGATCCGGCAGGGACAGCCTCAGGTTGTGCTGCTCTTCGAGTACGGCGGCGTCGATGTCCTCGCGCGCCCGCGCCAGCGCCTGCTCGTACTCCTCCTTCTTCTCCAGGTACTTGAGCATGGCCTGCTTGCGGCCGCCGAACTGGGTGACCAGCGCGGCGATCGGTGAGAGCAGGGCGATGAAGACGAAGGACCACCGCTGGGTGATGAAGATGGCGATCGCCGCGCTGCCCGCCGGCAGCAGCAGGATCGGAAGCAGCGGGATGGGACGTTTGTCCGGCTTGACCGGTGGTGTCGGCAGCCGGAACTTGGCCCCGGTGGCCGGCGGCAGGAACCGTGGTGGCCGGTTGAACTCCAGACCGAGGCCGTCCTGGGCCGGTGTCAACGGCGCCCCGGTCGGGCGGCGAGACGTCAGCTCCAGCAGGATGTCCCCGACAGCCAGTTGGCTGCCCTCCCGCCAGGGGGACGCGCCCTGCACGGCTTTGCCGTCCAGCAGCGCCATGTCGGTCATCAGCAGCTCGGCACTCCCGTCGAGCCGGACCCGTACCCGGGCGGCGAGCGCAGGTGCGCCCTCGGCCAGCCGGATCCGGCACGTCGGGGCGCTGCCGATGTCGTAGTCGCCGGGCACGAGGCGGAAGACCGTCCCCGCGCCCGGTCCCGAGACCACCCGGGCCTCGGTGCGGCTCTCGGGCTCGGGCTCCCGGGGAAGCGGGGCGCCGAGCCCGAGGTCCATGCCGTCCCGCACCCCGGCCGCCTGCAGCGTGACCTGCGGGTCGACGGGGTCGGAACCGACGTACAGAGCCGGCTCCGCGGCCCCTGTCCCGTCGGCCCCCGCATACCCGACGGCGCGTGCCAGCTCCGCCGCGAACCGGCCCGCCTGTGCGGAGGGTTCGGTGTCGACGGCGACCGCGGTGGATGCTTCCTCCACCTGCGGGTCACGAACGCTGACGGTCAATCGCACGGCTCATCGTCTTTCTTCTCGGGCTTCTCGGGCTTCTCGGGCGGAAAGGGGTGTGGTGACGGGTCGCCTCGGCTGCGGGCGGGCCGTGGGTCAGCCGAGGTTGGCGCCGAGCTGGTCGTCGGTCTGCGAGAAGGCGTCACCGACGCTCCTCACGTACTGACCGATCCCCTGCAGGGACTGGTTGACCTGGTCGAACCCCTTGGCGAACTCCTCGAAGAACGGCGAGAACTTCTGCTGGGCGGCGGGCGTGCTGTAGCCGTTGGCGAGCAGGTTGGTGATCTTGCCTCGGACCTCGTTGAGCTTGTCCTGCAGCTGCGAGAAGTCGGTCAGCAGGGCCTGCGAAGTGGAGGAGGTCTCATCCGAGTTGACGGTGTAGGCGGGCATGTCAGTACTCCTTGTCAGGTGTGTTTGGGTGTGCATCCACCCGCTCCGGGATGGAAGTCCGGGTGATGGCCGGTCACGGGGGTCAACTACCCCCGGTCACGGCCCTTGCGAGGGATCTCTGGGGCGGCGGGTGCGGACGGGGGCGGCGTGGGTATGTCCCCGCCCGCATAACCGGGGAGTGCGTCCGCGTTCCGGTCGCCGGGGTCAGGGCTCTGCAGCGCGGCCCGCAGATCCGTGTTCTCGACGATCAAGGACACCTCGCTGTCCGCGTTGATCCGTATGGCCGTGCCGTCCGGCAGCAGGGTCAGCAGATCGGCGAGCGCGACCGGCAGCAACTGCGGTGCGGTGGGCGGTCCGTGCCGGGGGTCGGTCAGCACCTTGACGAAGGTGCTGCCCGACTCGTCCTGGTAGGCGGTCAACTCCCCCTGTGCGTCGACCGGGAGGTAGACGGTGGCTTCCCGCAACGCGTTGAGCACCGCGGCCTCCAGTCCGTGACCGGTCGCCGCACGCTGCATCGCGGCATCCACCGGGTCGGTGGGATCCGCGAGCAGCAGACTTCGCGGTGAGGGCCGGTAGTCCGGGTTGGGCATGAAGACCCCGGGTTCACCGTGCTCGTCCACGGGCCAGGCTCCGAGGATCGCGTACGGGGGTACGGCGCCCTCCGCGTCGTACGCCGGGTCGATCGAGTAGAGCCAACTCCCCGGCGACTGCCGCGCGCGCGTCCGCATCTCCTCCGTGAGTGGAGGAAGCGGGTGGCTGCCGCCTTGCTCGTTCGCGGAGGCGTTCGCGGAGGCTTCTTCGCTCATCTCGTTCTTCCCTGAGGTGGTGGGCTGTCAGGCGGGAGGTGGTGTGGGTGGCAGGGGTCGTACGGGTGGTGGTCCTGGTGGTGTGGGTGGCAGGGGTCGTACGGGCGGTGGTCCTGGTGGTGGCCCCGGCGGTGGCGGCAGGGGTCGTACGGGTGGTGGTCCTTGTGGTGTGGGTGGCAGGGGTCGTCCGGGTGGTGGTCCGGGTGGTGGCCCTGGTGGTGGTGGCAGGGGACCTCCGGGTGGTGGCCCTGGTGGTGGTGGCAGGGGACCTCCGGGTGGTGGCCCTGGTGGTGGGGGCAGGGGACCTCCGGGTGGTGGCCCTGGTGGTGGTGGCAGGGGACCTCCGGGTGGTGGCCCTGGTGGTGGTGGCAGGGGACCTCCAGGCGGTGGCCCCGGCGGAGGGACAGCAGTCCCAGACACAGGAGCACCAGGGTTGGGGGCCGTCGGCCGGGGAATGAAGTTGGGGTTTGGGATGAAATCTCCGACTACCACCGGCATGAAGGGAGCGCCTCCGCTTTTGACGATCTGGGCTCCCTGGATGAACTCCGGGCGGATGCCGCCAGGGAAGGCGACCTCCTGCTGACCCTCATTGCCATGGGGCCCCAGGGTATGGTTGACGTCGATTCCGCCGGGCGCCACGATGCGGAAGCGGAAGACGTGCGCCCCGTTGGGGCCGGCGCCGCCGAGGAAGTTCAGGTCCTCCCGCCTGGTGGTCGACACGAACGCGGACGGCGTGTTCCGCTCGACGAAGTCGGCGAGGTTCGTGTTCGCGGGTTTCCTGGGCGCGAAGCCGGTCACGAAGGGACCATCCGTGCCCTGGAAGCCCCCCGGGAAGCGGGTGTCGTCGCGGAACAGCGGGTTGTTGTCGGTGCGGAAAATCGGTACGCCATCCGGGTTTTCCGGACTGGTCGGGATGCCCGTGATGCGGGTCGGATCCACCTTCGGGTCGAGCTGTGCACTCGGTTGACCGGTGGGCGGCGTCGGACTGGTCGTGGCGGGCGGCCGCGTCGGACCGTCGGGCAGTGACCGGGAGGTGCCGCCTCCCGCCGGGGCAGGTGCTCCAACGGGCCCACCGCTCGCACTCCCGGCGCCCTTTCCTCCGCCCAACCCCTTGAAGGCAATGGCACCGCCGACGCCCAGCAGACCTGCAACCGCAATGGTGCCCACATCGAACTGCTCGCCGTCGATGGCCGAACTGACCGCCGACTGGGCTGCGCCCTCACCGAATGCCTGGGCCGCCCCGCCCACAACCTTGATGCGGTTGCCGTTGACCAGGGGGCCGATGGTAATGCTGCTGCCGATCGAGGACTTGACGCTCTTGATGCTGCCGCTGACGGTCTTGACCGCCCCCGGCACCAGCTTGCCGATCGCCCCGGCGCCGGCCTTGATCACCGCGCCCCCCACCCCCAGCAGGCCCGCGCCGGGTATCACCCCGATCAGACCGGTGAGAAAATCTCCGAGGCTGAAGTTGCCGCTGGCGATGGCCGATATCTGAGTGACGGCGAACAGTGTGCCCCCCAGCAGTGCGCCGACCACCGGAAAGAACACGGCCACCGCCGCCGCCAGCACACTCAGCAGGATCTGGACGAACGGAAACTCCTTGAAGAAGTCGGCGATTTTCTGAAAGACGTTCCGCTCCGGAATCGCCTCGCTCGCCGCCCGGTCCAGTACGTCCTCGCACTGACGCTGCGCGCTCTCCCGCATCGCCTTCGCCTGCTCCGCAAGGCCCTTGGCCGCGTTCAGCTCGGCCTTGCCCGCGTCGATGGCGTCCTGTTGCCTGTTCCCCTCGGCCCGCTCCTCGTCCGTGGGGTTCTCCCCAAGCTGCGGGGGCGCCTGGTTCGCTCGCGGCGCGGCCGCCCGTGCCTGGTCCACCGCGCGGTCGAAGGTCTCCTGTGCCTCCCTCAGCCGCGGCATGTAGTCGTTGTAGGCCTGGGCCGCGTCCTGGTAGGACGTCATGGTCTTGTTCAGCTTGTCCGGAAGATCGTCGCCGACCTTCTCCTTCAGCTTGTCCATCGCCGAACCACGGCCCTGCGAAATCACGCCGTCCTTCTTCAGGATGTTCAACGCCTTTTCCGCGGCGTCCCCGACATCCCGGTACCGCTGCATGACGCCCTGGATCAGGTCCGGGTCTCCGGGCGTTGGATCCCGGTCCATTCCGACGAGCGTGAAGTCCTCGGGACTTGAATACCGGCGTGCCATTTGTGCATCCCCCGCTGAGCTGTCTCTCAGGTGTGGTTCGCGAGGTACACGGGATGGGGGCTGTCGAAGGTTCAGATTCTGTTGTGAACGATTTGAGCGAGCGGCTCCGTGTAGTGGGTGGATCCGGAAGGCAAAGGCACACCAGAGGACATGGACGGACGACATGAGCAACGGCATCGGTGCCCCGCCCCCGCACAGGCCGAGAATCGGCAAGGCATCCCGTGGTGCGCGCACCGTGCTGCGTGCCCTCGCCGTCGTCCTGATCGGCTGCTTCGCGGCACTGGGCGTGGCCGCGTCCGCGACCGCGGCGGACGATGACGACCTGATCAAGGTGTTCGTGGTCCAGGACCCCGCCCAGACCGGGGGACAGCTCGCCACCCTGGCGTCCATCGCCGCCGGCACGCTGGGCGACGCCTCACGGGCCGGGGAGATCCTCGAACTCAACCGCGGTCTGGCCCAGCCGGACGGCGGCGCGCTGAACAGCGCTGACGACCAGTTGCGTCCGGGCTGGATTCTGCGGCTGCCACCGGACGCCTCGGGGCCCGATGTACGACAGGCTCGGGACACCGGGAACCAGAACACCGCTTCCGCCGCCCCGGACGGGGCGGGAGCGCCGAGCGGCGGCAACGGCACGACAGCCGCCGGGTCCACCATGTTCACCATTCCGCTGGCCGCGGCCGTCGCCGTGCTCGGTGCCATCGTGCTGGCCCTGGTCACCGCCGGCATCGTGGGCAGGCGCAAGGTGCGCGGGGCGTACGGCGCCGTGATGCGCGCGGTCCGCAGGCTGGGTGCCCCGGTCAGGCGACGGCGCCGGCTCATGCTGCGGCGTGCGCTGGGCCGACGGTTCGCCACCGACGCCGACTCGGTGCGGCGGGCGTACGGCACGCTCGCCGAATTCGCGGCCGTACGGAGCCGACCGGAGACCCCGGTGCACGCACTGCGTGTCGACAACGCCGGTGCGACGGTGTGGCTGGCGGCCTCCGACACCCTGGAGGCTCCCTGGAGGAACGTCGACAGCACGCGCTGGCGACGCCCCACCGCCGAGGCCGGCTGGCTGAACGGCGGCCCGGAGGACGGTGGTACGGCATCGCGGGCGGCGATCTCCGCCGCGTGCCTGGTGCGGGTGGGGACGGATACCGAGGGTAAACCCGTCTTTGTGGATCTCAGCCGACTCGACGGTGTCCTCAGTGTGACCGGTGATCACGGCGTGGCCCGCGACGTGGTGCAGAACGTGCTGGCGGAGATCGCGCGCATCCGGCCGGAAACACCGGTGACCGTCCTGCGCGGCGCGGACGGCGCTCCACCTCCCATCCTGCCTGCCGGCCTGACACAGCTCGGCCGGGCCGAACTTCCGGCCGGCACGGGAGCCATGGCGGTGCACGGCACCGTGCGCGCTGCCGCCTCACGCCGCCCGGTCAAGGGCCTCGTCGTCGTGGCGGGCACCCCCACCGGGCAGGAGGCCGCGGAGTTGGCCGCACTGTGCGGACCCGGCGGTGCAGGCTGGACGGGGCTCGTGTACGGCGAAGTGAGCGGCGCGCACTGGCGTTGGTACACCGATGCCGACGGCGATGTGGACATCCCGGTCCTGGACGTGAAGCTGACCGTTCCGGCATGAGTGGCACGATTCGTCGTACTGGCATGGGTCGTACCAGCATGGGTCATGCCGGCATGCATCGCGTGCCCACGGCACAGCGGACGGCCCGGCCCGCCACACCGTGCGCTGCGCGCACCGCATGGGCGGACCGGGCCGGAGAGCCGACTCACCGTACGGCGACGCCCGCCTCTGTCATGACCTTCGCGCGCAGGCTGTTGAGCGCGTAGTACTGACGGGACTTGACGGTGCCGGCCGGTATGCCGAGTATCCGTGCTGTCTCCTGCACGGTCTTGTCGCGCAGATAGGTGTGCAGCAGCACCTCCCGGTGCTCATGCGGCAGTTGCCGCAACAAGGCTGTCACCTCGGCCCGAACGAGCACGGCGTCGGCATCGTCGGGCCGGACCGCGTCACGCTCCTCGGCGCCGACGGTCTCGTGACGGTGGGCGGCGCTGCGCAGCCGGTCGACAACCAGGTTTCGGGCCACGGTGAGCAGCCAGCCCCGTACCGAGCCCTCGGTGCCGTAGAGCCGCTCCAGGTGATGCCAGGCGCGGATGAGGGTTTCCTGGACGATGTCCTCCGCGGCGTGGCGATCGTTCAGCAACCTCTCGACATAGGCGAGCACTGCCTTCGCGTGGTCGGAGATCAGCGTGTGCAGCAGGTCCCTCTGGCGTGCGGGCGTCGAGACGTCCGCAGAGGTGATCGTGTTCATGTTCCAGTTCCTGAGAGGGAAAGTCGTACGTGTGCCGCTGGGGCGCACGGCGCGAAGTGAGCAGGCCGGCCAGACCCGGTTCGGGTGTCGATGACCGTCCGCCAACACGTGGTTCGTGACAATCGCGGTGAAGGCCCCGTGAAGCGGTCCTCGGCGAGCGTAAGCAGCGGGCAATGCCGGAACGCTGACGGATTTCTGACGTTCGGGAGCACGAGCGGAAGCACGGCTGTTGCTCAGCAACAGCCGTGCCGCTGCGGCGTGTTCGGATCAGCGGGGCGCGTCGAGGCTTTCCAGCTTGCCGCGGACGTGCGTGGCGTCCGGGTGACCGATCTCAAGGAGGATCTCCAGCGCCTGCCGCCAGGCGAGCGCTGCCCGCGAGTGATGACCGCCCGCGTGATGTGTGTCGCCGATATGCACCAGAGTGTCCGCCTCCAGGTAGCGGTCACGGATCTCTCGGTACCGCTCCAGCGCATGCGCGTAGCACGTGAGTGCCTTTTCGTGGTCGTGCAGATGATGATGGGCGTAGCCGAGGCTGTCCCACGCGGCCGCCTCGCCGTTGCAGTCACCGATCTCCTGGTGGATCGCCAGGGCGCGCCCGCACTCGTCCAGGGCGTTGTCGTACTTGCCCATCAGGATGTACGTCCAGCCGACCTCGTTGGAGACACTCGCCTCACCGCACCGCAGCCCTGTCGAGCGGTAGAGGGTCTGGGCGTGCAGATAGTGATCGAGGGCCTTCTCGTGACGCTTCCGCCTGTTGGCCAGGAACGCGAGGTAGCGGTGGGCACGGGCCTGCCCGGCCGGATCACCGATCTCGCCGAACAACTCCAGTGACCGCCAGAGGTGCACACGCGCATCGTCCCAGCGTTCCAGCCGCCCGCTGACGAAACCGAGCGCCCGGTGTGCGTGCGCCTGGCCGCGTACGTCGCCCAGTCGCTGCGCCATCGTCGTCGCCGCCGTCTGAGCGGCGAGCTGTTCCTGCCAGCGGCCGCTGCGGTCCAGATACGACTCCAGCGTTGCGGCCAGTTGCCACCCGTGCTCGCCGCTGCCGTGCCTGGCCTCCTGGTCCACGGCCGCGAGCAGGACGGGACGCTCCTTGTCCCACCACTCCACAGCGCTGCGGTGGTCGGCGAACCGCTCCACGGTCACGTGGGCCGCAGGGGGCCGCAGCTCGATGCGTTCACGGGTGGGCGCGAGTGCCCGGTCCGCCGCCTGTGCACTGTGCAGATAGTGGTCGAGCATCCGGCACCTGGCCTCGTTCAGCTCCCCGGCCGTGCCCTGCGCCTGGCCGAGCTCCGCGCCGTAGGCGCGCAGCAGTTCATGGCAGCCGAAACGACCCGGCTCGGTCTCGGACACCAGATGCGCGCGTACCAACTCCGTCAGCAGCGGCCGGACCTGGTTCGGCTGCCGGCCGGCCAGGCTCGCCACCGCGGTGATGGAACTGTCAGGTCCCGGGTGCATGCCCAGCAGTCGGAACAGTCGCGCGGCCTCCGGAGTGAGGGCGCTGTAGGACCAGGAGAACACGCTGCGCATGTCCGCGAGGGGCGCCTCACCGGCGAAAGCGTCGAGGCTGCCCTGGCCCTCACGCAGCTCGGCCGCGATGGAGGAGAGGGAGAACGCCGGGTTCACCGCGGCTCGGGCGCTCACGATGGCCAGCGCCAACGGCAGGCGTCCGCACAGTGCGACGATCTCGCCGGCCGCGCGGGACTCGCGCGCGACCCGGTCGGCACCGAGCCGACGGGACAGGAACTCCAGGGCATCCGCCTCACTCAGCAGGTCCAGGGTGACCGAGTGCGCGCCTTCGCCGGCCACCAGACCGTGGAGCTGGTTGCGACTGGTGACGATGACCAGACAGCCGGGGGACGCGGGCAGCAGCGGGCGCACATGCTCGGAATCCTGCGCGTTGTCCAGGACAACCAGCACCCGCCGGTCGGCGAGCAGCGTCCGGTACAGAGCGGCCTGCGCGTCGAGACACGTGGGAATGCGGTGCGCGGCCACTCCGAACGCGTCGAGAAAGGACCGTATCGCCTCCGCGGGACTCACCATCGGACCGGTCGGATGGAATCCGCGCAGATTGATGTAGAGCTGCCCATCAGGGAAGCGGTCGGCGACCTGATGGGCCCAGTGCACGGCGAGCGTGGTCTTGCCGACCCCGGCCATGCCGCCGATCGCGCTGATCAACACCGCCGAGGGTGTCTCCCCGGTCGGGGGCAACAGCGCGTGGAGGCTGGTGAGTTCGCAGCTTCGGCCGGCGAAAGCCGCAAAGTCCACGGGCAGTTGGGCGGGCCGCGCCGTGAGCGCCGTGATGGTGATGTCCTGCTGAGATCGCACCGCTGCGTCGTCCGGCTCTCCGGCCTGTTCGCCGGCGCCGGCGAACCCCGCGCCCTCGGCGGCCGACGGCGCCGGGCCCACGGCAACGGTCTGGCGCAGTACCTGCTGCTGGGCGGCCCGCAGTTCAGGACCCGGATCCAGGCCCAGCTCGTCCGCGAGCCGGGTGCGCACCGTCCGGTACGCCTCCAGGGCCTCCGCCTGATGGCCGGTGGCCGCGAGCAGCACGACCAGCTTGGCCTGCAGCACTTCGTCCAGCGAATGCTGTGCGGCTGCCTGTCTCAGCGTGACCAGTACCCGGGCGCTGAGCCCAGGACCGGCATCCAACGCGTAGTCCGCCGCTTCCTTGACGGCGAACAGATGCTCACGGTCCACCGCGGTGAAGCCCGGGTGCGCCCTCACCTCCGGCGGGATCCCCATGGCCGCGGGACCTCGCCGCAGGGCCAGGGCCTGGATCAGCAGCTCCGTGGCTTCGGCCGATTTCCCGCTCTCCGCCAGCCGGCCGGCCTCCTGGCGCATGGCGCGAAACTGCAGCAGGTCAAGGGAGTCGGGATCCACATCCAGGTGATAGCCACCGGAGCGGCGTACCAGCCACCGTGAAGTGCCTCTGGCCGGAAGGCCGGGTTCGAACAACCGCCGCAAAGCTCCGATGTGCCGCTGCACCACATTGACCGCACTGTCCGGCGGATTCTGTCCCCACAGGGCGTCGACGATCTCCTGGACGGCCACCGGGTGGCCGGACTGGATCAGCAGAAGCGCGAGGAGGCCGCGCTGTTTGGGCGGTCCGAGCTCCAGCTCGGTGTCGCCACGCCACGCCCTGACAGGGCCCAGCACCGCGAAACGCATGTGGGTACACCCCTCGTGCCGACAACCTACGTGACCGATGTGAGGCCACCGGCCGGGCTGTCTCACCTCCTGGGAAGTGAGCACGTGCGCCTTCGAGCGATGGTGGGTCGCTTGTTCCAGCCGGTGACACGCAGTTCCTTACCGCGTCTGGAGGAGTCACTACCGATAACAACACTCTCCCCTCAGTTGCACAGGACTCCGTTGCACTCACGAGTGCGCTCAATATCGTAATTACGACATAGTGTTGGACGTGGTGTCCAATTCTTGTGTGGGCCCGGCGCCGGCGAACCCCGCGCCCTCGGCGGCCGACGGCGGCCGGCTGCGGAACCATCGACGCGATCCGCGGCGCATTCTCCCCGGCGCGACGAAACACCTCTCGGAATCGTTCGCAACCGTGAATCCGGTCGGCGCCGGCCCGTTTCGGCGACCTGCTGCGAACTCGCAGCACCGTTACGTTCTTGATGCCCTCGCCACCCGCGGGACCGGTGCCGCGGCCATGGATGTCGCCCCGCTCCAGCCCGAGCGCCCGGATGAAGGTGACGGCGTCGTTGGCCATCGCCTGGATGGTGCGTGGCGGACCGTAGCGGCTGACCGCGTGCGTCCGCACCAGCAGTGGCCTGGACCCGGCCAAGCTGGGCGACCGCTTTCTGCCGCCGCCAACCCGAGCCGCCTTGCCCGGCGACCGCGCCCTGTTCGCTGCCCGCTTCTCCGCATCTCCCTGTATCCCCGTCGATACCGGGGGCGGGACCCGTGCCCTGCCTCCCCGCTCCGGGGCACGCGCGGTGTCTTCTCGCCAAGCGGAACCTGGGCGGCCATGCCGATCGCGCCATCCCTACGGCGACTCAGCCGTCCCCACCACCCCACCAGTCCCTGTGCGACAGGGCCGCGGGCTGCCGGAAGCATTCAAAAGGCCATTGATATCGGTGTGTGCGGGAAATTCGGAGAAGGCTGCCGCATGTGGAATTCGGAACTCCGACCGCGAAACTTGTGGCGCGTTCCCGACGGTTATTCGATCCCATCGAGTCAAATGTTGGTGGTATTCGATTTTTAAATATGGCAGAGTGGGCGTGTAGGCGACCGACGGTGTCGATGGATGGGAGTCGGCCGACCGGCCGCCCGCTTGAGAGATAACCGTCGGTGCGGGGGAGAAGTCTGGCTCATGAACTTGGTGGACCGAACGGAAGAACTATCCATTATGGAAAGCATGCTCGGCGCCTGCGGCGCCGGGCGTGGTGGCGTGCTCTGGGTGAGCGGAGCGGTGGCCAGTGGCAAGACCGCGCTGCTGCGTGCCTTCGGTGCGCGGGCAACCGCGAATGGAGCGCTGTTCCTGCAGGCCACAGCATCAGAATCAGAAAGTGTCCTGCCCCTCGGAGTGCTGGGGCAGTTACTGCTCGGCGCGGACCTGCCTGAGGCCGACGCCGAGCGTGCGACCCGTCTTGTGGAGCTCATCGCGAAGGACGCACAACGGCACGGCACTCCGGAGGTGTCACCGGCCCTGGCGATGAAAGTGATTCCCGAGCTCTGCGGGACAGTGCTGAAATTGGCGGAGAAAAGGCCCGTTGTGCTCAGCGTCGATGCCGTGCACCACGCCGACAGTCAATCGCTTGATTGTCTACTCTATCTGGCCCGGCGTCTCGACGTCAGTCGAGTTCTGGTGGTGCTGGCCGGAAACAGTGGATTTCCCGATGGCAGCCAGCAATTGCAGGTGGATTTATTGCGGCTGTCCGGCGTCCGGAATATCAGGCTCCGCCCCCTCCGTCGTCAGGGAGTGGCCGACCTGGTCTCCACCCTCGGCCCTGACCTGGCGCAGGGGCGGAAGCTCGTCGCCGACCTCTACCGTGTGGGCGGCGGGAACCCGCTGCTGACGCAGGCTCTGATCGAGGACCAACGCATTTCGGACGCCCCCGCACTCGTACCGGGTGATGCGTTCGCGCAGGCGGTGAACACCGCCGTCTACCGCAGTGACGCGTCGGCCCGGCACACCGTCTGGGGCCTCGCGGTGCTCGGCTCCGACGGGTCGCTCGCCGAGCTGGTGGAGGTCCTGGGTACCACTCGGGAAGCCGTGCAGCGTGGTCTGCGCGCCCTGAACGAGGCAGGGCTGCTCGACAACGGCCGGTTCCGCCACGAAGCCGGCCGGACCGCGGCACTCAGGAGCATGGAACCCGCGCACCACGCGCACCTGGAGGCCCGGGCCGCCCAAGTGCTGCACGAACACGGCGCGGCGGCGACCGTGGTGGTCCGGCACCTGGTCGCGGCCGAACCGGTCGACGCCCCGTGGGCTTTGCGTACCCTGCTCGATGCGGCCGAACGGGCCCTGGCGGACGACGAGATCGAGCTCGCCCTCACCTGCCTGCACACCGCACGAGACTCCGGTGCCGACGCACGCCAGTCGCTCGCGGTCAAGGCGGAACTGACGCGGGCCGGCTGGCGCGTCAATCCGTCCGCCGTCGCCCAGAACCTGCCCGAGCTCACCGCCGCCGCGCTCGGCGGCCGACTCGGCACGCGGCACGTCGACGAACTCGTCGGGCACCTGCTCTGGTTCGGGAAGGTGGATGAGGCCCTCGACGTCGTGGACGCCGCCGAGAAGCACGGCGCACCGTCCGGCCCGGACGGGACCAAAGGGCCTGGGCTCGACAACACCCGTCGCTGGATCGCGTGCGCCTACCCGGGGCGTCCGGGCTCCGTCGCCGCCCGCCGCGAGGGCACCGCCCGCCACGACGACGCTGCGCACACGGGCGATCTGACGCGAAGCCCCCATCAGCGCACGGCGAACCTGATCGAAACGGTGCTTGAGGAGGCCGATGACGGCGTGGTCGTCCGTGCCGAGCAGATCCTGCAGAGCACCCGCCTCGACGACCGCACCCTGACGGCGCTCGTCGTTGCCCTGCGCTGTCTGGTCCTCGCCGACCGCCTGGACAAGGCGGCACTCTGGTGCGACACCCTTCTCCAGGAGGCCACCGAGCGACGCGTCCCGATGTGGCAGGCGCTCCTGACGTCGGCCAAGGCACGCATGGACCTGCGCGCCGGACGGCTCGCCGCGGCGGAGGAGTCGGCGCGCTCCGCGCTCACACTGGTACCCGCCGAGGGCTGGGGCGTGGCCATTGCCTCGCCGGTCACCACTTCCCTCCACGTCAGCACCGCCCTGGGCCGGCTCGACGAGGCGGCCGCCCAACTGGCCGTGCCCATACCGGACCCGGCGTTCCAGAGCCCCGACGGACTCCTCTATCTCCAGGCGCGCGGCCACTACTACCTCGCCGCCGGACGCCCCTACGCCGCGCTCGACGACTTCCATACCTGCGGGGACCTGATGACCCGCTGGAACTTCGACCTGCCCGCCCTCGTACCGTGGCGGACCGACGCAGCCCAGGCCTATCTCTCCCTCGGCGACGACGACCGCGCCCTGAACCTGGCGGAGGAGGAATTGGCGCTGGCCGGACCCGGACGCTCCTGGGTGCACGGCGTCTCGCTGCGTGTCCTGGCGGGCGCGCTCGCCCCCCGGCAGCGGTTGCCGCTCATCGGCGAGGCCGTAGAGATCCTGCAGGAGCGCGGCCACCAGTTCGAACTCGCCCGTGCCATCGCCGACCTGGCACGGGCCCACCGCGAACTGGGAGACGGCGGCCGAGCCCGGGCCCTGGCCCGCAAGGCCCAACAGCTGGAGCGGGAGTGCGGTGTCCCCGCGCCCAGGACGAAGCCCGCGGCCGACACCGGGTCCCTGCCCGGCGAGCGGCCCTGGAACGCCCACGACACCCAGGGCGCCGCCGTCGAACTCACCGACGCGGAAATGCGGGTGGCGACACTCGCCGCCGACGGGTACACCAATCGGCAGATCGCCGAGAAGCTGTTCATCACGATCAGCACCGTCGAGCAGCATCTGACCCGTTCGTACCGCAAACTCGCCGTACGGCGCCGAGCGGATCTGGCGTCGCGCCTGAGCTTCGTCGCGGTCTCGTGCGGCGGTGAGGAGGGCGTCCACGGCGAGGGCTGCGACCGCCTCCGAGCGGTGTAGGCGCCGCCCGTCCACGAGCGGCGTCCGCACGGCGCGGGCCGGCATCCGCACGGCGACGCCCAGGAAGAGGAGGCCGTAGAACATCTCGAGCATCTCGACAGCACCCCTTCGTCCTCGCGGTCGTGTCGCAGGCGTGGCCGCTCCGGTGGTCCGTTCTACGGGGCGGACGGTCACACCAAGGTCCGAAAATCTGTGACCGCGGCGCGGAGCCGGGCGGTACCCTTCCGACACCAGGGGATCGAACGTGAAGGCGCGTCGACGGGGGGCCGCGACCGGAGCTGTGACCGGTGTGTGACGTGTGGTCGGGCAACGTGACACCCCATGAGCAGCCTCAGCCGCACTGTCCTTGCCCCAGCGATCACGTGCCCCGCTAGGGGTGGGCGATGAGGATACTGGTCGTCGAGGACCACGCCGAGCTGGCGCATTCGGTGGCGAGGGTACTGCGTCGGGAGGGAATGGCCGTCGACGTCGTCTACGACGGCTCGGACGCCCTCGACCGCACGACCGTGGTCGACTACGACGTGGTCGTCCTCGACCGGGACCTGCCAGGCGTGCACGGCGACGACGTCTGCAGCGCGCTCGCCAGCCAGCCCGTGCACGCCCGCGTCCTGATGCTCACCGCGTCCGGGACGATCGCGCACCGTGTGGAGGGGTTCAGCCTCGGCGCGGACGACTACCTGCCCAAGCCCTTCGCGTACGCCGAACTGGTCGCCCGTATCCGGGCGCTCGCCCGGCGTTCCCAGCCGGCGCTCCCTCCAGTGCTGGTCCACGGCGATCTGCGGCTCGACCCCGCCCAGCGGATCGCGTCGCGGGCCGGTGTGCGACTCGCGCTCACCCCGAAGGAGTTCGCGGTCCTGGAGTACCTGCTCGCAGCCCAGGGCCGGGCGGTGTCGGCCGAGGAACTCCTGGAACGGGTGTGGGACGAGGCGGCCGACCCGTTCACCACCACCGTCAAAGCGACGATCAACCGGCTGCGCCCGAAGCTCGGCGACCCACCCGTCATAGAGACCGTTCCTCGGGGCGGCTACCGGATTTGAGGCAGCCATGCGTCTGTCCCCGCTCATCACCACGATTTCCGCCTGCGCCCGCCGTCTGATGCCCCGACGGGTGCGCCTGCGCCTGACCCTGTTGTACGGGGCGCTGTTTGTCGTCTCGGGCGGGGTCCTCCTCGCGATCACCTATCTGCTCGTCACCGGTTCCCCGGCGAGCCTGGTCCTCGTCGACAGCGGCGCCGGCAACCCCGTGGTGACACCGGACAGTCAGGGCAACCTCTACCTGGGGCCGGACCCCAGCGGCTCCGCGCAGCTCGCCGACTTCACCCAGGAACTGCGCCAGCAGGCCCTGCGGCAGCACGAGGCCGAAGTGCACCATCTGCTGGTCCAGTCGGGGATCGCCCTGGGCATCATGGCAGTGATCTCGATGGTGCTCGGCTGGCTCGTCGCCGGACGGGTGCTGCATCCGCTGCGCTCGATGACCGACAGCATCCGGCGCATCTCCGCGAGCAACATGCACGAACGGCTGGCTGTCGCCGGGCCCGACGATGAACTGAAGGGGCTCGCCGACACGGTCGACGGACTCCTCGGCCGCCTGGAGAGCGCCCTCGACTCCCACAAACGGTTCGTCGCCAACGCAGCACACGAACTACGCACCCCGCTCACCCTGGAGCACGCGCTGCTGGAGGAGGCGCTCATCGACCGGCACGCCACCCGAGAGTCGTTCAGGTCGAACTTCGAGCGGCTTCTGGAGATCAGCAAACAACAGGCACGCCTCCTGGAATCGCTGCTCACCCTGTCCAGCAGCGAACGCGGCCTGGACCACCACGAACCCCTGGAGCTGTCCGTCGTCGTAGAGCAGATCGTACGGACCTCGCGTCCGGAGGCGACCAGGCGCGGACTGCGGCTCAAGACCACGATCGCTCCCGCCCCCACCTCGGGCGACTCCGCCCTGGTCCAGCGCCTGGTGGCCAATCTCGTCGACAATGCGATGGGCTACAACATTCCCGAAGGGCAGGTGGAGATCACGACGCGCACCGACGCCGGACGCGCTGTCGTCTCCGTGTCCAACACAGGGCCCACGGTGCCGCCGGCACACGTCGAGCGGCTGTTCGAGCCCTTCCAGCGGCTCGGCCGCACGGCCAGCGGCGGCCACCACGGTCTCGGTCTGTCGATCGTCCGCGCGATCGCCGGCGCCCACAACGCGGTGATCGTCGCACGGGCCCGGCCGGACGGCGGACTCGCGGTGGAGGTCGCGTTCCTCGCCCGCACGGAACGACCCGGCCGGCACGGCATCCCCCTTCTGGCGCCGGCCCCCGCCGCGACGCACCGGAGCCGTACGGATACTGCGCAGTTGGACACTGCGGCGGGGGGCCGTTGAGGAAAGACCCCGACACTTCTACCGTTGACGTGACGCGCCGCGGTCGGTCATCTCGTTTCCCGGCCCGGTGGATGTGAGCGGCAAGACCGCCGACAACCGCGCGCCCCGTTCCGGGAGTCGCCGGAACCGCGTCTGCCGGAAAGCCCGCACCTCTTCACGATCAGCACCTGGTCGTCCGCTGTCGGCCCAAGTGACGGGAGTAGTTCCATGGTGGTGGTGATGGCCCCCGAGGCCACTGAGGAGGACGTGGACGCGGTCGTCCGGTCGGTACGCGCGGCCGGCGGGGACGCGTTCGTCAGCCGCGGAGTGTCCCGCACGATCGTCGGCCTCGTCGGAGATGTCGACGCGTTCGATGCCCTCAACCTGTCCAACCGGCGCGGCGTCCTCGACGTCGTGCGGATCTCCGTGCCGTACAAGCTGGTCAGCCGCGAACACCATCCCGACCGTTCCGTGATCAGGGTCGGCGGCGTGCCCCTCGGGCCCGACACACTGACCGTGATCGCGGGACCGTGCGCGGTGGAGACCCCGGAACAGACCCTGGCCGCCGCACGGATGGCCCAGCAGGCGGGGGCCGCGCTGCTGCGCGGCGGGGCGTTCAAGCCGCGCACCTCCCCGTATGCGTATCAGGGACTCGGCGAAGACGGACTGCGGATCCTCGCTGAGGTGCGGGAGGAGACCGGGCTTCCGGTGATTACCGAGGTCATCGACCCAGGCACCGTCGAACTGGTCGCCGGCTACGCGGACATGCTGCAGATCGGCACCCGCAACATGCACAACTTCGCGCTGCTCCAGGCAGTGGGCGCGGCCGGGCGGCCCGTCCTGCTCAAGCGCGGCTTCGCGGCGACCATCGAGGAGTGGCTGATGGCCGCGGAGTACATCGCGCAGCGCGGCAACCTCGACATCGTGCTGTGCGAGCGTGGCATCCGTACCTTCGAGACCGCCACCCGCAACACCCTCGACATCAGCGCCGTACCCGTGGTGCAGCGGCTGTCCCACCTGCCGGTGATCGTGGACCCCTCCCACTCGGGCGGACGCCGCGATCTGGTGCTGCCCCTCACCCGGGCCGCCCTCGCGGTCGGCGCGGACGGTGTCCTGATCGATGTACACCCCGACCCGGGAACGGCACTGTGCGACGGTGACCAGGCCGTGCCCCCGTCCGGGATTCCCGAGCTCGCCGACGCCATCGCCATCCTGTCGCCGCTGATGGGACGTACTCTCGCCCAGCCGGCCCCACGGGGGCATGCGGCGGTCCGCTGATCCGGTACTGGACAGCCCGTAGGGGTGGGGATCACGCCCATTAAGGGGCACCAGCAGGGCTTAGTAGGGGTGGAAAGGGCTGTTCCGCTCCGCTGGTTGAGGGGTACCTGCCGTGAATACGCCTTGTTAGGGTGAGCGTGCTCGATCAGCGGGGGCGCAGATCCCCTTGAGCGTGCTGGAAGACAGATTCCCGACGGGGGAATTTCGATGCCGCACGCGGAACGAACTACGCGATCGACGGGATGCGCGGTTCGGATTCCGCACGGCTGATGGACCGATCGTTTCAGGACGGCAGACGAGGGCGTACGGGGGACACGCCTTTCTGCGCAGCGCAGTCACGTTCACTCGGCCCTGGAGTACAGGAACTCGGCGGGCCGGGCGGCGCTGTCCACAAGAGCACGGTTCACCGGTTCGAGCAGACCGGCTTCTTCTCCGTGCCCGGACGGTGTCGGATCACTAGGGGGAAATGTTGTTGACAACACAGGGGCACGCGCAAACAAACCATCTCATGGTCGTCGAAGTGGATATCGCATCGCTGTCGACGGGCGACTCACCACGCATCTCCGGAGTCGATCCGGAGCACGTCGAAGCACTCGCGGTGGCACAGAACCCACTACCGCCCATCACCGTGCACCGCTCGACCGGGCGTGTCATAGACGGCCTGCACCGACTGCGGGCCGCCGAAATCCGGGGACAACGCAAGATCGCGGTGCAGTACTTCGACGGGGACGCGGCCGACGCCTTCGTGCTGGCCGTCGAGTCCAATGTCACGCACGGTATGCCGCTGACGACGGCGGACCGCAAACACGCGGCGGCACGCATCATCGCCTCGCACCCGCAGTGGTCGGACCGGGTGATCGCCTCGGTGAGCGGCATCGCTCCCGGGACGGTCGCGGAGATCCGCAGACGGGCCCCGGGCGGCCGGCCCGCCGGGGAGAGCAGGATCGGCCACGACGGGCGGGCGCGTCCGCTGAACGGCAACGAGGGGCGCCGGGTCGCCAGTCAGCTCATCAGCGAGAACCCCAACCTGTCACTCCGGCAGATCGCTCGCGTCGCGGCCATCTCTCCGGAGACCGTGCGTGACGTACGCAACCGGATGCGGCGGGGTGAGGACCCGCTGCCGCAGCGCGGCAGGCAGGCGGGCCACGACGAGCCCCCGGCCGCCCCGCACGGCAGCCGGGGCCCCACGGTCGTACCCGACCGAGAACCCGCTGAGGACCGTGCGGCGATCGTGAAGCGCCTGAAAGCGGACCCGGCACTGCGGTTCAGCGAGACCGGACGCACCCTGCTGCGCCTGCTCGCCATGCACACGATCAGCATGGCGGAGTGGGACAAGATCATCGACAAGGTGCCGCCGCACTGCGGAGAGATCGTGGCCTGTCTGGCCAACGACTGTGCCCAGATGTGGGCGGACGCCGCGCTGCGCGTGCAGCGCAAGGTCGCCGAAACGGCGTAAGGGCTTTTGTCCGCACTGTAGGGCAGCCTCATGGAACGTCCTTATGCAACGTCCTTATGAACAACGTCCTCATGAAACGGCCTCATGAAGCAGTCTGATGAGGCGGTTTCATGAAGCGGCCCCGTCGGAGCGCCAAGAGGCCCGTCGGGCGGTTTCGTGAAGCGGTGTCATGAACGCCCCCGCGTCCAAGTGGGCAATTCGGCCAGTTGGACGGCGGGGACTGAATCAGCTGCCCGCGTGTGCGATGTCGACGCGCGCGGGCAAGCATTCCCATTTTCGGGCATTGTGCTGCCCAACTCCGCCCTGGTTGACGGGAATTGATCGCCGGTATCGTCAGCGGAGTGAGCGGAGTCGCCGCAATTGTTCGAGCGCAGGAGGTTTCCGTCGCATGTTGATCACCCAAGGTCCTGGCGGGCCTACCCTCGGAGGGCCGCAGTCAGGGTCCCGAAAGCAGGCCCTTCGGCCAGGCACTCCGCGCCGCTCCCTCACCTATATGAAGGCGCACAAGAACGCGCTTCTCCTTCTTCTGCTGCTTACCGTGGTGGATTCCCTCATCGTCGTCTCCACACCTTTGCTCCTCAAGAAGATCATCGATGACGGAATACTCAAGGACGATGCGGGAGTTGTCACCGCGATTTCCCTTGTCGTCGCCGGGCTCGCCGTTCTCGACGCGTTCACGCAACTCGTGCAGAGCTATTACTCCGGCCGAATAGGGCAGGGCATCAGCCACGATCTGCGCGTCCAGGCGTTCAAGCACGTGCAGCGGCAGCCGATGGCCTTCTTCACCCGCACCCAGACGGGACTGCTCTCCAGCCGTCTGAACGGCGACGTCATGCTCGCCCAGCAGGCCCTCACCACACTCCTCGCATCGGCGACCAGCGTGCTGACCGTGGCCCTGGTCCTCGCCGAGATGTTCTACCTGTCCTGGCTCATCAGCCTGATCGCCGTGCTCACGCTGCCGCTGTTCATCGTGCCCGGCATCTACGTCGGCCGGCGCCTGCAGCACTACTCACGCGAGCAGATGCAGGCCAACGGCGAACTGGGCGGCATCATCCACGAACGCTTCAACGTCGGCGGAGCCATGCTCGCCAAACTCTTCGGGCGCCCGGACCAGGAGGCCGCCGCATTCGAGGCACGCGCAGGTGAAGTGCGGCAGATCGGCGTCGTCTGGACGGTGTACAGCAGGCTCTCGTTCATCATCATGGCGCTGCTCGCCTCCCTCACCACCGCGCTCGTGTATGGCGTCGGCGGCAGCATGGTCCTCAACGACGTCTTCCGCATCGGCACCCTGGTGGCGCTGGCCACCCTGCTCGGCCGGCTGTACGGACCCATCACGCAGCTGTCCAGCCTCCAGTCCAACGCGCTGACCGCGCTGGTGAGTTTCGACCGGATCTTCGAGGTGCTCGATCTCAAGCCCCTCATCACCGAACGGCCGGACGCGACGGCACTGCCCGTTCCGGGCAGCGGCCCCGCGCCCGAGATCCAGTTCGACAACGTGTCCTTCAGCTATCCGCGCGCCAGCGAGGTGTCCCTGGCCTCCCTGGAGTCCAATGTGCTCTCCCCGGCCGAACGGGCCAAGGGGACCCCGGAGGTCCTGCACGACATGAGCTTCCGGGTTCCGTCCGGCGAGCTCACCGCCCTCGTCGGACCGTCGGGTGGCGGCAAGACGACCGCCACCCATCTGGTGTCCCGCCTCTACGACCCGGCCTCGGGGAGCGTACGCATCGACGGTCACGATCTGCGCGACGTCACCCTCGACTCACTGCGCCAAGTCGTCGGCGTGGTCAGTCAGGACGCGCACTTCTACCACGACACGATCCGCGCGAACCTGCTGTACGCACTCCCGGAAGCCACCGAGCCACAACTGCTCGAAGCCTGTGACGCCGCCCAGATCGGCGAGCTGATCCGCTCGTTGCCCAGCGGCCTCGACACGGTGGTCGGCGACCGCGGCTACCGCCTCTCGGGCGGCGAGAAGCAACGGCTCGCCCTCGCCAGGCTGCTGCTGAAGGCCCCGTCGGTCGTGGTGCTCGACGAAGCCACCGCGCACCTGGACTCCGAGTCCGAAGTCGCCATCCAACGCGCGCTGAAGACCGCGCTGCGCGACCGGACCTCCGTGGTGATCGCCCACCGTCTGTCCACCATCCGCGAAGCTGACCAGATCCTGGTCGTCGACGGGGGCCGGGTACGCGAGCGCGGCACGCACGAGGAACTCCTCGCGGCCGGCGGGCTCTACGCCGAGCTGTACCACACCCAGTTCAACAGGGCCGGGATGAACGGCTCGGGCGCCGACGCCCCCAGCGAAGAACCCGTCCTCCGGGGGCCGGTCGTCGGCGGTGGCCCCGTACTGGGCGGCGGACCCGTGCTCGGCGGGGGCCTGGGCGGGGGCCCGGGCCTGGGCGGGGGACCTGTACTGGGCGGCGGTGGCCCGCATCCGGGCCGCCGACTGAAGGGAGAACGATGATGGGCCAGGCGGATTCCACTGTGCCCCAGCCCCCGGCCCCCGAGGGACTCCGGCCCTTTCGGCCGGTGCCGGAGTTGATCCGTGGGCGGGTGGTTTCGGGATCGGATGCGCTGGCGGTCGTGGGCGGTGAACGTGGGTTGTCGTATGGGGAGTTGTGGGAGGCGTCGGGGCGGTGGGCGGCGTATCTGGCTGGGGTGGGGGTGGGTCGGGGTGATCGGGTTGGGGTGGTGTTGGAGCGGTCGCCTGAGTTGATTGCGGTGTT
>NZ_BMMM01000032.1:0-32846 GCF_014645835.1 Streptomyces albiflavescens
CGACCTGGGACCGCTGCCCGACGACATCACCGTGCACCTGGACGCCGGCTACGACTCGGACAAGACCCGCGCCCTGCTCGACGGACGCAGCCTGCACGGCCGCATCGCGCACAAGGGTGAGAAGGCGCCGATACAGGCAGTCAGAGGTGGCATGTCGAACGGACCCACGCCTGGCAGAACGCCTTCCACCGCCTCGCCCGCTGCTACGAGCGCCGGGCCACCGTCCTCGACGCCTTCTTCGACCTCGCCGACACCATCATCACCGTGCGTAGCCTGATCCGTCGGGCCTGGACCACCCACCGCTGGGACGAACGCCCCCGCCGCCGCCCATGACCGCACGCCTATCTGCGCAACCTCTAAGGCACTGGGGGAGGACGGCGCCGCCTCCGCGCGACCGGAGTGATCGCGCGGGGCATCGGACCGTCCAGGCCCATCGCGGTGCCGCGTGAGGGACCCCGCCCCCGCATCCTTGGACCACGGACACGATCCGTGTCGCCGGGAGCGGAGAGAACGGCGAGGAACCAGGACATCCAAAACCGTTCGGGATGTCCGCAGTGACCAGGTATGGGTCCAAGGCTCACCCCTGCTCACTGATCAGGAACGGTTGGGGCGGAGCGTCGGCCTGCTGGAGTTCGGCGAGGAGCTGGTGCTGGCCGGTGAGGAGCTCGGTGAGGATGCGGCGGGCGGCACGCAGGAGTTCGGCGACATCTCCTCCGGCGAGCGCGTAGCGGACGGTGGAGCCCTCCCGCATGGACACGACGATCCCGGAGCGCCGCAGGACGGCCAGCTGTTGCGACAGGCTGGACGGCTCGATGTCGATGTCGGCCAGCAGGTCCCGTACGGACACCGGCCCGTGCTGGAGGAGTTCCAGCACCCTGATGCGTACGGGGTGGCCGAGCATGCGGAAGAACTCCGCCTTGACCTGGTAGAGGGGGGCCTGCATGGATGCTCGCTCCTGGTCGGATGGGTGAGATTGCGGCCGCCGTGGTGCGGCGGCATCCGAGGACGCCGCCGCACCACAGACCGCTCTCGGAGGCCGATCCTTCACGCCTTGGACTCGGCAGGAACGCACATTGGCACCATGCTGATGTGGTGACTTGAAGAAGTCTTCACATGATGGGCAGGCGTGGCCACCGGCGTCCTTGGGCGGGCTAGATCTCGATCACCTCCTCCACACGCTTGAGTTGGTGGCGGGCCATCGCCAGGTTCGATCGGGCCTTGTCGAGGACGAGGTAGAGGAACAGCCCGTTGCCGGTACGACCGGTGACCAGGCGGATCAGGTGGTACTGGCGGTCCAGCGTGATCAGGATGTCCTCGATCTGGCCCTTGAGACCCAACTGCTCCATGGTGCGGACCTTGGCCCGGATGACATCCGTGTTGCCTGCCGCGGCGACGGTCAGGTCCAGGTCCTTGCCCCCGCCGAGCGTGCCCAGCGCCATTCCGCTGGTGTAGTCGACGACGGCGGCTCCCAGGGCTCCCTCGACCGCGGCCATCATCTCCTTCAGCGACACTTCCACACTCGCCACAGTGCCTCCCTATTGCATTGCGTGCCGTTGACTGCGCGGGCCGGTGCTGGCGACCCGCCTCGGTGTCCGGACCGTATGCACGCCGCCATCACCTCTGGAGGAACTCTTTGGGACTGACCTGGGACGACCGAACAATGGCGCGACCGGATCGTTCGATGGACCGGAAGTGCCGTGACTGGCCAAGAAGTTGACGCCGGAGCCTTGGTTCCGTGGCCCGTCGGGGGAGTGGAAGCGTGTTGTGGTACGAGCCACGACACTGCCCGTCGAGACGGAGGAGCCGCGAGGCCGAGATCCGCGCCGTCGCCCTGTGGCAGAGCGACAGCCACCGCGAACGAGTCGCCGGGCTCGTCGGCAGGGCCACACTGGGCCGCACCAGCGGCAGCACCACGACTGGCAGGCCGAGCAGGAAGCGGTGGGTGATCAGCTGCCACCCGCTGGTCGCCGGCAGCAGTACCGCGACCGTCGGCCGGGCGGCGACGACTGCGGCGGTGACGTACAGGACGAGCGGACTTCGCCGTTGCCTCGCCCCGCTGTGGTGCGGGCTGTGCCTGGCGGCGTTCCGGTCCGGCGGCCCAGCAGGCCGTCGGTGATCGCCGGCGCGAAGGCCAGTACCGGATCGGTGAGGAAGACAGGCTCGGCACTACTCCGCCGCCTTTTTCAGGGCGTTGAGCCAGGTGCTGAGCGAATCGTCCAGCGCGGCGGCGAGGTTGTCCCGGTCGGCGTCGACCGGCGCGCCCGACCAGGACTCCCGGGTGCGGACCACGACGCCGTCGCCGTCCTCGGTGAAGGTCCACTCGTGCACGCCGGTGATGCCGTGCGCGGGACCGCCCCACAGGATGCGGTACGGGGCGTCGACCGCGTAGATGGTGGAGTCGATGGACAGGCCCGCGGTCACCCAGTGGAAGGTGGTGCCGGGGGCCATGGGGCCGTCGAGCCGGGCCTCGGTGATGGCGCCCTGCCAGCCGGGCCAGGAGCCGATCTTGGTGTGCAGCTGCCAGACCCGCTCGACAGGAGCGGCGATCCGGATGGTGTGGTCGGCGACGACGGGGGCGTTCTCGTCGATGGTCGTGGGGAAGGTCATGGCGGTTCCTCGGTGTCGGGGCCCGGGCCGCCGCAGGGGAGTCGACGGCGGCCCGGGCAGCTGGGGCGGGTCAGGTGGGCATCTCGGAGTCGGGGATCCAGCGGCCTTGGATACCGGACGGGTTCGGGGCCCGGGCCGCATCGGCGAGGCAGCGGACCGGGCGGCCGAGGCGGGTCAGGCAGGTCAGGCGGGCAGTGCGGAGTCGGGGATCCAGTGGCCGTGGATGCCGGCGGGCACCCTGCGGGGGAGTTCGACGGCGGCCACGGTGCTCAGGTCGCTCGCGTCCAGGACGAGCAGCTCCGAGGCGTCGGCCTTGAGGTCGCTGACGATGGTGAGCAGATAGCCGTCGTCCTCGGCGGTGGCGCCCTCGGCGGGCGCGAAGACGGCCTCGCCGGGCATCCGGCCCTCGCCGTGCGCGAGCAGTTTCTCCTGGCCGGTCTGGGTGTCGAACTTGACGGTGTGATAGCCCGACAGGCCCGCGCCGGGGAAGGCGATGGCGTAGCTGTAGCGGTAGGCCGAACCGGTGTGGGCGTCGTTGATCGACGGGAACTCGGTGGCCAGGTCGCCCAGGGACTCAGTGGTGACCTTGCCCGTGGCCGGGTCCATGATCCACCGGTGGAAGGTCGAGCCGGCGTCGGGGCTGGTGCCGTAGCCGGGAGCGCCGACCCACCACTTCCACGAGTTCTCCCAGGCGGAACGGTCGAAGCGCGGTGCTTCGAGGACGATCCGGCCCTGCGCGTCGGTGTAGGCGCCTGCGACGTGCAGCAGCGCCGCCTGGTCGGCCACCTCGAACCAGGTGGTCTTGCCGCCGGCGCGCGGCATCACGCCGATGCGCAGCGGGACGTCGTCGTGCCAGCGGTAGGGGATGCCGGACTGCTCGGCGTGGTCGAAGACCACGGGCGAGTTGATGAAGACGACGTGCTCACGGGTGATGGCGAAGTCGTGCATCAGCGACGGACCGGAGCCGTCGATGACCTCCGACGTGACGATGTCGCCGCGGGCGTCGGCCACGTAGTAGGTCAGGTACGGCGGGAAGGGGCTGTAACTGAAGAAGTGCAGCTCGCCGGTTGCCGGGTCCTCTTTGGGGTGGGCGGTCATCGCGCTGGTGAGCTTGCCGCCGAAGTCGTAGACGCCGATCGTGTCGAGGTCGGCGCTGACCTCCCAGGGCAGGTTGGCCTCCTGCAGGGCCAGGTAGCGGCCCCCGTGGAAGATGATGTTGGTGGCGGCGGCGCTGACTTCGAGCTCGGTTCCGGTGAACGGCACGCCGTCCAGGAAGGGGGTGCGCACCCAGCGGTTGCGGTACCACTCGGCCCTCCCGCCCGCCAGGCGGACCCCGTGGATCATGCCCTCGCCGCGGAACCAGTGGGTGGGGGTGATGCCCGGCTTGGGGTTGTGACCGTTGCGGAAGTAGCGGCCGTTCAGCTCGGGCGGGAGAGTGCCGCGCACCGTCAGCTCGCGGCCGGTGATCTCGTCGGTGACAGGGGTGAAGTGGCCGCTGATGTACGGCTTGTCCAGGGTCATGGTCATGCCTTTCGCGTCGAGAGAGCCGAGATGAGCAGGGTCAGGGCGGCACAGGCCAAGAAGGCCGCGCCAAAGGAGGGGAGCTGGGTCAAAAAGGACAGGCCGATGGCTCCGCCGATCTGCCGGGAGGCGTTGACCAGCCCGCCGGCCAGGCCGTTGTCGGCGGCCGGGACGCCCGTGGAGGACATCGCGGTGAGCCGGACGAAGGCCACCCCCAGCCCGATGCCGATGAGGAGCGTCGGGCCGAGCAGGTCCACAAGGAAGGTGCCGTCGGCCGGGGTTCGGGACAGCCAGGCCAGTCCGGCCGCGAGGACCAGCAGGCCCACGGGCAGCACATGACGGCCCAAGACTTTGCCGGTGACCCACGACGAGAGGGTGATCATGAGGGCGAGGGGAAGCTGGGTCAGCCCGGCCTCCAAGGGCGAGTAGCCAAGGGTGCGCTGCTGGTAGAGGGGCAGGAAGTAGAACAGGCCGAGCCAGACCGCGCCCAGCAGGGCCATCAGCACGCCTGGCACCGCCACCACGCTCATGCGCGCCGGCAGCAGCGGGTCGGCGGCGCGGCGCTGGAACACCACGAACAGGCCGAGCAGCGCCAGACCGATCACGGCGAGCGGCCAAAGGCCTGACAGGCCGTAGGTGAGCGCGACCAGCCCCGCCGTCACCGTCACCGCGCCCGGCGCGTCCAGGCTTTTGCCGCGTGGCCGGCTGGCCCCGACCAGCAGCCGGGTGGCCACCAGGACGGCCAGGGCGAGGGGCACCATCACGACGAACACCGCACGCCAGCCGTACAGGCTGGTGAGCAGCCCGCTCAGCAGCACGCCCGCCGCCCCGCCGGCACCGGAGACCGCGCCCCACACTCCGAGCGCGGTGCCACGCCGCTTGCTGTCGGGATAGAGCGTCAGCACAAGGGCCAGCGCCGTGGGCGCCAGCAGCGCGGCGCCGATTCCCTGCACTGCCCTGCAGGCGATCAGCACGATCGCCGTGGGCGCCAGTGCCGCGCCCACAGAAGAGAGCGCGAACAGGCCGATGCCGAGCAGAAACACGTGGCGAAGGCCGTATACGTCGCCTGCCCGCCCGCCCGGCAGCAGCAGCGCGCCGAAGACCAGTACGTAGGCGTTGACCGTCCACGCCTGGCCCGTGTCCGACAGATCGAGCCCGGCCCGGATCTGGGGCAGGGCGACGTTCACGATCGACGTGCTCAGCACGACCAGGAACTGGGCCGTGGCCAAAACCGCCAGCGGTATCCAGCCGGTGGTGGCCTGTTGCGGTGCGGTGCGGGTCATGGCCCGACACTCGCAGCGGGCGTCCCCCGCTCGCGTCGGTAGTCATCGCCTATACGACGTGCTCCGTAAGACCCCTGGGCGACTGGGGTCGTTCCCGGATTCCCCAGCCCTGCACGACCGCATAGGTTGTCAAACGTGCCCGAGACATACACGGACGTGCTGATCGGACGTCAGGACGCGATACGCCGGCTCGACGCCCTGCTCCAAGCGGCACGAAAGGGCCGGGGCGGCGCCCTGGTCCTGCGCGGTGAGCCGGGCATCGGCAAGAGCGCGCTGCTGCGGCAGCTGGACGAGACCGCGACCGGATTCCTCGTCATGCAGGCGTCCGGCGCGGAGTTCGAGATGGAGCTGCCGTTCGCCGCGCTGCACCAGTTGCTCGCGCCCGTCACCGGCCATCTGACGGCGTTGCCCGCGCCGCACCGCAAGGCCCTGGAGATCGCCTTCGGCCTCGACACCGGCACACCCGATCCATTCCTGGTCGGCGTCGCGTCGCTGGGCCTGCTGGCGGAGACCGTGCGCGAACGCCCGCTTTTGTGCGTCGTCGACGACGCACAGTGGCTGGACCAGGCGTCGGCCAAAGCGCTGGCCTTCCTGGCCCGTCGCATCTCGGCCGAACCGATCGCCCTCGTGTTCGCGGCACGCGAGCCGAGCCGCCTGCCCGAACTGGACGAGCTGGACGGCCATGTGCTTCAACGTCTTGGCGAATCGGATGCCCGCGCGCTGCTGGCCGCCGCGATCCGCGCCCCATTGGACGAGCCGGTACGCGACCGCATCCTGGCCGAGGCGCGCGGCAACCCCCTCGCGCTGGTGGAGCTTCCCAGAACCGCCGGACTCGCCGGGATGGCGGGCGGATTCGCCCAGCCCGACTCGGTACCCGCCGTCATCGAGCAGAGCTTCCGGTCCCGGCTGCAGCTCCTGCCGCCGACAGCCCGGCTGCTGGTGACCGTCGCCGCCGCCGACCCGATCGGCGACCCCGGCCTGCTGTGGCGCGCGGCCGAACTCCTGGGCATCGACGCTGCTGCCGCCGCACAGTCCGTCCCCCTGCTGGAGTTCGGCACCCGGATCCGATTCAGCCACCCCCTCGCCCGCTCGGCCGCCTACCGCGCCGCAGCACCCCAGGAGCGGCGCAGGGCGCACGAGGCGCTGGCCGCCGTGACCGACCCGGTCGCCGACCCCGACCGGCGGGCCTGGCATCGCGCCCAGGCCAGTACCGGCCCCAACGAGCAGGTCGCCGCCGAGCTCGAAACCTCCGCCACCCGCGCCCAGCAACGCGGCGGTATCGCGGCGGCGGCGGCCTTCCTCGAACGCTCGGCCGCCCTCACGATCAGCCCGGTCCAACGCGCCGAGCGCCTTCTCGCCGCGGTCCAGGCCAAGCTCTCGGTGGGCGACTTCGACACAGCGGCCGACCTGCTCACCACCGTGGCGACCGACGATCCGAGCCAGGCCGCCAGAGCCGACCTGCTCCGCGGCAGGCTGTCGTTCGTCCGCCGCCGGGGGGACGAAGGCCCCACGGCCTACCTCCTGCGCGCCGCCGCCCGGCTGGCGGCCACCGACCCCACCTGGTCACGGGAGTGCTATCTCGACGCCATCGAGATGGGCCTTCTGCTCGGCGGCCTCGACCACGTGGTGGAGGCCGCCAGGAAGACCCCGCCGTCGAGCGAACCGGCATCCGGCGCGGCGGCGGTCCTGACCGGCCTGATCAGCCTGGTCAGCGACGGGCATCCGGCGGCGGGGGAAATCCTCAGGCCCGTCGTCGGCGACGCCGACGACGACGTGTGGGCCAGGCGGCCGTCACTGGGCTTCATGCTGGCCACCGAGCTGTGGAACTTCGACGCCCTGCACGGCATCGCCACCCGCGCCGTCACGGCCGGCCGTGAGTCGGGCTCCTTCCACGCGCTGCCCATCGCACTGGCCATGCAGGCCACCGCGGCCGTGCACACGGGCGACTTCGGCGCCGCGATGGAGATGATCTCCGAGGAGGAGGCGATCGCCGACGCCACCGGCGCGGCACCGCTGGTCTACCCCCGCCTCCACCTGGCCGCGATGCGCGGGCGGCGCAAGGACGCCGTCGAACTGTTCGCGTCGGTGGATCACCGGATGAGCCTCAGCGTGCAGTGGGCCACAGCCGTGCTCAGCAACGGCCTGGCCGACTACCCGGCCGCGCTGAAAGCGGCGAAGCAGGCGGTCGAGTACGGCGCCGTCGGCACGGCGGGCCTTGCCCTGCCCGAGCTGGTCGAGGCAGCCATGCGGTGCGGCGAGAGGGAGGCCGCCGCCACGGCCCTCGCCTGCCTCCAAGAACGCACGCAGGCAGGCCGGCAGGCGTGGGGTCTTGGCGTCGAGGCCTATGCGCGGGCCCTGGTGACCGAGGACGAGTCCGCCTACCAGGAGGCGATCGGCCTGCTCGACGACAGTGCACTGGTCCTCTACCGCGCCCGGGCACATCTGCTGTACGGGGAGTGGCTGCGCCGCCAGGGCCGACGGCGTGATGCCCGCTCCGCGCTGCGCCTGGCGCACGAGTCGCTGTCCGACCTCGGTGCGGAGGCGTTCGCCGAGCGCGCCGCCGGCGAGTTGCGCGCCACCGGCGAGCAGGCACGCAGCCGCACGTCGAAGGCCTCGGACCAGCTGACGATGCAGGAGGTGCACATCGCACGCCTGGTCGCCGACGGCGCCACCTCCAAGGAAGTGGCGGCGAAGCTGTTCCTCAGCCCGCGGACGGTCGACGCACACCTGCGCAACATCTTCCGCAAGCTCGGGCTCACCTCACGCAGGCAACTGCGAGACCTGCCCGACATTCGTTAGCCGCATGGTGGTGGCCGCGGCCTCGCGCCCGTTCATCGACTCCACGGGCCCGGGCCAACTCAGCCCGTACTTGGCCCAGTAGGCACCGGAGACGCGCTGGACCAGCTCGGGATCGTCCACCGGCTGGAGGGCGACGGACAGCCGGACCCCGGCCACCTCCACCTCCGTGTCCGCGTGCATCAGGACCCGGCGGTACCAGGCACTGCGCCATCCGAAAGCCGAGCGGACATACGCCTCCCCGTCGACCACCACCACCCAGACCGTCCTGGCCGACCACCGGCCGTTCGCATGCCGTACCCACAAAACGATCTCCGCGCGGTCCATGACAGTGTTCATGGACCAACTTTCACCGTGCCGGCACTACGTACGCGTCGGTGGTCATCACCTAGATAGGCGGGCTTCGCCGACGCGAGGGCGGTGCTCTCGCGACGAGGCTGAGCGCCATGACGAACATCGACATGAACCCCGCAACTGCAGCTGCAGCCGCGACCGCAATCGACACCCAAACCGGCATCCTTGAGGCGGCCTCTGACGCAGCGGCGCCTCACGACAAGGGCGCGAAGAAGAACAAGGGCGAGAAGAAGAACAAGGCCCAGCGGCGCGCCGCCAAGGCACTGGCGTACTTCGCCCTGATCTTCACCGGGCTCCTGGTCCTGGCCGAGCCGTGGCTGCTGATCCCGGCCGCCGCCCTCGTCCTGGCGATCTCCCTCTGGGACTGACCTGGGCGCCGCCGGTGGCGAACCCTCCTCAGGAGCCGTCCGCACCGACACGCGGATCCTTCGCACCGGCCGGGCGGTCCCCCGTGGAGCGCATCGTTGAGCTGATCCCCGGCAGGCTGTTCCGCCTACCGGCAGAGTCTGGAACGGCTGTGCGCCATGGGCGTATTGATCGGCATGTACGAGCCTCACAAGCCCAAGGCTGGTGGTGGTGCTGACCGCTTCCGATGGGAGGAGGCGCTGGATCTGCTGGGGCCCGAAGCTGAAGCAGCGCTTGTACATCCCGTGAGATCAAAACCCTGGTCTGCCGCCATCTCTGTGACACCAACTGTCGCGACGAATCCCGCACCACGCCTCACCAACGCTCTGCTGGCCACCCTCCCCACGCCACCGAAACCGCAGCCCCGACGCAACCCGCCGACCGCGGAGACCTCGCGGATGCGGAGCAGGCCCAAGCGCCCGCACCGCTCACCGCCTCCGATGATCCCTCCACCCCCGACCACACCGGCCGAGCCTGCCGAGGACACGACACCGCGCCCCGACAGCGTCCCCGTCCCATTGCAGCTCCACGAGGCGGAGATCGCGTTCATGTCTCGGGTGGGCGGCGCTTACGTCTCTCGTTGTCCAGCAAGATCCGGCGGACAGCGCCTGGGGCAGCACTGCCTCCACCCGGCTGCGCCGCAGACCCTGCCCCGCCGTGGGCTGCCACCGCACTGGGGTGGCGAGCCGCTCCGGGCTGCGTGCGAATGGCCGCGGGGCGCGGGGCGCGGGGAACATTCGCCGGGTGCTGGTGGTTGAGGAGGACGTGGTTGTGGAGGGGACAGTGTCCCCGGGCCTCACCTATTGCCCATGAGGACGATCGTTCGGCTGAAGCCTCATGGAGCCTTTCGCCGCGTAGGCGACCGCCCTCCACGGTCATGCGCACGTGCAGCCCCGGCCAGGACCTGGTCGGGGCTGTGTGCGTATCAGTCTTCGGCGGGTCTGCTGGGCACGCTGTCTGCGCGAGAGGGTTGTGCCCCTCGTGGCGTCGGTGTTGCGCACACGTGGGGGAACCGACGGAACGCGGCTCGCGGGGTGACGGAATGCGCGGAGTAGGTCAGCGGGCCTTGTGGCCGTCTTGGATCCGTCGACGCTCGCACCGTGGCGGGTTCCTTCAGACGACGGTGACGTTCTCGGCCTGGGGGCCCTTGGGCCCCTGGGTGACGTCGTACTCGACGCGGTCGTTCTCGTGCAGTTCCTTGAAGCCGGGCGTCTGGATGGCGGAGAAATGGACGAACACGTCCGGCCCACCGTCGTCCTGCTGGATGAAGCCGAAGCCCTTATCCGCGTTGAACCACTTCACCATGCCAGTAGCCATGCTGCTCTCCTCGTACGTCGGGGCACCGCGCCGGAGGGGGCGGGACCGTGTGCCCCGATCACCCCCGGACAGCATCACGGAGGGTATCGGATCGGTATCGCTATGTGCCTGGCCGCCGCTCCGAAGGGGAATCTCCACACGCCTACGCGGGACTCTCACCCGGCATCGTCCGCGTTTCAGCGGTCAGCAAATTCCGTCGGTTGGCCGCGTGGTGGGGGCTGTAGGAGCGACCACAGACCCGACCACACCCGGCCGCGGCACGGGCACCCAGCCTGCGACGGCACGGGTGCCGCTCGCCCCCTGGGACCGCACCCGACCCCGAACCGGGGCGGGAGGGTGGGCCGAACAGGGGATACGCGTAACGACCCCCGATCTCCAGGGCTTTGCCGCTGCACCTGATGCTTGGCAGAGCCGAACGGGCAGATTCCACGTCACGGCGTACGGCCAGGAGCACACCACAAGCACACTCGGGAACACACCGACGGGCACGCCACGCAGCCCTCGGCCCCCACGAGTCCGAGGACCTTTTCTGTCTGGGGGAGTTCGTGGCCACGGCGAAGGCCTCCCGCGGCGATAGGGGCGACGCCGGCGTGCGCGAGCTGCCGACGAGGACGGCCGTGGCCGAGAAGAGCGCGAAGAGGACGGCCGTGAAGAAGACCGTCGCGAAGAAGACCGTCGCGAAGAAGACCGTCGCGAAGAAGACCGTCGCGAAGAAGACGGTGGTGAAGCGGGCGACGAAACGAGGCGTGTGAAACCAGCAGCGCTGTGGGCCTGGACATACCGATGCCCCGGCCTGGGCCGGGGCATCGGAGCGTTGATGCGGTCAGCGGGGGATGACGGCTGCGGTG
The DNA here is from genome assembly GCF_014645835.1 of Streptomyces albiflavescens. GTDB lineage: Bacteria > Actinomycetota > Actinomycetes > Streptomycetales > Streptomycetaceae > Streptomyces > Streptomyces albiflavescens. Next base: position 11,132 of record NZ_BMMM01000032.1, read on the forward strand.
CTCCAGGCGGTGGCGCCGGCGATGAAGAACTCGATGCTGCCGGGCCGTCCGGTGCACAGCAGCGCGATCGCGGCGGCGAACGCGATCAACCCGGCGGCGATGAGCCCGTACTTGGCTGCGGTGCGGGCGGCGTGCGGGGCGGCTTGGAGAAGCTCGCGGCGGCGGGCCCGGCGCTGACGGCGGCGCAAGCGGCGCACCCGGTTCTCGGCGACTTCGAGTTCGGCCCGGTGACCGGCGAGGTCCTGTTCCGCGGCGGTGAGGAAATCCTTGAAGCTGCTGCCGAGGATGTCCGGGAACGGCGGCTCGGAGGTGGCGGTCATGTCGGTGTCTCCCGGGTGGTTGATCGTGCCGTGCGCCTACACCCGGTACGACGGAGGCGGGGGCCCCGACAGTGAAGTCGGGGCCCCCGCCTTGCGCTGCCAGGCGGTGCGACAACACCGCCCTGTGCTATCTCACGCCCTGCCCGGCTGCAGTCCGTCGTTGGACCGCGAGCGGTGACCGAGAGGACCCCTCTGCCCCTCGGTCACCGCCGTGTCCTCGTGAAGGTCCTCCCACACGGCGGTGCGCGGCGTGCGAACCCTTTCAACGAGGCGACGCAGCCTGGTCCACGCGGCCATCACGAACGCGATGATCGTGAGTACGAGTTTGTACACGAATGACTTCCCTTCCTTGGTCTCGCTCGGTGTGAACCAGGTGCGGGCCAATCCCCCGAGATTTCGCCCGTTCCTGGCCGGGGTAGATCCCCACTCGGGCCTGCGGCGGATCGTCCGGCTGAGTGCCGGTCGGGGCCGGGATCCGCAGACCCTGGAAGGGGTCTACTCATCGCTCCGAGCTGCGAGGCCGGTAGCGGAAGCGGCGTTTCACCTCCGGCCTGTTCAGGATCCGGTCCGCTCGTACGAGGGACTGGCGCACGCAGTCGTGGGTCCAGTCCAGGACCTCGGCGATCTCCTTGGCGTTCAGGCCGTAGACGAAGCGCAGTACGTAGGCGCGGTGATCGCGCGGGGTCAGCACCTCGGCCATGATCGCCTTGACGTCCGAGTACATGAGGCCCGAGTCGTCCAGGAGGACGTCTGTGCGCTCCAGGACGCTGGTGTCGTCATCGCCGATGAGGTCCTCGGCACGCTTCTTGATCTTCTCGAGCTCGTCGTAGGCGCAGTTGATGCACACGCGTGTCATGTAGGCGGCCGGGTTCTTCACCCGGTGGCCGGCCCGCAGGTGCGCGGTCATCCTGACTTGTGCCTCGCCCCACACGTCATCGACGTACCGTTGGTCGATCCGCGTGAGGATGATGTTCTTGTAGGTGGCCGACTGCTTCTCCAGTCCCTCCATGATCTTCTCGACGCTCTCGCGTTCCTTGGCCCTGGCAGGCCCCAGCAGTCCCAGGAATCCGCGCCTCGGCGCGCTGAACCCCATAGGGCTCTCCACGGACTCTGTCACTGGCATTACTCCATTCCCTCGGGGCCCACGGGTCGCTTCCCGTCCGCAGAGCGGGCCGCTTCCACGCCTCATGTCGTTCGACTCCTGAGAGGACGCGCAGTGTGAAGTGCCCGCGCAGGAAATCCGTTACTGCACGAACGCAGCCTTCCCTCCGCGCGGGGGAGTTCGTCCCCAGTCGGCCGCCCGGCCACCGGCACCGCGTCGACACCGTCCTCGCACGCCTGCCCGAGGTCCCCAACTTGTGTGCCACGCCGATGAGATGGGCCTTGGGGCTGCTGCTCGGTGACCGCCCGTAAAGGGCTAGGGTGGGCGGCATGTCCGCCCCTGAACTGATCCGCATCGTCTCCCGCGACTCGCCCATGGCGCTTGCCCAGGTGGAGCGCGTGCGCAGCGAACTCGCCGCGCTCCGCCCGCACATCCGCACCGAGGTCGTGCCGGTCAAGACGACCGGCGACAAGTGGATGGGGGACCTGGCCCAGGTCGAGGGCAAGGGCGCGTTCACCAAGGAAGTCGACGCTGCCCTCCTCGCCGGCCAGGCGGACCTGGCGGTGCACTGCGTCAAGGACGTCCCCGCCGACCGGCCCCTGCCGGCCGGCACCGTCTTCGCCGCCTTCCTCAAACGCGACGACATCCGCGACGCTCTGGTCCACCCCACGGGGCTCACCCTCGACGAACTACCAGAAGGCACCCGCGTCGGCACCTCCTCCGTACGGCGCATCGCCCAGCTCGCCGCCTCCCACCCCCACCTGAACTGTGTACCGATGCGCGGCAACGCCAACCGCCGCCTGGACAAACTCGCCGCGGGCGACGCCGATGCCCTCCTCCTGGCCGCCTCCGGCCTGAAGCGCATCGGCCGCACGGACGTGATCACCGAGATCCTGCCGACCGAGGTGATGATGCCGCCGATCGGCGCCGGGATCCTCGCCCTCCAGTGCCGCGAGAACGACACCGACCTGATCGACACGGTCAGCGGCCTCGGCCATCCCGACACCCACCGCGAAGCCACCGCCGAGCGCATGTTCCTCCACGTCCTCCAAGGCCACTGCAACTCACCCATCGCCGGATACGCCAAAGCCGAACGCAACGGTGAACTGTCCCTGCGCGCATGCGTGTTCACCCCCGACGGCAAGACCGTCCTCAACGCCCACGAATGGGCGGGCCCCCTCGACCCGGCCACCCTGGGCACCTCGGTCGCCGTCGCACTGCTCCGCCAGGGCGCACGCACCCTGATCGACTCCCTCGCACACTGACACGCCCCGACCTGTCGGGGCCCTGCAGCGCGGGAAGAGGACCTTCGCCGCGGTGGGCGACCAGGTGCAGCAGCGGATGCCGCAGCAGGCGAACACGGTCGGAGACGGCACACCGTCCCTCTCGTCTGCCGGGGAGGTCCAGGGCCCGGGGTCGCCGGCCGTGTGCGCTTGCACGAAAAGGGGGGCCCGTCGCCGACGGACCCCTTCTTCTTTGTGGCGCTCGTTCACCTGGTTCCTCCGAGGATGCCCCGGTCTTCAGGCAGGGGAGGAATCGGACTCCTGCGGGGGCAGGGCAGGGAACGGGGTTTCGCCTCCAGGGCGAAAGACCGTCTACGCGATCGGGTAACGTGCTCGATGTGCGTTGCGAGAACCAAGCGCGCACACCGTGCTGAGCGAGAGCCAAGCCGGCACAGCAACTCCTTTGCTTGTAGTACCAAACCGGGCAGGTTCCGACCCGGCTGGTGTTGAGGGTGTAAGGCCCGTAGGTCCGCTGGACCCGCAGGCAGCCTGAGCCAGGAATCCCCCCTGCTTCAGCGGGGGGAGGGTTCAAATCGCAGGTTCTCGACACCTGGCCCGGAACGGCTCAGCGCGAGCCGTTCCCCCTCCCCGGAAGCCGTCTGCTCCGTCCTGAGGGCCTGCGCCTACCTCGCGGCGCCAGTGGAGGCGGTCAGAGGCTGCGGAGCTGAGGACGCCGACGACGGCGCCGAGCGCGGTCGCGACGATAGTGGCCCACTGCATCAGGTGACCGTAAGCGGCACCCGCGATGCTGCTTATGGGCTGACGGGGTGGTCCCTGGGGGGCTCACCCGGGCGATTGACTCGCCATATTTCCCCATCAGCCCGCCGCTTGACCGGGAGGCGAAGCGGCGCCTGGCGGTGATACGCCACGTCGAAGAGGTCACCGGGAACGTCCCGATGTCCTGCCGCTACTACGGGATATCAGTCGGCAGGCGTACTACACCCGGTACCGCCGCTACCAGGCCGAGGGCGTCGAGGGCCTGCGCACCCGCTCCCAGGCCCCGAAGACATCCCCGAACGCGACGCACGTCCAGCCGACGAGGGTTCACCAGGTCGGCCTTGCGGCACGTCGCACGGTATCGGTCCGGCCCGGTAGCCGATCAGTTTTGCTTCCGTCCGAGGCGGCCTCGGGGACGCCGCTGGATGGATCCATGGGCAGCCCGGGGCGCTGTTCCCTCGGCTATGACCGGTGGCCGATGTCCGGCGGCGGAATGTAGATGGGGGTGTCGGGACAGCCAATCTCTCCCCAGTAGGCGCAACCGCTGTGGGCCGGGGGCAATGGCAGCAAGGGCGGGGGAGAGGGCGGCGGGGTGCCGCCGGACCAGCGGGCCGGCCATCCCTGAGCCCGGACTGCGTGCGTTCGCCGAGTCTGTCAGGAAGGAAAGGAAGACACGATGCCGGCCGGATCGAGCTCCGAGCGGGAGCAGCAGTACGAGCACATCAAGAAGAGCGCTGAGGACCGTGGCGAGTCGACCAAGCGAGCCAAGGAGATCGCCGCGCGGACGGTCAACAAGGAGCGGGCGAGGTCGGGCGAGCCGAAGACCGCCAGCAAGTCCTCCACGCGTGACTCAAAGCCGGCGTCGCAGCGTGGTGGGCAGCGTTCGCACAGCGGCGCGGAAGGGCCGACCAAGGACCAGTTGTATGAGGAGGCCAAGAAGCGCAACATTCACGGCCGTTCCTCGATGACCAAGCGGCGGCTGGAGAATGCCCTTGGCCGCTGACAGCAGGGGCTCTGGCCCGGGCGGAAAACTTACGGTCTGAAAGGTCCCTCCGGGGGAGGGCCGGATGTTCAGGTGAGTGATCAATATCGGGCCGGGAGGCTGAGCGGCATGTTCAGGGCTTCCACACTTCGGGCCCTCCTCCGTGCCACTCGATGAGCGGGTGCTCGGCTACGGCCACCTCGTCCAGAGACTTACTGACTTCGGCGCTTCGAGGTGGTTGGCTGGTTTGTACGGCCGACTGATGGTCATTTGCGCAGTACGTCGTTGGTATGCGCTATGCGGATGGGGGCGGGCTGACGGCGAAGGGCAGTCGGCGCCGCGAGGCGGTGCGGCTGGAGGCCGCCGGGTTGTTCGCCGAAGGGGTCGTCCCGCCAGAGGTCGCCCGCCAGTTGCGGGTCAGCTCGAAGTCGGCCTACCAGTGGCAGCAGGCTTGGCGGGAGGGCGGGGCCGAGGCGTTGGCCTCCCGGGGCGCGAGCGGGCAGCGCTGCAAGCTGTCGCCGCAGTGTCGGGAGAAGCTGGCCGACTACCTGGAACAAGGGCCGGCCGCGCACGGCTGGGACTAGGACCAGGTGTGGACCGGGGCGCGGGTGGTGACGCTGATCGGCAGGAAGTTTCACGTCTCCTACAGCGTCTCGGGCGCGACGAGGCTGATGCGCCGGATCGGGTTCACGCTGCAGGTCCCGGCCCGCAGGGCCGCGGAACGCGACGAGAAGGCCGTCACCTCCTGGAAGGAGGTGACGTGGGCGGAGGTAAAACCACCCGGGCGGCCTGCGGCGGCTGGATCTGCTTCGAGGACGAGGCGGGGTTCACACGCAGGCCGCCGACCGGACGTACCTGGGGATGGCGCGGCATCACCCCGGTCGTGAAGGTGAACGGCCGCGGCTCCGGGCGGGTCTCGGTCGCCGGGCTGATCGCGATGCGTCCGGGCTCGCGGACCCGGCTGTGCCATCGGCTGCGACGCCACACCGGACGCAAGGGCGAGCGCCGCAGCTTGTCCGAGCGCGACTACATCGCCCTCGTCGACGGCGTGCACCAACTGGTCAAGGCGCCGATCGTGCTCGTGTGGGACCGCCTGAACACCCACGTTTCCCACAAGATGCGCGACCTGATCGACGCACGCGCCTGGCTGACGGTGTTCACCCTGCCCGCCTACGCGCCCGAGCTGAACGCGGTCGAGTACCTATGGGCCCACGTGAAACACAGCCTCGCGAACCTCGCCAGCGTTGCCCTCGGCCGACTCGCCGCGCTCGTGTGCAACCGACTCAAGCGCCTCCAGTACCGCCCCGACGTCCTCGACGGCTTCCTCGCCGGGACCGGACTCGTCATCGACCTCCCGCCACCATCACCTTGAAGCGCTTAGTCAGTTAATCGGTTGCACGCCACCGAGACGGGGTGTCTGATCCCGGCTATGACGATTGTGCTGAGTACGCCGACCGCCGACGGAGTGCGCGAGGCTATTGCGGCACTGCGGGAGTGGCAGCACGACCAAGCGCCGATGCAGCTGCATCCCGGGGACATCGGCTGGAACTACCGGTTCGGAACGGCCGAGACGGCCGCGGTGGTCCGGACCTGGAGCCGGAACGGACGGATCCTCGCCGTCGGGATGCTGGATTTGCCGACGCTCGTGCGGATGACGGTCGCTTCCGACGCTTTCCATGACGAGGACTTGGCGCGGCGGCTCGTCGAGGACTTCTCGCTGCCTGAGCGCGGCGTGCTGCCGGAAGGAGCGGTGTCCATCGAGGCGCCGCAGGGCCTGCTGCTCCACGACCTGTTGACCAAGGAGGGCTGGGGCGTCGACGAGCCGTGGACGCCGCTCTTCCGCGACCTCGCCGAAGCGGTGGAGGACCCCGGCGTGCGGATCAAGGAGATCGGCCTGGAGCAGGCACAGGACTTCGCCGACGTCCTGCGGTCCGCGTTCAACACCACGAGGCCCACGCGCGAGTACCGGCACAAGATATCCGCGGCACCGTTCTACGCCGACGCTCGCTGCCTGGGTGCTTACGACGACCAGGGCAACCCCGCGGCGGTGGTGACGGTCTGGTCGGCCGGCCCGGGGAAGCCGGGACTGGTCGAGCCGATGGGCGTCCACGCGGACCACCGCGGCCGCGGCTATGGCCGGGCGATCACCGTCGCCGGGGCGGCCGCACTGCGGGAGATGGGCTCGTCAAGCGTGCGCGTGTGCACGCCGAGCTCCAACGTCGGCGGCGTCGCCACGTACAAGGCGGCCGGGTTCGCGGCGAGGCCGGAGATCGCCGACCGGATCCGGAAGGTCTGACGTCGGGGTCTCCGGGGGCCTCGTCCGCGGGAGGAGTGTATCGACGGCCACGGGGTGATCCCGGGAGCGGGTGAAGCGGACGGCGCGATAGGTGTCGGCGAAGAGGCCGAGGATCTTCCCGCGTTCAGGGCCCAGGACCACGCCGAGCGCCTCCGGGCAGGTGAACACTTCGCCCAGGGCGCTCGCGGATGCTGACCCGACCGGCGAACAGCGCGAACGGGAACGCGATCCTCTTCTCTCGATCCTCTTCTCCTCTGACGTGATCGAGTGCTCCACCCGCTGCCCGTCGCGACTTCCCTGTCGCGCACGTCTCGAGCGCCGCGAACTGCTCGGTCGTGACTGGACCTTTCGCCCCAGGGGCCGTTGACATCCTCACCCTTGAGGACTAGGACAAAAGGTAAGAAGAGTGCAAATCCCCGCGTTTTAGGGTCGGTGGCTGCCATCGACCTACATCAGGACTCCCTGACTACGCGTCATGGGGAGGAGGTGAATTCATGAGCGACACCGAACAGGCGCCCCAGGAACCCGAGCCGACTCCACCTGTGGGCGAGGAGCCTGCGGGCGAGGCCGTGGAGGGCGCGGAGACGGACGCTGCTGCGTCCGGCGAGAGCGCGGAATCCGAGGCGGCTGAGGCTGAGGGCGAAGCACTCCCAGACGAAGCGAGTGCCGAGGAAGCGGAGGCTGTCACGGCCGAGGGCGAGGAGTCGTCCGAGAGTGAAGCACTCCCAGACGAAGCGAGTGCCGAGGAAGCGGAGGCTGTCACGGCCGAGGGCGAGGAGTCGTCCGAGAGCGAGTGAGGAAGCCGCGTCCTGGTAAGGCGATCATCACGGACATCGAGGAACGGTGCCCCGTACGGCCGGAGGAGAATGCGCCAGCTGCGACATTCTCCCCCAGCCGCCCGCTCCCACGCGCAGGCCTCCGGGAACGCGGCGGTCATGTCGGAGTCGCGCGGTGAGCGCAGGAGCACAGCGGCATGCTCGCTGGAGCATTGTTCAAGCAGGCGTGGAAGATGCTCAGCCACGACGAGGACGCTCCCGACGCCACCGCCGCAGAGCGCACCTGGAACGAGGTCCTGCTCGCCGCCGCCCTGCAGGGCGCGATCTTCGTCGCGGTCAAAGCCACCGTCGACCGCGCCGACGCCACCGCCACCCGCAGCCTGACCGGCACCTGGCCAGGCTGACCACCGACGGGACGTCGGTACTGACCGAGGCCCCCTGGCCCCAGTGCCGATGATGTGTTGCGCTGCCAGCAGTCAGGGGCGCTGTACCGGCAACGGATGGACTTTCTCCTGCTGGCCCCGGATCGCACCGCGGCGGTGTCGGAGAGGGTGCCGGTGGCCGTGGGTTCGACGACGACGCCGGTACTGCCCCCAATGCCGCACCGACATCAGCCGGCAGTACCCGACCCTGCGCCAGGCCATCTTCGGACGCCGCCCGCGAAGCAAGTAGCCCGGCCCCGTGGAGTGCTACAGGACCGGGCCAGGGGGAGGGCCCGCGACCGGGCAGAGGCCGGGCGCTCACTGTCGCGTATCCAGGTGGCGGTACCTGCGCGCGATGTCTTGTGCAACGACGCCCGCAGCCGGCAGACACGACGCTCACGACACCCCGTTACCCGTCGAGCCCCGGCTGGGAACCGGGGCGGGTCGATCATGCCCAGCCCTTCCCCGCACGGGGTAGGCCCGTGTCCGCACAAACGAGCCCCCGGGCACATGGGCAGGCGGGGATGGCTGCCTTCCACCAGCTGGCCAGGCGGAGAGGGGCCGTTGTCCGCGTGGGCGGCGTTGTCCGGTTCGGACTCGGTTGAGGTCGAGGCGCTCAGTCAAGAGCCGCGAGGTGGTCGGCAGCGTCTCCGTGCCACTCGATCATGAAGAGGGTGGCGTCGTCGCTGGTGCGCCCGCCTCGTTCTCTCTTCAGCGTGTGGGAGAGTCGGCGCAGGTCCGGTCGCACTCCCTCTGATGGCTCTTCCCCCAGGCGGTTGACGCAGCGGATGAGGCGTTCCTCACCGAACGGCTCCCCGCCGGCGACACGCTCCTCGATGATGCCGTCGGTGTAGCACAGCACCCGGTCGCCTTGCTGGAGCATGTGCTGTCTGATCCGGGGCGTCTCACCGCCGAAGCCGACGGGCAGCGTCGTCGCGCTCTCCAGCTGCTCCGCGACCCGGCCCTCGCGGATCAGCAGCGGCGCGGGGTGGCCCGCGTTGACCAGCTCCATCTCACCGGTGGCGATGTTCACGTGCATCAGCTGCGCGGTGACGAAGTGGTCGGGCCCGAACTGCCGGGAGATGGCATCGTCCATGAACGCGTACTTCTCGGCCAGGCTGATGAACACGCGCCGGGCATGGCGGTAGGCGCCGATGGCGATGGTCGCCATCGCGGCGGCGTCCAGGCCGTGGCCCATCGCGTCGATCACGGCTATGTGCAGGATGTTGTCGTTGAGGGCGTAGTCGAAGCTGTCGCCGGCGACGCGGTAGGCGGGCTCCAGGATGCCGGCCACCTCGACCTGCGGAACGGACATCGTCAGTGGTGGCAGCAGGCTCCACTGGATCTCCGCGGATACGCTCATCGGCTCCCGGCGCCGGGTCAGGAAGAACTGGTCCGTGTAGGCGTTCTTGGTGACCAGTACGTCGGCGACCAGGCTGGCGAGCCTGCCCAGCAGGCGCCGTTCGTCGTCGCCCAGAGCGTCCAGCGTCAGGGCCATCACCCCCACCTGGTCGCTCCCGTCCAGCAAAGGCAAGTACATCCGCACCCCGTGAGTCTTCGGCACCTCGACGACCTCCCCGCGCAGAAAGGCCCGGCCGGCCGGGGAGCCGGCCATCGGCTCGGGCTGGCCGACGTGCAGCTTCCTGCCCGGCAGCGGCACCAGCAGCTCCTGCGCGTAGTCCTGGAGCAGGATGGAGACGTCACGACCGCCGATCCTGGCCACCTCCTGTGCGATCAGCGGGGCGATCAGCTGCGGCGGCAACAGCCGCGCCTGATCCAGCAGCGCGCCGAGCAGCCGCTCGCCGAAGCCCTCCGACCGGTCCACGCTGTCCTCGCCCATGGCCCGGTTCGCCACCTCTTTCCTGCCCGACTCCGGTCACCGCCTGTGCACAACGTGACCTGGGAAGCACGCCCGAGCGGATCATTACGCCATGCGCGGCATGTCGGCCCATCGGGCGGTCGTTCAAGCTGGGCGACCAGACCTGCACGGTCGCCTGACGGCAAGCGCTCCAGAGGCCTGACGTTCCGCAGCTCGGTGTGTAGGCGTGTCCCTGAGGGCTGGAAGCCCTCAGGGGCGGGTGCTCCGCCCCTGAGCCGCCGGCGTGGCTGCGTGTGGGGCGCCCGGAGGGCGTCTTCCTCCCGTCCCTGCCCTTCTCGCTCTCTAGCCCCTCTCCCGTCCGTCCTGGGTCTGGCTCCCCGTCTCTCGCGTCCGGCCGTCGTGCCGACGGGGTGTCACGTCTCTTCCCTCCGGGAGGGGTTGGACCTGTTGAGCCCGGAGCGTCCAACCCTCTCCCGAATTCCCGGAATTCTGCTTTTCTCCCGGAAAAACCTCAACTCGCTTTCCCGTTGCCTGCGTTCCTGGATTCCTGAGGATTTCTGGAGTTTTTCGAGGGGAGAGTGAAAGGCGGAACCCCGCATTTTGTAGCCAGCGTGGAATTCGCGGAGCGAATTCCTTGCGACCAGGCGCCAGCGCCTCCGGCTCCTGATCGGGAGGTGTGGGCCTGGAGTCGGCGCGCGGTCGCGTCCCTGGGCGTTGCTCGGGACGAGGTCCCCGTAGGCCGTTCGCCTGCGTTGTCGTGCGCAGGTGGAAACCGTCGGTGACGATTCCGGAGTGATCTCCGGCGACGTGATGTGTCGGCGGTCGGGCACTCGAACGGAGGAACGTGAACAAGATGATGCATCGAATCGTTGTCCTCGCCGCGGTGAGTGTGCTGGCCACGGCGGCCTCGGCGGGGGCGACTTCGGCCAGACCCGCACCCGGCAGCGCGGGGCCACGGCCGCCCGGGCCGACCGCTCCGCCACCCGGCGGGGGGCTCAATGGCGAGGCCTGGGCGTGGACCCAGCTGACCAGTCACGGCACCCAGATCCGCTACGTGTCCACCGACAGCAGTCACATGTGTCCCACCGTGAACTACACCGTCGGGACGACCAGGAATCCGTTCCGCATGCGCCGATTGAGCACTCCCGATGGGCCGCAGTTCCCCACCACGGTCTGCCAGTTGAGGGTGCCTCCGACGGCCTCCAACGCGGTGCTTCAGCAGTCGACGGTCCAAGCGGCCACGGTGCACCCCTCGAACAGGGAGCTCCCGCTGCCGAAGTGGACCGGGACCACACGTCCCGCCACGATCGGAGTCATCGGCGACACCGGCTGTAGCCTTCCGGCGAAAGCTACCGATCCCGCTCAGAAGTGCTCGACCGAGTGGCCCTTCGGGCAGGTCGCGGCCAGCCTTGCCAAGGAGACGAAGCTGGATCTCGTGATCCACACCGGTGACTACCTCTACCGGGAAGACCCTTCCAGGGCCGACGACAAGGCGAAGAATCCAGGCTGCCAGACAGCCTCCGACGCCGCCAGCTGGGACTGCGTCGTCGCCGACTTCTTCCGGCCCGCGGAAACGCTGTTGGCCAAAGCGCCCGTCGCGTTGACCCGGGGCAACCACGAAGGCTGCAACCCGTCGCTGCACGACGGCGCCGGCGGGGCATGGTTCCGCTACCTCGCCGACGAACTCCGCAACGACAGAAGTTGCAGCCGTTTCACCGACCCCGCGTTCATCCGCGCCGGCACGCTGAACCTCGTCAACGTGGACTCCTCGCTGGCCGACCCGGACGACGACGGAGGCACAGCGAACCAAGGCATCTTCACCGGGTATTTCAATGCCGTGAACCAAGATGCGGGTCGGCAGCAGCACATGAACCAGGACTACTTCGTGTTCACGCACAAGCCACTGTGGATGGTGAAATCAGCCGCCCCCATGCCCACCGTGGCGACTCACGTCCTTGACGCCGCCGTCGCCGACACCCACCTGGGTCGGCTGCGGGACAACGTGCGACTGGCCCTTTCGGGGCACATCCACCTCTACCAGATGCTCGACTTCAACACTCACCGGCCGCCCCAGTTGACCGTGGGCTCCTCGGGCGGACCACTGGACAACGGCCCGAACGACAGCAAAGTCATGGGAATGGCGATCGGTACGCCGCCGCAGCCCGTCAATCAGTCCATCACTCAGGAACAGAGTCCTCCCGGGGGAATCGGGATCTTCGGTTATGCGGACCTGACCGACGGAGGCGGGACTTGGAGCGCCGCCTTCCATGAAAGGAACGGCACGGTAAAGGGCCAAACCTGCACGCTGAGCACGGACCTCACCCACAAGTCATTCACCTGCCATTGAGGCGGGCGCCGCTGGAGCGGTGCGGCACCATCAGCCACGGCCTGCCACGGCCAACCAGGCCGACCGTGGCAGGCCAAGATCGCAGCCGGCCGAGGCGCGCGGACCCAGCGGCCACCGGGGGCAGGCTTCACACGGATCCCGCCGCCGACAGCCACCTACGAATGCGGCCAGGCGGCCGGGGTGGTCGGCGGCAGCTGGATCTCATCCAGCCTCAGCCACCGCTCCCGGCCGTCCTCATCAGGCAGGCAAAACCGTATGTCCCGGGACTCGTCCGCCTCATACGGGGCATCCCCGATCGCCCGTAGCAGGGCCCGGAGCCTCGGGTAGGGGGCCTGCATCGCCCGGCCGCGCACGTCCTCGCTGCGCAGAGCAGTCAGCGCGAGGGAAGCGAGGTTCACCCCGGTACGGCGGTGGCCTGCGGCATGGGCCGCCACCTCCGGGTGGTCCACGATGGAGGCCAGCGCCTCCGGCCCGGCAACCGTGTAGGCCAGCACCAGATCCCCGCGCTGGAGCATCACCTGCGCGCCCGGCTCCATCAGTCCGCCGTCCTGCGATGCCAAGGCCACCTTGCCGATCATCGGGCCCGCGCCGATCGCGCGGACGTCGTGGAACTGCTCCACGGTGGCGTCCACGAGCCGCTCGGACTCCGGCAGCACCAGCACGCAGTGCCCGTTGCGTCTTGATCCGCGCCAGCGTCCAGGTCTGATCCGGCCAGCCGTGCGCTTCCGGCCCCTTGGCCAGCTCCTGCTCAAGCACCCAAAACAGCGCCTCACTCAGCTTGGGCCTGGACGCTGACCCCTTCGACTCCAAGGCCGACGTTCCGCCGTACTCCCATGCCTGACGCCATCGCTGTACCGACCGCACGCTGACACGTAACTGCTTGGCGACCGCGGCACTGTCGCGCCCCAGGGCGAATAACTCGGCGGCCTGCATCCGGATGTGTTCGCGAAACGCCCGACGCTCCGCGGTCAGCCCGCCCCCTTGCGGATACCTCATATGACCGGCCTACTGCGGCAACCACAGTTTGTCAGCCCCCGCGAGATCACGCCGACAAGGTCCTTACGTTGTTGGTGGGTTGATTCCGGTCACTCGTAGGATCGGGAGGCCCAGGGTTGCTGGGTGTGGCTGTCAAGGTCATGCCGTGTAAGTGGCTTCTACTGATTGGCCGCCTGGCTTCCCGCGACGACTCGGCCACTCATTGGGATGCGCGACAAGGTCGCTTGGTAAGGACACGCTGGCGAGGTCGTCTGCACGGGCTTGAACTGCAACGACCTCGGAGGTGAATGTGCCCGAACTGTGGGCCGGTACGGACGCGGGCAAGGCCGCACACCACTGCACGGTGATCGACGCTGATGGCAAGCGCAGGCTGTCGCGGCGGGTGGCAAACGATGAGACCGAGCTGCTCAAGCTGATCGCCGATGTATTGGAGCTGAGCGAGGGCGAGTCGGTGACCTGGGCGATTGATCTCAACTCCGGCGGCGCCGCGCTGCTGATCGCGCTGCTGATCGCGCTGCTGATCGCGCTGCTGACCGACAACGGCCAGCAGGTCCTCTACATCCCCGGTCGCACCGTTCATCACGCCTCGGGCTCCTACCGAGGCGACGGCAAGAGCGATGCCAAGGACGCCTTCATCATCGCTGATCAGGCCCGTATGCGCCGCGACCTGGAAGCGATGCACCGCGGCGGCGACATCGCCGTGGACCTGCGTATCCTCACCTCGCGCCGCTTGGACCTGACTGCGGACCGCACCAGGGCGATCAACCGTATGCGGGCCCAGATGCTGGAGTACTTCCCTGCTTTGGAACGGGCCTTCGACTACAGCACCTCGAAGGCTGCCCTGGTCCTGCTGGGCGGTTACCAGACCCCGGCCGAGCTCCGCAGGATCGGTAAGAACCGGCTCGCGACCTGGCTGAAGAACCGCAAGGTCCGCAACTACAAACAGGTGGCTGCCACGGCCGTTGAGGCCGCCCAAGCCCAGCACACCGCCGTCGCCGGCGAGAGGCTGGCCTCCGTCATGGTGGCCAAGCTGGCCAGGGAGGTGACGGCCATTGATGAGGAGATCGCCGAGACCGATGCCCTCATCGAGGGCCGGTTTCGTGACCACCCCGCCGCCGAAATCGTCCTGAGCATGCCCGGCATCGGCCCCGTGCTGGGAGCAGAGTTCATCGCCCACACCGGCGGCGACATGAGCGTCTTCGGCAGTCCCGACCGGCTCGCCGGCGTCGCTGGGCTGGCCCCCGTCCCCAAGGACTCCGGACGCGTCAGCGGCAACATGCGCCGCCCACGGCGCTACTGCCGCCGCCTTATGCGGGTCTTCTACATGTCCGCCATGGTCGCCGCCCGCTCCTGCCCCGTCTCCCAGGCCTTCTACGAACGCAAGAGAGCCGAGGGGAAAAGCCACAAACAGGCGATCATTGCCCTCGCTCGACGTCGTCTGAACGTCCTGTGGGCCCTGATACGCGACGGTCGCACCTTCGAGACCACCGCACCGGCGCCCGCGAGCGCACTCGCCTGACACCCTCACAGCCTGTCACCGACACCAGTTGACAACTCCATTGGGAATCAGTAGCGGCCCCTGGCCATTGACCACGGTTCATGTCGCCAGCGACACGCCAGATGCCCGACTGGTTTCAGACCCCTCACGTCGTGTTCACATACTCAAGCGATGTGCGTGATTTACGCCCTTGACACACGCGCAATTTCGTTGCCTCAATGCGGCCGTACGTTCCTCGCCATGGAGAACAACCTCGGGCGCAGAGGCTTCCTTCGCCTCTCTGGAACAGCCGCCCTTACCGCCTCGCTCGGCACCGCCGCTCTCACCGCGTGCGGCTCGTCCGACAAGAAGTCCACCTCAGCCAAGCCTGGCCGCAAGGTGCGCCTTGGGTTTATCGCGCTGACCGACTGTGCGCCCCTGGTGATGGCGAAAGAACTCGGTTACTTCGCCGAGCGTGACCTCGACGTTGAACTGATCAAGCAGGCCTCGTGGCCAGCAACTCGGGACAATCTGCTCAACGGGCAGATCGACGCCGCCCATGCTCTTTTCAGCCTCCCCCTGTCCGTCGCCTCGAAGATCGCGGGAACGGGTTCCACCGACCTCAAGATCGCCATGGTGCTCAACAACAACGGCCAGGCCATCACACTCAAAAAGGACTTCGCCGACGCCGGCTACGCGGACCTCAAGGCCGCCCGTGGCCTGCTGGAGAAGAAGTCACCGACCCTGGCCATGACCTTCCCCGGCGGTACGCACGACACCTGGCTGCGGTACTGGCTCAAGGCCACCAAGGCCGATCTGTCGAAGGTCAAGATCGTACCGATCCCGCCGCCGCAGATGGTCGCCAATATGAAGGTCGGCAACATGGACGGCTACTGCGTCGGCGAGCCCTGGAACGCCGTTGCCGTCCAGCAGGACATCGGCTTCACCCACATCACCACCCAGGACATCTGGCAGCACCACCCCGAGAAGGCCTTGGTCACCAACGCCACGTTCGCCTCGCAGAAGAAGGATGTCCTGGTCGACGTCATGGGGGCGGTTCTCAAGGCCGCCAAGTGGCTGGACGACCTGGACAACCGCGCCGAGGCCGCCAAGACGATCGGCTCCCCGCAGTATGTGAAGGCACCGGCGAAGGACATCGCGGGCCGGCTGCTCGGCACCTACGAGCTGGGTGCCGACCTGGGCGAGAAGAAGTTCAGCGGCGACCAGATGATGTTCTTCCGCGACGGCAAGACCCCCGCGCCGCGCCGCGGGCACGCGATCTGGTTCCTGAGCCAGTACCAGCGATTCGGGCTCGTGAAGGGCGACCTCCCCTACACCAAGATCGCTGACGAGATCATTCTGCGCGACCTGTACGAGGAGGTCGCGAAGAAGGAAGGCATCGACGTGCCAGGAGACGACATGAGCCCGTTCCACGTGAAGCTCGACGGCACGACCTTCGACCCCGCGAAGCCGAAGGAGGAGGCGAAGCGGAAGTGACCCATTCCCTGACGCCTACGGATCAGGCGGAACCGGCTGTGGCGACCGACGCCCAGCCGGGGCGGCCTGGCCCCCCTGCCCGCCGGGCGCCCTCAACGGGCGCCTGGGGCGGCCGACTTGCCGAGCTGGCCCGCGGCTTCGGATGGGCCATGCTCGGTACCGCGGCCGTCGTGCTGCTCTGGCAGCTGGCCTCATCCCACTCGACCGACGTCCCGGCCCCGCTCGACGGGGCCCGGACCCTGATCGACCTGCTGTCCGATCCGTTCTACAACAACGGACCGAATGACCAAGGCGTCGGCCTCCATCTGGGCACGTCGCTGCAGCGCGTGTTCACCGGCTTCGCGCTGGCCTCCGTGGTCGGCGTGCTGGCGGGCATGCTGATCGGCGCCAGCCGCCGGGCCTGGCTCGCGTTCAACCCGGTGATCCAGGTTCTGCGACCCGTGTCGCCGCTGGCCTGGTTCCCGATCTGGCTGGCCGTATTCAAGGACGCGCCCCAGGCCTCAGTGTTCGTGATCTTCATTACGGCGCTGTGGCCGACGCTGATCAACACCGCGGCCGGCGCCGCGCAGATTCCGCAGGACCACCGCAACGTCGCGCGGGTCTTCCGCTTCGGCCGCCTCGCCTATATGAGACATGTGCTCATACCCAACGCCCTGCCGTCGATCATCACGGGTCTGCGGCTGTCGATGGGCATCGCCTGGATGGTCATCGTTGCGGTGGAGATGCTCTCCGGCAACTCGGGCATCGGGTTCTTCGTCTGGGACTCGTACAACGCCGGGGACCTCAGCTCGGTCGTCGCCGCGATCGTCCTCATCGGTCTTGTCGGACTGATCCTTGACGCAATCCTCGTACGGCTCTCGCGCAAGGTCGCCATCGAGGAGGTTCAGTCATGACGGTCGAGATCCGCGCACTGCACAAGACGTTCAAGCGGAGGGGAGGGCCCGCGCAGCACGTTCTGCGAGGTGTGGACCTGACGGTTGAAGAAGGCGAGTTCGTCTCCTTCATCGGCCACTCGGGCTGCGGCAAGTCCACGCTGCTCAACATGGTCGGCGGCCTGGACCGTCCCGACGAGGGCGAGATCGTCGTGGACGGCAAGCCGGTCACGGGGCCGGGGCCCGAGCGGGCGATGGTCTTCCAGAACTACTCCCTGCTGCCCCGGTTGAGCCTGCTCGCCAATGTACGCGAGGCCGTCCGGGCGGCACGCCCGGACTGGTCACGCGCCAAGGCCGACGAGATGGTGGAGCGATATCTGACCGCGGTCGGTCTGTGGGAGCACCGCGACAAGCGCCCAGGTCAGGTCTCGGGTGGCATGGCCCAACGCGCCGCGGTCGCCCGCGCCTTCGCCGTGGGCCCGCGCACCCTGCTGCTGGACGAGCCGTTCGGCGCGCTGGACGCGCTCACCCGCTCGCGACTGCAGCAACAGCTCGTCGAGCTGTGGGGCAACGAGTCGGAGACGGAGAAGGTGCTCATGGTCACGCACGGGCTCGAAGAGGCGATTCTGCTCGCCGACCGGATCGTGGTCATGTCCAATCCGCCGCAGCCGTCGGTGCAAACGATCATCCCGGTGCCGATCCCGCGCCCTCGGGACCGCGCGACGATCAGCAACCACCCGGAATATGCCGGGATCCAGGAGGAGTTGGCAGGCCTGCTGCTCGTCGATCAGACGGCTGTCGCATAGCCGGGGTGTGAGGTGGTTGCAGGTGGTGCTCTCGGTCCGCGGTGACCTGACGCCTCCTCGCGGGTCGGGAGCACCTCCTGCGGCCACCTCGCACCCACCGGCGGCACCGCATCGGGCTGATGGATCTTGACTCGGTCTCGGAGTCGGTAGCCTGGGCGGTGCCGCGGTCACCTGGTGGTGTGCAGGGGTTGGGCGGAGCGTCGGCCTGCTGGAGTTCGGTGAGGAGCTGGTTCTGACGGCCGGCGCCGGCAACAACGACCGGACCTCCGCCCACTCCGCGTCCGTCATGTCCGACGGATACCGGCGCACCCGATCCGGATGGTCGGCCGCGTTGCCGTACACGTGCGCGAGGCAATCACACGACCGTGCAGGCGAGTTGAACTCAACGGGCATGGGCACGTACAACAACGACAACAAGGCCTCCGGGAGCCGCTCGGAATGGGGTTGCACCCCGAGCTACCAGGAGGCCCTGCCCTCATGCGCGTACGGCCGGAAGATCACCCGACCAGGAACTCCGTTCGACTTGCACGTTCCAAGATCGGTTGAGAGACGGCTTCTCAGCCAAACCCCTGACCCCCGTGATCGGCAGCCCGGCGTTTCGCCGCATGGTGGTGGTGCATCCGCTAGCCGCGGTTCCGGCGTTCGTGGTCAATGGCGGCTACGCCGGCCGTGCCGCTGGTGGAGCAGGTCGCGGACGAGGTGCGGCCGCGGTACCTCCAGGGGCCGGTGATCGTCCACTTCGTGCCGCCGCCGTTGATGCAGGTGACGACGGCCCGGTGCTGGCTGGTGCCGCCGCCGTCCGTGCACTTGACGTTTCCGGTCATCCCGGAGTTGCTGAGCCATGACGTGCAACCTCCACTGGCCGCCGTCGCCGTCGTGATCGTCACGGGAGCGAACAGGCCCGCGGCGAGGAGGGAGACGAGAAGGCTGCGCGGTGCGTTGGTCACGATGATTTCCCCTGGGAGTGCAGGTTGTGGGCAGCAAGGCGCTGCCCGTTGGTGTCGGCGACGACGAGATGCCAGGCCGTTCCGTCACCGTCGTCGCCGTCCCACCAGCGCGCGTAGTCGCGGGCCAGGCGGCGCACGCCGGGACCGTCGGCTCCGGCGGTGTACGTGGTGGTGAGTTCGACGTCGTACTCGGTGGCGTCGAGGTGGACCAGCGTGACCCGGGTGAGGTGGCGGGCAGAGTCGGCGGCCTCGTTCTTCCGCGCCCAGCTCCCGAAGCGGTGGAGCAGGTCCGCGTCCGGCTCGCGCCGGGTGACGGGGCCGCTCGGCGGGTTAGGGGTGCTATTTCCGGTCCCCTGCTTGCAGCCCAGGACCCATGCTCCCCGGTCGAGGTCCACCACCGCCGTGGGCTTCGCGGTGAGGGAGCGGCGCACGCACCCGCCGTTCACCTCCCGTACCGCGGCGCCCTTGCCGCCGTCCTCGAACAGCCGCTTGCCCGCGGCGAATCCCGCGTCGTACGCCTGCCGGTATCCGGGCGCGGACGCGGACGGGCGGCCGGTCCCGCCGGACGGCCGCGCCGACGGCCGGGCGGAGTCGCCCGTGGAACTGCACGCGGACGCGGCCAGGCACGCTCCTACGACGAGACCGAGCGCGCGGGCCCGCCCGATTGAGCCGATGAAGGGGTGAGGTGTCGTCGCCATACCGGGTCAGATGCCTTTTCGGGATCTCGGGTTGCTCGGCCGTGCCGCATGGAGTGATTTCGCACAAAGATTCGGCATGGGGGGCCGTCATTGGCTACGGTCGATGGCTCGCACAAGATCCGGATCTCTGACCACGGTCCGGAATGACCATATGGAGGGGGAAAATGAGGCTGAGACACGGCCTTGTCACCGTCACCGCGGTGACCGCCGCAATCACCTTGTCCACACTCACCGTGTCCGCGCCCGCGTGGGCCGGTCCGACGCCCGGCACCGCGTCCGCCGGAACCGCTTCGCCTGCCGGTTCGTCCGCTTCGCCGACCGTGACACCTGGCACGACCTCCGGGGCGTCACCGTCGAACACCACCACCGGCCCTGCCACCCCGTCCGCTCCTTCGTCGACGGGCGTGAGCGGCTCGGCGACCGGGAGCCCCTCCGGCACGCCCACGCCCACCACGCCTCCCACGAGCGGCGCCCCGGACGACGGTTCCGACTCGCCGTCCGAGCTGGAGAAGTACTGGACGCCCGAGCGCATGGCCGAGGCCCTGCCCGTACACGAGGACCAGGTCCGCGAGGACAGGCTGTCCGCCGCGCAGCGCAAGGAGCTGCTGCGGTCGCCGTCGCATACGTTCGAGGGCATCAAGGAAGTCGGTACGTTCTACTGGGACGAGCGCCGGGACGGCGAGCTGTACCACCGCTACTGTGCCGGCACCGTGGTGCCGTCGCCCGGCAAGGACCTGGTCCTGACCGCGGCGCACTGCTTCGACAACCAGGACCAGCACATGAAGCAGGTCTTCGTGCCGAAGCACAGCAAGGACCACCCGGCCCCGTACGGGCTGTTCCCCATCAAGGTCGGGCAGATCTACGCCGACCCGCGCTATCTGCGCCGCGGCGGTGACCACGACAACACTGACCTGGACTTCGCCCTCCTCAAGACCGAGCCCCGGTCCGACGGTAAGAAGCTCCAGGACGTCGTCGGCGCGATCCCGATCGGCTACAACGCCGGCTTCGACCACCCCAAGACCCGGGTGATCGGCTACCCGTGGCTGGACAACGGCGACCCGCACTACCACCCGAAGCAGGACCCGCTGGACTGCACCTCACCGATGAAGAAGTTCACCACCGGAGACGAGGGCGGCTGGAAGGGCGGCACGTTCTCGCAGATCGACTGCGACGGCTACGTGTCCGGCACGTCCGGCGGACCGTTCATCATCGGCGGCGACGATCCGAAGGTCGTCGGCGTGACCGGCGGCTGGCAGACCGGCGGGCACAGCGCCGACACCTCGTACTCCTCGTACTTCGACAACGACCTGAAGCGGATCTACGACGCCGCGGTGGCCGGACGGCAGCCGACGCCGATCGTCCTGCCGGCCGCGTCCACCTGGAAGCACGCCAAGGACATCGCCTCCGGCTACTTCGCGCTGAACGGGCCGGTCTCCGAGGACCACATGGACATGTTCGTCCTGTGGTCCGACGGCGAGCTGACCATCTACCGGGGCGCCGGCAAGGGGCTGAACTACTTCGACAAGGAGATCCGCGTCCAGGGGCCGAACAAGCTCTGGGCGGACCACGCCGTGCAGGTCGTCGCCGGCGACTTCACCGGGGACAACGGCTCCGACTTGATGGTCCGCTGGTCCGACGGCGAACTCACCCTGTATCCCTCGGTGGACGAGAGGGGCTTCCACGGCGAGAAGCAGCTGATGCCGCCGAACGACACGTGGAAGCATGCCGAGGCCCTGACCGCGGGACGCTACGGCGGCAACAAGTGGCAGGACGACCTGGTGGTCCGCTGGTCGGACGGTGAACTGACGGTGTATCAGAACACCGGCACGAGCCTGGGCAAGGAGATCAAGGTCGTCAACCCGAACAAGCTGTGGGAGCACGCAGTGGAGATCGGTTCCGGCGACTACACCGGAAACGACACCTGGGACCTGGTGGTGCGCTGGTCCGACGGCGAAGTGACCTGCTACGACGACTTCACCGGCACCGGCGACAGCTGGGGCGAGCACCGGTGGAAAGCGCCGAACAATCTGTGGGAGCACGCCATGCTTGTCACCGGCGGCGACTTCAGCGACAACCCGTGGCCGGACGACACCCTTGTCCGCTGGTCCGACGGTGAACTGAGCCTGTACACCGAGGGCAACGCGTCGGGCATCGGCGCCGAGCACCAGCTCGTCGCGCCCTGACGCCCCTTACGGCTCCCGCGGGCCCCGGAACCGCCGTGGTTCCGGGGCCCGCCCCCATGGGCGGATCCTCGACGGGGGTGCCCAGTGCATTCACCTGGTTCCTCCGAGGATGCCCCGGTCTTCAGGCAGGGGAGGAATCGGACTCCTGCGGGGGCAGGGCAGGGAACGGGGTTTC
>NZ_BMMM01000032.1:32935-94567 GCF_014645835.1 Streptomyces albiflavescens
GACAGCCGCGGCGTGTACGACGTGTGGCTGAAGGCGACCGCGCCGGCCGTCACCGTCACCGTTACCCACGACGGACACGGCAAGCGCAGCAAGAAGGCGAGCGTGAAGCGCGGCAGCCCGACGAAGGCCGACGTCGCCCTGCCGCGCAGCTGACCGACCCCCCGGCGTTCTGACACGCCGACGCACACGGGACGCTCCCGCCGCAGACCTGCGGCGGGAGCGCCCCCGTGCGCGCCTGGAACCTCGGCGAGCGCCCTGCGGGCTCCGGGAGGTGCCGGGGCTTCATTCGCCTCATCGTGCGGCAGGCCCCGCCTGCCGGCTCACGCAGGACGCCCCGCCTCCGGGTCCCGGCCGATCAGCAGGTCGCCCGTGCCGCGTGGGGGAGTCACTGCCGGCCGTCACAGGCTCTCGTCGCTGCTGGCGGGCCAGGGGCGCAGCCCCTCCTGCCCGTCGCTGTCCTCGACGGCGGCGTCCCGGGGACGCAGGGTGCTGCGCGGGGCTTCCTTCAGCGTTGGGTGAGGTAGCCGGGGACGGTGACCGACGGGTCGAGGTCGCCGGCGGGTACCGGCGTACCGTAGGTGCGCTGGACGGGCAGCACGCCCGTCCAGTGGGGGAGGGCGAGGTCTTCGGGGTCGTCGTTGGGGTCACCGGTGCGCACCTTGGCGGAGACCTCGTTCAGGTCGAGGGCGACGACGGCGGTGGCGGCCAGTTCCTTGGCGTTCGCGGGGCGGGAGTCCGCGGCGCGACCGGGCACGATGTGGTTGATCAGGGCGTTCAGCGCGGTGGAGCGTTCGGCGGGGTCGGTGACCTGGCGGGCGACGCCGTGCACGACCACGGACCGGTAGTTGATCGCGTGGTGGATGGCGGACCGGGCCAGCACGAGCCCGTCCACGTGCGTGACGGTCAGGCACACGGCGATCCCGGTGTCCTCGCCGGCGCAGCGCAGCGGCCGGGAGCCGGCGGAGCCGTGCATGTAGAGCCGTTCCGCGACGCGGGCGTAGAGGGTCGGCAGCACGACGGGGGCGCCGTCGCGGATGAAGCCGAGGTGGCAGAGGTAGTCCGCGTCGAGGATCGCGTGCACCAGCTCGCGATCGTAGGAGGCGTGCCTGCGGATGCGGGTCGGGACGGTGCGGTCGGTGGCGGCGTACGTGCCGCCGACGGAGTGCGGGGAAGATATAACGCAATCCTTTCGAACTAGTTCATAATGGGTGTTGTGGTAGCAGAGTATACGTTTACGGGCCGGGGGGCGGCGGAGATCGCGGCGAGCGTCGAGCAGGCCGTCGGGCAGGGCACGCTCGCGCCGGGCGCCGCGCTGCCACCGCTGCGGGAGCTCGCCACCGAACTCGGCGTCAACCCCAATACCGTCGCCGCCGCCTACCGCGTGCTGCGCGACCGCGGCGTCATCGAGACCGCGGGCCGGCGCGGCAGCCGGGTGCGGCCGCGCCCCGCCGTCACCGCGCACGACGAGATCCGCCTGACAGTGCCGCCCGGAGTACGCGACCTGTCCGCCGGCAACCCGGACACCGCGCTGCTGCCCCCGCTGGGCGAGGCGCTGGCCGAGGCTGCCGCCCGGCACGCCCGACAGCCCACGCTGTACGGTCACGCCCCGGTCGATGACGAGCTCGGCTCTTTGGCCCGCGCCGCCTTCGACGCCGACGGCGTCCCCGACGGCCCGATCGGGCTCACCTCAGGATCGCTGGACGCCATGGAGCGCGCGCTCGTCGCCCATCTGCGGCCCGGCGACGCGGTGGCGGTGGAGGACCCGGGCTGGGGCAGCCTCTTCGATCTCGCCCCCGCCCTCGGGCTGCGGCCGGTCCCGGTCGGCGTCGACGACGACGGCCCCCTGTCGCACGACGTGGACGCGGCTCTGCGGCAGGGGGCGCGGGCACTGATCGTCACCGACCGCGGCCAGAACCCCACCGGCGCCACGATCTCGGCCGCCCGCGCCCAGGACCTGCGCGCCGTCCTTGCGGACCACCCGCAGGTCCTCGTCATCGACGACGACCACGTGCACGGACTGACCGAACTGCCGCTCCACCCGCTCGCCGGCAGCACCCGGCACTGGATGCTCGTCCGCTCGATGGCCAAGGCCTACGGCCCCGACCTGCGCCTGGCCGTCCTCACCGGCGATGCCCTCACCGTCGACCGGATCCGCGGCCGCTACCGCCTGGGCCCCGGCTGGATCAGCCACCTGCTCCAGCACACCGTCACCCATCTGTGCCGCACCGGCGCCGTGGACGTCGCGGCGGTGTCCGCCGCCTACGCCGCGCGCCGCGACGCTCTCGTGCAGGCCCTGGCCGACCGCGGGGTGACGGCCTACGGCCGCAGCAGCATGAACGTCTGGGTACCGGTACCCGATGAGACCGGGGCGGTGACCCGGCTGCTGCAGGCCGGCTGGGCGGTCGCACCCGGAGCCCGCTTCCGGCTCTCCTCACCGCCCGGCATCCGCATCACCATCTCGCCTCTCACGGTGGATGAGGTGCCGGCCCTGGCCGACGCCGTCACCACCGCGATCCGCCCGCACCGCACCGGGCGCTTCGGCTGACGGGCGGCACAGGGCGCCGGGTCGGCGGCGTCCGCCGAGCACCCCGGGGCACCGAGGCGAGAACGGCCACGCCTTCCCCCGGCCCGCCGGGCGACAGCCGGTGCCAGGACAGCGCCGCCCCGGGCATCTTCTTTCGGGACCGACCACCGGACATGGTCGTGCACCCGCACCACCGCACGGGCGGCGGCCTTCGGCAGCCGCCCACGGCCGAGGAACCTGCAAGGCCGCACCACCAGTGCCCAGAGCGTGCCTGAGCGTGGCGATGGCCTGTGGTCGCCCCGCGGGCCGCCTGGGTGGCCGACAGCGCGTCGGGCATGACGAAGCCGTGGGTGCTCCGGCCGTAGCGGGTCGCGGTGACCGGCACACCCGCAAGCGGACAGCTGCGCCGCGGTGGGCCTCACCCTCGTCCCGCACGATGTCGGCCTGCGCGGTGACGACGAGCGCCGGGGCCCACCGGTGAGCTGCTTTTCGCCGGACCGCAGTGCACCGGCGGTGATCTCCGTACGGTGCTCCTCGTCACTCGTGTACTGGCCTTGGAACCGCTGCATGACATCGCGGCGCAGGACGCAGCCCGCGGTGAACCGATGACAGGGGAGCGGGTGCCGAAGCCTGCGTCGGTGACGGGCGAGGACAGCGCGCACCTGCACGGGAAGTCGACGCCCGGCGGGCGACGTCCAGTGCCCGTCAAGGGCCGGGCTGTGGAGCAGCTTCGCCACCGAGGGGCATCCTGCACGCGACATGTCGCTGCGCGTCCTGGCCTGTCCGCTCCGCGGCCTGGTTCACGGCTGGTTCCGCTTCCCCTCGACGAGGGCGGCCACACCGGCGTCCCAGTCCATCCAGGAGAACTCCGTGCCGGGGTGGACCCGGTCGAAGGTCTCCAGCAGCCATTTCTCCAGTTGCCCTCGGTCGATCTGGAGAAGGCATGACCGGTCATGTCCCTCCAGCCTCATGTGCACCACGCGGCGCCCTCGGGCGAGTGACGGCCACAGCCGCACGTCCCCCATGCCGCTCGGTTCCTCGGTGCCGTCGAAGAGCAGGTCGCGTGAGAGGGTCCACGGGACCACACCACCCTCCGGCGGGTGCAGTTCCATCAGCACGACGAGAGGGTCCGCCTCGGTGTAATGGAATTCGACCTCGAGCGGGGTACGGGACGACGGACAAAGAATCCTGTCGACACGCAGGCGCAGCGGGCGCATGCGGTGATCGGACCGGCCGCGAGCCGAAAGGCCGGGCTTCTCGTGTGGCATGGGGCGGCGTCCCTTTCAGGATGCGGGAATTTCGTCCACCTTGGCTCCCGGGACACACCCTGGGCATCAGTCAGCTGACTGAAGACCGCGTCCTAGGTGATGAAGCGGGCGACGGCCGGGCAGGAGAGAAACGGCTCAGCCCGGTGACCGACTTGATTCCGCCGTGATGGCATCCGAGCCGACAGGACCGCGGCTGGCCCGGGGCATGGGGCGGCAGCCGGCCTGCCCGGCTGTTCCCCTTGCCCACCGGGCTCGGGCCCTTTCGCGCGGAGCCGGGCACGAGGAGTCCAAGAGCTGATGACGGGTGCACGGTGCTCAAGGGCCGGGTGAAGCCCTGCCTCCAGGGCCGGCGTTCGGGCAGGTGCAGGGCGACGCGGCGGGCCAGGCGGGCACCCTGGCCGGAATGTCCATACCGCAGCGGCCACCGCCACCAGCGCCCTGACCGCCGTGCGATGAGTGGCCGAAGCCCTCTCGGACCCCGGCCGCCCCACAACACCGGCGTGGCGGCGAGTGAACTCTCCCTGCCGGGCCGCAAAAAAGGGGGCCGGCACGCGCCCACCCGGCGCGAGCGACCGGCCCGAACTGTTGAGACGGCCCGCTGAAGAAACCGACCGACCGTCACGAAAGACCGAGGCTAGGTCGAATGACTGGCCGTGACACCGGTGACGTACCGCGTCAGATGACCGGGGAAGCACGACACCGCCTCTGCCAAATCTAGGTCACGTTCCCGATTACCTGGGCGGCATCCCCCGCCCATCATGGAAGTGCGCCGGAAAGCAGGGCTGACCACACGGTCCCCGCTTCGGCTGGCGGGAGAAACGAGCGCGGACACGTCTGTGAATTCGGCGTCGAATCCCGCCTTCTCCTGCACATACCGTAGACATCGAGGAGACCACCATGTCCGTCACCCCCGACCAGCACGCAATTCGTCCGTTCACGTTCGAGTTCCCGGAGTCGGAGCTTGAGGAGATGCGTGCACGCATCGCGGCGACGCGTTTTCCCGAGAAGGAGACCGTCGCGGACCATTCGCAGGGCGTGCCGCTGGAGACGATGCAGGAACTCGCCCGCTACTGGGCCACGGAGTACGACTGGCGCAAGGTCGAGGCGAAGCTGAAGGCCCTGCCGCATTTCATCACCGAGATCGACGGCCTGGACATCCACTTCATCCACGTCCGTTCCAAGCACGAGAACGCCCTGCCGCTGATCGTCACGCACGGCTGGCCCGGGTCGATCATCGAGCAAATGAAGATCATCGAGCCGCTCACCAACCCGACGGCCCACGACGGCGACGCCTCGGACGCCTTCCACCTGGTGATCCCGTCGATGCCGGGCTACGGCTTCTCCGGCAAGCCGACCGCGGCCGGCTGGGACGCCGAGCGCATCGCGCGTGCCTGGGGCGAGCTGATGAAGCGCCTGGGCTACACCAAGTACGTGGCGCAGGGCGGCGACTGGGGTGCGATCATCTCGGACCTCATGGGCGTGCAGGAGCCCGAGGGCCTGGCCGGCATCCACGTCAACCTGCCCGGCACCGTTCCGCCCGCCGTCGAGCAGGCCCTCGCGGTCGGCAACCCGCTGCCGTCCGACGTCGTCCTGGCAGGCGACGAGGAGAAGCGCGCCGTCGAGCAGGTCAGCCACCTGTACCAGAACATCGCCCAGTTCCTCATGATGGCCTCGCGCCCGCAGTCGCTGGCCGCCCTCGCGGACTCGCCGGTCGGCCTGGCGGCCTACCTGCTCGACCACGACGCGCCGAGCCTGGAGATGATCTCCCGCGCCTTCGCCGGACAGGTCGAAGGCCTCACCCGAGACGACGTCCTGGACAACATCACCCTGTTCTGGCTGACGAACACCGGGATCTCCGCGGCCCGTCTCTACGCGGAGAACAAGACCCCGTTCCTCGGCGCCAAGGGCGTCAAGATCCCGGTCGCCGTCAGTGTCTTCCCCGACGAGGTCTACCAAGCCCCCAAGAGCTGGGCCGAGCAGGCGTACCCGAACCTGGTCCACTACAACAGGCTCGACGAGGGCGGCCACTTCGCCGCCTGGGAGCAGCCGGAGCAGCTCGTGAACGAGGTCCGCGCGGGCTTCCGCTCCCTGCGGTAATCCGTCGTCCACCAACGACTGCACGAGTTGCAACCCGCCGGGGCGATCGAGCGGCTCCTCTTCGAGCCACTCGGCCGCCCCGGGCCACCCGGCCGCACGCGCCAGGTCCGCGATCCTCTTGAACACCGACGCCTGAACACCGGGTACCGGGCCGACCCTCATACGGCCCCCTCAAGCGGCGTGGTCCCGTAACCCCTCCCCGGCTCCGGCCCTGCTCCCGACAGCGCGGGACCGAAGCGCGGGACCGCCCTTTTTCGTGAACTCCCCACCTTCCCCAGGCGCGGATGAGACACCCCAAAAAGGTGGGCAGAGCATGTCGCCTGCGACAGATACACCCGAACAGACCGATCGGCATGGTCCGTGCGATGCCCGGACGGCCTCCGCCGGGTTCCGTGAAGCGTCCCGGACGGCCGGCGTCCTGTGCTGACGGATGGCCGGAACCCTCCCTGGTGTGGTCATGGGCGCAGACGGTGGTCGCGTGGGGCCACGGGCCTACGAACGGGGCCTTCGTGCCGCCCTGTCTGCCGCCGGCAGGACCGCAGCAGTACGAACCGCCCCGGGTGCGTGAGGTGCCCACAAGCACCTCAGGACGCCTGAGCGTTTGTGGGCCGGCGCCTTGGAGGGGCATCGGACGGTAGGCGCGTGTGTTCCCGAACATAGAAGAAGGACGAACAGGTTATGAGTGAATTCCAGCAAAAAGCATGGCTTGCGGGCGGCTGTTTCTGGGGCATGCAGGATCTGCTCCGGACGCTCCCCGGCGTCGTGAGTACCCGGGTGGGATACAGCGGCGGCATCATGCGCCATCCGACCTATTTCGAGCATGGAAACCATGCAGAGTCGATCGAGATCATTTTCGACCCTGCCGCCACCGACTACCGCACCATCCTGGAGTACTTCTTCCAGATCCATGACCCGACGACGAGGTACCGGCAGGGAAACGACGTCGGCGTCGACTACCGTTCCGCCGTCTTCTATCACGACGACGAGCAGCGGCGCATCGCCGAGGACACCATCGCGGACGTCGAGGCATCGGGCCTGTGGCCGGGACGCGTGGTGACCGAAGTCGTCCCGGCCGACACATTCTGGGAAGCCGAGCCGGAGCATCAGGATTACCTGAGGCGCTATCCGGACGGCTACACCTGTCACTTTCCGCGCCCGAACTGGCGGCTGCCGAAGCGGGCAGATTCCTGATCCTGCAGCTCCGCCGGCCCCGGTGAGAACCCCGTCACCCACGGCACGGCATTTCCTCTGTCACAAACACGCGCGAAGGCCCCGCAGGCCGGGAAGTGCGCGTTGCGGGGCGGGCGATCACAGGGGGCAGAACATGGGCACAGCGCAGAGACAGCAGCAGGGGGAACCCGGCAACACCACCGCCTTCGCCCGCTTCGTGCTCTGCGGCGGCGCAGTGGGGCTCGCCTCCAGCTTCGCCGTGGCGGCCCTGGCTTCCTGGATCCCCTGGAGTCTGGCCAATGCCCTGATCGCCGTGGTCTCCACGCTCCTCGCCACCGAGCTGCACGCCCGCTTCACCTTCGGTGCGGGCATGCGGGCGACCCGGCGCCAGCATGCGCAGGCCGCCGGGTCCGCGGCGGCCGCCTACGTGGGGACCTGCGCGGCGATGTTCGTCCTGCAGCAACTCGTGGTGGAACCCGGCGCGGTGCTTGAGCAGGTCGTCTACCTGTCGGCCTCCGCGCTCGCCGGCATCGCGCGGTTCGCGGTGCTGCGCCTCGTCGTCTTCGCGCGGCACCGACCGCACAGCGCAGCCATCGACCGCACCGCCCGCCTCGCGCACGCGACCGTGGCCCACGACCCCGCACACGCCGATACCGTGGCGCTCCACCACGCCGCCTGACCCCGCCCCAAAATCTTCGCCCCCGGGCAAGGCCGTCGGACTCGTCTGTGACTTCTTCCCGGAGACCGAAGCGGCTCACGGGTTTCCGTACTTTCCGCCACCGGTCCGAATCGAGTGTCCACCAACCAACTACGGGGCACGGGGACGGCATCTGCATGACGGTGGTGTCGTGTCCGCGTGAGGGTCCCCGCCTGAAAGCAGGCGAGGACCCTCACGGTGTTGCGGGCAGCTCTGTTGCAACAGAGCTGCCCGCTGTCCTTGTTCGGCCCCACCCCGCTGCCCGCATGTCGGGGGAAGTGGACGGCCGCCGCACTGTGCCGACGGCCCACCGCCGAACCCGAAAGCCTCACCGAAGCTCCGGCGGGCAGTTCACGGCCGTCGACCCTCGCCACCGCTACGCCCTCGCACCGCTCGGCGGCTGTGCAGCCGGACGACCTCCCGAGCCGAAGCGCGGCCCTGCCCACAGACGTAGGAATGCGCTCTCGTCGGCGGCGGACCGGCAGTCACCAGGCCGTGGACGTCGAGGGCAGCGGAGCCTACGGCTGCGAACTCGCCCGGTACCGGCGGCAGAACCAAGGTCATCGTGACCGAGGTGGCCGCCCCGACCGCCGGGCCCGCAGGACAGGCGGCGAGTCCGCCCCCGTCGACGCCTTCGCCGCCGCAACAGCCGCAGCTACGCGCCCCGGCCCCGGCCCCCGCCGAGCTGATCAAGCACCTGGCCCGCTCCCGTCCCGGTGCGCGGACCGGTGACCCGGCCTGCACGGTCAAGGTCGCCCTGCGCGCCTGGCCCGCCACCAGTACCTCACGGCAGAGACCGACGATGCCGATGCGTCGAAGACATCGGTGACCGAAGCATCTTTGTGTGCGCTGGGGAATGACTCTCCACAATCGGTGCCGATCGAGGGCCACTTGGCAATGCGCGAGGATCACCGGCTTCCTCCGAGGAGGCCCTGGCGTTCAGGCCGGGGAGGAATCGGACTCCTGTGGAGCAGGGCAGGGATTGCAGGATCGCCGCCGGGGCGATCTGGCGTCCACCCCGCGACGCGGTGCGGCAGCCCAGATGATCGAGAACTCTCAACTGTCAGTCCTTGCCGGTAGGTTCGGGTGCATGACGACGGCAGCGCAGGTATCGGAGGGTGTGGGCCATGCCCGATACACGTTCCGTGTGCGCCTGTCGGCGACGGCCCGTCGTGCGCTGGAAGCCGAGTGGGCGCGGTGCCGGTGGATCTGGAACGAGTGCGTGGCCAGGTCCAAGGCGGTGCACCGGCAGAGCAAGGCGACGGGTGAGAAGCTGACGTGCGGTCCGGCGCAGCTCGACAGGATGCTGACCCAGGCGCGGAGGGTGACGCCGTGGCTGGCCGAGGGCGCGAGCGTTGTGCAGCAGCAGGTGGTACGCGACTTCGCCAAGGCCCGTGGGAAGGCCCTGAAGGACATCGAGGACCGGCTGCCTCCGAATCGGCGTGCCGGGATGCCGCACTGGAAGACGAAGCGGGACAGCAGGCCGAGCCTGAACTACACCCGGCGCGGTTTCCGCCTGAAGGACGGCCGTCTGCACCTGGCCAACAACATCGTGGTGAGGGTGGTGTGGTCGCGGGAGCTTCCGGCCGTCCCGTCCAGCGTGCGCGTGTACCAGGACACGCTCGGCCACTGGTACGCGTCCTTTGTCGTACCTGCCCTGGTCCAGCCGCTGCCGGCGACCGGCCGGGTGCTCGGGGTGGACTGGGGTGTGAAGGAGATTGCCACCACCACCTCCTATGCCCACGATCTGCCGCACGCCGGGCACGGCCGCAAGGCCGCGCAAAAACTGGCCCGCTACCAGCGCATGATGGCCCGCCGCCGGCGCCCCAAGGCGCAGCCCGCGTCGAAGGGATACCGCACCGCACAGGCACAGGTCGCGAAGGTGCACAAGAAGGTCGCCCGGCAGCGTGAGGACGCCGCCCGCAAGTGGGCGAAGTCCGTGATGCGCGACCATGACGTTGTGGCGGTGGAGGACTTCAGGCCGAAGTTCCTCGCGAAGACCACCATGGCCCGCAAGGCAGCCGACGCCGCCATCGGCGCCACCAAGAAGGCGCTGATCGAGATGGGCCGCAAGCACGGGCGGGACATCCGCCTGGTGCACCCCGCGCACACCACGATGGACTGTGCGCAGTGCGGAGCGAGAACCAAGCACGCACTACCTCTCTCACAACGAACGTATGCCTGCACCGCATGCGGAGCCGTGTCCCCCCGGGACAAGAACTCCGCCCGCGTGATGCTCATCCGGGCAGGTCTGAACCCGGACGGTGTCGAGGGCGCAAGACCGTCTGGGCTGCCAGCCCAGACGGCAGCCTGAGCCGTACATCCCCACTCAACCCTGAAGGCTGGAACCTCCACCCTTCAGAGAGGGGAGCAGTCAAAGAACGTCAGCGAGCCATAGTGCTGGTGTCGGTGCGAGGTGCGAAAGCACGGAAGAGTCCCGGGCTTTCGCCCTGCTGCGTGATCCCTTTTGATGACGGCACACGATGATGCGGCAACTCTCTTTCCATGTCCGTCATCACGGTGGCCCGCGCGGGACTCGTCACATGACTGCTATGACATTTTCCGGTGGCACCGCGTCACGTTACCTAGAAGAAAATGCCACCACCCCTTGCGGAATCTAGGTCACTTTCCAGATTACCGATGTGGCAGCCCCGGCCCATGATGGAAGTGCGCCGGAAGGAAAAGCGGGCCACAGTCCGCAGCGCCGGCCGGCGGGATCGACAAGTTGCGGACTCTTCTGCGAACTCGGTGTCGAATCCCGCCTTCTCCTGCACATAGCTGAGGCATCATGGAGGCCTAC
The DNA here is from genome assembly GCF_014645835.1 of Streptomyces albiflavescens. Taxonomy (GTDB): domain Bacteria; phylum Actinomycetota; class Actinomycetes; order Streptomycetales; family Streptomycetaceae; genus Streptomyces; species Streptomyces albiflavescens. The sequence continues at coordinate 43,492 of NZ_BMMM01000032.1, forward strand.
ATGTCCGTCACCCCTGACCGGGAAGCGATCCGCCCGTTCACGTTCGAGTTCCCCAAGGCGGAGCTCGAGGACCTACGTGCGCGGATTGTCGCGACGCGTTTTCCCGAGAAGGAGACCGTTGCCGACCAGTCCCAGGGCACCCCGCTGGCCACCCTTCAGGAACTGGCGCGGTATTGGGCGTCGGAGTACGACTGGAGTAAGGCCGAGGCGAAGCTGAAGGCCCTGCCGCATTTCATCACCGAGATCGACGGCCTGGACATCCACTTCATCCACGTCCGCTCGAAGCATGAGGATGCCCTGCCGCTGATCGTCACGCACGGATGGCCGGGGACGGTCATCGAGCAGATGAAGCTCATCGAGCCGCTCACGAACCCGACGGCCCACGGCGGCGACGCCTCGGACGCCTTCCACCTGGTGATCCCGTCGATGCCGGGTTACGGCTTCTCCGGCAAGCCGACCTCGACCGGCTGGGACCCCGAGCGCATCGCCGTGGCCTGGGCCGAGCTGATGAAGCGTCTGGGCTACACCAAGTATGTGGCGCAGGGCGGCGACTGGGGTGCGCTCATCACCGAGATGATGGGCGTGCATGAGCCCGAGGGCCTCGTCGGCATCCACACCAATCTGGCGTGCGTGTTCCCGCCGGCCATCGAGCAGGCCGTGTCGGTCGGCAACCCGCTGCCGTCCGACGTCGTTCTGGCGAACGAGGAGGAGAAGGCTGCTGTCGAGCAGCTGGACTTCTTCTACAAGCACGTCTACTACGCGTACATGATGGCTTCCCGCCCGCAGACGCTGACCGGGCTGGCGGATTCTCCGGTCGGCTTGGCGGCCTTCCTGCTCGACCACGACGCGGCGAGCCTGGAGATGATCTCCCGGGCGTTCGACGGGGCGGTCGAGGGCTTGTCCCGGGACGACGTCCTGGACAACATCACGCTCTACTGGCTGACGAACACCGGGGTCTCCGCTTCTCGTCTCTACGCCGAGAACCGGATCTCTCCGTTCTTCGCTCCCAAGGGCGTCAAGCTCCCGGTCGCCGTGAGCGTCTTCCCTGACGAGCTCTTCCAGCCGCCGAAGAGCTGGACCGAGCAGGCGTACCCGAACCTCGTCCACTACAACAGGCTCGAAGTGGGCGGCCACTTCGCCGCCTGGGAGCAGCCGGCCCTGTTCGTCGACGAGCTCCGCGCGGGCTTCCGGTCCCTTCGCTAGCAGACCGTGCCCGGCCGTGCCCGACCCCAGGCACCGGCTCTGGCTCCACGGGGCGGCCGAGCGACTTGACCCTGAGTCACTCGGCCGCCCCGGGCCACGCGGCCACGCCGCACGCCACGTGCCGGCCGACGGCCGCTCACCGGCAAGGAGCCGATTCAGACCCGAGCGTGCCGCGCTTGATGAGGCGGGCGAAAGCACCGCCCGCCGGCGCGCGATGCTCAACGGGTACCTCGGCAAACGCTGGACCCGAGCACCCAGGCGCGGCCGCGGACCGCGACGATCCACCCGATGACTATCCTGTGCCGGCCGCCCGGTGGCCGGGCTTCGTGCCGGTCCGCCCTGTCGGCAGGAAGAACTCTGTTTCCGTTCTGGAGAACGCCATGCCCTCAGCAACATCTCTGACCATCGACGCTCCGTGGCGGCTGGCGACCACCTATCGCGCGAAAGGCCGGCACCGTGGGGGAGCGGCACTCGAACGCGTGGGGGACCTCAGACGTCCCGGACAAGGCCGCCACCGCCACCTGGCCGTTCACGACGCCGCACAGCCGCAGACGTGAACCGGACCCCCTGCCCTACCGGTCACCTCGGCGCCAAAGGTCCTGCGGGCGAGGGCAACGAACAGAGCGCAGGCGGGCATCGAAGCCCACCGGGAACCTTCACGGGTGCCGAACTCGCGCGGTTCGAGCGCGAGGCCATGCCGTTGCTGGACCGGTTGTACACAGCCGCGACGCAGATGACGTGCACCCGCGCCGGTGCGGAAGGCCTGGTCCAGCAGACGTATGTGCGCACTCTCGATGCGTTCGGGTCGCGCGTGGAGATCACCGACCTGAGGGTCTGGATGTTTCGGATCCTGGGCGACAGCGCGCTGGGAGTCTGTGGCGCGCGGCAGTGCCCGCCGAGCTCCAACTGGTCGGCAGGGCAACGCCCTGGTCTCCCTGTTCCGCTTGGACTCGGAGTGCAGGCACTGGACCGGCTGCCCGACCATGATGTGACGGCCGCGCTTGCGCAACTTCCGTGGGCGCTGAGGATGGTCGTGTACCTGGCCGACGTCGAGGACTTCTCTCCCGTGGAGATCGCGGAGATCCTGGGCTTCTCCCCGGGCACCGTGACATCGCACATGCGCCAGGGACGCCTGCGTCTGGTGCAGATCCTCGCCGATGCCGCAGGCCGGCGTGGCTTCCTCGAGTGACGACGGACCCAAGGCTGCCCCGAGCGGGCTGCGGGGCTGAAGAAGCTGACTGCGGGCGAGGACTCCCGGCGCCGTACAACACCCGGCCTTTTGGCGTCGGCATTCTGATCGCCGTCGGCGACCGGAGATTCACGGCAAGGCCAGGACTTGCTCCTTTGGAACTGATCAGGGGACGCGGCGCCGCGCGCCGTCCGTGCCGGATTCCTGCGCGATGGAACGTGACCCCGACATCACCATGTGCGCCGGTGGCAAAGGGTGGTTGGCGGCCGAGAACGAACACAAGGGCACGTCGGCCCCAGGTGACCGGCCCACACCCTCCGGCAATCTCAGGCCCCCGCCGCACGAGCCGGTGAGCCGCCGGCACCCGTGCCGCAAGTGCCGCAAGCCATCGATGAAAGCCGTTCTGAGGCATCCCGCAGGCCCGGTACTCGGATCTTCAGATCTGTATCGGGACCGGACCGGGTGCAACCACAGAGGAAAGAGTGAGATGAAGAGCAGCAATCCCGTCTTCTCGCGACGGGTGTTCAACCGCAACGAGCAGAATCTGCACGCCGATGACGCCGCTGTGGGTCTCGATCCCTACGCGCAGGGCACGGCCGACCAAAGCGGGACCGTACACGACGTGGACGCCGTGTCTGGCCCCCAACCTGCTGTTCAGCAGCAGGTTGGGGGCGCTGCGATGACCATCGACGACGTCGTGGCCCGCACAGCGATGACACTCGGCACGGTCGTGCTCTTCGCCGTCCTCGCGTGGGTGCTGCTGCCTGTCGACGAGGCCGGCCTGAGCAGGTCGTACGGCATCGCGATCGGAGCCGGCCTGCTGGCCTTCGGCCTCTCGCTCGTCCAGTCGTTCAAGGCCAGGCCGGTCCCGGCACTGATCCTGGCGTACGCGGCGTTCGAAGGCGTCTTCCTCGGAGTCATCTCCAGCGTCACCTCCACCTATATCAGCCCCGGCGTGGTGATCCAGACGGTGCTCGGCACGATGGCGGTCTTCGCCGGTGTGCTGATCGCGTACAAGATGCGCTGGATCCGCGTCACCCGGCGCTTCTACGGCTTCGTGATGGCCGCCGCGATGGGCTTCGTGCTGCTCACCGTCGCCAACCTGCTGTTCTCCGCCTTCGCCGGCGGTGACGGCCTGGGCCTTCGCAGCGGTGGCCTCGGTATCGTCTTCGGCGTCATCGGCATCATCCTCGGCGCGTGCTTCCTGGCCCTGGACTTCAAGCAGGTCGAGGACGGCATCGCCCACGGGGCCCCGCGCGAGGAGTCCTGGCTGGCGGCCTTCGGCCTCACACTGACCCTGGTGTGGATCTACGTGGAGGCGTTGCAGCTGTTCTCCATCCTGAACGGCGGCGACAAGTCCGCCTGAGAGGCCGTTGCTCCGTCAATCACGGTGAGCATCGGTTCGAGTGTGAGGTCCCGGTCGGGTGATCTGCACCGGGCGCTCGTCACCGACGTGGCGCTCGCGACGGATCAGCCCGTGGACCTGCCGGCGTTTCAGCAGCGGTCCTTGCAGGGACGTGCCCAGGGCCTTGATGCGGAGGGCTCGTGCTCCCACAGCACCAGTATCGACCAGGTACTGGGGGACAGGGCAGGTCGAACCTGCCCCGCAGCGGGCGGTGGCAACTTGTCACCGCCCGCTGCGCTGCGTTTCAGGGCGAAGCCCAACTGGTCCTTGAGGAGCTGTCGACCTCCGCAGTGTCCGTCTGCTCGGCGCTCACCACCGCCGGACTTGCCGCGGTAGATCCGGCTGCCGTCCTCGCGGTCACACGCCGCGGTTGGCACGTCGTGTCCGCGCCCGCGGTCCACCGATCCGCGGGGGCCTTGGCCATGCCCACGGGCGGTGCCCGTCGCCCCGGCGGACGAGTCGCGTGGCCATCGCCTGCCCTGGAGGCCGGATGGGCCCGTCACGCCCGCAGTCACATGACCGATGCGCCAACGCTCCTGGGGGAGTTGTCTTGCAAACAGTCCCGCGCTGCGCGGTCACGGCCGGCCTTTTGACGATCAATGGGCGTTCGCTGTCGGGGTTCCCGTGCCTCGCGCGGAGCCCTCACCCGCCAAGGAATGTGTGATGCCTGATTACGCCCTACCCCCGAGGGAACCGGTGTTGGAACCGGCCGCTCGCGAGCTCGCCCAAGCGACCGCGTCCCCGCCGTTCCCGTTCGATCTGGGACCGGTGCAGGGCCGCAGGGCGCTGGAGAGGGCGCAGTCCGCCGTACTCGACAAGCCGGAGATAGACGACCGTTGGGTCGCGGTCTCCGGTGGAGCGAAGGGCAGTGTCGCGGTGCGCATCCTGCGTCCCAGGGGAGTCGCCGGCATGCTGCCCGCCACGTTGTACATCCACGGCGGCGGCTGGGTCTTCGGCAGTGCGCACACGCACGACCGGCTGGTGCGCGAACTGGCAGTGGGCGCGCGGATGGCGCTGGTCTTCCCCGAGTACACGCTCTCGCCCGAAGCGCGCTATCCCGTCGCGTTGGAGGAGTGCTACGCGGTGGCCCGATGGCTAGCGAGCCAGGGAGCCGACCACGGCATCGACCCCGCGCGGCTGGCCGTCGCCGGTGACTCGGCGGGCGGCAACATGGCTGCGGCCCTGACGCTGCTGGCCAAGGAACGCGGGGACGTCTCGTTCGTCCAGCAGGTGCTGTTCTATCCCGTCACCGACGCGCGCTTGGACACCGGCTCCTCTCACCGGTTCGCCGAGGGCTACGTCCTGCGCCGCGATGTCATGCAGTGGTTCTGGGACCAGTACACGAGTGACGAGGCGCACCGCGCGGAGATCACCGCCAGTCCGCTGCGGGCCACCGTGGAACAGCTCACTCATCTGCCCCCGGCGCTCGTCGTCACCGCGGAGGCCGACGTCGTGCGGGACGAGGGTGAGGCCTACGCGGCACAGCTGCGAGCTGCGGGTGTGCCGGTCACCGTGACCCGCTACGGCGGGAGCACACACGACTTCGTCGTGCTCGATGCGCTGTCGGCCACGCAGGCGGCCCGCAGGGCGACCGCCCAGGCCATCGCCACGCTCCGGCACGCTCTCGGCACCGGCGTGTGACCTGCCTGCTCCGCGGAGCCGTGGACGGGTCACCGGGCGCCGTGGCATGCGCCGGTGGCAGGGCGCGGCCGTGCTGCTGCGGGGATCGAAGCCGCCTTGGCAGCGGTCGCACTGACGGGTCCGAATGTTCCCGGAGCGCGCCGATGACGTCCGCGCACACGATGTCCTCGCCCACGGCACCCGCCGGTGTTTCCGCCCGAGCACGTTGCGAATGCACAGCATTACGCAGGCCCCGGGAGGCGGCTGCGCGCCGGCCGCCGGCGGCCGGCGCGCAGCCAGGGTGCCTTCCTGGGTCCGCCATGCCGGCCGTAGTGGTCGGGTGCGAGGATGCACCGCGTGATGCCGCCCGGCGCAGCTTTCTGCGCTGCGGCGACGCTTCCTTGCGGACGACTTTGCCCGGACATCGTCGGTGGCGGTCCGGCACGTCGTCACTGCGGCGGGGCGCTCGCCGGTGAGGCCGGTCAGGTGCAGGTCGGGGCCGCAGGGCCGCGTCCACGTCGTGCGGCAGGGGGTCGTCGACGCCGACCGGGACCGGCCGCAGCCCGAGGGCGGGGCGGGGTCGAAGAGGCTGCCCCAGCCCGCATCCGCCACCGCCACGGCGTTGCCGGGTCGCAGGTGGGCGACGAGCACGCGCTCCATGGCGTCGAGCGGTCCGGGGGCGAGCCCGACCGGGCCGTCGGGGAGGCGGCGCGGACCAGGCGGACGGGCTCGTCATCGACCGGGCCGGCAAACATGTACTCTTCTAATGCAATTCTCCTATTGCAATTACTATTATGCACTAGTTCAAAATGGGCTGGCCTGCGAAGAGTGACGAGAGCGTGTAATGATCGACAACCACTCCCGCCCACGCGGCACGGCCGGCCCATTGATCGGCCGGGACCTGGACCTTCAGCGGATCCGTGACCTTCTGGGTTTCGGGGCCGCAGGTGGAGCGCTTTTGCTGTCGGGGGAAGCGGGCGTCGGGAAGACGGCAGTGCTGGACATCCTCGCCGGGGCGGCCCAGGCAGAGGGAACCCGGGTTCTGCGCGCTGCCGGTGTGGAGTTCGAGGCGAGCTGCAGTTACTCGGGTCTCAACCAGATTCTCTTTCCCTTCCAGGACGCGCTCGGCGAACTGCAGGCGCCTTTTCGGGATGCCCTGCGTGTTGCGCTCGGTTTCGAGAGCGGCGCACCGCCGGAACAGCTCATGGTCTCCAACGCCGTCCTGCTCCTGTTGCAGAAGGTGGCGGCCGGTGACCCGCTCGTCCTGCTCATCGACGACCTGCCCTGGCTGGACCGGGCGAGCGCGGCTGTGCTGGGTTTCGTCGCGCGGCGTGCCGCCGGCATCCGTGTGAGCTTTCTCGCCACGTCGCGCAGTGATGCACACAGCCTGCACGACAGTGGTGTCCTGCCCACGTACTGGCTGCAGCCGCTGGACGAGGGGTCGGCGGACCACCTGGTCGCCGCGAGGTTCCCGGACCTGGCCGCCGGCGCACGCCGCAGCCTGCTGAGCGTGGCACACGGCAACCCGCTGGCCCTGCTGGAGCTGCCGTCCGCGCTGCCCACCACGGTGCACGGTCCGGTCCACGACGACATCCCCGCCGTGCTGCCGCTCAGCCGGCGCCTGCGGGCAGTGTTCGGCTCCCGGATCACGAGTCTGCCGCAGCCCTCGCAGCGCCTTCTGCTGTTGGCCGCACTGGAAGGCGTCGGAGACCTCGGGGTGCTGCAGGCGGCCTCACGGCAGGCGGACGACGGATACGACCTGGACGACCTGGCGCCTGCCGAGCGCGGGCAACTGGTGCACATCGACGAAGGAGCGCGGCGGCTGAAGTTCCGCCATCCGCTCATCCGTTCGACCGTGGTGGAGGCCTCCACCAGCGGCGAACGACGTGCGGTGCACGCGGCGCTCGCCCACGTCCTGGTGGATCAGTGCGAGCGTCGGGCCTGGCACCTGGGCGAGGCGACCCTGGAACCGGACGAGAACGTGGCCGCCCTGCTGGAGCACGCCGCCCGGATCACTCTGCGCCGCGGTGACGCCGCGGCCGGCATGCGCACCCTGGTCCGGGCAGCACACCTCACCCCGCCCTGCCCCGACCGCAGCCGCCGGCTCGCGGAGGCCGCCTACGTCGGCGCCGCATCCACCGGAGCGCTGCCCAGCGCCCGAAAGCTCCTGGACGACGCCAGGCACACGGCCCCGGGTCCACGGCGCTGTCTGCACTCGGCGGCAGCCACCGCCGTTCTCATCCTCAACGGCGACGGCGACGGCGACGTCGACACGGCCCACGGCCTGCTGGTGGCTGCCCTCGAGACCGGCACCCACGCCTACGACGCCGATGACAAGGCGCTTGTGGACGTTCTTTACACGCTTGCGTTTGTCTGCTTCTTCGGTGCCCGGCACGACCTGTGGCAGCCGTACTACCGAGCGCTGGAGAAAATGACGCCCGAGGCGCCCACGGTCCTGTCCGCGATAGGCAAGACGTTCTCCGACCCGGCGCGCACCGGCGCTGCGGCCTCAAAGGAACTCGACGAGCTCGTGGCGCAATTGGCCACCGCGACCGACCCCGTCCAGATCACCCGGGCCAGCACGGCAGCCATCTATCTCGACCGGCTCGCAGATGTCCGCGAGGCGGCGTGGCGAGTGGTACGCATGGGCCGCGACGGCGGGCCGGCCCGCCGGTACATGTCCGCTCTGGTCCACCTGTGCCTGGACGACTACCTCACCGGCCTGTGGGACGAGGCGGCCCAACTGGCCGACGAGGGAATCCAGTTGTGCGAAAGACACGGCTACACCGGCTTCCTCTGGTACTTCCAGTACGTGCAGGCCATCCTCGCCGCCGCACGCGGACAAGCGGACCAGGCGGACGCGACAGCCCAGCGGATCATCCACTGGGCCCTACCCAAAGGAGCGTCCTGCGCCGCGCACTATGCCCATCACGCCGCGGCCGTGGCAGCCCTGGGGCGCGGTGACTTCGCCGGCGCATACGAGCACGCAGGCGCCATCAGCCCCGCGGGAACCCTCGCCTCACACGCGCCGCACGCCCTGTGGGCGACGATGGACCTGGTCGAAGCCGCCGTGCGGACCGACCGGCGGATGGAGGCGGCCGCCCACGTACGCGCGATGCGGGAAGCCGGCGTGGCCGCAATCTCCTCACGCCATGCCCTGCTGACGGAGGCCTGCGCCGCCCTGGCCGCCACGGACGACGACGAGGCCCTCGCCCTGTTCACGAAAGCCCTGGCGGTCCCAAGTGCCGAACAGTGGCCGTTCGACTACGCCCGCGTCCAACTCGCCTACGGCGAGCGATTGCGACGCGTCAGGGCGACCACGGAATCCAGAGGACCCCTCAGCGCCGCACTGTCCACCTTCGAACACCTCGGGGCCCGGCCATGGGCGGAACGCGCCGAGACGGAACTGCGGGCCGCCGGCTCCGGCAGGCGCCGACCCAGCACACCGAAAGCGCGCACGCTCACCCCCCAGGAACTGGAGATAGCCCGGCTCGGCGCCCTGGGACTGACCAACAAGCAGATAGCGGAGCGTCTGTTCCTCTCCCACCGGACCGTCGGCGCCCACCTCTACCAGATCTACCCGAAACTGGGCATCACCTCCCGCGCCATGCTGCGAGACGCCCTGGAACACCCATCCCCGTCGCAGAACCAGCCGTAGAGACACAGGCCCTGCACCCATGGTCTTCCTGCCGGCAGGGCATGCCTTGATATCGGACTGTGCTGTGAAGACACCCGCTTGGCGGGGGAACTGTCGCTGTCACGGAAACAGAGCACGCCTTTGCTCGGCGTGAGGACCATGTCACCTGCCTGTCGCTCGTCAACCAGATGCCAGCTTCTGGACTGCCCGGCGAGCGAGAACGAACTGAAATGCCATTGCATCCGCCGGGGCACGGACGGCCATTGCGCGTACGGCGTCGTGATGAAGCCCAGCACCGTCCGCTTCGCCAGCGCCATCACACAGCGCGCGATTGTCGACGGCATGAAGCAGATTCCCGCACGTAACTGCTGACGTCCCGCACTGCTGAAGCCCGTTACTGCGCATGCCCCCGTTGCTGCCGTCCAGGACGGCAGCAACGGGGGCGGCTCTGCTGACAGGCGCAGACGCGCTTGTTCAGCTCTCGTCGGGCGTCAGTCGCAGCGAGATGCTGTTGATGCAGTAACGCTGATCGGTCGGGGTGGCGAAGCCCTCGCCCTCGAATACATGCCCAAGATGCGATCCGCAGCGAGCACAGCGGACCTCGGTCTGCACCACCCCGTAGGACCGGTCCTCGGCCAGTTCGACTGCGTCGCTGTCCTTCGGGTCGAAGAAGGAGGGCCAGCCACAGCCGGAGTCGAACTTCTCTGCGGAGGTGAACAGTTCAGCCCCGCAGGCACGGCACGAGTAGACACCTCTCGTCTTGGTGTCGGTGTACTCGCCAGTGAAGGCCATCTCCGTAGCAGCGTGGCGCAGGACCCGATACTCGGAAGGCGTCAGCTCGGCACGCCACTGCTCCTCCGGCTTTTCGATGTCATACGGCATAAAAATTCCACCTCACAGAGGATCGAGAAGAGATACAGGTGTGAGGAAGGGCGGTCACTTCGCGGCAAAGGGCATTGCAGAACTTCGGTCCTCCGCTGCAAGCCGGGAGTCAGGCCGGGGACACATGTCCCTTCCGGCACCTACGCACCATTCAACAGTCGATGAACCGGGGGTGTTCCTGCAGCTCAGAACGGCCGCTGTGACGCGTGTCACCTACCTGAGGTGGGCGGCCGCCGACTGCACTGACAGCTGGCCAGGTGCCCCATTGCGGCCGGCGCAGCATGACGCGGCGGCCCGGCAGCTCACCTCGAGCAGCCTCGCTACCCACCGGCTTACCTGTGCCTGCGCACACCTTTGTGCACGGTGGTTCAGCGTGATCTAGCGCGGAACCCCGGGCGTTCACGCCCGGGAGGAAGCGCTTCTCTGGACTGATCTGACCCGCACCGGCGCATGGGTCTGCACTGTTGACCCCAGTTGGGGCGTTTCTGGTTCTCGATGTATTCCTTGATGATGCTGAGAGGTGCGCCGCCGCAGGACGCGGCGAAGTAGGACGGCGACCAGAAGTGATCGCCCCACAGGTATGTGCGGGGGAACTCCTGCTGGAGCCTGCGGGCGGATACGCCCTTGAGGGAGCCGATCAGCCGGGACAGGGCGACCTTCGGCGGAGAGTGCACGAGCAGGTGGACGTGATCGGTCTCGCCGTTGAACTCGACCGGCTCGGCTTCGAAGTCGGTGCAGACGGCGCGCATGACCCCTCGCAGTGTCGCAGGATCTCGTCCGTGAACGGCCCGCGCCGGTACTTGGGCGTGAAGACCAACTGGGCATGGAGGGTGTACACGACCGTACGGCCCCTGCGGATATTGGGGTTCGGCTCCCAGTGTGGTGACATAGAGTAATGATATGATCACGCCTGTGAAGATCGTCGTGCAAGTGAAGCTGATACCGGAGGCCGACCAGGCCACCGCACTATCGGCAACCCTGCACACGGTCAACGAGGCCGCGAACTGGGTGTCGGCAGTCGCGTTCGAGCGCGGTGTTCCGCGTGAGTACGAGCTGCGCAAGCACACCTATGCGGAGCTGAAGGCGCGGGGTTTGGGATCCCAGGCTGCGCAACACGTGATCAAGAAGGTTCGCGACGCCTACACCACGCTCAAGGCCAACATTCGGGCCGGAAACCTCGGCGAGTCGGGTTCCAAGCGACGGATGAAGGCCGAGACGAAGCCGATAGCGTTCCGGCCGGAGGCCGCGCAGCCGTACGACGACCGGTGTTTGAGCTGGCAGTACGACGCGCGGACGGTGAGCATCTGGACCACCGCCGGGCGCATCAAGAACGTCCGCTTCGCCTGCTCTGCGGATATGCTCCAAACCCTGCGGGAGTACCGCAAGGGCGAATCCGACCTGATCGAACGCGACGGCGTGTTCTACCTCGTCGCCGTCTGCGACGTTCCCGAGGCCGAGCAGTACGAGCCCGACGGCTTTACCGGTGTGGACCTCGGCATCGCCAACATCGCCACCACGTCCACCGGCTACAAGGCCGCCGGGCGCGGCCTGAACCGGCACCGCAAGAAGCAGGCCGGCCTGCGGCGCAAGCTCCAGAAGAAGGGCACCAAGTCCGCCAGGCGGCGGCTTAAGTCCCGTGCCCGCAAAGAGCAGCGGCACGCCGCCAACACCAACCACATCATCGCCAAGACGATCGTGACCGAGGCTGAACGCACCTCGAACGGGATATCCCTGGAAGAACTCAAGGGAATCCGGCAGAGGGTACGGCTCCGCAAGCCCCAACGGGTCGCGCTGCACTCCTGGGCCTTCGCCCAGCTCGCAGACTTCATCGTCTACAAGGCCCGCAGGGCCGGCGTGCCCGTGGTCTTCGTCGATCCCGCCTACACCTCGCAGCAGTGCTACGAGTGCGGCCACATCGACAAGAAGAACCGGGCAAGCCAGGCCCGCTTCACCTGCCGGAACTGCGGGGTCGTTGCCCACGCAGACCGGAATGCTTCCCGCAACCTCGCCCGCAAGGGCGAGGCTGCGTGGACTGCGGGGCGTGAGTCACGCGTCCCTGCCACCCCATAAGGGTGTCTGGACGGAGGAGCCCACCCAGCAGCCAGTTGGGCACTACCTCCAAGCCCGGTCCTTTCAGGCCGGGGCAAGTTGACCGCAAGGCGCATACGCCGCTCGCCGCGGTGGGTTTGCAGCAGCCGCAGCCAAGTCTCACCGATCGTGGGGACGGCCGGGACGGCATGCCAGGGCCTGCCGATCGGCACCTCGCCGGCGACAGCGATGGCCGCCGAGCGCACCAGCTCGCTGACTCCAGGACCTGCAAACGTGCCGGCGGCCACGATGCCGCGGTCCAGGTTGATGAGCGTGCGGGCCTGGCCACGGTAGCCGCCGGCCTATTGATGCGCGCCTGCGACGTGAGCGAGGAACTGCGCCTCCCCACGCCGAGCGGCTGTGCTCGATCTGGAGAGCCGGCGTCCTTTTGCCTGGCCAAGTTTCTCCATGATCTTGGACACTCGATGGCTGTGCCGCGAGGGCGTGTTGATGCCGCAGCCTGGTCTCGGCCGGAGCAGCATCTCCCGGGCAACGGGGGAACCTCACAGCCAGCCGCAGCGGGCCGCGATGACCCCGGCCTGGAAGCGGTTGGCCGCGCCCAGCAACTCCAGCAGTCGGCTCATCCGTCGCCGCATGGTGCGTATGGACCAGCCGAGCTGACGGGCTATTGCCTCGTCCTTGAGACCGCTGACCAAAAGAATGAGCATCTGTCGGTCCTCCTCGTTGAGGGGGTCTTCAGCGGGGGCGTCGAGCGGAGTGGCCTGCCGCCAGCACATCTCCCAGTAGTCGATGAGCGCGTCGAGTAGCGCGGAGGGGCGGATGACCGCAGCGCGTACATCGGTGAGGTGCAACGACAGCGGCATCAGTGCGAGTCGGCGGTCGGCTATGGCGAGTTTGACCCGCAGTCCCGGCAGCACGCGTGCCTGTTCGCCGTGGTGGACGAGCTCACGGATGTCACCGAGGACGCCCGGCCACTCCAGCGCCTCCGGGGCGTAGACGGAGCGGTACTCCACACCGCGGGTCAGTGCGGTGGCCTCCACTGGGTTGGAGGTGGTCAGCGCGTAGGGCGGCCGGTCCAGGGTGATGACCTCCTTGGACGCCTCCTGTTGCAGTTGTACGAACCAACGGCCCAGTGCGTCGCTGCCGGTGGCGATCTCGACTTCGTCGGTGGCGCCTTCCTGGGCTGCGGCGAAGAGCAGGGACAGCTCGGTTGCCGCCGACCGGACCCGGTCCAGCTCGACCGTCCGGGCCCTGACCAGTGCCTCGACGGCTGCCCGCGGTTCGACCGCGGCATAGCGCCGACGGGGCCCGGCGAGGCGGCCGACCAGTCCGTGATCGCGCAGCCGATCCAGCGCGCGGACGATCCGCTCGGGGGAGGTGGCGAGGTCGGCTGCGAGTTCAGCGGGGCGCGCGGTGTGCCTGGTGAGGACTGCGCGGTAGACGCTCTCGTCGAACGGATCGATGCCTGCGGCGGTCAGTTCCGTTGCCATGAGCCGCATCTTGGCCCACATATGCCACTGGCAGCAATGGGCCTCGGCAAATCATTGCCGTGGCCCGGTCGCCCCACGTAGGACCTTCACCTATGGCAATATCTTCGCGAAGATCGCTCAACGTCGGCCTGGCGGCCGTCGTCGTCGGGGGGCTCCTTTCATGGGTTCCGTCTGCCGAGGGCTCAGTACTGCCGGCTCCCGGGCGGCGGGTGATCGTCAAACTCTCCGGGGACGCCGCGATTCCCGCTGTCCGCGGCGGCAGGGTGCGGGCGGCTGACGCCGCCGACGCCGCCGACGTCGCCGCCGAGCGCCGGTCAGTGGCATCCCGGCAGAAGGACTTCCTCGGCAAGGTCAAGCAGGCCGGACTGCACCCCGGCTCGGTCCGCAACTTCAACCTCCTGGTCAACGCCGTGAGGATGACGGTTCCGGCCGGCGAGGTCGTCAGGCTGTCCGCGCTGCCGGGTGTGACCGGAGTCGTCCCGGACATCCCGGTGAAGGCGCGGACCGATGTCAGTGTTCCGTTCATCGGCGCGCCCGAGGTCTGGAAGCACCAGGACCCGACGGGCAAGGCCGTCCGGGGTACGGGCGTGACGGTTGCCGTCCTCGACACGGGCGTGGACTACACCCACCCCGACCTCGGCGGCGGATTCGGCCCCGGGCACAAGGTCGTCGCCGGGTACGACTTCGTCAACGGCGACGACGACCCGATGGACGACCACTATCACGGCACCCATGTCGCCGGCATCATCGCGGGCAAGGCCGCGGAGGAAGGCGGGATCACCGGCGTCGCCCCGGACGCCTCCATCGTCGCCTACAAGGTGCTGAACAGTGCGGGGCAAGGGTACGAATCCGACATCATCGCGGGCATCGAGGCGGCCGCCGACCCGGCGAACCCGCACCGCGCCGACGTCATCAACATGAGCCTGGGCGGCTACGGTGACGGCACCGAACCCTTGGGCCTGGCCGCGACGGCCGCCACCCGCGCGGGCGTTGTCGTGGTGGCAGCCGCCGGAAACAGCGGCCCCGGTACGGGGACGGTGGGCACTCCCGCGGCCGCTGACGGGGTCATCGCCGTCGGTGCGTCCACGACCAACCTCGTGCTGCCCACGGCGTATCTGGCCGGCCCTCATCCCGAACTCCTCCAGACAGTCCGCGAGCGGCTGTCGGCGAATGCGCCGGCCGAGCCGGTCACCGCACAGGTCGTGGACGCCGGCTCCGGCAGCGCCGAGGACTGGTCCCGGGTCGGCGATGTCAGCGGCAAGATCGTGCTGGTCCGGGCGGTTCCAAGCCTGGAGCTGGCCCGCGAGGCGGAGCAGCGCGGGGCCCTCGCCCTGCTGATCGGCCCGGTGTACGACGGCGGTGGCGGCCCGTTGCGCGTCGGGGCCGGCAAGGGCGTCGTCGCCGTGACCCCCAGCACTTTCGGAACCAAGGCCTCCGGCGATTCCGGGCGCATGGACAAGCTCGTGGTCCTCAGCATGGAGTTGGCCCAGTACCAGGAACTGAGTACCGGGGTGGCAAACGGCTCGGTTTCCGTGACCATCCGCGGCACCGACGCCACGGATAAGATCGCTTCGTTCTCCTCGCGCGGCCCGTCGCCGCGGCACCAGCTGAAGCCCGACCTGGTGGCGCCGGGCGTGGAGATCCGCTCCACCGTGCCGAAGACGCTGTTCCCGTCGGGCGAGCTCCGGCTGTCCGGTACCTCGATGGCCTCCCCGCACGTCGCGGGTGCCGCCGTCCTGCTCCGCCAGCTGCACCCCGGGCTGTCACCGGAGGAGGTGAAGTCGGCTCTGGTCGGCACCGCGAAACCGCTGAGCGGCCCCGATGTGTTCACTCAGGGTGGCGGACGGCTGAACGTGGCCGCGGCAGCGGACGCCGCAGTCACCGCCTCGCCCGCCACGCTCTCGTTCGGACTCGCCGACCTCGCCGATCAGACGATCCACAGCACCAAGACTTTCACGCTGCGCAACACCGGGACGCGGCGGCTGACCGCGAACCTGACGTCCGACAGCGCGGCCCGGGTCAGCCCCCAGCAGGTCGACATCGCGGCGGGAGGAACCGCCACGGTCACCGTGACGATCGATATGCAGCAACCCGCCGCCGACACCGACGTCACCGGACGCCTCACCGTCACCCCGGACAGCGGACCGGCCATCACCGTTCCCTATCTGCTGATCGTCCAGCATCTGGTCGTGAAGGCCACGCCGGACCCCAGCGACGGACATTCCACGGTGCTCGTCGGCACCCCGGTCCCGATGGGCACACCGCCGACCGTCACCGTCACCCCGCCGCACGGCAAGGCCACGACGTTCACGACCGTGCCCGACCACGGCGCCTGGTACCGAGTCGCGGTGACCGGCCGCACCGCCGGGGCGTACAAGGTGTCGGCCAGCGGGACCGCGCTCACCGGGCAGCGTCTCAGCGGTTCCGATGCCTTCGAGGTCACCCCCGAGGACAGCCGCGCCAGCAAATGGGAGCCGGTCGGCCCCAACAGCGAAAGCGGCCAGCTCACCACCACTCCCGGTGCGCCCCACCAGGCTGTCATGACCCAGTTCGCCAAGGCTGCCCCGTGGCTCACCACCGATGACGGCGCGACGTGGACCCAGCTCAACCGGCTTCCGATAGGCCCGGGCTACGGCACCGTCGTCGTCGACGCGAAGCAGCCGAAGCGCTGGTGGTACGCCGTCAACGGCGCCGGTAACGCGTCGACAGCGCTGACGTACCAGGGCAAGATCCTTCGTACTGAGGACAGTGGGCGCACCTGGCAGACCCTCGATGTCCCCGACAGCTACGTCACGGCGATGGTCGCTGACGAGCAGACCCGCACCCTGATCGCCGTGACCGACGTCGGACTCCTGGTTAGCACCGACAAGGGCGACACCTGGACCGCCTACCCCACCGAGGTGCCGGACAACGTCACGGACGCGGCGGTCTCCGGCGACGACCTCTACCTCTCGACCCCGAAGGGCATCTGGGTACGCTCCGGCGTTGCCTCCGGCAATCTGGGAGCGTCCCGCCAGGTCTACAACTCTGATGGCTACATCGAGCGACTGGCCACGGACGACTCGGTCGTTGTCGCCTACGACACAGCGACGGGCATCGTCGGCTCGTACGACCACGGACAGACCTGGTCCACCCTCCGCACCGTGGACCATGCGGTCACCAGCCTGAACGTCTCCGGGGGCAACGTGTTCCTCGGTACGACCGGTGAGAGCTGGCTCGGCCGGAACCACGGCCGCAGTTGGGCGCCGTTCCCCATGCCGATGCCCAAGAGCCTGCCGATCGACTACGACCGCTGGGCGGACGGATCGGTCACCCTGTCCGCTGACACGGCCGGCCTCTACCGGGCCTCCGCCAACGGCACCGGCTACCGGCGTATCGGCGTGCAGGGCGGGACGGTGTTCGACCTCGCGGTCGCCGGGAACACCCTCCTGGCCGGCACGGAGTACGGAGTTCAGCGGACCGAACTCCCCGTCAACCAGCCCGAGTGGGGCCCGTCGGGCAACGAGGGACGCACCGGGGAGCGGGTCAAAACGGTGACGGTGTCCCCCAAGAATCCCAAGGTGGTGTGGAAGGTCCGGTACTCCGACTGGATAGACACGAGCTTCATCAGCCGGAGCGACGACGGCGGCAGCACCTGGGAGGAGAAGACCACATTCGGAGGATTCCCGTCGGTGTTCACCATCGACCCCGCCGATCCGAACCGTGTACTCGTCGGCACCGACTCTGGGATCCAGGGAGCCGATGCCACCCTGTTGGCAACCACCAACAACGGCACGACCTGGAAGACGCTCCTCCACAGCAAGCTCTCCTTCAACGCTGTGATCGGTGACCCGAACGACCCGCTCCGCCTGTGGCTGGGCAAGGCCGACGGGCTGTACCGGTCGGACGACGGCGGGGCCACGGTCACCAAGGTCGCCGAGGGGTCTGTGTCTACGCTCGAACTCGACGGGACCCGGCTGATCGTCGGAGGTGACGGCGTCCGGGTGAGCACCGACGGCGGTCAGACCTTCCGGACCGCGGACACCGGAGGTCTCCCGACGCGTGTCTCGGACGTGCTCCGCGTTGGCGACACGCTCTACGCGGCCACGACACGGTACTCGTCGAACGCCCTCCCCAAGGGAGGCCGTGGCGTCCTGCGCAGTACCGACAACGGCTTGACCTGGGTCAACATCTCGACGGGGCTGCAGAATCTGGACGCCACGAAGCTCGCGGCGAGCCCTGACGGTGCCTACCTGTACGTCGGCACCATCCAAGGAGGGGTGCACCGCCTGAAGCTCCAGCACTGACCTACAGCCGCACCGGGGGGCGACTCGAAACGAGTCGCCCCCCTCTGCCGCGGCGGCACGTGGTGATCGTTCTGTACTCCATGCGGTGGCCGGAGGTGATCCGCCGCCCGGAGTCCCTCACTCCGAAGCACGTCGACCTTGATCAGGGAGAGATCGACCGGGCCCGCCGCGAGGAAAGCCGCGCCCAACTACGCTCCGTCTACGAGGCATTCAGCCGGTTCGGAGCCGACGGCTTCGCCGAGCGAGCGCTCGAGCAGGTTCACTGCCAAGGAGGCCGCCGACCTCGCGGAGCAGGTGTCGGCCGGGCACGTTAGCTACTTGCCCCTGAAGAAGTCGGGGCCCCTGGTGGGGTGACCTGCGCGGAGAGCTTCCAGCTCCGCCGGAACGATGCGGCGACGCTCCGCGTCGCCACATCCAGATTCGCTTCACCACCGGCGTGAACGCCGGTGCACTGCACCAGGTCTTCCACGGCGACCGCTTGGTTCTCGCCCGCCCCGCCGTGCGGGTTCGGCATCCGGGGCCGCGCGAGCTGGCCGCCGACGTCGCCGAGGAGGCCCGCTGCCCAGGTGAGGGGTGGCGGCGGGTGCCGGTGGCGCGGGTTCGGGCCGCCGGATGCGGCGGATGCCTAAGGCGGATCCGAGGAAGGACGCGGCGTCGGCCGCCATCGTCGTGGTGGGGCCCAGGACATTGATCAGGAGCCCGCCGACGGGCGGCCCGGCGCTGACGCTGATCCAGTTGGTGGTCTCGAACAGGCTGTTGGCACGAAGACGGTGCTCGGGCAGGACGAGTGCCTTGAGGTGCGCGCCGCTCGCCGCGTCGAACGCGACCGCCGCGGCCGTCTGAAGGATGCCGACGGCACACAGATGGACGAAGGTGAGCACGCCGAAAGCCGCCGCGACCGGAACGCTCACCAGCACGGCACAGCGGACCAGATCAGCAGTGATCATGACGGGCCGCTTGTACCGGTGCTCAATACGGACACCGAGCGGAAGGGCGATCACGGCGCTGGCCACGGCGGACAGAGCGGTGAGCAGCGAGACCTGGAACGCCGAGGAATGCAGCACCAGGAGGGCGACCAGCGGCAATGCCCCCATGGCGACGGCGCTGCCCGCAGCACTGATTGCGTAGGCGCCCCACAACCGCCGAAAATCCTGCACGAGCGTGACCTGCCGTGCCAATACACCCTCCCCCTCTTATGAAGGAAGTCAGCATAGAGAGCTGTGGTCGGGCCCATGGAGGGGGTGTGGGGAGGCCCGATCGAAGGCCGCAGCAGTGTGATGCGCGGCTACCGCGAGGACGACGACGCGTTAAAGGAGAACGCGTCGCACGGCGTGCTGTAGGGCGAGCGGCGACATCCGCCCCTGTGCGGGCCGGCGGATGGACCCTCCTGCTGCGCATGCCGGACCGCCCCGCCGCTCCTAGGCTGGCCTTCTCAGGGCACGTTGCGGAGGTTATGCATGCCTCGAACCGTCTGGTCGGGCGCCATCAGCTTTGGCTTGGTGACTTCTCTGAACCACGGAGACAACCGCAGCAGAACCCTCCTGGGGCGGCTTAGCCTCCGCAAGGGCACCTGAGCGACTTGCGAGGAGCACCATGTTGGGCACCACAGGGCAACGATGATCCACTGGCTTGCTAGCGTGGCGCAGACTTTGCCCACTGTTTCTATCCGGGGGGATCATGCGCCACATCATCAGAGCATCCGTGCTCGCAGCAGCCTGCTGCGTGAGTCTGATTGCCTGTTCCAACAGTGATGACAAGAGCAATCCGCAGCCAAGTCCACGCACCGCGCTTAAGTTCGGGCAGACCGCCGAGACTGCGGGTGCCGACGGTAAGGGGACCGCCCAGATCACTCCAGACACCGTCGTCTACGTCGATAAGGCTGGCGCTGAAACCCCGGAGCATGGTCTCTTCGCTGTCGTCAGGTTCAAAGCCGGGAATCGGTCCAAGGCCCCGGTGACGACCACAGTCGGCAAGGGTGGTTTCCGGTGGAAGACACCTGACGGGAAGACCGTCAAGGCGGGGAACAGCGAGGGGGCGGGAAGGATCGCTCCCGTTGGATTCAGTGAGGGTGCTCCAGATGTCTCGCCGAGCACCTACCAGGTCGACTCTGTTGCGTTCGATATCACTGCCGCAGAGAAGGGTGGCACCCTCGTCTACGTCGACGGCGACGGCGTCGCATTCCGCTGGAAGGTCCCTTCCACGAGTTCAGGGTCCACTGCTGGTGCGCTGAAGTCCGCGTTGCAGTAGGGCTTCATCACTGAGGAGTCCTTGCGGAATGGGAAGGTCTCGGCAGAGTGGGGGCCCGAGGTTGACGGCACTGGGCTTGCGTGCGAGCTGCGCGAGCTTCTCCTCGGCGCCGGCGAGACTGACTCGCAGGCCCTCGACTTCGCCCAGCCAGCCTTCGCCCTCAGCCTCGGCGATGCGGGCGATGAGGTTGTCGCGAATCTCCACCAGGCGGGGCCGCTGGGTGGGGTACGGGCGCAGGAGAGAGCAGCGGATACAGGCTTCTCTGCACAACTCCGGAAGGTGCTGAGCGTCAGTGGTTTGCCACGTGCCGGCGTCCGGCCAGGTCGCGTCAAGCGTGGCCGAGGAGTTCCTCGCGCTGGGCCAGCGCCCACGCGCGCTCCTCCTCGATGTCCGGGATGAAGTTCTGCCGCAGGAATGCCGCCCAGGGGTCCGCGCCGAGCGGGCCCAGGCGCGCTATCCGCTCGGTCTCGTCGCATTGCAACCGCGCCAGCGCGTCCAGCACGTCGGCTGGGTCCGCGCCGTAGGCGTCGCAAAGCAGCCGCAGCCGTCGTGCCAACGGCGCGCCGCCTGCGCCGTAGCCGACCCTGCGCTGACGGTCGGGAAGCCGCAAAGGCACGCTGTACCAGGCCAGTTGTGCGAGGTCGTCCAACGCCTCACCGGGGATGGCCAGGTCCCAGTCAATGACGCCCACCAGGCGGTCGTCCGCCCAGACCGAGTTCCAGCTCGTCAGGTCACCGTGGCGCATGATCAGCCCGGGACGCCAACGGGCGTCTGGGTCGCACCAGACGGCCTGCGACGAGGGCCGGAAGTCGCGTACGGCATCGTGGTAGTCGCGCAGCCACCGCCCGAGCGCGGTGACGCCCCCGTCCGCGAGGAGCGCTCGTGGCCACGGGTACAGCCCGACTTCGCCGCGCAGCAGCGACACCACTTCGTGGCCGTCCACGGGACCGTCACCCAGGGCGCGCGGCACGCCAGCGAATCCCACCTGCTCCAGGTGGCGCAGTAGTTCCCGCACCGCGGGGGTCCACACGCGCCAGGGCCTGAGGATGGTCTCGCCCTCACGGCGCACCGTCGATAGGCCGCCGCGCATCGATTCATCGTCCTGGATCATGGTGGAATCCTAGTGAGTGGCGGAATCCTGGGCCCGGGCGCGGTACCACTTCCGGCAGGCTCCAGGCGCGGGAACTGAGCCGGGTCGGGCGGTGCACGGTGCTTCCCTGAACTTGCCGGCTGCGTGGTGATCGAGTCAGGAAATTTCTCACTCGCGGTTGAGTTCGTGGTAGGCCCGAAAGTCGAAGAAGCGCAGGCCGTCGCTCAACGCTCCAGACCTGATGTCCTGCAAGGTCCAGGGGTGGCCGCAATAGTCGTCGGTCGCCACGCCTCCGTGCTCAAGCAAGAGCTCGACCAGTTGGTGAACCTCTATGGTGCCGTCGATTCGTCCGGAGATGTCAATCTGGACTGCCCAGGTGGGGCGATGCCCGAGGGCCGTTTCCAGGGCCGCCACGTCGTCGGGATCCCAGTCGGAGAAGAGGTAGCCGGTCTGCTCATCGTCGATCTCGATGTAGAGGTTGCCCTCCACAGTCCAGGGATCGCGCTGCTCGGGCAGATGTCTATCGAGCGACGCGACGGTCTCAGCACGCTCACCTGCGGGGAACACGAACACACTGCGCATGGAGTGGATCGTAGGTGTGCAGCTCCTAAGCTTGTCGTTTAACGTCCAGCGCCGTATGTGGCTGACACTTGGCATCGTTGGGAATCGTGAAATGCCTGGTCAAGGCCCTGGAAGCCCCTGGACGGCGCCCTTGCAGCGTGATCGAATAGGGGATGACATCTTTCTGGACGGGCAAGCGGATATGCCTGCGCGGCATCGAGCCTGACGACTGGACAGCGTTCATGCGCTTTGCCGCCGATGAGGAGCAGTTGGGGGATCTGCTGCATCCACCTCGTTCCGCCGAGGGCTACCGCGCCTGGGCGAGGGAGCAGGCCGCTGCCAAGTCTGATGGCGACTGCTTCCAGTTGGCAGTCGAAGCCGTCGACACGGGAGAGATTGTCGGGACGGTCGGCACGCACCACGCAGACCCTCGTTCGGGTTGGTTCGACTATGGGGTCACGATTGGCGCCGACCACCGGCACAAGGGCTACGCGTCAGAAGCCGTGGTGGTGCTGCTGCGCTTCATGTTTGCCGAGCGGCGCTATCACAAGTGCCAAGCGCGGGTCTTTGCGCACAACGAGGCTTCACTGGCACTCCACCGCCGACTCGGTTTCGTTGAGGAAGGCCGCCTCCGGGATCACGTGTTCTTCGCTGGTCGGCATCACGATCTCGTCATGATGGGCATGCTCGCTGAGGAGTTCACTCAACTGCACTCGATGAGCGGACCGTGAGCTGGTCACCTGCGGGCCGGTGTCGAACGCGGCTCGAACTTAATCGGCGTTTTCGCAGTTCAGCGGACGTGAGGACGGCCTTCGTCTGATCCTGTGCTCCGTCACAGAGTGGATCAGTGCGAAGGCCGTGTGTCGTGAGTTTGGTGCATCAGGGCGTCCTGCGGGATGCGTTCGCGGAAGTGTGCCGCTTCCGGTCGGATTTGTACGCGTGCCTGACCGCACGGGGCGACGCCCTGTTCGAGTTATGTGACGCGTTGCTGTGCACGGAGGGGCCGGTACGGACGCTGGTCGATCTTGCGCTCGCGCCCGAACACCGTCGCGGACACGGAGCTCTCTACGGCGGGCTCAACCAGGGCCACATTGACCTCGCACGGCTGCTCGAGCGCTGGCCGGGACGCCGCTGCCGAGGGCGGCGGACGGCTGGCTCGTACTGACCGTGGACGTCTCCCCGTGGCTGCGCTCGTTCCGCAGACCGGCCATCGGCTCCATCCGCCAGGGTCCGGGGCTTCACCCTTCACGGGGTTGGAGTGCCGGGTTCGAGGTCGCCTTGTGGGGTCCCGCTGCCTGGATGAGGAGCAGGGCGATGTCGTCCTGGTGTGGGGTTGGGGGGCAGTGGTTGATGAGGGTGTCGGCGAGGGCGTCGATGGTCTGGTCTGGTGCCTGTGCGAGGCAGGTGACGAGGTCGGCGGTGGCGTGGTCGATGTCGGTGCCGGGGGTTTCGATGAGTCCGTCGGTGTACAGGGCGAGGAGGGTGCCGGGTGGGAGCGGGATCTCGGTGGTGGGGTAGGTGGCGTCGGGGTCGATGCCCAGCAGCAGTCCGGGGGGTAGGTGGAGGATCTCGGTGTGGCCGTCGGGGTGGCGGATCAGGGGTGGGGGGTGTCCGGCGGTGGCGAGGTGGGCGCGGTGGTGTGCGAGGTCGAGGTGGGCGTACAGGCAGCTGGTGAACAGTCCGGGGTCGAGGTCGATGAGGAGGCGGTTGGTCCGGGCGAGGGCTTCGCCGGGGGGTGTTCCGGCGGTGGCGTGGGCGTGGACGGCGATGCGGACTTGGCCCATCAGGGCTGCGGCGGTGATGTTGTGGCCCTGGACGTCGCCGATCGCCGCGGCTGCGGATGCTTCGCCGTAGGGGATGAGGTCGTAGAAGTCGCCGCCGATGTCGATGCCGTGGCCGGCGGGCCGGTAGCGGGCGGCGGCGTTCAGACCTGGGATCGTGGGGAGGGTGTGGGGCAGCAGGCCGGTTTGCAGGGTGTGGGCGGTCTGGTGCTTGATGTCGTAGAGGCGGGCGCGGTCCAGGGCCTGGGCGATCAGTCCGGCCAGTGAGGCCAGGATGGCGCGTTCTGGCGCGGGGAAGGGGCGGGGTCGGTCGTAGCCGAGGATGAGCGTGCCGACGGTGCGGCCGGAGGCGATCAGGGGCAGGACCGCGCAGGCGGGCAGCTCGTCTTTGTGGACGGCTGGGGGGTAGGCGCGTTTGAGGTCGGCGAAGGTGGCGTAGAAGCCTGGGTCGCCCGTGAGCAGGGCCCGGACGGCGGGGGTGTCGGAGGCCAGGCGCTGGGAGTCGAAGATTTCGGTGAGTTCGGCGCTGAAGCCGCAGGTGCCGATGACGCGCAGGCGGCCTTCCTCCGCGGTCAACAGGGCGAGGGCTTGGGGGCCGAAGGCGGGGACGATCTGGTCGCAGGCCAACTGGACCACGTCGTCCGCCCCGACAGCCTGGGTGAGGCCGGCCGCCAGGTGGGTGAGGTGGTACAGGGCTGTCGCCCCGACCTCGGGTGCCGGTGGGGTGTGCTGCCACGGCGTGGTGGGCTTGGGGTGCTCGGCTGGGACCGGGGTGATCTGGATGCTGATGCCGCTGTCGTCGGGGTGGAGCTGGAAGAACAGCCACTGGTCCGGCGGGCGCAGGATGGTGAAGGAGGCGGGCCAGCGGCTGACCACCGCTGCCCGGTACCGGTCTTCGAAGAGGGGGTTGTGCAGCCATGGCAGGCTCTCCCAGGGGCGGCTGCCCAGCAGGGCGCCGACACCTGTGCCGAGCATGTCGCCGGCTGCGGTGTTGATGAAGGTGACCCGCCCGTCCAGATCGAGTGCGCAGCAGCCCTGCGGCAGCCGTTCAGCGAACTCGAAGGCGGCTGGTGCCTCGCCCGACACCATGCGGCCGGAGCGCAAGGGGGCCAGCACCCGCGGCTGGTCGGTGGGCAGCAGCGGCTGCCCTTGGTCGGCAGCCTGTTGCAGGAGCACACCCTCGCTCTCGCAGCACGTGCCTAGCGCATCCCGTTCACGTGAGCTCAGCTGCGGCGGGTGCCAGATGGGCCACAGCAGTACCAGGCCACCCCACACGCTGGTGCCACAGGTGACCGGGGCCGCAGCCAGCATGAATTCGTACGGCAGCACGAGCGCGAGTTGGGGGTAGCGGCGTGCCACCTGCTCCTGGCTGCTCAGCCACACCATGCGCCGTTGTCGTACGGCATCCGCCGCCGGGAGGGGGGCGCCTATCGTGACCCGCGCCCAGGGGGCTGCGATCTGCTGGGATACCCCGGATATCACCGTCAGCTGCAGCACCCGCTCACCGGGCGGCAGCAGATACAGCAGGCCCACCGAGGCACCGGTGTCCCGCATGACGTCGGCCAGGGGAGCATCGAGCTGCTCCAGCCCGGAGCGGGGGGCGAAGTCGGCAAGCTGCTGCACGTCCCTCATCTCCTGCGGACGCCGGAAGGAGAAGCATGCGTGCGCCCGCAGCGAGCGCGAGCGACCTCGCCACCGATCCCAAGTCCGGCACCGATCTGCGCCCAGCCGACCGCAGCCTCCCGGTCGGCCAGCACCGCCGCTCGCACCAGCTGCCAGGCCAGATCCGGCCCCCGCGTCACCATGGCGCTGTGCCAGCTCGCCACACCTCCGGTCAGTGGCGGCTGCCGGACCGCCCGCAGAGTGACGGCTTGCCGCTGGAGACGTAGCTCAGCACCGGCCGTCGTCATCGTTCCCCGCGCCTCAGCCGTCTGCTGCCTTCGACGTGCACGCCATGCCGCCTGCCGATGCGCCGGCCAGCAGTACCGGCGGTCATGCCCCATCGGCTCCAGCGGCGCAGCCCCACACCAGCCGCACAGAGCATCACCCATACCCGGACACTACGCCCACATCCGGCGACGGTCGCGCGGTGAGAGCGGCGCCCTGCGCCGTGCGCGGGCCCGAGCCGGTGACAGCTGCGCCCGGTGGAGGGCTAGCCGGTGATGGGGAGGGTGCGGTGGCGGTCGCGGGATGGTGTCCGTGCCGGGTGCGGCCTCCGGCCAGACCAGCAGGACGGGGCAGGGGGCGTGGTCGACGATGAAGCGGCTGGCCGGACCTAGGCTGCGGGGTCCGAGGTGGGTGCGGTCCCCGTCGCGGGCCAGGATGAGCAGATCGGCGCCTTCGGCTGCGGCCACGACTTCGCGTTCGACGCGGCCCGAGCGCTCGGTGCGGGTTCAGGGGCGGCCCAGCCGTTCGGCCGCGGCAGCCAACGATGACCACCCCGGCGGTTGACGGCGTGGCAGTTCTTGATCGAGCTCGGGCACGATCATCCCTCGCCGTTCCAGGAGGCCCAGCACCGCCCGATGGCACTCGACAGCAAGAGCACGGTGCTCATCAACGGCGCTGCCGGTGGCGTGGGACACCTGGCTCTCCAGCTGGCCAAGTGGAAGGGGGCCCGTGTCATCGCCGTGGCCTCCGGCGCCCATGAGACGTTCCTGCGCGAGCTCGGCGCCGACGAGTTCATCGACTACACCAAGGAGCGGCCCGAGGAGGTCGTTCGTGACGTCGACCTGGTCCTGGACACTGTCGGGGGTCCCGACAGCAGGCGCTTTTTGCGCACCCTCAAGCGCGGCGGGTCCCTCTACCCGGTGTACTTCGGCCAGTTCGACGACGAGGAGAACGCGAAGCTGGGTGTCACGGTCACGGCCGTGTCGGTCCGCTCGAGCGGCGCGCAGCTCGCCGAACTGCAGAGCTTGGTCGACGCGGGGAAGATTCGTGTCGCGATCGACAGCAGGTTCCCGCTCGCGGATGCCCGGGCGGCGCACGAGCGCGTCGCCCGGGGGGCATATCCGGGGCAAGGTCGTGCTCACGGTCGTCTAGGGAAGAGCCGTTTTACCGACGCGTCCGGTGGTCGTCCTCAGGGCGCTGGTGGCCTTCGGGACGCCGATGCGGAGACCTGGGGGCGGCTGGCGATCAGGTGGTCGTGATGCTCGCTGCGGCGAACCGGGCGGACCCGTTCGGTCGGCTCGGTTCGCCGCAGGAGATCGCCGAGACGATCACATCTCTGGGCGTCGTCAAGTTGTCCGCGGGCGGTGGGTCAGGCCACCTGGAGCGGGTGTCCGGCGCTGGCCAAGCCATGGAGGGCGTGGCGGTGGTGCTGGTGATCTGGTTCCCAGTGGTGAAGCGGTGCTGCATCTCGGTGCGGTAGCCGGTGGCACCGGGGCCTGAATCGCGGCGAGATCGCGCTGAATGCGGCGAGGAACCGCCGGGTTCTGCCGGCGGAGCGGACACCCTCACCGCTACCGCACCGAGATGCAGCCCTCGGCCGGCTCGGCGTCAGCCCTCCGCGTCGTTCCACAGGGCCTGCGCCTCCTTCACGAGCGAGGTGCGGGCCGGCTTTCCGGTCGCGGCGCGCGGGAAGGCGGTGGTCCGCAGGACGATGCGTCGCGGAACCTTGTAGGCGGCGATGTGGTCCCGGCAGTAGGCGAGCAGCGTCGCCTCGTCGGTGTCGTGCGGTGAGGTGGTCCTGACGAACGCGATCGGCACCTGGTCGGCCTTCGGGTCCGCGACGCCGACCACCACCGCTTCCTCCACCGCGTCGTGCGTGCGCAGGAAGTCCTCGGCCTCGAGCGGTGAGACGTTGATCCCGCCGGTTCGGATCATCTCCGACGCCCGTTCGGCGTAGTGCAGTTCACCGTCCGCGTCGAGGTGCCCCAGGTCGCCGGTGCGGAACGTGCCGTCCAAATCGAAGGACGCCGCGGTCTCGTCCGGCTGGTCGAGGTAGCCCGGCGACACGTACCCGGAGACGACGATCTCCCCGAGTTCACCGGGCGGCTGCACTCGACCGGTCTGCGGATCGATGATTGCGACCCGGTTGCCCGGCAGGGCGGTTCCCTGCCGGGCGCACCGACGCTCGAGCGGCCAGTGGTGCGGGGTGACCGTCGCCCCGCCGTACAGCTCGGTCGAGCCGTAGGCGTTGCAGATTTCCGTGACGCCGAGCTCGATTGCGGCCGCCCGCACGTCCGACGGCGGCCCGATGGTCATCCCACGGCGCAGGGTGGTGACGGCGTCGCGGGAGAACGTCGGCTCCGCGAGGAGAGTGCGGGTGATCGACGGCAGGGTGTAGAGGACCGTGCACCGGTGTCGGGCGATCTGGGCGAGCGCGCCCGCGGCGTCGAAGGTCTCCTGCAGCACGACCGTGCTCCCGGTCACCAGAGCGACCATCAGAGCGTTGGCACCGCCGTAGCTCCAGAACAACGGAACCGGGAGCAAAATGCGGTCGTCGTGTCGGACGCCCATCCGGGCGGCGACCTCGCGGGCGTGAGCGATCGCTGCCCGCGCGCATCATCGGCCTCTACCCGTGGACGAAGCCCGAGGAGACCCGCTTTTGCCGCCGGGAGCCTGAGAAGGCCGCTGATCAGGAGCGCGAGCGACCGAAGGTGCCGATACGCCGGCAACCTGGCAGCCGCCCTGGCGATGCTCGCCCGGGACCGTCGCGGTCGGACCGCGTCGGTCGTCGCTCGGTGACGCCGCTGGCTGCGCGGGCTTCTTCCTGCACGTCCCCGCGCTGCTGCTGATCCGCCAGGTCGCCAACGTGTCGGTCGCGCTCTTCGGCGGCGCCGCGGTGTGGTTGACGGTGGAGTCGGCGGGGTGGCCGCTGTCCGGGTCCGCTCCCGCTGTGGAGACGGAGGTGCAGGCGCGTGCTCTTCGGGGGCGTGAGCCTTGGCGGGGCGTCGGCCGGCCGGGCGGTGATGAGCCCGTATCACTCGGCTCGCAGGCGGAGGTTGACGGTGTTGTTCACACGGTTGGCCACAGCCGTGGCGCGTCGGGAGGCATCTGTGCTTGGCGGCACTGTGCGTGCGCAGCGGGGCCTCGTCGGGTCGTCGGCCTCGCGGGGTCGGCTCACACGAGGGCGGTCAGGCGGACGCGGGAAGAGCGAGGGTCTCGGTGCGGCGGTGGCGGCCGTTTCCGGGCGCGTCCAGGGCGGACGGGCGTTCGGCGGCAGGCTGTCCACGGTGCTGGCCGGCACCGAAGTCCGTCACTGGACGACGGCGGCGAAGGGTCCTGAGGGTGCGGATCGACTGCTTCATCATGTTCTCTGTTCGGGTGTTCTTGGGAGCGGATTCTGCTCAGATGCCGCGGGGGTCGACGGCGCGGACGGTCCAGAGCTGGTCGAAGTGCCAGCGGTTGAAGCCGTAGGCCTGCTCGTCCGCCTGGGCGACGGCGACCCACTGTCCCTGGCTCAAGTGGTAGACGCGGTGACCGTCGTAGCGAAGCTGCTGACCGTTGCCGCCGGAGCGCCAGTACGAGTAACCCGACTGGTCCCGCTCGCCGTGCCATTCACGCTGCCCGTCCGAGAGGGACCACCCCTCGCCGATGCGGGAGAAGCCGACGCGCTCCGTCACGGTGGCGACGGCGCTGTGGTGACCGCTGTGCCCCGAGGGCAGGGTGGCTGCCGAGGCGGGGCCGGTGACGGCGACGAGGGCGCTGCCGGTCATGGTCACGGTGGCGGCGGCGAGGGCGACGCGGGTCATCAGCTTCTTCATGGTGGTGTCTCCTTGCTTCGCCCGGTGTGTGGTGCGGGCGGTGAACGATCGACGCGTTGTGCCGAAGGGCTCGTGGCCGATACGGCCGAGCAACGTCATGCATTGACGCTAACAGATCGTTGAGACTCGTCAATGAATGAACGGATGTGACTGTCGACTCACCGAAACGAAGCTGTCGGAATGCCGTGGATTCCCAGAAGGGGCATGACAAAGAGACCACGGGAATGCCCGTGGCCCCAAGCTGCCTGGTGGCGGGTCGGTCAGGTGCAGACGGAGTCGCTCTGGGACGTCCTCACTCGGACGAGGAGGTTGCGGAGGGTGGAAAGCTCTTCGGGGGTGAAGTCGGCGAAGAGTTCTTTCTCCACGGCGGTGATGGCGTCCCGGGCCTTGTCGAGGGTGCGGCCGCCTTCGTCGGTGAGCGCCACGATGTGGCGGCGCCGGTCGGCCGGGTCGCGCCGGCGCTCGACGAGGTGCGTGTTCTCGAGGTCGTTGAGGATTCCGCACAGGATGCTGGGATCCACCTCCAGGACTTCCGCCATGCCCTTCTGGCTCATGTGTCCCGACTCGCCCAGCAGGACCAGCGTCGCGCCTTGGCGCGGTGTCAGTCCGCACTGCTTGAAGGCGTGCTCCATGCGGGCATAGGCGATGGCGCCGTGCCGGGCGAGCAGAAAGCCGAGCCGCTCGAGGGGTTCGGCCTCGACGGTGCCGGTCAGGTCCGCAGTCATTGTCACCCACTTACCTTGCCTGTCGGCAAACTATTAGCCGAACATAATCATCTATCGATGTCGATGGTAGCAGGGGCTCAATGGTGTGTCCGGTCCGCGGCGGGGGGCACGGTGGGCAGGGCCGGGGCCGCGGTGGCGGACGGTCAGGCGTGATCGGCGGTTTCGCCATGCCGTCCCGGACCGCCTCGGGCGGTCTGCTCCTCACCGTGACCGGAGCCGGTCGGCGATCCGCCGGCCGGGCCGTTCCCCGTAAGGCCGGCCGCGCGGCCTCGAGGTCTCCTCGGGCCCGCGTGGCATGGCGGCGGACCCGAGGTATGGACCCCGTACGACCTTCGGCCTTCGCTGTTGGCCGCGGGTCCGTGCGGTCGACGGGGTTTGGACGGCGGCCTGACTTGCCTGGCTCCTGCGCGGGGGTGAAGATCCCTGGGCCGCCGTGTCACCGTGACAGGAGGCAGGGCTTGGGGCTGTGATGGCGCGGCGGCAAGGTCCTGTGGCGACAGCGCACCGTGGACCCCAAGAAGACGGCCTGGGGCGACGGGCACACCCTCGTCGCTGCGGACCCGGACCGCACGCAGACCGTCCAGTCGCTCGATGTGAACCGTCAGGGGATCTCTCCACGCGCCGCTCTCCGGCTGGAGGGTGGGATGTGGTCGGTGCGGGCAGCGGCACCGTACTGGCCGGCGCCGACCCGAACGACGGCTCCGGGGACCACGACACTGCCCTGCACGCCTACGGCACCCGTGACGGACGATCCTCCTGGCAGTTGCGGGCGCCGGCCGGCCAGGAGTACGGGTTCCCGAAGATCGCTGACGGCCGGGTGTACGTCGTACGCCAGCCCTTCCTCACCGAAGGGGACACAGGCCGTCGGATACACGCCGACCTGCTCGTCCTCGACGCGGACACCGGGCGCCTGCTCCACACCCTGCGGCTGCCGTCGATGACCGCGCCGGACGACTACGACTACTTCGTGAAGCTCGACATCGTCGATGTCGCCGACGGCGCGGTGAGCATCGGCTGGCGGGACGGTGAGGGGGACCTGCTGATCGCCACGGACTGACCCTCGCCCGCCCCGCATCACCGGCCGACGGTGCGACCTGCGACATGACGGTCGACGCTTGCCCGCAGGCGGTATTCCGTGATGATGATGCTGCCCTGCTCCTGGTGCGCTATGAAGGTGTCCAGCCGCATGATCGTCCGCGGGTGGCCCGGACCTCGATACAGCGTCACGACCTGCGAGGCGTTGCGGGCGTGCGGCGCTTTTTGCGTGATGTGCTTCGCCGGTGGCACAGGTTGCCGCTGCTGGACGACCTCGAGCTGCTGGTCTCCGAGGTCGTCACGAACGCACTCATCCACGCCCACAGCGAAGTGGACCTGCGGTTGCGGGAGTATGCCGACCGGATCCGGGTCGAGGTGCGTGACAGCGATCCGTATCCCCCCGTGCCGACCGCCCTCCTCAACGACGAGAGCAGCAATCAGGAGGCCGAGTCCGGCCGTGGGCTGCTGATCGTCGAAGCCCTCGCTCTCGCGTGGGGGAGCTCGCCCGCGGGACGCGGCAAGACCACCTGGTTCGAGATCAGCACCGCGGCGGCGGACCCTGAGCCGGATACCGATCACCGTTCCTAGTCAGTGAGCAGGAGTGGGTCTTGGACCCATACATGGTCACTGCGGACATCCCGAACGGTGTTGGGTGTCCTGGTCGCCCGCTTTCGCTCCGCGTTCGGCTGCACGCGTCCTGTGCGTGATCCGGGGATGCGGGGGCGGGTTTCCTCACGCCCGCGGGCGCCTGGTCCGGCCTGGGCGGTCCGATGCCCATACCCATCGCTCTGGTGGGTGTGGGGCGGTGTCGTCCGTCGCCGGATCGGGTGCCCGAGGGCGTGGTCGGCCGATGGGCGGGTCGCGCCTTTGTGGTTTGGTGCAGCGAGGGCGTGCCCGGCGGTCGCAGAGGCGTGCGATGTCCAGCCGGCGAGGCTTTCAGACCGGCTTGGGCTCAGGTCTCGTCGATGGCTTCGGTGATCTCCCGCGGTGTGGCGCCGAGCCACCAGGTGGGGTTGGCCGACCCGTCGGTGGTGGGGCCGTCGCGGTGGACGTAGTGGCGCACGTCGCGTCCCGGCTCCTGGAAGGCGCCGTTCAGGGCACGTTCAAGCCACTCGGCGCCGAAGCGGAAGATCTCGGCTGCGACTTGGCCCAGCGGATGGAACTCGTTCTCGTAGACGCGCATCTCCTTGGGGGCACGCACGCGCTCGTAGGTGGCCAGGGCCTGCTCCAGCGGGGTCAGCTCGTCGAACTCGCCGATGCCCATGAAGACCGGGCAGGTAATACCGGAGACGAGGGCGCCCAGGGGCATGCGCTGTGCCAACTCCGTGTCGAAGAGGTCCTCGTCCGTGTAGCCGGACATGTACATGTAGTTGTTCTTGAAGGTGGGCTGTGCTCGATTGAATATCGTCTCGAAGTCGCCGGTGACTCCCTCGAAGCTGGCCATGGCGGCGAGTCGCGAGTCGGTTGCCGCAGCGCGCAGGCCCCAGTAGCCGCTCATGCTGATGCCGAACATGCCGATGCGCTCGGCGTCGACCTCCGGCAGGCCGGCGAGGTAGTCGATGTAGCGGCTGATGGCGCGCTCGTAGTTGGTCAGGTCCACGGTGAGGCCGTTCGCGCGGGACTCGCCCTGGCCGGGGCCCTCGATGGAGAGGGCGACGATGCCGCGCGAGGTGTAGTAGCGCTCGGCCGCGTAGATGTAGTCCTCCTTGATCATGTCCATTCCGGGACCGAGGATCACGGCGGGGGCGGCCTGGACGGCACGGGCCGGGAGATGCAGCAGGGCGTAGATGTGCTTGCCCTCGAAATCCAGGACGACGCGGCGGACCCGGTTCTCGCGCAGTGCGCCGAGGCGCTCGACGCAGTGGTTGGCGTGCTTGCGCATGGCCGCCTTGCGGGGGTCGGCGGCGTCGAAGATGGAGTACTGGGCGCGGCCCCACATCACGGCGGCGCGCAGGTAGAGGTCGGCGGCGGTCTGGGCGAAGCCGTTCTTCTCGTGGTGGGCTGCGCGCGCCTCGGCCTGGGTGGCCACGGTGGCCCACGCCTTGGGCAGCATGGCGCCGCTCTTGACGAGGGCGAAGACCTTGTCGAAGTCGGTGTGGTCGTGGCCGAGCTGCTCCAGGGTGCCCTTGGCCTCGGGGTGCAACGCATCGAACCCGCCCTGCGCGAGCGCGATGTCGAGGCTCCAGCTTTGTCCGACAGATCGTATGGTCATGTCTCTTCTCCTTGCCTCGGGCACCTTTACTAAGTACTTAGTCATTAGGTCGCGCAATGCGCGACCCCGGAGCCCCGGGTGAGCGCACGGCCGTCCTGTGGATCTGCAGTGTTGCGGCCGCCTCAGGGCCGCACGGGGCAACTGCCGGCCGGATCGGCCCCCCGGGTGGCGGCGGGACCGGGCGGCGAGTCGTCGACGCCCCGGAAACCAGTGCCCGGGTCGTAAGCCACCCCGCTATCTCAAGTACTTATCTATTAAGTACTTCAGATACGATGGTTGTCAAGTGGAAGCCCCAACAGCCCTGACTCCCCCCGAAAGAGGGCCATGACCGGCACCGACGACCCACAGCGCCAAGAGGCCCTGGATACCCTCTCCCGTGCCGCATACAGGCTCAGCGCCGCCGACGCCCGCCTGCGTGGAAGGGCCACGCGCAGCCCGGGCGCCCTCTCACTCACGCATGCGCGCGCCCTGCGCGTCCTCGCCGAACACGGCCCGCTCTCGATGGCAGAACTCGCAGCGAGGGTCGAGACCACCAGCGCCGCCGCGACCCAGCTGGTCAACGGCCTCGTCAAAGTCGGCTACGTAGAACGAGGGCCCGACCCCGCCAACCGCCGCGCCGTCCGCGTGAGCCTCACCACCAAGGGCGGCGACCGCCATCGAGAACGCGAGCAGGTCCTCGCCGACGCCCTGGCCGCGTCTCTGGCCAATCTGAGCACCGATGACCTGGCCGTCGCCGCGGACGCCCTCGACCGCCTGGGCGAGATCTACGACAAGCTTTGACTTGCTCCTCGGGCTGGAGCCCGAGGATTCTGGCCTTCTCGTCCGTTGCTGTGCCGCTACGCGGCACGGGGTTCGGGGGAGAATCCGTGGCTTCCTGCTTCGTTGCGCTGTGCCAGGACGGGTCCTGGTCTTACCTGCGCCGCTGGAGGTGTGGTGGCCGAGCCTGTGCGGGTGCGCAGACTGACCGACCAGGAGGGGCAAAAACTGCAGCAGATCGTGCGCCGGGGCAGTACCAGTTCGGTGCGCTACCGGCGAGCGATGATGCTGCTGGCGTCCGCCGGCGGAAACCGGGTGCCGGTGATCGCCCAACTGGTCCAGGCCGACGAGGACACGGTGCGGGATGTGATCCACCGGTTCAACGAGATCGGCCTGGCCTGCCTGGACCCTCAATGGGCGGGAGGCCGTCCCCGCCTGCTCAGCGATGACGACGAGGACTTCGTCATCCAGACGGCCACCACCCGCCCCACCAAGCTCGGCCAGCCCTTCACCCGCTGGTCGATCCGCAAACTCGCCGCCTATCTGCGCCGCGTGCACGGCCGCGTCATCCGCATCGGCCGTGCTTACGGTGTCTGCTGCTGCGCCGCGGCGTCACCTTCCAGCGCACCAAGACATGGAAGGAGTCGCCCGACCCCGAGCGCGATACCAAGCTCGACCGCATCGAGCAGGTGCTGGACCGCTTCCCGGACCGGGTCTTCGCCTTCGACGAGTTCGAGCCCCTGGGGATCCGACCCACCCCGGGCTTCTGCTGGGCCGAGCAGAGCAAGCCCAACCGACTGCCGGCGACCTACCGCCGCACCCACGGTGTCACCTACTTCCATGGCTGCTAATCCGTCGGCGACGATCGGCTGTGGGGCGTCAACTGCCGCCGTAAGCGTTGCGGCAGGGCGGCGCTGACTACACCCGCGGCGTGGGCGCTCGTCCTCGCGTCTGCCACACTCCGGTGGTGCGCGGCGCGTGGCTGCGGGAACGCGCCCGGCTGGGCCAAGGAGTCGAGGCCCACCGGCTGAGTTGGCCTGTGAGGACGACTCAGGGTCGTCCTGGCCGAACTGCTGACGCCGGCGCTGAAAGCACCACCCTGAAACCGGCGGCCTGACATCGATAGTCGCTCCCCGGTTTTCGAGGGGGAGACGCGGTCACGCTTGATCGTCTTGATTCTGTTGACGTGGCCTTCGACGACGCCGGAGCTGTAGGACAGGGTGAGAGCGGCGGTGACGGCCGGGAAGTCCTGGCGGACGGAGTCCGCGAAGATGCCGATGGCCTCGGGGCCGCTCAGGTTCATGGTGGGGCAAGAGGACGTCCTCAAGCGTCTCCACTCGCATGACGGAGGGATTCCCTGGTGGAACGGTCCTGCAGTCCGGGCGCTACCGGCCCCGGCTCTCTGTGGTCGTCACAATTGGCCAGGCCGGGCGTCGAAGTCGAAGTCCCGCAACGCAACCGACTCGGCCTGGCAGAAGCCGTGAGCCTGCAGAGTAGGAGCCGCCTGCGGCGACGACCATGGCATCTGCCGTGCGACGGCACGCGCCCGGAGGTGTGAGAACCGAGGACCTGGTCGCCGGATGGAGGCCAATGGCTACCACCCGATGGGGGGCCTCGACGTGGCCACGGGCAACGGAGCTGAGGTGGCTCGCACGGCGGCTGTCCGGTCGATCGCACCGGCGAGTATGTCGATCGCTGCCTGGACTCCGAGGCCCCACAGTCCCAGCGTCACATAGTCGACGACGCCGCCGAACGTCTTGCCGAAGTAGAGCGTCGCCAGGCCCGCCCAGATCGCTCCGGATGCCAGGATGAGGATGATCAGGGCGTCACCGAACTGTCCGAACCTGGGGCGCGTCCATAGCGGCCTGGTGAACGGCGACAAAGTTGTCAGGAACTGGGGGAGCGGTGCGCCAGCCTCCCCGCCAAGTTGTGGTCCACCGTAGAGACCGCCAGCGTCGGGGAGCAGCTGTCGCTCGGCCTCCTTCGGGAGGCTCACCTCGTCCATCTTGGCGGCGGCAGCATCGAGCAGCGCAGCGATGCCATCCGGCAGGATCTCGCGGAAGTCCTTCCGCCGCCACAGTTGATTCACGGCGCTTGAAAACGAGAGCCAGAAACTGTCCAACGGTGAGAACCCAGCGGTGGGAGCGAACCCCGTCTGTGCTTGCGAATGCTGCTCGCTCTCCAGCTCACGATATTGCTGACTCAGTTGCATAGCTCGCTCGTTGAGCTCCCACCATCGGCTTGCCACATTCTGCGCGGCGAAGATGTCGTCGGCCCGGGTCTTCAGGTCGTCCGCCTCGATCTCCTTGCCGGCGAGGATGCTGGCAAGGCTGTCCAGGAACGCAGGCTGCCGGCCAAGGGCCGGATGCGGACTTGGGATGCTGTCACTGTTCAACCGTTCCAGGTCCTGCCGTACGGAACGCAGGGCCTCAGGCACGCTCCGCCAGGCGTCGATCGCGCCGACGACGTTATTGATCTCTTGCTTCACGCCCACGTAGTCAGGCGCTGTCTCGGCCAGCGACAGAGGGTGGGCGGTCGCCACCCCGATAACCCGGCCTCGCAGCGCGGTGAGCCTGCTGTGCACGCTGGTGCCGATCCGGTAGGGCGGTTCCGCGCCTGCTTTGGGAAGTGCCTGGGTGACTGAGTCGAGTTCATTGCGTGCCCGGGCAAGTTCGTGCAGGCATGCGCGGAGGGTGCTGCGCACCCCCCATCTGCGGATCATGAGGCTCGTCAGCACTCCCACGGTGACGACGACAGTCGGCCACAGCCACGCATCGGAGTGACGTACCGTCAGCTTGACCTTACCCCCGGGTTTCGAAGAGAGGTCCACGGAGCCGGTGTAGCTTCCGACGGTATCCAGCGAGGTGATGCGCAGCACGACCGCAGCGGTGCCGGTGCAAGGTTCCGCCTCGACCTCAGCTGTATCCCTCCCTGTCGAAACGTACGTTGACGCGTCCATCAGCTGTGTCCCAACAGGGCAGGTCTCGTTCAGTGGAATCGTCGCGTGGGCGGTGTCCCCCGTCTGCCACGGAAGCCACCGCCAACTTCGAACGTCCCAGCTGGTGGCCTGGGGGAGAGGCATTGCGTCGGAGGTGGCGTGCACCAAAGCGTGGGCATGCCCGTTGCCGCTGATCGCGAGCAGAACGGCCACGATGGCGCTGAGGAAAAGAGCCCGGGACCGCACGGACAACGAGATGCGGCTCATGTCCGCCGATGCTGTCACTGTCGGTGCGTACGTGACTACCTGAACTCCCCTGAACGGAGTCGGGCGAGCCGCCGTCAGCGCAGGACTGCATCCCCGGGCGACCGCTAGAGGCGCCGCATCGGCCACCGCCGCGGGGTCATGGCCGAGTGTCGGCAGCGACTGAATGTCATCAGCCGCTGCGCTCCCGTGTCCGTCGCCGTGCTGCCTGGCCTTTGCCAGTCGCGTAGGTCGACCCTGTTGGGTCATTACCCCGGGGCATATGTCGGATATATCTGTTTCGGTGAATGCCGACCGGCGGCAGCTCGACCGGCCATCGCACCCGTTCTGACGGGGCCGCGGTGCACGCCACGCGTGCCGTCTCTCCTCTCCGGGAAAGGACGTCCCGTTTCATGGCCACCAACAACAGGAAGAAGGCGGCTTCCGCGCCCAGGAAGTCAGCCTCTGCGCAGGACAAGCTGATCGACTCGCTGGGGCAGTACATCCGCACGCGGGGCCCAGACCTGCTCAAGGATCCGAACGTGTCGTCCGTCGGCATCGGCCACAAGGTCAAGAACGGCACGCGGGGCAAGCAGGTCGTGCTGCAGTTCACGGTCAAGAGCAAGGCCGAGCCGGAGGCGCTGGAGGCGCTGGGCACGACCCGGATCCCGGAGACCATCACCGTGGACGGCGTCGAGGTGCCCACTGACGTCATTGAGCGCAGCTATACGGCGCACTTCCGGATGGTGGCTGAGGTTGAGAAGCCGCAGCGCAAGACCCGCCTGGACCCGATCGTCCCCGGAGCGAGCGTCGGAGGCGTGACCGTCACGGCCGGCACGATCGGTTGCATCGTGTTCGACAAGGCCGACGGCACCCCGTATGTGCTCAGCAACTGGCATGTGCTGCAGGGCCCGGACGGCCGGCTGGGTGAGGAGGTCGTCCAGCCCGGCCGGTTCGACGACAATCGCATCTCCCGCAACCACCTCGGCGTCCTGAAGCGGTCCCACCTCGGCCCGGCCGGTGACTGCGCGGTGGCGACCATCGAAGAGGGCCGTACGTTCGACCAGACGATCTTCGAACTCGGTGTGGTGCCACAAGAGTTGGGCGAGCCGGATCTCGGCGACAAGGTGATCAAGAGCGGACGCACCACAAGTGTTACCCACGGGGTGGTCCGCCGCATCCACACCCTGGCCAAGATCGACTATGAGGGTGATGTCGGCGAGAAGACCATCGGCTGCTTCGAGATCGGCCCCGACGCCGACCACCCGGCCGCGGACGGGGAGATCAGCAGCGGCGGCGACTCCGGCGCGGTGTGGCTGTTCAAGCAGAACGGCAAGCCGGGCAAGGTCATTGCCGGGCTTCACTTCGGCGGGGAAAGCACAGGCGACCCTGACGAACACGCGCTGGCCTGCCTGTCGAGATCGGTCTTCGAAAAACTCGAGATCAGCCTGCAACAGCCCTCCCCCGAAGAGGTACAGCCCCTGCAGGGCTACAACCCGGACTTCCTCGGCAAGCAGATCGACATCCCCCAGCTCACCGCCACGATCAGCGGCGACGCCGTGCGCCTGGACGGCTCGGAGGTCATCCCCTACACACACTTCTCCCTGACACTCAGCAAGAAGCGCCGCTTCCCCTTCTGGGTGGGCTGGAACATCGACGGCGGCACCCTCAAACGGCTCAGCCGCTCCGGCATCCCCTTCACCAAGGACCCGCGACTCCCCGCGAACACCCAGGTGGGCAACGAACTCTATGAGGCCAACCGGCTCGACCGCGGCCACATCGCACGCCGCGCCGACCTGCTGTGGGGCAGCCTCCCAGAAGCCCAGAAGGCCAACACGGACTCGTTCTTCTACACCAACATCACCCCGCAGATGGACGACTTCAACCAAAGCGCCAAGAACGGCCTGTGGGGCCAGTTGGAGGACGCTGTCTTCGCCGACGTCGACGTCGACGACCTCAAAGTCAGCGTCTTCGGCGGACCGGTCTTCCAGGACGACGACCACGCCTTCCGGGGCGTGAAGATCCCCCGCGAGTTCTACAAGGTCATCGCCTTCCTCGAGCGAGGCGAACTGAAAGCCAAGGCGTTCTTGCTCACGCAGAGCCTGGACCAGCTCGAGACCCTCGACCTCGACGAGTTCCGCGTCTTCCAGGTCACCCTCGACGAGATCGAGGCCCGCGCCCACATCCGCTTCCCCACCACCCTCCACAAGGGCGACCAGCTGCTCGTGCCCGAAGCAGTAGCCGACCGAACACCGCTGGAAAAACTGACCGACATCAACTGGGACTGATCTCCCACACCCTGTCGGCAACACCTGTCGAGCAGCTCAGGCAGGCCCCGTCATGCACCAGGGGGCCTGCCAAGTCACTGGGCTGGCGCAAGTGCGGCGGTGGGTAGGTGCTAGGGAGTCTCTTTCGGATCACATGGAAATGGCTTCACGGCCGCCAGCCCCGCGGTGCGCCATCTCGTGCAGCGGGGAGCAGGTTCGTGTCAGTGACCGCGGTGAAACGGGCGTCGGTGGTCTCGCGGTGGTCGTGCTGGCGGCGGGCGCGCTGAGGATTTCGACCAGGGCGTCCGCGACGGTCTGCAGGAGGTGACGGCCGCGGCCGAAAGGTGGAGCGAGGGGCCCGGCCGTCACCAACCGGAAGCGAAAGCGGACGACCAGTACGCCCAAGACCGTTCGGGGCGTGCCAGTGCACGGGCTCGCTCCCGCTCACTGCCCAGGAACGGTCGGGCAACGTACTTCTGCAGGCACTGAAGCGCGTCCCGTAGCTCGATGTGTGGGCATGGCACTTCCCCGAGCCGGACGATGGCGGACAGGTCGGCGAAGTCGAGACGGGATGTTGGTACTCAGCGCTCACTTTCACTTCGGAATGGGGCACGGACCCCACGACGAGTCAACGCCGTGGAGTCCGCTTGCGATGCGGTGGTAGATCAGTTGTAGGGGCTGTCGTCACCGCCGCCAGGCATGGTGCCCTCCAGCAGCTGCTCGACGTCTTCGACCACCAGGACACCGGTCGAGTGTCACCCGGGCAGCCCGCCGCCGGCTGCAGGTCGCCCCGGGACTCGGGACACTGGGTGCGACATGGGCAAGCTCGGGGAATTGACGTCACGCCAGCGCGTGGCCATGGCCGCCACAGTGAGCGCGAGTGCCCTGCTCTTCTCCAGCCTGACCGGCGTCGTCGTGGCTCTCCCGGCGATCCAGCGCGATTTCGGCATCGACAGCTCAACGCTGCACTGGGTGATCGTCGCGGCGCTGCTGCCACTGTGCGCCGTCGCCGTGGTGAGCGGCCGGATGGGCGATGTGCTGGGGCGGCGCCGGGTGTTCCTGCTGGGCATGCTCTGCTTCGGGGTGGGCTCGGCGCTGTGCGCGACAGCCCCGGACGGATACTTTCTGGTGGCTGCCCGCGCCGTACAGGGCCTGGGTGTTGCGTTGGCTGTGCCGCTCGCCCTGGCGAATCTCACGGCCGTCCTGCCTGAGCACAGGCGTGGCTGGGCGATTGGTGTGCAGACCGCCGTCACCACCTTCTTCGGCATCGGGTTGCCGCTCGCGATCGCCCTGCTGGTGGAGTTCGGGAGCCGGCGGTGGGCCTTCGCCGCCACCGTACCTGCCACCCTCCTCGTGGTCGTCCTGGCTTCCCGGTACCTTGACGAGACCCGCGGGCCCGCCGGGGCATCGATGGATGTGGCGGGCTGCGTCCTCATGGGCGGCGGGCTCACCCTGGTGGTCTTCGCCTGCGAACGGTCGTCGGACTGGGGCTTCGCCGAGCTTCGCACCCTGCTCCCGCTGGCCGCGGGCCTCGCCCTGCTCGCCGCCTTCGTCCGGGTGGAGCTCCGGGCCCCCGACCCGCTGCTCGACCTGAGGCCGCTGCGTCGCCCCGATGGTCCCCCTGGCTGCCCTGGCCCTGGCCCAGTGCGCATCGCTCAGCCTGATCGTCTATGTGACGTTGTATCTGCAGCATGTGCTCGACCTGGGGGCCCTGCGGACGGGGCTGCTGCTCCTCGTCACCAGCCTGGGCACCGTCGCCCTCTCGCCGGTCGTCGGGCGTCTGACCGACCGCGGCTACGGCAGATGGCTGATCGTCACCGGCCTGGCGGTGATGGGCCTGAGCCTGCTGTGGCTCACCTACGGTGTGACCCACCGCCACGGCGCCCTGCTCGTCCCCGCGCTGCTGGTCCTGGGCCTCGCGACGCCCCTGATCTACCCCTCGGCGACCGCGCTCATCATGGTCGCCGTGTCCGAATCCGCACGGGGTGTCGGGGCGAGTCTGTCGGTCCAGAGCCGGCAGATCGGCGCGACGCTGGGCCTCGCGCTGATGAACGCGCTGTTCACGACCGTCGAATGGGGGGAACGGAACAGCCTGCTGGAGGGCTCCGGCGCCCCCTTCACCCCGGAGGAACAAGGCGCCTTCGACGATGCCCTCTCACAGGAGCGGGAGCGCAGCGACCTGCTCGCCCGGCTGCCGGGCAGTTCGCGAAGCCGGGTCCGTGACGCCGCAGACCACGCCTTCGTCAGGGCGGTCGAGGTCAGCTTCCTGGTGCTGGGCGGGCTCGTCCTGCTCGCAGCGGTGCTCGCGTGCGCCGTCCTCCTCAGCCGGCCCCGGTCCGTTGCCCGGCCGGCCGGGAGACCGCAGGCGACTCGCTCTTCCATGCGAGCAGAGCGCGCCAGCCGTAGCGCAGGGCCAGCAGTCGGAGCGCGAAGGTGGCCAGCATGGCGGCGCCGGCGCTAATCGGGCCCAGCAGCCCGAGCTGGAGCAGCACGGCCACGGCGTCGGCCCCGAGTACCGAAGGCAGCGCGTACATCTCGCGGTCGCGGCGGCGGCCAAGCGCGACAGCGCCGATGCAGAGCGCCTCGACCGGGCCGTGCACCACCTGGCCCTGCAGGCCAGCGCGGGCACCGGCAAGACCACCACCCTGGCCCGGCTCGCCCACGTCACCCAGCGCCGTGGCCGCTACCTCGCCTACAACTGGGCCATCGCCCAGGACGCGCGCTCCCGCTTCCCACCCACTGTCAGCTGCCACATCGGCGAACGCGACCTCTCCCAAAAGGCCCTCTCCAACGTCACCTTGCGCACCGCGGCCCACTTCTGCCACACCGCCGAACCCACCATCACCCGCCACCACGTCCCACGCCTGCGCGGCCTCGAGGACAAAGACCTGCACGCCAACTCGCCGCACCCATCGTGCCGTTCGCCCGCAAAGCCTGGGCCGACCTGCAGCACCCAGACGACAGGTTCAACCGCTTCCCGCAGCTGACATTGGTGCGCATCAAGCACGCAAGTGATCACTTTTCGCGGACGATCGGCGACAAGCGGACCCGAAGAGTCACAACCCACGGTGCATCGTGGGAGTGTGAGATCTGCTCAGTTGTGAGGCTCAGATGGGGGAGTGGGACGTGAGTACGGGGAGCGGCGAAATACCCCGCCCGGCCCGGGGAAACCGGATCCTGCTGACTCGGACACACCGGATTCTCATCGGTGTGGTCGTCGCCGGTGCGGTCGTCATCGCCGGTATCGGCTTCGCGGGCTCGTACGCCGCCGTCCGCGAACTTGCCGTCAAGAAGGGCTTCGGGAACTTCGCGTACGTCTTTCCGATCGGCATCGACGCCGGCATCTGCGTCCTGCTCGCCCTGGACCTGCTCCTGACCTGGATCAGGATCCCCTTCCCCCTCCTGCGTCAGACGGCCTGGCTGCTGACGGCGGCGACGATCGCGTTCAACGGCGCAGCGGCCTGGCCCGACCCGCTCGGCGTCGGCATGCACGCCGTCATCCCGATCCTCTTCGTCGTCGCTGTCGAAGCCGCCCGGCACGCGATCGGCCGCATTGCCGACATCACCGCCGACAAGCACATGGAAGGCGTCCGCCTCACCCGCTGGCTGCTCTCCCCGCTCCCCACGTTCCTGCTGTGGCGCCGCATGAAGCTGTGGGAACTGCGCTCCTACGAACAGGTCATCAAGCTCGAACAGGAACGCCTCGTCTACCAGGCCCGCCTGCGCTCCCGCTTCGGCCGCGCCTGGCGCCGCAAGGCCCCAGTGGAGAGCCTGATGCCACTGCGGCTGGCCCGCTACGGCGTCCCCCTGTCGGAGACGGCCCTGTCGGGCCTGGCGGCCGCCGGCATCAAGGAGGCCGCGGCCCCAACTCGAGAACCTCAAGTCCCGGTAGGCCAGCGTCCGAAGGCCGAGGAACTCGGCAGCACCGCGGAAAGGCCTGAGCTTCCTTCGGCCCTCGCCGGCCAGCCAGCCCCGGGTGAACTCACCGGCTCGACGTTCAGCCACCCCCAGTCGCACCATCAAACCGACCAGAACGGGCTCTTCGCGCAGGCCTACGAAATCTGGATCGCCCAGTTCCAGGTAGCGCCCACGCCGCAGCAGTTCGGCCTGTTCCTCCGGGACCAGTACGCGGTGACCACGGCGGCGGGCGGACCGCTTTCCGACGAGCAACTCCTCCCGATCCTGGCCAGCCTCCAGCAGCACTACGCATCCACCCAGTCCGACGCGCCCGCGGAGTCTGCCGAGGAGGGCAGCGACGATACGGACTGGGACGCGTTCTTCTACAGCGCCTGGGTCGACTTCGCCCAGGCGTACGGCCACTACCCCGACGCGGACGCCCTCGCCCGCTACGTCTTCGAACGTGACGGGGTCACCACAGCCGCCGGCCAGCCGCTCGTCGGCGAAGACATCCAGTCCCTCGTCACCGGCTTCTGGCAGCGCGAGTTCGGCGAGACAGACACTCAAGCTGAGACGAACGAGCCGACGGCCGCACCCAACGGCCAGAGCACGGCCGACACCTCGATTCCCAGGCAGCCCAGCCCCCAGGGCCACAGCACCGCGACCACAACAGTCGCAGCCAGCGAGACGAAACGCGGGCCAGAAGTACGCGCCTCAGCCGACCAGCACGAGCAGGACCCCAGCCCCGAGCCTGCAGGGGAGGGGAGTGGGCTCACCACAGTCGACCGCTACTTCCTCGCCTGGACTGCCTACCAGGACCAGCACGGCCAGGAACCCAAAGACAAGGAACTCTCCACCTACCTCGCCGACCACGGCGTCCTCGGCCGCGGAGGACAGGCCGTCAGCCCGAGCACACTGCGCAGATACCTCCCTGGCTTCCGCATCTACACCGTCTGGGCCGATCTGCGTGCGCGCACTGAGCAGCCCACTGCGCAGGACGTCGCAGGCGAGTGCGCACTCCGGGGAATCTCTGTTCGCAGAGCGCCGGTGACGGCAGCCATGATCGAGAACGACATCGAAGAATTCGAGCGCCGCTGGCAAGCCATTGCGCAGCACGCCCGCCTCTCCGAAGCGCCGAACTGAACGTCCGGAGGGGGGTTGCCGACTGCCTCAAAAGTTGCGCAATGATGCCCTGACCAGGTCACTACTCGATGGAGTGCGCCTGACTGTCTCAGCGACTGCACAACTGGAGCGGCAGCCGACGAACCCGAGGGGTGCGAGTGCGCAATGGGGCCGAGGCACGCTCCTTGAAGGGAACTGTTCGGTCATCCTCTGGACGGCGCTGCCCCGACAGTCCATTCGCCATGGAGGCACAACCATGCGCGCACTGCGCATTGACCCGAACATGAGCGTCACCGACATCGACCTCCCCGCCGGCGTTGCGCAACACGCGCGCATCCGTGATCTGGTCGGCGGGCCAGGATCTGTCGACATCGGCCGCTACCACCCCCGCGCCCTGCTTCACCTACATGGCGAAGGCCGGGCGATCGGGCTGAAGGACAACCTCGTCGCCTGGGCCCT
Organism: Streptomyces albiflavescens; assembly: GCF_014645835.1. GTDB lineage: Bacteria > Actinomycetota > Actinomycetes > Streptomycetales > Streptomycetaceae > Streptomyces > Streptomyces albiflavescens. Next base: position 88,291 of record NZ_BMMM01000032.1, read on the forward strand.
GGCGAGTGCCTGGCGCGGCATGCCCCTGTATCCCCTGCACGGCCCTGCCGTCATCACCGGCCGCAGCCAGGACGGGGGAGTGGCACCCCTGGACGACGACCTTGTGCAGCATGCCCAGACCATTGCGAGGACTGTCCGGGAGACCCTGCGCGAGTGGCAGACCCGTCGGCCCGCGTCCAATCAGGCGGCGATCGGTGAACTCCTCGCATACGTAACCCGCGACGTGCACCCCATCTCGTAGCGCCTCAACCGACAGTGTGAGCCGTGCAGGCCGCCGCAGATGACAATCAGAACCCGGGAATGGCGGGCCCCCTCAGCACCAGATCGCCTGTCGAGCATGAGCAGCAGCAACCAGGAGTGCCTGACCGGGTGTCCATCTCTGCGTGACGATGACGACGCGTGAGCCCGACTGGCCGTTCTGCAGACAGGCTGTAGCGGGCGCCCCATACGGCTGCACTGGCCGGTCCGTTGCCCCCCACAGTGAGTGCCTGCGGCACATCACCGATCAACAGCGCGACGCCTATTTTGCCTCTCTCACTGCCGGCAGCGCAGTGGACCACCGCGGCACATCGCTGGACCAACCGCTCCTGGCACAACTCCTCAACGCTCTGTGCGACCCAACCTCCGGTGACGCACGCTTTGGCGAGGCGGCCTTCGAGTCTGCGAGGTTCCAGGGCCACGTCGGCTTCGGGTCGGCAACCTTCGAAGGGGACGCCCGGTTCGGGTCGGCAACCTTCGAGGACACCGTTGGGTTCGCGGCGGTGACGTTCCAGAAAGCCGCCGGATTCCGGTCGGCGACCTTCGAACGCAAAGCCACGTTCGAGCTGGCGACCTTCGAAGGCGACACCGAGTTCGCTGCCGCATTCTTCAAGGACGACGCGGCGTTCGGGTTGGCGACCTTTAAGCGCGCCGCGTGGTTCAGGACGGCGACGTTCGAGAAGAATGCCGGATTCCGATCGGCCACCTTCGAGCGCGACGTCGCACTCGACTCGGCGACCTTCGAGGGCGAGGCTGCCTTCCCATCGGCGATCTTCAAGGACAGCGCCGGATTCCGGTCGGCCACCTTCCAGCACGCGGCCAGGTTCGGATCCGCGACCTTCGAAGGAAACGCCTGGTTCGAATCGGCAACCTTCCAACACTCAGCGTCCTTCGGATCGGCGACCTTCGGCAAGAACGCCGCGTTCGCGTCGGCGGTGTTCGAAGGCGACGCCGGGTTCGCGTCCGCGGTGTTCGAAGGCGAAGCCGTATTCCAGTCGGCGACCTTCAAACGCGAAGCCCGGTTCCAGAAAACGGCCTTCAACGGCAACGTCACCTTCAAGAGGGCACACTTCGAAAGCACCCTCCTCCTGGGCCCGTTCGTATGCGCGAACGAGGTCACCTTGTCGGAGGCCTCGTTCGCAAGCCCCGTGACCATCGCCATCGCCGCCGTTCGTCTGGAATGCTGGCATACACGCTGGTCAGCGACCGCTGAACTCCGCCTCCGCTACACGAGGGTCGACCTGACCCGCTCTGTCTTCGATACCCCTGTCACCGTCGCCTCCGCGAGACCCTTCACGGACGATCAGGGCATACGGCTGGACGAGACAGCAATCACCCGCCCAGCGCCCTGGCGCCGCGACACGGCCCAGATCATTGATCTGCACGGAGTGGACGCCGCCCACCTCGTCCTGTCCGACGTCGACCTGTCCAGCTGCGAGTTCACCGGCGCCGTGCACCTCGACCAACTCCGGCTGGAGGGAGACTGTCCCTTCGCTGTGACCCCACCCGGCATCCACTGGCGACGCTGGCGGCCGGTGCGGTTCAGCCAGCGCTCCACACTCGCCGAGGAGCAAGGATGGCGCGCCAGGCGACCCCGGGCGGTATCGGGCTGGCGAGAGTGGCCCGGAGGACGGGGTACCGGGCCGGCGCAGTTGGCACCGATGTACCGGGCACTGCGCAAATCCTTCGAGGACAGCAAGAATGAACCCGGCGCGGCGGACTTCTACTACGGGGAAATGGAGATGCGTCGGCACAACCCCCGTACGCCGCGAGCCGAGCGGAGCCTGCTCGCCGGGTACTGGGCACTGTCCGGGTACGGTCTCCGCGCCACCCGCGCGCTGGTGTGGCTGCTGCTGGCCATGACCGCCACCCTGCTCGGGATGATGCTGTGGGGACTGCCCTCTCAGACCCCGCAACCTGTCTCCACGGGTGACATACACGGTCATAGCATCCGGCTCACCACCGACACCCCCGACCCGGTCAACCCGGGCGGCTCGCTCCACGAGCGGATATCAACGGCCCGATTCGAGAAGGGACTGCGGGTGGTGGTCAACTCGGTCATCTTCCGTTCCTCCGGCCAGGACCTCACCACGGCCGGCACCTACACCGAGATGGCCTCCCGCCTCACCGAACCCGTCCTGCTGGGCTTGGCTGTTCTCGCCATCCGCAATCGAGTCAAGCGCTAGCTCGGTCAGCAGTCTGCAGGTAGCGCCCGGCCTAGAAGCGGGGATTGGTCGGTCAGCTGGGGACGTCACGCAGGCGAAGACCTGCGACTGCGAGGTTCAAAACGTGAGCGGGCTGGGCTTCAGCCGCTGGCCGAGTGGGCGTTGAGGATGTCGTTGTCGTCGAGCGCCAGCCCTATGAATTCGTTGACGGCGACCGGGGCGATGCCAGGCTTGTCCGCACGGTCGGCGCCGGTCCGGGCATCAAGCAGGAGAGGCCCATTGCTCGTCTCGCCGTACACGATGCCGTGCCAGGCAGATGTCACGGTCGGCACCAGGCGGTCGGATCCCTTCTCTGGGAGCTGCCACAGAAGCTTTCCGGTCTTCGAGTCCACCGCGAAGACCCGGCCGTCGCTCATCGTGGTGTGGCACACCGTCACCGAGCGGCCGTCATAGAGGCACTGAAGGCCGAATGTGTCGCCGTCGATGCTGCCGGCGCTGGAACCGTCGCCCCGGTAGAAGCCGACGAGCGCGTCGCCGGAGTCATAGTCGGTGCCCGAGACCACGGCCAGATCGGGGCCCGCGCTGGCCAACGACAGGTCGGACGTGTCCCGCTTCGTCCAGGCTGGCTTGCCGTTGCCGCTCATCGGGAACCCGGCGAGACGCTGCCTCACCAGATCACGGATCTGGACGGCCAGCACCTGATCACCTGCAATTACGGCGTCCGCGACGTGGTCGGCCTCCCAGCCCATTGCCCGCTTGTCCAGATCGAACGCGTAGATGACGCCGTTGTCTTGGCTGGACGCACTGATCACGGCGGTGTTCCCCACGACACCCACCACTCGGACGGCCACCGCACGGCTCTCATCCGCCCAGTCGGGCAGATCGATGTTGCTGCGCCAGGTGACCTTGTTGGTGGCGGTGTCGATGGCATTCAATTCGATCTTGGCGCGGCTGGGCTGTGTGCCGGTTCCGGGAACGGTGATGGCGAACGGTGCGAGCACCTGGTCCTTGTCACCGGCGTCGGCCAGGACGGGGGCGAAGGCCTTGGGGCGGTTGAATTCGCTGGTGTCCTGGAGTTTTCCCTGCGGGTGGATCGCATCGGACAGCCCGCTCTTGCCGTCAACGACGGTCACACCGTCTGCGGCGCCGATATACACGGTGGACCTGTACAGGGTGAGCGGCAGAGCCTCGAGCATCACTCCGCCCGCAGTCATCCTGGCTTTGGTGGCCGCCTCGGGGAGCGGTTTGCCAGCCGTCTGGAACGCGGTGGGCGGATCGTAGGCCTTGGCCCGGGCAGCCGGCCCGGAAGCCGTGCCCGTGGCGGCCGGGTGGTCCTTGTCCTGGGAACCGGTCGTGGCCACGTTGTCGTTGGAACAGCCCGCGGCAAGCAGCAGAACGGCGGCGGCCGTCAGGGCGCGGAGTGGTGTGATGGGGCGGGGCATTGCGGGGGAGTCCTCCAGGATGGGGTGGGTGAGTGCGGTGCGGTCACAGGGCCCGCCGATCGTGGGAGGCGTTCAGTAGATCGTTGATGAGCTGCTCGGTCTCCAACTCAAGGGAGCAGTCCAAAGCCCTGTTGACTTGCTGAACTCGGGTGATGGCGGTGTGCAGCCCGGAGCGGTTCCCGGCCGCGTACTCGACCCGCATCCAGTCCCGGTACAACAACTCGGCGCTCTCGTCGACGTCGAGACCGGTCGCGACGGCCTGCCGGGCGGCTGTGAGGTCGTGGTGGGGACCGGCCGGGGGGCGGTAAGTGGCCACGGTGTGAGCGATGTCGATGATCCGGGTGATCATCTCCTGCTAGTAGGGCTCGTCGCAGCGCACGGCGGGGGAGAGGCGGTAGGGGTCGTCGCCGGCGCTGCGGCGCGGCACGTAGGGATGGCCGCCCGGATCGTTGCCGAGAGATCGACGCGGGCCCTGCAGCCGGGCGTTGAGGGTCGTCACTGACCAAGGGCTGACCGGGTCCATGTCGGCGCACAGGACGTCGGCGCTGCGACCGGGGGAAGTTAGAGCAAGGCCGCGAGCTGGGCACTGCGCGGGCCGTGTCCGGTGCTGGACACGCCGGTCACCTCGACCGGGCCCAGGACCCGGATCTCCGGCGCATGCAGGTCGTGCGCCTCACCCTCATCGTCCAAGTCCTCGCCGCCCGCCGCATCCGGGGCATTTGAGGTCAGGGCTTCCAGTCCTTGCGGGGCAGCCATCATCCGTCAAGCCCCGAGTATCAGGAACATGACGTGTCCCGTGTACTTGGGCGTAATTGAGGCAGGGCTAAGCAGACCAGCTAGCTCAACGGCATCGGCCCGGAATATTCCTGGCAATGCGATCACCGGGACAGGGTCCCGATATCGAAAGGCCTGAACTAATAGGGCCGCTAGATAACCCGTTTCCAATATGAGGAGAAAACCATGACCCGCGCTTCTCGAAAGCAGCGTCTTGCGATGCTGGCTGCCTCGGCCGCCCTGGCTGCAGGTGGCGCACTCCTGCCGTCCAGTGCGTTCGCCGCCCCGGCGGCCCCGCACGCGGGAGCCGTAGCCACGGTCGAAGCCAGTAACCAGCAGCACCTGCCGATAGGCAAGGACAAGAACAAGGTCACCATCAGTATTACAACTACCAAGAGCGTCAGTAGCAAGGTCCTCGACGATGGCAGGGTCAAAATTACCACCACCACGACGACCATCACGGTCAAAAAGAACGGAAAGGGGCAAGTGATCTCGAAGAAGATCGAAAAGAAGACGGTCGTGAAGTTCGTCAATACGAACAACAACAACGGCAACAACAACAACGGCAACGGCAACGGCAACGGCAACGGCAACAACAACGGCAACGGCAACGACAAGTAAAAAGATGAGGCTGGTCACGCAAGTGGCCAGTAGTTGGTCTGGCTGTGTGGCAAGAGAAAGCAAGACGCCCCAGCCAGACCAACAAGTTCTGGGGGGGAAATGGGCATCTCGCGCCCCACGGCCCACAAGTGGATCCGCCGATGGCGGGCAGAGGGCGAGCCGGGGCTGCACGACCGCTCCAGCCGGCCCCGAACGACTCCACACCGCACGGCGGCCGTGGTGGAGGCCCGGGTGTGCCGACTGCGCCAGGACCGCAGACTCGGCCCTGCCCGCCTGGGCCCGATCCTGGGCCTGCCGGCCTCGACCGTGCACCGCATCCTGGTCCGGCACGGCCTGAACCGGCTGGCGTTCATGGACCGGCCGACCGGAGAGGTCATCCGCCGCTACGAACGCGCACAACCGGGCGAGCTGGTCCACATCGACGTCAAGAAACTCGGCCGCATCCCCGACGGCGGCGGGCACAAGACACTGGGCCGCCAGGCCGGGCCACCCGCGGCAGGATGGGATTCGACTACATCCATTCCGCCGTCGACGACCACACCCGCCTTGCCCACAGCAAGATCCACGACGATGAGAAGGTTGCCACCTGCGCGGGCTTCCTCACCCGCGCGGCCGCGTTCTTCCAGGCGCACGGCATCACCCGCATCGAGCGTGTGCTCACCGACAATGCCTGGGCCTACCGCAAGGGCCTGGCCTGGAAGCGAGCCCTCGCCGAAATCGGCGCTACCGGCAAGCTGACCCGCGCCTACCGACCCCAGACCAACGGCAAAGTCGAACGCTTCAACCGCACCCTGCTCGACGAGTGGGCCTACCTACGGCCCTACACCAGCAACGACGAGCGGACCGCAGCCCTGGCAGACTTCCTGCACACCTACAACCACCACCGCTGCCACACCGCACTCGGCGGCCAGCCACCGATCACCCGCGTGAACAACGCTGCGGGTCAATACACCTAGTGATTTGGTCCGGAGGTCCTGTCGCAGTAGCGGCAGATCCGGTCGATGATCTGGTCGGCTG
>NZ_BMMM01000033.1 GCF_014645835.1 Streptomyces albiflavescens
ACGATCTTGGACGCCCTGTCTGCGTTGCCGGACACACCGTCAGCATTCGGAATGACTCGTCTAGGGGGCGAGGGTAGTCAGGTCGATCCTGTCGGCCATCGCCTTCATGCCCGCGTCGTTGAAGTGGAGGTGGTCGCCGGGGTCGTAGGCGGGGAGGATGCGGTGCGGGTGGGACGGGTCGCGGACGGTGGCGTCGAAGTCCGCGACCGCGTCGAAGAGACCGCGTGTGCGGATGACGGCGTTCACCGACTGCCGTACCGCCTCACGGGCCGCGGTGTACGCGGCGTGACCCCCGTACGGGGTGAGCGTGGCGCCGATGACGCGGATGCCGCGGGCGTGTGCGCGGCGCACGATGCGCCGGTACGCATCCTCGATGGCTCCGGGGTCCGTCTGCTCGGGGGTGCCCTTGATGTCGTTGATGCCCTCCATCACGATCATCGCGCGTACGCCGGCGCGGGAGAACACATCGGCGTCCAGGCGTGACAGGGCCCTGGGGCCGCGGCCGTCGAGCAGGACGCGGTTCCCGGCGATCCCGGCGTTCAGGACGCCGAGGCGACGGTACGGCGGGAGGGCGCGCAGACGGTCGGCGAGCCGGTCGGGCCAGCGGTGGTTGGCGCTGAACGTCGAGCCGGTGCCGTCGGTGATGGAGTCTCCGAGCGTGACCACGCTGCCCACCACGGCCGAGCCGAGCACGTCGACACCGGTCACGTAGTACCAGTTCCTCAGGGTGGCGGTGTACGCGGCGCCGCTCTCCTCGGCGGTGCGGTTGCCCTTGCGGGCGAGGAAGTTGGCCTGGAGGGCGGAGCGGTGATAGGTCGCCGGGCCCGAGTCGGCGGGGGTGTGGAGCGAGATCAGGAGGTTGGCGTCGGCAGGGACCTGGAGAGCGACGGGGTCACTGACCAGGTCTCTGCCCACCCGGATCGTCACCGATCGTGCGCCGGCGAAAGTGACCGTACGTATCGAACCAGGGACGGCCCACGGGCTTCCGGGCGCGCCCCGCCGCTGCAACGCCAGGGTCACGGCGTCGAGTTGCAGCGGGAGCCTGCCGAGGCGGTTGGAGAGGCGGACGCGGGCGGCGTGGCCGCCGACGCTGGTGTGCACCACGTTGCGGATCGAGGCGCCGGGCAGCGCGCGGGCGGTGCCGGAGGCGGCGGCTTCCCAGGTGCCGGTCCAGGTCTGGCTCGGCGTGGAGGCGGCCCGGCCGGGCACGGACTCGGCGAGCGCGGTCGGCGGGGTGAGAACCAGGGAGGTCACCAGGGCGGCCAGGAGGTGCCGGTCCTTGATCGCACGAGTCATGGGGGCATGGTTTCCCTGGCCGTCGCCACCCTCAACTCACTGTCACCCCAATGGACGCACCCGTACGACGTCCCCGTACTCCCCTGGACCTAGGACCTGCATCCGATGCGTTCGCGGCGCGGGAGTGTTTGGCTGCCGTCATGACCGCATTCAGCGAGGCCGAACGCACGTACCTGACAACGCAGCGGCTGGGACGGCTGGCCACCGTCGACCCCCATGGGCAGCCGCAGGCGAACCCCGTCGGCTTCTTCCCGCAGGAGGACGGGACGATCCTGATCGGCGGCTACTCGATGGGCACCACGAAGAAGTGGCGCAACCTGCAGAAGAACCCGAAGGTCGCCCTCGTCGTCGACGACATCGTCAGCTTCTCGCCGTGGAAGGTCAGAGGCGTCGACATCCGAGGAGAAGCCGAACTCGTCACCGGTCCACATGAGTTGGGTCCGCACTTCAGCGAGGAGCTGATCCGCATCCACCCGAAGCGGATCCACAGCTGGGGGCTGGAAGACTGAGCGGCCTTGTGGATGAGGGTCTTGAAGATGTGCCACGATCCTGGCCGGTTGAAGATGTGCCACAGGCCGGCCCTGTTGAAGATCGCGGAGCACCAGGTCCCTTGAGGATCGGGGCGGATCAGGCGCGCTGGACGTCCAGGCAGGTCAGGCCGGTTGGAGGTCTCGGCGGGTGAGACCCGTTGCAGGACTCGGCGGATGAGACCCGTTGGAGGTCGGGACGATCAGTGCCGTTGAAGATCACATGACGCCGCGGTCTTGGTAGGGTCGCGAGCCATGACCGCCACGGAACCCACCATCCTTGCCACTTCGGGTGGTCACCGCGTCGGAGACCGCACCAGGGTCACCTTCGACGCCCTCGTCCACCATGCCGTGGACCTGGCGGGGGTCCAGGGGCGCCGCCCGCGCGTCATGTACGTCGGGACGGCGATCGGCGACGCCGAGCACTTCTCCAGCCGCATGGGCGAGGCGGCCCGTGTGGCGGGCTTCGACCTGACCCCCCTCCACCTCTTCCCCATGCCGAACCTCAAGGACATCGAGGGATCGGTGCTCGAACAGGACGTCGTGTGGGTCATGGGCGGTTCGGCGGCGAACCTGCTCGCGGTGTGGCGCGTCCACGGACTCGACGCGATCTTCCGGCGCGCTTGGGAAGCCGGGGTCGTGCTCAGCGGGGTGAGCGCCGGTTCGATCTGCTGGTTCCGGGGCGGCACCACGGACTCCTTCGGGCCCGAACTGCGCCCGCTCACCAACGGGCTCGGGTTCCTGCCGTACGGCAACGGCGTCCACTACGACAGCGACCAGGGCCGCCGCCCGCTGGTCCACCGGCTGGTCGCCGACGGCACACTGCCCGTCACCCACTGCACGGACGACGGCGTGGGACTGGTGTACCGGGGCACCGAACTCGTCGAGGCGGTCACGGAGATACCGGGCAAGGGCGCGTACGTGGTCAGGCGCGAGGGGGACTCGGCGGTCGAGGAGCGGCTGGCGCCACGTCTGCTGCCGTCGCCGCAGGACTAGTGGCGTCGCGACGGGGCAAACGTTGCCTGCCGCGGCACTAGTTCAGGCTGTCCGCGCCCAACTCGGTCTCGACCCTGAGGTGTTGCACGGCGTAGGAACGCCAAGGACGCCAGGTGTCCGGAACGTCCTCGTCGGGCGGGGCCACGTCGGGGTCACCGAGGGCGCGCGTACGGATGACGGCGACGGTCTGTTCGTCCAGACCCGGCAGCGCGAGCAGCGCCTCCCGCGCGTCGTCGCGGTCGGCGCCCGCGTCCAGCCGCAGGGTGCCGTCGGCGAGAGCGGCGGTCAGGGCACCGAGGGTGCCGTCCGGCTCGGCCTCCGCGAGGACGGCCGGTTCCGGGAACACATGGGTGAGCGTGCCGCACGGAGCGTCCAGCACCTTCCCGTACCGCCCGACCAACCGCTCGGCCTCCGCCTTCCCCACCAGCGCGCGCACCGCCAGCTCGTCGGGGTCGGCGGCGCCCGGCGAACGCAGGCCCGGGTGCGCGGCGACCAGCGGTCCGAGCCGCGCGTCGGCTCCCAGCCGCGCGTCGACGGCGTACGGATCGGCGTCGAGGTCGAACAGCCTGCGCAGCCGCTGGACGGCGGTGGTGAGATCACGGAGATCGGTGAGCTGGAGACAGGCGTCGAGCCAGCCGCCGGGGTGGGCGCCGTCGCCGGAAGCGCGGCGGCCGTGGTTCCCGCCCGGCCGCTCGTCGACCGCGACGATGCCCGTGCCGTACGGGAGCCGGAGTGTGCGGCGGTACGTGCGGCGGCCGCGGGTGCCGCTGACGTCCTCGATCCCGGCGATCGCCTCGCCGGCGAGGAGGTCGAAGACGGCGGTGGACTGATAGGGCCCCCGATGGGCGAGGCGGACGGGGATCCCGGCGGTGGGTGTGGCCGCGCGCCGGGCGGCGGAGGCGGTGCGCGGGGCGGCGGCACGCAGCTCGCTCGGCGTCGAGGCGTACACCGCGCGGATCGTGTCGTTGAACTGGCGCACGCTCGCGAACCCGGCCGCGAACGCGATCTGCGTGATCGGGAGGTCGGTGGTCTGGAGCAGTACCCGCGCGGTGTGGGCGCGCTGGGCGCGGGCCAGTGCGACGGGGCCCGCGCCGACCTCCGCGGTGAGCTGCCGCTGCACCTGGCGGGCGCTGTACCCGAGGCGCACCGCGAGGCCTCCGACGCCCTCGCGGTCGACCACCCCGTCGCCGATCAGGCGCATGGCACGGCCTACCACGTCGGCCCGTACGTTCCACTCCGCGGACCCCGGCACGGCGTCCGGCCGGCACCTGCGGCACGCCCGGAACCCCGAACTCTGGGCCGCGGCGGCCGTCGCGTAGAACCGCACGTTCTGCCGCTTGGGCGTCACCGCGGGGCAGCTGGGCCGGCAATAGATCCCCGTCGTCTCGACAGCGAAGAAGAACTCCCCGTCGAACCGGGCATCCCGACTCCGCACCGCCTCGTACCTGGTGTCCTCATACCTGGCCTCTTCGCCGATCACCCTTCCAGTGTGCGGGCCGACGGTCGCCACGGCTGGCGGAAATCGGACATGGAGTTGGGTTTTCTCGCCCCCGCCCCTGCCCATTCCCGTACCTGGGGGCTGCGGCCCCAGACCCCCGCCAAAAGACTGCGCAGTTCCCCGCGCCCCTTTTCAGGGGCGCGGGGAACTGCGCGAACGGGGTCTGGGGCGGAGCCCCAGGGTCGGGACGGGCAGGGGCGGAGGGGGCGAACCAAACCCGCCCCAGCCCAGGCCTACTGCAGGCGTCCCCGCTTGGCCTCCATGGCGGCCCGCCCCTCCGCCCCCTTCCGCTTCCAGTCCCGTCGGATCTCCGCCCGCAGCCGCGCGTCCGTCTTGGCGACGATCCGCTGGTTCTCGCGCAGCAGCTTGCGATAGCTGTCGAGACGGCGTTCGGGAAGTTCACCGGAGTCCACGGCGGCGAGCACGGCGCAGCCGGGCTCGGCGGCATGCGCACAGTCGTGGAAGCGACATTGCGCGGCCAGTTCCTCGATCTCGGCGAAGACCTGCCCGACACCGGTCTCGGCGTCCCAGAGACCGACGCCCCGCAGTCCCGGGGTGTCGATGAGGACGCCCCCGCCCGGCAGGGCGAGGAGATTGCGGGTCGTCGTGGTGTGCCGGCCCTTGCCGTCCATGTCCCGCGTGGCCTGCACCTCCATGACGTCCTCGCCGAGCAGCGCGTTCGCGAGGGTCGACTTCCCCGCTCCGGACTGTCCGAGGAGGACCGAGGTACCGCCGGCGAGGACGGCCTCCAGGACATCGAGTCCCGCACCCGTCGTGGAGCTGACCGTCAGCACCGGCACACCCGGGGCCGTCGTCTCGACGTCCTGGACGAGATACCCCAGCGTCACCGCGTCCGGCACGAGGTCGGCCTTGGTGAGGACGACCACGGGTTGTGCGCCGGACTCCCAGGAGAGTGCCGACTTATGCAGCAGTGCATCACCACTAGAGCTGGACATCGCAAGTGCGAGGAACCGCTCGATCCGCCCGAGGTCCAGTTCGACCGCGAGGGACACACAGATGACGACGTAATCGATGTTAGTGGCCAGCACCTGGCCCTCGGAACGCTTCGACGAGGTCGACCGCACGAAGGCCGTGCGCCGAGGCAGCAACGTCCTCACATACCGCGGATCGTCACCTTCGGGATCGACGGCGACCCAGTCACCCGTACACACGACCTTCATCGGGTCACGGGGCACAACGAACTCGGTATCGGCACGGATGACGCCTGCCGGAGTGACGACATCGCACAGACCACGGTCGACCCGTACGACACGACCGGGCAGGAGCCCCTGCTCGGCGTAGGGAGCGAACTCGGCGTCCCAGCCCTCGTCCCAGCCGTACGGGGCGAGAGGGTGCGACGGAACCGAGGAAACAGAGAAATTCAAGGGAAACCCTTCACAAGGGCGGCCCCGGCGTCGCGCTCACAAGCGCGAACAGAGGGAAGTGGTCAGCCGGACACCGCGGAGGTGGAGTGAACGAACGTCTGGTTGCGGGCAGCGCCCATCACAGAGACAGCCATCGGTCACACCTCCCGTTCCCCACACGACTGACCGCGGCAGCCGATGGCCACCGCGAGGAGCAGGCCTCACCCTAGCGGGGCACATACTGCGGCACCACCGAATTTCCCCCGTCGTTCCTTGCTCCAGGCTGTTGGCCAGGCGCCCATCGAGGAGCCACGGTGACGTCTGCGCTCGCCCTCGCCGTCGCGGACATGCAGGACCGCCCGGATAAGGGCGCCCGGAGACTGGTGCCACCCAACTCCGCACCCACCCGCCGATGTTGCACCATCCGTGATCGGCGAATCTGCGGTAGGGAGCCGGCTGGGCCTCTTCCGGTGAACGACGGGCTCGGCTCCCCATGCGCCACCAGCCTTCCTGGAGGTTGAGCCGGTAGGCGCCACCGGCCATGAAGCCGTGGTGGATGCGCGAGTGGTCCTCCAGCCAGGCCCATGGTGCACCGCTGTGACCGGCCCGGCTACGGCCTGGAAACAGCGGAGACATGTGTCAGAGTGGAGGGGCCAGAGCGCCGTCAGTGGACGGAGGAGACAGGAGAGGGCGGCCTGTCATGTCCCTATATTTCGATCCCCACAGTTCGTCCAAGGCCCACTCCGCCTCCGTCGACCGGCGGAGCGAGGAGTACGCAGACCTGTTTGGGCAGGCCCCAGTGATCTTCGCTGCGCTCAGTGGCCCGAGACACCTGCTGGAGGCGGCGAACTCGGCATTCTTCGAGACCGTCGGGTGCGACCGCGGGCACGTCGGCGAGCCGGTCGGAGACGTTATTCCGGAATTGGTTCCGCAGGGCGTCCTCGACCGGCTCGATGCCGTCTACCGCACCGGCGTCGCGTACCGGTCCCGGGACGGGCGGCTCCTGCTGGGCGGGCCGGGCAGGCAGCGGGAGGGGTTCTTCGACTTCACCTACGAGCCCCGCCGAGACGCGGTCGGCCGGATCGACGGGGTCGTGGTGATCGCGGTCGAGACCACCGCGTACCACGACGCACATCTCCTGGCCGCCGAGCAGCGCGTGCTGCTGGAGCAGATCGCACGCGACGCCCCCCTCGACGAGACCCTCACCGGCATGGCCACAGCGATCGAGGAGCTCTCCCCGGACATGATCGTCTCGGTACTGCTCATCGATCCCGACGGACAACGCCTGCGGCACGGCACCGCCCCGCACCTGCCCGACTTCTACAACGAGGCGATCGATGGGACACCCATCGGCGAAGGCGTCGGCTCGTGCGGCACGGCCGCCTTCCGGCTCGAACCGGTAATCGTCACGGACATCGCCACCGATCCCCTGTGGAAGGACTACCGCGACCTAGCGCTGCGGGCCGGGGTCGCGGCATGCTGGTCCACGCCGATCCAGAACGCGGACGGCCGGCTGCTGGGCACCTTCGCGATGTACCACCGCACCCCCAAGGCTCCCGAGGACAAGGATGTGGCACTCAGCGCCGCGTTCGCCCGCATAGTCGCGCTGGCCATCGAACGCCACTCCGCGGTGGAGGCGAGGCACGCCGCCCAGGAGCGCGAGAAGGCAGCCCGTGAGGATCTGGCCTTCCTGTTGGAAGCCAGCACCGCCATCACGAGCGAGACACACTATTCCGACAGCCTGCAGCGCATGGCCAGGCTGACCGTTCCGACCCTCGCGCCGCTGTGTGCCGTCCACGTGGTCGAGCGCGGCCAGACCCACCGCATCGCCATCGCCGCCTCGACCCGGGAGGGGGAACAGCTCCTCTCCTCCCCCGCACTGCGCGACGAGGTGGACGCCGCCGTGGCCCGGGCGCTGGCCTCCGGCACCACCGAGACCGCCCGCACGGGCAGCCCCTGCGCGCAGCTCGGCGTCACGGGCTCCGTGTGCATGCCGCTGGCCACCCGGGGCCGCACCTTCGGCGCGCTGACTCTCCTGGCCACCGACCTGCCCCTGGACGGCCACACGATCGCCCTGGCCCAGGAGCTCGCCCGCCGGGCCGCTTCGAGTGCCGACAACGCCCACCAATTCACCGACCGCGTCCGGCTGGCCCACGATCTGCAGGCAGGTCTGCTGCCTCCCGAGTTGCCCAGGATTCCCGGCGCCACCTTGGCCGCCTCGTACCATCCGGCCGGTGAAGGACTGGACGTCGGCGGCGACTTCTACGACGTATTCCCGCTGTCCGCCGACCGCTGGGCGTTCATGATCGGCGATGTGTCCGGACGCGGCGCGCTGGCAGCCACCACCACCGGAATGGTCCGCCACACCGCACGCGCCGCCGCCCGCCTGCTGAACGACCCGGCGGCGGTGGTCGCCGCCATCAACGACGCGTTGACGGCAAGCGCCGCCGATGAGGACCAGTTCGTTTCGCTCGCTTACGGCGAGCTGCGGCATGCCGCGTCCCACCTCGCGCTCAACCTGATTCGAGCAGGCCACGTACCGCCCCTCGTGCGGCGCGCCGACGGCACGCTCGAAGAACTCGCCCAACCGGGCCTGCTGTTGGGCATCCGTCCCGACCCCGGCTTCTGCCCGTGCGGCATCAACCTGCACCCCGGCGACAGCCTGGTCCTGGTCACCGACGGCATTACCGAGGCTCGTTCCGCCGACGGCGAATTCTTCGGCGAGGACCGCTTGGCCGACGCGCTCGTCACCGTCCGGACCACGACGCCCACCGCCGCCATCCTCATCGAGTCCATCACCGCCGCAGTCACCACGTTCGCAGGCAATGCCACTCTCGACGACCAGGCCGCACTGGTGGTCACCGCCACCTGATGGCCACGATGGCGCAGCAGCCATTCCCGCCACCTTCGCGCTCAGGTGAGCGATCAAGTTCGAGTCCGGTCTCGGACCGGAAGGCCAGATCTGCTTCCGGACGACGAACGCTGGTCAAGTCCGCGCCGTCCAGACGGGCGGCTTCCAGGCTTGCCCGCGTCAGGTCCGCCCCGGTCAGGTCCGCGTCAGTCAGATCCGCTTCCCGTAAGTCGGCCTCGTAGAGGTCGCTGCTTCGCAGATCTGCGTTCATCAGGAGGGTAGATTTCAGCACGGCCGAGTTGAGCCCAGTGTTGGACAGCTTCGCCTTGGTCATGTTTGCGCCATTGAGAACCGCCCTGCCCAGATTCGCCTCGGCCAGGTTGGCACCCGTCAGATTCCCCTGTCTCAGCGAGGCGAGGCGGAGGTCCGCACCGGACAGATCTGCGCCCTCCAAGTTGCAGTTGGGCAGATCCGCTTCGCCGAGGTTTGCTTCAGCCAGATCGACTCCTCGGAGATCGGCGTTTGCCAGATGGATGCCTCTGAGGTTGATGGTGCTGTCACCGTCTTGGGAGGGGTCGCGATGACCGAGCGCGGAGAGTGCTGCCTGAACGTCGGGGGCCTTCTCAGCCGACAGTTTCTTGGTGGCGTGCGTGCGGATGTACCCGGATAACGCATCGATCACCGCGGGCTGCTGCCGTGGAGCGTCCTCCATGATGCCTTGCAGGGAAAAGATGGCACCTCTGCGTATGTTCGCGGAACTGTCGCTGAGCCTCTCCAATGCCTTGTCGTACCGATCCGCGATCTGTCCCTGCTTCGAAATTGCCAGTTCTTCGGACACTTGGGTCACGGATACCCAGGTGAAAACCAACGCGGCGACTGCCGCCAGCCCGGGGAGCATCGCCGCGACGAGGCCCACCCTGTCGCCCGATCCCCCCGCTCCCGCAGGCAGACTGACCGCTCCTCGGTCGATTCCAGGGCCGACGTGGGCCCCGGTTCGCTGCGGTGCTCCGCGGCGGTGTCCTGGGCGACGTGCTCCTAGCGGAGCTCGGGGGCGTTGCGCGGTTCGTTGTCGCACCCGTGCTCTGCGCTCTGCGATCCGCCGAAGCTGACGGCCTCGTGCCCCTGCACGCGGTATGCCTCTGATCATGGTGCTATTGGAACCGATGGTGACCGGTGGGCGTAAGTGTGACGGCGGGTTCAGCGGGCCAGGCTGTTGAGGGGCGGGCAATGCGGCAACGGAGATGATCGGCCAGGTCCACGGGCGTCCTGCATCCGGCCGCCCATCGCCCTGAGGGTGTCGGCGCGCATGACCCCGTCGGCGGTGACCATGTCGCAACCAGTGGTGGCGGACGACCGCACCGGCTCAACCGACGTTCGTACAACTCCCGCCGTTCAGCGTGAAACTCCCCGGCACCGAGTTCCCGTCCTGCCAGGAGGCGAGGAAACCGACCGCGAAACCGCCCCCCGCGGTGACGGACTTGTTGTAGTCGGCAGCGGTGGCGGTCACCTGGGAGCCGTGCTGGGCGAAGGTGCCGTCCCACATCTGGGTGACGCGTTGGCCGTCGCGGAAGGTCCAGGCGATCTGCCAGGTGTCGAGGGCCTTGGCGGAGGTGACGGTGACGGTGGCCTGGAAGCCGTCCGGCCATTCGCTGTCGATCTGGTACTTCACCTTGCACGACGACGATGCGCTCTTCGTGGGGTGCGGGGACGTGTGCGGCGTCTCGGCGGGGGACGTGGACGTGCCCTGGGGTTCGGGATCGGGGTTCGTCTCGGAGTCGGTCGTCGGGTCCGACGGTTGGGGGGAGACGAGCGAGCCCGCGGGGCGCGTGGTGGCCGAGGGCGACGAGACGCCCGGGTCCGCCACGGGCTGCCGGTCCGCCGAGTCGCCGCGCGCGGAGACGCCCTCGCCCTTGGAACCGTCGAACGGCATCAGCGAGACCGTAAGCGCCAGCGCCGACACGATGACGGCCGCGACCAGGACCCCGGTCCGGCCGATCCGGGGCCCGGCCACCTTGCCCTCGGCGAGGCCCGTGTCCACGGCCGCGTCCGTACGCCCGCCCGCAAGCCCCGCCTCGGCGGCCCGGCGTCGGCGCTCCAGATAGGCGAGGCCGCCCCAGCCGATCACTCCGCCCGCGAGCGCCGCGGGCAGCCCGCCGCCGTGCAGCCGCAGACAGGCGGCCGCCTCGGCGCAGTCGACGCACCGGGCGATATGCCGGGAGAGGTCCTCGGGTGTCTCTGCTTCGGGCGAGCGGGTGACCGCGTCGAGGAGCCGGGCGTAGCTGCGGCAGTTGGCGTCCATGGGCGTGTCGAGGTGGTTGCGATGGCACCGGTCCCTGAACAGCGCCCGCACCTGGGCGAGTTCCTCGGCCGCGGCCGCCGGGTCGAGGCCGAGCCGCCGGGCCACCGCGGGCAGCGGCAGCGACTCGACCTCGGCGAGCCACAGCAGTGCCGCGTCCGGTTCCTGCATGTCCCTGAGGCCGCGCAGCGCGAGCGGGCGGTGCAGCGGCGGCCCGGTGTAGCGGCCGGCCTTCTCGGAGTTGAGCCACAGCCGCAGGTCGGGGTCGAGTCGGTGGCCCTGCCCGTGCGCCTCCCATGCGGCGGCCGTGGTCCGAACCGCCGTCAGCAGCAAGGGAATCCGGGGCAGCCGCGGCGCTCGACGGCCGGTACTCTTCGTTCCCGAACCGACGGCGCGCGCCTCGCGGATGCCGTGGGTGAACGCTTCGGTGGCCAGCTGGGTGGCCGCGGCGGAACCGGACGTGCACAGATCGGCGTACGACAGGACCGCGTCCCAGCACTCCGAGAACAGCGCCGCCTCGGCGGCGTCCTGGGGGGTCGGCAGGTCAGGCATGGGGGACTCCTGCATCCGCTGCTTCCATGTGCAAAGTCATGCAAGGCCCAACTCGGATACGGGAATGGGGAGTTGGGGCCCGTCTCACGGTGGGGCCCGAGCCTTTCACGGTTTCCGCACAACTGACAAGCGACGTATTCAAATGTTGGGGCAGGCGTTCGCATCGCACCCGGTGGTGGTGCGAAGCAACCGAACCCGCCCCGTCCCCCTACCGGTCCCTCCCGGCCCTGCCGCTCGATGGCCACGACCCGGCCGCCCGGCTCCGGGCGTCCCCAGTGTGGTACGGAAGGAAGGCCGGAAAGTATCGATCCCCAACGACTTTCACCGGACCTTCGACGCCCAGGACGGCCGCGGCGATCACCGCACAGACGCAGCCCCGCCGGCCACCCGGAGGGCGGCCGGCGGGGCCGGCGGGACAGAGGGGCTGGCGAGGCCGGCGGGACAGAGGGGCTGGCGGGACTGGCCGAAACCTCTCGAGCAGGGGGTACCCGGGTACGCCCACCGCCCTGCGCCGTCTCCGGCGACGCGGAACGGATTACACCTGGGACGGCTCCTGTGCGGGAAGGCTGTCCATAAAGGAGCTGACGGAGAAGACCGCGTTCCCCGGTCCGGGCGGGCCGTATCCGGGCGGGGAGGAGAGGCCGAAGTCCTCCATCGTGGAGCGGTACGCCTCCAGGAGGCGGATGTGGTACTCCAGCGGCGCGCCCTGCGGGTTGGCCTTGCCGAGCGGAGTCGTCGGCTCCGGGCACCACGTGGTGAAGCGGGGCGTGATGCCGTGCGACATGAAGAAGCGCAGCCCCTCGGTCGTCGAGGCGATGGCCTCGTCGACGGTGGTGAAGCCGAAAGGCTCGGCCATCTCCACGCCCGCCACGAAGTTGGGGATGACATTGCGCGCGCCGAAGATCTCCGCCGAGTCGAGGATCCGCTTGTGCCACTCGTCGCGGCCGACGTAGCGCTCCTTGCCCGGGCAGTACAGCTCGAAGAGGCGCCGGTCCCACACTTCGTAGTTGGGGTGGTAGATCTGCACCCCGTAGTCCTTGAAGCGCTGGACGTCGTCGCGCGGCAGCGCCTGGGCGACGACCTTGCCGATCCACCGCCCGGGGAAGCGCTCCTCGATGGCCTTGGCGTAGTGCCCGTAGAAGTCGGCCTCGTCGCGTCCGGCGACCGTCTTGGTGATCGCGCCGCCGGTGAGCGTGTAGGCGGTGGACGCCTTGGCGGTGTCGTACCGATCGATGATCTCGAGCGCTTCCAGGACTTCTTCGACGTCCTTCACACCGGTGTACGGCCGGCCCGCCGCCTTGTGCTGGCGCCAGTTGTGGTTGATGTCGCAGTACTGGCACTCCTCCTTGGCGCCGAAGTACTGGCAGACGCGGAAGACGGTGAGGT
Organism: Streptomyces albiflavescens; assembly: GCF_014645835.1. Classification (GTDB taxonomy): domain Bacteria; phylum Actinomycetota; class Actinomycetes; order Streptomycetales; family Streptomycetaceae; genus Streptomyces; species Streptomyces albiflavescens. Next base: position 12,767 of record NZ_BMMM01000033.1, read on the forward strand.
AGATGAGATACCCCCACTGGATCGTCGGGGCCACCTCCATCACGGACTTCCCGTTGGAAAGCGTGTGCCGGTAGTACTCGGGCATCGGGGGCACCCCGACGTCTGAGATCCGTTTCCCGTCGAGATAGAGCCCGAGCACGCCGTCCTCGTCGGCAGCGACGCGATACGGCGAGGACGGGTTGACGCGTACGGACACCACGGTCCGCCGCAGGTCGTACGGGCCACCCGTGAGGATGATCTCCTCGGGCGGGCGCCGCAGCGCGGCCTCGCCCAGCTCGGGAAGGGTGCCGTGGTCGAAGGAGAAGATGAAGTAGGACTTCGGCTTGACCTCACCGCTCTCATTGTCACTCAGGGCGGAGGCGTCGAAGGCCACACCCCCACGGAGCAGGTCCTCTTTGAAGACCGCTTCCCGCGGCACGTGCGGGAACCGCTCCATCAGATCCTCGACCAGTGTGGTGCGGCTGCCCATCCCGTTCTCCTCGCTCCCGACCTGCTTCGTCTGACGTGCTCCACTCCTCACGGTATGCCCCCGCTCGGACATCAGCCGTGCCGGGTCCCCTCGCGCCGCGCGATGTGCGCCGGAGGGACCCTGTCCGGCGGCGGCTGAGGGTTCCCCTGGACGAAGTCTGGGGGACGTCGACTCGGGGCGCGCCCCAGGTCGAGGTCAGCGGCAGGCGAGGGCCACGGAGAACCCTGTTGCTCCGCCCGAACGCCACTGACAGAGTCGAGGCCATGCCCACCTTCTCCGCGCACGACGGGACCGAGCTGGCGTACCACGTGGTCGGCGACGGCCCTCCGGTGATCTGCCTTCCGGGCGGACCGATGCAGGACTCGGGGTACATCGAGGATCTCGGTGGCCTCTCCGCGCACCGGCAGCTGATCATGCTGGACCTTCGGGGAACCGGCCGGTCGGCGACACCGGAGGACCCCGCCTCCTACCGCTGCGACCGACTCGTCGATGACGTGGAGGCCCTGCGCGAGCACCTGGGCCTCGACCGGATGCACCTGCTCGCGCACTCCGCCGGTACGAATCTGGCCGTGCTGTACGCGGCGCGCCATCCGGAACGTGTCGGCGGGCTCGCGCTGATCACACCGAGCGTGTACGCCGTCGGCATCACGATCACGGCGGACGTCCGGCGCGCGACGGCACTGCTCCGCCGGGACGAGCCGTGGTTCCCGGCGGCCTTCGCGGCCTTGGAAGCGATCGTCGCCGGCGAGGCGACGGCCGACTCCTTCCAGGCCGTCGCCCCGTTCTGGTACGGCCGCTGGGACGAGACGGCTCGCGCGCATCGGGCAGCGGAGGACGGGCACAAGAACATGGAGGCCGCGGCTGTCTACGGCTCCGAGGGCGCCTTCGCCCCGGAGACCACCCGTGCCGCGCTCGCCCGTTTCGTGTCACCGGTCCTCGTACTGGCCGGAGAGGTCGACCTGAATTCTCCTCCCAGCGCCGTGGCCGAACTCGCCGAGCTGTTCCCGCACTTCGAACTGGTCATTCAGCCCGGGGCCGGACACTTCCCGTGGCTGGACGACGCCGACGGTTTCGTGGCGGCCGTCGCGGCATCGTCTTTCAGTCCGTCCGGCGTCTGAGGACAAACCCGTCAAGGCCGTCAAGGCCGTCAAGGCCGATCGGAGGTTTGGGGGCGGAGCCTCCAAGTCGGGAGCAGGCAGGCGCGGCGGGGGCGGCGGGGGCGAAACACCCTCCTCACGCAGCCCGCTCCAACGCCTCCCCATCGATGCGAAACGCCAACTCGCGCCCCGCCACGAGCCGTTCGGCCTCCCCCACCACCGTCAGACCCAGCCGAGCGACCTCATTCCCCTGCGACCCCGCAAGATGCGGGGTGATGAACGCGTTCGGCAGGTCGTAGAGCGGCGAGTCGACGGGCAACGGCTCAGGTTCGGTCACATCGAGAATCGCGCTGATCCGCCCGCTCCGCAGCTCATCGACAAGGGCGTCCTGGTCGACGAGCGCACCCCGCGAGGTGTTGATGAGGACGGATCCTGATGGCATCAGCGCGAGTTCACGCCGGCCAATCATCCGCCGGGTCTCGGGCGTCTGGGGCGCGTGGAGGGTGACGATGTCACTCCCGCCGAGCAGGTCGTCGAGCGGCAGCAGGGTGACACCGAGCGCGGCGGCCCCGGCCTCGTCGACATACGGGTCGGCAAGGCTCACCCTCAGATCGAAGGGCCGCAGCAGCTCGATGAGCCGTCGCCCGACGCGTGACGCTCCGACGATGCCGACACGGCGCCCGAAGTTGCCGATGCCGGGGACGATCTCCCCGTAAGGGAAGGCCCGTTCGACACGCAGGCGCTCCCGGTACGCGAAGAGGTCCTTGCCGGCGAGCAGGATCATGGCGAGCGTGTACTCGGCGACAGGCAGCGCGTTCGCCCCGGCCGCCGACGACACGACGAGCCCGCGCTCCCACACCTCGGGCGTCGCGAGGCTCTTGACGGAGCCGGCGGCATGCAGCACCGCGCGCAGCTTCGGCGCCGCGTCCAGGACGGCGCCGTCGAGCGCGGGACAGCCCCAGCCGGTGATCAGGATCTCGGTCTCGGCGAGGACATCGCGGACCCGAGGATCGGTGAAGTTCACCGCCACCAGAGCGGGATCGATGTCGACCGACTCGCGCAGCCGGGCCAGTGCCTCCGGAGGGAAGATCTGCGGCACGTTCTCGGCGGTCATGGCGAACATCGCCAGTGGACGCTCGGGCAAAGAGGTGACCTTCCGGCTCGGTTCCTTCGGCGACAGCAAACGCTCTCTACCGTAGGTGTCGCCGCGTGAGAGGGTCAATGGACGGGCCGGTGGGGTGGGCCTTCCGGCGCGGTACCGTCCCCCGGTGGCCGTCGAAAACCGGCCGCGGACGGCGACTTCCCGGGGAGGGACGACAGGGATGACCAAGACCCTGACCAACTGGGCCGGCAACATCACGTACACGGCCAAGGAACTGCACCGGCCCCACTCGCTCGACGCGCTCCGAGCGCTGGTCGCGGAGAGCGCCCGGGTGCGGGTGCTGGGCAGCGGCCACTCCTTCAACGAGATCGCCGAGCCGGGCGCCGACGGCATGCTGCTCTCGCTGACCGGTCTGCCACCCGCCGTGGACGTCGACACGACGGCCCGTACGGTACGGGTCTCAGGCGGCGTCCGGTACGCCGAACTCGCCCGCCGGGTGCACGAGCACGGGTTCGCGCTGCACAACATGGCGTCCCTCCCGCACATCTCCGTGGCCGGCTCGGTGGCGACCGGTACGCATGGCTCGGGGGTGAAGAACGGCTCGCTGGCCTCCGCCGTACGCGAGGTCGAGCTCGTCACGGCGGACGGCTCGATGGTGACGATCGGGCGCGGCGACGAGCGCTTCGACGGAGCCGTGACGTCGCTGGGCGCGCTCGGTGTCGTCACCGCGCTCACTCTGGACCTGGAGCCGGACTTCGAGGTGAGCCAGCATGTCTTCACCGAACTCCCCCTGGCGGGACTGGACTTCGAGACGGTCGCGGCGGCGGCGTACAGCGTGAGTCTGTTCACCGACTGGGGGCGGCCGGGCTTTCGTCACGTGTGGCTCAAGCGGCGCACCGACCAACCGCTCACGGACTTCCCGTGGGCCGCGCCGGCGACCGAGGCGATGCACCCGGTGCCGGGGATGCCCGCGCGCAACTGCACCGAACAGTTCGGCGTTCCGGGCCCCTGGCACGAGCGACTCCCCCATTTCCGGGCCGAGTTCACGCCCAGCAGCGGGGCCGAGCTCCAATCCGAGTATCTGCTGCCGCGCTCGGACGCCCTGGCCGCGCTGCGGGCCCTCGACGAGATCCGTGGAACCATCGCGCCGGTGCTGCAGATCTGTGAGGTGCGGACCGTGGCCGCCGACCGCCAGTGGCTGAGCCCGGCGTACGGGCGGGATACGGTTGCCCTGCACTTCACATGGGTCGAGGACACCGAGGCCGTACTGCCGGTGGTGCGGCGGGTCGAGGAGGCACTGGAGCCGTTCGATCCCCGGCCGCACTGGGGCAAGGTGTTCACGGTGCCGCCTGCGGTGCTGCGCGGCCGGTATCCGCGGCTTGGCGAGTTCAGGACACTGGTGGAATCGCTCGACCCGGCGGGCACGTTCACCAACGCCTTCGCGAGGGACTTTCTCCACCCCCTTTCCTAACCCCTTGTCGAAATTCCCTCACAGGCCATAGCCTTTTCCGGCGCCGGGGCCGAGCGGTCCCGGCATGACCTGGAGGGGCCGGGGGAGTGCAATGAGGCGCGGCACATCACGCGACATCCGCACCGCGAACCGCTACGAGGTGCTGCGCCAGATCATCGCCGAATCGCCCACCTCCCGGCAGGAGTTGGCGGCAGCGACCGGGCTCAGTCTGGCCACGGTCGCCACGCTCGTCGGTGAGCTGCTCGACCTGAGGATGCTGACCGAGGTCGGCTTCGAGGACTCCGCGGGTGGCCGCCCGCGGGGCCTCGTCGCCGTCAACGCGTCGGGAGGCGCGTTGATCGGCGTCGACATCGCGGAGACCTATGTACGCGTCGAGCTGTTCGACCTGGCGCTGAACGTGCTGGCCCGCGCCGACGAGGACATGCGCCCCGGCGAGAGCCGACCGGAGCAGGTCGTCGGGCATGTCGCGGCGGCCGTCGGTTCGGTGGTCGCGCAGGCCGGTGTCGAAGGTGCGCGCGTCCTCGGCGTAGGCGTCAGTGTGCCCGGCCAGGTGGACCGCGAGGGCGGGATCTGCGAGTACGCCCCGAACTGGGACTGGCACCAAGTGCCGCTGCTCGACCTGCTCGCCGAGCACATCGCCTACCCCCTCTACCTCGACAATCCGCTGCGCGCCTGTGCGGTCGCCGAGCTCTGGTTCGGCGCGGCCCGCGGACGCGGGGACGCCGTGGTCGTCAATCTCGGCACGGGAGTCGGCGCCGGGCTCGCCCTCGGCGGGGGTCTGCACCGCGGGGTCAGCAACAGCGCCGGCGAGTGGGGCCACACGACGCTGGTGCTGGACGGGCGGCTGTGCCACTGCGGCAATCACGGCTGCGTGGAGACGTATGTGGGCGCGCCCGGAATCATGTTGAATCTGCGGGAGTTGAGCCCCCGCAGCGTGCTGTTGCACCCCGAGGATCAGACCGCCACGATCAACGCGCTCGCCCAGGGCGTCGCCGCGCAGGATCCGGTGGCACTCAAAGTCGTCCGGGACACCGCCCGTTACCTCGGTGCCGGGATCTCCGACCTGGTGAACCTTCTCAACCCCGAGGTGGTCGTGCTCAGCAGCTGGGTCGCGGCCGCGCTCGGCGAACCGCTGCTGAACGAGGTCCGCGAGGCCGTCGCCCGGCACGCGCTGAAGCGGCCGTTCACGGCCACCGAGATCGTCCTCTCCCCCATCCCGACCGATCCGGTCTGCCTCGGAGCCGCGACGTTCGCCCTGGAAGGGGCACTCCAGTCGGTCGGCCAGCGGCCCGCGAAGCGCAACGCCGCTTCCAAGCAGTAACGCATCAAGAGGAGTTGAGCGGTGCGGAACCGCTGACGCGGCGAGCCAGGGCTCCGTCACGTCCGGTATCCCGAACACCACGCAACGCTTCGAACAGACTTCGTCCAACCCCTTGCCGAAGGCTTAGCCGAAGGTTAACGTCCCGCACCGCACAGCGAATTCGAGCCGCAGCCGTACTCGAGACAAGGACGTCACCATGTCGGCAATGAGCAGCAACTGGGACCGTCGATCAGTACTCCGGGCCGCCGCCGGCCTCTCCGCCGCCGGCGCGCTGGCCGCGTGCGGCAGCAACAACGGGCGTTCCGGCGGCGGAAGTTCGGGCAAGAGCCTGGTGCAGTACTTCCACGCCTACGGCGAGGCGGGCACGGAGCAGGCCATCAAGAAGTACGCGAAGGCCTACGACAAGGCCGCCGTGACCACGCAGTGGATCACCGGCTCCGACTTCGAGAGCAAGCTGTTCGCGACGCTGCTCACCAAGAACGCGCCCGACCTCTTCGAGTTCCACCCGCAGATCCAACTCGTCAAGAGCGGCCAGGTGGCGGACCTGACGGACATCATCGACCCGGTCAAGGACGACTTCAATCCGGCCGACATCACGTCGCACACGGTCGACGGGAAGATATACGGCGTCCGGATGATCGACGACCCGCAGTTCTTCTTCTACCGCCCCTCGCTGCTGGAGAAGGCCGGAGTCAAGGTGCCGACCACGCTCGACGAGCTGATCGAAGCGGCGGCCAAGCTCACCACGGGCAAGGTCAAGGGCCTGTTCCTCGGCAACGACCTGCACGCCGTCATCAACCCGATGATCTGGTCGGCCGGCGCCGACACCCTCGACGAGAAGAACCAGATCGCCTACCACACGGACGGCGTCATCGAGGGCATCAAGAAGATGCGCAAGCTGTTCACCAGCGGCGACCTGCTCCTCGACGCCCCCGCGGACTACTGGGACCCCTCCGCGCTCAACCAGGGGCTGTGTGCCATGCAGTTCTGCGGCATGTGGGCGATGCCGCAGTTCCAGCAGACGCTCGGCGACGACATCGGGGTCTTCCCCTTCCCGAAGGTCACGGACGCCGGAAAGCCCTCGGTCTACAACGGCGGCTGGTCGATGTTCGTCAACGCCAAGGGCAAGAACGTCGACCTGGCCAAGGAGTACGTGAAGTGGCTGTGGATCGATCAGAAGAAGTACCAGGAGGACTGGGCCACCTCGTACGGCTTCCACATCCCGCCCCGCACCTCCATCGCCCAGTCCGCCACCAAGCTGAAGTCGGGTCTGCCCGCCGAGGGCGTCAAGCTCTTCAACGAGTACGGCCACTTCGACAACATCGGTTGGACCCAGGCCATGATCACCGCCCTTGAGGACGTCTTCGCCGACTCCGTCCGCAAGGGCGGGGACCCGGGGGCCGCTCTCGACAAGGCCGACAAGACGGTCGACCGCGAGCTCAAGAAGCTCTTCGGATAGACCGCCGGACGGACCGAGACATGTCGACGACCACGACACGCGACCTCGCGCGCCCCGCCCCGGCCAAAGCCTCCAAGGCCCGGCCGCGGCGGGGTCTGCGGGGCAGCAGCACCTTCAACTTCTGGCTCTTCACCAGCCCGTTCCTCATCGGCCTGGTGATCTTCGTCTACGTCCCCATCGGCTGGAGCATCTGGCTCAGCTTCTTCGAGGCGCGCTTCACCGTCACACCGGACAAGTTCGTCGGGTTCGACAACTACCGGTTCATGCTGGACAACAATGACTTCGTCGGATCCCTCGGCACCTTCACCGTCTTCGCCGCGTTCATCGTGCCGACGACGTGGGCCCTTTCACTGGGCCTGGCGATGCTGGTGAACCGGCTGCGCTTCCTGCGCGCCTTCTTCCGCTCGGTCTTCTTCCTGCCGACCGCGTGCAGCTATGTCGCCGCCTCGCTGATCTGGAAGATGTCCCTCTTCAACGGCGTCCGCTTCGGCCTGGCGAACACCGTCCTCGGCTGGTTCGGCGTGGAGAACATCGCCTGGCTCGCCAACCCCGACCCGCCGTGGTACTGGCTGGTCATCCTCACCGCGCGCCTGTGGCTGCAGTCCGGCTTCTACATGATCCTGTTCCTGGCCGCGTTGCAGAACATCCCTCAGGAGCTCTACGAGGCCGCCGCGATCGATGGCGCCAAGCCGGGCTGGCAGACCTTCCGCCACATCACGCTCCCCCAGTTGAGGGCGACCTCGACGGCCGTGATCCTGCTGCTGCTCGTGGCCGCCTACCAGGCCTTCGACGAGTTCTTCAACCTCCTGTCGAAGACCACCTGGGGCCGCCCGCCGCTCGTCGAGCTGTACTACACCGCCCTGGGCCAGAACCAGGACTACGGCGCGGGCAGCGCGGGCGCGGTCATGCTGACCCTGCTGATCGTCGTCGTGACGCTGTTCCAGGGCAGGATCATGGGCTTCGGAAGGGGTGACGAGTCCAAGTGACCACGACCGTACCCGAGGTGAGCAAGACCGGGACGTCTCCCACGGGGCCGCGCCGCTCCAGGCGCGGCGGCGTGATGAGCTCCACCGGCCTGTACATCGGCACCGGTATCGCCGGCGTCCTCTTCCTGATCCCCTTCTATCTGCTGGTCCGCAACGCCCTCTCCACCGACCCCGACATCACCGGAGAGAACTGGAAGTTCTTCCCCACGAACATCCAGTGGGGCAACATCACCGAGCCGTTCCGCGACACGACGGTCGACTTCGGCCAGTCGATGGTGAACTCGCTGGTCGTCGGCACCCTGCACACCGTCGGCACCCTGCTGGTGTGCTCGCTGGCCGGCTACGGCCTGGCCCGCATCCCCTACAGACACGCCAACAAGATCTTCTACGCCGTCCTGTTCACCCTGATGGTGCCGGCCGCCGTCACCTTCGTCCCGAGCTTCGTGCTGGTCTCCTCCCTCGGCTGGGTGGACAGCTACCGAGGTCTCATCATTCCGGGCCTCTTCAGTGGTTTCACCTGCTTCCTCTTCCGGCAGTACTTCCTGGGGTTCCCGAGGGAGCTGGAGGAGGCGGCACGCGTGGACGGGCTCGGCTACTGGGGCGCGTACTGGCGAGTCGTCGTACCCAACTCACTGAACTTCTTCGCCGCGATCGCGACGATCACGTTCATCAACGGCTGGAACGCCTTCCTGTGGCCGCTGGTCATCGGCCAGGACCCGAGCGCGTGGACCGTACAGGTCGCGCTCTCCTCGTACATGACCAACCAGACCGTCAACTACCACCTGATCTTCATGGCGACCGCCATTTCCATCCTGCCCCTGTTGTTCGTGTTCCTCTTCCTCCAGCGCTGGCTGGTGCAGGGGATCGCGCAGACCGGCATCAAGGGCTGAGCTAGGAGACCGATGTCTTTCCGCACCACCACTTCCATCGATTACGTCGAGAACGTCTCGCCCGGCAGCGGCGCGCTGCCGCCGCGGGCCTGGTATGCGTCCTCAGACAGCACGTCGTTGTCCTTGAACGGCAATTGGTGCTTTCGGCTGTCGGCCACGGCCGACGCCGAGGACGACTCGTTCGCCGAGGAGGGCTACGACGCCGGGGACTGGGCGGAAGTCTCGGTTCCCGGGCACTGGGTGCTCCAGGGCCACGGTGCGCCGATCTACACCAACCACCTCTACCCGTTCCCGGTCGACCCGCCGCGCGTGCCGACCGAGAACCCGACCGGAGATCATCTGCGGTTCTTCGACCTGCCGTCCGACTGGCCCTCGGACGGCGGTGTCGTCCTGCGCTTCGACGGGGTCGAGTCGTGCGCCCGCGTCTGGCTCAACGGCACGGACATCGGCGAGTTCAAGGGCTCCCGGCTGCCGCACGAGTTCGCGGTCGGGCACCTGCTCAAGCCGAGCGGCAACGTGCTCGCCGTCCGTGTCCACCAGTGGTCGGCGGGCTCGTACCTGGAGGACCAGGACCAGTGGTGGCTGCCGGGCATCTTCCGTGACGTGACGCTGCTGCACCGCCCGGCGGGCGGCGTCCTCGACTTCTTCGTGCACGCGTCGTACGACCACGTCACCGGTGAGGGCACCCTGCGCGTCGACTCCGACGTCGACGGCCGAGTGACCCTGCCGGCCCTGGACATCGATGTCGCCACCGGCGAGACGGCAACCGTCGCGGTCCGGCCGTGGACGGCCGAAGTCCCCCATCTGTACGACGGTGTGCTGGCCACGGAGGGCGAACGCGTGCCGCTCCGTATCGGCTTCCGCACGGTCGAGCTGGCCGACGGCCTGATCAAGGTCAATGGCAAGGCGGTCCTCTTCAAGGGCGTCAACCGTCACGAGTGGCATCCGGAGAAGGGCCGCGCCCTCGACCTGGAGACCATGCGCGAGGACGTGCTGCTGATGAAGCGGCACAACATCAACGCGGTCCGCACCTCCCACTACCCGCCGCATCCGGCCTTTCTGGACCTGTGCGACGAGTACGGCCTGTGGGTCATCGACGAGTGCGACCTGGAGACCCATGGCTTCACCGAACAGGCCTGGCGCGACAACCCCGTCGACAACGAGCGCTGGACCCCTGCGCTGCTCGACCGCGCCGCCCGTATGGTCGAGCGCGACAAGAACCACCCGTCCGTCGTCATCTGGTCTCTCGGCAACGAGGCCGGCACCGGGCGCGGGCTCACCGCCATGGCCGAGTGGATCCGCGGCCGGGACGGTTCACGGCTGATCCACTACGAGGGTGACATCAACTGCCGTGACACGGACATGTATGCGCGGATGTACGCGGACCACGCCGAGGTCGAGCGGATCGGCCGCGGTCTGGACGGCGGCTCACTGAAGCGGCGTCACCTTCCTTTCATTCTCTGCGAGTACGGGCACGCCATGGGCAACGGCCCCGGCGGCATCGCCGACTACCAGCGCCTCTTCGAGTCCTACGACCGTATCCAGGGCGGTTTCATCTGGGAGTGGATCGACCACGGCATCAAGGACGAACGGTACGGATTCGCGTACGGCGGCGACTTCGGCGAGGAGCTGCACGACGGGAACTTCGTCTGCGACGGGCTGCTCTTCCCGGACCGGACGCCGTCGCCGGGGCTCGTCGAGTACAAGAAGGTGATCGAACCGGTTCGCATGGCCGGTGAGGGCGCGGACGGGACTGTGCGCGTGACGAACGCGTACGACTTCGCGGATCTCTCGGCGCTCGCCTTCGAGTGGTCGTACCAGGTCGACGGCGAGACGGTCGAGACGGGCGCGCTGACGGTGCCCGCGCTCGGCCCTGGTGAGTCGGCCGAGGTGAAGCTGCCGACACCGCCCGCCGACGCGCACGGGGCCGAGACACAGTGGACGGTACGGGCGGTGCTCGCCGCCGGGACGGCGTGGGCGCCGCAGGGCCACGAGGTCGCCTGGACCCAAATCCCGGTCGATGAACGGCCCTTGGCCCGCATGGTCCAGTCCGACGGGCCCGTGCTCGGCGGACGGCGCATCACCCTCGGCCCGGCCTCCTTCGACGCCCGCACGGGTGCGCTGAACACGATCGGCGGGGTCGACGTCACCGGTCCGCGCCTGGACGTGTGGCGGGCGCCGACCGACAACGACAACGGTGCGCACTGGCAGCCGGACGAGCGCTACGGCCTGCTCTGGCGCAAGCTGGGCCTGCACCGGATGCGACACCGGCTGAACGCGGTGGAGTTGGGCGACGACGCCCTGACCGTACGCACCCGGGTGGCGCCCGCCGCCTGGGAGGTGGGCCTGCGCACGGTGTACCGGTGGACGTCCGACGGGACGCGGCTGCGGCTGACGGTGTCCGTGGCGCCCGAGGGCGACTGGACGCTGCCGTTGCCACGGCTCGGGATCCGCCTGGGGCTCTCGGGCTCGGCGGACCGGGTGAAGTGGTTCGGAGGTGGCCCCGGTGAGGGGTATCCGGACACCAAGTCCGCGTCCAGAGTGGCGCGCTGGGACTCGACGGTCGACGCGTTGCAGACGCCGTATGTGCGTCCGCAGGAGAACGGCGCCCGTGCCGATGTCCGCTGGGCGGAGATCGGTGGTCTGCGCGTCGAGGGTGATCCGTCCTTCTGGTTCACCGCACGTCGCTGGACGACCGAGCAGCTCGACGCCGCCGAGCATCTGACGGACCTGGCGCCCGGCGACACGGTCTGGGTCAACCTCGACCACGGGCAGCAGGGCATCGGCTCGCAGTCGTGCGGTCCCGGCGCGCTGCCGCAGTACCAACTGCGGGCCGCTCCCGCGGAGTTCTCCTTCGTCTTCTCGGAGATCCATGGCTGACACTCTCACGCGGACTGCGGCCGGCCGGCTCTTCAGCCGTCCGGCCGCGGTCGCGTCCTGCGTCGCGTTCGTCCTCATCGGCATGCTTCAGGCGCTCTACGGTCCCGCGGTGCCGGGCCTGCGCGAGGAGTTCGGCCTGTCTCCTTCCGCAGCCGGGCTCGGCCTGAGTCTGCACTTCACGGGAGGGGTCGCGGGCGTCCTGGCCTTCAACGCGATCCACTCCAGGATCAGCAACAGAGCGCTGCTGGCGGCGAGTTACGCGCTGATGGCGGTGGGTGGCGCGGGCTTCGCCTGGGCGCCGAACTGGCCCTCGGCCCTCGCCGCCGCCTTCCTCGGCGGCCTCGGCTTCGGCGGTATCGACTACGGCCTCAATCAGCTCTTCGCGGTCGGCTTCGGCGACCGTTCGACGGCGATGCTGAACGTGCTGAACGCGCACTTCGGCATCGGTGCGGTGCTCGGTCCCGCGCTCATCGCGTGGGTGGGTCCCGATGACTACGGGTACGCCTTCGGGGCGTGTGCCGTGCTGGCGGCGGCACTGATCCTGTGCACGGGCGGGGTGCGCAGCGAGGCGCCCGCCACGTCCGAGGCAGCCGAGAAACCCGCCGCCGGCGGCCTGCTCTCCCGCGTGCTGATGGGCTTCCTCGCCCTGTACATCCTGAATGTCGCCGTCGAGGCGGGCATCGGCGGCTGGGAGCCCACCCACCTGGAGACCGTCGGCTACAGCGCCACGGTCGCCGCCTCCGCCACCTCGGTGTACTGGCTGATGATGACGGCGGGCCGTTTCCTCGTCGTCCCGATCACGCTCCGGTACGCGCCCGAGCGCATCCTCGCGGTCTGCGCGGCCGGGATGACGGCGTGCCTGCTGCTGGCGCTGATACCGGATGTGGCGCCGGTGGCGTACGCCGGTGTGGGCCTGTTCATCGCACCGGTGTTCCCGACCGGTCTGCCCTGGCTGAACCAGGCACTGCCGGGGGCCAAGCGGGCGGGTGCCTGGGTGATCGCCGCGTCGATGATCGGCGGAGTGGCGGCGCCACCGCTCCTCGGCGTGGGCATCGAGGCGTCCGGGATTCACGCGGTGCCCTGGCTGTTGACCGTGTTGTCAGGCGCGTCGCTGCTGGCGACGGTCTGGCTGATGCGGCTGACGCAACTGACGCGGCTGACGGGGGAGCGTGCGGCATGAAGGGCGTGAACCGAGTCAACAGCTCTGCCACCGTGAACGGGCGCAGCAGCTCCGCCGGTGTGAACGGCAGCATCCAGGTCCGCGGCCTCTCCCGCACCTTTCACACCACCGTCCGTCGCCCCGGATTCACGGGCGCCCTCAAGTCTCTCGTCAGCCCGGAGCGAGTCGCCAAGCAAGCCGTCTCCGACGTCACCTTCGACGTGGCCCCCGGAGAATTGCTCGCCCTGCTCGGGCCGAACGGCGCGGGCAAGTCCACCACCATCAAGATGCTCACCGGCATCCTCACTCCGACGGCCGGCGAGGCGCGCGTCGCGGGCGTGGTCCCGTACGAAGAGCGCGAGCGCAACGCACGCAACATCGGCGCGGTGTTCGGGCAGCGCACACAGCTGTGGTGGGACCTGCCGGTGCGCGAGTCCTTCGCGATCCTGCGCGACATCTACGAGGTACCGGCGGCTGAACACCGCGCCCGGCTCGGCGAGTTCGACGAGCTGCTGGACCTCTCCTCCTTCTGGGACACCCGCGTACGGCACCTCTCCCTGGGCCAGCGGGTGCGCTGCGACCTGGCCGCGGCGCTCCTGCACGATCCGCCGGTGGTGTTCCTCGACGAGCCCACCATCGGCATGGACGTGGTGGTCAAGGAGCAGGTGCGTGGCTTCCTCAAGCATCAGGTGGAGGAGCGCGGCCGGACGGTGCTGCTGACCACGCACGACATGACGGAGGTCGGGCGCCTCGCCGAGCGCGTCGTCCTGATCAACCACGGGCGGCTCATCCTCGACGGCACGCTCGACGAGATCCGCCGCACGTTCGGCTCGACCTGGCAGGTGCGGGCCACGCTCGCGGACCCGCACACCCCGGTCGAACCGCTGCCGGGTATCGCGCTGCTGCGACGCGAGGGCCCGCAGATGGTGTTCGGGCCGGACGGGGAGGAGGCCCCGACCGTCCACCAGGCGCTGAAGCGGATCATCGAGCGGTACGAGGTGTCCGATGTCGCCCTGGACGAGGCCGACTTGGAGGACGTGATGCGGGCGGCGTACGTCCAGGCGGGGGCAGTATGAGCGTCAGTGCCCCGCGCGGCTGGCGGGCCGCCCGGGTCACCCCGCTCGGCGAGCTGCACACCCCTCCCCGGATGACCGCCGCGCTGCTCCGGCTCACCGTGCAGGTGGTGCTGGTGGCCTCGTTGTGGCGCGGCCTGTACGCGGCGACCGGCACCACCGCCGGACTCACCCGGGACCAGGCCGTCACGTATGCCGTGCTCGCTGTACTGGCTACCCGCATAAGGGAGTTGGACCAGTACTCGGGCCGGGACACCGTGCAGCAGCACATGCACTTCGGCACCATCGTGTACTGGTATCTGCGTCCGCTGCCCCCGCAGCGCTACTACGCGCTGCGCGCGCTCGGCGAGCAAGTCTACGGACTGGCCTGGGCGTCGGCCGGATACCTGATCTGCCTGGCCGCCGGGGTCGTCGATCCACCCACGTCCGCTGCCGTGGCAGGGGTGTTCGCGCTGAGTGTGCTGCTCGGCCAATGGGTCCAGTACTACGTCATGCTCGTCATCGACCAGCTGTGCTTCTGGACGCTCCGCAACGGTGCCGCGATCATGATCCTGATCTTCGCGCAGAACCTGCTGTCCGGGGTGTACGCGCCGCTGTGGTTCTTCCCCGACTGGTTCATCACGCTCAGCCGTCTTCTGCCGTTCCAGGCGACGCTCAGTGTGCCGTTGTCGCTGTACGTGGGCCGGATCCCGGTGTCCGACGCGGCCCCCGAACTCGCCCTGCAGGCCGCCTGGGTGGTGGCGCTCGCCCTGTTCACCCGGCTGCTGTGGCGGCGCGCCGCCCGGCGCGTGATCTCACAAGGAGGCTGATACCTGTGAAAGCCGTCCGGATCGCGTGGCGCATCACCCGGCTCAACTTCCGTGCGCAGCTGGAGTACCGCTCCGAGTTCCTGATGATGATCGCGATCGGCGCGGTCTGGCAGGTGTCGGTGATCGTGTTCGCGACGGTCCTGCTGACCCGGTTCACCGGGATGGGCGGCTGGGACAGCTCGGACGTCCTGCTGATTCCGGCGACGCGCATGGTGGCGCACGGCCTGTTCGTCCTGTTCCTGGGTCGGCTGCACGGTCTCGGCCGGATCATCCAGGAAGGAAGGATCGACGTCTACCTGATCCGGCCCCTGCCGGTCCACCGCCAGGTCCAGCTGGAGTTCTTCCCCACCAACGCGATCGGCGACCTGACGGTGGCGGCGGGCCTGATGGCGGGCGCGCTGAGCCGCAGCGACCTGGACTGGACGACGGGGCGCACCACGTACCTGATCGTCGCCGTCCTCGGCGGCATGCTCCTGGAAGCCGCCCTGTTCACGGTCGTGGCCTGCGCCTCGCTCCGCTTCCCGGCCGCCGACTACTGGGGCCGCTGGCTGGAGGAACTGCTCGGCACGTTCGGCAGCTATCCACTCAACGTGCTGCCGCGAGCGATCGGCGGTCTCCTCACCTACGGGCTGCCGCTCGCCTTCGTCGCGTATTTCCCGGCCGCCGTGCTGACCGGCCACGGGGGTCAGGCGGGAGTGCCGTACTGGCTGGCCGCGGCCTCCCCGCTGTGGGGAGCCGCCGCGTACCTGGCCGCCCGGCTGCTGTGGCGGTGGAGCCTTCGGCACTACACGGGAATCAACGGATGACCACCGCCGCGAGGCCCGCTTCACGCTGGTCGGCGCCGCGCTTTACGCAGTCGGCGCCGTGCTGTGCGCGGCGCCGCCGGCAGAGCGCGTGACGGACCGAGCGTGACGGACCGAGCGTGACGGACTGAAGTGACGGGTCGCGAGTGACAGACCGCGAGTGACGACGACGGGGCCCGGACCGGTGACCGGCCCGGGCCCCACTCGTCTCGCCCGTGTGCCCTACGGACAGCTGATCCGGGTGTCCCCCGTGTCCGTCGTGCAGGTGTCCGTGCCGAAGCCGCCGTTGGCGCTGTTGTTGCCGGGGGTCGGGTCGGTCTGGGTGGCGCTGACCGTGGCCCGGTCGGAGAGGGTGCCGGTGGCGCGGGGCTCGACGACGACCGTCAGGGTGGCGCGGGCGCCGGGGGCGAGGGTGCCCAGGGAGCAGCTCGCGCCGGTGCCGGTGGTGGTGCAGGTGCCCTGGCCGGACGTGGCCGAGACGACCGTCGCGGCGGGTCCGGTGACGGTGTCGGAGAGGGAGACGCCGGTGGCCTAGGTGGTGGTGCTGTTGTTGGTGACGGTCGCGGTGTACGTGGCCCGGTCGCCGATACTGACCGCGGCGGGGCCGGTCTTGGTGACCGACAGGTCCACGCCGACGGGCGGCGGCGGGGTGCCGATGCCCCCCAGGTAGCGGGCCAGGGCCCGGTGGTCACCACTGTTGCCGAACGCGAGGATCTTGCCGTCGGGCTGGAGGGCGAGCCTGTTCACGATGTCACAGGCGCCGAAGTCGGTGGTCGTCCTTCCGTTGGTGCCGAAGCCGGTGTCGAGGGTGCCGTCGGCGTTGTAGCGGGCCAGCGCGACGTCGTTGCCGGCGACTCCGGCGGCGACGATCCGGTCGTCGGGCTGGAGCATGAGGTCCTGCACCGCGGAGTTGGTGCCGAAGTCGGTGGTCACGACGCCGCCGGTGCCGAAGCCGCCGTCGAGGCTGCCGTCGACGTTGTAGCGCACCAGCGTGAAGCTGCCGCCGCTCGCTCCGGACGCGACGATCTTGCCGCTCGACTGCACGACCACGGTACGACCCCAGTTGTAGCCGCCGAGATCCGTGGTGACGAGGCCGTCGCCCCCGAAGGTGGTGTCGAGGCTGCCGTCGGCGTTGTAGCGGGCCAGCGCGAAGTCGAAGGAGGTGGAGCCCGAGTATCCGGCGAGGACGAACTTCCCGTTGGGCTGGACGGCCATGTCGAACGCCTGAGCACCGCCCACGCCCACGTCGGAGAACGGGAACGAGGTGATGACCTCGCCGTCGCCGCCCCCGAAGGTGGTGTCCGGGGTGCCGTCGCGGTCGTAGCGGACCGCCGTGAACGCGCCGCCGGCCCGGCCCGCCGCGAGGATCTTCCCGTCGGGTCCGGGCAGCACCGCGACCGCCCAGCCGTCCTCGGCGCCGCCGGCCAGTTCGGGGATGACGTGCCCGCCCTGCCCGAAGGTGGTGTCGACGCTGCCGTCCGCGTTGTAGCGGGCCACCGTGAACCAGCAGCAGCCGCCGTTCGCCTCCCCGAACCTCTCGGTGTCGCCGACGACGACGATCTTCCCGTCGGGCTGGATCGCCACGCCCTGCGCCACGTCCTGGCCGCCCTCGACATCGGTGACCACCTCCCCGTCGCCGCCACCGAAGGAGGTGTCGACGCTGCCGTCGGCGTTGTGCCGCATCACGGAGAAGTCGCTGTAGAGGGTGTCGGGATTCTGTCGGGCGCCGACCGTGACGATCTTGCCGTTGGCCTGGACGGCGAGGTCCTGGCCCTCCGCGGGAGAGCCACCGTCGATGGCGACCTTGCCGCCGCTGCCGAAGGAGGTGTCCAGGTCGCCGGGAGCGGCGAGGGCGCTGCTCGGCAGGGCCACGACGCCGGCGAGAGCGGCCGCGAAGGCGAGACCGACCCGGCTCATGAACGAGCGGGGACGGCGCGGATGTCGGGAAGTAAGCATGGACATGCGCCCAGCTTCCGGACGCCCGTTGACCCGACACGGCGGCTGGCCACGGGCTGGGCTCACTGGTCGTCAGAGTTCCACTCGCCGGGATGACGACAGCCGGTCTGTCGAAGGGGCTCAATCCGGCCGCGTGACGCGCCCCTGCCGCAGGTCGCGAGCCGTCTGTCCGTAGTGCGTCCGCAGGGCGCGGGCGAGGTGCCGGGGGTCGTGCATGCCCCAACGGGCGGCCACGGCCGCCGTCGTACGGCCGTCATGGGCGGGGTCGAGCAGGTCCCGGCGGACGCGTTCCAGGCGTTCGCGGCGCAGCCAGGCCGCGAAGGAGACTTCATCGCGGCTGAACAGGCGGTGCAGTTGGCGCGCCGAGATGCCGTGCGCGGCGGCGACCGAGTCGACGCACAGCGACGGGTCGGCGATGTTCGCCAGCGCATAGACACGGATGCGGTCCACCAGGTCCGTCTCCGTGTCCATCCGGCCGGGAGTCCCGTCCGTGAACGCGGCGAGGAGCAGGGACACCAGCGCGTCGCCCACGTGGGCCTGCGCGGGACCCGCCAGTTCGTCGAGGTGGCTGCCGAGGCCCTGCAGGAACGCGGAGAGCACCGCCTGCGCCCCCGTCTCGGCCGGCAGCCGCAGCGCCGCGTGGCGGGCGACGGTGTCGGCGTGGCGGCCCAGCTCGGTGCGCGAGATGCCGACGGCCATGACGTCGCAGCCGTCGGCGACCGCGAGCCGGTACGGCCGCGTCATGTCGAGAACCACGAAGTCCCCGCCGTGTGCCCGGGATTGACGCCCTCCCTGGTCCACCGCCGCGGGCGACGGCGACCGGTGCAGTGTCACCTTCAGCAGTTCGGGATCGGACGACGTGATCGCCCGGGAGGTACGCGCGACCAGGTGTCCGGAGCCCCGGATCCGCGCCACCGCCGCGCGCCCCACCGCCGCCGCGTCGATGTCGGCGCGGAACGCGTCCGCGCCCGGCGCCGTCACGGCGAGCGGTGCCAGGATCGTTGACGCGGCGGTCTGTAACTCGCCGATGCCTGCGTGGTGGATGTGTAAGGCACCACCGTTCATGGAGCCGCTCCCTGCCTCCGCGCGCCTGCCCGTTCCTTTGTCGGTATATCGATTGACGTAAGCGGGAGTTACCCGGTTCCGGGAGCCGATCGGGGAGAGGGTCCCGGCGTGAGAGGGAGACGGCGGCCCGGGCGGGAGTCGCCGGACGGCCGGGGCGTGCATAGGAGACGGACCGAGCGCCAGTCGGAGACGGACCGGGAGCGAATCGGAGACGGACCGGGCGCCACTCGGAGACGGTCCGGGCGCGAATCGGAGACGGACCGAGCGCCAGTCGGAGACGGACCGGGCGCGAATCGGAGACGAGACGGACCGGGCGTGCATCGGAGACGGACCGGGCGCGAATCGGAGACGGACCGGGCGCGATGTGGAGACTCGTCGGGCCGTCGCTTCCGTAGCGTGACTCATGGGGGAGCAACGTCGGCTGGAACCGTCACCACAGTTCCAGCCGACTGCCCTCGGCCGCCCGCTGCCCCCGGTCGTCCGCCCTCAGTGATCCGCGCAGCAGGGCGTGGGCTCCGGCACCTCGAACGGAACCAGCGTCCCGCCCGCGGCCGGCATCGTCGTCAGGACCAGTTGCCCCTCGCGCCACTCCGGGCGTACGTGGTCGCGCGTGACGATCCGCCGCTCCGGCTCGGGACCGTCGGGTGCGCCGAGTACGGCGACCCGGTCCACGGCGGAGCCGGCCAGCAGCCGGGCTACGGTCACCGTGCCGGTGAGGGCCTCGGCCCCGGGGTAGAGGACGGCGCGGCCACCCGTGCGCTCCGCGTGCTCGGCGGCGGCCCGGGCGGCTCCGGCAGCCAGGTCGGCGGGGCCGTGCCGCTCGGCGCCGAGGGCGACACCGAACTCCCGTTCCGCGAGCCGCCGAACGGCCGCGCGGGCGGCACGCTCCGACGGTACGGCGAAGGACAGCGCCGTGTGCGGGCGCCCCCCGTCCCGTACATGGTGCGTGCAGCCCCACACGTCCTCGGCCGCGCCGAGTTCGACAGCCAGCCCGCGCAGCAGGTGGTCGGCCTCCCGCAGGGCTCCCACGAGGCCGGTGTCGACTCCGACGACATACGCGTACCGCTCGGTCACGACGGCAGGACCCACACCGGGTTGGAGTAGAACCACAGGTCCTTCCACGGGTCCGCGTCGCCGACGACGTCCACGGCCGGGCCCGCCGGGTCGACCGCGGAGCCCATCAGGCCGACCGCGGATCGGTTGCCGTCGGTGCCGCGCAGGCGCACGTACACCGGGTGGTCGACCACACCGAGGTCGTAGGTGAGACGCACCGTGCCGGTGGACTTGTTCACCTCGTACGACCGGACGACCTTCGCGGTGGGAGCGGTGAACGTGTCCTGGTCCGCGACCGGGCCCGTCACATCGCCCTGGATGACGTCGACACGCGCCAGCTTCGGTACGAACCCGGCCCAGTTGGGGCTGCCCGCGAGTCCCAGGTCCACCGTCAGCGTGACCCGGGTGCCCTTCCTCACGTGCAGCGCGCCGCCGAGGGTGGCCCAGCGGCCACCGCCCGCCACCCGCACGTCGAGTCCGCTGATGAGCTGCCCGTGGTCGACCCATACGCGCCCGGCCCGGATGCCGTCCATCACGGCGGCGTACGAGAATCCGTCGGAGCCGACGTGCGTACGGCTGTACTGGCCGGGCCAGTAGTCGCCCTGTGTGAGGTCGACCTTGCCGCCGTAGACCGGGTCGGTGTGCTTGCCGTTGGCGGTGAAGTCGCTGTCCGGGCCGCCGCGTACGGCGGTGTCCGTGTACACCTGGTGGGAGTCGGAGTTGGCGGTGATCCACCAGGGCTTGCCCTCGGCGAGGAGGCTGTCCCACAGGCCGCCGACCGTGGCGGTCATCCAGTCGAAACCGCCCCAGGTGCGGTAGCTCTCCAGCGGGTACCCGGCGAAGGAGCCGGCGCTCGGGCTGTTGTCGTAGATGCCACGGGCCCGGCCCATGCCGAGCGGTGCGGCGATACCGGCGGCCTGGTGGCCCGGGGCGCCCTCGAAGCCGACGGCGATCTGACGGCCGGGCGCGGTCGCGTCGCGCCAGCCGCGGATCTCGTGCGGCGAGTCGACGCCGCGCCGCGCGGGGTGGTTGGCGAGCATCAGGGCGTCCTTGACCTTGCGCCGTTCGACCTGCTCCGCAAGGAAGTTGAGGCCCGCGACGGCGAGCGCCTCGTTGGCGGGCGTCGAGTCGGAGGCGCCCTTCACGCTGCCGTCGTAGTCGGTCTCGAACTGCTTGAGGACCGCGACCTCGTTCTTGCCGGGGTGAACGAAAACGGTGCCGTGCTCGGCGGCCGGGATGTTCCACTCCAGTCCCTGGAAGACGAGCGTGTCCCCGTACGCGTCGCGGGCTTCCTGGATGTCCGGGTTGACCTTCTCCACACCGATCTTGGCGTGCGTCTCGCTGCCGTGGTCGGTGATGACCATCCAGTCCAGACCGTTCCGGGCGCCCTGACGGACCTGGTCGCCGACGCGGTACTTGCCGTCGCTGCTGTACTGCGTGTGGATGTGGTGGTCACCGGCCAGCCACAGGAAGCCGTTCTTCCCCCGGCTGTCCGAGGAGGCGTACGCCGGGGTGGCGGCCCCCTGCGCGAGGACACTGCCGGCGGCCAGGCCCGCGCCGAGCAGACCGGCGCGGCGCAGCAGCGAGCGGCGCGACTGCTGGTCGGGGGTGAGCGCCTCGTCCGGCACGGAGGTGTCGAAGGCGGCGGGGAGTCGGCCGCCGCCCATCTCCTCGTGGTGGTGATGGTGGTGATGCCCGTGCTCGTGTCCGTGCGTGTGCCCCATGACCGCCTCCTGAGTCGCGCGCCGCCCCATGGACGCGTGTCACGAGGAGATTCGATGCGAAACATGAACTCTGGGCGGCCGACTCGTGATCACCGAACGACCTGGGCGGGGCAACTGGACCTGTACATACACGTGTTGATCATCCGGCCGCCCGTTGCGTCCGGACTTCCGCCCAGACGACCTTGTACGCCCCTCCCGTACGGGGCTCCACTCCCCACCGCTCCGCGAGCGCCGCGACGAGCAGCAGCCCACGTCCGCCCTCGTCGTCCGACGGCTCCTGAGGAACGGGCAGCCGGTCCGTCCGCCCGTCGGCCACCTCCACGCGTACGACGCCGTCGCGCAGCAGCAGCCGTACGCGGAAGCCACGCCCGCGCACCCGGCCGTGCCGCACGGCGTTCGCCGCGAGCTCGGCGACGACGAGGGTCACGTTCTCGCTCACCTCGCTGTCGTACGCGAACCCCCATACGTCCATCCGATTCGCGACGAGCCGCCGCGCGAGCCGTGCCCCTCGCGGGGTGCAGCTGTAGAGCTGGGTGAACGTACGTACGGTGACGGGGACTTGGGCTTGGGTGTCTCCTTGCATGCGGCAACGGTCCCGTGGGGCATGGGGGTCGACCAGCTCCGCCACTCGTACAAAGCGCGGTGTACGAGTTCACGGACTGGACAGTGTGTGTCACCGTGCGTGACCCTTGGTGACTCGGCGGGGTTGGCACCAAGAAGCTCGGGGGTTCCCGGCATGACCGACAGCACCATCAGCATCGACAACGCGACCGAGAACGAGCCGCCCGACACTTTGAAGGCGTTCGGAGCGGTGCACAAGGCTTTCCGCAAGCGGGCGGGTTACACGCAGGAGGAGTACGCGCCGCTCGTGCAGTACCAGCCGTCCACGGTCGCGTCGATCGAGCAGGGACGACGCTTCCCGCATCGCCGGTTCGTCGAGCGCGCGGAGGAGGTTCTGGACGCGTTCGGCGTGCTGAAGGGGGTCTACAAGCACGCGGGAAGGGAGAAGGGCCTGGCGTCCTGGTTCCGTCCATGGGCGGAATTGGAGGAGCAGGCGATCAGCCTCTACACATACGAGAACCGGCTGGTGCCGGGGCTGTTACAGACGGAGGGGTACGCGCGCAACCTCTTTCGCGAGCGGGTGCCGGTGCTCACGGACTCGCAGATCGAGGCCCAGATCGCGGCTCGCCTGGAGCGCCAGTCCCTCCTCAGGGAGCGGCCCAACACGGCGTTCAGCTTCATCGTCGAGGAGTACATCCTCAGGCGGGGCACCGGCGGCACGGACGTCACGCGCGGCTTGATCGACTCTGTCCTGGACGTCACCGAACTACGCAACGTGGAACTGCAGTTGTTGCCAAAGACGCTCCAAGCCCACGCCGGTCTCGATGGCCCCATCCGGCTACTGGAGACTCCGGAGAACGAGTGGTTCGGCTATAGCGAGGGGCAGCGCAGCGGCCAGTTCATCGCTGACCCGAAATCGATCAGTGTGCTCCACGCACGCTATGCGAAACTGCGCTCACAGGCTCTCACCCCGGAGGATTCCCGGAGCCTGCTGGAGCAGATGCGAGGAGCGCTATGAGCACCACGGAGCTGGACTGGTTCAAGAGCAGCTACAGCGGCAGCGACGGCGACGACTGCGTCGAAGTGGCCCTCGCCTGGCGCAAGTCGACGTACAGCAGCGGCAGCGACGGCGACTGCGTAGAGGTAGCCACCTGCCCCACCACCATCCACATCCGCGACTCCAAGAACACCCACGGCCCCCAACTCACCCTCTCCCCCACCACGTGGACGGAGTTCCTGGAGTTCGCCGCGCGTGGCTGACCCCATACGGCTCGCGTACCGGGAGTCGGGGAACCCCGAGGCCCCGCCCCTCGTGCTGCTGCACGGGCTGACCTCGGACGGCACCAGGTGGGACGAGGTGGCGGCCCACTTCGCCGGCAGCCTCCTCTCAGGGCCGTAAAACCTGTGCATATCAGGTTGTAGCCTAGAAACTCTAGGTTCAGCCGAGCGACAGGTGGTGACACATGCCCCGTGCCGGGCTCACGACCGACCGTCTCGTGGAGGCGGCGGCCGATCTCGCGGACGAGGTCGGCTTCGAGAACGTCACCGTGTCCGCGCTGGCGCGGCAGTTCGGGGTGAAGGACGCGAGCATGTACTCGCACGTGAAGAGCGTGCGGGAGCTGCGCGAGCGGATCGCGCTCCTCGCGGCCGGCGAGATGATCGACCGGATCGCCGCCGCGGTGGCCGGGCGTGCGGGCAAGGACGCGCTCGTCGCCTTCGCGGGCGCCTACCGGGAGTACGCGCTGGAGCGGCCGGGGCGATACCGGGCCACGCATCTGCAGCTCGACCCCGCCGTCGCCGCCGAGTCCGACGCCGGCCGGCGCACGGCAGAGGTCACGTACGGCATGCTGCGGGCGTACGGGCTGTCCGAGCCCGACCTCACCGATGCGGTACGCCTGCTGCGCAGCACCTTTCACGGCTACTGCCACCTCGAATCCATCGGCGGATTCGGCGCTCCCCGTGACGTACAGGCGTCCTGGGAGCGCGCGTTGGACGCCCTGCATGTGGCCCTGGAGCACTGGCCACGGACGAAGGACGGCGATCACGAGTGACCTGCGGTTCGCGCTCCGACGGCCGCTACTCGGTGCGCAGCGCCGTGGCCGTACGGGCCTTGGCCGCCCAGCCGGCCGGGAGCATCGCGCCCAGCACGGCGATCACGATCCCGGCCAGCCCCAGCAGCACCAACTGCGGAGCGTCGTACACCTCGAGGATGGACGGCGGCAGATTGGTGCCCGCCGCATGCCCCATCACCGGCAGCACATAGCCGTGCAGTGCGAACCCGAGAGGCACTCCGACCAGCCCGCCGATCAGGCCGATCCCGGCGACCGAGGCGAGCACAAGGCTCAAGGTCTGCCGCGGAGACATGCCGAGCGCCTTGCAGACGCCCAGGTCGTGGACGCGTTCGCGGGTGTCGAGGACGACGGAGTTGAGCACGCCCAGGCCCGCCACGGAAACCAGCATGAGCGTGAGCAACACCGCCATCGCATCCAGGATGAGGATCATGCTCTCCTGCTCCGAGGGCGAGTTGGCGAAGACGTCGCCGCCCAGCGGTTCCACCACCGCGGTGAGCTTCTCGGCGTACTCGGCGGGGGAGACGCCCGGCTTCACCGCGATCTGGAAGGTCTGGGGCTTGGCCTTGGCGAAGGTGGCCATGTCCGCGTTGAGGTGCAGCCCGTCATCGGAGGTGTCGAAGGCCTCGCCGACAATCCGCAGCGTCTGCGTGTCCTTCTGGTACGTGACCCGCACGGTGTCGCCGATCCTGGTGCCTGTCCGCTCCAGGAACCCCGTCGGCACGACGGCCTGCCCCGGGCCGGTGAACCACCGCCCGGAGATCATCTCGTAGCGTCCGGCACTCGTGTCGCCCTGGTACAAGCTGGCCTCCACCGCACCGGAGAGGCCCGTCACCGCGACCTGCCCCTGGGTCAGCCCGTAGTACGAGGCGGTGCCCGACTGGGCCTTGATGGCGGCGCTGACCTTCTCCGGGTCGGCGGACGGCATCTCCGGCGCCTCACCCGAGGGCGGCCCGCCGCGGGGCTTCCTCTCGACGCTCGGTCCGCCGCCCGCTCCCTCCGGTACGCCGCTGATGGCGGTGACCGCCGAGCGCTCCTCGGGGTCCGACGCCGCACCGACCGCGTTCAGGGACTGCGTCAGCCCCACCGCGAAGGTCGCCGCGACGGTGCCGAAGGCAACCGCCAGCAGCAGCGCGATCGTACGGACCGGATGTGTGAAGGGACTTGCCAGTCCGTACGTCACCGCCCGCGGCAGCGGCAGCCGGCCCGCCGCCCGGTGCGCCCACTGACCGCGCCCTGTCCGCGGCGCCCGGCCGACCGCGATGGCCTCGACCGTATGCAGCCGCCCCGCCCGCAGCGCGGGGACCAGCGCCGCCATTCCGACGATCAGCAGCGCCACGAGCGGCACCACGACATCCACCCACCACGCCACGGTGAGCGAGGCCGTGCCGTACACCTGCTCGGTGTCCTCCAGCAGCGGTACGGCGAGCAGATTGCCCAGTCCGACCCCGAGCACAATGCCCGCACCGGCCGGGATCAACGCCTGTGCCACATAGGCGCGTACAACCTCGCGCGGGGTGAAGCCGATGGCCTTGAGGATGCCTATCCGGCGCAGGCTGGTGCCGACCGAACCGCTCACCACGCTGCCGATGATGATCACCGACATCACGATGCCGAGCACACCGAAGGCGAGGAGGAACGGAATGGTCGCCCGCGCACCGGAGTCGGCGGCCCGCTTGGTGTCCAGATACGACTGGGTGCCCACCAGCGCCCCCGACGGCATGGCGGCGACGAGCGCCTTGCGGTCGGCGGCGATCTGCCCCTTCGAGCCGGCGTCGGCGAACCGGTAGAGCATCTGGCTCGTGACCGGGCTGTCCTTCGAGGCGAGCGACCTGACCTGCCCGGGCGTCGCCCACGCGTCGGCGGTCTTGGCCACCGAGGTGGCGAAGCCCACGACCGTCAGCGTCTGCCCACCGGCTTCGTCCGACGTCTTCAGGGTGGAGCCGACCTTGAGGACGGGCCCGGTGAACGACGCGGAGAGCACGATCTCGCCGGGCTTTCGGGCCCACCGCCCGGACTTGAGGTCCAGGTCGTCCACGTCGGCGTGCGGACCGGACCGCCCGACCAGGGTCAGGCTCGGCAGATGCCCGCCCTGCGAATCCACCGGCTGAAAGGAAGTCGACGGGTAGGGCCCGCCACTCGCGGTGACTCCCTCCAGCTGCTTGGTCTCCTTGAGCTGAGCCTCGCTCACCTTGTCCGGATCGAATTGCACGGTCAGATGTGCGCCGTGCTGCTTGGCGAAGGCGTGGTCGAAGGGCGCGTTCGTCGCGACCATGAGCGATCCGGCGACGACGGCCGAGGCCACGGCCATCATCGTGGCGATGGCGATCACCACCGTCTGGACCCGTCGCCGACCCACCCCGGCCCGTATGACCCGGCCGAGCGGGCCCGTACCCCAGCGGCTCATCGGGCGGCCTCCGCAGGGGTCTCGAGCGCCAGATGACCGTCGACCAGATGGATCGTGCGGCTGGCGCAGGCCTCCGCCAGCGCCAGATCGTGCGTCACCAGCACGATCGTCTGCCCCCCGCGGTGCAGATCCACGAGCAGCTCCCTTACGTCGTGGCCCGAAGCGGTGTCGAGTGCGCCGGTCGGTTCGTCGGCGAGCAGCAGCGCGGGCCGGTTGACCAGCGCCCGGGCCACCGCGACCCGCTGGCGTTCGCCGCCGGAGAGCCGGCCCGGATAGGCGAGGGCGTGCTTGCTGATGCCCAGCACCTCCATCAGCTCGGCGGCGCGGGCTGCCGCCTTCTTCCGCGAGGTCCCGGTGAGCTGGGCGGGGAGCTGGACGTTGTCGGCGACGGTGAGGTCGTCGAGCAGATTGAAGAACTGGAAAACAATGCCGATCTGCTCGCGGCGGAACCGGGCCAGCCCGTGCTCGCTCAGCTGGTCGACCTGCTGGCCGGCCACGGTCACCGAGCCCTCGGTCGGCTTGTCCAGACCGGCGACGAGGTTCAGCAGCGTCGACTTCCCGCTGCCGGAGGGGCCCGTCACGGCCAGGGCCTCGCCCTTGGCGACGCTCAGGTCGATCGGTCCGAGCGCAGGTGCGCCGGCGCTGTCGTACCGCTTGGCCACACCTGTCAGTTCGATCACGTGGGTCATGGGAGTTGTCCCGTCCTTGGGGTTCGCGAGGGCTCATGCCTGTGCCGGCTCGGCAAACGTAGGGACGGGCGGTTCTGCGGCGCGTCGGCCGCGGCACCGACGTCCGGCCGTTCCCGCGGATGATGCGGCCGCGGGGTCATACCTGCGGCGTACGCCTGCGGGACAGCTTCCGTGGTCGCGCAGGCGGACGCGGGGCGGTGCGGAAGGGCCGCACAATGTGCTGATGGAGACGGAGGACCGCCGCGGCTGGCGCCGGCAGCTGCGCGACGTGCTGCGCCCGGACGCGAAGCCCGCACCGCTGTCGCGGCGGGCGGTGCGCGCCGATGTGCTGCTGGCGGTGCTGCTGACGGTGGTCGCGCTGGTCGTGGCGGCGCGTTACCCCGACGGCGGGCTGGTCCAGTACAAACAGGACGCGCCGTATCCGCCCCCGGTACCTGTGCCTCCCGGGGAGGTCGTGCCCCACGAGGAAGAGCGCTCGTCGATGATCTGGCCGCTCGTCGTGCTGGCGGCGCTGCCGCTCGCGTACCGGCGCCGCTGTCCGCTGACCGCGTTCGCGGTGGTGATGGGCGCGACGCTGGTCATGGTCGACGACGCCACCTGGATGAACGTGGTGACCTGCGTCCTCGGCGCGTACAGCGCCGTCATCTACAGCCGCCACCGGACGCGGGCCATGGCCGGCATGGTCCTCGCCGCCGTGCTGGCCGGTCTCGCGTTCAAGAACACGGAACCGATCCTGCCGGGCTGGTCGAGCCCGGCCGTCGTGCTGCTCATCGCCGGCGCACTGGCCGGCCTGGTCCGGTTCTGGCAGCGGCAGTTGGCGGCCAGCCGCGACCGCTACACGGAGTTGCAGCAGGCACAGCAGGAGGCCATGCGGCGGGCCGTTGCGGAAGAGCGTTCCAGGATCGCCGCCGAGCTGCATGACGTGGTGACCCACAATGTGAGCGTGATGGTGATCCAGGCGGGTGCGGCGCGCAAGGTGATGGACGCGGAGCCCGAGCGGTCCAAGACGGCGCTGCTCGCGGTCGAAGCGGGGGGCAGGGCCGCCATGGCCGAACTGCGGCATGTGATGGGCCTGCTCGCCGCTCCCCACCATGAGCGCCCCGACGGCTTCGAACCCCAGCCGGGCCTCGGACAGCTCGGCGCCCTGGTCGAGCGGGTGCGGGCCGCCGGCACGCCGGTGCGCGTCGCGGTGTCGCTGCCGCCGGACCCGCTGCCGCCCGGGGTGGACCTCGCGGCGTACCGCGTCGTCCAGGAGGCGCTGACCAACACCATCAAGCACGCGCCCGGCGCCGACGCCGCCGTCATGATCGGCTACACCGAGGACAGTCTGGAAATCGAGGTCACCGACACCGGCGGTGTGCGGGACGCCGTGCCGACGGACGGCAATGGCCGCGGCCTCATCGGACTGGGCGAGCGGCTGGCGGTCTACAAGGGCGAACTGACGTCCGGGCCGACCCTCGCCGGAGGCTACCGGATCAAGGCGCGAGTCCCCTGGCGGACCGTATGAGCCGGCCGCCCCTGCGGGCCGTCATCGCCGACGATCAGGCCCTGGTGCGTACGGGCTTCGGGATGATCCTCGCCGCCGACGGGATCGAGGTGACGGGTGAGGCGGCCGACGGGGTCGAGGCGGTCGCCGCGGTCCGCCGCACACGGCCCGACGTCGTGCTCATGGACATCCGGATGCCGCAGATGGACGGCATCGAAGCGACCCGGCACATCCTGGCCGACGGCGGCCCGGACGCCACCCGGGTCATCATCCTGACCACCTACGACCTCGACCACTACGTCTACGCCGCGCTCACCGCCGGCGCCAGCGGCTTCCTGCTCAAGGACGTCACCCCCGAGCATCTGGTGGCCGCTGTACGCCTGGTGCAGTCCGGCGACGCCCTGCTCGCGCCCACGATCACCCGTCGGCTGATCGAACGCTTCGCCCACCGCGACGAGCCGGGGACCACCACCCTGCACCGCGACCTGTCCGGCCTGACCCCGCGCGAGCTCGAAGTGCTCCGGCTGCTCGCGACGGGCCTCAGCAACGCCGAACTTGCCGACCGGCTCTTCCTCAGCCCCACCACGGTCAAGACCCACATCGGCCGCATCCTGTCGAAGTTGGAACTGCGCGACCGCGTCCAGGCCGTCGTCTTCGCCTACGAGACGGGGCTGATCGCCCCGGGAGGCGGCGCCTAGTCGGCCCGACCGGCGTGGGAGCCCCCTACCTGGTGGTTCCGGCGGTGCTGGGCGTTGGGGCCCTCTGCACTGAGCGCCTGCACCTCGGCGTACGTCGGCGCGGTGCCCCGGAGTGTCCGTCCGGCGCGGATGTCCGCCATCGTTTCCAGGACCGCGCCGAGCGCCCGCCGGTAGAGGAGCGAGCCGAGGCTGATCCTGCGTACGCCGAGGTCGCCGAGTTGGGCGATGGTCGGGCCGGAGGGTGAGTAGAGGATGTTGAGCGGGACGTCGAGGGTCTTCAGGAGGACGGAGATCCCGGCCGGGTCGGTCAGGCCCGGGACGAACACCCCGTCCGCGCCCGCTCGTTGGTAGGCGTCGAGTCGGCGGACCGTTTCCCGTTCGTCCCCGTCGCCCAGCCAGTAGGTGTCGGTGCGGGCGTTGACGAAGAGGTCCGGCACGGCCGCCTTCACCGCGGCGATCTTCGCGGCATGCAGTGCGGCGGATCCGAGGCCGTCCTCCAGGTTGATACCGACGGCTCCGGAGGCGGACAGTTCGCGCGCCAACTCGGCGACTTCGTCGGGATCTTGGCTGAACCCGTCCTCGGCGTCCACGGACAGGAAGTAGGGACCCGCGCCGAGTTGCCGGGCCAGGCTCAGCGTCACGCCCCTGGTGGCCCCGGCGCCGTCCGGCAGACCGACGGCGGCCGCGACGCCGAGACTCGTCGTGCCGATCGCCTCGAACCCCTGGGCCGCGAGCAGCGCCGCGGAGGCGTGGTCCCAGGCGTTGGGCAGGAGGAGGGGTGCGCCAGTGTGATGCAGCGCGGCGAAGGGCGTCCCGCTCATACCGGTCATACCGGCCTCCCGACCGCATCGGCGTAGTACGTCGATCCCTTGAGATGCAGGGCCAGCTCGCGGAACGTCCAGCCGTCACCCGGAGAATCGTCGAGTTGCTGCTCGGTCAGCGCACCGAGCCGGTTCGCCCAGATCCTGGCAAGGCGCGTGAGCCGGCTGCGCGCCTCGTCAAGGTCCTCCTGCGTGAACGGCGCGAGGTCCGCCTCGGTGGTGCTCGCCGACGCGTGCCAGTGGTCGGGCTGCGGCGCCTCGCCCACGAGCCGGGCCTCCAGCTCCGCCAGGTGGTCGACGAGATGATCGGCGACGCGTCGGATCGCCTTGTGCGGGGTGTAGACACGGTCGTCGATGTGGGCGGGCTTGCCGTCCCAGGCGGTCCAGGTGGCCGCGAGGTCGAGGACGTGGTCGACCATGGCGACGACGGCCTCGGCCGGTGTTTCCTTCGGGGAATCGGTCATGTCGAAACGCTAGAGGCGGAACACTTCGGCGCCTGCCGAAACGTGCCGCCACATCAGTGCGCTCACAGGGGCGTCACCGACCACGACGACTCCGAGGATCGCGCGTCTGACGTACTGAAGCGAAAGCGCGCCGACTCACCCGAGGCCCAGCTCACGCCGACTTCGTAGGCCCCCTCGACCTTCACGGACACCAGCTCCGTGAGGGGCAGAGGATCCGGGTCGGCGGTGAGGCGGGCGAGGGTGACGAAGAGTGTGGCTTCCTCTTCGGTGACGCCGGTGGAGTCCAACAGGCCGTGCATTGAGAGGAGTTCGGATCGGACTCCTTCTCCGGGCCGCCATCCCGTGACCCGTACCGGAGTGCCGGCGGCCGCTCCCGCCACCAGATGGGCACGCACCTCCACCGCGCCCCGGGCGACGACGAGACTGGTGACCCGGATGCCCTCCGTGACCGTGTGGCGGGACGCCGCCCAGCCTTCGCCCACCCCCAGCGGCTCGATGTCCGTGCGGCTCGCGTCGTCGCCGACGATCACGCTGTTGTCGTAAGACGGCGAAGGCTCCGTCGTCGTCGAGTACGCGAGCCGGGTGTAGTACGGGTCGTAGCGGACGTCCTCGCTGCCGTGGTTGTGGAGGCGGACCAGGCCGTCGGAACCGGTCGACTGGAGAAGCCAGTTGGGTGGTCCGACGGGGGTGACGGCGTCGCCGCGGTCCGCCGGGCCCGGCTCCTCACGCGCCGTCCAGGCCTCGTGGTCCGGTGGCAGGAGCAGGCCGAGGAAGGCCTTGCTCGCCCAGTACGGGGAGGCGGGGCCCGAATAGTCCTGCAGGAGCGCCTCGTCGGGGCCGTGCCAGCCGAGGGTGAGCAGGCCGCGGTCGTCCACGGCGCCCCGGTCGAGGAAGTAGCGCAGGGCGCCGGAGGACAGGCGTCGGGTCTCGCCCGGGGAGAGGGGTGTGGAGCCGGTGAGAGCGCCGAGCCAGAGTGGTGCGGTGGTCGCGAAGCGGTAGGTCAGGGAGCGGCCCTGGAGCATCGGCGCGCCGTCGCCGCCGAACAGGCGGGCGTAGTCCCCGAGATGGGCGTCCAGTCGGCCGCCGTACAGCTCCAGCAGGTCGGCGTCGTCCGCCAGCCACGCGTGCAGCACCGGGTACAGGTGCATCGCCCAGCCGTTGTAGTAGTCGAACTTGCGGCCTTCGCCGTCGGTGTACCAGCCGTCGCCGACGTACCACTGCTCGATGCGCTCCAGGCCGCGGTCGATCGCGGCGCGCGAGGCCTCGGGCTCGTGACCGATCTCCTGGAGGAAGCCACCGACCGTCACGGGGAACAACTCCCAGTTGCAGGGCCAGGCTTCGGCCGTCAGCGCGTCGCCGAGCCAGGCCGCGGCCCGCTGCCGTACGCCGTCGTCGAGGCGGTCCCACAGCAGCGGCCGGGTCAGCCGCAGCGCGAGGGCGATCGACGCGGCCTCGACGAGGGGCTGGCTGCGGTGTTCTATGCGGGGCCAGACGCCCGCCGTGCCGGCGGCGAGGCCGTCCGCGTACCGCTCCAGGACCTTCTCGTCGCGGCGGAAGGCGGCGAGGAGGAGCGTGCGCGCGTAACCCTCCAGGCCGTCGGAGAGCCTGCCGGACCAGCTCGTGTGCGTACCGGGGAGGTGGTAGAGCGCGCCGTCCTCGGTCGCGTACGGCGCGACGGCGGCGAGCAGGGAGTCGGCGACCGCCTCCCAGTGGGCGCGGGTGTAACCGGTGTACGGGCTGAGGGTGCGGTCCTCGGGTGGCATCGATCTGGTCCTGTCTCGGTCGGGAGCTGCGGAGGTGCCAGTACCTGGGGCGCCCCGGTTCCGGTCGGGACGCCCCAGGAGTTCATCCCACCCTCACCAGGCCGGCCGGCACCAGATGCTGGGTGACGAGTTCGTCCCGGACCAGCCCCGCGTAGACCGTCGCGCCGTGCGCCGAGGTGTGGGTGTTGTCCCGCTTCTCGTTGTAGAGGTAGATCGCCTTGGAACCCTCGACGCCCAGGGATTCGACGAGAGCCTTGGTCTTGGCCGTGAGGTCGATCAACGGGACGTTCTCGGCGGCGGCGACCGAGCGGATGACGGCGGGGTGGTCGACGCCCAGGCCGTTCACCAGCAGCGCGGTGTTGTTGTTCAGGGTGCCGTCCGCGCTGAACCAGCGGCGCACGATCGGGGTGACGAGGACCGGCTCGCCGCCCTGGGCGCGGACGCCGGCGACGAGCGTTTCGAGGTTGGCCCGGTAGGTCGCCTCGTCGGTCGTCTTGTCGTTGTGGGCCAGCTGGATGAGCACCAGGTCGCGCTTGCCGATGAGCGGCTGAACGGTCGGGAAGAGCGCCGGGGTGGCGAGGTAGGTGACCGTACTCTCGCCGGAGTCCGCGTAGTTGGCGACCGAGAGACCCTTGCGGAGGTACTCGGGCAGCTGCTGGCCCCAGCCCGAGTACGGGTCGCCCGGCTGGTCGCACACTGTCGAGTCGCCGACCAGGAAGATCTGGCGGGTGTGCGTGGCCGGGGTCACCCGGATGTCGGCGAGTGCGGGGGCGGAGCCGCCGATGACGAGGTCCAGGCCCGGGGTGCCCTCGGGGCCTGTCGGCTCGCCCTCGGGGGTACGGACGTTCACGGTGAAGCTGCGGGCCACGGTCCGGCCGGCCTCGGTGGCGGTCTCGGGGAGCAGGGAGCGGCGGGTCTCGCCGCTGATGGCGGTACTGTCCGCGGCGTCCCCGCCGAGGACGACACGGACGTCGTACGTGCCGGGCGCGACGTCGAAGTGGCAGGCGTTCGCCGTGCAGTTCTCCAGGCCCAGGGCGCGCCGCCCGCCGTGCGCGTGCGCCGGCGTGGCCGACAGGGCGGTGACGGTGGCCATGACCGACACGGCGGCGGTGACGGTGACGCGTCTCATTGCGGCTCCTCCAACAGGACGACAAGACCTGGCCGCTGGACCGTACCGCTCATCGGCAAGCGCTTTCTAGGGTGCGGCTCGATTTCGCATGACCGCCAACCCCCAACAAGCGAAAGCCCTTTCGCAAAGTTGATTCAACTGTCACTCTGCGAACACTCGCACCCCCACACCTCCGAAGGAGGCACCCCCATGTCCGGACCCCTGAACAGACCGGTCCGACGCCGTACCTTCGTGCTCGGCAGCGCGGCCGCCGCCGGTTCCGCGGCCCTCGCCGGACCGCTCGCCGAGTCGGCGTCCGCGGCGAGCTTCGGCTGGAGCGACGACGGCTCGCACTACGTCGTCGACACCGGCGCCAACCTGGTCTTCAAGGTCAGCAAGACCAACGGCGACCTGACCTCGCTCGTCCACCGGGGCACGGAGTACCAGGGCTACGGCGGCAAGAACTCGCACGTCGAGTCGGGGCTCGGCACCTCCACCGTGACGATCGCGCAGTCCGGTTCGACGATCCTGATCTCCGTCGCGTACGGCACGCTCAGGCACTACTACGCGGCCCGCAGCGGCGAGAACAACGTCTACCTGTGGACCAACAAGGCGGACACGTCGGTGTCGGCGACCCGCTACATCGTGCGCGTCAAGGCGGGTCTGTTCCTCAACGACGAGCCCGACTCCTACACGTACGCGCCCACCACCGTCGAGGCCTCGGACGTGTTCGCCAAGTCCGACGGCCAGACCCGCTCCAAGCACTACTCGAAGCTCCGCGTCATCGACTACGACTACATCGGCTGGAACACCGGCAGCGTCGGCCTGTGGATCGTGCTCAGCAACCACGAGAAGGCCTCCGGCGGCCCGTTCTACCGCTCTCTCCTGCGCCATCAGAGCGCCGACGGCGGCGGTCTGTACGAGATCCTCTACTACGGCGAGAACCAGACCGAGGCCCAGCGCTTCGGCCTCCAGGGCCCGTACGTCATCGCCTTCACGGACGGCGGCGCGCCCTCCTCCTCCCTCTTCCCGGGCACCCTGACCACCTCGTGGGCGGACTCGCTCGGCATCTCCGGTTATGTCGCGGCCGGCGGCCGGGGCCGGGTCGCGGGCGTCGGCATCACCGGGCGGAACACGGCGTACCCGTACACCGTGGGGCTCGCCAACTCGGCGGCGCAGTACTGGGGTTCGGCGCGTTCGTCCGACGGCTACTTCTCGATCCCCGGGGTGCTGCCGGGGACGTACACGCTCACCGTCTTCAAGGACGAGTTGGCCGTCCACACGACCTCGGTGACGGTGACGGCAGGTACCACGACGTCCCTCAACACCATCTCGATCCCGTCCTCGAACGACCCGGGCAACGCGAGCGCCGTCTGGCGGATCGGCGACTGGACCGGCACACCGAGCGGCTTCAAGAACGCGGCGCTGATGACGTACGCACATCCCTCGGACGTACGGGCCTCCTCCTGGACGGGGAACGTGGTGATCGGGAGCGGCAGCGAGACCGCCGCCTTCCCCGCGTACATCTGGAAGGACGTCAACAGCGGGCTGCTGGTGTACTTCAAGCTGACCGCCGCCCAGGCCGCCGCCGCGCACACCCTCCGCATCGGGGTGACGACGGCGTACGCGAACGGCCGGCCGCAGGTCACCGTCAACAGCTGGGTGTCGGCGATCCCCTCACCGCCCACGCAGCCGAGCACCCGGTCACTGACGGTCGGTTCGTACCGGGGCAACAACTACACGTTCACGTACAGCGTTCCGGCAAGTGCGTGGCTCACGGACGTCGGCCAGTACAACGTGCTGAAGATCGATGTGGTGAGCGGCTCGGGGACGACGGGTTATCTCAGCGCGGGTACGTCGATCGACGCGATCGACCTGCTGGCCTGAGCACCGCTGCCCGGCACCGATGTCGGTGGTGCCGGGTAGCGTCTTCCTGGACGCGGCACGCGCCGCCGGCTTCGCCGAGGTGAGTCGCCCCAGTCCTCGGCGGGCCGTCATGCGGATCGACTTCTGAGCGTGCGTGTGGTGGGCGCGCTGTGCCGAACGCTCACGTGCCCCTCGTCCACTGCTGGTTGGTGCCTCCGTTGCAGGTGTATGTGATCATTGCGGCGGAGTTGGCGGTGGAGGCGCCGGAGACGTCCAGGCATTCGCCACTGGCGCGGGACTTCAGGAGGACGTAGCTGCCCGAGGTGGTGACCGACCACTGTTGGGTGGTCGCCGAGCCGTTGCAGTTCTCCTGGGTGACGTTGGTGGCGTTCTCCTGCACACACAGGGAGCTGCCCCGGCCCATCAGCTGGTAGGAGCCGCTGCCGACGGACTTGAACCAGAACTTCTGGTTGTTGCCGCCGTTGCAGGTGTACTGACTGAGCGCGACCCCGGCGAGCAGTGACTGGCTGGGCACGTCGGCGCACTTGCCGGAGTGATGGGCCGTCAGCGTCTCGTACGTGGCGCTCGTCCCGGCGATCGTCCCGGCGGCCGTGTCGACCGTGATCTCCGGGTACCAGGACATGGACATCGTGGTCGTCGTCGGGAAGGTCAACGGCAGCCATACGTAACGGGAGTCGTTGACGGTGCCCCCGAAGGAGTTGCCCCAGCGGTCGCCCATGTAGAGGTACGACGTGCCCGAAGTCCCCTGCACGGGGAGGACGTACGCGGTCTGCGAGCCGTACGCCGTCGAGTCGCCGACGTTGGTCATCGCCGTCCAGGGACCCGCGATGTTCGTCGCGGTGGCGTACTGCTGCTGGTTGGCGTTCCAGCCGGTCGCGGCCGACGTCAGCATGAAGTAGACGTTGCCCCGCTTGAAGAGGGCGGGTGCCTCGCGGTGTCCGCCGTGCCAGGGGTCGGCGACCAGGCCCTCGATGCCGGTGTAGTCGGCGGTGAGCCTGTAGATCTGCAGGTCGTAGTTCTCACGCGCGGCCGACGCCATGTAACCCGTGCCGTCCGTGTCGACGAAGACCGTGATGTCGCGGGACATGTACTGGCCGAGCGGCCGGAAGCTGCCCTGGTAGCTGTAGGTGCCGTCGACCGTGTTCGAGACGGCTACGGCGGCGCGCGCCTCGCTGTAGTCGGTGCCGTTCTCCTTGTGCATCCACATCACGAACTTGCCGGTGGACGCGTTGTACATGACCTTCGGACGCTCGATGTTGGCGCTCGCCAGCTCGGACGAACTGGACTGACTCAGCACATGGTTGCGGAACTCCCAGTTCTTCAGGTCGGTGGAGCGGTAGGCGTCCACGTACTGGAAGGTGTTGTCGGCGTTGCGGTGCTCGCCGAACCAGTAGTAGTAGCTGCCGACCTTGATGACTCCGCCGCCGTGCGCGTGCACGACGTTGCCCGAAGTGTCCGTGAACTGGGTGCCGTTGGTGATGGTCTGCGCCGCGGCCTGGGCGGGGCCGGCGGTGGCCAGACCTCCCGCCGCGGCGAGACACAGGGCGACGAGTATCGCGTAGACGCGCCTCACCCCGGGGGCTCTCCTCGCGACGGCGCGGATGAGTGGGCGGATGAGGTGCACGCGGCGCTGTCCGTCGTGGTGTTCCTGGTGTCGTTCACTGCGGCTCATACGGTGACCGTCCGTCCGGTATATCGAACCGTATTTGTCATTACGAACGCTGCGACCGCCGAAAAGGTAAGCGCGTACTACGGCGAGGTCAACGGGTCGGACGCGACGGGAGTTGTCAGCCGGGGCGGCGGCCCGAGGCCGGCCGGGCCGCCTCGGCATAGGCCCGTACCGGCGGACTCCGTAGGCAAGTTTTTGTTATCGGCGTGCGTCGGTGCCGTCTCCGGTGATGTGCGCAGTCATAGCCATCAGAAGTCAGCGGCCGTCGCCGGGGTCCTCGCGGCGGTTGCCGTCATGTGCAGTGCTCCCACCGCGGCGGCGGGCGGAGGCCGGGACGTCACGGCTGATGTGCTCGCGGGCCAGGACGTGACGCTCGCCGGTGACACGGTGGTGACCGTGCCGGCGGGGACGACAACGTACGACGGAGTGTTCCGTGGCGAGGGCACGCTCACCGTGCGGGGCAGCGGGACGCTGATCCTGACCAAGGACAGCGACTTCACGCTCCCCGAGGCGCGGCAACGGCAGACGGTGAAGACGCAGGGCGGCAACCACCCGTACACGACGGTCGCCAACCCCGATCCGCCCGCGGTGACGGTGGCGCACGGCGCGACCCTGCAGTACGGGACGGGCGGTGGGACGGGCCTGATCGGTCATTTCCCGTACAGCACACCCGGTTATCAACTGAACCAGCTGAACGTCCGCGTCGACGGCACCCTGCGCCTCTCGCTCACCCGTACCTTCAACATCGGCACGATCAGCGGATCGGGCCTGGTCACCCAGCCCCGCACCATGTGGGGCACGCTCGACCTGGCCGGAACCCACCCCTTCTCAGGTGTGATCGACAACGGGACGGGCATGGCGGTCGGCCGCCCCGAGTACCCGGTGGCCCTCCCGAACGCCCGCGCCATCCTCAATCAGGGCTCCTGGATCATCGACACCCCGCTGTACAAGACCATCACCCTGCGCCAGAACTTCTATCAGCGCGAGTACGGCAGCGACGTCAACGTCCACACACGCCCCGGCAGCAAGGTCGTGCTCACCGGCCAGTACAGCTACAGCGACCGGGGCGGCGACACCCACCCCTCGCTGAGCGACCCGGACATCAACTGGCGCAGGGTTCCCCATGACGTGAACAAGCGCGGCACCAACATCGAGGGCGCGAACGTCCAATGGGGCGACGGCACGACCCACAAGATCTTCATGCCGGGCACCAAGGACACCGTCTACATCAACCTGCACGAGGCGAGCGGACGGCGCTCGCTGCTGACGTTCGCGTACAACGGCCCGGTCACACTGGGCGCCCCCATCGGCGGTGGCAGGTATCACGACACACTGGCCGTGCCCGGCGCGGGGGACGTCGTGATCAAGGGGACGCGCGGCAACGACGTGACCTTCGCGGCGAAGCAGTACTACGACGGATCGACCACCATCGAGAAGGGTGCGGTGCTGCGGTTGGGGTCGGGTTCACCGGGCGGCGACGGCGCGCTGATGACGGGCACGGCGCGACGGCGCGTGGTGAACGACGGGACGTTCGTCGTTCACAACACCTCGACTCCCGTGACCCTCGCCCGGGTCGGCGGAACGGGCGAGCTCACCCAGTCGGGCGCCGCCACGACGACGCTGACGGGTGGCGAGGTGACGTACACGGGAACGACGACGGTCACGAAGGGCACGCTCGCCCTGGCCGGGGGCGCCTCGCTCGCGCGCAGCAAGGCGATCCGGCTCACGTCGCCCGACGCACGCCTGGACGCACGCGCGACGGGCCTGCGCGTGACGACGTCGCTCACCGGCAAGGGCACGGTGCGGGGCGCGGTGACGAACGAGGGCGTGGTCGCCGGCGCCCTCACGGTAACCGGCGACTACACCCAGCGGGCCAAGGGTGAACTGGTGCTCCGGGACAAGCCGTTGAAGGTGACCGGAGCCGTCCGCCTCGCCGGCGATCTCGACCTCTCCGAAGCCGCGATCGATCCCGCCCACGCCATCGATCCCGCCCACGAGATCACTCTGCTGAACCACACGGGCCGCGCGAAAACCACCGGCAGCTTCACCCATCTCCCCGAGGGCGCCACCCTCAAGCTTTCCGACACCACGTATCGCATCAGCTACCACGGGGGCGACGGCAACGACGTGGTCCTCAAGGCGACTTCGAAGCACCGCGCGGCGAGCCCGTCCGCCTCCGCCGCTCCCTCGGTTCAGCACACCGCCCTCGGCAAGAACGAGAGCACGCGCGCGTGGTGGCCGCTCCTGCTCGTGCCCATGCTGCTGGGCGCACTGGTCGTACCGTCGGCCCGGCGCAAGCGCGCGCGACGCCGCGGCGGACGTCGGCACGCCGCCTCCAGGTGACGGTCGGGCGCGCGCTTCGACGGCACCCGTGAAGGCCCGGTTACGCTCGGTGCCGCCGCTCTCGGGCGTGCCACAGACGCATCGCACACTGAGGCGGTCCGCGCCGCCGCGCTGTCGGCTTGGCATTGTTTCGGCGCTGTGAAACGCTGACTTTATGGCATATATGTCCGGTATCTGCACATCGATCTTGAACGGGTGAGCCCGGCTGCCTCTCGGGAATCCCCCGATTCCAGACTCCCGTTCGGGAGAAGGAACAGCGATGACGACGACCGATCAGCCTCACGTCCGCGACGACGACAGTGACCCCACCTTGTACCGCACTCCGGCGGATGCCGTAGCCGCACCCCCGGAGAAGTTCGCCTATGTCGTAGGTTTCGCCCCGACCGCACAGCGCGCGGACGCGTTGTTCACTGTCGGCACCGAGCCCGAATCCCCCGCATACGGCCGTGTGACCTCCCACGCCGAGCTACCCGGCCTGGGCAACGAACTGCACCACTTCGGCTGGAACGCCTGCTCGAGCGCGCTGGCGCATACCGGTCATCATCACGCTGCACGGCGCTACCTCATCATCCCGGGACTGCGCTCCTCCCGGCTGCACGTCTTCGACACCGGCCCCGATCCCGCCCGCCCGCGCCTGGTCAAGGTGGTCGAGCCCGAGGAGCTGGCCACCAAAGCCGGATATTCGCGTCCGCACACACTCCACTGTGGCCCCGACGGAGTGTTCCTGTCCTGCCTGGGCGGCGCGGACGGTGCGGACGGGCCTGGCGGCGTCGCGCTGCTGGACCACGAAAGCTTCGAAGTGCTGCGCGCCTGGGAGAGCGACCGCGGACCTCAGTGGCTCGCCTACGACCTCTGGTGGCATCTGCGCCAGAACATCGCCGTGACCAGCGAGTGGGGGACCCCCTCGATGTACGAGGACGGCCTTGTCCCCGAACTGCTGCTGGGTCGCCAGTACGGTCACTCACTGCACTTCTGGGAGCTGGACTCCGGCCGGCACCTGCAGCGCGTCGACCTGGGGGATGAGAACCAGATGGTGCTGGAGCTGCGTCCCGCGCACGACCCCGAGGCGACGTGGGGGTTCGCACACACCGTGGTCAACGTGGAGGACCTGTCGGCGTCGGTGTACCTGTGGAACCGGGAGGGCGAGGACTTCGTGGTCCACAAGGTGATCACCATCCCTGCCGAGCCCGCGCAAACGGAGGACCTGCCCCCAGCGCTGCAGCCGTTCGGCGCCGTGCCCCCATTGATCACCGACATCGACCTGTCGGTGGACGACCAGTGGCTGTACGTGTCCGCATGGGGAACCGGCGATCTGCACCAGTACGACGTGAGCGACCCGTTCCATCCGAGGCCGACCGCGTCCGTGCGTCTTGGCGGCATCGTCAGCCGACAGCCACATCCCGCCGAGCCGGACACTCCGCTGACCGGCGGAGCACAGATGGTCGAGCTCAGCCGCGACGGGCGGCGCGTGTACCTGACGAACTCCTTGTACGGCACCTGGGACGCGCAGTTCTATCCGGCGGGAATCGACCCGTGGATGGTCAAACTCGACGCCGACACCTCGCACGGCGGGCTCTCCGTCGACAGCCGCTTCTACCCGCACGGCCCGGATTTCCTGGGCTTGCGCGTGCACCAGACGCGCCTGCAAGGCGGCGACGCCTCCTCGGATTCGTACTGCTACAGCCGCTGAGTCGACGGCCGAACATGACGGTCGCCGACTTCAGGATCCCGCCGAGGGGTCAGGGGAACATGGAGCGCGGTCCCAACAGCAGCGAGGCAAGGCGCAGATACGCCTTGTACGCGTCGGGGGTCAGCCAGGACAGTTCGACCGTGCTGCCCATGTTGAGATGGTTGTCACGCGGCACGTTGACGACTCCGCGGCAGCGTGAGCTCAGGCCCATGATGCTGACGGAGTCGAGTGTCCAGCCGGCCGCGGGGCGGCTGTGGTTGAGGACGACGACGGCCTCACGAACCTTGTCGGGCATGTTCAGGGTCACCAGACGGTCCATGGCCTGCTGCGCCTGTGTCACTCCCGCGGGATCCGCACGCGAGACGATGACCACACGGTCGGACTCCTTGAGCACCGCCGGCGTGAACTTGTCCGAGTCGACCAACGTCAGGTCGAAATACGTCTGGGTCGTGCGTGCCACCCGGCGGAAGTCGTAGTCCGTGTACTGGCCCACGGCCGAAGTGCGGGACACGGAGTCGTTGGCGAGCACGTGGAGCCCCGAGCGGTGGGGCGACAGGAAGAGCTGGAGATCCTCGAAGTGGCGTACGTCGTGCAGTGACTCGGCCAGGTCGGACAGGCTGGCCAGGGTGTTGCGGAACACCCGGTTGCCGATACGGACCTGGCTGCCCGTATGCCGGTCGGCATCGATGGCGAGCACCCGCTCCTGGCGCTGATCGGCCAGTACAGCACCGAGCACCATGGTGGTCGTGGTGCAGCCGACGCCGTCCTTGACTCCCACGAGCGCGATGCGCAGGGGGTGCAGCAGAGGCGCCCGGATGGTCTCGATCCACTGATCGCGGTGGTCCTCCTCATACTCCGCGGCCTCCGGCTCGGGCGCGACGGCGTCGTCGGAGGCATCCGCGTCCCGCTCCACGTCCTCCCACTCGACGCCGTCCGGGAGCAGCTCCCCGAAGGCGTCCGCCACCTCACGGGCGGTCGGCCGCCCCGCCGGCTCGGGCTCGACGCAGCGCAGCAACAACTCTCTGATCGACTCGTCGAGTTCCGCGAGCTCCGGGCTCCGCCTCAGCGCCTCGCCCTCGTACCAGGGCCACGCCCGGCCGGTCGCGGCCTGCAACAGGATGCAGCCCAGGGAGTACACGTCACCCGCCGCGATCCGGGACTCCCCCCAGTACGTCACCTCGGGGGCTCGATAGGGGGAGCCGGCCGGCGTGGACGGCGTCGACGCGCTCCACGCGCCGTCGATGCGCGCCGACGTCCAGCCGATGAGATGCAGCGTCGACTCGGTGACCAGCACGGTGCCGGGGGTCAGGGCGCCGTGCACGATGCCCTTGTGGTGGCAGCGGGTCACCGCCCGCGCCAGATTCCAGCCCAGCCACGTGAACAGCGGTGTGCCGGGCTGTGCCCCGGCCGTCTCGAGCACGGCACGGAGTGTGGGCGCGGGCAGACCGCCGCTCAGCGTGTCCAGGCGCAGGGCGAGCCACGGAGTCGCACCGTCCAGGTCGCTGCGGACCACGGCGGGCGCGTACATCCCGTCCATACGGCGCAGCGCGCGTCGCTCCACATCGAGCAGTTCCCGTGCGACAGGAGAGGCGAAAGAGTAGGACACCCGTAGCAGCACCCGCTGCCCGTCCTCGTCCTCTCCGATGTACGCGGTGGGTTTGCCGCCCGTTCCGTCGCGCTGCAGCAGGTTGTACGGGCCCAGGGAATGCAGGTCCTGGAGTCGCAGTGGCAGCCAGGACGGGGCCGTCTCCAGGCCCGACGGCAGCCGCACCGCCTCGTATTCAGTGGTCTGCGGCGGTGCGAGGGCCATCGGTTTGGCGCCGAGGTGGGTGAGGAGGCGGTCCTCCAGCCACGCGAACGGCCGTGTTCCGGGCAGCAGTTCGCCGGTGCCGGAAGGATGGGCGAGCCAGGCGGGGAAGTCGGGTGAGCGGCCCACCAGGGTACGCAACCGCTCGGTAACGGCCCGGGTGGTGCGCAGCAGATCGATCGGGGACGCGGTGTCGAGCAGGATCTCCTGGGCGTCGCTGGGGAAGCCGAACCTGCGGTGCTGGGCCGGCATCCGCTCGTCGACCGGATCGACCTGTCGCATCAGGCCGCCCAGGAACACTTCGGCCAGATGGGCGGTGTCGGCCCGCCACGGCACGGCGGCCTGGACCAGACGCATGACGGGCACCGTGAGCGGGGACACGGCGGCGAGATGGGCGGCCAGCCGGTAGGCCTGGGGCGACGCGGCGTCGCGGAATCTGAGCACGGCGTCCGCCGCGCCGCCGCCCCGGGTGTCGGCACCATGCCGCGCGGCCGTGGCCTGCAAGGGGGCCAACAGTGGCAGTTCCGTGCTGCCGCCCGGCGAAGCCACCAGCCGCGCCCATGCGGCGACCGCGGGGGGATACGGTTCGAGTACGGGTACCGGGACTCCGGGGAACTCGTCGCCGAGCCCGGGCGGCAGCAGGGGGTCGGCCACCTCCCAGGTGTCGTTCGCCGCGCCCCGCCGCCGGGTCGTCACCAGCCATGGCTCCGAGCGGATGCCCGACCCGTCCCACATATGGGAGGGCAGCGCGTGCATGATCGCCGTCGGCCCCTGGTGCGCCCAGCGTTCCAGCGTCGCGTGCAGCCGACCGTCCCGCCAGCAGGCGCCGACGCCGTCGCTGATCACCAGCACCAGCGTGCCGCCCGAGGGGTCGACGACCGACGCGGGAGGGAGGAGCGGGGAATGCGGATCGAAGGGGCGGGAGCGCAGCAGCGGGGCCCCCGCCGATCGGGTGTCCAGACCGTGCACACGGATGTCGCGGAAGGCGCCCAGGCGTTCCAGGAGAGCACGCAACTCCATCGCGAGTCGCCGCCACAGCAGCATGGATATGCCGTCGTCGATCAGCAGGGCGAGATCGAGCCAGCGCTGCCGGGCCGGGCGGGTCACCACATCGGGCAGTCCCGTCTCGGCCATGGCGGACGCCGTCGCCTCCTCGTCGAACTCCCGCTTCAACGGCCCCGGTTGGGGCTGCTTCAGCAGGCGCAGCGAACGGCTGAGGCGGAGTTCGTCCGCACCGAGCGCCTTCTCCTCCGGCACCCGAACGGGCAGCGCGCCCTCGCCGGGGGCGCCGCGCGGCACCGGTGCGGCGAGGTCGGCGAACTCGGGCGCACTCCGCGCGGCCGCGGCGGCGTGCAGCGCGCCCAGAAGCTGGGCGGGGGGCGGCGGCTGGGCCGGTGCCGCGGGCGCTGGGGAGCCCCGCTCCGCCGGGGCGGTGCCGTCCGCGGGACGCGAGGTGTCCGCGGCGCCCCTGCCCGGCGGGGGCGCGGAATCCGCGGCCAGCGCGCTCGCGAGCGGTGCGCCGGCTCCAGCCGGAAGCCGCGCCGCCAGCCACAGGGTGTCGAGCAGCTCATGGATCGACAGCTCGTGCCCGGCCAGTCTGCCGAGCCCGCTGAGCGGAGGGAGGACCGACGGCTCCCCACGGCCACTCCGTACACCCGGAGTCCCTGGGCGGAGGTCTCGGGACATGCCGTTGCCCGAGTCAGCCAGATCGCCTGGGCCGCCCGGGTGACTCGGGCCGCTTCCGTCGCCCGGCCCGCCCTGGCCGCGGTCCCCGTCGCCCTCCGGCCCGGAGCCGCCCGGTTTCCAGCCGCCCCCGGGCACGCTAGACCATCCCGCCAAGGCGGTGCAGTACGGCGTCCAGCAGGCCGTCGGCGTCCAGATCGACTCCGCCCTTGCGCAGGAACACGGCGTTGAGCAGCT
This sequence comes from Streptomyces albiflavescens, assembly GCF_014645835.1. GTDB lineage: Bacteria > Actinomycetota > Actinomycetes > Streptomycetales > Streptomycetaceae > Streptomyces > Streptomyces albiflavescens. Next base: position 57,466 of record NZ_BMMM01000033.1, read on the forward strand.
GGTCCGTGGCCAGCTCACCGGGTGCCCTGCGGTTGAGGAAGGCGTGCAGCAGGTCGTCCACGTCGGCCAGCGCCCCCTCACCAAGGTGCGCGGCGACGATGTCCCGCAGCCGGGCCTCGTCCGGGTCCGGCAGATCGAGCCGTACACAGCGGCGCATGAAGGCGGGCGGGAAATCCCGTTCCCCGTTGCTGGTGATCACCACGACGGGGAACTCCCGGCACCGCACCACACCGCGGGTCACCGTGACCCGCTCACCCCCCGAACCATGGGTCAGCACCGGCACCTCCGACTGGGCCTCCGGCAACCGGGACAGCTCCAGGATCTCGAACTCGCCCTCCTCGAACACGGTCAGCAGATCGTTCGGCAGATCGACGTCGCCTTTGTCCAGCTCGTCCACGAGCAGGAGCCGCGGCCGGTCACGCGGCACCAGGGCGGTGCCCAGCGGGCCGAGCCGGACGTAGGTGCCGATGTCCGGCTCGGCCTCCCCGCGCTCCTGGCGCAGATGTGTCTCGCGCAGCCTGCCGATCGCGTCGTACCCGTACAGCGCGTCCTTGAGGACCGAACGGCTGTTGACCGGCCATTGGAGGACCGGGCCGAGGGACAGCTCGTGGGCGATGGCGTGCGCCAGCGAAGACTTGCCGGTGCCGGGGTGCCCGGTGACCAGCAGCGGACGGCGCAGATGCAGGGCGGCGCTCACCACATCGGCCTCCGTGCGCCCGATCAGATACGGGCGGTGCCGCGTGCGGCTGCCCGTCCCGTCGCCGAACTGCCGCCAGGGCGGCGCCTCGGGGAACTCCACCTGCCGGGCCACGCGGTCACCGCGGAACAACCGCCACCCGTCGGTCTGCTGCGTCATCCTGTGCGCTCCGTTCCTTCCGATGGGTCGGCGAGTTGGAGTTCGTCCGGCAGCGGCAGCCCGATGTCCTCCCACACCAGGGCGGGACGCGCGGACACCGCCCGGTTGGCGTAGGCATGGACCCTGAAGTGCCGTACGCGCTCCGGAAGTCCGTCGACAGGACCGTGCGGGGCCAGGGAGTCGAGCGGGTCACTGTCGTCCGGACCGGGGGCGGCTCGGTCCCACAGCACGACCGGAACCCCCATCACCAGGCACACGGGCAGTAACTCACCGCGGAGCTCGGTGCTTCCATGCACAAGGACGCGGGCAGTGTCCCGATGGGTTGTCTTGAGCAGCCCGATCAGTCCCGCTCTGCCACCGATCCTGTGGTCCGCGAGCAGGGTGTCGCTCTGGTGGCGGGAGTTCCATCGCCGCTCGAGGTCCGCGTGGCCGGTGCGCGAGCGCCGCCGGATCTTCGGGCACCGCAGCACGAGGTGAAAGTCCTCGCCGAGCGGCGCGGGTATGTACTCGTCGGCGCCCGCCCCGTCCCACTCGTCCAGCGCGAGCTCCAGGGCGTCCGGCGGCACCGACACGGCGACCAGCGCGACTCCGCCCCCGGCACCTTCCGCGCCACCGGCCACCTCCCGGATCAGCCGGGCGATCTCCCGACCGGTACGCGGGCGATCGGATTCCGTGGCGGCGCGCGCGGGAGTGCCGTCGGGGCGCAGCCGCCACACCGAGCACCGGTAGTGGCCGACAGGGTCCTTGGCGTACCGGTCCAGCTCCACCAGCACCCGGACGCCGGCCGGCGCGGTCCGCCGGGACCAGCGGTCCGCGTCCCCCCGCCGCTCCTGCAACGCCGACGAATGAATCCCGAGGCGGGTGGCGACCCGGCTGCTCCACTCCCGCAGCGCCTGCCGGGCCAGGTCGCCGGACGTCTCGGCAGCAACGTACTCGACGACCCGTAGCAGAGCCGGCAGACGGGGCGTCTCGTCGGGGACCGGCGACCCGTCCCCGTACCAGCTCTCCAGCTCGCGTACGACCCCGGGCACGGCGGAGGGCACGAGGCGGGCCGCCTGCAGCGAGCGCGGCAGGTCGACGTAGGGCAGCGCGGCGGTGGCGGCGCGGCACAGCAGGCCCGGATCGTGCTCGGTGAGATACTCCAACTTGCCTACCAGTGCCCGGTGTTCGGGCACCGACAGCAGACGGGCGGCTTCCGTGAGCCGGCCGAGGGCCAGCAGCCGGTCGAGCTCGGCCCGGCCGCGCGAGTCGTCCGTCACCTTGGGCGCGAGCGACTCGGCGAGCGTGGGCAGCGCCCGCTCGGTGCCGCTGAGCAGCAGCGCCAGCTCCTCCACGGTCGGCGCGCTCCCGTCCGCCGGAGCCCGCAGGCCGAGCTGGGCGGCGAGCACGGTGGCGTGGTCGGCGCGCGCCCGAGGGTCGCCGAGCAGACCGTGCAGCGGGCCGACCATCATGTCGCGCACCGACTCGGCCTCGGCGAGGGTGGCGGCGGACCGCTCCCGCGAACCGTTCACGTGGCCTTCGGGTGCCGCACCCACCCGCGCCAGCTCCCGAAACACCGACTGCCAGCCGAGCCCCCAGCTCCGCCGTACGGTGTGCTGCGCCGAAAGGGCCCCGTCGGGCGCGGTGATCCGGCCCATGACCAGCCCGACGGCCGCCTGGTCGGTCACCGACCACAGGGGCCCGCCGCTGTAGCCCTCATCGACCGCGGCGCCCGACAACTGCCCGTCGAGATAACAGATCCGGCCGTCGTACGCCCCCACCCGGGCGTCGGCGTACGAGAACGGCTGCCCGCCCCCGTACCAGGCCCGCACCTGCTGGCCGCGCTCCATCTCCAGCCAGCGCACCGGGCTCACCGGCGGCGGCGGTTCATCGTTCAGCTCGAGGACGGCCAGATCGCCGTCCCACTCCAGGGAACCGTCGGGGACCGGGCCGTACTGCGGCGAGCGCGGCGGTATCCAGGCCACCAGCCGAGCCGGGTGCACGTCCGAGGCGGACAGCACCGGGAAGGACACGTCAAGCGTGACCTTCCCAGGATTGTGCGGGCTGAGACTGCGCAGCCCGAGCGCCGCATTGATGACATGGGCGCAGGTCAGCAGCCTGCGGCCGGCCAGGTAGACGCCCGCGCCCGCGGTACGGCCGCGATCCGTGGACAGGACGCGCACCAGCGCGCCGCGGGCATCTCTGGACGAGGGGTCCTCCGGCGACGTGAACCAGGTCGTCACGGCTCGGTCCGGCGGGGTAGCTGCCAGGTAGCCGAAATGGTCATGCTGGCCTGGCCGTTGACGCCGACGATGCCGATCTTGAGGTCCTGTCCGATCTGGATGCCGAAGTCGACGGAGATTTCGTTCGGCGGGTCGGGTATTCCCCGGATGGAGTCGTGCACCTGTTGCAGTACGGGCCCCAGGGGGCTCAGCACGCTGCGCAGGCCGTCCGTCGCCAGCGACGCGACGCGCGCGCCGCGGCCGACCGGCACCACCCCGGAGATGCCGCCCGGCAGATCGGCATCCGCCGCCGGGCCGGCCGGCTCTTCTCCCGCGGCAGCGAGTTCGAGCCTCACCTGCGCCCCGTCGTCGAGGGTGAACTCCATGTAGTCGTAGTGCGGCACAGAGGCATTGTGCCGGTCGATGTCCCTTGGAGGCAGGCGAGTTGAGGAATCGGGGCGAGGCAGTGGCATGCGGATCTGGCGCCCCGCGCAGAAGACGTCGGGTACGAGGCTGTGTCCGACGATGCCACGTGGGCCGCCCGACGGGACCGGACAGGCCCTAGGGGGTTTCTGATGGATCTCCGCGGCGTCGCGACGCCCGGCACGCACTCTCGCCGCACCGGACAAAAGCCCTAGTAGCTCCTCCCCCACGCTCGGCTTCGCTCGCGCGGGGGGACCCCCATCGAGGACTTCCGCCCGGCACGCCGAGAGCACGCACCGAACGCCGCTCCTTCTTCCACGGAGATCCATCAGAAACCCCCTGGGTCGGCTCCCACCTCGCGGCGTCCGCGCGGCCACACATGGACCGGACGCAAGCGGGCGCCGCTCCCCGCATCGACTAGCGTCGTGTCATGACCAGCAACACCGCCGGCACCCTCGCCGAAGCGCTCTCCGCCGGGCCCGTCGTCCTCGACGGCGGCATGTCCAACCAGCTCGAATCGGCCGGGCACGACCTGAGCGACGAGCTGTGGTCGGCACGGCTGCTCGCGGAGCGTCCCGAGGCGATCGTCGAGGCGCATCTCGCCTACTTCGAGGCGGGCGCGGACGTGGCGATCACGTCCAGCTACCAGGCGACGTTCGAGGGCTTCGCCAAGCGTGGGATCAGCCACCGGCGGGCGGCCGAACTGCTCGGACTGAGTGTGGAGTTGGCCCGGGAGGCCGCGCGCCGGGCGGCCTCCGAGGGCGTCACGCGGCCTCTGTGGGTCGCCGCGTCGGTCGGACCCTACGGCGCGATGCTCGCGGACGGCTCGGAGTACCGGGGCCGGTACGGGCTGAGCGTCGGCGAACTGGAGCGGTTCCACCGACCCCGCCTGGAGGTGCTGGCCGCCGCCGCGCCCGACGTGCTCGCCCTGGAGACCGTGCCGGACGCCGACGAGGCACGGGCTCTGTTGCGGGGTGTGGGCGGGCTGGGCGTACCGGCGTGGCTGTCGTACAGCGTCGCCGGCGACCGTACGCGGGCCGGGCAGCCCCTGGAGGAGGCGTTCGCCCTGGCCGCCGACGCGGACGAGGTGATCGCGGTCGGAGTGAACTGCTGCGCGCCCGAAGACGTGGACGCGGCCGTCGCCACCGCGGCGCGGGTGACGGGGAAGCCGGTCGTCGTGTACCCGAACAGTGGCGAGGTGTGGGACGCGGAGGCCCGTGCGTGGGCCGGGCGATCCACGTTCACCACGGAGCAGGTCGCCGGGTGGCGACGGGGTGGGGCTCGGTTGATCGGGGGGTGCTGCCGGGTGGGGCCGGGGGCGATCGCGGGGATCAGGGAGACGCTGGCGTCGGCGTAACGGGTTTTCGCCACCTCCAGCCCTGCGCGTGCGGTGTTCTACGGGTCGGGTCCGACCGTTGTCCTATGTCCTATGCCCTATGCCCTACGGGCCCGGTTCCGACCGTCACGTTCGGCCGGAGCCGCTCGCCGGGCTCGGTGTCGTCAGGGCCGACGGGCGCCGCCGGAGCGACGGAAGCGGCGTACGGCGGACAGTGGTGCCGTACCGCGCGTGGGCGAGTCGGGGCCGGGGCGCGATGCCGGGGTGGACTCCGGAGAGCCGACCGGTTGACCGGAGGGTTTGCTCAACTCGGCGTCCCACAGGACGAGTTCTCGATCACGCGGTCCGTGGACCGTGCGCGGTTCACCGATGCCGAGTCCGCCGAAGACTTCACCGGTGCCGGATCCGCTGGATCCGCTGGATCCGCTGGATCCGCTGGATCCGCCGAAGACACCGACCGGGTGCGAGGCGTCCCAGGCGGCCCACCCGGGGTCGCCCTCCACCGCGAACCGTACCCACGCCGAGTGCATCGCGTCGGCGAGCTCCTGCGGGGCGCCCGCACCCGCCAGCTTCGCCGACTCCGGTACGTCGGCGGTGTCGAAGACGAAGCCCAGCTCCAGGGCGTGGCAGGCACCGAGGTCCGGCACGTTCGACGGCCAGGCGAACTCGTAGACGTACGCGGGAGATTGGCCCCTTCGCGCGTCGGCCAGGCGGTGCAGTGGGACCCGCAGGAGGTGATCAGTGACCATCTGGCCCACGAGGTCCGCCGTGCCCACGTCCGGATGGATGGCGCGGTAGCCGCGGGGCACCTCGTGGCCGCAGTGGCAGCGGGCCATCGCGCCGGCCAGGGCGACGGGGCCGAGCCGGTCGACGCGCTCCAGGAGGCCGCCGGGCACCAGCCACAGCCGGTACTCCTCGCTGGTCCAGCCCAGGAGGAGGTCGACGTCCGGCGCGGCGCCCTCGACGAGGGCCTCCAGTGGGTCGCGCGGGACCAGGTCGCCGTCCACGACGATACCGAAGGCGGGTCCGCCGAGCACCGGGCTGCTGAGTTTCCCCACGTCGGCCTGGGTGCGCAGAAGCAGGTCGCGGTTCACGGCGGCGAACGCCTCCGCGGTCGCCGGGATCTTCAGCCGGGTGGCCATCCTGCGCACCATCCGGCGCACCTTGTCGCGGTCGCTCACCTCGGGCGGCCCGCTCTGCAGAACGGCACGATGGAAGAGGCCCGCGGCGCGCGGACTGGCCAGCAGGGCGCCGATGCTGATGGCGCCGGCCGACTCGCCGAAGACGGTGACCCGGTCGGGGTCGCCGCCGAACCGCGTGATCGCCTCACGCACCCACTCCAGCGCGGCCAGCTGGTCGCGCAGCCCGGGGTTGGCGGGCACGTCGGGGAAGAGGCCGTAACCCTCCACACCCAGGCGGTAGTTGATGGACACCAGGACGACTCCGTCGCGGGCGAAGGAGTGCCCGTTGTAGACCGGCACAGCCGAGGAACCGCGGGTCAGGGCCCCGCCGTGGATCCACACCATGACGGGGAGCCGGGCACCCGGTCCCGGCTCCGGTGTCCACACATTGAGGTTGAGGCAGTCGTCGCCGGGCACGACGGGGTCGGCGAGGAGCCGTGCGAACGCCTCGGAGTACGGCGGCTTGGGCGGCGTCGGTCCGAAGGCGCCCGCGTCGCGCACACCGTCCCAGGGTTCGGGCGGCGCCGGGGGCCGGAAGCGGTGGGGGCCGAACGGCGGTGCCGCGTAGGGGATGCCGCGGAAGACGGCGATCCCGTTCTCGTACCGGCCGCGCACCGCCCCGTAGGGGGTGCTGACCACCGGGTCCTTCGTCTCCGAAACCGAGTCCACCGCGCGCACCGCCATGCGACCACCAGCTCCTCGCCGACTCACAAACCGTTCACATCAGAGCATCACATCACTTCCGGGTATTCCTTCGGACGTCATTCCGGCGGACGTCGTCTCTGTGGCCGTGAGCGGCCCTGTTTGGCGCACATCAAAGCGGCCTCAGTACCGTTTCGCCCCACTCGGATTCGGCAGCGAGTTCGCCGTCGGGCCCGGCACCGACTACCCCTTGGAAACCCAGGTGATGCCGCCCAGCAGATGTGCCCGGAAGTCCGGATCGTCGTAGGCCTCGGAGGCGTGCCCGAGGGCGGTGTAGAAAACCTTGCCAGCACCCTGTTCGCGGCACCACACCAGCGGATGGTCGTCGCCCATGCCGCCCCCCTCGTACGAGGATTCGTCGGAGGAGGCGAGCACGCGCACCGAACCACGCGGGCTGGCCCGGAAGTCGTACCACTCGTCCGTGAACTCCCAGACGGGCGGCAGATGTCGGGTCGCCGGATGCTCCCGGTCCTCGACGACGGCCTTGCCCGGCTGATACTCCGGGTGCCGGTCGAAGCGCGCGCCGAGCAGCTCGCCGTAGTAGGGCCAGTGGTACTCGGTGCACGCGGCCGCGTGCACCCCGACGAACCCGCCGCCTCCCTCGACGTAGGCCGCGAGACGGTCACGCCCTCGCGGAGTCAGCACATCCCCGCTCGTGGAGAGGAAGACGACCGCGGCGTACGCGTCCAAGGGCCCCTCGAACGCCGCGGGGTCCTCGGTGGCGTCGACCTCGAACTCTCCGAGGGTGCGTACGGCGGCGATGGCGTCCGGGATGGAGTCGTGCCGGTAACCCGTGGTGCGGGTGCAGACGAGCAGGCGCGGGGGCATGGCCCGAGCCTATGTCCGTGGTGGGACGGGCGCGAGGCCCGTGGGCGGAGCCCCCGAGGAACCGGTTGGGCACCCACGCCGTGTCGCGTCCGATTCGTCCAAGACTCCCTCCCACCCCCTGCCTACCGTGACCTCATGACTCCACGATTCGATGTGATCGGTCTCGTCGTCTCCGACATGGCCGCCTCCCTCGCCTTCTACCGCCGCCTCGGGCTCGTCTTCCCCGACGGCTCGGAGGACCAGCCGCACGTCGAGGCCGAACTGCCCGGCGGACTGCGGCTGGCGCTGGACACGGAGGAGACGGTTCGGTCGTTCCACGCGGGGTGGCGGCCGCCCAGCGGAGGCGGACGAGTCTCGCTCGCCTTCCTCTGCGACAGTCCGACGGAGGTCGACTCCGTGTACGAGGACCTGGTCGGCGCCGGTCATCACGGCGAGCTCAAGCCGTGGGACGCCTTCTGGGGCATGCGGTACGCGGTCGTGCACGACCCGGACGGCAACGGCGTCGACCTGTTCGCGCGGCTACCGGAGACCCAGTAGCTCTCGCGTCGGCACCCCCGCCAACTCCCGTACGTCCCGCGCCAGGTGGGCCTGGTCGGCGAACCCGGCGCGGGCCGCCGTCTCCGCCAGGGGCACCCCGCCCCGGGCCAGCGCGAGGGCGCGCTGCAGCCTCAGCACCCGGGCCAGCATCTTCGGCCCGTAGCCGAACGCGGCCAGCGAGCGGCGATGCAACTGCCGTGCGCTCAGGCCCAGTTCATCGGCGACCGCGGCGACCGGGCGGCCCGCGTCGAGGGCCGCGACCACGCCGCGCAGCAGCGGATCAGGGGGTTCCGTGTCCGCCGCACGCTCCAGGGCCACCTCTTCGAGGGCGCTCACGGGGTCCGGGGCCCCGTCGACCTTCTCCGTGAGGCGCCGCACCCGGGCGGCGGGCCACAGGTCGGCCAACTCGACACGCCGGTCTCGGAGTTCATACGCGGGTACGCCCAGCAACGCGGGCGCCGTACCGGGGTAGAAGCGGACGCCCGCCCAGCCACCGGGCACACCGTCGGGAACGTACGCCCGTGTGTCAGGACCGGCCACCAGCAGCCGCCCCTCGGTCCACAGCAGATCCATGCAGCCGTCGGGCAGGACGGGCGCCACCGACGGACCGGCGATCGCGCGGGACCACGCCACCGCGCCCGCGAGCCTGGACGCACGCTCCTCGTACACGTGCGTCAGGCTACGCCGCCCGCGCCCGGTGTTCCTGTGGGCTGACGCCGTACACCCGCTTGAACGCGCTGGAGAGCGCGAACGCGCTGCCGTAGCCGACGTGCCGGGCGATCGAGTCGAGGGTGTCGTCCGTTTCGCGCAGGCGGTCGGCGGCCAGGGCCAGGCGCCAGCCGGTCAGGTAGGCCATCGGGGGCTCGCCCACGAGTTCGCTGAAGCGCCGGGCCAGGGCGGCGCGCGAGACCCCGGCCTTGGCGGCGAGAGTCGCCACCGTCCAGGGGTGGGCCGGGTCGTCCTGCACGAGCCGGAGCACCCGGCCCACGACCGGGTCGGCGAGAGCCCGGTACCAGGCGGGGGCGGCGGCCTCGGGGCGGGAGAACCAGGCCCGCAGCGAGGCGATCATCAGCAGGTCGAGGAGCCGGTCGAGGACGACCTCCTGCCCGGGCTCGTCGCGCACCATCTCCTCGGCGAGGATCGGGGTCAGCGGGCACTCCCACACGTCCGAGGTGAGCGAGAGGAGCGGAGGCAGGGCGTCCAACAGCCTGCGGCTGACCTCGCCCTGCATCATGTACGTCCCGATCAGCAGCACCGTGGAGCCGTCCAGCCGGTCGCCCCAGCTGCGTACGCCGAGTTCCCAGTGACCCTTCAGGGAGCGCCCGTCGGGGTAGGTGCACTCGCCGCCCGGCAGGATCACCGCCTGGGGCGCGGTCTTCGGGTCGTCGGCGCAGAGGTACGGGTCCGGGCCGCGCGCGATGGCCAGGTCGCCCGCCCGCAGCGGCAGCGGCTGTCCGCCGTCCGGCACGACCCAGGCGTCGCCGCGCACCACCAGCATGATCGTCAGGGGGGCGCGGTCCTCCACGCGTACGCACCACGGCGGGTCGAAGCACGCACGGATCATGAAGGCGCCCCGCGCGCGTGGACCCTCCAACAGGCCTGCGAGTGCGTCCATGGCGTCAGCGTAAACGCCCTCCCGGACCCTGTCGTAGACGTGCGCTTATGGGAATGAGCCGTTCAGCGATGGTCCCTTGCCGGGCACGGCAGTTCACTGGCTGCATGACGGACGACACGGCACGTACACACGACATGACGGTACTGGTCACAGGGGCTTCGGGGCGGACAGGGCGCCGGGTCGCGGAGGCCGCGCGGGCGGCCGGTCTCACGGTGCGGGCCGCATCCCGTTCCCAGGGCTTCGACTGGGAGAACCCGACGACATGGGCGGACTCCCTGCGGGGTGCGGACGCGGCGTATCTCGTCTACCCGTCCGACGTCGGCTCCCCCCGGGCCGCCTCGGCCGTCGGTGCTCTCGGGCGGCAGGCGGTCGATCACGGCGTACGGCGGCTCGTGCTGCTGTCGTCGCGGGGCGAGGAGCGTGCCCGGCCCACCGAGGAGGCGCTGAAGGCGTCGGGCGCGGACTGGACGGTCGTACGGGCCGCCTGGTTCGCGCAGAACTTCAGCGAAGGCCCGCTGGTGGAGGGGCTGCGCCACGGGGAGCTGATCTTCCCGGCAGGTGAGGTGCGCGAGCCGTTCATCGACGTGCGGGACATCGCGGACGTCGTGGTGGCCGCGCTGACATCGGGCGACCGCTATGTCGGCCAGGATCTCGCCATCTCGGGGTCCCGGCTGCTGACCTTCCGCGAGGCGGTCGCGGAGATCTCCGGGGCGACGGGCAGCGAGCTGACGTACACCCCGGTGACAGCGCGCCAGTACGGCGACAACCTGGCGGGGTTCGGGGTGCCGCCCGAGGAGGTCGAGTTCCTCGTCGAGCTCTTCGAGAGCCTTCTCGACGGCCGCAACTCCTATCTGTCGGACGGCGTCCAGCAGATCCTGGGCCGCGAGCCCCGCGACTTCTCCGATTTCGCGCGGGAGGCCGCGGCGGCGGGGGTGTGGAAGGCGTAACGCCCGCTGTCACTCCGCCGGAGGCGCTGCTGTCACTCCCCCCGGAGGCGGTGCTGTCACTCTCCCGTAGGCGGTGCGTCCCCGTTCCGGTGCGGATGGTGATGCGTGCTCTTCGCATGCGTGCGCAGCCGGGACGTCACGTCCTCCGGCGGCAGGAAGCGCGACCAGCGTTCCGGGAACTCGGAGGGCATGTCCGGGTCGTCGGGGTCGATGTCGGCGTCGTACGAGCGGGCGGCGGCCGCACGGGCGACGTACTCGGCCGCCTGCTCCTGCCGCAGGCGCTCGTTCGCGGCGCGGGCGGCGGCCGTGGCGGCGGCCGGCCAGACACGGTCGATGGCGGCGTTGACGGCGGCGCCGACCAGGACCGCGAACGCGGACACACCGATCCACAGCAGGACGGCGACGGGCGCGGCGAGCGAGCCGTAGATCGTGGGGCCCTCGACGGTGTTGGTCAGGTAGATACGGAGCAGGAAGCTGCCCAGCACCCACATGGCGAGGGCCACCAGGGCACCCGGCACGTCCTCGACCCACGGAGAGCGCACCGGCACGGACACGTGGTAGAGCGTCGTGAGGAAGACGACCGACAGCACGATGACGACGGGCCAGTACAGGACCTGTACGACGGTCGTCGACCATGGCACGAAGTTCACCACCGCGTCCGGGCCCGCCACCATCAGCGGCAGCGCGACCGAGCCGATCAGCAGCGCCACGATGAAGAGCAGGAACGACATCACGCGGGTCTTCACGATCCCGCGGGTGCCGTCGAGGCCGTACATCACGGTGATCGTGTCGATGAAGACGTTCACCGCGCGGGAGCCCGACCACAGGGCGAACAGAAAACCGAGGGAGATGATGTCGGGACGGCCGCCCTTCATCACGTCGTGCAGGATCGGCTCGGCGATCTGGTGCACGCCCTTCTCGGTGAGGACCGTGCGGGAGGCCTCCAGGATGTTGGACTCCAGGCTGGCGATCGTGTCCGCGCCGGTCCAGTCGTCCACGTATCCGAGCAGCCCGATCATGCTCAGCAGCAGTGGCGGCACGGACAGGAGCGTGAAGAAGGCGGCCTCGGCCGCCAGACCCAGGATCCGGTACTCCATGCACGAGTTGACGGTGTCCTTGAGCAGCAGCCAGGCGGTCCTGCGCTTCGATACGTTCCGATACAGCGCGCGAGCGCGGTGGAAGCGGCCCGAGGGAGGCCGTTCAGGTGTTTCTTTTGCCTGGTGCACGTCCTTACCGTATCCGTATGGCAGCCAGCACCCACACCGTGACCAACCAGGCTCCGCCCCTGGTCGGATATGACGTATTCGCCGCCGACCGGGTCCTCGTGGAGGCGGTCGACCGGCATCTTGATCCAGAGCTGCTGGACGAGGCGCGCGAGGAGCTGACGGTGCTGGGACGCACGTCCGGTTCCGCTCAGGTGCAGGAGTGGGGGGTACTGGCCAACGAGAACCCGCCCAAGCTGCGTACGCACGACCGCTACGGCAACCGGACCGACGAGGTCGAGTTCCATCCCGCCTGGCACCGCCTGCTCGGCAAGGGCGTGTCGGCGGGGCTGACCTCGGCCTGGTCGCGCCCCGGCGGGCACCTCAGGCGGGCGGCCGCCTTCGTGATCTGGACGCAGGTCGAAGCGGGCAACGGCTGCCCGCTGTCGATGACCCACGCGGCGGTGCCCGCGCTGCGCACCGACCCGGCGCTCGCCGCGGAGTGGGAGCCGCGGCTGACGTCCACGGTCTACGACCCGGGGCTGCGGCCCGCCGCCGAGAAGGCCGGCGTGCTCTTCGGCATGGGGATGACGGAGAAGCAGGGCGGCAGTGACGTACGCGCCAATACGACCGAGGCGCGACCGCTCGCCGAGGACGGGACGTACGAGCTGACCGGCCACAAATGGTTCTGCTCGGCGCCGATGTCGGACGGTTTCCTGGTGCTCGCGCAGGCTCCCGGCGGGCTCACCTGCTTCCTCGTCCCGCGCGTCCTGGAGGACCGCACCCGGAACGTATTCCGTATCCAGCGGCTCAAGGACAAGCTCGGCAACAGGTCGAACGCGTCGAGCGAGGTCGAGTTCGACGGGACCTGGGCACGCCGGGTCGGCGACGAGGGGCGCGGGGTGCGCACCATCATCGAGATGGTCGCGGCGACCCGGCTGGACTGTGTGCTCGGCTCCGCCTCGCTGATGCGGCAGGCCGTCGCGCAGGCCGTCCACCACTGCACCTACCGCCAGGCGTTCGGCGGCAAGCTCATCGACAAACCGCTGATGAGGAACGTACTGGCGGACCTGGCACTGGAGTCGGAGGCGGCGACGACGCTCGCGCTGCGGCTGGCCGCCGCGTACGACGACGGCGGCGAGCAGGAGCGGGCGTTCCTGCGGCTCGCGGTGCCGGCCGCCAAGTACTGGGTGACCAAGCGGTGTACGCCGGTGGCGGTGGAGGCGCTGGAGTGCCTGGGTGGCAACGGGTACGTCGAGGAGTCCGGCATGCCCCGGCTGCTGCGCGAGTCGCCGCTCAACTCCATCTGGGAGGGCGCGGGCAATGTGCAGGCACTGGACGTGCTGCGCGCGCTGCAGCGGGAGCCTGGGGCGCTCGACGCGTACTTGCGGGAGGTGGGCCGGGCCCGGGGCGCCGACCACCGTCTCGACGGAGCCATCAAGAACCTGCTGGCCGAACTCGCCGACCTGGACGGCATCGAGGGGCGCGCCCGTCGGCTCGTCGAGCGCATCGCGACGGTGCTCCAGGGTTCGCTGCTCGTCCGGTACGCGCCCCCGGAGGTCGCCGACGCGTTCTGCGCCTCACGGCTGGGCGGGGACTGGGGTTCGGCCTTCGGTACCCTGCCGCACAGTTTGGATCTGGCCACGGTGGTGGAGCGGGCGCGGCCCGTGTCGTGAGGAGTCGCCGGGGCTGATGCGGGAGTGGTGCTGCGCCGACACGGCACCACCCCCGCTTGCTCGCCCCGTTTCCAGGAGCTCGGACGCCGCGCAGGCGACGTCGTTGTCAGTTTCAAGGAACCTTGTGACCGTTGGCGAGAGTTGCAGACCGTTGCATTCGTTTGCCCTCCTTGTGCGAACTTCCGGCGTCCCGGGCCGAGAGCAGGCACGATGTGGGGTGACGGCGGCGTCACAGCTCGTACGCGGTACTGGTTTGGGGAGTGCCCTGTGAAGACCACATCGTTCAACCCCGTCCGCTTCGCTCCGCCGGACGCGTCCGAAACCGTCCGGCGTCTCCAGGAAACCTGGGCCGCAACGCTCAGAGGCGAACGCTCCCCGATCGCTCCCCGGCCGGTTATCGGTCAGTCTTGGCAACGAGTGAAACGTTTCGGGGTCGATCCCGAACAAAGCACGGACAGCGAACTGTTGCAGACGGACGAACTCGAACATCGCCGTACATCCACCGCCCTCGCCGATGTGATGCCCGTCCTCAGTGGCGGGCTGGGCTCGGTCGCCGACGCGTCCCTGCAGATCATGGTGGTCACTGACCCGGAGGGCCGGGTGCTGTGGCGCGAGGGCAACGCGGGGGTGCTGCGCCGGGCCGACACCATCTGTCTGGAGGAGGGCGCCGCCTGGAGCGAGGACACGACGGGCACCAACGCGATCGGTACGGCGTTGACGGCGGGGACACCGGTCCAGGTGCACTCGGCCGAGCACTTCGTGCGCACACTGCACGACTGGACCTGCGCCGCCGCGCCGGTGCACGACCCGCGCGACGGGCGGCTGCTCGGCATCATCGACGTCAGCGGCCCGGACAGCACCTTTCACCCGGCCACGCTCGCTCTGGTCGACTCGGTGTCCCGGCTGGCCGAGAGCGAGCTGCGCAGCAGGCATCTGACGGGCATCGAGCGGCTGCGCGCGGTGGCCGCGCCCATCCTGTGCCGGCTGGGCGGCAAGGCGCTGGTGGTGGACACGAACGGCTGGCTCGCGGCCGTCACGGGGATGCCGCCCGTCGACCGGGTCGCGCTGCCCAGCTCCCTCGGCGCGGGCCCGATCTGGCTGCCCGCCCTCGGGACGTGCGTCGCGGAGCCGATGCCCGGCGGCTGGCTGCTACGGGTCACGGAGACCGAGACCTCCGGGTGCGCCAGCCGTGTGGTGCTCGACCTCACCGAACCCCGGCGGCCGTGCGCCACCATCACCGGCGCGGCGGGCAGTTGGGCACAGGACCTGACCCCACGCCACGCCGAGCTTCTCTACGTCCTCGCCGTGCACCGGCACGGCCGCAGCGCGGCCCAACTCGCGGTCGACCTCTTCGACGACCCGACCCGCACGGTGACCGTCCGCGCCGAACTCTCCCGCCTACGCCGACGCCTCACAGGCCTCCTCGACCACCGCCCCTACCGCTACCGCGAGGAGGTGGACATCGAGGTCCTGCTCCCGAACGACCCACTGGACCTGCTCCCCCATTCGACGGCACCGACGGTGGTGGCCGCACGGTCGGGCACCGCCGGCCCGCCGGGCGTTTGAGAACGGGGGCGGTCGGGCCTGCCGCACGGGGGCCTGGGGCAGGGTCCAAGGGCAGCGCCCCGGGCAGGAGTCCAGGAGCTCAGCGTCCCGGGCCGGGGCCTGGGGCGGAGCCCCAGAAGGATGGGCTGGGTAGGGGCGGCGGGGGCGAAAGAATCCCTCTCGCGCCCAACGAGTGTCGTCACGTGCGTATTTCGTGAGCGTGTTCCGCGGTCTTCGACCGGGCCCGCCGGTCTCTGCCGTAGCATCTCCTCCCAGGCCACCCCACCCGTCTCTCCGTCAACGCCCGGAGCGTGAGAGGCAGTTGGCCTTCCTCGGGAGGACGCATGAAGCACCGCGGCAGGCACCGTCGTCGCAGAAGGGGACAGGCGCTGCGCGCCACCCTGGCCGGAACCGCCCTCGCGCTCACCGCGGCCGCCACCCTGATCAGCACCTCCCAGGCCACGGGCAGCGGCACTCCGGGCGGCCTGACCCCGCTCACCTCGGCGGCCGCGACCGGCAAGCTGCGACTCCACGAGAATCCGGTCGCCCGGGACACCCTCGACACGCTCACCAAGGACATGGGCGGGAACGTCGGCGTCGACGGCGTCCTCCGGGACGCCGACCGCTCGATGCGCGACGAGGCCGACTGCGCCACCGGCGAGCGCGCAGCGCTTCCGGTCGAGCCGACGGCCACCCGCGCGTACTGCTGGGAGAGCGGTGACGCGAAGACCCGGCAGTGGCAACCGCGCTCCGTCACCACGTCGGGCGACGCCGACGACGACGGCCAGTGGGGCCGGCACCGGGTGATCCTGGCCGGCTGGACGCACCGCGACGACCAGGCCGCGGCGCCGACCCGGGACGAGGGCCTGGCCCGGATCGCCTTCGTCGACGCGACCGACCCGCACGCCCTCACGTACGACTGGGTCCTGCTCGTCGCCCCGCGAGACGGCGGCAAGGACTTCGCGGCGGTCCCCTCCGACCTGGGCGGCATGGTCTGGTATCAGGACAAACTGATCGTCACCTCCGCGCACGGCGCGGGCCTCCTCGTCTTCGACATGCACCGCATCCTGAAGGCCGACGTGAACAGCGGCGCCGTCGGCAGAGTGAGCGGCGGCTACTCGGCGGACGGCTACCGGTACGTGCTCCCGGCCATCGGCTCGTACGACGTACCCGACGGTGCGTGCGGCACCGGCGGCCGCGCGGTCCCCTGCTTCGGCTCCCTCTCCCTGGACCGCACCTCGACGCCGGACAGCCTGGTCGCGACCGAGCGGTCCAGGCCCGACGGTGCGGAGCGGGCCCGAGTCTGGCGGTACTCCTACAGCACCGCGGCCTACCGCACGGGCCTGCTCGCCGACTCCCAGGGGTACGTCGACGCCGTCGAGGCCTACGAGACCAAGGGCACCGGTCTGTCCGGCGCCCTCTCCCACAGGCCGACCGGCGCGCGCAAGGCGGACTGGTACGTCGGCCACACACCCGACAGCGGCACCCGGCACGACACCCTCTGGCGGCAGACCGAGCACGGCGCCAAGGCGGCCACCTGCACCGCGGACCGGTCGCACGCGTGTTGGGGTCAGGGCGGCGAGTCCCTCTCCTACTGGCAGGAAACGGGCGAGCTGTGGACGCTGACCGGAGCGGGGGCGGAACGCGTGCTGTACGCGGTCCCGCTGCCCTCGGTCGACAGCTCGCTGGACTAGGGCCTGTCTGCAAGGGTTCTCCGGGCAGGGGACCCGGCGAGCTCCCGGGAGTCGCTTTTGGAGACGCACCCGCCCCCATGGTTCCCTGGCCCGCATGAGCAACCTCACCGTGACCACCTGGTCCCTGGAGCAGACGGCCCCGACGGACCTGCTCCCCGCGATCGCACCCGACGGGGACGTCCGGATCGTGCGCGCGGAGGTCCACTCGCCGGAGTTCAGCCGCTTCCTATACACGTCGGTCGGCGGGGACATCCGCTGGACGGACCGGCTCGGCTGGACGTACGCGCAGTGGCAGGAGGCGCTGGAGAGGCCGGGCGTGGAGACCTGGGTCGCCTACGACAGGGGGACGCCCGCCGGCTACGTCGAGCTGGATCCCCAGGACGACGGCATCGTGGAGATCGTCTATTTCGGGCTGATCCCCGCCTTCCGCGGACGCCGCATCGGCGGACACCTCCTCTCGTACGGCGTCGCGCGGGCCTGGGACTTGGCCGAGCGCTGGCCGGGGCGGGCCGAGACCAAGCGGGTCTGGCTGCATACGTGCAGCAAGGACGGGGAGCACGCGATGGACAACTACCTGCGGCGTGGCTTCAGGCTCTTCGACACCAAGGTCGAGGAGGAGACGGACGCGGCCACACCGGGCCCCTGGCCGGGGGCGCGAGCGGTCTGACCTGCTGATGACCCGATTCGGTACGGTCGGAGGCCCGGCCGTGTGACCGACGACACCCTTGTCTCATGATTCGGGACAAGGGTGTCCACATGATGGATGACGGTGGACTGGCCCGAGATCCTCGTGACACGCTTCCGTCATGTCTGGAACTGGAATTGCCTTGGTGAGTCGGCGGCACGTCGACCTCGGCCGCATGTCCAGCGCCATCTGTCCGGCGAGCTGACCAGCCCAGCTCCGCCCGACCCTTTCCCTTTTGCGAGCCTTGCGCAGTGACGCGCCCATACATCCGTATGCGCCCGTATGCGCAGGTCAGAGCCGCGACAGACCTGTCCCGCAGTCTCGAAGGACGTAGCAACCATGGCCGCCACCCCGCAGAATCCCGCCGCCGCGCCGCGCCGCAAGGTGAGCCGTCACCGCGGCGAGGGTCAGTGGGCCGTGGGTCACTTCACCCCGCTCAACGGCAACGAACAGTTCAAGAAGGACGACGACGGTCTCAATGTGCGGACACGCATTGAGACGATCTACTCCAAGCGGGGCTTCGACTCGATCGACCCCAACGACCTGCGCGGCCGGATGCGCTGGTGGGGTCTGTACACCCAGCGCAAGCCCGGGATCGACGGCGGCAAGACCGCGATCCTGGAGCCCGAGGAGCTGGACGACAAGCACTTCATGCTGCGCGTCCGCATCGACGGCGGCCGGCTGACCACCGAGCAGCTGCGCGTCATCGGTGAGATCTCGCAGGAGTTCGCGCGTGGCACCGCCGACCTGACCGACCGGCAGAACATCCAGTACCACTGGATCCGCATCGAGGACGTCCCGGAGATCTGGGAGCGCCTGGAGGCTGTGGGCCTGTCCACGACCGAGGCCTGCGGTGACACGCCCCGCGTCATCCTCGGGTCGCCCGTCGCCGGGATCGCCGAGGACGAGATCATCGACGGCACCTCGGCCATCGACGAGATCCACAGCCGCTACATCGGCAGCAAGGAATTCTCCAACCTGCCGCGCAAGTTCAAGACGGCGATCTCTGGTTCCCCGCTCCTCGACGTCGCTCACGAGATCAACGACGTCGCGTTCGTCGGCGTGGAGCACCCCGAGCACGGCCCGGGCTTCGACCTGTGGGTCGGCGGCGGACTGTCCACCAACCCGAAGATCGGCGTCCGGCTGGGTGCCTGGGTCCCGCTGGACGAGGTCCCGGACGTCTGGGCCGGTGTGATCGGCATCTTCCGCGACTACGGCTACCGGCGGCTGCGCACCCGCGCCCGCCTGAAGTTCCTGGTCGCGGACTGGGGCGCGGAGAAGTTCCGCCAGGTGCTGGAGGACGAGTACCTCAAGCGCGAGCTCGTCGACGGCCCCGCGCCCGCCGAGCCCGTGGCGCGCTGGCGCGACCACGTCGGTGTGCACCGGCAGAAGGACGGCCGCTACTACGTCGGTTTCGCCCCGCGTGTCGGCCGCGTCGACGGCACCATGCTGACGAAGATCGCCGAGCTGGCGGAGGCGCACGGCTCGGGCCGGGTCCGGACCACCGTCGAGCAGAAGATGATCGTCCTCGACGTCGAGGAGGCGCAGGTCGAGTCGCTGGTCGAGGCCCTGGAGGCCCTGGACCTGACCGCCAAGCCCTCCCCCTTCCGGCGCGGCACCATGGCCTGCACCGGCATCGAGTACTGCAAGCTCGCGATCGTCGAGACCAAGGCGCGCGGTGCTTCGCTGATCGACGAACTCGAGCGCCGCATCCCCGAGTTCGACGAGCCGATCACCATCAACATCAACGGCTGCCCGAACGCCTGCGCCCGTATCCAGGTCGCGGACATCGGTCTCAAGGGCCAGCTGGTCCTCAACGACCAGGGCGAGCAGGTCGAGGGCTTCCAGGTGCACCTGGGCGGCGCGCTCGGCCTGGAGGCCGGTTTCGGCCGCAAGGTCCGTGGCCTGAAGGTCACTTCGGAGGAGCTGCCCGACTACGTCGAGCGGGTCCTGAAGCACTTCCAGGAGGAGCGTGAGGACGGCGAGCGCTTCGCCGCCTGGGCCTCGCGCGCCAGCGAGGAGTCGCTGTCATGAGCGAGCGGGCCGCCCCCTTCTACTGCCCCTACTGCGGTGACGAAGACCTTCGTCCGAGCGAGCAGGGCCACGGCGCGTGGGAATGCGCGGCGTGCAATCGAGCCTTCCAGCTGAAGTTCCTCGGGCTGCTCGCCCGGGGTCTTCAGCAGGATCACGGAGGGGCAGAGATATGACGACCATTCAGGAAGAGCGTACGGGCGAGGACTTGAAGAGTCTCGCCGAGCAGGCGGGGCGCGACCTGGAGGACGCCTCCGCCCTGGAGATCCTCCAGTGGGCCGCCGACACGTTCGGCAAGAAGTTCTGCGTGACCTCCTCCATGGAGGACGCGGTGGTCGCCCACCTCGCGTCCCGCGCCTTCCCCGGTGTCGACGTCGTCTTCCTCGACACCGGCTACCACTTCCCGGAGACCATCGGCACCCGCGACGCGGTCGAGGCCGTGATGGACGTCAACGTCATCACGCTCACCCCGCGCCAGACGGTCGCCGAGCAGGACGCCGAGTACGGCCCCAAGCTGCATGACCGCGACCCGGACCTGTGCTGCGCGCTGCGCAAGGTCAAGCCCCTCGAGGAGAGTCTGACCAAGTACGACGCGTGGGCGACCGGGCTGCGCCGCGACGAGTCCCCGACCCGGGCGAACACCCCGGTCGTCGGCTGGGACGAGAAGCGGCAGAAGGTGAAGATCTCGCCGATCGCCCGCTGGACGCAGGACGACGTGGACGCGTACGTCGCCGAGCACGGGGTCCTCACCAACCCGCTGCTGATGGACGGTTACGCCTCCGTCGGATGCGCGCCCTGCACCCGGCGTGTGCTGGAGGGCGAGGATGCGCGCGCCGGCCGCTGGGCGGGCCGCGCGAAGACCGAGTGCGGGCTGCACGGATGACCACGACCACTCAGATTTCTCAGGAGCAGCAAGTGACGACCGGAGCCACCATCTGGCTCACGGGTCTGCCGAGCGCCGGCAAGACCACCATCGCGTACGAGCTGGCGGGACGGCTGCGCGAGGAAGGCCACCGCGTCGAGGTGCTCGACGGCGACGAGATCCGCGAGTTCCTCTCGTCGGGTCTCGGCTTCTCGCGCGAGGACCGCGACACGAACGTACAGCGCATCGGTTTCCTCGCCGAACTGCTCTCGCGCAACGGAGTCAAGGCGCTCGTCCCGGTGATCGCGCCCTACGCGGACAGCCGTGAGGCGGTGCGCGGGCGCCACCAGACGGGCGGCACGCCGTACATCGAGGTCCACGTCGCCACCCCGGTCGAGGTCTGCTCCGTACGCGATGTGAAGGGCCTGTACGCCAAGCAGGCCGCGGGCGAGATTTCCGGCCTCACCGGTGTCGACGACCCCTACGAGGAGCCCGAGTCGCCCGATCTGCGGATCGAGTCGCACACCCAGACCGTGCAGGAGTCCGCGGCCGCGCTGCATGCGCTGCTCACCGAGAGGGGTCTCGCATGACGACCGCAGCCACTGTCTCCGCGGCAGCCGGCGATTCCGAGGAGTCCAGCCCGTACGCGCTGTCGCACCTGGACGCGCTGGAGTCCGAGGCCGTCCACATCTTCCGCGAGGTCGCGGGCGAGTTCGAGCGGCCGGTGATCCTGTTCTCCGGCGGCAAGGACTCCATCGTCATGCTGCACCTCGCGCTGAAGGCGTTCGCCCCCGCGGCGATCCCCTTCTCGCTGCTGCACGTGGACACCGGGCACAACTTCCCCGAGGTCCTCGAGTACCGCGACCGCACCGTCCAGAAGCACGGTCTGCGCCTGCACGTCGCCTCCGTACAGGACTACATCGACCGCGGTGTGCTGCGCGAACGCCCCGACGGCACCCGCAACCCGCTGCAGACCGTGCCGCTCACCGAGAAGATCCAGTCCGAACGCTTCGACGCCGTCTTCGGCGGCGGACGCCGCGACGAGGAGAAGGCCCGCGCCAAGGAACGCGTCTTCTCCCTGCGCGACGAGTTCTCCCAGTGGGACCCACGCCGCCAGCGCCCCGAACTGTGGCAGCTCTACAACGGCCGCCACGCCCCCGGCGAGCACGTCCGCGTCTTCCCGCTCAGCAACTGGACCGAACTCGACGTCTGGCAGTACATCGCCCGCGAGGGCATCGAACTGCCCGAGATCTACTTCGCGCACGACCGTGAGGTCTTCAAGCGGTCCGGCATGTGGCTGACCGCCGGTGAGTGGGGCGGCCCGAAGGACGGCGAGACGGTCGAGAAGCGGCTCGTCCGCTACCGGACCGTCGGCGACATGTCCTGCACGGGCGCCGTCGACTCCGACGCGACCACGCTGGACGCCGTCATCGCCGAGATCGCCGCCTCCCGGCTCACCGAGCGCGGCGCCACCCGTGCCGACGACAAGATGTCCGAGGCCGCGATGGAAGACCGCAAGCGCGAGGGGTACTTCTAGACATGACCAGCACCACCGAACCCACCGAGCCCTTGTCGGTCGAGCAGTTGTCGGCGACCACCCTGCTGCGCTTCGCGACCGCGGGCTCCGTCGACGACGGCAAGTCCACGCTCGTCGGACGTCTGCTGCACGACTCCAAGTCCGTCCTGACGGACCAGCTGGAAGCCGTCGAGCGCGTGTCCGCCAGCCGCGGCCAGGACGCGCCCGACCTCGCCCTCCTCACCGACGGCCTGCGCGCCGAACGCGAACAGGGCATCACCATCGACGTCGCGTACCGCTACTTCGCCACCGCACGCCGCCGCTTCATCCTGGCCGACACCCCCGGACACGTGCAGTACACCCGGAACATGGTCACCGGCGCCTCCACCGCCGACCTGGCCGTCGTCCTCGTGGACGCGCGCAACGGCGTCATCGAGCAGACCCGCCGGCACGCCGCCGTCGCCGCGCTGCTGCGCGTCCCGCACGTGGTCCTCGCGGTCAACAAGATGGACCTCGTCGACTATCAGGAGTCCGTCTTCGCCGCGATCGCCGAGGAGTTCACGGCGTACGCCTCCGAGCTGGGCGTCCCCGAGATCACCGCGATCCCGATCTCGGCGCTCGCCGGTGACAACGTGGTGGAAGCCTCCGCGAACATGGACTGGTACGGCGGTCCGACGGTCCTGGAGCACCTGGAGACCGTGCCGGTCAGCCACGACCTGGCGCACTGCCACGCCCGGCTGCCCGTGCAGTACGTGATCCGCCCGCAGACGGCCGAGCACCCCGACTACCGGGGTTACGCCGGTCAGATCGCGGCCGGTACCTTCCGCGTCGGCTCCGACGTCACCGTGCTGCCCTCCGGTCGTACGTCGAAGATCGCCGGCATCGACCTGCTGGGCCGACAGGTCGACGTGGCCTGGACCCCGCAGTCGGTGACCCTCCTGCTGGAGGACGACATCGACATCTCGCGCGGCGACCTGATCGTGCCGAGCAAGGACGCGCCGCCCACGACCCAGGACGTCGAGGCGACCGTCTGCCACGTGGCCGACCAGCCGCTCACCGTCGGCCACCGCGTGCTGCTCAAGCACGGCACCCGCACGGTGAAGGCGATCGTCAAGGACATCCCGTCCCGGCTGACGCTGGACGACCTCTCCCTGCACCCGCACCCGGGCCGGCTGGCCGCCAACGACATCGGCCGCGTCAAGATCCGTACCGCCGAGCCGCTGCCGCTCGACTCGTACGCCGACTCCCGCCGTACCGGTGCGTTCATCCTGATCGACCCGGCCGACGGCACCACGCTCACCGCGGGCATGGTCGGCGAGTCGTTCGCCTCCCCCGAGCCGGTCAAGGACGAGGGCGACGACGACGGGTGGGACTTCTGACATGACGTCCACCGACTTCTTCTCCACGTTCGCGAAGGAGGGCGGCCGCGTCGGCAGCGGCGCCCTCGGCAGCGGGCAGGGCGGAGTGGCGCGATGTGCGCGATGACGTACGCGCACTGCTTGCGCGCCCTCACCCCCCACCGCCTGCGAAAACGAAGACCTGCCGACTTCCCGGCCACGACCTGAGAGTCGTGACCGCCGGGCCAACGAGAGGAACACCTCCCGTGCCTGCCATCCGCTCCGCCTTTGTTCGTCGCGGCATAGCCGCCGCCGTGGCCCTCCCCCTCCTCGGCCTCGCCGCTTGCAGTTATGGCTCCGAGGCGAAGGACGACACCAAGGCGAAGGTCGCCGCCGGGTCGAAGAAGATC
>NZ_BMMM01000034.1 GCF_014645835.1 Streptomyces albiflavescens
CCCACCGCTCCGGCACCATCAAGGGCCTCAGCGCCGAAGTCGGCGCCTCCGTCACCTCCGGCGCCGACATCTGCGAGATCAAGGACTGACGGTACCCATGAGCGAGATCCTCAGCCGCGTCACCCGGAATGTACGCGACATCACCGTCGACGCCGACGGCGTACCGCTGTCCGGCCTGCTCAGCGAGCCGTCGCAGACGCCGCCCCGAGCGGTCGTGGTGGCCGTCCACGGCGGGGGTACGCGGGCCGGATACTTCGACGGCCGGGCCCACCCCGGACTGTCCCTGTTGGAGCTCGGGGCCTCTCTCGGGTTCACGGTGCTGGCCCTGGACCGCCCCGGCTACGGTCTGTCGGCCGCGCGGTTCCCCGCAGGCCAGACGCTCGCCGAGCAGTCGGTGACACTGCACGCGGCACTCGACGCCTTCGCCCGGCAGCACCGCATCGGCGCGGGATTCTTCCTGTTGGCCCACTCCTTCGGCGGCAAACTCGCACTGACCGCCGCCGCCGACGACACCGGCGGCCGTCTCGTCGGCCTGGACATCTCCGGCTGCGGGCATCAGTACGCCGTCGGCCCCGACGAGTTGCCCCACCCGCACAGCCTCGCCAACCGCCGGTTGAGCTGGGGGCCCCTGCAGCTGTATCCGCCGAACACCTTCGTCGGCAGTCGCTCAGTGCTGGTCCCCATGCCGGAACGGGAGTGGGGCGAGGCAGCCGACTGGCCAGGCCTGTTTCCCGGTATCGCGCGGCGCGTACGGACACCGGTCCGCCTCACCTTCGCGGAGTACGAAGCCTGGTGGCGGCATGACGAGGAAGCGCTGGCGGCGATGACCCGCATGCTGGGCGGAACACGCGTCATCGTCGACCGCCAGCCGGACGCGGGGCACAACATCAGCCTCGGCTGGGCGGCGCGCTCGTATCATCTGCGGGCCCTCGGATTCCTGGAGGAGTGCCTGTGCGCCACGAGGACGGCGAGATGATCACGCGGGCTCGCGAGCAATCGGACACATCGGCCGACGCCTGACGACCACGCCGTCGAACGGGACCACCGCACAAAAAGATCCCCGCGGTTGTGACGATCAACCGCGGGGATCTTGCTGGTGTCCGAGGGGGATCGGAGCGCTGACGATACGGCCGCAGTGGCACAGGGGCGCGTCGGGTTGCCGGGGCTGCCGGTCGCGGTCGCCACGCTGTCTCGCCGTGAGAATTGGCCCTGCTCCCCCGGCCTGTGCCGTCGTCACCACGCTCGTCGAAGACCTCGACCGCGGCCTCCAGTAGCGAGTCACGGTCGTGGGCCGGTCGGTCGTGGCAGCAGCCGTGACCGCCTTCCTGGCCGGTGCGCCTCCCTCCTTCGAGGGGCGCTGAGCGGCCTCCACTTCCACAGACACGTGAACTTGTCATATCATGCACCGAACGAACGGTCGGTAGGGACAGGTGATGGGGATGACTGCACGGCAGGCCGGGTCGCCGTCGACGGACGACGCGCCGCCCGAATTTCAGGAGCGCTTCGACGAGACGATCGCGCGCGATCAGCGGATCGAACCGCGGGACTGGATGCCGGAGGGCTACCGCAAGACGCTGATCCGACAGGTGGCGCAGCACGCGCACTCGGAGATCATCGGCATGCAGCCGGAGGGCGAGTGGATCACCCGCGCGCCGTCGCTGCGCCGCAAGGCGATCCTGTTCGCCAAGGTCCAGGACGAGGCCGGCCACGGGCTGTATCTGTACTCGGCGGCCGAGACGCTGGGCGCCGACCGTGCGGACCTCACCGAGCGGCTGATCGAGGGGCGCCAGAAGTACTCGTCGATCTTCAACTACCCGACCCTGTCCTTCGCCGACGTCGGCGTCATCGGTTGGTTCGTGGACGGCGCCGCCATCTGCAACCAGGTGCCGCTGTGCCGTAGCTCCTACGGCCCCTACGCGCGGGCCATGGTGCGCATCTGCAAGGAGGAGTCCTTCCATCAGCGGCAGGGCTACGAGCTGCTGATGACGATGATGCGCGGCACCGACGCCCAGCGCGAGATGGTCCAGGACGCGGTGAACCGCTGGTGGTGGCCGTCGCTGATGATGTTCGGACCACCTGACGACGACTCGCCCAACTCGGCGCAGTCCATGGCCTGGAAGATCAAGCGGCACAGCAACGACGAGCTGCGCCGGCGGTTCGTCGACATGACCGTGCCGCAGGCCGAGAAGCTCGGCGTGACCCTGCCCGACCCCGAGCTGCGCTGGAACGAGGAGCGCGGCCGGCACGACTTCGGCACCCCCGACTGGGCCGAACTCAAGCGGGTGATCACCGGCGACGGGCCGTGCAACACCGACCGTGTGGCGCGGCGCCGGGCCGCGCACGAGGAGGGCGCCTGGGTGCGCGAGGCGGCAGCCGCGCACGCCGCCAAGCAGGCCGCCCGGACCGACAAGGGAGCAGCGGTATGAGCGACACGCAGGCAAAGAGGGACGGCTGGCCGCTGTACGAGGTCTTCGTGCGGGGCAAGCGCGGGCTCAACCACGTCCACGTCGGCTCCCTGCACGCCGCCGACGACCGCATGGCCCTCACCCACGCGCGCGACCTGTACACCCGGCGCAACGAGGGTGTGAGCCTGTGGGTGGTGCGCTCCGAGCACATCGCCGCCTCCACTCGCGACGAGAAGGACCCCTTCTTCGACCCCAGCGCCGACAAGGTCTACCGGCACCCCACCTTCTACGACATCCCCGACGACGTCCCCCACATCTAGGAGCAGGCAATGAGCGACGATCACGTCTACCTGTCCCTGGCCGAGGGACACGACGACAGCGACGCCCGCTGGGCCTTCGGCACCGGCTTCGAGGACCCGCTGTACGGCGTGAGCACCGCCGTTCCGGAGAACGTCGACCGGGCGGAGCTGGCCGCGTGCTGCCTGGCGCTCGCCGATGACGCCCTCGTCACGGCCCAGCGCCTGGCCGAGTGGACCACCCGCGCGCCGGAGCTGGAGGAGGAGGTGGCCCTCGCCAACATCGGGCTCGACCTGCTCGGCCAAGCCCGCCTGCTCTACGCCCGCTGCGGCCAGGTCGACGGCACCGCGGGCGGCGAGGACGCCTACGCCTACTTCCGCGACGCGGACGACTTCCGCAACGTACGCCTTGCCGAACTGCCCAACGGGGACTTCGCGTTCTCCATGGCGCGGCTGCTGGTGTTCTCGTCCTGGCGCCTGGCCCACTTCGAGGCGCTCGCCGGCTCCGCCGACCCGGTGCTCGCCGCCATCGCCGCCAAGGGCGTGAAGGAGCTGACGTATCACCGGCAGTACGCGGCCGAGTGGGTTGTCCGGCTCGGCGACGGCACCGAGGAGTCCCACCGGCGGATGCAGGCCGCCATCGACCAAGTGGCGCCGCACTTGGGCGAGTTGTTCGCCGCCCACGAGGCGCGGACGGAGGTTCTCGCGGTGCTGAGGCAGGTCACCGAAGCCGCGGGCCTGTCGCTGCCGGACGCGCCGCCGTCGGCGGCCGGTTCCGGACGCGAGGGCGACCACACCGAGCACCTCGCCCCGCTGCTGGCGGAGCTGCAGAGCGTGGCCCGTGCCCACCCGGAGGCGACATGGTGACCGTCCTCACCGATACCGATACCGATACCGATACCGATGCCGATGCCGACCGCGCCCGGCGCGTCGCCGAGCAGGTGCCCGACCCGGAACTGCCCATGCTCACCCTCGCCGACCTCGGTGTCCTGCGCGAGGTGACGATGACCCCCGAGGGCACGGTCGTCGCCGACCTGACACCGACCTACTCCGGCTGCCCGGCCATGTCCGAGATGCGGGCGGAGGTGGCCGCGCGCCTGAAGGACGCCGGCTACCGGCGCGTCGAGGTGCGCACGGTCCTGGACCCGCCGTGGACCACCGACTGGATCACCCCCGAGGGCCGCCGCAAGCTCGCCGAGCACGGCATCGCTCCCCCGGGACCCGCCCCGCGCCCCGCCCCGGGGCCCGTGCCGCTGGTCCTGTCCGCCACCCGGCAGGTGGTGCCGTGCCCGCGCTGCGGCGCGACGGACACGGAGGAGACCTCCCGCTTCGGCGCCACCTCCTGCAAAGCGTTGTGGCGCTGCCGCGCCTGCCGCGAACCGTTCGAGTACGTCAAGGAGATCTGATGGAGGACCTGTTGGCCCCCACCGACGCCGCCCCCACCACCGTGCGGCGCAGGCGCCGCCGCCCGGCCTTCCACACCTTGCGGGTGGCAGCGGTGGACCGGCTGTGCGAGGACGCGGTCGCGGTGAGCTTCGACATCCCCGACGAGCTGACGCAGGAGTTCGCCTTCGAGCCCGGCCAGTCGCTCACCCTCCGCCGCCAGGTGGACGGACGGGACGAGCGGCGCTCGTACTCGATCTGCTCTCCGGTGGGTTCCCGGCCCCGGATCGGCGTCCGGGTGGTGCCCGGCGGCCTGTTCTCCTCCTGGCTGGTCCAAGAGGTCAAGCCGGGCGCCACCGTCGAGGTGATGGGCCCGACCGGTGCCTTCACCCCCGACCTCACCACGCCCGGACACCACGTGCTCGTCGCGGCCGGCTCCGGCATCACACCGATGCTCTCCATCGCCGAGTCGGTCCTCGCCGCCGACGACCGGTCCCGGGTCACCCTCTTCTACGGCAACCGCCGCACCGACTCCGTGATGTTCGCCGACGAACTGGCCGACCTCAAAGACCTCTACCCCGCCCGATTTCAACTCGCGCACGTGCTGTCCCGCGAACCCCGCGAGGCCGAGCTGCTGACCGGCCGCCTGGACGCCGACCGGCTCGCCGCGCTCGTCGACGGCCTGGTCGACATCTCCGACGCCGACCACTGGTGGCTGTGCGGTCCGCACGGCATGGTCCTCGACGCCCAGCGGGTGCTGGCCGGTCTGGGCGTGCCGGACGACCGGATCCACCAGGAGCTCTTCTTCGCGGGCGAGGAGCCGGTGGGAACCGTACGCCATGAGGAGCCCCGCGCCGACGGACCGGTCAGCCAGGTCACCGTCGTCCTGGACGGCCGCTCCACGACCTCCGCGCTCTCGCGCGAGGTCACCATCCTCGACTCCGCAGCCCGGATCCGCCCCGACCTGCCCTTCGCCTGCAAGGGCGGCGTCTGCGGCACCTGCCGCGCCCACATCACCGAAGGCGAGGCGGACATGCGCCGCAACTACGCGCTGGAACCGGCCGAGGTGGACGCGGGGTACGTACTGACCTGCCAGACCTACCCTGTCTCCGACACCCTGACCGTCGACTTCGACAGCTGAGGAGCGACGCTGTCCCCCGTCCCGACGTCGCCGAGGGGGTCGACACGCGGATTCCGGCAGACGGCAACGCGGGCGGCCGGCCGCGGCGAGGTCGGCGTCCGCGAAGACGATGTCGGGGGACTTGCCGCCCAGCTCCAGCGTGAGCGGGATGATGCGGTCCGCGGCGGCCCGGCCTCTTGTTGGGGTTCGCCCCGTCGGTCGACGGGACGCTGACCTAGGGGGGCGAGGGTCAGGCGGCGCGTTCGGTCGACGCCGCGGCAGCGGTCCGCGCGCTGATCACGGTGCGTCCTCGGTCCGATTCCGGGAAGCGGTCGAGCATCGCGCGCAGTTCGCCGGCGCCGACGTTGGCGCCGAAAGGCTCGGTGCCTGGTTCGAGCCGTACCCCTTCGGCGAGGGGACCTGCCATGACGGGGTCGAAGCCGACAGCGTTGATGAGGCGGGCGACGGTGGCGAGGTCATCCGGATCGTCACCGGCGATCGCGATCGCCTTGCGTCCCGGGGTCCCCGCGGGCTGGGCCTCGTCCTCGAGGTCGTGGTATCCCATGTGGTTGAACGCCTTGATCACCCGCGCTCCGGGCAGGTACGCCTGCACGATCTCGCTCGAGGAGGTGAGCGGGTCGGTGAGGTCCTCGCGGATGCCGTCGACCTCCCACCAGTAGTTCATCGCGTCGATGACGAGCTTGCCCCGCAGCGCTTCGGCGGGAATGCTGCGGTACTTGCCGAGCGGGAGCGCCAGGATGACTACGTCCGCCTCCGCCGCGGCCTGAGCGGCGGTGACCGGGACAGCGCCGGGGGTGAGGACTTCGACGGTGAGGGCGATCTTGGCGGGGTCGCCGGATCCGGCGATGAGCACGCGATGGTCGGCTGCCAGGGCGAGTCGAGCCAGTACGGTGCCGACCTTCCCCGCACCCAGGATGCCGACCGTGCGCACGGCGATGGTGTCCATGTTTTCTTCGTTCTCTCCGTTTTTTCCGTTCATGGCGTCAGCCCGCGAGGATGTCGCGGACCATCGGGATCACCTTGGTGCCGTACAACTCGACGGCGCGCAGGCGGGCGCTGATCGGCTGTGCCCCCGTGGTGTAGATGAGGTCGAACCGGCCGACGCCGAGCGCCTTGACGGCGCGGGCCATCTTGCGGGCGACCGTCTCGGGAGAGCCGATGTAGAGGGAGCCGTGCTCGATCTCGGCGTCGTACTCTTCCTTGCGGATCGCCGGCCAGCCCCGCAGCGCGCCGATGCGGTCGCGGATGACCCGGTAGTGCGGCCAGTGCAGTTCCCGGGCCTCCTCGTCCGTGTGGGCGATGAAGCCCGGCGAGTGCATCCCAACCGGATGAGCGGTCGTGCCGAACTTGTCGGCGGCGCGCTGGTACAGATCGATGTAGGGCGCGAAGCGCTCCGGCGTGCCGCCGATGATGGCGATCATGAGCGGGAACCCGTACTGCGCGGTGCGGATGACCGACTGGGGCGTACCGCCGACTCCGACCCAGGTGGTCAGGTGCCCCGACTCGGTCTTGGGGAAGACGTCGGCGCCCTCGAGCGGAGCCCGCTTGGTGCCGCTCCAGGTGACGGGCTTCTCCTCCAGCAGCTTGGCGAAGAGCTCGATCTTCTCTTCGAACAGCACGTCGTAGTCGCTCAAGTCGTATCCGAAGAGGGGAAACGACTCGGTGAAGGAACCGCGCCCGAGGATGACCTCGGCCCGGCCGTTGGAGAGCGCGTCCACGGTGGAGAAGCGCTGGAAGACGCGGACCGGATCGTCGGAGCTCAGCACGGTCACGCCGGAAGCCAGGCGGATGCGGTGGGTACGCGTGGCGATGCCGGCAAGGACGGTCTCCGGAGTCGAGATCGCGAACTCCGGGCGGTGGTGTTCACCGAGGGCGATGACGTCGACGCCGGTCTCCTCCGCGAGAACGGCCTCGTCGACGACCTGCCGGATGGCTCGCGCGTCGGACACCGGGTTGCCGGAGTCGCCCTGCGGCACATCGCCGAACGTGTCGAGACCGAAGACGAGATCAGACATGGATGGGCTCCTCTATGAGCAGTTGCTTCACCCGCGGGGCGACTTCGCGGCCCAGCAGCTCGATGGTGCGGGCCCGAGCCTCGCGGGGCAGGTTCATGACGTCGTACTTGAGGTCGAAACGGCTCAGGCGCAGGTCGCGGGCCATCGTGGCGATCTTGCGGGCGACGGTCTCGGGTGAGCCGACGAAGAGTGCGCCCGACTCGACTTCCGCCATGTAGCGCTCACGAGTCGGCTGGTAGAACCCGCGCTCCTTGGCGAGTTGGGCCACGACCGGCTGCCAGTACGTCCACCAGGTCTCGACCGCCTCCTCGTCGGTGTCCGCGACGAGCCCCAGTGAGTGCTGGGCGACCGGCGGACTGGCGTGCCCGAGCTGTTCGAGTGTGCGGTGGTAGAGCTCGACATGGCCGGCGAAGCGCTGGGGGCGGCCGCCGATGATGGCCAGCATGAGCGGCAGGTCGTAACGGGCCGCGCGGACCACGGAGTTCGGGCTGCCGCCCACACCGATCCAGGTGGGGATGCCGCCCGGTGGCATCCGGGGATGCAGCTGCTGCTCGACGAGCGGCGGCCGGAACTCCCCCGACCAGGTCACCGTCTCCTCGCGCTGGAGACGCATGAACAGGTCGAGCTTCTCCTCGAACAGCTCCTCGTAGTCGGCGAGGTCGTAGCCGAACAGCGGGAACGACTCCGTGGCCGATGCTCGCCCGAGCACGAGCTGGGCGCGCCCGTTCGAGACGGCGTCCAGGGTGGAGAACTCGTGGTACAGCCGCACCGGATCGTTCGTGCTCAGCACGGTCACCGAGGTGCCGAGCCGGATGCGTTCCGTCGCCGTGGCGATCGCGGCGAGCAGGACGGGGGTGGCGCTGTCGTTGTGGCCGGCGCGGTAGTGCTCACCGACGCTGAACACATCGAGCCCCACCGCTTCGGCGAGCTTGGCCTCCTCGACGATCAGGCGAACGGTCTCGGCATCGCTCAGTGTGCCGTCGCCATCGGTCGCGACCTCCCCGAACGAGTTGAGCCCCAGTTCGAAGCCTTGGGCCGTCATGGACGCCTCCCTGTAGCGCTCCCCGGCCGTGCGGCACGGCCAGGTTCGTTGACACGTCAATCAATACGCCCATATGATTGACGTGTCAACTACAGAGGGCGGCGACATCATGACAGGGCAACGGAAGGCACTTCCCACCGCTGAGGAATTGCGAATCTGGCGGGACTTCATCGAGACGACGGAAGCGCTCCGTTCCGAGCTCTCGTCACGCCTGCAGAGCGAGTCCTCCTTGTCGCCGGGCGACTACGCCGTGCTCCTCGCACTGCGAGAGGCGGAAGGGCGGCGGCTGCGCCCCTCCGAACTGGCGGCCCGCATCGGCTGGCAGCGCAGTCGACTCTCGCACCAGATCGGGCGCATGGAGCGGCGAGGACTGATCCGGCGTGAGGAGTGCATCACCGACAGCCGAGGCGCCGAGGTGGCACTCACACCCCAGGGCTCGGAAGCGTTCCGGAACGCGTCCCTGCCCCATCTGCGAGCCGTACATGAGCTGTTCGTGACGCCTCTCACGCCGGAACAGCTCGCCGCGGCCGAAGAGATCGCGAGGGCGCTTCGAGCCCGCCTGAAGGTGCCCCGCGACACCTGAGGAGGACTCCCCGCCCACCGGCCGGGACTGTGTACAACGTCCGGACCCATACAGGCGAGCCGGCCGGCGTCGAGGCGGAAGCGGCCCGGACCTGGGGGAGTGTGCTCGCATCACGATCCCTGGACAAGCACTTGACGCCATCCGTGACGGCAACCGAGGAGGAGTAATGGAACCCCTGGTAACGGACAATCCGGACCAGTCGCGCTTCGAAATCTTCGAAGCGGAGGAGATGGCCGGTTTCGCCCAATATCACCGTTACAAGGATGAGATCGCCTTCATCCACACCGAGATCGATCCCCGCTTCGAGGGACGCGGCCTGGCGGGGAAACTCGCTCGGGCAGCCCTCGACGCGGCCAGGGAGCAGGGGCTTGCCGTGCTTCCGTTCTGCCCGTACATCCGTGGCTGGATTTCCAAACACCCCGAATATGTCGACCTGGTGCCCGAGGGTGAGCGCGCCCGGTTCGGGCTGTGAGCCGGTTGATCCCCGAGATGACGGAGACACACGGCCGGCGCGGCCATCACCTACGTGCGGGCAGCTGCGGCCGTCGTCACCAGTAGCGATACCGACTACCGGGTGGACATACGGGCCGGCCGACACCCGGTCGCCGCCGACGAGCCCGTCGCGGTCGGTGGCGCCGACACCGCGCCGTCCCCCGTGGGCCTCTTGCTGTCCGCACTGGGCTCCTGTACGGCCATCACCCTGCGGATGTACGCCCAGCGAGGCAGCCGGCATCCCAGTCATGCGGTCACCCAGCCGCCGACGTCGCCCGTGAGCGTCAGGAGCGCCAGGTCCTCAGCGGCGCCGCCTGCCGCCCTGTCTGCCGTTCTTTCGGTGGCCGCGCTGCTGAACAAGGCCGACGTGGACCTTGCGCTCCCGGGGCACACGCGCGGCGAGAGCCTGAAGGTCCGCGAGGCCCTCCCGGTCCGGGTGACCGGAGGCCAGAGCGGCCCGGAGGGCCTCTTCGGCCTCGCGACCCTGTTGGCGTAGTACCTCGCTCACGCCGTCGGCGCCGGTCGCCTCACAGAGCTGCAACAGGCTTTCAGCGACCATCAGCAGGCTTTCCGGCTCCGTGAGGTCCTCGGGGGTGAGAATCTCCCGGCGGGCCAGGAGGCTCAGCGCCGTGGGAGCCAGCGACGGGTCCGAACGCAGGCTTCGCAGCAGGAACTCCCCGTCGTCGAGCGTCGAGACGAGGACGTCCAGCATGGCCTCGGCCCGGGTACGGAACGGCATGGTCCGCACCCCGCAGACGAGCTGCTCCAGCGCCGCGGACCGGTCGCCGTGGACGGCGATCCACGCGGCGAGCTCCGCCCGGGCGGACTCCGGATCGTAGTGATCGGCGAGGACGCCCAGCAAACCGGCCGGCGAGGCCTGGGCAAGCTCGCCGATCAAGGGCGCATCCCGGCCTTCGGCCAGCAGCCGACGGCGCACGGAGTCCGTTCCGAGGTCAGTGAGACGGATCAACTCGACCGGGCCCGAGCTCAGTTCGGACTTCATTTTCCGGGCCCACAGGGTGGCCTCGTCATCCAGCAGAGCGTCGCTCAACAGGGCGTCATCGGGCGGGGCGCCGTCCAACTGGGCGTCACTCGACAAAGTCCCGCCCGGCAGGGCGTCGTCCAGCAGCCCGGCAAGTCCGGTCGGCATCCCTGGCAGTATGCCGGACGGCGTCTCAAAGTCGTCATCGTCCTCGGTGGGTACTCCGGCCCACCCCTCGAGGTCGTTCTCGCTCATCGCCGGAGCCGCAAAGACAGGGTCGGCCATCCCCTGGTGGCACTCGATCGCCCCCAGGTCCTCCAAAACACCCAGCACGGTGCGCAGATCGTCATCGGCCTGTTCGAACCCGATGGACCCCGTGGCGAAGACCTCGGGCAGGAAGCTCGAGCGGTAGGCGAGGTGGACGGTGTCCCGCAGCCGGGGCCAGGGCATGGGGTACGGCAGGCTGTAGAGGGTTGCCAGTACGTCGGGCAGGACGACGTCGTACATGTCGTACTCGTCGAACAGCACGGATCCTCCGTACCTGCCGCTACGCCCGCCCCTCACTGGGCTCGGCAGCTCACGGAACGCGTCGAATGCGCGCCGCCACAGTGCAAGCGGGTCGTTCAGCACAGGCTCGGCCTTGGCCACGGCGTACAGCCTCCCCTTGGCGACTCGTATCAGCCTGGCCTTCTTCGCCCACTCCACAAGGAGGTTGAGGCGCGACAGTTCCGCGGACGAGCGGACCGAGTCCGTGTCGTCTCCGGTGTCCAGCCGTTCTACGAGTTCCCGGGCATCTGACAGACGCAGTCTGCCGGAACCGGTGAGCGTTCTGCGGTCGCGCCCCGCCCACTCGGCCAGGCCGCGCAGCTGCCGCAGGACCGGCGACCGGCCGGCCTGCTCTCGCAGGACGTCGTCGCCCGGGAGCGCGACCGGAAGCTGCGGCTCGGACCGTACGGGCCCGGAACTCCGCATGTGCCGCTCGACGATGGTCTGAAGCACCTTCGGGTCGTAGGGCACCTCGCCACCCTGTGCCCGCCCCACGAAGTCCTGCAACGCCTGCTCGTCGTGGACGTCGACGCCCTGCTCAGCGGCAGTAGTGATCCAGAACTTCGCCAGGCCCCAGAGGCTGCGGTCGGCCATCGCCTCCGCGTAGCGGGGCGCCGCCGCGTCGACGGCCTCCAGCACCTCGGGCAGGGACGCCCCTCGGGGATCGGCGAGATGGACGTCGTCCAGATACCGCAGCAGGCACCGCAGAGTGCCCGGCGCATCGGCGGACTGCTCGTCGGGGAGTACGGTCACCGTCCGCGGAACCCAGTCGAGCAGGAACTCCTCGATGTACCGCTGGTCCCACAGTCCCAGCCTGCCGTCCGGCGTACCGAGATGGCGGTAGTCCAGCGCGGCTTCGACGACGTACGGATCGGCGTCGATCCCGTTCTCCCTGGCCCACCGTTCGAACCTGCGGACAAGAAGACCACGAACGGCCTCGTACTCGTTCTCCTCCGCGGGATTGAAGATCATCCGCATGGTTTCCCGCTCTTGTCTTCGTAGGGCTTTGTCTCGTTGCCCACGCTACCGGCCGTGACGAACAAGCCGGTCCCAGAACCGACAGGACGCCGAGAACAGGTGCGGCAGTGCTGCCGCGGGTACTCACCACGCAGGCGCACTGGTTCTCTGTGCCGTCCCCCGTCAGGCGCACCACACCTGATGCGTCACGGTGCGAGCGGAACAACCGTCGAGGACAGGGTGGGCGGCACCCTGGAGGAAGAGAAGAGGACAGGGTGGGCGGCACCCTGGAGGAAGAGAAGGTGTGAAGGCGGGAGAGGAGGCGTGATGCAGACCAGCGACGAGATCTATCACCGGGTCCGCTGGGACCCGCGGTTCGACCCGGGCCGGTTCGTGCTGGGGATCAGCCAGCGCGGGGATGCCGTCAAACGCATCCCGCTGTCTTCCTTCGTGCCCGGGGGCGACATCCCGTGGCACCGGGTGGTGTTCATCGAGGCGGACGGCGAGGTGGTCTGGGACCGGGCCACGGGTGTGGACCGCATCGACGCGTCGCGCTCCGGCCGGGTGCGGGACCCGCAAGCGGACCTGAGCTTCGACACGGTCTCCGGCAGGGGCGAGCCCGCCGGCGTCCTCGACATGTCCCCGACGGCCCGCACGGCGGTGGCCTGGATCCCGCCCGCGGAGCTGTGGCCGCCGATCCAGGACATCCGCCGGGACTACGATCCACAGATCCACCGCTGGCCGCCGCACGTCAATGTGCTCTTCGGCTTCGTGCCGGAGTCCGACTTCGAGCGGGCGGCCCCGCTGCTCGCCGCGGCGACGGCCGAGACGCCGGTCTTCACCGCCCGGCTGGACGGGGTGCGCACCTTCCGGCACAGGGCGTACTTCACCGTGTGGCTCGACCCGACGGCTGCCGGCGAGGCGCCGTGGGCGGACCTGCACCGCGTACTGCAGCAGCGGTTCCCGCGCTGTCGTGGGCCCGCCAAGAGCTTCGCCCCACATCTGTCCCTGGGCCGGACCCGGGATCCGCGGCGAGTCACCGCCGACTGCGCCACCCGGCTCGACGTCATGACGGCGACAGTCTGGGAACTCGTCCTGCTCTCACGCAGAGGCGACGGGCCGATGCGGCCGCGGGCCACGGTCGCCCTGCGCACGGGAGAAGTCCGCCGGCTGCCCGCGCCTGCCCCCGAAGCGCCGGGCCCGGACGACACGGCCTGGCTCTCCGAGATCACCGACAGGTGAGGCACATAGCCACGGCAGAGATTGCCCGGCCCAGACCAGGCCGCGTCCGCTCTCATCGGTTTAGGCGGTACGGAGGACCTGTGGGGGCCTCGTACGCCGCCGGTCCGACCTGGTGTTCGCCACCATCCACATGATCTTTGTCAACGCCCATGCGGACGGCAGGTTCCTCGACGAGATCGCCACGCGCGGTGTCCCCTACATCCTGGTCAACCGCCGCGCGGGCGCCCACCCCTCGGTGACCTGCGACGACTGCCTCGGCGGCCGACCGGCCGCCGAACACCTCCTCGCCCTCGGCCACCGCAGGCTCGCCGTGATCGCGGGCGAGCCCCACCC
The DNA here is from genome assembly GCF_014645835.1 of Streptomyces albiflavescens. Lineage (GTDB taxonomy): Bacteria > Actinomycetota > Actinomycetes > Streptomycetales > Streptomycetaceae > Streptomyces > Streptomyces albiflavescens. The sequence continues at coordinate 13,418 of NZ_BMMM01000034.1, forward strand.
CGGCACCAGTACAGACCGCGCCGCAGGCTTCGTGGACCGCTGGGAGCCCAGCAGCCCAGCTGCGTCGACAACGCGCACATGCTGCATCGCGCACTTCTGAAGCGCGGGATGCGCCACATCGTCCGGTACGACGACGAGAACGGCGTCGTCACCGCCGCCTTGACTCCCGGTTCCTGGGAATGTGAGCGATATGTGATCGCGCAGTGGCTGGCTGGGGAGCGTCAGCCCAGCCCCAGTCGGGGTATCTCCCGTCCCGGGGAGCGGTCCATCACCATCAGCAGGCCGGCCTCGCGAGTCCTGTCGTAGGCGGCCTCGTCTATGACGCCCAGCTGGAACCAGACCGCCTTGGCGCCGATCACCACAGCCTGATCGGCGACGCCTCCGGCGAGGGCGGAGTTGACGAACACGTCCACCACATCCACCGGGAAAGGGATCTCCGCAAGGGTGGCGTAGCCCTGCTCACCGTGCACCGTCTCGGCCTTTGGGTGCACGGGCACCACCCTCTTGCCGATGCGCTGCAGCTTCTCGGCCACGCGGTAAGCGGCCCGTTCGGGGTTGTCGGACAGGCCCACCACGGCCCAGGTGTCTCCGGCGGCGGTGAGAATCTTCCCTATTGTCGCGTCATCGCCATAAATCGTCATGCCCGGCACCGCCCTGCCGTGGTGAGTTCCGCACCAGTTACCGCCAACCGCCTGATCATGGAGAGTGCCAAGTCCGTGGACGTCGTCAGTCGCATGAGTAGACGCTAACCTGTCGGAATACTGTATGCAATAGTGAAGGCGTTGCCGCTGCCCTCGACGCCGGCCTCCAGCTGTGCGGGCTGTCGCCCGTGACCGGCACCACACCCATCGCAGCGTCCCTGCCATGGCCTGCACCGATCGGCGAGAGCAGATCGACTACGCGCCATCCGGCCGTCGAGCAGAGCCTCGGCGACGCTCTCGGGACGCGTGGAATTCGCCACATTTACTCCCTTCGAGACGGATGAATGCATAAAAATGGTTCTTCCAAGCCGGTTGCACTCCTCGGGTAACCAGCTCCAGGGATTCAGCGATGAGTGGCATGGGAGAAGCGTTTGATCACGGCACGTAAGCGACGCACCGGGCTGATGGCTACGGCCGGCGTACTCGGCGGCGTACTCGCACTCACGGCCCTCGGCGGGACCAGCAACGCTGCCACCAGCGACAACGAACCCGGGAATGACCCGACATCGCAGGCGCAGGTAGATAAGACGGGCGCCCAGGACGCTTCCGACGCCCGAATAAAGATCACGCCCGGGCAAGGTGCCTACAGCGTCGGGATCAACGACCCCGTCGAAGCCACCGTCAGTAACGGCAAGCTCACCAAGGTGACCATGACCGCCGTCGCGACCGGTGCCGAGATTCCGGGCGCCCTGTCCGCGGACGGCACGTCCTGGAAGCCGAACGGCCCGCTGGAGCGGGCCACCAAGTATCAGGTCGCCGCAGAGGCCGAGGACGCCGAGGGTCGCTCCGCCACCGGGAACGCCACGATCACCACGGTCTCCCCGGCCAACGACTTCATCGGGCATCTCTCCCCCGAGGACGGCTCGACCGTCGGCGTGGGCATGCCGGTGACGGTCTCCTTCGACAGGGCGATCAGCTACAAGGCCGCCGTGGAGTCGCAGATCCAGGTCAGCTCCAGCAGCGGCCAGCGGGTCGTCGGTCACTGGTTCAACGACAACCGCCTGGACTTCCGCCCCGAGACCTACTGGAAGCCCGGCTCCACCGTCACCGTCGAGCTCAACCGCCACGGCATCCAGAAGACGGTCACGTTCAAGATCGGCCGGAGCCAGATCAGCACCGTCGACGCCAAGACGAAGCAGATGACCGTCGTACGGGACGGCAAGACGATCAACACCATCCCGATCTCCTCCGGCAGCCCCGAGCACCCGACGTACAACGGTCAGATGGTCATCTCCGAGAAGTTCAGGCAGATCCATATGAACGGTTCGACCGTCGGCCTCACGGAGAAGGACGGCAAGCCCTCGTACGACATCAAGGCCGTACCGCACGCCATGCGCCTGACCGACTCGGGCACGTTCATCCACGGCAACTACTGGGGTGCCGACTCGGTCTTCGGCAAGGTCAACACCAGCCACGGCTGCGTGGGTCTGAAGGACGTCAGGGGCGGCGGCGACAGCAGACAGCCCGCCGCGTGGTTCTTCAACCACTCGATGATCGGTGACGTCGTGATCATCAAGAACTCCGCGGACAAGACCATGTTGGCCCCGGGCAACGGCCTCAGCGACTGGAACATGCCGTGGAGCGAGTGGGTCGCGGGGAGCGCGACCCACTGACGCCACGTCACTCTGCACGCATCTGAACCTGAATCCCTCCCGCCAGGCGGCGGCCGACACCATGTCGGCCGCCGCCTGCGGCGTCAGGGCGCTCGAACAGCCCTCGCCCCGGGGAGTCCTCGCACGTCGTCAACGCTCCGCTTGCCCGCCTGCCGCCTCACGGGGAGATGTTCCGTGAATGCCGACACGCCCAGGAGCACCACCACGCCGTCGATGAACAGCGACGCCAGGCCCAGGGCATCCAGCCAGTTGCCCATGTCGTCTGTCGCCCCAGGCAGCCCGATGGATCGGCTGACCACACAGCCGAGGAGCATAGCGGCGGCGAGCACGATCGTCGCCGGTCAGACACGGCAGCCGTGACGCCACAAGAGCGCGACGACCGTGCTCACGACGATGAGCGCGATGAACAGGGCTCCCAGGCAGAGGGGCTTGGACATGCCCGCCACCCGTGCGCACACCGATTCCAACTCGGCATGTCGGCAGGCGACTTCAATCGCCTCCTCCATGGCTACCAGGTCACCGACTCCGGCCCCCACCCCAAACCCCGCCAAGGCAGCGGCCGGACAACACCTGCACAAACTGAACTCGACCCCGCAACCGGCCCCGTCGCCCTGCGCCTGTTCACCCTGTACGTCGACGGCATGAGTGACGAGGCCATCGCCGTCCTGCTCAACCGCGAGGGCATCTCCTGCGCCTCCGCCCACGACACGGCCAGGAATGCGTGATCGCCCCAGGGACGCCTCTGGTCACAAGGTCCTCCCGGCCGACCTGGACGCTCGAGGCAAGGTCTATGCCCCTGACAGGGGATCGCCGGCCTCGTGCCGCGGGCGCTCGTCCCGAGCGCGGCCGGCTGCCTCTGCCGCCGCGCCGAAGAAGTCACCGCCCTTGCGCTTGTAGTCGTCTGTACCCCACGCGCGGTCCCCGCGTGCCGGGACCTTCTGAAGACGCGGGATGTGCTTGGCGCAGTGGATGTACGCCTCTTCCACCGTTACCTCCACCCACAGCTGAGCCCGGCGGCCGGGCACGGGGTCGACCGGCAGGTCCGGACGCTCGCGGCGCATCTCTTCGTCGGGGACGACACGGGCCAGGCCGTTGACGTGGAGGCCGACCCGGTCCTGCAGGAAGTCGATCATGAGAATGCCGACGTGCGGATTCTCCTGGATGTTGCCGAGGCTGGCGAGGACGCCGTTGCCGCGGTACTCGGGGTAGGCCAGCGTCCTGTCGTCGAAGACCTGGATGAAGCCGGCGGGTCCGGCCCGGAAGGTGTTGTCGCACTCCCCATGGCGGTCGGATGTGGCAAGGAAGAACATCTCCTGCCGCACCGCGAACTCCCGCATCCGCGGATTGAGCCGGTCGAGCACCTGCTCGTCGTAGAACTTGTCGGCACGGTCGCCGGTGCCCATGTGCTCTTGGAGCCTGTGCTCGCCGTCACTTCCCGGGCGGTCGTGGCGGGAGGGGCGGACGCGGCGGGCGCCTGGTACGAGGGCCCGCTGGTGCTGAATCGGAGCACCGTCGTCCCCACGGACCAGGTCGGCGCCTTCGGCCCTGGACGCGGCCGCCCCGTTGTCGGCGTGCCCGGGGGCTGGTTCTCGACCCGGATCCTCGTTCCGGTCCCGGCCCGGGTGCCCGTCCAGGTTCAGCTGCCCGTCCACGTTCCTCCGTGTCTCCTTCAGACGCTCTTGCCGTGGCCTGGCATGGCCGCGACCGGTTCTTCGATGGAGTCGTGCCGTTTCCGCTGGGAGGGGTACCGACCCGCGCGAGCGTGGCAACGCCACTGCGAATCATGGCCGGCGATCCGGACGGACAGCGTCACAGGCATGCCACGGCCGAATTGCCTTACGACGCGGTGCAGTTCGCCGGACAGGCCATTCGTCGAGCCGTCGGAGACTGCCGGACACCCCGACTCCGCCGCAGCTGCCGCCGTCGGCCGGCGTGGTGGTCGAAGCCCCCGGTTCACCCTGCGAGCAGCCTGTCGCGCCATGCCACCTCCTCGGGCAGACAGCCGGGAATCCCATCACCCGGGCCGAGTTCCCGCCCCGGGCTGACAAATCCTCACGGTTCCACAGCACACGACCGCCTGGCCGAGCCGAGTTCAGACCATACCCGGCGAGGAGGGATGCACAAGAGGCCGTTCTGCGGCGCATCCGCAAGCCCCCGATTCATGCTGTAACCCCCGATTCATGCTGTGCTGTTCGCATCCGAGGAGAATCCCGTCCCATGCGGTCGCTCATAAAGCACCGGAAAGGGCGTTACGGATTCTGCCCGACGACCTCTGCCCGACGACCTCCGACCAAAGATGAAGAAACGTCAGAAAATCCGGCACGGAACAGCCGGTGCCAGCGAAGCCCTTCGTGGTGCCGGTCGACCAGCTCGGCTTGCGGCTTGCCGAGGGCGCCAGGCGCACAAGCCTGCTGGTGACGGCCACAGGCACGATGCTGTCCCCCGTGCTGGTGGCCCCTGCCCCCCCTCGCACGCCTGGGACGCGCGCTTCGAAGCAAAGTCGAGGACAACGGTTCGATTTCTGTACGCGCCAGGGGCTGACACCGGGGTACTGGTGAGCGATAACGTGCGCGCTCTACCCGATCTTCGCACTGTCCGGGGACTGTTATGCCTGATCCTTCCATGCCGCCGGACGACCGGCCGACGTCGCCCATGACCTCCCGTGTGGCCGCCGAGTCAGGAGCCGGGTCCTTGAAGCGGCGTCTGGTGCTGTCGTCCGTGCTGCCGCCGGGCGTGGTCGCCGCGGCCGGTGCGGTGGCCACCGCGCTGGTCTGCGACGGCCACCTGGACCGGGCGGACCAGGGCGTGGTGTTCGGCGGCGTGGTCCTCATCGGCACCATGGCGGCCGGGATCGCGGGCATACGGGCTTCGGCGGAGGCACGAGCAGTCACCAAACACTGGGCGGAGCTGTCCCGCGCGGCCGACCGGAACCGTGCCGAACTGGCCGAGCTGACCCGTACCGCAGCCGAGGTCAGGGCCGAACTGGAGTCGCTGTGCCGCCGGTTGCGGGCCGGGGAGCGGCCTGTGCGGCGCCGGCCAGAACTGCCGCCGCAGACCGGCCCGGACGAACTCTCCCGCCTCGGATTCGAAATCGCTGCGGCCCGGCAGGCGGCGGAGGCAGCCCTGCTGGGGACCGCCGCCGGTGCGGTCGATGCGGAACACAACTCCCGCCCAGAGCAGTTCGAGGTGTTCGCCAACCTGGCGCGCCGCCTGGAGTCTCTGGTGCACCGCGAGATCGGTCTGCTGGACGACCTGGAGAACGAGGTCGAGGACCCCGACCTGCTCAAGGGGCTGTTCCGGGTGGACCACCTGTCCACCCGGATCCGCCGCTACGCCGAGAACTTGGCCGTGCTCGGCGGCGCGAACACGCACCGCCAGTGGACCCGCCCCGTCGGCCTGACCGACGTGCTGCGTTCCGCCGTCGCCGAGATCGACCAGTACGCCCGGGTCAAGCTGGTCCCGCCCGTCGAGGGAACGGTCAGCGGCCACGCCGTGGTCGACATCGTCCATCTGCTGGCCGAGCTGCTGGAGAACGCGACGGTCTTCTCACCGCCCCAGACCACCGTGCACGTGCGGGTGGAGCCCGTCGCCGCGGGGGTGGCGATCGAGGTCGAGGACCGGGGCCTGGGCATGTCCCCTGCCGAGCGCAACCAGATGAACACCGTTTTGAGTGCACCCGACAAGGTCGCCCTCGGCGAGCTGCTGCAAGACGGCCGGATCGGCCTGTACGTGGTCTCCGTCCTGGCTCAGCGGCACGACGTCGCCGTGCAGTTGCTGAGCAACGTCTATGGCGGCACGCAGGCCGTCATGGTGCTGCCCGGCGCACTGCTCGGCCCGCAGCCGGCAGCTCCCGCGCACCACACCGACCCGCCCCCTGGCGCGGCACCGCAAGACCCAGTGGAGCCCGAGGCGGCGGACCCCGGGGCGACAGTGATGACCGCCGCTGCGGATGCGCGCGCGTCCGATTCCGAAACCAAGCCCGCCCCGGTGCCCTCCGACAGCGAGGGCGACCGTCCGCGGCTGCCTCAACGCCGCCGCCAGGACCACGCCGCCGAACGGCCGCACCCGGTCCGCAGCGCCAGTGCTTCCGAGGACATCACACACGACCCGGGCCTGATGGCCGCGTTCCAGACCGGCCTACGCAGGGCCGAGGAAGCGGAGACGCCCTGATAGCCAAGAACGCCCTGAAGGCCCGGGGCCCGTTCTGCAAGCCGTTTCCTTCTGTCGAAGAGGAGTACACGATCGTGGCGAGCGAAGACCTTTCCTGGCTGTTGACGGGTCTGGTGAACCGGGTGCCGCACACCCGAAGCGCCTTGTTGCTGTCCTCGGACGGGTTGGTGAAGGCAGCAGAGGGGCTCGACGAGAACGCCGCGGACCAATTGGCCGCGCTCGCCAGTGGGCTGTACTCGTTGGCGCGCAGCGCGGGCCGGCACTTCGACGACGGCGGTGACGTGCGACAGATCGTGACGGAGCTCAGCACCTCGCTGCTGTTCGTCTCGGCAGCCGGGCACGGCGCGGTGCTGGCGGTGCTGGCCGGACGCGACGCGGACGCGGCGGTGCTGGGCTACGAGATGGGGATGATGGTGAAGAGCGTGCGCCCGCACCTGGCCACGCCGCCCCGGCACCCGGTGGGATAACCGATGACGCCGGTCCTCCCGGACGGACCGCTGGTCGACGAAGCGGCCGGACGGCTGGTCCGTCCCTACACCCTGAGCGACGGCCGGACCAGGGCCACGTCCCACTTCACGCTGGTGACCACGGTGCGGGCCACTGGCTCCCAGACGCAGGGCGCCTTCGGCCTGGAGCATGCGCGGGTACTAGCGCTGTGCGAGCAGCCTGTGAGCGTCGCCGAGGTGGCGGCCCGGATGCAGGTGCCCGCCGCCGTGGTCAAGGTGCTGCTGTCCGATCTGGCTGAGGGAGGCGCGGTGGTCGCAGGTGATGCGCCCGCGGCGCCCCCGGGCCACTACGCACGACCTGATCGAGACCTCCTGGAAGCGGTACGCGATGGCCTCCTCAAACGACTGTGACCCGCTGCCCGCCGAAGTTCTGCCGGTGGGAATCAAGGTGCTGATCGCCGGCGGGTTCGGCGTGGGAAAGACCACCTTCGTCAACGCGCTCAGCGAGATCGAGCCGCTGAGCACCGAGGAGATGCTGACCGCCGTCAGCGCGGCCACGGACCGGCTGGACGGAGTGGAGAACAAGGCCACGACCACGGTGGCCTTGGACTTCGGCCGGATCACGCTCAGTCCGTCCCATGTCCTGTACTTGTTCGGTACGCCCGGACAGGAGCGCTTCTGGTTCATGTGGGACGAACTCTCCGAGGGAGCGCTCGGGGCGGTGGTTCTCGCCGACACCCGCAGGCTGGAGCACTCCTTCGCGGCGGTGGACTTCTTCGAGCGGCGCGGCATCCCCTTCGTCGTCGCCGTCAACGAGTTCGACGGAGCCCACCGCTACCGCGGGGAGGAGGTGCGGACCGCGCTCGACCTCAGGCAGGAGGTGCCGGTGGTGCTGTGCGACGCCCGCGTCCAGAACTCGGGCATCCGCGTGCTGCTCGAACTGATTCAGCATCTGCTCACGACAAGGAGTTCCCATGGCAGCGACACCGACCAACCCCTCCTCCGGGCCTGAGTCCGGGATCGCCCTGCGCCACCTGCTCCTCCCTCCGGAGGACCCACAGGTGCGTGCCCGATCCGAGCGGCTGCGCGAGCTGGGCATCGATGCCCGTCCGGATGCGGAACTCGACGCCTTCGCACGGGAACTGGCACAGCGTACTGGCGGCTGCTACGCCGGGGTCAACTTCTTCCTCGACGCCGACCGCCAGTACTTCGCAGGCTTGTACAGCGCCGCGCAGGACACCACCGTCCACGTGGGACCGCCGTTGCTGGAGGATCCGGTGCCCGGCCGCATCATGCCCCGCGACATCGACATGGGCATCTGCCCGCACGTGGTCAAGCGCCGCCGGGCGCTGGTGCTGGAGGACATCCGGGACTTCCCGCGGTTCGCCGGTAACCCGGTGGTCGACGCGATCGGCGTCCACTCCTATCTGGGCGCACCGCTGATAGACAGCACCGGAGTGGTGCTCGGCACGATCTGCGTGGTCGACCAGGACCCACAGCCGTGGGGGCGCAAGGGGCTGGAAACCATCAAGGCCATGGCTGCCGAACTGGTCGAGCGGCTGGAGGAGTCGGCGCACCGTCGCAGCTGACCGGCGCTGCCGGACTCGCACGCGGCCGCCCCGGAGCGTCCCCGGCGCGGCCGTCCAGCCACGATCCCGTGCGCCGCGCAGATCGTGTGGGGCTCATAAGGTCATCGCTGCAGGTGAGCAGCGGTATACATGATTGTCGGTGGTGGCTGAGACGCTGTTCCGATGGTCGTATCGCTGTTGTACCGCGCTGCTCGCACGCTGCTGTCCCTACCGGCTGTCCTGCTGCGCCGAGACACCGCCAGGGAAGCCGAGTTGTTGGTGTGAGACATGAGAACTCAGTCCTGCGCCGTCAGCTCAAGGTCCCGGTCCGCTACAAGTGGGCCGACCGGTTCTGGCTTTCCGCGCTGTCCTCGCTGATACCGCGCCTCCGCTGGGCCGATGTCTTCCCCGTCACACCCGGCACCCTGCTGGCCCGGCACCGCAAGCTGATTGCCATGAAGTGGGACTACTCCGCCCGCCGCAGCCGCAAGGGCCGACCCCCGACTGCGGCCGCGCTCAGGAAGCTGGTGCTGCGCTTGGCCGGCGAAAATCCCCGGTGGGGACATCGTAGGATCCAGGGCGAGCTTGCCCGGCTGGGGCATCCGATCGCACCGTCCACGATCTGGGGTATCTTGAACGCCGCGGGCATCGCCCCGGCTCCACGCCGGTCCGGCCCCAGCTGGCGTGAGTTCCTGACCGCCCAAGCCCAAGGGATCATCGCAGCCGACTTCTTCCACGTGGACACCATGCTCGGAAAGCGCCTGTACGCCATGGCGTTCCTGGAACACGGCAAGATCACTCCCCGAAAGTATGCACACGCAATTTATTGATGGGATGCACCTACGCCCCTGAGGTAGTACGGGCCTTCCCCCAAGGCCGGGTATACATCATCCCCCTGCCCGCTGCCCGGATCGAACGCAGCCAAGCCGTCGCCGGCCTGATCAACGAGTACCGGCAGGCAGACTGACCGCCCGACAAACTCGCATATCACAGCCGATGGAGCCATTTTGAAGCCCTACGGTCTCCGCAGCGCAGGTCGGCCAGGGCCAGCAAAGCCTGCCGCCCCGATGTGAGCCGCCGCCACCGGGTACCGATCTCGCACTGGTGCGCGGACAGCCGGCGGGCGAGATCACGCAGGTGCGCGTTGGACAGATCGATCGCCGACGGGTAGACAAGCACACGAAGCTCCTGGTGGGTCGTACTTCTGGGCTGCGCCGTTCCTTTGCGGAAGCACCGCCGTGACCAGAGCCGACCCCACACCGCGGCCACGGTGTTCGTCAAGGACGACGGTGTGGATGTCAGCTCCGCGACGGGGTACCAGGATCTGGTGGTCCGGGGTCCTCCAGCAGGACCACCTCTGCAGTGACCACCATCTCGCCCGCCACCTCCGCGACCGAGATCAGCACCTTCGCCCGTCCGCGAGCACCTGCTCAAAGTGCCTTCTCACAGCCTCGACGTCAGGAACCCGATAGATGTCGGGCGCGTGCTGGACATTGCGCCACAGGGTGCAGGGAAACGCCTCGTCCCTGCACCACGTCACACGGCGGATGCCGTCGGCGCCTCTTCCCTTCCCTGACTGGGCGGGTTGGCGGTTCCGCTGTGAGAGGCCAGCGCCTTCTCCATGCGCCGGATGTGGTAGTACTGCACCCGCGTGGTCCTCTGCAGGGCCATGACCGCGGCGAGGAACTGGTCCATCTCGGCAGCCCGGGTGAGGATGTCGTCGGGCACGTTCTCGTCCCGCAGGCAGACTTCCGCGTCCTGGCTCAGCACGGCGTGTGCCCAGCTGCGGGTGATCGGCTTGAACAGGTCTGGGTGGTTGGCCACGATCCGGGCCCGGATGGCCAAGTCGTTCTCTGCGGCTTCCACGTGCAGTCCGGTGTCCTTGTTGCGCGCCCCGAACAGCGGCTCATGGATGTGGTACGCATCGAAGCCGTGCTCGGCACAGCCGATCCAGAAGTCCCAGTCCTCTCCGGCCCGCATGTTCTCGTCGTACCCGCCCACGGTCTGCCACGCTTCACGGCGGTACAGCGAGCAGTAGAACATGATCAGTCGCTGGAGCAGCAGTTCTCTGCTGTAGGCGGGGAGAGGCATCACCTGTGGGGGCAGATCATCGTCGGTGAAGGTGAACACGTCGGTCGAGGCGATGGCGACCTCGGGATCGCTGTCGAGCACCGCGACGGTCTTCTCCAGCATCGTGGGCGCGATCATGTCGTCGGCGTCCAGAGGAAGGATGTAGCGGCCGGCGGCTGCCTCGATTCCGGTGTTGCGCGCTGCGGAGACCCCGGCATTGGCCTGTTGGAGCAAACTGATGCGCCTGTCGGGGTGCCGGGCGATGAGGCCCTCGGCCACCTCGACGGTGTTGTCGGTGCTGCCGTCGTCGACGATGACCAGTTCCCAGTCCTCGAACGTCTGGGCAAGGACGCTGGACACTGCCTCGGGCAGAAAGCGGGCGTAGTTGTGGCACGGGATGACCACCGAAACCACGGGATCGGATCTCTGGGGCATGCGCCGTCTTTCGCTTCGGAACGGGAACGGGAACGGGAAGGGACAGGGCGGGGCAGGACGGGAGCGGGCCGAAGAGACCCCCGCGATAACGGGTGGGCAGGATTCCGTGTTGCCGGGTCCCGGCGGCCCCCCTCGGGCCCTGTTGAATGGCCGTGTCGCAGGAGACCCGCCGGATCACCCACTCGTGGTGGAGCGCCGTCGACGCTCCTAGTCCTCGAAGGGGTACAGGTGCCCGTGGTGTCCGTAGTCGCAGAACGTGAGGTTGGCAGTGGGTGTGCAGCAGTGGTGGTAGCCGGTGATGGTCATGTTGCCGATGGGCGTGCAGCAGTGGACGTAGTCGGTGATGGTCATGTTGCCGATGGGGGTGCAGGGGTGCTCGGACCCGGAGGTGACGGTGCCGACGCCTATCGCCTGCTCCGGGTGCCCGTATGTCGCCGACGTGGCGAGCGAGTCCGAAGCGAGGGCTGCGGCATAGGCCGCCTCTGCGCCGTTCAGCAGTCCGGCGGTTGCCAGTGCGGCGGGGAGGGCCAGCGAGGATATGACACGGGGTTTCAAGGAGGGGCCTCTCTTTCGAGGGTAGGGAGCTGCCCTGCAAGGCCGGTACGTTCCGCGACCGGGGCAGTGGCGCCACCGTAGAATTTGCTTACTTTCCGTGTCAAAATGATTACTCCAAGTGCTGGATTCGTCGGGCGGTGCTTCAACGCCGACCCAAGTCGGCCAGGACGGTGCACCGGCCGGGTCGATCAGGACGGGGACATGGCCCCGACGCCCGCCGGGTCCGGGACGTGGTGCGGATGCAGCACTTCGAGGTCGGGCAGGGCCCAGCAGGTGGCGCCCATGTCCCGGGCCATCGCGGCCAGGCCCTCGGTCTCGATGAGGTGCTGGTACGGGAAACACGGGAAGGCCAGGCCGTCACGGTGGAGGTCGGCGCGTACCAGCAGTGCCGTGCCACCCACGGAGTCGACGCGGACCAGCCCCTGTCCGCGCAACCCGTCGAGGTAGGTCCGGCCGAACCCTTTGGGGGGCTGCAGGATGCCGTCGCGAAGCCATTGGGACCAGTTGAGCGTGCCGGCCCTAGGGTGAAGGACGAACGTGTTGAGGTCGTACGTGGGTCCGCCCGCCGTGGTGGCACAGTGCGGGACGACGATGTGCTTGCGCGCTCCGAGGAGACGCTGGATCAGGTCGGCCGGATAGTCGGTGACGTCGACATCGAGCCACAGCACCCACTCCTCGTCGGCAAGGGCCCGGGAGAGCAGATGGTTGCGGGCCCTGGCCAGCACCGACCGGCGTCGGCGCTGAACGCCCTGCTCCCAACGGGGGCCCTCCAACTGCAGGCCGAAGTCGCGGTGCACCAGGGTGACCCGCCGGTACTCTGCCTCGAGGCCGGGCAGGACCTGTTGGAGCAGTTCTCGTGTCGTGTCCCTGCTGTCGCCCTCCAGCAGGCCCAGGGAGATCGCCTCGCGCGGGTAGTCCAGGGCGCGAAGGCTCTCCAGATAGCGGGGCAGGAATGCGGCCGCGTCCTTGACGGGGGTGAGCACCAGCACCCGTGGCCGCTCGCTTGCCGGGCCCGGGGCCGGCTCTACGGCCGTCTGCGGTCCTTGGACGCAGGCCAGGGCGGCGGGGCCCATCTCGGCGTGGGCGATGTCCTTCGGCTCGATCGGCATCCGGGTCGCCATGGCCTGCAATCGCTCGGCGTAGGCGCCGGGTTCGGCCCAGATCTCGGTCGCCACGTCGAAGTGCTCCGCGAAATGGGACTCGTCGAACGTATTGCTGCCGTGACACACATAGGTGTACAGCTCGGGCGCGTCGACCGACACCACCCGGCAGCTGCGGACCACCCCTTCCGCCACCGGCGTGTCCTCGCCCCGACGCAGTGCCGGGTAGCGCGGCAGCCGATCCTTGGCGCACAGCATCGACCCCTCCCAGACGCGCGCGCAGGAGATCGCGAGCTTGCGCCGAGCGGGCCACCACAGCCGTTCACGGGCGAGGAAGCAGGCGTCGACTCCCAGCGCAAGAATCGCAGCCATCTGCGTCTCGACCCGCTCCGGGTCATACAGGTCGTCGTCGTCCCACTGGCATACGTAAGGCCCAGTCGCCCGGTCCACCGCCTCGTTGCGCAGCTCGCCCAACGGCCGTCCTTCCGGGGGAAGTCGGTGATGGCGGATCCGCGGGTCGCCCTGCTCGCGGATGTGCCGTTCGAGGGCGTCGTCCGTACCGTCCTCGACGACGACCAGTTCCAGGTTCGGGTAGGTCTGCGCGCGGAAACACCTGATCGCGCGACGGGCCGTCGACGAGCGGTCCTTGGTCACCATCAGGCATGACACCGTCGGCGCGGGCGCACCCGAGGCCCAGCGGCGGCGCTGCGCGTCAAGGCTGAGCATGCCGTCGGCGAGGGGGTGCAGCTCCTGGCTCGCCCAGAACGGGAACCGTTTGCCGACGGAGGTCCGTGGGCCCACGGGGGTGCCTGCCACCCAGCTGCCGGACCAGTGGTGCACGGCGCAGGCACGTTCGTAGTCGGCATTCTGAGGGCCGAACAGTTCTGCCGCGTACGGGCTCACCTCGGGGTAGAGGACCTCCGGACCGAGGACCGTGATCGAGGCAGGATCCGGGACGCAGTCGACCGCTCTGGTGAGGAAGAAGGGGCCTGTGGCGTCCAGCGCACTCGGCGACTTGTGGGAGCCTACCAACTGTTGGTGCACGTGTGCCCAGAAGGGGTGGCCGGGGCGTGACGCGATGAACGCGTTGCCGACGATGCGGCCGAATCCGCGCTGGCGGGCCAGCAGCAGCCGTGTGTGCGCCTCCGGTTCGCAGCCGAGGACGAGTTCGTGCCCGCCCAGGATGTCGTCGACGGGGCTGAGACACTCGAAGTCCAGATCGACGTAGAGCCCGCCGAAATGGTCGAGCAGGAAATAGCGAATCGCGTCGGCCCGCATGATCGCTTCTGGATAGCCATCGTAGACGGGCAGGAACCACGGATAGTGCTCCTGGAGGAATGCGCGATTGTCCGCGTCGGTCCACAAACGGTACCCCCAGCCAGGATGGCGCCGACGCCAAGAGTCGGCCCACGCCTCCCATTCCGGGGGTACATCGGTGTCTTTCCAGGTTTGATGGATCAAGGCGGGAATCTTCTGTTGCATCCGCATTGGGACAGTATGCCGATTCGTTGGAACGAGGGGTTTTCCGGTGGACTGGTCGTCAGAACAATCACCCGCGCGGCCCTCAGCATGGTGCGAGTGCCGGGGGACGACCGCGGCATAATGCTCTCTCGTGCTGCTCTCCGCCTGACCTACCTGACCGTCACCAACGCCTTCGCCGCGCTGCGCCTGCTGCCGATGAGCGACCGCGACAAGGACGTGGAGATCGTCGCCCTACACCACCAGATCACCGTCCTCGAAAGGCAACTGAGCCCCAGCAGAGCCAGGTTCACACCCGAGGACCGGGCCCTCCTCGCTGCGCTCCTGGCACCGCTGCCCTGCGAGGTGCTGCGCCGACTGCGACTGCCGGCCCTCTGCGTCTGCGCTGCCATTTCGACCCCTCCAATATCTGTCGCCTCGGTCACTCGAGCTGCTCGGCTCGCACACCGCCGGCATCCCGTACCCTCTGGCTGCATCAGCGCGTGCAGCCGAAGCCGTTTCTGGAACTGCAGGGGGCTCGTCCCGGTCGCGGACTTGAAGTGGCGGTGCAGGGAGGTGGTGCTCATGTGCGCGATGTCCGCGACCTCCTTGATCCTCAGCGGTTCGGTGAGGTGTGAGCGGATCGAGCCGACGGCCCTACGGACGTACATCAGATTCGAGTCCCCGAGGGCCAGTTGACGCTGCTCTTGCCGAATACCTCATCCATGCAGGTGGGAACGGGTTTCGGTACCAGCCGAGGCCGCTCGAGTCGCAGCTATCGCGCGGCGGCGGTCGGCGCGGCATGATGATCAGTCGTGCTGCTGAGACTGGCGCACCTGGGCGTGACGAACGCGTTCGCGATGCTGCGGTTGTTGCCGATGACCGACCGTGAGAAAGACGTCGAGATCGCCGCGCTGCGCCTGCTGCCGACCATCGACACTCGCCCGGAGCCTCGGCCGCGCACCCGGACAACCGGCGTGCGGCCGCGACGCCCCCACGTCCTCGCGCGCGGCGGAGTCAGTGACTGGTTCTGCCAAGATTTTCGTGATGCGGTGACGGGGCGTCATGCGAGGAGGACTCGCTTACGCAGGAGTGGAAGGGTCGCGCGTCCATACATCTGTCGTTTGAGCATCTTGATCCGGTTGACGTGTCCTTCGACCGGGCCGCTGCTCCAGGGCAGGGTGAGGCTGGCCAGGACAGCATTCCGGTCGCGTTCGAGTCCGTCAGCGAAGGCATGCAGTTGGGGTAGGTCGTCGGCGCGGACCGCGCAGATCCAGGCGGGGAGGTCGGTGCCGGTGCGGTCGCAGATCATGCGGGCGAAGGCGTGGACGTGGGTGCGCAGTGCGGCCAGTTCGGGGCAGCGGGAGAGGACGTCGTCGAGTTGTTGTTCGTCCACGGCTCGTAAGTGGCCGGGGTGACGAGTGATCCATCTGATGAAGCCCTGGGGTTTGGCGGTGGTGCGGGTGCCGCCTTCGCGGTATCACGCAGTGGGCGCAGGAGGCGGCGGACGGCTTGTGGTGTGCGGCCTGGGTAGCCCTGGGCCTGGATCTCGCGGAAGAGGGCGGAGGCGTTGGTGCAGCCCTGGTTCCAGCGGCTGATCAGGTAGGGCCGGTAAACGTGCAGCCGGGTGGTGCGGATGGCGCGGTCGGCGAGGGCTTCGGGGTTCTCGCAGCATGCGTAGCGGTGGGCTGTGTGGCGGGCCAGTCCGAGTTCCCGTCCGATGGCGCTGATCGTCCATCCCTGGGCAAGCAGGTCCTGGACGGCCCGGTAGCGCTCCCGGGTACGTGTGACCAGCCACTTCTCGGCGCCGGTGTCCGGGTTGAAGGCGGGGTCGGGCGCCTTTGCCAGCGTGGGCTCGGACTGCTTGGGCGGTGGTGGTGTCAGGCAGGACCGGTGAGCCCTCCGACCCGCCCCAGGCGCGACCGCTTCCGACCGAGCAGGTCGAGCCTCCGCCACGCGAGTGACACATCTCCGCCGCGCTCCGCCCCCTGAAAACCCCACATGCCTGCGCCACGGCTACCAGCCGTCGCGCAGGCATGTCCTGTTTCCGCAGGCGAGAGGCGCAGTACCTGGACTGCCACCGCCTCACCCCCTCATCGAGCCGATCACGAGGCTCGAGGCCCCAGAAACGACGAAATACCGGTGAGTCACATGACTCGACCGGTAATTCGTGAACGCTTCAGGACGATCTCGTGAACGTCCCAGCGAGTCGGTTCGGTTGTGTCCGAGGGGGGACTTGACCATCAACGATACGGTCCTTGTCGCGCAAGGGCAGCTTGAGCTGCAGGATGCGCCGGGTGGCCCCGCTGCTTCCCGTGGCAATCGACCCGCGCCCATCGCTGCGTGGTAAGGCTCCAGGAACCTACCAATCCCATTTCACCGCTCTCCCAACACACCAGCCCGCTGCTCTCCTGCCCCGGGCTCGCTCGATACTTGCTGATCAAGCCGGAACGGGTGTCTTTGCATGATCGCGATTGGTCCGGTTCACACATGACGTAGCGGCATGTCCCTTGGGCGGTTGGCAAGCAGCGCAGGCACCGGCCTGATGGTCACGTATGTGTCGAATCCGCTGACCACCGAGCGAGCCCGTGCCGCCCCGCGTCACCCCCCGTGCCCGATGCTCGAAAGCCTTCCGCCCTGCGCGGATGATTAATCGGCACCCGCAGGTTGGACAACACCGCTGACGGTTCTTCACGTTCACCTCGGACGTCCGCTGATCACGCCGGACTCACTCGGACGGGCAACCGAAGTCCCATTCAAGATCGCGATTCTCCGCAAAGTCGAGAGGTCACGGACGTCCGCCCGAACCGGCCGGGCCCCAGCCGCGTGGAAGACTGTCGGAACACGCCTGGTATTCAAGGGATTTGGGGGCACCGGATGCTGGGGCAACTGCGCGGGACGTCGCCGCGCGCCGTCGGACCGTATGTGATGCTGGCCCGGCTGGGGGCGGGTGGCATGGGCGAGGTCCTCCTGGCCCGCTCAGAGCGGCTCGTCGCCGGATACGGCCCGGCGGACCTCGTGGCCGTGAAGGTGATCCGCAACGAGGTGGCCCGGGAAGAGGACTATCTGCAGCGCTTCGCGCGGGAGGCGGCGGTCGCGGCGTCGGTGAACAGTCCGTGCGTGGCGCGCCTGATGGACAGCAACGTGGCTCAGGAACTGCCGTGGATAGCCACGGAGTTCGTGATCGGGCCGACGCTTGCCCAGGCGGTGCGGCGGCACGGCCCCCTGCCGCTCGGGGCGCTCGCTCGGCTCGGCGAGGGCATGGCCCGCGCACTGGTGGCGGTGCACGCCGCAGGCGCGACGCACCGCGACCTGAAGCCGGCGAACGTGCTGCTCGGCGCGGACGGGCCGCGGCTGATCGACTTCGGCGTGGCCCGGACCCGTACGGCCACGACCCTGACGTCGACAGGACGCATGGTCGGCACCCCTGCCTACATGTCACCGGAACACATCGCCGGTGGCCGGCACGTGGTGGCGGCCTCCGATGCGTTCTGCCTGGCCTCGGTCCTGGCGTACGCGGCGACGGGCCGGGACCTGTTCGGGGACGGGCCGGTCGCCGCGGTGCTGTTCCGGGTGTCGGAAGCCGATGCCCCACTCGACGAGCTGCCCGCCGAGTTGGTGCCGCTGGTCACGGCGTGCCTGGCGAAGGACCCGGCGTCGCGGCCGACCGCGAACGAGCTCGTGGAGCGGTTCGCCGCGCTGCGTGCGGCGCACGGCGATGAGGGGAATGGCACCGGGGCGGGCTGGCCGGCCCCCGTGGCCCGGGACATCGAGGACGGGCACCGCGACGTGATGGCGCTGTGCGCGAGCGGGGCGCCGCTGCTGCCGCTGCCGAAGGCGCCCACCGCCCAGGAGCCGTCCGCCGGACGGCCGCTCGGCGCGGGCACCCTGGCCCCGCACCAGTTCCCGACGATGGGCCCCACGCCGCCCGCGCCCGCCGCGCCCCCGGCACCCCGCCGCCGGGGGCGGCTCCGGGCGCTCGCCGTGGTCGCGGCGGTGGCTGTCGCAGGGGCAGGTGTGGGCGCGTATCTGGCATTGCGCGGCGCGGACGGCGGGAACGGGTCCGGGGCCGGCGGCGCCGCACCGACCCCGACGACGACCCTGACACCCGCCCAACTCGTGGCCCAGGCAGGGGTCGACGGGTCCGGCACGGTCGACCGCAGCGGTTACGTGCCGCAGTTCGCCGCGCAGCGGGCCCCAGGCTGGAAGCCCTGGCGGGGGCGGCTAGGTGACGCGCGCATGAACTGCGCCGCGGACACCCGGGCCATCGTGTGCCTGCTGACCAACGGCACGTACGAGGCGGTGTCGACGGCCGACGGGCACCGGCTGTGGACGTCCGGCAGCCCGTCCGCCGCCGAGGAAGGCGTCTCTGAGGCCTATCTCGGGCCCGGCAGCGGCACGCTGTTCATGCCGGGTGACTCGCTGGCCCCACAAGTGAGGGGTGGGCACGCCCTGATCGCGTCGGACGGCGAGTTGCAGCTGCGCGACTCGCGCACCGGTGACGTGCGATGGCGGGCCCGGCCCCCGGCGGGACGGGGGAAGTTCAGCGCACAGCCCTTGCTGGCCGACAACACGGTCATCGCCACCCTGGAGGGCAAGTCACTCAGCCAGGAGCCGAAAGGCGCCTCGATGCGCGCGTACGACGCCACCGACGGCAGCGCCCAGTGGGACGTGACACTCAACGAGAACGACGATCCGAGCCACGCCGAGGAAGGTCTGTACGCTGCCCGGGCCCTGATCGACGGCGTGGTGTACGCGCGCACCCCGGACAGCCTCGTCGCGGTCGACGTCCACAAGGGAGTCGTCCTTGGCCGCGCTTCCCCGACGACGGCCACCGGCTGCCGCACCGTGTCCTCGGGCGGCGGCACGATCCAGTGCGACGGCACGGTGACCGAAGGGCCGGGCCCGGAAGGGGAGGAGGTCGAGGTCCGGGTCGACCGCTACGCACCTCGCACCCTCGAGCCTGTGGGCCACTACTCGTACCGGCTCGACCAGAAGACCACCCGTACCGATGTCACCGTCACGGCGACCAACAGCACGTACTCCATCGCCCGGCGCAGCGACGACGGCAGCGACACCGGCGCCATCGTTCTGACGGATCTGCGCACCGGCAAGGAGACGCAGACTCTGAAGTCTCCCGTGGCGGGGCCGAGCGTGTCCGCCCCGCTCCTGGCCGACGGGCGCGCGGTGTTCGCCGACAACCACTCCCTGTACGTGGCGCCCCTGGACGAGAAGAGGGCGCGCCTCGGCAAGCCGCGCGCCGTCCCACTGCCCGGCGCGCCCGGTGACCGCAGCGAACCCCAGGACGACGGGAACGGGATCGTCATTCGGGACCAGATCCGGCCGCCGCTGGTCCTGATGCTGGGCGGTGTGGCCCACGTGGTCTTCGACCGCGGCGCGATCTCGTCGGTGAGGCTACCGTGAGCGATACGCGTACCCGAGACGAGCAGTCGCCGTGCTGACCCCCTGGCAGGGACCGATCCGACGCGTCGGCCCGTACCGGCTCATCGGCCGGATCGGCGCGGGCGGCATGGGCGAGGTGTTCCTGGGACGCCGGGAGATCGCGGGCGGAGTGGTGGCGGGACCGCTCGTCGCGGTGAAGACCGTGAAGGCTCTGGCCGACGAGATCGACACCGACGGCGGCTTCCGGGCGCGCTTCCGCCGCGAGATTGACGCGGCGCGCGCGGTGACGGGGCCGCACACCGCCGCGCTCCTCGACGGCGACGCCGACGCTCCACTCCCTTGGTTGGCAACGGAGTACATCGCCGGACCCGCGCTGTCCGACGCGGTGGCCAGATGCGGCCGGCTGCCGGTGCCCGCCATACGCGCGCTGGGCGCGGGGCTCGCCCGGGCACTCGGCGCGGTGCACACCGCGCGCATCCTGCATCGCGACCTCAAGCCCGGCAATGTGCTGCTTACCGCCGACGGACCGCGCCTGATCGACTTCGGCATCGCGCAGGCCTTCGACGCGACGGCTCTCACCGCGACGGGCCTGCTGATCGGCACGCCGGGCTACATGTCCCCCGAGCATCTGACCGGCAGCAACGCGCTGGTGCCCGCCTCGGACGTGTTCTGCCTGGGCGCGGTACTGTGCTTCGCCGCGACGGGCCGCGGCCCTTTCGACGACGAGGAACCGGCGTCGGTCCTGTACCGCATCGCGTCCGGCGCGGCGGACCTGTCGGAGCTACCACCGCTGCTGCACGACGTGGTCACGCGCTGCCTCCGGCCCGACCCGGCGGCGCGCCCGACGGCCGCGGAACTAGCGGCGGAGCTGTCCGCCGCCCCCGCCGGACCACACTGGCCCGCACCCTACCTCTCCCTCCTCGCCGCCCACCACGAAGCCGTGGAACGGTGCGAACAGGCAGCGGGCACTGTCCCGTTGGAGCAGGCAGCGACCTCCCCGGCGGCTCCCGCGCCCGCCCTCGTCGTGCCGCCCTCGCCGACGGCGGTCTCCGGGCGCCCTGTGCCACCACCGCCTCTGGCACCGCCCACCACTCGGCGCCGGTGGCCGTGGATCGCGGGGGCCGCGGCCCTGGTCACCGCGCTCGCCGTCACGCTGGCCGTGCTGCTGCCCAGCGACGGCACACGCGCCCCGGCACCTGCGGCGGAGGACAAGCCGAAGCAGGAGCAGACCGGCCCGCTCGCCGTGCCGGACGCCGACGCCGCGCACAGCGGCGAGTTCACCGCCGCCGCACTCGACGCGAAGCTGCGCCCTGACGGCTGGCGCCCCTGGGCCCACAGCGTCAAGGGCACGGGAAAGACGGGCGGTTGTGCCGCCGGGGCCGGGCTGCTCGTCTGCGGCGACGGTCACGGCGCGGCCCGCGCCCTCGATCTGGCCAACGGCAAGGAGAAGTGGCGTACGGAGGGTTTCGACGAGAGCTGGACGAACGACGACATCTTCCCGGAGACCCCGTCAGGCGATCCCGCCATCGCCCCCGTCACGGACGGCACCCTCTTCTTCGTGCCCGCGCAGGCCGGCGTCAGCGCCGTGGATGCGGCGACGGGCCTGGTCAAGTGGCGGTACCGGCGTATGGGTTTCACGGGCATGCGCGCGCTCACCTACTCGGACGGCCGACTGTTCGTGGCACACATCGACAACCAGGCGTCCTCCGACACCGAACTCGTCGAAGTACAGGCCCTGCGCACGAGGGACGGCGCCCAGGAGTGGTCGGGCTACCTGCCGGACGCGAACGGCCCCTTGGTCGTCCATGACAAGAAGGTCTATCTGCCGCTGACCGACGGCTCGGTGGCCGCCCTGGACACCACCGGATCCGTGCCCGAGCCGCGGATCCGCGACGACGTCGACTGCTCCGGTCTGCTCGCGCACGACGACACACTGCTGTGCTGGTCGACCCGGCACCGCGGCGTCACCGTCCTCGACCCGGCGACGCTCGCGACCCACCGCACTTTGGCCCCCACGGTCACTCCCGCCGCCGCGCCGGTGGCAGGTGACCGCGACATCCTCGTCGTACGGGATGCGAGCGGACAC
Source organism: Streptomyces albiflavescens (assembly GCF_014645835.1). Taxonomy (GTDB): domain Bacteria; phylum Actinomycetota; class Actinomycetes; order Streptomycetales; family Streptomycetaceae; genus Streptomyces; species Streptomyces albiflavescens. The sequence goes on from NZ_BMMM01000034.1 coordinate 35,023, forward strand.
TTGAAGGGCTTCAACCGGCTTACAGGCAGGCTCCGTTGGGACCGCCTCGCACCGGCCGAGACCGGTGGTCTCGCGCTCGCCGATGGCCGCGTCTTCGCCGTGGGACGACGAGAGCTACGGACTCTCGACGTCACCGACGGCTCCACCTCCGGGTCCGTGCGCCTGCCCACGCCCGCGGGCCTGCGCCTGGACCTCGGACCGCTCGCCGAGCCGCTCTGCCTGGGCGGCGTCCTCTACCTCACGACGCAGAGCGGTTTCACGGGCTCGGTCGCCGCACCCGGCGCCCCGGGACACCGTCGGGGCATCGCTGCCCGAGTGATCGGTGAGGTCGATGTTCGTTGTGGTGGTCGGCGTACTCGTCGACGACGAGGCGCAGATGTCGTTCGCCCGTGATCAGGATTCGGTCGGTGGCCTCGCGTCGGCAGGATCCCACCCAGCGCTCGGCGATCGCGTTCATCCGGGGCACGCCCGGAAGGATGAGCACCACCCGGGCGCCGGCACGTAGACACGGTTTTCCTGCGGCGCCTGTTCGTCCTGTTCTTCATCGAGCACGGCACCCGTCGCTTCCACATCGCCAGTGTCACCCGGCACGTCACCGCCGCGTGGGCCACCCAGTGCGCCCGAAACCTCCTCATGGGTCTGGACGACACGCGCACCATCGGCATCCGGTACCTGATCCGCGACAACGCCGGCTACTTCACTGAGGGCTTCGACGCGGTCTTCAACGCTATGTCGGCGCGCCCGAACCACCCGCCATCGATGCCTCATCCCGTGCCATCCGGCGCGAACGCCTCGGTGGCCTCATCCACGAATACGCGCAGGTCGCATAGGGTGACGGTGTTGTCGGCACACACACGGTCCGCGGGGCCGAGCCGCAGTGCCTCCGTGATCCGGTCGGACATCCAGGGAATGTAGTGTCGGCCGTAGACCCAGTGCTCGTCGTATTCGGCTGCCAACTCCTCTTAGTGCCCTCGCGCATCGCGCCCCTCCACGATCCCCCTAGCGTGTCGCCGGTTGTGCCGGATAGGGCACAGGACAGGCTATCGAGGGTACTTGATCGGCAACAGGCTGTAACAGGACGATGGTTGGCTGTTGTTGAACGTCTCTGCCGGGCGCTCTCTTCTGGGCTGGCCAACGGCCCGAGTGACCGCCGCGGCCCGCTCCGTGATCTAGACAAGATCCGGGGCACCAGCGGCCAAGATCGTGGCTTGAAGTTGGACGCCACGATCCCGGCCGTCATAGCGAACGCGGAGACGGGCCGCCTACGGGCGAATTTCCGTGAGCTGAGGGCCCTTCCGTCACCGGGCCCGACGGATGGAGAGCCGGGCTGGCTGCTTTCCCATGAGCCATGAGGGCAAGGAAGCGGGGTCCTTGCCAGCCGTCTGAGCCTGCCTCAAACGGCGCCCGCCGGCACCACACATTCTCAGCCGTTACGACGCGCCCGGCTGGCCCACTCAGCCGCCGGGGCTCTCGGGCGAGCCCCCCTCGCGGTCCGTCCGGCAGGAATCCGGCAGTTGGCTCAGGGTGACGTGAGACAACTCATGGGATGGATCACGCCACTTCACGCTGTACTGCGTTGCGCCCGCAACGCGTGATACGAGAGCATGTTCGAAGCACTGTGAGACGTGCGTGACACGCGGGAACTGCGTGAGGTGTAGAGGCGCCGTAACGGTCGAACGCGTGAACTGCTGCGGCACGCGAGGACGATTGACACGGGGGTGGGTGGATGAAGTTCGACATGGGGTCGTCGACCCTGGCGGATCTCGGCAAGAGCACGATCGGGTCGACTGAGGACCTGGGCACGCTGATCCGGTGGCTGGTGCAGGCGGCGGAGCCGCTGGAGGGGAAGTTCAACGGGGCGGGCAAGGCCGCGTTCGACTCGTTCAAGGCGCACACGGACGAGATCACGAACGCGCTGAACGGGTCGTTGGGCGCGATCCTGGGCGGCCAGTCCGGCATGGACACCGCGTTCGGCTCCGGTGACCTGGAGCAGGAGGACAACGCCCACCAAAACATGGGCCAGTCCAACTTCGACGCCGCCCGCTTCGGCGCCCGATAAGCAAACACAGGGGGAGCTTGACCATGGGGCAGAACCAGGACCGCCGCTCGTACGACACCGGCGCCTCCACCGAGGTGCAGGGCAGCCTGCAGGGCATCATCGGCCAGCTGGAGCGCGTGCTCGGGGATCGCGATCGCGCGGTACAGGCCGCGATGGCCGACTTCATGGCCGACGGCGTCGCCGACGAGTACCACGGCAAGGAAAAGCGCTGGAACCACGCAGCGAACGAGGTGCGCGACATCATCCGCCTCGTGCGCACCACGCTGGAGCAGAACGACGGGACCGCCCAGTCGACCATGGCCAAGGCACGGGCGGCCGTCGACAACATCGGCTGAGTCCAGCGGCTACGGGGCACCAGGCCGCGGCGAGCGGCACTACGGCGTACGGGATTACGGGGGCTTTACGTGACGGCTTGGGATATCTCTCCCTCGGGGGTGCAGGGCGTCCTCACCAACACCGCTACGGCGGCCGAAGGGTTGTCGAACACCGGCAAGGCGTTGGAGAAGACCGTTCCGAGCGCAGCGAAGTCGGCGGGCACCATCGAAAAGGGCGGCGTGGAGAAGAGTGGCACCCAGGGGCCGGTGGCGGCGGCGCTGGGTGAGTTCTTCAACGCCTACCAGAAGGACCTGCTGTACGTGGCGGAACGTACGTCTAACTCGATGACCGGAGCCGCCACAGCCACCAACTACTACGTCACAGGCGACCTGGAGATGGCTGCGAAGGCCCAGCAGGAAGCGCTCAAGGAGCCAAAGATCGACCTGCCCGGGGCGGGCGGGAAGCAGGGCGCGAAGTGAGCAGCCCGGACCTGATAGACCCGTCGGGCATTCCCCAGTTCACTGGTGATCTCGAGCAGTTAGGCCTGGACGCGGTCACCCTGGGCGCCGAGGCGTCCATCTTCCGGCTGTCCGGGGCGAACGTCCATTCCACGTTCCAGGGGCTGTCGGCGTTCTACGCGGCGCCGGAGGCGGACCAGTTGTTCGCCACCACCGCTCCCGTGGCTACCAAGTCGGATGCGTTCGCAGACGACTTGGAGAAGGTGGGCGCCGCCTTGAGCGCCTACGAGGAGGAGATCCGGCCGCTCGTGGCCAAGCTCAAGGGCCTCAAAGAGCAGGCCACCACCTTCCGGGCGGACATCGCGGGCGACGACCACTGGCGCGAGGACGACGACAACGTCTCCCTCAACAACGACCTGGTGCACGACGTCAACAACACCACAGCGGCGTTCTGGCAGGCCGAGATCACCTGCCACAACAAGATCACTGCGCTCGTCGGCGGCACCACGCTGATCATTGAGGACGGCGCCTCCAAGCGGTGGCTGAACCGGGACCAGTCCCTGTACGGCTTCACCGCGGATGTCCTCGAGCAGTCCCAGGACCTGCCCTGGGGCAAGACGGTCGAGAAGGAGCGCCACGGGCTGGACTGGCTCGGCCACGAGATGGTCGAGTTCGGCAAGGGCTTCGTCATCGACGGCGTGTGGGGCACCATCAAGGGCCTGGGCACGCTCGTCGGTTTCGACGGCCTGGACGCCATGGGCAAGGCCTGGGACGGGCTGGGCAAGCTGGCCACCGGCGTCCTCATCAGCGCCACCCCACTCGGCTACGCCTACTGGATGCTCCCCGACGACAAACTCCCCACCTATCTGAAGGAATCCCGCGACACCGTCATCGAGACCGGAAAGGCGCTGGTCGCCTACGACCAGTGGGGCACGAACCCGGCACGCGCCTCGGGCGCCGTCACCTTCAACGTCCTCACCACCGTCTTCACCGGTGGTGCGGGAGCAGCGGCCAAGGGCGGCGCCGCAGCCCGCACCGTCGCCGTGCTCGGCAAGGCCGGCAAACTCGTCGACCCGATCACGTACATCGGCAAGGCCGCCAAGTTCGGCACGGTCAAGGTCGCCGACCTCTTCACCAGCCTGAAGGGCATCCGCGCCGGCGCGTACACCGACGTCCTCTCCGGCGCGGGCAAGGTCCAAGCCGACGGGGGCATCCTGAAGACCGCCGACAACGTTCCGGTCGTGGTCGGGAACCACATCGAATGGCCCGACGGCACCCGTCTGAACCTCGACGACGGCTCCGTCATCAAGGCGGACGGCACCAAGGCAGCAGCCCACGTCGAGCTGTCCGCCGCCGACCGGGCCATGCTCGAAAACAACCTCGCCCACCGTGAACCGGCCGTGGTCGCCGCGCACGGCGGCGGAGATGACATCGGAGCTGTGGGGCGGACGGGAGATGCGGTGCCCGGCGGGGCGAACAGCCTTCCCCACGAATCGGGCGGCCATGTGCCTGGCGCCGCCGCTCATGATTCGGGACACGCTCCGGCCGCACGTCACGAATCATCTGCCGACTCGGCACGCGGCGCCACCCCCTCCCACGGCGAGGGGCCGACCGGTGACGGCATGGACAGCCCCACAAGTGGGCACAGCCACGGACCTACAAGTGCCGGCCACGACGGACCGACAGGCAGCGGGGATCCGGCCCCGCCGGACGCCGGACACACAGGGCCCGCCGGTATGCCGCGCACCCCCATCGACGAGATTGCCCCGGAGCGGTACAGCAGGGGAACGGAGACTGCCGGTTCGCCCTCCGAGCCGATGCGGCCCGAGCAGGAACCAGGACTCACCGAGGAGCTCAGCCGAGCAAAGATATCCCCGCAGGACCAGGCTCGCGTGATCCGCACCCTGAGCAAGGAGCCGTTCGGTGCCGATGTCGCGGATCTGATCTCTCGTGGGCATCTGAGCGGGGTAAAGAACTACGACGAGATCCTCAAGATGTGCAAGCAGGGCGCCAGCAAGTCCAACAAGAGCATGGTTCCTGCCGCCTACATGGCTTTGAACCAGGCAACAGAACTGCAGAGTCGTGGTTTCTCCCATCTCGCGTTCGAGCTCAAGGACGATGCGACCGGGCTCGATCTGGACGTCACCACGCTCCGCTCCGACGGGACACCGCATTACGGCTACCAACTCAAGGACGTCGACAACATCGAGGGGATCAAGAGCGCGACCAAGAAGGCTGCCACCCAGCTCAAAGGTGGTACGGCCGATGCGAAGATCGCCATCCTGGATGTGCATCAGTCGATCGCGGATCTCAACGCTAAGATGTTCAAGGAAGCCGAGTTTCAGGCCAGGAGAGCAGGGGCCACGTTCCACCTGCGCTTCGTTGACGGATCCGTCACTGTCCCGCCCAACGGCCCCGTTTTCCCGTAAGGAATCTCCATGTCGACTCTGATGCGCGCTCCGCGTGAATGCGGTTCCTGGTTCTGGGACCTCGACGAAGTGGCCGCCCCTGGCCTGGAATCCGCGCTGGCGATGGCGGCGAGAATGTCAGAGATCCTTAGAAAGCATGAGCTCCTGACACCGCACAGGTTCGAATACGACTGGTATGTGCTCGACTCCGGTGGCATCGACATCACGACGAGTCTGGCGTTGACCGTTCCGCTTGGGGACCCTCGTCTCCCGCAACGAGTTCTCGACAGTCGGCCCTCGGGCTTCCCGAACGCCGAGGTCGATGACATTCACATCGTAGGGTCGGGGACCTGGATCGACGCCGAAGGAAACAGTCATCGCGAGCCTCGGCTGGTCGACCTGTCGGTCTCCCCCGCCCCTGTGGGCCTATCTGCCGAGCTTGCCGTCCACCACGACATCTGGGGCTGGTTCGACTTCGCGGGCCGACCCCACCCGGATGTGCACCAACACAATGCTCCGCGGCTCGCAGCGGCTTTGCAGGACCTCAATTCAATGCTGGGGGTGAAGGGCGAACCAGGTGAAGTCACATACTTCGGGTTCGCGACAGAACTCGGTATCGGGACTCCCGACGCGCTCGACGACGGTTCCGGCCCCGACGTTACGGACAAGCTCTGAATGAAGACACGATCCATGCCGACGAAGGTTCCCCGGCCTCCGTATGAGGGCAGCGCCGACCCGGTGCAGCACCTGCAATGGGCCAATGAGGACACTCTCAAGAACATCGCCGACCTTGAGGAGTACCCGAACAGCTTCGGCATGGCCTTCAGTCGCGCCCTGAGCACCGCCCAACTCCACTGCTGCTACGACCCCAGCGCGAACAAGAGCGAGACCTGGGAGGCATGGGTCGCGGCCATGCAGGTCGGCTCCGCGCTCTTCGCCTCGGCGACCGCGCCCGAAGGGACGACGGTCGAGTGCATGATCGCCCACAAGAAGCGGACGATTCCCGCGTGTGGGGTGAAGCACTTCGTGGACGCCGGAACGTGGCTGGAAGCGTTCTGGCTGGCGGTCATCTGCCGTGACCAGGCACGGATGACACAGCTCTGCAACGTCCCGATCGAGTTGCTGCGCGCCTCGGGTGCGGTGTTCGAGGAGTACATCTACCACTGGGTGGACGCGCTCCAGACCTACTGGCTGGAGCGCCCCGGCCTCGGCGAGAAGCTCGTCGCCGCGTTCGACGGGACCGACCCTGACACGCTCCGGTTCATCGACCGCGAGATGATGCTCAAGGTTCTGTATCCGCCGCTCAACCTCTTCTACCGGTTCATCAGCCAGGACCCGGTCAAGTTCAACGAGGCACTCGTGCAGGCCGTCCAACTCCACAAGGAGTACTGGACGGCGGACGAGGAGCGCGAGAGCCTCACCGGCGATGTTGCGCTCGCCCCGCTGGCCATCGCATGCCTCGCCTACGACGCGGGACGTCCCATCGAGGTGGAATCGGAGTACCTCCCCGAGAACCTGCTCGACCGCAGCTGGCTCGGCGAGTTCGAGACGTGACATGACCGCTCAGGAGTACGACAGCCAACTGCTGGAGTCGGTGTCGGTGCGGCGTCGGCGGCTCCGGGATGCCCTGCTGTTCGGGGCGCAGCGGCAGCGGCGGTCGGTGGATGAGCGGCTGGGCAAGGTGTTCGCCGGGGTGGTGATCGCGGCCGTGTTGTGTGCCGGGTGTGTGGGGTGGTCGTTCGTGTCGCATCGAGTGATCGGGAAGAGCCCGTACGGGGGATCTGTGCAGCCCTCGTCGGGGCCTTCCACGCAGCCTTCTTCGGCCTCCGTGACTCCTTCTTCTCGATGATAGGTTCGAACGCGTGATATCTGCGGGGGCCGTGAGTCGTACGGCGACGAACGGGCGTACGGCGTTGAGCCGGGTCACTCTGGTCGGTGAACGGCGGCGAGTCGACCTCGTACTGCCGTCCCGGGAGCCGATCGGGCTGCTGCTGCCAGAGGTCCTGCGGCTGCTGGACGATCGGGTGGCATCCCGCCCCGAGCTGCGGCATCTCGTAACTGCGGAGGGTTCTGCGCTCGCGCACGACAGCACGCTGGAGTCGGCTGGTGTCCCGGACGGCGCAGTGCTGAGGTTGGTGCGGGCGGAGGATGCGCCCTCGGCGCCCGTCGTGCATGACGTCACCGACGAGGTGGCCGAGGATCTGGACGTACGCGCCTGGCGGTGGCGGCCTGCCTCGCGGCGGATCGTGGCCGGGCTGGCGACCATTGGATGGGCGGCCGTCGCTGGGCTCTTTGCCCGGGCCGAGTACGCGCACGCGGCCGTCGCCGGGGTGCTCCTCGCCGTCGCCGCGGTGTCGGCGCTCGCTGCGGCTCTGCTCGGGCGCGCGAAGCAGCGTGGTCTGGCCGCCACCCTGATCGCCACCGCGGGTGTCCTGGGCGTGCTCGGCGCGTGGACGCTGGCCGATGCGCATGCCTGGTCGGCTGTGATGCGGCTGACGGGCGCGGCCGTGGCTGTCGTTGTGACGCTCGTACTGCTCGGCTGGTTCACGCCCTTGGGGCGCGGCGGGCTGGTCGGTGCCGCGGCCGTGACCGGCTGTGTCCTGTGTTGGCAGGCGGCCTTGGCGCTGCAGTCGGGTGCGGGGACCGCGGATGAACAGGCCCGCGCAGGGGCGCTGCTCGCGGTCGTCTCGGTGGTGGTGCTGGGTGTGCTGCCGCGGATGGCGCTGATGGCCTCGGGGTTGTCCGGTCTGGACGACCGGCGCTCAAGTGGGGTCTCGGTGAGCAGGTACCAGGTGTCGATGGCTCTCGCCGCCACGCATCGCGGGCTGGCGCTCGCCACCATCACCATGGCTGTTTCGGCGGCAGCAGCGGGGGTGCTCGCACTGAGGTCGCCCTCGGTGTGGACGGTCCTGCTCGCCGCCTTCACGGCCGTGGTACTCGCGCTGCGGGCGCGGGCGTTCCCGCTGGTCGCCGAGGTCGTGGTGCTCCTGATGGCAGCGGCGATCCTGGCTGTGTGGTTGATCTCGGTGTGGCTGGAGCGTTCCACCGCGGCGGGACCGCTGGCCGCGCTCGCCGCGCTCGCGGTGGTGCCGTTGGTCGTGCTTGTGGCACAGCCGGCTGAGCATGTACGCGTACGGCTGAGGCGCGCGGGGGACGCACTCGAGTCCGTCGGTGTGATCACCCTTTTCCCACTCCTCCTTGGGGTGTTCGGCGTGTACGGGCGACTGCTCGACACCTTCGTCTAGGGGGCGGACTTGGCACAGGGAGGGGACTGGCAGCGGGACGTGTTGCGGGAGTTGGGGCAGTCCGATGGCCCGGGCCGCCCGGCGGAGCCCTCGCTGCGACTCGTACACCCCACTCCTCCCACCGATCCGCGTGTCGGCCTTGCGAGCGCGGTATCAGGGCAGCATCCGGATCCTCCGGCACGGCCCTCAGAACCCGCCCCCGATCCGCAGCCCCCGGTGCGCGCTCCGCGAGACCCTCGTGTCCCCATGCCCACCCCGGAGTCCGTTTCCACGGTCGACCCACGCCTCGCCCGCGCTCTGGGACGTCCCCAGCATGGTGACTCCTTGGCGCAGCGCACCGGCCGCTCGATACGCAGGCTCACTGCGTCGGCCGCGCAGGACGTGACCGAACTGACGCGAATCGCCCGGGAGTTGCAGCAGCCGGTCACCACGGGACGGGTGATCGCGGTGACCTCGATTAGGGGCGGGGTGGGCAAGTCAACCGTCTCCGCCCTGCTGGGCCGCACCTTCAACCACTACCGGCACGATCCGGTGCTCTCGCTGGAGGCCGATGCCGCGCTCGGCACCCTCCCCGTGCGGATGGGAGCGGAGTCGGTGCGCTGGTCGTGTGCCGACCTGGCGCGAATTCTCACCCCGTCGATGCAGCTCACCGATGTCACCGGCTATTTGGTGCCGGTGACCGACGGCGGCTGGCTGCTGCCCGCAAGCCAGGGCCGCGTCGGCGCACCCATGGACGTCCGCACCTACCGCACAGTGACGCTGGCACTGCGGCGCTATTTCGCGGTGACAGTGGTGGACTGCGAGTCCCTGCCGGGCGAGGTCGCGCGTACGGCGATGGACACCGCCCATGCACGGGTGGTCGTGGCTCCGACGACCGCCGAGGGCGTGAACGGCACGCGCCAGGTCCTGGACTGGCTGGCTCAGCTGCCCCACTCGGCCCTGGCCTCGACCGTGGTCGCCCTGACCGCCAACTCGCCCGACCTGGTCCTGGATGTGAAGGCAGCCATCGCGCATCTGCGAGAGACGGGAGTCACCGTCGTGCCCCTCCCCTACGACCGTCATCTGGCTGGAGGCGGCCCCATACGCACCGACATGCTCGGCGAGGCCACTCGCGACGCCACGGTCCGGCTCGCCGCGGAGGCGATGCAGCGTGCGGTGAGGGTGCGATGACAACGAGCCAGGCTTCAGGACCCGTACCAGAAAGGGTCCGTCCGTGACCCAGCACCTCATCCACCGGCCCGCGCGCTCCACCCGCCCCCTCGGCCCCGCCGAACCGCGCACGATCGAGCCGCCGCCGAACCTACCCGAGGGGAAGATCGGCAACGCGGCGACCGCGCTGCTGCCGATGGCCGGGGTCATGGGCTCAGTCGTGATGATGACCGTCATCCGCAACAGCCAGTTCGCAGCGCTCGGCGCGATCGTCCTCGTCTTCGCGCTGCTCGGCGCGGTGGCGCTGTTCCTGTCCCAGCGCGGCAAGGCGCAGCGCACCCGGCGCACCCAGCGTGAGCGGTACCTCGAATACCTGGAGGAGCTGCGTGAGGAACTCGGCACGGGTGAGCGGGAGCGGCGCCGGCAGGCGCAGCTGCTCAATCCGCCACCCGAGGCGCTGTACGACCTGGTGCGCGATCCGGCGCGGTTGTGGGAACGGCGGCGTCAGGACGCGGACTTCCTGCGGGTGCGGGTCGGCACCGGAGACGTACCGGTGCAGGAACTGGTGGTAGGCCAAAACAGTGCGGGTGGGGTGCTGACCCCGCCGGACCCGTTCATGCTCAACGAGGCCCTCGCCCTGCAGAACAGGTTCACTACGGCGACGGACTTCCCGCTCACCGTGCCCCTGGACCGGGCGGGCAACGTCAGCATCGTCGGCGACCGCGAGGGCGTGCTGCGGGTCGCCCGCGCGCTGCTGATCCAGACTGCCGTCACGCACGCGCCGGACGACGTGGCCCTCGCGCTCGGTGCACCCGGCGAGCAGTTGGCCCAGTGGGAGTGGGCCAAGTGGCTGCCCCACGTGCTCGATCCCATCGATCACGACGGTCCGGTGGCCGCCCGCCGGATCGCCCCGAGCCTGGCTCAGCTGGCCACGCTGTGCCGTGATGATCTGCGGCAGCGTGCCTCGTACGCGGCGGAGGTACGGCGCGGGCTGTCCGACCGGGGCGCGCTGCGGATGACCGCCCGACTGCTGGTCGTCAACGACGCGTACGGCGAGACGGCGGCCGAGCTGCCCCGCCCGGACACGACAGTCGACCTGCCCGACATGGGCGCCACGGTGCTGCATCTGCTGGAGCAGCAGGTGCACGAGCCCGACCAGGTCAGCGTCCGCATCACGGTCGACGGCGACCGGGTCACCGTTGAAGACCTGCGGGAGCCATCGGTGCTCGCGCACGGTACGTCGGACGCCGTCGGCACGGCGGGCGCGGAAGGGCTCGCCCGGATGCTGGCCCCGCTCACGTTGTCGGCTGAGTCCGCGGCCGAGGGCACCCCCGTCTCCGGACCAGTGGATTTCCCCGGCCTGCTGGGCGTCGAAGACCCTGCGGCGCTCGACATCAAGAGGCTGTGGGCGCCGCGCAATGAGCGCGATTTCCTGCGCGTACCCATCGGCTTGACGGACCGTCATGCGTCAGTACTGCTGGACCTCAAAGAGTCCTCCGAACTCGGCATGGGCCCGCACGGGCTGTGCGTGGGCGCCACCGGCTCCGGCAAGAGTGAACTGCTACGCACCCTCGTCCTCGCCCTCACCGCCACCCACTCCCCCGAGGACCTGGCCCTGGTCCTGGTCGACTACAAGGGCGGCGCCACCTTCGCCCCCTTCACCGAACTCCCGCACGTGGCCGGGGTGATCACCAACCTGGAGAACCAGGCCGGACTCGTCGAACGTGTCCACAGCAGCCTCGCCGGCGAGGTAAAACGCCGACAACAGGCCCTCAAGGACGCAGGCAACATCGCCGACATCGGCCACTACGCCGCCCTACGCGCCACCGACAGCCCCGACCTCGAACCCCTGCCGCACCTGTTCGTCGTCATCGACGAGTTCGGCGAACTGATCACCGCCAAACCGGACTTCATCGACCTGTTCCTGTCCATCGGCCGCATCGGCCGCTCCATCGGCGTCCACCTGCTGCTCTCCAGCCAGCGCATCGAGGGCGGCAAACTCAAGGGCCTGGACACCTACCTTTCCTACCGGCTGGGCCTGCGCACCTTCTCCGCCGACGAGTCGCGCACCGTGCTGGACACCACCGACGCCTTCCACCTGCCGCCGCTGCCGGGCTTCGGCTATCTGAAGGTCGACACCTCCACGTACGAACGCTTCAAGGCCGGGTACGTCTCCGGCGTCTACCGCGGCCCAGCCCTGCGCGAGAACCAGGGCGACGAACTGCTCGCCTGGCCGTATCCGACGTACAACACGCCCGACGGCCCGTCGGGCGAGACCATGGAGGAACTCGCCGCCACCAAGCGCGAGACCGGACCGACGGTCATGTCAGTCATGGTGGGCCAACTCGCCACCGCAGCCCCGCCGGTGCGCCGCATCTGGCTGCCGCCACTGCCGGACGCCGTCACCCTCGACACCGCGGCCGGGCCGGTCCAGGTTTCCGAGCGCGGGCTGCATCTCGCCCGCCGGGCGGGCGCAATGCGCGTACCGCTCGGCGTGCTCGACGATCCGGCCACGCAGTGGCAGGGCCAGTGGCTGCTGGACCTGACCGTCGCCGGCGGCCACACCGCCATCATCGGCGGCCCGCAGTCCGGCAAGACCACCCTGCTACGCACCCTCACCCTCTCCCTGGCCCTCACCCACACCCCGTACGACGTCGCCGTCTACGGCCTGGACCTGGTCGGCGGCGGACTGTCCGCCCTCACGGGACTGCCGCACGTCGGCGGCATCGCCGGACGCGCCGACCACGAGCGGGCCGCGCGCACCGTCGCCGAAGTGCGCACCATGCTCGCCGAGCGCGAGGAACTCTTCCGCGTGTACGGCATCGACTCCGTCGACCAGCTGCGCCACCTGCGCGGCCAGGGCAAGCTCCCACAGCTCGGCTCCACCGACATCGTGCTGATCGTCGACGGATTCGGCGCACTGCGCGACGAGTTCGCCGAACTCGACGACGCCGTGGCCGACCTGCTCAAGCGCGGCGGCGGATACGGCATCCACGTCATCGCCGGAATGCTGCGCTGGAACGACGTCCGCATCGCCACCCAGTCGATGTTCGGCACGCGCGTCGAACTGCGCCTCAACGACCCCGCCGACTCATCCATCGACCGCAAGCTGTCCGAGACGCTCTCCGCCGACATCCCGGGCCGGGTCCTGACCGACTCAAAGCTGTTCGCACAGGTGGCGCTGCCGCGTATCGACGCTTCGCCGTCCACGGGCGACCTCGGCCCGGCGCTGGAGGAGGCTGCGGGAACGATCCGCGCCAACTGGCACGGTGAACTAGCGACGCCCGTCCGCGTGTTGCCGACCCGACTGTCCCCGGCGCAGCTGCCCTCCCTGGCCGCCGAACCCAAGGCGATCCCCATCGGCGTCGACCAGGACGCCCTCGCGCCGGTCCTGCTGAACCTCTTCGAAAGCGACCAACATCTACTGATTCTTGGCGACAACGAGTGCGGCAAGACGAACCTGCTCAAGCTCATCGCCACCCAACTCACCGATCGCCACTCGGACGAGGAGCTGGTCTTCGGCGTCTTCGACCCGCGCCGCGGCCTGCGCGGCGTTGTCCCGGAGCCGTACCGCGGCGGCTACGCCCACAACGCCAAGCTCGCCGCTGCGCTGGCCACCGGCATCGCGACCGAACTGGACAAGCGCCTGCCCGAGACGGCAGACCCCGACGCGGCCGCCGCGGAACCCTCGTTCACCGGACCGCGGATCGTGATCCTCGTCGACGACTACGACATCCTCACCACCGCCGGCCAGCAGCCCCTGGCCCCCTTCCTGCCGTACATCTCCTCAGCCCAGGACATCGGCCTGCACTTCGTCATCGCCCGGCGCACCGCCGGATCCTCCCGCGCCCTGTACGAACCCCTGCTGACCACCCTGCGCGAGACCGGCACCACCGCCCTCCTCATGACCGGCGACCGCACCGAGGGCCAGCTCTTCCCCGGCCTGTACGCCACCGCACAACCGCCCGGCCGCGGCACCCTCGTCCGCCGCGGCCGCCACCACCAGCTCATCCAGACCGCCCTTTCCGACGAAGCAAACGAAAAGACTGAGCAGTAGTGACCAAGGACGTCATCGCCCTCACCCCCAAGATGCCCGACACCTGGGCCCTCCTGGCCGGGCTGTACGCCGGCGGACCCGGGGTGGACATCTCGGCGGCGGCAGACGGCGCTGTCATCCAGCTGTGCGGGCCAGGCGGACGCCCCCTGGTGTCCGTCGAGGCTCCGGTTCTCGTGCAGGTGCCGGGCGAGGCCCGCCGTCTCCTCGGCCACGATGTGCCCGTACCGTTCTGGTGGACCGAGGCCCGCGCCTCCACCGCGGTTCCCGAGGCCGAGCGCCTCGCCGGATCAGTCTGCGGACGCCTCAACACGCTGCTGGGCGGCACGACGTGGCCGCCGGGGGCGGCCACCACCGAGGTCGTCGACGTTTCCGCCGTTCCCGCACCCGGCACGGGGCAACCCGCCGTTGACGTGCTAACCGACAGCACCGCCGTGGTCCTGGTCGATCGGCCCGTGGTCGCCCTGACCTCCTGGCTCTCGGACGTCCTGCGCGCCACGTCCGCGGCGGGCCGCGCCCTGCAGATCGTCACCCCGCCCCACGTACGACTGAGCCTGCCCGCCCGCACTACACTGGCCACGGCCCCCAACCGGTGGGTCGTGCAGGACCCTGCCTGCGGCTACTACGACGGTCTCTCCGGTGCCGTACTGCGCTGGCAGAACGGCACCTTCGCGCCCGTCCTCACGGCAGATGGCAAGGCGGCGGTGGCCGCCAGGTTTACCGACGTCACCCCAACCACCGAACGCCAACTCCTCCTCGCCTTCCGCACCCTGCACCGCGCGGACGAGCATCTGGCCCTCGGCCGTGCGCTGGAGACAGCCTGGAAGGCCCTGACAGGAGCCTCACCCGCAGGATGGGGCGCAGCTGAGCCCGTCAACCTGCCTTGGTCCCCACGCCAGTTGACCGACCTCGCCCGCGACCGAGCTCCTCAGCCGACGCACGTGATCACAGTCGGCCACCCCGACCGCCCGGCGATCGCCACAATGCGCGTGACCCGCACGGCGACCGGCGTGGAGGAGGACATCAAACTCACCCTCGGCTACGGCGAGAACGAAACCCCGCCACTCGAAGCGATCGAACCCCTCGCCGAGACGCTGGTCACCGACCACAGCCTCGCCACGATGCTCGCGTCCCTGCGCCTGGCCAGCCGCGACCTCACCACGCCCTCGCATCTGGAAGCGCCGCCCATCCCCCACTCCTTCACCCTGGGTCCCGACGACGTACGCGACATCGGCCTCGCCCACGCCCGCCGGCCACCCATCAACGTCCGGCCAGCTCAACTGGGCACCGAGGTCAAGCCCGCGTTGCTCTACCCCCTCGGTGACGGGACCAGCCCCGAAGCCTGGACCACGCTTCAGCAACTCGCAGCCCACCTCAAAGCCGCTCCAGGAACAGCAGACTGACGGATCCGGTCGATCTGGGTCATCGCTGAACTGAGGGCAACCCATCCACACCGAAGCCGTCGGCACAACCAACGCAGGAGATGAAATGCGCAAGGCTGCAACCATGACCGTCGCTTCGGTGATGGCCGGGCTCGTCCTCACCGGCTGCGGGACCGGCGACGGCAACCAGCCCAACCCGAAGAAGAGCGGAGCGAGCGCCGACTCTGGTCAGAAGAAGCAGAGTTCGAGCCCGTCCTCCAAACGCTCCGTGATCGACAGGGCAACCGGCTCCTGGGAGACCATCATCACAACACCGTCCGACGACACCCTTAAGACCCTGACCGTCTCGGACGGCAACGTCACGGCCAAGGGCAGCAAGCTCGATTGCACCGGCACGCTCAAGCCTGGAAAGACAGACGGTAGGGAGACACCGACCCTGACCTTGGCGTGCAAGAGCGGCAGCGACGGCGGGCGAGGCAAAGGCACCCTCCACATGATGGGCGAGGATGCCCTCGCCCTTGACTGGAAGGGCCCCGAAGGCGGCTGGGGTGGCCCCGTCGACAGCTTCCGCAGAACCAGCAACTGAAGCATTCAGCACCACCCCCGCCCCGTTCCAGGGATCTCGCCGCGTAGCCACCCACTCGGCGGGAGCGATCAACACCATCCAAGATCGCCCCTCTGGGGCACATCGCCCAGGCCGCGGGCGTGAACCGTCCGGGCCGGTTCGCCGGCTCCGTCACCTTCTCCAGTGACGACGGTTCCCGAGCCCCGGCACGCGAACCAGAAGCCGATTGTGGGCTCCCGCCATGCTGATCATTGAATACCGGGGCGAAGCCGCGAACTTGAAGGTACTCGAACGGGAAATCGAGGCGGATCAACACCTCGCCGGAAGATGTTCCCTCGCCCTTACGCCCCTGCGTCAGGAAAGGCGCGATGCCCTACGTCACGCACACTGGGCGGAGATCTCCATTTCCGTCGCCTCCAGACAGACTGGCAACAAACGCGCTCTACGACGCTCTGCGGGCGTTGGTGGAGCGGGCGCGTGACCGTGGACCCGTGGAGGAGGTGAGCCCTCGGCCGGAAGGCAGCAGCGGCGAGGACACGGAAGACCCTGCGGCGAACCGGTGACCGTCCACTCTCCGCGCCTGCGGAACTCGAGCGGCGCCGAGTTGAACCTGCGCAGCCAGATCCTCTTCCAGGACCCGGCCCTGCGCCTGCCGAGAATGTCATCCGTGCAGGCCAGGGCGCTTGTGTGACGGTGCGGCAGGATGAGCGCTCGTGTTGCTTCGTCTCGCGTACTTGGCTGTCACCAACGCTTTCGCTGCCGTGCGGCTGCTGCCGATGAGCGACCGGGACAAGGATGCGGAGATTCTCGTTCTGCGCCACCAAGTCATGGTTCTCGAGCGGCAACTCGGTGCGGACAAGGTGAAGTTCGGCCCGGAGGACCGTGCTTTCCTCGCCGCTCTGCTGGCGCCGCTGCCTCGGGAGGTCTTGCGCCGACTGCGACTGTTGGTCAAGCCGGACACCGTGCTGCGATGGCACCGCGACCTGATCAAGCGCCGCCATGCCCGCTCCTGCCGGCCCGGGCGGCCACCCACCGTCCGCTCGATCCGCATCCTGATCCTGCGCCTGGTCCGGGAGAACCCATCGTGGGGCTACCGCAGAGTGCACGGGGAACTCGCCACTCTCGGCATCAAAGTTGCCGCTTCCACCGTCTGGGAGATCCTCAAAGCCGAGGGGATCGACCCCGCGCCCGATCGTGGCGCCACCAGATGGGCCGACTTCCTTCATTCTCAGGCTGACGCGCTGCTGGCATGCGACTTCATCAAGACGGTCACTCTGACAGGTCGGCGCCAGTACATCTTGGCGGTCATCGAGCACGCTACGCCACGCGCCGCGTCCGGATCCTTGGCATCACCGCGCACCCGACTGCGAACTGGTTCGCCCAGGCCGCACGAAACCTGGTCATGGACCTGGAGGACGCCGGAGCCACCGTCAGCTACCTGATCCGGGACCGGGACGCGAAGTTCCCAACCCTCTTCGACCAGATCCTGGGCAATGCGGGTATCCACGTCGTGCTCACCGGGGTCCGTATGCCGCGGATGAACTCCCTGATGGAGCGTTGGGTGCAGACCTGCCGCCACGAACTCCTGGACCGCACGTTGATCTGGAATGAGCCGCACCTGCGCTACGCGCTGCGCGAGTTCGAGCGGCATCACAATGCGCACCGGCCCCATCAAGCGATGCACCAGGCGGCGCCCCTGTGCGCGGTCCCCGAACCGATCACCGATCCCGAACGAGTGACCCGTCTGGACGTACGCCGGAACGACCGGATCGGTGGAGTGATCCACGAGTATCGGCATGCGGCCTGACCTGGTCGGATGAGGTATTCGGCAGGCGCACTGCGCCGAGCCCGCTACCGCGGCCTCGTGAAGACCCGCCTCGACCACACCACCAGCGCCACCGCCCTCATCCGACTAGCAGCCTGGCGGAACGGCCACCCCCTCGACCGCACCAACCTGGTTCTGTCGGTAGTTGGTGACGTCAGTTGTTCGTGAAAGCTGACGGCACCAGGTGATGGCCCAGAAAGATGTTCGCGAATTCTGACGTCACCATCGGGGTTGCGGTGTCAAGCTGGATGTGCTCAGTAAAGGAGCACCCCCGATGCCGCCTGGCCAGTCGAAGGTCGAGTTGTACGCCGCGCTGCGGCGCGACTCCCGCGATGGCATGTCGAACCGGGCGTTGCAGTGCAAGTACGGCGTCACCTGGAGCAACGGTCAACAAGGCCCTGACCTCGGCTTGGCCGCAGCCACGCACGACAACCGCTTCGGCGCGGCCGTCGAAGCTGGATCCGTTCACGCTGCTGATCGACGAGATCCTGCTCATTGATCTGGACGCGACCAGGAAACAGCGCCACACCGTCACCCCGGATCTACCGCCGTCTGATCGAGGAGCACTCCTCGTCCGAGGCGTTGCGTTGACCACTTGAACCCGCACCGATGAGAGGGCGCAAGCGTCCTGCGAGCAACCGCGCGGTCCGGCCAGGGACTGAGAGTCCGGTGTTTATACCTTGCTCGCGACCACCATGTAGTTCTCGGCCTCAAGATCGAACGTGCTCAGTTCCGTCTGGAGTCCGACCCGGTGCAGCTCGACTTCGAGTTCCTCGTACCGGTAGGGCCAGCAGGACAGCAGTTCCGAGCGGACAAGAACCAACCCGGTCGCATCAACTTGCGCGATCGCAATCTCGATGTGGTGCTCCTCCTCCCAATGCGGCGCAATCTCCCAGCGGTAGACCACGACGGCATCGCGACCGTTCCGGCGGACGAGTCGGTCACTGATCTCCAGCCGGGAACCTCTGGCCCTCACGAGTTCCCAAGTGCGGGATGTGAGTACCAAGCGCCCGCCGGGGCGCAGAAGCCGTGACATCGACTCCAGAGCAGCACCCCTGCCTGTCGCGCCCGTGGCATGGTGAAGCGAGTTGCCAACGCAGAACACCATGTCGAACGTGTTGTCCTGGAAATGGTCGGGCAACTCTTCCCAGTTCGCCCGTACGGCCCGGACGGATGCCCCGAACTCCTCAGACAACTCTGCAGTCCGACGAACCATCGCCTCGCTGGCGTCAGTTGCGACAACCTGCATGCCACGACCGGCGAGGCCAACCGCCAACTGTCCGGTTCCGCACGAACAGTCGAGGACGTGAGCGTTCGACGGCAGGAGATTGAGGACGTCGTCGAACGACGCAGCGAACTCGGCTGGAGGCAACTTTGCATCCGAGATGAGCCATTCGTACACCTCGGCAAGCACGTCATAACCTGTCACAACCACTACCTCCGTCACGCGGCAGACTCACGGTAGGACGTCAGTCCATCAGCGGAGCAAGCCGGGCACCAATGGTTTTCGCAAGGATGGCTCTGACGGTGTTTGTGGGTTGTCAGTTGTCCGTCTGAGTGGATGTCACCGGCTGGTTAGCTGGGAAGTTGTTCGTGAGAAGTAGTGTCACTCGCGGGGTTGCGGTGGCAAGGTGAATGTGCTCAGTGAAGGAGCACCGCCGATGCCGCCTGGTCAGTCGAAGGTCGAGTTGTATGCCGCGCTGCGGCGTGACGCTCGCGAGGGCATGTCGAACCGGGCGCTGGAGCGCAAGTACCGGGTGGGCTGGCGGACTGTTCAGAAGGCGCTGAGTTCGGCGTGGCCGCAACCTCGGGAACCGTACGCGCCTCGCCGTTCCAAGCTGGATCCGTTCAAGCCGGTGATCGACCAGATGCTGCTGGCTGATCTGGATGCGCCGAGGAAGCAGCGTCACACGGTGGTCCGGATCTATCGCCGGTTGATCAACGAGCACGCGATGGACGACGTGTCCTACCAGGTCGTGCGCGCCTACGTCGCCAAGCGGAAGCCGGAGATTCGGGTCGAGGCCGGCCGTGGCCCGGCGCAGGTGTTCATCGAGCAGTCGCACCTGGCCGGCGCCGAAGCCGAGGTCGACTTCGGCGAGGTCGCGGTCCGTTTGCGGGGCGAGCTGGTGAAGTGCCATTTGTTCTGCCTGCGGTTGTCGTTCTCCGGGAAGGCGGTGCACCGGGTGTTCGCCTCCGGCGGTCAGGAGGCGTTCTTCGAGGGCCACGAGCACGCTTTCAGAGTGCTGGGCGGCGTGCCGTTCGGCAAGATCCGGTATGACAACCTGAAGGCCGCGGTCGCGTCGGTGCTCGGCTTCACGCGGCGCCGGGTCGAGACCGACCGGTGGACCGCATTTCGGTCCCACTACGGCATCGAGCCGTTCTACTGCACGCCGGGAATCGAGGGCGCCCACGAGAAAGGCGGCGTCGAGGGCCAGATCGGCTGGTTTCGCCGCAACCACTTCGTTCCCGTCCCCGAGATCGACTCGCTGGCGCACTTGAACATGCTGATCGACGAGTGGGATCTGGCCGACGAGGCCCGGCGGATCGGGACCCGTCCCCGCACGATCGGCGAGCTGTTCGCCGTCGAACGGCCGTCGTTGAAGCCGTTGCCCGTCGAGACGTTCGAGACCGGCCGCTGGTTCACCCCACGGGTCGACCGGTTCTCCCAGATCACCGTCCGCACCAGCCGTTACTCGGTCCCGACCCGGTTCATCGGCCGCCAGGTCCGGGTCTTGCTGCACGCCTCCGAGCTCGTGGTGTTCGACGGCCGCACCGAGATCGCCCAGCACGAACGGCTGCTGACCAAGAGCGGATCACGGCTCGAGCTCGATCACTATCTCGAAGCGCTGCTGCGCAAACCGGGCGCGCTGCCCGGCGCCACGGTCCTCGAACAGGCCCGGGCCGCGGGCAAGTTCACCCCGATCCACGAAGCCTGGTGGACGGCCGCCTGCAACGCCCACGGCGACACCGCCGGCACCCGCGCTCTGATCGAGGTTCTGCTGCTGCACCGGCACATGCAGCACGACCACGTCGTCGCCGGCCTGGCCGCCGCGCTCCAGGTCGGAGCGCTCACCGCGGACGCGGCCGCGCTGGAAGCCCGCCGCATCGCCGACAACGACGAACCGACCTCGGCCAAGCCACGACGCCGAGCCACTACCGAGGCAGACCGGGCCGTCGCAGCGACCGTCACCTCGCTGACCCAGCGGCGCCTGGTGCAACTGCCCAAAGACACCCGCCCCATGCCTGACGTGTCGATCTACGACCAGCTGCTTCCCAGCCGGCGAGCCGCCGTGGCCGCCGCTGGGCGCGCGCCGGCCCCGAGACCTACCCAGAAGCCGAGCAGGAAGAAGCCGCCGCCATGAGCCCTCGCCGCCGGATGAGTGAACAAGCCGCCGAAGCCGCCGTCGACCAGGCAAGCCGGGTCCTGCGACTGCCCACGATCCGCAACCAGTTTCCCGACCTGGCGGCCAAGGCCGGCAACGACCAGATGTCCTACCTGGTGTTCCTGGCCGAACTGCTGCTGGCCGAGTGCGACGACCGCGCCAGGCGCCGCTCCGAACGCCGGATCAAGGCCGCCCAGTTCCCCCGGGAGAAATCGCTGCGCGAGTTCGACTTCGATGCCAATCCGAACATCGACTCCGCCGTTGTCGGCTCGCTGGCCACCTGCGAGTGGGTGAAGAAGGGCCTGCCGCTCTGCCTGATCGGTGACTCCGGCACCGGCAAGTCTCACCTGCTCATCGCGCTCGGCACCGAAGCCGCGATGGCAGGTTTCCGGGTGAAATACACCCTGGCATCGAAGCTGGCCAACGAGCTGGTCGAGGCCGCCGACGAGAAGATCCTGACCAAGACCATCGCCCGCTACGGCCGCGTCGACCTTGTCCCGCGTGAAAACCCGAGTTCGGGCCCCTGATCAGGGCGTTTCGCTGCGGGACGGTGGTGGACCGGGGCATGATCGAGATCCATGCAGTGGTCATGGATCTATCTGCTGACGCGCAGGTCGCTGGAGCTGGCGGGCCTGCGGCTGCTGGGCAACACTGCCAAGGACGGCGAACTGCTGGTGCTGCGGCACCAGCTCGCTGTACTCCAACGCCAGCTCGGTAAACCGAAGTTGGAACCGGCCGACCGGGTCCTGCTGGCGGCCCTGTCGCGTCTGCTGCCCAGACAGAGCTGGAGCAGCTTCTTCGTCACCCCAGCGACGCTGCTGCGCTGGCACCGAGAGCTGATCGCCGGCAAGTGGACCTACCCCCACAAGAGCCCCGGTCGGCCGCCGATACCGGAGGAGACGCGGGAGCTGATCCTGCGCCTCGCGCGGGAGAACCCGCTGTGGGGACACCGTAGAGTGCAGGGAGAGCTGGCCCGGTTGGGCATCACGGTCTGCGCCGCCACCGTCCGGTCAGTACTGCGGCAGGGCAACATTCCGCCCGCGCCCCAGCGGGCTCACGACACCTGGGCCTCCTTCCTACGCGCCCAGGCTTCCGGACTGCTGGCCTGCGACTTCTTCCATGTGGATACCGCGTTCTGCCGGCGGCTGTACGTGCTGTTCGTCATGGAGGTCGCAACGCGCCGAGTGCACGTCCTCGGCATCAGCGCGCACCCGAACCGGGGCTGGGTGACCCAGCAGGTGAGGAACTTGATGATGGACCTCGAAGACCGGGTGGACCGGTTCCGGTTCTTCCTACGCGACCGGGATGGGAAGTTCTCCGGTGCCTTCGACGCCGTGCTCGCCGACGCGGGCGTGCAGGTGCTACTTTCCCCGCCGAGATCGCCGAAGGCAAACGCCTTCGCGGAACGCTGGGTCGGCACCGTCCGCCGCGAGTGCACCGACCGCATCCTCATCATGAACGAACGGCACCTGCGCGCCGTCCTGAACACCTACACCGACCACTACAACCGTCACCGCCCCCACCAATCCCTCCACCAACGACCTCCCCAAGCAGCGGAGACCGGCCAGACGGCACCTGTCACCCCCTTCGGAGGCCGCGTCCGCCGCACTCAACTACTCGGCGGCCTCATCAACGAGTACCAGCAAGCAGCCTGACGGCAGGCAGACAAACGGCCTGATCAGCAGCCCGAACCAGGGTTTTCACGCGGGACAGGGATTCCTGGAATCATCGCCCATGCCGTGTGGTGATCCTCCTACACCGCTAGCGATTACTGCGCCGGATCGGCACCCACTGGTGCCAGGAGCGGCGACGGAGCCTCGGCAACGGCGGGGTGTCGGCGGGTACGAGCAGTGTGTGGGTCCGCAGAGACGGCTCGTCCTCGGGGTCAGAGCCGCCTTGGGGGTGGAGCGTGGGCGGCGGGCCGCCATCCGGCGGGCTGCCGATCGACGTCGTCGCGTCGGACGGCGCCGTCCGTGGGTGGACACCTTGATCTCGTACGACGGTAGACCCCGGTCCCGGTTCCGCTGGGGGCGGGTCGGCGGAGTCCGCAGGCGGAGCAGGGAGTTCGCTATGCGTGGGCGCAGAGAGCAACTCCGTCCGGGGGGACGGCGGGCGTTGGACGTCCCATGCGTAGACGGTCCCGGCGTGTTCCGCCGTCCGGCGTTCGATGGCCTCGGGCAGCCACTTGCCGTGGGCCAGAAGCCGGGAAGCCTCGTCCGCCGCGGGCACCATGCCGATCAGTTCGGTGACGGATGGCCGACTCGAGGGATCCTTCGCCAGGCTGCGGCGGACCGCTGAGGCGATCTGCTCCGGCAGGCCGACCAGTTCCGGCTCTTCGTAGGCGACGCGAAAGAGTATTTGCGCGGCGGATTCCCCCCCGAACGGGTTCTGGCCCGAGGCGGCGAAGGCCATCGTGCATGCCAGAGCGAAGACGTCGCTTGCAGGCCCCACCTTGTTGTCCCGGACCTGTTCAGGCGACATGTAGGCCGGTGTTCCGATCACCATGCCTGTTCGGGTGAGAGACGTGGCGTCGCCGAAGGTCGAGACGCCAAAGTCGATCACGCGGGGACCGTCCTGGGCGAGCAGGACGTTCGAGGGTTTGAGGTCGCGATGCACGACTCCGGCGGCATGAATGGTCTGCAAGGCGCCGAGCAGTCCCAGCCACAGGGGTGTCAGCGTTGGCTGGGGCAGTGGGCCGAAGCTGCGGACCGCTTCGTTGAGGGAGGGCCCTGGAACGTACTCGGTCGCTATCCACAGTTGCGGATCGTCCGATTCGCTGGCCTGCAGAACGCGCGCGCTGAACGGTCCGCTCACCTTCGACGCCGCCGCGAACTCCCGCTCGAACCGTTGCCGGAACTCCTCGTCGCCAGCGATCTCGTGGCGCAGTACCTTGACCGCTGCCAGTTGTCCGGTCGGTGAACGGCCCAGGTACACCATGCCCATGCCGCCGGCGCCGAGTCGGCTGACCAGCCGAAAAGGCCCGAGCTGGTTCGGGTCCGACTGCTCCAGGGCGGAGGTCGGCCCTGGACCGACGTCCTTGCGGCGGGATCCTCGGTCCGATCCCTGCCTGCTCACGGTCGGCCTCCGTGGTCCCGGGCGCCGTAGAAGAGCTGCCGCTTGAGCCGTCGGTCTGCCTTCTTACGCCACAGGGCCAGAAGGGCGCGATTCTCCACGGTCTCGGATGCCTCGGCTCCGAGGATGCGGCTGAGGTCCGGGATCACGGCGTAGAACTGCTGAACGGCATCGCTCACATCGCCCTGGACTGCGGTCCAGTGGGCTAGCCGCGCCCGACTGACCACCGTGATCCGGTCGTCGGGCCCGAGGACCCAGGCGAGGTCGCTAACCAGCAGCCTCAACAGCCGTACCGCTTCGGTTGGTTCGCCCGTTTCCCCGGTCCAGTGGGCGAGTTGGCTGCGGGCCAGCAGCGTCTCCCGGTCATCGGGGCCCAGTACTCGCCCGAGGTCGGGCACAGCGGCGGCGAACATGTGCCGGGCCCGGCGGCGCCGGCCTGCGGCCCCCGACCACTGGGCCAACCGGGAGCGGCCTACAAGGGTGTGAGGGTCGTCCGGCCCCAGGACCCAGGACAGGTCCGGCACCAGTCCTGTCAGCAGCTGTACCGCTCGTCTGGGCACGCCGGCCCGCCCAGTCCACTGCGCCTGATTGAGCCGTCCGGTGAGGGTCTCGCGGTCCTCCCTGCCCAGGACGCGTGCGAGATCGGGGATGAGTTCGCCGGTCTGGTGGGCAGCAGCAGCTGGGTCCCCGGCCTCCCCGGTCCAACGGGCCAGCTGGGCGCGGCCAACGAGAGTCTCGCGGTCGTCGGGTCCGAGGATGCGTCTGAGGTCGGAGACGACGGTCGTGGAAAGCTGCCGGGCTTCTGCGAATCGGCCAGATTCGCCGGTCCACTGGGCGAGTTGGCTCCGGCCCACCACGGTGAACCGGTGGTCTGGTCCGAGGACGCGGGTCATCTGCTCGACGGCTGTCGTGGTCAGCCGCAGCGCCTCTTCGGTGCCTCCGTGCCGCCCGGTCCAATAGGCGAGGTTGACTCGCGTGACGAGCGTGGCAGGTGCGTCCGCTCCCAGAGTCAGGGTGAGGCCGGGCAGCACTTCGGTCAGCATCTGGACGGCCTCGCCGGTGTGCCCTTCCTCGCCGCGGCGGTGGCCAAGGTCCCGGCGAGCGAGCAGTTCCTCCCGTATGCCCGACGGCCTGTTCCCTTCGGCATCGGCGGACGACCCACGTTGGCTCCGCCTTCTCGGGCGGGTCAAGATCAGTAACTCGGCGGTGTCCGTCCCGCAATGCTGCGGCTCGGGCATGCCCCGAGTCGGCAGGACACGCTTGAGGTGGCGGAACAAGGCGCCGAGGGTGACCTCGACCGACGACGGGTGAGGTATGCCGTCCCGCAGGGCCAGTAGCAGTTCACCCGTGAACGCCGTGTGCCGCTCTCCCTCCTGGAATCGGGCCGGCTCGTTGGCGGCGGCCGACGTGAGCGTGTAGGTGCCCGCGATCTCCATCTGGTCGATGAGCGGCTCGTGGACACCGGAGAGGTTTCCTGAGATGGCACGCCCGGAGAAGCAGCAGTCGAGGATCAGCACCTTGTTGCGTGCCGGGCTGGACAGGAACGCCTCTCGGATTCCCTGAAACGGGAAAGCCGTGAACGAGGGGGCGTCGACAACGGACTTGGACAGGCCGAGGTACAACTCGCGTCGCTCGTGGCCGATCAGACCGTGACCGGAGTAGTAGACGAGGAAGACGTCCTCGGCCTGACGCGCGGCCTCCAGCAGCGGCAGCCCAAGATCCCTCGGCGTCGCGGGGTCGAGTACGGTCCGGACCTTCTCGGCAGCGAAGGCCCCGGGCCGTCCTTCAGTGAGCAGCCGATGGAGGTCGCGGACGTTGTTGCGGACGGCGGGAACGCCGGGTAGGGCCGCATCTTCGGTGTATTCGGCGGTTCCGACCAGCACGGCGCGCGAGTGGTCCGGGTCGGGTGGGCGTGTCACGGTCAGCCCTCCGGACGTGTCGCCTCGCCGAGGGCCAGAGTGCTTCCGTCGGAGAGCGCATCCCTGTCCGTCGCACCATCGGTGTGCAGTGCCGTCTTCAACAACTGCTCGACGGCTTCAAGGTTCTTCGCGTGTTGGACCGTCAGTTCGGTGCGCGTTCCGTCAGGGGCCACGACCTTGATCCGTACAGTGCTGCGCCGCGGTTGGCGCAGATACACCGCGAGTGCCCTGGCCAGGGCGGTCAGGGCGCCGCCGGCACCGACCGCGACCAAGACTGCGTCGCTCCAGGCGCCCAACTCGCCGTGCCCCGGCGCGGGCGGTGGAACGTGCACTCGTCCCCGTAAGAGAGCTTCGTCGTTGAGCCAGCTCGTGAGATCCCCGAGAGAGTCGGGCCCGTCGGGCCCGTCCACCGCCAGCATGGATCGCATGGCAGACCACCTTCCACCGCACGCCTATTGTCAAGGCACGGGCCCGCGGATGGGCCCCCGTAGCCGATCCCTATCTCAGTGTGCCACTTGGGGCAGGGAGCGATGTAAGGACTTTGTGGGGACGCTCTCAGCGAAGGCTCAAAACGGGATCACTGACGGCGTATCAGTGGGCGTTACGTGAGGGTCTGACGGGCTTGGCCAGAGGGTCGTCGAGGCCGAGCTGCTGCGCGAGCAGGCGGGTGCCCGGCCCCAGCTTGTCTGGCGTCGTGGTCATGGCGGGGAGATCTCCGTCAGCGTGCCCAGGGCGCGGGCCAGGCGCAGGGCGAAGCTGCGGCCCTGGTCGGGTCCGTCGGCAAAGCCTCGGCAGATCGCCGGGGCATCGGTTCCCAGAGTTTTGTGGCACACCACGTGGCCCTCGGCTCGCCGCGCGTGGCTGACCATGTCCGCAACACGTCCGGGCTGCAGGTACATCGGGTTGCCCGGGTGGAAGATGCAGGTACCGCAGCGGTGGGCGCACAACCAGACGGTGCCGGTGGCCGGGTCAGCGACATCGGCGTACGGCCCGTCGTCCTCCGGCTCGACATCGTCGTGCCCGGGGCGCTGCCGCGGCCATTCGCCGTGGCTGTCCGCGGTGGGGCGGTTCATCGGCGTCCTCCGCAGCCCGCGTGTCCGCAGCCACCGCAGAAGCCCTCGCTGTTGCACTCACACGGGCAGCGCCCCGCCGTGCGGCGCCCGGCGGGCGCAGGACCGTCAGGCACGAAGCGGCGGGTGGGGGCGAGCGGCGAGGTGCCGTCCAGGCTGCCCGCCTGGTCGGGGTCGGTGCGCCGTACGGCAGCCGTGAGCAGGCCGATGCGGGCCGTACGGGGCAGCCGGTCGAGGGCCTGGAGGCAGTACGTCAGATGCGGGTCCTGCGGCCGGATGGGGGTGCGCACGCAGGCCAGGAGCTGTGCGGCGGCCTCCGCCACGGCCCAGGCGAGGGTGGGCGGATCCAGGTCGGGGCGGTCCTCGAGGGGCAGTCGGTCTGCGGCGCGGGTCAACAGAGCTTCCAGAGATAGGGATTCTTCGTCTCCAGCGGCGGAGAGGAGCGTGTGAGCGTGGCGGAGGATCTGGCGCACCGCCAAGGGGTGCCGGAGCTGGCCGGTGTCGGGCATGGGGATTCCTTCCAGGAACGGGGCGGGCCGGTGCCGTGTCCGGGCCCGCAGCGCGGGGGTTGGGGCGGGGGCCCGAGGGGCGGGCCCCCGCACGGTCAACGGCGCCCGGTCACACCCCGGTGCGCCGTACGGCGGCCTGGTAGCTCTCCAGCACCAGGGTGAGCTGGTTCATCTGCTGGGCGAAGCGCGCGGCATGCAGGTCGGTGGTGTGGCCGGTGCTGGTGAGCAGGCCGCAGGCCGGGATGAGGGCGGGGTCCACGCGGGGGTTGAGGGTGTCGTCGAGGCGGTCGCGTACGTGGGCGGCGTGGCGGCGCAGTTTGCCGTGCAGCCGGTCGGCCTCGCGGGCCGTGCTGCAGACCAGATCGGCCAGCGCGCCCAGCGCGGTGCCGCGCTCCTGGCGGTGGCGGCCAAGGAGCCGGTAGCCGTCCTCGCCCAAGGCCGTGCGGAGGGCTGCCTCCCCCGGTGAGCGTCGAAGGGTGGAGTCGTCTGAGCGGTAGGGGGCAGAGGGGGCGTTGGTCCGGGCGGCGGCGCCACGGATGCGGCTGATGCCCTCCTGGAGCTCGCCGACCCGGCCCAGGCCGCCACCGCCATCGGCAAGGCCGCCACCGCCGCTCTCGCCGCCACATGACCCCCGGGTGCCGCAAAGCAGGCGGCGCAGAAGAAACTCGACGCGCTCCCCGCCGTCACACGGAAGAAGGAACCCCCACTCGACGCCCCGCAGATCCGGGAGATCACTGAGAGCCTTGGAGACATCGCACAGCGCATCCGCACAGCCGACACCGAGAAGAAAGCCCCGCTCTACGAAGCCCTCGGCATCACTATCAGTTACGAAAACGCAACGAGGACCGCGACCGTAAGGTCGAGGCCCTCATCACCGTATCGTCAGTGGTTGTGTCCGAGGGGGGACTTGAACCCCCACGCCCGATAAAGGGCACTAGCACCTCAAGCTAGCGCGTCTGCCATTCCGCCACCCGGACCAGGTGTCTGCCGCCTGGCCGGGGGTGTTCCCCGCGGCGACATGGACAACAATACCAAGGTTTCGGGGTGCCTTTCACCTGCGTATCCCGGTCGCCAGAGCGGATGCACGGGACGAGGTGGGGGTGCATCTACGGCCTCACCATGGGTGACCAGTTGATTACGACGGGCTCGCGGCGAGGGCGACGGCCCAGGACGCTGTTGCCGTTGCGGGAGCACTTGGGGAGCCGGATCACCTGGGAGTCGTCCGGCGTGGTCGCACGCATGCCGGCCGCCCTGTCCTCCCGAGAGGAGGAGGCGCTCGGGCCCGAGGCCCCGGGTGGGTCGCCCGTCACGGGTGTGGGTCGCCCATCACCGGGGGGCCGGAGGACCGCTGGATGCGAACATCGCCCGGCTGGTCAGCGCCGCGCGGCAGCGGGGGCTCGACCGACAGGGCATCGAACAGCCGGGCGGCGCCCCTGACATGAGCGCCGCCCGGCCTCACCTCACGGCATGAGGTGGTAGTCCGGGAAGTTCCCGGGCAGCCGTTCCCCCGCCGGCCCCTGCGTCACCGCGCGCACCAGCAGTTCCCCGCCCACGAAGGCACCGCGCCACGACGCGCCGAAGCCTCCGAAGAGTTCGTCGCGGTCGCCCCGGGAACGGGGCTTGCCGCGGCCGACCTTGAAGGCGCGGATCTGTGGGGCGAGTCGGTCGTACGTCGCCGCGTCGTCCGTGGAGAGGGTGGCGACGAGCGCGCCGTTCGACGCGTTCATCGCGGCGAGCAGCTCGGCCTCGGTGTCGACCAGGACGATGGTGTCGACCGGGCCGAAGGGCTCCGCGTGGTGCAGTGGTGAGGACGGCGGCGGGTTCAGGATCGTGACGGGCTGGACGTACGCCGCCGTGTCCTGGCCGGGCAGGAAGCGCGCGTCGGACAGCTTGCCGCGGTGCAGCGGGACGGCGCCCCGGTCGATGGCCTCGGCGACCTGGTCGTGCAGTTCCTTGGCCTTCGCCGCGTTGATGACCGGACCGAAGTCGAGCGTCGGGTACGGGTCATCGGGGTGCTCGACCGCGAGCGGGTGGCCGACACGTAGGGTGCGGACGGCCTGGAGGTACGCGGCCAGGAACTCGTCGAACAGCTCACGCTGGACGACGAAGCGCGGGTAGGCCGTGCAGCGCTGCTTGCCGTAGTCGAAGAGCTTAGGGATGACCGCGGTCAGCGCGTCCCAGTCGGTGTAGTTCCAGATGCCCCAGGTGTTGAGTCCTTCTTGTTCCAGTACATGCCGCTTGCCGAGGTCGGCGACGGCGGTGGCCACCGCGGCGCCCGTGTCACGGCCGCCGACGAAGGAGACACAGCCGATCTCGGGCGCGCGGACCAGCGCCTCCGAGAGCTCGCCGCCGCTGCCGCTGACGAGAGTGACCGGGATCCCTTCGCGCGCGGCCAGCGCGCAGGCCAGGGTGAGGCAGGCGACGCCGCCGTCGGTCGGGGTCTTGGCGATGACCGCATTGCCCGCCAATGCCTGTACCAGCATGGCGTGAACCAGCACGCTCATCGGGTAGTTCCAACTCGCGATGTTGGACACGGGTCCATCGAGCGGGGCCCGGCCGTCCACCATGGGCTCGATGCCGTCGACGTACCAGCGCACGCCGTCGATCGCCCGGTCCACGTCGGCCTGGGCGAGCCGCCAGGGCTTGCCGATCTCCCAGACGAGCAGGAGGGCGAGCAGTTCGCGGTGTTTGGTGAGCGCGTCGAGGGTCGCCGCCACGCGTGCGCGGCGTTCCTCCAGGGGCACGTGGCGCCAGGCGCGGTGCTGGTCGAGCGAGGCGCGGACGGCTCGCTGGGCGGTGGCACCGTCCAGACGCGGCGGGCCCGCGATGGGGCTGCCGTCGACAGGGCTGGTGGCGGGCAGTGCCCGGCCGTCCGCCTGCCAGGCGGCGCCCCAGAGATTGAGGACGCGGTCGTCGCGGAACGCCTCGGGTGCGACGGCGAGGCACCGCTGCCAGGCGTCGGCCCAGGACGTACCTGACTTCAGGACGAGGTTGGTCGGATTGAGGGTGG
This sequence comes from Streptomyces albiflavescens, assembly GCF_014645835.1. GTDB lineage: Bacteria > Actinomycetota > Actinomycetes > Streptomycetales > Streptomycetaceae > Streptomyces > Streptomyces albiflavescens. Next base: position 65,446 of record NZ_BMMM01000034.1, read on the forward strand.
TTGCCATTCGGTGTCTCCGCTCTCGGTGCACAGTCGGGGGCGGGGGGCTTGGCATCTGCCGAACCACAGAATGCCTGCCCGCGCGAACAGTGGTCGCGTATGTCGCGAACGGTGGTCGCGTATGTAGGGAGGAACGTAGTGAGGCAGGACTGTTTCCGACAGTCACTCCACTTTAACTATGAGTGACGTCACGTTCCGTTTCCAGCTGGGTCAGCACCAGCCGAGCCGTCTCGGTCGGGGTGTCGCCCACGCGCACTCCGACCGCCTCCAGGGCCTTCTTCTTCGCCTGGGCGGTGCCCGACGAACCGGAGACGATGGCTCCCGCGTGCCCCATGGTCTTGCCTTCGGGCGCCGTGAAGCCGGCGATGTAGCCGACGACGGGCTTGGTGACGTGGTCGCGGATGTACGCGGCCGCCCGTTCCTCGGCGTCGCCGCCGATCTCCCCGATGAGAACGATCAGTTCGGTGTCGGGGTCGTCCTGGAAGGCCGCCAGGCAGTCGATGTGGGTGGTGCCGACGACGGGGTCGCCGCCGATGCCCACGCAGGTGGAGAAGCCGATGTCCCGGAGCTCGTACATGAGCTGGTACGTCAGGGTGCCCGACTTGGAGACGAGGCCGACGCGTCCGGGCTTCGTGATGTCGGCGGGGATGATGCCCGCGTTCGACTGGCCGGGCGTGATCAGGCCCGGGCAGTTGGGACCGATGACGCGCGTCCCCCTCTTCGCGGCGTGCGCGTGGAAGGCGACGGAGTCATGGACCGGGATGCCCTCGGTGATGACCACGGCGAGCCCTATCCCGGCGTCGGCGGCCTCCACGACGGCCGCCTTGGCGAAGGCGGGTGGCACGAACACCACACTCACGTCCGCGCCGGTGGCCGCCATGCCCTCGCGCACCGATCCGAAGACGGGCACGGCCCGGTCCTCGAAGTCGACGGTCTGCCCGGCCTTGCGCGGGTTGACGCCGCCGACGACGTCCGTGCCGGCCGCGAGCATGCGCCGGGTGTGCTTCATGCCCTCGCCGCCGGTCATGCCCTGGACGAGGACCTTGGACTCGTTGGTGAGAAAGATGGCCATGTCCCGCTCCTTCAGCTGGTGTTGGCGAGTTGGGCGGCACGACGGGCGGCACCGTCCATGGTGGTGGCCTGCTGCACCAAGGGGTGCGCGTGGCCGTCGAGGATGGCACGGCCGCGGACGGCGTTGTTGCCGTCGAGGCGGACCACGAGCGGTTTGGTCAGCCGCACGGCGCCCAGGGCCTGCACGATGCCGTCGGCGACGGCATCGCAGGCCGTGATCCCGCCGAAGACGTTGACGAAGACGGACTTCACGTCGGGATCGGAGAGGATGACCGACAGGCCGTCGGCCATGATCTGAGCGGAGGCCCCGCCGCCGATGTCGAGGAAGTTGGCCGGCCGGGCGCCGCAGCCCGCGACCACGTCGAGCGTCGACATGACCAGGCCCGCGCCGTTGCCGATGATGCCGACCTCGCCGTCCAGCTTGACGTAGTTGAGGCCCTTGGCCGCGGCCGCCACCTCCAGGGGGTCGTCGTGCCCGGCGTCCTCCTCTCCCCAACGCGCCTGCCGGAAGCGGGCGTTGTCGTCAAGGGTGACCTTGCCGTCCAGGGCGAGGATCTGCCCCTGGGCCGTGCGGACGAGCGGGTTCACCTCGACCAGGACGGCGTCCTCACGCGTCAGCACCTGCCACAGCCGCACCAGGACGTCGACCGTCTGCGGCGGCAGACCCGCGGCCTGCGCGATCTCGGACGCCTTCGCCGACGTCACGCCCTCCGCCGGGTCGATGTGGATGCGCGCCACCGCCTCCGGCCTGGTCGCGGCCATCTCCTCGATCTCCATGCCGCCCTCGGCGGAGGCGATCGCGAGGAAGCGTCCGGCGGCACGGTCGAGGACGTAGGAGACGTAGAACTCGCTCTCGATGTCGACAGGCTGAGCCAGCATCACCTCGCGGACCGTGTGGCCCTTGATGTCCATGCCGATGATCCGGCGTGCCGTGAGTTCGGCGGCGACCGGGTCGGCGGCGAGCTTCACACCGCCGGCCTTACCGCGCCCACCGGTCTTCACCTGCGCCTTGACGACGACGCGACCGCCGAGCCGGCGGGCGATCTCGCGCGCCTCCTTGGGCGAGGCCGTGACCTCGGCCCGCGGCACCAAGATGCCGTGTTCCTCGAAGAGCCCCCGTGCCTGGTGCTCGTACAGGTCCATGATCCGGCTCCTGTCTTAAAAGTGCTGCACGACCCCTGGACATCACCCATCGGATGCGGGATAACAATCTTCATACAGTATCCGTCGACTGTATGCAATGTGCCGGATGCGGCTCACGACCAGCGACGCCAGGACGTTCAAGGCAACGGACAAGTGAGGTGACCTGTGACAACCAAGGCTCTCGAAGGCATTCGCGTGCTCGACATGACGCACGTCCAGTCCGGCCCTTCGGCTACCCAACTGCTTGCCTGGCTGGGTGCGGACGTCATCAAACTGGAGGCGCCGACCGGTGACATCACCCGCAAGCAGCTGCGGGACATCCCGGACGTCGACTCCCTCT
>NZ_BMMM01000035.1 GCF_014645835.1 Streptomyces albiflavescens
CCTGCCCCGAACATCCACCACCAGCCCAAACCCAAGAACCAGAGCAACCTAACGGAGTCCTACTAGATGTGGATGAGGATCTGCCGTAGGGGATGTCCGAGCGCGTCCGTGAGGGAGGCCAGTTCCTCGTCGGTCAGCCATGCCCGGTTCGGATACAGGACCTCGATTCTGAACTGCGCGAACCCCATCGGCCAGTCGTACACCAGCTCGTTGAGCGACGTCTGGGCGTGACAACAGGGAACGGTCACCATGAGCGTTGAAAAGCCTTCGCTGTAGCGCTCCGAGACGGCCTCCCCCCACCAGCCGGGTGTGAACTGCGCACCGCAGTGCGGGCAGGAGATCTTCTCGAGGTTGGCGCCGCAGAAGACCACCTCGACGCTGTCGTGCCACGTGGCTTCCAGGCCACGGCGGGCGTCGTCGTCGGGAAGCATCCTGGACAGCACGGCCGCGGCACGATCCGCCGCATCCTTACTGGGCCGCCAGTACGGATCGGTCGGAATCACCGTCAGGTAGTTGTCGCTCATCGCCCGCCTCCCCGTGCCCGCCAGGGGTCGCTCCTCCTCCACCGACCCGGCGAACCTATCCCGTCGCCAGCAACAGCACGAGGCCGTCGCGCTCCAGCCTGCGCACGGTGAGGGTGAGCATGCTCTGGGAGATGCCGTCGGTGGCGCGCTGCAGTTCGCGGAACCGACGCGGACCCCGCCCGTGCGGCGTTCAGCTCACGACACCGCGGACAGAGCCGGGGCTCTGCCCGCGATTGACTGTCGAGGCGGTCTCGCGGCCCTGGCCAGGAGCCGGTGCGAGCTCAACGGCCATTCAGAAGCCGGGCTTCACGGTCCCAGAGGCCGTCACCGGAGCCGGACGTGTCAGAGGTGAAAACCCCACCAGACGAACCGGGTGGAGTTGATGCCGTACTTGTCCACCACGCTGTAGGGGCTGGTGTAGACGCCGTCACCGCTGTCCGAGGTGCGGAGGTAATTCCCGTTCTGGTTCTGGATGTGGTCGTTGTCGGCGGTCCAGAACTGTCCGGAGCGGCCGCCTCCGCAGGGGGCCGCGTAGACGTCGTTCGTTTCAGCTCCGACGTCCGTCGTGAGGCAGTCACCGTTGGCGTTGCTCACCAGTCGGCGCATCGTGTGTCCCTGCCACTGGTTCGACTCCGAGCCCCAGTGCCAGAGCGTACCGCCGTTTCCCGAACAGCTGTACTGCACCCAGATGTTGCTGCTCGCGGTCGACGAGGTGAGACAGGGCTGCCCGAAGTCGTTGTTGTACATCCAGTCGGTCGTCGCCGCGGAGGCGGGTGACAGAGTGCCGGCGATGGTCAGCATGAAGGTGGCGAGTCCCGTGGACAGGGCCAGCCTCAGCGAGGCTCTTCGAGATGTCATGATCGCGAGAATCGAGGGAGCCTGCGAACTCCCGGTGAATCAATCGTGAACTGGTCATGCCAATCTCCGGCATCCGGGGAACGCGCACTGCGGGAGCCTCCATGGTCGCGCAGCTGGGCCGTCAGTTCCCGCGGGCGCAACAGAAGAGGCCCCTGGCCGGCGGTGACGCCGGCCAGGGGCCTCTTGAGGGGATCAGCCGGTTGTCAGCCGTCGGACTCCGACGACGGGATGTAGGCGCCCGGCACGTCCTGCGGTGCGTAGATCTTGTTCTCGCCGGGGTAGGGCTTCGTCCAGCCGTGCGTCTGATACCACGTGAAGTGGTTCATCTGCGCGGGGTTCGCGAAGTCGGGCACGGCGTTCGGGCCGGTCAGCCGCTGCTTGGACTTCCAGGCATCCCACTTCGCCGCGAGTGCCTGCTTGTCCGCAGGCACCTTGGCCGACGGCACTGCCGCCGCGGTGGGGTCCTGCGGCGCCGGCGTGTCCACCCCGCAGGAGGGCGGGGTCTTGAGGCCATCGGTCAGCGAGGTCCGGTTGGGCAGCGCCGTGAACGGCGTGTAGTTGGGGTGCTGGGTGAACGCCCCGCGCATCGGGCTGGCCGCGCTGTCCTTCTGGTTCATCGGGTGGATCCCGAGGATCTGCTCGATGGTCCGTATCATCGTGATCTGCGAGTAGTAGTGGCTGTCGACGGTGGAGTGCTGGGCCCAGGGGCTGATGATCTGGATCGGGGCACGGTGGCCGTCGACGTGGTCGAGGCCGGCCTGGGAGTCGTCCTCGACAACGAAGATCGCCGAGTCCTTCCAGTACTTGCTGTGCGAGATCTCGTCAACGATCCTGCCGGTGGCGAGGTCGTTGTCGGCGACCTGGGCGGCCGCGTTCGCCGGGCCACCGGTGTGGTCGCTGGAGAGCCAGAACATGTTCAGGTTCGCCGGCCCGTTCTTCTCGAAGTCACGCTTCCAGATCTGCTCCCGGTAGATGTCCGGGACGCTGGTGTCGAACTTCGCAAAGCCGTGCACCGACACGTCGTTGAGCGAGGGGATCGGCGAGGACGAGTTCAGGGTGTAGGCGGTGTCCTGCCCGGTCGACTCCATGTTCTTGGAGTCGCAGTACAGGTTCTGCCAGCTCGCATCCGACGGCTTGGTCAAAAACTGCTGGAACTCGCCGAAGTCGCGCACGGACTTGCCCGCGGCCTGCGCGCCGGTCCAGATGAAGCCGGTCCGCTGGTGGCCCAGCGCATCGTCCTCGGTGTCGTAGCTGCGCGCGTACTCGCCGGCCGAGGACTCGGTGTACTCCGGGTCGTCGGCCTGCATCAGCCAGTTGTGGCCCTCGGCGGAGTTCGTACCGATGTCGTAGGTGTTGTCGTACAGCCCGAACTGCTTCGCCAGCGCGTGCTGGTTCGGCGTCACGTTCTCGCCGAACTGCGTCAGCGACGGGTCGCCGTTGCCCTGGGGGACGTCACCGAAGACCTGGTCGTAGGTCCGGTTCTCCTTGACGATCAGGAAGACGTGCTTGATCGTCGAGGGGTCGCCGAGCCGCTGCGGGACCGCCACCGGCTTCGTCTCGCTCTTGCCCTGGGACAGCTCGACCGAGCCGCTGGTCCAGCCGTTCTGCTTGAAGACCTTGGCCGTCTGGGACCTGATGACGCTGTCGTCCGGCAGCGTGAACCGCTGCACGCTGGAGGTCGTGTCGTGGGTGCCGTGCCCGGCGCTGCTGGTGGGGCGGCGGGCGTCGATACCACGGGTGTTGGAGACCACGACCTGCTTGCCGACGGCTGCGATCTCCGCGGGGAAGTAGTCCGTGGGGAGCAGGCCGACGTAACTGACCGGCTCCTGCGCGCTCTTGTACCGGTAGACGGCGACAGCGTTGGCGCGGCCGAGCGTCACCAGCAGGTGACCGTCGTCGGTGAGCGTCACCGCGTCGGGCTCGTAGCCCACCGACGCCTCCGGCCACGGCTGCGTGGCGATGGTCTGCACGACCTTGTTGCTGGCGGTGTTGATGACCGACACGTCGTTGGTGGCGGTGTTGGTGACGAACAGCGCCCCCTTCTTCGCGTACAGGGCGGTCGGGTGCAGACCGACGTCGATGCTCGTGACAGCGGCAGCCGGGTTTGCCAGGTCGATGACGCTGACCGTGCCGGTGGTGGTGGCGGCGGTCTTCGGGTCGGCCGGCACCTGGGTGCCGTAGGAGTTGATGGTGGTGTCGCCGGCCTTCGCCGGACGCCCGCCCTCGTTGCTGACGTAGAGCTTGTCGCCGACCTTGACCATGTCGCGCGGCGCGTTGCCCACGGCCCAGCTCTGCTGGATGGCCCCGGTCGCCGCGTTGAGGGCGACGACCCGGTTCTGGCCGTTGACCGCGGAGTAGACGGTGGAGCCGTCGGGGGAGAACACCGGCTCGCCCACCAGCGCGTGCTTGGCCCCGTCCGCCGGGATGTTGACGGACGTCGGGTTGGCGACGCTGCCGTCCGGGTTCACGGTGAACTTGGTGTAGCCGTCGGTCTGGCCCAGCCACAGCTGCGAGCCGTCGGGGGAGTAGGTGGGGCCTTCCTGGCCCACGCTGTTGCTGCTGATGCGCGGGCTCGACGACGCGGCGTTGCTGACGAGCTGCTGCACCTTCCAGTTGTTCAGGTCCACGATGGCCAGCGCCGCCCCGCCGTCGGTGACCGAGGCCGCGAGGTGGGCGCCGTCCGGGCTGACCGTGGACGACATGATCTTGCCGTTGTTGACGACGAGGCGGTCGCCGTACGGGGCGATGTACTGGTCGCTGGAGATGACCTGGCCCTGATCGGTGATCTGGCCGACCTGGTCGGTGCCGAACTGGTGTGTCTGGGCGAAAGCGGCACCGGCGGCGACGAGGGCGAGAGCGGTGGTGCCTGCGGTCACCAGGGGGATTCGGCCCTGGATGCGTCTGCTGAGAAGGCCGGAACGGTTCTTCCCGACACGCCGGCGGCGTGTTACCTGCATTGAGTTATCCCTTCGAGGCGGCGAGCAGTTCGACGTTGCCGTCGAACTGCCACAGCGGGTTCGGTGCGTCCCCGGCCGGGGTGCGGACCAGGAAGTAGCCGTTCACTTCCTTCGGTCCGTCGCCATCGGCCATGAAACGACCGTCTGGGGTGACGTCGAGCTGGTAGATGGCCCTCCCTGTGGCCTCGACGCCGGGCAGATGCCAGGAGACGACGCACCGCCAGTCGTTGCCCGGCCCCTCGGCGGCGACCCTGACGCTGCCCTTGTCGCACGTCGCCGTGGCCTTCAGTTGCGTTTCGGTGACGGCGGGGCGGTTGAGCTGCTGGGTCTGCAGCCGGTAGAGGTGGGCGAATGCCGTGGCGAGCGAGCGCTGCACTTTGTCCTGCTCGATTCCGGAGCCCGTGGCCCCGGTCGTCGTGGCGACGACCCCGACCGTCACGGCGACCAGCCCGGCCAGCGGCAGGACTCCGGCGGTGACCGCGCGGCGCCCCGCACCGTCGTAGGTCAGGTTGGTGAAGTCACGCCGCACGAAAAGTACGTAGGCCAGCACTGTCGCGGTCACGGCCCACAACAGGCTGACCACGATGCCGATCAGGAGCGGGCCGAGCTGTGCCGGGCTGGTGAACAGACCGTTCCAGGCGATGAAGGCGTAGCTGGGCAGGGCGAGGCGCACGGCGGCGGGCAGCGGCATCATCTGGGCGAGCTGCATCGCGAGCGCCACGAGCGCGGGCAGTAGCAGTCCCATCGGGGAGCGCCCCAGCGTGACGGACCCGAGCAGTCCGATCCCGGCGAGGGCCAGGGTCGGCGCGAGGACGCAGACCCAGGCGAGCAGGACCTTGACCGCGGCGTCCGCCGGCGCCAGCAGGTGGCCGTCGAGGCCGACCAGCGGCTGGTCGCCGACCGCCACGACCCCGCCGGCCGTGCTGGAACAGGCCAGCCCGGCCACGAGCAGCAGGATGACGGTGAGGCTGGCCAGTGCCTTGGCCACGAAGATCCGCCGAGGCGAGCGGACGGCCACGAGCAGGTGGCGCCAGGTGCCGAGCCGGTCCTCACAGGCGAACACGTCACCGGCGACCACCGAGGTCAGCAGCGGGAGCGCCCAGGTGCCCGCGAAACCGAGCATCACCAGCGGTCCGGCCCACCCCGTGGCATGCATCCAGCGGCCGAAGAGGGTGTCGGAGGGGAGCGTGCTCTGTCGGCTCACCGCGGCGACGAAGAGCGCCGGCGCGATCCAGCAGGCCAGGACCAGCAAGCGGATCCGCCATTGCGAGACCAGCTTGACCAGCTCGAAGCGGTAGCCGCGCGGAACCGAGACGGGGCGGGCGGCGGCAACGTTGTCGACGGTGACGGTCGCGGTCATCGGCCGGCCTCCTGTTGCTCGGTCAGGGCGAGGAACGCGGCCTCCAGCGGCGACACCACGGGTGCGAGCTCGCGCAACGCGACGCCCGCACGCACGAGTTGCACCACCAGGTCGTCGAGGGCGGGCACCAGCGCGCGCACGACGAGCACCTCGGCGTCGTGCTGTGTCCCGGCGTCGTCGACGATGCGGATGCCGGCCGTGTCGGCAGCCAGCCGACGGGCGGCCTGCGGGTCTGAGGTCAGCAGCCGGTAGTCGAGTTCACGGTTTTCGGCAGCCAGCTTGCTCAGCGGGCCGGAGAAGACGACCCGTCCGGTGGCGATGATGGTGACCTCGGAGCACAGTGCCTGGAGGTCGTCCATGCGGTGGCTGGAGAGCACGACGCTGGTCCCGTCCGCCGCGAGCCGGGTGAGAACACCGTGTACGTGCTTTTTGCCCGCCGGGTCAAGGCCGTTGGAGGGTTCGTCGAGCACGAGCAGCCGGGGCTGGGTGAGCAGCGCGGCGGCGAGTCCGAGCCGCTGACGCATGCCGAGGGAAAAGCCGCGGGCCCGGTCGTCGGCGACATCGGTGAGTCCGACCTGGTCGAGCACGTCGTCGATCCCCGCTGTCCGCGTGTCGCGGCCGCGCAGAGCGGCCAGCGCGGCGAGGTTCTGCCGGGCGGTGAGCGAGGGGTAGAGACCGGGCCCGTCCACGAAGCCGGCGACACCGTCGGGAGCGGCCAGGGCCCGACCGACCGGCGTACCCAGGATCTCGAGGCGGCCGCTGTCGGCAGCAGCCAGGCCCAGCAGGAGGCCGAGCAAGGTCGTCTTGCCGGCGCCGTTCGGCCCGACCAAGCCGTGGATCTGCCCCTGCGTCACATCCAGATCGATGCCGTCGAGTGCGACCACGTTGCCGAAACACTTGGTGATCCCTCGAGCCCGGATCGCGCGGAGTTGGTCCATGAGTCCCTTCCTTGGAAACCTTCAGGGACCTTAGGGACGGCACACAACGCAGGCACAGACGGCTGGTTGAACGTGCGTGGAACGGATCGTCAAAGCGTCGGCAAATCCGTGTGCGCAAAGTAGCCAGCATCGAGCCAGACTTGGGCAACCACCGAGTCCGTGCGAAGTACCGTCCTCAAAGGCACCGAGTCCGTACGAACTACCGTGGCGCAATTCGGTGCGCCACCGGTACGAAGCGCGCCACCGGTACGAAGCGCGCCCGCGGCGCGCCGCAGGCACTGCAACAGCGCCCAAGGCGGCCCCGGATCGGCGACACCCCTGATGTCCAGCCGCGCGTGCATACCTACCGCGAAATCGGCCCGCAGACGCACAGCAGACCGCGCCGCCCTCGCGCCTCTCGTGCGGTGCGCCGCGCGGGAGGCAGAGCGTGCGGGGCCAGCATCGCCGCCGCTACCGGCAAGCCCCCGAGCCGGACCACTCCGGGGCTTCTGCCCGCCGACACGCACCGCCCCGCCCACACCGTGGCCGGTGATCACGTCCTCTGACCCGGAATCCCAGACCGGCCGGTACCGGCGGGCGCCCAGGAGCCGAACCATCGTCGGCCACGACTCCCGCCCGCTGTCAGAGCGTTGAGACCTTCACTGTCTTGGCGTACGGAGCGCCTTCCAGATTGCTCAACTGCGTCGTGACCTGCGCAGGGTCGCCCTTGCCGAACGGCAGGCTGTCCTTCGGCAGCAGCACGGGCACCGTAACCCGCACATCATGCTTGTTCGCGTCGCAGGTCAGCGCGGAGTGCTGGACCGTGGCCACCCCTCTGGGACTGCGGACATTCGAGTCCCGCTCGTCGGCCAATCGCCACATGACATCCACGGCCAGCTTGTCCCCGACCGGATCGCAGGAGTACGTGACGTCGACCGCGATGGCCTTGTCCGGGGCAAGCGCGACGTTGCCTATGGCCACGGTGTTGTCCTTGCCGAAGATGGTGGAGCCGTCTCCGGCCATGGCCGGAGCAGCCGTGGCCACGGCCCCCGCACCGACCGCAAGGACCACCAGGGCAGTAGCGGCGAGGCGTTGACGCAGACGTGAGGACTGCATGCAGAATCTCCCTTTCCAGGTAGCAGGTTGAGGCAAATGCGCCCGAATCATCACACCGGCCTCTCTCACGCTGCTCTCGGTCCGGGCTCCGCCGAGAGGTCTGTCACCCTGGGCCTGGCCTTGCGGAGTCCCCGTCTGCCTCACCCCTCCGGCGCGGTGTCCGACACGCGCGAAGAGCAACGCGGAAAGCAGCCGGAGCCGGCCTCCAGCTCGCCTGAACCCGACCCCCGTAGCCGGGCGTTACGCAACCGCGCCGGGGCGACTGCCCAAGGCATGTCCCGTCGGTGCAGGGGGGATTCAGGCGGTGTCGGTGGTGGCATGCCGGCTGCGTCGTAGGAGCTGCGGCAGCGTCACCTCGTCACCGGGGTACGGAAGCTACCGCTGTAGGCATCCGTGCGGTTCTGCGGAGTACCGGAGTTGGCCCGTGTCAGCACGGCCCGTACCCCCTGGCCGGCGACCGTCAGGCCCTGGTAGTCGCCGAGGAAGTAGCCCCCGGCGTACGGCGCCTGCAGCCAGTCGAAGACCGGCGAGATCCGGCGCTCGGACAGCAACCGCGTCTCACCGTGCGGCAGAGTGGCAAGCTGGTAGGCGGTGGGCAGGGTGGTGGTGTTGCCCGGCTTGAGGAACCGCAGGTCGTAGTAGGTGAGCGCGACCGTGCCCCGCCCGTCGACGGCGATCGACGGGGAGAACGCCGGCACGCCCTTCGGGCTGATCCGCTTCGGTGTCCTGCTCCAGGTGTGTCCGCCGTCGGTGGAGCGCACCAGCTGGACGGAGTTGTACGCGCCGCCGGAGAAGTCCGAGCCTTCGTAGGCCACATACAGCGTGCCGCTCTTCGGATCGATGGCCGGGCTGGGCAGGGTGGCCGCGGCACGCAGCAACTTGGCGGGGTCGTTCGGATCGACCTCCGGTACGGCCGTGTCGCGGGCCACGGTGACCGGAGCGCTCCAGGTCTCACCGGCGTCGGTCGAGGTCACCACGGCGTAGTGGGCGTCGATGACGGTGTTCAGGTCCTCGGAGTATGTGATCCAGTCGAAGAAGTCGTACAGGGTGCCGCTGTGCCGGTCGACAACGATCACATGGCCGATGGTCTGCGAGTTGGGCACGGCACTGGTGTCGACGAACGGCCGGGCCTCGCTCCACGTACGGCCGCCGTCGCGGGTGAGGGAGATGTAGCCCGGGCCGTCGAAGCCGTTCGGGCCGGGAGGGTCGTTGTCGAGGCGGTCCCAGACCTGGTAGGCGGTGCCCTTGCGGGTCGGGTCGGCGGTGATCGAGGGCTTGTCGTTGAAGAACGGCTGCTCGTCGACGTGCGTGGTGGTGAGGTTCTCCCAGGTGCGGCCGCCGTCGCGGGACGTGACCGTCAACAGAGCGCTGCGCGTGCTCTTGGTGAAGTCGACGCCCTCTCCACTGGCATAGACGGTGCCGTCCGGTCCGGTGCTCACCCACGGGTCGGAGGCCCGCTCGTAGTCCGCGCCGCCCGGGGCGCAGGAGCTGAAGGGCAGCGTGCTCTCGTGGAAAGCGTGGCCGTCCCTGGTCCAACTGGCCACCAGCCCACGGGCAGCGCCGTCGGACCAGCGGTCCTGCTGGAACACGGTGACCACGCGTTTGGGGTTGCGCGGATCGACGGAGAGGTACGGCTCGACCTCGGTGCCCGGATAGACGACGCTGTCGGGCGACCTCGCGCCGATGGTGCAGTCCGCGTAGGGGTCACCGAAGGACACCTTGTCCAGTGGCCGGCCGCCGGAGCCGCGGTCGGCCGCGGCAGGAGCCGCTCCGGTGACCGTGGTGAGCACAAGCGCAGCGGCGGCGACGGCGGTCAGGGACGGGCGGACGCGCATCAAGGATCTCCTCTGGGCCTCGGCGGCCGCATCAGGCACCGCCTGCATCGGGGCTGCGTGGGGCGCAGAGTCATACCGGAACGCAGGGGAAGACGACTCCGCTCGATCCTTTTCGGCGTCGTGGCCGGTGCCCTTGATGGGCCGGACGACGGAGTCCTCCCCGCCGCCGCGGGGGACCCCGGACGGCCCGCGCATCGGATGATGCGCGGGCCGTGGCGAACGTTGCCTGTCGCGGCACTGATATGTGGGGCCGATCTGTCAAGGGGCAGCCTTCAGCGGCGTCCGGGATACGGGTCTCGGGCGCCGCTTGTGTGCCTGGGGCCGGTCGGTGCCTGGTGGCGCGCGTGTCGGTCTCGACGCGTGGTCGATGCTGATATACGCGGGTTGGTTACCGCAGGACGGGCTGTTCGGCGGGAGCGTTTCCGCAGGTCTAGAGATCGAGCGTGGCGGCTGTCACCGCTGCTCATAGTGCCGTCGCGGGTCGCTCCTCACGCTGCCGCCACCAGGTCACCGGCCGGCCGGTCTGTGGGCCCGTCTCAGTCGGGCAGGGTGGCCAGCGACCAGCACCAGCCGGCCAGCTCGCGGGCGATGGCCACGTTCGCGACCACCGGCCGCTTGTGGCGGGCGATGAAGGTCTTCCAGCGCTGGTTGAGCCGCTGATTGCCCAGGTGTCCGCGGGCGCGCGCTGCGGCCGGTGCGCGCTCCCTGCCATCCCTGCTCGGCTGCGGCGAGCTCGGCCTGAATGCGATCGGCCTCCTCACGAAGTTCGTCGACTCGACGGCGAGCGGCGAGCTCGTGCTGTTCCAGCAGTCCGACCACCGACGGCATTCGCGACCTCCCGGGAAACGACGACCCGACAGGCCACCACTGCCACCGCAGCACCCCTCTCATCCCCAACCAGCGGAAACCTGGCGATCACGCCCGGAAAGGCAGCAGCTTCCTCAGGCCCTCGGGTGCCGGTGCTGCGCGGTCAGCGGAGCTGCCGACATACGTGCCACGCGGCATAGACACGGATCGTCGGGCAAGGCTGCAATCCCTGACCGTGAGCGGCGGGTTTCTGCTGCTCACAGGATGGGCGGCTTTCGGTACGACCCGCTGCGTTCATGAGGCGATCAACGCGGTGCTCAGCGAGCTGAGGACTCGGGGGCGTCCGCTGCTGGATACACCGTCGTCGTCGCCGGTTGCGGAGGAGAGAGCACTGAGCGGAGGTGTCTGCGAGAGCTGACTCCGAGCTTGGTGAATACGTTGCCGAGGTGCCACTCCACCGTGCGTGGGCTGATGAACAGCTGGGCGGCGATCTCGGAGTTGGTCCGCCCGTCTCTGGCCAGGCCGGCGATCTGTGCCTCCTGGCCGGTGAGTTCGGCGACGGCGCCGACCGTCCGCTTGCGTACGGTTTCTCCGGTCGCCAAAAGCTCTCTGCGGGCCCGCTCGGCAAAGGCGTCGGCTCCGACCCGGCTGAACGCCTCGTAGGCGGAGCGCAGTTGAGCACGGCTTTCCTGACGGCGGTTCTGACGACGCAGCCACTCGCCGTACAACAGACGGGCGCGGAACAGCTGGACGGCGACCCGGCAGCGTCCGAGATGCTCGATCGCCTCCCGGTAGAGCGCATCGGCAGCTTCGCCGTCGCTCAGAAGCGCACGTGAGCAGGCCTCCATGCCCAGCGCCCACTCTGTTCCGCTGGTGTGGGTGCGTTCGGTGAGCTCGTCCAGCGCCGACGCGGCGGCCGCCGGCTGTCCGCTGCGGGCGGCCGCCTCGATCAGTTCGACCAGTGCCCAGCCGAAAAAGCCCAGGTCCTCGTATTGGCATGCGCGCGTCGCGGCTGCCAGGGCGTCCTCGTAGCGGCCGAGGCCGTTGTACAGCAGTGCGGTCGCGTACTCGGCCAGGCTGAGAACACGCCCCTCCCCCCGGGCGCTCACCTCTTCGATGGTGGTCTCGATGAGGTCCCGTGCCTGGGATTCCTGTCCTCGCCAGGCGGCGAGTACCAGGGACGTGTACATCATGGGTACGCCGCCCGCCGCCTCCGAGATCGCCGTCGCCTCGTCGATCAGAGCCGCCGCCGTGTCGAATTCGCCGGCGTGCACGTGGCAGTACGCCTGGTAGGTCAGTGCCATCGGGAGGACGGCGAGCGCACCCGCTTCGCGGGCGATTCCGACGGCGCCGGTCGCCAGCTCATGCCACGCGTCGTCGTCCCACAGCTCCGCGGCGAGAGGCTCGGGTGTCACCCGGAACGCCAGCCACAGCCAGCGCCTGTCCGCATCCGTCACGCCGGATCTCTGCTCCTGCCGGACGGCGCGCAGGGCACGCCTGAGAGCGTCGACGCTGGCGGCGTGGCCGTCGATGATCAGGTCGGCCATGCTGTCCAGCAGGACGTCGACCATCCGCGGAGGCGTCGACGGTGGCGGTCCGGCACGGGCGGCCTCGGCCACCTCGCGCTGCCCGGGTCCCGCGCTCAGGCGGCCGGCGAAGATCGCCGCGCCCACCGCCTCCAGCAGGGTGTCACGGGCCAGGGCGGTGTCGAGAGGCGCCAGCTGGTGTGCCGCGTCGAGCAGAAGCCGGGGCGCGTCGCTGCCGCGCAGCTGGGAGAACACCAGCCGGGCTCGCAGCCGCTCCAGCCGGGCGCGCTGCAGGTTGTCGAGCGGGCCGGCCTCCGCGGCCGCCAGCAGGTTGTGAGCATGGTCGGCCCCGCCGGCGTCGATCTCGGCCTGGGCGGCGGCCAGTGCACGGGTGATGCGGTCCGCGGGATCGGGCGTCAGCTCCGCCGCCCTCCGCAGAAACGAGGCTGCCGCGGCGGCTCCTCCCCGGCCTTGTGCCCTGCCGGCCGAGCGCTCCAGGTCGACGGCGACGCTCTCGTCGGGCTGGGTGGCGGCATGAGCGCGATGCCACGCTCTGCGATCAGGATCAAGGCGGGGATCGGTGGCTTCCGCCAGTGCTCGGTGCGCCGCCCGGCGGTCCGGCGCGGATGTCCTCTGGTAGACGGCCGAGCGCACCAGGGGGTGACGGAACCGCGCCCTGGTGCCGAACTCGACGAGTCCTGCCGCCTCGGCCGACGCTGCGGCGTCCGCCGGTATCTCCTGCAGATCGGCGGCCCGCCACAACAGATCCACGTCTCCGGTCGGCTCGGCCGCGGCGGTCAGCAGAAGCCGCCGGCTGTCCTGCGGAAGCGATCGGAACTGCTGGTGGAAGGCGGTCTCGATACAGCTCGCCACGGAGCGTCTGCCGGGGAGCCCGAAGCCGCCCGCCAGCTCAGCAGGGGCGAGCGCGTGCGTCACCTGCAGCAAGGCCAACGGGTTGCCGTGCGCCTCGGCCACGATCCGGTCCCGTACGAGCGGGTCGAGCGGCACGCGGACGGCCGAAGCCAGCAGGGCACGCGCGTCGGGCCCGCTGAGGCCCCCGACGATCAGCTCAGGCAGACCTGCCAGCTCACGATCGTCATCGGGATCCCGCAGCGCGAAGATCAAAGCCACCGGTTCGGCCATCAATCTCCTGGCGACAAACGCCAGCACCTGCAGGGACCCGTCATCGAGCCACTGTGCATCATCGACGAGGCAGGCAAGCGGCTGATCCTCGGCGGCGCCGACCAGCAGACTGAGCACAGCCAGGCCTACCAGGAACCGACGGGGCGCCTCGCCCTCCTGCAGTCCAAACGCGACGGACAACGCATCGCGCTGCGGTCCAGGCAGCTCATGAAGCCGACCCAGCATGGGCGCGCAGAGCTGGTGAATGCCCGCGAACGGAAGCTCCATCTCCGACTCGATGCCTGCGACGCCAGCGGTACGAAATCCGACGGCCCGGCCGACTGCGTAGTCCAGCAATGCGGTCTTGCCGATCCCTGCCTCACCGCGAAGGACCAGGACCGCGCTGCTGCCCGCCCGCGCTGTGGCCAGTACCCGCTCCAGCGCGGCGAGCTCCTGGCCCCGGCCCCGCAGTGCGACCTGCGTTTCGCTGGCGGGCACGCCCATGGATCGATCTCCCTGGTCCGCTGCTTGGTGCATTGCGCGGCCAATACGGTCATTTTGATCAGGTCGAGCCAGTTGGCTTTCCGGTGCGAGCCTCACGCACGACTCGACCTCGCAGGGCTCACGGCCGACCGGAGCGACCCCGGCCGACCAGGCGTGCTGCCTTCAGACACCACTTGACGCCTGCCTTGTCACTTTAGTGCGCTTTAGGTGCTTTCGGCGGCTATGCAGGTCCAGGCCCGCACGGAGCTTGGTGCGCTCCGATCACCGCTCGGCCCGCCGACGACCCTCCGCCGTTGTTTCCGGCGCGAACGCAATGCCCCCGGGTTCAGCCACGGGTCCGACCCCGGGGTTTCCACGGGGGCGAGGTACGCACGGCGATGCCACCGTGGAGGAGTCAGCGACACAGAGCCGCTGACGATGACAAGGAGACCCCCACACATGTCTGCAACACCCCAAGAGACAGCGATCCGGCCGTTCACGTTCGAGTTCCCCGAGGCGGAACTCAAGGATCTGCGCGCGCGCATTGAGGCGGCGCGGTGGCCCGAGAAGGAGACCGTTGCGGACCAGTCGCAGGGCACGCAGCTGGAGACGATGAAGGAGCTTGCGCGTTACTGGGCGTCGGAGTACGACTGGCGCAAGGTCGAGGCGAAGCTGAAGGCCCTGCCGCATTTCATCACCGAGATCGACGGCCTGGACATCCACTTCATTCACGTTCGTTCGAAGCATGAGGATGCTCTGCCGCTGATCGTGACGCACGGATGGCCCGGCTCGATCATCGAGCAGCTGAAGATCATCGAGCCGCTCACCAACCCCACCGCCCACGGTGGAAGCGCGTCGGACGCCTTCCACCTGGTGATCCCGTCGATGCCCGGCTACGGGTTCTCGGGCAAGCCCACCACGACCGGCTGGGGTCCCGAGCGCATCGCACGCGCCTGGGGAGAGCTGATGAAGCGCCTGGGCTACACGAAGTACGTGGCACAGGGCGGCGACTGGGGCGCGATCATCGCCGACTTCATGGGTGTGCAGGAGCCCGAGGGCCTGGTCGGCATCCACACCAACATGGCCGGCGTGGTTCCGCCCGCCATCGACGCTGCGCTCATCGCGGGCAACCCGCTGCCTGCGGGCCTGTCGCTCTCCGACGAGGAGAAGGCGGCGGTCGATCAGCTGGACTTCGCTTACCGGCACGTCTACTTCGCCTACCAGATGGGGTCGCGTCCGCAGTCGCTGACGGGGCTGGCGGATTCCCCCGTCGGCCTGGCGGCGTTCCTGCTCGACCACGACGCGGCCAGCCTGGCCATGATCTCCCGGTCCTTCGCCGGTGTCACCGAAGGCCTCACCCGAGACGATGTCCTGGACAACATCACGCTCTTCTGGTTGACGAACACGGCGATCTCCGCGGCTCGCCTCTACGCGGAGAACACGACCTCCTTCTTCGGCGTCAAGGGCGTCTCCCTGCCGGTCGCCGTGAGCGTCTTCCCCGACGAGATGTACCAGGCCCCGAAGAGCTGGGCGGAGCAGGCCTACCCCAACCTCGTCCACTACAACAAGACCCCCAAGGGCGGCCACTTCGCCGCGTGGGAGCAGCCGGAGCTGCTCGTTGAGGAGATTCGCGTGGGCCTCCGGTCACTTCGCTAGATGACCGCGCTCGACCGACGGCACATGCCCTCGCTCGGCGGGGCGGCCGAGTGGCTCAACTCCGAGCCGCTCGGCCGCCCCGAGCTGCGCGGCCACGTCGTCCTCGTGGACTTCTGGACGCTGACGTGCATCAACTGGCTGCGCGCGCAGCCGTACATCCGTGCGTGGTCGCAGGCCTACCGAAACGACGGGTTGGTCGTCATCGGAGGCCATACGCCGGAGTTCTCGTTCGAGCACGAGATCGACCGCGTGCGGCACGCGATGACGGAGCGAGGGATCGACTACCCGGTTGTGATCGACAACGACTACGGAGTCTGGAGCGCCTTCGACAACCACTACTGGCCGGCGCTCTACTTCGTCGACGCGGACGGCATCATCCGCGGCCACCACTTCGGCGAGGGACGCTACGAGCAATCGGAGCGCGTCATCCAGCGGCTGCTCGGTGTCGAGCGCAAGCTCGTACGCGTCGAAGGGTTCGGAGTGGAGGCGGCGGCCGACTGGGACCACCTGCGTACACCCGAGACGTATCTCGGCTACGAGCGCAGCGAGCACTTCGCGTCACCGGACGGCGCCGCGTTCGACGAACGCCGGGTCTACGCGCCCCTGGAGCGCCTGCGCTCCCATCACTGGGCCCTCGTCGGCCAGTGGACGATCGGGCGTGAGCACGTCGTGCTCAACCAGGCCGGCGGGAGCATCGCCTGCAGGTTTCATGCGCGCGACGCTCACCTCGTGCTGTCCCGGGGGACGCACGATCCGATTGCGTTCCGCGTGCTCGTGGACGGCGAGGCGCCGGGCCGGTCGCACGGCGTGGACGTCGACGAGGACGGCAACGGCCTGCTCCGGGACGGCCGTCTCTACCAACTCGTGCGCGAGCACGACACGGTCCGCGAGCGGACCATGCAGATCACGTTCCTCGAGTCCGGCGCCGAGGCGTACGCGTTCACGTTCGGGTAGCCAACAGACGGCTCGTCGATGGTGCGGGCATGTTTCACCTGTGGAGCGCTGGTCGCGCCGTCGCTGACCTCGCAGGTCAGCATCCGGTCGAGGATCAGACGTAGTTGCAGGAGCGGAGCGCCGTAGCGGACCGCGTTGCCGAGAAGTTCGCTGACGATGAGCTCATCGGTGAACCGCCTTTCACGGCAGCGGCGCGACCCCGCCCGGTGGGTTGCTGCCAAATCTCAGCACCGCGTGGCGCCCGTGGACAAGGCCCTGAGCGCGGCTTGATGACCCAGGTCAAGCCTCGCTCACAACCCTTTCTGCGACTGGCGCATACGGCGGGGTCGACGCTGGGAATGGCGACTGTTTGGACAGTGCGGCCCGGTGCAGCGCTGGCTGCTGTCCCCTGTCATCCGATCTTGCCCCCGTACGGTGCCCTGACCTGTGCAAAGACAAAGTCGGTTGAGGCGTGGATGCCTCACCATCTCGCTTGATGTTGTTGGCCAACAGCGCTTCCACGTCAGAGGCCGTCGCACAGCGACGCATTGACTTCGCCTCGGCTTCCCGGCCCGGACACCAGGGGAGGGGAAGCCAGCCGAGTACCCGACCCGGACGAAGGCGGCGTACGGGCACTGCGAGGCTTGGCGCAATACCGCGTCATCGGTGCTGCGGGCGCCATTCGAAGAGCAGGATGGTCAGGTCGTCCCGCAGTTGGTTGCGCTGGTAATCGAGGATGGCGTGGATGAGCAGCCGCAGCACCTCGGCCGGGCGCTGTCCGGCGGCGTTGGAGCGGATGATGAAGTCAGTGAACCGGTCGAGGCCGAACTCCGAACCGTCCGCGTCGCGAGCCTCCACGACACCGTCGGTGTAGAGCAGGACGCAATCGCCCGGTTCCAGGGTCGTCTCGTGGACCTGCCGGGCTGCTGGGGCGAGTGGGCCGGCCAGGCCGATCGGCGGCTGTGGGGGGCTGTCCAGCGCTCCGGCGAGCACCCGCTCGGCACGGATCAGCAGCGGTGGGGGGTGACCGCAATTGACCCAGCGCAGCACCCCGGTCTCGGCATCGAGCCGACACAGCACGCCGGTGCAGAACTGGTCGGGCAACCACTGGGCGAGCGCCCGGTCGACGGAGCCGACGACGTCGGCCAGGTGGCCACCGCCGCGGCGGGCGTTGCGCGCCGCCGCCATGGCGACCGACGTGGTCAGGCCGGCGGTCAGATCGTGACCCATGGCGTCGAGGATCATGGTGTGCAGGATGTTCTTGACCACCGAGTGGTCGAAGGCGTCGCCGGCGATGTCGTACGCCGGTTCCATCATCGCGGTCGAGACGCACCTGGTGCTGCCGATGGTGCGGGGTGGCAGGAAGGCCCGCAGCATCTCGGCGGGCAACTGCATGGTCGCGGTGCGGGTACGGGCGGCGAGCCAGTCGCTGTAGGCGCGTTTGGAGGTGATCAGCATGGCGAGGAGGTGGGCCAGCATCCGGGTGCGGCGCATCCGTATCCTGTCGAGCGAGGCGGTCCGCACCGCCAGCACGCCCAGCCGCTCCGCACCGTCGACCAGAGGCATCCAGAGGATCAAGCCGTCGTCGGCCTCGGCCAGCCGCGGGGAGACCGTGCGGTACGCCCAGCCGGCCGACGAGAGGTCCACCGGCAGCGGCTCCAAAGCCTCGTCGAGTGGGATGAGCAGCCGTTGTTGCAGGTCGACGAGGTAGATCAGCGCGGTGTCCAGGCCGAGGGATGAGGCGCACCGGTTCGCCAGGGCGGGCAGTTCGACCGGCAGGGCCGTCTGCGCCTCGATGATCAGCTGTTCCAGCCGATTCTCGTCGATGGCGGTGTCGGGACCGGAGGTCGCGTGTGGCGGGACCGACACGGGGATCACCCCTTCCGTGCCCAGTCTCACACCGACCCCGTCCTTTCTCACGTCAGGCAAGCCCGTAACGAGGGCGAGAGCGGCGGCCAGAGCGGTCGGCTGAGCTCGACCAGGCCCACCTCATGCGCCGGCCGTGTGATCAGCCGGCCCGGTATCAAGATCACCGATCTACCGCCACAATCCGGTCCGAATCCTCCGCGAGGGCCAACTGGGACTCTCTCATGTGAACCACCGGACACCCGAAGGCACAGTGCGGGCCCTTCCTCCTACTGCGCCTGACAAAGCCGCGATCTGCGTGGCCTTCGACGGATTGACAGAGGCTGCCGACCGATTCGTACTCGTGGCCGCCATCGAAATGATCGCTTGACCGGATGGTGCCAGGCGGCCTTCTGCTGGACGTTGGCCATCCGGATGGCCTGTTCGCTGTTGTGGTGTCGAAGGGCACCCGCCAGTCGAAGGCGAACGGGAGCACCTGGTCGTGTTCGGTGTCGAGGCGGGCGAGCAGGTTCGCGACCCTGCCCCTTGCGGCGCGGTTCGCCGGGGCCCGGGGTGGGTGCAGAGTCCGTCCGGCGGTGATTTCCCCGGAGCGGGCGGTGGGGCGTTCGAGGGCGCCCTAGGCCTGCCCGGTTCGCGGCGAGTTGTCTTGCTCACCCAGTGGACCGTTGCTAAGCCTTGGGCACTCAACTCTAGGGAGCACGCTGTGCATCAAGAGCCTCCTCTTCCCGCTCCTCCGCGTTCACGTGCCCGAGCATTCATCTGCGCCGTCGCGGCCATCGCCCTCGTGACGCTCACCGCCGAGGCAAGTCCCCCCGACGCGGACACCCGGACCGCGGCGGACCCGGCAGCCGTGGTCCGCGAGTGGAACGCCATCGCCACCGACACGATCAAGACCAGCCTTGGCCCCCGCCCCTCCGGGCAGGTAGCGATCTGGGAAGGGTTCGTCTCCGTCGCCGTGTACAACGCCGTGGTGGGGATCGAAGGCGGCTACGCCCTGTACAAATGGCGCGAGCGCGGTCCGGCCAAGGCATCCTCCGCGGCGGCCGCCGCCACTGCGGCCCACGACGTGCTGCTCACCTGCTTCCCCGCGTTCAAGGAGCGGCTCGACACCGCCTACGCGGACTCGCTCGCCGCTCTTCCGGCCGGTCAGGCCAGAGACCGGGGCGTGGACTACGGAAGGCGCGCTGCCGCCCGCATCATCGAACTCCGGGAAGGGGACGGCCGGTTCGCGGACGTTCCTTTCACCGCTTCCCCGGCACCGGGGGTCTGGCGGCCCACCCCGCCCGCGTTCCAGCCCTTCATCGACACCTGGCTCGCCAGGCTCCGCCCGCTCCTGCTCGCCTCCCCACAGCAGTTCCGCCCCGGCGGACCACCCGCCCTCTCCTCGACCGCTTACGCCGAGGATTTTCAGGAGCTGAAGGCCATGGGCGCGAAGACCGGCTCGGGCAGGAGCGCGCAGCAGACCGAGACCGCCCTCTTCTTCAGCGGCAACCTGGTCGCACAGGTCCAGACAGCCGTACGAGACCACGCCGCCCGGCACCGGCTCGGCATCGCCGAGACGGCCCGGCTGTTCGCCGCGGTGAACGCGTCGGCGACCGACGCCGTCGTCACCGCATGGGACGCCAAGCTCCACTACGGCTCCTGGCGGCCGATCACCGCCATCCGCCTCGCCGACACCGACGGCAACCCCGCGACGACGGCGGACCCGGCCTGGGAGCCGCTGCTCATCACCCCACCACACCCGGACTACATCGCCGGCCATACGACCGTCACCGCTGCCGTGGCACGCGCCCTGACCGGCGTCCTCGGCACCTCGCACATCGACCTCTACGTCCCCTCCGAGGTCACCGGCACCACGCGGTTCTACGGGTCCGTCGACGACCTCAACCGGGATGTCATCGACGCCCGTGTGTGGGGCGGCGTCCACTCCCGCACGGCGGACGTAGCCGGCTGCCGGGCCGGCACCCACGTGGCCGCCTGGGCGCTGGACCACTACTTCCAGCCGGTCGCCAAGGACCGCACCCAGCCGTCCCCGCCGACACGAACGGCTCGGCAGGACAGGCTCGCCGAGCCGCAGTGCGGCGACGACAGCGACTGAACCACAGAGCCGAAGGGGACCCGGCGTCGAGCCGGGTTTCACATCCTGCCTTGAGCACTGGATCACGGGTAGACCTTTCCCTGGCAGGGGTCGGCCACTTCTGACAGAGACCGAGCGGGGACGGGGCGTGCGTCCTCCACGGCAAGTGCGACTCGGGCGGCCCGGAGTGGCTGCTTGGGGACTACGACTCGAACTGGAGCAGCGCGCCCGGCAGCTCAGCGGGGGCACTCCAGGGAAAAGGCTGTGAACGCGCCTTGATGACCCAGGCACCGCCCGGGTTCCCTCGGTGTGCAGAACCGGATCCTCCCCGCTTCCAAGTTGACCGACCCGAATGGAGAGATGCTCATCTTCGGCGAGGAAGACCAGGGAGGGTTCTTCTGGTCGCTGTTGTGGACGCTTGACGGCCTCGAAGCCGATCCGACGGTCTGGTTCCTTGAGTACGACGAACCCCCGATCGCCGAGCAGGAACCACTCAGCGGCTTCCTCATCCAGTTCTCCCTGTACGAGGCTGCGATGGGCGCCGACTACAACAGCTTCAGCGCCTGGGCCGGCGCCACCCACCTCGGCGCTCTTGGCCGATACCGAGGTCGAGTGGATCCGGTTCGACGGCTGACATCGCGTAGCCGCACCGATGCCTTCGCCAGAGGACACCGACAGGGGGCTGTGAACGCGGCTTGATGACCCAGGCCAAGCCGGTCTCACAGACCTTTGCGCATCAGCCGCACCAAGTCGCCCCGAGCCCGACGTCGGCCGCACGACCATTGTTTTCTGCAGGAAAGGGACCGCGAAGACCTCCTGAGAGTAAGGAGGCCGTCACCCCGAGCACCCCTGTGACACTTGTGATGCTCAATCCGATGTGTGATTCGTGGGGAAGGTGCATACAACTGGTGCAGTTGATGCAGACGTTGCGAATGATGTGACCTGCAACGTTGCGAACTTCACCCTCATACGACAGACAGTGACGGTTTCCTCACGCGATATTCGCGCAAGGCGCCGTCTGATCGCGGAGGTTCCGAGTGCGACCGTTCACCCTCAACTACGCCTTTCCCAGAAGGCTTCCTGCCGTGGTGACGCCGTACAACTTCGACGAGTCGCGTCAGTTGAACGTCCTTCCCGACGGCCGCCCGGCCGTCAGTGACCCGGACCTTCTCCTGGCGGTCGGCACGACGACATCCACCGCCGGTTCCCAGACCCACTTCGACGACTGACGACCCGTAACCAAATGACCGTACTGATCCTCACGTCCGAAGAGGACGTGACCGCCGACATCGTGGTGGCCAAGCTGCACGGGATGGGGACACCCGTGATGCGGCTGGACCCAGCCGACGTGCCGGGAAAGGCCGTGTTGTCCGCCGACTACGCGCACGGCGACTTCGACGGCCACCTGTCGGTGAACGGGCATGTGCTCAGCATGGGAGGCCTGCGCTCCGTGTGGGTGCGCAGGCCAGGCGAACCGGCCGGGCACGCGGCACGCCCCTCACCGTGGCTGACCGCCGAGACCCGTCAAGCGCTGTTCGGCATGCTCCACTCCGCCTCCACGCGATGGATGAACCATCCGCGCAGCGCCGACCTGGCCCGCCTGAAACCATGGCAGTTGAGGGTCGCTCACCTGAGCGGCTTCGCCGTACCACCGACCGTCTTCACCACCGCCCCGCGCCTGGCACAGCAGTTCGCCGAGGAGCACCGGGACGTGGTGGTGAAGTCCGCGTCGGGACCGCCGCCCGGTGACCCCCCGATGGCCCTGCCCACCACTCTGATCGGCCCCGACGCGGACTTCTCTGCCGTCGCGGCCGGCCCTGCGCTGCTGCAGCGGTACATACACAAGCGGGCCGACATTCGTCTGACCTGTGTCGGCGTCCAGATGTTCGCCGCGCGGAAGACGGCCGAGCCCGGCCAGGTCGACGGGCGCTACGGCGACACCGGGCACGCCTGGGAGGTGGTCCCGGTGCCCGAACGCGTCGGAAAGTCGGTGCATGACTACGTCGCCCTTGCCGGACTGGCGTACGCCGCCTTCGACTTCGCCGAGGACGAGGAGGGCATCTGGTGGTTCCTGGAGTGCAATCAGGGTGGCCAGTTCGGCTTCGTCGAACTGGAGACCGGGCAGCCGATCTCGGAGGCGGTCGCTCTGTGGCTGTCACAGCGCAAGCCCGATCGCCGTGTTCCCGGGAGCCACTGGTGAGGCGGCCCCGCGGCGAGCCGACGCGCCGCGTTCGCTACCCGCAGCGAGGCCCCCTCGGTGACGTTCACTCGACGAAGCAGCACATCGAGGCTCCGACGCCCGTAATCATGAGCGCCACGAGGGTGAGGAGCAGGAGCAGCGGGAAGCGGTGGACCGAAGTGGGCGCCGGGTCATGCCGGCGATCACCCGTCCGCCTTCGCGACACCGATCGGGTAGGAGACCCCGGTGCCGACGGTCCTGTGCTGTCATGTGACCCGCGTTGGCTGTGCCTGTGCAACGAATGGAGTACTTGTGGGAGCGTCCAGGTGGATTTATTTCACCGATGAGGGTGGTAACGCCCAGGCCGCACTGGACCAGCTCCGCGAGCGGGTGTTCCAGCAGTCCTGGCGTCATCAGGAACCGGCGCTGGACACACTCGCTGATCTGATGGAGAGCGGAATTCTGGAAGAGGAGGGGGGCACGCATTCGGTCATCGATGTGGACCGCGTGATCGAGACGGACGACGTCGATGACGAGGAGGACGGCACCGTGAGAATGGTCGTGCCTCACGAAGTACTTGAGTACTTCGGCGAGGAGAAGCCGACACGCGATCTCATTGAACGTGTGTACAAGACCTCGGCATCGGATCTTCCTCCCATGTTCCGCGGGTCCGGCTGTTGCGCCCCGGTTTACGACCCTCAGGGGAACCAGGTGGAGTGGGTCTTCTGGGGAATGACGGGAGACTGACCCGTGCTCAGCCGGTCCCACACCACGATCAGCGGGGCCCTGAGCAGGTGGTGGGCGCCGTCGAGCAGGTGGATGCAGTCACTCTCGCCGAGCGAGCGGCGCTCGCCCTTGCGGCCGGTGTGCCGGCGCAGCCGGTAGCACGGACGGGCGGGCAGGCCTGGCCTGTTGCACAGCAGAGCTCGGCCGGTCTCCGGCCTCGGGATCCGCTGGATGGTGCCGAACCCGGCGGCCGCCCGCGGTCCGCCTTTGACATCTCGCTACCGGTGTTCGGGGTTTTCGTAGTCCCGGCGGCAGCCGGCGTCCCAGGCGATGCGTTGGTTGCCGTAGGCGGGAATGCCACCCAGGTCCTTCAACGCCCGGGCCAGATGCAGCAGATTCCAGGTCATGAAGGTGGTGTTGCGGTTGGTGAAGTCGTTCTCCGGACCGCCCGAGCCGGGATCGAGATACGACGGGCCCGGGCCCGCCTCGCCAATCCAACCGGCGTCCGCCTGGGGCGGGATGGTGTACCCCAGGTGCTGCAGGCTGTAGAGCACGTTCATGGCGCAGTGCTTGACGCCGTCCTCGTTGCCGGTGATCAGACAGCCGCCGACACGGCCGTAATAGGCGTACTGGCCCGCCTCGTTGAGCAGGCTGGAGCAGGCGTAGAGGCGCTCGATCACCTGCTTCATCACGGAGCTGTTGTCGCCCAGCCAGATCGGGCCGGCCAGGACGAGGATGTCGGCCGCCATGACCTGCTGATACAGGTCCGGCCAGGCGTCCGTCTCCCAGCCGTGCTCTCTCATGTCTGGCCACACGCCGGTGGCGATGTCGTGGTCCACGGCCCGTATGACATCGATGTGCACTCCCTGGGAGTCCAGGATGGTGGTACTCCGGTCGATCAGGCCCTGGGTGTTGCTTGTCTCCGGGGAGCGTTTGAGGGTGCAGTTGATCACCAGGGCCCGCAGGTCGTCGTACCTGGCCGGCGGTGCGTCGGTGTTGGGCGACGTAGCGGTCACACGGTCCTCCCAGAGCTCTGCCACCGCACTGTGCACGGCGACTCGTCGACTTCGCCCAGCGTGCGGGCCGACCTCAGCAGCCGCCACCACAACGCCTCCGAATGGCCCCGGCGTCCGCGCCCCGGTCGGCGGCCGACGAGTGGCCGGGGCAGGCGGGCATGCCTACGTTCGTCTCATGAGTACCGAGGGCGTGGCCGAGTCGCGGAACACGGCAGCAGAGGAGGACGTCGCGCACCTCTTGGTGCGCTGCCTGCGGGCCGAGGGCGTGGAGTACGTCTTCGGGATTCCCGGTGAGGAGAACATCCGCTTCGTCGACGCTCTGAACGGCTCCGGGATCCGGTACATCCTGGTGCGACACGAGCAGGCTGCCTCGTTCATGGCGGAGATCTACGGGCGGCTGACCGGCCGGGCCGGAGTGTGCTCGGCCACGCTGGGGCCTGGCGCGATCAATCTGCTGCTCGGCACCGCGGACGCCATGACCAACAGCGCGCCGATGGTGGCCCTGGCCGCACAGGGGTCGCTGCGCCGCATCCACAAGGAGTCGCACCAAGTCATCGACCTGGTGTCGATGTTCGCCCCCGTCACCCAGTGGGCGGCCCAGATCGCGTGTCCGGACGCGGTGCCGGAGATGACGCGCAAGGCGTTCAAGACCGCGCAGAGCGAGCGCCCCGGCGCCGTGTTCCTGGCGGTGCCGGAGGACATCGAAGCGCAACGACCCGCCGAGCCGCCGGCACCCCTGCAGGTCGACGTCGTGCGCCCCGACGCACCGTCGCCCTCCCAGGTCGCGCGGGCCGTCGAGGTGCTCGCCGCCGCGCGGCACCCTGTGGTGCTGGCGGGCCACGGTGCCGCCAGAGCCGGGGCCTCGGCCGCCCTGGTGCGGTTCGCCGAGCGGCTGAACATCCCGGTCGCGACCACGTTCCACGGCAAGGGCGTCTTCCCCGACGATCATCCGAACGCTCTCGGCGCGGTCGGCTTCATGCGCCACGACTACGGCAACTTCGGCTTCGACGCGGCCGACGTACTGATCTGCGTGGGCTACGAGATCCAGGAGTTCGACCCGGTCAAGATCAACCCGAACGGCGACAAGCGGATCTTGCACCTACACCGTTTCCCCGCCGAGGTGGACGCCCACTACCCGGTCGCGGTGGGCGTCAGAGGTGACCCCGCTCAGGCGCTGGACGCCCTCGCGGCGGCACTGCCCGAAGGACTCACCTACGACTCGGGAAGCAGCGAGAAGATCCGCACCCTGCTCGACGAAGAACTGCGGTATGGACGCGACAACGACGCGTTCCCCCTGGCGCCGCAGCGCGTCGTGACCGATGTGCGCAGTGCGCTGGACCGCCACGACATCGTGCTCGCCGACACCGGCGCCGGAAAGATGTGGATGGCCCGCCTCTACCCCACTTACGAGCCGGACACTTGCCTGGTCTCCAACGGCCTGTCCACCATGGGGTTCTCACTGCCGGGCGGCATCGCCGCCAAGCTGGCCCGGCCGGACCGGCGAGTCCTGGCGATGATGGGCGACGGCTCGTTCCTGATGAACTCCCAGGAACTGGAGACCGCGATCCGTGAGCGCGTCCCGCTGGTCGTCCTCGTCCTGGTGGACCAGGAGTACGGCCTGATCACCTGGAAGATGGAACTCGAACTGGGTCGCCACAGCCACACCCGGTTCACCAACCCGGACCTGGTCGCCTACGCCGAGAGCTTCGGCGCACGCGGCTACAGGATCGAGGCGGCCGACCAGCTTCTGCCTGTGCTGCGCCGTGCCCTCGACGACGACACTGTCTCCGTGATCGCCTGCCCCGTCGACTACTCCGAGAATCTGCGCCTGACCGACAGACTGGGCAGTCTCCACGGCCCGTTCTGACCTGACGGGCCCAGGATCCGAAATGTGCGGTCTCTGTCCCTCATGGCGTCCGGCAGCCGTCTGCTTCATCCCCAGGCCGAGCACCTGTTGGCTTCGCTTCCTGAGACGCGGGCAGCCCGGGCGCGCCGCCGCTATCCCGCGGCCAGGGGAGCGGCGTTGAGTTCGCGTACCAACTGTGGGGTGAGCAGTTCGCCGGCACGGTCGGCGAGGACGGCCATTTCATAGCCGACCAGGCCGACGTCGCAGCCCTCGGCGGCGAGGACGCCGAGGCAGCTGCCGTCGCGGATGCGACCGACCATGAGGAAGCCCCCGAGCATTTCGATCATGACGAGCTTCATGCCGTGGAAGCCGTGCGTCGTCGCCGCATTCTGGGAGAGGCTGGTGATGCCGGAGACGACGGCGGCGAGGTGATCGGCGCGATCTCGGCCGAGGCTGTCCGAGGCGGCCATGAGGAGGCCGTCGGAGGAGACGGCGACGGCATCGGTGACGCCGTCGGCAGTGCGTACGAACTCCGAGATGAGCCACCCGAAATTCTGGACAGCGGTGGTCACGATGACGCTCCTTGTTTGCTTTGGGCCTCGGCACGGGCGACGCCTGCTCGGAAGCCGTTGAGCAGGGAGGAGACAGCGGGCCTGACGGGCGGGGGTGAGGTGGAGGGGCCCTCCACGGGGGCGAGCAGGCGCCCGGGGAGGGCCAGGAGTGCGGACAGTCCGCCACCGGTGGTGTCGAAGAGGTGGACTTGGGTGCCGTCACCGAGGCGGTGGGCGAGCCGGCCGACGACGAGGTGGCCGAGGACCCGGGTGGGCGCGGCGAGGAGAGCCTCCTCGCCTGTGCCGGAGAGGCGGGCGTTGGCCCGTTCCTTGTCGGCTTCGGACATGCCGATGCCGTGGTCGACGACAGCGATGCAGTACGCGTGGTCCTCGGCGTCGTGCCAGCCGTGCACCTCGACCGGTTCGGTCGGTGGCGAGAACGTCAGCCCGTTCTCGATGAGTTCGGCAAGGAGGTGGGCGACATCGGCGACGGCGTGCCCGCGCACCCGCACCGGCTCCACGGTCGCGATCAGGACCCGTCGGTAGTGCTCCACCTCGGCGACGGCGGACTGGACGACTTCCAGGCCGTCGGCGGGTGCTGCCGTGGGCCGCGGTGGATTCTGCCCGGCCAGGACCAGAAGGCTTTCGGCGTTGCGCCGCATCCGGGTGGCGAGGTGGTCGAGCTCGAAGAGCTCGGCGAGGGCGTCCGGGTCAAGTTCCTGACGTTCCAGGCGGGTGATGAGGCTGAGCTGACGGCGCACGAGGTTCTGGTTGCGGCGGCCGAGATTGGCGAGCGATTCAGTGGTGTTACGGCGCAGGCTGGCCTGCTGGGTGGCCAGGTGGAGGGCGGTGTGTTCCACCTGGTGCAGGGACGCTGCGACCTCGGCGATCTCCGCCGCGCCGCCCAGCAGCCGTGCATCGGGGTTGTCCGGCGCGTCAGCCGGTGGGAGGAGCTCCACGTGGTCGGGTGGGGACTGCTGGATACGGGCGACGGTTGCGGGCAGCCGGTGCCGTGCCACGTCGTGGGCGGCTGCGGTGAGCGCGCCGAGGGGGCGCGTGAGGGAACGGGAGGCGAAAGCGGCGAGGCCCGCGACGAGGGCGGCCATGAGCGCTCCCGCGACGAGATAGGCGGCGAGGCCGGTCTCGGCGTCGTGGCTGAGCCGGTCGGCCCGGTCCCTTGCGTCGTCACCGACTGACTGCTGGACGGCGTACAGGTCGTCGACGAGTACGGTCATCGCATCCCACCAGGAGCGGGCGTCGGCGCGCATCGCGGAGCCGTCGGCGGCGTCTTCCGCCCGGTTCTCGTAGGCGGTGGCGCGTTCGGCGTCCTCGGTGGCGAAGGCGTTCTTCACGGCCGCGCGCTGGGGTGCGGTGGCGGTCTGCCTATAGCGGGCGAGGGCGGCGAGGCGCGTGGCACGTACCTCGGTGAAGGTGAGGTACTCGCGGTCGTGGAAGCCACCTTTGGCGAACACGCCGTTGAGGAGGCCGCGTTCGAGTGCGACTGATTCCTTGGCCGCGGCCAGTTCTCGCAACGCCGCCAGATCGTCATGCAGTTGACGGTCGGTGCCAGTCGTGGTTTCCGCTACCGGGTCGACGGCGTTGAGGGCGTCGACGGCGGTGGTGTAGAAGGTCAGGGTCGCGGCCCGATCCGCGCTGCCCTTGTCGGCAGCGGCCCGGATGTCGGCAAGACGCTGCAGGTGCCGCTGGATGACATCCTCGACGGCGCTTTCGGGGCGCATTCCGCGCAGCGCTGTGTCAACGCGCTTGCGCGTAGCGGTGAGCGGTGAGCGGAACTCCCCCTCACCTCCCAACAAGCCATTGGTGAGGCCGCGTTCGCGTTGCAGCTGGTGCACCAAAGCCTGGATGCGCAGGCTGAGGCCAACCTCGGAACGGGTCGTCCGGGCGTCACCGAGCGCCTCGGCGCGCCCGTACACGGCGAGGCCGGCCACCGCCAGCAGCAGGCAGATCGGGACCGTGATGACCACCGCCACACGGCCCCTGATGCTGCGCCAGCCGGGCATCGGCCGACGGCCCGGAGACGTCAGGCTTCCACTGCGGCGGCGCCCTGAACTGCCCCTGCCTAAACCGCTCTTGCCGATTGCGCCGAGCCGGCTGAGTACCGACCGTACTGGCGTGCACACCCTCATAATCACGAAACTAGTCCGACCGCGGCGGCGGCCGGTTTCCGACCTGTTAGGCCGCGCGGGAGATTCAGTTGCGCCGCCCTCACACGTCGGGCCGAGGGACTGTGACCGCGGAGGACAAGACGTGCGGTCGGGGGCAGAGTTAGGTGACGTCAGGCACCGCCCGCAGCCCAGCACACCAGGGGCCGTGGTCGGCGTACGGCGTGGCCCAGCGCATGAAGGAAGAAGCCAGGCTGAGAAGCGCAAGAAACGCCGCCCCAGCTGACATCCACGAGCGACATCTACTGGCGAGGACCGGTCCTTCTGCGCAGTGGCGAAGGCCCTGAGCTGGGGATGTGCAGGTGTACTGGGTGGGAGCTGCGGTTGATCGTTCAGCCAAGGTGAGCATCACAGGCCGTCTCGGTGCCGCGGTGTGCGCCTGACGTGCAGTAATGCCTCTCTACGCCGTGGAGCGCCCGCCTCCCGCGCTGGACGATTCGTTGCCCGCGCTCCAGCGGGGGACAATGGGACTCCCGGGCCGGGAGAGGTGGTGGCGGTGCCCGCATGGCATCTGCGCGACTATCACGACGACGACCTTGACCAGGCGATCCAGATCTGGGACCAGAGCCGCCAGGCCGACGAGGACCCGGTGTTTCCGGTCTCCGAGGTGATGGCCGCGGCCAAGGCCGGTCAGGCGGCTGTGGTCGCCGTGGTCGGCGACGAGATCGTCGGAATGGCTGTGGCTCAGGCGCAGGGCAGGCGAGGGTGGATTCTCCTGGTGGCGCTCGCCTCCCGATGGCGCGAGCGGGGGATCGGCAGTGCTTTGCTCACTGAGCTGGAGCGGCGCCTGCGGGCACTGGGCGTGCGCCACATCAGCGCGCTGATGCCCGCGGGCGTCGCCGGGACGAAGGCTCTGGAGAACTCCGGCTACCAGTTCCGCGGCGACCTGACCTACTACGAGAAGCTCGAACCGCCGGGTACCGCCAACGCCGACGTTCTCGCGGCGCTGGGCGGCCGCATCCTGCCCGCGGGGCTCTGGGACGCCATGGCGGGCATGGAGCGGGAGAAGCAGGTCGTCGAACGTCGTGTCGTGCTCCCGCTGACGGAGCCGACGCTGGCCGACCAGTACGGTGTCGTCCCGCCCAAGGCGGTCATCCTGTTCGGCCCACCCGGCACCGGAAAGACCAGTTTCGCCAAAGCAGTCGCCTCGCGGCTCGACTGGCCGTTCGTGGAGCTCTTCCCGTCCCGGCTCGCCGCCGACACGAGTGAGGGGCTGGCCACGGCACTGCGGGACGCCTTCGCGGAACTGGCGGAACTGGACTCGGTCGTGCTCTTCATCGACGAGGTCGAGGAGATCGCCGGCGCGCGATCCGGGAAGGCGGTCGATCCCGGGCACGGGGTGACCAACGAGTTGCTCAAACTCATCCCCGTCTTCCGCGAGCACGATGCGCGGCTCCTGGCCTGTGCCACCAACTCGGTACGCTCTCTCGACGCGGCCTTTCTGCGACCCGGACGGTTCGACTACGTCATCCCCATCGGCCCCCCTGACCCGACCGCCCGTGCAGCGATCTGGGCCCGCTACCTGAGGGCCGCCGCCGACTCGGTGGACCTCACCCGGCTGGTCGGGGCGAGCGAGCTGTTCACCCCGGCCGACATCGAGTTCGCTGCCCGCAAGGGCGCCCAGGCGGCCTTCGAACGCGAAGTCACGCAACGCCAAGGCCGACCGGCCACCACCGAGGACTACATGACCGCCATCGCCGACACCCGGCCAACGCTCACCGCACGGGCGATCGAGGAATTCACCGAGGACATCGAGAAGTACAGTCGGCTCTGAAAGCGATCCCGCCGCTTGGCCGACGTCAACAGCCACAGGCGTCAGTCGGCATTCCTCGGTGATTGGGCCAGGTCATCGGGCCGCGCCGGAGAAACATGGCCGCCGACCTCTGCCACCAGCAGCCCCTGGCGCACAGGGTGACGGGGCAAGGGCCGGAGCCCCTGGAAGGGGCTTGGGCGCACGCGCCGGCGCTCATCGGCCGGCCCCGCCCACGGCCTGCCGCCGGGTTCACCGCCCTCCGGGGGCCTCGATGGCAAGCACACGATCGCGCAGGACAGGGAGTTCGGAGCGGATCCGGGCAACTTGGGTCATGTCGAAATCCACCGTCACCGTCTCCTCTGCGGTGCGGGCCTCGCCCAGGACGGTTCCCCAGGGGTCGATAACCGTGCTGTGTCCTGCCTGCTGCACACCGCCATGGGCACCTGCCGCGCAACAGGCCAGGAGGAAGACCTGCTCCTCCAGGGCCCTTGTGCGAGTGAGGAGCTGCTAATGGCTGAGACGGGCCGCGGGCCATGCGGCGGGCACCACGATCAGCTCCGCGCCCGCATCGAGCAGGCCCCGGAAGAGTTCGGGAAAACGGAGGTCGTAGCAGATGGCGAGGCCGATCACACCGAAGTCGGTGGGCACGGTCACGATGTCGGCGCCGCCGCCCATCATGGTCGCCTCGCCGGTGTCGAAGCCATATCGGTGGATCTTGCGATAGCTGCCGTGCAGCTCGCCGGCCCGGTCGAAAAGGAGAGCGGTGTTGTACAACGTCCCGTCCCCGTCCCGCTCGACGATCGATCCGGCATGGAGCCACGCCCCGGCCTCCCGGGCAGCGGCGGACATGACCTCGGCAGTGGGGCCATCGACCCCTTCGGCATCGCGCCCCCAGCGGTCGTACGACCAGGCACCGGCCGTCCACAGCTCCGGCAGGACCACCAGATCGTCGCCCGTGCTGCCGCGGACCAGCGAAGCTGCCCTGTGACGGCGCTCGTCGGCGGAGTCCGACGAGTCCACGGACAGCTGTATCAGCGAGGCACGCATGGCTGTCACCTCCGAGACCGTTTCGGCACGGTCCAAGGGAACCCGTTCTTTATCAGCGTAGGAAACAACATGTGCATCTCGCGTCCCGTGGGAGGAAAGCGCCCGGCGCCCCTCGGGGCCGCGGTCTGACGGCACCGCGCACTGCTGTACCGCACGGTTCTCCGACGGATACCAGCCGACAGCGCCACCCGGAAGTTCGGGCCCCCGCGCGCCTGCCGACCGGCACGCGGTCGGACCGAGTCGCACCACTTACTCGCCGCGCTGCGCCGGGCCGGGCCGCCCTATCGGCAGACAGTGGGCGAGATCGCGGCCGCCGTACCGCTCAGCCAGGGCGGCCTCACGATGCAGGCGGACCGTCTCGCGGAGTCCGGCCTGATCGAACGCGAACGCGACGAGCGGGACCGACGGATCGTTCGCCTGCGCCTCACGGCGGCCGGCCAGGATCTGGCACGAAGGGTGGCCGACGCCCGTGCCGCGGGCGAGTGGGACATGCTCGCCGGGCTCCCACCCGCGGAGCAGCGGCAACTGGAGGCTCTGCTCGGCTCGTTGGGCCAGTCGCTGACAAACACCGACCCGAACAAGTTAACTGACCCGGACGAGGGGGCCATCGACCCGAACAAGGCCGCGGCCCCGAAAAACTGAGCCTTTCCCCGTCCTCACCGGGGTGCGGAACGGGGGACCTTCAGGGCGTCGCGCCCAGAATTCACCCAGCAGGCGGAAAGGGTCTCGACCGCCGCTGAATTGTCGAGCCATCACCTGGGCGCCGCAGTGCTACAACCGGGCCGTAGACTAGGACGCTGCCTCCGCGTCGGGTGTGAGGCGGCCGATCAGAAGGGCGCGTGTCCGTGTTCCAGGATGTCCCGATCTATCAGCGCCTCGTTGCGGAGCGCGGTGACATTCCTGCGCAGGTGCGTGGCGAGGCCGAGCGGATTCTCCACGACCTTCAGCGGGTGATGCGGCCGCTGCAGGATCCGTACTTCACCGGCGGGCACTCTGCTGCACCCGCTGGTCCGGCGTTGCCGCCGCCGCGCTGACCCCCGGCCCGTCCGGGCACGATGCGCGCCGACGGCCGCCCACGGACCGTCGCAACCGTCGCCTCGTGCCGAACTGCCGTGCTCGCCCGCACCGTCGGCGGGCGGGGTCGCGGCAGGCCGGTCGGACGACGACTGACACCGCCTCCGAGATCTTCTTCCCCGAGCTCGCCGTCACCGCCGTTTGTGCGGCCTCCTCGCCCGGCATCCGCCGCCGTCGGAGGGCTGGGTGCCGGCCGGCTCGTGCGGCTGGCTCCCGTCCGCTCCGCGGTACCGCTTGGCCTCCGTCAGCATCACTCGGTCGCCGTGCTGTACGAGGGCGTCGGGCCGCCAGGCCTCGCGGAGCGCGGCGTCGAGGGTGACACCGTTGCGCTGCGCCTCGGCCGCAAGGAGCTCCTTCAGCGCCTCGAGGCGGGGGTTCGTCAGCAGACCGGTCCGGGAATCCGCGAACCCGCCCGCTTCCAACCGGTCCAAGGCCGACCAGGACTCCGGCACCTGGTTGCCCCTGTCCAAGGGCTACCGCTGCCAGTACGTCACCGACTGGGTCGCCGACAAGACGAGGTACCAGCTCGCCATCGACCCGACCGAACAAGCAGCGCTCTGGGAGAACCTCAGCCGCTGCCCGGACGTCCCGATCACGGTCACCCTCGCCCGGTAACGGCACACACGAAGGCCCCGGCTGGACGGGGGGAGACCAGCCGGGGCCGTGTGCGGTGGCGTGCGGAGGGCGGTCGCCTCGCGGCGGAAGGCTCCATGGGGCTTCAGCCGGACGATCGTCCCCATGGGCTATGGGCGAGGCCCGGGGACACTGTCCCCTCCGCAGCCACGTATGGATGAACGGTGAACTACCCCTGCTTGTTCCGCTGTTGAGGCCGCGTGCCGTGTGAACTGCAGCACGCCCGGACCATGAGGCTGTGCCCATGCGCAGCGCAGGGAGCACGGCTCGGCGAGCACCGGAACGGTCATTGCGTGTGCTGGTGCGCCTTCGTCGGTGGGCGCCATGACCATGAACTTCGCCCTCCTGGCGGGCTGTTACTGCCTGTACCGAGACCATGGCGCCGCGCCCTGACACCGCCGGTCGAGAGGCCGCTCGGAGTTATAGGCGGATGACGATGAGGGCGATGTCGTCAGGGGCGCCACCAGCGACGCCGAGGCGGGTCAGCAGCGCGTCGGCCAGCTGGCCAGGGGCGAGGGTGCTGTCCTCGGCCAGGGCTGTGGTCAGACGTGCCAGGCTGGCGTCGATGTCCTCGTCGCGGCGCTCGATGAGGCCGTCGGTGTACAGCACGAGGGTGTCCCCCGGGGCGTAGGACAGGCCGGCCTGGGGGCGGGGGACATGGTGCGGGCGGGCGCCGAGCGGCGGATCAGTCGCCTGGTCCAGCATTTCGCAGGTCCCGTCGGAGTGGAGCAGGACGGGTGGTGGGTGCCCGGCGTTGCTGTAGATGATCAGCATGCTGCGGGTGTCGATGAGTACCTTGACCGCGGTTGCGGCCGTCGCGCCTTCAAGGGAGCGGGCGTACAGACCGAGGACCTCCAGAGCCTGGGCAGGACTGGGAGTGGCGCGGATGACTGCGCTCAGGGCGCTGCGGAGCATGCCCATGACGGCCGCGGCGTGCAGGCCGTGGCCGACGACATCTCCGACCGCCGCGGCGTATCGGTCGGGTGGCAGGTCGACGACGTCGTACCAGTCGCCGCATACGTTCAGCGACGTGGTGGCAGGCAGGTAGCGCACAGCGATGTTGTCGTTGTGCCGGTCGAGGTCGGGGATGTAGAGCATGGCTTCCTGCAGGGTGACGGCGACCTGCTGTTCACGGGCATGGGCCTCGCGCAGTTCCTGGTTCAGCTGGTGCACCTCGCGGGCCCGCACGTACAGCTCGGCTGCCATGCCCTTCTCCCGCTCGCTGAACTCACCGGTGAGCTCGCGAGCCTGGCCTGAGTGGACAAAGGCGGTAACGTCCTCGGCCCGTTGAACGATCCACTTCACCCTGCCGTCAGGCCCGAGAATCGGGGTGTGGACCTCGGACCACCATCGCTCCTCGAACCTGCCCGGCTGGTTGGGCGCGGGGATGTCGTACCGCTGCAGCACCAGGGTGTCCGGTTGCCCGGTGTCCAGGACCTGGAGCAGTGACGCCTTCAGGTTCCGTTGTGTGCCTTCGGGGGTGCCTGGGTTCTCCGGCAGGACGTCGAAGAAGTACTTCTCGATCAGCTCGTCCCTGGTCCGCCCGGTGGTCAGCAGGTATGCCGGATTGACGTAGCGAACCACCAGGTCCGTGTCCAGCACCAGGTACGGGCTTGGAGTGGCGTCGAAGAACGCCGTGAAGTCGATGTCCGTTGTCACTACGCGCTCTCCGTAGAGCTTGCGAGCGCGACCGCCTGCACTTCCACTCTACGAGCGATCCAGCGTCCGTGCTCGCCCCACGGCATCCAGAAGCCGGTGCAGGGTCACCGCTTCGCCTGTATCTGCGCAGGTCAAGCACGCCTGCTTGGCGACCTCCCGGACGAGCAGCAGGTGCGGGCGGGGCAGGCGCCGGGGCGGTCGCCGCCCCTCTCCCCGGCGAACCAGCAGCAGACGGGAGGACCGCAGCAGGGCCGCGTCCTGCGCCTTGCTGTGCGCGACCGCGACCGCGCCCCCCGATGGAGCGGCCGGCCGCGCCGCCCCGTAGGCCGGAGTGCGCACGGAGGAACCCAGCCGACACTGGTTACTCGCGGTAGTCGGTCCGCTGGGAGCTCGGCAAGGTCCGGCGATCGGTGATGGTCAGGGCCGCAGGATCCCTGCGAAGCCAGAGGCAGGTGCCGACCTGCCTGCGGTACTGACCCTGCTCGCGGACGAGGAGCAGGTGGTGGACCTGGCGACGGTTGCCGTGCGAACACCTCTGACCGTTGCGTGTCCTGCGACGACGGCCGGCCGGGGCCAGAATGAGATGGACCGTGGACGCCCGGCCCGCCGCTAGGCCTTTGAATGTCAGGGCAGTACGACGATCTTGCGTCCTTGGCCGGCTGCGAACTGGTCGAGTGCTTGCGGGTACTCCGTCAGCGGCAGTCGGTGGCTGATGAACACCTGCGGATCGAGCACCCCGGTGGCGAACACTTCCGCCGCGCGCTCGTAGCTGTGCAGCACTGCCATGGAGCCGGTGATGGTGATTTCGTGGTTGTAGATGCGGTACGGCGAGATGGTGGCTGTCGTCGCGTAGTCGGATACCCCGAACTGCAGAAAGGTCCCGGCCTTGGCGACCCGGTCCAGGCCGTCCTGGATGGCGGCGGCGTTGCCGGTCGCGTCGACGACCACGTCCCAACCGGTCGGCCGCCCCAACTCGTCGGCCGAGAGCGCCGCCTGGGAGCAGCCCAGTTCCTCAGCCGTCGCCAGCCGTTCCGGGTTGATGTCGACGACGTCCACCGAGGCGGCGCCGGTGCGCTTGGCCAGTTCCAGCATCATCAGACCCATCGTGCCGCTCCCGTAGATCAGCACGTGGGAGCCGATCCTGCTGCTGAGTACGTCGTAGCCGCGTACGGCGCAGGACAGCGGTTCGATCAGGGCCGCGTCCTGGACGTCCACGTGGTCCGGCAGGCGTACGCAGTTGGCGACGGGCGCCACGGCGTATTCGGCGGCGCCACCCGCCACAGTCACGCCGATCGCCTGCCACCGGTCGCAGAGGTTGTTGCGTCCCACCCGGCAGTAGCGGCACTCGTTGCAGTAGAGCGAGGGGTCCACGGCGACCCGGTCGCCGATGGCGAGTTCGGTGACCTCGCTGCCGAGGCCCACGACCTCGCCGGCGAACTCGTGGCCCGGGACGATCGGCAGGGTCGGTGCGAACTCGCCCTGGAGGATGTGCAGATCGGTCCCGCACAGCCCGCAGGCCGCCACGTCGACCACGACCTCGCGCGGCCCGGGCGTGGGGTCGGGCACCGTGGTGACGGTGACCTTTCCGGGGGCTTCGATGACAGCGGCTTTCACTTGACTGCTCCTAGGGACAGGCCGCGGACCAGTTTGTCCTGGGCGGCGAAACCGGCGATGAGAACCGGCAGGGAGACCAACGTGGCGGCGGCGCAGAGCCGGGCGAGGAAGAGGCCCTCGCTGGTGATGAAGCCGACGAGGAAGACCGGGGCGGTCGACGCCTGGGTCGCGGTGAGGTTGACGGCGAACATGAACTCGTTCCAGCTGAAGATGAAGCAGATCAGCGAGGTGGCCGCGAGACCGGGCATGGCGACCGGCGCGACGATGCGCAGCAGCACGGTGGGCAGTCCGGCGCCGTCGACCTCGGCTGCCTCCAGGATCTCCTTGGGCACCTCGGCGAGGAACGAGCGCATCATCCACACCGCGATCGGCAGGTTCATGGCGGTGTAGAGGACGATCAGGGTCCACACGTTGTCCAGCATCCCGGCGTCCTTGACGATCAGATACACCGGCAGCAGGGCCGCGATGGCCGGCAGGAACTTGGTGGACAGGAAGAAGAACATCACGTCGGTCCACTTCCGGACCGGCTTGATGGACAGCGCGTAGGCCGTCGGCACAGCGAGGGCGAGCACCAGCAGCGTCGAAATGACGCTGGCCATGGCCGAGTTGAGCAGGAACGGGGTGATGTCCCGGCTGAACAGCAGTTTGTACTGGTCGTAGGTGAGCGGCGCCAGCAGGCTGGGCGGGTTGGTCGCCGCGTCCGCCTCCTGGTGGAAGGAGGTGAGTACCATCCAGGCCACCGGCGCGAAGAACGCCAGGGTGGCGAGCCAGGCGACGAAGGTCCACCCGGGTGACAGTCGGGGCGTACCTGCGTGGTCGTCGTGGCGGCGCAGGAGCTTCTTGAGCCTCGTGCCGGGCGCGGCGACCGCAGCGTGAGCGGTCATCGGGATACCTCCTCGCGGAACAGCGACGCGATGGTGCGCAGCGCGAAGGTCGCGATCACGATCGAGCCGAGCACGACGACCACTCCGGCGGCGGCCGCCTGGCCGTACTCGTACTTGCGGAACATGGTCAGGTAGATCTCGTAGGGCAGGTTGGTCGTCTGGGAGCCGGGGCCGCCCTGGGTGATGGTGTAGACGGCGTCGAAGGTCTGCACGACGTAGATCGTGCCGAGCAGGACGCCCAGCTCGATGTACTGGCGCAGGTGCGGCAGGGTGATGTGGCGGAAGGTCGCCATGGCCGACGCCCCGTCGACCTTCGCCGCCTCCAGGACGTCACCGGGCTGTGCCTGCAGACCGGCCAGGAGGATCAGCATCATGAACGGGGTCCACTGCCAGACCAGTGAGGCCACGACGGCGGGCATGGGGTAAGAGGAAACCCAGTCGATTGTGGGG
This sequence comes from Streptomyces albiflavescens, assembly GCF_014645835.1. Classification (GTDB taxonomy): domain Bacteria; phylum Actinomycetota; class Actinomycetes; order Streptomycetales; family Streptomycetaceae; genus Streptomyces; species Streptomyces albiflavescens. The sequence goes on from NZ_BMMM01000035.1 coordinate 37,653, forward strand.
CCGTTGGAGGCGCCGAAGAGCCGGTATACGGCGTTGAGGGTGCCGTTGAGCAGGCCGTAGTCGGGGTTGTAGATGGCGTGCTTCCACAGCAGCGCCGCCGCGACCGGCATAACGAGGAACGGTGCGATGAGCATGGTCCGCGCCAGGCCGCGGCCGACGAACCGGCGGTCGAGCAGCATCGCCAGACCGAGGCCGAGGACCACGCTGATGAGGACCACGGATGCGGTGAGGACGACGGTGTTGAGGACCGCGTTGCGCAGCCGCTCGTCGGTGAAGACGAACTCGAAGTTGGACAGGCCGACGAAGTGCCGGTCGCCCGGCTTGAGGATGTTCCACTGGAAGGTGGAGATCACGAGCGTGGCCACGAAGGGCAGTTGAGTGACGGCGATGGTGAAGACGAGCGCCGGCAGCAGCGGGATGCGGCGCTTCCATCTGCTGACGCGGTTGGACGTGCGCGGTCGGCTGGGCGGTGGTGCTGTCTCGGGGGGAGCGGTGAGCGTGGTCATGGATGGTTCCTCTGCCGGTGCCGGCGGGGGGTGGGGAAGCGGCGCCCGGCCGGCGCGGGGGCCGGCCGGGCGGTGACGGTCACTGGTAGTTCTTCGCGACGTCCTCGGCGAGCTTCTGGCCGTCGTTCAGGGCCTTGTCCACGCTGGTCTTGCCGGCGATGGTGGCGGAGATCTCCTGGGTGACCTTGGTTCCCAGGTCCTGGAACTCGGGGATGGCCACGTACTGGATGCCCACGGTCGGCCTGGGCTGGACGCCCGGGTTGGCCGGGTCGGCTCCCTCGATGGACTTCAGCGTGAGGTCACCGAACGCCCCAGCGGCCTTCTGGTACTGCGGGATCCCGTACGTGCTGGCCCGCTTGCCGGCCGGGACGCGCGCCCAGCCGAGCTTCTCACCGACCAGCTTCTCGTACTTCTTGCTGGAGGCCCACAGCATGAACTTCGAGGCGGCGTCGGCGTTCTTGGTGGTCTTGGGCATGGCCCACGCCCAACTCCACAGCCAGCCACTGCTCTTGGTCTCGACAGTGGGTGCGTAGGCGTAGCCCACATGCCCGGCGATCTTGCTGGAGCTGGAGTCCTCCAGCGACCCGGCCGCGCTGGTCGCGTCGTACCACATCGCGACCTTCTTCTGGCTCATGGCGTTCAGGCACTCGGTGAAGCCGGCCTGCGCCGCTCCCGCCTCCCCGTGCTTCCTGACCAGGTCGACGTAGAAGTTCGTCGCCTTCTTGAACGCCGGGCTGTTGACCTGGGCCTTCCAGTCCTTGGTGAACCAGGTGCCGCCGAAGGTGTTGACCACGGACGTCAGCGGCGCCCCGAGTTCGCCCCAGCCGGCCAGACCGCGCAGGCAGATGCCCCGCATACCGGGCTCGGCGCCGTCGACCTTGGCCGCGATGTCGGCGATCTGCTGCCAGGTCGGGTGCTCGGGCACCGTGATGCCCTTCGCCTTCATGACGTCCTTGTTGTACATGAGGAAGGACGACTCGCCGTAGAACGGAAGGGCATAGAGCTTGCCGTCGGAGCCGGACAGCGACTGCACCATCGGCTTGAGCAGATCAGCCTTGTCGAAGCTCGTGTCCTTGTCGGCGTAGGAGCCCAGTTCGTGCAGCCAGCCGTTCTTGGTCCAGATCGGTACCTCGTAGGCGCCGATGGTGGCGACGTCGTACTGGCCGGCCTGGGTGGCGATGTCCTGGGTGACCTTGTCGCGCAGCTCGTTCTCGGGAAGGATCGTGAAGTTCACCTTGATGCCCGTGTCCTTCGTGAACGTGCTCTTCGTCAGCTTCGCGATGTCCTCCATCTGCGGATTGCCGACCATCAGCACATTGACGGACTTGCCGCCGCCACCAGAACTTGATGAGCCGCCGGCCCCGCTACAGGCGACCAGCAGCGAGCCCGCGGCCGTGGCCGTGGTGAGGACATGGATCATTCTTCGTGTGCGCATGAGTGACTCCAGGGGGAAGTTTCGAGGGCGTGGGGAACCAAGCCCCCGGACCTGCGGGGGTGGGACAGGGAAATGAACCGCGGCTCAGACCCGGATGACCTCGGGACCCAGCAGCGAGTAGCGGTGTGCTTCGGAGGCGGGCAGCCCGGCGTCGGTGACGATCGCCTCGAACTCCGTGACGTCTGCGAAGCGGCAGAAGCTCGCGGCACCGAACTTCGTATGGACCCCGGAGAAGACCCGGCGCCTGGCGGCCTTGAGGACCTGTGCCTTGACCTCGCTGACCGCGGGATCGGGGGTGGTGAGTCCGTGCTCACGGGAGATGCCGTTCGCGCCGACGTATGCCAGGTCGATGACGAAGCCGGACAGCATGCGGGTCGCCCAGTGGTCGACCGTGGCCAGGGTCCCGCCGCGCACCCGGCCGCCGAGCAGCAGCACGGTGATGTTCTCGGCGGAAGCCAGGTCCCCGGCGGTGGCCAGCGAGGAGGTGACCACGGTCAGTGGCCGGTCGCGGGGGAGTGCGGCGGCGATGAGCTGCGGGGTGTAGCCCTCGTCGATGAAGACGGTCTCGGCATCCCCGAGCAGTTCGGCCGCAGCGACCGCGATCCGGGATTTCTCGGGGACGTGCACGGTGGTACGGAAGGCGAGCGTGGTCTCGAAGCCCGCGCTCTCCACGGGATGGGCACCGCCGTGAATACGCCGGACCAGCCCGTGCCTCTCCAATAGGTTCAGATCGCGCCTCACGGTTTCCTTGGAGACCCCGAGGTCGGCAGCGAGAGTTCCGACGTCCACGGATCCGGAACGGCGTGCCGTTTCCAGAATTCCGCGTCTTCGTTCATCGGCGTCCACGGCGACACCTCCATTTCACGGCTCTGCGCGTTGCGCCCGCGCCGGCTGTTTCCCGGAGCCCGGCCCGTTCGGACTTCGATGGCCAAATTTCTACAAGGGGATTGCCCATACTGACCAGGTTCGTCGTAGAGCAGTTCACGACCGAATGTGCCCGTTTTCTGGAGTGCGCAGGCCCTGGATGATGCCGTGGAGGGCTCCGCAGCGCGGAAGATTGTTGCCCGCTCGGCGACCGACGTGTGCCCGTTCGCTGCCCGTTTTCCCGACGGGATTCGGACAGTCGGCCGGGGTCCCGCGCTGAAAGTCCAACTACCTGCGGAATTGCTTTCTCGATTTTCGGTCGCAGTCCGGAGCATGAGGTGAATGCCTGCCGAGGCTCTGGGCCGCCATGACGCCGCTCGGAACTCTGTGCCGTCGTCCGGGCCGGTGACGCCGCGGTCGGGCGCTCAGCAGGTTTCGGCGTGCCGGATCGGGCCGGTGCTGCGTCAGTCCGCGTGGAAGCTGTCGCCCCGCGCTTGTTGAGGGCGGCCGGCCGCACCCGCCGTCGGCCTCATGGCGGCAACCGAGATCAGGTGGGCCCACCGCCCATGGAGCCGATGGTCGCCGTCGTTGCTGCCGGTGCGCTGGGGGTGTGCTGAGGCTGCGCTGGGGGTGCCGGGCCTGCAGTTCGTCGCGCTTCGGCGGCCCGGGCGGCCTTGGGGGCCGGTGCTCGCGGCCGTTGGTCATCAGCGGCCGCCCCGCCAGAGAAGTGGCGCAATTAGGGCATTTCTGCGCGTATCCCCTTAGCTGGAATTTGGGTCTTGACAGGTGTGAAGACGTGACCTCAAAATCTCCGCACACATTAGTCATTGAGCAATGACAAATGGATGCACGGTGGCACCCGCTGATCACCAAGACTCGGAGGCAAGATCGTGAGACTCATGACCCGCAGGCACGCGCGAGTCACGACGGGGGTGGCGACGGCGCTGCTCCTGAGCACAGTGGCGGCATGCGCCGGATCGGGCGGCAGTGCGCCGAGCAGCGGCGGCAAGATCGAGGGCAAGCTGCGGGTGCTGAGCAACTGGACCGGCAGTGAAGGTGATGCCTTCAAGCAGGTCATCAAGGGATTCGAGGCCAAGCACCCGTCGGTCAAGGTGCAGATCGAGACAGTTCCGTTCGAGCAGGGTCAGGCGCTGCTGACCCAGCAGTTCGCCCAGGGCTCGCCGCCGGACGTGTCGGTGGCGCTGCCCGGACTTGTCAGGACGTTCTCCCAGCAGGGGCTGCTGATGAATCTCGACTCGTCCTGGGACAAGTGGGTCTCCGGCGGCGAGTACACCCCGTCGGTGCGGGACATGGCTCAGGGCTTGGACGGACACACTGACGCCGTCCTGTTCAAGGGCAACGTCAACGCCCTGATCTGGTACAACCCCAAGCAGATGGCCAAGCTCGGCCTGTCGGTACCGCACACGTGGGCGCAGTTCACCTCGGTGCTGAATGCGGCCAAGGCCAAGGGGGTCACACCGTTCGCGGTGGGCGGCAAGGACCAGTGGCCGCTCACCCAGTGGACCGATTCGATTCTTCTGCGGGTGGCGGGGGCGACCGCGTTCAACGATCTGGCCCGCGGCAAGATCGGCTGGGACGATCCGCGGATCGTCAAGTCCTTCCGGGTCTTCGCGAACATGATCCGCTCGTATTTCCCTTCGACATCGTTGTCAAGCAGTTTCACGGACGCCACCTGCGGGCGGGTCGCGGGCAAGTTCCTCTTCGAGAACCAGGGCGCCTTCATCAACCTGGTCGACCCTCAGGAGTGCGGCACGAACCTGGTGCCGGGCAAGGACCTGTCCTTCTTCGAGATGCCTGCGTACGGCAGCGCCCCTGCGCCGCAGTTCGTGAGCGGTGACCTGTTCATGGGCGCGAAGGCGTCCAAGCACCCGGCGGCCACCCGTGCGCTGCTGGAGTACCTCGCATCGCCTCAGGCCCAGGAGATCTGGGCGAAGATCGGTGGGTACGTCGCCCCGAACGCCAAGGTCCCGGCCAGTGCGTATCCCAACGTCAATGACCGCAACGCGGCCGCCCTGTGGCCCAAGAACCCCTCCCAGCGGGCGGGTTACGACCTCGACGACTGGATCGGCGGGGAGATCCAGGTCAAGTACGAGCAGGCGCTCTCGCAGTTCGTCCGTGACAGCGACGTGGACGCCTTCATCTCGAAGATGAAGCAGATCGACACCCGCTCCCACCAGTGAGACGGCGATGACCACTTCCCTCAACAAGCCCCCGCTCGCGAGCGGTCCCGGATCCTTCGGTGACCGCCGCGGCGGCGGCCGCACACCCACTGCCCCGGGCGGCACCCGCAGGGCGGGAAAGAGGGGCGGCCGCACGGGCTACGCGTTTGTGACCCCGCTGATGGCCGTCTTCGCCCTGTTCTATCTCTGGCCGGTTGTGCAGAGCGTGCTGAGCAGCTTCTTCACCTGGGGCCTGCTGCGGCCGTGGAACCTGTTCGACCGCTCCACCTGGCAGTTCGCAGGTCTGGCCAACTACCGCCGCACGCTGAGCGATCCGGACTTCTGGCACGCCGGCGCCAACTCGCTGCTGTGGCTCGTCCTCTTCCCGCTGCTGGTGGTGGGGATCTCCCTGGTGATGGCGGTGGCCATCTGGCACGCGCGGCGCTGGTCCGTCGTGTTCCGCACGGTGTTCGTGCTGCCCATGACGATCTCCCTGGCAGCGGCAGGCGTCATCTGGTCCTTCGTCTACAACCCGGACGCGCACATCGGGGTGCTCAACGCGGTCCTCAAGGCCCTGCACATGCAGGGGACGCTCGATGTCGGCCCGCTGCACCTGAAGACGACCGGCCAATGGCTCGCCGACCCCGGCACGCTGAATCTGGGCTTCTACGACCTCCGCCTGGTCAACGTCTTCGTGATCATCGCAGCGGCCTGGGCGTTCGCCGGTTACGGCGTCATCACCTTCAGCGCGGGGCTGGCCTCGTTGCCCCAGGAACTCGTCGACTCCGCGCGCGTCGACGGCTGCGGGCCGCTGCAGGTGGTACGCCATGTCATCGTGCCGCACCTGCGGCAGCCCATGCGGATCGTCTTCGTGGTCAGCGTGATCTTCGCGCTGCGGACGTTCGACATCGTCTACGTGATGACCTCGGGCGGCCCCGGCACGGACTCCACGGTCCTCGGGCTGCTGCCCTGGCAGGAGGCGTTCGCCTTCCTCACCTCGCCGCAGGCAGGACAGGCCGCCGCCGTCGCCGTGCTGATGTCCGCCGTGCTGATCCTGCTCGGCTTCCCCTATCTGAAGTCCATGCTCCCCAGGAAGGAGTCACGGTGAGGAGGAACCGGCTCACCGTCACCGCGCTCTACGGCTCGCTGACGGCCGCCAGCCTGGTGTGGATGGTGCCGATGGTCACCGCGCTCGCGATCTCGGTGCTGCCGATCGGCCAGACCCGCAACGGCTGGTGGCACGGCGGCCTGTCGCAGCTGACGTTCGCCAACTACCGGGATGCGTGGAGTCAGGGACTGGCGTCCTACGTCGTGCCCAGCTTCGTCATCACGCTCGGATCGGTGGCGGTGTCGCTCCTGCTCGGCGCGCTCGCCTCGTACGCCTTCGCCCGGCTGGAGTTCCGCTTCAAGCGGCTGACGTACTTCCTGCTGCTGACGACCATGATCGTGCCGGTCCAGATCATCCTGATCCCGCTGCTGCCGTGGCTGCGCCTGCTGGGACTGGCACAGGGCAACGCGCAGTACCTCGGCATCATCCTGGTCCACACCGCCTTCGGAGCAGGCTGGGCGGTCTTCATGATGTCCGCGTTCTTCGCGGACGTGCCGGAGGAACTCCTCGAGGCGGCCCGGCTCGACGGAGCCTCCCACCTGGGTCAACTCAGATATGTGGTGCTGCCGTTGGCCCTGCCGGGACTCGTGTCGTTCGCGATCATCGATTTCGTCTTCGTGTGGAACGACCTCCTGCTCGGCCTCACGCTGCTCGACCGTGACCATCAGCCCCTCACGGTCGGTCTGGCGAATCTCCAGTCGCCGCATCTGGCGCAGGAGAACCTGGTGTCGGCCGGCTCGATCATGGTCGTCCTGCCGCCGCTGCTGCTGTTCATCGCCCTCAACAGGTTCTACGTACGCGGGCTGTTCGCCGGAGGAGTCAAAGGATGAGTGTGCTGGATGTCGTCGCCCTGCAGCTGGCGGCCGAACCGGGCAATGTAGCGGGCAACGTGGAACGCCTCCTCGCCGCCGTGCGGGCACACGGCCCAGGCAGCGACCTGGTCGTGACACCCGAACTGGTCACCACCGGTTACGACCTGGACATGTTCGACGAACGCGGCGCGGACCTCGCCGAACCCCTCGACGGGCCCACCGTGTCCGCTGTCGCGAAGGAGGCCGCACAACTCGGCACAACCATCGTCCTGGGCATCCTCGAACGCGACGGCGACGCCCTCTACGACACCGCCGCCGTCGTCCTGCCCGATGGGTCGGTGTACCCGTTCCGCAAGACCCACCTCTATCCCGCCGAGCTCACCCGGTTCAGCGCCGGAGAAGCCCTGCTCACCGTGGACACGCCGGCCGCCCGGATCGGGCCGCTCATCTGCTTCGAGCACGCCTTCCCCGAACTGGCCACCACCCTGGCCCTGGCCGGCACCCAGACGCTCGTCATACCCTCGGCCGTGCCCATCGGCTACGAATACCTGCTCACCCTGCGTACCAGGGCCCGCGCCCAGGACAACCAGATGTTCGCCGTCGCCTGCAACCTCACCGGCAACGGCTTCACCGGCCACTCCCTGATCGTCGACCCCGCGGGGAAGGTACTGGCCTCGGCGGGTGCGGAGGAGACCGCGCTGCGCGCCCGGCTCGACCTCGACCTGATCACCCGGGAACGCGACCAGGAGCCGGCGCTGGGCATGCGGCAGGCCGATCTGTACCGTCCCGACGCCGTGAACCGGCTCGGTGTCGTGACGGCGGGTGACAAATGAACGCGCAGACCCGGACCACGGCGGCGGGCGCGCTCAGCGCCGGCCTGCCCAAACCCCTCGACCTCGGCAACGGTCTTGTCGTCGGCTCCTTCGGCGGCGACGGATCATGGCTGTCCCTCGGCGCCCCGCACCCGGTTCACGGCTTCGTCGAGATGTTGGCCGCGCCGCCCTTCGACGAGGAACAGCGCGGCGACCCGGCGGCCGCGCGCCGCTACCGGGAGCAGCTCACCGAGGAGCGGTTCGCGTTCTTGCATCTGGACCTGCCCGACGAGCAGGTGCCCGAGCGCCGCGCAGACCTGGACAGCGAAGGCCGGCCCGTCTGGCGCCGTACCGGACGCGGATGGAGCTGCTCGGCGACGGCATGGGCCCTGCCCCACCAAGCGGCACTCGTCCAGCGGTACGTGATCGAGGCCACCCCCGATGTGCGTGCGGTGCTGCGGTTCGGCGGCCGACTGGACCGCAGCGCGCTGGCAGAGATCACGGAAGTCAATCCGCCCGCGCCCCTCGCCGTAGACAGCGACGTGGAGGTGTCGCCCGGCGAACTCACCGTCAGCGCACCGGTGCTGGCCACCTCGGCCCGCGTGGCGGTGCACGCGACGGCCGGCCGCTGGATGCCCGACGCCGACGGTGCCGCGCAGTGGGCGATCACCGCGGGTGACGGCAAACCTCTCGAGATCACAGTCACGGTGTCGCTGGCACCGCCCCCGTGGCCGGGCGATCATCTCCGCACCACCGCCGCCGCACCTCGCATCAACCAGACCGATGCCCCCGGGACCCTCGAGCACATCGCGGCCGGAGCCGTGCGCTATGTACTGGGCTGCACCGCACTCGACGTCGGCGAGGGGGAGCGCACCATCCTCACCGACCACAGGCTGCTCCCCCTGAGCTGGACCCGCGACGCCTACTACCAGGCGCTGCTCCTGCTGTGCGCGGCGCCCGACGACCACGGCGTCACGGATGTGGTGGCCGCCCATCTGCGGTGGCTGTGGGGTAGGGGACGCACGCCGGGCGCACCCTGGATGCGCAGCCACCTGCCCGACGGCCGGCCCAAGGACCTGGCGGTCCAGGCCGATCAACAGCTCTACCCCCTCCTCGAACTCGCCGACTACCGGCGCGTCACGGGCCAGTGGCCCACCGGGCCGGGCAACGGCGGCACTGATGCGGCCCAACAGTGGGGCGAGCTGATCGCCGAGGTCTGGCAGGGCCTGCCCCGAGACGGCCACGACGGTCTGCTGGCGGGAGCGGAGAACCCCGCCGATGACCCCAGCGAACTGCCCTTCACCCTGTCCACGCAGATCCTGTACTGGCACACGGCCTCGCAACTGGCCCCCTTCTCTGCCGAGTTGGGGCTCGACACGCTGCGGCTGGCGCAGACCGCGCAGGACCTGCCAGGCGCCATCACCCGGGCCTTCACTTGCGAGGGGCCGTTCGGTCCACAGTGGGCCTACGAGACCGACGGCAGCGGCCGCCATCGGCTCTACCACGACGCCAACGACCTTCCCACGGCTCTGGCCCCCGCCTGGGGTTTCTGTGCGCCCGACGACAAGCAATGGACCGCCACCATGCGGTTCGCGTTCTCCCCGCACAACGCCGGCCACGTCGCCGGACACTACGGGGGACTGGGATCGGCACACACTCCGGGGACGTGGACACTGGGCGACGCACAAGAACTCGCCGTCGCACGGACCATGACGGACACCGCCCGCGCCAGGGCGGTGCTGCAACGCATCGGCCAGGTCGCGGGCGCCGACGGCCTGCTACCGGAGACCTACCACGCCGACAGCGGACAATGGCTGGCCCGCCACTGGTTCGCCTGGCCCGCTGCTGTATTCGGAATCCTCCACTTTGGTATAACCGGTGGCGGGCACAACGGGTGGCGCATATGAAAACGAGGAACGGGTGACGGTGATCGACCCCAAGCAGCCGCTGCCGGTCTACATTCAGCTGAAGAATCTGCTGATCCAGGAGATCATCGACGGCCGGTACGGCCCCGGTGACCGGCTGCCCACGGAGCAGGAACTCTGCGCCATCCACCACATCAGCCGCACCCCGGTGAACCGCGCCCTGACGGAGATGGCCGACGAAGGGATCGTGCTGCGCCAACGTCGCCACGGTTCCTTCGTCAACCCCGGCTGGATACCCCCCAACACCCCCGCAAGCACCCTTAAGGTCATTGTCCCGGAGGGCTCCTGGGAAGCCACCGTGCGCGCAGCGGCGCCGCCGGAGCTCTCCCTCGACGTCGTCCAGGTGGGGCTGTCGGACCTGCGCCAAGTGCTCGTACGCGCGGTCGCCGAGGGCCGGGCCCCCGACCTGGCGATCATGGACTCCGTATGGGTGCACGAGTTCGCGGCCTCCGACTTCCTCACCCCGCTGGAGGAACTCGACGCCGGCTGGGTCCACGACGAGTACGAACAAGACTTCGTCGAGCCGTTCCGCTCCGCCAACAAATTCGACGGCCGCCCCGTAGCGGTCCAGGCGGAAGCAGACGTCGCCGGCATCTGGTACCGGCGCTCCGACCTCGCCGCCGTCGGACACCAACCACCGCGGACCTGGGACGAACTGGCCACACTCGGCCGTGCCCTGGCCCAGCGCGGCACTGCCATACCACTGACACTGCCCGGTGGCTCCCTCGCCGGCGAAACGGCCACATACTGCCTGCTCTCACTGCTCGCCTCCAACGGCGCAGGAGTTCTCGGCCGCGACGCCGTCACCCTCGACACAGCCGCGGCCACGGAGTGCCTGACGTTCCTTCGAGAACTCCTCCACGCCGGCGTCGTCCCCGCCGAGTCGGTGCGCTACCAACGCCATGTGCCCATACGCCAACTCGCCCGAGGCCAGGCCAGCATGGCCATAGGAGGCAGCTACGACGCCCCGGCCCTGGCAGCCGCAGCCTCGCTCACCACCGAGCATCTGCTCGACCAGTTCGGATTCATCGCCATGCCCGCCGGCCCCCGCGGCCACGCCGCCACCCTCGCCGGCGGCATGGTCTACGGCATCTTCCGGCAGGCTGCCTCCCCCAAGCAGAGCATGCGCCTGCTGCGCACCGTCACCTCCACCGAGGCGCTGACCCGCATGTCCAAGGACACCTGGCAGTTGGCGCCACGCCGCACCGCACTCCAAGAGGCCGCCCAGCGGTCACCGTTCGTGCGAACCACGGGCACCATGCTGCAGCAGGCCGTCGTGCGCCCCTCCACACCACCGTACGCGCGCGTCTCCGCGCAACTGCACGCACTGCTGGAATCGGTCCTTCTCGAGCGCCGGGAACCCCAGGCCGCCGCCGCCCGCACCGCAGACATGATCAGCGCCATCACGGGACTGCCCGTCGCCTGAGGGCGCAGACCGCAGCCCTGACGCGACCCGGGCGCCGACGTCCGCCACTGAATGTCGGCGCCCGCAGACCTCCCCCATAGAGGTGCGGGCGCCGCGACCCCGCCTGGGGTCACTCTCTCCAGCGCGCCGTGCGTCTGGAGCGTCACGGGTGACGGAGGAAGGTTTCCAGGTCAACACCCTTGTGAAGACCGACACTTGCCACCGTCACAAGCGGGGCACGAACTGTGCACACTCGGTCGAACCTGAGTCGGCTGGGCGGAGCGTTCTTGTTGACCTGCTCGGCGCCCTCTACGAAGCGACCTTGGCGACCTCAGTGAGCGTAGTCCTCACCCACGAGCGTGTGCGGCAGGCTGCACACACCCGCTTGCGGTAGGGCAGTTGCCCCACCGGAGTTGTCGCTCGCGCCCGAACCGCAGCCGGCGATGGCGAGCGCGCAGAGGGAGACGACGGCGAACGCCGCCTGTCTGATGTGCACGGAGCCCCCAAGGGTGTTCCCGCGCAGACCGTAGTGCTGAACACGGGCTTGTGCATCACGTCGGAGGCTCCGAAGCGGCGGCGACCTGCCGGCGGGCGGCGGCTTTGACCTCAGCTCAGTCACCGAGCCTCGGCATGGCATCGTGGGCTCGTGTACACCTCAGCGGCAGACCGGCCCAGACCCCTGACGACGTGCTGGCTTCATTGGTTGGCGGTACCGACGGGGGACCAGGCAGGGGTCATTGCGTCCCTGGGGCTGACTCAGCCCAGCCTTGTGACATTCGAGGTCGCCGAAGAGGTGATCGACGCGGACAGCCATCGGGGATTCAGCAAGGAGCCTCAGGGGCGCCCCCGGGTGTACGTGAGCCCCGAACTCGATGGGTGGACCCTGGTCATCGGTCGCTGGTGCAACCCGTGCGACGGCGGGCGCAGCGACGAAGTTCTGCGTATGTGCGTAGAGCTCAGCGCGCGCTACGGGCAGGCGCAGGCTTACTACTACGGTGCGCAGGGCGACGGCTCGGCCTGGCTCATCGCTGAGCGGGGCAGCGTTGTGCGGCGTTATTGCGAGACCGGAGAGGGGGAGGATCATTACCTGACCTTGGGTGAACCACTTCCGTTTGAGCGGGCCCGACGTGAGCAACTGGGGCTGTCGCCCACTTGGGACGCGGCGACTGAAAGCGACGAAGACGAAGAGGAGTGGAGCCTGGCCACCTACGGCATGGCCCCTGAGATCGCCGCTGCACTCAGCATCAGCCCGCGCGACCTCACCGCAGAAACCCGTACACGCGGCACCGGGGTACTCGCCCTCACACCGCCACGAGATGGGCACACCGGGACATCACTCATCGGCCCTGCGGCAGGCTGAGCCCTCCTGGTAGGAACATGGGTGGTCGTCCCAGGCGTCGGGCACCGGGATGTGCTGGTCGTAGTAGGACAGTGGCAGGGTGGGCTGTTCCTCAATGACTGTCTGCCGCACCATCGGATCGGAGAACATGGGTGCGACGTCTGCCTCGTCCCACCAGTCGGTCCAGCGCGGCAGCCTGCCGCTGCTCCCGGAAGGTGCAGGAGCGCGGGACAGCCGTACCGCGCCCCGGCGATAACGGAGCGCGGTACGGAGACAGGTGGTGGCCCTTGTCAGTTGGCGTGCGGCGGAAGCACCTGCACTGTGTCCCCGACCGCGCGTTCACCGGTCGCGTCCGAGGGGTTGTTGATGAGGGCGCCGTGCACGGCCATCGCGGTGGAGCCGCCGCCATCGAGGTTCAACGCTTGCACGGCACCGAGCGAGCGCATGAACTCGGCCGCCTCGTAGAGGGTGAAGCCCTCGCTGCCACCGGTCCGGCGCCCGTCGACCGTGGCCAGGATCAGCCGGCCCTTCCCGTCGACACCCGCCATGGTGCGCGGCTGACGGGCGCTGGCCCAGGCGTATCCGAAGGACAGGTCTCGTGGGTCGACCACGCCCTCGGCGGTCGCGTCGATGTCGATGTGGCCGTCCTTTACGAGGGTGGGGGCGGCACTCACGATGGAGTCGTCACCGTCGAGTTCGACGCGCCGGCCGCTGGTGTCACGGATGACCTCGTCGACACGGATGCGACTGCCGGGCTCGGCGTTCGCGGTCAGCCAGTCGGCAGCACCGCCGATGCCTTGCAGGATGCGCCCGTCCGCTGGTACCCGCCCGCCGCGCGCACCGACCGAGACCACCCGGCCGGACGCGTTGAGCACCGCCTGGACACCGGGCCCGGTGGGCAAGTCGGCACCGAACTCAGGGGTGAACTGGACCAGGTCGTCGGTCAGTCGGCAGGTGACGTCCTGCCAGGGCAGGTCACTGGGTGAGGCGCCGGAACGGCCGCAGTCGCGCACCAGTCCCGGCACCCGGTTGATGCCCTGGATCTGGTACGAGGAGTTTCCGGCCCGGGCGGTGACGGTGGTGGTCAGATCAGCCACACGGATGTGACGGCCACCGTCAGCGAGGATCAGCGCAGCGCGCGAGCCGGCCGCCATCGACCCCAACTGGCCGTTGTAGGCGCCCAGACCGGACATGGTGCCCTGGACGCCGTCGGCGTCCGAGGTCACGAAGAAGCCACCGTTGACGGCAACCAGCGAGTTGAGCCGTGCGGCGACCGACGAGGTGGTCTTCCGCTGTGCGACATTGCCGTCGTGGGTACCCTCGACGGTGCCGTTGAAGACGCGGGGGTCGATCACCGCGACATGCACGTTTTCCCGGTCGGCAGGCTGCTGGATGTCGTAGCCGGTCCAGGCGACGGAGGTGTGGAACCCTGCAGAGGTGATCGCCGCCGCCGCGGACTGGGCCGCGGCCTGGGTGGAGAAGGAGCCGACCCGTACCCGAAGCCCCATCACCCCGTGCGGGGTGTCGGAGTAGCCGGGCCACCGGACGCTCTCTACACGCGGATCGAAACCCGCTCCGCGCAGCTTCCCTGCCGTGGTATCGGCCCAGCTCCGGGTGTTGACCTCGGACCAGGTCGCGGCACCGGTCAGCCGGCTGACGCCCGGTGACTGAACGGCGACCGTCCAGGTGTGCGTGACGTCGGGGTGCCGGAAGGTTCCGGTACGCACCTCTACGCCGGGTGCGAGGGTCTCGGTCGACCACTGTGTGGTCGCCGCGGGGATCGCGGGGTCGGCCTCCGCCGTGGTCGGCATCAGGGAGGGAACGGCGACGGCGAGTACGGCAGCGAGGCCGAGGCCCGCGCGCACGCGGGCGACACCTCGGGCGGGTTTGCCCAGGGCATTGTGGTCCATGGCTTCCTCACAGCTGGGGCGCGATGATGGCCGGTGGGGGCAACGACGTGCGGCCGTGTGCGCGATCCATCCCAAACAACCGCTACGACTCCCGTGGCTCCGGCACGTGAAGATCAGGAAAGGGGGCAGGAAACAACAGGCAGCGGCCTCGGCCCTGAGCAGGGAGGGGTGTCGAAGCCTTTGATCACGAACGGGGTCGCGCTGTTGACGCCCCCAGGCTCCTGCGGGACGCCCAGCGGGCGTGGCACATGGCAGCACGGACTCGCGGGGGCGGAGGGCAAGCCAACGACCACGGGGGAGTGAGGGGCTGGATCAGCGCGGGTTTGGGCCGTCGTTGCGGGTGCGGCGCAGCGTGAAGGTGTCGACGGGCTCGGTCTGGCCATACGGGCCGGTGACGGCGTAATAGGTCACCGACATCGTCGTGGGTCCGCCGGCACGGGTGCCCGGGTCGACGGAGAAGGCGACGAAGCCGTAGGGGTTGACGCGGTCGCGGACCGCCGACCACGGTGCCGGTTCCGACACATAGACGGGAGTCTTCCTGCCGCCCGCTCCAACAGGGCCGACGCCGGTGATGACGTTGCACTGGGGGGTGTCGAACAGCACGTCCATGGACGGGATAGAGGTGCCGCCTCCGCCGATGACCATGTGGACGGTTCCTGCGGTGGTGTCGACGAGGTCGGTGCGGGTTGCCGCCGGATCAGGTGTCATCGTGTCGTTGGACTGGTGGCCGCGGATCGGATGTGATCGCTCGTAGTGGTGTTCGTGACCGCAGACGACCACATCAACACCGTACTGATCGAACAACGGCAGCCATTCCTGACGGATGCCGAGGTCGGCGCCATTGCCCGGGTGGTCAGCCGTGGAGATGACGACCTGGTGCATGACGACGACGATCCAATCGATGCCCCTGTCCGCCCGGGTGCGTGCGAGTTCCGCCTCCAGCCACCGCCGCTGGGCGCCTCCGGAGTAGCCCCGGATGTAGGAATTGCCGCCGTCCTGATAGGCAACGTCGTCGTTGGCCAGGCTGACCACCCGCACGGACCCGACGGTGAACGAGTACCACAGCCCGCTCGTCTCCGGATCGCCGTCGTTGCCGGGCAGCGCGAAGTACGTCTGATAGGCGGCGAATCCGATCGGCCCGTTGCCCAGCTCGTTCTCGTGGTTGCCGGCCGCCGGCATCCACGGCCGGAACCGGGCGGACCGGCTCGTCATGCCGAACCAGTCCGACCATGTACGGATGCGGTCGACGGCCAGGTTGGCGTAGCACAGGTCGCCGTTGATGAGGTGGAACAGCGGCGCGACGCCTTCCACAGCGGTGGTCACATCGCCCGCGTAGGGCGAGCCGAGATTGTCGTTGAGATAGGTGAGCTTCGCGGTGATCTTCGGCGGCAGGGGACCGTCCAGCTTGCCCACCGTCGGCGTGCCCTGGTCGCCGAAGCTGGTGAACGTGAACGGAGCCCTGCCGCTCGGTCCTGTCCGGAACGACCCCGGTTCGGGCGTCGCCCCGTCGTGTACGGCGGCGTACACGTACTCGGTGCCGGGTCGCAGCCGACTCAGCCTGGCGTGGTGTGCGTAGATCGTTTGCCCGGACTTCGCGTCCTTGTAGTACGAGGTCTGAGCCGCGATGTGGTTGCCCAGGCCGCCGGCCGGCGTGCCGAGCAGGACGCGTGGCCGCTGCACCGGCACCGGCGTCTGCCAGGACACCACGACCTCACGGGAGGCATCCGCACCGAACTGCAGGTGGAGGCCGCTCACCGGCGGCATACCGGATCCCTCGGGGCGGACCCACAACACCGGTGAGGCGGCAGCCGGTTGCGCCGCCGCCAAAGCCCCTACCCCGGCGGCTGCGGCACCTGCCGCGCTGAGCAGCCTCCGTCGGCTCACGCCTTGATCCGTCCCCGGTCCGGTGGTCGCGATCCCCGCACCGGACTCACCTGCCGCCATGCCGGCGCCTCTTCCACTTCCTGTTGATGTCGTCGTCATGCAGGCAACGTCCCACCCACCTGTCGCCGTCCGACACCGGCAAGCCATGAACATCGCGACAATCGGCGCTACCGGGAAACGACCGGAGGCAGAACCCGGACAACTATCCGCGGCCTTGGACGGATTGCGGCGCGCGGCGCCGGACTGCAGGCTGGCGGGGTGGACGAGCGAGCGGATACGGTGCGCGGACTAGATGCCGCGCTGCAGGAGCTGCGGCACGGGCGGTTCGGGTTGTACGGTCCCTTGGTTCGGGAGCGCTTCCTGGACGGACTGCCAGCAGGGGTCACCGCGACCGGCTACCGCGTGCTGCGGTTCATCGAAGCCAGCTCGCCACCCCCACCGACCCTGTCCGACGTTGCCGCCCTGCTGCTGACCGATCGCGCCCGCGCCGTACGCGTAGTGGACCGGCTTGCCGCGGACGACCTCGTGGTTCGCGTCCAGGACCCCGTGGATCGGCGGATACGCAGGGTGCAGTTGAGCGAAGCAGGACGCCGACATCTCGCCCAAGCCGCCGCGCACCGCTCACGGCTGTTGGCGGCGGCTCTGTCGGACTGGTCCCGCGAAGACCTCGAAGGCCTCGCGGCCTGCGTCGACCGACTCAACGAGTCCGTGGCGCGGCGCTTGCTTTCCTCTGAGCACCACATGCACTGACCCAGCGTCAAGTCAGAACAACCCCACGCAAAAGCCGGGGCCTCCGGTGGAAATAGACAGAGCGCGGTCAGCAGCAGGGCCCGCGCGCTTCCCGTGGTGGTGTGGCCGACCGCCAGCCGCGAGTTGTCGTCGTAGTTCGACGCCCTCACCTTGCATCACAGCAAGGCCCTCCTCCTCCGCTGGAACCTCGGAGTCGAGAAGGCTCTCCAGAGCCCGCCGAGCAGGGCCGGGCGGCACCGCGGATGGAGCTCCTGGAGCGGGTGTCGCAGGTTGGAATCCTGCCGGGGCACAGAAGAAAGGGCCGGCTCAGGAGGGTTTCCCTCCCAGGCTGGTCCTTCGCCGTTTCAGGCGCCGTGCCACGTGCGTGCCGCTCCAAGCCCTGATCAACGCGGTCACTACGGGGCACGGCCTTGATCTCCACTGCCAGGTTCAACGAACTACCGGTAACGCGGCCGTACTGAGTCGACGGAAAGGCCTCAGTGGTAACGAAGGGTGAGTCAACGCTACATACGGTTGATTGGATGTGAAAGGTCCCCAAGATGGATGAAATCGCCTAAGTTATTCCGATTAGGATGGACTGCTGGATGTAGATCGCTACAGGTCCACATCCGATCACATGCGGCCCAGCGGGTACCCAAGCGGTGAGCGGAGGCGACAGTCCTCAGTGGTGAATACCAGAGACGGCGAAGCAGGCAACACCGGCCCGTCCATGCCCCACGTCCCCCATCCGCTGCACCAACCGCAGGGCCTGCGGACCATACAGACCGTGCGGCCCTTGGAGCGACACCGCATGCGGCTGCAGCTGCTCGACGCCGTGGACGAGGACCAGCGCGATGTCGAGGTGCTGCTGACCGCGCTTCAGCAGGCGGTAGCCGAGGTGCACGGCCTGGGCGGCATGGTGCATCTCCCGGGCGGTGGCATGAGCGGCATCCTGTACCTGGTCGCCGACAGCGGCCTGCCGGAGTCGATGACCCGGCCCTGGCTGATCATCCCGGTACGGGGCACGGCGCCGCCCAGCAGGGCCGCCCGCAACGACACCATCACCTGGCAGCCCGACCTGGCCCCGCCTGACCCGGTGCCGGGCCGGGACCCCGCGGCCCTGTGGCCTTCCCGACTCCCCGCCGGCATCGGTCACCTGGCCGTCCCCATTCCGAGCGGTAGCTGGCGGCGCGGCGCGCTCTCCGTCCTCTTCACCCCGGGCGCCGAGCCCGGCGCGGTGGAGCGCGCGTTTCTGAACGAGGTGGCGGCATGGATGTCCGGGAGGCTCAGGTCGTCCGCAATCCTCAATCCGTCCCCCACCCTGCTGCGCGCCCTGGAGAACGGGCCAGGACCGCGGGAGGCCGCCGCCCCGTGGGACGCGGAACGGGTGCCCTCCATCACGTACACCTGGGACCTGTGCACCGGTGAGCTGACCTCCGACCTGCCCGTCGAGGAGGTGCTGGCCGGCATCGATCCGGAGGTGATGAGCGGCGGTATCGAGGCGTGGGCAGAGCTGATCCACCCGGACGACCTGCCTGGGGCGGTAGCCGGCTTCGACACGGGCATCCAGATGCGCGGCGGCTTCCAGAACGAGTACCGGATCCGGCGCCAGGACGGCACATACCTCTGGATCGAGGCCCGTGCCCGCACGATCACGGACGAAGAGGGGACGCCGGTGAAGGTGATCGGCACCCTCCGGGACAGCAGCGAAACGCATGCCGCCGCCGAGTCGGTGGGGTGGGCCCTGCGACACATGAGTGACGGCTTCGTCTCCCTGGACACGGACTGGCGCATCGGATTTCTCAATCAGGCCGCCGAGCGGCTCCTCGGCGCCGCAGGAGATGTGGCCGGAGCCCTGCTCTGGAACATTCCTGCGGTACGTGCCGTACCGGGGCTGGAGCAACGGTGCCGGGCCACGGTGGCCGAGGGCCAGCCGGCCGGATTCGACGTACCGGGGCTGGACGGGACGTCCTGGTACCACCTGCGGCTGGTGCCGGTGCCGGAAGGCCTCACGCTCTACATCACCGACACCACCGAGCGGCATCTGCGGGAGGCGGAGCGGGCGGCGGCGGAGCGGGCGGCGGCGGAGCGGGCGGCCCTGGTGCAGCGGATTACGCGGGAGCTGGCCGAGGCTGTCACGGCCCAGGATGTGATGACGGCGGTGGCCGACGGCGTGATGGCACCCCTCGGAGCCACCGGACTCATCATGCTCGGCGTGGTCGGCGACCGGCTGACCGTGGTCGGCTCTCGGGGATACTCGGAGCACTTCACCCGGCTGCTGGACGGGCAGTGGACAGTGCGGGACACCACGAACCCGGTGGGGGACGCCCTGCTCACCCGCACCCCCCTCTGCATCTCCTCCCCGGAGGAGTTCCTGAAGTGTTACCCGGGGAACGAGATCCTGATCCGGGAGGGCGGCAAGCAGGCGTGGGCCTTTCTGCCGCTGGCGGTATCGGGGCGCGGGATCGGCGCGGCGGTGCTCTGCTTCGGCCGACCGCGGGTGCTGGACGATGACGAACGAACGCTGCTGACCGCGCTCAGCGGACTGATCGCGCAGGCTTTGGAGCGGGCCGGGCTCTATGACGAGGCGACGACCCGGGCTCGCACTCTCCAGCGCAGCCTGCTGCCGCAGGCACTGCCCAAGCTGCCCGAGGTGACGGCGGCGGCGCGCTACCAGTCGGCCAAGCAGGGAGCCGACGTCGGCGGTGACTGGTACGACGTGATCCCGCTCTCCGCGGCCCGGGTGGCGCTCGTGATCGGCGACGTCATGGGCCACGGCATGGCCGAGGCCGCCACCATGGGCAGGCTCCGCACGGCCGTCCGGACCCTCTCGGAGCTGGAGCTGCCGCCCGACGAAATCCTCGGCCATCTCAACGACATCGTCGGCGAGCAGGGCACCGATGCGTTCGTGACGTGCCTGTACGGCATCTACGACCCGGTGACCCGGCTTCTGTCGTACGCCAGCGCCGGTCAGCCGCCCCCGGCGGTGGCCCACCCCGACGGCACCGTCACCTTCCTGCCCATGACCCCGGACCCGCCACTGGGAGTGGCCGCACCGCCCTTCGAAACCCGCGAGACCCTACTGCCCGCCGACAGCCTGCTCGCCCTCTACAGCGACGGCCTGGTGGAGAGCAAGGACAGGGATGTCACCACCGGCATGAACCGCCTCGCCGAGCTCCTCTTCGAGTCCGTGAACGCCATGCCCGCCTCACCGGCGGACGCATCCGACCTGGACGCCCTCTGTGCCACCCTCACCTCCGCTCTCCTCCCCGCCCACGGCGAGCTGATAGACGACGCCGCCCTGCTGCTGGTCCGCACCCACCCGCTGGAGGCGGAGAACGTCGCCGAGTGGCCGTTGCCGGAGGACCCGGTGGCGGCGGGCCAGGCCCGCGACCTGATCCGCGCCCAGCTCACCGACTGGGACCTGACCGATGAGGACCTGGTCATGACCACCGAACTCCTGGTCAGCGAGCTGGTCGGGAACGTCGTCCGGCACGCCTGCGGCCCCATCCGGCTGCGCATGCTCCGCAGCCGCGCACTGATCTGCGAGGTTTCCGACGCCAGCCTGACCACGCCGCACATCCGCCACACCTCCGCCACCGACGAGGGCGGCCGCGGCCTGCAGCTCATCTCCGCACTCTGCCAGCGCTGGGGCACCCGCCACACCCGCACCGGCAAGTCCATCTGGACCGAACAGCCCCTCCCCGGCGCCTCAGTTTGATCTTTAACCTCGCACGTCACCGTTCGCCCGGATAGGCACCCGAACTCGCCGCAAATGATCGGGCACAGTCCGTTTGAAGGCGGACCCTAGTTACAGCCGGGGCCGGTGGTGGAGCTGGTGCAGGTGTTGTGGCCGGAGCCGCCGTCGTTGGCGTTGGTACCGGAGCCGCCGTCGAGAGCGTCGTTGTCGGGGCCGCCGTCGAGAGCGTCGTTGTCGGGGCCGCCGAAAAGGGTGTCGTCGCCGTTCCCGCCAGTGAGGATGTCGTTGCCGCTGCCGCCCTCGACGCGGTCGTTGCCGCCGCGGCCATCGACCACATCGTTGCCTGCCAGAGCGAAGATCACGTCGTTGCCGGGGGTGCCGGGGCGTGGGCCTGGTCGTCCATGAGCCGGATCTCGGCCGGCCACCCTGAGCATGTCGCCCCAGTGTGCGTGGATGCGGTGCAGGCGCACGGTGTGGCGGGAGGCGTCCTGCAGGCCCGTAGCCAGCACCGGCGTGGGTGCGCCACAGCCGGGCGTTGGAGACGTCGGCGATTCTCGGTGAGAACTGGTAGCCGCAGATGGCGAACAGGCCGAGGACGATGTCGCTGTAGCTCGCGGTGTCGGTGATGACGGTCTCCGGCCTCACCCGCCGTCCCGGTTGCGGAGCGAGTCGAGGATGCACAGCGAGTCGCGCAGGGTGCCGGGCACCACGACGCCGCCCAGGCCCATGACCTGGTCGTTGACGACGTTCAGCCAGGTGGCGCTTCTTGCACAGCCCGAAGTACCGCGGGCCGTAGCCCGCGTGGATCGTCAGGACGGGCACAGGCTCATTGCCTCATGCGGTGACCTTGGCGACGAACGCGGCGAGGTTCGCGACGGTGCGCTGGATCTTCTCTTCCAGGGTGAGCGACTCGGGGAGGCGTGCGCCGATGCCCGCGTCCTTCTTGCCTCGCACGTACAGCGGGCAGGCGAGGTCGCTGCACATGTAGGCGCCCACGGAGTTGCCCTGCTGCCCGGCCTTGCCGGCCTTCGCGGCGACCATGAGTGAGACGCATCCGGTGTGGGTGGTCATGCACATCGAGCACATGCTGCGCCGCGTCTGCCAGGAGGTGGCGCTGGGGCAGCGCAGGGCGAGCGCCACCGGGCGGCCGTCCAACTCGGTGGCGAGGTAGGCCCGGTCAGGGGCCTGGGGGTCACGCCAGCCGAGGAAGTCCAGGTCGTCCCAGGGCCGCTCGGCCAGGTCGCGGGGGACGGACAGGCGCTTCGCCTCGCCCTTGGTGCAGTTCACGAAGGCGGTACGGATCACATGCTCGGTCAGTGGCTTCATGAGCGGCAGGCTAATTTGCCTAAAGGTTTTAGGCAAATGCATAATGGTAGTCGTTGAGTGGGAGGAAGATTATGGTTCGAGCAGGGCTGACCGTGGAACGCCTGACCCTGGCGGGGGCGGAACTGGCCGACGAGGTCGGCTTCGACCAGGTGACCGTCTCGGCACTCGCCCGGCGGTTCGACGTCAAGGTCGCGAGTCTGTACTCGCACCTGAAGAACTCCCAGGAACTCAAGACCAGGATCGCCCTGTTCGCCCTGGAGGAACTCGCCGACCGGGTCGCCGACGCCCTGGCCGGGCGCGCCGGCAAGGACGCCCTGGCTGCCTTCGCGGACGCCTACCGCGACTACGCCCGGGAGCACCCCGGCCGCTACGCCGCCGCCCGCCTCCGGCTCGACCCCGAGACGGCGACCGCCAGCGCCGGGGTGCGGCACGCACAGATGACGCGGGCGATCCTGCGCGGCTACGACCTGACGGAGCCGGACCAGACACACGCGGTTCGGATGCTGGGCAGCGTCTTCCACGGCTACGTCAGCCTGGAGCTGGCCGGAGGCTTCGAGCACAGCGCCCCCGACGCGCAGGAATCCTGGGTCTGGATCGTGGATTCCCTCGACGCTCTGCTACGGAACCGGGCCACACCCTGACCAGCCGTCCGCACCACCGGAGGCGGTCCGCCGCGCCGTGCGTCGGCGCATCTGAGCATTCCGGAAATATTGATCAACAGGTTGAGGCAATGAACACTGAACACGACACGATCACCACACCTGTCACCACGGACATCCTGCGCGGCTTCCTCGATGTGGAAGCGACCGCGCACGGTCTGCTGCCACATCGGCTGCCCGCTCGGGCTCGCCGGCAGATTCCTGACGACCAACTGGCGGTAGCCGAGGCCCAGCCCTCAGGCGTGCGGTTGGTCTTCCGTACCCGGGCCACCAGCATTGAACTGGACACGCTGCCCACCAAAAGGGTTTACCAAGGTTTCCCGGCCCCGCCCGACGGCGTGTACGACCTGCTGGTCGATGGTCGTCTCGCGGCCCAGGCCACGGTGGCCGGGGGTAACGTGCGCATCATCACCGACATGGTCACCCAGTCCGCCGAACTGCGTGAGGGGCCCGCCGGCACCGCCCGGTTCACCGATCTGCCGGCGGGTGACAAGGACGTCCAGATCTGGCTCCCGCACACGGAGATCACCGAGCTGATCGCCCTGCGTACCGACGCCCCCATCGAAAAGGCCCCGCACAGCGAGCGCCGGGTGTGGCTGCACCACGGCAGTTCCATCAGCCACGGCTCGAACGCCACGCATCCGACCGCCATTTGGCCGGCCCTGGCAGCTGCCCAGGGCGGAGTGGAGCTGGTCAACCTGGGGTTCGGCGGTAGCGCGCTGCTCGACCCGTTCACCGCCCGAGCGATGCGGGACACCCCCGCGGACCTGATCAGCGTCAAGGTCGGCATCAATGTCGTCAACACCGACGTCATGCGCCTGCGCGCCTTCACCCCCGCGGTCCACGGCTTTCTCGACACCATCCGCGAGGGGCATCCGACCACCCCGCTGCTGGTCGTATCCGCCATCCTGTGCCCGGTCCAGGAGGACACCCCCGGCCCTCTCGCACCCGACTTCGACGGCGGCACGTTGCGGTTCAAGGCGACGGGCGATCCGGCCGAACGCGCCGCCGGGCGCCTGACGCTCAACGTCATCCGCGACGAACTCACCCGGATCGTCGAACAGCGGGCGGCTGACGACCCGAACCTGCACTACCTCGACGGCCGTAACCTCTACGGCGAGAGGGACTATGCCGAATTCCCGCTGCCCGACGGGGTCCACCCCGACCCTGCAGGACACCGCCGCATCGGCGAAAACTTCGCGCGCCTCGCGTTCGGCGAAGGCGGCCCTTTCGCGACCAAGACCGGCTGACCAGGGTCACGGTCACGCAGACCGCGCGATCGCCGCATGGCCGCGCTGCCGGCGGAGTCCACGGCCACGATGCCCCCACGCGGTCTCGCGCATCCACGGCCATCATGATCCCGACTCGCCCGCAGCCAGGTCCGGCGGCCGGACCGAAGCCGGCGGCGGCCAGGTCCTGCACGACAGCGAGTTCCGGCACGGGAGCGCTGAGCAAATGAGGCTGCATCGACGCGGGCGGGCCGCACCACCGCTCACTCTGTCTGAGTGGCCGTCTGGAGCACCGCGCCACGGGCCGAGTGCTTCGGCTGCGGGCCTGGCTGCTGCGGCCGAACCCCTGAAGGGTCCGCCACCCGCCTCTCGATGGGCCGGCAGTGATTGCAGGAGGTGTTCGACGACCGGGTCGCCTGTGCCCAGTTCAGCGGCCTGGGTGGCACAGATCAGTGTGACTCAGCGCTTCGGTTGGCGAGTTGAGTGTTGTGGTTGGCGAGCGAGCTGATCTCGCCCCCGGCACGCAAGCTCTCGCCGCCCGAATCGACCGAGACGCCGCAGCCCGACCCACCCGGGGCCATGGCGCATGAGCACACAAGGCTCACGTGTCGGGATGTCGTCAAGGCTCCGCGTCAGGACGGGGCGAGGACGCAGAACTCATGGCCCTCCGGGTCGGCCAGGCACGTCCACGGGACGTCGCCCTGGCCGAGATCGAGGTCGGTGGCGCCGAGGGCCCGTAGCCGGTCCACCTCAGCTGCTTTGTCGTCACCGGGGTACGGCAGCAGGTCAAGATGGACGCGGTCCGGTACGGTCCTCACGTCGGGCGTGCGGAGGAACTCGAGATAGGGGCCGACACCCTTGGCGGAGCGAAACACCGCGTGTTCGTCGGTCACCTCGTGCAGGGTCCAGTCCATCGCCTCACCCCAGAACCGGGCCATGGCCTGTGGATCTGCGCAGTCGACGACCACCGCGGCGATCGGCCCGGTGTCCCGGTAGATATCCCGAGGCTCCAGCACGCAGAACTCGTTGCCCTCGGGGTCGGCGAGGACCGTCCACGGCACGTCGCCCTGGCCCACGTGGGCGGGCGTCGCACCGAGAGCCTTCAGGCGCGCGACCAACTCCGCCTGATGGGCCGCAGAGGTGGTGGCGAGATCGAGGTGCACACGGTTCTTTGCTGTCGTCTTGGGTTCCGGCACGGGAACGACGTCGACGCAGACGAAGACCGGGTCCGGCCAAACGAGCCCGCCGACGGGTCCGACGTAGGTCGTCACGCCGGGGCTGTAAGCACTCCAGCCGAGCGCCTCCGCCCAGAACCGGCCGACCGCCGAGCCATCAAGAGCCTTTATGTTCACCATGACAGGTCGCAGTGCCATGCCGGCGATCCTATGCGCCCGCTCTGCAACGACATCCGCACCGTCGCCAAACAGGGATCAACTCTCCGACCAACGCAATGGTCAGCTCGCCAACTAGTGCGCTCAGCCCTGCCAGGTGAACTGCTCACACGCCAGATGAAGTGCTGAGTCACAGTCAGCCCCTACGACACCACGAGCTCAACCCCAGTAACAAAATGAGCCGCGAACTCACCGGAGAATCCATGCCGACCTGGCGAATTGAAACGGACAACCCGCCCACAACATCCTGAACGTTGATCAGATGTCCTCTAGGCAGTTTCTGACGGCTCTTGGTGGGCTGGTGGATCTCTTGGTTTGCCGGGCAGGACGCCCCT
>NZ_BMMM01000036.1 GCF_014645835.1 Streptomyces albiflavescens
GCTCCGCGATTCGGCCCGAGAAATTCGCTCCGCGAATTCTCGAAAGCGCAGCAAGCGGGCAGGGCGACGCGTCCCGTCCGAATTCTGATAATCCATCAATTTCCACTCGTATTCCTTTCGTAAATTGGCGAACTCCCTTCAAATTTTAAGGGAGTTCGCCAATTCCCCTATTCCGTAAGGAATCTAACCTCTCGCCACTTTCTCTCTATTCTCGAATGGTTCGCACGGTACGCGGCTCCGTACCGTGCGGCCAGAGCCGCACTCTGCGTGGTCGATCGCCGCTGAATGTGGTTCGGGGCGCGCCAGCGCCCGAGCGCGGAGGCTCCGCCGACGCGCAACCCAAGAAGCCCCGGCCCGATCCCCGATGCCGTCGCGTCGACCATGCCCCGCCCCCCTTCTCTCTCCATTCGGGCAGGGAGCAGCGGCAGCAGAGGGGATGTCAGCTCCTCCGACCATGGACAACATGGCTTCTGACCTGGGGAGTTCGAAGGCCGGCGGCCGGTCGAGGTCAGGAGTTGGTGCAAGAGATGGCGCACGGGTTTGCGCATGGGGTGGTGCAAGAGATCCCAGTAAAGGTATTGTGGAACATGCAGGGGAGGGTGGCTCCCTCCCCCCTTCACCGACGTTCGTCAACAGAGAGGCGTACACGTGGAAATCGTCATCAGCGCAGGCAAGGTGACTGCCCGCACGGACGAGATCAAGACCCCTGAGGCCGTCAAGGCTCGGCGCATCGCGAATTTCCTTCCCCGTCCGGAATTGCTCACGGGCGCGACGATCGTGCACAACGAAGACGAGAAGTACACGGCTATTCGGTTCGAGACCGGGGCCGGTCCCGTTCGTGTGGTGCTGCCCGTTGCGGAGGGGTTCGAGTTCCACATCATCCACGACAGCGAGACCGGGGCGCGCATTCTCGGTTCGATTCCGGAGCGCCATCGGGGTGTTTCCCTTTCGGTGCGTGCTATTGCGTACCGCATTAGTGAGTTCCTGCGTACGCGAGGGCTGAAGTAGTCGGATCCCGGGGCCCGGTCCTCCGGGCCCCGGGGCAGGACCCGGCGTCACATCCGAAGACCCTGGAGGGAAGTCACTGTGAGTGGTACGCGTTTGAGCCCCGTCCGTCGTATCGCGGTTCCGGCGAGCGAGGCGGAGCGAGAGCAGATGGCAGCGGCGTTTCGGGTTGCCCTGGAGGGGCTGTACCCGGGCGCCGGAGTCTCGCGCGTGGTGCGCGATCTGGCGCGGCCTGTGTTCGAGGTGGGATGGATCTGCGGTGTGCGGACTGGGCACACCGGCCCCGCGCTGGCCGATGTGCCGCTTCCGCCCTACGTGCTGGGCACGGCCCTTTCGTCTCTGGCATCCGCAGTGGGTGGCGAGGCACCGGGGCCCGAGTTGCTCCAACTGGTGAGCTATCACGGCAGTGTGGAGGGCGCGCACGGGCGGTATTGGGTGACACGGATTCACCGCGAGGCCGACGCCCACGGGCAAGAGTTGGTGACCTACCGGCTCAGCACGTACACGCAAGGACGGTTGCGCGATGCACTGCATGGCGTGCACGCGGAGAGCGTCACGGCGCTGCCGCAGCACTTCCAAGACGCAGCAGACGGCCCTTTCCTGGCCCGTCTGTGAGTAGCTGTCAGGTGTGCCACAACGGCCGGATGCGGTGCGTACGGGACGTCCGGGATCTGCCGTGCAGTGAGCCGGACAGTCTGCCGGAGTGCGGCGTTCAGACCTCTGGTGAGACTCAGGTCATGGCCGAGGCGTACGACTGGCCCGAGGTGTTCGACGGAGAGTGGTAGGCCGAAGCCGCCGCTTCCGGGTGGGGTGATCGGGGAGTTTATTCGGTTGCCCTACCCTCAAGTAAAGGTATTGTGGAACTAGTTCGAGAGGGTGGCCCCCTCCCGGACTCACCGAAAGTTCATCAGCAGAAGGGAAGCCCCAAGTGGCCCACGAAATCGAGCAGTTCACCGACGGCAGCGCAGCGTTCGTGTCCGCGCGTGAGAGCGCGTGGCATGGTCTGGGAACTGTCACAGAGGGGGCGCTGACGGCCGAGGCTGCGATGCGTATCGCGTCTTTGGCCAACTGGAACGTCCGGCTCCTGGAGTTGTCCGCCACCGAGATCACGCCGGACGGCGCCACACGCGTGGAGGTCCCGAACCACTTCGCGACCGCGCGCACCCACCCGAAGTCCAAGGCCACAGAGACCCTCGGAGTGGTCGGCAGCGACTACCACCCGGTGCAGAACGAGGAGCACGCCGAGTTCCTCAACCTGCTGGCCGACCAGTCCGGTGCGCACTTCGAGACCGCCGGATCCCTCAAGAACGGCCGCCAGGTGTTCCTGACCATGAAAATGCCGCAGTCCCTGACGATCGGCGGAAGTGACCGGGTGGACCTGTACATCGCGGCGTTCAACAGTCACGACGGGGGCTCCGCGTTCCGCATCGTCGTGACGCCGATCCGGGTGGTGTGCGCCAACACTCAGCGCGCGGCGATCCAGGGGGCCCGCTCCAGCTTCGTCGTGCGGCACACCGCCGGAGCCAAGGCCCGGATCACACAGGCCCGTTCCGCTCTCGGTCTGACCTTCCGGTACGCGGAGGAGTTCGAGAAGGCCGCACAGCGGATGATCCAGGCCGAGATGACGCTGAACGAACTGCGGTCGGTCGTCGAGGAGATGTGGCCGGTCAAGGACAGCGACAGCGCCCGTACCAAGACCAACCAGCACCAGCGGTGGGCGAAAATCAGCCACCTGTTCGAGCACGCCGACACCCAGGCCGGTATCCGGGGCACGCGGTGGGGCGGATACAACGCGCTCACCGAGTATGCGAACCACGTGGCCCCGGCCCGGGGCAAGACCGACGCGGACAAGCTGCGCTCCCGCGCCGAGCGGGTCATCAGTGGCGCATCCGATGCCCTGATGGAACGGGCATTCGCGCTCACCGCGGTCTGACCCCCCAACGCCGGGCGGGCGCCATCCCTCCCCCACGGGCGCCCGCCCGGTCCCGGCCCCCAAGTCCCAGGCCGCCCGCAGCGGCCAACGGGCCCAAGCGTGGAGCGCTCACCCCGCCTCGGGATCGCGGAGCGCTCCCCGCCCGCCCCTGCCGCGTAGCGGCAGCGCGACGTGTCTGCGGAGCAGAGAGCGCGCCGAGAAACACGTCCGCCCCCCTTCCCGCGCCCAGCCGCGCCGGCGGGTGCGCTCACCGCCCCCGAATCCGACAGCCCGCACGCATCGAGAGGACCACACCGCCATGGCCACGAGCTTCCACCAGCAGCCCACCGAACAGCCCCACACCCCCTACGAGATCGCCTGTGCCGCCGTCACGGCCATGGGCGACCAGTGGGGCGCCCGGCCCGGCCCCTGGGGCAGGACCGGCCACCTGCACAACGCCGACCACACCCCGTTCACAGTCGGGGTCTGCGAGGCCGGATACCTCTACCTCCGCAACGACGAGTTGGGCGAGAGCCTTCACCTCCCCCTGAGTTCGACCGCCGATCTCCCCACGCTCGGCCAGGCCATCGCCAACGTCATCGGCGAACTCTTCTGACCGCCCCTGACCGGCCCGGCGGCACTGCCGCCGGGCCCGCCCGAAAGGCCTTTTCATGAACATCCCGTGGACCATCAAGGGCATCACCGACGACTTCACCACCTGCCACTGCTGCGGCCGCCGCGGACTGAAACGCACGGTTGCGCTCATGCCGCTGGACGCCGACGGGAACGAGGACGGCACCGCCGAAGACGTCGTGTACTACGGCACGGCGTGCGCGGCGACCGCGCTGGGCTGGACGCAGGGCAAGGTGACCGAGACCGGGCACGCCTCCCAGCGCGAGCGGGACGAGCGCGACGCGTACGCCCGTCGGATCATCAGCCTCTACGCCCCGGTGGAATCCGCGCCCGTCCGCGACCAGGCCCGCGTCTTTTACGGCCGTAACCGCCGCCAGCGAAACACTGGTGTGAAGGCGACCGAGGAAATGGCGCAGCTGCTGGCCGAGGCCCGTGCGACGCTGGCCGACACCACGACCGGCCCCGCCCGCCCGGGACGGATTGAGGACTTCCGCCGTTATCTGGTCGTCCTCACCCAGGACGGGCACATTCACCTCGTACGGCGTGTACCGCAGGACGAGACCAAACGTCATGAGCAGGCCGCCGCCGCGCACCGCCGAGCCGACGAGATCAGCGGCAGCGTCCTGACCGTGGCCGCGCTGGACGCGGAGTCGGCCCGCGAGGTCGCGTACTCCGACGACCTCACCCGCGCCTGGAACGCGAAGGCTTGGCAGGCCGCGCATGCCTGAAGCCGAACCCGCGCCCCGGTTGTTCATCGGGACCCGCGTCACCTACCACGGCCGCTTCACCGAGCTGCACGACCGCCCCCTGTACGTCCTGCCGTGCACGTGGTTCGGCCACTGCGACGCCTGCTGGGAGCAGGAAGACAAGTTCGAAGAGCGGCACCCAATGGAGCGGGACCACTTCATGGTGGTCGACCTCACCACCGACCACCGCGTACACCACGCCGACCGGGCGAGCCTGACCCCGATCGCCCATGTCTGGCCCGAGGACGCCGTTCAGTTCAACATCAACGGCTACTGGTACTCCGCCGCGTACACCACAGCAGGGGGAAGCGACCGGGCCCGCACGGTGCACTTCTACACCGCCGAGGAGTTCATTGGGCGCACATGGTGCCACTTCCGGGTACCCGCACCCGACGTACGCCGCCTGGACGAACAGGGCCGCCGCCGCCCCGTCATCTGACCGAGTCCCGCGCGCCACGGCGCGCGGGCACCACCGCCCGTCGCGCGCAGCCGGCCCCCACCCGTCGCCCCGCTGGAGTCACCGTGACAAGCCCGCACCCCGACCAGCCCGCCGACCGACCCACCCTGTCCTACCCTGGAGACGAAGCGATCACGGCCGCCCGCCGCCGTGCGCACCTCGCATTCGCCCAGCTTCTTCACCGCCCTCGGTGCGGGACGTCCGCCTGCACTACGCCGCATTGGACGTCGACGGCCGGTACGCCCTGGCCAGCGCCACCGTGGAGGTCGTCACCGCCCCCGCATGGCAGCTGGACGCCGACCCGAACGAGTTCACCGCCATCGAGGCAGCCGTAACGGCCGCCCTGGAAGGCAGCTGCACCGTCCTGGCCACCCTGGTCGTGCAGACCGAGCAGGAACCAGGTCCGGTCGTCTGCGGCTGGCGCATCAAGCACGGATGGCTGCACGGCATGAAGCCGACCACCATGCAGGCCGCCGTACAGCCGTGCGCAAGCAGTCCGGCGCCCACCGCCCGCGCGTACCCCGCGCCGTTCCTGCCAGACCCGTCCGTCACGGGCTGAGCCGACCACCGGCCCGGCCCTCGCTGAGGGCCGGGCAGCCCGCCAACTCCCCGTTCCTGTACGCCCTCTGAGAAGACACCCTGTGATCGCCATTGCCACCCCGTCCGGTACCGCCCGCGCCGTTCCGTCCGAGGCTGACGCCACCGGCAGCGTGCGCTACAGCCTCACCGATGCCGCCAGCGGAACCGTCCACATAACCGCGACCAACAGCCCCGCCCGGTGGGACCAGTTCGACGCCGTCCGAGCCAGTCTCGGATCCGCCAGCGCCGTGCGCGGACTGCCCACCGAGCCCCTGGTGCCCATCCGTGGCCGCGCCTACCAGGGCAGCAGGGTCCGAGTGCTGGCCCACTCTGCCGACCTGCCCTGGGGGTGTCAGGAACCGGTGTCCCTGGTCGACACCGACGACCGCCCCGCGCCCCCGCAGGCCAGCCAGACGCTGACCGCCATCCTGCGCGCGTGCGCTGGCGACTACGCCGCACGAAGCGACTTCGCCCGCCTCCAGCGCGCGGCCCGTCGCCACGACACCCCGCAGCTGCTGAAGTGGCTGGACGCGATGACCTCGTACGCGGAACAGGCGCGGGCTCGCTAACTGGAGGAGGCGGAGGCCCACCGGGTCCAGGCCGCGCGCAGTCTCGCCGCCTGGTGGACGCTGGCCCGCTGGTTCACCGCCCGTCCGCACCCGGTGCTCGCGCCGCTGCTGGCACCGGACCGCGAGAGTCTGGCGCACCGCGCCGAGTACCTGCCGAAGTGGGCCGAGATCAGCGCGAGGGCAGCCGCCGAGGAGGGCCGGCGTCTGGCGCTCTTCCGGTCGGAGTACGAGGCGTTTGGCCAGGCTCACCGCCGCGCCGGAGAACCGGGATCGCGCGTACTTCGTGGTCGGTCAGTGGCAGGGCGGGGCGACTTCGAGATCTGGCACGTGGAAGAGGCCCCCGCCGGTCCCGGTGAACGTCCGACCGATGCGACGAGTACTGCGAGGACGCCCGAGACACGTTCGGCAGCGTCGAGATCGTCTACGCCGCCAGCGCAGAGGCCGCAGCCGAACAGGCCGGCCAGGAAGCGCGCGAGACCAGAACACCGACAGCACGGCGCCATCGGCGCGGCGGGAGACCGCTCTTTACACACCGCATCGTAACCGTGACACTTGGTGCCCGTGATCGCGTCGTGAAGGGGGCACCGACGTTGAGCGACACCTCGCCGGATTGGGCGAAGCCGACACCACTCGGGTACGGAATCGCCTCCGAGACGGCGCACTTCGTCGCCGCCCCGCTGCTTGCCGGGGCCTGCATCGCCACGATCGGTGTCCTGGGTGCCGACGGCGACAAATTCCGCTGGCCCGGCCCCGCGATGCTGCTGCTCACCCTGGCCTTCGTCGCACTCATCGCGAGCGTGCAGTACGGCTTTCACGCGCGCCAGCACTTCTACTCCCCCGCCGATGTCGACACCTGGTACCCGCCCGGCGGACCCCGCCCGGCCGAGAGCACCCTGCGCCAGCACCAACAGCGCGACTTCCACCAGTGGCGGCGCCTGAGCCGCCGGGGCAGCACGGCGTACAACGTGGGAATCGTGTTGCTGGGGGCGGCCGCCACCCTGGTGCTGGCCCCACCGGAGGAAGCGTCACTCGGGCATGCCGTGTGCCGTTGGACGGCAGCCGCCGTAACAGCGCTGGGCAGTGCGGCGGAGTTCGAGTGGATTCTGCGCGGGGAGCGCGTACGCAGGACCCTTGCCCGTGCGACTGATGGCGCGACGACAGGACGGGATCCTCATGTCTGATTCGCACTTGGATTCCTTCGGGGCTCCTCCGGAGGGGGTCGGGACACGCTGTTGCGTGTGCGACGGCCTCTTGCTGTTTCGGGACCGTCCCTTCAAGGCGGAATGGCGCATGTGGTTCATGAGCAGTGACCGGCTGATGGCCCAGTGCTCGTACGACCATGCGGCCGGCTGCGAGGTCTCGGTGGTCCCGGCCGCCAAGCTGATCGCGATGGACAAGGACCAGGCCCTGGCGGAGGCTCGCCGCATGAGGTCGGAAGGGGACAGCGGTTCGCCGCCACCGTCGGCTCGGTGAACCGCGAAGGGCGCACGCTCGAGCGGGTCACGGAGCATTCCCGACGGTTCGCGTCAGCTCGTCGACCAGGCTCTGAGCTGCTTCGGCCTGTTCACGGCACGGCTTCCCCAGCGACTGGAAGTCATGCAGCGCCTTCTGGGCGTACAGGAGGGCGTCCTCGACTCGGCCCCCGCGGTGCACGAGGAAGTTCGCGAAGTCCATCCGGCTCTGCGCGGCGCGGAGGGTGTCGCCCGCGAGGTCGTGCGCCAGGACAGCCTGACGGTAGTGCCGCGCGGCCTTTTCGTTCGCGCCGACCATCTTGTAGATGCCGCCCAACTGGTGATGGAGCGACGCCCTGAGCTCGTCGCTTTTCCTGTCATCTCCTTGGAACAGTTCCAGCGCTTCTGTGTAATAGCTCTCCGCCAGTGCGAGTGCGTCGAATGCCTCCTCTGGAAGGGGAACAGTGATCCGGCCAGGGCGGCTCGTGTCGATCGCCCCGGTCTGTACGAGCCGCTGAAGGTGCTCTTTGTTGAGTCTGTTGACACGGTCGAGCTGAAGGGCTCCGAGGCCGTCCAGGGCGCGCGCGGTGGTGAGGTGGTCGGTCTTCCCTGCAAGGGTGCGGCTCTTCTCGAAGCAGGCTTCCGCCATGCGCTCGAAGCGCGGCTCGCGCCGAGCCCGGTACCAGCGACCGAGCTGGATGAGCGCCGTCGCCTCCAGTGTCCGGTCATCGATCCGGTGCGCGAGGTCAACCGCCCGCCGCAGGCTCAGCTCGGTCTTCTCGCCGAGCAGGCGCTGCACCTCGTGGCGGGGATTGTGCTGCGTGGCGGTTTCCGGCGGCGCGGACGCCGTCTCCGTTCCCTCGCTCGTATACGGCCGCGCCCCGCCGTCCGGTTGTGCGGCCGCGCGGCCGGGCCGTGCCTGATCCGCCTCGGTCAGGTACTGCGCGAGCACGGCATGGAGGGCGCTGTCCCGGAACCGCAGGTCCGAGCGTGGGGCGCCGGTGGCAGGATCGAGCAGCGTGGGAGACAAGCCCTCAACGAGGTCGCGCCAGCGCTGCCGTCGGCCCCTTTCCAGGTACAGCATGCGCAGCGCCTGCATGGGGCCCATGGCCTCATCAACCAGCGCGTGGTCCAGGGCGAACCGTCGTGCGTGAAGCAGGTTGTCCTCGTCAAGTGCGATGAGGTCGAGGACCTCGCGGCTGCCGTGGTTGTAAGTCCAGAACAGCGCATCTCCGTACCGGTCGTAGTGCTCGGTGAGAGCCCTGCGTATCGTCGCCGACAGGTTGTCTGCCCAGCCATCCAACAGCGGCCGCACGGCGAAGGGCAGCATCGGGTGGATGGCGTGGAAATCCGCGCCCTGGGGGGTGAGCCAGCCCAGGGCGGCGACCGCCGTGAGGAGGCGAGCGGCGGAGTCCTCGTCCAGGGCGGTCACGTACCGGCCGGCTTCGGTATGTTCCAGTCGTCGGGTCAGAGCGGCCAGATGCATAGCGGCGACGCCGCTACGGAAGAACAGCAGGAGACTGAGCAGGCGCTGCTCCTGCTCGTCGAAGACCGTGCGAAGGCTCGCGACGGTGCCGGCCAAAGTGGGTGCGCCCTCGCCGGGTTCGAGCGGACGGCCGGTGCCGGCGTGCAGAGCCTCCAGCCAGGCTTCCACCCCTCCGATCCGTTCGGCGTCCGGCAGTTGGCGGCACAGGGCCTGGAGCACCAGGGGATTGCCCTGGCTGAAACGGACGACCGACTCCGGCAGGCCAGGCGCGTGCGATCCCAGAGCCAGTTCCGCGAACTCGGTTCGCTCCGCGATGCTCAAGGATCCCAAGACGACTCGCTCGATCCGCCCCGGTAGCCACGGCGCTCCGTCCGTGGCGATGAGCAGAACCCGCACCGGCCCCCCCGACAGCTCGGCGAGGAGACCCGCCAAGCGGGCACGCTCGGCGCCGCTCCAGGTGGCAGCCGATTCCACGTCGTCCCAGACCCACAGCGCGGATGCCGGCGATGCGCCACCGGGCGGCGTCGGTGTCAGGCCGTCCAGGCGCCGCCGTGTGTCGTCGAGTCCGGCGCAGGCGGTGGTCCGAAGGGAGGTGAACACCACCGGGCCCCACACGCCTGCAGTGCGGCGGTACCAGCGTGCGAAGTCCGCCGCTGTGGTGGTCTTCCCACTGCCAACCGGGCCCTGGAGCAGCACCGGCCGGACGCCGTCGAAGACCCGGTCCACCGTGATGATCACGTCGTCGCGGCCCACGCATCCGATGTCCGGCGGCACGGGCAGCGGTGTGTCCAGGGGATGGGCGACCGGATCCGGCAGTGCACTCTGGCCGTCACCGGCCGCGTGGTGCGTCGCGTCGAACAGACGGACTGGACTGCGCTCATACACCACTGGCACCAGCCACTCATCCGTCCGCGGTCCCGGACCGGTCGACGCGGCCAGATCCCTCCGGGCCGACGTGACCGCCTCAGCCAACTCGGCTCCCTCTACGAGACGTTCGTACAGTGCGGAGACGAAGGTGGCGGCCGCGGAGACATACACGTCGTAGCGCATGGCCACCACCGCGCCGAGTCCCGACCGCAGGGCATTGCGTGCGAGGGATCCGAAACTGTGCAGTTGCTGCGGGGCAGACTCCGGGCCGGGCACCGGATCGGCGGCGTGGGCGCCGTTCCTGTCGATACGGTCCGAGCCACACGCGTTCAGGGTGAGGGCGAAGACCCCCGTCGCGGTGAGCAGCCCGCCCAGTTGTCCTCCGGTGACAAGCCTGCAATTGTCCGTGGAGCCGGGGTCCTCGAAGACGGCGAAGCCCTGCGGGGTTGCTCCGCCCGCGTTGCTGAACAAGCCGTGCCCGTCGAAGTGGACGATGTGGAAGGGCTCGCCGCGGTTCTTGGCCGCCTGCAGGGTGCATTTCAGTTGCTCGTACGTCGGCGGACGCAGAACCTTTATCCGGACATCCGGCCGCCGCTCAGCCGATCGGATCAGCCGGCCAGCAACCGACCGGAAGGGCACATCGCGGTCATGGCGTGGCCGGCAGATCGCGAGCAGGATCCTGATCGGCCCCTGACGGATCGGCGTCTGCCCTTCGGCGGCGTCATTCCCAGGCGACCACACGTGGACGAAGGAGCGAGCCGTCAGGGAGAGGGCGGGCTCCCTCGGCTCCCGCAGCAGTTCGAACGGCACGGACACCACGGCGTCCAGGCCAGCATCCACCTCAACGCGAAGATCTCGCACCCGTGCCTTGGCCTGCCTCCACAGGGTCCCCGTTTCCTCCGAGAACTCAAACAGCGCGCGGAAGAGCAATTCGCCGAGTTCCACCAGCCGGGCGGAGCAGCGCGTCCCGATGACCGGCGCGGGGTCGGACGGGAATTCGCGGTACTCCTCGAGATACCACCGGATTTCCTCGTGGTCGTGCCGGCTGACCTCCAGGTCCGGCACCGGAACCTCGGCCTTGTGCCGCGACTTTCCGTCACTGAGAACGATCTCTACACCGGGACCCGCCGTCGCGACGGCGGGCCGCAGTTTGATTCCCAATACCCACTGCACCGGTTGTGACAATGCCCTGCCCCCCATACCTCAGTCACGCAATGAAGCCCATTTGCCCACGGCTGCATAGAAGGCCAGGTCCTTGGCGAGGTGGCTGCCGACCCGGCTGTTCGCGCGGTGAACCGCGTCGTGCTCCGCGAAGAGCGCCAGTCCCTCGCCGAGCGGCCTCAGCAGCTGGACGGTGACTTGGAGCCGTACGACGTCGTCGAGGATCAGCCAGGGGGCGACGTCCCTCTCCTCGTCTGTCAGCGCGGCACCGTTGCGTCCCCGTCCACCCTGTTCCTCGGCCACCGCGCCCAACGCTCCTCCCACTGCGTCGAGCTCCGGACCATGGTCCCGCTCCCGCGTGGCGGCGCGGCGCGGCAGGTATACCTGAGCGTTGCTCTCCGCCCGGGCCGCGAGGCAGAAAAGGGCGTTGCCCATGATGGAGTTGAAGCACCGGTGGTGAGTCGACTTGTGGACGTGGGCGGCCACACGGCGGGCCCCGCCAGGCAGTTCGCCCAGCCAGCGCCTAAGGTCGCCCCGTTCCTCTAGCTTGAGCATGGTGGCGTTACTGATGAGATCCGTCCACGCACCGTTGTCCATCGAGCAATGGCGACTGGTGTGCATCGACCGAGCGTCCCATCGTTGGGGGGTCCGCGGGGAGGGCGCACGGGCGCGTTCACACGAACGCGGTGGCGAACACGCATGGTGCTCATCTCGCCACCCCCACGCCCACGTCCACGTCCGAGTCCGCGATGCCGGATACCAGCACGGACGGCACCCCGGCGCCTACGACGGCCGCCAGCCGCCTCAGAATCCGCTTGTCCTAAGCCCGTTGTTTGATGCGCCTTGGCGGCAACATAGGAGCAAGCAGTTACTGAGTGGTAGCCCCAAGAGGAACATCGGTCACCGCAGAACGACCCCGACGGCCCCAAGGACGAGCGTCAGAGAGAGCAGCACCACCGTGACTCTCGCAAGCCGTTCGGTGGCGGGCTGGCCGGCGCGCAGGGCCTCGACGTCTGCGGCCCAGGACGCGCGGAGCCGGGTCAGCCGTTCGTCGACTGCCGCTTCAAGCGCTGTCGCGGATGACCGTGCCTCCTCGGCGGCCCGGCTCAGCTCGCGGAGAACGGCGGCCGTGTCCTCGCGCGCGGCGGCCGACTGTGCCTCGTGGTTCAGCTTCAGTTGCTCGACCAAGTCATTCTTGAGGGTGTCCAGTTGGCAGCGCAGTTCCTGGTTCTCCCGGGCCAGCGCCTCCTGTCGCTTCTTCAGCGCGCGGGCGGCGTCCTCCTGCTCGACGGCCAGCCCGTTCAGGTCCTTCCTGAGCCCGGCTAGGGACTTGTCGAGCCGCCCCACCTCTTCGGCGACCCGCTCGACCGTGCTTGCGGCCAGCGGTCCGGTCAGTTGCTCGACGACATCCTGGAAGGAGGCCCACAGCGGCTCGGCGGCAGAGGGCTCATCGGTCACGGGAACATCCGGTTCAGGTCGTGGATCCCGCGCAGGGCCGCGAGGACGAGCCAGGACCGCTCGTCCCCGTCCGACTGTGCCGCCCGGCCCAGCAAGCGGTGGACATATGTCTCATTTCTCTGGCTGTGGACGGCCCGTACCGACCGGGCCACCGTGAGGTTGGCCGCGTCCTCGACCTGTTCCTCGGTCGCTTGTTCGAGCAAGTCGTCCAGCTCGGCGACCGCGCGCGCCAGTGCCTCGGCGGTGTGGTCGGCGTACCGGGACGCGACCGCGCACTGCCGCTCGGTATCGGCCTCGGCCTTGGCCAGCCGGGCGGTCGCCGAGTCGGCATGCTCGCGCAGGGTGGTCCGGATCCAGGCTGGCATGCGCGTGCCGACGCCGGTCATCCGCCCGTAGCAGTGGTCCGGGGTATCCCCCACAAAGCGTTTCCACCGTTCGCACAGATGGCAGCAGCGGCACAGCTCGTCGTACTTCTCCCGTATCCGCGTGCTCAGGTCGTGTGGCGGCTGCCGCGGCACTTCTGGTTCCTCAGTGGTCTCCCGCCAATCTGTCCACGCTCTGCGGGCGGCCTCCGTCCAGGCGGCGCGCTCCTCCTCCTGCTTTGCGCGGACCAGGTTGCCCTTCATTTCTGGCGCGTCCGGGCGGACATAGACGACCGGCCACTCGGCGAGCCTCTCCAAGCGCTTCCGCAGCGCCTCGGTCCTCTGGCGAGCTGCCTTCGCGGCCTCCCGGGCCCGGTGCACGAAGGCGAGCGCCTGCGTGTGCGCGCGCTTGGCGCGCCGCCAGGCCTGCGCCGCCGCGTTCAGGGCCTGCTCACGGCGTCTGACGTTGTCCCGTACGACGATCTCGACCCTGGCGGCGATCTCCGACGCGGCCAGATGCCTGCGGTCGGGGTCCGAGTAGCGGGCAACGGTGTCGGTCAGCCGCCGCAGCAGGTCATCGCAGACGGGGGCCACCGCCTCGGCGTAGTCGGGGTCGCTGTCCAGCAACTCCTTCCAGGACTCGCCGATCTCCACCGGAAACAGGCCGCTCGGCGCGACCGAGGGCAGCTCTGACACCAGCAACTGGTCGGCGTAGTGCTCCTGGACGGCCGCGACGATCCGGTCGCGGGTCCAGCAGGGGGAGCCTGGCTCGCCGAGCACCGCCTGCAGGTGCCTGCGCACGCTGTCACCGCTGAACGCCCTGGTGAACACCAGGCTGAAGCGGTGCGCCTGCTCACCCCAGCCGAGCAGGAAGGGGTTCTCGGTGATCGCCGGGTCCCGCACCATCTCGGCGAACTGGTCCGCCGACACGACGAACACCACATGGTCCACGACGGGGGCGTAGACGGCCAGCAGGGCCTTGGCCGCCTCCTGTTCCTCGGCCCCGGCGCTGTGCAGCCCGGGCAGGTCGAAGACCCGCAGGTCCGTTCTCCGCTCGGGACCCGCAAAGCGGCCCGGCAGTCCGATCTCCAGCGGCCGGGCTCGCGATTCCCAGCGCAGCCTGTCTCCCGTGGCGCCGGTCCGGAACGACCTCAGCCGCTTCTCCAGCTGCCCGGAGGTCAGCCAGGCGGTCCCCCGGTGCGCGCCGGACTCATCGCCCGGGTCGTCGTAGGCCAGGGACCAGTGGTCCGGGTCCCCGGACCACTGGTACCGGATGGGCACCGGCGTTGCCGACCGACCACGCCCCCGCCCAGCCCGCAAGGGAACGGCCGCCTCGGTCGCGGCCTCCGGGTCGGTCACGCCGAATAGCCTCAGCAGCAGGGTCGTCTTGCCCACCTGGGAGTCCCCAAGCACCATCACATGGGCGAGGTCGGACTGCTCCAGCGCCTCGTCCACACCCCGAAGCCTGGCCCGCAGCCAGGCGGCGGCCTCC
The DNA here is from genome assembly GCF_014645835.1 of Streptomyces albiflavescens. Taxonomy (GTDB): domain Bacteria; phylum Actinomycetota; class Actinomycetes; order Streptomycetales; family Streptomycetaceae; genus Streptomyces; species Streptomyces albiflavescens. Next base: position 14,179 of record NZ_BMMM01000036.1, read on the forward strand.
GCCGACCACGACCAGCGCAGCCGGTCGAGGTCAGCCGAGTTCGTCATGGCCGAGCGCCTCCAACATCCGCTCGCGGTAGCTCTCCACCGCACGCGTGGCCGACACCAGCCGGAACTGGCCGTTGAGTTCGCTGTCCGCCCCCAGCGCCCGCTGCAGTCGGGCCTGCAGGACCTCCCGGGTCACGCGCAGCAGTTCGTCCACGTTCTCCCCCACCTGCCGCTCCGCCCCCTCCCGGTGCCGGGCCAGCAGCGACCTGGCCAGACGGGCGCGCTCAGCCATCTTGATGTTTCCGGCGTTGAGGAGCGTGGCGCCGACGACGCCGACGCCGAGCGTGGTGAGCAGCAGCGTCGAGGCGGTCGCGCTCAGCCCGACGGTCTTCGCGCCTCCAGCGAACAGGCCTGCCGAGAGCTGTCCCACGTTCGCGAGCAGGTCGATGTCCTCGGTGACGAACCTATCCGTACCCAGCAGGAGGCCGACGGTGCCCAGCAGCGCCTTGCGCTCATCCGCGAGGCCGCGCAGCAGGTGCGACAGTTCTTCGGGCGACTTCGTCGTCTCCAGTGAGCCGTCGGGCATCGCCAGCTCGCCAACCGCGAAGGCCCGGGCGTCGAGTGTCATGAACGGCAGCGCCCTGACGGCCTCGACGAGTCGCCCTCCGACGTTCACGGTGGGTGAGACGACGCCCCGGGTGTCGTCCGGCTGTGCGTCGGCGCCGTCGACGGGCGGCCGGCCCGTCAGCACCAGTGCGACATCGCGGTCGAGACGGCCCTGGGTGAGCGACCCGGCGAAGGCCCCCAAATAGACCTGCCGCTGGACCTGGACCGTCGCCTCGATGCTGCCCAGGTAGGCGGCGTTGGGCCCGGGCAGCCCCGGCTGCTCCGACTCCGCAGGCGTCAGCCACGCCTGTCGCACCAGCTCGGCCAAGCGGTCGTCACGCTCGTTCCTGCGCAGCCGGACATTCTCGCCGGTAATGCGCGCCCATTCCTTAAACCCTCCGCTGTCCTGCAACAGCTTCGTCAGCATGGTCGAAGCCCGGTCCATGTGCCGGCCGTAGTGCTCGGCCACCTGGGGTGCGAGCGCGCGCCGCAAGCCGTCGCTCGCCTTGTCGAACTCGTCCAGCAGCCCCTGGATCTGTTCGGCGACCTCGCTGTCGAGGGCCTTGCGGTCACGTGCCGCCTTCGCCGATCTGAGGACACCCGCCAGATCCCGCCGGATCAGCTCACGCATCAGGTCGGTCTCCAGCCGCCGGCTGTCCCGGGCGCTTCCGCGCTTGGCGTCGATGCGCGCCCTGAGCGTGTCGATCCAGCCCTTCGGGCTGCTGCCGTCCTTGCCCACAGGGATGACGTCCACCGGGTCGACCGCGAAGACCTCCACCGCGCGAGCGGTCCGCTCCTCGATCGCCTCGGGCGTGGAAGCCTCGCAGCGGGTCACCGCGACCACCAGATGCAGCTCGTCCTCGTCCCGGCGCAGCAGGCTCAGTAGCTCGGGCTGTCCGGCGTTGGCCAGCCGGCGCTCGTCGGCGACCAGGAGCGCGGCTGGGCTGGTGGCCAGGACGATCTTCATCAGCTCCTGCCACTGCTCCTGCGCCCGGCCCCGCTCCAGGCCGGGCAGCAGCACGAACCCGGTGCCCTCCAAGTGCCAAAAGCTCAGCGGCACTTCGAGCTGGGTGAGCAGCACCCGGGCATCCTGGCTCTTCACATGCCGACGCCACTCCTCGCGTTGCTCGGCGGAGTAGTACCGCCGCTCCACGAGCTGGCCGCTGCGCTCCGCGTGGGCGCCGGGCCGCCGAAAGACCACCACCCCGCGCGGCTCCTGGAGGCCGGCCCGCTCGACGATGGCGACCGGGCACTTCTCGCCCAGGCCGGTGTTGTCCTCGAGCCAGGTGTCCGCGTCCGGATAGAGGTTGCGGGCGAGCAGCGTCTTGCCGGCGCCCTGCTCGCCGGCGATCGAGACGAACTGGTGCTCGCCGAGCGAGCTCAGTACGTAGAGCTGCCGTACCAGAAGCAGCCAGTCGCTGTTGTCGGCCCCTCTGATGTCGAGTTCCACGCCGAGCCGCATCAGGGCCATGGCGAGCCCTTGCAGCAGTCTCTCCGCCTTCACGAAACGGCCGTCGGCGTCTTCCTGTTCGTCCATGTCCCTGCCCTCGGAAGAGTCGTGTGAGAGAACTGCGTGACGATGCGGGCGCGACTGTCCGGGGGCGCACGTCGGTACGGCCGGTTCCGTGGCCGAGGAGGTGTGAACGGCCGCGACGCTCTGTAGTCAGGTGTCCAGTGTGTCCATAAACCGCCAGTGGATGAAGAGAGTTGAGCCAAGTCCCGGTCGTTTGCGCTGTAGATCCCCCTACGGTGGTGGACAGCGGTCAGACGATTGCGCGAGGGGAGTGGCGCGACGCGGGGCGCGGGCCCGAAGACCCGGTTCTTCACCGACGCGGACCTCTGCGAGGAGATGACCATGGACACCAACCCCACCGCCCTGCTTCTCGACCTCGCAGCGCGCGCCCAGGACCTCGACGACCGGGACGCGCTGCAGGACCTCCTGGCCACAGGCCACCGCGCCTGGTGCGAGGGCATCGCCGATGTCCGGTCCGGCATCGAGCAGGAGACCGCGGCCTTGTCCGACCATGAGCTCGCCGAGCTGTGCGTTGCGGCGGGCGTGCCGTGGGAGAAGAAGATGACGCGCGGCGAGGCTGTCTCCGCGCTTGCGTTCGGTACCTGGGAGGCCGCGCCGGCCGCCATCGCCTACACCGAGCTGGAGGAACGCGCCGCGGTCTTCGGCGTCTGTCTACTGCCGGAGGAGATGCAGTAGGCCGACGAGGGGCGATGGGCTGGACATCATCTCACCAAACTTGGCATTATCGAACCTGCCGCTCTCGTTCGGGTGCCGGCATCACCTTGCCGATCTTTCCAAAGGGGCCCAGATGTCTCAGGCCGAGCGGCTCGTGGACACCACGCAGATCGTTGCCGAGTTCGGCACGAGCAAGCCCCGGATCAGCGAGTGGAGCAACGACCCGACCAGCGGTTTCCCCGAGGTCGCGCACGCCGAGGGCCGCAAGCGGTTCTGGCGCCACGACGAGGTCGCCCAGTTCTTCGCCCAGCGTGCCCCGAAGAAGCGCACGCTGCCGGCGGCGGTGCTCGAGGCTGACCAGGACGAGCTGCTGACCAAACGGGAAGTGGCCCAGCTCCTCGGGTACACACAAACGTCGACCATCAACGCCTACTTCCGTGATCGACCCGGATATTTCCCCGAGCCGGATCAGGACATCGACGGCCCGATGTGGCGCCGCGGCACAATCGTCGCCTGGGCCACCAGCCGGCCTGGCAAGGGTCGGCGGAGGTCCGCACCGGGTGCCGCGCTACCGGAGGTGTCGGTCGAGGGGGACCCCGACGAACTGCTCGGCACAGCCGAGGTCGCCTCGCTGCTCGGCTACGGCAGCGTTGCCTCATTCTCCAGCGTCCTCTACCAGGGGGGCCTGCCCGAACTGCCGGAGCCGGATGCCCTCGTGAAGGAGGAAGGCAGCCGCGGCCCGGCCCGCAAGAAGTGGCGCCGCGCCACAGTGGTCGAGGCAGCGCGCAAGCGCGGCGTGCTGCCTCCCGCCGACCAGGACGCAAACGATGACATGGTCAGCGCCGCAGAAGCCGCTGAAATCCTCGGCTACAACAACGCCGACAGCTTCATCAGCGCGCTCGGGCACGGGCATCTGCCCGACCTCGAACAGCCTGACGGATACGAGTACCGCCGCGGCAGCGCCGGCCGACCGCGCCAACAACGTTGGAAGCGCTCCCGCGTTGAGGAACTGGCCGCCCGCCGCTCCCCCTCCACATCCTGACTGCAGCGCACCGAACCGCGTCGAACACGGGATACCGTAAGACCGCGGCCTCTGGTTATGGGAACGACGAACGCCCGGTGGACCAGAACGCCGCACGATGGCCGGTATAGAGAGGCCAGCCACCTCTCCCGCCGCGAAGCCGCACGGCTTCGCGGAACCGGCCATCACCTCCTCCAGGTGACGCCTCCCGCAACGGCCGCCCGACGACCGCGCGAGCCATGAAGTTACTCTGTCGCGCTTGCATCGCACGCCCGGCGAGATCAAGAAGGTGTCTCGCCAGAGGCCACCAGGTGGTTCGAGAGGCTAACGTATTGGGCACTACCGCCCCCGGCGCCGAAGCGCCGGCGCCGCCGGCCCTCCCAGGACTCGCCCGGCTTGTAACAGCACATCGCGGCGATCGACCAGCAGCGCCAGGAGCAGCCCCGCACCTGCACCACCGGCGTGTGCCCACGCCGGCCCCAGGTGCGAGCGCGCGGCGGCGTCATCGAGAACCCCGCCTCGTCCTCGAAGACGACAAAGGCCCCGAGCGCCGCCGCAGTCATTCCGCCTGCGGCCACACATCCATCTTCCACAAGCCCACCGCGCCCTCATCGCGCTCCAGCGCCCGGCGGGCAGGACACTGCCACGACCAGCCGTGCCGGTGTATCAGCCGCCACACCGCCGCGGACGAGCGGTCCAGCCGGAACCTCCAGGCCATCAGCACCCTGATCCAGGCCAGGGTCCATCGCTGGTCCTCCCAGCCATGCTCGGCGGGTCTGGCTTTGTAGGTGAGTTTCAGGAACGTCCGTTGTTCAGCGGCGGGAACGCTTGGTTTCACGGGAGAGTGATGTCGCTGAGTCTCACCTACGCAGCCATGGCGCCCCCTCGTCTACGAAGCCCGCCACCTGGGCGCGATCCGCCTGGAACGCCACCGCCTCCACAACAGCAACGGCGTCCGAGACACCTGCACCTCCATGTCGGACGTTCTGCCCCAGCTGACCTGACGCGAGAGGAGACGGACCACATGCGGTACCGGCCCGTGGCGAAGGAGTTCGAATCCCGCCACTTGGCCTTGACCGAGCTGACCTGAGGTCAGGGATCAGGCCAGCACGACCGGATGCGGGGGAATGTGGCCGTCGCAGACGCGGGCGACCAGGTCAGCGAGGCCTACGGGATAGACCGTCTCCGTGGTGCGACGCAGGTCGGTGACGGTCCACCAGCGGTATTCGCGGATGTTGTCGGGCTGCGTGGCACGGGTCGGGTCGACGGCGGACCCGCCGGCGCGGGCGAGGAAGTACTTCTCCACCTGGCGGACTGTGCGGCCGCCCACCAGGTGCTCCTTGCTGCGCTCGGCGAGCTGCACGCCCAGGTCGACCGCCTGCTCGTCGCAACCGAGCTCCTCGCGCAGCTCGCGGAGCGTCGCCGTGGTGTCGTCCTCCCCCGGCTCCAGGGAACCGCCCGGTGTGGCCCAGAAGCCGCCGTTCTCGTCGTACCGCAGCAGCAGGACGCGGCCGTCGGGGTCGAGCAGGATGGCGCGGACGGCTTCCCTCAGCGGCGGCATGGAGGTCGCCATACCTCCACTGTGGCAGTCCCCGAAGAGGGGTCAGGGCCGCTGGACGAGGTAGGGGCCGATGCACGCCGCGTCCAGGTCGCAGGCCTGGACGCGGCGAGCGCGTCGGCGGGGCTTTCGACGATGGGCTCGCGGTCGTTATAGCTGGTGTTCAGGACGATGGGTACGCCGGTGAGCTAGCGGTGGTTTGTTGACGGCGGGTTCGTGCGGGAGTAGGCCGGGAGGTGAAGGTGTCAACTACGGCCTGGGGAACCTGAGATGACGAAGCGGCTGCCGTGCCCACCCGCACCTGGTCCACTGGAAGCGTACGCCGTTCGTGGCGTCCTTGAACATGGACGCGGCCACCCGCGGCGGTGACGTGAAGGGCGTGATCTTCCACAGCGACCGCGGCAGCGAATACGGCTCCCGGCGCTTTCGCCGGGCCTGTCGCCGCTTGGGCGTGACCCAGTCCATGGGCCGCGTCGGGTCGTGTTTCGACAACGCCGTCAGCGAGGCGTTCAACAGCGTGCTCAAGGTCGAGTACGTCCACCGACACACGTTCGCCACCCGCACCGAGGCCCGGCTTCGGATCGCGACCTGGATCACCGGCTTCTACAACACGCACCGACTACACAGCGTGTGTGGATATCAGAGTCCGATCGACTACGAGCACGACCACCGGGCCAACTCCGCCTTGGAACTGGCCGCTTAGAAGATCTCCACAGTTCGAGGGGATTGACATCTGTTGGCCACCGCTACTTCGGTCGCCGCGCAGGAGCAAGGAGAGTCGACAAGATGGCGGCCCGCGGTCTGGGTGCCACGGCGCGCCGGGCACGGTGCTGGGCTCACGGCCGTGACGCAGAAGCGGTTCCTGGAAGGCCTTGATCACGCCCGCGCCTATGCGGCCCGGCATGGACATCTGGCCGTCTCCCAGCCCACCACCCATGACGGCTTCACTCTCGGCAAATGGCTCAACCAGCAGCGCCACCGCCAGCGCACCGCCACCCAGCGCACCGCCACCCAGCCCACCCGCCTCGGCCGGCAGCTCACTGCCCTGGACACCTGGTGGAACCCGCCCTGGCCGCTGAACTGGCAGCGTTCCTATTGGGCCACCCGCCACCACCTTCACGGAATGCCCGCGGGCGTGGTGTGGTGGCCCGGCGCGCCGGACGAAGACCAGGCCCGGCAGTGGCTGCACGCGCAGCAGGCGTCATGGCAACTCCCACAACCCGGGCAACAGGAGCTGGTGAGCGGCCTTGCACGCGGCACGGTGCTGCGCTGTCGTTCCAGCGGTGGTGCCTCCGTGCGCGAACATGGCACCTGAGCCCGGCATGAGTCTGTCTCGGGCGCCACGGACGGTCCGCGAGCAGTTGGGCCGCCGTATCGGCATCGGACATACGGCTGTTGACGGGAGCGGCGGGTCGGGCGGCGGGTCGCTCACCGCGCACCTAGGTCAGCACACTCAACGAACCACCAGCCCAGGCATGCTGAAAGCGGAACACCGAGCCACTGCAACCTCAACGCCGAACACCATCTTCTGCGGTGACGCTCCATTACGCGCACCGGCGACAGCATGCCCGTCCGCTCCTGGGCGGGCAGTGTAGCCTCGCCGCCCCATCGCGGCATTAGACATATTCTGAAACGAGAGGAAATCAAAGAGGTCTCCGCTGCTTCCCTGTACATATGTAAGTTGATGAGCATTCATGACGCGCCCGATCGCAAAATAGTTGTTGACATCCGCACAGGTCAGGGGGATTTTCCGTTGTTGATTCAACCTCGTCTGGGTGATAGCTCCCTGAGATGTGCAGTCACAGCGCACGACATAACATGGGTGTTGACCTTCCTCACCGAAATGAATGAGAGACGATCAACGGGTGCGGTGAATCACTCCGGGCGACGCCATCGCGGTTATGTTGGGCGAGGCACGTCGCTGCAGACCCTGCCGTTCTCGTGCAGCTGATGTCTCGTCATTGGTCAGAGAATAATGGACATTCTGCTGTTGCAGGATTCCAGATCCGGATCGATGTCTCCTTCCTCGGCGGCGTACGAACCGAGAAGGAGGGAGCGCGAAAAGGCTGGAGGAGGCAATTTGACACCTCTGACTCGGATTCCGCTGGAGGGCGGGGGTTACATCCTGGTCGAGGAGTCGGGGGCTGCGCTGGAAGGGCCGGTGAAAGCCGGACGCATCAGCGATGCCATCCACGAGCTGCCGGTGACTTTGCAAGGTGCCCTGGAGCCGATCACAGAGGCGGCGCGCGTCACACTCGACCAATTGCGCAAGGCGTGCCCTGACGAAGTCGCGGTTGAGTTCGGTGTCGACCTCGCGGTCGAGGCCGGGGCTGTGATTACCAAGAGCCAAGCCAGTTGCCATCTGAAGGTGACCCTGTCGTGGACGATGGACGACGCCCGTCAGGCTCACGGAGGCGAGAGACGAGGCTGACCCGTGGAGAGCGCTGAGATGCCGGGTGGCGGCATCGCACCGGACCTGGCGGCTGCCGTAGCACAGGTCCTGGGACCGGGCGGGAAAGTGGCCGGGGCGGGCTTTCTGGTGACCGAGGGCGTCCTGGTCACCTGTGCGCATGTCATCGAGGATGCAGGGGGTGGACCGGGGTCGAGAGTGCATGTGGCCTTCCCGCACGTGGAGGGGGCGCCCCGGGCCGAGGGAGTTGTCTCGGAGGACTTGTGGCGGGCCCCGGAGCGCGAGGACGTGGCTGTCGTCCGGCTCAGCGGTATGTCGGCGGGTAGAAGGGTGTTGCCGTTGGGTTCCGCTGCGGGGTGCCGGGGTCATCAAGTCCGTTCGTTCGGGTTTCCCGTTCAGGCGCCGCCAGAGGGGCACTTCGGTTTCGGTGTGGCCGGCGATCTGCTGCCGAGCTCTGGGGGGCGGGGCGCGCTCCTGCAGTTGACGTCCGCCAATGACCTGACGAGCGGGTTCAGTGGCGGGCCGGTCCTTGATGAGGTGACCGGCCTGGTCATCGGCATGCTGACTGAGATCACCGCCCCCGATGCGTATGAACGGGGGCAGGGGATCGCCTATGCCACTCCTGGGCAGGTGCTGCGGGAGATCGTGCCGGAACTTGTCTTGCAGGACGTGTGCCCCTACCAGGGACTGGAGGCGTTCACTGCGGAGTCGGCGCGGTGGTTCGAAGGCCGCAAAGAAGCGGTGCGGCAGGTCGTTGCCAATCTGGACCGGCAGCGGCGGCTGACGCTGCTGCTGGGGCCTTCCGGCTCGGGCAAGTCATCCTTGATCCAGGCCGGTGTGCAGCGTGCCCTGGCGGCGGGTGCCCTGCCGGGCAGTGACCGATGGCTGTACTGCCTTGTCCGGCCAAGGCAGAATCTGCTGGCCGAGATCGAGCGTTCCGAACTGCCCGGGGCGGCCACGGATGGGATTGCCAAAGCGGTCACCCGCAAACTCGCAGCCAACCCTGGCTGTCAGCGCGTCCTGCTGGTCGTCGACCAGTTCGAAGAGCTTTTCACCCAGCCCGCCAACGGCCGGCAGCACAGCCGCCGGGCCTCCATGGACGAGATCACCGCAGTGGCCGGCTCCGACGCCGAGCTCAGCGTGATCCTGGTGATGCGTGACGACTTCTATCCTCAGCTGGCCGCTGTGGCCCCCAAGCTGCTGGACGTCGCGATGCCAGGACTGCTCAATGTGCCGGGAACCCTGAGCCAGGAGGATCTGCACGACATCATCACTCTGCCCGCCCAAAATGTGGGGCTCCACTTGCAGCCTGGACTGCCGGAGCAGATCATCGCCGATGTATTGGCTATCACTCCCGAGGCAGCCGCATCCCGGCAGGCGCCAGTCACTGTGCTGCCCTTGTTGGAGCTGACACTCAGCCAGCTGTGGCTTCGGCGGCAGGACGGATACCTCACCCACGGGGCCTACCAACGCATCGGCGCGGTAAGCGGAAGCCTGACCACGTGGTGTGACAACGTCCTGAGGAGCCTGTCCCCTGAGCAGCGGCCCATCGCTCGGCGGATCCTGACCTCCCTGGTACACCCTGCCGACCCGAGCCGTAACGTGCCCGCAGTACGTGCCCAGGTCCCCCTCGACGAGCTACGCGACCTGGCCGCCGACCCTGGCGGCGGACCGGGCGGCCAGGAAGCCGTCGACGACGTCATCGCTTCCCTCACGCGCCATCGCATCATCACCACCCAAACACTCCGCGCGCCTGAACGCCCCGAGACCCCTCCAGGGGAACCGGTGGCCGAACTGGTCCATGAGGCCCTCATCCGTGACTGGGGCGCACTGCGCGAGTGGGTCGGTCAGGACCACCGCTTCCATGACTGGCTCGACAACACCCGTGAGCGGCAGGCCCGCTGGGCTGCAACAACTGACCCGGGAGACTTGCTGGGGGGAACCGCACTGGCCGAAGGCCTCGAATGGGGCCGGCAACGCCGGTTGCCAGGCGACATTGCGGCCTTTCTCGCTGCAAGCAAGCAGCGCCAACAGGCTGTCATCCGGCGTAGTCGACGCCTCAACACCGTCCTTGCATCCCTGCTCGTACTCGCACTCGTGGCCGCAGGAGGTGCCCTGTGGCAGTGGCGGAGAGCAGTAGCCGAACAGCAAAGGGCAGTAGTCGGAGAGCAAGCAGCGTTGTCGAGACAGCTCGCTACCCAGTCCGACACTCTCATGGGAGCGAACCCCGAACTCGCCTCCTTGCTGGCTGTTCAGGCATATCGCACCAGCCACACTCCCGAGTCCATTGCAAGCCTGCGAGCGGCGGCAGCCCTCCCGCTGTATCGGCGCTTGACCGGCCACACCGGCGCGGTGGAGTCGGTAGCGTTCAGCCCCGACGGACACACCCTGGCCACAGGCAGCGCCGACAAGACGGTGCGACTGTGGGACGTCGCCACCGGCAAAACCCGCACCACCCTCACCGGCCACAACGACTGGGTGATGTCAGTGGCGTTCAGTCCTGACGGACGCACCCTCGCCACAGGCAGTGGCGATAAAACGGTGCGACTGTGGGACGTCGCCACCGGCAAAACCCGCACCACCCTCACCGGCCACGACGCTGCGGTGACGTCGGTGGCCTTCAGCCCCGACGGACACACCCTCGCCACAGGGAGCACGGATTTCACCGTACGGCTGTGGGACATCGCCACCGGCAAAACCACCACCACCCTCACCGGCCACAACCACGCAGTCACGTCGGTGGCCTTCAGCCCCGACGGACACACCCTCGCCACAGGCAGCCTCGACCACACGGCGCGGCTGTGGGACGTCGCCACCGGCAAAACCCGCACCACCCTCACCGGCCACAACGAATCGGTGATGTCGGTGGCCTTCAGCCCCGACGGACGCACCCTCGCCACAGGCAGCGCCGATCACACGGTGCGACTGTCGGACGTCACCACCGGAAAAACCCGCACCACCCTCACCGGCCACAACGAGGCGGTGACGTCGGTGGCCTTCAGCCCCGACGGACGCACCCTCGCCACAGGCAGCATCGAAAACATCACAATGTTGTGGGACATTGCCACCGGTGCAACCCGCGCCGTCCTGGTCGGGCATAGTGAATGGGTGGAGTCGGTGGCGTTCAGCCCCGACGGACGCACCCTCGCCACAGGCAGCGCCGACAAGACGGTGCGACTGTGGGACGTCACCACCGGCAAAACCGCTCTGACCGGACACAACGCCGCAGTGGAGTCGGTGGCGTTCAGTCCTGACGGACGCACCCTCGCCACAGGCAGTGGCGATAAAACGGTGCGGTTGTGGGACGTCGCCACCGGCAAAACCCGCACCACCCTCACCGGCCACACCGCCATGGTGACGTCGGTGGCCTTCAGCCCCGACGGACACACCCTCGCCACAACTAGTCTCGACTTCACGGTGCGGCTGTGGGACGTCGCCACCGGCAAAACCCGCACCACCCTCACCAGAGCCGGCAACCTGGCGACGTCGGCGACCTTCAGCCCCGACGGACGCACACTCGCCATAGGCGGCACCGACTACATGGTGTACCTATGGGACGTCGCCACCGGCAAAACCCGCACCACCCTCACCGGACACACCGACTCGGTGGATTCGGTGGCGTTCAGCTCCGACAGACACACCCTCGCCACAGGCAGCGCCGACAAGACGGTGCGACTGTGGGACATCGCAAGCGGCAAAACCATCGCCACCCTCACCGGACACACCGACTCAGTGAGGTCGGTGGCCTTCAGCCCCGACGGACACACCCTCGCCACAGGCAGCGAGGATTTCACCGTACGGCTGTGGGACATCGCCACCGGCAAAACCATCGCCACCCTCACCGGACACGCCAATGATGTGACGTCGGTGGCCTTCAGCCCCGACGGACACACCCTCGCCACAGGCAGCGAGGATTTCACCGTACGGCTGTGGGACATCGCCACCGGCAAAACCATCGCCACCCTCACCGGACACAACGACCTGGTGAATTCGGTGGCCTTCAGCCCCGATGGACACACCCTCGCCACAGGCAGCACCGACAGCACAGCGCGGCTGTGGAATGTCGTCCTGCCCCAACCTGATGCGGCCATCCGGAAGATATGCCGTGCCGTCAACCGCGAGCTCACCCCACAGGAACGCACGGCGTACCTGCCAGGCCAATCAGTAGGTCCCGTATGCCACCCAACCTAATATGACATGTAAGCCACCCGCGCTCACAGCCACAGCCTCCCGCAAGGCGGGCCTTCACCTCACCGGTCGTCAGCCCGTTAATGGCTCGGGGTGACGGGGTGAGGTGTGCGCAATGGTCACGGCCGCGAATGCGCAGGCCGATTGCGCAGACCTGCCATGGTCAAGCCCCTAGGCAGCCACATCAGTGGCCGGTACTTTTCGCCTCTGGCCGTCGCGGGACGAGGCACAGCGGTGGTTCAACGAGGGGGTACCGTGCGTGACTTCAGCCTTCCGCCGATCGTGGAGCCCCTGCCAACGGGTGGTCTAGCGGACTCGGTGTACGACGTGGCCGAACGCGACCCGAAACTGTTACAGCTGTCCCGGCGCAGCAGCGGACCGGACGGCGACGAGTGGCTTCCGGTGACCGCGGCCGAGTTCCGTGACGAGGTCATGGGGCTGGCGAAGGGGCTGTTGGCCGACGGTGTGCGGTTCGGAGAGCGGGTCGCCGTGATGTCCCGGACGCGCTACGAGTGGACGCTGTTCTGCTATGCGCTGTGGTCGATCGGCGCGCAGGTCGTACCCGTCTACCCCACCTCCTCCGCCGACCAGGTCCGCTGGATCCTGTCGAACGCGCAGGCGGTGGCCGTCGTGGTCGAGCACGAGGACCACGCCATGACCGTGGGTGCGGCCTGCGACGAGCTGCCGCTGCTTCGCTCGATCTGGCAGCTCGACGCAGACTGCGTAAGGCAGTTGACGGACCGAGGGCAGGACGTCCCGGACACCGTGGTGCACCGTCACCGCCGTGCGGTGGCGCCGCAGTCGGTCGCCACCATCGCATACACCTCGGGCACCACCGGACTGAGGCCCAGGGGCTGCGTGATCACCCACGCCAATCTCGCGGCCGAGTGCGACACCCTGTACGAGGGCTGGCAGGGGATCCTCGCCGAGCAGGGGGAGCAGCCGTCCGTTCTCGCGTTCCTGCCGCTGTCCCACATCTACGGCCTGATGGTGCAAGTGGTCTGTATGCGAGGCGGCGTACGGCTGGGACACCAGCCCGACCTCGCGCCCGCGGTGCTGCTGCCCGCCCTCGTGTCCTTCCGGCCGACCTACGTCTTCGCCGTGCCGTACATCTTCGAGAAGATCTTCCACAAGGCGCGTCGTACGGCTGAGGAAGCGGGGCGGGGGGATCTGTTCCGGCGGGCCGTCGACGTCGCCGTGCGCCATGCCGAGGAGGTCGAGCGTCGGGACAAAGGCCAGGGCCCAGGGCCGGGGCCAATGCTCAGGGCCGCGCACGCGGTCTTCGACCGTCTGCTGTATGGGCAGCTGCGGGACGTGCTGGGCGGCCGAGTCCGCCATGCCACCTCCGGCGGGTCGACCCTCGACCGGGAACTCGGCCTGTTCTTCGCCGGGGCCGGCATCATCGTCCACGACGGATACGGGCTCACGGAGACCACCGCCGCGGTGACCAGCCAGCCGCCTGGCCACCCCCGGTTCGGCACTGTGGGCAGGCCGCTGCCGGGCTGCGCCGTCCACATCGCACAGGACGGGGAGATCTGGGTCCGGGGCGATGTCGTCTTTTCCGGCTATCACGACGATCCCGAGGCCACCGAGGCGGTGCTGCGCGGCGGCTGGCTCGCGACGGGCGACGTGGGCTGTCTCGACGACGGCCATCTCGTGATCACCGGACGCAAGAAGGACATCATCGTCACCAGCGGCGGGAAGAGCGTCAGCCCGCAGATCCTGGAAGAGCAGCTGCGCCGGCATCCCTTGATTTCCCAGTGCCTCGTGGTCGGCGACAACCGGCCCTTCATCGCGGCCCTGATCACCCTGGACCCCGAAGCGTCGGAGCACTGGCACCGATTGCGGAGGAGGCTGTCGCCGCCCGCGCAGGGGGTGACGGTCGACGACGAACTGCACGCGGAGATCCAGCGGGCCGTGTCCATGGCGAACAGCGCGGTGTCCCGGGCCGAGTCCATTCGGGCGTTCCGGATTCTTCCGGCCGAGTTCAGCATGGCCGACGGCCTCATGACACCGTCGCTCAAGTTGCGGCGGGGCGCGATCGTACGGGCGTACGCGTCGGACATCGAGGAGCTCTACGCACTCTGAGAGGCCGATCCCCTGGTCACCGGCGTCCGCATGGCCGCGGCCATGGGAATAACACCGTGGCCTGGCGCGACCAGTTCGGCACGCCCCCCGAAGACGTACTGCGACCTGGTGCTCTGAAGAGCACGACTCGCCCCGGTTCTGGACAGTGATCATGCTTGGCGGCATGCCCAGGTCGCACCGGCCGAAGCGAGCCGGCTGCGTCAGCGAACGGCGGGTGCGTTTCACAACTGATCGTCACCGTCGGGGCGTTCGCGGATTGCGCGCCGAGCCCGGTGCCAGGCCGCGAAGACTTGCGGAAGCTGATCCAAAACGCCACGCACCGCAAACAGCACAACGCTTGCCACGCCTGCCGCGGCCAGGATCCACAGGGAGAGCACATCCACCGGTTCGACTCCTTCATCACAGGGGTCGAACCGGTCGCGGATACCGCTCAGTTCGACCACAAAGGTCAGAACTGAGTTCCACGCCGACAGCAAAGCCCAGGTACAGCTAGGGGAGGATCAGGCGGGTGCAACAGGCAACCGCAAGCGGACGGTTGGGGGGCAGGGGTCCGGGTCGTGGTTCACGGATCTCGACAGACACCAGCGACATGTCGGCTCACCGGTACCTGCGCCTGCAGGACCACGTTAACCGCGCCGGCCACCCCTGCGCCGGAAGTGCCGCAGCGTGCCCCAAACGCCCCAGGCCTGTGCTATGAGGAGGGCCTGGCGTCATCGACACCTGCCAGTGCCCCAAGCTGTGCAGCCGGCGGCCCGTACGCGCGGCGACCGATGGGACCGCCGTACGACTCTCAGACCTCGTCCGGGTTCTCCTCGGCGTACAGGCGGGCGTCAAGCTCGGCTGCCCAGGCGAGGGCCCAGGCACGCAGGTCGGCCATGCCCGGGATTGAGGCCGTAGTCGGTGAAGTCCTTGTCGTCCCACCATTCGGCACCCTTGAGGCGGTCGCGCAGGTCCTGGAGGCTGAACTCGAAGCGTGCGTGGCGGCGGCCGAGCGTTTCGAGGTCGGCGGTGGTGCGGTGCTGGGAGGCGGCGTGGGCGTCAATGAGGTCGAGGTCGCGGACCGCGCCGCCGTCCGCGAGCGCGCGGACCTTGGTGCCGATCACGTCGTCGAGGGCCAGCACCGGTCCGTACTCGGTCTCCGCGGGCGGACCCCAGCGGAAAAGCTGTCATGTCGGCGGACGACTGCACCGTCGTAAGCATCGTCCGGGAAACAATCATCAGGAGCAGAACGTAGGAGCGCCCCACGGTGCGCGGCGCCCCGGGGCGGAGCCAACGGGCGTGGGGCAGCTTCGACGCGTTCGTCCAGCTCTGCGGCGCGCCGTACGGGAGGTGCGCGCGGGTGTGACTGCCGCGGCGTGATGGTTCAGCCGGGCCCGGCGAGGCCGGTCAGCGGGCCCAGTGAGGCGATCTGGCGAGGCGATTCGTGGGCGGCCGGTCCGTCCGGCAGGGGTACGGCGTGCAGGTGGCCTGCGAGGTCGGAGACATAGGCGATGCCTGCCTGGCTGTCGAGGGCCAGGCCGATCGCTTCGTGGAAGCCGTCTGCGAGGATCTCGGGTGCCCGGCCCGCTTCCCCGTCCGCTGGCAGGGGTGCCCGGTTGAGGGTGTTACCGCCCGGTGGTGCGCCGCGGTCGGTCCAGTACAGCCAGTCGCCGTCGAGAACACCGGCGGTCCTTCATGCCGTTGGTCGCGCCGCTCAGGCGTCCCACTGGGCCGGCCGTGTCGCCGTCAAGTTCAGTGGCCCCGCCCATCCCCCTCGGGGGGAGCGGACGAGCGGGGCCGGCCTGGGGTTACCAGTGCATGGTCTGGCCCTGCGGGGTAACGCTAACAATGAAATCCTCAGCCGCCGGTGTGCCGGCGGCGTGCCAACGGCCGAGCTGCTCATCGACGGCGTCCCAGAGGGCATCCGGGCCGTCCTGCCGCACGGTCCAATGGCCGTCTTCCTCGTAGAGGGCAGCCCACGAGCCGGATGCAACGTCGACGAGAACGTCCTCGGTGTGCCCGTCGCGTTCCATCGTCAGGCGCTGCGCGTGCGGTACGGCGAACTGCGCGACGAAGCGAGACGTCCAGTCGTGCAGGACGTCGGCTCCGATGACGGCCTCGCGCTCCTTGCCCGCGCTGAGATCGGGAAGCAGGCCGAGCGGGGGGCGGTGTGTGCGGGCGGGCGAGCATGAAACTGACCTGACCGCTCAGCACAGGCCCGGACGCGGTGCCGTCGTCGTGGACCGTCAGGCGCGCAAGTTCCGAGGAGCCGAGCCAGCCGCCGGTGGTCGTCAGGATCAGCCCGCCGGGCCGGGTCTGTTCGATCCAGGACGCAGGAACCGTGTGCACGCTGCAGGTTGCGATGACCCTGTCGTACGGGGCGCTGTCGGCGTGCCCGAGGAGGCCGTCACTGTTGATGAGCGTGGGGTACACGCCGAGTCGGCCGAGGGCTGTCCCTGCCCGTGCGGCCACGTCCTCGTCGTATTCGATCGAGGTGACGTTCTGCTCGCCCAGCCGGGTGCTCAGCACGGCGGTTGAGTATCCGGTGCCGGTTCCGATCTCCAGTACCTGCATCCCCGATTCGACGTGGAGGTCTTCCAGCATGCGCAGGACGAGGGAGGGGAGGGTGCTGGAGCTGGTGGGCTGGCGCATGATCTGACCGCGGAAGACTCGCCCTCCTCGACAAGCCCCATGGGCAGCTCCCAGGCCCACGAGTTGGTGATGAAGCGGTGCCGCCACATCTTCAGGACCTCTTGGCGGTCATTGACCACGGCGGCCACGGCCAGGTGCCGCAGGCGAACGACGTGGTACTCCCACCTGCGCCCATCAGGCTGCTGGACGTCGACCAGACACAGATTCACCCAAGGGTTGGTGTAGATCTGTCGCTCACCGTGAGTCTTCCACTCCCTACCTGCGGCCCCTCTCGATCGGTCTCCAGCCCTGGCCTCGCCTCTGACCTCCCCCAAACCAGGCAAGGAGCCTTACCGGTGGGATACACAACGTCCGACGAGTGGGATACGCACTACGCGAGCGGCAAGACCTTCCGGCACCTCGGCGACGCCGAGCGCCAACTGCTTACCGAACACGCCCCGGCCCCGCAGGGCGGGCTCGCCCTCGACATCGGCTGCGGACTGGGCGAACTCGCCGGCCACAGCGTGGATGGTCCCCCGAGGAACCCATGACGGGACTGCACCGACCACGGGGGCCCCAGTCTTCAGCCGCCGCCGACCGACGTTAGGCGGGCGGCCGCCCGGGCGCGTGCCGCTCCCAGTACCTTCAGCAGGACGTCCTTGCTGGAGTCACGGTCGCGCACGTCGCACAGGAGGACTGGTGTGGCCGCGTCGAGGTCCAGTGCCGCGCGCACCTGCTCGGCCGAGCTACCGCAACGTCCATAGAAGCAGTTGACGGCCACCGCGAAGGGAATCTCGCGCTCCTCGAAGAAGTCGATCGACGCGAACGAGGTCTCCAGCCGTCGAGTGTCCGCGAGGACGACCGCGCCAAGGGCACCCGTGGCCAGGTCGTCCCACATGAACCAGAAGCGGTCCTGCCCGGGCGTGCCGAAAAGATACAGCACCAGTTCCGGCCCGATCGTGATGCGGCCGAAGTCCATGGCCACCGTCGTTGACGCCTTGCCCTCCACGCCGGCCAGGTCGTCGATGCCGAGGCTCGCCTCGGTCATGCGTTCCTCTGTCTGCAGAGGGGCGACCTCGCTCACCGATCCCACCATGGTGGTCTTGCCCACGCCGAAGCCGCCGGCGATGAGAATCTTCAGTGCGGTGGGCATGACCGGCTCAGAGTTCGCGGATCGCATTTATCACCCTTTCGATGACTTCTACGCTTGGCT
The DNA here is from genome assembly GCF_014645835.1 of Streptomyces albiflavescens. GTDB lineage: Bacteria > Actinomycetota > Actinomycetes > Streptomycetales > Streptomycetaceae > Streptomyces > Streptomyces albiflavescens. The sequence goes on from NZ_BMMM01000036.1 coordinate 32,048, forward strand.
GGTTGTCCCGCCCGGGCGGCGCTTGGACCAGGACCAGCGAGGCGTCGAGCAAGTCGCCGCACAGCACCTTCACCACGCTCACTGGCAGGTTCAGTTCTGCGGCGATCTCGGCGACGGCCATCGCTCGGTTCCGGCATAGTTCCAGGATCTGGGTTGCTTCCGGCTCCAGATGACTGGGCTGAACCTCATCGTCAGATCGCGTGACAACATGCGTGATCAGTGCGAACCCGTGCTGACTATGGTGGGTGCGCCCGCGGGTGATGGCGTACGGCCTCAAGTAGCGTCCGTCTTCCGGGCCGTCACGCCATCGTGAGTTAGGCATCCTGGGCGGGGCCGCCGGACGGGGACTGTACGCGAGGTGCCGCTGTCAGGTATTGGCCCACCTGTTTGACGAGTGTGGCCATTTCGTACGCCAGCATCCCGAGGTCCACCTCCTGCGAGGCGATCGCAGCCAGTCGGGCTCCTGTGCCTGCGGTGGTGATGAACAGGACCGCCTGCTCCATTTGAATGACCGACTGCTGGACCAGTCCGCCCTGGAAGCGGTGGGAGGCGCCGCGTGCCAGGGCGTGGACGCCTGATGCCACCGCGGCGAGATGCTCTGCGTCGTCGCGCTGCATGCTCTGGGACTTGCCGATGAGGAGACCGTCTCCTGAGAGTACGACAGCGCACTGGATCTCCGGGATCCGGTTCACCAACGTGTCCAGGAGCCAGTCCAGTTGATCTCCGCTGTGCACTGTGTCAGTCATTGCGTATCGTCCTCACCGTTCGCTGGCACTGGGGTCAGCCGATTCGTCCTGCCGCGCGTACGGGCCGTGCCGCTCGTCGTCCGTCCCGGCCCGTCTGAGTCCAGCGTCGATGGCGCTCATCGCGCGGGCCGCTGCCTCCGGGGAGAGGAACGCGTTGTGGCTCTCGCCGACGGCAGGATCCTGCAACGCTGCTGCCTCTCGCCGTAGCTCCCGCGCAAGGTTGGCGCCTTTGACACGCTGCGGCAGGACTTCGGGAACATCGAGCGTGTGCAGAGGCTTTGTGTCCGGTGCTGCAGTCGCCCGGGAGGGTTCCGGCCGCGCGGGTGGTCTCTGACGACGCGGCAGTTCCGGCCCCGGCACCTCGGCTGGTTCCCTGGACGATTCGGCAGGATGCTCCGTACTCCCTGCCCGTGGACCGGACCGGCTCAGCGGAGGGTCGCTCTCGCGGGGCGTCCATCCGGCCGATTCCGAAGCTGGGAGTTCGTGATGTCCTGACGCGGGGGGCAACAGTCCAGCACCTCCGTAGTCGGGAAAGCCGCTGTGGTCCGGCACAGGTGAGTGGGTGACCACCTCGTCCAGCGCGCCGGCGCTCACGCTCGGTAGGACGTCTTGACGGGTGTACGCCCGCTCGCTCGCGCTCGTGAGTGAAGGGTCTTCGACGACGGCCCGGCCGGTGGTGACGGCCGCCGACTGCAGCTGATCGAGGACGGGCGAGGGGACAACTTCCAGAAGTGCGGCGGGCAGGACCACGAGGGCGAGTGTGCCGCCGTAGTCGGACTCGCGCAGGACCACCCTGATGCCGTGCCGCTCGGCGAGCTGCGCCACCACGAAGTGTCCCAGTCGCGGATCTTCGCCCAGGGCCGTGATGTCGATCCGGGGCGGGTTGGCGAGCAGCTCGTTGGCGTGGCCCAGCTGTTCCGGCTTGATGCCGAGGCCTTGGTCCTCGACGTGCACTGCGAGGCCTTTGGCGACCCGTGTCGCGCTGACGGTCACCTGGGTGTGCGGAGGGGAAAAGCTGGTGCCGTTCTCGATGAGTTCTGCCAGGAGATGCGTAACGTCGCCGACCGCCCGGCTGGCAAGGGCCATCCGCCGGTCGGCGGGGGTGTTCTTCACCCGTACCCGGGTGTACTGCTCGGTCTCCGCCACTGCGCCACGCATCACGTCGGTGATCGAAGTGGGCGGGGTGGTGCGGCGGCCGGGCGGGGCACCACTGAGGATCAACAGGTTCTCCGTGTGCCGCCGCACACGGGTGGCCAGGTGGTCGACCTGGAAGATGTCCTTGAGGAGGTCTGAGTCCTCGTGCTTGCGCTCGAGGTCGTCCAGCAACTTGATCAGGCGGTGGATGAGGGTCTGGGCGCGGCGGATGAGCTGTCCGACGACCTTCTCCGTGCCTTGGCGGCCCTGGGACTGTCGCATCGTGGAGTGGGCGGCGACGCGCACCAGTTGGTCGATGTCGGTGGCGAGTTGCCCGATTTGGTCGGTCGCTTGCGGTCTGAACGGGACAAGCGCGATGGGGTCCACGCGCTCGCCGCGCTCTATTCGGGCGAGGGTCTCGGGCAGTCGGCGCATGGCCCACTGCTGCGTCTCCTCCTGCAGTTCGGCGAGACGGCCGAGTGTCGAGCGCCGGGCGCGCCCGGCAAGCACGGCGGCGCCGGCCACGACAGCAAGCGTGACTGCGCTGCCCATCAGTGCGGCCAGCAACAACTCGTCGGCGCGATCGTCGGCTCGGTCCGCCAGGCTGTCCAGGGAGCTGGCGGCCAGCGTCCGGGAGCTGCCGACCACACTGCCGGCAGCCGTCGTCCACGATGTGGCCTGCTTCGGCAGGGAGGTGCCCTGACCACCGGTCACGGCCCGTTCGACCGCGCCCAGCGTGGTCCACTGCGCGCTGCTGGTGATGTGCCCGTACTGCGTCGCCGCCGTTCCGGGAAGGTCTCGTGTGATCAGATACGCCCGGCTCGCCTGCTGCCCGGCTAAGTACTGGCCGAACCTGGCCCTGTCTGTCACAGAAATCCGGCGGACGGACAGGGAACCGGACAGGAGGGCGTCTTCGCGAGCGAGCATCTCCGTACTCTGTGCCAGGGCCACGGTGGCGGTGCCCCCGCGCCCGAGCTCCCCGTCGGCGCTGCGTACCGCCTCGGTGAGGAGGGCAAGGCACTGGGAGACGCCGGCGGTGAAGTAGGCGAAACTGCCGGAGGCCGACAGGGTCCGTGCGTCGACCGCGTCACGGCGGTCCGTCAGCGATTCCAGGGCGCCGTCGAGCGCCTGGACGCGCCGGTTGAGCGCCGCCGTGTCCGGCGCGGAGATCCGGCGGCGGAAGTCGGAGACCGTTGCGTCAGTCTTCTTGCGGGCCGCGTCGAGGTCCTCGCGGGCGGAGCCCGTCCGGTTCGCCTGCCAGACCGCGGTGAGCCGGCGCTCGTCCTGCAGTCGCGCCAGTACCTCCTGGACCGGCCTGGCGACTGACGAGACGTGGTCCGCGTCTGCCTGTAGCTGGACGTGCTCGTTGACGAGGCTGGCCGCCGTGTATCCCCCCAGTCCGGTCAGACAGACCAAGGGAACGACGAATGGGACGACGAACGAGGATCGCGGAGATCTGCGCGGAGCGGCGCGGTGACGTGTCCGCCGGTCGCGGTTGCCTGGCATCTGAATTCCTCGTGCAGCAGCGATACACGGGTGGGGATAGGGATACGCGACCGTCGGTCCCCGCGCAGTGAGTGGCTCAGTCTGTTTGAAGGTCGGCGCGAGCTGCACCGTATCAGGATCATCGCGCAGCGTCACACTAGGGCCAGGGCAACTGGGTAGTTTCTTCAGGGCAGTTGGGCTGCCCGACACTGTGGCGATAGAGCCCGGTCTCCGGCCGGTAATCGGGGGCGGATCAAAGGAGTTCGAGGAGCCTGGGCGTGTAGAGGTCATGGACTGATGCGATTCCGGCCACCACGTCGAGGTAGATCGCGACGAGTTCTGGATCTGACTGCACCGCCCGCAGCAGGGAGAGCCTCTGCTCGTGAGGGGGAGCCAGCCGCGCGACGCTGAGCGTGGCCTCGTAGCCCGGGGCGAGTGCCTTGTCCCGGCCCTCGGCGAACCGGGCCAGGGCCGCGTCGAGCCGCGCCGGATTCCCACCGAGCGTGCTTCCCACCTCGCCCACGAGGCTTTCTACCTGATGGAAGGCATCGCTGATGCCGCGTGCCGTGATGGAATCCTTGTGATGTCCGGCGTCGCCCACGAGTACCCAGCCAGGTCCGGTCGCCTGCCGGAAGAAGTTCTGCTGGTCGCCGCTGCCGCGCAGGCGCTCCGCGGGCTCACTGTCCCGCAGCCGCTCGTACAGCGCGGGCGCGGTGGCGCGAATCTGCTCCTGGTAGGCGTGGCGTGCGTTTGTGCGGACTTCTGTGAATCGGGACTGCGGGAAGTAGGCCAAAACGAGGGTGGCCTCGCCGTTTGTCGGGACGGTGGCCACCCAGCCGCCGGGTCGCTCGTACAGCTCCAGGTCAGCGGGCACGTCCGGCCAGTACGTGTAGTACGCGCAGGTCAGCAGCGGGTCCCGCGCGTTGTACGGTGCCGCGACCAGCTGGGCGACGGTGGATCGCATGCCGTCCGCGCCGATGACCAGATGCGCTGATTCGGCGAAGCTTTGGTCCCCGTGTCGGCCCTCGATACCGACCACCCGGCCTGCTTCGTCCCGCAGCAGGCCGGTCACCCGGCTGCGCTCGCGGAACTCGGCGCCGGCCGTGGTAGCCGCGTCCACCAACAGCGCGTCCAGGACCCGGCGCCGCGGGGCGAACCCCGCCTGCTGCCCCGCCACGCCCCGGGCGCATCCCTCGATGTGGATGTCGGCGACCTCATAAACCGTGCGCTCCAGGGGCGGGCAGCCCGAGGCGCGGACCTGCTCGAGCACCCCCCAGCGGGCAAGTGCCGCGATCCCGGGCTGGTGGACGAGGTGCGTGGAGAGGGTGTCGGAGCCGTACGTCGACTTGTCGAGTAGGAGTACCCGGTACCCCGCACGGGCCAGCAACAGGGCGGCGGACGCGCCGGCGCAGCGCGCGCCCACCACGATGGCGTCGTACATGCGGATGCCTCACAATGGACGTCGGGGAGCCTTGACTCGGGCACGGGGATCGACGGGCCAGGGCCCGCGGGCGCGAATGGTCAGCCGGAGTCGCCCAGTTCGGCGAGCAGCGCCCGGCGGTCGACCTTGCCATTGGCGTTGAGTGGGAGCTGTTCCAAAACGGTGATCCGGCGGGGCAGCATGTACGGCGGCAACTGGTCACCCAGCGCCGCAAACAACCGGTCGGTGGTGCAGCCTGAGCCACTGACTGCGGCCTGCAGCTCCAGTTCACCGTCGGCGGCCGGCAGGGTGACGACGACCGCGTCACGTACCTCCGGCTGGCCACGCAGCGCGGCCTCGATCTCACCGAGTTCGATCCGGTGGCCGCGGATCTTGACCTGGTGGTCGGTCCGGCCCAGATGCACCAGGTGACCGTCCTGCACGGCAACTCGGTCTCCCGTCCGGTACCAATACTGCTCGGGAGGAGGGCCGTCGCCGGCCGGCTGCAGGTCATCGGTGAGGAAGCGGCCCGCGTTGTGCGCCGGATCGAGGTAGCCGGAAAAGCGCAGAGGACCCCGCACGCACAGCTCTCCGCTGTGGCCCTGCCGTCCCTCTTCGTCCAACAGGAGCAGGTCGAGGACCGGGTACGAACTCCCTATCGGTGCCGTGCCGTTGGGCGTGCGCGGCCAGTTGGTCATGTCGTCGGGGAGCCGGTAGGCGGTGCAGGAGATGGTCAGCTCCGTCGGTCCGTACAGGACCTCCAGGCGGCTGTTCGGAGCGGCATGTCGCCACTCGCGGGCCGCCCGCAGGGTGAGCGGCTCGCCGCCGAAGATGCTCCACCGCAACGTCGGCATGCTGCCCGGGACCAGGGTGCCCAGGAGGGAAGCAAAGGAGATCAGGGCCGGCACGGAGAACCAGTGTGTGAGCCGCAGGCTGTTTACGGTCTTCACCGGGGACAGCAACTGGCTGCGCTCGGGGACAACGAGCGTGCCACCGCCCGCCCAGGCGACGAACAGGTCGTGCACCGATCCGTCGAAGGTCAGCTCGAAGGTCTGCGACAGGCGACAGCCCGGCCCGATGTCGTAGCGTCCCGCGACCAGTTCCAGATAGGCGCAGATGTTCCGGTGTGTGATCGGTACGCCCTTGGGGGTGCCGGTCGACCCTGAGGTGAAGATGACGTACGCAAGGTCGTCCGGCCCGGCCTGCCGGTACGGCATCTCGGGTGAGGGCGTGCCAGCGAGGGCCGCCAGCTCGCCCGGGTCGGCCACAAGGACGGATACGCCGAGGTCGAGGGCGCTGTCGGTGGACTCGGCCAGCACGAGGTCCAGGCCGGCCGCCGTGACGATCTGAGCTGTCCGTGCTGCGGGGTACTCCGGGCTGAGCGGCACGACGGCGGCACCGGCCCGCAGGACGGCGAGGTAGCCGGCGTACGCCGTCACCGAGCGCGCTGCCAGCAGCCCGACCCGGCGCGGTGGACTGCCGCCCGCCGCCGCGACGAGGCGCGCGGCGAGCCGCTCCACCAGGTCGTGCAGTTCTCCATAGGTCAGATGTGCCGTGCCGACTTCCAAAGCCGTCACATCCGAGTGCGCGGCGGCTGAGCGGGCGAACCAGTCGTACACGGTGCGCAGCTCGCTCATCGGGCCACTGCCTGCAGCGCACGCGTCCACTGCCGAAGCTCGCCGACCGTGCGAATCCGGCCGAACTCCGCCGGGTCGACGTCTCGCTGGCACCGTTTGACCAGTTCGACGACGATGCGCAGCCTCGCCAGCGAGTCGATGCCGATGTCTGTGAGCGTCGAGCCTTCGTCGAATCTGGTGCGTGCGTGCTCGCGCAGTACCCACGCCGCCAGGTCGTTCTCGTCGTCGTGCTGCTCACCGGGCCAGTGCCGCTTGGTCTGCCAGGGGTAGGACGGCAGCGGCACATAGTGGCCGGGTTCACCGAACAGCGTCGCCCAGTCGATCTCCTCGCCACCGCGGTACCGGGCGGCGACAGCCGACAGGGGACGCCCGGCCACCGCCGGTCTCCCGGCGAGCGCCGCCGCCAGCTCCTCGTGGCTGGAGCCGACCACAGACATCCGGTACTCGTGGTGCGAGCGCCGGGTGACCGCGCTGTAGCAGATATCGCGAAGTGCGTACGACGCGCCGACGCCGGCGGGGCCAAGGTAGTCGGCGTAGGACCGGGCCAGGCCTTCGAGTGCCGCGGCGCTGTGCGCGGAGATTGCCAGGACGTACGGCGTGCCGTCCGGAGCCGGGACGGCGAGGGTGGCCTTGGCGTCGAACTCGCGGAGCACCACGTGGGCGTTGAGGGCTGACGAGCCTTGTCCGCTCACCCCAGCAATGATGGGCCGCCCCAGGTCGGGCAGTTGCTGAAGCGCGGCCGGAATGACCAACGGAAGCCGGTCCCAGTCGACACGTGGATGGGGTGTGCTCAGGTTCAAGCTGGCCGGCACCTCACCGTGCTCCAGGCACAACACTGTCTTGATCAGACCGGCCAAGCCGCCGCCGGCCTCGGCGTGACCGATGTTGGTCTTGACCGAGCCGACCAGCAGCGGCCGGTCCCTGGGACGCCCGGCACCCAGCACCTCGCCCAGCGCGCTCAGTTCGAGCGGGTCGAGCGCAGGCGAACCGGAGCCATGAGCCTCGACGTAGTCGACGTCGGCCGGGTCCAGACCGGCATCCTGGTAGGCCCAGCGGAGTACGTCCCGTTGGCCTTCCAGCGACGGGTTGAGCACCGTGTCACTGGAGCGGCCGTCGTTGCCGATCGCACTGCCCCGGATGACAGCACGGATCCGGTCGCCGTCGGCCAGCGCGTCCGTCAGGCGCTTCAGCACGACGACTGCCACAGCGTCGCTCGGGGCGTACCCGTCCGCATCTGCGTCACCGAACTTGCAGCGCCCGTCGCTTGACATTCCGCCGGCTTGGGTGAGCACGAGGCTCTCGTCCGGGCGCAGAGCAAGGTTCACGCCGGCGGCCAGCGCCAGCGGGCTCTCCCCCGAGCGCAGGCTCTGCACGGCCTGGTGCACGGCCACCAGCGACGAGGAGCAGGCCGTGTCCACGACGATGCTGGGGCCACGGAAATCGAAGAAGTGGGAGATCCGGGCAGGCAGCACCGAACGGAAGTTGTTGAGTTGGGCCGCGGTTACCGACTCCGGTCCACGCCGCAGGGTGAGTTCAAGGGAATCGGCCCGGGTGTTGCCGACGAACACCGCGCTCCGGCTGCCGGCCAACAGGTCGGGCCGCTGTCCGGCGTCCTCCAGAGCCTCCCAGGCCGTCATGAGCAAGAGTCGTTGCTGCGGGTCGAGTTCGGCCGCCTCGGCGGCCGACATGTCGAAGAACTCCGCGTCGAAGCCGGCGATATCGTCGATGTAGCCCGCGCGGCGGCCGGCTATGCGCCCCTGTCTGGGCTCAGGGGAATGGAGAGCATCCGCGTCGAAGCGTTCACGCGGCGTCTCACTGATGGAGTTTCCGCCGTTCCTCAGCAGGGCCCACAGTTCGCTGGGTCCGGACGCCCCCGGCAGGCGGCAGGCCAGGCCGATCACCGCCACCGACCGAGCGTCCACGTCGGACACGCGGGACCTGTTCATGGGAGAACTCCGTTTCATACGTTGCTACGCCATGAGGCAGTTGACCTTGACCCGGTGCATCTAGCCACAGATATCCGTCACGTCGCAGCGGGAAACCGGCGCTCTGGGCGAGGAGACCAGCGGGACCACGCGCACCACTCGTCGCGACGCCGGGCCACTCACCGGTGCGGTCGCACACCGCGCGCAGGTCCCCCTTTTCAGGCCAACGTTCAGCTACCCCGCGGGGCCGCGCGGTTGCGCAAGGGAGCCGTGAACCTTGGCGCCCAACCCACCGGAAGGAAAGGGAACGGCAGTGTCGCCGCCCCCCACTCAGCAGACACAGTCGCGGAACCATACACCCGCCTCACCTCCCCAAATCCGAACACAGATTCGATCCATGCTCGTCATGTCGAGGCGTACGCGGCATCGAAAGTAGGTTCACCGCATGATTGTCGGATGCAAAATCGTTTCCGTTCGACGAGCCGACCCGAAATGACGGGAAGTGATCGCCGATGGTTGAAACATCAAAAAATTTGGGCAGCCTTCCCGAATGCCCACACGGCAGCCGTGCTGAGCACCCACGGGAAGCTACGGCCGCGCCCCGGCCACGAACCAACTCGCCCTGGTCGTCACGGCGTTCACGAAGTGACAGATGAGACGGCAATGACCTGGAGAGGCAATCCACAGAGGCAAGATCTCTGCTTTCATCTAACGTCATGGACTCCCACGATCCCCTCGAACCATTCCGTCGCACCGGCCCACAGCGGACCCGACGACTGACGATTCTCGGCCTCAACGCGCCCGACGCGGAAGCTACATTCGACCGTGTGGCACGCCTCGCGGCCACGCTCACCCAGGCTCCGTTGGCCATGGTCAACTTCATCAGTGCCGAGCGGCAGATGTTCCGCGGCATGTACGTGCCCAGCTCATCCCCAGAGGACGTGGTTGACGTCGAAGGCGGCGGCATACCCTTCGATCTGAGCACGCTCGGACGCGAGGCACCCGGTGAGTACGGCTTCTGCCCGCATGTCGTCGCCGAGCGGTCTCAACTCGCCCTCGACGACGTCTTCGCCTACCCGCGCTTCAAGGGAAACCCTCTGGTCAACGACCTGAACGTGCGCTCCTACCTGGGCACTCCCCTGCTCGACAACACAGGCCAGGTCCTCGGCACCGTGTGCGTCGCGGACTTCCGGCCCCGCGTCTGGGACGACCAGATCATGGACACCATGAAGGAACTGACTGCGACCCTGCAATCCGAATTCAAACTGCGAGACAGCCTTCTCGCCCAGCAGCAAGAGCTGTTCGCGGTCTTCGACGGGGCCCTGTTCCCCATCATGCTCACCGAAGGCCCCGATCACCTGCTGCGCTACGCCAACCGCAAACAGGGCGAGGCCTTCGGCATGGCTCAGCAGTTCAGCCCGGCCCGACACGCGCTGCCCGGCCTCGACCGAGTCGGCGTCTTCCACGCCATGGACGACGCTCTCCGCCGCGGACAGCCCACCACGCTGCCCAAGGTCACCCTCAGTACGTACGACGCCAACACGCCGCAGGACTTCAGCTTCATGTGCACACCCGTGCGCACCGCTCCAGGCGCGCCATTCAAGGGCGTTCTCACGGTAGCCATGAGCACCATGGGGCAGGCCTATGGGGCCGATGACCCCCAGACCTTCGCAGCCAATGTCCAAGGGCAGTTCGAACAAATGGGCTCGGGCGCGTTCTCCGACCGCAGCCCGCGCCGGTAGACCGCGACGGCAGGGCGCTGCGCGCGAGCGGGTCGCGCAGCGTCTGCGTGACCTGCGCGCCGATGCGGGCATGACAGGCACTGAGCTGGCCGTGCGCTGCGGCTGGACGCACCCGAAGACGTCCCGTATCGAGAACGCGCGCACGCCCCCCACACCACAGGACATCCGCCTGTGGTGCCGCGCCTGCGGCGCCGACGACCAGGCGGCGGACATCATCGTGCAGTCCCGCGACGCCGAGTCGCAGTACGTCGAGTGGCAGCGCAAGGTCCGTGCCGGGCTCACCCGCCTGCAGGGCAGCTACGTGCAGCTGTACCAGGCGACGGAGCTGTTCCGGATCTACTCGCCCACCCTGGTTCCCGGCCTGCTCCAGACCGAGGGCTACGCGCGCGCCCTGCTGTCCGCGAATGCCCGCCTGCTCGACATCCCGGACGACGCCGAAGAGGCCGCCGCGGCCCGCCTCGAACGGTCGCAGGTCATTCACGAGCCGGGGCACCGGTTCGTCATGCTGATCGAAGAGGGCGTCCTGCGCTACCAGTTGGGGGACGCGGACGCGATGGCCGCCCAGCTCGGTCATCTGCTGACCGCCGGGGCACTCCCCTCGGTGTCGCTGGGCATCATCCCCAGCGCAACCCAGGAGCGTCGCCTGCGGCCGCAGGAGCTGTTCCACGTGTACGACGACACGCTGGTGTCGGTGGAGCTCCTGTCGGCCCAGGTCCGCGTCACCCAGCCCAGCGAAATCGCCCTGTATTTGAAGGCGTTCGAGCATCTGCGCGGCATGGCCGTGTACGGGGCTGACGCTCGCGCACTGATCGTGAAGGCCATCGACGCCCTGCGCTGACCCTGCCGCCCGTCTAGCTGCCGTGGTCGGGCTCATGGTCGGGCCACCACGCGTCTCAGCCCTGGCGTGCATGTGGTGCGCAGCCTGATTGCGCATCCTCGGACGAGCGGTGCGCAATCAGGCTGCACAGCCGGACAATGCTGGTGGTCAGTTCCTCGTCGGGGCCCGAAGCTGGAACCGTTGTTGCTCTCTGCTGAGGAGCAGGCGACGTTGGAACGGTGGATGCTTCGGGCGACATCGGCTCAGGCGCTGGCTCTGCGGGCACGGATCGTGTTGGCGTGTGCGGGGCTGGAGGTTCCGCCGATTGTCACGGTTGCCCGGGAGCTTCGGGTGGCCGCGGACACGGTCCGCAAGTGGCGGTGGCGGTTTCTCGTCCAGCGGCTGGACGGACTGGTCGACGAGCCCCGGCCGGGCCGGCCGGCCACCGTCAGCGTCGATCAGGTCGAAGCGGACTCGACGCTTGTTGCCGGGACATCCAGCCCGTGTGGTCTGGATGTCCCGGCCGTTGGCTGGGTCAGCCGATTCCGGTGACCTGCAGGGCCGTGGTCCAGTTGTTCTTGATGGCGCTGCGGGCGGAGGACAGGGTGATGGTGCCGGCGCAGACGGCGTTCTTCAGCTTCGTCTCCACTCCGTCTTTGGAGTGCGCGGTCGATCCCTTCGGCCCGCGCTGCCGCGGCCAGGGAATCCAACGTCCACTCGGATGGCCCGGACTCGTCGAAGGCCCACAGTTCCCCGACGGGCTCCCACCTCAGCCGCCCTGGCGGCACGGTTCTTGACCAGGAAGATGATCCGAGATCGGTCCTCCTCGGTGATCCGTCGCTTGCGGCCCTGCACGCCCAGATCCTCCAGTCCTTGCAGGCCTGAGCGGTTGAAGCGATGCAGCCAGCACCGGACCGTTTTCTGGCTGCAGTCCAGCTCCACGGCGATCGCCGGCACCCGTAGTCCCGACCAGCTCAGCTCGATCATCCGGGCCCGCATCACTGCATCGCGCGGCGCCTTCCGTGCCCGCGACAACCGGCGAACGACGGTCCGCTCGTCCTCATCACGACCCGGTCGTGCCCGTAAAACCATCGTCCAGCACCCGTCCCCGAGCACCGCCAACTACCCCGCCACCAGGACATATACCCAACGAAAGAGGAATCCAGCACTAGATGTGCGCTGCGGCCGTCGTGGCCCGGATGGGCAGATCGCCGTCGCGCAGGCGACGCCCGCCGCGGCCGTTGTCCACCGCGACGAGCTCGGCGAGGATCGACAGGGCGCTCTCGGCGAGCGACGCTCCGCCGAGATCGAGGCCCGCCGGGCCGGTCAGCCGGTCCAGTCCGGGCGCGTCGGCCAGGCGCCGCAGGCGTTGTGCGTGAGTGGCCCTGCTGCCGAGCGCGGCGACGTACCCGGCGGGGCCTGCCAGAGCGGCGCGAAGTGCACGGTCGTCGATGCGCGGGTCATGGCTGAGTGTGACGACCGCGTCGCGTACGCCGAGCGGATGCCGGGCGATCCAGTCGTCGGGCCAGGCACGGACGATGTCGGCGGTGCCGGTGAAGGCCCCGGAGGCGACATGCCCGGGTCGGGGATCGAGGACGGCGACCTTGCGGTGCAAGGTCCCGGCCAGGGTGGCCAGGACTGCGGCGAGATCTGTTGCGCCGATCAGCAGCAGCCGCGGCCGACCCGTCAGTTCCTCGGTGAACGCGGGGCCCATGTCGGGCAGTTGGTCGGCCGTGGCTGCCGTCGACCAGCGGTGGGGTGGCCTCAGCCCGACCCGCACGGTGAGCGGACGGTCCTCGGCCAGGGCCGTGGTGATGGCGGTGTGCACCGGCTTGGGCGGCGCGGGCGTGATGAGGACTCGCAGCTCGCCGGCGCAGACGGGAGTGTCCTCCCAGGGCAGGAGGTCGTCCCCGGGCGATACCGCGGTCACATGCGGCGCGGCCCCTGCGAGCACGGCGCGGGCCGTGTCCAGGACGATGCCCTCGACGCAGCCGCCCGACAGCGAGCCGCGCCACGTACCGTCCTCGGCGGCGGCCATGGTGGCGCCGAGCGGTCGTGATCCGGGCCCGTCCCGGCCCACCAGCCGGGCCAGCACGACGGGTCGGCCCGCCCGACGGTGGGCGTCGACGAAGGGCCATACCTCGCGTAGCACGCGTTCCTCCTGTTCAGGCCCCGTGCCGGGGCGGTGACGGCAGCGGTCCGGGAGCCCGTTCTTGCGAACGCTCACCGCGGAGGCGGTTCCTCAAGCACTCGGTCCGGACGGATGGGCAGGGTCCGGTGGCGGCGGCCGGTGGCGTGCCAGACGGCATTCGCGATCGCGGCGGCGGTGCCGACGGTGCCGATTTCGCCGACACCCTTGATGCCGGAGGGGTCGCCCGGTTCGTAGTCGGGTACGAAGTCGGCTTCGATGTCGGGGATGTCGGCGTGTGCGGCGATGTGGTAGCCGGCGAAGTCCCCGTTGACGTGGCGGCCGGTGGCCGGATCCCGGACGCCTTCTTCGTGCAGGGCCATCGACAACCCCATGATCATGCCCCCGACGAGCTGACTGCGTGCGAGCAGCGGGTTGATCACGCGGCCCACGGCGAACATGCCCAACAGCCGCCGCACCCGCACCTCGCCGGTCGCCGGATCGACGGTTACTTCGCAGAACACGGCACTGTAGGAATGCCGTTCCATGGGGGGCAGCGCACCGAGCGACTCGGTGGTGTCGAACGAGACGGTCAGCGGCAGCGTGGCGCCTGCCAGCTGGGAGCGCAGCTTCGCCGCGGCCCCGGTGATCGCCCAGGACCAGGACGTCGTGCCCCGGGATCCGCCGGCGCTCCACGCGGGACCGAGGTCGCTGTCCGCGATCAGCAGCCGTATCCGTTCGGGATCTATGCGCAGCGCCTCGGCCGCCACTGCGGTCAACGCGGTGCGTGCGCCCGTACCGATGTCGCTGGCGCCGATGGCCACGGTGAAGCCCCCGTCCGCCTCGGCGGTGATCGACGCCGTCGAGGGCAGCGCACCCGCGGAGAAGGACGTGGCCGCCATCCCGGTGCCGACGAGCAGGTGTCCCTCGCTCCGCGTGCGCGGCTCGCGGTCGCGTGTGGCCCAGCCGAACCGGCGAGCGCCCTCTCTCAGGCACGTGACGAGGTTGCGGCGGCTGAACGGCAGGCCGGACACAGGGCCGACGCGGGGCTCGTTGCGCAGCCGAAGCTCGAGGGGGTCCATGCGCAACCGCTCCGCCACCTCGTCCATGGCGGATTCAAGCGCGAACGAGCCGGGTGTCGCGCCGGGCCCGCGCACCGAGTACGGCGGCAGGATGTCGACGGGGACTGCGGTGCGCCGGGTGCGGATCGCCCGTGCCGCGTAGAGCGTGTTGGAGAGCTCGGTGCAGTTCTCGAGGTAATCCGCGAGTTTCGAGACTTCGAAGGCCGCTGTGTGGTCGATGGCGCGCAGCCGGCCGTCGGCATCGGCCCCGATCCGCACGCGCTGGTCGGTCGCCGGCCGCATCGAGACCGTCTGAAACACCTGACTGCGGGTCAGGGTGACGCGCACGGCGCGGTTGAACATCGTCGCAGCCATCACCGCCAGGACCAACTGGGGTCCGCAGCCCCCCGATTTGGACCCGAAGCCGCCACCGACATGCAAGGACCGGACGCGCACCTGCTTCGGTTCGAGGTGGAACAGCGTGGCCACCGTCATGGCGACCAGGAAGGGCCCTTGGTTGGAGTCGACGACCTGCAGGCGCTCGCCTTCCCACCAGGCGGTCGCAGAGTGCGGCTCCATGGCGGCGCCGTGCGCCTCGGGGGTGACGTAGCGCTCGTCGACGGCCACCGTACTCGCGGCCACCTCCCTCTCGACGTCACCGACGGTGGCGTCCTCGCCGAAGAACGCCGTCGCCGGCCGGGCGGCCGGGTGCTCGAGTGAGAAGTCGACGTCGTACGGTTCCTCGTCATATGTCACCCGCAGCGCCATGGCTGCCGACCGGGCCTGCTCCGCCGTCTCCGCTACCACCAGCGCAATCGGCCGACCGGAGTGAGGGATCTCATCGTTCTGCAGCAGGTGCATGCCGCCGTCGGGCCCGAAGAACGATCCGGCATCCAGGTTGAGCCGAGGTGCGTTGCTGTGGTCGAGCACGCCCAGCACGCCCGGCATGGCAAGCGCGGCGGAGGTGTCGATGTCGCGAATGCGTCCGCGGGTCACCGTGGAGGTGACGACCCACCCGTGCGCCAGCTCGCTCATCGGCTCGTCTGCGGCGTAGCGCACCGCGCCGGTGACCTTGGCCATACCCTCCACCCGGGGCCGTGCCATGCCGATGGCTCCCAGTGGCGGTTCACCCATGCGGGCCGACGGCGCGGAGGTCCCGGCAGTGTTCGGCCGGAGGGCCTGGTGTCCGGATGGTGCCGGTGATGGACTGGTCGAGGAGGCGGCCATGGGTTGATCTCCTTCAGGGGCGTGACGGGAGCGATTCGTCACTCGGCCGGGTGGGCGAGCTCGGTCAGGACGGCCACGATGAGGTTGCGGGCCAGCGTCACCTTGTAGGCGTTGTCGCGCAGCGGCCGCGCGGCGGACAGCTCCGCATCGGCGGCGACACCGAAGCGGTCGGCTGTGGCGGGGGCGCCCTGCAGGGCGGACTCGGCGGCGTGAGCGCGCAACGGCCGTGAGGCGAGCCCGCCGAGCGCGATCCGGGCACCTTGCACGACACCCTCGTTGACGTCCAGCGCGGCTGCGACGGAGACGTTCGCGAAGGCGTAGGACGCGCGCTCGCGGACCTTCCGGTAGCGCGATCGCGGGCTTGCAGCGGCGCCCGGCAGGGTGACCGCGGTGATCAGGGCACCCGAGGGGAGCATGGTTTCCCGTTGCGGGGTCTCGCCGACCGGCGGATAGAACTCGGACAGCGGGATCTCTTGGGTCCCGTCCAGGGTCTCGTAGTGCACGACCGCGTCGAACGCGACCAGGGCCACGGCCATGTCCGAGGGATGGGTGGCCGCACAGTGGTCGGACCAGCCGAGAATCGCGTGGTTGTGGTGCTCTCCGGCGATCGCGGAACAGCCGCTGCCGGGGCTGCGCTTGTTGCACGGCTGGGAGGAGTCTGCGAAGTAGCCGCACCGGGTCCGCTGCAGCAGGTTGCCGCCCACCGTGGCCATGTTGCGCAGCTGCCCCGACGCGCCCGCCAGCACGGCCTGGCTGAGCGCCGGGTACCGGCGGCGCACCTCGGGGTGGGCGGCCGCGTCGCTGTTGGTCGTCGTCGCGCCGATGACGAGTCCTCCGTCGGGTGCGTCGCGGACTCCGTCCAGCGGCAGGCCGCGCACATCCACCAGCCGGTTGGGCGTCTCGATCCCGTCCTTCATCAGATCGACGAGATTGGTTCCACCGCCGAGAAACCGGGCGCCGTCGTCGGCGGCCAGGGCGAGCGCTTCACGGACCTGCCCGGGCCGCTGGTAGCTGAACTCCTTCACCCAGTCACCTCCGCGCGGGACGCCGTCTCCAGCACAGCGCGCACGATCGACGGGTACGCGCCGCAGCGGCACAGGTTTCCGCTCAGGCGCTCGCGCACCTCCTCGGCGTCCAACTCCGGCGCCGGTCCCTCGGCTGAGACGTCGGTGGTGACCGCGCTGGGCCAGCCCGCCGCGTGTTCGGCCAGCATGCCGACCGCGGAGCACAGCTGCCCGGGTGTGCAGTACCCGCACTGGAAACCGTCAAGCTGCACGAACGCCTGCTGCAGCGGGTGCAGTTCACCATCGGATGCGAGGCCCTCGATCGTCGTGACGTCCGAGCCGTCGGCGGCGACCGCCAGCGTCAGGCAGGACACCACGCGCCGGCCGTCCAGCAGCACCGTGCAGGCGCCGCACTGACCCCGATCGCAGCCCTTTTTCGGCCCTGTGTGGCCCGTTTCCTCACGGAGCGCGTCGAGCAGTGTCCTGCGATTGTCGACGTTCAAACGGTGCGACTGACCGTTGACGCAAAGGTGTATCTCGCTGCGGGTGTAGTCCGTCATGCCGCTCCTCCTTCCTCAATTCGGAGAACCCCCGAAAAGCTACAGCTTCAGGGATTTCTGACATTCAACCAGCCCACCTGGGGAGTTGCTTTGCCTGAAAGTGGCGAAGCCTTGCACAATCCTCTCCGCGACCTCCTATGGCCCGGAAAGCACTGCTGGACCTCTCCTCGCCCGCGGTGTATCAATCGGTGCATGCTGCTGGACGAACTCCGGACCCTGTTGGTGCGTCACGCTCGAGGTGACGCAACGACCGCCATCGAGCATGTGCTGATCGGCCGCGAGGAGTCGCAAGCACCCCATGCGTCCATGACGGGGACGGTCATGGCCCTGATCGTCCAAGGCGCCAAACGTCTCGCCCTGGGCGACAGGGTGTTCGAGTACGGCCCCGGGCAGTACCTGGTCGCGTCCGTCGACCTACCCGTCACTGGTCATTTCAT
This sequence comes from Streptomyces albiflavescens, assembly GCF_014645835.1. GTDB lineage: Bacteria > Actinomycetota > Actinomycetes > Streptomycetales > Streptomycetaceae > Streptomyces > Streptomyces albiflavescens. The sequence continues at coordinate 49,371 of NZ_BMMM01000036.1, forward strand.
CGGGGCCACCCCGGAGCAGCCGGCGCTGGGGCTCGGCCTGCTCCTGCAATCCTCGGACGTCGCCGAGATGATGCTGCAGGCCGCTCACGGCTGTTCTCGGCCGAACGGCACCGCACCCTCCGCTATCGCCGTCAGTGACGCATCCGACGAGCTCCTCGATGCCGCCGTGCGATTGCTGCGCCTGCTCGACCAGCCACGCGACAGGGACATGCTCGCCCCCCTCGTCAAAAGGGAGATCCTGTGGCGACTGATCACCGGCGAGCAGGGCTCGACGGTTCGCCAGATCGGTCTCGCCGACAGCAAACTGTCCCATATCGCCAGGGCGGTGCACTGGATCAGGGAGAACTACCGACATCCGTTCCGGGTGGACGACGTGGCGGAGTTGATCGGGATGAGTACTTCCGCCTTCTACCGGAATTTCCAGGCCGTCACCGGAATGAGCCCCATCCAGTTCCAGAAGAAGATCAGACTCCATGAGGCCCGGCTTCTCCTGGCAACACATCCAAAGGACATCGCACACATCGGATACCGCGTTGGATACGACAGCCCGTCCCAGTTCAGCCGAGAATACCGACGCCTCTTCGGCGCGCCACCCAGTCAGGACGCGATTCGATTTGCGGCACGCACGGCCGGCGAAAGGGATTGACCGACCGGACCGCGCGGCCTGCGGGCGGAATACACCAGGGCGGGAGGCAGGTTACGGTACACCGTCCTGCTTGCGACCACTTCTTCGAACGCCTGCCGCAACTGCGCGAGCCGGTGACGGCTCGGAGGCGCCCAGCGGGCGAAGGTGTAGGTGAATTGCGTGTACACGCCGCTCTCGGACAGAAGCGAGGCAATCTTCGGTACGAGGGTGCCGCCGTGCGGGCCGGTGAACGCCGACCAGGGCAGGCTGCTCACCACCACGTCCGCTGTGCGCACGCCCCGGTCAGCGAGGACGCTGGGGAGGTCCCAGGCGGAGGCGGTGACTATCTCGGCGCGAGGGAACCGCCGAACCAGATGCGTGGCGAGCCGCTCGTTCAGTTCGACCGCAATGTGACGGCCGCGGCCTGCCAGTTTGCGTTGGATCGCCTCGGTGGCTGGCCCGGTGCCCGGACCGAGTTCCACCACCACGGGCTCGCCCCGCTCCGGCACGGCGGCGATGAGCCGCTCGACCAGGCGGGACGAACTCGGGATCAGGGAGGCCGTCCGGAGCGGGCTGCGCAGGAACTCGCGGGCGAAGAGCGCTGTTTCACTCATGCTGTGACCCTTGCGGTGTGGTGGGATCCAGGGACGGGCAGGCATTTTCCTGCTCCGTAGGAGAACCGGTGATCCCATTGAACCGCTGTGACCTGCGGAAACCGTAGACTGATTCTCGCTCGCCCTTGCACGATCCTCCTGCGTGGCGCGGCCTGCTCAAGGAAGGACACCTGCCGGGGTGCGCACGGCCTGACGCAGGCGGGCGGCGTCCTGGCTGGGCGGCGCGCCGAACCGGCGGCGATACTCCCGGCTGAACTGTGACGGGTTGTCATAGCCGACGCGGTGGCCGACCCCGGTGACGTCGCCCGGTTGCGTGGCGAGCAGCAGCCGGGCCTCCTGCAGCCGGATCTGCTTCTGGAACTGGATGGGGCTCATCGCGGTCACCGCCTGGAAGTTGCGGTAGAAGGCGGAGACGCTCATGCCGGCCATGCGTGCCACCTCGTCGACCCGGAAGGGCTCGGCGTAGTGCTCGCGGATCCAGCGCACTGCCCGGGAGACGTGGCTGAGGCTGCTGTCGGCCAGGCCGAGCTGACGAACCGTCGCGCCTTGCTCGCCGGTGATCACACGCCACAGGATCTCGCGCTTGATCAGCGGGGCCAAAACGGCCCGGTCGCGGGGCTCGTCGAGCAGGCGCAGCAGCCGCACCACCGCGTCGAGCAGCGCGGCCGGAGCGTCGCTGACGGCGATCCCCGACGGAACGCCTCCGCCGGCGCGGGGGATGTCTCCGGGACCGGCCTGCAACAGCAGTTCGGCAACGGCGGACGGTTCCAGTGTGAGACCGAAACCGAGGGCCGGCTGCTCGGGGTCGGCCCGGGCGAACTGCCCCGTGACAGGCAGGTCGACGGATGCGACCAGGTACTGCCCGGGGCCGTACTCGTAGACCCGGTCGCCCAGCGCGAGGCGCTTGGCCCCCTGGGCGATGACCGCGAGCACCGTGCCGGACATGGAGGGCGCCGGCGGATCCGGCCGGTCGACCTTCGAGATGAGGACGCCGTCGATGGCGGTGGTCCAGTCGGGCCGGGCATGCCGGGCCAGCAGTGTGCGGAGCTCTTCGAGGTACATGTGTCCATTGCAGCACCATTCCGCGCTGCAACTCTCGCGTACGCGAGGATCGTGCAAGTACGAGCGAGCATCGTTCTAACGTTTCCGCAGGTCAACTCGGTTGAATGGAATCACCTCACTCCATCACCGAAAAGAGGACATCCATGATCGCCAACTACGGCTTCAATGCCACCCTGACCGCCAAGCCCGGAATGGGCGACCAGCTGGTCGACCTGCTACTGACCGGCCTGAACGAGGGCAGCCCCGGCGCGAGCGCACACTGCGTCGTCTACCTCGTCTCCCGTTCCGCGTCCGACCCCGACATCGTCCACGTCACCGAGGGCTGGACCAGCGAGGAGGACCACCACCGGATCTTCGCCGGCGAGGCCGCCCAGGCCATCGTCGCGCAGATCGACGGACTACTGGCCAAGGAGTCCGAGTACACCGACTACGTCCCGGTCCGCGGCAAGGCCGCCTTCTGACCCGCCGATCGCCCCATACCCCGGCCCCTGCCGCCTCGGCGCCTGCCGAGCCGGCTCTCTCCTCGCCCGACCGTCCGCCACCACCCCACGAAAGGCCGCGACCATGACCAGGGCACGACCCACCTTGGACCCCGAACTGCGTGAGCTGCTCGCCGACATGCCCCTCATGTCCCAGCTCAGCCCGGAAGTACTCGCGCAACTGCGCCAGCTCCCCTCGACGCCCGTCGAGCCCCTCCTCGCCCACCGGCAGGTCGACCGGCGCGAAGTCACCGTGCCCGCCAAGGACGGTGCCCCGATCCCCCTGTCGGTCTTCAGCCCCGCGAACACCGATCGCGCTATCGCCGCACCCTGCGTCTACTGGATGCACGGCGGCGGGATGGTCATGGGTGACCGCTTCTCGCAGATCGACATCCCCCTGGAGTGGCTCGACGAGTTCGGCGCGGTCGTGGTCTCCGTCGACTACCGGCTCGCACCCGAGGCCACCGGTACCACCCTGGTCGACGACTGCTACCAGGGACTGCTCTGGGTCGCCGAACACTCCGCCGAACTGGGCATCGATCCCGCCCGGATCGTCGTCGCGGGCGCCAGCGCGGGCGGCGGCCTCGCGGCCGGTGTCACCCTGCTGGCCCGCGACCTCGGCACCCCGGCGATCGCCGCGCAGATGCTGATCTGCCCCATGCTCGACCACCGCAACACCAGCACCTCCAGCCGCCAGTACTCCGGCGGGCCCGGCGTGTGGACCCGCGAGATGAACGAGTTCGGATGGCGCTGTGTCCTCGGCGACCTCACCGACCACGAGGTACCCGAGTACGTCTCACCCGCGCTGGCCGACGACCTCTCCGGCCTGCCGACCACCTACATCGACACCGGCTCCGCCGAAGTCTTCCGCGACGAGGACACCGACTACGCCACCCGCATCTGGGCGGACGGCGGCCAGGCCGAACTCCACGTCTGGGCGGGCGGCTTCCACGGCTTCGACGCCCTGTACCCGCAGGCGCGCATCTCGGCCGCAGCCCGCCAGACCCGCACCGCCTGGCTCGCCCGGCTCCTGCTGCCGGACTCCGCCGCGTAGCGCCACCGGCGCACTCACACAACACACGCACGACCGCACACCAGGAGGAACACCATGAAGGTCGCCATCGTCACGGGCGCCAGCTCCGGCATCGGACGAAGCGCCGCGATCGAGATCGCCAAAAGCGGAAACGGAGTCATCCTCACCTACGGCACCAACCCACAAGGAGGGCTGGAGACGGCCGCCACCATCGAGAAGGAGGGCGGCACGGCCGTCGCACTCCCGCTGGACGTCAGCGAAGCGGGCACCTTCGCGGCCTTCCGCGACACAGTGGCTGACGTGCTGCGCGACACCTGGCAGCGCGAAACCTTCGACTATCTGGTCAACAACGCCGGTTTCGCGCAGACGTCGTTGATCGAGGACACGACCGAGGAGACGTTCGACAGGCTCATGCGAGTACTGCTCAAGGGCCCGTACTTCCTGACGCAGAAGTTGCTGCCCCTGATGGCGGACGGCGGAGCCATCGTCAATACGAGCAGCAACTCGGCGACGGCGGCGACCGGCCTGGAGCCTGGCTACTCTGCCTACGCCTCGATGAAGGGCGGACTGGACGTGCTGACCCGGTACATGGCCAAGGAATTCAGCACGCGTGGCATCCGCGTCAACGCCGTCTCGCCGGGGTCGACCCGCACTCGGATCGCCGACGACGCCTTCACCCGGTTCCCCGAGGTCGTCCCAGCCCTCGCCGCGAAGACCGCGCTCGGCCGCGTCGGCGAACCCGACGACATCGGCGCGATGATCGCCACACTGGTCTCCGACGAGAGCCGCTGGGTCACCGCTCAGAACATCGAGGTATCGGGCGGCTACAACCTCTAGCAGAAGATCACTGAAAATCTTGGTGCAGGGCGTCTGGCTGTCGGCTGGGCGCCCGTCCTTATGCGGTGTCCTGGCGAGTGACGAGGTGTTGCCGGCAGCCCCACGAATACCGCAGCTTTCGAATACGTGACGGGTACCAGCAGTACGCGAGGACCTAGACGAGTCATTCCGAATGCTGACGGTGTGTCCGGCAACGCAGACAGGGCGTCCAAGATCGTT
>NZ_BMMM01000037.1 GCF_014645835.1 Streptomyces albiflavescens
GCTCAGCAGGCTCGCCGACCCCGACACCCTCCACCACACCCCCATCGGAGTGCTCCGCTCCGTGGAGCGCCCGGCCTACGACGCGCTCATGGCCGACCAGCTCGACACCGCCGTCGAGCAGAACGGCAAGGGCGACCTCGCCGCCCTCCTGACCGGCAACGACACCTGGACCGTGGAGAACGCCCATGACGTACGTCATCGCGCAGCCCTGCGTTGATCTGAAGGACAAGGCCTGCGTCGACGAATGCCCGGTCGACTGCATCTACGAAGGCCCCCGCAAGATGTACATCAATCCGGACGAGTGCGTGGACTGCGGAGCCTGCGAACCCGTGTGCCCGGTCGAGGCCATCTTCTTCGAGGACGACACCCCGGAGGAGTGGGCGGACTTCCGCAACGCGGACGCCGAGTTCTTCGCGGAGCTCGGTTCGCCGGGCGGCGCGTCCCAGCTGGGGCCGGTCGAGCGCGACCACCCGGTGGTCGCCGGGGCGCCCCTGCCGACGGCGTGACGTCGCCGGTCGCCTGGACGTCCGGCTCCACCAGGACCAGTTGGACGTCCAGGTCCACCACGCCGACTGGACGTCCAGGTTCACTGCAACCGACTGGACGTCCAGGTTCACCGCTACCGACTGGACGTCCAGGTTCACCGCTACCGACTGGACGTCCAGGTTCACCGCTACCGGCTAGACGTCCAGGTCCACCACGACCGGCGCGTGGTCCGATGCGCCCTTGCCCTTGCGCTCCTCGCGATCCACGTACGCGTCCTTGACCGCCTTCGAGAACGCCTCGTTCCCATAGACGAGGTCGATGCGCATACCGCGGTTCTTGGGGAAGCCGAGCTGGCGGTAGTCCCAGTATGTGAAGGGGTGGTCGTACTTGAGGGGACGCGGGACCACGTCCGCGAGGCCCGCCCCTCGCAGGTCGGCGAGAGCTGCGCGCTCGGCCGGGGTGACGTGTGTGGCGCCGTCGAAGAGGGAGATGTCCCAGACGTCGTCGTCCGTCGGCGCCACGTTGTAGTCCCCCAGCACCGCGAACGGCCGGCTGCCCGCCGCGTCGCCCGCGACCGCGGCCTTGAGGGCCTCGAACCACTGGAGCTTGTACGCGTAGTGAGGGTGGTCCACCTCGCGTCCATTCGGCACGTACACCGACCAGACGCGGGCCGGGCCGCAGGTCGCGGAGATGGCGCGGGGCTCCTCAACACCTTCGTAGCCGGGGTCGCCGGGCAGGCCCTTGACCACGTCTTCCAGGCCGACTCGGGAGATCACCGCGACGCCGTTCCACCGCCCCGTCGCGTGCACGGCCGTCTCGTAGCCCAGCTCGCGCAGCTGGTCGGAGGGGAACTGCTCGGCCGCGACCTTGGCCTCCTGGAGGCAGAGCACATCGGTGCCGCTGCTCTCCAGCCAGGCCAGCAGCCTCGGGAGACGGGCGGTGATCGAGTTCACGTTCCAGGTGGCAATGCGCATGACTCACAACCTACCGGGCGGGTACGACAACGGGCCCGGCAGTGCCACAGGAGGGCCCGATTTCGACAGGCAAACTTGTAAGTTCGCCTGTTTGACAGTTAGCCTGTCGATATGTCGTCGCCCGAGGACCGCGCCCCGCTGAGCCGCGAGGAACTGGGGCGGGCCGCACAGGAACTGCGGTCCGCTCTGGACCGGCTGCTGCGCAAGATCCGTGTCGAGGCCGCCGATCACGGTCTCTCCCTCTCGCAGTCGTCACTGCTGAAACGGCTCGACCGGGAGGGCCCGGCGGCTCCCGCGGCCCTGGCCAGGGCCGAGCTGGTCCGCCCGCAGTCGATGCTGGCCACGGTGAACGCCCTGCAGACCGAGGGCCTGGTGGAGCGCCGGCCGCACCCCACGGACGGCCGCCAGGTGCTCATCGCGCTCACCGAGAAGGGCCGGAACCGACTGCGACAGCGCGGAGAGCTTCGCGAGGACGCGATGGTCCGGCTCATGGCCGAGCGACTGACCCCGGCCGAGCAGCACGCACTGGCCGAGTCCGTCGAGCTCCTCAGACGACTGGGCGAGACCTGACCGACTGCCTTTCCCCCAAGGGACCGCCCCTTGCCTCCCCCAAGAGCCGCTCCCGCCTTTCCTTACGCGCCACAAGGAGTACGACCATGCCCGCCACCGCCCTCGACGAGCGCTCCGCCCTGGTTCTCATCGACCTCCAGAAGGGCATCCTCGCCCTGCCCACCGTCCACCCCTCCGAGGCGGTCCTCAAGAACGCGACCCGGCTGGCCGAGACGTTCCGTGCGCAGGGGCTGCCCGTCGTACGGGTGCGGGTCGCCTGGTCCCCGGACGGCGGCGACCTGCCGGCGGGGCGGGCGGACCAACCCGGCCCGGCCGCCGCGCCGTCCGCGGAGTTCGCCGAGTTCCCGGACGAGCTCGGTCCGCTCGGCGACGACATCGTGATCACCAAGCGGCACTGGGGCGCCTTCACCGGCACCGAACTGGATCTCCAGCTGCGCCGCCGTGGCGTCACCCAGATCGTGCTCGCCGGGATCTCGACGTCCATCGGCGTGGAGTCCACGGCCCGTTCGGCCTTCGAGCACAGCTACCACCTCACGGTGGTGGAGGACGCGACCACCGACCTGGACGCCGACTCGCACACGCACAGCTTCGGCAAGATCTTCCCGCGGATCGCGGAGACGGCGACGACGGACCAGGTGCTGACTCTGCTGAAGGCCTGACGCCGCTGGGGGGTGATGCCGAAGGACCGGAGCCGGCGGAAGGCTGGTGCCGAAGGACCGGCGCTGCCGGAGGGTTGATGCTGCCGAAGGGCCGACGCTCAGACCTCGGCCGAGGCCCCCGGCGCGAGCCGCAGGTGTTCGGCGCCGCCGAGCGCTCCGATCTGGTTGTCGTAGATCGGCCGGGCGAGGTCGGTGAGCAGGGCGTCATGGATGTCGTACGCGCGCTGCGGTTTGACCTCGCGGACGTACTCGATGACCTCGGCGATCTTGTTCCACGGGGCCATGACCGGGAGCATCAGCGTCTCCACGGGCTGGTCGGGGACGGTAAGGGCGTCGCCGGGGTGGAAGACGCGGCCGCCGTCGACGAGATAGCCGACATTGGTGATGCGCGGGATGTCCGGGTGGATCACGGCGTGCAGTTCACCGTGCACCTGGACGTCGAAGCCCGCGGCGGTGAACGTGTCGCCGTGGCCGACGATGTGCACGCGCCCCGGGAAGGCGGCGGAGATCTTCTCCGCGACCGACCTCAGGGTCCAGATCTCGGCCGCCGGGTTGGACTCCATGCCCGCCCGCAGCCGCTCCTCGTTGAAGTGGTCGAGGTGCTCGTGGGTGACCAGGATGGCGTCCGCACCGACCGCGGCGTCCTCCTCGCTGAAGGTGCCAGGGTCGATGACGAGCGTCTGGCCGTCCTTCTCCAGGCGGATGCACGCGTGCGACTTCTTCGTGAGCTTCATGGGTCCATCCTGCCCCGGGCGACGCCGCGAAGGGCGGCTGAGACTAGGGGGTTTCTGATGGATCTCCGTGGAAGAAGGAGCGGCGTTCGGTGCGTGCTCTCGGCGTGCCGGGCGGAAGTCCTCGTAGCGGAGCTACTAGGGCTTTTGTCCGGTGCGGCGAGAGTGCGTGCCGGGCGTCGCGACGCCGCGGAGATCCATCAGAAGCCCCCTAGTGCTCCTACTGCCCGTCTGAAGATCACTCCTGCGGCGTGGTCTCCTCCCGGATGACCTGCTGCGCCACCTTGAACGCGCTGTTGGCGGCCGGTACGCCGCAGTAGACGGCCGCCTGGAGGAGCACCTCCTTGATCTCGACCGGGGTGAGACCGTTGCGCAGGGCCGCCCGGATGTGGAAGGCCAGCTCCTCCAGGTGGCCGCCCGCGACCAGCGCGGTCAGCGTGACACAGCTGCGCGAGCGCCGGTCGAGCCCGGGACGGTCCCAGATCTCGCCCCACGCGTACCGGGTGATGAACTCCTGGAAGTCCCCGGAGAATTCGTCCGCCGAGGCCAGCGCCCGGTCGACGTGCGCGTCCCCCAGCACCTCACGGCGCACCTTGATCCCGGTGTCGTACGGATCGGGGCGCCCCATCCCCATGACCTCGGGCTGGATGGCGGCCGGGGCGATCTCGGCGAGGGGCGCGACCGACGGGGGCGCGGCAAGGGCCGGCTTCACCGGGGCCGCCGGGATCGCCATCTGGCCGGTGGTCGAGCCGAAGGCGGGCTGCCAGGCGGTGGAGAAGTGCCGTACGAGCAGGTCCGTGACGGCGGCGGGCTGCTCCACGGGGACCAGGTGCGAGGCTCCCGGCACGACGGCGAGCCGGGCGTCCGGTATCCCGGCGACCAGCGTGCGTGCCTCGGCGGGCCCGGTGACCTGGTCGTCGGAGCCGACGAGGACGAGCGTCGGGACGCCGATCCGGCCCAGCTCGGCGCGCACGTCGAAGGCGGCGAGCGCTTCGCAGGCCGCGATGTAGCAGCCGGGGTCGGTGGTACGCACCATCTGCACGGCCCACTCGGTGATCGCGGGCTGGGCCGCCGCGAACCCGCCCGTGAACCAGCGCTCGGGCGACATACGCGCGATCGGGTCCAGCCCGTTGCTGCGCACGATCACCCCGCGCTGGCGGAACTCGTCGGCCGTACCGAACCGCGGCGAGGCGGCGATCAGCGCGAGCGAGGCGAGCCGCTCCGGGTGGCGCAGCGCCAGCTCGATCCCGAGCGCACCGCCGAACGCGCACCCCGCGTACCCGAACCGCTGCACGCCGAGCTGGTCGAGCGTGGCGAGCAGCCGTCCGGCGAGTTCGGCGACCGAGCCCCCCGGATACGCGGGCGCCCCGCCGTGTCCCGGCAGGTCGAACCGGAAGACCCGCCAGTGCTTCGCGAGCTCCGGAACCTGTCTGTCCCACATGTGCCATGTGGTACCCAGCGAGGGACCCAGGATCAGGACAGGAGCGTCTTCTGGCCCGTCGAAGCGGTATTGCAGGGTGCTCTTCGGTGTCTCACTCACTCGCCCGACCCTCTCATCTGTCACGAGATGTCACATCGCCGGGGTGGACATAGCGGGCCTTGCCCCGCTCCGGCACTGCCCGACCTGCCGACGAGAGCCCAGGTATACGTTCTCCGGCATGTACTCGTGGCCGTGTCGGCAGTGGGCCCTCCGGGCGCGTGCCCTCCTTCAGTCGCTACGAGCAACGCTTTCCTCTTTGATCACGGCCTCCAGGCGGTTCGGGTTGCAGCATCGAGTGTGGTGGCACGGACGAGGCTCGGCGTCACTCACCAGGAAACCTTCCGGAATCCCGCCCAACAGCAGCTTGAACACCACACGGTGAACGCTTGGTAGAAGGCTTGGCCGTAGCCGGATGCTCTCAGTTACAGCCGCCGGTCCAAAACCAGCAAGCGGACTCCGCATCCACCTCGCCCCAATCCTGCTGGCCATACGGCTCGCAAGTCGCTCGGCTGATAGTCCGCGTGGCTCACTCTTGCCCCTCCGCCGCACCCACGTGCAGGCCATCCCAAGTGGTGGCGGCTCCGCGAAGATCTTCTACATCCGGCTTGACGTACCACCGCTTGGTCGTCTTTACGTTCGTATGTCCGGCCCATCGCGCGAGGATGTGGTCCGGGACACCGTTGTTGGCCAGGAAGGTGAAGCACGACGAGCGTGCGTCGTAGAGCCTGACGCGACGGAGCCCGAGAAGCTCCATAAGCCGGTACGCGCGTCGGCGGAGTTACTTGATCGTGAAGGCGTCGCCCGCCTCGTGCGCCAGCACGTAGCCCGACACCGTGTATGCCTCCCCAAGAGCGAGCCTCTCCTCGGCTTGGAGAGCCCGGAATGCCTTGAGGGCTCCCAGCACCAGCACTGGCAGCGGCAGATCCCGCTCACCCGCAAGAGACTTGGTGTCCTTCTCCACCACGTACCGGTTGCCCATCATCGTGCGCGTGTTGGCAATGACGATCGTGGCGTTCTCCAAGTCAACGTCTTCCCACCGGAGGCCGCAGACTTCAGCTGGACGAAGCCCCATCAGCGAAAGAAGAAGCGCTGCTACGGCTCCACCGCCAAGTACAGCCAAATGCGGACCTGCTCAATGGTCGCGACGATCGCCGGTTTGGCTGACCGGCGATCGTGGTCTATGTTGCGCGCTGCAGACTCGTTGATGGTGTTGATGCGTTCGCCGATCTCATCGGCCCAGATGGTCAACTGGGCATGGAATTCAGCGATTTCGCGGATCGCATTGGTCTTCAGGTAGGTGCGGAACTGGTCCTGGAAGCGCGGCAAGTCGTCGGCGACGAGCCGCTGGTGCAGGTCGCGGTAGCCGTGGGCGGAGGCGACGGAGTCGTCGAGTTCGTTGGTCTCGGTGGGGTAATTGCTGCGGAAGGCGCCCATCTGAGAGGCGATCGACTGGGGGAGGCGGTTCCGTTCCCTGGCCCAGCGGTTCTTGTGCGCCGTCACCTCCTCGCGCAGCCGGGTCTCGGCCCGGGCGCATTCCTGCGCGATACGGCACATGAGGCGAGCGTCCACCAGGCGCTGTTCGAGGGCGGGGAAGTGGGCCTGGGCACCGGCGGCGGCCGGTTCGTCGAGCACGGCTCGGGCCTCGTCGCGGGCCCGGAGGGCTGTGTCCCTCTCGCCCGACACCCTCCCCCAGCTCTGGTTCGCCTTCTCGTAGGCGGCTTCCTCGTTGAGCCGGCGGTACTGCCGACTGCCCGAGGAACGCTCGACGGGACTCACCCCGCGAGCCAGGGCATCGGGGACTGGGCCGAAGACGCCGTCGTCCTAGGCCCGTTGGTGCATTGCAAACAACAGCCTTCGGCCGTCGGTGAATTGAGAGCCCCGTTGACGACAGTGCCGGGCGGCATAGGGGCGTAGTCGGGTCGGTTGTGCTTCTATGGAAGCAGCGTTGGCCGTGGGAGAGGCGCGAAGGGCGGGATTCGCTGAATGCTGGACGACGCCTCCCTCTCCGCGGCGACAGCAGCCGGTGCCGCCGTCGCCGAGGCGGCCACCACCGAGCGGTGGCCGTTCGTGCGCAGCTGGGCAGCGCGCTTCCTCTCCAGGGGCGACTACCAGGCCGAGCAGGAGCATCTGAAGCGCCTGGACCTGAGCGAAGCCGCCTTACGCCAGTCGTACGGCCCCGAACTGCGCATCAGGGTGGAGACTGCCCTGCAGACGCGGTTCGAACTGCTGCTGGAGGAGTCCGCGGGCGTCGAACGGGCCGAACTCGCGGCGCAGCTAATCCACTTGGCGCAGCTGTGCCGGAGCACGTACGCCACCGTGGCTGTGCCCGCGACGACCGGCGCAGTCTCGTCCGACGGCGGCACGGGCGAGCCCGCCGCACTGGTGGGGCGGATCCCGGCCGAGGCGGCGCAGTTCCGCCACCGTGCCGAGGCCGCCCTGCTCGACGGGCCGTCGGCAATCCAGGTGCTCGCCGGTCCCCCGGGAACGGGCAAGACACAGCTTGCCGCGCACATCGCCCGGCGTGCCCTGCGGGACGGCTCGGCCGACCTGGTGGTGTGGGTGACCGCTGGGAGCGGAGACGCACTCGTCTGCGGCTACGCCGACGCCGCCGCGGCCACCACCGACCACGACCCCGGCCAGCCGGAACGCTCCGCGGAGGCGTTCCGCTCCTGGCTGAGCTGGACCGACCGGCGCTGGCTGGTGGTGCTCGACGGGGTGCCGGACACCGCCCACCTGCACGGTCTGTGGCCGCCGGCACGGCCGAACGGCCGGGTCCTGGTCACCGCCCGGCGCGCCACCTCCCTGCCGGACGGCAGCGGATACGTCGAGATCGGTCCGTACCTCGCCGACGAGGCGGTCGACCAGCTGACACGTGAACTCCTCAGCCACGGCCACCGGGACGATCCCGTCGACGTCGCGGCGCTCGCCGCCGATCTACGGCAGAACCCGCTGGCGCTGTCGACGGCGGCCGCCTGCATGGCACATTCCGGACTGGCCTGCGCCGCCTACCGCGGCCGTCTCGCCCGGCTGGCCGGTCCCGACGGGGTCGGGCCCACCCGCAACGCGGTCATCGCCGGCTGGTGGGTGGCGGTCGAGACGGCCGACCGGCAGTGCGCCGGCCTGGCCCGCCCCCTGCTCGAACTGGCCGCCGTACTCGATCCGCACGGCGTCCCGGTCACGGTGCTCACCAGTCGTCCCGCGCTACGCCATCTCGCGCGCCGACGCGGGCGGCAGGCTGCGGAGGCGCCCCTTGTCGTCGAGGCCCGGGACGTTCTGGACACCCTCGACGTCCTGCACCGCCTGCGCCTGGTGGAGCACGACAGCGACACCGCGTACCCAACCGTACGGCTGAGCACCTTGGTGCAGATGGCCGTGCGGCGGGCGGTGCCCGTCGAGGCGTGGGACGGCCTGACCCTGAGTGCCGCCGATGCCTTACGGGCGGTGTGGCGTCCGGCGTCCGACCAGCCGCAGTCCGTCCTGTGCCGGGCGCTGCGGTCGGGCACGGACATCCTGACCAGGCACGCCGGGGAGGCCCTGTGGCGGCCCCACTGCCATCCGGTGCTCTTCCACGTGGGCCGCAACCTCATCAACGCCGGGCTCATCCGGGGAGCCCGTATCCGCTGGGACTGGCTGCACACCCGGCTGGACCAGCGTTTCGGCCCAGACCACCCGGACACCCTGGCCGCCCGCGGGTACCAGGCACGGGTGTGCGGCGCCTCGCAGGACGCGGACGGCGCCGTCACCGCCTACCGTGACCTCCTCCACGACCTGGAGCGGGTCCTCGGCCACGACAACCCTGATGTGTTCATCATCCGGGACAACCTCGCGCGCTGGCAGGGAGTCGCGGGCGATCCGGCCAGAGCGGCGATGGCGTACACCGACCTGCTGGCCGACCGGCTGCCCGTGCTCGGTCCTACCCACCCCGACACGCTCCTGACCCGCCACAACATCGCGCTCTGGCGGGGCAGGGCCGGCGATGCCGCGGGCGCTGCGACGGCGTACGCCGAACTCCTCGACGACATGGTGCGGGCGTTCGAGGCGAACCACCCGGCCGTTCTGGAGACCCGCGACCAACTGACCGAGTGGCGGAACAAGGCGGCCGACGTGGCCGCGGCGGCCCGCGGTCCCATGGCCACGTGTCCGCGGGCCGATCAGCTCGAACCGGACCTCTGGTCCCGTCCGGCAACCGACGGCGGGGCCCGGCCGTCGGAGGGGTCCGCGCTCTCCGCCCAGCAGCTGCTGCTGGAACCGCCGTGGTCCTCCCGGCTGCGCCGCCGGCTGACCCGACGCAGTAGACCGGCCGGCAGCGGACCCCGGTCCCTCGCGGAGCTCGGCTCCCCGATCGCCGGATGTCACCGCGTCTCGGTGATCAGCCTGAAGGGCGGAACGGGCAAGACCACCACGGCGGCCGCGCTCGGCGCGACCCTGGCCGGCCTGCGCGACGACCCGGTGATCGCTGTCGACGCCTCCCCCGAAGGCGGCACGCTCGGCCATCGGGTGCGCCGGGAGACCGACTCCACGATTCTGGATCTGCTCGCCGCCCTCCCCGAACTGGACGGCCACGACGACATCCGCAGGTTCACCGAGACCGGCCCCAACGGTCTGGAAATCCTCGCCCACGACGTCTCGCCCGCGCTGTCCACCCCGTTCGGCGCCCAGCAGTACCACCGGGTCGTCGACGCCCTGAGCCGCGCCTACCCGATCATCGTCACCGACTCCGGCACGGGCCTGATGCAGGAAGCCATGCGCGGGGTGCTGGCGCTCACCGACCAGTTGGTGGTGGTCGCCACCGCGAGCGTCGACGGCGCGGCGGTCGCCGACGTGACCCTGGACTGGCTCTCCCACCACGGCCACGCCGAGTTGGCCCAGCGCACCCTCGTGGTCCTCTCCGCCGTGCACCCCGGCGCCACGCTGGTCAGGACCGACCGCATCATCGAGCACTTCGCGGCACGCTGCCGAGGCGTCGTCACGATCCCCTTCGACGAGCACCTCGCCACCGGCGCCGAACTCGACCTGGCCCAGTTGCGGGCCGAAACCCGGCGGGCGTACGCCGAGCTGGCCACCCTGGTCGCGGAGGGCTTCCCTCGTGCGTCTGGGGACGCGGGGAGGCAGGGCGAGCGGACGGGTGCGACGAGGCCGGGGACAGCGCAACCCAAGGAGCCGACGGAACCGCCCAACGCGGTCGTAGAACCCGAGCCGTCCGCGGAGCCCGACACCCCCGAACCACCCGCAGAACCCGCCGCGGCGGCACCGCCCCGCAGCCTCGAGCCTCCCGGCGGTGCCGCCGCTCTTCCCCCGCCCGCGTCGCCAGGCAGATCTGCGCGCACGCCCCGGCCTCCGCGGCGGGCCCGGCTGACCGTGGCCGACGGCGTCGTACGCATCGGGACACCCACCACGATCGAGTTCACGCTGGCCGTCACCGACCCGCGGGACACGGACATGGACAGGACGGCGCCGGTATCCGTCCTCGTGGTCGCCACGTCCCGGTCCTCCGCGACGCTGGAACCCTCCGCGGTCTCCTATGCGACGGACGACGCACGGCCCGCGCAGTTCACCTTCACCGCCTGGGAGGCAGGCGAGCACCGACTGCGCTTCAGGGTGTACGACCCCGAGTACGGCAAGGTGCTGCAGGTCGTCGAGACGACCCTCCCGGTCGCGGTCCCGGAACCGCTCGGGAGGCCGTGAACCCATGAACCACGTGCTGAGCACCGAGGTCGTCCACAACCCTTCGGGTGACCTCACCCAATGGCCCGAGGACCATGGACAGCAACCGATCGATCTGTCCGTCATCCTGTCTGTCAAGTCAGAAGACCGTGTCGAGATGATCGCTGTCCCACACGGCAAGCGCGCCCCGCGCACGGGTCACCATCGGGCCGGTCTCCAGGTCTCCGCCACCGTCATCCGTGATCAGGCCGACCGGCTGCGCGGTCAGTGGCACGATTTCGTCCGCCACCAGCCCAGGGACGCCGAAGGGATGCCGTACGGGCCGCCGTTTCCCTTCGCCGCCACGCATGACCTCAGGCCGTCCCGGAGCACGGTCGTCCCGATGATCGAGGAACTGGCCAAGAGCGGGGACCGCACACTGAAGCGGATCCTCGCGGGGACGGACAGCGATCTGGTGTGGTTCCGTGAGTTCCTGCTCGGCGAGCTGCGCCGGGAGGGCCTACGCATCAGCTTCGACTCCCCCGACCTGTCCCTGCCGTGGCCGATGCTCGCTGTGCGGACCGAGGACTCGGCCACGCCCTCGTTCCTCGGCTACCGGCACGAGATCGATCAGACCGGGGCGTCGTACGCACCCGTCTACTCCCCCGCCGTCCGGTCCCTCCCGGTCACCAGCCTCAACACCGACACGGCGCTCGACGGCATCGGCCGCTCGGAAGAGGTAGCCGAACTACTGTGCAAGCGCTCCCAGTTGACCGTTCGCACCCACTCGGACGAGCTGCTCAAGTCGCTGGCGGACGCGGAGTTCGACGAGGACCTGATGTACTTCTGGTGCCACGGCGCCTTCAACGAGTACGGCGCTCACCGCACCATGGGGGTCCGTCTCTCGGACGACAAGGTCATCGACGCGGATCGGGTCCACGAGCACCGCGAGGAACTCAGTACCGCGCAGGAGTCGGTGTTCCGCCCGTTCGTCCTGCTCAACGCCTGCCACGCGGGGGTGCCGGCGGCGACGGCCGAGCTGGAGTACCTCGGCAAGGGCTTCATCAAGCACGGTGCAACCGGGGTGCTGGGCCCGCAGATCGAGATCCCCCAGATCTTCGCCTCGGAGTACGCGCACGCCTTCCTCGACAGGTATCTGACGGGGTCGCAGACCGCGGGAGAGATCTGCCGCGCCCTGGTCCGCCACTTCCTCGACGACCTGCACAACCCGCTCGCCCTGGCCTATCTTCTGTACTGCGGCATCGACAGCCTCCTGGAGATCCGACCGTGCACCTCATCACCGTTGACCTCGACGAACGGGGACGGCTCCGCTCTGCCGACGGCCGTCATACCGTCCCAGGCCACCGGATCGCCGACCATCTTGCCGAGCACGTCCGCACCCCTGACCGAGTAACGGACCTCTACGTCTATGTACACGGCTGGCAGACCGCGCCATCCACCGCGCAACGTCGCGCGACCGCCCTGCTCACGCGGGCCCGGGAACTGCACGCCGCTCATCCGGACCACTATCCGCAGTTGGCCCGAGGGTACCGGCCGGCGGTCGTGACCGTGCGCTGGCCGTCGTCCAGCTTGCCCTCGCTCGGCGGCTACCGTCGTATCCGCGACCGCGCCCATGCAATGAGCGCACCCGCTCAGGGCCACGCGCCCCACGTTCTCGCCCACCTTCTGGGCTACCTCGACGCGCAGCGCCCCGACCCGACGGCTCCCCCGGTACTCGCCAACCGCAACGGCCAATACCTCCATCTCATGGGCCACTCGTTCGGCGGCCGTTTCCTGTGCGAGGCGGTGCAGTGGGCGGCGAGGCCGGACGCGCCGCGCGTCCTGGGGTGGAGTGCGCGCGCGACGCCCGGACGCCCCTTCAGCGTGGACAGCATGGTCATCTTCCAGATGGCCGCACCCCGCGACGCGTTCGACCGTCTTTTCCCGTCCCTGTTCCCGTCGGGCGCAAAGTCCGGCGCTCCGTTGCGCGGACCGCTGGTGCTGACTCACTCCCGCTGGGACCGGGCCACCGGTTTCTGGCATCTGCGCGCGGAGGGCTCCGCCGGCATCGGTCACTCGGGGGCCGGCGCGGCACCGGTCCCCCAGTTCCATACACGGCTGTTGCCGGTGCACGAGCCGTACCGGCTCTCGACACTGGATCACCGACTCGTCAACGTGGATGCCAGCGTGCGGTTCCGCGGCAGCGCCCGTACCCGCCTGGCTCCCGCCGGAGCCCACTCCGACTTCGACCACCCCGAGTCGGCCCATCTGCTGCTGAGCCTGGCGGCACTGTCTCGCTGACTGCGCGACGGACATGACGCAGGGGGCAGACACGGCTCGCTCAGTGTCCGACGCACTTGATGCCCATCACCTGACAGCTGGCCGCGGACCAAGTCGCGCTTCCTTAGACGCGGGGCGTTCGCCTCAAAATTACCGCGCCACCCGGGGGCACGTCCGCACCGAGGTTCCCGCCCATGAGGTCGCCGAGCATTTCCAGCTGAGCACCCCGTCCGTCCGACCGGACCGGGACGGCCGGATACAGTGCGCGCGACGGCAGCCTGGATGATTGAGGAGGGGAAGCGTGACCGACACCAGCGAAACCCGATCCGCCGACAGTGCAGCGCACGAGACTCAGCGGAGCCGACTGCACCGCCTGATGCGCTACCTCCCCCTGATCGCCCCCGTCCTGCTGTGGGCCGTGCCCTGCTGGCTGCTGCTGCTGCACACCGGCCAGCACTGGCCGCTCCCTGTCACGCTCGCCGGCACCGCCCTGTTCGCCCTCGGCCTGATCGGCATGCCGCTCGCGATGGTGCGCGGACACGGCCGACGCCAGCAGGACTGGGCGGCGATCGTCGGGGACACCCTGCTGGGCACCATCTGGGTCCTGTTCACCTGGTCCGTTCTGCTCGGCGTCCTGCTGCGGCTCGCCCTGACCGTGAGTGGCGTCGGCGACGGCCAGGACCGGGCCCGGATCGTCACCTGGGCGGTCCTCGGCGCAGCCGCCGTGCTGCTCGCCTGGGGGTACGCCGAGGCCCGCCGGGTACCACGGGTACGCCGCCTCGACGTGCAACTTCCGCGTCTGGGGGCTGGGTTGGACGGCACGCGCGTCGTCCTCATCACCGACACCCACTACGGCCCGCTCGACCGCGCCCGCTGGTCGGCGCGGGTCTGCGAGACGGTCAACACGCTGAAGGCCGACCTGGTCTGCCACACCGGAGACATCGCGGACGGCACGGCCGAACGCCGCCGCGCCCAGGCCGCCCCACTCGGCACCGTGCAGGCCACCCGGGCCCGGGTCTACGTCACCGGCAACCACGAGTACTACAGCGAGGCCCAGGGCTGGGTCGACCTGATGGACGAGCTGGGCTGGGAGCCGCTGCGCAACCGCCATCTGCTGCTCGAACGCGGTGGCGACATCCTCGTGGTCGCCGGCGTGGATGACGTCACGGCCGAGTCCTCCGGTCTCGCCGGCCACGGCGCCCACCTCGCCGGAGCCCTGCACGGCACCGACCCCGACCACCCCGTCCTGCTCCTGGCCCACCAGCCCAAGTTCGTCGACCGGGCGGCAGCCGGCGGCGTCGACCTCCAGCTCTCCGGCCACACCCACGGCGGCCAGATCTGGCCCTTCCACCACCTGGTCCGCATCGACCAGCCCGCCCTCGCCGGCCTCAGCCGCCACGGCACCCGCACCCTCCTCTACACCAGCCGCGGCACCGGCTTCTGGGGCCCGCCCTTCCGCGTCTTCGCCCCGAGCGAGATCACCCTGCTCGTACTCCGCTCCCCGCAGCGTCCCCCCACGCCGTAGCGCTGGACGGGCCGGCGGTTCAGCCTGGAGATGCTGCAGTGCGCCGGCACCCCGCAGAAGGGCTACGCATCCTGCAACGCCCTGCGCGTCACCACCGCCTTCCAGGAAGAGCAGGCGGCGAAGAAGGGCATCGCCCCCCAGACCGTCCGGCCGAACGCCGCCGCGGACTCCCCCACCGGCTACGGCCCCAGCGACCTGCAGTCGGCCTACGGCCTGACCTCCGCCGCCTCCGCCGGCGGCTCCGGCAGGACCATCGCCATCGTCGACGCCTACGACGACCCGAACGCCGAGTCGGACCTGGCCAACACCCACGACAGTCAGGCTCTGACGCCCCTGTCCGAAGCCTCCCGCCGATCCGCTCCACCACGGGCCGCACCGACGCCGGTCGGCCAAGCTCCATGGGGCAAGGGCTGTGACTACTTCCACTTGCGCTGATGGCTGCACTGGCAAGGCACCACCCCTACAGCGCTGACGGTGGACTGTGGCCACTTCGTCTCACAGATCAGGGTTGTGTGAACTACGTATTACGCGGCCGACCTCGATCGTGTGTGGAGCGAGCCGAGGTGTACGCGATTTCGATGGCCCTGGGAGCGCCGGAGGCGAGGGAGTCGCCGGGAGAGGCCGCTGGAGCAGGCGATTCCCCCGCCAGGGCAGAGACGACGGCACACACGGAGCGCTCGGCGTCCAGCGGCTCCTGCATGCCGGCCACCATGCAGGCGAAGCCGGTGCCCTGCGAACCGGCACACCGCGTCATTCCGAAGGAATGCGAAACTCGAATTTGGGACGGTCCCACGGCACGACGGGCGGATTCGCGAGTGCGGTCCCGGTCCGCACCGCACCAACGCGGTGGTAGAAGTCCTCGGCGGGAAGATGCGACACGACCTTGACACGGTCGAGCCCGGCGGCACGGGCCTCGGACTGCATGTGCGCAACGAGCAGCCGTCCAATACCACGTCCTTGCGCTTCGTCGGCAACGAACAGCAGGTCGAGCTCCGGTGGAGCGAGGACGAGCGAGTAGAACCCGATGACCCGGCCTCCATGATCGTCGGCACCGATGGCTACGAAGGCGCGGTGGGCTTCGATGTAATCAGGACCGACCCGGTAGCCCGCCACTGCGGCTGCGTACTTACCCTCGTAGGCGCCTGAGCCACGCACGAGCCGCGTGAGCCGTTTGGCATCCCGCGCGACTGCCCTCCGTATCGTGATCGGCTGGCTGATCGGAGAAGTGCGTGAACCCATCGGGAGAGTATTTCGCACCGGGGAGTGCCTTCCTGCGGCGGGTCGGCTGCTCGGGCAGGCGTTCCTGCACCGCTCCCGGGAACCACTCATGCGCGCGCAACCGATCTCACACCGAAGCCGCGCCGGAGCACTCCGGTGCGGCTTCGGCGTCTCACGGCTCCGCGGGGAGGTACCCGTCGGACCGGTTTCTGGCGGGCCTCGCCGTCACCCGCTATCACACTGCCGGTCGCCGCCACGCAGCAAAGTGACGGCCGTGTCCGGGCCGATGCCCACCACAGGAAGCAGCTGCGGGGCGTGGCGTTCCGCGAGCCGGGCCAGGCGGCCTTCCAAGTCCTGGATCTGCTTGGTGAGCTGCCCGATTCGCTGGGCCAGCAGACACAGGGTGATGCGGGTGGCCTGCAGCACACGTTCGCGCCATGGTCCGCACGGACGACGAGCGCGCCCAGCGACTCCGCGACAAGGGCGCCGAGGTCGTCTTTGGCGACCTGCTCAACTTCCGCGACGTCCGGGCAGCCATGGAGGGCGTCCAGCGCGCCTACTTCAACTATCCGGTCGGCGACGGCCTGGTGGAGGCCGCAGTCATGTTCGCTCAGGCTGCCAAGGAGCAGAACCTCGAGCTCATCGTGAACATGTCGCACATCCAGTCCCGCTCCCACGCACGCAGCAAGGCGACGCAGAGCCACTGGCTCTCCGAGCAGATCTTCGACTGGTCGGGCATCCCCACCACGAGCCTGCGAATCACCTTCTTCATGCAGTGGCTGCTCTCATCTCCGGCCTGATCCGCTACGGCCGCTACGCCATGCCGTTCAACGCCGACAGCCGCTTCGCCCCGATCGCCGCCGCGACATCGCACTGACCGCCGCCAAGATCTTCGCCAACCCCGAACAGCACGGCGGGCAGACCTACACCCTCACCGGTCCGATGGAGTACAGCCACGAGGAGCTCGCAGCCGAGGTCAGCCGTGTACTCGACAAGGACCTGCCGTTCGAGCACGTCACCGTGACGACCTTCCTCGAACTGATCGGTCTCGCGGACGACACCGCCAAGCTCAAGCATTTCGAGGCTGTGACTATCGACCAGCAGGAGGGCCGCCTGGCGGGCATCAGCGACGCCGCAGATCGCGCTAGCAGTGCGCTCCCAGGCGACGCCAGCAGTTGGTCAGCCCGCGCCGCTCGCGATCTGCCCATCAGCTTCCAAACCATATTTGCGCAAGCGATCGCCTTCGTCGTGACGCCCTAGTTCCTTCAATAGATCCACCATCTCGGCGATAGCAAACGGTTCTCCCGCCAGGATTGCCTTCCTGTACCAGGAAATCGCCTCCTCGCCGCTGGCTTGTCGCGCAGTGAGGAATGCCGTGAGATGGAGCGCCGATGTGTGGCCTTGTTTGGCGAGTTTCTTCGCGCGCGACACTGCCTCGTCAACTCGCCCGAGCTGTTCAGAAAGCCCTGCCATGCGCCAGAGGGCGAAGGCATGTCCTTGCTCAGCCAAGGAGCCCAGCCAACGTAGCGCCTCATCCTCGCGCCCCGACTCGACCAGCAGCTCCGCGGCCGTGTGAAGCACTGCCATGTCCACACGCCTCTCGGGCTCCAGACACCAGCGCAGCGCGTCGTCAGAACGCTCTGCCTCCATAAGGATTTCGAGATATGCGGCCGAGGCGAATGGCCGGCCGGCCGTCGCGAATGGCTCCAACCACGTTGCAGCTTGCTCGAGTCCTTCACATTTCACGGCCAGTTCGGCTCCGGCACCGAAGGCCATGTCGTGGCCAGCGTCGGCCGCACGCTTGAAGGCCGAGAGCGCCTCGGCCGAACGACCTGCCTGAGCAAGTGTGTTGGCCGTGACCATCAGATCGGTGGCGCCCTCTTGAGCCAGCTCGTTCAGCCAAGCAAGGGCCCTATCAGGACCATCGGTGTTCCACACCATGCCTACGGACTGCCGGATCGCGAGTGCGTCGCCAGAAAGTGCTGCTCGCCGGTAGAACTCAAGTGCCTCTGCTAGGCGGCCGTGCTGCTGAAGCTTCTCACCGGCTTCGCGGGCGGCAGCGGCGTCACCGCGGTCGGCGAGTCCGCCGAGCCACGAGATTGTCTCATCCGTACTGCGCGAGTCCGCTGTCAGGTCGACGACCCAGGAGAGCGCGAGCTCATCTTTGGCTTCGGCCAGTCGTGTCAGCTGGTCGACTACTTCATCCTTCTGGCCGAAAGCCTCCGACAGCTCGACCAGGTTCGCATAGGCGTCCTCGTCCCTAGACTCGACTGCGCGCTGATACCAGCGCAAGGCCTCCTGGTGCTGCTCGGCTCGTTCCATCAGATCGCCCGCGAGCCAGGCAGTGCCTTCGATGCCCGCGGCGTCGGCACGCAGATGGAGCTGGAACGAGTATCGAAAGAGACCGCGGTTTCGGGCTTCCCAGGTCAGCCCGACAAGATCATTCATCTCTGCATGTTCGGGAAGCGCACTCCAGAGCGAAGCCGCACCAGGCCCGGTCGCCCGACTCGACCGTCCATGGTGATCGAGATAGTCGGCAAGACGAAAATGGGGTTCCGCGTGAACTGCCTGACCGGGACGGGGGCGCACCAGGCTGAGAGGACTGGTCGCACCGCGGCAGGGCTGTTGAAGCACGGAGAGGGTTTGGTCGAACCAACCCTCCCTCAGGGCAGACCATTCGTCATCGGTGAGATAGCCGACGGCAGCCAGTTCCAACAGCGTACGGGGCAGTGCTCCACTGCATCCGATCCGGCGGGCATCCATTGCTGCATGGATCACGGCCTGCGCGGGGGCCGGGGCAGTCGTATAGCGCTCCATGAGAGCGAAAGCCGCAGAGAGGTACTGGACAATCCGTCCGTCGCCGACTCGGTGAAGTGCCTCTGCCAACCGCCGGTCTTCGTGTGCTGCTCTGCGCGCTTCCAGCAGAGCTGGCTCATCGAACGAACGGGGGACGAGAACACTGTGGCCGGCAAGCAGCAGGCGGGCTTCTCGGTGCCCATCCGGTGCGCCCGAAGCGGGCGGCAGGGTAAGCCTTTCCCAGTGCTCCGGCCAGGCTGTTCCCAAGACCACGACCGGGCCCCGGGTGGGATTCTTGAGTAGCTCCCTCAACGCCGCGGCCGCCTGCTCGCCCAGCTGAGGCGACGCCAGGTAGGGCTCGATTTCATCGAGCCAGACCACCGTCCGCGGCCCGACGGACAGCACGCCATTTAGGAGTGCCTCCGCTGGGCTTGGAGCAATCGGATACCAGAGTCGCCAGTCGCCCGGTAGCGCCTGGATAGCCTCCCAGCATGCTCGTGTCTTGCCCGTGGAGGAGTCGCCAACAAGTACGGCTAGAGCGCTCTGTTCGGCGGTGGCCCGTGCGACGAGCTGGCCCACCCGCATGTCGTGTTCCCGGCTGATGTAGGCCGGCAGCGGGGGCAGCCGGTCACCGGGTTCCCTCTCTTCGGCCTCGATGACACGGTGCACCTCCAGAGCGAACGGATCGGTGAAGTCCCGGATCGGGGAGCCCACCACGGTATGGGTGTGCTGCGCGGCGGAATCCGGACCGTCTACGCAGAACCCCTCTGCCGTCGCCCGCCCGAAGAAGCGGTCAACCAAGGCACGTTGTGGGAAGAGCAGGTCCGAGAGCTGCTGCCGGCCCCAGAGTTCAATGTCGAGCGGGTGATAGTCCGTACGCAGTTGATGGAGCCGATCCTCCACCGCAGTGTCACCGGTATAGGCAGTCGTGACCAGCACGAAGCGAGTGGCGTCGAAGGGGCGGGTTCCTTCGACATACATCCGAACCGCATCTGAGAGGGCATCGGCGGTGAAACTCTGCCAGCGCTTGGCCTGATAGACGGTCAGGCTGCCATCGTCGAAGTACCCCACGACATCGATGCCGTGCTGCTTCTGCCCGTTCCTGCCGTACAACCTGGACCGGACCGCACCCTCAACTTCACGGGCCAGCGCCACGATCAGATGCTCGAGGCTCTCCCAGGACAACTGCTCTACCTGAAGGAGCAGCGGGGCTGTCACCGTGAGCGGCGGAGGAAGATCTGGAGGTGGATCCACAAGCCTGTGACCAGCATCGATCTCTTCCCAGAGTTGCTCCACGTCCTCTTCCCCCGAGTCGGCTGCGGGAATCGGCTCGGGGGGATCGTGCTGCGGGTTCGTCGTCATGCGGTCATGATGTATTCCGCCACTGACAATGGAATCAGCTCCACGATCGGACGGCCCTGATAGCCCTCGTGTGCCAGCCAGTTGAACACGCCGAACTCCGCATTGAGCCCATGGAGACCTGCGCATGTGAACTTCCATCTCGGCACCCACCTTCAACACCGACAGCCCGGCTGATGGCTGCTCAACACCTAAGCTTGGTGTTTAACCTCGGCCGTTCACCTGACCCGCTGATCTTGGTTCGTTCCTGGGACAGCAGGACGGCCGTTCTTCACGCTTCGAGGTGTCGAGCAACGTCGCGTGAAGGCACAGTTCATCCCTGGCTGGCCCTACTCCTTCGTCGCCGCGCTGGAGACGGGGCGCACGTCCTGGACGGCAGTGCTGGAC
>NZ_BMMM01000038.1 GCF_014645835.1 Streptomyces albiflavescens
TATCGGGCGCCCGCTGTCTCACCGCAGGATCTTTGTGCTGGACGCGTTCTTGCAGCCGGTCCCGCCCGGCACGGTGGGTGAACTGTATGTATCCGGTGCCGGGCTGGCTGCCGGTTACTGGGACCGTC
Source organism: Streptomyces albiflavescens (assembly GCF_014645835.1). Classification (GTDB taxonomy): domain Bacteria; phylum Actinomycetota; class Actinomycetes; order Streptomycetales; family Streptomycetaceae; genus Streptomyces; species Streptomyces albiflavescens. The sequence continues at coordinate 129 of NZ_BMMM01000038.1, forward strand.
CGGCGCTGACCGCCGAGCGTTTTGTGGCGTGCCCGTTCGCTGCGGGGGAGCGGATGTATCGCACCGGGGATCTGGTGCGCTGGACGGACGACGGTGAGTTGCTGTTCGTCGGCCGCGCGGACGCGCAGGTGAAGGTGCGGGGTTTCCGGGTCGAGCTGGGTGAGGTCGAGGCGGTGCTGTCCGCGCATCCGGCCGTGTCCCAGGCCGTGGTGGTCGCCCGCGAGGACGTTCCGGGTGAGCGCCGCCTGGTCGGTTATGTCGTGCCCGAGGACCCGCAGGCCGGTGTGCACGCCGAGCACGCCCGCGAGGAGGCGGCGAGGCAGTTACCGGACTACATGGTGCCCGCCGCCGTCCTCGTTCTCGACAAGTTGCCGCTCACCCGTAACGGCAAAGTGGACCGCGCCGCTCTGCCTGCCCCGGACTTTGCCGGCAAGGTCACCGAGCGGGCGCCGCGCACCGACGCCGAGGCCGCGCTCTGTGAGCTGTTCGCCGAGGTGCTGGGGCTTGAACGGGTCGGCGTCGAGGACAGTTTCTTCGAGCTCGGCGGCGACTCGATCATGTCGATGCAGCTCGTCGCACGCGCTCGCCGCGCCGGTCTGCTCCTGGCGGCGCAGGACGTCTTCGCATCACCGAGCCCCGCCGAACTCGCCGCGGTGGCCAAACCTTTGGACGAGACGACGGGCACAGGAGGACCCTCTGGACCCCTCTCCGAACCGGACGTGGGCGAGGTGCCCTGGACGCCGGCGATGCGGGCGCTCGGGGAGCGAGGTCGTCGCGGCAGGTTCGCACAGTGGATCGTTGTCGGCTCTCCGGCCGGACTGGACCGGGACGTGCTGGTGGCCGGCGTGGCGGCCGTACTCGACACGCACGACATGCTGCGAGCAGGCGTCGTGGAGGCCGACGGGGCGGAGCCCGGGCTGGCGGTGAGGAGGCGCGGCTCGGTACCGGCCGCACCGCTCGTCTCCCGCGTGGACGCGGGCGATGCTCCGGCCGAGTCCCTGGACGCCGTCGCGGACCAGGCCGCGCGCGAAGCGACGGAGCGCCTGGATCCTCCGGCGGGTGTGCTGCTCCAGATCATCTGGGTGGACGCCGGTCCCGAGCGGACCGGACGACTGGTCGTCGTCGTGCACCACCTGGTGATCGACGGACTGTCGTGGCGGATACTGATCCCGGACCTGCAAGCCGCCTGCGAAGCCGCGGCGGCCGGGCGGGAGCCCGAACTACCCCCGGCGGGAACGTCGTTCAAACGGTGGGCGGACCTGCTCGTCGAGGAGGCCCACGCGGCAAGCCGGATCGCGGAACTCCAGGACTGGACGGCCCAGCTGGGGCAGCCGGAACCGCCGCTCGGAACAAGGGAGTTGGACCACTCCCTGGACACCGCGTCGACCATGGGCCGCCGCTCCTGGACCCTGCCCGCCCAGCACGCGGTCACCCTGGCCGGCCGGACCCCGGCGCTCTTCCACTGCGGTGTGCACGAGGTGCTGCTGTCGACGCTGGCGGGAGCGGTCACGCGATGGCGCCGGGAGAACGGGCAGGGCGGCGTCCCCGGGGTGCTCGTGGACATCGAAGGGCACGGCCGGGCGCCGGCCGCGGACGCCGAACTCTCCCGCACGCTCGGTTGGTTCAGCAGCACGCACCCCCTTCGCCTCGACACGGTCGGCATAGATCTGGACGACGTACTGGCCGGTGGCCCTGCGGCCGGGGTGCTGCTGAAGGCGGTGAAGGAGCAGGCGCGGGCGGTGCCCGGGGACAGTCTCGGCTACGGGCTGCTGCGTCACCTCAACCCGGAGACGGGCCCGGTGCTCGCCGCACTGCCGAGTCCGCAGATCGGCTTCAACTACCTGGGCCGCTTCGCATCCCACGGTGATCGCCACCTTCCGCCGGCACCCTGGGAGATGTCCGGCGACGCGGCGATCGGCGGCTCCGTCGATCCCGACATGCCCGCTCAGCACACCCTGGAGGCGGGCGCCGCCGTACTGGACACCCCGGCAGGTCCCGAACTGACCCTCACCCTCATGTGGCCCACCGGCCTGCTCGACGAGGCGGAGGCCGAACGGCTCGGCCGCCACTGGCTGGACCTGCTGGCGGGGCTGGCCGCGCACACCGCCGACCCGGGAGCAGGTGGACGTAGCCCCTCCGACTTCCCCCTCCTCGGCCTCGGCCAGCGAGAGATCGACGAACTGGAAAGCCTGGTACCGGAGCTGGCGGACATCTGGCCGCTGTCGCCGCTCCAGGAAGGGCTGCTGTTCCACGCGGAGTACGACGACCTAGGGCCGGACCTGTACGAAGGGCAGCGCGTCCTGGCCCTGGACGGACCGCTGGACACGGAGCGGCTGCGGGCATCCTGGGAGGCCCTGCTCGCCCGGCACCCGATCCTGCGGGCGAGCTTCCACCAACGCGCCTCGGGCGAGGCGGTCCAGATCATCGCACGTGACGTCCAACTTCCCTGGACGCAGGCCGACCTGACCGGGACGACGGAAGCGGACCTCGCGGCGGCCCTCGACCGGCTGTTCGCGGGCGAGCGGGCCCGGCGCCTGGACGTGACCTCCGCCCCGCTCCTCAGGCTGCTGCTCGTCCGGCTCGCGGCGGACCGGCACCTCCTCGCGCTGACCAGCCACCACATCGTCGCGGACGGCTGGTCGCTTCCGGTCATCATCACCGAGGTGTCCGCGCTCTACGAAGCGGGCGGCGACGGGCGGGCACTGCCGCCCGCGACCTCGTACCGCGCATACCTGGAATGGCTGCGCCGACGGGACGGCGAGGCGGCGCGGGAGGCGTGGCGGGCGGAGTTCGCCGGAGCCGACGAGCCGACGCTCGTGGCGCCCGCCCACCCGGGGGCGGCATCCGACGTACCGGAACGCGTGTCGTTCGAGTTCACCGAGGACGTCACCCGCGCCGTGTCCGAGCTGGCCCGCGCGCACGGACTGACCGTGAACACGGTGGTGCAGGGCGCCTGGGCGCTGCTGCTCGCCCGGCTCGTGGGGCGTACGGACGTGGTGTTCGGCGCGACCGTCGCAGGACGCCCCGCGGACATACCGGGAGTCGAGTCGATGGTCGGGCTCTTCATCAACTCCCTGCCCGTGCGGGTGAATCCGCGGGCGGAGCAGTCCGTCGTCGCGATGCTGACCGACCTCCAGGCGCGGCAGGTCGCGCTGATGGCCCACCAGCATCTCGGCCTTCCCGAGATCCGCAGGGCCGCCGGCCCGGGCGCCGTCTTCGACACGCTGGTCGTGTACGAGAACTACCCGCGCCCGCCCCTCAAGGAGCCCTCGCCGGACGCCCTGTCCATCCGCCCCGGACGGAAACCGGAGGACACCGGGCACTACCCGCTGACGTTGGTCGCGGTTCCCGGAGACCGACTGCACGGCGAGCTCGTATATCAGCCGGGCTCGTTCACGCACGCCTGGGCCGAGGAGGCGGTGGCGTCGCTGTCCGACGTCCTCGCGCGGCTGGCGGCGGACCCCTCGGCGCCAGTGGCGCGTGTGTCCGTCCTCGGCGGAGCACGCCGTGAACGCGTGGTGCGCGGATGGAACCGCACCGAGGTGCCCGTGCCCGCCGCGACACTGCCCCAGCTGCTGCGCCGGCAGGTGGAACGGTCACGGGAGGCGACCGCCATCGAGGGCGAACTGTCGCTGTCGTACCAGGAGTTGCAGGACGAGGCCGGCCGGTGGGCGCGCTATCTGATCGGCGTGGGCGTCGCGACCGAACGCCGGGTGGCGGTGCTCGCACCGCGATCGGCGGCGACGGTGACCGCCGTCCTCGCGGTGTCCATGGCGGGCGGCGTCTTCGTCCCGGTGGACCCCGGATACCCGCCGGATCGGGTCGCCTTCCTCCTGGCGGACACCGACCCGTCCGTCGTGCTGTGCACCCGGCGGACCCGGGCCGTGGTGCCCGAGGGGTACGGCGGGCAGATCGTCGTCCTGGACGAGCCGGAGGTCGCCGAAGCCGTCGCCGCATGCCGTCCGGGGCCCGTTGAGGACAGGGAGCGCCCGCTGCCGCTCGTCGCGGACAACGCCGCGTACGTCATCCACACCTCCGGATCGACCGGCACACCGAAAGGCGTGGTGGTGCCGCACGCGGGTCTCGCCAACCTGGCGCGGGCACAGATCGAACGCTTCGCGGTGGGCCCGGATGCCCGGGTGCTCCAGTTCGCCTCGCTCAGCTTCGACGCCGCGGTCTCCGAGCTGTGCATGGCTCTGCTCTCGGGCGGCACACTTGTACTGCCCGACGAGACCGAGCTGCCCCCGCATGTGACCCTCGGCGAGGCGGTGCGCGCGGCCCGGGCGACCCATGTCACGGTGCCGCCGAGCGTCCTCGCCGCGGAGGAGGACCTGCCCGCCGGCCTGCGAACCCTGGTGGTGGCGGGCGAGGCATGCCCGCCGGGCCTGGTGGACCGGTGGTCCGCACAACACCGCATGGTGAACGCGTACGGACCCACCGAGGCGACCGTGTGCGCGGCGATGAGCGAACCGCTGTCAGCGGGCGCAGGCCAGGTGCCGATCGGCCGGCCGATGGCGAACGTACGCGCATACGTCCTCGACGGCTTCCTGCAACCGGTACCACCGGGAACGACCGGCGAACTGTATGTGACGGGGCCCGGTGTGGCCCGCGGGTACTGGGGACGCCCGGCTCTCACCGCACAGCGGTTCGTGGCCTGCCCGTTCCTGCCGGGGGAGCGGATGTACCGGACCGGTGACCTGGCACGCTGGAACGGCACCGGCGAACTGGACTTCGTCGGCCGGGCGGACGCCCAGGTCAAGGTCCGCGGATACCGCATCGAACCAGGAGAGGTCGAAGCCGTACTGGCCACCCATCCGGACGTCGACCAGGCCGTGGTGGTGGCGCGCCGGGACGGTCCCGGCGAGCGGCGGCTGGTCGCGTACGTCGTCCCAGCATCCTCGGGCTCCGAGCAACTGGCGGTGCGACTCGTTGAGTTCGCCGCCGCTCGCCTCCCGGATCACATGGTGCCCTCGTCGTTCGTGCCGCTGGACCGCCTGCCGCTGACCGTGAGCGGAAAGGTGGACCGCCGGGCCCTGCCGGCGCCCGACTTCGCGGGCCGGGTGGTGGGACGGGAGCCACGCACAGCGGCCGAAGCGGTGCTGTGCGGCCTCTTCGGCGAAGTCCTCGGACTGGACCGGGTCGGCGTGACGGACGGCTTCTTCGCGTTGGGCGGCGACTCCATCTCCTCGATGCAGCTGGCGTCCCGCGCCCGCCGCGCCGGGCTGATCGTCACCCCCCGGCAGGTCTTCGAGGAGAAGACCCCCGAACGCCTCGCGGCCGTGGCACGCCCGGCCGCGGCCGGTGCGGCGCCCGTCGCCGACGACACCGGGGTGGGCGAGGTGCCGTGGACCCCCGTGATGCGGGAGCTGGGCGCGGCGGCCCTGCGGCCCCGGTTCGCGCAGTGGACCGCGGTCGGCGCCCCGGCCGGTCTGCGGCTCGACGTGCTGGTGACCGGCGTGGCCGCCCTGCTCGACACCCACGACATGCTCCGCGCGCGGGTACTCACCGACGACGGCACGGAGCCGCGGCTGACGGTCCGCGAGCGCGGCTCGGTTTCCGCAGCGGACCTCGTCACCCGTGTCGCCGCGCAGAACACGGCCGCGGCGATCGCTTCGGGCGGCCTGGACGAGATCGCGGACCGCGCCGCCCGGGAGGCCGTCCTGCGCCTCGACCCGGAAGCGGGCGTGATGCTCCAGGTGGTCTGGGTCGATGCGGGCCCCGAGCAGCTCGGCCGCATCGTCCTGATGCTCCACCACCTGGCCGTCGACGGCATGTCCTGGCGCATCCTGCTGCCCGACCTCGCCCTGGCGTGCGAGGCGGTGGCGGCGGGGCAGGAACCGGCCCTCGATCCCGTGACGATGTCGTTCAGGCGCTGGGCACGCCTCCTGGTCGACCAGGCCTCCGGACCGGAGCGCACCACGGAACTCGACACCTGGACGGCACTCCTGGGACAGCCCGAGACACCCTTGGGCAAGCGGGAGTTGGACCCCGCCCGGGACACCGCGGCAGCCATGCGCCGCCGCTCCTGGCGGCTGCCGCACGACGAGGCGGCCACCCTGGCGGCCCGTACGCCCGCGCTGTTCCACTGCGGTGTGCACGAGGTGCTCCTGTCGACGCTGGTGGGTGCGGTCGCGCAGTGGCGTGGGGACGGTGTGTCCGGGGTTCTGGTCGATGTGGAGGGGCATGGACGCGAGTCCGTCGAAGGGGTCGATGTGTCGAGGACGACGGGCTGGTTCACCCGTACGCATCCGGTACGTCTCGATGTGGCCGGCCTCGACCTGGGGGAGGCGCAGGCAGGTGGTCCGGCGGCCGGGGCGCTGCTGAAGGCGGTGAAGGAGCAGGCGCGGGCGGTGCCGGGTGACGGGCTCGGCTACGGATTGCTGCGTCACCTCAACCCGGAGACGGGGCCGGTGCTCGCCGCGCTGCCGCGTGCGCAGATCGGCTTCAACTACCTGGGCCGCTTCAGTGCGACCGGCACCGGTGAACTCCCGCCCGCCGCCTGGCAGATGACCGGAGACAGTGCGATCGGCGGCTCCGCGGACCCGGACATGCCGTCCACGCACACGCTGGAAGCGGGCGCCGCCATCGTGGACACTGCTGACGGGCCCGAACTCACCCTCTCCCTTGGTTGGGCGGGCCAGATCCTCGACGACGCCGCGGTGGAACGCCTCGGACAGAGCTGGCTCGACCTGCTCGTCGGCCTCGCCGCCCACACCACGGCCCCCGCCTCCGGTGGCCACACTCCGTCCGACTTCCCCCTGCTCGGTCTCGCCCAGAGCCAGATCGAGGAACTCGAAGCCGGGCTCGCCGACGACAACCTGTGACGGACCGCTTCTGAGTGCCCGCTTCCGTAAGGGCCCGATGCCCCAAGTGCTCCATCCCTCAAGTGCTCGTTCGCGCAACTGCTGGGCTCCGCAAGTGCTCGATCCCGTACGTGCTCGAAGCAACTCGCTCTGAGGAGAGAAGCGATGACCCGATCCCTTGTCGAGGACGTGTGGCCGCTGTCGCCGTTGCAGGCCGGCCTGCTGTTCCACGCCGCCTTCGACGACCAGGGTCCGGACGTGTACACCGTGCAGTCCGCGCTCGACATCGACGGCCCCCTCGACACGGGGCGCCTGCGGGCGTCGTGGGAGGCTCTCCTGACCCGGCACGCCGCGCTGCGCGCCTGTTTCCGTCAGGTCAGCGGGGCGCAGATGGTGCAGGTCATCGCTCGGGAGGTCGTGCTGCCCTGGCGCACGGAGGACGTCTCGGGTCTTCCCGCACCCGAGGCGCCGGCCGCCCTGGAACACATGGTGCGAAGCGAGCGGTCCGAGCCCTTCGACCTGGCTGCCGCGCCCCTGCTGCGACTGCTCCTGATTCGGCTCGGCGAGCGGCGCCACCGCCTGGTGATGACGAGCCACCACATCCTCATGGACGGCTGGTCGGCCCCGATCATGATCGAAGAGCTGTCACGGATCTACGCCGCGGGGGGCGACGCGTCCGTCCTGCCACCTGTGACGTCCTACCGGGAGTACCTGGCGTGGCTGGCCCGGCAGGACAAGGACGCCGCCCGAGCCGCCTGGCAGGAGGAGCTGGCCGGCGCGGACGAACCGACGCTGGTGACCCCGGCCGTTCCCGACCGGCTCCCTGTCTTCCCCGACCGGGTGACCGGAGACCTCCCGGAAACGGTCACCCGGAGCGTGACCGAGCTGGCCCGCGCCCACGGTCTGACGGTGAACACGGTGGTGCAGGGTGCCTGGGCGCTGGTCCTGGCGCTCCTCGCCGGGCGGACGGACGTGGTGTTCGGCGCGACGGTGGCGGGCCGCCCCCCGGAACTCCCGGGTGTGGAGACGATGGTGGGCCTGCTCATCAACACCCTGCCCGTGCGGGTGCCGCTCGACGGTGCTCAGCCGTTCGTGGAGATGCTCCGTGCGCTCCAGAGCCGTCAGTCCGCGCTGCTGTCGCACCACCACCTCGGCCTTTTGGAGATACAGAAGGCCGCGGGCCCGGGAGCCGCCTTCGACACGCTCATCGTCTACGAGAGCTTCCCCCGCCCGCCCGCCACGGACTCCTCCCCGAACGGCAGCTCCGTCACCATCAGGCCGTCCGGCACGGCGCGCGAGGCGGCCCACTATCCGTTCACTCTGGTCGTCGCCCCCGGCGACCGGATGCGCTTCACCCTCGAATACCGCCCCGACCTGTTCGACCGCGATCTCGCCGAATCGGTGCTGCGATACCTGGAACGTGTGCTGGAGCGGGTGGTGGCTGATCCGTCCGTGGTGGTGGGACGGGTCGGGGTGGTGGACGTTGAAGAACGTGTATCCCTGGGTGAGGTGCACGGAGGGGTGTCGGTGCCGGAGTTGATCCGTGGGCGGGTGGTTTCGGCGCCGGATGCGGTGGCGGTGGTGGG
>NZ_BMMM01000039.1 GCF_014645835.1 Streptomyces albiflavescens
TCAGGTCAGCCCCACGTCACGAGCCTGGGAAGACCGTGAAACGAATCGAAACCCTCACCGAACACGCCCGCCTGAAACAGCAGCGAGGTTAATGATCAAGCTAAGAAGCTGTTGTCTTTCCGGACGTGATCGCCGCGTTTCCGCTGGTCGGGGATAGGAGTGGTGCTTCCGTGGGAGTGGTGGCCTGTCGGGTCGCCGTTTCCCGGGAGGTCGCGGATGCCGTCGGTTGTCGGACTGCTGGAACAGCACGAGCTCGCCGCTCGCCGTCGGGTCGACGAACTGCGTAAGGAGGCCGACCGCATTCAGGCCGAGCTCGCCGTGGCCGAGCAGGAATGGCAGGAGTGGGCAATCGCCCGCAGGCGGGTCGATGCGGTGCTGGCTCCGGACGGCGGCAGCACCGCCGGCACGGAGGTCGCCCCGGATGTGCGGGATGCGGAGGTGCCGTCGGCGGTTCGGGATGCCGCGAAGGCGAAGTCGCAGGTGCCGGTGTGGCGCGAGGGCCTTTCCTGGTCGGTGCTGTCGGTGGACTACCAGCGCATCCTGCGGGCCCTCGCGGGCCGTCTCCGGCTCGGTCAAGGACCGCTGACCTGCCAGGAGATGGCCGCCTTGTTCGGCATGGACGTGGTGCCGGCGCGGGTGGAGGCACTGCGGTCGAAGGCGAAACGCCTGGTCGCGCGCGGCTGGCTGGCCGAGCAGCAGCCGGGCCGGTTCGCGCTCGCTGCGGGCGTGACCGGGCCAGACGGCGGGTCATGAGCAGGATCATCGACCAGTAGACCATCGCTTCGGCGCTGGTTGTGCGCCGCTCGAAGTCGCGCACCAGGCGGCGGGTGCGCATCAGATGGGCGAAGAACCGCTCCACGATCCACCGCTTGGGCAGCACCACGAACCCCTTCTGCTCGTCACTGCGCTTGACGATCGCCAGGACCAGCGCGAGCGCGGTAGGGCAGTACTCGACGAGACTGCCGGTGTAGCCGCCATCAGCCCAGACCAGGGCCAGCAGGTGGTGCGCGTCGGCCACCTGCCCGAGCAGGACCTGGGCGGCGGTGCGATCGCCGACATCCGCGCTCGTGACCATCACCCCCAGCAGCAGGCCGAGCGTGTCGACCACGACGTGCGGCTTTACGGCCGTTGATCAACTTGCCGCCGTCGAAGCCCCGGCTGTCCGACCCGACGACGGCATCCGTCTTGATGGACTGCGAGTCGATCACCCCTGCCGTCGGCTCGGCATCCCGCCCCAGCATCCCGCGGACCTGCGCGCGCAGCCGGTCGGGGAACTCTTTGACCAGCGCGTGGTCGCGTCAGCGGCGGAAGAATGCGTACACCCGGTCCCATGGCGAAAAGTCGGCCGGCATGGCGCGCCGCTTGATGCCGTTGTCCACGAGATAGCTGATCGCGTCCAGCATCTGCCGGTGGCAGTACGCCTCCGGCCGCGCGCCCCGGCCACGCAGCCAGCCCGGCACTGGCAGCAGCGGCCGGATGGCCGCCCACTCCGCGTCCGTCATGTCCGACGGGTAGCGCGGCTCACGCACCCGGTGATCCGCGGCGTTTCCGAACCGGTGAGCCAGGCAGTCACACTCCAGGGCGACCGAGCTGGACTGCCAGGCCATCGACACGGAAAACTGCGGCACCGGGGCCTCCTGCTGCTGCTCGGTGATTCGACACCAACGAGCCGTTCAGGAGGCCCCGCCTGTATGCGCCAAGCGCCCCACGACCACCCAACCGGGACTCCCGTTCGACGCGCATCTCTCAAGATCAGAAAACGACTGCTACTAACTCCGCAGCTGGGCGGTGAACAGCGGCTCCAGGGTGTTCAGCATGAGCGTCTTGGCACGCTCGACTCCGCCCGCGACCCGGCCGGCCATTGCCAGCGACACACATCCGTGAAGGAAAGCCCAGACAATGTCGACCGCCCCGGTGGCGTCGGCCAGCTCGGCGCCCCTCGCCTCCGCAATGCTCTGCAGGGCGGTGCGGAGCGTTCGGAAGGCAGCCTTGGCCTCAAGGGGGGTCTCGGCGGTGCCGAACGGCACCCCGTCCATGCCGTTCATCGCCTGGTAGAGCTCGGACGAGGTGAACGCGAACTCCCAGTACGCCTCGGCCATCGCGGCGAGCCGCTCTGGTGCCGGGGTCTGTGCGGCCACCTTCAGCTGGTCGGTGAGTTCGGCGAAGCCGACCATCATCAGCTCGATGAGCAGCGACTCCTTGCTGGAGAAGTACTGGTAGAGGATCGGCGCGGTGTATTCGAGCTTGTCAGCGATGCGGCGGATCGTGACCGCGTTCCAGCCGTCTTCTGCCGCAATGTTCCTGGCCGCTTCCAGCAGCCGCGCGCGCATCTGCTGACGCTCCCGTTCACGCCGCTTCTGGCTCGCGCTCGGCTCGGGCTGCGCGGGCTTGGCTCTGGTCGTCACGCGTTCGTCCTCCCATTGACACCGGCATTCTATCGCAGATCTAATTTCTAACGTTGATAGCCTTCTGGACACTGTTAGGGAGCCAAGCGTGATCGTCGTCTTCGGCGGTACCGGCAAGGTCGGCCGCCAGATCGTGGACCAACTGCGCAACGACAGGCACATGGTGCGCGTCGTCACCCGCGATCCCTCCTCGGCGAGGGTCGCCGGGGACGTCGAGGTCGTCGCGGGCGACCTGCACGACAGACAGTCGCTCGTGCGGGCCGTCACCGGCGCCAGCGCGATCGTCTGCACCGCTCAGGGCGGTGGCGGCAAGGGAGCGAACGGTCCCCGGGGCGTTGAGGGCGCGGGCATCCCGAGCCTCATCGGCGTCGCACTGGACGCCGCGATCGAGCACTTCGTGTACTTCTCGACCGCAAGCGCCCGCCCCGACAGCCCGGTCGAGTTCTTCCGTCTCAAGTTCGAGGTCGAGCGCACGCTGCGTACCAGCGGACTGCCGTTCTCGATCCTGCGGCCCACCCACCTGATGGACACCTGGGTGGAGATGCTCGCAGAGTCGATCACCAAGAAGGGGAAGGCCATGGTGCTCGGCTCGGGCGCCAACCCGGTGTTGTGGGTGGCCGGCGAGGACGTCGCCCGGGTGGCGGCGGCGCTGGCCGTACGCCCAGGTGAAGGCTGGTCCGCCGACCTCGGCGGACCAGAGGCGCTGACGCTCACCCAGGTCAACGAGCTCATTGCGGCTTCACTGAGCACGCGGATCAAGGGAGAGAACAAGATGCCGCTCGGCATGCTCCGGGCGATGAGCACACTGATGAAGCCGTTCAACCAGGCCCTTGCCCGGCAGATGCAGATGGGCGTGCTACTCGACACCCAGCCGCAACTCGTCGACTCCAGCGCGGTCTGGGCCCGGTACGGCCAGCCGCTGTCGCTGTCGGCCTGGCTGGAGCGCAACCGGCCGGGCGTCGCGGAAGGCGTCTGATGCACGCCGCCTTCGGCGCGTTCCTCGTCTGCCAGGCCAGCACCAAAATCCCGCGGGACTCCCGTTCGACCAGCAAACCTCAAAATCGGTAAGACAACGGCTTCTTCGTCCAGAGCCAGCACCGCCCTGGCCAGGGCGCTGACCACGGCCGCGGCAGAGGTTCGTGGCGCCCGGGCGATGGCCGAGGCAGCAGTCACTGCGGCGTGGGACAGAAGCGGGCGGCGATCTGGGCGGAGAGGTAGAAGACGCGCAGGAGCCGACGGTGGTAGCGGTGTGGTCGGCGTGTCGATCACCGTGCAGTGATGCGCGGCCTTGCCCGCATCCGTCCCCGCCCAAAGCTCGGGCACCCGAGCCTCCCTCGCCGATCGGTTGACTGATCCCGGCAGACGACCACGCCGACGTGTCCTTGGCCCGTTGCTGGGGGCGGAGTTCATCGCCTGCACCGGCGGTGACATGGTCCCGAGATCCGCAAAATGGAGTCCGGATCCTGGGTGTTCTTCAGCGGCGACAAACGTCTCTACCTCGGCGGCACCGTCGCTCTGACCTGGCGCGACCATGCGCTCGCACACCGCCTGTGGGGCAGTGACGACACTGGCGCCACGTGGGAGTACATGTACGCGCTGTCCGGCGCCCGCGGTTTCGACATCCCCCTCGAGGAGGTCCGCGACCTGCTCGGCTGGAAGCCGACCCGCAACATCATGCGCTTCCAGGCCTTCACGGACACCGAAGCCGACCTGCTGCAAAGCCTGCTGACGCTCGAACCCTTCCAGGCCCTGACGCCCGACGACGAAGGCACCGCCACCCAGCAGGCCATCACCACCTACACCGGCCCCCTGGAACGCAGCGCCGAGCGCGCCTACCGCGGCGAACAGGCCCACCTCAAACGCGTCCTGCTGCCCGGTCCCATCGGGGAGTGCGCCCTGTACGGACGGGTGCTGCCGGCCGCCTTCCTCATTGCCGCGCACATCAAGAAGCGGGCCGCCTGCACCGACGACGAGAAGCGCGACCTGCAGCACGTTGCCATGCTCGCCTGCCTGTTGGGCTGCGACGGCCTGTACGAACGCGGCTTCATCACCGTCGCACCGGGCGGCTGGCTCCGCATCAGCCACCTGGCCGGGGCGGCGCCGGCCGTGGCCCAGCACATCAACGACCACCTCGCCACACGTACCACCCCCTGGTGGACGCCCGAGCGCGAACCGTACTTCGCCTGGCACCGCACCCACACGTTCCGCAGCGCACCCACGCCGTGAGCCGCGGCAACGGTGCCATTGTGGAACGTCACGTAATTCCCCGTCACTAGCGGCAACTTCCCCGCCCAAGCGTTCGAGCCTGAGGTGCTAACCACGACCCGTACTCGCCCCGCTCCCGGACGGGTTCCCGGGCCTGCGGCGCAGTCGCTGACGCGCTCCCCAGGGCGCGCCCCGCCAATCGGAGGAGCGGCGCCCACCCGATCAGTCACCGTCCATGCGACCCGCCGTCCCGGCTCCCCGTACCGGCCGAGAGCGACAGAGATGCTGACCACCCCCGGGAACAACCGTTCCCCAGGGCGAACAGCCATCGGAGGCGACCATGCCGCAACTGACTCCCGTGGACCACAAGGTCAAGCACAAATCGACCATCCCGGCGAATTTCGGCGACGAGATCGAGCTCTTCGTACGGGAATACAAGGCCGCTGGATCCGGCGGCACCCCCAAGCCGGTTCTCATGCTCCACGGCAGGAGCGTTCCGGCCCTGCCTGGCTTCGACCTCGTGCTCCCTCCGAAGGGCAGCTCCCCGCACCCGGACACCAGCTACAGCTGGGCGCAGGACCTGGCGGGCAAGGGCTACGACGTGTTCATCATGGACCTCCAGGGTTCCGGGCTCTCCCCCCGCCCGAAGATGGAGGACCCCTGCAACGCCAACCCGGCCCAGCGGGGCCTCCTGAAGACCAATCCCGGCACGGGGACCTGCTCCCCGACAGCGCCCTACCCGCACCAACTGGGCAACTCCCAGAGCGAATGGGACGAGCTGGCCACCGTCGTCAAGTTCATCAGGGCACGGTGCAGCAACGAGAAGGTCTCCTTCATCGGCTGGTCCGCGGCCGCGTTCGTCATGGGTCCGTACGCGCTGCAGAATCCCGGGGACGTGGCAAGACTGTTCCTTCTCGCGCCCATCTTTCCCCCGAACGGCCGATGGTCGACACACACCGCCGCGCCCTTCGCTCCGCCTCCCGGCACGGGTCTGCCCACGCAGCCCGAGTCCAAGCCGCCCGCGGTCTTCGGCTTCCCGATGAACCTGACCAGCAAGGCGGGCCTGCAAGCCACCATCAGTGACAAGGACCTGGCCGGCCACGTGTGGCAGGCCATCATGGACAGCGACAGCACCGGCCAGAAGTGGGGCGGCCCGACCGCGGGGGCACCCGAAGGCATCATGCGGTGGCGCAACTCCTACTGGTGGGGCTGGAACACGAGCACCGTGCCCTACGGCTCCACGCTCGGCACCGCCGTGCCGGTGTGCATCGTCTACGGAGACCAGGACACGACGGCCAACACGGCGGAGGAGTTGGGGCCGGTGCTGCACTTCTCCGTTCCGGAGCTCTACAAGACGATTCCGGGTGCCGACAAGCTGATGATCCGTGTCGAGGGCTGGGACCACAATCCGGTCTGGGAACGTCGGGCCAACCAGATCCTGCAGCAGATGTCGTGGAAGTGGCTCGAAGACAAGAAGGTGTACGGCGTCGAGAGCGGAAGCTGGGTCATGGACGCGGACGGCGTGGTGACGGAAGTGGAGTGAGTGCCCCGGGCCGCGGGTGACACGTGGACGAGCCGGGGCCGGCCGACACCGGGCCCCGGCGTGAGCACGGCCGACTCTGCGTAAGGCGTGATCATGTCCGGCACCTGTTCTCGCTCGGCCTCGACTCACGGGACGGAGGGTTAGCTCCTCGGCGTCAGCAGGAACACGATCTACAAGCTACGTACCCGAATTGAGGGGCAGCCGAGTCGCGCTCGCCGACTCATCCGCCGTAGAACTTCCCCGGCCCACCGCTCTCACTGCTTGATCTACGGATCTGCTCAGGCCAGCGGCCACTCCGTTGTTTTTTCGGCGAGAACTACTGGGACCCCTGGGGAAACGAACACAGCCAAGTGCCTGAGGTTCGAACATCCGGCCGGGGAAGTTGACGCTGCCGATGGGGAAATACGTGACCGTCGACAGCCGTCGGCGGGCCGGCCTCGATGACCCGCTACTGTTTTTGCATCTCTGCCGCCTCGCGTGTTCAGGGCAGAACGTGAGATATCGCCAACGGACGGTTCCGAGATGTGGGTGGTCGTGAACGGCCAGTACGAACTGAGTCCGGAGGCATGTGCCTACCTTGCGGGACTACGCAGGGCGGACAGCTCTGTGAGCACCGAGCGTGTCTACGCTGGGCGCGCGGCTTTGTACCTGTCGTACTGCCACCACGTGGGCATCGCCTGGGCGGCGCCGACCCTGCCGTAGTTGGGCGCGTTCCTGCAGTGGCTGGTAAGGGCCCCGTTGCCACCGCGGAGCCGTCGGGTTCCGGTGCGGCCGGTGTACCGGGAGAAGAGCGAAGGGCATCGAGGTGACCGCGACCGCGTCTGCTGCCGCCGCAGAGCGCGTGCTCGGTCTGGGAGCGATGGAGGTCGTCGACTACCACGACCCGAACTGGTCGGCCAAGGTACGCGGCGGGTTCGACGCCGCCCTCATCATCGCCACCAGCACGGCGGACGCCGCCCTGCCTTTGGTGCGGGACGGCGGCCGACTGTGCTCCCTTACCTCGGACGCGCCTCCGGAGGAACGAGGCATCATGAGTTGGGACCTCTACGTCGAGCCCAACGCCGCGCAGCTTGTCCAGCTGGCGGAGCAGGCCGCCGCGGGAACCTTGAAACTCGCACCGGAACCCCTGCCGCTGAACGAGGGACCGGCTGCGTTTGCCCGGGTGGTTACCGGACGGGCCGGCGGTAAGAAGATCGTTCTCACCCGAGCATGACCCGACCGGGCACCGCCCGATCCTGATGCTGGGCCACGGTGCCCGCCAGGCGCGGAAGTGGCCCGGGTCCAAGGCGTCCTGAGTCGTCGGCGGGCAGGCGGCATCACCCAAGGCCAAGCCCGGCAGGAGGTCCTCTCCCTGCTCACCTCGTACACCCGCAACCAGGCACCACGCAACGCACACTGGGTTTACGAGGAGTTGGGCGAGGAGCCGGTGGAACGCCCCATGCTGGGTGCGTGACCGCCGCAGACCACGTCGCCCATCCGTCAGCGCACCTTCGGCTCCCGGACACCACTTCTAAGCGTCCACCCAGGGTCCAGACGCCACGCAGGGGAGCCGGGGCCGAGCACCTTGGCGGTGCAGCGGATGCGGCGCCGGGTCTGGGTGACGCACTGGATCTCCTCCACCGAGCAAGGCGCTGGTAGGACTCCGTTAGGTTGCTCTGGTTCTTGGGTTTGGGCTGGTGGTGGATGTTCGGGGCAGGGGG
>NZ_BMMM01000040.1:0-497 GCF_014645835.1 Streptomyces albiflavescens
GGGGCACTGCGGTGCACTTGACGGCGGGGTCTTTCCGGGTGTTGGCGGAGGAGGGGCCGGGGTGTTTCGCGGGGTTGCGTGAGGTGTTGACGGGTGGGGATGTGGTTCCTGCGCGGTCGGTGGCGCGGGTGCGGGAGGCGTGCCCGGGTGTGGTCGTGCGGCACTTGTATGGGCCGACGGAGACGACGTTGTGTGCGACCTGGCATGTCCTGGCCCCTGGTGATGCGGCGGCTTCGGTGCTGCCTATCGGGCGCCCGCTGTCTCACCGCAGGATCTTTGTGCTGGACGCGTTCTTGCAGCCGGTCCCGCCTGGCACGGTGGGTGAACTGTATGTGTCCGGTGCCGGGCTGGCTGCCGGTTACTGGGACCGTCCGGCGCTGACCGCCGAACGCTTCGTCGCGTGCCCGTTCGCTGCGGGGGAGCGGATGTATCGCACCGGGGATCTGGTGCGCTGGACGGACGACGGTGAGTTGCTGTTCGTCGGCCGCGCGGACGCG
>NZ_BMMM01000040.1:559-7365 GCF_014645835.1 Streptomyces albiflavescens
CTCGTCGGTCCGTGCGTATCTCGCCGAGTCGCTTCCGGACTACATGGTGCCCGCCGCCGTCCTCACTCTCGACGAGCTGCCGCTCACCCGTAACGGCAAGGTCGACCGGGCTGCTCTGCCCGCCCCTGACTTTGCCGACAAGGTGACCGGGCGGGCGCCGCGCACCGACGCCGAGGCCGCGCTCTGTGAGCTGTTCGCCGAGGTGCTCGGGATGGAGCGCGTAGGTGCGGATGACAGTTTCTTCGAGCTCGGCGGCGACTCGATCATGTCGATGCAGGTGGCGTCCCGGGCGCGTGGGGCGGGCCTGTTCTTCACAGCGGAGGACGTGTTCCGGCAGAGGACACCGACGCGCCTCGCCGCGGTGGCCGGGCACGGCGAGGAAGCGGGGCCGGCCGGTGACCGTCGCGCCGGGTCACTCCTGGCGGATCTGGGTGAGGAGGACGCGGAGCATCTGCGGGACCAGGTGCCGAACATGGTGGACGTCTGGCCACTGTCACCCCTCCAGGAGGGGTTGCTTTTCCACGCCACGTTCGACGAGCGGGGTCCCGACGTGTACGCGAGCCAGCGGATGCTGGCGCTCGACGGTCCGCTGGACGTGGACCGGTTGCGGGCGTCGTGGCAGGCGCTCCTCGCCCGGCACCCGGTACTGCGCGGGAGCTTCCACCAGCGCGCGTCCGGTGAGACGGTGCAGGTCATCGCGTCCTACGTGGAGCCGCGCTGGCGCGAGGCCGATCTCACGGGGCTTGCGTCGGACGCCGTACCCGGCGAGCTGGCGCGGCTGGCCGATGCCGAGCGGATGGAGCGGTTCGATCTCGGGGACGCCCCGCTGTTACGGCTGCTGCTGATACGTCTGGGCGCGGACCGCTCCCGCCAGGTCGTCACCGTCCATCACGCTCTGGTGGACGGCTGGTCCACGGATGTCGTCTTCGCGGAGTTGTCCGAGGTGTACGCGGCCGGTGGCCAGGCCTCGGCGCTCGCACCCGTCACGTCGTACACGGAGTACCTGGCGTGGCTGTCCCGGCAGGACAAGGACGCGGCGCGCGAGGCGTGGCGGGCCGAACTCGACGGCGTGGCGGAGCCCACGCTGGTGGCGCCCGAAGGAGTCGGGACGCAAGCGGTTCCGGAGCCGGTGTCGTTCGAGCTGTCCGGTGAACTCACGGGCGCGGTGGCGGACTTGGCGCGCTCGCAAGGCGTGACCGTGAACACCGTGGTGCAGGGTGCCTGGGCACTGGTTCTCGCCCGGCTCGTGGGGCGCACGGACGTGGTGTTCGGCGCCACGGTGGCGAGCCGGCCGGCGGAGCTTCCCGGGGTCGAGTCGGCGGTCGGTCTGTTCCTCAACACGCTCCCGGTACGCGTGAGTCTGGCAGCGGAGCAGCCGGTCGCCGGGATGCTGGCGGACCTGCGGGACCGGCAGGTCGCGCTGATGGCCCGGCAGCATCTGGGGCTCCGCGAGATCCACCAACTCGTCGGGGCGGGCGCAGAGTTCGACACGCTCGTGGTGTACGAGAACCTTCCTCGTACGCCCGCGGTCAGGGAGGGCGTCGACCCTCGGAGGACCGGATCCGCCGGCTCCCTGAGCGTACGTACTGTCGGCGACCCGCAGGACCGGGGTCACTATCCGATGGCGCTGATCGTGATGCCCGACGAGCGGCTGCGCGGCCATCTCGTCTGCCGGCCGGACGTGGTCGACCGGGCCCTGGGGGAGTCGGTGGTGGTATCGCTGACCCGGGTCCTCGAACAGATGGCGGCGGATCCGTCGGCGCCGGTGGGACGCCTTGACGTGCTCGGCGCGGCGGAACGCGCACATGTCGCGGCACAGTCCGTCACCACCGCACGGGAACACGCGCGTCGGGTGCGCGCCGGGGAGCCGACGCGGTCGCCTGCTCTGGCGCCGGAGCTGTTCGCCCGACAGGCCGCCGCCACACCCACCGCGGTGGCGTTGGTGGACGGCGCCCGTACGCTGACGTACGGCGAACTGGTCGCTGAATCGGCCGGACTGGCTCGCCGGCTCGTGCGGGCGGGCGTGGCCCCGGAGACCCGGGTGGCCGTCGTCGCCGACCGGTCGGCGGAGCTGGTGATGGCTCTCCTCGCGGTGTCGACGGCCGGCGGGGTGTACGTCCCCGTCGACCCGGGGCTTCCCGAGGCGCGGATGCGTCTGGTCCTCGGCGATGTCGCACCTCCGGTCCTGGTGTGCACGCGTGCGGCCCGCGACGCCGTACCACCGGACTTCAACGGTCGCCTCGTGGTCGTGGACGACCCCGCGGCGGCCGAGGTGGAGGCCACCCGCGCCGAAGGCCCCGTGACGGACCATGAGCACACACGGCCGCTGACCGCGGACCACGCGGCGTACGTCATCTACACCTCGGGTTCCACGGGCACCCCCAAGGGTGCCGTCGTCCCGCACGGGAGCCTGCGCAACCTGGTCGCCGACCGTGTGGAGCGATACCGGATCGGCGCCGACAGCGCCGTGCTGCAACTGGTCCCGCCGAGCTTCGACGTGTCGATGGCGGACATCTGGCCGGTGCTGTGCGCGGGCGGCCGACTGGTCCTCGGGCCGCCGACGAAACACCACGCGAGCGGCGAGGACCTGGTCCGGCTGATGCGCGCCGAGCGCGTCACCCATGTCGCGATGACCCCGACCGTCCTCGCCCAACTCCCTCCGGAGGAACTTCCGTTGCTGCGGGTGCTCATCGTCGGGGGTGAACCCCTGCCGGACGATCTGCGCGGGCAGTGGACAGCGGGCCGCGAGGTGTACAGCGAGTACGGGGTGACCGAGGCGACGGTCGCTTCCACAGTGAGCCGCCCACTCGGGCACCCCCTCGGCGCCCCCGGGACACCGCCGATCGGCCGCCCCATCACCGGCACCGAGGCGTACGTACTGGACGCCTTCCTGCACCCGGTGCCCCCGGGCGTAGTCGGTGAGCTGTACCTGTCCGGCGCGGGCCTGGCGCGCGGCTATCTGAGCCGGCCGGGCCTGACGGCACAGCGCTTCGTGGCCTGTCCGTTCGCCGCCGGGCAGCGGATGTACCGCACGGGCGACCTGGCACGCCGGACGGACGACGGCGAACTCCGCTACGCGGGACGGGCCGACGCCCAGGTGAAGGTGCGCGGGTTCCGGGTGGAGCCGGGAGAGATCGAGGCGGCGCTCGCCGCGCACCCCGAGGTGGGCCGCGCCGTCGTCGTCCTCAGGCAGGACCGCCAGGGCGAACGACGCCTCGTCGGCTACGTGGTGCCGCGCGGCTCAGGCGGCGTCGACCCCGAGCTCGTACGGGCGTACGCGGCGAAGGAACTGCCGGGCCACATGGTCCCCGCGGCCGTCGTCGCCCTCGATGCACTGCCGGCCACCCACAACGGGAAGGTCGACGTCACGGCCCTGCCCGCACCCGACTTCGCCGAACTGAGCTCCGGCAGGGCGCCCCAGGGTGCGGCCGAGGAGATCCTCTGCGCGATGTTCGCCGAAGTCCTCGGGCTGGAGCACGTCGGCGCCGACGCCAACTTCTTCGCGCTGGGCGGCGACTCGATCACCTCGATGCAACTGGTGAGCCGGGCGCGCCGGGCCGGGGCGTTCTTCGGTGCCCAGGACGTGTTCGAGCACAGGTCACCCGCCGCCCTCGCCCGGGTCGTCCGACTCGGTGACAGGACGCCGTACGGAGCGGACGGCGGCGCGGACGAGGGCGAGGTCGTCTGGACGCCCGTGATGCGGGCCCTGGGGGAGCGGGCAGCCATGGGCCCCGGATTCACCCAGTGGGTCGTGATCGGAACACCGCCGAGTCTTGACGCCGACACCTTGACGGCGGGCCTGCGGGCGCTGCTGGACGCACACGCCATGCTGCGGGCCCGTACCGAGGCGGACGGGCCCGAGCCCCGGCTCGTCGTGGGCCGCCCCGGCTCGGTCGACGCTGCCGACCTGATCACCCGCATCGACGCGACGGGCGAGAGCGCCCAGGACCTGGAGGAGCTGGCGGACCGCGCCGCACGGGAAGCGGTCCTGCGCCTCGAACCGAGGTCCGGGGTGATGCTCCAGGCGGCATGGGTGGACGCGGGCGCCGGACGCGTGGGCCGACTGGCCCTCGTCGTACACCACTTGGCGGTCGACGGCGTCTCCTGGCGGATCCTCGTACCGGACCTGCGGGCCGCCTGCGAAGCGGTCGCGGCCGGACGACAGCCTCGACTCGACCCAGTGGGCACGTCCTTCCGGCGGTGGTCGCGGTTGCTCGCCCAGGAGGCGGCCGCGAGGCACCGGGTCGCGGAACTGGACGCCTGGACCCGCGTGCTCGACACCCGTGAGCCTCCGCTCGGGGCACGGGAGTTGGATCCGGAGCGCGACGTCGCGGCGGCCGAACGACACCGCTCGTGGGTCGTGCCCCCGCAGCAGACCGCCACCCTGACGGCCCGCACCCCGGCGCTGTTCCACTGCGGCGTGCACGAGGTACTGCTCGCCACGCTCGCCGGTGCGGTCGTACATGGGCGGTCCGGCGTCGACGCTGGGGGTGTGGAGGGGCGGCGGCCCGGCGTCGGCGATGCGGTCGTGGACGGACGGTCCGGCACCGCCGACCTGGGCGTGCGCCAGCGGTCTGTCTCTGAGGGAATGGCCATCCACGGTCGCCCTGTCCCTGACGGAGCGGGTACGCGCCAACGGACCGTCTCCGACGGAACGATCCTTCTCGATGTCGAGGGGCACGGGCGCAAGCCGGTCGGCGATGCGGATCTGCTGCGCACGGTGGGCTGGTTCACCAGCGTGCACCCGATCCGCCTCGATCTGGCCGCCATCGACGTGACCCGAGCCCTGGAGGGCGGACCCGCCGCGGGAACGCTGCTGAAGGCTGTCAAGGAGCAGGCACGCGCAGTGCCCGGCGACGGTCTCGGCTACGGGCTGCTGCGTCACCTCAACCCGGAGACGGGCCCGGCGCTCGCCGCACTGCCGGGTCCGCAGATCGGCTTCAACTACCTGGGCCGCTTCCCCGCGGGAAGCCGCGAGGGTGCCCTCGCACCGTGGCAGATGGCCGGTCAGGACGCGATCGGCGGCTCCGCCGACCCGGCCATGCCCACCCTGCACGCTCTCGAAGCGAGCGCGGCCGTACGGGACACCCTCGACGGCCCGGAACTGACCATCACGCTCACCTGGCACCCCGCGGTCCTCGACGACGCGGCCGCGGACCGACTCGGCCGCCTCTGGCTCGATCTGCTCGCGGGCCTGGCCGCACACACCACGCACCCCGCGGCGGGCGGGCACACCCCGTCCGACTTCCCGCTCATCGAGCTCGCCCAGGACGAGGTCGAGCAGTTCGAAGCGATAGCAGCAGAGCTCGAAGGAGGACGGACATGGTGACGTCGTCAACCCCCGCCGAAGCAGCAGCCCGCGCCGAGGGGTCCTCGACGGCCGCGAAGGGCTCGGCACTCGCGGAGGTCTGGCCCCTCTCGCCGCTCCAGGAAGGGCTGCTGTTCCACGCGGACTTCGACGGCCGCGGACCCGATGTCTACACCGTGCAGAACGTCCTGGCCGTGGACGGCCCCCTGGTGCCGGCACGGTTCCGCGCCTCCTGGGAGGCGCTCCTGACCCGGCACGCCGCGCTGCGCGCGAGCTTCCAGCGGCGCAAGACGGGTGAGGCCGTCCAGATGATCACCCGCGAGGTCGTCCTGCCCTGGAGCGAGGCGGACGTCTCGGACCTGGCGGAGGAGGAAGCGTCGGCGCAGGCGGAGCGACTGGCCGCCGGCGAACGCGCGCACTGCATCGACCCGGCGAAGCCCCCGCTGCTGCGGCTTCTCCTGATTCGGCTCGGCGAGCGGCGCCACCGCCTGGTGATGACGAGCCACCACATCCTCATGGACGGCTGGTCGGCCCCCATCCTCCTCAAGGAACTCGCCCAGGTCTACGCGGCCGGAGGGGACGCGTCCGGCCTCGCACCCGTGACGTCCTACCGGGAGTACCTGGCGTGGCTGGCCCGGCAGGACAAGGACGCCGCCCGAGCCGCCTGGCAGGCGGAGCTGGCCGACGTGGCGGAGCCGACGCGGGTGGGGGCGACAGCGCCGTCGGAGCATGCGGAAGAGCCGAAAAGGGTTTCCGCGCATCTCTCCGAGGCGACGACCACGGCCCTCACCGAGCTGGCCCGCGCCCAGGGTCTGACGGTGAACACGGTGGTGCAGGGTGCCTGGGCGCTGGTCCTGGCGCGCCTCGCCGGGCGGACGGACGTGGTGTTCGGCGCGACGGTGGCGGGCCGCCCCCCGGAACTCCCGGGCGCCGACTCCATGATCGGTCTGCTCATCAACACCCTGCCCGTACGCGTACGGCTCGACGGCTCGCAGCCGGTGCTGGAGATGCTCCGCGAGTTGCAGAACCGCCAGTCCGCGCTGATGGCCCACCAGCACATCGGGCTGCCGGAACTCCAGCAACTCGTCGGCCCCGGCGCGGCCTTCGACACCCTTCTCGTGTACGAGAACTACCCGCTGCCGCCCGGCCAGGCGCTCGCCCCCGACGCGCTCTCCGTGACCACCGTGACGTCACGCCAGGCCACGCACTACCCGCTCTCACTGGGAATCTTCCCCGGCGAACGCCTCCGGGTGGGCGTGACCTACCGACCCGACCAGATCGACGCAGCGGTGGGAGAAACGCTGGGCGGACTGCTCGTGCGGGTGTTGGAGGGGGTGGTGGCTGATCCGTCCGTGGTGGTGGGACGGGTCGGGTTGGTGGAGGGCGCGGAGCGTGTACGGGTGGGCGAGGTGCGCGGTGGGGTGCCAGTACCGGTGTCGGTGCCGGAGTTGATCCGTGGGCGGGTGGTTTCGGCGCCGGATGCGGTGGCGGTGGTGGG
>NZ_BMMM01000041.1 GCF_014645835.1 Streptomyces albiflavescens
AACTCCCGCTACGGCAGCCCCACCGCCGCCTGGAGCTTCTGGCAGGCCAACGGCTGGTACTAAAAACAGCCAAGCCACACCCCCGTGCGCGAAGGCGGCGACCCCCATCCCCAGGGCCGCCGCCTTCGCCATGCACCAGGTCCCGTAGGGTCTGCTCCCATGCAGCGGCTGGTGATCTTCGACCTGGACAACACACTCGTTGATCGCCAAGGCCCCTTGGCAGACTGGGTTTCGGCCTTCTCTGCGCAGCACGCCCTGGACGACGATGCCCGACTGCGTTTGCTGCAGTTCGTGCGAGAGCGCGCCTGCCCTGAGACCTTCGAAGCGATCCGCAACCAGTACGGTCTCGCCCCTTCGGCTGCGACGCTGTGGCGCGACTACTTGGCCCACATGGCTCGCTCGGTCACTTGCCCCGCTCACGTGCTCGAGGGGCTGTCCATGCTTCGACGCGCCGGTTGGAAGGTGGCCATTGCCACGAACGGTACGAGCGAGATCCAGAACGCGAAGGTGGCTGGGGCGGGTATCGCCGATCACGTTGATGCGGTGTGCACCTCCGAGGCCGCCGGTGTGCGCAAACCAGAAATAGTGATCTTCGAGAAGGCAGCGGCTGCCTGCGGCGTCGATCTTGCCCACGGTGGCTGGATGGTGGGAGACGGGGTGGACACTGACATCCACGGTGGTAGCGCGGCCGGACTACGCACTGTCTGGATCAGCGGTGGTAGGCCATGGCCCGGTGGTGACACAGCGCCGGACCATGTCACCACCGACGTACTGCAGGCGATCGATCTGCTGCTCACCACCCCGAGCCGAGGACATCGTGATGGCTTCTGAATCGATCACCGTGGGGCTGCTGCACCCTGGCAGCATGGGCGCCGCGTTCGGCGCCCAGCTACTCAGACAGAACGTGCGGGTGCTGTGGTGCACGGACGGCCGCAGCATCCGGTCCCGGGCCCGCGCCGAGAACGCCGGCCTCGAAGAAGTACAGGACCTCGGGCAACTGGTGACGCGCGCCGATGTGCTGTTGTCTCTGTGTCCGCCTGCTGCCGCGGTGGATGTCGCACAGCACGTCGCTGCCTGCGGCTTCGATGGCCGGTTGTACATCGAAGCGAATGCGATCACGCCACACCGCGTCAGGACTGTCGCAGAACTGCTTCCCCGCGCTGTTGTCGTCGACGGCGCGGTGGTCGGCTCCCCGCCCGTGGGCGGCAAGCAGTCCACGTTGTATCTGTCCGGAGACCACCACGGCTGTGCTCGGGCCACGGAACTGTTCGCCGCGAGTGACGTGAAGACCAAAGTGCTGGGCGCCGAGGTGGGAGCGGCATCCGCGCTGAAGCTGGCGTACTCGAGCTATCAGAAGGCATCCCGCGTCCTGGCGGCGCTCGCCTACAGCGTCGCCGATGCCGGCGGCGTTGCCGACGAACTCGTCGAGATTGCCGGGAAACGGGGCGGCAGCTACCTGACGGAGACCGGCTACATTCCCAAGACAGCATCCCGGGCCTGGCGCTGGGGCCCGGAACTCGACGATGCAGCAGCCCTGTTGCGGGAGGCCGGGCTGCCGGATGACCTGATGCGTGCAGCCAGCCGAGTCCTCAGCCGGTGGTCGGATGCCCGAGAGCGCGAGCTCACCATCGCCGAGGCACTCTCACTGCTGCGCGTCGACCACGACTTCGTGGAGCGCGACGAACCGTAGCGCCTCCGCACGGTTCGCCTGCGGTCAGAGGCTGCGACGCATCAGAAGATCAATCTCTTGCGCCGCCTCCGCGGGGGAAGCGGTGTCGGTATCGAGCCGCAGGTCCCAAGAGAATTCCGGCCTGGCCCTGATGTCCTTGGCCGTAGCGTTCCAGGCGGCCAGGCGGGCCTCTGTGTCGCTGTCGCCGCGCCCTTTGGAACGGATTGCCGTGCTCGCCCGCGAACACCACAGCAACACACTCGTCCACGAGGCGGGGAATCCGTCCACCACCGCCTCAAGGCCGGCAACCTGGCCGAGATGCAGGATAGGAATGCGTCCGCCCTGCATGGCCTGGACCAAGCCCGGACGGTCCACGAGGTAGATGTTGCCGTACCTGTCATTGCGGTAGATGACGTCCCCGCGCTCCTCAAGCTCGGTGAGCTGATCGGCGGATCCCATCCGATAGCCACGGGTACGGCCGCTACCGACCTTCAAACGCTCGAAAGCGTCATAGGCGGGGTTGAGTTCGCGCAGTGCGGTGGTGATCGTGTCCTTCCCGGATGCGGGTGGACCGTACAGCAGGATGCCCCGGTTCATGTGAACACCGTCCCGAAGACTTGCCGCACCTGATCAGTGAGGGATATCGCCGCGCCGAGACGGTTGTCGACCACCAAGTGCGGTACCGCTGGACGTAGTTCCGGATCGATCGTCGAAGCGTACTCGTCCCAGTTCTGCAACTTCCAGCTGTCGCGGGCTGCGGAACGGAAGCTGATGTACTCGTGCATGGTCTCCAGGTCGCACTGGATCCAGATGACCGCCACGGTCACACCCCGTGCCTCGCAGCGGTTGGTCAGCCGACGCATCCATTGCACGTCGCTCACTTCAGCGACGAATGGCGCGGTGAGTACCGTGCTGATGGAACAGTCGACGTTGGCGTAGGCGGTCTCCAGCAGGCACTGGTACTCCAGGGGCCGCACCTTCTCCCGATATGCCGGGGAGTGGCGGTCATTGGGGTCGCTTCCCATCTCGACCAGCAGACGCTCAACGAGCGGACGGGTGATGGGGTCTTTGTCGAGGACCGGCCACCCGGTGAGCCGGGAAATGAACCGCGAGAACTCCGACTTCCCGCTTCCGGCGAATCCCCCCACCATCAAGAGTGTGGGCCGATTCGGGTCGCCGCCAGTGTGGCGACGCTTCCATGCATCAATGATCCGCTGCTGAACTTCCTGACTGTTGCTGTTGGCGGTGTCGCCTGGCGCGATCTGCAGCACTGCGCGCTCGACCGCCAGGACGTGGTCGCCGAGTGGCTCTCCCTCCGCCGGGGTGAGCTTCATCTGCGTCTGCTCACCCGGCAGCGCCTTCCGGAACCCCAACTCGGGCTCGGTGGACCGGTAGAGAAGGCAGTAGGCCCGGCGGTAGTGAGGGCCTGGGTAGACCTCGCCCTGTTCGTGTTGCCACAGCGTCTGGAAGTTCGCTGCCGGTACGGTCAGTCCGGCAGTGCGGGCCACTTCGCGTAGCCGCTCGCCGGCACCCTCAAGCGTCAGACCATGTGCTTCGCGCATGGTGCGGAGCTGGTCCGGACGCCACCCTGCGCGCCTCTTAGCCATGACTACCGCCTGCCCATTACCCACCATGATCGGGACTCTAAGTCTGCCCCGAGCGAACCCATGTGTAAGCGGATGTTGAAAAGTCACGTCGCCGGATGATGAGCGGCTTCACCAATCCTCAGTGATACTCCGCGACACCGATCGCAGATGTGATGGGCCCCATACCGGCGGAGCACTGGCCGGTGC
Source organism: Streptomyces albiflavescens (assembly GCF_014645835.1). Lineage (GTDB taxonomy): Bacteria > Actinomycetota > Actinomycetes > Streptomycetales > Streptomycetaceae > Streptomyces > Streptomyces albiflavescens. The sequence goes on from NZ_BMMM01000041.1 coordinate 3,463, forward strand.
CAAAGTTGAACACTCGGCAAGGGAGACGATCACAGTGTCGGGGCCGCGAACCACCGAGGTAATCGCACCATCGTGGGGCATTCGCCGGTGCACCACGTGCAAGTGCCGTCTGAGCCGGTACAACGACGACAGCGTCTGTTCCGGCTGCAACCGCAGCAGGACGGCAGGGCAGCCGGCGCGCCTCTCTGTCCCCGCCCAGGTCTGGGCCCATCAAGACGTTAAAGACGCCCTACTTCAGCGGGACTTCGGCAGGCTCTGCCAACTCGTACGAGAGCGCGGCCACCTCCGCCAGGAGGACATGGCCCTCCTGACGGGGCTGAGCCAGCCCTTCCTGTCGATGCTGGAGTCCGGGCGGCGGCGCCTCACCAACATCGACCGGATCATTGTGCTCCTGGACGGCCTGGACGTACCCGCCGACCTCACAGGACCGATGCTTCTTCCTTCCCGGGTCGCACCGGCCCTGCCTCTCCAAGCAGTCTCCTGACCCCGCCCCCCAGAATCCGGAGCCCACCACCTGGGCAACGCACACCACTGACGAACAGAGCAGTGCGCCCGAGGCGGAAGCGGCGTGCGGGGTCAACAACGCAGACAAAGGTGGGAACTTCGGCGCGGACGGCTGGAACCGAATCCGGTTCGCTCCCACGTGACGCGGCTCAACCGTCACAGCCGCCCCGACACTCGAACCACACCACCTTGCCGCCCCCGGGCCCAGGATCCACACCCCACTTGTCGACCACCGCTTCCAGCAGGGCGATCCCCCGGCCGCCCTCCGCCTCAGGCGACGACTCACCCGGCACACACGGCAGCTGACGGCAGCCGTCCGCGACCTCCACCCGGACTCCCGCCGCCTGCCGCAGCACCAGCACCGCACACCTCCGGTCCGGGACATGCCGTACGACGTTGGCGACCAGCTCGGTCACACCGAGCTCCACGGCGTCGGTCAGGTCCGCCAAGTCCCATTCCTCCAGCAGCGATCGGACGATCCGCCGGATGTGCCGCGCCGAGTGCGCGCCGACCGTGAGCCGCATGCCGTACTGGGCGGGGCGGGGACCCAGGAGGGTGGGGGGAAAGTATTCGTTCACCCTATGAGGCTGACCTCGTGCGACTACCCTCGGCTACGGAACGGATACAACCGGTCCCCCAGTGGGCCGAGTTGTGCGAGAGGGGGCTCCGCGTGACCCACATCAACGCCCTCGACCCGGGCGCTTCACCACTCGACTACTACGGCTTCGAGCTACGGCGCTACCGCGAAGGCGCCGGGCTGACACAGAAGCAGCTCGGCGACATCGTCAACTACACCGGCTCCCTGGTCGGCCAGATCGAAACGGCCCGCAAGCTGCCGACACCGGAGTTCAGCGAACGGGCCGACGCGGCGCTGGGCACGGGCGGCTTACTCTCCCGGCTCGTCGAGCTCGTGATGCGCAGTCAACTTCCGGCCTGGTTCCAACAGGTGGCGGAGTTGGAGGCGCGGGCCACCGAGATCTGCACGTTCCAGGCCCACATGGTGCACGGTCTCCTCCAGACCAGCGCCTACGCGCGTGCCACGCTCGGCGCCCTGGACCGGACCGGCCTCGACGACCGCACCGCAGTACGGCTGGCCCGTCAGCGCATCTTCGAGAAGGGCGAGCCACCGGTTCTGTGGATGGTCATGAGCGAGGCCGCGCTCTACCAGGAAATCGGCGGCCGGGAGACCGTGCGCGGCCAACTGGCCCACCTGTTGTCGTTCGAGAGCAACCCGCGGATCAACATCCAGGTGCTGCCGTTCTCGGCGGGAGCGCACGCGGGGCTCCAAGGCTCATTCACCCTCTTCCGCTTCGCGAGCGACCCGACCATCGTCTACACCGAGGGCTACGGCAGCGGGCATCCCACCGCCAACTCGGACACCGTCAAGGACTGTTCGCTCCGTTACGATCATCTCCAAGCCGCCGCACTCTCCCTCAAGGACTCGGCGGAGTTGATCCGGCACGCGATGGAGGAACGCTATGGGGAACACCGCGATTCCGACGGGGATCCAGTGGCGTAAGTCCAGCTACAGCGGCGACCAAGGCGGCGAGTGCGTCGAATGCGCGCCGCTCGGCCCCCTCGCTTGGCGCAAGTCCTCGTACAGCAGCGACCAGGGCGGCGACTGCGTCGAGATCGCCGAAACCCCCACCGCCACCATCGCCATACGCGACTCCAAGAACCCGGCGGGACCGATCCTCACCCTCGCCCCCGCCACGTTCGCCAAGTTCGTCGACTGGACGACCACAACCGCCGGCTGAGCGACCCCGGTCACATTCGGGCCCAGGTGATCTGCGGCCCAGGTCACACTCCGCGGCAGCGTTCCGTGGGGGCTCGGACACTCTGCGCGCGTTCCGGAGTGAAGCACCCCATAGGGCCTACGTCACATACTAAGGACGACAGTAGGACAAATAGGACGCC
>NZ_BMMM01000042.1 GCF_014645835.1 Streptomyces albiflavescens
AACGGGTCGGCGTCGAGGACAGTTTCTTCGAGCTCGGCGGCGACTCGATCATGTCGATGCAGCTCGCGGCGCGGGCTCGCCGGGCCCACCTGCTCTTCAAGGCGCAGGACGTCTTCGAGTACGAGACACCGGCAAGGATCGCGGCTGTGGCCCGGCTCGTGACCCCGAGCGCACCCGCACCGGACGCGGGCGTGGGTGGGGTGCCCTGGACGCCGGTCATGCGGGCGCTCGGTGAGCACGCGGTTCACCCGCACTTCGCGCAGTGGACGATCCTCGGCGCCCCGGCCGGCCTTGGCCGGGACGTCCTGACGGCCGGGTGGAACGCGGTCATGAACACCCACGACGTACTGCGTTCCGTGGTGGTGCGGGGGGAGACCGGCCCCGAGCTGCTCGTCCGCGCCCGGGGTGCGGTCGACGCCGGGGTGCTCGTCACGTGTGCCAACGCGACCTACGCCTCGGCCGACTCGCTGGACGGGATCGCGCGGGAGGCGGCGCGCGGCGCTGTCGAGCGGCTGGACCCGGTAGCGGGTGTGATGGCCCAGGTGGTGTGGGTCGACGCCGGCCCAGGGCGGACCGGACGGCTGGTGCTCGTCGTGCACCACCTTGTGGTGGACGGGGTCTCATGGCGGATCCTGGTGCCGGACCTGCGGCTCGCGTGCGAGGCGGTCGCGGCGGGGAGGGAGCCGGTCCTCGATCCCGTGGCGACCTCGTTCAGGCGGTGGGCGGGCCACCTCGCGGAGCAGGCCACCGGGGTGAGCCGGGCCGGTGAGACCGATGACTGGACGAGGCTGCTCAGCCGGCCCGAACCACCCATCGGAGCTGCCGCACTGGAGCCTGCCCGGGACACGGCCGAGGCGATGCGCCACCGCTCGTGGACCGTACCCGTCCGGCATGCCGTCACCTTGGTGGGCCGGACGCCCGCCCTCTTCCACTGTGGTGTGCACGAGGTGCTCCTGTCGACGCTCGCCGGAGCGGTGACGCGGTGGCGCGAGGACCGTTCCTCCGGGGTTCTGGTGGACGTGGAGGGGCATGGCAGGGAGTCGGTGGAGGGCCTGGATCTGTCGCGGACGGTGGGCTGGTTCACCCGTACGCATCCGCTCCGGTTCGAACTCGGCGGGGTGGACCTGGACGACGTACTGGCGGGTGGTCCGGCGGCCGGGGTGCTGCTGAAGGCGGTGAAGGAGCAGGCGCGGGCGGTGCCCGGGGACGGTCTCGGCTACGGGCTGCTGCGTCACCTCAACCCGGAGACGGGCCCGGCGCTCGCCGCGCTGCCGAGTCCGCAGATCGGCTTCAACTACCTGGGCCGCTTCAGTGCAAGCGGTGACGCCGAACTGCCGCCCGCCCCCTGGCAGATGACCGGAGACACCGCGATCGGCGGCTCCGTCGGCCCGGACCTGCCCGCCCAGCATGTCCTCGAAGCGGGGGCGGTCGTCGTGGACACCGCCGACGGACCCACGATCACCGTCATGCTGAGCTGGGCCGACCGGATCCTCGGCGACGCCGTGGTGGCACGTCTCGGCCGGGCCTGGCTCGACCTGCTGGGCGGCCTGGCCGCGCACACGGCCGATCCCACGGCCGGCGGCCACACGTCCTCCGACTTCCCCCTCCTCGACCTCGGGCAGGACGAGGTCGACGCACTCGAAGCCGAACTCGGCGACGACATGTCCTAGCCACCCGTCGGCACGCTCTGACCGCTCGATCCCGTACGTGCTCGAAGCAATGCGCTCTGAGGAGAGAAGCGATGACCCGATCCCTTGTCGAGGACGTGTGGCCGCTGTCGCCGTTGCAGGCCGGCCTGCTGTTCCATGCCGCCTTCGACGACGAGGGACCCGACGTCTACGTGGGACAGCGCCTGGTCGATCTGGCCGGACCGCTGGACGCGGGCAGGCTGCGGGTGTCGTGGGAGGCTCTCCTGGCCCGGCACGCGGCGCTGCGGGCCGGCTTCCGTCGGCGCAAGTCGGGCGCGTCGGTGCAGGTGATCGCGCGCGAGGCGGAGTTGCCCTGGCGCGAGGTGGATCTCTCGGGGCTCGCGGAGACGGATGCCTTGGCCGAGGCGGAACAGCTGGCGGCACGGGAGCGGGGCCGGCGGTTCGATCCCTCGACGGCGCCTCTGCTGCGGCTGCTGCTGATCCGGCTCGGTGCGGACCGGCACCGCCTGTTGGTCACCAGCCACCACCTCCTGATGGACGGCTGGTCCATGCCGGTCCTGCTGAACGAGTTGTCCGAGGTGTACGCCGCGGGGGGCGACGCGTCCGTCCTGGCACCCGTGACGTCCTACCGGGAGTACCTGGCGTGGCTGGCCCGGCAGGACAAGGACGCCGCCCGAGCCGCCTGGCAGGCGGAGCTGGCAGGTGTGGACGAACCCACGCTGGTGGTGCCGGCGGACGCGGGCCGGGCACCCGCCACCCCGGAGAGCTTGATCAGGGACATCCCAGAGGACCTGACCGGGAGCCTGGTGCGGTTCGCCCGCGACCATGGCCTGACCCTCAACACGGTGGTGCAGGGAGCCTGGGCGTTGGTCCTCGCGCGTCTGACCGGCCGTACGGACGTGGTGTTCGGCGCCACCGTGGCCGGACGTCCCGCGGACATACCCGGCGTCGAGTCGATGGTCGGTCTGTTCATCAACACCCTGCCCGTGCGGGTGCCGCTCGACGGCGCGCAGTCCGTCGCGAGCATGCTGGCCGAACTCCAGTGGCGACAATCCGCCCTGATGGCTCATCAGCACATCGGACTGCCGGAGCTTCAGCAGTCCGTCGGGTCCGGCGCCGTCTTCGACACGCTCCTCGTCTACGAGAACTACCCGAGTCCCCCGACCGAGCCGTCCCACCCCGGTGCCCTCGCGCTGAGCGTCGCCCCCGGCCAGGAGACCGCGCACTACCCCCTCACGCTGGTGGCAGCCCCCGGCGATCGGATGCTCTTCAAGCTGGACTACCGGCCGGACCTCTTCGACCGTGAGACGACGGAGTCCGTGTTCGGCTGGCTGGTACGGGTGTTGGAGCAGATGGCGCAGGATCCGTCCGCGGCGGTGGGGCGGGTGGGAGTGCTGGACGCACCCGAGCGGGGCCTTGTCGTGGAGGGCTGGGGCGGGGCGTCCGGGGACGCGGCTCCGAGTGGCACCGTGCCGGAGTTGATCCGTGGGCGGGTGGCTGCTGCACCGGATGCGCTGGCGGTGGTGGGCGGTGAACGTGGGTTGTCGTATGGGGAGTTGTGGGAGGCGTCGGGGCGGTGGGCGGCGTATCTCGTCGATGAGGGGGTGGGTCGGGGTGATCGGGTTGGGGTGGTGTTGGAGCGGTCGCCTGAGTTGATTGCGGTGTTGTTGGGGGTGTGGCGGGCGGGTGCTGCGTTTGTGCCGGTGGATGTGGGGTCTCCGGCTGAGCGGGTTGCGTTTGTGGTGGGGGATGCGGGTGTGGTGTTGGTGGTGGATGATCTGCGGGCTGCGGATGGGGCTTGTGATGGTGGTTTGTTGGTGCCGGTGTCTGCGGGTGATGTTGCGTATGTGATGTATACGTCGGGGTCGACGGGGGTGCCGAAGGGTGTGGCGGTGCCGCATGGCGGTGTCGCTGCTTTGGTGGGTGAGCGGGGCTGGCGGGTTGGTTCCGGTGATGTGGTGTTGATGCATGCTCCGCATGCTTTTGATGTGTCGTTGTTCGAGGTGTGGGTGCCGTTGGCGGCTGGTGGGCGGGTGGTCGTGGCGGAGCCGGGTGTGGTGGATGCTCCTCGTGTTCGTGAGCATGTTGCGGGTGGGGGCACTGCGGTGCACTTGACGGCGGGGTCTTTCCGGGTGTTGGCGGAGGAGGCGCCGGGGTGTTTCGCGGGGTTGCGTGAGGTGTTGACGGGTGGGGATGTGGTTCCCGCGCGGTCGGTGGCGCGGGTGCGGGAGGCGTGCCCGGATGTGGCCGTACGGCACTTGTATGGGCCGACCGAGGTGACCCTGTGCGCGACCTGGCGGGTGTGGAGTCCGGGTGAGCCCGTAGATACGGTGCTGCCCATCGGGCGGCCGTACGGCAATCGGCGCGTGTTCGTGCTGGACGCGTTCTTGCAGCCGGTGCCGTCGGGGGTGACTGGCGAGTTGTATGTCGCGGGTGCCGGGCTGGCTGCCGGTTACTGGGACCGTCCGGCGCTGACCGCCGAGCGTTTTGTGGCGTGC
>NZ_BMMM01000043.1 GCF_014645835.1 Streptomyces albiflavescens
CAGGACGTAGTTCTCGCTGTAGGCGTACACCATCGAGAAGGTCATCTCGTTGTGGTGGTACTTGCGGTGGATGGGCTCATGGGCCACGTAGTCCAGCGAGTCGTGCATCCAGCCCATGTTCCACTTCAGCCCGAAGCCCAGCCCTCCGAAGCCGCCGGGGCCGATGTGGTGGGTGGCCCGGGTGACGCCGTCCCATGCCGTGGACTCCTCGGCGATGGTGACCACTCCGGGATTGCGGCGGTAGACGGTGGCGTTCATCTCCTGGAGGAAGGCGACCGCGTCGAGGTTCTCCCGGCCGCCGTGTTCGTTGGGGAGCCATTGGCCCGGTTCGCGGGAGTAGTCGAGGTAGAGCATGGACGCGACGGCGTCCACGCGTAGTCCGTCGATGTGGAATTCCTCGCACCAGTACACGGCGTTGGCGACCAGGAAGTTGCGTACCTCGCGGCGTCCGTAGTCGAATTCCAGGGTGCCCCAGTCGGGGTGTGCGGCCCGCAGCGGGTCCTCGTGTTCGTACAGCGGGCGTCCGTCGAACTCGGCCAGTGCCCAGTCGTCGCGCGGGAAGTGGGCGGGCACCCAGTCCATGAGTACGCCGATGCCGGCCCGGTGCAGTGCGTCGACCAGGTGTTTGAAGTCGTCCGGGGTGCCCAGCCGGGCGGTCGGTGCGTAGAACCCGGTGACCTGGTAGCCCCATGATCCGCCGAAGGGATGCTCGGCCACCGGCATCAGTTCCACGTGGGTGAAGCCCAAGTCGGAGACGTAGGCGGGGAGTTGGTCGGCCAACTGGCGGTAGGTCAACCCCGGCCGCCAGGACGGCAGATGCACCTCGTAGACGGAGAACGGGGCTTCGTGCGCCGGCCTCAGCCCCCTCCTGGACATCCACTCCGCGTCCCGCCACACGTGATGGGACGCGTGGACGATCGACGAGGTGTTCGGCGGAGCCTCGGTGCGGCGGGCCATCGGGTCGGCGCGCAGCGTGCGCGTCCCGTCGGGGCGGGTGATCTCGAACTTGTACAGCTCGCCCTCGCCGATCGAGGGCACGAACAGCTCCCACACCCCGGAGGAGCCCAGCGACCGCATCGGGTATCCCGTGCCGTCCCAGAAGTTGAAGGTGCCGGCGAGGCGCACTCCGCGCGCGTTCGGCGCCCACACGGTGAAGCGGGTGCCGGTCACGCCCTGGTGAACCATCGGCTCCGCGCCGAGCGCCCGCCACAACTCCTCGTGGCGGCCCTCGCCGAGCAGGTGCAGATCGAACTCGCCCAGCGCGGGCAGGAAGCGGTACGCGTCCTCGGTCTCCAGAACCGTCCCCTCGTACGCCACGACCAGCCGGTATGACGCCGGGACCGCGCGCAGTGGCAGCAGTCCCGAGAAGAATCCGTCCCCGTCGTCGTGCAACTCGGCGCGCAGGTCGTCCGTTACGACGGTCACCGCCTGTGCGTACGGGCGGAAGGCGCGGAAGGCCACCCCACCCGGCACAGGATGGGCTCCCAGCACTCCGTGCGGATCGTGATGCGTGCCGTTGAGCAGCCGCTCCCGGTCACCGGGGTCGACACCGGCGAAGACGGGAGCGCTGTCGGCGGCAGGCTCCGGCGCCTTCTTCGAAACCTTCGCGGCCGTGCTCACGGTGGCCTTCTTGCCGGCAGCCCCGCTCCCGGCGACCTTCTTGGCGGCGGCGGCCTTCTTGCCTACGGCGGCTTTCCTACTCACTGCGGCCGTCTTACCCACGGCAGCCTTCTTACTGGCGGCGGCCTTCTTACCGGCGGCGGCCTTCTTGGCCGTCGTCTTCCCCTCAGCGGCCTTCTTCACCGCCGTCTTCTTCGCGGCAGCCGACTTCTTCGTGCCGTTCTTCTTCGGACTGTCGTCGGACGGAGGGCGGGGCGTCACGGGCAGGGCCTCCTCGGCAGGGTGAGGTGGAGAGGGTGGGACAGATCAGGGGGATGCGGCGAGTCGGCGTATCGCCGCCATCGGCACCGGCAGCCAGTCGGGCCGGTGCCGGGCCTCGTACAGGACTTCGTAGACCGCCTTGTCCGTTTCGTAGGCGCGCAGCAGTAAGGGGTCGGCGCGCGGGTCGGCGCCGGAGACCTCGGCGTAGCCGGTGCAGTACGCGGCCCGGCAGGCGTCGGCCCAGCCGGCCACCGAAGGACGGTGCGAGTGGGCCGCGTAGTCGAAGGAACGGAGCATTCCCGCGATGTCCCGCGCCGGGGGTTGTGGCATGCGGCGTTCGGCGAGGGGTTTCGACGGCTCGCCCTCGAAGTCGATGAGGGACCATTCCCCGGACGGCGAGCGCAGGCACTGGCCGAGGTGCAGATCGCCGTGGATGCGCTGCGCGGTCCAGGTGTGGCCCTCGGCGGCGAGGTCGGCCAGCGCCTCGAAGGCGGTCCGCAGCCCGGGAGCGTACGGACGCAGCGCGGGCACCGCCTGTGCGGCCGCCTCCAGGCGCTCGGTCATGCCGTCGACCAGCAGCCCCATCTGCACGTGGCCCAGCGTGACCGTGGGCAGCGCGCGGGCGAGCGCCGTGTGCACCTCGGCGGTCGCACGGCCCAGCGCCCGCGCCTCGGAACCGAAGCCACCGAGGTCGCCGAAGCCGCTGAGGTCGCCGACGGCGCCGAAGTCCTCCCCCTTGGCCAGCTCGCGCAGCGCCAGCTCCCAACCGTCCGTGGCGCCCCGCACGAAGGGCTGGAGCACACCGAGTACGTACGTCTCCTCGTCGAGGTCCGCCATCATCCACGCAGCCGGAGCCGGTACGCGGGCGCAGCCCTCCCGGGACAGCATCAGCGGAAGCTCCAGGTCCGGGTTGTTGCCCGGCAGGATCCGGCGCAACACCTTCAGGATGAACGTATCTCCGTAGACTATGGACGAGTTGGACTGCTCCGACGTCACCAGGCGCGGCACCAGATCGTCCCGGATCTCCTGTCGCCGGTCACGCTCGAAGCGCAGCTCCCCGATGCGGGCCTGCGTGCGCAGGGCTTCGAGGAGTACGCCGGCGGGGCGCGCGTCGTACAGCGCCTCGTACACCGTGCGACCGGCCAGCGGCCCCTCCTCCAGATGCCCGATCAGCGCGGGCGCGAGCCGCGGCGGCAGCGCCTCGCGCACGCCGATCAGCAGCTGATAGCAGTCCCCGGGGTGCGGGGCGGCACCCTGGGCGGGGGTGAGCGGCTGATGTGCGCGGACGAGCAGGTGGAGCAGGCCCAACTTGGCTGTGGGTGGGAGGAGTTCCACCCCTCCCACCAGTGAGAATCCGGTCACCGGACGCCCCTTGCCCGCGAACCACCGCTGCCGCGGCAGCCACTCCCGCAGCAGTGGATCGAGGGACGCGAGCAGTTCGGGGCGTGCGACGGCGACCGTGGAAGAGTGGGTTGCGGCTTCCGACATGGCGTCGCGTCCTTTCCCCAGAGTTCCAGGGACCCAGAGACCCGACGACCCGGAAACCCGGAGATTCGGAGACCGGGGGGAGTCGGGGTGTTAGTGATGCGTGCCCAGGGCGGGGCGGGAGAAACCGCCCCGCCGTCCGGGTTCTAGACGGCGTCCTTGCGCAGTCGGAACCAGTAGAAGCCGTGGCCTGCGAGGGTGAGCAAGTAGGGCAGCTCACCGATGGCCGGGAATCGC
>NZ_BMMM01000044.1:0-2101 GCF_014645835.1 Streptomyces albiflavescens
GATGCGGTCGTAGGACTCCAGCGCGATCTGCTTGAGCTTGGCGAAGGCGCCGAGCCGGATCCACTCCTCGCGGCGGTTGCGAATCGTGGTGGCCGAGCAAGTTCACCGGCGAGGTCACGAAGGCCTAAAGCAGCTCGCGGCGTGCCTGACCAGCGGCTCCCTCTCTACCAGCAGCATCGCTCGCCAAGCCGTGGAACTTGGCGTGGACCCGCTGCTGCAACCGTGCCACCAATCTGCCATTGAGGCCGGACAGCCGAAACGGCCCATCAGTGAAACCGACGGGCCGTCACGGAACTTCGCGGCTGGCTACGCCTGCTTCGTGTAGTCGAGCTCGAACATCGAGCGGTGCTCATTGATGAACTCCTCGACAGTCGCGAGCGGCTGCCCGTTGATGCGCGGGGCCGCGTCGCTGATGCCCGCCAGGCGGCCCTCCTGCTGGTCGAGGGTCACAGCCTCGAAGTGCTTGAGCTTGGCGGTGTCGTGCTCGAGACCGAGCATTTCCAGGAACGTTGACACCGTGACCTGCTCGTACGGGAGGTCCCTGCCCAGCACTCGGCTGACCTCGGCCGCCAGCTCCTCGTGGCTGTACTCCACAGGACCCGTGAGGGTGTAGATCTGCCCACCGTGCTCTTCGGGCGAGGCGAAGATGTTGGCAGCGGTCAGTGCGATGTCGCGGCCGGCGATCGGGGCGAAGCGGCTCTTCCGGTCGAACGGCATGACGTAGCGGCCGTAGCGAATGAGTCCGGAGATGTAGAGCAGCCACTGCATGAAGAACGTGACCCTCAGGTGAGTGGTGGGGACCCCGGACCAGTCGAAGACCTGCTCGGAGAGCCAGTGGTTCTGCGTCGCCTTGCTGCGCGCGTGGGGGCGGGACTGGATGTGCGACATGTTCACGATGAGCTCGAGGTCCTGCTCCTTTGCGGCCTGAGCGAACATGACCGCGGCCTCCACCAGCCCCTCGCCGATCGGGTAGTTGAAGTAGGCGCGCCGGACGCCCTCCATGGCGGCGCGAACGTCGCGGAAGTTGAGCAGGTCACCGAAGACGACCTCGGCGCCCTTGTCACGCAGCCGCTGTGCCCGCTCGTCGTCCGTGCGGACCATGGCACGAACGTTGAAGCCTTCCTTGAGCAGGTAGTCGACCATCGGCCGGCCGGTCTCGCCGTTGGCTGTCGTGATCAGAATCGTGGTCATTGGTCTTTCCTCTTTGCTTCGTTGGTGTTGCCGGTGCAGGGGACCTGACTCCGTGCGATGGGCCCTTCGAACGGCCAGAGAGAGCGGGAGCGCAGGATCACGGCCAGTGCGTCAGTCCCGTTACTGACGCCCTGCAAGAGGTCAGTGTGTGCGGGTGAACGCACCTTCACCGCCTGGCCGCCGCAGTCAGCTTCTCGGCGTTGCCGCCAGCGCCCGACATCGGCCCGCCCTGCTAGTCGACTGTGGCGGTCTTGCGATCGAGCGTTCCGCTGCCGCCTGCTCGTCGTCCATATCGGATCGAGAGGGGAATGATTTCGCTGATGCGCTCCCTTCAAGAGACCTGAGGAACACGGTGATCGCAGGACCCCGGTATCTGCGGCGTTCGGCGAGCGACGCCCCTAGCCGACGGGTCGTCGATACACCCACAAGCGTGCGAACGTTGGGCTTCGGTGCCATCGGCTCCCTCACCGCTGCACGGCCGGCGCCCCTCCGCCCCGAGATCAGAACGGTCTTCGCGTCGACCGAAGCCGACATTGCCGTCGCCGCCATTCTCTCGCCGCCCATTTAGATTACTATCGACATTTTCGACATTTAAGACATGCAAATACGCAGCCCCAGCGCACTGAGCTGCGCATTTACCCGTTCGGGAGCCCTCCTGAGCGGAACCGAGGAAAACGAGGCGGGGCCGGCCTGCAGCACGCCTCGGCACCCGCTGTCTGCGCCCGGAAGAGAAGATCGAGCCGCGCAGCAGCAGAAGATCCGCGCCTCACACATCGGAGCCGCCATCGACCGCGCATCGCCGCCCAAGGAAGCCAAAGCCAGGACGCCGGCCCTTACTGCCGCCGGGAGGGCAACTCTCACTAGGGCCCGTGTCGGAAGTGGCGCCTGCCTCGCGGCGTCTGGCACGCAC
>NZ_BMMM01000044.1:2113-3572 GCF_014645835.1 Streptomyces albiflavescens
CGCCGCGAGGCCCGCCCTTCGGGCGAACGACGCCACTTCCGACACGGGCCCTAGAACGGGTCCACACCTGCTCACCGAAGTAAGCGGCATGCCCTGCCCTCGACGCCGAACCGCCTACATAAAACCTGGATCAACGCCGCGGCCCGCCCGATCGCCGAACCCCGGCAGCGTCGCGCCCAGCTTCCGGTCCCACTTGTTCATGGCCGGCAGATCGCGACTGCACCCGTCAGCGATGACTGCAACCCACCCGAGCCCATGGCCCATCCTGGGCCCCCCGGAAGGCGCCCACTGCTCAGCCTTACGACAGCTCAGCAACACCGAGCCGGGACTGGAGCAACACCCTCGCACCGCTAACAGTCCTGACACCCTCCTGCAAGGCATGCACCAGCGAGCGCTCGCGCAGACACTTTTTCCATCACCCCCTTGACGGGTGACGGCACGACTGGCATGCTCGTCACCATCTAAACCGGTGACGACTGGTTGTCCCGGAACCCGCGCTCCTGGAAGTGGATGGAAATGGAACTGAAGCTGGAACTCGTCGTGGTTCCCGTCTCCGACGTGGACCAGGCCAAGACCTTCTACGAGAAGGCGGGATTCCGCCTTGACGTCGATGCAGCTCCGCATGACGGTTGGCGCCTGGTGCACCTTACGCCGCCCGGCTCTGAGGCCTCGATCATCTTCGGCAAGGGGCTCACCCCCGCCGCGCCGGGCTCATCTCAGGGCCTGTACCTCATCGTCTCCGACATCGAGGAAGCCCGCGCGGAGCTGCTCGGCCGCGGCATCGAGGTGAGCGAGATCTTCCATGACGCCGGGGGGCTCCTGTACCACGGCCACGCCGACGGTCAGGTCACTCACCAGACCGAGGGCGGACAGGAACGACTTGCCGGTCCGCACCCCGAGCGCGCCTCCTACGCCTCCTACGCCACCTTCAGCGACCCGGACGGCAACGGCTGGGTACTGCAGGAGGTCAAGCAGCGGGCACCCGGCCGCTGACACTACGCCAGCATCCAAGGTGCGACGGATCAAGACCAAACAACACAACGACTGGCACCGTTGAACCTTAAGAGGCCGCGCAGATAGGCGTGGTGGTGGTATCCCGGCAGCAGTACAGGCACAGGTCTTGGCGATCATGGAGTTGCAACGCTCTGTGATCACCGGGGGACCTGTGCCTGTACTTCCATCATGGCTGACCGAACCACTCTGGAGCCAATTCGCTGCTCTGCTGCCCGAGCGACCGACCTACGCGCCGACGCATCCGCTGGGCTGCCACCGCCCGCGTATCAGCGACCGGATCGTGTTCGACAAGCTGCTACAACTGCTGCGATTCGGCTGTTCCTACCAGGCGATCGCCGACACGACTTGCTCGGCCACCACGATTCGCAACCGCCGCGACGAGTGGATCCGGCTCGGCGCCTTCGCCAAGCTCAAGCAGATCGCGCTGGAGTCCTACGACCGCATC
>NZ_BMMM01000045.1 GCF_014645835.1 Streptomyces albiflavescens
TGCGTATCTCGCCGAGTCGCTTCCGGACTACATGGTGCCCGCCGCCGTCCTCACTCTCGACGAGCTCCCGCTCACCCGTAACGGCAAAGTGGACCGCGCCGCCCTGCCCGCCCCGGACTTTGCCGGCAAGGTGACCGGGCGGGCGCCGCGCACCGACGCCGAGAGCGTGTTGTGTGCCCTGTTCGCCGAGGTGCTGGGGCTTGAACGGGTCGGCGTCGAGGACAGTTTCTTCGAGCTCGGCGGCGACTCGATCATGTCGATGCAGGTCGTCGCCCGTGCTCGCCGGGCGGGCATGGTCCTCACACCCCGGCAGGTGTTCGCGGAACGGACCCCGGAACGCCTGGCCCTGGTCGCGGGCACGGTCGGGACGGACGACACCAGCGCCGCCGGCCGCGACGACGGCGTGGGCGAGGTGCCCTGGACGCCGGTCATGCGGGAGCTGGGAGAGCCGGCCCTGCGCCGGAGTTTCGCGCAGTGGGCGATCGTGGGTGCTCCCGCCGGGCTCGAGCGGGACGTGCTGGTGGCCGGCGTGGCGGCCGTACTCGACGCGCACGACATGCTGCGGGCCACAGTCACGACAGGCGAGGGGGAGCCCGGACTGTGCGTCGGCCCGAAGGGCTCCCTCGACGCCGCATCGCTGGTGACGCGCGTGCGGGTGCCGGATGCGCCGGCAGACTCGCTGGACGACGTCGCGGCGGAGTCGGCGCGCGAGGCCGTGGAGCGACTCGACCCGGCGGCGGGCGTGCTGCTCCAGGTGGTGTGGGTGGACGCCGGCCAGGACCGGATGGGCCGGCTGGCGCTCGTGGTGCACCACCTGGTGGTGGACGGGGTGTCGTGGCGCATCCTGCTCCCCGACCTGCGCGATGCCTGCGAGGCGGCGGCAGCCGGGCGCAAGCCGGAGCTCGACCCGGTGGGGACGTCGTACAGGCACTGGTCGCGCCGGCTGAGCCAGGAGGCGAACGGACAGCACCGGACAGCGGAGCTCGATGCCTGGACGGCCCTGCTCGGGGGGCCCGAACCAGCGCTCGGCAAGAGGGGGCTGGACCCGGCCCTCGACACGGCACGGACGCTGCGCCGGCGGTCATGGAAGCTGGCGCCCGAGCACGCGGCCACGGTGCTCGGCCGGACGCCCGCCCTCTTCCACTGCGGTGTGCACGAGGTGCTGCTGGCATCCCTGGCGGGCGCGGTCGCACGGTGGCGCGGGGGCGGTGCCTCCGGGCTTCTGGTGGATGTCGAGGGGCATGGCAGGGAGTCGGTCGAGGGCGAGGAACTGTCGCGGACGGTGGGCTGGTTCACCCGTACGCATCCCCTCCGGTTCGAACTCGGCGGGGTGGACCTGGACGACGTATTGGCGGGTGGTCCGGCGGCCGGGGTGCTGCTGAAGGCGGTGAAGGAGCAGGCGCGGGCGGTGCCCGGGGACGGTCTCGGCTACGGGCTGCTGCGTCACCTGAACCCGGAGACGGGCCCGGCGCTCGCCGCACTGCCGGGTCCGCAGATCGGCTTCAACTACCTGGGCCGCTTCAGCGCGACCGGCCCCGGTGAACTGCCGCCCGCCGCATGGCAGATGACCGGTGAGTCGGCGATCGGCGGTTCGGTCGACCCCGACACACCCGTCCCGCACGCCCTTGAGGCGAGCGCCACCGTACGGGACACCCCCGGAGGGCCGGAACTCACCTTTTCCCTGAGCTGGCCCGCCGGGCTGATCGATGAGGCCGAGGCAGTGAGGCTGGGCCGTGCCTGGGAGCAGGTCCTGAGCGGCCTCGCCGCCCACACCGCGGAGCCCACCTCCGGCGGACGTACCCCGTCCGACTTCTCCCTCCTGGCCCTGACGCAGCACGAGGTCGAACAGCTGGAGCGCCGCATACCCGAGCTGACCGATGTCTGGCCGCTGTCGCCGCTTCAGGAAGGGATGCTGTTCCACGCCACCTTCGAACAAGAGGGTCCGGACGTCTACCAGAGCCAGCGGCTCCTCGCCCTGGACGGACCGCTGGACGCGGGGCGGCTGAGGGCGTCCTGGGAGGCCCTGCTCGCCCGGCACGCCGCACTGCGGGCGAGCTTCCACCGACGGGAGTCGGGCGAGGCCGTACAAGTCATCGCGGACACAGCGCAGTTGCCCTGGCGTGAGGTCGATCTCTCGGGCCTGGCGGAGCGGGACGCCGAGGCGGAGGCGGAGCGGATCGCCGAGCAGGAGCGGGCGGAACGGTTCGACCTGACCCGGGCACCGCTTCTGCGGCTGCTGCTCGTCCGGTTCGCCGGGGCACGGCACCGCCTCGTCATCACCAGCCACCACATCCTGGTGGACGGCTGGTCCATACCCATCATCCTCACGGAAGTGTCCCGGCTGTACACGGCGGACGGCGACCCCGCCCAGCTCACGCCCACCGCCTCCTACCGGGACTACCTGGAATGGCTCGGGCGGCAGGACGTCGAGACGGCCAGGGAGGCATGGCGGGCGGAGCTGGCCGGAGCCGACGAGCCGACGCTGGTCGCCCCGGCGGACGCGGGCCGGCCTCCGGTCGTGCCCGACGTGTGCTCGGCCGAACTGCCCACGGAACGCACCCGGGATCTCACCGCTTGGGCCCGGACCCAGGGTCTGACGGTGAACACGATGGTGCAGGGCGCCTGGGCGCTGGTCCTGGCGCGGCTCGCCGGGCGCACCGACGTCGTCTTCGGCGGCACCGTGGCCGGGCGGCCCCCTGAGCTGCCCGAGTCCGAGTCGATGGTCGGCCTGTTCATCAACACCCTGCCGGTACGGGTCCGGCTCGACGGCACGCAAACCGTCCTCGAACTGCTCCGGACGCTGCAGGACCACCAGTCCGCGCTCATCGCACA
Organism: Streptomyces albiflavescens; assembly: GCF_014645835.1. GTDB lineage: Bacteria > Actinomycetota > Actinomycetes > Streptomycetales > Streptomycetaceae > Streptomyces > Streptomyces albiflavescens. The sequence continues at coordinate 2,833 of NZ_BMMM01000045.1, forward strand.
CCAGCACCTGGGGCTGCCGACCGTCCAGCAACTCGCCGGTTCCGGCGCGGTGTTCGACACCATGCTGATGTTCGAGAACTACCCCAGGAACGCGCCCGCCCTCTCAGCGCCGGGCGAGGCGGCCGACGAGGTCTCGATCACCCCCCTGCACACCGTGGCCGGAACGCACTACCCGTTGGCGGTCGGAGCCATCCCCGCCGACCGGCTTCAGATCCGTGTGACGTACCGGCCCGACCTGCTCGACCGGCGTACGGCCCAGGAAACAGCACAGCGGATCGTCCGCATCCTTGAGCGGATGGCCGCGAACCCGGCGGCACCAGTGGCACAGGTGGACGTGCTGGACGCGGCGGAGCGCTCGTCGGTCCTGGGGGAGTGGAGCACGACGGAGGGAGAGACACCGGCCGGGTTGCTGCCGGAGTTGATCCGTGGGCGGGTGGCTGCTGCACCGGATGCGCTGGCGGTCGTGGGCGGTGAACGTGGGTTGTCGTATGGGGAGTTGTGGGAGGCGTCGGGGCGGTGGGCGGCGTAT
>NZ_BMMM01000046.1 GCF_014645835.1 Streptomyces albiflavescens
AAGTCGGCGAGGTCACCGAATTCGGGCAGTACGGCCGTGTAGTCGGAGACGTCGTACCCGCCGTCCTTGAGGGGGGACTTGAAGAACGGAGGCAGCCATAGGCAGTCCACGCCGAGCCATTGCAGGTAGTCGAGCCGGGAGGTCAGGCCCTTGAGGTCGCCGACGCCGTCGCCGTTGCTGTCCTGGAAGGAGCGGACCAGGACCTCGTAGAAGACGGCGCGTTTGAACCAATCGGGATCGCGGTCGCTGGCCGGTGTGTCCTCGAACATGTCCGGGACGGGCTCGTTGACCATCATGTGGGTGACCCTCCGATCCGCGGCGAGGGGCCGACGGCGAGCACATGCGCACCGCCCGGCTTCAGACGCACGTAGTTGGCCCTGCCCCAGTGGTAGGTCTCGTCGGTGAGCTCGTCGCGCACCGGCACGGACTCGTGCCAGTCCAGGCCGAGTTGCGGCATGTCCAACGACACCGTGGCCTCCTGGGTGTGGTGGGGGTCGAGGTTCGCCACCACCACGACCGTGTCGTCGCCCGTGCGCTTGCTGTACGCGATGAGGGCGTCGTTGTCCGTGTCGTGGAAGCGGAGATTGCGCAGCTCGTGCAGGGCCTCGTGGCGCCGCCTGATCCGGTTCAGCCAGGTGATCAGCGGGGCGATGGTCCTGCCCTCTTCCTCGGCCGACTCCCAGTCGCGCGGCCGCAGTTGGTACTTCTCGGAGTCGGCGTACTCCTCACTGCCCTCCTTGAAGGGGGTGTTCTCGCAGAGCTCGTATCCGGCGTACATCCCCCAGGCCGGCGAGAGGGTGGCAGCGAGGACGGCCCGTACCTCGAAGGCGAGACGGCCGCCCCGCTGAAGGTAGCCGGGCAGGATGTCGGGGGTGTTGACGAAGAAGTTGGGCCGCATGTACGCGGCCGCCTCGCCCGACAGTTCGGTGAGGTAGTCGGTCAGCTCCTCCTTGGTGTTGCGCCAGGTGAAATACGTGTACGACTGCTGGAAGCCGACCGTCGCGAGCCTGTGCATGATCGCGGGCCGGGTGAATGCCTCCGCCAGGAAGATCACATCGGGATCGGTGCGGTTGACCTCCGCGATGATCCGCTCCCAGAACACCACCGGCTTGGTGTGCGGATTGTCGACGCGGAAGATCCGTACGCCGTGGTCCATCCAGAAACGCAGCAGCCGTATGGTCTCGGCTATCAGCCCCGGCATGTCCTTGTCGAAGGCGATCGGATAGATGTCCTGGTACTTCTTGGGCGGGTTCTCGGCA
>NZ_BMMM01000047.1 GCF_014645835.1 Streptomyces albiflavescens
CCCTACCCCAAGGCCGCGGCCCTGTCCCAGCAGTTCATCACCCGCGCCAAGAGCACCCCCGAACGCTCCTGGCTGGCCGAGGTCTCCTCGGTCGTCCTGCAGCAGGCCCTGCGGGACGTGGAGGCCGCGTATCAGAACTTCTTCGCTTCGCTGAAGGGGGAGCGTAAGGGGCCGAAGGTGGGTGCGCCGCGCTTCAGGTCGCGTAAGGATGCCCGGCAGTCGATCCGGTTCACCGCGAACGCCCGCTGGAAGATCACCGGCCGTGGGCGGCTGCTGCTCCCGAAGATCGGCGAGATCAAGGTGAAGTGGTCGCGGGTCCTGCCGGTGACCCCGTCGGGTGTGACGGTGATCATGGATGCGGCGGGGCGGTACTTCGCCAGTTTCGTCATCGACACCGACCCCGCCACGGACCGGGAGCGCTGGGAGGAGCCCGAGCCGGACAGCGCAATCGGTATCGACCTGGGGCTCACCCACTTCGTGGTCCTCTCGGATGGCACGAAGATTGATTCGCCGCGGTTTTTACGCCGGGCGGAGAAGAAGCTGAAGAAGGCCCAGCGGGAACTGTCCCGTAAACAGAAGGGATCGAAGAACCGGGCCAAGGCCCGCCTGAAGGTCGCTCGCGCCCACGCCGCTGTGGCTGATGCTCGCAAGGAGTTCCACCACCAGCTCTCCACCCAGTTGATCCGCGATAACCAAGCGGTCGCGGTGGAGGACCTGGCGGTGTCCGGACTCGCGCGCACCAGGCTGGCCAAGAGCGTGCACGACGCGGGCTGGTCACAGTTCGTGGACATGCTCGAATACAAGGCAAAGCGGTACGGGCGGAGTTTCGTGAAGATCGGTCGGTTCGAGCCCACCAGCCAGGTGTGCTCAACCTGCGGCCACCGTGATGGGCCCAAGCCCCTGGACGTGCGGGAGTGGACCTGTCCCGCCTGCGGCACCCGGCATGATAGGGATGTCAACGCCGCCATCAACGTGAAAACGGCCGCCGGACTGGCGGCATCGGCCTGCGGAGCGCCGGTAAGACCAGAACCCGTTCTGGCACAGCACGAAGAAACAGGAAGCCACGGAATCCCCACCGAAACCTGTGCCGC
>NZ_BMMM01000048.1 GCF_014645835.1 Streptomyces albiflavescens
AAGCCGTAAGGCGATGTATACGGACTGACGCCTGCCCGGTGCTGGAACGTTAAGGGGACCGGTTAGTCACTCTTCGGGGTGGCGAAGCTGAGAACTTAAGCGCCAGTAAACGGCGGTGGTAACTATAACCATCCTAAGGTAGCGAAATTCCTTGTCGGGTAAGTTCCGACCTGCACGAATGGCGTAACGACTTCTCGACTGTCTCAACCATAGGCCCGGTGAAATTGCACTACGAGTAAAGATGCTCGTTTCGCGCAGCAGGACGGAAAGACCCCGGGACCTTTACTACAGTTTGATATTGGTGTTCGGTTCGGCTTGTGTAGGATAGCTGGGAGACTGTGAAGCATTGGCGCCAGCCAGTGTGGAGTCGTCGTTGAAATACCAGTCTGGTCGTGCTGGATGTCTAACCTGGGTCCGTGATCCGGATCAGGGACAGTGTCTGATGGGTAGTTTAACTGGGGCGGTTGCCTCCCAAAGGGTAACGGAGGCGCCCAAAGGTTCCCTCAGCCTGGTTGGCAATCAGGTGTTGAGTGTAAGTGCACAAGGGAGCTTGACTGTGAGACCGACGGGTCGAGCAGGGACGAAAGTCGGGACTAGTGATCCGGCGGTGGCTTGTGGAAGCGCCGTCGCTCAACGGATAAAAGGTACCCCGGGGATAACAGGCTGATCTTCCCCAAGAGTCCATATCGACGGGATGGTTTGGCACCTCGATGTCGGCTCGTCGCATCCTGGGGCTGGAGTCGGTCCCAAGGGTTGGGCTGTTCGCCCATTAAAGCGGTACGCGAGCTGGGTTTAGAACGTCGTGAGACAGTTCGGTCCCTATCCGCTGTGCGCGTAGGAGTCTTGAGAAGGGCTGTCCCTAGTACGAGAGGACCGGGACGGACGAACCTCTGGTGTGCCAGTTGTCCTGCCAAGGGCATGGCTGGTTGGCTACGTTCGGGAGGGATAACCGCTGAAAGCATCTAAGCGGGAAGCCTGCTTCGAGATGAGGACTCCCACCCCCTTGAGGGGTTAAGGCTCCCAGTAGACGACTGGGTTGATAGGCCAGATCTGGAAGGCGGGTAA
>NZ_BMMM01000049.1 GCF_014645835.1 Streptomyces albiflavescens
CCAGGTCGAGCTGGCCTTTGAGGGTGTCGTTGACCGACTCGATCAGCTGCCGCACCGACTTCAGGAGGCTTTCGCCCCTGCGCTTCTTCTCGCGCTTGAAAGAAGGACGCAGCAACTCCGCGCCCCGGAAAGCCAGATCGGCCTCGAACTCCTTGGAAGCGAAGCCTTTGTCCGCGATCACCAGCAGGCTCGGCCTGTCCGTGGCCAGGTGCGGTTCGCGGTCCAGCATCGCCGACAGCACCTCCCGCTCGTCCAGCTTCGGGTTCGCCAGTGCCCACAGGATGGGCATCCCGGTCGGGGTGCATACCAGGAACAGGCGCAGGCCCCAGAAGAACCGGGAGTGCGAGGCGCAGTATCCGTATCCGGCCCAGCCGGCCATGTCCGACCGCTTCACCGTCGGACGTGAGCGGCCGCACTCCACCGGTGTGGAGTCGATGATCCAGTGGTTGTCGAACCAGAAGTCCGTATCGACGGCCAGTAGCCGTATGGCCCTTTTGACCAGCGGCAACGCTGCCCGCAGCCGCTTGTTCCAGCCCGGCTGCCTGGGCACGTACGGGAACATTGCTCCCAGTCGGGAGTCAACGAACCGCAGCCAGCGCGACTCCGAAGTGAAGCCCAGCAGCGCCTGCGCGACGGCAAGGGTGACCAGCTCAGAATCTGTCAGCTGCGGCGGTCGGCCAAGCCATCGGGTGCCTCGGATCTCGTCGTCGATCTTCACGTACAGTGCGGTCAGCAGGGCGTCCAGGTTGTTCGTCACAC
>NZ_BMMM01000050.1 GCF_014645835.1 Streptomyces albiflavescens
CGCGAAGGCGGTGGTGGGGGATGCGGAGTGGGCGTCGTGGACCAGGATCTGCGACTCGTTCTCCGTCGTGACGGTGACGACCTTGAGGTCACCGGTCTGCTGATCGCGTACGACACCGCGGGCGCCGTCGGCTCCGAAGCGGATGGGCTGCCCGTGTTCCAGGCGGATGACCGCTTCCTGGGACTGCTGCTTGTCCTTGAGGGCGTCGAAGGCGCCGTCGTTGAAGATGTTGCAGTTCTGGTAGATCTCCACCAGTGCGGTGCCGGGGTGTGCGGCGGCCTGGCGCAGTACGCCGGTGAGGTGCTGCCGGTCCGAGTCGATGGTTCGGGCGACGAAGGAGGCTTCCGCGCCGATGGCGAGGGAGACGGGGTTGAAGGGTGCGTCCAGCGAGCCCATCGGCGTCGATTTGGTGATCTTGCCGACCTCTGACGTCGGTGAGTACTGGCCCTTGGTGAGGCCGTAGATCCGGTTGTTGAAGAGCAGGATCTTGAGGTTGACGTTGCGGCGCAGGGCGTGGATGAGGTGGTTGCCGCCGATGGAGAGGGCGTCGCCGTCGCCGGTGACCACCCAGACGCTCAGGTCCCGCCTGCTGGAGGCGAGTCCGGTGGCGATGGCGGGGGCGCGGCCGTGGATGGAGTGCATGCCGTACGTGTTCATGTAGTACGGGAAGCGCGACGAGCAGCCGATGCCGGAGACGAAGACGATGTTCTCCTTGGCGAGACCCAGTTCCGGCATGAAGCCCTGGACCGC
>NZ_BMMM01000051.1 GCF_014645835.1 Streptomyces albiflavescens
TCCTGGCCGACCTGCCCGTCGAGCTGGTCGGCCGGCTCCGCTCGGACCGTGTCATGCTCCGGGACGCCGGACCGCGCCGCTCCACCCCGCGCGGCGGACAGCCCCGCAAGCACGGCGGCGTCCTCACCTTCTCCAAGCCGGAGTCCTGGCACACCCCTGACCAGGCCACGACGTGCGACACCACCCGCTACGGCACGGCCGAAGCCCTCGCCTGGGACCGGATGCACCCCCGACTACAGGCCCGTGGCCCCTGGCTCGATCACTGCGGTGAACTCCCTTTGATCCACGGCACGTTGATCCGGCTGAAGGTCGAGCGCCTGCCCGGTGACCGCGATCCGAAGCCGGTGTGGCTGTGGTCCTCACGCACCGGCATGACCGGCGCAGACGTCGACCTGCGCTGGCAGGCGTTCCTCCGCAGATTCGATCTTGAACATACCTTCCGGCTGTTCAAACAGACCCTGGGCTGGACCGTCCCCAAGGTCCGCGATCCGCACACGGCCGACCTGTGGACGTGGCTGATCATCGCCGCCCACACCCAACTCCGCCTAGCCCGGCCCCTCGCAGAGGATCTGCGCCGGCCCTGGGAGCGGCCGGCGCAGCCTCGTCGGCTCACCCCTGCCCGGGTCCGCCGGGGGTTCCGCCACCTCCGCGTGAAGACCGCCCGTCCCGCCGACGTGCCCAGACCCTCCATGCCCGGCCCCGGACGCCCACCCGGCTCGAAGAACCT
>NZ_BMMM01000053.1 GCF_014645835.1 Streptomyces albiflavescens
CCCGTGTGGGGAAGCCGTAGCGAAAGCGAGTCCGAACAGGGCGGTTTAGTAGCGCGCTCAAGACCCGAAGCGGAGTGATCTAGCCATGGGCAGGTTGAAGCGGCTGTAAGAGGTCGTGGAGGACCGAACCCACCAGGGTTGAAAACCTGGGGGATGACCTGTGGTTAGGGGTGAAAGGCCAATCAAACTCCGTGATAGCTGGTTCTCCCCGAAATGCATTTAGGTGCAGCGTCGTGTGTTTCTTGCCGGAGGTAGAGCACTGGATAGGCGATGGGCCCTACCGGGTTACTGACCTTAGCCAAACTCCGAATGCCGGTAAGTGAGAGCGCGGCAGTGAGACTGTGGGGGATAAGCTCCATGGTCGAGAGGGAAACAGCCCAGAGCATCGACTAAGGCCCCTAAGCGTACGCTAAGTGGGAAAGGATGTGGAGTCGCACAGACAACCAGGAGGTTGGCTTAGAAGCAGCCACCCTTGAAAGAGTGCGTAATAGCTCACTGGTCTAGTGATTCCGCGCCGACAATGTAGCGGGGCTCAAGCGTACCGCCGAAGTCGTGTCATTGCAGCATGAGGGCCAACGCCCGCTGTGATGGGTAGGGGAGCGTCGTGTGCCGGGTGAAGC
>NZ_BMMM01000054.1 GCF_014645835.1 Streptomyces albiflavescens
CATGTCCGCGTCATAAGGGCGCCTGACCTGCAGTTTGAGAGCCAGGTCACACCAGGCACTTTCTCCACGGATGCGACCACCACTAGTAAAAGGGGTCATTGCGGACACCCCTCGGAGCCTGCTTCTCTTGAGCTCGTCGCCAGGCACCGACGAGCCCACCCGGGCCGCGGCACCCCCGTACGCCGGCACCACACACCACGTGGCCACGGCACACAGCGACCCCCTGCCCCCGAAGAAAAGGTGCTCCGTGACCGTCTCCGTCATCCGCCGCGTCATCGCCTCCCCGAAGAAGGTCCTCACCGGTGCCGCCCTGGCCGCCGCCACCACCGGTATGGTTCTGGCCGCCGCCCCCGCCCAGGCCGCCACCCCCACCACGGCCTCCTCCGCCCAGGCAATCGCGCACACGATGATCCCGGACGACGCGCAGTACAACGCCTTCAGCAAGATCGTCGAACACGAGAGCGGCTGGAACCCCACCGCCACCAACGCCTCCTCCGGCGCCTACGGCCTCGTCCAGGCCCTGCCCGCCTCCAAGATGGCCACCGCCGGCAGCGACTGGAAGACCAACCCCGCCACCCAGATCAAATGGGGCCTGGACTACATGA
>NZ_BMMM01000055.1 GCF_014645835.1 Streptomyces albiflavescens
CTTAACACATGCAAGTCGAACGATGAAGCCCTTCGGGGTGGATTAGTGGCGAACGGGTGAGTAACACGTGGGCAATCTGCCCTTCACTCTGGGACAAGCCCTGGAAACGGGGTCTAATACCGGATAACACTGCGGACCGCATGGTCTGCGGTTGAAAGCTCCGGCGGTGAAGGATGAGCCCGCGGCCTATCAGCTTGTTGGTGAGGTAGTGGCTCACCAAGGCGACGACGGGTAGCCGGCCTGAGAGGGCGACCGGCCACACTGGGACTGAGACACGGCCCAGACTCCTACGGGAGGCAGCAGTGGGGAATATTGCACAATGGGCGAAAGCCTGATGCAGCGACGCCGCGTGAGGGATGACGGCCTTCGGGTTGTAAACCTCTTTCAGCAGGGAAGAAGCGAAAGTGACGGTACCTGCAGAAGAAGCGCCGGCTAACTACGTGCCAGCAGCCGCGGTAATACGTAGGGCGCAAGCGTTGTCCGGAATTATTGGGCGTAAAGAGCTCGTAGGCGGCTTGTCGCGTCGGTTGTGAAAGCCCGGGGCTTAACCCCGGGTCTGCAGTCGATACGGGCAGG
>NZ_BMMM01000056.1 GCF_014645835.1 Streptomyces albiflavescens
CCGCGAGGATCGCGTAGTCACCGCAGCCGGGGCACCAGCGCACTTCCTGATCGGACTTGAAGTCCCTCATGGACTGCCTGGCCTCGGCCTTGGGAACGAGAGAGAGCGCCTCGATCGTGCCCGTGCCTTCCGTGGACGTCTCAGCCATCGATGGCCTCCTTGAGAGCCGTGGCGAGCTGCTCAGCCTTGAACGGCATGCCGTTGACCTGGTTGTACGAGTGCGCGTCCACCAGATACCTGGCCCGGATGAGCGTGGCGAGCTGGCCGAGGTTCATCTCGGGAATCACCACCTTCTCGTAACGCTTCAACACCGTGCCCAGATTCCTGGGGAAGGGGTTGAGGTGGCGCAGATGGGCCTGCGCGATGTTCTCCCCGGCCGTGCGCAGCCGGCGTACCGCCGCCGTGATGGGTCCGTAGGTGGAACCCCAGCCCAGGACGAGGGTCTTGGCCTGGTGCGGGTCGTCGACCTCGATGTCCGGGACGTCGATGCCGTCGATCTTGGCC